>NZ_CP102770.1:0-9932500 GCF_038561935.1 Myxococcus stipitatus | reverse complement strand
GGCTCGGACAATTCAATACTGGAGGTAGAGCACTGGAACGGCTAGGGGTCTCACCAGATTACCAAACCGTACCAAACTCCGAATGCCAGTAATTGTTAATCCGGGACGCAGTCAGTGGGTGATAACGTCCATTGGCAAGAGGGGAATAACCCAGACCGACAGCTAAGGCCCCCAAATCTAGTCTAAGTGAACACTAGAAAGGATGTGGCAGGTCATTGACAACCAGGAGGTTGGCTTAGAAGCAGCCATCCTTTAAAGAAAGCGTAATAGCTCACTGGTCAAGACAGGCCGCGCCGAAAATGTAACGGGGCTCAAGACTAGTGCCGAAGCTTCGGGTCACACGTAAAGCGTGTGGCGGTAGGGGAGCGTCCCAGTTGCAGCGAAGGTCGACCGGAAGGGCGGCTGGAGCGACTGGGAGTGCTGATGCCGAAATGAGTAGCGATAAAGGGGGTGAGAAACCCCCTCGCCGTAAACCCAAGGTTTCCTGGGTCAAGTTAATCTTCCCAGGGTTAGCCGGAACCTAAGTCGAGGCCGAAAGGCGTAGATGATGGAAAGCGGGTTAATATTCCCGCGCCATCTTGCAAGCGTTGAACTAAGGGAGGACGGAGAAAGCTAGACGAGCTGACCGGCGGTTGTGTCAGTCTAAAGGCGTAGGGGTGTCGCGTACGAATAAAGGCGCGGCAGCTATCCTCGAGACCTTATGGCGCCCCGTAAGGGGTAAGTCGTCGATGCTCTGCTTCCAAGAAAAGTCCCGTAGGGAGCTTGCAGGGTGTCCGTACCGTAAACCGACACAGGTGGGTGAGGAGAAAATCCTAAGGCGCTTGAGAGAACTCTCCTCCAAGGAACTAGGCAAATTTCCACCGTAACTTCGGAAGAAGGTGGGCCTCTGGTAGGTGAAGGCGTACAGCCGGAGCTGATAGAGGTTGCAGAGAAATGGCGGTAGCGACTGTTTACCAAAAACACAGGACTCTGCGAAGGCGACAAGCCGACGTATAGGGTCTGACTCCTGCCCGGTGCTGGAAGGTTAAGGGGATTCGTCAGCCGCAAGGCGAAGCGATGATCCGAAGCCCCAGTAAACGGCGGCCGTAACTATAACGGTCCTAAGGTAGCGAAATTCCTTGTCGGGTAAGTTCCGACCTGCACGAATGGAGTAACGACTTCCGCGCTGTCTCGGAGAGGGACTCAGCGAAATTGAAATAGCTGTGCCGATGCAGTTTACCCGCAGCAAGACGGAAAGACCCCGTGAACCTTTACTATAACTTGACAGTGACACTAGGGATTGACTGTGTAGGATAGGTGGGAGCCTTTGAAGCCGGGCCGCTAGGTTCGGTGGAGGCAACGGTGAAATACCACCCTGTTGATTTCTGGTGTCTAACCATGTCCCGTTAGCCGGGATTGGGACACTGTCTGGTGGGTAGTTTGACTGGGGCGGTCGCCTCCCAAAGAGTAACGGAGGCGCGCGATGGTTCCCTCAGCCCGATTGGAAACCGGGCGGCGAGTGCAATGGCATAAGGGAGCTTGACTGCGAGACGGACACGTCGAGCAGGTGCGAAAGCAGGTCATAGTGATCCGGTGGTCCTGAATGGAAGGGCCATCGCTCAACGGATAAAAGGTACTCCGGGGATAACAGGCTTATCTCCCCCAAGAGTTCACATCGACGGGGAGGTTTGGCACCTCGATGTCGGCTCATCGCATCCTGGGGCTGGAGCAGGTCCCAAGGGTTTGGCTGTTCGCCAATTAAAGCGGTACGCGAGCTGGGTTCAAAACGTCGTGAGACAGTTTGGTCCCTATCTGCTGTGGGCGTAGGATACTTGAGAGGCTCTGACCTTAGTACGAGAGGACCGGGTTGGAGGCACCGCTGGTGTACCAGTTGTCTCGCCAGAGGCATCGCTGGGTAGCCATGTGCCGATTGGATAACCGCTGAAAGCATCTAAGCGGGAAACCGACCTCAAGACCAGGTATCCCGGGCGCAAGCCCCTGAAGACCCGTCGAAGACTACGACGTTGATAGGCCGGGTGTGTAAGCGCGGTAACGCGTTGAGCTAACCGGTACTAATTGGTCGAGAGGCTTACTTCCCCCTATCTCTTGCGCGCCCCCTACAGGGGAGTAAGGGACTCGGGGCCAAGGCCGAGGCTGGAATGCACACCATGCATTCCCCCGGAAGAAACACTTAGCGCACAGCGAGGCTTGTACTCGCAGAATGCTGCAACTTACCCTTCGTATGCACTGTCTCTTGTTTTCCGGTGGCAATGTCGGAGGGGTCACACCCGTTCCCATCCCGAACACGGAAGTTAAGCCCTCCAGAGCCGATGGTACTCCGCGGGAAACCGCGTGGGAGAGTAGGTCGCTGCCGGATTCTTTTTGAGAAGCCCTCGTCGCCTCGTGCGACGGGGGCTTTTCTCTTTTCCGGGCATGGGCCTCCGGCCGCGCCAGGCGGGCGCCCCCCGTGCGCCCCTCCTCGGCCTTCACGGCACCCGCAGCACCACCTTCCCCACCGTCGCCCGGGTCTCCAACTCCCGGTGTGCCCTCGCGGCGTCCGACAGGTCCACCACGAGCCCCAACTTCACCTTCAGCGCTCCGGTGCTGAGCAGCTCACCCAATGCCTGACGTGCCCGACGCTGAAGGGCTTCCGGGTGCTGGGTTCGCAGCCAATACGCACTTACCTTGATAGACTTTGCATAAAGTGATTCGACCGCGACGGGTGGTGGTTCACCGCTCGCGCTGCCGAATGCAACGAGATGACCGAAGGGCGCCAGGGATTCCAGACTGCTGGCCCAGGTACTGGCTCCCACGGAGTCCAGCACCACCTCGACTCCGGTTCCGCCCGTGATGTCTCGCACCCAGTCGGAGACTGAGCGCGCGCCTCCGTAGATGAAGACCTCATCGGCTCCCGCCTCTTTCGCGAGCCGAGCCTTGGCTTCATTGGACACCGTCCCTAGAACCGTGGCCCCGAGCTGCTTCGCGAGCTGGATGGTGAGCAGCCCCACCCCTCCCGCGGCGGCGTGAATCAGCACCTTCTGCCCTCGCTCGAGCCGAGCTGAAGTGTGAATCAGGTGCCAGGCCGTCAGTCCCTGGACCAGGAGTCCCGCGCCCTCCTCGAAGGTGACGTGCGCTGGCAGCTCGAGCAGCTCCTCCGCCGGCGCCGTCATGAACTCCGCGTAGCTGCGTGGGGCCATGGCCACCACCCTGCGTCCCACCCAGCGGGAGTCGACCCCGGGGCCGACCTGGTCCACGACGCCCGCTGCCTCGCTCCCGAGGATTCTCGGCAGGGGGACGGCCGCGTCGTAGTGGCCTCGTCGCCGCTCCGTGTCCGCGAAGTTCACTCCGGCCGCCTTCACCCGGATGCGAACCTCTCCGGGTCCTGGCGTCGGGTCCTCCACGTCCTCGAGTCGCAACACTTCCGGTCCACCTACCGCGTGGTAGCGAATGGCTTTCATGGGGCCCTCGTAACAACGCCCCTTGTTTCATGCCGCCTTTCCCTGGACGGGTGACGGCCTCGACGAGAGGTGGGCGGGTCCGTTGAGGGTCCCTCTGTTCCGCTGACATTGGTCCCGGGTTCCGGAAAAGCGACGGAACGGTGCACCGGGAGCCGGCTGTGACTGGCCTCGCTCGGCTCGGCTTGCTTGAGTGGTGTCCCCCTTCACGCAAGAGGAGCCCCCGCATGAAGCTGCTTGGTCCGTCGCTCGGTGTCCTTTTCGCGACCGCATTCCTCGTCGCGCCCATGCGCTCCGAAGCCGCCGCTGTTCGCCTGGGACTCGGGGCTGACTACTGGATTGATGAGAGCCCCGCCTTCAGCTTCCTGCTGGGGGTCGAAGGCAAGATCGCGGGCCCCATCTCGGTGGGCGCCCGCTTCGGCGCGTCCCTCCTCACGGATGGCAATGACGTGGCCATTCCCCTGGACCTGTCCATCCGGGCGAACATCGCCAGCGCCAAGGTGTATGTGGAAGGCCTTGTCGGTCCCTGGATTGTGATTGACCGGAACGACACGCTTCGCGCGCATGCCGCCTTTGGCTTTGGCCTCCAGGGCAAGGCGGCCAGTATCGGCATCGAGGTGGGCTACCTCGAGCCTCGGGCCATCATCGGCCTGCGCCTCGCGTACAAGTTCTGACGCTTCAGTAGTGGGGTGGACGCTCCTGCTGGCGGGCGTCCACCAGCCCAGGTTCCGCCTCCAGCCTCTTCTTGAGCAGCTCCAGCTCGACGCGCAGTGCCTCGATGACCCGCTGCTGCTCGTAGAGCACGTCGCTCAGCTCCTGCAGCGTCTCCTGCTGCTGCATGTAGCGAATCTCCAGCTCCGCGATGCGCGACTCGTCCATGGCGCCTACCCTTACCCTGGAGACACCCTTGCCGTCCTCACTCGCACACGTCCTCGTCACGCCATGAACGTCCAGCAACACCTCCTGCGGGCTCGAGACCTCCTCGCCCGGGGCCAACCCGAGATGGCCGAGTCCGCTCTCAGTGACGCCATCGACGCCTCCGTCGCCGCGGAGGACATCGTCCTGCTCACCCAGGCGCGGTTCGCCCTGGGGGAGTTCCTCTTCCAGCAACAGCGCGACGACGAGGCCCTTCCGTACCTCCAGGCCGTGGTCCGCACGGAGCGGGTCGACGGCTCCGTGGACGCCGAGGTCAAGGCTTCCGCCCGCATGCTCCGTCAGATTCGCGGCATCGAGCCCCGGTGACGCCTCAGGGCAGGCTGCACGACTGCCGAATCAGCTCCATCCGGTCGGAGAAGCGCCGCTCGAGGTCCATTCGCGTGAGCCTCGCGTCGTCCAATCGCCTGGCCTGAAGCTGCATCGCACAGAGCGCGGCCAGGGACTTGGGACTCCCCAGGTCCAGGCGGTCCGCCTGCCTCAAGGCCTCTTGCGCGCCGTCCAGCTCGCCCACCCGATACAGCGCCTTCCCCAGCTCGAAGTACGCAAGCGAGAGCCTGGGGTCCTCCTCCGTGGCCCGCTTCAGGAGCGCCACCGCCTCCGAGTCCTGCCCGTTCGCGCCCTTCACCAGGCCCTGTTCCACCAGCAGTCTGGCGGGAGGGACCTTGCCTTGGAGCGCGGTGAGCACGGAGAGGGCCTCCTCGGGATGCCGCGCCGTGCTCAACAGCCGCGCATACCGCAGGCCCGTGAGCGGGTCCTCTCGTGCCTTCTCGTAGGCCTTCGACATGGCCTCGGCCGCACCCGCCGCGTCGCCCACCTTCTCCTGGAGCTCCGCGCGAAGGACGTCCGGCCTGGGGTCGCCCGGTGCCACCTGGTTGGCCTTCTCCAGTGCACCTCTCACACAGCGCTCCATCCGCTGCTGGTCGCAGAGGCGCGCGAGCAGGAGCTGCGTCTCCACGGAAGAGGGCTCCCGGCGCTCCGCTTCCAGCGCCAGCTCCCGGGCCTCGACGGGGGCTCCGTCGAACAACAGCTCCGCGGCCTCCCTCAGCTCGGCGGGGGTGGCCTTCGGGTGGTCCTTCAAGGGGAGGAGCAGCTTCACCCGGGACTCCACGCCCCTCGTGACGCGGGCGATGGACAGCTCCTGCTCCGGCATGTTCCTGGGCAAGGCGAGCGGGATGAGGTGAATCAAGAGCGCCACGCCACACACGCCCACCATCTGTCGCAGCCGCGAGTCCGTTCGCAGCCGCTCGAGAAAGGGCCTCTCCTTGGGGTGTGGGTGCTCCACCGATTCCGTCCTCGCCACGATCCTTCTCCTCGAGCAGTCGCCGCCTGCTTACACCGCTCGAAGGCGCGTCCGAAGGCCTCGGGGAAGCTCCACCCCGCAGCTCCAGCACAGCTCGAAGTTGCCAGGGTTCTCCTCGCGACAGCCCGGACACTCCACTGAACGGGCGGCCTCCTCCTGGTTCGCCGCCAGCTCGGCCAGCACACCGCGTGCCTGCTCCACGTCCTCCGGCCGGAGCCAGAGCTCCACCCAGGTCTCGCTGCTCGGAATCTCCCCGCTCAGTGTCGCGAGCGATTCGCCGCGCACCTCCACGGACATTCCCTCGGCCTCGAGCGTCCCCGCGAGGAGCCGCGCCTCTCCCACCGTGCGGTGCACGGAGAACTGCACACGCTTCATGTCTCTCTCTTCACAGAACAGGAGGCACTCGGCAACCACACCCACCCATTCGCTCGTGCCTTCTCTCACCGCTGCACGCTCGTCTGCTTATTGTTCATGCTTTGTCACAAGTCGAGTGGAAGCTGACAAACGAGACTTCAGGGTGTTTGCCTTTCACTCCATGTCCAGGCGACAATCCGCAGTGACAGGTTGTCGGCTCAAGAGCTTCTCAGCGCACCTGTCATCCAGTGTGTGAAGGCTTTGTTCAGGAAGCGAGACGCCGTCCCATGCGTGCGCACGCTCTCCATCTCAGCGTATTTCTCGTGGCTCGCCCCGCGTGGGCACGACATGTCCTGGCCGCAGTCTGCGCGGGACTCGCCTGGGGCCTCTCATGGCTGCTGCCCCTTCCAGGTGCGCTGCCCATTCTCTTGTCACTCGCCGCGGTCCTGGTCGCCGCCCTCACGGGTGGAGCAGGGCCCGCCTGGCTGGCGACTTTCATGGGCGCTCTGTCCATTGCTTCACGGACCGCGACCCAACCCGCGGCCACCACCCTCCTGGAGCTCTCCTCGTTCCTCGCGGTGGGGGGACTCGTCGCGGTCCTCGCCGGACGCCGGGGTGCCATGAGCGTCCCCGCCGAGCCCCCTTCATCCCGACCCACGTCCCCACATGAAGGACTGGAAGCCCACCTGCTGCGCAGCCTGGGCGACGCGGTGCTGGCCACGGATGCACACGGCGTCGTGCGCTACCTCAATCCCGCCGCGGCGACCCTGCTCCAGAGTCCGGAGCAGGAGGTCCTGGGGATGCCGCTGGCGCAGGTGCTGCGCTCGCGACCCGAGTCGGGGTCCTTCCCGCTCCGGCACGTGTCGAGGCCCTCCGCGTGGTCTCCCTGGCCTCGTGCGCTGCGCCGCCGTGACGGGGGCGAGCTCCCCATCGAGGAGTGCACCACGCCGCTGCGTGGACTCGGGGGCGAGGAGCTGGGGGCGGTCTGGATGTTCCGCGACGCCACGTCCCGCAGGCAGTTCGAGCTGGAGCGCTCACAGTTGCTCGCGCGCGAGCGGGCGGCACTCGCCGAAGCGCAGGCCCACCGCGAGCTCATGGAGTCGCTCTTCTTCCAGGCGCCCGTCGCCATCGCGGTCTTCCGGGGGCCGGAGCATGTCTGTGAGTTGTTGAATCCCCAGGCCCGGGTGCTCCTGGAGGTCGATGGGGCCGCCCTGGGCAAGCCGCTGCGCGACGTCCAGCCGGAGATGGACCCGGGGTTGCTGCGCCTGCTCGACGAGGTCTACCGCGAGGGCATGCCGTTCTCCGCGCGCGAGGTGCCCCTGCCCACGCTGGCGCTCACCGCCACGCCCGTGCACTCGAAGCCGCAGCGCTACCATGACGTCTCCTGGCAGCCCTGGCGTGATGCCCGAGGCGCCATCCAAGGCGTCATGGCCGTGGCCGTGGATGTCACCGGGCTCGTCGTGTCCCGGCGCGCCGCGGAGGACCTGGCCGGTGAGCTGCGCGAGGTCGTCCAGGCGCGCGACGAGTTCCTCTCCATCGCGAGCCATGAGCTGCGTACCCCCATCACCTCGCTCCAGCTCCAGCTCCAGTTCCTCCTCCGCATGGGGCCTGGGGCCGGCACCGAAGGCACCACGTCGCTCGTGCATCGGCGCGTCGAGGCCACGCTGCGCTCCGTGGCCCAGCTCCACCAGCTCGTCGCCACGCTGTTGGATGTGTCTCGCATCCGCGCGGGACGCCTGGACCTGCATCGCGAGCGGATGGACCTGTCGTCGCTGACGCAGGAGCTGGTCTCTCGTGCCCAGGAGGATGCGGCGGGCGCTCGATGCCCGGTGAAGCTCGTCGTGTCCGAGCCCCTGTATGGGAACTGGGACCGCGTCCGGCTGGAGCAGGTCGTCACCAACCTGCTCTCCAATGCCTTCAAGTATGGCGCTCAGCGCCCCGTCGAAATCCACGTCACCCGGGAGGGCGGCTTCGCCTGCTTGAGCGTGAAGGACCAGGGCATCGGCATCGCGCCCGAGGACCAGGCGCGCATCTTCCACCGCTTCGAGCGCGCCGTGTCCCAGCGGCACTACAGCGGGTTCGGCCTGGGGCTGTGGATTGTCCGGCAGATTGTCGAGGCCCTCGACGGCGACATCCGCGTCGAGAGCGCGCCCAACGCCGGCTCCACGTTCATCGTCCGGCTTCCCCTCGAGAGCGCCTCCACCATCGACGCCACCGGGTGAGCTACTCCTCCTGCCGCAGTTCGTGCGGCAGTACCACGTGCGCGTGTCTGGGCGCGCGCACGTGCAGCTCTCGCGTCAGCAGTGCGTCCAGCACCGCGAGCAGCGCATCGTAGTGAGGTCCAGCCCCTCTCGCGGGGAGGTGCTTCGCGGCGAGGCGGACCCGAGGGGACTCCTCGTCCTCGAACGCGAGCGTCACCGCGAGCCCCTCCGGGTCGCCTGCTTGAGGCACCAGCACCACGGGCGCCGGTTGCTGGCTTGCCTCCTCCACGAGTGGGGCGAGCTCATCCGCCTCGGTGGCCGTCAGGTCGCGCTCCAGTATCACCTCGCCCTGCTCAAGGACCCACAGGTGCTTCAGTCCCTCCACCCTCAAGGCCTGCGCCGCCGTGTTCGTCCGGCCACTGCGCTCGTAGGTCATCGTCCTCACGCCGCCTCCTCCGTGGAAAGACGTAGGCATCCCGAGGCGTTTCGCCATCCCCGCATGGGTGCGGGACGGCCCGCAGCAGGGGCACGCCGGGAGTCCGCCCCTCGGACGTGTGCTTCAGGACAGCGGAGCGAGCCCCCCGTTCGAGTGTCCCCCCTCGAGCCCCTCTCTACGGTGCAGCCCGTCTCGGGCACTCCGGCTCGGGACCCTGGAGGTTCTCACATGGGCAACAAGGGAAGTGGCAAGACGCCGAGCGGCAATGACTCGCGCTCCGACACCAAGAATCCCAACAACCCGGCGCACAAGTCCGCGCACGACAACCGCTCCAACCAGATGAACCCGAACCACTCGCCCACCAAGGGCCCGGGGGGCGCGTCTCCCGCGAACAACCCCCCGGGTGGTGGCGGGCGTCCCGGCTCGGACTCGTCGAAGCACTGAGACTCTCGCCTGTCGGATGCAACACCTGTCTCCGGGCGGACCAGCGCGGCGGAGATGGGGCTGAATGACTGACTCCACGGCGGCGCGGTGGGTCGCACCACGTGACTTGCGACCCTGCTCACCGCGCCACCGTGTGGGGGCTCTTGTTTCAGCGCACCTTGGGCGAGCATTCTCCTTCGCCGCGGAAGTGGCCGGCGGTGCGCACCAACGACGTGACGAAGTCCCGCAGCGAGTGGACGTTGCCCGCCCCGCCCGTGCCGTACTGGCCCGAGGGCAGCTCGGTGAGGTCCACCGCGGCGAGTTCGTCCAGCGTCACCTCGCCGTCAGGACCCGCGATGCCCAGCCTGTCCGCGTCCGCGATGGCGTTGAAGCGCATCTTCGCGTCGGGCGACTGGAGGTCGTCGAAGAACAGGTGGTCGCCGTGGATGGTCAACTGCACCGTCTCCTCGCCGTCCTTGGGCACCGTGACGCCCGCGCCCAGTTCCGGGCTCTCGCAGTGCTCGTAGAGCGTGTTCGTCTTGAAGCCCCAGCCGAAGCGCTTCGTGTCGCGGCCCTTCGTCGCGACGCCCTCGATGTAGACGCTGAAGCCCTCCGCCTTCATCCGCTCCACGTCCGCGGCGTCTGCGTTGCCCGCCACCGCGGTGGCCGACGGCGCAATCGCATAGCTGACGTGGTCCCACTCCCGCGCGGCCAGGTCCTTGAAGGTCTCCACCAGCACCGGCCCCGGCTTGTGCACGTCGAACACCCGGGCCTGCGTCGACCGCGCGGCGACCTCGTCGTGGGTCTCCACCTTCGCCTCGCCAATCACCACGAGGAACTTGGAGAAGGTCACGGACCAGCCGTCGGCGAAGCCCGCCTTGTCGCCCTCGGCCGCGGGGATGCCCTTCTCGATGAAGTCCTCTCCGTACGTGGTGAACGTCACGGTGCCCGTTCCTTCACTGCAGGCAACGAGTCCCAGGCACGACAAACCCAGCATCCAGTTCTTCATTGCGCGGCTCCTTCTTCCCACGTCACGACGTAGGCGGTGGTGTCTTCCACGCCGCGCAGCAGGGCGTTCTGTGCCTGGCTGTCAGCGGGGAAGGTGTAGATGCCATCCGTGTCCGGGTCGGTCGCGGTGGCGAAGTCGATGCGGTCCATCCACTTCCTCATGTCCACGGCGATGCGCACCCGGCCCGCTTCCTTCCCCAGGGACTTCTCGAAGCGAACCCCGGCCACGGGCTTGGGCAGGTCCGCCACCACGTCGAAGCGCACCTGTCCCTTCTCCGCGTGGGTCGCCGTGCCCGACAGGCGCACCGCGTGGCCCTTCAGCACACCTTGCGCGTCCGTGGCCGCGGTGGGCGCGGGCAAGGTCAGCTCGAGCGAGCCGTACTCACCCGTCACCGCGCTCGCGGTGCCCATCGGCGTGACGCCGCCCAGGAGGCTCACGGTGTGGGTCACGAGCAGCTCGCCGAGCGCGTCGCCTGGGATGTAGTGGCCCGGATGTGCGTGCGCCGTTCCGCCGATGAGCGAGTACAGGTCGAGGCGCGGTGAACGGCTGGACAGCAACACGCGGCCCTCGAAGAAGCGCACGGGGCCGAGGGAGACCTGTGCGGTGTCGAGGGTGATTCTCCAGCCCCGCTCATTGGGTTGCTGTGACAGCGCGATGGCTGTTGTCTCCACGGTGAAGGTGCGGCGCTCCGCTTCGCTGCCACAGCCCAGCGAGAGGACGGACGCGGTGGCAAGCGCCAGCGCTCCTCTCAACATGCCTCTGCGATTCATAGATGGACCTCCAGGGTGAGCGAGGCCGTCCTGGGCGACCCCGCGGTGAAATGTCTGGCCGGCACGAGGCTGGCCGGGGCGTTCGGGTCGAAGCGCGAGCTGTAGACGAACTCTCCGTCCCTCCAGCGCGCGTCCAGGAGGTTCATCACCTCCAGACGCAGGCCCAGCTCGCCTCGGCGCACGGCCACGTCGACGTCGGTGAGGAACACCGTGCGGCTTCGCTCGTCGAAGGGGAGCGGACGCGGGCCGATGAACGTCAGGCCTGTTCCCAGGGAGAGGAGGGTCTTCTCTCCTCCCAGCCAGGACCACTCCAGCGGGCGCTCCCAGCCGACCTCGGCTCGCCCGACGAAGGGGGCGAAGTAGGGGAGCATCGTGTCCGTGGCCTTCACGTAGGCGTGTGCCACGGTGCCACTCAGCGCGGCGACCAGTCCGGGCACGGGGCGCGCTTGCAGCGAGGCCGTGAGCCCGGTGCGCAGGGTCTCTCCCGTGTACACGGTGGTGCCCACGGTGTGGTCGAAGAAGAAGTCGTTCTCGACCTGCGAGCCGAAGAGGCTGAGCTGGAGCGCCCAGCGCTCTCCGTCCTTCCTCGCGCCCAGCTCCGCGCCGTGGACGGAGACGAAGGGGGCGCGTTCTCCCTCGGAGAGGCTGCGGGCTTGGGGGGAGCGGAAGCCGTCGCCGTAGCTGGCGAAGAAGCGCCAGGTGTCCGACGCGTCCGACAGGGCGTACTCGAGGCCGGCCTTCGCGCCCAGGTGCACGCCGAAGGCGCTGCGGGAGTAGCCTTGCCCGTCGTAGAAGCGCGGGTCTCGGAAGGCGAGCGCGTCGAAGACCTCCACGCCCAGGCCGTCCGCGCGTCCTCCCACTCGGAGCGACCAGCGGCCGAGGGACAGCTGGCCTTCGGCCCAACCCCAGACATCGGTCTGTGTGAAGCGCGCGTCGACTTCGTCGGAGAAGAAGGTTCCGTCGGATTCGCGGTAGCGGCGCTGGGTCTGCTCGACGCCGTCGCGCCTTGCTCCGAGTCCGAGCTCCAGCGTCACGGGACGGCCGAACGCCGTCACGTTGCGGCGGTGCTCCGCTCGGGCTCCCAGCACCGTGGCGTCATTGGTCTGCTCGAGGCCGTCGCCTCGTGAGTCGACTCGAAAGCCCGTGAAGTTGTTGCGCAGACGGAGGTCCGAGAGGATGCCGAAGAGCTCGAGCCTGGTGCGGCCCTTGCCCGCTCGGGGGAGTTCCACTCCGAGCAGGAGCTGATGGCGGGAGACGGTGCCTCCCTGTCGCGGCGCGGAGGCGGAGAAGAAGTCGCTGGTCCCCGAGAGAAGGTGGTCCTCTCGCACCACTCCGGGGGAGTCGAAGCGGGTGACGTAGCTGCCTCCGAGGGCTCGGACGGTGAAGCCATCTCCCAGCTTCGCCGTGGCCTGGGCGAGCAGGGCGGCTCGGCCGTAGCCTCGCTGGGCGCCGAAGCCTCTTCCTTCACCCAGCTCCACGGCCGCGAAGGTTCCGGGGTCCTCTCCGGGGCGCACCGTCGCCACGAGTCGACGCTGGCGGTACTGGCCCAGCGTTCCCGCGATGTGGACACCTTGCTCGCGGACTCCGAGGTCGAGGCGCAAGGTTCCCGCGACGGCGAAGTCTCCCTGGGATGCGCGGTAGGAGCCCTCGGTGACTTCGATGGATTGGACGACTTCGGGGATGACGAAGTTGAGGTCCGCGTAGCCCAGTGCGTGGATGTGGCTGACTTCGTTCACCGGCAGGCCCGCGACGTCGAGCTCCACGTCCTGACCGTGGAGGGCGTCGAAGCCTCGGAGGAAGAGCTGGTGCGCCTTGCCTTCACCACTGTGCTGCGAGGCGACGAGTCCGGGGACGGCTCGCAACAGGTCCACCGCTCCGCTGCGCGGCGCGGCGTCCAGGATGTCCCGGCCGAGCGTGACCTCGGAGGCGCTTCGTGCCGTCCGTGTTCCTCGGACGACTGTACTTGTGGTCGGTTGCGGCGCGGACTCTGGTGCGTCTGTCGCGACAGTGGGCTGTGAGGGAGCTGCGTCCTCCGTGGCTTGCTGTGCTGTGTTCGAGGATTCGGCCTGGGAGGGGGCTGATTCCTCTGCGACGCGCTGAGTGGTGCGTGCGGTTTCGGTCTGCGTGGGGAGGGAGTCCTCTGTGTTTCGCTGAGCGGGGCTTGAGGCTTCGGCTTGCGAGAGGGCCGACTCCTCCGTGTTCCACGGCTCGGTGCCTGGGGCTTCGGAGGTCGTGGGGGCCGGGGAAGCCCGCTTCCCTTGTGGAGAAGTTGGGGCCTCGTACTCGGGGGCCTTCGCTCCCTCTTGCTCGTGCCCGCTTCGACCCTGGTTGCGCGCGGCCGGACTGTCGTCGGGCCTCGACTGACCTGGCGTTTCCGTGTTCGCGGGACGCGCCGCCAGTGCCGATGAACGCACCTCGGCGCCTTGCGCCATCGCGAGGCAGGGCCCGCCCGAGGCCAGGAAACATGTCGACACCACTGCCAGGACACGCACGCGCATGAGGCACCTACGGCAGGTCCACTTCGCGCCTGGGCCCTCGTGCACGCGCTCCTCGCGTGACACCTCGGGCTCGAGGTCGGAAGTGCCCGCCGTCACGGATGAAAAGCGACGACGTGCAAGCCATCAGCGGCCCACGAGGCCAAACCGGCTCGCGGACACACTGCGCTCACGTTGAACAGATTCGAGAGGTCGTTCGAGCCGCCCCGCCTACGGGCCTTGCGGCATCGCCGTGCGTCTCGGCGCGGTCCCAGGTGCCCGCGTCGGACCGCGCGCGGCCTCGGCGACCCATGAAACCCATGACACGTCGGCCACGTGGACCATCACCCACGTCGTCGCCAGCGCGCTCAGGTGCTCCACGGAGCCCGTCAGGTGCTTGTGCCCATCCGGACCGTGCCCCTCGGTGCCCTTCCCTCGGCGCTCCGGCGTCAGCCCCTCGGCGGCTTCTTCGCGCGCCTCGTGGCTGTGCACCTTGCCACCGTGACGGTGCACATGCCCCGCGCCCCCTGCGTGCCCGACCACCGCGTGCAGCACTGGCGCGACGGCGAGCCCGTACACCAGGACCATCAGTCCCAGGCTCGCGAGGTCTCGTCGGTCGTGCGGATTCAGCAAGGTCGAGTCAGAGGGGAGGGGAGTCGCCGCCTCCTACCCGGCTTCCCCCCATGCACGCAAGACAGCCCCCAAGCCCCACGCGACATCCCTCCTCCGTCCCAGCAGCCCCTCACCTGTGCCCTCCGTGACGGACCCACCGCTCCCCGCTGGACACCGTCGTCCTCCAACTCCCCCTCCAGGACGGAGGCCCTGTAGTCCGTTTGACGCGGCGCATTGATTCCCGTGTCACACGGGACAAACCATCATTACAATCCGCGTGTGCGTTCTGAATCCGCAGCGCTCCGCCAGTTACCCGCAGAAGGGCATGCTCCACCGACGAAGCCTCGCTCCGAGCGGCTCAAGGCCCTGGCCTCCGAGGAGTTCGACGTCCTCATCATCGGCGGCGGTGTCACGGGGGCCGGCTCCGCGCGAGACGCCGCCCTGCGCGGACTCAAGGTCGCGCTCGTCGAGCGCGAGGACTTCGCCAGCGGAACCTCCAGCCGCTCCTCCCGCCTCATCCACGGAGGACTGCGCTACCTCGAGCATGGCCACCTCGGCCTCGTCTTCGAGTCCAGCATCGAGCGCCGCCGACTGCTGAAGCTCGCCCCGCACCTGGTGCGTCCGCTCGCCTTCGTCTGGCCCGTCTACGCCGGTGCGCGCGTGCCCCGCTGGAAGCTCAACGCGGGCCTCATGCTCTACGACGCCCTCTCCCTCTTCCGGAACGTGAAGGGCTACAAGCGCCTCAACCGCCAGCAGCTCCTCGAGGCCGAGCCCCACCTGCGCACCGAGGCCCTCAAGGGCGGCGCCCGCTACTACGACGCGGCCACCGACGACGCGCGCCTCACCCTGGCCAACGCCATTGGCGCCTCCGAGTCCGGCGCCGTCATCCTCAACCACGCCTCCGTGCGACAGCTCACCGTCGTCGACGGACACGCCCGCGGCGCCACCGTGGTGGACCACCTCACCGGCCAGCACCTCCAGGTGCGGGCCCGCGTCATCGTCAACGCCACCGGCCCGTGGAGCGATGAGATTCGCAAGCTCGACTCGCCCGATGGCACCGCCCACGCCGTGCGCGGCAGCAAGGGTGTCCACATCGCCGTGCCTCGCGAGCGCCTGGGCAACCGCGACGCCCTCACGCTGCTGTCCCCCAAGGACGGCCGCGTCATGTTCATCCTCCCCGCCGACCACTTCACCATCATCGGCACCACGGAGACGTCCACCCGCGCGCACCCCGCGGAGGTCCGCGCCAGCGAGTCCGACGTCGCCTATCTCCTCGAGTCCGCGAACGCCTTCTTCCCCCAGGCCCACCTCACCCGCGACGACGTGGTGAGCGCCTGGGCCGGCATCCGCCCGCTCGCCGCCAGCGGGTATCACGGCACCACCGATGCGGGCAGTGCCAGCCGCGAGCACCACATCGACATCAGCCCCACGGGCGTCCTCGCCATCAGCGGGGGAAAGCTCACCACCTACCGCGTCATGGCCCGCGACGTGGTGAATGTCGTGGAGCGTCAGCTCCACCAGCCGCGTCACAAGTCCGCCACCGAGTCGCTCCCGCTTCCCGGCGGAGACATCCTGAACCTGGACGCGGAGCTCGCCTCCGCGCGGGATGTCATCGGCGACGCGGATACCGCCACACACCTCGTGCGGGCGTATGGCAGCCGCTGGCGCCAGGTCTGGGCCCTCACGCGCGAGGAGCCGTCGCTCGCGCAGCCGCTCGCGGCGGGGCTCCCGTACCGCGCCGCCGAGGCCGTGTGGGGTGTCACCCACGAGTTCGTCCACTCGCTCTCGGACCTGCTCATCCGCCGGCTCAAGGTGGCCTTCGAGACACGAGACCTGGGACGTGGTGCCGCGCGCGTGGCGGCCAGCGTCATGGCGCCTCGGCTGGGGTGGGACGCGGCGGAGACCGAGCGGCAGCTGGAGCTGTATGCCGCCGACGCGCTGCGCATCTTCGGCGTCGACTCCGCCGAGGCGTGAGGGGCTCGCCCTCCCGCCCCCTCCGTCGTCCGGTGTACGCCTTGGAGTCTCAGTCCCCGAGACGGTCGTTTGCCGCCTGACAGGCTCGCGAGCGGCCGTCCTACCAGCGTGATTAACTTCGACGTGGGGAACGGGAATCGCTGTCCTCCCGTTCACACCGGCCGTTGAAGCCGCGCCGGAGCACGCGACGTACCAACCCGTTGGCCGGGGCGTTCAAGGAGAGTCACGATGAAGCGTTGGGTCTGGCTGGGGGTGCTCGGAGGGGTGATGGCATGTACCAAGGTGCCAGGCAACAAGCCCGTCGAGCCCGAGAACGTCTGTCCGGGGACCGAGGAGTATTCGCTCTCGAGTCCTCTTTCATCCCAGAAGGCGCAGCCGCGGGAGGATGGCACGGAGGCCGTGCTCATCACCTACCGTCCTCGCGCGGGCGTCAGCGCCAAGGCCAGCGTGGAGGCCTTCGCCGACGAGGCCACGCGCATGGGGGCCGAGGTGAACCACCGCTTCGCCAGCATCAACACCGTGGCCGCTCGGGTGACGCCCGAGACGCGCGCGGCGCTGGCGCGCAACCCCGACGTGCTGCGCGTGGAGCCCGACCGCCCGGTGCACGCGTTCTCCCTGCCCACGAGCGTGCTGCCCTCGCTGGTGTCCGGCGCGGCGCCCAACACGAGCGGCTCCACGGGTGAGTACACCCAGGGCCTGCGGCAGGTGCAGGCCCCGCTCGTCTGGGACGTCAACAACGACGGCGTGCTGGACACGAACGCGCCCACGGGCTCGAGCGTCACCGTCTGCGTCATCGACAGCGGCTGGGACAACCGTCACCCGGAGCTCGCCGCGGCGTACGCGGGCGGCAAGGACTTCATCGACAACGACGAGGAGCCCCTGGACCAGGGCAAGGTGAACGGCGTGCTGGTCTGGGGCGGCGGGCACGGCACGCACACGGCCGCCACCATCGCGGCGCAGCTGGGCGCGGGCGCGCACGTGCGCCCCGGCGAGGAGCCCAACGGTGTCGTGGGCGTGGCGCCCACCGTGAAGCTGCTGATTGCCCGGGTGCTCAACACCAACGGCGACGGCAGCACGTCCGCGGTCATCGCGGCCATGGACTGGTGCATCGCCCGGGGCGCGAACATCGCCTCGCTGTCGCTGGGCTCGTCGGAGCGCTCGGACGCGGAGGAGCTGGTCTTCAACCGGGCCCACGCCGCGGGCATGGTCTCCGTCGCCGCCACGGGCAACCGGGGCACTCCGAATCCCTCCTATCCCGCGGCCTATTCCACGGTGATTGGCGTGGGCGCGGTGGACTTCAACGGCGAGCGGGCGTCCTTCTCTCAGTATGGCCCGTTCGTGAAGCTGGTGGGCCCGGGCGTGGGCGTGCTGAGCGCGACCATCATGGGCGGCGCCCCCTACGCGGACATCCAGTCCGCCGGCACGCGATACCCCTCCGAGCCGCTGGAGTACACCGCTGTCGGCGCCTATACGGGGAAGCTGGTGCACTGCGGCCAGGGCGAGCGCGTCGCCGCGTGCGGCGAGGGCGCGACGTGTGACGGCTTCGTGGCGCTGGTGGACCGGGGCGGGGGCATCCTGTTCCAGGAGAAGGCGCTCAACGCCATTCGCGCGGGGGCCAAGGCCATCATCATCGGCAACAACATCACCGAGGACGGGGCGGGCAACTTCACGCTCACCGACCCGGAGGACTACTGGGTGCCGACGACGTCCGTCACGCTCGCCTCCGCCAACACCTTCCGGGGCATGGTGGGCCAGCAGGTGACGGTGGACGTCACGGGTCTGGACTACATGCGCCAGTCCGGCACGTCCATGGCCACGCCGCACGTCGCGGGCGTCGCGGCGCTGGTGTGGAGCGCGTGCCGCACGCTCAACAACGAGCAGGTCGCGGACGTGCTGCTCGAGAGCGCGGCGGACCTGGGCGACAAGGGGCGCGACGACCGGTTCGGCTACGGCCTGGTGCAGGCCAAGCGGGCGGTGGACCTGGCGCTCCAGCGCTGCCCGCCGCCGCCGCCGGCTCCGGCACCCTGACGTCGTCCTCGGGTAGGGCGCGAGCACCTTCGCGCCCACCCACGCCCTCCTCGGGCGGCCTCTGTCGGTCCCGGGTGACGTGAGACTCCCTCTCAACAGGTCGAGTCCCCCGGGTTTCCGCCAGGTCACATCCCGTTTGTTTGAACCCCCCAGGTTACACCCCGGCCATACAGGTTCTGTCGGACCCAGTCACATGGGCGGGGGGCAACCTTGTTGGCGAAGTCTCGGTATTGGTATGAGCAGGCCATGTCTGCCCATTCCGCTCGGCCTGGTGCCGCGCTGGTGCACGCTCCCCGTCTGCATGGGCATCTCCCCGTGCTCGACGGAGTCCGGGGACTCGCTGTCCTCCTGGTCGTCTTCTTCCACACCACGCACTTGAGCGACCAGAGCGTGCTGGGGCGTGCGACGTGGTGGCTGGCGGGCGCGGGATGGACGGGCGTGGACCTGTTCTTCGTCCTCTCCGGCTTCCTCATCACCGGCATCCTGTGGGAGGCAAAAGGGCAGGCGTATTACTTCCGCAACTTCTATGCGCGACGCCTCCTGCGCATCTTCCCGCTGTACTACGCGACGCTGGCCGTCTCGTTCCTGGTGCTGCCGCACCTGGCGGGGCGGCTGGGGCTGGATGAGCGCATCACCACCGACGGCGCGGTCTGGTACCTGCTCTACCTCTCCAACTTCTACCAGCTCTGGGTGGACACGACGCACCCCATCCTGGGCGTGGTGTGGTCGCTGGCCATCGAGGAGCAGTTCTACATCGTCTGGCCGTTCCTCATCGCCGCCGTCTCGTACAAGGGGGCCATCCGCCTGTGCCTGGGCACCATCGCCCTGGCGGTGCTGGTGCGCGTGGGGCTCACGCTCGCGGGCGCCAGCGAGGAGAGCACGTACGTGGTGACGCTCTGCCGCGTGGACTCGCTCGCGCTGGGCGCGCTGCTGTCGCTGGTGATGCGTCACCCGGAGGGGCTGGGGCTCTCCGCCTTCCCGTGGATGCGCTGGGCGCCGCTGTTGGCGCTGCCCATCGTCGTGGCGGCCATCGCGCTGCCGGTGGGGCCGGCCTTCAAGACGGTGGTGCGCACGGGCGGCTACACCGCGGTGGGCATCCTCTACACGGTGCTCGTCTATCGGGTGGTGACGGCCAGGCCGGGCAGCCTGCTGAACCGCGTCTTCTCCAGCCGCATGCTGCTGCTGTACGGCAAGTACAGCTATGCAATCTACCTGGTGCACTCGCCGCTGGACGCCATCCTCCGGCGCACCGTGCTGAAGACGCCTTTCCCGCACGTTGCGGGCTCGGACTTCCCCGTGCAGCTCCTTTTCTACGCGGTGTCCCTGTCGCTCTCGTTGGGGCTCGCGCTGGTGAGCTGGAACGTCTTCGAGAAGCACTTCCTGAAGCTCAAGGACCTCTTCCCGTACAGCCCGCCGGCGGTGACCTCCGCGCCTGCGGCCGGGGTGCCTGGCGGGGCTGACGGCGCCGCGAGTCCCGCCGAGGCTCCGCCCATCAGCCGCGCTGGATGAGCGCCTTCGCCACGCGCAGCGCCCAGGCCTCGGCGGAGTCCAGCTCCGCGCGGGCGCTCGCGTAGCGGTCCAGGCTGTCCTCGGAGCCGTCGCGCATGAGGATGGCGTCGTGCAGCTCGCGCTGGGCCCGGCTGAGCCACAGGCTCGCCTGGAGCCGCAATTTGGCCGCGTCGTGTGGGTTCTTCAGCGACTGTCCGGGCGACATCAACTCGTGTTCCTCCGGATACAGCACCGTCAACTTGTTGTAACCGGTATGTTCAAGTGTCGTAGTCATGGTTTGAGAATGTGAACCATCCACCGAGCAGGCACCTGTCCGAACGGGCAATCGTCTGTCGTGTTCCAGGCAGGAGGCGTGCCCGCAGCGCGCACTGGTGGACTGCGGGCTGCCTCCGGGCTGTCTCCGGCTTTACTTCAAGCTCTTCATGTCGATGACGAAGCGGTACTTCACGTCGCCGTTGAGGAGGCGGGTGTAGGCCTCGTTCACCTGCTGGATGGGAATCACCTCCACGTCGGACGTCACCTCGTGCTTGCCGCAGAAGTCGAGCATCTCCTGCGTCTCGCGGATGCCGCCGATGTTGGAGCCGGAGAAGCTGCGGCGCTTGGGGATGAGGGAGAAGGCGGCGACGTCGAGCGGCTTCTCCGGCGCGCCCACGAGGACCAGGTGGCCGTCGCGGCGCAGCAGGCGCAGGTACGCGTTGAGGTCGTGCTTCGCGGAGACGGTGTCGATGATGAAGTCGAGCGTGTTCTCGTGGGCCTTCATCGCCGCCTCGTTGGAGGAGACGACGACCTCGTGGGCGCCCAGGCGCAGGGCGTCCTGCGTCTTCTTGTCCGTGCTGCTGAAGACGGTGACGTGCGTGTCCAGGGCGCGCGCGAACTTGACGGCCATGTGGCCCAGGCCGCCCAGGCCGACGACGCCCACGCGCTGGCCGGCGCGCACGTTCCAGTGCTTCATGGGGGAGAAGGTGGTGACGCCCGCGCACAGGAGCGGCGCGGCCTTCGCGGGGTCCAGGTTGTCCGGCACGCGCAGGACGAAGTCCTGGTCCACGACGAGCACGTTGGAGTAGCCGCCGAAGGTGGGGCGCCGGGTGTCCTTCTCACGGGCGTTGTACGTGTAGACGGCGGTCTGGTCGCAGTACTGCTCCAGGCCGTCCTTGCAGGAGGGGCAGGTGCGGCAGGAGTCGACCATGCAGCCGACGCCCACCGTGTCGCCCACCTTGAAGCGGCTCACCTGGGCGCCCACGCGCGTCACGCGGCCGACGATTTCGTGGCCGGGGACCATGGGGAAGATGGAGCCCCCCCACTCGTCGCGGGCCTGGTGGAGGTCGGAGTGGCAGATGCCGCAGAAGAGGACGTCGAGCTGGACGTCGTTGGGGCCGGGCTCGCGGCGCTCGAACTGGAAGGGGGCGAGCGGGGAGCGTGCATCAGGGGCGGCGTAGCCACGGGCGGGAATCATGAGAAACAACTCCTTCGAGATGTGTCGGTGACGGCGCGAAATATGTCGGCCCCCTCTGGTGAGCGGAACGGATGGAATCTGCACGCGCTCTGTAGGAATACTTCACAATGGCCTTCACTCCCCTCAATGCCCTGAATGCGTTCCTCGAGGTGGCCCGCCGGCGGAGCTTCGCCGCGGCGGCCAAGGAGCTGGGCGTCTCCACGTCCGCGCTGAGCCAGTCCGTGCGCCAGCTGGAGGCGCGGCTGGGCGTGACGCTGCTGACGCGGACGACGCGCAGCGTGGCGCTCACCGAGCCGGGACGCCGGCTGATGGAGGGCGCGGGTCCGGCGGTCGACCAGGCGCTCGCGGCGCTGAAGGTGGCGGCGGTGGAGCCCGGCGAGGTGACGGGCCAGGTGAAGCTCACCGTGCCGTTCATCTCGCTGTCCCATGTCGTCACGCCGGTGCTCGCGCGCTACCTCGCCCGGTACCCCCGCGTGGAGGTGGAGCTGCGCGTGGAGGACCACATGGTGGACATCGTCGCGGAGGGGCTGGACGCGGGCATCCGCCTCTCCGAGTCGCTGGAGCGCGACATGGTGCAGGTGCGCCTGTCGGAGGGCTTCCGCTTCGTGGTGGTGGGCTCGCCCGATTACTTCAAGCGCCGGGGCGTGCCGCAGACGCCCAGGGATTTGCTGAACCACGACTGCCTCTGCATCCGCTCGGGCACCACCGGCTCGCTCTACCAGTGGGAGCTGGAGCGCGGCTCGAAGAGCTGGCGCGTCCCGGTGCGAGGGCCGCTCGTCACCAGCAACCAGACGGCCATGGTGGAGCTGGCGGAGGCGGGCGCCGGGTTGATGTATGCCTTCGAGCCGGACGTGGCCGCGCGCGTGAAGCAGGGCTCGCTGCGCGTGGTGCTGGAGTCCTATGCCGCGCTCGGCGATGGCCTCTTCCTCTACTTCCCCAGCCGCTCGCGCGTGTCGCCCGCGTTCCGGGCCTTCGTGGACGTGGCTCGGGAGATGGCGGCCGAGCGGAGCGGGGGGCCTTCGGGCCGGGGGACGCGCGGCCGGCAGGCGTGAAGCTCACGCGCTGGGGATGTGCCGGGCGCGGGCCCTGACGCGCGCGGCCTCCTCGAAGGAGCCCGCTTCCTCCAGGGCGCTGGCGGCGCGGAAGTAGAGCAGGGCGGCCTCCATGTGGCGGAAGGCGGAGGCCTCCGCGTTGGCCGCGGCGACGAAGAAGGGCGCGGCGCGCTCCGGCTCCTTGCCCTCCATCCAGTGCTGCGCGACGACGACGGGCGCGGCCTTGCGCTGCTCCAGCGCGCTGGCCAGCCGGCGGTGCAGCAGCGGGACGAGCGAGGGCGGAATCGTCTCGCGCACCACCTCGAAGAGCAGCTCGTGCGTGAAGTGCTCGCCGCGCAGCACGTGCGCGGCCTCCAGCTCCGCCATGTGCGTGGCGAGCGCCATGGGAGACATCTCCAGCACCTCGCTCGCCAGCTCCAGCGCGAAGGCCGTGCGCGCGAGCGCCACCAGCCGGGCGACTTGAAGCGCATGGGGCGACAGCCTATCCAACCGCTGCTGAATCAAGTCGCGGCCCCGCCCGGAGGGGTGGACGTGCTCGGGCCAGCCGCGCTCCAGGCCGCCGTTCTCCAGCAGGTGGCGCAGGGCCTCCATGATGAACAGGGGATTGCCGCCCGTGTAGCGCACCACGTGCGGCGTCAGCTCCTCCGCGCCCGCGAGCTCCAGGCTCCCCAGCAGCGCGCCCACGGCGGTGCTCTCCAGCGGCTCCACCTCGATGACGACGGCGAGCCCCGCGTCCACGAGCCGCTGCACGCACGACGCGGCGAAGGCCGACAGGTCCCCCGTGCGATACGTGTCGATGAAGCGCGGGAAGACGCCCTCCATGGGCGCGTCGTGCCGGCGCGACAGCATCAGCAGGGCGAACTCCGCGGTGGCCGCGTCCATGTTCTGCAGGTCATCCGCGACGATGGCGTCCAGGCCCGAGCAGAGCTGGTAGACGAGCTGGCAGTGCGCCTCCAGGAAGCGGCTGCGGTCATGCTCATCCACCATGGGCGGAGGCAGTCCCTCCGGGCCCGCCATGTCCGGCATCAGCCGCGCCATCTCCCGGCGCACCCACGGCTCCACCTTGGGGTCCGGGCGCCGCGCCAGGATTTGCCGCAGCAGGCGCACGTGCGTGGCGTAGGCGACGTGGGCCTCGCCGGGCCGCGACTCCAGGACGAGGTACTGGCCTCGCGACGCGGCGAAGTCATGCGCCAGGCGCGTCTTGCCCACCCCGGGCTCGCCGCTGAGGAAGATGGTCATCCCCGCGGCCCAGGCCTCCTCCATCTTCGCCCACTCGCGCTCGCGGCCCACCAGCACCGGCGGGCGCAGCACGGACAAGGGCAGCTTCGCCGCGGGCACGCGCGGCACCGCGGGCGTGGGCGGGCCGCGCTCGATTTCGCGCGCCAGCGCCACCGTCTGCGGCAGGGGCTGCGTGGCCAGCTCCTCGCGCAGCAGGCGGCGACAGCGCTCGAAGGCGTTGAGCGCGGCCATGCGGTCACCCGCCACGTAGTGCAACCGCATCAGCCGACGCCACGCGTCCTCCGAATACGGGTCCAGCTCCAGCAGCTTCTCGGCGAGCACCAGCGCGCCCGACAGGTCTCCCGCACGCTCCCGCGCCTCCGACTCCGCGGACGCGGCGCGGCGACGCAGCTTGTCCAGCCGCTCCCTCGCGTTTTCCAGCCACGCTTGAAACTCTGGGCAATCATCAAATTCCAAGGCGGCGAGCAGAACGCCATCCAGCTCCAGGGCACGTGCGTGTCGACCCGCCAGGACGTGGGCCTGGAGCTCCGCGGCGTCAATGGAGACACCTTCCGCCAGGGAGAGCACATCACCGCCCTGCACCAGCTCCGCGCCCGTGGCCAGACGCAGCCGGCGCAAGAGCTGGCGCATGTTGTTTCGAGCGGTGACCTCGCTGGACTCGGCCCATAACAAGCCGGCCAGGCGGTACTTGGGATGGGGGCCTTCCAATGCCAGCCATGTGAGCACCGCCGCGGTGCGACGCTCCAATGGCAGGGCCACCCCGTCATGCCGCAGGCGTGCCTCGCCGAGCAGCTCGAGATGAAATACTTGCGACCCTTCCGCGAGCGCTTCTGCCATGGCCTCCTGGGCTCCAGGAATATGGGAGCGTGTCTTGCGTAACGTAACACGGAGCACCCGCGCACCCTCGCGGGTAGGGATGACCCCAGGCGGGGCCTCGGGTACCGCTTTGTCGTCTTGAATTCCTGGCGCACGGCAGCTCGCCGTCACGAGCGGACGATGTTGCGAATCTTCTGGAGTGGTCACACCCTGGTCACACCTCGCGCGTTATTGATTGAGCCAGATAAGCTGAACCTCGGGGGCACTCATGGTTTGTGACAAGCTGCAGGCCGACATGGAGGTTGATGTCATCATCAGCGGCTGCGGTCCCGTGGGCGCTCTGACAAGCAATCTGTTGGGCGGCATGGGAATGCGGACGCTGGTGCTGGAGCAGGACACGGCGCCGCATGGTCAGCCGCGAGCCTTCTCGTGTGATGACGAGGGGCTGCGCATCTACCAGTCGACGGGGCTGGTGGAGCAGATTCAGAAGGACATGCGCCAGACGCACTTCGCCGAGTATGTGGGCGAGACGGGGCGGCGTTTCGCGGAGGTGCACACCAGCGCGACGGACTTCGGCTTCGGGTATACGCCGCTGTGGTTCTTCCACCAGCCGTTGGTGGAGGGGGTGTTGCGCGACGGGCTGAACCGATTCCCGCACGTGCGGCTCCAGCTGGGGGCGTGCGTGGAAGGGGTGATGCAGGACGCCACCGGGGTGATGGTGCGCTACCGCCTGAAGGAGACGGGGGCCACCGTCACGGTGCGCGGCCGCTACCTGCTGGCGTGTGATGGCGCGCGCAGCTCGGTGCGCAAGGTGATGGGCATCAAGATGTCGGGCCGGGCCTACGGGGAGCCGTGGCTGGCGGTGTCGGGCATTGTGGAGGGAGGGGCGCCGGAGCTGTGCCGCTTCGTGTGCGACCCGAACCGCCCCGCCTTCGTGGCGACGGGCGCGGCGGGGCAGTTCCGCTGGGAGTTCATGCTGATGCCCGGCGAGACGCGCGAGGAGATGGAGCGGCCGGAGACCATCAAGCGGCTCCTGTCGCCCTACATCGACCCCGAGCGCGTGAATGTCCAGCGCGCGCAGGTCTACACGTTCCACTGCCTCAACGCGGCGAAGTGGCGGGACGGCAATGTCTTCCTCTTGGGGGACGCGGCGCACACCATGCCGCCCTTCATGGGCCAGGGGCTGGTGTCCGGCATGCGCGACGCCTCCAACCTCGCGTGGAAGATTCAGCGGGTGGTGAAGGGGCTGGCGCACGACTCGCTGCTGGACACCTACGAGCAGGAGCGGCGTCCCCACGTGGAGGCGGTGCAGAAGCTGTGCGTCAACTTCGGCCACCTCTTCCTCGCGCGCAACCGCTACGTGGCCATGGCGCGGGACTGGATGATGCGCACGGTGCAGAAGATTCCGCGCGTGCGCCGCTTCATCCAGGGCTTCGAGTTCAAGCAGCCCCCCGCGCACCAGAGCGGCTATTACCTGGGGGGTGGGCCCAAGGACTCCAAGTCGGCGCAGGGCTCCTACTTCATCCAGCCCAAGGTGCGGCTGGCGTCCGGGAAAGAGGTGCTGCTGGACGAGGCCATGGGCAATGACTTCGCGGTGTTGTGCCGGGCGGGTGCTCCCGCGGCGGAGGTGGCCGCGGCGCAGGGGCTGGCGGAGTCGCTGGGCGGCCGGCTGCTCGCGGTCCGCGCCGCGGGCGAGGATGCGGGCCAGGTCCCCGCGGTGGAGGACATCACCGGGAAGCTGGGGGCGTGGTTCTCGCGGCACGACTCCGATGTGGTGGTGCTGCGGCCGGACCGCTTCGTGTTCGGCGCGGTGAAGGCGGAGCAGTTGCCGGAGCTGCGCGACGCGCTGGGGGTGTGATGCGTGGGACGCGGGGCCCGCACCCGGCGGGCTCGTGGATTCCCGAGGGGCGTCCTGGCCCCTGGGTGTCTTACGAACTAAAGGCTTAGTTGACGAACAACTAAGGTCTTAGTAGTTTGCTGGCCATCGAGGACACTCATGGCCAGACAATCCGAGCTCGACGCACCCCGGCCGCTCACGCCGGTGGAGCTCGAGCTGATGCACATCGTGTGGAAGCAGGGCGAGGTGAGCGTGGCGGATGTCCTGGCCGCGCTGCCGCCGGAGCGGGAGCTGGCCTACACGTCCGTCTCCACGGTGCTGCGCATCCTGGAGCAGAAGGGCGTGCTGGTGAGCCGCAAGCAGGGGCGCGGACACCTGTACTCGGCCACGCTGCCGCGCGAGACGTATGAGGCGCAGAGCCTGCGCCACTTGATGGACACCGTGTTCGACGGGACGCCCTCCGCGCTGGTGGCGCGGCTGGTGGAGGCGGTGCCGCTGGCTCCGGACGAGGTGGAGCAGATCCGCAAGCTGCTCAAGGGCAAGGCGGGCAAGCCGTGAGGGGGCTCGCCTCCCTGGCCCTGGGCGTGGCGGTGGTGTTGCCGGTGGCGCTGGGGCTCGCGTGGGGCGCGGTGGCGCTGCTCGCGCGGGTGGGCCTTCCGCTCGCGGCGCGGCAGTCCTTGCGCGTGGGGCGCGGGGTGTTGGTGCTGGTGCTCGCGCTGCCGCTGCTGGTGATGGGCGCGCGGGTGCTCTCTCCCGCGGGGCCGCTCTTCACCTTCGAGCGCTCGGTGGCGCGCCGCGCGGAGCAGCTCCCCGTCGCGGTGTGGCCGAAGGGCGAGCAGGTTCAGGCGCCCGCGCCACGAGGTGCCTCAGCCGTGTCCTCGAGCGTGTGGACGGTGCTGGGGCTGGGCTGGTGCCTGGGCGCGGGGCTCGTCATCGGGCGGGCGCTGGTGGGGCATCGGCGGCTCCTGCGTCGGCTCGAGGCCTTGCCTCGCGTGCGCGGCGTGGGGCGCGTCGCGGTGGTGCTGGGCGAAGCGGGCACGCCCGCGTTCTCCGCCTGGTTTCCGCGCTGGGGCTCGCGTCCCTCCGCGTGGGTGGTGATTCCTCCCGCGCTGCTCGAGGACGCGGAGGCGCTTCGGCTCACCGTGTTGCATGAGCTTCAGCATCACCGTCAGCGCGACACCCACCTGGCGCTGGCGCGGCTCGTCTTCACGGGGGCGTTCTTCTGGCATCCGGCGGCGCATGGACTGTCGCGGTGGCTCTCGTCGTTGCAGGAGCTCGCCTGTGACGAGGTGCTGGTGTCGAGCGGTCGGGTGCAAGCCCTGGCCTACGCGCGCTGTCTGCTCCAGGCGGCGCTCCGAGTTCCGGGCGCTCCGCCCGTGCCCGCCGGGGCGACCGGCATGTCCCATCCCACGCAGAGGAGAATCCACATGCTGTTTCAGCCGTGTCCCCGTCGTGTGCATGCCGTCCCCGCCCTGCTGGGCGCGCTGGCCTTGTTCCTCCTCCCCGTGGCCGTGCTCGCGCAGGGCGTGACGAAGGGCCGCGAGATGTCACTGGCCGAGGCCCAGGCGCTCGCGCGGAAGAGCCAGCCGCCAGGAGACCTCCCCGTCGTGGTGGACGCGAAGGTGGTGGAGCACCTCAACCGCCTGGTGGGCACCGACAAGGGGCGCGCCTTCATGAAGCGGGCGCTGGAGAACCTGGGGGCCCACCGCGCCGCGCTGCTGGCGGGGCTGCGCGCGAAGGGGCTGCCGGAGGGGCTGCTGGCGGTGGCGGTGGTGGAGTCCGCGGTGACGAACATGCCGGAGACGGATGGTCGGCCGTCGCTGGCGCCGGGCATGCGCGGCGCGGGCGTGTGGATGTTCATCCCGGAGACGGCGCGCCGTTTCGGGCTGGAGGTGAGCGAGGCGAAGGACGACCGGCTGGACGTGGAGCTCGAGACGCGCGCCGCGGCGAGCCTGCTGTCGGAGCTGCACGCGCGTTATGCCGACTGGCGCCTGGCGCTCGCGGCCTACAACCAGGGCGAGAAGAAGGTGGACCAGGCCCTGGCCGAGGGCGGCAGCCGCGACGTGTCCGCGCTCATCTCCGGCGGCCACCTCAACGACTACGTGGCCACGGTGCAGGCGGGGCTGCTCATCGTCCGCAATCCGCACCTGCTGGACTGAAGTCCCGCGCCAGGGCCCTGCGTGTCGGGCCGCGATGCGACAAGTCGTGCGTGGCTTCGTATGACGGGGACATGGGCCCCTCCCGGAAGCTTCGCGTCACGACTCTCGCCGTCTGGGTCTTCCTCTGGACGTGGGGTGTGCCTTGCGTGTCGGCCGGGGCTCCTGCTCCGGGCGCGGCGAAGAAGGGGGCCTGTGGCGCGATGGCGCCGGGCGTCGAGGCCCTGCTCAAGCCCGACTCGCTGGTGGTGTTCGCGGAGCTGCCCGGCACCGCGGAGTCGCCGCGCTTCTTCGGCGAGGTCGTGTGTCAGGCCATCGCCCGGGGGCTGCCGGTGCGCGTGGGGCTCCTCCTGCCGATGGAGGACCAGCGCGACCTGGAGGCCTTCCTGGCCGCGGGGGACGTTCCGGATGGTCCCTCGGCCATGCCCCGGGGATGGTTCTGGGGGAGCACGACTCACTACTGGAAGGGCGCGGCGAGCGAGGCGATGTATCAGCTGCTGCGTCGCCTGCGCGAGCTGCGCCGCTCGGGGGCGCCGCTCGAGGTCTTCGCCTTCAACACGCTCGACACCTCGTCCGAGGAGCGGATGGCGACGCAGGCCCGGAAGGTCCAGGCCGTCGTGGAGGCGAACCCGGGGGCGCTCACGCTGGTGCTCTCCAACCGCATCTTCGCGCGGACGGTGAAGGGGCTCCCCACGGACGCGGAGTTCCGCTCCATGGGCTGGCACCTCGCGCAGGCGAAGCGGCCGATGACGGTGCTGCGCCTGAGCCAGACGGGAGGGACCTTCTGGGGCTGTCTCGAGGAGGACGACTGCGCGGAGCACCCCTTTCCAGGCAATGGCCAGGGGACGAGCCCCTATGTCCGGCTCGACGCCTCCCCCGACGCCGAGGGCTTTCACGGGGTCTTCCATGTCGGGGCCATCACCGCCTCGAGGCCCGCGGTGGAGGAGATGTATCAGCGCAAGAAGGCCGCCACGGAGGCGGGCGCGGCGGACCTCCGCTCGCGGGGCGAAGCGGCCTACCAGGCCCGGAAGTACGCGGACTGCGCGCGCCTCTACGAAGAGGCCTCGCGGTTGGAGTCTCCCTCGCAAGGATTGGATGCGTACAACGCGGCCTGCTGCCATGCCTTGGGGAAGGACACGGACGCGGCCTTCTCCATGCTCCGCCGCGCGGCCGACCTCAAGCACGACGACTGGTTCCACATGCAGCGGGACCCGGACCTCGCCATCCTGAGACCGCTTCGCCCCTGGCGGCCCCGGCTGGAGGCCGTGCGCTTCAACCTGAAGCACCCGTGGGTCTTCACGGGGGGAAACCCCCGGCTCGTGGACCTCATGCTGGAGGAGCAGAACGACTGGTACGGCGCGGAGGAGGGGCTGCCCATCGACGAGGCCCAGGTCGTCCCCCGGTCCGCGAAGCGCCGCGCGGAGGTGCTCGGGATGCTGGAGTCCGGGACGAAGGGGAAGGCCCCGGGTGCCACGGACTACCTCCTGGCCACGCATGTCTTCCTGGTGGGGCGCGGCGTCGAGGCTGCGCGGAAGGCTCGCGAGCTGGCGACGAAGGCCATGGCGTTGGACGCGGAGGACCCGGATGCGCCCATGCTCGCCGCCACGGCCGAGGACCGGGAGCTGATGGCGCGGGGCAAGCCCCAGCGCTTCGGCACCCAGCGCCACCGGGTGAAGGGGCAGTGGCGGCTCTACCCGGTGGACCCCCGGACGACGGACGCGGAGCGCGCGAAGTGGCGGCTGCCCTCGCTGGAGGAGTTGAAGCGGGAGGCGGAGGACGAGAGCGCCTCCACCTCCCCGTGAGCCCTCAGCGCGCCAGGTCCCCGCACAACATCCGCAGCGCCAGCTCCGCGTGGGCATCCGCGAGGGTGTCCACGTCGAGCGAGCTCCCCTGGTCGTACCAGTAGGGCAGCCGCACCCCCATCGCGGAGATGGCGGCGGCGGTGACGCGCGGGTGCGGAGGGGCGAAGCACTTCTGGGCCATGCCCCGCTCGATGACCTCCGCCAGCAGCTCGGTGGACTTGTCCCGCAGGGCGATGGCCGGCGCGGCCAGCTCTGGCGTCAGGGCATACAGCTCCTCGTTCACCACCACCGCGAGCTGCGGATGGGTGGCGTGCGTGCGGGTGTGGGCGCGAACCAGGGCCCGCACCTGCTGCCGGGGCTCCGGCCCCGCGTCCTTCAGCGCCGTCTGGAGTGCGTCGTGGTGGGCCTCATGGCCGATGCGCACCAGCTCCGCGAGCACGTGCTCCTTGGAGGCGAAGTGCGCGTAGAGGGCGCTGGGCTGCAGTTCCAGCACCTTGGCCAGGTCCCGGATGGAGGTGTCGTGGTAGCCGCGGCTCGCGAACAGCTGGAGGGCGGTCTCCAGGATTCGGCGCCGGGTGCCATCCGAGGATGCAGAGGGAGGGAGGCTCGCAGGCTGGGCTCGGAGCCGGGAACGGTTGGATGGGCTCATGTGGGATCTTGCTGAACGAGCGTTCGTTCTACTAGGTTGCTGGCATCCACTTCCGCACCGGGAGTCCGAGAATGGCCACACTTCAGCTCGACGGGGTCTCCCTTCACTACGAAGAGGCGGGACAGGGCATTCCGGTGTTGCTGCTTCACGGGCTTGGTTCCTCCGGTAGCGACTGGGAGTGGGTAGTCCCGAAGCTGGCAAACGGTTACCGATTGATTGTTCCGGACGCGCGAGGACACGGCCGGAGCAGCAAGCCGCCAGGCGCCTATGGGGTTCCCCTCTTCGCCCGGGACATCGCGGGCCTGTGCGACGCCCTGGGGCTGACCCGGGTGCACGTCGTCGGGCTGTCGATGGGTGGGATGATGGGGTTCCAGCTCGCCCTGGACCGGCCGGAGCTGGTGCGCAGCCTGGTCATCGTCAACAGCGGCCCGGAAGTCGTCGCGAGGACGCTGAAGCGGAAGTTCGAGTTCACCGTCCGGCGGGTGCTGCTGCGCCTGATGGGCCCCCGGGGGCTGGCGAAGATGCTGGCGCCGCGGCTGTTCCCCAAGCCGGAGCAGGCCGCGCTGCGCGAGCGTGTCCTCACGGGCATCTCCGCCAATGACCCGAGTGCGTACCGGCGCGCGACGCTGGGGCTGCTCGGGTGGAGCGTCATGGGGCGGCTGTCCGACATCCGCTGTCCGGTGCTGGCCGTCCATTCCGAGCGCGACTACACGCCGCTCTCCGCGAAGCAGGCCTACGTCGACCTGCTCCCGCACGCGCGCCTTCACGTCCTGACGGACTCCGGCCATGCCGCGCCGCTGGACCAGCCCGGGCCGCTCACCGACGCGGTGGAGGACTTCCTCCGCTCCGTCGACGCGGGGACGGCCCAGGGCAGCGCGCTGGGCGCCTGAGCCTCCGCGCGGACCCGAGCTCCACAACCGAGGAGGCTGAACGATGTCGATGAAGCGACGAGGTGTCGTGCGCTCGAGGGCGTTGTGTCTTCTGGCGGGGTTGCTGGCGCTCTCCACGGGAACTCCCGCCTATGCCGGCGAATGGGTCCATGGCAACCATGTGGGTGCATGGGGGGTGCGCGGGTTCCAGCTCTGGGTGCCCACGGGTTACGACTCCATGACACCGCGACCCCTGCTGGTGGCGCTTCACGGGTGCCTCCAGAACCCGGACCAGTTCGCGGGGCTCACCCGCCTCAACGAGAAGGCGGACGCGGAGGGCTTCCTGGTCCTCTATCCGAACCAGGCCAGCTTCGCGAACGCGACGCAGTGCTGGAACTTCATGCTGGGCATGAACCAGGAGCGCGGCACGGGTGAGCCGTCGCTCATCGTGGGCATGGTGGACCTGGTGAAGCAGCGGTACGCGGTGGACTCGCGGCGCGTCTACGTGGGGGGCGTGTCCGCGGGCGGGGTGCTCACCGGCACGCTGATGGCGTGCTACTCGGACGTGTTCGCCGCGGGCATGGTGGGCGCGGGGGCCATGTACAAGGCCGCCACCACGGTGTCCGGCACGGCGTTCTCCATGCTCTTCGGCAGCATCTACTCGCCCGATGACCGGGGCAGGGATGCGTGGGTGTGCTCGGGGCGTCCGCGCCGCACGGTGCCGGTGCTCGTCATGCACGGCACCGAGGACAGCGTGGTCCACCCTCTCAACGGGGAGCAGGCGGTGAAGCAGTTCCTCCAGACGAGCGACTACGGCGACGACGGCGTGGCCAACGACAGCATCCCCGGGACGCCGACGAGCACCCGCTCCTTCACGGTGCCCGGTGGACGTGGCTACACGGTGAAGGACTACGTGCGCGGGGGCGAGCTGGTGGCGCGCAAGTACGAGATTCACGGGATGGACCACGCGTGGCCCGGCGGTGACTCGCGCTATCCCTTCGCGGACCCCTCCGGCCCGGACGCCACCACGCTCATGTGGGACTTCTTCAAGCAGCACGCGCTCGACGTGCCGTAGGCCGCGTCAGTGCTGGTGGCCCATGCGCACCTCGACCTGGGGGTGCGCCTGGGCGAAGGCGCGCAGCTTCTTGAAGCTCTCCACGCCTCGGGGCGCGTCCGCGGTGAAGGTGCCGGGCTCCACGTCGTGCTCCCAGCCCCAGCGCGTGTGGCTCGCATCGCCCAACAGCAGCACGGGGCCCTTCGTGGAGCGCACCAGGTACGCGGTGCTGCCCGGCGTGTGCCCCGGCACCGAGAGCGCCCACACGGAGCCGTCGCCGAAGATGTCCACCGCGGCCTCGAAGGGGCCGCTCGTCTCCGGGCGGTAGGGCCACTCGGAGAGGGGCGCCTTGCCCTCGAGCGAGCGGTCCGTGACGGGCTTCACCAGCACGTTGAGGAACGCGCGGGGCGAGGTCTCCCCGGGGCCCGAGTAGACGGGGGTCCCGGCCGGCACGTCGCGCATGCCGAGGATGTGGTCCATGTGCAGGTGCGTGAGGAACACGCCGGCCAGCGGCTGGGACTGCTTCGCGAGCCACTCGCCCAGGGGCTCACGCACCTTCAGCGTCTCCTCCAGCTTCAAGGCGCTGGAGACGATGCCGTGCACGGCCGCCTTCTCCGGGGCGGCACGCAGCGCGGACTCGACGCCGGTGTCGATGATGAAGAGGCCCTTCGTCGGGTGGCGCAGGGCGTGGAAGAAGACCTGGATGGGCTCGTCCTCCGCCGTCAGGCCCGCGGCCTTCGCGGTGGGGTGGTTCAGGTTGATGAGGCCGCCGCGCTCCACGGCCCAGTCCGCGGAGTTGATGGTCTCCAGCTCCACGGGGCCGGGCTCGGCCAGCGTGGCGAGCACGTCGTCCGTCAGGGGCCGGGGGCTGCCGAGCGCGGACGGCTGGTGGGGGTGCGAGGAGAGCTCGACGCCGACGACACCGAGGAGGGCGGCGGGGAGGGCGACGAGGGCGAGGACCGCGAGAAAGAGGCGCTTGGCGTTCTTCATGGGCGTCAAGGTATCGATGCCCAGGTGCATGGAAAATGGCCATTCTGGTATGGAGCCATGCATCCATGAATATCTCCTGGGATGACGCGCGGCTGTTCCTGGCCATCGCGGAGACGGGCAGCTTCAGCGCGGCGGCGACGCGGCTGCGCATCGGCCAGCCCACGGTGAGCCGGCGACTGGCGGCGCTGGAGTACCAGGTCGGGGCGAAGCTGTTCCGCCGGAGCGTGGAGGGCGCGGCGCTGACGGTGGCGGGAGAGCGGCTGCTCCAGCCCGCGCGGAAGATGGCGGAGTGGGCCGGTGAGTTCCAGCGCGCGGCCGAGTCGAGCGACTCCACCCCCAAGGGCCTGGTGCGCGTGACGGCGAGCCCCTTCTTCAGCTTCGACTTCCTGGCGCCCTTCGCGGGCCACGTGGCGCGCAAGTACCCGGGGCTGCGGCTGGAGGTGCAGTCCTCCATCCAGTACGCGGACCTGGGGCGGGGTGAGGCGGACCTCGCGCTGCGGAGTGTCGCGACGAAGAACGCGGACCTCACGTGTGTCTACACGCTGGAGCTGGAGAACGCGGTCTTCGTCTCGAAGGCGCTCAAGGCGAAGCTGCCAAGGAAGCCCACGCTCCAGCAGCTTCCGTGGGTGGCGTGGGCGCCTCCGTACGAGTCGGTGCCGCCCAACCCCCAGCTCGCGGTCCTCATCCCGGGCTTCACGCCGGTCTTCACCACGGACAACTTCCTGGTGATGGTGGCGGCGGTGGAGGCGGGCCTGGGGGCGATGGTGCTGGGGAACTTCCTCCACCGCTTCAGCACGCAGCGCGAGCGGGGCCTGGTGCCGCTGGACGTGGACCTGGGGGCGCATGGAAGGCAGTCGCTCCACCTCATGTGCGCGAAGTCGGCGCTGGACATCCCCCGCGTGAGGAAGGTGTCGGAGCTGCTGGTGGAGGAGCTGGAGCGAGCAAGGCGCCGCTGACCCGCGGACCAAGACTCGCTATACCCGGGGCAGCTGGAGCAAACCCGCTGTGGCACCACCCACGGAGACGCGCGGCATGACGACACTCAAGGGGAAGACGCTTTTCATCACCGGGGCGAGCCGAGGAATCGGTCTGGCGATTGCCCTCCGCGCGGCGCGTGACGGCGCCAACATCGTCATCGCCGCGAAGACGACGGAGCCGCACCCCAAGCTGCCGGGCACCATCTACACGGCCGCGGAGGACATCGAGAAGGCTGGTGGCAAGGCGCTCCCCGTGATGGTGGACATCCGCTTCGAGGACCAGATTGCCGCCGCGGTGGAGCAGGCGGTGGCGAAGTTTGGTGGCATCGACATCCTGGTGAACAACGCGAGCGCCATCAGCCTCACCGGCACGGAAGACACGCCGATGAAGCGCTATGACCTGATGCACGGCATCAACACGCGCGGCACCTTCGCCTGTTCGCAGGCGTGCCTGCCGTACCTCAAGAAGTCCAGCAACCCGCACATCCTCAACAACTCGCCGCCGCTGAACATGGAGGCGCGCTGGTTCGGGCCTCACGTGGCCTACACCATGGCGAAGTACGGCATGAGCATGTGCGTGCTGGGCATGGCAGAGGAGTTCCGCTCGGAGGGCATCGCGGTCAACGCGCTGTGGCCGCGCACCGTCATCGCGACGGCGGCGGTGCAGAACCTGCTGGGCGGCGACGAGACGATTCGCGGCAGCCGGAAGCCTGAAATCATGGCGGACGCCGCGCACGCCATCCTCACCAAGCCCAGCAAGAGCTTCACGGGCCACTTCTGCATCGACGAGGACGTGCTGCGCGCCGAGGGTGTCACGGACTTCGACAAGTACCAGTCCGTGCCCGGCGCGGAGCTGTTCCCCGACTACTTCATCTAGCGGAGCACGCGGGTCTCAGCCCACCGAGCGCAAGGCCTGGCTCGGTGGGGGCGCCCAGGAGCTGTTGAGCTGCTGGATGGTCGTGAGCGGGATGCCCAGCAGGTACATGTAATAGAGCGCGCGGTGCTGGTCGTTGACCTCGTCCTCGAAGGCGAGGAGCCCCTTCTCGGGGTAGAGCGTTCCGGTCAGCTCCGTCGCGGCGGCGGGCTGCTGGTAGGTGAGCTGGTTCTTCTCCAGCGTCTTCAGCGCCCCGTCGACGGCCGCCTTGCACAGCGGGCCGCACTGCGGGCCGCCGGGGTAGAGGGACAGGATGGAGGTCAGCCCCTCCTCGGTCCACGCGCGAGGCACCACGTCGAGGGAGTTGTAGTAGCGCTCCGCCGTGGTGAAGGTGGAGTCGTAGGCCGTGGCGAACGCGGGGTTGCCCGCGGTGGGCGCGGCGAAGGTGACGGGCTGCACGGACACGTTCGTCAGCGCGGACTGGAACCACGCCGCGAGCACCGTGGCCACCTGCCCGCCCAGGCTGTGCCCGGTGACGAGCAGCGACGTCCCGGACGGGAGCGCCTGGAGGAAGGGCAGGAGCGCTCCGCTGCCGGGCCCCACGGACGAGGACATGTTGGAGACGTTCGTCCAGACCTCCACGTCGCCCTTGGAGATGGCCGCGTCGGAGGGGAACGACGGGGCGCTGAAGGGCAGGGCCTCCTGGGGGTTGATGTTCTTGTCCTGGAGGAGGTCCTCGATGCGGTCGAACAGCGTGCCGCGCACGACGACGGCGTATTGGCCCTGGGTGTTGGCGGCGACGTAGACCAGGTCCTCTCCTTGGGTCGCCGGTCCCCAGGCAATCTGCCAGCCGCCCGTGGTGGTGGCGGCGAGGGCTTGATTCATCAGGGTATAGCGGCCGGAGTTCGTGTCGAACTGCCCCAGATAGGAGATGGCCGAGAGGGTGATGCCCAGCTGCGCGGTGGTGAGCGCCATGGTGCTTCCTTTCCTTCGTGAGAGGGATGGGATGCACCACCCGGTTGCATCGGTCATGCCTGGGGCGTCCTGCTCGGGTGTCTCGAGGGACGCCCCGTGGGCGGTGGGGACCCGGCCCTCGCGCGACGTGTCGCCCGACGTGTCGACGGCGTCATTGTGTGTCGGGAGTCGGCTATGCTGGGGGGCCTCCGCGGTGGCCCTGGAATGGCAAGGCGAGACGAGGCGTTCGGGATGAGCAGCGACGTGGCTGGAGCGAAGGACGGAGTGGTGGTTCTCGATTACGCGAAGCTGATGGACGGGGCGGACCTGTCCGCCGACATCGAGCGCGCGTATGGCTATGACGGCATCGGCCTGCTGGTGGTGCGGGGCATCCCGGGGCTGGTGGAGCTGCGGCAGGGGCTGTTGCCGCTGGGCTTCCGGTTCGCCGCGCTGCCCAACGAGGTGAAGGACCGCTACGTCCACGCTCGCAGCAGCTATTCGTTTGGCTGGAGCCACGGCAAGGAAGTGCTGAAGCCGGGCGAGTTCGATGAGTTCAAGGGCTCCTACTACAACAATCCCCAGTACGACTCGCCCGAGGTGGACGCGGCGCTGGTGGAGAAGTACCCGGAGAACTACCTCCCCAACGTGTGGCCGGACGCGGACTTCCCGGCGCTGCGCCCGGCCTTCCAGGCCCTGGGGCGGAAGATGGTGGAGGTGGGGTTGCTGGTGGCGGCGCAGTGCGACCGGTACGTGAAGGCCCGGTTGGGAGACAAGCTGTCGCCGGATGCGCAGCTGGAGCGGACCATCCGCGAGTCGCGCGCGTGCAAGGCGCGGCTGCTCTACTACTTCGCCATCAACGAGGACGCGACGCCGCGCACGCGCGACTCGTGGTGCGGCTGGCACAGCGACCACGGCTCGCTGACGGCGCTGTGCCCGGCGATGTACTTCGACGCGGAGCCGGGGGCGGCGGAGCCGGCGCGGCAGGACATCCCGGTGCCGGACCCGGAGGCGGGACTCTACGTGCGCACGCGCGGCGGCGAGGAGCGCAAGGTCGTCATCCCGAAGGACTGTCTGGCGTTCCAGATTGGCGAGAGCGCGCAGATCGTGACGGGCGGGCTGCTGCGGTCCACGCCGCACGCGGTGCAGGCGCTGGCGCATCCGGCGAGCCGCAACATCTCGCGCTCCACGTTCGCCGTCTTCATGCAGCCGGACAACGAGGAGCACCTGCGTCCCCCCGAGGGCACGAACCCGGAGGAGCTGCGCGTGGGGGCCTTCAAGCCGGGGATGACGTTCGGCGACTTCGCTCGCGCGACGTTCGCGAAGTTCTACAACCCCTACGGGTGAGGCGGGACGTGTGCGAGGTGCCTGTGGCGGCGGGTGTTTCCCAGGCTTGCCTTCGCGGAGTGGTGGGGTGAGCGTTCGGGCTCCTCGTGGTTCGGGAGCGTGCGAATGGCCCTGGAGTCCAGATGTTCATGGCGGAGGTGCCTGGTGGCTCTGGTGCTCGGGGGCCTGGTGTTTCCGCTCGGGAGCCACGCCGCGGAGCCGGAGCTGGTGGCGGTGCGTGCGGCGCGGCTGTTCGATGGCCGGAGCGCGAAGCTTCTGACGGACGCGGTGGTGCTGGTGCAAGGCCAGCGCATCCAGGCGGTGGGCTCGAGTCTGCCCGTTCCGAAGGGCGCGCGTGTGCTCGACCTGGGGGATGTGACGTTGCTGCCGGGGCTCATCGACGCCCATTCGCACCTGCTCACGAACCTCATGACGGGGCAGGGGAACGAGGCGTTGAGCCTGGAGCTCCACGTCGCGCGCAGGAGCACGGCGGAGCGGGCGCTGCTGGGCGCGAAGCTGGGGCGCGAGGTGTTGGAGGCCGGCGTCACCACGGTGCGGGACCTGGGGAACTCTGGAGTGAATGGAGATGTGGCGTTGCGCGATGCCATCCAGCGCGGCTGGGTGGTGGGGCCTCGCGTCTCCGCGTGCACCCGGGCGCTGGCGCCCGTGGGAGGCCAGTTCCAGCGGCTCCAGGGGCCCGTGCAGGGGCTCATCGAGCAGGAGTACGTCACGGTGACGGGCGTGGAGGAGGCCCGGCGTGCCGTGCGGCAGGCCGTGTATGACGGGGCGGACTGCATCAAGGTCATCGTCGACAATGGACACAACGTCTTCGCGATGGACGAGCTGAAGGCCATCGTCGAGGAGGCCCACCGAGGGAATCACCCGGTCGCGGCGCACACGACACGGGATGAGAGCATTCGCGTGGCCGTGGAGGCGGGCGTGGACTCCATCGAGCATGCGTATTCGCTGCCCGACGATGTGCTGGCGCCGATGGCGCGCAAGCGCATCTTCCTGGTGCCGACCGATGGCCCGTTGGACGAGTGCGAAGCCTTCGGCGCGGATGCGCGTGACGCGGAGACCCGGCTCGCGATGAAGGCGCGGTGTCAGAAGTTCGTGACGAAGGGGCATGAGCGCCTGCGGCGCGCGGTGGCCGCGGGGGTGCGGGTGGCGGCGGGCTCGGATGTCTATGTCGAGGTGTCTGGCCGGACGCGTGGTGAGGCCACGGTGCGGTATCTCAGCGCGTATGGCGAAGCGGGCCTGCCACCGGTGGACGTCCTGCGCGCGGCCACGGCGAACGCGGCGGAGCTGCTTCGCATGCAGGACCGGGTGGGAACGCTGGAGGCGGGGAAGCTCGCGGACGTGGTGGCGGTGAGTGGGAATCCGCTGAAGGACCTCACGGTGCTGCGACAGGTGCGCTTCGTGATGAAGGGGGGCCAGGTGGTGGTGGCTGCACGGGACGCGGAAGGACGCGCGGTGGCACCAGCGCCCTGAGTGGGTCGGAGGGCCGTAGCCCGTCGGGCGCGGAAGTGTCGCGAGGGCTCCGCCTGGAGTAGTTAGGAAGCCATGCGCTCCTGGTCCGCTCGACGCTTCTGGCTGGTGTGTCTGCTCCTCGTCGGTGCGTCCTGTGCGCGGGTTCCTCGGCCCGCGGTGACGCGTCCCCAGGACGCACTGGTCGCGCTCCAGGACACCGCGAAGCTGGTGGATGACGGGGGCGTGGCGTCGCTGCGGGTGGCGCTCGGAGAGAGCCTTGTCTGGCTGCGGACGCGCCCGGTGGACCACCGCTTCGTCTACGGGCCTCGCGAGGTGACGGCGGGCGAGCTGGTGGCCGCGCTCGAGCGACTGCGGGACCGACTCACCGATGACCTGTCCTCTCAAGACGTGTCGAACGCGGTGCTCGCGGAGTTCGATTTGCTCGAGTCCGCCGGAGGTGAGGATGGCTCCGTGCTCTTCACGGGCTACTACGAGCCCATGCTCGACGGGAGCATGACGAGGACCGACGAGTACTCCATCCCCGTGCTCTCCGCGCCGGACGACCTCATCGAGGTTCCGCTGGAGCCCTTCGCGGAGCGCTTCGCCTCGGAGAAGGTCTTCGGGCGGCTCGAGGGCAAGAAGCTGGTGCCGTACTGGAACCGGTCGGCGATTCGCGGCGGCAAGTTGAGCGAGCGCAAGCTGGAGCTCGCGTGGGTGCGAGACCCGGTGGCGCTGTTCTTCATGGAGGTGCAGGGCAGCGGCACGCTTCGGCTGACCGACGGCACGGAGCGGCGCGTGGGGTATGCCGCGTCGAACGGGCGGCCGTATCGCAGCATCGGCGCGTTGCTCATCCAGGAGGGCGCCATCCCCAAGGAGCAGATGTCCATGCAGGCGCTGCGGGCGTGGCTGGCGGCGAACCCGACGCAGCAGGACCGCGTGCTCGACCACAACGAGTCCTATGTCTTCTTCCGCTTCCTGCCGGGCGCGGCCGTGGGCTCGCTGGGCCGCGAGGTGACGCCGGGCCGCTCCATCGCCACGGACGCGCGGCTGTTCCCCAAGGGGGGGCTGGCCTTCATCCAGACGGACCACCCGGTGAAGATGGCGGACGGCTCCGTGCAGTGGAAGCCGCTGGCCCGCTTCGTGTTCAACCAGGACACCGGGGGCGCCATCCGTGGCGCGGGGCGCGTGGATGTCTTCTGGGGACGCGGCCCCGAGGCAGAGCTCGCCGCCGGAATGATGAAGCAGAAGGGGCGGCTGTTCTTCCTCGTGCCCAAGCCTCGCGCCGTCGTCGCGGTGCCGTGACGCGCGGCTGGCTCAGCTCGGCGTCGAAGACAGACTGATGAGTGGCGGAGGCAGCTTCCAGAGGGCGGCGGGGTTCTGGTAGCCCAGCTCGAAGGCCGTGAGGAGCGCGGGCCACCGGTCGGGGAACAGGGCCCAGTTGTACTCGGTGGGCTTCGACGTGAGCGGGTTGTAGTCCCTGTCCTGCTGTGTGGCCGCGTAATCAGAGAACTTCCACAGCACCGAGCCCAATCCCAGACGCATCAGTGGCGTCATCACGAGGGTGAGGTCGGGGCGTGAGACTTCTCCCGGCAGCAGCGAGGGCGGCGTGAAGGCGGGCTGTACCGCGTCCACCTGCTCTCGCCACGCGAAGCAGTTGTTGGCCACGGTGATGAGGGTATCGCGTGCGTCGGGGCCTGGGCACTGGCGGGCGCGCTCGAGCAGCGCGAAGGCCGTCACCACGAGGCTCATGCTGGACATGCCCGGGAAGATGCGACCGAAGTCGGATGGCGCGGGGTTCTGATGCGCGCGGTCGAGCAGCGCGCTGAAGGCCTGCCGAGACTCCGCGGGCCTGGCCCCGGGCAGCGTGAACTCTTGAAGCACGCGCTCCGAGGTGACGGCGCTCGTGGTCGGTCTCCACGCGAGGTATTGCTCCGCCGCGTTGCCGATGTCCGTGAAGATGGCGATGTTGCCCGCGTTGAGCATCCGCTCCAGGGTGATGGTGAGTGCCTCCGCCTTGTCGAGGGGGAGGATTCCCGGTGCCTGGAAGAAGAGCCGTGCGAAGCGGTGCGCGGTGGACACGAGCGTGCGCGGGTCACCCAGCGGCTCCAGGTTCAATGCGCCCAGGAGCACCCCCAGCGCGGCGGACGCCTCGCGTGGAAGGCCTTGCAGGTCCAGCGCGCCGGAGAGCTTCTCCGCGTCCTGTCGCAGGGTGCCATGCAGCCCCACGCGGTCATAGACCTGCGCGGAGCTGGACAGCAGCTCACCCTGCGCCATGTCGATGATGCGCCGTGCGAGGGCCGCGCCGAGCATGCCCTTGCCCGCCTCATGTGAGGCGTGGATGGCGAAGGTGAACCAGCCAGGGCGGGCCTGGCTGCCGTGCTCTGGATGGAAGTCAGGATCCACCAGTGCTTGGAGGGCGCGCGCGAAGCGGGTGTAGCCCTGGGTGATGAAGTGGTTCTGCTCGAGCGGGGTTCCGCGAGGCACCGATGCTCGGAGGGTGTTCTTCCCGGCGGGAGTGCGCGAGATGCCAGCCGCCGGATGCTGAGTCGAGGAAGAGGCCGAGTCCTGGTGCGACTTCACCGAGGACACATTCGGTGGCGGTTTCGTGGCGATGGGCGAACTCCCGAAGCTGACGATACACGGCCTATCACTGGATTCCCCGCAACGGAATTGCGTGGGTGGCTGACCCCAGGGGCGCTTGCCCGCTGCTTCGCCGGTTGTGCATGAGCGGGCAGGCCCCACCTTTGTGGGGAAAGGGGCCGTGACTCACATGGTTGGGAAGCTTGCCTGGATGGCGCTCGTGGTCGCGAGTCTCTCGGTGATGCTGTGCGCGGGAGGGTGCTCGGCGAAGGCTCAGCCCGAAGCGGTGGAGCCCGCGGATGCGCCGAAGTCCCGCGGCACATCGGCGGCACAGCCGACCCCTGGAGAGATGTCCGAGCTCTGGAACAGCGTGGCGGGCCTGCGCGCGGAGGTCCTCCAGCTCCGCAGGGAGGTCGCGACCCTGCGCGCGCAGGTGAAGGACTCCGCGCGTTCGGAGTCATCCGCCGCGACGGAGGGCGCGGGTGCTCGAGGCACTTCGTCGCAGGGGAAGGGCGACGCGAGTGCGCAAGGCGCGACGTCGGAGCAGAAGGCGCCGGGCGGTGCAGTCGCGCGAGGCACCTCGTCAGAGGGGACAGGTGGCGCGGGTGCTCAAGGCACTGCATCGCGGACAGGCGAAGCGAGTGCTCAAGGAGCCTCTTCGCAGACAGGTGGAGAGAAGGCTCAGGGCACCTCGTCGCAGTCGGGCGAAGCGAGTGCTCAAGGCACCGCGTCCCAGACAGGCGGAGCGACCGCTCAATCCACCTCCTCGCAAGAGGCACGCGGTCCAGACACAGGAACAGGTGGCGCAGGCGCCCAGGCGCCCGCCACCGAGGCACCACAACCCGCGAGTCCCTCGGGACGCGCGAGAGTCACCGCCACCTATCGCGGCACGGTGCGTTCGGTGATTCCTCCGGAGGTTGTCATCGCGCAAGCGGACGGCTCCGCCCTGACGCTCGATGTGAGTCCTCGGGCGATGGTGGTGGGGCCTACGGGCAAGCGCATCGACCTGAGTGACCTGGGCCCGGGGGACCGGGTCCGCGCGGTGGTGGACATGGTGGGGCAGCACGAGACGGTGGAGATCTCGGTGCTCCGCAAGGAGGACGCCGGGGAGTGAGCCGCGGGCGGGCCCGTCAGCCCCTCGCGTTCAGGTGCGTCGTCGCTCGCCGAAGGAGGTTCCCGTCATGACGGCCTTTGACCGATACCGCGCATTGCTGCGCAAGCTGTCGACCATTCGCGCGCGCTATCCCCAGGGCGGTTCGCCCGAGGAAGATGCCGTGCTGGATGACCTGGATGATGTCTGGTCGGAGATGAGCGAAGGCGAGCGTGCCGCCGTGTCCTCCGAGCGGGCTCGCGCCCTGGGGCTCGCCGAGCCACAGGACTCCGCGTCCCCACCTCCAGGTTGAAACACTCCCCTCACTTCCGGGCCGAGGGCATGGGCGTCCCCCGTGCCCCGGTCGTCTCCGAGGGCCGTGAGCGACTCGGTCCCCTCGGCCGGGCCCGGAGCACCGCGCGCGAGTAGTCCACCACCGACGCGAGCGACAGCACGGCGATGAGCGCGACGAGGGGTCTCACCGCCGGGGGGAACAAGAGCACACACAGCAGCGTCACCAATTGCAGCGAGGTGACGACCTTGCCGAGCATCCGCGCCTTGAGCTCCACCCGCCGCAGCCCCGGCACCAGCCGCGTGACGATGAAGCCCACCGCGGTGCCGATATCCCTCACGAGCAGCAGCAAGAGCTCCGGCAGCGAGACGAGTCCGTCGAGGTAGCAGACCAGGATGGCCGTCACCATGAAGGCGCGGTCGGCCACCGGGTCGATGAGGGCACCCAGCCGTGTGGCCAGGCCCTTGTGCCGTGCGAGCCACCCGTCGAGGAAGTCGGAGAGCGCCGCCAGGATGACGAGCCCCGCGCGCACCTTCGCATCCGGGATGACGATGAACGCCACCGCCATGGGCAGGCGGGACAGGGACAAGGTGTTGAGCAGCACGAGGCTCGCCTGACGGCGCATCTTGGCCCAAAGGTAGTGCTCGGCCGTGCTCACGCATCTGCCATCCGGGATGAGTCGCCCTCCCCGCGAGAGCCCCCCAGGGCGAGCAGGCTTCCTCGTGAAGCGGGCGGCCCAGGAAACGAAGCTGCGCGGGAACCTCCGGCGGGCGAGAATCCTCCCACTCCCAGCACCGCCTCCAGACTCGAGCCCCTCCATGACGACGCCCGAACGCCTGCCCCTCTCGACCTTCCGCGCTGGAGCGAAGTGGCTCCACCGTGCCGCGCTGGTCGCGCTGTTGGGCCCGGGGCTCGCGAGCGCGGGCCCGGCGCACGCGAAGGTGCCCACCGCCGTGCACGCGATGCTGGCGGCCGCCACCCCGCTCCGAGCCCCCACGCGCGACGAGCTGGCCCGCTACGCCTGGCTGGCGAAGGACGCGAGGATTCGTCCACTGGACCTCTCCATCCCCGCGCCGGAGGGCTACACGCGCGTGGCGGTGGAGTCAGGCTCGTTCGCGGAGTGGCTGCGGGGCCTGCCCCTGCGCGCGGAAGGCACCCCCGTGCTGCACTTCCGGGGCGGAGAGGTGTTGCCCGGAGACGATGCGCGGCTGGCGGCGGTGGCGGAGCTGGACATCGGCACGGCCAACCTCCAGCAGTGCGCGGACTCCGTCATCCGCCTGCATGCGGAGTGGCTGTGGTCGCGCCAGCAGCGGGAGCAGATTGCCTATCGCTTCACGAGTGGCCACCTTGCCTCCTGGCCGAGCTACGCGGCGGGAGACCGGGCGCGCATCTCCGGCTCGAAGGTGACGTGGGTGAGGAGCGCCGCGGCGGACAGCTCGAGGGCCGCGTTCCGCTCCTACCTGGACCTGGTGTTCACCTACGCGGGCACCCTGTCGCTGGCGACCGCCAAGGGCCGTCCCACGCGCGAGGACCTGCGGGCGGGGGACTTCTTCGTGCTGGGCGGAAGCCCGGGGCACGCGGTGCTGGTGCTGGACGTGGCGGCCGACGCGGGGGGCCGCCGCGTGGCGCTCCTGGGTCAGGGCTTCATGCCCGCCCAGGACTTCCATGTCCTCTCTCCGGGAGGAGAGTTGGGGCCTTGGTTCCCGCTCGAGGGAGAAGCGGTGGCCACGCCGTTCTGGAAGCCCTTCCCGTGGACGTCCGCGCGGCGCTTTCCGTGAGCCGACCTACGAGTGCAGGGGCAGCTGGACGCGCTGGGGCTGGGGGGCCTCGGCGGGCATCGTCTCCGAGGTCTCCGGCTTGCGCGTGAGGTAGCCCACCAGGCTGTTGCGCTTGCCCAGGTACGTGTCGAAGCGGTTCACGCCGTCCTCGAGCAGGCCCGCCTTGTCGAGTTGCTCGTGCATGACGGGCAGGTTGTAGAAGGGCACGGACGGGAATGCGTGGTGCGTGAGGTGGTAGTTGCAGTTGAGGGGCGCCACGAAGAAGTTCTCCAGGAAGGTGCCCTTCACGTCGCGCGTCTCGCGCGTCTCGTCGCCCTTCGGCTCGATGTCGATGGGGTGCTCGCCCAGCGCGCGCATCCGGAAGAAGGCCATCATCACCGTCGTCGTGGGCAGCACCCACAACAAGAGCCAGTGCAGCCACGCGCCCGTCGTCACCAGCACGGTGAGCAGCGCGACGACATAGAGCGCGTAGCGCAGGTGCTCGCCTCGGGAGATCTTCGGCTGCGCGCCGCCCAGCAGCCGCCCCCAGTACGTCCAGGGCAGCACCACCTTCAGGTGGTTGGGCGTGTAGATGCCCAGCGCGTCGCCCAGGAACACCGCCGCGGCCCGCACCGGCGTGCGCGGGAAGTGCCAGGACGTGTCCACCTGCTGGTTGGCCCAGTACGGGTCCTTGTCCGTGTTGACGTAGCGGTGGTGCTCCATGTGCTGGTGCCGGTAGCCCGCCGTCGTCATGTTCAGCGGAAAGGCACACAGCAGGTCCGCCACCACGTCGCCCACCTTGCGGTTCGACAGGAAGTGGTAGTGCGCGGCCTCGTGCATCAGCGCCAGCATCGCGTGCTGACGCGTGGCGATGAGGACCGCGGCGATGGGCCACATCCACCACCGGTCGACAACGACGACCGCGGCGAAGGCCGCCCCGATGACCAGCCATTGGGCGGCCAGAGCACACAGGGCCTTGAGGTTGTTGACCCGGGACATTTCACGGGTGAGCACGGCGAGCGCTTGTCGGTCGACGCGTCGCGCTGTCTGCACATCCGCCTCGTCAACGACTTCGGCGTACATGAGGGGACTCCTTGGCTTTGCGAGCGAGCGGGGTATTCAGAGACTCTTTCGCGCAGAAGCGGCCAGTATGGGAAGAAAATTCTCTCGGTATCGTACGCACCCCTTACCCAAACAGCCAGCGGAACTCCGAAGAAAACCGATAAGGGTCGACAGAGGAGGGCGCGCCGTTAAACGAGTTTTCACAGTAAAACGAGCGTAAATTGAGGGTCCGTCCGAACCTGGGCTCGCCGGAAGTCCGCGGAATGACAAGCAAAAGGCTCCGGAGGCGCCTTCGTGGCGCCAAGGCCCGGTTCAGGACAGGGAGGGTGTCTGGTGAGGGATTCCGGTGCGGGCCAGCGCGCCGGTGCGGGGGCTCCAGGGCGGCGCTGACGCGCTCGGACGACGCCACGAGGCCCCGGTGAAGGGCTCTGGCGGTGCACCTGGAGGCGTCCTGTCACCGCTCCAGCGTCACCCGGTGGTGCCGTGTGGCCTCTGGCGACCAGGTCCTCCCGAGATGGCGCGGCGCGCCGCCGCGGACGAGTCCACCCTGCGGTGCGCGGGGACTGTCTGGTGTTGAAGCGGGTGTGGCGGGGCCCTCGAGGACGAGGGCCACCGCGAGCTCACATCACGAGAGGCCTCAGCCGCTCTTGCGCAGGTTGGCGCCGCGCTGCTGCGCGACCCAGGTGTACGCCTCCGCCATCGTCTTCACGAACTCCGTGCGGAACTCCGTCTTGCCCGTGAGGAACATGCCCAGCGAGATGACCTTGCCGAAGGTCTGCTGCACCATGTCCGCGCCCACGTAGACGCAGCCCTTGAACCACTCCGCCCGGCTGTTGTCCGACAGGTACCGGCGCGCCTCCGCCTGGAGCTGCGAGCTGCCGATATTCGCAATCAAGTAGTAGGGACCACTCTGGGCGGCAATCCCGTAGATCTCGACGGCGCGCTTCATGTCCTCCAGGTTCAACATGCCGCTGAACGAGGCCACCAGGACGTCCGGCGGCTCGTGGTGAATCTGGTGCGTCCCGAACTTCCATTCCTGTTGCTGCATGGGCACTCCCTTGTTCAGACGACACAAGCATACTGGCCGTGTGCACCGGGAGCGAGAATCCAGTCCTCTCTACCAAACAAGGACTTTCGGAGGGTCCTGGGTTCGGTAGGAGACAGCGCGGGTGTCAGTCTTTACACAGGGGAGTGCGGCTCAACCTGCCTTGCGCTGGCTGCGTGCCCGGTTCTGCTGGACCCAGGCGTTCGCATCCTCGAGCGTCTTGACGAAGGTGGTCTCGAAGCTGCTCTTGCCGGTGAAGAGCATGGCGAGGGAGATGGCCTTGCCGAAGGTCTGTTGAACGATGTCGGCGCCGACGTAGACGCAGCCCTTGAACCACTCGCTGCGGTTGTTCTCGGAGAGGTAGCGGCGGCCGGTGGCGTCGAGCTGGGCGCGGCCAATCTCGGCGAGGATGTAGTAGGGGCCGACCAGGGTGAAGACCTCCTGGTAGATTTCGCAGGTGCGCTTCACCTCATCCATCGAGATGGGGCCCACGAAGGTTGCCACCGCGATGTCGGGGGGCTCGATGCGAACCCGATGCGTGCCGAACGTCCACTCCCGAGGTTTCTCCGACATGTCGTTCCCCGCCCAATGGTGCTGTCTGTCGGAAGCATAACGCTGCCTCGGGGGGCGGAGGCAAACGCACGTCGCGGGTAGGGCGCGGGGATGATGGGGAAAGCAAGATTCTCCACTCCTGGCGGAGCCGATGTGTCCGCCAGGAGCCGAGAGGCGTGGCACGCAGGGACTTCGGTGCCGCTCCCGCTATCTGCCGCGGAAGGTGTTGCGCCGTGCGGGACGCAGCTGCGGGCCTGGACGGGAGGCGGGGCGCTTGCCCTGTTGTTGTGGGAAGGCGCCCTGTTGTCGGCCCGGGCCCTTCTTCGTCTCGGGCTTGGGATGAGAGGGAATGCTTTCCCGCGGACGCGGAGAAGACTCGGCCACGCCGTGGCCTGCCTCGGTCAAAGGCTTGCGGTTATCAGGTGTCATACAAGGCGCTCGTGACAGCGAAAGGAAAAGGAAGACACGGCGCCGCGCGCGCTGCGCGAGAGACCTGGTGGACCTGGACGCACGCGTCCGGACGCACCGGGGGCAGGACCTCGGGAGCCGTGATGCTATCGGGTGGGAGCGCTTCCTCGCGGCGGCACACGTGGCAGCGGCGACGGCCCTCCGTTCAGGAGGACGTCACCCCGCGCTCGTGAGCGCCAGGCGGAGTGGAAGCGATGTGAAGAGGTGTCAGCGCATGGTCAGCACGGTTGCCCGTGCTGCGGCCATATCTGCACGAGGCTTCTGGGACGTGCAAGCCTTTTTCGGCGGTGTGATGTTTCATCCCATGCATCACGGCTGTGAGTGTTGAGCCGAGAACCGCGCGGTGCGGGGGCGCTTGACCGGGTGAGATGGGGTTGGAGTCATGGGTGCCACCCATGGTCCGGACGCTCGTGTTCACTGTCGTGATGGGGCTCGCGGTGTGGCTGGTGCAGGGCTGCCAGCGCTCGCCTGGAGAGGGACGGGGTGAGCCGGGCGTGACGCGGCTGGTGTTGAAGTATCAGCCGTTGTGGGGGCCGCCAGAGCCCTTCCGCGAGCTGCTCGCGCGCTTCGAGCGGGAGAACCCCGGGGTGACGCTCGTCACGGAGGCGCTGCCGAACTCCTCGGACCTGGCGCACCAGTTCTTCCTCACGGCGCTGGGCGGCGGGGCCGAGGACTTCGACGTGCTCATCGCGGACGTCGTGTGGGTGCCGGAGTTCGCGCGCGCGGGGTGGATTGCGGACCTGTCGGAGGCCTTCCCTCCCGAGCGGTTGAGGGCCGAGTTCCTGCCGGGCCCGGTGGAGGCCGCGGTGCTGGAGGGCCGCACGTACGCGGTGCCGTGGTACCTGGACGTGGGGGTGCTGTACTACCGGACGGACCTGGTGCCTGGGGCGCCGCGCACGTACGCGGAGCTGGAGCGCTTCGCGCTGGAGGCGCGGGCGAAGGTGCCTGGGCTGCAGGGCTTCGTGTGGCAGGGGCGGCAGTACGAGGGGCTGAGCTGCAATGTCTATGAAGCGCTGTGGGGGCACGGCGGGCGGGCGCTGGGTGACAGCGGGCGTGTGTTGTTGGACACGGAGGCCGGGCGCGAGGCACTCGCGTATCTGCGAGGTCTGCTGACGAGCGGTGTGTCGCCGGAGACGGTGATGGCGTTCGGGGAGGAGGAGTCTCGGCGCGTGTTCCAGGAGGGCCGTGCGGTGTTCATGCGCAACTGGCCCTATGCGTGGGCGGAGGCGCAGAAGGACGGCTCGCCGATTCGAGGCAAGGTGGGGATGGCGCCGCTGCCGACGGTGGAGGGGGAGCCTGGGTTCGGGGCGCTGGGGGGATACCAGCTCGCGGTGAATGCGCATGTGTCGCCGGAGCGGAAGAAGCTGGCGGCGCGGCTCATCGCGCATCTGACGTCGCACGAGGCGAACCTGGTGCTGGCGGCGCACTACGCGCGCAATCCGCCGCGGAAGGCTGTCTATGACGACCCGAGGTTGAAGGCGCAGGCGCCGTTCATCGCGAGCCTGCGGGAGATGGCGGAGCGGGCGCGCTCCCGGCCGGCGACGCCCTACTACAACCTCATCGCGGATGTGTTGCAGAGCGAGTTCTCCGCGGCGGTTGCGGGCTTGCGCACGCCCGAGGCCGCGCTCCAGCGGGCGCAGCGTCAGGTGGACCACCTCACGGGGGAGGACCGATGAGGCCCTTGGAGAAGCAGGTCGAGGAGCCTCGGGTGGTGGAGCCCGTGCGAACGCGAGGCAGGCGCGGCTCGCTGGAGCGGGAGCGGAGGCAGGCCTACTGGCTGGTGGCGCCCGCGGTGGGCGTGCTGGCGGGCGTGGCGCTGTATCCGATTCTCGCGGCGATGTGGCTGAGCCTGCACCGCTTCATCCTGGTGTTTGGGGAGAAGCGCTTCGTGGGGTGGGGGAACTACGCGTACCTGTTGGGGGATGCGCGGTTCTGGTCGGCGCTTGGGAACACGGCGTACTTCACACTGGTGGCGGTGACGGTGGAGCTGTTGCTCGCGGTGCCGCTGGCGCTGTTGCTCCAGCGCGCGTTCCCGGGGCGAGGGTTGTTGCGAGCGGCGGTGCTGGTGCCGTGGGCGATACCCACGGTGGTCAGCGCGCGGCTGTGGGCGTGGATGTTCAATCCGGACTCGGGGCTCATCAACCGGTTGTTGTTGGGGGCGGACATCAACTGGCTGGGGGCGCCGGGGTATGCGCTGCACGCGGCCATCCTGGTGGACGTGTGGAAGACGACGCCCTTCGTCGCGCTCCTGGTGCTGGCGGGGCTGCAAGGGATTCCGGAGGACCTGTATCGGGCGGCAAGGGTGGATGGGGCTTCGGCGTGGCGGACGTTCCGCTCCATCACGTTGCCGTTGCTCAAGCCGGCGCTGTTGTTGGCGTTGCTGTTCCGGTCGCTGGATGCGTTCCGGGTGTTCGACGCCATCTATGTGCTGACGGAAGGGGGGCCCGCGAACACGACGGAGACGCTGAGCATCTACGCGTACAAGACGCTGATGCGCTCGGGGGACTTCGGGTACGGGAGCACGTTGGCGGTGGCCACGTTCGTCTGTGTGGTGGTGCTGGCGGCGGTGTGGCTGCGGCTGTTGGGGCGAGAGGAGACGGCGCGATGAAGTCACGCGTGGGAGTGGGGACGGCGCTGGCGGTGGTGGCGTTCCTGACGTTCTTCCTGGGGCCGTTCCTCTGGCAGGTGCTGACGAGCCTGTGGCCGGATGGGGAGCTGACCCGGCCGTGGCCCTCGCACCTGACGCTGGAGAGCTACGTGAGCGTGCTGTGGGGGCGGCCGTTCCTGCGCGTGGTGGTGAACTCGCTGGTGGTGGCGGCGCTGACGACGGCGTTCTGCCTGGTGGTGGGCGCGGCTGCGGCGTTCGCGCTGGCGAAGCTCGAGTTTCGAGGCAAGGGAGTGGTGTTGAGCGCGGCGCTGGCGGTGAGCATGTTCCCGCCGATTGCCACGGTGAGCCCGCTGTACCTCATCCTGCGCGCGGTGGGGCTGCGGGACTCGCTGGTGGGGCTGGCGTTGCCTTATACGACGTTCGCGCTGCCGTTGACGCTGTGGGTGCTGACGTCGTTCTTCAAGCAGCTCCCGGATGAGCTGTACCGCGCGGCGCGAGTGGATGGGTGCACGCCGTTCCAGGCGTTCCGGCGGGTGCTGTTGCCCTTGGCGGCACCGGGGTTGGCGACGACGGCCATCCTGGTGTTCATCTTCTCGTGGAACGAGTTCCTGTATGCGTTGACGTTCCTGACGACGCCGGAGAAGCGGACGGTGCCGGTGGCCATCAGCTTGTTCGCGAGCGAGCACCGGGAGCCGTGGGGAGAGATTGCCGCGGCCTCCGTGGTGGCCACGCTGCCCTTGGTGGTGCTGACGGTGCTGTTCCAGCGGAGGATTGTGTCTGGACTCACCGCGGGGGCGGTGAAGGAGTAGGCCGGCGGAGGGCTCCGTGTGCCTGGAATGCCCTGGGTCGACGGAATAGAACACGGAGGCATGGGGCAGCCCTCCACGCAGAACTTCACGCCATTCACCTTCGAGCCGCTCTATCTGGCTGACGAGGAGCTGCGGCCGCTGCTCGTTCCGGTGGTGAAGGCCACCTTCGACATCAGCCCCCGAGGCTCGCTGACGCTGGCCGAGGAGCAGGCGCCACTCAAGATGACGGGTCGGCGCTGGGACGAGGACGACGAACGCTCGAGCGACCGGTATGAGCCGGAGGTGGCCTTCTTCAAGCCGGCCACGGACGTCGTCCTGGTGGGCCACGCTGTTGCCTCGAAGCCGGACACGCGAGAGCTGCTGGTCGCGCTGCGGGTCGGTCCCGTCCAGAAGGGTGTCCAGGTCATCGGGCAGCGGGTCTGGTTCAAGAGCATGGGGGGAATCTCCATGACGAAGCCCTTGCCCTTCGAGCGCATTCCCCTGCGCTACGAGCGCGCCTTCGGAGGTTGGGACCGCAGTCACCCGGATGAGACGCGGCACCAGTTCGAGCCGCGCAACCCGGTGGGTACCGGGTTTCGCGCATCGGGGGGACGTTTCGAGGAGGGAATCCGACTCCCCAACCTGGAGGAGCCGGCCCAGCGTGTGAAGAGCTGGAGTGACCAGCCTCCGCCCGCGGGCTTCGGGTTCATCAGCCCGCACTGGGCGCCGCGCACGGACTTCGCGGGTACGTATGACGAGAAGTGGGCGAGCAGCCGCAAGCCCCTGCTGCCGAAGGACTTCGACCGGAGGTTCTTCAGCGCGGCCTCGCCCGGGCTCGTGGCGCCGGGCTACCTGAAGGGGAATGAGTCCGTGGTGGTGGCCAACACCACGCCAGAGGGACGGTTGGTGTTCGACCTGCCGGGCCTGCCGCCGCCCACGGTGCGGGTGTTCCGGAAGAACGCCTCGGATGCGTCGCTGGAGCTGCGCCTGGACACCGTCATCATCGACACGGACGCGATGCGGCTGTTCCTGCTCTGGCGAGGGCTGTTGGTGCTGGAGCGGGAGCCGATGGAGGTGGAGGCGCTGGAGGTGGAGTGCGAGGGCTCCGAGCGCTGGGGGCCGCGAGCGCTCGACCCTTGAGATGCGGTAGGATGGGGGAGGGGATTGGCTTGTCTCAGGGGGAGACTCGGTGAGCGCGGACGTCGGAGTGAACCATCTGTCGGTCGTGACGCAGGACACGAATGGGAAGACCATCGCCTTCCCGGATGTGTGCAAGACGCCGAGCCCCGCAGGTCCCGTTCCCATCCCCTATCCGAACATCGCCCAGTCCTCGGACACGGATAAGGGGACCAAGAAGGTCAAGGTGAACGGCAAGCCCGTGTGCATCGCGGACTCGAACTTCAAGACGAGCACCGGGGATGAGGCGGGGACGGCCGGTGGCGGAGTGGCCTCCAACAAGACCAAGGGCAAGGCGGAGTTCGTCAACTACTCCTTCGATGTCAGCTTCGAGGGCAAGGGCGTGGCTCGCTCCTTCGACCTGATGCTGCACAACGACAAGAACACGCCACCGTTCCCGCTGCTCCAGGCGCCAGTGGTTGCCATGGGGAAGCGCGGAGAGAAGGGCAAGTGTCTGGTGTGCGAGAAGGATTTGTAGCCATACATCCCCGAGCGAGTCCAAGGTCCCCAGCGCATGTCCAGCCGTGAGCAGGAGTTCTCGAAGCAGCAGGGCGGTGTCGTGGAGGAGGAGCGGATTCGAGAGCCTCGAGTGGGGTGGGTGGTCGCCGTGGGCGAAGGCGGCGCGGTGCAGGTGGACTACCCGGGGAATGCGCGGGGAAGTCTTCCGGCGCGAGTCTCCGCCTCCCTGGATGGAGCCACCCTGGCCGCCGCTGCCGAGCAGCGCCAGCAAGCGCTCCTGATGTTCGAGAACGGTGACCCGACGCTCCCCATCCTGCTCACGCTGTTGGCGGTGCCCAGCGCGACGCCGCACATCGATGCCGTGCTCGAGGGAACGCTCTCGGAGACACCCGAGCAGGTGGTGGTGGATGGAGAGCGGCTCGTCCTCCGCGGCCACGAGGAGATCGTGCTCGAGTGCGGCCGGGCGAGTCTGACGCTGCGTCGAGATGGGAAGGTGGTCCTGCGTGGAACGGACCTGGTGACCGTTGCCTCCGGCACTCAGCGCATCAAGGGGGGCAAGGTGCAGATCAACTGAGCCTGCGTGGTGCTTGACGGCTCAGTCTTCGGCGACGTTGGGGATGGTCCAGTCACCCGTGTACGTCGCGGTCATGGGGACGCGGGCGAGGGGTGGACAGTACTTGTAGTCAGCATCGGCCAGGACGATGCCCGCACGTTCACCGAGTCGAAGGAGGGCCAGTCCTTCCAGCCAGAGGAAGCGGTGCGGCGCGAACGCGGTGAATGGCGTGGCGAAGCTCGCGGCCTTCTTCTCCGTGTGGAGCTCGTAGTCGAGTCGAGCGCGTTCGAAGGCGCTCGCGAAAGCGTCGGTGTCCTGGTCGAGCATCGCCTGCGCCAGGTCGCAGCGAGGGCCGTAGTCCTTCTTGTTGAGGCCCTTGAGCTGCGTGAGCAGGGGGGCGACGGTGGAGGCCGTCGCGGGGGGCTGGCTCGCGAAATGTCGGAGGAGCGTCGCCCACAGGTACTCATCTTCGTACTCGTCCGGGACGATGCGCGGTGAGGCAGGTGCTGTCGCGAGGGTGTTGGCGAGGTCGAACCGACCCGCGGCCAGGGCAGCGAGGAGCGGGAGGGTCTTCGTTGCGGGCGGGGGAGGGAGGTTCCGGGAGCGAAGCAGGGCCAGCAGACGGCGCCAGTTCTCCGCGGCGCGACAGAGGTTGAGGAAGCAGCCCTGGGAGTTGCCGTCCACGAGCAGGGTCGCCACGGCGATGATGTGGAAGTGCCGGGTGAGGGTGTCGAACTGGGACAGCAAGGTGTCTCGGTCGGCGCCGGGCTCGAAGCGCTTGAAGAACCTGCCGAGTTCGGCGGCGGCATCGGAGCGCAGGGACATCAAATCGGGCATGACTGACGGCTCCGGATGGGCAGGCGGTGGCGGCGCGGAAGCGTAGGGCACCGTGTGGACAATGGGATAGGATGGAGTGCGGATGGGCTCCAGGAGGGGTGTGGTGGGGGGCTCGCTACCTGGTGGGGGTTCAGATGGCGTTCGTGTCCAAGGGAGAGATGAACACGGAGCTGGCGCAGAAGCTCTCCGACATCTTCAAGCGGAGTGCTGAGCGCAGGTACACCGCCTTCGATACGCGGAAGGAAAAGAAGAAGAAGAAAGAAGCCGCCGCGACGGGCGAGCATGTGGATGCCAACACAGTGCCGAAAGGCGTGTTGGGCAAGGTCCATGGGTACGCACAGAACGGGTCGGACTACCTTCGTGCCCAGAACGGCCGAGGTGTGTACCGCGAGTTCGGCCACAAGTACCTGGACGAGATTCGAGACCTGGTTCGGAAGACCGCGGAGTTTCCTGGTGGGCCCCCTGAGAACTTCAACCCGGGCGCGCGTTCACCCCTGGGAGGGAAGGCAGGTCAGAAGTGGCCCTATGCCTGGGAGGCACATCACATGCTCCCGGGGTCCGCTTTCTATTATGTGACCAAGAAGCGTGAAGTGGAGAGTCCGTCATTCACTTATCAACAGCTTCGGCTGATCCTCCAATCGGACTACAACATCAACCATGGTCACAACATCATCAATCTGCCGGATGAGTCATGGGCGGTGCCGGTTCATGCGCTCATTCAGCACCCAGGAGATCATCCTCAGTACACTCAGCTCGTCATGGAGGAGATGCGGGCCATCTCTAGAGACCTGCAGGAGGTCATCGATCAAGGCGAGTCCCACAAGGCTTTGACTGAAGAAGTTTTCAGGGTGTTGAAGCAACTCGAAGAGGATTTTTGGAGGTACCTAGTCAAGTTGAGCAGGGACTTGGTGGAGGCACGCACCGAGGGACAAGAATTCATCCATCCGCATGTGCGATATGCCCCGAAGGAGGGCACAGGCACATATGAATGGGGCGCGCTTTACTGAGAGAGTTTCTTCGATATGAACTACTTCGTACTCAAGACGCAGGCGACTTCGGATGGGGGACTCATCGAGCTGTACCCATCCAAAAGTCCCGCGGATTACAGGTTTGATAGGGGGGAGAGTTTGATCCGGGAGTTTCCTCGCGGGGCATCCGTGGGATTCTCGGACAACTTCCCAGAGGCTCGCCGTCTCTATGACTTCCAAACCAACACGCTGAGCGCCTTGATTGTATCTGGTCGGGTGCGAAAACTGCTCGAGTCTCTGGAAATCACTAATGCGGAGTACCTGCCGGTTGCGGTGAAGAATCACCAGGATGAAGTCGTGGCGGAGGACTACGCCATCGTCAATCTGGTGGGGGCGGAAGACGCCATTGATATGGACAAAGGCGTCTACAGGATGAATGCTTTGAAGAAAGATCAGATTGGGCGAATCAACAGTCTAGCTATCAAGGAGTCGGACATTCGTCCGGAGGCCAAGATGTTTCGATGCACCATGATGCGCAGACTGATCCTCATCCGAGAGGACGTTCATGAGGCTTTCAAGAGGGAGGGCCTGACGGGCTTCAAGGTGTACAAGGCCGAAGGCTGGGATGGACTCGCGCTTTGAGTTGAGCCGAGAGGCTCGCTGTGTGGACGCGCTCCTCGCTTCGATTGAGGAGTGAATGCCAGTTCCCCATAGCCGACGATGAGCTCGCCAGCGTGCGAGTTGCGTTGTTGGAGCCCGCTCCCGTCGGGGGATTCTCCTTTTGAGAGGATTAGTTTGGTGTGAGCTACTTCGTACTCAAGACACAGGCCACTGCGGACGGTGGCTACATTGAGTCGTACCCACGGAACAGTCCAGCCGACTGGCGTTTCGATGAGGGCACGAGCCTCATCCGGGAGTTTCCTCGCAGGGCTGCGATCCAGTTTTCGGACAACTACCCAGATGCTCGGCGACTCTACGACTTCCAGACAAACATCCTGAGCGCAATGATTGTTTCGGGGCGGGTTCGGAAGATCCTGGAGTCGCTGGAAATCACAAATGCGGAGTACTTGCCGGTGGCAGTGAAGAACCACAAGGGCGAAGTTGTGGCGGAGGATTATGCCTTCGTCAATCTCGTGGGCGCTGAGGATGCCATTGATGCGGAGAAAAGCATCTATGAAATGGACTCCCTGGCGAAGGACCAAATCGGATGGCTCAAGAAGTTGGCCATCAAGGAGTCTGGCATTCGCCCCGAGTCCAAAATGTTTCGATGCACCATGGATCGCAGGCTGATTCTCATTCGGGAAGACGTCCTTGCGGCCTTCCAGAAGGAAGGTCTGACAGGATTTGCGGTCTACAAGGCTGAAGGCTGGGATGGTTTCGAGATTTGAGTCGAGTCAAGGGGCGTGCCGAGTGGATGCGCCCCTTGGTTTTCAATAGAAGAAAATGGCTGTCCGCTCACCTATGGGCGAAGGCGAAAGCACCAAATGTTTGATGGGATGCCCTGAAGGCAGAAGCAGATCCTGTCGGACGAGGTGCTCTCTACAGAGAGAGTTACCGGTATGAGCTACTTCGTGCTCAGGACACAGTCCACTGTGGATGGTGGCCTCATTGAATCGTACCCTCCCAGGAGTCCTGCGGATTATCGCTTCGACAAAGGCAAGAGCCTGCGGCTGGAGTTCCCTCGTGGGGCGGCAGTGCAGTTCTCGGACAACTTCCCGGAGGCTCGACGCCTCTATGACTTCCAGACCAATACCCTTGATGCCTTGATTGTGTCGGGCCGAGTGCGGAAGTTGCTTGAGTCGCTGGAGGTCACCAATGCGGAGTACCTGCCGGTGGCCGTGAAGAACCACCAGGGTGATGTCGTGGCGGAGGACTACTCCATCGTCAATCTGGTGGGCGCGGAAGACGCCATTGATATGGAGAAAGGCGTCTACAGGATGAACGCTTTGCGGAAAGACCAGATTGGGCGGGTCAAGAACCTGGTCCTCAAGGAGTCGGGTATTCGCCCCGAGGCCAAGATGTTTCGATGCACGTAACCGTCCGGTCAGCGACGTGGCGTGAGCAGTTGAAGATGGACGAGGTCCGTGCCCGGCAGATGCCGCGACCGGAGGAGAGTTCAGGGCTGGGGCTGGAAGCGTGACTCGGGCGGACCGGTGGTCTGCTGACGCTTCCACTCGTGAGGCAACAGCTCCGCGATGCGCGAGTTCGGGTGCGTCTGGACGCGGAGCAGGACGTCAGCCAGGTACGCCTCGGGGTTGACGCCGTTGGCCTCGCAGGTAGCGACCAGCGCGTAGAGACCCGCGAGATTCTCGCCAGCGGTTTCGTGTCCGACGAAGAGGAAGTTCTTGCGGCCGAGTGCGGCCTTTCGCAACGCCGCCTCCGAGCGGTTGTTGTCCAAGGGCAGCCGCGGGTCCTCGACGAAGCGGGTGAGCGCCTCCCACTGCTTCGTCGCGTAGGAGAGAGCCTGCCCCAGCGGACTCTTCGGCGGGTGGCGCGGCGTCTGGACTTCGAGCCACGTGCGCAGACGCACGAGAACGCGAGTGCTGGACTCCTGGCGCAACGCGCGATGCGCCGCAGTGCCCACGAGGCCCGCGTCCCGCGCCTGGGCCTCCACCCGGTAGAGCTCCAGGATGAGGTCCATCGCCTCCCGGGCCTCAGGCGCGGTGGGCAGTGCCTCGAAGAAGCGACGGCGCAGGTGGGCCCAGCAGCCGACGCGCGTGCGGCCCTCCGGCAGTGTCACCGCGTTGTAGCCGGTGTACCCGTCCACCACGAGCGCGCCCGTGGTGCCGCCCAGCACGTCCTTGGGCGTCTTGCCCGCGCGGCCCAGGCTGAAGCGGTAGCCGATGAGCCACTCGCTCTGGGGCGTCTGGGTGAGAAACGTCCAGAGGTAGCCTCGGCGCGTCTTCTTCACGTCCAGCACGCGCAGCGGCGTCTCGTCAGCCCACACCACCTCGGCCGAGGCAATGCGCTGCAAGAGGTACGAGGACAGAGGCCGCACCGCCGAGGCCGACTGGTGGAAGAGGTCCGTCAGCGTGCTGCGGCTCATGGGGACTCCGCCCCGCTCCATCCGCTGTGCCAGGCGGTGCAGCGGCATGGCGTCCGCGCACTTGGAGACGACGACGTGTGCCAGGAGACCCGGGCCGTACTCGCCCTTGTCCACCACCTTGGGTGGCGCGGGCGCGGTGACGACACCTCGGCCGCAGGTGCACGCCAGCACTTCTTGCACGTGCACCTGCTTCTCGAAGAAGGCCGGCACGTGCTCGTACACCACCGTCCGGCGCCCCTCCCCCAGGGGATTGAGTTCCTCGCTGCCGCAGGCCGGGCAGTGCCTGTCTTCGGCGGGGACTTCGTGCCTGACTTCACGCTCCACCGCGGCGTCGGCCTTGCGGGCCGCTCGTGCGCGTCGCGTCCGGAGGGCCGCTGCCGCCCGGGCCCGCTCTTCCTCTGGGGAGTCTTGGCGGGCCTTCAGCTCCTGGGCCACGGGCGGCAGCTTCTCCGTCCTCTTGCCGAAGACGCGGCGCTCCAACGCCGCCATCTTCGCCTCCAGCGAAGTCATCCGCTCACGCAGCTCCTCGGCTTCCTCGCGCCAGGGGCAGAAGTGGTCTTGCGGCAGCTCTCGAGGCACCTCCAGCCCATACCGCGCTGCCGCTCCCCGCGCCCGCGCCGGGCCGTCAGGAGGCCGGGCGGCCGGGAGGTGCCCAGGCAGACGGGCGTCGGACTTCGGCCACGTCGATGCCGTCCAGCAACATCGCCAACTGCGTCGCGTCCAGCGCCACCGTCCGCGCCTCGGTCTCCACCTTGGGCAACCGGAAGCGCCCCGTCTCCAGTCTTTTGTACAGCAGCACGAATCCGCCACGACTCCACGCCAACACCTTGATGCGGTCCCCTCTGCGCGAGACGAAGGCGAAGAGGTGCCCGGAGTACACGTCCTCTCCCCACCCCGACTGCACCAGGGCCATCAACCCATCAATCGACTTGCGCATGTCCACTGGCTCCGTGGCCAACACCACGCGCACGGACGCAGGCAGGGTGAACACGCGCTCACCTGCCCAGCGCCGTGAGGAGCCGGGCCACGTACCCGACGTCGGTGCCTGGGGCGAACCTCACTCGCGCTCCGCCGGGCAGCACTATCTCGAGCATCGCCGCGCTCGCTTGCGTCGTGCTCGCCACCTCCACCGGCAACAGTCTCACAGCGGGGGCCTTCCTGCTCCGCTGACGTCGGCGCCGGTAAACCCACGACTGCAGCGTGCTAAGCCTCAACCCGCGCTGCGCGGAGAACTCCTTTTGCGTCAGGCCGCTCGCTTCAAACGCCTCGGCGACCTGGAACCACTCTTCACTCTCAACCAGCTTCGACATTCCGGCCAGGGTCCACCACCACCTCTACCCCTGCAATGCCTCGCGCCACGTCGCTCGCCGGACGGTTACCGATGCACCAGGGAGCGCCGGCTGATTCTCATTCGAGAGGACGTCCACGAGGCCTTCACGAAGGAAGGCTTGACGGGCTTCAAGGTGTACAAGGCGGAAGGCTGGAATGGGCTCAAGCTTTGACTCAGGGCACACGCTGGCTGGATGTGCCTCCCGCTTCACTCGAGAGATGAATGGCCGTCCGCTCTCCCGTGTCCGATGACGAGAGCACCAGGAGTGACGGACCGGGCGCGTAGCCTCGCTGGAGTGCTCGGTATGCCATCGCGGCCCCCAGTCCTCCGGATGCCGCTCCTGTGTGGCCGAAGCTCACGGCGGGCATCCAGGCGGGACACGTCCCCAGCCTCGGGTCTCTGTCCGCGAGCTGAAGCTGAAGCATCCCCCACTCGTGTGCTCGGTGATGCTGGCCGTCGTGGTCCGTGAGCAGCACCGGGGGCCTCGTGCTCGCCTCCTGGGGACCCAATGCGGACAAGATGCACTGAGCCAAGGGCCTTGCGTCCGTGGGGCTGTCTCCCTCGGGCTTCCTTGCATCCTTGCCAAGCGATACGGCCCTGAGAAAGACGGGCCGCTCCTTCTGCTCCCCCGTCGAGCCTCGACGGGGCGCTGTCAGCAACATCGCCACGGCTGTCTCTCCTGGCGTGATGCCCGTGGGGTTGTCGTGAGTCTTGAGTCGCCCCCCATCGTGAAGCAGCCGGAGCGTCGCGGGAGAGGCCAGGGTGTCCACCGCGCAGATGAGCGCGCTCCGCAGCTGCCGGCCGCGCAGCGCTTCTCCCGCCGCCATCAGGGCCAAGGCGAAGGCCGCATTGCCTCCGTGAAAGAAACGCGGCGCCTGGCCTTTCCAGTCCACGGACAGGACCTTGAAGGCCGCTTGCACCACGCGGGCCCCCAATGCGTCCACTCGCTCCCGCGGTGTCTCCGGGTCCTCCTGAAAGGCGTCCTTGCCTGTCGTGAAGCCTCGCTCCTCCGGGTCCGGCAAGGCCACGTAGAGACCCGTCTCTGCCCCCAAGGCACCCAGGTCTTCGCGACTCGAGAAGTCTGTCAGTGCCTCGGTCAGCAGGGCAATCAGTCTCCCCACTCCCGAGAACCCAAACGTGGCCACTGGCAGCGCATGGATGGCCACGGTCGAAGGCTCTTCCTCTCCCTGGACGAAGTTCTCGAAGTCTGGCGCCGGAGACGGACGCGCAACGCCTGCTCGAAAGGCCGCGCTTGCGGGCACCAGTGGCCCCAAGGAGGTCGCGAGTCCCATGGCCTGCACCTGTCCCAACATGCACTCGCTCCCGCCGTCGCGGCTCTACCGAAGCCCCTGCTCGGAGTTTTTCATGCCGTGCCCTTCACGAGCCAGGGCGTTGTGCCCGTTCCTCGCTCACCACGAGTAGGATGCTCATTCGTGTCCAACGCCCACGGTTCCCGCGCTCTTCGTCGTCCACCCGTGCCTTGGGACGTCATGGAGGTGCATCTCGAAGAGGCCTCGTTCCTGTGGACGCAATGGGAGCAATCGCTGTGGGCCCTGGACTACCAGGTCGCGGAGCTCGAGCAGGGCGAAGAGCGGCGCTTGCTCGCGCACCTGGATGCACTGGTCCTCGGTGGGCGTCCCGTGGCGGAGCGCCTCCTGTTTCCCGCGCTGGCGGGAGACGATGCCGGCGGCACTCGCGCGGCGACCTTCGCACTGTCAGGCGCGGAGGACGCGGACTGGCAAGACGCGATTCGCGAGCTGCTGGTCGAGGGTGACACGGGCGTGGTGAGCAGCGTCCGGCGAGCCGTGGAGCTGTGCCCTCGCCTGGATTTGAACCCGATGCTGCTGCGCTGGGCGACGACCGTCCCGCCGCATCGGCAGGCCGAAGTCCTCGCAGCGCTGCGCTCGAGACAAGTCGACGTGAGTCCCGTGCTGGGAGCGCTGGCGGTCAGGGACGAGCTCCCTGTGCTCGCAGAGGTGGTGCGGGCAGCGTGCTTCACTCCTCGCTCCGTGTCGGAGGGCCTGGTGCGGCAGGGGCTCGCGGACCCGGATCCTCACGTCCTTGCCGCGGCGCTCGAAGCCGGGCTCGTCGTGAAGGGGCGGGATGCGTGGTCACGTGCGCGCAAGCTCGTGGAGGCAGGGGGAGACGTGCCTCGGTCCGCGCTGCTGGCGCTCGCGCTCGGTGGAGACTCCCGCGAGCTGGAAGCCTTGCTGTCGACGATGAATGAGCCCGCGCTGCGCGAGGAAGCCCTGTGGGCGCTAGGCTTCAACGGGAGGCTCGCTGCGGCGGATGCGGCCTTCGAGGCTCTTCAGTCCTCCGGCGACAGACTCGCCGCGGAGTCCTTCGCGGCCATCACGGGCCTGCCGCTGGACGCACCCTTCCTCGAGATGGAGCAGAGCGAGGACGACGAGGCCTTCGAACAGGAACTGCTCGACGCGGAGGAGCCCGCGGCTCGCGAGTCGGACACGGCGGACACCCCTGCTCCCGCGTCCCTGCTCCCAGGGCCCGTGGCGCTTCAAGGCGAAGTGCTCGTCGCGCGCGTCGAGGCCTGGTGGGCGGAGGCACGCAAGCGCTTCGACCCAGCGGTGCGCTACCTCCGAGGCATTCCCATGACAGCGGAGAGCCTGCCAGCCGCACTGGCGCAGGAGCCGCTGCGCCGACGCGCGGTGCTCCTCTGGGACCTGGCCATCCGAAGCCAGGGGGCCTACCAGGTGGAGTCCCGGACCTGGCTGCACGCCCAACGACAGCAGGCCGAGGCCACACCCCTCCCGCGCACGGACCTGCTCCAGCGCACGTACAGCAAGCTCTTCGGGGGCTGAGTCCGCGAGCCCCGGCTCAGTTGTCCGTAATCTTGCTGCCCTTGATGACGACTTCACCCGAGGCCGTCACTTCAATCTTCCCGCCCTTGATGACGATGTCCCCGCTCTTCTTGAGCGTGATGGACGCCGAGCCCACCTTCACGGTGAAGGTGTCCTCGACGGCGATGGTGAGCTCCTTGGCCGAAATCTTGTGAGTCTTGGTGGTGGCCTGCTGGAGCGTGCCGCCCACGTTCACGACCAGGTCCTTGCCCACGTCGAGCGTGCGCGTATCCCCCACCGTCTCCATCATCTCCTTGCCGACGGTGAGCGTGCGCGAGCCGAGAATCTTCTCCGTCTTCTGCGCGCCGATGAGCTCCGTCTTCCCGCCGCCCACCTCCTCTGCCTTCAGCCCGGCCACGGCCACGTTCATCGCCGCGCCCACCGTGACGGTATAGGCACCGCCCACGTTGAGGACCTTGGCCAGGCCCACGGTCTCCGCCGAGGCCAGGCCCACGAGCAGGCTGTGCGCTCCACCCACCTCGATGTTCTGCGAGCCGCCAATCGTCTCCTTGTGGCTGCCCGACACGGTCGTCGTCCGGTTCGCCTTCACCTCCAGCGACTGATTGCCGGTGACGCGCGTCTCGTCGTTCCCCTGGACGGCGAGCGACTGGTTTCCACCGACCTCGCGCTGGCGATTCTTCGCCACCGTGAGCGACTCGTTCCCGCCGACGGACTGGGTCTTGTCGTTCTCGATGACGATGTCCATGTCCTTCTGGGCGTGGAGGTAGATCTCCTCCTCGCCCGCGGCATCCTCGAAGCGCAGCTCATTGAAGCCGCCGCCGCCCGGGCTGGACTCCGAGCGCAGCGTGCTCTGGGTCCGCTTGGCGGGCAGGTCCGCGGGAGGAGGCTGGTGCCCGTTGTAGATGCGCCCGGTGATGAGCGGCCGGTCCGGGTCGCCTTCCAGGAAGTCCACCACCACCTCCTGGCCAATGCGTGGCAGATACAGCGCACCCCACGCGGGGCCTGCCCAGCCCTGGCTGACGCGTATCCAGCACGAGCTCCGGTCGTCTCCAGGCGCCTCTCGGTCCCAGTGGAACCGCACCTTGACCCGGCCATGCTCGTCGGTGTGGATCTCCTCGCCCGAGGGCCCCACCACGATGGCCGTCTGCGGCCCCGGGATGACGGGACGACGGGTGCGCCTGGGCGGGCGGTAGGGCACTTCCGAGGGGATGCACTGGAACCGGCATTGATACGGCTTTCGCTCCAGCGAGCGGCCATGTTGCTGCTCGAAGACCAGATGCTCCGGCTGGTGGCCCACGTGCGCCACGGCCAGCAGCACGAACTCGCGGTTGAGCTCCGCCTCCGCGTGTCCCGTCACCTCGAAGGTGGCGCCCGGTGACAGGCGTCGGCTGAGGCTCCTGCCCCAGGCGACGTTCCCAGGCGCTTGAAGCTCCTCGAGCCGGACCTTGGCCAGGTCGCGTCCGGGGCTCGGGTCCTCGTACTTGCCGGGATAGTCATAGACCTCCAGCGCGGTGTCACCCTCCGAGTCCTGGCTCTCCACCGTCATGTCCAATGAGGGCCGCACGAAGTCGAAGTCTCTCAGCGCGACCGCGCCAGGGACGACCTGCAGCTTCCCGGTGAGCTCGAAGATGCAGTCTTCATCCGGCGTCATACCGGCGGGGTCTCGGAAGGCGATGCACGGCTCGCCAGGGATTGCAGTGTGCGCCTCGGGGCCATCCGCCAGCACCAGCTCGTGTCCGTCCTGCTGGTGGCGGAAGAAATAGAAGATGCCCGCCTCTTCCAGCAGGCGAGAGACGAAGTCGAAGTCCGACTCGCGATACTGGACGCAGTAGTCGCGCGGGGCGTAGGTCCCCTGGAGCTCCAGCGCGTGTTGCACCTGTCCTTCGTCGAGCACCTGCTCCACGATTTCTGGGAGGCTCTTCTGCTGGAAGATGCGGCTCTTGCGCGTGTGCCGGAGCTGGTGGAAGCGCGGCTCGAGCACGGCGCGATAGCGGTTCTGCTGCGGCCCGCCTCCCACGTTCCAGCGGCCCAGCTCGGAGAGGATGCCGTGCAGATAGCGGCGGTCGTCCGAGCCCTGTCTGATGACGAGGGCGGCGGGCTGGCCGAGCAGCTTCGCGGCCTCCACGACGACGTCCACCGGCGCGGTCAAGACCAGCGTGACCCGGAAGGGGGCGGAGACGGCTTCATCCGCCTCCAGCTCCACGACCGCGAGCTCTCCAGCGGTGAAGGGTCCTGCTTCGAATTCGAACTCAGGCTCGCTAGCGGATAGCGCGTGTGCGGGTTGCATGGCCCATTCCCCCCGATGGTCTTCGCACCATAGGGTACTCCGTGTTGTGGGGTCCATGCGTGGTGTATGCTCGTCTGGGCATGCGGGGTGTGCAGCACCGCTTGGGGGAGGCGCCGTGCCAGGACCAGAGACCAGCCGCTACGTCTTCCAATTCCAGGCGGGGCCCTACTCTTCTCCGCAAGCATTCACGGTCACGGGCTTCACGGGTCGGGAGGAGCTGTCCCGCGCGTTCGTGTTTGGCGTGGAGCTGGCGGCCACCCCGGAAGCGAACCTCCCTGCGCGAGAGATGCTGGGCCAGGAGGCCTTGCTCTCCCTGACGGACCTGGTGAATGGCGCCTCGCGCTTCATTCATGGCTTCATGGGCCGCGTCGAGGTGCTGGGCGAGCGACAAGGGCGCTTGCGATACCGGGTGATGCTGGTGCCTCGGCTGTGGAAGCTGCGCCATGTGCGCCGCAGCCGCATCTTCCAACACCAGAGCGTGCCGCAAATCGTCGCGCGGATATTGGATGAGGCAGGCATCGAGCATGACTCGCGCCTGGACCAGAGCCATCCCGCTGTCGAGTTCTGCGTGCAGTATCGCGAGTCGGACTTCGACTTCGTCTCGCGCCTGCTGGAAGAGGCGGGCATCTTCTATTTCTTCGAGCACTCCGAGAGCAGCCATGTCCTGGTCCTCGGGGACGGAGCGAGCGCCGCCGACGCCATCGAGGGTTCCGACAGGCTGCCGTACCGCGACCCCACGGGCGCGGAGCCCGGAGAGGAGCACCTGGTCGGGGTGGTGAGGGCCTCGAGGATTCGCTCGGGCAAGGTGGCGTTGAGGGACTTCGACTTCGTCCGCCCGTCGCTGGACCTGTCGGTGTCGAGCAAGAGCGCCGACGCGAATGCGGAGATGGAGGCCTATCTCCATCCCGGTGGGTATCTGACGCCGGGGGCAGGGAAGGGCCTGGCGCAGGTGCGGTTGGAGGAGCTGAGGCACGATGCCGAGGGCTGCGACGGCGAATGCTCGAGCGTGCGCCTGGTGCCGGGGCGCACCTTCTCGCTGGCGGAGCACCCCGACCCCTCACTGGATGGCGCCTACCTGTTGGTGTCGGTCGCGCATCAGGGCGGGCATGGGGAGTACCAGAGTCGCTTCGGCGCCATTCCGGCGGGAGTGCCCTTCCGTCCGCCTCGCGTGACGCCGTCCCCCAGGATCGCGGGCGCGCAGACGGCCATCGTCGTCGGTCCTCCGGGGGAGGAGATCCACACGGATGAGCACGGCCGCATCAAGGTCCAGTTTCATTGGGACCGCGAGGCCTCGGGCGATGACAAGAGCTCCTGCTGGGTGCGGGTGAGTCAGGCCTGGGCCGGTGCGGGGTGGGGGGCGCTGTACCTGCCTCGTGTGGGGCAGGAGGTGGTGGTCCGCTTCCTCGAGGGCAATCCGGACAGGCCGCTCGTGGTGGGCTCCGTCTACAACGGAGAGAACCCCACGCCCGTGCCCCTGCCGGGCGAGAAGACGAAGAGCACGCTGCGCTCCAGCTCCAGCCCTGGGGGAAATGGCTTCAATGAGTTGCAGTTCGAGGACGCGGCGGCGGTGGAGCGAATCCATCTCCACGGTCAGAAGAACTGGAAGATCGAGGTGCTGAACGACAAGGCCCAGCGCGTGGGGGCGCATGAGTCCCTGCGCGTCTCGGGCAACCGGACCCAGCAGGTCGATGGAAACCAGTCGCTCACGGTCGAGCGGAATGAGCTGACGCGGGTCCAGGGCAACCAGACGCTCGCGGTGACGGGCAACCGCGACGTCGAGGTGCGCAAGGATGCCGTCGAGAGCGTCTCCGCGGTTCAGAGCATCTCCGTGGCGATGGCGGAGAAGGTCGATGTGGCGATGGCCTCCGCGGAGACGGTGGGGCTGGCCAAGGCGCTGAACGTGGGCGGGGCGTACTCGGTCGCCGTGGGCCTGGTGATGAACGAGGCGGTCGTGGGGCTGCGGGCCGAGCAGATTGGCCGCTCCTCGGCGGAAGTCGTGCTGCTGGACCGGGAGGAGCGCGTCGGAGGCAAGCGCTCCTCCAAGGTCGTGGGTGAGTTCAAGACGGAGACGCCGGACAACCTGCGGCAGGAGACGCGGAAGGACCACATCGAGAAGGTGAAGGGCGATGCGGTCCACACCATCAAGTCGAGCATCGCCTGGCTCGCGAAGGAGCTCGAGCTGATGGCGGACACGCTCACCTTCTCCGTGGGAGGGAAGGTGGTGCTGCGCGTCGAGAAGTCCGGCGACATCCAGTGGACGGGGAGCACCATCACCTTCGATGGGAGTCCGCTCAAGTTGAAGGGCTCGCAGGTGAAGATGGTGGCCGCGGGCTCGCAGAAGCGCCTCAAGGGCAAGAAGGCCAAGGCGCCCAAGGACCCCAAGAAGGAGCCCACGCCCGTCATCAAGCCGCTCTCCTGGAGCAAGGCGAGCGTGCTGCCGAACTTCAACAGCGGAGCGCCTCCTGGGGGCGCGATTCCCGGCGACGCGAAGGTCGTTCCCCAGGTCACGACGGAGAACGTCCCGGATGGGGCGAATGCGCTCATCTCCATCCACCACTGCGTCACCGGCGCGCGCGTCGCCACCCTCAAGGACCTGGTGGTCAAGGGCAGCAAGGTGGTGGAGAAGAAGACGGGCAGCCCACCGGAGTTCACGTTCGAGGCGAAGCACCTGCCGTGGGACCCCTGGAACACGCCCCTGTTCTACTTTCGCGTGAAGCTGTCCCATAAGGCGCTCAGCGCGACGAGCCCCTTCGACTTGAGCAAGGACAAGGCGAAGACCCTCCGGGTCGAGTACTGGCACTTCGTCGCGAGCGACGCCATCGCGGACACCCCCGCTGGAGGCGGACTCACCACCCAGGCGGAGATGGCGGAGATCGCGGGCCTGCTGGGGGCCAAGGCGCATCACCATGTGGGCACGCATGCCTTCAACGCGGCGAATGTTCCGCTGAACCACTGGGGCTCCGTGCTGCGCAACAGCTATGCGTACCATCACGCGAGCCATGGCAACGTGGTGGACCGGAACGATGAATTCAACTCGCTCGACGACGCCTCCGGCGCGAATCCGCCAGACCCGCAGCCAGGTGGGGACTGGCGCAGTGTCGTCGTGCTCGGAAATACGAATTTCGGTGACACGGAGACTCGCAGCAAGGGGGCGGTCCCCAGCGTGCCTCGCTATCTGGTCTACATGGACACGTGCGTGGCCGCGTGGGAGCGCAGCCTGGGTGAGGCCTTCATCGCCCGAGGGACGCGCAACTACCTGGCGTTCCGCTGCTACATTCCAGATGACGACGCGCGGAACATGGCGCGCAACTTCTATCGCAAGTGGATCAACTCCTATCAGCTGAACCCTCACAAGATTCCCACCGTCTTCTTCGACGTGGGGGCGGCGTACTACCGCAGCATGCGCCCCGTCCTGATGGGCGAGGGAGGCGGCTCCATCGCGCACCCGCTGCTCCAGCCCATCACCGCGCTGGGACGTGCCATCGTCGGGGTCGTGGGCAGCATCGCCTCGCTGTTGAAGTAGGACAGGTCTTGGAGTCGAAGGAGTCCTTCGGATGTTTGACCCAGATGTGCTCCGGAAGAAGGCCGTGGAGGACTGCCTGGCCCTCGCCGAGCGAGAGCTCACCGGAGCGTTCCATGCCGAGCCCGTCATCGTGCCGGACGCGGAGGCGGTGACGTGGGACCCCATCGAGTTGCGCCAGGGAGTCGACCAGACCGTGGTCCTCTGGAGGCGCTACAGCCAGTTCGAGGTGGTCCTCGACGACGAGGACCGGGTCGTCGGGTACGAGGACCATGACAAGTGGCAGAAGTGCCGGTGGGAGCCCCTGACGGATGACGAGGCGCTCGCTGTCGCTCGCACCAGCGGGCTGCTTCGTCCCGGCATGACGCTGGTCAGGTCGCGGAAGGGCCAGGGGGAGTGCCTCGAGCTCCTCCTGAGAGAGTCTCTCGGTCGGGAAGCGACAGCGGACTGGGTGGTGCGCATCAATCCCTCGCGGCGCGCGGTCATCTCCTTCCTGCCCGTGGAGGAAGACCCGGCATGACGGAGGCGCAAGCGGTGGAGGTGGCCCTGGCCGCCCGCCAGGAGATGGAGGTTCCAGAGGGAGCCCGGGTCTCCGGTGCGGAGCGGGCCTATATCGAGCTCGCGGAGGGGCGACCGGAGGAGCCCTCTCGTGTGCGGGATGTCCTGGTCTGGTTGGTCCGCTTCGTCTTGGGCGGTGGCCGATGGGTGGAGCTGGCGATCTCGGACCCGACGACGGAGGTGGTGCGTGTCCGGCGCTCTCGCTAGCGGTCAGGCTCCAGGAGGGAGACGGCCATGACCGACGAAACGTCACCCGAGGAACGGCGGACCTTGGAGCGCGCCGAGGACCAGGTGTTCCGAGTCATCGAGCGCGACCTGGAGCGGCAGCAGACACCGGATGCCGTCCTGTACCTCAAGTACCTCCTCATGGCGCGCCCGGAGGGGGTGGAGCGCAAGGCGGGATACAAGCGCGTGCGCTTCGGGATGTACCAGCGGACCTCCGAGTACGTGGCCCGCTACAGCCCCATCACGGGGGAGCAGTGCTCGTGGGTCTTCTCGGCCTTCGCGGAGCGGTGTGGCGCGGGGCTTGGCAAGGCGGAGGCGTTGGAACTGGCGACCCAGGCCGCCGCGCCGCCGGAGGATGCGGTCCTGGAGGTCGCCGACTACGAAGTCCAAGGCGGCGAGAGGGTCTTCGTGGCTCGCTGGGGCCATGTCGTCGACGGCGTTCGGGTCGAGCGGGACTACATCCAGGTCTTGGTCAACGGAGAGCTGGGGCGCGTCTTCGCCGTCCATCGCCGCTGGCATCCGGTGGACGCGGAGTTCTCATGGCGATGAAGCGTCAGGCCGTGGTCGTGAATGCCTTATGGCTTTTCTTTTCCTGCGCGGCGGGGCCTGGCCCCGCGAAGCCTCCCGCACCCGCGCGAACCGCCTCACCGGCGAAGGACTCCCAGATGGAATCTCAAATCAAGGCGTTGGATGAGCGGACCTTCCGCGACTGCGTGAAGCTGGGTGGCAGTGTCGCGCTGGTCCGGGTCGTGAGCGCGAAGGCCTCCAACCAAGGCACGCGTGGGGCTCGGGTGCATGTGGAGTATGTGTTGGAGCAAGGCATCCACGGCACGACGCCACGGCAAGCGTCCTTCTGGCTGTGGGGTGGACTCGACAACGCGCTCATCGGCGGACGGCTCATCGTGGCCCTCAAGTACAGTCCCGAGAACGCGAAGGACGTGGGCCTGCTGTCCTCCGTCCTCATCCCCAAGGGGCAGGAGGAGGAGGCTGTTCGCCAGCACAAGGAAGTGCTCGCACGGATGGAGAGGTCTGTTGACGTTCTCGATTCCCAGTCCCTGCATGCATATGCGCAAGGTGAAGGCAGCATCGCGGTGGTTCGTGTGACGAAGGTGGGCCCCACTCGCCAAGGGTCGCAGGGGTACGAGGTGCGGTTGGGGTATGAGCTGGAGCAGGCGCTGCATGGGCAGCCCCCGCGTCAAGCCAGCTTCTGGGTGGCGGGAGGGCCCGATGCCGTGCGGACCGGTCAGCAACTCGTGGTCGCCTTGATGCCCGGCTCGGAGGATGCGGCTGGACCGGAGCTGGAGCTGATGGACTTTGTGCGCGTCCCCAAGGGACAGGAGTCCGAGGCCATCCGGCTCCACCGCGAGGCATTGCAGAAGTAGAAGCCGGGAGGCCCACGCATCACGGCGCGGGGCTCACGTCGAGCACGACACTCCCGCGCTTCCGCTTGCTCTCGACGCGCGTATACGCGTCCCGGATTCCCTCGAGAGGAAACGCGCTGTCGATGACCGGGCGGTACTTGCCCTGCGCCGCCAGCTCCGCCAGATAGCGCATGTCCTCGGTGCGCTCGGTGCCGACTCCCGCGATGACCCGGTGTCCGGAGAGTCGGCCCTGGAACAGGGCGGTGAACTGTCCCGCGAGACTCGACACGATTCGGAGCAGCCTCCCTCCCTGCTTCATCAGCGGCCTCACGCTCCCGTACTCAACGCTCCCCACGCAGTCGAGAATCACGTCGTACCGCTCGCTCCGCGCAGTGAGGTCCTCTCGCGTGTAGTCGACGACGTGCTGGGCCCCCAGCGACCGCACCAGCTCCGCGTTCCCTCCGCTGCACACCGCCGTCGTCTCCACGCCGAACTCCCGCGCGAGCTGAAGGGCCGCGACTCCCACCGCGCCCGAGGCCCCGATGACCAGGAGCTTCTCCCCGCTCCGCACCTTCGCCCTCGCTCGCAGATAGTGCAGCGCGGTCAGCCCTCCGAAGCAGAGCGCGCTCGCCTCCTGGAAGCTCAGTGCCGCCGGCTTCGCGATGACTCGCTCCGCCGCGGACATGACCTTGAACTCCGCATGTGCCCCCATGCTCATCCCGGCCACCGCAATCACCGCGTCGCCCACCCGGAAGCCCTCGACGCCGTTCCCGGTCTCCTCGACCACCCCCGCCAGCTCCGAGCCCAGCACCGGCTGCCTGGGCGCCGAGAACCCCACGACCATTCGCATCAGCGTCCCATAGCCCCTGGGGACCTCGAGTGAGCGGATGCGCCAGTCCGCGGAGTTGACCGTCGTGTTGACCACCCGGATGAGCAGCTCCCCCTTCTTCGGCCTCGGCTTCGCGACCTCGCGCAGCTGAACCACCTCGGGGCCTCCATACCGTTCGACACAGGCGGCGCGCATCGTGGCCATGGTGCGGACTCTCCGTTGGCTTACAAGATAAGCCATGTTTAGCTTGCGTTGTAAGCCACCGTCAAATCGACCCCTGGAGCCACGCCCGTGAAGAGAAACGCAGGAGGTCGTGCCGCGAAGCGGCTCCCCGTGACTCGCGAGAGAATCTTCGCCGCCGCGCGCACCCTCGCGGACCGCTCCGGCATCGAGGCCGTCACCATGCGCGCCGTGGCCTCGCGCCTCGACGTGGAGGCGATGTCCCTCTACAAGCACGTGCGCGACAAGGACGACCTGCTGGATGGCCTCATCGAGCTCGTGATGCAGGAGCTTGAACCTCCTCCTGTCTCCGCGGACTGGCGCTCGGGCCTCCGGCTCCGCGCTCGCGGCATGCGCACCGTCCTCCTCCGGCACCGCTGGGCCTCCATGCTCATCGAGTCCCGCACGACGCCCACCCCCGCGCGGCTCCGGCACCACGAAGCCTCCCTGCGCCTGCTGCGCGAGGCCGGGTTCTCCGTGGAGCTCGCCTACAACGCCATCCTGTCGCTCGACAGCTACATCTACGGCTTTGTCGCCCAGGAGGTCTGGTGGCCGTTCGAGCCCGAGGAGCGCCCCGAGCTCGGCGCCTCGCTTGCTCCCCACATCAGCCCCGCCGAATACCCACACCTCATCGAAATGATTTCCTTCGTCATGGGCCGCGCCGCGAAGAAGGAGGGGAGGGCGAGCAGCACCGCCGCGGGCTACCAGGCGGACTTCGACTTCGGACTCGAGCTGCTCATCGATGGCCTCGCTCGCGCGGCCTCTCCCAGAAAGAGGCGTTAGCGGGGACGCGACGTCCTCCCTCGAACCACTGTCGCCCCCATCGCAATCCCTGCCGGACTTGGCAGTCATTGCCTCCGGATTCCCGCAATCCTTACCGTCCCGCCACGTCTCTCGCTGGGAGAGTCTTTGGCGCTCCAATTGCTCTGCCTGGGCCTACTCCGTGACCCGGACCCGCATGGTGCGGTGTTCCGACACGGAGCCCCCCTCGGCCACGCTCGGTGCGGTCCCCTCCGCTCGCGCGTGGCTGTCATTGAAAGGACCAGGTCTCTCCATGCAATCCCCCCGACACCTCGCAGCCCCTTGGCCCTCCCTGCGCAACCTCCTCTTCGCCCTCCCGCTCGCGACCTTCACCGTCGCTTGTGGTGGCGAGGCTCTCGACACCGACGCTCCGCGGGCCGAAGCCCCCGCGGTCGCCGATGAGGCCATCGGCCAGGCCGAGCAACAGGTCTCCATCTACGGCCCCTATACGTGGCGCACGAACCAGCCCGAGTACATCTCCACGTCCCTCGGCGCTTCCTCCAACCGCACCTGCTTCCTCACCGCGCTCGGCGGCAACCTCCAGTCCGCCCCCAACGACCTCGGCTGGGGGATGGCCGGTGTCCTCCTCGCCGGGAGTGAGTGGAGGATCTTCGTCAACCAGACCCTCAGCACGGCCCTGTCCACCTCCGTCCAGTGCGTCAACTCCGTCGCCAACCGCACCGCCGAGGTCGCCTGGTACACGGGCGAGGCCGCCAAGCTCCTCGGCGCCGTGACGGCCGACCGTCGCTGCTTCCTCACCAGCATCGTGGGCGCTGGCGGCTTCGACTCCACCGCCGAGTACGTCCGCGTCTGGAATGACGGCCTCAACTGGTACCTCGGGGGAGACCTCGTCGGCGATGGCGGTGCCAAGGCCCTGTGCGTCGACATCCCCGAGGACCATGGCGCCTGGCAGGGGAGCACCGGCTCGAACACCAAGACCGTGAACCTCGCCTACAACCCCGATGGCATCGGCTGCTTCCTCCACGGCCTCGGCGGCAACTTCAACCAGAACAGCTACAGCGACGGCGTGAGCGTCGACTACAACGCCGGCACCCGCACCTGGGAGATGAACCTCACCGCCTACAAGCGCGGCTGGGCGAGCTGCGTCAAGTAATCCCTCTCAAGACCTGGGCTCGCCTCCTCGCGGGCCCAGGTCCCGCACCGCAAGCCCTGCCGCGACCGGCAAGCCTTGCCCGCGTCCTCCCCCGCATCCCGGCAACCCTTGCCGTCCTCCCCCGCGCCTCCCCCTGAGGACCCGTTGGCATTCCGGTTGCTCTACCCGGGCTCACTCCGAGACCCGGACCCGCATGGCGCGGCGCCCCGGCCCGGAGCTCCCATCTGGCGCGCGGTCGCCCCGCTCGCGCCTGGCTGTCTTTGAAAGGACCGGGTTCTCTCCATGCGTTCCATGCGCAACCTCCTGTTCGCCCTCCCGCTGGCCACCTTCACCGTCGCTTGTGGCGGTGAGCCTCTCGACCCCACCTCGCCGGAGGCCACGTCGCCCGTCGTCGCCGACGAGGCCGTGGACCAGGTCGAGCAGCGCGTGGGCCTCCATGGCCCGTACAACTGGCACACCAGCGCGAACGGCTACGTCTCCACGTCCATCGGCACCGCGACCAACCGCACCTGCTTCCTCACGGGCGTGTCCGGCAACCTCCAGCCGCCCACGGGCAGCAGCAGCTGGGGCAGCACCGGTACGTTCATCTTCGCGGGTGAGTGGTACATCTTCGTCAACCACAACTTCAGCAAGATGCTGGGCAGCACCGTCGAGTGCATGACCACGAGCGCCAACCGGACGGCGGAGGTCTCCTGGTACAACGGCCAGCCTGCCAAGCTCCTCGGCGCCGTGACGGCCGACCGCCGCTGCTTCCTCACCATGGTCGAGGGCGCTGGCGCCTTCGACTCCACCTCCGAGTACGTCCGCGTCTGGAACGACGGCCTCAACTGGTACCTGGGCGGCGACCTCGCGAGCGAGGGTGGTGGCCGCGCGCTGTGTGTCGACGTCCCGGAGAGCCACGGCGGCTGGCAGTGGATCTCCGCCGGCAGCGGCTTCAGCAAGGACCTGGCCTATGACCCGGGTGGCGTCGGCTGCTTCCTCTCCGGCCTCGGCGGTCGCTTCAACCAGAACAGCCTCACGGACGGCCTGAGCATCGACTACAACTCCGGCACCCGGACCTGGGAGATGACGCTCTCGCCCGCGAAGCGCGGCTGGGCCAACTGCGTGAAGTAATCCCTCTCACCCCAGACCTGGGCTCGTCTACAGCGGGCCCAGGTTTCTCTCCCAGAGGTCCCTCACCGCGCCCAGGTCGTCGAACCCACAGCCCGCCGCTCCCGCGATGACGGTCTCACCCACCGGAATCGCATACCCCCGGTACGCCGCGATGCTCGCCTGGATGTCCGCCAGCGCCGGGTCCCGGTCTCCGTAGACGTAGAACAGACGTGTCGAGCCCCGCTGCTCGGGCCGGTTCCCGTCCCACTCCAGCGCTCCGCTCCACGACACCGTGCCGCCACATCCCAGCGCATGGAGGCCTCGGAACCGGCTCCCATACCGAGGCAGGAAGCTCCCCGTCAGGAACACCGAGCCCCCCGCGGAGCCGCCGAACAAGATGGGCTCGTTCACGATGTCCCAGCGCTTGCGCAGGGCGTCGATGACGTCCGCCAGCGCGCTCGCGTTCTCGCCCGACACATCCCGGTCCGTCTCCGTCGGTGTCCCCGTGCACGTCGTGAGCGAGGGCCGGGTCCACCAGGAGCACCGGTTGGGCGCCAGCGCCGACACGTAGAGCGTCTCGCTCACGTAGGCCCACGGGGCCTGGGCGCGCGGAGCATCGTCCCGCGTGTGTGCCCGCGCCCCGTCCCCGTGCAGGTAGATGGCCAGCCGCACCGGTCGCGGCACGATGCCCCCGCGCGGCTCGACAATCTTCAGCTCCACTCCCGCCACCCGCGCCACGCAGTACGCATACGTCTGGCCGTTCGACGTCACCGTCCCCGTGCCGTCACACGGCAGCTTCCCCGCACCGCCCGAGCTCGTCGAGCCGCCATCGTCCGGGCCCGCATCGATGCCTCCGTCGACGCCAGCATCCGTGCCCGCATCCGCGCCGCCGTCGGGCGGGACGTGAGGGGGCTCGGGGTCCTCGGAACAGGCCGCGAGCGACAGCACGAGCACGGCTGCGAGGAGAGGTCGGTTCATGGCGTGCCTCCGGGGCCCCAGATGTATGTCGCCCCTGTCCACCGCGCTTTTCGGGCACGGTCTTCTCGCGGGCCCGCTGTCGGGTGGCTCACTTTTCGGTGGCGGCGCAACTCACGCCAAGCGGGGAGCGATAACCCAGCAAGTCGTCCGCCTGCCCTGGAGATGCGCCATGGTCGCTCCCCTTCAGCGGTCCTCGCAGAACACGGTGGTGCGTCCCCTCTCGTCCGAGGAGCCGCGGCCCCAGCCCAAGCCGACGCCCGGGATGACGCCGCGGCCCGACACGTTCGAGCCCTCCGTCGCCCAGCTGACGCCGTCGCCCAGCCCGGGCAAGTCGCCGACGCCGCCTCCGGTGAAGCCGACGCCCGCGCCGCTGACGCCCCTGTCGACGGACCCCACCAACCCGACGCCGGCGATGGTCGTCCGCCCCTCCGAGAACTTCAATGACAGACCCAACGGAGTCCAGAGCATCGACTCCATCGTCCTGCACCACACCGCGGACCCGTCCGACCAGAGCAGCCTGGAGACGCTGACAGGCAAGCCCGAGTCCTTCATGGGCTGGCTCAAGGACAAGTACAAGGACCTCACCGGGCGCGGCGACGTCAGCTCGCACTACCTCATCGGCAAGGACGGCACCATCTACCAGCTCGTCGCCGACGAGAAGCGCGCATGGCACGCGGGGGAGGGCTCCCTGCCTGGCAAGCCGGGCGACGTGAATGACCGCTCGATTGGCATTGAAATCGTCAACGAGGGAGACGGGAAGGACGGCTACACGGAGGCGCAATACAAGGCGCTCGAGCAGCTCGTCCCGTATCTGTCCAAGCGCTACAGCATCCCCAGCGAGAACCTGGTCGGCCACAAGGACGTCAGTGACCGGAAGCAGGACCCCTCGACGAACTTCGACTTCGACCGCATCCGCCGCGCCAACGACTCCTGGCGCTGAGCGGAGCGCATGTCTGTCTTTGGGGCGCGCTCACACGCCCGTCGCGGCGACCTCGCTCCACAGGCTGTCGCCTTCGAGCACCGCGTTGAGCGGGGCGCGCTTCTCCGCCACCCGCAGCAGCACCGCGGCGAGCTGGTCGATGTGGATGGGGCGCAGCCCGCCCAGCAGCGGCAGCTTCGCGAGCAGCCCCAGGAGCGCGGGCGGCTGGTGGTACTCGCCCTCGAACGCGGGCGGACGCACCACCGTCCAGGGGATGCCGCTCTCGCGCACCAGCCGCTCCGCCTCCGCCTTCGCCTTCAGGTACGCCCCCACCGGCCGCCCCGCGCCCATGGAGCTGAGCAGCACCAGGTGGTCCACGCCCACGCGCTTCGCCGCCTCCACGAGCTGCCGCGTCGTGCCGATGTCGCTCGACTCGTACGTGTCTCCCGCCGAGAAGCGCTTGCGCATCGTCCCGATGAGCTGAAGCACCGTGGTGCTCCCCTTCATCGCCTCCACCAGCGGCTCCCCGCTGGCCAGCTCCACCACCGCCTTGCGAGGCCAGCTTTTCGCCGGCTCCGTGTCCGCGCTCTTCGGGCGCACGTGCGCAATCAGCGGCACGTCTCGCGCCAGGGCCTGTTTCACCACGTTGCGACCTGTCGCCCCCGTAGCGCCGGCGACGAAGAGAAGGCGGGACGGCTGCGTCATGACGGAGGCTCCCTCGGGCGGACGGCGAAGAGGGGCCCTCTACAGCACACCGGCGCGAGCCTGCCCAGTCCGACTCTCACTCCGCGTGCGCCGCCTCCGCCCCGAGACACGTCACCTCGAATCTCGCGACCAGGTGGGTGTGAACTCCGCGGCGCTGGGGCTACCATGACGCGCGCCTTGGACACCCGCGAGCCGCTCGTCTTCCCCCAGAGTTTCGAAGGACTCCTCCGTGCGCTGGGAGACCAGCTCGATGAGCGCTGTGTGGGCCGGCTCAAGCAGGTCGGCGTCGACGTGAAGGGGAAGCTGGCTCCCGCCTACCCGTTGGAGGTGTGGCTGGGCGCGCTCAAGGTGGCCGCGGACACCCTGGCCCCGCAGCTCCCGCTGGAGGAGGGCGCCGCCGTGGTGGGCCGCCGCTTCGTCGAGGGCTTCGGCTCCACCCTCATCGGCGGGGCGCTGCTCACCTCCGTACGTCTGTTGGGTCCTGAACGGATGCTCGCGCGCATGACGCGCAACCTGCGCACCGGCACCAACTACCTGGAGGCCACCTTGGAGCCCCAAGGGCCCGGGCGGTATGTGCTCACCTGCCGGCCCGTGGTGGTGGCGGGCTTCTATGTAGGACTCTTCCTCGCGGGGCTGGAGGCGAGCGGCGCGCGTCACCCCTCCGTGCAGGTCGTCCGTCGGGCGGGCGAGGAAGCCGTGTACGACATCGCCTGGACCTGAGCACCCGGCCCCCGGCCGTGGTAGTCAACGGCCCGCCCTTATGTCCACACCGTCGCCCTCCGTGACCTCCACTCCACTGCCCGAACCCCAGTCCCAGCTGTCCGCGACGCTGCGCGACCTGGCCACCCGGCTTCCTGAGTCCCTCACGGTGCGGGAGCTGATGCAGGCGTGTGGCGAGCAGGGCCTGCTGCTCTTCTGTTGCATCCTCACCTTTCCGTTCCTCCTGCCCGTGTCGATTCCGGGCGTCTCCACGGTGTTCGGCGCGCTCATCGTCTTCATCGGCGTGGGCGTGATGTTCAACCGGGGGCCCTGGCTGCCGCGGAAGATGATGGAGAAGAAGCTGTCGCGCACCTCGCTCCTGCCCGCGCTGGAGAAGGGCGCCAGCGTCTTCACGAAGGTGGACCGGCTGAGCAAGCCCCGGTTGCTGGTGCTCACGCATGGTGCGAGCACCAACCGCTTCAACGGCTTCATGTTGTTCGTCGCGGGCGTGCTGTTGATGGCGCCGTTCGGCCTGGTGCCCTTCAGCAACACCCTGCCGGCGCTGGCGGTGCTGTTCTTCGCCATCGGCATCCTCCAGCGCGACGGCTACGCCATCCTCCTGGGGCACGGCATGACGGTGGGGACCATCGCCTACTTCAGCGTCCTCATCTTCGGCGCCATCCAGGGTGGCAAGGGGCTGGCGGGCCTCATCGGCCGCTGAACACTCCGGACGGCGTTCCTGTCAGTCCAGTGGGCGCCGGGTGCCGGGTGTGTAACAACCCGTGTATCACCGGGGGAAACCCGTCCCCCGGATGACTTGAATCTTCGTTATCATCCCCGGCGGGCGGCCCCCCGCACATGCGTCCAATCCCACTCGATGCGACACAGCCTCGCCATGAGGACCCCGCTCGGCGTCTCGTTGAAGCCGAGGTCGTGGGCGGTCGCTATCGCATCGTCGACTTCCTGGGGCGGGGCGGCGCCGGGACGGTGTGGCGGGCGCAGGACCTGCTGAGCGGGCCGGTCGCCATCAAGCGGCTGCACAAGACGGTGGAGGACCTGGTCCGGGCGCCTCCGGGTGAGAACACCCCGTCCTCCGCCGCGCGCCACGAGCTGGCGCTGTCCCTGGCTCACGAGTTCCAGACACTGGCCTCGGTGAGACACCCGCATGTCATCAGCGTGCTCGACTACGGGTTCGACGCCGAGCACCGGCCGTATCTGGCCATGGACCTGCTGGAGGACGCGCGGCATCTGGTGCAGGCGGGCTCCCACCAGCCGCTGGACGTCCAGGTGGACCTGCTGGTGCAGACGCTCCAGGCGCTCGCGTACCTGCACCGCCGGGGCATCATCCACCGCGACCTCAAGCCCGCAAACGTGCTGGTGGCGCGCGGGCAGGTGAAGGTGCTCGACTTCGGGCTCGCGGTGGGACGAGAGCAGGTGCACCGCGCCCAGCCTGGGGGAACGCCGGGCTACCTGGCGCCGGAGCTCTTCGAGGAGCAGCCGCCCTCGGAGGTCACGGACCTCTTCAGCGTGGGGGCCATGGCGTGCCAGATGATTTTCGGGCGGCTGCCGTTCGACGGGAAGGCGCCGTCGGCTCCGCCGGGCTTCCCCGCCGAGCTGCACGCGGTGCTCGAGCGGCTGGTGTCGAAGGATGCGCGGCGGCGGCCTCGGGGCGCGGATGAGGTGATCGCGGCGCTGTGCGCGGCCACGCGCCGCGCGGTGCCCTCCGAGTCGGTCACCACGCGCGAGAGCTTCTTGCAGGCGGCGCGCTACGTGGGCCGCGCGCGGGAGCTGACGCTCCTGACGTCCGTGCTGGACGCGGCGCTGCTGGGCCGGGGCGGTGGGTTGTTGGTGGGCGGGGAGAGCGGTGTGGGCAAGTCCCGCCTGCTCGACGAGCTGCGCCCGCTGGCGCTGGTGCGCGGCGCGGTGGTGCTGCGCGGACAAGCGGTGGCGGCCGGCGGCAGTCCGTATCAGGAGTGGCGCCCCGTGCTGCGGTGGCTGTCCATCCTCACGCCGCTGGATGACCGCGAGGCGAGTGTCCTCAAGCCGCTGGTGCCGGACCTGGAGGCGCTGCTGGGGCGCCCGGTGCCGGACCCCGCGGAGCTGGGCGCGGAGATGGCCCAGACGCGCCTGTTGCAGGTGGTGGAGGACATCTTCGCGCGGCTGACGCAGCCCACGGTGGTGTTGCTCGAGGACCTGCACTGGGCGCATGCGGAGTCGCTGCTGCTGCTGTCGCGCCTGGCGACACGCGCCACCGGGTTGCCGTTGTTGCTGCTGGGCAGCTTCCGCGACGACGAGGCCCCCATGCTGCCGGCGCAGCTGCCGGGGATGGACGTGCTGCGGCTGCCTCGGCTGGACGCGGGGGAGATCGCCGTCCTCAGCGAGTCGATGATTGGACCGGCGGGGGCGCGGCCGCACCTGGTGGAGCTGCTGCGGCGGGAGACGGAGGGCAACCCGTTCTTCCTCGTCGAGGTGGCGCGCGCGCTGGCGGAGGAGGCGGGTGGGTTGGACCGGCTGGGGGACATGCCCCTGCCGGAGCGGGTGTTCGCCGGTGGCGTGCGGCGGCTGGTGCGGCGGCGACTGGAGAAGGTGTCCGCGAGCTCGCGCGACCTGCTGCGCGTGGCGGCCATCGTCGGCCGGCAGGTGGACGTGGTGCTGCTCAAGCACGCGGCGCCCGGCGTGGATGTGGAGCGCTGGCTGTCGTACTGCGCGTCGGCGGCGGTGCTGGATGTCTCGGATGGGCAGTGGCGCTTCGCGCACGACAAGCTGCGCGAGGGCGTGCTGGAGGAGCTGGCCGCGGCGGAGCGTCCGCTGCTGCACCGCCGGGTGGCGGAGGCGATGGAGGTGGCGTACGTGATGGGCCCCGAGCCCACCGCCGCGCTCTGCTACCACTGGGGCGAGGCGGGCGACTCCACGCGCGAGGCCGAGTACGCGCAGCGCGCCGGCGAGGAGGCACTTCGCGTCGGTGCCTGTCGTGAGGCGCTGCCCTTCCTGATGCGCGCGCTGGAGCGGGTGCCCGCTCGCGACAAGCTGCACCAGGGCCACCTGGAGGCGCTGCTCGCGGAGGCGCGGTTCCAGCTGGGCGAGCTGACGGCGTTCCGAGGCCACGCCGAGCGCGCGCTCAAGCACTTCGGCTGGCCGGTGCCGACGACGCGCGTGGGCTGGGCGCTGGGCACGGTGGTGCAGGTGGGGCTGCGGCTGGCGCAGAGCGCCCGGCCGGATGCGTATGACGTGGAGACGGAGGAGCGGCGGCGGGTGCGGCGGGTGGCGGGCCGGCTCTTGATGCGGCTCACCGACGCGTTCATCTACGCGCAGGAGGCGCTGCCCGTGCTCTGGTCGGGCCTGCGCATGCTCAACCTGTGTGAGCCCGCGGGCGCCTCGTCGGAGCTGGCGCGCGGGTACACGAACATGGCCGTGGTGGCGGGCACCGTGCCCGTGCGTCCGGTGGCGGAGGCGTGGGTGGGCCGGGCTCGGGACGTGGCCGAGCGCGTGGGCAACCCGGCGGACCTCGCCTATGTGCTGTGCCGCAACGCCGTGTACGCGACGTACATGGCGCGGTGGGTGGAGGTGGAGGCGTGGCTGGAGCGGGCCATCGGCATCGTCGACTCCGTGGGCGACATGCGGCTGGCGGAGGAGTGCCGCGCGCTCCTGACGGTGGTGTCCTGCTACCAGGGGAAGTTCCAGCGCGGCCTGCCGCTGATGGACTGGCTGGAGAACTCGGCGCGCAGGCGCGGGGCACTCCAGACGCAGCACTGGGCGCTGCACTACCAGGCGCACATCCACTTGCGGCTGGGGGACCACGAGAAGGCGCGCGCCGCGCTGGAGCAGACGGTGGCGTGGACGGAGTCGCAGGGAGGACTCACGGACCGCATCATCCTGGACGGCACGCTGGCGCTCCTGCGGCTGCGCGAGGGCGACCTCGGCGGCGCGCGGGTGGCCGCGGAGAAGGCGCTGACGAAGCTCGTGGCGGGCAAGTCCGTGGCGCACTTCGTCTACTTCGGCGCCACGGCGGTGGCGGAGGTGCTGCTCACGCTGTGGGAGCGCGAGGGCGGACGGGAGCGCTCGCTGGTGGAGAGTGCTCGGGCGGCGTGCCGGGCGGTGGAGGGGTTCGCGCGGGTGTTCCCGTTCGCGGAGCCCGCCGCGCGGCTGTGGCGCGGGCATGAGGCCTGGCTGTCCGGGGACGCGGCGCGGGCCTACGACTCGTGGCGCGAGTGTGTCGCCGTGGCGATGGCGAAGGGCACCGCGTACGAGGAAGGACGCGCGCGCTTCGAGCTGGCGCGGCACCTGCCCCCGGGCGACCCGGCGAAGCCCCTGCACCTGTCGCGGGCCGTGGAGCGCTTCGAGGAGATGGACGCGCGCGACGACCTGGACCGGGCGATGGTGCTGCGGAGCGTCGAGGCCTGACGCGGCCTCGCGCGACGGTGCTACAACGCGCCGGTGCTTGGCGGATTGAGAGTGGGGGATGTCGCGCTGCTGGCCTGCCCGGCCTGTCGTGGGACGTTGGTGTTCCACGGCCAGGAGGACGAGGGCTGTGTGTCCTGGGGCTGGCTGCGCTGCGGGGGCTGCGCGGAGGCGTGGCCGGTGAAGCACGGACTCGCGCGGCTGTTCCGCGAGGACGCCGTGCGCGGCACGGACCGCCTGATGCGGGTCATCTACGACGGGCTCCCCGCGCTGCATGACCCGCTCACCACCGTGCTCACGCCGCTGCTCCAGTTCGTCTCCGAGGCGAAGATGCGCGCGGGCTACCTGCGCCGGATGGAGCTGGGAGCGCTGCGCCCCTCACCCGACGGCACGCCGCTGCGCGTGCTGGAGGTCGGCGTCGGCGCGGGCGCGAACCTTCCGCTCATCCGCCGCGAGCTCGTCTCCGGCCAGGAGGTGGAGGTCTGGGGCGTGGACCTGAGCGAGGGTATGCTGGGCCGCTGCCAGGCGCGGCTCCGCAAGGGCCGCTATCCCGGTGTGCGGTTGATGGTGGCGGACGGGCACTCGCTGCCGTTCCCCGAGGGCATGTTCGACCGTGTGCTCAGCGTGGGCGGCCTCGGCGCGTATCGCGACCCGGCCAAGGGCTTGCGGGAGCTGGCCCGGGTCGCGAAGCCGGGCACGCCCATCGTCGTGGTCGACGAGCAGCTCGACAGGACGCGCGAGCCCTCGCTCCTCCAGCGCGCCGCGTTCCGCGCCATCACCTTCTACACCCGCGACGCGCGCTGCCCCCGGGAGCTCCTCCCGTCGCTCGCCACCGACGTGCTGGAGGAGCAGGTGTCTCCGTTCTTCTACTGCCTGCGCTTCCGGATGCGGGAGCCGAGGGCCGCGTCCGTCACGGGTTGAGCACCAGGTCCAGGAGGCGCAGCGTCATGCCGCCCGTGTAGTCGATGGTCGCGCCGTTGAACCAGCCGGCCTCCTCGCCACACAGCACGCCCACGAAGCGGGCGACCTCCTCCACCGTGCACATGCGCCCGGCGGGGTTCATGCGCGCGTGGGCCTCCTCTAGTCGCTCCAGCGCCTCGGGTGTGTAGACGTGCTTGAGCGCGGGCGTCATCACCGTGCCGAACTTGAGCAGGTTCACCCGGTGCCCCAGCCCGCCCAATTCCATGGCCAGGTAGCGCACGTACATCTCCAGCGCGGCCTTCGACGCGCTGATGAGGCCCGTGTTCGTCAGGTGGGTCTCCTTCAGCGTGTTCTGCAGTCCGAGCAGCCGCGCCTCGGGGGCCAGCATGTCGGCGGCCACCAGCGCCTGCGTCCAGTACACGAACGAGTGCGCCATCGTGTCGAACGTCCGGCGCACCCGCTTCGCGTGGAGCCGGTCCTCACCCTCCGACAGGAAGCGCCCCACCGACGCTCCCGCAATCGAGTGCACGAACAGCTTCACCGCGCGGGGCCCCGCTACCTCTCGCAGCGCGCGGACACCCGCCTCCGCGGCCTCGGGCGTGGACGCATCCGCCTGCCACATGACGACGCGCCGCCCCGCGTCCTTCGCCTGCCGCTCCACCTGTGCGGCGCTGTCCAGATAGCGTCCCCGGTGCACGCCAAACACATTCAGCCCGGGCTTGTTCGCCACCGCGTGGGCAATCGCCGCGCCCGTGCCCGATGAGGCCCCGAGGATGAGCGCCCACTGTCGCTCTCCCGTGCCTCGTTGCTCCCCCGAGTCGCTCATCTGCCTTCCTGTCCGTTGCATTCATGCCATCGACTCGGGCCGCGGTCCGCGTGCCCGGTTCAGCAGGGCCTGCACGGCGCCCGCCACTTCCCGGTGTGCTTCCAACATCGCTCCCCGGTCACCCGCGTCGAAGCCCGGCGCCAGGTGCCGCGTCAGCGGCTCTCCCACCCACTGCGTCATCCTCACCGGAAACGGCAACGAGAAAGGCCACACGCCGGTCGCGCCCACGCCCAGCCAGAGCGGCAGCCGCGCGGGCATCCCCACGCGCCGCCCCAGCGCATACCCGTCATTGAGCCCCAGGTAGGCGTCGTCCATGCCGCTGCCCGCCACGGGGACGATGGGCAGCCGGTGGCGAATCGCCAGCCGCAGGTAGCCCAGCCGCTCGCCCCAGCTCACCTGATACCGGTGACGGAAGCTCCGGCAGCCCTCGCGCGTGCCGCCCGGCTGCACCAGCACGTGCTCGCCGCGCGCCACCGCCTCCGCCAGCCGCGGGTCGTCTCCCGTCACGAAGCCCAGCCCGTCCGCCACCGCGCGCATCCCGGGGATGCGGTCGAACGCGCCGTGCGCCACGCCGTGCGGGAGGTAACCCAGTTGCTCATGCAGGGTGACGGTCAACATGCACAGGTCCACCGCGAGGGGGCGCCCGTGATAGCCGACGATGAGCTTGGCCCCCGGGCGCAAGAGCGGCTCCAGGTTCACCACCTCGTAGCGGTGGTAGCGGCGCAGCAGCCCGAAGAAGCGCAGCCATGCGGCCAGGGGCAGGCCGCTCGCGCGCATCATCCTCCCACCCGGTACAGCACCGCGCCGTGCGCGACGCCCGCGCCCACTCCCACCATGAGGATGCGGTCCCCGGCCTTGACGGGCCGCGTGCGCAGCAGCCGGTCCAGCGCCGTGGGCAGCGACGCGGAGCCCACGCTGCCCACCGTGTCCACCACGCGCACGCCGCGCTCGGCGCGCAGGCCCAGCGCATCCATCACCGCGTCCAGCATCCGCCCGTTGGGTTGGTGCGTCAGCACCCACTCCACGTCACCCAGGGACACGTGCGCCTCGTCCAGCACCGAGCGCGCCGCGCGCATCAGCGCCTCCAGCGCCACGCGCGTCATCGCCTTGTTGGGCGTCAGGAAGCGCATCCGCTCGGGCTTCCCCGTCGCGTGCGGATTCTCCAGCACCACGTCCGGAGGCAGCGTGCCGTCGTTGCCCAGCGCCACCCCGAGCACCCCTTCGCCCGGGCGCGCCGTCCCTAATACCGCCGCCGCCGCCGCGTCTCCCAGCACCAGGTAGGGCCTGGGGTCCTCCGGCGTCGTCGTGCGCGACAGCAGCTCCACCGACACGATGCCCACCGGGCCCAGCCCCGTGGCCACCGAGCGCGCGCCCACGTCGAACGCGCTCAGGAAGCCCATGCACGCGTTGCTCAGGTCCATGGCGTCGCAGCTTCCCGCGAGCCCCAGCGCCGCGGCCACCCGGTTCGCCGTGGCCGGCGTGGTGACGTCGCCGCCCATGGAGGAGACGCAGAGGATGCGCCGGAGCGCCCGGGCCTCCAGCCCCGCCGCCTCCAGCGCGCCGCGCAAGGCTTGCGCGGCCACGTCCGCCGTCGTCATCCCCGGCGGCGCGAAGTGGCGCGTGAGGATGCCCGTCTTGCGCAGCACCTCCTGGGCGTCGCGGCCCACGCGCGCGCACAGCGCCTCCGTCGTCACGGGGGGGCCCGGCTGCAGGCTCGCCGTCCCCAGGATTCGCACGGGAATCATGCGGCCTGCTGTCCTCCGCAGCGCCGCCCATGGGGACCGCAGTGCACGCGCATCTGCTCCCAGTGCCCGTGCAGCTCCGCCAGCTTCCACGCCAGCGCTTCATCCGAGGCCGCGCGCTCCAGGATGTCGCGCGCCTTGGCGAACTCCATGGCCGTTCTCAGCGGCGTATCCGCTGACTGGATGTCGTAGCTCACGTCCGCCATCAAGCTCTCCGCGTCACCGCTGCGGTGCAAGAGCAACACACCGCTGGCGACCAGGTCCAGGGCCCTGGAGACCGGATTGAGCCCCGCGAGGAAGCGCCCCACGCGAGAGCCCGGCATCCAGGCCGTCTCTCGCAGCCCGAAGGGAAAGATGTTGCTGGAGAAGACCAGGTCCGCGCCCGCGCTCACCAGCACGCTCGCGGGCACCATGCTGGTGAAGGCTCCATCCACATACCGTGCGGGGGGCACCAGGGTGGGCGCCCACAGCCCTGGCGCGGAGCCGCTGGCGCGCACGCCTCGGGCGACGGGGCCTCGCTCCAGCGCCACGCACTCCCCGTTCGTCAGGTCCGTCGCCACCGGCAGGAAGCGGATGGGCAGCTCCTCCAGCCGCACCTCTCCCAGGTCGCGCGCGATGAGGTGCTCGAACGAGTAGGTGGTGACCACGGCCGCCATCGCCGCCAGCGAGAGCTGGTGGCTCATGGCCCGCTCCTCCAGGCGGTGCAGGCCCTCCAGGCCGCTGCGCCCATCCAGCGCGGTGCCGCAGAAGTACGCCCCCACCAGCGAGCCCATGCTGGAGCTGCTGATGAAGTCCACCGGCACGCGGTGCTCCATCAACCAGCGCAGGATGTGCACGTGGTAGAAACCCCAGACCCCACCGCCGCTGAGCGCCAGCCCCACGCGTCGGTGGGTGATGGCTCGCGCCCAGCGCGACAGCGCGTCGCGCTCCGCGGGGCACAGCCCCACGTCCAGCAGCGGCCGCGCGTCCACCTCCAGCACGTCCAGCCGCGTGGGGTTCAGCCGCAGCCTGCACGGCGGCAACACGCGGGAGCTCACGCCCGGCCCGTCGTGAGGCCGCCCCTCCAGCGGGCTGTCCCGAGGTGGCCGTCGCGGGTCGATGACCACCGTGGGCAGCACGCGGCCCTCGCTGGAGCCGGGCGAGGGCGCATCCTCCGGGTGCTCGACGAGGACGACGTGCTTGTCGACGAGCGGCTCGCCCTCCACCGCCTGGCATCCGTCGAGGAAGACGTAGTGCGGGTCGTGCTTCTGGGTGAGCTCGCGCAGGCGGGAGAGGGTGAGGAGGCCCGGCGCGCCGGGGCCGAGCGACGGCACCGTGGCGCGCAGCACGCCGTCCGCGCCCTTCATGGGCAGCTCCGACGAGCCGGGCTCCGCGGTGCGCACGAGCAGCACCCGGTCCTTGAAGTCATGGGTGATGACCTTGGCCACCAGCTCGATGAGCCGCGACAAGGGCATGCCGTGCACCTGGCTGGAGAAGGACACGACCTCCACTTGCGGCAGCGGGTCGTCCCGCCTCGGTGGCGCCGCGTGGACGAGCAGCCGCTTGAGGTCCTGTCTCAGTCCCGCGCTGGCTTGCACCAGCGTCCACACGTCGTCGCGCGGGAAGAACAGGCCCTTGCACGGGGTCGTCGCGCGCGCGGTGACGGAGTAGCGCCCGCCCATCAGCGCCTCGAAGCCCAGCGGGGTTCCGGGCCTCAAGGTGAGCAGTGATTCACCATCGCGCAGCGCCTCCAGCTCTCCCTCCAGCAGCAGGAAGAAGCCGTGCGCCTCCTGGCCTTCCTCACACAACACCGTGTCCCGAGCCCAGGTGACATCCCAGGCCACGTCCAACAGCTGGAGGAGGACGGTGTTGCTGGTGTGCCGCAATGCGGGAGCGCGTTTGAGCGCGTACAGCCGACGACGCTGGACGTCGAGGGGCATGGAACGGGCCATGAAACGCGGGAGGATAGCGAACCCTCCGGCGTCGGATATGGGGTCGTATCAGCCCCGCCAATAAACTCAGGCGGGCTGCGGCCGAGGAGGCTCGCCACCGGGCGGAGGTGCTCCTCCGCCACCGGGCCGGGCGTGCTCGTGGCGCTTGAGGACTCGGGAGCGCGCCGCTTCCACCACCGCGTACAGCACGGGGATGAAGATGAGATTGACGAACGTGGACAACAACATCCCACCGAACACGGTGGTGCCCAGGGACTTGCGGGCCGCCGCGCCCGCGCCCGAGGCAATCACCAGCGGAATCACGCCCATGAGGAACGCGAAGGAGGTCATCAGGATGGGGCGCAGGCGCGTGCGGGCTGCCTCGACGGCGCTTTCCATCACGCTGTAACCCTCGTGACGCAGTTGCTCCGCGAACTCCACGATGAGGATGGCGTTCTTGCTGGAGAGGCCCACGAGCATCACCAGCCCCACCTGGCAGAAGACGTCATTCTGGAGCCCTCGCAGGTTCTGGAACCCGAGCGCCCCCAGCATGGCCACCGGCACGCCGAGCAGGATGACGAACGGCAGCGCGAAGCTCTCGTACTGCGCGGAGAGCACCAGGAACACGAAGATGATGCCCAGCGCGAAGATGAGCAGCACCTTGCCGCCCGCCTCCTGCTGCTCCAGCGACAGGCCCGTCCACTCGTAGGTGTAACCTTCTGGCAACACCTCCCGCGCCGCCGCCGCCATCGCCTCCAGCGCCTGCCCGCTGCTGACGCCGGGCGCAGCCTGCCCGTTCACCTCGGCGGAACGATACAGATTGTAGTGTGAAATGTTCTGGGCGCTGGTGACGGGCACCACCCGGACCAGCGACTCCATCGGAACCATGTCGCCGCCGGAGGTGCGCACGTAGAGCGCGCCGACGTCCTTGGGCTGGCTGCGGAAGGGCATGGCCGCCTGAACGAACACCCGATACACGCGGTTGGCGAATGTGAAGTCGTTAACATATTGGCTGCCCAGGTAGACCTGGAGCGTCGCGAACAGCGACTCCATGGGCACGCCGAGCGACAGCGCCTTCTCCCGGTCCACCTCCACGTCGAGCAGCGGCGTGTTGGCGGTGAAGGATGAAAAGACGCCGCGCAGCTGGGGATTCTGGTTGGCCTTGCCCACCAGCGCCTCGGTCGTCTGCGCAATCTGCGCGAGCGTGCGCGTGCCCTGCTGGTCCTCCAGCACGAACTCGAAGCCGCCCACGCTGCCCACGCCGCGGATGGCCGGAGGCTGGAAGGGCAGCACGCGCGCGCCACCGATGGCGAGCAGCGGGCCGCGCAGCCGCTCGATGATGCCCGCCACGCTGTGGTCGAAGCCCTTGCGCTCGCTCCACGGGCGCAGGTTGGCGAAGAGCACGCCGTAGTTGGCGCCGGTGCCCAGGAGCGAGAAGCCGCCGACGGTGAAGATGTCCGTCACCTCCTCCTGCTTCCGGAGCACCTCCTCCGTCTGGAGCAGCACCCGGCGCGTGTAGTCCAGCGACGTGCCCTCCGGGCCCTGCACCGCGACGATGATGTAGCCCTGGTCCTCGTCCGGGATGAAGCCGGAGGGCGTGGCCCGGTACACCCAGACCGTGGCGAGCAGGCACAGGCCGAAGACCAGCACCACCGGCCACTTCAGCGGCCCGATGAGCCGCCGCAACAGCCGGCCGTAGGCGTCGCGGAAGCGGTCCATGCCCCGGTCGAACTGGCGGAACACCTTCCACTTCTGGCCCTCGTGCGGACGCAGGAGCCGCGCGCACAGGGCGGGGGACAGCGTCAGCGCGACGAGCGCGGAGAGGCTGATGGAGAAAGCGAGGGTGAGCGCGAACTGGCGGTAGATGGCGCCGGTGGTGCCGGGGAAGAAGGACACGGGGACGAACACCGCGGAGAGCACCAGCGCGATGGCCACCACGGCGCCGGCCACCTGGCGCATGCCTCGCTGCGTGGCCTCGCGGGGCGCGAAGCCCTCTTCCATGGTGCGCTCCACGTTCTCGATGACGACGATGGCGTCGTCCACCACCAGGCCCGTGGCCAGCGTGAGGCCGAAGAGCGTGAGGGTGTTGAGCGAGAAGCCGAACGCGCTGACGAAGAGGAAGGTGCCAATCAGTGACACCGGCAGCGTGGTGGCGACCACCAGTACGCTTCTCCAGCCGTGCAGGAAGACGAAGATGACCAGCACGACGAGGATGACGGCCTCGACGAGGGTGCGCAGCACCTCCTCGATGGAGGAGCGCACGGCCACGGTGGTGTCGAAGGCGTCCTGGTACTTCACGCCCGGCGGGAAGCTCTTCTGGAGCCGGTCCAGCTCCTTGATGACGCCGTTGCGCACCTCCAGCGCGTTGGAGCCCGGGAGCTGGAAGATGCCCAGGCCCACCGCCTCCGTGCCGTTGAAGCGCAACAGCTGCGCGTAGTTCTCCGCGCCCAGCTCCACCTTGCCCACGTCCCGGATGCGCACCAGCGAGCCGTCCTGCCCCCGCTGCACGACGATGGCGCCGAACTGCTCCGCGGTGACGAGCTGGCTCTGCACCCGCAGCGTGAACAGGTAGTTCTGCCCCGGAGGCGCGGGCTCCTGGCCCACCTGTCCGGCGCCCACCTGGACGTTCTGCGCCTGGAGCGCCCCCACCACGTCCGACGCCGTCAGCTTGCGCCGCGCCAGCTCGGACGGGTCCAGCCACAGGCGCATCGCGAAGCGCCGCTCACCGAAGATGGTGACGTTGCCCACGCCCTTCACGCGCAGGAGCGCGTCGCGGATGTAGACGTCCGCGTAGTTGCTCAGGAACTCCGTGTCGTAGTGGCCGCCCTCGGAGAAGAGGCCGAAGGCCATGAGCAGCTGCGTCTGGGCCTTGGTGATGGTGATGCCCAGCGCGTTGACCGCGGCGGGCAGCTGCGCGGACGCGGTGGCCACGCGGTTCTGCACGTCCACCGCGGCGATGTCCAGGTCCCGCCCCTGGTCGAAGGTGACGGTGATGGTGCTCACGCCCGTGTTGCTGCTGGAGGAGGAGATGTAGCGCATCCCCTGCACGCCGTTGAGCTGCCGCTCCAGCACCGTGGTGACGGCGCTCTCCACCGTCTCCGCCGACGCGCCGATGTACGTGGCCGTCACCTGCACCTCGGGCAGGGACAGGTCCGGGTACTGCTCGATGGGGAGCGCGGGGATGCTGATGGCCCCCGCCAGCGTGATGATGATGGATAGCACGCTGGCGAAGATGAGCCTGCGGATGAAGAAGTCCGTGAACATGCCGTCCCCTCACTGGCCCGCGTCGGAGGCGCCGCCCACGCCCTGGCCCGACGGGGGCTTGGCGGGCATGGGCTTGATGGGCTGGCCATCGCGAAGCAGCTGCAGTCCGCTGACCACCACCTGCACGCCCGCGTCGGCGCCGCCCGTCACCTCGTAGTCGTTGCCCGTCACCTCGCCCACGGACAGCGGCGCGCGGCGGGCCACGGTGCCGCCATCCACGGTGGCGACCTCGTACACGAAGGACTGGCCGCTGATTTGGGTCACCGCGACGGTGGGCACGGTGAGCGCCTCTCGGACGTCGTACACCACCCGCGCGCGCACCAGCTCTCCGGCGCGCAGGCCCTCTTTGTTCTCGAAGGCGGCCCGCACCTCCACCAGCTGCGTCGTGGCGCTGGGCGTGGGGGCGACGAAGAAGACGGGCGCGGCCACCACCACCTTGTCCTTCTCGTCGAGCAGCTCCACCGGTGTCTTGCCAAGCTGGATGGCGCGCGCCCGGTCCACCGGCACCTGCACGGCGACCTCCAGCATGCGGCTCTGGTCCAGCGTGGTGAGCTCCGTCTGCGGCGTCACGTAGTCGCCCACCTTCACCGGGAAGTCGCCCACCATCCCCGCGAAGGGCGCGCTCACCTCGTAGAAGCCGAGCTGCACGCGCTGCGACTGGATTTGCGCTTCGATCGCGCGCGCGCTCGCCTCCGCCTGCCGCGCCTGCGCCACCGCCTGCTCGTAGTCCTGGCGGCTCTGGAGCCCTTCCTTGAGGAGCTGCGCGCTGCGCTCCTGGGTGCGCCGGGCGAACTCGCGCTGCGCCAGCGCGGAGGCCCGCTGGGCCTGGGTGGCGCGCAGCCCCGCCTGCTCGCGGCGAGGGTCCACGACGAGCAGGACCTCCTGGTCCTTCACCCACGTGCCCGGCTTCACGGGAATCGACTGGATGTAACCGGCGACCTGCGGATACACGATGATGCTGGTGCGGGAGATGAGCGTGCCCACGTAGTCGGCCGCGTCGCGCACCTCTCCAGGCGACAGGGAGATGACTTGCACGGGCATCGCCATGCCCGCGCCGGCCGCTCCACCCTGAGGGCCTTCCTGGCTCTTGCAGCTCATCCACGCCAGGGCCGCCGCACACACGGCGCCCACCGTCCTCACCAGTCGCATGCCGCCTCCGCCAGGAATGCCTCGACCTTGGCTCGCTCGAGTTGAAACTCCCGCACCACCAACGCCAGCTCCGCCTGCCGCAGCGCCGCCGCGGTCTGGATGAGCTCCAGGCTGGTGCCCGTGCCCACCTCGAAGCTGCGCCGGGTCAGCCGGTCGTTCTCCTCGGCCAGCTTCTGCTCGCGCGAGGAGATGTCGCGCGAGTCCTGCGCCACCTTCACCCCGCGCCGCGCCTGCGCCACCTCGATGGTGACCGAGCGCTCCAGCGCCAGCGACTGCTGCCGCGCCGTGGTCGCCTGCGCGCGCGACTGCCGGAGCAGGCCCTCGCGCACGCCGCCGTCCCAGAAGGGCAGGCTCAGCGTGGCGCCGATGTTCCAGAAGGGCACGTTCACCGCGTCCTCCTTCACCGTGAGGGCCACGGTGGTGCTGCTCAGTGAAATCGAAGGCACGTACTGCGCCTTCACCGACGAAATCTGTCGCTCGGCCACGGTGATGCGCGAGCGCGCCGCGGCCAGGTCGGAGCGCCCCTCCACGTTCTCCAGCGGGCGGCAGTCCTTCTGCGCGCGCTCCATCAGCGACTCCACGCGCACCCCGGGCGCCAGCCCCACCGCCTCGGGCGTGCCCAGCGCCAGCCCCAGGGCCTCGCGCGCCTTGCGCAGGTCCTCGTCACCCACGACGACCAGCGCGCGCGCCGTCTCCGCGTCCTGCTGCACGCGCACCACGTCCAGCCGCGTGCCCGCGCCCAGCTCCAGCCGCCGCTGCGCGAGGGCGAGCCGCTCCAGCGCCGAGCGCAGGTTGACGCGGTTGACCTCGGCCAGGCGCTCCTGCGCGGCCACGGCGACCAGGGCGCGGGCGAGCGCGAGGCTCAGCTGCCGGCGCGTCTCCGCCAGGGACAACGTCGCGGTGCGCTGGCCCTCGCGCGCGGTGCGCAGCGTGGTGATGGCCTGGTAGTTGAAGAGCGCCACCGAGGCCGTGAGCAGCCCCGCCACGGGCGGCTGGGTGGGGGTCTTGACGTCCGTCCCCCCTGTCACGGGCGGGTTCGTGGTCTGGAAGCCCGTCGTCCCGCCGCCGAGTCCCCCTCCGCCTCCGCTGCCTCCTCCGAAGAAGAGCGACGTGTTGTCGGTGTCCAGGATGTTCAGCTGCGTGAGCACGGTGCCGTTGAGGCTGGGCAGCAGGCCCGCCAGCGCGACGCGGGCCTGTCCTCCCGCGGACTCCACCTGCGCGTGCGCCGTGCTCAGGTCCGTGGAGCGCTGGCGCACCAGCTCCAGGGCCTCATCCCAGGAGCGCATCTGGATGGGCGCGGGAGGCACGGGCGTCAGCAGCGGGTCGGAGACCTCGGGCGTGGGAGGCCCGGATGGGGCCTGGGCCTCGGCGCCCTCCGGGGGCAGGCCCTGGGGCGGCTTCGCGCTGGCGTCGGGCGGCGTGTCGGGCGTGGAGGCCTGGGTGGCCTTCACCTTGCGCACGGGGGGCTTGCCGCGGGCTCGAGCCGCGGGCGTCGCGCCGAGCAACACCTCCGGCCGGGGGCCGAGGTGCGAGAGCAGGAGGGCGAGCAGCAGGGCGTTCATAACGGGTGCCCTGAGGTAGGGGAGTCACCCGATACCGGCCACGTACCTTGGGGCCAGGGCGCGCCTGTTGGACAGACGTGGCGCCTGCCTGCTCAACAGTGGATGGAGCACGACGGGGATGTTCAGCGGCCCTGTTTGAGCATGGACAGACGCTGACGGGCGGGGCGGCTCTGCGGGTCGAAGCGCAGCGCTTCCGCCAGTCGCTCCTGGCCCTGCTTCACGTTCCCCTGGACGACGTAGATGTCCGCCAGTCGGATGAGCGCGTCGACGTTGTAGGGCTGCAGGTCCAGCGCGCGCTCGTACTCCCGCGCCGCGGTGGCCAGGTCCTTGCGGCGCACCGCCAGCTGCGCGAGCAGGATGTGCGGCTGGACCAGCGACGACGTCTCCGGCCCGGAGGCGAGCTGCTCCAGGGCCGAGACCCCGCGCGCGTCCCCCAGGCTCGCGAGCGTCAACGCGGAGGCCTGACGCACCCAGGTGGAGTCATCCCGGAGCAGCGCCGCCAGGTCCTCGCTCGCGTCCTTGCCTCCGCCCGCGAGGCCCAGTGACTCGATGAGGTCCAGGCGCAGCCGGCTGTCCTGGGTCCCCTTCAGCGCGGTGTGCAGCGCCGTCACCGCCTCGCCCTTGTGGCGCTGGGCGAGCAGCCTCGCCGCGGCGCCGCGCAGTGACGGCACCTCGTGCGTGTCCGCGAGCACGGCCTCCAGCGCGGGGCGGGCGGTGCTCGCCGTCTTCTCGTCGAAGGCGTCCGCCAATCGCAGACGCCGCTCCTGTCGCTTCGCGGCCTGGGGCCACCCCTTCGCCAGGGCCTTGGTCATGGCCTCCGGCGTCTCTTTCGTGTGACAGGCGTTGCAGGCGTTGGGGATGCCATGGCGCGCGGTGTTCTGGGGCGCGGGCACGTCCAGCGCGTGGTCCGCGAACTTGTCCAGCACACCGGAGACGACGGGCGGCATGTGGCAGGCCACGCAGTCCTGGGCCTCGCGCGCGCGGTGCCGCGTGTGGCGCGAGCCCGCGGCGAAGAGGTCCGCGTGGCACTGCTGGCACGTGGCGGAGCCCGCGGAGACGGTGGCGGAGGGCTTCTCGGGAAGGTGCAGCTCGTTGGGCGCCTGCGGGTCATGCGGCGCGGTGTGGCAGGTGAGGCAGGTGGCGCCGCCCTGCGTGTGGCAGCGGGACTGGATGAGGGCCTGGTACTCGAAGCTGGAGGTGCTGGGGCGCCCGTCGGTGAAGTAGTCGCCGGAGCGCTCGGTGCCGACGAAGAGGACGATGGGTTGGTAGAAGTCCTCGTAGCGCTGGCCGGGCTGGAAGCGGTGCTCGCCGTCCAGGATGGGGAAGAGGGGACGGCGCGGGCCATGGCACTGCGCGCACACCGCGAAGCCCCGCTCCGCGGGCAGCTTCCCGGGCTGGATGATGTCCTGGGGGTCCTGCGTGTCCGCGTGCTTCGCGCCGGGGCCGTGGCAGCTCTCGCACCCGACGCCCGCGTCGGTGAAGCGCGTGGACCACGTGTGCGTGGCGCGGTCATAGCGCGCGTCGAGCCCGGTGACGTGGCAGTCCAGGCACGCGTGCTGGGCGCCGCGGCGGAAGTTGGTCCAGAAGAAGGGATGGTCCGGCGTGAGCGCGCCCTGCTTCGTCTCCGAGTAGTCCACCCACTCGCCCTGGCCGGTGACGTGGAAGTAGACGGGCAGCACCTGCCAGCGGCCATCGGACAACACGGTGACGGGGTCCTGCATCCGCTTGCCGCCCACCACCCACCGCACCGGGAACTCCGAGAGCTGCCCGTCCGCGCCCTTGGTGCGCATGAAGTGGTGGTCTCCGTCGCGGCGCATCCACGCCTCGCTGGAGTCACCCTTGAAGTGGGTCCCCGGGGTGTAGTCGCCCACCACGAACCCGGGCGTCGCGGGAGACAGGGCGCGCGCGTGCCAGTCCTTGCTCCAGCCCGCGTGCTGGTCTTCGTGGCACTCGCCGCAGGCCTTGGCGCCGACCTGGGAGGCGCGGAGCGAGGAGACGTTCTCCTTCGCGGGAGCCGGTGCGGCCTTGGGCGCGGGAGCGGTGGCTACGGGGGGCGGCTCGTCGCTCTTTCCGCGCAGCGCGAGCGTGACTCCCGCGGCCGTGCCAAGCAGTGCGAAGAAGACCAGGGCGAGCAGGGCAGGGCGGACGGGGCGCATGTCGGAAGTGCCTCGATGCTGCCCGTCACGCCCTGTCGTGACAAGCATGGCTGACCAGGATGGCCGTTTATGTTGGCCATCCTGGGTTGAGTCCCGGGGTGGGGCTCAGCTCACTCCTTGGGGCTGTAGTACTCGGGCGGGCCGGAGAGCCACACGGTGCCGCCCTGGGTCCTCTCGAGGAGCTCGTCCACCAGCGTGCCCCAGTCCTCCGTGGGGCCGATGGGCTCCACGCTGGAGGGGAGCAGGCCGATGAACCGCATCGGGGCCACGGCCACGACGGTGGCGGAGGGCGCCCGAGGGCTCTCGGAGTCACCCGCGATGCCCAGCGTCCGGTGCTTCTGCCTCAGGGCGTTGTAGCGGATGGGCGCGCACGCCGAGTCGGCGATGCGGCGCGCGTCGTCTTCATCCTTCGCGCAGGCCTGGACGCTGTCCCCCAGCTTCACGTCCTGGAGGGGGCACGCCTGCTGGACGAAGGAGGTACACGGCCCCGGGGGCCGGGGCGCGCCCTCCTGGCTCCAGAACGCCTGCGCGAAGGCGGACGAACCCGTCGGGTCCTCCCACGGCGTGGCCTCCTTGCCGGGCGCGAACCAGAGCCAGGGGACCTGGGTCTGCTCGACGAGCCACTCGCCCACCTTCTCCTTCTCCGCCAGCGGGCCGACGACTTCACCCGTGCGCGGGACGAAGCCGACGTAGCCCCCACCCTCGCGCGGAATGACGGTGCCCGCGCCCTCCAGTGACACGCCCTTGCCCGGCGTGTGCGCGGGGCTGAGCACGCCGCCTCCCCCGTTGAATCCCCCCGCGTCCCGCTGCGAGTCCAGGCAGAGCATCGAGCAGGCAATCTCCGCCCTTTGCAGGGCGTCAGCCTCGCTGATGTCGGAGCAACCGCTGACCATGTTGAAGAGCGGGACCTGGGTGCCCACCTTGCAGTGACATGAGTACTGCGCCGTGTACTTGCAGGCTCGCTCCAGCACGGGGGGCGGGTCGCGATGGTCGAAGTGCGCGAAGCCGAGGATGGGGTTGATGCCCCTGGCCTGTGCGGGGGGACTCCAGGTGGCGATGGCCAGGAGCGCGAGGACGGCGAGCGGATACACCTGCGACGACGGGGCGGGGGCCCGGTGCGATGGCATGTGAAACCTCCGTGATGGGATTGCAATCACACCCTGGCTGCTATTGCGTGTGTTCACAATGGGTTTTGTGTGACTTCACTTTCTGTAGCGGAAGATGTCACAAGTGGGGTTGACCCTGGCGCACCCTGGAGAGGAGGCTGGTGGCGATGCTCAAGCTCCAATGGCTCCAGGTTCACCAGTTCCGCACCGTGAAGCCGGGGACGCGGCTGTCGTTCAGTCCGTCCTTCAACGTCCTGGTCGGTTTCAACGGCACGGGGAAGACGCTGCTGTTGGACCTGGTCGCGGCGGTGGCCAGCTCCGACTTCACGTCCCTGGCCGAGGAGCCGCTGGACCTGGAGTACGCGCTGGCCGCGGACACCGGCCGCATCACCGTGCGGGTCCGCAACGCGCCGGACACCGGCCTCTCCATGGACATCGTCGTCGCGCCGCGCGACATGGCCTGGCCCCTGGTCATCCGACGCGAGGGACTCCAGGTCACCGTCTCCCGCCAGGATGATGCGTCGCTGGTGGTGCAGGAGCGCATCGCCCCGGAGGTCGCTGGCCGCCTGTGGCTGGTGCTCATGTCGGGCGGCATCGCCTGGGTGGAGAAGACGGGCGAGGGCACCGCCACCGTCGAGCCGCTCCTCGCCATGGCCCGCGAGGTGTCCGCGCTGGCGGGCCTGAGCCGCTTCGACGAGGGGCTGGCGTACTTCGAGCAGCTCTATCAGGTGGAGCTGCGGCTCTCGCGGCGCGCGGAGGGGGTGCTCGCCACGGGCACGGGGCTGGCCTCGGAGGCGCTGCTGGATGGACTGCGGCGGCTGGCGGCCTCGCAGTGGGGCGGCCCGCGCTACGTCGTCCCGTCCGACTCCATCCCCTTCCTGCGCGACACCGCGCGGCTGCTGGGCTTCAGCGCCGCGGAGGCCAGCCTGGTCCCCGTGGAGACGCCGCTCGAGGGGAAGTACGAGTCGCAGACGCTGGGGGGCCTGGAGCTGGACTTCGTGGGCTCGGATGGGACGCGCGTCTCCGCGCGCCAGCTGGGCCACGGACAGAAGCGCGTGCTCGCGCTCCAGCACTACCTGTCCCGGGCCCGCGCGGTGGTCGTCGCCGACGAGGTGGCGCACTCACTGCACCCCCGGCTGGTGCGGGCCACCCTGGAGCCGCTGGGCGCGCGGCAGAGCTTCCTCACCAGCCAGAGCCCCGTCCTGTTGGACCTGCTGACCTTCACCTCTCCCCAGCACGTGCGCGACAGCCTGGTGTGGTGCAGGCGGGATGAGGGCTCCGGGGTGCTCATCTGGGAGGACCCCTCCCCCGAGGCCGCCGAGCGCCTGTTCGCCGCCAGCACCGCGACGCCCGGGCAGCTGGGCGCACTGCTCCAAGCGCAAGGGCTCTGGTAACCCCGGAGCGCACATTCGTGGGCGGGCGTCGGCGAGTCGACAGCTCGCGCGCTGTGTCACGACTGTTGTCATGCCGCGTCACGAGGTGGCCTATCCTGCGAGACGTGGGAGGGGAACCGCCATGCCGATGTTGTCCGTGAATGGTACCGAGCTGCACTACGAGGACTCCGAAGGCCCGGGCGAGCCCATCCTCTTCAGCCATGGCCTGCTGTGGAGTTCGCGACTGTTCGACCCTCAGGTGGACGCGCTGAAGGGCCGCTACCGGTGCATCGCGTACGACCACCGGGGACAGGGCCGCAGCGCGGTGCCCGAGGTGAACGCCATCGACATGGAGACGCTGTACCTGGACACGGTGGGGTTGATTGAGAAGCTGGGCGCCCGGCCATGCCACTTCGTCGGTCTGTCCATGGGTGGCTTCATCGGCATGCGCATCGCGGCGCGGCGCCCGGAGCTCCTGCGCTCGCTCAGCTTGCTGGAGACGTCCCCGGACCCGGAGCCTGTCCTCAACGTGCCGCGCTACACGCTGCTCAACATCATCGCGCGACTGGCCGGGCTGCGGCCGGTGGTGGACCCGGTGATGCGCATCATGTTCGGGCGCTCGTTCCTCACGGACCCGAACCGCGCGGAGGAGCGGGCGCTCTGGCGGGCGCGCCTGTTGGAGAACCGCAAGGACATCTGGCGCGCCGTCAACGGCGTCATCCGCCGCAACACCGTGGCGCACGAGGTGCCGAACATCCGCGTGCCCACGCTCGTCGTCGTGGGTGAGGAGGACGTGGCCACCGTCCCCGAGAAGGCGGAGCGGCTCCACCGGCTCATCCCGGGCTCGCGCCTGGTGCGGCTGCCTCGCGCGGGGCACTCGTCGTCGGTGGAGGAGCCCTCGCTCGTCAACGCCGCGCTGGGCTCCTTCCTGGAGTCGCTGAGCCACGCGCCCGTGTCTCCTCGGGCCGGGTTCGGGTGACGAGGCGCCGGCTCACCGGCTGGAACACGCGGCTCACCGACGCCTGACGGGGCTTCACAGATGGCGCCGTCGCACGGGAGGCGGACTCGGGAATCCTCTCGTGCATGCGACGTCCCCACGCCCTCTTGCTGCTGGCCCTCTGGGGCCTTCCTGGAAGCACCGCCCATGCGCAGGCGCCCCGCGGCGCGCGGGCCCAGCGGCATGCCCGCGTCGATGCCCTCTTCGCGCCGTGGAGCGGCAAGGGCACGCCCGGCTGCGCGGTGGCGGTCTCTCGCGACGGCGTGCTGGACTACGCGCGGGGCCACGGCCGGGCGAACCTGGAGGACGACGTCCCCATCACGCCCAGGTCCGTGTTCAACCTGGCCTCCATCACCAAGCAGTTCATCGCGTTCTCCATCGGGCTCCTGGTGCAGGAGGGCAAGGTGTCGATGGACGACGACGTCCGGAAGCACATCCCGGAGCTGCCTGACTTCGGAACACCCCGCACCGTCGCGCACCTGATGCACCACATCAGCGGCTTGCGCGAGCAGGGCCAGCTGATGGCCCTGGCGGGTTGGCGCGGCGACGACATGACGCTCGAGGCGGACAACCTGTGGGGCATCATGCGTCAGCGTGGCGTGAACTTCGAGCCGGGCGCCGAGGTCCTCTACACCAATGCCGCATACGGGCTGCTGGGCCTCATCGTGCGCCGCGTGTCCGGCAAGTCGCTGCGGGACTTCGCCGACGAGCGTCTCTTCAAGCCGCTCGGCATGAGCGACACCCGGTTCCAGGAGGGGGCCTTCGCGGTCATTCCCCGGAGGGCCATCGGGTACTCGCCCGACAAGCGCCAGGGCGACTGGCGCATCAGCATGCCCCAGTCGGACGGCTCCGGCAGTTTGTTCAGCACCGTGGGGGACCTGCTGAAGTGGCAGCAGAACCAACTCGACGGGCGCGTCGGTGGGCCCGCGGTGAGGGCGCTGATGCAGACCTCCGGCACGCTGAATGACGGCACCGTGACGGGCTATGGCGGCGGCCTGCGGCTGATGGAGCATCGCGGCCTGCGCACGGTGGGCCATGACGGGATGATGGGCGGGTTCCGCACGGAGTCCGTCCTCTTCCCCGACCAGCGGCTCTCCATCGTCCTGCTGTGCAACAGCGGCGCGATTCCCTCCTCGGAGCTCGTGTGGAAGGTGGCCGACGTGTACCTGGGGAACCTCATGAAGGACTCGCTGCCGCCGGCCGTCGCATTGCCGGAGGCGGAGCTGGCCGCGCTCGCCGGCAACTACTGGAGCCCCTTGACGGACGAAGTCGTGCGACTGGAGGTCAAGGACGGCGCGCTGCGCGAGGTCGGTGGGGCCACGGCCTTCGTCCACATCGGCGAGGGCGCGTTCCGCCCGGGTGAGTCGAAACATGTCTGGCGTTTCACCGCGCCGAAGCCGGGGGCACCTCGCGAGCTGCACATCCGGGATGCGTGGCCCACGAGCAGACCCTTCATCCACGTGGAGGCGCCCCTTCCCACGAGCGCGGACCTGCTGACGCTCGTGGGCCAGTACCACAGCGACGAGGTCGAGATGACCTACGCGGTGCGGGTCGTGGACGCAAAGCTGGTGCTGAGCTGGCCTCGCCGAGGCGACGTCCTCCTGGAGCCCGTGGGCGGGGACCGGTTCGTCAGCTCGGTCGGCGCGGTGAGCTTCACGCGGGCGGCCACCGGCGGGGTCGACGGGCTGCTGGTGAGCAGCCGTCGCCTGCGTCGGTTCCGCGCGGAGCGGGTGGGGCAGGAGGCCCGCCTGGCTAGGCCTTGATGCCCAGCAGCTTCTTGGCCGCGCGCACGAGCTGCTTGTCCTTGGCCGCGTCGGGAATGTCGAGCAGCGCCGCCGCCACGACCTTCCCCGCCCCGTGCGTGTTCTCCCCCGCGAGCTTGAGGTAGGTCGAGAAGAGCTCGAGCCGCTCGGGCTTCTCTCGCGCCGTCTCGATGTGGGCGAGCAGCACCTGCGTGAGCGCCTCGCGCGGCCACGTCCGGAACAGCGCGCGCAGGCCCTCGCGCTCCAGGGCCTCCGGGCGCGTCTCCGCCAGGCGCACCGCGGGCTCCAGCATGGCCAGGCCGAAGGCGCGCAGGGACTCGGCCACGAGGGTGCTCTTCCACCCGTCGGCGTACGCCATCAACAGGGCCTGGGCGCCGCGCACGTCGCCCAGCACGCCGAGCGCGTAGATGGCCGCCTTGGCGTCGGTGTCGCCGCGCGTCTCCACGCGTTGCAGGTAGCGGTCCAGCATCTCCGAGTCGCCCAGCCACGCCAGCGCCATGGCCGCGCGGTGCCGCACCTCGTAGGCGGGGTCTCCGTAGAACACCTGCCGCAGCGCGGGCCACGCCTGCGTCAGCCCCAGCGTCTCCAGCTCGTTCACCGCGCCCATGCGCGCATCCCGCGCGGGCTCCGTCAGGGCCTGATGGATGAAGGGGCGAAGCTTCTCCTCGCGCTCCCGGCTCAGCGTCGCCACGGCCTCCGGACCCTTCTCCCGCGCCTGCACGTCATTCAGCGTCTCGCGCGCGAAGAGGCGCAGGCCGCCGTCATGCCCCTTGCGCGTCAGTCCATCGAGGAGCACGCGCGCATCGCGCCCGCCCAGCTGGCCGAGCACCTGGATGGCGGTGCGTCGCACCATGCGGCTGTGGTGCTCGGACAGGGCCCGCTTCACCACCTCCATCACCTGCTCTCGCGGGCGGCGGGCCACGGCCCTGGCGATGAAGGCGCTGGCCATGCCGTCGCTCCAGGCGGGATACAGCGACTCCAGCAGCGAGTCGTCATCCAGCGTCTCGTAATAGCGCGAGACGTGCGCGGTGGCCTCGTGGCGCGTCAGCTCGCCCTGCACCCGCTTCTGGAGGACCTCGGCGGGCGTCATGGGCCGCGCGGGGATGCGCACGCGGATGCTGGGATGGGTGAGGACAGGCGTCAGCCCTTCGGCCTCCACCTGGACGGACCCCGCCAGCCGGACCAGGGCGATGCCCAGCACCTGATACACCTTGATGAAGTCATCCAGCCGCTCCCCGACATCGGGCCGCTGCGCCAGCGTCTCCAGCAGGACGGCGGGCTTCTCCAGCCCCAGCTCCTTGAGCCGAGCCACCAGCGGCTCCACCGCGCGCGGTGACACCGCGGACAGGCCCTGGGAGAACTTGTCCGCCAGCTCGTCCCGGACCTCGGCCAGGGCGATGGCGGCGCGCGAGGCCCCCGCGTCGCGCGCCGCGTCCGCCCAGCCCGTGCGCGACGAGGAAGAAGACCCGGCGGCGGAGGTCACCGCCCGTCGGCGTCCCCGCCGCGGCGTCTCCTCCACCTCCAGGCGGGACAGGCCCCGCAGCCTCAGGCCCTCGGCGGTCTTCACCACCATCGCCAACGGGAACAGCGTGGGCAGCGCGGCCTCCAGGGCCATGTCCCCGAGCACCATCTCGAGCGTCGCGCCCTCCAGGGCCGCGGAGATGGACTCGTCGAGCGGGTCGTCGGCCGGCAGGAACAAGCCCTGGCCCTTCGAGTCGACGAGCTGGGAGCGCTTCCCGCTGGCGAACAGCGTCTGCACGCGCAGCGCCATCGGCAACCGCTCCGGCGCGAAGACGTCCTTGCGGTGCTCCTGGAAGGCGGCGAGCGCGGCCCCCACGTCCGGGAGCGACTTCTCCACAAGTTGGACCAGGGCCGCTTCGTCCAGGGGACGGCGCTTCAGCTCCGCGTCCAGGTCCAGCCGGAAGGGCGCGAAGCCGGGATACTGGCCCCCCTTCGCCTCCTCCAGCACGTCGCCCGCGTGGCTCCGCTTGGGCTCCACGCTCTTGAGGAAGGCGGGGAGGATCTGCTTCTCCGCGTAGTGCCTGCCGGAGCCGAGCTCCACGAAGCGGCTCTCGCGGATGATGAAGTTGTCGGGCGTGACACGCGCGGAGAACGCGTACTCCAGCAGCGTCAGGCCCTCGACGGGCGCGCGGTCCTTCTTCGTCCACGTCTTGCCGATGAGCTCCTCGACGTAGCGGTCGTCGAGCGCCTCGCCGCCCAGGTGCTTCTCCACCTTGCGCGTGGTGAGCAGCATGTCCGCCACCAGGTCGGTGAAGGCGGGCGCCTCGAACTCACCGGTGCGCTCGGCGGCCTTCTCCAGGAGGCTCGCCACCTCCACCGTGCTGGCCGCGAGCCTGCGCAGCCCGTTGGCGCGCAGGGTCTCCCCCAGGGCGCGCACCTGGCTGGCGCGGTCCTCGGAGAGGGACGCCACACCCGACAGCCCCAGCTCCCGCACCAGCGTGGAGACCTGGGCCACGCCCGCCTTCATCAGGTCCGCGGTCTCCGTCTTGCCCTTCTTCACGCTCTTCTTCGCGGGGCCCCCCGCGCCAGCCGGAGGCGCGTCGGCGGTGACGAAGGACTCCGGCGCGCGAGACCACGCCACCAGCAGCGCCGCCGCGTGCTTGCAGAACGGGCGCGAGCGCGCGGCCATGCACGAGCACCGCCCCTTCACCTCGCGGCCATCGCCAAACACCAGCGAGACCTTGTAGGGCGTCGCCCCGGAGCCGAGCGCGTCCGCGAACAGCCGGTTCTCGAAGCGCGACAGGTGGGTGATGTGCTTGTCGTCGAAGATGCGCGCGCCCTTGGCCAGCTCGTCCCGGTCGCTGATGACTTCCGTCAGGGCGCTCATGCCCGGGGCCAGCTTTCGCAACTCAGCCATGGGACAGCTCCTTCTCGGAGGACAGCAGCGGCGTCAGGTCCTGGTTGCGCATCACTCGCTCCACCACGTCCACCAGCTTGCGCGGCGTGCACCCGAAGCACGGAATGCCCATCGCGGTGAGCTCCTTCGCCATCGCCTGGTCGTAGGAGGGCTTGCCACCGTCCGACAGCGCCAGCAGGCACAGCACCTTCGCGCGCGAGTCCACCAGCTGCCGCAGCCGCGCGAGCAGCTCCTGCGCGTTGCCGCCCTCGTAGAGGTCCGTGATCAACAGGAAGAGCGTCTTCTCCGGCCGCTGGACGTGGTTCGCCTGCGCGTACGCCACCGCGCGGTTGATGTCCGTGCCGCCGCCGAGCTGCGTGGAGAACAGCACCTCCACCGGGTCCGACAGGAGGTGCGTCATGTCCACCACCTCCGTGTCGAACAGGACCAGCCGCGTGCGCAGCACATCCAGCGACGCGAAGATGGCGGCCATGACGGAGCTGTAGACCACGCTCTCCGCCATGGAGCCGGACTGGTCCACCACCAGCGTCACGTCCCACTCGTGGTGCCGCCGCTGGTTGGGCCAGAAGTAGAAGCGCTCGGGCACCAGGCGCTGGTTCTCCGCGTCCCAGCCCTTGAGGTTGTGGCGAATCGTGCGCTTCCAGTCGATGTTGCGCGCGATGGGCAGCGGGCTCGTCCTGTCGCGGCGCAGCGCTCCGAAGACCGCCGTGCGGACGGTGGACTCCAGCTTCTTGCGCAGCTCGTCCACCACCTCGCGGACGATGGTCCGCGCCAGGGACTTCGCCTCGTCCGGGATGAGCCCGCGCGCGCTCACCAACGTCGTCACCAGCTCCACGTTCTTCTCGAGGAAGGGCAGCGTCTCCGGCTCGAACAGGAGCTGCGTGAGGCCCTTCTTCTCGATGGCGTCCTTCTGGACGAGCGCAATCACGTCGTCGCGGAAGAAGCTGCGCAGCGCGCCCAGCCACTCGGGGATGTAGGGCCTGGAGCCCTCGCGTCCTCCAGTGCGCTCGCCGTAGACGAAGGAGAGCGCGTCATCCAGCGGCTCCAGGTCTCCACCCGTCAGGCCCACCGAGCCCGAGGCGCCCGTCAGCGAGCGCAGCGAGGGACACGCCCCCGTCTTCTCCGCGACGGGGCCCAGCGCCAACCGCCAGCGCAGGAGCGCGTCGCGGTCCTTCTCCGAGAGGTTCTTGGGGTCAACGCTCATAGCAGGTCGTCCAGGTCATCGAGCGCCTTGCCCAGCTCCGCGCTCATGTCCTTGAGCTTCTCTTTGTCCTTTTCCTCGAGCACCGTCCTCACCGCGCGGCCCTGCTCTCCGAGCCGCCGCACGGCCACGACGTTCTCCATGAGGTAGCGCCGCTCGGTGTGACCGAGCACGCCCAGGGCTCTTCTCAATACCGGGAGGGTCTGACGAAAAAGCTCGGGGTCGATGCCCACCAGGAACGTGTCGAGCGCCTTCACCACGTCGCGGTTCTTCACCAGCACCAGCGCGTTGACCCGCAGGAAGCCCTCCAGCCACGACGCGCTCACCTCCGGCGCCACCGCGAGCGACAGCCGCAGCCCCACTTCCCGCGCGACCTCCTCCTCGGTCAGCTCCTGCGACAGGTACAAGAGCCCCGTCGCCAGTCCCGACGCGGAAGGGTGCACGGTGCCGCTGTGCATCAGCTCCCGGGCCGCGGCGAGCCACCCGGCCTTGTCCGCGAGCGGCTGCGCCAGCGCCACCTCGTGCAGCGTCCGCAGCGCATCCATCACGGCGGGCACGGCGTCGGGCGCGCAGGCGCAGGCCTCGTGCACCCGCAGCAGCGCGCGAGTGAAGGTCTTCTGGCAGAGCACGGCCACGGCCTCGTCGCCCATGGCCGTATGCGCGCGGGAGGTGCCATACGCGACGAGTCCCGACAGCGCCCGCGCCGCCGAGGCGAGCGAGGGCAGGTCCACGTCCGTGGAGGCATGGGCATCACACGCGCGCAGCGCGGCGCCCAGCGTCTGCGCGCAGCCGGTAATCACCGACTCCAGCAGCACCTCCGCGGCGCCGCCCGTGCTCCGCGCCGCGTCCAGTTGCTCCTGAAGGACACGCGTCGTCACGGCCTCCAGCGAGTCGCCCAGGACAATCTTCTCCACCAGCGCGACGTCGGTGGATGGCGTCCACTGGGCCTGCCACGACTCCCGCACGCGCGTGAGCGCGGCCTGGGCGCTGGCCTCCTTGGAGGTGGCCTTCTGCTGGGCGGTGCCCGCGAGCGTGGCGTAGGGAATGCCCGCCACCCGCAGCCGGTGCAGGAACACCGACGAGCCCACCTCCACCTCGTTGCTCAACCGCAGCGTGAAGGTCTCCGGGCTGTCGGTGCGCGGCAGGTGGCGCGAGTCCACCTCCCGCCAGAACTCCGCCTGGAGCGAGTTCTTTCCGATGCGGCTGGCCACGCGACCCACCTGGTGGCCCACCACGCTCTTCCACAGGAAGGAGTCGACGTGGGTCGCATCGCCTCGGCACAGCGTGGCGATGGTGGCCTCGCGCAGCTCGTCCAGGCCCGGCGCCGTCTTCTCGCGCAGGTCCGACAGCGTCACCGCGAGCCGATAGGCCTCCAGCACGTCGGACAGCGACGCGGTGAAGCCGCGCATGCGCAGGTGTCCGGCGAAGTCGATGAGCACCTCCAGCGTCGCGCGCCGGAAGTCACACTTCGCCTCATGGGCCTTCTGGTAGAAGTGCGGCGCGCGATTTCCCGCGCCGTAGCCGAGCTGCTCGGACAGGCGGGGAAAGCTGTACGGAATCACCGTCACCGCGCAGGGCACGCCTACCGGGAGCCGGGCCTCCAGCGCGGCGTCCACGTCCTTCGCGACGAAGGCGGCCACGTGCGCGGCGCCCGCCACGACGGCGATCTTCTCGGGCGAGACCCCGCTGGCCACCACCTCCAGCACCCGCCGCGCCATGAAGGCATCGCGCCAGCGGTGATGGTCCGGGCGAGGCCCCGCGTTGAGCACGTCCGCCCACGCGAGCAGCACGCCCTTGAAGCCCTCGGGCGTCCAGTCCGGTGCCTCGAACAGCGCCTCCCACAGCTCCTCGAATGAGCGGTAGCCCTGCTCCCGCGCGAACCGCTCGGTGATGGGCTCCTCCGCCTCCGGAAGAGGCGGCGTCTCCGCCGCGGGCTCCTGGGCCTCCGCCTCCGCCTCTGTCTCGGGAGGCACCGCCAGGGCCAGACTGACGCCCGCGGGGATGTCGATGAAGAGCGCGCGGGCGGCGTGGGCCTGGGCCCAGTGCAGCGCCGCGTATTCGGGGGAATACTCCGCGAAGGGCCACAGCGCGGAGCCCGGCGTGTCATCCGTGCGGTAGCCGAGCAGGGCGATGGGAGGCCGGGTGTCCGCGTCGCACAGGACGTCCACGAGCGCGGAGGCGTCGCAGGGGCCCTCGATGAGCACCACCTCCGGCCTCACGTGCTCCAGCCAGCGTCCGAGCACCGCCGTGGTGCGCGGCGAGTGGTGGCGCACCGGGAACAGGTGCACCCGGGTGAGCAGGTCCAGGTCCATCAGCCCCTCAGGAGCTTCTTGCTCGCGGAGTACAGCTCCTTCCACGCGCCGGAGCGGCTCTTGGCCACCGTCTCCATGTACTCGCGCAGGGCCTTCACGTCGTCCTCCTGCTCCTTCACCACCGCGCCCACCAGCGACGCGGCCAGCTCGTGCGGCGTCACCTTCCCGCCGCCGAACTGCTGCGCGAGGATGGAGCTGTTGAACAACACGCTGATGGCCTCGGCCGTGGAGAGCACCGCGCCCGGCGTGCGGACCTTCGTCTTCCCATCCTTCGTCACGCCCTGGCGCAGCTCCTGGAAGAGCGTGAGCAGCAGGCGCGACAGCTCCTCCGTCGGCGGGACACCGACCTGGTAGTCATTGCGCAGCTCCGCCTCGCGCCTGGTCACGATTTGAATCTCCTGCTCCAGGTCATCCACCACGGGAACGGTGACGAAGTTGAAGCGGCGCTTGAGCGCGGCGCTCATCTCGTTGACGCCGCGGTCTCGCGTGTTGGCGGTGGCGATGAGGTTGAAGCCCCGCTGCGCGCTCACCACCTCGCCCAGCTCCGGGATGGAGACCTGCTTCTCCGAGAGGAGGGAGATGAGTGCGTCCTGAATCTCCGGCGAGGTGCGCGTCACCTCCTCGAAGCGGGCGAACTTGCCGCCGCGCATGGCACGCAGCACGGGAGAGGGGACGAGCGCCTCGGGCGTGGGGCCCTTGGCGAGCAGCAGCGCGTAGTTCCACGAGTACTTGAGGTGGTCCTCGCTGGTGCCCGCGGTGCCCTGGACGATGAGGGCGGAGGTGCCGCTGATGGCGGCGGAGAGGTGCTCGGAGAGCCAGCTCTTCGCGGTGCCCGGCTCGCCCACGAGCATCAGCGCCCGGTCCGACGCCAGGGTGGCGATGCACACCTGCACGAGCCCCTTGTCACCCACGTACTTCGGGGTGATGGGAACGCCGCCCACGGGCTTTGTGCTCCCGAGGATGTAGGTCTCGACGGCGCGAGGCGAGAGCGCCCACCCGGGAGGGCGAGGCTTGTCGTCATGGGCGGCGAGGGCGTCCAGCTCAGTCTTGAACTTCGCTTCGGCGGGCAGTCGGATGTCCGGCATGCGTGAAAGCTACCAGTCAGGACTGACACGCGACGATTCAGGGGGTTGTCTTGCTTACCATCCGGCGGCCCACCTCCGAGGGGGCCTGGGATGGATGGGTTCGCGACGATTCCTCGCGGCTGCACACTGTGGCGGCGGAGCGATTGACCCCTCCGACTGATTCGGGCGTCCTGTGTCGCCATGTATCTGAAGAAAGTCGTCCTCGAGAACATCCGGTCGATGGCTGAGCTGGAGTGGGAGCCGTCCTCGCTTCCGGGATGGCACGTCGTCATCGGAGACAACGGCGCGGGCAAGAGCTCTCTTCTTCGCGCCATCTCGCTCGCGCTGGTGGGGCGCGACGCGGCGATGGCGCTTCATCAGGATTGGAGTGAGTGGCTCCGGGCGGGAGCGCCGTCCGGTTCGATTCAGGTGTTGTTGAGTGGGGACTCGCGCTGGGACCAGGCTGGGGCCTCCGTGGCGTCGGACGTCTCGGCGGAGCTGCGGCTCCAGCGCGTGGGGAGTGGCACGCAGCTCGTGTCCGGGGCCCCGAGTCTGGTCGCCGCACCCGGACTCTGGGGCACGGGCCGGGGGTGGTTCAGCGCCGCGTTCGGTCCCTACAGGCGCTTCACGGGCGGCGACGCGGCACAGGAGGCGCGCTTCTCCTCGCAGCCGAGGCTCGCGCGCCACCTGTCGATGTTCGATGCGTCCGTGGCCCTGCGCGCGAGCCTCGAGTGGCTGAAGCAGCTGGAGAAGGGCCCCGACGCGGGCTTGCTGGAGCCGCTCGTGGCGTTCATCAACCAGCCCGACTTCCTGCCGCACCAGACGCGGCTCGACTCCGTCTCCGCGCGAGGCGTGCGCTTCGTGGATGGCCAGGGCAACGAGGTCTCTATCGAGAGCCTCGGCGACAGCTTCCAGTCGGTGCTGAGCCTGACGCTCGAGCTCATCCGCCAGCTCGCGAGCACCTACGGCACCCAGGGCCTCTTCGCGCCGGGCGATGCGCTGTCGCTCCAGCCGCCGGGCGTCGTCCTCATCGACGAGGTCGAGGCCCACCTGCATCCCACGTGGCAGCGCCGCGTGGGGTTCTGGTTCCGCAAGCACTTCCCGCACCTTCAATTCCTCGTCACGACGTACAGCCCGCTCATCTGCCAGGCCGCGGCGGAGGGGAGCCTCTTCTGGCTGCCGCGTCCCGGCGCGGATGAGCCGTCCAGCATGGTGACCGGCATCACCCGCGAGCGGCTCCTCTACGGGAGCGGGGTGGACGCCTACGGCACGGGCGCCTTCGGGGACATGTCGACGCGCTCTCCGGAAGCGCTCGCGCAGCTGGAGCGCCTGGCCTTCCTCAACCAGAAGGAACTGGACGGAGGGCTGAGCGCCGAGGAGCGCCAGGAGCAGGAGCGTCTGCGCATGCGCACGCCGACCGCCGCGAGCGTGCTGCCGTCCCCCGCGGTGGAGCGCCTGCTCAAATGATTCGCCTGCCCGAGAAGCCGTTGCCCGCGGAGGCGCGCGAGGGGCTGAAGAAGTACCAGCGGGAACTGGACGCGGCCGGGGACTACGCGGAGCGGGTGGCGCAGGCGAAGAAGCGCTTCTCCGCGTTCAACAAGATTGGCAACCCCATCTTCGACCACGTCAAGGCGACGCTGTCCGAGATGTGCTCGGGCGTGCGCCGCTGCGCCTACTGCGAGGACTCCGTCGCGGACGAGGTGGAGCACATCCGCCCGAAGACGCTCTACCCGGAGGTCGCCTTCGCCTGGGCGAACTACCTGTATGCGTGTGGCGTCTGCAACCCGCGCAAGAATGACCACTTCGCGGTCTTCGCCGAGGGGACGAATGTCCTGACGGACGTGAGGCGCGAGCGAGGGGCGCCGGTGGAGCCTCCCATTCCTGGCCGGCCCGTGTTCCTGGACCCGCGCATCGAGGACCCCACGGAGTTCCTCGAGCTGGACCTGCGCGACACGTTCTACTTCGTGCCAAAGGGGCGCGCGGGGACGGAGGCGCACCGGCGCGCGGAGTACACGATTACCGTGCTGCAATTGAACGTGCGCGAGGTCCTGCCGCAGTCACGCCGCGCCGCGTACTGGGACTACATGGCGCACCTGGGGAACTACCTCCGCGCGAAGACGCAGGGGTTCTCCCGAGAGGAGCTCGACCTGCTGGTGACGCAGGTGCGGACGCGGCAGCACCCCTCGGTGTGGGCGGAGATGAAGCGGCAGCACGCCCGGCTCCCCGCGGTGCTGCGCCTGTTCGACCAGGTGCCCGAGGCGCTGGGCTGGTGAGCGCTTGCCCGGCTCACTCCGCGCACGGAAACGCGGTGTCCAGCTTCTTGCTGGCCTGGATGCCAGGGCCGGTGAGGGTGGCCACCACCTTCACGGTGGACGAGCACTCGTAGGGCATGAGGAAGGGCACCTGGAGGACGCCGCTCTGGGGGAGTGCGTGCAGCTCGCGCGTCTGGGTCACCTTCCACGCGCGTCGCTCGCCAGCCTCCGACTCCTCCTTGGGCGCGCTCACCACGACCTTGAGCTTCAGGGGCTTGTCGCCCTCGAAGGTGCCCTTCACCTGCACCAGGAACACGGCGTCGACGAAGCCGCCGTAGGGGTCCTTGGCCTCCTCGAGTTTGACGATGGCGGCCTTCGTCTGGTCGAAGACGCGCAGCTCGATGTCCCCCAGCGACACGCTCGACTTGCCCGCGCTCGCCGCCGCGGTGGACAGCATCAGGACTCCGCCCACCAGCCACCCGCGCAGCTTCGACGTCGACGACATCACGACCTCCCGTGCCTTCGGTTGTCGGGCGACTGTATTCCAAGCGGGTGTCTTCCGTGCCTGGGTGGCGGCCGTGAGGGCGGGCCCTGGCTCGACCCGGTTCGAGCCCCCTTGCGCCCCCGGGGCTCGTGAGCAGCGTGCGGTGAAACCCTGTCCGTCGCGGGAGACCTGCGCCCGCGAGGAGCCCACCCATGAAGACCTCGATTCCTTCCCAGATGAAGGCCATCGCCATCGACCGGTTTGGCGGTCCCGAGCTGCTCGGGATGAAGACGCTCCCTGTTCCCTCCCTGGGGCCCGATGACGTGCTCATCAAGGTGGAGACCGCGGGCATCGGCCAGTGGGACCCCGAAGAGCGCGAGGGCGGCATGGAGAGCATCAGGCCGAACAAGTCGACCTTCCCCTACGTGCTGGGCTCGGACGGCGCGGGCACCGTCGTGGCCGTGGGGGACGGGGTGAAGGACTTCAAGGTCGGCGACAAGGTCTACGCCGCGGGCTTCCTCAACTCGAAGGGGGGCTTCTACGCGGAATACGCCTGCGTACGGGCCACGGACACGGCGCCGATTCCGAAGGGGCTGAGCGCGGAGCAGGCGGGAGTGCTGGCGGCGGATGGCGTCACCGCCCTGCAAGGCGTGGAGGACACGCTCAAGGTCGGCAAGGGCACGAACCTCATGGTGTACGGCGCCAGCGGCGGCGTGGGGCACCTGGCGGTGCAGTTGGCCAAGAGGCTGGGCGCGCGAGTCCTCGCGGTGGTGTCCGGCGAGGACGGCGTGGAGCTGGGGAAGAAGATTGGCGCGGACAAGGTGGTGAACGGCCGCGCGGATGACGTGGCGAAGGCGTGCCGGGAGTTCGCGCCGGAGGGGCTCGACGCGGTGCTGGTGCTCGCGGGCGGAGAGAAGACGGACCAGGCGCTGTCGACGGTGAAGAAGGGCGGACACATCGCCTACCCCAACGGCGTCGAGCCCGAGCCCAAGGGCCCCGAGGGCGTCAAGGTGACCGCCTACAACGGCGAGCCGCATCCGCGCGCGCTGAGCCGCCTCAATGGACTCATCGAGGCCGGGCCCTTCCACGTGGAGGTGTCGAAGGTCTACCGGCTGGAGGACGCCTCGCGCGCGCACGAGGCCGTGGGCAAGCACCACCTGGGCAAGCTCGCGCTGCGCATCCACTGAGGCGCGAGGGACTGGAGGGCACGGACGAAGGGTGCCCTCCAGGCACGGCGTGCGACTACTCCGCGCGGCAGACGGCCGGGGCGGAGAGGTTCGGGCGAATCATCTTGAAGGGCTGGAGCATGTCCGGCACGCGCAGCAGGGCGTCGCGGCACCCGGCCTCGTCATTGCCGCTCAGCTCCACCTTGAAGCTGCAGTCCTGCGCGCCCTCGCAGACCGTCTTGGCCAGCCGCGCGTAGCAGTCCACCGCGCGAGCGCAGGTGCCCGCGCTCATGTCGACGGAGGTGGAGGAGGAGACGGACGCGGACGACGAGGTCGTCGTGGCGGTGGCCAAGGTGGTGTTCGTGGACACCGACGCGCCCGCGGACATGCCGTTCGGCGTGCCTGGGCCCTGGGCGTTGAGCTGGATGTTGACGTTCGTCTGCGCGGGCGCGGCGGCGGCGGCGACGCGCGGGTTCACGCGGTCCTGCGCGCAGACGTAGAGCTCCTCGCCCTTCTTGCGCACGGTGGCGAACTTCGCGTCGAGCTCGGCCGGGGGCACCTGCTTGTCATCCACGATGACCTGGAACGTGTACGCGTCGCGCTCGTTGTACGTGTAGTACATGGTCGCGGTCGGGTCGTAGGTGACGGCGATGGCCATCCGGTCCGGAGGCGACTGGGACTCGAGGCCGCTCTCGGTGGCGCAGGTCCACAGGGCCGTCTTCGTCTCCGAGGCCCGGTCCGCCTGGACGGGGAGCGTGTACATCTTGCTGGCGCCACAGGCCATCAGCGAGAAACACAGGGACGTCAGGGACAGGCCCTGGATGAACCGCTTCATGAGGGAGGCTCCTTGTGAGGATGGGTCCGCGGGGGACGACGGCGGAGTGGCGCGAGGGTCATTGTGCGCCGGTTGCAGATTCAATCCTGACACAAGAGTGACCCACCCCGGAAGTTCCGGGATGGGGCCGGTGCGGGCTTCAGGGCCGGGGTTTCCAGGTCAGCCACTCTCCGGGCCGAGCCAGCTCCACGTTCACCTTCCGCTTCTTCGCCGCCGCCAGGAGCTGGGCTTCCGCGTCGGGGACCTCGCGGTAGTCGTCGGAGGGCGTGATGCCATAGTGGATGGGGACCAGGAGCCGCGCCTCCATCACCGCCGCCGCCGCGACGGCCTGCTCGGGTGTCAGCACGCCGGGGACGTCGCTGACGGGCTTGCGCCAGCCGAAGCGGGCCCCGTTGATGGGCAGGAAGGCCGCGTCGAACGGGCCGAGCTGCCGGCCGATGTGCCACCAGGCGCCGTGCCACAGCGTGTCGCCACAGTGGACGATGCGGCGGCCTCCGCCCGAGACGACCCAGGACACCTGTTGATCTCCATACCCGTCCGCGGCGGGCACGGCGGTGACGGTGAAGTCATTGAGCAGGAGGGGCTCGTAGAGGGGCGCGGTCCGGACGCGGAACCCCGCCGACGCGGCCACGACGGCGGTGTCGGGTGAGCAGACCAGCGTGCCCGTGTCGCCGAGGATTTGGCGAACGGCCATCCGGTCGAAGTGGTCCGGGTGGCGATGGGTCACCAGCACGAACCGGCCGCCATCCCCCGCCTCCAGCGGAACGAGCGGGTCCTTCAGCGCGGGGCCCCACACGGCGGGGTCCAGCAGCGGGTCGAGGAAGAGGGAGTCCTTCCCGAGCTGCAGTTGAACGCCGGCCCAGGCGAGCCGCCGTGCGCGCAGCTGTGTGCCCTCATCGGGCTTCGCCGCGCGGCCCGTCCCCGGAGGAAGCAGCACCGCGCCCGCGGCGAGGGAGAGCGTCGCCCGGAGGAAGTCCCGGCGCCCGGGGCCCGGCTGGCGTGACGTCATGGGGTGGCTCCGCGTTGCGGGGGCGAGAGGGGATTGATGCCGAAGATGCGCACGCCCTGCTCGGTCCTCGGCCGGTGGCTGCTCCCCGGCGCGAAGAACACGGACGACCCGGCCCCGATGCGCTGCTCTCCTTCGATGAGCTCACCACTCACGATGAAGAGCACTTCGCCGGTGTCGTGGGTGTCCACCCAGGGCCACTGGCTTCCGGGCGCGATGTCCACGACCCAGGCGCGGATATCCGGGGTGCTCGGCAGGTCCCTGCGCAAGCAGCCGGGGCCGACGACGATGGGCTCGACGTCGTCGACTCGCAGGGAACTCCAGGGAGGGGTGGGAGCGTGATGGGGCATGGGTGCGCCTTCTTGGATGTGGGTGGCCCAGGTTGCCGTGGGTGGTGCCACGTTAAGGATTCGGGATTCGTGAGTGCAGCGAAACGATTTCGCGAAGGAGATGAAGGCCGTTCATGTCAGGCTGGACCGACATGCTCGAGCTTCGTCACTTCAAGCTGATTGCCGCGGTGGCTGACACGGGGAGCCTGGTCTCGGCGAGCCGACAGCTCCACCTCACGTCCTCGGCGCTGAGCCACCAGCTTCGCGACGCGGAGGAGCGGCTGGGCGTGCAGCTCTTCCAGCGTCGCCAGCGTCGGCTGTTGCTGACGGCCGCGGGGGAGAGGCTGCTCACCTCGGCGCGGCGGGTGCTGAATGAGGTGGCCCAGGCGGAGGCGCTGTGTCGCGCGAATCCGAAGGACGACCTGCTGCGGCTCAGCACGGGCTGCTACACGGTCTATGGCTGGCTGCCGCCCCTCCTCGGTCGATGGCAGGCGGAGTTTCCGCGCGCGGAGCTGCGCATCGTCCTGGAGGCCACGCGCCAGCCGCTCGACGCGCTGCTGAGTGGCGGACTGGACCTCGCGTTGACCACGGATGTGCCTCCGCACGCGAAGCTGGCGCGGACCGCGCTCTTCACGGATGAGCTGATGTTGGTGGTTCCGGCGGGCCATGCGCTGGCCCGGCGTGCGCATGTCACGGCGGAGGAAGTCGCGTCGGAGCACCTGCTCACGTATGCGGCGCCGCGTGAGCAGCTCGACATCTTCACGCGGGTCTTCTGGCCGGCGAATGTCGAGCCGCAGCGGGTCTCTCCCGTGCCGCTCACCGAGGCGCTCATCGAGCTGGTGCGGGGAGGCATGGGGGTGACGGCGCTGCCGGGCTGGATGCTTCCAGCGCAGGGGCACGGGTTGCACGCACTCCGGCTCACGCCTCGGGGGATTCGCCGGCGCTGGAGCGCGGTGACTCGCGCGTCCCGTCAGCGCCCGGCCTCGTTGACGCGCTTCGTGCAGTTGGTGCGGGAGTGCTTCGTCTCGGGAGGACCCAAGGCCCCCCAGCTTCCGCTGGGGAGCGGGTGACCCTCGAGGTCGCTCAGCTGGTGAGCTTCGGGGTGAGGTCGATGGAGGCGGGGCTGGACGGGACGCGGAAGGTCTTCCCGTCGGCGGCGCCGAAGTCGAGCGTCTTGAGGTTCACCGAGTAGATGAGCTGGTCCTCGTAGAAGCGCACGTTGAAGACGGTGTGCGTGAGGTCCTTGGCGACGGTCCACTGGGTGTAGTCGTCCTCCTCCCGCTGGGTCTTCTCGTTGACGGAGCGCACGGTGCCCTTGGGGATGTCGACGGAGTTGAGGATGTGGAAGGCGAGGCTGGTGGCCTCGGTCGCGTTGGCGACGGGGCGGGCGAACTGCTTGAGGTAGGTGGCGCGGACGAAGCGGGAGGGCGGCATGGCGTCGCCGGGGATGCCGTGCAGGCCGCTGCCGTGGCCGGGCTGGGTGAAGGTCTCGCTGCCCAGCTGGATGGGCTTGGCGTCGTAGGGAGAGAGGCCCACGTAGGTGCGCAGGTTCTGGAGCTGCACGGGGAAGGGCGGCGCGTTGGTGAGGACGGAGACGGGGTTGTCGTGGAGGTGGAGCTCGCCGTCGAGGAACTCGACGACCAGGCTGTTGCCCTGTGCGTCGTGGATGGGGAAGTGGAGGGGGAGGTATTTGGCGAGCCAGTCGCTCTCCCAGACCTGGGCGACGCCTTCGAGGAGCGCGGAGCGGACCTCTGCGACGGTGGCGAAGTTGCCGAGCACCCAGCCGGGGAACTGCGCGAGCGTCAGGGCCTTGGCGTTGACGGTGACCTTGGGATAGCGGGAGCCGGGGAGCCAGAGGCTGCCGGTGGAGAGTCCGGCGGTGTTGATTCCATCGACGATGATGGGGAGGCTGTCCTTGGCGGTGAGGCCCACGTAGCCATAGGACGACGTCCACGACAGGCCATTGAGGAGGCCGTGGGGCGAGGGCGAGATGAACTTGGAGCCCGGGGCCCGGACGAGGATTTCGGAGCCGAGGTCGACGCCGAACTCCATGCTGCGTCCATTCACCACGCTCTTGTCCGAGGCAACGATGAGGAAGTCAGTGCACATGCGAGGGCTCCTTGGGGTGTGGGGCGGCGCTGAATCCTCGGAGATGCGGGGGGGCGTGGGTCGGGTGTCGCTCGGACGTGTTGCCTAATGGATGGTTGTGACGAGGGTGCATCCCATGTCGAAGTCGCAGGTCGTGGTCATCGACCACCGTGCTCCCGAGCTGCAGGTCGCCTTCTGTGAGTACGTGCCGCGAGTCTTCCGCACGGTCGACTTCCGTCGCTGGTGTGCCTGGGGCGAGTGGCGCGAGGAGTACCGGGCGTTCAGCGTGATGGAGGAAGGGCGCGTGGTGGCGAACGCGTCCGTGTCGCGGATGTGCCTGCGGGTGGAGGGGCGGGACGTGGAGGGGTATCAGCTCGGCGCGGTGGGCTGTGTGCCGGAGCGCAGGGGGCAGGGCTTGTCGCGGAGGGTGATGGAGGCGGCGCTCGATTTCTGTGGGAGTGCGCCGGTGCTGTTGTTCGCGAACAAGAACGTGCTCGGGTTCTATCCGCGCTTTGGTTTCGTGCCTCGGGAGCAGCGGTTGTTCGGGGTGTCGTTGAGCGTGGAGCCCGTGGGGGAGATGGCGCCGGAGGTGGACCTGTCGGAGGCGCGTGCGCGGGAGGCGTTGGTCGCGTTGGCGGCGGAGGGGGTGGCCGTGACGGAGCGCTTTGGCGCGCGGCGGCATGGGCACATCGCGACGTGGTACGCGGCTGCGAACTTCGCGAGGCCGCTGCGCCGGTTGCGAGAGGATGCGTGGGTGTTCGCGGGGGTGGAGGACGGGGTGCTGCACATCGAGGACGTCTACGCGAGAGAGGTCTTCGACTTGCGGCCGCACCTGTCGCGGTTGATTGACCAGCCCGTGAAGGAGGTGCGGTTCGGCTTCACGCCCGAGCGCTGGTGGCCTGGCGCGGAGGTGGTGGGGGAGGACACGGAGGCGGACCTGTTCGTGCGCAACCTTCCGCTACCCGAGGGACCGGACCGGTTCCCGGTGATGGCTCGGACTTGATTACGGCGAGAGCTCCTCGACGATGCGCGCGTGGTCGGCGGCGGTCCACGGCTTCGGATTGAAGACGTAGAGGGTGCGTGTGCCTGGAGGCACCGCGCGCGGCTCGTCGAAGGCGAGCCCCACGCTGCCTTGGCAGGGCTGGGGAATCTCTCGCGCGAAGCGTCGCCGCCAGATGGCGGCCTCCGGACCCATGCGGAAGAGCTGGGGCACCACCTCGTCCACGGGCGCTCGCGCCACCCAGCTTCCCGGGACACACCACGACGCCAGCCCCGTGATGGACAGCCGATGTGCCGGCGGCAGCCGCGCTCGCAACACATGGAGCAGCGAGACATAGGCGTCGTACTCGGACTCCCGCGCGTCGAAATCAATCTGAAGGCCCGTGGCCTCGGGCCGGACCGCGAGGGTGATGAGCTGGTCCGCGAGCACGGAGATTCTCTCCGCCGAGAAGCGCGCGAGCGAGGCGCCTCCTCGCATCTCCAAGCGCACCGTGGCTCGCGGCACCAGTCCCGGAGGCAGACGCAGGGGCTGCCTCCGCCGCTGGATGATGTTCGACGTGTTCGTCAGCTCGACCGTCGCCAACAGGACCGCGACTTCGGCGGACTGTCCCTCCAGGAACCGCAGGTCCTCCGGCCGCTCCCAGGCCCAGAGCACCACACGCGGCGGCTCCGACGTGGGCACACAGGCGAGTGCCCCACAGAGCAAGAGCAGGACGAACCTTCCACAGCCCACCGAGACGCGCCTCACTCAGTAGTAGTACTTCGTCTTCCGGGCCAGGTCGCTCTTCCCGTAGCGTCGATGCAGGAGCCGGAACGCATCGCGAGCCTCGGACGTGTTCGCCTGACAGGACTTCTTGCTGGCCCGGACCACGCGGTAGAGCGCCACCGGAGCGCGAGGGTCCTTCGGATGCGCCCGTGCCCACGCCAGCGCCGCGCCGCCGAGATAGCTCATCGAGTTGCCCGCCGCGACCACCTTGCTCCACTCCTCCGTGGCGGCCTTCTCCTCCTCCGACGTCAGGAAGGACAGCGCCACCGCCGGCGTCGCCGCGCTGTCGATACACCAGCCAATCTTCCCGAACGTGAGCATCTCCCGGATGTAGAGCTCGGCGTCCTCGTCGGACACCTCCATGCTCCTGTGTCCGGAAGCCTCACCCAGCAACTCCGGCGTCGAACCCAGTGCGTCCATCAACAGGAGCTGGGCCTCGAACAAGCGCTCTTCGCGAGACATCGGCTTGAGCAAGGCCGTCATCCCATCGGCGGCGCGCCGCTCCGACCGCGCCAGCTCCTTCGCCATGGCCACGAGGGTCTCATGGTCCTCCACCACCACGGCGCGCGTGAAGGCCGTCCACCGGAACTGACGCTGCAGGGATGAAGGCAGTCCCTCCGTCGCGGCCAGCTCGCCCAGTCGCCTCGCCGTCACCCGAGCGTTCATCAGCTCCATCGCCTTCCGGTCCCAATCCACCCTCCGCTCCGCGCGCGGCGCCTCGTGGGCATCACTGAGCCCCGAGGACTCCTCCAGTCCCGCCGCCAGCCGCTGGGCGCTCACCAGGGCTTCACCCCAGTCCCGCGCGAGCATGAACCGCTCGCCGCGCAGCAGGTTGTCGCTGGAGACGTGCTCCCGAGTCAGCTCCAGGGGCACCCTCGCGAGCTGTGCCCGAGCCGCCTCGACTTCTCCCAGCTCCCGCAGCAGCCGAGCGGAGCGGTACACCAGCGTCAACGCGGCGGGCGCCGTCACGGGGACCTGGGATGCCGCCTGGAGCACCTCGCGCAGCCCCGGTGAATCCACACGCGCATGGAGCAGCGCGGTGACGAGCCATGGCACCCTCCGCGTCTTCCCCCACCGGGCCACGGCCAACGCGTAGCTCCGCTGCGCCCGCTCCCGCGCCGGGTCGTCGCCCAGAATCGGAGGGACGTACGTGGCGGCGAGCCACTCCGCCAGCTCTCCCGGAGACCCCGTCAGTCCGCCGCAGAGCGGCTGGGACGACTTCTGGTCATCGTCGAGGACCCGCGTGAGCCCCACGTTCAGGTCATGAAGCTCGCCCCCCAGCGCCGAGCCCGTCCCTGGCTGAATCACGCGCCCCATCAACTCGCAATGGCCCCATCAACTCGCAATGGAATGTGTCGGGCTGGAGCTGGGCTCGGACGAGGTTGCGCAGGCGCACGGTCGCCGGATGGACTTCTCGCAGCGCGGGGTTGGCGAGCACTCGCGCCATCACCTGCTCCGCCTCGATGAGTCGAGCGGAGAACTCCGGCGTGGAGACGGGCGCGGACCGCCAGCTCTCGGGCCGCTCCAGCAAGGCCTGTCGCACGTGGACCCGCGCCACCAGATACGCGGCGAGCGCGCGATAGGGCGAGCCCGGCTCCTGGCTGATGCGCTGGAAGCCCGTCACCGCCTCGGCGAACCGCTTCCCATAGAAGTCCGAGGCCGCGCGTTGATAGGCGTGCTCCGCGCGCCGATGTGCCTCGACCGCGGGAGGCAGGCCCACCTCGGCCAGCGCGTCCACCGGACCGTCGGAGCCGAACACCGTGTCCTGGTTGCGCGCCCACTCCTCCACGAGCGCGGGATGCTGCTTCCACTCCAGCGCGAGAGCCCGCAGGGTCTTCTCCGCGCGCAGGAAGGCATCCCCGTGGATGTACGGAAGCTGGTGGTAGTCCTCCGTCACGGTGACCCGGGGCGGCGCGGAGACAGGCAGCGACGGAAGGACCTCCGCCCGAGCCGCGAGCCACCGCGCGGCCTGCTTCTCCGCCTCCGCGCCCGTGGGCACATCGCCCAGCGCGATGGACCAGGACTCCACCACGTGCCGTTGCTCCTCGGACGTGGTGGGCACGGCCGTCATCACCCGCCACGCGTAAGCGAGGTACATGGGCTTGAACGTCCCCTGGAGCACGCCCAGGTGGCCGGCCACGAACAGGTCGAGCGGACGGTCCGGGTGGGTGGTGTGGACGTAGATGCTCGGGGCGAACGAGGGCCCCTGGGGCCCACAGGCCCAGGCCCGCGCGGAGCCCAGCAGGAGCCCCAGCAGTCCAGGGAGCAGCAGCTTCATCGAAGAAGGGCGCAAGGCGGACACCACTGAAGCACGAGCCCCCCTTCAGCCGCCACGGCCCGCTCACGAACCCGAGCGAGCCCTCGCCGGAACACCGAAGCGGCTCGGCGGCTGCCCCGTCCACCGACGGAACGCGCGCGTGAAGGTGCTCACATCCGAGAAGCCCAACAGGTACGCGATTTCGCTCACCGACCGCCCCGGCTCGGAGAGGTACGAGAGGGCCTGCGTCCGCCGCGTCTCCGCGAGCAGCTCCCGGAACCCCGAGCCCGACTCCACCAGCTTCCGCTGAAGGCTGCGCGAGCTCATGTGCAGCCGCTCCGCCACCTTCTCCTGCGACGGCTCGCCCTGCGGCAGCAGCTCCAGCAACACCGCGCGCACCCGCGCCACCACATCCTGTCCCGCCTGCCGGGCCAGGTGCCGGACGATGAGCTCGTCATTGATGCGCGCGAGCTCCGGATTGGCCCCCGGGAGGGTGACTTCGAACGGCAGCCGCTCATACACGAGCACGTCCGCGCCCGCGCCGAACGTCAGCTTGCACCGGAACAACTTCTCGTAGGGCGTCAGGTCCGCGGGCGCCGCGCGGCGCAGCAGCACCTCCCGAGGCGACAGCTCCCGCCGGTACATCACCCGGCAGAAGCGCACCAGGAGATAGGCCACCGCGTCCGTCTCCTCCTCGCACAGGTGCGGCCCTCCGCCCCCGTCGTAGAGGATCACCTGATAGCAATCCCCATCTCGCGTGAAGGCCGGACGCAGCCCGTCCGACACCAGCGCCACCGCGTGCACCAGCCGCTCGAAGGCCTCTCGCAGCGTGCTGGACGCATTGAGCCGGTAGCCCACCGCGTGGAACGTGGTGGGCGCCACATGCCGAGCCATCTGCAGCCCGATGGCGGGATCCGCCGAATTTTCCACCGCCAGCCGCCACAGGCGCGTCATCCCTTCCTGGGGATAGCGCGCGTTGGCGTCGCCCAGCAGCGCCGGGTCCAACCCCGCCTTCATGAACAACGCCTGGGCATCCACTCCGCGCAGCTCCAGCGTGCGGTGGAGCGTGAGCGCCCAGCTCGTCAAAACGGTCGCCGCAGAGCTCATGTTGTCGCCTTCGGCCAAAGGAATTGGCGGAATGGAACAAGCGTGGGGGCCACACCAACCAGTAGCTTGGCTTCCACGGAATCCTGCCATGTCGGAGGTGATGATGCTTGCTCATGAGCGTCGTGTGTCTTCTGGCTGATGCATCGCGTCACCTGCCTCTCTAGACAGAGCTGAGCGCCGCTTCACGCCGCTCACGCTCACGTGGGTTCCGTTCCGTCGGTGGAGGTCCCCGCCGCGTCGGGCGGGCGTGTGCCTTCGGTTCCACGGAGCGCGGCGGGAGGTGGGCTCTCGCCGCGGTGGTCGTCCCCCTCGTCATTCCCAGAGGTCTGGCATTCCCATGACTCCCTTGCGACTCAGCGGCATCCAGAAGTCCCTGCTGGTGGTGTTGACGTGGGTGGCCTTCGGGCCCGCCCTCGCCGCGCCGCCGAGCTTCCTGACCTTCGAGAGTGGACAGGTCCGCCCGTTGGCGATGTCTCCCGATGGCAGTCGGCTGTTCGCGGTGAACACGCCGGACAACAGTGTGTCGGTCTTCAAGGTGGAGGACTCGGGGCTGACGTTGCAGGCGAAGGTGACGGTGGGGTTGGAGCCGGTGGCGGTGGCGGCTCGGGGCAATGACGAGCTCTGGGTGGTCAACCACCTGTCCGACAGCGTGAGCGTGGTGTCGCTCACGGGGACGCCGCGCGTGGTGCGCACGCTGCTGGTGGGCGACGAGCCGCGCGACATCGTCTTCGCGGGGCCCAAGGGCCGGGCCTTCATCACCACGGCGCACAGGGGACAGCACCGCACGCATCCGTCCCTCTCCGGGGTGCCGGGCGCGGGAGACCCGCAGCTCACCACGCCGGGCGTGGGGCGCGCGGATGTCTGGGTGTTCGACCCGGCCAACCTGGGCACGACGCTGGGCGGGACGCCCGTGCGCATCCTGAACCTGTTTGGAGACACGCCTCGCGCGCTGACGGTGAGCCCAGACGGGCGCACGGTGTACGCGGCGGTCTTCAAGTCGGGCAACCAGACGACGGCGGTGCTGGAGGAGCTCGTCTGTGAGGGCTTCAATCCCTATCTGCCCTGTCTGGTGAGCGGCGGCATCTATCCCGGAGGCAGCCCGGGGCCCGCGACCAACCACCAGGGCGTGCCCGCGCCCGAGGTGGCGCTCATCGTGAAGTACAACCGGCAGTTCAGCCAGTGGCAGGACGAGCTGGGGCGCAACTGGAACAACGCGATTCGCTTCAACCTGCCGGACCAGGACGTGTTCGCCATCGACGCGGACGGGCTGACGCAGAAGGAGGCCTTCGCGCACGTGGGCACCACGCTGTTCAACATGGTGACCAATCCGGTGACGGGCACGGTGTACGTGTCCAACACGGAGGCCAACAACCACGTGCGCTTCGAGGGCCCCGGGGTCTTCGGCGGCACCACGGTGCAGGGCCACCTGGCGGAGACGCGCATCACCGCGATTCTCGCGGGCGAGGTGATGCCTCGGCACCTGAACAAGCACCTGGACTACGCGAAGCTGGCGTCGGAGCCGGGCTTCGACCCGACGGCGAAGGCGCACAGCCTGGCCACGCCCCTGGACATGGTGGTGAGCCGGGACGGGCGCACGCTCTACGTGGCCGCGTATGGCTCCAGCAAGGTGGGCGTGTTCGACACGCAGGCGCTGGAGTCGGACAGCTTCAACCCGCGCCTGAACAGCGCGGCGTACATCCCGGTGAGCGGCGGTGGCCCCAGCGGGCTGGTGCTGGACGAAGCTCGGGGTCGGCTCTACGTGATGACCCGGTTCGACAACGCGGTGAAGGTCATCGACCTGGCGACGCGCTCGGAGGTGGGGCAGCAGGTGCTGTTCAACCCGGAGCCCGTCTCGGTGGTGCAGGGGCGGCCGGTGCTCTACGACGCGGCGAGCTTCTCCGCGAATGGCGAGGCGTCCTGCTCGAGCTGCCACATCTTCGGCGACATGGATGACCTGGCGTGGGATTTGGGCAACCCCGATGACGACGTCACGCAGAACCCGATTTCGGGTCGGCTGCTGGCCACGGCGACGCTGCTCAAGCCGCACATCAACGGCTCCGGCAAGGTGAGCGACTTCCACCCGATGAAGGGGCCCATGACGACGCAGACGATGCGCGGCATGAGCACGTCCGGGCCGATGCACTGGCGCGGTGACCGCTCGAATGGCTTCTTCGGCGTCAGCGGCTCGGACCCGAACCTGTCCTTCATGAACTTCATCGTCGCGTTCGAGGGGCTGCTGGGCCGCGCGAGCAAGCCCACCCTGACGGAGATGCAGCGCTTCACCGACTTCCAGTTGCAGGTGGTGCTGCCGCCCAACCCGGTGCGCAACCTGGACAACTCGCTGACGGTGGCGCAGCAGCGGGGGCTGAACTTCTACGCGGGCTCACGCCGCTCGGATGGTCTGCCGCTGGGAGAGGGATTGGGCTTCACGTGTGAGGGCTGCCACCGGCTGGACCCGTCGAAGGGGTTCTACGGCACGGATGGTCAGGTGAGCTTCGAGAACATCCCGCAGATTGTGAAGATTCCGCACCTGCGGAACCTGTACCAGAAGGTGGGCATGTTCGGGAACGCGAACACGCCGTTCTTCATGGCGCCGGACAGCGGGTGGATGGGGAACCAGGTGCGAGGCTTTGGCATGGTGCACGACGGCGCGGTGGATACGATTGCGCGCTTCCTGTCGGCCATCGTGTTCATCCCGAGCATCGGGGTGGGCTTCCCGCTGAACAACCCGGATGGGACGCGGCGGGACGTGGAGCAGCTGTTGCTCGCGTTCGACACGGACCTGGCGCCCATCGTGGGGCAGCAGGTGACGCTGAGCAGCACGAACGCGGCGAGCGTGGGGCCGCGCATCGACCTGCTGTTGCAGCGGGCGCGCACGCCGTTCACCTCGAAGATCCTGGGCGGAGTGGTGAAGGAGTGTGAGCTGGTGGCGAAGGTGGCGCTGGGGGGGAGGGTGAAGGGCTTCCTCTACAACCCGACGGGCAATGCGTTCATCCCGGATGACGGCTCCACGACCACCGTGTCGGATGCCACGCTGCGGGGGTATGCGAAGACGGCGGGGCAGGAGGTGACCTACACCTGCGTGCCGCCGGGCTCGGGGGCACGTATCGGGCTCAATCGCTGACAGATTGTCGGGACAGGTGCCGAGGGGAGCCGTTGTGCTCCTCTCGGCGTCTGAATGGGAATGGAATTGTCAGGATTGGTACGAACTGTGCGACGCTGGCGGCCATGCGTGATTTGCGTGTTCGGCTAGGGGTCCTGCTGCTGGTGGCGCTGACGGCCTGTCAGTCCAAGGAGGTGATGGAGGAGCTTCCTCGCGGGGATTTGACGGGGCAGGAGGACGGGGGCACCCACGGCGATGGCGGGCCTGGCGATGACGGTGGGCTGCGCGATGACGGTGGCGGGGCCGGGTACGACGCAGGCGAGTACTGTGATGGCGGGGGCATCCCCTGGGATGCGGGCATCCCGGAGGACGGCGGGAACGCGGAGGATGGCGGTCCTTCTCCTTGGGACGCGGGGCCCGGGCCTGACGATGCGGGGACGGTCGAGGACGGCGGGGTTTCGCCGCTGGCCTGTGAGAAGACCCAAGGCATCTGCGCGGGCGCGAAGCGGGCGTGGGTGGACGGTGCATTCGAGACGGTCTGCACCGCGCGCTCGTATGGCGCTGACTATGAAGAGTCCGAGTCGCGCTGTGACGGCCTCGACAATGACTGTGATGGTGCGACGGACCCGTCGGTCGTGTCCCCGGTCTCGACGATGGCAACCGCCTTCACGGCGGGAGTCCCCTCCTTGCTGAAGACGAACCAAGGGGTGTTCGTGTCCGTGGGGGACTCCACCAGTGAGGCGCGCATCCTGCGACTGGGGATGGACCTGTCGGTCCTGGGGACGTCGAGCGTGCCGATGCCGTGGATGCGTCCCGGAGGGGTGGGGACGGGCTCGCTGCGGTGGGCCTTCCTGGTGCGCACACAGGCCGGGTTCGCCTTGGTCCATATCGTCGAGGTGGGCAATCAGCACCAGGGCTACCTGGTCCCCTTGGACGACATGGGCGCTCCGATTCCGGCACCTGGGGGCGGACTGGTGGAGCAACCCCTCTTCTCGTTGGATACAAACACGGGGTCTTTCCGCGTCGCGACGTCTCCTACAGGTGACCGGCTGGTGGTCCTCTGGACCACGAACCGCTGGCAGCCCGAACTGGGGCAGTTGGTGGCGATGGTGGCGAAGGTCCAAGGACCGGTGGTCACCGCGCCCAAGGCTGTCTTCGCGAGCTCGTCGGGATACGCGGCGCTGCCCGGCAGCATTCTCTGGTTGCGCAACGGAGAGCTGCTGTTCTCCTGGAAGGAGGAGAAGCCCTGGTCCGGGGGGAGCATCGTGCGGGTGCGCCGCTTCGACGTGAACCTGGACCCGCTTGGTGTCGAGCGGTCCATTGATATGCCCAACGAGCCCGTGCCCTTGTTGGTGGACCTGGGCGCCCAGCGCGGCGGGCCGGTGGAGTCGCCCGTGCTGGTGCTGCGAGGGAGTACGTCGCGCGAGGTCTATGTGGTGTCCGACCTCTTCAACGGAGGGATGCCCGTGACGTGGGCGGACTCTCCCGAGGGACATGTCATCTGGTACGGCGCGCTCGCGGATGAGGGGGTGCTGCGGTTGTCGTGGATCGCCACGTTCAAGGACCACGAGATGCCGCCGCCCGGCGGGGACACCTGGCTTGGATGGAACGGGCGCCTGTGGACGCAGGACGAGGGGCACGCCGCCGAGGACCGGACTCCCGGGCCCGGATACCTGCCGCTCCATCGCTATGGGACGTGGGTGGTGATGGAGAAGCTCGAACCCAAGCGTGTGGGCGCGCTCTACATGACGACCACGCCGGAAGAGGGCAGCGTCCTCAACGGCCTGCGCTACTGCGTGCCCTGACCCGTGTCACCCCGCGGCGGCGCGGCCCTTCTGGGAGCGCCGCCGCAGCCAGTTGTGCAGGAACGCCTTCACGGCGGGGTGCTGGGACTCGCGGAACGAATCCGGCGGGCCGTACTCGACGATGCGGCCCTCGTGCATCAGCGCGAGGTGGTCCGCCATGCCGAAGGCCGAGGCCACGTCGGGCGTAATCACCAGCGACGTGGCACCCAGCTGCTGCTTGCCGCTGAAGATGATTTCATTCACGGACGCGGTGGTGAGCGGGTCCAGTCCGGCCGTGGGGTCGTCGTAGAGCAGGATTTTCGGCTGGAGGATGGCCGCGCGCGCGAAGCCCACGCGCTTCTGCATGCCGCCGGAGAGCTCGCCCGGAAAGCGCGTGGTGGCGTGCGACAGGCCCACCCTGGCCAGCGTCTTGTCCACCGTCTGGCGAATCTCCTCCTCCGACATGCGCGTGCGCTCGCGCAGCGGGAAGGCCACGTTGTCGTAGACGTTGAGCGAGTCGAACAGCGCGTTGGCCTGGAACAGGATGCCCTGCTGCCGGCGCATCTGGTCGAGCGCCGCATCACTCATCCGGGCCACCTCCTCGCCATCCACCCGCACCGAGCCCCGGTCCGGCTTCAGCAGCCCCATGATGTGCTTCATCAACACGGACTTGCCGGAGCCGGAGACACCCATCAGCACGCAGGTGGTGCCCTCGGGCACCTCGAGGTCCACGCCTCTCAGCGCCTCGTTGTCACCGAAGGACTTGAAGAGGCCCTTCACCTCGATGGCCAGCTTCGCCGGCGTGCTCCCACCCGTGTGGCTCATGGCCTCTCACCATAGTGTGAGCCCCGGCGCTTCGCTTCCTCGAAGCGTCGGGAAGGGGCCACCCATCGCGCCGGCCGGCACGTCGGCCCCTCCGGACGGGCGGCTCGGCGAGCCCTCCCTGGCGCACTCGGCGCCTCACGGAAGGGCCTCCGCTCAGGAGGACGCCGTCGTCGCGCACCGCTCGATGATGCCGCGCAGCTGCGACTGCACGCCGGAGAGCGCGCTGCGCAGCCGGGCGTGGCGCAGCGAGCCGGCCAGGGCGTTGGAGAGCGCCTGGAGCACGGAGACCTCGGCGGGGGGCCAGCTGCGCTCGGTGCGGCAGTCGTCGAAGCCCACGAAGCCCCACCACTCGCCGCCCAGGGTGATGGGGCAGACCAGCAGGGAGCGGATGTCCTGCGCCTCCAGCAGCTCCCGGGCGGGCGACGCGAAGTCGCGCGGCCGGCCCATCACCACCTTGCCCGTGGACAGCGGCGGCACCCACGAGGGGAGCACGTCCTCATAGGGCACGTTCTGCAGCTCCGGGTTGTCCAGCTGCGCGGACGTGGACGCCACGGTCCACTCGTAGCGCTGGCTGCACAGGAGCTTCCCGTCGGCGCCGGTGCTGTTCTCGAAGATGTAGACGCGGTCGACGCCAAGCGCCGCGCCCACTCTTCCCAGCGCCTCCGTGACGTTCGAGGGTTCGAAACCCTTGTCCAACAGCAACTGCGATACATTCATGATGGTGGCGAACGCCTTCGAGGCCATGAGGGGGATGCTCCAGGTGTCGAGTCGGGGGCCTGTGTCTGCCGCGCTGGGGGATGCGCGAGACGAGCGTCGCATGGCTCTGGACCCTCGGGTCAAGCCGCCCTTCCAAGCCTTCCGGGTCGAGCGTGACACTCCATCTCCACGGTACGGCGTTCCTTCATGCGCGCACCTTTGCATGACGGCTGAAGCGCGTGTCGCACGAGGAAACACTCACCATGAAACCCGGCGCGACGCGGAGTCCCAGTCGCGGTGTGTCGTCCTGGATTGTGTTTGAAACACAGTTGCACCTGCGTGTCAGAGACCTGCGCTAGCGTGAGCGCCGCTTCACTCAGCCCCATCCTTCAAAGGAGCCCCCATGAAGTCGGGAGTGTGGTTCACCTTGGTCAGTGCCTCGCTGATGGTCTTCGCCGCGTGTGGCGAGGTCTCGGTGGAGGCGCCGGCACAGGACACGGCGCGCGCCGAGTCCGAGCTGACGCAGTGTCCCTGCGGTGGGACGGAGCCGGCCTGTCAGCCCTGCGCCTATATCTGCGGCGACAACTTCTGTGACACCGCGAACGGCGAGAGCATCCACACGTGTCCGGAGGACTGCTCCCCCGCGCCGTACTGTGGCGACGGGAGCTGCAACGGCTCCGAGACGAATGCGTCGTGCCCCTCGGACTGCGCCTCGCCGCCGTACTGCGGTGACGGCGCCTGCAACAACGCCGAGACGAACGTGTCGTGCGCGTCGGACTGCTACGGCCCCACGTGCGGCGACCGCCTGTGCGACATGCACGAGGTGGGGTGGTGCGTCACCGACTGCCGGCCGCCGGCGTGCGACACCTGCCCGCAGGAGCCGTGGCCCTGAAGTCCCAGGACCGGTCGTCCGGGGGCGCGCGGTGCATGAGTTAGCCGCTGCGTGAAATTTCTGCGGACGGGCGGGGTTGGGGGGCTTCAAGATGCGCCCTCACCCCGCAGCCCGCGAGAAGCGATGAACGCTCCTGGTCGTCACGACGTCCCGTCGTCCCCCGTGTCTCCCGTGTCCTCCCTTCGTCCCACCGTGAGGCCCAGCGGCGCGGGTGGGTTCGTCTGGCTCCAGAAGTCGCTGGGCGCCGTGGCGGCGACCGCGGGCTGTGGCCTGATGGTGTTCGGGCTGCTGGGGCTGGGAGTGAGCGTCCCGGAGGTCGTGTCGCCGAGCCCGGGGTCGAAGTACTCCACGTGGGTGTTCGGCCTGGTGTCCTCCCTCGTCTTCGTCGGCCTGGGTCGCTTCTTGTGGAAGAAGGGCCTGTCGCCGTTCCGGCTCGCCCGGCAGCGGGAGCAGCTCCTGGGCTTCGTCCGGGCGCAGCTGCGCCTGCGCGTGACGGACGCGGCCGCGCACCTCCAGGTCTCCGAAGCGGAGGCGGAGGCGCAGCTGTCCCTGCTCCTCGCGCGGCATGAGGTGGACCTCGTGTTCCTTCCGGAGACGCGGGAGTACGTCCACCGCGAGGTCCATGAGCGGGGGCGCACCGTCGCCTGGACGTGCCCGTCGTGTGATGCGCCCGTGAGCGCGGAGCGCGCTCTTCCTGGAGAGAAGGTCGTCTGCTCGTACTGTCAGTCGCCATTCCTGGTGGCGTAGCGGGGCGCGCGTGTAACCGGCGCAATCAAACGTCGTAGGGTGTCGTAGTGGCCTCGTCCCTGGACGAGGAATCCAGATGTCGGGAGGGTCGATGAAGAAAGTATTCGGAGCGGTCACCGCCGCCGCGCTGATGGGATGCGCGGCCACGCAGGAAGCCCAGAAGCCCACGCCACCACCCGCGCAGATGCCGGCGAAGGTCGAGGCTCCGGCCTCGGCCGCGCGGCCCAAGCTGCAGGTGCCGGTGGACTACTACAAGCTCGACAACGGCCTGAAGGTGGTCCTCTCGCGCGACACCACGGCGCCCAAGGTGGTGGTGGGCGTCTATTACAACATCGGCTTCCGCATCGAGCCGAAGAACCGCACGGGCTTCGCCCACCTGTTCGAGCACATGATGTTCCAGGGCTCGCGCAACATGGGGAAGATGGAGTTCATCCGCCTGGTCCAGAAGAACGGCGGCATGCTCAACGGCTCCACCCGCTTCGACTTCACCAACTACTTCGAGCTGGTCCCCTCCAACGCGCTGGAGCCCATGCTCTGGGCCGAAGCCGACCGCATGGCGGGCCTGGAGGTGACGCAGGACAACCTGAAGAACCAGCAGGGCGTGGTGTCCAACGAGGTGAAGGTCAACGTCCTCAACCAGCCCTATGGCGGCTTCCCGTGGCTGGACATGCCGCAGGTGGCGAACACCAACTGGTACAACGCGCACAACTTCTACGGCGACCTGAAGGACCTGGACGCCGCGACGCTGGAAGACGTGGGTGCGTTCTTCAAGACGTACTACGCGCCCAGCAACGCCGCGCTGGTGGTGGTGGGTGACTTCGAGCCGGAGCAGGCGAAGGCGTGGGTCCAGAAATACTTTGGCCCGCTGCCCACGGCGGCCCAGCCGCAGAAGCCGGACATCTCCGAGCCTCGGCAGGAGAAGGAGAAGCGCCACGACAAGAAGGACCCGCTGGCCACGCGTCCGGCGCTCGCGGTGGGCTACCACATGCCCGCGGTGAACACCCCCGAGTACTACGCCATGGCGCTGGTGGACGAGGTGCTCCTCCAGGGCAACGACAGCATGCTCTACCAGCAGCTCGTGCAGAAGAAGGGCATGACGGGCGAGCTGCAGGGCGGGGTGAACGAGCTGGGCAACCACTGGAACTACAACGGCCCCATGCAGTGGACGGCGTACCTCTTCCACGACGCGACGACGACGACGGATGCGATTCTGGCGGAGATTGACGGCGTGGTGGCGCAGCTGCAGGACAAGCCCGTCGACGCCGCGACGCTGGCGCGTGCCCGCGTGAAGGCGCGCTCGAAGCTGTACGGGGAGATTGAGTCCACGTTCGACTTCGGCCGCGCGGACCTGCTGGCCTCGTTCGCGCTCTTCTTCGACGACCCGGCGCGCATCAACCGGCTGGAGGACGAGCTGGAGAAGGTGACGCCGGAGCTGATTCAAAAGACCGCGCGCGAGTACCTGCGCCGTGAGAACCGCACGGTGCTCACGGTGACTCCCGCCCCCGCCCAGGCCAAGGCCCGCTGAGGACATGCGACCCATGAACATGCGCACACTTCGCAACCGTCTCGCCGCGCCCACGCTGATGGCGCTGGGGCTCGTCACCGCGCCCGTCCTGGCCGCCGCGCCCGCCGCCAAGCAGGCACCGCCCGCCGCCGCCGCGCCCAAGGCGCTCAAGGCCCTGGTCCGCACCGAGTTCAAGCTCGACAACGGCCTGGAAGTCTCGCTGATGCCGTACGGCGACATGCCCAAGGTCGTCGTCCAGCTCGCGGTCGACACGGGCAACATCCACGAGAAGGCCAACGAAATCTGGCTCGCGGACCTGGTGGGCAAGCTGCTGGAGGAGGGCACCACCACGCGCTCCGCGGAGCAGCTGGCCCAGGTCGCCGCCGGACTGGGGGGCCAGCTCAACGTGGGCACCTCCCTGGACCAGACCCTCGTGGGCATCGAGGTCCTCTCTGAGTTCGCGCCCGAGGCCGTGGGCCTGGTCGCGGACGTCAGCCAGCGTCCGGCCTTCCCCGCCGCCGAGGTGGAGCGGGTGAAGACGAACCTGCTGCGCGACGTGGCCATCGCCCGGAGCCAGCCGCAGCCGCTCGCGGATGAGCTGCTGGCGAAGTCCCTCTACGGCGAGGGTCACCCCTACGGCCGGAGCTATCCCACCGAGGCGATGCTCAAGAGCTATACCCGGGAGGGCGTGAGCGCGTTCTACGACGCCAACTTCGGCGCGGCCCGCTCGCGGCTGTACGTGGTGGGCCGGTTCGAGGCGGCCCCGGTGGAGAAGGCGATTCGCGAGGCGTTCTCCGGCTGGAAGGCGGGCCCGGCGCGCGTGAAGGACGTGCCCAAGCAGCAGGTGGCCAAGGCCGTGCAGTTCCTCGACCGTCCGGGCGCGGTGCAGTCCACGGTGCGCGTCGCGGTGAAGGCGCTGCCTCCGTCCAGCCCGGACTATGTCCGCCAGGAGGTCCTGAACACGCTGCTGGGGGGCTACTTCAGCTCCCGCGTGACGGCGAACATCCGCGAGAAGAAGGGCTATTCGTACTCGCCCTACAGCCGGGTGTCGTCGCACGTGGACGATGCCTACTGGACCCAGAACGCGGACGTGACGACGGCTGTCACGGGTGAGTCGCTGAAGGAAATCCTCAAGGAGGTGGACACGCTGCGCAAGACGCCTCCCCCGGTGGAGGAGCTGCGCGACGTGCAGAACTTCCTGGCGGGGAACTTCCTGATTACCAACGCGTCGCGCTTCGGCCTGTTGAGCAAGCTGCGCTTCGTGGACCTGCACGGGCTGCCGGATTCCTACCTGGAGAACTACGTGCAGACGGTGATGTCCGTCACGCCCGAGCAGCTCCAGCAGATGGCCGCGAAGATGCTCAAGCAGGACGCGATGACCATCGTCGTGGTGGGTGACATGAAGGTCGTCAAGCCGCAGCTGAAGGTGCTGCCGGCTCCGATGCGCTGAAGCCGTCCGGTGGAGCGCCCCGTCCTCGACTCCGTGGACGGGGCGCGCCATCACCCTAGAGGTTCTGTTTGAAGTAGCGCAGCGTCTCTTCGTACATGCGCTCCGCCGCGAGCGGGTCCGCGAACACCATGTGTGAGATGCCGTTGAGTGGCAGGAACTCATGGGGCTGGCCGGCGCGGAACAGCGCGTCCGACAGCTTGAGGGCGTGGAAGAAGAAGACGTTGTCGTCCGCGGTGCCGTGGATGACCATCAGCTTGCCCATGGGCTTTCCGGCCTTCACATGCGTGAGCAGCGAGCTCTGCTCGTAGGCCTGGGGATTCTCGCCGGGCAATCCCAGGAAGCGCTCCGTCAGGTGGGTGTCGTAGTCGCGCCAGTCCGTCACGGCCGACACGGCCACCGCGGCCTTGAAGACCTCCGGCCGGGTGAGCACCGCCAGCGCGGACATGTAGCCGCCGTGGCTGCTGCCGGTGATGCCCACGCGGCTCAGGTCCAGCTCCGGCACCACCTTGGCCAGCTCCCGCAGCGCGACCACCTGCTCGTCGAGGAGCACCCGGGCGAAGTCGTACTTGGGCTTGCGCAGCTTGCGGTCCGCCAGCGGCGAGGCCCCTCGGCCGTCGAGGCGCACGACGATGAAGCCCTGGTCCGCCATCCACTGCGCGATGAGGCTCAGGGCCATGCTCTGCCGCACCATCTGCGTCTCGGGGCCCGCGTAGATTTCCACGATGACGGGCAGCTTCACGCCGGGCTTCGCGTCGCGCGGACGCACCAGCGAGGTGGCGTAGCGGTCCTTGCCGGTGCCCACCATGCGCACCTCCAGCCGAGGCTTGAAGGGGGGCTCCGTCGCCAGCGAAGGCAGCTCGCCCAGGCGCGTGCCGTCACCCTTCAACACGAAAGAGGAGCGCATGCTCGCGGGGCCCTCGGAGGTGATGAGGACCAGGGCGCCGCTCTTGGAGACGCGTCCCCACTCCAGGGCGGGTCCGCCCGTGGTGACACGCGTGGGGGCCTGGCCCTTGCGCACGCGCCACAGGTAGCTCTCCGGGGTGGAGGTGCCGCCGTTGAAGTAGACCGTCTCGTCGGCCTCCACATAGGCCGCCAGCGACGAGAAGCCGGCCCCGGGCGGGACGAGCGAGCGCACGAGCTTGCCCGTGGCGTCGCGCAGCTCCAGCTCCGGGGAGCCGTTGCGCTCGGTGTGCCAGAGAAAGCCGCTGCCATCCGAGAGCCAGTGCGGGAAGGTCTGGTCCAGGTTGAGCCAGGCCTCGTCCGTCTCCACGTGCAGGGGCGTGGTGCGGCCCGTCTTCACGTCCACCGCGAGGAGGACCTCCTCGGTCTGCGTGCGGTTCTGCACCACCACCGTCAGCGGCCCCTTCGCGGGCCACTTCACCGTGGCCAGGTAGGGATACTTCTCCGCGTCCCAGCTCACCCACGTCGTCTTGCCGCCGTTGGCGGAGATGAGCCCCAGGCGCACCTTGGCGTTGGCCGTTCCCGCGCGAGGGTAGGAGAGCTGCTGGGCGCTCGCCTCGGGCGTGGTGGTGTTCGCGATGGCGAGCTTCTCCACACCGGAGGTGTCCGCCTCCGTGTACGCGAGCAGCTTCGCGTCCGGGCTCCACCAGTAGCCGGTGTAGCGGCCCATCTCCTCCTGGGCGATGAACTCGGCCAGGCCGTGGGTCTTCTCCGGAGTGCCGCCCTGTGTGACCCGGCGCTCGGTGTTGGTGGCCAGGTCCAGGCGGTAGACGTCGTGCTCGCGGACGTAGCTCACCTGCGTGCCCGTGGGCGCAAAGCGCGGGTCGATGACGCCGGGGCCCGTCTTGAGCTCGGTCACCTTGCCGCTCTCGCGCGCGACGACGTACAGCTTGCCGGACAGGCCCACGAGGAGGTTCGCGCCATCGTCGGAGAGCGCGAAGGAGGAGAAGCCTCGCGCGATGACACGCATGCGCTCACGGCGCGCCTGCTCCTCGGGGGAGAGCTTCTCCTCGGCGCCCTTGAGGAGGGCCGCGGGGGTGAGCAGCTCGCGCGTCTCCTGCGTGGCCACGTCGTAGGCGAAGAGCGAGGTCGCCTTGGAGGTGGGCGAGTTGCGCAGGAAGAAGACGGTCTTCTCGTCCGGGCTGAGGGTGACGGAGGAGGGACGGCCGCTGTTGAAGAAGCGCGTCTCGAAGAGCTGCCGGAAGAAGGTGTCCGGGGCGGGTGCGGCGGGGGCCGCCGCGGTGGGAGGGGGCTTGGGTTGAGCGAGGACGGGCGTGCTCAACAGGACCAGGGCGGCGAGGAGGTTTTTCGTCATGGGGGCGTTCAATGTGACACGCGCATGTTGCTGAACCGTGCGTGGCCTGTCGTCTGGCGTGGCGTTTCAAAACCAGGGGTTTCGCCCGTTGACCATGACGGTTCCATGGCAATCCGGGGGGTGTAATTCGCCGGGAGGTGCCGCGTTGGTGGGGTAGACCCGCTCGGTGGCGGGCTGGAGGAATCCCATGAACGCCGTTGAGACATCTCCTTCCCTGTCTGGCGCCCTGGAGCGCATGGACCTCGCCGTGTCGGGCATGACGTGCGCCGCCTGTGCGCGCCGGGTGGAGCGCACCTTGAGCGAGGTGGAGGGTGTCCAGGAGTGCAGCGTCAACTTCGCCACCCGCAAGGCCAGCGTGGTCTTCGACGCGAAGACCACCTCCGTCCACACCCTGACCGAGGCCGTCGCGAGCGCGGGCTATCAGGCCGAGGTGCCGACGGCCGAGGGCACCCGCGACGCGGACTCCGCCGAGGAGAAGGGCCTGCGCCGCCGGCTGGCGGTGGCGGTGCTCTTCGGCCTGCCGGTGGTGGTGATGGCCATGTCGCACGGGGCCTTGGACTTCCCGGGCTCCAACTGGGTGCAGCTGCTCCTGACGCTGCCGGTCATCGCGTACAGCGGCGCGCCCATCTTCAAGGCGGCGTGGGCCGCGCTGCGGCACCGGTCCGCGGACATGAACGTGCTGGTCGCGCTGGGGACGGGGACGGCGTTCCTCTACTCGGTGGTGGCGACGCAGTGGCCGACGCTCGGGGCGTCCGGTGAGCACGCGGGCCATGGCGACCACGGCGCGGCGCTGCCCGTCTACTTCGAGGCCGCCGCCGCGGTGATTGGCTTCGTGCTGCTGGGCCGCTTCCTGGAGTCGCGGGCCCGCACCCGCGCGGGGGATGCCATCCGGCGCCTCCAGGCGCTGGCTCCGGCCAACGCCACCGTGTTGCGAGACGGCGTCGAGCGCGAGGTGGCGCTGTCGCAGGTGCGCGTGGGCGACCAGGTGGTGGTGCGCCCGGGGCAGTCCATTCCGGTCGACGGCTCCGTGGTGGAGGGCGCGTCGTCGGTGGACGAGTCGATGCTCACCGGTGAGAGCCTGCCGGTGGGGAAGACGGCGGGCGCGGAGGTCTTCGCGGGGACGATGAACGGCACGGGCCGGCTGGTCTTCCGCGCGGCGAAGGTGGGCACGGACACGGCGCTCCAGCAGATTGTCCAGGTGGTGGAGCGGGCGCAGGGGACCAAGGCGCCCATCGCGCGGCTGGCGGATGTGGTGAGCGGGGTCTTCACGCCGGTGGTGCTGCTCATCGCCATCGCCACCTTCGCGGCGTGGTTCGTGCTGGCTCCCGAGGAGACGCGCCTGACGATGGCGGTGCTCAACACGGTGGCGGTGCTGGTCATCGCCTGCCCTTGCGCGCTGGGACTGGCGACGCCCGCGGCGCTGATGGTGGGCATGGGGCGCGGCGCGCAGCTGGGCGTGCTGGTGAAGAGCGCGGCGTCGCTGGAAGGGGCCAGCCACATCGACACGGTGGTGCTCGACAAGACGGGGACGCTGACGCAGGGGCGCCCGGCCGTGGTGCGCATCATCACCTCGGGCGAGCTGACGGAGCAGGATGTGCTGGCGCTGACGGCGGGCGCGGAGTCCGGCAGTGAGCACCCGCTGGCTCGGGCGGTGGTGGCGGAGGCCACGGCGCGGGGATTGAAGATGGGCAAGCCCGAGTCGTTCACCGCCACGCCGGGGCATGGCGTGGAGGCGATGGTCGACGGGCGCCGCGTGTTCGTGGGCAGCCGGCGGATGATGGAGCGGCACGGCGTGTCCGGGAGCGCGGAGGCGGAGCGGGCGCTCACCGAGGATGGCCAGACGCCGGTGCTGGTGGCGGTGGATGGGACGTGGGTGGGGGCTATCGGCATCGCGGATGCGGAGCGCGAGGAGGCGGCGTCGGCGGTGCAGGCGCTGCGGAACATGGGCATGCACGTGGTGATGCTCACGGGGGACCATGAGGGCCCCGCGTCGCGAGTGGCTCGGAAGCTGGGCATCGACCGGGTGTTCGCGGGGGTGTTGCCGGAGGGCAAGGCGCACGTGGTCCGCACGCTCCAGGCGGAGGGGCGGAAGGTGGCCATGGTGGGTGATGGCATCAACGACGCGCCGGCCTTGGCCCAGGCGGACCTGGGCGTGGCGATGGGGACGGGGACGGATGTGGCTCGGGATGCGGCGGGAGTTGCCTTGCTGCGCTCGGACTTGAGGGGACTGCCCGCGGCGCTGGGGCTGGCCCGCTCCACGATGGGCGTGATTCGGCAGAACCTGTTCTGGGCGTTCCTCTACAACGCCCTGGGCATCCCGGTGGCGGCGGGGCTGCTGTACGGGATGACGGGCTGGTTGCTGTCGCCCATGCTGGCGAGCCTCGCGATGTCGCTGTCGAGCGTGTCGGTGTTGCTCAACAGCCTGCGGTTGCGCAGCCTGCGATTGCCCACGGCGCAGCCGGTGGCTTGAGCCTCCGAGCCTGAGTGAGGAGTTCGCGGCGCCACGGTCCTCTTCCCGAGGGCCGTGGCGCGCGTGTCTTTCTACTCGGACCGGAGCACCTCGGCCGGGTCCACGCGCGAGGCGCGGCGGGCGGGGCCGTAGCTCGCGAGCGCGGCGATGAGGACGAGCAACGCGCAGACGCCGGCGAGGACGACGGGGTCCGTGGGGCTCACCTCGAAGAGCAACGCGGAGAGCAGGTGGCTCATCGACAGCGCACCCACGAGGCCCAGCGCGATGCCGAGCCCGGCGAAGCGCAGCACCTGCAACACCACCATGCCCGCCACCTGGCTGGCCCGCGCACCCAATGCCACGCGGATGCCAATCTCTCCCCGGCGCTGACCGACGATGAAGCTGATGACGCCGTAGAGGCCCACGGCGCTGAGCAGGAGCGCCATGCCGCCGGCGATGCCGAGCAGCAGCAGGGAGAAGGTGGCCCTCGCCACCGAGGGGGATTGGCTCACCACGCGGTCCAGCGTCTCGAGGTTCGCGACGGGCACCGTGGCGTCGAGCTCCTTCATGATGCTCCGCACCACGGGCGCGAGCTGCTCGGGCCGCGAGGTGGACGTGCGGATGACGACGCTCATCACTCGGGACGGGCCCCACAGCGGGAGGTTCTCCGCGGGCGCGAGCGGGAAGAAGACGGCCTGCGTGGGCGGCTTGTCCAAGCCCTGCGCGCGGATGTCACCCGTCACGCCGATGACGCGGTAGTACGGTGGCTCGTGGCCGTTGCCGCGGAGGCCCTTGCCGAGCGGGTCCTGGCCCGGCCAGAGGCGCTCGGCGAGCGCCTTCGTCACCACCACGCCATCCGCCTTGCCGTCCAGGTCCTCCCAGGTGAACTCCCGACCCTCGAGCAGCGGGATGCCCAGGGCCTTGAAGGCCCCCGGGCTGGCGCTCGGGGTCGGCAGACAGACGGAGTCGTCGCCGAGCGGGCCGTGCTCGGTGAAGAGGGCGGCGCAGCCGTTGAAGTTCCGCAGCGGAAGCCGCGAGGTCGCGCCCGCGTGGGTGACACCCGGCACCGCCTCCAGCCGCGTGAGCAGCTCCCGATGGAAGCGATTGGCCGCGTCGTAGCTCCCGTAGCGCGTCCCGGGCAGGACGAAGTCGAAGGTGAGCGCGGACTCGGTCTTGAGCCCGGAGTCGACGTGGTAGAGCCCCCAGAAGCTGCGCAGCATGAGCCCCGCCGCCGTGAGCAACACCACCGCGAGCCCCATCTGCCCCACCACCATGCCCCAGCGCACGAGGTTGCGGCGACGCGAGGACGTCAGCCCACGCCCCGACTCGCGCAGCGCGCTCAGGCTCCGCCCCAGCTGCGTCAGCGGGAAGAGGCCGAAGACGACTCCCGCGATGACCGATATCGCGAAGGTGAAGACGACGCCGTGCGCATCCAGGCCCACCTCGCCCAGTCGCGGCAGGTGGTCCGGGGCGAGGAAGGTCAACAGCCGGAGCGCGCTCCACGCGAGGAGCAGGCCGAGCGCACCCGCCACGAGGCACAGCAGCAGGCTCTCGGTGAGCGCATGCCAGGACAGGTCCGCGCGCGCGGCGCCGAGGGCGGAGCGCACGGCCAGCTCGCGGCGACGGCTCTCCGCTCGCACGAGGAAGAGGTTGGCCACGTTGGCGCAGGCGATGAGGAGCACCAGGCCCACCGCGCCGAAGAGAATCCAGAGGACGCGGTCCACGTCCCCCAGCACATGCCGCTTGAGCGGTGTGACGTCCGTGGCGAAGCCCTTCTGGCGCATGAACTCCTCGCTGTACGCGCTGGGGAAGAGCTCGGGGAGGCGCCGGTCGAGTCCGGTGAGCTCCGCCTGGGCCCGCGCCGCCGAGACGCCGTCCCGAAGCCGTCCCACGCCCTGCAACCAGTGCGCGTTCACGGGAGGCCGCGCGGGGTCGAGCGTGAGCGGCGCCCAGACGTCCACGGTGCCTTCCGGCAGGTGGAGTCCAGGGGCCATGACGCCGACGATTTCGGTGGGCACGTCATCCAGGTGGACCACCGTGCCCAGCACGCGCGGGTCGGCGCCGTACTGCCGGACCCAGAAGGCGTGCCCGAGGACCGCGATGCGAGGAGCACCCGGCAGGTCGCTCTCCCTCGGGAGGAGGCGGCCGAGCGCGGGCTGGGCGCGCAGCACGTCCATCATGCTCGCGCTCACCCAGGCGGTGTCCACGCGCACGGGGCCCGCGTCACTGGCGAGGCTGGCGCTCCTCGCGGAGAACACGCCCAGGCTCGCGAGGCTGGGGGCCTCTCGCGCGAAGTAGAAGTAGCCCGCCTCGGACAGACCCCAGCGGGCCTCGGGGGAGACGCCCGGCACGCGGCTGTCGAGCGAGACGAGCTGCTCGGGCGCGGCGTAGGGCAGCGGGCGGAGGACCACCGCGTCCACCACCGAGTAGAGCGCCGTCGTCGCGCCGAGGCCGAGCGCCAGCGTGAGCACCGTCATCACCGCGAAGGTCGGGCTGCGGGCGAGCGAGCGCAGCGCCTGGCGCGTCTCGCGTTGGACCATGTCCCACAGCTCGATGCGCCGCCGCTCGTGCGCGATGTCCTGGTCAATCACGTGAGTCTGTCTCCGATAGGTGTCCACGTCGCCGAAGCGCCGGAGTGCCTCGGCTCGGGCTTGTTCGGGTGACATTCCCTGGGCGACGAGCTCGTCGGTGCGCATGGCGAGGTGGAACTCCAGCTCCTCGGCCACGTCGTCCTCGAGTCGCTCGCGCCACAACAGGGAGCGCAGGGTGCGGTAACGGTCCACCATCCAGCCCATGGCACAGCGCTCCTTGGCTCAGGCGACCTGGGTCGCGGGACGGGAATGGAGGACCTTGGCGACAGCCTCCGTCAGCCGCGCCCAGGAGGTGGACTCCTCCTTGAGCTGCCGCTTTCCCTCCGCCGTGAGGGTGTAGAAGCGCGCCCGGCGGTTGTTCTCCGAGACGCCCCAATCGGACTTCACCCAGCCCCGCTTCGTCATGCGGTGCAGCGCGGGATACAGCGAGCCCTCCTCCACCTGGAGCGCGTCGTCCGTCGTCCGCTGCAGCCAGCTGGTCACCGCGTAGCCGTGCATCGGCCCGCCCGTGAGCGCCTTGAGGATGAGCATGTCCAGCGTCCCCTGGAGCAGGTCGATTCGCATCTCGTGACTCCCCTAGAGTGTCTTGGGGAGTGTGGAGTGACTCCCCTAGAGTGTCAAGGGGAGTGGGCCGAGGCGCTCGAGTCTCGAGGGGGCTGTGTAAGAGCCGTGGGGCGCTCTCGTTAGTGGGGATGAAGGCGGCGCGGGACGCCGGGGCGCGAGGTGCTCCGGGGCGTGCCGCACGACAGCCCTACCTGGGAGACGGCCATGTTGGACACGACGGAAGTGATGGTGGTGGCGAGCAGTCTGGTGGCGGCGGCGGGGACGGGGTTGTTCTTCTTCGGGCCGCGCCAGCGCACCCGGGCGAAGAGCGAGGCGGGTGGCACGCAGCAGGTGGACCTGATGGTGGACGGCGGCTACCGGCCCGACCGCATCGTGGTCCGCGCGGGGATGCCAGTGAAGCTCAACGTGCTGCGCACGGACCGTTCGGCTTGCTCGGAGCAGTTCGTCCTGGGGGACCTGGGGGTCTCGCGCACGCTGCCGACGGGACGGGTGGTGAGCATCGACCTGCCCGCCCTCAAGGAGGGTGCATACGACTTCACGTGCGGCATGAACATGCTGCGCGGTCGCCTCATCGCGGAGTCGTGAGAAAGGCCCCTGTAATTCCGCGGCGCCTTTCTCGTTAGCGGGCTCGCAAGGGACAGCAGCCCCTCAAGGAACCTCATCATGAAGAAGCTCCTCGTACTCTCCTTCCTGGCGCCCCTCTCCGCCTGTGCGTCCACCCCGTGGGCCGAGCTCGACGCGAACCCCGCGTCTCCCACGTCCATCCGTGCCGAGGAGGCCCCTCGGGCGGACGCGGTCGCGGTGCTCGCCGATGCGGATCCGCTGCTCGCCCCCGCCGGGGTGGCGCCCTCGGTGGCGGAGCAGGGCGGTGGCCACGGGCATCATGGCCACCACGGGGGTGGCGCCACGAACGAGGGTGCGAGCGGGCACGGTGGGCATCACATGAACCACGGCGTCAGCGGCCAGGGCCGCGAGCACAAGGGCGCGGGTGACCACTCCGGGCACTCGATGCCGAACGGTGGCGGCGCCGCGAACAAGGGTGCGGGCGACCACTCCGGGCACTCGATGCCGAACGGTGGTGGCGCCACGAACAAGAGCGAGGGTGACCACTCCGGACACTCGATGCCGCAGGGTGGTGGCGCCGCGAACAAGGGCGACCACTCGGGACACGGCCAGGACTCGAAGAAGCCTCACGACGGACACACGGGGCACACGGGTGGCAACGCGCCGGCCCCTGCTCATGACCAGCACCAGCACTGACAGCTCGCGACGAAGAGACACCCCATGAAGACCTGGTCATCCTCCCGTTGGAAGAAGCCCGCTCAGGGCGCCCTGCTGGCCACCTCACTCGTCCTCGGTGGCTGCGTCTCCGTCCCCTACGCCGATGACGTCCGTGATGTCCGCTCGACGCTGGAGCCTCGCTGGACGCCCGAGGTTCCGGTCCCCGCGCTCACCGGCGAAGCCCAGCGCGGCGAGGACATCGACGCCGCCGTGAGGGAGATGCTCGCCAAGCCGCTCACGGCCGACTCCGCGGTGCGCATCGCGCTGCTGAACAACCGGGACCTCCGCGCGGCCATGCACGAGCTGGGCATCGCCACGGGCAACCTGGTGCAGGCCAGCCTCCCGCCCATCCCCGAGCTGGAGCTCGAGCTGAGCAAGCCCGGCGGTGAGCACGAGCTGCAAGTCGGCGTGGGCGTCGAGTACAGCCTGTCCGACCTCCTCCTCCTCCCGCAGCGCCGAGGCGTGGCCCTGGCCGAGCGCGCGTCCGAGCGCGCCCGCACGGCCGGCGAGGTGCTCAGCCTCGCCTACCGCACCCGGCTCGCCTTCTACGACGTCCAGGCGCGCCGCCAGCAGCTCGAGCTGCGCAACCTCGCGCTCCGCAACGCCCAGGCGCGCTACGCCACGGCCGCGGAGCTGGAGAAGGTGGGCAACCTCCGCGCCCTCGACCTCGCCACCGAGCGCTCCGCCGTGGAGTCCGCCCGTCTCGCCGTGGCCGAGGCGGAGAACGGAGTCCAGGACTCCCGTGAGGCTCTCAATGTGCTGCTCGGTGTCTTCGGCGCCGGGACGCAGTGGACCGTGGACTCGCTCCTCGGCGACCCGTCGGACGCGCTGAGCAAGCAGGATGGGCTGGAGGCTCGCGCCATCGAGTCGAGCCTCGACCTGTCCGCGCTGCGCGGACGCATGGAGGCCGCGGAGCTGCGCCGCAAGCTCGCGGCGACCGAGGGCTTCCTCCCGGACGTCTCCGGTGGAGTCAGCGGTGAGCGAGAAGACGACCGCTGGCAGATGGGCGCGCACATCAAGGTCGGCGTGCCGCTCTTCGACCGCAAGCGCGGCGAGCGCATCTCGGCCCTCTCCTCGCGAGAGTCCCTGAAGGCCCGCTACGAGGCGACGGCCACCTCCATCCGCGCGTCGCTGCGGCAGACCCGCTTCCGGGTGGAGTCCACCGCGAGCCGCGCGAAGCACGTGCGCGACGTCCTCCTGCCCGCCACGCGCAAGGCGCTGGAGGAGACGGTGCTCCAGTACAACGCGATGCAGCTGGGCGTCTTCGACCTGCTGCGCGCGCAGGACAACGTGACGAACGCGGCCAGCACCTACGTGGACACGCTGCTGGAGCACCACCGCGCTCGCGCCGCGCTGGAGCAGCTGCTCGCGGGCCGGCACGAGGGATTGGAGCTGGCCCCCACGCGCATCTCCTCGGCGGCCTCGGCCTCCGGCGCCGCGCCCGCCTCCGACGCTCATTGACCTCTTGCCTCACGGCACTCTGGATTCGAGAAGGACACCCATCATGGACCGCAGGGAATTCATGCAGCTGGGAGCACTCGCTGGCGGCACGTTGCTCGCTGGCCAGGCGCTCGCGCAGACCTCGTCGAACCTCGGGCCCGCCACGGCCGTCAGGGCCCGGGCCGAGAAGCCTCGCATCGTCGCGCCGGGAGGGCAGGTGGCCGTCGTCACGCCCAACGGCTCGACGCTGCCCTGGAAGGTGGTGCGTGGCGTGAAGGTGGGCCACCTGGTGGCGATGCCGGTGAAGCACACCTTCGCTCCCGGGCTGGAGGTGGAGGCGTGGGGTTACAACGGCTCGACGCCGGGGCCCACCATCGAGGCGGTGGAGGGCGACCGCATCCGCATCTACGTCACCAACCGGCTGCCCGAGCCCACCACCGTGCACTGGCACGGCCTCATCCTGCCCAACGGCATGGACGGCGTGTCCGGCCTCAACCAGCGCCCCATCGCGCCGGGGGAGACGTTCGCCTACGAGTTCACGCTGAACCGCGCGGGCACGTACATGTATCACCCGCACTACGACGAGATGACGCAGATGGCGCTGGGGATGATGGGCATGCTCATCGTCCACCCCAAGCGTCCGCGGGGCCCTCGCGTGGACCGCGACTTCGCGCTGATGACCCACGAGTGGAAGGTGCTGCCGGGCATGCGCCGGCCGGACCCCAACGCGATGAGCGACTTCAACGTCCTCACGTTCAACTCCAAGGCCTTCCCCGCCACGGAGCCGCTCATCATCGGACGCGGCGAGCGCGTGCGCATCCGCTTCGGCAACCTGTCCGCGATGGACCATCACCCCATCCACCTGCACGGCCTGTACTTCGAGATGACGGGCACCGACGGAGGCTTCGTGCCCGAGTCCGCGCGCTACCCGGAGACGTCCGTGCTCGTCCCGGTGGGCAGCACGCGCGTCATCGAGTTCGTCGCGGATGAGCCGGGCGACTGGGCGATGCACTGCCACATGACCCACCACGTGATGAACCAGATGGGTCACGAGGCGCCGGTGACGGTGGGGGCGAACGCGAGGACCATCGACCAGCACGTGCAGGCGCTGGTGCCGCAGTACATGACGATGGGTCAGGCGGGCATGGGCGGCATGGAGGAGATGGGCATGCCCGTGCCGGCGAACAGCATCCCGATGAAGGGCGGCAAGGGGCCGTTCGGCTCCATCGACATGGGCGGCATGTTCACGGTGCTCAAGGTGCGTGAGAACCCGGAGACGGAGGACGGCAGCGGCTGGTTCGCGCACCCGAAGGGCACGGTCGCCGACAAGGCGGACCCGGCGAAGCTCGCCGCGGATGGCATCGACCCGGACGTCCACTTCGGCTGAGCGTCGAGGAAGTGCGCGAGGGGCGGGGGCCAGGTCCTCCGCCCCTCTTCTCGTGTCATGGATTCCCGCTGGGATTCGCGGAGGAGTTGAAGTGAAGGCGCCCTTGTCCGAGGACGTGCTGGCCCTGTTGATGGAGCACCGTCCGGAGTTCCTGCGCTTCGTCGAGCAGAAGGTGGGCAGCCGCGCGGCGGCGGAGGACCTGGTCCAGGACGCGTTCGTCCGGGGCCTGGACCGGGCGGAGGCGCTGCATGGGAAGGCCTCCCTGACGGTGTGGTTCTACCGGGTGCTCCACCACGCGGTCATCGACCACTACCGGCGACGAGGCACGTCGGAGCGGGCGCTGGCCGCGATGGCGCGCGAGTTCGAGGAGGCCCAGCCGCCCGAGGTGGAGCGCACGCGAGCCGTCTGCCCGTGCGTGGGGCGCGTCGCGGGCTCGCTCAAGCCCGAGTATGCGGAGGCCCTGCGGCGCGTCTCGATGGAGGGGACCCGCCTGCCGCAGTTCGCACGCGAGGTGGGGATTACGTCCAGGAACGCGGCCGTGCGGCTGCATCGAGCGCGCAAGGCGCTCAAGAAGCAGCTGCAGGTCTCGTGTGGTGCCTGTGCCTCGGAGGGCTGTCTGGACTGCACCTGTGGCGTGCCAGGGGCCGGAGGCCGTGAGCCTTCGACGGCCTGAGGCACGGGCCTGTCGTGCGGACGGGAGGAGGGGTTTCCCGTCCGCACATCCAGGCGCGGCTTCACGCGGCCGGCGCGGATTCGTAGCCAGCGTCCCGGAGCGCGTCGATGAGCGCGCTGACCTTCGCGGTGGCCGCGTCGTGCTTCACCAGCACCTGGCCGCGGTCGAACCAGACGTTGACGTCCTGCACGCCGTCGAGGTCTCGGAGCGCGTCGTTGACGTGGCGGACGCAGGACCGGCACGTCATTCCGTCGACCTTCAGCAGCGTCTCATCGTGGGGGCTCATGGTGTGTCTCCTTCATCGGGGTCGGGCGCGGCGTTCATCGCCTGCTCGATGAAGAAAACGCGGGACCGCGTGCGTGCTTACAGTGGCTCGCGCGCGAGGGAGATGTTGACTCCGCGACGGAGGTGACGGCGCGAGGCGGGGTGGGCTTGCCGCGTCGAGCGAGGGGGCGATGCTTCCGCCCCATGTGCTCCCGTGCTCCGAGCCCCCCCGCGTCGACTCCAGGCCCCCTCGCGAACCCGGGAGAGGGGTAGGCGCGTGGCGACCGTGACGCTCGAGGACGTCCGCAAGGTGTACCGGGGCGGTGTGGCGGCGGTGAAGGGCGTGACGCTGGACATCGCGGATGGCGAGTTCGTGTCGCTGGTGGGGCCGTCGGGCTGCGGCAAGTCCACCACGCTCAACCTCATCGCGGGGCTGGAGACCTTGTCGGGTGGGACGCTGCGCATCGACGGCGACGTGGTGAATGACCTGTCGCCGAAGGAGCGCGACGTCGCGATGGTGTTCCAGAGCTACGCGCTCTATCCGCACCTGGACGTGGCGCGGAACCTGGCGTTCCCGCTGGAGGTCGCGGGCCTGCCGCGCGCGGACATCGACGCGCGGGTGCGGGAGGTGGCCTCGATGCTCGGGCTGGAGTCGCTGCTGTCGCGGCGGCCCAAGGCGCTCTCCGGAGGGCAGCGGCAGCGGGTGGCGCTGGGGCGCGCGCTCGTGCGTCGGCCGAAGGTGTTCCTGTTCGACGAGCCCCTGTCCAACCTGGACGCCGGGCTGCGCGCGCAGATGCGCGGTGAAATCAAGAAGCTGCATGAGCGCCTCCGGGCCACCTTCATCTACGTCACGCATGACCAGGCGGAGGCGATGACGCTGTCCGACCGGGTGGTGGTGATGAGCCAGGGGGAGGTGCAGCAGGTGGCGCCGCCTCGCGAGCTGTACGACGCGCCGGCGAACCTGTTCGTGGCGGGGTTCTTCGGCTCGCCGCGCATCAACGAGGTGAAGCCTCGGACCTTGGGGCTGGAGGGAGAGGACCGCGTGCTGGGCCTGCGTCCCGAGCACCTCGAGGTGCTCCCGAGCCCCGCGTCCGCGGGCGCGCTGACGGGCCGGGTGTACCTGGTGGAGCCCATGGGCGCGGAGTGCTGGGTGACGGTGGAGGTGGAGGGAGAGCGGCTGGTGGCTCGGGCACCGGGAGACTTCCGCGCGGCCTCGGGGGCGCAGGTGGCGCTGCGCTTCGAGGCGTCGAGGCTGCGGGAGTTCGATGCGCGGACGGGGCTCGCGCGCTCAGTAGGGTGACGGGGCCTCCTCGGCGCTCTCGTCCTCCCGCGACTGGCTCGGGCGGTCATGGATGATGTTGCCGAGGTAGGGCGCCTCCAGGTTCATGAAGTCCTCGTAGCGCAGCTCCAGGGCCTCGGTGTGGGAGCCCGCTCGGAACAGCACGAGGTTCTCGTCGCGGAGGTGCTCGTCCACCACGACGGGGAGCCCATAGAGGCCCCCGAAGGGCGGCTCCGCGCCGACCTCGCAGTCGGGGAAGCGGGACGCGAACACGGCCTCGTCCGCGAGCCGGAGGTTGCGGGTCCCGGTGACGGAGGCGACGCGGTCCAGGTTCACCGTGTCCGGCGCGCTCACCACGCAAATCAACAGCGCGTCATCGGCCTGGAGGATGACGGACTTCGCCACCTGGAAGCCGCTGACGTGCAGCGAGGACGCCAGCGCTTGCGCGGTGATGGCGCGCAGGTGCGGCTTGCGCTCGAAGGGAACGCCGTGGCGCTCCAGGTACTGGAGGATGTTCTCGGGAATCATGGTGGAGGCTCCGTCGGTGCGGGTGTTTCGTAAGGTGGGCCCGCCCTGGCTCGCGCACCCCACGCGGTGCTCGTGTGCATGGCTCGCGAGCCACCGCCTGGGCGCCCTGCTTCAGGGCCTGGGGGGACGGGCGGACTCAGGCGTAGACCTGGCTGCCCTCGAGTGACAGCTCCAGCCGCCGGGTGAGCTGCTCCAGTCGGCCATGCCGCTCCCGCAGCAGGTCTCGATACGCGCGCTCATCCGTGCGCGATATCTCGGTCAGCAGCTCGCGCAGCTCGTTGTCCAGGGCCTCTTTCAGCTCGCGCGCTTCCACCGCGGACAGTTCCAGCAACATGTGCCGCACCTCCTGCGGCGAAGGTTAGGCACCTCGCGAAGGGGCAGCCGCGTCCGTCCGCTCGGAGCGGGCCGCGGCGGACACCCGGGCGCCTCGTTCCCCTTCCGCACCGTGCGATGCGGAGCGAGGGCTCCGTCGACTGGTTGGTGGGGCCTCGGGCCGGTGGTGGCTCGCCCTGTCGCCGGGGCGCGGTGTCGCTGGGCGCGGGGGGCTCGTGGGTTCTTCGTGAAGGGACCTGGGTGGACCAGAGGCCCATGGAGCCACGAGGAGGCCGCGATGGTTCGGTTCGGCGATGTGCGCGAGGGGATGACGGTGAGGACCTCGGACGGGCGCAAGGTGGGGAGGGTCTCCGGCATCGGTGACATCCACTTCGAGCTGGAGCGCGGCCTGGTGCCCATTCCCCGCCACGACTACCTCGTGGAGTACAGCGACGTGGACCACGTCGGCGGCGAGGACGTCTACCTGACTCGCGCGGACCATCCGCTGCTCACGCTGGAGGAGGACGACGACGGCGGGGCCCTGCCTCCGCGCCACTCGTCCGGCATGGATGCCGAGCCCGTGAATCTCGGCGCGCCTCGCGATGAGGACCTGACACGTCACTGAGCCTCACGCCGCGCGGTGAGCCTGTGACACATCCGACTCGACAGGCGGGATAACCGTTGGAAATCACTCAGGTCTGGCGGTCCTGAAATGTCAGACCGTCGGGATACATGGGGCCTCTCCGACAAGCGAGGCGAGTGGCTCCCATGCGAAGTGGTCGCACATCCTTTCTCGGCGTGGCGTTGTTCGCGCTCGTGTTCTCCTGCAACTCCGGTCCGCGCGCGGACGGAGTGGCGCGGGACGCGAGTGGTGCGCCCCTGAGGCTGGCGACGCCTCGCAAGCAGGTGCCCTTCGTCACGCTGGGGGATGGGCGCGTGCTGGCCTCGGGTGGGTTCGATGGACAGCGCGCGCTGGCGAGCTGCGAGGTGTTCGAGCCGGAGATGGGCCTGTGGAGCCTCACGGGCGCGATGCTCACGCCCCGCCGCCACCACGCTGGGGTGCGGCTGCTGGATGGCCGCGTGCTGGTGCTGGGCGGAACCCAGGGCGTGGGGCCGGGCGTGCTCGCGAGCGCGGAGGTGTTCGAGCCCACCACGGGGACGTGGGCCCCTGTCGCGCCCATGACCGAGGCGCGCGAGGACCCGGCGGCGGTGGTGTTGCCGGACGGGCGCGTGCTCGTCGCGGGAGGCGTGGATGGAGATGGCCGGTCGCTGCGCTCGGCGGAGGTGTTCGAGCCTTCGACGGGGACGTGGGCGCCCGTGTCTCCGCCGGGCTTCGTGCGAGGGGGCGCGGGCACCGCGGTGATGTTGCCGCACGGCAAGGCGCTCTTCGTGAGCGGCCTCCAGGCGGAGCTGTACGACGTCGCCGCGGGGCGCTGGGAGAAGGCCGGGTTCGCGGGCGGCGCGGCGGGGACCCATCGACAGGGGCACTCCGTCACGCTGCTGCCGGACGGGCGGGTGCTCGTGGTGGGCGGAGGCACCACGCGTGCTTCGAGCACGGCGGAGGTCTACGACGGCGTGACGGGCCTGTGGACGCTGGTGGCGCCGCCGGCGATTCCTCGCGAGCACCACGCGGCGGTGCTGACGCGGGACGGCTCGGTGCTGGTGATGGGTGGAGAGCACTCCACGGCGGGGGTGCTCGCGTCGGTGGAGCGCTTCGAGCCGGCGACGGGGCGGTGGTCCTCCGCGCCCGCGCTCGAGGAGCGTCGTGAGCTGCCCGGTGCGCTGACGCTGCCGGATGGCGCGGTGCTGTTGGTGGGCGGTGCGAACGAGATGTCGGCGCTGCTCGCCACGAGCGAGAAGTACCAGCCGGGCGGCTGTGTGCCACGCACGTGCGCGGCGCACGAGGCCGTGTGTGGCGCGATGGCCGACGGGTGTGGAGGGCTGCTCGAATGTGGCCCCTGTGTGCTGGAGGGCTGTGACACCCAGCAATGTCGCGCGGAGGGACTCACACGGCGGTGAGAAGTTGGAGCGCCGAGCAAGCAGTGAAGCCGAGACGTCCCCTGCCTCGCGTGCGAGAGTGCGCGGTCATGCGAACCCGCCTCCGCCTCCTCGCGCCGCTCGTGCTCTCCACCGCATGTGCCTCCGTCCAATCTCCATCCGCGGGGGCGCCCACCACTCCCGTGAACTCCTCCTCTTCAGTGCGTCCCTTCGGAACCCTTCGCGAGCAGGCCGAGCGTCAGCAGTCCTGGCTGCGCGAGCGCATGGACACCGCGCTGCCCCAGCTCATGCGCAAGCACGGCATCGAGATGTGGGTCGTCCCCATGCGCGAGTACAACGAGGACCCGGTGTTCAAGGCGCTCTCCGCGCCGACGACGTTCGCCGCGCGCCGCCGCACCATCTACGTGTTCCATGACCGGGGCGCCGAGAAGGGCGTGGAGCGCCTGGCCCTGGGCGGTGGTTCGCAGGGCGGCATCTTCGTGCCGCGCCGCGCGCAGCAGCAGGTGAGCCAGGGCGGCCAGGGGCTGCGTCAGGCGGAGCTGTGGGGGCCGGACCAGTGGCTGGTGCTCAAGCAGGTGCTGGAGGAGCGGCAGCCCAAGAGCATCGCGCTGGACATCTCGCGCACGTTCGCCTTCGCGGACGGCCTCTCGCATGGTGAGTACGAAGGCATGGCGGAGGCGCTCGGCCCCGACTGGGTGAAGCGCTTCAAGCCCTCGGGAGGGCTGCCGGTGGACCTGCTCGCGTGGCGCGGCGCCGACGAGGTCCGCTTCTACGAGGACGAGACGAAGCTCGCCTGGAACATCATCGAGACGGCCTTCTCCAACCAGGTCATCACCCCGGGCGTCACCACCACGCAGGACGTGCAGTGGTGGATGCGGCAGCGCCTGGCGGACCTGGGCCTGGACACGTGGTTCCATCCCTCCGTCAGCGTGCAGCGGCAGGGTGCCACCGAGGAGCAGCTGGGCGACAACCCCGTCATCCAGCGGGGCGACGTGCTCCACTGCGACTACGGCGTCACCGCCCTGCGGCTCAACACGGACACCCAGCACATGGGCTACGTGCTGCGCGAGGGTGAGACGGACGCGCCCGAGGGCCTTAAGGCCGCGCTCAAGACGTCCAACCGGCTCCAGGACATCGTCTTCGAGGAGCTGCGTCCCGGCCGCACCGGCAACGAGGTCCTCCAAATCGCGCGCAAGCGGATGACGGACGAGGGCATCGACGGGACCATCTACTCGCACCCCATCGGCCTGCACGGCCACGGCGCGGGCGCGATGGTGGGCCTGTGGGACCGCCAGGAGGGCGTGCCCGGCAACGGCGACCATCAGGTGATGGCGAACATGTGGTACTCCATCGAGCTCCAGGCCACGAGCGCCGTGCCCGAGTGGAATGGCCAGCGCGTGCGCTCCGCCCAGGAAGAGGACGTCGTCATCGACGCCGAGGGCCGCGTGCACTGGGCCTGGAAGCGGCAGACCGAGTTCCACTTCGTGCGCTGAAGTCCTCCCGGCGGTGGGCTCCCGTGCCATGCGCGCGGGAGTCCCGCCCAAGGCTGCTTCAGCGGGGCGTGCCCGTCAGCGACTTCAGGAGCTCCACCAGGGCGCGCTTCTCGTTGTCGGTGAGGTTCAGCTTGACGATGGTGGAGGTGCGCTGGCCCACGAAGGTGCCCTCCGGGTCGCCGCCCTCGTTGTAGAAGTCGACGACGTCCTCGAGTGTCGCCTCCTTCCCGGTGTGCATGTACGGCGCCGTCAGCGCCACGTTGCGCAGGGACGGCGTGCGGAACGCGCCCTCCAGCTCCACCTGCTTCGCCTGCGTGCGCAGCGTGCGCAGGCGCAGCGCGTCGATGCCGTTCGGGTCGTCGCTGTAGCGGCCCGCCGCGTTGAACTCCCAGTCCAGCAGCGAGGGGAGCACCGCCCACTGTCCCCCCGCGCCGGGCCCCGAGTCCTCCAGGCCCACGTTGTGGAACAGCTCGTCCGTCAGCGACGGGCCCTTGTGGCAGACGATGCACTGCCCCTTGCGCACGAAGGTCTTCAGCCCCAGGTAGGCCGGGTCGCTCTCCGCCGAGCCCGCTTCCGCCGCCGCGATGAAGCGCCGCACGTCCGTGTCGAACGGGGCCTCCACCCGCATCAGCACGCGCTCGTACGCGGCCAGCACCTTGCCCACGTTGGCCATCAGGAGCGGGGCCGCCACGTTCGCGGGCTCCACGCCGAACAGCGCGCGGTAGCGCTCCTGGTACGACGGCTCGGCGACGAGGCGCGCGCGGACGATGTCCGCGTTCGAGTCCATCTCCACCGGGTTCGTCAGCGGCAGCATCGCCTGGGACCAGAGCGAGTCCGCGCGCCCGTCCCACATGAACCAGCGGTTGTGTCGGACGTTGAGCACCGTGGGCGGGTTGCGCTCCGTGCGCTGTCCCCCGCAGCCCTCCGCCGTGGCCGTCTCCACCGTGCGGCCGTCACCCGTGTGGCAGCTCTCGCAGGACACCGTCCCGCAGCGCGACAGCGCCGGGTCCCGGAACAGGTCGAAGCCCAGCTTCTGCGCCAGCTCCTGGCCGTCCACCCGGTTGGTGGAGTCCAGCCGAGGGTGGCTCGACAGCGTGTGGAGGCTGCGAAGCTGGTCCAGCTCGTCGAGGGTGGGGAAGGGCTCCTCGGATTCGCATGCGAGTCCCATCCCGCCCAGACCCAGGGCGAGCGCCGCGGCACACCAGCTTCTTGGAATCATCACCCTGCCGTCCTTCTTCGCATCCGTCGCGGTCCGGCCCCTGCTTCCGGTGGCCCGCGCGTGTCGCGACTTCGCTCCCAGGAGCTTCGCGCCACGCTGGACGCGAATCAATCTGGAATTCCAGGACGGTCAGAAACCCACCCTGTTCCTCCGCTCAAAACAAGTGAGAGCGGAGGTTCAGGGGGTGACAGACGACGCGTGCTTCAGCCGCAGGAGACGACGAAGTCGCGCGTGCTGGTGCCGTAGTCGGACAGCTTGAAGGTGGGCTGCGCCGTCGCGCTGGCCGGCGCGATGGTGGGCGCGGCGCCGTTGGCACACTTCAGGGCGGCGTCCGCCACGGCGTTGGCCTGGATCTCCGTGTTGCTGGGGATTCCGGACACGGTGAAGGAGCAGCGGTTGCCGCGGCTCGCCTTCACCATGGCCTTGCCCAGCGCGTCGGACGTGTTGGCCGCGGGCGCGACGACGACGCGAATCTGCTCACAGGCGTCCTGCGCCTGGGTCAGCCCCGTCTCCGGCAGGCGGATGACGCCCGTGACGGTGGCGTTGCCCTCGCGGCTCCCGGCGCCCCCGGTGGTGGCGCAACCAGCAGCGGCGAAAATCAGGGCGGCAACGGCGATGCGGTACATGGTGAGTTCCTCACTCGGTGGGGGAAAAAGCTTGGCGGCAGGGTCGCCACACAGACGACCTACGACGCGCGCTCAGTACAATTGCGACGGGTTTTCATTCCGTTCAAGTCGCCCTGCGGTCCATGACCGTTTCATGACGATTCCCGTGCACAGCCATGGGGTTTCAGACGCGGTGTCGCCGCGTCGCGCGACTGGGAGTGGTGTCCGATGAGTCTCTTTGATTGAGGGAATCAATCGCAGACATGCTCGATTTCCGGGGCCCGGTCTTTGGGAGTCCCAGGAGCGAACGGGAATCCCATGTTTGGGAATTCCCATTCTTCGATTGCGGGCCGGGCGGGCGGGACGCAGGTCCGCTGCTTGGTGCGGCGGACGCGCCGCGCCCCCACGGTGAATGCGCAGGGCCGAGAGGAGGCGCGCATGTCGATTCAGAAGCAGGAGGCGACACAATCGTGGTCGGGACTGGGCGTGGGGACGGACCGGCGGTCCTTCCTGGACGCGGTGACCGCCCAGCTTCCGGAGTTCGAGGCCGAGCGGGCCGCGGAGGCGGTGTTCTGCGGACTGTCGGAGCTCTTGTCGGAAGGGCTGATGCGGCAGCTGCGCGAGCAGCTCCCCGAGGACCTGCGCGGGCTCCTGGCGGACGGGTGCTCCCGTCACGCGGTGGGCCCGCGAGGGAAGGTGGACCGCGATGACTTCTACCTCCAGGTGGCCAACCACCTGAACGCGGAGCCGGAGAATGTGCGGCGGGTGCTGCATGGTGTCTTCGCGGCGCTGCATGCGCAGGTGACGGAGGCGGAGGCGCGCAAGGTGGAGGGGCAGCTTCCCCGGTGGTTGCAGGGCACGTGGTCCGCCGCGCGCCTGGGGGTCGACCGGCCCTCGTGAGGGGGTGGAGCGTCCGGACCCGCGCCGGGTCCGGACGTCGCGCCCCGGGTCAGTAGGTGCCACCGAACTGGAGGAGGCCCATGTAGCGGCCGTCCAGCGCGTTGGGCGTCGCGCTGGTGGACGCGAAGTCCTGGTCGAAGAGGAAGTGGTAGGCGACGCGCGCGTCGGCGGTGAGGCGCCGCGTGATTTGGACGCGCAGGCCCAGGCCCGCGGGGATGTAGCCGGCGGTGTCGTCCCGGAAGTGGGTCCTGCCTCCGGGGGCGGCGTCGTGGCGCACGGTGTACCGGTCGAAGCCGATGCCCGTCAGCACGAAGGGCTGGACGCGCTCGATGGGCGCCATGCCGAGGACCAGCAGCTGGCCGCCGTTGCGCACCAGGTCCGGGCCGCTGCCCAGGTCCCCGTTCGCCACCAGGCTGCCGTTCTGGTCCAGGTTGTTGATGCTGCCGTTGTAGCCCAGCTCCAGCGCCAGGAAGGGCATGGCGCGGTAGCCCACGGAGGCGCCGTACGTGAAGCCCGTGTCGACCCGGGGCGACAGCTGGCCGGCGTAGCCCTCCACGCCGCCGCCAATCAGCACGTAGAGGCCCAGGGACGGCTCCTCCACGCGCCGCGGCTCCCTTCGCGGTTCGTCGGCGTGGGCGGTGGGCGTCACGGCGTCGGCGGGGGTCACGGCGTCGGTGGGCTGCTCCGTGCCGGCGGGCCGGTAGTCCTCCTGGGCTCCCACCGCGCATCCCCACACAGCCGCCACACACCCCGCGATACGGATGAATGCCTTCATGTCGGACTCCTTTCCGAGCCTCCGCCAGGAAACGTGGAGCCCCGTATTCCCGCCAGCAATGTCCCCGGGTCCGAGGGCGTTCGTCCGCCCGCTCGGAGGCTCAGGGCCTGGGGCCCAGGAGGGCCTCCATCGCCCGCCGGGCCCGCACCATCCCGTGGCCGTACTCGAGGTCGACGCCGCGAGCACCCAGGTCCAGCGCGCCCTCGAACAGCGCGTTCGTCACCTCGTCGGGCGTGGCGGAGGGGCGCGCGCTGAAGAGGAGCGCGGCGATGCCGCTCACGTAGGGCGTGGCCATGGAGGTGCCGGACAGATAGGCGTAGTCCACCGGGTGCAGCCCCATCCGCGTGGTGGCGCCGAGCTGCTGCTCCATCAGCGTGCTGGCCGCCTGGTTGATGGTGACGGCGGGCACCCAGTGTCCGCGGCGGGGCAGGGAGATGATCTCCGCGTCGCCGCTCATGAGCTCGCTGGCGAAGATGACGCCGCGCGCGCCCTGCATCATCACGTTGACCACGGCGCGCTCCGGGCTCACGAAGGCGCTGGGGTGCACATAGGCGATGAAGCCGCGGCAGCTGGCGCCCTCGCCGCACGAGTTCTTCATCCCGCCGCTGCCGCAGTCCACCAGCGTGCCCCACGTCTCGCCCTGCGGCGCGTACAGCAGCGAGCGCGCCAGCGGCTGGGTGCCGTCCACGTCCACCATGGCGAAGGAGCCCAGGCCCCGGGGGAAGGTCGACAGCACGTCCACGCCGGGCGCCATCAGCGCGAGCCCCTGACCGAAGGAGGAGAACTGGGCGCGCTGACCATGGGCGTCCAGCGCGCCCACCGCGAGCACGGACGGGTCGGACGCGGGGTAGGACACCTGGCCCCAGCCCTCGTTGCCCGCCGCCGCCACCACGAGGATTCCGCTGTCCCTCGCCGCCTGGAATATCTGGGCGGAGGTGTACGTGGGCATGCCGCCGGCAATCGACAGCGAGATGACCTTCGCGCCCTGCTCCTGGCAGTACTCCACGGCCTGCATGACGATGCTCATGTGGGTGCTGCCCTCGAGGTCCAGCACCCGGGCGATGATGAGCTGCACACCCGGCGCGACGCCCACCAGGCCGCGCTCGCCCAGCACGGGGGTTCCCCGGCCTCCGACGCCGGGCCTCGCGGCGATGATGCCCGCCACGTGGGTGCCGTGGCCGGTGCCCCAGCGGCCCTCGGCGCCGTCGCTGGGCACGTTGTCCCCGTCCATGAAGTCCCGCGCCGCCACCACCGCGTCCTTCAGCTCCGGGTGGTCGATGTCCAGGCCGCTGTCGATGACACACACCTTCACGCCCTGGCCCGTCGCCGCGCCGGGGTCCGGCCTGCCGTCGCCGTCGCGGTCCCACACCTCCGGGACCTGCACCGTGGCGAGCTCCTGGGTGTACTCCCCGGAGATGGAGCCCGCGCGCGTGACACCGCGCGACAGGAAGGTGAGCGCGGGCAGCGCGGTGAGGCCCTGGGCGTGGAGGAGGGAGTCCGGCTCGATGCTCTCCACGGAAGGGTCCTTCGCGAGCGCGAGCTTCTCCTCGGGCGTGACGCTCACGGCCAGGGCAGGGGCGTTGCGGAAGGCCGCCGTCACCACCCCACCCAGCTGGTTGACCCGCGCGGCCGTCACGGCCCGCTCCCGCCGGTAGCGGAGGATGACGCGCTCGCGCCCGTCGTTCGACGGCTTCGCCTCTGTCGTGCCCGGCGCCATGCCCGCGGTGATGCCGGGGCACACGTTCTGCTGTGCATCCCGGTTGGACGACTCGTCCGGCATGCAGGCCGCGAGCCCCAACAGCCCGATGAACCCCCAGCGCTTCATGAGTCACATCCTTCCGTCACCGCCCGTGGGCGATTTCGCGAGGATGCGGCCCGGTTGAATGCCTTCCGGCCAGACGTCCCCGCTCGTCCCAGGGAGCGCATCCCGCCTTTTTCCGGCAACGGCCTCGGGATGGGGGCCGCGACGGGAGGTGCGCGGGTTCACATCCGGAGGCGGGTCGCTGTCGCAAACTGGCTGCCGCTGATGGGCTCCTTCGTTGCTCGCTGTCCCGAAATCAGCCCCCGTTGCCCACCTGGGTGGGCCCTGGGCCCCGCGCGTCGCGTGGCTCGTCAGGGTCAACGTCGCTGGGGCCTGTACGTACTGTCGGGACGCGCCTTCTGGGACTGTTGTGCCTCACGGGTCTGACACTCCGGGCGTGGGTGGCCGGGCCTCCGTGGGGACGGCGTGTGATGTCTGACAGAAGCAGAAGGGTGCCGCGCGGCTTGCTTCCGTGTGTGTCCGGGTGCTTCGCTGCCGGCCGAAGCCATGAGCACTGTCCCTACAGAGTCCTCCCGTTTCCTCGGGCGCTATGAGCTTGTCCACCCCTTGGGCCAGGGGGGCATGGGGGAGGTGTTCCTGGCGAAAATCAGCGGCGCGGCCGGCTTCGAGAAGCCGTGCATCGTGAAGACGATTCTTCCAGCGCTGCTGAAGGACCGGCAGTTCCTGGACCGCTTCCACCATGAGGCGAAGGTGCTGGTGCACCTGGTCCACTCGTCCATCGCCCAGGTGTACGACATGGGGGAGGCGGACGGGACGTACTACATGGCGCTGGAGTACGTGGCGGGCGTGGACCTGGCCTACCTGCTGGAGCAGGTGCGGCAGCAGGGCGTGCAGGTGCCCGTCCCGGTGGCGCTCTTCCTGGGCCAGCGCATGGCGGAGGGCCTGGGCTACGCGCACCGCAAGGTGGGCCCGGACGGGGTGCCGCTGGGCATCGTCCACCGCGACGTGTCGCCGCACAACGTCATGGTGTCGTACGAGGGCGAGGTGAAGGTCATCGACTTCGGCCTGGCGAAGTCGGCGGCGCGCAGCAAGTACACGCTGCCCGCCACGGTGATGGGGAAGCTGGGCTACATGTCGCCGGAGCAGGTGCGCGCGGAGGCGCTGGACCACCGCAGCGACATCTACTCCTGTGGCGTGGTGGTATGGGAGATGCTGGCGGGACGGTCGCTCATTCCCCACGGGACGGTGGGGGAGATGATGGCGGCCATGTCCCAGCCGTCGGTGCCGTCGTTGACGGGGCTGCGCGGCGATGTGGATGGCGGGCTGGATGGGGTGGTGCGGCGCGCGTTGGCGGCGAGGCCCGATGAGCGCTACTCGCGGGCGGATGAGCTGGCGCGGGCGCTCAATGGAGAGCTGGTGCGCTCCGGCGCGGCGGTGGGGGCCGAGGAGGTGGGCCACTTCGTCCGCGCGTTGTGCCCGGAGGCGTTCGCGGCGCAGCGGCAGCTCATCTCGAAGGTGACGTCGTCGTCCAGCCATCACCGGACGCCCACGCCGCAGCCGCATACGGGGACGGGGATGTACGGCACGGGGCCGCAGGCGAGCCCCGGGCAGATGGAGCCGTCTGGCTTCGAGCCGACGGTGATGCGTGCTCCGTCGGGGGAGCGGCGCGTGGCGGGGGTGGCGCGTCCGGATGGGCCCGGGGGGGAGGATGGGATGGGGATGGAGGCCACGGCGGTGCGTGCCACGCCGAGCGCGCCGGGGAGCGCGAACGCCGGGGCGCCGAAGGCTCCGTCCGCGAGAGGGGCCGCGCCCGCGAACGCGAATTCGCCCGCGTGGGGTTCTCCGGGGGCGGCTCCCGCGAACGCCACCTCACCCGCGTGGGGTTCTCCAGCGGCTGCGCCTGGGAGCGCACCGTCGGCCTCACCTGCGTGGGGCGCTCCAGCGGTCGCGCCCGGAAACACACCTGCGTCCGCGGCAGGGAGCGCGCCGTCGGCTTCACCCGCATGGGGCTCTCCGGCGTCCGCGCCCGGCGGCGCGCCCTCGGCTGCGAACTCGGCTTCACCCGCGTGGGGATCTCCCGCGTCCGCGCCTGGGAGCGCGCCGTCGGCCTCACCCGCTTGGGGATCTCCTGCGTCCGCGCCCGGCGGCGCGCCCTCGGCTGCGCACCCGGGCGCCTCACCGGTGCCGAGCTCCCAGCCTCACGGCGCGGTGGCGCACGCCGAGGCGACTCGGTCCGCTCCGGCCCGGAAGACCTCGGTGGCGCTCCTGGTGGGACTCGTCCTGCTGTTGATGGCGGGCACCGCCGTGACGACGGCGTACCTCGCTCGCCGCTCGGGAGGCACTCCCGCGGTGGCCTCGGCCACTCCCGCCGCGGACCCTTCCCAGCGCGAGGAGCCGAAGACACCCTCGAGCCCGCAGCCCCGCGCCCAGGGCGGCACGCCGGGCACAGGCAAGAAGCCGCCCGCCCAGCCGAGCAACCCCGAGCCCACCGCGACCCCAGAGCCCACCGGGAAGGGCTCGACCTCACCCGAGCCCGTCGCCACGCCCGAGCCCACCGGCAAGGGCTCCACCCGGCCCGAGCCCGTCGCGACGCGCGAGCCCGTGTCGCCCAAGCCGCGCACGCCCCCCGCGCCGAAGCCTCCCAAGTCCTCGCCGGAGCCCACGCCGCCGCCGGCCGCCACGAAGTTCGTGACCTACGTCTCGCCCACCGCGGTGCTCCCGCTGCAGGAAGAGGACGGAGACTTCCTCGTGCGAGGCGCCCAGGCCGCGCTCCTCCAGCGCGACATGGTCGTCCAGGTCGTGGGGCCCGCGAAGAATGGCCAGCGCGTACTGTTCGGCCGCGCCACTGTGACCTGGGCCGCCGCCAACCCGAAGGTCCGCCGCAAGGTGCAGCTGGCGCGGCTGTCCCTGGACTCGAGCGCCAGCGCCGCCACCGGAGCGCGCTTCATCGCCCTGCCAGGAGGCAGCTCCGGCCCCGAGGTGGCGGTGGCCGTCGACGAATCACCCGCCCCTGAAGCCGCCGCGCCGGAAGCCGCCCCCGAGCCGCCCAAGCCCGCCGCGCCCAAGACGCTGGTGGGCACCGTGCGCGCCGTCACCGGCCTCAAGGCCCTCACCAGCGACGAGGTGGTGGTCCGCAACCTCGACGAGTTCACCTGGAACGACTGCTACGTCGTGAAGGGGCTGCGCCAGACGGCGCGGCTGGGCATCGTCCTCCCGCAGACGAACCGGCCCGCGAAGAACTTCAAGGACCGGGCCGACTTCCTCGTCGAGCGGGGCAAGGTGGGCGTCTTCTGCAAGGAAGGGCAGTTCATCACCACCCTCCGGTAGCCCTCGCTCAGGGCTTCGCGAGCCGCTCGGCGGCCACGGGACAGTCAGCCACCACGGCCTGTACGTCCGCGTGGCCGGAGCGCGCCTCGCGCACCGCGCGGCTCAAGGACGTCTTGCACTCCCACGTCACCTCCCGCGTGCCGTGGCAGCAGTGCCACCCCGTCAGCGTCCGGCCCAGGTACTTGACCATCTCCGCCCGCGTCGGCGTGACGATGAGCCACACCGCGCCCACGAGCAGGGCCAGCCACGGCGCCTGCCGCGCCAGCCCCTTCATCCGCGCCACCGGCTCGGCATAGAGCCCCAGCATCGTGTCGAAGGGCCGGCGCAAGAGCACCGGCGACACCAGCAGATCCACCGGCGTGGTGAACGCCCGCGCGAGCGTGCGAGCCACCCCCGGAGGCCGCGCGCCGTGCACCAGCCGCACCCCGGCGAGCTGCCGCCACAGCGTCCGACCCCAAATCCCGCCCACGGCGGACACCACCAGCCAGGCCACCGCCATGGCGATGACCATCGTCACCGTCGTGCGCTCCTGCTCCAGCGCTCGCAGCGCGGCCCAGCCCGAGAGGGCCGCCGTCGCCATGTCCAGCACATCCGCCACCCACAGGTGCCACTGGTACCGCGCCTCGGTGGTCACCGTGTCCGTCGAAAACAACGCCCCGTTGCTCATCCACCCTCGCTCTTCGGGCGGGGAGCATAGACGCTCGCGCGACGCGGGGTGACATGCACCTTCGTCCATCCGGCCGTCTTCGCTCGGAAAGCCCAGGCGGGAGGGCGGGCGCCCCGGGGCCGCCCTGGGGCGACCGTGGGACGTGATTGCTGTCGTCTTCCCGCAGTGGCGCCTGCCACCCCTGGCTCCCATCTTCCCGTCAGCGCGATGCGGCGAGGCCCTTCCACCACCAGGACCTCGAGGCGGAGAGCGCTCGGGCCATGGCCCCGGACTCCGGGAGCTTGGGGCTCCTGGTGCCGGCGGTGGTGGCGTACGAGGCGACAGCGGCGGGGGGAAGTCTGGAAGTCGAGGGGGGGCAGGTGGTCCCCCGCCGCTGTCGCCGAGGCCGTTGGTGGCGAACGTTCCACTCCGGGTGAACGCTCGAGGTTTGGCCTCTCGGGCGATTCTGCCGGACACTGTGGGCGTCATGTGGATTCCGGGGCATCGGCCCCGTGCCGTCTGGCGCGGGCTCTTGGGGGTGGTCCTGCTTGCCGGGCTTGTCCTGGCGCGGCCGGGCTTCGCCTTGGACCCGCAACGACGGGTGTCCCAGTACAGCCAGGATTCATGGCGCAGTGACGACGGGCTGCCGCAGAACAGCCTGCTGGCGCTGGCGCAGACGCGCGACGGCTATGTGTGGCTGGGCACGTGGGAAGGCCTGGTGCGCTTCGACGGCGCGCGCTTCGTCGTCTTCGACAAGCGCAACACGCCGGAGCTGCGCAGCCACGCCATCAAGGCGCTCGCGGAGGATGCGTCCGGCGTCTTGTGGGTGGGCACGGACCAGGGCCTGGTGGCGTACGCGGAGGGCCGCTTCCAGCGGGCGCCCGGAGCCTCCGCGCCGCTCGAGGGCGTGCGGGTGGAGGAGCTGCTCGTCGGGGAAGGCTCGCTGTGGGTGGGCACCTCCGGAGGGCTGTGGCAGGTGCCGCTGGGCGAAGGCGTGGCGCGGCACTTCACGGAGGCGGATGGCCTTCCGGGCTCCTTCATCACCGCGATTGCGCGAGCGGGAGGCGACAACCGTCTCTGGGTGGGCACGAAGGCGGGCGTGGCGCTGCTGGAGGGCGGGCAGGTGTTGCGCACGCCCTTCCCCGTGCCCGGGCCGGACCCGCACCCGGGCGTGACGGCGCTCTACCAGGATGTCTCCGGGACGCTGTGGATGGGGACCGACGCGGGCCTCTTCTCGTGGAACGGGGCGGTGGTCACCCGCTTCACGGTGGCGGAGGGGTTGCCGGCCATCGTCACCGCGCTGTTCGCGGACAGCCAGGGCAGCCTCTGGGTGGGCACCCGGCGCGGCGGGCTGGTGCGGCGGGAGGCGGATGGCTTCAGCGCTCCGCTGCACGGCGCGGGGCTGGCGGAAGCGGAGGTGCTGTCGCTGCTGGAGGACCGGGACGGCTCGCTGTGGGTGGGCACGTACTCGGGCCTGTTCCGGCTGAGGGACGGGCCGTTCGCGACGTACGGCGGGCCGGAGGGCCTCACCAACGAGACGGTGAGCACGGTGCTGGAGGACCGGCGCGGCACGGTGTGGTTCGGCACGGTGGGCGGCGGGCTGTTCTACCTGCGCGACGGGCGCATCCAGCGCATGGAGGACTTCGAGGGAGGCACGGACCCGGTCATCACCGCGCTGCACGAGGCCCCGGACGGGACGCTGTGGGCGGGCTCGAAGGCGGGCGCGTTCCGGTACGACGGCCACCGCTTCGCGAAGTCCTCGCGCGTGCAGGGGCTGCCGGACGACGTGGTGACCTCCATCCTGGTGGACTCGCGCGGCACGCAGTGGTTCGGCACGCGCAAGGGCCTGGCGCGGGTGCGCGGCGGCGACGTCATGGTGTTCGGTCCCCGGCAGGGCCTGGGGGAGCCGGTCATCGTGATGGCGGAGGACGCGGCCGGCGCGGTGTGGCTGGGCTCCGAGGGGGGCCTGTGGCGCTACGAGGAAGGCAAGGGGCTGCGCCGCTACACGCTGAAGGACGGGCTGCCGGGAGAGGTGGTGCTGTCGCTGCTGACGGACCCGGACGGCACGGTGTGGGTGGGGACGGAGACGGGGCTGGGCCGGTGGCGCAATGGCGAGTGGACGCGCTACTCGGTGTCGCAGCACGGGCTCTACGACGACGCGGTGTTCAGCATCGTCTCGGATGGCGACGGCTACCTGTGGATGAGCAGCAACAAGGGCGTGTCGCGCGTCTCCCGCCGGGAGCTGGACGAGGTGGCGGACTCGCGCCGCTCGCGGCTGGCGGTGATGGGGTTCGACCAGACGGACGGCATGCGCTCGGCGGAGTGCAACGGGAACACGCAGCCGTCGGGGTGGCGGGGGAAGGACGGGAGGCTGTGGTTCACGACCATCCAGGGCGCCATCGTCGTGGACCCGGTGCGCGTGCGCGCCAGCCGGCAGCCGCCCGAGGTGCGCATCGAGGAAGTTCGCGTGCAGGGGCAGCTGGTGCCGGTGAAGGGGCCGGTGGAGCTGCGGCCGGATGGGTCCCGGCTGGACATCCGCTTCACGGCCTTCACGCCGGGAGACGCGGTGCGGCTGCCCTTCCGCTATCGCCTGGTGGGGCATGACGACGGCTGGGTGCGCGCGGAGATTCGCCGGGCGACGTACACGGGGCTGAGGCCCGGGCGCTACCGCTTCGAGGTCCAGGCCGAGGGACGCGACGGCGGATGGACGGAGCCGGTGTCGCTGGAGGTGCTGCTGGAGCCGAGCCTCTGGCAGCGCACGGACTTCTGGGCGCTGTTCGTGCTGGGGCTCGGGATGCTGGGCGTCAGCGTGTACCTGCTGCGCGTGGGGCAGCTCAAGGCGCGCGAGCGGTGGCTGGAGGAGCGCGTGCAGGAGCGCACGCGGGAGCTGGCGCGCGCGAACGAGGAGCTGGAGGCGAACGTGCGCACGCTGCGGCAGACGCAGGCGCAGCTCGTCCAGGCCGGGAGGATGGCGGCGGTGGGGCAGCTCGCCGCGGGCGTGGGGCACGAAATCAACAACCCGCTGGCGTACATCGTGTCGAACCTGGAGCACGCGAGCGAGGAGTCGGATGCGCTCGCGCGGGAGCTGGGGGAGGCGCGCGACGCGGGGATTCGGCTGCGCGAGGTGGGGCAGGCGCTGCGCGAGGCGTTGCATGGCGCGGACCGGGTGCGGCGCATCGTCCGGGACTTGAAGACGTTCTCCCGGCCGGACGACGAGATGCAGGGGCCGGTGGAGCTGGGGGCGGTGCTCGACTCGGCGGTGAAGATCGCGATGGGCGAGCTGCGGCCGCGCGCGAAGGTGGTGCGCGACTACGGCGATGTGACGTGGGTGGAGGGGAGCGAGGCGCGGCTGGCGCAGGTGTTCCTGAACCTGCTCATCAACGCGGCGCAGGCGCTGCCGGAGGGGCATGCGGAGGAGAACGAGGTGCGCCTCGTCACGCGCGCGGGGCCGGAGGGCTGGGTGGTGGCGGAGGTGCGGGACACGGGCACGGGCATCGCGCCGGAGTCGCTGGGCCGCATCTTCGACCCGTTCTACACGACGAAGCCGGTGGGCGTGGGGACGGGGCTGGGGTTGTCGCTGTGCCATGCGTACGTGACGGCGATGGGCGGGACCATCTCCGTGGAGAGTGAGCTGGGCCGCGGGTCCGTGTTCCGGGTGGCGCTGCGTCGCGCCAGGGATGTGTCCGCGGTGATGTCCGCGGAGGGGCGCAGGCGGGGCGTGACGGGGAGCAGGTCCGTGCGCGGCACGGGCGAGCGCGCGGCGTTCGGAGAGCTGGGGCAGGGCGCGAGGTCGACGGCGGACCGGGCCTCCTCGTCCTTGGGCCATCCGGCGGTGTCCGATTCATTGCGAGGAGTGACGGAGCGGACGTCGTCACCGACGGGCTACCCCGTGGTGTCCGAGCCCTCGCGAGGGGTGACGGAGAGACCTTCCTCTCCGACAGGCTATCCCGCGGTGCCGGAGTCGTCGCAGGGGATGCGGGCGGCGATGGAGCGCCAGTCCTCCTCCACGGGCTTCCCCACCGTCGCCGAGCCCCCGAGCGGGGTGACGCAGCGCAAGTCCTCACCCACGGGCTACCCGACGGTGTCCGACGCCTCGCGAGGGATGGAGGCGCATCCGTCCGCCCCGACGGAGCACGAGCTTCCACACGGGTTGAGAGGGATTGCGGACCGCAGGTCCTCGCCGTCGAGTGCCTCCGCGGTGCACGAGTCACCCCAGGGCACGAGGCCCGCGGAGGAGCCGTCGACGTACGGCGCGCGGTCGTCGTCGCACTCGGACTTCTCCGAGCCTCGCCTCTCGTCCTCGCCGAGCACCGCGCCCGAGGATGTGCCGTCTTCGGGGCGCCCCGCGGCGGTCGTCACCTCCCGGCCCATGGCGGAGCGGAAGTCCTCGCCCACGGGCTACGCCACGGTCGCCGAGCCCGCCCCTGGAACGCGCGCCGTGACGGAGCGCACGTCGTCGAGACATCCCGCGATTGCGGAGCCCTCCTCGGGCTCCCGCTTCGTGACGGAGTACCCCGCGCTCACCGGCCATGTGTCGGGCTTGGACTCCTCGCCTTCCAGGGCGGAGGTCGACAGCCCCCGGCCCACGTCCTTGTCGTCCTCCGAGTCCGCCCCCGCGTTCCGCGAGGCCCCCGTCGCGACGAGACTCGACCTCTCGCCGACCACGCCCATCCCGCTCGTCGAGCCGAGCGCCTCCTCGTCGGAGGCGGCGGGAGAGAGTTCCTCTGCTCCCGCGCAACCGGGGACATCACCCGCGAGAGGCCCGTCCACGGCGAAGCCCCGAGGCCGCGTGCTGGTGGTGGACGACGACGCGCTGGTGAGCGGGGCCATCCGCCGCACGCTCGCGCGCGAGAACGACGTGGACGTGGTGGTGAGCGCGCGGCAGGCGCTGGAGCGGCTGAGTGAGCCCGTGCCGCGCCGCTACGACGTGGTGCTCTGCGACTTGATGATGCCGGAGATGACGGGGATGGACCTCTACGACGCGCTCGTGCGCACCGCGCCCGCGGTGGCCGAGCGCGTGGTGTTCATCACCGGCGGCGCCTTCACGCCGACGGCGCGCACCTTCCTGGAGCGCGTGGAGAATCCGCGCGTCGAGAAGCCCTTCGACCCGGAGGCCCTGCGAGGACTCATCCGGGCCGAGGTCGCTCGCGCGCGGGGCGACGTCACCTGAGCCGCGCGCCGCGCTTCACAAGTCCAGCACCAGCCGCTTGGAGCGGGCCCGCGACACGCAGACCAGCATGCGTCCATCCCCCGCGGGCTCCTGCTGGAAGAACGAGTCGCGGTGCTCGGGCTGGCCTTCGCAGACGCGCGTCACGCAGGTGCCGCACGTGCCGGCCTCGCAGTCGCTGGGCACGCGCACGCCGTTGCGGCGCAGCACGTTGAGCAGGGACTGGTCCCTGGGCACGCTGAGCACCTGACCGGTGCTGCGGATGGCGACCTCGAAGTCCATGTCCTCCTTGCCGCTGGCGGCGCTGACACCGTCGGCGTTGAAGGACTCGAAGTGGACCTTCTCCCAGGGCCAGCGGTGCCGGGCGGACGCGTCGCGCACGGCCTTCATCAGCCCGGAGGGACCGCAGCAGTAGAGCCGCGTCCCGGGCTTGCGCGTGGCGAGCAGCCCCGACACGTCGAGCCCCTTCTCGGGCTCACCGCCGTCGAAGTGGAAGCGCACCCGGTCCGCGAACGGCGCGGTGGACAGGAGCGCGTGGAACGCGGCGCGCTCGGGAGCACGCGCGCAGTAGTACAGCGTGTAGTCGGCGCCGGTGCGCTGGAGCTGGCGCGCCATGGACAGGAGCGGCGTGATGCCGATGCCACCGGCCACCAGCACGTAGCTGCGCGCGAACAGCAGCGGGAAGTCATTGCGAGGCGCGCTCACCACCAGGACGTCGCCCTCGCGGACGCGCTCGTGCATGGCGCGCGAGCCCCCGCGGCCTCGCGCATCCCGCTGCACGGCGATGACATACCGGTGCGTCTCCTCCGCGTCGTTGCAGAGCGAGTACGAGCGCAGCACGGACTCGCGTCCTGGCACGCGCACGTCCACGTGAGCACCGGGTTCGAAGGACGGGAGCGCGCCGCCCTCTTCCGCGACCAGCTCGTACGACAGGACGTCTTCGGCCTCGCCCGCGATGCGTGCCACGCGAACGCGCAAGGCATCATTCATCACCGTGTTCACTGCCTCCCCCTCCCCCGCCCCCGCGCTCGCGGCGGCCCCATCCTCCCAGTACGACGATGCGACATTGAGCAGGGGTGGTTCCGCGTGGGATTGCCCCGGGGGGCCATGGACGCGTCGTCCACGTCACACGCGTCGGCGTTCAGGGACACCGCGAAGTGTCAGGGGCGGTGGGCGGCTTCCCGCCATGGGAAGGACGCTTCCCTGGGTGGCCCGGGAGGTCTTCGGCCTGGGCTCACGCACGCCGTGCAAGGGACATCCGAAGGGGCATCCTGGATGGCCGCCGAGAGTCCGAGCGGTCGTGCAGCCCGTGGGGTGACTCGGCATGAGCGCGAGGGCGTCCCCACCATCCAGGTCATGTCGCGCGCCAGGAGCCGGGCACTCCACGGTGGGGATGCGCGGCTCCCAGAACCCCAGGGAGGCAATCAACCATGGATGCCATCGCGTTGCTGAAGGCGGACCACAAGACGGTGGAGCAGCTCTTCCGCAAGTTCGAGAAGGCGGGCGCCAACGCCCACAAGCTCAAGCGCAAGCTGGTGGAGCAGATGGTCCACGCGCTGTCGGTGCACGCCGCCATCGAGGAGCAGGTCTTCTACCCCATGGCGCGAGCGCGCTCGGAGTCCCTGAAGGACGAGGTGCTCCGCTCGCTGGAAGAGCACCACGTCGTGAAGTGGGTGCTGTCGGAGCTGGACGAGCTCCCTCCGGAGGCGGAGCGCTTCGACGCGAAGGTGTATGTGCTGATGGAGACCGTGCGCGCACACGTGCTCGAGGAAGAGACCACTCTTTTCCCAGAAGTGAAGAAAGCGCTGCGGCCGCAGGAGCTGCGGGAGCTGGGGGCGTTGTTGGAGAAGGCGAAGCAGTCGGCGCCCACGCATCCGCACCCGATGGCGCCGGACACGCCGCCGGGCAACCTGGTGGCGGGGGCGGTGTCGGCGGTGATGGACATGGGACGCGATGTGCTGAGGGCCGCGCGCCGCAAGGCCACGACGCGTGTGCGGGAAGTCACCGGCCGCGCGATGAAGGTCCCGAAGCCACAAGTCTCGGAGTATGAGACGGGCGATGCCGCGAGTCATTGACGCCTCATCCTCTGATGGAAGGAGAGGACGCTGCGCTCGGTGGGAAGGCCGCCGTACAAAGTCATGAATGTTGTCGGCGAGCCCCCGTCCGGAAGGGTATGGCAGCGACATCACGACGCGCTGTTCGCGAAACCCCGCCCCGAGGAGGCGCAATGTTCAACGTTCGACCCATCCGTTCCTGGTTGCTCTCTGCCGTCATGCTCACGTCGCTGGGAGCCTTCGCGCAGGGCCCGGCCGCGCCGCGCCCGGCGGTGGACCCTTCGGCGCGCACGCTGCGCGTGGAGGGAACCGGTGAGGTGAAGGCGCAGCCGGACGAGGCCTTCATCGACCTGGCGGTGGAGACGCTGGCGCCCAACGCGAAGGCGGCGGGTGAGCAGAACGCGAAGAAGATGGAGAAGGTGATTGGCGCGCTGACGGGCGCGGGCATCGCGCGCAAGGAAATCCAGACGCGCAACTTCTCGGTGTACCCGGACTACGGGCCTCCGGCGCCGAACGAGACGGAGCCGAAGCTGAAGGGCTACCGGGTGAGCAACCTGGTGTCGGTGCACGTCACGGAGCTGTCGCGCGTGGGCAGCCTGCTGGACCAGGCGCTGGCGGCGGGTGCGAACCGCGTGGACCAGGTGCGCTTCGGCCTGGCGAAGCAGGACGCGGTGCAGGGTGAGGCGCTGCGGCAGGCGGTGGCGCGTGCGCGCAAGTCGGCCGAGGTGCTGGCCGCGGCGCTGAACGTGAAGCTGGGCGCGGTGGTGGACGCGAGCACGGTGACGGAGCCGCCGCAGCTCTACCCGGCGCGCTTCGCGATGGCGGAGGCCTCTGACGCCCGCGTCTCCACGCCCATCCAGCCGGAGGAGCAGACGGTCTCCGCGAAGGTGACGCTCATCTACGTCATCGAGTCCGCGCGGTAGTCAGTAGCCCAGCAACATCAAAGGCTTGCTGGGGTGCTCCATGTCCGTGGTTCAGGCGTGTGCCCCCAGTGTGCCCCTTCGGTGATTTGACCCGAAGCGGCTTGTTGGAAGGGGCTGGGGCGGTCGAGCTGTTGGACCGCGTTCTCGCGGGTCTCCGGGGAGAGGTGGGCGTACCTCATCGTCATCTCGATGGTGGCGTGGCCCATCAACTCCTGGATGACCTTCAAGGGGACTCCACGCATGGCGAGGTGGCTGCCGTAGGTATGGCGCAAGTCGTGCCAACCAATATGCCCCTGCTCTCGGTGGATGTTCGCTTGCTGCAAGCAGCGCTCAAGGGGTCGCCTCATCAGTCCTGCGGTGAGGAGCTGACCATCCTCCTGGCAGAACACGTAGGCGCCTCGGAGGTGCCGATGTGCCTTGAGGGCTTCGACCGTCGAGAGCGGGAGATCCACTGTCCGCTCACGCCCGCCCTTGGGCAGTCCCTCAATTCCCTTCCAGATTGAGCGCCGGACCTGGAGCTTGCCGCGTTGCAAGTCCAGGTCGATCCACTTGAGCCCCATCAGCTCCCCCTGTCGAAGCCCTGTCTTGATCGCGACAAGGAGCAGCGCCCTCCATTCGGGCTCGGACTCCGCGACAAGCCTCTCGGCCTCCTCAAAGGTGAGGAAGTCGAAAGCGGTCTTCCCCAACTTGAAGAGCTTCACACGCGGGAGATGAGTGACGGCTCCCTGTTCCTGTGCCAACGCGAGAACCTTGTGGAGCACGGACAGCGTGTTGTTGATGTACCTGAGACTCATGGGCGGTGGGCCGGAGCCCTTGCGCTTGCGAACAGACTTCGGTGAAGCCGTGTCCTTGCGTCCACGAGCGCAGGAGCGCTTCTTCCGCATGGCCGCCTTGAAGTTCTCGATCTGCTCAAGACCGATGGACTCCAGGAGCATGTTCCCGAAGAAGGGGAGGATGTGACGGGCCAAGATGTTCCGCTTGCTCTCGATGGTAGAGCCCTTGTTGTTGTTCTCGCTGTAGGTGAGGAAGCGCGGGGTGAACTCCTCGAATGTGAGGATGCGCTTCTCTTGAGTCTTCTCCTTCCCGAAGGTTCCAGTCAGTAGCGCATGGCGGACCTGACGCTCGTACTCTTCGGCGCCGCGACGGGTGTTCAGCGGAGACGCCTTACGGATGCGTTCCACTCGCCCGTCGGGGTGCTGGTACTTCACGTCCACCCACCACGCCTCCTGCACCTTGTTCTCCTTCGTCTTCCACTTCCGCAGTCTGACGCTCATCGGTTCTCTCCGAGCGCAGGACCGCTGTTACCCGATGGCCACTGTACCAGGGTGATTCGGCGGATGCGGAGGACTCTTCCGAGGCGCATGACTCCAGGCACCTGCCCGAGCCGGATGGCCTCATAGAGCGTCTTCCGGTTCACGCGCAGGAGCGCGGCTGCTTCTTCCACGGTGAGGAAGTCAGGTCCCCCAAGGGAGCTGTAGGGCGGGCATGAGTTCATCAGGAAGGCTCGGTTTGGAAGGGCTGGTGACGCAGGATGGGAGTCGCACTGGAGGGGCCTGGAGAGGCCAGGGCACGAGGAGTGGAGAAGGGGACGACCTTCGAGCCTTCGTGGACGGGAGCTTCGTCACCTGTCGCGTGCCACGGTGGGAGCCAGCCCCGAGACTTGCTGTCGCGTTGCTCAACCCAGCCCGCCGCCTTCAACGAGTTCAGGAACGTCCGCTTCTGGGGAGGATGCTTCTGGCCGATGACCTTGCAGAACCCCACGATTGCCGCGAAGAGGGCATCGTTCACGAACGCTTTGGTCTTGCCGACTCGGGGACCCGGAGGGGCATGCCAGGTCGAGGCGGCGTGAGGCACCAGCATTGCCCAATCGCGAATCTGATGGTCTGGGTCGGGGCTCTCACCGAGTTCTCGTAGGAACTGCTCCGTTACAGGCGCGCTGAGCTGCTGAAGCTCCACGCGAGATTCGTTCTCGTGTGGGCGGCGGACTCGTCGGAGGTCCACCTCGCGGGTGTTCATCTCGTAGGCGAAGGCGGCTACTTGCCGCATGAATTCCAGGGTGAAGGTGTCATCCGAGCCCGGAGCATGGAGAGCTTCCAGGAAGTCTCGGTGAGTCATTCCCAGGTTGGTGTGGTGGTACTCGGCAGGCTTCGTCTTGTTGTGGAAGACGGTCCAACGCCGGTCGCTCTCCTCAAGCTCGATGGGCTTGGTGCGGTTGGTCGCCGCGAGGAGCGCGACGCGATTGACCGCGAGGGTCCGGGCAACGCCCTTGTTCTCCAGGAACACCTCGCTATCGGTGATGGTCGCCTTGAGCCCATCGCCCAGCGACCCACCGCGCTTGTGGTTGTCGAGCAGCTCATTCGCGAAGACCAACAGCTTCGTGGCGTAGTGGTGGTTATAGGGCTTGGCGAGGTCTGCCTCCCCAATCTGCACGCAGTTCGCTGGGCCGAGCAGGTGCGCGACGATGCGATAGAGCACGTTCTTCCCGGTGCCCGGCGGGCCTTGAAGCAGGACGGCGGTTCCGGGCCTGGCGCCGGGGTTCTGCACCTTGAACGCAATCCAATTCAGGAGCCAATCGAGCCCGGCTTCATCCTCCGCGAGCCAGAGAAGGACGCGTCGCACGTCGGGCCATTCCCCCGGCGTAGGGGTGAGCGTTGGCGCCTCCCAGGTGTTGACCGCGAACGTCTCGTCCTCGCGCAGCAACAGCTCCGGCGCGTTGGGGCGGCATTCGAGCCCCATCACTCCGATGCACAGCTTCGGCACGTCGGGCGATATGGCCAGGGGGCTGGCTCCTCGGGGCCATGTGTCGCGAGAGGGCAGGAGGCCCCGAAGCATCAGGTAGTCCTCTGCTGCCTTCTGGGTGAGGAGGTCCGAATTGAAGGAGTGTCCACCGGGCCTGCGCGCGAGGTAGCGCTCCAGGGGGACGACCTTCACCAGAGGAGTCTTCGCCACGTCGGCGCGCGCCGCTTCGTAGTCGGCAACCGATGTGACCTCGGTTTCAGGAGGGCAGTTCGGAGTCACTGGGCGCTCCCGCTTCGGTGGTTCGACGTGGCCACGAGCAAGCGAGTCCGGCGCCATGCTGCCTGTTCAGCTTCCCGATTCGCCTTCTGCTGAAGGTCCCACTGCTGGAGCTTGGCGCGTGCGCCGTCCAATCCGCGGAGTGCTTCGCCCCAGACGTCGCGGGAGGGCTCCAGCTTGCCGAGCGCATCGAGTGAGCGCTGGGCGATGGCGAGAAGGCTCTCCGAGCTTTCATCGGGCGAGGCAACCCTGGCCAGCATCTCCGTCAGCCGGTTGATGCCCCCGTGGCGCTGACCATCGGCCATGAGGACTTCCCCCGCGTCCATCTGCGCGATGACCTGGCAGTAGCCCTTTCGCTTGAAGCGACTCAGTCGCTTGCGGATGACCTGGAGGTCCACGGAGGCGGCCCCAGTGACCTGCTGCGCGTTGGGACGCTCGACGTAGCGGGCAAACGGCTGGCGCAGAATGGGACCGAACATCGCTTCCACGTTGAGTGGCTGACCTCGGTGATGCTCGGGGGTGGGGCGAGGACTGGCGTTCGCGGGGTTCCAGCTCGGGAGGTAGTAGAGCCGCGCCACGTCCTTGCAGGAGGCATCCGCCTTCAACGCGGCGGTGGCTTGCGCGGCGAGGCCCAAGAACTCCATGAGGCGTGGCCAGAGGCGGTCAGCCCACCGGCTGGGTGACCCGACGGGCACGGGTTCGCTGAATGGCAATGCGACGCGGTAGCGGATGGGCTTGACGGGGTTCCCGTAGGAGTGGGTCGGGTACGTGATGAACCAGAGGCCACGCTGGCGCAGGCTCGCGAGCCACGAATCCAGCGCGGACTGTTCCTCGCAGTCGAAGTCCACGACAGCCAAGCTGACGTGAGAGAAGTTCGCATTGCGCCGGTAGGGCGTAGGGGTGGGGAGACCGGCCTTGCCTTCGTAGAGACCATCCGCGCGAGGTGGAGAGGGCTTCGCGGGGATGACGGCGTGACCGTCCTTCTCCGTGCGAAGCGCCGGGTCCATTGCGTCCTCGAAGAACTCCGACATGAGGTCATCAATGGACGAGAACTCCATGACGGAGAGCTGGTCCGAGTCATAGCGCGAGGGGGTAATGCAGAGCGTCCAGGTCATGGGAACAAGTCCAGGGGGGCTCGATGGAGGCACGGCAACGGCGCGGTGTTGTTCGGGAGCGGCGGCGCAGGGGGGCTTCGTGGCTGACTGAGGCAGGCGATGAATCTCGGGCGCTTTCGTGACGGAATGACGGACGCGTGTTGGGTCCGTCACAGCTCCGTCATGGCCATTTCTCCTCTGAAAGCCCCCCTCTTCATGACGGAATGACGGAGTCCTCTCACTCCTAAGAAGAAGAGAGAGAAGAGAGAGCAGGGACCACTGTCCGTCAGTCATTCCGTCATGACCGTGACGGGGCAGGGGGCATCGCGCGCTCATGCGGCCCTCGCGGCAAGGCTGTAGGCCCGAGGCACCGCGCCACGAGCGCCGGGCGTGTACCTCGCTGACTCGCGCACCACGCCAGCCAGCATGAGGGCCGCGAGGCAACGGCGGATGGCCTGCTCTCCCGCTCCGAGCGCGCCGCACAGCTCCTTCACGGTGAGCCCTTGGGACGCGGCGTGGGTGAGAGCGGCGACGACGTGGGGGCGGTACTGCTCAACCTGTTCAAGCATGCGTTGGTCTCCTCTAACTTCCTTAATGGGGACGCTTTCTGCGACTGGCTCCGCTGGGTCTTCTTTGGCCGCGACTGGCGGTGTGCTGACCTCAAGTAAATGGGTGCGGTTTCCGCGAGTGGCTCACGCGACGAATTTCCCAAGCCATTTCCGGTCACGGCTGATGGTGCCCAGCCCCTAATAGATGGTGCGGTTTCCGAGAGTGGCTCACGCGACGAATTGCCCAAGCCATTTCGGCTACGTCCGACGGTGCCCAGCCACTGATAGATGGTGCGGTTTCCGCGAGTGGTTCAGGGTGGCCCCCCCGGTTCGGATTTCCGATGGGTGGCCCCTCAACACCTTGCTTGGCGGTTGTAGACGCTGAGAAAACTCAGTGGAAAAACGTGCGCCCCGAGGAGGGAAAGGTTCAGGCCAAGAGGTGTGGTCCTGAATGAATGAATCCCCATCGGCTCCACGCCTTGCCGTGGAACTCGACACGAGGAGCGTCGGGGTTTTGATAGGCGCGGGGCATGGGTTCAGAGAAAAACCCCTGCCCCTTTGTGCCTGGCCAATCGGAGAGCGACTGGAAGTCGTGGGCTTCCTGGTACGGTTCCGCCATGCCCTTTGGAAGTCCCCTGCGCGCGCTCCAGTCGCTTGCCCGACTTGCCCTGCCCCTCGTGCTGCTGACGGGGTTCTCGGCCATGGCACAGTCCCAGGAGGTCCCGCGCGCGCGTGAGATGAAGCGGCGCCGGGTGTCGCTCTCGGTCGCCACCGCAGACAAGCCCGTGGAGCTGCACGTTGCTCCGGACTACCTCACGGCCCTGGAGTTCGACTCGCCTGTGGACCGGAACGCGGTGGCGCTAGAGGACTCGGGGGGCAGACTCGCGCTGTTCGAGGTCAACGGTCGTAGCGTCGTGCTCAAGCCCGCGCTGGAACTGGGGCCCGGACGGAGTGTCGAGCTGACCATTCCCTTCGCGGATGGTGCTGCCCCTTCCCGCGTCGTGTTCTCGCTCGTCACACGCCCGTCCGAGGTGGACACGCAGGTGATGGTGGCTCGCCTGCCCCGTACCGCAGAAGCGATTCAGGCTGAGCTGGACGAGGTGCGCGCGGCCTGTTCGGCCAAGGATGCCGAGTTGGAAGCACTTCGCGTCCGCACCGTGGCGAGTGGCCCGGCAGGAATGATCTTCGCGGGCTTGCTGGACAAGAGAGGGGTCAAGGCTGAAAGCCCTGAGAGCTTGCTGTCTCAGGGTGGGAGCGACTTAGTCGCTCGGGATGTTGTGACGTACCTCTCAAGTGGATGGGGGGCCGTCGCCCTTCGGGTTCGCAACACCGGCTCTGACGCATGGACGCCAGTGGAAGCTCGGCTCTCCATGGCCACAAGCGGTGAGCGCATCAACGTGCTCGCGGTGCGCATGAAGGAGCCTCGGATTGAACCGGGTGGGGCTGCCCTCGTGGTGGTCGAGACCGGGGCGCCCAACTGGCCTTCGGGGGCGGTCCTCCGCTTGGAGCTGCGCGACAGTGCGGGGGGGCAGCGCCTTCTCATTCCTCGCTTTGCATTCTAGAACCGCTTTCCATGTTGATTGGACTGAGCCCAGCGCACCTGCAATCCGGGCAGACGGTGGACGGCTGGCGCATCGTGAAGCCGCTGGGAGCGGGGAGCTTTGGCGCCGTCTACCTCGTGGAGAAGGAAGGCCACCGCTTCGCGATGAAGATGGCCATGCACCGGGCCAGTAGTGGAGACGCAGAGCAGACCGACGCGCGGTTGTTGCGGGAGATGGTCTGTCTGTCCCAGGTGAGTGGGCATCCCAATGTCGTGAGGGTTCACGCGCATGGGCGTTGGCCTCACCCGTCCGAGGGCTGGCTCTACGTCGCGGTGGACTACGTCGAGGGCTACACCTTGGGGGAGTGGGTCGAGAAGACGCACCCCACCGCGCATGAAGTGGTCCAGGTCTTCGGCAAGCTCGCGGGAGCCTTGGCCCATCTCCATGCGCGCGGCGTCTTTCACCGGGACTTGAAGCTGGGGAACATCCTCGTGCGTGCGGCGGATGGTGAGCCCTTCGTCCTCGACTTCAGCGCGGGGGACTACATGCTCGCGCCGGAGCTGACGGACACGCCCTTGCCCCCTGGCACTCGCCGCTACCGCTCTCCCGAGGCGGCGCGCTTCCTCCGTGAGCATGGGGACGAACACGACGCTCGCTACGACTTCAAGGCAACGGACGACGTGTACGCGTTGGGCGTCTGCCTCTATGACGTGCTGACGAATCCCCAGCCCGAGAGTGCAGCGCCACGAACCATGGTGGGCGCCCAGTGGCCTCCCCCGGCCCCCCATGCGTTGAACGCGCGCGTGCCCGACTCGCTGAGCGCGGCGGCGATGCACTTCATCGACCGTCAGCCAGAGAAGCGCGCCCCCACGGCCGAAGTCATGCGGCGCGAACTGGAGGCGTTGCTGTCGGAAGGGGGCGAGGCGTGGACGGTGCCCCTTCATGTCCCGAAGCCCCCGCTTCCGCTCGCCTCCGAGGCACCCCACAACGATATCCCCCAGGAGGATGCCCCAGCGCCCGTGTCGAAGCTCCCCCCGGGGCGGCGCGTGGCAGGCGCTGTGGCCGTCCTGGCGCTCGTTGTGGCCTCGCTGGCGGGCTACGTGGCCCTGCGCCCTGTTGCGAACGCGGAGAGGCCCAGCGCGCCCCTTGCGGCCCCCACGGTGCGGGATGCTGGTCCTGCTGCATCTCTGCCTCCTGCCGTGCCCCCGTCCCCCCTGACGTCGTCCCCTGGGGTAGCGTTGCCCCCTCCTGCACCTGCCGAGAAAGAAAGCTCTCCCGTGAAGCGCGCTCCCGTTCCGATGCCCCCTCCCGCCGAGTCCACTTCCAGGAAGCCGAGGGCCCTGGCCTCCCGTTTGAGCTGGCCTCCGTCTCCGTGGGCCGGGTTCCTCAAGACGTGTGCGGGTGCGACTGCCGTTGCCGCGCTCTCCATGGGCTGTCCAGGTGCTCAGGTGCGGCCCGAGCCCGGTGACTGCCCTTCGGAGGCACGCGATGCCATGTTCAACAGAGGCAACAAGAACGGCTTGCGCATACGGGTCGGTGATTCGGTGATGTTGACCTTGGACACCCGCCAACCCGGGGACATTGGTGAAGCAGGTTCCTATGCCGACGGCCCGGTCACCGGAGTAGTGAACATCAGCGACGTGCGCGGACTCCCTGAAGGAACGCGGCTCTCTGGCTACCTCTGGACGGGCGGAGAGTTTCTCGTGGGGCGCTACTCGGAAGCCCGCCTCCCCGATGGCCGCACCGTGCCCGTCTGCATCGTCTTGGGTAAGCGGGGGTACGTTGAGAAGGAGAATTGGTCCACGCCAGGGGCGGCGGTGGTGGGACGAAGTCTTCCTGCCTACGCAGTCGAGCGCTGGCCCTAGTTTCCCTCTAGAAACGTAAAGGGAGTTTTCAAAATGGGCCCTTCTACATTCACTTTGGGTGAATAATAATTCGACCTTTGTTGGACCTATTACGTCGTTCAAGTCAGGAAGGGCTGGCAGTACCTTGAGTCTGCCTTTGCGCGAATCCCTCTCGCGCGGGCACTCGGAGCTTCCAGCCCATGTCCAATCCGCCTGACTCTCGGCCTGCCGGGAGCGTTGTCCTATTCACCAATGGAGACACCTCCTACGAGTTCTTCCGGGACTTGGGGGAGGGCCGCGTTGGAGAGCGAATCCTTCTCGCGCAGACCCGCACGCCCAAGGGCCTCGGGGAATGCGTGGTGCTCAAGTGCCTGCCCCTGCCGAAAGCGGCGGACGCGACGGAGAAGTACCAGCGCACACGGGCCCGTCTGGAAGAGGAGGTCCGGTTGGCACAGTACCTTCGCCACCCGAGCATCGCGCGCGTCCATGGCCTCTTCGAGTCGGAGATGGGCCTGTGTGTGGCGATGGAGAACGTCGAAGGGCTGTCGCTCAACACGCTGCTGGCTGTTGCCCAGACGCGGGGGCGCTACTTCTCCGAGCCGTTCATTCTCTACGTGGGCTCGGAGGTCGCGGCGGCCCTGGCCTACGCGCACTCACGCATGGATGATGCGGGCTTCGCGCTCGGCATCGTCAATCGGGACGTGAACCCCGCGCGCATCCGCCTGGGGCCACACGGAGAAGTGCGACTGACGGACTTTGGCGTGGCGCTCTCTCGTCTCTCGGGGCGATTGGCCACGTCCCTGCCGCGCCCCCAAGGTGAAGTCCTCTACTCGGCACCCGAGGTGTTGCTGGGCGAGGTGGTGGATGCGCGTGCGGACCTGTTCTCCCTCGGGCTGACGCTGCTGGAGTTCGCCACGGGGCGACACCTCTACGACCCCGGACATGTCCGCATTGACGAGGTGGAGGCGCGATTGTCGAATGAGGAACGGGAACGCGCGCTCACGGCCACGGTGGCCTCCGAGGTGACGGAGCTGCCCGCGTTCGCGGAGGATGCCATCTGGTGCGCCATGGCCTACGCCCCCGAGGATGTCGAGCGTGCGGCGCAAGGGCTCTCGGTGCCGCTCCGGGACATCCTCCACGCGTTGCTGTGTCGCAACCCCGCCGAGCGCATTGGGACGGCGGCCGAGTTGGAGCTTGTCTTGCGTGCGCAGTTGGCGCGGCTGGGCGGATACACGCGCGAGGAGGCGTTGCAGGAGGCACAGCACGCGCTCGGGGAAGCCAGCGAGGGACTCTGGGAATTCGAGTTGCCGAGCGACGAAGGAGGCATCACTCCCCCTGTCACTGAGATGTGGAGTCGCTCCGAGCCCTCGACGGATTCGGCTTCGCCCCATGGCACTCGGCGCCAATCGTCGAGCGCTCCCGATGAAGTGCCGACGGAGCCCGGTGCAGGTCCGCGCCGTCGCACGTTGACGAAGCAGCCGACCGCGTAGCGTCGGTCCCCAACCCTTTTACCACCGCTGATTCACCACCGGCGCGGCGCGAGTCGTCCAAGCCGACCGGGAGACGTGTGTTCGACGTGCCTCATTCCGGGGCGCGCACAGGAGACGTGTATGCACAGGAAGCGAAGTGGAGTCGCCGCGTTGCTGTTGTTGCTGTTCCCCATGCTGGGATGGGCCTCGGAGCCTCCCAGCCCCGAGGACGCTCCGTCAGCCCCTCCCCTCGAACCAGCCGCTCGTGAGTGGCACTACTGGATGCGCCTGGAGGCCACGACGCTGGCGCTTCTGCCTCGCGCTGGTGTGGGTGATGACGAAGGCTTCATCCAGATTGAACCCACCTTCATCCTCGACGGTGGCCCCGAGTTCGGCTTCAACCTGGGGGCTCCAATTCGTTTCCGGATGTGGGGTGGGAACGACGGCGGGGCGCTCGTGCGTCGCGAGGACTGGGACACCCTCTCAGACTGGGGGCAGCTCGTTCGTGGCCTCTTGTTGGGTTCGGACGACGCGCCCGTGGGCGTCTGGTTCGGGCCGCTGGAAGAACACAAGCTCCTCTCAGGTCATCTGGTCCGTCGCTACTCCAACCGGACCAATCCGAACTACCACCCGGCCGGAGGCATCTTCACCGGCACGTTGGGTCCGCTCTACACGCAAGCCTTCGCGTCAGACGTGCTGGGGGCTCGGCTGGTGGGGGCGGAGTTCTCCCTGGACGTAGAGCACATCTTCTTCGGTCAGCCTGAGAAGGGAGGGAGGTACACGCTGGCCCTGTCCGCTGTCCATGACTGGGGGCGAGCGGGAGGTCACGCGCCTTCGATGACGCTCGCGCACCTGGATGCGATGGCGATAGTGGTGGCGCGCTCCGACCTGGAGGCCCACTTGCTTGCCGGGTGGGGCGGTCGTCCTGGTGAGGGCAGCGCCTGGGGAGCTGTCGTGGGTGGCGGGGTGGACTACCTCACTGACAGGTTCAACATGCGGCTTCGGCTGGAGGCGAGGCGCCAGCATGGAGGCTTCCGGCAAGGCTTCTTCGGTGCTGACTACGAGCTGGCGCGCTTCCAGGCGGCGGGCCCTGACGGCGTGCCGCTCGCGGATGCTGACTTCCCGGACGGCTACTCCGCGTTCGGAGAGGCCATCGTGGAGTGGGATGCCGTCAGCTATGGGGGGCCCAACAAGCACCTGAACGTCTCGATGGGCGCGGAAGTCTTTTCATGGGGACGCGCTGATGTTGACGGACGTGTGGCGGTGCAGCTCTTCGAGCGCTGCTTGCAGGTGTCGTTGAAGGGGCTCGCGGTTGGAGCTGGGAAGCCCGGGGCGCGCTACCTGGGGGCGGCGGAGGTCCGGTGGAGGTTCCTCGGCGGGAAGCTCTACGCGATGGGGACGGGCGGCACGCTGTTGTTCCCCACCGCTGAAGGGACGTTGCGACCTGGCGCCTTCGCCTCGGTGGGTTTGGGGGTGGACCATGTCCGCTAACGCCCTGTGGCTGTCGCTGGCCTTACTCACCACGGGATGCATCTCGGTGCCTCATGCTCCCGTGCGTGGCCACACGCTGAACTACACGCCGCGCGCGGCAACACCTCCCGAGGGGGTGGATATTGCGAGCGACGAACGCCCCGGTGCCTTCGACCCGTCTCCGTACTCCATCGCGGGCTCCTGGCCGCGACAGCGATTTGTGCGTCATGGAGGGGCGCGAACTGATGCAACGAAGGCCGCATCCGGAGCCGTCGGGGGCAGAGCCCAAACCAGTGCCTCGCCACGACAGGCCGTGCTCGACGCCATCGACGAAGTGAAGGGTACGCTGGATGGTGTTGAAGGGACCTTCACGAAGTTGGCAGCCCACCGGCCCAGGGCACTCGGTGAGCAGAGTCTGAATGACGACGGCTTGTTCTCCCGGTTTGTCGAGCATGGCTCCGCTCAAGTGACGTGGCTCCGGGGCGGGCTTGGGAGTGCGACCGGGCTGACGGAGGTGGCCTCGGAAGTGGGCGACCCGGACATGGAGCTGGGGGTGCTTCGACTGACGGGGCCCAAGATTCAGGCCACGATGTTCGGGACCCTGCTGCTGGCCACCTGGGTGGACTTCCTCCAGCTCTCGGCCGCCATCATCAAGCACTGCTTCGCGTGCAGCGACGAGAAGCTGTTCGTGGACCTTCATCGGGTGCAGCAACTGATGGAGCCCACGCTGAAGGACCTTGAGTCACTCGACCCGGAGCGAGTGGAGGCCGCTGCCACGGCGATGCCTGAGTTGATGGGGAAGCTGACCCGTGAGTATGCCGCGCTGCAAGCGCAGACCCGCGAGAGCATGCGGATGGGTGAGAAGATGCTCACGGCTGCGCAGGTGCTGGAGATGGTGTCCATGATTTCCACGCTGAAGATGTCGCTCCCTCGACTGCCCCCGGCCGCACCGGTGACACTCGGCATGAGCCTCGCGATGGGGTCGGGGGGCGTCATGATGGGCTCGCGCATCGTCGTCTCCGCGGAGTGGGTGGAGATGATGCGAAGGCTCGTGCAGGCGGGGGTCATCTCCCTTCCAGCCGTCAACGCGGCCATCCGCATCCACGGCGGGCAGGTGATGATGGCGCAGGCGTACCAGGACTTGCCCCAGGGCGTGCGTGACGCGCTGGGGGACAGTCCGGAAGTGAGGGGGATGCATGTGACGGGGAAGGCAGGGGCGGGCATGTCGGAGGCCCCGAAGCACCACGTCATGCCGAAGGAGCACCGGGAGTGGTTCGAGCAGCGCGGCTTCAGGGGCGACCTGGACATCGACAAGTTCTGTGTCCGCCTGGAGCGGTCCCACCACGAGGCGATTCATGGAGGGGGGAACTGGAAGCTGGGACGCCTGTGGCCCGGTGAGTGGAATCAGCTTCTCATGCGAGAGCTGCTCAAGGCCGAGACACGAGCTGGCCGGACGTTGACGCGGGAGGCCATCCTGAAGCTCGTCGCCAAGCAAATGAAGGACTATAAGATCCCAATGAACTTCACCTCCTGGAGGGGCCAATGAACGCCCGGCATCCGTGGGAGGGCGACGTGAGAGCCCGCCTCTATGAGAGGGTCCGTGAGCGTGGTTACGACTCTCTCTCTGCCTTTGCTGAGGCGCGCCCTGCTGTCCCGCTGCATGCTCTGGCCGACGAACTTGGCAAAGACGATGTCGCTGCGGTGCAGGTGTTCAGCGGGTTGCTCGCCGAGGCAGAGCAGCGCAGGCGGGTCACACGTCTTGTGCGCGATGTGCTTGTTCGAGAGCTGTCCGACGACTTCCCCAACGGCTGGCCGACCGTGATGGACGAGGGGGCACGCATGGACGTTGCCATCGCCCTTGGTCGGTGGAGTGGCTACACGCCGGAAACCCATCAGGACCGTGTAGACCAAGCTAGCAATGCGCTCCTTGACATGCCGCCGCCGCCCGGCTGGCGCCCACTCAGCCCCGATGACGAACTACTTCGGAGGCTCCTGCCGGACGAAGAAGCCTGAACGGAGCCGGGGGCTCGCGAGTCAGGGGAGAGTCTCCATGTGCCCCCAGTGTGCCCCTCCAGCGTGGAAGGAGATGGCACACCGGGGAACATCATGGGGCGGGACGGGATGACGTCTCCGAGCGAAACCGAGGCACCAGCGGGGAACAGCGCGTCCTGCTTGGGGTTTCCTGGTGCCTTGGCGAAGGTGACGCTCATCTACGTCATCGAGTCCGCGAAGTAGCTCCACGCCGGACTCATCCGCGGGTCCCCTGGGGATTCGGCCACCGCGCTCGCGGGGCTGAATCCCCAGAGTCGTTTCAGCACCCTTGTCCACGCCGTCGTGGTGCGGAGGACGACCCGGATGTGGGGCCGGCCATGCCAGTGATTGATGGCGTCTTGGACTCCAGTCCTCACGTGTCGTCTGGGAAGAGGTCTTCGTACTTCGGGTCGGCGTATTCCCATTCGACCCCTTCCGCGGTGAGGAAGTCCGCGACCTGGCTGAGCGAGGCCGTGGGGGGCACGTCGATGGAAAGCAGCTTCGGCTGGAAGCCCTCGTAGGTGCAGCCCAGTCGCAGGAACGCCTCCCTGAAGGGCTTCGACTCCGGTGCGGTGACGTCGTCGAGGATGACGCGCACCGTGCGGTGGCCGGACTTCTCGACGACGCGCTGGGCCTCGAGCTGTCCGTCAGGTGCGGGGGCCGCCTCCACCACGTCGAGCCAGGAGACCCGGTACGTGAAGAAGGGGCTGTTCTCGAGGCGATAGCGGCCAGCGCCGAGCGGTGTCGCCCAGAGGGTCTCCACCTCACCGTCGTCGTCTCGCAGCGCGACCTTGACCCGTCGGTCCGTGTTCATGGGGGGCAGCCTGTCTCAACGCCTCGAACAAGCAAGGGGCTCGTCACCCAGGCGGGGCCGAGTCCCTCGTGGCCCACCGCGCAGTTCGGCGGCACTCGCCTTCCGTACTACCTTCCGCGCGGGCTTCGAGGTCCCACCCACCGCCCAGGGAAGGCACGCCGCTTGAGCACTCGGAACGTCATCGTCGTCGGAGGCACGGGCGACATCGGCCACGCCGTCACGCGGAAGCTGCGCGCGGAGGGCCTGCGCGTGTTGTGCGCCGCGAATGACGTGCGGGCGGAGACCTCCGACTCGCTGCACGTCGATGTCACGAGCGAGGACTCCGTCGTGTCCCTGTTCAGCCGGGCGGAGTCCGTGCTCGGCCCGCTCTCGGTCCTCGTCAACTGCTCGGGCTTCGGCGCCTTCACGCCCGTCCATGAGACGTCGCTGGAGGACTGGCGGAGGACGCTCGAGGTGAACCTCACGGGGACCTTCCTCTGCGCGCGCGAGGCCGTCCGCCGCATGCGGGCCACGGGGGGCGGCCGGCTCATCCACATCGGGTCCGTGAGCGACCACCTCACGCTGCCCATGAACGGGGCCTACGCCGCCAGCAAGCACGGCGTCCGAGGCCTCACCGGCGTCCTGAACGAAGAGGGCCAGGCACACGGCATCCGCGCCACGCTCGTGTCCCTGGGCGCCGTCTACACGGCCTTCTGGAAGTCCCGGCCCGAGTTCAATCCCGCGGACATGCTCTCCGTGGACGACGTGGCCCAGTGTATCTGGGAGATTGCCATCAAACCGTTGAACGTCCGGGTCGACGAGGTCCGCCTCGTGCCACCCCGAGGAGTCCTGTGATGCAGCCCCGCACCCAGTCCCCCGTCGCCGTCGTCACGGGCGCCAGCCGAGGCATCGGCGCCGCCATCGCCACCGACCTGGCCCGCCAAGGGTTCGAGGTGGCGCTGCTCTCCCGCGACGCGGAACGGCTCACCCGCCTCCAGTCCCAGCTGACCGAGGCCGGCGGACGCGCCTGGGCCCTGCCCTGCGACATCTCCAACCCGAAGGACCTGGCGGCGACGCTCGAGAAGCTCGAGGCGAAGCTCGGCGTGCCCCGCGTCCTCGTCAACAACGCGGGCGCGGGCGGCCCGTTCCATCGCGCGGACGAGGTCAGCACCGAGGAGTGGGACTGGCTCTTCGGCCTCAACGTGGAGGCCGTGCGCGACCTGTGCCGCTGGGCGCTGCCGCGCATGAAGGCCCAGGGGTATGGGCGCATCGTGAACATCTCCTCCATCATGGGCCTCTTCGGCGGCGCGCAGTCCTCCACCTACGCGGCCACGAAGCACGCGCTCGTGGGCTACTCCAAGGCCATCGCCGCGGAGTGGGGGGCCTACGGCATCACCTGCAACGCCCTCTGCCCCGGCTACATCGAGACGGACATGCTCGCGAACGCCGACCCGAAGGTGCGCGCGCGGTTGCTGGAGCGAATCCCCACCCAGCGCTTCGGCAAGCCGGAGGAGGTGGCCGCAATGGTGTCCTTCCTCGTCGGACCTCGGAGCGGTTACGTCAACGGCAGCGCCCTGGTGATGGACGGTGGGCTGTCCGCACACCTCGCGTCGGATGTCCCCTCGTTCTGACCCGACCTGACGAGTCTCGTCACCGCGCAATCAACACCCGGTTGCACGAATTTCGAGGTTGCAAGAATCGACACGGGCTGTCCGTTTCCTGTGAGACATTCTGAAACTGGCTTCGTCCCTTGCCTGCAGGTTCATCGAGGCGAGGAACACGGCTCATGTCATCTCTTGGTTTCTTCCCGCTCATGTGGGTGCTGGGCGCCACGGCGCCGGTGGCTCCATCGACGCCGGCAGCCGCCGAGCTGCCCTTCTCACCCCAGGCGGTCATCCAGCAGGTCCAGCTTTCCTACCGGCCCGAAGGCAAGGGCTTCTCGGGCGAGCACCGGACGTATCGAGTCACCCATGAGGAGGGGCGGCTCACCGTCTCGCCGCTCGCCTACCAGGTGAATCCGGGGGAGCCCTCGCGCGCGGGGCTCTCGCTCGGCGCCGCGGAAGTCAGACGTGGCACCCGCCTGGTGCGCCTGGAGGCGCCGAAGGCCCAGGTGGCCCGGGACGGCTCGCTCCAGGTGTCGCGCGGCGCCATGTCGGAGCACTTCCACAACCGCGTGGAAGGCGTGGAGCAGTCGTGGCACTTCTCGCGCATGCCCACCGGGCGCGGCGCCTTGTCGGTGCGCGTGCCCGTGGGGGGCCTGGAGTTCCAGTCGAGCACGGCCAGCGGCCTGCACTTCGCCGATGCGAAGTCGGGCGCGGGCCTGCGCTACGGCCTGGGCACGTGGATTGATGCGAAGGGCCAGCGCACCCAGGTGATTCCGTCCTTCCAGGACGGCGCCATCGTGCTGACCGTGCCCGAAGAGACGCTGAAGGCCAGCGCGTTCCCCGCGGTGCTGGACCCCGTGCTGAGCCCGGAGTTCGGCATCGACCAGCCGGTGGTTTCGGTGGAGCTGAAGGACCAGCACATGCCTCGGGTCGCGACCGACGGCACGAACTTCCTCGTCACCTGGTGGGACAACCGTCAGACCTACACGCGGCTGTGGTCCGCGCGAGTCAACTCCCTGGGCCTGTTGTTGGAGCCGGGCGGCATGCCCATCCCCAACACGCCGAACTGTGGTGACTACGCGCTGGCCTATGGCGCGGGGTACTACGTGCTCGCGTGTCCGCGCGGGATGATGCGCATCTCCGCCGACGGTGTGCCCGAGGCGCCTCGGGCCTTCCCCTTCAACATCCGGCACGTCTCCTTCCGGACGCCGGACCTCGCCTTCAACGGAACGAACTTCCTGCTCACCTGGCCGGGCTTGAGCAGCAACTTCCCGTCGGCGGGCGGCGCCCTCTACATCGCGCTGCTCTCGTCCACCGGCGACGTGGTGATGCACCCGAAGGTGATTTCCCAGTACGAGACGGAGGCCCAGGACGCGGCCGTCACCGCGGTGGGCACCTCGTTCCGGGTCGTCTGGAGCGAGCTGACCTCGTACCTGCTCTCGGTGGTGGTGGATGGGACGACGGGCGCCGTGGGCCCGCGCGAGAAGGAGGTCTACGGAGGCGCCACCAGTCAGGCCCGCTTCCCGGCCGTCGCGAGCAACGGCGAGGACTACGCCTTCGTCTACCAGTACGGAGACGACACGGGAGAGGAGAGCGTGTCGGTGGAGGGGGTCATCCGGCACGGGGATGGTGGGACCAGCCGCTTCACCCTGGCGAACAGCGGACAGCCGGAGCGCCCCGATATCGCCTGGGTGCCCGACTCCGGCGCGTATGGCGTGGTCTGGACCAACACGCGCAATCACAGCCAGGTGCGCACCGAGGTCCATGGCGCGTGGGTGAGCCCCACGGGAGTCATCTCCGGAAGCGGGCAGCTCAGCACGACCTGGGATGGCCACTTCCATGAGGGCGCGAGAATCGCGGCGGGCGCGGCGGGCAGCATGGTGGTCTGGCAGCGTGGCTCGACGGGAATGGGCATCGATGTGTTCGGCCGTCGGCTGGAGGGCGGCACGCCGCTGAACCTCGGCGCCAGCGCCAACACGCAGTCGGAGCCCGCCGTCGCCGCGGGCCCCGATGGCTACTTCGTCGCATGGGAGGACACGCGCAGCTACCAGTGGGAGTTCAAGGACATCTACGGCGCGCGGCTCGGGCCCACGGGAGAGATTCTGGACGCGTCGGGCGTGCTCATCGCCCGGTTGGTGTCGCCGACGAACGAGCTGACTCCGGCGGTGGCCTGGAACGGCAAGGACTGGCTGGTGGCCTGGCTGGAGCGCGGCGCGGGAACGAATCCCTCCAGCCTGCGCGCGCGCCGCGTCTCCGTGGCGGGGCAGTGGGTGGACTCGGTGCCGCTCACGCTGGGGCCCACGTGGAGCAGGCCGGTGACGGCCAGCGGCGCGCGCGGTGCGGTGGTGGCGTGGCAGGAGAACGGGGTGAAGGGCGTGCGCGCGACGCTGGTGCACGACGACGGCGGCGTGACGGTGTTGAACGGACTGCCTCCGGACAGCGGCACCTTGGAGCCGTCGGTGGTGGGCAGCGGCTCGCAGTACCTGGTCGCGTGGGAGGAGGACGGCGGTGTCCGGGCGCAGCGCTTCAGCTCGCTCGGCGTGGCGCAGGGGAGCCGCATCGACGTCGCGCCGGGGCGCAGGCCGTCGGTCGCGTCGGACGGGACGGACTTCCTGGTGACCTATGCGCGGGATGGCGGCTCCGGCTCGCATGACTTCCTCGCGCAGAAGGTCACCGCCGCGGGGCAGGTCGCCACCCCGCCCGTGGTGCTCGGCAACTCGCGCGCGTATCTGCCTCCGCGTCCCTACGCCACGTGGAGCGGCACGACGTACCTGACGGCGTGGATGGGCGTCGACTCCTCCAGCCGCCCCAGCGTCCAGGCGAGCCGCATCGCCCGGAGCGGCCTGCCGGTCGACACCGCGTCCTTCTCGCTCTTCGAGGGGCGACCCGAGGCGGAGACGGACGAGGAGGACTTCACCGGCCTGGGGCTCGCGTCGAGGGGCGATGGAACGGTGCTCGCGGTGACGACGCGCATGGACCACACGCCCTTCATCCAGGCGCAGCGGGTGAAGGCGAGGCGCGCGGACCTCCGCGATGTCCCGCGTGCGATGGCCGCGAGCGTGACGACGGCCGAGGACACCGCGGTGACGCTCACCCTCACCTCGGCGGACCCCACGGCGGAGGTGACGACGTATGCCATCTCGACGCCGCCTCCGGTGGACCAGGGCACGGTCCAGCTCACGGGGAACGTGGCCCGCTTCACCCCCGCGCCGGACTACTACGGGACGACGTCGTTCCACTTCGTCGCGCGCAACTCCTTGGGAGACTCGGCGCCGGCGAAGGTGACCGTCCAGGTGACGGCGGTGAACGACCCGCCGGTCCTCGTGGTGCCGAGCACGCTGACCTTCGACGAGGACGCCACGTCCACGAACACGAAGCACGTCCTGACGGGACTGGTCGCGGGCCCCGCGAACGAGTCCGGCCAGAGCCTCACGCTGACCGCGACCTCGGACAAGCCCTCGGTGGTGGCCAGTGTCTCGCGCACCGCCATCTCCTCGGGCAGGTCCACGCTCACCTTCGTGCTCGCGCCCAACGGGCATGGCACGGCGAACGTCACGGTGACGTTGAGCGACAACGGCAGTCCGCTCCTGTCTCGCACGCAGGTCATCGCGGTGACGGTGCGCCCGGTGAATGACGCGCCCGTCGCCACGGGGCAGAGTGTCCTCGTGGGCAGCGGCGGCCGTTCGTTCAAGCTGCTCGGCGGAGACGTGGACGGTGACGTGCTCCAGTACCGGGTGCTCACGCAGCCCGCCCACGGCACCTTGAGCGGAACCGCGCCGGACCTCACCTTCACGCCGGAGGCGGGCTTCACCGGAAGCACGTCGTTCACCTTCGACGTGTTCGACGGAAAGGTCGCGTCGGCCGCGGCGACGGTGCAGCTCAACATCACGAGCGCCTCGCCCGTGGTGACGTGGACGGGCGTGACGGAGGGCGACGAGGGCAGCGCGGTGCCGTTCAGCGCCTCGGCGACGAGCACCTACGGCGGGCCGTTCACCCTGACGTGGGCCTTCGGCGATGGCACCACGGGCACGGGCGCGCAGACGTCACACGTCTTCGCGGATGACGGGGACTACACCGTGTCGCTGTCCGTCGCGGACGGCGTGGGGCTGACGACCACGCAGCAGAAGAGCTATCGCATCCGCAACCTGCCGCCCGTGGCCGCGCCTGTGTCCAAGCAGTCCGTGTCGCAGGGGCAGGTGGTGGAGCTGTCGCTCTCCGCGCAGGACCCGGGTGGGGCGCGAGACCCGCTGAGCTGGATGTTGCTCTCGGGGCCGGGGACGCTGAGCACCGCGGGCCGCTATCGCGTGGAGACCGTGGCGTTGGCGGTGGGGAGCCATGAAGTCCGCGCGCTCGTCTCCGACGACGAGGGCGGCACGGCGATGGTGTCGTTCACCGTCGAGGTCCTCCAGGCCCAGGCGAAGCTCCAGGCCGGGTCGGATGCGAGCCCCGGTGGAGGCTGCACCGCCTCGGGCGGGGTCGTCGCTCCGTGGCTGGTGCTCGCGGCGCTGGGCTGGGCGCGGCGCCGTCAGGCGCGAAGCGTCCGCTGAGGTGACGTGAGGAGGGGCCCGCTCGTCCAACGCGGCGAGCGGGCGCCCCGCATGGGGCGATGGGGGGAGAGGAGCCGGGAGCCCGAGTGTCTGTCCACGGGGCTTCGAGGCTGGGGGCCTGGGCCCTCCGGGTTCTCGGTTGCCTGGAACGTTCGCATGTTGACGCCGAGGACGCGGCTGCGGGCAAAGCCGGAGCCCGCGTCATGCGAGAGGACCCGGACCATGGACGACCGTTCACACCAGCGGAGGTGGTGGGCGCTGCTGCTCGCGGGGGGCGTGCTGGCGGCGGGGTGTGGCGGAGGTGAGGCGTCGGGAGGTGGAGGGGCTGGTCCCTCGGCGGGGGTTCGGGAGAAGCGCTCCGCGCTGTGGAGAGACCTGGTGGCGTCGCGCGAGAGGCCGCCCGACCCCCAGGCCCTGAAGGGGCCGGATGAGCAGGGCATCGGCAGGTCCAACCCGGGCCGCCCCGCGCCCTCGGGCAGCGTGAAGGGCTACGTGGCCTGGGTGGGGGACAACGAGCTGCTCATCCGCGACAACGACGGGAAGGAGCAGGACGTGGGCGTCGTGCCGGACACGGAGCTGCGGTTGAACGGCAAGCCCGTGGGCCTGGCGGCCATGCGCGAAGGGGACTCCGTCGAGGCCACGTATGACGACGGCCCCGGAGGCTGGGTGGCGCGCGAGGTGCTGGTGCGGGCCGCTCCCGAGCCGCCCCCTCCCTCGAACGAGAGAGGCGGGGCGGAGGTGTCTCCGTGATGCGTCAGTGCACCGCGCCGCTCCCTCCGAAGTCGTAGCGGCTGATGACGGGGTAGTGGTCGCTGACGGCGTCGGCGTAGTCCGGCAGCTCGAGGTCCGGGCGCAGCGTGCGGACGGAGTCGCTGACATAGTCCGCGGCCAGCTCATCACTGGCGAGGGTGTGGTCGATGGCGTCGGGATACCCGGTGGTGGTGGGCTCGCCGCGCTCCGACAGGGCCCGGGTGATGAAGGTGTAGTGCAGGGCGTCGGAGAGGAAGTTCTCATACGGCGTGGGGCGGTACACGCCACCGACGCGGCTGATGGAGCGGTCGACGTCGTCGTTCCAGTCGCCAATCACAAACACATGTGTGCTCGGCATCGTGTCCAGGTACTTCTTGAGCTCCAGGCTCGCGTCCCTCCGGCGGTTGTAGGACGTCTCATCGTCGAAGGCCTTCATGTGCAGGACGATGACGACGAGCGGCGTCGCCGCGCCGTGGATGGTGGTGGTGAAGTCGACGCGCAGGGGCGGGCGGCCCGCGAAGAGGCTCGCGTGCTCGGTGAGGATGAGGGACGCACCCTCGAGCGTGAGGGAGCTGTCGTAGAGGATGCCGGGCTTCTGCTCGTTGCTGCTGTACCAGGTGCCCGTGTTGGAGACGTAGGCCGGGTCATTGGCGAGGAAGCCTTGATACGCGCCGAGCTGGGACTTGAGCGTGTCGAAGTCCGCGTTGTCGACCATCTCGACCAGCCCCCACACATTCGCGCCCGAGGCATTCAGGATGTCGCGAGCGTGCGCCAGCTGCGGCCCATCCGGTGGACCGTTGGAGTCCGCGCCGAACCACTCGATGTTCCAGTGGCCCACGGTGAACAGCGCCGCCGGCTCCTTGGTGGTGAGCTCCAGCGTGCGCGTGGCCGTGGTGCCGGAGGCATCCTCGACGACGACGTCGAACGACGTGGTGCCCACGGTGGTGGGCGTGCCGGAGATGACCCCCTCCGAGGAGAGGTCCAGGCCCGACGGGAGTGCGCCTCGGTTGAGCGTCCATGCATAGGGCGCCTTGCCACCGGAGAGGGCCAGCGTCGTGGAGTAGGGCTCGCCGCGGGTGGCCTCGGGGAGCACGGTGGTGGTGACGGAGGGGCTCTCGTAGAGGGTGAGGGCGAGCGTGCGGAAGGCGGTGCGACCGTTGGCATCGGTGACGCGGACCTGGGTGGAGAAGGTGCCTGGTGCAGTGGGGCTGCCGGAGAGGCGGCCCTCGGCGGAGAGCACGAGCCCCGACGGGAGCGCGGTGGTGGTGTCGAAGGCATAGGGCGCCTTTCCTCCGGTGACACCGTAGGACTCGCTCACGGCGATGCCGACGTAGGCCTCGAGCGAGGTGCTGGGACCCGTGACGGCGGGGAGCGCATACACCTGGAGGGAGACTTCGCGCAGGTGCGTGCGTCCCCGGCTGTCGGTGACGCGAAGGGTGAGCGCGGAGGTGGAGGGCTGCGCGCCCAGGGTTCCCGAGATGACGCCCGTGTCCGACGCGAGGGTGAGGCCCGAAGGCAACGTGCCCGAGTCGATGGACCAGGACAGGGGCAGGCGACCTCCCGACGCGGTCAACGCGGAGGCGTACGGGGTGGTGGCGTAGCCGTCCTCGGGGACGTGGGTGATGGCGAGCGGAGCGGAGACCTCCAGCGAGAGGGCTCGGCTGTCGGTGCGTCCATTCACATCCGAGACGCGCACGCTGAAGGACGTCAGTCCGGTGGACGTCGGTGTGCCGCTCAGCGTGCCTTGCGCGGAGAGCGCGAGCCCTGGCGGCAGCGCCCCCGAGGCGAGCGCCCACGTGCGAGTGCCCGCGCCTCCCGTCACGGCGAGGTCCTGGCTGTAGGGCGCGCCCCGCGTCCCGTCGGGAAGGGTGAGCGTGGTGATGGCGGGGAGGGCGGTGATGGTGAAGGTGACGGGGCTGGACGCGGCGCGGTCATTGGCGTCGCGCGCGGTGACGTCGAAGGTGAAGACGCCTGCTTGCGTGGGTTGGCCATGAAGCAGTCCCGCGGAGGCCAGCGTGAGTCCCGGCGGAAGCGCGCCCGAGGACGAGAAGACGAAGGGCGCCTTCCCATGCAAGACATTGAGCGGCTGCGTGACGTTGTCGCGGACATAGGCGCTCCGCGGCGCGAGCGTGCCGAGCGAGGGCGGCAGGAACGTGGCGAGGGTGACCTCGCGCGTGTCCGAGGCACCCAGCGCGTCCGTGACGCGAACAGTGAACGACGGGGTGCCCGCCGAGGACGGGGTGCCATCGAGGACCCCCGTGGCTAGAAGGGAGAGGCCTGGGGGCAGGGTGCCGCTGACGAGGGACCACGTGTGTGGCGCCTGTCCTCCGGCGGCGGAGAGGGCCTGTCCGTAGGCCCTGTCGGTATAGGCATCCGGGAGGGTGGTGGTGGTGATGGTGAGGCCCGCGCGGACGGTGAGCTGGAAGGGCGCGGAGGCGGTGCGGCCATTGGCATCACGCACCTCGAGCGTGAAGGACGAGGTGCCTTGAGTGGTGGGCGTGCCCGCGAGCGAGGCGGCTTCGAGCTGGAGGCCGGAGGGCAGCGCGCCGCTGGCGAGGCTCCAGGCATAGGGAGGCGTGCCTCCAGACGCCGTGAGGTGGGCGGCGTAGGTGTCACCGAGATACGCGTCCGCGAGGACGGCGGTGGTGACGGCGAGAGACGCGCCGCCACCGTCGGGAGGCGGAGTGCCCGAATCAGGGAGCGAGGGGGACTGGGTACCGGAACACGCGGAGAGACAGAGGACGAGCAAGAGCGCCAGGGCGCGCCGGAACCGCATGAAGACTCCAGGCTGGAGAAGACAGACACTGTAGTCCTCGTCGGCGGTGTCGGCTCAAGCGTGTGATTCATGATTCATCACGGCGCCATGAAAAAGGCCGCGGCCCCCGAAGGGACCGCGGCCCGGATGTTTCAGTCAGGCGATGTCAGGCTATGGGTTGGGAAGACCCCAGCTCTGCGCGCCGACGGCCCAGTCCGCGCGCATGTCCGTGTCCGTCGCGCTGACGCGGCGGACGCTGTTGCCATCCGCCGTCGTGGCGACGTTGGTCCAATCCGCGGAGACCTCGACGCCCTTCGGCGTGGAGGTCGCCGAGCAGGGCGCGCCACCGCAGCTCGCGGGCTGCCACACGCCATTGGCCTGAGCGGCCTGGAGGTTGTTGTAGTAGTCGCCCGGAGGCGCGTTGGTCGCGTGGGCGAACGGCACCGCGTCCTGAATCCGGCCCAGGGGCTCCTTCACCACGAGGACGCGGCTGGAGTACGCGATGGCCGTGGTTCCAGTCCCGCGGAAATCCCAGGCCGTGTCGTAATTGACGGCGACGCTGCTCTTGGGGAACTGGTCCTTCGCGGTGGTCTCGCTCTGGTAGTTCGTATCGGCCGGGTTCAGGTGGAGGACGATGATGTCACCCACCGCCACCGAGACGTCGGGGAGCTCCGCGAGCGTGGTGGGGGAGAGGAAGTCCTGCTGGAACAGGATGCCCTTCGTGGAGCCCGCGCCCACGACCAGGAGCTCGACCAGGTCCCGGCTGCCGGTGATGTTGGGCTGGACCTCGTTGATGCGCAGGACGGCGGGGGGACGGTGGCCCAGGAACGTCTGCGTGTTGTCGGGGGCGATGACGGAGCCGCCGGCCATGTCCTTCACCGAGCTGGCGACGGTGACGCTGTACGAGGTGCCGGCCGTCTGGGTGGACGTGGTCAGGGTGACCTGCTTGCCCACCACCTGGACCTCCGTGGCCGTCAGCCCGTTCGTGAAGGTGAACTGGCTGGCGAGGTTCGTGATGCTCGCCACGTTGATGTTGCGGCTGAACGTCAGCACCACCGAGGTGAGCGAGCCGGTGTCCACGCGGGTGAGCTTGGGCGCCGCGCAACCCAGCACCAGGTCGGAAGCGGAGAACACGGACGGCTGGGCGTTGGCGTTGAAGCGCCACATCGCGCCGGTGAAGTCGAACGTGCAGTTCGTCCCGACCTCCAGCACCTGGTTGAGGGAGATGGGCATCCGGAGCAGGAAGGTGGTGGAGCCCGTCTGCATGCCCTGGGTCTTCACCTGGAAGCCCGTGAAGCCGGTGCCCTGGCCCGTTCCGTTGTTGAGGATGGTGCCGCCCTTGAGGGTGATGAGCTCGTTCTCGTAGGTGTTCAGCGCGGTCACCAGGTCGCTCGACGCGCTGTGGTCCACCGCGAGGCCCGCGGGGGTGGCCGTCGCCAGGTTGCGCACGGGGTGGCCCTGGCTCAGGACCGTGAAGCCGCTGATGGAGGAGACCATCTTGTTGCTGCCAGAGGCCGGCATCTCCTTGGCCGCGGCCGTCAGGCTCACCCGGTCACCCACGGCGACCTGGCCCGCGAGCGTCGCGTCCTTCACGAACACCGCCGGACCGTTGGGCTCCGCCTGGATGAAGAAGCCGACGGCCTCCGTGGCAGCCTGCGTCGGGAAGGCGGGCTTGACGGCCGTGACGAACGCGCCCGTCACCGGGAGGTCGATGGCGCCCACCGCCGCGTCCAGCATGGCCTGGATCTGCGCGGAGGTCTGCGCGGGCGTGGGGCCGTTGGCCGCCTCACACGCGTGCGTCGTCGTGTTGCACACCTGGGCAAGGCCGCAGTGGCTGTTCGTGAAGCAGGCCACGCACTCCGTCTTGTTGTTGCAGAACGGCGTGTTCGCGTTGGCGCTCGCGCACTGGGCATCCGTCACGCAGACCGCGCACTGGCCGCGGTTGTTGTCCGCCTGGGGGTCGCAGAAGTCCAGGTTGCTGCCGTTCACGGCCGCGCACTGCGCGTCGGTCGTGCAGCCGCAGAAGTTGCCGCTGTTGCACGCCGGCTGGTTCGCGTCGCAGTGGCTGGTGTCGTCGGTGGTGCACTCGACGCACGCCGCGGGAGCGGGGTCCAGGCGGCACACCGGCGTCTCGGGCGTGGTGGAGCAGGAGGCGTTGTCGGTGCAGCCCTCGCAGGAGTTGCCGTCGGCGCTGCACGTCTGGGACGGCGCGCAGCCCTGCGTCCCGTTGCACACCTTGCACGCGCCCACGCCATTGTTCGCGGCGGGGTCGCAGATGTTGGTGGGCGAAGAGCAGCCCAGGTCCGGGCTCGTCTGGGTCACCATGCAGGCCTTGCACGCGCCCGCGCCGTTGTTCGCGGTGGCGTCGCACAGGGGCGCATCGGCCGAGCAGCCCGTGTCCTGGCCATTGCCGGAGGCGGTGTCGAAGCACGTCTTGCAGACACCCTGGCCGTTGCCGGCGGAGGTGTCACAGACGGGCGCCTGCGCGGAGCAGCCCGTGTCCTGGCCGCTGCCGGACGCGGAGTCCGTGCAGGCCTTGCACGCGCCCGCGCCGTTGTTCGCGGAGGTGTCGCAGACAGGCGACTGCGCGGAGCAGCCCGTGTCCTGGCCATTGCCCGTGGCGGTGTCCGTGCACGCCTTGCACAGGCCCTTGCCGCCGCCCGCGCTGATGTCGCACATCGGCGTCGCCGCGGCGCAGCCCTCGTCCTGGCCCGTGCCCACGACGGAGTCGAGGCAGGTGCGGCACACGCCCGCGCGGCCGGAGCTGACATCACACAGCTCGCCCGTGGCGCACGCCGGAGAACACGTCACGCCCGCGTCGGTGCCCGCATCCGTTCCCGCGTCCGTGCCGGCGTCGGTACCCGCATCCGTGCCCGCGTCCGTCCCGGCATCCGTGCCAGCGTCGGTGCCGGAGTCCGGCACGGGAGGCTGATTGATGGGCCGCTGCTCGCACGTTCCCGAGCTGCAGACCCACTCCTTGTTGTCGTCCGGGTCTCCATTCTCGGTGCGACAGTCAAACTGGTCGACGCACTCATCTCCACAGCCCGTGCCGAACGTGACGAGCACGGCCGTCATGAGCGCTGGAAGCAGATTCCGCTTCAGCATTCAGTCCCCTCCCAGGGATGCGATTGAAATTTCGCACCCCCATTACACCTGAACTCGGGGAGGGTCCAACACGGGGCCCCCGTGACACCTGGGTGTCACGAGGTCATCTTCCGAAACATCAGTGTCTCACGGGCTCTTCTTGAAAGTCTGGGGACGCGGCCCTGCGTACAAATTGATGACTTGAGAAATCGCGCTCTGACACACCGCACAGAAGGGCACGCGGTCCCGCGAGAACATGACGCAGTCCAGCTGGGGTCGGTAATACCCGTGAGCCTCGTAGTGCGCGCCCTCGAAGGCGCCCACCTTGCCTGAGTACTTCTGGGAGGACAGGAACTTCTCCTCCCAGTCGCGCTGGGCGATGAAGACCGAGTCCATCTCCGACTCCGGCTTCTTCTGGGCGCGCACCTGGCGGCGGCGCTTCTGCACGTCGTTGGAGTGTGTCTCGTAGGCCGCCTTCTCCCACGGGGTGGGCAGGGGCGTGCCGGGCGTCATCAAGTGCTTCCACTTGAGGGCCTCCGGGTCCTTGAGCGCGGTGACGTTCTTCTCCCAAGGCTCCAGCCGGTCCGCGCTCGGGACGTAGACGGACTCGGACGTGTAGTACTCGTCGGCCAGGCCCGCGAAGTGGTGCCCGAACTCGTGCACGAAGACGTAGGGCGCCCACAGGCTGTCCGCGGCCACCGTGCCGTAGAGGCCGAAGATGCCTCCGCCGCCGTACGTGTTGCCGTTGGACAGGATTTCCACGAACTCATACGGCGCGAAGGCGGACAGCTCGCGGAAGGCCTTGTTGTCGAAGGTGAGGATGTAGCGCTCGCTGCGGAACGCGTCATAGGTGGTGCCCACGGGCGAGCGCCGGTGGACCCCCGTGGACGGCCGGGAGATGCCCGACTGCGCGGCGGCCGGCATCAGGCCCCAGACGTTGAAGTCGGCCTTGCGCTCCTTGAACGGAGAGAAGGTGAAGAGGATGTCCACCATGCGCCGGGCGTCCTTCTCGAACTTGGGACGCTCCGCCTCGGTGTAGCCGTCGCCCAGGATGAGCAGGTCCACCTTCTGCTCCGGCGGCCCGCTCTCCAAGAGCTTCAGCAGCGGCCCGGGCGCGGGAGGCGAGGACGTGTCCACCAGCATGTCCTTGGGGTCCACCACGAGCGACCACACCTCGCGGAACGCGTTCTTCTCGTCGCGCTTCTTGAGGAGCACCTGGACGGGGCGCTCCGGCTGGGGGAAGCGCAGCGACTCGTGGAACGTGCCGTTCTGGCGCTTCGCCTCGCCGGTGAGCTCCCACTCCCCATAGATGGAAGCGAAGCCTCGCGAGTAGAGGAGCCGGTTCGTGTCCCTGTCGCGCACCTCGAAGAGGTACTTGCCCAGGTTGGTGTCGTCGACCGTCCGCTCGGGGGGCCCCGGCCAGGGCAGCGGCTCCACCACCACGCGGTCGAGGCTGAAGCGCTCCTCGGTGGCGTTGCCGGTGTGGAAGTAGTCCACCCGAAGGGTGCGAGGGGCCGCGGCGGAGGCGCTCGTGGCCAGGAGCAAGGCAAGAAGGGCTCGCGTCATGCGCGGCACTCTATGCCGGGTCCGTGGGGGTGGCGTGAGCGAGCGGCCAGCCCCGAAGACAGGAAGGCTAGAAGGAACCGGACAGACCGGCGGAGACGGCCTCGCCATCCGCCGCGACACCCACCGACACCGGCGGCGGCGCGGCCTGGGACGGGGACACGAAGAACAGCACCGCCCCTGTCACCGCGGCGGCGCCACCGCCCACGAGCAGGCCGGTGAGGAGGTTGTTCTTCTGAATCAGCGAGTCGCGCAGCCGCAGCGAGTCCTGGTCCGTGGAGAGGATGCGTCCGTTCTGCATCCGCTTCTCCAGGTCATTCACGTCCTTCTGCGCCAGCAAGCGCACCGCACCCGCGCCCCCCAGCGCGGCGACACCCGCGCCCATGAGGACATACGAGGCGACGCGCAGTCCCGGCGTGGAGGAGGACGCGGAGCCCGCGACGCCTTCCGTGTGGGGGGCCGACGCGTCCAGGTCCGCGGCGCCCCCCGGAACGGCGGACTTGCCGCCCTTCGCGGGCTGCTCCCAGGGCGGACGGCCGTTGGCGTTCATCACCAGGAGGTTGGAGTGGGAGCGGCCCGTGGTGACGAAGTCCACCAGGGCGGAGAGAGCCTCGGCCGGGGCATCCATCCCCTGGGTCTTGAAGCCTCCCTCGCGCAGCTTCTGGCCCCCCTCGACGTTGAGCACCGTGGCCGCGAACCACTTGGGCCCGCTGCTGGGGCGCTCCAGGCGCACGACGATGACCTCCTCGACGCCCACCGTTCCGCCCAGCCGGACGGCGTGGCTCAACACCTTCTCATCGCTGCGGTCCGGCGCGGCCAGACAGGGGAACGGCGTGGCGGTAACGGAGCCCTCATAGGCCAGGTCCACGAGCAGCGGGGTGTCCACGCCTTGCACCTGATGCTGCCGGGGGAAGCTGACCGCGCCGTCCTTCACCAGGGTCAGGTCATAGGTGCCCGCGGGCACGTCGAGGGTCAGCGGCGTCTGACCCACCTTCTTCCCGTCGAGGTAGACCTCCGCGTCCGGGACGATGGTGCGCACCGAGAGCTTCACCTTGCGCGCGGTGTTCTGCTCCTTGCGAAGCTTGTCGAAGGCCTGGCGCACCGAGGGCGCGAAGAAGTCCGGGTCGAGCTTGTGGGTGGGGTCGAGCCGCAGCACGTTCCGGAACGCGGCGTCGCTCTCCTTGACGCGGCCCATGGCGCGGTAGTTCAGCCCGTGGAGGAGCTGCGCCTTCTCGAAGAGCTTCCAGCGCGCCTCGCCCACGGGGAGCCGGACGATTTGCTGGAGCGCCTCGTCGAGGGCCTGGGCGGCCTTGCCGTAGCGGCTCTCGTAGAAGTGGTCCTGGGCGGCGTCGAGCTGCCGCTGGAGGTCCTCGTAGCTCCGGTGGGGCTGGGGGAAGAGCCGCTCGCTGAACCCCGTGGCGCTCAAGATGTCCTGCTCCGGGCGGGACACGAGGGCACCCAGGAAGGCATTGGCCTGGCTGCCCAGCTCCGCGTCCTTGCAGTCACCGCTGGCGACGACCATGCGGCGGGGGGCCGCGAAGGCCGTCAGGGGGAGGATGCAGCTCAGGATGAACAGGATGGCTCGCATGCCGCGCCTCTCGTGGGCTTGGAAGGGATTCGCGTGGCGCCCAATGCAGGCCGCGTTCCGTCGCCCGCCCACCAGCCGCATTCACATACCAGCCCCCTCCGTCTTCCTTCAAACCCTCTCGCGCCATCCCGAGGGTGGACACCCGTCCGAGCGCTGGAACCGCCGCGCCGCTCGCCCTCCGGGGGAGCCCCCCTGGCTCCAAAGCGCTCCCGGCCGGAATCCCCATCTTCGCCCTGAGGCCACTGGCACCAGGCACCGTCTCACCCAGGGGGGAGGGCCGCGGACATGAGTCGTGGATGGAAGAACCGCGTCGTCGTCATCACCGGAGCGTCCAATGACACGGGCCGCGCCACCGCGCGGGCCCTGGCGAGAAAGGGCGTCCAGCTGGTGCTCGCTTCCCGGCGAGCGGCCCCGCTGGGAGACCTGGTCCGTGGGTGTGAAGCGCTGGGGGTGCGGGCCCTCCCCGTCCACCTGGAGGGAGATGGCGCCGACGCCGCGCAAATGCTGGCCTGGGAGGCCGTGCGAGCCTTTGGCCACTTCGATGCGTGGATCAACAACGCGGGGGACTACCTCACGGGCAGCCTGGAGGAGACGCCGGACGACGCCTTCCGCCAGCTCCTGGAGACCCACTTCCTGGGGACGGTCCAGGGTACCCGTGCCGCCGTGGCCTGGTTCCGGCATCAGGGGTACGGCACCCTCGTCAATGTCTCGTCGTCCCAGTCCGGGGTTCCGGCGCCCTTCGTCAGCGCCTACGCCGCCTCGAGGCATGCGGTGCGAGGCTTCACTGCCTCCGTCCGCCAGGAGCTCCTCGGCACGGGCATCCATGTCTGCACCGTGCTGCCCGCCGCCATCGATGCCCCCCTCTGGCACCACACCGCCAACTACACCGACTGGCGCCTGGGCCCGGAGGAGCCGGTCCACGCGCCGGAGCGGGTGGCACGCGCCATCCTCCGCGTCCTCCGCGAACCCCAGGCCGAGGTCCAGGTGGGACCCCCTGTCCGGCCCTGGGGACGCCTGGCCCGCCTCGCCGGGACTCGACACGCCAATAGGGAACGCCAGGCCCCGACCGCCGCCCTGTATGGGGATGTCTCCTCCCGGCGGAAGAGGTCCCTGCGCCGGCTGCTCGTGGCGGGAGGGGTGCTGGCCACGGCCGCCTTCTTGGGGGGCAAGCGAGCTCGGAGCGCCTCTCCGAGCGGGTTGTTCACGCACTCGTAGTGTGAAGTTCCCATTGTCGTCCCGGTGCCGCCAACGCGGGCCGTGACCGGGCTATGACACGGCCCGAGGAAAGTCCGCCCGCCATGACCGACATCGCGGTTCTCGTCAATTTGCGCGCACGCCGCGGCTCCGAGGGAGTCGGGGGGCTGGTGCAGCGCTTCCTTCCCCGAGCCCGCGTCGCGCTCACCCGCTCGCTGGAGGAGGCCCGTCACTGGATTTCCGACCAGCTGCGGCCCAACCCCCCGTCGCTCCTGCTGGCGGGAGGGGGCGACGGCACGATTACGGGGCTGCTCAACGAGCTGCGTGCGGCGGGCGTGGCCCTGCCGGCCATCGGCGTGCTGCCCATGGGCACGGGCAACGCGTGGGCCCGAGTCACCGGTGCCCCCCGTCCCGCGGTGGCGCTCAAGCAGATCGCCGCGGTGGGCGAGCGCCTGCCTCCGCTGCGTCCATTCTCCCTGGTGCGCGTGGACGGCAAGGTCGCGCCGTTCGCGGGCACGGGCTGGGACGCGGAGATGATTCAAGACTTCAAGGACCAGCTCGCCGCCTCGGGTCCGCTGCGCAGCCAGCAGGCGGGGCTCCGCGGGTACCTGTCCGCGATGTTCACGCGGACGGTGCCTCGGCACATGTTCGGCTCCGGCAACCCCCGGGTGTCCGTCTACAACATGGGCGACGACGCGCTCACGGTGGACGCGCGGGGCAACGTGATTCCCGTGCCAGGAGGGCAGAAGGGCGCGCTGTTGTATGAGGGCCCCGCGGGAGTCGCGGGCGCGGCCACCACGCCCGAGTGGGGCTTTGGCTTCAAGGCCTTCCCCTTCGCGGAGGCCGTGCCTGGCCGGCTGTCCGTGCGCGTCTATGGCGCCAGCGTGCTGGAGGCCACGCGCAACATGTTCCGCCTGTGGCGCGGTGCGCACCCCATGCCGCACATGCACGACTGGTTCGTCCAGCGCCTGCGCATGGACTTCGACCGCGACGTGCCCTTCCAGATGGGCGGCGACGTGATTGGCCTGCGGCGCTCGGTGGAGTTCGACCTGGCGGGGGAGAGCGTGCAGCTGGTCGACTGGCACAAGCTGTCGCGCATGGTGAACGCGTAGCGTCACCCCGGCGCTCGTTGACTCGGGTGTGCCGTGGACACTATGCCGGCACCCCGTGAGCCACACCTACGAGTACCCGAGACCCGCGTTGACGGTGGACTGTGTCGTCTTCGGCTTGGACGAAGAGGACCTGAAGGTGTTGCTCATCCAGCGCGGCGTGGAGCCCTTCGCGGGACGCTGGGCCCTGCCCGGTGGCTTCGTGCGGATGGACGAGTCTCTGGACGAGGCCGCGCGGCGTGAGCTGGAGGAGGAATCCGGCATCCGCCCCGGGCACCTGGAGCAGCTCTTCACGTTCGGCTCGCCGGAGCGGGACCCTCGGGGCCGTGTCGTCACGGTGGCGTACTTCGCGCTGGTGAAGCTGAGCGCGCACGTGCTGCGCGCGGCCACGGATGCGCGCGAGGCGGCGTGGTTCTCCGTCTGGGACACGCCCAAGCTGGCGTTCGACCACGCGGACATCCTCAACACCGCGCTGCTGCGCCTCAAGGGCAAGGTGCGCTACCAGCCCATCGGCTTCGAGCTGCTGCCGCCCAAGTTCACGCTCACCCAGCTGCAGCGCCTGTACGAAATCGTGCTGGAGCGCGAGCTCGACAAGCGCAACTTCCGCAAGAAGATTCTCGCCATGGACCTGCTGGAGGAGCTGGACGAGGTGGAGCAGGACGTCGCCCACCGCGCCGCCCGCCTGTACCGGTTCGACCACAAGAAGTACCGGCAGCTCGAGAAGGCCGGCTTCAACTTCGAGCTCTGAGCTGCCGTCCCGCTTCCCCGCACGCGCCCCGTGTCCCCTCCACCGGAGGACGCGGGCGATGGCGTTGACATAGTGTTTGTTCGACACTATGTTGGTGTCATGGATACACGAACTCGACTCCCATTCGAGGTTGCCGCGGGTTCGGTGGTCGGGCGGGAGCACGCCCGGGCGGGGCGCAACAACCAGGATGCGTGGTGCGTGCGGGGGAGCGAGCACGGGGTGGCGCTGGTGGTGGCGGATGGCTGTGGGAGCCAGGCGTGCAGCGAGCTGGGGGCGCAGTTGGGGGTGCGCGGGGTGGCGAAGGCGGCGCTGACGCGGCTGGCGGAAGACGGGCGTGTGGATGAAGCCGGGTTTCTTCCCGGGCTGAGAGAGGACGTGCTGTGTCTGCTGAGCGAGCTTCGGGGGGAGCTCGGCCGCGACACACTGGGGGACTTCCTCTTCACGGTGGTGGGCGCGGTGGTGACGCCCTCTCACACGCTCGTCTTCTCCGCGGGAGATGGGGTCTGGTCCCTCAACGGGGAGGTGCACACGCTGGGGCCGTTCCCCAACAACGCGCCGCCGTATCTCGCGTATGCGCTGCTGCGCGGAGACGACACGTCGTTCATCACGCGGGCCTTGGTGCCCACGCAGGACGTACACGCGCTGATGCTGGGGACGGATGGGGTCGCGGACCTGGCGAAGCTGTCGGCCGCGTCGCTTCCCTCCAGCGAGGAGACGGTGGGTCCGCTGTCGCGGTTCTGGACGGAGGACCGCTACTTCGAGAACCCGGATGCGCTGAGGCGCAGGCTCGCGATGCTCAACCGCGAGTCGGTCCGCGCGGACTTCGATGCGCGGCGGCTGGTGCGCACGCCGGGGCTGCTCCCGGACGACACGACGATGGTGGTGCTGCGTCGGCGGGCGGGGAGGGCGTGAGGCCATGGACGTCTGGCTCGAGGGAAAGCGTGTCCGGCTGAATCCCGCGAAGGCGCTGGGCAAGGGCGGCGAGGCGGATGTGTTCGACCTGGGGGATGGCCGAGCGCTCAAGGTGTTCAAGCCGCCAGGACACCCGGACTTCACCGGCCTGGACGCGGAGCAGGACGCGGCGCGGGCCCGGCTGGCGGAGCACCAGCACAAGCTGCGGGTCTTTCCCACGGGGCTGCCGGGGAGGGTGGTGACACCGCAGACGCTCGCGACGGACAAGTCGGGGCGGACGGTGCTCGGCTATGCGATGCGCAAGCTGGAGAACGTGGAGACGCTGCGGCGCTTCGCGGAGCCGTCCTTCCGGCGCGCGGGGGCGACGTCGGCCCGGGTGGTGGAGGTGCTGCGCGGCCTGCACCGGACGCTCGCGGGAGTGCATGCGGCGGGCGTCGTCGTCGGTGACTTCAACGACTTGAACGTGCTGGTGACGGGGACGTCGGACGCGCACCTCATCGACGCGGACAGCTTCCAGTTCGGAAGCTTCGTGTGCCTGCTCTTCACCGAGCGCTTCCTGGACCCGGTGCGGCTGGGCACCGCGAAGGGGCTGGTCCCCGCGTGTGCCGCGTCCGAGGTGAGTGATTGGTATGGCTTCACCGTGGCGGCCATGCAGTCGCTGCTGTGCGTGGGGCCACACGGAGGGGTGCATCGGCCGAAGTCGCCGACGGCGCGGACGACACCGACAGGACGCCTGCTCCAGCGCATCACCGTCTTCCATCCGGAGGTGCAGTACCCGAAGCCCGCGCTGCCGCTGCGCACGCTGCCGGACGACCTGCTCCACCACCTCCACCGCGTCTTCGTGGAGGACCTGCGCGGCGAGTTTCCGTTGCCGCTCCTGGAGGGGCTTCGCTTCACCGCGTGCGCGTCGTGCGGCGTGGAGCACGCGCGAGCCGCCTGCCCCACCTGCCAGCCGAACGCGGTGGCGGCGGCGACGCCGGTGTCCTCGGTGCGAGGCGAGGTGACGGCGACGCGGCTGTTCTCCACGCGAGGTGTCCTGCTCCGGGTGGGCGTGGAGAACGGTGTGCCGCGCTGGCTGTATCACGAGCAGGGCGCGTACCGGCGCGAGGACGGCCGAGTCGTGCTGCGCGGCGCGCTGGACCCGTCGCTGCGCTGGGAGCTGCAGGGGGAGGTGACGCTGGTGGGGCGAGGCGGCACGGTGGCGGTGCTGACCGACGGACCCTCCGCTCCACCTTCGCCGGAGCGGTTGAGCGTGGACGTGCTGGACGGGCGGCCGTGCTTCGCGGCGAACGCGCGGCACCGTTACTGGGCGGTGGGCGGCGGGCTGTGGAGGAGCGGAGTGCATGGCCCGGAGCGCATCGGCGATGTGCTCGAGGGACAGACGCGGCTGTTCGTGGGGCCTCGCTTCGGGGTGGGGTTCCACCGCGCGGGCGGACTGCGGGACGCGTTCGTCTTCGATGCGGAGCGCGTGGGGTTGAAGGACGGGCTGAAGCTGCCGTGGCCGTCGGGGCAGTGGGTGGACGCGGACTGTGTCTTCGATGGGCCGCTCGCGTGGCTGTTCCTCGCGGAGGAGACGGGTGGGCGCACGGTGCACCACTGCGTGGTGCTGGGCTCCGACGGGCAGGTGCGTGCGCAGGGGGTGGCCGTCGCGGGGGATGGCTCGTGGCTGGGGGGCGCGTTCCAAGGGGGACGGTGCGCGATGGGGGAGTCGCTCTTCGTCGCCACGGACGCGGGGCTGGTGCGCGTGGAGCCGCGCAACGGGCGACTGGAGACGGCGCGGGAGTTTCCCGACACCGAGCCCTTCGTGGACTCGGGCTGTCAGCTCCTGCTGACGCGACAGGGGTTGTTGGTGGTGGGCCGACAGGACCTCACCACGCTGCGGATGGCGTGAACGGACGTTGGGCTTTCTGGGACAGACGATAGAGGGGGTAGCGCGATGAAGAAGCACCTGAAGGAACTGCCGATGCCCGGCTTCTACCGGGCGCAGCACGCGGGGATGTATGGCTATGGCGCGGACGCGGGGAAGCTCCAGCGCGAGGCGGGGGCGTGGAAGGGCGCGCATGGGCTCATGGCGGCCACGTCGGACGTGTTCAACCTGCACCTGCTGCTCATCGACGTGCAGAAGGACTTCTGCTTCCCGGAGGGCTCGCTCTACGTCGCCGGCCGCAGTGGCCGGGGCGCCGTGGAGGACAGCCAGCGCATCGCGGAGTTCATCTACCGCAACCTCGGCGCGCTCACGAACGTGACGGCCACGCTGGACACCCACTTCGCCTACCAGATCTTCTTCCCGTCCTTCTGGGTGGACCAGGACGACCAGCCGCTCACGCCGTACCGGGAGGTGACGCGTGAGCAGATCGAGCGCGGCCAGGCCCGGCCCCACCCCGCGATGGCGAAGTGGCTGTGCGGCGGCAACTACCCCTGGCTGCTCAAGCAGGTGAAGTACTACTGCGAGGAACTGGAGCGCGCGGGCAAGTACACGCTGTACCTGTGGCCGCCGCACTGCCTGCTGGGCGGAGACGGCCACGCGCTGGCGGGCGTCGTGCAGGAGGCGCGGCTGTTCCACTCCTACGTGCGCGGCATGCAGTCGTGGGCGGAGGTGAAGGGCGGCAACCCGCTGACGGAGAACTACTCCGTGCTGCGGCCGGAGGTGCTCAGCCGGCACGACGGACAGCCCCTGGCCCAGCGCAACACCCAGTTCCTCAAGACGCTGCTGACGGCGGACGCGGTGGTGATTGGAGGCCAGGCCGCCAGCCACTGCGTGAAGAGCTCCATCGACGACCTGCTGGGCGAAATCGTCGCGCAGGACGCGGCGCTGGCTCGCAAGGTGTATCTGCTGACGGACTGCATGTCGGCGGTGACGGTGCCGGACGGCAAGGGCGGCTTCGCGGCGGACTTCACGCCCCAGGCGGACGCGGCGCTCAAGCGCTTCGCGGACGCGGGCATGCACCTGGTGAAGTCCACCGACCCGCTGACGACCTGGCCGGACCTGCGCATCGGCTGAGCCGCTGACGACGACTTGAAACCCAAGGACCGACCTCGCTCCGAGGGGAGCGAGGCGGGCGGAGCCATGCCCTCTCACGAGGGAGAAGGATCGATGACATGAACGGCACCCACAATGGAGTGAGTCAGCTCTTCGAGGATGCACACGCGGAAGGGCTGCTGAGCCCGGGCAGCTTGCAGGCGCTGACGGTGGTGGACCTGGGGGCGCAAATCCAGGCGGGGCTCGGCGTGTGCGTGGAGGACGTGCAGGCCAGCGAGGTGGTGCTGGTGACGGTGATGCCGGATGACTCCTCGAGCATCGACTGCGCGGGCCAGACGAAGACGGTGTGCGACGGGCACAACCTGGTGCTCGACGCGCTGATGGCGAGCAAGCAGAAGGACGGCGTCCTCTTCCACACGCGCTACCTGAACGGCCACGCGCTCAATCCCTACCGCCCCCTGGAGGACGTGGTGCGGATGCACAAGGGGAACTACAGCGCGGACAAGGGGACGCCGCTGTATGACCAGGCCGTGGTGCTGCTGGGGACGGTGCTGGCGAAGGCCCAGGAGTTCAGCGGCAACGGCGTGCCCGTGCGCACGGTGACGCTGCTGATTACGGACGGCGGGGACTGCACCTCCAGCCACGCGAAGGCGAAGGACGTGGCGGCGCTGGTGAATGACATGCGGCGGGCGGAGAACCACATCGTCGCGGCGATGGGCATCCACGACGGGAGCACCGACTTCCGGCGCGTGTTCCGGGAGATGGGCATCGACGACAAGTGGATTCTCACGCCGGGCCAGTCGGAGCAGGAGATTCGCTCCGCCTTCCAGGTGTTCAGCCAGTCCGCGGTGCAGGTGAGCCAGGGCGCCGCGAGCTTCAGCCGCACGGCGATGGGCGGCTTCGGGCGGTGAGGGGGCTCACACGAAGAGGAGGAACGCAATCAGGCGGGGTGAGGTAGGCCACCACCACCGCCGCCTGCTCCAGCGCCTTGGCGCCCTTCCAGCGGATGCCGCTGGGGGGAGGAGGGTCTCCATCGCGAAGGCAGGGGACCTCGAAGGTGACGCGGGAGGAGAGGAACCCGGGGGGCCCTTGAACACGCGAGCGATGCGGCCTGTCACCCAGGCGTTTCCGGGCGTGACGGCGGGCAGCACGACCTCCAACACCTCGACCTGGACGTGCAGCTCCGCTTTCAGCGCGGCGCGGGCGTGGTGATGGGCGGGCAGGGCCATGGCCAAAGCCTGACCTGAATCCTCATCACCCCGAACGGACGAGGCCCGGAGAGCACTGGCTCCCCGGGCCCCGAAGTCCAGCCATCCGCCTGTGTGCTCAGTGCACGCGGGCCGCGGGCAGGTTGGAGGGAATCCACTCGGCGGCGCGGAGCCCGGTCGTCGGCGTGCACACCAGCGCCTTGAGGTCCTGCGCGCGCCGCGTGAGGTCATCGAACGGGCGCACGGACTTCGTCACCGGGTCCGTCACCGTGGTGCCTCGGAGGTAGGCAGACAGCACGGAGGCGGCGCCCTTCGCGCGAGGCGCGACGTGGACGAACTCCGTCTGGGTCTCTCCCGAGTGGCAGCCGCTGCACGTGTTGAGGGAGAACTTGTGGCGCACCTCGTTCGACACATTCGGCGCGCGCCAGAAGAAGTCCAGCGGGACGAGCGAGTGCGCGCCGAGGAACGGAATGCCGCCCATGCTGTCGGGCACCACGTGGCGCTCGGCGAGCACGTCCGCCGAGTTCTGCGTCAGGAAGCTGGCCAGCATCGGCGTGTTCTCGAAGTGCATCGCCGGCGTGAGCTTCACCGTCGTGGGCATCAGGCCGAGCGGAGAGAGGACGAACTCGCGCATCTCCCACGGCTCCTCGAACTCGATTTCGTTGGTGCGAATCTGGTTCAGCGCGCTGCCCAGGTGGCGGCCCGACATCACCCCCGCCTTCGTGAAGCGGTCCGTGAGCGCCTGGAGCTTCGCGTTGTAGCCCGCGTTGCCCACCTTCACCTTGCCCAGCTCATGCCAGTCCGCGCCCCAGCGCTGGATGGCTTCCGGCGTGCCGCCAGGCAGGGCGTACTCCAGGATGAGGGTGAACTCGAGCGGCGCGCCGTTCGGTCCCACCACGCCGTAGATGAGGCGGCCCTCTCCGGCCTGGAGTCCCGGCTGACGCAGGTCGATGCGGTTGACGATGGCCAGCAGGCGGAACGGCGCCGTGTTGAAGTCCAGCGGCGCGGAGGGCCCACCGCTGCGCGCCTCCCACGGCCCCAGCACCTTCGTCTGCATCTCCGGACGCGGCGGCAGCTCCAGCCCGTTCACCATCTGCTTCGTCAGCCACGTCTTCAGCCAGGCGCGCACCAGCGCGGACGGGTCCTGTCCCCCCGTCAGCTCCCGCATCACCGTGCCGAAGTGCCACGCGCCACCGGGCGCGGTGCGCACCGGGTCCTCCACCACGGAGAGGTGCGTCACCATCAGCTCGCTCGGCTTGTCGATGGTGCAGGTGGAGGGCTGGCACACCGTCCTGGACTCGCAGCCGTTGGACGCCTTGCCGTCGCAGTCGTAGTAGCCCGGCGCGCAGGTGTTGCCACACGTCGCCGCCACGCAGACGCCCTCCGCGTAGGGGCCGTCCTGGCACACGTTGCCGCACGCGCCACAGTGGTTCGGGTTGACCGTCAGGTCCACCTCGCACCCGTTGGAGGAGAGGCCATCACAGTCGGCCGTGCCCGGCGGGCAGCGCAGCTCATACGCGGGGCCTTCCGCGCAGGTGGAGATGTTGCCCGCGGCGTCCTTCGCCGCCAGGAACACGCGGTGGCTCCCACCCGCGCCGAACGGCGCCGACGCGGTGAAGCGGCCCTGCGCATCCGCCTGCACCGTGCGCTCCGGGTTCCCCGTGCAGGGCACGTCGATGAAGAGGCCCACCGTCGCGAAGGGCTCCGCGGTGCCCGTCACCCACAGCTCGCGCCCCGTGTTCAGGTACTGCCACTTCACGTCGATGATTCGCGGCGGCTCCGGAGGCGTGCCGTCGTTCTGGTACTCGAGCGGGTTGGAGCAGCTGGACGGCGTGGAGTAGTCGCCGCCATCGCGGGCGCGCGCGGACACCGTCACCTTGCCGCCCTTCACCACGGTCATCGTGACATGGAACATGCCCCGGTCATCCGTCGTGAGCACCTGCTCCGCCGTGCCCTGGCAGGTGGCGTTCTTGAAGATTTCGACCGAGACCAGCGGCTCCGCGCGTCCGCTGAAGACAGGCTGGAGGCTGCCACCCGGGGAGCTGGGTGACGTGCCGAGCAGCACGGGCGCCATGCGCGGCGTGCCTCCGCCCCCGCCATACGGGTAGTCCACCGTGGGGCTGCAATGAGAGGCATTGCCGACGGAGTCATAGGCTCGCGCCGAGTACGTCGCGCCGGGCGTGGTGGGGACGCGGATGGGGACCTCGCAGTAGGCGCTCTGGCCCACCACGGTGTTGGCCACCTCGCGGCCGGTGCAGCCCGGGCCCTGGTACACGCGCACCGTGGCACCCGCCTCCATGTGCATCGTGAGGTCGCGCGTCGTCCCCGAGCCCGCCTGGCCCCAGGTGGGCTGCGGCGTCTCCGGAGGCGTGCGGTCCACCATGAGCGTGTCGCCCTGGCGCGTGTTGTTGCCCTCGTCGCTCTCGTTGACCAGGCCATCCGGGTCCACGCGTGCGTTCAAGGTGTAGCGGCCCTCGGGCGTGGCCTGCGCGCTGATGAACGCGGTGACCTCTCGGCACTCCCGGGAGCGCAGCGACAGTCGGGTGCTGGTGGCCAGGAGGAGCTGGCTCGCGCTGGAGGAAGACGAGGTGAGGAAGAAGGCGGCCTCGGTGGTGCCGGAGGCGACGCCGTCATTGCAGAGGCGCGCCCGGACTTGCTGCTCACCGGCGCCGAGGACCGAAGGGCCCGACAGGAACTCCACCCGGAAGTCCGGGGGGCCTGATTGAGGCTCGGGTTCCGTGGGTCGGGGCCGAGGGGGTTGACCGGTGCCATCATCATCCCAGTCAGGGTCATCTCCAGGACCGCGCTCCACGATGCAGCCCGCGAGAGTTCCCGCGAGCGCGATTGCCCACCACCGCCGCGCGTGCATGTGTGACGTGCCTCCAGGGGGAGCCAGGGGGTCCGGCCGTACTGCGAGGGTGGCTCCACCACCGTGCCCCTGGACGGAGGGCCCGGGTCTTTATTCACGGAGAGATGATGAGAAGGCGTGACGCCGTGGGACGGGTAGATTGGGCCCCATGGCTGGCTCCCCCCGCGTGCTCCTCCTCGCTGAACGCTTCCCGCCCGATATCGGAGGACTCGCCCGCAGCGGGGCGCGGACCGCCGGGGCGCTCGCGAGGATGGGCGCGCGCGTGGAGGTGCTCGCGTGGACGCGCTCGGCGGCACCCGGCGCCTTGAGCACGTCGGAGGACGCGAGCGGGGTGACGCTGCACCGGCTGGGGTTGTTCGGAAGCACGGACCTGTCCATGCAGCACACGTTGGACGTGCTGGGACACCTGCACTCCAAGCGGCGCTACGAGCTGGTGTGGGGGCACTACCTGTCACCACCGGGCTTCCTCGCCGTCGTGTTCGCGGCCTCGGTGGGGATTGCGTCCACGGTGAGCGCCCGAGGAAATGACGTGGACCAGCAGATGTTCCCGCCTGGCGACTTCGCGCGGCTGCTGTGGACGCTCCAGCGCGCGGACGTGCTCACCGCGGCCTCCGCGGACCTGGGGCGCAAGATGAGCCTGTTGCTCGGCAGGGACGCACGCGTCGAGGTCATCCCCAACGCCGTCGACGCCCAGGTGTTCTCTCCCGGGCCCGCGGACCCGGCGCTGCGCGAGCGACTGGGCATTGCTCCGGACGAGGTGGTGCTGGGGTTCTCCGGTGAGCTGCGCCACAAGAAGGGCCTGCCGTTCCTGCTGTCCGCGCTCTCCGAGGTGCGGCGGGTGAGGCCCGCGTGTCTGCTCGTCATCGGAGAAGTGCGTCCTCGGGACGCGGAGCACCTGGTCGCCTTTCGCGCCGAGCACCCCGAGGATGGTGCTCGCATCGTCGTCTCCGGCGCGCTCGCGACGACGGAGGACATCGCCGCGCACCTGCGGCTGTGCGACGTGTATCTCCAGCCGTCGCTGTGGGAGGGCATGCCGAACGCGCTGCTGGAGGCGATGGCGTGTGCCCGTCCCGTCATCGCCAGCGACGCGGGCGGCATTCCCGAGGCGGTGGACTCGAAGCACAACGGCTTCCTCGTGCCCAAGGCCCTGCTGAACCACCTGGGGCAGGCGTGCCTGGATGTGCTGTCGATGTCCGACGCTCAGCGCGCCGCGATGGGGGCGGCCGCCCGGGAGCGCATCCTGGAGCGCTTCGTGGCGGACAATGAAGCGGAGGCGCTGCGCCGCGTGCTCACCCGCGCGATTCCGTCTCCTCCAGGCTGAGCGGCTCCGTCAGGAACGGCTTGCGCGTCATCCCCAGCTCCTCGTAGGCGCGCACCAGCGCCTCGCGAGCCCGCCGCCACGAGAAGTCCCGCTCCACGCGCGCGCGGGCCCGTGTGCCGAGGGACGGGCCCAGGTCGGGGTTCGCGCGCAGCGTCTTCACCGCCTCCGCGATGGCCTTCGGTGAGCCGGGCCGCACGAGGAGCACCTCGTCGGGTGACGCCAGCGTGCGCACCACGGGCAGGTTCGACGCGATGACCGGAGTGCCCGAGGCCATCGCCTCCAGCAGCTTCAGCGGGCAGCAGCCCTGCACGCAGTTCCGGTCGTTCGCCGGCAGCGGCACCAGCACCGCGTCGCAGTCGTGATGCAGCGCCGCCAGCGCGTCCTGCGGCAAAGGCTCGCGCAGCTCCACCGCGCCCTCCAGCAGCAGGTCTCCGCAGCGGTCCAGCAGCACCTTGCGCTGGTGCTTGCGCAGCGGGCCCACCAACGTCAGCACCGCAGGCAGCTCCGCGCGCAGCAGCCGCAGCGCCTCGATGGCGTGGTGGACGCCCTGCCACGACGTCATCGTCCCGCTGTAGAGCAGCCGCACCGGACGGTCCGGTGTCCAGGCGCGCGGAGGAGCGTGGCGGAACACCTCCAGCTCCACGCCATTGGGAATCACTCGCACGCGCGAGGGCTCCGCGCCGCGCTTCACCAGGTACTCCGCCGTCACCTCGCTGGGCGTGACGAGGAGGTCCGCGCGGGCGATGCAGGCGTCCTCCTGCGCCACCAGCTTGAGCATCAGCTCCGCGTCGTCCGCGACATCCGGGTGGTGATACTTCAGCTCGATGGACGGCAGCCCGTTCACCTCGAACACGAGCTTGTCCGTCAGGGCTTCCTTGCGGCGCGCCACCGGGTAGCCCTCGAAGATGGAGCGCACGTGGACCACGGAGGCCCGGGGCTTGTTCCTCCACCAGGCCGCCAGGTTCGTCCGGAAGGACAGCGCCTGGGCCACCAGGTCCCGGCCCCGGGCCTCCATCGGGTGGTACGTCACTCCCTCCACCAGTGGATACGGGGCCGTGCTCGCGGTGGCTCCGTCGCGCAGGGCGAGCAGGTCCACGCCTCCGAAGGCCGTGCCCAGGGCTTCGACGAAGGCCCGGATGTGCACGGCTGCTCCCTTGGGTGACGGGAAGCGGTCGAACGAGGCGTAGATGATGCCGGACGCGGAAGCCACGCCGCCGTGCTATCGCGGCCCCTCGTCCGGTGCAAACAACGAGGTTTGCCCCTCACCACGCTGGCTCATACACTCGGTGCCTCTTCTCGTGGCTCCGAGGGGGAGCACTCCACCATGCCCTTCGACATCAACCGCTTTCGCGCGGAGAAGCGCTATCGAAACACCGCGCCCGTGGCCGAGTTGATGGGAGACCTGGGCTACCTCGCCCGCTTCGACACGGAGATAGAGGCGCTGCGCAACAAGTGGCGCGGCCGGGCCTCCGCCGCGAGCTGGGTCTGTGGCCTGTTGTTCGTCGCGCTGCTGGCCATCGGCTTCGCGGGCTCCGACGGCGAGGAGTCAGGTGGACAGGGGCCGTATTGGGCCGGGTGGGGTGTCACGCTGGTCCTGGCGGTGGGCCTGCACCTGCGCGCCAACAAGTACTCCCGGCAGGACCTGGAGAACCGCCGCTACGGCCTGCTCTCCCAGCTCCTGCTCCGGCTGCGCCGGGACATCGAGCCGGAGGAGCCGGTGACGCTGGAGCTGGACTTCCGCGCCGTGGACCACCCCGACAAGTGGACGGAGAAGGGCCGGGCGGGCCGGTGGACCACGAATGAGTTCGAGGACCCGTGGATGTCGCTCCACGCGCGCCTGCGCGACGGCACCCACCTGCGGCTGTCCATGGAGGAGTGGCTCCAGAAGCGCACGCGCACGAAGGTCAACGCCCGGGGCAAGCACAAGACCAAGCAGAAGCAGAAGAGCGCGACGTTCCTCCAGGCGCAGCTGCGCGTGAAGCCGGAGCGGCACCCGGGCCTGGCCTCGCTCCAGGACACGGCGCGCCAGTCGGTGCGGCTGCCGCCGAAGGTGCTGCTCTCGAAGCTGGAGGTCGCCGAGGACCGGCTCAGCCTCCGCGCTCGGATGGAGTCAGACTGGGTGGCGGTTCCGGTCGACTCGGCGTCCGCCCCGGATGCGACGCGGACGTGCCTCATGATGCTCTTGAGCCTCTACCAGGTGCTCAATCACTCCCACGCCCGGCAAGGCAAGAAGCTCTCCGCGAGGGCCTCCTCATGATGCGTTTCGTGTTGGCGCTGTCCGTGTTGCTCGCGTGGGGGTGCTCGCGCCCCTCTGGCTCCGAGCCTCCCTCGACGCAGGCCCGGTCCGCCACGTCGGCGGAGGACCCGGTCCCCCTGCCGGGCAAGCTCAAGTTCAAGGACGCGGATGATCGCGAGCGCTTCTCCCTCAAGCCGAAGGACGACGGCTCCAAGCTGGTGGATGGCGAGGACCGGGAGCTGGCGCGCCTCAAGTGGAAGGGCGCCACCCTCAAGGTCTCCAGCCCGGAGGATGTCCCGCTCGGCTATGTCCTGGGCTCCTCGGGCGGCGCCTTCATCGTGCGCGACGGGGCGCAGAAGCAGGTGCTCTACACCCTCGCGCGGCAGGGGGCGGGGTGGATGCTCACCGGCGCGAAGGGCGAGGTGCTCTACACCGTGTCCGCGGACGACGACGGCGCGCGCATCCAGGATGCCTCCGGCGCGGAGGTGGCCCGCGTGAAGGTGCGCGAGGGCAAGGTGTCCCTCAAGGACCCCAGCGGCAAGACGTTGCTCGCCACCAAGTCCCTGGTGAACGCGGACGCCGCCGCGTGTCTGGCTTTCGAGAAGCTGGACCTCCCCTTCCGCGTCGCGCTGCTGCATCAGCTCCAGACGCCTCCCTCTGGGTCCTCTCCATGAGCCCCTCCTCCGTCGATGGCTGTGAAGTCAGCTCGGGCTTCCTCTTCGCCCACCCGTGTGGGCTGCCCGTGAGCTCGCTGTGCCCGCGCTGTGGCCGGCGCGCGTGTGCCGTGCACATGACGACCCTGGATGGCGCGGAGGTGTGCTCGACGTGCGGCGGCCTGGGGGCCGGCGACTCGGAGGAGGGTGACGAGGACGCGAGCACCTACTACCAGGACTACGGCTACTACGGCTCGGGCTCCTCGTGGGGACAGGGCACCTCGAGGGACCCGCACGACTTCACCGAGGCCGACGGCGAGAGCTTGCGGCGCGAGGAAGACGCGGCCTTCGAGGAGGACCTGGGCGGAAGCTGATGCGCGGCACGCGGTGGCTCATCTACGCGCTGGGCGGAGGCATGGGACACTTCACCCGCGCCTGCGGCCTGGCGCGCATGGCGGCGCGGCGCGGGCATCGCGTCACGGTGATGACCAACAGCGCCTTCGCTCCCGACGTGCCGCTGGAGGAGGTGCTGGGGCCGGGCGCCTTCGTCCACCGCATCAACCCGGAGCTGTCCAAGTCCGCCGTGCGCGAGACAGTGGAGTGTGTGCTCGACGGTGTCCGCCCGGAGGTCCTCGTGGTGGACACCTTCCCTCGGGGACTGGTGGGCGAGCTCGCGCCGATGCTGCCCGGGCTGCGCATGGCCAAGGTGCTGGTGCACCGGGACCTGAACCCCGCCTACGTCGCGAAGTTCAACATCGCCGAGGCGGTGGAGGACTTCGACCTGCTGCTCGTCCCGGGCGAGGACGCCCCGTTCGCGCGGCACCCGCGCGCGCTGCGCACGGCGCCGTGGCTCTTGCTGGAGCAGGAGGAGTGGCTGAGCCGCGCGCGGGCGCGTGAGCGGCTGGGCGTCGCCGCGGAGGACCCTCGGCCGCTGGTGGCCGTCATGGGCAGCGGCAACGAGCTGGAGGTGCGCGAGGCGGGCGACATCGCCGCGCGGCTCCAGGCCGAGCTGGGCGAGCGTGCCCCGGTGCGGTGGCTGGCGCCTCCGGGGCCTTGGTTCGACGCGAAGGGGAAGGCCGCGCGGAACACGGTGCGCGGGGCGCCTGGGCCGCTGTGCGTGTGGCCCGCGTTGGCGGTGATGCCGGGGGTGGATGTGCTGGTGGGGGCGGGGGGCTACAACACCGTGCAGGAGGCCCGGGTGACGGGCACTCCGCTGGTGGCCCTCGCGCGAGCCCGGCGGTACGACAGGCAGGCGGTGCGGCTTCGCCCGGAGGAGCTGGCCCGCACCGACGCGGAGCTGGTGGAGCGGGCCGTCGCGCGGGTGGGGCCTCGCCCGGCGCAGACGGCTTCGGGCTACACCTCCGGAGCCCGGGACGCGGTCGCGCTCATCGAGCGCGCCCTGCTCAGTGCTTGAGGTCTTTGTGCGGCGCGGGGTCGATGCCGTGCGCCATGATGAAGTGGTAGAGCACCTGCGGGTCTTCCTTCGGCCCGCCCATCAGCTCCACGAGGAAGTGGCCCTGCGCGCCTGAGTCCGGGTCCTGCGCCACCGTGACTTCGGTGACCTCGCGGCCCGCCATCACCATCTCACCCACGAGCGCCTTGCCCTTGAGCACCTGGATGATGTGCTGGCGCTCCTCCTCCATCAGCAGCCAGTGGAAGTCGTCGTGGTCGTACAGCATCGCGTCGACGGAGCCACAGCGGAGGATGCATTGGGTGTGTTCCTGGAGCCAGCGCCAGAAACCGTCGAACTTCAGGGTGCGTACCGGCTGGGGGAGTATGTCCATGGTGACCTCTCGCGCGCGGCCAGGGGGGCACATGCTCGCCCGCCACGTCGGACCTCCCTAGCACGATTGGCTGCCTCCGGCGCTGATGCCGTGCGGAGAACTTTCCGCCTTGCCCGGCCGCTGTCCACTGAAGTGAATCCCCCAGGTCCTGGCCTTGTTGCTCCAGTCAGGGAGGAGGTGACGCCCACCCCATCCGCGGGCGTCAGGGAGGCCTCGTCGTGAGCGCCCCGGTCCTCTGCTCGGAGGTGACATGAGCCTGCGTGCCTGGCTTGCCGCCACCTTGGGTGGCCTGGCCCTGTTGACGTTCATCGCCGCCACCGCGCTCATCGTCGTGACGAACGCGCAGAACCGTTCGGCGAACACGCTGGGCAACTCGGTGGAGGGGCTCCATCTGGCGGAGGAGCTGGAGATCGACCTGCTCATCCACTTCCGCTTGAGTGGCGTCGGTGGGAGCGTGGACACGTCCTCCTCGCAGTTCGTGCGCGGGCGGACGCTCCAGGGCGTCGAGGCCTCGTTCCCCCAGCTGCTGAACGGGCTGCGGCAGAATGCCACCAGCGAGGCGGAGCGGTCGCTCATCCGGGAGGTGGACGCGGCCTTCAATCGCTACCTGGCGGCGCAGCGCGCGGCCGCCCGGCTGCCCCTGTCGCAGCGGATGTCGCGGTCCATTCCCTCGCTCGACTCGGCGCTGGATTCGCTGGAGCAGCTGGTCCAGTTCAACGTGGACGAGGCACGTGAGGCGCGCGAGGCGTCCGCGGACCTCAACCGCATGGGCAACGTCGTGGGCCTCGTGCTCTGCGGGCTCCTGCTGGTGTCGCTGGCGGCGAGCACGCTGCTGCTGCGGAAGATCGCCTTGCAGCCGCTGAAGGACATCAGCCAGGCCATGCGCCGCTTCGGCGCGGGCCGCAAGCGCACGCGGGCTCCGGTGGCCGGGCCCACGGAGCTGCGGGACATGGCGCGCACGTTCAACGAGATGGCCAACGGGCTGACGCATCAGCAGGAACAGCAGCTCGCGTTCCTCGCGGGCGTGGCCCATGAGCTGCGCAATCCGCTGTCCGCGCTGAAGCTGTCCACGGCGCTGTCCGAGCGGAGCCGCGCGCCGCTCACGCCGGAGCGGATGGAGCGCACGCTCGCGCTGGTGAGGCGGCAGGTGGAGCGGCTGGACCGGATGGTGGGGGACCTGCTCGACGCCACCCGCATCGAGGCGGGCAAGCTGGAGCTTCGTCCCCAGGTGTGTGACGCGCGGGTGCTGGCGCGGGACGTGGTGGAGCTGTACCGCTCCAGCGACAGCGGGCACACGCTCCAGCTCGACGTCCCCGACGTGCCCGTGCCCGTGCGCGTGGACCCGGACCGGCTGGAGCAGGTGCTGACGAACCTGGTCAGCAACGCGCTGAAGTACTCGCCGTCCGGCAGCCGCGTGGACGTCATCGTGCGCCGCGAGGAGTCCCGCGTCTTCCTGTCGGTGAGGGACCAGGGCATCGGCCTCAGCGAGGACGAGAAGCGCCTGCTCTATGCGCCCTTCCAACGACTGGGCACGGCGAGCAGCAAGCGCGCGCCGGGCGTGGGGCTGGGGTTGAGCGTCGCTCGCCGCATCGTGGAGGCGCATGGCGGGGACATCGAGGTGGAGAGCACGCCGGGCGTGGGCTCCACCTTCAGCGTGCGTCTGGCGCTGGCGGCGACGATGGAGGTGGAGGGGCCTTCCGTGCTTCCGGACTCGCTGCATTAGCGCTGGGGGTCGACGGAAGCGTTGCGTGCAGTGCCCTGGGTCGAGGAGTCTGCGTGCGCCCGGAGGGGGCAGGCAGTACCTTCCTCGTCACATGCCAGGAGCTGTACGGAACATGAAGACCTCGCGTCGAGTCGCGTCGCTCGCCCTCCTGTGGTCCATGGGAGGGCTGGGGGCGTGCGCCTCCCGTCAGACAGCTCCCGAGCCGCGCGCCGTGCAGTCCGCCTCCCCCTCGGCTGTCATGCAGTCCACGGAAGGGGGCTTCTCCGTCGCGCTGCCGGAGCCCGTGAGCAAGGAGAGCCGCGCGCAGGTCACGGATGTGGGCGAGGTGACACTGCACACCTTCGTCGCCGTTCGTCCGGAGTCGGACACGGCCTATTACATCTCGTACACGGACTTTCCTCCGGCGGTCATGGCGCAGGCGAAGCCGGGGGATGTCGTCTCCCGCGCGAGCATGGGTGCGCTGGAGTCGCTGGGCGCGACGGGGCTCTCGTCGCGACCGCTGACGCTGGAGGGGTTTCCGGGCTGGGAGGTGGAGGGGATTGCCGGAGCGCGCCGGCTGAAGGGCCGCTTCTACCTGGTGGGGCCTCGGCTCTATCAGCAGCTCCTGCTGCATCCCGAGGGCAAGCCGCCCCAGGACGCGGAGGGGTTCTTCGAGTCGTTCCGCCTGGACCCGCAGGTGGCGGCGATGCTCTCGGGGGCGCGCCGCTCCTGAGCCGTGCTGGCGGGGCGGGGGTGCGCTATGCAGGACGGGCGATGAACCTGTCCGCCATCGACCTCAATCTGTTCCTCGTCCTGCATGCCGTGCTGGAGACAGGCAGCGCGACCGAGGCAGCCCGTCAGCTCCACGTCACGCAGTCCGCGGTGAGCAACGCGCTGGCGCGGCTGCGGGAGCTGTTGGGGGACCCGCTGCTGGTGCGCAGCGGGCGCGGGCTGACGCCGACGCCTCGGTGTGAGGAGCTGCGGCCGTTCCTGACGAACGCGGTGGCGCAGCTGCAGGTCGTTGTGGACGGGCAGCGCTTCAATCCCACGGAGAGCACGCGCCGCTTCACGATGGCCAACGCGGACAACCAGGACCTGTATGACGTGCCGCGGGTGGTGGAGGCGTTCGCCCGGCGCTTGCCGCGGGCGCGGCTCCGGGTGGTGAGCCTCGACTTCCTCATCGGGGCGAGCGGCCTGGAGACGGGGGAGGTGGATGTGGTGCTGGCGCCGTGGCAGGTGGCGTCGCAGCAGGGGTACTTCGCGGAGGACCTCTACGAGGAGGAGGTGTCCTTCGTCGTCCGCGAGGACCACCCGAGGTTGCGGGGGCCGCTGATGACGGTGGAGGAGTTCAATGCCTCCAGCCTCATCGACCTGGTGTTGACGCAGGGGCGGCCGGGAATCGGGCATCGCCTCTTCGAGCAGTTCGGCAGGGAGCATGGCCTGGTGCTCAACTCGGCGCTGTCGGTGTCTCACTTCATGGCCGCGGGCATGGCCGCGACGCGGACGGATTATGTCGCGGGGATGCCGAATCGGATGGCGGAGGCGCTGTGCGCCATGCTGCCGCTGCGGAAGTTGAAGCTGGTGCCGAGTCCTCCGCCCATGACCATGTCGCTGATGTGGCATGCGCGCACGCACCTGGACCCGGGGGCGCGGTTCCTCCGGCAGTTGATTCTCGAGGTGCTGCGGGATGGCAGCGTGGGGCGGATGCCGGCGCGTGCGAAGGAGCCCAAGGGGGCGGGCACTTCGCGACGGGCGCGAGGCCGCTGACGCCCGAGCGCCCGCGCCGGGCACGGGGCTCGGGCGGGCGTCTGGGATTGCGCTACGAGGTGGCGCCGGGGGCGTCCTCGGGGACGGAGCCGAAGCGTCCGGCCTCGAAGTCATGGATGGCTTCGATGACTTCGCGTTGGCTGTTCATGACGAACGGGCCGTAGTGGACGATGGGCTCGCGGATGGGCTCGCCGGAGAGGACGAGCAGGTGGGTGTCCTCGTCCGCGCGCAGGGTCAGGAAGTCGCCGTCATTGGCGAAGAGGGCGACGTCTCCCTGGGAGGCCTGCTCACCGCCGGACGAGATGCGGCCGGAGGCGACGAGGACGAGCGTGTTGTGGTGCTTCGGCAGCGCGACATGGAGGTCCGAGCCTGCCCGCAGATGGACGTCGAGCAGGGTGATGGGGGTGAAAGTCCTGGCGGGGCCTCGGGTGTCGCCGAACTGACCCGCGATGACTCGCACGGTGCCGCCGTCGATGGAGACGGTGGGAATCTGGGCCGCGGTGATGGGCTGGTAGCCCGGCGCGTCCTTCTTGTGGGTGCGAGGCAGGTTGACCCAGAGCTGGAGCATCTCGAAGGGGCCTCCGCGTCGGGAGAAGGCCTGCTCGTGGTACTCCTCGTGGAGGATGCCGGACGCGGCCGTCATCCACTGCACGTCGCCCGGGCCGATGACGCCCGAGTGGCCCGCGTTGTCGCGGTGGGCGACGTGGCCCTGGAAGGCGAGCGTCACGGTCTCGAAGCCCCGGTGAGGGTGCCAGCCCACGCCGCGCTGGCCCTGGGCCAGGGGGGCGTAGTCATAGGGCGGATGGTGGTCGAGAAGCAGGAAGGGGCTGACACGCTCCTGGGAGATGCCGCCGCTGGGGACGACGGTCTTCACGCGGAAGCCATCGCCGACCCAGTGGAGGGGCCCGCCGCCATGGACGCTCTCGAGCGTCCGGGCGCGAGGCAGCGCGGTGTGAACGGTGGAGGAAGAGAGGGTCTGGGTCGTCGTGCTCATGGACCCAAGGTAAGGGTCATGGCCGGTGTGTAAATCGCACCTGGGCGTGATGCGTAGCATCACGTCGTGTGATGGGCCCTTGGGGCCCGTTTCGGAGGTGGGGGGCTCCTCGCGCGAGGTGTGCGGAGAAGATGGGCTCAAGGTTTTGTGGCGGACTCGAGGGGAGGCCGTTAGGAATAGCCTCTTCTGCGCGTCGATGCCCAGGTCCCAGTGGAGCGTGATGGAACCCAAGAAGCTCACGGTGCGGCGCTGGTCCGAAGTTTCGAGTGAACCGCTCTCGGAAGAGAGTGTGCGTATTCTGCATGTGCCCGCGAGGAAGTATCGGGTGAGCGTTGATCGATATTCGCCAGGGGAGGAGGTCGCTGGCGGAATGCGGGCCGGTACGTGCTACGTGTTGGCTGGGCACTGCCGTCTCGAGTTCGGTGCGCAGGTTGCCCAGCTCGCCGCTGGGGATGTTGCCGAGTTCCCTAGCGGTAGCTATGGCCTGGTGGTAAGCCCCGAAGCTGAGTGTGTTGCTGTTTTTGCTTGGGAGCTTCCGAAGGAGTTTGCTGGAGAGGGAAAGGCTTGACTCCGCCTCGCCAAATCTTGCCGATTCAGTACTCAAGCAGTCCACATCCACGTTGAACTGGTTGTGCACGCGATGCACGCTGGAGTTCTCGCAGGGAGCATCTGGCGAGGGATGCGCGATTGGTGCGCGCTCCAAGAAGGGGGACCTTGTGAACTCAACCAGGAAGACAGTCAACGGAAGTTGGGAAGACATGCATCGGATTCAGCGTCCCAGGCTGGTCGGAAGTGTCTGTGTCGGAATGCTGCTGCTCGCGGGCTGTGACTCAGGAACGAAGGGGGATCCGGGCCCCCAGGGGGAGCGCGGGCTCACCGGTGAGCGGGGACCACAAGGCGAGCGCGGAGTCGCTGGCGAACGAGGGCTCACTGGAGAGCGCGGACTTGCTGGCGAACGAGGCCCACAAGGAGAGCCGGGCCCCGCGGGTGAATCCCAGAGCAACGTGCCCTGCGACGGATGGGTCTACGTGGATGCGAAGGGGGCCGTGGTCGCGCCCGTCTGCGCGCCGTACCTCGTCGATGCGCAAGGACATACCTGGGCCGTGCACAAGGAGACGGGCAAGCCCACCTTCGAGGGGACAGACCCGAGTCACCTCCTGCGCGTCGATGACCTGGCTTCTCTCGTGTACTTCGAGACGAACGACTGCACGGGCACGCCGTACATGTCGTTTGCCGTCATGCCGCGGATGCCCTTTCTCGTGAAGGGTAAGTACCGCGTGCGTGGGGATGCGGATGGCTGGGCGAAGCGGACCTTCCGGTCGAAGTGGAGAGATGACGGCTCGTGCGACGACTTCGCGGGCAGGCCGCCCACGGAGGAGACGGAGGCCTTCGCCATGGGGCCCGAGGTCACCGTCACGCCCCCCGCTGCATTCCAGGGCCCGCTCCACATGGAGCGGCGTCGCTGAGCTTTCGCGAAGTGAGCACCGCCTTCGAGTCGACCTCGACTCGGAGGTGGTGGAACACGCACGCGCTCCAACGGATGGGAGGGCGAAGCTCTCGTGCGTGGTATCGTGCAGTCCTGATCGACGGTGCCATGGTGAGCTTCTTCAAGCGAGAGGCCGAGTTCGAGCAGGGCTGGTGGGAGGCGCTGGCGCGATGCCCAGTTTTTTCGTGAGTGGGGACCTGCTGCGGCAGGAAGGGTTGGATGCTCTTGCGCATGGGTGCAACTGCGCTGGCGCCATGGGCAAGGGCATTGCCGTCGAGTTTCGCGCGCGCTTTCCGAAGATGTACGCCGAGTACAAGCAGCGCTGTGCGGACGGCCGCTTCCGACTGGGAGACGTGTTCACCTGGACCGAGGGGGGAATGACGGTCTTCAACCTTGGGACTCAGAAGACCTGGCGGACGAAGGCGGAGCTGGGGTCGCTCGAGAGTGCTGTCGTCAAGATGGTCCAAGAGGCGGAAGCCAAAGGGCTGAAGCGAGTCGGTCTCCCGCGCATTGGCGCAGGGCTTGGCGGACTTCCCTGGGAGTCCGTGCGAGCGCTCTTGCTTCGCATCGGGGAGAGCACCCGCGTGAGTCTGGTCGTCTTCGAGGATTTCGTTCCTGGCGTGACGGTAGAGCTTCCGTAGGCGATCTCCATGCGATGATGGAACCCAACAAGTTATCGGTCCGGCGATGGACTGAACTCTCCAGTGAACCGCTCGTGGAAGAGAGTGTGCGTGCTCTGCGCTCACCTGCGTGGAAGTACCGGGTGAGCAGGTTGTTGAAGTATGCGGCAGGCTCAGAGCTCGCTGGAGCAACACGGCCTGGTGAGTGCTTCGTATTGGCCGGACGTGGCCAGTTCGAGTTTGGCGTGCAGGGCGCTCATCTCTCTGCGGGAGACGTCGCTGCGTTCCCAAGCGGTCGCTTTCGCGTGGTGGTGAGTCGCGAAGCTGAGTTGGTTGTACTTTTTGCCTGGATGCTTCCGGAGGAGGTTGCCGGATTCGGGTGACCCATGAAGGGCCCGATGCCATGAAGAAACTCAGTGCGAATGGGAAGGCTCAGCGATTGATGCGCATCTTCCAGCGGACTGGAGGCGAGGGCCGATGGACTCATCCCGTTGGGAGCTTCCCGGAAGCTGTGCGTTCGCTGCTCCTTGAACAGGGCAAGGTCGCCTCGACCGAGACTCCTGTCCTGGCTTGCTTCGAAAACGAAGACCCATGGACTCGACTCTGGCCACGTGTCCGCGGGCCTTGCATCTGACCTGCGAGGGAAACGGGCCCTCAGTCGACTGACCCTGGTTGTCGTGAGGGTGAGCGCGTAGAGTTCTTGCTCGAGCCTGGGCCCCCATTCGTGGGTTTGTGGAACGTGCTCAAGACCATCGGCAACAGCACCAAGAACTGAGGCGGGGTGGCTGGTGACGAATGGAATGGCTTCCGGTTCTTCGCTTCGCGAACGATGCCCAGTTGGGTGTTCGCGATGATGGTGAGTGGGTCGTTGGGAAACGGGGCGCGCTCTTCGAGCTGCGCGAGTCGAAATACGTCCCAGCCCTGCCTCTGCTGCAGATGGAGCGAGGCGCCGCGATGGACGAGGTTCGTCGCAAGACAGAGTCCAGCGGTGTTGCAGGGCGCTCGATTCGTGCGTTTCCCGTCGCGCGGCTGCTGGAAACAGCCCTCAGAAGTCAGATGGATTTCTGGGCGGCCGAGCCATCGAGTGGATAGAGCCATCGGATGTTGATGCGGACTTGCTCAACGCCCTTCAGCAAATCCAGAAGGCGAGATGGGCTTCAGCTCGTGCGGGGGCGGGCGAGAAAATTCACCCGCGCCATGGCGAAGCAGTGACAGCAGACCGCATTCTGCGGTCCCTCGAAACGGCTCATCCCCTGTGTGTCTCAACTTCGAGCGAGGTGAATGATGGAGCCCACGAAGATCACGGTGCGGCGTTGGTCCGAAATCTCCAGTGAGCCGCTCTCGGAGGAGAGTGTGCGTGCTCTGCGCCCGCGTAAATGGAGATACATGGCGGGGCTGAAGAAGTATGAGGCAGGTACCACATTCGATGGCTCGATGCGGGCCGGTGAGTGCTTCGTCCTCTCAGGGAGCTTCCGGATCGCGTTCGGGGCGCAGGTCGTCCAGCTCGCTGCCGGGGATGTTGCCACGCTCCCTGAAGGTGGTTATCGCGTCGTGGTGCCACACGAATCGGGCGCGGTCTATCTCATGGCCTGGGCCCTGCCGAAGCTGTCCGCCGCATTCCGATAGGGTCGGTCACTGCATCCCTGGCCGATACCCGCCAGGGATATCTCGGAAGGCTCAACCCTCGTCGAGCGCGAGCTGACACAGCGCCGTGAGTCGATTCGCGGCCCACGTCGCCACGGGCCCCAGCGGGGTCCCCTTCCTCCGCACGAGCGCGAGCGTGCGCTGCGGCGGAGGTCCTCCCTCCCAGGCCGCGAGCCGAAGCTGCACGAGCCTCCCCGCCGCCAGGTCCTCGCGCACCAGGTGCTCGGGCTCATGACCCCAGCCGAGCCCTCCCAGGATGAGCGCATGTTTCGTCATCAGGTCCGCGACCCGCCAGCTCCTCGGCGAGAACACACCCCGGTCCGCCGTGCCCGCCTTCCCCTCGGGCAGCCGCTCGCTCAGCACGAGCTGCGTCGCGGTGGCGAGCTGCTCCTCCGTGATGACGCCCTTCACCGCCGCCAACGGATGTGAAGGCGCCACGACGGGCAGCATCTTCATGAGCGCGATGGGCCGCTGCTCCAGTCCGGAGAGGTCCGCATCCGAGCCCGCGATGCCCAGCGTCGCCTTGCGCTCCCGCAGGCGCTCCGTCACCGCCGCCAGCAGCTCCACCTCCAGCGAGAGCTCCACGCCCGGGTGCGCCTTCGCCAGCTCCTTCACGAAGGAGACCAGCGCCTCCGTGGGGAACATCGCGTCGACCACCAGCGCGAGCTTCGTCTCCTCGCCGCTCTTGATGCGGCCCACCACCGCCTGGAACGTGGCCAGGTCGTCATGCAGCCGCCGCGTCGCCGCGACGACAGCCTCTCCCTTCGCCGTCAGCCGAGGCACCCGGCTGCTGCGGTCGAACAACCGCATCCCGAGCTGCTTCTCCAGCCGCTGCATCGCCTGGCTGACCGCGGGCTGTCCCTGGCCCAGGCTCCGGGCCGCCGCGGAGAAGCTGCCTTCCTCCGCCACCGCCTGGAGCGTCCTCAACTGGTCGATGGTGACACTTTCGAGCACCGCGCGACTGCATCACATCGACCCCGCCGATGCACGCGCACCCTACTTGCGCGCCGACAGCCACGCGATGATGAGCGAAGCCAACGTCGCCGAGGCCACGTTCTCCGAGACCGCCTCCCGCAGCATGTCCCTCGAGATGGCCTCCGCCGCGCCGATGATGCCCACGCAGCGCTGTCGCAGCGTCTCCTTCGGCAGCTCGCAGAACGGCTCGAGCGTCTCCGCATAGAAGGCCACGTAGCGGTCGAGCACCCCTTGATAGAAGGCCTCCATCCGCTCGTCGCCCTTGAGCGCCGCGGTGATGGCGTGCTGCTCCGGGCCGCTCGTCCGATAGCAGCTCATGTACGCGGCGCTCATCACCTTGGCCACGTCCTCCAGCTTCCGCTTCGTCTTCTGGAGCGCCTCGCGCAGCAGGGTGACCTGCCGCGCGTCGATGCGCTCGTACATCGCCATCAGCAGGCCCGAGCGCGTCTCGAAGTGCTCATAGGAGATGGGCTTGCTGACCCCCGCCCGCTCGGCCAGGCGCGCGAGCGTCAGCGCGTCCGTGCCTTCCTCCCGCACCAGGGTGAACGCCACGTCGAGCAACTGCTCCCGACGCTGCGCCTTCGGCATCTTCTTGGATGAGGTCTCGCCCATGGACGTCGTGACTCCTCTCCGGGCTTAGCCGCCTCGTCCCGCACGCGCAACCGCCGGAGCACTCCCTCAAAAGCGGTTGCGAACCTACGACTCGTAACTTACTAAGTGTAGAGACATCGCGTCACTGTCTTCCGCCGGACCACCGGCAACCCCCACCACTGCCTTCGCGGCAGAGGAGCGACCTCGTCATGTCCACGCACAAACAGCACCCCGTCCTCATCGTTGGAGGCTCCGGCGTCGTCGGTTCCCTGGCGGCCAAGGAGCTGCGCCGCCTCCAGCCCACGCTGCCCATCACCATTGGAGGACGGGACCTGGCCCGCGCCGAAGCCGTGGCGCGCGAGCTGGGCCACGCCGATGCGACGCGCGTGGACCTGACCCGCGCGGACCTGGGCCAGCCCCCGGAGCGCGCCTACAGCGCCGTCGTCATGTTCCTGAAGGACGACTCCCTCAACTCGCTGCGCTACGCCCAGGCGCAAGGCGTGCCCTATCAGGGCATCTCCACCGCGCTGTTCGAGGTCGCTCCCGAGGTCGCCCTCCACATGGCGCGGCCTGGGCGCTCCGCCATCCTCATGAATGGCACGTGGCTGGTGGGCTCGGCCATCGCCGCGGTGCTCCACTTCGCTCGCGAGTTCAAGACGCTGGACTCCATCGCCATCGGCGGCGTGCTCGACGAGCAGGACGTGGGCGGCCCCGCCGCGTACGCGGACCTGGACCGCATGACGAAGTCCGCGGCCAACGCGCTCCTCCTGGAGAAGGGCCAGTGGCGCTGGGTGGACAGCACCGAGGGCGTGCGCATGTTCCGCGACTCCACGGGGCTGGAGGTGCAAGGGCAGGCGTACTCCCTGCTGGACCCCACCGCCCTCGCGGCGGCGACGGGCGCGAAGTCCGTCCGCTCCGACGTCTTCATCGGAACCTCCGCCTCGCGTCGCCGGGGGGAGCCGTACTCCACCGAAATCATCATCGAGCTCGAGGGCACCCGCCCTGACGGCACGCACGCCCGCACGCGCCACGAGCTCATCCACCCGGCGGGACAAGCCCCCATGACCGCGGTGGGAGTCGCCGTGGGGGTCGAGCGCCTGCTGGGCCTTGTGGGCGGAGCCCCCGTCGCACCGGGGCTCTACCTGCCCACCGTCCTCATCGAGCCCGAGTACCACCTGCGCCGCCTCCAGGAGTCCGGCCTCCAGGTCCGCGGCGCGTAATCCCTCCACTTCTCAGCACAGGAACTTCCCCATGACTGCCTCGAACGTGACCGCCTCGAACGTGAAACCTGTCCTCATCATCGGTGGCTCTGGCGTCGTCGGACGCCGGGCCCTGAAGGCGCTGCGCGACCTCCACCCGGAGCTGCCCGTGCGGATTGGCGCCCGCGACATGACCAAGGCCGCGGCGCTGGCGAAGGACATCGGCCACGCGGAGGCCGTGCGCGTCGACCTGGAACGCGATGACCTGGGCCTGGCTCCCGACGCGGCCTTCAGCGCCGTGGTGGTGCTGCTCAAGGACGACTCGCTGCGCTCCATGAAGTACGCGCAGGACCACCGGCTGCCCTACGTGTCCTTCTCCGACTTCGCGTTCGATATCGGCCCGGCCGTCGGACGCTACATCCAGCGGCCCCAGGACTCCGCGGTCCTCCTGCTCGGCAACTTCCTGGGCGGCACCGCCGCGCTCGCCGCGCTTCACTTCGCGCGCGAGTTCAAGAAGGTCCACGCCATCTACCTCTCCGGCATCTTCGACGAGGAGGACGTGGGCGGCCCCGCGGCCTCCGGCGACATGGTGCGGCTCCAGAAGTCGGTGCCCAGTCCGCTCATCCTCAAGGACGGGAAGTTCATTTGGGCCTCGAACGAAGAGGACGCCAACCGAACCTTCCAGGGCGTGGATGGAACTTCGTGGAAGGGGCACGCCTATCCCCTCCTCGACGTGGCCACGCTCGCCGCGTCGACGGGCGCGAGCACCGTGCGGCTGGACATGGCGGTGCGCTCCGTGTCCCAGCGCGCGCCCGGCAAGGGCCCTGGCCATGAGCTCATCATCGAAATCGAGGGCGAGCTGCCGGATGGGACGACGGCCCGCGTGCGCCACTCGCTCGTGGATGGCGACGTGCACTCCGGCTTGAGCGGACGCGGCGTGGCGCTCGCGGTGGAGCGGTTGCTGGGCCTCAAGGGAGGCGCGCCTGTTGCGCCAGGATTGTACTCGCCCGAGGGCATCCTCGACCCGGCTTATGTGGTTGAGCGCTTGCGCCACTGGGGAACAGTTGTCGAACGAGGGTAATTACAAAACCTACCAGGGTGTTTCCTTGCGTCGGCCCCGGAAGCTGTCAGTGCTGAATGCGACACTCGCAGTGGCTGCCTTCCAATCCCCCCGCACGAAGGAGACACACTGATGACCAGCCCGCTGACGGCTGCCCCCTCGATGTTGCCGCCCCTGGCGACCCAGTCCCAGGGCGGCGCTCCAGCCGAAAAGCTCGAGGCCTCTCGATTCGATGGCGTCCTGACGGACAAGGCTCAAGGAATGACAAGCATGGGCACGCCGAGGGATGTCTCCTCGGTGGGCGTGGTTCCTCCCGTCGCGGGCACCGCGAAGAGTGTCTTCAATGGCATCTCCCGGTTCGTCCGGGAGCTGGAGGTCGGTCAGGGCGTGTTGGATGGCATCATCCAGTCCGCGTCGTCCGGCGCGCGCTTCTCCAACACGGAGCTGCTGTCGCTCCAGGCCTCCATGTATCGCTATGCCCAGGCGTTGGACCTGGTGAGCCGCGTCGTCGAGAAGGGCTCCAGCGGCTTGAAGGACGTCCTCAAGACGCAGGTGTAGCGAGGTTACTCCTGCTTCTTGCGCCGGCCCGCGCTCGTCGGCGCGGGTTCACGCTCCAGCCGCGAGCTCAAGGACTCGCGGATGGAGAGCACGCGCGCCTTGAGGTCCTGCAGCTCCTCCAGCGCGCAGCCGGAGGACTCCAGGATGGCCATGGGCACGGACTCCGCCTTGGTGCGCAGGGCGCGGCCCGTCGCGGTCAGGCGGATGCGCACCTGCCGCTCGTCCAGGACGTCCCGCTCCCGCTTGACGAACCCCGCGGTCTCCAGGCGCTTGAGCAGCGGCGTCAGCGTCCCCGAGTCCAGCAGCAGCCGCTCCCCCAGCGCCTTCACCGTGATGTCGTCCTCCTCCCAGAGCACGAGCATGGCCAGGTACTGGGGGTAGGTGAGGCCCAGCTTCTCCAGGAGCGGCCGGTACGTGCGGTTGAGCAGGTGCACCGTCGAGTAGAGAGTGAAACAGAGCTGCTCGTTCAGGTGCAGCGGATCCACGCGCTTCTTGGAGTGGGGCATGGTGATTCCTCCCTGCACCATGCTCTCCAGGTCGATTGCGCGCAATGGAATGATGGCCGCCCGGCGGCCGGGCAGGTTGGCCGGGAACATGCGCGGTAGGGGGCTTTCGTCTACGCTGTCCGCCGCATGACGCATCTGGAAGTCGGGTGGGGTGGCTGGCGGGCCGTGCTCCACGTTCTGGCCTGCGGTGGCCTGCTGGCCGCCTGTGAAGTGGGGTCCGAGGCTCGCCCCCTCTCTCCTCCATTGCCTCCTCCTCCGGCGGTGGGGGTGTCACCCCCTCGACAGGTTCCCGTCCCCGCGCCGCCGGTGGCGACCCGCCGGGTGGTGCCCGAGCCCCAGGCGCGTACGCTCGCCAACCAGGCGCTGGCGTTGAAGCTGGGCGCCGTGGGGGCCCGGGTGGATGACCCATGTGTCGCGCCGTCCGCGGCGGGCTGTGGCCGCACCGCGCTGGCGCCCTTCTTCGAGTCGCTGGACGCGCTGTCCGCGGGCACGGCGTCCACGCCCACCGTCATCGAGGCCTTCGGCAACTCGCTCATCGCGGGCGACCGCATCGTGGACATCCTCCGCGAGGACCTGGGCGCGGGCTTCGGCGCGGCGGGCCGGGGCGTGCTGCTGGTGGACCGCATGGCGCCGTACGGTGGACGCGGCCGCACGGGCTACAGCAAGGGCGGGTGGCAGCCGCGCACGCTGGGCGAGCTGCGCAAGCCGCCGCATCTGTTCGGCATCACCGGCGTGTACCACGTGGCCACCGCGGCCAAGGCGCGCAGCCGCTTCAAGCTGGAGGGCGAGCCGCACGGCACGCTGTGGTGGCTGGATGTCCCCGACGCCGGCGCGCTCACGGTGATGAGCGGCGACACGGTGCTCGCGCGGACGGAGCCCTCGGGCAGTGGCCTGTCGAAGTCCACGCGCTTCGTGCTGCCCGCGGGCGCCACGGCGGTGGACGTGGTGGCCGAGGGCAAGGGCGCGGTGGTGCAGGGCGTGGTGCTCCAGCAGGCGCGGCCCGGCATCGTCCTGGACATGCTCGGGGTGCCGTCGGCGGACGCGAGCCTCTATGCGCGGCTGGAGGACGGCGCGCTGCGCTCGCAGCTCGCGGAGCGGGAGCCTCGGCTGCTGGTGTTCTTCCTGGGCGGCAACGAGTCCAAGCGCCTGGAGTGGAAGCGCACGGACTTGAAGACCCTGCGCGAGGACCTGGGCACGCTGCTGCGCCGGGCCCGTGCCGCGGCGCCGTCCAGTGCGTGCCTGGTGGTGGGGCCGATGGACGCGGTGCGCGACGCGAAGGACCGAGGCAAGGCCTTCACCCAGCGCCCCTTCCTGGAGGCCGTCGTCAGCGCGGAGCGGGAGGTGACGCTGGCGGAGGGCTGTGCCTTCTTCAACCTCTACGAGGCCATGGGCGGCAAGGGCTCGCTGGAGCGCTTCCACCGGTCCGGTTACATGCACGATGACCTGGTGCATCCGCGTGGACGCGGGCTGGATGTGCTGGGGCACCTGGTCACGGATGCGCTGCTGCGGGCGTGGGCGGAGACGCCGCCGTCCGCTGGCTCCGTGGCGACGCGGGTGCCTGTCACCGCGGAGACTCCGCCATGATGAAGTCCCCGGGGGTGTTCGCCGTCTTGTGGTTGCTCGCGTCGCCCGCGCTGGCGGCGCCGCGCATCCCGTCGGAGTGCGAACCCGCGAGTGCCGAGGCCGCCGACGGCTCGAGCGAGTTTCCCGAAGAAGTGACTCGGGTGCTGGATGCGATGGTGCGCGCGGAGCTGGCGCAGGGGCCCACGGTGGGCCTGTCCGTGGGCATCTCCCGGGGGAATCGGCGCTGGGTGTGTGGCTATGGGTTGCGGGATGTGGCGCGCAAGCTGCCCGTGACGCCGCGCACGACGTACCGGCTGGCCTCCATCACCAAGTCGTTCACCGCCGTCGCGGTGATGCAGCTGGTGGAGCAGGGGAAGCTGAGCCTGGACGCGGACATCCACTCGCTGGTGCCGGGCTACCCGGCGAAGCAGTGGACCGTCACCGTGAGGGACCTGCTGGGGCATCTCAGCGGGGTGCCGACGTATGACGGGCTCGCCTCCACCGTCAACGTGAAGCCCTTGAGCACGGCCGAGGCCGTCTCCGTCTTCTCCGAGAAGCCGCTCTCCTTCGAGCCGCGCACGCGCTACCTGTACAGCACGTGGGGCTACAACCTGCTGGGCGCGGCGGTGGAGAGCGCGTCGGGGAAGTCCTACCGCGACTACCTGCGCGAGCACGTGTTCCAGCCCGCGGGCATGGCGCACGCGGACCTGGATGTCACCGCGACGCGCGACGAGCACCAGACGGTGGGCTACCGGCTGAAGGATGGCGTGGTGAAGACGTCGCGCTTCCTGGATGTGTCCAGCCGCTTCGGGGGTGGAGGTACGCGCGGCACGGTGGGCGACATGCTGGGCTTCGGCCGCGCGGTGCTGACCCACAAGCTGGTGTCTCGCGACACCATGGGGATGATGCAGGCGTCCATGGCGACGAAGGATGGACGGCTCACGGACTACGGCATGGGCTTCGCCACCTATCCGCTGCGCGGCCACTACCTGGTGGCGCACGCGGGCGGGCAGCCGGAGACCACGACGCTGCTGGTGATGTTCCCCGCCGAGGACACGGTGATTGCGCTCGCCACCAACATCGAGGGCGAGGCCAGGCGCCTGCGCCGGCTGTCCATCCGGTTGATGGAGGGCGTGCTGGAGGCGGGCGCCACGCGCCGCGACGCGCACTTCGCGGACCCGGTGGATGGCGTGGTGTACGAGGGCCTGTCGCGCATCGTCAGCTACGGCCTGGCCTATCACCTGTGGGCCACGCGAGGGCCGGGCACGCTGGCGCCGGACGAGGACGTGCCCGGGGCATTCGCTCGCGTGTCGGAGATGCTGGACCGCAAGCTCATCGCGAAGGACGCGAAGGCGGCGCTGGAGCGCATCCGCGGCGGGCATGACCCGAAGCTGGGCTCGGTGTTCATCCGCGTGGGCGCGCACATGGCTCGCGTGTTGGAGAAGGCGCACGGCCCCGAGCGGCTCCTCGCGTATCCGGCGGAGGGGCCGCTGTCGTTCTTCGCGGACTATCTGGCCGCGTGTGAGGCGGAGGGCTCGGCCGAGGCGCCGCGCCTGGGAGAGCCGCTGCGCGGGGACCTGCTGCGCTTCGTCGCGGGGTGGAAGCGCGCGGAGGTGCCGGTGGAGCTGCGGCGCCTGCGGCTGGATGAAGTGAAGGACCCGGAGGTGCACTGGCCCGCGCTCAAGAAGGCGGTGGTGCAGTGGCCCGAGCTTCGCCCGGACTACACGGACGAGCTGGTGCGCGTCGCGGAGGGGTTCGGGTGGCGCAAGCAGTTGCCCGCGCGGCTGCGCTGGCTGGAGCGCGCGGTGGAGGTGTCGCCTCGGAGCGTGGAGGCCCGGCTGGCGTTGTCCCAGGGGTTGCTGGTGGCGAAGCGGGACGAGGAGGTGCTGCCGCTGCTGCGCGAGGCGATGGAGACGCCCCAGGGCGCGCTGGCGCTGGCGCCGATGATGCTGCTCAAGCGGGTGGTGGAGCCGGAGTCGCCGCGCGTGGGCCTGGGCCTGTTGCGCGCGGGCGTCGCGCTGCATCCGGAGTCGCCCGAGCTGTGGGAGGCGCTGGCGAAGCGAGAGAAGGCCCAGGGACACAAGGCGGAGGCTCGCGCGGCGCTGCGGCAGGCGCGGCGGGCGCGAGAGGCTCGGCCGGAGCCGGCCTCGGATTCCGTCGTCCGTGGCGCGGGGCCCGTGCCGGATGACCACGGGCTGGTGCGTCCGCGTCAGGCGCTCTGACGCTCCGACCGGTCAACGCGGGCCCGGCTTCCGCTCACGGCCCGTCCTCGACCGTTGAGCCACGGTGGCGTCTCGCGGGCTCTCGTCTTTGTGACACTCCGCTGGGTTCGCGCTGCTCGAACAGCGTGCTCCCGAGGGGTGGTCCGAGGATGGTTGATGCGCCCGCTGTCGCGGTTCTCGAACGGAGTGAGGTCGCGACCGGCCCCGAGCCGCTCCCTTGGGCGCGGCGGGCGGAGCTGGGCCTGGGGGAGGCCTTCCGGCTGACATGCAAGGAGGTGATTCTCCGCCCGCGAGCAGCGTTCGAGCGGATGGGGCGGGAGGGCACCATCGGCGGGTCGCTCCTCTTCGCGTGGCTGGCCTTCTGTGCCGGCGCGCTGGCCACGACGGCGCTCCTCCTCCTCATCGCCCTTGGGAAGGTCCTCGACGCTCCGACAGGGCGGGTGGACCCCTATCTGCTCTGGACGGAGGTCATCATCCCCCTTCGCTTCATGGGCGCGGTGCTCGTGCTGGCGCCCATCGCGACCCTCCTGGGCTCGGTGATGGACCACCTGATGTTGTGGATGTTCGGAGTGCCCAGCTCGTTCCGCTCGACGCTGCGGGCTCATGCCTTGTCCCAGGGCGTCTCCCTGATAGGCGTGGTGCCTGTCTTCTCGCTGCCCGTGATGCTGCTCTGGTGTCTGGGGCTGCGGGTCATGGCGTACAGGAAGCTGTATCGCCTGGGATGGGTCACGCCCGTGGCGGTCATGGTGCTGCCCTGGGTGGTCCTGGGCCTCCTGGGCTGCGCGACCGCCGTGTTCTGGCTGTTCGATTCGGCGATGCGCGAGAATGGTCTCCAGTAGCCCCTACTGCGCCGCGGACGTCCCGGACGGAATCGCCGCGGTGACGGTGCGCGGCTTGGGCCAGAAGCGCGCGTCGTGCACGTCATCCAGGTGCGCGATGCGCTTCTTGGTCCGCGTGTCGTAGATGCGCGCGCCGTGGTCCGACGTCACCAACAGCAGCGAGCCCCGCACGCGCAGCTCCACCACCGACGTGGGCGACAGCGACAGGGACTCCGGCTCGGCGAGGCGATCACTCAGCTCCCAGCGCAGCGGCGGCATCAGCACCGGCAGCTCCCGCGCCGCGCGCCACGCGTACAGCGGCCCGCCATGCGTCTCCAGCGACACCCACGTGCCGAACTCCGTGTGGCCCTTGTCCTTCACCACCGCGTCCAGCCGCACCGCGTCCTCACTGCCCTCGGGGAGCTCCGTGGCCGTGGGCACCTCCGGGTCCTGGCCCGACGTCGAGGACACCAGCTGGGTCGCCGTGGCGAGCGCCGTCGTGCCTGGCGCGTCCTCCGTCTCGTACACCGTGGCCACCGACTCGACGCGCCGCCACTGCTCGCCCTCGCGACGGAACGCGTGCGCCAGGCCCGCGCTGCCTTCCGTCTCCGGCACCGGGAGGCGGCGGCCGTCCACCACGAAGAACTCCTCGCCTCGCTCCGCCTTGCGCGTCAGTCCCTCCAACTGCGACACGAGCGCCACGGTGTGGCCCTGCGCGTCAAAGCCCACCGAGTCGGTGTGACCTTCCGTCGGGAGCGAGAAGGGCAGGGGGCCCTGGTCGGACTCGAAGTCCACCTTCCAGGCGCGCGGTGGCGTGGCGCCATGGCCCCGGTCCACCAGCACGCCTTGCTTGCCGTCCGCGCTCCAGGCCAGGTCCACCTGCTCGCACGGCGCATCCACCGTGGCCACGGCCTTGCGCGTGCCCGTGGTGTCCTGACGAATCCAGGTGCAGCCCGACGCGGGCGCGTCCTGGAGGAGGGAGAGGGTGAAGGTGGCGGTGGGCTCCGCGGTGGGACGAGGCGCCGGTGGAGTCGTCGGCGCGGGGTCCTCTGATTTCTTGCAGGCACCGCAGAGAAGCACGGAGCCAAGGAAGAACGCGGGGCCAAGGCGGCGGAGCATGAGGCTCTCCGATGCGGGTTTCCTCCCACCATCGCAGAACGCCGGGCGTGGGAGGAAGTCACCTGCGGAGTACAGCGTGAAGAAGTTTCAGAAAGCCCACGCGCGGCGGGTGTCAAATGCCCCGGTGCCGTCGAGCGGTTCTTCTCAGACGAGCCAGCCACTCTCATCGAGGAAGAGGTCCTCGCTGAAGACGGGCGCGTCCTCGTGCGCGGCCTCGGTGTCCGCCATGTAGAGACTCTGGCCATCCTTGACCACGTGCATCACGCGCAGCTCCTCGCGAGCGCGCGGTGTCACGGTGAGCGGGTTGCCGTTGAGCACGACGAAGTTGGCGCGCTGGCCGGGCTCGAGCGTTCCTTGTGGTTCCTGTTCGACATTCTCCGGCGCGGTGTCGTCGTCGACGACGGCGGGAATCATCGTCCCGCCCCGCATCGAGACGACCTCGGTGTCGGGGCCCTGGAACGCGAAGACTTCATGGCGCGTGCCCACGGCGAGGATGCGGCCGCCCTGGAGCGCCACGGCCTGGGCGGAGGGCTGGCGTTCGTTCATGGTGAGGAGGGTGCCCCCCTCGAAGATGCGGTCGGCGGGTTGGGTGGGGTCCATGTTCTTGCTCGGGAGAGGGGGTGACCCAGGCAAGTTGTTGTCGGTGGCGGAGTGCGTCCACGGGGCAGGGACGTGTCGCATCGTCGCCTGAGTGCCCGCGCGCCAGGGAGGGAGCGCCGTGCGGACGGAGCCTGGGCCCGCCGCTGGCGCGGGTTGCCCTCGGCGGTGGGCGTCCCCACGGTGTCCAGGAGGTGTTGAGCGCATGCCCCTCGACCTGTCGGAGCCCCATTTCCAGGAAGAGGTCATCGCCGCGGGGACGATGGTGGCGGACCTGGCGGGCGTGTTCTCCGGCTCCGTGCTGGGCGCGCTGCTGGCCGAGCGCCGGAAGATGGACCTGATGGGCTTCCTGGTGCTGGGGCTGGTGTCCGGCGTGGGCGGCGGCATCCTGCGCGACACGCTGTTGCAGGTGGGCCCGCCGCTGGCGCTGGTGAAGCCGTCCTATCTGGTGGCGGCCTTCACCGGGGCGTTCGCCGCGTTCATCTTCGAGCTGAAGCACGGGCCCACGGTGAAGCTGCTGTCCACGCTGGACGCGCTGACGCTGGGCTCGTTCGCGGTGGCGGGCACGCAGCGCACGCTGGAAGTGGGCCTGAGTCCCGGGACCGCGGTGCTCATCGGAATCATCGCCGCCGCGGGAGGAGGCGTCATCCGCGACGTCCTCATCCGACGCACGCCCACGGTGATGAGACCCGAGCCCGGGTACTACGCGCTGGCCGCGCTGGCCGCGAGCCTCGTCTGTCTGGCCTTCTCCCTGACGGGGCACCGCCGCCTGGCGCTGGTGGCCGGAATGGCGGTGGGCGCGGCGGTGCGGTTGATATCCGTGAGGCGCGGCTGGCGGCTGCCCATCAAGCGCACGCGTGCGCCCCCCATCGAGGAGGATGACTTCGGCGGGCGCAGCGAGCGCGAGACCCGCTCCAGGCGCTGAGCGCGGGGTCAGGGCTGTTTCTTGCGCAGCACCTCCGCGGGGAGGTTGCGCCGGAAGGGGCGCAGGAGCGCCGCCACCACCGGGGCGACGGGGATGGGCAGCGCCACGAGGATGAGGATGAAGAGGAGACGGAACGCGCGACGAACGTGTCGCGCCAGGGCGCATGCGACCTGGCGCGCCCGCGAGAGAAAGCGAGACATGGTTGCTCCAGTGACTGGGTGGACTTCCGGAGGACGCGACTCCGGAAGCGCTCAGTGCAGGAGCGACCGATGCAGCAGGAAGAGGCGGCGGGGGGGCCCCGGCGGCTCGAGCGGGACATGGCGCCACGACGCCGGGGGCGCCGCCGGCGCCGTGAGCCGGGAGACCTCCCGAGGCGCGAGCCGCGCATAGCGCACCAGCTCCGGAGCCTGGGGGACGGCCGTGGGTCCGCCCGCCTGGGCCGCGACGGAGACGGGAGGCGGCGGCGTGTGCGCGGCGGCTCCTCCGCCCACGAGCGTCAGACAGGCGAGGACCAGTCTGAGCCAGCGCAGGAGGCGAGGAGGATGCCCGGGCATGCCGGCGTAACATGACCACGCGTCCGGGTGAGTCAAGCCGACCCGTCACCCCGCCCGTGTCGTCGTGCACACGAGCGGGGGTGGGGCACGGTGCGCCGCGCCTATTCCGAGTACAGCTCCGCGGAGGAGTACAGCTCGGGCTCCTCCTGGCTGGTGCCGCCCACGATGAGCACCTTGCCGTTGGTCAGCAGCGTCGCCGTGTGGCCCTGCGTGGGCGAGTCATAGCCGCCCAGGTGCAGCGTCCAGTTGGCCGGGTCGAAGACTTCCGCGGAGCCCCCCATCTGGTTGCGGGTGCCGCGCGCGACCAGCACCTTGCCCGACGGCAGGAGCGTCATGGAGTGGCTCCGGCGCCGCTCCTCGTTCGCATACGAGACGTACTCCCACTCATTGTCCTCCGGCCAGAACAGCCACGCGCCGCTGGCGTACTGTCCCGTCTCCTGGCCCGTGACGAGCACCGCGCCCTGGTTGAGCAGCACGGCCGCGTGTCCATAGAAGGCCGGCGGGTCCGCCACGCGGCTCCAGGTGCCCGTGCCCGCGTCGTAGACCTCCGCGGCGGTGTCGACGCCGTTGTCGCTGACGACCAGCACGTTGTCGTCGGGCAGCCGCGTGGCGCTGGGCTTGCCCGCGACGACGGACGTGGAGCCGGTGGCCGTCCACAGGCCCGTCGCCGGGTCATACAGCTCCGCCGTCTTCAGCGCCCCCGGGGAGTAGCCGCCGAACACCAGCACCTTGCCATTGGCCAGGAGCACCGCCTGGTGGTCCTGGCGCGCGGTGCCCAGGCTGCCCGTGGCGCTCCAGGTGTTGGTGGCCGGGTCGTAGAGCTCCGCGCTCGACAGCGTGCCGGGGCCCGCGCCGCCCGCGACGAGCACCTTGCCGTTGGCCAGCAGCGTCGCCGTGTGGCGCGAGCGCGCCTGGCCCATCGTCGCGGACGTGCTCCAGGTGTTCAGGGCCGCGTTGTACGTCTCCGTCGTCGCCGTCACCGAGCTCCAGTCCCTGCCGCCCGTGACGAGCACCGCGCCGGACAGGAGCCGCGTCGCCGTGTGGTACGCGCGAATCCGGCTCATGCTCGGCGCGGAGGACCAGGGCGACAGCGTCGTCCGGCTGGTGCCGGTGACGGGCGCTCCGGCGAGCGCGGAGGGCGCACCCACCGCCGTCATCAGCGCTCCGCACAGCCCCAGGCCGAGCCACTTCTTCACGAAAATCCCTTGGGTCATTCGTTCCTCGTCATGATGTGTGGGTGAGGCCCGCATTGTGAGGGGAGGGTCCGACGTCCGGCCGCGTCTTCCTCGTCAACAGTGCGTGACGTCGGGGAATATCAGTCACTTGGTTGCATTGGAAACATGGTGTATCAAGTGCGTGTCGCTGGTCCTACCTGCGCGTCCATGGCAGCCTGCGCCGGTGCCGGAGCCCTTGTTCGATGACCTGCTGGGCCTCGCGTGCTTCGCGCGCGTGGTGGAGTTGCGTTCGTTCACCCAGGCCGCCACGGCCCTGGGGGTGTCCAAGTCGGTGGTGAGCGCGCGGGTGTCCCGCCTGGAGTCCCGCGTCGGGGAGCGGCTGCTCATCCGCACCACCCGCAAGCTCTCCGTCACCAACGCGGGGATGGCGGTGTACGCCCACTGCGAGCGCCTGCTGGAGGAGGCCAGCGCCGCGACGAGAGGCGCCTCCGACGCGGGGCGGGGCGCGCTGCGCGTCAATGCCCCCATCAGCTTCGCGCAGATGTATCTGGCGGGTCCCCTGGCGCGCTTCCTGGCCACCCACCCGGGCGCCTCCGTGGAGGTGCGGCTGAGCGACACGCTGGTTGACCTGGTGGAGGAGCGCGTGGACGTCGCGCTGAGAATCTCCCGGCTGCGCGACTCCACCTTCGTGGCCCGGAAGCTCACCTCCACCTCGCTGTGCGTGTGCGCCGCGCCCGCGTACCTCAAGCGCCGGGGGACACCCAAGCACCCGGACGAGCTGTCCCGCCACGACTGCCTGCGCTACCTGCACCTGCGCGCGGAGGACGAGTGGCGCTTCCACGGCCCCAAGGGCCGCATCTCCGTGCCCGTGCGGGAGGCGCCCCTGGCGGTGGGCAACGGGACGCTGCTGCGCGAGGCCGCGGCGGAGGGCGTGGGGCTGGCCGTGCTGCCGCGCTTCATGGTGGACGCGGACCTGCGCTCGGGCCGGCTCGTCACCGTGCTGGATGCCTTCGCCCCCAAGCCCATCGGCATCTACGCCGTCCACGCGGCGGGGCGCTCCACGCCGCCGCTCGTCCGCGCCCTGCTGGACGTGCTGGCCTCCGAGTTCCGCTCCGTCGAGTGGACCTGAGCCCCCTTGGGGATTGTTCTCCTGGCAGAACGATTCGTTCGAGACGTTCGACTACCCCCCGGAGCGGAAAAGGCGCATTTCATGCCGCGTCTTCACAACGACTTCGGGAGTCCACGTCATGAACCGCATCCTCGCTTCCCTGTCCTCGAATTCCCCCGCCCTGGCCGCCACCCTGCTTCGCGTCGCCCTGGGCATCGTGTTCCTGGCCCACGCCGGGGCGAAGTACTTCATCTTCACCCTGGACGGCACCGCGCGCTTCTTCGTGGCCCATGGCTTCCCGGGCTGGATGGCGACGCCGGTGTTCCTGGCGGAGCTCTTCGGCGGGCTCGCGCTCCTGGCGGGCTTCAAGGTCCGCTGGGTGGCCCTGGCGCTGTTCCCGGTGATGGTGGGCGCGCTCCAGTCGCACCTCGCCATGGGGTGGATGTTCACCAACGCGGGCGGCGGCTGGGAGTACGTCGCGTTCCTGCTGGCCACCCTCCTCACGCAGGCGCTGCTCGGGAGCGGCGCGTACGCGGTGGACAACCTGCGGGTGCGCGCTCAGGGCCCCGTGGCCCAGACCTCCGCTTCGTGAGCACGTGCCCGGGCGAGCCCGTCCCCCACGACCACCGAGTACGGTGGCCGGGCGGGCTCCAGCGCGCGGACCTCCAGCGGAAGCCGTGCCAGCTCCCGCCGCGCGTACACCCGAGCGTCATCCAGGGAGGGCAGTGCCCCCGGCAGCCGCTGGCCGGAGCGCATCACGGGCCGCAGGAGGGGCCTGCCGCGCGCGACATCTCCTCGCCGCACGAGCAAATCCCTGCGCGCGACGCCGTCCTCCTCCTGGCGGTAGACCTGCTTCGACCCGGGCAGCAGCACCTTGCCCGCGGACAGCTTCACCCGGGGGCGCCCCGCGTACTCCACCAGCTTGTAGGCCATGTCCAGCGAGGGCGCGTCCGCGGACACCCCCATGGCCGTGCCCACGCCGAACCCGTCGAGCGGTGCGCCTCGCGCGAGCAGCCGCGCGACCTCGTCCTCATCCAGTCCGCCGCTCGCCACCAGCCGCACGCGCTCCAGGCCCGCTTCGTCCAGGAGCTCGCGCGCCGCCAGCGACAGCGCCAGCAGGTCTCCTGAGTCCAGCCGCAGCGCGCGCACGCGGAAGTCCTCTCCCTGCTCGCGCGCCAGCCGGATGGCGTCCTGCACGCCGCGCAGCGTGTCGTAGGTGTCCACCAGCAGCGTCGCGTCGGGATAGACGCGGGTGAAGGCGCGGAACGCCTCCAGCTCATCGTCGTGCGACTGCACGTAGCTGTGCGCCATGGTGCCCGCGAGCGGAATCCCATACCGCTTCCCCGCGAGCACGTTGGAGGTGGAGTCCACGCCCGCCAGGTACGCCGCGCGCGCGACCTTCACGCCCGAGTCCGCGCCGTGGATGCGCCGCAGCCCGAACTCCATCACCGGCCGCCCCTGCGCCGCCTCCACCACGCGCGACGCCTTGGAGGCCGCGAGCGTCTGGAGGTGCATCACGTTGAGCAGGTACGTCTCCACCAGCTGCGCCTCCGGCAGCGGGGCCCGCACCTCCAGGAGCGGCTCCTGGGCGAAGACGGGCGTGCCCTCCGCCATCGCGTCCACGTCGCCGCTGAAGCGGAAGCGCTCCAGCCACCCGAGCAGCCGGTCCGAGAAGCGCCCCAGGGAGGCGAGCCACTCCAGGTCCTCGGCGTGGAAGCGCAGGTGCTCCAGCGTGTCGAGCACGTCCTCCAGTCCCGCGGCCACCAGGTAGTTGCGCCTGGGCGGAAGGCGGCGGACGAAGAGGCTGAACACCGCCTCGTCCCACTGGCCCTCGGCCAGGTACGCCTCCGTCATCGTGAGCTGATAGAGGTCCGTGAGCAGCGCGGCCTCGGGCTCCATGGGGTCTTCCTCCTTCACGCGGGTCGCCGCCCGTGTTGCAGGACTCAGGCCGTGGCGCCCGCGCCGCCTTGTGCGGCGATGGCGCCGGACACCCACCGCTCGAGGTCGGGCCTGGGCAGCACGCCGCTCCGGCGCGCCACCTCGCGCCCACCGGAGAACACCACGAAGGTGGGAATGCCTTGCACGCGCAGCGCGCTCGCGGTGCGTGGGTTCTGGTCCGTATTGAGTTTGAGCACCAGCAGGCGTCCCGCCTGCGCCTTGCCCACCGCGTCCAGGATGGGCGCCGCCGCGCGGCAAGGGGCACACCAGGGCGCCCACAGGTCCAGGAGGATGGGCACCGGCGAGGACACCACGGCCCGGTCCAGCGCCTCGCCATCCACCTCTTGTGGCGCGCCCGACAGGTCCAGCACCCGGTGGCACCGGCCACACTCGGGGTTTCCCGAGGGGCGGGGCTCTCGCACACGATTGAACGCACCGCAGGCCGCACAGCGGAACATGACGCCTCCCTTTCGGAGCCTGTGCCCAGAAGGTAGGCCGTGTCGGCTCCCGGCGCGGCCCTGACGGGCACCTGTAACGGCGGTGATGCCTGCTCGCCAGCCCTGGGCATTTCGTGTCTGGGTTTTGCGTCGTCTGGCGCCCATGTGCAGCTTTTGCGCGGTCCTCCGTGGCGCTTCGAGTGGAGCAGGCGTGGTGCGCTCGTTGCACTGGCAGTCGGCCGGACACGGCGCAAGAGCGGCCCAAGGGAGGGAGAGCAGGCATGCGGCTGGCTGTCTTCGACACCTATCGGTATGACCGTGGCGCATTGGAGGAGGCCAACGCGGAGTTCGGCCATGCGCTGAGCTTCCTGGAGCCCCGGCTGACGCTGCAGACCGCACGGCTGGCGGAGGGCTTCCATGCGGTGTGCTCGTTCGTCAACGACCGGCTGGACGCGCCCACGCTGAAGGTGCTGCGCGAGGTGGGCGTGCGCCTGATTGCCACGCGCTCCGCGGGCTACAACCACATCGACCTGGAGGCCGCGCGGCGGCTGGACGTGCGCGTGACGCGGGTGCCGGAATACTCGCCGCACGCGGTGGCGGAGCACGCGGTGACGCTGGTGTTGTCCCTCAACCGGCACATCCCCCGCGCCTTCGCGCGGGTGCGCGACTGGAACTTCTCGCTGGACGGGTTGGTGGGCTTCGACCTTTCGGGGAAGACGGTGGGCGTGGTGGGGACTGGACGCATCGGTCGCGCGGCCGTGCGAATCTTCCGAGGCTTTGGCTGTGACGTCGTTTGCTTCGACATGGCGCCGGACGCGGCCTTCGCGCGGGAGGTGGGTGCTCGCTATGTGCCGTTGGAGGAGTTGTTCTCCTCGGCGGAGGTCATCTCGCTTCACGTCCCGCTGACGCCGGGGACCCGGCACATGGTGGACGCGAGGTCGCTGGCGCGGATGAAGCGCGGGGTGATGCTCATCAACACCGGGCGAGGCGCGCTCATCGACAGCCGGGCCCTCATCGACGCACTCAAGTCGGGCCACGTCGGTGCCGCGGGCCTGGACGTCTACGAGGAGGAGGAGGGCATCTTCTTCCAGGACCTGTCTGGCCAGGTGCTCCAGGACGATGTGCTGGCGCGGCTGTTGACCTTTCCCAATGTGCTGGTGACCTCCCACCAGGCCTTCCTCACGCGCGAGGCCCTGGTGGGCATCGCGCGCACCACGCTGGCCAGCGTCCGGGCCTTCGAGCGGGGTGAGCCGTTGGAGAATGAAGTCCGTGTCGAACAAGTGCGGCCCGCGTGAGCGCGTGCGCCAGAGCAACCAGGAGACCCCCCATGACCATCGTCTGTGCCACCAACTTCTCCGATGCCGCGCGCCGCGCTTGTGATGTCGCGGCGGCGTTGGCTCACAAGTCCAACGTGCCGCTGTGCCTGGTGCATGTCCTGAATCCCGACTCCGCCCGGGCCTTTGGCGCGGCCTTGCTCCAGGCGGCGGAGGCGGCCCTGGGGGACGAGGCGCGGCGGCTGGCGAAGCGCGGCATCCAGGTGGAGCAGGAGCTGCGCACGGGCGAGGCCGCGGTGGAGGTGGCGGAGCTGGCGCGGCGCCGCGCGGCGACGCTGGTGGTGACGGCCTCGCCGAGCAAGGAGGCGCCCTTCCTGAGCGTGGGTGGGACGGTGGACCGGCTGGCGCAGTCGCTGGAGGTGCCGCTGCTGGCGGTGCGCGACGCGGAGACGCTGGAGGCCTGGGCGGAGGGCAAGCGGCCCTTGAGGGTGCTCTTGGGCGTGGACCGCTCCGCGCCGTTCGTCGCCGCGCGCGACTGGGTGAAGGGGCTGCGCGAGTGGGGCCTCGTCGAGGTGGTGGGCGCACGCGTCATCTGGCCGGATGAGGAGTACAAGCGCCTGGGGCTGGCGCGCCCCATGGAGCTGGCGGAGGTGACGCCGGAGCTGTTCTCGGTGCTGGACAAGGAGACGGACGCGCTGATGGCGCCGCTGGCCGTGGGGGGCTCGGTGCCTCGCACGGTGCTGGAGTCCTCGCTGGGCCGCATCGCGGACCACCTGGTGCAGGTGGCGGACCGGGAGCGCGCGGACCTGCTGGTGGTGGGGACGCACCACCGCAAGGCGCTGGGGCGCATGTGGAGCGTGTCGTACCACTCGCTGCGGCTGGCGCGCATGTCCGTGGCGTGTGTGGCCTCGCACGCGGCGACGGTGGGCGTGGACGCGCCGCTGCCCACCTTCCGCGAGGTGATGGTGGCGACGGACTTCTCCGAGACGGGCGACCGCGCGGTGGCCCATGCCTTCGGCCTGGTGCCTCCGGGGGGCGTGGTGCACCTGGTCCACGTCACGGAGGGCGCGCAGGGGGTGGAGAGCGACCAGCGGCGGCTGCTGGCGCTCGTTCCGCGCGAGGCGGAGCTCACGGGGCGTCACGTGAAGGTGGAGATTGTCACCGGCGCCAAGGACGTGGTGACGGCGCTGGTGCAGACCGCGGAGCGGCTGGCGGTGGATGCCCTGGTGCTGGGGACCCACGGGCGCTCGGGGCTCAAGCGCGTGGTGCTGGGCTCCGTGACGCAGGCGGTGCTCGGGCGGACCGAGCGGCCCGTGCTGCTGGTGCGGCCTCCCTCGCCGTGACACAGGGGCGGGCTCGAATGTTGACCTGAAGATGTCCGGAGTTGGTCAGTAGGTTGGCGGACCGCCAATGGATTGGAGTCAAGCCCGTGTAGGAGCCGGGAGGGTGATAGTCCTCGGCTTCCCTTTACCCTGGAAAGGTCACGACCATGCCCTTCGCTCTGCCCGAACTCCCGTACAAGAAGGACGCGCTGGCTCCTCACATGAGCGAGGAGACTTTCTCGTACCACTACGACAAGCACCACGCCGCCTACGTCAACAACCTGAACAAGCTGCTGGATGGCAAGCCCGAGGCGAGCAAGTCGCTGGAGGAGATCATCCTGAGCAGCGACGGTGGCGTGTTCAACAACGCGGCGCAGGTCTGGAACCACACCTTCTTCTGGAACTGCATGAAGCCCAAGGGCGGCGGTGAGCCGACGGGCGAGCTGCTGGAGGCCATCAACCGGGACTTTGGCTCCTTCGCCAAGTTCAAGGAGGAGTTCTCCAACGCCGCCGCGACGCAGTTCGGCTCCGGCTGGGCGTGGCTGGTCGCGGGCAAGGACGGCAAGCTGGCCGTCACCAAGACGAGCAACGCGGACCTGCCGATGAAGCACGGCCAGAAGGCGCTGCTGACCATCGACGTGTGGGAGCACGCCTACTACATCGACTACCGCAACCTGCGGCCGAAGTTCATCGAGACGTTCCTGAACCACCTGGTCAACTGGGACTTCGTCGCCCAGAACCTGAAGGCCCGCTAGCCTCGCGCCGGGGGGCGGCTTTCCAATTGCCACTGTCATTGGGTTGAATGACGGGATGGCACAGGCCGCTCCCTCGCCGCACCGGCGGGTCACGAAGAACCTGCTCGTCGTCGTGCTCTGCCTGCTCGTGGGCGGAGCCGCGGCGTTCGCCTTGCGTGAGCCGAGCGCTCCGGAGCCGCCGCCGATGGAGCCCGTGGACGCGGGTGTTCCCACGGGAGGACCCGCGGTTCCCACGCAGGCGCCGAAGGTTCCCAAGGAGGGGCCGAAGGTTCCCATCCGGGAAGTGAGGACGGCGCGCCTCGATGGGGCTTTCGTCGACCCGCGCATGCCACGCCGGATGCCGCCGGGGCCGACGTTTCGTCCGAAGAACCCGGCTGTGTGGTGTGAGGGCCTGTCCGTGGAGCGCTGCGGCAGCCACCGCGAGGACTGCGAGGTCGGCGTCTACTGCGACGGCGTGCGGTTCTGCAGGAGCCGGCCGGAGTTCCCCAGCGAGGAGAGCTGCGCGGCGGAAGGCATCCTGGGGGCCAACGTGGCGTGTTGCTCCGGCCTCGTGGCCCGGTGTGGGGTTCCGACGAGAGGACACGAGGCGTGCGACCCCCAGAAGGGCGATGCGTCGGAGCCTGTCTGTCTTCGCTGTGGCGACGGCGTGTGTGGCCCGTTCGAGCAGGCCTGCAACTGTCCCGAGGACTGCGCCACGAGCGAGGCGCGGCCGAAGCGGCGCTTCCAAGGGCCGTGGCCCAGGGACGTCCCGCCCGAGGACGTTGCTCCGAAAGGGACCACCACCCCTGGGCAGTGTCTGGACACCCAGGCTTCCCCAGAGGGCATCCAGCGCTGCCTGGAGTCGTGGAGCGAGGGCCTCTTCGGACTGCGAGACTCCGAGGCGCTCCAGCACGTCGAGGACCTCAAGCCCTTCACGCCGTTCGACGTCGACCTGCTGCGCTGTCTGGAGCGCGGGTCTTCCTATGCCGCCCGCCGGAGTGAGATTTCGCGCGAGGGGTGCATCGAGGCGCTGTACCTGCGCACCCGCGACTCACGGCTCGACAAGTTGCGGTGGTTCTCCTCTTCGTATGGACGCTCGCGATGAAGCCCTTTCTCGTTCGAGTGCTGTCGTCGTGTGTGTTGGCCTGTCTCGTCTCGAGCGGCCCCGCCGCCGCGCGGACGCGGCGGGAGGTCATCCAGATCATCAAGGGAGGGAACTACTCCCCCCTCTTCGATGCGGCCATCCATGGCGACGCGGCGAAGATGAAGGAGGCGCTCGCGAGCACCGTCGCGGTCAACGGACCGGGCGAGGGCGCGGGTGACATCCACGGCATGTCGCCGCTGATGGTGGCGGCCGAGAACGGTCATGCGCCCATCATCCGCATGTTGCTGAAGGCGAAGGCGGACCCGCTCCTGCGTGTGCCTCGGCATTCGGGGATGTGGCCGCCCTATGGCTGGTCCGCGAGGTGCTTCGCCCGGTCCGAGCAGAAGGCCGCCGCGGAGAAGGTCCTGGTGGCGGCTGGCGCGAGCGGCGATGCGGAGTGTCTGGATGACGCGGACTTCCTGGCCGCCGTGCGGAAGAAGGACGAGAAGCGGGCCTTGCAGCTGGCGCGACGCTCGAAGGGCAGGATTCAGCAGCGGGTCCTCCAGAAGGCCCTGATGCTGGCCATCGAGCAGCAGAGCATGGCGATGATTCGCGCCGTGGACGCGGCGGGCTTCCAGCCGGGAAATGGCGGAGGGTTCCACGTCAACCTGCCGGTGGCCTCCGGCGCGGACGTGTCGATGCGGCCCGACTCGCACATCTCCATCTCCGCGCTCACTCCCACGCGGAAGGCGATGCAGGAGCGCGACGAGGCGACCGTGCTCGCCCTCGTGAGGGCGGGGGAGACGCCGCCCATGCTCATGATGCTGGTGCGCTGGGGAATGAACTCGGTGGTGCTGCATCAGCTCAAGTCGGGCGCCAACCCGGACATCGGGGAGAGGGGGGGCAACACGCCGCTCATCGAGGCGGCGCTGGACCGGAACCGGGTGCTCGTGGATGCGCTGCTCGCCGCGGGCGCGGACGTGAATCTTCCGGGCGAGGTGGAGGTGACGCCGTTGATGGCGGCGCTGCAGGGGGACAAGCCCGTGGAGCTGTCGCTGGTGGAGCGGCTCTTGGAGGCCAAGGCGGACGTGAACAAGGCGGGCCGCTACAGGACGCCGTTGATGGAGGCGGCGAGCCGGTGTCTGCCGAGGGCGGTCTCCTTGTTGTTGCAGAAGGGGGCTCGCTGGGATGTGCCCCCGGGCGGAGGCCCAGGACTCTACGAGGAGGCCGTCGTCCCCCAGGTGTCCTGCCCCGAGAAGGTCGCCGTGCAGGTCCTCCGCGCGCTCCGAGAGGGGGGCGTTCCGTTCCACCCTCCGGGGACGCCGGACCTGGACTGGATGCGCGCGCGCGCGCGGGAGTCCCAGATGCTGGGCCCGGAGCTGTACGCGGCGGGACTGCGGCCGGAGCAGGGGTCACCGTCTCGATAGGGCATTTCAATTGCCACTGTCATTGGGTTGAATGACGGCATGGCTCGGCGTGTCACCGTCACGAAGAACCTGCTGGTCGTCGCGCTCTGCCTGCTGACGGGGGGAGCCGTCGCCTTCGCCCTGCGGGAGCCGAGTCCCCCGGAAGCGCCGTCGATGGGGCCCGTGGATTCGGGTGTTCCTCCTGGCACGCCCGAGGTGCCTTCCCGGAGCGTGGAGGTGCGTCCCGTCGAAGCCCGCCAGGCGCCGAGCATCCCGGAGGAGGTGCCAGAGGCGTCCCCGGCCGCGGACGTGTGGTGCGAGGGACTGTCCGCGGAGCGCTGTGGCGAGTACCCCCAGGACTGCGAGGCCGCCTCCTATTGCGATGGCGTGCGGTTCTGCCGGCGTCAGGAGCCCGGCCGGGGGCAGGGGACTTGCGTGGGAGAAGGCAGCCCGGTTGGCAGCGGGGCGTGTTGCCCCGGGCTCGCTCCTCGGTGTGGGGTCGAATTTGAAGACGAGACGTGTGACACGGAGGCGGAGGGAGAGCCGGTCGAGCCCGTCTGCCTCCGCTGTGGCGACGGCGTGTGCAGCGTGTTCGAGCAACCCTGCAACTGCCCCGAGGACTGCGCCACGAGCGAGGCCCGTCCCAAGGTCTACTATCGAGGGCTGATGCCCGAAGGGCCCTCCTGGGCCGCGAAGGGGCGCTCCACGCCGGGGCAGTGTCTGGACACCGAGCCGGGCCCGTCGAAGGTCCAATCCTGCCTGCAGTCGTGGAGCGAGGCGCTCTTCGGGCTGAGCGACGCGGACGCGCTTCCACGGGTCGAGAACCTCGCGCCCTTCACCCCGTTCGACGTCGACCTGATGCGCTGTCTGGAGCGCTGGGGCTCCTACTCCGAACGCCGGAGCGAGACCTCGCAAGAGGGATGCATCGAGGCGTTGTATCGGCGCACCCGGGACGCGAGGCTCGACAAGCTGCGGTGGTTCTCCACCCAGACGAGGGGCTTGCCATGAGGCCCGGGTTCTTTCGAGTGCTGTCCTCGTGGGTGCTGGTGTGCCTCGTCTTGTCGAGCGGCTCGTCCGCCGCGACGACCTTCCTTCACCGGCGTGAGGTTACGTTCAAGCCGGAGGTCCCCGTCATCGACGCGGCACGCGATGGAGACGTCGACCAGATGCGGTCGCTGCTCGGCGGAGGCACCGCCGTCAACAGGACGGGCGACCCCAAGGGGGACTACCCCCTCATGACGCCGCTGATGGTGGCGAGCGAGAGAGGCCATGCGCCCATTGTCCGCCTGCTGTTGAAGGCGAAGGCAGACCTTCACTTGAGAGTGCCCCGGCATCGCTCGCTGTGGCCGCCCACGGGCTGGTCCGCGCGGTGCTTCGCACGCGCCTCGCTGGAGTCCGGTCCGGAGAAGCTGTTGGTTCAGGCGGGCGCGAGCGGCGACGAGGCGTGTCTGATGGAAGCGGACTTCCTGGCGGCCGTGCGGAAGAAGGACGCGAGGCGTGCCTTGCTGCTGGGCCGCCGCGCGAAGGGGCGGATTCAGCATGAGGTCCTCCGAAAGGCACTGGATGAGGCGGTCGAGCAACAAAGCGTCGCGATGATTCGAGCGGTGGACGAGGCGGGGTTCAACCCTCGTAGGCCCGTCCACGTGTCGCTGCACGTGGCGCCCGGGATGAATGTGTCGATGAGGCCCGGCTCGGGCATCGTCATCACGGTGCCCACTGTCGTGGAGAGGGCCATGGAGGAGTATGACGAGAAGGCCGTACTCGCCCTCGTGAAGGCAGGTCATCCACCGCCTGGGCTCGTGTCGCTGATGGACAAGGGGATGAAGTCGGTGGTGCTGCACCTGCTCGAGAAGGGCGCTTCTCCCGACAGCCGGGACGAGGATGGCGACACGTTGCTCATCCATGCGGTGCGGCGCCGGGACCCGGTGCTCGTCGATGCGCTGCTCGCCGCGGGCGCGGAAGTGAATCTCCCGGGGAAGAAGGGGGTGACACCCCTGCTTGCGGCGCTGCGAGGATACGCGCCCGTGGAGCTGTCACAGGTGCAGCGGTTGGTGGAGGCCCAGGCGGACATCAACAAGGGGGACGCGCACAGGACGCCGTTGATGGAGGCGGCGAGCGGGTGTGTGCCGAAGGTGGTTGCCCTGTTGTTGCAGCGAGGGGCTCGCTGGGACGTGCCGCCGGATGGAGGGGCGGGGCTCTACGAAGAGGCCGTCGTCCCCCAGGTGCGTTGCCCCGAGCGGGTCACCGTGCAGGTCATCCAGGCCCTGCGAGAGGGCGGTGTGCCGCTTCGGCACCCGGATGAGACGCACCTGGATTGGCTGCGGGTGCGTGCGCGGGAGTCCCAGATGTTGGGCCCGCAGCTGTATGCGGCGGGGCTGAGTCGGGAGAGGGCGCCGCCCAAGCCTCCACCTGGCGCCGCGCGCTAGGGCAGCTCGCAGTCGAGGATGTCCGCGTCGAACACGGGACCCAGCAGCATCCGCTTGCCGAAGACGGCCGCGGTGGCCGTGGCGGCGGTCTGCTTCCCGTCGTCGAGGTAGACCTCGGTGACCTTCATGTCCGCGCCCGTGCCGGAGAAGCGCAGCACCTGCGCGGGCGCTCGGGCGAGGCCCTTCGGGTCCGTCGCATGCGACACGAAGTCGAACAGCTTGGGATGCGCCGCAATCCAGAGGTCGCCCTGCGCATCCAGCTCGATGTTGTCCGGCGCGGTGTCCAGCACCTTCGCGTGGCTCAGCGTCAACGCGCCTGTCGCCGGGTCTCGCGCATAGCTTTGCAGCAGCTTGCCCACCGTCTGCGTCAGATACACCGTCTTCCCATCCCGGGAGACGTTGATGCCGTTGGCGTACTTCGTCCCCTCGATGACCGTCTGGAAACGCTGACCATCGAAGTAGACGACGCTGCCCAGGCCGAGCTGGAGGTAGTCCTCCAGCGTGCGCATTGCCCCGGGCGGATGGCCGTGGTCGTTCGTGACGTAGAAGCGCTCGGCGTCCACCGCGAGGATGTCGTTGGGCGAGAGGAGCAGCGGGTCCTTCAGCGTGGCCTTGTGGACGAGCATCCCGTCCGCGCCCACCTCGAAGCGCTCCACCTGGTTCGTCGCGCCGTCGGGGTGGTTCACCACGAACAGCGTCTGCGTGCCATCCGGCGCGACGAAGAGGCTGATGCCGTGCGGATGGAAGTCCTGGGAGAAGCCCCGCGTGAGCAGCACCGGCGGCGTGTTGCTCCCGGGCTCGTAGCGGAAGATGCCACCTGGGACGGGGCGCCCCGCCGCGGTGGCCCGGCGGTCGTCCGAGGAGACGTAGGCGAAGCCCAGGGTCGGATGGAAGGTGAGGTCCTCCGCGCCCGGCATCCCCGGGACGGGCTTGCAGGCGCCGGACGCGTGGGGCGTGAGCTGCTTGAACTGCCCCGCGTCGTTGAGCGTCTTGACGACGAGCCCCGCCGCCACTCCGAGCACTGCCCCCGCGACCCACCAACGCTTCTTCATGGAGCCTCGACCGAGAAGGAGAGCCGGTCACGTTATCAGGGCTCGCGCCGGAGGGCGCCGTCAGTCCTCGAGCGCCTGACGGGCGTACATCCGCACCTCCTCGTCCGGGTCCTGCGCCGCCATGCGCTCCCACAAGGGGCGCAGGTGCTCGGGGCAGCTCGCGTGGAAGGCGTTCGCGAGCTTGCAGCGGACATGGGAGTCCTCATCGGTGGCGAGCTGCTCGAGCAGATGCATCAGGCGAGGACTCTCCGGCCACTCGGGGAGTGTCTCCGCGACGGTGGAGCGCGCCCAGCTGTACTCGCTCTGGACGTTGGCCTCGAACGCGGGGAGCGCGGCCTCGTGGACGTCGTGCTCGGGGGCATCCTGGAGCGCGTAGAGGGCGTGAACGCGCATCTCGACCGTCTCCGAGCGCGTGGCCACGGAGACCAGGTGCGCGAGGACCTTGGGCTCGCGCAGGAGCTTGCCTCCCAGGGCCTTGAGGCCCGACGTCGCGACGTCCACCTCGGTGTCGCGGAGGAGCACGTCGGCGAGCTCGCGCTGACGGGGGCCTCCCACGGTGGTCAGCTCGAAGCCCACCGAGCGGCGGACCTCGGGGAGGGGATGGCGCACGAGCTCGGCGAGGAGGGCTTCTCCCGCGAGCCCCAGCGCGCCCGCCGCGGAGACGAGCCCCCGGAGGAAGTCGACGTCGTCCACCGAGGTGAGCGGGAGCAGGGGCTCGACGGCCGCCGAGTCACGGGTGGGGCCGAGAATCCGCGCGTACCACCAGGTGGCTGTCTGCCGGATTTTCAGGTCGTCGTCCTGGAAGCGGCCCGCGAGGACCTCGGCGCCGGCGGACACGTCGAAGTTCTCCTTGGCCTCGTACAGCTCCACCGCGGCCTCGCGGAACGCCTCCACGTCATGGCCGGAGAGCGCGGGCCACTGACCGAGCACCTCGTCCACCGTGTAGGTGGCCGCGCTGTCGTGCTCCGCGTCCTCTGCTCCGAAGACGGTGAAGGACACCTTCGCGGACGGGTCCGCCACGCCCGGGATGTCCGCCGTCGCGGTGAGCTGGTAGTCGTGCGTCGGGTCGGCGTCGTCGGGGAGGGAGATGCTCAGCGGCACCTCGATGGACTCACCCGCCGGCAGCTCCAGGTCCAGCGCGAGGGTGTCGTCGAAGAGGACGCGGTGCTCGAAGTCTCCCGCACCGCCGACGCGCGAGCCCAGGACCTTGGCCACCACCTTCGTGACTCTCGCCGCCTTCTTCCCGCCTCGGAGGGTGAGGGTGCCGGTCAGCTCCGTGCCCGCCTCCACGGTGTCGCTGTCGAGCGAGATTTCCAGCCCCGTACCGCCCCCGAACATCGAATTGAAGAGTCCCATGGCGGGGGAATCTATCCAGGGTTGTTGATGATTCAATGCTGTAGTGACTGAGTTGCGATATTGGGATGATTTGCCAGGGACTCTTGGGAGCTGTTAGGCAGACCGGGTCATTCTTGTCTGGAGTTGTCGCATGCCCATGTCCTCTGTCGTGCGTGGTGTGGTGGCCCTGGTGGCGCTGCTGTCCATGAGTGGGTGCAGCGTGACGGTGGGGCGCACGCCCTCCCGTCCCAACATCGACCTCGCTCAGCAGGCGTCGTCCTTGGGGCTGGTGTTGGAGCCGGAGGTGCAGGACCAGTTCAGTGTGGTCATCAATGCGCCGGAGACGGTCCACGTGAAGGAGTGGCGCGGCACGCTCGAGGATGGGTTCCGGGCGGGCTTTGCCTCGGCGTTCCCCATGGGCGCGGCCGAGACGGACTTGAAGGTCCAGCTGGCCGAGGCGGAGCTGACGTACGCGCCGACGGCCGTCGGGCGCCATGGCGTCGTGTCGGCCATCGAGGCCCAGATTCGCTACAAGGCGCGGCTGATGGATGCGCGGGGGCAGGTCCTCAAGCGCTCCACCGGGACGGTGTCCTCCAAGCGCTCCGCGACCAGCGGCCGGGAGGTGTCGGGAGTCACCGTGAGCGCGGTGGAGTCCCTGTACGAGCAGCTCAGCCGGGACTTCTTCACCGAGGCGCCGCCCGCCCCCGTCGCCGCTCCCACGCCCTGACTACATCGTGAAGAGGGAGAGCACGAAGGTCCTCGTTCCCGGCACATGGAGCACGGTGCCGTTCTGGAGCGGGGGCCGGTAGAAGGCGGAGGCGTCGTAGGCTCGCGCCTGCTCCAGGGACTTGCGGGTGGCCTCGGGCAGCCAGCCTCCGTCCTCGAGGAGGGGCGGGGCGAGTTCGGTGGGCGTCAGCGTGCTCAGCAGGGCCTGGGTGTCCGCTTCCGAGTACTCGAGAACGGCGAGCACCTCCCAGTCGGTGGGGCCGAGCCCCACGGAGCCTCGGATGGCCTTGCGCCATTGGACCGACACCGGACGCCGAGGCAGGGTCACCGCCTGCTCGAGAGAAGCGAGGTCGGTGCCCGTCCTGGCGGGGGGGGTGGTGGCGGCCGAGGCTTTGCTCATGGGAGGGCTCGAAGGGGAGACATCCAAATCCTTGCAGCCCAGGTAAGCACATCCGAGGACGAGGACTCCAACCCGGAGGCGCCAGAGGCGCGTCCTGTCAGCGGCGGCCGTTGTTGATGGGCGTGGACGTGGCATTCTCGATGTCGCCCTGGGACCAGCTCACCCTGCGCTGCACGGAGCCCGTCTGGGTGTACTGGTGGGCCAGTCCCGTCTGCTCGAAGCGCCCGTTTTCCGAGTCAGGGATGCCGGTGTCGATGTCCTTCTGGTTGGGGTTGAAGTTATAGCGGTCCTCCGCGTGGACCGTCATGTCCATGGAGAACGAGGGCTTGCCGCCCGGCGTGGTGGGCGGCGTGACGGTGACGGTGGCGCTGTTCCAGATGGAGTGGCCGCCGATGGCCTTCCGCCAGTTCTCCGTCTGCGGATAGGGGAACCTGCCGTCGTTGCCGCCCACGCCGATGGCGCCGCCGGTGATCTGGAAGGTGACGGGCCTGCCCGCGAGCGACGGGTCCCTGGCAATCATGGCCGCGTACTGCGCCTCCGCGGCCTTCTGGGTGTCCTGCGTCGCGCTCTTCAGGACCTTCTTGCCGGACTCATCCTGGGTGACGAAGCGCTCGTAGTCGAACGTCCGGTCCCTGCCGTTGCCGGAGAGGAAGTGGGCGTAGGCGTCGGTGGCGTCCCTGAGGTCGGGGCGGAACTGCCGCGCGGCCTCGAGCTTGACGGCCCACTTCCCCTTGGCCAGACGGTCCGCGAAGGACGGCTCACGGGTGGGGATGGGGTTGGGGTCCCTGGGGTTGTTCGGGTTCTGGAGGAAGCCGTTGTCGTGGTGGATGGGGGGCCGGCGGGCCGGGCCCACTTCGTACCGCGCGGAGGTGGTGCCGTTGGTGGGGACCGGGGTCCCCGTGCCGGGCGGGAGCGGCGTGGCCGCGTTCAGGGCCACCGGTGGGTAGCGCCCTTCCGCCCGCGACTTCTCGAACTCGTCGCTCGCGGTCGCCACGGCGGGCTTCTTTTCCTCGGCGGTTCGCGTCTGGGAGGTGTCCTCGGGAGGTCGGTAGGTGACCTTCTTGGGGGTGCTGCCGGTGATGGGAGTGCCCATGCGCGAGGACCTCGGCGGACGGCCATGTCCGCATGCGGGGTGGACCCGGCTGGCGGAGCTGGGGCGACGGTGTGTGTCTGGAATTATCGTTTCGGGGAATTCCGGGTTGCGCACTTGCGGGTGTTCGAGGGTTTGTTGCTGCCATACGCTGGGCGCAAGTGCTGATGGTTGAACATGAATTCCTCCCGGGACTTTCCGCGCGCCGCTGCTCGTGGCGTTGCTGGGTGCGAGGAATGTGGAGAGGGTCGTGATGAACCGTTTCGGGTGGCTGGTGTTGTTTCTCGTGGGTTGTGGCTCTCAACACCATGGCGCGCGGGTGCATGAGCGAGGGGTGGACTCGTCGGGGGACTACCGGAGCGGTGAAGGCTTTCAGGTGACGCGCTGGGGCATGGGGCGCGAGGAGGTCCGGGGGTTGTTCCCCACGGTGCGAGAGACGCCGCGAGGGGACCTGGTGGCCGAGACGGAGATCGACGAGCGCCCGGTCCGGGTGTTCTTCCTCTTCGCGGACGGGCGGTTGGGTTCGGTGTTCGTGCGCTTCGCGACGCCGGAGGACTTGCAGAAGGACCACCGGTCGGTGGTGAAGCTGCTGGCCAGCAAGTACGGCCGGCCGGCGAAGGATGGCATCTCCCGGAGTGTGAACCGGTATCGGGACTCCATCGACCTGGCGGCGTTGCTGGGGAGGGCGCTTCCACCCGAGGTCGCGGGGACCTCGTCGGGTGGAGCCCCCGCGCCCGCGCCGACGGAGGCGCCGGTGGGAGAGGCGTTGATGCCGGTGGTGCGGCCCGAGGACTCCGAGGAGATGGCGCGGACGCTCCAGGCGTGGCCGGGGGATGGGGTGGAAGGAGGCGCGCCGGAGGAGTCCGAGGTGGGCTCGAGCGGGGCGGAGCCGGAGGTTCCGTTCTCTCCCCATGGCTATGTGAAGGTCGCCACGTGGGATGAGCGGGAGATGGCGATTCAGCTCCTGGGGTACTCGGCGCCGCGGGGTGCGCTGCTGACGCTCCACTACGAGAGCCACCGGTACTCGCGAGCGATTCGCAACGAGCTGAATCGGCTCCTGGCCGAGCTGCGGGAAGAGCAGGGGAGCGAGTTCTAGACCTCCTCGAATCGCGCGCCTGTGATTCCGGCGCGCTCGAGGGCCTGCTTGATGTCCTCGGAGACGATGATTGCGATGTCCCAACCCCAGGTGCGGAACACCTGGGTATCACCCACCTTCGTGGGGTCGATTCGCATGCCGTAGACGCTGCGGTACTTACCGAGCTTGTCGGGGCGCTCATCCTCCGGCTTCCAGTACAGGACCTCTTCCGTGGCCTGGTCGTCGATGCATCGGATGAGCTTCGTGACCACGAGCATGACGTACTGCTCGGGGCAGCCCTCGACATCGACGGGGATGAGTTGCACGTCGTCGGGAGCCATCTCGGCGAGGATGTTGGCCACCTTGACGTGGACGATGGGCGTCCACCCGGCGCCCGCGGTTGTGTAGTCCAACCGTCTTCCTGGCTCGCTGATGGGGAGCGTCAGCCGGCCACCAGGATGGACAGGGTGTCCCTCGGAGAACTCCCAGATGTCATCGACCTCCGCACCCGCCTCATTCAGCGGGTCGCCCAGGTACCAGTTCCCGGCCTGCACGTCCGTTTTGAGCATGAAGTAGCGGGAGGGGCGCGACATGAGGGCCTTCCTAGTGGGCTCACTTGCCTCGAGTCAAAAGCCTGTTGAGCACCGTCCCGGGCGTCTGGGCTTCGTTTGCGAGAATGCGCAGCTCTTGTGTGAGGTCCTTCCGGCAGTCGACGACTGTCCTGCACCGCGCCAACGCGGCCCTCAGTCGCTCGTTGATGAACTCGTGATAGCGCCGTGGATGAGGGCCCTGGTGGCCTACGACGTTGACGATGTTCTCCGGGTCCTTGAGGTCCATCCCGGCCTTTCTGAAGAGCCTCCGAAACTCCGGTGTCCAAGGGCCTCCCCGCGCGGACGAGATGTCATTCTTGTTCGTGGCGATGTGGTGGCGGTGCCCACCCTTCATCCCCTGACTCGCCATCGCCAGGGCGTTGGGCGCGAGCGCGAGGGTGAAGCCATCCGCCACCACCGCGACGGAGCGCACGCTGCCCACCGCCGCGAACTGGAAGCCCGCCTGCGACTCCACGGCCAGCGCCGCCTGCGCGGAGCCCGGTAGCCTCGAGGCCTTCGCGGCCAGCCCCACCGTGTTGCCGACGGCCGCCGTGGCCAGCATCACGAAGACGCGCGCCGCGTTCTCCCCGAGCACTTCGCCATACGCCTCGCCCGCCGCGCTGAGCTGTGCATACGTCGTGGCCCGCTCCACCTCGCGCACCAATGTCAGCCACCCGTCCAACAGCCGCCACACCGTGTCCACGCCCAGGTAGGCGATGGCCAGGGCCGTCAGCGTCGCCGCCACTCCCTTCGAGAAGGGCTCGGGCAGCGCCCACAAGAGGAGGTACATCGTCGCGGCCGAGGTGATGGTCGCCATGACCGCGCCCGGGCCCGCCAGGTACTCCAGCGCCTCGGCCGTCTCGTCCCACACGGAGTCCATCGCGATGGCGAAGGCCCACGTGTACTTGCCATCACTGGCGAGCAGCGGTCCCTCCACCAACAGGCGCAAGCAGTCCCCGGGCTGGTCCTTCCGCTCACACCACTGGCCATAGGCCTTCGTCAGCCCGTCGTCCGCGTAGGACTCCAGGAGATGAAGTCCCTCCTCGTCCGTGCGCTGCGGGATGAGCCGACCCGGATGGCCCTCAAAGCCGAACACGCCGCTGCGAGAAGGCACCCCGAAGAGCTCGCGCGCCCGCTGCATGGGATTGCGAACCGGCCGCACGTCTCGGCCCAGCTCCGCGACGGCCTCGGTGAACTCGTCGTCATCGAGCTCCGCTGCGTCCACCTCCGCGCCCGGTTCCTCCCGGGGCGTGACGATGAAGGACTCACGTCCCGTCTCCAGTCGCACGACCCGACTCGTCGCGCAGCCCGTGGACACCGCGAGGAAGAGCAGCACCGCCACCCAGCGAAGCAACATGGAATGTCCCCCCGGCACGTGCCCACGCACCTCGAGCACGACCCAGCACTACCGGAAGGCCCTGACATTCCACCGCATGCGGCGAGCCCGCACCCGGGCTCAGTCACCCCTCACGATGGGGCATTCACATTCACATAGCAGCGCTTCGCCCTCACCGAGACCAGCCGCCGCTCCGGCATCACGAGCGCCGTGAGGTCTCCGCCATACACACACCCTGAATCCAATCCCATCGCATGGGGATGCTGTTGCACCCCCCGCACGGCGTCGTGCCCGAAGATGATGAACTCCGGCCCCTCCCAGCAGCTCGCCCACGGCACGCCGCCATCCACGCGCTTCGACGGCGTCCCATCCGGCGCGATGCTGCGCAGGTTGAGCAGCTCCTCCGGTCGCTGGGCCGCCAGCGGAATCCCCGGCACCACGCCTCCGTGCACCGCCAGCACGTTCAGCTCCGGGAAGCGGCGGAACAACGGCTGCGCCTCCAGGTACGCCCAGTCCTCCGGCGTCAGCGTCTCCAGCACCTGGCGGTGCTCCTTGCTCAGCTTCTTCCCCTCGGGCGCCTGTCCGTGATGCCAGCGCAGCACGTGCGCATCATGGTTGCCCCTCACCGCCAACATCCCCTGCTCACGCGCCCGGCGCACCACGCCCGCCGAGTCCGGCCCCTTCGCCACCAGGTCCCCCACCAGCACCACGCGGTCCCCCGGCCTCCAGCCGCACGCCTCCAACAACGCGTCCAGCTCCGCCGCGCACCCGTGGACATCTCCGATGAAGAGCGTTCGCATTCCACCCTTCCTTTAGTGCGCTTCGCCACCGCGGGGAATCCTCCCGCGAGGCAGCCAGCAGGCCGCCTACCCTCTGCCTCGGGCTCAGTCGGCCTTTGAACGCAACAGCCGGCTCAAGTTCACGTCGAGTTGGCTGGAAATGAGCCGCAGCACGCTGTCGAGCTGCGAGCCCGTCAGGCGCAGCCGCTCCGTGAGCAGCCGGCGCGTCTCCTGGAGCAGCGACTCCTGCGCCGCCACCACCCACCGCGCCGCCGTGGAGCGGTGCACCCCATAGAGCGCCCCCAGCTGGTCGATGCTCAGCGCATCCAGGTACTTCAGCCGCAGGAAGTTGCGCTGCCGAGGCTCCAGCAGCCCCAGCGCCTCCGAGAACGACGCGCCGAACTCCGCGCGGTACGTGTTCTTCAGATAGATGAGCTCCGGGTCATCCCCAGGCGCCACCAGCAACGACAAGTCCCCGTCGTCCGCCTGCGGCTGCCCGCCTCGCTGCCGCTGCCAGTCGAGCGCGAGCCACAGCGCCGCCGCGCGCACCCACCCGCTCAAGGGCCCCGTGCCCGGGTACGCCGCCAGCCGCGCGGGCGCATCCTGGCTGCCCACCAGCATGCGCTGGCGCAAGAGCTGGCGGACCTCGTCGAGCCCCGTGGGCGGCAGCTTCAGCCGCGCCACCGCGGCGTTCACCTCGGGGAGGAAGCTCGCCTCGAAGGCCGTCAGCGCGGACGGGAGCCGGTCCGCCGCGGCCCGGGCCAGATACACATCCGGCACATGAAGTTTTTCCACGTCCTCGGAAGGCGCCTGGGCCGGGAGCAGCCGCGCCAGGTGCCCGACGAAGCGGGTGCCCGCCAGCTCCACGCCGGGCCACGCCGAGCGCGCCAACTCCAATGCGCGCGTCAGCTGCTCCTGAAGCGGAGGCAACAACTCCGGCGCGCAGGAGATGCCACGCGCCACGATGAAGGCTTGAGCCAGGGAAACGTCCGGGGAGGACACGCCGTGGGACGATAGCACCCTCGTCGCGTAATCCAGCTTCAACCATTTCCGAAGGAGACGCTTGTTTGCCTTGCTTCTCGCGGGGAGGAGGGCTCGGGGACACAGGGTATGACAGGGAGTGGACTCAGGGCGTCCCCCCGGCCGCCTGGCCCGGATGCGGGCACCCGTGGCTGGAGAGCCACGCCACGCCGTGGCCCGTCCATTGCTGGTAAGCACCGCCAGCGACGTGGTGGAGGTGAACGTGGAGTCAATCACTGGCGGGCCGGGAGACGCGGCCCATTCCTCGTGGCTGGAGCTCAGCGCCTCCGCCCTGCGGCACAACGTGGAGGTGTTCCGGGCGGTGGACGGGCGCGGCGGCCCGTCGCGCGCGCTGGGCGTGGTGCTCAAGGGCAACGCCTACGGACACGGGCTCGCGCAGGTGCTGCCGCTGGTCCACGCGGGCGTGGACATCCTCTACTTCATCGCCCCCCAGGACGCGCTGAAGGTGCGCGAGCATGAGCGGGCCCTCGGCCTGCCGCGCAAGCAGGTGGTGGTGCTGGGCGCCGTCGGGCCCCAGGAGGCCGTGGTCCTCGCGCGCGAGGGCGTGGACGCCGTGGTGGCGGACCGCGGCTGGGAAGACGCGGTGCCGGTGCTGCGCGCGGCGAAGCTCGAGCGCCCCCTGCGGGTCCACGTCCACATCGACACGGGCCTGGGCCGCGAGGGCTTCACGCTGGCCCAGCTCCCCCACGAGACGCGCTTCCTCTTGGACGCACGCGACGTGCTGGAGGTCGTGGGCGGGCTCAGCCACTTCGCCAACACGGAGGACGTGACGGAGCAGGGCTACGCGCTGGCTCAGGTGGACGCGTTCGAGACGGGGCTGGGGTTGCTCGCGGAGCAGCTCGGCGCGGCGGCGGGGCTGCAGCGGCACATCGCCGCGAGCGCCGCGTCGCTGGTGCTCCCTCGGGCCCGCTACGAGGCGCTGCGAGTGGGCATCTCGCTCTACGGGCTGTGGCCGTCCGCGGAGACGCGGCTGTCGGCGCGGCTGGTGCTGGGCGAGGTCCCCGTGCTCAAGCCCGTGCTGTCCTGGCGGTGCCGCAGCCAGGTGGTGAAGTGGCTGCCCGCCAACAGCTACATCGGCTATGGCTGCACGTACCGCACGTCGGAGCCCACGCGCATCGCGGTGCTTCCCGTGGGCTACTACGACGGCTACCCCCGGCTGGCCTCGGGCAAGGCCCATGTGCTGGTGAACGGGCGGCGGTGCCCGGTGCTGGGCCGCGTGATGATGAATCACCTCATCATCGACGTGACGCGGGCCACGTCGGACGAGCACCCCGTGACGGCCACGCTGCTGGGGCGGGACGGAGAGGAGTCCGTCACCGCCGACGCGCTCGCGGGCTGGGCGCAGACGATTCACTACGAGCTCGTCACGCGCCTGGGCGCGCACCTGCGCCGCCAGGTGGTGGAGTAGCGGACGCTCAGCGCTTCGCGTCCGTCCCCTCGGGCAGCGCGGACGCGACGCGCGAGGTGCTCTCCGGCTGCACCTTCCAGCGGCGATGCAGCCACATCCACTGGTCCGGGTACTTGCGGATGCAGCGCTCCAGCGCGGCGGTGATGCGCGCGGTGTGCTCGGTGATGGGGTCCTCGCACTCGCCCGGCGCGGGCGGAAGGATGGGGCCCTCCACCTCCAGCCGGAAGCGCGCGCCCGGCTTCCCGTTGCGCACGCCCATCACCACGAACACGGGCGCCTCCGTGCGCTGCGCCGCCACCGCGCACGCGGGCGTGGTGGACGCGAGCCTTCCGAAGAACGGCACGAACACCGCCGCCTTCGCCGGCAGCGCCTGGTCCAGCAGCATGTAGGGTGACTCTCCCCGCTCCACGGCGGAGGAGATTTCCATGATGGCGCCGCGCGGATAGATGAGCCCCGCGCCCACGCGCACCCGGTTCTCCGCGATGCGCGTGTTGAGCGCGCCCTTCAGCGGACGCACCAGCGCGTCGATGGTGACGCCCCAGCGGATCAACATGTCCCCCAGCAGCTCCCAGTTGCCGAAGTGCGCCGTCACGATGAGCGCGCCCTTGCCGGTGGCCACCCGGGCCTTCAGCGCCTCCCATGCCTCCTCGCCCACCACGCCCTGGTCCGCCCAGTCCGGCGGCAGCCGCTCTCCGGAGGGCAGCGACTCCAGCACCACCCGCGACATGTTGATGTAGGCGCCGCGCGCAATCGCTCGACGCTCCGCGTCTGTCTTTTCCGGAAGCCCCTTCTCCAGGTTGTCCATCACCACGCGGCGCCGGATGCCCAGCGTGTACGCCAGGTTGCCCACGAAGCGCGCGAGGGCGTCACGCGACGCGGGGGACAGCCAGGAGATGAACCCGAAGACGAAGCGCGTCACGAACGCGACCAGTCGGCCCGGCGGCGTGCCGACGATGCGCAGGAGATGCTCGGCTGGCCGCTTCGCTGAGTTCGTTCGTGGGATGGCCTGGTCGGAAATGGGAGCGGGAGAGGACACGGCGGCACTCCACATCGAAGCGGGGCTGCCGGCAAGGACCCTCTCATGCTCACCGCTACCCTGGTTGCCTTGCCTTGGGCCACACTGCGCGCCATGCCCAATCTGCTCCGACCGGTGGCGCTGGCCACCGTTGCCTTGCTCACCGCGTGTGGTGCTCGGCAGAACCCTCCCGTCTCCGAGTCCGCCGCGGTGGCACCCGCTCCCGCGACGCCCGCGGCGGCACCCGCTCCCACGCCTCCCACGCTGCGGCTGCCCAAGGACGTGCGCCCCAGCGGCTACGCCGTGGAGCTCACCCTGGACCCGAAGTCCGCCGCCTTCCAGGGGACGGTCGACATCAGCCTGGATGTCGTGAAGCCAACATCCGTCGTGTGGCTGCACGGCAAGGAGCTCACGGTGAAGCAGGCCACGCTGATGCAGGCGGGGGCCTCCATCGACGTGACGCCGCTGAAGAGCGAGGAGGGGGACTTCCTGGGCTTCGTGGTGGCGAAGCCGCTGGCGGTGGGCACCGCGAAGCTGCGCGTGGTGTACGACGGCGTCGCCTCCGAGCGGGAGAACGACGGCGCCTTCCGCGTCAACGAGGGCGGCGACTGGTACGTCTACACGCAGTTCGAGCCCATCGACGCGCGCCGCGTCTTCCCGTGCTTCGACGAGCCTGAATACAAGGTGCCCTGGCAGTTCACCTTCCACGTGCCCGCGGGCAACGTGGCCGTCACCAACACGCCGCAGTTGGCGGAGGAGGCCCGTCCGGACGGAGGCCGCACCTTCCGCTTCGCGCGCACGCAGCCGCTGCCCAGCTACCTCATCGCCTTCGGCATCGGCCCGTTCGACTTCCTGCCCGCGGCGGACTCCGGGCAGAAGAAGGTGAAGACGCGCATCATCACCCCGAAGGGCCGCGCCGTCGAAGGCACCTACGCCGCGCAGGCGACGCCCGAAATCCTCGCCGCGCTGGAGGACTACTTCGGCATCCCCTACGCCTACGAGAAGCTGGACGTCATCGCGGTGCCGCTGCTCGGCGGCGCCATGGAGCACCCGGGCCTGGTGACGTTCAACTCGCGGCTCATCCTGGCCCGTCCGGAGGAGGACTCGCTCAGCCGTCAGCGCGCCTTCTCGGAGACGCAGATGCACGAGCTGGGGCACCAGTGGTTCGGCAACCTCGTCACGCTGGCGTGGTGGGACGACCTGTGGCTCAACGAGTCCTTCGCGTCGTGGGTCACCCCGCGCATCATCGAGTCGTGGCGGCCCACGTGGGGCTCCGCTGTGGAGCGGGTGCAGGACCGCAGCCGCTCCCTGGACGCCGACAGCCTCCTGTCCGCGCGCCGCATCCACCAGCCCATCGCCTCCGCGCATGACATCCACGGCGCCTTCGACGGGATTACGTACGGCAAGGGCTCCGCGGTCCTCACGATGACGGAGGAGTGGCTGGGCCGCGAGGTGTTCCGCCGAGGCATCCAGCGCTTCATGCGCAAGCACGCGCACGCCAACGCCACCGCGAAGGACTTCACGGACGCGCTGTCGGCGGAGGCGGGCCAGGACGTGACGGGCGTGCTGGAGAAGTTCCTGGACCAGACGGGCGCGCCGCTCGTCACCGCGTCGCTGGAGTGCGGCGCGGGGCAGCCCAAGGTGGTCCTCACCCAGCAGCACTACCTGCGGCTGGGCTCGAAGGCGGAGGCGCCCCAGTCCTGGAAGGTGCCCGTGTGCGTGAAGTACGCGGTGGGCAACACCAAGGACGCGAAGGCGTGCACGGTGCTGGAGGGTGCACGCACGGAGGTCGCGCTGAAGGAGGCGAAGTCGTGCCCGGCCTGGGTGTTCCCCAACGCGGACGGCGCGGGCTACTTCCGCATGAGGCTGGAGGGCGAGGCCGCCACGAAGCTGATGAAGGCGGGCATCCAAAAGCTGTCGCGCTCGGAGCGCGTGGCGCTGATGGGGGACACGCGGGCGCTGGCCCTGGCCGGGGCGATTCCCGCCTCGGAGGCGCTGGCGTTGGCGGCGCGCATGGCGCAGGACGAGGACCGCGTCGTCGTCGAGGGCTCCGCGGAGATGCTGGACCTGGTGAGCGCGCGGCTCCTGCCGGAGTCGAAGTGGCCGGAGCGCGAGCGCTTCCTGCGCGAGACGTATGGCCCGCGCGCCCGGAAGCTGGGCTTCGCCTCGCGCAAGGGCGAGAGCGAGGACACGCGCCTGCTGCGCTCGACGGTGCTGTGGCGGGCGGCCCGCGACGGTGGGGACCCGCAGCTGGTCGCCCAGGCGCGCGTGCTCGCGGACAAGTGGCTGACGGACAAGAGCGCGGTGGAGCCGGAGATGGTGAACACGGTGCTGGCCATTGCCGCGGGCCACGGGGACGCGGCCTTCCTGGACAAGCTCATCGCGGCGGTGCGCACGGAGAAGACGCGCGCCACGCGCCAGCGGCTCATCCAGGCGCTGGGCAACTTCCGGGACCCGGAGCTGGTGAAGCGCATCCTCCCGCTGGTGTTCGACAAGGCGCTGGACCCGCGCGAGTCCTTCTGGATGGTGTACGGCGCCACGCAGAACGTGCGCACGCAGGGCGTGGCCTTCGACTTCGTGAAGACGAACTACGACAAGCTCGTGGGTGACTCGCCCGACGCGCTGCTCCCCCGGGAGATGGCCAGCGCCATGACCTACGTGGGCCAGCCGCTGTGCACCGTCGAGGGGCGTCAGGAGATCGCCGACTTCTTCACCACGCGCAACGAGAAGACCCCGGGGGGCCCGCGCACGCTGGCGCAGGTGCTGGAGTCGGTGGACCAGTGCGTCGCCCTGAAGGCGGCGCAAGGGGCCAGCATCGAGTCCTTCCTCACCAGGCCGCCCCCGCATCAGGCGCGGGCGAACTAGGGCCGGAGCCACAACGCCGGGAGCCCTCTGGGCAGGGGCTCCCGGTGGTCGCTCGCGCGAGTGACGGGGCTGCTACTTCCGGCCGCGCGACATGAACGCCATGAAGGCCTCCTGGGCCTCCGTGGAGCCCAGGCGCTCGATGAACTTCGCGCCCTCGCGCGCGAGCGTGGCGTGGGTTTCCGCGCGCAGCGGGGCGCGCACCAGCTCCTTCGTCACGCGCACGGCCTCGGCGGGGCGGGAGGCCAGGGTGCGGGCGCGCTCGTTGGCCACGTCGTGGAGGCTCGTGTCGGGCACCACCTTGTTGACGATGCCGGCGCGCTGCGCGGTGGCCGCGTCGAACGGCTCTCCGAAGAGGAGCAGCTCGCTGGCGAGCGCGTAGCCGGCCATGCGGGGCAACAGCAGGCTGCTGGCGCCCTCGGCGCACAGGCCCAGCTGCACGAAGGGCATGTGGAAGCGCGCGCGCTCGCTGGCGATGACGTAGTCACAGTGCAGCAGCATCGTCGTGCCGATGCCCACCGCGGGGCCGTCCACAGCGGCCACCACCGGCATGGGCGCGTCCACCAGCGCCTTGAGGAAGCGGAACACCGCGCTGTCCTCGCCCGCGGGCGGGTGCTCCATGAAGTCGCCAATGTCATTGCCCGCCGTGAAGACGGAGCCCGCGCCCGTGAGCAGCACCACGCGGACCTCTGCGTCGGTGGCCGCCTGCGTGAGCGCGTGGGTGGCCGCCTCGTACATGGCATGCGTGAAGGCGTTCTTCTTCTCGGGCCGGTTGAAGGTGAGGGTGAGGACCCCCGCTTCCCGCTTCGTCAGCAACGTGTCGGACATGATGGCGGCAGCCTAACCGAGTCCGTCCTGCATGCGGGCCCAAGTTGAGGCACGGGCCCGGCCGCCCCTCGGCCGGCTCCGAGGGGACGCGGGCGGGCATGGGTCCGCCCCACCCGCGTGAAAACCCTCAGGGCCTCAGCGCGCGCGCCACCAGCGGCGCGAGCGTCACGACGTGGTGGGGGAAGGGCAGCCCCGAGGGCGGCTCCACGCTGTCGGTGGCGACCAGGTTGCCCAGGGGCAGCGCCTTCAGTCGCTCCAGTGCGGGGCCCACCAGGAGCGCGTGGGTGGTGACCACCGTCAGGTCCTCCGCGCAGCCCGCCTCGCGCAGCGTCCCCGCCGCGGCCACGAGCGTGCCGCCCGTGGACACCATGTCGTCCACGAGGATGGGGCGCTTGCCGCGCACCTCGCCCATGAGGCCGCTGGCGTGGACCTCGTCGCCGCTCAGCCGCACCTTGTGAATCACCGCCCACGGGCGGCCGAGCAGCCGGGCCAGCGCCTCCGCGCGCTTCACCGCGCCCAGGTCCGGCGCCACCACCACGGACGTGTCCGTCACCTTGGGCCGCAGCGCGTCCGCCAGGAGCGGCAGCGCGGTGAGGTGCTCCAGCGGCGCGCCGAAGCAGCCCTCCAGCGCGGGGCTGTGCAGGTCCACCACCATCACCCGCGAGAAGCGGCCCTGCGTCAGCATGTCCGCCACCAGCCGGCCGCCCAGCGGCTCACCGGGCTTCGCGCGCCGGTCCTGCCGCGCGTAGCCCAGGTACGGCACCACGGCCTCGAGCCGGGCCGCGCCGGCGCGCCAGCACGCATCCGCCATCAACAGCAGCTCCAGCAGGTGCTCCCCCGCGGGCGGCGTCAGGGACTGCACCAGCACCACGGTGCGACCGCGCACGCTGGTGGGGACCTCCAGGTGCATCTCTCCATCCGGAAAGCGTTCGAAGTGGCAGTCAGTGGGCGCCACGCCCAGGGCTCGGGCGAGCTCCCGTCCCAGGTGAGGGCTGGCGGTACCGGTGATGAGGATGGGGTCCATATGCCCACACCCTAGCGCGGCCGGCGGACATGGGGGCGCTCTCCTCCTCCTCTGTCACAGCAGGCTTCCAGGAGGGCCGCTGTCCCCCTCTTCGCCGCCAGCGAGGCGGGGCGTGCTTTTCCTTGGGGGGACGAGGAGGTCGACGATGCGGTTTCGCGACAGGGCCGACGCGGGGCGGCGGCTGGCGGCCAGGCTCCTCCCCTTCCGGGGGACGGACGTGCGGGTGTTGGGGCTGGCCCGAGGTGGGCTCCGGGTGGCGTACGAGGTGGCGCGCGCGCTGGAGGTGCCCATGGACGTCTGGGTGTCGAGGCGGCTCACCATCCCCGGCAGGGTGATGACGCTGGGCGCGGTGTCGGAGGGCGGCAGCCAGTTCCTGCTCGCGGACGCGATGCGGCTGGCGCCCCTGCCCCGGCCGAAGCTGGAGGGGCTGATTCGCGACGAGCAGGACGAGGTGGAGTCGCAGGTGCGCCGGCTGCGCGGACGTCCGCCCCCGGAGGTGTCCGGCGCCACCGTGCTGCTGGTGGATGACGGCGTGCTGACGGGCGCGTCCGCCGCCGCCGCGCTCAGGGCGCTGGACGCGCTGCACCCGGGCCGCAAGGTGCTGGCCACGCCCGTGGCCTCGGCGCGAGGGCTGGAGGTGGTGCGCCCGGAGGCGGACCAGGTGGTGTGCGTGTGGACGGAGCCCGGGCTGCGCTCCGTGTCGGAGGCGTATGAGGACTTCCGCGCGCTCCCGGACGTGGAGCTGCAGAACCTCATCGAGCGCTCGGGCCAGCCGCCGTGGCGCCCCCATGCCGTGACGGAGTCCGCGGACCCGGGAGGCACGTGGATGTGAAGCCACCGGACGCAAGACAGGCCGCCGACGAGGGCGAGGTCCGCGAGGTGCGCGTCCAGGTGGGCCGCGTGCTGCTGGGCGGCAGCCTGGGCATCCCGCCGCGCCCGCGAGGCCTGGTCGTCTTCGCGCACGGCAGTGGCAGCAGCCGCCTCAGTCCGCGCAACCGCGCCGTGGCGCGCGCGCTGCGCCGCGTGGGGCTGGGCACGCTGTTGTTCGACCTGCTGAGCGAGGACGAGGAGATGCTCGACGCGAGCACCGGGTCGCTGCGGTTCGACATCCCGTTCCTCGCGCTGCGGCTCGTGGCGGTGACGCGGTGGGCGCGGTCCGTGCCGGAGATGTCCGCGCTGCACCGCGGCTACTTCGGCTCCAGCACGGGCGCGGCGGCGGCGCTGGTGGCGGCGGCGCTGAACCCGGACCTCGTCCAGGCGGTGGTGTCCCGAGGCGGCCGGCCCGACCTGGCCGGGCCCGCGCTGGCCCGGGTCCACGCGCCCACGCTGCTGCTGGTGGGCGGCGCGGACGTGGACGTGCTGGAGCTGAACCAGGAGGCCTTCGACGAGCTGCCGGGCGCCAAGTCCCTGGTCGTCATCCCCGGCGCGAGCCACCTCTTCGAGGAGCCCGGCGCGCTGGAGGAAGTGGCGCGCCGCGCGGCGGACTGGCTCGTGCGCCACCTGGATGCGCCCGAAGGACCCACCGTGCGCCGAGGCGCGGACGGCCGGTGGAGCGCCGAGTGAGCGGTGGACGGCGGCCCTGAGCATTGACGCCCCGCGTGGACGCGCGGGCTGCTATAGGCGGGGGATGCGTTCGCGTGAGCCCCGTTTTGTCTGGCTGGACCTGGAGATGACCGGCCTGGACCCCGAGTCGTGCGCCATCATCGAGATTGGCGTCATCATCACTGGCCCGGACCTCCGCCCGCTCGCGGAGTTCGAGCGGGTCATCTGGCAGCCGGAGGAGGTGCTCCTGCGGATGGAGCCGGTGGTGAAGGAGATGCACACGCGCAACGGCCTGCTCGAGAAGGTGCGCGCGTCCACCACGTCCCTGCGCGTGGCGGAGAAGGAAGTCACCGCGCTGGTGGCCGAGCACTGCGACGTGGGCGAGGGCGTGCTGGCGGGCAACTCCATCCACACCGACCGCCGCTTCCTGTTCCAGTACATGCCCATGCTGGAGCGCTTCCTGCACTACCGCATGGTGGACGTGACGAGCCTCAAGGTGCTCACGCGCGCCTGGTACCCGAACCTCGTGGAGCCTCGCAAGCCGCCCTCCGGGCACACCGCGCTGGCGGACCTGCGCTCCAGCATCAACGAGCTCCAGTACTACCGGGACACGCTCTTCCGCGCGACGCCGGGCTGAGGCGCAGGCCCCGCGGCCCCCACCTCAGTCCTGGGGGCCGCCCAGCAGCTCCGCGATGGTGTCCAGGAGCAGGTCCAGCTCGAAGGGCTTGGCCAGGAAGCGCGCGCTGGAGCGCCGCTCCTCCTCCGAGATGCGTCCCGCGCTCATGACGACGACGGGGATGGCGCGCAGGGCGGGGTCGTCGCGCATGCGGCGCAACATCTCCCGCCCGTCCATCACCGGCATCATCAGGTCGAGAAGCACCAGGTCCGGCCGGACTTCGGCCATGCGCTGAAGTCCCTCCGCGCCGTTGAAGGCGGTGAGGATGCCGTACCCCTCCACGGAGAGGATGTCCTGGAGGGCCTCGACGATGGCCAGCTCGTCATCGACGATGAGCAGCCGCTTCATCGACGCCCACCCTCCCTTCGCGAGGAGTCACCACGCGGGGCTCGGGCCTCGGGCAACCCGGCCCTTTCCACCCCAGGGCGGGAAGGTAGGACACGGCTCGGCGCCGCACACGGATTTGAGCGCGGTGTGTTCGGAATCCTGCGCTGGGCTCCCGGACCCCCATCCGCCACCCCCTCTGTCACGAAGTGCTTCACCGCAGTCGGGCTCGCAGCAGGTGCTTCTGGACCTTGCCCAGCGCGTTGCGCGGCAGCGACTCCATGAAGACGACGCGGCGCGGCTTCTTGAAGCTGGCGAGCCTGTCCCGGCACCACTCCACCAGGGCCTGGGCCTCCGGCGCGTGGACGCCCGGCGGGGGCACCACCACGGCGACCACCTGCTCTCCGTAGTCCGCGTCGGGCAGGCCCAGCACGGCCACCTCCGCGACGCCCGGGTGCGTGGCCAGCACCTCCTCCACCTCGCGGGGGTACACGTTGAAGCCGCCGCTGATGATGAGCTCGCGCGCGCGGCCGGTGATGCGCAGGTAGCCGTCCGCGTCCACCTCGCCCAAATCACCGGTCCGGAACCAGCCCTCCGCGTCGAAGGACTCGGCGGTGGCGTCCGGGCGGCGCCAGTAGCCGGCGAAGACGTGGGGGCCGCGCACCTCGATTTCGCCCGTCTCGCCCGAAGGCAGCCCCTTGCGCGTGCGCACGTCCACCACGCGCGCCTCCTGGCGGGGGAAGGGGAAGCCCACCGTGCCCGGGCGGCGCTCGCCCTCGAAGGGGTTGGTGGTGTTCATCACCGTCTCCGTCATCCCGTAGCGCTCCAGGATGCGCGCGCCGAAGTCGTGCTCGATGTCGTGGAACAGCTGGGGGCTCAGCGGCGCGGAGCCGGACACCCACAGCCGCAGCGCGCGAGGCTTCACGCCCGTGCGCCGGGACTCCTCCAGGAGCCGCCCGTACATGGTGGGCACGCCGAAGAACATCGTCAGCGACGCGTCGTCGCGCAGCGTGGCCAGCGCGTCCGTGGCGACGAAGCGCCGGTGCAGCTCCAGGCTCGCGCCCGTGTACAGCGTGCCGTGCAGGCCCACCATCAGCCCGTGCGTGTGGAACAGGGGCAGGGCCAGCAGGAGCCGGTCCTCGGCCGTCCACCGCCACGCCTCCGTCACGGCCTTCACGTTGGCCAGGAGGTTGCGGTGCAGCAGCATGGCGCCCTTGGAGCGCCCCGTCGTGCCGGACGTGTAGCCCAGGACGGCCAGGTCCTCCGGGCGGGGCAGGCTCAGGGAGATGGGGGCGGAGGCGCCCTCGACGAGCAGCGTGTCGAAGGAGACGACGGGTAGCGAGGCCGGGGTCGCCGCCGCGGGAGGCTCCGCCGCGACGAGCCACTGGAGCGAGGGCAGCTGGTCCCTCAGCGGGAGCAGCTCCGCGATGCCCGCGGTGCCCGTGACGCAGGTGTGCACCTCCGCGTCCGACAGGATGTGCGCCAGCTCCACCTGGCGATACGCCGTATTGACCAGCACCACCACGCCGCCCGCGGCCTGCACGCCGAGATACGCGATGATGAAGCGCGGGCTGTTCTCCAGGAACAGCGCGACGCGCTCACCGGGCTGCAGGCCGCGCTGCCGCAGCCCCTTCGCGAAGGCCGTGACGTGCTCGGCCAGCTCGCCGTAGGAGACCGGCTCACGCTCGAAGGTGAGCAGCGGCCGCCCCGGCGCACGGTGGGCGTGGTCCAGGAAGGCTTCGAGGAGGGACGAAGTCATGGGCGGCGCAGCCTACTTCCGACATTTCCTGGAGGGACAAGTGATGAATCAATCCCGGCGGGCAAGCTTGTTTTAACTGGGGACGGGGATGATCCACCCACCGATGGTGTTGTTCGCTTCTGGGACATCACTTCGCGGAACCGGGCACGTCCGGGGGAGGGGGGGCCGGAGTCCCCAGCAATTCCTTGGGGTTGCATTGCGTTGACCGGTTGGCACGCGGCTCGCTCTAGGGGCCGTCGTGGACATTCCCAAGCCCAAGAAGCCGCGCCGCAAGCCCTGGTTGCTCGCCATTGGAGGCGCACTCGCGCTGATTCTCGTCACGGTGGGACTGGGCCGGCTGAAGCCGGCGGCGCCCTCGGTGGACCGGGCCTCGGTGTGGCTGGACACGGTGAAGCGGGGCCCCATGGTGCGCCAGGTGAAGGGCGCGGGGACGCTGGTGCCCGAGTACATCCGCTGGCTGACGGCGGACACGGCGGGCCGGGTGGAGCGCATCCACGTGCGCCCCGGCGCGCAGGTGAAGGCCGACACGCTGCTCATGGAGCTGTCCAACCCGGACGTGCAGCTGCAGATGCTGGAGGCGGAGCGGCAGCTGGCCAGCGCGGAGGCGGACCTCATCCAGATGCGCATGACGCTGGAGACGCAGCGGCTGGCGCAGGAGGCCGCGGTGGCCACGCTCACCACGGACTCCTCCGACGCGGAGCGCCGCGCGCAGGCGAACACCACGCTCCTGGAGAAGGCGTTCATCGCGGACATGGAGGCGAAGCAGGCGGGCGACAAGGCGGGCGAGCTGACGCGGCGGCTGGAGCTGGAGCGCAAGAAGCTGGCGGTCGTGACGACCAGCATGCGCGACCAGATGGCGGCGCAGCAGGGCCAGGTCGAACGATTGAAAGCGGTGGCCCGGTTCCGACGTAACCAGGTGGAGTCGATGAAGGTGCTCGCGGGTGAGGACGGCGTGCTGCAGGAGCTTCCGTTGGAGCTGGGCCAGTGGGTGACGCCCGGCGTGCTGCTGGCGAAGGTGGTCAAGCCCGAGCGGCTGAAGGCGGAGCTGCGCATCGCGGAGACGCAGGCGCGCGACATCCAGCCGGGACAGAAGGCGCTGGTGGACACGCGCAACGGGGTGGTGGAGGGCACGGTGGCTCGCGTGGCGCCGGCGGCCAGCCAGGGCACGGTGCGGGTGGAGGTGTCGCTGCCGGCGGAGCTGCCCAAGGGCGTGCGCCCGGACCTCACCGTGGAGGGCACCGTGGAGCTGGAGCGGCTGGCCAACGTGCTCTCGGTGGGCCGGCCGGCGGGGGCTCAGCCCAACGGGACGATGGCGCTGTTCCGGCTGATTCCCGGGGGCGAGGAGGCGGTGCGGGTGCCGGTGCAGCTGGGCCGGGGCTCGGTGAATGCCGTCGAGGTTCTTCAGGGCCTGGCGGAGGGTGACCAGGTGGTGCTTTCGGACATGGCCGCGTGGGACGCGGTCGAGCGGGTGAGGCTGCGATGACGACGACGACGAACAGTGTGGAAGCTCCCGCTCCTGGGGACGCGGTGGTGCTGGCGGAGGCGCCCAAGGTGGACCCGGGCAAGTCCCTCATCCAGCTGGAGGGGCTGACGAAGGTGTTCGAGACGGAGGAGGTGGAGACCCACGCGCTCTCCAACATCCACCTCAACATCCGGCAGAACGAGTGGGTGGCCATCGTCGGCCCGTCCGGCTCCGGCAAGTCCACGCTGCTGGCGGTGCTGGGGTTGCTCGACACGACGACGCGCGGCACGTACCTGCTGGACGGCAAGAGCGTGCTGGACCTGTCCGCGTCGGACCGGGCGCTCGTGCGCAACCGGCACATCGGCTTCATCTTCCAGAGCTTCAACCTGATTGGCGACCTGACGGTGTTCGAGAACGTGGAGCTGCCCCTGACGTACCGGGGCATGCCCGCCGCCGAGCGCAAGCAGCGGGTGGAGCGCGCGCTGGAGCGCGTGGGCATGGCGCACCGGGCGCGGCACATGCCGGGGCAGCTGTCCGGTGGTCAGCAGCAGCGCATCGCCGTGGCGCGCGCGGTGGCGGGTGACCCGCTCATCCTGCTGGCGGACGAGCCCACCGGCAACCTCGACTCGAAGAACGGCGAGGCGGTGATGCAGCTCCTGTCGGACCTGCACAAGGGCGGAGCCACCATCTGCATGGTGACGCACGACCCGGCGCACGCGCGCACCGCCACGCGCACGGTGAGCCTGTTCGACGGGCGCATCGTCCAGGACGAGCAGCGTCGCTGAACCTCCCTCCCTCCCTCCCACGCAGACCCTCTCCTCCATGGAAACCCTTCTCCAGGACGTCCGATACGCGCTGCGTACGCTGCGCAAGAGCCCCGGCTTCGTCGGGGTCGCGGTGCTCGCGCTGGCGCTGGGCATCGGCGCCAACAGCGCGGTCTTCAGCGTGGTGAATGGCGTGCTGCTCAAGCCGCCGCCGTTCTCCCAGCCCGAGCGGCTGGTGCACGTCTGGGGCAACTACGCCAAGGCGAACCTGAAGGACATCTGGGTGTCGGTGCCCGAGTACCGGGACTACCTCACGATGCCCAAGGTCTTCAGCTCGGTGGGAGTCTACGTGGAGGAGAACGTCACGCTCACCGGCGGCGACTCGCCGGAGCGGCTGCACGCGGTGTTCTCGACGGCGTCGCTGTTCCCCACGCTGGGCGTGTCGCCGGTGCTGGGGCGCGCCTTCACCGAGGAGGAGGAGACGCCGGGCCGTGAGCGGGTGTTGCTGCTCACGCACAAGGCCTGGCGCGCGCGCTTCGCCGAGGACCCGAAGGTGCTGGGGCGCGAGCTCCAGCTGGATGGGAACACGTACACGGTGGTGGGCGTGCTGCCGCCGGGCGTGGAGTACCCCGCGGGCGCGGAGGTGTACGCGCCCTTCGCGCCTCCGGCGGACAAGACCGCGGAGGCGACGCGAGGCAACCACTACCTGGCCATGGTGGCCCGGCTGAAGCCGGGCGTGTCGCTGCCCGCGGCCCAGGCGGACCTGGTGCGGGTGGGCCAGGAGATGGAGACGCTCTACCCCGGCAACTACAAGGACCTGGGCTGGTCCATCTCCGTGAAGTCACTGGAGGACCAGGTGGTTGGCGGCGTGCGCGGCACGCTGTGGTTGCTGCTGGGCGCGGTGGGCTTCGTGCTGCTGGTGGCGTGTGGCAGCGTGGCGAACCTGCTTCTGGCGCGTGCGGCGACGCGGGAGCGCGAGGTGTCGATTCGCGCGGCGCTGGGCGCGGGGCGCGGGCGGCTGGTGGCGCAGTTCCTCACCGAGAGCTTCGTGTTGTCCGGCGTCGGCGGGACCCTGGGGTTGCTGCTGGCCGTGTGGGGCACGGACATGTTGGTGGCCATGGTGGGGGAGGGCCTGCCGCGCGCGACGGAGGTGCGGCTGGACGTCACCTCGGTGCTCTTCACCCTGGGCGTGACGATGCTGACGGGGGTGGTGTTCGGCCTGGTGCCCGCGCTCCAGTCGAGCCGCGTGGACCTGAGCGCGACGATGCGCGAGGGCTCGCGCGGAACGCAGGGCCGCAAGTCGAGCCGGCTGCGCTCGGGGCTGGTGGTGGGGCAGGTGGCCTTCGCGCTGGTGCTGCTGGTGGGCGCGGGCCTCTTCATGCGCAGCTTCCATGCGCTGGGCAACGTGGACGCGGGCTTCACGCCGGAGGGCGTGCTCACCGGCGAGGTGACGCTGCCCGCCGCGAACTACGGGACGCCGGAGGCGAAGCGGGCCTTCCAGGAGGAGCTGCTCCGACGCGTGCGAGCGCTGCCCGGCGTGGAGTCCGCGGGCGCGGCGAACATGCTGCCCCTGGGCGGCCGGTCCGACACCAGCTTCGACATCGAGGGGCGGGAGCGGGCGCCGGGCGAGATGTGGCCCGCGGTGGAGACGCGCTTCGCCACCACGGACTACCTGAGCGCGCTGCGGGTGCGGCTGCTCGACGGGCGGATGCTCCAGGAGACGGATGGCCCGGAGGCGGCGGGCGCGGTGGTCATCAACAAGGCCTTCGCGGACCTCTACTGGCCGAAGGGCAACGCGCTGGGCCAGCGGGTGAAGCTGCACCGCGAGGACTCGCGGTGGACGACGGTGGTGGGCATCGTCGAGGACCTGCGCGAGTGGGGCCTGGACACGCCCGCGCGCCCGACGGCGTACTACGCCGCGGCGCAGACGCCGCTCACGTACGTGAAGCTGGCGGTGCGCGTGAAGCAGGGCAAGCCGGAGTCCTTGCGCACGGCGCTGGAGGCCGAGCTGCGCGGGCTGGACGCCAACCTGCCCATGTTCAACGTGTCGTCGATGACGCAGCGGGTGGACCAGTCCATCGGCTCGCGTCGGCTGTCGGCGGTGTTGATGGGCCTGTTCGCGGGCACGGCGCTGCTGCTGGCGGCGCTGGGGATTTCGGGGGTGATTGGCTACTCGGTGGCGCAGCGCACGCGGGAGATGGGCATCCGCATGGCGCTGGGCGCGGGGCGCGGCGACGTGCTGATGCTGGTGCTGCGCCAGGGCCTGGGCCTCGTGGGCGTGGGGCTGGGCGTGGGCCTGGTGCTGTCGCTGGGCCTGGTCCGGCTGCTGAACACGCTGCTGTTCGGCGTGGGCACGTATGACCCGTGGACCTTCGGCGCGGTGCCCCTGGTGTTGGTGGGCGTGGCGCTGCTGGCGACGTGGCTGCCCGCGCGGCGGGCCACCCGCGTGGACCCCATCATCGCGCTGAAGGCGGACTAGGAGCGCATGCGCATGGAGACCTTGCTTCAGGATGCTCGCTACGCGCTGCGCTCGCTGCGCAAGAGCCCGGGGTTCGCGCTGGTGGCGGTGCTGGCGCTGGCGCTGGGCATCGGCGCGAACAGCGCGGTCTTCAGCGTGGTGAATGGCGTGCTGCTCCGGCCGCCGCCGTTCGCCGAGCCCGAGCGGCTGGTGGACGTGTCGAACGACTTCGGGCGCGTGGGCCGCAAGGGCCTGACGTCCTCGGTGGTGGAGTATCGCGAGTACCGCGAGCTGCCGAGCGTCTTCGAGTCCGTGGCGGCCTTCTCCGACGACGATGTCACGCTGACGGGCCTGGACACGCCGCGACACCTGCGCGTGGTGGAGGCCACCGCGTCCTTCCTGCCGACGCTGGGCGTGGCGCCCGCGCTGGGCCGCAACTTCACGGAAGGGGAGGAGACGCCCGGCAACGACAAGGTGGTGATGCTCACGCACCAGACGTGGCGGACGCACTTCTCCGAGGACGCGGGCGTGCTGGGTCGCACGCTCCAGCTCGACGGCGAGCCGTACACGGTGGTGGGCGTGCTGCCCCGGGGCGTGGCGTATCCGGCGGGCGCGGACCTCTACCGGCCCTTCGCGCCGTCGGCGGACCTGGCGTCCGAGGACAAGCGCGAGACGCGCTTCCTGGAGGTGCTGGCGCGGCTGAAGCCCGGCGTCACGATGGCGGCGGCGGCCCAGGACCTGGCGCGGGTGTCGCAATCGCTGGCGCAGGCACATCCCAAGTACGAGCACGGTCGGCGCACCATCGGCCTCAAGTCGCTGGAGGACGAGGTGGTGGGCGACGTGCGCGGCACGCTGTGGCTGCTGTTGGGCGCGGTGGGCTTCGTGCTGCTGGTGGCGTGCGGGAGCGTGGCGAACCTGCTGCTGGCGCGTGCGGCGGCGCGGGAGCGCGAGGTGTCGATTCGCGCGGCGCTGGGCGCGGGACGTGGCCGGCTGATGGCGCAGTTCCTCACCGAGAGCCTGGTGCTGTCGCTCGCGGGGGGCGTGCTGGGCTTGTTCCTCGCGATGTGGGGCACGGACCTGCTGCTCGCGCTGGTGGGCGACAGCCTTCCTCGCGCGGCGGAGGTGCGGCTGGACGTGCGCTCGCTCGTCTTCACCGGTGGGTTGAGCCTGGTGTCGGGGCTGCTCTTCGGGTTGATGCCCGCGCTCCAGGCGAGCCGCGCGGACCTGAGCGCGGCGATGCGCGAGGGCTCGCGAGGCACCGCGGGTGGGCGCTCGGGCCGGCTGCGCTCGGGGCTGGTGGTGGGGCAGGTGGCCTTCGCGCTGGTGTTGCTGGTGGGCGCGGGCCTGTTCGGCAAGAGCCTGCTGGCGCTCGTGACGGTGGACCCGGGCTTCCGTCCGGAGGGTGTGCTCACCGCGCAGCTGTCGCTGCCCGGCATGAGCTACGCCACCCGGGACCAGCAAGGGGCCTTCCACCGCGAGCTCCTGGGGCGGCTCCAGTCGCTTCCGGGCGTGGAGTCCGTGGGGCTCACCAACCTGCTGCCGCTGGGGCACTCGATGACGTTCGGCTTCGCCATCGACGGCCGGACGAAGGGGCCCGACGAGGTGTGGCCGGCGGTGCAGTTCCGCACCGTCAGCGCGGACTACCTGCGCACGCTGGGCTTCAAGCTGCGGCAGGGTCGCTGGCTCGAGGCGTCGGATGGCCCGGGCGCGGCGGGCGCGGTGGTCATCAACAAGACCTTCGCGGACGCGTACTGGCCCCAGGGCAACGCGCTGGGACAGCGGCTCAAGCTCAACCGCCCCGATGGCGAGTGGACCACGGTGGTGGGCATCGTCGAGGACGCGCGGGAGTGGGCCTTGGACAAGCCCATGGTGCCCATGGCGTATTACTCGCTGGCGCAGCTGGGCGGGACGAACCTGGCGCTCGCGCTTCGGGTGAAGGCGGGCCCTCCGGAGCAGCTGCGCTCGGCGGTGGAGTCGGAGCTGCGCGCGCTGGACGCGGACGTGCCGCTGTTCGGGGTGGCGCCGCTGACGCGGCTGGTGGACGAGTCCATTGGCAACCACCGACTGGCCGCGCTGCTCATGGGCTTGTTCGCGGGCACGGCGCTGCTGCTGGCGTCGCTGGGGCTCGCGGGCGTCATCGGCTACTCGGTGGCGCAGCGCACGCGGGAGATGGGCATCCGCATGGCGCTGGGCGCGGCGAAGTCGGACGTGCTGGCGCTGGTGCTGCGCCAGGGAATGAGGCTCGCGGGCCTGGGCGTCGGGCTCGGGTTGGTGTTGTCGCTGGGGCTCGCGCACCTGCTGCGCACGCTGCTGTACGGCGTGGCGGCGTACGACGTGTGGACCTTCGTGGGAGTGGCCGCGCTGCTGGGGGGCGTGGCGTTGTTGGCGACGTGGCTGCCCGCGCGGCGGGCCACGCGCGTGGACCCCATCATCGCGTTGCGAGCGGAGTAGGCACGACATGGAGACGTTCCTTCGAGACTTGCGCTACACGCTGCGCTCGCTGCGCGCGAGCCCTGGCTTCACGCTGGTGGCGGTGCTCGCGCTGGCGTTGGGCATCGGCGCCAACAGCGCGGTGTTCAGCGTGGTGAACGGGGTGCTCCTCACGTCTCCTCCCTTCGAGGAGCCGGACCGGCTGCTGCACCTGTCCAATGACATCCAGAAGGCGAACCTGGAGGGCATCTCCGTCTCGTTCCCGGAGTACCAGGACTTCACCACGCTCCCGCGCGTGTTTAGCTCGGTGGCGGCGTTCTCCTGGCGGGACATGACGCTGACGGGAGGCGCCGCGGCGCAGCGCTTCGGCGTGGTGCATGGCACCTCCTCGATTTTCGACACGCTGGGCATGACGCCCGTGCTGGGCCGAGGCTTCACCGAGGAGGAAGCGACCTCCGGTGCGCAGAAGGTGGTGGTGCTCACGCACAAGGCCTGGCGCACCGTGTTCCTGGAAGACCCCCAGGCGCTGGGCAAGTCCCTGCAGCTCGATGGCGAGCCGTACACGGTGGTGGGCGTGCTGCCCCGCGGCGTGGCCTATCCCGAGAGCACCGAGCTCTACGTGCCCCTCGTCCTCAAGCCGGAGGACGCCACGAAGCGCACCTCGCGCTCCCTCACCGCCCTGGCGCGGATGAAGCCCGGCGTGACGCTGGAGCAGGCTCGCGCGGATGTGGACCGGGTCGCGGGGGAGATGGCGGCGCAGGAGCCTCGCTACAACGGGATTGGCTGGTCCATCCGCATCACCCCGCTGGAGGACACGGTGGTGGGGGACGTGCGCGGGACGCTGTGGCTGCTGCTGGGCGCGGTGGGCTTCGTGCTGCTGGTGGCGTGCAGCAGCGTGGCGAACCTGATGCTGGCGCGGGCGGCGGCGCGGGAGCGCGAGGTGTCCATCCGCGCGGCGCTGGGCGCGAGCCGGGGTCGGCTGGTGGCGCAGTTCCTCACGGAGAGCTTCGTCCTGTCCGTGGTCGGCGGAGGACTGGGGCTCCTGTTCGCGCTGTGGGGCACGGACGCGCTCCTGGCCTTCGTGGGAGAGGGGTTGCCTCGGGTGTCGCAGGTGCGGCTGGACCCGACGTCGGTGGTCTTCACCGTGGGCGTGTCGCTGCTCACGGGCCTGGTGTTCGGCCTGGTGCCCGCGCTGCAGGCGAGCCGCGCGGACCTGAACGCGACGATGCGCGAGGGCTCGCGAGGGACGGAAGGTGGCCGCTCGGGGCGGCTGCGCTCGGGCCTGGTGGTGGCGCAGGTGGCGCTGGCGCTGGTGTTGCTCGTGGGCGCGGGCCTGGTGATGAAGAGCCTGCTCGCGCTGCACGAGGTCGACGAGGGCTTCACGCCGGAGGGAGTGCTGGCGGGGCGCCTCGCGCTGCCCGCCGCGCGCTACTCGGAGCCCGCACGCAAGCTGGCCTTCGAGCGCGAGCTGCTGGAGCGGCTGAAGTCGCTCCCTGGAGTGGAGTCCGCGGGGCTCACCAACCTGTTGCCCCTGGGGGGCATCACCACGCGGGGCCTCGAGTTCGAGAGCCGCCCCGAGACGCCGGGCGAGGTGATGCCCGCGGTGGACTTCCGCGTGGCGAGCCCGGACTACCTGCGCACGCTGAAGGCGAAGCTGCTCCAGGGCCGCCTGCACGAGACCATCGGCGAGCTGGACGCGCCCGCGGAGGTGGTCATCAACAAGACCTTCGCCGACGTGTACTGGCCGCAAGGCAATGCACTGGGCCAGCGCATCTCGCTGGAGCCCGAGCGGCGGTGGTCGACGGTGGTGGGCATCGTGGATGACCTGCGCGAGTGGGGACTCTCCTCGCCCGCGCGGCCCGCGGCCTACTGGTCGCTCGCGGCGGCGCCCGGGTCCTTCCGGGGGTTGGTGGTCCGGGTGAAGTCGGGGACGCCGGAGTCGGTGCGCTCGGCGGTGGAGGCGGAGCTTCGCGCGGTGGACGCGGACCTGCCGCTGTATGGCGTGACGACGCTGTCGAAGGTGGTGGATGAGTCCATCGGCTCGCGCAGCCTGTTGGCCTGGCTGATGGGCCTGTTCGCGGGGACGGCGCTGCTGCTGGCCGCGCTGGGCATCGCGGGTGTCGTCGGCTACTCCGTCACCCGTCGCACGCGGGAGATGGGCATTCGCATGGCGTTGGGAGCGGCTCGCTCCGACGTGCTGCTGTTGGTGTTGCGTCAGGGGTTGAAGCTGGTGGGCCTGGGCGTGGCCGTGGGGCTGGTGATGTCCCTGGGGCTGACGCGCTTCCTGGGCTCTCTTTTGTACGGCGTGACGGCGTATGACCCGTGGACCTTCGTGGGGGTCGCGGCGCTCCTGAGCCTGGTGGCGCTGCTGGCGACGTGGCTGCCGGCGCGGCGGGCCTCCCGCGTGGACCCCATCATCTCGTTGAAGGCGGAGTAGGAGCGGCATGGAGACGTTGATTCGAGACTTGCGCTACACGCTGCGCTCGCTGCGCGCGAGCCCCGGCTTCACGCTGGTGGCGGTGCTCGCGCTGGCGCTGGGCATCGGCGCCAACAGCGCGGTCTTCAGCGTGGTGAATGGCGTGCTGCTCACGCCTCCTCCGTTCGCGGAGCCTGAGCGGCTGCTGCACCTGTCCAACGACATCCGGAAGGCGGGCCTGGAGGACGTCGGCATCTCGATTCCGGAGTACCAGGACTTCAGCACCCGGCCGCGCGTGTTCAGCTCGGTGGCGGCGTACACGTGGCGGGACATGACGCTGACGGGCGGCGGCACGCCGCAGCGCTTCGGCGTGGTGCATGGCACCGCCACGCTGCTCCCCACGCTGGGCGTGACGCCCGCGCTGGGCCGAGGCTTCACCGAGGACGAGGCGACGCCCGGGGCGCAGAAGGTCGTGGTGCTGACGCACAAGGCCTGGCGCGCGCACTTCGCGGAGGACCCGCGAGTGCTGGGCAAGACGATGCAGCTCGATGGCGAGCCCTACACGGTGGTGGGTGTGCTGCCCCGAGGCGTGGCGTACCCCTTGAGCGCCGAGCTCTACGTGCCCCTGGTTCCCCGCGCGGAGTTGGTGCATGCGCGCACGGACCGGCACTTCACCTCCCTGGTGAGGATGAAGCCGGGCGTGACGATGGAGCAGGTGCGCGCGGACGTGGCGCGAATCGCCCAGGAGATGGAAGCGGGGGAGCCTCGCTACCAGGGCATTGGCTGGGCCATCCGCATCACCCCGCTGGAGGACCGCGTCGTCGGCAAGGTGCGTGGGACGCTGTGGCTGCTGCTGGGCGCGGTGGGCTTCGTGCTGCTGGTGGCGTGCAGCAGCGTGGCGAACCTGATGCTGGCGCGGGCGGCGGCGCGGGAGCTCGAGGTGTCCATCCGCGCGGCGCTGGGCGCGAGCCGGGGGCGGCTGGTGGCGCAGTTCCTCACGGAGAGCCTGGTCCTGTCCGTGGTGGGCGGCGCGGCGGGGCTCCTGCTCGCGATGTGGGGGACGGACGCGCTCCTGGCCTTCGTGGGAGACGGGCTGCCTCGCGTGTCGCAGGTGCGGCTGGACCCGACGTCGGTGGCCTTCACCGTGGGCGTGTCACTGCTCACGGGCCTGATGTTCGGCCTGGTGCCCGCGCTGCAGGCGAGCCGCGCGGACCTGAACGCGACGATGCGCGAGGGCTCGCGCGGGACGGAGAGCGGACGCTCGGGGCGGCTGCGCTCGGGCCTCGTTGTGGCTCAAATCGCGCTCGCGCTGGTGCTGCTGGTGGGCGCGGGCCTGGTGATGAAGAGCCTGCACGCGCTGCGCGAGGTCGATGAGGGCTTCACCTCGGAAGGGGTGCTCACGGGGCGCTTCGCGCTGCCCGCCGCGCGCTACTCGGAGCCCGCCCGCAAGCTGGCCTTCCAGCGCGACCTGCTGGAGCGCTTGCAAGGACTCCCGGGGGTGGAGTCGGTGGGGCTGACCGACCTGCTGCCGCTCGGAGGCACCGCCACGCGGGGGCTCGAGTTCGAGGGCCGGCCCGAGACGCCGGGGGAGCTTCCTCCGTCCGTGGACTTCCGCGTGGCGAGCCCGGGGTATCTGCGCACGCTGAACGTGAAGCTGCTCCAGGGCCGCCTGCATGAGACCCTCGGCGAGCTGGATGCTCCCGCCGAGGTGGTCATCAACAAGACCTTCGCGGACCTGTACTGGCCCCAGGGCAACGCGCTGGGCCAGCGCCTCTCGCTGGCGCCCCAGGCGCAGTGGTCGACGGTGGTGGGCATCGTGGATGACCTGCGCGAGTGGGGGCTCACCTCGCCCGCGCGGCCCGCGGCCTACTGGTCCCTGGCGGCGCTGCCGAGCGCCTACCTGGGGCTCGTCGTGCGCGTGAAGTCCGGTGCTCCCGAGTCCGTGCGCACCGCGGTGGAGGCGGAGCTTCGCGCGGTGGACTCGGACGTGCCGCTGTACAGCGTGGCCCCGCTCTCGCGACTGGTGGACGAGTCCATCGGCTCGCGCAGCCTGTCGGCCTGGCTGATGGGCCTGTTCGCGGGGACGGCGCTGCTCCTGGCCGCGCTGGGCATCGCCGGCGTCGTCGGCTACTCCGTCGCGCGGCGCACGCGGGAGATGGGCATCCGCATGGCCCTGGGCGCGGCCCGCTCCGACGTGGTGCTGCTGGTGCTGCGCCAGGGGCTGAAGCTCGCGGGCCTGGGCGTGGCCGTGGGCCTGGTGATGTCGCTGGGACTGGCCCGCTTCCTGGGCTCTCTTTTGTACGGCGTGACGGCGTATGACCCGTGGACCTTCGTGGGTGTCGCGGCGCTCCTGAGCACGGTGGCGCTGCTGGCGACGTGGCTGCCGGCGCGGCGTGCGTCGAGCGTGGACCCCATCATCTCCTTGCGCTCCGAGTGAGCACGAAAGCCTCGACCATGTCCTCCCCTCTCATTTCCCTGCGGCAGATTGAAAAGTCCTATCCCCTGGCCGGAGGCCGCGTCTGGGTGCTGCGCAACATCGACCTGGACATCCAGGCCGGTGAGTTCGTCACGATGATGGGCCCGTCCGGCGCGGGGAAGTCCACGCTGCTGTCAGTGATGGGCATGCTCGACGCCGAGTGGAAGGGCGAGTACGTCCTGGACGGCCACGCCGTGCACGGGATGAAGCTCAAGGAGCGCGGCGAGCTGTCCCGGCGCACCATCGGCTTCGTCTTCCAGCAGTACCACCTGCTGGACAACCTCACGGTGGCGGAGAACCTGGAGGTGCCGCTGTCCTACCGCGACCTGAAGCGCGGTGAGCGCGAGGCGCTGGTGGGCGACATGCTGGACCGCTTCCAGCTCGTGGGGAAGAAGGACCTGTTCCCCTCGCAGCTCTCCGGCGGTCAGCAGCAGCTGGTGGGCATCGCCCGCGCGCTCATCGCCTCGCCCAAGGTGCTGCTGGCGGACGAGCCCACGGGGAACCTCCACTCGCAGCAGGCCAAGCACATCATGGAGGTGTTCCAGACGCTCAACAAGCAGGGCACCACCATCATCCAGGTGACCCACTCGGAGGCCAACGCGGCCTACGGCAATCGCATCATCCAGCTCGCGGATGGCTGGCTCCAGAAGTGAAACCCTGATGCAGTCGTACTGGAGTAACCCATCATGTTGAGTGACCTGTCGATGGACGTGCGCTACGCCCTGCGCTCCTTGCGCAAGTCGCCGGCCTTCACGCTGGCGGCGGTGCTGGTGCTGGCCCTGGGTATCGGCGTGACGACGGCGCTGTTCAGCGTGGTGGACGCGGTGCTGCTGCGCCCGCTTCCCTTCGCGGAGCCGGAGCGACTGGTGGTGCTCTCGGCGGAGAAGCAGCAACAGGGCCGCTCGCGCTACAGCCTCCCGAACTACGAGGACCTAGCGAGCCAGCTCACCCAGATTCGCTCGTTGACGGCGGTGTCCGCCGACCTCTTCAACCGCACGGGCGCGGGCGACGCGGAGATGGTTCGCGGGGCCACGGTGGTGGGGGACTTCTTCGGCGCCTTCGGGGCGACGGCCGCGTTGGGGAGGACCTTCACCGGGGCGGAGCGTGACGCGCCCGTGGTGGTGCTCTCCCATGCGCGGTGGCTGAAGGAGGGCGGGACGCCCCAGGTGCTGGGCTCCACCCTGACCTTGAGCGGGCAGCCCTACACGGTGGTGGGCGTGATGCCGCCGTCCTTCCAGATTCCCAATCCCTCCACGGACGTCTGGTTCCCGTTCGACAGCCTGCCGGGCGCGGCCACGTCGAGAGACCGCACGCACCGCGGCCACCGCGCGTTCTCGGTGATGGGGCGGCTCGCGCCCGGGGCCACGCTGGAGTCGGCGCGTCACGAGATGACCGTCGTGGGCGGACGGCTGCGCGACGAGAAGGACACGAGCCTGGTGGTGGGGGTGATGCGCTTCCAGGACCTGCTCACGCGGGATGTGGGGCTGCTGCTGTGGGTGCTCCTGGGCGCGGTGTCGCTGGTGCTGTTGCTGGCGGCGGCGAACGTGGCGCACCTCCAACTGGCGCGCGCGGCGGCGCGGGAGCGGGAGCTGGGGATCCGCGTGGCATTGGGCGCCGGGCGTGGACGGCTGGTGCGTCAGCTCCTCACGGAGAGCCTGCTGCTCGCGCTGATGGGCGGCGTGGGCGGCGTGCTGCTGGCGCGGTGGACCACGGACCTGGTGCTGATGGTGGGAGGCAGCCGGCTGCCCCGCGCCAGCGAGATGGGCATCGACGGCCGCGTCCTCCTGTTCGCGCTGGGGGTGACGCTGGTGACGGGCGTGGGGGTGGGGCTGCTGCCGGCGCTGCGCAAGAGCCGGATGTCGCCCGCCTCGGTCCTGGGGCGGGGGGCGACGGAGGCGGGACGGAGCCGCGCGCACTCGGTGCTGGTGGTGGCGGAGGTGGCGCTGGCGCTGATGCTCGTCTGCGGCGCGGGGCTGATGCTCAAGAGCTTCCTGCGGCTGTACCAGGCGGACCCGGGCCTGGAGCCGGCGGGCGTGCTCGTCGCGCGGCTGGTGCTGCCCACGAACCAGTATGGCTCGGAGGAGAAGGCGGCCGCGTTCCACCAGGCGCTGACGGCCCGCCTCGCCGCGCGTCCGGAGGTCGCCGCCGTGGGCGTGGGGACCAGCCTCCCCGCGGGCGGCTCCATCGGCCGCGCGGGCTACTGGGCGGAGGGAACGGAGGATGTCTCCCCTCGGCCCCATGCGCTGTTCAACGTCGCCACGCCTGGGTTCCTGGAGGCACTGAAGGTGCCCCTGCTCGCCGGCCGTCGGCTGGCCGAGACGGATGGGGCCAACGCCCCGCGCGTCATGGTCATCAGCGAGCGCTTCGCCCGGGAGGTCTTCCCCGGCCTGGACCCCCTGGGCCGCCGCGTCACCTTCGGCGGGAGCGACGCGGACGGAAAGCCCCTCTGGACGACGGTGGTGGGCGTGGTGCGGGACGTCGCGTACGCGGGCGTCACGGCCGGGCACGAGCCCACCGTCTACATGACCATGGCGCAGGAAGGGGCGTCGGACGGGCAGCTCGCGGTGCGGGCCTCCGGGAACCTGGCGCCCCAGTCCCTGGAGGCGGTGGTGCGCGAGGAGCTGCGCGCGGTGGATTCGATGGTGGCGCTCGCGCAGGTGGCGACGCTGGAAGAAAGATTGTCCACGGACTTGGGATTGCCGAGATTCCGAGCGGTGTTGCTGGGGGCCTTCGGCGTGCTGGCACTGGTGCTGGCCGCGGTGGGCATCTACGGCGTCATGTCCTATTCCGTGGCACAACGAGAGCATGAGATGGGCGTGAGGATGGCCCTGGGCGCTCGTTCGGCGGATGTCCTGCGTCTGGTGGTGGGCCAGGCGCTTCGCCGTGTGGGATGGGGCCTGGGGCTGGGACTGGTGGGCACGCTGTCGGCGCACCGGGCCGTGGAAGGTCTGCTGTACGGAATGGAGGCCCTGGATGTCGGAGTCATGGCCTCCGTCTGCTTGCTGTTACTGGTCACCGCCTGGCTGGCGAGCTGGCTCCCGGCTCGTCGGGCGGCGGGCGTGGACCCGGCCTCCGTGCTGCGTGGAGGCTGAGTCCTTTGTTTCAGGCACTCTCTTCTCTGGGATGACTTTCCGTGTCCGAGCCCCAACCTGTCTTCTCCCCCACCACTCCCGTTGTTCCACCCCCTGCCCCCGCGCCCGTGTCCGCTCCGGCGGCCCGGCCCTCGCGCATCCTGGTCGCGGATGACCAGGCCGACGTGCTGGAGGCCCTCCGCCTGCTCTTGAAGCGGGACGGGCACGCCGTCGTCACGGCGCAGTCGCCCGCGGGGGCGCTCGCCACGCTGGAGACCGAGGACGTGGACCTGGTCCTCATGGACCTGAACTACGCGCGCGACACCACCTCCGGGAAGGAGGGCATGGACCTGCTCGGCCGCATCCGCGCGCAGGACTCGACGCTGCCCGTGGTGGTGATGACCGCCTGGGGCAGCGTGGAGGGCGCGGTGGAGGCCATGCGCGGCGGCGCGCGCGACTACGTTCAGAAGCCGTGGGACAACACGCGCCTGCTGGCCACGCTGCGCACGCAGCTGGAGCTGTCCCGGGCGCTCAAGCGCAGCCGCCGGCTGGAGGATGAGAACCAGCACCTGCGCCGCGCCCAGTCCGGGCTGCCCACCCTGGTGTCCGAGTCGCGCGCCATGATGCCCGTGCGGCGGATGATTGAGCGCGTGGCGCCCTCCGCCGCCAACGTGCTGGTGACGGGCGAGCACGGCACGGGCAAGGAAGTGGTGGCCCGGCTGCTCCACGCCTCGTCCACCCGGGCGGACCGCGCCTTCGTGGCGGTCAACTCCGGTGGCCTGTCGGAGGGGGTCTTCGAGAGCGAGCTGTTCGGCCACGTGAAGGGCGCCTTCACCGACGCGAAGACGGACCGCACGGGCTGCTTCGAACTGGCGGACGGAGGCACGCTCTTCCTGGATGAGATTGGCAACATGCCGCTGTCGCAGCAGGCGAAGCTCCTGCGCGTGCTCCAGACGGGAGAGCTGCACCCGGTGGGCTCGTCCAAGACGCGGCGAGTGGACGTGCGCGTGGTGAGCGCCACCAACGTGGACCTGGCCAAGGCCGTGGCGGAGGGCCGCTTCCGCGAGGACCTGCTCTATCGCCTCAACACGGTGGAGATTCCGCTGCCCGCGCTGCGCGAGCGACGCGAGGACATCCCGCTCCTGGCGTCGCACTTCCTGGCCGAGCACGGCAAGCGCTACGGCCGCAACGCCATGCGGATGACGCCGGGCGCGTTGGAGGCGCTCTTGGCCTATCCGTGGCCGGGCAACGTGCGCGAGCTGGAGCACGCGGTGGAGCGCGCGCTCCTGATGTCCGTGGGCGACGAGGTGTCCGCGGAGGACCTGCTCTTGCGCCGCGCGGGCCGCGAGGGCCTGTCCCGCCTGGAGGAGATGACGCTGGAGGAGGTGGAGCGCTACCTCATCGAGCGCGCACTCGCGCGGCAGGAAGGCAACGTGAGCGAGGCGGCCAAGGGCCTGGGCTTGTCTCGCAGCGCGCTGTACCGTCGGCTCCAGTACTACGGAATCAAGGGAGCACGGTGAAGCAGCAGCGCGAGCCCTGGCCACATGACTTGCAGGTGCTCGCGCTGGTGTGGCTCGCGGGCATCCCGGGCGTGGTGGCCTCGCTCGCGCTGGTGTGGACGGGAGAATTCTCCTCGAAGGTCCGCTGGACGCTCACCACGCTGGTGGTGGGCGTCTTCCTGGGTGTGGGCCTGCTGGTGCGGGAGCGGGTGACGCGCCCGCTGCACGCCCTGGCCAACCTCCTGGCGGCGCTGCGCGAGGGGGACTACTCGACGCGCGGACGCGGGGCCCGTGCGGGCGACGCGCTGGGCGAGGTCCTCCTGGAGGTGAATGCCCTGGGCGACACGCTGCGCGAGCAGCGGCTGGGCGCGCTGGAGGCGGGCGCGCTGCTCGAGCAGGTGATGGAGGAGATTGACGTCGGGGTGCTGGCCTTCGACGTCGCGGGGACGCTGCGGCTGGTGAACCGTGCGGGCGAGAAGCTCCTGGGCCAGTCGCGCTCGCAGCTGATGGGCAAGGGTGCGGGGGCCTTGGGGCTGGCGGACCTGCTGGAGGGGCCCGCGCCTCGGCGGCTGTCGCGCTCGTTCGCGGAGGAGGGCGGGCCCTACGAGCTGCGGCGGGGAGGCTTCCGACAAGGAGGCCTGCCGCACCACCTGGTGGTGCTGGCCGACCTGCGGCTGGCGCTGCGCGAGCAGGAGCGCGAGGCGTGGCGCCGGCTGGTGCGGGTGCTGAGCCATGAAATCAACAACTCGCTGTCACCCATCCAATCCATCGCGGAGTCGCTGCGGGACCTGCTGATTCAAGAGCCGCGCCCCTCCGACTGGGAGGACGACGCGAGGAGCGGCCTGGGCATCGTCGCGCGGCGCTCGGAGTCCCTGGCGCGCTTCATGTCCGCGTATGCGCGGCTGGCGCGCCTGCCTCCGCCGGTGCTCTCCGGCGTGGAGGTGGAGGGCTGGGTGCGGCGCGTGGCGGCGCTGGAGACGCGGCGTCCGGTGGAGGTGCGGGCGGGGCCGGCGCTGGTGGTCCGCGGGGACTCGGACCAGCTCGAGCAGCTGCTCATCAACCTGGTGCGCAACGCGGTGGACGCGGTGCTGACGGAATCCCAGACACGTCAGGTCTGGGTGTCCTGGGCGGTGCTGTCGCCCGGCGCGGTGGAGGTCTGGGTGGAGGACGAAGGCGCGGGGCTGGCGGACACGGGCAACCTCTTCGTGCCCTTCTTCACGACCAAGCCCCAGGGCAGCGGCATCGGCCTGGCGCTGTGCCGGCAGATTGCCGAAGCCCACGGCGGCACCCTCCGACTCGAGAACCGCCCCGAGGGGCGTGGGTGCCGCGCGCGACTCAAGCTGCCCTTGGAAGGGCACAACGCCAGCGCGAGCCTGGGCTGACGCGCGGGGGCTCAGGCCACGACGTGGGCGCGGGCGGCGCCAGACTCCGGCGGCGCGTCATACGTGGGCGTCAGGTCCACCACGTTCACCGTGACCAGGTGGTAGACGATGACGTTGCTGACCCAGAAGAACAGGGCGGCGTAGTGGACGTAGATGAGCGGTGAGCCGGGCCACACCTGAAGCGGGTAATGGAAGACATTCGCCGCCAGGTAACCGCCGAACCACTCTCCCAACCAGCACACCACCGTGCCGATGGCCACGCGGGTCCAGACCTTGACCTTGCGCGGGTAGAAGAAGAAGTAGTGCAGCGTCCACAGCAGGCCCACGCAGCCGGCCCACAGAATCATGCTGGCGAACGAGAACCAGTGATACGGGGAGGTGGGGTAGTGCCAACCCCAATCATCGTTCATCCAGTGCCAGGCGATGTTCTGGGACAGCTCCATGAACCAGAACAGCGGTGCCAGATAGAGCACCTGCGTCATGAGGACTCGCAAGAAGCATATGAGCGTCTTCCAGAGTCTCGGCGTGGACCCGTCGTGTCTCGTCATCTTCCCCCCCGTGTCTCGGCCCTGCTGCCCGAGGGCTGTGCAACGAACGGCGCTTCTGAACGTCGCATGACCTGAAACATGGGTGGGCGACAAGTGGTTGCGTACTCACGCCACTTCGAGGGTTGCGCGCTGAACGCGTCCCCCCGTCACTCATGGCGGAAGCATGACACAACCCGGGATGGCCGGTGCCCATCGGGGCCTCGCGCCGCCGTAGGGTGCCGCGCTCCAGTCGAGGACGCCTGACGCGTCCTCTCTGCTTGGGAGGGAGTGCGGATGCTTGGGAATCGGGTCGGGCGTTGGCGCGTCGCGCCATCGAAGGTCGTGGGGTGTCGAGAGACCCTGGGGGGCCGGGTCGCCTCGGTGGGGGTCCTCGGGGGCCTGGCTGTTTCATTGCTCACGGGCGCGGATGCACCCAGGCCGGCGACGCAGTGGCTGCACCGCGCCGAGGAGTCGGCGCGCGTGGCGCGCGTGGAGGCGGGGCTGGAGGCGGTGCCGCTGCCTGGAGGAGAGCACCTGCGCCTGACGCTCGCGGAGTGGATGGCGCTCTACAAGCTCCCCGGGCTGAGCATCGCGGTGTTCGAGGGGAACTCGCTGCGCTGGGCGAAGTCGTACGGGGTGACGCGGGCGGGGGGCTCGGAGCCCGTCACGCTGGAGACGCTGTTCCAGGCGGGCTCCATCAGCAAGCCGATGACGGCGCTCGCGGTGGCGCACCATGCGCAGCAAGGGCGCTGGTCGCTCGACGAGGACGTCAACGGCAAGCTGGTGTCGTGGAAGGTGCCGGACAGTCCCTTCACGCGGAAGGAGAAGGTGACGCTGCGGCGTCTGCTCAGCCATAGCGCGGGACTGCCGATGCATGGCTTTGATGGGTATGCGTCGGGAGCGCCGGTGCCCACGCTGCTGGAGAGCCTGGAAGGCAAGGCGCCGGCGAACTCGCCTCCCGTGCGCGTGGTGGCCGAGCCTGGAACGGTGGCGCGCTACAGCAACCTGGGGCTGAGTGTCGTCCAGCAGGTGATGGTGGATGTGCTGGAGAAGCCCTTCGCGCGCATCATGCGCGAGACGGTGCTGCAGCCCTTGGACATGACGCACAGCACCTTCGAGCAGCCGCTGCCCCCGGCGCTCGTGCCGCTGGCCGCGACGGGGACTCGGGCGGATGGCTCGAGCCTTCCGGGGGGATGGCACACGTATCCGGACCAGGCCGCCGCGGGGTTGTGGACCACGCCGTCGGACCTGGCGCGCTTCGCCATCGAGGTCTCCAAGGCGCGGGTGGGGACGTCACGGCGGGTGGTGTCTCGGGCGATGGCGAAGGAGCTGTTGTCTCGACAGGGGCCGGGGCCCACGGGGCCGAAGCCTCCGCCGCCGTGGCAGCCGGAGCGCTTCGGGCTGGGCTTCCGCCTCCAGGAGGACCCGAGCTACTTCGCTCACGGGGGCTGGGTGGAGGGCTATCGCTCGCAGCTGGTGGCGTACTCGAACACCGGCAGCGGCGTGGTGTTGATGACCAACTCCGACAACGGGCGGTTCCTCCTGGCGATGCTCGCCGACGCGGTGGCGCGGGAGTATGGCTGGAAGAGCCATGTCTTCATTCCCCGAGGGCCGTATGGGACGGCGGACCTGATTGTCCGGCTCCGGGGCGTGGACACGGCGCTGGCGTGGTTCAAGGAGCAGCACGCGGCGGGGGCGCGCGAGCACCAGTCCTCGGAGGCGCTCGGCGGGCTGGGGAATGACCTGCTGCGAAACGACAAGGTCGCCGACGCGGTGAAGGTGTTCGAGGCGAACGCCGCGCTCTTCCCCCAGGACGCGGAGGCGCACGTGGGCCTGGCTCAGGGATACATCCAGGCGGGCCGCGCGGACGCGGCCATCGCCAGTCTCAAGAAGTCGCTCGCGCTGGCGCCGAAGCATGAAGAGGCCATGAAGCTGCTGGCGTCGCTCGGCGCGCGTCCGTGAGCACGCGGCTCAAGGCGTGAAGCGGCTGGCCGGGTCATCGGGGCGCGTGCCCCGGTCCAGCTCATCGCGGTCCAGTGCTCCGTCCAGGTCGCGGTCGATGCCGATGCGGACCTCGGAGCCCTTGGGCACCACGGTGTAGGTCAGCTCGCTTCCGGCCCGTGCGAGGGTTTGCAGCAGGGACGCGGTGACCGTCTCCGCCGCGCGGTCGGTCTGGAACAGGCCGCCGCCCATGTATGTGAATCCTCGCGCGAGGCCGCCTTGGAGGCCCTTCACCACCACGCCCACCTTGCCGGTGTCGGCCAGGGAGAGGAAGGTGGTCAGGGTGGTCGTCTGCGCGGACGTGGGGCTCGCCGAGGTCAACGTCACCTGCTTGCCGACGGCCGCGTGGGTGTCCTGGCTGTCGGGGCCGGGGGGCTCGGCGACGGTGGTGTTCGTGCCCTTGGGCAGGTCCGAGCCGGAGAAGGCCAGCATGAAGGCCACCATGTCGGCCACCTCCTGGTCGCTCTGGAGGGTGAACACGGGCAGGGTGAGGAAGCGCGCAATCGAGTCCACGCCGCCGTCATGCGAGAAGCCGAAGCCCGCGAGGTTCGACGTCTGGGTGAACTCCATGCCGACCTTCTCGTAGAGGTTGCGCAGCTGGGAGATCTTCATCGTCACGTTCGAGAACCCGTCCACGGAGATGAGGCCCGTGTGGCGCTCGCCGCTGGGGCCTCCGGCGAAGGGGACGAACTGGTTGCCATTCCACAGCACGTCCGCGCCCATGCCCGTGGGCAGGGTGTGGCACGTTGCGCAGGCGAAGCGGCCCGAGTCGAGGAGGCGCGGCGGACGGTAGATGCGCAGGCCGTTGACCGCGTTCCCGTTGGGGAGGGGTTGTCCGGCCGTGCCGAAGCGGCCGGTGGTGAAGTGGCCGGGCAGGGGCAGGCTGGTGGGCAGGGAGTTGTCGAGGTTGCGGAAGGGATTGGGTGGGAAGGTGAGCGTGGCGAGGAAGTCCTCGAACTGCTGCATCTCCACCAGGGTGAGGAGGGTGTCGTCTCCTTGGAGGCTCTGGAAGGCGTCGTTGAACTCCTCCAGGCCCGCGCGGTCTCCGCGCCAGTGCAGCGGCTCCTTGCCGATGATGTCCTGGAGCGTCTGCGTGGTGATGGGGCCCTTCATCGTGTGCCACGACTGGAAGCCCGCCGTGAGTCCGGGGATGCCCATGCCCAGGTTCTGTCCGGTGACGGCCTTCATGTTTCCGGAAGGGTCTCCCAGGTCCCACGCGAGCCGGTCGAGCCGTCCGTCGATGTGACACGACGCACAGGCGATGTGGCCCAGGCCCGAGCTCTTGTGTGTGTCATAGAGGTGAGGGCGCCCGGCCTTGATGGCGATGGGGGTGGGGTCGAAGAACGGCACGCGGAAGAGCTCGGTGTTCGAGGAGGTGTCCACGACGGACAGGCTGGCCGCGAACTTGTTGAGCACGTAGAGGCGGGGGCCCGAGAGGACGACGCCGGTGGGGCCTTCGCCGACGTTGATTTGGGTGATGCGGGCGCCGGTGTCGTCCATCACGGCGACGTTGTTGGAGCCCATGCCTGTCACGTAGGCGCGAGTGCCCGCGGTGTTCCAGGCGATGCCGCGCGGGTCTCCGAGCGCCAGGTCTCGCGTGGCCTGGGGCAGTGAGGGCGTGGTGTATGTGAGGTGGGGGTTGAGGTCGAAGCGGGCGACGGTGGAGGGATTGGCGGGGTCGACGGAGGCGGCGAGGACGCGGAGGAAGCGGCCCTTGAGGTTGGGCTCGAAGCGGACCTCGTTCGTGGCGTCGGTGCCGACGACGACGACGCGGCCTCCGGGGTGGACGGACAGGGCCATGTCCAGGTTCATCAGTCCGCTGGCGTAGGTGATGGCGAGCGTGGACGCGTTGATGATGGCGAGGTCCCGGTCGGGCAGGTCCCAGCCGGTGCGGCGTCCCGAGGAGGCGGCGCTGGAGCCTGAGACGAAGCGGGTCCAGTCGCCCCGGTTGTCATCCAGCCAGCGGCCGCTGGGGTCCTTCTTCACGATGAGGCCGACGGGGGGCGGCGCGGGGTTGCCCGTCTTCTTGGGTGGGTTGAAGGCGCTGCCCGAGTTGGGCGGAGGGTTGACGCCGCCGTAGGGGCCCGCGCTGTTGCTCACGACGTTGGGGGGAAAGCCGCCGCTGCCCATGGCGTTGCCGCCACCGAGCACGGTGGTGCGATTGCCGGACTCGAAGAAGGCCACATAGACCTGGGTGCCCGCGGCGTTGACGGCGAGCGCGCGAGGCTCCTCGCCTTGCAGGGACAGGCGCGTGGGCGTGGCGAGGGGATTGGAGGGGTCGACGACGAGGATGCGATTGACCTGCGAGCAGGAGATGAAGGCGCGTTGGGGTGTGCCGGCGAAGACGACGTCCGCGGGCTCATCGTCGGTGGGGACGGTGGCCTTCACGTTGGAGGTGGTGAGGTCGACGATGCTGACGCTGTCGGAGACGTGGTTGACGACCCAGGCCTCGGTGTTGCTTCGAGCGCGCACGGACACGGGGTCGAGTCCTACGGGGATGGACGCGGTGAGGACGGGCGTGCCGCTGGAGAGGGAGAACACCAGCAGCCGGTTGTCCGCGGTGTTGACGGCCAGGAGGCGAGAGCCGTCTGGCGTCAGCTCCAGGGGGTGGACATGGGGATGCTCCCAGTTCACGAATCCGCTGGAGGTTTGAGCCCAGGAAGCGCTCGCGGCCAGCACCAGGCACGGCAACAACGAGACCAGCACCCTTCGGACGACCGACATGGGACCTCCTGCTGCGAACGTCATTCACTCGCTCGGGATGGAGATTGCCATTGAGTCTGTCAGATCAGATTAGTCTGAAAATCACGCCTCCGGCGAGGCGAAGACGGGTCACCGTTGGCGAAAGCACACCGAAGAGAGCGAAGCTCAGGGCTGAGTGGGTGCAGGCGCCTTGGCGACGACAACGCCTTGTGCTGTGACAGCGTAGATCTCCCACCAATCGAGAACGCGTCCACGCGGACCACCGCATCTGTCGAAGCGCTGCTCCACGACGACGAAATACAAGTCAGGTGTCTGGTCCGCGAAGACAGAGACATCCAAATCCTGCTCTGGGCTCGAGCAGCCCGTGAAGAGGTTGGGGAAGGGGGTGTGGCTCACCACCTCTCGGATGGCTCCCGCGGCGGCGAGCGCCGCGCCTGCTTCGAGGGGCTCGACCAGCGTTTGGGAGGAAGCCTCATCGGGCCAATGCACCACGCCATTCCAGGTCGCGGAGGGCGCCGTGCAGCCATGAAGTACCGCGATGAACCCCACCATGCTCAGGGCCTTGCGCATGATTCGCATCTCAGCAGGCTGTGATGGGAGGAGCCATCGAGGAGGGCGGTAACCTGGGTAACTGGTTCAAGGTCGAGGGCGGTGGAGTCAACTTGACCCCGGAAAGCGTTGGCGCGGCCTACCGAAGACTGGTCACCGTTGGCGAAAGCACATCAGAATCCGCCGCATGATGCGCTTCCCCTTGCTGTGCCGCCGTGGCCGGGTGACTTCGAGCGTCGCGCTCCTCCTGGTGTCCCTGCTGTGGGGCCTGTCGCCGGAGGCTCGGGCGGAGGTGGCTGTTCGACGCACGTTCTTGAAGCTGGCGTCGTCCAACGGGCACGGCGCGGTGATGCTGGACCTGGAGGAGAAGAAGGTCTCGCACTTCCGCGAGCACCTCTTCGCCACCGAAGAACCCGTCATCGACGCACTGGGCAATGACGTCTTCGTGCGCGGCCAACCTCGCGTCGTGCACTCGCGTGACGTCTTGTTCGACGCGTTCTTCGGCCTGCGCTCCGAGGGCACACAGCGCTGGCTGAACACCCAGGCCGCGGACCTGGATGCCAGTGGCTACGCCCCTTGGGCTCCCGGAAGGACAGGCGGCACGGGTCTGGCCACCCTCGTCCAACGCGTGGGACCGCTGGAGGTCACGACGTATGTCTTCGCGCCTCAAGCCGTGCCCCACGCCGCCTTCGTGATGGCGCTGCGCGTGCGCAACACCGGCGCGTCCACCTCCACGGGCGTCAGCGTGTTCTCCCTCCACAACTTCCACCTGGGCTTCGGCCGCCCCGGCGTCATGTCGGAGCTGGACGAGAACGGGGAGACCGTCGAGGTGCACGGCGAGGACTTCGTCGAGAAGGGCTTCGCGGGCGTCGTCGTGGGGCGTCCCTTGGGCGCGGTGACTCGCAAGGCCGCGTGGACCTCGGGTGACTCGGGGGCCGGCAATGGGTTCATCACCGTGCGGAACGGCGGCCAGCAGGACCTGCGAGACTTCACGGCCGCGCCCTCCGCGCAGACTGGTTGGGCCTCCGCGTATCAGTTCAACCTGGGTGACATCGCGGCGGGCTCCGAGAAGTGGGCGGGCGTGGCCTTCGTGCATCTGGGGAACCCGGACGGCATGGCCACGGCGCGGCAATGGCTCTCCGACTATGTCGGCACCTCCAGCGCGAAGGCCCTCGTTGACGCGGAGGTGGCGCGCTGGGCGTCCTTCCAGACGGACACGGTGAAGGTCCCTTCGGGCACGGCGCCGGACGAAGAGACGCTGGTGCGTCACTCCGCCGTGGTGCTGCACATGGCCCAGGTCCGCGAAGCAGAGACCTTCCTGCGCGATTCCCTGAGCCGCGACGGAGAGCCTCGCCTGACGCGCTTCAAGGCGCCGAACGGCGCACCCGCCGCGCTGCCGGGCCTGGTGAAACACGCGGGCAAGGGCGCGGTGCTGGCCAGCCTGCCTCCTGGACAGTGGACCTATGCCTGGATTCGAGATGGCGCCTACGCGGCGGCGGCGATGGCCACCCTGGGCATGCGAAGCGATGCCCGTGAGGCCCTGTCGTACTACCTGAACGCGGACAGCGGCCGGTTCCAACACTGGCGCGAACTCCAGCCCTACAGCATGCCGCCGTACCTCATCACCCTCACGCGCTACCACGGCTTCGGCGTGGAGGAGACGGACTTCAACGAGTCGGGACCCAACCTGGAGTTCGATGGCTTCGGCCTGTTCCTCTGGGCATTGCGGCACTACGAGCGCACCACGGGCGACCTCTCCCTGGTGAACCAGACCTGGCCCACCGTCTCGACGAAGGTCGCGGACTCGCTGGTGGCGCTCATCGACCCGGAGACGGGGCTCATCCGTCCGGACTCGTCCATCTGGGAGACCCACTGGAACGGGCGTCAGCGCGCGTGGACGTACACCAGCCTGACCGCGGCGCGGGGCCTGTGCGACGCGGCGGTGCTCGCCGAGCGCGTAGGGGACTCCACGCGAGCGACTCGCTACCGCGCCGCCGGTGAGTCCATCCGCCGCGCGATGGCGGAGAAGCTCACGGACCACAGCTTCATGCTGGCCTCCAACCTGGAGGAGCTGCGGTCCGGACGCGGCTACTGGGACACGGCGGTGTTCGACGCGTTCGCCATGGGCCTGTTCGACCCGACGGGGAAGATTGCTCGTGAGACGCTTCGCGGGCTCGACCTGCGACTGTCGTCACCGGCGGGCGCGGGATGGTCTCGGAACGATGACCGCTACGACCACACGGGCTGGGCGGACATGAGCCCGTGGGGCAGCGAGTACGACAGCGCGGAGTGGGTCATCGTCAGCCTTCGAGGCGCGATGGCGAAGCGGATGGCGGGAGACCCGGCGCGCGCGGACCGGGTGCTGAAGTGGGTGACCGACCAGTCGCTGAAGAACTACCTCGCGGTGGCGGAGACCTATGACGAGCAGAGCGGCGCGTACAAGTTCAACGCGCCCATGGTGGGCTTCGGCGCGGGAGCGTATGCGCTGGCCCTGGCGCATCGCGCGGACGGAGCGGCGGACCCCGCGTGTGGCGCGTACCTGGACGAGAGCACGCTGTCGAAGCCGCCCGATGCGGGCCCAGGTGAGCCCGATGCGGGGACCCCGGACGCAGGCCACGACGCGGGCTCCGGCGAGCCGGACGCAGGCCCGGTGGAGCAGCCGCTCGTCGGTGGAGGCGGTGGCTGCAACGCCACGGGCCCCGGTGCGATGGCGGTGTGGCTGATGCTGGTGCTCGCGGGACTCCTCGCGCTGACGCGCACGAAGCGAGCTTGAACGCGGCCGTGGCTCAGGGGGTGCGAAGGAACGCGCTCCGCTCGGGCACTCCGGTGTCCGAGTGGGTGATGAAGAAGTCGTGATTCGCCTCCCGCACGCCAACGACATGCGCCGAGGGCCCTGCCTGGCTGAGCCGCTGACGCTCGGCCGCCTGGCGCTCGCGCAGCACCTTCGAGACCTGCTCCTTGTCCTCGTCCCCCGCCCGCGCGGGCCTCAGCGCCGGGAGTCCTTCCGAGCCTGGGTCCGACGGTTGCGAGCAACGACATGGGAGTTGCGTCGAACCGCGGCGAAGCCCTGCTGCTTGCGCGCGCCGCCCTTGCGACGCTGCGCCTTCATGCTCCGCTGAGACGCCGTCGCCGTCTTCCCCGCCGTCCGAGTCCTGCGCACGGGCTTGCGGCCCGTGGTGGCCCGCTTCGTCCGCACCGCCCTGCGAGGCTTCGCCATCTTCCGCTTGGCGAGCGCTGCCGCCCGAGCCTCCTGGCGCTCGACCAGGGCCAGCCGCTTCTCGAACCGGGACAGCGCCTGCTGGAAGTACAGCGCCTTGCGCACCGTGTTCGCGTTGCCCTCCGCGCGACGGGAGCGGGTCGGCGTGCGCTTGCGCAGGGCCTCTCGTCGCTGGCGCCTCGCGGTGTCCTGGTACTTCCGCATCAACTTGCGCGCGCGCAGGATGCGGCCGCGCAGGTCCCGCGCGGACAGCTCCACCAGGTTGCGAGGCGAGCTGGACAACACGAGCCGGGCTTCGGGCTCCGTCAGCAACGACATCTTCTTCGAGGGACTCGTCGGCAAGGGTCTGCTCCTTCAAGACACCGTGGACTTCCTCTCGGAACGTCCGCACATGTCCCCCAGGGAGCAACCTGCACCCCGGGGCGATTGAGGAGCCTCCCTCGCGCGTCACTCGAACACGGACAGCTCCGCGAGCGAGAAGACGGGCAGCGTCCGGCTCCTGTCCTGAGACTCCACCCGCAGCCGGACATGGCGGGCAGGCCTGTCGCCCGCGAGCGGCACATCGAAGAAGCGAGCCCGGTGGAGCACGTCCAGCGGCGCGTCTCCATAGGGACTGTCGTCCTCCGTCCCATCGAGGGCGATGTTGACGAAGATGCCGAAGAGGGACTGAGGGTCGAAGTTCTGGTGGAGCACGTCCGCGAGTGGCGACCAGGTGGAGCCATCCATGCTGCCCTCCAACAAGACATGGATGGACGGGTCGTAGCCCAGCACGACCTCCAGGTTGCGCAGGACGATGCGCCGAGGCCGCACGGCGTCCTCCCAGGAGACCACCACCTCGCTCACGCCCGAGTCGCGCGACTCCGGCTTCGTCCGCACGGAGCGCAGCGAGCCATCCGTGTACGGACACGGGCCATCGGCCGGCGACGGGTAGCACACGGCGCCTCGGCTGACGGGGCGCACGGTGCCAGGGGGGAGGGGCTCACGCGGCCCGCGCCACTCCACGCGGAAGGCCACGCTGCTGTCGCTGCCGCCCAGGGGCTCGAACATCCAGGTGCCCATCGACACAGCGCGGACCTGCGCCGCGACACCTGGAAAGTCCTCCAGTTGATAGGGATTGGGCTGCCAGGGCGAGGCGGGGTCGTGCGCCTCCCAGAGCAGCCCATCCGCTCCCGAGAGCTGCACCACCGGATAGGGCGGGAGCGAGTCGACCTCCTGCATCTCCAGACTCCCGGGGAGGAGAATCTGGGGCAGCTTCGCGGAGTAGGGCTTCGCGGGCGGAGGCGGCGCCTTGGCGAAGCTCAGCACCGGGCCCTCCTGTCCCGGGGCCACCACCAGCCGAGGCTCCCAGGGCCGCAGCGGGGGCACCTCCGCGTCATCCCAGAACTGGAACGACGTGTAGACCCCGTGGCCCTGCTCCAGGGGCGCGGCGACCCGGAAGCGGTACTCGGTGAAGCCATCGACGTTGTCGTGGGTGGTATCGCCGGAGAGGACCTCCAGCACGTAGTCCCCGCGCTGGTCGCTCTGGAACTCCGCGTAGGGAGTGAAGGTCTCGGGCGTGGAGGACGGAGGCCCGTAGACGGCGCGCGAGTACGCCTTGCGCTCCAGCGCCACCGGCACATTGGCGTACGGCGAGCCATCCAGGTGTTGGAGGTTGCCGTAGACGAAGACGGGGTCCTCCGGCATGCGGTCGCAGCCGGCGCCGAGCAGCGCGAGGAGGCACAAGGACGGGAGCAGTCTGCGCATGTCAGTAGGTCCCCTTCAGGCCGAACAGGGGGAGGATGATGGGGATGTGGGTGGGCTTCCGCTCGGCGGCGTTGGTGGCGAAGCTGAAGCCATACTCGTAGGCCACGACTTCCTTCTGGGCCGACACGTTGAGGACGTCCAGGTAGGCGTCGAGCGTGAAGTCCTCCATGGCCCACGACTTGGCGACACGCAGGTCCACGCGGAAGAAGGAGTCCAGACGCTCGGCCCGGTCCCGGTCCTGCCGCACCCATTGCTGCTCTCCGTCGGGCCGGGTGACGAGCCGCTGCGTGAGGCTGGTGATTTCACCGGCCTCCGGGCGACCGGTGTTGAAGTGGAACACCGTGCCCACCGTCCAGTTGTTGCCGAACTTGTAGCTGACCGCCGCGTTGAGCACGTGGGCCTGCTCGAAGGCGAAGGGGAGGGTGACCTTCTCCGAGCCCACCACGCGGTTGTCATCTCCATACCGGTCGATGCGCACGCGGCGCTTGCTCTGGAGGAAGCTGTAGGAGACCCAGCCGAACCAGTCGCGGCCCAGCGGGTGCCGGGCCATCAGCTCGAAGCCATACGCATATCCGCTCGAGGCGGGTGACGTCGCGCCCACGCCTCCGCGCCGGCGGTTCTCCGCGACCTGTTGCAGGTCCAGCTCCACCGCGCGGGAGATGGGGTTGTAGAAGACGTCGCCGCTCAGCTCCAATCCCTCCATCGCCTTCCACTCGGCGCCGACGTCGAGCTGGACTCCCTCCTGGAGGCCATAGCGAAGGCTCGCGGTGTCCACGGCGGGCAGGTGCAGCAGCACGGTGGGCGGCTGGTGGAACAGGCCCGCGCCGCCCTTCACCACGAGCGTCTCCGTGAGGCGTCGGCGGACGGACAGGCGCGGCTCCACCACGGTGTGCTGGATGCCCGGTGACAAGTGGTAGCTGTCCACGCGCACGCCGGGCTGGAGCACCCACGCCTCCGAAGGCAGCCACGTCACGGTGGCGTACGCGCCGGAGAAGGTCGCCAGCGAGGAAGGGCGCTTGAGCGGGTCGGCCGAGTCCTCCGGCCGCGTGCCGGGAGGAATGCCCGTGCCCGTCATCTTCGTGGCGGCGCGCCGGTGCTCCACGTCACCGCCCACGATGAGCTCCAGCGTCTCATGCAGCCGGCGCTTCCAGCTGGTGCGCGCGGAGAAGCTCACCTGGTTCATCCCGTACTCGCCCACCTCGCGGCGGCCCATGCCCGCGCCGTTGGGGCGCTGGTACGACTCCTCGCCGACGAGGCCCATGGCGTCGACGCCCACGGTGGTGCCCACCTCCAGCTCGCCCTCCGCGAGGGGATGGAGCAGCCGCAGGTCCGCCCGGTGGAAGCGGGAGGCGATGCCGACGCCCAGGTCTCCCTCGTAGTCCGTGCCGGGCGTGGAGCCCACGCTGTCGGAGCTGCCCAGGGCGAACAGGCGCAGCCGGCCCTGGCCCACCTTCTGCTCGATGCGCGCCTGGTAGTCCCAGAAGTTGGCGTACACGCCCGCGTCGCTGGAGCCCGTCGCGAGCTTGGAGCCCACCGTTATCAGCAGCGCGGAGTAGCTGATGCGGCCCGCGACGCTGACGGAGGTGCCGGTGCTCTCGAACGGGTACTCGATGAAGCCGCCGCTGTTGAGCAGGTCCGCGTACGCGGTGAAGTGCAGCCGGTCCTCGCGAGGACGGCTCAGCCGGCCCTCCACCGCGCCCCCCAGGACGCGGCCGTACTGCACCGGCGGCGTGCCCGGGAAGAAGTCGACGGTGTCGATGAAGTCCGGGTGCACCACCGCGGGCCCCAGCAGCAGGTGGTACAGCATGGGGATGCGCACGCCATCGAGGAAGAAGCCGGTGGCGGCCGGCTGACTGCCGCGCACCACCGGATAGCTGATGCCCGAGGCGAGGCTGCCCACGCCGGGCATGAGCATCACGACGCGGAAGGGGTCGCCCAGCGTGCCGGGCACCTCGCGAATCTCCTGCTCGTGCAGGGTGATGCGCGTCACCTCGGTGCGAGGCCGGTCATCGCGCACCACCGTCTCGTAGGGATTCACGCGGCCGGGCTGGAGCCGGTAGATGACCTGGAGGGACTGGCCCTCGGCGAGGGTCTCCTCGAACTGGCCGGGCTGGTGTCCGGGGGCGCGCACCTCGACCTTGTGGGGACCGGGGCTCAGCTCCACGGCGAAGCGGCCCTCTGCGTCCACGGCGCCCACGGGCTCGGTGCTGCCGTCGACGAAGAGGGTGGCGTCGGCCACGGGGCGGCGGGTGCCTCGCGCGCGCACTTCGCCCGTGAGGCGCGCGGTGGCGGCGGGGACGGGGGCGGCGGGGGGCTCGAAGCGGTAGATGAAGGGCAGGCGCACCGCGACGGGGGCGCCGGCCAGCGTGGCGGGGGTGAAGCGCAGTCCCGATGCGGCCTGGCGCGCGGCCTCGGTGAGCCGAGGCTCCTGGGGCGCGGCGACGACCTGGATGTCGGCGACGGTGCCCTCGGTGCTGACGAGCAGCTCCAGCACGACCTCGCCCGGGGTGCCCTCCAGGCCCTCGGGCCAGGCGGCGGGAGAGGGCGTCACCAGCGTGGGGGGCACCAGCTGGGTGTCACTGCTGTCGGGGGCGAGGCCCAGCCGCTTCGCGTCCTCGGCGGAGAGCGCGGTGCCTCCGTCCTGGTTCTGGAGCTCGACCTCCACCTCGCGCGACCCGGTCGCGGGCGAGGGAAGGCCTTGTGTCCACGCGAGGCCAGGCCAGAGGGCCACCAGCAGGAGGACACGGACGACGTCACGATGAAACTTCATGGACTCCCTCAACACCTGAGGACTCGAGAACTGTCACCTGGTGGGCACGCCAGCAGGAGGGGGGAGGCTCGCCCCTCGGTGCGGGGGAGTCCACATCTTCCGGTTAGGCCCGAGGTGATCGCTTTCGGTGGAATCCGGAGGCGTGTGAGCTGGGAGGACTGTCCAGACGTGCGACTGCGTGTGTGGCACCCCACGGACAAGGGGCACGGGCGCGCTGCCTGCGTGGAGGCGACTGGAGGGCACCATTACTGTTGAAGCGGGGTGGGGGCCCTGGGGGGAAGGAGCGCAGGGGAATGCGCACGTCAAAGGAGGAGCTGCTCTTCCGGGCGATGGAGCATGCCGTCGCGGGCAGGGCCGTGGAGGCGAGGCGGGCGTTGCGCTCGTTGGAGTCGCGGCTGGACGTGGACGTGGTGCCGGAGGACCTGGGCTACCACCTGTTCGCGATGGCGGTGGCGCATCGGCTGGAGGGCTCGGGGGCTCGCAATCCCTATCTGAATCCACGGGGGGAGGGTGGGCGGCAGATCGACCTGTTCCGTTCGCTGATGACGTACATGCCGCTGGCGGCGACGGCGGATGTGCTGGCGAACGCGGTGCTGGAGGAGCTGCTCGGGAGTCGGAGTGAGGCGACGCTCGTCGACGTGGGCATCGGGCAGGGGCGGCAGGAAGGGCGGTTGCTGAGGTTGCTGTCGAAGCGGGGAGTCCTACCGCGCAGGCTGACCTTGGTGGGGGTGGACCCGAGCGGCGCAAGCCTCGAGCAGGCGGAGTCCGCGGTGGCGCAGGTGGCGCGCGAGGTGGGTGGAGTGGTGCGCTTCGTGGGCGTGGAGGCGCCGGTGGAGGCGGTGACGGAGGCGACGTGGTCGCGGCTGCGTGAGCTGCCGGGGCCTCGGGTGGTGAACGCGGCGTTCGCGATGCATCACGTGGCGGAGGAGCCGGGGCATCCGGGGGCGGCCCGGGATGCGGTGCTCCGGCACCTGCGTGCGCTGGAGCCGGTGGGGTTGGTGTTGTCCGAGCCGAACACGGACCACTTCGCGGCCTCGCCGCTCGCGCGCTTCCAGCATGCGTGGCGGCACTTCACGCATGTCTTTCAATTGCTGGACACGCTGGGGGTACCGAGCGACGAGCGCGCCGCCATCAAGCGCTTCTTCGGGCGCGAGGTGGAGGACGTGGTGGGCACGGTGGATGAGGCCGCGCGTTGCGAGCGGCATGAGCTGGCGGCGACCTGGATGGCGCGGCTGCGTCGGGCGGGGTTCGTGCCGCTGGAGTCCATGGAGCGGCTGCGGCCGGAGGGGGTCCACCCGGCGCTGACGCTGCGACGGGCGCCGGGGCTCGTGGGGCTGAGCTGGCGCGAGGAGGTGCTGGTGGCGGTGCTGGCCGTGCGACCGGATATCGCGAGGGCGTGAGGAGCGGGAGCGTGCCGGGCGACACGCCTCCTCGGTGGCGTGTGCGGTCCGGGCGTGGGAAAGGAGGACGGAGGCTTCCGACTCCGGGAGCGGGAGGCAAGCGCGTGACGGGAGATGCACTCGAGGAGCTCGCGCGGCAGGTGCTGGAGCGTTGTCGCGCCGCTGGTGTGCGGTTGGTGCTGGCGGAGGCGTGTACGGGCGGACTGCTCTGCGCGCGGCTGACGGACATCCCAGGAGCCTCCGCCGTGGTGGAGCGTGGCTTCGTGCCGTACTCCCATGAGTCCAAGGTGGAACAGCTCGGGGTGCCCCTGGCGCTGCTCCAGGCGCATGGCTCGGTGAGCGCGGAGGCCGTGGAGGCGCTCGCGCGCGGGGCCCTGGAGCACTCTCGCGCGGACTGGGCCATCGCGGAGACGGGCATCGCGGGGCCGGGGGGCGGCACGCCCCAGAAGCCCGTGGGACTGGCCTTCATCGCGGTCCTTCGCCGAGGAGGAACCGCGGCCGTCGAGCGCCAGGTCTTCACGGGCGACAGGCGTCAGGTGCGCCACGCCATGGCCGAGCGCGCGCTCACGTTGTTGCTGGAGAAAATGAGCGTCGAATCGTGAACTGGACGTTGGCCCCGCACTCCCGGGTGCCTGGGCACCCGTCGGGTTCCTACTTACGCTCCTCCGGGTCCGTGTGGCGAAGGAGCGCCGGTGTTCCGAATCGACGTCGATGGCGAGCACGCCATCGTGGAGTTCGTCCTGGATGGCTACATCCGCGTCCAGGAGATGGAGTCCTTCGTTCAGGAGTTGGAGAGGGCCACGGCCTCGCTGTCGGGGCGTGATATCAAAATCAAGGCGGACCTGAGGACCCTGCGGCCCGCCTCGCCGGAGGCCGCGAACATGATTCGCCGGGTCCAGGAGTACGGCCTGCGCTCCGGCGTGGTGCGGGTGGCGGAGCTGGTGGAGAGCGAGCTCGTCGCGCTCCAGCTCAACCGTGTCGCGGAGAACAGCCACACGGACAAGATCCTGCGCCGCTTCTGGGAGGAGGCCCCCGCGCGTCGCTGGCTCATCTTCGGCGACGAGGAGAAGGAGGAGAGCCCCAGCCCCCGTCCGATGCCCGGCTGAGGCGGAGGCTGGCGGCCTCTACTTGGGGAGCGTGAGTGTGAACGTGCTGCCCACGCCCGGTGTGCTCTCCACGTCGATGCTCCCGCCCAGCGCGCTGATGATCTCCCGCGCCAGGTGCAGTCCCAGCCCGAGCCCGCCGTAGGCGCGGACGGAGACGGCTCGCTCGAAGCGCTCGAAGATGTGCGGGAGCTGGTCGGCGGAGATGCCGATGCCCTCGTCCTGGACGCTCACGTGGACGTGGGTGCGGTCATCGGCCCAGGCGCGAAGGGTGATGGGCTTGCCCGGCCCGAACTTGAGGGCGTTGGACACCAGATGGACGAGCACCTGTTGCAGTCGGGTGCCATCCCAGTGGCCCACCAGCGGGCCTTCCACCTGGAGCTCCAGCTCGCAGTGCGCGCGCTGGAGCGGCTCACGCAGGAGCCGGGCGACGGTGTCGATGACGTCCGCGAGGTCGACGAGCGACAGGTGCAGGTCCATCCGGCCCGCCTGGAGATGGGAGATGTCGAGCATCTCCCCCACCAGCGTGGTGAGCTTCGCGCTCTGCTTGTCGAGCGTGCGCAGGCTGCGCACCGCGAGCGGGGGCAGCTCCGGCGGCACGTGGCGCAGGAGCGTCTGCACCATGAGGCGCAGGGAGGTGAGCGGCGTGTTCAGCTCGTGCGACGCCACGCTGAGGAACTCGTCGCGCAGGCGGATGCTGTCCTGGGATTCGCGATACAGGCGCGCGTTGTCGATGCAGACCGCGACGCGCCGGGCGAGCTCCTGCGCGAGGTCCAGGTCCACCTGTCCATAGCGCCGCCCGGGGGTGGACGAGACGAAGGTGGCGACGCCGAGAATCTTCCCTCGGGCGATGAGGGGCACGTGCATGGCGGCCCGAGGGTGGAGCTCCCGCATCCGCTCGACGTAGTCCTGGCCGTGGCCGTGCTCCCGCAGCACGGACTGGGTGACCTCGGCGCGCAGGAATGGCTGGCCGGTGCGCAGCACGTGGACGATGGCGGGAGGGGAGGTGCAGTCGATGGGGTACTCCTCGTACAGCGCATGCAGCAGGCGGTCCTTCTCCGGGTCCACGTGGACGGCGGCCAGCATGCGCAGCTCGTCTCCTCGGTCCACCACGGAGAACGTGCACCAGTCCGCGAGGAAGGGCACCACCAGGCGCGTGGCCTGCGCCAGGGTCTTCTCCAGGTCCAGCGACTCCGCCAGCGCGAGCCCGGAGTCGGCCAGGAAGCGCACGGCCTCCTCGGCGCGGCGGCGCTCCTTCACCTCGACGTGGAGCTGCTCGAACAGGCGGCTGTTCTCCAGCGAGATGGCAATCTGCGAGGAGAGCGTCCGCAGCAGTCCCATCCGCTCCGGGGTGAAGGCGCGGGTGGCCAGGTCGTTCTCCAGGTAGAGCACGCCCGCGGTCTTCCCATGCCGCTGGATGGGAATGGCCAGCGCGGACTTCACGGCCCGGCGGATGACGTAGGCGTCCTGGATGAAGCGGCCCTGGTGCGCGGCATCGGCCAGGACCAGCGTCTCGCCGGTGCGGCACGCGTGCTCCAGGAGGGAGACGGGCACCTGGGTCGACTCCGAGAGCGGCGTGTGCTCCAGGCTGACGGGCTCGGAGATGGCGCCCACGGCGCGCACCTGCAAGGTGCCTTCCTCCTCCAGCACCAGCGCGCCGCGCGTGGCGCCCGCGGCCTCGAAGCACACCGCCATCAGCTTCTCCAGGAGCCGGTCCAGCACCACCTCGCCCATCAGCGTCTCGGACGCCTTGAGCAGCGTGAGCAGGTCCAGCGACGCACCCGGTGCGCCCAGGCTCGTGTGGGGCATGCCCGGCTCGGTCCACGGGCGGTCGACGATGCTCTTGAGCTCCGGGAACTCCTCTTCCAGCAGCGTCACCTTGGCCTGGGCCCCCCAGCGCGTGAAGCAGTCCATCGCCGCGCGCAGGTGGAGGGAGGCGAAGCGCCTGTGTCCCAGGTGTTGATGAAAGCGTCCCGCCAGCTCGTTCGCGATGGCCTCGTCATGGAGGAAGCCCTGGAGGTGCGCGCCGTCGATGGCGCTGTCGTAGAGGCCCATGGCTTCGAGGGGCCGTCCCTCGACGCGGGCCACCTCGGCGCCGACGAGCTGGTGCTTGTGGCGGAAGTTCTCCGGACACAGGTCCGCCCAGGCGCCCAGCTGTCGCTGGTTCTCCTCGACGGCGGTGAGCGCCACGTCCCGCTCCTGGGGAATGCGGGTGGCGCGCGCCAGCATCGTCAGCGAGGTCAGCACGTTGAAGTCGACGTTGCGGAAGAAGCCCTGGGCGAAGTGGACGTAGGGCAGCACCTCGCGAGACATCCTCGCGGCCTCGTCCAAATCTCCCAGGACGTAGGCGACGAACAGCCGCAGGAGGGAGCGCAGGTAGAGGCTCGTGTGCGCCATCTGCCCGGAGGCGAGGAAGTCCTTCTCGACGAAGTCGTCATCATCCAGGCGCGCGAGCTGGTGGGTGCGTCCCTGGAGCGCGCGGATGGCCTGGCGGTAGAGGACGGAGACATCCGCCATCACCTGCACGCCGCTGCGCCGGGCGAAGGAGAGGCTGGTGTCGATGGAGCCGAGGATGCGCACCAGCTCGGTGCCCATGGCCAGCTCCGTGGTGACGACGTTGGCGAGCGCGTAGCTGGTGTACTGGAGGTCTCCGCTGGCCAGGCCCGTGGTGATGGCCCGCCGCAGCAGGGACAGGTTGGTGCGCAGGGGCGCGCGCCAGTGGTTGATGTTGAGCGTGAGCGTCACGAGCGCCCGGCACTCCTGCCGCGAGTCCCCCATGCGCCGCGCCAGGGAGATGCCCAGGTGGCAGAAGGACTCGGCGCGCGCCGCGTCGCCCCGGCTCGCCAGCAGCGTGCCGTGATAGGCATACACGGAAGGCGCCCAGCGGGAGTTGCCCTGCTCCAGCGTCAGCGCGAGGGCCCGCGTGTTGAGATACGCATACAGGTCCGGGTCGACGAAGTACGCGGGCGTGACGAGCTCCGAGAGGAGCTGGACACACGCGAGGTGCCTCGGGTCCTCCATCGGCGGCGCGTTCAGCAGCTCCTCCACCGCGCGCCCTCGGAGCTGGCGCTCCACGTGCCCGAGCTCGGCGGAGAGGGCCTGGGTATAGCCCTCCTCCGGCAGCTCCATGCCGAACAGGCGCAGCCCTTCCTGGCCCGCGCGGACGGCCTCCGCGTAGTGGCCATTGAGCAGGTGGGCCAGCACCTGGAGGACGTACAGGTCCACCTTGCGGGGCGCGGAGGCGGCGTGCTCGTGGGCGGTGTGGAGCAGCTCCTCGGCCTGTCTGCCATTGCCGGAGAGGTACGCGCACTCGGCGGCTTCCTTGTGGACCTGGAAGAGCTGCTCGTGGCGCCGAGGCCACTCGGTGGAAGGCAGCAGGGACAGGCCCCGCGTGAGGTACACCAGTGCCGTGCCGAAGGCGGAGGCCGCCTTGGCCTTGAGGCCCGCGCGGAAGAGCAGCTCCGCCAGCGCCTGTCGCTCGGCGACGTCCTGGGACTTCTCCAGGCCCCGGTAGAGGTGGTCCACCACCGAGAAGAGGCGCTCCTCCAGCACCTCGCCTCGCGCGCTGCGCAGCAGCCACTGTCCCGCGGCGCGGTGCAGCTCCGCGCGCTGGTCCTCGGTGAGCAGGGAGTACGCGGCCTGCCGGACGCGGTCATGCGCGAAGCGATAGATGGCCTCCTGCGGCGCGGAGGCATCCGGCGGCGCGCGAGGGTGGGGCGGTTCGTTCTCCGGGATGAGCAGGCCCTCGCGCAGCAGGGTCCACAGCGCGGAGGCGGCGTCCTCGTCGCGCTCCTTCACGAGGGCCGACAGCACCCTCAGCTCCACTCGGTCCCCCAGGCACGCGGCCACCTCCAGGACATGCTGGGCCCGCTCCGGGAGCCGACGGATGGCGTCGAGCATCAGCTCCACCACGTTCTCCGTCACCTCCACGCGCTCCAGCTGCTCCAGCTCCCAGGTCCACGTGCCGTGCTCCCAGTCGAAGCCCAGCAGGCCGGAGCCGTGCAGCATCCGCAGCAGGCGGGTGAGGAAGAGGGGATTGCCCGCGGTCTTCCGCAGCAGCAGCCGGGCCAGGGGGGCGACGTCCTCGGGCTGGCGGCGGAAGGTGTCCGCGCACAGCGAGGTGATGGCGGCGTCATCCAGCGGCGCCAGCTCGAAGGCCCGCGCGGGAATGGCGCCCTCTTCGTCGAGCGTGCGCAGGACGCGAGGCAGGAGCGGCTCCGGCCCCAGCTCCTGCGGACGCCACGCGACGATGAAGAGGAGGTGCAGCGAGCCCGGGTCTCCACACAGGCTCTTGAGGAGCTGGAGCGAGCCCGGGTCCGCCCACTGGAGGTCATCCAGGAACAGCACGAGCGCGTGCCGAGGTGTCGCCAGCGCCTGCACGAAGGACTGGAAGAGGAGGTGGAAGCGCGCGGCGGCCTCCACCGGCCCCAGCTTGGGCGGGAGGGGCTGCGGGCCCAGCAGCTCCTCGAGGGCGGGGATGACATCGGTGATGACTCGCGCGTGAGGCCCCAGCGCGCCCAGCAGGCGCTGACGCCAGACATCGCGCGCCTCGGGGGGCTCCTCCATCAGCTCGCGCACGAGCCCCTGGAACGCCTGGACGAAGGCGGAGTAGGGGACATTGCCCTGGAGCTGGTTGAACTTGCCCGTCAGCAGCCGGTCTCCCGGCGCCGCGTCGCGCGACAGGTCATGGACGAGCGCGGACTTGCCGATGCCCGCCGCGCCGGACAGCAGCACCCGCTCGCTGGTGCCTCGGCGCACGCGCTCTCGCGCGGCGCGCAGCTCGGCTTGCTGGGGCTCGCGGCCGTAGAGGCGCTCCGGGAGCGAGAGCTGTCGGGCCAGGTCCAGCCGTCCCAGCTCGAAGTCCTCCGGCGCGTGTCGGGCCTGGCGCCGGCGCACCTCCTGGAGGTCCGCGAGCAGCGAGTCGGCGCTCTGGTAGCGCTCCTCCGGCATCTTCGCGAGCAGCTTGAGGACGATGTTCGCGATGACACGGGGGAGGGTGGGGTTGATGAAGGTGGGAGGGACGGGCGCGCGGGCGAGGTGCGCGTGGACCAGCTCCACCGGGTCCGAGGAGGTGAAGGGCGGCTGGCCGGTGAGCAGCTCGTAGAACGTGGCGCCCAGCGAGTAGAGGTCGGCGCGGTGGTCGATGGGCCGGTTCATCCGCCCCGTCTGCTCCGGGGCGATGTACGGCAGCACCCACTGGAGCTCCGCGGGCATTCCCCCCGAGGGCGCGAGGCCGGAGACGCGCGTGGCCAGGTCGAAGTCGACGAGGGTGAGGTGACGGCCGTCGGGGCTCATCACCAGGTTGGTGGGGTTGATGTCCCGGTGGATGACGTGCTGGTGGTGGAGCGCGGCGAGGATGCCGGTGGCCTGGAGGGCCAGCTCCAGGAAGACGTCCACCTCCAAGGGCCTGCGGTGCTGCCAGCCCTGGAGACTCTGCGGCCCGCTGTCCTCCAGCGCGAGCACGGGCAGGCGCGGAGGCAGGTCCTCCAGCCAGCGGGCCCGCGCGAGGTGCGGCACGGTGTCGCGCAGCTCGCGCAGGAGCGCGTACTCGTGGCGCAGCATGGCCGCGCTGCCCGCGGCGAGCGGTCCCTGGCGCACCTGCTTGAGGACCAGCGGGACGCCGTCCTGTCCCCACGTCCGCAGGACGACGTACCGCCGTCCCCGGTGGATCTCCCGCAGCCCTTCGGTGCCCGGCGACTGCCACATCTCGCCCTCGCCCGTGAAAGCCATGTCCTCCATGGCGCGGGCGCCGCGCGGCTCCCCGCTCCCCTCACGATTTGGACGGAGGGGCTCGCTGGCACGAGTGGCCCCCCCGGACAGCGTGCGGCCCGCCGGGGCCTCGCGCGATGTCCGGGCGGGGGCCCGGGGACAACGGGCCTAGCTCACCCGGCGCAGCTCCGGCAGGTCCTCCGGCCGCAGCGACCAGGGCGGCACGGGCGGCAGCGACGCGAGGAAGCCCGTCTGCACCGCGGGGAAGCCATCCACCTGCGCGGCATCCGGGAACAGCGTCCCCGCGCGCACCATGCTGCCCGCGCCCACGACGCAGCCCCGCCCCAGGCGGCTCCGGTCGCAGAGGATGGCGCCCGGCTCCACCACCGTGTTCGCGCCCACGAAGCAGCCGTGCACCACGCAGCCCGGCCCCATGAGGACGCCATCCTCCAACACCAGACTGCCACCCAGTTGCAGGTGAATCACGGTGTTGGCGTGGATGCGCACGCCCGCGCCGATGCGCAGCGGCACGTGCGACTCGCCGACGATTCTCACCCCCGGCCCGATGATGGAGCCCGGGCCGATGATGACGTCGCCCGTCACCTCGCAGGAGGAGAAGAGCGTGGCGGTCGGGTGGACCAGCGGATGCTTGTCTCGGAAGGAATAGAGCTGTCCCATGGGTGCGTCCTCGGCGCGGTCTTTCGCGAAGAAGGGGGTGAGGGGTTGCTCGGGCAGCGCGAGGCTGCCTCCGCGAGTCATGCGCAGTCGCTCCAGGTCGCCGGTGTCGACCCGGCGAACCACGCGGGCGGGGCGGCCCACCACGACGGAATCCGAGGGGACCCACATGCCAGGGGGCACCAGCGCCCCCTCGCTCACCAGGCAGCGGTCGCCCAGCTGGCTGCCCGGCATGAGGATGGCGCCAGCGCCGACCTCGCACAGATGGCCTGTCGTGGCACCCAGGAGCAGGCTCCGGGGGCCCAGGGAGGTCTTCTCCCCCACCGTGACAGGGTTTCGGGCCGTGCCGACGACGGTGGCGTTTTCACGCACCGCGCTGCCCGCACCCAGTTGGACGGAACCGTCTGGAGAGCACACCACCGCGCCTTGTGCGAGGTGCACCCCCGGTCCCAGATGCACGCGTCCCAGTACGCGCGCACTGCTGGCCAGACGGAAGTGTGAGACGCCCCGGCTGGGTTCGGGCGGGGCTGATACATGTGAAAAGCGTGTCACCATGAGTGCGCGCACGCTACACCCCATGGTGATGCCGCAGGACGGTCCGACGGAGTGGGATGGGTGTTCGAGGTAGGACGGTATGGGTGGGCGGCGTCCTGCCGCAGGGCGAGAACATGCCCGTCAGGCCGCCTGATGGGGGGCCTTGAGGGTGGGGCGGCGAGTCAGGCGGCGCGGAACGGACTCGTCCCTGGACGCGGTCGCGCCTTCCTGCCAGAAGGTCCCCGATTCGGGGGGCGGCCTGGAGGCGGGACAATGTCTGACGTGGGAGTGCCCTCGGAAGGGCGCGCGATGGGTTTCTGGGCCTCTCTCAAGGAAGCCATGCATGGCACGGAGCGCGACCTCACCGCGCTTCCGGTGAAGCGGGCCATCTTCCTGCTCGCGGTCCCCATGGTGCTGGAGATGGTGATGGAGTCCATCTTCGCCGTGGTGGACGTCTTCTTCGTCGGCCGTCTGGGCGCTGACGCCGTCGCCACGGTGGGTCTGACGGAGTCGCTGCTCACCATCATCTACGCGGCGGCCATGGGCCTGAGCATCGGCGCCACGGCGATGGTGTCGCGTCGCATCGGGGAGAAGGACCCGGAGCGGGCGGCGCGCACGGCGGTGCAAGCCATTGGGCTGGGCGTGATGCTGGCCATTCCCATCTCGGCCGCGGGCGTCATCTTCGCCCGGCCGCTGATGGCGCTGATGGGCGGCTCGCCGTGGGTGCTGGAGCACGGCGTGCGCTACACGCAGGTGATGCTGGGCGGCATGGCGAGCGTGTTCCTGCTGTTCCTCATCAACGCCATCTTCCGGGGTGCGGGCGACGCGGCCATCGCCATGCGGGTGCTGTGGCTGGCCAACGCCATCAACATCGTCCTGGCGCCCATGCTCATCTTCGGCGTGGGGCCCTTCCCGGAGCTGGGCGTCATGGGCGCCGCGGTGGCGACGACGTTCGGCCGGACGTGCGGCGTGCTGTATCAGCTCTACCGGCTGGCACGCGGCAGCGGGCGGCTCCAGATTCGACGCGAGCACGTGCGGCTGGAGGCGGGGACGATGTTGTCCATGCTGAAGCTGTCGGGCGCGGGGACGGCGCAGGCGCTGGTGAACACGACCAGCTGGGTGATGCTGGCGCGCATCGTCGCGACGTTCGGCAGCGCGGCGGTGGCGGGCTACACCATCGCGATGCGCATCGTCCTCTTCGCGCTGCTTCCCTCGTGGGGGCTCGCCAACGCGGCGGCCACCCTGGTGGGGCAGAGCCTGGGCGCCCAGGACCCGGCGCGCGGCGAGCGCGCGGTGTGGACGGCGGGCCGCATCAACGCGGTCTTCCTGGGCTCGCTGGGCCTGCTGTTCGTCCTCTTCGCGGACCCGCTGGTGGGCACCTTCTCCACGGACGCGGCGGTGGTGGACCACGCGTCGCATGCGCTGCGCATCATCAGCGGGGGCTTCCTCTTCTACGCCTTCGGCATGGTGCTGACGCAGTCCTTCAACGGCGCGGGTGACACGGCCACGCCCACGTTCATCAACATCTTCTGCTTCTGGCTCCTGGAGCTGCCGCTGGCGTGGGTGCTGTCGGGGCCCGCGGGCATGGGGCCCTCGGGCGTGTTCCTGGCGCTCTCGGTGGCTTTCTCGATGGTGGCCATCATCTCCGCCATCCTGTTCCGCCGAGGCGCCTGGAAGCTCCGGAAGGTGTAATCAGGCGCCGTGCGAGCCACCCATCGAGGTGTCCCAGAAGGACGCCTCGATTTTGTGGCCGTCCAGGTCCCTCACGAAGCAGCCGTAGTACGGCTCGCCGTACAGCGGACGAGGGCCTGGAGCGCCGTCGTTGGTGGCCCCCGCCGCGAGCGCGGCCTCGTGGAAGGCATGCACCGCCTGCTTCGAGTGGGCGATGAAACCGAAGTGCGTGCCATTGCCCACGTTGGCGCGCGAGCCGTCGAGCGGCGTCTGCACCCAGAACTCGGGGAACTGCTTGCCGTAGGCGACGGCGTGGGGGAACTCCAGCACGCGGCCGTAGCCGAGCGCGGCCATCACGCGGTCATAGAAGGCCACGGCGCGCGCGAAGTCGTTCGTGCCGATGGAGACGTGAGAGAGGATGCTCGGGTTGTTGTCGCTCATGGGTCCTCGGGGAAGAAGAGGGCCGTGGCTTAACGCGGGCGGGGTGTCCCGCGCGTGCTGAAATCACGCACCCTCAAGGGCAGTGAGGGCAGGACGGACTGCCGGGGTTGTCTGTCTGGAACCGGGTGTAGGCCCGGCAGTTCTCGTCGCGCCTCGTCGTGTTGCCCTGGCAGCCGTACTGGTACGCGGCCCCGCAGAGGGTCGCGGCGAGGTCCGGGGACGACGGGCCCTTGTAGGGCTGGGTGCAGGAGCTCGAGGCGCCGCACTCGGCGGGGTCATCCTTCAGCTCCTGGTACTCGCACGAGCCGCCCTCGCCGTTGAGGGAGCAGGTGCTGTCGCCCGGACACCACTTGCACGCCAGGTCCACGTACGCGCTCGCGCAGGCGCCGCACGTGGTGAGCTCGGTGCAGGCGTCCTCCTCGGCGCAGGCGGAGAGGCCCAGCGTCAGCAGGGCGAGGGTGAGCAGGGACAGTGAGCGAGACACGGTGACTCCAGAAGCCGGGGGGGCAGGGGATTGTCGTCGGAGCCCCGTCACCCGGGCAACGTCCTGTTGCTCAGCCTCGGGGGTAGAGGCGGGCCTTCCGGATGCGGACCTGGAGGGACTGTCCGGGGCGCACGTCGAGAGGCGGCGCCACCACGCGCAGGAGGGTGCCGTCGACGGGGAAGCGGTACTCGGCCGCGTAGCCCAGGAACAGGCGCGCGGAGAGGGGCAGCGGCGTGCCGGGCTCTCCCAGCTCCAGGTCCTCGGGGCGGACCACCAGCGTGGCGGCGCCGGGGGGCGAGAGGGTGTCCGGAGGCAGGGGGAACACGCCGCCGCCGTGGGCGGTGTGGAACGCGCCGTCGCGCACCTCGCCCGCGAGGACGTTGGCGCCTCCGACGAAGCCCGCGACGAAGGGCGTCGCCGGCTCGCGGTAGAGCGTCTCGGGGGGGGCGACCTGCTCCAGGACGCCCTGGTTCATCACCGCGATGCGGTCCGACAGCGCGAGCGCCTCGCCCTGGTCATGGGTGACGAAGACGAGGGTGGTGCCCAGCCTCGCGCGCAGGGCCGCGATTTCGGCGCGCAGCTCCTCGCGCAGCGCCGCGTCCAGGTTGGAGAGGGGCTCGTCGAGCAGCAACACCCGAGGCCCCGCGACCAGGGCTCGCGCGAGGGCGACGCGCTGGAGCTGCCCCCCCGAGAGCTCGTGCGGCTTGCGCGTCGCGAGCTTCTCCAGTCGGACCCAGCGCAGCGCCTCGCCGACCTTCGCGGCGAGCTCCGCCCTGGGCACGCGGCGCAGCGTCAGCGGATAGGCCACGTTCTCCTCCACCGTGCGGTGGGGCCACACGGCGTAGCCCTGGAACACCATGCCCAGCCCGCGCCGCTCGGGAGGCACGCGCACGCCGGGCCCGGCCACCACCTCGCCGCCGAGGCGGAGGACTCCCGCGTCGGGATGCTCCAGCCCCGCGAGCATGCGAAGCGTCGTCGTCTTCCCGCAGCCGGACGGGCCCAGCAGCGAGACGAGCTCCCCCTCGTGGACCTCGAGGCTCAGGCCCCGCACCACGGGCGTGGCGCCGTAGGACTTGAACACGCCCTCCAGTGAGATGGCCGCCATCACCGCGCCTCCGTCGTGCGTCGAGACACCAGCGCGAGCACCACCTGTCCGGACACCACCAGCATCACGAACGCACACGCCAGCACCGCCGCCGCCGCCGGGTCCGCGTAGCTCTGCAAGTCGAAGAGCAGCTTGCCCAGCACCTCCGAGCCCGCGGGCACCAGCAGCACGGACATGGTGATTTCCGTCGCGCACGAGAGGAACGCCAGGATGAAGGCCACCGTGAGCGCGGGCCGCAGGAGCGGCAAGGGGACGTCCAGGAACGCGCGCAGGGGACTCGCGCCGCTGACCCGCGCGGCTTCCGTCAGCGACGGGTCCAGCTGCGCCAGCGCCTCCGCGCTGTTGCGCGTTCCCAGCGCCAGGTACTTCGCCGCGTAGGCCACCAGCAGCAGCCACGGCGTATGCGCCATCGTCAGCACGAAGGCCACCTGGTCCAACAGGATGAAGCGCCAGTCTCGGGAGAACGCGAGCAGCAGCGCCAGCGCCAGCACCGTGCCCGGCACGGCGTAGGGCCACACGGCCAGCGCCTCCACGCCGGCCCCGAGTCGTCGGAACGCCCGCTGGAGCATCGCCGACGCCAGGCCGAAGCCACACACGAGCACCCCCGCTCCCGCCGCGAGCAGCAGGCTGAGCCCCGTGGCCTTCAGCGTACGAGGCTGCGTCAGCACACTGGCCCAGTGCGAGAGCGTCAATTCCTCCCACGCGAGCCGTGCGCCGAAGCCGCGCTGGAGCGACGTGAGCAGGATGGCGCCCAGGGGCAGCAGCACCAGCAACAGACACACGCTCGAGACACCCACGGTGGCCGCCGTGCGCGCGCGACCCAGCGCGAGGGGCCGCGAGGCCAGCCCCTTGCCCGCGCTCAACCTCACGCGGCCGGAGCGCCCCAGGGCCCACGTCGCGAGCAGCGACAGCGGCGTCAGCGCCAGCAGCACGAGCGCGAGCACACACGCCCGTCCCAGTCCTTCCTCCCCTTGCAGCACCAGCTCGTAGATGCGCGTGGTGAGCACCCGCGTCGGAGGGGTCGCGGACACGCCCAGCAGATACGGCACGCCGAAGGACGACGCGGCCATGAGGAACACCATCACCGCGCCGGACAGGAGCGACGGGAGCACCAGCGGCACCGTCGTCGTCAGCAGCGCCCTCACCGGCGAGGCACCACACACGCGCGCGGCCTCCTCCAGCGCCGGGTCCATCCTGCGCAGCGCCGCCGCGCCCGCGAGGAGCACCAGGGGCAGGCCCGACAGGCCCTCGACGAAGGCGATGCCCACGGGCCCATGGATGTCGAGCGTGCCCTCTCCCCACAGGCGGTTGAGATAACCCGCGCGAGGGCTGGCCAATGACAGCCAACCCATGCCCCAGATGAACGCGGGGATGGCGGAGGGCAGGGTGAAGAGGACGGTGAAGACACCTCGCAGCGGCAGGTCCGTGCGGAACAGCAACAGCGACAGCGGCGCCCCCAGCGCGAGCGCGAGCAGCGCGGCCCCTCCCGAGATGGCGAGCGTGTTCCCCAGCGCCCCCAGCTCCGACGCCAATCCGTCGGTCCCCAGGTCTCCCGGCGCCCCCGCGCCGCGCGAGAGCAACAGCGCCACCGGCCCCACGGCGAACACAACCACCGGCACCAGCCACGCGGCCAATCCCAGCCATCGCGCCCAGGGCGTGCTCATTTCGAGAAGGCCCGCGAGAAGGACTCCTTGAGCGCGCCGCCTCGCACCAGCCCCTGCCGCAGCAGCTCCGGTGTCCACGGCTGCGTGCGCTCGAGCAACACCTCCACGCCGGGCTCTCCTCGAGGCCCCGCGAGCCGAGGGTCCACCGCGTGCATGTCTCCCTGCTCGACGATGAGCCGCTGTCCCTCGGGCGACAGGAGCACGTCCACCACGGCCCGCGCCGCCACGGGATTGGGTGTCTTCGCGAGAATGGCCACGGGCCCCGGGATGGTGACGGCGCCATCCGTGGGCCAGACCACCTGAATCCGGCTGCCGCGTGCGCGCGCCGTCAGCGCGTTCTCCAGCAGCAGCACTCCCGCGTCCGCTTCACCGCTCTCCACCTTCTGGAGCACCGCCGCGTTGCCTCCCGCGACGATGGCGCCCTGCCTGCGCAGCCCCGCGAAGTACGTCTCGCCATGGCGGGACTGGCAGAACACCGCCCAGGTGAAGGCCGTGCCCGACGTGAGCGGGTCGCCGATGGCCACGCGCCCCTTCCACGTCCCATCCACCAGCGCCGCGAAGGACGGGGGCGGAGGCAGCGAGCCCTCGCGGTGCACCAGCACCATGGTCGACACGCGGATGGCGGCGTACCGCGCATCCAAATCCAGCAGCGCGCGAGGCACTCGCAGCACATGCGTGGACGCATACGGCAGGAAGATGCCCTCGCTCGCGAGCCGCTCCACGAGGAACGGGTCCGACGTGGCGAGGAGGTCGGCGCGGATGGCGCCGGCGGCGCGCTCGGCCTCCAGCCGGCTGGCCACCTTCTCGCTGCCGGCCTGATACCAGCGCACGGTGACGCCGGGCAGCTCCCGCTTCAGCAGCGGCTCCAGCGCGTCCAGCACGTGCTGGTACATGGACGTGTAGACCCAGACCTCGCCGGTGGGCGCGCCCTCGGAGGCGGCGCGGGTGCCGGAGGAGGGCGCGGCGGACTCGATGCGGCACGAGGCGAGCACGGCCAGCGCCAGGGCGAGGCCAGTCCCCCGGACCAGCGTGGGAAGGGACATGCGCCGGGGATTATGCACGGAAATGAAAAGCCCCTTCCGTGCACGTGGGCACGAAAGGGGCTGACTTGCGTGGACGGGCCGCTCGCTACTTGCAGCTTCGCGGCGGCATGGCGTCAATCCAGTCGGCGATGAGCTGGGCTCCCGCCTCGTGGCGCAGGGCGCGGCCAATCTCCGGCATCATCTTCCCGGAGATTTCCGTGTGCATCCGGAACCAGAGGATGGACGTGTCGTGGCTGCCGGGGACGATGTCGAACTCACCGCCCACGCCACCCCCGGCGGAGCCCGGGCGCTTGCAGTAGCCCAGGCTGAACTCATCCGTCGTCTTGATGTCCAGGAACAGCCGGCTGGTGATGCCCGGCTGCGCCTTGGGGTTGTGGCAGTGCGCGCAGTTGATATCCAGATAGGTGCGCGCCCGCTGCGTCAGGTCCGCCTCGCCCGCGTTGAACGCATCCGGAGCGCGGGGAACCTGCGCCGCCGGCGGCAACCCCTCCAGCTTCCCGAGGCTCGCCAGGTGCTGGAGCTGGTTGACGGGCTGGACGCCATAGGTGTGGTCCCGGTTGAGATACCGGGCCTTCACGCCAATGGGCAGCAGGTGTTGGTTGTCCTGCTCATCCACCACGTGATGGCACTTCTGGCACTGGTTGCGCTGCGGCACCAGGTAGTCGAACTTCTTCGTCACACCCTGCTCGTCGATGAACGAGAAGTCCTTGAACACCTTCCCGCCGCTGGCCAGCGTCGCCTCCGTCAGCGCGTCGTTCCAGACGTAGGGATACGCCACCCAGCCCACCGGCTGCGGCTGCCGCACCAGGACGCGCGTCTCCAACGGACGCACGTTCTTCGTCGGCTCACGGAAGTCCGCCGGGAAGGCGAACGTCTTGGTGATGATGGTGCCCACCGGCAGGTCCAGCACCGCATCCGCCGAGTACAGCGCCGCCTTGCCCGCGGGGATGTACAGCGTGCGGGACTTGAGGGAGTAGTCGGAGAAGAGCGGCGTGGTCAGCTCATACGGGATGTTGCCTTCCACGGGCTTGAAGTCGCCGCCCGCGGGAGTCCCCGTGAAGAGGTTGTACCCCGACAACTCGTTGGGAATGGTCACCGTCCCCGGAGGGGGGCCCGCGTCGGAGCCCGCATCGGTCCCCGCGTCCGTACCTCCATCCTCATGTCCGGCGTCGGTCCCCCCGTCGTCTCCAGCATCGGTGCCCCCGTCCTCTCCGGGCCCCGAGTCACCCGCGTCCAGCCCGGAGTCGGGCGTGGATGCATCTCCGGCGTCGCCCGCGTCAGGCGGGTCGATGATGTGGGTATCGTCTTCATTCCCACCGGAGCAGGCGGCCACCGCCGCGGCGAGCAACACCGCGGCGAGGCCCAGGCGCGTCATGTACGGCGAACGCATGGTCGTGAGTCCTTGAGGCTTCCGCTCAGGGGAGCTTCAGCGCGGGCGAGAAGCCCGAGCAGTTGAAGGGCGCGGCCCCCTGGTTGTAGCGCCGCGTCTCCGCCCAGGCGCCGACGATGTCCGGCGTCGCCGCGGTGAGCTTCTTCTGCACGGCCTCCAGGTCCAGGTCCACCACCGACGCCTTCGTGGTGGCGGGCACCACGTTGTTGCTGAAGCAGAGGTGCATGCCGTTGGCCACGTTCTCGTTGCGCGGCGCCGGGTCGATGCCGTCCCACATCACGTGCTCCACGCGGTCCACACCCGCGGCCGCCTTGCCGTAGGCATAGAGGTTGGAGATGAGGTAGCCCAGCGGGCGGGACGCGGGGTTCGTCTCGCCGCTGTCCACGTTCCCACCGCTGCCACCCAGGAAGGTGTTGTGGTGGATGGACACGTCCGACGTGGAGAAGTTGAAGAAGCCCGCGGACCACAGCACGGGGTTGGGCTCGATGGCCAGGCCGCTCAGCACAGCGATGTCCACCGTGTTGTTGTTGCCCCACGTGTTGCCCACGAACTCCACCCGGCGCGACGCCAGGATGAACGTGCCCGTCCCGGCCGGCACCTGCGACACGGTGCTGCTGCTGCCGGAGTCCGACGCGAAGTTCTTCCGGTTGTTGCCGGTGATGGTGTTCTTGGTGACGAGCACGTCCGTGCCCTGGATGGGGTTGCCCGGCAGGTCGAACACCACCAGACCCGTGGTGTTGTCGATGGCCGTGTTGCCCTCCACGAAGGCGAACTTCGTGTTCTCGATTTCAATGCCCGCCACGTTCTGCTTGGCGATGTTGCGGCGCACGATGGCGTAGCGCGTCTGGCCCACGTAGATGCCCGCGTCCGACGCGTTGTAGGCCTCGCAGTCCTCCACGATGACGTAGCGCGACTTCACCGGGTAGATGCCGTACTTGCCGTTGGTCGGCAGGTTCGGCTGCGCCCACTCGGTGCGGATGCGCTGGATGAGGACGTTGCTGGAGTTCTCCACGCGCAAGCCGTCCTTCTGCGCGCCCCACAGCGCCACGTCGCGCAGCGTGAAGAGCTTGCCCACCACGTCCAGGCCGTTGGTGTTCGCGGCGGCGTTGGTGAAGTCCAGCACCGTGCTGGACGCGCCACCGGTGCCCTCGCCCTGCGCGCCCCGGCCCGCGCCCTGGAAGGTGATGCCGTCCTGGCGGATGGTCACCGCGTTGTCGAAGCGGAAGGTGCCGGCCCCCAGCGTGATGGTGGTGCACGGCTTCAAGTCATTGACGGCGTTCTGGAGCTGCTGCTCCTGGCCCGGGTTGAAGGTCAGCGCGTGGGTCTCCTTGCCCTCGCACGTGAACTCCTGCGGCCAGACCGTCGGGCCCGCGTCGGGCGTGCCCGAGTCCGGCGTGCCCGAATCCGGCGTGCCCGAGTCCGGCGGCCCCGCGTCCGGTGTCTCCTCGCCCGGCCCCTTGCTGGGGTGCGGGTCCGCGTACGGCCCGTCAGCGTCGTCATCCGAACAGGCGGGAATGGCGAGCAGGCTCATCAGGGAGACGAGCGCGACACGGGTCACGCGCGAAAGCGGCAGACGGTTCATCAGACTTCCTCCAGCAGTGGAGCGCACCTCCCCTTCTCACGGGGGGCAAGCGGAGCGATGCGCGGGATGCGCGAATCCTCGGTCTCATGACGCCCGACCTCAAGGGTTTGATGAGGAATTCAGCGCGGCGCATATTCATGACGCGCTGCGATGCGTGTTGGAGTGATGCTTGTATTTCCCGAGCCAGCAGATGCGTGCGCGTGTTGCCCTGTTTCCCCTTTGAGCAGGGCTCATTCCTGCCGTGGCACGTGGAGTACGCGCCTGAAGCCACGTGAAACACTCATCGAAATAGACGCGCCGCATTACGCGGCTGAGCTGGCGTTGAATGACTGGCTATTTCGCCAGGGTTTCCGCGCGCGCTTTCAAGCCCTACCGGTGACGGCGGTGGGCCCATGGGAGGTGTTGCGCCCGCCCGTGTCGCGGGGGGGCGGGGCCGCCTGGAGGACCTGGCCTCCCGCCGTGACACCCCGGGTCCGGGGCCATGAGGACGCTGGGTGGAGAAAAGTTCCGCCCGGCTGAAACAGGTGATGCCGCACCGTGTGGTGACGGGCAGATGTCCGGGGCTTTCTGTAGTAGGAAGTCGCCCCTCCAGGAATTGTGATGGGCAGCGGGATTGCGGCCGCTGCAAGCAAGCCAAGGAAGGGCAAACACATGCGGAAGATGTGTCTGGTTGCGATGATGCTGAGCCTGGCGGCGTGCCAGCCTCAGGGGGCGAAGGACGGGGCCAGCGCCGCGGCGGCGGCCAACCCCCAGACCGATGAGCAGAAGACGCTGTACGCGCTCGGCGTGACGCTGGGCCGGAACATCAGCATCTTCGACCTGTCCCAGGAGGAGATGGCGTACGTCCAGGCGGGTCTCAACGCGCAGGTGAAGGGCGAGAAGCCCGTGGTGGAGATGGAGGCGTACGGGCCGAAGCTGTCCGAGCTCGCCCGGGCGCGCAGCACCCGCCGCGCGGAGAAGGAGAAGGAGAAGGCGAAGGCGTTCCTGGAGACCCAGGCCAAGGAGTCCGGCGCGGAGAAGACCGAGTCCGGCCTGGTCTACAAGGAGCTGACCCCGGGCACGGGTGAGTCCCCGAAGGCCACGGACATCGTGAAGGTCCACTACAAGGGCACGCTGGCCGACGGCACGGAGTTCGACAGCTCCTACAAGCGGGGCGAGCCCACGCAGTTCCCGCTCCAGGGCGTCATCAAGTGCTGGACGGAGGGCGTGCAGAAGATGAAGGTCGGCGGCAAGGCCAAGCTGGTGTGCCCGTCCGACATCGCCTACGGCGACCGCGGCGCGCCGCCGAACATCCCGGGCGGCGCGGCCCTGGTGTTCGAGGTGGAGCTGCTGGAGATCGTCAAGCCGCCGGAGGCCCCGCCGGCGCCGGCGATGCCGCCTTCCGCCGAGCAGAAGAAGTAGTCTCCCGGCTCCAACGAGCATGGGTGCTACGAGGGCTGGCCGGGGAATCCCCTGCCGGCCCTCTTGTTTTCGCGCTGGGACCCGCCATGAAGACCGCCATGCACCGCCGTGTGTTGCTCCTGGGCTCGCTGCTGCTGCTGGGCGGCTGCATGCGCGGAGGCGTCCCTCGCGAGGTGCTGCGGGGCCCGTCGCCCACGGGCGCCATCACCGAGGAGGAGTTCAAGGCGCTGCACACCTCGCCCGCCCAGGCGCCGGCCGTGCCCCAGGGACAGGAGGTGGAGGTGGGCGGGATGAAGGCGTACCTGAGCCTTCCGGAGAACGCGAAGGCGCCCCTGCCCGCGGTGCTCGTCATCCATGAGCAGTGGGGGCTCGACGCGCACATCCGCCACTGGGTGGACCGGCTGGCGGCCAACGGGTACGCGGCGCTGGCGGTGGACCTGTACGACGGCAAGGTGCCCACCACGGCGGTGCAGGCGCTCGCGCTGTCGCGGCGGCTGGACCCGGCGCGGACGGCGCAGGCGCTGAAGGCGGCGCATGCGTTCCTCCAGGAGGATGTACGCGTGCGCGCCATCCGCACCGGGGTGCTGGGGTGGAGCGTGGGTGGGGGCTGGTCGCTCAAGGCCGCCATGGAGATTCCGGAGCTGGACGCGGCGGTGCTCTACTACGCCAACCCCGTGGTGACGGACGTGGAGGCGCTGGCCACCATCCGTGCGTCCGTGCTGGGCATCATCGCGGCGCGCGACGAGGTGATTCGCCGCGAGGACGCCTGGGTGCTCCGCGACGCGCTGGATGGCGCGGGCGTGCGCCACCGCATCGTGGAGTTGGAGGGGGCGCACGGCTTCGCGAACCCGACGGACCCGGGCTACGACGAGCGCTCGGCGGCCATGGCCTGGGCGGAGACCTCGATGTTCTTCGAGCACCACCTGCGGCGCTGAAGCAGGGGGCTCAGTAGGGCCGCTCGCCGACGTAGTTGCCCGGGGGCGCGTAGTTGCAGACCCAGAGCTGCCACTTGGGCCACTGGGCGCCCCAGGGAGAGTTCTCCGTGCAGACCTGCGTGGCGCAGCCGATGCGCTTCGTGTTCCGCCACACGATTTGCGTGTAGTGGCCACACATCTTGGTCTGCGCGCACGAGTTGGTGGCGTAGTTGTAGTCGTTGATTTCGCTGCTCCAGCCCTCCACCACGGCGCGGGTGGTCTTGGAGTCGGGGGTGGCGGCGTAGAGGTTCTCGCCCAGGTTGCCCCTGTTGGGGTTGTGCTTGAACTCGCACTTCGCCGCGTAGGCCTTCGCCGTGTTTTCCGCTTCTGTGTCCCACGTCACCGGCACCAGCGCGGGGCTGGGCACGGGCTTCGCGGCGGCGCGCGTGGCGTTGTGCCCGTCCAGCATGTCCCGCGCGAACTGCGACAACGTCTCGCCGCCATCGGGCGTGCCGGGGCCTCCGTCGGGGATGCCCGCATCGCCCGAGGGCGGGTCCTCTTCGGGCGAGTCCTCCGAATCGCAACCCGTGGAGAGCCACGGCACGAGGAGACCCAGGGCCAGCAGACGTCGGACGCAGGAGCGGTTCATACCGAGGATTATCCGCCGCTGCTCTTGCTCCCGAAAGGGTGCGCGCACAACCCACCCGGTGCGGGAGCTGTCTCAGTACGGCCGCTGTCCGACGAAGTTCCCGGGCGGCGTGTAGTTGCACACCCAGAGCTGCCACGTGGGGAAGGACGCGCCGAACGGCGAGTTCTTCTTGCACAGCACCGTCGCGCAGCCGACGCCCGTCGTCTTGCGCCACACCACCTGCGTGTAGTGCCCGCACACCTTGCCCTTCTTGCAGGTGTTGCGCGTGTGGTCGTAGTCGACGACCTCATCCGCCCAGCTCTTCACCACCTCGGCCGTGCCCCACATGTCCGGCGTGGCGGCGGCCAGGTTCTCTCCGAAGTCGCCTCGGTTCGGGTTGTGCTCGAACTTGCACGCCTTGGCCCACGACGCGGCCTGGCGCGCCGCCGCGTCGGACCAGACCAGGGGCGGCAAGGGGGGCTTGGGCGTGGGCCTCGCGCCCAGGCGCGCCTCGTTGTGCGCCTGCACCATCTCGAGCGCGAAGTCCTTGGCGGAGGAGGCGGGCGCGGCGCGAGGCTCGGCAGGCGTGGCGCGGGCTGCCGTCGGAGCGCGCTGCGTGGAGGGAGGGGTCGAGCGGTGGGACGTGGCGGGCTTGCGTTGAGCCGACTTCGAGGGAGAGACACAGCCAAGAGGAAGGACGAGGAGGACGAGCAGGGGCGTGCGAAGCGCGGCGGAAGACAGACGCATGCCCGCGATGATGCGACAGGACGCCCACGCGCGCATGCCCGCCCGTCGAGGTCGGCCCCTACCCACCGAGGAGCCCGGAGAGCTCCCGGGTGCCATCCGCACCGAACGTGTTGACGTTGGGGACGCCCATGGCGCGCATCAGCGAGATGTAGAGGTTCGCGATGGGCACCCCTGGCGCGCGCAGGTGGCGGTCCGTGACGACGGCGCCGCCGCCCTTGCCCGCGAGGAGCACGGGCAGGTTCTTGTGGATGTGCCCGTTGCCGTCCTCGATTTCGCTCGTGAAGTAGACCAGGGAGTTGTCGAGCAGCGGCACGCCCTGACCATCCTTCACCTCCTTCAGCCGGCGCACGAGGTAGGTGTATTGCTCCACCTCCCAGCGGTCGATGCGCGCGAGCGCGTCGAAGTTGGACTGGACGTGCTGGTGGTGGGAGTACGCGTGGTGCCCGCCGCTGAGGCCCAGGAAGCCATACACCTTGTTGCTGCGCGCGTTGGCCAGCATGAAGGTCACCACGCGGGTGAGGTCGCATTGGAAGGCGAGGACGATGAGGTCCATCATCGCCTTCGTCTTGGCGCGAGGGTCCTCGTCGCCCCCCGGCGCGATGGGGGTCCCGCAGGCGGAGGTGGGGCCACCCAGGGCATCCACCTGCTTCTCCAGGTCGCGGACGCTGGTGAAGTACTCGTCGAGCTTGCGCCGGTCCGTCGTGCCCAGCTTCCGCTGGAGCGCGGTGGCGTCCTCGCGCACGGAGTCGATGATGCTCAGGCCGTAGGCGCGGCGCCTCGCGGCCTGGGCCTGGGTCTCCCCGGAGTGGGTGCCGCCGAAGAGCCGGTCGAACACGGCCTGGGGCACCACTTCCTTCGCCATGGGCGTGTGGGGCCCCGCCCAGGCGATGTTGTTCGCGTAGGGGCACGCGTAGCCGGAGTCGCAGTTGCCGATGCCTCGGCCCTCGTCGATGCCCAGCTCCAGCGAGGCGAAGCGCGTGGCCTTCTGCCGCGCCAGATGGTTGGCGATGACCTGGTCCATGGAGATGCCCGCGCGCAGGTCGGTGCCCTCCGTCTTGAAGGCCTTGGTGCAGGACAGCAGCGCGGCGGTGCCCGCGGCGTGGTGGCCGTCTCCATCCGGCCGGCCCGCGTCGTTGGCGAGCCCGCTGATGACGAGCACGTCGCTCTTCACTGGCGCCAGCGGCTGGAGCGTCGGCGTCAGCTCCCACGCGGCGCCCGTGCCGGTGGGGGTCCACTTGGGCATGTGGATGCCGTTGGGCACGTAGAACACGGCCAGCCGCCTGGGCGAGGGCGCGGGGGCCGCGGCTCGGGCGCTGCCTGGGAGCATCCGCTCCAGCAGGGGCAGCGCCAGCAACGCGCCCGCGCCGCGCAGCACCGTTCGTCGGGAGAGGGATGGCTTCCTGCTCATGGGGATGGTGCCTCCGTGTCACCCCGCCGGGAGGTGAAGTGGTCGCTGAGGACGATGGCGAGGATGTAGTCGCTGAGCCGTCCGCCCCGCGCCTCCGCGGAGGCCGCGATGAGCCGCACCGCGCACGCGTCCGCTTCCGAGGTGCCTCGGCCCAGCGCGTAGGTGAGCAGATGCTCGGTCATGCACTCGGGCAGCTTCGGGTCCGCCTTCACGAAGCGCCGCATGTCCGCGCCGCCGTTGAGGACGTTGCCGTCGGGCAGGTCTCCCGTCGCGTCCACGGGCGCGCCGCTCACTTCCTTCAGGCGCCAGCGGCCGATGGGGTCGTAGTTCTCCAGCGCGAGCCCCAGCGGGTCCATCATCCGGTGACAGCCCTGGCACTGCGGCAGGCTGCGGTGCAGCGCCATGCGCTCCTTCATCGTCATGGTGGGATTCACGGGCGGCGGCAGGCCCTCCACGTTGGGCGGGGGCGGTGGGGGCGCGGAGCACAACAGCTGCTCCAGGACCCAGACGCCGCGCTGCACGGGCGAGGTGCGGTCGGAGTTGGACGTGACGGTGAGCAGCGAGCCGTGGCCGAAGATGCCTCGGCGCTCGGGGTGCTCGGACAGGTCCACGCGCTGGGGCGTGGTGCTCCCGGGCAGCGGCAGCCCGTAGTGCGCGGCGAGCGCGTCGTTCACGAAGGTGAAGGGCGCGTCCAGCAGGTCCTTCAGCTTGTGGTCGCCGGTGAGGAACTCCTGGAACACGAGCTCGGTCTCCTGGCGCATGGCCCGTCGCAGCGTGTCGTTGAAGGCGCCGTAGAGCGTCGGGTCCGGCTCCGCGGAGTCGAGCGCGCGGGTGAAGAGCCACTGTCCGGCGAAGTTGCTCACCAGGGCCTGGGCCTTCGGGTCCGCGAGCATCCGGCGCACCTGCGCCTCCAGCTCCTGGGGCGTGCGCAGCTTGTCCTGCTCCGCGGCCTGGAGGAGCGCCTCGTCGGGCATGCTGCTCCAGAGGAAGTAGGAGAGGCGGCTGGCCAGCTCGAACGCGTTGACCTTGTGGGGCGTCTTGGAGGCCGGCTTGGGGTCCGTCTCCACGCGGAAGAGGAAGTGCGGCGAGATGAGCACCGCGCGCAGGGCCAGCTTCACGCCCGCCTCGGGTGTGTCTCCATGCTGCTTCGCGAGCGCGAGAGGCCGCAGCAGCCGGTCCACTTCCTCGGGGGTGACGGGGCGGCGCCAGGCGCGGCGCGCGAAGCGGGAGAGGATGTCGCGCGCGCAGGGCTCGGGGTTGGCGGCGTCGAGCGCGCAGGTGCGCAGGGTGCCTCGTGTCCACGCGCTCTCGATGAGGGTTTCGGCGGCGGAGGCGTACTTCTCCATCAGCAAGGGGGACAGGCTGAGGACGTCCGCGTTGTTGTCGAAGCCGTAGCCGTGGTCATCCACGGGGAACGCGCGCGCGGGGCGGGTGGTGTCGCCCAGCAGGTCCCGCACGGTGGCGTCGTATTCGGCGCGGTTGAGGCGGTGCAGGGTGACGCGGCCCGGGTCGATGGAGGTGTTCTCGCAGCCGGCGACCTGGACAGGCGGGTCGTCCTGGGGCGTTTCGGGCAGGACGCGCGCGGAGGGAGGCGAGTCACCCTTGCAGCCGGCGAGCAGCAGCAGGCAGCCCGTGCCCGCGAGTCCCAGCCAGCGCCTTCGTTCGTGAAGCCTGGAAGTCACTGCGTCCTCCCCCTTTCACACCGCCGCGCGGGACGGTGCTGGGGGACGAAGCAAGACGCTCACCAACGCCGGGCGATGGACAGTGAACGGGGGGACTCCCTGGAGGCGCGCGGAACGGGTGCGGCGTGCCCTCGCGTGGGTGGCGCGAGGGCCGCGGGGGTGAAGTCGCGTGCCTTGCGTGGGCAGCCGGAGTGGGAGCAAGAGGCCGAGCGTGAGGGAAAGGAAGCAGGTGGCGCCGAGGAGGCATGGAAGCGGCCTCGGGCCTCCGGTAGAGGAGAGGGGTCATGACCTCATCGCGTGTCGATGCCGCCGCTGCTGATGACTTCCGCCTCTGGGTGGAGGTGCTGCCGGAGGAGCTGCGAGCGGTGGTCCGGGCGCTTGCCCCCGAGCAGGTGCTGGAGGTGGTGTTGGATTTGGGGCGGGTGCCCGAGGCCCGGCTCGTGGACCGCGTGGTGAAGCTGCGCGAGTCGCCCGTGGGACCGGAGGACCTGACGAAGGTGATGGCGCGGGTGGGGCCGCTGGGAGAGGACAACCGGGCGGGCATCGAGCGGACGCTGCACCGGGTGTCGGCGATTCGGAACCGGCGCGGCCAGGTGGTGGGGCTGACGCTGCGGGTGGGTCGCGCGGTCTATGGCACCATCGACATGTTGAAGGACCTCATCGGCTCGGGGCGCAACGTGCTGCTGCTGGGGCGGCCGGGCGTGGGGAAGACGACGAAGCTGCGCGAGGTCGCCCGGGTGCTCGCGGATGACCTGGGCAAGCGGGTGATGGTCGTCGACACCTCGAACGAGATTGGCGGGGATGGAGATGTGCCGCACCCGGGCATCGGTGGGGCTCGGCGGATGCAGGTGTCGCGGCCGGACCGTCAGCACGACGTGATGATTGAAGCGGTGGAGAACCACATGCCGGAGGCCATCATCGTCGACGAGATAGGGACGTCGGCGGAGGCCGCGGCGGCCCGGACGATTGCCGAGCGCGGCGTGCAGCTGGTGGCGACGGCGCATGGCAACACGCTGGAGAACTTGGTGCTGAACCCCACGCTCTCGGACCTGGTGGGCGGGGTGCACACGGTGACGCTGAGCGATGACGAGGCCCGGCGGCGGCGCACGCAGAAGACGGTGAGCGAGCGCAAGGCGCCCCCCACGTTCGACATCGTCGTGGAGATGGTGAGCCGCGACGAGGTGCGCGTGCACGCCGACACGGCGGAGGCGGTGGACCGCTTGTTGTCCGGCAAGGACGTGGGCGGCGAGCGGCGGTGGCGGGACATGGCGTCGGGGCAGGTGGAGGTGGCGCCGGTCCTCATGAGGGGCACACAGCCCGTGGCGACGGAGTCCAGGGGCGCGACGACGCCGCCTGGGCAGGCCGAGGGTGCGGACGCCCCGGGAGAGGCGACGGGGACGCCCCTTGACGTGGCTGGGCCCGTGACCGAGGCCCACCGCACAGAGGAACGATTGCCGGTGCCCGCGACGCACGTGGAGACCGCGAGCGCGAAGGTGGCTCCGCCCGTGGAGCCTCGCGCGTCACGGTTCGGACCGAGGCCCTCCGAGGACTCACCCGACGCGGCGCCCTTGGAGGACCCGCGCGGCCTCACGCGCATCTACGCGCACTCGGTGAGCCGGGACCTGTTGCAGAAGGTGCTGCGCGAGCTGCCCGTGGAAGCGCGCCTGGTGAGCCGGATGGAGTCCGCGGACCTGGTGGTGACGGTGCGCTCGAAGGCCAACGACCCGAGGATGCGGCGGGTGGTGGCGAAGACCGGCGCGCGCGTGGAGTCCGTGAAGCGCAGCAGCACGGCGGAGCTTCGCCGCGCGCTCAAGGGCTTCTTCAACGTGCTGGAGGGCGTGGACGAGGACGAGGTCCGCGAGGCGGTGGCGGAGGCCGAGCACGCGGTTCAACGCGCGCTGAGCGAGGGCATCTCCGTCTCGCTGGCGCCGCGTCAGCCTCGTTTGCGCAAGCTCCAGCACCGCCTGGTGAGCCGCTATCCGCTGGAGGCCGTGAGCCACGGCAGCGAGCCCTCGCGGCACCTGGTCATCTACCCGCTGGGCGCGGAGGTGGAGGCGGCGCTCGCGAAGGAAGACGTCGAAGGCACCGCGTGAAGCAGGGAGCCCGTCACGACCGCACGACGGGCTCCCCGGGACGGACGCGGGACTACTTCGCCTTCGCGGCGTCGACGTAGGCGCGGTACGCGTCGAAGCCGTAGTCGCGGCCGAGGAAGTCCTTCACCAGCTGCGCGGCGGGCTTGGCGCCACCGGGCTCCAGCACCGTGCGGCGGTACTTCATCGCCGTCTCACGGTCCAGGTAGCCGTGCTTCTGGAACTCCGTCTCCAGGTCCTTCGCGATGACGGAGGACCACAGGTACGTGTAGTACGCCGCCGAGTACCCATCCAGGTGCCCGAAGGCGAGCTCGAAGTGGGTGCCGGGACGGTACTCGTGCTTGAACGGGCTGAGCTTCGTCTGCTGCTCCAGGAGCGCCGCCGTGGTGTCGAAGCCCGGCTTGCGCGAGTAGTAGTCCAGGCTCACCGCGGCCAGGAAGAGCTGCCGGCGTGCCCACAGGCCGATGCCGAACTCCTTCGACGTGCGCAGCTTCTCCACCAGCTCCGCCGGAATCGCCGCGTTCGTCTCGTGGTGCCTGGCGAACTCCTTGAGCACCTCGGGGCTGTTGGCCCACTGCTGGAGGAGCATGGACGGCGTCTCCACGAAGTCCCACTCCGTGCGGATGCCGCTGATGCCGCTCCACTGCTGCTTGCCGGAGAAGACGGCGTGCAGCAGGTGGCCGAACTCGTGGAAGAACGTCTCCACCTCGTCGTGCGTCATCAGCTCGCCGGGGCGCGCGAAGTTGCACACCAGCGTGCCCTCCGGGAGCCGCTTGCCCGTCTGGCCCTGCGCCAGGTCGAACTGCGCCGCGTGCTTGTACTTGTCATCGCGCGGGTGCATGTCCAGGTAGATGCGGCCCAGGAGCGTGTCGCCCTCGAGCACGTCGTAGGCCTCCACCTCGGAGTGCCACACCTTGGCGTCCTCCGCGCGGCGGTAGGTGATGCCCCAGATGCGCGAGGTGATGTCCAGCACGCCCGCCTTCACGCGGCCGTACTCGAAGTAGGGACGCACCACCTGCGAGTCGAAGCCGAAGCGCTCCGCGCGCAGCCGGTCCTCGTAGTAGTCGTGGTCCCACGGCTCCAGCGTCTTCGCGTTGGGGACGTCCTTCTTCTTGCGCGCGAGCAGCTCGCCGAACTCCTGCTTCGCCCGCGCCTGCGTGGCCGTCGACAGCCGGTCGATGAAGTCCGCCGCCGCCTGCTGCGTGCGGGTCATCTTCGTCTCGGTGGTGTACGCCGCCCAGCTCGTGTAGCCCAGCAGCGTCGCCAGCTCGTGCCGCTTGGCGATGAGCTGCGCGAGCACCTCCTGGTTGCTGGGGAACGCGCGCTGCCGGTAGGTGCGCCACATCTTCTCGCGCGCCTTGGCGTCCTTCGCGTACGTCATGAAGGGGAAGTAGTCGGGGTAGTTGGTCGTGATGACCACCTTGCCGTCCTTCCCCGCGGGGTGCGCCTTCAGGTAGTCCTCGGGCAGCCCGGCGAGCTCCTTGGGGGAGAAGGACTCCTGACGCACGCCCTCGGCGATGTTCTTGCCGAACTGCTGGCCCAGCTTGAGCAGCTCCTCGTTGAGCGCCTTCACCCGGGCGCGCGTGGCGTCATCGCGGTCCACGCCGGCGCGGCGGAAGTCGAGCAGCGTGCGCTCCATCCAGTAGCGCGTCGGGGCGTCCGCCTGGGACAGGTCCACGGCGGAGAGGGCGTCATAGACGCCTCGGTCCTGGGAGATGTCCACGTTGGTGGCGTCCACGCGCTGCTCGCACTCGCGGGCGGCGTCGCGGAAGGGGGCCTGCGGGTGGACCTCACGAGCGAGGCTCGCGCGGTTGGCCGAGGCGATGAGCGAGCCCATCGCTTCGTCATACGCGGCGAGCACGGCCGCGCCGTCCTTGCGGGCGTCCAGCTTCTTCAGCGCGGTGATTTGGGCCTGGGCCCGCTCGATGTCGGCGGTGCACGCGGCGGTGAACGTCTCCACCGTCCCCGAGAGCAGCTCGGACGTGCGCGGCGCCGGGAGCGGCTTGGGGGCCGGCGCGGCCTGCTGGGCGGGAGCGGTGGGAGCGGGCGCTTGCTCGGCGGGCGTGGACGGCTGGGTGGCCATGTTGCCACTCGTGCATCCAGCCGCCGTCAGGGCCGCCGACAGGGTGAGCGCAGTCAGTCTCTTCAAGGGCAGTTTCCTCCGGGTCCAACGAAACGCCCGAGCGTCATGCCATATCCCGGCCTGCTTCGCTCGCTTGACCCCCGGCCTCCCGGGCGGATGATTCCAGGCGAAGGGGCCGCTTCCAGGATTTCTCCCAGGCGACACGGGGGCTCACCGGGGCCCGTGGTGACGTGCTGGGCGTGGGAGCACAGATTGGCGGCGGCTCGGGGCTGCATCGTGCGGTGGGACGACACCGGGGTGCGCGGGAGAACAGGGTGAGGGACGCGGACTGCGCGGAGCTGCTGCGATGGATTGCGCCCCGGCTGCGGCTGCGGCCGGAGGGCTTCCGGCGCGTGCGCGGGCAGGTCTGCAAGCGCATGGCGCGGCGGCTCGCGGCCCTGGGGCTCACGAGTGTCTCGGCGTATCGCGCGAGGCTGGAGTCGGACCCGGAGGAGTGGGCGGTGCTGGATTCCCTCTGCCGCGTCACGGTCTCCCGCTTCTACCGCGACGCCCGCGTCTTCGATGTCCTGGGCGAGGCGCTGCTGCCTTCATTGCTGGAGTCGTCCCCGGTGCTGCGGGTCTGGAGCGCGGGGTGTGCCTCGGGCGAGGAGCCCTACACGGTGAGCATCCTGTTCCGGTTGGGGCTGCTGCCTCGGTCTCCGGAGGCTCGCCTGGAGCTTGTCGCCACGGAGGTGGACGCGGGGCTGCTCGAGCGGGCGCTGCGGGGGTGTTATCCGCGGGGGACGTTGCGGGAGCTGCCGCCAGCCTGGGTCGCGCGAGCCTTCCCGGGGCCGGGTGACGAGCCATGTCTCGCGCCCGAGTATCGGGAGGGGCTCGTCTTCCGGCGCGAGGACCTGCGGGTGGGCATGCCGGAGGGGCCCTTCCAGCTCGTGCTGTGTCGCAATGTCGCGTTCACCTACTTCGCGCCGCCGCTCCAGCGCGAGGTGCTGGCGGGGCTCGTGTCGAGGCTGGCCCCGGGTGGGCTGCTCGTCATCGGAGAGGGAGAGTCATTGCCGGAAGGGGGCGTCGTGCTGGAGCGGGTCGCGGGCCCGCTGCCCATCTTCCGCGTCCCGGGTCTCTCCGCACCCGCGAAACACAGGCGCGATGTTTCAAGCGAAGGTGTGACGCACTCCGCCTTGAGAGAAGTGTGAGCACCCGGTAGCACGGCGGGTCTTCTTGGGACTCAATCCCTGGTCGGGAGGGATGCAACGGTATGCGCAAGGCGCTCTGTGCGGTCGCGGCGTTGATGCTGTGGGCCTGTGGTGATGAGCCTTCTCGGGCGAAGCAGGATGGACTGTCGTTGGGCAGCGAGACGGGCGTCACGCAGGGCGCGTTCAGCCGCGAGACGGGCGAGGTGTCCTTCTCCTCTCGCGAGGTGGAGCCCGGTGTCTACCGGCTGGAGGTTCGACTGAGAGGGATGACGCTGTCGGGGTTGATGGACCCGGCGAGCGGGGTGTCCACGTTGGATGGCTTCGCGGATGAGGGCGCGGCGGACACGCAGCTGACGGACGCGGACCGGGAGCTGCTCGAGTCGCTCTACGACGCGCTGAGCGCGGAGCTGCCGGTAGGCGACGCGGCGGCGCCGGAGGCCATGTATCTGCGGCGCGCGGTGGGCCTGTGGGCGCAGCACCCGTCCACCGTGGAGCTCCAGCGCACGGTGATGGGCGAGCAGGGGCGCGGCTACACGATGCTGTGCAGCTATGCGCGCTGCAACGGCCGGAACACCGGGAGCTGCGGTGGTGTGTACAACTGGTATTCGTATTCGAAGCACGACTGCAACAAGGGGGGCTTCAGCTACGCGGGCAACCAGCAGATTGCCCAGCTGGGTGACCACGCCTCGTGCAGCGGGGATGAGTACTACCTGAATGGCGGCACGTGGGTGTGCGGCGAGCCGGACCACTGGTCGCGTCCCAAGGTGATGGGCAACTGCTTCGGCCGCTGCGGCGGCGACTGTGGTGGCGACACGCAATACACGCTGGATGCGACGAACCACGACGGCTGTGTTCGCAACGGGCACATGCTGGCGAGCGCCTGGTGTGATGACCAGTTCGTGTCCGCGGCGGACGACGAGCTGTTCGCGCCCAACTGCTACTGAGACATGCGCCTCTGGAGTTGGCGGGGTGTCGGGGTGAGCGGGGCGCTGTGGGCCCTGCTCGCGTGTTCGTCCACGGCCTCGAAGACGGAGGCCGCGGAGGCGACGGTGCGGCGCTTCTTCGAGGCGCTGCCGTCGGGCGACTGCGAGGTGCTGGGGCCGCTGCTGGCCACCGGAGGCGGCATGCGCCCGTGCGAGGAGGCCGTGCGGGAGATGCGGGAGCATGGCTTGTCGCTGGTGGACATCGTGGAGTCGAGGTTGGATGGCAGGGATTCGGACGCGGTGCTGGTGCGGGCGCGAATCGCGCAGGACGGTGAAGTGGGCAAGGAGCCGTGGTTGTTGCGCGTGGAGCGGCGGTCCGGTGGTTGGCGCGTGCGTTTCTGAGGGAGGCGGGACATGCGGGACATGGACGAGGTGGCCCGGCGGCTGAAGTGGGGGCTGCTGGGACTGGGCATCGCGCTCGTGTTGATGCTCCTGGTGGGCGTGCTGGAGTGGAAACCCCTCCCGAGCCAGGAGGGGGTGGAGGAGGAGTCGACGGAGGAGGTGAGGGCCCGGGTCGTCCGCGCGGCCCAGGCGGCGAAGGCTTCCCGCGCCAAGGCCGTGCCGCCCGAGGAGGCTCCGCCCGCCGCGACGGTGGTGGCACCCCGGCCCGGGGATGTGCCCCCGGAGCCGGAGGTGGAGAACCCGCCGCCGCAGCAGAACGATGAGATTCAGCCGGAGCTGCCCCAGACGGCGCGGTGGCGGCTGGAGAAGACGACGCACATCACCACGCTGCTGGGGCGCGACGTGGAGCGGCTGGAGCGCGAGCGGGAGCAGGCGGAGGCTCGCGGAGATGACGCGCGGGTCCGCCAGCTCGACACGATGCTCCAGCGGAACCGGGGGCGACTGGTCAGCCTGCGGGAGGAGATTCGCACGCTGACGGAAGCGGCGGAGCAGGAAGCCCGCGACGCGCGGTAGCGAGCGGTGTGTTCACCCCACCGGAAGGCCGGCTACTTCGAGGAGTAGGAGCTGCGGGCCCAGCGAGCCCTCAGGACCTTCGCGAGGCTCTTGCGCTGTCTGGCTCCGGAGCGACGCAGGGTGTCCTGCCCGGAGATCCAGAATGGATCGAGCCGCCTTGGATTCTCGCGCACCACGTCGACGAGCGCATCGAGGAGGTTCCGGACACGCTCCGGCTCCAGTCGCGCGGAGGGGGGCACCACATTCCACAGTTGTTCCACCACCTGGACGATGCTGCCGTCTTCATAGGTCGCGACCCGGAGCGTGATGGCGAGCGCTCCGTCTGGGCCCTGTTTCGTGTCCCCCCAGTAGAGGCGCGTGGACTCTGTCTCGAGCGTCGGCAGGCCCTCGAGCCAGTCCTGCAGTGTCTGGACCGAGAGCTCCTCGCCGGGAAGGAGGGGCTCATCGACAGTCTCCGCGGGCAAGAGGTCGAGCGCCCGCAGGTCGGGCGTGCCCGTCTGCGAGAAGACGACGGAGCGGATCCGTCTGCCGCCCTCCCTGGCACGGGTCGAGAACACATCGAGCCGACGTGCTTCCAGGTCGAAGACGTAGACGTAGACCGCCCTTCCGGTCTCGTCCGGGGTGACCCTCAGGCTGTCGTCCTCCTCTCTGATGCGGTCGCCCTCCGGTTCGTCGGGGCTTGGGATGCCGTGGCGCCAGCCCCGGGGGGCCTCATCGATGAGCTGGCGCACCACGGACTGCATATCGCCCTGCGCGCGCTGGACGTGGGCCATGAGTTCATGCCCGAGGCCAGACGGATTGCCAGCCCAGTGCAGAGAGACCACCCCACGCCAGGGGCGATCAGAGACGAACTCGGGGACCCCCCAGCCCGACGTGTACACAGCGATGGCGCCTGGAGTCGACATAGAATGGCAACTGTAATGCGAGGGCTCTCCAGGCCGTTGAAGAATCGCGGACGCCGAGGAGAACGCTTGCATCGCGGTCCGTTGCCCACCTGTGTGGCGTTGGGTTCTCCTGTCCAATGTTCAACGTCTCGTGGTTGGATGCGACGGACGTGAAGCCACTGGAGCACTGGCTGTGATTCACTGAAGCCCGAGGCCTCATCCATCCGCTGTGGCTCCGTGTGACGGCCCACCGAATCTCTCGGAGGGGAGGCTCCATGCGGAAGCTCCTGGCTTATGCGGGCACGGCGCTGGTCATCGCCGCCGTGCTGTCGTGGCCGATGGCGGACCCCTCCACGGAAGGGGAGCGCCGGCAGGGCGACTACCACGAGGAATGCCAGAGCGAAGGCTGTGACACCGAGGAGCTGCGGGAGCTCTACGCCTCCTACGCCTCCGAGTGTCTGGATGAGGGGTGCTCGCCAGAAGAGGTCATCGAGCTGGCGGGCCACCCCGATGCCGTGGACGCGATGCGCGCGGCCTTCCAGCAGCACGGCTGGAGGATAGACCCCAAGCACTTCCCCGCGTGCCGGCTGGAGCTGACGGAGACGTCGTGCGCCTTGCTGGCCCTGCTCTGCAAGGACCACTACCTGTGCCTGGATGGTGCGCAGGAGAGCGCCTGGTATGGCTGTGGCTTCTGCGTGGGAATCGGCTCGTGCGCGGCGGGAGGGGGCGGCACGAAGGGGGCGCAGTGATGACGGAGTCCTCGCCCTGGCGTGAGCGGCTGTTGGCGCTGTGCGCACCCGCGTTGCTGGTGCTGGTGGCGGCCGTGCACCTCTTCCTCGTGGAGGCGAAGGGGCTGTCTCCGTGGAAGGGGGGCGGCTTCGGGATGTTCTCCACGGTGGACTCGCCCAGCGCGCGCTTCCTTCGGGTGTACCTGGTGGAGGGTGCATCCGAGGTGCAGGTCCGTCTTCCCGACCGGATGAAGGACCTGGGCTACGACGTCCGCGTGTTGCCGACACACGCCGCACTGGAGGGACTCGCCAGCCGCGTCGCGAGCGGAACCTGGGTGCCCGAGCGTCTGGCCTCCGCCGTCACTCGCTATCAGACGCTCCTCGGGGAGGGCGTCGAGCAGCCGCCCGGAGGCCCCGAGGTGGGGCGCGTCGACTTCATGGGCGTGCGCCTCCTGCGCATGCTGGAGCCCGGCGAGGCACCCCCTCCTCTCGGCCGGGCGCATGTCTTCCATCGCGTGCGCGTGGAGTTATGGGCGTTCCGGTTCGAGCCGTCCTCCTCGCGACTGGTCGCCACCCGGATGGCGGAGGCGAGCGTGAGTGTGCCGCCATGAGCCACGCCATTCCTGGCGAGGCTGCGACGACGTCCGCGCCGCGGAGGTCCTGGAGTGACGAGCTGCTCGCGAGCCTGCACGTCGACCGGTTCGAGCTCTGTGCCACGATGTCGCTGCTGCTCTTGATGCTCTACTCGAGCGGGGCCCTGCGGGTGCGGATTCCGCTGACCCTGGTCGCGGTGCTCGGGTTGCTGCTGCCCCGGCTCAAGCGCGAGCCGATGCTGTGGTTCATCGCCTTCGTCATCACGCTGGTGGGGACGTTCCAGGAGCGCTTCGAGGCGGACAATCACAAGTACCTCTTGAGCTACTGGTGTCTGGCTTTGTTCTGCGCGGCCTGTGCGCGCGAGCCGGAGCGGGTGCTGGCCGTGAGTGCCCGCGCGCTGGTGGGCGGGTGCTTCGCCTTCGCGGTGTTCTGGAAGCTCGTCTCGGAGGACTACCTGGACGGGAGCTTCTTCCGCTACGCGCTGCTGCAGGACCCTCGCTTCCAGTCGGTGGGGCAGGGCGTGGGGCAGGTGACGGCCGCCATGGCCGAGCTCAACACCGCGGCGCTGCACGCGCTGACGAACTACGACAGCACGCTGGGCTCGGTGCAGCTCGTCTCGACGCCGGCCGTGGATAGGCTTGCGACGTTGATGACCCGGTGGACGCTGGGAATCGAGCTCGCCGTCGCGCTGGTGTTCCTCGTCCCGCTGCGAGGCGCCGTGGCGAGGAGCCGGGACGTGCTGCTGTTGGTGTTCGTCCCGTCGACCTACGCGCTCGCGCCGGTGCTGGGGTTCGGCTGGGTCCTGCTCATCATGGGCTTGGCCCAGTGCGAGGAGGACTCACGGTTGATTCCGGTGCTCTACCTGCTGGCGTTCGTCTGCATCCAGGTCTACCGCTTCCCCTGGGGCTCGCTGCTCCAGGGGGCAGGGCCCTTCTGAGTTCCCCTCAGGACGTCGCGTTGAACGCGTCGTGATACGTCACGGTGCCCTCGGGCCAGTCGCCGTGGAATCGCAGGGCCTGGAAGTACTCGGGAGGCACGCCGGGGAGCACCAGCCCGGGCTGGGGCTGGAAGCCGAAGCGGCTGTAGAAGGCGGGGTCTCCGAGCAACACGCAGCCCGCGGCGCCCAGGTCCTTCAGCGCGGCCATCGAGGCGTTCATCAACTGCGCGCCGATGCCCTGTCCCTGGCGTTCGGGCAGCACGGAGATGGGGCCCAGGCCGTACCAGCCCTTGGCGCCGGAGGAGATGCTCACGGGAGAGATGGCGACGTGGCCGACGAGGGTGCCGCCGTCCTCGGCGACCAGGGACAGGGTCATGGCTCCCGCGCGGCGGAGCGCGTTGACGATGAACTGCTCGGTGTGGTCCGTGTGAGGCGCGTTCTTGAAGGCGGCGACCGTCACGTGTTCGATGGCCGCGCCATCCGCGGGAGCTTCGGGCCGGAGCGTCACGGGCATCACGTTCCTCGAGGAGGGGGTTGAGGGGACTCCTCGCCCACCATACGCCGGGTCGTGTCCGCGTCGATGAGGGCGCGCAAGGCGCTGAACAGGGGATGGCCGTCGGTGTACTTGCGGCCATAGGCCAGGTTGAAGGCGTAGTCGAAGTCGGCGGGGTTCTTGCCTTGGCTGTGCTGGAGAATCGTCTCCAGCTTGTCGAGCGCCTTCACGGCCTGGGCCTCGGGGGAGGATGCCTGTTCGTACTCGTCCCACAGGGCGCGGATGTGCTCTCGCGGAGCTGTGTCGAGCATCCGGGTCAGGTGTCGCAGGTCTTCGCGTTCGCGCTCGCCCTTGTCGGGGTGGGCGCCCTGGTGGATGGCGGGGATGTCGCCGTGGATGGCTTCGCCCAGGTCGTGGACGACGCACATCTGGAGGAGCTTGAGCGGGTCCAGTCCAGGCAGGGCGTCGCCGAACACGAGGGCCATCAAGCACAGTCTCCACGTGTGCTCGGCGGTGCTCTCCGGTCGGCCGGAGGAGGTGTGTCCGCTTCGGAGGACATCCTTGAGCTGCTCCGCCTCGCGGAGGAACGCGAGGCGACTCTGGAGGGTCTCGGTATGCATGGCAGGCGTCGAGCCTGGACAACCCGCCGCCCGGAGTCCACGCATGAAATATGCGTGGGGTTCAGCAACCACCAAGCCCTGTCACGCGAATCGAGTCGTCGATTCCATTCGCATGCCGCTTCAGAGTGTCTCGACGAGGCGGGCCGCGGTGCCATCGGAGAGGGTCATCCGCGTCCAGCGGCACCGGCTGGCGCGAATGGGGATGATGGGGGAGGTGTTCGTGCCGCTGGGGAACTCCACGGAGGACGGCGCGAGTGTCTCGCGCCAGCCGAGCGTGTCGAGAGTCGACTCCTGGAGGGCAATCTCCGCGGTGGAGTAGCGCCAGAGCGAGCGCCCCAGCAAGTCGGAGAGGGGCACCGTGAACTCCGCGGCACGCGAGGGCGAGCACGCGAGCAGGCGGTGTGTCAGGTCGCAGATGAGGTGAACAGGGCGAGGGCTCTCGTTGACGAGCCGCGCGAGAGCGTGGTCCGCCGCCGCGTCCAGGCGGGCGGCCAGCAGGGCCTCGACGCGAGTGCGTTCCGCGGGCTCCATGGCCTGCGTCCCGGCCTCCCAGCGGGAGATGGTGGACTGATTGACGCCGAAGCGCTCCGCGGCATGGGACTGCTTGATGTGATGCAGCAGCCGCCAGCGCCGGAGGGCGATTCCGAGTGAAGGCTGCGGTAGGGTCTCGGTCATGGGCGCAAGGTGAGGGTGGACGGGGCTGCCAGAGGTAACGAGGGTGTGCGGATGATGCAGGGTGAAGGTTCCCATCCCAAGCCCACCCTTCGGGTCGAGCTTCTTCCCACGGGCAGGCGCCCCGTCGTGCCTTACGATGACGCGGGCTGTGGGCAACTTGGGGGACATGCCGTGAGAGGTGCCTGCCTCGGACGAAACATCGAGGGTGTCATCACCCGAGGTCTCAGGCTCATGGCGCACCTCGGGCTGATGGTGTTGGCGTTCCTCGCCGCGTGTACCCCGACGGTGGAACCAGCGCCGTCGCGGTCCGCGCATCGCATCGTGCAAGGAACCGATGCACCGGACGATGTGGCGACCGTCGCGCTGCTTGCCCGGAGGACGCGGTGCAACGAGTCCTCCCCTCTGTTGCTCTGCTCCGGTGTCCTCATCGCGCCCGACGTCGTGTTGACGGCGGCGCACTGCCTGGACCTTTTCGGCGTGGAAGGCGCGTACGAGGTCTATCTGGGGCCCGCGCTGCTGCCCACGCCGGATGCGTCCGGGCGCTTCGTGCGAGTGTCGCGAGCGGTCATCCACCCGCGCCATGTGCCTCGCACCCATACGCACGATGCCGCACTGCTGCGGCTCGCGACCCCCGTGCAGGTCGAGCCCGCTCGCTTGTCGGAATCGCCGCTGGCGCTGACGGGGGGCACGCGCGTGCGCGCCGTGGGCTATGGCGACACGAAGGACGCGAACGCCCCAGCGGGGCGACGGAGGCAGGGGACGCTCCAGGTGACCTGGCTGGAGGCCACGGTCTTTCGCGCGGAACCCGGGCCCGGCATGAGCTGCGTGGGAGACAGTGGTGGTCCGGTGTTCATGAGCGACGGCGCGGGCCGCGAGGTGCTCGCGGGGCTCACAGTGAGCGGTGACGTGGCCTGCCGCGCCGAAGCCGTCAACCTGCGCGTGGATGTGTTGCGCGAGGGCTTTATCCTTCCGTTCCTCGCGACCTCTCCGCCTCCCATCGAGCCCACACTCGCTCCCGAGGCCCTGTGCCGGGACACCTGTACGCGTGACACGGAGTGCCCCGTGGGACTCTCCTGTGTCGCCACACAGGAAGGGCCAGGCCGCTGTCTCCTTCCGACCCTGCGTGAAGGCGCCTTCGGGCGGACCTGTACCGAGGATGCGGCCTGCGGCGAGGGGAGCCTCTGCGCGCGATGGGAATCGGAAGGGGAGGAGGCCTGCCGTTGTTTCACACCCTGCGCGCCACCTCCTCCGGACCCGGAGCAACCGCCAGGAGGTCCGGAGGGTGGTTGCTCCAGCACCTCGGGGCTCGCGCTCCTCGGGGTGTTGCTCTTCGCGGGAGTCAAGCGACGCCGCTAGCCTCATCCGGTCGACTCAAATCCTGGCGTCACATTCCGCCGAGTCCCGGCGCGCTGTCTGGTATTGTCCAGGAGTGCTCTTCACCTCAGACGGGTTTCGCCGGTCCATCCGCCGGCGGCCGGCGATGTACATCGGCGACACGACGGTGTCGGGCAAATCCCGGCTCGTCGAGTCCCTGTTCATGTTGGGTGTCATGGGCGCGAGGGACTCCAGGCTGCGGGAGGTCTCGGCCGCGCTTTCATCGGACGGTGCCTGCTCCGTTGTCTTCGACGGCTTGCCTTGGCCCACGCCCGCGGGCGTGCCGCCCTTCGCGGAGCTGGAGTCCTGGCTCACGTTCGTGAACGTCGACATCGCGGGAGGGCCGCCCCCGAGGATGCCTCACGGTCTCTTCCTTCAGACTCCCTGCATCGACCTGGGGTTGGTCAACGCGCTCTCCTCTTCCCTGGAAGTCATCGCCTGGTCTGGCGAGCAGACCTGGCGGCGGACCTTTCGCGAAGGGCTCCCCGTGGAGTCGCTCGGCGACGCCTCGCCCGACCACGCTCCTCCGTCCTCGGGCTCCGGGCTGCGCATCACCTTGACCCCGGACCCGTCCATCTTCGACGGGCCCCAGGAGTTCTCCTGGACCGGGCTGACGGAACGCCTGTCAGCACTCTCCGCCCTGGCACCCTCGGCCACCTGGCGTCTGCGTGACGAGGTCTCGGGGACAGAGGTCTCCTTCCGTCGCGAGCACGGACTCGGGGACCTGTGCGCGGAGCGCGCCGCGTCCTCCCGGCCGCTGCACGAGCCGTGGGTCTTCAATGGACGTATCAGGGAGACCGAGGTCGACCTCGCGCTTCAGTGGGTCGAGGACCCCGCCGGCGCGAGCATCCTCTCCTGGGCCAACTTCGAGTCCAGCCCCCGAGGTGGCACGCACCATGAGGGGCTCTTCCGAGGACTGCGCACGGTCCTGCGCGACAGGAGGAAGGCCCTCGGGCTGCCTCCTGTGAGTCGCGCATTCTCGAACACGGCGCTGTCCGAGCGGCTCACGGTGGTGATGAGCCTCCGTTCCTGCTCCATCGTCTGGCGTGGCCCGATGTTTCACCCGCTGGATACCCCTGAGGCCCGCGGCGACATCTCGAAGCTCGTCAGGGACTGGATGAAGCTGGCCCTCGAGAGTCATCCGGACGTGGAAGCCCGACTGCTCGGCCTGCTGGGATTCCCTCGGTCCTGAGTCCCTCAGGCCTCGAGCCGCGTCTCTCGAGTCCGCGAGTACCCCAGGTGCACGAGCATCCCCGCCTACCATGGCGCGCGTCCCTGGCCCGCGCCTTGCTCTGCTCTCCGTCCGACTTCCAGAACTCCTTCCACCGTGGTCACGAGGCCACGGGCACGCGGCCTCATGACCGCACCCCTCGCCATGCCCACTCCTGAGTCCTTCTTGTCCATGTTGCGCCGTCACGGCCTGTGGCCCGCGGCCCTCAGCAGCGCCATCGGCGTGGGCATGGTGTCCTACCGCCTCGACTGGAGTCAGAGCGCCAGCTACGCGTTCCTCGTGTGGAACCTGGTCCTGGCCTGGGCCCCCTACGTCATCGCCCTCGCGGCGCGGGTCCTCATGCTCAGGGGCCACGGCCTCCGGGTGCTCGCGCCCATGGCCCTGGCCTGGCTGGCGCTGTTCCCCAACGCGCCCTACCTCCTCACGGACTTCATCCACGTGCACCAGCGGCCCGTGGTGCCCATCTGGTTCGACGTGGCGCTCATGACCCTCTTCGTCGCCACCGGCTGGCTCCTGGGCCTCTTGTCCCTGGAGGTGTGGAAGCAATGGCTGGAGGAGCGCTGGGGCCGCCGCACCGCGTGGGCCTTCGTCGGCGTCACCTCCGTGCTGTGTGGCTACGGCATCTACCTGGGCCGGGTGGAGCGCTGGAACAGCTGGAATGTCCTCACCCACCCCTCGACGCTCTTCACCTCCATCGGGGCCCACCTGCGTGAGCCCCTGGCCTTCCCGTACCTCACCAGCCTCACCGTCTTCTTCGGCCTGCTGGTGCCGCTGTCGTACGTGGCCTACGAGGCGCTCGTCGCCCGCATCCGCCGCCCGCGCACGGCGAGCTGACGACGGACGCGGGCGGGCAGGACGTCAGCCTCCGTGGAGGCGTGAGCGATTGCGCGGGCCTCCGCGGTGCTTGATGGCCATGGCGCTGGGGGCCTTCTTGCGCCCGTTCAACGAGGTGCGCCGCCGGCCGCTCTTGGGTTCATGCTCCTGCGCCGCGGGGCCGAGCGTCACGCGCGACAGGGCCTGCCTGCGGCGCAGCGCGGCTGCTTCGTCCCGAGGCAGGGTCTTTCGTCCGTGACTGGCCTGCACATTGGCCTGGGCCTCATCCGCCGAGGCCACACGCCGCTTGTTCTTCACTCCCGCCATTCTCGTCCGGACCGCCATGATGCCTCCTTCCCAGGTGAGGTAAGGACGGCCCTGGCTTTTCCAACCCCCTCCAGGGATGGGAGCGGGGGCCGCGCGCCGTGCCCGAAGGTCGCCCGGCCGCCTCACGCTCCCCCGAGGGAGAGGGCCCGGCCACGGGTCCAACCCGGAGCCTGGGGCCCGCTGCCCTCGGCGGAAGGCTTCAAAGACTCTCTGGGCTACGTCGACGAGCGCTTGCCGCGACGCGGAGGCCGCGTGCTGCTCGTCGTCTCGGGCGGGAACAGCCAGCCGTCCGCGCTGTGTGAAGCGCTGGTGGTGGTCGTCGTCTGGGACGGCTGCTCACTGGCCTCCAGGTGCTGGCCCCGGCAGCCGCGGCACCAGGACTGGGGACGACGCTCGCCCTTCATGATGCGATAGCCGAAGTCCGCCTCCGTCAGGCCCACGTGGTTGCAGCGAGGGCAGCGGCTCAGCGACGTGACGCCCGTCTCCTTCGCCTGCTGGCGGCCATGCTGGACCACCAGCGCGAGGGCGGCGGCGAACCCCACCCGCTTCTCCGAGGCGACATGGAACTTGCGAGCGCGCTTGCGCCCTCCCCGGCCGAGCACAGGCATGAGGTCCATCCCCCCGAGCAGGTTTCGCTGCTCGAGCACGCGCGATGAAGAGCTGTTCAGGGTTGATTGGCTCACCCGACAACTCTTAGCGGAGGGGTCTGACACGCCTGTTCGAGGGGGAAGGCCCTTCCCCTCGCGATCAGTCCATACTGAACAGAAAGCCAGTAAATCCGCGCACCTGGGAGGTTGCCCCAGGCGTGCGGGCAGGCGGGGGGTGCTCCGGTTACTCGGCGTCCGCCATGCCGCCACCACCGTCGGCGGCGGGGAAGACGGGGGTGCCGCCTGGCAGGCTGGGGTCGTGCGGGAGGCTGCCGCGCGGGCTTCTCAGGTAGACGAAGGGCGTGGCGAACAGGAAGTTGGACACGCGGGACGTGTAGATGTCCGCGTAGCGCTCCACCTGGCGCGCCAGGTGGCTCTTGTCGTTGCCGGCGCGGGTGAGCAGGCCCCAGATGGGATTGGACAGCTCGGTGGCGGCGCGGGCCATGGGGGCCAGCTCCGCGTCCAGCGCCTCCAGGGACTCACGCAGCTCGCCCAGCCGGCTCACCAGCTCCGCCTCCGGAGGCGTGTCGGAGCGAGGCCCGTAGTCCGCGCGGCGCCGCTGGAGCTCCAGCCGGAGCTGGCAGCTCTCCCACTCCATGCGCTCCTTGAGCACCATGCGCTCGGCGAGCCGGGCCTCGGTGGGGCGGAAGGACGCGATGGCGCGCACCTCGTCCTCCAGCTCGCGGAGGATGAGCGCGGTGCGCCACCGCAGCTCGCTCTTGGACACGTGCACGTCGCCGAACATGTGGTCGCCGACGTAGAGAATCTCGTCGCCGCTCAAGCCCAGGTGGCGCTCCAGCTCCACCGCGCTGCCGCCGAAGTAGGGCGTGCCCGCCTTGAAGGGGCCGGAGTGCGGACGCAGGAGCGCCTCGCCGTTGGTCTCCACGACCTCGAAGAGGGCGGAGCGCGTGGTGAAGAACTCGGGCTTGCGCGCGGAGACAATCACCACGTCGAACAGCTGCCGCCACGTCATGCCCTGGGGCAGGTGCTTGTCGAAGGCGAAGTGCATCATGGGCTCGGTGTAGGCCCACTCGCTGTTGGTGATGAGCAGGAGCTTCTTGCCCGCGTTGCGCTGGTCCAGGAGCGCCAGCGGCGTCTCCGGGTCGTCCAGCACGTAGCGCTCCGGGTCGGCGATGATCTCCGCCTTGAGCTGGCCCTGCATGTGCGTGGCGTCCAGGTTCTTGCGCACGTGCTCGTAGAGGTCCGCGTAGCCCATGGGGCCCGGGAGCACGCCCGCGTCCAGCCGGTCCACCAGCTGCGCGTAGAGGCACGCCTCGGACAGCGAGAACAGCGTGTTGAGGAACACCCACCGGCGCTCGTGCAGGTCGATGACGACGTGGGAGTACTCGTCGCGCTGGGTGATGAAGTCCATGGCGCGCGTGCCATGGAGGGCCTTCTTCACGAAGCCGAAGCGGTTGGCCTTGAGCAGGTTGCCCTTCTCGGTGTCGATGATGAGGCCGCGGATGGCGAGCGCCGGGTCGAACTGGAGGTCGCCCACGGGCCAGCCCTGGGCGACGAGCCGGTCGCGGATGTGCTCGTAGGCGCGGCGCTCCCACGCTTCCACCCGGTAGTGGATGAGCGTGTAGTCCATGTCGTAGCCCACGGCCTTGATGGCGCGCAGGTTGAGGGTGCGGTTGCAGAACAGGCCCCGCTCGGGCGGGGGACCAGAGAGTTGCGAGCGCATAGGGAGTCCTGGCTTGCCCCGTCCCGAGGCAAAAGTCGATGCCTCTGTGCGGGCGCGTCGACTGTCCCGCACCTGGGCGGATGGGGGTGCCTGTCTCGCATTGACTTTGAGGGGTCGAAATCGTGCTCTCCTGGACTAGTGTGCGCGCCCCTTCAACCCTTGAACCGAGGTCGATGATGTCCTGGATGGTCCGAGCCCTGCTGGTCAGTGCGCTGTTCGTGGTGGGCTGCAAGCATGCGCAGGCCCCTGTCACGCCGGAGCCGGTGGCGCAGGCGTGTGATGCGAAGCAGCAGGAGATTTCCAAGGAGGCGGACCAGCGGGCCGCGCCGTGGAGCATCGAGCAGCACCTGGCGAAGAACTTCCCGGACGGCTCGGTGTCGTGGCTGATGAAGGAAGGCCCGTACCAGACGTTCGTGGTGCAGTCGGGCGCGAAGAACTTTGGCCGCTGTGACGACAACGGCTGTTTCCTGTTCGCGGCACCGTCGGCGGTCATCCACGAGGCGGTGAAGAAGTCGATGACGGGCGCGACGCATGACCCGGCGGTGCTGGGGCAGGCGCTGGGGCTGCCGGCGAAGAACTTCGAGGGGCCGCTGCGGATGATGACGCTGGACCTGAAGGCCTCGGGTTCGTGCGCGCGTCTGCCGGTGGACAGCGACCCGGGCGTGTGGAAGTGCCAGAGCGAGCAGGACACGGACTGCTTCAAGTTCGGTGGCTACACGTCGGGGGGCGTGCCGGAAATCATGGTCATCAACGCGCCGGTGGCCCAGGCGACGGTGGCCGAGATTCCGTGACGTGTCTGTCCTTGGCTCCACGCGGGAGGCGTCATGAGCGGTGAGGAGGTCGTCTACCAGAGCCCGCTGCTCTACCGCGTGTTGCGCGAGGCGAGCGGTGCGCTGGTCATCGAGGTTGTCGTGGGGGGCATCGCGATGGATGCGGTGCGGGTGCGGCTCACGGAGCGGGAGGCGGAGGACTTCGCCCGGGACGGGCATGCCTTCAGCGACAAGCTCGCGAGGGCCATCATGGCCCAGCCCTTCTTCGGGGGGCGGGCGTACGAGCCCCCGACGCGGTGACGGCCAGGGCTCATGGGGGTGAGCGTCCTCGTGGGCCCTGGTGTTTTCACGCGGGGCGCCGCAAGAGCTGCGGAGGGGCTGGGGGCCCGCGCAAGGCTTGCGGTGGATTCAGGGCGCTGGGCTTGGGCGGCGTGCGGCACGGTTCCTGAACTTCCGGGCCCTCACCCTACAAAAGAGGGAGTCGCAGGAGGCGAGGATGGACAGTCTGGCTCGTGAGGCGCGGGACGCCCTGGTGCAGCGTGGCGAGCGCCTGAGGAGGGCGCGGACGAAGCCTTCGCTGGAGGCCGAGGGAGAGGAGCGGGAGCTGCTGGAGATAGACGCGGCGCTCGCGCGAATCGCGATGGGGTTGTTCGGCCGCTGTGAGCGCTGTGGCGGGGCGATGGGGCGCAACCGCCTGCGCGCCGTCCCGGAGGCGCGCTACTGCGTGACGTGTGCGGCGCTGGGTGGGTGACGTGACATGTCCTGTGCTGGGTGGGGAGGGGATGTCTGAGGTCCTCTGGAGGAACGCCTCTGGACTCAAGAGGGTGCGAGCGCTCATGGAATTGCTCCGATGACCTCCTACAATGCCGCTGAGTTCTTTCGGGAGCTCGAGCGGGTCGTGAAGTCGGACCTCTCGGTCTCGGATGCGTTTCAGCGCATCATCCGGTTCTGCGCGCCAGCGCGCCCTCATCCGGACTGGGCTGCCTTGGAGGCATTGGATGTGGAGGGAGACCTCCGGCATCTCCAGGCGTGGCTCGAAACCCTCCTGCGGACATCGCCGCCGCCTGCGTCTGTCACGGGGCTCTGGTTCGGGCTCTTCAATCCGATGGTGAAGGACCGTGTGACAGCGGACCTCCATCTCATCGGGGCCACCTATGACGGGACCGCGCTCGACTGGCTGTTCCGCGAGCGATGGGGCCGTGACACACCCGACGCGGCGTCCTCCGTCCTCGAAGCCATCTACCAGATTGCCTATGGGAGGGATGATGGCCTCGGGAACGATGCCGAGTACGCGCTGGCGTTGGCGTACGCCGCGCTCGCGGTCCGGCATGTCGCTCGGCTCATGGGGTCGCGGCTCCTCGGGGAGGCTGTTCAGCGAGTCCTCCTCGTGGGCTTCGATTCAGGCGACTTCCTGTGCATTGGCGCGGTCAGGAAGGAGGGCCTCGTCTTCTCTCGCGGCCGCGAGGTGATGACGTGAACGCCCTCGCTTGGTGGTGACGAGTCCGCCTGCTACGTCCGGTCCATGCGGATTGAACGCGTGAAGACGCTGACTGGGACGGAGTTGCACGGCACGGACTTCTCGTTCGATGTGGACGAAGAGGCCGTGGCTCCGTTCGACGGGCCTACGTTGTCGCGGGTGGTCCCCGTCACTCGATACACCAAGCGCTATTCATGGGATGAAGCGCACGTCGATGCCTCGAACCCAGACACGTCCATGGTCGCCGTGGTCCGAGGAGAAGACTCCCGGGTGGCTGGCTATATCGTGGTGTCTCGCGCCTGGAATCACTGTGCTCAGATTGAAGATGTCGCCATCGACCGCGCCCACCGTCGAAGGGGCATCGCGCGAGCGCTGATGGACGAAGCCGTTCGCTGGGCGAAGGAACAAGGCCTGCCGAGTGTCCGCCTCGAGACGCAGTCCAACAACGTTCCGGCATGCCGCTTCTATGAGAGATATGGGTTCAAGCTGGGAGGCTTCGACCGCTACCTCTACACCGCCATCCCGACCCAGGCTCGGTCGGAGACGGCGTTGTTCTGGTACCTCTCCATCGACCCTTGAGCAGGGGCCGATGCTTGTCATGCAAACTGAAACATGAATCAGCCCGCCCGCTTCGCCCGCGCGGGGTTCGTGTCAGACCGACCCTTAGTATGGAGCATGTCACAACCTGGAACTGGGGGAGCACATGCGAAGAATCTCTGGATGGGTGTCCGCGGTGGTGTTCACGTTCGCGCTGATGCAGGTGAGCCCCGTGGCGGCCGCGGACTTCGGGCAGGATGAGCAGGTGGAGGTCATCACCTGCGAGGAGGAGAGCTCCTTCGAGCAGGCGCCGCTCCAGCGGGCGTCGCTGGATGCGGCCGGGTGCAGCGACGATGACTGGGCCGCGGTGAACGAGCACTGCGCGAAGAACCACCCGGGCTGCTACGTGCAGACCTGCTCGCGCATCGCGGAGGACAAGGTCGTCTACCAGTACGCCTGTATCGCTCCGCCGGCCTGACCCGCGCGGAGGGGCCGTTGGAAGGAGGGGACGCCCGCGAGGGTGTCCCCTCTCCCGCGGACAGGGACTCCCACTCCGAGACGGCCCCCGGTCGCCCGTGCCCCAGGAGGGCCCTGGAGCCCCAGGCCGCCCACGGGAGGTGTCCACCACCGGTCGTCCGCTTGCCTCGTACCCAGGGATGCGGAAAGAACCCGTGCGCCGTGGCGTGTCTATGGGTATAGACAGGCCCCTCATGTGTCCCATGGTGAAGACCGAAGACCTGATTGACGCTCAGGGGGTGGCGGGGCTGCTGCAGTTGAGCCACGCCAACAGTGTCAGCACCTACCTGCGCCGCTATCCGGACATGCCTCGGCCTGTCCTGGACCTGGGCACGGGGCGTCCTCGTTTGTGGCTGCGGCCCCAGGTGTTGCGTTGGCTGCGCGCTCGAAGGCCCGACACGGTCCACACTGGAGTTGAGAGATGACCACCGCCAGTCCCCGTACCCCTCCCGCCGTGCTGCCTGGTCCCAATGATGTCTGCTGGTGCGGCAGCGGTACCAAGTACAAGAAGTGCCACCGTGGCGCCGACGCCGTCGAGGCCCGCAAGAAGGGCCCCGAGGTCGCTCGCAAGGGCATCCGCCCGGGCATCATCAGCCCTCGCCGCGACGTGCCGCTGCACATCCCCCGGCCGGACTACGCCGCGACGGGGCGCCCCCAGCGCCGCGCGACGGGCTCGGAGATCCGCTCTCCGGACGTCATCGCGCGCATGCGCCGGGCCTGCAAGGCCGCGGCGGAGGTGCTCCAGGAGGTGTCCACGCACGTGCGTCCGGGCATCACCACGGATGAGCTGGATGCCATCACCCACGAGGCCTACATCCGCCGGGGTGGCTATCCGAGCACGCTCAACTACCACGGCTTCCCCAAGTCGCTGTGCACCTCGGTCAACGAGGTCATCTGCCACGGCATCCCCGACAACCGGGCGCTGGAGGATGGGGACATCGTGAACCTGGACATCACCATCTTCCTGGATGGGGTGCACGGCGACTGCTCGGCCACGTACTTCGTGGGCAACGTGGAGCCGGAGAGCCAGCGCCTGGTGCAGGTGACTCGCGAGTGTCTGGATTTGGGGATCGCGGCGGTGAAGCCGGGGCGTCCCATCAGCGACATCGGCCGGGCCATTGAAGAGCACGCGACGAAGAACGGGATGAGCGTGGTGCGTGCGTACTGCGGCCATGGCATCGGCGAGACGTTCCACACGTCGCTCCAGATTCCGCACTACTACGAGCCCGAGTGCGACACCGTCATGGAGCCCGGCATGATTTTCACGGTCGAGCCGATGATCAACCAGGGTGGCTGGGGGCACCGCACGTGGGATGACGGGTGGACCGCCGTCACCGCGGACGGCAGCCGCAGCGCGCAGTTCGAGCACACGCTGCTCGTGACCGACAAGGGCGCGGACATTCTCACCGTGGCGTGAGCGCCGGGTGGACCCGGGAGCGTGGCTTCCGGGTCCCCGTGGCCGCTGGTCAGCGTGTTGGCAGTTCCTGGAACGTGAAGCCGTCGAGCCCCAGGCGGTGCACGACCTCCCTGCACCGCTCGGTGGCGATGACCATGGTGGCGAAGTCGCCGACCCGGAAGAGGTCCAGCTCTCGAGGCAGGGACGCAGCCTCCAGAACTGGATCCTCGGGTCGCATGAATCCGTGCCGGCCGCAGGTCGGGCACGGTGGTGGTGCGTCTGGGGGAATGCAGTCGGGGTGAAGCCTGCCGCGTGGCTCCAATTCGAGCTCCAGCAGGTCGGGTGGGCTCTTCTGGCGGAAGCGAAGCTCCGTGCGGAACCCTTTCAGTCCACGCACTCCTTCTGCTTGGAGGCGCGCCAGTGCATCTCGGCGCATGAGGAGGGTGAGTCCCCCCACCCAGGCGATGGGGCCGAACTCGCCCCAGGCTCGGCCTGCGAGTGGGCCAAAGCCTGTTCCCGGCGGAAGGTGTGCATCGGGCGGAGTCAGTGGGCGTACTGCTTCGCGAAGGCGCGCGAACTCGGGGAAGGGCTCGGGTCTGGCTCGTTCAAGATCGCGGCGCTCGGGCAGTTGTGAGAGGTCGACGGAAGGGTAGTCATGGCCCACGTCGCTCCACGTCGCGCCGCAGGTGTGACAGCTCACGCCGGGAAGCGCCAACGGACGCCACCCATCGACCTCCCCGCCGTATCTCTCCGCGATGGTCCTGTCCTCGTTCACCCAATAGAACCGACTCATGTGGCCTCACGCTCCTGGGCGAGAATAGTAGGGCTGAACAGGGCCTCCCATGAGGTCGAAGCGGTGGATCAGCTCCCCCGCATGCTTGAAGATCTCCTCTGGTTTGGCGCGCGGGTTCTGCCGCATGTAGCTCCGCCAGGCATCGTTCCATGCACCTCCGCGCCCTGTGCCGTCGTGGATTCGCCGATGGACGTGAAGCGGAATTGGCATCGTGTAGTGGTGGATCTTGACGCCCTGGCGCTCGAACCAGCGTGCGAGGTCTTCGGACTGGGGGAAGATGTGGTGTTTCTCCCAGCGACCCGGCGTGAGCTGGCGTGAAGGTGGGACGACTCTCTCCGGGGCACCATTCCAGTTGGGGAACACCATGACGGCGCCCCTCGGGAGCTTTTGCCCGGCGCCCCAGCTTCTCCGCGGTCCCATGCCCGGCGCCGCAGCGGCAGCGGGAGGGCGCGCTGGCGGGAATCGAGCCAACTCGACCTCTCCGGGCAGCTCCCCGCAGGGGTAGAAACCGCAGGTGTCCCCCATGCAGAGAAGAGAGACACAGTGGTCCTGCTCTGCGGCGAGGCACTCCACCTCCGCTTCTTCCCAGGCCTTCTGAATGGGGGGCTTGGTGGCGGTTGCGCAGCCCAGGCAGAAAATGACAGCCAACAATGACCAAGGAGCATGAAGGGTCGACATGGTCACGGAACGGTAGCATCGGCGTCTGTCGTTGAGTCGCGCCTGGAGAGGCCCGCCGGGACGGTTCAATCTCAGTCACTTCCCCTCCCTGGAGGTCCAGCCCCGGTGTGCCCCTGGACAGGCGCCCTGTCCAGTGTGCGGCATCATGGATGGCCTGTCTGGACTGCCATTGATGTGAAGTCTGAGCATGCGCGGCGCGGAGGTCGGTCCATTCCGGGGCCTGCCTCCGCTTGCTGTTTCCATGCGTCCGGCTCACAGACAAAGGAATGCCAGCATGTCCATGTATAGCGTTCAGAACCAGTGGGGTGGTTCGACGGCTCCTTGGAATCCGGGGGGTGTCTGGGTCATCGGCAATCGGCCCAAGCAGAACGTCATCGCGATGAATGTCACCTCCCGCGATGGAGGCAAGACGCTGACCGGAACCATGACGTACGCGGGTGAGCAGGCCATCGGCTTCCGCGGAACCCTCTCCGGCCCCAACACCTACAAAGTGGAGAACCAGTGGGGTGGCCCCTCCGCGCCCTGGAACGCGGGCGGCACCTTCGTCCTCGGCTGTCGCGTGGACCAGGGCGTCGTCGCCATCGACATCACCTCCAGCGACGGCGGACAGACCTTCGCGGGCACGATGACCTACTCGGGCGAGAAACCCATCGGCTTCAAGAGCGAGCTCGCCAATGGCGGCGCCTACGCCGTGGAGAACCAGTGGGGCGGCGCCACCGCGCCGTGGAATGCCGGCGGACTCTGGGGCCTGGGCGCACGCAAGGGCCAGAACGTCGTCGCCATGAGTGTCACCTCCAACGACGGCGGGAAGACGCTGACGGGCACCATGACCTACGACCAGGAAGGGCCCATCGGCTTCCGGGCCACCCAGTCCAGCGCGGGCACGTACACCGTCGAGAACCAGTGGGGCGGCAACACCGCGCCCTGGCAACCCGGTGGACAGTGGCTCATCGGCTCCCGGCCGAAGCAGAACGTCGTCTCCGTCAATGTCTCCTCCAGTGACGGCGGCAAGACGCTGACGGGGACCATGACCTACGACCAGGAAGGGCCTATCGGCTTCCGTGGTACCTTGAGCTGAGCCTCCTTTCGGCGAGCCCTCCGAGTCCCGGGCTCGCCGGCGCCCACCTTCGTGTGACTGTCCCTGCATCAACAGTCCCCAGTCCCCTGGGGTCATTGAGTGCGTGGTGTCGACCGGTAACAGTGCGCGGCGTTGCTTTGTGTCATCCGCGAAGCTCATGACGCTGTCTGCATTGAAAGGACACATTCCATGAAGAACTGGGTGGCATTGGGACTCCTCTGCATCGCGTCCGCGGCGTACGCCACGGACACCAAGACACCTCCGGCCAAGACGCCGACAGAGAAGCCGTCCGCCAAGGCCGAGGAGGCCGCCAACTCGAAGGCGCCGAAGGTCCTCACCGTCGAGGAGGACAAGGCCGCCAAGCAGGACCCCAAGAACAAGAAGACCGAGACGAAGGCCAAAGAGGCCACCAGCAAACCCACGATGTAACGCAGGCCTGAACCCCCAATCGAGGAGGCGTTGCCATGAAGAAACTCGCGGTGGGCGTGTGTCTTGTCGGGCTCTGTCTGACGCAGGGAACAGCACAAGGTGCGGAGGATTGCATCCAGACCCTGAACCAGGGGGCCGCCACGGTGCCGCTGGGCCTCTATGAGCAATCCTGTCCGACCATCACCTGGAATGCGGGCGTGATTACATCGGACGTGACGTACAACTGCTGTGGTCCCTCCGCGGTCATTCGCGTCAACGGCAGCGATTGGAACCAACTGGTCGCCGCCGGAAAGCTGGACTCACTCCGCTACCAGCACATCAGTAAAGGCGACAGCGGCTACATCATCCGCTTCCGGAAGGTCGTCGGGACCAGTCCCACCGACATCGCCCCCAACGACTTCTTCAAGTAGCGAACCCGCGCCACGGGAGTGGCTCGCCCAGGCGTGCCCTCCCGTGGACTCGCCCTCGAGGCATCGCCGTGTCCGCTCATCCGCTCCATGACGTCAGCCCGGTGGTGGTGCGCTTCTCCGAGACCCTCTTCCTGCGCTGGACAGGAGCCGCGTATCTCGTGGGCTTCCTCCTTGTGTTCGCCGCGCTCTGGCGACAAGCCACGCGCGGACACGGGCCGTTCCAGAAGCGAGAGGTGCCGGAGCTCGTGCTCTACGCGGGCCTCTTCGGCGTGATGCTGGGTGGGCGGCTGGGCTACGTGCTCCTGCACCAATGGGAGGACTTCTCCCAGGACCTCACCCTCTTCTTCCAGTTCCGACAGGGCGGCGCCTCCATGCTGGGTGCCCTGCTGGGTGTGCTGGTCTTCGCGGTGTACTTCGCGCGCCAGCACCAACGTCCCTGGCTTCAAGTGACGGACGCGTTGGTGGTCTTCGCTCCGCTGGGTTTCTTCCTGGGCCATCTGGCCCTGTTCACGGAAGGGATGCCACTGGGGCAGGTGACCTCCGCGCCCTGGGGCTTCGTCTTTCCCTCGGAGGTCGGCATGCCCGACTTCCAGCCCGTGGTGACTCCCTCGTTCGATGTCACGGCGCTGGCCCATGCACCGGGCCACGAGCTCGCGCTCCTGGCGCGCACGAACGAAGCGTTCCTCGCGGAGCTGTACCGCATCCTCCCCGCGCGCCATCCCGTGCTGCTCTACCAGGCCGTGCTGGAGGGCGCGGTCCTGGGCGCCATCCTCCTGGCGGTGCGCTTCGGGTGGCGCTCGCGGCCGGAGGGGATGTTGAGCGGAGTGTTCTTCGTGCTGCTCGGAGGGCTGCGCTTCCTCGGCCTTCCGTTCCACGCGCCTCGGCCGGACCTGTCCTTCGGCGCCGGGTTCGAGCAGAGCGCGCTCGCGCCCGTGTTGCTGGTGGCCCTGGGCGCGGCCTTCGTCCTCAGTGCCTCGGCCTCGCGTGCCCGCGAGGACGCGCGGCCCTCCGCCGTGAAGCTGGAGGGCCACGCCGCCGACTGATGCTTCAGCGCACGTCCAGCGAAGGGACCCCCTTCGCGAGCCGGAAGCGCGAGGGCCGGGTGGCCTGCACCACCACGAGCCCCGGCTTCGCCAGGCGCAGCGTGCTCCCGGGCTCCAGGATGTAGTCCCGTGGGTCCGACTCGAACGTGAGCCAGAGCTGGCCCTCGGTACAGGTGAGCGAGAGGCCCTCGCTCCCGTCCAGGTGACGACTCCACAGGGCTCCGTGAAACAGCGCCACGGCGCCGGTCTCCGCGTCCGTGGGAACTTCCGGCTTCAGTTGATTCCACAGCGTGCCCAACCAGCCCCGCCGCGTGAGAGCGCTCATCGACTGCATGGCTCCATGTCCTCCTGGCGCGGCACCATGCGCCCCGGCGGGAAAACAGAACAGATGCAGCAACTCGGGTTTGTGACCAGTACAGTCAGGAGCACGGGAACTGTACTGGTCGAGCCATGGGCGAGGTGTATCTGGGCGGCGGGCGGCCAGCCCGTTACCGATACAGGTCGCGAAACAGACTCACCGACGAGGGCGTAAATGGGCGCGCTGGCACACAAACCCAAGTTGTACGAGCAGGTGGCCGAGCGGCTGTCGGACGCGATTGCCGCGGGCACGCTGCGGGGCGGAGACAGGCTGCCGTCCGTGCGGCAGCTCAGCCTGCGTGAGCGGGTGAGCATCTCCACCGTGCTCCAGGCGTACCTGCACCTCGAGTCGGTGGGGCTCATCGAGACGCGGCCCCAGTCCGGCCACTACGTGCGCCGCCGCGAGCGCCCCCGCCTCGCCGAGCCGCAGGTGTCCCAGCCCGCCAAGAGCGCCACGCCCGTGACGGTGAGCGGCCTGGTGTCCCAGGTGTATCGCGCGATGCGAGACCCTCGCGTCATCCAGCTCGGCGGCGCGTGGCCCGCGACGGAGCTGTTGCCGGTGCGGCGGCTGATGCGCGAGCTGAACATCCTCACGCGCGAGTCGGGCGAGCTGGGCATCCTGTACGACGCGCCCCCGGGGTGCCTGGAGCTGCGGCAGCAGCTCGCGCGCCGCTCGCTCGACTGGGGCGCGGCCCTGTCCGCGGACGACTTCATCATCACCTGCGGCGCCGCCGAGGCCATCCACCTGGGCCTGCTCGCCGTCGCCCGCACGGGCGACACCATCGCCATCGAGTCCCCCGCGTACTACGGCACCCTCCAGAACATCGAGTCGCTGGGGCTGAAGGCGCTGGAGATTCCGTGCTCCCCGCGCCACGGCATGGAGCTGGATGCGCTCCAGGCCGCGCTGGAGCGGCGGCGGGTGGCGGCGGTGCTGGTGGTGCCCAGCTTCAGCAACCCGGTGGGCAGCTGCATGCCGGAGGAGAACCGGCGCCGGCTGGTGTCGATGCTGGAGGAGCGAGGCATCCCGCTCATCGAGGACGACATCTACGGCGACCTGCACTTCGGCCCGGAGCGTCCGCGCACGTGCAAGTCCTTCGACACGACGGGGAACGTGATGCTGTGTGGCTCGTTCTCGAAGACGCTCGCGCCGGGGTTCCGCGTCGGGTACGTCGCGCCCGGGAAGTTCCGCGAGCGCGTGGAGCTGCTCAAGTTCTCGCACACCGTGGCGACCGCGACCTTGCCGCCGCTCGCCATCGCGCGCTTCCTGGAAGAGGGCGGGTATGACCGGCACCTGCGCGCGCTGCGCCGGGGACTGAAGGCGCAGGTGGAGCGGATGGCGGAGGCCGTGGCGGAGTTCTTCCCGGAGGGGACGCGGGTGGCTCGGCCGGAGGGAGGCTCGCTGTTGTGGGTGGAGCTGCCGCCCACGGTGGACGCCCTGGCCCTGCACGAGCGCGCCTTCGCCGTGGGCATCAGCGTGGCGCCCGGGCCCATCTTCTCCGCGCGGACGGACTCCTACCGGAACTTCATCCGCTTGAGCTGTGGCCAACCCTGGACACCGCGCATCGAGGCGGCGGTGTCCTCGCTGGGCTGTCTCGCGCGAGGGCTGGTGTAGCGCCCTGGCTCAGTACACGAGGCGGGTGCGCGGCAGGAGCAGTCGTCCGCGCCCCTCCGGCGTCAGCGACTTCTCCACGTCCAGGAGCAGCGTCGCCCGCCCGTTGCGGCGCAGGCTCTCCACCTGCGTGTCGACGGTGAGCGGGCCCGTGCGGGCGTCAATCATCCCCGCGCCGCTCGCGTGCTCGAAGCCGCCGAAGGCGCCCAGCCGCACCGACAGCCGGACGTCGCTGGCGCCCTCGGGCAGGTAGAACTCCCCCACCAGGTGGGCGTGCTCCGTGTCGGCGAGGTTGATGTGGTTCGCGCGAAGCCGCACCGCGATGGGCCGGCCCTCCACCGTGGCCGTCAGGCTCTCGATGCCCACCAGCGCGGCCGTGTAGCCCCGCGCCCGCACTCCTCGGATGCGCAGCTCGTACCGGGTGGTCTCCTCGGGAGGCGTCGTGGGGCGCGCCTCTTCGCGGACGGGCCGGAGCGCGTCTTCGCCGCACCCCACGAGTGACACCCCCACCAGGCTCACCAGGGCGAGCCACGTCGTCCAGTTGCTTGTCTTCATCGTCCTGTTCCTCCCGCCCTTCCATGAGGGGTGGCTCATTCCTGGCCGAGCTGCATCGCGCGGAGCGGAGTGGCCGGGCCCTTGCCCAGGTCGAACGCGAGCGGCAGCGCGCGCTTCGCTCCGGAGGCATTGAAGGCGGTGAGCTCGGTGAGGATGTCGCGCCGGGCGGTCTCCGCCATGGACGTGGCGAGGGCCGCATGGCCCGCCTCGAGCGCCGCCATGCCCCGAGGCGTCGGCCCGAAGAGGCGCTCATTGCAGGTGGCCGTGAGCAGCTCCGTGGCCAGCCGCATGTTCAGCGACGAAGCCGGCGCGAGCGGGAAGCCGTCGGGGCCCAGCGTGGGGCTGTCCCAGAGCGCGCCCATCATGTCCTCGAGTGTCCGCGCCGTCCCGACCACTCCCAGGTCGATGGCGCCGCCGGCCAGACAGTCCCGGGCCACGTCGAGGTGGACCTTGAAGAAGCCGGACACCTGCGTGACGCGCGCTTCGCCCAGCGCGCACGAGGCGCCGTCGACGACGCCGACCGGGGGACCTCCGACCACCCGGGTGAAGGTGCTGGTCGTCAGGTCGACTTGATACAGCGTGTTCCGAGGGCCTCCCGGGGACGCGTCGAGGTCCGTGCCGTAGAGGTAGAAGCGCCCCGCCTGGTCGAAGAACGCGGGGCCCGTGAGGAACCCCGTGCTGACCGCGCCGGACGCATTCACCGGCGCCGCGGGGCCGAAGTCGGCGTGGGTCGCGGTGACGGGGTCGAAAACCGTCAGCCGGTCGGTGTCCTGGTTGAAGGCATACACCCGCCCGTCGAGCGGGTTGACCGCCAGGTCGCTCATGGAGAGGGTGGCGGGGCTGTCGACGACGCCGGAGGCCAGCGTGGTCCTCGCGTCGACGTCGATGCGTGCGTATTCGTCCGTCGCCCCGTTGTGGACGAGGTAGCTGCCGTCCGCGAGGAAGGTCCCCGCGTCGTAGCGGCTGGTGGGCAACCCCGCGATGGCGCCGAGGTCCGCGGGCACGCCGTCGGAGCCCATGCGCAACAGGCGGTTGGGCGTGGTCAGGCCATAGATGTAGCCATCCGCCGGGTTGAAGCCGATGGCGTGGTATTGGATGTCGGCGGTGAAGAGCGGCGTCAGCGTCCCCGCGACGGGGTCGAAGACGTTGAGCGAGGTGGGGACCCCCGTCGAGATGTACAGCGTGTCGTCACACGTGAGCGGCGGCTGCTCGCAGACGACGCGGGCTCGGGCCTCCGACGCTCCTTCCTGGAAGGCCACCCGGAAGGCGTGGGTGAAGCCCGGTGTCTCGCCGGGCGTGGACGGGTCGTCATCCTCGCCCGCGAGCGCGAGGCAGTCCTCGAAGCTGTCGAGCGTGTATGTGAATTGATACGTGAGGGAGCCCCCCACGGGGATGTCCACGGGCGGCGCTGGCGTGAAGCGGAATCCGCGCGACGCGAAGAGCGGGTCCGCCACCGTCAGCAGCGTCGAGGGCAGCGAGGGGTGGACGTTGGTGACGGTGTACGAGAAGACCAGCGTCGCGGGATAGGTGGAGACGGTGGTGGAGGTCTCGCCGTTGACGCGCTTCTCTACCTCCAGGTCATGCGCGTTCGCCGCGCAGGCTCCCGCCAGTGCCCCGAGGAGGAGCACGTTCTTCCACCGAGTCTTCATCGACCATCCACCGTGTCCAGGGCCCGGAGAGAAGGCGGGCGAAGGCGTGGTCATTCATGGCGCACGCCAACGGTGGAGGAAGCGCGCGAGCCGTCCGGCAGCGAACCGTCAGGGGGCTCGTGGGCGAGGTGCGATGCGCGCCGACTGGACAGACTCCGCGGCCCCGGGGGCCAGGGCGCGGAGGGGACTCCTGCAATAATTGCAATGACTCACGGACCGCTTTTCAGTCCGCGCTCATCGCGACACCTGGTGAGACTTGCGACGCGCGACGCGCGGGCAGCCAGCTCGCGAGCGCCACCACCGCGAGCAGCAGCAGCGGCACCAACAGGAACGTCACCGGGTCCAGCGCGCTCACGCCGTACAGCATCCCCTCCAGCACGCGAGACAGCGCCAGCGACAACACCAGGCCCACGGCCAGGCCCACCGCGCACATCCGCAGCGCCTGGCCCATCACCAGCCGCACCACGTCCGTGGGGAGCGCGCCCAGCGCGAGGCGGATGCCCAGCTCCCTGCGCCGCTGCGCCACGCTGTACGCCATCAACCCGTAGATGCCGAGCGAGGCCAGCGCCACCGCGGAGACAGCGAACGCGAGCAGCAGCACCCGCTGGAAGCTGCGGTCCGCGACCGAGTCCGCCAGGTTCTGCTCCAGCGTCGTGGGCTTGCGCATCGACAGCTGGGAGTCGAGCCGCGACAGCTCCGCCTTCACCAGCGCGGCGACACTCTCCATGGGCAGCCGGCTGCGCACCACCACCGTGGTCGAGGGCCACGGCGTCTGGTTCAGCGGCGCATAGAGCTCCGGCTCCGCGACCTTGTCCAGGCCCCGGCCGCGCATGTCACCCACCACGCCCACCACCTCGCGCAGGATGTCGTCTCCGTAGCCGATGATGACGCGCTTGCCGAGGATGTCCTCCCCCGGGAAGAACTTCCTCGCGAAGGACTCGTTCACCACGACCACCTGCGGCGAGTCCCGCGTGTCCTGGGGCGTGAAGTCCCGCCCCTGCTTCAGCGCCATCCCCAGCGTCGCGAACGCGCCGTCGCTCACCGCGCGGAAGCTGGCGCCGCGCCGCTCGGACGGGGGCGTGGGCTTGTCGGGCAGCTCCAGCGACAGGCTGATGGCGCCCCCCGTCGCCACGCCGGGCGTCACGTTCGCCGCGGACTCCACCCCCGGCTGCGCCCGCACCTGCTCGAGCAGGCGTTGGTAGAAGTCCGCCATCGTCTTGCCCGTGTAGCGCGGCCCCGGAAGGTTGAAGCGCAGCAGCGTCACGTTCTCCGCGCGGTAGCCCAGGTCCACCTCCGCCAGCCGCTGCGCGCTGCGCACCAGCAACCCCGCGCCCACCAGCAACACCAGCGCGAGCGCCACCTGCAGCGACACCAGCACCGCTCGCCAGCGCAGCGCGGACTTGCTGGCGCTCGTGCCTCGGGTGCTCTGCAGCAGTCCGCCCAGGCTCGCGCGCGTCGCCGTGCCCAAGGGCGCCAGTCCGCACAGCAGCGTCACCGCGAGCACCAGGGCCGCCGTGTAGAGCAGGGCGCGTCCATCCACGCGCACCGCCTGCACCTGCCGCACCGACTCCGGCAACATCACGCTCAGCGCCTCCGTGCCCCAGGTCCCCAGGAACAGGCCCGCGATGCCGCCCGCGACGGCCAGCAGCGAGCCCTCCGCCAACAGCTGCCGCGCCAGCGCGCCTCGGCCCGCGCCCAGCGCCGAGCGCACCGCGAACTCCTGTTGCCGCGCCATGGCTCGGGCCAGGAGCAGCTGCGCCACGTTGACGCACGCGATGAGCAGGAGCAGCGACACGGCCCCCAGGAGCAGCAGCGCGGGCCGGCGCGTGCTCTGGGACAGCCGCGTCTGGAGGGACTCCACCGAGACGCTCGCGTTGGAGTTGCTGTCGGGATAGGCCTGGGTGAGGGCCGTCATCACCGCGCGCGCCTCCGCGTCCGCCTGCTCCACGGTGGCCCCGGGCGCGAGCCTCCCCACGCCCGTGAGCAGGTGCGTGCCTCGGTTGTCCCAGTTGTCACGGATGAAGCCCTGCGCGGCCAGCGGGGCCCAGAGCACCACCGTCTCGGAGGCGCCCTCGCGGGGAAAGTCGAAGCCCTCCGGCATCACGCCCACCACCTGGTAGGGCTGACCGTCCATCTCCACCAGGCGCTCCAGCACCCGAGGGTCCGCGCCAAAGCGCTGCTTCCACAGCGCATGGGAGATGACCAGGGCCTTGGGGCCGGTGAGCAGGTGCTCCTCGGCGGAGAGGGTGCGGCCGAGTGCGGGCTTGACGCCCGCCACGCGGAAGAAGTCCTCCGACACCATCGCCGCCTCCACCCGCTCCGGCTCCTGGTGAGCCGCGGTGAGCGTGACGCCCGAGACGTCGAAGGCGGAGAAGGACTCGAAGGACTTCACCTGCCGCCGCAGGTCTTCCGCGTCCAGGCGGGACAGGGCCGACTGCACGCCGCCGTTCTGGAGGTCCTTGCCCCACACGGAGAGGACTCGCTCCGCCTGGGGCAGGGGGAGCGGCCGGAGCAGCAGGGCGCTCACCACGCTGAAGAGCAGCGTGTTCGCGCCGATGCCAAAGGCCAAGGCCAGCACCGTCGCCAGCGTGAAGCCGGGGCTGCGGCGGAGGGAGCGAGCGCCGTGGCGCAGGTCTTGGAAGAAGGAGGGCATGTCTCACCGTAGAGCCAACCGCGTGCCAACGTGCGCCGGGGCTCAAGGGCGCGAACCGACGGCGCCTGTCGCCGCGAAATCTTCGGTCGCTGTGCGGTTGTGGGACGGCCGTTGTTCGGACGTGGCACGGCCGCCCACGAGGGTTCCCTAGATTTTCAGAGGGGGTTCGATGAGCGTCGGAGGCGTGGCCTTCGCGTCATCCGGCTCATACGCGGGTGCCTGGGGGCCCGCGTGCGTGCGCTTCCACTTGCGAGGCACCCGCTCGATGCCCACCGGATACACCGTGAGCTGCCCCTTCGCGTTGATGTGCAGGCGCAGGAAGTTCTTCCAGTCCGGCAGCGCCAGCGAGATGAAAGCCTCGTTGGAGTGGGCGCCGAACAGGTTGACGCTCAGCCACAGGTACAGGCCCATGACGAAGGGGCCGAAGAGGAAGCCGCCCAGGAACGTGAGGCCGGAGGACATCGCGAACTTGCCCGCCAGGTGCAGCCAGCCCGCGGTGCAGTTGAGCCCGTCGGGTGTGAGCTCGGGACAGATGCCCATGCCACTCACCGCCAGGTAGGTGCCTCCCCACGCGACGAAGAAGGCCGTGAAGATGTGGGCGAGGCCATGCAAGGTGCCCGCGAGCCCGCGCCACTTGCCGAAGGCCGCATCCGCGAAGCCGATGAGTCCACCGATGGTGGCCAGCCCCAGCACCATCGTCCACGGGCGGCTCACCATGCTGTTGCCCACCGCGAGCACCACGTCGCCCAGCCGTGAGACACCCAGCGAGCCCACCTCCGCGTAGGCCGCGAGCGCGAGCAGCAGGTACAGCGCGCCCGTCATCAAGCCGAACAGCGGGCTGTAGCGGATGAGGAACAGGTTCTTTCGCGCCAGCTTCCGGGACGTGCGCTCATCCGGGAAGCTCTTCTGGAGCATGTAGCCGTCGCGCAGCACGTGCGCCTTGGGCGCGTGCGTGGGGTGCATGAACGCGCCGCCTCCGCCCGCGGTGATTTTCTGCCGGCCCGCCGCGTCCTCGTGGCGCCGGTAGTGGTGCAGGTCTCCGGCGAGGAAGATGCTGATGCGCCGGCCGAGCACCTTCTCCTGGAGGTACTCCAGGTTGTTCTCCAGGTAGCTGCCCTTGCGCCGCTGCGTGGCCGCCAGAATCCAGGCGGGCTCCGCGTTGCAGAGGATGACCCGGTCCTCCGGACCCATCTGGTCCGCCACCTGACGGAAGTACTCCACCTGCGGCACGTCGATGTCGCTGTTGAGCTGCACGTCGGTGCCGATGAGCCACCACCCCTGGGGCAGCTTCAGCGCGAAGTAGCTGCGGCTCTGCCGCGTGCGCCGCCCCGCAATCCAGCGGTTCGCGCAGAACAGCCGCATGAACGCGGACAGGCCGTCGTACCAGTCGTGATTGCCCGGGATGATGAACAGGTCCGGGTTGGGCGTGCTCGAGCGGCGCATGGCCGCTTCGTACGGCTGAATCAACCGCTCTTCGTAGGCCTCGCGGCTGGCGCCGGGGTACACGCCGTCGCCGCCCATCACGAGCACCCGGCCGCGCTGGGTGTCGAACTCACCGGCGCGCGGCTGTCCTCGCACGGGGAGCTTCAGCTCCGGCAACGCGAGCAGCCGCGCCACGGTGTACGTCGAGTCCCAGCCGTCGCCCGTGTCCGCGACGTAGTCGAGCCAGAAGTCTCCCTCCGGCGAGGTCTCCTGCGAGTAGTCGAAGTAGGGGTCCTGCGGACGCACCACGGCTTCGATGAGCCGATGGTCCGCGCGCGCGCCGAAGACGGCGGCGACGACGGCGTCCAGGCCCGTGCGCAGGAGCTGCGCGGGGTGGAGCCACCGCACCATGCCCGCGTGATGCTGAGGCTTCGTCGCGGTGCCGCTGTCGGAGATGGGCGCCGTCTCGTTGCGCGAGAGCACCGGCTGAGGGCGCGGCGTCGGCTCGGCGGGGGAGGTGGGGTCCTGGCGCTGCGCCGTCCCGGTCGACTTACGGGCCATGGGGGGCGGTCTCCCTCGGGCCCTGGGTGAAGCGCTGCTCGGGGCCGGGGCCGGCGTAGACCTGCACGGCCTTGAAGGGCACGCCCGGTGACACCACCTTCGCGGAGTGCTTCGCGCCCGCGGGGATGTAGACGGCGTCGCCCTTGCTCACGCGCAGCGTCTGGCCCGCCACCGTCATGTCCGCGGCGCCGTCCTCGATGTAGAGAATCTCGACGCTGGTGTCGTGCGTGTGCTCGGGCACCTCGCCGCCGGGCTGGAGCTCCAGCAGCGTGAGCGACGCGGCGGTGGCGCCCGTGTTCGCGTTGAGGAACAGCGTCGCGCGGCCCTTGCCGCCCGCGATGAGGTGGCGAGGGGCCTCGGCCGGGGTGACGCGGTGGCGCACGGGGCTCGTGGAGGGCGTGCCCGTCGCGGCCGTGGCGCTGTCGGGCCGTGGCGCCTTCGCGGTGGTCGGGGGCGCGGTGCCCGTCGCGGCGGGGGGCTTCGCCGTGTCGGTGCGAGGGGCCTTCGGAGCCTCGGGCGAGGTGGCCCAGGCCGGGTGCGCGATACCGAACCCCGTGAGGGCCAGCGCGGAGAGCAGGAGTCGTGGACTCATCGTGTTGCTGGATTACCACGGTGTGGGGTGCTGGCTGGAGGGCAGGCAGGCGGTGTTCTTCGTTCCCTCGTGGCCTCGACTGGGGCACCCTGCCCGGCATGGCGGATATCTCCCCCAAGGACTTCCCCGTGAGCGTCCCGTTCACCCTCCACTGGAGTGAAATGGATGCGTTCGGCCACGCGAACAATGCCCGGACCTTCACGTGGTTCGAGTCCGCTCGCATCCCCTACCTCTCGCGCGTCGGGCTGACGGGCCCCTCTGGCTCGGGAGACGCCCGCGCCCCCGGCGGCATCGGCCCCATCCTCAAGGCCACGCAGGCCGAGTACCTCCGCCCCGTCGTCTTCCCGGCCCGGCTGGTGACCTGCGCGCGGACGTCGCGCATCGGCAACTCGTCCATGACGCTGGAGCACGCGGTGTTCGGCGAGGAGGACGGTGTGCTCTACACGAAGGGCACCGCCGTCATCGTCGCGCTCAACTACGTCACCCACGAGACAGTCCCCATGCCCGCCCATGTGCGGGCCGCCATCGAAGCGCTAGAGGGACGCACCTTCGGGACATGACACCGCCCAGGCCGCCCCAGCAACGACGCCGCCCTCACGCGAGGCCGCCTGTATGAGCGAGCCCGTGCGGGACTTCTACGAGGGGCTGGCGGAGGAGTACCACCTGCTCTTCGCCAACTGGGCGCAGACGGTGGAGCGACAGGGCGCCACGCTGGATGCCCTGCTGCGCCGCAGCGGCGCGCCCCCGCCTCGGCGTGTGTTGGATTGCGCGTGTGGCATCGGCACCCAGGCCCTGGGGCTCGCGGGCCGAGGCTACGTCGTCCACGCCACCGACCTGAGCCCCTCCGCCGTGGCCCGCGCCGAACGCGAGGCCCGGGTCATGGGCGTCCACCTCACCACGGGCGTCGCGGACATGCGCACCCTGGACGTCCAGGTGCCCGGCGCGTTCGACGTCGTCGTCGCCTTCGACAACGCGATTCCGCACCTGCTCACCGACGAGGACCTGGACGCCGCCGCGAACGCGATGGTCTCCAGGCTGGTGCCCGGCGGACTGCTGGCACTGAGCATCCGCGACTATGACCAGCTCATGACGCAGCAGCCGCGCTTCACCTCGGAGCGCGTGCTCGATGCGCCCGAGGGCCGCCGCATCCTGTTCCAGGTCTGGGACTGGGCCCCGGACGGCAGGACGTACAAGGTCCATCAGTTCATCCTGCGCCCGGAAGGTTCAGGCTGGCAGGCCACCGAGCACACCGGCGTCTACCGCGCGCTCCAGCGCGTGGAGGTGGAGCGCGCGCTGACTCGCGCGGGCCTGGTGGACACGCGCTGGTACGGCCCCGAGGAGACGGGCTTCTATCAGCCCATCCTCACCGGGCGCCGGCTGTGAGACGGGCTCAGCCGCCGCGCTTCGCGTCCGCGGGGGCGTTGGGGTGGCGGATGAGCAGCAGGCGCAGCTGCGGCTGACGGCGCACGGCCTCCTGCTTGAGCAGGTGCGCGATGAGCGCCGGGGGCGCCGCGCTCCAGCGCGCGATGTTCTGGATGAGCATGGGCGAGCGATACGTACGCCCGCACAGCATGGAGGCCGTCTTCCCGTCCACGGACATGCCCACGAGCGCGCCCAGGGCGCGGCCCTCCGTGTTGAGGATGAGCTCCACCTTCTCCTCGGCGGGGCCGGTGGTGAAGCGCTGGCGCAGCACCTCGCGCGCCGAGCGCCGCGTGGACTCCGGCACGTCGCGGTCCACCGTCACCTTGTGCAGCTCCATCAGCCGCCGGGAGCTCCACAGCCGACGGAACAACCCCGAGGGCAGCTGCGGGTTGCGCACCAGCCACCGCCGCACCCCCGTGTCCGCGGTGAAGGCCGCGCGAGCACACAGCGCCTCCAGGCCCACGGGGTTGCGGTGGTTGCGCGCGATGAGCCGCGCATGCGCCAGGCCCGTGCGCGGATTCTCCATCACCGCCTTGATGACGGCGGGCACCGGGTCGAAGCACAGCGCGGACAGCTCCGGGTCCTCCGCCCCGCGCGCGAACGCCGCGCGTTGATCCTCCGGCAGCGGGTGCAGCCGCGTCTCGAAGAGCTGGCGGTAGTTGCCCAGCGCGACCTCGGGGACGTCGTCCTCCACGGGCTCGGCGTCCGCGTCCGAGGGGGCGGCGTCCTGGTCGGGCTCGGCGGCGGCCTGGGGGGCGGGTGGGTCGTGGGCCTCCGCTTCGTCGAGCAGCAGGTCGAGGGTGGGCAGCTCCTCCTCCGGCTCGGCGGGGAGCTCGGGCGCGAGGGGCTCATACCCGGGGCTCACCGTGGGGGCGGGCGAGGCCCTCCCCGCACCGGACGGGGAGGGCGAGGGCTGGCCGGTGGCCCGCAGGCCCGGGGGAGGGGCTGCCCCCGCACCCGCCACGGGCAGCAGGGCCCCCTGGGAGACGAGCCGGGTGAGGATGCCCTGGAGACGCTCCGCGGGCAGGCCCGTGAGGGCGGGGAGGTTCCGGGCGGCCGTGGCGCCGTCCAGCCGGGAGAGCACGAAGCCCTCCTCCGGACTGAGGCTCAGGCTGCGCAGGTCCACCTTCGGGTTCGGCTTGGGAATCCAATCCGTCATCGCGCCCGAGTCTCCCACGACCCGTGGCCTTCGCGGAGCCTCGGTGTCCCAGGAAATCGCGCTGATAACGGCTGTCGAAAAATGCGCGTGAGGCTGGATGGCGGGGTGTCTGCCTGCCTGCCCGGCCGTGGGAGGGACCTTCGGGCACGCGGTGGGTTGACGTGAAGCCCCCGCCTGGACACAACTTTACCCCATGTCCAAGCCCATCCAGACCTATGGCGAGTTCTGGCACTTCTACCTTCGGGAGCACTCGCTGCCGGTGACTCGGCGCTTCCACTTCGTGGGGAGCAGCCTGGGTGTGGCCACGGCCGTCGCGGCCATCGTCACGGGCCGCGCGGCGCTGATTCCCGCCGCCCTGGTCTCCGCCTATGGCTTCGCGTGGTTCAGCCACTTCTTCATCGAGCGCAACAAGCCCGCCAGCTTCAAGTATCCGCTGTGGTCGTTCATCTCGGACTTCCGCATGGCGGGGCTGATGGCCGTGGGGCAGTTGGATGGCCACATGGAGCGGGCGTTCGCGAATGGCGCGCAGGGCACGGGCACCAACAGCCTGTCCCCCGCGCAGCTCGCGCGGGGTGAGGCCCAGGCGCAGCAGGCCCGGTAGTTCCGCAAGGCAGCACGTGCCTCGGGGCGGGTCTGACCTCGGCCCGCCCGAGTCCCATCGCCGCGCTGGAAGGGGGACGCCCCGTGCATCAATCGCGGGCGTCCCTTCCGAGTTGCGCTAGATTCGCCGCCCATGGGACGCATTTTCGAGACACGCAAGGCCACGATGATGGCCCGCTGGAACAAGATGGCGAAGGTCTTCACGCGCATCAGCAAGGACATCGCCATCGCGGTGAAGGCCGGCGGGCCCAGCCCCGACACGAACTCCACGCTGCGCCGAGTGCTCCAGAACGCCCGCGCCGCGAACATGCCGAAGGACAAGGTCGAGGCGGCCATCAAGCGCGCCAGCGGCAAGGACACCACGCAGTACGACATCGTGCTGTATGAGGGCTACGCGCCGCACGGCATCGCGCTGATTGTGGAGACGGCCACGGACAACGTGGTGCGCACCGTGGCGAACGTGCGTGCGTGCTTCAACAAGCACTCCGGCAACCTGGGCAGCACCGGCAGCGTCGCGTACATGTTCAAGCACATGGGGGTCTTCCGGCTGAATCCGGAGGGCATCAACCAGGAGGAGCTGGAGCTGGAGCTCATCGACCACGGCCTCGAGGAGATGGGCGAGGGCACGGGGGAGAAGGGCGAGAAGCAGCTCATCATCCGCTGCGCCTTCGCCGACTTCGGCAAGCTCCAGCACGCCATCGAGGAGAAGGGCCTGACGCCTGTCTCCGCCGACTCCGAGTACATCGCGGAGAACCTCATCGAGCTGCCCGAGGAGAAGGCCACCGAGGTGCTCGAGCTGGTCGACATGCTGGAGCAGGACGACGACGTCCAGCGCGTGTTCCACAACCTCGGTTGATGTGTCTTTCCGGCCCGGGATGGAGTGGGCGCTCCTCGCGAGCGTCCCCGTCACCGGGCCGGTTCTCTCCTTCACTTCAATTCGTAGACCTTGCGCAGCGTGCGGCCGTCGCGCAGCAAGACCACCTCGAAGCGATGGCCATAACTCGACCAAAGATGGCAGGTATACATGAACCCCTCCAGAGGTTCGAGGACGTGGCCGTTGACGAACTGGAGGATGTCTCCGTCCTCGAGTCCCAGCTTGTCGTAGACGGAGCCCGGGCGGATACCTGAGATCTGGATGCCTGGGACCTTGCCCGGCGGGTAGGCGAAGACGAGGCGGACATCTGGCTGGGAGAGCGTGCATCTGGATCTAAGGACGTCCACGCGGTCCCTGAAGGTGACTTCGTAGGCGTGCTCACCCACCCGGCGCACGACGGTGTCCTTGTAGCGCTCGAAGGGTGCCTCACGAATCGGCTCCGAGGGTGCAGCCTCACGAATCGGCTCCGAGGGGGCCGCCTCACGGATCGGCTCCGAGGGTGCTTCGTGAAACATCTGTGAGCCGTACAGTCCCCCCGCCAGCGTGGCGACCAGGGTGAGCGCGATTCCCCATCGCCAGACATCCTTCAGAGACAAGGCTTTCATGGTGGGGTTGACCTCCTCCCTTCGCTTGCCTCACTTCAAGTCGTAGACCTTGTGCAGCACGACATCGTCGCGCAGCAGGTCCACCTCCACGCGGCGGACATCCTGCAACTCGGTGTAGGCCGTCATGGCCTTCTGAGGCGTGTCGAGGGAGTGGCCATTGACGCGCTGGATGATGTCTCCGTTCTCGAATCCCAGCCGGGCGTAGATGGAGCCCGGGCGGATGGCGAAGAGCTTGAATCCCGTGGCCTTGCCTTCCTTGAAGGCGGGGACGATGCGCGCCTGGGTGGCGGGTGATTCGTGCTGCTGCGAGAGCTGCTCGGTGAGGCTCGTCGCGACGGTGACTTCGTAGCCGTGCTCGCTCACCTGGCGCACGTCGCCAGCCTTGGCGAGGCCCTCCTGGAGCGGCCCCGTGGGGTCCGCCGGCGTCTCTTGCTTCAGCTTGGAGACGTACAGGAGTCCCGCCGCCATCGCGGAGACCGGGACGAACGCGATTCCGAACAACCAGAGGGACTTCCGGAACGTGGGCTTCATCGTGTGGGCTGCCTCCTGCCCCCCTCGGGGGCGCGGAGGACGAGAGCAATCACGATGCCAGCGCATCCCTCGTGTCTGTCTTCACTCGGGAGCCATACCTGGAAGCCAGACAGGACGCGCCTCGCCGGGCACGTCCTGTCAGGGATTGTTCAACCGGGGATGACAAGCTGTCGTGACAGGTTGTCACGCCTCACGCGCTGACGCCGACCCCGATGGGGCAGCTCACGCCCGTGCCACCCAGCCCGCAGTACCCGTCCGGGTTCTTCTCCAGGTACTGCTGATGGTAGTCCTCGGCGAAGTAGTACGTGGGCGCGGGCAGGATTTCCGTCGTGATGGTGCCCAGCCCCTTCGCGGAGAGCGCCTTCTGGTACGCGTCCCGGCTGGCCTCGGCGGCGCGCTGCTGCGCCTCGGTCGTGAAGTAGATGCCGGAGCGGTACTGCGTGCCCGTGTCGTTCCCCTGTCGCATGCCCTGCGTCGGGTCGTGGTTCTCCCAGAACACGCGCAGGAGCTGCTCGTAGCTGACCTTCTTCGGGTCGAACACGACGCGGACCACCTCGTTGTGGCCGGTGAGTCCGCTGCACACCTCGCGGTAGGTGGGGTTGGGCGTCAGGCCCGCCGCGTAGCCCACCGACGTGCTGTACACCCCCGGCGTCTTCCAGAACTTCCGCTCCGCGCCCCAGAAGCACCCCAGCCCGAAGATGGCGGCCTCGTGGCCTTCCGGGAGGGGGCCCTTCAAGGGCGTGCCCAGCACCTCGTGCCGGGGGGGAACGGGCATCTCCTCCGCGCGGCCAGGCAGCGCCTCCGCGGACGTCGGCATCCTCAGCTTCTTGGTGGAGTCGAAGAACATGCCCCAGGAATAGCCTCCCGCCCGTCGGGTTTCACCCCCAGAAGGGGCAACGGGCCCTGCGGGCGCCACGCGGAGCCGCTGGCCGTCCGCCGAGGTAGGCCCGCCTGCCCCGGTGAAATAGGGTCTCCCACCGCATGCGCCTCCCTTCCGCCGCCGCTTTCCTGTGTCTCGTTCCCACCCTCGCGCTCGCCGGGCAGCCAGATGCCCGCTGCCAGGGCGCTCCCAAGGCCCGCGCCGCGCGCTTCTCCGCGAAAGCGATGAAGGACGCCTCCCCCCAGGAGCGACATGCCGCGTACGTCCAGGCCTGTGCGCTCGACGAGGTCGTGGAGCTGACCCAGCAGCTCGTGCGCTTCAAGACGGTCAGCAGCGAGGTCCACGCCTCCAAGAGCCCCGAGGTCGCCGCCATGGGCCGCTTCCTCCAGAAGTGGGCCAAGGCTCACGGCATGGCGTACCGCGCCGTGGGCGCCAATGACGTGTTCGAGCTGTCCTGGGGCTCGGGTGCGCCCTCCCTGGGCCTCGTGTTCCACGGCGACGTGGTGCCCGCGCCCGCGCACGAGTGGAAGCGCCCGCCCTTCGAGCCCTACGTCCAGGACGGCCGCCTCTTCGGCCGAGGCGTCGAGGACGACAAGGGGCCCCTCGCGTCGGCGCTGGTGGCGCTCGACTACGCGCGTCAGCTGGGCCTGAAGCCCCAGGGGCGCGTGCTGGTCATCGTGGGCAATGGCGAGGAGAGCGACTGGAACGGCATGGGGCGGTACGCGGCCAGCGAGCCCAAGCCCACGCACGTCATCTCCGTGGACTCCGCCTACCCGGTGGTGGCCGCGCAGTCCGGCTTCGTCGCGTGGAACCTGGTGGCCCCCGTGGGTGAGGCGGTGAAGTCCCCGAGCGCCACCCTGCGCGCGGTCGACGTGAAGGGCGGCGAGTTCCTCACGCAGGTGCCCGGCGCCGCGACGCTGAAGCTGGTGCCCGCCGAGGGCCGCTCGCTCGCGCAGGCGCTGACGGAGGTGCGCGCCGCCATCGACGCCGAGCAGAAGGCCCGCGCCTCGCTCAAGGCCGAGGTGAAGGAGGAGGCCCAGGCGCTGGTTCTCACCGTGCACGGCAAGGCGGTGCACGCCTCCATCGCCGACGAGGGACACAACGCGCTGTGGGACCTGTCCGCGGTGGCGGCGCGGCTGCCGCTCGAGGACAACGGCATCGCCGCCATGCTGCGCGTCCTGGCGCAGCGCTTCGATGGAGACCACTTCGGCAAGAAGCTGGGCGTGGCGTACGCGGACGACGGGTTGATGGGGCCGTTGATTGCCGCGCCCACGGTGCTGCGCGTGGCCGACGGGCAGGTGACCCTGGGCGTCAACATGCGCCGTCCTCAAGGACAGGACGCCGCGACGTTCAACGCCGCGCTCGACAAGGCCGCCGCGCTGGTGGGGCAGGACTCCGGTGGGCGCTTGAAGGAGGCCAGCGGGCGCTACGTGGGAGATGCCCACGTGGCGGACACGTCCGGCACGCTCGTCACCACGCTGATGGACATCTACAAGCGCCATAAGAACGCCCCGGATGCGAAGCCCACGTCCGTGCGCGGCGGCACCTACGCGCGGCTGTTCCCCAAGGCCGTCGACTTCGGCCCGGGCTTCCCCGGCGAGGAGTACACGGGCCACGCGCCCGATGAGTCCATCTCGCTGGAGAGCCTGCACCTGGGGACGCAGATGCTCGCGGAGGCCATCCACACGCTGGCCCTGACGCCCGCGAAGTGACGCCTACGAGGCGGCCCTGACACGAGGCCAGTACACGCGGAACGTGGTGCCCTCCTCCTTCGAGGAGCGCACCTCCACGCGGCCTCCGTGCGCACGGGCAATCTGGTGGACGATGTAGAGGCCCAGGCCCAGGCTGCGCTGCTGCTGCCTCGGAGAGGACACCTTCGGGGGCGCGGCCTCGGGCGTCTTGAACGGGTCGAAGATGCGCGGCAGGAGCTGGGGGGGAATCGGCTCGCCCTGGTTGTGGACCTCCAGCAGCACGTCGCGCGCCTCGCCGCGCACGGTGGTGCGGATGGGAGAGTGGTCGTCGCCGTGCTGGAGCGCGTTGGCCACCAGGTTCCCCAGCACCTGCGCCACCCGGTCCGGGTCCCACTCTCCCGAGGTGTCTCCGGACGCCTCGAACACGAGCGGACGCCCCGGGTGGGCCACCTGCAACTCCTCCAGCGTGGCCTGGCACACGTCGGCCAGGTTCATCGGCTGGGGTGAGACGGGAATGCCCTCGCCCAGCTTGCTGCGCGCGAAGTCGAGGATGTCTGTAATCATCCGGCCCATCCGCCCGGCGGACTTGCGGATGCGCTCCACCGCGCGGCGCTCCGCGGCCTCCAGCTCCTCCGCGCGCGAGAGCTGGAAGGCCGACGCGCTGATGGCATTGAGCGGGTTGCGCAGGTCATGTCCCAGGATGGCCAGCAGCTGCTCGCGGAAGTCCAACGCGCGCTGGAGCGCGGCCTCCGCCAGCTTGTGGTCGGTGACGTCCACCAGCACGCACCCCAGGCCCAGCATCTCCGCCTCGCGAGGCCCTCGCACCGGATAGAGCGTCGCCTGCCACATCCGCTTCCCCACCTTGGACTTCAGCTCGGAGGGCGTGGCGAACTCGAAGGACTGCAAGGGCTCGCCCGTCTCCAGCACCCGCCGGAGCCGAGGCTCCAGCAGGTCCGCCACCGCGGGAGGCAGGACGTCCCGGAGGGCCTGCCCTTGATGGGCCTCCACGGGGATGCCATTGAGCTCCGCCAGCGTCTGGTTGATGCGCAGGTAGCGCAGGTCGCGGTCCAGGAAAGCCATGCCCAGGGGCGCGGCCTCCAGCAGCGCATCGAGCAGCGCGAGCGAGCGCTGGGCCTCCACCCGCGCCTCCCGCTCCAGGTCCTGCAGCCTGGCCTGGAGGATGTACGCGGCCCCGCGCTGACACAGGGTGCGGAACAGCAGCAGGTTCGCGTCGGAGAAGCCAAACGTGGTGCGCGAGGCGAGATAGGCCACGCCCCACAGGCGCGTCCCTTCGACCAGGGGGACGCCGTAGAGCGCGCGAAAGCCCTGCTCGCGCGAGACGGGCAGGGCGCCGTGCGAGTCCAGCGCGCCTCCGCGCAACATCACCGGCTCGCGCGTCGACACCACCTCGCCGACGAAGCCCTCGTCCAGCGCCATCGCGCCGCCCCGGGGTGTCTCGGCGCCCAGCCCCACCGAGGCGCGCGGCACCAGCCGGTCTCCCTCCACCAGCAGCACTCCGGCGGCATCCACCTCGAGGGCGGACTCCACCATCACGGTGAGCAGCCGCATGAGGAAGGTGTCCACCGGCGGGTTGTCCAGGGTGGCCTGGGCCATGCGGTCCAGCGCGTGGAGGTTGCGCTGACGCTCCTCCGCGAAGCGCCGCACCGTGTGCACCAGCGTCCGGTCCAGGAGGTCCTCCATCCGCACCAGCTCGCCGCGCGCGAGCGGACGGGGCAGGTCCTCCATCCGCAGGAGGATGCACCTGCGCAGCAGCGCGAACTCGGCCGCCACTTCGCCCACGTCGAAGCCCTGGCCCAGCCGCGTCACCGCATGCTCATCCACCAGCGAGACCTCGGGGCCCGGCTCTCCCAGGTCCAGCGCGTCCGCCAGCGCGATGAGCAGGCTGGGCATGTGGTTCAGCAGCCACGAGTGCTTGCGCACCTCTCCGACGTGGTGCGCCTGCATCGCGTGCTCCCAGTCCTCCAGGAGCACCTCGTGATGCGAGCGCAGGAAGTCCGAGGCCCTGAGCGGTGTTGTCCGCTCGGACTCGCGCTGCTCGGGGCGTGTCTCCGGCTCCTGCATCACCCTCCTCCCGAGGCGCCGCCCTCTCGTGCGTCCGTTCGAAGAATCTGGGCACGAGGGCTTTTGTATGTAGGGCCGGGCCCCCGGAATGGCGGGCGTCACACGTCCGAGCGCCTCACCGTGCCCTCGGAGTCCGGGGAGCCCGCGCGGCGCTTGTCTCGAATGCCTGTCTCTCCCCGCCGGACCAGGAATGTGTCCATTCGTCGTCCGCCGACGGGGCGGGCGAGGCAACGTCGGGGCTGTCGTCGCGCGGTTGCTCGATTAGGGTGAAGGGCTGATGCGCACCCTTCTGCTGACCCGTTCCGATGTGTCTCGCAACCTCCAGGCGCTCACCCTGTTGGAGGACATGCGGGACGCCTTCCGCTCCGACGCCCTGGCGCGCACGGTGGCGCCTCAGCGCGTCCGCGCGCCCCTGCACGCGGAGGGCACCGCGCTGGTGCTCTTCCCCGGCGCGCTGCCGGATGTCCCCGCGTACACGGTGAAGACCCACTCGAAGTTCCCCGCGAGGACACCGGCCATCCAGGGCGTGCTGCACCTGAATGACATGGCCACCGGGGAGCTGCTCGCGGTGATGGACTCCGGGCACCTGACGGCGGTGCGCACGGGCGTGGTGGGCGCGCTGGCCGCGGACGTGCTGGCGCGCCAGGACGCGAGCCGGGTGGCGCTCATCGGCGCGGGCGCGCAGGCGGTGATGCAGCTCAAGTCCCTGCGACTGGTGCGCTCGCTGTCCCACGTGCGGGTGTTCGACACGGACGCCGCGCGGGCCTTCGCCTTCTGCGCGCGCATGTATCAGGAGCTGAACATGCCGGTGCGGCAGGCGGACTCGGTGGCGGAGGCGGTGGCGGACGCGGACATCGTCATCACCGCGACGTGGAGCCGCGAGCCCTTCCTGTTCCCGAGCATGGTGCGGCCCGGGACGCACATCACCACGCTGGGCGCGGACGAGCCGGGCAAGGCGGAGGTCTCCGCGGAGCTCCTGAGCCAGTCGCGCGTGTTCTGCGACCACCGGGGCCTGGTGCTCGCGGGCGGGGCCGTGGGCAACGTGGGGCTGGGCGAGGACGCCATCCACGCGGAGCTGGGCGAGGTGATTGCCGGCAGGAAGCCCGGGCGGCGCTCCGAGGACGAGGTGACGGTCTTCACGTCGGTGGGGCTGCCCTTCCAGGACCTGGCGGCCGCGTGGCACGTGTACCAGGCGGCGAAGGGGGACGACGCCATCAGCGGCCTGGACTTCGGCGGCTGAGGGCCCGGCCCGGCGGGCGTGCTCGAGCGAAGAGGCCCGGCCCTTGGTTGCCCGCAGGTGCGTGCGCATCTTGGGGCCGTGGGAGGTGCACATGATTGTCGGCTTCATGGCATCGCGAGCGGGACGGTGGCTGCGAATCGTGACGGGCTCCTGTCTGGTGTTGGGCGGGCTGCGCGCGGGGTCGTCTCGAGGCGCCGCCATGGCCCTGCTGGGCCTGGGCCCCGTGGTGACGGGCCTCCTGGACGTGGTGCCGCTGGGGCCGCTGTTCGGCTTCTCCCTGCGAGGCGAGGACATCCGCCGCGAGCTGGGGCTGCCCCGCGAGGCGTCGCTGCTCCATGGCCAGCACCGACGCCCGCTGTCGGTGACCTTGCACTGATGGATGTCCAGGGTTCAGCGGCTACTGCTTGACCTGGAAGGGGATGTCGAGGGTCCCCAGGACCTCGCCGCTGCTTGCGTCCACCGGGCGGGCCTGCAGCACCACGCCTTCGTCGCGTCCGCTGACGGACTGGAAGTAGAGGAAGCCCTGCATGGTGCCTCCGTCTTCCAGGGTGCCCTCGGGCATCGACTTGCGGAGCATGTCGCGGGTGGGCAGGGGTTCCTCGCATTGGTAGCCCCAGTAGGGCGGGCCCGGGTAGTACGGCCCATAGAAGGGCGAGCCCCATCCTCCGCGCCAGCCCCAGCCGGTGCGCCAGCCGGAGCCCGCGCCCACGTAGAACGTGGGGGAGCGCCCCGAGCCGCCCGTGCCTTCCTCCATCCTGGAGGAGGAGCGCTCCGCGGCGCCCACGGGGAAGGCGGGCAGCGCGGAGTAGCGGAAGCGCGACTGGGCGCCGATGAGCTGGAAGTCCTCGTTCTCGATGCGAAGGGTGCGGCCGCTGTGGTTCTCCAGGCGGACGTAGACGGGGGTGAGGGTGCCCTCCAGGTTGGAGGGGGAGCCCTTCCACGCGGAGCCATCCGCGACCAGCCGGATGCCCGCGGTCTCCGCGACGGCGGTGTTCTTCCTGTCGGGGAGCACCTGCGCTTCCGTCGAGGGCTTGAGACTCTTCTCCGTTGCACAGCCTGCCACCAGCAGCAGCACGGCGGTGGCGGGCACGAGCGCGCGCATGCGATGCCTCCTCGTGTCTCAAGGTAGGCAGTCGCGAGGGCTGGAGGGGTGAGGCGTCAAGGCTCCCCCGGGGCGGAGCCGGGGGAGGCGGGGCTTCAGTGTCCGGCAGGTGGTGGCGTGGGCTCCGCGGCGGCGTGAGGCCAGGCGGGCGAGGTGAGGCCGCTCCAGTCCTGTCTCCGAGCCCAGTCCTCGAAGGTGCTCCAGCGCACGTCGGGGTAGTCGCGGCGCAGCGTCACGACGTTGGCGTGGTAGCCCTCGCGGTCCAGCCATTCGTACATGGCGGCGAGGTCCTCGCTGCGCTCGCGGATGTAGTCGAGGGGGATTTGTTCGAAGTGGATGCGGTGGCCGCTCACCATGGAGAGCAGGCCGGCGGCCTGCTGGCCCGTCACCTCGTCGGAGGCCACGTCGATGCGGCGGTCCATGTGGCGCTCGGCGTCCTCGAGGACACGGGTGGCGAGCGCGCCCAGGTCATCCATGGCGACCATCTGGAGGCCGTGGGTGGGAGGCAGGCCGAGGGCGAGGACGCCGGCCTTGAGGCCTTCCTCGAACATGGGGCTGTTGAAGTTCTCCATGAAGAAGGTGGGGCCGAGGATGGTGAAGGGCAGGCCGCTGCGGCGCACGTGGAGCTCGACGCGGTGCTTGCTGTCGAAGTGGGGGATGCCGGTGAGGCGGTCCGCTCCGGCGACGGACGAGTAGACGAAGTGCTTCACCTCGGCCATGCGAGCGGCGTCCACCTGGTTCATGCCGTGGCGGATTTCGGCGTCGACGCCGGACTCGAAAGGGGTAGCGACGGCGTAGAAGGCGTCGACGCCTTCGGCGGCGCGGGTGAGGGCGGGCAGGTCGTCGAAGTCACCGACGGCGAGCTCGACGCCCAGGGCCTCGAGCTCCCGGGCGGCGGGGGAGGTCGCGCTGCGGACGTAGCCGACGACGCGGTGGCCTCGTTGCCGGAGGTGGCGAGCCACGGTGCCGCCTTGCAGGCCGGTGGCTCCGGCGACGAGCACGGAAAGGAAGTGGGCCCTGGGCATGTGTGAACCTCGCGACAGACAGTCCTGACGGCTCCCGGGAAGTTGGGGATGGAGGGGCGTGGTGACGAGCACGGGGAAGGGGCCGCTCGTGCCCCTGGCTGGGCCCGTGGCATGTTGCTGGTTGCCCATGAGCAAGAGAGAGACGCCGAAGGACTCCGCGCTGGTCGAAGCCGCTCGCTCGTTGGAGGAGGGGCTGACGCGGTTCGAGGCCCTGAGCCAGCAGCTCCAGGGGTTGCCCTTGCAGTCGGAGAAGCACCTGGAGCGCGCCTCGGCGACGCTCGCGTCCCTGGCGGACATGGATGAAGAGCTGCGCGTGCGCATCACCACGTTGGTGGGGGCCATCTCGCAGGTGCGCGACAGGCAGCAGGCGCAGGCGGAGGCGGTGCATGCGCGGGCGCGGGAGCTTCAGGAGCGCACGGAGGTCTTCAAGGACTTGCTCGTGCGGTACGGCGCGGTGGGGCAGAGCGCGGGGGACCTGAACGTGCGGATGCAGGAGTTCGCGGCGCGCAGGCAGCAGGCGAAGACGGCCGAGGAGCACACCGAGGTGGTGGCCGCGTTCCAGGCGCTGCAGGACCGGATGAAGGAGGTCGCGGAGGAGGCGCAGGCGGTGGCGCAATCCGCGGAGGAGCGGGACTTCAACGACATCGCGAGGCAGGCGGACTCCCTGCGCCAGCAGCTGCTGGCCGCACGCAACAAGATGGCGCTGCTCCACAAGAGCCTGGGCGGTGGGTGAGGCCGGCCACACATGTCCAGACTCCCCAGCCGCGCACTCGTCATGGCATCGCTGGTGGGTCCGATGGTGTCGGGCTGCAATACACCCAACTTGAACGTCCGGGTGGTCACGCTGCCCAACGGGCAGCTTCAGGTTGATGGCCCGCTGGCGGGGCCGTTCGACACGCTCGAGGACCTGGCCGAGAACTCGTGCAAGCTGCTGACCTCGCAGCCTGGAGCGGCGGCCATGAGTGCCTCGCAGGCCAAGCACGGGTTCGAGTACTGCGCGCTCTACTATCGAACGCTGGAGGACCAGAAGTACTACCTCAGCTACCTCTCCGACATCGGGGGCACCCGTCCCAACGGAGAGAAGTTCTGCGCTGTTCCGACAGCCATCCATGCGTTGGACCGCAAGACGCCGTTGTTGCTCGGCCCCTCACACAACCATCCGCACAACCCCGAGTTCTCCAAGGGAGACCTGGGGAAGGGACGTGAAGAAGGATGGTCTCCCCTGGGGGGCGTTGCCCGTGTCGCCGAGCCGGGGACTCAGCACGTGTGGGAGCGAAAGCTGCTTCTGTTCTATTGGGATTGGAGGGCCGAAGTGTGCCGGACATTCATGTACAACTACTTCTCTCGAGTGGTCTCGGCGCTTCGAGATGGAACGTGGGTCCCGATTGGCAAGGCGGTGGGGCGTGATGGAGATTTTCAGCCGTTCGAAGGGCAGCGCTGGATTCCTTGAGCCCATGAGAATCGTACTCCTCGCAGCGCTCGTAGCTCTCTCCACGACGGCGTGCTCCCTCTTCGGGTACGTCAAGCAACCCAAGGTCGAGTGGGCGCCGCCCGAACAGGCCCAACGACTTCAATACCCTTCGAGCTGGGAAGGCGCGACCGTGCTGGAGGGGCCGGCGGTGCTCGCTCTCGATACCGCGCTCAATCACTACTTCTCCCACGGCGTTGAATCGAACATGGGAGATGAGCGCCTGGCTCATTGCCTCTCCCAGCCCAGCACCTATGAGGTCTCCATCAAGAAGGGCGAGGGTGGCCTCTCCTATGTCTTCTTCTTTCCCGTCATCGAGCGGTGCGGCCTGACCACGACACTCCTCGATGTGGAGACCGTGTATGCCATTGATGAACAAGGGCGCATCGTGGGGATCAAGTGACCGCGCTGCGAGTCGCGATGGCCTCGGTCTGCATTTCTGGGCTTGGGGGCTGCACGACCGCCCGCACGAATCTGGAGGTTCGTGTGCATGACATCCCCAACGGACCCGTTCGCTACGAGGGAGGCATTGTCGGTCCCTACGACGACATGGATGCGCTCGTCGAGGCGGCGTGTACGGCCATGATGCAGGCCCGCGCGGGCTCCGAGGTGTCGGGCTATTGCGCTTTGTTCTTCGACGACGAGACCCAGGAGTCCAAGTGGGTCATCAGTCATGTCTCCCCGATGAGCGGAGGCTTCTCGCACGCGGGTCGGACTTGTGAGCTGCCGGGAGATCCCGCGGCACCTGCCGCCAAGGACGTCCTGTTTCTCGGGGCGGCCATGGAGGCGCTCAACGGTCCGGAGTCGAAGTGGCGGCCGACGCACTTCCTCAATCAGGACACCGGAAAGACGTGGGGGGCCGACACCCTGGTGTTCGACGTGTCCTCACCCGGGACTTGCACGGTGCATGGGTACATCGGCTTCAGTCGTGTCGTGACCCAGCGTGTCGACGGTGGATTCGTTCCATATGGCGCCGTGTACAACGACCAGGGGCTCATCCACGCGCTGAAGCGTGAAGAGCCTCCGCCCGTCAGCTCAAGTAGGTAGGCGCGAACTCATCCGGGCTGTCGATGGGGCGGCGTCCGGAGAAGCCGTCATACATCCCATGCCAGTGCGACACGGCGGGCTCGCCCAGACGCCAGCACAGGTACACGGGCTCTTCTCCCCGGTGCGCCCGGAAGTCGACCAGCCCCTGCGCCCCTTTGATTTCCAGCCCCATCTCGTGGAACTCACGCAGCTCCAGCCGCACCTTCTCCAGCAACGCGTCGCGCTCCTCGCGCAGCGCCTCGTGGTTCGCCAGGGCCTTGCCCTCCGGAGTGCCCAGCGTCTCCACCAGCTGCTGCACGCGCTCCACCCACGGGCGGATGTGCTCGAAGGTTCGGCTCAGGAGCGGCACCAGCCGGTTCGCCTCGTCCACGTTGAAGTAGCGCATCGCCCGTCAGCATGCAGTGGCCCGCCCAGGCCTCGCCACGAAAGCTTTTCCGAACCATGAACAACCGCTCGGACCACACACTCGATGTGAGGACGTGTTGACGCTCAGCCCCGCAGCAGCGAGGTGTGGTTGTCCTGTAGCCACCGTTGCGCCGTGTCCCGCAGGGGAAAGGTGTCCTCTTGTTGAAGGAACGCCGCCGAGTGCCCCCGCGCGCAGCGCCCCGCCGAGTCCAACCCCTCCCCCTCCTCTTCATGCAGGTCCGCATGAAGCATCGAGTGGAACACCAGGTAGTCCACCACGAACGCCGGGACATGCGGCCGGTCCAGCGCGGGGTGGATGCGAATCTCCCTCAGCCGCGCGTCGTAGCCCCCCACATGGATGCTCCGCCGCCGCCCCTTCGCCGGACGCCGCGCCCAGCCGATGTCCACGCGCACCCGGCCGCCGAACCACTCGGCATCCAACCTCGCCAGGATGGCGCGCAAATCGAAACACCGCCCCCGCGAGCGCAAGGGCTTGCCGGGCCGCCGCTCCCGCCGCACCAGTCCCTGCCGCTCGCTCGCATAGGCCTCCAGCCGCTCCGCCGCGCTCGCATCCGAGCGAGCGGCATAGAGCGCGATGGCCCGCACCACGTCGTCCGGTGCATCGAGGAAGAGATGATGCAGCCGCAGCCGCAGTCCGGACTCCACCCGGCGGAAGCTCACCAGCGTGGCGCGGTTGTCGGTGAGCCGCAGATGGACCGGCACGCCCAGCCGCTGGGACAGCCGCCGAGCGAGGTTCGCGGCCCGCAGCAGCGCCTCCTCCCGCTCCGGCAGGCGACGCTCGGAGGCCGCGGGGGCCACGGCGTCTCCCCGCGCGTCGGTGTCGAACAAGCCGAGCTGTGAAGGAGACACGCCGCCCATGGGTTCCTGGAAGGTATGCCCATGGAGCGGGGTTTTCCAGCGGGGCGAACCGTGGCGTCAGCGCACCGGCTGCAGATAGGTCACGCGGAAGGACTCCTCCACCGCGCTTCCCGTGACGTGGGCCTCCATCAGCTCGTAGCCCATCAGCGCGAACACGCGGTCGCGGTAGAAGAGGGGCCGCGCATTGCCGTACCAGTCCACGCACGACGTGCTGCACGCGTCGTACACCGGCGAGGTCTCCGAGGCCCTCAGCGCCCCCAAGCTCGTCAGCTTCAGGTCCGGGTCCACGCGCATGAAGGACACCTCCGCCGAGCCGTAGGTCAGGTGCCGCCACTGCTCGCCCTGGAGTCGCAGCGGAAGCCCCAGCACGCCGCCTCCGTCCGCGCCCGCCTTGAAGAAGAAGCCGTGGCTGCGCGTCTCGCCTTGCGTCGACCCCTGGTGCCGGTAGTAGCCGCGCCGCTCGGGCCCGCCATCCCCCAGCGCCAACGAGGTGAGGTGCAGGCCCGCCGGGTCCTCACCCACCACCAGCGCCCCTTGGGCCCCCAGCGGCTCCAGCCGAGCCACCGTGTGCCCCAGCGGGAGCTGGTGCACCTCCCGAGGCGAGCGCAAATCCGTCACCCAGACCCGCTGCTCACCCGAAGTCGTGCTCCAGGAGTCCTTCGCGTCACCCGAGCCCCACAGCACGTGGTTGCCCACGAAGCGATTCTGCCGGAGGCCCTGCGTGGGGCCCGGCAGCACGGTGAAGTGCTCCGGCCGGAACGGCGCCAGCTCCGGCGAGAAGTCCGCGAGCGGCGCGCGCATCAAGGCCATGGGCCCCTCGACCTGGGACAGCTCCCGTCCCCACTTCCCGGCCTGGGCCACGAGCAGCGCATCCAGATGGCCGTCCGCGTTCTCCCGAAGAGAGAATGCATCCGTGGGCCTGCCTCGCGTGCGCAGGGCGGAGGGCTCACCCCCATCCAGCGGCATCCGGTACACCACCGAGTCGCGAACCCGCTCCGGGTCGTACTTCTCGCCCTCGATGGTCCACGACTCGAAGCCCGGAGAGACCCACACGTACACCGCCTCGCGCGACACGTAGAAGGTCTGCCCCTGCGGCCCCATCAGCGCGCTCGCCGTGCAGGAGAAGTCCCGCGCGTTCAGGTCGCACCGCACCACCGTGTGCAGCATGGGCCACAACGTGGTCTGCAAGGGTTTGTAGATGTCCATCCGGGAGAGGACGGGGTTCCACGCGGAGAACCCGGTGCCGCTCAGCCACGTGCGCACCTTGGGCAGCTCCGCCGGCTGGCCCCGCGGGCTCGCGAGGATGACGGGCATGTAGAAGACCAGCGTGCCATTCACCAGCCGGCTCGCGTAGCCCCGTGCCGAGTAGTAGTCGCCGGAGCCGATGAAGTGCGTGCCCTCGTGGGTCAGTCCACCCGCGTCGTCGAGGCGGAAGAGGCCCACCTCCGTCGACCTCAGGGTGTAGCTGTAGCCCACGACGACGACGCGGCGGCCGTACACCAGCATCTCGTCGTACCAGGTGCTGCTGGCGAACCCGACCGGGTACGCGGCCACCTGCGCCACTGGCTGGAGCGCGCCTTCCACCTGCCGCACGGTGAAGAGCCGGCCTCGGCGCAGGACGACGAACCAGTCACCCACCGCCTTGACGATGTCGCCCTCGTCGACGCCGGACTCCTGGTTGTGCGTGATGGAGGGGTCCTGCGAGGGAGGCTCTGACGCGAGCCCCCCGCCATCGCCGCTCGAGCCGCCGCAGCCCAGGACGGGGCCACCGCCCGTCCACAGGCTGTCTCGAATCCGCTCCAGCAGCTCCAGGTGGAAGTCGAACGCCTGCTCCGTCCCGAAGCGCTCCAGCCGCGTGAAGGTGATGGCCTCCACCTCCGCGCGCGTGAGCGGCCGGTGCTCATCCGGACACGCGGAGATGACGAGGACGAGCAACAGGCCCGAGAGGACATGGCGGCGCTGGAGGCGTGGGGGACGCATGGGGACTCACCCCTCAGCAAGAGCCGTACCGTACGTGTGTCTGTCTTTCTCCGAGGAGGCGCGGCCCGGAGCGCGGCGCGTCACCCCGCATGAACATGACAGATGTGTCAGGGATACAAGTACGTCATCCCTCGCGGCACAGCCGGTCCACGCGGCCCAGCAGCGTGGGCCTGCGCGCGTCGCCGTGCATGTGCTGGATGTGCGCCGCGGCGGCGGTGGGGCTCAGGCCCACGGCGGTGACGAAGAGGGGGCGCTGGCTCTGGCCTCGCAGCACGGGGACGGCGTTGTTGCTGGAGTGGAAGGCCGTCTTCGCCACGCCGATGACGGGCACCGCGCGACCCAGCGCCTCGTACAGGTGGGCGCCCAGGCCGGGCTTGTCGTCACCCAGCCACACATAGCCATCCACGACGATGGCCTCCAGCGTCTCGGGCACCCGGGCCAGCACCCGCAGCAGGTGCGGCAGCTCCCGACGGTAGAACTGCCCCGGCTCGTAGGACTCGGCCGGAGGGCCGCGCTCCACGTGGTGCGCGGCCTCGGCGGCGTCCGTCCAGTCGCGGAACACGACACACGCGGCGACGGTGACATCCGAGCGGTAGTCCACGTCCACGCACGCGAGCATCGTCCGCTCCGGGAAGGTCAGGGGACCTCGTACGTCGAGATGTCCACGGCCGCCGCGCGCAGCTGCTCGAGGACCTTGGGCTGGGGCCACGCGGTGGTGCGGTAGCGCACCGGCCACAGCTCCGGCACCCGCGTGAGGCAGCCGGGGGCCAGGCGCTGCACGACGGCGAAGGGCACGGGGAGGAGGTCGTCCTCGCCCAGGGCCATGACGACCACGTCCGTCTCCGGAAGGAGCGCGTCCACGTCCTCGCTCCAGCTGCACCAGGAGAGCGGCGACTCGTCCTTCTCGCGGACCAGGGCGCCGTAGCTGGCGACGAACAGGTCCACCTCCTTCGCCTCGTGCTGCTCGTCCAGGAACTCCTTCTGGGCGGTGTACTCACCCATGGCCAGACGCACGTGCGTGCGGCGGATGCGCAGCGCGAGCGCGTCCTGGCCGGGCCTGCGGTAGGGCACCACGCGGCCCGTGTCGTCCACGGTGTAGAGCGCGGGGGAGATGCTGCGCGCGCTGGCGTCGAACTCGCGCTCGCCCAGCTCACACAGCCGGCTCACCGTGGCGGGGTCCTGGTCTCCGGCGATGACCAGCGTGGAGCGCGTGGGGATGACGGCGATGGGTCGTCCCGACACGCGCCCCGCGAAGGACGCGAGGAAGCCCGGGAGCAACAGCCGCGACGTCTCATACGAGTCCTCCGAGTCCACGGACCAGATGGGGCTGGGCCGCTCCTCCTGGAGGTCCACGCCCACGTCCTGGATGCGCGCGAGGTTGGCGAAGGCGGTGACGAAGGCCTCCTCCTCGGAGACGCCCCACTCGTTGAGGTGCTCGTACTGCACGTACATGGACGCGTCGGGCTGGTCCACCACCAGCAGCTCGCGCAGGAAGGGGAGCGTGTGGCGCGCCACCAGCGTGCGCGTGGGCGCATCCGCCGGAGGCGCCATCACGCCGAACGCGGCCGCGCGCACCACGGGGAGCAGCTGGGATTGGACCTCCTCCCACGTGGACTGGCGGTCCTGTGTCTTCGCGAAGGCCCCGAGGAAGCGGCGGATGACCTGCGCGCGCTGCTCGGGAGACAGCTCGCGGGTCTCCGCGAAGAGGTTGTCCAGGAACGTCTGGACGGACTCGCCGTCCTTCGTGAACTGCAGGCCGTAGTCGTCCTTCAGTCGCACCACTTCTTCGACCGAGGCGTCTTCGGCCAGCGCGGCCTCCACCTCGCGAAGCAGATACTCACGCGGGCTCACCACTTCCTTCGAGCCCGCGTCTTCCTTCCCGCCACCGAACAGTCGCTTCCAGAACCCCATGCGCGCTTCCTACTACAGCCCGAGGTACGTGAGCAGCGCCCCCAAGTCCTCGTTCGAGAGTGCTTCCAGGCTGTACGCGGGCATGTTTCCGCCGATGCCGAAGAACTGGCCGTGCCGCACTTTCTCGATGATGACCAGGGAATGCGGGACTCCCGGAAAGGTCGTGTCATAGTCGCGCGTCACCTCGGGGAGGATGGAGGCCAGCTCCGTCAGCCGGCCCTTCCCGGTGTGCGTCTCGCCGTGACACTCCTGACACGCGGCTTGATACACGGCGCGTCCCCGCTCCGCGCCGCCGCGAGGCACGTCGCGCACGTCCTTCACCACCGTGTAGGGCAGGGCGGGGGACTTCGCGTCCGGGCTGATGCTCACGAGGTACTCGTACAGCGCGCGGCTCTGCGGTGAGTCCGCGGGCAGCTTCTGCACGCCGCGCATGAAGCTGACGTAGCAGAAGTTCACCGCGTCCAGCAGGTTCGTCTCGTAGCCGCCCCACCACGAGTCCCGGCCCACCACGTTGTACAGCGTGTAGCCGGAGTCCATCCGCCCGCCTTGTGGCGTGGGCGTGGTCGCGTGGCACGTCGCGCAGGTGAAGCTGTTGAACTGGCTCTCGGACAGCCGCGCGTCGTTGAACAACCGCTGGCCGTACTCCACCGCCGTCGGAGGCGTCTCGTCGTCACCACAGGCGGACGTCAGCGCCAGCAGCACCAGGCACGGCAGGACCTTCAAGAGGGCGCCCTTCATCGCGGACCTCCGAGGATGCTCACCGAGTCCGGGAAGATGCCCACGCGCACGGTATTCACCACCGTGCCCCGAGCGAGGTCCACCGAGTGCAACGTGCCCGGGCTCAGCCGGTCTCCCTCGCAGACGACGAGCGCGTGGGTGCCGTCCGGCGTCAGGTGCGCCTGGTGCACGTTGAGGCAGCCCGCGGGCGCCAGCTCCAGCTCGCTTCGGATGGCGCCGGTGTCCGCGTCGATGACGTGCAGGGACTCCACGCCCTGCACGGGCATGTAGAGCGTCTTCCCGTCCGCGCTGAAGTCGCCGAACATGGGCGCACCCGGGAGGCGAATCGCTCGCGCGGGGTTCATGGCGCGGGTCTTCGCGTCGAGCAGCTGAATCTCGCGGCTGGCCATCGAGCTGACCCAGACATCGCCCGTGGTGGGCGACATCGTCAGCGCGTAGGGCTGATGCCGAGGTGTCACGGCGGTGCCCGCGCTGGCGGAGACCTTGACCCGGGTGGGCTTCTCCGTGGGCGTGGTGAGGTCGACGATGGCGACCTCGTCGGACCAGCACGCGACGTAGGCGGTGCGCTCGTCCGGAGACAGGCGCACGGCGTGCGGCGCGGGGCACACCGTCACCATGGACTTGCGGGTCATCGTCTTCGCGTCGATGACCGCCATGCGCGCGAACATCTCCTCCTGGGTGCCGCCGCGGCGAGCGACCTCCGTGATTTTCAGCGTGTCGAAGTGCGTCTGGTACAGCGTGTTGCCGTCCCGACTGACGATGACGTCGCCGGGGTTGGGGTCCACGCGCACCGAGCCCACCATGCGGTGGGTGCTCGCATCCATCTTGAGGCAGTAGCCGTCGTCGGCGCCCGTGCCGTGCGCGCCATGGGGGCCGGAGCCGCCGCCGGGCACGTAGTTGGAGATGCCTACGTAGTAGTGTTTGCCATCCGGTGACACGGCGGTGTGGTGAGGGCCTTCCAGCTCCACGGGGTTGAGGCCCACGGGCACCCGCGCCAGCTCCTTCCAGCCGGGCTTCGTCGCGCCGTCCAGCTCCAGCAGGCTGACGGTGTCATCCATGCTGTTGGTGATGATGACGCGGCCTCCGGGGCCCGGAGGCGGAATCCCGACGCCCGCGGCCCAGGGGTCTGGATGGGTGTACCGAAGGCCGTCCGGAGGCTTCACCCCATCGAAGGGGCTCGCGTCCTCGCCGCAGGAGGCGAGCAGCAGCCCCAGCGCGGGAAGCCAGACACGGGAGAGCCTCATGGGGTCCCCTTCTGGACGCGGACGGTGACGGGCTGGGGCAGGCGGTAGGGGCCTTCGGTGATGCGGTTCTGGAGCAGGTACGCGCTGATGACCTGCACGGACAGCTCCTGTCCGGCGCTGGCCTTGAGCGTGTCCCAGGTCGCCGCGTCGAGCTGCCAGTCGAGGTTCGACGTGAGCATCTCCACCGGGCACGTGCGCCCGGGGATGCTCACGCGCACCCAGTAGATGTCACCGGTGAACGGCGGCAGGTGCGCATGGGCGGTGGGGAGAATCCACTCGCCCACACGGGCCAGCATGGAGCGGGCCGTGTCGAAGGCGCTCGACGGCGCGGGGCTCGGCGACGCGCTGGCCAGCGTGGAGCTCCAGGCCCAGCGAGGTGGCGCGGCGCTGGCGTCGTAGGACGCTCCGCTCTCGGGGGTGGTGAGCCGGGCGACATCGGCGTTCGGCGTCGCGCGGGCCTCCGCGTCCACCAGCGCGCGCCAGGCCTCGTCGGTGGCGTCACCGCCGTAGAGGGGCTCGCCACAGGTGGGCTCGGACGGGTCGTCACCGCACGCGGCGGTGAGGGAGAGCAGGGTGGCCGCGGAGGTGGTCCAGAGGAGTTGTCGTGAGAGCCGCATCAGGGGGACCTTTCCTGGTTCTGGCGCCGGGGGCCTCGGCGCAGCAGGGTGAGAGGGAGTAGCAACAGCAACAGCGGTACAATGTTCCCTCCCATCGCGCCGCAGCCGCTGGAGCTCTTGGGCGGAGGAGGGGGCTCGGGCTCGGGGCCCGCGTCGGAGGAGGTGCCGGAGTCGGGCGCTCCCGCGTCGGGGGCCCCCGCGTCGGGGCGCGTGCCCCCGTCGTCGGGGGGAGGTTCCTCGGGATAGAGCGGGGCGCCGAGCTGCTCGGCGAGCTGCGGCCAGCGGCCCGGGCACACGGTGCGCACGGGGGTGCCCGTGGGGCAGTGGTGCGCGCCCTGGATTTCGTAGAGGCCGAAGAGGTGCGTCCAGGTGTCGCCCTCGTCGGTGCTGCGCGCGAGCGCCCAGTCATGGAGCCAGGTGGAGCCGCAGGCGTAGAGCGTGTTGCCCTCGCGCAGCACACACGCGTTGCCCGTGGGCAGCGAGCGCATCGTCAGGGGGCCGGTGGAGGGGCCCTTGAAGAAGTGGTTGAGGGTGCCCACCCATGTCGTCTTGCCGTCGGCGGACAGCTCCATGTTGATGAAGACGTCGTCAATCCGCGACACCGTCGTGAGCGTCTGGCCCGCGTCGTCGCTGCGCAGCAGGAAGGTGGAGCCCTGCGAGGACACGCGGGCCCACATCACGTCCGCGGACGCCGGGTCCGCGGCCTCGACGAGCAGGTCATAGGGCAGCTGCAGCTCGGGCAGCGGGTGGACCGTCTCCGTCCACGTCTCGCCCGCGTCGTCGCTGCGCAAGAGCAGCAGCCGGTTCTCCTCCTTGCCGCTCACGTAGATGCGGCGGGGATTGGCCGGGGACACGCGCACCGCGTTGAGCAGCAGGCCCAGCCGCATCAAGGGCGAGGGGGCCCACGTCTCCCCACCATCCTGGGAGCGGTAGACGCCATTGGGTTTCCCATGTCTCGCGGTGACGACATAGAGGATGCGGTCGTCGGTGGGGTGGGCCGCCATGGCGGCGACCCAGGTGTCCTTGAAGGAGGGGTGGGCGGACCACGAGCAGCCGCCGTCGGGGGAGCGCAGGAGCGCGCTGCCGGTGGCGGTGAGGATGTCGCCGGCCTCCCGCCACAGGTAGGAGGTGGGCGTCCAGCCGCCGTAGCCGATGGCGTCCGCGCAAATCCACCGGAAGGTCTTGCCGGCGTCGCGCGAAATCACCGCGCCGAAGGTCGCCCCCAGGAAGATATCCTCCGGGTGGCCTCGCCGGAGGGTGACGTTGGAGGTCTCCGGGAGGCCCGCGTGGGCCAGGGCCCTGCTCCCAAGGCAGAGTGCCAGCAGGGGAAGCACCCGGCTCCAGCGGTGCAGGTGGCGAGGCGTCATGTCTCGGGCTCCGAGGGAGGATGTCGGCCCATCGCGCACGTTAACGTTCGGCCCGCCCACATATAGCGGACGCGGTGGCGAATTCAGGTGTGGCGCTTCGCCACCCTATCCCACGCGATTCTTCGGGCAGGAATGGAAGGTTTTGCATCCACCATTTCCCGAGCGGGGAGGGCGTGCGGGGGGCTCGCCTCCTGGCGGCGGGTCTGGTACGGACTCGGGAGACTTGTGGCAGGGGGGAGCACGACATGGCGGGGGCCGCTGAGGTGTCCAACCTCCTCTTGAAAGAGGGCGCCAGGGGGCGGGGTTCGCTCGTGGCGGGCCCTGTTCGCGTGGTGTGGGAGGCGGTGATGCAGGCTGCGGTGGATGTCGCGGTGCGGGCCTACGAGGACTTGTCTCCGGTGCAACGAGAGCGCGTGCTGGAAGAATCCGTGAATGTGCCGGCGCAGGCGCGCTCGGCGCTGGTGGATGTGCTGCGCCGCGCCCGGGACTTCGCGGGCGCCGCCCGGCTCCTGGAGGCGCAGGGCGCGGACGCGGACGCCGCGGCGCTGCACGAGCAGGCGGGCGCGCTGATGCTCGCGGCGGAGGCCTGGCTGCGCGCCGGGGACCTGGTCCGCGCGTCGGCGGCCTTCGAGCGGGCGGGCGCGCTGGAGCGGGCGCTGGAGCTGTACCGCGCGCTGGATGCCCGCGAGTCCATGGCGCAATGCCTGACGCGGCTGCAGCGCCCGCTGGAGGCGGCGGAGGTGTACCACGCGCTGGGCTACGCCCACGCGGAGCTGGAGGCGCTCCGGGGCGTGCCGCCCGAGCATCCCCGGCGCCGCGAGGCGGTGCTGCGCATGTGCGCGCTGCTCGACGAGCAGGGGGAGTCCTGGCGCGCGCTGGTGTTGCTGGCGGACGCGCGGCAGGAGTCCTCGGTGGCCCGGGAGGACGAGGTGCTCAAGGCGGAGCACCTGCGCCTGCTGCGGCATCTGGATTTGAGCGGGGCCTCGCAGGCGCTGGCGTCCGCGTCGGCCGTCGCGTCGGTGGAGGCGCCGCCTCCGGTGGCGGAGCGGGCGAGTCCAGCACCGGATGGATATGAGTACCTCAAGGCCATTCCCATCTTCGCGGAGCTGGCGCTAGAGGACTTGAAGGATTTGTTCCGCATGGCGCACCAGGTGGTCATCCCCGCGGACACCACCGTGCTGGAGAAGGGCGCGCAGGGCACGGGGCTCCTGGTGTTGTTGGAGGGCTCGGTGGATGTGGCGAGTGGTCCAGGACCGGATGCACGACTTCTCAACACCTTGGGGCCGGGAACGTGGCTGGGGGAAATCTCTCTCATCCTGGACGGGCCCACGTCCGCGCATGTGCGCTCATGCACCTCCGTGAGGGCGCTGCGGGTGACGCGCTCGGACTTCCAGCACTTCCTGGCCACGCACGAGGCCGCGGCCCTGCGCATCTACCGGTTGTTCACACACAACCTGGCGGAGCGGGTGCGTGCGTTGAGCGCGTAGCCGGGATGGCAGGCTTCGTGGCACCGGGCTTGAGTTGTCTGGGATTGGAGCGGCCTTGCCTCTCGTCCGGTACCTGACGGCGCAGCGGCCCTTCGCCGAATGGGCCATGCGCCCGAAGGCGCGCGCCCGTATGAGATTGGGAGCCGAGAAGCTCGAACCCTGGCTCAAGCACGGCACGCTTCCCCCCGAGCCTTCCCGTAGAGCCCCCTCGATGCGGCGAGTCGTCTTCGAGACCTGGGTGGAGAGAATGAGTCCATGAGGGACATGCGCGTCGTGGGTAGGGAGCGGGCCCGTCAGCTCGCGCGTCAGGGGCGGCTGGAGGATGCGCTGGCGGAGTACCGGAGCCTCTTGCAGGCCCACCCCGAGGACGCGGACGCCTGTCAGCGCGTGGCGGAGCTGCTGGAGGAGCTGGGGCGCAAGGGGGAGTCCGCGGCGGCCTATGCCCTGGCGTCGGGCGCTTGGGCGCGGGAGGGGACGCTGCTGCGCGCGGTGACCGCCTGTGTGGCATTGGGCCGGGTGGGGGCGCCCCCCGAGCTGAGGGCCCGCTGCACGCGCGCGCTGGCGGAGCGCTTCGCCCTGTCGCGGGAGCCCACCTCCGAGGAGGGGCCGGTGCCGCTCTTCTCCCGACTGGGGCGGGAGGACTTCATCGCGCTGGTGGAGGTGCTGTCCGCGCGGGTCTTCGCGCCGGGCAAATCGGTGGTGGAAGAGGGGGCGCCTGGGGCGTCCATGTTCGCGCTGGTGGAGGGCCGCGCGGAGGTGGCGCGGGCGCTGGAGGACGGGACGCGGGGCGTGGTGGGCACGGTGTCGCCCGGGGACTGCTTCGGTGAGCTGGCGCTGGTGTCGGAGGGCCCTCGGCTCGCGAGCGTCATCACCGCCGAGCGCGCCGTGCTGCTGGAGCTGACGCGCGCGGGGCTGGAGTCGGTGAGGGCGCGGCATCCTCGCGTGGGGCAGGTGCTGGAGGACTTCTACCGGCGGCGCCTGGTGGACAACCTGCTGCGCTCCAACCCGCTGCTCAGCCGCCTCACGCCGGAGCAGAAGGCGGCGCTCTCCCGCGACTTCCACCTGCGCGCCGTCGCGCCCGACGAGGTGCTGCTGGCGCAGGGGCAGCGCGGGGACGCGTTCTACGTGCTGCTGAGAGGCAAGTGCACGCCGTGGCTCGAGCACCCGGATGGACGGCGCATGGCGCTGGTGGAGCTGCGCGAGGGGGACGTGTTCGGCGAAATCTCCCTGCTGCTCGACAAGCCGGTGTCCGCCACGGTGCGCGCGGACGTGAAGGGCGTGGTGCTGCGGCTGCCTCGCGAGGCCTTCGAGCGGCACCTGCTCAGCCAGCCCGGCCTCAAGGGCCAGCTGATGCGCATGGGCACGGAGCGGCTGCAGCGCTCGGCGCGGGTGCTGGCGTCGGGCCGCGTGCTGCACGACGGCGACCTGCGCGTCTGAGTCCCGCCGTCTGAATGACAACGCCCGGGCCCCCTCGGAGGGAGACCCGGGCGTGGTTCCTCGGCGGCCCCGCAGGAGTGCGGGGCCGGAGGGTCAGCGGACTACATCGAGTAGCCGAGCGTCAGGCCGAACACGTGCGCGGAGCCGTTGTACGTGCCGGAGATGCCCGGCGCGGAGCTCTCGTTGTCGGCCAGCGTGACGTACTGGTAGCCGAGGTCCGCGCGCAGCGCGTTCCAGCGGTAGCCCGCGCCCACGGAGACGCCGAAGCGGTCCGCGTCCGGGAGGTCCGGCGTCAGCGTGCCGTGCGGACCCGGAGCCGGGTCGTAGATGAGGCCGGCGCGGACCTGGAGGTCCGGCGTCACGCCGTACTCACCGCCCAGATGGTAGTTCCACTTCGCGCGCCAGCGCTTGGGCAGCGGGTTGTTGATGGCCGGGTTGTCCGGGAACTCGATGGCGAGCTCCTGGAACGAGGACCAGTCCACCCAGTTGGCGTCGAACGCCAGCGTCAGGTTGTCCATCGGGGTGAAGGCAAGACCCCACGCCACCGTCGCGGGCAGGGTGACGTCACCCTCCACGCGGCCGTCCGGCAGACGCGACTGGAACTCCGCGGGCACGTTCTGGAAGTCCGCGTTGCCCTTGAAGGTGAGGTCCGCGGAGCTGCGGTAGTGCAGGCCCATGGTGATGAGCTTCGGCACCACGATGGCCTGCACGCCGATGTTGTAGCCCACGCCCCAGGAGGAGCCGCCCAGGTGCACCTGGCCTTCGCTCTCGACGAAGCCCAGCGCGCGCTTGAGCTCCAGCGTGCCGCGGTAGATGTTCACGCCGCCACCGATGCGGAACCGCTCGTGGAGCTGGTACGCGGCGGTGGGGTTGATGTTGTAGATGGCCATGGCCGACTCCTGGGCCTTGAAGCGGCCCACGAAGTCATCCACCCAGCGGCTGTTCGCGCCGAACGGCGTGTACACGCCCAGGCCCACCGCGAACTTGTCGAAGGGCTTGTAGGCGATGAACAGGTGCGGCGGCGGCGACAGGGTCGTCTTCTGGCCCTGCTCGGCGCCCAGCGTCGGCTTGAACTTGATGCCGGGGAGGATGCCGGTGTCGCCCACCGTCACGTCCAGCTTGTTCACACCGAGGATGTTCGCGGCGTTCGAGTAGATGGCGGAGGAGTCCTCCAGCCACGCGGCCGCCGCGTTGCCCATGCCCGTGGAGCGGGCGCTGTGCGTGTTGATCTGGAAGCCCGCCGCCTGGGAGGAACCCGCGGCCAGCAGCGCTACGAGGGAGAGTGTCTTCTTCATGTGAGTCATTCCCTTGAGTCCTGGCCGTTCGGTTACGGAGCGACAGCGGTGCCCGTCTTGAGGAACGAGACGACCTGGTCCTGCGCCGTGTCACGCACGCTCTTCATGAACGCGTACTGCGGATGCGTGGGCGGGACGCTGATGAGCAGGAACGCATGGCGGTACTCGGGCGGCAGCGGGTCGATGGTGACCATGTAGCTCTGCACCGTCCTCGTGCTGTTGCGGTTCGCGGAGGCGATGAGGCCCTCGGTCACCGGGTTCGGAACCACCATGTCGCCCTTGATGTACTGGATGAACGCGTCGCGCTCGGCCGGGGCCTTGTCGGAGTTCTCCAGGTACCAGCCGTAGTTGCGCGCGGCGGCGCCATCCAGCGCGGTGCGGGCCAGGACGATGAACTCGTCGAAGCCCGGCGTGCCAGGCGCGCGGCCCAGGCTGCCCAGCAACTGCATGAAGCCCGCGCGCTGCGCGGAGAGCGTCGGGTCCTCCGCCGTCAGGAGGATGTCCACCAGGTCGCCACCCGGGACGTTGAGCGCGGTGCGGCGGGTGCGCTCGGAGACGGCCGCGGACAGGACGCCCTGCATGCCACCCAGGCTCTGGCCCACGTAGTCCACCGTGGCGGCGTTGATGGTGCGGCCGCCCGCCAGGTTGCCGATGCGCGTGCGCATGTCGTCGCTGGCCAGCACGCGGGTGAGCTGCGCGAAGTCCACCACGTGGTGGCGGAAGTTGTCGCGCGTCGCGCCCAGGCTGCCCAGGTTGAGGAAGTTCCAGCCGGAGACCACCGGGGCGCCGTTCGAGCCGCGGCGGAAGTCACCGCCCTCGCACTTGCCGGTGTCGAGGCACACGCCCTGACCCGCGGCGTTACAGACCAGGTCGCCGTTGTTGGCCGGGTCACAGGAGTTGGCGGCGGCCGGGGCCACACAGCGGCCGAACGTGGCGCTGCCAGGGGTCACGTCGCAGGTGCTGCCCGTGGCGCAGGCCTTGTCCGGGCTGTCGATGGCGCCCAGGCCGGACTGCGGGGTGATGCCCGCGCAGCTCGTGCGCTCGCCGTGGTAGACGGTGTCGATGGCGACCACCGCGTAGCCGGCCTCGTTGAGCTTGTTGGCGATGGCCAGCACGTTGGTGCGGTTGCCCGTCAGGCCGTGTCCGAAGACGACGGTCTTGTAGCCGCCCGCGTCCGGCGCCTGCGTGGGCAGGAACATCCAGAACGGGATGTGGTCCTCGTGCTTGGCGCGGGTCGCGTTGTACGCGCCCGTCGCGTCATCCAGGTAGAACGGCGACTTGTAACCGCCGACCAGCCAGTGGCCGATGTGCGTGCCATCCAGGCCGTTGGCCGCCATCAGCGCGGCGAGGTTGGTGGTCTGGTCCACCAGGTACAGCGGCTTGTCGGAGGTGCCGCTGGCGGCGGGCGCGGCGTTGAGCTGGGCCAGCTTGGTGCGCGTGCTCTGGGTGGTGAAGGTCCACGCCATCAGCACGTCCTTGCGCTCGATGTTCAGCCGGGCCTCGAGCATGTCGTAGAGAGGCGCCATGGCCGCGCGGGCGGCCTCGAGCGTGGGCGCGCTGGTGTCGGGCACCGCGGAGACCTGGCTCTTGCCGTTGGCGAACACCGGGTTCTTCAGCCGCAGCAGGGCCTGGCTGGCGGTGGGGAACACGGGCTGCGCGTTCTTGAGCTCCTTGGGGCCACGCAGCAGGACGACGGCGTACTGCGAGCCCGGGTCCAGCGGAACCTGCGGGATGATCTGCAGCTGCTCGGGCGCCTTGTCCGCCGCGGAGCCGTTTGCCTTCGGGCTGGACGCGCAGTTGAGGCAGATCTTGACCTGGGGCTGATTGCCACCCGGCGTAAGCTTGAGGAACAGGAGCTGCTTGCCCAGCTCGACGGTGTTCATGTCCAGCTGGAGGTCATTGTCGATGACGCCGCGGGTCGCGCTGTTCTCCGTGATGATGGGCGCCGTCGTGGACCAGCCGTCCACGTTGTTGTTCAGGTCGGACAGGAAGTTGCGCAGCAGGGGCGGCTCGGCCGGAACCGGCAGGGCCAGCTTGCCCGTCTTCGGGTCGCGCAGCAGGTCGTTGGGGAACGGGACGATGGGCGTGGCGCTCGTGATGTCGAACGTCGCCTCCGGCCGGCTCATGATGGTGAACGTCCACGCGACCACGATGTCGTCGCGGTTGACGCCGAACTTCGCGGACATCTTGTCCAGGATGGGCGAGTAGCCGCGGCGCAGCTGCTCCAGGCGCAGGGCGCTGCGGGTCTGGTCCGCCAGGCGCTTGGCCGGGTCCGTCTCGGTGGAGGGGATGAGCTCGGTGGTGGGCGCGCAGTCGGGAGCGGTCAGGTCGTCACAGGTGACGAGCTTCTCGCGCGAGCTGGCGAAGGCCCACGTGGCGGAGCCGATGACGGGCTTGCCCGACTTCGTCTTCACGCCGTTCTCGCCGCCGATGATGGCCACCGCGTAGCGGCCGCCCTTGGGCCAGCCCTGCGGCTGCGGGGGGATGACGGTGATGTGGCCCGTCGCCTCGCGATAGCCGAAGGTCGGCGTGGCCGGACGCGCCAGCACGGACACGTCTTCGTACACGTCGATGAACTTCACCGTGTTGGCGTTGACCGTCGCCGGGTCCAGGTCCTTCACCAGCGTCGTCGCGATGACCGACGTGGGGAAGCCGTTCAGCGTGTTGAGATACTCACGCGTGAACTCCTGCTCCGCGGCGGGCGCGCTGGGGTTGATGGGCGCCTGGACGATGTTGGTGCCATCCGGGAGCTTTCCGATGGCCAGGTCGTTCGGAGAGGGAACGATGGCAGGCGTCGCGGACGGGTCGAACTCCGCCAGTCCCACGTCTCCCGCGCCGGGCGCCGGGTCCTGCTTGATGTCTGGATCACACGCTACCGCGCCCAAGGCTAGGGCCCCGAGGAACAACGCCTTTCTCATGGATACAACCCCCTCCGAGTCCAGGATTGGACTTCAGGACTAGGTGACAGTCAGGTGGCGTACCACGTCCGAGGGTTGGCCGAAAGCGATGGGACTTGACGCGTCGTGTCAGTCATGCATCGGCGTATGGCTCGGTGCCACCGACTGTCTTTGACACACTGCGCAGCATGCATTCGCCGCTACGCTGGGCGGATGAACCGACTGCTGAGTGTGATGGTGATGTGCATGTCCATGGGGGCGTCCGCGAGTGGTCCGATGCGACCCGCGGCGCAGGAGCCCGCGGCGCAAGGAGCGGCTGCGCCGGAGGCGGGCGGGCTGACGTGGACGGCGCCTTCGGAGTGGGCGGCGCAGGGGGCTCGGCCGATGCGCGCGGCGACGTACAAGCTGCCCGCGGCGAAGGGCGACGCGGAGCCGGGCGAGCTGGCGGTGTTCTACTTCGGTCCGGGTCAGGGCGGCGCGGTGGACGCCAACGTGAAGCGGTGGCTGGGCCAGTTCCAGACGGCGGATGGCAAGCCGGTGGACGGCGTGGCCAAGACGAAGACGGAGAAGCTCAACGGGATGCCCGTGACGACGGTGGACGTGAAGGGCACGTACCTGGGCGGCGGGCCCATGATGGGCCCGTCCACGCCGAAGCCCGGCTACCGCCTGCTGGGCGCCATCGTCGAAGGCTCCGAGGGCGCCATCTTCTTCAAGCTGACCGGCCCGGAGAAGACGGTGGCGGCCTCGGAGAAGGCCTTCCGCAAGATGCTGGAGTCTGTGAAGAAGAAGTAACCGGCGTGCGCGTCAGCGCTGGCTCCGGGCCGTCTTGGCCGGGGCCTTGGCGGCCTTGAGGTCCGGGATGAGGAGGACCTCGATGCGCCGGTTGCGCGCGCGCCCCTGCGGGGTGGCGTTGGCGGAGACGGGGCGTGTCTCGCCGTAGCCCGCGGCGATCATCCGGCGGGACGGCACACCGCCCTGCTCCTGGAGGAAGCGCACCACGTTGACGGCGCGCGCCACGGACAGCTCCCAGTTGGTGGGGAAGGTGGCCTGCAGCTTCTGCGACGGCGGCGAGTCATCCGTGTGCCCCGACACCTGGATGGACTTGTCATCCACCTTGGACAGCACACCGCCCAGCCGCTTGAGGACCTCCTGGCCGCGCTTGCTGATGCTCGCGTCGCCGGAGTCGAAGAGCACCTTGTCCACCAGGTCCACCTGGATGCGGCCTTGCGCCTGCGACAGCTTGATGGCGCCCTCGGAGATCTCCGCCTTCATCTTGTCCTGCAGGTCGTCGTAGGTGGCCTTGAGCTTGGCCAGCTCCGCCTCCTGCTCCTGCACCGTCTGGGACAGCTGGTCCTTCTCCGTCGTGAGCTGCTGCTTCTCGGTGGTCAGCTTCGCGTGCTCCGTCTCCAGCGCCGCCAGCTTCTCCTCCGCCTGCTTGCGCGCCGCCTCCGCGTCACGGGTGCGCGCGGTGGCCTCGTCCGCCGCCTTGCGCGCCTCCTCGGCCTGCGCCTGTGCCTGCACCGAGCCTCGGTGCGCCAGATACAGCACGCCGCCCGCGAGCAGCACCACCAGCACCGTCACCAGCCAGGGCACCCAGGCCCGCCCTCGCTCCGCTTGCATCGAAACCTCCCAGGGGGATGAACGTGAAACACCGTAACGACAGCGCCCGGGTGCGCCTCAAGGCGCCCCGGGTGCGTGAAGGTGTCTGGGGGTTCAATGTTTCAGCGAGAGCGTGATTTGCCCGCGCGAACCGTCCGGAATCAGAAAGGGAACCACGAGGGGCGCACGCTGCGCACGTCGCTGAGGACGTGAGACAGCTGTGAGCCGAAGTCGTGGTACGTCTGTCCATCCAGCCAGATGGATTCGATTTGCTTCTGGCCCAGGCGGACGTTGGTTTGTCTGCCATTGGGCGCGGTGGCGGTGACGGTGTCTCCGCCGTCGTAGCTCACCTGGAACTTCTCGCCCCGGATGTCCACCGTCTCGTTGAAGCGCAGGTCCTTGGGCACCTGCGTCACCATGTTGGTGCCGCGCGAGCCGGGGACCTTCATGTCGTCCATGAACTCGCGCAGGAAGTCGCGCGTCACCTGGCGCGTCTGCTTGTCCAGGGTGGGGTCCACCTTCGCGTCGTAGCCGAAGCCCAGCACGCTGTTGCCTTGCTTGGGATTGTCCAGGTTCCACGTCGGCAGGCTGACCATGAACTGGTTGGCGCCGGGCTTCGCCTTGTCGCGCCAGTCCTGGGCCTCGGTGGCGTTCTGCTTGAGCAGGGACAGGCCGTTGAAGCCGTTCCAGAGCACGTCGTCCGTGTCGAGCTGGCCGGTGGGCAGGGGCTTGGGCTGGGCCTGGCCGTTCGACGGGTGCGTGCCGCCGCGGCTCTGGAGCGACGCGCCAATCTGCGGCAGGTCGTTCTTGTTGTAGCCCATGGGCATGTTGTCCAGCGTGCCGCCGTCCACCAGATGCATCTGCCGGCCGGTGACGGGGTCGACCATCTGCACGGGCTCGAAGACGCCGGGGATGGCCATGGAGGCGCGCATGGCGAGCGCCACGGGCGTGTCCGGCGTCGTCTCCTGGCTGAAGACGAAGACGCGGTCCTGCGCGCTCTTGAAGCCGCCGTTCGGCACCGCGCTGTCGTAGGCCTTGGCGGCCACCAGCTGCAGCGGCACCTTGAGGTCCGCGAAGGTGACGGGCCGGTCGGTGATGCCGGTCAGCTCGCGCAGCTTCTGGTCGAAGAGCTGGTACGCGGCCTCGCCGTTGAGCAGGCCTCCGTCCTTCATGTCCAGGTCGAAGTCATACAGCTTGCCCAAGCGCGGGTCCTTGGCCACGTCTTCAATCTGCTTCGGCGTGGCGCCCGTGGCGGCGAACGCGGCGGCGATGGAGCCCGCGGACGTGCCCGTCAGGCTCACCGGGACGACGCCCAGCTCGCGCATCTCCGCGAACATGGCCGCGTAGCGCTTGCCCTTGCCGCCGCCGCCCTCCAGGCTCAGGTGCACGCCCATGGGCTCGCCGCCCTGCACCGGCATGCCCGCCGCCGCGCGGTTCCGGGCGACGGAGGCGGTGTACTCGGCGGCCTTCACCGCGTCGTTGCCGGCCACCACGCTCATGGCGGAGGGCGGCTTCGTCACGGGCGTGCCCGTGGGGAACTTGCTGGCGTGGACCTGGCCATTGGGCAGCTCCTTCGCCAGGAACTGCGGGTCCAGCCACAGCGAGCCGGGGCGCGGCGCGGTGGCGCGGGTGTAGCCCGTCGTCCGCGTCAGCTCCCCTTCCGCCTTCTCCAGCGCGGCCTTCACCTGCGCGTGGCGCGGATGCGAGGCGGGCAACATCTCCAGCTGCGCCGCCAGCGAGCGCACCTGCCCCAGGGTGTCCCGGAAGCCCTGGGTCTGCGCCGCCAGCTGCTTGCCCTGCTTGTCGTCGATTTTCGGCGGGACGACGCGCTCGAGCACCTTGCGCAGGTCGTCCAGGTTCACATCCAGCAGCTTCCCGAGCGGAATCTGGAGCGGCTTGCCGGTGAGGGTGATGCCCGCCCACGGCGTGTCCTGGGCGCCCCCGAGCGAGGGCAGGCCCAGCTGGGACAGCTTGGGCAGCTTCGCCTCGAAGCGGTCCACCAGGCGGTTCGCCTCGCTCGCGACGTGGCGCACGCCCTCGCCCATCCGCTCGAGCAGGCCGGGCTTCTTCGCCTCCGCCTGCTGCGTGGGCTTGGACTCGGAAGGACGACGCGCCGCGGCGGAAGTCGTGGAAGACGTGGAGGAGGGGAGGGACTTGATGCTCATCGGAGGGTCTCCACTGGGACGCATCGAAGGGGGGACGCTGCGCCAGGGGGATTATCGGTGAGCCACCGTCCGGGGTTGTGTGTCAGCGAACAAATCCTGGGCGAGGCCCGGCAAGGCCCTTGCTACGGGATGTTTCATCCGCGCCTGGCGCCTGCCTTCCGGAGGCCTCCGTGTCGATGTGCCGCAGCTCCGAGTTCGATTTGCTTGTTTCACATGCCGTGACGCTGTTCCCCGAGGACACCGTGCTCTCGGCGCTCCAGGTCATGCACCGCCACGGCGTGCACGTGCTCCCCGTCGTGGACGGGCGCGACGGTGCGTGGTTGGGCCAGGTGTCGCAGCAGGAGCTGCACCGGTTGTCTGGCTTTGCCCCCTTGGCGAGGTTGGCTGAAATTCTGACCGCTCGCGCCCGGGTGGAGACGGAAGAAAAGACCGCCGAGCCCCTGGCCCCGGCGCCACACCGGTGGCTGCACTGAGTCCCCACCGGAGTCGGGGTGGGTGCGGACGAGCGAGCGGGCGCTCTTGTGGGCGAAGGGGCCGCGAGGTGGCGCGCGAAGTGACTGGGGGCTGGCTGACGGCTCGCACCGAGGGGTGGGCTCAAAATCCCACGCGGAGGTCACAGCCTGTTTCCGGTGGCCCCGGGCCAGCTTGGCACTCGATTCCCCGGGGGACGGAGGAGGCTTGGTATGAAGGCAGTGGCGATCATCCTCGCATCGGGCGAGGCCCGGCGGATGGCCCACCCCAAGGCGCTCATCCTGCACGAAGGAGACAAGAGCTTCCTTCAGTCGCTGGCGTCGACCTTTGGAAAGGCGAGCTGTCAGGTGCTGGGTGTCGTGGGGAAGGACGCGGAGGCCGTGCGCGAGCAGCATCCGGGGCTGGACCTGGTGGAGTCCGAACAGTGGCGGGACAGCCAGATGGCGTCGGTGAAGGTGGGGCTGGACGCGGCGCTGGAGGCGGGGGCGGACGTGGTGCTGTTGCACCCCGTGGACATGCCCGCGCTCCGGGCCACCACCGTGAAGTCGTTGCTCAAGTTGATGGGAGACGCTGAAGAGGCCCTGCGCCCCGAGTTCGAGGGGGCCGCCGGCTGGCCGGTGATGATGTCGCGTGCGTCCGCGGAGCGGCTGCGCGCGGCGGACGGCGACCAGCTGGAGGCGGTGCTCAAGGGCATGAAGGTGCGGCGTGTGCCCATGAAGGACCCGGGCGTGATTGTGAACATCAACGGGCCGGAGACGTACGAGCGGCTGTTCGGCTCAGAGCCGAAGCTGGCGCCGCCGCCCAAGCGCCGGGGGAGCGGGAAGCGCGGCCCGGGGCTCACCACGGTGGCGGACATCGGCGGTGGGAGCAGCTCGGTGCCCATGGCCGCGGCGTCGGACGACTGAGGAGACGAGGGCCGGGGCTCGCGTGTCGAGCGGCTCCGGCCCGTGGTGCGCGCGCGGCGTGACCCGCCACCGCGCGCGAGCGTCACGGACGTGCGGTCAGAACGTCAGGCCCACGCCCAGGTACGGGCCCACGAGGCTCTCCTCGTTCTCGACGCCGTCCACGTGTCCGGCGTCGTTGAGGTACAGCGCGCGCCAGCCGCCGCGCACGTTGAAGGCGCTCAGGTGCAGGGCCATGCCCGCCTGGAGGTCCACCTGCCGGTGCGGGAAGGGCGTGGCGTTCAGCCGCACCTCGATGTCCAGGGGCGAGCGGCCGACACACGCCTCCGCGGAGGCGCCGAAGCTGGGGCCCACGAAGATGACGTGAGGGGCGTGGGCGCTCGTCAGGCCCGCCTCCACGCGCATGCGGCCCCGGGAGCTGGCCCACAGCGCCGCCGTCACGCGGGCGCTCAAGAGCGTGATGCGGTCCTTCTTGCCGTGGGGGTTGGCGCCGTCCTCCGGCTCGAGCGTCATGCCGGTGATGCGTGTGTCCAATCCCATGCGCCGCCCCTCCAGCGCCATGAAGAGGCTCATGGAGCCGCCTTCCTTGATGACGTCGCCCTGCACGCCCAGGCGCACGAGGAGCGGCACGGGCTCATCGCGCTTGCGCTCCACGCGGGAGGTGGCGGACAGCCTGGGCGATGTGGCGGCGGCGCTCGCCCCCGGGCCCACGAGGACGCCACTCACGGGGCTTGGTCCGGGCCTGGACCTCTGTCGGGGCGCGTCCCCCCGAGGGGCCTCGTGCTCCTGGCCGATGGCGGTGGCGGGATGGGTGCGCCCGGAGCGGCTGGAGGAGCCGCGCGAGGGGCCTTGTGGCGAGGACGGGCTGCCCGTCGACGAGGAGGGACTGGAGCGCTTGCCGAAGCGGGCCTCCGCGTGAGGAGCGCCCAACAAGAGGGTGGCGGTGAGCAACGGGCCCAACACGGCCTTCGGTGATGGCAAGGTCCACTCCTCTTCCTGATTGGCGGACAGGGATAACGGGGAGCGACATTGAAAGGCCGGAGGGCGCTGGCGGCCATGGTCCGCGGGGGCGGCGGGGCGTTGGCCAATCGCTCCTGTGCGAACGTGGTCAGCGCGTCGCGCGACAAGTGCACAGGACCCACGACTCGACATCCTGAAGACGGCGAAGGCCTCGGCCGGGAGTGGGGTCCCAGACCGAGGCCGGTGGTGTCTTCTTTCGCTGTCTGTCTGGAATCAGCTCAGAAGCTGAGGCCCAGTCCCGCGAAGGGGCCGTGGAACGTGTCGCGGTGGGCAATGCCATCCACGTGGCCCGCGTCATCCAACAACATGCCGCGGTAGCCACCGCGCAGCACCACCGCGCCCAGGTGCAAGGCCAGCGCGGCGCTCGCGTCCACCTGGCGGTAGGGGAAGGGCGTCGCCTGCACGCGCGCCTCGAAGTCCAGCGGGCCCGCCAGACAGGCCTCCATGGACAGGGCCATGCTGAAGCCCACGAAGGAGATGTCCGGCGCCCGCGCGCCGCTGAGGCCCGCCTCCACGCGCAGGCGGACGCGCTCCTGGGAGATGAGGGCCCACGTGAGGTGCGCCTCCCAGAGCGAGATGCTGTCGACCTCGTCGGAGCCGTCGTCCGCGTCCACGGCGATGCCGGTGAAGCGGGCATCCATGCCGAAGCGACGGCCTTCGATTCCGAGGAAGAGGTCTCCCGCGCCGCCGCCGCTCTGCTGGACGGGGCCGGCCTGGAGGCCCACGCGGAAGGAGATGGGCGCCGCGTGGCGCTCCTGGCGGACCTCGCCCCGGTAGCGCGGCTCGTCCACCCGCAGGCGGTGGTTGCCGCTGGCGAAGATGAAGGTGAGGAAGCCGACATCGACCACGGGGTCCGCGCTGACGTAGCGGCGGCGACGGCGGCGGCGCTCCCGCTCCGCATCGTCGTCGTCCGAGTCCTCGTGCCCCACGGGCGTCGCCTCGTGCGTGTCGTCGTCCCGGTCGTCGTTGCGCGGGGAGTCGCTCTGCGAGGGCCGCGAGCGCTTGCCGAAGCGCGCCTCCGCGGAGGAGGTGCCCAGCAGGAGCCCCAGCGCGAGGATGGCACTCAACAGCGAACGAAGCGTGAACACGGTGGGCTCCTCGGGCGGTGGCCGGGGTGGGGCGACACGAACCAGGACGGCCTGCCCGTGACTTTATTCAACACCGGTGGACGCGGAGGGCCCTCGGGGGGCGTTCAGCGGCGAGGGCCCTTCTGGCCCTTCGCGGAGGCCTTGCCCGCACGGCGCGGCTCCGGGCGCGCGGGGCCTGCCGGGGTGGGCGGGAGGGGGGCGGGGGCCAGCGCGCAGGCCGCCGCGGCCGCCGTCGCATCCGCCCGAGCCGCCTGGTGCTGCTGCTCCAGCACCTTCAGCCGGCGGGCCATGGCCTCGCGCAGCGCCTGGAGCTCCGCCACGCGGGCCTCGGACTCGGCGGCTTCTCGCTCCAACTGGGTCCGCCGTTCGGCCAGCGCGGACATGGAGCGGGAGCCCGCCCAGGCCCCCGTGGCGCCCAGCACACACGCTCCGGCGAGCAGGCCCCAGGGCAACCACGCCCGGTGCCTCAGCGCCGCCTCGTTTCGCCGCGTCGCTTCCATGCCCGTGGAATGCTACCGACGCACCTGCTGTAGGCCTCAAGGTGCCTGCCTGCCCACCTGATTTACAGGAAAGGCCCAAGTTTACAGGCCGGAAATGTGGACGCGGGCTTGATTCGCGGGCGCGGGCGGGGCGTCATCCGTCCCCTTTTCCAACTTCGGGAGTCGGTGGGCTGATGGCAATTGCTTGTGTGGTGCTGGACTTCGACGGGACCTTCACGGACGTGGCGACGGAGAGCGCGCCCTTCCTGACACACTTCCGTGACGGACTCGCCCGTGCGCTGGGGCAGGGCGTGGAGCAGGCGTGGGACGAGGAAGTCGCGGCGCTGCGCGCGGGGGCTGACCTGCTGGGGTGGAACCTGGGCGGCAAGGTGGTGGCGCCCGCCACCGCGGACCCGTACCTGACGGCCACCACCGCGGCGCACCGCATCTTCCAGCGGCTGGCGGTGGGCACCGACGACGCGACGCGCTCGGAAGCGGTGCAGAAGCTGTATCGCGACTCGTATGTGCACTCCGCCACGGCCTTCAAGCCGGAGGCGAAGGAAGTGCTGGAGGCGCTGCTGGCCACGGGCATGCCCGTGACGGTCGTCACCAACGCGCACACGGAGCTGGTGGAGAAGAAGCTCGACACGCTGGCGCCCAAGGGCCGTGAGCGGCTGAAGGTCTCCGGCGACGCGCGCAAGTTCCTCCTGGACCCGCCGGACGTGTCCGACGCGCGCTTCGACGCGGTGCCGGAACAGCAGCAACTGGATGGCGTGTTGCGCCGGCCCATCTACCTGCGCCGCGGCCGCTACTTCGAGGCCCTCAAGCGCGTCTGGGATTCCACGGGCACGAAGCCCGAGGAGACGCTGGTGGCCGGCGACATCTACGAGCTGGACCTGGCGCTGCCGGCCGCGCTGGGCGCGCACGTGCAGCTGGTGTCCCGCGACAACGTGCTGCCCTACGAGCTGAAGGCCATCGAGGCCCTCGGCGCCCGGGGCGGCGCGGACCGCAGCCTGCGCGCGCTCCTGCCGCGCCTGCGCTGAGCCTTTCCCGCTGGGCCGCGCGAGCGGGGCGTTGACGTGGAGGCACGTCGCGCTCCGCCCCGTGCCCGGTGCTCGCCAGAAACACGAAGCCCCGCCTCCCGGTGAGGGAGAGCGGGGCTCGGTGACCAGCGGGCCTTTCGGCCGGAGGCGCTAGACCTTCGCGCCCGGGGTGGGCTGGAAGACCTCGTTGAACTCCGTGATGGCCTTGTTCAGCGCGGCCTTGATGTCGTTGGTGAGCTCGCGCTTGGTGGCGATGTCCTTCGCGACGTTCGGGTGCTTGCCGTCCGCGAACTCCAGGAACTCACGCATCCAGCGCACCACGTCGGAGACGGGGATGTCGCGCACCCAGCCGCGCTTCTTCGCGTCGTCGCGGTTGGTGGCGGCGTAGATCTGCATGACCTGACGCTCGACGGGCAGCGGCTCGTACTGGCCCTGCTTGAGCAGCTCCACCATGCGCGCGCCGCGGGCCAGCGTCTCCTGCGTGGCCTTGTCCAGGTCCGAGCCGAACTGCGCGAAGGCCGCGAGCTCGCGGTACTGCGCGAGGTCCAGCTTCATCGTGCCAGCCACCTGCTTCATGGCCTTGATCTGCGCGGCGGAACCGACGCGGGACACGGACAGACCGACGTTGATGGCCGGGCGGACGCCGGAGAAGAACAGGTCCGTCTCGAGGAAGATCTGCCCGTCGGTGATGGAGATGACGTTCGTCGGGATGTAGGCGGACACGTCGCCGGCCTGCGTCTCGATGATGGGCAGCGCCGTGAGGGAGCCCGCGCCCTCCTCGTCGGACAGCTTGGCGGCGCGCTCCAGCAGGCGGCTGTGCACGTAGAACACGTCGCCGGGGTACGCCTCACGACCCGGCGGGCGGCGCAGCAGCAGCGACAGCTGGCGGTACGCCACGGCCTGCTTGGACAGGTCGTCGTAGATGATGAGGGCGTGCATCTTGTTGTCGCGGAAGTACTCGCCCATGGCCACGCCGGCGTACGGCGCGAAGAACTGCATGGGGGCCGGGTCGGAGGCGTTGGCCGCCACCACCGTGGTGTACTCCATGGCGCCGAAGCGGTTGAGCTTCTCCACCACCTGCGCGACCGTCGACTGCTTCTGGCCGATGGCCACGTAGATGCAGTAAACGTTCAGGCCCTTCTGGTTGATGATGGTGTCGATGGCGACGGCCGTCTTGCCCGTCTGGCGGTCACCGATGATGAGCTCGCGCTGACCACGACCCACCGGCACCAGCGCGTCCAGCGCCTTGATGCCCGTCTGCAGCGGCTCGTGCACGCTCTTGCGCTTCACGATGCCGGGCGCCTTCACCTCGAGGCGGCGCGTCTCGGTGGCCTCGATGGGGCCCTTGCCGTCCAGGGGCAGACCGAGCGGGTCCACCACGCGGCCCAAGAGGCCCTTGCCCACCGGCACGGAGGCGATCTGCTGGGTGCGCTTGACCGTGTCACCCTCGCGGATGCTCTGGAAGTCACCCATGATGGCGACGCCGACGTTGTCCTCCTCGAGGTTGAGCACCAGGCCCTTCACCCCGTTGGCGAACTCCACCAGCTCACCGGCCAGCACGCCCTCCAGGCCGTAGATGCGCGCGATACCGTCGCCGACGGACAGCACGGTGCCCGTCTCCGCGACGGTGACCTTCTTGCCGTAGTCCTTGATCTGCTCCCGGATGATTCTGCTGATCTCGTCGGCGCGGATTTCCATGGGCGTTTTGCGTCCTCGAACAGGGGGCGGGCCAGGTCGGTTCGGGTCCGCCGAAAGCTAGAAGTCGGGGCCCCTTACCACGCACCCCCACCCGCTGCAATGCGCACGACATTCAGGGCTCTCGGGGCATTATCAACCCGGTAAGTCGCGGCCCTCCCATACGTGGCGCACGGGACTTCCAGGGCCGCTTTCCGCCTCTAGCGGACGGGCGGCTCGCGGGGCAGCCAGACGACGAAGCGCGTTCCGCCCTGGAAGGACTCCAGGGTGAGCCGGCCTCCGTGGGCCAGGGCCACCTGCCGGGCGATGTAGAGGCCCAGGCCCAGCCCATCCGCGCTGGCGGGACGGCCTCGGCGGAAGGGCTCGAAGAGGGTGGCGTGGTCCTCGGAGGGCACCGTCAGCGAGTCATTGCGGATGGCGAGCGTCACGCCCCCCACCGAGCCCACCAGCCGCAGCCACACGGGCGTGGTGTCCGGGCTGTGCTGGAGCACGCTGCCTAGCAGGGTGTCCGCCAGCTGCGACAGGCGCGCCGGGTCCCAGTGCCCGCGCAGGTCTCCCTGCGTCTCCATCAGCAGCGTGCGGCCCGGGTGCTGCTGCCGCCGCTCCTCCATCACCCGCTCCACCAGCCGGTCCAGCAGGAGCGGCTCCGGGTGCACCGGCAGCCCGCCGGCGAGCCTTGCCCGGGTGAAGTCCAGCAGCTCGTGGATCATCCGCTCCATGCGCCGGGCCGCCTGCGCCATGTGGCCCACCAGCCGCTGCTGGGGCTCCTCCATGCCGCCCAGCCGCTGCAGGGCGCCGGTGCCCATCTGGATGGTCTGCAGCGGCGTGCGCAGGTCATTGCCCACCACGCCCAACAGCTGCTCCCGGAAGTGCTCGGTGCGCTCCGCGCGCTCCTCCGCCGCCTTGCGACCGCTGATGTCCCAGACGGCCGCCAGCCGCACCTGCCGGCCCTCCCAGGTGACGTTGCGCCCCAGGACCTCCAGCGGGACGCGGCGCCCGTCGCGCCGCACGCACAGCACCTCGTACGGCGTCTCCACGCCTCGTGTTACCGCGGACATCACCGCGGGCCGGTATTCGGGGGCGACGAACTCGATGATGTGGTGGCCGATCAACTCCCGGGGGACGTCGTATCCCAACAGCTGCGCGATGCCCCGGTTGGCGTCCAGCACCGTGCCGTTCTCGTGCAGGAAGTACCCGTCACAGGCCACGTCGGCGACGCCGCGCATGTGGGACTCGCGCTCGCGGACCCGCTCCTCCGCCTGCGAGCGCTCCGTGTCGTCCCGCATCCACAGCACCACGCCCACTGGCACGCCGGCCTGATGCGCGGGGGACAGCCCCACGCGCAGGTGCCGCTCACCACTCGCGGGTGACATCGCGCCCGTCAGCGGGGCCTCCACCACGTGCTCTCCAGAGAGGGCCCGCGCGAGCAGCGGCGCGAGCGACACGGCGAGCTTGGGCCAGACGTCCACCAGGGGCCGGCCCAGGTACGTGCGCGCCTCCATGCACGACAGGGACGCCAGCGCACCATTCACCCACACGGGCCGCAGTTCCCTGTCCAACAGGGCGATGCCACAACCTGTCGCGTTGAGCACCGCGCCCAGGAATGGCCAGGCCTCCTCGGGTGCCACGGCGAACACGGGGCCACCGGGAAGGGGGTGAAGCAGGGACTGCGGCATGTTGAGGTCGTCCAGAAAACCGGGTGTTACCCCGCGTTCCCCGGAGTATACCTCTGTCCCAGGGCCACGGGAAATACCGGTTTGCCCCGGACTGCGGGGTGACTGGACGACCTGGAGCGTTGGCTGCCGTACGGCGGCCCTACTCCTAGTGCTGCTTCAGCTCGCGGCGCATGCCTTCCAGCTGGGTGCGGAGGCTGCCGTCGTAGAGGATGCTGCCGACCTGGGCGGAGACGCCGCCGAGCAGGCTGGAGTCCACGCGCGTCTCGAGGATGACCTCGCGCTGGGTCATCTTCTGGAGCGTCTGCTTGAGCTGGGCCAGGGAGTCGGCCGACAGGGTGGCGGCGGAGGTGACGCTGCCGCGGACGCGTCCGGCGCGGGCATCCGCCATGTCGCGGAAGACGCGGGCGATATCCGGCACGTAGGACAGGCGGTTGCGGTCCACCAGCAGGCGCAGGGTGTTGGCCAGCACGGCCTCCATCTGGGGGACGAGCTTCATCACCCCTTCCACGACCTGGGCGCGCTGGGAGCGCGAGTAGGCGGGGTTGTGGAGGACGTCCGCCAGCTCCGGGTTCTTCGCGACGATGTCGGCGAAGGCGGACAGCTGCTCGGCGACGGCGTCGATGCGGCCCGCCTCCGAGGAGACATCGAGGAGGGCGCGGGCGTAGCGGCGGGCGATGGAGACGTTCACCATGACGGTGCGCGCCCTTAGCATGGTGCCCCTGGCCCGTCCACCCCCGTGGGGTCCTGGACGGAGCGGCCGAGGAAGCATCGAGCGGCGGTCAGCTCCAACGCGAGGGGGCTTGGCGAGGAGGCGTCAAGACCCGTACCGTGGGGTCCCGACAGCCCCTCATGCACGACCCCGTCATCGGCATCGACCTGGGTACCACCAACAGCGCCATCGCCACCGTCGAAGACGGACGGCCGCGCCTCATCCCCGCACGTGCGGGTGGCCGGCTCACGCCCTCCATCGTCGGCGTGACGAAGGGCGGTGAGCGCATCGTGGGCCTGCAGGCCCAGGCGCTCGCCGAGGCCCACCCCGACTCCGTGGTGTGGGCGACCAAGCGCTTCCTGGGGCGCCGCTACACGCCGGAGCTGGTGCAGCAGGCCAAGGCGCTGGTGCCCTATCCGCTCGTGGCGGGCCCCTCCGGAGACGTGCGCGTGAAGCTGGCGGGGCGGGTGATGCCCGTCACGCAGGTCTCCGCGATGATTCTGGGAGAGCTGGCGCTCGACGCGCAGGCGCACTTCGGCCGCGCCGTCACCAAGTGCGTCATCACCGTCCCCGCCAACTTCGACGACAACCAGCGGCAGGCCACGCGCGAGGCGGCCTCCATCGCCGGGTTGGACGTGGTGCGGCTGGTGAACGAGCCCACCGCGGCGGCGCTGGCGTACGGCCTGTCGCGCGGCTTCGAGGGCAACGCGCTGGTGTTCGATCTGGGCGGCGGCACCTTCGATGTGTCCATCCTCGACGTGAAGTCAGGCGTCTTCGAGGTGCGCGCCACGGGCGGCGACCCGAGGCTGGGCGGCGAGGACTTCGACCAGCGCATCGTCCAGTGGCTCCTGGCGCAGGTGGACGAGGAGTTCCGCCAGGTCGTGTCCCACGACGCGCAGAGCCTGCGCCGCTTGAAGGTGGCGGCGGAGGCGGCCAAGCGCGAGCTGACGGAGAACGAGGAGGCCACCATCTCCGTGCCGGACCTGGGGGACCACTCCTCGCCGGGCAAGCGCACCACCACGCTGGAGACGGTGCTCACGCGCTCCTTCTTCGAGACGCTCTCGGAGCCCCTGTCCCGCCGCTGCCTGGAGGCCTGCGAGGGCGTGATGCGCGAGGCGAAGATGGATCCGCGCTCCGTGGACGTGGTGCTGCTGGTGGGCGGCATGACGCGGGTGCCGATGATGCGCCGGCTGGTGGCGGACTTCTTCGGCCGCGCGCCGTCCACGGACGTGCATCCGGACGAGGCCGTGGCGCTGGGCGCGGCGGTGCAGGCCGATGAGCTCTTGCGTCAATCCGGTCAGGCGCTGCTCCTGGACGTGGCCAGCCAGAGCCTGGGCGTGGGCGTGCTGGGCGGGCGCGTGAAGCGGCTCATCGGCAAGAACACGGGCGTGCCCGTCGTCGCGCGCGACATCTTCTTCCCGGGCACCTCCGGCCAGTCCGAGGCGCGCATCCCCGTGTACCAGGGGGAGAGCGAGTTCCAGGACGAGAACCACAAGCTGGGCGAGGTGGTGCTCAAGAGCCTGCACGTGGCGGCGCGCGGAGACGTGCCCCTGGAGGTCGTCTTCGAGCTGTCCGGCGAGGCCATCCTGTCGGTGAAGGCCACCGACCTGACCACCGGCAACATGGAGACGGTGCGGCTGGAGGCGCGCGCTGGGCTGCCCCACGGCGAGGCGGAGAAGCTGGGCGCGGAGCAGGCGAACTACGCGAAGTCTCAGGGCGTGGTGGACGCGAAGCGCGCGGAGGAGACCTTCCGCAAGCTCCTGGAGCGGGGCGAGAAGCTGGCGCGGCTGCTCCAGAAGAGCGCGCAGGAGAACCCCAGTCCGGAGGCGGAGGCCGCGGTGGGCACCGTGCAGCGGTTGCTCGACGGGGGCCGCACCGCGTTGGATGGCAAGGACGCGGCGAAGTGCGCCGCCATCGCCCGGCAGCTCACGCAGCTGCTGTCCGGCAAGCAGGAGCCGCGCGCCTGACCATGAATGCTCCCACTTCCACCACGCGAGAGCCTGTGTTCGTGGTGGATGACTCGCGCACGGCTCGCGAGGTGGTGCGGCTGCACCTGGCGCGGCTGGGTTGCGAGCCGGTGACGCTGGAGGGCGGCGAGGCGTGTCTGGCGGAGCTGACGCGCCGCGCGCCCATGCTCATCCTGATGGACCTGCGCATGGAGCGCATGCAGGGCGACGAGGTCTGCCGCGCGGTGAAGTCACACCCGGCAGGCCGCAACGTGCCCGTCATCATGTTCACCTCCGCGGGAGAGCCGCACGAGGTGATGCACTGCTGGCGCGCGGGCGCCGACGACTTCCTGCCCAAGCCCGTGGTGCTGGAGGCGCTGCAGGCGAAGCTCGTGGCGGTGCGAGGCGCCCGCGAGCGCTCGAAGGAGGGCCCTCCGAAGGGCCGCCGGATGCTGCTCGTGGAGGGCGGACGCTTCCTGCACACGTTCCTGGGCGGAGCGCTGGAGCAGGAGGGGCTGCACGTCCTGTACGCCCGCGACGCGCAGGACGCGGAGAAGCTCGCGAGCGAGCACGCGGCGCTGCTGGATGGCTTCCTCGTGGACGTGTCGCGGTCCCCGCGCGAGACGCTGGCCCTGGCCGCGAAGCTGCGCGAGGTCCATCCGCGCAAGCCGCTGGTGCTGCTGTCGCGCGCGGAGGAGTCAGCCGAGGTGCTGGCGCGTGCGCAGGCGCTCTCGGGCGCGCCGCTCCTGGAGAAGCGTCACCTGGGCGCGGATGAGCTCCTGGGCCGCGTGCTGTCGCGGCTGGTGCCGGAGCGGGTGCCCCTGCGCGCCGCGGAGCGCGTGCCCTTCTTCACCGTGGTGGAGTTCTCCCCGGTGGGCGGCGGCGCGACGCTGTCGGGCTTCAGCCACGACGCGAGCCCCGAGGGACTCTTCGTGCGCACCCTCACGCCGGCGCGCGAGGGCACGAAGCTGTCCCTGCGGGTGTTGCTCGCCGGACAGCGCACACCCTGCTCCGCCGAGGCCACGGTGGTCTGGTCCAATCCTCCCCGCCTCCCTGGCGCCTTCCGCGCCCCCGCGGGCATGGGCCTGCGCCTGGAGCGCATGGACCCGGCGTTGACGCAGCAGTTCGTCCGCTTCGTTCCAAGGACTCACGGTTTTCCTCCCCCCGGTACACCGCGCGCATCAGGTTTCTGAGACGCTCGGAGTCGCAACCCCCTGGAAACCCCGAAGTTCCGAGTCATCCCTTTGTTGGCATGGGGGTGGCAAGAGCGGCGCGGGCCCCAGAGACCTTCGGGACGCGTGGGGAGTCACGTGCGGGTGGGGCCCGGTCGACAGACGAGAGGAGCCTTATGCGGCAATGGAAGCGCTACGGGTGGGTAGGGCTTGCGGCGATGGCGGTCGTGGGGTGCGGCGACGACAAACAGCCCTGGTGGATGGAGAACGAGCCGGTGCGGCAGGAGGCTCGGCTGGACGCGTTCTCGAGCTGTGAGTCCTTGGAGTCCTTCATCGAGGACACGGCGACCAAGCGCATGCGCGCGATGTTGGAGGCCTCGCGCCCCCGAGGCTGGTGGATGGGCGACGGCATGCCCTCCCTCCCGAACATGGGCGGACAGCCGGAGGACGACGGCTCCGGCTCACCTCGCGAGCCCGACGACTACACGGGCACCAACAACCAGGTGGCGGGTGTCCACGAGGCGGACTTCGTCCAGAACGACGGCACCAACCTCTTCGTGCTGTCGGGCTCCCGGCTGTACGTGCACCGCTCCTGGCCCGCGGAGCAGCTCACCTTGTCCGCGACGATGGACATCGAGGGCGCGCCCCGGGAGATGCTCTACGACAAGGAGCGCCGCCGGCTGGTCATCACCTCGCAGGTGGATGACGGCCGCCCGGGACGGCCCTCGGTCTGGGGCCCTGGCATCGGGTTGGGACTGGTCGCGGACTGCGCGGGCTTCAACTGTGGCGGCCCTCAGGGGGGCGACACGCTGAAGGTCACCGTGGTGGACGTGGCGAACCTGGCGGCGCCCCAGGTGGCGCGGCAGCTGTATCTGCCGGGGTCCTATCTCAGCGCCCGGCGCGTGGATGGCGCGGTGCGGCTGGTGCTCTCCGACGACTTCCGCTGGCCCGACGACGTGCGCTTCTCCCCCGAGTACTCGCGCGAGCTGTTCGAGGACCGGGACCGCCTGGACAAGGCCATCGACGCGCTCATCTCCAAGAACGAGAAGCTCATCCGCGCCCAATCGCTCGACAACTGGATTTCCTCCGGGCGGAGCGTGGCGGCGGATGGGAAGGTGACGCCGCTGCACCGCGCGTGCTCGGACTTCTACCGGCCCAATGCCTCCAGCGGCCTGGGCTTCGTGACGGTGGTGTCGCTGGACCTGGATGCGCCAGGAGACGGGACTCCGCCGGGACACACCAGCGTGGTGTCCGCGCCTGGCGAAGTGTACGCGTCCGCCGAGTCGCTCTACCTCGCGGTGAGCCACTGGTGGTGGTCGCAGCCGGCGAACGAGTCCGACCACACGTACCTGCACAAGTTCGACATCCGTGAGCCGGGCCGCGCCGCCTATGTGGCCAGTGGCTCCGTGCAGGGCAGCCTGGTGAACCAGTTCGCGATGGACGAGTACGAAGGCGTCCTGCGCGTGGCCACCACGGTGACCACGATGAGGGACTTCGGAATGGGCAACACGTCGGGCCCTCCGGGCGGTGGGGTGAACACCGTCAGCCGCGTCGTCACCCTCGCGGACCGGGGCGACGGCTTGAAGGAGCTGGGGCGCAGCGAGGACCTGGCGCCGGGCGAGCGCATCTTCAGCGCGCGCTTCGTGGGGAAGAAGGGCTACGTCGTCACCTTCCTGCAGAAGGACCCGCTCTTCACCTTCGACCTGAGCGACCCGGCGCATCCTCGCAAGGTGGGCGCGCTGAGCATCCCGGGCTTCTCCACGTACATCCACCCGCTGGGGGACACGCACCTGCTCACCTTCGGCGAGGACCGGGACCTGGATGGCGGCTGGACCAGCCGCGCGCTGAAGGTGTCGCTCTTCGACGTGAGCGACCTGGCCAACCCCAAGGAGACCTTCACGCATCGCGTGGGGACGCTCTCCAGCTACAGCGAGGCGCTGTACGAGCACAAGGCGTTCAACTTCTTCCCGTCCAAGGGCCTCCTGGCCGTGCCGTTCATGGACTGGGGACAGGGCTCGGGGAATTACTGGCAGGGCTTCACGAGCGAGCTGCGCGTGTTCCGCGTGGACACGGCCACGGGCATCACGCCGCTGGGGGCGGTGTCGATGAACGACATGTACCAGCGCGCCAACGTGAACCGGTGGACCGGGGTCTGGACGCCCTTCGTGCGCCGCAGCGTCATGGCGGATGACTACGTGTACGCCATCTCCGACGCGGGGGTGCGCGCGGCGAAGGCGCAGTCGCTCCAGACGCCGGTGGCGACCACGTACTTCCAGCCGCCCCTGCACTGAGGTGCTCGGCAGGTGACGTGACAAGGCGGGCTCTGGACGCGGGTTGTCCGGGGCCCGTCTCATTCGAGGAGGGGTGGTTCGCCTGGCGAAAAGTCAGGCGGGGGCACATGAATGCGTCCCTCGCGGGCCGCGCTTTCCATTTCGGAAGGCGCTATAGCCCGGCCCGTCATGTCTACCGCCGTCCTACCCCCCCAGTCCGAGCTTCGACCGACACTGCGCATCGAGTTCAAGGCCTTGATGAAGCTGGCCATCCCCATCGCCATCGCGCAGGCCGGCCAGGCGCTCATGGGGTTGGTGGACACGCTGGTGATGGGGCACGCGGGCACCTCGCAGCTGGCCGCGGCGGGGTTGGGCAACGGCCTCTTCTTCGCCATCAGCAGCTTCGGCATGGGGCTGATGATGGGCCTGGACCCGCTCCTGTCCCAGGCCATCGGCGCACGCAACGAGTCGCGGGCCCGAGCCCTCTTGTGGCAGGGCGGCTGGCTGGCGCTGGCGGCGGGCTCGGTGCTGTGGCTGCTCCTGTTCGGTGTGCCGGCGCTGCTGCCGCTGGTGGGGGTGGTGGAGCCGGAGCTGTCCCAGACGCGCGACTACCTCATCTGGCGCTCCCCCAGCCTCCCGCTGATGCTGGCCTACATGACGGTGCGCACGTACCTGACGTCCACCGCGAACATCCGGCCCCTGGTGGTGTCCACGTTGGTGGCCAACGTGGTGAACCTCATGACGGACCTGCTCCTGGTGTTCGGTGGCGCGGGGCTCCCGGAGTGGACGGGGCCCTTGCGGCTGGTGCCGGCGCTGGGCGTGAAGGGCGCGGCCATCGACTCGGTGCTGTGTACGGCGCTGCAGCTGGGCATCGTGCTCTACGCGGTGAAGCGCATGACGCCGCCGGATGCGGAGAAGCCCTCGCGCAAGCCGGTGTGGGCGGACCTGTCGCAGGCGATTCGGATTGGAACGCCGGCGGGGCTGCATATCGCCGCGGAGATTGGGGTCTTCGCGCTGGCGGGTGTGCTCGCGGCGGGCCTGGGGCCGGCGAGCATGGCGGCGCACCAGATTGCCATCTCCTTCAGCAGCCTCACCTTCACCGTGGCGGTGGGCGTGGGCAACGCGGGCAGCGTGCGGGTGGGCTGGGCGGTGGGGGCTCGAGACGCGGCCCAGGCGCGGCTGAGCGGCTTCGTGGCCTTCGGCACGGGCGCGGCCTTCATGTCGCTCTGGGCGCTGGTCTTCGCCGTCTTCCCAGGTCCCCTGGCGAAGGTGGCGGGCGCGGCCTCGGACGTGCTGCCCCTGGCGATTCCGCTGCTGATGGTGAGCGCCATCTTCCAGGTGTTCGACGGCGTGCAGGGCGTGGGCGCGGGTGTGCTGCGCGGCCTGGGCGACACGCGCTTCACCTTCATCGCCAACATGGTGGGGCACTACGTGGTCGGCCTGCCGCTCACCCTGCTGCTGGGCTTCAAGCTGGGGATGGGCGTCGTGGGCATCTGGTGGGGCCTGTGCATGGGCCTCATCCTGGTCGCGTTCGCGCTCGTGTGGCGCTTCAACAAGGTGAGCTCCGGAGACCTGCGCCCCATCGAGTCGTGACGGGGCGTCGCGGCTACCAGGGCAGGTACTGCTGAATCATCTGCCGCCACACCGGCCAGTCGTGGGTGCCGCCCTGCCAGACGGCGAGCTGGTTGGCGATGTCCTTCTTCCACAGCAGGCTGGAGAGGTGCTCGTTGGAGGCGCGGCAGAAGTCGTGCTCGCCCACCGCGAGCACCATCTCCACGCGTTGGAGCGCCGCGAGCTGCTGCGTGTCGTGGACATTGGGGAGCCACTGCGTGGCGGAGTGGTAGTAGACGTCCGGGTCGTGGTGGCCGTCGAGGAACTCGTCGGTCTCGAACTTGCCGCCCATGGAGATGAGCCGCTGGAAGACGTGCGGGTGGCGCAGGCCCACGTTGTACGAGTGGAAGCCGCCGAAGCTGCACCCGGCCAGCGTCATGCGTCCCCCCGTGCTCCGACGGGCGAGCAGGGGCACCACTTCGTGGAGCAGGTACGCCTCCCATTCCTTGTGTCGCGCGAGGCGGTCGTGGGGATGGACGGCGGTGTTGAACCAGGACTCCTCGTCCACCGAGTCCGGGCACACGACGAGGTAGCGGCCCGATTGGATGCGGTCGGAGATGGCGCCGATGAGGCCGAAGTCCTCGGCCTGGTAGAAACGCCCCCGACTGGTGGGCAGCAGCAGCACGGGTTCGCCGGAGTGGCCAAAGAGCAACAACTCCATGTCCCGGTGCAGGCGCTCGCTGTACCAGCGGTGGTATTCGCGGTTCATGGGGCGCGAGCTTAACCGTGTCGCGTCAACGGCTGGCAATGCGTGGAGTCCGCGAGGCCGGCTCCGAGTGACAGGCGTTGGGGGCGAGGCGCACCTCGGACCACCAGGGCCCGGGTATTCCCAGACACGGGGGCGGGTGCCCCCCGTGCCGGGAATGACGTCAGGGCTCAGTCCGGCCAGTTGCCTTCCAGCGGATGCGGGCCGTCGGTGAAGGCGCGGACCAGGTGGGTGCCGCCGACGAAGGCGCCGGCCCAGGAGCCACCCTTGCCGCCGAAGGACTCGTCCCGGTCTCCGCGTGAGCGCATCTTGTTGATGCCGACCTTGAAGGCCTGGAGGCGGGACGCGATGCGCTGCGCGAGCTCCGGGTCATCCGTCGCCACCGAGGCCACGAGCGCGCCGCGGGAGACGTTGGCTTCGTGGATGAGTTCGTCCTCGGAGTCCACGGACACGAGGATGTCGATGGGGCCGAAGGGCTCGCGGAGGTAGAGCTCGCTGTCCTGTGGGAGGCCGAAGAGCAGGGCGGGCGGGAGGTAGGCGCCGCGCTCCTGTGCGGAGGTGAAGGCGTCCTCGGCGAGCTCCCCTTGGAAGAGGACCTTGGCGCCGTGGGCCTGGGCTTCGGTGATGAGGGTGCGCAGCTCCTCCGCCTTGCTGGGGGAGATGAGCGGGCCGAAGTCGACGGGGGCACCGAGGAGGGGATGGCCGACGCGCAGCGTGGACACGGCGTCCACGTAGGTGCGTACGAACTTGGGGACCAGGGACTTCTCGACGACCCATCGCGTGTACGCGGTGCAGCGCTGCTTGCCGAAGTCGAAGCTGGAGCGGAGCTGCTGGCCCAGCGAGTCCCAGTCCGTGAAGTGGGTGATGGCGTAGGCATTCACGCCTTCCATCTCCAGGGCGTAGCGCTTGTCGGTGGCGCGCAGGCGGCGGTGGACCTCGCCGCCGTTGGCTCGGCCGCCGATGAACGCGAGGCCCGCGATGCGCGGGTGGGCGACGAGTGCCTCGGAGAGGTCTCGGCCGCGTCCGCCCACGAGGGAGACGGGCAGGCCCGCGCGACGCAGCAGCGCGAAGGCGAGGGTGAGCGAGACGCCGCCTCCCTGCGTGGGAATCTTGGCGACGACCGAGTTGCCCGCGAGGGATTGCACGAGCACGTTCAGCATCAGCACGGAGAACGGATAGTTCCACGAGGCGATGTTGGAGATGAGGCCGAGCGGCTTCCGGCTCTCGAGCATCGGGCCAATCTGCTCCACGTACCACCGGATGCCGGCGAGACACCGGTCCACGTCATTGGCGGCGGTGGGGAGCGTCTTGCCGATGTCCCACGCGAGCAGCTTGATGAGCAGGTCGCGGTGTTCCTCGAGGAGTGTCACGGCTTGCATGACGGCGCGGGAGCGCTTGTCGATGGAGCGGGCGGACCAGGGGAGGAACTCCGCGGCGGCCTTCTCGACGCCGTCGGAGACTTGTGTGGCGTCGAGCAAGGGCAGCTCGGCGAGGACCTTGCCGTCGATGGGGGACACGGCGCTGAACCAGGCGGTCGGGTGGACCCACTTGCCGGCGACAGGGGAGAGCAGGCGTCCCTGCGAGTCGAAGGCCTCGGGGACGACACGCCTGGCTTCGGCGAGCAGGCGCTGGCTCTCGAGGTGAAGAAGGGGCCCGCCAACGAGTTCGGTATTCAGCATGGGTGCTCCTCCTCATGCGTGGGATTCGCTCTGAATCCATGGGGCCGGGGCACACGGGTACCGCGGCGTGGGCGGAATATCGTCATGCGGGGGGCCGGGCCGCTGGGATGGGCGGCCGAGGGCTCGGGGGCCCGATGACGCTTCGGACGCCTGTCAATACCTCTGCGGAGGGAGGGAAGACCCGCGAGGGGGATGGCATAGCTCGATGCCTTGTGAGGAATTGGGTTGCGGGGAGCGGGCGGGTGTTTGTGGTGTGAATGACAGACTTGGATTGTCGGGTCGGGTTGGAGGCTGTGTGGTGGGTGATGAACAGCCGTGTGCCTTGACGCGGGAGCCCCTCGCGCATGTGACAAGGATTGGACGACGTCCTCACCTCCTCAAGGAGCATCTGGAGGCCGTCGGAAGACTCGCGGCGGGGTTCGCGCCTCGCGAGGACATGAAGGTGCCCGCCTTGGCGACGGGGCGCTGGCATGACCTTGGAAAGTACCGACGGCACTTCCAGAACCGCATCCGCGAGGAGAACGGCTTCGAGGCGCATCTGGAGCCGGACCACGGCGGAGACCGTGACCACTCCACGGCGGGGGCGTTGTGGGCACTGCGTGAGGACCTTCGACTGCTTCCACTGGCCATGGCCATCGCGGGACACCACTGCGGACTGTCGGACCAGGAGAAGTTCAAGGAGCGTGTGCGGCGGCCGGAGAAGACGGCTCAGCTTCAGGATGCGCTGGCACAAGGCATTCCGAAGGACATCCAGGCGACGCCCTCGGGATTGACCGTCGCGCCGCTGCTGAAGCTGTCTCCGCATCGTTTGGAGTTCTGGACGCGGATGTTGTTCTCGACGCTCTGCGACGCGGACTTCCTCGACACCGAGTGGTTCTTCGACGCCAGCCGAGGCGCGGAACGGAAGGTGGAGGTGGCGCTGGCGCAGCTCGCCGATGGGCTCCGCGCCTCTCTCGACAAGAAGCAGAGTGGCGCCCCGGACACGGTAGTGAACCAGGTCCGGCGCGAGGTGCTCTCCGCTGTTCTCGCAGCGGCGCCGAGTTCTCCCGGTGTCTTCAGCCTGACTGTGCCCACGGGGGGCGGGAAGACGCTGACGTCCATGGCGTTCGCGCTGGAGCACGCGCGGGTTCATGGACACAAGCGCGTCATCGTCGCGATTCCGTACACCTCCATCATCGAGCAGAGCGCGGCCGTCTATCGGGAGGCTTTCGGTGAGCTCGGGCACGCCGTCATCGAGCATCACTCGGCCGTGGACCCCCTGAAGGAGACGGCGCTCAACCGGGTCGCGAGTGAGAACTGGGATGCGCCGGTCATCGTCACCACCACGGTGCAGCTCCTGGAGAGCCTCTTCGCCCATCGTCCGTCGGCGTGCCGGAAGCTGCACAACATCGCTCACAGCGTCATCGTGCTCGACGAGGCGCAGACGCTTCCTCCGTCGCTGCTGACGACCATCCTGGATGGCTTGGGGACGCTGGTGGAGGACTACGGCTGCTCGGTGGTCATCTGCACCGCCACGCAGCCCGCGCTGGGGCGGCGTCCGGCGCTCCCGGAGGGCTTTGCCTCGATTCGTGAGCTGGTGCCGCCGGAGGTGCGCGCGTTCGAGCGGTTGCGCCGGGTTCGGGTGCGATGGCCGTCGAGTCGTGAGCCGACCTCCTATGCCGAGCTCGCTGAAGCCGTGGCGCGTGAGCAGGATGTGCTCGTGGTGGTTCATCGGCGCGACGATGCACGCAAGCTCTGTGCGCTGATCGACGCGCTGGTGGGCGGGGAGGGGAAGACGCTGCACTTGTCCGCGTTGATGTGTCCCGAGCATCGCTCGGTGGTGCTCGAGGACATCAAGGCTCGCAAGCGGCGGGGGGAGCCTGTGCGGCTCGTGGCGACGCAATTGGTGGAGGCCGGGGTGGACCTGGACTTCGCCGTCGTCTACCGAAGCATGGCGGGGATGGATGCCCTGGGTCAGGCCGCTGGGCGATGCAATCGGGAGGGACTCCTCGCGGGGTTGGGGGAGCTTCGCGTCTATGAGGCGGAGACGGCACCTCCGCCGGGAGTGCTCCGCGCGGCGATGGATGTCACTCGGACGCTGTTGGTGCAGCGACCCGACCTGGACCTCTTCGCTCCCGAGAATTTCCGACTCTTCTTCGAGCGGCTGTATGCGAACGCGAGCCGCGACGGCAAGGGCATCCAGGACTCGCGCAAGGCGCTTCAATTCGAGGCGGTCGCTGGGAAGTTCAAGCTCGTCGAGGACGGGTGGAGCGCGCCCGTTGTCGTGCCTTACGCGGGCTGCGAGCCGTGGTTGGAGGCGCTGAAGAAGGCAGGGCCGTCGCGCGAGCGGCTGCGGGCCTTGCAGCGCTTCACGGTGACGGTTCCTCGCAAGGTGCGCGAGGCGTGGGTGGCGCGAGAGTGGGCCCAGGTGGCTTCAGACACGGTGGTGTTCCTGGGGCCGGAGCACCGGAGCACGGCGTACGACCCGCGGTTTGGCCTGATGCCCGACAAGGTCGGGGTTCTCGACCCGGGCACACTCATCCCCGGCTGACAGGAGATGCGGATGAAGACAGCAGCGAGCAAGCGATTCCGCGTGCGGGCCCGTGGGCCCGTGGCGTGCTTCACACGGCCCGAGATGAAAGCCGAGCGGGTCAGCTACGAGGTGATGACACCCTCCGCGGCGCGGGGCGTGCTGGAGGCGATTCTGTGGAAGCCCGCGATTCGCTGGCAGGTCCATGAGATTGCGGTCATCGCGCCCGTGCGCTGGATGAGCTTCCGCCGCAACGAGGTGAACAGCCGCGCGACAGTGGGGAAGTTCGACTACGCGGCGGACGAGGACCGGGCACAGCGCAACACGGTGGCGCTGCGTGACGTGGACTACGTCATCACCGCGTCCTTCTCTCTCGTGTCAGGCAAGGCGGGAGCGGAGGACAACCTCCGCAAGTTCGAGGAGATGTTCGAGCGGCGGTTGGAGAAGGGGCAGTACTTCCACGCGCCCTATCTGGGCTGCCGCGAGTTCGCTGCGCGGGTGGAGGTGCCGCCTGATGGCCTGACGCCCTCGGACGTCGCGGTGGAGCGCAGGCCGCTGGGGTTGATGTTCTACGACTTCGCCTTCGGTGACTCGGGCAGTGCGACGCGGCCGCTGTTCTTCGATGCGTATCTGGACCGAGGCGTGCTCCAGGTACCGCCGTGGGCGCAGGTGCTGGAGCGCAATGGAGGCACGCCATGATGCTGGCGGCGCTCAATGCATTCGCACAGGAGCGAGGGCTCGCGGACGACCCGCTCTATGAGAATCGGCCGGTGGACTTCCTCATTCGGGTGAGTGCGAAGGGGACGTTCCAGGGGCTGGAGTCCACCCAGGATGAGCGAGGGAATGGACTTCCATTGCTCATTCCGCGCATCCCGCAGCGGGCGGTGAACATCGCCGCGGGGTTCCTGGTGGACAATTCGAAGTACGTGCTGGGGTACGAAGAGGAGCCAGCGCCGCAGACTGGAAAGGCGGGCAAGGGTGCGGTGCGGTTCGCGGCCTTCCTGAAGCTCGTGCGTGAGGCTCTCTCCGAGCTGAAGGTTCCCGAGCTTCGAGCGGTGGAGCTGTTCCTGGCGAGCGCTGCCTCGCGGGAGGAGGCGCTCGCGGAGCGGGCGAAGGAGGAGTGGACGGGCTCGGAGATGCTCGCGTTCGCCGTGGGCGACTCGGTGGAGCCTGTTCACCTCCTACCCGAGGTTCGTGCATGGTGGGCGCGACGAGGGGCGAAGGAGGCTGAGCAAGGGCGAAGGGGGCTGTGCCTGGTGACCGGTAGGATCGGCGTGCTGGCGGAGACCCATCCCAAGTTGAAAAACGTGCCGGAGGCTCAGCGTGCTGGGGCGGCCCTGGTGTCCTTTAATGCCAGAGCGTTCGAGTCCCAGGGGTTCGAGCAAGGTGATAACGCTCCCATCTCCCGGCAAGCGGCATTGGGGTACGTGCTCGCGCTGAACGACCTGCTGCGGAAGTCGGAGGAGCGTCGCTACCGGCAGGGCATTCAGGCGGGAGACGACTCGGTGCTGGTGTTCTGGACAAACAGCACTGCGAAGGAGGAGAGCGCTCTCCTCTCGTGGATGGACCCGTCGGAGGCCGACCTTCGCCGCTTCCTTGAGGCCCCTTTCCGAGGACTGGAGCCCGGCGTGCTGGATACGCGGAGCTTCTATTCCGTGACGCTCGCGGGAAACTCGGGCCGCGTCGCTGTGCGTGACTGGTTCCAGACGAGTGTGGGGGAAGTGAAACAGAACCTCCGGCGGTACTTCGCGGACCTGCGGTTGGGGGCGGGCCCAGCGGAGAAACCGACACCTGTCTGGAGACTGCTGAAGGCCGTGGAAGCGCCATCGGGAAGGGGGCTCAGTGCCACTCTTTCGACGCGGATGTTGGGGGCGGCGCTTCGAGGACAGCCGTTTCCTCGGCAGCTTCTCTCCGCGGCCTTGGACCGGCTCCAGCTTCCGCCATCGGACGACAAGTTCGAGCGCGAGCAACTCCGCCTTCGTGTCGCACTCATCAAGGCCACCCTCATTCGTCTTCCCCGAAGTGGAACTGCTCCCTTGGAGGTCTCTGTGTCATTGGACAAGACAAACTCGTCGCAGCCCTATGTTCTGGGACGCTTGTTCGCGGTGCTTGAACGATTGCAAGGGGCGGCGCTGGGCGACATCAACGCAACCATCCGAGACCGATACTTCGGCGCGGCTTCACGCAGCCCGATGACTGTCTTCCCTCGCCTCTTGCAGCTCTCCGTGCACCACGCCTCGAAGGCGGAAGCCGAGAGGAAAGGCTCCGGCAAGCGCCTGGAGCGAATCAAGGGCGAGGTCATGGCGCTGCTCGACTCCAAGGTGTTCCCACGCATCTTCCTCCTGGAGGAACAGGGCTTGTTCGCCGTGGGCTACTACCACCAGCGCGAGGACCTCTTCGCCAGGCACACGCCATCCGAGCCTGCGTCCTCGGACGATGAACCTTCTGACGACACTGAGTGATGAAGCCGACTCCCTCCCATTCCAAGGAAGTGAATGCCATGTCCGAGTTCAAGAACCGCTACGACTTCGTCCTGCTGTTCGACGTCCAGGATGGAAACCCCAATGGGGACCCGGATGCCGGAAACCTGCCGCGCATCGACCCGGAGACAGGGCACGGGCTGGTCACCGACGTGTGCCTCAAGCGCAAGGTGCGCAACTTCATCCAGCTCACCCAGGAGAAGAAGCCGGGCCTGGACATCTTCGTGAAGGAGAAGGCCATCCTGAACGTGTCCATCAATGACGCCTACAAGGGATTGGGCATCGACCTGAACGAGAAGCCGACGAAGGCGGAGGACGGGAAGAAGCGCGACTCGAAAGGCAAGGCTCAGGGCTCGGAGGTGGAGCAGGGCCGCGCGTGGATGTGCAAGACGTTCTTCGACGTGCGGACCTTCGGCGCGGTGATGTCCACGGGCGCCAACGCAGGACAGGTGCGCGGGCCGGTGCAGCTCACGTTCGCGCGCTCGGTGGCGCCCATTGTCTCGTTGGAGCACGCCATCACCCGCATGGCGGTGGCCACCGAGGCCGAGGCCGAGAAACAAGGCGGGGACAACCGGACCATGGGCCGGAAGAACACGGTGCCTTACGGGCTCTACCGCGCGCATGGCTTCGTGTCGCCACACCTGGCCAGACAGACGGGCTTCAGTCCGGCGGACCTGGAGCTCCTGTTCAAGTCCTTTACTCACATGTTCGAGCTGGACCGCAGCGCGGCGCGCGGGCTGATGGCCATGCGCAAGGTCATCGTGTTCAAGCACGGGTCGGAGCTCGGCAATGCGCCCGCACATGCGCTGTTCGAGCGCGTCAAGGTGGAACCTGTGCAGGCCGAGAAGCCGGCGCGCGCCTTCACGGACTACTCGGTGGTGGTGGAGACGGCTGGGCTGCCCCAGGGCATCGAGGTGATGGACCTGGTGTGACATGGAGTCTCGCGAGACCTGGGTTGCGTTGTCGGCCTTGCAGCACCTGCTGTTCTGTGAACGGCAGGCGGCGCTCATCCATGTGGAACGGCTGTGGGTGGAGGACGTCAACACCGCCAAGGGGCGCCTGCTTCATGAGCGCGTGGACCTACCAGGACATGATGCTCGGCCGGGCCGGCGCGTGGAGCGCGCGGTCCGGCTGGGCTGTCAGCGGTTGCGGCTGACGGGACGCGCGGACCTGGTCGAGTACCACCCCGACTCCACGAGTCCCACGGGCTGGCGCCCCTTCCCCGTGGAGGTGAAGCGCGCGCGACGGAAATCGGAGGAGGCCGACCGCGTGCAGCTCTGTGCGCAGGCGCTGTGCCTGGAGGAGATGCACGGTGTCGACGTTCCCGAGGGAGCGCTCTTTCATGGCGCGGAGCATCGGAGGCAGGCGGTGCGGTTCGATGCACGGTTGCGGACGCTGACAGAGGACGCCGTGGCGCGAATGCATGAGCTGCTGGCTCGGTGCCAGGTCCCCGCTGTTCCGAGGGCACCGAAGTGCGAGAAGTGCTCGCTGGAGTCGAGGTGCCTGCCGCAGGTCACCGCGGGGCAGCGGCGAGCCTCCGACCATCTGCGGCGCATGGTGGAGCCAGTGGAGTTCTGATGGCTGGGCCTCGGGTGGGCACTGGCCGGGAGCCGTCATGACGACCGCACTCAATACGCTGTTCATCACCTTGGAGGGGGCTCGGCTGAACAAGGAGGGTGAGCGGGTGGTGGTGACGCTCCATGACGAGAAGAAGGCTGAGGTCCCACTCCGGCATCTGCGCTCGGTGGTGTGTCTGGCGCGAGCGTGGATGACGCCGGAGTTGCTGGAGAGCTGCGTGGAGGCGGGCATCCATGTGTCCTTCTTCGGGATGACCGGGCGGTTCCTGGCGCGAGTGGAGGGCTTGCCTGGGGGAAACGTGTTGCTGCGGCGCGCGCAGTTCCGCGCGGCGGATGATGGGGCGCGCACGCTGGAGATTGCACGGGCGGTGGTTGTGGGCAAGTTGGGGAATGCTCGCCAGTTCCTCATGCATGCGCGCCGGGATGCGGTGGAGGAGCGCAAGCCTGTGTTGGAGGAGGCGGTGCGACGCCTGTCCGGGCATCTGCGCGCGTTGGAGCGGGCGGAGGACCTGGAGCAGGTTCGGGGGCTGGAGGGGATTGCGGCGCGGGACTACTTCGAGGTGTTTCCTTCGCTGTTGAAGGGGGAGGCTCGGCGGTTCACGTTTGATGGGAGGAATCGGCGGCCCCCGCGAGACCCGCTCAATGCGCTGCTCTCATTCGGGTATGCGCTGCTCGCGCAGGATTGCGCGGGGGCCTTGGCGGGGGTGGGGTTGGATCCAGCCGTAGGGTTTCTGCACGAGGACAGGCCGGGCAGGTTGTCGCTGGCGTTGGACTTGATGGAGGAGCTTCGTGCGCCGGTGGTGGACCGCCTGGTGTTCTCATTGGTGAATCGCGGGCAGCTCAAGCCGGAGGACTTCAAGACGGAGGCGGCGGGAGGCGTGCTGCTGCGGGATGAGGCCCGGAAGGCGTTCCTGGTGGCGTATCAGAGCGCGAAGCAGGTGGAGGTCCAGCATGTCTTCCTGGGGCAGCAGACGAGCTGGGGGCTGGTGCCTCATCTGCAGGCGCTGCTGCTGGCGCGAGTGCTCCGAGGGGAGCTGGATGGCTATCCTCCTTTCGCGGTGCGGTGAAGGATGAAGAAGGTCACCGTGCTCGTTTGCTACGACGTGCAGGTGTCGGACTCGGATGGGCCTCGCCGCTTGCGACGAATCGCTCGAGCGTGCAAGGACCACGGTGTTCGGGTTCAGTACTCCGTTTTCGAGTGCGTGCTGGAGCCCAAGGATTGGGTGGTTCTGAGGGCTCGGCTGCTCGCGGAGCTGGATGACTCGTGCGATAGCTTGCGCTTCTATTTCCTGAGCGAGGATGTCGCGAAGAAGACGGAGCACCATGGGGCGAGGGTCCCTCTGGATGTCGAAGGACCCCTCATCGTGTGATGAGAGGCGGAGCGCACTTGGGCGTGCGCGGACCTCTATCGGTGTGGGCTTCGTCGGAGGTTCGCGCTCTTTGAAATCTCCAATAGTCGTAGGGGGTTGGCGGGAGCGCGGGCTGATGCCCGTGGGGACGGAGACACGGTCGGAGCCAGGTTCGCGGGATGCGGCCGGATTCCCCAGGAGTGATGGTAGGTTGCAGGTGCAGAGTCGCTCCTCGTGACCGCGAGGAGCGTGGGTTGAAACGCAAGCCGGAACATGTCCAGCTCTGGGAGGTGCTGTCGCTCCTCGTGACCGCGAGGAGCGTGGGTTGAAACTTGAACGTCGTACCAGTAAACATGATCGACGCGTTTGTCGCTCCTCGTGACCGCGAGGAGCGTGGGTTGAAACTCAGCGCCACGCCGACGTTCTTCTCGGCGTAGCAGTCGCTCCTCGTGACCGCGAGGAGCGTGGGTTGAAACCTGGGGACCGTCCGTGCTCACCATCAGCGCGCCCGGTCGCTCCTCGTGACCGCGAGGAGCGTGGGTTGAAACAACTGCGCGTCCAACAGCGTCGGGCCCTTCGGCAGTCGCTCCTCGTGACCGCGAGGAGCGTGGGTTGAAACGCGGCCACGCCGTTTCGAGTCTACGAGCGAGTGCGTCGCTCCTCGTGACCGCGAGGAGCGTGGGTTGAAACATCCCCCCCGCGACCAACTGCGATGAACCCGAGGCGTCGCTCCTCGTGACCGCGAGGAGCGTGGGTTGAAACATGCCCGGGTGCCTGGGCATCACCGCCGGGGATTGTCGCTCCTCGTGACCGCGAGGAGCGTGGGTTGAAACAGCGCGCGTTGGCCCGGGGGCGAATCCACCTGGAGGTCGCTCCTCGTGACCGCGAGGAGCGTGGGTTGAAACCCTACTTGCCGAATCACACCAGCCACACCGAGACTGTCGCTCCTCGTGACCGCGAGGAGCGTGGGTTGAAACAACGCGTCGGACGTGTTGCGGCCTGGCTCGTACAGTCGCTCCTCGTGACCGCGAGGAGCGTGGGTTGAAACATTGAGGAACCGGCAATCGGTGATGACCACGAGCTGTCGCTCCTCGTGACCGCGAGGAGCGTGGGTTGAAACTGGTTGGCTGCAAGCGCGAGCTGCGCGAGCTGCGTCGCTCCTCGTGACCGCGAGGAGCGTGGGTTGAAACCTCCACGCCAGGGCGCGGCTTGCACTCTGGCGTGTCGCTCCTCGTGACCGCGAGGAGCGTGGGTTGAAACGCTCGCGGGCGAAGCCGAGGTGTCCCGCGAGCTCGGGTCGCTCCTCGTGACCGCGAGGAGCGTGGGTTGAAACCTTGTCGGCCCCATCGGCACGCGCCAGCGAGAGTCGCTCCTCGTGACCGCGAGGAGCGTGGGTTGAAACATGGTGGCACAGCAGTCGCTCTACCTCACGACCGGTCGCTCCTCGTGACCGCGAGGAGCGTGGGTTGAAACCTGCACGACATGCTGGATGGGGTGCAGGAAGGCGGTCGCTCCTCGTGACCGCGAGGAGCGTGGGTTGAAACGGCGTCAGCTTCGCGTCGAGCCGCCCCGGCCGGGTCGCTCCTCGTGACCGCGAGGAGCGTGGGTTGAAACGCCGCACGCGGCATGAGTGGCGGCGGCGCTGAACGTCGCTCCTCGTGACCGCGAGGAGCGTGGGTTGAAACGGGGGCCTCGCTGGGACGTCCACGGCGGTGCGCAGTCGCTCCTCGTGACCGCGAGGAGCGTGGGTTGAAACCATGCTCGTGGGGATGGCGGAGGAGATGCTTTTCGTCGCTCCTCGTGACCGCGAGGAGCGTGGGTTGAAACTCTGCCGCACATATTCGACCGGAATCCCCATCCGTCGCTCCTCGTGACCGCGAGGAGCGTGGGTTGAAACGGGCTACTCGGGAAGCAACCGGCCACACCACTGGAGTCGCTCCTCGTGACCGCGAGGAGCGTGGGTTGAAACATGGTGGTAGCGGAGATGAATGGCTACCGGGTGGTCGCTCCTCGTGACCGCGAGGAGCGTGGGTTGAAACGGTCCTGGAGTGGCGGCTCGACCCATCGCGGAGTCGCTCCTCGTGACCGCGAGGAGCGTGGGTTGAAACAGCCTGCCCAAGACTTCCGCCCAGGCTTGGACGGTCGCTCCTCGTGACCGCGAGGAGCGTGGGTTGAAACAAGTTGGACAAGACGAGGAAGGAGAAGGTGCGCAAGGTCGCTCCTCGTGACCGCGAGGAGCGTGGGTTGAAACGATGATGAAACAGCTTGCGGCCACCAAGATAAGTCGCTCCTCGTGACCGCGAGGAGCGTGGGTTGAAACTACTGTCCTGACTGCGGGATTGACCATCTGCTCGTCGTCGCTCCTCGTGACCGCGAGGAGCGTGGGTTGAAACAACGTCAAGGACAACCCCGGCATCAAGCCCGGGTCGTCGCTCCTCGTGACCGCGAGGAGCGTGGGTTGAAACATCGTTCTGGCAGTGGTTTCCCTCATCGTGGCGTGTCGCTCCTCGTGACCGCGAGGAGCGTGGGTTGAAACCTCCAGTTGGCCTTGGCTGTGAATCATGCGGAGGTCGCTCCTCGTGACCGCGAGGAGCGTGGGTTGAAACCAGTAGTCGTTGCTACTCATGACTCACCTCCCTGTCGCTCCTCGTGACCGCGAGGAGCGTGGGTTGAAACATCACCAAGAACACCAAGAAGGACCACCTTAAGTCGTCGCTCCTCGTGACCGCGAGGAGCGTGGGTTGAAACTCCTTGCCGCCCGGCACCTGGTGCTTGCGCGGTCGCTCCTCGTGACCGCGAGGAGCGTGGGTTGAAACCGGTATGCGGAAGGGACGCCCGCCGGGTGGAGCAGTCGCTCCTCGTGACCGCGAGGAGCGTGGGTTGAAACGCCACCATCGCGTCGAACGCCTGGAGTTTCTCGGTCGCTCCTCGTGACCGCGAGGAGCGTGGGTTGAAACTTGCGGAGGTACGTCAGCTGGTCCTGCTCTTCGGTCGCTCCTCGTGACCGCGAGGAGCGTGGGTTGAAACACAAGCGGTACAACGTGTACGGAGTCATTGCGCAGTCGCTCCTCGTGACCGCGAGGAGCGTGGGTTGAAACCACGCACTGCCACCACCCAAGCGCTGCTGCTATGTCGCTCCTCGTGACCGCGAGGAGCGTGGGTTGAAACCCCTTCTCCGGGTCATACCCGGACGACTGCACGACAGGGGTCGCTCCTCGTGACCGCGAGGAGCGTGGGTTGAAACTTGGCTCCGAGTGCGCGAATTGCCGCGGCGACCGAGTCGCTCCTCGTGACCGCGAGGAGCGTGGGTTGAAACACTGCCTCCGATGCTGTCCCTGCTGAGGTCCAAGGTCGCTCCTCGTGACCGCGAGGAGCGTGGGTTGAAACTTCTCGCCCTCGTTCTCCCCCTTCTCCTCGCCCTCGTCGCTCCTCGTGACCGCGAGGAGCGTGGGTTGAAACGCGCCCGACGAAGGCGACGGACTTGAATCGAGCAAGGTCGCTCCTCGTGACCGCGAGGAGCGTGGGTTGAAACGGGGAAGGCCATCTCTGTTGTCCCCGCCAAGAGGAGTCGCTCCTCGTGACCGTGAGGAGCGTGGGTTGAAACATGATACGGACCTGGGAGCGGCATTCGCCGGCCGTCGCTCCTCGTGACCGCGAGGAGCGTGGGTTGAAACGATAGCCATAGATACTCCAGTGAGAGGGGACCGGTCGCTCCTCGTGACCGCGAGGAGCGTGGGTTGAAACTCCACTTCTCCCAGCCGTACCCCAACGGAAAGGGTCGCTCCTCGTGACCGCGAGGAGCGTGGGTTGAAACCCGCGCACGGGTGAGGTGCGGACGGTCCGCCTGTGTCGCTCCTCGTGACCGCGAGGAGCGTGGGTTGAAACACGGGCGAGGAAGCGCACGGCCCGGGTCGTAAGTCGCTCCTCGTGACCGCGAGGAGCGTGGGTTGAAACCTCGCTGCGCTCGATGGACCCATGCGAGGCCGTCATGTCGCTCCTCGTGACCGCGAGGAGCGTGGGTTGAAACTGGTCTCCCGCGAGCGCCCACGGCTTGCTTGTGGTCGCTCCTCGTGACCGCGAGGAGCGTGGGTTGAAACAGGCAGCTATCCGGGCAAATGTAAGTCCTCGCTTGTCGCTCCTCGTGACCGCGAGGAGCGTGGGTTGAAACATCCGCGACGCGGTGGACGTCCGTCGAGACGCGAAGTCGCTCCTCGTGACCGCGAGGAGCGTGGGTTGAAACCTGAGCAGGATGCCTTCGACCTCGCGGCCCGGCGTCGCTCCTCGTGACCGCGAGGAGCGTGGGTTGAAACTGCTTGCAACCGAACGTGGAATGTGGACTTCGCGTTGTCGCTCCTCGTGACCGCGAGGAGCGTGGGTTGAAACCCGAGCTGCCACATCGGGTCCACGGGGGTGAACGTCGCTCCTCGTGACCGCGAGGAGCGTGGGTTGAAACAATTCTGAAATGTTGTCGTAGATGGCGACGCTGGTCGCTCCTCGTGACCGCGAGGAGCGTGGGTTGAAACCGGGGCCAAGGTGGCGAAGTCCACCAGCGGCTCAGTCGCTCCTCGTGACCGCGAGGAGCGTGGGTTGAAACCACGCGGTGCGGCCCTTTTCCTCCGACTTCCAGTCGTCGCTCCTCGTGACCGCGAGGAGCGTGGGTTGAAACCGCACGTGGCGCGGCTTCCACCGCCACGCCACCCTCCGCGTCGCTCCTCGTGACCGCGAGGAGCGTGGGTTGAAACGCATCCATCAGCAGCGTCCACTCATGGACGTTGGTCGCTCCTCGTGACCGCGAGGAGCGTGGGTTGAAACCAGGTGTACCGGCATGTCGGCTCCGACTGCGTGGTTGAAGTCGCTCCTCGTGACCGCGAGGAGCGTGGGTTGAAACTGTGCAATAGGGGCAGGGCTTTGGCCCCGGACGTCGCTCCTCGTGACCGCGAGGAGCGTGGGTTGAAACCATAGGGGTTGGTGTTCATGACACTTCGTATTTATGTCGCTCCTCGTGACCGCGAGGAGCGTGGGTTGAAACCAAGGCCGGCGGCGCGGGAATCATGCGTCTCGTGTCGCTCCTCGTGACCGCGAGGAGCGTGGGTTGAAACGCGTCAACGCCACCTTTTCGCCGGGGCCGCGCCGTCGCTCCTCGTGACCGCGAGGAGCGTGGGTTGAAACAGCACGCGGTGGCCCGCGATGATGGCCGTCCTCGTCGCTCCTCGTGACCGCGAGGAGCGTGGGTTGAAGCAGTCCGCGCCGTTGCTATCGTGGCGTGCGTGCGGTCGCTCCTCGTGACCGCGAGGCGCGTGGGTTGAAACCTCTCCGTCGAGCCGTTGGTCGGGCGCGTTGACGTCGCTCCTCGTGACCGCGAGGAGCGTGGGTTGAAACAAGCTGGGCGTCGACACGTCGCCCGAGATCCCGGTCGCTCCTCGTGACCGCGAGGAGCGTGGGTTGAAACACCACCTTGCGCGAATGGTCGCGTTCGGCCCGGTCGCTCCTCGTGACCGCGAGGAGCGTGGGTTGAAACCCCGACTTGTCGGGTGACGGCGACATTCCGCCCGAAGTCGCTCCTCGTGACCGCGAGGAGCGTGGGTTGAAACCACCACGCCCGGCGACGACTCGAAGGAGCCGAGTCGCTCCTTGTGACCGCGAGGAGCGTGGGTTGAAACTGGACTGGCTCGTACCACGCTTTCGCCGACGAGCGTCGCTCCTCGTGACCGCGAGGAGCGTGGGTTGAAACGTCTGGACGATAGATACAGCCAGCGCTGATACCGTGTCGCTCCTCGTGACCGCGAGGAGCGTGGGTTGAAACGCCGTCACCGTCGCCCCTGCCTGGGCGCGCGCCGTCGCTCCTCGTGACCGCGAGGAGCGTGGGTTGAAACGCAACGGCATCCTGCCGCATGCCCAAGCGATCCTCGTCGCTCCTCGTGACCGCGAGGAGCGTGGGTTGAAACTACGACTCGGGCAGCTACATCAAGCCCACCTTCAGTCGCTCCTCATGACCGCGAGGAGCGTGGGTTGAAACTCTCGTGACGCATCCGGCGGCAATGGAGCAGCGGTCGCTCCTCGTGACCGCGAGGAGCGTGGGTTGAAACGCCGTCTGGGTGCGCGCGGCAGGTGAGGAGGGACGGTCGCTCCTCGTGGCCGCGAGGAGCGTGGGTTGAAACGTCGAGACGGCCATCGCCGACGAAATCTTTGAGTCGCTCCTCGTGACCGCGAGGAGCGTGGGTTGAAACATGCGGATGCGGAGGTCTTTCTCTCCGCGTTTGTCGTCGCTCCTCGTGACCGCGAGGAGCGTGGGTTGAAACCTCCTCCCGGGCATCCATCAAGGCTCCGGGACCAGGTCGCTCCTCGTGACCGCGAGGAGCGTGGGTTGAAACTTCATGGGACGGTCCTGGAAGCCCGCGCTGGATGGTCGCTCCTCGTGACCGCGAGGAGCGTGGGTTGAAACGCGGGCGATGCCTAAGCCGCTGCTATCGGCGCTGTGTCGCTCCTCGTGACCGCGAGGAGCGTGGGTTGAAACAACGCGGTGGTCAACACGGAGGAAAACGCGGCCAGTCGCTCCTCGTGACCGCGAGGAGCGTGGGTTGAAACCTCTCCTGCTCGTGGTGGTCAAGGAAGGCGGTGGTCGCTCCTCGTGACCGCGAGGAGCGTGGGTTGAAACTCATTCGGGCGCGATGCCCACGCGGTGCGCTGCGTCGCTCCTCGTGACCGCGAGGAGCGTGGGCTGAAACATCTGCGCCACCTCACGTCAAGACTGCCTATGGTGTCGCTCCTCGTGACCGCGAGGAGCGTGGGTTGAAACTCCACCAGCAAGTGCTGGTATCCGCCGTCCGTGGTCGCTCCTCGTGACCGCGAGGAGCGTGGGTTGAAACACGCCCGCAAGGACGAGGAGACCAAGGAGGGCCGTCGCTCCTCGTGACCGCGAGGAGCGTGGGTTGAAACAGCGTCAAGTCCATGGTGACGGCGATGCTCCAAGGTCGCTCCTCGTGACCGCGAGGAGCGTGGGTTGAAACTGGGCAGACTTCGGGCGCCTGATTGACCTACCCGAGTCGCTCCTCGTGACCGCGAGGAGCGTGGGTTGAAACTTGATGGGCTTCCCGTGCACCTCGCTGTAGCGACGTCGCTCCTCGTGACTGCGCGGAGCGTGGGTTGAAACAACGCCACCATCTACCTGCGCACGCCTCCGCGCTAGTCGCTCCTCGTGACGGTGAGGAGCGTGGGTTGAAACAACGCGGTCGTGTCGACCGAGGAATCGGCGGCAGTCGTCGCTCCTCGTGACGGCGAGGAGCGTGGGTTGAAACGAGGAGTTTGCCCGGGAGTGCGGCTACCCGTTGCCCAGTCGCTCCTCGTGACTGCGAGGAGCGTGGGTTGAAACGTTGGGCAGGCCGCGCTTGCCGTCGCGACGATGGAGTCGCTCCTCTCAACCACGAGGAGCGTGGATTGAAACCATCACGCTGTTCCCAGTGTTGAGGCCCCTGGCCGCCCCTCATCCCCAAGAGGCTCGCAGGCTCAACGTCCCTCACACCCCCCAGGGACGCAGGAACTCCTCAGCCTCCGCCAGAATCCGCGGGAGCGACGCCACCAGCTCGTGTCCATCCTCCACCTCCACGAGCTTCACGTTCCGCTTCCCCTCCGCCCACTGTCTCGAATAGCGGATGTCACACGTGTCATCCGCCCTCCCGTGAATCACCAGCGTGGGCACCCGGACATCCGGCCACCCGCCCCACTTCGCATCCACTTCCTCCGCATCCGCGATGAAGCCCGAGTGCACTCGCACCTTCCGCTTCTCCGCGAAGTCGTCCGTCTCAATCCACCCCTGCTTGTTCCACAACCCCCACGCCGCCTCTCCCATCCTCCTCCTCAGCTGCCGCACCACCTGGAACGCCGGCGCCAGCAACACCAACCCGCTCACCCTCGCATCCGCCGCCGCCAGGTGCGCCGCCACCAACCCTCCCAGGCTCGACCCCAGCAACACCACCCGGTCCCGCTCCCCTCCCATCGCCTCCCGCACCGTCTCCAACATCGCGCTCAACCGCAGCCCCTCCATCGTGGGCACCCTCAAGTTGAGCCGCGCCACCTCCACTCCCCTCGCCCCGAAGTGACGCGACACCGCCACGCCCTTCGTCGAGTCCGGACCCGACGCGAAGCCATGCAGGTACAACCAACGCGGACCCTCGGACCTCGGCACGGCGGGCATGTCATTCATGGCCGCCCACTGTACGGACCGCCCCCCTCACACCCCACCGTCCGCGCGCCACCGCCGTTAGCCCCGCTCACACGACGCATGAGCCCTCAGAAGCGCACCACCGGCCCCACAATCACCGACTGGAGCAGCTTCGCGCACTCATCCACCGAGTCCTTCGTGAGCTTCACGTCACAGAACTGAAAGGCCGTCGCCGCCGAGACTCCCCACCGCTCGCTCAACCACCCATCCACCCCCACCCGGAACGCCATGCTCGTCGTGTCCACGTCCTCCCGCAGGAAGCGGCCCATCTCGTCCGGCGTGAGCGTGCTCCCCCAACTCTTCGAGAGCCTCGCTCCCACCCACGGCGTGAACATCCGGTCCCGGAAGAACCTCAGCCGGACCTCGACACCCACCGCCTTGTAATCCAGCTGCGTCCGCTCCAACTGTCCCTGTCTGGACGCATCCCGCAGCTTGGTGCCCCACGTCTCGGAGACCTCGGCGAGCAACCCCACCGACAACCCCGGCGGCGACTCCACCCCCAGATACCCATGCAACGCCGGCCCCTTCGCCCGGAAGTCACTCAGGTGGTCCAACGTGATTCCGGCCCCCAGCGAGCCATAGCCATGCCAACCGTCCGCCACTGCCTGCGTCCCCACGCCCAGCACTCCCAGGAGCGCCACCCACTTCGACACCTTTTTCATGTCGTGCAGTCTATGTCCGACTTCCCTCAAGGGCAGGTCCACGGGCCACGGCTCAACCCACGTCCAGCCCTCCCTCCCAGCACGAACAGCTGACGCATGGTCTCCTGGGACACCCAGCTCCCACCCCTGGCACAGGGTCTCGAAGTGCCCCGCGTCGTGCACACCCTCACCGTGGCTCGAGAAAGTTTCCTCTCTCCACACGCCTCCCGTCCGCTGTGAGACACCCCGCGCCGTGAGACAAGCGTCTGTCTAGGAATCCTGGTTCAAGGCCGTCGGAAGCGAACGCGAGCCTTGCACCTGGGTCACGCCTTGTTGCGAGACATGAGGGTGGCCACCCTGTGTCGGACCATGGCTCTGCGTCTCCAGCTCGCGCCCCCGGCGTTGCGTACGCTCGCCCGGTGTCCCAATCCCGTCCGTCAGCAACTTCAAGGTGAACTGGCCGCGCTCGCCGCGGGACTTCCCTTGGAGGGCCCCCTGGCTCCAGAGCAGGTGGGCCTGGTGGTGCTCGGCTCGGGCTTCCGTGTCCACTACCTCCTGGAGGAGGAGCACCGGCTGCTCCGCCTCACGGACGTCATGGCTCCGTCGCCTCACTGAGCCAAGGCCCCCCGAGCCCCGCGTCGAGGCCCTGAGTCGCCGTGCCCATCCCGCTGGCTGACTTCCTGCCGACGGCCCGCTTCGGCGAGCGGCTCATCGCCATCGTCAGCCACGACCTGCGCAACCCCCTCAACGCCATCCACCCAGCTCCTGCACACGGAGGCGCTCGCGGAGCGGGAGCGTCGGCGCGTCGCGCGCATCGCCCGCTCCAGCGCGCGCATGACGCGCATGATTCTGGAGCTCCTCGGCTTCACGCGCGGGAGGCTCGGCGGAGGCATCCCCATCCACCGCGCCCCCTGTGACGTGCGCACCGGGGTGCGCCAGGCCGTGGAGGAGCTGGAGGCCGCGTGGTGCTCGACGTGCACAACACCGGCGAGCCCACCCCGCCCGAAGTCCTGCCCCACCTGTTCGACCCGTTCCGCCGGGGAAGGGCGGGCGAAAGTCCGGACAGCGGCAACAGCGGGGGCCTGGGCCTCTCCATCGTGGAGCAAATCGTGAAAGGACACGGGGGCCGCATCGAGGTGACGTCCTCGGCGGCGGACGGAACCCGGTTCCGGGTGACACTTCCGCGCGAGCCGACGTGGGCCTGAGGCCCCGGGCTCAGCGCGCCGCGCTCACCACGCGGGCCAGCGTCGCTCGCAGCTCTCCCAGGTCCACCGGCTTGGGCACCGTGGCGCGTACGCCCTCCGGAAGCGGCTGGCTGTTGCCCGCGCCGGACACCACCACCACGGGCAGGGCGCGCAGCTGGTCATCCTCGCGGACGTGGCGCATCAGCTCCCACCCGCTCATCACCGGCATCATCAGGTCCAGCACCACCGCGTCCGGCCGAGGCAGCCGCCGCAGCCGCTCCCACGCGGACTGCCCATTGCCCGCCGTCTCCACGGCGAAGCCCTCCATCGTCAGGAACTCCTCCAGCAGTTCCCGGCTGTCATCGTGGTCCTCCACCAGGAGGACGAGGCTTGGCGTGCACATGGAGACTCAGCCTCGTACCGAAGTCGCAAGGCTGCCAGCCGCGCTGCGTCGAGACGTCCGCCCCGCGACGCTCCCGATGTCGGGCAGCGGACGTTTCGAGAACTTCCGGTGAGCGCTCCTCAGCCCGCGGGGTCCTCCTCCGGCAGGAGTCTGTCCTCCATCACCTCTTCCGGGGACGCGCCCGCCTGGACGCGCAGGGCGGCGTAGCGCAGGCCCGTCACCTCCGCGAGCGCCTCCGGCCGGCCGAACACGAGCCCCGCGCGGCGCGCGTACAGCCGCAGCGCGCGCGCCAGCTCCGCGCCGGTGCCGAAGCGCTCCTCCCGCTCCGGCGCCAGCGTGCCGCGCAGGAGCGGCTGGAAGGCCACCGGCACCGCGCGCAGCGCGTCCTCCAGGTCCTCGTGCCCGTAGGCCCGAATCCTCCGGCGCAGCTCGCGCGAGGCCGCCAGGCCCACCGCCTCCTGCATCGCCGCGTCCAGCGCCGCCTCGTGCGTCGGCGCGGCGGACGGCAGTTCATGCTCGCGGCGGCGGCGGCGCTCGGCCTCGAAGCGGTCCGCGCCCTCGAACAGGTGGCGCCCCGTGAGGAGCTGCAGCAGCACCAGCCCCAGGCTGAACAGGTCCGCGCGCCCGTCCAGCGGCTGCCGCGCGACGTGCTCGGGCGCGGCGTAGGCCAGGCTCACCGGCGGGGCCGCGCGCTGCTCCTCGTCCGAGCGCGTGGACGACGCGGCGCCGAAGTCGAGCAGCTTCACCGCGCCGTGCTCGGTGATGAGGATGTTGTGCGGAGACACGTCGCGGTGGACCACGCGCAGCGGGCGGCCCTCCTCGTCGGTGAGGGTGTGGGCGTGGTGGAGCGCCTCGGCGACCTCGGCGGCGACGTAGAGCGCGAAGCCCTCCGTGAAGGGGAGCTGCGAGCGCGCGGACGCCTCCAGCAGCGTGTCCAGCCGGTGGCCGGGGGTGTGCTCGAACACGAGCACCGCCGTGTCGTCAGGACCCTTGAGGTGGTGCACCGACGCGACGTTGGGGTGGTGCAACAGCGCGGTGAGGCGGCCTTCCTCCAGGAGGCGGTGCTCGGCGCTGGCGCTGTCCTGGAGCGGGCGCTTGATGACCGCGTAGCCACAGAAGTCCGACTCGTAGCGGCGCCGGGCGAGCAGCAGCTCCCCATGGTGCGCGGCCCCCAGCGACTTGACGAGCTCGTACGAGGCCCGGCCGGACCGCAGCAGCACTTGCGGTGGCGCGGAGGTGTCGAACGACGGCGGCGACATGGCGACTCTCCTCGGATGGCCGCGAGAAGCCCCGAGGGGCCCGGCGGTTGCGCGTGGAAAGTAATCACATCCGCGAGCCGGAAGTCACCTCATGGGTAGTGTGTGCTCCATCCTCCCCCTCATGGCTCCGAGGTCGGTTTCAGCAGCCCGTCCTGCCGCGCGTACTCGCGCACCAGCGCCACCTCGTCCAGCAGCCGGAGCGAGTCGGGAAAGACCTTCTCCGCGCGCTCGGCCAGGCGCAGCGCCTTCTCCAGCGACTCCTTCGTGCGCGCGTCCGACCAGCCGCGCAAGAGGCCCGCCCACGCCTGCTCGAGCGTCTTGAGCGACTTGCCCGCGCTCTCTTCCCACAGCGTGGCCGCGTCGTCCTCGCGGCCTCGCACGACGTCCAGGAAGTAGCCCAGCTCCACGAGCGACGAGGCGTTGCGGCGCGAGACGGACACCGCCTGCTCCAGGAGCCGCTGCACCTCCGTGAACGTCACTTCCGCGTCCACGCCGGGCTCGTCGGTGAGCTGCAGCAGCCTCGCCAGCTCCAGCAGCGCGGGCGTGAAGGTGGGCGCGTCCCGCGCCAGCTCGCGCAGCAGCCGCAGCTGGTTGGCGCTGGCGTGGTGGGCGTCCCCCGCCTCGCGTGCGGCGAGCAGGCGCTTCATCAGGTCATCGGCGGTGGGGTGGCCGGACATGGGGCTCCTCCGTCTTCAAAGAGTCGCTGCTGTTCCTGGACGCACTTGCTGGCCAGGGGCGTGGGCTCCGCGCCGCGACCTCGCCGGCGCGCAAGGCTTTCTCCCTTGAACAGTTTTGTGGCTATGTCTTGATTTTCAGCTTTCCAAATGGGAGGTGTCAAGCGTGGGCGTGGGGTGGAGGGGGACCTGGGAGGGGGGCCGCTCCCGGCGTCAAAGGTCCAATAGGAGACGATGAACCTGGAGGGTCTCAAGACAGGCTTCTTCCCTGGGGAGTCGGGCGGATGGGCGCGGGCGGCGAGGCTGGCGCGGGACGTGTGGTGGTGGGTAGGACGCGCAAGGGCGGCGGGCCAGAAGACTACCCGGCGTATCGGTATTTCGCCTGCTGACGTGCTGGGTTATAAGTCCAGCCGGACACGTGTCCGAGGAGGCCTGTGCCAGTGCAGGCCCTGGTCTCGGGCCGTACTCAGAAGGTTGACGCGGTGAAGACCCACCCTGAAGGTTCTGCCTCCACCCGCAAGCCAGCCAAGGTCCGCCCGAGGCGAGCCAGCGACCGTGCCCGGCTGTCGCGTCAGCAGCTGGAGCGCCGCCTGGCGCTGAGTGTCGGTGAGGAGGCCCGGTCCGCGCGGATGCGCGCGGGGCTGACGCAAGCGGATGTGGCCGAGCGCATCGGTATCGCGGCGGAGGTCTACGGGCGGATGGAGCGCGGGAAGATGATGCCCAGCGTGCCCACGCTGTTCCGGCTGTGTCTGGCGTTGCGCCTGTCCGCGGACGTGGGGATGGGATTGGTGACGGCGGTCTCGGTCGGGGCGGCGCTGTGGGAGGAGGACTCGCGCGACAAGGACCACCTGCCGGAGATGCGGCGGCTGCTTCGCACGCTGCGCCGCATGTCCCGGAGCCAGCTCAAGCTGGTGAATCAGGTCGCCACCGCCATCCTCCCGCAGCGCTGAGCGCGGGCGGGGCGACCCGCGCCCCTAGCGCATGGGCAGGCAGAGCGTGTCGGGAGGACACTTCTCCGTGGGCGCCTGGCCGGGCCGCGGCGTCTCCGTGGCGCGGGAGGGCTGCTCCTCGCGAGGACCCACGGACTGCTCCGCGGTGAGCGTGTCCCGCGTGGACGTGTCCTGGTTCATGGAGGGCAGGAAGGTGAGTGCCCCGGCGAGCAGCAGGAGCCCGAACAGCAGCTGGAGCAGGCGCCAGCGGATGACGTGGAGGCTGGGCGGGGCAATCATCCCGGCTCCCTTCCGGTGACGGCGGGGGTGGGCAGGCTCAGCCCGGCCGGCGGCGGCTCGGGGGAAAGAGGCGGCGGCGGCGGGCGGACAACGGGCGTCGGCCGGCACCGTGAAAGCGACAGACATGCATTCATGACGCGGGGCTCCAGGGTGCGGGGAAATTGGTGAGCCCTCGTGCGCATGTCCTCCCTCCCTCGGAGACAGGCGCCCTGTCGGTTTCAGGACGGGAGGCCCTTTTCGCGTCCACCCGGGGACGGAGGGCTCGCCCTGGCGGTTGCTCTTGCTGTCGACCCGACGGCTTCGAGCCTGGCCGCTTGTCTCCCCGCCGCGACCCTGGCGTCATGCGGCCCTGAGCCACCCGGGAAGGCCGTGACGGACACGCGTTGGGGACAGCAGCGACGGCGAGGACTCGGGCCTCGCGCACTCGAGGGGCCTTGGCCGCTGGTGCTGCTGCTCCTTCCTGTCTGGGGTGCTCTCGCGCGGGGGCCTTCCGCCGAGGATGCGGGAACCCCCGATGCGGGAGGGGTGGCGGTGGAGGCGACCCTGTCGCGCACCGACGCGGGCTGGTCGGTGGAGGGGCTGACCCCAGACGCGGACGCGGGTGTCGCCGTGGCCCAGCCCGTCTTCGTCCCGCCCTCGCTGGCGCAGGACTCGCCCGCGCCGTACCCGCCGGAGCTCGCCCCGGAGCGCATCGCGGGTGTCGTGCGGTTGGAGTTGTGGATTGACGAGGCGGGGGAGGTGGAGACCGCGACGTTGGTGCTGGGCGTCCACCCGCTGTTGGACAGGGCCGCGCTGCACGCCGCGCCGTCCCTGCGCTTCACCCCCGCGACGTTGGATGGCCAACCCGTGGCGGTGCGCCTGGCCTTCGAGTACCGCTTCGAGGCCCCCGCGCCCGTCGCCGGCGCGGCCTCCGAGGCCCCCGTCACGCTGCGGGGCCTGGTGCGCACCAAGGGCCACCGCCGCCCCATCGCCGGTGCCACGCTGGTGTCGGACAGCGCACCGGACGCGCCCGTGCAGACGGACGTGGAGGGCCGCTTCGAGGCGCGCTGGCCCGCGGGCGGTCAGCGCGTCCGGGTGACGGCGCCCGGCCACAAGCCCGGCGTCTTCCTGGAGGCGCTCCAGACGCGCGAGGCGCTGGAGGTGGTGTACGGGCTGGCGCCGCTGGTCATCAACCCGTACGAGACGGTGGTGCGGGGAGACCGCGAGCGCACGGAGGTCAGCCGCGTCACGCTGCACGACGCGGAGCTGCGGGAGGTGCCCGGGACGATGGGGGACCCGTTCCGCGTCATCATGCTGCTGCCGGGCGTGGGCAGCATGCTGTCCGGCGTGGCCTACCCGGTGGTGCGCGGCAGCCAGCCCGCGGCCACGGGCTACTTCCTGGACGGCATCCGCGTCCCCATCCTCTTCCACCTGTTCCTGGGCCCGGCCGTCATCCACCCGGACTTCATCGACGCCATCGACTTCTTCCCCGGCTCACCGCCGCCTCGCTACGGGCGGCTGCTGGGAGGCGCCATCGAGGGCCGCCTCACCCGGCCCCGGGACGACCGCGTCCATGGCAGCGCGTACGCGGACCTCATCAACGCGGGCTTCTTCCTGGAGACGCCCTTCAAGTCCACCGGCACCAACGTCAGCGTCGCGGGCCGCTATTCCTATACGCCGTGGCTCATCGCGCTCGCGGCCAACCGGCTCCAGGACCCGCCGCCTTCGGGGCGCCTCAACTCGAAGGTGGTGCTCGACTTCTGGGACTACCAGCTGCGCGTGGAGCAGGACGTGGGGGCGGGGAAGCTGCGGCTGTTCGCCTTCGGCTCCTCGGACACCTTCGGCACCGAGGCCCAGGACGCATTCGGCGAGACGGGGCTCCAGTCCATCCTCTTCCACCGCGTCGACCTGCGGCACCGCCACCCCGTGGGCGGCGGCGAGCTGGAGCTGGGTGTGACGTGGGGGCTGGACCGCTTCTCCGTCATCAGCAGCAACCCGCCCGACGAGGACACCTCCATCCACATCGACCAGGGCACGTGGGCCGCGCGCGTGGGCTACACCCTGCCGCTGCGCCAGGACGTGACGCTGCGGCTGGGCGGCGACGCGGACCACAAGCGCGCCGTCGTCGCCTTCCACGAGCGGACGCCCGACGAGGAGACGGATGAGCGGGCCCCGGTGGCGCTGGCCACCTTCATGGGCGCGTGGGCGGAGCTGGTGTTCCAGCCCACGCCGACGTGGTCCGTGGTGCCGGGGCTGCGCGTGGACAACTACCACCTGTCGCCGGGCATCGACCGGACGGCGGTGGAGCCTCGGCTCACGCTGCGCCACCAGCTCACCGACGCGGTGGTGCTCAAGGGCTCCGCGGGCCTGTTCCACCAGCCGCCCACGTCCCTCATCAGCCTGCCCGTGGTGGACGTGGGCAGCCTCTTCCTGGGGCTCCAGCAGGGCGCGCAGTTCTCGCTCGGCGCGGAGTGGAAGGTGCTCCAGGGCCTGGACGTGGGGCTGGACGTGTACGTCAACCCGCTGGTGCGGACCATCGAGCTGACGCCCTTCGCCGACGAGGGCCTGGTGGATGACCCCAGCCCGGTGCCGGACCCCGGCGATGGCTCCGGCATCCCGGACCGGGATGACTTGAACCTGCCGGACCTCAAGAGCCGGGGCCTGGCCCATGGCCTGGAACTGCTCGTGCGCCATCCCCTGGGCGACAACTGGTTCGGCTGGCTCTCCTATACGTTGCAGCGCAGCGTGCGCCGCACGCGCTTCTACCGGTACGACGCGGACGGCAACGTGCGGGGAGAGTCCGTGGCGAACCTGCCCTTCGCCTTCGACCAGACACACGTCCTCAACCTGGTGCTCAGCTACAAGTTCTCCAACAGCGTGACGCTGGGCGGGGTGCTGCACTTCAACACGGGCCGCCCCGAGTACGGCACGCTGGGCACGCAGACGCACCGCATGGGCCGGGACAGCTTCGGCCGCGCCTCGTGGGTGAAGGTGGACCGGGACGCGGTGGACCGGCTGCCCGGCTTCTTCCGCTTCGACATGCGCCTGTCCAAGTCGTGGGTGTACGAGACGTTCAGCCTGGAGGCGTACCTGGACATGCTCAACGTCACCATCAGCCGGGAGACGGTGAGCTTCGAGTACGACGGCGGCGGAGGCCGCCCCCTCTCGAAGAAGGCGGTGGGGCTGCCCATCGTCCTGCCCATCCTTGGGGTGAAGGGGCGATACTGAACCCACCGAGTGATGGATAGCGCACGCTTCACGCCCCTTCCCGCCCTGGATGCTCCGAGCTCGGTGTAATTCCAGGAGGACGTGTGTCGCTGGGAGTCAGTCCACCCTCGGGCTGGATGGACACTGCCGGCCCTCACGGTGGACCGCGCGACCTCCAGGTGAACTCCTCATGTCCCACGAAGGGAATGCGACAATGGCGGAACGGTTGGGGTGGAGGGGGATGCCGAACGAGGTGTCGGCGGATTCCGCCGTGCTCGCGGGAGTGAGCGCGCCGGGGGTGCTGCTGGTGGATGACAACCCCGCGAATCTCTTGTCGCTGGAGGCCATCCTCGAGCCGCTGAACGTGACGCTGACCAAGGCGTCGTCGGGGGAGCAGGCGCTGCGCTTCCTCCTGCGGGAGGACTACGCCGTCATCCTCCTGGACGTGCGCATGGCGGGGATGAACGGCTTCGAGACGGCGTCGCTCATCAAGCAGCGCGAGCGCACGCGCAACGTCCCCATCATCTTCCTCACCGCGTACGGGCGCGACGACTCGGAGCTGGTCGCGGGCTACTCCACGGGCGCGGTGGACTTCCTCCAGAAGCCCTTTCCTCCCGAGGTGCTGCGCTCGAAGGTGTCCGTCTTCGTGGAGCTGTTCCGCGCGCAGCACCAGGTGCGGGCCCAGGCGGAGCTCCTGCGGCGCAAGGAGGCGGAGGCGCGGGAGCTGGCGCACCGGGCCGCGGGCCACATCGACCGGCTGCGCGACTTCACCGCGCGGTTGTCGGAGGCCAACACGGTGCGGGACGTGTGCCGCGCCCTCTTCGAGCAGGGGCTGGTGGCCGCGGGCGCGAAGGCGGGCGCCGTCAACCTGCTGGACGAGGAAGGCGGCGCGCTGGAAATCGTGGACGCGGTGGGCTACCCGGAGCAGGTGCTGGCCAAGTGGCGGCGCATCCCGCTCTCCAACCCGGTGCCGCTGACGGAGGCCGTGCGCGAGCAGCGGCCCATCTGGCTGGGCTCCCTGGACGAGTGGCAGGGCCGCTACCCGCACCTCAACGCGCACGGCATCCACGAGTCCGCCATCGCGCTGCCGCTGCTGGTGAAGGGGCGGACGCTGGGGGCCATCGGCCTGTCGTTCGCCCGCGCGCGGCTGTTCACGGAGATGGACCGGGCCTTCTTCTCCGCGCTGGCGCACGCGTGCGCGCAGGCGCTGGAGCAGGTGCGCCTCATCACCGAGGAGCGCCGCGCCCACGAGGAGCTGCGCCGCCGCTCGGAGTTCGAGCAGCAGCTGGTGGGCATCGTCTCGCACGACTTGCGCAACCCCTTGGCCGCCATCGCCATGTCGGTGGGCCTGCTGGAGAAGAAGGAGCCGCTGTCCGACTCGCAGCGGCGCACGGTGCAGCGCATCGGCCAGTCCAGCGAGCGCGCGGCGCGGATGATTCGGGACCTGCTCGACTTCACCAAGGCGCGGCTGGGTGGCGGCATCCCGCTGCACCGGCGGCCCATGGACCTGGGCGAGGTGGTGACGCAGGTGCTGGACGAGGTGCAGGTGGCGCACCCGAGCCGGCACGTGGACGTGGACGTGCCGCCCGGCGTGCTGGGCGAGTGGGACCCGGACCGCATCGCGCAGGTGGTGGCGAACCTGCTCTCCAACGCCCTGGTCTACAGCCCCAGCGACGCGCCGGTGCGACTGTGCGCCCGCGCCGAGGGAGGGCAGGTGCTCCTGAGCGTCTTCAATGGCGGAGCGCCCATCCCGGCGGAGCTGCTGCCGCGCCTGTTCGAGCCCATGACGCGCGGGACGCTCAAGGAAGGCCAGTCCAACCGCAGCATCGGCCTGGGCCTCTACATCGTCCGCGACATCGTCCGCGGCCATGGGGGCGGGGTGGAGGTCGTCTCCTCCGAGGAGCACGGCACCACCTTCTCGGTCCGCCTGCCGCTGCGTCCGGGGTGAGGTGTCGGGTAGGTGCCGGGCCTTCCTGCCCCCGGGGGCAGTGGCGGGTGTTGGCCACGGTGCATTTTGCTACGGAGGGAGGGAAGAGGGGCGGGTCCGTCCGGAGTGCTGACTCGGGGATTCGCGGGACGCGCCACGCAGTGCTTACGGGTGAGCACTGCGGGAACGGCTGTACCCGAGGACAAGTTCACGACACCTCGGACATGGCACTCTCTACCAACGCGCGTTCCGTGCCCCGGCCGGTGCCAGTGGACTGGAGGGGTACTGCTCGCCGGGGGGAAGCCGATGGTGAGCCTGTCGTCGTTGCCGGGAAATGCCCTGGCACGGTCGCTCCATGCCGGGAGTCCCGCACCGTGTATCCGCCTCGAGGCGCTGCGGGGGTCTGCTGGAGAAGTGCTCGACTTTCAGTGGACGTCGCTCAACGCGGCGGCGGAGCACTTCGTCCATGACTGGGGGGTGCCCCCGGTGGTGTCCCGCTGGGAGCCCCAGGGCCTGCGGGGCGTGGAGCTGGAGTCCTGCGTGCGGGTGTGGGCCACGGGCATTCCCCTGTCGTCCACCCTGAGGCTCTCCCGCGACGGGCTGGAGGCCTGCTTCCAGGTGGTGGGCCTCAAGGAGGCGGACGGACTCGTCTTATGGCTCCTGGAGCCCGCCACCGAGGACGCGGAGGGCCTGCGCGACGCGCTGGAGCAGGAGCGCGAGGCGCGGCGGCGCGCGGAGGGCGCGCTGGAGGGCACCCGCGACGTGCAGGCCCGCGAGGAGCTCCTGCGGCTGGCCTTGTCCATGGCGCGCATGGTGGCGTGGGAGTGGACGGAGGGGCGGCGCGCGGTGACCTGGTCCCAGGACGCGGACGGCTTCTTCGGCCAGCTCCCCGGGGCGCTGGGCAGCTCGCTGCCGGGCTTCCTGTCGTGTGTCCTGGCGGAGGACCGGCCCAAGGTGGCGCGCGGAATCGAACAGGCGCTGGCCGTGGATGGGGCCTACACCCTCAAGTTCCGCTGCCGGCACGTGGACGGCGCCACGCACTGGTACGAGGCCGTGGGCCAGAGCTTCCATGAAGGAGAGCGCCCCCACCGCATGGTGGGGGTGGTGATGGACTGCACGGAGCGCGAGCACGCGGAGGCCGCGCTGCGGGAGGCGGAGGAGCGCTACCGGCTGGCGGCGCGCGCCACGCATGACGTGCTGTGGGATTGCGATTTGGGCACCGGGCGCGTGCTGTGGGATGCGGGGCAGGAGGAGCTGTTCGGCTATGGACGCGACGCCGCGGACCACGACATCTCCTGGTGGACCGAGCGGCTGCACCCGGACGAGCGCGAAGGGGTGTCCACGGGGCTGCACGACTTCATCGCCTCCGACCGGGCCGCGTGGCAGGCGGAGTACCGCTTCCTCTGCCATGACGGCACCTGGGCGCACGTGCTGGACAGAGGGGTGCTGTCGCGCGACGCCGCGGGCCGGCCCGTGCGGATGATTGGCTCGATGATGGACATCACCGAGCGCAAGCGCGCGCTGGAGCGGCTGGCGGAGGAGGCGCAGTTCCGGGAGCGGTTCATCGGCATCCTGGGCCACGACTTGCGCAATCCGCTCAACGCCATCACCTTGTCCGCTCGGGCCCTGCGTCGGCGCACGGCCATGAACTCCTCCCAGCAGCAGATGGCCCAGCGCATCGAGGCGAGTGCCGAGCGCATGGGCACCATGATTTCAGACATCCTGGACCTGACGCGGGCGCGGCTGTCGGGGGGCATCCCCTTGCAGGTGGCGCCCGCGAACCTGTCCATCGTGTGCCGGCAGGTGGTGGAGGAGCTGTCCGCGGTCCACCCCGACCGCTCCATCGCCTTCGACGTGGACGGTCGTTCGGACGGGGTGTGGGACGCGGACCGGCTGGCGCAGGTGCTCAGCAACCTGGTGGGCAACGCGCTGGAGCACGGCGACCAGGATGCCCCCGTGTTGCTGCGGTGCCTGGACGTGGAGGCCCGGCAGGTGGTGGAAGTCCACAACCCCGGTGCCCCCATCCCCGCGCCTCAGCTGGCCACGCTGTTCGACCCGTTCCGCCAGGCGGGGGTCGCCCGGGAGAAGGGGCGGCGCCGCGGCGGACTGGGGCTGGGACTGTTCATCGTGCGAGAGATTGTCCATGCGCACGGAGGAAGCGTGGACGTGCGCTCCTCCGAGCGGGACGGGACGACCTTCACCGTGACGCTCCCGCGCGACGCCCGCCGCTCCACGCGCTGATGTTTCAGTGACGGCTCGCGCTGTGTCAGCGCGCTGATTCATCGTCCACCGCGCGGCGATACATCGCGCGTTCGTCCATTGTTTCACGCTGATGCTGTCTGGCGAATGACGTCGCCAGACCTATTGCACGTTGGGACACCTGTCACTCCCGGGCTGCAAGGACTACCCGTTGTCCTGACCGCGGAAAATTGCGGTCACCCCCGAACGCGGAGACAGTCCCATGCGCCAGTCCTTCATTCGATTCCAGACGCAATCCTTCTCTTTCCGGTGCCTGCGTGCGTGGGTGTTGCCCGCGCTCCTGGGCTCGGCTGTCGGCTGCGGGCCGGGTGGCGGGGGAACCCCCGAGCCCGTGGACCCGGTGGACACCCAGCGGGACGGCCTGGTGTCCACCAATGGGCTGTCGACGAACGGGTTGAGCACCAATGGCTTGTCAACCAACGGCCTGAGCACGAATGGCCTGAGCACGAATGGTCTGAGCACGAATGGCCTGAGCACGAATGGCTTGTTCGTGTCCTGGTTCAACTCCAACCCCGCGCAGGCGGACATGCTGATGAAGTACGTGGTGCGCTGCGCGATGAACGCCAATCAAACCCTGACGTATACCCATGCGGGGACGACGTATACGTGGGCGGGCTCGCTGGGGCTGGCGCCGAACTGGTCCGCGAACCAGCCGGCGACGGTGACGGAGCAGCAAATCGTGTCCGCGTGCCTCGCGGCGCACGCGAACAAGTTCGGCGTGCACGTGAACATCTCCGTGCTGGGCAAGGGCGCGACCAACGTGGAGATTCCCACCACGCCGGAGGAGACGCAGACGTACAGCCAGCCGGAGGCGTGCTTCTTCGGCAACCTCTTCGCCAACGAGGGCCTGTACGCGGCCAACGACACCAGCTACCTGTCCTATGACCAGAGCACGGTGCGCACCTGCGGCCTGTCCTCCTGGGCGGGCGACCTGGCGTGCGCTCCGGCCATCGTCCACGTGGGCAACTGCCTGGACTACTGCCAGCTGGACGCGTCGCGGACGCACTACACGCGCTGCCTCTACAACGGGAAGTACTACCGGGCCATCAACACGCGCATCCGCCCGCAGGATATCTACCGGTGCGGCGATGGCGTCTGCCAGATCTCCGAGAAGTGCGGCACGGGCGTCACCCCGGACAGCTGCGCGTCCGACTGCGGCAGCTGCCAGTAGCCAGTCCGTCGTCGACTTCCTCCCGCGGCTTCTCGTGTCGCGCCGGTGAGGGGTTGAACGGGCCGGGTTCACGCGTGCCCTGTCACCTCGCTGGGTCGTGACGGAGGAGTTTCCCCCAAAGCGATGGGCTTCAAGGCCGGGCAGCCCATGGGCCCGGATGGAGAGGCCCTTGCCTTGGGTCGGGCGCCCCTTTCGTGGCGGCGATATGTCCACGCGCTCAAGGCGTTCCCGCCCCGATGCGTCCCCAGGGGCGGCCGCCAGCGCGCCGCGACAACTTGCCACACTGGGCCCGCTTTCCGATGCTGGTACCCCTCAGCCGGTCGCGGTGCGCCAACTCCTCTCCGCCGTGGAGGTCGATTCGATGAACGCCGTCCGGAAGTCCGCTCGCTGGGTGCTTCTCCCCACCCTGTTGCTCTTGCAGGCCTGTGGTGATGACGAGGAGCGCCGCAAGACCTACACCGTGCGCTTCAGCCCCCAGGTCCGCCAGGAGGCGCTGACCTGCGAGGGGCTCTATACCGATATCGGGACGTCGCGGAGCACGCTCGAGCTGCTGGACTTCGAGATGTTCGTGCGGGACGTCACGCTGGTGCGCGCCAACGGCGAGCGTCATCCGCTGAAGCTGGAGCAGGACGGCCAGTGGCAGCGGGACACCATCGCCCTGCTCGACTTCGAGGATGGGACGGGCGCCTGCAGGACGGGGGGCTCGGCGGAGATGCACCGGGAGGTGGTGGGCTCGGCGCCGGAGCATGACGACTACACGCGCCTGGAGTTCAAGGTGGGGCTGGCCCCGGAGCGCAACCACCTGGACTACCAGGTGGAGACCCGGCCGCTGAGCCATGGGGACATGTGGTGGGGCTGGCAGATGGGCTACAAGTTCATCAAGCTGGATGTCCGCACGCCCGCGAACGCGGCGTACGTCTTCCATCTGGGCGCCGTCGGGTGCAAGGGCTCGGTGGGAGAGGGCTACACCTGTGCGTCCGACAGCCAGGCGACCATCCTCCTGGAGGAGTTCAGTCCGGAGAAGAACCAGGTCGTCCTGGACGTGGCGGGGCTGTTCTCGGAGCTGGACGTGAACAAGGCCCCCAACGGCACCTCGGACATGATGGCGGGCTGCATGTCGATTGCGGGGGACCCGGAGTGCCCGGCGCTCTTCTCGCAGGTCGGCCTGTCGCCGGACGGCAGTCCCAAGGCGCTTCCCAAGACGTTCTTCCGCGTGCGCTGAAGGGGCGGCGGCCCCAAGGGAGTGAGCCGAGATGACGCGTGCGTGGCAGGTGAGCGTGGTGGTGGCCGCGGTGGCGGCCGCCGGGTGTGGGGACAGCGGGCCGGGGGCGCCGGCGCCGTATGTGTGGAGCCTGCCGGCGGGGTTCCCCGAGCCCTTCGTGCCCGAGGACAACCCCATGTCCGAGGCGAAGGTGGAACTGGGGCGCCACCTCTTCTACGACGTGCGGCTGTCTGGCAATGGCACCATGTCGTGCGCCAGCTGCCACGAGCAGTCGCGGGCGTTCTCGGATGGGAAGGTCACGCCGGTGGGGTCGACGGGGGACCGGGTCCCCCGCAACGCGCCGGGACTGGCGAACGTGGCCTACCTGGACACGTATACGTGGGCCAATCCGGTGCTGGAGACGCTGGAGTCGCAGGCCCTGGTGCCGCTGTTCGGCGAGCACCCCACGGAGCTGGGGTTGACGTCCCGGCTGGAGGAGGCGCTCGGGCGGCTCCGGGCGGACGCGCGGTACGCGGAGCTGTTCCGCGCGGCGTTCCCGGGCGAGGCGGACCCGGTGAGTCGCACGTCCATCGTGAAGGCGCTGGCGTCCTTCCAGCGGACGCTGATGTCGGGGACCTCCCCGTATGACCGCTACCTGCAGGGGGAGACCTCGGCGCTGTCCGCCTCGGCGCGCCGGGGGATGGAGCTGTTCTTCGGCGAGCGGGCCGAGTGCTACCACTGCCACAGCGGGCGACACCTCTCGAACTCGTTCCGGGCGAAGGGGATGCAGCGGCAGCCGGTGGCGTTCTTCAACACGGGCCTGTACGACCTGAACGGGCAGGGGGCCTACCCGCCCCAGAACCCGGGCCTCTATGAGTTCACCCTCAACGTGCTGGACCAGGGGCGCTTCCGGGTGCCCCCGCTGCGCAACGTGGAGCTGACGGCGCCGTACATGCACGACGGCAGCATCCCCACGCTGGAGGCGGTCATCGACCTCTACATGGCCGGTGGGCGCAACGTGCTGGAGGGCCCGTATGCGGGCGATGGGCGGCGCAATCCGAACAAGGACCCGCTGGTGCGGCCCTTCGAGCTGTCCGATTCGGAGAAGGCCGACCTCATCGCCTTCCTGAAGAGCCTCACGGACACGGCGTTCTTGAGCGACCCGCGCTTCTCCAATCCGTGGGAGTGAGAGCTACTTCGCTGACACTCACCCGGCCGGGGTCGGGCCCCACAGGCTCACGGTGCCGTCGGGCTCACCCCAGGCGACGGCGGTGCCGTCGGGGCTGAAGGCGGAGTTGCTGTAGTAGAAGTCGTTGTCCACGTCGTGGTGGAGCAGGCAGGTGTTCGTCCGCGTGTCGAACACGCGGAAGCCCGCCTTCGTGGTGGTGAAGAGCTGGCCGTCCGGACTGAAGTCCACGGAGCTCATTCCCGCGAGGGAGCCGGCAAAGGTCCCCGCCGGGCTCCAGTCGCTCACGCGGAAACGCTGGAGGCGCTGGCTCGTGGTCGGCGCCACCAGCTCCGTGCCATCGGGAGTGAAGGCGGGGTGGGTGAACTGCGTCTCGTGCTCCTCGTGGATGTGGACGAGCCGCTTGCTGGGGACCTCCCAGATGACGATTCGCCCCTCCAGGCTAGAGGCCGCCAGCAACCGTCCATCGGGAGAGAAGGCCAGCCCGGTGACATCCTCCTGCGGACCTTCGAGCCTGCCCAGGGACGCCCACGTCTCGACATCCCACAGCAGCACGCCACCGGTGAAGTTCTGCATCGCGAGCAGGGTGCCCTGACGGTTCGCGGTGAGTCCCCATGCCTCGCGGCCCGGGAGTACCTCCTGCCTCAGGAGCCGTCCGTCCTCCACCGCACGCAGGCTGATGTGGAAGCGCTGGTCCGTCACCGCGATTCCCCCGAGCAGCGGGAGCGGCCTGGCCGCGACTCCCTGGGGGATGACGACCTCGCCGGCCAATGCCTCGGGCGCCTTCGCACCGTGCCACCGCCACCAGCGCAGCCGCTTCGCGCCCTGGTGCTCCAGCGTCACCAGCAGCTCTCCGCCGGGCGAGAAGGAGACCCCTTGATACTCGGAGTCCCTCGCGCTGGGGACACCCCAGAGGGCGAGGCGGGACCACGACCATCGCTGCGTCATCCATCGGCTCCCAATCAAACGCCCAGGCCACCCGCGCGGAGCGGGCGACCTGGGGGACTCATCGTGACACTACGGCTCCAGGTCGAAGTGCGTCTGCTTCACCCAGTAGTCCTTGATGGCGAGCAGCTCTGGGCCGAACTCACCCAGGTCCTTGGGGTCCTTGCCGACGAACCGGGCGAACCACTTGTTCATCTGCGTGGACACCCCGATGTACGGCTCGGCCCACTCGGGCAGGCTGAAGACCTCCGTGTAGCCGATGTCGTCGTTGCCCTCCATCGCCCCGGTGACCTTCACCGCGATGGTGTCATGTCCTTCGTACTTGCCGGGCACCATCGAGATTTCGCGCCGGAAGTAGGGCGGCTTGCCATCCACGCCCGGGCTGATGCGGACCACGGAGCAGTCGTCGTGGACCCAATTGCCCGGAGTGACTTCGCGGAAGCCCTTGGCCTTGAGCGCCGCCTTGAGGTCGGCGAGCGTCTTGCCCTTCATCGTGCCCAGGTCCTTGACCGCCCGACCGTTGCTCACCGCGTGGAGCCGCTTCGCGTCGGGAATCTGGAGCATCTTGAACAGCTCCAGCTCGCGCAGGCCCTGCGCCTCGAGGTGCTTGGCCAGCTTCCGGACCGTGGCGTCGCCCAGGGTGTTCAAGAGCCGCTCCACGTCCTTGCCGTCGAGCCCGTCGACGAACGCGACGGCGTCTTCGCCCAGCCGCTCCACCAGCTCCTCGCGCCTGGTCTTGTTCGGGATGTCCGCGGACCAGCGCTTGATGAGCGTCTCGCAGCGGTCGGCGATGGGCTTGCTCACGGTGGGCAGCGCGTTGCCCACGCCGCGCCAGAACCGGCCGGTGCCGACCACCATGCCCAGGGCGGTGAACATGCGCTCGCCCGTGGAGAGCTGCGCGCCGCCGGGCATACACGTCTCCCAGCCGGTGGCGACCTCACAGAAGTCGATGAAGTCACCGGCGGGCGTCATGCCGACCCCCAGCAGCGCCACCTCCTTGATGATGACCTGCGCGGAGTCACCAATGCTCAGCAGCGTCGAGATGATGCTGGGGTCCTCGGCCGCCGCGCCCTCCTCCACGGACTGCCAGCCGCCGTGCAGGCCGTCGAGCGTGTCGAGGATGGCGTCCTGCTGCGGCGTCGCCGTGCCGTGCCAGAGGTTCAGGTTCGACTGGAGGCCGTCCGCCTGGTGCCGCGCTTCGGGGCGCTGACGCAGGTACTCGATGAGCGACTTGGTCGACTGACGCACGGGCGTGTCGAGGAACCAGCCGTCCTCGTCCATCGCCAGCCGCACCTCGTCCAGCACCAGGTCGCGGGCGCTGATGAACGCGCCCACCTCTTCGCGAGACACGGAGGCCCGCGCCTGGATGGCCTTCTCGAAGATGTCCTGGTTCTGCCGCCAGCTGCGGACGATGGTCATGTAGCCCGCGCGGTTGACCACCACGCCGCCCTGCGTGGTGGTGGCGAGCTGCTGGAGCACCTGCTGCGCGTAGGCGAGGTACGGGTCGTTGTCCGGGTCGAAGTCGTCGCCCACGCCCAGGTCCGGGAGCTCCACCTCGGGGAGCTGGTCCGGGTCCAGGCCGGGCTCGTACGTCTTCGGGTCCTCCAGGTTCGGAGCGTTGGCGGGAGGCGTGCCGGCGAGCCAGTCATCCAGCCCGCTCATCTGTCCGCGGAACTCGCTCATGATGCGGTTGAGCTCGGTGCGCAGCGCGGCGATGTCCTCCTTCAAGTCGCTCAACAGCTGGCGCAGCTGGGAGAGCACGCGCGGGTCCAGGTCCGAGTAGCGCGAGAGGATGTCATTGAGGTCCGCCTCGGTGATGGCATCCAGCGGGCGCTTGGACAGCTCATCGATTTCACCCTTGAGCTCGGCGAGCCGGTCCAGCTCCGCCTGGGCGGCGGCGAGGCTGCCGTGGATGCTCAACAGCTGCCACTTGCGGTCCTGGAGGACGCGCTCCAGGTTGACCAGGTTCTCGGCGAGCCGCGGGTTGATTTCAGACAGGTCGAGCGTCAGCGTCGTCTGGCCCGCGTAGGCGGTGCCTCGGCGCTGGACGAGGAACAAGGGCCGGGCCGTCAGTCCGCCCGTCTCCAGGGTGACGATGTCATCGGCGACGACACACGTCTGGGGCGAGTCCACGACGTGGACGTTGAAGCGGAAGGTGTTGTTGCCCCAGTTGAGCAGGACCGCGCTGAACTGCGCGCCGTAGAGGTTGGTCTCGTCTCCGCCGGAGTGGCGCTTGAAGTGCCCGGGAAGGGTGTACGTGGGCAGGGGCGTGTTGTTGACGTGAAAGTTCGCCTGCCCTTCCTGGTACAGGCCACTCACGTCCAGGCAGCTCTCCTGGCTGCGGAAGGACGTGGACTGCCAGGCAATGAGGTACTGGCGGTAGTTGGCGTGCGCGCCGAGGGGCGCCAGGGCCGCGCAGGCGAGGAGCAGCGACAGGACTCGCAGATGCAGAGGTCTGAGCATGGGGTGGGTCCTCACAGGTCCGAGGCGCGGAGCGCGGCGTCGTGGGCGAGCACGGCCTGACGGAGGTTGGCGTTGGCGAGGTGGGTCTCCACGTCCGCGAGGTGCGTCTCGGAGACACCGGCGCGGCGCATCTGCGTGACGTTGAGGCGCACCATGTTGGGCAGCGTGGTGTTCACGTAGTTGCGAGCGCTGGTGAACTGGCGACGAAGCGCGATGCAGCCCGTCTCCATCCAGGCGGTGGAGGTGGGGGAGACGTGCATGCACAGGGGCTCGAGCTGGAGGATGCTCTCGAAGTCCACGTGCTTGGCGGAGAGGAAGAACAGCTTCAGCTTGGTGCTCTTGGGCGGCATCTGCCACAGCGCGGTGGTGCGCGTGTTGGCGTTGGCGAGGAATGTCTCGGAGGCCTTGAGCATCGCCGCGTTGGCGAGCGTCTGGCGGGTGTCCGCGTTCGCCTGCGAGGAGACGAGCGCGCCCTGGCGCTCGGTGAGGCCCGCGAGGAGCTTCTTCACGGCCTCGGCGACGCGCGCATACCGCGCATCCGTGTAGCTGGCGATGCTGTTGAGGATGGCGCCCGAGCGCGCCGTGAGGTCCACCCGAGGGATGTCGTGCTGGGTGAGGAAGGCCGCGTAGGGGTCCATCTTCCGCTGGTGCTCGACGTGCAGCTGGCTCAGCGAGTGGGCCAGCCGGCGGGCGTCCAGCCAGAGCTGCTGGGGGGCCTGGCTCTCGGCGCGGCTGAGCGCGACCAGCTCCAGCTGGAGCGGGCCCAGCTGTGCGAGCGTCGCGGTGGAGGCGCGCTGGGCGATGTCCTGGAGCTGGGCGAAGACCGCCGCCTCGCCGTCGCGGAAGGTGACGAAGGCGTTGAAGAGGGTGGTGACCTGCGGCTCCACGTCCTGCACGGCGCTCCGATAGACATTGAACGTGCTCTGGTAGGCATTCAGCGTCTCGCGCTGGGTGCCGAGCTCCGCCACGGCGACGCCTCGGTCCGCTTCGGCGCGGGCCTTGAGTGCATCGCCCAGGTGCGCGCGGGAGTGGGTGACCCCCTTGTTCCTGCGCTCCAGCTCCGAGCGCGCGGGGCCGAGCATGTCGTCGGCGATCTCATCCAGCTTCTCCAGGCTGCGCTCATAGACGGCCGTGGAGGCGCTGGCGGAGGTGCGGAAGTAGTACTGCACCTGCTCGGTGCCGGCGACCCAGTCACCGGGGCTGGTGCTGCTGCCCTTGGGGACGAAGACGTAGGGAGGCCGGGCGTGGCAGTCGGAGCGGATGCTGGCGTCCGTGAAGGTGTTGCACATCGCTTCCTGGATGGGCTTGAAGTCGGCGAGCAGCGTGCCGAGGTCGGAGCCGCGCGGCTTGCAGAGCTGCCGGCTCTTGGCCCAGTGGAAGACCTCCACGCAGACGTCGCTGCTCGACACGGCACGGGAGGCGCTGTCGAGGGCGCTGGCGGGCGCCTGGGGCGCGGTGGGGAGGTGCTCGTCCGTCCCGCAGCCGATGGCGCCCGCGGTGAACATCAGCAATCCCAGGACATGGGGTATCGACTGTCGTCGAGACATGGGGTGACTCCGATGGCTGGAAGGGGCGGAGCTAGAGGCAGCCGGTGCCGTTGGAGAAGTCCGGGTAGCACTGGGCGCCGAACATCCGGACCTTCCACAGGAAGTACTCGCTGTAGGCCTCGGGGCGGGCCTTGGCCCTCACCTCGAAGCGCACCTCCTGGTTGGGGTACACGAGCGCCTGGAGCTCGTGCATCTGGCGGATGTTGGTGATGGTGAGCCGGCTGGTGGCCACGTCCGTCCACACGCCGCTCTGGTTCACCTGGACCGCGAGGATGACCTCGCTCGGGTTCGGCTTGAGCGCGAGCATCTCGATGGAGCCTCGGACGAGGCCCGGGACGTTCTGCGGATGGGTGTAGAAGCCGAGCGTCTGGGCGATGGGCACGAAGCCGTCCGCCTTGGGGACCTCGACGAAGATGCGGCCGTTGTAGAACTCGGTACTGGAGTACCAGCTCCCGCCGCTGTTCACGTGGAAGACGGCGTTGCCGCCGCCCCAGTCCATGGTGCCCCGGCCCCAGTCGGCACAGCGGAACACGTGCCCCTCGCCGTAGCCGATATCCATGGTGCACCAGCCCGGAGGCATCTTGTTCGGGTTGAGCAGCGGCAGGTTGATTTCATAGCCATGGACGATGATGGGCGGGGTGTCGTCGTCCTCGCCGCCGCCACCACCTCCTCCGGGCTCACACGTCTCGCAGGGCAGCTCCTGCCGGGTCGTGTCGAGCGAGGACGTGGGGACTTCGCCAGGGTTTCCACCGCACGCGGCGGTGGCGAGGAGCAGCAGGGAGGACAGGGTCGAAGCGAGCGTCTTCATGTCGAGGGTCCGAGAGGTGGATGTCTTGGAGTGGGACGTCAGGGATTGAGCCAGGGGGCGAGCTGCGTGTTGGCCAGGGCGACCTTGGCCTGTGCGGCGGTGACCGCCTGGGCGGCGACCTGGTACTGGGCCTGGTACTGCTCCTTGGCGCCGGCCTGGGAGAGCTGGGAGAGCTTCTGGATGACGGGCAGGGCCTGAGGGCCGACGAGCTCCTCGAGCGTCTTGGGAGAGCCGTCGGGGTGGTGGTACTTGGAGGGGTCGCCGAGCGAGCCGAGGACGAAGTAGAAGTTGGTGAGGATGACGCTCTCGGCCTCGGTGAGCGCGCCACCGCAGCCCATGGCGGCGGTGAAGATGACGGGCGCGGCCTCCTGGGCCTGGACGTGGAGGGCGTAGGCCGTCGCGTTGTTGAGGTCGACGAGGAAGCTGTTGGACAGCGTCTTCATGAAGTCGAAGGCGGCGCTGTACTCGACGAGGCTGGCCAGGTGGTCGCGCTGGGCGAGCTTCGCGTCGAGGTCATCCTGGAGGGATTGGAGGATGGCCTGGGCCTGGGCGGTGGAGCTCACGTCCACTTCATTCCAGGAGATGCTCAGCGAGACGCGGCAGGTGTCGTTGAAGGCGGCGACGCTCGTCCAGGAGGAGGAGTCGCGCAGCTCCAGCGAGGGGATGAGGGCGCGGTCGAGGTCTCGGAGGACGACCTCGGCGGTGGACATGAAGGTGTAGCGGGTGCCGGAGTTGCCGGGCGGGGTGAGCGTCACCTCGAGCGGGTATTGGGTGGAGCAATTGCCAGACATGACGCGGCGGAGGGTGGTGCGAAGGGGCACCGCGCTGGTGAAAGGCGTGGCCTCCAATGTCTGGGTAGGAATGGCGCAGCGGGTGAGGCGTCCGCCGCTCTGGGTGCAGCGGGCCGGGGAGATGAGGTCCACGGCGGAGGTCTCCGCGAGTGCGGGGGCGCTCCATGCGAACGTGACAAGGCCCCCGACGAGGAGTGCGGTGCGGGTGTTCATGATGGTCCTGGTGTGCGAGCGCGCTGACGCCGGACGCGAAAGGCCGTGAGGAAAGGGCGTCTGCCCTAATACGGGCGCATGCGTCTGATTGGGTCGTGCGGGCCACGCGCGGGCCGTCCTCGGTGGGGGCGGTGGGTGGCGGACATTTGCGTTGCGTGGTGCCGCACAGGGCGCGGGGACTGGAGGGAGGTGTGAGTGTCCGCCAGGCGGGGTTGTTGCCTTTCATGGGTGGGCTGAGGCGCGGTGAAGACCTATCTCGGCGGCGGGTGGCTATCGGGAGTGGGCATGCGCAGGAGTCTGCTGGCGGCGGTGGTGGTGCTTCTTTCCGCGCTCGCCCTCACGTCGACCTTCGACGTGTCGGCGGGGAGTGGTGAGGACGAGGGGCGTGGTGGGCCGCCACGAGCGCCGCGGGCAGCGAGCGCCGAGCCGCGCGAGGAGGGTGACGAGGGGCCGGTGGTGGTGACGTGTCCCCTGGGGCTGACCCAGGCGTCGTACATGCCGGGCTTGTCGGAGCGCTCGAAGGACGTGACGGTGGCGGGGACCACGACGTTGAGCAACTGCGTGACGATTCCGGCGTCGGCGGTGAAGTCCGCGAGCCTGCCGCTCGAGTCGAGCCTGCACGTGGACTTCTCGTGCGCGGACCTGCTGACGCCCCGGACGGTGCGTCAGGTGGTGCGGTGGAACACGGGGGAGACGTCCACGCTGGTGTTCAGCGAGTCGCGTGAGCTGGCGCAAGGGGCGCTGACGGTGTTCACGCTGACGGGCACGGTGGAGTCGGGGGCCTTCGCGCGGGCGACGGCCATCTGGACGGTGACCTACCTCAACTCGGACATCGAGAAGGGGTGTGCCTCACCGGGTGGGCTCATCTGGTTGAGCGGGCCGTCGACGCTCGAGCTCATCCGCACGATGACGTGAAGGGCCGCGGCTCAGGAGGATGCACATGCGTGCGACGTCATGGGGTGTGAAGGGTGTCGTGCTCCTGGGGCTGTGCATGCCCCTGGCATGTGGCGAGGGGAACGGGCGCGCGGTGACGGGTTCGCTGGACGGGCACGGGCCGATGGGGATGACCATCGAGCGTCCTCCGGAGAAGGTGCTCATCACCTGTCCGCTGGGGCAGGGCGAGGCGAAGTACGCCACGGGCGTGAAGGCGGAGCCTCGGGACAGCGAGGTGTTGTTCCACGCCTCGGTGAGCAACTGCGTGACGGTGCTGGGCTCGGCGGTGACGTCCGCGCAGATGGGCTCGGAGGCGCCGTCGCTGGCGCGAGGGATGACGTGCGCGGACCTGGCGCGAGCGGGCGCGGGGCGTCAGGTGGTGACGTGGAACACGGCGGAGACATCCACGGTGCTGATGAGCCAGTCGCATGTCTCCGTGCAGGACGCGACGACGCTCGTGACGCAGACGGGGAAGGTGCTGTCGGGCAAGTTCCAGGGCGCCACGGCGGTCAGGACCACGACGTACCTGAGCACGGACATCGACAGCGGCTGCCGCTCCGCCACGGGCCTCACGTACCTGAAGGGGCCCACGACGTTCAGCGTGACGTATCCGTGAGGCGCTAACGCGCGGGCGGATACTTCTGGAGCTTGCGCTGGAGCGAGCGGCGGTGGATGCCGAGCTTGCGTGAGGCCTCGGAGATGTTGCCCGCGCAGTCGGCGAGCACGCGGTGGATGTGCTCCCACTCCGCGCGCGCCAGGGAGGGCGCCTCGAAGGTCTCCGGCGCGGCGAATGAGGGCTCACCCGCGGCCCGGTCGAAGGCCGCGAGGATGTCATCCACATCCGCGGGCTTGGGCAGGTAGTTCACCGCCCCCAGTCGAATCGCATCCACCGTCGTCGCGATGCTCCCGTAGCCGGTGAGGACGATGGCTCGCGTCGACGCATCCACCGCGAGCAGGTCCTTCACCACCTCCAGGCCGCTGCGTCCCGGCATGCGCAGGTCCACCACCGCGTACTCCGGTGACTCCCGCTTCGCCGCCGCGAGCGCCTCTTCGTGGTTTCCCGCCGTGGTGACATCCCAGCCCCGCTCCCGGAACGCCCGCGCCAGCCGCTCCCGGAGCGTCGTGTCGTCGTCCACCAACAACAGGCTCGGGCGATGCCCGTCTCCACCCGTGTTGCTCACGGCCTCGCCTCGGGCGTGCCCAGGGGCAGCGCGAGGCTCGCCACCGTCCCCTGTCCCGGCGTGGAGCGCAGCTCCAGCGCGCCTCCCAGCTGCTCCGCCAGCGTCCGCGCCAGGAACAGGCCCAGCCCCATGCCCTCGCCCGGCGCCTTCGTCGTGAAGAACGGCTCACCCGCTCGCGCCAATATCTCCGCCGGCATCCCCGCCCCTCCATCGCGCACTTCCAGCCGCACGCTGCCTTTCCCCGCGACCACGCGCAGCTCCACGGGCCTGACGGGCGCCGAGGCCTGGAGCGCGTTCTTCACCAGCCCGCGCACCACCCGCGCCAGCGCACGCGGGGGTCCTTGCACCTGAGACTGGCTCAGCTCCGAAGGCAGCTCCACCCGCACCCGCTCCACGCCCGACAGCTCCGCCAGCGCATCCCCCACCAGCCGGCCCAGCGGCATCGGGTGGAACGCCTCGCCCGTCGTCTGTCCCGCGTCCGCGGACATCTGCACCAGCACGTCGCGGCAGCGGTCCACCTGCTGGCGGATGAGCCGCAGGTCCTCGCGCACCGCCTCGGAGGTCCCCGCCGTCGTCAGCGCGCGCTCCACTTCCTTGGACACCACCGCGATGGTCGACAGCGGCGTGGACAGCTCGTGCGCCGCGCCCGCGGCCAGCGTCGCCAGCGAGGCCACCTTCTCCCGCCGCGCATGCTGCACCCGCGCCTGCGCCAGCTCCTGCTCGCGCTCCTCCAGCGCCCGCGTCACCCGCTGCACGAAGTACACGATGAAGCCCGCCGCCACCGCGAACGCCACCCACATGCCACTCAGGTGCAGCCGCATCAGCGCCGCGTGGTCCGGCCGCGACAGCCCCGGGGCGATGTCCACGTCCTGCAAGACGAAGAGCGAGCCAAACGCCGCCAGCGTGAAGCCCAGCAGGCTCCACATCCACCGCGCCGGCAGCAGCACCGTGCCCAGCGCCACATTCACCAGATAGAGCGTCGTGAAGGGATTGTGCGTCCCACCGCTGAGCGCCAGGAGCCCCGTGAGCACCAGCGTGTCCCACAGCATCAGCTTGCCGATGGTCCCCTCGCTGACGCGCGCGCGGCCCAGCCACGCGCGCACCGCGAGGTTCGTCGCGCCCTCCAAGCCCAGGAGCGCCGCGAGCACCGGCACCGGCAACGCCAGCTCCAGCCCATACGCCGCCACCGCGATGACCACCGCCTGGCCCAAGAGCAGGCCCCAGCGCAGCCGCAGCAGCCACTCCAGGTTGATGCGCGCGCGCGAGGCGGGCTCGGGGGGGACGGAAGGCATCATGGGGCCGCAGGAGACTGGAGCGCGGCCGACCGCGCAATGTTGCCGAGCAGGTCCACGTTGCGAGGCGACTCGCCCGGCCCCAGGCCATCCAGCCACGAGTCCCACGCCAGCGTGAAGACCCGCGTCGCCCGGGGCGCGTCCTCCGTCAGCTCCAGCCCGTCCAGCGCCACGTCCACCGAGTACCGCCCGCGCGTCTCCACCTCGAAGTCTCGCGCCGCGTCCCCGTGGGTCCCCCGGACATGCAGGCTCAGGCCCACCATGTCCACGGGCCGCGTCCCCTCCATCGCGGACGTCAGGCCCTCCGCGTCCGAGTCCGCCGGCTCGAAGGTGAGCCGTGCCCGGCAGTAGCGACCGGGCGGCGGACGCATCACGCCCAGCGGCTCCACGCCTCCGTCCGTCTCACCCAACGCCACCACGTGCGGCGTGCCCAGCCGCAAGGCATTGGAGGTCGAGTGCGCCCACGCCGTGCCCACCGGCGACAGCTCCCGCCACAGCCTCCGCCAGCCCGTCGTCTCGCACGGCACCAGCTCCACGCTGCCCAGCGTGAAGAGCGCGCCGGAGAGCGTCACCCGCTCCCCTTCGTTCGTCAGCAGCGTGCGAGCCCCCGCGCCCTCGGGCACGGCGCGCGCGCGGGCCGTGGTGAGCCCCAGGGTCAACTCCACGCCCGCGATGCGCTCACCTCCCCCACAGCCGGAAAGACAGAGCAGGAGCGCGGGAAGGGCCAACGGTTTCACGACAGGAGACATGGCGCTAGAGGTCGTACGCGACGGACATCATCGCGATGGGAGTGGGGGCCACGCGTCCGCGCAGCTGGTTGAAGAAGGGGACTCTCACGCCGGCGGCCACCACGAAGTCGGTGCTGGGGCTGAAGAGCACGTCGGGCGAGGCATAGCCGATGACTCCGCCGCCGTTCTCCTCCTTCTCGCCGTGGATGTCGGCGGCGGCCTCGATGCGTCCGTCGACGCCCAGCCGCACCGCCCACTTCGCCGCGGGCTGGTACTGCGCGGCCAGCGTGGTGCGCACGGAGGGCCCGGCGCGGTAGCCCTGGATGCCTCGCGTGGGCAGGAAGCCCGTGGCGCTCACGAGGAAGGACCAGCTGCCCCGGAAGTGCTGATAGGCCACACCCGCCAGCGGGTCCACGGAGCCGCTGCCCAGCTGCGTGTCCAGGTCCAGCACCGTGCCGTCGTCCGCGCGTAGGATGGGAGCGGTGGGCAGCTTCGCCCCCACGAGCACGCTGACGAGGTGGTTCGCGGAGAACTCCTGGTCCTGGAACACGAACGCCTTGGCCGTCAGCTCCACGTCGCCCACGCCCCAGCCGCGCTCGCGCGACAGGCTCACCGCGCGCACCTCGCGCGCCTGGAGCGGCAGCGTCGCGGACAGGAACAGCCACGGCACGGGCGCATACGCCACGGCCAGGTCCATGCGCGCCTCGCGCAGCCGCAGCGCGTCCACCCGCTCCTGTCCCACGGTGTGGCCCCACAGGCGCAGCGTGGAGGACAGGCGCAGCCGGCCGGAGAACGGCTGCTCGGTGCCCATGGACATCAAGGTGGGGTCACCACACGCACACGTGGCACAGGCCCATGCGGGCGACACGGGCGCCAGCATCAGTGCGGCACCCAACACAGCGGCGAGAGCGAAAGGGGCTTTCACGACGCCGTGGACCATACGCCCACGCGTCCGGCGTCCATGTGTGGCGTGTTGTCGCAGCCGGGCGGACGGACGGGCGGCGCCCCACCGCGCGCGTCATGCAGTGGACGAAGAGGCGAGCGCCCGCTGTCGGGTGGGAAGTCATGGGCAGCTTGAGAGTGACTTCCACGCCCCGGCGTTCATGGGACACAGGAGGCCCTTCATGGGAGTGCTCGTGCCGATTGCTCGACTGCTCTTCTCCGCCATCTTCATCACCAGCGGCCTGAACCACTTCATCCAGCTGGACGCGCTGACGGCCGTGGCCCAGGCCTCCGGTGTCCCGGAGCCTCGCTGGGCGGTGCTGCTGTCGGGCGCGGCGCTGGTGCTGGGCGGGCTGTCGGTGCTGCTCGGCGTGTTTGCCCGGCTGGGAGCCGCGCTCATCGCCCTGTTCCTGCTGAGCGCGGCGTTCATGGTCCACCGCTTCTGGCTCGTCGCGGACCCGCTGGAGGCGCAGAACCAGCTCATCCACTTCATGAAGAACCTCTCCATGGCGGGCGGCGCGCTCTTCATCGTCTACTTCGGCTCCGGGCCCTACAGCCTGCGCCGGAGCGGACGCCAGGAGGGGTTCGGCGGCAAGCTGGGCTCACCACCGCTGCGGCGCTGAGCCTCGCGTCACCCCGCCGCGGCGAAGGCCATGCGGGAGCGCAGCGTGAAGAAGGCGACCTCCGGCTCGCTGCCCCGGCGCAGATAGGGGCCACCGAAGCCGAAGCCCAGGCCCCGGTTCACGTAGAGCTGGTTGCCCTTCACCAGGTAGTGCCCCCGGATGTAGGGCTGTCCGGCGCGGCGGAAGAGGGCCTCGGTGAGGCCCTGGACGATGAACTGTCCGCCGTGCGTGTGCCCGGAGAACTGCACCAGGTTGCCTTGCTCGGGCAGCTTCTCCACCGTGGGCGGGGTGTGGGCCAGCACCAGCCGCGTGCCGGACTCCGGCGCGCCTCGGAACGTCGCCGCCACGTCGTCGCGTCGCGTGCGCCCGTCGTCGACACCCAGCACCGTCACCGGCGCGCCGCGCACCTCCACCACGCGGTGCTCGTTCTGGAGCACGGTGTAGCCCAGCCGCTCGAAGCTCTCGCGCAGGTAGGGCGCGTTGACCTGGTGGTCGTGGTTGCCCAGCACCACGAAGACGCGGCCCTTCAGGCCGGAGAGGACCTCGCGCACGCGCGGCAGGGGCTTGGGGCTGTGGGTGACGTAGTCGCCGGTGAGGAAGACCAGGTCCGGGGACTCCGCGTTGACGGCCTCCACCGCGCGGCGGATGCGCACGTCGCTGGTGGCCTGGCCCACGTGGACGTCGGACAGCTGCGCGATGCGCAGGCCGTCATGACCGTCGGGCAGGTGGGGCAGGTGCAGCAGGTTCTCCGTGAGGGTGAAGTGGTCCCTCCACCGCAGGCGCCGCTCCGGGCGCAAGGGGTCCTCGCCGCTCCAGGCCACCACCTCGTTGCGCCCCCCGGACAGGGGCTCCATTCGCGAGACATCCAGGGAGGACACGGGGGGGCGGCGGCGGACCCAACGTCTCAAACGCATGCGGGTGCGATTCCTTTCGGGGCCGGGACGGCGAAGCACCTGATTCTATGCAGGCCAGGGGAGGTGGGTTGAAGCAGGTGCCCCACGCACGCCTGCCCTCCCTGGGGACACAGTGGGGGTGGCGTCAGAACCCGCCTGTTTCGGGCAAGATTCCGGACGGAGCCACCGTGCTTTATTCCACCATTGGACACACTGCGGGGGGCCGAGCGGTGACGGCGTCCGACGAGGTTGGTAGACACGCGCAGACGATGAGCCTCCGGCTTGGGACCGCACCTGAGATGGGCCCGGAAGTGACGTCGCCCTTGGGTGGGCGGCAAGAGGGCCCAGGAGAGTGCGCTCGCCCCGTCGCCCTCACGGAGCTCATGTCCACGCTTCCGCTGGGCATGGCGGTGGTGGACCGGAACCTGCGCTTCGTGGAGGTGAGCGAGGCGCTGGCCGCCCTCAACGGCCAGCCACGCGAGGCCCACCTCGGACGTCCCATGGACGAGGTGATGAGCCCCCACTCCTCGCTGGGCGACACCGCCCGCCGCGTGCGCCGCGTGCTGGAGACGGGCGAGCCGCTGGACGGCGTGGAAATCATCCACCGCGAGCCCGGCGGCGGCGTGGAGCGCACGCGGGTCTTCCGCGCCAGCTACCACCCCGTGCGCCGGGGCGGCGAGGTCGTCGCCGCGTGCCTCTACGTGGAGGACCTCACGGAGCGCCGCCGCGTGGAGGCCCAGCGCGACGCGGGCGCCGCCCGGGAGCGCGCCGTGCGCGAGCAGGCGCTGCGCGAGACGCAGGAGGCGGTGCGCGCGCGGGACGAGTTCCTGAGCGTGGCGGCCCACGAGCTGCGCACGCCGCTCACCAGCATGCGGCTGCACCTGCAACTCTTGCTGCGGCAGGTGGCCGGCGGGCACCCCATGCTGAGCCAGGAGCTGGCGCCGCGCAGCCAGGTGCTGGAGCGGCAGCTGTCCCGGCTGGGCAGCCTGGTGAACACGCTGCTGGACGTGTCGCGGCTGGCGGCGGGCAAGCTGAGCCTGGAGCCGCGCGAGCTGGACCTGGTGCAGGTGGTCCGGCAGATGGTGGACGCGTTCTCGGAGGAGTTCGCCCGCGCGGGCTGCGAGCTGTCCGTGCACGTCTCCGGCTCGCTGCCCGGCCAGTGGGACCCGCTGCGCGTGGAGCAGGTGCTGGTGAACCTGCTGTCCAACGCGGCCAAGTACGGCGCGGGACGCCCGGTGGAGGTGTCGCTGGTGGGCGAGGGCACCATGGCGGTGCTGGCCGTGAAGGACCACGGCATCGGCATCTCCGAGGACGGCATGGCCCGGCTCTTCGGCAAGTTCGAGCGCGCCGTGTCGGAGCGCCACTACGGCGGCCTGGGCCTGGGCCTCTACATCACCCGTCAAATCGTGGAGGCCATGGGCGGCAGCATCACCGTGCGCTCCGCCCAGGGCCAGGGCTCCACCTTCATCCTGCGCCTGCCCACGCAGCCCCGGGTCCCCGGCGCGGGTCACCCGGGCGCCGTGGGCACCCGGGCGAAGTAGCGCGCGCCGTCAGTACCCGCGCAGCACGTACAGCTTGCCGTCCACCAGCGCGTACAGCGCGCCCGGCGTCACCCGCGCGTCGTAGATGAGCTGCTGCACCTTGGAGCCGCTCACGCCGTCCACCTTCTCCAGTTGCTTCGTCGGCGTCAGCCGCCACAGGCCGTGGTCCGCGGTGCCCACGAAGAGCGAGCCATCGCGCGTGGCGGCGAGCGCCGTGTAGTCGTCCGTGTTGGCGCCCTGGATGCGGACATAGTCGGAGTCGGCGAGCTTGCTCGGGTTGTGCCGCTGCGGATTCGCCTGGAACTGCCACAGGCCCGTGCCCAGGCCGCCGACGTAGTAGTAGCCATCCGCCGTCTGCTGGAAGGCGCGCCAGAAGTTGAACGGCGCCGTCTCCCCGCGCGTCTCGTCGTTGCCCGGGTTCACCGGGTCCACGAAGGTGTTGAGCGTGTAGAGGGCCGGCTCCACGCCCGCGGGCATCTCCGGCTTGCGCTCCTCGGAGTCCCACCACTCCAGCGCCGCGTTGGGAGGTAGGATGCCAATCTTCCAGTCGTTGGCGATGAGCAGGTGCCCGTCCTTCGAGAGGCCCAGCCCGAAGGTGTAGCCCGCGCGCTGGGAGCGGCCCCCCGTGGGGGTGGTGACCCAGTAGGCCGGGTGGCGGTGGCTGCTGTACTCGTAGCCGCGGATGCGCGTCACGCCGTGGTTGGTGCCGACGTAGACCTCGCCCTCGTAGGGGCCCTGCATCACGCGCACGCACGAGTAGACGGAGCGGTCCTCGTCGTAGTGGAAGTCATTGCTGTTGCGGATGCCGATGGGCTCGTTGCGGCTGGGGCGGCTGGTGCCCTTCGAGCGGAAGAGGTGCTCGCGCAGCACGATGTCCGTGCCGTCGTCGCTCACCGCCACCGCGTCCACGTCGCCCTTCTGGAACTCCAGGTAGCGCTCCTCGGAGAAGTCCGCCTCGCCGCGCCCGGCGATGCGCTGGCCGCCGGGGATGTCGTTGACGGCCTCGTAGCCCACGTAGGCCTCACCGGCCTTGCCGCCGCAGATGACGCGCGAGTTGGTGGCGAGGTTGTCCGGGCTCGTGCCGAAGCCCCGGCTGGCCTGGCCGATGGGCTGGCTGTTCCACAGCACCTTGTCCGTGCCCGCGCGCAGCACGCCGATGCGGTCCCGGTTCAGGAACCAGAGGTTGTGCGCGGCGTCTACGCCCATGGCGACGACCTTGGGGATGGCGTACTTCGACGAGTAGTTCGTCAGCGGGTCCGTGGGCCAGGGGCCCTCGGGCTTGGGCGGCACCGGAGGCTCTCCCGCGTCGGGAGGACCCGCGTCGGGGGGCTCCGGGTTCTGCGTGCCTCCGTCGTCCTCCGGGCCACCGTCGGCGCCCGCGTCGCCCTCGGACACGGGAGGCTCGGGCTCACCCGTGGAATCCGGCCCTGGCTTGTCGGAACCGCCACACGCCCAGGCCGCCACCATCACCGCCACACCGACACTCGCGCCGAACAGTCGTCGAATCACCGCTTCCTCCCGGCCTCGGTCCGGAGCAAGCGGCGTACCGTGCGGCCCACCCTCGGCTTCCGCGAGGAGAGGGAAGGGGACTGCCCACGGTGGGCAATCGCGGCGACGCGGAAGGGAACACAAATGACCTGGCCCACCCCCGCGAGGGAGTGGGCCGGGTCTGGCGTTGGCCAGTCAACGCCGTGCGGCTCAATGAGTGCCGTCGTTGAGGTCCTTCTTCACGTCCTCGTCGACGGGCTTCGCGTCCTTGTCCTTCTTCGTGTCCTGGCCGGAGCCCCCGGTGCCCTTGGGGCTGGTGGCGCGCACCTCCACGGCGACGATGTTGTCGCCGTCGAGCTGGAAGCGGACCTTCAGCTCGGAGCCCTCGGGAATCTCGTCCGCGCGGACCTTCTTGCCGTCCAGCAGCACCACCGTCTGGTCCTTCACCTCCAGCTTGGCGTCCGGCAGGTTCTTGCGCGTCAGGCTGACGCTGTCGTCGTCCGCCTCCTTCAAGGTGCCCTTGAGGCTCAGCGCGTCCTTCTTGTTGTAGGTGTTGTCGTGGCCGGGGACCTTCTCCGCCTCCTTCTTGGCCCCGTTGATGCCGCGGCCCACGTCCGCGGCATTCACGCCGGTGTGGACACGCGTGTTGGGGCCCGGAACCTGCGTCTGCGAGGGGGCCTTCTCGGGTTCGCTCTGCGCGAGCGCGGCGGTGCCCAGGCACAGGGCCAACGTGGTGATGAGCGTCTTCATATGGGGTGCTTCTCCCTTCCGTGAGAGGACGGCTTCTGGGGGCAAGGGTGGGGAGGCTGCCTCGCTGCGCCAACCTGCCCTGTCGCCCCCCATGCCACCACGCTCGAGGGCCGTCCGCGGGGACATGGCGCCGCCCGGCCGCCCGGGTTCGACGCTGCTCGTCACAAGTGCTCACCACATGACGCACGACTGCTCCCGGGAAGGACGCGGTGTGTCGTCTATTGCAATGAAGTTGCGTCTATTTGAGTTACGCGAAAACAGTTTTTATTGTGATTTACAGGTATTGCGGGATGGCTTGAAGATGCGCGCGCCGTCCGCCACCCCGGCGGCGGTCTCTCGTCAAGGAGCTGTCCCCCGCATGCGCACCCTTCTTCGGAGTGGAGCAGGTCGGAAGCTGTTGGGCTCGCTGTTGTGTACCGTGTCCGTCGCGGCCTGTGGGCCGGCGCCGGAGGGCGGTGCCCCCGAGAAGGGCCAGACGGAGGGGACCACCGAGCAGCCCGTGGTCTACGGCACCGACGACCGCCAGGACGTCTACGCGCACCCGAACGCGACGCTGCGGGCCCGGGCGATGGAGTCCACGGTGGCGCTGATGCGCGCGTCCGCCATCGCCACGGACGCGCAGGGCCGGGTGACGTTCAACGCGTCCACGCTGCAGAGCGCGTATGGCCTGTGCTCGACGGAGCGCTTCCTGACGGACCAGACGCCCGCGTTCTGCTCCGGCACGCTCATCGACGACAACCTGGTGCTGACGGCCGGCCACTGCATCAGCACGTGCGGCGACACGCGCTTCGTCTTCAACTTCTACCGCTCCGCCGCGGGCCAGATGCAGGCGGTGACGTCCGCGGACGTCTTCTCGTGCTCCAGCGTCGTGGTGCGCAAGCAGACCTCCGGCACGCCCAACCTGGACTACGCCATCGTCCGGCTGGACCGCGCCGCCACGCCGCGCTTCAAGCCCGCGCCCATCCGCGCCGGCAACGCCGCGATGCCGGTGGGCAGCAAGGTCACGGTCATCGGCTCGGGCAGCGGCATCCCGTTCAAGATTGACGCGGGCGGCTCCGTGCGCGACGCGCGGCCCAGCTCGCTGGACTTCTTCGTGGCCTCCACGGACACGTTCGGCGGCAACTCCGGCTCCGGCGTGTATGAGAACACCGACTACACCGTGGCCGGCATCCTGGTGCGCGGCGAGACGGACTACGTCTCCAACGGGAGCTGCTCCATCGTGAACGTGTGCGCGGAGACGGGCTGCCGCGGCGAGGACATCACCTACGTGCGCCCCGCGGTGAGCGACTACTGCGCGGTGGCCGGCAGCCAGCGGCTGTGCGGCACCACCAACCCGCCGCCCTCCATCAAGTTCAACTTCACGGCGACCAACACGTCCAACGCCACCGTCAACACCACCAACCAGGCGGTGACGCTGGCGGCGGGCCAGACGATTCGCTTCGGCACCTGCTCGGTGGACGGCGCCACGGGCACGGGTGACACCTACCTGCGGCTCACCAACTCCGCGGGCACCTCCGTCGCGAGCAACGACGACTCGTGCGGTGTGCTGTCCTTCGCGTCGTTCACCGCGACGACGGCGGGCACGTACACCATCCGCGCGGGCTGCTACTCCAACGGGAGCTGCAGCGGCACGGTGGCGTACACCATCCAGTAACAGACCGTCACGCTCCGGCGGCTGCCGGACGCGGGGGGTGATGCCCCGCGTCCGGTCAGGTGGGAGCGCTCGGGCCTCTCGTGATGAGGCCCCAGAGGGGTTACGCGCAGCGGTCGCAGAGACCGCGCAGCTGCACGTCCACGCTCTTCTGCGCCACGGCGCGGGGCACGCCCTTGGAGCCCGCGATGCGGATGGACTCCTCCGGCAGACAGGCCACCGTGCCGCAGTCCGTGCAGGTGAAGTGCGGGTGGTTGCCGCTGTGCTCGTCACCCGAGCGGCGCAGCTCGAAGCGCCACACGTGGTCGCCCAGGTCCGCGCGCACCACCAGGCCGGCCTCGGTGAGGTCCGTCAGGTTGCGGTAGATGGTCACCCGGTCGTAGCCCTCGTCACCCAGCGCATCCACCAGGTCGGCGTGGCTCATCGGCGCGGTGGCGGACTCCAGCTCGCGGAGCACCGCCACGCGGGGCGCGGTGCTGCGAAGACCCGACGCGCGGATCCTCTCCTGGAAATCAGCGAGCTTCGGCTGCACGGCAATTCGTTTGGCTCCCATGATGCCTTTTCGCATAACCGATTCTCGAGACACTTTCACCTCGCCCGTGCCGCAACGTCCGATGTCAGGGACTCCAACGGCCTGTCCGCCGGGTCCCCTCAGACTCCCTGATGTGGGAACAACAACCAGGAGTCCAGGATACTGGTGCAATCCTTGTGCGGAACTCTTGTTCCCGCTTCCCTGTTTCGCTCGGTTGTCCACCGGGAGACGGGCGAGGGACCTCCTCGAGGGGAGGAATGGCCACGGGGCGGCGGGCGGGACGTATGGATATGTCGGCGAGCCGACAGTCGCCCGCACAGGACTTCCGCGAGACGGAGGTGTCCTGGGTGCAGGTGCAATCCAGGAGTCACGGGCGACACGGTGCCGGGAGCAGGTCTGTTTCGGCACGCCGTGGGGCGAAATGCCCCGGCCCGGGGTGGACAGGAGGTCTCCCCGGGCCGGATTTCAGTGTATCTGGATGACAGAAGAATCCCGGATTCTGCTGCCCCGGAATGTCAATCGAGGGCGTGCCCGGCTCAGAGCGAGCCGAGGAAGGCGAGGAGCGCCTCCCGCTCCGCCTTGGGCAGCGCGCGCACGGCCTCCTTCGCGGACCGGGCCTCGCCGTCGTGCCAGAGGATGGCCTCCAGGGGCGTGCGGGCGCGGCCGTCGTGCAGCAGGTGCGTGTGTCCGCTCACCGCCTGGGTGTGGCCCAGTCCCCAGAGCGGGGCGGTGCGCCACTCGCGTCCGGTGGCGAGGAAGTCCTCGCGTCCATCGGCGAGCCCCTCCCCCAGGTCATGCAGCAGCAGGTCCGAGTACGGCCAGATGAGCTGTCCCGACAGCTCCGGGTAGCCCGCCAGGGTGCCGGTGGTGACGGAGGGGCGGTGGCACTTCGCGCAGCCCACGCGGTGGAAGACGCCCTTTCCCTGGAGCACCTGGGGCGCGCTCGTGCCTTCTCGCGCGGGGACCGCCACCATGTGGGAGTAGAAGTCGAGCGCCAGCCGCTGCCGCTCGCTCACCTCGGGAGCACCGCCGTTGGGGGCGGCGTGGCACGGGGCCTGGGCCGCGGTGCAGTTCTCCTGGGGGAACAGGGACGTGGTGAGCCCCAGGTCTCCCAGGAAGGCCGCCGCGTTCTGGTGCTCGAGGTCCGGCTGGTTCGCCTTCCAGCCGAAGCGCCCCAGGGTGACGTGCCCCAGGCGCTGGTTCCACACGCGGTTGACCCGGCCCGAGACGCCGTCCTTGTTGCTGTCATCCGGGTCCGCCCACTCGACGAGTGTCTCGTTGGGGATGGCGGCCAGCAGGCCCAGGCCCACCATGGGCTGCGCCACGCGCGCGGAGGTGCGGGTGTCCGGGGCCATGGGGCCATGGGCCAGGTTCGTCAGCGCGAGCCGGGGCTCGCGCAGCGTGTAGGGCTCGCCGTCCGCGAAGGTGCCGGGGACGTCCCTCCACGTCATGCGCACCTGTCCCTCGGCGGGGACCTGTCGAACCCCGCGAGGCTGGAGCTGGTCGCCGTAGGTGGGCTCGGGCACGGGCTCGCCATGGGGCCCCGCTCCTGGCACCGACAGGCGCACCAGCAGCGTGTCCGCCACCTCGTTCTCCTCGGGAGGCCGTCCCCGGCCGTTGCCCAGGTGGCAGGCGAGGCAGGAGACGGAGTGGAAGACGGGGCCCAGCCCATCGCGCTCCGGCTGCGCGCCGGGCGCGGGCACCCAGTCCGCCTCGAAGACGGACTCACCCACGAAGAACTCGGCGCTCCGGGCCAGCGAGAGGTTGGCCGCGGGCTGGGTGAACGCGGTGGGGCCGGACCTCACGACGCTGGTGTCGCCGCCGGGCTTGTCCTCGCCGCGCTCCGGCACGTCGAAGCGCGGCGGAGTCACGATGGGCGGCTCGGGCTCCGGCGGCGGGGGCTTGGACGGTGGCTCCGAGGTGTCGCCGCACGCGGCGGCACCCAGGAGCGTCAGCATGAGGCCCAGCGCGGCGGCGCGCTTCACGGCAGGCTCACCGGAATGGGGTCGGTATAGGCCCAGCGGTCGATGACGCCGCTGGGGCCCAGCGAGCCCTCCAGGTTCCAGCCCCACGCGTAGATGGAGCCATCCCCGCGCACGGCGATGACGTGGGTGGCGCCCATGCCCATGGAGGACAGCGGGCTCACCTTCTCCGAGGAGGCCGTGGGCTCGGCGCGGTCCGCCTCGTCGCTCACGCCCAGCTGGCCGTTGCCGTTCTGTCCCCAGGCCAGCAGCGAGCCATCCGCGCGCCGGGCGAAGCCGTAGTTGCCGTTGGCGAAGACGGCGCGGGCGTCCGTCACGCCCCTGGCCTTCACGGGCGTGGCGCTCTGCACGTCCTTGCCCTTGAGCCCATGTCCCAGTTGTCCGCTGGCGCCCAGGCCCCACGAGGACACGGTGCCGTCCGCGTGCACCGCGAGGAAGTGGTCGCGCCCGTTGGCGATGTCGACCACGTTCGTCAGGCCCGGCACCACGTCGGCCGAGGGGCGCCCCGGCTTGCCCGCGGTCCCCGTGCCCAGGTTGCCGTAGGTGTTGCGGCCCCACACCCAGACGGTGCCGTCGCGCTTCAGCACCGCCGAGTGCGCCGAGCCCGCCACCACCTTCACCGCGTCCGTCACGCCGGGCACGGGCAGGGCGTAGTCGCGCGAGGTCATGGTGCCATCCCCCAGTTGTCCCTCGTCATTGGAGCCGAAGGCGCGCACCGTGCCGTCCTCCATCAGCACCAGGCCGTGGGTGTAGCCGGCGGCGATGGCCACCCCGCCCGTCAGGCCGGGCACCCGCGCCGGCGAGGCGCTCATGGACGCGCCCGGCGTCCGCGGCTGGCCGGGCTCCGGAGGCGTGCCGTGTCCCAGCTGGCCGTTGCTGTTCTCGCCCCACGTCCACACGGCGCCGCTCGCGTCGAGCGCCATGGAGAAGCCCTGGTTGAAGGCGATGGAGACCACGCCCTCGAGGCCCGGCACCCGCTGGGGCACGTTGTAGTTGGCAGCGGAGCCCGCGCCCAGGCCCAGCTGGCCGCGCAGGTTGCGTCCCCACGTATAGACGCGGCCGTCGCGGAGCGCGCCGCTGTGCAGGCCGCCCGCGGTGGACAGGCCGCCCAGGTGGAAGCCCACGGTGGACGTACCCACGTTGCCTCGCGCGTCGCTCGCGCGCACCACGAGCTGGTTCGCCCCCGCGCGAGGCGTCACGTCGAAGGCGAGGACGTCTTCGGGCGAGGAGGGCAGGCGCAGCGTCTCCTCGGCGCCGCCGTTGAGCGAGTAGGTGAGCCCCGTGACACCCTTGTTGTCCGTGGCGGTCAGCTCCACGCGCACCCGGCGCGCGCTGACGGCGAGCCCCGCGGCGGGCGACCGCACCTGGATGTGGGGCGCCTGCGTCTCCGGCGCGAAGGTGAGCCGCACCAACTGGACGCTCGTGCCGCCGAGCGCGTCCTCCGCCTCGAACGTGACCTCGTTGTCACCCTCCGCGAGCGTGAGCTCCACCACGAAGGTGCTCACGTTGTACCCCCCAGCCGTCACCTCCACCGGGCGTGGCTCGCCCCCGTTCACCCGCACCGCCAGCTTCGCGAGCGTGCCCGGCGCCGTCACCTGACCGGACAGCCGCATCACGGCCTCATCCACGCTCGCGCCAGACACGGGCGATGCCACCTGCACGAAGGGCACGACGGGGGTTCCCGGGGTGACCTCCACGTCGGACCCACACGCGGCGAGCCACGGACACACGAGCGCCACGGCCTGGACACGAGACTTCATGGATTCTCCCTGGTTTTGATATTGATTTGCAGAGTCAGAATGTGGCGGGCGTATTACCGTCGGGCGACAAAGGCGCGCAAGCGACGGACCGCTCATTTCGACGATTCCGTCCGTGTTTCAATCGGGAGGAGACCCGGCGCGTCCTGACAGACTCTGCGAATCCGAGGGGACGGGCGTCGCATCCCCTCCTACATCGCGAGCGAGCAGGCACGCGCCCCAACGTCGGAGCGATAGTTTTGGTTCCGGACAGAGGCGTAAGGCACACTGCCGGCCATGCTCCGTTACAGCGCCGACGTTCGTACTCTTCTCTGGTGCCTGGCGATGCCGGTGGTGGCCCTGTCGATGTACGCGGCCCCCCAGCTCATCCCGTACCTGTGTCCTCTCGCGTGCTACCTGGCGCTGTCCGCGGGGGTCATCGCCCACAACCACAATCACTGCCCCACCTTCCGCAACCGGAAGATGAATGAGGCGATGGGCATGTGGCTGTCGCTCTTCTACGGCTACCCCACCTTCGTGTGGATTCCGACGCACAACCTGAACCACCACAAGTTCGTCAACAAGGCGGGCGACGCCACCATCACCTGGCGCTACTCGAAGAAGCACAACTTCCTGGTGGCCTTCTTCTTCCCCTTCATCTCGACCTACTGGCAGCAGGAGCCGACGAAGGCCTTCATCGAGAAGGCGCGCGCGCGCAATCCCGCGCTGTTCCGCCAGATTGTCCTCCAGTACGTCGTGTGGGGCGGCACGCACGCGGCGCTCGTCGCGCTGGCCATCTACCTGTTCGGCGTGGCGGGCGGCCTGCGCGTCTGGGCCTTCGCGTTCCTGATTCCGGCCTTCTTCTCGCTGTGGACCATCATGTTCTTCAACTACATCCAGCACGTCCACGCGGACCCCTGGAGCGACCATGACCACAGCCGCAGCTTCACCGGTCGCCTCATCAACTTCTTCCTCTTCAACAACGGCCTGCACGCGGTCCACCACGAGACGCCGGGCCTGCACTGGAGCCTGCTGCCGGAGGCCCACGCGAAAATCGAGGCGTCCATCCACCCCGACCTGAAGCCGGTGAGCTTCTTCGCCTGGTGCTTCCGCTCCTACGTGATGGCGCCGCTGATGCCGCGCTTCGGAACCAAGCAGGTCGGGCGCGCGCCGTATGACCCGCCCTCCGGCGCCCCCGTGGATGTGTCCTTCGGGGACGACCTGCAGGCGGTGGACTCGGGCGTCACCGTCGCTCGCATCTGACGCACCCGCACACGCGGGAGCGGCGTGTTGCCTCTGTCATGTATTCCTCAACTCTCCCTGGAATCTTGCCGGGGGGAGTGTTCGGCGAGCGGTTGATTCCCATATCTCGATGAGAACGAGATGGGCGGGCCGGGGGGAGGACACGGAGGCACCGCATGAGGATGGCCCCAGGCCCTGTCCGTCCAGCCGTGGGTGAGGCGCTGTCCGCGCCCCGCGTGCTGTGGGTTGGAGTGGCCGGGGACGCGTGGCTGGTGGTGTCGCGCGTGGCGAAGTCGCTGGGCTTCGAGCCGGTGCAAGCCGTGGTGCCGGGTTCGGTGGGGCTGGAGCTGTCGCGTGCTCGCCCCCGGCTGGTGCTGGTGCACTGGCGTCAGGTGCGCGAGCGCGGCCCTGGAGGACTCGGGGGGCTGAAGGCCCGCGTGGGCGCGGCGGGGGCGACCGTGGCGCTGGTCGCGGAGCCGCACACGCCCGCGGAGGTGCTGGAGGCCGCGGACGCGGAGGGCGTGGAGGACTGCCTGCTGACGCCCATCACGGAGGCGGCGGTGCGCTCGCGGCTGTCCGCGCTGATGGGCACGCAGCCGTTGCTCACGCCCAGCGAGCGCTACAGCCCGCGCGTCGTGCTGCTCGCGGGCGCGGTGGGCGCGAGGACGTGGACGGGCCTGGGCTCGCTGTTGGAGGCGTCCGGCCACCAGCTGCTCTACAGCGCCACCGTGGAGGGCGCCGCCGCTCGCGTGGAGGAGCATGGCTCCGCGCCGCACCTGCTCATCGTCGCGGGGGATGGGAGCTGGGGCGGCGTCTGGGCGCGCTCGAGTCCGGGCGCGCGGGTGCTGCTGGAGGGGGTGCCCTCGCTGGCGGTGACGGCGGCGGAGTGCGCCCGGGCGGCGACGCTGCTGCCGCGCATCCACGCGATGTTGGGGCGCGAGGGCACATCGTCGCTGCGCGTGGAGGAGCGGGTGCCCTTCTCGTGCCCGGTGGAGTTCGGCGAGGTCGGCCCCCGAGGACTCTCGTGGACGTCGGGCGTGTCCTTCGCGCTGAGCCCCGGCGGGCTGTTCGTGCGCACGCTGGTGCCCGCGCGGCCGGGGGCGGCGGTGACGCTGCGCATCCACCTGCCCACGACGGGCGAGCACCTGGAGTCGCCCGGCGTCGTCGCGTGGGCCAACCCCTGGGCCTCGCGCGAGGGGCTGAGCTGTCCGTTGGGCATGGGCGTGCGGTTCCTGGGCATGGGGCCTCCTCGGCTGATGCACCTGCGCCAGCTCTGCTACGCCCCCCCGGGGCCCTGACGCGCGCAAGGAAGGACGGGCCCATGCGGCGCAAGAAGGTGCTCCTCGTCGACGACTCGCACACCGTCTTGATGCTCCACCAGATGATGATGGTGGAGCGCGGCTACGAGACGCTCATCGCGCGCGACGGCCTGGAGGCACTGGCGCGCGCGGAGACGGAGTCCCCGGACCTGGTGGTGCTGGACGTCCACATGCCGAACCTGGACGGACTCCAGACGTGCCGCGCGCTGCGGGAGCGGGAGCGCACCCGCCACACGCCCATCATCCTGTGCACCACGCGCATGGAGGCGTCGTGCGTGCAGGCGGGCTTCGAGAGCGGCTGCTCGGACTTCCTGACGAAGCCCTTCGCGGGGGAGGAGCTGGCGGCGCTGCTCTACCGCTACCTGGGCTCCGAGCGCGGCACGCGGGGCGAGGGCTGACCCGGAGGCCGCGCGGGCAGCGAGCGGCGGGGCAGCGTCACGGTGAAGCGCGTGCCGTCCTCCTCGGTGGAGGTGACCTCGATGGCGCCGCCGTGCGCCTGGACGATTTCCCGGACGATGTAGAGGCCCAGGCCGTAGCTCATCTTGAGCGTGCGCGTCGTCTGGGGGCCGCTGCGGAAGGGCTCGAACAGGTGCGGCACCAGGTGCGCGGGGATGGGGCGCCCGCCGTTGCACACCTCCAGCGCCACCTTGTTGCCCCGCGCCGCGTGCGTCACCAACCGCACGGGGCTGTCGGGCGGGCCGAACTTGAGGGCGTTCTCCAGCAGGTTGGAGGCCACCTGTCCCAGCCGGTCCGGGTCCCACATGCCTTGGGTGTTGCCCTTCTGCTCCACCTCGATGGTGCGCTCGGGGTAGGCCACGCGGAACTCGTGGGCCACGCGCGCCACCAGGTCCTTCAGGTCCACCGGCCGGGGCTCAATGGCCACGCCGCCCATCAGCCGCGTGCGGGTGAAGTCCAGCAGCAGGCGGGTGAGCCGCTCGATTCGCACCGCCGCGGTGGCGATGCGCTGGCTGGTGCGCCGCGCGTCCTCGGCCGTGCCCGCCTCCGCCATGACACGCGACCAGTTCATGATGGCGCCCAGCGGGCTGCGGATGTCATGGCTGACGATGCCCATCAGCTGCTCCTGGAACTCGGAGTGCCGGCGCGCCTCCTCCTCCGCCCACTTGCGCTGGGTGATGTCGCGGCTGATGCCGAACAGCCCCACCACCTTGCCATTCGCGTCGCGCAGCACGCCCTTGGTGGACAGCCACACGCGGGGCCCGTCCTCGCCCGGCTGCGAGTCCTCGTAGGTGATGGTGCGGCCGAAGGCGAGCACCTCGCGGTCATTGGCGGCGTTGTTCCGGGCGACCTCCGCGCTGAACAGCTCCGGGTCCGTGCGCCCCAGCACCTGCTCCACGGTGCGCCCCACCGCGCGCGCGCCGGCGGCGTTGATGTGCTGGTAGCGGCCCTCCAGGTCCTTTGTGTAGATGGCGTCCGTCGTGCCCTCGTGGACGGCGCGGAACACCTCGCTGGTGCGGCGCAGCTCCTCCTTCGCGCGGCGCTCGCCGGAGATGTCGCGGCAGTGCACCAGCAGGCCCCCGTGGATGACGCGCGCGCGCACGTCGAAGCACAGGTCTCCTCCCGGCCAGTCATGCTCGAAGCGCGTGGCGGCCTGCTGGGTCGCGGGCTGCTCGAAGCGCAGGTGCTCTCCCAACCCCAGGAGGGAGGAGCAGGCCAGGCGCACGTCGTCGCCCTGTGTCGCGGCGCCGTCCAGCAGCTCCGCCATGCGCGGGCTGACGTAGGTGAAGCGCCACTGCGCGTCGAGCGTGAAGAAGGCGTCCGGCAGTCCCTCCAGGAGCGCATGGAGCGGTACGCCAGACACCTCGGCCGTCGCGGGCGGGGGTGTCGGTGGGCGCTGGCGCTTCTTGGCGGGGGTGGAGGGCATGCGTCGTGGGGTTCGCGAGGGGCCGGGAGACAGGAGGGGGGAGCCGCGGGGAGGTCAGCGCCAGCGGCCATCGCCGCCCATCGCCCGAGGGCGACGGCGGGGCGTCGAGGACGAGCGGGTGCCCGGGACTTCCGCGTGGGCCGATGCACGGAAGGCGGTGGGCATGAGGGCTGCGGTGAGGCGGAGGCGCATCCGGGCAGAACCATACTCCGCTCCCCGACTCCCGCGAGCAGCCCCTGTGTTTCCGCTCTTGCCCGCCCCCAGGCCCCCGGATTTTGTGCAGCAGGGCTGCAACGGGAATGGACGAATGCGCCGCCAGTGAATGCTGGTTCAGGTTTTTCTGGGAATGAGGTGGGGCGGTCCGGACCGGGGCGGCGGGGGGCCTACGCGGACTTCTTCTGCTCGGCGTCGTCCTGCTCGAACAGGCTTTCCAGCTCCTTGCGCGCGCGGGCGGCCATCTCCATCAGCTTCTTCTCGTCGCCGTGGTAGCGGGCCGTCTCGCGCAGCATCTTCTCGTCGTGCTCGCGCAGGCGCTCCATGACGCGGTGGCTCTCGGAGAAGGTGAGGCCCAGCGCCTGGAGGACGTCGCCGCCCATCTCCATGCTGCCGGCGAAGGTCTCTCGCATGACGTGCTCGATGCCCAGGTCCAGCAGGCGGTAGGCGTGCACGCGGTTGCGCGCGCGGGCGAAGATGACGAGGTGCGGGAAGTGCTCCCGCACCGTCTTCGCGGTGCGCAGGGAGGCCTCGATGTCGTCGATGGCCAGCACGAAGACGCGGGCCTTGTCGGCGCGGGCGGCGCGCAGCAGGTCCAGCCGCGAGGCGTCCCCGTAGAACACCTGGCTGCCGAAGCGCTTCATGAAGTCGATGTGCTCGGGGCTGGCGTCGATGGCGGTGAAGCCGATGCGCTTGGCGCGCAGGAGGCGGCCCACCACCTGACCCACGCGGCCGAAGCCGGCGATGATGACGGGGTGGTCCTCCTCCGGGGCCACGTTGTACTCGCGCGCCTGCGTCTGGGGACGGAAGCGCGGGCGGCCCCAGCGCTCATAGGCCGCGTAGAACAGCGGCGTGGTGGCCATGGACAGGCCCACGACGACGACGAGCAGCTCCGACACCGCCGGCGGCATCACCTGGAAGGACACCGCGAGCGCGAAGAGGACGAAGGCGAACTCGCCGCCCTGGGAGATGACGATGCCCAGGCTGAGCGAGGGCTCCTGCTCCTTCAGGCTGAAGCGCCCCAGGCCGTAGAGCACCGCGCCCTTGAGCGCGACCAGGCCCAGCACCAGTCCGGTGATGAGCAGGGGCTTCTGGACGATGAGGCCCAGGTTCACGCTCATGCCCACGGCGATGAAGAACAGCCCCAGCAGCAGGCCCTTGAAGGGCTCGATGTCGGCCTCCAGCTCGTGGCGGTACTCGGACTCGGACAGGAGCACGCCGGCGAGGAAGGCGCCCAGCGCCATGGACAGGCCCACCGCGTTGAGCAGGGCGGCGGTGCCCACGACGACGAGCAGCGCGGTGGCGGTGAACAGCTCCTGGCTGTGGAAGGAGGCCACGACGCGGAACAGCGGACGCAGGAGGAAGCGCCCCACGAGCACCACGCCGACGAGCACGGCCAGCACCTTGAGGCCCGTGTGCCAGCCCGGCTCCACAGCGGCCGTCTGCGCCTGGCCCAGCAGGGGCAGCGCCGCGAGCAGCGGGATGACGGCCAGGTCCTGGAACAACAGGATGCCGAAGGCCAGCCGTCCGTAGCCGGTGGTGAGCTGGTTGCGCTCGGCGAGGAGCTGGAGCGCGAAGGCGGTGGAGGACAGCGACAGGCCGAAGCCCACGATGATGGCGGCGCCCGGAGGCAGGCCCAGCAGCCAGCTCACGGCCCCGAGCAGTCCGCCGGTGAGGAGCACCTGCGCGCCGCCCATGCCGAACACGGACTGGCGCAGGCTCCACAGGCGCGAGGGCTGGAGCTCCAGGCCAATGACGAACAGCAGCAGCACCACCCCCAGCTCGGAGAAGTGGAGCACGTTCTCCACGTCGCCAATCAGCCGCGCGCCCGAGGGGCCGATGATGGCTCCCGCCACCAGGTAGCCGAGCACCGAGCCCAGCCCCAACCGCTTGAACAGCGGGACGGACACCACGGCGGCGCCCAGGAAGATGAGTGCTTGATGCAGGAAGCCCATGGGCGCTTCCTGACACGGACGCTCCCCGGGGCCAAGGCCCCCTCCCGTTCCCGAGCCCGCCAGCCCGGCGCCAGGGCCGGGCGCATTCATGGCCAGACACGCGTCCCCGGCCGGTGGCGCAGCGGATTCGACCGGGAGCTGTAAAACCGAAATCACATGAAAAGGTCGAGCCATGTTTGAGATTCGTCGATATGGCCAGGGCTCCTTCCACGCCGAGGAGTTCATGAGACAGCGCGTCGCGATGTGGCAGCGAACCTGGATGGGGATGTTGAGCGGGGTGGCCTTGGCCACGGTGGGGTGTGCGGGGGGGGCGCCGGCGTCGGACGAGAGCGCGGCGGCGTCGCGGCTCTCGCTGCCGCCTGGAAACCTCCTGCCCAACCCGTCGTTCGAGTCGAACGTCACGGGCTGGTCGAGCTGGCAGGGCTCGCTGAGCCGAAGCGCGCATGCCTCGGCGCCGGACGGTGCGTCGGTGGTGAGGGTCACGCGGACGGCGGGGGACATGTACTCGCTGGACGACGCGCCGGACGCGGTGGCGTCCACGACGGCGGGCACGGTGTATCGCGCGTCGGCGTACGTCGCGGCGGGGAACGCGGGCACGGTGGGCAAGCCCGTGGTGCTGGTGGTCCGCGAGCGCAACGCCGCCGGGGCCACGGTGGGCTATGCGGAGGACTCCGCGTCGCTCACCACCGCGTTCCAGCACCTGACGGTCGACGCTCCGGTGCAGCAGTCCGGCAACCGGGTGGATGTGTATGTCCTTCAGTCCGGCGCGGTGAGCGGCAACGTGTTCCTGGCGGACGCGGTGACGCTGGAGGTGGTGCCTCCGGCGACGCCGGGCGAGCCGAGCCACCTCCTGTGGAGCGATGAGTTCGACGGCGTCGCGGGCACCTCGCCGAATCCCCAGGTGTGGCAGGCGGAGACGGGCGGCATGTGGGACCGCGGCCGGACGCTTCAGCAGTACACGGGGCGGACGCAGAACGTGCAACTGGATGGCAGTGGCCATCTGCGCATCACCGCCCTGCGGGAGACCTATACGGGCGGCGACGGCGTGACGCGCGACTACACGTCCGCGCGCATCCACACCAAGGGGCGGCTGGAGCGCCAGTATGGCTATGTGGAGGTGCGGCTCAAGGCGCCGGTGGGGAACGGCACGTGGCCCGCGGCGTGGCTGATGGGCTCGACGGGCGAGTGGCCGGCCAACGGCGAGTTCGACATCTTCGAGGGCGAGGGCGCCCTGCCCACGCTGGCGCACGGCACGCTGCATGGACCTGGAATCACCTATGGATGGGATTCGCCGGGACAGGTGGACTACGCGCCGGCGCGGGTGGGGGATGCGTGGCGGACGTTCGGCATCTTCTGGGATGCGAACCGCGTCGAGTGGTACGCGGACCGCATCAAGCGCTTCACCTTCGCGCGCGGGACGATGGGGACGTGGGTGTTCGACCAACCCAACCACGTGATTCTCAACCTCGCGCTGGGCGACCTGGGCGGAGACCCCGCGAGCACCGTGTTCCCGCAGGTGCTCGAGGTGGACTACGTGCGCTGGTACGCCAACGCGCCGTCGAACTGAGCCTGGACCACGCCATGGCCCTCGAGGAGAGGGGGGCCATGGCTCACGGGCGCGAGACGCGCTATCAAGTCAGGGATGCGTCGAAAGCTCATCGTGGGTGGGGCCGTGCTCGGGGTGCTCCTCCTCGGAGGGGGATACTGGGCGTTTCGCGCGTATCAGCGCTCCATGGCGATGGTCGGCGAGGGCATGGCCCTGCTCGACGATGGCGTGAGGTTGGAGCCTGTCCTGAGCCCCGCCGAGCGCGTCGCGACTTCGGCGAGCTGGGGCGGCGAAGGCGACGACATGAGCGCCGGGGAGACCCGGCTGGAGGCCTCGTGGATGTCCGGGGCGGACGCGTCTCGGGTCGGCGTCGAGCTGATTCACGTGGGCGTGGATACCGCGTGGGAGCCCACGCAGCGCTTCCAGCTCCAGGCGGATGGCAAGGCCGTGAAGGTGTCCTTCTCGAAGGAGGGCTCGCCCTACTTCGCCCGTGTCTTGAGGGGCGGCGCGGCCTTCGAGGAGCATCTGTCCGGAACGGTCTCCGCCGCCGACCTGAAGCACTTCGCCACGGCCCGGCGCGCGCAGGTCCAGGTGGGCAAGAGGACCGTCACCCTCTCACCGCAGGACCAGGCGGTGTTCAAGGCGCTGCTCGAGTAGCCGCTACTCGTCCTCCTGCTGGCCGAACAGGAGTCGCAGGAGCGGCAGGTCCTCCGCGTGGCCAAAGACATACACGTGGTCCCCTGGCTGGAACACGGTGTCGCCCTTGGGCGCGAGCAGCTCCTGGCCTCGCACCAGCAACATCGCCGCGGAGCCCGGAGGGAAGGGCAGGTCCGCCAGCCGCTCGCCCGTCACCGCGGAGGCCTTGTCGATATAGAACGAGCTCAGCTCGCCCTTGAGGAGCTGGGTGGAGGCGATTTCGAGCACGGCCTGCGGCGGCTCGGGCACCCGCGCCGCGAGGCCCAGCTTGCGCGTCACCCACGGCACGGTGGCGCCGGGAACCAGCCCGTTCACCACCACGATGAAGAACACGATGTTGAAGATGTCCCGGGAGCCCGCCGTGTTCGACAGCACGGGGAAGGTGGCCAGGATGATGGGTACCGCGCCGCGCAGGCCCACCCAGCCCGTGTAGACAATCTCCCCCAGCGGGAAGCGGAAGGGCGCCAGGCACAGCAGCACTGCGATGGGCCGCGCCACGAAGGCGAGGATGAGGCCCATGCCCAGCCCCACGCCCGCCACCTCCACCAGGTTGCGCGGATACACCAGCAACCCCAGCACCAGGAACATCAACACCTGCGACAGCCACGCCAGCGCGTCGTGCACGCGCAGCAGGCCCGTGCGGTAGCGGATGGTCTCGTTGCCCAGCAGGATTCCCACGATGTACACGGCGAGAAAGCCGCTGCCGTGCAGGAGCGTGGGCAGCCCGAAGGCCAGGAACGCCAGGGCCAGCGTCATCACCGGGTAGAGCCCCGCCACGCGCAGCCGCAGCCGCTTGAGCAGGTGGCGCGCGCCATAGCCGATGGCCAGGCCCAGGCCCGTGCCCACCAACATCTGCACCAGCGCCTCCGTCGCCAGCTCCCACCCCGGCGGCTTCCCGCTCGCCAGGGTGTGCGTGAGGCCCGTGGTGAGGATGACGGCCATCGGGTCGTTGAGCCCCGACTCCAGCTCCAGCGTGGTGCCCACCCGGCGCTTCAGGTGCAGCCCGCTGCCTCGCAGCACGGAGAACACCGCCGCCGCGTCCGTGGAGGAGACGATGGCGCCCAGCAGCAGCGCCTGCGTCCAGCTGAAGTCGAAGAGGAAGTGCGCCGCCGCGCCCATCAACGCGGCGGTGAGGATGACCCCCACCGTCGCCAGCACCGCCGCGGGCTTCAGCGCGGAGTGGATGGCGGACAGCGGCGTGTTGAGGCCCCCGTCGAACAGGATGAGCACCAGCGCCACCGTGCCCAGCCGGAAGGCGAAGCCGTAGTTGTCGAAGTCGATGCCGCCGGGCCCGTCCGAGCCCGCCGCCATGCCCACGCCCAGGAACAAGAGCGCGACGGGGATGCCGAAGCGCCCGGAGGCCCGGCTGAACAGCACGCTCAACGCGAGCAGCGCGCCGCAGACGGTGAGCAGGAAGGCGGTGGGGAGGGGCTCCGTGGTGAGCATGTCGTGAGCACGACTCTACCCACCCGCGAGCGACTCAGGCGTCCAGACGTGGACGGGACCGCGTGGAGTGCGGTGAGGTGGACACGCCCACCAGCGGGAGGGTGAACGCGAACGTGCTGCCCTCCCCCCGGGTGCTGCGCGCGTGGATGTGGCCCCCGTGCGCCTCCACCAACCCCTTGGCGATGGCGAGCCCCAGGCCCGTGCCTCGGCTGGTCGCGTCGCGCGCCTGCCAGTAGCGGTCGAAGATGTGGGGCAGCGCTTCCTCGGCGATGCCGTCCCCGGTGTCCCGCACGTGGATGCACACCAGGCCGTCGCGCACGGACGCGCCCACCTCCAGGTCTCCCCCGGAGGGCGTGAACTTCACCGCGTTGCCCATGAGGTTGCCCAGCACCTGCAGCACCCGCGTCCGGTCGCAGCGCACGCGCACGTCGTCCTCGGGCGGCTGCATGTAGAGGTGCAGGCCCTTGGCCTCGGCCAGCGGGCGGATGGACTCGGTGGCCTCCGTGAGGAGCGCCGTCATCGAGTGCTCTCCCAGGTCGAGCGGCAGCCCCCCGGCCTCCAGCCGTCCCCAGTCCAGCAGGTCCGAGATGAGGCGCGACATGCGGTCCGTCGCGTCCTGGATGCGCGTGGCCTGCTTGGCCACCACCTCGCCACCGGGCTTCGAGCCAGGGCCTCGCGCCAGCAGCGCCGCGCCCAGCTGCACCACGCCCAGCGGGTTCTTCAAGTCGTGCGACACCACGGCCAGCAGGTCCTCGCGTGCGCGCGCGGCCCGGCGCGACTCACCCACGAGCCGCGCGTTGTCGATGGCCAGGCTCGCGCGCAGGCAGAGGTCCTCCGCCAACGCGAGGTCCTCGGGGCCATACCGCCGGCCCGAGCCGGACGACACGAAGGTGACGGCGCCCAGCGTGTGGCCTCGCGCGCGCAGCGGCACAATCATGTACGAGCGCGCCTGCAGCGTGAGCAGCAGCGCCGGGTGCGCGGGCTCTGACGCCGCCGCGCGCAGGAGCGAGTCCGTCACCGCGGGCACCAGCTCCGGCTCTCCGGTGCGCAGCACGCGCAGCAGCCCCACGGGGGCGTCGTCGTGCAGCTCGATGCGGTCGGGGAGGTCGCCCGCGCGCTCTCGCTGCGTCGGGTCCAGGCACGCCACCGCCACGCGCGACACCCAGGGGCCTTGCTCCAGCGCGTCCACCAGGCACCAGTCCGCCAGGTCCGGCACCGCCAGGTGCGCCAGCAGCGTGTACATGCCGTGAGGGTCCGGCGGATGGGTGAACAGCGTCGTCATCGCCTGATAGAGGAACGAGCGCCGCCGCTCCGCCTGCTCGACCTCCGCGCGAGAGGCCTGCTCCAGCTCCAGCGCGCGCGAGTACACCGCCTCCGCCTCCGTGAGGGGCCTCGCCGTCACGAGCACGGTGCCCTCCGGCAGCGGGGTGAGCACCACCGAGTGACGGCGCAGGCCGGTGTCCACGGGCCAGGGCAGCTCCTCGCTGACGCAGCAGCCGCGCGCCAGCGTCAGCGCCCGGGCGGCCTCCAGCCTCGCGATGTCCTCGGCGGGGATGCCCAGCTCGCTCCAGTGGAGTCCGGCCAGGGACTCGGGGCCTCGTCCGAAGGCCCGCGCTCCGGAGGTGCTGCACGTGAGGATGCGGCCCTGGGCATCGAGCACATAGGCCGGGTCGGGGAGCGCCTCGAAGGCGGATGCGAAGGGGGGCAAGGTCTCACTCATCCGGTGCGAAGAGGTGGAGCCGTCGGGATATCGACACCGCTCGGAGGGGAGGCCATTCCGCGAGAGGTGTGCACCGCTCGCGGGTTGGGCACGAGGTGACGGAAGTCAGGACGGCTGTGTGCTTGCCCATACGGCGAGCGACAGGCGCGCGGGCAGGTCCGTCAGCGAGACGACCTCGTTGGCCAGGCCCGCGCCCACCACGACTCCGGGCATGCCGAAGACGACGGAGGAGGCCTCGTCCTGCGCCAACACGCGGCCTCCGGCGTCGCGCAGCTCGCGGATGCCCTCCAGTCCATCCTGGCCCATGCCGGTGAGGACCACGGCCAGGGCCTCGCGGCCGTGGGAGCGCGCCACGGAACGGAACAGCCACGTCGCCGAGGGACGGAAGCCGTGGACGGGCGCGGCCTTGGAGACCTGGGCCCGTCCATCCAGGACGCCCAGGTGTCTGTCGTCGGGCGCGAGGTAGACGTGGCCCGGCAGGAGCAGCGTCCCTTCCTCCGCGACCTGCACGGGGAGCGGGCCCGCGGTGGCCAGCCAGGAGGCCAGGCCCTGGCTGAAGCCGATAGCGATGTGCTGCACCACGAGCAGCGGCGCGGGGAAGTCGGGGGGGAGCTCCGAGAGGAGCTGGAAGAGGGCGGCGGGGCCTCCGGTGGAGGCGGCCAGGGCGACCACCGCGGCGCGCGGGGGGATGTCCTTGCGCGCGAGGGGACGTGCGGGCGAGGTGGGCGAGGGGCTTCGGTCCGGCCAGCGCCGGACGACCTTCACCTCGGCCATGGCCTTGAGGGTGTCGCGCAGGCGGCGGCTCTCCGCGTCGAAGTCCGGGGACTCCGGGCCCACGGGCTTCTGGAGGACGGCGAGCGCTCCGGCGCGCAGCGCGGTCATGGAGGTCTGGATGTCGCGCTCCACCAGTGTCGACACGACGACGATGGGCGTGGGGGCCTCGGTCATGATGCGGCGGGTGGCCTCGAGTCCATCCATGCGCGGCATCTGGATGTCCATGGTCACCAGGTGGGGCCGCAGTCGTTGGGTGAGCTCCACGGCCTCCACGCCGTCGCGGGCTTCGCCCACCACGGTGAGGCCCGGGTCGGCGCGGAGGATTTCCACCAGGAGACGGCGGGCGGTGGGGGAGTCCTCGGCCACCACGATGCGCATGGGTTCGGTCCTCGTCGTCATAGGAGTCGTCTCAGGGCCTCCAGCAGGCTGCTCGGGTCGAATGCGCTCTTCACAAGATAGGCACTGGCCCCGGCTTTCAGCCCGCGGGCCTTGTCCTCGGGGCGGCCTCGGGCGGTGACGAGCACCACGGGGAGCCGGGCGAAGCGGGGTGCGGCTCGGATGGTCTCCGTGAGGGTGACGCCGTCCATGCGTGGCATCTCCACGTCGAGGACCATGGCGTCGGCGCCGCCCGCCTGGAGGCGCTCCCAGGCCTCGGCGCCGTCCGCGCAAGGCAGCACGTCGTAGCCCGCGCCCTCCAGGATGCTCTGCTCCAGCGCGCGGGTGGTGGGCGAGTCGTCCGCCAGGATGATGCGCCGCCGCTTCCGCTTCGCCGCCGGGGTGGGGAACAGCGCCGAGGCCGGACGCCCGCCCGCGGCGCGCACCAGGGAGGCGGGGTTGAGGAGCAGGGACAGGCGTCCGTCTGGCAGCACCGCCGCCGCGGACACATGGCGGGCGCGGCGGACGCGAGGGCCGAGCGCGCGGACGAGGGCCTCCTGTTCGGCCAGCACGTCGTCCACGACGAGCGCGGCGCGCGCGGTGCCGGCGGCGAGGACGACGGCGCCTCGGCGTTGTCGGGCGGGGCCGGCGGGGAAGCCGAGGACATCCGCCAGGGCGGCGAGGGGGATGAGCGCATCCTGGGACACCCAGGTGGGGCGTCCTTCGATTTCGCGGACCTCGTCGGGGGAGAGGCGGACGAGCCGTGCGACGCCTTCGCTGGCGAGGGCGAGGATTTGTCCTCCGGCGGACACGAGGAGGACGCGCAGGGTGCTGAGGGTGAGGGGGACGTCGAGCGTGAAGCGGGTGCCTTGTCTGGGTTGGGTGGAGACCTCGACGGTGCCTCGGAGGGCCTCGACCTCGGCGCGGACGACGTCGAGGCCGACGCCTCTGCCGGCGACTTCGGTGATGCGGGGGGAGGTGGAGAGGCCGGAGTGGAAGGCGAGGCGGGCGACGTCCTCGTCGTCCTCGGGGACGTCGAGGCCCTGGGCGAGGGCGCGTGCGCGGAGGGCGGCGAGGTCGAGCCCTCGGCCGTCGTCCTCCACGGTGACTTCGACGCGGCTGCCGTGAAGGCGCGCGGAGAGGGTGACGCGGCCTTCGTCGGGCTTGCCGGCGTGGAGGCGGTCCTCGGGGGATTCGAGGCCGTGGGCAACGGCGTTGCGGACGAGGTGGAGGAGGGGTTCGCGCAGGGATTGGAGGAGGGAGCGGTCGAGCTCGAGGGAGCCGCCGAGGATGTCGAGGCGGACCTTCTTGCCCTCGGAGCGGGCGACGTCGCGTGCGGCGCGTTCGAGGCCGGAGAGACCTTCGAGGAAGGGGAGGGTGCGGGCGCGGCGGACCTCGTCATCCATGCCGGTGGCGACGCCGTCGAGGGCTCTTCGGTCGGCGGAGAGGTCGCGGGTCACGCGTGCGAGCTCGGTCTCCGCGCGGCGGAGCGCGGCTTCGCCTTCGGTGCCGTGGACGGCGTCGCGGACGCGGGCCAGCTCCTCGCGGATGGTCTCCAGCGCGTCGGTCCGTCCTTCGAGTCGGAGCGCGGCGACGCGCAGCTCGCCACTGCGCGCGAGGAGGGCGTCGAGCTTCTGCGCGGAGACGCGAACGGGGAGGGTTGTCTCCTGGACTGTGGGCCCGTTGGACACGGGCTCCGAGGACGGAGGGCCCGAGGAACTCGCCGCGCGAGTGGGGGGTGGAGCAGGGGGGCCCATCGAGCCCGAGTCGGGGGCCTTCGTGGGTGATGACTCGGGAGAAGGTGGCTGCACCTCACGCGCGTCCGAAGGCTCGTGGGTTTGTGAGGGTTCCTCCGCGCCTTGGGAAGGAGCAGCACCCGGAGTCGACGGCAGCCCGAGCGCCGCATCCGCGGCCCGTTGCAGCTCCGGCAGCATGTTCTCCAGCGGCGAGCCCGTCAGCTCCTGCTTCGTCGCGAGCCTCCGCCCCGCATCGTCCAGCGCATCCACCGCGGTGAAACACAGCTCGAACAGCTCCGGCGTCCCACCACGCCCATCGCGCAGCGGCTCCAGCACCTCCTCCAGCCGGTGACACGCCGTCTCCACCAGCAACGCACTCGCCGCCCGCGCCGCCCCCTTCACGCTGTGCAGCGTGCGCAGCAGCGACGCCACCAGCTCCCCCGAGCGCGTCGGCTCCTGCTCCCGCTCCAGCGCGAGCAGGTCGCGGTTGAGCGACGCCACATGCCCCTCCAACTCCTCGAGGAACGTGGCGAGCAGCGCCTGCGCCAGCCTGTCGCGGTCCATCAGCGGCCGTACTCATCCAGCAGGTTCTTGAGCTTCTGCCCCATGCCGTTGATGTCCTGCATCGCCCGCTCCGTCTGCCGCGCGGACATCAACCCCTGCTGCGTCGCCTGATTCACGTCATGCATCGCCTGCCGGATTTGCGCGATGCCCGTCGCCTGCTGGTTCGCGGACGCCGCGATCTGCGCGGCCGTGAGCGACGCCTGAGCCAGCAGGTCGCTCAGCGCCTGGATGGTGGCGCCCGCCTCGGAGACGATGCGCGTGGTCGACGCCACGCTCTTGGTTCCCTCCTCCGTCGTCATCACCGCGCCATGCGTGGCCTTCTGTATCTGCCCGAGAATCTGCCGCACCTGTCCCGTCGCCTTCTTGGACTGGTCCGCCAGCGCCTTCACCTCCGTGGCGACCACCGCGAAGCCTCGGCCGTTCTCCCCCGCGCGGCTCGCCTCGATGGACGCATTGAGCGCGAGCATGTGCGTCTGCTCGGAGATGTCATTGACCGTGGTGATGATGTCGCCAATGGCCTGCGCCTGCTCCGCCAGCGCGAGGATGCGCGAGGCAATCGACTCCACCTGCTCGCGCAGCACGCTCATGGACGTGACCGCCTCCTCCACCGAGCGGCGCCCCGCGCGCCCCACCTCCTCCGCGTGCCGAGCGGAGTTGCTGACGTCCCGCGCACGCCCCGCGGCCTCCTCGGACGTCTTGGTGATCTCCTCGATGGTGCTCACCGTCTCCGTCACCGCGCTGCCCTGCTCCTGCGCCCCCGCGACCTGCTCCGTTGTGCTGGCCAGGATCTCCGCGCTGGTGCTCGCGAGCTGATTGACGAACTCCGCCACCGTCCTGAGCGTGTGGTCGCGCTGCTCGGACTGCTTGGCGATGTGCGCCTCCGCCTGCTGGCGGCGCTCCGCCATCTCGTTGAAGGCGCGCGCCAGCTCCGCCATCTCATCGCGGCTCTTCAGTTGGATGCGGTGATTGGAATGTCCCAGGCCCAGCTGCTCCGCGCCCACCACCAGCTGGCGCAGCGGGGCGGTGATGCTGCGAGTCACCAGATAGCTGCCCACCGCGACGATGAGCACCCCCAGCACCGTGCAGACGGACAGCACCCACTTGATTTGCAGCGCGGTGGACCGGGCCTCATCGGCGTGCTCCGTCCACCGCTCCTGCTCATCCGCGAGCATCTCGTTGATGACGTCGCGAATCTGGTCCATGAGGTCCTTGCCCCGGTTGCTGCGGATGACCGGCAGCGCGGCCTCCAGTCCCCCCTGGCGGCGCAGGCGGATGCCCTCCTCGAGCAACGCCAACCGGCTCACGATGAGCGGCTCCAGACGCACCAGGCGGTTGCGCTGGTCGGGGTAGGCCGCCAGCGCGTCGCGCAAGAGGTTCTGGTCCTGCCGGAGCGTGGAGAGGGCCTGCTGGTAGGGCTCCAGGTAGGGCTCCTCGCCCGTGAGGAGGAAGCCCCGCTGACCGGTCTCCGCGTCGATGAGCAGCGCGCGCAGCTCGCGGACCAGCCGGAAGTTCTCATGGGCCTTGAGCAGTCCTTGCGTCGTCTCCGTGAGCTGCCGCGCGCCCTGGAACGAGACGGTCGCCAGGACCAGCAGCACGAGCAATGAGAGTCCGAAGCCGACCGCGATGCGGTTGCCGATGTTCATGCGACGCCCTCGTCGGACAGGTCGAACACGAGGCGACTGTCACCCAGCAGGGCCTCTCCCTCCAGCAGCAGCGTTCCCGCTCTGTCGGCGGCGAACACCAGCGCCCCCGCGGTCTCCGCCAGCGCCACCGGCGCGGGCAACAGTTCCTGGCTCGACACCTGGGTGACCTCCTGGACTTCTTCGGTGCGCACGCCCAGCTCGGCGCGTCCCATGCCCAGCACGAGCAGCGGCCCCGTGCTGTCCACCGGCTCCCGGCCGAACAGCGGCGCCAGCTCCACGACGGGGAGGACCTCTCCGCGCAGGAGCGTGAGCCCGCGCAGCGCGGGAGGCGCCCCCGGCAGTGGCACCACGTCTGTCGAGCGGATGACCTCCAGCACGAAGCGGGACTCCAGGGCGTAGAGCTGTCCGCCCGCGCGGAAGCGAATCATCTCGCGCAGGGTGCCGGGGGCGACCTCGGGGGCGGGAGGCCGGCTCAGCGAGCGGGCCCGCGCATCCAGCAGCGCGGCCTGGGCCTCGGGCGTCAGCGTGCCTTCCGCCTCGCGCGAGGCCTCGAGCGCGGCCAGTCGCGCCCGCACCTCATCCCAGTCGATGCCACGCGAGCCCGCCATCACGGAGCCTTGCCTTCGACCAGCGTGAGCTCCAGCCGGATGCGCTCGTCACGCGCCGCGCGGCCGAGGTCGCTCGCGCGCTCTCCTTCCGCGAGCGGCGGGAGCGAATCCGCGGGCAGGGCATCACAGAGGACCTCCGCTTCGCGCAGGGCCTTGAGCGCGCCCGAGGTATCACCGAGCCGATTCAACACCCGACCCAGCACCAACCACGCCACGGCGAGCGTCGGCTCCAGGTACAGCGCCTGACGGACGGAGCGCTCCGCGTCGGGGAGCCGCCCCTGTCCCAGCAGGAGCAGGGCCTCCAGGTAGCGCAGGTCGGGCACCAGGGGATGGCGAGAAGCCGCCTCTCCGCTGGCGTAGATGGCGGCTTGGATGTCCAGGTTCGCGATGGCGCGCACGGCGGTGGCGGCCGTCTCCGGGTTCGTATCCAGCGCGCCCATCCGGGTCGCGGCTTCGTGCCAGTCGCCTCGCTCCAGCGCCGCGCGCGCCGCGCCCAGCTCGACGGGACTCGGCCGCCGAGGAGCGGCTTCCGGAGCCGCCACGGGCTTCTTCTCGGGAGCACGCGGCGGAGCGACCACCGGAGGACGGACGCTCACGGGCGCGACGGGTGGAGCAGGGACAGGCGCCACCGGCGGGCGAGGGCTCATGGGCTCACCTGGGGACAGGACATCGGGGACCGACACGGTGGTGCCGTGCGGCAGGCGCCGATAGAGCACGCCCCACTCGGTGAGGACGGGCTCCAGCGGAGCGAGTCCTCCGAGCGGTGGGTCCGAGGGGCCCGTGAACAGCATCCCCCCTTCACGCAGCGAGGCATGGAGTCGGCGAGCCACGCCCTCGATGGTGAAGTTGTTGAAGTAGATGAGCACGTTCCGACAGAAGATGACGTCGAGCCTCCAGATGCCGGAGTCCGGCGAAGGCCACGTGTCGAGCGCGAGGTTCAGGTAGCTGAAGCGCACGTGCTGCTTCACCTCGGGGGACAGCACGTACTGTCGTCCCTCGGGGCGGAGGTAGGCGCGCATGCGCTCGGCCCAGGGGCCTCGCAGGGACCACTCGCCATAGTGGGCGCGGCGAGCCCGGGCGAGCGCGGTGCGAGACACGTCGGTGGCGAACACCGCCATGTTGTTGCCCCAGCCCTCGCTCATCAGCAGGGCGGCCATGGAGTAGGCCTCCTCGCCGGACGAACACCCCGCGCTCCACAGCCGCGCGTTGTAGCCGGCGCCTTGCTGCTCGCGGAGGGCGGGGAGGATGGCGCGGCGCAGGTACTCGAAGTGCTCGGGGGTGCGGAAGAAGTACGTCTCGCCGATGGTGAGCTCGGTGAGCAGGTCATCCATCGCCGCCGGGTCGGCGTCGATGTGCATGCGATACGCGTCGAAGTCGGTGACCCCGGCGCGAGCCATGGCGCGGGAGATGCCTTCCTCGGCGGAGGCGGGGCAGCTGGGCGGAGCCAGCCCCGCGCGCTCCTCGACGAGCGCGAGGATGGAGGGGAAGCCCTCATGGCTCCAGGGCCCGAGTCTCACGGCTGCTCCGATGAGGCGGTGAGCGCCGAGTCCAGCTCCAGCGCCTCGGCCTCGGAGAGGAAGCCGCGCAGGTCGTGGACCAGCACCAGCCCGTCCTCCAGCTTGGCGACGCCGGACACGTAGCCCACGCCGGGCAGCTCACGCGGCGAGGTGTCCCATTCTCCGGGGGCGAGCACGCGCAGGCCCTCGGCGCGGTCCACGCGCAGGGCAATCCGCCGAGGCCCCGCCTGGGCGACGATGAAGTGGTCGGAGGGGGACAGCGGCTTCGGCGGGTGGCGGAAGCGGCGGCGCAGGTCCAGCACGGGCAGCAAGCGACCGTGCAGGTTGAGCAGTCCTTCAATGACGTCGGGCGCGCGAGGCAGCGGAGTCAGGCGCGCGGCGCGATGCAGCTCCCACACGTCCTCCGTGGGGAGGCCGTAGCGCTGGCCTTCCAGGGTGAAGAGCAGCACCTCTCGCGGAGCGGGCCCCATGTGTGACGGGCCCGGATGCTGGCATGTGCCTGTCTCGGGGTGCTCGTGCGAGGTGGGCCCTCTGTCCACCAGTCCGCATTGACGCGGGGGCGGCGCGCCGGCCGGACCGGGCGGAATGTGTGAGGGATTCGACGATGGGCGCCGGGGCCCGGGGCGTGGTGGCCCACCTGAATCACGGTTGCCAGTGCAGTCGGGTGGAGGCACAAGGCGCACGGCGCTTCGCGGGCGGCTTCCGCCCGGAGCGCCGTTCCTGGGAGGGCAGATGTCTCGCACGTGGAGCCTGGTCGCGGCCTTGTGGCTGGTGGCCTGTGGTACGCAGGAAGTGGATTCACCCGACGCCGCGCGGTCGACGCCCCAGGAGTGGGAGGGCGAGCTGGAGGTCCGGGTGGTGGACTCGCCCGCGATGGACAGCTCCTACGAGGAATACGTTCTCGTCTCCGGGCGCGAGCGTCGCCCGGTGGTGTTCCAGGGCAAGGCCCCCGAAGGACTGCGCAGCGGCCTCGCGGTGAAGCTGCGCGGCGAAGCGCGCGAGCACACGCTCCTGGCCCAGGCGGTGGAGGTGCGGCCGGGCGCGAAGTCCGCGAGCACGGTGACAGGGGCCTGTGGTGTCACGGGTGTGCAACGCAGCCTCGTCATCATGGCCGCGTTCCCGGGGATGCCGGTCCCCGCCGTGACGAAGCAGGCGGTGGAGGCGGCCTTCTTCTCCACCACGGGCACCTCGCTCGCGGGGTACTGGAGCGAGGTCTCCGAGGGGCGCGCCACGACGACGGGCACGGTGGTGGACTGGACGCCGCTGGACCGCGCCTACTCCTGCCAGGAGTCGGACGCCCTGCGCGAGGCGGCGATTCGCGCGGTGGACGCGAGCGTGGACTTCACGCGGTTCGACCGCGTCTTCATCGTCCACCCGCGTCCGCAGGCGGGCTGTCACTACGGGGGGCTGGGCACGCTGTCGTGTGGCCAGGTGTCGACGCAGGACGGCGTCGTGTCGGCCTCGACGTCGTGGCTCATCGCGGAGTCCTTCCTCAACCACACCAACGCCGTGAAGCTCATCGCCCACGAGGCGGGACACAACCTGTCCTTCGGCCACGCGCAGACGCGCGACCACGGCGCGGAGACGCTGACGTACCTGAACACGCCGGGGAACATGGACGAGTACGGCGACGGCTTCTCGGCGATGGGGCTGTCGAACCTGGGCCACTACGCGGCGCCGCAGAAGGCGCGCATCGGCTGGCTGGCGCCGGCCGCCGTGACCTCCGTGGACGGCGTGGGCGGGACGTTCACGGTGGCGCCCGTGACGGCGGCCAGCGGCGTGAAGGCGCTCAAGGTGCGCCGGGGGCAGGGGAATGCGGCGTGGCTCTGGCTGGAGTACCGCCGCCGGGTGGGGAGCTACGAGTCGACGCTGCCCTTCCTCGGCGGCGCGCTCGTCCACTACGAGGATGGCTTCACCGCGGAGGGCTCGCACCTGCTCGACTTCACGCCGGGGACCCCGTCCTGGACGGACCCGGCGCTGCTCCCGGGGACGACGTGGAACGACCCGTACAGCAACCTCTCCGTGACGGTGGTCTCCGCGAGCGCCTCCGGGCTCACCGTCACCATCGCGTACCGGCAGGCCGCGTGTGTGCGCGCGGCCCCCGAGGTGGAGGTGCGTCCGCTGGAGCCCACCGTGTGGCCGGGAGGGCGCCCCGAGGTGGAGCTCGTCATCCGCAACCGCGACTCGGTGGGCTGCGCGCCGAGCACCTTCCAGCTCGCGCCCATCATTCCCACCGGCTGGGGCTCGGACCCCGTGGCCGCGACACGGACCGTCAACGCCGCCTCCACCGCGTCCGAGTGGCTCCAGCTCTACGTGCCGTACTCCATGGCGCTGGGCTCGTATGCGCCGGGCGTGGACGTCACGCGCGACGGCCACACGGTGCGAGGCACCGCGCCGATTCAAGTCGTCGAGCGCTGCACCCCGTCGCCGCCGACGCTCACGCTCACGCCCGCGACGGTGACGGCGGCGCCGGGCACGGACGTCACCTGGACGGTGCACGTGGCCAACAACGACTCCGCCTCGTGCAATTGGGTCTGGTACGACTTCTACAGTGACGGCCCCGCGGGCTGGGACACGCAGTGGTCCGACTGGGGCGTGAACCTGCCTCCGGGCGGGGACTTCACCTTCACGCTGACGAAGTCCATTCCCGCCACCGCGGAGGGTACGCACGCGGTGGAGGTGATGCTCTTCCAGGAAGATGTGGGCCAGGTGGCGACCACCTCGGCCACGGTGCACGTACAGTAGTCGAGGCGCGGGGAGCCGGGACGCTCACGAGGAAAGCGTGCGTCCCGGCGAGCCGAGCGCTCGAACCCTGTCCAGCTTTCCCTGAGCACACCCGAGAGGAGCCGCTCCCATGTCCCGCTTCCAACGCATCACGCCGTTCTTCTGGTTCCCGGACCCGGCCCAGACGGAGGCCGCCGTCGCGCTCTACACGTCGGTCTTCCCCAACTCACGCATCACCGCGACGACGCGCTACCTCGAGACACACTCGCCGGTGAGCCCGCAGCCCGCGGGGGCGCTCATGACCCTGGCGTTCGAGCTGGATGGCCAGGAGTTCGTGGCGCTCAACGGCGGGCCTCACTTCAAGTTCACGGAGGCGCTGTCGCTCGTCGTGAACTGTGAATCGCAGGCGGAGGTGGACCACTACTGGGCGCGGCTGTCCGAGGGCGGCGACGAGCGGGCCCAGCAATGTGGCTGGCTCAAGGACCGCTTCGGTGTGTCGTGGCAGGTGGTGCCCACGGAACTGACCCGACTGCTCAGCGGCTCGGATGGCGCGAAGGCGCGCCGCGTAACAGAGGCGATGTTGAAGATGAAGAAGCTCGACCTCGACGCACTTCGTCGAGCCGCTGGGTAGGTCCAAACCCTGGCGGGTGATTCAAAATGTTTTGAGGAGTGATCTCGTTTTTCTCGTTGATGTTAGGATTGACTCCACCGGGGGGTGAGGTGAAAGCCCGGTGGAGGATGCACACGTGCTGAGCAGGAACATCTTGGGTGGAATGCTGACTGCTGGATTGCTGGCGATGGGCTGTGGCGGCGCCGAGCCGGGCATGGACGAGCAGGCCGCGCTGGACACGCGCGAGGACGCGCAGCTGTTCTGCTCGCAGGAAGCCTTCGATATCACCTACTACTCGGATGCCACGCTGACCACGCCGGTGGGGCACTTCTATTGCGAGTGTTTCGAGACGGCGTGGATGTTCGGCCGGAAGACCCTGTACAAGGTGGTCGAGTACTCGCGGCAGTGTCAGTGATTCAGGTCCGCTGACACGGCCGGGCCCGGCGCTTTCCGAGGAAGGCGCCGGGAGCCGTGGGGTGTCTGGCTTTGAGCCCTCTCAGGGAGTGCTCGCCGGACGGACGCCGGTGGTGAGGTATGCCTGGAACAGGACCGTCTGAGGGCCGTCGCCCAGGAGGGCGCGGACCTTCTCGCGCAGGGCCTGCTGGATGGGGGGCCACTGGTCGCCCATGCCCTTCGCCATCAGGACGATGGGCGCGCTCGAGCGCACCATGACGTCCACCATCTCCACGGTGGAGGGGTACTCGACGGAGGCGCTGGCCTGATGCACGGCGACCTGGGTGAAGCCCGCGTCGGACATCTCCTGCTCACACGTCTCCGGGTCCGACAGGGGCATCTTCCCATCGCGAGGTCCACCGCCGCCGCCCATGATTTCCGCGAGGCTCTGGAAGAAGGCGTTGATGGTGCGGGAGCCCTGCATGGGCTGCCAGCTGGACACGACGGCGTGGCCGCCGGGGCGCAGCACGCGATACAGCTCGCGGAAGCCGCGCGGGCGGTCGGGGAAGAACATCAGGCCGAAGAGGGAGTAGGCCGCATCGAACGTCCGTTCGGGCAGCTCCAATGCCATGCCGTCGCCGATGCGCGCGTCGATGCTCAGCTTCGCCGCTGTCGCGCGCTCACGCAGGAATGCAATCATCTGGGGCGAGAAGTCCACCGCCGTCACGTGGACGCCTTGACGTGCCGCGAGCAGGGAGAGGGTGCCCGGTCCCGCGGCCACGTCCACCACGCGCTGTCCGGGCCCGGCACCCGTGCGTGACAGCGCGTCCCGCGCGAAGGTCTCGAACACGGGGAGCAGCTCGCGGACGTACTCGGGCGCGACGAGGTCCCAGGGCTCGGGAGCGGCGAGAGGTGAGGCGGTCGAGGACATGAGGACAGGCTCCAGATGGGAGAAGCAGCGGGATGGACCTGGAGGATACCGTCTGCGATTTGTCCGGTTCGCGAGATTCTTCGCCGTGCCTGTCCTTGTGCCTGGTTGGAAAATCGAGGATGGATGTCCTCGACCGATGTGTGGTTCCTGGGGGATGTCCATGAAGGCGGTGCTTCGCTTCGCGGGAATTCTGGGGCTCGTGATGGGCCTTCCCCTCTTCGCGTGTCTCGACGTTGATGAGGCCACCCAGGGGTTCTGCCGCGAGAACCCCCTCGCGGAGGGCTGCACGGGCTGGGGAGAGGGGAGCCCGATGGCGACCCCGCGTGCATCCCATACCGCGACGCTGCTCGATGACGGCAGGGTGATGGTCGTGGGAGGACTGACGGGGTCATCGACCAGGACCCAGAAGGTGGAGATCTACGACCCCACGACGAATCGCTGGAAGGACTTGTCGGAGCTGAAGACCGCTCGTTCAGACCACACCGCCACGCTCTTGCCGGGAGATCAGGTGCTGGTCGTGGGCGGCCGGGGCCCCGATGGCGAGGCGCTGGACTCCGCGGAGCTCTACAACCCGGTCACCAACAAGTGGACAGATGCGGGGACGCTGGTCTCTGGAGCCCGGGCTTCCCATGCCGCGCTCGAGTTGCCCGCGACCGAAGAAATCCTGGTGGTGGGAGGGGGGACCGGTCCGAACGGTGGGCTGAAGAGCGCGGACATCTATTCGTGCCGCGACGGCTCCTGGAGGCGCGCGGCGGAGCTCAATGTCCCTCGCAACGCGCTGTCATTGACCCTGGTGAATGGGAAGGCGGTGGCGATTGGCGGCTTCAACGAAACCGGCGCGCTGGGCTCCATGGAGGTCTATGACCCGAACCAGCCCGACTCGGGCTGGAAGCCGCTGCCGAAGTCTCTCTCCGTGAAGCGCAATGGCCATGTGGCGACCCCATTGGGCGAGGGACGGGTGCTCGTCACGGGTTCCGTCGAAGGCGCCGCCAGCGCGGGGGTGGAGCTCCTCGACATGCACGGACTCTCTTCCGTGACGGCCCTGGAAAGCATGAAGGAGGCGCGCTTCGGCCACACGGCGACGGAGCTGTTCTCCGGACAGGTGCTCGTCACCGGTGGGTGGAAGGATTCCAAGGAGGAGACGCCACGAGCCTCCGCGGAGCTCTACACGCCTGGGCGCGGTTGGACCCTCATCGCCCCGATGACGACGGCGCGTGCCTTCCATACGGCCACGCTCCTGGATTCGGGCCAGGTGCTCGTGGTTGGAGGCTTCGCGCCCATGGGTGTGGGCATCGTGCCGACCACGGAGCTGTACAATCCTCCAGCCGAGTGACTCCGGGCGATAATCACGGGAAATCCGAAACATGAGCCACCGGACCGCCCCGGGTGTCTTGATTTCGTAGCCCCCCCTGTTGGTTCTCACCCCCGGTTGTCGCAGTGAAGTTGTCGTCTGCTTGAAAAACACCGAGGGCGGGCGGAAACGCCCGCCCTCATCACGCAGGAGCTCACATCATGCGTCGTCTCGTCGTGCTGGTGGCGTCCCTCGGGCTGTCCGCATGTGGTGGCGGTGTGGAGTCCCCTGAAACCGAGCCGCAAGGTGTCTCGGAGACGGAGCAGGCCATCTGTACCGGGAACGCGTGGGAATGTTTCTGTGGGGGTTACAAGACGCAGACGACCTGCAACCAGGCCAGCTCGCCCAATGGCTGGCATTGCTACTGGCAGTCGGCGACGTTGGCGGCGGGCCGCTGCCTGCCGACGTACGAGTAGCCCCGCTCACGCCCCGCCGCCTTGGCCGGCACGGGGCAGGTGGACGATGAAGGTGGTCCCCTGCCCCGGAGTGCTCTCCAGATAGATGCTGCCGCCATGCGCCTCGACGAGCTGGCGGGTGATGAACAGCCCCAGTCCCAGTCCGCCGTAGTGGCGGCTGGACACGGCGCGCTCGAAGCGGTCGAAGACGCGCCCCGCGTCCTCGGGCGCGATGCCGATGCCCCGGTCCTGGACCTCCAGCCGGGCCTCGTGCTCGTTGCCTCGGACGCGCACGTCCACGGGCGCGCCATGCCCATACTTCAGCGCGTTGGACACCAGGTTGGTGATGACCTGCTCCAGCCGGAGCCGGTCCCATCGCCCCGTGATGGGCTGGGGCGTGTCCACGTCCAGCCGCACGCCCGCGGCCTGCGCCTCCATCTCGAAGCGCCGGGCCATCTCCCGCACCAGCTCCCCCAGCTCCAGCGGCTCCAGCTGAAGCTCCATCCTCCCGCTCGACAGGCGTGAGACGTCCAGCAGGCTGTCCACCAGCTTGGTCAGCCGCGTCATCTGTCGCTCACACGTCTCCACGCCGCGCTCCAGGCGCTCCGTGTCCAGCGGCCCGTCCTGGTGCAGCTGCCGGAAGAGCAGCTGGAGCTGGAGCTTCAGCGAGGTGAGGGGCGTGCGCAGCTCATGCGCGGCCACGCTGAGGAACTCGTCGCGCACCCGCACCGCGGCCTGGGCCTCGCTCGCCAGCCGCTGCTGCTCCACGCTGGCCTGCTCCGCGGAGTCGCGCGCGTTCACCTGCGCGCGGGTGACGAGGAACAGGAGCAGCGACATCACCAGCCCGCATCCCGCCACGGTGGCCGGGTGGGTGGAGCGCGTCACCTCCAGGAAGAACTGGCGCGTGGTGAACACCAGCGTCCACGGGGTTCCATCGATGTGGACCGTGAGCTGCTCGTTCAGGGCGCCGCGCCGGGGCCCCGCGGCCGGGCGAGGGCGCGAGGAGGTGTAGAGCAGCGCCGCCTCCCGCACCTCCATCCCGTCGTAGATGTCCAGGTCGATGACGGTCTGGAAGCCCTGGAAGCGCAGGCCCTCCACGAGGTCGCGCATGTCGAAGGCGCCGAAGACGAAGCCCTCCAACTGGGCGCGGCGGGCCTCGGGCGTCCGCGGCTCCGGGGGCGAGTAGAGCGGCACATAGACGAGGAAGCCCGCGCGGGCCTCCGGTTCCTCGCCCGCCACGGGCGCCTGCCACACCAGCCCCGTGGCCGACGGCTGCCCGGACTCCATCGCGCGTCGCAGCGCGGGCTGATGCGCGGGCTCCGCCAGCACGTCCAGGCCCAGCAGCGCGGCGTTGCGCGGGTTGAAGGGCTCCAGCATGACGACGACGGCGTACTCGGGCCGGGACCCCGTGGGGCGCACCTGGTAGCCGGGGAGTCCCTCCGCGCGCGTCTGGGCCTCGTGCCGCGCGAGGTGGTCCCGCTGAAGCCACTGGGCGAAGCCGATGCTCTGGATGCCGGGATAGCGCTGCCGCGCCTCCAGGCTCTCGACGTACGCGCGGAACTCCGTCCGCTCCACCTTCTGGCTGCCGCTGAACACCCCTCGCGTGCCCAGCAGCATGGCCTGGTACATGTCCATGCGCTGCAGCAGGGCCGCGGTGCCGTCCTGGACGGCGTTCTCGAAGCGCTGCTCCCGGCGCAGGTCCACGCCCCGCTGCACGTAGGCGGTGGCCACGGCGGTGATGAGCAGTCCCATCAGCAAGGCGCCGAGCGCGGGGGCGTTGCGGCGGGGGTGGGAGGTCGAGGGATTCGGCACGGAGTCGTCCCGAGCTTCGAGTGCGAGCCGGTCCCCTTCAAGCCGTCCCCGCACGGCGTGTCCTCCAGGTGAAACGCGCGGGGCTGAAACACAATCCGCGCTCGCCCGTCCGCGTGTCGAACACTGCAACGGCCGCTGGCTCGGGCATGCTGGGGACCATGGTGCGTCACGTCATCGTCGTGGGAGCAGGACCGGGAGGTCTGTCCGCCGCCATCAACCTGGCGGGTCAGGGCTTCCGGGTCACCGTGGTGGAGAAGGACCCGGTGCCCGGCGGGCGGATGAAGGGCCTGACGCTGGGGGCCTCGGGTGAGTACGCGCTGGACACCGGCCCCTCCATCCTCCAGCTCCCCGGGGTGCTGGAGCGCATCTTCGAGCGGGCCGGCCGACGGCTGGCGGACTACGCGAAGCTGGTCCCCCTGGACGTGAACACCCGGGTGCACTTCTGGGATGGCACCCACCTGGACACCAGCCGCCACGCGGCGCGCATGGAGGCGGAGGTGTCCCGCTTCGGGCCGTCCCAGGTGGAGGCGCTGCGCCGGTGGCTGGCGGAGGGGCGTGAGAAGTACGGCGTGGCGTACGAGAAGTTCATCTGCACGCACGCGGGCGGCCTCGGGTACTACGCGCCCTGGAGGCTCGCGCCCACGCTGCGCTTCAAGCCCTGGCAGACGCTGTACCGGCACCTGGACTCCTTCTTCCACGATGACCGGCTGACGTACGCGCTGGCGTATCCGTCCAAGTACCTGGGCCTGCACCCGACGACGTGCTCGTCGGTGTTCAGCGTGATTCCGTTCCTGGAGCTGGCCTTCGGCGTGTGGCACGTGGAGGGCGGCTTCCGCGCGCTGGCGCGGGGGATGATGCGCTGTGCCCAGGACCTGGGCGCCACCTTCCGCCTGGGCGCGCCGGTGGAGCGCGTGCGCGTGGAGGCGGGCCGCGCGGTGGGCGTGAAGCTGGTGGGCGGCGAGGTGCTGGACGCGGACGCCGTCGTGATGAACGCGGACCTGCCCTACGCGGCGACGAAGCTCGTCCCCGCCGAGGCGCGCGAGGGCTCGCGCCTGACCGACGCCGCGCTCGAGCGGGCGAAGTACTCGTGCAGCACCTTCATGGCGTACTACGGGCTGGACACCCGCTACGACGCCCTGCCGCACCACCTCATCTACCTCTCCGAGGCCGCGAAGCGCACGGACCGGGACGCGCTGGAGGACCGGCATGTCGACGTCGACGACCCGCCCTTCTACGTGTGCAACCCCAGCGTGACGGACGCGTCCGGCGCGCCCTCGGGGCACTCCACGCTCTACGTGCTCGTCCCCACGCCGAACACGGCGCGGCCCGTGGACTGGGAGAAGACACAGGCCACGCTGCGCGAGCGCATTCCAGACATGCTCGCGAAGGTGGGACTGAAGGGCGTGCGCCAGCACCTCCGCGAGGAGCGCTACTTCACGGCGGAGACCTGGCGGGATGACTTCAACGTGTTCCGGGGCGCCGTCTTCAATCTCTCACACACGTGGATGCAGCTGGGCCCGCTGCGGCCCCGCGTGAAGAGCCCGGAGGTGGAGGGGCTCTACTGGGTGGGCGGCGGCACGCATCCCGGCAGCGGGCTGCTGACCATCATGGAGAGCGCGAACATCGCCGCGGACTACCTCACGCGCGAGGCGGGGCAGGGGCCCCTGCCGGGCTGGCCCTACGTGCCGCCGCTGGAGGATGCACCGGCGGCGGTGCGGGAGCTCCAGGCCCGCGCGGGCTGAAGCCCCCACGCGGCCAGGACACGGCCGCTCAGACGTAGCGCTGGGCCAGCTGGGCCACCTGGCCCGTGGCCTGGGTGACGGCGGTGGCGGCCTGCTGGGTGGTGTCCAGGTGGCGCAGGGTGTCCGTCGTCAGCTCGTCCAGCTCGCGCACGGCGGCGAAGAGCTGGTCCACGCCCTGGTGCTGCTGGGCCACGGCCTCGGCGATCTGCCGCACGGCGGCCGAGGACTCGCGAGACAGCGCGGCCAGCTCCCGCAGCCGCTCGCCGCTGGTGCGCAGGGGCTGCAGCGCGGTCTCCACGCCCGCGGTGCCCCGGTCCGTCATCTCCGTGGCCTCCGTGGCGGCGGCGGCCATCGTCTCCAGCAGGCCGCGCACCTGGTTGGTGGCCTGGACGGACTGGTCCGCCAGCTCGCGCATCTGCCGCGCCACCACGCCAAAGCCCTTGCCGTGCTCGCCGGCGCGCGTGGCCTCGATGGCCGCGTTGATGGCCAGCATGTGCGACTGGTCCGCCAGCGCCTTGACGACCTCCGACACGCGGCCCACCTCGCGCGCGCGGCGCTCCAGGTCCTGCATCTGCTCGTGCAGCCCGGCGGCGATGTCCCGGATGGAGGCCAGGCCCTTCTCCGTGCCGAGCAGGGACTCCTCGCCCAGCCGGCCCACGGACGCGGCGCGCTCGGCGACCTGGAGGATGCTGGTGGCGCGCGAGGCTGCCACGTGCGACGCCTGCTGAATCTCCTGCGCGGTGGCGCGCGCCTGGTGCAGCGCCGCGGCCTGCCGCGACAGCGTCTGGTTCTGCTGGTTGCTCGCCTCCGACAGCCGCGTGCCCGCCTGCGCCAGGTCTCCGGCCGACGAGCTCAGGGAGCGCGGCAGCTCCTGCAGACGCTGATACAGCTGCCACGTGGTCGCGGCCAGGTCGCCCAGCTCGTCCGTGGACACCCAGCGCGGCGGCGCGGCGCGGCCCTCCACCAGCGCCTCCAGCGACTCACCCACCGCGCGCGAGCCCTTGGCCAGCCGCCGCGCGGCCCACGCCGCGGTGAGGATGGAGCCCAGCGCCGCGTAGCCCGCGAACATCACCACGGGCAGCACCAGGTCCCGCTGCAGCGGCGCCACCGTGGCGCGCACGCGGTCGGCGGACGCCGTGGCCCCGCTGACCTCGATGTCCGTCGCCAGCGCGGCCAGCTCCCGCTCCAACCGCAGGTTCAGCGTGACGATGCTCGTCAGACACGTGACGAGCAGCGCGGACACGACGGTGGCGGGCAAGAGCCACAGCTGCCGGGGCGCGAAGCCCGCTCCCGCCGGACGAGAGCTTGGCGCGCGCCGGTACGCATCCAGCACCGTGGGCATCAGCACCTGCTCGTAGAGCATGTAGAGCAGGGGGCTGGTGAACAGGCCCGCGCTCACCGACACCGCCACGCCCACCGGCACCACCGACAGCGGACGGTCCAGCAGCAGCGCCACCCCGCCGTTGAAGAGCACCCCGCCCAGGAACCACGAGAACATCGACTCCACGAACGCGAGCATGAACGGGATGCGGATGAACCGCTCCACGCGCTCCTGCCCCTGCGAGGCCATGGCCCGCTTCAGGAGCCAGGGAATCACAACCACCGGCTGCGCCACCGCGCACAACCCCAGCACCAGGGGCGTGATGACCCCCAGGAGGATGCGCATCGCGTGCGGCCCCTCCAGTGACAGCAATTGCATGTCCACGTAGAGGGCCGGACAGAAACCCACCGTCGTGATGAGCGACCGCAGGAGGTACATCCGCCAGAACAGCGCGCCAGAGGTCGGAAGCGGAGGAGTGGACATCGGGAAGCGGTGACTCCGGGGTGGCAGTGACCCGAGCCTGCGGGCCAGAGCCCTCTACGTCAATGTCGGGTTGCAGCGGTGGAGGATGATTCCAGCCGGACGCCCATTCTTAACCCCTGCTTCTCCCGTCAATGGGTTTGTCTTTTTAGTCTGTGTATTCATGAAATACCCGTCTGGTTCTGGAGTGGGTGTCGCGCCTCTGGCTTGCTGCGGGCGTTGCGCGAGGCGCCCGTCGGGGGCCGCCCTCCGCCAACGCGGACCTGGGGAGCCGCGGGCTCTCCCACAGACACAAGCGAGGACAGCGATGCGACAGTCTTCTAGTGGTTTTCCACGACGCGCGGGCCTGTTGTGGACCGTGGGCGTGATGTCGTTGTCGGCGACGGGGTGCGGCGTGGAGGCGCAGGAGCCCCCGCCGGAGGCGAACGCGCCGGTGCGCGCGGAGACGTTCGAGGAGTTCCGCGCCAAGGCGTGGCTGGAGCAGGACACGGGCATCTACGTGGTGGATGGAGACATCCCCGTGCTCGGCGGCGAGGCGGGGCTGCGTGAGGAGTACGCGCGCCGCCAGCGGGGGCAGGGCTCGGAGGACGCGCTGGGCACGAGCCGCGCGCCGCTTATCGTCAACACGGTGGCGGGCCGCGATGACCGGTGGACGTACACGCAACAGCGCTATCTGCCGTACTGCGTGAGCACGGCGTTTGGTGGCAACTACTCGCGCGTGGTGACGGCCATGGAGCAGGCCGCCTGGGCCTGGCAGCAGGTCAACATCCGCTTCGTGCATGCCAGCGACCAGGACGGCAACTGCACCGCCGCGAACAACAACGTGCTCTTCGATGTGCGCCCCGTCAGCGGACAGGGGTATCTGGCTCGAGCCTTCTTCCCCAGCTACGGGCGCGCGCAGCGCAACGTGCTCATCGACAGCTCGTCATTCGGCAACACGGGCGTGTGGACGCTGGCGGGCATCCTCCGCCACGAGCTGGGCCACACGCTGGGCTTCCGCCACGAGCACACCCGACCCGAGGCCGCGACGTGCTTCGAGGACAACAGCTGGCGCCCGCTGACCGGCTACGACGCCGCCTCGGTGATGCACTACCCGCAGTGCCGGGGCAGCAACCGCGGGGACCTGGACATCACCGCCACGGATGCCGCGGGAGCCGCCGCGCTCTATGGCCCGCTGTCGGACACGTCCTTCGATGTGGCGTTCTACCTGAACAACTACGGGGACCTCCTCGCGGCCTACGGGGCCACCAACTTCCCGGCGGCGCGCAACCACTGGGAGCAGTACGGCATCGACGAGGGGCGCCGCTCCGCGACCCACTTCGACGCGCCTTACTACCTGTCCCTCTACGGGGACCTGCGCGCCGCCTACGGCGCCACCAACTACCGGGCGGCGAGGGACCATTGGCAGAACCAGGGCCTCGGCGAAGGCCGTCGCGGCTCGCGTGAGTTCGACGTGGGCTACTACCTGTCGCTGCATCCGGACCTGCGCGCCGCGTTCGGCACCAACTACGCGGCGGCACTCAACCACTGGCGCATCCAGGGCATCTACGAGGGACGCAAGGCCTCCGCCGAGTTCGACGTGGCCTACTACCTGGCCTCCAACCCGGACCTCATCGCGGCGTACGGCCCCCGCAACTACGCGGCGGCCCTGGACCACTGGATTTTCGTCGGGCGCGCGCAGGGCCGCCGCGGCGTCCCCTGAGCCAGCACGCGAGTGACGGCCTGAGGCTCCCCGGGCGGGCAGGCGGCCTCGCCGCGCCTGCGCGCCCCGGAAGGCATGCCCAACCTCACGCCACGACCGCGCTTCACGAGCGCACAGCCATCAGGAGGCACGTCATGGGCGAGTTGCTGGACAAGGCCAAGGGCAAGCTCAAGGAAGTCGTCGGCGCCGTCACCGGCGACCGCTCGCTGGAGGCCGAAGGCAAGGTGGACCGGGCCAAGGGCGAGGCGAAGGAGAAGGTCGAGGACGCCAAGCGCGCGGTCCGCGACGCCGTGGATGACGCCCGCGCGCGCCGCGATGAGCCGTAGGACTTTCGAGATGCAAGGGGAACGGCCGACGCGTCGCCTCGCGGCGCGGGGCCGTTCCTCGCGTTCTAGCGCTTCACCTCGGGTGGACATGCCACCTCGAGGAACGTCGTGGTCTTCCCGCTGAGCATCACCCACAAGCAGCGCAGGACACACCCCGCGCCGAACTCTCGATAGATGAGACCCAGGTTGGTGACCACCTCTCTTCCGGTGATGACCCCGCGCATTGGCCCGCCCCCTTTTTCAGCCGCCCGTCCATCCCGCCACCTACCGCGCTGTCGCGGCTCCCTTCTGCAAAGCGCCGGCCGCGATTCATGCAACGTGCGGGAGGCGCTCTGTTGCTCCTCGGACGAGCCAAGCAGGCCAATCGCCATGTCGGGAAGCCTGGGCGCGTGAGTCATCCGCGACGCCGGGGACCGGAGCCTGGAGATTTTTCAGGGAGGCCGTCGGCCGCGAGACGAGGCTCTCGACCTCGCGCACAGCGGGGGCTCGTGTCCTCGTCCCCTCGTGTGATGTCTGAATCCCATCCTCGCGAGGTGTCTGGCTTCACCCTCACTCGAGTCTGAGTCGGGTGAAGCAGGCGTGTGTGGACAGGAGGGCCCTCTCGTCCGCTCGAGCACACGGCGTCCCCGGAGCGCCAGTGGCATCGCGGCGCGGCGGCCTGAATCTTCGAGGTGAGGGCCTGGGGCTCGCCGCGAACGAGGCGGCGGCAAGTCCCGTGCGAGCGCGGGGCGGGGCATCGCCCCGAGGCGCTGGCGCCCGAGGCGTGAGGACAGGCGAAAGGAGGGTCTCGCGATGCGGCAGCATGAGCTGACCCGTTTGGACATTCCATTGTTGTCACCGGGGAACCTCCGAGGTCCCCGAGGGCTCACGCGCCTGGTGGTGGCGACGGACTTCTCGCTGCGCGCGGAGCTCGCGCTGGCGCGTGCGCTGCGCCTGCCGTTGGGGCTGGGGGCGACCTTCACCGTGCTGCACGCGGGGCCTGGAGGCTCGCCCAAGGGCGTCATGGGGCCGGAGCGGTGCCTGCGCCGGGCGGTGGGCGCGGTGTGCCGGCGGCTGCGGCACCGGCCGGACGTGACGGTGCACGAGTCGCTGTGCCAGGGCGAGGTGGTGGACGTGGTGGAGGACGTGGCGCGAGAGCAGGGCGCGGAGCTGGTGGTGCTGGGGGGCGTGAGCGGCGCGTCCTCGCGGCGGGCGTTGGGAGAGGGCTCGAGGGTGCGGCGGATGGTGCGAAGGTTGGACACGTCGGTGCTGGCGGTGGTGCCTCATCCGGCGCGCACGTACGCGAACCCGCTGGTGGCGGTGGACTTCTCGCGCGAGTCCCGCCGGGCGCTGGAGCTGACGCTGAGGCTGTGCCCGCTGACGCCGGTGGAGGTGGTGCACGTGGTGGACACGCGCGCGGAGGAGGCCGGCCTGCGGGCGAGGGGCGCGCCTCCGGAGGCGTTCCTGGTGCTGAGGCGGGAGCGGGAGGATGCCGCGCGGGTGGCGCTCGCCCGGTTCCTGGCCCCGTACCGGGAGACAGGGCGCGAGGTGGAGGCCCGGCTGCGCGAGGGAGAGCCGGGCGAGAATGTCCTGGCGCAGGCGCTGGAGCTGGGCTCGGACCTGGTGGTGGTGCCGGGGATGAGGGTCTCCACGGTGGAGGACTCGTGGGTGGAGCGGGTGCTGGCAGGCTCCTCGTGCGACGTGCTGGTGTCCCGGCACGAGGCGAGGGTCATGTCGTGAGGGGCACGAGCGCGCGGGCGGCGGGCGCGTTATGAACGCGCTCGCGTGTCTCCTCCCCCGATTGATTCCACGTCCCCCGCGAAGTCCTCCCTCAAGGACCGGCTGAAGAGCGCCGGGAGCCTGTTCCGACAGCTGCCGGGGACCTTCCGCATCTTCTGGCAGGCCAGCCCCCGCGGCGCGGTGGTGCTGGGGGCCCTGACGCTCGTGGCGGCGCTGTTGCCGGCGGCCATCGCCTGGGTGGGGAAGCTGATTGTCGACGCGGTGGTGGCGGCGGCGCAGGGCTCGGAGGAGGCGCGCTCGCGCGTCTTCGGGTGGGTGGGGCTGGAGTTCGCGCTGATGCTGGGCTCCGCGGTGGTGGAGCGCGGGCTGATGCTGACGCGGGAGCTCTTGCGCGCCAACCTGGGCAACGTGCTCAACGAGCGCATCCTCCAGAAGGCGCTGGACCTGGAGCTCCAGCACTTCGAGGACTCCAACACCTACGACAAGATGCAGAACGCGCGGCGCGAGGCGAGCAGCCGGCCGCTGTCGCTGGTGATGCAGGCGTTCTCCATCGTCCGCAATGGCATCACGCTGTCGACCTTCGCGGCGCTGCTGGTGGCGCTGTCGCCGTGGAGCGTGGTGGTGCTGGTGGCCGCGTCGATTCCGGCGTTCATCGCCGAGGCGCGGCTGGCGATGGCGGGCTTCCGGCTGTACTCGTGGCGCGCGCCCGAGGGGCGCAAGCTGAACTACCTGGAGTGGATTCTCACGCGGGACAGCCACGTGAAGGAGGTGAAGCTCTTCGGGCTGGGGGACCTGGTGCTGGGGCGCTACCGCGAGCTGTTCAAGAAGTTCTTCGCGGAGGACCGGGCGCTGGCCTTCAAGCGGATGGGGTGGGGGCTGGGGTTGGGTGTGCTGTCATTGGGCGCCTTCTACGGGTGTTATGTCTTTGTCGCGGGCCGGGCGGCGAGCGGGGCGATTACCGTCGGCGACATGGTGCTGTACCTGGCGGTGTTCCGTCAGGGACAGGCGGCGTTCCAGGGCATCCTGACGAGCGTGGGGTCCATGTACGAGGACGCGCTCTTCATGAGCAATCTCTTCACGTACCTGGAGATTCCGACGGGCAACGAGGTGCCGCGGGTGCTGCCGGCGAAGTCACCCGCGCGCGGGCGGATGAACGACATCGAGCTGCGCGGGGTGTCCTTCCGCTATCCGGGGAAGGAGGCCTGGGCGCTGCGCAACGTGTCGCTGACGCTGCGGCCGGGGCAGAAGCTGGCGCTGGTGGGAGAGAACGGGGCGGGGAAGAGCACGCTGGTGAAGCTGCTCCTGCGGCTGTACGAGCCGACGGAGGGGACGATTCTCTACGGCGGCGTGGACATCCGGGACATGGACGTGGGGGATTTGCGGAGCCGGTTCGGCGCGGTGTTCCAGGACTTCGTGCGGTATCAGTTCAACGTGGCGGAGAACATCGGACTGGGGCACGTGCCGGCGCTGGAGGACCGGAGTCGCATCGAGAAGGCGGCGGAGCAGGGCGGGGCGAGCGGGGTGATTGCGGCGCTGCCGAGCCAGTACGACACGATGCTGGGCGGGTGGTTCGAGAAGGGGCAGGAGCTGTCGTCGGGGCAGTGGCAGAAGCTGGCCGTGGCGCGCGCCTTCATGCGGGACGACGCGGAGGTGCTGATTCTGGACGAGCCGACGGCGAGCATCGACGCGGAGGCGGAGCACGCGCTGTTCGAGCGGTTCCAGGCGCTGGCGGCGGACCGCATCGCCATCGTGATTTCGCACCGGTTCTCCACGGTGCGGATGGCGGACCAGATTGCGGTGCTGCACAACGGCGGCGTGGACGAGCTGGGCAGCCACGACGCGCTGATGGCGAAGGACGGGCGCTACGCGCACCTGTTCCGCTTGCAGGCGCGCGGCTACCGGGACTGAGGGCCTCCGTCAGTACGACTCGCGAGCCTGCTTCTCCACGGTGAGGTGGGTGAGCAGGACTTCCGTCATCTTGGGATAGTAGGACTCCATCAGCTGGGCCAGGTCCTTGTCGAAGCTGTGGGTCTTTCCATCGCCCTGGAAGACGCCGATGTTGGGGTCGAAGAGCGAATAGCTCCCGTCGTCTCCCAGGTGCAGGGCGATGGAGTGCGCGCTCCCGCCGGGCTTGGGGTTGTAGAGCCCGATTTCGAACAGGGCGGGCGTGGGCTTGGTGCGGGCCTCGTTGCTCAGCTCCAGGCACTTGGCCGGGCGGTCCAGCGGGTTCGAGCGGAACAGGCGCTGGAGGGCGTTGCTCGTGTCGGTCGCCGCGGGGTGCTTGGGCTCGAAGTTCACGCGCTTGATGGACTGCGCGTTCATCTCGAACATCTTGCGCATCATCTCCTCCGACGAGGTGCCCGAGCCTCCTCCGAGAGTCCTTCGCTCCTCGTCGCCCGCGAACATTCTCGCGAGCTGGGCACTGAGTCGCTGGTCGGCGACCTCCGCGTTCTGGAGCCTCGCGGTGAGCTCCGGCTGTTGTTCTGGGGTCGCCTGGCTGATTTGCTGTCGGAGCTGCGACTTGGTCGAGACGACCCTGAGGAGCTCCTGGGAGAGCGCGCTGTAGATCTCACTTCCATGGTTGCCCTGGGTCACGAAGTCCCCCCAGAGCTGATGAAAGGTATTGCCATCCTTGATCCTGGCGATGCTCTTGGCGTCGTCCATCCCCATGCTTCTGCACTCCAGCCACTGATGTGACAGGATGAAACAGACGCCCCGGAACTTGAACTTCTCGGAGAGGGTGGCGTCCTTGTCGAGGACGGCCGCGACCGTCTGGTTGTACCAGACCTGCGGCTTGCGCATCTTGAAGAAGGCCAGGCCCTCCTTTGGCGTGCTCAGCTGCTCGACGCCTCCCTGGCGGGGCTGCTCGCTGGTGGGTCTCTTCGAGGACCAGAGCTGGGTGGACGTGTCCTCGCCGGCGCCCCGGGCCTTCACGGGAGGGGGCTGACCCTTCACCTGCATCTTCGCATCCGGCGTGATTTTGAGAGAGGTGCTCTTCGCCTGGGCGTCGAACTGGCTGTTCTGGGGCTGGGCGGGGACCTGCTCCTTCTTCGCCCCGCTGACGTCCTGGGGCTTCGGGGCCTCCACCTGGGTCTCGGTCACTTCTTGCCGCGCTTGGGCCTTCTGTGCGGCCGAAGGCCACGCGACCTTGGGGCCACCGCCGATGGAAGAAGAATGGGTCATGAAATCACTCCCGTGAGTCTCGGTGTACCCGGAGGCCAGACGCGAGAACGTGTCTGGAATCTACCATGGCCGGGCGTGAGCGTCCGCTTGCGATTGAGGCTTGAGAGGGGATGGCGGCAATGACTATCGCGGAGGGCGTCGGCTCGCCCGCGCCTTGAGTACGAGCAGGGCGCCGAGCGCGAAGGTGAGCGCGTAGAGCGCCAAGGCGCCGAGCACCACGCCTCCGACGAACCCACCGACGCCTCGCAGGGCGCCACCCACGAAGCCCTCGATGCCCCAGAGGGGGGCCGCGCGGACGCCGAGGATGGCTCCCGCGACACCCGTGAGGGCCGCGCCGGTGAAGATGATGGGCTCGATGAGGTTCATCCGCGGCCTCGCGAGGGCATGGGTCGACAATCCTCAGGCCGCCAGATGCTCGCGGGCGAAGACCTTGAACGCCGCGACCTTCTCTGGGGCCTCGGGGTGCAGGAGCCCGAGGATCTCCAGGGTGAAGGTCACTGGTGCCGTGCCGGCCGCGGTGACCAGCCGGCCGTCTCGCACGGCGTGCGGCACGTCGCGGTAGTGCGAGGCGCCCTGGTAGCTCGGGGCCTGTGTCTTCAGGAACTCCAGGTCGTTGCTGGTGTGGGCGCGGCCATCGAGCAGCCCCGCCTTGGCCAGCGCCACGGTGGCGCCGCAGATGCCCGCGACGACGAGCCCCGCGTCCACCGCGCGCCGCAGGAGGTCCGTGAGCTCCGGTGCCTGGGGCGTCATCCACGTCGCCGAGCCCACCAGCACCAGGGCATCCGCCTGGTCGGGCGTGAAGTCCTCGAGCGCGCCATTCACCTGGAGGGTCATTCCGCCCATGGACGGCGTGGGCTGTCCTCCGGGGGACCACCAGGTCACCTCGTCGCCGAAGTCATCACGAGCCCCCGCCGCGAGCAGCGCGGGCTCCCAGTCGGCGAAGGGGGCAATCACGATGAAGGCGATACGGGCCACCAGCGGGCTCCTGGTTGAAGGAGCGCCGACCATAGGCAATGTCCCCGCGAAGCTCCAGGCACGCGCGGACGGGGCGCTGTGTTCGTCAAGGCGCCGCGGGTGGCGGCTCCTCCGTGAGTGGCACTGGGGAGAGGAGTCGCAGTGAGTGCTGGTCGAGGAACTCGGGCGCGAGCACCGCGAGCCACTGGGCATGGGTGCCCTCGCGCAGTCCGCCGGAGATGGTGAAGACGCCGATGGGGCCTTCGTAGCGGTTGTTGTCCATGCCCATGCCGGGACGGTTCTCGCGCCTGCCCAGGCGGACGAACAGCCGCATGTTGCGCAGGGTGTTGTCGTAGACGATGAGCCCCATCACGGAGTTGGGCTCGTCCGCGGCCAGGCGCAGGCCCGCGTCGGCGGTCCGCTCGAGGGTGTTGCCGAGGATGGAGACGCCTCGGCCCGTCACGACGCGGACGCCCTGGCCGTTGCCGCGGTTGGCGTAGTTGTAGATGTCGTGGATGAAGTTGTCCCGGACCTGCACGTTGGTGGGGAGGTCGATGGCGTTGTTGCCGCCGATGGAGACGCCTCGGCCGGCCAGGGAGATGTCGTTGCCGAGAATCTGGATGTTCGTGGCGTCTTCGTGAACGAGCACGGCCTCGGCGGCGGAGGTGTTGGCCTGCCACGGGAAGCGGGCGATGTTGGGGAAGCTGTAGATGAGGTTCTTGTAGATGAGGAGGTCGTCGCAGGCCTTGACGTCGATGCCGTTCTCGCCCGTGTCATGGAGCCGGTTGCGCTCGATGAGGAGGGTGGAGGGGCGGCCGCCATTGGGTTGGCATTGCACGCCGTCGCCCGAGACATCGTGGATGTCGTTGTCCACGATGAAGATGTCGCGAGTCACGCCCCGGATGGCGACGCCGTGGGAGTCGGTGTTCGTCTTGGAGAAGTCGAAGATCTGGTTGTGCGCGAGCATGATGAAGTTCGCGTAGCTGGCGGTGACGCCCGCGCCCGCGCGGCCTCCGTACAGGAGGGAGTCATGGAGCTGGGAGCACTGGGTGTTGTCCTCGAAGAGGGCGGCGTAGGAGGGCCGGCCCTGGACGGCGATTTCGAAGTACTCGATGACCCAGTAAGGGAGCTTCACATCCAGCAGGGCGCCGACGTTGGTGGAGGAGGGGAGGATGCGAGGGCGTCCGGCCATCTCGCCACGAAGGACGATGGGGGCGGTGGCGGTGCCGGGGCGAGCGCCCTTGGGGGCGGTGATGGCGACCTGCTCGTTGTAGTCGCCGCCGCGCACCAGGATGACGTTGCCGGGGCGGGCGGCCCTCACGGCGGCCATGATGGTGCTGTAGGGGTTCTCGGAGGAGCCGAGCGGCCTGGCGGGATTCCGAGGGCCACTCTTCGCGACGTAGAGCGTGGCCCCTTGCGCCTGTGAGGCCCTGGGGCAGGTGGCGTAGAAGATGTCCTCGGAGAGCGCGACCTGTTTGGGAGGGGCGCGGGTCTCCGGCTGCGCCTGGGAGGAGCTGTCTTCGAGGGTGTCGGGCTGTCCCGAACCGCACGCGAGGACACCCCCGAACATCAAGACCCCGCACGCCAGACGCAGCTTCATGCTTGTCCCCTCGCCGAACACGACCGTGAGCGTCGAAGGGTTGGGATGACAGGGGCGGCCAACAACCCTTCTGCCCTGAAGTCTCGCGCCGACAGTCGAAGCGCCACCCCGATGCTCATCCAGACCGGGCCATCGAGTGCCCACGCACCGGTCAGGGGGAGGACGTCTGTGTTTGGGGCCTCCAGTGCGAGCCCTGGAGGCCTTGCCAGGGCTCCAAGGCCCGCACAAGCGTCCGCTGATGTAGGGTTTGGGACAGGACATTCCCTACACGCCTCCCGGCCGCGAAGGCCTCTCGTCTCCCGGCGTCTAGGTATGGTGTAAGCTCTGTCTGGTCTTTGAATGCTCCCAACACTCCGTGGGGCAGCCAGGGAGGTGGGGGACATGCCTCGACGTCCGCACACGCTGCTGGAACTCCAGGCCGAGGGGTTCACCCCAGGGGAGCTCGTGGCCGTCCGGATGTCGGGCGAAGAGGCCCTCTCCGAACCCTATGACTTTCGTGTGGAGTTCTTCCCCAGGTCGCTGGAACCGTTGGATGTGAAGGCGCTGCTGGGCACGGAGGCCACCCTGCTCCTGCACGGGCCCGACGGGGGAGATCGCTTCGTCCACGGCGTGGTGGATGAGGCCCGAGACCTGGGAGACCGCCACGGCCGACCGGAGTACCGCCTGCGGCTGGTCCCTCGGCTGCGCCTGCTCCGGAACACCCGCCGCAGCCGCATCTTCCAGCACCTGTCCGTCCCGGACATCGTGAAGAAGGTCCTCTCCGCGGCGAACGTGAAGCTGCGCCTGGCGCTGTCCTCCTCCTACGCGCCCCGTGAGTTCTGCGTCCAGTACCGGGAGTCGGACCTGGACTTCGTCCGCCGCCTGCTCGAGTCCGAAGGCATCTGCTTCTTCTTCGAGCACGAAGAGTCGTCACACACGATGGTCCTCGGAGACGGAGCAGGCGCGCATGCGCCCATCTCCGGTGACGCTCGAGTGGTCTTCCGCGGGAAGGAAGCGCATGTCGCGGAGGCGGAGCACGTGTCCTCCGTGACGCGCACCCAGCGGCTGCGTCCGGGCACCGTGTCCTTGCGGGACTTCGACTTCGAGCGGCCCACGCTGGACCTGACCTCGAAGACGCGGAACGACCCGGAGTCCCTGGGCTGGGAGGTGTATGACTATCCCGGCGACTACGTGAAGCCCGCCGAAGGCCAGTCCCTCAGCCGGGTCCGGCTGGAGGCGCTGCGCTTCGGGACGAAGACCCTGGCCGGCGATGGGACGTGTCATCGCCTGGTGCCCGGCGCCACTTTCGAGCTGGCGGAGCATCCGGAAGGCGACCTCAACGGCGAGGTGCTGGTGGTCCGCGTCCGGCATGAGGGACGTCGTCAAGAAGTCGTGGGCGATGTGGACGCGCTGGAGGAGTCCTATCGCAACCACTTCGTCGCATTGCCCTCGGGAGTTCCCTACCGACCTCGGCTGGCGACGCCCGTGCCGCACATCCTGGGCATCCAGACGGCGACGGTGGTGGGCCCCTCGTCGGAGGAGACGCAGCCGGACACGCACGGCCGCATCAAGGTCCAGTTCCACTGGGACCGCGATGGGAAGTCGGACGACAAGAGCTCCTGCTGGGTGCGCGCGGGACAGGCCTGGGCAGGAGCGGCGTGGGGCGCGGACTTCATCCCGCGCGTGGGGCAGGAGGCCGTGGTGCGCTTCCTGGAGGGCAACCCCGACAAGCCCCTGCTGGTGGGCGCCGTCTACAACGGCCAGAACGCACCGCCCTTGGCCCTGCCTGGAGAGAAGACCAAGAGCACCGTGCGCACGGACTCGAGCCCCGGTGGCGGCGGCTTCAACGAGGTCCGCATCGAGGACTCCGCGGGTAGCGAGGAGGTGTTCCTCCATGCCCAGAAGGACGAGAACCTCGACACGCTCAACGACAAGAGCCAGCGCGTGGGCGGCAATGAGTCGCTGCTCGTGGAGAAGGACCGCGCGCGCGACATCGTGGGCAAGCAAGCCCTCACCGTGAAGCTGGATGACGCGTCCACGGTGGAGGGCTCGCAGTCGCTGCGAGTGGCGCTGAACCGCGAGACGCGCACCAAGGGCGACCACTCGGAAGAGGTGGAGCGGAACCAATCCATCACGGTGATGGCGGTCCACGCGCTGAATGTGAAGCTGGCGGCGGCGACCTCGGTGGGCGCGGCCGCGGCGCTCGGGGTGGGCGGGGGCTACGGAATCAACGTGGGCGGCGCGACCAACATCGCGGTGCTCGGCGCTCGCGCGGAGACGGTGGGAGGCAAGCGCTCGGAGTCCGTGGCGGGCTCGCGGACGGAGATGGTGGAGGGCGCGAAGACCTCCCGCGTGCTGGGCGATGTGACGGAGGAGGTGGAGGGCGGGCTCAGCCAGATGGCGGAGAAGGGGCGTCAGGACGACATCGGCAAGAACCACCTCTCCGAGGTGAAGGGCCCCATGGCGACGGGGGCGAAGAAGCTCCAGCTGAAGTCGGACGAGATGGCCGTCGTGGTGAACAGCGAGCTGGCGCTGCTCATCAACAAGTCCGGGACGGTGAAGCTCTTCGCCAAGACGCTCACGGTCGATGGGAAGAACATCAAGCTGAAGGGGAAGAAGATCAAGAAGGACGGCTCGGGGAGCGGAAAGCGCAAGCCCTTCAAGGAGGTGCTCGACGAGTCCGTCGCCGAGACGATGCGCGAGTATGGTCCGGAAGGCGGTCCCCTGAGTCCCGCTGACGCCAAGGCCTTCACGGAGGGGAAGTACACGATGAAGGTCCTGAAGAAGGACGTGACGGTTCATCGGCTCTTCGGTGGCGAGAGCGGCGCGCAGGGGCGCTGGGTGACGGCGGGGCCCCGGCCCACGGGCCTCGAGGGGAAGATTCGCATGGCGCTCCGTCCCGAGTGGGGGAACACCGCGACTCAGTCCGCGTCGATGACCCTCAAGGCGGGGACGGTCCTCTACGAAGGTGGCGTGGCGGGGCAGGGCCTGGGGTACTCGGGCGGCGCGACGCAGATTCTCATCAAGACTCCGCCGCAGGGCGCGGGCGAGTTCTTGAAGGCCGTGTTCTTGTGAAGGGACGGGTATGTCTTTGCTGGGACGAGGGTCCGTGCTGAAGAAGCTCCATCCCGAGGGGGAGTTCGAGTCGCTCGACGACCTTCGGGAGTTCGAGCACCGGCTGGCTCGTGCGCTGGAGAAAGGCTCCATCGAGCGCGTCCCCGTGAAGAAGCGCCGCTCGAGCATCAGCCCCGAGGAGTGGTACCGGGTGAAGGGCGGTGACGACGTCTACCGGTACGTCGTCCCGGACTATCCGCTCCGAGGGTACTGGGGCCGCGTGGAGAAGCCGGAGGAGGGCTCCTACTTCCAGCAGCTCTACGCTGGGGATGCTCCCTCGCGCGAGGAGTACGCCGAGCTGACGGCGAAGCTCGCCGAGAAGTGGCGTGAGGGCGAGGTCGAGCGCGCGGAGGACACGCACTCCAAGGTGGCGGGGACGTACCTGTTCCACCATCGCCCCTCGGACGAGACCTTCGAGCTCTTTCCTCCGAACAGGACGACGGGACGCGGAATCTGGGAGAAGGTCTTCCGCTCGAACAAGGATGGCTCCTGGCCGGGACAGGACCTGTCCCTGGACGTTCCTCCCACGAGCCGCTTCACCATCAAGTCAAAGGGTGAGCCATGACGATTGCCACCGCGCCCTTGGCGGCGAGCCAGTCGGAGTTCGATTTCGAAGCGGGTCCCCACGGAGCCGGGGAGCTGGCGGTCCTCTCGTTCAAGGGGACCGAGGCGCTCAACGCGCTCTACTCCGTGGAAGTGGACCTGGTGCCGGGCCTGGACGTCATCGTCGACGCCCAGGCCTTGCTGGGGGAGCCCGCGCTGCTCACCTTCCAGCTGGGAGACGGGTCCGCCCGGTTCTTCCACGGCATCATCGCGCACTGGAGCACCTGGGACGTGGGGGCCACGGGAGAGCGCAAGCGTCATCGCGCCCGCGTGGTGCCCAGGTTGTGGACGCTCAAGTACATGAAGCGCAGCCGCATCTTCCAGAACCTCTCGGTGCCGGACATCGCCCAGAAGGTCTTGAAGGAAGGCAACGTCGAGTTCCGGCTGGCGCTCTCCGGGAGCTATTCCAAGCGTGAGTACTGCGTGCAGTACCGCGAATCCAACCTCGACTTCCTGCTCCGCCTGTTCGAGGAGGAAGGCATCGTCTTCTTCTTCGAGCACGGACAGGGGAGCCACACGCTGGTGCTCACGGATGACCCGTCCGCGCACGAGCCGCTGGTGGGGGAGTCCAAGCTCGTCTTCCGGGAGGAGAGCCGGATGGTGGCCGGCGCGGACTCGGTGCAGACGTTCTCGTCCCGGCTGGAGATCCAGCCGGGGGCGGTGATGCTGCGCGACTACAACTTCCTGACGCCGGCGGTGGACCTGAGCACGGATGCCCAGTCGGACGATGGGGACGCGGTGCTGGAGGTGTATGACTATCCGGGGCGCTACTCGGACGCCGGCGGAGGAAAGAGCTACTCGAAGATTCGCTTGGAGGAGCTCCGGGCTCGTGCGGAGACCGCCTCGGGGACCAGCACGAGCCGCAGGCTGACGCCTGGATATGTCTTTGAGCTGGACGAGCATCCCCGCCCCCACCTCAATGGCGAGTACCTGCTCCTGTCGGTGTCGCACGAGGGCCGGCAGCCGGAGGTGCTGGTGGATGCGCGCTCGGCGCAAGGGGCCGATGGGCCGTCTGGATACCGCGGTGAGTTCACGTGCCAGCGCTCCTCCGTGCCCTTCCGGCCGGAGCGCCGGACGGAGCGGCCGCGCATCGGCGGCGCGCAGACGGCGGTGGTGGTGGGGCCCGCGGGCGAGGAGATCCACACCGACGAGCACGGGCGCATCAAGGTCCAGTTCCACTGGGACCGGGAGGGGAAGGGCGACGACAAGAGCTCGTGCTGGATTCGGGTGAGCCAGGCCTGGGCGGGACCGGGCTGGGGCGCGCTGTACCTGCCTCGCATCGGCCAGGAGGTGGTGGTGGAGTTCCTGGAAGGGGACCCTGACCGCCCCCTGGTGACGGGCAGCGTCTACAACGGACACAATCCTCCCCCGCTGTCGCTGCCGGACGAGAAGACGAAGAGCACGCTTCGCTCGAGCTCGAGTCCTGGGGGCGACGGGTTCAACGAGCTGCGCTTCGAGGACGCCGCGGGCAACGAGGAGGTGTTCTTCCACGCGCAGAAGGACTTCAACATCGTCGTGGAGAACGACAAGTCCCAGAAGGTGGGCGGCAACGAGACGCTGCGCGTGGAGAAGGACCGCAGCCGCGAGGTGCTGGGCAACCAGAAGCTCTCGGTGGGCAAGGACGACTCCACCGTGGTGGGCGGCAACCAGACGCTGGATGTGACGAAGGACCGCTCGACCACGGTGGGAGGCAACCACACGGAGGCCGTCACGGGGTCTCAGTCCATCAGCGTGGGAGGGACTCAGTCGACGACGGTGATGCTCGCGTCCACGGAGAACGTGGGCCTGGGCAAGGCGCTCAACGTGGGCGGGGGCTACGCCATCAACGTGGGCGCGGCCATGAACGAGATTGTCGTCGGGCTCAAGTCGGAGCAGGTGGGTGGGGCGAAGGTGGAGATGGTGGGGGCGAAGAAGAGCGAGATGGTGAAGGGCAGCCGGACGCTGAAGGTCGGCGGAGACCTGAGCGAGACGGTGGGGAAGAAGCGCAACCTCAAGGTGACCAAGGACTTCCTCGTCAACGTGAACGCGGCGATGACGGTGAAGGCCAAGGACACCTATGCGCTCGGCGCGAAGGAGATTGTCCTGTCCGCCGAGGAGCAGTTCACGCTCAAGGTCGGCAGCGCCACCATCCAGGTGAAGAAGAACGGAGACGTGGTCATCAAGGGCGCGAAGCTGGAGATGACGGCGAGCGGCGACATCATCATGAAGGCCTCGAAGATTGGGGAGAACTGACGCGCCATGGCCGCGAACGACGAGAAGGCGGGAGCCGAGCGGGTGGCCTCGGTGGAGGTTTCATCCCAGGAGCCCATCCTGGGGAGCCGCGTGGGACGGCTGGTCTCTCGGGGGGCCCATGGCGCGCTGCACGTGGACTTCGAGGGCAACTCCCAAGGGCCCGTGCCGGCGCGCGCCGCCGTGTCATTGACGCCGGAGGAGTGGGAGCGGGCGGTGAATGCCCGGCAGGCCGTGGTGCTGCTCTTCGAGAAGGGGGACCCCGCGCTTCCCCTCGTCATGGGGGTGGTGCAGGCCCCCAGCGAGACGCCGCTGTTGGATGTGATGTTGGAGGAGCGCGCGAAGGGCGGACCGGTGGAGGTCCGCTTGGATGGTCAGCCGCGCACGGTGAAGCTGGAGGCGCAGGATGAGCTGGTCCTGCGCTGCGGGAAGAGCTCCGTCACGCTGCGGAGCGACGGCAAGATTGTCATCCGAGGAACCCAGGTGGAGACGCGCGCCTCTGGCGTGAACCGCATCAAGGGCGGCTCGGTGCAGATCAACTAGGTGGGAACGGCGCTCGGCCCGCGAGGGCTTTCGAGGTCTCAGGAGGCTAGGACATGGCTGTGCTCCCGCTGCCCGCGCGGAATCCCGCCGAAGCCGCGTTCATCCGTGAAATGCAGGAGGAGCACTTCTCGGAAATCGAGTTCCTGCTCGAGCAGCGCCAGACGCGCCTGATGGACGAGTCTTCTCAGTGGGAAGACCTCGCGGACCTGGAGGAGCGCCTCGCCGCGCATGTCGATGCCATGCGCATCCAGCAGGACGTCTCCGTGCCCCTGGCGCAGGAGGGCCTCGCGGATGGAGATGAGCCGCGGCTGATGGCCGCGGTGTACGTCCTGGCCTCGGTCATGGAGGAGGCGGAGCTGGACGGGTTCCTCCAGGAGATGGAGCACGCCGCGGAGGACCTGGTGCCTGTCTGGGCTCAGGCACTGGCCTTGGCGGAGCGTCCTGGGTTGCTGAAGTGGCTCGGCCCCCTGCTGCGCTCGTCGCGCGACGAGGTTCGTGTCGCGGCGGTTCGCATCATGGGGCGTCGGCTGGAGGGAGGGGCCGAGCTGCTCGTGCCATTGTTGGATTCTCCTTCGGCCGAGGTGCGCGGGGCGGCGGGCGGGGCGCTCGCGCAGCTGGGACATGTTCCCGCGTGCTCCGTGATGGAGAATCAGCTGCTCGCTCCACCTGGAAGCGAGTGGGGGGAGCTGGCGCTGGCGGCGCTGTGTCTGGGGTCTTCCCGAGTGCTTCCGCTCTGCCGGACGATGGGCCGTGCTGGAGGGCCGAATTCGAAGGACTTGCCCCGGCTCCTGGCGCTGGCTGGGGATGAGCGGGACTGGCCCCTGCTTCAGCAATGGAAGGCCCGCCCTGACACGGCGCTGGTCGCGCTGGAGGCCATGGGCGTCCTGGGGGCTGTCGAGGCCATTCCTTGTCTGATGGATGAGCTCGCGGGTGAGGCCCGCGAGCATCGGCTGGTCGCGGCTGGTGCGCTGAACCTCATGACAGGGGCGGCGCTTCAGCAGGTCGTGAAGGTCCCGGCGGAGGATGAGGATGACCCGCCGCGGGAGCTGCGTCTCCCCAGCACGGACCGGGCTGCCTGGGAGCAATGGTGGAAGGAGAATCGCGCCCGCTTTCAGGGCATCAAGCGGGTGCGGCTGGGAAAGCCCTATGCGGTGGAGAGCAGCCTGGACGAGCTCACTTCTCCCGAGAGCTCACGTGAGACTCGGAAGAGGGCATGGGCGGAGCTCGCCATTCGCTCTCGGCATCACGTGGGGATGGACCTCGATGGCCCGGTGCTTGGGCAGAAGCAGGGGCTCGCTGAGTGGCGGAAGCGCTTGCGTCGGTGACGTCCTGCCGGGCTGTGTGCTGTTGCCCCAGGAGCAGTGAGGCCCATCCGTGGGGATGGAGCAGGGCAACGGAGTGCGGCGCAGTCAACGCGAGGATTATCGACGAGTGGTCGTTGAGTTGAGTGGGATTGCCTTGGTTTTGCGCGAGGGCGTAAGAGGACGGCGCTTCATCTGGCTGTTCCGAGGGGGGCTGTGATGTTCCTTGCGCGCGCTGTGAATGGTGTTGTGTTGTCTTTGTCGGTCATGTTCCTGGTGCTGGTATCCGGGTGTGGAGCGGGGGCTCCGACCTCGGGCCCTGAAGAGATGGAACCTGCTCTGGTGGAGGAGGAGTCTCTCGAGAGCGCGGAGCAGGACCTGGCCGCTTGCAAGTACTACAACTACTATCGGGACGAGGCGCGGAACCCTCGCGGACCCAATCGTTGCTCCGGTAGCTGTGATTGTGACGGCATGCGGACCTGTAGCTCGAGTGGCTGGTGCCAAGGGGTTGCGCGTCCGCCGGTGGGCTGCGACAGCCCTCGCTACTACTGGAACGAGGCCTGGAATCCGGCGGGCTCGAATCGTTGCTCGAACTCCTGCCAGTGCGACGGCCGCCGGACGTGTAGCTCGAGCGGTTGGTGTCAGGGGACCGCGCGTTAGCTGAGTCCGGGACGTGTGCAGCGCCCTGCACGACTGTGCCGCGTGCTGCGCTTCGGGCCCGCTTCGAGAGGCGTGGTCCCGAGGGACAGGAGAGATGGCAAGGCGTTTGCTTTTGCGTAAGCGCCTCGACCTCCGAGGAGGAGCCATGTTCTCCGTGCCTGATGATGGACCCCAGTTGCAGCTGCGGACCGTGTCCCGAGTGGCGGGGCTCTTGAGCCTCATGCTGGCCCTGCCCGCGTATGCCTGCGGCTCAGGAATGGGCGAGCTGGCCGTGCTCATCGGCCTCATCTACCTGTCGCCGGTGGTGGGCTCCTTCCTGGTCTTCTTGTTCCTTCTCCGGACGAGTGCCGTCAGGGTGGTGTGCGCCTCGCTCGCGAGCCTGTCGACGGTGTTCGCGCTCATCCTGGGGGGCGTCATCTTCTTCAGCGCGCGCTCCTCAGGGAGTGAGCTGAGCGAGTCCGATGTCATGCTCCTGGTGCTCTGGGGGCTTGGGGCCGCCGGGCTCATCGGGAGCTGGTATCGGTTCGCCTCGCGCGGGGCTTCGGCTCCGCGCCTCGATGGGCCTGTTCAACCCGCTCAGTAGCCCGCGGCTCGCGCTGATGCTGGGACACTTCGATACCCAAGGAGGAGCCATGTTCTCCCGCCCTGATGATGGAGCTCCGCTGAGGCTTCGAGCGGTAGCCCGCGTGGCAGTGCTCACAGCCCTGCTGTCGGCCCTGCCTGCATCCGCCGGTTGTCTGGCTGGGGGCGCGATGGTCGTGGTGTTTGAAGTCCAGGTCCTCGCGGGATTGGCATTCGTCGCCCTTTTTCTCGCGCTGTATCCCTGGACCGGTCACGACAGCCGTGAGTTGGTTGTCGCCCACGGTGTGAGCGCGCTCGTCACCGCCGTTCTGGGGGTCGTCTTCGACGTCCTGAACGAGAGCAACTCGCTGGCTGTGTTTTGGGGAGGCGGGGTGATGGGGTTCGTCCTCCTGGGGTGGTATCGATTCACCAGGACCCAGTGGCCCGTCCGACCCCAACCGCCAGGTCAGCAGTTGTTGTAGCTGCACGCGCGATGGCAGACCGCGAGGCGCGCCTTGCATGTGTCCAGACAGGTTCTGGGGGCTCCGGGCGCCTCGCATCGCTCGACGCAGGCCAGGTAGTTGCCGTCGCAGTCGTAGCAGCAGGGCACCATGGGCGCGGCCGTCTCCGCCTTCACTTCGCCCTGGGCCTCGTCGCCAGACTCGGCGGGGACGGGCGCACTGGCGCCCAGGCAAAGTCCGACGAGCAGCGCGAAGAGCATCTTCTTCATGTATCCCCCCTCGGCGTGGGCTTCAGCGCGTCTGGGCGGACCCACGCGGTGATTTCCAGACGGGGGAGAAACGCATGACGTGCCGTTTCTTACCGTGGCTCGTACTTTGGGGCGATACGGAGGCGCGGCCTACGCTTGGCTTCCGTGTGCGGCGGGCAGGTGCTCGCGGACGACGCCGAGGAAGTACTCCTTGCCGTAGTACTGACTCATCTTCCCGATGAGCTTCCCGTCGCGGAACAGCAGGAACGTGGGGATGCCGTAGAGGCCGAAGCGGTGAGCCAGTGACTCGTGCTGGTAGGCGTTCACCTTCACCACTCGCATGGCGGCGCCCTCCAGCTCCGAGAGGAGCATGGGTTCGGCCGCCGCGTAGACCTCGCAGTTCGGGCAGCCATCGCCCCAGAAGTCCACGACCACCAGTTCGCCCTTGGGCTCCAGGACGAGCTGGTCGAAGTTCTCTGGGGTTCCCTCATAGCTGACTGGATGCGCCATGGCCCTTGCCTAACGGGCCCTCCCCCTGGCTTCAAGCCTGGCTCGGAGGACTGGCCTCGGCTGTCTCGCCTTTCAACGCGAAGCTCGGGGATGCTGGTCCCCCGGCGTGGTGGGGTGGGGGCCCAGGGCGAGGCCCCCCAGGTCGGCCGACGTTCTTCCTCCCGAGGGAGTGGGAGCCAGGCGCCTGGGCTGGGGTGGTCGTGGTAGGTCGGGTGAAAAGTCCCAAACGGACACTGCGCGACAGGGCTTGTCCGCCGTAAGGTTGTCGCAGTGGATGTGTCGTGGAGGGGTCATGCACGAGTGGTTGGAGGCACTGCGGAAGTCGGCGAAAGCAGCGGCAACGGGTGTGTCCGCGGATGAGGTCCGGTGGGCGGAGACCGAGTGCGGCGTCCCGTTCCCCGAGGACCTCGGCCACTTGTACCTGGCATTCAACGGCGGCGAGTTCCTGGGGGATGTGACGCTCTTTCCGCTGCATGGCCCCGAGGGCGCCGCGAGTGTCCTGGAGAAGACGCGGCTGAAGCTGGAGGGGCTCCCCGCGGCGGGGGTGTGGCGTGTCGGAATGAAGGGGCCTCATCGGCACCTGTTCTCCGCGCGCAAGTCGGCCATGGTGGAGCAGGGCGACGGCGGCGGACCGCTTCCTGGCTGGGTCGAGGCGCTGGGGGACGACGAGTGGATCTACGGCACCTGGGACGGCGAGAAGCGGGAGATGCGGCTGTACCGCTCGCTGCGGGACATGCTCGACGTGCTTGTCCCTCCGGAGGAGGTCGAGAGCTTTGGAGAGCGCACCTTCGCTCGGGCGATGAACGCCGTGCTCCAGGGCGCCCTCTCCGGCGTGGAGGGTGAGGACGAGGAGCAGGCCGACGACGAGGAAGACGTCCTCGACGAAGTAGAGGAAGAGGAAGAGGAAGAGGTCGAAGAGGAGGAGGCCCAGCGCGAGCTGGCCTATGAGTACGACGAGGACGTGTCTCGCGGCCGGAAGGGCACGGGCGGGGACCGATACGTCGGGGATGAGACCTCTGGATTCGGACGCACCGGGGCCAGGGCGGGCAGTGCGAAGAAGCCCGTCGTTCGCGTGGAGTCGAAGGTCAAGCAGACCGAGCTCTTCGTGAGGCCGACGATGCAGGAGGCCCTGAGCAAGGAACTGGGGGGCGGGAAGACTGGGACGAAGCCCGCCACGGGGCAGGTCTCGGAGCCCAAGGCGAAGAAGGCCCCCAAGGGGAAGACCGGGGCGGTGACGGTCGCGGAGGTGGCCGCGACGAAGGCGCTCGAGCCCACGAAGGCCGTGGTGGTGGCGGTCGCGGAGGAGGCTCCTGCGTCCACGAAGGCGAAGAAGGCCGCGGCCCCCGCGCAACCCGTGGAGACGAAGCCCGCGGGCAAGAAGTCCGCGCCCGTGAAGGTGGTGGAGACGAAGTCTCCGGCTCCCATGCAGGTCGCGGAGACGAAGGTCGCAGCCCCCGCGAAGCCCGCAGGCAAGAAGGCCGAACCCGTGAAGGCCGCAGCCACGGTCGCAGCCCCCGCGAAGCCAGCGGAGACGAAGCCCACGGGCAAGAAGGCTGTGCCTGCGAAGGCTGCGGAGTCGAAGGCCCCGGCCCAGAAGGCCGGGCCCGTGAAGGCGGCGGAGACGAAGCCCACGGGCAAGAAGGCCGTGCCTGCGAAGGCTGCGGAGTCGAAGGCCCCGGCCCCCAAGGCCGCGCCCGTGAGGGCGGCGGAGACGAAGTCCACGGGCAAGGTTGCGACCCCCGTGAAGTCTGGGGCGTCGAAGCCCACGGGCAAGAAGGCTGCGGAGCAGAAGTCCACGGGCGTGAAGGCCGTGCCTGCAAAGGCTACCGAGACGAAAGCCCCAGCCAAGAAGGCGCCTCCCGCAAAGGCTCTCCAGACGAAGGCCCCAGCGAAGAAGACTGCTCCTGCGAAGGCCCCCGTGAAGAAGGCCCCGGCGAAGGTCGCGAAGAAAGCTCCTGCGCAGAAGCCCACTGTGAAGGCGGGTGCCAAGAAGATGCCGACCGCGAAGCAGGCAGTGACGAAGCCGGGCGCCGCGAAGAAGGCGGCGCCGTCCAAGAGCGCTGCCAAGAAAGCCAAGCCAAGGAAGTAGGTGGCCGACGGGTCCATGCCCCCTTTCACGGGGGCATGCCAACCCGGGAGCCCATGGCCTCCTACAGCAGATACGCCGTGGCTCCTGCCATGTAGTCACATCACGTCGTGGGCCGGGTCCGGCTTCTGTCGGGCCACGACGTGGCTCAGGCCGCACTCGCCCCTGGCAACATCCGCGAGGCGGGTGCCGCCCACATCAGGGTGCAGCACTCGCTCCATGGCGACGTCGGTGACGAGGGTCCCCCACCTTCCTCAGGGCTCACCTGACGCCCTCCGCACGAGGCCCCACCGAGACGGTTTCACCCACCGCCTCACGGAATCGTGAACCTAGCTCTCTGGCAGCTGGTCCCTGCGCGCGGGGCGCAGCCGTTCCTCGGGTTGCGCCGTCAGCTCCGTCTCTTCCGTCTCCTCATCCCCTCGGCGGAACTCATGAATCTGGTCCGGGAGGATGTCTCGGAAGTCCGGCTCCTCCTCCAGGGGAGGAGACGACGCCAGGTCCTGGTCGGTGATGTTGATCTCCTCCTCGCCGGTGTCCTGATTCACATGACGCAGCGAGGTGGACTCGCCCACGTCCTCCGAGCCGAGCTTCTTGAATCGCATGGGTCTCTCCTCGCGAAAGAGGGGTGGGCCGGCCTCCGTGTCTCAACAATGAGAACCCACTCCGACCCCCGCAATTCGCCCGCGCCCGCCCGCCTGCCGGGCTCGGCCTTGCCTCAGCCCTTGGGGTCCGCCGCGCGGCCCGTGGGGTAGACGGGCTCCACCTTCAGCACCACCATCCCCAGCGCCAGCACCCGCGACAGCGTCTCGCGCACCGTGTACCGCCAAGGTGTCGAGCGGCCCTCATCCGCCGCCACACCCCACGCGTCGATTCCCACCGAGTTCGCGATGAACAGCGCTCGTGGCAGATGAAACCGCTGCGTCACCAGCAACGCCTTGCTCGCCCCGAACACCGCGCGGGCCCGCAGGCAGCTGTCATACGTCGACAGCCCCGCCTCATCCCCCAGCACCACGTCCTCCGGCACGCCCCGAGCCAGCAGGTAGCGCCGCATGGCCCGCGTCTCGTGGTGGAACGGCTTCACCTCGTCCCCACTCACCAGCACCGCGCGCACCTTGCCCGCGCGCCACAGCGCCATCGCCATGTCCAGCCGCTGTGCCAGCACCGGAGAGGGCACCGCGCCCGGCGCCAGGCCCGCGCCGAACACCAGCGCCACGGGCGCATCCGGCGCGTCCGCCAACGGCACGATGCGCTCCTCGTAGCTCACTCGCACCAGGTACGAGAGACCGAGCAGGCCCACCACGCCCACGAGCAGGAGGACAAGGGCCCTGCGCGCCCAGATACCGCTCGCTCGGGTTGGCTTCATGGACCCAGGAACACCACGCGAGCCGCCATTGTGTTCCGACCCGCCCACCAGACAAAGCCCCGTGTGAGGCCCCCGCGTCAGGAAGGCGCGTCCGTCCGGACCTCGGCCTGTCCTGGCAACAACCGCTCGAGTGTCTCCAGCAACCGCCGAGGGTCCACCGGCTTCGGCAGGAACGCCGCCACTCCCTGGCTGGCCGCGTACACCGCTCTATCCCGAGGACTCATCCTCTCCGTGTCCGCGGACAGGATGACGACCGGCACCCGCGAGAGCGCCGGCGCGCTCGCCCGAGCCGTCAGCACCCGGTGCCCGTCCATCACCGGCAACCCCATGTCCAACAGGATGAGCGAGGGGCTCGGGGAGGCCGCCAGGTGCGCCAGCGCCTCGCGCCCATCCCCCGCCGAGCGCACGGCATACCCTTGGAGCTCCAGATAGGCCTGGAGTGCCTCACGGATGTCCAGGTCGTCCTCGACGATGAGCACGGGTCGGGCGGGGGCCATGCCTTCGAAGGTAAGGTGCCGCCCCGCCGTCGAAACCCAGGGGCCCCGAGGCCCGCCTGGCCGCCCTGCGCGGGAGGGGCCCGGTCGCGTGTCCGGAAAGCCCCGGGAGGACTGCCGTTGACCGGCTCCCGGCCCGCTTATATAGGGGGCCCCGCCGTCAAGCTGCCCTGCTCTCACCTGGGGGTATCGGCAGAACGTCCCACAGGAGTCCCTCGTCCCATGGCGTCCCTTCGCGACATCCGCAAGCGCATCCGCTCGGTGAAGAACACGCGGCAGATCACCAAGGCCATGAAGATGGTCTCCGCCGCGAAGCTGCGCAAGGCGCAGGACGCCATCCTCGCCGCCCGTCCGTACGCGACGATGTTGGATCAGATCATCGCGGACCTGTCGGCGCGCTCTGGTGACGACAACCTCACCCACCCGCTGCTGGCGGCCCGTCCCGTCAAGCGCGTGGAGCTCATCACCCTGACGTCGGACCGCGGCCTCGCCGGCGGCTTCAACTCCAACGTCACCCGCCGCGCCAACCGGTTCCTGTACGAGAACACGGGCCTGGAGAACATCCAGATCTCCACGGTGGGCCGCAAGGGCAACGACTTCTTCCGCAACCGCAACCAGAACGTGCGCAAGGACTTCGGCGGCCTGTACCAGCGCCTGAACTACCGCGCCGCCGCGGACATCGCCGAGGAGCTGGTCGCCAGCTACCTCAACGGCGAGGTGGACGCCGTCCACATCGTCTACAACGAGTTCATCAGCGCCATTAACCAGAAGGTCGTCGTCACCCAGCTCCTGCCCCTGCAGACGCTGGGCTCGGGCGGGGCTCCGTCCGAGGGCGCCGCCTCCATGGTGGATTTCAAGTACGAGCCCGACCGCCAGGCCGTGCTGGACCGCCTGGTTCCCCAGGCCGTCAACATCAAGCTCTACCGCGCCCTCCTGGAGAGCGTGGCCAGCGAGCACGGCGCCCGCATGAGCGCCATGGAGAACGCGACCTCCAACGCCTCCGACATGATTTCCAGCCTGACGCTCACCTACAACCGCACCCGTCAGGCGGTCATCACCAAGGAGCTCATGGAGATCGTCTCCGGCGCCGAGGCCCTCAAGTAGTCCAGCGCCTCACCGCCGCACGCCCCGGGCCCGCCCCATTTTTGGGAGCGGGCCCTTCGCGTTTAAGGTCTTCCCCGAGCGCGTGTGGGCTCGTGCGAGGGAGGCTTCGTGAAGCGACTGGGGATGCTGTTGGGCGTGCTGCTCCTGGCAAGCGGGTGTGGGTTCGAGACCATCCCCAGCGGCCACGGGGGGATTGGCTTCGACTCGTTCGGCAGCGGCACGCTGCGGGAGCCGTACGGCGAGGGCATGCACGTGATGCGGCCGGGCAAGTCGCTCATCGTGTACGACCTGCGCGTCCAGGAGATGAAGGACGAGTTGAGCGTCCTGTCCAACAACGGCCTGGACCTGCGGGTGGACTCCAGCGTGCGCTACCGGGTGGACCCGGCGAAGCTGTTCGAGCTGCACACGCAGACGGGGCCCCGGTACGCGGACATCCTCATCGCCCCCATCACCCGCTCGGAGGCCCGCAAGGTGTTCGGCCGCTACGCGCCGGAGGAGATCTACTCGACCAAGCGCGAGCAGATTGAAAAGGAGATCTTCGACGAGGTGACCCGGGCCCTGAAGGACAAGCACGTTGTCGTGGAGGCCATCCTGGTCCGCGACGTGACGCTGCCCACCGCCATCCGGGAGGCCATCGCCGACAAGCTGGCCGAGGAGCAGCGCAGCCAGAAGATGCGCTTCACCCTGGACAAGGAGCGCCAGGAGGCCGAGCGCCGGCAGATCGAAGCCGAGGGCATCGCCAAGTACCAGACCATCGTCCGCCAGGGGCTCACCGAGGAGTACCTGCGCTTCAAGGGCATCGAGGCGACCGAGAAGCTGGCCGCCAGCCCCAACTCCAAGGTGGTCATCGTGGGCGGCGGCTCGAAGGGCAACCTGCCGCTGGTGTACCAGGTGGGCGAAAAGTAGGTGGGGTTGGCCCCAGGGCGTGGATCCGCTAAGCGGGACTTACCGGTCCAGAGCCCGGGAGGCTTGATTCTAGGGGAGGCCCCCGGTAAAGGGGCTCCGCCCTCCCACCCGGGCCGAAATTTGATGACGGGCACGGCGCCGGACGCCCCCCGCACGAGGCAGACGACACCCATGAGCGCTCAAGTTCCTACGGCAGGCAAAATCATCCAGGTTCTCGGCCCCGTGGTCGACGTCGAGTTTCCGCCCGGCGGTCTTCCGGAAGTGTACGTCGCCCTGAAGGTGACGAACCCGAACCTGAGCAACGACGCCGACAACCTGGTGCTCGAGGTGGCTCAGCACCTGGGTGAGAACACGGTGCGCACCATCGCCATGGACTCCACCGAGGGTCTGGCGCGTGGCACGGCGGTGAAGAACACGGGCGCTCCCATCCAGGTGCCGGTGGGCAAGGCGACCCTGGGCCGCATCCTGAACGTCACCGGTGAGCCGGTGGACGAGATGGGCCCCGTGAAGTCGCAGGAGTACTGGCCCATCCACCGCGCGCCCCCTCCGTTCACGGAGCAGGACGTGCGCGTGCAGATGTTCGAGACGGGCATCAAGGTCATCGACCTGCTCGCTCCCTACACCCGCGGCGGCAAGATTGGCCTGTTCGGCGGCGCCGGCGTCGGCAAGACGGTGCTCCTGCAGGAGCTCATCCGCAACGTCGCCATCGAGCGCGGCGGCTTCTCCGTGTTCGCCGGCGTCGGTGAGCGCACCCGCGAGGGCAACGACCTGTACCACGAGATGCAGGACACGGGCGTCATCAAGACCGACAACCTGGAGGCCAGCCAGGCCGTCCTCGTGTACGGCCAGATGAACGAGCCGCCCGGTGCCCGCGCTCGCGTCGCGCTCTCCGCGCTGACGATGGCCGAGTACTTCCGCGACGTGGAGGGCCGTGACGTGCTCCTCTTCGTGGACAACATCTTCCGCTTCACCCAGGCCGGCTCGGAAGTGTCCGCCCTCCTGGGCCGCATCCCGAGCGCCGTGGGTTACCAGCCCACGCTGGCCACCGAGATGGGCGGTCTGCAGGAGCGCATCACCTCCACGACCAAGGGCTCCATCACGTCCGTGCAGGCCATCTACGTGCCCGCCGACGACCTGACGGACCCGGCGCCCGCCACCGCGTTCGCCCACCTGGACGCGACGACGGTGCTCAACCGCTCCATCGCGGAGCTCGCCATCTTCCCCGCCGTGGACCCGCTCGACTCCACCAGCCGCATCCTGGACCCGGGCATCATCGGCCAGGACCACTACGCGGTGGCTCGCAAGGTCCAGGGCATCCTGCAGCGCTACAAGGAGCTCCAGGACATCATCGCCATCCTCGGCATGGACGAGCTCTCCGAGGACGACAAGCTGGTCGTGGCGCGCGCCCGCAAGATCCAGAAGTTCCTGTCGCAGCCCTTCTTCGTGGCCCAGGTCTTCACGGGCAAGGAAGGCCGCTACGTGAAGCTCCAGGACACCATCCAGGGCTTCAAGGAGATCGCCGAGGGCAAGCACGACGACATCCCCGAGGGCGCCTTCTACATGGCGGGCACCATCAGCGAGGTTGTCGAGAACGCCCGGAAGATGGTGGCGTAGACTCGCGGTTCCACCCTCCTCCGAGGTGACCATGCGTCACGCGGCGCTCGCCCTGTTCTTCTGTGTCCTGTCGCTCCCCGCCCTGGCGGAGGAGCGCAAGGGAAGGGCTCGGGTGAGCGCCAACGGCTTGTACAGCGTGCGCATGGTGGACTCGGGGGCGGGCAAGTGCCGGCTCGAGGTGACGAAGGAGAGCGGTCCCGCCTGGCACCTCGAGCAGTGCGTGGGGACGGTGGACGACTACTACTTCGTCTCCAACGACGGCGAGCGGGTGTGGGTGCTCTGGCCCCTGGTGGAGAAGGGGAAGGCGAAGCCCGCGCCCCGGACGAAGAAGAAGGGCAAGCAGCCCAAGGGGCCTCCGGGGTGGGCGGTGGAGGTGTTGGTGGCGGGGCAGTACACGCGCGATGGACAGCGCGTCCTGGAGCGGCGCCTGACGGACGTGGTCCCCTCGAAGATGCTCACCGAGGTGCGCCAGATGACCCACCACTTGAAGTGGTTGGAAGGCACGCTCGGCATCCCTGGGAAGGGGCCTCGGTTGACGGACGGCGGGGTGGTGGAGTTCGAGCCGGTGGGTGGCGTCACCCAGCAGCTCCATTTTTGATTCGGGTAGTGCGAGGAGCCTCATGGCCAAGCTGACTGTGGAGATTGTCACCCCCGAGAAGCGCATCCTGTCGGTCCAGGCCGACGAGGCGGTTGTGCCCGGTGGGAAGGGCCTGTTTGGCGTGCGGCCGGGCCACACCCCGTTCCTGTCGCTGATGGAGCCGGGCGCGCTGACGCTGGTGGAGGGCGGCAAGCGCGACGCGTACTTCGTCGCCGGCGGCTTCGTGGAAGTGGCCAACGACAAGGTGCTGGTGCTGGCGGACGCCGCCGAGCACGTGTCCGGCATCGACGTGGACGGCGCGCGCAAGCGCATGTCCGAGGCGCAGGAGCGCCTGAAGGGCCTGTCCTCCGAGGACGCCCGCTACGAGCTGGAGCAGGCCACGGTGCGCCGCGAGGCGGCCCGCATCGGCGCCGCTGGCGCTCGGGGCTGAGTCGACGGGCTGACCGGCTTCACGGCCAGGTCAGCCCCAGTTGTCGGTCGAATCCCCGCCGGCCCTCGACGGTGAGCCGCACTCCACGGCCCTCGGGCCGGCGCGCAATCCACCGCAGCGCGAAGAGGCGCTCCGTCATCGCGGCGCCCAGCGCTCCCCCGACATGGGCGCGGCGCTCGCTCCAGTCCAGGCAACGGCGTGCGAAGGCGCGCCGGCCTTGGGACAGGGCCTCCACGTCCACGCCCCACGTCGAGACGAAGCGCGTGCCCGCGGGTGTCAGGACGTAGCTGTCCTCGCCGGACTCCAGCAGGCCCCGGTGCTCCAGCGCCTCCGCCAGGGCCACGCCCAGCGTGCCCGCGAGGTGGTCGTAGCAGGTGCGCGCGAAGCGAAGCGGCTCGGGCACCCGCGAGGGGACCAGGCGCGTGGGCGCGAGGAGCTGGAGGGACTCCAGGGCTCGCGCCACGTTCGGGTGGGCCAGCCGGTAGTAGCGGTGGCGGCCCTGCACCTCCACGCGCACGAGCTGTCCCTCCAGGAGCTTCGCGAGGTGGCCGCTCGCCGTCTGGGGCGTGATGCGGGCCTCGCGCGCCAGCTCCCCCGCCGTCCTCGCCGGGCCCTCCAGCAGGCGCGAGAGCATGCTCGCCCGCGCGGGGTCTCCGATGAGCGATGCGACAAGGGCCAGGTCGAGGGCATGCGGCATGTCGCGAGTGTATGGCTTTGCGGGCGGGGATGCTTCGACCGCGGCCGAAGTATCGCCACTGGATGTCATTGCCCCGACGCTTCCGTCGCCGCCGAAACATCCCGGTGTGCTCCCGCGCTAGCGATGCGCGGATGACCGAGCCGACCCGACACCGCGTGATTGCCCCTTGCATCCTCTACTTCGGAACCCCCGTGGCGCTGCTGAGCACCGTCGGAGAGGACAGCGCGCCGAACCTGACGCCGTTCTCCTCGGTGTGGGCGCTCGACGACCGGCTCGTGCTGGGGCTGGGCTTGAGAGGGCAGGGACTGGCGAACCTGGAGCACACGCGGGAGGCGGTGGTGAACCTGCCCTCCGCGGCGCAGTGGCCGCAGGTGGAGCGCATCGCGCCGACGACGGGCCGCTTCCCCGTACCGGAGGAGAAGCGCGCCATGGGCTACCAGCATGAGCCTCGCAAGTTCGAGCGCGCGGGCCTCACGCCCTTGCCCTCCGACACCGTGGCGCCGCCGCGCGTGGCCGAGTGTCCGCTGCAGTTCGAGGCGGTGCTGCTCGCGTCGCATCGCTCGACGCCCGCGCCTGGAGAGACCGCGCCCTCGTTCGCCATCGTCGAGCTGCGTGTCACCCGGGTCCATGCCCACGAGGACATCACCGTGCCGGGCACCCACCACGTCGACGTGACGCGCTGGCAGCCGCTGCTCTACGTCTTCCGTCACTACGTCGGCACGGGCCCGGGACTGGGGCGCAATTTTCGCGCGGAGACCTGAAGAATTTGCGCGGGGTGCCTGATTCCCTCGATTCGTGCGGCTTCTCCCGCTCAGTTGACCCTCTTCGCTAAACGATGCATTTGAAATGCATCTTTAAGCCCGACCGGGGCGAAGGAGCGGATGCGATGAGCACGGCTGCGCAGGAGAAGAGCGTCTACGAGCAGATGGGCGGGGAGCCGGCGATGGCGGCGGCGGTGGAGGTGTTCTACCGGAAGGTGCTGTCCGACGAGCGCATCAGCCACTTCTTCGAGGACGTGGACATGGAGCGCCAGGCGTCGAAGCAGAAGGCGTTCCTGACGATGGTGACGGGCGGGCCGTCGAGCTACTCGGGCAAGGACATGCGCGCGGGCCATGCGCACCTGGTGAAGCGCGGCCTGAACGACGGGCACTTCGACGCGGTGGTGGAGCACCTGCGCTCCACGCTGGAGGAGCTGGGCGTGGCCGCGCCGCTGGTGGCGCGAGTGCTGGCCATCGCGGGTGGGGCTCGCGCGGACGTGCTCAACCGCTGAACCCACGAAGGGGCACGCCATGTCCATGACCCATGTGAAGCACGAGTCGAAGTGGTATCCGCTCGAGCCCGAGGAGAGCGTGCTGGACGGGCTCCTGCGTCAGGGCGTGGCCGTGCCGAACTCCTGCCGCGCGGGGGCGTGCCAGTCCTGCCTCATGCGCGCGACCTCCGGCGACGTGCCGGACGCCGCGCGCGTGGGGCTCAAGGACACGCTGCGCGCGCAGGGCTACTTCCTCGCCTGTGTCTGCAAGCCCGTCGCGGGCACGCGCCTGGAGGTCTCCGGCGCGGACGCGCTGCGAGTCGCCGCGCGCATCGAGTCGGTGTCACCGCTGTCCCCGAGCGTGCTGCGCGTGAGGCTGTCCACCGCCGCGCCGCTGGACTATCGCGCGGGGCAGTACGTGTCGCTGCTGCGGGAGGATGGACTCGCCCGCAGCTACTCCCTGGCGAGCCTACCGCGCGAGGGGCTGCTGGAGCTGCACGTGCGCCGCATCCCGGGCGGGCTCATGAGTGGTTGGCTGTCGGAGCACGCGCGCGCGGGAGATGCCGTGTCCGTGCAGGGGCCCGCGGGGAGCTGCTTCTACGTCCCGGGCCGCTTCGAGCAGCCACTGCTGCTGGCGGGCACGGGCACGGGCCTGGCGCCGCTGTATGGAATCGTTCGCGACGCGCTGGAGTCGGGACACACCGGACCCATCTGGCTCTTCCAGGGCGCGCGCACCCCCGAGGGGCTCTACCTCACGGACGAACTGCGCGAGCTCGCGCGGCGGCACTCGGGTTTCCACTACCGGCCGAGCGTGCTGACGGGCGGCAGCCGGGACGTGGCCGAGGGCGCGCTCGACGTGCTCATCCGCGCGGAGTGTCCCAGGCCCGCGGGCTTCCGGGCCTTCCTCTGCGGGGACTCCGGATTGGTGTTATCCCTGCGCAAGAAGCTCTTCCTCTCGGGGCTCTCGCTGAAGGACCTCCACGCGGACGTCTTCCTGCCGAGCACCCCCAGGGCGGAGGCCTCGGGAGCTCGCTGACGTGCACCTCACCCTCCACGCCGACTACTCGCTGCGCGTCCTGCTCTACCTCGCCGCGAGGCCGGAGCGACTCGCCTCCACGCAGGAACTGGCGGACGCGTACGGCATCTCCAAGCACCACCTGGTGCGGGTGGTGCAGACGCTCTCCGCGGAGGGCTTCGTGGAGGTCAAGGCGGGGCGCTCCGGCGGCGTGATGCTGGCGCGCGCGACGAAGGACATCCGCGTGGGCAAGGTGCTGCGCGCGGCCGAGCCGGACTTCGAGCTGGTGGAGTGCTTCAACCGCGAGAAGAACACCTGCCCCATCTCTCCGGCGTGTGGCCTCAAGGGCGTGCTCTCCGAGGCACGAGAGGCCTTCCTCGCGGTGCTGGACCGGTACACACTGGCGGACCTGGTGGGCCGCTCCCGCAAGGACCTCGCGGAACTCTTCCTCCCCGTGTCGACGCCATGACCTCTTCCACGCTCGAGCTGTTCCACCGCATCGCCGACAAACCCTCCGCCGTGGCGCGGCGCTACGTCGTCGACCACGCGCTGGAGGACCGCGTCGAGTTCCGCAACCTCGCGTATGAAGAGGCGGAGCGGGACTGGACGCTGCACGGTGGCCACTCCCTGCCCGCACTCTGGGACGGGACCCACCTGCACCAGGGCGCGGAGGCCGTGGTGGCGCGGCTGCAGGCCGTCGTCAACCTGGGGCGCGACGACGCCTGACGCGTGACGGCGCGTGTGCCGACTCCCGCGCGCCGCTGCCACCTGGACATGCCGGGTGTGCCTTGCGCTCCGTGCGAGCCGCACGCACGCAAGCTTCCGGAGTTGGACACGTGTGCAGGTGCGCGAGGTCCACGGGCCGCTCGGGCTTGCCGCCCCATGCCGGTTGCGGTAGTCAGCCCACCCCCGCGCGACGGCGGGCGGGGCACGAGCCAAGGAAGGTGGACGGTGATGACGGCGTGTGTCCTGCTGCAGGGGGCCGAAGCCGCTCGCGTGAGACACGTGAGTGGACTCCTCCTTCGCGAGTCAAGTCCCCACGCGTGTCATTTCACCGGAAGCCGTGCGCGTTTCACGCGATTCACGTGCTTCTCTTTGTCCGCCCGGCCCTGAGCCTCGGTTAATCTCCTCGACTCCATGTCGCTGACTCCCTCCGAGCGCCAGGACCGGTTCCATGCGGCGTTCGTGGGGCTCGCCATTGGAGATGCGCTCGGCTTCCCGCTGCGCGGCATCCCACCGGCCAGCCTCGCGCGGCTGCCTGGGCTCGCTGAGGACTTCGCGCCTCGGCCTCGGGGGAAGTTCGCCAAGGGCCAGTTCAGCGACGACACGCAGCTCCTGCTGGCCGCGGCGGAGAGCGTCATCCGCGAGGGCCGCGTCGAGGGCCGCAGCGCGGCGGCGCACCTGGCGTGGCTGTGGCAGGAGGGCATCATCCTCCAGCCGCCGCGCAGCCTCGCGGAGTCGCTCCAGCGGCTGTCCAGCGGTGCGCCGTGGATGAGCGCGGGCGCGCCCCTGGGCACGCTGTGCCCGTCCGTCCTCAGCCGCGCGCTGGTGGTGGGCCTCTTCGAGAGCGGTCAGCGCGCGCGCCTGCCGCATGACGCGGGCGTGCTCACCGTCATCACGCACAAGGACCCCGTCTGTGCCGCCGCCGCCGCCGCCTTCGCGCAGGCCGCCGCGCTGGGCATGGAGGAGGAGCCCCTGACGCCCGCCGCGTTCTGCGAGCAGCTCTCGCTGGCGGCGGCCGTGCACGACAAGGGTCTGGCGGAAGAGGTGCGGCACCTGCCGCGCCTGCTGACGTGGGACACCACGCGCGCGCTCACGCAGCTGCGCCGGGTGGGCGTGCCCCCCAGCGAGCTCAAGGGCGTGGACGGGCTGCCCGCGCACGTGGTGCCGGTGCTCCTCACGTCGCTGTACGCCGCGCTCAAGGTGCCGCACGACTTCCGCGAGGCCGTGGCGCTGGTGCTGCGCTGTGGCGGCGAGGCGGACGTGGCCGCGGCGCTCACGGGGGCGCTGGTCGGCGCGCACCTGGGCACTCGCGCCATCCCCGCGCGGCTGCGCAAGCAGGTGCTGTACTCGGAGAACCTCGTCGACACCGCGGACCGCCTCTTCCGGGCGCACCAGGTGCGCGAGACGCTGGCCACCGCCCTGGCCCACCAGCGCCGCCGCTGAGCCGGCCTTCGGGCAGGCGGGCAGGCGCGCCTCGGTCCTGTACTTCCAGGTGGGCTTCTCGCGCTCGTCCGCCCTGCTCACCTTGTCCGGAGGAGTGGGGGCAGGTGCCGTCCGAGCGGACGGGCGCGTACCCGGCAAGGCCCTGCTTCCCGAGTGCGGGAGAGGTGAGCCGTGGACCTCGAATCAGAGCGCCTGGAGCGCAGCCAACTGGAGTCGCTGTCCACGGCGGAGCTCGTCCGCCACGCGCTGGCGGAGACGCGCTTGCTGGTGCGCGCGGAGGTGCTGCACGCGAAGAAGGAGCTGCGCGACGAGCTGAAGATGGCGCGCACCGCGGGCATCCTCCTGGGGGCCGGAGGGGTGCTGGTCCTCGTGTCGCTCTCCGTCCTCTTCGTGGCGCTGGGGCTGGCGCTGCCCCTGGGCGCGGCGCTGGGGGTGCTGCTGGTGGGCGTGGTGCTGCTCGCCGTCGCGGCGGGGCTGCTGATGGTGGGCGTCAAGCGCCTGCCCAAGAAGCCCATGCTGCACACCCAGGAGCGCTTGAAGCTCGACTACCACCTCACGCGGGAGACGCTGCAATGAATGGCAACGGCCGAGGGGGCAACGGGCTGTCGGAGCGTCAACGCCACGCGGACCACCGCATCACGCAGGGCATGGATGACCGCAAGCAGGTGGAGGCCACCGCGGACCGCATCCGGGACGAGCTGCTCCTGACGCTGGAGGAGCTGGAGCGCAGGCGTGGGCGGATGATGGACGTCCGCTACCAGGTCCAGCAGCACTCCGGCGCGCTCCTGGCCGCGGGCGCCGTGGCCATGGTGCTGGTGGGGGCGGGCGTGGGCTTCGCCGTCTATCGCTCGCGTCACCGCGCGGAGGTGATGCGGCGCAAGCGGCGCAAGGCGCTCCAGCGCGCGTGGGAGCACCCGGACCGCCTGGCCTCCAAGGCCGAGCAGCGGCCCGTGGGCGTGGAGCTGGGCCGCAAGCTCATCCTCATCTTCGCCACCACGCTGGCCACCGCCGTGGCGAAGAACTCCGTCCAGACGCTCGTGCCTCCCCGAGGGACGCCGAGCGCGGCTTTGTCTGGTGAGTAGAATTTCTAAATACAAATAAATCAGACATAACGCATTCTGATGTCCATGACGGACCTGCTCTATGCGCGGGCGCAGATGGGGCTGTCGCTCGCGTTCCACATCGTCTTCGCGGCGGCGGGCGTGGCGCTGCCGGTCCTCATGGTGTTGAGCGACTGGAAGGCGCGGCGCACGGGTGACGCGGACTACGTGAAGCTGAGCCACAAGCTGGCGAAGGGGACGGCCATCCTCTTCGCGGTGGGCGCGGTGAGCGGCACGGTGCTGTCGTTCGAGCTGGGCCTGCTGTGGCCGGACTTCATGGGCCAGTACGGCGAAGTCATCGGGCTGCCCTTCAGCCTGGAGGGCGTGGCCTTCTTCACCGAGGCCATCTTCCTGGGCATCTACCTCTACGGCCGCGAGCGGGTGTCGCCGGGGCTGCACCTGTTCTCCGGCATCATGGTGGCGGTGAGCGGCGCGGCCAGCGCGTTCTTCGTCACGCTGGTCAACGTCTTCATGAATGACCCGTCCGGCTTCGTGGCCACGCCCGACGGGCCCACGCAGGTGCAGCCGCTGGTGGCCATGTTCAGCCCGGGCTGGCCGTACCAGACCGCGCACGTGCTGCTCTCCTGCTATCAGGCGAGCGCCTTCGCCATGGCGGGCATCCACGCCTTCGTGCTGCTGCGTCATCCGGGGGCGGCGTTCCATCGCAAGGCGCTGTCGGTGGCGCTCCCGCTGGCGTGTGTCACCGCGTTGCTCCAGCCACTGGTGGGCGACTTGTCCGCCAAGCACGTGGCGAAGGCGCAGCCGGTGAAGCTGGCGGCGATGGAGTCGCACTTCGAGACGGAGCGCGGCGCGCCGCTGCGCCTGGGCGGAGTGACAGTGCCCAAGGCGCTGTCCATCCTGGCCTTCGGGGACCCGGACGCGGAGGTGCGAGGGCTGAACGAGTTTCCTCGGGACACGTGGCCTCCGGTGGCGAAGGTGCACGCGGCCTTCCAGGTGATGGTCGCCACGGGCAGCGCCATGGCGCTCCTGTCGCTCCTGACGCTGCTCTACCGGTGGCGGAAGAAGGCGTGGCCCGCCGGCCGGAAGATGATGTGGGCCTGGTTGATATCGGGGCCGATGGGGTTGGTGGCGCTGGAGGCGGGGTGGCTCGTCACCGAGTGGGGCCGCCAGCCGTGGATTGTCCGAGGCTTCATGCGCACCGCGGACGCGGTGACCCCCGTGCCCCACCTGGCGGCGCCGTTCTGGACGTTCACCCTCGTGTACCTCTTCCTGGGCATCGTGGTGGTGGCGCTGCTCAAGCGCCAGGTGGCCGGCACGCTGCCGGACCGCGACGAGGGGCCGGTGACGGGCCGCGGCGTGAAGGGAGACGACGCCCATGTCCACTGAGGCGATGCTGGGCTTCGTGATGGCGGGGGCGTTCGTCCTCTATGCCCTCTTCGGCGGCGCGGACTTCGGCGGAGGGGTGTGGGACTTGTTCGCCTCCGGCCCGCGCAAGGCGGAGCAGCGCACCCTCATCGCCCGCGCGATGGGGCCGGTGTGGGAGGTGAACCACGTCTGGCTCATCGTCGGCATGGTGTTGATGTTCGCGGGCTTCCCTCGCGCCTTCGCGGCGCTGAGCGTGGCGCTGCATGTCCCCCTCACGCTGCTGATGCTCGGCATCGTCTTCCGAGGCGCGGCCTTCACCTTCCGCGCCTATGACTCGCGCGGCTACGCGGCGGAGCGGCAGTGGGGGCTGGTCTTCAGCATCGCCAGCGTCGTCGCGCCGCTGCTGCTGGGCATGTGCGTGGGCGCGGTGGCGAGCGGCGACATCCGCGTCGAGGGACGCGTGGTGGTGAGCGGCTTCTTCGCCTCGTGGCTGTCGCCCTTCGCCTGGGCGGTGGGCGTGTTGGCGTTGACCCTCTTCGCGTTCCTGGCGGCGGTGTACCTCACGCACGAGGCCCACACGGAGGGCCTGCGCGAGGACTTCCGTCGTCGGGCCCTGGGCGCGGGCGTGGCCGTCTTCCTCGCGGCCCTGGCGGTGCTGCTCCTGGCTCGCGGCGGCGCGCCCCGGGTGTGGGAGGGCCTCTTGCGCTCTCCCTTCGCGCTGGTGCTGCACGGGGCCACGGCGGTGGCGGCGGTGACGGCCTTCGCCCTGCTGTGGACGCGGCGCTTCCAGTGGGCGCGGCTGGCCGCGGCCTTCCAGGCGGGGCTCATCGTCCTGGGCTGGGCCGCGTCTCAATACCCGTACCTGGTGGTGCCCGACATCACGCTGAGCGGCGCGGCCTCCAGCACCTCGACTCAGCGCGTGCTGCTGGTCGCGGTCGTCATCGGCGCGCTCACGGTGGTGCCTTCCATCGCGCTCTTGTTTCGTGTGTTTCGACCCAGGCCTGAGGGAACCTCGACCCCAGGCCCTCACGCCTGAAACAGAAAAAATGCCGCCGGAGTGGAGCACCGGTCCGGAGACGGAGCCGGTGTTCGGCTTTTTCTGTTTTACCTCGGGGTGTGGGGTTCCCGTGTTTGTCTTTGCTCGGCGTGTGTGACGCCTTGAGTCGCTTTCCAGGGAGCCCGAATCTTTGATTCGTGAGAGGAAATGTCGAACAGGCGCAATGGACGTTTCACGATTTTGATGAGCAAGGAGTTGCATCGAGCCCGTTGTTAAATGCAAGACAGTGAGAAGCACCGCTTCTTCACGACGTGGAGGTCCCCGATATGGTGGGTGTCGCACGACTCGCGGTCTTGCTTTGTGTTGTCTTGGCCTCGCTCCCGGGTGTGTCTCAGGCGAATGATTCTTTTGTAAATTGGGAAAATTCGCAGGTTCACCCGCTCGAGATGACGCCGGATGGCAATCTCTTGCTCGCCGTCAATACAGCGAACAACCGGCTGATGGTGTTCGACCTGACCTCCCGCAGAGGGGCCATGGAGCTGGTGGACTCCATCCCCGTGGGGTTGGACCCTGTCTCGGTCCGCGCGCGAAGCAATACCGAGGCGTGGGTCGTGAATCACATCTCGGACAGCGTGAGCATCGTCGACCTGGAGCGGGGCGTGGTGAAGGCCACGCTGCATACGGATGACGAGCCCGCGGATGTCATCTTCGCGGGCACGCCGCAGCGCGCGTTCATCACCTGCTCCCAGGTCAACCGGGTGATGGTGGTGAATCCCAGCCAGCTGGATGCGGCGCCGCAGCGAATCGCGCTCAAGGGCGAGGACCCTCGGGCGCTCGCGGTGAGCGCGAACGGGCGCTACGTCTACGCGGCCATCTTCGAGTCGGGCAACGGCACCACCATCCTCGGCGGCGGCTCGGTGGACCCCACCGCCCATCCGCCCAACGCGGTGAATGACCCGCGCGGCCCCTATGCCGGCGTCAACCCGCCGCCCAACGCGGGCTCGCTCTTCTCGCCCGCGAAGAACCCGGCGAATCCTCCGCCGCCCGCGGTGGGGCTCATCGTGCGGAAGAACGCGCTGGGCCGGTGGATGGATGACAACACGGCGGACTGGACGGACCTGGTGAGCGGGCCGAATGCCTCCGGCTCCGGCCGTCGCACCGGGTGGGACCTACCGGACCGGGACCTGGCCATCATCGACACCACCACGCTGGGCGTCACCTATGCCCGGCGGCTGATGAACATGAACATGGCGCTGGCGGTGCACCCCACGGGCTCCGTGACGGTGGTGGGCACGGACGCGCACAACGAGGTGCGCTTCGAGCCGAACGTCAACGGGCGCTTCCTGCGCGTGCTGATGGCGATGGTGGACCCGAACAACCCCGCCTCGCCGGTGGTGCATGACCTCAACCCGCACCTGACCTACGCCACGCCCACCGTGCCTCAGGCGGTGCGCAACCAGTCGGTGGGAGACCCTCGCGGCGTCGTCTGGAACTCGAGCGGCACACGAGCGTTCGTGACGGGCATGGGCTCCAACAACGTGGTGGCGGTGGGGCCGGGGGGAGCGCGGCTGGGACAGGTGACGGTGGGCGAGGGCCCCACGGGCATCGTCCACGACGCCGTGCGAGACAGGCTCTATGTGCTCAACCGCTTCGGCGGCAGCATCTCCGTGGTGAACGCGGGGTGGCTGTGGGAGATGGCGCGCGTCTCGTTCTTCGACCCGACGCCGTCCGCCATCAAGGTGGGCCGCAAGCACCTCTACGACACCCACAAGACGTCGGGCCTGGGCCACATCTCATGCGCGTCGTGCCACGTGGATGCGCGCATGGACAAGCTCGCGTGGGACCTGGGGGACCCGTCCGGCACGGTGAAGGCGCTGACGGGACAGAACCTGGGCATGGGGCTGGGCCTGCCGCCGTTCGAGCCGTGGCACCCGATGAAGGGGCCCATGACGACGCAGACGCTCCAGGACATCATCGGCAAGGAGCCGCTGCACTGGCGCGGAGACCGCGCGAGCCTGGAGGAGTTCAACCCCGCGTTCGAGGGGCTCCAGGGCGATGACACGCAGCTCACGACGCCGGAGATGAACGAGCTGCGCTCCTTCCTCGCGACGCTGTCCTTCCCGCCCAACCCGTTCCGCAACCTGGACAACTCGCTGCCGTCGAACCTGCCGCTGCCGGGCCACTACACGACGGGCCGCTTCGCGCCGGAAGGGCAGCCGCTGGCGAATGGCGACGCGACGCGGGGCCTGGCGCTGTTCCGTCCGCCGAACCTGCTCGCGCAGCAGCTCTTCGCGTGCAACACGTGCCACACCTTCCCGTCGGGGGTGGGCACGAACAGCCAGTGGAGCGGCACCGCGTGGGTCCCGATGCCCGCGGGTCCGCTGGGTGAGTCGCACCACGCGCTCGTGTCCACGGATGGCAGCACCAACGTCTCGCTGAAGGTGCCGCAGCTGCGCAACCTCTACGAGAAGGTGGGCCTGGAGCTGAGCCAGCTGGAGAGCCTCACGGGCTTCTCGTTCATCCACGATGGCAGCGTGGACTCGCTGGCGCGCTTCGTCACCGAGCCCCCGTTCCACCCGTCGAGCGACCAGGACGTGGCGGACCTCGTGGCGCTGCTGCTGTCCTTCTCGGGCGGAGACCTGCCGCTCGGCTCACCCACGGACCCGCTGCTTCCGCCGGGGCCCGCGAGCAAGGACTCGCATGCGGCGGTGGGGCAGCAGGTGACCATCGTCTCGTCGACGCCCGCGCAGCTCGCACGGCTGGCGCAGTTCATGACGCTGGCGGACGCGGGCAAGGTGGGGTTGGTGGTGAAGGGCATCCGCGCGGGTGAGGCGCGGGGCTTCACGTATCTGGGCAGTGGCACGTTCCAGTCGGACCGGGCCGTGGAGACGGTGAGCGGGACGCAGCTGCTCGCGGGCGCGGGGCCTGGCGCGGAGCTGACGTACACGGTGGTGCCCAAGGGCTCCGAGACGCGCATCGGCGTGGACCAGGATGAGGACGGTGTCCTGGATGGCGATGAGATGGAGACGGCCCTGCGGCCGGAGCGCCTGAGCGACTGGTGGCGCCGCGTCACCGGCCGGTCGGCGCAGCGGTAGCGCGGGAGGGTGGGGCCTCGGGAGGGAGACTTCCCGAGGCCGCGCCGTGCTTCAGGAGGCGGTGGGCCAGAGGAGGCGCGGCTCGGCGTCGCCTTCGGCGAGGAGCACGGAGGCGCCCTCGAGGAGGTCCTCGGACTCGAGGGCCGTCACCACGGCGCGCACGGCGGCCTCGGTGTGCATGACCTGGCAGTAGATGCGCAGGTGGCCGTCTCGCATCTCTCCGCCTTCGACGTCGCCGTTGCCCGTCCAGCCGAGCGCGTCGGTGAGGAGCTCCTCCACGGCGACGCGCTTCTCCACGTCGTGGCCGGTGCCCTTGCCCTCGATGGGGTACTGGACGAGGAGGGTGGCCATGGCGTCGAGCGCGGGCTCGTCATAGCCGTCCTCGATGAGGGGGCCGGCGGCATCGGCGATGGCGAAGTCGGGGTCCTCGTCCGGGGGAAGGGGCGCTTCCTTCTGCTCGCCGACTTCGCCCACGGTGCCCCAGTGTGTGGTGAGCACCCCTTCGTGAACCCAGACCTCCCAGTAGCGGAGGCTGTCGCCTTCCTTCTTGTAGAGCTTCAGCACGCGGCGTTTTCCATTCGGAGGGCGCCCTCCATAGCACAGTGGCCGGGGGGGGCTCTCAGAAGGCGCGGCCCTGGCCGCCGTCCACGGGAAGGGTGGCCCCGGTGACCCAACGGGCACGCTCCGAGCAGAGGAAGGCCACCACGTCCGCCACCTCCTCGGGCGAGCCGAAGCGGCCCCAGGGCAGCTCGTCCCGGACGAGCTTCGCGACCTTCTCGGGGTCGGCCTTCTGGCGTTTGTCCCAGCTTCCGCCGGGGAAGAGGATGGAGCCGGGGGCGACGCCGTTGACGCGGATGCGGTGGGGCGCGAGGTCCACGGCCATCTCCTTGGTGAGGGCGGTGAGGCCCGCCTTGGCGGTGGTGTAGGGCGCGCTGGTGGCGTACTCGCGGCCGTAGATGGAGTTGATGTGGATGATGGTGCCGCCGCCCTGGGCGCGCATGACCTCCACGGCGCGCTGGCTGCACCACACGGCGGACATGAGGTTGCGGTCGAGCACGGCGGTCCACTGCTCGGTGGTGGCGGTGTGGAAGGCGCCGGCGCCGCCGCTGCCGCCTACATTGTTGACGAGGATGTCCAGGGTGCCGAAGGCGCGCACAGCCGCGTCGACGGCGGCGCGGGCACCTTCGAGGGTGGCCACGTCCGCGACGACGGTGGCGATGTCGGCGCCGGTGGCGCGCAGCTCGCGCGCGGTCTCCTCGAGGGCCTCCGCGCCGCGCGCGCTCAAGCACACGCGAGCGCCTTCGCGGGCGAGGGCGGCGGCGGTGGCGCGGCCGATGCCTCGGCTGCTGCCGGTGATGAGGGCGGCTCTGCCTTGGAGCTCCAGGTCCATGGAGCGCGTTCTACTGCGTCAGGAGGGGCGCGGGGCACAGGTTCGGTTCACGGCTCTGTCGTTCCCTGGACTAGGGTCGAGGCTCATGGCTGCTCCTGCTTCCGTGACTTCGCCCGCAGAGGTTGTGTCTCGTGAAGGCCGGGCCTCCGAGCTTCCTTCGGTCCCTCCTCGTGCCGAAGTGATTTTTCCCGAGGAGGGTTCCGCGACCGCTGGCGAGCCACGGTGGGTCAAGGAGGCGTTGGCTCCGGTGAAGCTGCTCCTGAATACAGCGTGGCAGTTCGCGCGGGGGCCCGGGCGCTTCGCCGAGCGATGGGCGCGGGGAGGGTGGGATGAGGTCATGAGCCCGCTCGCCTACGTGAGTGTGGCGTCGGCGTTGGTTGTCCTCGCCATGCGCGTCATGAAGACGGTGAGGACGGGAGCGGCATCGCTCTCCATGCTCGAGCAGTTCATGCGGACGCTTGTTCCGCATCTGTACTACGCGTTGCTCGGGCTGGTGATTCATGCCGTGCTGCGGTTCTTCGGGACTCAACGGCGCTGGTCCAGCTCCGTGGCCATGGTGCTCTACGCAGGGGGGACCTTCGCCACGGTGGGCATGGTGCTGGTCCTGGCCTATCTGTCAGTGGGCTTGCATCTCGGTGTCGTGGGTCGCGGCAACGGGCCGTTCAGCCCCAGTACGGGCCATGAATGGCTGTTCTGGGTCTGGTTCCTGCTGACGACAGTACCGGGGACTCTCTTTCTGCTCTCCTCGATGCAGGCCTTGAAGGCTCTTCACGCCGCGCGACGCGGCTCCTTCGCGCTGGCGGTCGTCCTCGGGCTTGGGGTCCTCGGGCTCGTGGGAACCTACGTGCCGCTGTACACCCTTCACCTTCGTCTGGCGTGGGACTCGTTCCGAGGGGTCCCCGTCCCCATGTTCATCTGGACGTTCTGAGGCCGTGTTGTCTCAGGTGACGGGGCGCGGCGTGAGGGCGTGGATGGCCAGCCACTCGGTGGCTTCGCACCACAGCGTGTCTCGAAACGTCTCACGGAAGAAGCCGAAATGACCGATGGCCCGTCCCAGGTCCTTCGGGGACACATGACGGTGCTCCATCAGCGAGTCCGCGTAGAACGACAGCAAGTGCTCCACCGCCGCACGCGGCGCCATCTCGTCGTCCGCGAAGCTGTACGCCCGCAGCGGCAGGTACAGCGACGCATAGGCCTCGCGGCGCGGCTCACCGCCCTCGCTCAACAGGTAGTCGGGAGACAGGCACCAACGCGCCCACTGCTCGGCCACTCCCGCGGGCAGGTCCTCCGCCGTGCCCGCCCAGCCCGGCAGCTTGCCGAAGGCTCGGACGAGGGCGGGCATCACCACGCGCCACGTGAGCCCCATGCGCCAGCGCTGGGGGAACAGCTTGTAGTAGCCCGAGCCCGCCGCCACGTTCAGCAGCGCGGACACCTCACCCGCGTTGGGCGCGAGCCCCAGGAGCTGTCCGCCCACGCTGTGGCCCACCACGAGCAAGCGGCGGTCGGGATACCGCTCGCGCACCATGTCGATGGCCCCCGCGAGGTCCTGGCTCCCCCAGTCCTCCATGCGCGCCTCGAAGCCCTCGAGCGACTGCGGACGCGAGCCGCCGATGCCTCGATAGTCGAAGGTGATGGTCGGAAAACCCCGCTGCGCGAGGAAGGACGCGAAGCGCGCGTAGTACCGCTGACGCGCACCCGTGGCTCCGCTCACCAGCACCACGGCGCCCAGCTGTGAGCCCTCGGGCTCATGGAGCGTCGCGGCCAGCGAGTATCCATCCCGCGCCTGGAAGCGGAACGCCACCCCAGGACGCGCGCCCCCGGGCTCCACCACCGGCGCGGCTTCGACGGGCAGGCCCTGTGCTGCTTGGGTCGTCTCCTGCTCCAGCGTCGTCGGATGAAACATGGACATCGACATCGTGTGCTCCTGATCGCGCCGGGCTGTGTGGGTGCCGCAGCTCCTGTCGCACGAGATAGCGCTGGATGTGCTGCGGGAATGCAGGGCTTTGCTGCACCATTGCAGGCATGGATATGCGATGGGATGACTTGCGCTACCTCCTCTCCGTGGCACGCCAGGGCTCGCTCGCTGGGGCGGCTCGTGAGCTGCGAGTGGACGCCACCACGGTGGGCCGCCGCCTCGCCGCCCTGGAGAAGGCCCTGGGAACCCGGCTCGTGCTGCGCGGCGCTCGCACCCTGGGGCTCACCGAGGAAGCCGAGGCCGTGGTCGTTCGCGCGCGGGAGATGGAGGACTCGCTCCGCTCGCTCTCGGACGCCGTGTCCCGGGAGGAGAAGGCGGAGGGCACCGTCCGCATCGCGGCCACCGAGTATCTGGCCCAGGCGCTGCTCGCTCCTCACCTGGGGGAGCTGCATGCCCGCCATCCCGGACTCAACGTGGAGCTGGTCGTCGGCTCGGACCTGGTCGACCTCCAGCGCGGTGACGCGGACCTGGCGCTGCGAATCGCTCCGCCTCGCGGGGATGCGCTGGTGATTCGCAAGGTGGGCGACATGGCGTTCGCGATGTACGCGGCGCGGGGATATCTGCGGCGCCGGGGAGCGCCTCGCCCCGGGGACTTCCGGAACCACTCCGTGCTGGCCTACCGGACGACGCTCACCTCGGGGCCCGAGTCCGAGGAACTCACGCGCCTCACCCAGGGTGGACGCCGGTTGCTCCAGAGCAACAGCACCACCGTGCTGCGCGAGGCCGCGGCGGCGGGACTTGGGGTCGCCCTGCTTCCGTGTCTCACGGGAGAGCGAGACACCCGGCTGACGCGAGTGGGCGCGGGGGTCCTCGGAAAGCGCCCGCTGTGGCTGGCCTTGCACAAGGACTTGCAGCGCAGCCCTCGGGTGCGTGCGGCCTCGGACTGGGTGGTGGAGCTGTGCAAGCGCGAGAAAGCCGGGCTCGCGGGGACGGAAGCCTCGGCGCGGTAGTCCGTCAAACGAGCGAAGGGCGGTGCACCCCCGCGGGGCTCGTGTCACTCGCGTCCAGGAGCTCACTGAACGTGTACTCCACGACGATGCTGCCTGCCGGGAGAAGCGCTGCCGGTCGAGCGGCATTCCCCAGTGCCGCAGGTATGCCCCCAGGACGACGGTGCGCCGGAGGTCGTGTTGAATCAGCTCGGGTGAAGCCATGGGGCCAGTCTGTGCGCTGGCCCCAGCGCTTCAGCGAGCGACCAGCGCCTGGAAGCGCGGGTTGCGCAGATAGTCCTCGCGGCGTCCGTCCAGGAGGGTCCGCACCTGGACCGGCGCGTCTTCACCGAGGAGCAGGCGCAGCGGTCCCGTCTCTCGATTCACATGCTCGAGCAGCTCCCGTGCGGCGACCTCGGGGGATGCACTGGTGTCGTGGGCCTGCTGACTCAAGTCCCAGGGGACCTGGCTCGTGCCGAACAAGGACGTGCGCAGCTCGTCATAGGCGGGCATTGGGGAGGCGAAGCGCAAGCTTCCCCAGCTCCAGTCCGTCGCGAACGAACCCGGCTCGACGAGGGTCACGCGAATCCCCCACGGCGCCACCTCCGCGGCGAGCGCCTCGCTGAACCCCTCCAGCGCCCACTTGCTCGCGTTGTAGGCGCCGAACGTCGGCATGCTCCCGACGCCGCCCACGCTGGAGATCTGCACGATGTGTCCCGTCCGTCGCGCACGCAGGTGCGGAAGCACCGCCTGCGTCACCCACAGCGCGCCGAACAGATTCGTCTCCAACTGCGCGCGGAGGTCGGCTTCCGAGTGCTCCTCGATGGTGCCCACCAGCCCATAACCCGCGTTGTTCACGACCACGTCGAGCTGGCCGAAGGCCGCAATGCCTTGCTCAATGCACTGAAACACCGCGTTTCGATGTGTCACATCCAGCGGCAGCGCCACGCAGCGCTCCGGATATCGGGCGATCAGCTCCTGGAGCTGGCCCGGGTCCCGAGCCGTGGCCACCACCCGGTCTCCCGCCGCCAGGGCCGCCTCCGCGAAGGCCCGGCCCAGTCCTCGACTGCTCCCCGTGATGAGCCAGACCTTGCTTGCCCCAAGCATGAAACGACCTCTTTTCAATGGGTTACGAGAAGAGCGACGCGAGACGCGTCGTCTCGCGAAGAAGTAGCCTTGCCGGGGTTCTATGTCAACACGAGACGTATCGTCTCGTTTCTGACGCTTCGAGCCTCCGATTCTGGGAGCTCTCAGCACGCGCGATTTTCCCAAGTGGCCTTTTGAGCGGCTCGTTACAAGTCCGCGCCCCGAACGGCCGCACGGCCGCAGGCACCCCTTACAGGAAGACTTTTGTCATGAGCTCGATGCATCGCAGGGAGTTTCTTGGTTTCACGACCACTGCACTGGCTGCCACCGCGCTCGCGGGTTGCATGCCTCGCGCGGTGAATGGCGCGGGAGCTTCCGCCGAAGGGAGCACGCTGAACGCCGAGGCGTATCACGCCTCGCGCAAGTACCTGGACAGCCGCTTCGGGCGCATCGCCTATATCGAGCGTGGCACCGGCGAGGCCGCGCTGTTCCTGCACGGCTTTCCGTTGAACAGCTTCCAGTGGCGCGGCGCCATCGAGCGGCTGTCTCCGTATCGCCGCTGTGTCGCGCCCGACTTCATGGGGCTGGGCTTCACGGAGGTCGCGGAAGGGCAGAGCTACGCGCCGGACGAGCAGGTGAAGATGCTCATCGAGCTGATGGACCGGCTCTCCATCCAGTCGGCGGACGTCATCGCGAATGACAGTGGTGGCGCCATCGCGCAGCTGCTGGTCACCCGTCATCCCGAGCGCGTGCGCACGCTGCTGTTGACCAACTGTGATGTGGAGAGCGAGTGCCCGCCTCCGGCCGTGCTGCCAGTCATCGAGCTGGCGCGCACGGGTGAGTACGTGGACGCGTGGCTGGCGCCGTGGCTCGCGGACAAGGCGCTCGCGCGTTCGGACAAGGGCATCGGGGCGATGTGCTTCTCCAACCCCGCGAACCCCACGGACGAGGCCATCGAGTACTACTTCGGGCCGCTGGTGCGCTCGCCGCGCGGCAAGGCGCAGGCCCACGCGTACACGCTGGCGCTGGAGGCCAACTCGCTGGCGGGCATCGGCCCCGAGCTCCAGAAGTGCAAGGTCCCCACGCGCATCATCTGGGGAACGGGCGACACCATCTTCTCGCAGTCGAGCGCCGACTACCTCGACCAGACCTTCGGTGCCTCCCGAGGCGTGCGCCGCATTCCCGGCGCGAAGCTCTTCTTCCCCGAGGAGTACCCCGACGTCATCGCCGAGGAGGCTCGCAAGCTCTGGGGCATCGGCTGAAGGGTTGATGCGTGAGCGCGGAGCCGCAGCGGGCTCCGCGCCTCACCCGCTCACTTCGTCTGGAAGCGCACTTCGGCGGGGCCCGGTCCACCGGAGCGCTTCACGCCTCGCCCGGGGTTCGCGGCCAGGTGCTCCAGCACCTTGTAGACGGTCTCCACCTCATCGGGCTGTCCGATGTCGGAGGCGAGCTGCTCCGCGGTGCGAGCCTCCGCGCGGGCCTCGCGCAGCCGCGCCGTGAGCTTCTGCTGAATCGCCAGCACACCCGTCGCGGCCTTCTTGCCCGCCTCGACGCCCGGCTGATGGTACGCGTTGATGTGCACGAGGCTGGCGTACAGGCCCACCGCGCGCTCGTAGAGTGCAATCAGTGCGCCCACCGTGCGCGCGCTCACGTCCGGCACAGTGAGCGTGAGCGACTCGCGGCCCTTCTCGTACAGCGCGCGGCGCGTGCCCAGGAGGAAGCCCAGCAGGTAGTCACCACTCGTGGTGCCGCTCTCGACCTCCATCGACTCGCCATCCCGGTCCTTCAGCACCTCGATGAAGGTGGCGAAGAAGTTGGGCACGCCCTCGCGCAGCTGCTGCACATACGCGTGCTGGTCCGTGGAGCCCTTGTTCCCATAGACGGCGATGCCCTGGTTCACCACCTGGCCGTCCAGGTCCTTCTCCTTGCCCAGCGACTCCATGACGAGCTGCTGGAGGTAGCGCGACATCAGGAGCAGGCGGTCCTTGTACGGCAGGATGACCATGTCCTTCAGCCCGCGCCCGTCGCCCGCGTGGAACCACATCAGCGCGAGCAGCGCCGCCGGGTTCTTCACCGCGTCGCGCTGCCGCGTCGCCACGTCCATCTCCCGCGCGCCCGCGAGCATCGCGTCGATGTCCAGGCCCTGAAGCCGCGCGGGCAACAGCCCCACCGCGGACATCACCGACGTGCGTCCACCAACCCAGTCCCACATGGGGAAGGTGCGCAGCCAGCCCTGCTTGCGCGCGTGCTGGTCCAGCTCGCTGCCCGCGCCCGTGATGGCCACCGCGTGCTTGTTGAAGGCGAGCCCCTGCTCCTTGTACGCGCGCTCCGCCTCCAGCATCCCGTTGCGCGTCTCCTTCGTGCCGCCGGACTTGCTGATGACCACCGTCAGCGTCTCGGCCAGCCGCGCGCCCAGCTGCCCCAGCACCCGATCCATCCCATCCGGGTCCGTGTTGTCGAAGAAGGACACCTGCATCGCGTCCGCCTTCGACGTCAGCGCATCCGCGACCAGCTGCGGCCCCAGCGCCGACCCGCCGATGCCCACGAGGAGCAGGTGCGTGAAGCGCGGCGCCTTCGGGGGCTTGAGCTTCCCCTCGTGCACCTCGCGCGCGAACGCGTGGATGTCCGCCACCGTGCTCGTGATGTCCTTCGCCAGCGCGGGCTCGGGCGCGAGCTCCGGCGCGCGCAGCCAGTAGTGCCCCACGCGGCGGTTCTCATCCGGGTTGGCGATGGCGCCCTTCTCCAGCGCCTCCATCCGCGAGAACGCCTCCTCCAGCCGAGGCCGCATCCGCTCCAGGAAGTCCGCCGCGAAGCCCATGCGCGAGACGTCGAGGGAGAACCCCAGCGACGGGACAACGCTCAGATACCGCTGGTACCGCTCCCACAGCTCACGCTCGGTCATGGCTCCTCCACCGCCCAGGGGTTGCTCGCGCGAAAACCGCCGGCTGGCTTAGCGCCTCCGCACGCCCGAGGGAAGCCGAACACGCCAGGGCCGAGCACTCCTGCCGGAGGGCTCAGTGCTCAACACTCCGCACTCGAGCCGGGGCGCGCTCGCCCCACCCGAGGGAGGTCTTCACGCGGAGGGGCGCAGCGGCTCCGACGCGGGAGGAGTGCCCGGCGGAGAGGACCGCGGCGCCTCGGGCTTCCACGCGGGATTGCGGAAGATGTAGCCCAGCCGCTGCTTCCACGGCCCCGGCTTCATCGCGTCGCGAGCGATGGAGGCGAACTCATGGAACGCGATGCGCACCGGGTTGAACGTCTGGAGGTTCTTGGTGAGGCCGTAGATGGGCTTCTCGACTTCGGGCTCGAAGGTGCCGAACAGCCGGTCCCAGATGATGAGGATGCCCGCGTAGTTCTTGTCGAGGTAGCGCGGGTTGGACGCGTGATGCACGCGGTGATGGGAGGGCGTGTTGAACAGCCACTCCAGCGGGCGCGGCAGCCGGTCGATGGCCTCGGTGTGAATCCAGTACTGATACAGGAGGCTCACCGACTGCTGGACGACAATCATCACCGGCGAGAAGCCCAGCAGCGCCAGCGGTGCCCAGAACACCCAGCTCGTCGGCGGCGTCCACGTCTGCCTCAGCGCGGTGGTCAGGTTGTAGTGCTGGCTGGAGTGGTGCACCACGTGCGAGGCCCAGAAGAAGCGGCTCTCGTGGTGGATGCGGTGGAACCAGTAGTAGCAGAGGTCCTCCGCGAAGAAGAGCAGCACCCAGGCCAGCACGCCCGAGCCCACGCGCAGCGGCGTCAGCTTGTAGAGCGCCAGGTAGCCGGCGAAGGCGACGAACTTCCACACCACGTTGATGAAGACGTTGCCCAGCCCCATGGAGAGGCTGGCGAGCGAGTCCTTCACGGTGTGCCCCGCGAAGTCGCGTCCCTCGTCTCGCAGCTTCTTCACCCACAACGCCTCGGCCACTACCGTCAGGATGAAGACGGGAATCGCGGGGGTGATGAGGTCCGGGATGTGTGTGGCGTCCATGGAAGACCTCCAGCGTGAGGCTCAGTCGCGGCGTCGCCGTTTCGAGGGGCGACGCGAACGGGGTGAGAAGGCGCTGCGCAGAAACCGCGTCAGCGCATCCAACATGCGGCGGTGGGCGGGGTCCTTCGGCCGGGCGCTGCCTCCCATCGCCGCGCCCTGCACGGCGTCGAGCGCCAGCTCCACCACGGAGTCGAACTCCGGATAGGCGTCCGCGGCCTCGGGGAACAGCTCGCGCGCCACCCGGTGCAGGTTCTCCCGGTGTGGCCCGTCCACCGCGGCCAGCGCCACCTGGAGCTCCGGGTCCGTGCGCGCCGCCACATACAACTCGATGGCGGCTTGCAGCTCCGGCCGCTGGAACGCGGCCCACAACATGTCCACCGCGGTGCTGATGCGGTCCCTGCCGGAGGGCCGCGCGCCGACCCCCGCGAGATAGTCCTGGATGAGCCGAGGAAAGAGGTGCTCCACCGCCGCGGCGAGCAGCTCCGCCTTCGTGTCGAAGTGCGTGAAGAGCGCGCCCTGTGACACGCCCGCGCGCTTCGCCACCTCCACCGTCGTCAGCCTCGCGTGCCCCAGCTCCACCAACGTCTCGATGGTGGCGTCCAACAGCTTCCGCCGGGTCGACTCGCGCCGCTCCTGCTGCGTGCGCCGAGGCGGACGCGCGGGGCTCTCGGAGGAGGAGGTCTTGGCGGCCATCTCCCGTGAAACATAGCGCCAGATTTAGTGAGTGACCAGTCAGTATTTGTCGGCGAGGGAACGAGCGGGCGGGTGGGGGAGGACTCCATGCGCGAGGTGTCCAGGCCCGCATGAGGCCGCTGACCGGGCAGGCGTGGAGACAAGGGCTCGGCTGTTGGCGGAGGACTTCCTGCTCGGGACAGGTGACACCACGCCCCACGCTCGAGCGAGCGGGCCTTGGGGTCCCTGGTGATGGGCGGCCCGGGCGCGGGATAATTCGTTCAGGAAATACCCAAGGCGGTTGCCGCCGTTGTCCGCCGGCCAAATATGAACCTGTCCTCCGCGCTCCTCGTCGGTTCCTTGCTGGCCTCGTCGCCAGCGGCTCCTCACTCGATTGCCTCTCCGTCTGGCGACATGCCCGAGGTGGGCGTGCCCTTCGCCTGTGGCCGCATCTACACGGTGAGCCAGGGGCACGACACGGGCAGCCACCAATACAACGACACCCACGCGTGGGACTTCCGGATGCCGGAGGGCACGCCCATCGTCGCCGCACGTGATGGCGTGGTGCGCATGGCCCGGGGCGACAGCACGAAGGGTGGATGTGACGAGAAGTTCGCGCCGCTGGCGAACTACGTCGTCGTCTCGCATGGAGACGGGCTGGAGACGCAGTACCTGCACTTCAGCGCGGTGGTGGTGAAGGCGGGGGAGCAGGTGAAGCAGGGCCAGCTCATCGGCTTCTCCGGCGCGACGGGCTGGTCGTGTGGCGCGCACCTGCACTTCAAGGTCGCGCGTGAGACGGGGGCGGGATGGAACAACCCGTCCGTGCCGGCGCGCATCGTGGGCTATGGAGACCCGGTGCGAGACACGCGCGTGGCGTCTCCCGTGTGCCGCGAGGCGGGCAGCGAGCCGCTCATGGCGACGAAGGATGGCACGCACACGCCGGGTCAGCCGGTGGTGTCGATGTCACCGGAGAATCGCCAGGATGCGACGCGCGGCCTCCCGCCCGGGGCGAAGTCCATCATCGATGGACTCTCCCAGCCTCCGGCCCAGGGTGGCCAGGGACTCGACAAAGCGGGTGCGCCCGCCCGCGCCCGCACGGCGAGCGGCTCCGGCGAGACTCGCTGACGCGAGCATCGCGCCTGCTCCCGCGAGCAGCGCGAAGAGGGCCCCCGCGTTGACGAAGTAGTCGAGCGGCAGCAGCGGGCCCTCCACGTAGGCGCGCACCACGCGGTAGCCCACGTGTCCGAGCAGTACGAGCAGCGGCAGGTTGATGAGCGGCAGCACCAGCCAGCGCGCGACGCGCCACCAGCCGGCGACGGCCTCCGCGACGCCCGTGGTGGCGGTGTAGCGCCAGGCGGAGGCGCGGGCGTCTCGCACCGCCTCGAGCAGCGTGCCCATGTCGGGAACACCGAGCACGGCGGGCTCCAGGCCCCCCGCGCGGGCGAGGCTGCGTGCCTCGGTGAGCGCGGTGCGTGCGGCGGACTCCACGCCGAAGTCATCCTCGAACGGTTCGATGACCGCGCTCTCCGCGGCGCGGGCGCGCGTGTGTCCTCGCACGGCGTCGACCACGGTGGACGCGGCGGCGACGGCGAGGCCCGCGGGGAGGCTGCGACGTCCGACGACGGCCGCCGCGCCCAGGCCGCTGGCGCCCCAGAGGGACAAGCGCAGGCCCCACGCGGCGGGGCCCCAGAAGCGTCCACCGGCCTGCCTTCGCACCTCCGCGGCGAGGTGCCCGTGCGCGAGGCGCAGGCGGGACTCGAAGTCCTCGCGCAGGCCGTCGGAGGCCTTCTCCATGCCGGAGTCGAGCGCGGCCTTGGTGCGGGAGAGCAGGGCCTCGGTCTCATCGAGGGCGCTCTTCACGAGGGTGGAGATCTCCTCCAAGGCCCCCAGCGCGTTTCCGCGTCGGACTCTCGCGGCGATGGCCTGGGTGGCGAGTCCGCGCAGGTGGAAGAGGAGGGGGCCGAACTCGCCGGACACATCGCGGCCGTCCTTGGCGGCTTGTGCGCTGATGGCGAAGACGGGGACGTCTTGAGGGGCGAGTGCGTATTGCTCGGCGGCGACGCGGCGGACCTGGGCCTTGAGTGTCTCGCGTGACTCCGGGGAGAGCTCGTCCGCGAAGTTGAGGATGAAGACGAGGGCGCGGCGTCGGGCGAACTCGGTGAGGAACTCGACTTGGGAGGCCTCGGCGACGCTGCCCCGGTGCATGACGACGAGCGCCACGTCCGCGCGCTCCAGCGCGGCGCGAGCGACGTCTCGGTGGGTGGTGGCCACGCTGTTGAGGTCGGGCGTGTCGATGAACACCTGTCCGCCCCAGAGGGCCTGCGGGCCGGGGATGTACCGAGACACGCGGGCACCGGACTTCGCGAGCGCGTCCGCGGTGGCGCCTTCGGGCGCGAACACGGTGGCGGTGGTGCTGGTGGGCCGGTCCACGCCCTCGCGCGAGAGGGGCTGGCCCGCGAGGGCATTGAGGAGGGTGGACTTGCCCGCGCCGGTGGCGCCGACGAGCGCGACGGCGAGCGGGGCGTCCCGGCTCGCCACGCCTCGGGCGTAGTCGTCCACCAGTCGGTCCAGACGCGAGGCATGCGGCTGGAGCGGTGGCAGTTCCAGGGCGGTCTTCAGCAGGGACCGCAAGGCATCGGGCTCGGGCAGGCTCGTCTCGTCCACGTGGGCTGTGAGCCTGTCTCGGCCAGGGGCGGGTGGCCAGCGTGAATGTGCGGTGTCGTTCAGTAGGGAGCCTGGAGTCGCGGCGGCGTTCACTGGGCGCCGTGCGTGCAGGGTGATGTGGCGGGCTGGAACGGGGGAGGGGTAGAAGCGTGAGCGCCATGGAACTCTTCCTCATGTCGCCCCCGGGGCGAGGCTGGGCGTTGCGCGGGCGCAACAACTTCCGCAGTCGCGAGGCCGCCCCCGTCGACGCGCGCAAGGCCCGGCGCGAGTGGCTCGCGCTCGCTCGCGCCATCGAGGCTCGCGGTGGCACCGTCGTCGCCCTGCCGTCTCCGTCGGAGCTGCTGACGGGCATGCCGTATGCCGCCGAGTGTGGTCAGGTCGTGGCCCGCCCGGGCGCCGCGCCTGTGTTCGTGTTGCCTCGGATGATGAGTGCCCACCGGCAGGCCGAGCGTGAGCACTGGGAGGCCCTCGCCCGCCGCATGGGCTTCGAGGTCGTGGGCCCCGACGTGGGCATCTGGGAAGCGCATGGCGACGTGGCGCACTTCGACGGCGCGACGCTGTTGTTCTGGGGCGGACGGACGACGCTCGATGGACTCGACGCCGCGTCCCGCTGGTTCCCCGGTGAGGTGGTGCGCGTCCAGGTCCGCGAGCCCGCGTTCCACGGCAACATGGCGCTGCTGCCCCTGCCCGCCGTGGACCGCATGCTCGTGTGTCCCGAGGTCATGTCCCCGGATTCCTACGCGCGCCTCCGTGAGCGCTTCGGTGAGCACCGGCTGCTCGTCGTGACGGAGGACGAGATTCGCCGCTACGCCACCAACGGCCTGCCGGTGGGGCGCGACCTGCTCGCGCCCTCCGTGGTCCCCGCGTCCATCCGCGCTCGCGTGGAGGCGCTCGGGATGAAGGTGGTGTCGCTCGACATGGGCGAGCTGTGTGAGAAGGGTGGAGGCTCCTCGCGCTGTCTCGTGTCGCGCGCGGTGGTGGAGGAGGGTGCGGTGCGGATTCCAGACGAGGTCCGGCTCGCCGCTGTCGCGAAGGACATCGAAGCCGATGCGTGAAGCCGCCGCACTGACGAGACAGGCGGAGGACTTCTTCTCCGCGCACCCCGGTGTGTCGCTCCTGGCGCTGGGCGCGGGCGTCCATGCCGAGTCGATGGACCTGTCTCCCCTGGGCATGCCCGCGACGTACCTGCCCGCGGAGCGCAACACGGACCTCGTGTCGCAATACCTCGCGCTCAACCAGTTCGCGTTTCGAGGCATCGGGGTCCCGCGTTGGGTGCTGTCGGACCTGTACTTGATGCCCGGAGCCATCGGGCTCTTGCGCTGCCCGGCGAGGATGCTGAAGCCAGACGTGCGCCAGCACCTCGGACTCGCGGACGAGGACCCCGCCATCGGCGCGGCGTACTACGCTGCGCCTTCCGTGACGCCGGGGCTGTTCATCGGCGTGTCGCTCCTGAGCTTCCTGCCTGGAACTGGCGCGGGCGCCTGGGTGAAGCTGCTCACGCTGAGCATGCTGCGCGCGAAGCGCCTGCGCGGCGTGGCCCAGTGGGACAACCCCAGCGTGCGCGTCCACTCGCGGCTGGGCCCGCTTCGCCTCGTGGGTCGGGTCCCTGGAGGACACGAGTACGGCGAGCGGACCTTCGTCTATGAGTCGGACCTGAGCGACAGCACCCTCGTCGCGCGGGCCATGGCGCGAGGACTTGCCCTGGAGCCCACGCGGAGAATCCCTGTCACGGACCTGCCCGCGCTGAGCGCCGTGCTGGACCGCGCCGAGGCGGGGGCTTCGCTCTTCCTCGCTCCGCCGGGGGTCGAAGACGACCAGGTGCTGCTGCGCGAAGATTGAGCGCGCGACCTTGACTTGTTGATCCGATTGCAACTATTGCGCGGCCCCCCTTTTCCTTGGATGGGCTTGCCCATGAGCAGTGTGTCTCCGCGTTTGCGCGCGGCATTGTCTTTCTTTGTCTTGACGGGGTGGTTGGCGTGCAGCCCCACCCAGGAGCCACAGCCCCAGGAGCCCGAGGTGGAGTCCACCTCCCAGGCGGCCTACCGCGACCTCTGGGCAGCTCGCGTCGCGAGGATTCAGCAGACCTTGCTCCAGGCCGATGTCCCCCTGCCGCACGTCCAGCGCATCGGCTCGCACAACTCCCACGTCACCACGACCTATACGAACTGCAAACTCCTCTGGGATTGCTACTACGCCCGAGCCAATCAGCACCGAGGCATTGACGTGCAGCTCTCGTCCGGCGTGAGGAACCTCGCCATCGACGCGTGGAGCGGCCCGGACACCATCTGGGCGAACGCGTGCTCGAACGACTCCGACGACGATGGCGCCCCGTGCTTCCATCACGAGGGTGAGCGCTTCTCCACCCGGGTGCACGACGTCATGCGGCACATCGGCACGTGGCTGACCGAACCCGAGAACCAGAATGAGGTGCTGGTCATCTGGGTGGAGGACAGCATCCCCACGGATGCCTCGCGCACGTGGTTCCTCGAGGAGTTCGTCAGCTACCTCGACAAGGACTACCCCGACACGTCGAAGCCCCTGACGGGCGACCTGATTTTCGGCCCCAGCCACCTGGCTGCGTACTTCCAGGGCAAGTGGCCCACGCCGCGCCAGCTCGTCGCCATGGGCAAGCGCGTCGTCGTCTCCGTGAAGAACCCGCAGAACTACGCCTCCGTCTTCGTCGGGGGCGTTGCGGCGACGTCGCTGCTCTTCAAGGAGTCCCACATCGACAAGCCGGGCTGGCCGGAGAACGGCAAGTTCTCGGGCTACCCCTCGTGCTCGTACACGGGCAACTCGAGCGCGCTGGGCCTGGAGTGGACGGAGTTCTCCGAGCTCAAGATCACCGACCACTTCGAGCTCCCCCAGCATGTCCTGGGCTGGAACGAGCTCGATGTCGCGGGAGCGGTGTCGTGTGGCTTCAGCGTCACGCTCGACCACGTCGAGGCCGACCCGGACCGGACCGCGGAGAACGGCTACAACTACTACAACAGCACGATGAAGCCCGCCGTCTGGTCCTTCTACCAAGGCGAGCCCACCGACACGGCGGGCAACGAGGACTGCGCGGAGGTCATGGCGTCCGTAGGGCGATGGAACGACCTCGCGTGTGAGTCCGTCCGCAAGTACGCCTGCAAGAAGAACCTCACGACCGCGTATGGCCCTGACGCCTACGACCCGAGCTTCTGGTTCGTCACGAGCACCAGCGGAGCCTGGTCGGGTGGCTTCTCCGCGTGCCCCGCGGGCTATTCCTTCCTGCCGCCCGTCAACGGCTGGGAGGCGAAGAAGCTCGCGAACGTGATTTCGGGCACGTCGAACAGCGTGTGGATCAACTTCACCGACCGGTATCAGGAAGGGACGTGGGTCGTGGACCGGTACACGAACTGGAGCGCGGGTGAGCCCAACAACGCGGGCGGGAACGAGCGCTGCGTGGAGACGCTGCCGACGGGCGCCTGGAACGACACTCCGTGTTCGGACGTCCGGCGTCATGCCTGCAAGCGCGTGGAGACGTGTGCGTCGGGGAGCGCCTGCCCCCAGAAGTGGGTGCTCTCCGCGGAGGGGAGCTGGTGGTGGCAGAGCTGCCCGGTGGGCTACACCTTCGCGGCTCCGGAGTCGGCGGCGGAGAGCGCGGAGCTGCTCGCGGTGACGGGAGGTGAGCGGGTCTGGGTCAATCGCTCCAGCGCCGAGGATGTCTCGCGTTGGGAGCCGGGGGCCTATACGGCCTGGGACGCCACCGAGCCCAACAACTACAACGGCAACGAGCACTGCGCCGCGATGACGGCGAATGGCACCTGGTGGGACGAGTCGTGCTCCGTGTCGCGCAAGCTCGCGTGCCGCAAGTCCAACACCGCCTGCACCACGGCGGGGTGCCCGGCGGACCTCTGGACGCTGAGCACCGCCGCTCGCTCCTGGGGCGTGTCGCAGTCGGGCCTGCTGGAGTGCCCCGCGGGCTACGCGTTCAAGGCGCCGAGGAACGAGGCCGAGAACGCCGCGCTGAAGACCACCGCTGCGGGGCAGATGGTGTGGCTCAACTACACGGACCAGGGCCGAGAGGGCGCCTGGTCCTCCTGGGGCCCGAACTGACGCCCGTCACGGTGATGGCGCGGCGGGAGCCTCCAGGTCCTCGCGCAGCGCACGGCGGAGCGCGCTCGCGCCATCGCTGAGGATGGGCTCGCCGTGGGCGAAGCAGACGATGTCCACGGCGAGGTGGTCCAGGATGCGCTGGACGCTCTGGCGCGTGCGCAGGGGTTCGTCTTGATACTCACTCGGGACGAACTCCGGCGTGCCGTCGCCTTCGCGCACCAGCAGGTCGGACACGAAGGCGACGCCGCGCGGATGCTTCTGCATCCACAGCGTGTACATGGACGCCACCGGGCCGGGCGTGTGGAAGGGGATGAGTCCCCCCGGCAGCGTGTTGCCCGCCACGTAGAAGAAGTCCGGAGTGTTCTCCAACCCGTAGGCATTCTCGGGCGCCCAGACCGGGGCGCCGAAGGACTGACGGAATCGCCATGCGGAGCGTTGATGGTTCCCCGCGGTCAGCAGGATGGCGGTGACGTCGCCCAGCTCGCGCAGCTTCGCCTCGTCGATGGGTAATGGGTCGATGAGGATGACCGCGCCGTCGTCGTCCACCACCGCGTAGGCCTCGCTGCGCGCGCCGCCCAGGCGGCTGTCGTTCAAGGTCCAGTGATGGAGGCCGGGTACCAGCTCGACCACCTGCTTTGCCTTCCCCTTGGGCTCGCTCATGCGGTGAAAGCTAGGCACCCCTCGTCGATGTCCACGAGGCCCCTCGACGCGCGCTGCTTGCTCGGCTGTCTCCCCGGCCCCGGGACGACCACCTCTCTGGTCCGCGAGGACAGCCGCGGCCTCCCGAGGCCCCCATGCTTCGAGCATGGACGTTTCTCTCCCTCACTGTCCGCCGCTCCTGCTCTATGACGCCGACTGTGGTTTCTGCCGCCGTTGGGTGGCTCGCTGGGCCCTGAGCACCGAGGGCCGCGTCCGCTTCCTGCCCGGCCGGAGGCGACTGCTCCTGCTGCTCGGCATTCCCGCACGCGACATGCGCCAGGCCTCTCAGCTCGTCGAGCCCTCGGGGCGGGTGACGCAAGGCGCGGAGGCGGTCTTCCGCGCACTCGCCCGGTCGCCCCGCTGGACGACACGCGGCATGGCGAGGCTGGGGCTGTTGCCCGGCGTGCTGCGCGTGTCCCAGCGCGTCTACCGCCTCATCGCGCGTCACCGTCGCACGGCGTCGCGCGTGGACCGCTGGCTCTTCGGTCGCACGGCGGTGCCTCGCGAGTACGCATGGGTCCGCTGGCTCTTCCTCCGGTGGATGGGCGGCACGTTCCTCATCGCGTTCACCTCGCTGGGGCGACAGGTCCTGGGGTTGTACGGCTCGCGAGGGATTCGTCCGGTGGGCGAGCTGCTCTCGCCGGAGTCGCGTGAGGCGCCTGCTCGCGAGCGCTGGCGGATGCTACCCACGGTGTTCTGGTTCGACGCCTCCGACGCGGCGTTGGCGCGAGGCTGTGCGCTGGGACAGGTGCTCTCCCTGGCGGTCCTCTTCAACGTGGCGCCTCGTGCTTCGCTGGCGTTGCTGTGGGGGCTGTATCTCTCCTACGCGTCGGTCGGCCGCGAGTTCCTCTCGTTCCAGTGGGATGTGTTGTTGCTGGAGATGGGGCTGCTGTCCGCGCTCACCGCGCCGCCGGGCTTGCGGCCGGGGCTGGGGCGCCTGGAGCCCACGGCGGTGGAGGTGTTCCTCTTCCGGCTGCTCGTGTTCCGCCTCTACTTCGGCTCGGGGCTCAGCAAGTGGCAGTCGGGTGACCGGACGTGGCGCGAGCTCACGGCGTGCCGCTACTACTACGAGACGGCGCCCCTGCCCACACGGGGCGGCTGGTATGCGCATCACCTGCCCGCGAGCGTCCAGCGCGCCTCGACGGCGATGGTGTTCGTGTTGGAGGCGGTGGTGCCGTGGCTCGTCTTCGCGCCGCGAAGGTTGCGACTGGCGGCGTCGGGCGCGCTGTCCGCGTTGCAGGGCACCATCCTCGCGACGGGGAACTATGGCTTCTTCAATCTCCAGTCCCTGGTGCTCGGGCTGTGGCTGCTGGATGACGCGGCGCTGCGTCGCCTGTTGCCGTTGCTCCCCGCGCATCCGCCGCTGCGTCGACGCACGGGCTGGCGCGGTGTCCTGTCGGGAGGGCTGTCCACGCCGCTGATGGTGCTCGGCGCGGCGGACATCCTCCAGCGCTTCGAGCGGGGGACACGTCTGCCCGCGCGTGTGCAGCGCTCCTTGTCGTGGCTGAGTGGGTGTGCCCGGCCGCTGCGCTCGGTGAATCGGTATGGCCTCTTCAGCGTGATGACGGTGGAGCGGCCGGAAGTCGAGGTCGAGGGCTCCAACGACGGCGAGCACTGGTCGCCCTATGTCTTTCGTTACAAGGTGGGCGAGGTGAGGCAGCCGCCCAGACAGGTGGCTCCGCACCAGCCGCGCCTCGATTGGCAGATGTGGTTCGCGGCGCTGGGCTCACCGCCTGGCTGGTTCATCGCCTTCCTGGCGCGGTTGCTCGAGGGGGCGCCCGAGGTGCTGGGCTTGCTCGCGCGCAATCCCTTCCCGGAGGAGCCCCCGCGACAGGTGAGAGCTGTCCTGTATGACTACCGGATGACAGGAATTGTGGAGCGCCAGCGTACGGGGGCGTGGTGGGCGCGGGAGCGGCGGGGACTGTATGTCCAACCCCTGGCGCTTGCGCCGGGGCCTCGTCCCCTGAGGGGAACCCCGCATCTTCGGTGGCTTGCGCCTCGGGGGTAGTTGATACCCAGTGGCTGGTGTTCTCCTGGGACGGGTGGAGGACTGGCGGTGCCCCGGGAGCGGTGGCTAGCGTGCGCCTGGGATGACGTCCGCCAGCAGTCAGGTTCCTCTTGTCTTTGGCCGCTATGCGGTGCTGAACAGGCTTGCCGTGGGGGGCATGGGGGAGATCTTCCTGGCCCGACAGGTGGGCGTCAGTGGTTTCGAGCGCACCGTCATCCTCAAGAGCCTGCTGCCGGACCTGCTGGAGCAGGAGGGCTCGCTGGAGATGTTCCTCGACGAGGCGCGAGTCGCCGCGCGCCTCAACCACCCGAACGTCGTCTCCGTGTTCGAGGTGGGCGAGTGGGAGGGCACCTTCTACATCGCCATGGAGTACATCGAGGGCGAGCACCTGGGGCGCCTGTCGCGCACGGCCTCGCGCACGGGCAGCGCGCTGAGCCCGTCCGTCTGCGCGGAGGTCATCCGTGACGCGGCGCTGGGGTTGGACCACGCGCACCATGCCGTGGACGCGCAGGGCCTGCCGTTGGAGCTGGTCCATCGCGACATCAGCCCGCAGAACATCATGGTGCGGCTGGACGGGGTGACGAAGGTCGTGGACTTCGGCGTGGCCAAGGCGAGCAATCGCTCCACGCGCACGCGCACCGGCATCCTCAAGGGCAAGCTGCGCTACATGTCGCCCGAGCAGGTCCGCAACCAGCCGCTCGATGGGCGCAGCGACCAGTACGCGCTGGGTGTCGTGCTGTGGGAGCTGGTGACGCACCGGCCCCTGGTCGAGACGGACAACCCACCGGAGGCGATGCGCCGCATCGCGCTGACGCCCGCGCTCAAGCCGTCGATGCTCGTCGACGGGGTCTCGCCGCGCCTGGACGCCATCATCCTGCGCATGCTGGCCAAGCCGCGTGAGCAGCGCTTCGAGCGCTGCGCCGACGTGGCCCGCGCGCTCCAGGAGTACCTGGACGAGAACTCTCGCGGCCCCGAGGACTCGGTCTCCGCGACGGCCGAGCGGCTGGTGGGCGAGATGGTCCGCTCGCGGATGCGCGAGTCCACGGTGGGGCTCGGCAACCTGTTGCCGCGCGGCTCCGTGTCCACCGTGTCGTGTCCTCGCTGTGGCCAGTCGACCAGTGGCACCAGCCGCTTCTGTCCTCACTGTGGCAGTGCCCTGGGCGTCGTGGCCCCGGAGACTCCTTCGGGGGGCTCGTCGCGCCCGGCCGTGGCGAAGGCGGACGTGGCCGAGGTCACCACGGGGCAGTTCGTCGACGCGGAGGCACCGCCGACCGAGCTTCAGGAGGCGTCCACCCAGCCCGCGGTGGAGGCTTCCCGGCTGTTGGAGGGCGCGCCCGCGGCCACGGCGCGGATTCGAGGACGGGAGTCCGGCTCGCTCAAGCGCAAGCTGGTCATCGTCACGGTGGAGCTGGAGGGCGCGGATTCGCTGCGCCAGACGGTGGGGGAAGAGGAGGGGATGGAGACGCTGGGCCAGCTGATGGACCTGGCCGCCTCCACCGCCGAGCGGCACGAGGCAGAGGTGGTGCAGCTCACCGAGTCGCGCTGGAGCGTGGCGTTCGGTCTTCCGGTGTCGCGCCGGGATGACCCGCTTCGCGCGGTCCGCTGCGCCCTCGAGCTGATGCGCGCGGTGGAGACGCTGTCGCTGTCCGCCGTGCTCATGCTGAAGGCCGGGCTGGAGTTCGACGCCGTGCTGGTGAGCGGCGGTGGCGGGCGCACGCCCTGGCGTGTGACGGGGGCGGCGCTGGAGCGGTCCGTCGTGCTGGCCCAGGCCGCGGGGGCGGGTGAGGTACTGGCGGGCCCCGCCGCGAAGGCCCTGCTGGAGGATGGTGTGCGCTTCGGCGCCGAGCGCACGCTGCCATCCGGTGGCGTCTGGCGCGTGGAGGGACTGGGCGGAGTGGTTCGCAGCGTGCCCTTCGTGGGGCGCGCGGACGTGCTGGCGGCGGCCCGGTCCGTGGTGGAGGGCGTGTGCGCCGGACAGAGCGGGGCACGGCTCTTCGCGGGCGGCGCGGGCATGGGCAAGAGCCGCCTCCTGGAAGCCGTGGCCGAGCGCGCCGCGAGCGTGGCCTCCCTGCGTGTGGTGAGGACCAGCGCGGAGGATTTGCGTGGCACGGGGGCGATGGGGTTGATGCGCTCGGTGCTCACGGGGCTGGCCCGGTTGCTGGGGCCCGCGCCGGAGGGAGCGCCGCTCCAGCCGCTGGGCACGCTGGGGTTCTCCGCGCAGGAGGTCTCCGCGCTGTGGCGGCGGCTGTCCTCGGGCGGACCTTCGGGGCTGCTTCACGCGGCGGACTCGGCGGTGGTGGAGACGCTGTCGCGCGCGGCGCATCCGGGTGGGCTGCTGCTGCTCGTGGATGACGTGCACCACGCGGATGTCGTGTCGCTGGAGCTGCTGATGATGTTCCTGCGCGCGCCGGATTCGCGCGTGGCGCTGGTGGCGACGACGGCGCCGGACGCGCTGCCCGTGTCGCTCGCCGCGCTCCCGTACTCGTCGCTGGAGGGCATGCCCCGGCTGGAGCTCCGCATGCTGCTGGAGGCGACGCTCGGTGCGCCGCCGAGTCCGGAGGTGGAGAAGCTCATCGTCGAGCGTGCGCACGGCAATCCCTCCTTCGCGCTGGAGTTGATGCGGGCATTGGTCGACCGCGGAGCCGTGCAGCGCCTGGGCGGTGTCTGGCATTCCACGGCGCCCCTGGCGAGCACGGTGCTGCCGGACAGTCTGGGCCTGGCGTTGGGGGCGCGTCTGGACCTGCTCCCCGCTCAGCTCCAGCGCTTCCTCTCGCGCGCGGCGGTGGAGGGCTCCGTCTTCTCCTCCTCGCTCGTGCGGGCCTCTCTCTCGGACGACGGGGGCGCGGCCGATGCCGCCGAGCTGCTCGTCATGGACGGCTGGCTCACGGAGCTGCGCGAGCGTCCCGGCACCTTCCGCTTCCAACAGGAGCTGGCGCGCCAGTTGTTGCTGGAGCGCCAGCCCGCGAGCGCGGTGCGTCGCGCGCATCAGGAGCTGGCCGATGCGCTGGGACAGGAGTCCTTCGCGGCGGAGCCCGCGCGTGAGGTGCGCGTGGCGGACCACCTGCTCGCCGCCGCTTCACCTCAGGCCGCCGTGGCGTGTGAGCGCGCCGGTGAGCGACTCTTCGCCCGAGGGGAGTGGCGCGCGGCCTCCGACTACTTCATGCGGGCCATGGGCGAGGGACCGGGGGCCACGCCGTCCTCGCGACTGTGGCAGCTCGGGATGTTGACGCGGGCTTGCACGTGCCTGGCGCAAGTGGAGCCCACGGCCGTGGAGCCGTTGGCGGGGCCCTGGTTGGAGAAGCTCCCCGAAGCGGAGTCGCTCGCGGCGCGCGCGGAGGTGGTGCGGCGCATCGCCTCCGCGGAGCTCAAGCTGGGGCGCGTGGCGTCCGCGGAGGCGAGGCTGCAAGCGATTCGAGCCGCCGCCGCGGTCGACCCCGAGGTGGAGGCGTGGGTGTTGGGGGAGCGGGCTCGCGCCCGTGAGGCGCGCGGCGACATCTCCGGCGCGGTGGAGCTGCTCACCCAGGCCTTCCATCGCATGGGCGGCCGGGCCGCGCGGGCCGCGGACTTCTATTGGGAACACCTCAACCTGCTGGGGCGCCTCCAGCTTCGGCTCCAGCAGCCGGAGAAGGCTCGCACCAGCTTCACCCGCGCCTCCGAGCAGGCCCGCGCCGCGGGCAGTCTGGTGGGACAGGCCCGCGCCCTCTCCAACCTCGCGGGCCTGCGCGTCCTCGCGGGGGAGCACGCCCCGGCGCTGACCGAGCTGGAGCGCGCGCTCACCCTGGCGGAGCAGGGCGGTGACGCCCAGGAGGCCGCGCGCATCCACTACAACGCGGGGCGTCTGCTGGGCGCTGGAGGCCGCGTGGCCGAGGCACGTGAGCGATTGGTGCGGGCTCGGGAGCGCGCGCGTCTGTCTGGCTGGAGAGAAGGAGAAGCCCTGGCCACCCAAGCCCTGGGCGCACTGGAGGCCCAGTCCCCCCGCGCCTGAGGACCTCCTGGATGGATTCTGGATTTCATTCCCTGACGTGCCTTCAATGAATGGCTAACGCCATGCCTGCTCCCACTCCCCGAGGTCAGGTCCCCTCCCCGGTCTCCGCGACGTCTCCCGTCCTCACCCGCGAGGAGGTGGCGACGGAGGTGGGGCATGCGTTGAACAAGGTGCTCAATTCCTATCGCTTCTATGCGGAGGGGCACGCGGCGCTGGTGGAGGTCCAGCAACGACTGGGCGAGGCGGTGCGGCGTTTCCATGACGTGTCGGGTGAGGCGGTGGTGCTGCACATCCGCTCCTCGATGCTGCTGCTGGGGGATGTGGTGCTGGTGGAGGCGGCGTCCGCGAAGGACTCCGTGACGCGGCCCCTCTTCCTGGAAGGTGTCCAGGAGATACTGTTGCAGCCCGGTCTCGAAGTGGGGGAGCTGGGCGCCTTCCTGGGCATGTGGCACCGGGCGCTCCAGCGCAACCTGCCGCCGGAGTACGACTTCTACACCTGGTTCTGGGAGCGAGGCTTCGAGGACATCGAGCTGGTCGTCGCGGAGGTGCCCGCCTCGGCGGACACGGGCGAGTCCGCGCAGGCGGAGGCCCAGCTCGCCGAGCGCGAGGAGCAGCTCTTCACGGAGCTCACGCGGCGCCAGGGCTCGGGCTCGAGCAAGCGCCGTCCCGTGGGGCATGACGAGTGGCTGGCGCGGCTGGAGGCGGAGGTGCTCGCGCCCGTCAGCGCGCAGGACCTGCTTCGCACCGGGGCTCCCGCCTTCACGGGCTCGAGCGACACGGAGCTGGCGGAGCTGCGAGCACTGCTGGAGCGTGAGCGCAAGGGCGAGGGTGTGCAGGAGCGCGGCGTGTGGGTGGTGTGGGGGCTGCTCGCGGTGTGCCGGGAGGAGGAGCGCTCGGAGCTCCTCGGCTGGATGGAGGAGCTGCTGTCGGGGATGGTGTCCCACGGGCGCTGGGCGGAGCTGTCGCAGGTGGTGCAGGGGATGACGCGGGATGCGCGAGCGTCCTCGGCCCGCGCTCCGGACCTGTTCTTCGTCACCCGCTTGTTCTTCCGCGAGGGGATGCGCTTCGCCCTGGCCCAGGCCACCGCTCAGCCGGGGCTGCTGCTGCGCGTGCTGGAGCTCTTGAGCACGCTGCCTCGCGATGCATTGCAAGGGGCGACGGACCTGCTCTTCGAGCTGCCCTCTCCCGAGGCCCGTGGCGCGCTCGCGAAGCTGCTCGTGCGCCGGGGTATCTCGATGAGTGTGCTGGTGGCGCGGGCGTCATCCCTGGGCGAGAAGGACCTGGACTGGCTGCAGGCCCTGCGCGAGTCGGGGCCGGAGGCGCAGGCGCTGACGGCGGCGCTGTTGGGGCATCCTCGGCCGGAGGTGCGGGCGGCGCTGCTGGCGCGGCTGAGTCCTCGGGACGTGGAGGCGCAGCGTGCGCCGCTCTTGAAGCTGCTCGCGGACCCTTCGGCCGGAGTGCGCGGCGCCGTGCTGGTGTTGCTGGTGCGGCACGGCGTGGACGCGGCGGTGGGGCCGCTGGTGGCTCGGCTCGAGGCCCGCATGGAGCCTCGCGAGCGCATGGCGGTGCTGCGCGCGCTGGCGGACCTGGGCGGGCCCATCGCCGGCGCCGCGCTGCGCTCCGCCTTCGAGCGCGAGCTGGAGACCGAGATGAAGGTCCACTGCGCGCAGTGCATCGGCGTCCTCGGAGACCCGAGGGCCCGGCCGCTCCTGGAGGCGGTGGCGAACAAGCTGTTCGCGCCCCGCTTGCTCAAGCAGGCCTGCCGGGAGGCCTTGGCGCAGCTGGCGCCCGTGGGTTGAGCGGAAGACCGGGTGGAACTCCGGGGGGACTTCGAGCGATGAACGCGGAGACGACGCGAGAGGAAGCGGCACAGGTGGGCCCCCGACTCATGGGGCTCATGGTGCGGTGCTTGAACACGGTGTCGCTGCATGACGTGGACAACGCGGGAGTGAAGGAGGGCATCGAGGAGCTGGGCGCGGTGCTGGACGCGGAGCTGCGCGGACGTGCGTCCGTGGAGCTCCAGTGCGTGGGCGGCATCCCCTTCCTCTGCGGCACGCGGATGAAGCTGGGCGAGGAGCACCTGGACACCGCCGTCTCGCTGCGCCGCTACCTCGAGAACCTCCAGGTGCAGGAGATCTCCTTCGGAACGGGCCTGCGTCGGGAGCACCTGCGCGCCTTCCTCCTCGCCTTCCAGAAGCATCGGCGCACGCAGAAGCCCCAGGGCATCCTCCTGGAGAAGCTGGGCCCCATCCGCCTTCGCGAGGTGCTGACGTCCCACAGCGCGCTGACGCCGCGCGAGGTGATGCTGCGCTACTACGCGCGGCTCGTCGTCCTCCTCAAGCACGTCATCTCCTCGCAAGCCCAGGTGCGGGTGGAGCGCTTCCGCCGCGTGCTGCTGCGGCTGGCCGAGGTCTCCGTGGGCCACGAGGCCCTGCTGGTCGGCCTCACGCGCTTTCGCCGCACGGACGTGGACGGCGGGCAACATGGCGCGGCGGTGGCGGTGCTGTCGCTGCTGATGGCGCGGCGGCTGGGGTTGTCTCGCGCGCAGCAGCTGGACCTGGCGCTCAGTGGCCTGTTCCACGACCTGGGTCGAGGCACCACCACGCTCTCCCCGGAGCAGGAGTTCGACCGGGCCTCGCATGAGCTGCTGGCGCGGCGGGGGCCCCTGAAGACGGCGCTGCGGCTCCTGCATCGCCCCTTGGAGCCGAACCGGCTGGAGCGCGTGGTGGCCGCGCACGACTGTCTCCAGCCGCTGTGGAGCGGGCAGGCGCAGCGGCCCGCGGGGCTCGTGGGGCGGATGCTCGCGGTGCCCTGTGCCTTCGACCTGCTCACCTTCCCCGCGCCGCCCCACCCGGGGCTGGCCCCGGACACCGCGCTGCGGCTCATCACCCACCGGGCCGGCACCCGGTTCGACCCGAGGGTGGTGCGGCTGTTCACCTCCGTGGCCGGCTTCTATCCCGTGGGGACGCTGGTGCGCCTGTCGGGCGGGCAGCTGGGCGTGGTGATGGATGTCCCCACGGATTCGGCGCAGGCGGCCAGGCCTCGCGTCCGCGTCATCCAGGGCGCGGGGCGGACGAAGGCGGACTACGTCGTCGACCTGGCCGAGCCCGGCCAGAAGCTCAGCATCGTCGCGTCCCTCGATTCCACCGAGAGTGACTTCAACGTCCCCCACTTCCTCTTCGCGTAGGGAGGGGGGCAGGCGGCCTGCCTGGGACGTGCTCCGGGCAACAGAGGTGCGAGTGGCTCGCACGGGGGAGGACGGACGTGGTTAAGATGCGTGCCACTCCCGCCCTCGCCCGTTGTCGCCGCCGCCGTGAAGACGCCGCGCTTTTCTATTCATGCCCTCCTGGTTCTTGCTCTCGGGCTGTCGAGTGCCTGCGGGCCGTCTCCCGCTTCACTGACCTTCGAGCCGCTGGAGTCGCGCTTCCTGCGCACGCCGGGGCAGAACGTGAAGCTGGACTACGTGGTCCTCGACGCCGAGGGCCAGCGCATGTCCGAGCCGAAGCTGCGCTGGACCAGCTCCGCGCCCGACGTGGCGCTGGTGCAGGACGGCGTGATGACGGTGCGCAAGTCCGGGAAGACCATCATCGGCGTGACGGGCGGCAAGGTGCGCGAGGCCCTGCCGCTGGACCTGGTCATCCTCAACTCGTTGGACGTGCGCGCTCCGGGCGCGGACTTCATGGAGGTGGGGCGCACCATCAAGCTGCGCGTGGTGGCGCGCAATGAGCAAGGTGCCTCGCTCGCGGATGCCACGCCGGAGTTCACCTCGTCGGACGAGACGGTGGCGCGCGTGGAGAAGGATGGACAGCTCGTGGCGGTGCGGCCCGGCTCGGCCACGGTGAGCGCGAGCCTGGGACATCTGTCCCGGCACATCGCCGTCCAGGTGGTGCCCGCCGACTTCGCGCGGCTGGGCCTCAACCTCACCCACCATCAATTCCAGCGCCCCGGCCAGTCGGTGCTGCTCCAGGCGCGGGCCTTCAACCGCAACGGCGTGGTGCTCGACACCGTGCCGCTCGAGTGGTTCACGTCGGACGCGGCCGTGGTGTCGGTGTCCCAGGATGGCCGGGTGACGGCGGTGGGCACGGGCCGCGCCATCGTCTCCGTCGTCGCGGGCCGCAGACGCACCGCCGCGGAGTTCGTCGTTCCGTGAGCCGCCACGCGGCGCCGCTCCCCTGACCGAGGGAGGGCGCCGGGGCTGTGAGGCTACGGCTTGGGCTCGGTTCCGGACTTCGTCTGCGGGCCGGGGGACTTCGGGCGGGGGCGCTTGCCCTTCTTGTTCGCGGCGTCCTCGGGGCAGGGCGGGCGGGGGCCATCGCTCGGCGGCTGGATGGTGAACTCGACGCGGCGGTTGAGGGCCATGCCTTCTTCCGTCTCGTTGTCGGACAGCGGCTGGCTGCGGCCGAAGCCCTGCGAGCACACCCGGTCCGCCGCGACGCCCGTCTCCACGAGGAAGCGCCTCACGCTCGCGGCACGGCGGCGCGACAGGTCCAGGTTGTACGCGTCGCTCGCGCGAGAGTCCGTGTGGCCCTCCACCAGCACGCGGTCCATCTGCGGGTTCTCGTTCATCACCCGGGCGACCTCCTCCAGGATGGGGAAGGACTCGGAGAGGATGACGTCCTGGTCCGTGGCGAAGTTCACCTGCTCCAGGATGACAATCTTGTTCCGGCTGTGGCGCGCCAGGGGGCAGCCCTCACGGCCACGGCTTCCGGCCGCGAACTCCGGGCACCGGTCGAGGCGGTCCACGATGCCGTCGCCATCTCGGTCCGTGTCCGGGCAGCCCGCGTTCTCAACGGGGCCGGCCACGTCCGGGCACTTGTCGCCCGTGCCAATCACCGAGTCGCCATCCGGGTCTACCGGCGGAGGCGGCGGCGGCGGGGGCTCGGGGGGCTCCTTGAAGCGCTCCAGGGCCTCCCACTCGCGCGTCTTGGCCGGAATCCAGATGATGGACGTGAAGAAGCTGAGCGTGGGCGACGCCAGCGAGCAGCCGCAGCCCGCGCCACCGCCGAAGGTGAACGTCACGCCGGTGGAGCTGTACCAGCGCAGGCCGATGAGCAGCTCCGCGGGGACCTGTCGCTCGGTGCCCGGGGCCTTCTTGAGTCCCACCGCGCCGTTGACCAGGCCCAGCGCGGTGATGCCGCTGCCTCGGAGGATGGGCACCTCCGCGCCGACGCCGAAGGGCATCATGTCGCCGATGGCCACGCCGTCGAAGACGCGGTCCGGGCGCTTCCAGAAGCCGCCGTTGAGCGCCAGCAGGAGGCCGTTGCCGAAGCGGTAGTCCACCACGAGGCCAGGGGCCCAGGTGAGCTCGCCTTCTCCGGCGAACGCGTCCTGGGCGCCGGTGGGGAAGCTGACGTTGAGGGTGAGCGCGGCGCCCCAGCCCTTGCCCTCGGCGGGGCGGCGCAGGCCGGGGATGGCCACCTTGCCGGTGAGGCGCAGGTCGCCCAGCACGAAGCTCTCGACGCTTCCCTCGGTGCCGATGACCTCCAGGTTCTGTCCGCCCTGCGCGAGGATGAGCGGCATGTCGACGCCAATCTCGGCCCAGTCGAACAGGCCCACCATGGCCATGACGTCGAGCTGGAGGCGGTTGCCCACCAGGCTGATCTTCTCGAGGTCACCGCCCTCGGGGACGAGGGTGAGGGGATTGAGCGAGTAGCTGAAGTACGGGCCCGCGGCGACGGACAGATGGGAGAGCGGGCGCGACTGCGTGACGAGGACCAGGTCCTGGGGCGCGCCCGACGGGCGGAACATCTGCACGTCGAAGCGGGTGTCGGGCTGGGCGGAGGCGAGCGTGGCTCCTCCCAGCGCCAGGACGAGGAGCGGTAGTCGGAGGAAGTTCATCGGACGCGGCGCTGGGCGCGCAGGAGCAGGAGGCCGGCGGCGAGGAGGAAGAGGATGGTGGCGCTGCCCGCCGGGGTGGCGTTGGCGGTGGTGCCGCAGCAGAAGGCGCCGCCTTGGGGGTCGGTGCCGGGCTTGCGCCGTCCGCGCTCACACTGCTGCGTCTTCGCCGAGCAGTGCTGGACGCCGAGGCAGTCGCCGCTGTTCTCGCACGACGTGGTGCAGGTGTTGGAGCCCAGGTCGCAAGTCCCGCCGCAGGGGCAGTGTGCATCGGCGAAGCACTGGACGCAGGCGGTGCCATCACAGACGAGGCCCGCGTCGCAGGTGACGGCGCAGGCGCCCGCGTTCTCGCAGGTGCGAGTGGTCGGGTTGCACTGGCCGCTGCCGCAGTCCTCGTTGGTGCGACAGCCGACGCAGGTGCTGTTCTGGGGCGAGCCGTCGGAGAGGCAGAAGGGCGCGTCCGCGTCACAGGCCTCGCAGCGGGTGCCGCAGTGTTTGTCCGTGGTGCAGGCGCTGCACTCACCGCTCACGCAGAACTGTCCGTCTCCACATTCCAGGTCGGTGCGGCACTGCACGCAGACCTGGCCGTCGAGGCAGAAGGGGCGGTCATCGGGGCACGTGGCGCAGGACGGGCCGCAGGCGGAGGCGGTGTTGCACTCGGGGATTGCGGTGACGCAGCGGCCGTTGAGCGGGTCGCACTTCTGGCCTTCGCCACACTGGGAATCGGTGGTGCACTCGACGCAGGAGGGCGAGGCGCCCGGCGTCAGCGCGGCGCACTGTGTGCCGCTGGGGCAGCAGTTGCAGGAGTTGCCGGCGCAGGCGCCATCCGTGGCGCACGGGACGCATTGGTTGTTGGTGCAGATTTCACCGCGGTCGCATTGCGAGTCGTCGTTGCACTCACGGCACTGATTCAGGCCGGGGACGCAGACCTGGCCGTTGGGGCAGTGAGAGTCCGCGGTGCACTGGACGCAGGTGGCGGTGGGCTCGTCGCAGGTGGCGCCGGGGCAGTCGGAGTCGTCGTTGCAACCCGAGCACTGGTTGGTCGCGGGGTCGCAGCGGCCGGTGTTCGGACAGTCCGTGTCGTCGTTGCAACCCCGGCACATGTTGTCGGTCAGGTCACAGCGGCCGTTCGCGCACTGCGAGTCTTCCGTGCACTGGACGCAGGTGTTGTTGCCGTTGATGTTCGCGCAGAAGGGGAAGGAGACGCCGCACGGGGAGCACTTGGCGCCGCAGCGGAGGGCCGTGTCGCACGGGGCGCAGAGTGCAGCGGAGTTGCAGTAGTAGTTGTCGCTGCAGGTGCCGTTGTTCGGCGCGTTGACGTTCGCGCGTGCGCACTGCTCGCAGCGGTTCGGGTCGCTCGCGAACGAAGGGAGGCCGTTCTCCGTCTGGAAGAACTGCGCGGGCTGGAGCAGCTGGAAGTTGGAGGAGTAGAGGTTGACGATGGGCGGAACGTTGGCCGCGCGCTCGAAGTCACCGAAGGCCCCCGCGAGCATCGACATCTCGACGGCAGCATGCTCTCCAATCTGTGCATAGAGAATCTCAACAGCGTAGAGCCCTGGTTGGGCGAACGTTACGCTGTTGGTGGTGCGCCAGGTCGGGAACCCGGTTCGTGTCGGGCGGTTGATGACCACATAGGACGTAAAGCGGTCATAGATGACGAGGCTGATGGCATCGTCCGCGTAGTACGCGAGATGCAGTGTCTGTCCCGACAGATTGGGCGGCACATTGAGATAGCCGCGGAACCGAGACACGAAGGGAGTCAGCGCGTCGTTATCGTTGATGATGTTGAAACTGCACCCACCGGTGGAGCATCCCGGTGCGGTGACTTGGCCCACGAAGTCGCCGTAGCTCAGCGTACGGCCATCGTTGAGGTTGTTGGAGAGGTCGAACGGCGTGCGGAGCACGGTCGTGACGCGGCTCTGCTTGGTGACGAGGTCCTCAAGGAACCCGTTGAGGACGTCGATGTACGTCCCTTGTGAATTTGGGATTTCGTTCGTGTCACGCGTCCAGAGACTCGACGCGACGCACAGCCCCTGCCCATCAGTGCTCAGCGCTGGAGCAATGGCGGGGCCTGTAACGACGACATCCGGCAGTTTCTGGCCCCAGGCGGGGGCGGAAACGAGGCACACCGATAGGGCGGCGAGCGCGAATCGCGCGAGGCGGGACAAGGGGGAATCCACAATCCGGGAAGCATCGTCGAACCCCCTGACAAGCGCAATTCCGGGCACCGCGCAATCCGGTGGGTATGCCGTAGTCGCTCGGGCCCCGGTCTCGTGAGGTTGTCTCCGTGCGAGCAGATGCGCCTCGGGTTGCGGCGACCAGCGGACGAAGCGCGCCCGATACATTCATGGATTGCGGGGTAAGCAAGCTCTGTGCTCGTGTAACAGCGTGGCTCACACCTGGGCGCCGGGCGACTCCAGCAGGGCGATGAACTCGCGGGATATCCGCTCCGCCGCGAAGCGCTCCCGAACGAACCGGCTCCCGGCCTCCCCCATGCTCCGGCGCTGAGCGGGCTCCATCCGCGCCATCGTGACGAGCGCGTCACTCCACGCGGCGACGTCGCCAGGAGGAAGGAGGAGCCCTGAGCGTCCCTCGAGCAGGGTCTCGGGCAGGCCGCCGATACGGCTCGCGAGTACGGGGACTCCACAGGCCTGGGCTTCGATGGAGACCCGCCCGAAGGGCTCGACCCACTCCGAGGGCATCGTGGCCACGTCCATCGCCGCGTACAGCGTCCGCATGTCGCGGGTCCAACCCCTCAAGAGGTGCCGGTCCCGGAGGTCCGGCGAGAGGAGCTGGCGCAGGTGCGCATGGGCCGCCTCCTCGCCCACCCAGAGCGCGCGCAGGTGGGGGTTCTGGGGCATGGCCCGGTTGAAGGCCTCGGCCAGTCGGAAGGCGCCTTTCTCGGGCTTCAGCGCGCCCACGAAGCCGACGAGCACCTCCTGCTCTCCGACTCCGAGCGCCTTCCGTGCCGCGGCTCGCTCCGCCTCATCCACGCGGAAGTGGTCGACATCCAGGGGGTTGTAGAGACACTGGACGCGCTCGGGAGGCACCCCCTGGGAGACGAGATTCGAGCGCATGGCCTCGGAAACGACGATGAATCGCCGAGCCCATCGTGGGAGGAACCGGCGGGACATCATCTTGAGCCGGCTGTTGAGGTGTCGGAACAGCGCGACAGGGGTCCCCGTCAATGCGCCCATCGCGAGCACGGGCCAGTACTCGTGGCCAAAGCTGCCCACCAGCCAGTGCGGCCGGGTGCGACGGATGGCGCGTGAAACGCTGAGCAGACCACGAAAATCTGCGGCGTTCCGGAAGACGCCGGGCTCCACGGGAAGGCCTTGGGCCCGGAACTCGCGGGCGATGTAGCCGCCCTCTCGTGCCACGGTGACCACGTTGTGCCCGGCGCGGACCAGTGCCTGGACCAGGCACACCAGATGGGTTTCTGTTCCCCGCGCGCCCAGGCTCGTACCAACGAAAACGAAGTTCATGTTCCTTGAGTGCCCTTGCGAGGGGCATGCCATTTCGCGGCGGACGCCTAGCATGAGCGGGCATGCCGTGCCTCGGAGACACAAGGGGCGGGCGCTGACCCGTACGCTTCGGCCGAGCTCAACTCACTCCTGGATGCAGCCTCGTCAGGCGTGCGGCCCTTCGAGGCTGCTACAGGGGCGCGTTATCAGCCCCCTCCGGACGCGTCGGACAACGACAGGCAGGGCGCTGGGCTTCGTGTCTGACAATCCTTTGAAGATTCTCGAGCGAGCTCCAGCTACGCCTTGCGGCACGCCACGTCGCCATCCTGGGAGCGGATGAACGCGGTGGTGAGCTCGGTACCGACGGCCGCGCACAGCACTTCATACGTGCGCCTTCGCGCGCCACCGACGACGGAGGGCTGATGCGCGAGCGACTCGGGATGGCGGACGAAGATGTTGTACCCGACGATGCAGCCATCCGCGCGCAGCACGGTGATGCCGTCGGTCGCCATCATCCCGCGCAGGAGCTGGCCGGTGGCTCGCACCGCCGTGGCCGCCGCGTCGGTGGGGTCCACGTGGTAGCGGTCCAGCAGCGCCACGATGTCCAGCGGGCGCGGCAGGATGATGCCGTCCACGAAGAGCGATGAACCCGCGCGCTCCCGAGGCAGCACCGCCACCAGCGTCCCATGGGACGCCTGCATCACCTCGAACAGGACCCGGCGGAAGAACCCGCGCGCCCGCTCGCGGCTGGCGCTCGCCACGCCGTCGGTGATGGCCTCGGCCAGCTCGTTGAGCACCGCGGGTGGCGACGCCGCCTCCACCCTCGCGCCGGACAGGTACACGTGCCGGCACAGCCCGCCGCCCGCGCGCAGCTCCAGCATGTTCTCCGCCAACTGGAGCACGCCCACCACCCCGGCGTGGGTCTCCTCCGTCCGGCGCAGCCGCTCCAGCGGAGACTCCGCGAGCGGGAAGGGGTCCGTGCGGAAGACGCCGTAGGCGAAGCCCTCCGGCACCCTCAGGAAGTACAGCGCCCACCACCGGCCCTGTCCCAGGGGGGCACACTGCTTGAGGGCGCGCTGGACGGTTGCCCGCGAGCGAGGCCCGATGCCGATGGCGATGGGGTCATGCCCGCCGAGCAGCGAGAGCATCTGCCCCAGGTCATCCCCCAGGAAGGCCATGGGGAACAGCGGCGCGCCTTCCTCGCGGTAGCGCGACAGCGTGACGATGAGCTCACCGATGGCGTCGGCCGTCTGCGCGCACGACATCCCGGCTTCGTCCAGGAACGTACCGACAGCGTCGGTCAGCAGATGGCGGAAGGAGAGAATCGGAGGGGGAGAGCCCGGTATTCCGGGGTCCGAGCCATTCATGACTCACTCAGCATGGCGCATTGTCGCCGCGCGCGCACGGATGGAATGAGGTGAGAGGTCTCAAGCGAGCGCTCCTCTCGCGGCCTCCAGCCGGGTGGCGGTGTGCTTCCAGTCGTCCGCCAGCCCGTCCAGGTGCCCGAGCACCCCCGAGAAGAAGCGCGCCTCCAGGGCCCGGGCCAGGGTGGCGCCATGGGCGTCTGCCCACCGCCGGGTGACGCGGGCTCGCACCTGGGCGCCCAGCAGGTCCACGAACCGCTCCATCAGCGGCGTGGACAAGAGCGTGCCCGCCCACACCACCGCGTCGTGGCCGAAGCCGCCCGTCGCCACCGTCACCGCCGCCGCCGCGCCCGAGGGCACCGAGTACACCAGCGTCGTCAGCGCCTGGAGCAGCTCCTCGCGCATGCCTCCCTGGAGCTCGGCCGCCACCAGCTCGCGGCAATAGGCATACAGCGTGGCCCGGTCCGCCGCGTGGGCATGCAGGGCCTCGAAGCCCAGCGGCTCCTCCAGCTTCGACAGCGTCGAGGCCCCGAAGGCCTCGGCCAGCTTCTCGCGCGTCTGTGCATCCCCCCGCCACGCCGCCACCTCCGGAGCGAAGGCCTCCACCAGCCGCCGCACCCCGTCCGTCAGCGTCGCATCCACGGCGAGGGAGGGTGTCTGGGTGCCCTCGGGCTCCGGCCCGGTGAAGGACTGGCGTACCTTGCGACTCACGAACGTGAGCGCCGTCGCCAGTCCGCGGAAAGGCAGGCGCACCCACTTGTGGAACTGACTGCGTGCGTCCAGCTCGTCGCGGAACGCGTCGATGAGCACGTCCGCGGGCACCGCCTTGAGCGCCGCGGTGGCCCCCACGCTCTCGAGCTCATGCCGCAGCCGCTGACGAAGCCGCTCCGGCTCGCTCGCGGCCCGGGTCGCCGCGCGCGCCACCGATTCCATCTCCGCGCGGGCATCCGCGAGGGAGGCCTCCAGCGCCCGGGCCTTCAGCTCGCGCGCGTGCTCGGCCTGGCCCAGCAGGGCGCTCAGCGGCGGGCGTCCATCGAGAGGCTCGGTCGCCAGGGGGCGCAGGCCCGCCTCGACGTCCGGTTGGTGCGGGGCCAGGTACCTCGCCAGCGGGGGATGCCCCACGTCGGAGGCCAGCTTGTCCAGGTGGCCTCGCGCCACCTCTTCACGCGAGGCCTCGTTGTAGACGAGCAGGTACGGCCGTCCATGGCCCACCGCCGCGCGCAGGAAGTCCACCAGCGCCGCGTTCTGGTACGTCTGCCGGCTCACCACGAAGACGAGCACGTCCACGGTGACGAGCAGGGCCTCGGCGCGCTCGCGGTTCTCCCGGTACACGCTGTCGAAGTCCGGCGTGTCCATGACGAGCAGGCCCCGAGGCACCGCGTCGGCCAGCACCAGGTACAGCCGCCCCGCCGGGCCCGGCTGGTCCACGGGGGCCGCATCACCCGGGGCCACCGGCACCGTGTCATAGCGGCGGGTGAGGAAGTCCTTCAGGGCGCCGGTCCACGTCTCCGGATGCGCCGCCGCCAGGCACTGCTTGGTGAGTCCTCCCTCGGGCCTCGCGGGGGACAGGGACGAGCCCACCAGCGCGTTGAACAGGGTGGACTTGCCCACGTTGTTGGGGCCGGCGATGGCCACCAGCAGCAGCGGCGCGTCCGCGGAGCCCATGCGGGGCAGCAGGTCCCGGCGCAGGCGCTCCGCCAGTCGCCGGGCGAGGTCCGCGTCGGAGGGCTCGGGAAAGCGCTCGGGCGCGGGGAGCGCCTCCAGCGCGGAGGCGAGTGCGTCTCGCAGGGTGTAGGGGTCTCTCATCATCGGCGGAGGTCCGCGCACACCAGAGCACGCGCGAGCGCGAGTGCCCAGATGCTTGCGGATTGGATGTCGGTTTCGAGGCAGGAAAAGGCCTCACACTAGGGTCCGTGCCATGCGCACCTCCTCCGCCTGTGTCCTGCTGCTGGGGCTCGTCGCCTGTGCCACCGTGAACCCTCGTGCTCCGGACGTGGCGGAAGTGACTCGCGCCTCGGAGCCGCTGCCGTTCATCCAGGACGACTACGCGCGTGCGCTCGCGGAGGCGAAGGCGAAGGGGGTGCCGCTCTTCGTCTTCGCCACGGCGGGCTGGTGCACCGCGTGCCGCTCGATGAAGGCCCATGTCCTGTCGTCCCCCTTGCTGGCGCGACAGGCGGACCGCTTCGTCTGGCTGGAGGTCAGCACGGACTTGAGCCGCAGCGCGGCCTTCCAGCGCAAGTACCCCGTCGACTTCTTCCCCAAGCTGTATGTCATCGACCCGCGCGAGGAGAAGGCGCTCCTTCGCTTCAACGAGAGCATGACGGTGGCGGAGCTCGAGCAGCTCCTCGACGATGGCGCGCGTGCCTACCAGGGCGGTGCCACGGGATTGGAGGCGCTCCTGGCGCGAGGGGATGCGCTGCTCGCCCAGGGGCACGGGGCCGAGGCCTCCAAGGTGTTCGCCCACCTGCTGGCCACGGCCCCCGCCGACTGGTCTCGCCGAGGACGCGTGGTGCTGGCGCTGCTGGAGACGTCCTATGAAACGTATGCGGCGCCCGGGATGAAGGTGTGCGCGACGAAGGCGCTGGAGCTGCTGCCAGACATGCCTCGCTCGCTGATGTGGGCCCATGGCGTGCGGCGTGGACTGACGTGCGCGCAGTCGATCCTCCCGGAGGAGCCCGAGGCGCAGGGCGCGGAGGTGCTCCTGGACGCGTTGGAGAAGAAGGTCGTCGAGGCCCTGGGCCCCCCTTCCATCGACATGTCCGCGGACGACCGCTCCTCGCTGTATCGGGCCCGGGTCTGGGCACGCGAGATGGCCAAGGACGAGGCCGGGGGCCGCGCGGTCACCGAGGAGTGGCTGACGTTCCTGGAGGCGGAGGCCGCGAAGGCTCCCACCGCGCGGGCTCGCGCCGTCCTCGACTCGCATCGCTCGGAGGCGGCGCTCCGGCTGAAGACACCGGAACGGGCCATCCCCGCACTGGCGCGGAGCGAGCAGGAGTTCCCCCAGGACTATCTCGCCCCCTTGCGGCTCGCCCAGCTGTACCAGGCGCGGGGAGCGCTGGAGGACGCGCTCGCCGCGACGGACCGCGCGCTGTTGGACGTGCAGGGCCCGCGCAGGGTCAGCGTGATGGGAATCCGGGCCGCCATCCTCCGGGAGCGCAAGGACACCGCCGTGGCCGCGCGGACGCTGCGGGACGCCATCGCCTACTCGGAGTCCTTGCCCGAGGTGCAGGTGCCCATGTGTTCCGTCAATCGGCTCAAGCGGGAGCTTGCCGAGCTCGAAGCGCCACCCCGGGCCGAACCTGTGAAGTGAAGGCGTCAGGTGAGGTGGGTGGCGCTGCGCGGCGATGCGGGGGCCCGCCCGACTGCTTGCACCACGGGTGTCATCTTGGGACAGGGGCCAGGGGGCGCGGTAGGGTGCGCGCCATGCGCTATCTCGCCGCCTGCCTGCTGCTCTCGGGGCTCGTCGCCTGCACCGCCGCGAACACGAACACGCCCGTGTCCGCGGACGCGACGCACGCCGGTGCCCCGTTGCCGTTCATCGATGATGACTACTCGCGCGCGCTCGCCGAAGCGAAGGCGAAGGGCATCCCGCTCTTCGTCGACGTCTGGGCGCCGTGGTGCCACACCTGTCGCTCGATGAAGGCGAACGTCCTGTCGGACAAGTCCCTGGCCGCGCATGCGGACCGCTTCGTCTGGCTGCAGGTGAACACGGACCTGACGCAGAACGCGGCGTTCCAGGAGAAGTTCCCCATCGAGTTCTGGCCCACGCTGTTCATCATCGACCCGCGCGCGGAGAAGCCGCTGCTGCGCTTCGCGGGCAGCGCCACGGTGGACCAGCTGGTGAAGCTCTTCGAGGACGGCGAGCGCGCCTACAAGGGCGGTGTCACGGGCGCGGAGGCGCTCCTGGCGCGCGGTGACGCGCTGTCCGGAGAGGGCCGCCCGGCCGAGGCCGCGGAGGCGCTGACGGAGGCGCTGGCCGAGGCCCCCGCCGACTGGTCCCGCCGGGGCCGCGCGCTGGAGTCGCTGCTGATGGTGCTGTACTCGACGTTCGACGAGGCCAAGGCGAAGGAGTGCGCGACGAAGGCGCTGGAGCTGCTCCCGAGCACGCCTCGCTCGCTGTCGTGGGCCAACAGCGCGGCGACGGGCCTGATGTGCTCGCTGATGATTCCGGACGGCGCCGAAGGGGTCACGGCGCTGCGCACCGCGCTCGAGGCCAAGGTGGTGGAGGCCATGGGGCCGCCCGCCATCCAGATGGCCGGCGATGACGTCTCGGGTCTGTATGACTCGCGCATCGCGGCGCGCAAGGCCGCCAAGGACGAGGCCGGCGTGAAGGTGCTCGCCCAGGAGTGGCTGACGTACCTGGAGGGCGAGGCCGCGAAGGCGCCCAACGCCGAGGCCCGCGCCGTCTTCGACTCGCACCGCGTCTCGGCCGCGATGAAGCTGGGGCAGGTGGAGCGCGTCATCCCCGCGCTGCAGCAGAGCGAGAAGGACCTGCCGAAGGACTACAACCCGCCCGCGCGCCTGGCCTCGGTGTTCAAGAACCTGGGCCGCCTGGACGAGGCGCTTGCCGCGAGCGACCGCGCCCTGGCGCTCGTGCAGGGCGCGCGTCGGCTCTCCGTGCTGTCCACCCGCGTGGACATCCTCGTCGCGCGCAAGGACTCCGCCACGGCGACGAAGACGCTGGAGGAGGCCATCGCCTACGCCAAGACGCTGCCCGCCGCGCAGGTGTCGGCCCGTCAGGTGAAGGGCCTGGAGAAGAAGCTCACCGAGCTCCAGGCGACGGCCGCGCCCTCGCCGAAGTAGCGCGGGACGTCAGCGCGCCGCGGCTCGCACGGCGGCGCGCGTGTCCAGGTCGAACAGCTCGTAGTCCTCGACGGGGCAGTGGCTCATGCCTCCGTCGACGAAGACGAGCACCGCCTCCGCCGCGCTCGTCGGCGGAGGTGCTCCGTGAGCGCAGGTCACGCGCGCTCCGTCCGTCACCAGGTGGCGCACCACGCCGTCGCGAGCCACGCCCGAGGTGACCCCCATCAGCTCGCGGATGCGCTTGTCGCGCGTGTGTCCCAGCACCTGCGTGAGCCCCGCGGGAAGCCGCCGAGGGTCGAAGCGCCGCCGAGGTGTCTGCCGCGTGCGCTCGGCGTCCTCCGGCTTGAAGCTGGGGCGCTGATAGAAGATGCCCGTGCCCTCGCCGGAAGCGGCATCCCCCGGCTGGTGCAGGCCCGGTATCTCCAGTCGGCCCTGCGTCCAGCCGGTGACGTGCTCGTCGACGGTGGTGTTGAGCGCCTGGGCCACCGCGTGGGCATCCGCATGGTGCTCGCGCGCGAGGCCGGCCACCTCCAGGTCCTCATGGGTGACACCCGCGTGCAACACCAGCAGGCCCGGGCCCGCGACGTGCGCGGTGCGGAAGCGGCGCACGCGCAAGAGGTGCTCCACCCAGTCGCGCTGGACCTGTCGGAAGTTGCCGAAGTCGCGGGCGACGAGCTCCGCGGTGGGCACCAGGGGCCAGCGCTCCAGGAAGGCCCGCTCGCCGGCCTCGTCGGTGACGCCGTGTTGATAGACGCGGTCCGCCTCCGCCTGGGCCTGGGCGAAGCGGGCATCGTCGAAGCCGGCCAGTTCCCCCACGCGTCCCAGGTCGTGGTTGCCCAGGAGCATGATGACCTGGTCGGCCGGGTGCGAGGCGAACCACGCCACCAGCGCCAGCGCGCTCTCCGCCGCGGCGTCGCGCTCGGAGGGCGGGCCCCAGTCGAAGTGGTCTCCCACCGAGAGGAGCTGCACGTCGGGCTTCAACACCCCGTCGTCGCCCAGCAGGCCGTGGTGCTCCAGGATGCGCAGGACCTTGTCGAAGGGCGCCTGGGGGTCCCCCAGGACCAGCCGCCGTCGGCGCGGGACACCGTCCGGGGGCGAGGAGCGGGGCCCTGCCTCCACCGCGTGTCGCGCACGGGTGCGGGCGGCCTGGAGGCGGGCGTCTCGAGGTGTGTTCACCCCGCCCATTCTAGGCACGCCGCCACGCGGGCGTGGGGCCTCGAGCCCGTCCGGGAGGGCTTCAGGACGTCTGGAAGAAGCGGGCGATGAGCGCGGAGCGGCTCTCCACGTGGGCCTTGGCGAGCAGGTGGGTGACGTGGACCTCGACGGTGCGCTCGGCGCAGCCCAGCCTGCCGGCGATGGACTTGTTCGTCTCGCCCTGGACGATGTGCGTGAGGACCTCCGACTCGCGCGCCGTGAGCGACCAGCGGGCGGCCAGGGCCTGCACTCGCGCGGCGGCGCTGGAGGCCGTGCCCGAGTCGATGGCCAGGTAGTGCGAGGGCAACCCCGGCGTGCGCAGCGGCGTGAGCGTCAGCGGCCCCGAGCAGGGAATGCCCTGGGCCCCTCGCCGCAGCTGCTCCATCAGCTCCGGCTCGCCGCGCTCCAACCAGACGCGGCCCGCGCTGTTGGCGTGCACCACCCGCCCGCTGCCGCTGACGACCCAGGCCGCGCGGCCCAGCGCCTCCATGGCGACCTCGAGCGCGGTGGACATCAGTCCCGACTCGCGCAGCCGCGTCTCCATCGTCAGTCGCCGCTGGAGCGTGGGCGTCAGCGCCTGGAGCACGCGCTGCTCGCGCTCGGTGAAGGGCTCCTCGCGCATCAATCCGAGCCAGCCCAGCAGCGAGGGCCCTTCGCACACCAGCGTGCGCAGGAAGGCCATCCGCTCCATGCCGAGCTGCCGGAACACCGCGCCGGAGCGGACGTTGACGCGCTCGCGCTGAGACTCCAGCTCCCCCTCGGTCAATCCCAGACGCCGGCCGACTTCATAGGCTGGCAGGTCATGCAAGGGCATCTGCCGCGCCTCCGACTCCTGGAGCGAGCGGAAGTGCAGCGCCCGGTTGCGCTGCGCCGGCGCCGGACGTGCGGGGTCATACCATCCCCAAAGGCTCTCCCTGTCGGATAGGAAGCTCTCCAGCGCCTCGAACACACCTCCAGGCTGCTGGGGGAAGCCCGAGCTGTGGGAGTAACTGATATGATAGCGGTCGGGCCCCACGTCGACGCCGTAGGCCACCGCGCGCTCCGCCTTCAGCGACTCGCGCAGGGCCCCCAGCACCGTGGGCAGGGATTCTGAACCCGGCTCTGCTTCGACGAGCAGGGCTTCCAGATCCGCCAGGATACGCTGTTCCTCGGAATTCAAACGAATCAAGGTATCCTGAGTATACGATGGCAATGCGTGGCTCCCACTATTCCGCCAGGAGGTGGAGTCTGCATTTGTTAAGCATTGGTCTGTGTCATGCCTTGCGGGCCCGGGTGTCTGGGTGGATTTTGACATCAGGGGTTCCCCGGATGGAATTTGGCATGTGTCCAGCGCGACAATGAAGAGCAGGCCCACCGGGGGGGAGGGCCTTTCGCGGTAGGTTGCAAGTGAGCGCGCGCCGGGGTCGAAAGTCGATGCCCGGCGCGTTGCCCTTCCCTCCGCGCACCTGTCCCACCTTACGCTGCCGCGAAGCCCATGACGCACTTGCTGGGCCGTCCGTTTCGCGCCTGGCCGGGGTGCCTGGTCGCAAGCCCGCGTAACTCCTCTGTCCGGTTCTCGGCACGTCACTGGCTAACACGTCCGTGAAAATGTATTCGTGCCGTGTGGGTGGACCGTGTCTGCCATTCGCTCGCGTGAACGAATGCTCCTCCAGGAGGGTGTTTGGGATGACAACAAAAAGCTCGACGGGGTTGGCGCTGGTGATGGCCGTGGTGGTGGGCGTGACGGGGTGCGCGACGCCGAACGCGGCGGGGGGCGGCGGTGACTCGAGTGCGTCGAATGGTTCCTCGGATGGCTCGGGAGACTCGTCGAAGGGGTCGGGGGATTCATCGAAGGGGTCGGGCGAGTCCTCCAATGCATCCGAGGGGACGGGGAACAGCTCGAACGAAGGGGGCTCCAGCGAGTCGAGGAGCAGCGGTGAGGAGGGGACGGACTCGCGCTCCGAGTCGAGCAACAGCGAGAAGAACGACGGGCGGGTGCTGTCGGCGACGACGGTGGTGGCGACGGTGATTGGGTTGGGGGTGGTCATCTGGCGCGTCGCGGTGTCGGCGGAGCGGCGTCGGCAGCGGCGGGAGGCGGACCCGGAGGAGGTGGGGCGCGCGGCGCAGGTGTACCTGCGCTCACGCACGCACCAGCTGCGAGAGGACCTGGCGCTGGGCGCGGGGCCGACGGTGGAGGACCTGGCGGCGGCGGCGAACATCCGGCGGGAGAACCTGGGGACGTTCGGCAAGCTGCTGCGGACGCATCGAGCGGAGCTGCTGGCGCTGGCGGACACGCGGGCCCTGACGCCCGAGCGGGCGGTGGCCTGGCTGGAGCGGGTGGGAGAGCTGGCGCGCACCGACCCGAGGTTGGAGGAGGACCGTCTGGCATTCCTCGCGGCACAAGGTGAGGAGGTGACGGCGGAGGTGACGCGGTGAGGCTCCGCGCGGCGTGGCTGCTGGGCCTCCTGTTCGCGCTGCCGGTCGGCGCGCAACCCGGGCCCGCGGGGGAGCAGCCCGCGATGGAGCAGGACAGTGGGGCCCTTCGGAGCCTGCGCGAGCGCGTTCGCGCCTTGAGGGACAGCGGGGTGGTGTTGTCGGGCGCGGCGGCGGAGGACGCGTTCCTGGTGGACGAGGTCGAAGCGGGCCTGGCCGCGCTCCCGCCCGCGATGCGCCGCTTTCCGGGCGGCCCCCTCGAGGTGGTGCTGCATCCGGAGTCCTCGCCCCTGGGCATGGGAGACGGCTCCGAGGCCCGTCCGGACTGGACGGAGGAAGGCGCGCGGCTTCACCTGTATCGCTACGCGCCGTCCTCGGAGCGCCGGGTCACGCTGCGCATGTCGCGACTGACGGAGGTCGAGTCGGAGCAGCTGTGGCGGCGCCGCGCGGTGGTGCACGCGGTGGTGCGGCGCTGGGATGAGGCGCGCGAGTGGAGCAAGACGGTGCGCTGGCGGCGCCTGTCGGGTTGGCTCGCGCCGCTGGAGCGGCCCCTGGTGTGGAAGGAAGAGGCGCGCCTGGACTTCGCGGGGGCCTTCAGTCGCGCACGCGGGCAGCAGACCGCGTCCCTGGACCTGGTGACCTTCGCGGAGGAGCTGTTCGTCCCCGTGGAGTCCTTGCGCGCCGATGCGCTGTCCGAGGACGAGCAGGTGCGCTGCCAGGAGTTCTCCAAGTCCCGCGCGCTGGCGGAGCTGGTGGAGGCCTCGGGCCTGGGCGCGTTGAGGAGTCGCGGTGCCTGCCCGGCCTTCGACGCGTGGGGGGAGAAGGACCAGCTGTCACACTTCGAGGTCCTCCTGGTCGCCGCCACGGGGCGGCAGCCCGAGTCCCTCTTCGGGCACCTGCTGCTTCGGCCGGTGTGGCGCGAGGGGGCGCACGTGCGGGGCCCTTCGTTCGAGCGGGTGGTGCAGCTCGTGGCGCTCACGGGCATGGAGTCGCGGGGCCTGGACTACGTCGTGAAGGGGATGACGGGCGCGTACGAGACGGTCTTCCTCACCGGGACGATGGGGGACCTCACGCACGAGGCGCTGGAGCTGGAGCAGCGCACGGTCCGCCGCTTCCGGCTGCGCCTCACGCGCGGCGAGGAGGAGCGGATGCTGGAGCGTATCTGGGAGCTCGAGCGCCGCGGGTACATGGGCTACTTCTTCTTCACCGACAACTGCGCGAGCGCGCTCCTCTTCCTCCTCAACGGCGTGCTGGAGCATGAGCGGCAGGTGCGGGCGCCCGGCGTGTTGTGGGTGCTGCCCACGGCCACGTTGGACGCGCTGGCGAAGGTGGAGGTGGTGGGGAAGGAGGGGCCCGCGGGGCCGCTGCTGGAGATGATTCCGGACGCGTTCGAGTCCACGGGCGAGCGTGCCGTGCGCGCGGACGCCGCGAGGCGCGAGGCCTTGGAGTCGCTCGCGGGCCGCGTCGATGCGCGGGAGCTCTCGCGACTGCTGCGGCTGCACGAGCGCCTCCAGTCGGTGGACCCCGATGCGCGCCGCGAGGCCTACGTGGCGCTGCCGGAGACGGTGACGCGGGTGTTCGCTTCCGCGTCGCCCGCGAACCGCGCCGAGGTGCGCGACACCCTGCATGCCTATGTGGCGCACGTGGTGCGTGTGGAGCGCGCGGCGGTGGACCGCATGGAGGGCGAGCGGATGGCCATTGACCGGCTGCGGCTGCTGGCCTTGAAGACCCCCGTGGAAGGCGCCTCGGATGCGGGCGTGCGCGAGCGTCAGCGCATCTTCGAGCGGGAGGACGCGCTCCAGCGCAAGCTGGCGGTGCTGGACCGCACGGCGCTGTTCGAGGAGGCGATGGCCACCGCGCCTCGTCGTCCACCGACTCCCGAGGAGCTGAAGCGGCTGGTGCTGGCCGAGCGCACCGAGGCCGCCTTCGTCCAGGCCACCGAGGCCCAGGGGACGCTGAGCGACGGGGTGTTCGCGGAGGTGGACCCGGTGGCCTTCCTGGGGGCGGACCATCGGCGCAAGGTGGACGCGGAGACGCGCTGGGCGGCGGCGGCGCTGCGCGAGTCGGGCGCGGCGCGCACGGTGGTGAGCGTGGGCATGGACTTCCCCAGCACGGGCGAGGCGCGGCCGGTGGTGAGCGTGCGCACCGCGGGCATGGCCGAGGCGCTGGGAGATGCCCGTCAACACGGCTTCCAGCCGAGCAGCGAGCTGCGGGTGCTGGATGGTGAGCTGTCCTTGGAGCCTCGGTGGGGGACGCCGCGCGTGGTGTCCACGGACATGACGCTGGTGGGCTATCGCACGTTGCAGCGGGAGCTTCCCCAGTTCCGTGACTCCGCCTGGGACTCGTTGGGCTGGGGCGCGGAGGCGCGGGTGACGTCGAATCCGGAGCGGACGCTGCCCTACCGCGCCACCGTGCAGGCCGAGGCGCTGGTCATCGTGGACCAGGGCGCGCGCTTCTCGCGCTTCACGGCGGTGGGCGTGGGGGGGCTTGCCCGGATGAACTGGGGCGAGGCCTCGATGCTGCCCGCGGCGGGGCCTCGTGTGTCGCTGGCGCACCGCACGGGCCTGCCGGGCTCCGGCGCCAACGCGGTTCGGGTGGAAGCGGCCTACGCCCCCACCTGGCGCCTGGGAGACACCCACCTCACGCACGAGGCGGGTGCCTCCCTCCAGATGGAGTGGTGGCTGGGCCGCGCGGGGCCGTTCGGGGTGCTGCTCACACCCCGTGCGCAGGTCCGATGGGAAGGCTCGTTCGCTCCGCGGTCACCACACGCGTCACTGAGTCCGTCGACGGAGTGGAACGTCGTGGCGGAGCGCCGGCTGGCACTCGGGTTGGAGTTGCGCTGACTTCATCCGAGAGCAGGGGGCGGCTGTACGCGCCCGTGGCCGCGCCAATCAGCAGGCTGATGGCGTAGGTGAGGGCCCAGCCCCAGAAGCCCAGCCCACCGAAGATGCGCAGCTCGGTGGGGCCGGCCAGGAAGGCGAAGAAGGAGAAGAAGAGGGGCAGGGCGATGGCGCTCGCCACGGCCGCGCCCATCGCGCGCTTCAGCGTCCTCGCGTGGAAGCCACCGAAGGCGCCGGCGATGAAGCCGTTGAACAGCGGCAGGTAGAAGACGGCGAAGCTGGTGATGAGCATCACCATGACGCTCGTGATGAACGTCTTGCGCTTGAAGAGGATGGTGTCCGACTTGAAGGTGACGTCGGGCGGGAGCGTCTCGTAGGAGAACACCCGGTGCTCCTCGCGCACGTATGGCGGCGGCGAGGTGGTCTTGTCGGAGCGAGTCATCTCGACCATGGCTGCGGACCTCCCAAGGCGGGCGGAGTTCTCCCGCTGCCCCTTCAGGTGGGTCTGGTGGCGGACATGTGGAAGGGCCGCCTCCTCCTGGCGGGGGTGGGCTCCCAGGCGGGCCCTGGGCCGGTCGATTGGGTGGAACCCAGGGAAAACAGGCTCACCAGCCCCCGAGTCGAGCGCCCTGGGACTTGGCGCTCCGCCGTCTGCGGCTATGCTCCCGCGCCCGATAGTCCCCTCACGTCCGTCCGGAATCTCCATGAGCCTTCGCCGAGCCCTGCTGACCGTTGCCCTGACCGCCACCTCGCTGCTGACCGCCTGTGCCCTGCGTCCGTCGTACAAGGACCTGATGGCGACGGCCGCCGTCACGGATGCCTCCTCTGCGCAGGCGCCGGTGGTGCTGCGCGTGGTGGATGGCTCGGGCAAGCCCGTGAAGGGCGCGCGGGTGCGCGCGGGCGAGCTGCGCACGCGCGTCAACGTGGTGAGCGACGCGGACGGTCTGGTGACGCTGGAGCCGTCCGCCGTCCTGATGAAGGAGAACCCGCTGGTGGAGGTGGTGCTGCCCAAGGGCGTGACGACGTACCGCCTGGAGCACGTCCCCGCCGGCCAGGCCGCCGCGCAGACGCCCGCCGCCACGGAGCAGGCCCCCGCGGCTCCGGCCCCCGCCGCCGAGACGCCCGCCGCCACGACGGGCTCCGAGCCCGCCCCCGCGCAGCAGCCCTCCGCCACGCCGGGTACCTGAGCGCGAGCGTCGGACTCCCTCCGCGCGAGGCTCGGTCGAGCTTCGCGTGGAGGCGGTCCGTGATGCGGCTTCCTCGGCGTGGTCGCCCCGAGAGTCCACATGGCGGGGCCTCGCTGAAGCCGCCCGCCCGTGCTCGCTCCCGCTTGCCCGGCCCGCCTCGCATGCACTCCTTGAGGAGCACGGGCGTATCCTCCTGACCGCGAAACATCGCGAGCGGACGAGGCTGAGCGGGGCATGTCGAAGGCCTTCACGAAGGAAGACTCGGGAGGAGACGCGGAGCTGCTGCCGCTGCGTCCCAGGTCCGCCTCGGGCGACAAGCGCTACATCACGCCCGAAGGGTATCGCGCCCTGCAGGACGAGCTCACGGCCACGCAGGGGCCGGACGCCGGCGCGGAAGGGCTGACCCCGCTGGAGGCGGGAGTGCGGCGGCAGGAGCGTGAGCGGCGGGCCCGGCAGCTCGCGGCGACCCTCGAGGAGGTGCGCGTGGTGGAGCCCGACGCCTCGCAGGCGGGGCGCGTGTTCTTCGGCGCGTGGGTGCGGCTCGAGGACGAGGACGGTGAGCAGGTTCGCTATCGCATCGTGGGCCCGGACGAAGCGGAGGTGAAGTCGGGCCGGCTCAGCGTGGAGTCTCCGCTGGCGAAGGCGCTCCTCGGCAAGGAAGTGGGAGAGTCCGTGCAGGTGGAGCGTCCCCGCGGCGCCGTCGAATACACCGTGGTGGCCGTGGACTACGCACCGCGTGAAACATGATTCTCCTTCGTGGGAATCCCGAGGCCGGGCCTATTGTTCGCGGCGGCCGTTCGAGCCTCGTTGTCCCCCGAGAGTTTTGTCATGCGAAACCTGGTGGCGGTCCTGGTCGTGTTTCCCGCGCTGGCCCTGGCGCAGCCGAAGGATGTGGAGAAGGCGGAGGTGACGAGCAGCCCCGTCGCGGGGAACATCCACATGGTGGTGGGCAAGGGCGGCAACATCGGCGTGTCGGTGGGCCCTGACGGATTGCTCGTCATCGACGACCAGTACGCGCCCCTGGCACCCAAGATCCACAAGGCCTTGGACAAGCTGAGCAAGAAGAAGATTGAGTACCTGGTGAACACGCACTGGCACGGCGACCACGTGGGCGGCAACGCCATCTTCGGCCGTGAAGCGCGCATCCTCGCGCATCGGGAAGTGCGCAACCGCATGGCGGCGGGGCGCGCGGGCGGAATGGGGGACCCCGTTCCTCCCGCGAAGCCGGAGGCGCTGCCGGTCATCACCTACGACTCGGGCATGTCGGTGTACTTCAACGGCGAGGAGGTCCGCCTGCTGCACCTGCCCGCGGGCCACACGGATGGCGATACGGTGGTGTACTTCACCGGCTCCAACGTGGTGCACATGGGCGACCTGTTCTTCGTCGACATGTTCCCCTTCATCGACATCTACAACAGCGGCGGCACGGTGGAGGGCTTTGTCCGCAACGTGGAGAAGGTGCTCGAGACGCTCCCGCCCGGCGCGAAGATCATCCCGGGCCACGGAACGCTGTCGGACCGCGCGGGCCTGGAGCGCTTCCTGGCGATGCTGCGTGAGTCGGTGTCGATGGTGCGCGCCAAGATTGCCGCGGGGAAGAGCATCGAGCAGGTGACGGCGGAGGGGGTGCCGGAGAGCCTCAAGTCCTTCGGGAGTGGCGCCATCAAGGAGGACTTCTGGCTGCAGACGCTGTACCGCGGCCTGTCCGCGAAGGCCGAGCCGAAGACGGCCACGGACGGCAAGTAGCGCGTCAGCGCTTCGTGGCGATGACGGTCGCCAGGGGCGTGAAGGGCTCGGGGAGGATGCCGTCGCGCACCTCGACGGTGAACCCTTCCGCCTCCAGCAGCGCGCGGGCACGAGGCACCAGGAACGTCAGGTAGTACATGACGAATGGCGGCTTCCAGAGCGCGTTGCGCACGCGGATGGCGGCGTTGAAGCCCTTCGCGACCCAGTAGCCCGGGCGCAGCGGTGAAGGGGGATGGCCGGTGACGAAGAGGAACCGGCCTCCCGGACGCAGGGCCCGGTGGATGCCTCGCAGCAGGCGGGGCTCATCCTCCTCGAGGATGTGTCCGAACGCGCCGAAGCAGGTGACGACGTCGAACTCTGCGTCGAACGTCATCTCCAGCGCGTCACCGCGGATGAATTGGAAGCCAGCGGTGCCGGGTGCATCGGCGAGGCGGCGCTGGGCCTCGTCGAGCATGCCCTGGCTCACGTCGATGCCCGCGACATGCTCCCGCGCGAGCGGACGCAGCATGCGCATGGCGGCGCCCGTTCCACAGCACACGTCGAGCGCCGTGCCGATGGAGCCCGCGGAGCCCAGCGCGTCGATGGACGCCCGCAGCACCGGGTCCGGCGTGCGGAACGGCGTGTAGTCGAACTTGGGCGCGAGCAGGTCATAGCCGCGCTCGACGGAGGTCAACGCTTGTTCGGCCAGCTCGAGGAAGGTGGGCCCTTGAGGGTGGAACATGGTGTCCGCGGATGTAGCGCACCTGGAGCCAGGGCGCGCCCGCTTCGAGGGGAACCTGTGTCCTGTCCTACATCCGCACACGGATGGAATCCGCCCGCGTGCGAGGGGGATTGAATGTCCGGGAGGGGTCCCCGTCAGAAGGTTCAACACGACGGAGGAAGAAACAAATGGCTTTCAAGACCGCGCTCACCACCCTGGCTCTCGGCACCCTGTTCCTTGGTTCTTCGACGGCGCTGGCGGAGGACGGCAGCATGAGCGGTTGGGCCACGCAGGAGGCCCGTCGCCGGGATGAGCGGAACAGCCACCCGGACACCTACGAAGCCCACTCCCACAACCGCTACTGCGACCACGCTCCGGCGCCGCGTCCGGCTCCCCGCGCCCGTGGCCGCTACGAGCTGCAGACGGTGAACCGCTGGGTCGATGGTCGCTACGAGCAGGTCTGGGTGCCGGAGGTCTGCCGCGAGCGTCATGGCCGCCGCGGCCACCACTCCACCCGCTGCCGGGGGGGCTACTACGAGGACCGCTGGGTGCCGGGCCGGTATGAGCAGACCACCGAGTGGGTCTGGGTCTCCTACGAGCGCGGCAACAACGGGGGCTGGTACTCGGGGCGGACCCACGCGGCCAGCTACGTCCGGTAGTCCTCACGGGGAACCGGGATGATTTGGGGGTCGAGGGGCGGTGCTCGGATACGGGGGTATCCGGCATCGCCCTTCGTGTTTTCTCCCCGATGCCTTTCCGCGTGGGGCCTGTTAGTCAGTGCGCCCCATGCGCATCGCCTCCCCCTCCAGTGCAGGCCGCCGACACCTCCTCCTCGCTGATGGCCAGGGGAGCGTGAGGCGATGAGCGCGGAGCTGGCGTTCCATCCCCCCGTCGTCCACGACACCCAGGGCCGTCCGCTCGACGTCATCGAGCTGCGCGGCCTCACGGTGGACTGCATCGTGGGCATCTACAACCGCGAGCGTGTGCAGGCTCAGCCGCTCCGGTTGGACGTGGCCCTCTTCCTGGACACGCGCAACGCGGCGACGGGCGGCAGGCTGGCGCACACGGTGAACTATGGGCGGCTGGCGGGAGAGCTTCGCTTCCTGCTGGAGGCCTGCCGCTTCGAGCTCCTGGAGTCCGCGGTCGAGGCGGTGAGCCGCTACCTGCTCGCCCCGCCCACGTCGGATGTGCCGCGCGCGCAGGTGACCGCGGCCACGGTGCGAGTCATCAAGCCCCTGGCGCTGCATGGGCTCGCGGTGCCGTCGCTCCAGGTCCACCGCACGGCGGATGAGATGCACTACGCCTCCGAGGAGCGCTCCTTCGGCCGGCTGGACATCATCCACGAGGGCGCGGGCTATGGCGTGTACCGGCTGCGCGTGAAGCCCGGAGGCCGCGTCCCCGCGAGCGCGAACACCGCGATGGAGGAGAGCGAGCTGATGCTGGGCACGGGACTGCGGGCGCAGGGCCAGCCCGTGGAGCGGGGCCTGGCGTTCCACTGGCCCCGAGGCTTCCCGCGCAGCTACGAGAATCCCACCGGGCAGGAGCAGACGGTGCTGAGCGTGTACCGGCCGCGCTTCCTGGAAGCGGAAGGGGCCAGCGCCTCGGCGGAGGGGCTTCCGCTCATCACGGGCACCTCGTACTACCCGCATGACGAGCCCGCCGCGCCCGGCCTGTCCGCCGACAAGCAGCCTTGAGGACGGTCGCCGCGTCTGGCGTGGGGGTGGGGCTACTCCCCCGGGCGCGAGGCGCGGTATGACGCGGACTTGGGAGCCCAAGGGAAACGACGGCATGAACCTCGACAGGCGGATGCAGTTCTTCGTGGTCCTCGCGACGGTGTTCGTCACGTCGCTGGTCGTGGGAGACCTCATCGGCGTGAAGCTGTTCGAGGTGAACCTCGGCTTCGTCATCTCGGTGATGTCCATGGGCATGTTGCCCTTCCCGGTGACGTTCCTGCTCACGGACCTCCTCAACGAGTTCTATGGCAAGAAGGCCGCCCGCTTCGTCACGTGGGTGGGCTTCTTCATGGCCATCTTCGCGTACACGGTGATTGCCATCGCCGTGCAGATTCCCTTCGCGCCGCTGACGCGCTCGCCCGACTTCACGGGCACGGTGGAGAGCGCGTTCGTCAACGTCTTCTCCGGCTCGCAGCGCATCCTCGTCGCGTCGATGGTGGCCTACCTGGTGGCGCAGTTCTGCGACATCACCATCTTCAACCTGCTCAAGCGCATCACGAAGAACAAGCAGCTGTGGCTGCGCGCGACGGGCTCCACGCTGGTCTCCCAGCTCATCGACACGGTGGTGGTGCAGTTCGTCGCGTGGACGGGCGTGCTCCCCACCGACGTCATCTTCAAGATCATCCTCACCTCCTACGTGGTGAAGATGCTCGTGGCCATCGGCCTGACGCCCTTCGTCTACCTGGGCCACGCCCTGGTGGAGCGCAAGCTGGGCATCAAGCCGGTGGTGCTGGGCGAGGACGGGGAGCCGATTTCCGAGCCCCTCCCGCAGATGGCCGTGGCCACCGAGACGCGCGTCGCCTGAGTCGCGCGCCGTCCGTCAGAGGCCCGTCAGCTCGCACCAGCGCGCGGCCGTGAGCGCCGTGTAGCTCGCGGCGTCCAGGCCGTAGGCCCCCAGGGAGAAGCCGTCGTTCCACTCGACGAGCGCGGTCTCTCCCGTGTCGAGCACGCCGAAGTCGACGGCATAGCCCGCGGTCGCCTCGCCCGCTGACTCCAGGCGCTGGAGGGCCTCGTGGACGCGAGGCAGGTCGAGCACCACCGCCGGGTCCCCCGCGTAGTGCCGGATGCCCACGGCCTCGCCATGGACGACGAAGACGCGGTACTCGCCGCGCCACCGCACCACGTCCGAGCAGATGAGCGGCGTGGCGTGTGAGGCCCGCTCCAGGAACAGGAGGTCGTCCGCGCTCTGGAAGACGTGGCCGGTGAAGCGCTTCCTGCGGCCCTGGGGCTTGGCGAACACGGGCGCACTGGAGGCGTCGAGCAGGCGCGAGGTGAGCTGGCGCACGGTGCTCGTCCAGAGTCGGCGGTGCAGGTAGGGCGCGAGGCTGGGCGGATAGTCGTGGGTGGGCGGTGGCTCGATGCCCAGCTGCTTCAGCGCGCCCAGCACCGTGGGCACGTAGCCCGCGACGAGGGTGTCCGGGGCGAGCGGCAGCTGACGGCGCTCCAGTCGCTTGGCGGTGAAGGTCTCGGTGGGGATGTTCCGCGCGTGCAGCCCTTCGAGGAGCAGCCGCATCTCGGGCTCCATCCGCCCGTGGGACTCCTCTTCGATGAAGGCCTTGCGAGGCCAGGGCCTCGCGTCCGTTGTCACGGGCTCCGCCGTGCGAGGGGCGCGAGGATGTCCTGCCAGTGGGAGTAGATGGAGAAGTGGCCGCCGCCTGGGAGGAAGTGAGGCACGGCGCCCGGGATGCGCGAGGCGAGGTAGCGGCCCATCTGCGGCGGGACGATGCTGTCGCCTTCCCAGTACCAGAGGTCCACCGCGCCCCGAATCTCCTCGAGCGGGAAGTCCCAGGGGGAGGCCAGGATGTGCGCCTCGCGACGCATGCCGGACACGCCTCGTCGGGTGGCCTCGCGCCGCCAGCCCTGCACCTGCGCGGCGATGAGCGGGTCGGAGAGCACGTGCCGGTCATCCTCCGACGCGTGGTGGATGAGCGCCGCCAGGGCACGCTCGGGCTGTGCGCGCACCTGTCGGTCATGCATCGCCATCAGCGGGTGCAGGAGCCACTCGGGCCATGCGGCGAGGGCATAGGCGTTGCGGTACTCGCGATTGACGCCCTCCATGCCGCCGGGACGCTTCAGGGGCGCGGCGCCGGAGACGATGGACGCGCGGAGGATGCGCTCCCCCAGGTGCCATGCGGACGCGGCGACATAGGGCCCGCCCGCGGACACGCCGAAGAGGGAGAAGCGGTCCACCTTCAGCGCGTTGGCGAGCTGCTCGAGGTCGGAGGGGAAGTCGAGCAGCGTGCGGCCGGACTGATAGTCGGACAGGCCGTAACCGGGTCGGTCCGGGGTGATGAGCCGCACGCCGAGCCGGTGGGTGAGCCGGTCATCCGGATGCCGCATGTAGCGCGAGCCCGGGTTGCCGTGGATGAAGAAGACAGGGAGGCCCTCCAGGTCTCCTGACTCCACGTAGGCGAGCCGCCGTCCGTCCTTCAACCGGATGACACCCTCGCGCACCTGGACGCCCGCAGATGGGACGGAGTGCATCATGGCTCCTGGCCTCGTGAGCGGGCGGCAATCCACGCGGAGATGGACGGCCAGACGTGGGTGGGGCCCTTGCTGGACGCGGACAGGCCGATGTGGCCCACGGGATAGCGGCGCGTCTCGACGTCCTTCGCGCCGACGAGGTTCGCCAGCGGCTCGCTCATGGCGGGGAAGGCGATGGTGTCCTGCTCGGCGATGACGTTGAGGACGGAGGCCTGGATGCGGCGCAGGTCCACGCTCTCTCCGCCGACCTTCATGAGGCCCTGGTGGAAGAGGTTCTGCTGGTAGCAGTCCTTGATGTACTGGCGATAGACCTCGCCGGGGAAGGGCACGGGGTCGGCGCCCCAGCGCTCCATGGCGAGGAACGTGGTGATGAACTCCGGGTCGTCGATGCGACGGCACGCCTCCAGCCAGCGCGTGAGCCGCTGCACGGGGGCGACCATGAGGAAGCCGCTCTCCAGCACCGGGGTGGGCACGTTGCCGTAGGCGTCCACCAGGGAGTCCACGTCGAAGTGGTTGGCGGAGGTCCACAGCGTGTAGACGCCGCCCTGGCTGAAGTCGACGGGGGTGGCCTGGGCCACGAGGTTGCGAACGCCCTCCGGGTACAGCGACGTGTAGGCCAGCGCGAGGGTGCCGCCCATGCAGTAGCCATAGAGGGTGAGGTCCGGGCTCTTGCTGGCGCGGAGCGTCCACCGCACCGCGGTCTGGATGAGCCCGCCGAGCAGGTCCGACCAGGTGAGGCGCTCCTCATCCTGTCCGGGGATGCCCCAGTCGATGGCGTAGACGTCGAAGCCCTCGTGGGTGAGGTGCTCGATGAGGCTGCGGCCCGGGAGGAAGTCGAGGATGTACCAGCGGTTGATGAGGGAATAGACGAACAGGATGGGGGTGCGGTGGCGCCGGCGCGGGGCCGCGTAGCGCAGCAGTCGCATGCTGCCCCGCGTGTACACGACGGTGTGGGGCGTGGCGCTGATGGGGGGCTCGCGCACGCCCGAGGCCCGCTCGATGAGGGGCTTGAGATACGGGTAGGGGTTGAACGGGCGGGCCTTGAGGGCGAGCGCCACGGCGCGCGAGAGCTCCACCTGGCCGGTGACGAAGGAGCGGAGCCGCTGGGACGTGGACGCGGTCATGTGCCGGCGCTGGGGTCGACGTTGTGGCGGGGAGCCTTCGGGGCTTCCTGACGCTGGAGCAGCTCCACGACGACCTCGAGCTGGGAGCCCAGGGCCTCCACCTGGTCATTCACGCGGCGGAGCTGGTCGCGGAGGCCGTCGACCTCGGACGCGGTGGGCAGCCGCAGCGTGTGCAGGGCGCGCTCCACGAGGCTGTTGCGGCGGATGCGGGCGTTGAGCCCGTGGCGCAGCACGGTGCCGCTGGCGCGCAGGTAGGTGGGGCTCGCGGAGACGCGGGAGAGGGCTTGGGTGAGGCCGCGTTCGGCGCGGGTGAACACCTTGCCCGAGCGGGTCTCCGGGTGGGTGAGGTGGCCCAGGAGCTTCAGGCTCCGGGCGAGCAATCCCTTGGGAGGAAGAGGGCGGTCCGAGTCGGCCATGCCCGGGAGGTTAGCCCAAGGTGCGCCGCGGACGCAGGGGGGCAACGCCCCAAAAGTGAATGGAGATTCATGTTCAGGGCGGCGAAGGGAGCAGCCCGTACGCTGGTTGCTCCCGTCTCCCCCCTGTCCAAGGGGTGCGTCCTACTCCTTCACGAGCTTCTTGCGCAGGAGGGCGTCCACGGAGAACTTGCCCGGGCCCACGGTCATCATCGCCACGGCGAGGGCGAGGTAGAGCAGCGCGATTTCGTAGCTGCCCGTGTGGCCGACGAACGGGTCACCCTTGATGACCGCGTGGAAGTGCGTCGCCACGGCCATCGTGAAGAAGATGCCCAGGGACGCCAGGGGCACCAGCGCGCCCAGAATCCACGCGAGCCCGCCGCCGAACTCGGAGAGGGCGGCCAGCGCCTGGAAGACGCCCGGCACCGAGGCCTCCGGGCCCATCCAGCCGAAGGGGTTCTGAATCTTGGACCAGCCGTGGAGCATGAACGCGGCGCCGGCGACGACTCGAAGCACGAGGAGCCCCACGCTGGCGGTGGTGGACGGGGGAGCGGGAAACACGGATGCGAGCTTCATGGGGGTTCTTTCGAGGAATCGCGGCCCGGGGGGCCGAAGTTGGGAAGCAGGGCCCGTTCGGGCCACCCGCTGTTGATGCCCGGGAATTTATCCAGTCGCTCCAGTCCCCGCACATTCCCGACAACGGATTGGAATTCCGCCAAGCCGTTCAGGGCTGCCGCTTCACCGCGAGCGGCCCGAAGGCCTGGGCCACCGGCATCAGCGACATGACGTTGATGTTCACGTGCGCGGGCCGCGACGTCACCCAGTGCACCGCGTCCGCGATGTCCTCGGGCGTCAGCGGCTGGGTGTTGGCGTAGACGGACGCGGCCCGCGTGTCGTCGCCCCGGAAGCGGACGTTGGAGAACTCCGTTCCGCCCACGAGCCCCGGCTCGATGTCCGTCACGCGCACCGCCGTGCCCAGCAGGTCCGCGCGCAGGTTGAGGCTGAACTGCTGCACGAAGGCCTTGGTGGCCCCGTACACGTTGCCCCCCGGATACGGGAAGTCCGCCGCCACCGAGCCCATGTTGACGATGTGCCCCCGGTTGCGCGCCACCATGCCCGGCAGCACGGCGTGGGTGCAGTACAGGAGCCCCTTCACGTTCGTGTCGACCATCACGTCCCAGTCCTCGACCCGCGCCGCCTGCGCCGTCTCCAGCCCCAGCGCCAGCCCCGCGTTGTTGACCAGGACATCCACCTCCGCGAACTCCGCCGGGAGCGCGCCCAGCACCTGCCTCACGCCGTCGCGCTCCGTCACGTCCAGCTTCACCGGCAACAGCCGTTCGCCCAGCTCCGCGCGCAACGCCTCCAGCAGCTCCAGCCGACGCCCGGTGGCGATGACCTTCGCGCCTTCTTGGATGAACCGCCGCGCGATGGCCTTGCCAAACCCCGCCGAGGCTCCCGTGACCAACACGTTCATGGTGTCCCCTTGTCCTTGGATGTGACGCTGGCGCGCTAAATGGCACGGGGCCTGGGTGGGTGCACGGAAGAAAGGCCTCGCCACCCACCGTGTGCGCCCTCTCCGGGACTGGAGGGCAATGTCCTCCTCCGGAGCGTGCGTGTTATCGACAAGACGACAGCCGCGTGAAGGTGTCACCTAGCCCGCGTTGGAGAGCGCCGGACCGACGGGCCAGGGTGAGCTCTGACCTTCCACGGCGGGGCCCGACCTGGGGGCATTCGAGTCGGACTGCCCCGGCGGCGCGGGGGCGTGTAGAGTGGGCTTCACTCCCCCCTCTCGCCCCGACCCTCCACGTGCCGTCTTCGCTGGAATTCGCTCTTGGCATCACCCTGGTGCCCCCGGCTTCCCCCGCACGAGAGCTGCTCACCGTGTCGGCCGCGCGCGCGGGTCTGCGTGTCGTGGACGGCATGGAAGGCGCCGCCCTCGTGCTGGTGGACCTGACCGCGCCTGGCAACGGGCCTGCCCTGAGGGCGGTGCTGGACTCGCCTCGGGCCTCGCACATCACCCTGGTGGCGCTGGTGGAGCCCACCGAGCAGGGCTTCGCCGCGGCGGAGCCCCTGCGCCCCGCCGACGTCGTCACCGTCCCCGTGTCGCCCCATGAGCTCGTCTTCCGGCTCCAGCGCGCCGCGGGCCGTCACCTGGAGCGCGAGGGACAGGAGCGCGGCCAGGAGGACCTGTCGCTGCTCTTGGAGCTGACCGCCGACTACGCGGAGACCTCCGACGTGGAGGCGCTCCTGCACGGCGTCACCCGGAGGCTCGCGGAGAAGCTGGACATCGCGCGCGCCACGCTGGTGATGCTGGGCCGCAACGCCGACGAAGGTGTCATCGTCGCGGCCAGCGACGACCCGGCGCTCAAGGACCTGCGCATCGAGCTCTCCCGCTACCCGGAGATTCGCGAGGTGATGCGCACGGGCCGTCCGGTGGTGATGGACGAGGCCCCCACGCATCCGCTCCTCGGCGACCTGGAGCGCCGGGCCGTGGCCGCGCGAGGCATCCACGCCATCGCCGCGCTCCCGCTGCCCATCCGAGGCCAGGTGCGAGGCGTCCTCCTCCTGCGCGCGGCGGGACGGCGGCGCACCTTCACGTCGCGGGAGATCGACTTCCTCACCACGGTGGCGCATGCCACGGCGGTGGCGCTGCGCAACGCCTCGGTGCTCCAGTCCGTGAGGGGCCAGACGGAGGCGGAGAAGACGGCGCGCCTGGCGGCCGAGGAGCAGGCGGCCTCCTTCAAGCCCTACCAGCTCTTCTTCGCGCACGTCAGCGAGGGCGTGGCCATCCTCGACGACAAGGCGAGCGTGCTGTCGCTCAACCCGTCTGGCGCGGCGATGCTGGAGTTCCCGGCGACCGAGGCGCGCGGGCGGCACCTGCATCAGGTGACGCAGCCGCTGGATGACGGTGTGTTGATGGAGCTGGTGACGGCGGCCTCGCGAGGCGAGTCGCGCTCGGGCGTGGACGTGGAGGTGCGCACGGGGGCCGGACGCCGGCTGACCTTGTCCATGTCCGCCGCGCCGCTGCGGGACGAGGACGCGGCCACCATCCTGTCGTTCCGCGACGTCACCGACGCGCGCAAGCTGGAGGACGAGCTGCGCCAGACGAAGGACTTCCTGGAGCGGCTCATCGACTCGTCGGTGGACGCCATCATCGCCGCCGACCTGAAGGGGCGCATCATCCTCTTCAACAAGGGCGCGGAGGCGCTGTGTGGTTACACCGCGCAGGAGGCGATGGCGAACCTCACCGTGGAGCAGCTCTACCAGCCCGGTGTGGCCCGAAAAATCATGGCCACCCTGCGCGGCTCGGAGCACGGCGGCAAGGGCCGCATGGCGCTCACCCGCGAGGAGCTGGTGCACCGCTCCGGCGAGCGCGTGCCCGTCAACATGACGGCCTCGCTCGTGTACGAGGGCGGGCGCGAGGTCTTCAGCGTCGGCATCTTCACGGACATGCGCGACCGGATGAAGCTGGAGCGCAAGTTGTCGGACGTGGAGACGCGGCTGGAGGAGAGCGAGAAGAGCGCCGTCATCGTCGCGCTCGCCGGCACCGCGGCGCATGAGCTGAACCAGCCCCTCACGTCGGTGATGGGCTACGCGGAGCTGCTCAAGCGCAAGCTGAAGGAGGAGGACTTCGCCTGGAAGCCGGTGGACATCATCTACCGCGAGGCGGAGCGCATGGCTGAAATCGTGCGGAAGATCGGCAAGATCACCCGCTACGAGACGAAGGCGTACATGGGGGAGCAGCAGATTCTCGACCTGGACAAGGCGACCTCCCATGAAGACTGACACCCGAGCGATGCGAATCCCGGGAGGCCCCGGGCCAGAGTCCTTCCAGGCCTTCTTCGAGGCCCTCGACGCCCCCGCGGCCCTGTGTGACCCGACGCTGCGCCTGGTGGCGGTCAACGAGGCCTTCCACCGCTTCTGCGCGGACTCGCGTGCGACGGTGGAGGATGTCGCGCGGATGCTGGCCTCGGCGGCGGCTCCGGCGGATGGCGCGAGCTGTGACGTCGAGCTGTCGCTCGCGGGCATGCCCGGCGCCGTGTTGACGCTGTCGCGGCGAGGCGACGTGGTGGCGGTGCGCGCCCGGAATGACCCGGAGCTCGCGCGCAACCGACTGGTGCTGGCGGAGCGGGCGCTCTTGGAGCAGGCGCGCACGGAAGGCGTGCTGCTGGACCTGGGCCGCAGCGTGGCGGAGGCGGGCGGCGAGGAGGAGCTGGTGGCGGCGGTGGCTCGCGGGGTGAAGGAGCTGTTCCCCGGCCGCTCGTTCTGCATCCGCATCACCGACTCGCGCACCGGTGGCCTGACGTCGCTCTACGCGGAAGGGCGGCTGAAGGAAGGCGCGCATGAGCCGCTGGTGCTGCTGCGCCGCGCGGTGGAGAAGCTGAACCTGGGGCGCTCGGCGCTGCCGCAGGGACGGGTGACGGTGCTGGACGAGGTGCCGCTCTTGTTCCAGGGCAGCACGCATGGCGTGAGCGCTCCGCTGGTGGCGAGCGGGCAGCTCTTCGGCGCCATCAACATGGAGTACCCGGAGGGCCTGGACGCGGACGTGCAGCACGACGAGCGCGTGCTGTTGCAGCTCGCCAGCCAGGTGGCGGTGGCGGTGAAGAACGCGAAGCTCATCGACGAGCTGACGTTCGTCCGCAAGTACCTGGAGGACCTGCTGGAGAAGGCGAACGCCCTCATCCTGGTGGCCAACCGCGACAAGCAGGTGGTGGTGTTCAACCAGGCGCTGAGCGCGCTGACGGGCTTCCGCAAGGAAGACGTCCTGGGCCGGGACATCTTCGGCCTGGTGCCGGAGAGCGAGCACCTGCGGCTGTCCCAGGTCATCGCCGCCGCGATTCGCGGCGAGTCGGTGAACAGCTTCGAGACCCGCCTGCTGTCCCGCGAGGGGAACGAGGTCCGGGTGTCCTTCGCCACGTCCTCGATGCTCGCGCACCATGGAGAGGTGGAGGGCGTCATCGCCATCGGCCAGGACATCACGGTGGTGAAGGAGCTGGAGAAGCGCATCATCCACGCGGAGAAGCTGGCCTCCATCGGTCAGCTCGCGGCCAGCGTGGTGCATGAAATCAACAACCCGATGACGGCGGTGGCCACGTACGCGGACGCGCTGCTCCAGCGCTCGCGGACGACGCCGGGGGCGAACCCCGCGGACCAGGACAAGCTCCGGAAGATTCTCGAGAGCAGCCACCGCATCCTGCGCTTCACGCGAGACCTGGTGAGCTACGCGCGGCCGGCGCAGGACAAGCCGGAGCGGGTGCAGCTCAACGCCGTCGTGGACATGGCGGTGGGCTTCTGTGAGCACGTCGTGTCGCAGGCGCGCGTGAGCGTGCATCGCGAGTACGTGGAGCTGCCGCTCCTGTCGGCGGTGCGCGCGAACCTGGTGCAGGTGTTCGTCAACCTCATCACCAACGCGTGCCACGCGATGCCGCCAGGGGGCTCCGTCTACCTGTCGACCCGGCGCGAGGGTGAAGAGGCCGTGGTGTCGGTGCGCGACACGGGCTCGGGCATCGACCCGAAGAACCTGCAGCGCATCTTCGAGCCCTTCTTCACCACGAAGCCCGAAGGGAAGGGCACGGGCCTGGGGCTCTCCATCTGCCAGGGCATCGTGGAGAACCACGGGGGCCGTCTCCTCGTGACGAGCACCGTGGGCGAGGGCACCACGTTCTCCGTGCGCCTGCCGCTGCTGATGGAGTGAGCGGAGACGCGGACAGGCCGGGGTTTCCCCCCGGCCTGTCGCGGCATCGACTCAGTCCCAGCCTTGCAGCTCGACGCGCACCTTGCGCACGAGCAGCTCCCATTCGCGGCGCTTCAGCGTGGCCAGGACGCGGCCTCCGATGAGCGTGAGCCCCGCGAGCGTCATCACCAGGAAGCCGATGCGGTGGTCTCGCAGCCCGGCCCCGAGCAGGTTGGCCACCACGTCCAGCGTGAGGAACAGCGTGCCCAGCGCGAGGTAGGCACGAATCTGCAGCAGCATGCCCACCACGACGCCCAGCAGGCAGACGCCGCCGAAGATGAGCGCGTACATGCCGTCGGGAGACTCGCCGACGCGCATCGCGAGCTTCGCCGCCGCGGGGACGTAGAGGAGCAGGCCGCCGAGAATCCGCACCGTGTTGCGCGCGGCGTGCGGAAGGCTCTGCGTGAAGAGCTGGCCCAGCATCAGGAGCAGCAGCCCCAGCGGCGCCAGATAGATTTCCAGTCCCTCCAGTCCGAAGGCCAGCGCGGAGATGAGCAGCGCGAAGTTGCACGCCGCCGCCGCGAAGGCGCCGAACATGCGGCTGCGCTCCACCGCGCCCAGCGCCGCGTACAGCAGGCCGGAGCCTCCCGCGAGCAGCGCCGCTTCCTGCGTCGCCTCACCCGGAAGGACGAAGGCCATGCCGATGGGCAGGAGCGCGGCGAAGCGCCGGGTCGCGGCCTCCACCGGACGCACTCCGGCCCGCCGTGCCTGCACCGTCACGCCCACGAGCACGAAGCCCAGGCCCAGCGCGAAGAGGGCGTCGTGCTCGGCGCGCAGGCCCGGGGCATACAGGCTTCGCACCAGCGCGTAGGTGCCCACCACCGCGAGCTGCACGAAGTACACATGCCGCCCTGTGTGCTCCGTCCAGGCGCAGTGCAGCGCGACCAGCACCGCGAGCCCCAGCGACGCGATGGCCATTGGCAGGGCTTCCTCGGGCGCGCCTCCGCTGCTGGCGGTGAAGGCCAGCAGCAGCCCCGACATGACGAGCCAGGTGTCCCGGCCGAAGACCATTCCTTCCGCGATGTCGCCGCGCTTCTCCCGCAGCCAGCGCTGGGCGGAGTGGATGACGAGCGCGGCTCCCGCCGCCGCCAATGCCAGCTCCGCGCCGTGGAGGGTGAAGAGCTCGCCGTAGCCCAGCCACATCCCGGAGCGGGCCGCGCGAAGCGTGAAGAAGACCATGGCCGCCGTCGCCACGGCGCCACCCGCCACCCACGTTCCCAGCGCGGAGAGGAACGCCGCCAGGGCGCCCTTCCACTGGAACGCCGCCACGAGCAGCGCCGCGGCGATGAGCGCCCACGTCACGGGCAGCGCGGGCGACACCAGCCACGTCCCACCCAGGCCCCAGAAGGACTGCTCCGCGAGGTTGAGCGCGGCGAACAGCGGAGACGTCGCACGCCCGACGACGAGCGCGTAGACCAGCGCGGCCAGGAGGTAGATGGCCAGGGCCTGATGGAGCCGCACGCGTGCGTCGCCTTCGGACAGCCCTCGCTTGCGGATGACCCATGGGCCCAGCGTCACCAGCACGAGCCCGACGAGCGCGAGCACGGGACCCGGCCAAGCCTCGAAGATGGAGACGCGATGGGCCGCCGCGTGGACGAGCAGCAGGATGCTCGCGCCGAACACCGCGCGGCCCTGGGCTCGGGCGCCTCCCAGGAAGAGGACGATGCCCGTGGCGCAGACGAGCGCGGCGGCCACGAGTCCCGGCTGGAAGAGCGCGACGAGGCACGTCACCCCCACAGTGATGACGGCGTAGTGGCGCAGGAGGTTGCGGAAGGATTCGGGGACGCCTCGAATCGCGGCCACGGCGTAGACGAGCCCCGCGGCGGCGACACCGGCGAAGGCGCGTTGCCACAGCAGGAAGAGGGTGTCTCCGGAAGCAAGCCAGGCCTCGGGGTTGAGCCAGTCCAGCGCCTCCGCGCCCGCGCGCACCCACTGGTCATTGGGGGGCGACAGCGAGACGAGGGAGGGACCTCGCAGGGATTCTCTCGCCGCCCACAGCGCGGCGCCGGGGAGTCCCAGCGCCAGGCCGAGGCTCGCGGCGGGCGGCTGGCGGAACGGGCCCGCGAGCAACAACACCAGCACCGCCGCGCCCAACACCATCAACGGCGGGATGATGCCCAGCGCGCGCGAGGGCGTGGGGAGGCCGACGAGGAAGGCACTCTTCAACAGGACGAAGACCAGCACCCCCATGCCGAAGCGCGGCACCATCGCGTACAGGCGGCCGTGGGTGGGGTTCTCGAGCCGCTCCGCGATCCACGGCCCGACTCGCCCCAGCGCCAGCGCCAGGCCCCAGAGCGCGATGCCGACGAGCGGATGCCGCAGGGCCACGATGTCTGGCGGCAAGGGGCGGCCCGCGCGATTGACGATGGCGGTGAGGGCGATGAAGCCGCCCATGGCCGCGAAGGCCACGACGGAGCCTCGGAGGCGCAGGGTCACGAAGCCTCGCGACACGAAGGCGATGAGCGCGGCCAGGGTGAGCAGTCCTCCCGCGAGCAGGCACGTGGAGCGCTCGGCGTCCGTGGGGAAGGTCTGCCACTGGAGCAGGGTGAGGGTCGCGACCAGTGCCTGGACACACGCCACGGCGGCGAAGCCATCCGTGTAGAGACGCAGGGCGTGCTCGCCGAGCGGCAGCCGGAAGAGGTCGAACACCTTGCGCGCCCGAAGCTCGGGAGCGACGGAGGCCGGCTCGGTGCTGGCGGGCGGGCGAGGGCGCAACGCGGAGACGAGCGCGAAGCCGAGCACCAGGGAGGCCGAGACGAGCGCGGCCCGCGCGGACGTGAAGTCGCCATGTGTGCCCAGGGCCTGCGCGACGGCGAGCGCCAGACCCGAGGCGGCCAGGAAGCCCACGAGCCGGCTTCCATCCCGTCGTGTCCGCAGCAACAGCCACACGGTGGTCAGTGCCGTGGGGACTGCGTTCAACAGCGGGGGCAGCTCGCGGTTCGCGAGCAGGATGAGTCCATCGGGAGCGACCGGGGCCGCGGCGAGCGCCAGGAAGACTCCCACCGCCGCGAGACCGAGCGACAGGTCATCGAGCGGCAGGAGCGCGACGAGGGGCGAGGAGGGGCGCGCCCAGGCCGCTTGGAGAAGCCCGACGACGCCGTAGAGCCCACCCAGGAAGGCGAAGACGGCGAGGGTCCCCCAGTCCCCCGTCAACATGGGGAGGAGGTCGACGAGGCCCAGCAGGCAGAAGGTCGCCGCGATGCCGCCCAGGTAGTGCAGTCCTCGCCAGCGCCAGCCTGCCGCGAGGTGCGCGGCGAGGGCGATGACCAACCCCGTGGCGATGCGTGGCCAGGAGGAGCCATCGATGGGGAGCCTGACGGCGAGCGGCATCGCGGCCAGCGTGGCGACGATGCCCCAGGTGAGCAGCTTGATGCTCAGGGACGGAGAGCTGCTCCTCCGGGCCGCGAGCAGCAGGCCCGAGGCAGCCACCGCGCCGCCGAACACCCACCACCCCGGGTCGGTGGGGGCGAGGACGTTCGCCACCAGGACCCCCGCGAGCAGCGTGGCCATGACACCGAGATGCACGAGGGCGAGACGTCGTGGCTGCAGCCAGAAGAAGACGACCGCCGCGAGGACGGGAGCGACCGCCGAGGCAACCGCGACGTCGAGGTCACCGGCGGGCTCCACCGTGAACAGGCTCAGGGCACCTGCGATGGCACCGCTCGCCAGCACCACGTGGGCCACGGTCTCCAGCACCGCGCTCATCCGGGGGAGCATCTTCCGGAGGGCGTCGGTGGTCGTGGCCAAGGCGATGACGGCGGCGAGGGCCTGGGCCCAGAGCATCAAGCCCGCGAACAGTGGACTGCCGGGCTCCAGCGCATCGAAGCCGGAGGGCGCACTCGCCACGCTGAAGACGGTGAGCCAGAGCGCCGAGTAGAGCGCGGCACACGCGCTGACGAGCATCGTGTTCGCGGACGTCGACGTGCGTGAGCGCCAGAGCGTGACGGCCAGGGACGCCACGCCCGCGGAGGCACACAGCATGCGGAGCCACGGCGCCTCGTCGAGCCCCATCAACGGAAGCCCGGCGAGCAGGGCCGGGAACATCGCCACCGCGAGCGACTTCGCGGAGGTCTCATGCAGCAGTCGTCCCGCCGCGCGCAGCGGGAACAGTCCCGCGATGGCCACTCCGAGCGCGACGCCGATGCCTGGCAACGGAGCCAGGGCGACCAGTGAGGACAGCGCGACGAAGCTGACGGGGAGGAGCGCCAGGCCGATGCCGGAGAGGACCCGGCCCACGGGCAGCGAGCGGCGCGACAGGAACACGCCCAGCCCGATGAAGCCCGCGTGATAGCCCCACAGCGCCCCCGTCACGAGGAGCTGACGCGGCACTCCGCCCAGGGCCTGCCACGCCTCGCGGACGCCCATGAGCGAGCCGCCCAGCACCAGCACGGCGCCGAGGAACCACCAGATGAAGTCGTTCAGTCGCGGCGAGTTCGACGACGTCGCGTCGAGGGCAACCACCGCCTCCAGTCCACCGCCCAGCGCCCCCGATGTATCGCGCGCGAAGAGGGCCTGTCCCGAGCCCAGCGCCGAGCCCAGGTCATCCTCGCTCGCGTACGAGTCATCGGAAGCGTGCCCTCGCTGGCGCCGGGTGCGGGGGGCACTCGAAGCGTCGGCGAGGTTCGCGGTGTCCTGGCCCTCGCTCGCGTACGAATCATCGGAAGCGTGCCCTCGCTGGCGCCGGGTGCGGGGGGCACTCGAATCGTCGGCGAGGTTCGCGGTGTCCTGGCCGGAGTGTGGCGGGACAGTGGTCTCGTCACTCGCCTGCGGGATGCTCGGCTCGACAGGGACCACCGGTACGATGACCACGGCCGCAGCGGTCTCGACGGGAGGCGCACGCCGCTTGCGTTCGGCCTGCTCTCGCTCCGCCTTCGCGGTCTCCTCGAGCGACGCCGCGAGCGCCGCGCCCCAACTCGGCCGCCATGAGCCCACGCGCATCACGGAGGCGACCACGCTGTTCGCCCATTCCTCCGCGCGAGCGGCGGCATCCAACCGGGGAGCCTGCTCCTCGCTGACGGGCGCCTCCACGTTCATCCCGCCCAGGGCCCCCGCGAGCCGCCGCGCGGTGGCCTCATCAATCAGCGCGGCGTCGCGCCAATCCTCGATGCGTCGTTGCAGTGTCTTTTCGACGAGGGCACTGAGACGCGGCTCGGAGAGAGGCAGCAGGGACGCACCGCACTCGAGACATGCATCCCCCGGTGCCTTGTCGCGAAGCCGCACGCAGACTGGGCAAATCATCCACGCAGCATAGCCTTACTTCCTGCGCCCCATGCTCACACGCCCCCGTGAAACCCAGGGGCGCGCGATACATGGTCCTTCAACCATCCAGGATTCTCAGTCCCTCATGTAGTGGCAGGTGTATCCGCCGGGATTCTTCACGAGATAATCCTGGTGATAGCTCTCCGCGGGGGTGAACTCGCCTGCTTGAACCACCTGGGTGACGACGGGCCGGTTCCACTTGCCGGACGCGTTGACGCGAGCCTTCACCGCCTCGGCGACCCGGCGCTGCTCATCGGACATCACGAAGATGGCGGAGCGATACTGCGTCCCCACGTCGTTGCCCTGCCGGTTGAGTGTCGTCGGGTCATGCATGCGGAAGAACCACTTCTCCAGCAGCGTCTCGAAGCTCAGCACCTTCGGGTCGAACACCACGCGCACCGACTCCGCGTGCCCTGTCTCGCCCGAGCTCACGTCTTGATACGTCGGGCTCTTCAATCCGCCGCCCGTGTAGCCGACATCCGTCTGGAGCACGCCCGGAATCTTGCGCAGCAAGTCCTCCATGCCCCAGAAGCAGCCCCCCGCGAGCAGCGCCGTCTCGGTGACACCCGCGGCCGCCAGCGCCTTGCCCACGTCTGTCTTCGCCGGTGCCGCGCTCGCGGGCTCCCGGCCGAACGCCTTCAGCCACGCGCCGTAGCCCTCCTTCTCCAGCGCCGCCACCGGCACGAAGCGCAGCGACGCGGAGTTGATGCAGTAGCGCGTGCCCAAGGGCTTCGGCCCATCGTCGAACAGGTGTCCCAGGTGCGTGCCGCCCTTCGAGCGGACCTCGACACGCTCCATGCCCAGGCTCGAGTCGCGCGTCTCCTCGATGCGTGACGCATCCACCGGCCGGGTGAAGCTGGGCCAGCCCGTGTTCGAGTCGAACTTGTCTCGCGACGAGAACAGCGGCTCGCCGGTGACGGCGTCGACGTAGAGCCCTTCCTCGTGGTTGTTCCAGTAGGCGTTGCGGAACGGCGGCTCGGTCGCCGCCTTCTGCGTCACGTCGTACGCCAGCGGAGAGAGCGTGCGGCGCAGCTCCTCGTCCGAGGGCTTCTCATAGCGGCGGGAGTCCTTCACCGCGCCCGCGGACTCGGACCGCTGCGCGGAGGTGTTGCCGGGCGCCGCCGCGCTGCTCGCCTGGGTACACGCCGCCAGCACCGCGAAGACCAGGGACACCATCAGGTGCTTCCAGGGGCCCCGGGACGGGATGAAACGGGAACCGAAACCGACGGACGACATGGCCATGCGCCTCTCCGGACGCGCCTGGAAAGGCGCGCGTCCTTCATCACGTACGGCCCAGGCCCCGGTGTGTTTCAGCAGTCCGACAACCGGCTGCCCCGAGGGGAGGGCGGACAGCCAGGATAACGCTCAGCCTTGCGGCTCGCCGTCGCCGTCCAGCTCGCGCGAGAACTCCTCCTTCGACAGCAGGCCCTTGCGCGCCATGATCCGCATCAGCGCCCAGAACTTGCGCTCCAGCTCCTCGATGCGATCCGGGTCCTCGCGGGCCTGCCCGAAGAGGTAGTCCAGGTCATCGAGCACACCCCCACCCGAGGCCGGCTTGGGCTTCGCCGCGGAGGACTGCTCCCGCTTCTGCTTCTGCTGCTCCTCACGCTGGCGGATCAGCTCCGCGAGGGAGGTGCGCTGCGTCGCCTCGCCGGGGGGCAGCTCCTCGCCGACGATGACCTCCTCGTCATCCTCCTCGGCCTGGGGCGAGGCGGGCTTCGCCGCGGCAGGAGGCCGCGCGACCGGTGCGGGACGGGCTCTGGCCACGGGTGCGGGCGCGCTCTTCGCCGGCGCCACGGGGACCTTGTGGTAGTAGCGCAGGATGGCGCCCCGCACCGCGGACAAGGCCGCCACCCGCACGCCCACCTTCAGTCCCGTGGTGAACTCAATCTCCTCCACCGCGGGCATGTTGAGCGGATCACTCATCGCGACCACGAGCTGCCGACGGCCGCCCACGCTCTCCAGCGCGATGGGGAACAGGTCGTGCTGCTCACAGAAGCGCGCCCGCAGCATGTGCACCGCCGCCCACTCCGGCGTCACCGCCGCCAGGTCCACCTGGGGCATCCCGAGCGCCTGGCTCAGCGCGCCCGCGAGGGTGTCCTCCGTGATCGCCCCCTGCGCGATGAGCGTCGCCCCCAATCGCTGCCCCGACTTCCGGTGGGCCGCGAGCCCCGCCTCGAGCTGAGCGACGCTGATCGCCCGCTGCTCCAACAGCAGCTCGCCAATGCGCTTCCTCGCCATGGCGCGGCATTAACACGCGCCCGCCTGCCCTCGGAAGCGCCGCGCTGGCACAACCGCCGCTTCTTGTGAAGCCCCCTACAAGACCCGCATTGCGGCTTGTCCGGGGAACATGCAAGGGGCACTTCAGCGCAAAATTCCTGTGAGATTTCAGCACTTAACGCCGAGGCCCCTGCCTTGACACCCCAGACAGCCATTCCTAAAGTCGGCAACACCGTTTTCAACATCCATTCCTGCCGCCCACTCATCTCGGGCGCACGCCCGGGGGGGCGACAGGTTCTGGAAGGTCCGGAAGCGCCGGGCCGAGCCGCCGTGGAGGCAAGACGCGATGAACCTGGGGTTTTTGACGAATCTGGCCGTGCTCGCCAACGCGGGTGGACCTGAGCGGGGCTTCTTCGAAGAGGTCGCCAGGCGTTGGGAGGCCGGTCAGTGGGGTATGTATCCCATCGCGGCCTGTCTGGTCGTTGCGCTGGCCATCATGGTCGAGCGCAGCATCGTGTTGTTCGGCAAGGCCTCCATCAACAAGGAAGCCTTCCTCCGCGGGCTCAAGAAGCACATCTACGCGGGTGACCTGGACAAGGCCATCAACTACGTGGCCGGCCAGAAGTCCACGCCGCTGACGAACGTCATCAAGGCGGGCCTGATGAACGTCCCCAAGGGCCAGGACGAGGTCCAGGCCGCGCTGGACGAGGCCTCCCTCCGTGAGACGCCGCGCCTGGAGGCCCGCAGCGGCTACCTGGCGATGCTCGGCAACGCGGCGATGCTCGCCGGTCTGCTCGGAACGGTGTCCGGTCTGATTTCCTGCTTCGAGGCCGTGGCCAACGTGAACCCGGCCGACAAGGCGACCATTCTCGCCAACGGTATCTCCGAAGCCATGAACTGCACGGGCTTCGGGCTGGTGACGGCGATTCCCTGCCTCATCGCCTTCTCCGTGCTGATGGGCCGCACCCAGTCGCTGGTCAACGACATCAACGAGACCAGCGTCTCCGTGCTCAACCTCATCGTCGCGAACAAGGACAAGTTCAAGAACCTGAACGTCCCCTCCGCTCGGGACCACCACGACGACTGAGTCGGGCTCCCATCTGGGAACCCGGCGCCCGGGCGCGCTGTCCATGTCCCCATCCGGGGGAACACTGGCGCGCCCCTTTCAGTCTCTAGGAGGAGAACGCCATGGCCGGCGGAATGGACACAGGTCAAGGTGGCAAGGGTGGCAAGAAGCCGCTCGATGCCGCCATCAACCTGACCGCATTCATCGACCTGATGGCAGTGACCATCAGCTTCCTCATCATGACGGCCGTCTGGACACAGATTGGCCGACTTCAGGTGTCCCAGGCCGGAGGTCCCTCCACGGAGGAGGAGCCGCCCCCGACGGAGACCAAGACAGTGCAGTTGACGCTGCTCATCACCCCGACGGAGCTGCGGCTCTCGGCGGACCAGAGCACGTTCGACCCCATCCCCCTCACCAAGGACGGCAAGGGCAAGACGGACCTGTCCAAGCTGGTGGCGCGCTTCAAGGAGTTGAAGGCGCAGCTGCCAGACCAGACGGCCATCACCCTGCAGCCCGAGGACAAGGTCCGCTACGAGGACCTGGTCCGCATCATCGACGAGTGCATCGGCTCTGGGTTGCCCCAGGTGTCGGTGTCTGCGGCGATGGGCTAGCCGAGCACGGAGCCACCACCTCTCATGGCCATCAAGGTTCCAGGCAAGCGGTACGGCAAGCGTCTCCAGCACTCGAGGGTGTTCGGGCACGGCGCCGCGCACGCGAAGCGCAGCGGCTACGCGGACCTGCTCATCACTCCGCTGGTCGACATGTTCGTCATCATCGTGCTCTTCCTCATCGCGAACTTCTCCGCGACGGGCGAGGTGCTGATGATGACCAAGGACATCCAGCTCCCGGAAGCGGTCCACGTCCAGGAAGTGGAGATGCACCCGGTCGTCATGGTGTCCGGCGAGCAGGTCAGCGTGTCCGGCACCATCGTCGGTCGCGTGGAGGACTTCTCCAAGGACGAGTACCTCAACATTCCCGCGCTGGAGGAGAAGCTGCGGGACATGAAGAAGCAGTTCGAGGACCTGCACGCGATGGCGAACGACGACGCCAACACGTTCAAGGGCGACATCAACATCCAGGCCCACAAGGACGTGGAGTACTCCATCATCAAGCGGGTGATGTTCAGCTGCGCCACGGCGGGCTACAACAACATCAACTTCGCGGTGCTCACCACGGCGGGCAGTGACGGCGCCACGGCGGCCGCCACGCACTGACGCGATGCAACGGGCTCTCGAGGCCCTGAACGCCCTGGCCCTGATGGCCGGGGCGTTCTTGTTTTTTCTGGAGACTTCATCCCATGCAGCTTCGTGCCGTCTTCTTCGACCTTGATGGGACCTTGGTGGATTCGCTGGGGGACATCGCGGACGCGATGAACCACTCCCTCGCGCGTCATGGCCTGCCCACGCATCCCGAGTCCGCCTACCGCCACTTCGTGGGAGAGGGCGTGCGGGAGCTGGCTCGCCGGGCGGTGCCCGCGGGGCGCGAGGACCTGGCGGCGGCCGTGCTGGAGACGTATCGCCCGCGCTACGAGGCGCACCTCTTCGACCGCACGGCGGCCTACCCCGGCATCCTCGGGATGCTCGCCGCGCTCGCGGCGCAGGGCGTGGTGATGGGGGTGCTGAGCAACAAGTCGGATGGCCCCGTGAAGCGGCTGGTGGAGCGGCTGCTGCCGGAGGTGCCCTTCCGCGTGGTGTACGGCGAGCGGCAGGGCGTGCCTCGCAAGCCGGACCCGACGGCGGTGCTGGGCATGGCGGCGGAGCTGGACGTGGCGCCCGCGGCGTGTGGCTTCGTGGGCGACACGGCGGTGGACATGCTCACGGCGCGCGCGGCGGGCATGTATGGCGTGGGCGTCACGTGGGGCTTCCGGGATGCGGCGGAGCTTCACGCGAACGGGGCCCGCGCGGTGGCGACGACGGCGGAGGAGCTGCTGGCGGCGCTGCGTTCCGCGCGGCCGTGAGACATGTGTCGACACGGTGCGCTCATGAACATCGAGCGCGCCGTGGGTTGTGACGCCGACGTTCGTGCGGGCTACGGTGGGCTTCTCTCGAGTGAGCCCCCATGCACCCTCCGCGCTTCGATTCGAGCCGCACCCGCCGCTGTCTTCGTGCCTGGCAATGGACCCGACAGGATGTAGCGGGCAGCGAGTACTGCGAGCTGTGGGAGCTCGATGAGGGCTGGGGGCTGACGGGCAGCGTGGTGCTCGCGGAGGAGGGCGTGCCTTGTCTCGCGGAGTACGCCGTGGAGGCGGATGCGCGGTGGCTGACGCGAGAGGCGCGCATCCTCCTGCGCAGGGGCGGAGCCTCCCAGTCACTGGTCCTTCGAGCGGATGCGCAGCGGCGCTGGTGGCGCGGGGACGAGGAGGTGCCCCAGTTCCGAGGCTGCACCGACGTGGACCTTGCCTTCACTCCGTCGACGAACACGCTGCCCATCCGACGGCTGGGGCTCGAGGTGGGGCAGGCCCAGGAGGTGACGGCCGCGTGGGTGCGGATGCCGGACCTCTCGCTGGCCCCGCTGCCGCAGCGCTACACGCGCCTGGCGTCCACGCGCTATCGCTACGAGAGCGGGGGAGGGGGCTTCGTCGCGGACGTGGAGACGGATGAGCTGGGGCTCGTGACGCGATATCCGCCCGCATGGGAGCGCGTCGCGACGGCGGACCCCGACACGGGGCGTGGCTTTCGCTGAGGGCCCGTGACTCCTACGATGGGGGGCACGGCCTCGGCGGTGGAGCTGGACCTCGAAGCAGCGTGGCCCCGGGAGCGTCCAACGTGAGTGCATCCGAGAAACAAGCCGAGCCTCTCGCGCCGGTCGTGGATTCAGCGCGGCCGGGTGTCTCGGAGGTGGTGTCTCCAGTTCCCGCGCGGAAGATGAAGCACGTGGCGAAGGCGGGCCTGAAGGTGCTGCTGCGCACGGTTCCCTCGCTGCTGGGCTCCTGCCTGTGGGGCGCGCTGAAGGGCTTCGTGCTCTTCGGCCTCGGAGGGCTGGCGCTGGCGGCGGCCTTCGTCGCCGTCCCGCGCGCGCTCGACTGGCCCGCGACACCGACCTGGCTGGAGGTGTTGAGCCTGGTGCTCTCACCGCTCGCGCTGGCGCTGGCGGGCGCCTGGGTCCTGGTGCTCCATGCGGTCGCCTCGCGGCTTGCCCAGGAGGCGCAGGAGCGGCGCTGGATGGCCCACGCCTATGCCGTCCTCAAGCCCGCGGCCCTTCAGGTCGCCCAGCGCCTCCGAGGTTCGGGGAAGCTGGAGCGCGAGGAATTGCTCCTCGCCGTCGAGGAGTCCGTGGCGGAGCGGCTGGGCGACCCCTCCCAGGCCCGGCCTCCCTCCTCGCAACTGGAGCGCTTCCTCATGGAGCAGTCCCGCCGCGTGCTGGGGGCCATCGCCCTGCGGGCGGTGCTCACGGCGCCGGATGTGCCGACCGCGGTGCGGGAGCTGGAGTCGCTCGCGGTGGAGCGGCTGGAGATGGTGCTGGTGGAGCGGCTGGAGGACTTGTTCTTCGTGCAGCAGGTGCTCGTGCTGGGCGCGGGGCTGCTCGTGGCCGCCATCCCCGCCTTCATCCTGCTGTTCTCACGCTGAAGGAGAGGCTGAAAAAACACGGGCCGGCCTCCCCCGAAGCCGGCCCGCGCGCCACCTCACGTCGCCGAGACGCTAGATAACGGTGACGCGGTACTTCTCCTTGGCCTCCGCGCGGTTGTACGCGGTGGCGGCGGCGATGATGTGGCACACCCAGCCGAGGCATCCGCCGGTTCCCACCCAGAAGCCGGGCGTGATGATGAGCCAGAACAGCCCGCGCAGGATGTCCCCGTTATAGATCTGCCCCACACCAGGAATCAGGAAAGACAGCAGGGCTGCGACACCGGGACGCGACATCGTCGTGGTACCTCCTTGTCGTGTCCTACGAAGCCCCCGCCACACGATTGCATTCACTGGGGGAGCCTATTGGTTCCTGGACGCTTGGCTGCCCCACGAGACGAGGGGAAGGTGCAATGCCGGGCCCGGCCCGCTACGATGCATCCACTTTTGTGAGCCCGTCGGGTCGGCGGACGGACTTATCGGGGGGATGGTCATCAACGGGCTGATTCGAGCCTGCGCGCGCGCGCTTCGCGGGCGGCATCTCTTGGAGATGCTGTTGGTGGCCGGCGTGTATCTCGCGGTCGCCCGGCTGGGGCTCTCCCTGGCCACGGTGGCGGGCAACGTCACCCCCGTGTGGCCGCCCACGGGCGTCGCCCTGGCCGCCCTCCTGCTGCGAGGCCCCGCGCTGTGGCCCGGCGTCTTCCTGGGCGCCTTGCTGGCGACCTCGTCCACCGGTGTGACGTTGCCCACCGCGCTGGGCGTGGCCGTGGGCAACACGCTGGCCAGCGTGCTGGGCGCGTGGCTGTCGCGGCGCATGCGCATGGGCACGGACCTGTCACGCATCCGCGACGTCATCGTGTTGTGCCTGGGCGCGGGGATGGTGTGCACCGGGGTGAGCTCGGTGGTGGGCCCGCTGCTCCTGTGGCTCGGTGGAACGCTGCCCTCCGAGGTGATGGGCCACGCCGTCTGGGTGTGGTGGGTGGGCGACCTGACGGGCGTGCTCGTGGTGGCGCCGCCGCTGCTGGTGCTGAGCCGTCCGTCCTGGCCGCGGCGGCTGGGCGAGGCCGTCGCGCTGGCGTCGCTGACCACCGTGCTGGGCGCGGGGGTCTTCCTGTTCCGCGCCTTGCAGCCGGGGCTCGCGTACGGGGCCAGCTTCCTGCTCTTCCCCATGTCGGCGATGGCCGCGCTGCGCTTCGGGCCTCGGGGCGCGGCGGCGGCGACGCTGGTCATCTCCGCCGTCGCCATCTTCGGCACGGTGAATGGCCAGGGGCCGTTCTCCTCGGGCAACGTGGCGCAGGACCTGCTGGTGCTCCAGCTCTTCATCGTCGTCAACGCCGTGACGGGCCAGCTGCTCGCGGCGGCGACCGAGGAGCGGCGGCGCGCGGTGGAGCGGCTCCAGCTCCTCGCCACCACGGTGCGCGGCGTCCACGAGGGCGTCTTCATCGCGGAGGTGGTGAGCCCCGGCAAGCTGCACACCGTGTTCGCCAACGACGCGCTCAGCCTGCTGCTGGGACGTCCTCGCGAGGAGCTGCTGGAGCTGGACCCGTGCCACCTCTACGGCGAGCAGGACTCCAAGCTGCGTCAGCGCGTGACGGACTCCGTGCTCGCGGGCGAGTCGCTTTGCGTGGAGGTGTCGCTGCCGCGCAGGGACGGCCACCTGGTGTCCACGGAGGTGCTCTTGTCACCCGTGCGCGCCACGGGCCGCGACGTGACGCACTTCGTGGCCACCCATCGCGACATCACCGCGACCCGGGAGCTCCAGGCGCGCCTCGTGGCCGCGGAGCGGGTCGCCGCGGTGGGGACCCTCGCGGCGGGTGTGGGGCATGAAATCAACAACCCGCTGGCCTACCTGGTGCTGAACCTGGAGTCCGCCGCGCGAGCGCTGACGGAGGGCGGGTTGCTCGGGGCGCGGGATGCGCAGGCCGGCGTGCGGGGCGCGCTGGAGGGCGCCGAGCGCATCCGGCTCATCGTCCGAGACCTCCAGGTGTTCAGCCGCCAGGGAGACCAGGAGCGGACGCTGGTGGACCTCAACGCGCTGGTGCCGCCCGCGGTGCGCATCATCAGCCACGCCCTGCGCCACCGCGCGCGGCTCGTCGAGGAGTTCGGCCCGGTGCCTCGGGTGCTGGGCAGCGAGGCGCGGCTGGGGCAGGTGCTGCTCAACCTGCTCGTGAATGCGATGCAGGCCGTGCCCGAGGGCAACCCGAGCCTGCACGAGGTGCGCGTGCGCACCAGCACGGACGCGTCCGGCCGGGCCCGGGTGGACGTGGTGGACACCGGCGTGGGCATCTCCGCCCAGGTGATGTCCCGCATCTTCGAGCCCTTCTTCACCACCAAGCCCACGGGCGAAGGCACCGGGCTGGGGCTGGCCATCTGCCAGCAGATTGTCCGCAACCACGGCGGCGAGCTGAAGGTGAGCAGCGAGGTCGGGAAGGGCTCCGTCTTCACCATGCTGCTCCCGGCGGCGCCGATGCAGGCGGACGTGGTGTCGCGCCCCGTGGCGCGCGCCAAGCCGCCCATGCCCGCCACGGCGCGGCGGGGCCGCGTGCTGGTGGTGGACGACGAGCCTCGGCTGGCGCAGTCCATGCGCCTGTTGCTGGAGCCCTACCACGACGTCGTCACCACGCTGCGAGGTGGCGAGGCCCTGGCGCTGGTGACCGCGGGCCATCGCTTCGACGTCATCCTGTGTGACCTGCAGATGCCGGAGATGGACGGCGCCGCGCTCTATCGCCGGCTGGGCGTGATGGCGCCGGAATTGACGCGGCGGATGGTGTTCATCTCCGGCGGCGCCTACACCGCCGAGACGCGGACCTTCATCGAGACGGTGCCCAACCTGGTGCTGGAGAAGCCCGTCCGGCCCGAGGTGTTGATGGCCTCCGTGGACGCCGCGCTGGATGCGCTCGCGGCCGAGGGCAAGGAGGAGGAGGACTCGGTGGCCCGCGCCGGAGGGGCGCGCCACTGACGTCGCGCGGACGTCTCCGGCCTACTCGACGCGGATGACGACCTTGCCCGTGGTGCCTCGCTCGGCCAGGGCTTGATGGGCCCGTGCGACGGCCTCGAGCGGGAAGGTCTGCCCGATGACGGGCTGGAGCTCACCGCGCTCGACCAGGGTGAGGGCTTCGCGGAGCGCGGCGTGACGGGGCTCGAAGGGCAGCGTGAAGGTGGCGAAGCCCGTGATGCTCTGGTTCTGGGCCATCACCCCCGCCATCTGCTCGATGCTCCACTGCGTGCCGAACATGCTCTCCGCGCCGTAGAGCACCAGCCGTCCTCTGAAGGCGAGGGCTCGCAGGCCCTGCCCCGGAAGGTCACCGCCGCCCGCGACGAAGACGACGTCCGCGCCCAGTCCTCGCGTGGCCTCGCGGACCTGCTCGGGCCAGTCCGGGCGGGACGTGTCCACGGTGGCATCCGCGCCCAGTCGAGACACCAGCGCCCGCTTGGACTCGCGGCCCACCCCGCCGATGACTCGCGAGGCCCCCATCCGCTTCGCCACCTGCACGAGCAGGCTGCCCACGCCTCCCGCCGCGGAGGGGATGTAGACGGACTCACCCGCGCGCAGCCGCGCGCCCTCGCGCAGCCCCAGGAGCGCGGTGGGGGCCTGGGCGGGGAGGCAGACGGCCTGCTCGAAGGACACGGCGTCGGGGATGCGCAGCGTGGTGGCGGCCGGAGCCACGGCGTGGGTGGCGAAGGCCCCTTGCCCCGGGAGGAGGGCGACGACGCGTGTGCCCGCCGCGAGTCCCTCGACGGAAGGGCCCACCGCGTCCACGACGCCCGCGACCTCCATGCCGGGGATGAAGGGCATGGGCGGCGCGCCGGGCAGGCGTCCTTCTCGCTGCGCCAGGTCCGTGAAGTTGAGGCCGGAGGCGGACACGCGGATGCGCACCTCGCCCTCACCGGGCTTGGGCGTGGGGACGTCGTCGAGGCGCAGCACCTCGGGGCCACCGAACTGGTGCAGGCGAATGGCTTTCATGTCTGGGCATCTCCAGACGACGGGCCGTGGGGCGAGGAGGCTCGCGCGGCCACTCCCGGCGCGTGGATGGACCTATAGTCCTGGGAGGAAGGACGAACATGCGCCAGAAGTCCGATTCTCTCGTCCAATCGTCCGGAGGAAGGCCGGGGCTCGATGTCCTCGCGGACGTGCTTCAAGGCATCCACCTGCGCAGCCGCGTGCATGCCCGCTACGAGCTGACCGCGCCGTGGGGCATGCGCATCGAGCGTGCGCCCTTCCCCGTCTTCTACGCGGTGATGCGCGGCAACTGCCTGCTGTCCGCGGGCGACCAGGAGCTGTCGCTGACGGGCGGCGACTTCGTCTTCCTCCCCGCGGGGGCGAAGTTCACGCTGAAGGACCGGCGCGGCTCGCGCGTGCTGCCCGTGGAGGCCATCTACGCGACCCGCCAGCCGGTGCGCTGTGGCGGCGTGCTGCACCACGGAGGCGGTGGCGAGGCGGTGACGGTGCTGGGCGGCTCCTTCACCTTCGAGGGCGAGACGCTGAGCCCGCTGGTGCGGCACCTGCCGACGCTGATGCACGTGAAGGCGGATGACCCCGCGTCCTCGCGCTGGCTGGAGCCGACGCTGCGCTTCGTGGCCTCCGAAATCGAGGCCCGGCAACCGGGTTACGAGACGGTCGTCAGCCGGCTCGCGGACGTCCTCTTCGTCCAGGCCCTGCGTGCGCACCTGGAGTCCTCGTCCAGGGACAACGGCTGGCTGCGCGCCCTGGTGGACCCGCGCATCGGCGCGGTGCTCCAGCGGGTCCACGAGAAGCCCGAGGCCCCGTGGACGCTGGAGGGCCTGGCGCGCGCCGCGAGCATGTCCCGCTCGGTGTTCGCGGAGCGCTTCAAGCAGCTCGTGGGCGAGCCGCCCCTCGTCTACGTGGGCCGGTGGAGGATGCACCGGGCCATGGCGCTGATGCGGGCGCGCGACACCTCCGTGACGGAAGTGGCGCGCGCCGTGGGCTACGAGACGGAGAGCGCTTTTGGAAAGGCCTTCCGTCGCTGGGTGGGCATGACGCCTGGAGCGTTCAGGCGCTCCGCGGCGGCTACTCCATCGCCTGAGGGAACGCCGGCAGCTTCGCCATCTCCTTCGCGTCGTGCTGGATGATGATTTGACCGCTCGTGTTGCGCAGGACCTTGTTGATGCGGTCGATGGACGCGAGCGTGTCCGCGCGGTTGAAGTTGAAGGACGGCATCAGGCCCTTCTCGAAGTTCTCCCGCGTGTGGAACAAGTCGCCCGACAGCAGGACGGCGCCCGTCTTCGGCAGCCGCACCAGGAGGACCTGGTGCCCCGGGGTGTGGCCCGGCGTCTTCAGGATGCGCACGGAGCCATCACCGAACACGTCATGGTCCGCGTTGAGCAGCACCGTCTTCTGCTTCGCGTGGCCCGCCAGCGCGCTCGCGTCGACGCCGGGCGGCGTGGGCTTCTGCAGGGACCAGTTCCACTCGTCGCGGTGGACCAGCCACGTCGCGGACTGGAAGTTGCGCGCGTTGCCCGTGTGGTCGGCGTGCAGGTGGGAGAAGGCCACGAACTGGACGTCGGAGGACTTCAGCCCCAGCTGCTCAAGCTGCGAGGCCAGCGTCTTCTTCACCACGAAGCGGACGCCGGGGCGCTGCTCGTGGCCCTCGGGCTCCTGGGCCAGGTGGTCACCCAGGCCCGCGTCCCACAGCAGGTTGCCGCGCGGGTGGCGGATGAGGAAGCACGGCGCGGAGAGCGTGCCGGCCTTGCCGTCCAGGTCACCTGTGTCCGCGAACGGGCTCAGGTCCTTGAACTCGGCGTAACCGCAGTCCAGCGGGTGCAGCTTCACGGCGGGCACCGAGGCGTCCGTGGTGGCCGCCGCGTAGGCCGCGTCGCGCACCTCATACGTGAACGGGCCGCTCATGCCCTCGAACGCGGTGTTGGTCAGCGCCACCACCGTGAGCTTCTTCCGCACGTCCACGAACCAGTTGTGTCCGTAGGCGCCGCCCCACTGCCACGTCCCCGCGGACTGCGGGCTGTGCGTGGGCGCCGGGTCGACGAGGACGGCCGACAGCATGCCCCAGCCCCAACCCGGACCCTGCGTCTGGGCCTCCGGGCCTCGCTGCACGACACCCAACTGGTCGGCGGTGCCCTTCTTCAGCACGGGCGCGCCCCCCTGCCGCAGCGCCTCCAGGAAGCGCGCGAAGTCATCCGCCGTCCCCACCATGCCCGCGCCACCGGAGGGGAACGCGTGGGGGTTCAGCGCCCGGTCCGGAGCGAACTGCACCACGCCCCCACCGAAGGGGACGCCGTGCGCCTCTCCCATGCGCACCGGGGCGGGCTTGCCATCCGAGTACGGCACCGCGAGCCGCGACGCATCCCTCACGCTGAAGCCCGTGTCCTTCAGCTTCAAGGGCTGGGTCACCAGCTTCTCGACGACCTGGGGCAGCGGCGCGCCTCCCGCGCGAGAGACCACCGCGCCCAGCACGTCCGTGGAGAGCGAGTAGTGCCACCGGGCGCCAGGCTCGAAGGCGAGCGGCACCGACGCGAGCCGGCGCAGGTTCTCCTCCAGCGTGAGCCCCTTCGGATTGTCGAGCCCGTCGGAGATGCCCGCCTTCGGGTAGCCCTCACCCGGGGCGTGCTGGAAGCCGTACATCAGGCCGGAGGCGTGCGTCAGGAGGTGGCGCACGGTGATGACGGGCTCGCGTCCATCCGCGAGCTTGGGGCGGAAGGTCGGCAAGTACCGGGTGACGGGGTCCTCCAGCGACAGCTTGCCCTGGTCCACCAGCGCCAGCGCCGCGGTGGAGACCAGCGGCTTGGTCATGGAGGCCAGGCGGAAGAGGGCGTCCTCGCGCATGGGCGTGTGGGCCTCGCGGTCCGAGTAACCCGCGGCGCGCCGGTAGACGACCTGCCCGTCCTTCACGACGACGACGACGGTGCCGACGATGCGCTGCTCCTGCAGGGCCTTGTCGATGACCGCGTCCATCTTCGCGGTGATGGCGCGCGCGTCCGGATGGGCGGTGGCCTGGGTGGGCTGGGGGGGGGACGGGGGCCGGGCGGGAGCAGCGGGAGCGGCACTCAGGGAGGCAGCGGCGACGAGGGCGGCGATGGCAGAATGCATGGGGGCCGAAGTCCTTTTATGTATCGGTTGTTACTTAAATGCGGAGCCCGCCCTTGGGTTTCACGAGATCCTCATGAAAAGAGCATCCCCCCCCTCAACCCCCTCTGCGCGACGTCGGGGTCGGCCCCGGGAGTTCGATGAGGCGAAGGTGCTGGACCAGGCCCTGGAGGTGTTCTGGCGCCTGGGCTACGAGGGCGCGACGGTCGCGGACCTCACCGAGGCGACGGGGCTGAGCGCGACCAGCCTCTACGCGGCCTTCGACTCCAAGGAAGGGCTGTACCGGCGGGTGCTGGCGCACTACCGGGAGGGCCCTGGCGCCGGCACCTTCCGCGCGCTGCAGGAGGAGCCCACCGCCCGCGCGGGCTTCGAGCGGGTGCTGCGCGAGGCGGCCCGGAACTTCACGCGCCGCAAGCACCCCCCCGGGTGCATGGTCTCCACGGCGGTGCTGCGGTGCGCGGAGGCCCACCGGCCCGTGGCGGAGCTCGTCACCAGCCTCCGGCTGTCCTCGCTGGAGGCCTTCCGGGAGCGCCTGGCCCGGGCGGTGGAGGAGGGGGAGCTGCCCTCGGGCACGGACCCGGCGGTGCTGGCCCGCTACTTCGGCACCCTGCTGCAGGGGATGTCGGTGCAGGCGGCGGACGGAGCCACCGAGGCCGACCTGCTCGCGCTGGTGGAGGTGGCGATGCGAGCCTGGGATGGAGGGGACGGCCGCCCGCGCGCGAAGTGACCGTCGCGAGGGGCCCGCCGGAAACTCCCAGGGAATCCCATGGGTTGCGCCCTTGGACTGGCTGCGTCGGACGGGTGCGTCGAGGGATTGCGGTGCGGCGGCCGTCCACGCGCCTTATCAACACGGGTAAGGATGCCCGAGATGACCGCCCAAGAACGCGTCGAGAGCGCCGCCCGGAGCGCGCTGAAGGTGTTTCCGCTGCCCTCGGCGGTGCTCTTTCCCCACTCCATCATCCCGCTGCACATCTTCGAGCCGCGCTACCGCGCCATGGTGCGTGACGCGCTCGCGGGAGACCGGGTGGTGGCGCTGGCGCAGCTGGAGGAGGGGTGGGAGGGGAGCTACGACGGGCGTCCGCCCATGGTGCCGCTGATGTGCGCGGGCGTCATCGTCTGGGACGAGCAGGTGGAGGACGGCCGCTACAACATCCTCCTGCAGGGCGTCACCCGCATCGAGATGGTGTCCGAGCTGGCGACGGACAAGCCCTACCGGGAAGTGCAGGCGAAGGTGCTGACGGACCTGCCCTACCACGGGCCGGAAGAGGAGCGGCTGCGGCAGGCCGTCTTCGAGCTGGCCGGGCGCGTGCCTCCCAACTTCGCGGAGAGTCTGCTGCCGGTGTCGGCCCGCGCGACGGGCGGAATGCTGGCGGACGTGGTGGCCGCCGCGGTGATTCCCGAGGCGGAGCGCCGCCAGGAGCTCCTGTCCGAGCTGGACGTGAAGCGCCGCCTGGAGGCGGTGCTGGAAGACGTGGGCGAGCTCATCGCCCGGCTGCAGCCCGTCCGGCCCTCGGGCCCGCTGAACTGACTGACGCGGCGGCCCTGTCGCGGGGCTTGCCTTGCGCGTCGCGCCGGGCATTGCTGGGCCCCGGGCATCGCGGCTGGCCGCGGCCCGTCCGGCGATGATGGGATTCCCACGCCGGAACGAAAGGGGAGCGAAGCAACCATGCGGCTCGTGAAAGTCGGCATCGCCAGTGTGAACACCACCGTGGGCGCCTTCGTCCGCAACGTGGACCGGGCCCTGGTCCTGGCGAAGCGGATGGCCGAGGACGGCGTCACGGTGGGCGTCTTCCAGGAGCAGCTGCTCGCGGGCTACCCGGCCGAGGACATGGTGCAGTGGCAGGGCTTCATCGACCGGCAGTGGCCGGAGCTGGAGCGCTTCGCGCAGGAGACGGCCGCGCTGCCCACCGTCTTCGTCGTGGGCGTGGGCGTGGCCCTCCAGGGCCAGCGCCTCAACTGCGCGGCGGTGGTGGCCGGTGGCCGCGTGCTGGGGCTCGTGCCGAAGGAGAAGCTGCCCACGTACAACGTCTTCTACGAGGCGCGCACGTTCGGCCGCGGTCAGCCCGGCATGGCGGAGCTCCACCGGGGCGTGCCGCTGGGTGACTACCTCTTCCAGTTCGACTTCGGCGTGCTGGCGCCGGAGGTCTGCGAGGACATCTGGAGCGCGGACGGCCCCATGCGCCGGCGCGCGTACGCGGGCGCGGAGCTGGTGGTGAACATCTCCGCCTCGCCCTTCCGGCTGGGCGTGGTGGACACGCGGCGCGAGCTCATCGCCACGCGCGCGTCCGACCACCAGTGCACCATCGCCTACGCCAACGCGGTGGGCGCCAACGACGGCCTCATCTTCGACGGCGGCGGCTACCTCAACCAGAACGGCCGCCACCTCCTGGAGGCCCCGCGCTTCCAGGAAGGCTACGCGGCGGCGGTGGTGGACCTGGACCGCACGCTGCGCCTGCGCGGCGAGGCCACCACCTGGCGCCTGGACCGCGAGACGTGGGTGGCCCAGGGGAGCAAGGGCCCGGCGGTGCTGGACTGCACCCAGGTGGTGCGCACCCGGCGCGACTCGCTCGCGTACCCCGTGCCCGCCCACCGCAGCTTCTTCCTGCCCGCGCAGTCCAAGCAGCGCTCCGCGCGCGAGGCGCTGTGCGAGGACATCCTGGACGCGCTCGCGCTGGGCGTGGGCGACTATTTCGAGAAGACGCGCGCCTTCAAGCTCCTGGGCATCGCGCTCTCCGGAGGCCGCGACTCGCTCCTGACGCTGCTCATCGCGCACCGGTATGCCCGGCGCGTGCGGCCGGAGAACCCGGGCTCGCTCATCCAGGCGTTCTACATGCCCAGCCGCTACTCCAGCGACTCCACGCGCGACGCGGCGGAGACGATTGCGCGCGAATTGGGCGTGCCCTTCCAGATTGTCTCCATCGACGAGGCCTTCGAGCGCGAGCGCGCCGTGGCCCAGCAGATGCTGGGCGGCGCGAGCGTCACGCCCATCACCGAGCAGAACATCCAGGCCCGCCTGCGCGCCCAGCGCATGTGGAACTGGAGCAACTCCTGTGGTGGCCTGTTCCTCCAGACGGGCAACATGAGCGAGAAGTCCGTGGGCTACACCACCATCGGCGGCGACCTGATGGGGGCGCTGGCCGTCATCGCCAACGTGCCCAAGACGGTGGTGGTGTACCTGCTGGACTACCTCCAGGAGGTGACGGGCTACGAGGGCATCCGCAAGGTGCTGGCGAAGCCCGCGGGGCCGGAGCTGGCGCACAACCAGGTGGGCGAGGAGGAGCTGATGCCCTTCCCCATCCTCGACGCGTGCTTCTACCTGTATGCGGGCGAGAAGCTCACGCCCTCGGAGATGCTCAAGGCGCTCGTCTCCATGTTCCCGGAGGTGGAGGCCACGAGGCTCACCAGCTACGTGGACAAGTTCGTGCGCCTCTTCACCCAGTCCATCTACAAGTGGGTGCAGTCGCCCTTGTCGCTGCACATCGGCAACCTGGACCTGGACCGGGAGCGCGCGCTGCAGCTGCCCGTCGTCACCGGCTCCGAGTGGATGCGCGACAAAGCCTGACGTCCTCTCACGCAAGTCTTGTAGTCCAGACACCACGCCTGGCCGTCTGCTGAGTGGACGGCCACGCGAGGTGGAGCAGCCTCGTGGTGCGTCTTGCCGGATGTGTTTTCGCAAACAACCTTCATGTCAGCCACTCGACGATGGAGGGTCGAATGAAAGTGAAGATACTGGCGGGCGCTATTGGGGCGTTGATGTACGGGACCTCGGCTGTGGCGGCGGATGGTGACTGCCCGACGCCCCGGGCGAGCCTGACGGAGCAGGGCCACGGCGTGTTGCTGGCGCAGGCCCAGGACGACCCTTCGCAGGGAGTCGACTCCATTCAGCAGGAGGACCTCATCATCGAGACCGAGCCCGTTCCGGACTCCTCGGACTCGAGCAACCAGCAGCCTGGAACGGGAGGCAGCGGCATCTCCGATGACAGCTCCGGCCAGGGCGTGACGCCCAAGGGCCAGCTGTTCATGAACGTGCCGCTGAAGTGCGAGCCGACGGACCAGTCCGGCACGGGAGGCAGCGGCTCGGGCGACATGGGCTCGCAGTCGCAGTCCCTGACGCCTTCGTCTCCGCAGCCCCGCCCGGAGGCCGCGCCTCCGGTGCAGGTGCAGCCTGAGTCCTATCCCGCTCCGTCCCAGGACGCGGTGGGTGGCAGCGGCCTCAGCGCGCCGACCGCGGACTACCGCCCCACGACGGATGACCTGGAGCCCGTGGAGGTGGAGAAGAAGGACAAGAACAAGATTTCGGGCGTGAGTGTGTCCGTGGGCGGTGGTGTGGAGGGTTACACCGGCGCGCTGGCACCTCAGCTGGACCCGGGCCCGACGGCGGGTGTGACGGCGGGCTTCAAGCCCCTCAAGCAGGTGGGCGTGGAGGTCGGGTACTCCGGCGCGCTCAACAACATCGACAGCAAGCGCGGCCCGGTGGGCGGTGACAGCCCGGACCTCATCCGCAACGGTGGGACGGCGGTGCTGACGGTCGGGGTGACGCCGTCCGCGTGGCAGCCGTATCTGCTGGGCGGCATCGGCTTGAGCCACCTCAACTTCCGCCACGGCGAGTCGCTGGGCTACAAGGATGACACCATCGGCACGGTGCCCGCGGGGCTGGGGTTGCGTGGCCACGTGGGTCACTTCCTGGTGGACGCTCGCGCCAACTACAACTTCATGTTCGACAAGGACTTCGCCCCGGGTCTGGAGCCGGGCGCGCAGGACCTGTCGGGCGGCGGCAGCTACCAGGGCACCATCAGCGTGGGTGGTACGTTCTGACGCCCCGCGGGTGCTGACTCCAAGACGGGCTTGAAACAGTGGCGCGGTGCCCGGAAGCGAACGGGCCCGCGCCGCTGTGTTTTCCTGTGCGGCGCGACAGACACCGGCGGGTTAAGGTGGGGCCTTCCGCTGTGATTGGGAGAGTGAATGAGCCTGAAGATTGAAGACTCGAAGGTGGGCACGGGTGACGAGGCCAAGGCCGGGCACACGGTGTCCGTGCACTACGTGGGCACGCTGACGGACGGCAAGAAGTTCGACAGCAGCCGCGACCGCGGGCAGCCCTTCTCGTTCAAGCTGGGTGCGGGTCAGGTCATCCAGGGCTGGGACCAGGGCGTCGCGGGCATGAAGGTGGGCGGCGTGCGCAAGCTCACGATTCCTCCCGACCTGGGGTACGGCGCGCGCGGCGCGGGGGGCGTGATTCCGCCCAACGCCACGCTGGTGTTCGAGGTGGAGCTCCTGGGCGTCCGCTGAAGTCACACTCCGCTCGCGCGGGGAGAAACGAGGGCTGTCATGGCGACGGTGGAAATCACCAAGGACAACTTCAAGGAGACGGTCGGCAAGGACGGCATCGTCATCCTGGACTGGTGGGCGGCGTGGTGTGGGCCGTGTCGGGCGTTCGCGCCCACTTTCGAGGCGGCATCGGACAAGCACCCGGACGTCGTGTTCGGGAAGATTGATACCGATGCGCAGCCGGACCTGTCCGGGGCGTTCGAGATTCGCTCCATCCCCACGCTGATGGTGTTCCGGGATGGCATCCTGCTCTTCGAGCAGCCCGGAGCCCTGCCCGCCGCGGCGCTGGAGGACCTGCTGCGCCAGGTTCGCGCGCTCGACATGGTGGCGGTGAAGAAGGAAGCCGAGGAGCGCCGGAGCAAGGAAGCCCCCAAGGCTTGAGGCGGGCGCGGGTGGCCGGAAGCGGTGGAGTGCTTCCGGCCGTGCGCGACGGGCTACCAGGTGACGAGCAGCGAGAAGTCCTTGTAGGGCGGCTCGCCCGTCTCCAGCCTCACGTGGAAGCGCTGCTCCGGGTTCTTCTGGAGCAGGCCTCCTCGCACCAGGCCCGTGCACCAGGCGGGGCCGAAGAACTCGTCCTTGAAGCGCAGGCGCGCGGAGCTGTCGGAGAGGCGCTCGTAGTCGCGCTCGCCGAAGGTGCTCGTGGCCTCCGCGAGTCCGGAGCCCAGGAAGAGGCCGCGGTGCGGGTCCTCGCCGGCGATGGCCATCACCATGGCGCCCACGGGCGCGGAGAAGACGGGGCCCGCGGCGGTGAAGGAGAGCTGCTCCACGGCGGTCGCGTAGTCGTGCCCGAGGAGCTGGTTCAGGGTGTTGGCGCCTTCGTGAAGCAGCTCCAGGTACTCGCGCGCGGAGCGGTGCGTGGGGGCGCCGCGCGGCGGGGCATCCGGGAGGATGAACCCCGCGGCGTGCTTCAGCGCCTGGCACATGTGCTGGGCGATGCTCTCGCGCAGGCTCCTCACGAACAAGTCGAGGACCATGTGCTCGGGGCGACACAGGGCCATGCGGGCTTGCAGGTGCGCGGGAGAGTCCATGAGGACTTTCCTAGCGGTGGCGGGTGAGCCAAGTCTAGCGAGCGGCGTCGCCCGCGAGTCGGTCCATGCTTTGGCGACCGTGCAAACCCCTCCGCCACCGAGGTGGGCCGGCCCGAGGATGTTCAGCGCGAGGCGCGCGGCTCGGGCGCGGAAGTGCGATGGCTCATGCGCGTCACGCTCAACCACACCAGTGTCACCGCGAGCCACGCGGCCGTGAGTGTTCTCCAGGAGAGCGGCGCGCCGGCTTGCGTGAGCCACAACAACACAGAGCCACCGGACGTGAGGACACGGGCCATCTCCAGCGGCAGGCCCCAGCGTTTGGACTCCATCATTCCGCCCCACGCGGTGGCCATCGCCCAGAAGAGGATGCTGAGCGTCAGCTTCTGCCAGCCCGTCAATGGCGAACCGTGATGGCTGACCAACAGCATGAACGGCATGGACGTCACCATCTGGAAGATGAGGTAGCCGCGGATGTTGGGCAGCTCCGTCGACTGGAACTTCGCGTCCTCGCCGGGTGTCCACTTGAGCTCATCGCGCGGCGGCAAATCCGAGGGCCGCCAGCCGGTGGGCATGAGCCACAGGCGCAGCCGGTCCCAGTGGGAGCGCGTCTTCACCGCGTCGCTGACGAGCTTCCCCCAGTACTGGAAGTTGATGAAGGTGGGGTCCCAGGTGTTGGGCGGCGTGGTGACGCCGTAGGAGCACTCCTCCGTCTCCTCCGCGTAGGTGCCGAACATGCGGTCCCAGATGATGAGCGAGCCCGCGTAGTTCTTGTCGAGGTAGCGCTCATTGCGCGCGTGGTGGACGCGGTGGTGGGACGGCGTGTTGAGCCAGGACTCCACCCACCGGGGCATCTTGGGGATGACGCGCGTGTGGGGGATGAACTGGAGGACCAGGTGGAAGGCCACCATGGCCAGCACGGCCTCCGGCGAGAAGCCGACGAGGACGAGCGGCCAGTAGAAGAGGAACGAGAACAGGCGCTGGGTGACGCTGGCGCGCAGGGCCACCGCGTAGTTGAGCTCCTCGGTGGAGTGGTGGGGCGAGTGCGCGGCCCAGCCGATGTTGGTGCGGTGCCCGAAGCGGTGGAACCAGTAGAAGAGGAAGTCGACGCCCAGGAACAATCCCAGAATCGCCCACGGCGAGGTGCTGTCGAACTTCCAGAACGCGAACTGTCCCAATTGCGCGAAGAGGGGCAGCACCATCAGGGCGACGGCGACGTTGACGCACTGGTTGATGACGGCCGTGCCCACGCTCGCGATGGAGTCCTGGAAGCTGTAGTAGCCGTTGCGCTTCGCCACGCAGTAGATGAACTCGCCCATCGCCAGCGCGATGACGAAGGGCGTGGCGATGGCGTAGACGTTGATGGACATGCCGGCAACGTACGCCGCGGGGTTCGAGCGCTGCCTTAACCTGGGTTAACCTCCCGGGTCGCCCCGTGAGATACCCGAAGCTCTACGAGAAGATGGCTCCGCTCGGTCCCATCCCCGAACAGGAGTGGGAGCGCGCGGAGGCGCTGGGGCGCGAGCAGGGGGTGGAGCGCAAGGGCCTCTTCCTGCGCCCGGGCGAGAAGGTGGACCGCTTCGGGCTGGTGCTCCAGGGCGTGTTCCGGCTGGTGCGGGTGTCGGCGCGCGGCGCGGAGCTGGTGAAGGCGTTCCGCTCCGAAGGCGACCTCGTGGGGGCCTATGCGGAGATGCTCATGCGGGTGCCGTCGATGACCACCATCGAGGCGCTGGAGCCCTCGCGCCTCCTGGTGTTCCGCGAGCAGGACCTCCAGGTGCTGGAGGCGGGCCACGTGTGCTGGGTGAAGGTGCTCCGCCGCGTCGCGGAGCGGCACTTCCTCATGAAGGAGCGCCGCGAGCAGGAGTTCCTGGAGTTCTCCGCCGAGGAGCGGCTGGACATGTTCTGGGCGGAGCACCCTCACTTGAAGGGCCGCGTGCCGCAGCGAGACGTGGCCGCGTACCTGGGCATCACCGAGGTGGCCCTGAGCCGCATCATGTCTCGCCGCCGCAAGCGCGCGGAGTCCGAGGAGGACTAGAGCCGCTCGAAGACGAAGGTGTACGTGTCTCGCGCGGCGGGCCCGTGGGTGAGGCGCAGGAAGCGGTCCCCCGCGGGCGCGGTGAACTTGAGCGTGTGCGTAATCGCGGGCGCGCAGACGTCCGGCGCGGGCGCGAGCGTGGTGGGGATGACCGTCTCCGCTTCCGTCACGTCGTGCACCGTCACGGTGAACTCATGGGCCAGGTACATGACGATGGACTCCTCGCGCTCGGCGGAGACGACCTCCGTGTAGCCAAGGAAGGAGGAGCCGCTCGCCGGCAGCGTCAGCGTGTAGGCCTTGTGGGAGGTGTCGGTCGCGGGATACGCGGCGGTGGGGGAGGCGCCCGCGGTGACGGGGATGGGCGTGTCCAGGAGCGCGTGGGCGCAGGCGTGTTCGACGACGCGGTCCCGCTTGCCGGTGGTGAAGTCGAGGCGGCCGTCCTTCAGGCCCTCATGCGCCGCGTCCAGCGTGTTGCCCGAAACATCTCGCAGGGCCGTGAGGTCCAGCGCGTAGGGTCTGTCCTCCTCGAGCGGCGGGAGGTCGGCTTGGGGGCGGGGGATGGTGACGGACAGGCTCTTGCCGTCCTCGGACCAGGTTCCCGTCAGCGCGCGTGGCGCGACGTCGGAGGCGGCGACGTCGATGAGCGACACCTGGGCCTGCTGGCGGTCCATGGGCTCGCTGAAGGAGACGGTGACGACCCGCTGGAGGCCGGTGGTCTTCGCATCCTGCTTGAAGCGTTGGACGGGCAGGACGTCGGTGGCGCCTTCGGCGGGGCTGGACGCGGTGACGTGGGGCTTCGTGACGTCGCTGGGGTCTGGGGTGGGGGAGGACGGGTCTTCGGACCCGCAGCCCGTCATGGCGAGGAGGGCGCAGGTGGAGAGCAGGGCGGCGGTGCGAGTGGAACGCGGGGACATGGTGCGACTCGAAAGGACAGAGAGGGAAAGGGCGGGGCGCCCTCGAGCGAGGAGGGCGCCCCGGGGATGCGTCGTCGTGGGGCGACTCAGCAGTTGAAGATGGCGGGGTTGGTGTCGTCGCAGTCGAACCGCTGCTTCACGTAGCCCGCGGGCGGCTCGCAGGCGAAGCGGTACACGGGCGAGTTGGCGCCGTACCCGTCACCGTCCTGGTCCCGGTAGAAGCGGTCCCGGCTGTCGTAGTGGTACTCGGGAACGAGGCGGACCTGATTGCCCGAGGCGGGACCGGTGGCGAGGATGTACTCGCGGCCCACCACGAGGTCATACGTCCGGGCTGCGATGAGCGGGCAGGACGCCTCCGCGACGGACTCGCCGATGAGCGGGGCCACCGTGGCGCTGGTCGTCGTGTCCACCACGGTGAAGGCCACGTTCTGCGACAGGTAGAACGACAACGACTCCACGGTGGAGGTGGCCGACGTCACGGCGACCGGGGTGAAGGTCACCGAGCCCTCCGCGCCCGCGGGCAGGGAGAGGGTGTAGTGCTTGTGGCGAGGGCTGATGTCCGGCGCGGTGGCGACGCGCGTGGCGCTGGCCGTCACATTCACGTTGTCCGCGCTGTTGTTCGCATGGCCGCAGGCATGCGTGGTCATCAGGGTGTCATCGACGGAGACGCAGGTCGCCTCCAGGGGCTGTCCCTCCTGCTCCAAGGGCTCCAGCTCCGCTCCATCCAAGGGACCGCAGGCCGACAGGGACAGCGCGAGCACGACACCACACAGGGTCTGCTTCAGCAGCTTCATGGGGATTTCCTTCCAGGCGCCGGGAGCGACGCGCGGGCACCGACGCGGGTGTCCGCCTCCGCCTCCGGAGTGGTGTTTCATGGGTTTATGGTAATTAAGTTGCAATAATCGGGTAGGGAGTTTCCGGGCGCGGGTCGCGTCACACGCGCGACGGCTCCCTGTCGACGTCAGGTGTCCGGTGGGCCACTCCGGAGCGCGGAGTGGGGCTCAGGGGCGATGGGGCCGCGGAGCACGCACGGGTCTTCCGTCGGGAGGACCGGAGCGGCGTTCCGGGGCATCTCGCCACCAGCGCTGCGGGAGTCCGCCACGGCGCATGCGTCCCGCCGGGCGTGGAGGTTCCATCGCATGCGGGAGTGCCCCATGCGGGTTCAGGAGGAGGAGGTCGGTGGAATGCATGGGTGCCGTACCGGGCGCGGTGGCCTGGTGCCGTGCGAGCTCCAGCGAGGGATGGAGGTTGAAGCTCAGCCCTCGTGAGGGTGGGCCGCCTCTTCGATGAGGAGCGAGAAGGACGCGTTGCAGGACAGGAGGGCGTGGAACTCCAGGTGGTACTCGGTGCCCGCCTCGAGGTCCGCGATGATGGCTGTCTTCAGGGCACCACACACGTCCGTGGGCACCGAGTAGCGGCACTCCCGCGCCACCTCGGCGCCGGTCGCCGCGTCGTAGATGCGCAGCCCCCGCTCCCGCGACAGCATGAACGCGAACTCACCCGACGCATCGGGGAGGAACGAGACGCGGCCCGCCCAGCCCCAGGACTGGGAGCTTGGGGGGAGGGTGATGTTGTACGCGGTGTGGGGCGTGCTGACGTCCACCAGCACGGGGGCTCCCAGGGTGGCGGCGGTGACGGGCTCGAAGGGGCCCAGCTCCGCGTGCACGCAGGCGTGCTCGACGACCTCGGACAGCTCGGGTGAGGCCGGGCACGCGGGCAGCAGCGCGGCCTCGGAGGAGGTGACCTCTGACTCGAGGGACCCCAGCTCCTCCTCGGTGGGCGCCCCACAACCGACGAGCAGCAGCAGCACGCCACTGGCGAACAGGGACTTCGATAACGAGGGACAGGACAGCATGAGGGATGTCTCCGGGTGTGAGACCGCGGAAGTGCGGTGACGGCAGGGGGGGTGGACTTCAGCTTCAGGGCGCCTCCGGTGGCCGGGGCGCGCCCGCAATATGCAATTGATATCTAAAAGTAATCAAGTTGCATTTACGAGGTGGTCCCGGCGTGGGGCGAGGACCAGGGGGCGCGCTGTTCGGAAGTCATCAAGCGGTGTCCGGGAGCCCGCGGCCGGCCGGCGCGCGGAGCGTTTCAGTCCGGATGAAAATCGCGAGGTCGACGCTCCCGGAAATTTTTGGGGGGAGCGCGGGTTGACGGCGCCGTTGGCTGCTTTAAGAGCAGTACCGATGCGCAGCAACCATTCGTTTCATGGGGTGAGCCCGTGTCTCAACCAATGATCCGGATCGAAGGTCTGACGAAGAGCTACGGCGCCACCCAGGCGCTGCGTGGCGTCAGCTTCGAGGTTCCCCGGGGGCAGGTGGTGGGATTCCTTGGACCCAACGGGGCGGGGAAGTCCACCACGATGAAGATTCTGGCGGGGTTCGTGACGCCGACGGCGGGCCGGGCGAGCGTGCGAGGCATTGACGTCCTCGCCGACCCGGTGGCCTCGCGCCGCCTGCTGGGGTATCTGCCTGAGAACAATCCCCTCTACGAGGAGATGATGGTCAAGGACTTCCTGGACTTCGTCTCGGAGGTGAGAGGCATTCCCAAGGCGCGGCGGGCCGGGCAGATACGCAACGCCGTGGAGCGCTGTGGCCTGAAGGACGTGCTGGGCAAGGACATCCATCAGCTCTCCAAGGGCTACCGTCAGCGAGTGGGGTTGGCGCAAGCCATTGTCCACGACCCGGATGTGCTCATCCTGGATGAGCCGACCACGGGCCTGGACCCCAACCAGATTGTCGAGATTCGCTCGCTCGTGAAGGAGCTGGGGCGGGAGAAGACCGTCATCCTCAGCACGCACATCCTGAGCGAGGTGCAGAGCACCTGCGACCGTGTGCTCATCATCAATGACGGGCGGCTGGTGGCGGACGACACGCCGGAGCGGCTGGGCAAGGGCGAGGGCGGCCTGGTCACCGTCGTGCTCACGTCGCGAACCGGAGGTCCGCTCCAGGCGGACGCGGTGCGCGCGGTGCTGGAGCGCGTCCCGGGCGTCACGGGCGTCGAGGTGGCGGAAGGGGAGGGCGGCGGGACGCTGGGCTTCCACCTGCGCCACGGCGCGGAGGACATCCGCCGGGAGCTCTTCGAGGCCGCGGTGCGCCACGAGCTGTGTCTGCTCGAGGTGACGCGGCGGCACGTCAGCCTGGAAGAGACGTTCCGCAAGCTCACGGGCGGCGAGGACGCGAGGGCGAGCCTGGCGGCTTGAGTCGACTGACTGGCATTTGAACAAAACTGAGGTGGAGAATGGACACGACACTGGCCGTCGCCAGGCGTGAGTTCAGGAGCTTCTTCAACTCTCCTGTCGCATACATCGTCATTGGTGTCTTCCTGGTGGTTGCGGGCTGGCTGTACTTCAGCACGCTCTTCGTCGCGGGGCAGGCCTCGCTGCGGGGGTTCTTCGGCATCGCGCCCGTGCTGTTCGTCGTCTTCGCGCCCGCGGTGACCATGCGGTTGCTGGCGGAGGAGCGCAAGAGCGGCACGCTGGAACTCTTGTTGAGCATGCCCTTGCGCGACTGGGAGGTGGTGCTCGGCAAGTTCCTCGCGGCGCTGGGCATGGTGGGGGTGGGGTTGCTGTGGACGCTGCCCTATTCCCTCACCGTGGCGAGCCTCACCGCGCAGGGGGCTCGCTTCGACTGGGGGCCGGTGGTGATGGGCTACCTGGGGCTGCTGTTGATGGCGTCCAGCTTCCTGGCGCTGGGCTTGTGGGCCAGCGCGCTCAGCCGCAACCAGATTGTCGGGTTCATCATCGGGTTGCTGTTGTGCTTCGCCTTCTACTTCGTGGACAAGTTCGCCCTGCTGCTGCCGGAGTCGGTGGGGGAGCTGCTCCAGTACCTGTCGGTCGACTACCACTTCGCGAACATCGCGCGAGGCGTGCTGGATACGCGCGACGTCCTCTTCTACCTGTCGCTCACGGCCGTGGGACTGGCGCTGACCACGCGCACCCTGGGCAACGTCCGTCAGTGAGGTTGACGATGAAAGCCACCGCCAACGCGAACCTCTTCCTGGCCGCCATCGTCGGCTGCCTGGTGCTGCTCAACATCCTGGGCCTGCGTGCGTTCCTCCGTTTCGACGCGACGCGAGACCAGGTCTACACGCTCGCGCAGGCCTCGCGAGAGACGCTGGAGAAGCTGGAGGAGCCCGTCACCGTCACGGCGTACTTCACCGACGACCTGCCGCCGCCCTATGCGGGCAACGCGCGCTACGTCCGGGACCTGCTGGAGGAGTTCCGCGTGGCCTCCGGGGGGAAGCTCTCCTTCGAGTTCCTGGACCCCATGAGCCAGGAGACCCACGAGGACCAGGAGGCGAAGCGCGAGACGAAGCGGGACATCTTCGGCCGCGTCTTTCGCGAGCCCACCTCCGTGGAGAAGGAGCTGGCGGAGGCGGGCGTGCAGCCCGTGGAGATTCGCGTCATCGAGGATGACCAGATGCAGACGAAGCGCGCGTACATGGGCATCGTCATCCGGCATCAGGAGAAGAAGGAGGTCATCCCCGTCGTCCAGGACACGGGCACGCTGGAGTACGACCTGACGACGCTGGTGCGCAAGCTGACGCGGGCGAAGACGCCGGTGCTGGGCGTGGCGCAGGGACATGGCGCGCCCGTCCTGCACGAGAAGCTGCGGAGTCTCCAGTCGCTGCTCGGCCAGACGTACGAGGTGCGGCCGGTGGACCTGGCCGGCAAGGAGCGGGTGGACGCGGACGTGGATGCGCTGCTCGTCATCGGACCGAAGACGGCCTTTACCCCCGCGGAGGTGAAGGCCATCGACCAGCTCATCATGTCGGGCAAGAGCGTGGCCTTCTTCCTGGACAAGGTGCAGGTGGACCTGAAGACCTTCGAGCCGACCGACACCGCGCACGGGCTGGGGCCGCTGCTCGCGACCTATGGCATCCAGGTGGGGGACCAGCTGGTGGCGGACGTCGCGTCCGCGCAGCTCAACGTGCAGGAGCGCCGGGGCTTCATGGTGGTGTCCATGCCGGTGCCCTATCCGTTCGTCCCCATGCTGGAGCGGCTGGAGGGCGACAGCCCCATCACCGAGGGCCTGTCGGGCGTCACCTTCCCCTTCAGCACCGCCGTCACCGTGACGGCGCCCGAGGGCGCCCAGGCGGCGGTGCTGGCGAAGTCCTCGCGCAAGAGCTGGCTGGAGGGCGCGCCCTTCCGCATCGACCCTCGCCGCGACTGGCGCTCGGAGTCTCCCTCGCTCAGCGGGCCACACCCGCTGATGGTGCAGGTGAGTGGGAAGCTGAAGAGCCACTTCGCGTCGGAGGCCCAGGCCAGCACGTCGAGCGGGACGCCCGTGCTGGCGGAGAGCCAGGGGGAGTCGCGCGTCATCGTCGCGGGCGGGTCCTCCGTGCTGTGGGACGACTTCATGAGCCGCCCCAACCAGGCGCTGGCGCTGAACGTCGCGGACTGGCTGCTGCTGGACCCGGCGCTCTTGAAGATGCGCACGCGCGGCCTGGCGGAAGCGCCGCTCCAGGAGGAGCTGAGCGCGTCGACGCGCAATGCCGTGAAGTTTGGAAATGCGTTCGGGATTCCCTTCGCGCTCGCCGCCTTCGGGCTCGTCCGCTGGAGGCGGCGGGAGGCGCGTCGGGCCACCGTCACCGTCTGAAGCGGAGCCGAGGAAAGTGCCATGAAGAGAGGAACGCTCATTGCCCTGGGCGCGTTCGCGGTGCTGCTCGTGCTGGTGTTCGCCACCCACGAGCCGCGCGTCAGCGTGGGAGTCCACAAGCTGGAGCCGGTGACGCTGGACCCGGCGCGCGTGACGGCGCTGGAGCTGTCGGGCGCCCGCGCCGCCGTGTTGCGCAAGGAGTCCGGACGCTGGTTCGTGTCCGCTCCGGAGAAGCCCGATGTGAAGCACCCGGCGGATACCGCCCTGGTGGCGGGCGCGCTGGAGCGGCTCAAGGAGGTGCGCCACCCGGACTTCGTCACCGACCGCGCCGAGCGCCACGCGGAGCTCGAGGTCGACGATGCCAAGGGGTTGAAGGTCAAGGTCGTCCAGGAGGGCGGGCCGGCCGTGGAGTACGTGCTCGGCAAGGCCTCCCGCAACGGCGGGGTGTACCTGCGCCAGCCGGGACGCGATGACGTCTTCGCGCAGCCCGGGCCGCTGGACTGGAGCGTGCGCAAGGACCTCAAGGACTGGCGCCAGCGCCGGGTGATGGACCTGGCCGTCGAGGACGTGTCGAAGCTGGTCCTCCACGCGAAGGAGGGCGGGCGGTGGACCTTGGAGGCGGGCGCCGGAGACGGGGCCTGGAAGCTGGTGGATGGGACGACGCCCGAGGGCTTCCGGTTCGATGGCCAGGCCGCGCGGCGGTTCGTCCAGCAGCTCGCGAGCCTCCACGCCCAGGACTTCCTGGACGCGGACGCGGCGAAGGCCGCCGAGGCCCGGTTCTCCGGCGCGCACGACCGCGTGGAGGTGCAGCTCAAGGAGGGACGCAAGTGGGTGCTCCAACTGGACGCCGAGCCCGGCGAGGCGGATGGCACCGTCGCGGCGAGGGTGGAGGGCGAGACCCAGGTCTATCTCCTCGCCGCTGCGTCCGCCGCCCGGCTGCGCCCGCGCCTGGAGGAGTTTCGAGACCTGCGCCTCCTCGACTTCGAGCCAGGGAAGGTGACGCGGCTGCTGCTCCAGGTGGGCGGGCAGCGGGTCGTCGCCGTGAAGGACGGCGGCGCGTGGAAGCTCACCGAGCCGGCCCGACTCCCCGAGGGCTTCGACTTCGAGCCGGCGCAGGTGGACGCGCGGCTGTCCTGGCTGCGAGACCTCCGGGGCACCCGGCTCATTGATGGCGCGGTGACGGAGGCTGCGTCCGGCCTGGCGTCACCCTCCACGCACGTGGAGCTCACCCTGGAGGGTGCGCCTCCCCGGCGCCTCTGGCTGGGCAAGGCGGTGCCAGGGGCACGGGAGGGAAGCCCCGAGCTGTACGCTCGCGGCTCCGTGGACGGCTTCACCTACGCGGTGTCCGAGAGCGTGAGAGAGCAGCTCGCAAAGGGTGTCGAGCTCTTCAAGCGGCGTCCTCCGCCGTCGCTCCAGGGACTGGAGTCGCTGCCGCCGGAGCTGCGGCGCCAACTGGAGGAACAGCTTCGCGCCGCTTCTCAGTGACGCGGGGAGGGGCGTCAGGCCGCGTTGGCGGTGACGCCCACGTCCTCGACGGCGGTGAGCCGGGGACGATGGACCGCGCGGGCGGCGTCCGCGTCGGACTCCTCGGCGGCCATCTCCTCCGCGCGGTTCCAGCAGCCCAGCGCCTCCACCCAGCCCTCCAGGAGGTCGATGAGCGCGCTGCGCTGCTCGCCGCCCAGGGGCATGAGGAGCCGCGCCATGCGCTCCTGCACCACCGAGTCCGCGTTCTCCGCCAGGGCCCGTCCCTGCTCCGTGAGGCGCACGCGCACCCGACGGCGATCATGCCGCACGGAGCGCTCGCGCTGGACGAGCTTGGCGTCCTCCAGCCGGTCCAACAGCCGGCTGAGGCGGGGCAGGGCGATGCCGCCCAGGCGGTCGGCGAGGACATTGACGGGCAGCAGGCTCTCCGCCTTCAGCCACCAGATGGCCTGGACTTCCATGGGGTCCAGCTCATGGTGCGGCAGGGAACCTATGGGGCTGCCGAGGGCGCCGCAGCGCGCGACGTCGATGATGAGGTTCCGCAACCGCGCCACCTGGACCCGCACTTCCACCGAAAGCTCGGACATCTTCGTGCCTCCGTCTCCCGGGCGATGCGTCCCCGTCAGCATGTGGGACAGGCTGAACGGTCGCCCGCCATGGCTGGGGATTCACGCCCCCGCTTGGAAACGGGAACGCCCTGGCGAAGAAGTCATATCGGTAGCGTTAAGACTTTTTTCCGAGCCGGGCGTCAGCCGGTCTGCTGATGGCGCTGGGCCCGGGCCTTGGCGTGGGCCTTGTCGAAGCCCTCGTAGAAGCGGACCGCCTGCTCACCCACCCGTTGGATGTGCTGGTTGTTGAAGTAGGCGGTGATGGGCGCGGCCACCAGCGGCATGGCCCTGCCCAGGGTGTGGAGGCCGCCCTTCTCCAGCAGCATCGCCGCCAGCTTCCCGAGCACCTTGGGACTGGAGCGCTGCAAGGGGCCCAGGCCGTTGGCATAACCAAACAGGTCCAGCATCTCCGCCCGGGCGCGCTCGCTCTTGAGGTTCACCTTGTAGAGCGTGGCCACGTCCGTCAGCAGGATGATTTGGAGATAGGCCATGAACAGCAGGTCCGCGGGCAGGGCCACCAGCCCGAAGACGCCGCTGACGCCGCCCACCATGCTGGCCAGGTTCTTCTTCTCGTCCACCAGCCGCTGGGCCAGCTCCCGCACCTCCGCCCGGGGGTAGCGCTTCTCCAGCTCCGCCACCCGGACCCGGGCGCGCTTTGTCTCCTGGAGGACGATGTCCGACAGCCTCGCCGAGCCCAGCTTCTTGAGCTCCGCCGGGGTCAGCTTCTTCATGAAGGCCAGGCGTTCCGCCACGCTGTCGTAGAAGGCCATCGGGTCCCTCCTGTCGTCTAATAACCCCGCTCGGCGAGGTAGAGGTCCACGAGCGCGCCTTCTTCATACCAGGCGTGGCGCATCTCCACATTGAACCAGCGCGAGTCGGGCTTGGCCCCTCGGACCTCGAGCTTCACCTGGTTGGGGGACGTGTCGATGACGGCCGCGCGGGCCTTGCACGCGGAGCCCGGCTCCTCGCCGTAGCCACCCTCGAGGCAGACCTCGTCGCCCACGGAGAGGCGGCGGGTGTACTCGGTGGCCAGGTAGAGCGCGTCGTCGCAGTGGGCGCGCACGGAGGACTTGCCGTGGCCCGCGCAGCGCGTCTGCGAAGGCGCGCGGACGACGGGGATGGCTCCGTAGAGCGGGTCCTCATCGTTGGGGTTGGGCCGGAAGGAGCCCACGCCCGTACAGCCAGAGAGCCCCAGCGCGAGCACGCTGGCTCCCACCCACATCCGCCTCATCGTGGTGTTGCCTCCGGGGCCAGGGGCCCCCGGTAATGGAGGGCCGAGCATGGCAAAAGGCACGCGGAGGGAAAAGCCGCCGCGAAAGGCGGGCAAACGTCTCACGCGCTCCGTCGCGCGGGGCCCGGCACTTCTTCTGTGCGCCCGGGGACGATGCGGTTCTTCCCGTCGACGAACACCACCGTGGGCTTCCAGTCGCGGACCTTGGACTCCTCCACCTCGGTGAAGGTGGCGAGGATGACCACGTCCCCGGGCTGGTTGAGGTGCGCGGCGGCGCCGTTGATGCAGATGACGCCGCTGCCGGGCTCACCCTCCAGGGCGTACGTCTCCAGTCGGGTTCCGCGGGTGACGTTCCAGACGGCGACCTTCTCATACGGGACGATGTCCGCGGCGTGGAGGAGGTTGCGGTCGATGGTGACCGAACCTTCGTAATCCAGGTCGGCCTGCGTCACCGTCGCGCGGTGGATCTTGGACTTGAAGAGGATGCGGCTCATGGCGTGTGTCCCGAAAGGCGCCCAACCGTAACGGCTAGGGCGCCCTGGAACAACCGGGAGGTGGACTTCCGCCCGCCCGGCGCCCGGACAGCCGTCATTTCACGATGTTGACGAGCTGGTTCAGGTTGAGGGGCACGGACTGGGCGTCCGAGGTGAGGCGTCCGTCCAGGCTCAACTTGGCGTTGCCCCCCGAGCGCAGGGCCATGGCGGCGGAGGCGGCGCGCGCGAAGTGGATGGTCAGCGGCAGGGACACCTGCTTGGTCCCACTGCCGTCGAGCATGCCCAGGTTGCCGGTGGACAGGGTGCCCACATCCGCCCCGGCGACCTTGAGCGCGCCGGTGATGCCGGCGACGGGCAGCGGGAAGCTGTTGCGGTTGGTGATGGCCAGGGGGAACTCCACCGTGGCGCTGGTGAGGTTGATGCTGGTGATGCGCGGCTGCTGGAAGCTGACCTGGGGAATCTTGGGGACGTCGAAGGTGCCCTCCTTCTGGAGGGGGAAGGACAACACGCCGATGGGCGTCTGGACGCCGACGCTGCCCTGGGCCTTGTAGGCGGCCTGGTCCTTGTTGAGAAAGGTCTCCACGACGGGGGCGATGTCCGCGAACTTCACGTTGGCGGGGAAGACGAGCTCGCTGCGGCCGTTGGCCTTGAGGTCCAGGCCCTTGCGCGGCTTGCCCGCCACCACCTGCTTGCCCTCGACGAAGAAGGCGTAGTCCACCGACGCCAGCTCCAGGCCGAAGCCGTTGGGGTTGTTGACCTCGTAGACGAGGTCGACGGTGGCGTCGGAGAGCGAGGCGCTGGAGAGCCGGGCCGTCTTGAAGGTGAGGGTGGGCTTCTTGAAGGCGCTCTTCAGGGCGCTCTGCAGCGCGGCGCAGCCGCTGAGCGTGGTGAAGGTGAGGGCAACCAGGACGAGGGCGGCGCGTTTCATCGTGGGCATGGGCGTATCACCAGACGGCCCTTCCCGCGTGGGATTCACACCCGCGCGTTCCGGGGGATTCTTGGCCGCAAGGTGTACCGCGAAGCGAGGGCCGGCGCGCTGGCAATCGGCCTTTCCCCGTCACGTTCTATAGTCGGGGGACACACATGAAGAGTCCGCTATCCAATGGAGGGGTCCACATCACCCGTGGCGTTCGACGCGGCTGGATGTTTGGGCTCATGGCGGTGGTGCTGGCGTCCTGTTCCCAGGGGAGCTCGGGCTCCACGCGGCGCACGTTGGAGCTGAAGCCCTGCCGGTTGGAGGGCTTGGCGACTCCGGCGCTGTGCGGCACACATGAGGTCTTCGAGGACCGCGCGGCCCGGGCGGGACGCAAGCTGGCGCTGCGGGTGGCGGTGGTGCCGGCGCTGGCGGCCCAGCCGCAGCCGGACCCGCTGGTGTTCCTGGTGGGAGGCCCCGGGCAGGCGGCCACCCAGGCGGGGATGATGCTGGGCGGGGTGGAGCGCATCCGTCGCCAGCGCGACATCGTGCTGGTGGACATGCGGGGCACCGGCGAGGGCAGTCCGCTCAAGTGTGAGTTCGCGGGGGAGGAGGCGGGGCTGTCCGCCCACTTCGACGACACGGCGACGATGGCGCGCCTGCGCGAGTGCCGGAAGCACTGGGACGCGGACGTGCGGCAGTACACCACGCCCATCGCCATGGCGGACCTGGACGAGGTGCGCGCGGCGCTGGGGTACGAGAAGCTCAACCTCTGGGGCGTGTCCTACGGCACGCGCGCGGCGCTGGTGTACATGCGCCAGTTCCCGGAGCGCGTGCGCACCGCCATCCTCGATGGCGTGGCGCCCATGGGGCTGACCCTTCCGCTGTACATGCCGCGGGATGCACAGCGCGCGGTGGACATGCTCCTGGCCCACTGCGAGCAGGACGCGTCCTGCGAGAAGAGCTTCCCCGCGCTGCGCGCACGCACGGAGGCGCTGCTGGCGAAGCTCGCGGAGGCGCCCGCGCGCGTGAAGGTGGCGCACCCTCGCACGGGCGTGCTGGAGGAGATGGTCGTCTCGCGACAGGCCCTGCTGGGGGGCGTGTTCCAGCAGCTCTACATCGCGGAGTCGTCCTCGCTGGTGCCGCTGATGCTGGACCGGGTGACGCGGGATGACTGGGCGCCCTTCGTCGCGTTGAGCCTGGGGATGGGGGGCCTGGAGAAGTCGCTGAACCGGGGGCTCCAGTTCGCCGTCGTCTGCGCGGAGGACGCGCCCTTCTTCGACGCGGCGGCGGTGGAGCGCGAGTCGAAGGGGACGTGGTTCGGTTCCTCCATGGGGCTGGAGACGCTGGCCCTGTGCGCGGACTGGCCTCGCGCGACGCTGCCTCCGGACTTCCGCCAGCCCGTGGTCTCCGACGTGCCCACGCTGCTGCTCTCCGGAGAGCTGGACCCGGTGACGCCGCCGTCATGGGGCGAGGAGGCGATGCGCACGCTCAAGAACAGCCTGCACGTGGTGTCGCCGGGCGTGGGCCACAACACCCAGGGCGTCGCCTGCGTGCGCGCGCTGATGGCGGAGGTGGTGGCGCAGGGCAGCGTGGCGAACCTGAAGACCTCGTGTGGGGGCAAGGTGTCCCGGCCTCCGCTCTTCACGACTTTCGCCGGCTCCGTGCCCTGAGGAGGAGCGCGCGATGATTCGAGCGACGAACCTGCACAAGCGCTTCGGGAAGGTGACGGCCGTGGAGGATGTGTCCTTCACCGCCGAGGACGGGATGATCACGGGCCTGCTGGGCCCCAACGGCGCGGGCAAGACGACGACGCTGCGCATGCTCTACACGCTGGTGCGTCCGGATGGCGGCTCGGCGACGGTGGATGGCGTGGACGTGGTGACTCGCCCCGAGGACGTGCGGCGCGCGCTGGGCGTCCTGCCGGATGCGCGCGGCCTGTACCCTCGGCTCACGGCTCGTGAGCACGCGCGCTACTACGGCGAGCTGCACGGGCTGTCCGGCGCGGCGCTCGACAAGCGCGTGGACGAGCTGGTGGACCTGTTGGACATGAAGGACATCGCGGACCGGCGCGTGGAGGGCTTCAGCCAGGGCGAGCGCGTGAAGGTGGCGCTGGCGCGGGCGCTGGTGCATGGACCTCGCAATGTCCTGCTGGACGAGCCCACCAACGGGCTGGATGTGATGAGCACTCGCGCGGTGCGCACGCTGCTGCGGCGGCTGCGGGACGAGGGGCGCTGTGTCGTCTTCTCCAGCCACGTCATGCAGGAGGTGGCGGCGCTGTGTGAGCGCATCGTCGTCGTGGCGCGCGGGCGGGTGGTGGCGGATGGGACGCCGGACGCGCTGCGTGCGAGCACCGGCAAGGACAACCTGGAAGAAGCCTTCGTCGCGACCATCGGCAGTGAGCAGGGGTTGACGTCATGAGACGCCAGGTCGGTACGGTCTTTCGCAAGGAGATGCGGGACCATCTGCGCGACAAGCGCTCGCTGCTCACCGTCATGATGCTGCCGGTGCTGGGGCCCTTGATGACGCTCCTGACGCTGCAGATGGTGGCGTCCATGATGCGCAGGGACCAGCCGGTGGAGCTGGCCGTGGTGGGGCGCGAGCATGCGCCCAGCCTGATGGCCTTCCTGGAGCGGCAGGGGGCGATTCTCAAGGAGGCCCCCCAGAACTACGAGGAGCGCGTCCGCGACGGCGCGCTCGACATGGTGCTGGTGGTGCCCGAGGACTACGGCCGCGACTTCTCCCAGGGACACACGGCGGAGGTGCGCCTGGTGGCGGACAGCTCGCGGCGCGCGGCCCTCATGCCCGTGCAGCGGGCCCGCAGGCTCCTGGAGGCGTACTCGGGACAGGTGGGGAGCCAGCGGCTGTACGCGCGCGGCGTCTCGCCGGAGCTCGCCATGGCCGTGCGCGTGGCGGACGCGGACCTGGCCACCCCCGCCCAGAGCGCGGCGCAGTGGCTCAACATGGTGCCGCTGTTCCTGGTGATGGTCACCTTCGCCGGGGGCCTCCAGCTCGCGAGTGACGCGCTGGCGGGAGAGCGCGAGCGCGGCTCGCTGGAGCCCCTGCTGCTCAACCCCGCGCCCAGGGGCGTGGTGGTGCTGGGCAAGTGGGCGGCCACCGTCGTCATGTCGGTGTTCGCGACGGTGGTGACGATGATGGGCTTCGTCCTGGCCCTCAAGCGCGCGCCGCTGGAGGACCTGGGCGTGACGGTCCACCCGGATGCGGCCTTCATCGGCGTGATGCTCGTCACGGTGCTCCCGCTGACGCTGGCGGCCTCGGCGGCCCAGATGTGGGTGTCCACCTACGCACGCTCCTTCAAGGAGGCGCAGCTCTACCTGAACCTCCTGATGATGGTGCCCATGGCGCCGGGCGTCGTGCTGTCGCTCATGCCGATGAAGTCGGAGCTGTGGATGTTCGCGGTGCCGGTGCTGGGACAGGAGTTGCTGGCGGGCGAGGTGCTGCGCGGCGAGATGCTCCGGCCGCTGCCCTTCCTCCTCGCCTCGGCGTCCAGTGTCGCGGTGGCGCTGGTGGCGCTGCGCGCCGTCACCCGGCTGCTGGGCGACGAGCGCATCGTCTTCGGCCGGAGCTGAGGGCGGGGCGGACAGTGTCTCCGAGGCGTCTGTTGGGGCCTCGGGGACCTCCGGCGTGGATGACAATGGCCGCCGGTTCGCTTCCAATGGGGCGAGATGACGCCCGAGAAAGATGCCCTCCTTCCCCTGGCGCCGGAGTCCGTGGCCACCACGCAAGGGGAGCCGCGCTTCGGTACCTACCAGGGCGAGCTGCCCGAGGTGGACCTCCCCAGACTGCTGGGGAAGTGGGCCCCGGCCCGGACCACGCGGCTGCTCAAGCGCAAGCGCTGGCACTACACCTTCACCGCCACGCAAGAGGTGGCGGCGCTCTTCGCGGTGGTGGACCTGGGGTACTCGTCCAGCGCCTTCGCCGTGGCCGTGGACCTGGGCGAGCGCAAGGTCCTGTGTGACGTGAGCTTCCTGGGCGCCCCGGGCCCCATGGTGTCCCTGGGCGACAAGCCCGGCGCGGGGCTCAACGCGTCCTTCCGCACGCTGGGCGGCAAGCTGGCCATCCGCCGGGGCGAGGAGGACGAGCGCTACCAGGTGCAGGTGGACGTCAGCCGCGTGCGCACCGGCAGCCTCAACACCTTCCAGTGGAACGGCGAGCTGCTCGTGGCGGGAGGTCCTCCGGCGCTGACGGTGATTGCGCCGGTGCCGGGAGACGGGCTCGTCAACGTCACGATGAAGCGCAACGGCCTCTTGTCCTTCGGCAGCCTGGAGGCGGGCGGCAAGCGCTTCCGGCTGGATGGAGGCGTGGGCGGCATCGACTACACGCAGGGCTATCTGGCGCGGCATACGGCCTGGCGCTGGGCCTTCGCCTCCGGGCGGCTGGCGGATGGAATGCCCATCGGCCTGAATCTCGTCGAGGGCTTCAACGAGAGCGCGACCGAGGCCAACGAGAACGCGCTCTGGCTGGGGGACCGGCTGTACCCGCTGGCGCGCGCGCGCTTCGAGTACGACGCGAAGAACCTGATGGGGCCGTGGAAGCTGACGACGGCGGACGGCGCGGTGGACCTGCGCTTCCAGCCCTTCTACGTCCACCGCGAGGAGCGCAACCTGCGCCTGGTCATCAGCCACTTCGCGCAGCCGGTGGGCCTCTTCGAGGGCACGGTGAAGGTGGGGAGCCAGACGCTCCAGCTCTCCAACCTGCCCGGCGTCACCGAGTACCAGGACATGCTCTGGTGAGTGGGGGGCTCGGGCGCGAGGTGGCGCCCGGCGTGTCGCCTGCGGGTAGTCATGGTGCGCGCCCCGGGAGGCGCTAGGCTGCGAGGCCCACGCCGTCCTCCGGAGTGAGCCATGTCGTGTCCGCACTGCGGTCAGCCACTTCCCGATGCCCGCGCCACCGCGTGTCCTGTCTGTGGCCGCGACGTGAAGTCCGCCGGTTTCAGCGGCCTCCCCTCCGCGGAGGAGGCCGCGGACTCCGCGCGCCGCACCGCCGAGGCCGCGGGCCATGCGGTGCGCACGCTCCTGGAAGACCCTCGGCTGCGAGAGCGCTTGCCGGGGGGCTCGCTGCCGCTGCTGGGCTCGGGTCTGGTCGCCTCGGCCGTGCTCCTGCCGATTCTCCCCGTCATCGGCGGCGGCATCGGCCTGCCGTGGTCCGGGGTGATGCTCGCGGGCAGCGTGCTGCTGGGGGCTCGTGAGTGGGGCGCCGCGGGCCGCCCCGTCCCCGCGCCGCTGGAGAAGCTGGCCCACATGGCCTCGCATCCCGCGTTCCTCCCGCTCTTCACGGCGCTGGCCTTCACCTTCGCCTTCCTGTCCTTGAGCCTCGGGCTGGTGCCGCTCGTCTGGCTCGGCGCCGCGGTGGTGCTGGGCTACGTGCAGTGGCGCGTGTTCCAGGCCTCGGCCGCGTCCGCTCCGGAGCTGCGGCCTTCACCGGAGGCCACGCGGCTGAAGCGCTGGGTGCTCGCGGGCGCGGCGGTGTGCGCGCTGTCGATGATGTTCACCTGGGGCTCGGGGATGAAGCTGTGGACGTCGCTGGGCGGCTACGGCTACCAGGACCGGCAGGTGACGGAGGTGGACCGCAGTGGCCGGCCCACGGGCTACCAGTACACGGAGAGCCAGTACGGCTGGGCGCCGAACCTCACCCAGACGACCAGCTTCTACGCGACGTCCGGCCGCAGCCGCTCCGGCGCGCCGCTCGCGGTGCTGGCCCTCATGTCGCTCGCGCTGCTGGCCGCGGTCCCTCGCGCCCGCGAGGCCGTGCCCTCGGTGCTGCCGTTCCTCCTGGCGGGGGCCGTCACCGTGTGGGGACTGCTGGGGCTCGCCGCGAAGCCGGGGCCGCTGCTGTTCCTCCTGGGCGCGGCGGCCATCGACGTGGCCTGGTTCCGCGCCCACCGCGCGGCGAGCGCGCCCGAGTCCTCGCCGCCGGAGGAGCAGCGCCCCTCCGGTCAGTCGTGAGCCTTTCGCCGCCTACGTGCGGGCGCGGCGTGACTCGAGGATGGTGCGGAAGGAGCGCGTCCGCAGCTCCTCCACGGTGAGGCCGGTGGCCAGCACCTCATCCTGGGTGAGCGCGCCGCAGCTCAAGCCCCGCAGGAAGAAGTTGAGCAGTCCCTGGCCCGTGGCCGCGTCGTCGAACACGTTGCCCACCAGCGTGGCCTGGGCCGCCTTCTCCATGAAGGCCTTGAGCCGGCGGGTGGCCGCGTCCAGGCCCTCGAGGAAGAAGGCGTACACCGCCGCGTAGCGCACGGGGAGCTGGGCGGGGTGCAGGTCCCAGCCTTGATACCAGCCGCGCTCCAGCGAGTGGCGGATGTGCCGGTAGGTGAGCTGCCACACCCGCTGCACCGCCTCGCTGTTCTCCCGCAGCTGCGTGGGCAGGAGCGGCTCATCGCCTTGCTTGCGATGCGGGGGCACCGGCATCACGTTGGTGACGCCGTCGGACAGCTGCACGCCCGTGCCCGCGAGCGCCGCCTGCACGAAGTCGCGCAGGAAGTCGCAGGCGGGGTGCAACATGCTCTGCACATGCGCGCTGACGTTCAGCGCGGCGGTGTAGTCATACAAGCCCAGGTGCACGGCGCCGCAGCGGCCCTCGCCCGCGGACACCAGCGCCTGCAGGTTCATCTTCCCCTCGCGATTGAAGAGGGCCTGGGGCGTCTCCACCATCAGCTCCATCCCCAGCGCCCCGCGCGCGAGCCCGTGCCCCTGCTCCAGCACCTCCAGGATGCGCGCGAGCGCCGCCACCTGCTCGGGCAGGGACACCTTGGGCAGCGTCACGACGAAGGACGGCGGCAACCTGCCACCGCTGTGCTCCAGCAACGTGGTGACGAACACGTCCAGCGTGCGGGAGGAGCGCTCGAACAGCTCCTCCGTGAAGGACTTCACCCGGATGCCGGTGAACGGCGGCAGCGTGCCCAGCTCCAGCCCGCGCGCCATCTCCTTCGCGGCGGCGACGGCGTGGGTGTCCTCCTCCGCGTCGGGGCGGTGGCCGTAGCCGTCCTCGAAGTCGATGCGGTAGTCCTCCACCGGCTCGCGCTTGAGCTTCTCCTGCACCCGCTCATAGACGCGCTGGGCGAAGCGCCCTCGCTGGGGGAGGCCCAGGCCATGCGCCAGCTCCGCCGAGTCCGGCGCGTAGTCCTTCATCGCCGCGAGCGCCAGGTCCCCCAGCTTCCGCGCCGACTCCGCGCGGAAGAGGTGGGCCCCGCCATAGACGACATGCACCGGCTGGCGGCGGGGCGACTCGCCCGGGTACGCGTGGGCGAGCTCGGTGTTGGCGCGCCGCAGGGACTCACGCGCGCCGGAGAGGCTGGAGGGCGTCAGGGTGGTCTTCATGGGACATCAGGCCTGGCGCTTGAGCCACGCGGAGACCTCGGGGCCGCAGCGCTCGAGCAGCTCCACGTCCTGCGCCAGCCGCTCCAGCGTCTGCGCCGTGGCCTGCTGCGCCTCGTTGATGGGGTGGTCCTTCAACAGGGCCTTCACCGCCTCCAGCTCCTCGCGCGTGCGCAGCATGCCCAGCGACTCCACGATTCGCCGCAGCAGCATGGGCGCGCCACCCGTGCGGGCGATGACGTCCTTCCACTGCTTGCGCATCCGCGCCCACCACGCGTCGCGCCCGGTGCGGTTGGCCAGCAGGCCCGACACGAAGCTGGCCACGTCCTGCGTCTTCACCGTCTCGGAGAAGAGCAGGTCCTGCGCGCGAGCGGCCAGCGCGGGCTCCTCGAAGGCGGTGAGCGCCATGAGGTAGCGGCGCTGCGTGGCCGGGTCCGGCTCGGAGGGCAGCTTCTGGAGGAACGTATCGAACAGGGCCGCGTCGCCGGCGCGCGCGACGATGGCCACCGAGGCATCCAGCAGGTTCGGCTCCAGCGCGTCACGCTCTCCCTTGAGCATGCGCGCGACGCGCGGACGGGCCTCCGCGAGCGCGTCCGGGCCGCGGGCCAGCCCACCCACCGCGCGCACCAGCGCCGCGCGCCGCAGCTTCACCGCGTCCGACTCACCCGCCGCCGCCTGCCAGCCCAGCTTCTTCAGGCCCGGGCCCAACAGCCGCTCCACCCACGCGCGCAGGCGCACCTGGTCCTCGCCCTCCACCAGCCGGCCCTCGACGTAGGCCAGCCGCCCCACCAGCTCGTCCAGGACGGAGTCGTCCTCCTCGTCGCTGAAGCGGGCCGCCAGGTCCAGCAGGTCCCCCACCGACGCGCGCCCCGAGCGCACCAGCGCCCACTGGTCCGCGAGCAGCGAGATGCGCTCCGCGGGCTCCAGCGCGCGCAGGTTCGTGGCCAGCCCCGCCAGCGTCGCCTTGTCGTACTCCACCCGGTAGAAGCCCGTGGAGCCCGCGTTGGCGCACAGCCACTTCACCGCGCCGGAGCCCTCCAGCGTCACCTTCGCCTGCTTGTCGCGCAGCAGCACGCGCTGCTCGCGCACGCCGGAGGCGTCCTGGTAGCGCAGCACCATGGGCACCGGCCACTTCTCCGCGCTCTCCACGCCGGGCTCGGAATAGAAGCGCCGCTGCGACAGCGTCACCTCGCGCCCGTTCACGCTCGCCGTCACCAGGGGGAAGCCGCTCTGGCCCACCCACGCCGTGGCCAGCTCCTCCACGGGCTGCCGGGCGGCCTCGCCCAGCGCGTTCCACAAGTCCTCCTTCACCGCGTTGGCGCGCGCGTGCTTGCGCATGTAGAGGCGGATGCCTTCACGGAAGGGGCCCTCGCCGAGGAAGCCCTCGATCATGCGCAGCACCGCGCCGCCCTTCTCGTACGTAATCGCGTCGAAGCTCTCGCCCGCCTCGCTCGCGTTGCGCACCTCTCCGTGGATGGGGTGCGTGGACTTGAGCGCGTCCAGGTACAGCGCGCTGGCGCGGTGCGCGTCGAAGTCCAGCCACATGCGCCACTCGGGGCGCCACTGGTCGACAATCTTGAACGCCATCCACGTGGCGAAGGCCTCGTTGAGCCAGAGGTCGTCCCACCACACCATGGTGACCCAGTTGCCGAACCACTGGTGCGCCAGCTCGTGTGTCACCACCTCCGCCACGCGCTTCTGCACGGACAGGGGCGCGGTGGCCGGGTCCAGCAGCAGCGCCACCTCGCGGTAGGTAATCAGGCCGGCGTTCTCCATGGCGCCCGCCTCGAAGTCCGGGATGCCCACCTGGTCCACCTTGGTGAAGGCATATGGCAGGCCGAAGTAGTCCTGCAGCCTGGGGAGCACGGCCAGCGCCACGTCCTGGCCAAAGCGCGTCAGGTGCCCCTTCTCCTGGAGTGACCAGGTGCGCACCGGCACGCCGCCCACGAGCTGCGCGGGCGTGCCCACCAGCGGGCCCACCACCAGCGCGACCAGGTAGCTGCTGAGCACCTCCGTCTCCTGGAACGTCACCTTGTTCCAGACGCCGTCCTGCTCCTCCTTCACGACGGGGCCGTTGCCCAGCACCGCGAGCCCCTGGGGCACGCGCACGCTCAGGGCCCACTTCGCCTTGAAGGCGGGCTCATCGAAGCTGGGGAAGACGCGGCGCGCGTCGGCGGCCTCGAACTGCGTGGCCACCACCTTGCCCGCCAGGTACATGCCGCGCAGGCCGTCCGTGAAGGGGCCCTTCCATGCGACCTCCAGCGTGGCGCGGCCCTGGGGCAGGGGCGCATCGAAGCCGAGCACCACTGTCTCGCTGACTTCCACCGCACGGATGGAGGACGGCTTGAGCTGCGTGCCTCCCGAGCGGAACGTCACCTCGCCGACCTGCAGGGCGATGGCGTGGAGGATGATTTCGCGCGTGGGCGCGGAGACCTCCACCTCCACCGTCTGCTGTCCGGTGAAGGACTTCGCTCCCAGGTCCAGGGTCAGCGTGGCCGCGTAGCGCTGGGGGCGAACGGTGGTGGGGAGGCGGAAGTTCTTGTCTTCGGTCGGGTGCGCCATAGGGAGGCGGAATCTAGCCTCGCTTGTGGCGCGCGTTCCCAATTCGTTGATGGGGATGCAAGAAACCCGTCAGCGGGGTGGGGTGTCGTCCTCCACACCCTTCCTGTTTCTCGCGCGTGCTTTTTGTGTTTCGCCGCCTCGCGGCATGGCGCGGGGCACCAGCTGCTGGAAGAGGCTGGACTCCCGCTGGAAGAAACCATTCGTGTGGAACGAATGCGGGAGCTCCAGGAGCTGGAAGTCCAGGTGATGACACAGCTCATGGAGGAAGGTGCGAAGGTACGTGCGGAAGGCCACCACGCGCGCCTGCTTCGCGGTGCGCATCCACACCTGGAGCCGAGGACGGCGCCCGGGCTCCCACGTGTAGAGCCCGTGCAGCTCCCCCTCCTCGGAGGAGGGGCGCACCTCGAGCACCTCCACCCGCACGGAGGCCACGTCCAGTCGCTCGCACAGGGCATCACTCAGCTTCGCGGTGGCGCGCTCCAGGGGCGGGCAGGCGCCGGTGGCCAGGGCCTCCCGCACCGCCGCGACCAGGGGGGCCAGCGCCACGGGGGCCCTGACCCGGAGGGTGCTCACTCCATCGCTCATCCGATAGGCGCGCTGCTGGTCGGGGGTGAGACTGTCGAAGTAGGCGAAGGGCACGGGGCCTCCGCAGTCTAGCCAGGAGGGCGCATGGGTGCCTGTCTCCCGCGTCGCGAGCGCACGGCGGTGGACAAGCCGGCCAAGGGCCTTGTCGCTCCGCCGCCCGGGGCCCGGCTTCCGCTTGCGTGCTGGTTACCTTGCGGTGGGGGTGGGAATGTCACTCACGCTGGGGCGCGCCGGCTGGGAGCGCGCGGTACTGCTCGCGGTGTCCTTCGAGGCCCTGAAGGTCATCAGCGCCCACTTCGTGTTTCCACCGTTCAGCGGGGCCATCCTCTGGCTGCCCGCGGGGATGACGCTGGCGTTCCTGCTGCGCTCTCCGCGGAGCATGTGGCCCACGCTGCTGTTCGCCGTCTTCGCGGTGGAGGTGTGTTCCGAGCTGGCCATGGGCAGGCCCTGGGGGCTGGCGGTGACCTGGGCGGTGGGCAACATGCTGCGCACCTGGCTGGGGGCCGCGCTGATGTCGCGCTGGCCGGGGGGAGACATCCGCTTCCGTCGCGTGCAGGACGTCACGGGGCTGTTGTTCCTGGGGGCCGCCATCGGCGTGCTGCCGAGCGCGCTGCTGGGCGCGCTGGGCGCGACGACGTGGCTGGGCCTGGTGTCGTTCTGGCGCGAGGGCCTGGTCTGGTGGCTGAGCGACGCGCTGGGCACGGTGCTGGTGGCGCCGCTGGTGCTGACGTGGTGGCCTGGGGGCAGGCGGTCCTCTCCCCCGAGGCGGCGGCTGGAGTCGTATGTCTTGTTGTCGCTCGTGTTCGCGGTGGGGGTGCTCGTCTTCCAAGGGGACTCGCCGTCGGGCTCCGCGGCGGTCTCCACCACGCTGCCGTATGCGGCGTTTCCGTTGGTCATCGCCGCGGCGCTGCGGCTGGGGGCGCGCGGGGCGGCGAGTGCGTCCGCGGTGATGAGCGCGGTGGCGGTGGAGTACACGCGCCTGGGGCGAGGGCCCTTCGGTGAGCTGACGGTGTCGGTGTCCGAGCGGGTGTTGTCCGTGCAGGTGTTCCTCGCGGTGCTCAGCCTGTCCGCGCTGACGGTGGCGGCGGTGGTGTCGGAGCGGCGGCGCGCGGAGACGGCGCAGCGGGTGCTGGCGACGGTGGGCGCGGTGCTGGCCGAGTCGCCGGACTGGCGGGGGGCGTTGCCTCGGGTGACGCGGCTGCTGGTCCCCGAGGTGGCGGCGGGGGCGGCCATCTGGTTGCGCGATGGGAGCGGCGTGGTGGAGCGCGTGGCCGCGGAGGGGTGGACGGCCGAGCGCGAGGCGGGGCTGCGCGGGTGGTTTCCTCCGCTGCCGTCGGAGACCCGGTCGTGGGAGGGCGCGGAGGGCTCGGGGGTGCTGGTGCCCTTGCGCGTGCGAGGGGCGGAGGTGGGCGCGCTGGCGATGGAGCTGGGGCGGGGGATTCGGGGGCGCAAGGAGCAGGTGCTGGCGGAGGATGTGGCGCGGCGGTGCTCGATGGCGTTGGAGAACGCGCGGCTCCTGGAGGAGGCGCGTGCGGCCGTCGCGGTGCGCGAGGACTTCATCTCGGTGGCGGCGCATGAGCTGCGCACGCCGCTGGCGACGCTCACGTTGCGGGTGCAGGGCTTGATGGGGTTGTTGGTCCGGCGGGCCGGGGTGGACCGCTTCGTGATGGAGCGGCTGGAGGCCATCGCTCAGCAAGGGCGGCGGCTCACGCGGCTGGTGGAGAACGTGCTGGACGTCAGCCTGTTCAAGACCGGGGGGCCGGAGCTCCAGCGCGAGTGGGTGGACCTCACGGGGCTGGTGGAGGAGGTGCTGGAGCGCTACGCGGGCGAGGCGGCGCGCTCTGGCAGCACGCTGCGGATGACGGTGTCGGGAGGACGGGTGCGTGGGTGGTTGGACCGGGGGCGCGTGGAGCAGGCGCTCTCCAACCTGCTCGCGAACGCGCTCAAGTTCGGGGCGGGGGCGGAGGTGGACGTGGCGCTGAGCCAGGTGGGGCGGCGCGCGCGGGTGGTGGTGACGGACCGGGGCATCGGGATTCCGGCGGAGGCTCGGGAGCGCATCTTCGGTCCCTTCGAGCGGGCGGTCTCCTCGCACGAGTATGGGGGCTTGGGATTGGGGCTGTACCTCACCCGGCGCATCGCCGAGGCGCATGGGGGCTCCATCCAGGTGGTGAGCACGGAGGGGGCGGGGTCTTCCTTCATGCTGGAGCTTCCGGTGGAGCCGGGGGTGTCGCTCCAGGGGGCGGATGTGGACTCGCTGCCGCGGGCTGGCGCTTGAAGGGGGGCTCGCTGGGGAAGCGGGCACGGGGGCGTGCTATGCACGGCGCCGATGTCGACCCTGGATGGACGCCCCGAGCCGTCTGCTGTCGTGCCGCCGCCGCGCCGCAAGGCGTGGCGTTTCAAGGTGCTGCTGGCGGGGGTGGTGCTGCTGCTCGGCTTCGGTGTGTACGAGTACGCCACGCTGCCGGAGGCGACGGCCTTCGAGCGGGAGAATCCGAAGTCGACGGCGCTGATGGAGCAGCGTGCCGAGGAGGCACGCGAGGCGGGCAAGAAGGTCCGGCGACGGCAGCACTGGGTGTCGTTGGGAGCGGTCTCGAAGACCGCGGTGGCGTCCGTGTTGGTGTCGGAGGACGCGGGCTTCTACGGGCACGAGGGGTTGGACACGACGGAGGTGCGCCGGGCGCTGGAGGAGGCGTGGGAGAAGGGGAGGCTGGGGCGAGGGGCTTCGACCATCACCCAGCAGCTCGCGAAGAACCTCTGGTTGTCGACGGACCGGAGCTTGTTCCGCAAGGTGAAGGAGCTGGTGCTGGCGCGCAGGTTGGAGGACGCGCTCACGAAGAAGCGCATCCTCACGCTGTATCTCAACGTCATCGAGTGGGGGAACGGCGTCTACGGAATCGAGGCGGGGGCGCGCGAGCACTTCGGGGTGTCCGCGTCGCAGCTCTCCATCGGGCAGGGGGCCATCCTCGCGGCGATGCTGCCGGCGCCTCGGAAGCGCTCACCGTCCTCGGGCTCTCGGGCGCTGTGGAAGCGGGCCCACTGGATTGTGGACCAGCTCGAGTCGGTGGGGCGCATCTCCAACGCGGAGGCCAGCGACGCGCGAGGAGACATCGACCGGCTCCTGGGCCGCACGCCCGCCGCCAGCGCGGAGGCGGCCGAGGAGGACGGGGGCGACGACACGTAGCCGGGTTCAGGACTCGGGCGGTCCGTCTTCGTTGAGCCAGTAGAGCTGGTCCCCTCCCGCGAGGGCACGTGCGAGGAACTCGCGGAACGAAGTGGCGATGGGGCGGCACCGGTTGGGGAAGGTCTCGTGCCACGCGTCGAGGAGTGGATACGGACCGGAGCCAGCGCTTGTGTCCAGGAGTGCCCACTCGCCGTCCTGGGCATCAACGAGCGTCCACAAGTCAGGCGGCCCTGCGGAGTCCTCATCCCGTCCGAATATCGCGACGCGAGCGCGCCGAATCTTCGCGAGGGGAAGGATGATGTAGCGCGCATCGGGGAGAGGCTCGAAGAGCTCGGCGCCGTTGCAGTGGAGGTAGAACGCTCGCAGCGCGTCGTCGAGCTTCCAGCCGACGCGTGACTCGAATTCGGCAATCTCCGCCGAGGTTGCTGGCGGGTGAGGGTGGTGGGCGCGTGAGAGTTCGCCGAGGAGTTCATCCATCGTCATCGTCAGTCCACGTACGGCTTCATGGGGCCCACTCCGAGCCACCGTGGGTCTCTGGAGTAGCAGGCTGGGTAGGCATCGTTGAGGAGTTTGTGGACATCGTCTGGAACTGGAAGGACGTTGTTTCGCGCGACAGGGGCGCCCCCATGGAGCAGGTCGTGGATGTGATGGCCAGGCCAGTTGCGCCCACCGGATTGGGGCCATGAACCGAACTCCGTGGCCCAGTCTCGCCTGAACCCCCTGCGAGCATTGTCCCAGAGCCGCCGGAGGTCCTCGGTGTTCCCCACTTCTGGGTAACTGCAGCAACAGTGTTTCACTCCATGACGAGTCCCTGCCTTGGCGGGAAGCCCCAGGAAGCGTCCTGTCCAGTCTCCCTTGATGTCCGCCACCCAGATGCAGCCCAGCAGCGAATGGCCCTCCGCTGCGCATCGTCGCTCGCACTGCGCCATGTACGTGGCATTGCAGCTCCACGGGCCGTAGTAGATGACTGTCTGCACCGTCCCACCGTCGGGTGACGGAAGGGTAGGCCCGACCCATCGCGCGGTTGCGGGAAGCGCTCCTGCGGACGCGCCAACGGTGGCCGACCCGCACCCAATGCAGGTGAGCAGCACAAGCACACTCGTGCGGAGCATGTGTTGGGGGCGTCGCACGAATAAAACGAGGTAACTCTGCTAAGTCTGGAATGCAAGCTGGCGCGGTATCGCTGGCCTCGGTGAGTAGAGAGGGTGGGCGATGGGTTGCCCGGGACTCCTGACACCGTCGGGCTGCGCGTTTGTGTTCGGGCGCAGAGCCTGCAAATGCAAGGAGGGCTCATCATCGACGTTGCCCATGAAGTGACTCCGGGGGCACCCAGTCGAGGCAGTGCCTGTCCGTCATCTCGCCTTGTCATCACCTCTTCACGGGTCGAGACTTGATGGGACGCTGAGCCACGTCCTGCACGAGGAGTCCGAGGTACATGGTCGCCGTAGGGGAGTCAGGGAGTGACGAGGAGCGAGCGCGGGCGCTGGAGCTGCTGCGCCGGTTCGGTTGGAACGCCACGTCCTTCCAGGTGCTGATGCCGGGCTTCCGCTACTGGTTCGACCCCGCGGGAGACGCCTTCGTCGCCTACGTGGACACAGGGGGCGCGTGGGTCGCGGCGGGTGCACCCATCACCTCGGAGGATTCTCTCTCTCGTGCGGTCCAGGGCTTCCAGGACGCGGCTCGCCGCGCGGGCAGGCGCGTGTGCTTCTTCGCCACCGAGCCTCGGCTGACCCAGTGGGCTCCCATGGAGTCACTCGCCATCGGCGAGCAGCCCGTGTGGGAGCCCTCGCGCTGGGACACCGTGGTGCGTGGCAGTCGCAGCCTGCGTGAGCAGCTCCGCCGCGCGCGCTCGCACGGGGTGGTGGTGCGCGAGATTCCAGCGGCGGACCTGGAGGATGAGTCGCACCCCACACGCCAGGCGCTGGAGCGATTGAAGCAGCGCTGGCTCGCGTCGCGCCGCATGGCCCCCATGGGCTTCCTCGTGCGGCTGTCCCCGGACACCTTCGCACGCGAGCGACGCGCCTTCGCCGCGGAGGTGAAGGGCCAGTTCGTGGGCTTCCTCCTGGTCTCCCCCGTCTACGCGCGTGACGGCTGGTTCCTCCAGGACCTCCTGAGAGACCCCGAGGCCCCCAATGGCACCGCGGAAGCCCTGGTCGACGCCGCCATGCGCGCCGCCGCCGCCGAGGGCCGTCGCTACGTGACGCTCGGCCTGGCCCCCCTCGCGGGACCCGTGCGTCCATGGCTGCGATTGGCCCGCACATGCGGCAGACCCCTGTTCGACTTCGAGGGCCTGCGCGCCTTCAAGGCGAAGTTCCGCCCGGACAGCTGGGTGCCCCTCTATCTCGCCTATCCCGAGCCCCGTGGCGGAGCCCTGGCCATGTACGACGCACTTCGCGCCTTCGCGCGAGGGGGCCTCGTGCGCTTCGGTCTAGCCACGCTGTTGAGGCGGCCCCGCCTCCTGGTGCATGCGCTGGCCGTGCTGCTCGTGCCCTGGACGGCGATGCTCGCGCTGCCCGCGACAGCGCAGTGGTTTCCCTCCATGAGCGTGCAGTGGGGTTGGGTGCTGTTCGACGTGGCGCTGGCGGCGGGGCTCTTCTCCCTGGTGCGCCGCTGGCGGGAGGGGCTGGCCACCGCGCTGGTGGGGCTCACCGCCGCGGATGCATGTCTCACCTTCGTGCAGGCCGCGACCTACAATGTCCCCCGCGCACGAGGGCCCGTGGACTGGCTCGTCATCACCGCCGCCGTGTTGGCGCCCGCGACGGCCTCGGCACTGCTCCTCCGCGCGAGAGACTTCCGATTGCCCGCACGCTAGTCCGAGGTGCGCGGGAGGCAGGGGCGATGAAGGAACAGCACAGGTACTTCCTGGGATGTGGCTTCGCCTGGTGGGTGATTCACATCTTCTTCCGCCCCTTCGAGAGCGTCGACCTCACCGTGCTGGGGTCCGTGGATGACCGCATCGCGGAGTTCTCGGAGCACGCCGAGGGGCTCGCGTCGTGGCTGTTGGACGAGGTCGGGAATGAAGACCTCGTGTATCGGGTGGAGGGGAATCGGACCTCGATCTTCGCCGTGCTCGAAGTCTCCGAGCCTCGGGTGAAGGAGTGGATGTTCCAGCTCATCCAGGTGATGGAGGCGCGGGACCCGGGCGAGCCCTCCCGGAGATACGCGGACCTCTACTGCCTCATGCTGGGCTGGCAGCTCCACATGGCGGTGCTCGCGCGGACCTATCTCGATGGGTTCCACGCCGAGAGCGCCAAGGTCCGGAACGACGTCTCCGCGCGCTTCATCCAGTGGCTGCGCGAAGCGCTGGAGGACGCCTGCCGCACCTACCTGTCGTGCTCCTCCGAGGACCTGCTGCGAGATGAGCGGGTCCTCGGCACCTACGAGGCGCTCGCGTTGGATTGGCGCCGCGCCGTCGATGAGACGCTGGAGCGCTACTTGGGCGCCCCCACGAGCTGCGCGTAGTCCTTGTTCCGCCAGACGCGCACCCGCCACTCGGCGTCCTCGTCGCGCGTCCACACCATGGACAACATGCCGCGCCGGTCCGGCCAGGGCTGTCCGTCGAACGTCGCGCCGGTCTGGGTCCACTCCCAATCCACCACCGCCACATCGGGGCGCAGGAAGCGGACGCCCAGGATGCGCGTCGTGGACTTCGCCTGGGCGAAGCTCACGCGTCCCGGCTGGGGCGTGGGCGAGAAGATGACCTCATGCGTCTCCTCGATGGCCTTGCGTCCGCGCAGCCACGTCCCCGGCGGCGCATTGAAGTCCGCGTCCTCCGCGAAGCATGCGGCCAGGCGCCGCGCATCCATGTCCTTCAGCGCATCGCGGACGCGCTCCACCGCGGCCAGGACACCGGCTTCGTCAAACCCTTGCGTGGGCTCCATGTCGACTCCTCGTGTGGCGTGTGTGGCCCACAACATGCGAGTCGCAAGGCCCTCGGACAATCCACCATTCCAGGAAGCTCTGTCCTAATCTCAGGGACAATGGACCTTCGAGCCTTGGACCTCATCGCCGTCTTCGTGCAGGTGGTGGACTCCCGCAGCTTCCGCGCGGCGGCGAAGGTGCTCGGCATGTCCAAGTCCACGGTGAGCCTGAAGGTGGCGCAGCTGGAGGACTCGCTGGGCGCGAGGCTGCTGGAGCGCACGACGCGGACGTTGAAGCTGACCGAGGTGGGGACCGCCTTCTACGCCCAGGCCCAGCCCGCGCTCTCGCAGCTCCACGAAGCGGGACAGCACGTGCTCGACACCCGCGCCCGTCCCTCCGGACGGCTGCGCATCGCGATGCTGTTCGAGCCCGGCCAGCTCCTGCTGCGCGGCATCCTCTCCGAGTACCTCGAGCGCTATCCGGAGGTGCACGTCGACGTGGAGCTGACGGACCGCTACGTCGACCTGGTCAACGAGGGCTTCGACCTCGCGCTGCGTCCCGGGCCGCTCCCGGACTCGTCCCTCAAGTCGCTCCGCTTCACGATGTCCGGAGGCTTGAAGCTGTACGCGAGCCCCTCGTACCTCCGCCGCAAGGGCCGCCTCCGGCGCCCCGAGGACCTCGCGTCCCACGACTGCCTGGTCATGAGCACGAAGCATCAGCCCGCGCAGTGGGACTTCGCCCAGGGCCGCCGCAAGGTGGCCATCCGCGTGAAGGAGCGGATGCGAGTCAACAGCTTCGTGCTCCTGCGAGACCTCGCGGTGGCGGGGCACGGCATCACCCGCCTGCCGGAGTCCTTCGCGCGTCCGGCGGTGCTCGCCGGGAAGCTGCGCTCGGTGCTGGACGCCTACGCGCCGCCGCCCGTGGAGTGGCACGCCCTCTATCCCAGCGCGCGAAACCTGTCCCCCAAGGTGCGCGCCTTCCTGGAGGTGCTCGAGCAGCGCTTCCTCCGGGCCTTCGATGAGCTGGCGAGCACGGCGTGACGCGTCCGGCTGCCCGGGAGGCGGGCTTGTCGGTTGGAGCACCGACGAGCAAGGCATGGAAGTGGTGTTGACGGCGGTGTCCGGAAGGACGATGTCTCGGTTTCACGACGCCTGCGCGACCATGAGCTTCTCTCCGCCTGTATCCGCTCCCTCCGCTGTCCTTCCCGCCCTGCGTGACAGGGGTTATGCGGTCCTGGACCGCGCGGGCCTGTCCGAGCTGGTGGGCATCCCCGCCCCCACGCTGGACCTCTGGCGGCCCACCTGGAATGACCTTCCCGCCGATGGCTACCTGCGCGACGGTGGCCGCTATCGCTCGCGGCGCCACTCGTGCTTCGTCGTGGACGGAGACACCGTCACATCGGTGCCGCACCGCGCGCACTGGCAGCCCGTCGAGTACAACGCCCTGCACGGCGGCCTGGAGCGCTGGTTCGAGCCGATGAGCGCCGCCGTCGCCGCCCAGCCCGAGTGGCCGAGGCTGCTCAGCCGCCTCGCCACCTGTGCCTCCGCGCTGAAGGGTGAGCAGCCCTGGTACGTGGAGTCGCATCAGTTCCGCATCGACACGACGGACGGCATCGGCCGCCCCACGCCCGAGGGCGCGCACCGCGACGGCGTGGACCTGGTCGCGGTGCTGCTCATCGGCCGCCAGGGCATCAAGGGCGGAGAGACGCGCGTCTTCGAGGCCGACGGCCCCAACGGCATCCGCTTCACCCTGACGGAGCCCTGGTCCGCGCTGCTGCTCGACGACGAGCGTGTCATCCACGAGAGCACGCCCATCCAACCGCTGGAGGGCACGGGGCACCGGGACACCCTGGTGCTCACCTTCCGCGCGAAGCGCTTCCAGGGACCCTGACGTCACGGCGGTCCCTGGAAGGAGGAGCACGGCTCAGGACTTGGGGCTGATGGAGACCTTCACGCCCTCGCTCCAGACCTTGTGCTCGTCCGTGTAGTAGAGGTATGCGCGGCTCGCGGGCCCGGTGTACGTGCCGGGCACCGTCGCCACCAGGGACAGCGGCACGTCGATGCGCTTGCGAGGCTCCAGGCCCCGCCAGTACAGGACGACGTCGCGCCCCAGCACCTCGTACGCATCCACGACCTTGCGCTTCACCAGCTCCTTGAGCTGGTCATGCCGCACGTCCATGCCGCCGGGCACGCCGAAGATGGCCACCGCGGTGGGAAGGTGCTGGCCCGTGCGATTGGCGACCATGACGCGCGCCTCGGTGGGCTCGCCCTCGACGAGCTCGCGCTTCGCCATCGCCACCTCGAGCGCCACGGGCGTGTCCTGGGAGCTCCGCGGGAGCACCGCGGTGTAGGTGACCTCCATCGAGTAGGACAGCGCCTCGCCGCCCTCCATGCGCAGCTCCACCTTGCGGCCCCCCGGCCCCAGCAGCCCGCTCACGTCCGCGAGCTTGAGGGCCTCGCGCGTCGAGCCATCGAAGCGCACGGGCTCGCCGACCGGACGTCCCTCCACGTAGAGGTACACCTGCCCGGGCGGGAGCTTCTTGCCGTGGGCCTGGTCATAGGTGTTGATGACGCGCAGCGCGAGCACCGTGCTCTGCGTCGCGCCGTAGCGGCCACCGTCGTTGGACTCCGCGAGGTACTTCAGCGTCCGCACCACATGGCTCATGTACTGCTCCGGCTCGCGCAGCCAGGCCAGCGCCGCCAGGGCGGTGGTCTCGATGCGCAGCGTGTCGCCCGAGCTGCCGACGATGGACTGCGTGCCGCCCTCCACCTCGCCGCGTGAGTTCTGGAGCTTCGCGAGCCGGGACATCAGCGCCCGCGCGCCCTCGCCATCCCCCGCGAGGGACAGCACGTTGGCCGCCAGCGCGACGACGTAGCTGTTGGAGCTGGTGTCCGCGGACTTCTTCACGGAGGCAATCTCCTTCGCGAGCTCCCGCGCCACCTCCGCGCGAGACGCCGCGCTCTCCAGCAGCGCCCAGACGATGTACGCGTTGGAGGTGTCCGCGTCCTCCAGCCAGACGTGCAGCGCGCGGCGCTTGCGATTGAAGCCGCCCTTGCCGTCGCGCTGCCCCATCAGCCAGCCCCGGGTGCGCTCCATCATCGCCTCGTTCACCGTGCGCACCTGCTTCATGTCCGTGAAGTGGAGCAGGCCGAAGGCGGTCAGCGCCTCGTGGCCGGGGGCCTCGCCGAACCACTCGTAGCCGCGCTCCTTCGTCTCGAAGCTCACGAGCCGGTCATGGCCCCGGTCCAGCTTCTCGCGCGCGGAGGACACCAGGTCCGGGCTGACGCCGCCGTGCGACAGGAAGTACTGCTGCGCCATCGTCATCGGGTACGTGGTGGAGCTCGTCTGCTCGAAGCAGCCGCCCGGCTCCTGGATGAGCCGCGCCAGGCCCTCCGTCATGTTGGCCAGCGGGCTGGGGTACACGACGATGGAGGCGCGAATGCTGCCGGGCACCACCTGCTCGGGGAGGACGACGGTGTGCACCGCGGGCCGCTGGGGGGACACCATGCCGCCGAACGAGGTCTTCGCGGGGAAGCCCAGGGGCTTGATGGCCAGCGTGCGCGTGACGGTGTCCGAGTAGTTGCTGGCGCTGGCGATGAGCTTCACCTCCACCGGCCGCGACTCCTGGCCGATGCTCAGCGAGAGGAGCTGACGCCCGCGCTCACGGGCGTGCAGGCTCATGGCTCCGCCACCCGTGAACTTCACATCCCCCTGGACCTCCGCCCTCACCTGCGCATCCGTCAGCGTGGCGTCCGTCCCGTTCACCAGGGCCACGGGGAGCTGCACCACGTCTCCCGAGGTGACTTCGAGCGGCAGCTTGGGCTCCGCGTAGAACGGCTGCACCGACTCCAGCTCCTTCACGGCCGAGCCCAGCGCGCCGTCCGCGCCCACCGCTCCGGCGAAGGCCTTGAATGTCGTCACGGAGTCGCTGGTGGCGAAGCTCACGCGGACCTCACCCGTGCGCGCGTCGGTGCGCACGCCGGCGTTCCAGTAGAGCGTCTCCGCGAAGTCCACCCGGTCCTGCGGCTTGCGCCTGGGGCGGGCCAGGTGGGCGTACTCGCGGACCATCGGGGTGGAGACCCTGGCGATGGGGGCCTCGGCGCCCATCGGCGCGACCACGTCCGCGCGGGCACGTGCCTCTTCGATGGGGGCGAACGCGGGCTCCATGGCCGCCTTCTTCGCGACGGCGGCGGGAGGGCGTGGCGCCCGAACCATCGGCATGGGCGCGTTGAAGGCGAGGCTGGCCCCGTCTTCCAGCTCCTTGCGCTCCTCCTGGAGCATGGGCTGGTCCGCGGGAGGCTGGGCCTGGGCCGGAGCCGCCTGGCGTCCCGCGATGGCATCGACCGGCAGCGCCGGCGCGGGGAGCGGCGGAAGCGGCGTCGTGCTCATCAGCAGGATGCGGTCGACCACGTCCCCGCCGCGCGCGAGGAACTCGGTGGGCTTGGCGAAGGCGAAGCGCCTCCATCCCTGTGTACCGAGCAGCAGGTCCACCGCGAGGGAGGACTTGGGGTTCTTCTTGTCCAGGTAGAGCTGCGCGTCGGCCAGCTCCTTCACCTCGGGCTCCAGCAGCACCATCACCGGGAGCTCCGGGGCCTGCTCGCGCTTCTCCTTCAGCTGGAGCATCGCGTCGTCCGTGACGGAGAGCATCACCAGCGCGGAGACCGGCTTGCCGTCGCGCGTGGTCTTCGCGGTGAGCTCCACCTTCGCGCCCGGCACGGTGCGGTCGCGGTTCGTCGTCAGCGAGACCTCGAGGTCCTTCGTCGGCTGGCGGAACACGAGCCGCTCCGCGAGCGGCCTCCCGTCCGAGTCCCACGCCGTGGCGATGAGCACGCCATCCGCGTCGCCCGGGTCCAGGATGACGGAGTGATACTCACGCGGGTCCACCACCGCCGAGGCGATGCGGACGTCGCGCTGGCTCAGCGTCACCGTCACGCGGCTCAGGTTCGTGGTGCCGAGCGCGAGCTTCACGTGCTGCCCCATGGGCACCACGTCCTGCATCGAGCGGAGCACGGCGCCCTCCGACTTCACCTCGGGCAGCGGGAAGGTCTTCCGGATTCCGGCCGGAGCGGTGATGCGCAGCGCATACCGCGCCCCCGCGCGAGGGGTGAGCGCGAAGCGGCCCCGGCCCTCGTGCTCCGAGCGCACGGCCAGCACGGGCATGCCCGTCTCCACGTCGATGACGGTCCCCGTCAGGTCCGCGGGCTTCTGCGCGGGCGTGCGCGCCTCGAAGTAGACGCGCGAGGGGACACCGGCCACCAGGTCTCCCCCCTCCGGGTAGAACGCCAGGTCCAGCGTCTGGAGGAGGATGGGAATCGTCTTGGCGGCGGTCTCCACCACGCCGCCGTCCTGGATGGTGAAGGCCAGGGTTCCCTCGCCGCGCTCGATGCGGGCGGGCAGGGTGAAGCGCACGGGGCAGAGGCCCTGGGCATCCACGACACAGGAGACCTGCGCCACGGTGGCGCCGTCGACGAGCGCGTTGGCGGACACCTTGGCGCCCTCGGGCACGCCGCCTTCGGCGCGCTTCACGTCGAGCGTGGCGGAGACGGTGTCGCCGGGGCCGTAGCCGTCCCGGAGGAACTCAATCTGCGACTTGAGCCGGGGGGCCCGGTAGGCGCGCACGTCGAACTTCCGCTCGACGATGGGCATGACGTGGAAGGCGCTGGTGACGCGCAAGGTATATTCGCCACCGGATTGCTCTTGGGGGATGCGCCAGGCGAGGCCCCAGACGGACTCGCGGGTGGTCATGTAGCCCTGCCAGACGACCTCACCCAGGGGGCCGCGAATCTCGGCGTAGCCTCCCGCCATGTCCGTGTAGGGCTTGCGGCTGATGCCGGAGAGGTAGAGCGCCCGCATCAGCACCTGGTCCCCGGGGCGATACAGGGGCTTGTCCGTGGTGATGAAGGTATTCGGCCGGTCCGCCTGAGGGCTGGGGAGGGGCCGCGGGGCGGCGAGCCCCGGGAGGGGCAGCAGCGAAGGCGCGGCGAGGCCCAGGGCGGCGAGCACCCCGAGAAGGCGCGGGACTGGGAGGGTCATGCCGGCTCTGAACGCATGGCCTTTCTGGAAGTTCTGCCCGCCTGGCGACTCGGGGTGTCTCGGGTGGGGGCTCGGACGGTGGGTGGCCTGGGCGCGGAAGGTTGGGGGAAGCTGCCCGCCCGGCGGGGTGGGGCCCGCCTGGAATGGGTAGGGCGGGGCCGTGTTGAAGGCCACCGTTCGCGCCACCAGGGAGACGAGGACATATGCGCAGGTTGTTTGTCGCACCGCTGCTGACCGGGTTGTTGACCGCTTCCACGGCCATGGCCGCCGAGGAGGACCCGTTCCTGTGGCTGGAAGAGGTGCAGGGGCAGCGGGCGCTGGAGTGGGTGCGCGCGCAGAACGCGAAGACAGAGGCCGCGCTGGAGAAGGACCCGCGCTTCGCCTCCTTCCAGGCGGAGGCGCTGCGCATCTTCACCGCGACGGACCGCATCCCCACGCCCGTCTTCCGCGCGGGCGGCGTGGACACCTTCTGGCAGGACCAGGCGAACCCGCGAGGCCGCTGGCTGCGCACCACGCTGGAGGGTTACGCGAGCCCCTCCATCCCGTGGGAGACGGTGCTGGATGTGGACGCCCTGTCGAAGGCGGAGGGCGCCAACTGGGTCTTCAAGGGCAGCGACTGCCTTCCTCCGGCGGACCTGCGCTGCATGGTCTTCCTGTCCAACGGCGGAAAGGACGCGGTGGAGGCGCGCGAGTTCGACGCCACCACGAAGCAGTTCCTGGAGGGCGGCTTCCGGCTGGCGGAAGGCAAGCAGTCCCTGGACTGGCTGGACGCGGACACGCTGCTGGTGGGGCGGGACTGGGGCGGTGACACCCTCACGGAGTCCGGTTACCCGTTCGTGCTCAAGCGCTGGAAGCGCGGCACGCCGCTGGAGCAGGCGGTGGAGGTGTATCGAGGAGAGCGCACGGACGTGTCCTCCCGGCCCATCGTCATTCACGACGTGGACGGCCAGCTCCAGGCGGTGCTCATCAACCGGGCGGTGACGTTCTTCGAGTCGGAGTACTTCCTGCTCGGTGACGCGGGGCTCGTGCGCCTGCCCTTCCCGCGCAAGGCGTCCATCCAGACGCACCTCAATGGGCAGATTGTCTTCACCCTCGAGGAGGACTGGGGTGGCTTCAAGCAGGGTGCGCTGTTGTCGTATGCGCTGGCGGACTTGAAGGCGGAGGCGTCGAAGGCGAAGCCCACGCTCATCTTCCAGCCCGGGCCGCGTCAGGCCATCGAGGCGGTGGTGGCCACGCGCAGCCGGTTGCTCGTGAATCTGTATGAGGACGTGAAGGGCGCGCTGGATGTGTACACGCCGGGCAAGGGCCGCTGGAGCCGCAAGCGCCTGGCGATGCCGAAGAACGCGTCGGTGAGCGTCATCGGCACGTCGAGGGGACACGACAAGCTGTTCGCGCGCTCGGAGGGGTTCCTCGCGCCGACGTCGCTGTGGCTGGGCGATGCGTCGACGAACACGGTGAAGCAGGTGAAGTCGCTGCCCGCGCGCTTCGATGCCTCCAAGCACCGGGTGGAGCAGTTCTGGGTGAAGTCGAAGGACGGGACGAAGGTGCCGTACTTCCTGGTGCGTCCGGCGAAGCTCAAGCCGGGCGCGGTGACGCCGACGGTGGTGTATGGCTATGGCGGCTTCCAGGTGTCCAAGCCCCCTGTCTATCTGCCGGAGATGGGCAAGCTGTGGCTGGAGCGTGGCGGGGCGTATGTCGTCGCCAACATCCGAGGCGGTGGCGAGTTCGGTCCGCGTTGGCACCAGGCCGCGCTGCGGGAGAACCGTCAGCGCTCCTTCGATGACTTCGCCGCTGTGTTGGAGGACCTGGCGCGGCGCAAGGTGACGTCGCCCGCGCACATCGGAATCTATGGGCGGTCCAACGGAGGGGTGCTGACCAGCGTGGCGATGACGCAGCACCCGGAGCTGCTCAACGCGGCGGTCATCGAGAGCCCGCTCATCGACATGATGCGCTACACGAAGCTGCCCGCGGGAGCGTCGTGGGCGGGGGAGTACGGCGACCCGGCGGTTCCGGGGGATGCGGCGTTCATCTCGAAGTACTCCGCCTACCAGAACCTGAAGGCGGGCGTGCGGTATCCCAAGCCGTACATCACGACGAACACGAAGGACGACCGGGTGCACCCGGGCCACGCGCGCAAGTTCGCCGCGAAGCTGGAGGCCATGGGGCTGCCGTATCTCTATTACGAGAACACGGACGGCGGGCACTCCAACGACTCCGACCCGGTGCTCAACGCGCGCCGGTGGGCGCTGCACCATGTCTATCTGTCGCAGCAGTTGATGGACTGAGGTTGCAGCTAACGCTCCAATGGGTCCGCGGCCGAACGCAAGGCCGCGGGCCGTGCCGGGGATGACGAGTTTGTGCGCCGCTTGGGAGGGGGCGGTTGAGTGGGGGCGCGTGTCTGTTCATCGGCGATTCGTTCTCGAACCACCTGTCGTAGCTCCGGTGGGAGTCGGCCGAGTGCGCGATTCAGGCGGGCTTTTGCCCCCGGTGCGTTGAGAATGGTTGCATCAAGGGTCTCGGCAACCAGTGCGTGTGTGTGCACTAGGGGAGCTTCTTCCGGCGAAGCCGATTCCTCGAGTTCCTTGATGAGTTGGCGCAACTGCTCGATGGGGAGGTTAGAATAGAAGGCGTTGGGATTGCTCAGGAACGTGGTGACTCTTCGCTGCGGATTACGCTCCGAAAACATGTTCATGATGGGCGCATGCCTGGTCGAAATCTCTTGTGCGATGTCGATGAATTGGTGGTGAGGGTTCTCCTTGATCCACTGTTCTAGGGATGAGAGCAACCGAACCAAAGCGGGATCGCCAAGAGCCATCTTGTTGAAAATGAGTCGGAGTTGCGCACCCGCAATCAACTGACGGTCTCGTTTGTGGAACGGCAGGCTGTCGGACAGCTTGAGGAGATTGTGGATGGCTTGCTTGGCCTGTTTCCAGTCTCCGCTTTTCTCGTGAACGCGTGCGAGGGCATTGGCTGCATGTAGACCCATTGAGGTTTGTATGCCTCCAGACCTGAGTGCACTTTCGATGACGTGTGAGTAATCGCGGATGGCTTCAGGAGTGCGGCCGATCTTCTTGTACAATTCAGCCCTGATCCAGCGGGCCATTTCGAGCGGGAATGGGCCAACCCTGGGCTTGTACGCGCTCTTGGCAAGAATCACTGCTTCGATATGCCTCAGGGCTTCTTCAACCTGGCCGGACTTCTCGTGGATGATGCCCAATGAAAGGTGAGTGTAGGGGCCGAGTTCACGAAGTGAACTATCTTGAGATTCCAGAAAGTTCAGGAGGCGATGTAGTTGGCGAGTTGCCAAGACGGGGCTGTGAAGCGAAAGCACGTACATGCTGGCGTTGAACCAACTGATGCAGTCCGTAGCAAGGGGGGCTGGCAGGCGCTGGATGACCTTGAGAGCGCTCTCAATAATGGGAGGGAACTTCTTCCGAGGGGCCAAGTTTTTGTACTTGCTGACAAAGGCTCTCAGTTGGTCAATGGTCTGGCGGGCATCCCGGATAGCTGTCGCCTCTTCCTGGCACTCCTTCCAGAGTCGCTCTCGGTCGAGCCGTCCCTCTTCGGATGTCGCGAGCCGCAAGGCCTCTTCGACTTGCCGCAGCGCTAGATGGGCCGAGTCCTGTGAGTCGGGCTGGTTCTCTTCGACGTGCCGCTGGAGTCTCGCGATGGTTTCCTGGAGTTCGCTCGGGTTGAACAGATAGGCGAGCAATCGAACCAGGGGTTCCAGCAGCAGCCTCCCCTTTCGGTACTGGTACCACAGGCGGAAGAGTCCCTCGCTCAGGCCGTAGACTGTCCCTTTCCCACCTGTTCCAGAGGTGGGCTCGACATGGCCGTCCTGGACGAGCCGGGAGACCAAAGTGGAGAGCGTCCGCTCGGGGAGCCGGCTTCGGGTCGCGATCTCCTTGCTCGTGAGGTTGGTGGACGCCAGGGCCATCGTGGTCACGATGGCCCGCTCGCGAGGTGCGAGTCGGGCGAGTCGGGCCTCGAAGTAGGCCGTCTGTGCGTCCAGCAGTCGCCGCAGGTCTTCCACCAAGGCCTTGATGCCGGTCTTGTCCCTCATCACCTCGAAGGTCATGACCACCGAGCGCGGCAACCCACCCGTGAGCTGATGAATCACCTTGCGGCGGAGGACTCCATCCTGTCTGTCGCCGAGGACGGCTTCCATCCCCTTTCGTCCCGTCAGCTCGACCAGCTTCGAGAAGACGACGCCGACCTCCTCCACACTCAGGGGGCGGAGGTCCCGCTCCTTGAACTGGTTGTAGAGGGGCTTCTTCGGGTCCGTCAGCTCCACCATGTAGCGAGTCGGCGTGGTGCTGATGAACAGGAAATGCGGGGCATGGAGGAGCAGGGAGCGGAGCTGGCGGACCTGCGCCTCGCGCTCCTTCGCGGCAAAGCTCTCCAGGAGCGCATCAAGATTCTCCATCAACACCAGCAGGGTCTTTCCCTGTCGCTCGGCCTCCTCGCCGAGGTGGCTCGAGAGTTCCTGGAAGAAGCCCTCCTCGTCACCCACGCCTTCGAGGGTGTGAAGGGTCGCCGCGAGCTTCGCATCAGGAACGGCTTCGACCAGTCGCTCCGCGATGCGCTCCAGGAGCGTCGCTGGAGAGTAGACCTCGTAGACATCGGCCTCCCCGAGCCAGAGCGGAAGATAGCTCTCCGAAAGTCGAGCATCTCCCCTGACTCGATGGTGGAGGACCCCAGTGAGGTGGGTCTTCCCCATGCCTCTCGGTCCTCGAAGGAGCCAGTGTTGGCGGGTTCGTGAACGCGACTGCGCGTGGAGGTTGTCGAGCAGCTCCTTCAACAGCGCGTCCCGTCCCACGAGCATGGCCTCGAGCTGCGCTGGCGGCGTGGAGCGTGGATTGTAGAGAGAGATGGGGCTGTTCACGGTGTGCGACCTCGATGCCCGCGCCAGAATCGTTGGAAGAGACGGGAGGCGATGCGGACCCGACCTTGTTCGAGAGTGAGAGGGAAGTACTCGACCAGCCAGGCGAAGCGCTGCTCCTGGGACTTCTCGGTATCGCCAAGCATCGCCCGGACGTCCTGGGCGTCCATGGATGCGTCTGCTCGTGAGAGCCGGTCGAGAACTTTTTCGACCCCCTGCGCGATGGACAGATGGGTCTGCGCTTCCAGTCGAATCTGCCCGAGGAGTTCGGCGAAGGCGGTTGTTCTCGAAAGAAAGTTCTCGAGCTCCTCATCGAGTGTCGCGGCGCTCAGGGCGCGCTCATAGGCTGACGATGCAAGATGCGCGATGAACCGGAGCGCGGGGTAGGGCATCGAGAAGTCGACGTTCCGCAACAGCCAGTCCATGTCTCCGTTCTCGGCGACAAGCCCTGTTCCCAGCATGACGCGCCTCAAATCCAATGCGAGTCTGTCGTGGGCAAGCGGTGGCAGGGCGTAGCGACGGAGCGCTCCGAACGCCCCAGGCAGGGGGCCAGTGAGCAGGTCGCGGGTCACCTGCTCCAGTGGCATCGAACCTGCGACCACGAGGCGGGCTCCGGTTTCCGCCACTGCTGCCCCCAGCACTGTGAGCAGCTCTAAGACGTCTTCCGGGGTGCGCCGGAGGTTGTCTATCAGGAAGACGAGTTCATCGAGGATGAGCACCAGGGGCTTGGGGCCGGAGGCGAGCGAGCGAATGGCCTCGCTCAGTGCGCCTTGCCATCCCCGTCCACGGACCTGCTTCAGGACTTCCGTCGTGAAGACCTGTCCTCGACTTCGAGCGACGAACTCGCTGGTCAGGACTTCCGCGGACTGAAATGACTCCACATCCACGAAGAGGGTATTCAGCTCGGAGGTATTCAGCTCCGCGAACCGACGCAGCAGCGAGGTCTTCCCAGATCTGCGCGGTGCCGCCAGGAGGACATGCTGACCGGACATGACGAACTCGCGCAGCGCCGTGAGTTCGGAATCTCGGCCCAGGAAATCCACGCCGTGAACGACGCTCCCCTCTGTGCGTGTCGCGCTAGGAAAGCATGGCTGTCCCTGCTGGAGCAGGAGCAGGGCAGGTATGAGCAACTCGCGAAGGACCTCGACGGAGAGTCCTCGGAGTTCAGCGACCTCCACGCGAGTAATCCGGGACGGGTCTGGCCGCGGTGAGATGGTCGCGAGGTCCCGCTGATTCGCCACCGTATGCCACTTCACCTGGCGCCCCACGACAGGCGCGCACGCCGCTTCGATGTTTCTCAGCGCGCGGATGTCAGCGGCGCCTTCGACCAGGAGCAATAGACTGTGGGTTCTGGGAGTGGTCCCCGATGGCGGGAGGACCAGCAGGCTTCCAGTCGCCAGGGCTTCGTTACGCAGGCGCACGTTGGTTCTCCTGGAGCTCGGAGGTGCCAGTGGACTCTTCCCGACGAGGGAGCCCCTCACGCCGAAGCTGTTCGAACTGGGAGTCCGCGACGAAGAGCTGGGCGCTCAAATCGGTGCAGATGATTTGGTGCATGAGAGGAACGTGTTCGCCGCGGCGGACACGTTCGTAGATGAGGCAGTGGTCCTTCTTGTCCCAGGCCTCCTGGAGCAGCGTGACGATCTGCACCTCTACCTGGTGTCCACGTAGTTCGGGTTGCCTCGGGCTGAACCGGCCCTTGCGGCAACGCTCGCCGCTCGTGCGAGAGTTGGGTGGGACGAGGATGAGGTCCTCGAAGCGATTATCGTGAAGGGTGAACTCATCGCGAAGGAGCCGCTGAGCCGGGGTGAGCAGCGAGGCCTTTCTCGCGTCATAGGGCTCGGAGAGGTGCCGGGTGATGTCGTCCACGTCACCGAGGAAGTTGGCGACGATGCGAAAGCGGCCCAGGTCATTGAGTTGATCGACGTTGTGAAAGCTGACAGGCGGCGCCTGCTCGAGTCCTGGCCATTTCCGCGCCATCTTCTCGAGAATGCTCTCCGGCGACTTCGTGATGTGGCTGGCATCCACCTTCACGAAGAGGCGGTCTGGCTCGACTTCGAGTACCGCCGCCTGAAGCTGGTCGAGAATCGGCTCGACGCGTGCGAGCAGCCCCGTGGCGATGAGTCGGTAGAGAGCGCTGTGTTGCTCGAGCCACCGATAGACCTCGGAAAGGCGGTCCTCCCACATCTCTGGGCGGGTACCCACTTCGTCCCAGGGAAAGTGGTCGTCGACGAGGCGGCGCCGCGCCTCGGGGATCCATGCTTCGGAGGCTGGCACCACTCCCTCCCTCTCTGGCCGGAGATACACAACACGCCAGTTGTACAACAGGCTAGTTGTGCAACTTCCTTGTTGGCAAATCGCTTCACGGGTTGGGCGGCGAAGAGGAGCAAGTTCCCCACCACCGCTCACCGTGTGAGGAGCGCTAAGTCCGGTCCAGGAAACAGGAAGTTCAGTCCGGCCTACGGGATTACCCTCGGTCAGCAGCGTGGAGGGGGCCCCCCGGGCTCGGACTGGCGAGGGCGCCTCCTGAACGCCCCTCCTCCACGCGCGGTGACGCCGACGGTGGTATGCGGCGGTGGCGCCTCCAAGTTTCGAAGTCGCCCCTCTATCGAGGTAGGAACATCCTCAGTCGCGAATCCCGAGGAGCGTCGGGGCGAAGGTATTGATTTGCAGGACGTTGTTCGCGCCTGCGTCACCCGTGACGTGCGGCGGATGCTTGCCATCGTTGTAGCTGACGTCAGGATTGCTGAAGCGTCCGATGACGGGGACTTCGCGTTGGGGTTCGGTGGTGTTGTAGGCCATGATGGTGCGCCAGTGGTCGGCGATGTAGCCGTAGCAGGACGCGCCGGTGCGCACCGTGACGGCCTCCCGATTGTGCTCACACCCGAAGAGGTGGCCGATCTCGTGCGCGGGCGCATGCTCGTTCAGGAGCTTGGCGGCTGGCACCACCGCGATGGACTCGTCCCACGTCGTGACCCCGATGCCACCGCTGATGGGGTCGCCGATGTTCCCCGAGACGAAGAGCACGACGTGCGGCCGGTAGCGCCCGCGGAGCGTCAGGCACATGTTTCGGATGGACCCGTAGTAGTCATCCATTTCGAAAGGGATGGGCTCCTGCCGGCGGCGCTCGCGCTCCGCCCCACTCGCTGGCTCCCCTAGCAAGGCGTCCCGGTACATGGAGGTCGTGATGAAGGGGGGTGGAGGCGAGAACCGCTCGATGGCCACCAGGCGCCCTCTCACGGTGACGCCGCTGTGATGGAACGCCTCGTTCATCTGCCGGATGCACTCGTGGATGTTCTCCAGGAGCTGGTCCTGGTCGATGCGCTCGAGTGACTCCATGAATGCGCCTTCGCTCGAGAACACGGCCAGGATGTCGAAGACATTCTCGACATCGTCCCGCTCATCCAGCGTCCACATCGTTCGGGTCGCCCACTCCTCCGTCTCCCACGGCTGCTCGAGGGGCGGCTCCTCCACCTCGACGGGACGCAGGCGCTCCGCTCGTCTCCTGCCGAAACAGCAGCCCATCAGCGCACCTCCTCGACAAGCGTCTCGAGCCCACCGCGTGCACGGAGCGCGAGGCGGAGTCTTGAAGAGGCTTCCGCGTAGAGATTCTTGTAGCGAAGGGACTCGCTGGTCTGGGAGTCGCGCAGGAGCACGCTGGCCCACGCGTATCTCGGGTCGGTCTCGAAGTGGCTCCCCAGCAGGTACATGAGCACGAGATAGAGAGGACGCACACCCTTGCTGTGCGGGGCCACGAGCGCCTGCGCGAGCGTGAGCAGGGACGACAGCTGGGAGCCCATCGCCCGGCTCTTCTCGGGGTGGAGGGTGGAGAGCAGGCGCGACGCCTCACTCTCCGAGACGCCCACCCTGTCCATGAGCGAGGTGGGGGAGACCTTGCGCGCTCGGAGCAAGGCCTTGATGTAGAGGTTGCCGGTGTCCCCGGAGACGGTGCCCAGGTAGGACAGCGCGCTCTCGAAGAGCAGGGTCATCGACTTCTTGCTGAGCGCGGGGCCCACCCAGGGAAGCTGGGGGTCGATGTCGAAGCGGTGCCCGAACATGACCATCAGGTCGAGGTAGTTGAGCACATCCGCGGGCTTGGTGAAGCCGAGGCTCTGCGCGCGCTGACTGGCCGACTCAGCGAAGGCGACGGCTCCGGAGGCGCCCATCAACAGGTGGTCGACGGGGTGCATCGCCATCAGGCGGTTGAGCAGCGCCTTGTGCTGTGGACTCGACTTCTTGAGGGGCCTGCCGACGTCCAGCTGCTTCTTGGGTGGGAGCAGTGTGGACTTGGGTGTCTCGACGAACAACGCATCCAGGGATGCACTTCGACGACTCCCTGCATACTCAGACATGGTCAGCTCGGGGAGAGATGGGGCGCGGTGAGTCGAGCTGCATCGCAAGGTGCGTGCCATCTACGGCTCCAGGCCCGCCGTCGACAGGAGCCCGGAGGGGCCCTGCCGTCCGGCGTCCTGTCGTCACGCCCGTGCGTCCTGATGGAACGCCGACTCCCCTGGGTCTCCGCCATCGGGCATGCGCGCGGGGCCGAGCTCGGTCGGTCTCGACGCTCCCACGAGGTGCAAGGAGGTGAGCCGCCCGGGCGTGCTGTCCTGACGAGACAGCCCCCCGTGCCGACGTGCGGCGCGGGGGGCCTTGGTGCATGGCGCCTGCTCGATTAGCGAACCTCGGGACAGTCCCAGATGCGCTTGGTGCCGGAGGGATACCTCGGGTACTCGCGGCAGGTGCAGACGTAGTCCGTCCACTCGCCGTCGGTGCAGTTCTGGGTCTGCCCCGTGCCGTTGCATGTGTCCTGGTCCAGGTCCCAGCAGTAGGGGAGCAGCGTGGGCCCGAGACGCGCGCTGGCGGCCGGGTCCTCACTGACGAGTGACTCGAAGCTCGCCTCGGGGGCAATGGACTCCGCGGATGCGCCCGCGAGGAAGGGCATGGACAACGCGGCGAGGAGGATGAAGTGCTTTTTCATGGATGTGCTCCTACGGTGGAATCCCCTGCTCGGGGGCCGCTCATTGAGTTGTCGACGGCGAGTCTATTGTAATCAAGTTGCGTGAATTGGTGTGGCAATTCGACAGCCCGCATCGGGCTCGTTGCGCGGGAATCGTAATCCGTCGAAATGCGACGAAAATCCACGGAGCACGGGAAGGACCGGACCCCGGTTCGTGGGGCCGTCGCTGGACGAAACTCGCTTCATACTGGGGGTTACCTCCGTGGTGGTAGAGACACCGAAACGATGGGGCTTCATTCTCCGAGTCGAAACACAGCACTCGACCGGGGGAATGTGTGGCTACGAAGAAGGCTCAGCCGCGAAAGCGTGTCAGGCATCTGACCGCCTTGTTGATCAAGAGCGAGTTCAGCAAGCCGAAGGACTGTCTCAAGGACCTCAGCTCCGTGGAACCGATGAAGATGAAGCGCGGGATGGGGTTCACGGGGGAGTTCTATGTGTCCTCCAAGCGAGCCAATGCCCCCGCGTGGATGGGCTTTGTGTCGCCGATGCTGGAGGAGCGCCTCCCGGAACCGAGGCATAACAACATCTGCGGAGTCCTCTTCATTCAGGTTCAGAAGCGGTGGTTGGTCTTCACCCAGGGGCACGGGAGGAACCTGCTGAAGAGCGACTGCTTCGAGCGAGACTTCGGCATCAAGGTGGTGCTGAACTCGGTGGACCCGAAGCAGCTTCGGAGCGTCGATGTGAGGAACGTCGAGAGCCTCACGACGCAGACGCGGAAGCAGTTGAGCCAGAACTCACCGATGACGGCGTTCGCGCTGAACCTGCATCAGGACATCCCTCGGGTCATCGCGGGGAAGCCTGGCGATGCGGAGTTCGCGAAGCTGATCGCGGGGTCGGACTCTCTGGCGTTGAGCGCGAAGCTGGAGGTCGAAGACCTGGGCGCGAAGTGTGAAAGGCTGCTGACGGCCTATCAGGACAAGGTCTACCGGGAGCACTTCCCCTGGTTCGACCGGCTGCGGGCCGTGCGCGACCCGTCAGTGATCGAGAGGCTGTCCACGACGTTGCTCGAGACGATCCGCTCCAAGAAACACGATGACCTGCATCTGGCGCCTCCCGACATCATCGATTGGCGCGAGTCACCGGGGCTCTCCTTCTCCACGGAGGATGAATTGTCTCCTCGCTATGAGTTGCTGATGGAGGAGTATCTCCGGACCGTGGACGAGGAGGAGCTCTCGCTCGCGAGGCTCAAGAAGGACATGGTGAGGCTCCACCTCTCGAACTCGGACGTGCCGCTCTCCAAATGGAGCGTGTTCGACACGATTGTCTTCGAGACGGAGCTGGACGGGAAAGTCTACGTCCTCTCCGGAGGAGAATGGTTCCAGCTCGACAAGGGGTTCGCCGATGGCGTGAAGGCGAAGTTGGGGCGGATTCCGGCTTCGACGCTCGTGCTTCCGCCCGCGGGGAGCGCGCAGCACGAGAACGACTACAACAGCCAGGTGGCGAAGACCTCGAAGAACTATGCGCTGATGGACCGGAAGAACGCCTTCGTGGACGAGAGCAAGACTGCCATCGAGGCATGCGACCTGTTCACGACAGACAGCCAGTTCGTCCATGTGAAGAGAAAGACGCGCTCCGCGACACTGAGCCACCTCTTCGCGCAAGGCGTCGTCTCCGCCGACTCCTTCTTGATGGATGCCGCGTTCCGGGCCCACACCCGGAATCAGGTCGTGAAGACACGGCCCACGCTGGGGAAGTTCATCCCCGATACCAGGCCCGACCCCTCAAAATATGAGGTGGTGTTCGCCATCATCACCAAGCACAAGTCGAACTGGCCTCACTCCCTGCCATTCTTCAGTCAGCTCAACCTGACCCATGCCCATGACCGGCTGATGCGGATGGGCTACAAGGTCTCCCTCTTGAGAGTCGACGAGCGTTGAAGTCGCGGGAGCGCTGCTGACGCCAAACCGCCGCGAGGGCCGTCAGGCCCAGGCCTTGCGGACCTCGGCGTAGTAGTTGCGGAAGAAGGGCACCATCGTCGCGCGGTTGCTCTCGACGATGGCGAGCAGCTCGGGGGGAAGGACGAACTCCTCCTCACCCAGCTCCGCGTAGAGTGAGTCGAGCAGCTGTTGGTAGAAGCGCGGGAACGAGCGGTGCCAGCCGACCTTTGGCAGCCGGATGCCGTGCTCCCATCCCATGGCTACGTAGTGCTTGAGGGCCTCCTCGCGGGCTTCCTTCAGCGAGTAGAGGGAGAGCGGCTTTCGCTCCGGGAGGAAGTCCTCCTGGATGAGTCCAGGCTGTCGGCACATCCGCCGCGCCAGGTGCTGGCCGAGCAGCGGCGACTGGAAGAGTCCGTCGCGATAGGTGCCCGTCAGCAGCCAGAGCCCCTCGACCGACGTCGGGCCGATGAGGGGGCACGTGTCGACGGTGACGGGCCGGTTGCCGGCCTGCCAGGTGACGAGCTGCGCGGCGCAGAGGTCCTGGTCGATCTGCTCCAGGAGGCACTCGAGGACGAAGTACATGTCCGCGGGCGTGGTGCGCAGCAGGGGCTTCGCCGACAGGATGTTCGTCGCGCCGACGTAGACCTGATTGTCCGCGCGAGGAAGCGCGTGCAATCCACAGGCGAAGGCGCGGTTGGGGGTCCGCACCACATGGCGGAGCGTCTGCCGAGGCACCTGGAGCAGCAGCGAGGTGCCACCACCGCAGAAGATGCGAGGGATGCGACGGGCCAGCTCCGGCACCTCATCGAGGACCGCCTGCGTCCCGACGCCCATCGCGAGCACGACCTGCGGCGCCGACAACGTCGTTCCATCCTCCAGCCGAACGCCGGTGACACGACCCTTGTGGATATCGAGCGCCTTGACCGCTCCATCCACGAGCGTCACTTTCGGAGACTGCTCCAGCACCCGTGTCAGCCCGCGCAGCAGGCGACTGGCGTCCACGGTGCCCTCGCGAGGAAGGAACAGCGCTCTCTTGGGACGACAGTCCTCCGCGGGGTTCAGGCCGGGGACCTGGTTGGGGTCGAGCTCCTCGTGAGGCTCGCCCTCGTCCCGGACCGCCTGCTGGATGGCGAGGAAGTTCTCGTCCTCGATGGTGCCCGACTTCGCGTTGCTGAACACGATGGTGCCCGGGTGGATGTGCACCTGCTCGTGGACGGGAAGTTGGCTGTTGAGCGCTTCGAGCCAGGCGGGCCACAGCTTCGCGGCGAGCACGCTCTGCGCATGGCGTGCGCGTCCGGCCGGGGTCCGCAGCAGCGGCGCCGTCACCTCGCCGTAGCAGCCCAGCATCGCTCCGGCGGCGGGGGAGGCCCCCGCGGGCCTTCCGACGGGCCCCACCACGGCGATGCGCAGCTCGGGGTCCTGGAGGGAGAGGGCACGCGCGGTCGCCAGTCCCAGCGCGCCATTGCCCGCTACGAGGATGTCATGGGTGCTCATTCGCGCGAGGCTCCTCGGTGGGGCGGGTATGGAGACGGGGAGAGAGGCCCGCCGGGCCCGGCTTCCGGTTCGCGGAGGCACCGGAGCGTGGGCACGGCGGGCCGGACAGCGGGATGAGCGAAGCGGTCAGTCCTCGTTCCGCTTCGTGTCGTTGACCGTGTACGGCGGCCACCACTGACGCTCGGCGCTGGAGCCGCACGTCACGCTGGGCGCCTGGAGCTGCTGCTTCTCGGCCACCAGGTTCTTCACCGTCTCCAGCCACTGCGTGTCATTGGGGTTCATGTCGCTTCTCCTTGCTGCCGTGTTGGCTCTACGAGGGTACTGCGTACGAGTGAGTCGAGCCCCGTGCGGAGCTGACGTCGTGCTTCAGCGGCATCGACCCTGCCGCCCACGACCTCCAGGTACGCTCGCTCCATCTCCGGGAGCGTGCGGCCATCGCTGAGCTCGAAGATGAGCCACGCATTCAAATCCAGCCAGTGGATGCGCGGCGTCTCCGGCGAGAACACCATCAAGCACTCGCCCCGAGGCGAGGCGCGGGCCCGCAGGCCCCGTGTCTTCCGATACGCCGTGAGGTCTGCCGTCGGAGGCGGGCTCTCACGGACCGCGTCGCCGTAGACGGCGCGACTCACGGGCTCGAGCGAGTCATTGAGCCAGCGCACGAAGTCGCGCCCCTGGGGCGTGAGCAGGTGCGCCCACTCCGTCAGCAGTTGCTGGCCGAGGAAGCGCGTCCGGTCGATGGAGCGGTCATAGCGTGGCGCACCCGCCTTGCGCTCCACCGAGGTCGCGTGGGCATGCGAGAGGTAGGCGGAGGGGTCTCCAAACCGTCGGAGCAACACGTCGTCCGCCGAGAGCGCCGCGGCCTTGAACAACGCGAGATGGACATACACATGGTAGGAGAACACCGCGCGGACGATGGACCAGCGGATGTTCCGCCACGGGACCTGGATGGTCTCCTCGGGCTGGGCCACGAGCGCGGTGGAGCGTGTGGCATCGAAGAGCTTCATGTGCAGCGATTCGTGGAGGATGCAGCCGGCGATGTCCCACGGGTTGTCCAGGTCGCGGATGGCCAGGAAGATGGTGGAGGGCGTCAGGTCTCCCCCCGCGGCGGACAGGACAGTGCCTCCCTCGAGCCGCGCGCTGAGCAGGGCGATGGCCTCCACATGGGTGAGCGCGCCGACGCCCGACTGGGGCAGGAGCGTGGTGAGCAGGTCGATGGCGTCGTTGAGCCGACGCTGGGCCTCCGCGTCGGGGCTCAGGAGCTTCCCGCTGCTCCCGGGCCTCGCGCCGAAGACGCCGTCGAACGCGGACTGCAGCGCCAGCGAATGAGGGTCCGAGGCCTGGGCCTCGCCCCACAGCCACTTGGGTGTGTCCTGGCCCACGAGCCAGCGCGACGGCATGCGGGATTCAGACAGGCCCAGCGGCAGCGCCGCGAGGGCGCCCGGGAGGCACTCCTCCAGGGGATGGGGTGACTTCAGGCTCCCCGCTTCGAGGTCGGAGAAGGCCTGCTCCAGCGCGAGCCGGACCAGCGGGTCGAAGAAGATGCGCCGCGCGTCGCCGTCCTCGAGCGCCTCGATGGCGGTGACGGTCCGGGCGAGCGAGGGCAGGCGCTCGGCGAACAGCTCCAGGCCGAAGCGGTAGCGGGTGAGGACGCGCGCGAGGATGCGGGGTGTATCCCCGAACGAGGGGTGGGCGACCAGCGCGCGGTCCGCCTGCTGGATGAGGTCCTTGGGGGTGGTCATCGGGAGGCGCCTCCGGAGGCGCGGGCTGCCTGGGGAAGACGCTCCACCATGCCGCTCGCCACGAGCCCCTCGAGGGTGGGGGCGAGCTGTGCCCAGCCGCGCTCGGTGCCCAGTCCAAGCGAGGCGGTGTACGCGGAGAGCATCTCCTCCTCGGTCTTGTCCTCGCACAGCTCGAACGCGAGCCAGGCCGCGAGGTTGAGGGTGACGATTCGTTGGGTGCGCGGGTCCAGGGCGAACAGCGCCTCGGAAGATGGCGAGCGGCGCAGCGACAGGTGAGTGCCCTTCCGGTAGCGCGCGGAGGAGGGTGGCGCGCGCGGTGGGGCCGCGACGGACTCGATGGGGCCTGTGGAGGCACGCTCGAAGGGACGCAGCGTGTCCCAGAGCCACGCGACGAGCTGTCGCCCATGTGGTGTCAGACGCGGGGACAGCGGGCCGGAGAGCTGCGCGTGCAGGAAGTCGAGCCGCTCCTCCGCGCGCGAGTAGGGCACGGCGGTCTCGTTGTTCACCACGGACATCGCGTGGGCGGGGGCCTGGTAGTCGCGAGGGGCGCCGAACTCGGCGTGGCAGGCCGGGCCGAGGTGCTCCACCGCAGCGCGGAACACGTGCATGTGCACGTAGGCGTGGAAGGCGAAGAGGGTGTTCGAGAGCGCCGTCCTGCGGCCCCAGGGAAGGTCGACGGGCTCGTCATCCGTGACGATGGCGCCGGTGCGGATGAGGTCCGAGAGCTTGAGGTGGATGCCCTCGTGCAGGATGTGGCCGGCGGTGTCCCAGGGATTCTCCAGCTCGTCCGGGTCGATGAAGATCATGCAGGGGGTGCCATCCCCGCCCGAGCCCGTGAGCATGCGTCCGCGCGCGCCCCGGATGTGGGCCACGGCGATGGAGTGCAGGTGGCGGAAGATGCTGTCCGCCATGTGAGGCACCAGGCGGTGGAGCAGGGTGCAGGCGCGCTCCAATCCCTGCACACCGCGCGGAGTCGGGCGGAGGATGTTCACGCTGCTCTGCGCGCCGGGCATGAAGCCCTTCTGGATGCTCTCGCGGAGGGTGTCGGCCAGCGGTGTCGACGCGTCGGGGAGGTCCCAGACCCAGGTCCGCGCCGAGGGGCCGACGATGAGCTCGCGCTCCATGCCTCGCCGGGCGAGCCCCGGGCCGCGTTCCCGGGGCGTGGGCCCCAGCGCGTCCTCGAGCAGGGAGGCCAGCTTCTCGGATTCCGCGCCGGAGGGGCCGGAGGACTCGATGCGGCTGACCGCTGCCTCCAGCTCCGCGCGGACCAGGAGGTCACCCAGGAGCATGTCCACCGAGCGGACATCCAGCAGCTCGACGCGCGACGCCAGCGCCTGGAGCCTTGGGTTGCTTCGCGCGAGGACCTCCAACGCGAATTTGTACCGCTCGATGACTCGGCCCACGATGCGTGAGGAGTCGCCGAACTGTTCGTGCTGCTGAAGCTGCCCGTCGACCTGCCGGATCGCATCAATCAGTTGCACGCCGTCCTCCCCTTGGCGGATGGAGCCACTCAGCGCCATCAACCCGGTTCAGCCTGGAAGTATTCCTTTTTAAGAATTGCCGGTCTTTCTTGCCACAAAGACAAGGCATGCGCGACCCCGGTGGGAGGCAGATGCGTCAGTGCGGAGTGACAAGGCAGACATTGTGTCTGGATAATTTCACGAGGAGCCGGGATGGCGAGGTCCAGGTGCTCCAGCGGGATGCTGCCTCCTACTCGTGGTCACAGGGTGTGTCCGAACGCTCGCTGTCTTGCCTCGGGTGGATGAGATGCCTTTGGGGTTTCTTGCTTGTGAATGGACTCTCAAGGTTGTCATGGGCACCGGCCCTGGAAAGGGCTGCCGGCCGCCAAGGTGTGCTGAATCCGAGGGGCATGAAGGCTTGAGGGCGCTGCACCTGAGTCGCCATCAGGTGTGCATCCTTGCGTCGGGCCGGCGGGCGACGTGGGCATCCCGGCCCACCTGGACGCACCTGAACGGGCCTGCGAGCGCTTCCCGGACATCGGAGGTCGTGGGGCTGCGGACTAGAGTCGCTGCTCATGAAGCTGCTCCTCCCTGTCTGTCTTGCGGTCCTCGTGGGGTGCGCCACCACGAAGGGACGCCCCCCCGAGCACGCGACGTTCATCCGGAACGACTACGCCGCGGCGCTCGCCCAGGCCCGCGCCGAGCGCAAGCCGCTCTTCATCGACTTCGGCGCGGTGTGGTGTCCGCCCTGTCGGACCATGGAAGCCCAGGTCTTCGCCTCGCCTGACTTCATCGCGAAGGCGCAGGACTATGTCCTGCTCGCGGTGGACGTGGATGACCCCATCAATGAGCCGCTCCTGGAGCGCTTCCCGGTGGACAACCTGCCCACGTTGCTGGTGCTCGACTCCGAGACCGAGACGCCCGCGCTGCGCTGGATGGGCGGCGCGGGACTGGAGGATGTCCTGGCGCTGCTCGACGATGCCCGGCGCGCGCTGAGCACCCAGGTGTCGGGGCCGGAGTTGCTGCTGCTCGAGGGCGACCGCGCCTATGCCCGGAGGGAGCACGAGCTGGCGGCGCGGAAGTATCAGGAGGCGGTGGCGCAAGGCCCCGGGAATTGGAGCCGTCGCACCCGGGCAGTGGAGTCCGCGCTCAACGCGCTGTGGAACGCCGAGGCCTTCCAATCCTGCGCGGAGTACGCGGTGAGGACCGTCCCGAGCCTCGACGAGGAAGCGCGAGCGGGCGCGGCGAGCACCGGCTACTCGTGCGCGCGCTACGCCCAGGAGCCCAAGCCCTGGGCCGCGCCGGCCATGAAGGCACTGGAGGTCCACTTCGAGAAGGCCTTCGAGCAGGCCCAGAAGCACGGCGCGAAGCGCCAGACCTGGCTCTACGACTCCATGGCGGACCTGCTCGAAGCGCGGGGTGACAAGGAGGGAGCCCGGAAGCTCTCCGAGGAGTACTACGCCAAGGTGCTCGCGTACCGCGCCGAGGAGACCACGGCGCGGGGCAGGGCGGCGTGGGACTCCCATCTCTACAGCGCCGCGGAGGCGAGCGGACACCTGGCGGCCACCCTCGAGCTCTTCGCCCAGACGGAGCGAGAGCTCCCGGACGACTTCTCCGCCAGCACGCGGGTGGCCGCGACCCTCCGCGAGCTCGGCCGCCATGACGATGCGCTCGCCGCGACGGACCGCGCGCTGAAGCGGGCCCAGGGCGGCCGACGGTTGGCGGTGTGGCTGAGTCGGGCGAGGACCCTGGAGCGGGCCGGCCGCACGGACGAGGCGCGCAAGGACCTGGAGACGGCGCTCGCGGAGGCGGAGCGCCTGCCCAGGATGCAGCGCGAGTTCTCCCAGTACGCCGTGGACGCGGTGCGAGCCGCGCTGGCCGCGCTCCCGGGCGCGAAGTGAGCGAGGCCGCCCCCCGCGAGGACCGTGCGCGCTTCCCCGTGGGGCTTGGGGAAGGCGCACACGTCCTGCTCTCGCGGCTCAGCCGTAAAGCTCGCTCAGCGGTCCCGGCGCGATGCGCGTGCTGCCTTCCTGCCCGAAGGTGTTGAAGTCCACGTCTCCGAACGCGTGGCCGAGCGTGTTGAAGAGGTTGGAGACCTGCCGGTTCCGGGCCGCGTCGTACTTCGGGTACACCACCGTGCGCCCGTCGGTCTTCAGGCCCAGCGCGTTGCCACCCACCACGAGCTTCGGCCACTCCCGCGAGGTCGAGTGGTGCTGCTCGCCGTTGTCGGACATGAACACGATGGCGGTGTGGTCCAGCATCGAGCCGCTCGCGCCGACCTCGGGCGTGGCCGCCAGCGTCCTCGCCAGGTTCGCCACCAGCTGCACGTGGCGGCGGGTGACCTCGGCGACGCGGTCCCAGTTCTGCCCCGCATCCAGGCCGTGCTGCAGGCTGTGGCGCTGCACGTCGGCCACGTCCGCGCCATAGGCCACGTCGAAGCCCGACGTACCCGTCGCCAGCACCACCGTGTTCGTCAGCCCGCCCAGGAGGGACGCGGTGGCAATCTGGAACTGCGCCTCGAACCACTTCAGCGAGTCGGGCGGTGAGCCAGCGCCGGTGATGAGCGGGTTGTCCTTCGGCGCGGGCGGCAGGTAGGGCCGCACGCGGTCCGCCATGCCCGCGAGCTGGTTCTCCCGCGTGCGAAGCGACTCGAGCGAGGCGAGGTAGCGCTCCAGCTTCAGCCGCTCGTTGGAGTTGCCTCGGAACTCCGCCAGTGCCTTGCGCGAGTCGGCCAGCGCGAAGTCGAAGAGCATCTTGCGGTCACGCCCGGTCGTCGAGCCCCCGAGCAGCGAGCCGAAGGTGCTGTCGAACGCGAGCGACGGGTTGACGATGATGCCCGCGGGCTTGCGCGGTCCGAGCGCGCAGGTCTCGTAGACGATGGACACGCGCGCGGAGCTGGTGCCCAGGCGCAGCACATCGAACGGCGCCCCACGGCGCAGACGCGGGGCAATCACCGCGTCGAACGTCGCGCCCGCGCCATTCACCGCGCAGCTCAGCCCGCCCGTCCCGCTGGAGTGTCCGCCGCCCGCGATGAGGTTGGAGAGCCCCAGCAGCACGGCGGAGCGTTTCACCAGGTCGATGTTGCCGGAAGACGCCGCTAGCGGCCCGAGACACAGCGCGCTGGCGAGGTTGTCGTCCTCACGCACCAGCGGCGTGTCCTTGTACGCGTCCCAGAAGATGCGGTCGGACGTGTTGGCGCGTCCACCCAGCGCCGTGCGGGTGCCCGTGCTCAGGAGCGCGCGGGGGTAGACGCCATTGCACTCGAGGACCAGCACCAGGCGCGCCGGCAACGCGGACGACTGGGCGTAGACGTCGTGGAAGTAGGGCGCGAAGAGGCCGGCGGCCATGCCCTTCAGGACGGTTCGTCGCGAGAACATGACAGTCATTCTCCAGCCTGCGGCACGCGCCGCGTCTTCCAGGTGTCGCTGGTCATCAGCGTGGTCAGCATCTTGGAGAACGAACCCTGGTTCTCATCGTAGGTCTGCTCCATCCGCGTCAGCGTGCAGGCATCGCTCAGGTTCTCCGGGCGGCCCATGAAGTAGCGGAACGTCTGTCGCACGAAGCAGCGCTTCACGTGCCGCGAGGTCGCCAGCCGCTCGCTCAGCTCCACCGCGTCGCGCACCGTGCCGTTCAGCGCGGGGTCCGGCATCGACGTGAGCGTCGAGCTTCCGTCCGGCGTGGTCCAGCCTCCGCTGGTCGAGTGGTCCCTCGCGCGCAGGAAGCCCGCGTGGTTGTAGATCTCGAAGGGCAGGCCGAGCGGCTCCATCAAGCGGTGGCAGCCCTGGCACTGCGCTCCAGCGGTCGCCTCCTGCAGGCGACGGCGCGCGTTCTTGTCGGCGGCATGGGCGCCGACCTGGGCCGCCACCTGCACGCTGCTGAGCGGCGGGACGAAGCCACACAGCAGGTTCTCGCGCACCCACTTGCCGCGGTGGACGATGGACGGGTCGTCCTCGAAGTTGCCGCCGTGCGCGGCGAGCCACACCGGGTGGGTCAGCACGCCCGCGCGCTCGGTGGCGGGCAGCGTCTTCCAGCGGCCCGCGACGGTCGCCGGGAGGATTTCACTGACGTTGTAGGGGTGCGAGAGGCCCTTGTGCGAGTCGTAGGCCGCGTTCTGCATGGACGGCACGTAGAAGGTGCGCGTGGTGAGCAGGTTCGCCAGCACGTCCTTGTCCTCGACCACCACCCGCGCAATCAGGTCATCGAACTGCTGGATGAAGGTGGGCTCCAGCGGGTGGAAGTTGGTGAGCAGGTTCTCGTAGGAGATCGCGCTGATGTTGCCGAGCCCCTCCAGCTCGAAGCGCGAGGTCGCCGCCGGGGACTCCTTGAACACCCCGGCCACATGCCCGTAGCCGAGCCACTCGCGGAAGAAGCCCGCGACGCCGTCACCCAGCCAGTACTGCCCGCGCTTGGAGCGCTGCTCCTCGTTGTAGTCCTGCACCAGGTCGAAGCGCGGTGTCCCGTTCTGGTTTGCGTCGACACCGCCCAGGTGCTTCGCAATCAAGGCAGTGGTCGTCGCATCCTGCTTGAGCGAGCCATCCTTCGCGGCGGTCGCCACGTCCGCCAGATGCCCCTCGAGGGGCGCGGAGTAGTGCGGCCACACGAAGCTCGGCGTGGCCGAGGGCGCGCGTCCTCCCAGGGCGTAGGCCAGCTGCGAGCCCAGCTCGAGGCTGGTCAGCTCCACGCGCCCACCGGCCGGCTCGCCGCCCATCTCCCGGCGGAACATGGCGCCGGTCATCATCCACGCGGCGTTGGAGATTCTCGTGATGGAGTCCGCGCGGATTTGAGGAGACTTGCTCGGCTCCTGCGCGATGACCTCGGTCGCGAAGGCGGTGAGGCGGGTGAGCTCATCCTCGGTGGGCGGACGGAAGAAGACGCCGAACTCGAGCATCTGGCCGAGGTGGAAGCGCTTGCAGGAGTCGCTCGGGTTCGCGTCGTTGAACATGCAGCTGAAGCGGCTGTTGGTGAAGACGCGCTCCATCCGGTTGCCGTCCGGGTAGTTCATCGTCCACGGCGAGGCGGCTTCACCGACCACCGGAAGGAAGAGCTCCACCGTGGCTTCGTCCAGGGTCTCGTCCGTGGCCCATGAGCTGTACTGCTCGATGGCGCTGGGGTCGAGCGGGTTGTCGTAGAAGCTGAACCCGGTCCAGCTGCGCTCCACCGAGCCGCCGACGTTGCGGGTGAACTCGCGCCGGTTCATGCGGCGAATGCGCGTGGGCGCATCCGAGCGCACGCCCGCGGTGCAGCTGAAGAGCGCGGACGGGTCGAGCAGGTTGGGCTCGGACACCCCCGTCACGGGCGGGCCGCCCGTCTCACCGCAGAGGGGCATCCCCTCCGCCATCCAGGTCTCGAGCGCGGAGAGCTCGGCGGCGCTCGCGCGCTCCTGCGGGGCGGGTGGCATCGGGGACACGTCCGCGCGCATGCGGATGAGCGCGCGCTGGGCCGTGCTGAGGCTCCCATCCATCGCCGAGCTCACCCGCATGTCGTGCAGGGTCCGCAGCGGCATCGTCGCGCCCTGGGTGGGCAGCGCGCCGTGACAGCTGGAGCAGCGAGCGGTGAGCATCGATTGCACCACACACGCCGCGGCCCGGTTCTCCCCGGGCCCACCATCGGGTCCCCCTGGGGTGTCGGGGCCTCCATCATGGGGGGTTGGCGCGTTGGCGGTGCCCTTGCACGCAACGAGGCTCAACAGTCCGGCCAGCAAGAGGACGCGGTTCATCTGGCCAGAGTGGCACGGGCGACAGGGGGGATGGCAAGCAGGCCCCATGACCTGTTCGAACGTTCGGCAGGGCGGGGATGTATGTCGGAGGCAGGCCATGCCAGGGAGCACAGACTTTTTGGACTGCCGCCCTGAACCCCACCGCGTCGTCTTCCCGCGCATGGCGCTCGTTCCTGTTCAGGCCCGAATCCCGCCAGACGCATCATGACGCCACACCTATCGTCGCGAGCATGACTTCAGCGCACCTTCATGGCGCCCCGCGCCTCGAAAGCCTCAGTGGAAGAGGCGTCTTCTTCCTCGCGGTCGCGGCCGGCGTGGCCACGTCGACGAGCTACGTCGTCCAGCCGGAGCTCACCCGCATCGCCGCCGATCTCGGCGCGTCGCTCGCGTCGACGAGCACGGCGGCGGGCTTGCCCGTCCTGGGGTACATGTTCGGCCTGGCATTTCTGGTTCCCCTGGTGGACCTCCTGCCCGCCCGACAGCTGGTGTCCGTCCAGCTCGCCGTCCTGAGCCTGTCCCTCGCGCTCGCCGCCATCGCCACGAACGTCTACACCTTTGGCGCTGCGCTCCTGTGCTCGGGGATCTGCGCGAGCACCGGCGCTCAGATGAGCACCCTGGCCGGCAAGCACTCGCCCACCGAAACGCGGGGACGTGCGCTGGGGAGCGTCACGGCTGGGATATCGGCGGGCGTGCTGCTCGGCCGGGCGGTCGGGGGCGGTCTATCCGATGGGCTCGGATGGCGCGCCATGCTGCTCATCGTGGCCGGCGCCTGTCTGGTTTGCGCGGTGGGGAGCAGGGCCATTCTTCCCGGCGCGGCTCAACGCGGCGCTCAACCCTACCTCGCGACCTTGGTCGCCATGCCGCGATTGCTGCGCACCTCTCCTGAACTGAGCGTGGCGGCCGTGTCCGGGGCATTGTGGTTCTTCGCCTTCAGCCTGATCTGGATGGGGCTGTCTCTGGCGCTCGCCATGCCGCCGCTCAACCTGTCGGCGACCGTCATCGGCCTCTACTCGCTCGCGGGCGTGGCGGGAATCGTCGCGACCCGCGTCGCGGGACAACTGGCGGACAGGTTCGGAAGCCGCCCGGTCGTGTTCGCCGGCCTGGCGCTGGCCCTCGCGTGCACATTGGCGATGGCGCCCGCCTTGAGCTTCGCTCCCTTGATGCTCTTGGCTTTGGCCCTGTTCGACACAGGCCTGTTCGCCGCCCAGGTCGCCAACCAGCGCCGGGTCCTGAACATCGACCCTCTGCAGCCGGCTCGATTCAACAGCGTCTACATGGTTGTCTATTTCATTGGCGGGAGTCTCGGCACCGCCCTTGCCGGCCCCATCGTCTCGTTCTTCGGTTGGCCCGCCGCCGCGGTCACCGCGGCGCTTGCGCTCGCGACTGCCGGTGCGCTCTACCTGATGCGGGAGCCCCGCGGAGCTGACTCGGGGCTGTCCCTGCGCACCGAACAGGGTTCAGGGTGACGGTCCGAAAAGTCTGGTGAGGCGAACGTCGCGGCAGGCGGGATTGCGGTCGGGTCCCGCCGTCCTGGACGTCGCAACCAGGTTGCTCTGGCTGGCGGGCCTCTAGTGATGTCCGTTCGACCCGGAGCCAAACGGGACGGTGAACTGGATGTCGGCTCGCGTCCGCTGGGTCGGGCAACCGCTCGCGGATTGCCCAGACATCTCCGCGACGAGCCTCCCTGCGATCAGGGTGTCGTCGTACGTCGACACCTCCAGCGTCCCCGTCACTTCCTGGTACACGGGGTTGGGGGCGGTGACACCTGGACCGCAATAGGGCGTGACCCAGACCTGCCGCACGCTCGCGGAATGCCCCTCGTGTGGTGAGAAGACGGCCCGATGCCCGTTGGGGCCGGGGGGCTCGGGGAGCTCTGTCCTCCCGGCGAGAGTGAATGTCGCGGGAGTGCCGCGCGGGAGTTGCTTGTCGATGTAGAGGTTGAAGCAGTACGCCCGGTCGACCCGTGGCCCACCGGTGCTCTCCTCCGGCGAAGTGCCGCAGAGCTGAAGGTGGTTCACGGTGGGCGGAAGGTCCGCCCTCGAGGCGGTGGCTCGGGTGTACCGGTCGAAGTCGCTGTGGTCCACCCGATGGCCGTCGAAGTCGGACTCGAATGTGCCCTCGACCCAGAGGGACGAGTCGTCGGAGTCGCCACACGCGGCAAGCGACAGCAAGGTGAGCAGACAGAGTCCCGAGGTCAGGGCTCGGACACGAGGCATCGGCGAAGAAGACATGTTCATGGCGGCGGTGCGGGTGCATAGCATGGGCACGCCGCACGCCGTCATATCTGCCCAGCGGAGGTCAGGCTCCCGAGCGTCAGTCTCGTACTCGTGTGCCTTCGACCAGCGAAGTGGCGGGTATCTCCGCCCCCAGTTTGTAGGCGATCAACCCAGGTGGGCGCTCGAGGGGACGGCAGTTGGGAGGGTTGTTCCCTCCGAGGGTGTTCCCCATGAAGATGGGACCCTCGTACTTCGGGCCTGGGCGAAAGACGCGATGCCCCAGAGTCCAGTCGCCAGTGTAGGTGGCCTCGAGGACATAGCGGGACGAAGATGATGACCCACACTGCGGAGTGGTCTCGAATGCCAATGCCAGTGGATTCGCGCACGCGGAATCCGCGAAGAGTTCCCTGTGGAAGAAGAGGCTCGAGTCGGGGAAGCACCGCAGTTTCTGGCTCATGTCCTCCCTGAACGTGCAGTGGGTGTCCAGCTGGGTGTCGTGCAGTGCGAGGGGTATCAGGACCGAGTCATCCAGTCGCAGTCCGCGCACCTTGAGCCGACCATACGACTTGAGGTGGGCCTCCTTGGCCTCCAGGAAGGTCGACGCGGGAATCTCGACACCCGCCCCGAAGGAGTGCCCGTTCGGAGGTCCGTCCGTGCTCGGCTGGCATTTGCCGTCCGACCTGGAGATGTAGAGCTGGGTGACCGGTTCTCCCGCCTCGTAGACGGTGGAACCCGGGCCGCATGCTCCCTCGGCGGGGACCACCGCGAAGCGCGGGGTACTCACACAGACGTCCGAGAAGGCGAGCTCAGTGCAAGTGTCGTTCACCGCGAGGTCGCTGTCATGGTTCCGCACGGTGGTGTGGCCCATGGGCACGCAGCGAGACTTTCCGTCGCTCGTCTTGGCAGGCGTGCACGGGGTGTCCTGGAGCATGTCCTGGAGGTGGGAGAACTGCATCGACCCATCCTCGCCCTCGATGAAGTAGGCCGAGAGCCGAGGCCCGCTCTGCATCTGTTTCAGCGTGCCCCGGACGAAGGTTCCATCCACCACTTCCTCTCCTACTCGGTACACCTCGATGTCCGGCGAGAGCTGCGTGGCGGCGCACTTCGTGCCGTCGTGGAAGTATGCGGACGTGGTCGCGATCCGTTCTCCCACGACGTGGATGCTCGAGGAGGAGGCACAATAGTCCTTCTTCTTCACGAAGAGGGGACCCGAGGGTAGGGGTGTGCTCCTGGCATAGAGCCCCTCGGTGCAGGCGGCGTCGATGTAGAGGCCCCGCCCCTTGTTGGGAACCAACTCCAGGTCTTGGGGCATGCAGGTGAAGGCACCGTCAGGACCGGACGCCTCCCAGGCACAGGCCTTGTTCAACGTGCTGTCGTGCCACGTGTCGCGCGACTTCGTCGGCCAGCTCAGCCCCTCCGCCGTGGTCGTCACGTGCGCCTTGAGTCGAGAGCCTCCCCGGTAGAAGTCCTTGGGGTCCACGTTCCCGGCCCCGTCGTCCTCACCGCTCGGCGAAGAGCAACCCACGACGAACAGCAGCGCCCACACCCACCCTGAAAAGCGACAACGCATGTTTCTTCCTTCTCCTGGCGCGAGCCATGGTCAGACCTCGCGCCACGACTCTCCGGCCCCTCGGCCTTGACTGTGACATGGTTGTCGATTCGCCGCGGAGTCGAAATGGCGGGGCCTTGGAGGATTCGAAGAACAGCACCTGCTGGGATTGGCACCCACGTCAGGATGTCTTGATTTGCCTGTTTGAGGTGGAAGGCGTCGGGGCGCGCGCTCAGGCCATTCCTGATGTCGATGGCGAGACGGGCTGTCGCTCCCGCAGTCGCTGGTAGGCGAGCACCAGGGCGGTTTCGTACAGGGCCAGCGCGGCCATGGTCATCAGGGTGGTGACGAAGCCGGCTGCGAAGAAGAGCGGGGTGGGAAGCCCCTGCATCAGGTTCATGAGGCCATCCCCCGCGCTGCTGACGAGGAGCATGGTGAGGACCAGGGGGAGCACGACGCCGAGCAGCCGCAGGCGATACCCCTGGATGAGTGTGTAGGAGCTTCGAAGCGAGGCCAGTGGCCCCAGTCCGTCCACGGCGACGGCTGCGGGAGCGAGGCTCGTGCACAGGGCCACATAGAGCCCGGGCAGCACGAAGAGGAGCGTGCCTCCCATGATGGCGAGGGCGTTCTGAGCTTGCCCGGGTTCTGTGGACAGGTGGGTTAAGCAGCCAGTGGCGCCTGCGAGGCGGTCTTCTCGAACTCGGCGGGACTGACGTAGCCAAGTGAGGAGTGCCGCCGCTTGCGGTTGTAGAACACCTCGATGAACTCGAACAAGCCACCCTTCGCCGCCTCGCGCGTCGAGAAGTCCGCTTCGTGCACCAGCTCTGTCTTCAGCGTGGAGAAGAAGCTCTCCACCACGGCGTTGTCCCAGCAGTTGCCCTTGCGGCTCATGCTGCATCGGATGCCGCGGGCGGCCAGCGCTCGCTGGTAGTCCTCACTGGCGTATTGGCTGCCCCTATCCGAGTGGTGCAACAGTCCCGCTGGGGGACAGCGACCTTTGAGCGCCATGTCGAGAGCCGAAAGCACCAGGTGCCGGTCGATGCAGCGGTCCATGGCCCAACCGATGACGCGCCGACTGAAGAGGTCCAGCACTACTGCCAGGTAGAGCCAGCCCTCCCGCGTGGGCACGTACGTGATGTCCGTCGCCCACGTCCGGTCGGGCCTTGGTGGATTGAAGTCGCGAGCCAGCACGTTGGGCGCCACCGGGAGGCCGTGCTTGGAGTCCGTGGTGTGCACGAACCGTCTGCGTCGACGAGCGCGGAGCCCAGCCTCGCGCATGAGCCGGGCCACGCGGTGCCGGCCCACGGGCAGCCCCTGGGCCTTCAGCTCGGCCTGGACGCGTGGGCTACCATAGGTGCGGCGGCTGTCCTGATGCACCTGCTGGATTCGCTCCACCAGCGCCGCATTGGCCTTCTGGCGTGCCGACGCTTCACGTCCCTCCCAGGCGTAGTAGCCCGCTCGGGACACCTCCAGCACACGGCACAGCATCGCCACCGGGTAGTTCGCCTTCTCCTCCTGGATGGCCGTGAACCTCACGTGCTCTCCTTGGCGAAGAAGGCCGCCGCGTTTTTTAGTATCTCCCGCTCCATCCGCAGCTGGCGCACCTCGCGGCGCAACTGAGCGAGTTCCTCCTTCTCACCCGTCGTCAGCGCCCCGGACGACCCCTGGCCCGCGTCCGTTCGGGACTGCCTCATCCAGGTCTCCAGCGCGCTGCGAGTCAGGTCCAGGTCCTTGGCCACCTGCGCCCGGGACTTGCCCTCTTCCAGCACCATCTTCACGGCCCGGGCTTTGAACTCGGGCGTGTACTTCCTGCGCTCGCGTCTCGGCATCGTCGTGGACATCCTTCGGTCACCTCATCTCTGGTGTCCACAAAACCCGGGGAGGCTCATTCAGCATGAACATGAAGACACCCGAGTTGCTCGCGCGCCATCGGGTGCCGCCAAGCTAGGGACCGAGGTCCCTCCTCATTGGCCCGCCACGTGTGCCTCGCTCCCTGGGACCACCCCGCCTATTCGCGAGCGGACAAGGCCCGGGTGACACCTGTTACCCCGTGGAAAGACCTCCCCGGTGCGGGCGGAGCTTCAGGTCCTGGGAGGGATGGGGCCGAGTCGGAAGAAACGCGTGGTCAGCGCGCTATCGCAGAGGTGTTGCGACGCTCATGTTAGCGAGTGGGGCCGGAGACTTTTGACACCACCATGGAGACCTCGATATCGGCCACATCATCAGGAGTCGCAGGGTCGACAACGATGCTGAAGGGCGTCCACCATCCAGGTCGGACCTCCATCAGGATGGTTTCGGTCTTTGACCTGCGCGCGGACTCCCAGACACTCATCGCGGCGAAGTAGTCGCTCTCCTGCGTGGGCTCTGGACGTTTCGGGGCCCATTTGACGGTCACGGTCGGGTCGTGGAACATCACGCTCTGAGGGTTCGCAACGTGGAACGTGAGACGCTGCCCATTCACGTAAGGGACAACCTTTTCGAGCTTCAGGAGAAACGTCGCGTTGCCTGAGCGTACGGTTTGGTAGCCACGCGCCCCAGGCGAGAACGAAACAGTTCTCTCGGCCTCAGCGGTGTTGTTGATGTGGCGGATGCTGGCTGCATGTTGAGCCGACATCTCTTCGAGAAGCGCAATTCGATTCGCGAGGCGCGCAGTTTCGGCGGCTGCCTGCGCCTCGCGGGCACGCTGTGCCGCATCTGCTCCCACAAGGCGAGTCCAGGCACTCTCAGCCCCCAGCCACAGGAGCCACCCCACGCCGCCGACAACAGCAATCGCGGCCAAGCAGCCCAATGACTCAGAGAAAAAGCTGGCAACCGGGTTCGGTCGTTGTGGCTGTGCTGAGTCCATGGCGTCGAGCCTCCCGCACGGTATGTGCGATGGTCAACGCGCCTTCGGAGCCAGCTGCCAGGAGGCCATCGCTTCGTCGAGCAGCTGCCGAATCAGGTCGCCTACCACAAGGGGGAGTCCGGACCTGACACCAGACGCGAGAGGGAGGCACAACGAGCCGAGTCCCTCCAGAAGCAGGCAACGCATGCTTCCAACGGCTAGACTGTGCATGCCCGCTGACCCGGTGTCGGCGCAACGGAGCCCTGGACATGTCCTCACCCGGTGATCCTCACAACATGCGAGCCCCAGGTGCCGCCGAGTACCAGCCCATCCTCACACCGCTGGTCGGGTGGCTCGTCGGCGCGGACAGCGCGGGGGCTCCGCTCGTTGACTTCGAGGGCAATCCCTCGGGGCCGTGTGTCGCTCGAAGGACTGTTCCCCTGGAGCCGGAGCACCTCCAGCACGCGGCGCAGACGCGTCAGGAGGTGTTGCTCACCTTCGAGCGTGGCAATCCTCGCCTGCCCATCATCACGGGCCTGCTCCTGAGCGACACGCCGAGCCTCGACGCGATGCTGGAAGAACCCACCGCCCAGCCCGCGCCCGTCGAGGCCCACGTGGATGGCCAGCGCGTGGTCATCGAGGGCACGGACGAGATTGTCCTGAAGTGTGGTCAGGCCAGCATCACCCTGCGCCGCAACGGCAAGCTCATCATCAAGGGTACCTACGTGGAGACCCACTCCGCGGGCGTCAACCGCATCAAGGGCGGCAGCGTTCAAATCAACTGAGCCACCTGGGTGGCTCAGTTCTCGGAAATCGTCGAGCCCTTGATGATGACGTCACCGCTGGCGGTGAGCTCCACCTTGGCGCCCTTGATGACCACGTCGCCGTTCTTCTTCACCTGAAAGAGCGCCGAGCCGACCTTGAGCGTGAACTGCTCATCGGCCACCAGGGAGATCTCCTTGGCCGACAGCGTGTAGCTCTCCTTGGTGGAGTGATTGAACCTGCCGCCCACGCTCACGAGCAGGTCCTTCTCCACCTTGAGCGTGCGCTGGCTGTCGACCTGCTCGGTCAGGCTGCCGCCCACCTGGAGCGTGCGCGCGCCTTGGATGGTCTCCGCCTTCTTCCCGCCCACCGTCTCCGTCTTGGCGCCGGACACCTGCTCGGACATCTGTCCGCCGATGACCTGCTTGAGGGCCGCGCCCACCGTCACGGAGCTGCTCGCCCGGACCTGGACCACCTTCGTCTGTCCCACCGTCTCCGAGGCGTTCTTCGCCACCGTCACGCTCTGGTTGCCCGTCACGTGGAGGGTCTGGTCTCCCGTCACGGCTTCGGTGTGGTTGCCCAGGACCTCGGTGGCGCGGTTCTGGACGACCGTCAGGCTCTGGTTGCCGCCGATGACGCTGTCATCGTTCTTCTTCACCTCCAGCTTCTGGTTGCCCTGGATGGTGCGGCTGCGGTCCTTCTTCACGAGCAGGGTTTCGTTACCACCCACCTGCTGCGTCTTGTCGTTCTCGACGACGATGTTGAAGTCCCTCTGCGCGTGCAGGAAGACCTGCTCGTCGCCCGCGGAGTCCTCGAAGCGAAGCTCGTTGAATCCATCCTCGCCAGGGCTGGAGCTGGAGCGCAGGGTGCTCTGGGTCTTGTGGTCCGGCAGCGCGATGGGCGTGGCGTTCTGCCCGTTGTAGACGCTGCCCGTGACGATGGGCCGGTCGGGGTCTCCCTCGATGAACTCCACCACCACTTCATGGCCGATGCGCGGCAGGTACAACGCGCCCCAGCCCGGGCCCGCCCACGCCTGGCCGACGCGAATCCAGCAGGAGCTCCTGTCGTCGCGACGGCCCTCGCGGTCCCAGTGGAACTGGACCTTGATGCGGCCGTGCTCGTCCGTGTGGATCTCCTCGTTGGGAGGCCCGACGACGATGGCCGTCTGGGCGCCGGAGAGGGTGGGCCGAGGCGTCAGCCGACGAGGTCGGTAGGGCACGTCGGAGGGAATGCAGAGGAACTCGTTGCGATAGGGCACCGTCTTCTCCGGCACCGTCTCGCCGAAGGTGAGGACCTGTTGCTGTCGGCCCACGTGGCGCACGGAGAGCAGGAAGTAGGAGCGGTTGAGCGAGTCCACCGGGTACTCGTCCAAGTCGAAGTGCATGCCCGGAAGAAGGCGCCGGCTGTTGCCCGCCCCCTTGCCCATCTGCGTGCGCACCCGCAGCTCCTCCAGGCGAATCCGCGCGAGTGCGTTGCCCGTGCCCGTCTCCTCGTAGCGCGCGGGATAGTCATAGACCTCCAGGGCGCCTTCACCGCCCTCCACGCTGGAGGTGGCGGTGAGGTTCATTCCGGGGCGCAGGAAGTTGAAGTCCCGCAGGGCCACGGCGCCGGGCTGGACCTCCGTCCGGGCGGCGAACTCGTGAATGGATTCCGTGTCCGGCTCCTGCTCGCTGGGCTCACGGAAGGGGAGCTGGGGCGCGCCGGGGATGCGCTCACAGCTGTCCGCGGCGTCGCAGAGGCACAGGGTGTGCGCATCCGGTGTGTGCTCGAAGAAGTAGAAGATGCCCTCTTCCTCCAGCAGCCGCGAGACGAAGTCGAGGTCCGACTCGCGGTACTGCACGCAGTACTCACGCTTGCGATAGGTGCCTTGCAATGCCAGCCGGTGGTCCACGGAGGCCTCGCCCAACACCTTGCGGACGATGTCGGGGACGGACATCTCCTGGAAGATGCGACTGCGGCGCTTGTGGCGCAGCGTCCACAGGCGAGGCACCACCGTCATCCGGCAGAACTGCCGCTCGGGCTCCTTGGGGGACTCCCATCGCACCACGCTGGAGACCACGCCCTGGAACCACCGGGGCGAGTTGCCTCCCTGGTGCACCGTCAGCAGGGCGTCCTTGCCCAGCAATTCCTTCTCATCCAGGGGGAGCAGCGCGGGCGCGGTCAGCGTGACATCCACTGCGTAGGGTTTGGAGAGGCTCTCCTCGGCCTCGAAGCCCACCACGGTCAGCGCACCCAGGGCGTGCGGCCCCGCTTGGAACTCGAAATCCGCCGGGAGTTGGGGGAGTGGAACGCTGGCCAGCATGGAATGTCCTCCTGATGCCTGCCTTCGCTGAAGAGCCGGGCAAGCCTATGCTATGACAGCCGCGATTGCTGAGAGGGGCACCCTCCATGGTGGGACCTGCGGCGCCAGCCTTCTCGTTGCGAGTGGGCCCCCATGGACGGGGGGCGCTCACCGTCACCCGCTTCTCGGGGACGGAGCAACTGAGCCACCTCTTCGACTTCCAGGTGGACTTCCATCCCATCACCGAGCACCCGCTGGAGGCAGCGGAGCTGCTGGGGGCGGAGGCCCTGTTGCGCATCGCGGTGCCGGGCGGCGCCCTGCGGCTGCTGCACGGCAGGGTGCGCTCGGTGGAGGTGCTGGGGCCTCGGGAGGGGCGGTGGCGTTATCGCATCCGGGTGGCCCCCGCGCTGTGGTGGCTCACCCGCGTGCACCGCAGCCGCATCTTCCAGGGGCAGACGGTGCCGGACATCCTGAAGGTGGTGCTGAGAGAGGCAGGAGTCCCCGTCCGGCTGGCGCTGGGCGGCGGCTGTGGGGTGCGCGAGTACTGCGTGCAGTACCGCGAGTCGGACTTCGACTTCCTCAGCCGGCTCATGGAGTGGGAGGGCCTCTTCTACTTCTTCGAGCACTCGGAAGCGGGGCACACCCTGGTCATCGGCGACAGCCCCTCCGTACACGAGCCGCTGCCGGGCGGCGGGATGCTGCCGCTGCGGGCCTGGGATGAGCGCTCGTCGGGTGGGGAGTACCTCTACCTGCTGGAGCGGGTGAGCCGGCTGCGGCCGGGGGCCGTGCACCTCCAGGACTTCGACTTCGAGAAGCCCGCGTTGGATGTGTCGGGCAAGGCGAAGAGCTCGGAGGGGGTGGCCGACCTGGAGCTCTACGACTACCCGGGCGAGTACGTGGCGCCGGCCGAGGGCCGGAGGGCCGCGAAGGTGCGCATGGAGGAGGCGGTCCAGGAGTCGCGGCTCCTGGATGGTGAGAGCGTGGCCCCCAGCCTCACGCCCGGCTACCACTTCGAGGTGCGGGACGGAGGGAGTGTCGAGGGTGCCTACTCCGTGGTGGAGGTGACGCACTGGGGGCACCTGCCGGAGACGGGGGGCGGACGCGAGGCGGACGGCCGCCTCTACCGCAACCGCTTCCGGTGCCTGCCTCGCCAGGTACCCTTCCGTCCGCGAAGGCGCACGGCGACGCCGTCCATCCCGGGCGTGCAGACGGCCACGGTGGTGGGCCCGGCGGGAGAAGAAATCCATACGGATGTGCATGGGCGCATCAAGGTCCAGTTCCACTGGGACCGAGAGGGCGCACGCGACGACAAGTCCTCCTGCTGGGTGCGGGTGGGGCAGTCCTGGGGTGGGATGGGCTGGGGCGCGCAGGTGTTGCCGCGCATCGGCCAGGAGGTGGTGGTCCGCTTCCTGGAGGGCAACCCGGATCGGCCGCTCATCGGGGGGACGGTCTACAACGGTGAGAACCCGACGCCCTACACCCTGCCCGACGAGAAGACGAAGTCCACGTTCAAGAGCGCATCGAGCCTGGGGAGCCAGGGCTTCAACGAGCTGCGCTTCGAGGACGTGGCCGGCGCCGAGGAAGTCTTCGTCCACGCGCAGAAGGACGAAGTGCTCCGCACGGAGAACGACAAGGCGCAGCAGGTGCTCGGCTACGAGGACCTGTCCGTCAAGAAGGAGCGCTCGCGCACGGTCGAGGGGAACCAGTCGCTGGACGTCGCGCGGGATGACGCGAGCCGGGTGGAGGGGAGCCAGTCGCTCAAGGTTCGCGGCGACCGGGCCACCCGCATCCAGGGCAGCCAGACGGAGCGCGTGGTCCAGGACCAGCGCATCACCGTGTCCCGGAACCAGGCGGCTGCGGTGGCCCTGACTGTCACGGAGTCGGTGGAGGGCGCGCACACGCTCGATGTCGGCAAGGACTTCACCGTGGATGTCGCCACCGCGCTGGAGGAGTCGGTGGGGGGCGCCCGGTCCGTGAGCGTTCGTCAGGACCGGCTCGAGTACGTCGAGGGCGCGCGTCAGGAGAAGGTGCTCAAGGACAGCGAGCTGCGGGTCGGCGGCGCGTTCCAGGTCGAGGTCAAGGGAGAGGTGACCCTGACGTCGGCGAAGGATTGGAAGGAGACGGTCAACGGAAGCACGCGGTTCGCGATTCCGAAGGAGAGCAGCGGGTCCGCCAAGCGCTTCGAGCTCAAGGCCGACACGTTCTCGCTCATCGTCAACGAGAAGAAGATTTTCGTGCTGGAGAAGTCCGGCGCGGTCCAGTTCTTCCCCAAGAGCATCACCGTGGAGGGCTCTGACGTCGCGGTGAAGGGGAGCAAGGTGAAGAAGCTGGCCGCGGGCTCGCCGCCCAGCGCCCAGGTCCAGGCGCTCCGTCTCGCCGCCATCAGCGGCGTTCCGTTCTGCGAGCGCTGCGAGTCCGCCAAGAAGAAGGAGTCTTCGTCCTGAGCAACGCCCGCCCATCGTCACGAGGAGCCGACTTGTCCGCGGCCGTGCATCCCCGCGCGGTCCTGCGGGCCCACCGCGAGCAGGCGTTGAAGACGCTGCGAGGGGAGGGGCGGGGGCAGCGCCTATTCGCGGTGCTCGACAGTGCCCGGGACGACGCGGTGCTGGCGTGGCTGGAGGGCTCGGGCGCGACGTTCGCCTCGCTCTATGAGGGCCCCCAGGCGTTGGAGATGGCCGTGGCGGCGCCGTACCTGCTGGAGGTGCCGGAGGGCTCGGAGTTGTTGGACACCCTGATGTTCGAAGGGTGGGGGCAGAGCTGGGGCATCTTCTTGCGCAGCCAGCGCTCGTTCCTGGAGGTCCGCCGGCATCTGCGCAAGCACCTGCTGGTGCAGGTGGAGGGAGTGAAGAACCCGGTCTACTTCCGTTTCTATGACCCCCGGGTGCTCCGCGTCTTCCTGCCTACGTGCACCCCCGCGCAGGTGGAGGAGTTCCACGGCCCCATCCAGACGTTCTATGCGGAAGGCGAGGACGGAAAGCTCCAACGCTTCGTGAATACACGGGGGTGAGCGCATGTTGAGGATCTCCCAGGCGCAGCAGGGCATCCAATCGATGGACCTGCTCGTGCGCTAGCTCGACGCCTGCGCCACGCTGGGGCTGGGCTTGGGGGAGCGGGAGGGCTGGGTGCGCGACATCCTCTCTCGTCGAGACCTGCCCCCGGTCGCGAAGCTCGACCACATCGAAGAGACGGCTGTCTTCGTCCCGCGCGCGAGGCCTGAGGGGCTTGTTCCCGTTGAATCCCGAAGTCGTGCGAGAGACCGACGCCTGGTTCTACCAGTCCCATCCTCGCGGACGGGAGCTGGCGGGCGCGCCGCTGCATCCGACCGCGCCGGAGGACGCCGCGGGGCGCAGGGCCTGGATGGCCGAGCGGACGGCTGGGGCTTTGACAGTGACGCGGCAGAGGGGGCATCACCGCCTGGTGGCAACTCCAGCACCCGCAGGGCCATGCCCCGCTCATCAGCCGCATCGCGTTCGAGAGAGAGTTCCGAGTCCCCGTTCCACCACCGGGAGGGACAGGTCCGTGAACTCGACGAAGGGAAGGGCCCTGGGCGCGGCCGGGTTGGGCGCGTTGCTGGCGATGCCCTGGGTCTATGTCATCGGCGGGCCCACCAGCGATGAGATTGGCGCGAGGTCCACGAGGACGCACTGTCTCGCGAACCTCACCCCGTGAGCCGCAGTGCGAGCACTCCCGAGCGATACTGCAATACAGTGGCGTGAAGGAACCAGAGCCCCGGGGCCGTACCGAGCGCGAGCAGCTCCCGCGGCTCCACGGTGGCTGTCCACCGCAGCCCTCCTTCCAGTGGCGTGGGCTCGCCCCACACCAGGGACTTCCCCGCGGACAGTGGCCGACAGACAGGCGTCTGTGTGAGCGCGTCGATGGCTACCACCAATGTCGTGGGTGCCCAGGACCGCTTCAAGGCTTCGGCTCGGGCGGTGGTGAACTCGTAGGTGAGGCGCAGGCGTCCATCCTCGAGGTCCGCCGTCAGTCCCTCCTGCTGATTCCGCGATGGTGCCGGCGAGGGGGCTCGGTGGGCACAGGCGCTGGATGTCAGCAGCCCGGCGCCTCCCAGGAGGAGGGCGTGGTTGAACGCGCGTCGGGACGGGGCCGTCATCGCAGCAGCTCCTCTCGGGCCTTGCCAATGGGCGTCCGGCCGGGCGTCACCCGGTACAGCATCTCCAACGCCTCCAGGGCCACGCGGTGGACCGGGTGCTCGGGCGAGGTGCGCTCCGCCACGGCGCTCCACAGCCGCGCCGCCTTCTCCTGGTGGATGAGGGCCAGTTGGTTGCGCGGCGAGAGGAACGACGGGTCCAGCCCGATGGCGTGCTCCAACATGCGTGCGGCCTCCTGCTCGCGGCCCTCGTTCTGCATGTGGAGCGCCTCGTTGTACCAGGCCATCGCATCCTCGGGATGCGCCTCGCGATACTCGCGGTTGCGCTCGTAGTAGCGCTGGAGCTTCGACTCCACCGCGGCGTCCTCCTTGAGGAAGCCGTAGTGCTGGAGGGGAATGTTCGAGGGGCGGACCACCAGCGAGGGGTTCGCCGTGAGGCTCTGCTCCACCGTCTCGTGGACCGGGCGGGAGAAGCGCGGCCTCGGGTCATTGCGGAACAGCCGGGCCGCCAGCGTCATCACCGGAGGCCCCTCCTTCTGATGGTTGGACACCTGGAACGTGTAGGCATGCACGTCCAGGTCATCCATCAGCCGCTGGAGCCGAGGCATCGCCTCCTGCGCCAGCTCCTCATCCGGGTCCATCACCAGGATCCACGGCTGCGTCGCCAGGTCCAGGCAGCGGTTGCGCAGCCGGTCCAGCTCCAGCCGCTCCGTGCGCAGCTCCACGACCTTCTGTGTGAAGCGCCGGGCAATCTCCTGGGTGCGGTCGCTGCTGCCGTTGTCGACCACGCAAATCTCATCGACGAACGGCTCCATCATGGCGAGGAACCCCTCCAGGCGCTCCTCCTCGTTGCGCGTGATGAGGCAGAGCGAGACGCCGTGCTCCCTCGCGTAGCGGCGCAGCGTCACCGTGCTGCTCAAGAGGTGCGAGTAGTCACTGTTGCCCACGAGCTCCGGACGGGGCGACGGGTCCAACTGGCGGTAGCGTGAGTGCTTCGCCCGGCGCAGGGCCTCGGTGTCGTAGCCCAGGTGGCGCACGCGGACGCTGGTGAAGCGCGCGGAGCCCTGGGGGAACTGGGGGATGTTCCCGCAGTGCAGCCCGAGCTCTGTCCCGAGCACGATGCGCTGTCCGGGCTCGCAGCGGTACATCCGGTAACCGGACATGTTCCCGAAGATGCCGTCCGCGCGAAAGTACGTGTGGCTCGGCTCCCAGAAGGTGTACCAGTGGAACCCGAGCACCTTCACGTGCGGGTCCGTCAGGCGCATCAGCCGCTGCGCCCGCGCACGGTCCATCTCGAACACCTCGTCCGCATCCACCGAGATGACCCAGTCGGCGCCCTGCGCCGCGGCCATGGAGAGCACGTGGTTGCGGTCCCTCCGCTCGTGGAAGGGCAGCTCCTGGTACTCGTAGCGCAGCACCGCGGGGTGGTGTTCGCACAGCGCCCGGGTGCCGTCCGTGGAGCCGTCATCCAGCACGACGATGCCGTCGGCGAAGCGGGCCGTGGCATCCAGGCTCTCCTTCAGCGTGGCCTCGGCGTTCTTCACCCGGTACGCGGCAATCAGCCGAGGCTCACGGGCGCGCCGCTCGCGCCACTTCTCGTGGAATCGCGCCCGATTCACCAGCCCGCCGCGCAGATGTGGCGCCACCGCGCGGAACGTCGCGCTGCCCTCATGGTGGATGTAGACATCTCCGGCGATGACGCAGTCCCAGCCGCGCTCCTGGGCGCGCAGCACCAGGTCGTTGTCATCGAAGCCGCCCGGAGAGAAGCGCTCGTCCAGGCCGCCTAGCTCGGCGTAGCAGTCGCGGTGCAGCATCAGACAGAAGCCGGAGAGGAAGAAGCTCGGGGCCCACTGGTGTCGGAAGGTCTCGCGGTGACGCCGGGCGTGGAGGTCCAGGCTCGCGGCCTGGTACGGCGGTGGGTTGGCGACCTGCTGGGGTCCTCCCGCCGAGTTCGTCACCGGCCCGACCAGTCCCACCCGCCGCAATCCCGGGACGACGGAGGCGGCGGTGTCCATGCACTCGCGCAGGCCCGTCAGCCAGTCCGGCGTGACGATGACGTCGCTGTTGAGCAGCACCAGGTGGGTGCCCCGGGCGCGCGCGAGGCCCTCGTTGATGCCTCGGCACCAGCCCTCGTTTCGCTCCAGGAGGAGCAGCTGCGCCGCGTCGCCCAGCCGCGCGGTGACCTCTCGCAGGTAGCCGCGTGTGCCATCCGTGGAGGCGTTGTCGACGAAGAGCAGCTCCGTCCGCGCGGGAAGGTGCCGGACCAGCGACTCCACGCAGCGGAGCGTGAACTCGAGGGCGTTGTGCGTGACGACGATGACGGAGAAGTCCATGGGGTGTGGACGCTAGGGTGTGACCCAGAGGATGTCGGAGACATGCTGCCGGAAGGTGGCGTGGATCAGGGCCGGCGAGTGTCCGGTGAAGCCAGGCTCCAGCGCGCAGCGGAACGCGGCGACAAAGTCGGAGCCGTCCTCCTCCACGTCGTCCTCGAACACCAGCCGCTCGCCCACCAGATTGAGGACGAAGGAGCCTTGGGTATAGGGATTGATGGCGACCAACAGGATGCCCCGAGGCAGCTCCTGTCGCCCCTGGGGCAGCTCCACCTTCGGGGCCCGGGCCACGCCGTAGATGACGGCGCCAGGGTCGCGTTCGGGCTCGTGAGTGAAGCGGATGGCGATGCCCGGCCCTCGCAGGGACGGTGTGCGCGCGGTGCGGCCAAAGGCGAGGCTGCGGATTCTCATCGTCGGCTCCCGTGCCTCAGAACTCGACGGCTCGGCCTGTCACCAGGTCCAGGCCGACCACGTTGGACACGTAGTTCTCCAGCACCAGGTACAGGAACACGCTGGGGCGCTGCACGGGGGGCACCGTCTGGAAGGACACCACGCCATTCACATAGGCGCCCTGGTAGCTTGCTGCCTTCGGCTCGCCTCGGGGCGGCAGGGGCAGCGCGGGCAGGGAGGTGAGGTTGACGGTGCGGTCGTCCGCGAACCTGATGAAGTCATTGTAGGTGCGCAACGTGAAGCCGTCGCGCTGGTCCACATCGTTGACGACCAGGACCAACCCTTCTGCCAGGGAGTGGTAGCGCAGGCCCACGTCGAAGGGAAACATGGCCGTCGCGTGGAACTCCAGCTCCACCTGGCCGTCCTTCACGGTGAATGTGCTCACGACGAGTCGGATGTTCTCCTGGCCCAACTGGACTTCGGGAGAGGCCGGGTCATGGGAATACCCGAAGGGCTGTGCTTCGAATTTCATGGGGCGTCCTCAGCCGAAATAGTTCCAGCGGCGCGTGGTCATCGAGGCGGAGTTGAGGTTGAACCGCTTCAGCCGGGGCACGCAGTTCTCACAGAACTTCCCGTCGGGTTGCACGTTGGGCTCGCCGGAGAAGTACATCGTGCACAGGTGGCCCGCGCCGCCGTACTTGTACCACTGGCCGGTGGTGAGGCCCTCGCTGGCGGGGGCGGCTCGCAGCACCGCGCGCGTCTGGCAATGAGGGCCTCGGCCGCCATACGGGTCCGTATGCCAGAAGGGGTTGTGCTCGTCGCTCAGCGCGTTTCCCGGCCCGTCCCACCGGGACTCCTTCTCCACGGTCTGCCCGACGCCATGGCCCAGCTCGTGGGTGAAGGTCTGGAGCACGTCCGTGGAGCCATCCAGGGTCCGGACGATGCAGAAGTTGAAGATGCTGTAGCCCATGACCCCGGACTCGGAGACCAGGGTGGCGCTGAGGTTGAATGTGTTGGCGGGCGCGGCGGCCAGGTGGAGCGTGAGGCCGGGCACGGTGGAGAGGTCCCAGCTCAGCACGCTGTTGCGCCGGGTGGGGACCCCAACGACCGAGAGCTTGTCCTTCACGTCCAGGGCGGCCCGTCCCGTCCAGCTCGCGGTCGCCCGGTAGACGAACGCGCGCGGGTTTCCGGGGGCCGTGTGGAGCTGGTAGTTGAAGGTGGTGGTGCCGGTGACGCTCCGGCTCGCGGCCATCGCGAATGGCTCCTCCTTCACCGAATAGATGTCCGGCACCACCAGCAGGACGGCGTGAAAGGGTTTGTCGGCGAGGGCAGCGGTGCCCGCGGGCTTGAGGCCGATGAGCCCCGCGGGAGGGTCATTCATGAAATGGAACTGGGGCCGGCCCAGCATGGGGCGGACGGTCGCATCCACCCGCGCCATCTGCGTGGTGGTGGCAATCTGCTGGACCTGCTCGAGCTCGACGAAGGCTTCCTTGAACGCCGCCTCGAACTTCCCCCGGAGCGAGTTGAACAGGTTCTGGGCACCCGCGCCCATGTAGTGGACGGTGTAGAAGATCTTGCGCCACGTCTCGAACTCATCCGTCTGGAGGGAGTTCGCGCGGTCGCCCACCTTGGCGGCCTTGATGATGAACTTGTCACCACCCGAAGGCGGGAAGGTGATGGTGTTCTCGAACTTGCCCGAGGCGGCGGTGAGAGCGGTCTCGTTGAACTGGAGCCGAGGGCGCTGGGCGGGACTCAGGTAGAGGCGGTCGGTGTTGCCGGGGTTCGGTTCGATCCACCACTCCACCTTGTCCCCGGCATTCACGTTGGGGACCGTGTTGGGCGTGACGCGGAGGGTGCGCGTCTCTCCCCGCTCGGGCGTCGCCGCGGCGGAGGGGAGGTTGACGTATTGCTTGGTGGGAGGCATCAGCGGCCCTTAGAGGACTTCGATCTTCTGGGGCTTCCACTCCTTCGGCTGCTCGTCCGGAGAGGGCGGGAGGAGGGCGATGAGGGGTGGCTGGATGAGCGGCGCGGGCGGGGTGTTCTTGTCGTTGTGAAGCATCAGGTCCAGGGCCCGCGCCACGCCCTTGCCCTCTACCTTCACGTCGAACGAATAGCTGACGAACTCGGCCTTGCCCTTCGTCTTCCCGGAGGCCACGCCCTTGTTCGTCCCCGCCTCGTCGCCGGTGCTGGTGGAGAAGACAGACTCGGCATGGCAGAGGGGGTTGCCGTCCACGGTGACGGACTTCGCGCCCTTGTCGGTGTCGGAGGACCGCGCGACGTTCGGATAGGGAATGGGGATGGGGGGAGCGGGGGGCGCCGGTGTCAGACAGACATCTGGGACCGCGAGGGTGACGCCGTTGCTGTCCTTGTGGACCACGGTCCGTTGATTCACTCCCACCTTGGTGCCCATGTCCGGCTCCTCCCCTTCAGACCGTGGCAAGCACCAGCGCGGTGCGCTGGCCCTCATCGTTTCCCGCCCAGAGCAACGCCGAAGTCTCCGGAGCATATCCCCGTTGGAGGGCGCGGCCGAAGACCGCCATCAACACCCCACCCGTGGCGGCGCCGACCGCACCCAGGCAGTCCGCCGGATGCCAGAGGCGGCGCAACCCCTGGAGGGGTTGGGTGAGCCGCACGCGCGCCAGTCCCCATTCCCGGGCGCGATAGCTCTCGCCATTCAAATCACAAATCACCCAACGGGCGCCCTGGGGGAGGCCCGACTCGCACGCACCTCGGAGGGCGGTGGTGAGCCCTTCTCCGGTGGACTGCGCGCCCGCGCTGAAGGGGCTCTTCTCGACCGAGGTGGCGGCGGAGACCACCGACGCGATGGGCGTCGCGCCGCGCTTGAGCGCCTCGGGGCGCCGCTCCAGCAGCACCGCGGTGGCGCACTCCCCGGGGATGAAGCCGTCCCGGTTCCGGGGGCTCTTGAGCTGGCCCGAGCGGTCCAATCGGGCCAGCTCCTCGGAGAAGAGGTGGGAGTCCACGCCGGCCACGATGCAGCCCTGCCAGCGGGACTGTCCCACCGTGGCGAGGGCGTCCTGGACACACTGGAGCATCCCCGTGTTGCCCCCATGACTCACGGTGCTGGCCGAGGTGACCAGCCCCGTGCGCGCCGCCAGGGTGGGCAGCAGGGTCTGGTGGAGGGCGGCGTGGGCCACGGAGCGCGTGGGGGCCGGCAGGCTGAGCACCAACCGGAGACGTGAGAGGTCCTTCCGCCCGAGCCTGGCGTTGCGGAGGAGGTCTTCGATGGCGAGCGTGAGCAGTCGCACGGCCCAGTCCGGGCCCCGCTCGGTGAGCACGGGCGCGGCCACCACGGGCTGCGGCTCTCCCTCCTCGTGGGGCGCGCGGGCGCCGAAGGTGTCCACCTCCTGGAACCGGTTGATGCCCGCGCGAATGGCCGCGCAGCTCCCCACCACGTCCCAGCCCACGGAGGACACCATGCCCAGCCCGGTGATGACGAGGGAGGCCCGCGTCATGCGTGTCCCCGCGAGGAGGAGAGGGGGCCTCGGCTCATGAGGACCGCACCTCCGTGTAGTCGAGGTGGAGCAGGTCCTGGGGCGGCAGGCGGCGATGGCCTCTCCAGACCATCACCACCTGGTCCTCGTCGGGCAGGAGGACCAGGGTGTCGAAGCGCAGGGGGAGCTCCTGGCGCTGGCGGGCGATGCTGGTGAAGACGCGCGGTGTGGTCCCAGGGAGGCGCAGTCGCAAGGTGCCTCGGGGGCTCAGGTGGACCAGCTCCACCACCTCATGGCCTCGAAGGTGGGGCGAGACCCGCATCGAGACAGGGGCCGCGTTGGCGTGACGCTCATCGAAGTCCGTGGGAGGCAGCGGCGCCCGGTGTCTTCGCCAGGCCTCGTCATAGGTTCCCGCCAGGGCAACGCGGGGCTGCCAGCTCCGGGCGATGAAGCCGAGGCCCGCGGGAGGAGGTCTGTCCTTGGGCGTGCGGATGAGGTGCTCCGGGTCCTCGATGTTGGGCAGGGGGACCTCGGAAGGCGTGAGCGCCGAGTGCCGGGCGCGAAAGCCCTTCCCCACGGGGTTGCGAGCGTCCATCTCGTGGTGCTGGGGATGGGGGGCGCTGCGGTCCGTTCCGCCGAAGGCGCGCTCGTAGGTGAGGGGCATCTTGGTGAACGGCTCGGGCGCGGACATGCCCAACCCCTTGCGCCAGTGTCTGTCTCCGAAGACGGAGAGCACCCGGAGCAGGGGGCCCAGGCGCAGGGCGACTTGCAGCTGCGTCTCCGGTCCGCGAGGGGCGTGCGCATGTCCCATCAGCACCACGTCGGTGGCGGGCTTGTAGACGGCGAAGTCCGACTCCCATCGCAGGCTGGATTCGCCCGGCTCGCCATGGAACGCATCAACGGGTTGCACGGGGTGTTGATGCTCGGCGGGCTCCAGCAGGGAGTTCTTGCCGAGGGTGAAGGTGCACTTCACTACCGTCAGCAAGACATCACACCCCTCTCGGTCCGACACGACGGTGTGCGCGGCGGCGAAGGGCGTCCTGTTGACGAGTTCCATGGAGAGGAACCTGAGGTGAGCGGTCGGCTCGGAGCGGGGATGGGCACTATATTCGCCCCAAGTCTTCTTCACTACCCGGAGCCCGCTGAATCCATGCCCCCATTGAGGATGGATGTGCTGACGCAGCACTTCAATGAGGCGGAATTCCTCTGGTCTCAATGGGAGCGAGCCCTTTGCTCCCCCGACTTCGAGTTGTCGGAGCTGGGGGAGCTGGAAGAGCGGCTGTTGGCGCACGTGGATGGGTTGGTGTTGGGGGGGCCTCACGTGGCGAACGAACTCCTGCTCCCGGCCCTGGAAGCGGACACCGTCGACCCGGTGGCCTCCGCGGCCTTTGTGTTGCTCAGCGCGAACGAGGCGTGGGCGCTGGGAGAGGTGCTGGATGTCTTTGACAAGGGGGATGACGTGCAGCGCGCGGGCGTGGGGCGGGCGCTTGGGTTGTGTGGGCAGGAGGAGGTGGAGGCGGCGCTGCGTCAGCGACTGAGCGCGGAGGAGGTCGCGCTTCGGGTCGCCGCCTTCCGGGTGCTGGCATTCCGAGGGGCGGTGCCAGTGGAGACGCAGGTGGCGTGGCTCTATCGGGATGAGCCGGCGCAGGTGATTGCGGCGCTGGAGGACACGCCGCCGTTGCGCAAGGACATCGTCCAATCCGTGTTGCCCCAGCTCCTGGTGGACCCGCGTCCGGGCGTGCGCGACGCCGCCATCCTGGCGGGGCTGGGCTCGGGAGCGCGCGCGGCCTGGACGGCGTGTCGCAAGGCGCTGGAGCAGGGGGGCAAGGGACGGGTGGCGTGCTGGTTGGCGCTGGCGTTGGGGGGAGAGTCGCAGGACCTCGAACGGCTGGTGGCGCTGTCGGGGCGAGAAGACCGTGCGCGCGGAGGTGCTGTGGGCCTTGGGGTTCTCGGGACAGGGCATGGCCGCGGAGGCGTGTCTGGACTGGATGGATGATGAGGAGTTCGGGCCCCTGGCGGGTGAGGCCTTCTCTGCCATCACGGGGCTGATAATGGAGGGGCGGTATCGGAAGCTGCCTCCGGACGTTGAGCAGCTCATCCCGCTGGAGGAGGAGTCGCTCGACGCGAACCTGGTCCCAGGCCCGGAGAAGAGCCTCCCGTTGCCGCGCGCGGGGGCGGTCGAGGCCTGGTGGCACCAGGCTCGAAAGAACTTCGAGCGAGGTGTCCGCTATCTGAGAGGGACGCCCGTGGCTGGTGTGGTGGAGCTCCTGACGGCGTTCCAGCACGAGCCGCTGCGCAGACAGTCGGGGCATGCGATGGAGGTCGCCATCCGGAGCCGGGGCGCGCACCTCCTCCAGCCGCGAGCCTTCTCGCGAAGGCAACTCGCCGCCTGGGAGATGGCGCGGACAGGGCGCGGGAGCGTCTCCATGAGTCCGTTTACGAAGCTCTTCGGCGGGTGACGCGATGGGGCCACGGCTTCATCCAATAGAGGGGCTTGACGGTGGGGGCGTTCCCTCCGTTCAATCGAAGTCGCACTCGCCGCTCCCCGCAAGGTGACTGTGCTGACAATCCGTCCGTCTCAACTGCAGGCGTTCGAGCAGGTTCTTCGTGCGAAGCACATCGACCGGATCCAGCAGGAGCTCGAGGTGGAGCTTCCCCGGCACGTCCGAGCCATGGGCCCATCGGGAGTCCGGAGGCTCATCACAGAGGGGCTGGAGCGAGCGGTTCGATATGGCTTCACCCATGTCGGGACCGCCTCCCTCTTCGTGAAGCTGATGTTCATCCTGGGGGAAGGGTTTGACCGCGACCCCCGCCTGCCCTGTGCGGCCATCCTCCTGGAGCCAGGCCTCGATGAGCAGACACGTTCGCAACGAATGCTCGAGGCCCTGATGCTGGATGCACAGGAGTCCTCCTCGCTGGAGGAGGAGTGACATGAGCGATATCGAGCCGGAGACGCTGTCCGATGGCCATGAAGGGGTCGCGGGTGTCACCACGTCGAAAAAGGAGGCGAAGGGGTACTTCAGCATGCTGAAGGCCCAAGCTGATGCCACGAAAGCTTCGATCCAGGCGCTTCCGGGAGCCCTCATCTATTGTGCGAAGGGGGTCAGCATACGAGGACGAGTGGCCTTCGAGAACGGGGCGACGGGGCCCGTGGAGGTCAGCATCGAGGGGCGGGCTCCGTGCATTGTCACGCCGGAGGCGCCGACCTATTCTTTTGTCTGGCTTGCCTCGGGGGAGTACACGGTCACGGTCCGAGACAAGGACCCCGAGACCAAGGCCTACGGCGACAATCAAATCGGGCCATCAGAGTCGCAGGTCGTCACTCTTGAGCGGGAAGACGTCGCGAACCTCGACTTCACCGTCACGCGCATCGCCAGGACCTTCATCCAGTGGAAGAGTCCGAAGCCCATCAAGCAGGGAGATTCGCTCCAGGGACTGCTCGAGGCCTGGTGCGTCCGAAAGGACGACGTGGCGAAGCGCCTCGCCCCGGTGCCCATCTACACGTATTCCCTCGTGAGGGAGAAGGCGGACGGAATCCAGGAGGGGGACGGCCAGGATTCCCAGACTTCGCTGACTGAAAACTCGGAACTGTTACCAGGGCGCTACTGGCTCACAGCCCAGCTGGATGACAAGGGGTGCGCCCAGCTGGGGCAGAACGTCCTTCCTCCCAAGCCAATGCGTGTCGAACTGGTCGTGCTGCCGCTCTTCGCGATCCGCGGAACCGTGCGGTTCGTGAACTTCGCGAAGCCGGACCTGCTCTCCGCGCGCATCCGCATCAATGGAGGGAGCGATGTCGAACTGAAAGGCTCTGAGAGTCGATATGAGTTCATGGGTCTGCTCAAAGGGACCTACACACTCTCTGTCGACATCCTTGAGCCGGACTTCGGCGACCATGGCTTCGTGCCCGAGACGAAGCGAGAGGTCTCGGTCGAGACAGGTGACGTGGGGGATGTCGACTTCGTGGTCACCTTCATCGCCGAGACGGAGATCGCCGAGCTGAAGGAGCTGACCCTGGAGTATGGCGCCCTGCTCAGTCAGAACGTTCCCGCCGATATGCTCAGGCGGAAGGACAAGGGTGGACTTGTCGGGTCGCAGGAACCCGCCCTCAAGATTGCCAAGGCGCTCAACAGTCAGGATAGGAAGCAAGGGAAGACGCTCTCTTTCGGGGATGCCAGTGGGCCCTTGATGGCGGGACAATACGAGGTCATGGTTGCATTTGACCTGAAGGGAACGAATCTCAAGGACCCGGTGTCGAAGACGTTCCCGGTCACGGTGAACAGGGCCTTGCCTGCGATTGAGCTCACCCATCCCATCACCGTCGAATACGGCGAAGCGGCGGAGCGCATCCTGGAGCGCGTCGCGCCGCGTGCCATGCATCGTGGGAGCGAGGTTCCTGGAAGATTTGAATGGGAGTCGTTCAAGGAACTCCCCGGTATGGGGGAGCATTCGAGGTTCTTGAAGTTCACGCCAACGGACTCAGCGAACTGCCGCTCCGTCTCCGGGGTGAAGTGTGTCATCCAGGTTGTACCCAGGCGGCTCGAGTTCAAGTGGGCACAACGCGACCAGCCGTCTCTCAAGCATGGCGACCCATTGCCTGCCAGTTGTCTGGCGGTCACGGTTGTCCCTCCTGTCTCCAGTCGGTTCGTCTTCAAGATGCGAAGCGGTGGCGGAGGGGAGAAGCAGACAAATGTGAATGCAGAGCTTGAGGGGGGAGAGTGCGAGCTGATCGCGGAGGTCACCCTGACCGCGGCCGATCAGAAGCTCTATCGGGCTGAAGAGATCCGCCGCTCGCTGAAGGTCTCGCCGACGGACCAGATCCAACTCGCCGTGGACGCAGCCAAGGAGGTGAAGTCAGGCTCGCAACTCGTACCGGAACTCGTCAATCCCATGGCGAGCTTCAAGGGTAAGGAGGTGAAGGGGACGTTCTTCTATTCTCTGGCTGATGGAAAGGGGCTGGGGACTTCGCTTGAGCCAGGAGAACATGTCGTCACGGTCAGATTTGATCCGACGACCAAGGCCCATTTCAACGCGCCAGCGGACATCACAGTCACCCTTCCCGTGGTTCGGGTCACCGAGGCCGAGCGCAGGAGTCTGGGGATTGACGTCCATTGCGAAAGGCATGTGCTGCATGGCGAGGTCGTCACTCGCAAGGACGAGAAAGGCCATGAGACGTATTCGCTCCAAGGGGGGCATATGCCGTCGCTCGCGGAACGCCACCCTGTCACCGCGACGAACAAGACGACAGGGGTCCGTACGATTGAACTCTCGCGTGAACATACAGGAGCGGATGGACGGAAACAGACTCTGAAACACTCGTCCTCGGTGCCCCCTGCCGGCTGGACCGACGACATGTTCTGGGATGCAACCCGACAGACACTTGGCGCTCCTGGTACTGCTGAAACGACGGACTCGGGCGAGCGGCGCATCGTTCATGATGCGAACGTCAAACAGCCTGGAAAGCCGACGAGGCCTGATGTCCCCTGGAGAGTCATCACAACGGGAGACGGCAAGACGGTCATCACCTCGTTCCCCCGCTGAATGTCAGGGGCACGGCTGTCGCAGCCGTCGATGGACTGGAGGGCCTCAGCTCACGCTCTCCGCGCTGTAGCGGGCGATGAGTCCGGTGCGCACGGCGTGACGGAAGACGCGGGTGAAGAAGAGGGCGGCCAGCAGGATGTAGAGCACCGCGAGGCCGCCGCCCGCGAGCAGCGACGTCCAGGAGACCGAGCCCCCGTTCACAATGGCTCGCATGCCCTCGAAGACATACGACGGCGGCAGCAGGCGCGAGAGCCCCTGCATCCACGAGGGCAGGGTGGACAGCGGATAGAAGACGCCGACGAACGGCGACAGGAGCGCGGGGATGGGCCAGATGAACCACTCCGCGGACGGCCCCAGTCGCAGCACCACCGCGATGCCGACAATCCCCAGCGCGATTCCAAACAGGAACAGCACCAGGATGAACGGCACCAGCATGGCGCCATAGATGAACATCGACAGGCCGAACACCGCTCCCGCGACCGCGAGCATCACCACGAGCCCCACCGAGCTCGTCGCGATGCTGGAGAGCACCAGCCCCAGGACGTACTCGCTGATGGACAGCGGCGTGGCGAAGACGTTGAGGAAGTTGCGCGACCAGACGTCCTCGAAGAAGGCCATCGTCACGCCGTGCATGACGCGGGTGAGGAAGTTCCAGAGCAGCACGGCGCCCAGGAGCGAGGGCAAGAGGCTCATCCCGGGCGTGGCGGTGATGGTGCCCAGATAGCGGGTGATGAAACCCCACAGGACGATGTCGACGGCCACCCACGCGAAGAGAGGGAAGATGCGCGAGGGACTGCCCTTGAGCAGGTAGTACTGCCGCAGGACCACGGCTGAGGCGCGAGACAGTCGCATGGCTAGGGGGCCTCCAGCGTGAGCGGCTCACGGGCCACGGTGATGAAGAGCTCCTCGAGCGTGGCCTTGCCGTGCTCCTGAGGCAGCTTGCGTGGGTCCCCCTGCAGCAGGACCTTGCCGTGGGACATGAAGAGGACGCGGTGGCAGACCTCCTCCACCTCGTACATGTTGTGGGAGGTCCAGAGCACGCCGCCCGTGCCCTTCGCGGCGAAGTCCCGGATGCGCGCGCGGATGTCCTTGGCCGTCGCCGGGTCCAGCGAGGCGGTGGGCTCGTCGAGGAGCAGCAGTCGGGGCTGGTTCAGCATGGCCTTCGCGAGCGCGACGCGGGTCTGCTCTCCGGAGGAGAGCACGCCGCTCTTGGTGTCCCGGAAGCGCTGGAGGTCGAACTCCTGGAGGAGGGACTCGATGCGCTCGGAGATGTTCTTCACGCCGTAGATGAGGCCGAAGTAGCGCAGGTTCTGGACGACGGTGAGGTTGCCAGGGAGCGGCGCGTAGACGGCGGCGAAGTTGGTCTGCTCCAGCGCGCGTGAGCGCTCCCGCGCGAGGTCCACGCCCTGGATGTGGATGGCGCCCGAGGTGGGCTCCAGCACGCCGAGCACCATGTTGATGGTCGTGGTCTTCCCCGCGCCGTTGGGGCCCAGGAGTCCGACGATTTCGTTGGGACCGACCTCGAAGGAGATGTGGTCCACGGCGACGTTGCCCGCGTAGGACTTGGAGAGCTCCCGGACGGAGAGCACGGTGCTGGAAGGGGTGGCCATGAGGGTGGGGCTTTCCTCAGTCGTGGAGCTTCTCGTGGCGCGCGAGCATGTCCACGTACTGGACAATCTTCCGGGCGCGCGTCTCCGCCTTCTTCACGTTGTGGATGCGGAAGAGCACGGCGTAGCGGTTGACGGAGTTGAGGGTGGCGAAGAACGCCTCCGCGCGCGGATTGGCGGCGAGCGCCTGGGCGAGGTCCTCGGGGATGGTGGCCTTGCTCTGCGACTCGTAGGCGGCGTCCCAGCGGCCGTTCTTCTTCGCGTTCTCGATTTCAGCCAGGCCCGAGGGCTTCACGCGGCCCTCGGCGATGAGCGCGGTGGCCTTGTCCCGGTTGATCTTCGACCAGATGCTGCGAGGACCGCGCGGGGTGAACTTCAGGAGGTAGGCCGTCTCGTCGAAGCGACCCTTCTGGCTGTCAATCCAGCCCCAGATGAGCGCCAGCTCCACGGCCTCGTTGTAGGAGAGCGAGGTGACGGCGGCGCCCTTCTTGGAGAGCTTGAGCCACGCGCCGCTCGAGGTGGCGTGGTGCTTCGCGAGCCAGGTGTCGAAGGACTTCGCATCGGGGAAGAACACGATGGGCAGGTCCCCGGTGGGCGTGGCGCCCGGAGGCGCGGAGACCTTCTTCGCGGCCGGAGCCTGCTTCTTCGCGGGAGCACTCTTCTTCGCGGGTGTCGTCTTCTTGGCGGGGCTCATCGAGCCCGGCTTGTAACACGGGCCCTGGCGGGAGCGGTCCGACGCGGAGCTACTCCCTCAGTCGGAGCTCGTCGTTGGCGGCCTCACGCAGGGACCTGGGGATGAACGGCGGACCGACGATGGTGCGCATCCAGGCTTCCTTCATCTGTCGGGCACACCGCGCGGGAGGCATGCGGCCCACCGCCGTGCCCAGGCCCGGGGTGAGCAGCGAGCGGATGGGATTGAGCGGGGTGGCCTCGTTGTGGGCTCGCACGCACCGGAGCGCGGCCGTGAAGGCGAGGAAGGCATTCACCGTGTCGCTGACGTCCATGGGGACACGCATGGTGGGCGCGCTGATGCACCAGGGAAGCTCCGGGCGCCCCGTGGGCACGAGTGTGGCCTGTCCCACGGGCAGCTCGCCTCCGTACTCCTGAGCGAGCAGCTCTCGCAGGTTCTCCTGGAGCTGGGGGCCGAGCTGGTACGTGTACACCGCGTCGATGCCGCCATCCATGAAGCCGAAGCTGTTGGCGGGGCTGATGATGGCGTCGGCGCGGATGTCGATGGGGTCGCTGGCGGAGACCGTGCCGTCGCGCTCGGAGAAGATGTCTCCTCGGGAGATGGTGACGTTCGGAAGGCCGTCGAACTCCTCGCGCCAGGCCTCCACGAGGGCGTGACTCAAGTCGCGGAGGTGGAGCTGGAGGGGCTGTCCGAGCATGGCGTCAGTATGCATCCAGGCGCGCGCCAGCCTAAGGTTTCACGCCATGCACACCCTCCATGGGCTTGGTGTTTCGGGTTGGACGGAGAAGGCTCGCTGGGCGCTGTCGCATCACGGCGTTGCGTACCGCTACCGAGAGCACACGCCCCTCATCGGGGAGCTGGCGCTGCGCTGGCGCACGCCGAACGGACCGCGGCCCACCACGGTGCCCCTGCTCATCGAGGACGCCCGGGTGACGATGGGCTCGTTCAACATCGCGCGGCGCGCGGAGGAGCTGGGCTCGGGCGCGCCGCCCCTGTTCCCCGCCTCCGCGCTGCCCACCATCCAGCGCTGGGAAGAGGTGGGTGACCACGTGCTGCGCATCGCTCGCGCCAGCGTGCTGCGCCGCATGCTCGACAACCCGCGGGCCCTGGACGAGAGCCTGCCTCCCTTCATCCCGGGCTTCCTGCGCGCCGTCTCCCGACCCACGGCGCGGATGGGCGTGAGCTTCCTCGCGCGCAAGCACAGCGCCGTCGCGGACCCGGAGGCCGCCATCCGCGACACGGCCATCCCCGCGCTGGAGCGCCTGCGCGCCGAGCTTCGGGGACGTCCCTATCTGATGGACGAAGGCTTCACCTACGCGGACATCACCGCGTGCACCATGCTCCAGTTCGCGCGGCCCGTGGATGAAGCCTGGTGGCCCCTGGCTCCCGCCACGCGCGAGGTCTGGCACCACGAGTCCCTCGCCGCCGCGTTCCCCGACCTGCTCGAGTGGCGGGCGGCGCTCTACGAGAAGCACCGCCGCCCTCCGCCGCGCGCCCTGGCCTCGGGCACGAACAGCGCATCCGCCGCGTGACGCCCGGGCCTACTTCTTCGGCGCGGGCGCGGGGGCAGGAGTCGGCGCGGGCGGCTTGCCCTGCTGCTGGGACATGCGCTGACGAATCATCTCCTGGATCTGCTGAGGCGTCTTGCCCTTGAAGTCCTCGGGCTTGAAGGACTGGAGCACGTTGCCCGCGCCGGCCGCCGAGTCCAGCTCGTCGTAGTCCGCGGGCACGGTGAAGACCGTGGCCGGCTGCGCGCCCGTCTGGATGTTCAGCACGTCAATCTCCGACTGGAGCTTGCCGGCCATGTCGTAGGTGTGGCTGCGCACGTAGGCCACCTCGGGGAGGTCCGTGGGTCGCCACACCTTCTGCTTCTGGATGCTGCCCTCGGCGCCGGGAGGCACGCCCTCGTAGATGTCCGTCGGGTGGCCGTTCACCTTCGCGGAGCCCGTCTTCTTGTAGCCCTGCGCCGTGAAGCACGCGTCGAAGTCCTGGCCCGTGCCCGAGCACTCGCCGGGAATCTTCACGGGCAGCTCGTCCAGGCTGCGCACCGTGGCCGCCTTCTTCTGGTGGAAGAGCGTGGTGCCCGTGCGCTTCTGCCAGTCGAAGATGATGGACATGCCGCCCGGAACCTCGGCGGGGGACAGGTCCATTCGCAGCATGCCCGTGCGGCCGTACATCTTTCCCTTCGTCTCCGAGGGCGCCTTCTGCCCGGGCACGGGCGCGCTCTTCACGCGCAGCTCCCCCACCCAGTCCGCGAGGGCGGGCATGGAGACCAACAGGGAGGCGGCGAGGACCTTCGGCAGCGCGCGGCGAATGGAGAAAGGGTTCATGTGACGCAACACAATCCACGGCGCTCGCGCCTGTCAAACCCCGCCTGAAACACGAACGGCGCCGGCCTCGTGAAAGGCACGGCGCCGTGGCGCGCGTGAGACGTGACCGCGGCCCCAGGTCAGCCCGGCTGGCAGACCTGGCGGAGGATGTCGAGCGACTCCAGCGCCTTGCCCGCGCCAATCACGACGGCGGACAGCGGGTCCTCGGCGAGGAACACCGGCAGGCCCGTCTCCTCGCGCAGGAGCGTGTCCAGGTTCTTCAGCAACGCGCCACCACCGGCCAGCACGATGCCCCTGTCGGCGATGTCACCGGCGAGCTCCGGCGGCGTGCGCTCCAGCGTCAGCTTCACGGCCTCGACGATGCCATTGACGGGCTCGGCGAGCGCGTCGCGCACCTCGTCGCTGGACACCGTCAGCGTGCGCGGCACACCGGCCACCAGGTCGCGACCCTTGATCTCCATGGTCATGACCTCGTCCGTCGGGTACGCCGTGCCGATGCCCATCTTGATGAGCTCCGCCGTGCGCTCGCCGATGAGCAGGTTGTACTTGCGCTTCACGTACTGGATGATGGCCTCGTCCAGCTTGTCGCCGCCGATGCGCACGCTCTTGGCGAACACGATGCCGGCGAGGCTGATGACCGCGACGTCGGACGTGCCACCGCCGATATCCACAATCATGTTGCCGCTGGGCTCCGTCACCGGAAGGCCCGCGCCGATGGCCGCCGCCATGGGCTGCTCAATCAGGTAGACCTCGCGAGCGCCCGCGTTGGCCGCGGCCTCGCGCACCGCGCGGCGCTCCACCTCGGTGATGCCGGAGGGGATGCCGATGATGATGCGCGGGTTCACCAGCGTCTTGCGGTTGTGCGCGCTCTGGATGAAGTAGCGCAGCATCGCCGCCGTGATTTCGAAGTCCGCGATGACGCCGTCCTTCATGGGGCGGATCGCGACGATGTTGCCCGGCGTGCGGCCCAACATCTCCTTGGCTTCCTTGCCCACCGCGAGGACCTTCTTGCCCCCGCGCGCGTCCTGTTGGACGGCCACCACCGAGGGCTCGTTGGACACGATGCCCTGACCGCGGATGTAGATGAGCGTGTTCGCCGTGCCGAGGTCGATGGCGAGGTCGCGCGAAAAGAGGGTGTGAAGCCAGTCGAACATACGAGGGCGGAAACTTTCGGAAAGTCGGCGGAATTTCCCGCTGGCGCGTGGGGGAATGCGGCCGCGAAGGTACTACGCGACGCGGCACGGAGGAAGAAAAGCCGGTGGTTCCTCCATATCCGCCTGGAGGGCAGTCGACCAGCGGACGCGGTCAGGGGGAGACGTCCATGGGGGCCTGCTCGAGGCCCGAGGCCAGCACTCCCACCGGCAAGCCGTCCGCGTCCGGTTCCTTCCCCGCCTGCTCCCCACCCACGAACACCACCTCGGCGGGCGCGTGCCGCGTCGCGGGGAGGGTGGTGGCGCTGAGCAGCCCATCCCGGACCGGCTCGAACAGGAGCGCGGTGAGATACCAGGCCGGCGCGTAGTCCAGCCGGATGAGGCCGTGCACGCTCCACCGGTGCGGCGAGTAGTCCCAGGGGCAGCGGCCCAAGAGCCGCCGCAGCACCCACCCGGTGGCGTACTCGGCGCCGAAGATGAGGGTGGTGTAGGCCAGCGCCCTCACGGGACGGGGATACGACTTGAGCCGCGAGGAGACGTGCTCCAGCGCCAGGGCCGTGCCCCCGTAGATGGGGTGCATCCACAAGTAGGTGGTCGCGGTGGCGCTCCGGTCCCGCTTCAAGGCCGCGCCCGCCCCCGTGAACAGCACCTCCAACACCCACCCCGTGCAGCCGTACAGAAAGAATCGCGAGAGCACGTCCTCAAGTTAGGGCCGCCTCCCGGAACCCGCAGGCCCTCGGCCCCGCTCGCTGTCCGCTGTGCGTGGCGCGACGCCCGTCCCGTCCGCGAGGGGGGCTGGCCGCTCGCGCGAGGGGAGGACATGGGCCTACAGCACACGCATGACGCACCGGCCTGGAGCACGGCGCCGTCGCCGCGCGTCAGGTGAAGGACAGCGGGAAGAGGCCAGGGACAGCGGACTGGCGGGCTTGGGAAACCGGCGCTTTACGCGGCTGGGGGCGGCGTAGTACCTGAACGATTGATGCGCTCCCCCGGCACGACATCACGACTGCCCGGTCCCGGGAGCGAGGGGCTCCGGACGGTGCTGCTCGCCCTGGGGATGGCGCTCGTCGTGGCGACGGTGCTCCCCGCGGACGCCGCGGTGGACGTCTCCCGAGGCCCCCAGGAGCGCGGCCTCCACCTGGACCCGGGCGCGACGTCGGTTCGCCAGGGCGTGAAGTCGTCGAAGGGCGGCTCACGCCGGTGGGGCGCGCAGCTCAACGTCACGGACCTGGGGGGCTGGGACTCGGCGCTCCAGGCCGGGGCGGGGCTCGCGTTCAGCGCGCCGTCCTTCACGCGGGGCCGCGAGTCCACCTTCGCGCCGGACCTCCAGGCCCTCCATCGCTGGGGGCGTGAGCGCCGTCACGCCGTCACGCGCGCCACGCTGCTCAAACGCCGGGCCCCGGCGGCGCCTACGTCGAGCGGGGATATCGCGGACCGTCCTTCCATCATGACGTGTCCTCTGCGCGGCCCACCCTCGGTGGGCTGAACAGAGCGTCTGTCCTCCTGAGTCAGGCGCTCACGCGGGGCCTCTTCGGGCCTTCGCCGTGACGTCTTCGCGTCGTTGCTTGCGTCCGCGCGCAACGACGCTTGTGTCCCCATTCCCATCCCATTTCTTTTTTTGTCGAGGTGAGTTGATGCACGGAGCCCACGAGGTCCTCCAGGCCATTGCCATCGTCCTGTGCGTCGCCGCGGTGACGACGGTGCTCTTCCAGAAGCTGCGCCAGCCCGTGGTGCTGGGCTACATCCTCGCGGGCCTGGTGGTGGGCCCCTACGTCCCCATTCCCCTGGTGGCCAACCCCGACGTCGTCACGACGCTGTCGGAGCTGGGCGTCATCCTGCTGATGTTCTCGCTGGGGCTGGAGTTCAGCCTCCGCAAGCTGTTCTCGGTGGGCCTCACCGCCGGCATCACCGCCGTCATCCAGTGCAGCATCATGGTGTGGCTGGGCATCGTGGTGGGGAAGGCCTTCGGGTGGACGACGCTGGAGGGCCTCTTCGTCGGCGCGCTCATCGCCGTCTCCAGCACCACCATCATCGCCAAGGCGTTCGACGAGCAGGGCGTGCGCGGACGCATGCGCGAGCTGGTGGTGGGGGTGCTCATCGTCGAGGACCTCATCGCGGTGCTGATGATGGCCACGCTCACGGCCATCTCCACGGGCGCGGGCCTGAACGTGAAGGACCTGACCCTCACCACGGGCAAGCTGGTGGCGTTCCTGGTGGGCCTGGTGGCGGTGGGCCTGTTCATCATCCCGCGCGCCATGCGGGCGGTCATCAAGCTGAACCGGCCGGAGACGACGCTCGTGACGAGCGTGGGCATCTGCTTCGCGGTGGCGCTCCTGGCGCAGTCCTTCGGCTACTCGGTGGCGCTGGGGGCGTTCCTCGCGGGCTCGCTGGTGGCGGAGTCCGGTGAGGAGAAGCTGGTGGAGCACCTGGTGCAGCCGGTGCGCGACATGTTCGCGGCCATCTTCTTCGTGTCGGTGGGCATGCTCATCAACCCGGCGCTCATCGCGGAGCACTGGGCGGCCATCCTCGTGCTCACCCTGGTGGTCATCCTGGGCAAGCTCTTCGGCGTGACGCTGGGCGCGTTCCTCACCGGCAACGGCACGCGCACGTCGGTGCAGGCGGGGTTGAGCCTGGCGCAGATTGGCGAGTTCTCCTTCATCATCGCGGGCCTGGGCCTGTCGCTGAAGGCCACCGGCACGTTCATCTACCCGGTGGCGGTGGCGGTCTCCGCCATCACCACGCTGACGACGCCGCTGCTCATCAAGGTGTCGGGCCCGGTGGCGACGTGGGTGGACCGCAAGCTGCCCAAGCCGCTCCAGACGTTCGTCACGCTGTACGGCACCTGGGTGGAGAAGCTGCGCGAGGCGCCTCGGCGGGAGACGTTGGGCGCGGGCGTGCGCCGGCAGATTCGCCTCCTGGTGCTGGACGCCGTGCTGCTGGTGGCGCTGGTGATTGGCACCTCGCTGTCGGCGGACCGCATGGCCAGCTTCGTTGAGGCCCGCACGGGCGTGGACGAGGACCTGTCCCGCAACCTCATCCTGGGCGGCGCCGTGCTGCTCGCGGTGCCCTTCATCCTGGGCGTCATCGGCATCGCGCGCCGGCTGGGCGTGATGCTGGCGGAGGCCGCGCTGCCCGCGCGCACGGACGGGAAGCTGGACCTGGCGGTGGCTCCCCGGCGCGTGCTGACCGTCACCCTCCAGGTGGGCATCATGCTGCTGGTGAGCATCCCCGTGGTGATGGTGACGCAGCCGTTCCTCAAGAACGCGGCGGGCCCCCTCATCGTGCTGACGCTGGTGGGCGTCATGGGCGTCACGTTCTGGCGCGGGGCCACGAACCTGCACGGGCACGTGCGCGCCGGAGCGCAGGTCATCGTGGCGGCGCTGGCGGCGCAGTCGCACTCGAAGGAGCCGGGCGCCGCGCAGGACGAGCACGCGCTGGACCATGTCCAGGGGCTGCTGCCGGGCCTGGGCGCGCCCGCCTCCGTGCGACTGGAGGAGACGAGCCCCGTGGCGGGCAAGTCCCTGGCGGAGGTGAACCTGCGCGGCCTCACCGGCGCGACGGTGCTCGCCATCCAGCGCGGTGAGGAGAGCCTGTCCGTGCCCACCGCGCAGGAGGTGCTGCGCGTGGGGGACGTGCTCGCGCTGATGGGGACCAGCGAGGCGGTGGAGTCCGCCAAGTCGCTGCTCACCGGCGTCGCGGTGTCCACGCCGCCCCCGGTGGAGCCGCCGCCGGCCGAGACGACCCAGGCCCACGGCTGAGGGGCCTGATGGGAGTGGCGGTCCTCGACAGGGCCGCCGCTCCTGGCTGCTACCGCTTCAGCGCGTACTTGCCGATGACGTAGAGGGCGCGCACGCCGTCCTTCCAGCCAATCTTCTTGCCCTCTTCGTACGTGCGCCCGTGGTAGCTGATGGGCACCTCGTAGATGCGCCAGTTGCCGCGCGCCACCTTGGCGGTGACCTCGGGCTCGAAGCCGAAGCGGTTCTCCTCCACCTCGAAGGAGCGCACCACCTCGGCGCGGAACGCCTTGTAGCAAGTCTCCATGTCGGTGAGGTTCAACCCGCTCGTCATGTTGGAGAGCGTGGTGAGCAGGTTGTTGAGCACGGTGTGCCAGAAATACAGCACCCGGCGCGGCGTGCCGGTGAAGCGGCTGCCGAACACCACGTCCGCTTCCCCATCCAGGATGGGCTGAATCACCTTGGGGATGTCGCGCGGGTCGTATTCCAGGTCCGCGTCCTGCACCAGGATGATGTCTCCGGTGGCCTCGGCGAAGCCACGGCGCAGCGCGGCGCCCTTGCCCTGGTTCTTCTCCTGGAACAACACCCGGACTTCATTCCGGTTCTGGGGGGTCCCCCCGAGTATCTCCACACCCTGTGCGGCCAGTTTCTCGAGCAGCTCGCGACTTCCGTCCCGAGAGCAATCGTCCACCAAGACGAGCTCCTTCGGAAAGTCGACAGCGATGCAACGGCGCAACAGCTCCGCGAGTGTGGGAATCTCGTTGTAGACGGGGATGACCAGGGAGACGAGCATGACGCTCCGCGCTCTACCTCATTTCGACCCCGGGGGCGAATGTCCAGCACCCGGCGCTGTCGAGGGGGTGCCTGCCCTTTCCCGTCCAGGCGGTGTGAGATGGGGGTGTAGCAACACGCTTCACGTGTATCGCGCGGATGGCTCTGGTGGGGCAGGGGCCGTGGGGGGCTCCCTGCGTCCGTGTGACAGTGGAAGGGAACGCCATGAACGGCCAGCTCGGTCCTGCGGTGCGAGGCGCGGTTTCCCTGGTGGGAGGTCTCTTCGGGGAGGGTGGCCCTCGGGGGAGCCTGGGGGATTTCCTCTTCGGGGCGTGGAACATGCCTCACGGTCATTGCTACCTGTGGAAGCCGGACCTGGTGGTGATGCACGTGGTGTCGGACGCGTTCATCGGCGCGGCCTACTTCCTCATCTCCTTGTCGCTGTACGCGATGGTGCGGCGCACGCGGATGCCGTTCGGGGGGATGGTGCTGTCGTTCGGCGTCTTCATCGCCGCGTGTGGGCTGACGCACTTCATGGAGATATGGAACGTGTGGAACTCCGCCTACTACCTGGCGGGCGGCATCAAGCTGGTGACGGCGGTGGCGTCGGTGGCGACGGGCCTGTACCTGGTGCCGCTGCGCGGGAAGGTGGTGGAGTTCACCCAGGCGGCGCGCCTGTCCGAGGAGCGGCGGGTGGGGCTGGAGAAGAGCTCCCAGGAGCTGGAGTCGCTGTACGCCAAGCTCAAGGCGTCCGAGGAGCAGCGCACCCGCTTCTTCGCCAACGTCAGCCATGAGCTGCGCACGCCGCTGACGCTCATCCTGGGCCCGGTGGAGCGGCTGCTCCAGCACGCGGACCCGGGCGAGGCGCTGCACAAGGACCTGGACGTGGTGCGCCGCAACGCGCGCATGTTGCTGCGGCACGTGAACGCGCTCCTGGACGTGGCCAAGCTGGACGCGGGGAAGATGCGCGTGCGGTACTCGGAGGTGGACCTGGCGCGGCTGGTGCGCTGGAGCGCGGAGAACTTCGAGGCGCTCACGGCGGAGCGGCGGCTGGCGCTGGTGCTGGAGCTGCCCGCGAGCCTGCCGGCGCAGGTGGACCCGGAGAAGCTGGAGCGGGTGGTGCTCAACCTCCTGTCCAACGCGTTCAAGTTCACCTCGGAAGGGGGCCACATCCGCGTCGCGCTGAGCGCGGAGGCGGGCTGGGGGCGGCTGGTGGTGGAGGACAACGGGCCGGGGGTCCCCGCGGAGCTGCGCGAGGCCATCTTCGAGCGGTTCCGTCAGGGGGACTCGGACCTGGCGCGCGATGTGGGCGGCACGGGCCTGGGCCTGGCCATCACCCGCGACTTCGTGACGCTGCATGAGGGGCGCGTCTGGGTGGAGGAGCGGCCGGGCGGCGGGGCCCGCTTCGTGGTGGAGCTGCCGCTGATGGCGCCCACGGGGGTGAAGCTGGCGGAGCGGCTGGAGGTGGAGCCGCAGGGGGTGAGCGCCGGGGCGACGCGCGCGGAGGTGGACCTGCTCCGGCCGGAGGTGATGGAGACGGCGCCCGCGCGCGTGGAGGACTCGAGCCGTCCCCGGGTGCTGGTGGTGGAGGACACGCGGGAGATGCGCCGCTTCGTGGTGGAGACGTTGTCCAAGCACTTCCAGGTGGCCTTCGCCGAGGATGGAGTGGATGGCCTGGCGCAGGCGGAGCGGATGCTGCCGGACGTCATCGTCAGCGACGTGATGATGCCGCGCATGGGGGGAGACCGGCTGGTGCGCGAGGTGCACTCGCGCCCGGGGCTGGAGTCCACGCCGGTGTTGCTGCTCACCGCGCGCGCGGACGAGGCGCTGCGCGTGGACCTGCTGCGCGCGGGGGCGCAGGACTACGTGGTGAAGCCCTTCGTGTCGGAGGAGCTGGTGGCGCGGGTGTCGAACCTGGCGACGATGAAGCGCACGCGCGAGGTGCTCCAGGGACTGCTCGCGGCGCGCTCGGTGGACCTGGAGGCGATGGCGCGGGAGCTGGGCATGCGCAAGCGGCAGCTGGAGGTGGCGCTGGAGACCACCGAGCGCGCGAGCTCGTCGCGCAGCACGCTGCTGCGACTGGTGTCGCACGAGCTGCGCACGCCGCTGTCGGTGCTCCAGCTCACCCTGCATGCGCTCCAGCGGGAGTTGGTGGGGCTGCCACCGCGGGCGCTGGACATGTTCGAGCGGATGCACCGCTCCACGCTGCGCCTGCGGGACATGGTGGAGATGGTGCTCCAGTACAACCAGCTGGAGGAGGGCCGGCTGGTGGTGCGGCGCGAGGCGGTGGACCTGGGTGGGGTGGTGGACGACGTGGTCGCGGAGGTGCGCGTCGAGGCGACCCGCAAGGGGTTGGAACTGGAGCTGGAGCGGCCCGAGGGGAAGCTGCTGGCCCGCACGGACCCGCGCATCGTCCACCTGGTGCTGCTCAACCTGCTGATGAACGCGGTGAAGTACACCGACAAGGGATGCGTGTCGGTGGGGGTGGAGGGGTGGCCTCGGGGGTGGCGGTTCCGGGTGCGCGACACGGGCCCGGGCATTCCTCCGGACGCGCAGGCCCGCGTCTTCGAGCCCTTCGAGCACATGGAGCGGCTGGAGAACAAATCCAAGCCGGGCGTGGGGCTGGGGCTGACGCTGGTGCGGGAGATGGTGGCGGTGCTGGGCGGCGTCGTCACGGTGACGTCGCAGCCCGGCGTGGGCAGCGAGTTCACCGTCGAGCTGCCGTCCTGAGGGACTCCATCAGCGCGTCCAGGTCCGCGTCGGTGGTGAGCGGATTGATGAGGGTGACGCGCAGGTACACGCCGCCGGGCAGCTTCGTCTGCACGAGGTAGAAGTCGCCGCGAGTCACCAGCCGCTCGCGCAGCCGGGCCTGCAGGCCGTCCCACTCCTCCGGTGGGACGTGCGCGGGGGTGTGGCGGAAGCAGAGGATGTTGCAGTCGGGGGACACGGGGACCTGGAAGTCGCCGGAGGCGGACAGGCGCTCGGCGAAGCGGCGCGTCTGGTTGTAGGACTCCGTCACCGCGTCCGCGAACAGGCGCGTGCCCAGCACGCTCAGGCACGTGTAGAGCTTGAGCGCCATCATCTCCTTGGTGCACTCCATCGTCCGCTGGGCCACGTCGCTCCAGGGGCGCTCGGCGCCGTCGAAGAGGTAGCTGGCCTCTTGAGCGAAGGCCTCGAACGAGCGCGCGCCGTCGCGGAAGAGGACAGCGGTGATGAGCGCGGGCATGAGCAGGCCCTTGTGCGCGTCCCAGACGACGGAGTCCGCGCGGTCGATGCCGCGCACCTGGTGGCGGTGGGCGGCGCTGAGCACCGCGGAGGCGCCGTGGGCGGCGTCCACGTGGAACCACAGGCCGTGCCGCTCGCAGAAGTCGGCCACGGACTCCAGCGGGTCGAACGCGCCCGTCGCGGTGGAGCCCGCGCTGGCGACGACGGCGATGACCTTGCGCCCCGCGAGGGTGGCCTTCTCCAGCGCGGGGGCCAGGGCCTCCGGGCGGAGGCGGAAGTGCTCATCCACGGGGACGGGGACGAGGCCGTTGACGCCCCAGCCCATGACCCGGGTGGCGCGCGAGAGGCTGTAGTGCGCGGTGGAGGCCACGAGCGCCGCGAGGGGCGGGCCCGCGTGGGCGCCATCGTTCCATGCGTCGTAGCCGGCCTTGGCCTGACGCGCGGCGAGCAGCGCGGTGAGGTTGCCCAGCGAGCCGCCCGACGTGAGGACCCCGTCGGAGGTCTCCGGCAGGCCGAGCCGGGCCGCCATCCAACGCAACACATTGCGCTCCATGGCGGTGGAGACGGGGCCCATCTCATACACAGCCATGCCGTTGTTGAGCAGCGATGAGACGGCGTCACACAACGCGGCCAGGGGCACGGGCGCCGTCACCTGGTGGCCCACGTAGCGCGGGTGATGCAAGTGATTGGAGCCGGAGAGGACTCGCGCGACGAGTTCCGGGAAGTTCCCCGTGGGCTCCTCGGGGAAGTTCGCGGCGAAGCGGTCCACGTTCACCGCGGGCGCCGCCCACGGCAGCACGGGCAGGCCGTCACCGCGCTGGGCCTGGGCGAGATAGTCCGCGAGGGACTCCACCAACTGGTGCGCCTGGCGGCGGAACGACTCGGCGTCATAGGCGGCGGTGATGCGCTCACGGAAGTCGGTCATGGTGACATGGCAACCTAGCCTCGCGCGGCCCGCGCGTCGCCGAGTCCGTGCAGGCCCCCGCGAGTGCTTGCCGCGGGGGGAGGTCTCACTCGCCCGCCGGGCGGACAGGCTGGCCCCCGCGCATGAAACGCATTATCTCCCCGAGCAGGGACGCGCGTGTCGCGCGACACCCGGCACACTCGAGGAAACGCACCATGGCCGATGCGAAGGTGACGATTACCTACTGTGGTTCTTGAGGCTACAGGCCTCGGGCCGCCCGTGCGGCGGTCGCGCTGAAGGATGAGCTGGATGTGGTGGCGGAGCTGAAGACGGGACCTTCCGGAAGCTACGAGGTCGCCGTGAATGGGAAGGTGGTCGTCCGCAAGGACTCGCTCGCCTTCCCCACGGACCAGGAGGTGGTGGACGCGGTCGCGCGCGCCCTGGACGGCTAGCCTCCCTGCACGGGGCGGCCCGGAGAGCCCCGGGTCGCCCCCATGGCCACGCGGGCCGGATGTCCTGTTCGCGACACTTCTCCAGCGGGTGAAGGAGGCGAAGCCTCCTGCCGAGGGAGCGGACGCGGAGGGGTGCTCCCAGGTGGGCGGAGGAGGGCGCACCTTCAGCGGCAGGAGGTGGACGGATGGCCTGGCCCGAGACCGCGTCGCCCTATGAGCGGCGCTCCATCGTGAGTGGCATGCGCGTGCGGGACGGCGCGGGGACCTTCCTCGGGTACGTGACGCGCATCAGTGGAGAGCACCTCTACCTGCGCCGCTGGTTCCTCAGCCGGCACTGGGGCCAGGTGCCGCTGTCGCGCATCCGCCACGTGACGCGCGGGGTGGTGGAGCTGGAAGGCTCTGGCGCCGTGGACGTGGCGCCCCGCTCGCTTCACGGGGAAATCGCGACGCAGACGTTTCCCCTGGTGGAGCCCGAAGCGGCGCACGGTTGAGGGGGCACGCGCGGGCTACAGGTTGGTGCGGCGCGCCGCGCGGAAGTGTGCTTCAAGGAGGCGCCATGCTGCCCATCGACGAGCTTTCCCAGAAGGTCTCCGCCGCGTTCGCGGACCGGACGAAACTCAAGGACCCGGACTTCGTGTCCGCCGTGCGCGAGACAGTGGCGCGCCTGGACTCCGGAGAGCTGCGCGTCGCGGAGAAAGGCCCGGACGGCTGGAAGGTCCACGCCTGGGTGAAGGAGGCCATCCTCCTGTTCTTCGCCGTGTCGGAGATGAAGGTCATGGAGGTGGGGCCCTTCGAGTTCCACGACAAGGTCCCCCTGAAGAAGGGCCTCGACAAGGCGGGCGTGCGCGTCGTGCCGCCGGGCACGGTGCGCTACGGCGCCTTCGTGGAGCGCGGCGCGGTGGTGATGCCGGGCTATGTGAACATCGGCGCGCGCGTGGGCGCGGGCACCATGGTGGACACGTGGGCCACGGTGGGCAGCTGCGCGCAGGTGGGCAGCGACGTCCACCTGTCCGGCGGCGTGGGTCTGGGGGGCGTGCTGGAGCCGCCCACCGCATCGCCCGTCATCATCGAGGACCGCGCCTTCCTGGGCAGCCGCTGCATCGTCGTCGAGGGCGTGGTGGTGGAGGAGGAGGCGGTGCTGGGCGCCAACGTGGTGCTCACCGCGTCCACGCAAATCATCGACGTCACCGGCCCCGAGGAGCGCGTCTACAAGGGCCGCGTCCCCGCTCGCAGCGTGGTGATTCCCGGGATGCGGGAGAAGCAATTCCCCGCTGGGAAGTACATGGTCCCCTGCGCGCTCATCATCGGCCAGCGGACACAATCGACTGACAAGAAGACGAGTCTCAACTCGGCCCTGCGCGACTTCGCCGTGGCCGTCTAGGCGTCTTCGGAAAATCCAGAGCGGTGGAGGCTTCCGTAGAGGGGATGATGGCGCACCTCGACGACATCCTGGCGGAGTGGGTCCTGGAGACCCTGGAGCCCCCCGCTCGGGAGGCCGCCGAGCGCCACCTGGCGGACTGCGCGCGGTGCCAGGGCGAGGTCCGGCGTCTGTCCATGGCGCGCGACGCCCTGTCTGTCCTGACGCCCCCCGTCGAGCCCCCCGCCTCCGTGCTGGGGGCGCTGATGGAGCGCATGGAGGGGCCCCGCCGCTTCGAGCGCTTCGCGGACCCGGTGGCCTCGTTCTTCGACCTGTCGCGAGAGCACTCGCTGCGGATGCTGGAGTCGTTGGAGGACGCGTCGCGGTGGATGCCGGGGCCGGTGGAGGGCTCGGAGCTGTTTCCCGTGGAGCCCGGCCCCGCGCGCGAGGGGATGATGGCCGCCGTGCTGCGGCTCCATCCGGGCGTGCGCTATCCCAAGCACACCCACCTGGGCCGCGAGCTGAACCTCGTGCTGGAGGGCGGGCTGCGCGAGGACTCCGGTCACGAGGTCTGGCCGGGCGAGGCGCTGGAGAAGACGGAGGGCAGCGCGCATGGGTTCTCGGCGCTGCTCGGTCCCGCGTGTCTTTGCGCGGTGTTGCTGGAGGGCGCCACGGAGTTCGAGGAGGCCCTCGCTTCGCCGCCGTGAGCTGACGTAAGCTCGAGCCATCTGGCGCCCCTACTTCGTCCCTGAGCCCTTGCTGGCTTGCCAGCGGGGCGGGGCGCCGACTTTTCTTCTCGGCTCGGGAGTGGGCATGCCTCGGGTGCTGGATGACGTCGTGGGGGCTCTGGAGCACGACGGGGCGTCGACACATGAAGAGGCCGCCGCCTTCGACCTGTCCGGCACGGACCCGCTGACGCACCTGACCTTCACGAAGGGCTCGGCGCTGCTCGAGGAGACCTTCTACCGGACCCAGCGGGACGAGATTCGCGAGTATGCGGCGGCGCTGGTCAACGCCGAGCGGCACGAGCGGGGCTTCGGCTGGAAGTTCGCCGCGTACATGCGGGACCCGGTGAAGGGGAAGGGCAATCGCATCCAGGGCAGTGTCGCGCCGGCCATCCTCGCCGCGGCGGACCCGGGTGGACCCTTCACGGAGGAGTACACGTTCCGCTGTCTGCGCCACCGCGCGGATGACGTCGCGCTGTTCGTCACGCACTTCGAGAACCTGGGGCTCGGCGAAGTCCCGGAGGCCGCGCGCAAGGGCATGGCGCGGGCGCTGGCTCAGATGGACGAGTATCAGCTGCTCAAGTACTCGCGGCGGCAGTTCCCGCTGATGCGGCGCCGGAAGAACGGCCAGCGCGCGAGCCTGCGGCTGGTGGATGCGATGGGCCTGGCGAAGGCGCACCTGGACGAGCGCACGCTGAAGCTCTACCGCTACCTGCACGCGCCGACGCGGGAGCGCGCGGGCCTGACGCAGGGGCTGGCGCTGCTGGAGGCGCGGCGCGCGTACTTCGGCGGCGAGGCGAGCGTGGAGAACTTCGTGCAGGGGCGCCTGTCCACGGAGCAGGCGCTGTCCTTCATGGGCTCGACGGCGGAGACGTGGCGGCGCGTGCTGGACGTGCCGGGCCTGCTGCCGGACCTGGCCTTCAAGGGCTACGTGCGAGCCATGTATCAGGCGGGCATCCCGGTGGAGGCGCTGGTGGCCGAGGCCCGCAAGCGCCGCTTCACGGGCCTGTGGCCTCATCAGGTCTACATGGGCTGGCGCGCGGCGATGGAGGGCAAGTCCCGCCCGAACTACTCGGGAGACAAGATTGTCTTCATGGCGGACCCCGCGCCGGCCCTCGCGCCTGTGTTCGAGGCCATCCTGGAGCAGGTGTGCAAGGGATTGCTACCGAAGGGGCCCAGCCTGGGACTGGCGGACATCTCCGGCTCCATGTTCGGCACCCCCGTGGGCGGGGCCAAGAGCTCCGCGCAGGTGGGCGACGTGGCGGTGACGATGGCGGCGGTGATGGCGCGGGAGCTGGGCTACGCGGCGACCTTCGCGGACGACTGCTACCTGGAGACGCTGCGCGAGAAGCAGGGCGTGTTCAGCCTCGCGAAAAAGCTGTGTGAGGGGAAGGGCTGGGGCAGCACGCAGGTGGCCAACTCGGTGGTGAACCTCATCTTCACCCTGCTGGACCAGCCCTCGCGCCCGAGGCCCCGCACGCTCTACTTCTTCTCCGACATGCAGTTCCATCCCCCGCAGTCGCAGGCGCTGATGCCACAGCGGGTCCAGAAGCTGCGCGAGCGCGCCATCGCGTTCGATACGACGGTGCCGCCCCTGTTGGCCGCCATCCAGGCGTGGCACGAGTTCCTGGGGCCGGTGGACGTGGTGCTGTGGAACCTGGCGGCGTACGAGAGCGCGCCCTTGCCGTCCTCCGTTCCGCACGTGCTGCTGCTCGCGGGATTCGATGCCAACTCGTTCCGTCACGTGTCCGAGTGGCAGGCGAAGGGCAGCCCCGCGGTGCCGGAGAAGTCGAGCCCCGCGCTGACGCCCGCGGACGCCGCCGCGAAGAACAGCGTGGAGCTCGACTTCATCCGGACCTGTTGAGGGCTACGCGTCCTTCTGCTCGCGGAAGACGGGGCGGCCCTTGCTGATGTGGTCGAAGAGCTCGCCCCGGTCGAGCCGCAAGGGCTCCTCCTCGTCGTCCCCTTCCTTGCGCTCCTGGAACACGCTGTCGACGAAGAGGGCCTGGAGCCGCTCCGACACGCCCTCGCCGTAGCCCTGGCTGTAGGTGTCGATGTCGAAGTGGTGGGGGGACTCGACGGTGGCCATGAAGGCGTGGTTGTCCTCGATGACGACCTTCGCCTTGAGGGTGTTCGCGGCGAGGATGTGGTCGTTGTAGTAGCCGAGCACCACGTCGCGGGCCTCGATGTCGCCTTGGACGCTGAACTCGCAGTCCGTGTAGAGCCCGTGGCACTTCAGGTGACCCAGGATGGCCACCAGCGAGTCATTGGCCGAGTCCGTCACCACGCCGTGCACGGTGACGTTCCCCGTCACCGCGAACGGCTTGTAGATGGACAGGTCTCCGTCCACCTCCAGGTCGCCGTGGTGGAAGAACACGCGGTGCAGGTCGAGCGGCCCCTGGATGCGGACCTTCCTCGGCTCCGCGCCGAGCGCGTCCCTCAGGGCCGACAGCTTCTCGAACGTCTTCTCGGGCTCGCCGTAGCCCTGCAGGACGGTGGTGACTTCCTGCGCGGAAGCGGCGGGGTGGGTGAGGTCGAGCTTCTGTCCCGCGAGGGCTTTCGTCAGCGCCTCCGGGTCCACGGGGAACGGCGCGAACACATCGTCGCTTCGCGTGAAGGGCACGCGGGGTCTTCCGCCCGCGGCCTCCAGGAGGGCGATGGTGGCGTTGAACCCGGGCGTGCGCTTGTTGTGGGCGACCCAGACCTCTTCCTTCGTCCGGAGCGCGACGCCCAGCGGGGTGAGCCCCTGGCCGTCGAGGGCGTTCACCTCGGCGCCGCGCTCGAGCAGCAGCTTCACGATGTCGGGGGCGCCTCGGCCGGCCATGCGATGCAGGGGCGTCCTGTCTCCCTCATCCCGGCCGTCGATGGCGGCGCCTGCGTCGAGAATCTCCCGATAGAGGACCTCCGAGGTCCAGGTGAAGGCGCCGCCGTGCTGGTCCTTCACGTCCGAGGGGATTCGGGCTCCGGCCGCCTTCAGCAACTGAACGGCCTCCGATACCCGGGTCTCGGTCTCGGGCGAGGGCGAGGAGTGGATGGCGTGCAGGAGCGGCGTCCGCCCCTGCCGGTCGCGCGCGTTCACGTCCGCGCCCGCTTCGATGAGCACGCGGATGCCGTCGATGTCAGGAGGGGTGCCTCCGCTCGAGTAGGGCCACCCCAGGGCGAGCTGGAGCACCGTCGTGCCGAATTCGCCGCGCGCGTTCACATCCGCGCCCTCGGCGACCCAGCGCTTCATGGCCTCCGCGCCGACGTCCACCTTCTGGTGCTGCTTGGCCTTGAGCACCGCGAGCAGGCCCTGGGTCGCCTCGTCTGACGTCGCCGACATTTCATCCTCGAAGCATGTGAGTCGGCGGCGAGTATCCGTGAACACACGTTCAGAATCACCTGCTCATAAACTGATGAATCCAAGGGCCTGGGCTGTCTGGGGCGTGGGCTGGATGTTTGCCGTGAGGTGGGGGGCTTCGGCGGGCGGGGAGGGGTGAGGTTATGGTGGGAGGCGCATGTCCTCCTCACAAGACCTCGCCACGAGGCTCGCCCGCACGACGCTCGAGCTGTGCCGTATCTCCAGCCCCATCACCCAGGAAGGCCCCATCGCCGACTTCACCGAGCGGTGGGCACTCCAGCACTTCCCCGCGAGGGACGTCTGCCGGGTGGGGCATACGTTGTTGTTGGGGAACCTGGAGGACCCTCGTCCCACGGTGGCGCTCATCGGGCATCTGGACACGGTGCCCGCGCATCCGAGCGACCAGGGGCGGGTGCCTCGCATCGAGGGTGAGCGCGTCTTCGGCCTGGGCGCGTCGGACATGAAGGGCGGGCTGGCGGTGATGATGGCGCTGGCGGAGGACCTCCGCCGCGACACGTTGCCGGTGAACCTGGCGTTCCTGTTCTACGAGCGGGAGGAGGGGGCGTATGCGGAGAGCGGATTGATTCCGCTGTTCGCGAAGCGCCCGGACCTGGCCCGCGTGAAGTTCGGCATCGCGATGGAGCCCACGGACAGCGAGGTCCAGGTGGGGTGCGTCGGGTCGATGCAGGCGACGGTCCGCTTCATGGGGCGCAGCGCGCACTCGGCGCGGCCGTGGCAGGGCGAGAACGCCATCCACAAGGCGGGCCCGTTCCTGGCGGAGCTGCTGGCGCGGCAGCGGACGGAGGTGGACGTCGATGGCTTCCGCTTCTACGAGGTCATCAACGCCACGCTGGCGAAGGGCGGGCGCGCGCGGAACGTGATTCCCGAGGCGTTCGAGCTGAACCTCAACTATCGCTTCGCGCCGGGCAAGAGCATCGAGCAGGCGAAGGCGGACGTGCACGCGCTGGTGGCGGGGCGCGCGGAGGTGGAGATCTCCGATGCGTCGCCCAGCGGGCCGGTCGTCTCGGGCAACCCGCTGTTCCAGAAGCTGCTGGCCATCACGGGGTTGCCCGCCGCCTCGAAGCAGGCGTGGACGGATGTCGCGCGCTTCGGGGAGTGGGGCGTGGACGCCATCAACTACGGCCCCGGTGAGACGGCGCAGGCGCACCAGGCGAACGAGAGCGCGCCCATTCCTCCGCTGGCGGTGGCGTACGAGAAGCTGGCCGCGTTCCTCAAGGGGTAACGCGAGCCGAGGCGCCAGGTGCCTCCCGAATTCGAAAACGAACACCGAGCCATCGGGTCGCCCCGGTGTGCCCGCTTCAAAGGACCTCAGGAGAACCCCATGCCGACCATTCCTCGAAGCCCCACGCTGCAGCCCCGCTCCGCCACTCCGACGCGGTCAAGCGACGTCACCCCTTCGACTCCCGCGACGCCCGTTGTATCCACCCAAGGAGTGCAGCCGAATGCCTCGACGGGGTCCACCTCCAGCCCGGTGGCCTCCCAGTTCGACCAGGGCACGCCGCGCCATTCTCCGACCCCCAGTCGCCCACAGTCGACGACGCCGGAGCAGCAGTCTGGATACAACTCCCGACGCAGCTCGCTGGGGTATGGCGGCTCGTCCAGCCAGGCCGCGGCAAGCAGCTCCAGGGCGGCCTCTCCGACGCAGACCGCGACTGCTTCAACCACTCCGCCGCTCGAGCGCCCATGGTCCACCAAGCCCGAGACGCAGGCGGTCATCAACCACATCATGAGCGAGATGGCGGGCTGCCAGCATGAGGACGTCGAGCTGCTCCAGCACATCGCTCAGGGCTCGTCGGCGGACATCTCCCAGCACTCCGATGGAATCTGCCGGGCCCTGACGGAGCGGTGGATCACCATCTGCAGCACCCAGAGTGACCCCGAGGCCGCATCCGAGATGTTTGGCAACGCCATCAACCAGGAGCTCCCCGCGCTGATGAACCGACAGCTGGGACCCATCCAAGAGATAAAGGAGCTGAGAAGTCAGCAAAGCCAAATCACCGCGGAGGTGAAAGGGCATTACGACGCGTTCCAGTCGAAAATCGCTTTCGCGAAGGGGCTCTCCAGCTTCACCCCTGAACAGGCCCACATCATCGAAACGGCCTCGAACGATTTCAAGGCCGCCACGCAACCCCTTGTCGAGCAGGGTAACCGCCTCGTGGAGCGCTCGAACGCGCTCAAGCAGTTCGCTCCGCATCTTGAGTGCACCTCGATGGCGACTTCAGCGCCCCTTGCGAATCTCGAGGCGGAGTTGGGAAAACATCTCATCAAGGACGGGGCGCTCGTCGATGGGATGTACCTGATTGGGCTCGAGTCGAGGAATGGGGCGGGGCACGCGGTCGGGATTCAGATTGATAGCGAGGAAGGGGTGCTCAAGTTCATGGACCCAAACACTGGCGAGTTCCAGTGCGGACACCCCGAGGACCTCGTCAATCTCCTGATCGTCCACGTCAACAAGATGGGATACATGGGGAGCTACTCCAGCTTCTCCATGGATCGCTACGCGCCGCCCTCGTCCCCCTGAGCCGAGGGACGGCCGCCCACGGAATCCCTCCGTGGGTGTGCGGCGGGTCTCGCGCCGCGTTCCGCTCCGCGACAGGTGCTGGGGTGAGGGGTTCGGCCCGCGCAACGCGCACGCGAGCGTTTCCTGATGCGCAACCGCTGACGTGCCATTCGTCCGATGCTGTTCATCTTCCCGACGTGACGGCTCTCATCTCGCGCGAGCAGGCGTACTCTGTGAAGTGCATCGCTTGTCGTTCGCCCTCACTGAAGGAGATGGAATGATTCACGAGACCATCAATTCGGAAGTCACTGACGTCATGGCCCCCTCGGACCTGGGATTGGCCTCCACCGTGTCAGCTTCGACGCGCAAGTCGCCCTCACGAAAGCGCCGCGCCGCGAAGAAGGGCGCTCGCCGCACCGGCGCTCGCGCGAAGAAGACGTCCTCCCGCCGTTCCTCCGCCCGGAAGACCTCGGCTCGGGGCAAGACCACCGCTCGCAAGGCGTCCCGGAAGAAGGTCGCCGCCGGTGGTGCCCGACGGGGCGCTCGCAAGGCCACCACGCGGCGGGCCGCGGCGGCGGGGCGCACCGCTCGCAAGGGCGCCAGCCGCAAGACCACCGCACGCGGTGGTGCTCGCAAGGGGGCTCGGAAGAGCACTCGCCGCACGACGCGCCGCTGAGACGCGCCGGCCTCAGGCGTTGTTTCGCGTGAGCACGACGCCACGCCCAGGGCCCGCGGTGATGACCACACAACGGTTGTGAATGCTTGGGCGCGAATGCGTCGTCGCCCCTGAGGGCATCGCCATGTCCTCGGAGCCTCGAATGCACTGACACACCCTGTAGAAATCACAGCCGGGGGAGCGGTGTGTCTCCGCTCCCCCGGCGGCTCTCAATCCTTCATGCGGATGAGGAACAAGTCGCTCCGCGCGGGCGCTCGCCGGCCCGTGCCGAAGTCCGTGTCCCGGTCCGTGTGCCCGAACAACACGGTGTCTCCATCGGGCAGCACACCCACGAAGCGAATCTCCTCCACGCCGTACAGCTCACCTCGCGCGCGCGGCGGGTCGGACAGGTACAGGCGCAGCCCCTGCGATGCCCCGTTCGCGCCATACCGGAGCGCCACCGGCTGCGCCGAACCCAGCCCATCCGGCCCCGACGCACCATCCACGATGAGCGAGTACGTGAACCCCGCCACCACCAGCTCACCCGACGGCTCCACCCCGAGCGCCCCCGCCTGGAGCCCGTCCCCCAGGTTCCTCGCCCAGAGCGGCTTGCCCGTCGTGTCCGCGGCCACCAGGAAGGGGCTCGCTCGATACACGTGGCCCTGGAGCTTCGTCGTCCCCCACGACACCGTCCCGAGGAAGGAGCCCAGCGCCACCACCATGCCCTGGCCATCCACCCCCACGTCGCGCACCATCCCGGTCGCCTGCGACAGCGGCTTCACCCAGGCCAGCTTCCCGTCGGGCTGATAGCGCGCCAGGAAGGGACTGCCGTCCTTCGCGGACCCCAGGCGGTGCTCACCGAAGCGAACCGGGCCGGCGTAGCTCCCACCCACGACCACGCTCCCGTCCGGCGTGAGCGACAGGGTCGTCAGCGTCACGCGGGAGTCGCCCCCCTCGGCCTGGCCCACGGACAGCGCCTGCTCCGCCTTGCCGTCCAGGGAGTACGTCACCACCACCGCGCCGGAGCCCTTCACGCCTCCACCGAAGTCCGTGGCGCCCGACGTGTTGAACGCGACCCGAGGCCGGCCCTGTCCATCCACCGCGATGTCCGCCACCGTGGCATCCCGCCCCGGGACGGGGGCCGACCAGACCACGTTGCCCGCCCGGTCCAGCCGGACGACGAACGCGCCGTTGCCCAGGTCCAGCGGGTCGAACTCCACGAGCCCTCGCGCGTCCACCGCGACGAAGTACCCCTCCTCGGGGCCCGGCGCGACGCGCGCATTCACATCCGCGCGCAGGGAGGCGGGCGTGTCCGCCACGCGCACCGAGTAGCTCCGCGTCCAGCGCTGCTCGCCCATCGCCGCGCGCCGCGTGAGCACCAGCTTCACGGAGTTGTCCGTGGGCTGACGCTCCTGGAGGTCATCCAGCTCGTACTGCGCGACGGTGAGGACGTCGCCGTTGGTGTCCACGGCCGCGCCCAGCGCCAGGTCGTCCTGGGCCGTCCCCTCGCGACCGAGCCACAGCGTGCTCCCCGTCGTCGCGGGGGGCGGCGGAGGAGGTGGCTCCAGGGGAGGAGGCCCGCCCGCATCTGGAGGCTCCTGCGGGGGCGTCGTCGTCCCCGCGTCCTCCGGTGGAGTCCCCGCGTCCTCCTCGGAGGGGGTCTCTTGAGAGGGGCAATCCCTCCGCATCGCATCGGGACAGTCGCGAGGCTCCCGGTCCTCGGCCTCGCTGCATCCCGTCACCCATCCCGCCCAGCCCAGTGCTGTCGCGAACGCGACAGTCTGAAACCACCGCCGCCCTGAATGCATGACATGCCTCCGCTCACGGAGGGTCTCCATGCGCGGAGGGGCCAGCAACACCACGAGCGAGGTCCGCCCGCCCGTCCGCCCCGAGGTCCTCGCGTCCTGCCTGCTCCAGCGCCGTCCTCACCCTGGGGAACACAGTTCCCACGTCCCGGGTGCTTCAGCGCCAGAAGCCGATGGACAGGCCCACGTTGCTGTAGCGGCTGGCCAGGTCGAAGGAGGCGCTGATGGACCAGTCCTCCCAGTAGCGCAGCACGAAGACCTCGAAGCCGCCGGTGAGGTGCGGACGTGGAGGCCGGCCGTCGAAGGGCGAGGGCTCCGCGTACACGCCCGCTCGCAGGCGAATCATCCCGGGCACGGTGTCGTGCTCCACACCGAGCCGAGGAGCGAACGTCGTCGTGTGCCCCACGAACTCCTCATCCGCCGTGGAGGCGAACGAGCGCAGCGGCACCGCGTTGTCCACGCTGGAGAGCAGGTCCACCTGCGCGCTGATGAGCCAGCGCCCCGCGGGAGCATCCCGAGGCTCCTCCTCGGGCACCGGCAGCGCGTCCCCGTCGATGATGAGCTGGCGCCGGCTCGCGGGGGACAGCCGGTTGTAGCGCTCCGCGCCTTCGCCCAGCCGCCAGCTCGCGCCCAGGGAGAGCACGGCCGGAGACACCACCGCGCCGAACAGCGTCCTCCCCGCGAGCACGGGCGGCTGCTCTCCGTCGCGCCGCCAGTCCGCGACGACCTCCGGCCGGACGGTGACACCCAGGCGCCACGGGCGGCCATGGGGCCGGTACAGCATGTCGATGGCGACGCCCGTGTCGCCGTAGCGCCAGTCGTCTCCACCGGAGGACAGCCGGAAGGAGGCCTGCGCCGCGTAGATGCCCAGCGCGAGGATGAAGTCGTCCTGTCCGAAAGACACCGCTCCCGCGAGCACGGACTGGGTGAGGGACACGCGGATGCGCTCGGTGTCTCCGGCGCAGGTGGTCGTCGCGCAGTACGCGACCACGCTGTTGCGCAGCGCGAAGCCGATGCCGAAGCGCTTGTACTGCAGCATCAACCCGCCGAGGAGCTGCCGCCGGTCCTGGCCTTCATCGGCGCGTCCGTCGTTGTCCACGTCGCGCGCGCGTCCACTGGTGAACGGCAGGTCGAGCCAGGACAGGGTGACGCCCAGGTCCCAGTCCTTGTCCAGCGCGGGGCCTCGGTGGGCGAGCGCGGCGAGGTTGCTGGGGAAGCCCGCGGCGCCCTCGGCGATGCCGACATAGGCGCCGCCCAGCGACACCACGCGCGCGGAGCCCAGCAGCGCGCCGGGGTTGAAGTACAGCCGCTCGGGGCGAGGCTGGAGGGGCTCGCCATCCTGCGCCGAGGCAGGGGAGGCGAGGCCGAGCACGATGCCCACCGTGAGCAGACGAAGCCACGGGGCAGCGTGGAGCGGAGAGGCGGGGGCCGCGTTGGAGGCGCTCACTTCTGGGGGGTGACCTCGTTGAAGAGGCGGTCGGCTTCCGCGGCGAGCGAGGTGTCGCGCGAGGTGAGGCCCCCGGCGTCGTGGGTGACGAGGGCGAGGGTCACCTTGCGCCAGCGGATGTCGATGTCCGGGTGGTGGTCGGCGCGCTCGGCGGCGTGGGCCACGCGCTCGACGAAGGCGATGCCCGCGAGGAAGGACGGGGCCTCGAAGGTGCGGCGAATCATCCCGCCTTCATGCTTCCACTCGGGATGCTGGGCGAGGAAGGACTGAAGCGCCTCGGGAGTGAGCTGGGTGAGCTGGGTGGCCATGAGCACCTTCTTACCCGCTCTCGCGGCCGAGGGAAGTCATCGTCTGCCTCCCGAGTGCCCTTGCGCCCGATGTTTCACCGTCCCAGTGAAATGCTCCGAGTGGCGCGGAACCTCGTCGGTGGATGCAGCGGCGGGCCACAACCCGAGCCACGGAGCTTGTGCTCACCGTGAGGGGAGGGCGGGCCCGCACCGGGAGGATTCCGGCCGGGCGGTGATGGTTCACCCGGCGCGCCTCGGTCTCACGCTCGAGTCGAGCGACCTACGCTCGCTCCACCGCGCGCTTCCACTTGCTCAGGTGCCGCTCGCGCGCATCGGCCTTCATCTTCGGCTTGAAGACCTTGTCCGCCTTCCACGCGCGACGGATGGCGTCCGGGCTGTCCCAGACGCCCGCGCCCAGGCCACCGAGGAACGCCGCGCCCAGGCTGGTCGTCTCCAGGTTGCGCGGGCGCACCACGGGGACACCCAGCAGGTCCGCCTGGTACTGCATCAGCAGGTTGTTGGCCGCCGCACCGCCGTCCGCCTTGAACACGGGGATGGCGCGTCCACTGTCGCGGCGCATCGCCTCCGCCAGGTCGTGAATCTGCAACGCGATGCCCTCCAGCACCGCGCGCGCCATGTGCGCCACCGTCGTCGAGCGGTCCATGCCCGCGAACAAGCCCCGCGCCTCGGGACGCCAGTGCGGCGCACCCAGGCCCGCGAGCGCCGGGACGAACACCACGTCACCCGAGTCCTTCACACTCGCGGCGAGCGCCTCGATATCCGGCGCGCGCTTGATGACCTTGAGGCCATCGCGCAACCACTGCACCGCGGCCCCCGCGATGAAGCTGCTGCCCTCCAGCGCATACGTGGCGGTCCCCGTGCCGCCCAGCCGCCACGCCACCGTGGTCAGCAATCCCGCCGACGAGCGCACCAGCTCCGTGCCCGTGTTCATCAGCAGGAAGGCCCCCGTGCCGTACGTGCACTTGGACTCGCCGGGCTCGAAGCACGCCTGGCCGAAGAGGGCCGCCTGCTGGTCACCCGCCATGCCCGCGACGGGGACACCGTCCGGCAGGCTGCGCATGCCGCGCGTCGTACCGTACACCTCCGCCGAGCCGCGAATCTGCGGCAGGCACGCCCCCGGCACCGACAGGAGCGAGCGCATCTCGTCGCTCCACTGCAGCGTCTTCAAATCCATCAACATCGTGCGGCTGGCATTGGACACGTCGGTGACGTGGGCCGTGCCGCCCGTGAGCTTGTAGACGAGCCACGTGTCGATGGTTCCAAAGCAGATGTCGCCCCGCTCGGCGCGCACGCGAGCGCCCTTCAGGTGCTCGAAGAGCCAGGTGAGCTTGGTGCCGGAGAAGTACGGGTCCACCACCAGCCCGGTGATGTCCCGCACGCGAGGCTCCACGCCACGCTCCTTGAGCCGGCGGCACATCTCCGACGTGCGCCGGTCCTGCCAGACGATGGCGCGGTGCAGCGGCTTGCCGCTGTCCCGAGACCACAGGCCCGTCGTCTCGCGCTGGTTGGTGATGCCCACCGCGGAGATGTCCCGGCCGTGCAGCCCCGCGTCCTTCAGCGCGCGGGCGATACACCACTCGCTCGTGCTCCAGATTTCATCCAGGTCGTGCTCCACCCAGGACGGCTTGGGAAAGTGCTGGGTGAACTCCTTGTAGGAGCGGCCCACCACCTTGAGCTTCGAGTCGAGGATGGAGACGTGGGTGCCAGTGGTGCCCTGGTCCAGGGCCAGGACGTACTTCGCCTTCGGCATGGGGTGGGTCCTCCCGAGGATGACGCGCGTTGGGAGGACCCTACTCCACGTCACCGTCCGGTGTAGATGCCGATGGCGCCCGGCCGCGTGATGTTGTTCGCGCCGTCCCGCGAGGCCCCGAAGCCCACCAGCACCACCCGCGAGTCCCCCGAGCCCGCCACCTGGATGTCCCAGATGGGCTGGCTCGTCAGGCCCTTGAGCACCTTGTTGTGGGTGACGAAGGTGCCGTCCGTGTGCAGCCGCATGAGTCCTCGGCCCCACTGGTGGCCCATCCACACGCTGCCATCGCGAGGGTCCCGCTCCAGCGCCGACACGAAGCGCTCCGCATCCCCTGTCAGCGCGTACTCCAGCACCTGCCCCGTGTCGCTCAGCTTCGCCAGTCCCCACGCGAAGCTGGACACCCAGACGGTGCCGTCCGGCATCAGCGCCATGTCGCTCACGACGTCGTCCTTGCGCTGCTCCCGCGTGGGCGGAGTGGGCTCCGCCACGGCATCCGGCCAGATGTCGATGCGGTTGGCCTTGTGCTTCTTCTCCTCGGTCTGCTTGCGCGCCATCTCGAAGTTCCAGGGCGCGCCCGTGCCCACATGGCCCACTGCGTTGGTCATGATGTGGAAAATCGAGCTGCGGATGGCCGTGCCCATCCACACGTCTCCATCCGGGCGCACCGCCACGCCCCAGACCGCGCCCGCCAGCCGGCTGTTGTCGTCATCCTCGGCCTCCGGGCCCTGCATCTGGATGGCCGGGTGGACGTGCTCCATGACGCCGAACTTGCAGCGCTGGCGAGGCTCGCTGTTCACCTCGTGACCCTGCGCGTCGCGCGTCACGTGGTTCCACGCGTTGGACGCGCGGACCTGTGCGTGGGAGCACTCCTCGCCGCCCTGGTAGCTCGCCTCCCCCCAGGCGAGCCCGTGGTTCGCCGCGAACCACAGGCCGTCGGTCGCCTTGTCCCAGACGATGCGGTTCACCGTGCAGAGCTTCTCGCGGTGCCCATACCCGGGCACCGAGTGCGCGGGCGAGTGGATGTCGTAGTGGACGACCGCCAGCGTGCCGTCCGCCTTCAGCTCCACGCGGTCCGCGTCGCCGCTCTTGAAGATGGAGGGGTCCTTGGGCGGGCCCGGTGGCTTGTAGAACTCGCCCTCGCAGCCGGGCCGGCCCTCGTAGCCGACGAAGACGACGCCCGAGGGGCCGCCTGTCACCGCCGTCACCTTGAGGTAGCGCTGCTCGGGCAGCGGGTCCTTGCCCTTCCATGCGCCCCATGGGTGCAACCCGTCCGCGAGGGTGAAGCACTGGAAGGTACTGGCACCCGCGCGCACCAGGCACAGGCCGTCCTCGCCGCCCGCGACCCAGATGTTTCCGCCCTCGTCCTGGGTGACGCCCAGCACCTCGCGAGGGCCACCCTCGGCGGTGCCCAGGAAGCGCCAGCCGCTCGCGTCTGGAGGAAGCGCGGGGCCCGTGGCGGGGCCCGCATCCGGTGCGCCCGCGTCGGGCTCGCCCGCGTCCGGTGCTTCCTCGGCGGGAGGCACTCCCGCGTCGACAGGCCCCGCATCCTCCGGGGTGGGGGGCCCCGCGTCGGGGACCTCTTCCTCCTGCTCCGCGAGGAGCGGAGGCTGGGTCTTCGCGCTCTCCTTGCAGCCGATGAGAAGCAGCGTGCCCAGCAATCCCAACCACCACCCGCCGCGTCGTTGCTCGTGCATGGCCTCACCGCCTCCGACGTCCATGAGCGAACGTCACTCAGGGTTTGTCTGGGCTCATAGGCAAGGCAGGTGCCAGTGGAGGAGGTAGGTCCCGCGGGACGCCTGCCTGGGTGATGCCTGGGGCTGGGAGGTGTTGGACCCAGGAGGTGACTCAGGGGCGCGTCGTGTCGGGCGAGGGGCGGCCTTGTGTCTCCGGAGTCCCTCGGGCGCGGGTACCGGGTCCTCGCGCGGAGGCGCCGGTGTCCGCGTAGCCCGTCAGCTCCACGTAGCCTCGGCCCTTCACGGGCTGGCCCTCGCGGGTGCCGTCCAGGCTCACCGCGCCCTCCCAGTAGCGCACGCTCACCACCAGCTCCTGGTCGGAGACCTTGGGTGTCGCGGTGAGCTCCAGGCCCAGCTTCGCCACGCGCAGCTTCCAGCGGGAGGGATACACACCGCCGCGAGGACTCTTCCAGGTGTCGAGCACCGTGAGCTCCACGTCCTCGCGCTTCAGGTGCAGCGGCGCGCTGTCCGCGGCGCTCACGGGAGGCACCCACGTGCCCGAGCTGAACGCATCCACCGTCCCGTCCTCGTGACGGAGCTGGTAGTACATCAGCTCGCTTCCATCCGAGAGCTGGAGCGAGAACCAATCCCAGCCCACCTGTCCCTTGCCCAGCGCGCTGGTGCTCCACTCGCGGTCCATCCAGCTCTCGCCCGTCACCGCGTACGTCTGACCCTCCACCGTCACCGTGCCTTGTGAGGGCATGCGGGTCATCGAGTAGTAGTAGGACGCGTTGCCCGGCTCCGCGCTCTTCTGGCTCAGGCCCCGGTCGCCTTCGAGCACGGGCGTCTTGCCGGGCTCCAGCAGCAGCTCCAGCGTGACGTCCTTCGTCCGGGCGCGCAGCCGCACGGGCCACATGCCTTCGCCGACGCTCGTGGCCTCCCAGTCCTCCAGCCACACCTTGAACGGCTGCGCGGCGGCGCCCGCCAGCTCCAGGGCCTCCCGGCTGTAGCGCTCCGAGGCGTGGAACTTCCCCGCGGAGACATCCGTCACCGTGAAGTGACCCAGGTACACCTGTCGCGCTCCCCAGGCCGAGGCGCGCGCGGGCGCGTCGGGCGTCAGCGCGTTGCGGAACAAGGTGAACTGATATCCGAACGCACGCCCGTCGGATGTCTCGAGGTTTCCGGTCCAGTACCACCACTCGGTGCGGAACTCGGGATGGGGGCCGTGGTCCTCGGGGAAGTGGAACGTGCGTGGCTCGAAGGCTCGTGCGTAGCCCTCCATGCCCCGCGTGCCGCTGCCCATGGCCCGGGCCACCGTGAGGGTGCCTCCCCGGTTGAGCGCGGGCGGCTGGGTCTCCCGCGTGACGAGCCAGGCCGCGATGGCCAGCGCCGACAGCGCGACCCCGGCTCCGATGACGAGTCCTCGGCCGTTGCTGGTGCTCATGGCGTCACTCCTCCCTCAACGCGAGCGCGGGATTGGCGCGCGCCATCTTCCACGCGGGATAGAGCCCCGCCAGCGCGGCAGCCACCAACGCGAGCAGCAAGGCCTGCCCCAGTGTCTCGGGCGACACGGCGAGCCGCAGCGTCCAGCCGAAGGAGCGCTGGTTGATGACGTGCACCAGGATGTACGCGAGCCCCACGCCCAGCGGCAGGGAGAACAGCCCGGCGAGCAGTCCCAGGAGTCCTGTCTGGAGCGACACCAGGCCCCAGAGCTGTCCGGGCGTCAGCCCCATGGCGCGCAGCACCGCGAGCTCTCGGGCCCGCTCCAGCTGCAGGGACATCAGCGCGCTCAGGACGCCGACGAAGGCCACGCAGATGGCGAGCAGCCGGAGCACCTGCGTAATCGTGAAGGTGCGGTCGAACACCTCCATCGACATCTGCCGCAGGGAGCGGTTGGAGCGGATGAGGAGCGCTTGTGTGTCTCCCGCGCGCTCACGCACCGAGGCGAGGAGCGCGTCCAGGTCCTGCCCCGGGGCCGCGTACAGCGCCACGCCGCTCACGCCCCGGTCGTCGAACCACCGGTCATAGGTGGCGCGAGGCATCAGGACGGTGCCCACGTCGGAGCCGTAGTCGAAGTACACGCCGACGACGCGGAAGGCGTGGAGCCCTCGGTCCGTGGCCAGCTGCACCGTGTCGCCGACCTTCACGCCGCGGTGGAAGGAGAGCGGCTCCGAGACGATGAGGGCATCCGTGGACGACTCCAGCTCACGCCACACGGAGGCGTCATCCCCTTGCTTGAAGCGATAGGGCCGCGCCGTCGTGTGGCTCAAGTCCACCGCGGACAAGTCCGTGAGCCGTCCATTCACCTGGACATGCGTCAACCGCAGGGAGCTGCTGCCTGCGATGCCCGGCGTGGCGCGCAGGTGTTCGGCGAGCCCGGGTGTCAGCGACGCGGACTCCCGCCGGGCGACCATCGTGGCCGGAGAGATGTACACGTCCGCGAGGAGGGAGGCTTCCAGCCAGGACATCACGGTGCCTCGGAAGCTGGACACCATCAGCCCCACGCCCACCGTCGTCGCGACCGCGACCATCAGCGCGGCCAGCGCCACGGCGGTGCGGCTCAGGCTGGTCCGCACGCTTCGCGCGGCCATGCGCCCCAGGAGTCCGAAGGAGAGGCCCAGCGGGACGGCGGCGAGGAGCGACAGCCGCTCCGTCAGCCAGGGCACCAGGAGCGCCGCGCCCAGCAGGACACCGAAGAGTCCCACGTAGGCGGGGAGCAGCGCGTGCGTGGGCCAGTTCAACATCCCCACGCCCGAGGCCAGCAGGGCCAGCCCCATCAGCGCGAGCTTGGGCGCGCGGGTGCGTGAGACATCCTCGAGCGTCGACCGGCGCAGCGTCGTCACCGGCGCCGAGCGCGCGGCCTCCCACGCGGGCACCAGCGCCGCGAGCACCGTGGCGCCCAGGCCCAGGCCCAGCCCCTTCGCCAGCGTGAGCGGCTCCAGCACCAGCCTGCGCACGCTCACCACGAAGTAGAGGTCATTGAGCGTCTGGGTGATGAGGCCGACGAGCCCTCGGCCCAGGATGATGCCGAGCAGCAGCCCCGCCACCGTGCCCACCACGCCCAGCACCAGGGCTTCACCGAGCACGAGCGCGAACAGCTCCCGACGGGTGATGCCCACCGCGCGCAGTCGACCGAGGAGTCCGCGTCGCTGCACCACGGAGAACGTCATGGTGTTGTAGATGAGGAACATGCCCACCACGAGCGCCAGCAGCGAGAGCGCGGTGAGGTTGGTGCGGAACGCCCGCGTCATCTGCTCCAGGGTGCCGGTTCGCGCGGAGGCTCGGACGAGCTCCGTTCCAGGAGGCAGCGTCGCGCGGAGTTGCTCCGCCTGTGCATCGCCGCCGGGGAGGATGAGGTCCACGCGCGTGAGCCGCCCCTCCTGCGCGAGCAGCTCCTGCGCGGTGGAGAGGTCCATCAGCGCGAGGGACTCCACCGCTCGCGCGGTGTCCTCGTTCGCGGGGGCAATCAGGGACATGATGCGGAGCTTCGCGTCGCGTCCGGCGACGCGCACCGGCAACATGTCGCCGACGCCCACGCCCAGCGCTCGGGCCGCGCGTGCGCTGAGGAGCACGGTGCCCGGCTCGGTGAGCAGCGTGCTCACATCGCCCGAGGCGCCGCTCGAGAAGTCCCGGAAGGGCGCCTCCGCGAAGGGGTCCATTCCCAGCAGGGTGAGCGTGCGTCGGTCGCCCACCGTCGCTTGCGCGTAGCCCTCCACCACGGGCGCGGACACGGGGGCATCCGGCCGCACGCGCAGGTCTCGATACACGCGCTCGGGAAGTCCCGAGGTGCCCCCCAGCAGTTGATGCGTGGCGCGCCCCGCGACCGCGTCGGTGGAGCGCTCGAACGCACGCATCGCGCTGCCGCTCGCCAGGTCGATGGACACGACCACCGCCACACCCAGCGCAATCCCCACGAGCGACAGCGCCGTCAGCCACGGGTGTCGACCCAGGTGGCGAAGGCTTGCGCGGACCAGGAGGCCTTTCATCGGAGCTCCTGGGGCGGCACCACGTGCCGGGGCTTCGCGGTCATGACGTGCGACGTGGGGGCGGTCCGCATCGAGACGCTCCTTCCGCCATCGGCCTTCATCGCGGCGCCCTCTTCGGTGCCTCGCGCTCCACCAGCCGCCCGTTCGTCATCTCCAGCACCCGGTCCGCTCGCGCCACCAGCCCCGGCTCATGGGTGACGACGAGCGCACAGGCATTGCCTTGCCGCGTGAGCCCCTCCAGCAGGTCCAGCACCTGTCGCCCCGTGGCTTCATCCAGGTTGCCCGTGGGCTCATCCGCCAACAGCAGGGGCGGCGCATGCGCCAGCGCCCGAGCCACCGCCACGCGCTGCTGCTCTCCGCCCGACAGCCGGTCCGGGAAGCTGCCCGCGCGAGCGGCCAGGCCCACCCGCTCCAGCAGCTCGCGCGCGCGGGCTCCCGCCTCCGAGGCCGCGAGCCCGTTGAGCTCCACCGGCAGCCGCACGTTCTCCTCCACCGTCAACGTGGGCAGCAGGTTGAACGCCTGGAAGATGAACCCCACGCGCTCGCGGCGCAGCAGCGTGCGCTCGCGCTCGCTCATCGCGCCCAGGTTCTTCCCGTCGATGACCACCTCGCCGCGCGTGGGCAGGTCGATGCCGCTGATGAGGTTGAGCAGCGTGGACTTGCCGGAGCCGCTGCGCCCCAGCAGCACCACGAACTCACCTCGGCGCAGCTCCAGCTTCACCCCGGAGAGGACCTCTCGCGAGGTGTCGCCCTCCGCGTAGGACTTGGTGACATCGCGAATCTCGACGAGCGGGGGCATGTCGGACGAGGGCATGTGTGAGCCCTTGATAAACGGAGAACGTGTTCTACGCCGCCTCCCGTGGACACCCTCAGGTGCCCGCGGATTGTGGCTCCCATTCTCCAAAGTTACAGACGTGCGTCAGGAAGTCGCAGGCCTCCCTCGCGAGCCGCGGCCCGTCCGTGTCGCGCGGGATGATGTGGAAGCCGCGCTGGAGCGAGATGACGCGCACGCACGGCGACGCCTTGAGCCGCCGCGCCAGCTCGAGTCCTCCTCGTGGGTCCACGACGTGGTCCTGCTCCGCCACGGCGATGAGGACGGGGCACCGCACGCGCGCGGCGCTCCGGGCCGCGGCGTCCTGCAAGGTGACGACGTCCCGGAGCCGCGCCACCGGGAACCCGGAGAGGATGGGCGCCGTGGCCAGGATGGCGGGGTCCGAGATGTCCGTGCTCGACTTCGCCACCCACGGGTGCACCCACTCCAGCAGCGGCGTGCGAGACAGCTGACGGATGACCTGCATGCGCGCCCCGCGAAAGCGCAGGGCCGGCGCGGCGAGCACCAGTCCGCGCACCCGCGCTGGCGCATCCGCGGCCAGGCCCACCGCCAGCAGCGCGCCCATGGACAGCCCCGCGACGAAGACCTGCCGGTGACCCCGCAGCAGGTCGAGCGCGCGCCGGGCCTCGTCCCGCCAGTCGCGCCAGGTGACACCCAGCAGCGCCTGGGGCGTGGCGCCATGGCCCGGCAGGAGCGGGGCGACGACGCGCATCCCTCGCGCGGCCAGGGCCTCGCCCAACGGCCGCACATCCCAGGGACTGCCGGTGAAGCCGTGCAGCACCAGGCACGCGTCGGGACCTCGTCCCAGCTCGAACGCCCCTGTCTTCTCCTCATCCATGGCCAAGCGCGCGTCCATCATGACGTGACGCTGGCCACGCGAGGGCTCAGGCGCTATGCCCCCTGCCTCATGGCGGACACTCCGAAGCCCCCGGACATGCAGTTGCAGATTCAAATCGACGAGGACGTCGCCAATGGTCAGTACGCCAACATGGCCCTCGTGAACCACACGGACACGGAATTCACCCTGGACTTCATCTACGTCCAGCCGCAGCAGCTGCGCGCCAAGGTGCGCTCGCGCATCATCACCAGCCCCAAGCACATGAAGCGGCTGATGATGGCCATGCAGGACAACCTCCAGCGCTACGAGGCGAAGTTCGGCCCCATCACCGTGCGCGAGGACGACGGCGGGATGCACTGAGCGGGTGAGACACACCCCGGGGTTGGAATCCAACCCGCAGCGGCGCAGACTTGGGACATCGTGCTCCGACTCCTCGTGCCGCTGTTCGTGCTGTTGTTCGCCCGCGCCGCCTCCGCTCAGTGCCTGGGGGATGGGGTGCAGCTGTTCCCCACGCCCGGGGCCATCATCCCCATCAACAGCCGCTTCCTGCTGGAAGGCGTGGGCACCGCTCGCGAGTCCGTGGTGGCGCTGGTGGGCAAGAAGCTGAGGCTGGTGTCGGACAGCCACGAGGTGGAGGTGAAGGCGCAGCGCGGCTGGGAGAGCAGCCTGGGCCGGGCCACCATCGTCCTCAAGGTCTCCGGCAAGCTGGAGCCGGACAAGCGCTACTCGCTGCGCATCGACGAGGTGCTCCCCAACGTCGCCCTGCTCAACGGCAAGGGCGCGGCCCTGCCCGAGTGGTACACGGGCAAGGGCGCGGACACGCAGCCGCCCCGGTGGCAGAAGCGCCCGGCGGTCTCCGAGGGCATCCTGCGCCGCACGCCCCAGGGCACCACGCGCTTCGTGCGCCTCAACCTGTCGCTGCGCGAGGAGAGCCCCGCGTATCTCGTGGTGAAGCTGGAGCCGCGCCGCCCGGGCCCCAGCGTGCAGCAGTACGTGGTGCCGGTGGTCAACAACACGGCCTACATCGGACACGAGGCGTGCAGCGGCACGTTCGCGATGGAGGACGGCCGCAGCTACCGCGCCCGCATCGAGGCGTTCGACGCCGCGGGCCACAACGCGCCCCCCGTTCCTCCTGTGGACTTCGAGGCGCCGGCCGACTACTCCGCTCCGTGAGTGGTACTCGCCAGGAGCACGCATGACGAAGGTGGACGTGGAGGGCATGAAGGAGCGGATGGCCGCTTTCACCCAGTCCCTGCAGGACGACATCTGCCAGGCACTGGAGCGGCTGGACGGCTCGTCGCGCTTTCGCGAGGACGCCTGGCAGCGCCCCGGCGGTGGGGGTGGACGCACGCGGGTGCTGGAGGATGGCGCCGTGCTGGAGAAGGCGGGCGTCAACACGTCGGTGGTGTTCGGTGAGCTGGAGGAGCAGTTCGCCAAGAAGCTCCAGGGCGAGGGGCGCTCGTTCTGGGCGGGCGGCATCTCCCTGGTGCTGCACCCGCGCAACCCGCATGTGCCCACCGTGCACGCCAACTACCGCTTCATCCACCAGGGCGGGAAGGCGTGGTTCGGCGGCGGCGCGGACCTGACGCCGTACTACCTCTACGAGGAGGATGCGGCGCACTTCCACCGCGTGCACAAGGCCGCGTGCGACGCGCACGACGCGGCGTACTACCCGCGCTTCAAGGCGGCGTGTGACCAGTACTTCCACGTGCGCCACCGCGAGGAGACGCGCGGCGTGGGCGGCATCTTCTTCGAGAACATGGGGGGCGAGCTGGAGCGCGAGTTCGACTTCGTGCGCGACTGCGGCAAGGCCTTCCTGGACGCGTACCTGCCCATCGCCGAGCGCCGCAAGGACACGCCCGTCACCGAGGCCCAGCGCTTCTGGCAGGAGGTGCGGCGCGGGCGCTACGTGGAGTTCAACCTCGTCTATGACCGGGGCACCGTCTTCGGCCTGGAGACGCGCGGGCGCACCGAGTCCATCCTCATGTCGCTGCCGCCCCAGACGCGCTGGCGCTACGACCACCACCCGGAGCCCGGAAGCTGGGAGGCCCGGCTGGTGGAGGTGCTGCGCCAGCCGCGCGACTGGGCGTCCTGGACGCCTCCCCGAGGCTGAGGTCCACCGCCCATGGCCACGCTCGAGACGCGAGGCGGACCCCGCGCGAAGTGGCCCCTCTTCGTCGGGGGGCTGGTCCTCCTGGCGGCCCTGGCCAGCGTGTCTGTCTTCCGGAGAACACACGCGGCGCCCGAGCGGCCCACGGACGCGGAGGCCCGCCTCAACGTGCTGGCGCTGTGTGACGCGGTGCAGTCGTTCCGGTCCGAGCACGGCCACTCTGTGATGGCGGGGCCCACGCCTCGGGACGTGCCCAAGGGGGGCGTGGCCGTGCCCTTCCCCGAGGACGAGGCCTTCCACCGCCTGGGCTTCGAGCCCGGCGAGCAGGTGCGCTTCCAGTACGAGGTCGTGGTGCAGGAGGGCCCCGTGGGCGAGCCGGAGGTGTCGTGCCTGGCGCGCGGCGACTTCGATGGCGACGGGCTCAACTCGCTCTACCGCGTGCGGCTGGATGCTCACGGCATGACAGGACCCATCGAGGTGGAGCGGGAAGGGGAGTAGGCCGCCGCAACCCGTCCCTCCCTCCGCGCGAGAATCCGGGAGATGAGGCACGTCGGCGACATCCGAAACCTCGGCTCCAAGAAGGGCGGCGGGTTAGGCTCGCGCCCCGAACCATCACTTTTGAAGGTTGATGAGGGTGCGCCCATGTCCACGACCTCGCGAATCGCGGCGGGCTTTGGCCAGCTGGCCCGGCTCCTCGTCCACTCGGGAAAGGGCGCACTCCCCCCGAAAGGCCCCAAGTCCTCGGAAGGGGGGCTGCCTCCGCCCCGCGACGGCTTCCGCACGCAGCCCTCCGTGCCCCAGCAGCACCCGTCCCTGGGCGGACAGGAGCGGGCCCCGGTGCGGAAGGTCGCGGAGCTGATTCCTCCGGGGCTGGAGAAGGTGGCGACGCAGGTGGAGCTGGGCCAGCGCTTCGGCTCCGACGCGGCGCTCCTCGCCGCGCACCTGAAGCCCTCGCAGCTGCCCAGCACCGAGCGCGCCACCCGCCTGTGGACCTTCTTCGCCGCCTACGCCCAGGCCGCCGCGGCCCAGCCCCCCCAGAAGGAGGCCCAGGCCGCCTTCCGCGACGCCCTCAAGGGCCAGGGCTTCGCCGAGCTGCGCGACGCACGCACCGGGCAGGACGGCGTGACGCAGGGGCTGTGGGTGCTCTCCGCCCGGACGCCCGAGGAGGCCCGCGAGCGCGTGGCCAGCGTCCGGCTGGAGCCGCCCCCCGAGGTGCTCCACTCGGAGGCCGCCCTTCGCAAGGAGGGAGCAGGCGAGCAGGCAGCCGCATCCACGCAGCGCGGCACGGAGGCGCTTCGCGGAGGGCCCGTCACGCCTCAGGCGCGCGGGGCCGACGGGCCGTCGACCGAGGTCGACGAGGCGCTCGACGGGGCGCACTCCCGCCGGACGAACCGCCGGCTGGGGCCGATGATGCTGTGGAACGTGCTGCACGGCTTCCGGGAGGGCCGGGAGGATGAAGCCGTGACGCAGGGCCAGTGGGACAGGGCGGCCTTCGGCGCCATGCTGGCCCTGGCGGCCATCGCCCTGATTGTCGTGGCGCTCGTGAGCCTCTAGGGAGACGGGGCAGGCGGACGGCCCGGTGGCGCGAAAGTCCTTGGCCCGGGCCGGCTTGTGGTACGTTGCCGCACCCATTGGCCACCGACGACCTCACACTCGTCAAGCGCGTCCGGAGCGGCGACCAGCGCGCGTTCAAGCTTCTCGTCGAGCGTTACCAGCGCAAGGTGTACGCGGTCGCGCTCGGCATGCTCAAGGACAAGGAAGAAGCGATGGACGTCTCCCAGGAGGCGTTCGTCAAGGTCTACAAGTACCTGGACCACTTCAAGGGCGACTCGTCCTTCTACACCTGGCTCTACCGAATCACGGTGAACGTCTGCATCGACGTGCTGCGCAAGCGCGGCGGCGGCGGTGAGGCCGTCGAGTTCGACGAGAGCCAGGCCATGGACCTGTCCGAGGCGCGCATCGGCGCGCTGGGCAGCCGCCTGGGCACCAACCCCCAGAAGAGCGCGCTGCGGCGGGAGCTGGCGGAGAAGATTCAGGAGGCCCTGGGCACCGTGCCGGAGAAGCACCGCGCCATCCTCCTGCTCCGGGAGATCGAAGGCATGTCCTACGAGGACCTGGCCCGCACGCTCGATATTCCCAAGGGCACGGTGATGAGCCGCCTCTTCCATGCCCGGGCCAAGGTCCAGAAAATCCTCAGTGAGTACCTGGAGTTGGACGAAGCCAAGAGTGGGGTGGGTGGCGAATGAAGGACCCTCGAATATCTGAGGGAACCCCGCGTCACACCGTTCGCAGCTCCCACCACCAGCAGGGTGAAGGTTATGGCCGGCAATCCCGCATGTGAGCGTTTCGTCCCCATGCTCTCCCCATACGTCGACGGGGAGGTGACTCCCGCGGAGCGGGTGAACGTGGAGCGTCATCTCGCCGCGTGCCGCGACTGCACCGGGCGCACCGCGGACCTGCGCGCCGAGTCGGGCCTGCTCCGGGTGGGCCTGGACATGGCGGTGGATGACGTCGACTTCAAGGACTTCGCGCAGAAGGTGATGGCGCGGGTGACGCCGGAGAAGCCGCCCCTCTTCGAGCGGCTGAAGCTGGCCGTGTCGGAGATGTTCCTCTACCAGCGCACCGCCATGGTGTCCTCGCTGGCCACGGCCGCGGTGCTGGTGGCGGTGGGCCTGCCGCTGCTCCTGCGCGACCAGGCGCCGGTGGGCTACGGTGCCGACCGGATGACGGTGAAGTCCATCCAGCCCTACCAGGACGCGCGCGTGGCGCCGGTGGTGCTGGAGACCGAGGACAAGAGCACCATCATCTGGCTGGTGGACGAGGAGCCGGAGGACGGCAAGTCGCCCGAAGAGGACGAGGAGCTGGAAGAGGACGTGAGTGGCGGGCTTCGCGAAGGCGCCAAGGGCCCCCGGCCCCTGGCCAAGCCGAAGCCCGACGTGGAGCGACCGTCGGGAGGACCCCTGTGAGAAGACACGTGTCGTCCGGCCGGATGCTGCTGGCCGTGCTGGGCTTGGGTGTGCTGGTGCCGCTCGCGGGCCTGGCGCAGGACGAGCAGAAGGTCAGCGTCCAGGTGGAGGTGGTGCTCGCCTCGCGCAAGGGCACGGAGGTGGACCCTCCGGAGCTGGCGAAGATGAAGGAGCAGTTCCAGAAACAGAACTTCAACTTCACCTCCTTCAAGCGCCTGTCCAACGACAAGCTGGAGGTGGGCTCGAAGAAGTCCACCGAGGTGAAGCTGCCCAACGGCAGCAACGCGTCGCTGACGCTCCTGGGCATGAAGGACGGCACGGCCACCGTGCGCGTGGCCATTCCGCGCCAGCCCACGCTGGACGTGGAGCTGGGCCGCCACGGCGTCGTCTACCAGAAGGCCGGAAAGCACGTGGGCGGAGAGCTCATCCTGGTGCTCTCCCCGCCGTCGAACTAGCGACGCGGTTGTCGCGACGGCCGCCTCGTCTCAGGCGGCCCGGTCCACGGAGAGCCGCGCGGGAGCCATGCCGGGCTCCGCCTCTTCGTGCTCCTCGGAAGAAGGCCGAGCCAGGGTGGCCTGGCGGGGGGTGGCGTCCTCGGCGCGCTCGTGCTCCAGGTGGATGATCATCCCCGTGAGCAGGTTCTCGAAGGCGCTGAAGCAGCGGTCCACCATGGCCAGCGCGTCCTCGCGGACGTGGGGCTCCAGCTCCATGGCCTCCAGCTCCGCGGCGAGCTCCTGCTCGAACATGGCGTGCTGGGCCTCCGCCCTCATGTGGTGGTCGGAGAAGTACTTGAGCCGCTCGTCCGCGCCCTGGGAGGCGCAGAGCGTGGCGGTGCGGCCGAAGAAGACGTGGCTGGTGGACTCCAGCGCCCAGAGCAGGACGATGCGCACCCGGTCATCCACGGGGCGGTACACCTCGCTGATGATGGTGTACGCGGCCTCGCGCGTCTTCGCGTGGGCCTTGCCGTAGAGCGCGCCGATGCTCAGCGAGCCGCCCGTGAGCGCGGAGATGTCGTCCTCGAACCACTGGTCATGCCCGCTCTCCTCCGCGTGGTGACGCGTGGCGAGCGCCTTCAGGTGCGGGTCCTGGATGAAGTGCGCGTTGAGCCTCAGCACGTCCTGGAACGACATCACCCAGAACGTGAGCCGAGGCGCGAACGCCATCACCTGGTCCAAGGGACGGTCCTGCCTCAGCTCCAGGAAGAACGGGTGTGCGGCGAACCGCTTCTCACGCGCTTCAATGTGTTGGAGCACGGCCTTCATCGGTGTCCCTCCCTGCTACCCGCGATGTGGGCTACCAGCTGATGGTGTACACGCAGGCGGCATCGCCCCTGCGTCGGCAACTCTTGGGGTCATGTTCAATACGCACCCAAAGCGAATCCTTGGGGCGGAACTTGTCCGTGATGGCTTCCAGCAGTCCGTAGTCCAGGTCACACGGATAGGGATTGTCGCAGCGCATCTTCGCGTTCCGCTTGTCGACGGGCTCGAAGTGATAACCGCCGATGTGGCCCTTGCCCCGGTGATTCATCCGGTAGGTCGGGTCCACCGCGCGCAAGACTTTCTCCAGCGTGTCGATGTCCGGAGGAAATTGCGCGTTTTCTGGAATCTTCCGGCCAATCGTTCGCACCGTGCTGGGACCAATCTTCTCGAAAACGAGACTGAAAGATTTCAGCAGCGCGGGCATGGGATACCAGGTCTTGGCCTCCAGGGGAGAGATGCCGTTCTCCGCGAGGATGCGCAGCGCCCGGGCTTGGGCCAGCTCCATGCCGTTGACGATGGAGAGGATGGATTGGCCAATGACTTCAACGCCTTGAAAGGACGCGAAGGCTGGGGCGGCGGGAGTGGGGGTCGTCGTCGGCGTCTTCAAAGTCATACCGGAGGGTCCTCGCGATTCGCTGCCATGCATTGAAGCGGGTTTCTCTGGTAATTTCAAACATCCTGATTTGTCTAAACTTTTCCGTTGTCGTGGCTCCGTCTGCGATTGGGTGGGGTGAGACCCATGTGTCGGTGTCTCATGTCTGGTTCCAGACACTTGCGTAGGGAGGGCTGGGACGAGGTGGGTAGGGCTCCTCCGGGAGGAGCTGACGGGAAGTCCCGGGCGCGGAGGGAAGGCTGAAAAAATGGCGGCACTTCCGGCGCGAGGCGGAGGCGCGGGTGGGGCGACTCCAATGAGGACAAGGGGTTGGCGCTCGGCACATGGGTTGCTCAAGGACAGGAGGCAGGTGGGCGGCGGCGGTGGGGTGGTGTCTGGGTGTGCTGAATCCATCAACCCTTGGAGAAGAACCCATGGCGAAGACTCGGCGGAGTGGGCAGGGCATCCGGCGGAAGGCTCGGCGGGTGAAGGTGACGACGGCGCGTGCGGTGTCGGGGGCGGGGAGACAAGCACGCCGGGTGCAAGTGACGCTGGGGGACCTCATCGCCGCGGCGTTCGACACGGTGGGCGGTGAAGTGAAGAAGGTGAAGCAGGTGATGTCGTCGAAGGACATGGTGTTGGCCACGGGCAAGCACATCGTCTTCGTGGGCTGAAGACACACGCGCGGGCCGGGAGTCAGGGGAGGCGGCGAGGGGAGCTGGCGGGTGAAGCGCATCATCATTCCCGGACGCAACTGTTGGACGGTGGAGGAGACGAGCGACGCGGGCGTGCTGGTGGATGGGCGCGCGTACTACCGGGAGCTGTACCGGGCCGCGAAGAAGGCGCGGCGCTACGTCGTGATGACGGGCTGGCAGTTCGACAGCGACGTGGCGCTCCTCAGGGGAGATGACCTGGAGGAGGCGCGGGGCGGTGAGGTGCGGCTCTTGCCCATGCTGGATGCGCTGTGCCGGGCCAACCCGGAGCTGCATGTCTACATCCTGGCGTGGGACTTCAGCCTGCTGCTCGCGATGGAGCGCGAGTGGATGCAGCACCTGCTGTTCAACTGGACCACGAACGAGCGGGTGCGCTTCCGCTTCGATGCCTCCAGCCCGCTCTATGGGGCGCACCACCAGAAGCTGGTGGTCATCGACGGGGTGCAAGCCTTTACGGGCGGGATGGATGTGTGTGATTGCCGCTGGGACGACCGCGAGCATCGCGCCCACTCGGTGCTGAGATGTGACAGCGGCCGGGAGCCGCACCGGCCCTACCACGACGTGCAGGCGGTGCTCACCGGGCCGGTGGTGGAGCGGCTGACGGAGCTGTTCGAGGCGCGGTGGGCCCACGCGGGCGGAGGCGAGCTGCGGCTGCCGAGGCTGTCCCGGGATGACGTGGGCTTCTTCTCCAGCGTGCCCGCGCCGCCGGGGCCGGTGGCGCTCAGCCGGACGTTCGGCAAGACGCTGCTGCCACCCCAGGAGGCGGTGCAGGAGGTGCGCGCCCTGTTCCTGGACGCCATCGACGCGGCGGACCGGTTCATCTACATCGAGAACCAGTACTTCTCCTCGCGGGCCATCTATCAGGCGCTGGTGCGGCGCTTCCGCGCGGAGGGGCGTCCGCCGCTCCAGGTGGTGCTGGTGCTGCCCCGGCAGCCCGAGGCGCTGCGCGAGCAGCTGGCCATGGGCGTGGCCCAGGTCCGGCTGCTGCGTGCATTGGGGCGGCTGGCGCGGGAGACGGGCCACACATTCCGGGTGTACTGCTCGGCGGCGCGTGACTTCCCCTCGGGCGCGGAGGTCTACACGTACATCCACTCGAAGGTGATGGTGGTGGATGACGCCTTCCTCACGCTGGGCTCGGCGAACACCACCAACCGCAGCATGGGCCTGGACTCCGAGCTGAACCTGAGCTGGGAGGCGGAGGTGGATGGCGACGCCGTGTCGCGGGCCATCCGTCGCGTGCGGGTGTCCTTGATGGCGGAGCTCGCGGGCCTGTCGGGCGCGGGGGCGGTGAGGTCCCTGGCACGCGTGGACGCCGCGTGGGTGGAGCGGCTGGACGCGGTGGCGCGCGAGGCGGTGCACCGGCTGCGTCCGCATCCGCTGGAGACGGTGTTCGACCAGAGCCCCCTGCTCAAGTCGCTGGAGCCGGAGGAGCTGAGCATCGACCCGGAGGACTCCGTCCTGGACGAGTCCTTGTTCGAGGCCCTGCGCGGTGGGGAGGACGGGCTCTTCGCCTCCGGCATCCGGCTCCTGTCGCGCTGGTGGGTGGGGGCGGCGGAGGAGCGCCCACACCGGGCGATTCTTCCGGCCGGCCCGGATGACGAGCAGGACCACCGCGACGGGGGATGAGGGACCTTGCGTATCGGATGTGTCTCACCGGGCGCGTGCGTGTGCCGAGGCTCGGCAGTGCCACCCACACGATGTGGGTCGAGGACTTCGCGAGACAGCGGGGCCGGGTAGGATTGGGGGACGATGACCGGCGCCGCCCCCCTATTCGTCCTCTTCGCCCTCGTCTCCCACCAGAGCTCCACCATCTCCGAGGAAGGGCCCGACTCCATGGGACGCCAGGACACGCCCGTGTCCAAGGCCCGCCTGGATGAGCCCGCGCCTCCGGGAAGCAACGCGGGAGGTGAGGGCTTCGGCTTCACCGCGCAGCTGGAGGTGGGCGGACTGAGCCTGCCCTCGGGGACACCCGGGGGAGGACAGGACCTGTTCATCCGGGCGTATCCGGTGCTGGGGCTGACGAAGGGGGACTCCTTCGTGCTCCGGCTGGGCGCCAACCTGCGCATGCGCATGGTGGACGAGGAGCCCAAGCAGACGGAGGGCGACTATGGCGCCCGCCTGCGCCGCGAGGACTGGGACGAGCTGAGCGACGCGGGCCAGGTGGTGCGCATGCTGCGCATCGGCCGGGAAGGGGAGGCGTTCTACTTGCGCGTGGAGCCCCTGGTCGACGAGTCGCTGGGCCGAGGCTACCTGGTGGGCCGCTACAGCAACGTGCTGTCGCCGGACTATCACCCGGCGGGCGGCTCGGTGACGGTGGCGAAGGGGCCGGTGCGCGCGGAGGTGCTGGCCAGCGACGTGCTCGCGGCGCGGCTCTTCGCCGGTGAGCTGATGCTGGACGTGGGCCGCGCGGCCAGCGAGGACGCGAGCCACTTCGACCGCTACCTCGTGCGGCTGTCCGCCGCGCACGACGCGGGCCGCGCGGGCGGCAAGACGCCCAACCTGACGCTGGCGTCGCTGGGCGGCGACGTGGCGCTGTACAAGGGAGAGCGCCTGCGCGCCTGGGCCCTGCTGGGCGGCGGCGCGCGCTTCGCGCAGTCACACACGCCCGCGGTGGGCGGCCTGCTCGGGGTGGCCCTGGAGGGCCAGACGTCGAGCGGCACGCAGATCAGCGTGACGCTCCAGGGCCGCCACCAGGGCGGGCGCTTCCGCTTCGGCATGTTCGGCCCCGATTATGAGCTGGGCCGCTTCTCGGGCACGGGCCTCGCCGAGCAGCCCCTCTCCGAGGAGGAGCTGCCCAAGGGCTTCGCGGGCTACCTGGAGGCGTCCATCGCGAAGGGCGGCGCGGACTCGACGCTGCTGTTGGGCAGCCTGGCCGCGCAGTACTACGGCTTCGGCCGCACGGACGTGGACGTGTCCGCGGGCTTCGAGCTGCCCGGAGGCCGCACCCGCGCCCTGGCGCGCGCGGTGCTGACGGCGCTGGGGGACCGGCCGCGCTACTCGCTGGGCGTGGAGGTCCGTCAGCGGTTGATGAACCACCTGTACGCCTGGGGCTCCGGCGGCACGGTGCACTTCCCCCAGGCCGACAACCAGCTGGTGCGCGGCGTGACGGTGGGCGCGGGCGTGGGTGTGGACTTCCAGCGCTGACGCGGGGGCTCACCGCGACGGAGGCTCCAGCGGCAGGGTGAAGCGGAAGGTGGAGCCATGGCCCACCTCCGTGTCCACGCCGATGTGGCCTCCGTGGCGCTCGACGATGTCGCGGCAGATATAGAGCCCCAGCCCCAGTCCCCCGAAGCCGGAGATGGGGGCGTTGCGCGCGCGGAAGAAGCGCTGGAAGAGGTGCTCGCGCTGGTCCTCGGGGATGCCGATGCCCGTGTCGCGCACCGACACCCGGGCCGCGTCGCCTTCTCGCTCCACCGTCAGCCGGACGGTGCCCCCGGTGGGGCTGTACTTGAAGGCGTTCTCCAGCAGGTTCATCAACACCTGCGCCAGCCGCCCCCGGTCGCCCAGGACGACGAGCGGCTCCGCGGTCTCCTCGTACTCGAGCGTGTGCTGGGTGCCCAGCGGGCGCGCCTCCGCGAGCACCTCGCGCGCGAGCGACTGGAGCTGCACGGGCTTGCGGTGCAGCTCCAGCCGTCCCGCTTCGATGCGCGTGGCGTCCAGCAGGTCATTCACGAGCACCGACAGCCGCGTCACCTGCGCCAGGGCCTTGTCCACGTGGTGGGGCTTGGGCACGTGGCCCTCGGCGGCCTGCTGCTTCATCATCTGGAGGTGCAGCTTGAGGGGCGTCAGCGGCGTCTTCAGCTCGTGGGCGGCGATGGACAGGAAGTCGTCGCGGACGCTGATGGCCTCCTGGGCCTCCTTCAAGAGTCGCTCGCGCTCCTCCTGGGCGCGGTGCTCGTGCGTCAGCTCGACGACGACGGCGCCCAGGCCCACGATGCCTCCGCTGGGGGTGCGCACCGGGTAGTAGCTCACGCGCCAGTGGCGCAGCTCGTGGGGCGTGGCGGGGACGTGGCCGGACATCTCCAGGTCGCTCAGGGGTTGGCCTGTCTCCATCACCTGTCGCATCAGCGGCTCGAGCTGGGGGGCCATGATGGGGTTCATCTCCCGCACCGTGCGCCCCAGCTCCTCGTTCCGCTTCCGTCCGTGCAGGGACGCGAGCGCGTCGTTGATGCGCAGGTAGCGCAGCTCCCGGTTGACGAAGGCGAGGCCCACGGGCGCGTGGTTGAGGAACGTGTCCAGCAGCGCGAAGGACTCCTCCAGTCGCTCGCGGGCGTTCTGCTCCGCGACCAGCAGGCGCTCGCGCTCCACCTTCGCGCGGCGCTCCTCCGTCACGTCGCGGTAGCTCCACACGCGCCCGATGATGGTGTCCCCCATGCGCTGAGGCAGCGAGGTGGCCTCCAGGGTGCGTCCGTCCTTGAGCTCGTGGGTGTCCACGGTGACGGCCTCCGACGGGAGGAGCTGGCCCTGGACGTGGGCGATGAATCGCGCGGGCTCCTTCGTCAGGGGCGCCGCGCTCGCCAGGGCCCGCTCCGCGACGCGCGACGCCATCACCTCGTCGCTCAGCCCCCACATGTCCTGGAAGCGCTTGTTGAAGGCCACGATGCGCTGGCTCTCGTCGGCCACGACGATGCCCTCCGCGATGGAGTCGAACGTGGCGCGCAGCACGGAGTGGGTGTGCTCCAGCTTCTCCCTCGCGCGGCGCCGCTCGGTGACGTCCACCATCAGCCCGCGCAGCCGCATGGGGTGGCCGTCCTCCGAGATGGCCGTGACATGCGCGCGCATCCAGACGATGTGCCCGTCCGCCGCGAGCATGCGGTACTCGAGTTCCCGAGGCCGAGACTGCCGCCACGCGCCCAGGCACGCGGAGAGGACCTCCGGCCAGTCATCCGGGTGGACGTTCCGGGCCCAGAAGTCCGGCTGCCGCACCCACTGCTCGGCGGGGACGCCCAGGAGCCGCTCGGCCTGTCGGCTCACATAGGTGAAGTGGAACTCGGCGTTCGCCTCCCAGACGATGCCGTCGATGCTGCCGATGAAGTCCTCGTAGCGCTCCCGGATGCGAGACAGCTCCGTGCGCGTCGCGCCGTGCGCGGACTCCAGCGGCGCCATCGGCTGGAGCCGGACACAGGCCCCCAGGAGCGCGTGGTCGTCTCCATACACGGCGAGCGCCACGGCCCGCTGCGGCTGCCCGTGCGCGACGCCGTCACCCAGCCCTTGTCCGCTCGCCAGCGCGTCGCGCACCGCGCGGATGAGCCAGGGCATGCGGGCGAGCACGGTGTCCACTGTCTGCCCCTGCACGGTGTCGCGCACGCCGCCCGCGGCGAGGACCAGCTCCGGCTCCATCCAGAGGACCTGTCCCCGAGCCTCGACGATGAGCGTGGCGTGCAGGCTCCTGCCCACCTGCAGCAGCCGCTCGTGTGCGGGGGAAGGGCGCGTCCGAGGAGAGGCGCCTCGCCCTGCCTGCCCTCGCCGCAATCGCCTGAGCATTCCCGAACATGGGACCTCGTCCCACTCTCGCGAAAGGGTTGCTCCTCTCCTCGCGCCCTCGCCACGTCGCAGCGCGCGTCGGCTTGACTACGGCTGTAGTCACGCGTACCTTCCTTCGTGACTACAGTTGTCGTCACGGAGTCTCCATGAAGAAGCCGGTGGGAGAGCAGGAGCTGGCGGTGCTGCGGTACGTGGCCGAGCGCGGGCCCGCGACGGTAGGGGAAGTGGCGGAGCGCTTCGGAGAGCCACAAGGGCTGGCGCGCTCCACCATCCTCACGGTGATGGAGCGGCTGCGGCAGAAGGGCTACCTCACGCGGCGCAAGGTAGAGGGCGTGTTCCAGTACGCCTCGCCGGTGCCGGAGGGAGAGCTGCTGCGGGACGTGGTGGGGGACTTCGTGCAGCGGACGCTGGCGGGGTCGCTGTCGCCCTTCGCGGCGTATCTCTCCGACGCGGATGACGTCTCCGACGCGGAGCTGGCGCAGCTCCAGGACGTCGTGGCGCGGCTTCGCTCGAAGAAGCGGAAGGACTAGCCCATGGGGACCGATTGGTTGACGCGGACGGCGTCGTGGCTTTCGTCGTGGCCGGAGGGCCTGTGGCGCGCATCGTGGCAGGGCGCGCTGTGCGCCGCGCTGGTGTGGGGCGTGACGCGCGTGTGGACGCGGATGCCCGCCTCGCTGCGCGCGGGCCTGTGGTGGTTGGTGGCGCTCAAGTTCGTGGTGACGCTGGTGGCGGTGCGCCCGCTCGTGTTGCCGGTGCTGCCCGCGCCCGAGCCCCGGGAGCAAGTGCCGTCTTCCTCCGTTCAGGAGACGCGCGTGGTGGCGCGGGACATGCCCGTCGTCGCGCCCGTCATTCGGAGTGAGGACGCGCGTGCGGGTGGGTTCATGCTCGTGGGGGACCCGTCCGGGGCGCGTGCGTCGGAGCGCTCGGTGTGGGCGCTCCTCCAGGACTGGAAGCCGGCGCTGCTCCTGCTGCTGCTGGGGGCCTGGGCCGTGGGCCTGCTGTGGCAGGTGGTGCATCAAGCGCGCAGCTGGGCCTTGATGCGCCGGGTTCGCCAGGGCGCGCGTCCGCTGGTGCACCCCGCGCTGGAGGAGGAGGTCCGCGAGCTGTCCGTCAGCGCGGAACTGAAGCGGGCGCCCGCGCTGCTCGTGTCGGACGCGGTGACGAGCCCGCTGGCCACGGGGCTGTGGTCTCCCGTGGTGGTGCTGCCGGCGAAGGCGGTGCGCCTGATGCCGGTGGAAGGGCTGCGCATGGCGCTGGCGCATGAAGTGGCGCACCTGAAGCGCGGGGACTTGTGGCTGGGCTGGGTGCCCGCGCTCGCGGAGGCGCTGCTGTTCTTCCATCCGCTCGCCCGGCGCGCGGCCCGCGAGTACGCGCTGGCTCGCGAGGAGGCCTGTGACGCGGAGGCGCTGCGCCTCACGGGCGCCGAGCCCGCTGACTACGGGGAGCTGCTGCTCGCGTTCGGAGTCGCCCGTCCCCACGGTACCGCCGCCGCGCTGGGTGCGTCGGCTCACGTTCAAGCGTTGTACAGGAGGCTGAGCATGCTGGAGCACGTCGAAGTGGATTCCCCTCGTTCCCGTCGTGGATGGAAGTGGGCGTTCTCCCTGTTCGGGCTGCTGGCGCTGGTGCCCTTCCAGGTGGTCGCGCGTCAGGAGCCGAAGCCGGAGGCGCGGCCCGAGGCCGCTTCGCCCGTCGCGACGACCCACGAGCGCACGCGCAGGGTGGGCGTCGTGACGACGCCGGGCCCCGCGACGCCCGTCCCGTCCGCGCCTCCCGCCGTCGCGTCGGCGCCCGTCGCGTCGGCGCCCGCGCAGGTCCACGCGGCCCCGCGTGCTCCCGTGGCGCCCGCCGCCCCGCGGACGCCTCCGCCCATGGTGGCCGTGGCGAGAGTGGCGCCCACGCCTCCGACGCCGCCCAAGCCTCCGCGCCCCATCGAGTCGGACGACGACTTCGGCTACGTGCTGCTCGCGGGCGACAGCGCGACGATGAACGGCAGCTCGGTGGACCTGCAGCTCGCGAAGATGTTCCAGGGCAAGAAGGACGGGGCGCTGCTCTACGTCCGCCGCAAGGGTGAGGCGTTCATCGTTCGCGACGAGGACACGCTCAAGGCGCTGCAAGCGGCGTTGGAGCCCATGCGGGCTCGGGGGGCGTCGCAGGGCGCCTTGGGGAAGAAGATGGGGGAGCTGGGGCAGGAGCAGGGCAAGCTGGGCCTGAAGCAGGGCGCCCTGGGCGTGAAGCAGGGCGAGCTGGCGCTGCGGCACGCGGAACTCGCCCACAAGCGCGCCGGGCTGCACCTGGAGTCCAACCGCATCGACTCGCTCCCCGAGGCGGAGCGCGACCGTCGCCAGGCGGAGCTGGACAAGCAGGAGGAGGCGCTCGACAAGGAGATGGAGGCGCTGGACACGAAGCGCGAGGCCCTCGACGAAGAGCAGGAATCCCTGAGCCGCGAGCAGGCGAAGTTGGGTGAGCAACAGGCCGCCCTGGGTCGCGAGATGGCAAAGGTCAGCGAGCAGACCGAAGACGAGGTCCGTGACGCCGAGAGGGCCATCCGCACCCTCATCGACGAGGCGCTCCGCAAGGGCCTGGGCAAGCCGCTGCCCACCTGAGGACGCTCCGCCTCGGGATTCATGGCGCGGGGGTGGAGGCTCTCCTAGCTTGAGGACGCCGCCCCTTCTTTCCGGAGGTCTCCTCCCCATGGGTCTCGCCGCCAGTCCTCGCAACACTCCCTCCAGCACGCTGGACGCGGTCATCCAGCGGGTGAAGGCGGGCTCCCGGACGTGGGTGAAGCTCGGAGTGCCCGAGCGCCTCGCGCTCCTGGAGGAGCTCAGCCGGGGCTACCTGGCCATCGCCGAGCAGAGCGTGCGCGCGGCCTGCGAGGCGAAGGGAATCGACCCCGACAGCTCCATGGCGGGAGAGGAGTGGCTGGCCGGCCCCATGGTGGTGGTGCGCAACCTGCGCCTGCTGGCCACTTCGCTCCGGGATATCCAGCAGCACGGGGTCCCGCGCATCCCCGCCTCGCGGCTGCGCACGCTGGAGGACGGCCGGCTCGCGGCGCGCATCTACCCCCTGAACGCGCTGGAGGGGATGCTGCTGCCGCGCAACGACGGTGAGGTCCACTTCCTGCCCGGCGTCACCGCGGAGAACCTCCCCGAGCACCAGGCGTCCTTCTATCGCAAGCCCCATGACGGCCGGCTGTGCGCGGTGCTGGGCGCGGGCAACGTCAACTCGATTCCGCCCGCGGACTGTCTCTACAAGCTCTTCGTCGAGGGCACCGCCTGCGTGCTCAAGATGAACCCGGTGAACGCCTACCTGGGGCCCTTCCTGGAGCAGGCCTTCGCCCCACTGGTGCGGCTGGACGTCTTCGCCGTGGTGTACGGCGGAGCGGAGGAGGGCGCCGCGCTGGTGGCGCATCCCGCGGTGGATGAGGTGCACATCACCGGCAGCGACAAGACGCATGACGCGCTGGTGTGGGGGCCTCCCGGGCCGGAGTCGGAGGGGCGCCGCGCGCGCAACGAGCCGCTCCTGCGCAAGCCCTTCACGAGCGAGCTGGGGAACATCTCCCCGGTGGTGGTGGTGCCGGGGCCGTACTCGGACGGGGAGCTGCGCTTCCAGGCGGACAACATCGCCGGAATGGTGGCCAACAACGCGTCGTTCAACTGCAACTCGGCCAAGCTGCTCGTGCAGCCGAAGGGGTGGGGGGCCCGCGAGCGGGTGGTGGACGCGGTGGCGACGAGCCTGGGCAAGGCCGCCGTGCGGCGCGCGTTCTACCCGGGCGCGGAGCAGCGCTGGCGCCAGTTCACCGAGGGCCGCCCCCACCTGCGCAAGCTGGGCCACGCGCACGAGGGGGAGCTGCCCTACGCGCTCATCGCGGACGTGGACCCGGGGCACTCCGAGGACCGCGTCTTCCGACACGAGCCCTGGTGCACCGTGCTGTCGGAGACGGGCCTGCCCGGTGGGGATGACCCGGTGTCCTTCCTGGACCGCGCGGTGGCGTTCCTCAACGAGAAGGTGTGGGGGACGCTGAACGCCACGCTCATCGTGCACCCCAGCGCGTTGAAGGACCCGGCGGTCGCCGCGGCGGTGGAGAAGGCCCTCCGCGAGCTGCGCTACGGCACGGTGGGGGTGAACACCTGGCCGGCGGCGGGGTATGCGCTCGTCTCCCTGCCTTGGGGCGGGCATCCGTCCTCGACGCCCCGGGACATCCAGAGCGGGCTGGGCTGGGTCCACAACACGCTCATGCTGGAGCAGGTGGAGAAGTCGGTGCTGCGCGCGCCGCTGACGAACCTGATGGCGCCGCCGTGGGTGCCGGGGCATCGGGGCGCGCGGGACCTGGGGACGCGGCTGGTCGACTTCGAGCGGGCGCCGTCGTGGCTGAAGCTGCCGGGCGTGGCGGCGGCGGCCCTGCGTCGCTGAGTGTCGGGACTCGCGCTCCCAGCGGAGGCCAAGGGGCGGACTGCCGGGGCCGGGGCCCTCGTGGTAAACCCGACGCATGTCATCGACGCATGCTCGGGAAGGCGGACGGCTGCTGCAGGTGGGGCAGTCGCAGGAGGCGGTGAAGAGTTTCCAGAAGGGGCTCGCCATCGACCCGGACGACGTGGAGTGTTTGATTGGCCTCGTCCGGACGTACCTGAGCGTGGGGGCCGCGCGGGAGGCGGAGGCCGCGGCGCTGCGGCTGTTGAGCGTGAAGCCGGACCACGCCGAGGGACAGGCGCACCTGGCCATGCTGCGCGCGCAGGCGGGCAACGCGGAGGCGCTGGAGGCCCTCAAGGTGCTGGCCGCGGCGCCGACGTCGGGCTACTTCGAGCGCTTCAACCTGGGCGGGCTGCTGTTGGACCGGGGCGACCTGAATGGCGCCCGGGCCGCGTATGAGTCCGCGCTGCAGGTGGCGCCGGACAGCGCGCATGTCCACTTCGAGCTGGGCCGCATCCACCTCCAGCAGGGCGTCCTGGGGGCGGCGGTGACGCACTTCCAGAAGGCCGCGGAGCGGGCGCCCCAGGAGGCGATGCCGCTGCTGATGCTGGCGCGCGCGCACTCGGCGGAGGGCGCGCTGGGGCTGGCCATCCAGGCGGGGACGCAGGCGCTGGAGAAGGCGCAGGGGAGCCTGCGCCGCGCGGTGCTGGAGGACCTCTTCAAGCTGTACCTGTCCGCGGGGAGCCCGGAGGGGGCGAAGCGCACCTCGCTGGAGCTGCGGCAGCTGGAGCCGGCGCACGTCAACTACGTCTACATGCACGGGCTGGCGGTGATGAGCGCGGGCTTCTTCGCGGAGGCCAAGGCGCTCTTCGAGGAGGCGCTGCGGATGGCGCCCGGGAGCTGGCAGACGCTGACGGCGCTGGCGCAGATGCACGGCGCGCTGGGAGAGCGCGAGGAGGCGCGCCGGCGGCTGGAGGAGGCGGTGGCGCTGGTGCCCACCGAGCTGGGGCCGGTGAATGACCTGGCGATGCACCTGATGCAGGACGATGAGCACTCGCGCGCGAAGCCGCTGCTGGAGCGGGCGCTGGCCGCGCATCCCGCCGACGCGACGACGAACCTCAACATGGCGGTGGCCACGTTCATGACGGACCGCGCCGCGTCGCTCCACCACGCGGAGCGGGCGAGGACGCTGGGCCAGGGCGAGATTCGCGACCAGGCCGAGCGCATCCTCAAGGCCCTGGGCGCGGCCTGAGCCCCCGGCCGTGGGGCTCCATCCGGGAGCCCCACGGTGGCCTTGGCGCTACCGCCCGAAGAGGCCCCAGCGCTTGGAGGGCTTGATGCCCTGCACGCGCGAGAGGCGCTCGCCGAGGATGCGGCTCATCTCCAGCGCCACGCCCGGATTGGCCATGACGACGCTGCGGAAGTCGTCGCGTCCCACCGCCGCCAGCTCACACGCCGTGGTCGTCACCGCCGTCGCCGTCCGAGGCTCACCCGTCAGCAGCGCCAGCTCTCCGAAGAAGCCCCCGGGCTTCACCATGGCCACTGACTGGCCGCCGGTGTCCTTGAGCTGCACCTCGCCCGACAGCACCACGTAGAAGTTCTCGCCCGCGTCGCCCTGGCGGAAGAGCTCCGTGCCCGCGGGCCGCTGGAGGTGCTCGGCGCCTCGCGCCACCGTCTCCAGTTCCTCCGTGTTCAGCGGCGCCAGGAAGTCCACCTTGCGCAGCGTGGAGGCCAGGACCGCCACGCCCGTGGTGCCCACCGGCTCCCGCGTGAGGAACGTCACCGCCTCCGCCAGTTGCGCGCGCCGGGCCACGAGGATGACGGTGTGTCCCGCCTTCAGCAGCGTGCTCCCATCCGGCAGCGTCGCGCGGCCCTGCGGGTCCACCACGCCGATGAAGACACACTCGCGCGGGAAGCCCTCCATGCCGCGCACCTGCGCCACCGTCTGCCCCGCCACCTGCGCGCGCATGGGCAGCGCCAGCTCGAAGAGCACCGTGTCGCCGTCCCCCAGCGGCAGCGAGCCCGCCACCTGCGGGAAGTCGATGGCGGTGGTCATCTTCGCCACGACGACCTCGGCCTCGGCGACCAGGTCCTTCACGCCCGCGAGCCGATACGCCTCGCGGTAGCTGGTGTCCAACATGCGCACCATGAGGCGCGCCGGGGACATGCTGCGCACCAGCATGGTGAACGCCAGGTTCTCCGAGTCGCGCGCCAGCACGCCCGCCACCACGTCCGCGGACGTGACGCCCGCGGCCTCCAGCATCTGCGGATTCGTCGCGTCGCCGCACACCGTCACCACGCCCACCTCCTCGAAGAGGCGCGTGCACGTGGCGGCATCCCGCTCGATGACCGTCACACTGTGCTGTTCGGCCACCAGACGCGCGGCCAGCACACTGCCCACCCGTCCACCTCCCGCGATGACGATTTTCACGACGCCTTCCTCCCGGGCTCCACCGTCTGCTCCTCGCCGTGCAGCACCTTCTCCAGATTCAGCGTCCGCTCATCCAGCTGCGCCAGCATGTGCTCCGCCGTCGCCTCCGGGATGAGCCCGCTGCGACGCGCGCCTTGGAGCGCCGTGCGCTCCGCGTCGATGAGCCGGCGCCGCATCGCGATGAGGTCTCGCGCCCCTTGCGTGAGGTGGTGCTCGTTGAGCCGCCGCAGCTCGCGCTCGGCGCGGGCGATGTTCACCTGGTACTCGCTGCGCAGGTGGTCATACGCCGCCCGAGGCACCAGCCCCTGCTCATGCAACACCGCCAGCTCCTGGTGCGCCGCGCGGCTGGCGATGAGCCGGCCCCGCTGCTCGGACATGGCCAGGGCCACCTCGTCCTGCCGGAAGAGGCCCAGCCACTTGAGCGCGCGCGTGAGCATCAAGCCCTGGCCCACCAGCGACACCAGCGTCACGCCGAAGGCGATGGCCACCAGCTTCTCCCGGCCCGGCGTGGCCGCGGGCAGGCCCAGCGCGAGGCCGATGGAGAGCGCGCCCTTGATGTTGCCCACGATGAAGACGTGCTGCCAGCGAGGCGGCACCGCCTCCGCGGGGCGGATGAGCCGCAAGAGCAGGAAGGGCCCGTAGATGGCCACCGCGCGCCCGGCCAGCACACACGCCACCGCGATGAGCGTCTCCGGCACGTAGCCGCGCAAGGTCTCCGGCTTCGTGGTGAGCCCCACCGCGAGGAAGAGGAAGGTGTTCACCCCGAAGGTGGCGTACTCCCAGAAGGAGTGGATGGCCACCTGGCTCTGGGGCGAGACGTTCTTGCGCATCCCGACGCCCACGGCCAGGCCCGCGACGACGGCGGAGATGGCGCCGGACAGGTGGAGCTGCTCGGCCACGACGAAGGAGGCCAGCGCGACGGCCGTCGTCACCATGATTTCGGCGAGCGGGTCCTCGGTGTGGCGGATGACGAAGCCGCCCAGCATGCCCACCGCCAGGCCCACCACCGCGCCGCCCGCGGACGCGAGCAGCACGCGCGCGGCCAGCATGGGAAGGGAGGGCGCCGCGGCTCCGGCCACCACGCTGGCGATGGCCGCGTAGGCCACCAGGGCCGTGCCGTCGTTGAAGAGGCTCTCGCCCTGCATGATGCCGGACAGGCGCGGCGGCACGGGCGCGCGGCGGAAGGCGTAGAGGATGGAGACGGTGTCCGTCACGGACAGCAGCGCGCCGAGCAGCAGGGCGGGCCAGATGGCCAGGTCCACCAGGAAGTGCAGCGCGGTGCCCGTGGCGCCAATCGCTAGCACCATGCCCAGCGTGGAGAGGATGAGGATGGGCAAGGCATTGGCGCGGATGCCATTGAGGTCCGCCATGATGCCGCCCTCGAACAGCAGCGCCGGCAGGCAGACGAGGAACACCACCTCCGGGTTGAGGGGCGGCACGCCAGGCAGCAGGTTGCCCACCGAGATGAGCAAGCCTCCCACGACGAGCGCCACGTTGTAGGGCATGTTCGCCCGCTTGGCTGCGATGGCCAGGACGATGGCAGCCACCATCAATCCAATGACGAGAGGCATCTCCAAGTGCACGGCGCGCAGTCTTCCAGAACGGGTGCGCGCGGTCACTCCCCCTTCACGAGAGGCTTTCGAGTCCTAGCGCCTCAAACGGAGGATGAGGTCCTTCCGGGGCCCGCAGTCTCCGCGGCCATCGCAGTTGCTGGTGGTGACGTAGAGGTGGCCGTCGGGACCCATCGTCACCTCGCGCAGGCGGCCGTACGTGTCGCGCAGGTACACCTCGTGACGGGCCACGCGCGCCGGGTTGTCCGAGGCGAACTCCACGCGGTGCAGGTGTCGCGAGCCGAGCGTGCCCACGAGCAGCGAGCCGCTCCACTCGGGGATGGAGGTGCCCGTGTAGAGGGCGGCGCCCCCGGGCGGCATCGCGTCCGCGAAGGTGAGCGAGGGAGTGACCTGCCCTTCGTGGAGCTCGCACGCGTAGATGCCGGGCCAGCCCAGGTTGGCCCCCGGGCGTGCGAGGCTTATCTCGTCGTGGCCTCGGCGCATCGTCTCGCCGCTGGGGCCGTGGTCCGTGACGTACAGCGTGGTGGCATCCTTCCAGTCCCAGCCCTGGAGGTTTCGCAGGCCGGTGAGGAAGGCGGGGGAGCCGGCAAAGGGATTGTCCTGGGGCACCTGGCCCTCGGGCGTGAGGCGCAGGAGCTTGCCCGCGGAGTCACTCACGTTCTGGGAGCGGTCGGGGTCTCTCGCGTCGCCGGTGCCCGCGTAGAGCATGCCGTCCGGGCCGAAGCGCAGGCGTCCTCCGTCGTGGTAGGTCGCGGAGGGGATGCCGCCGAAGATGACCCGGTCGAACGTCGCGGTGGTGTGGTCCTCGGAGAGCGTCCAGCGCTCCACGCGGTTCTCGTCGCGGCCGCTCGCGTCGGTGGTGACGTAGACGTAGACCTGACGGTTCGTGGCGAAGTCGGGATGCGCGGCGATGCCGAGCAGTCCGCCCTCCGCGGCCTCGGTGATGCGCACGGTGGCGACGGGCTTGGGTTGAAGGACGCCCGCCTTCAGCAGGCGGATGCGACCGGGTCGCTCGGTGACGAGGGCGTCGCCACCGGGCAGCCAGGCGATGCCCCAGGGGACTTCGAGGCCCTTGGCCACGACGTCGACGGTGAAGGGCACGGCGCCGTCCGGGCCCCAGTCATCCGCGACACGCACGCAGTCCTGTGGGGAGGCGGTGCCCTGGGCCTGGCTCTTGCGGCAGGCGGAGGTGGACACGGCGAGCACCAGGGTGGCGGAGGCGAGCAGGCGAGAGGCGCGCATGGGGCGATTAATGTCCGTGGGTGCGCTCCCACGCCAGCGCCGAGGGCAGGGGAGCGGACGTGAGCGGGGTGGGCCCGTGTCGGCCCGGCGGACGGGCGGGCGGGTTGCTCGGGCGAGGCTGTGTCGGCGTCTGGCGCGTGGGCACCTTGAGCGGGCGGGACAACCCGCCCGCGAGGAACAAGGAGACGTCTCATGGCGCGCATCGCGTTCATCCTGGCCGACGACTTCGAGGACGAGGAGTTCCGCGTCCCCTATGACCAGGTGAGGCAGGCAGGCCACGAGGCGGTGGTGATTGGACTGGAGGCGGGGCAGGCCGTCAGGGGCAGGCAGGGGCGGGAGGTCGTCACGCCGGAGCGGGCGGCGAGGAACGTGAGCTCGCGGGACTTCGACGCGCTGGTGATTCCGGGAGGCTACTCGCCGGATGTGCTGCGCCTGGACATCGACATGGTGGGGTTGGTGCGGGACTTCTTCCGCGCGGAGAAGCCCCTGGCGGCCATCTGCCATGCGGCGTGGTTGCTGGTGGAGGCGAACATCGCGGAGGGGCGACTCCTCACGTCGTGGCCCTCGCTGAAGACAGACCTCATCAACGCGGGCGCGCGCTGGGTGGACCGGGAGGTGGTGGAGGATGGCCACCTCATCACCTCGCGCCACCCGGGAGATGTCTGGGCTTTCTGCGAGGCGCTGCTGCGGCAGGTGGCCCAGGGGAACTCGCCGCGAGTCGATTCACCGCTCCTGCGGGAAGAGCTCTGGGCCCAGCCGGCCATGGTGCACTGAGCGCGTGTAACCGGATGCGGGTGGTGTGCGTAACGGCCTCCATGCGCTCCCACGACTCCAGCACGGCGGGCTTGCCGCTCTCCACGGGCGAGCTTCAGGGGATGGGGCTCCTGGCCAGGGGCTCGGGTGCACTGGCCCGCCTCCGGTTCCGGGCCCCGGATATCTCGGTGGTACCCTCGAGCGAAGGGGCCCAGGTGTCGGAGTCCTTCACGGAGGAGGCCGTCCTCGCTCGCTACCGGACGTTGTGCCGAGCCGTGGCCCCGAGAAGGAACCGCGCGCCGGGTGAGCGGGTGGCGGCGGGGGATGACGTCCTCTTGGATGTCCTTGGGTTCGCGAACGGAAGGCTGATGGCCTTCTCCGCGCGCTCGGAGTGGTGGACCGAAGTCGCCGCGAACTCGCGGCTCCCAGGGCTCCTCGAGTCGCTCGTGGGCTTGAAGGTGGGGGAGACTCACCCGGTGGAACTCACGCTTCCGGTGGACCATCCGGTGGAGGCGCTCCGGGGCGTGGTGGCTCGCTTCGCGGTGAAGCTCAGGGCCGCGCGCGAAGTGGTCGCGCTCGATGAGCAGTCCTCGGACTTCTTCGCCAACCTCGCGCGCGGTGCCACGCTCGATGAGGTGATGGCGCATCTGCGCCAGGAACTCGCCGCCGAGTGGGAGGCCCAGGACCAGCGCCAGCGTCAGGTCGAGGCGCTGCGGGAGTGGTCGCGTCGCACGCGTGTCGAGGTGCCTCGGAGCCTGGTCGACGAGGAGCTCCGCCGCTGCTGGTCAGAGGTCGAGTACCCGGTGCTGGTCCGGCTGGGCCTTGCTTCGGAGCAGATGCGCGAGGCACTCGAGGGGTGGCTGGATGATGGGGCCACGCGGCGCGAAGCGGAGCACCGGGTGCGGCTCCAGCTGGGGCTTCGGGCCGTCGCCATGTCCGAGCGACTCAAGGGCGTGTGCGCGGAGGCGCACGTGTTGTCCGAGGGCCTCGCGGCCCGCGCGCGCGGGGACTCCGCGGCGATGGGCACCACGCGCTCCGAGCCGTGGTTCGAGGGCCGGGTGCTGCACGCGTAGGTGTTGCGGGGGGCTTCATCCGCGCGGCGTGGCGGGGGCGTCACCGCCGCGCGGATTCGGACACGTCAGTGGTCGCCGTAGCGCTTCTCGCCGGCTTCCACGCGGAGGGCCAGGCGGTTGCCGCGCGGCGGCAGCGGGCAGGTGGCGAAGCGGGTGAAGGCGCAGGGCGGGTTGTAGGCGCGGTTGAAGTCGAGCACCACCTGTCCATCCTTCGGCATGTCGGCGTAGAGGAAGCGGCCCGCGCCGTAGGTGGCGTCGCGGTTCGTCTCATCCGCGAAGATGACGAAGAGCTTGTTGGAGCCGTCCTCCACGGGCGTGAGGCGGTGCTCCTTGCCGTCGACGGTGAAGACGAGCACGCCGGGGGCCTTCATCTCCTCCGTGGTGCCGAGCACGTTGGGCACCTGGAGGGTGCGCGGCGTGGTGGCGGGCTCGAAGCGCGCGGTGACCTTCCACGCGGCGCTGGCGGGGTACGTGGGGATGCCGTGGAACTGCTTGCGCGCGGGGGACTCGGAGTCCTTCACGCGCACGCCCAGCTTGTCGCCTCGCTGGATGACGTGGAAGTTGAGGCTGCCGAGCTGCACGATATCGGGGGAGCCCGTCTCGTCCGACTTCAGCTCGCCGCCGGTGAAGGGCTGGCCGTTGCGGGTGAGCTGCACGCCGGGCGCGGGCTGGAAGGAGGCGGTGTTGCCCTTGCGGGTGAAGGTGCCGAGCTTCGCCGGGGTGTTGTCGGGGAAGTCCAGGGCGCTGTCAGGGGCGGAGCCCGCGGTCTGCTCGCCTTCCTTGAGCCAGAAGAGGCCGACGAGGGAGAGCCAGCCGTCCTCGGCTTGGAGGCGCTGGAGGCGCTGCTCGTGCCAGGTGCGGGTGGCGGTGGCGAGGTCTTCGGTCGTCGAGGGGGCGGTCATGCTCTTGGCGGGGGGCTTCGAGGGCGGGGGGGCCTTGGTGGGGGAGGGCGCGGCATGGAGAGCGACGGACAGGGCCAGGGCAAGGGGCGTCATGTCGGGGGCCTCGGAAGAGAGGTGCTTCCTGCGGTGGCGTTGTCTAACAGGGTGGGGGGCGCGGCGCAGGGTGGGGTTGCAGGCGCGGGGGGGCCGTGCGAAGCGGGGGGACATCCCGTGAACCTCGACCTGAAGCCGGCGCCGCCGCCGGGAGTCTTCCGCAAGCTCGCCCTGGGGGCCTGGCGCTCGCCGAGGGACCCCAGTGCCTACGCGTCCCTGGACGTGCGGATGGAGAAGGCGCTGGAGTTCCTCGAGGGCTGGAAGGCGCGCACGGGGCAGCGGCTCACGGTGACGCACCTGGTGGCGAAGGCGGCGGCGGATGCGCTGCGCCGGTATCCCGAGGCCAACGTGCTCCTGCGCTGGGGGGCGCCATCCCAGCGGGCCGACGTGGGGGTGTGCGTGCTCGTGGTGCAGCCGGAGGAGTCGGGGCGGGTGGACCTGACCACGGCCACGGTGCCTCACGCGGATGGGTTGTCGTTGGCGGCGTTCGGGCGGGAGCTGGAGCGCAGGGTGGGGCGGGTGCGCTCGCGCGCGGACGCGGAGATTGAGCGGGGCAAGCGCCGCTCCTATCGAATCCCGGGGATGTTGATGGGGTGGGCGCTGCGGCTGTTGTCCTTCGTCTGGTTCACGTTGAACGTGGATCTGCGCTGGGTGGGGATGCCGAGAGACCCCTTCGGTTCGGTGGTGGTGACGAGCCTGGGCTCGCTGGGCCTGGAGCGGGGCTACGTCGCGACGGTGCCGTACACGCGGGTGCCGCTGGTGCTGGCGCCCGGTTCGGTGCGGACCGTGCCGGTGGTGGAGGCGGGGGCGCTGGTTCCGGGCAAGCTGATGACGCTCACGTGCACGTGGGACGCGAGAGCCCTGGACGTGGAGGTGATCTCACGCGTGCTGCGGCATGTCGCCGCGGCGCTGGAGTCACCGGAGTCCTGCTGGGACCCCTCGTCTGGATCAGAAATACCCGCGGTGACAGGCTGAGTGAAATCACGAATGGAATGGGTGGACTGATTCGCGGGGTAAAACCGCGGAGCCCGTCCCATTCGAGAATCCTCAGTGGTTTCGTGGGCTTGGCGATTCAGTGAGACTGTTCTCGCCAGGTTCCAAGAAGCGAAAAGGTTCTACGCAACTTCCGCACGTTCGTTGCGATAACCCTTTCAAGTTCCACTCTTTTTCAACCTCGCGAGGCCCACATGGGTTTCCCCGACATCAAGAAGACCTTCAACACCGTTCGCGCCAACGTCCAGAAGACCTTCCAGGAGAACAAGGAAGTCATCAAGGGCGGGGCGGCCGTCGTTGCTCAGAGCGCGAAGGCGTTCGCGTTCAGCAAGGACACGTTCCAGCAGATCAAGAACATCAAGAACGGCGCTGAGGGCCTCCTCGGGAAGACGAACTTCGACTTCGTCAAGAACCCCACCTTCAAGGAAGGCTTCAAGGGGCTGTCCAAGCTGGGCGCGAACATGAACGCGGCCCTGCGCTTCGCGGGCATCCCCGCCGCGGGCCTGTCCATCGCGACGGCCGCCAAGGACATCCGCCAGGCCATCCGCACGGGCAGCAAGGACGACATCATCACGGCCACCCGCTCCGGCCTGGACGCGACCAAGGCCACCATCACGGCGGCCACCGGCGGCATCCTCGGCGGCAAGGTGATGGGCGGCATCCTCGGCGGCACCCTGATGAAGGGCAAGCTGGACTCCGGCAAGGCGGCCCTGGACGCGTTCAAGAAGGCGCTCCCGAACGCCAGCGACGACGTCCTCAAGGCCGTCAAGAACGCCGCCACCAAGGGCGTGATGGAGGGGGCGTCCCTGAAGAACGTGGGCCGCGCCATCAGCTCCGCCGCCGGCGACGCCGCGAAGGCGGGCAGCTCCCTGGCCAAGGGCATCCTGGGCAGCGGCACCCGCTCGGCCGCCAAGGCCGCGCTGGCCACCGTCGGCCGCGAGGCTGGTGAGGCCGCCCTCAAGCAGGGCGCGAAGGCCGCCGCTGGCACCGCCGCCAAGGCCCTGGGCCGCTTCGCCCCGGGCGTCAACGTCGCCATCGCCGCGGTCGACGTGGCCAACGCCGGCGCGACGCTGATGGACAAGAACGCGGGTGTGGGCAAGAAGGTGACCTCGGTCATCACCGCCGTCGGCTCCATCGCCGCCGCGACCAACATCCCCATCGTCAGCCAGGTCGGCGCCGCGGTCTCCACGGTGTCCAGCATCGTGGGCGCCTTCTTCAAGTAAGCGGTCGACCTTTCGCGGTTTGTCAGAGCGGCTCGGCTGGACTAAGCCTTAGTCCATGCCGAGCCGTCGCTTTGTTCCCCATTGGCGCGGACGCTGGCACGCCTATCTTCCGGGAGCATCCGTGAGCAGCAGCAGCAATCAAGGTTCTGGTCGGGGCGTCGAGCGCCTGCTGAAGATGAGCCCCGTGGTGAGCACCGCCTCCGCGGAGTCGCTCAAGCTCCCCACCGTGGAGGCCCCGTCCCTCGAAGGGATTTCCGTCCGGGTGCCCACCCCCGAGGACTTGACCGAGGACGACCTCCTGCGCGCCTTCCACGAGAAGCGCCGCAGCGTGGCCACCACACGCGACCGCGAGAAGGGGGAGTCCCTGGAGCTGGGTGACAACGTCCAGCTCAACGTCGTGGGCTACTGCGACGGCGCCCTCATCCCCTTCTCCGCGCGCTTCGGCATGTCCACGGAGCTGGCCCCCATCGAGGCCATGCCCGGCTTCAGCGAGACCGTGGCCCAGGGGGGCAAGGTCGGTGAGTCCATGCAGATCGCGCTCGAGCTGCCGGAGGACTACCCGGTGGTGGCGCTCCAGGGGAAGCCCGCGCGGTTCCTCATCGACGTCGTCGGCGCCCAGCAGGTGACGATGCTGTCGGAGAGCTCGCCGGAGTTCTTCGAGAAGCTCGGGATGGGCGGCACGCTGGACGAGGTGCTGAACAACATCCGCGAGGAGCTGGAGGACGAAGTCGCCGGCGAGCTCTGGGTGCAGGCCCAGGACATGGTGCTGGACGAGGTGGCCCGGCGGACGCCGGTGGAGCTGCCCAAGGCGCTGGTGGAGGAGGAGATCCGCCGCCGCTGGGTCCAGGCCGAAGGCCAGGCGATGGTCGAGTATAACTTCGACGTCGAGGAGCAGCAGGAAGCGCTCCGCGGCTGGCTCACGGACCCCACCACGCGCGCGGACGTCGAGCGCCGGCTGCACATCGGCCTCGCGCTGAAGGCCGTCACCGAGGCGGAGAAGCTTCAGCTCACTCCGGAGAAGCTCGAGGAGCTGATTCGCGACCACATGGAGCCGTTCGGGTTCGGCGCGGAGGAAGTCGCCGCCGCCCTGCGCGAGACGCCGGAGACGACCAAGAAGCTGGTCGAGCTGGGCTGGTACCTGTTCGCCGTCGAGCACGTGATGAACAAGGCGAAGGTCACCTTCGAGGGCGCGGAGCAGGGCTGAGCTTCAACGCGCGCACCCGGTGCTGACGAGGAGCTCGTCCCGACTCAGGGGACGGGCTCCTTGTGTTTTCAGCGTCTCAGCTCTCGCTGAACCACAGTCCCAGGCCCGCGAGGACGCCCAGGCCGAGGAACAGCGCGGCCATGCCCCACGTCTGTCGGCGGGACCAGCGCAGCGACTCGCCATAGCGGGAGCCGCACACGAGGATGAGGAGGGAGAAGCCCAGGCAGATGGAGACGGGGCCCAGCGCGATGAGGGCCTTGCGGGCCGTCCCGCTCACGTCCAGGACACCCAGCGCGACCAGCGGCCAGAAGCCGACGACCAGCAGCCCCAGCAGCAACCAGAGGCCCCGCTTGCCCTCGGGGCTGGACAGCTCCATGAAGTCGAGGAACCGATGCCAGCGGGAGCGGGGTGGCTCCTGGGGGGCGCGATGACGTTGGGGGAGGGTGGGCGGCACGCTCGTGGGCTCCAGGCCGTGGTTTCTAGTGCAAGCCGGCGTCCATTTGAAGCCGAGCCGGGGGCTGCGAGCGGCGAGGGGGTGGAGTAGAACGGAGGGGGTCGTCTCCGCCGGAGGTTTCATCATGTCCGTGGATACCAACCGCCGTGTCGTGTCCGCGCGTCCCGTGGGGCGGGCGCTGGGAGGGCAGGACCGCTACGACAAGGAAGCACTGGAGGGTCCCGCGGAGGGCTCCCTGGCGATGACCCGGCGGCAGCGGTTGTCGAGTGCGCAGGGCCGGGGAGATTCCGAGAGCCCTTTCGCCGCGAAGATGCGGCAGCTCGCGGAGGCCAGCTCCGCCAAGGATGGAGAGCGCTGAGCCTGTTGCTCATGAAGGTCTATCTCGACGATGAGCGGCCGACGCCCGAGGGTTGGGTCTCCGCGCGCTGGCCCGAGGACGTCATCGCGCTGCTCGAAGGTGGGCGGGTGGTCGAGCTGAGCCTCGACCACGACCTGGGCGATGACGAGCACGGCACGGGCTACGACGTGCTGCTGTGGCTGGAGGAGGCCGTGGCGACTCGCGGCTTCAATCCTCCGCGAGTCCGGGTGCACTCGGCGAACAGCTCCGCGCGCCAGAAGATGGAGCTGGCCATCACTCGCATCGAGCGCTTCGTGCGAGAGGCGTGAGGGCCGCGTCACTTCTGGCGGGGGGCCACCTGGATGCGGGTCGCGGCGGAGTGTCCGTCCCCGAAGAGGTTGTATGAGGCCTGGACCGAGGTGCCTTCGCGGAGGTTCTGGAGCGCGATGCGCTTGCCCCCGTGGAGGACCTGGGTGTTCTGCCCGACGCGCAGGTTGTAGAGGTCTCCTGTCTCGGAGTCCCGGACCACGATGCGCTGCGCGGACGTGGAGGTCACCTGGCCGCGCATGACGACGTTGGCGACCACCGTCTTCGAGGGGTCCGCGTTTGAGGTGTTATCCTTGTTGGCGTCATCCGCGCCCGAGCCGCCCGTTCCATTGTGCGCGCCCTGCTGTTTCGCGCTCAGGCCGTTGACCTGTCGCTGGAGGCGGAGCACGTCGGAGCGAAGCATCGCGACCTCGCGGGTCAGGTCCTCGGGGCTCTGCTTCCGGCCAGAGGATGCGGCCTCGGCGCTGCCGCCGTGCGCGTCACCCATCGCGTCGTGGGGCTCGGTGCCTTGAGGGGTCGCGGGGGCCCGCTCACCCTTGGCGCCAGAGCCTCCCGTTCCTGAGTCCGTGCTCGACGTCGTGTCGGGGGTTCCAGAGCCGCCAGTCCCTGCGTCCGCGCCCACGAAGACGCGCGTGCCCGTGTTGCCCGAAGCGTCGGAGTCCGCGCCGCTCCCGCCGGTGCCCGCGTCTTCATTCGACGCCGCGCTCCCCTGCGTCCCACTGCCGCCCGTCCCGTACGAACTCCCCGCGCCCGTCGGCGGGCTGCCCGCGCTGTCCTCCGCTCCGGTGGAGCCCTGGGGCGTGGGGGCATAGTCCCCGGGCTCGAAGGCCCCTGGCTCCTGTGGGTAGCGGCCACCCGAGCCCCCTGTCCCTTGCTGTGCGTGGGACGGCATTCCGGGCGAGCCCGCCCCCGCGGCCTGCGCGAAGGCGAGGGGCGACGCCAGGACGCTGAACGTCAGGGCCGCGGTGGAGAGTGCTCGTCGCATGGCGAAGTCCTTTCCTCGGGCTGAGCCTTCAAGGTTGAGGCGCCCAGGCCCGGCGACAAGCGGGCCTCGCGGAAGCTCGCGTGCTCGCTCTCGAGCAAGGAGCGATGCGAGCACGCCCCCTCGAATCGTGCTGTGCTGGAAATCAGCCTCGGGGTGGGTGGCCTGGCTGAAGGCCGGGCGCTATGCCGTGGAGGGCGAGGACGCAGCACCGTCGCGAGGAGTCACCTTGAGTGGACGCGAGAGCACGGTGACCACGGGCAGGAAAGGCGCACGCGCGTCCGCCAGGAACACTCGCGTGCGCAGCCTCCGCCCCTGGCCGCTCACCCTCGCCACCGCCGTCTCGCTGGGCCTGCTCATCTACATCGCCACCACGAGCTTGCCGTATCTCGTCTCGTCCCCCACCACGGACCCGAACTTCGGGGCCCTCAATCACTGTCTCTCACGCGCGCTCCCGGAGGCCCGCCTCGGCTGGGCCGTCTCACCCGATGCCTCGCGCGCCGCGGTCTTCAGCCCTCACGCTGTCGCCGTGTGCGGCCCCGGTGAGCACACCTCGCTCCGAAAGCTCGCCGGGACACTCGCCATCGCGTTCGACGGCGACAACCACCTGTGGCTCTCCGCTGGAGGCCGCTTGCTGCGCGACGACGGCACCACCCTGCGCCCCATGGGCGACTTCGCCCCCGTGGCCCTGGCCGGAACCGCGCGAGGCATGCTGGCCCTCGATGCCTCCGGACACCTGGTCGCCGTGGACTCCAGCGGCACGGTGCTCGCGCAGACCCTGCTGCCCGGCAACGCGGGCCGGCTCTTCGTGGGCTCCAAGGGACTCCTCGCCGCCGTGCTCCTGGAGGGCCGCCTGGGCGTCTACGACACGCACACGCTGGCGCCTCGCGAGCTGGACATCCCCTGTCCCGTCGAGTCGCTCTGGTGGCTGGATGCGCCGGACCAGCTGTTGATCGGCTGCACGCCCCCCGGCGCGCCGTCCTACGTCCTCGATGCCCGGACCGGCACGCGGCGGGAGGTCCCCGCACGTCGCCTCGCTCCTGCCCGCAGGCTCCCCGGCCGGCCGCTCTATGTGCAGGGCTGCGATGGATTTCCCTGCACGGCTCCGCCGCCCTGACCTGTTGGACAAGGGCTCCCGGTCCTGCGGGTTTCACCCGCGGTATCCGGAGGTTGGAGTTCAAAGTTCAATACGCGACAAACCCTCCCGGGGAGTGGGGACTTGAATCGACAAGTCCGCGAACTCACAGGAGATTCGGTCGGATTTGCCCGTCGGGCGACCGCGGTATGCGGTGCTCAAACCGATCAGAAGGGTTCTTCTCGTGGACGACACCAAGGTTTCCAGCCACCCCTCGGCGAATGGACGGAAGCGAGTCACGCCGCGCAAGTCCCGGGGTGAGCAGACACCCGCCTCGCGTGCCTCCGGCGCGCCGAGTGACGCCCCCGCGGCGACCCGCCGTGCCGAGTCTCAGCGCGAGGCGAAGCCGGGGAACGGTTCAGGTGACGGCCCCCGAGGCCGCCGAGCCTCCGCCATCAGCACGCGCATCCGGGGCGAGGACCCCATGCACACGCTGCTCGCGGCGCTGCGGGCCGTGCAGGGCGGCGACTTCGCGGTGCGCCTGCCGGACTTCCCGTCGCTGCCGGTGATGGATGACATCTCGCGGGCCTTCAACGCGGTGGTGTCGCTCAATGCCGTCATGACGCAGGAGACGGTGCGGGTGTCTCGCGTGGTGGGGCGCGAGGGCCGCATGGGCGAGCGCGTGTCGCTGGGCGACGCGCGCGGCGACTGGGCTACGAGCATCAACTCCATCAACGCGCTCATCGGCGACCTGGTGCAGCCGACGACGGAAGTCGCTCGCGTGCTGGTGGCCGTGGCCGAAGGCGACCTCACGCAGAAGATGGCCCTCGAAATCGACGGCCAGCCGGTGAAGGGCGAGTTCCTGCGCATCGGCACCACCGTGAACGCGATGGTGGACCAGCTCAACTCGTTCGCCGCCGAGGTGACGCGCGTCGCGCGCGAGGTCGGCAGCGACGGCAAGCTGGGGGGACAGGCCGACGTGAAGGGCGTGTCCGGCGTGTGGAAGGACCTCACGGACAACGTGAACCTGATGGCCAACAACCTCACGGCCCAGGTGCGCAACATCGCCGAGGTGTCCACCGCCGTCGCGAACGGCGACCTGTCGAAGAAGATCACCGTGGACGCGCGCGGCGAGGTGCTGGAGCTCAAGAGCACCATCAACACGATGGTGGACCAGCTCAACGGCTTCGCCTCGGAAGTGACGCGCGTGGCGCGCGAGGTGGGCACGGAAGGAAAGCTGGGCGGTCAGGCCGCGGTGCCGGGTGTCTCCGGCACGTGGAAGGACCTCACGGACAACGTGAACTTCATGGCCTCCAACCTGACGACGCAGGTGCGAGGCATCGTCAAGGTCGTCACGGCCGTCGCGAACGGAGACCTCACCCAGAAGCTGATGGTGCCGTCGCAGGGTGAAATCGCCGCGCTGGGCGCGACGCTCAACAACATGACGGACACGCTCAACGTCTTCGCGCAGCAGGTGACGAGCGTGGCGCGCACGGTGGGCGTGGAGGGCAAGCTGGGGGCGCAGGCCCAGGTGCCCGGCGCCGCGGGCACGTGGAAGGACCTCACGGACAACGTGAACCTGATGGCCAACAACCTCACGGCCCAGGTGCGCAACATCGCGGACGTGACGACGGCCGTCGCCAAGGGTGACCTGTCGAAGAAGATCACCGTGGACGTCCGGGGCGAGGTGCTGGAGCTCAAGGACACCATCAACACGATGGTGGACCAGCTGCGCGCCTTCGCCGCCGAGGTGACGCGCGTCGCGCGCGAGGTGGGCACCGACGGCAAGCTGGGCGGTCAGGCCGACGTGAAGGGCGTGGCCGGCGTGTGGAAGGACCTCACGGACAACGTGAACAGCATGGCCTCCAACCTGACGACGCAGGTGCGGAACATCGCCCTGGTGACGACGTCGGTGGCCAACGGCGACCTGTCGAAGAAAATCACCGTGGACGCGCGCGGCGAGATTCTCGAGCTGAAGAACACCATCAACACGATGGTGGACCAGCTCAACTCGTTCGCCTCGGAAGTGACGCGCGTGGCGCGCGAGGTCGGCACCCACGGCAAGCTGGGTGGACAGGCCGAGGTGAAGGGCGTCTCCGGCACGTGGAAGGACCTCACGGACAACGTGAACGTGATGGCCTCCAACCTGACGACGCAGGTGCGAGGCATCGCCAAGGTCGTGACGGCCGTCGCGAACGGAGACCTCACGCAGCGGCTGAAGATGGAGGCCAAGGGCGAGGTCGCCGAGCTGGCCGACACCATCAACGCGATGACGCAGACACTGTCCATCTTCGCGCAGCAGGTGACGGACGTGGCGCGCACGGTGGGCGTGGAGGGGAAGCTGGGCGCCCAGGCCGTGGTGCCGGGCGTCGCGGGCACGTGGAAGGACCTCACGAACAACGTGAACCTGCTCGCGAACAACCTCACCGACCAGGTCCGCAACATCGCCGAGGTGACGACGGCCGTCGCGAACGGAGACCTCTCGAAGAAGATCACCGTCGACGCCAAGGGCGAGGTGCTGGAGCTCAAGAGCACCATCAACACGATGGTGGACCAGCTCCGAGGCTTCGCCGCCGAGGTGACCCGCGTCGCGAAGGAGGTCGGCACCGACGGGAAGCTGGGCGGTCAGGCCGAGGTGCGCGGCGTGTCCGGCGTGTGGAAGGACCTCACGGACAACGTGAACTTCATGGCCTCCAACCTCACCAGCCAGGTGCGCGGCATCGTGCGCGTGGTGACGGCGGTGGCCAACGGTGACCTCACGCAGAAGCTGGTGATGGACGCGAAGGGCGAAATCGCCGCGCTCGCGGAGACCATCAACGCGATGACACAGACACTGTCCATCTTCGCGCAGCAGGTGACGGACGTGGCGCGCACGGTGGGCGTGGAAGGGAAGCTGGGCGCCCAGGCGGAGGTGCCGGGCGTCGCGGGCACGTGGAAGGACCTCACGAACAACGTGAACCTGCTCGCGAACAACCTCACCGCGCAGGTGCGAAACATCGCCGAGGTGACAACGGCCGTCGCCAACGGGGACCTGTCGAAGAAGATCACCGTCGACGCCAAGGGCGAGGTGCTGGAGCTCAAGAGCACCATCAACACGATGGTGGACCAGCTGCGGGGCTTCGCCTCGGAAGTGACGCGCGTCGCGAAGGAGGTCGGCACCGAGGGCAAGCTGGGTGGTCAGGCCGAGGTGCGCGGCGTGTCCGGCGTGTGGAAGGACCTCACGGACAACGTGAACGTCCTTGCCGGCAACCTCACGGACCAGGTGCGAAACATCGCCAAGGTGACGACGGCGGTCGCCAATGGAGACCTGTCGCAGAAGATCACCGTCTCCGTGAAGGGCGAGGTGCTGGAGCTCAAGAACACCATCAACACGATGGTGGACCAGCTCCGCGGCTTCGCGTCGGAGGTGACGCGCGTCGCGAAGGAGGTCGGCACCGAGGGCAAGCTGGGCGGCCAGGCCGCGGTGCCCGGCGTCGCGGGCGTGTGGAAGGACCTCACCGACAACGTGAACGTCCTCGCCGACAACCTCACGGACCAGGTGCGAAACATCGCCAAGGTGACGACGGCGGTGGCCAACGGCGACCTGTCGCAGAAGATTTCCGTCGAGGCCCGAGGCGAAATCCTGGAGCTCAAGGACACCATCAACACGATGGTGGACCAGCTGCGCGCCTTCGCCGCCGAGGTGACGCGCGTCGCGAAGGAGGTGGGCACGGACGGAAAGCTGGGCGGTCAGGCCGCGGTGCCGGGAGTGGCCGGCACGTGGAAGGACCTCACGGACAACGTGAACAGCATGGCCTCCAACCTCACCGCGCAGGTGCGGAACATCGCGCTGGTGACCACGGCCGTTGCCAACGGAGACCTGTCGAAGAAGATCACCGTCGACGCGAAGGGCGAAATCCTGGAGCTGAAGGACACCATCAACATCATGGTGGACCAGCTCAACTCGTTCGCCTCCGAGGTGACGCGCGTCGCACGCGAAGTGGGCACGGAGGGCAAGCTGGGCGGTCAGGCCGAGGTGCGCGGTGTGTCCGGCGTGTGGAAGGACCTCACGGACAACGTGAACTTCATGGCCCGTAACCTGACGACGCAGGTGCGCGGCATCGTCAAGGTCGTGACGGCGGTCGCCAACGGCGACTTGCGCCAGAAGCTCGTCGTGGAGGCCAAGGGCGAGGTCGCCGCGCTCGCGGAGACCATCAACAACATGACGGACACGCTGGGCACTTTCGCCGAGCAGGTGTCCACCGTCGCCCGCGAGGTGGGCGTCGAGGGGAAGCTGGGCGGACAGGCCCGCGTGCCCGGTGTGGCCGGCACGTGGAAGGACCTCACGGACAACGTGAACTTCATGGCCTCCAACCTCACCACGCAGGTGCGCGGCATCGTGCGCGTGGTGACGGCGGTGGCCAACGGCGACCTCACCCAGAAGCTCATCGTCGACGCGAAGGGCGAGGTTGCCGCGCTCGCGGACACCATCAACAACATGACGGACACGCTGGGCACCTTCGCCGAGCAGGTGTCCACCGTGGCCCGCGAAGTGGGTATCGAAGGGAAGCTGGGCGGACAGGCGCGGGTGCCGGGGGCTCGCGGCACGTGGCGGCAGCTCACCGACAACGTGAACCAGCTCGCCGGCACGCTGACGAGTCAGCTGCGCGCCATCTCCGACGTGGCCACCGCGGTGACGAAGGGCGACCTGACCCGCAGCATCACCGTCGTCGCGGAGGGCGAGGTCGCCGCACTGAAGGACAACATCAACCAGATGATCGTCAACCTGCGTGAGACGACGCAGAAGAACCAGGAGCAGGACTGGCTCAAGACGAACCTGGCGAAGTTCAGCGGCATGATGCAGGGCCAGAAGAGCCTGGACGCCGTCAGCCGCCTCATCATGAGCGAGCTGACGCCGCTGGTCTCCGCGCACCACGGCGCCTTCTTCCTCATGGACACCGACGGCGGCACGCCGGTGCTCAAGCTGACCAGCACCTACGCGTACCGGGAGCGCAAGCACATCGCCAACCGGTTCCGCCTGGGCGAGGGCCTGGTGGGGCAGTGCGCGCTGGAGCGCAAGACCATCCTCCTCACCCACGTGCCCGCGGACTACATCACCATCTCCTCCGGCCTGGGCGAGTCCGCGCCGCTCAACATCATCGTCCTGCCGGTGCTCTTCGAGGGCGAGGTCAAGGCCATCATCGAGCTGGCCTCGTTCCACACCTTCAGCGCCATCCATCAAATCTTCCTGGACCAGCTCACCGAGAGCATCGGCGTGGTCCTGAACATGATTACGGCGAACATGCGCACCGAGCAGCTCCTGCAGCAGTCGCAGGGGCTCACCCAGGAGCTGCAGAGCCAGTCCAAGGAACTCACCCAGCAGCAGGACGCGCTCAAGCGCAGCAACACCGAGCTGGAGGAGAAGGCCAAGCTCCTGGAGGAGCAGAACCGCCGCGTCGAGGAGAAGAACAACGAGGTGGAGCGCGCCCGCGTCAGCCTGGAGGAGAAGGCCGAGCAGCTCACCGTCATCTCCCGCTACAAGAGCGAGTTCCTGGCCAACATGAGCCACGAGCTGCGCACGCCGCTCAACAGCCTGCTCATCCTCGCCAAGCTGCTGTCCGACAACAAGGACGGCAACCTCAGCACCAAGCAGGTGGAGTACGCGAACACCATCTACGCCTCCGGCGGAGACCTGCTCACCCTCATCAACGAAATCCTGGACCTCTCCAAGGTGGAGGCCGGGAAGATGCAGGTGGAGCCTCGGGACATCGTCCTCACCGAGCTCAACCAGTTCATCGACCGCAGCTTCCGCCCCGTGGCCGAGCAGAAGGGCCTGGCCTTCACCGTGGAGGTGGCGCCGGGCGCGCCGTACTCCATCCGCACGGACCCGCAGCGGCTGCAGCAGGTGCTCAAGAACCTCCTGTCCAACGCCTTCAAGTTCACCGACGAGGGCAGCGTGCGGATGACGGTGAAGCTGGCCGACCCGGGCACGAAGCTGGAGCACGAGGTGCTCAAGCGCGCGCGCAACGTCATCGCCTTCTCGGTGGTGGACACGGGCATCGGCATCGCCAAGGACAAGCAGCGCCTCATCTTCGAGGCGTTCCAGCAGGCCGACGGCTCCACCGCGCGCAAGTACGGCGGCACCGGCCTGGGCCTGTCCATCAGCCGCGAAATCGCCAAGCTCCTGGGCGGCGAAATCCACGTGTACAGCGAGCCTCGCAAGGGCAGCGTCTTCACCCTCTACCTGCCGCCCGAGTACGTGGCCCCCGACGACGACACCCTGTCGCTGCCGTCCCCGCTGGTGCCCTTGTCCTCGGCGCCCGCGGAAGCAGCGCCCCCCGCCTCGCCCACGCCGCCGCCCGCGCCGACGGGGCCGTCGCCCGCGGAGAGCGGCCACGTGCTGGACGCCGCGCTGCCTCCACCCATGGAGTCACTGCTCCCGCCGCTCGCGGTGGAGGACGACCGCGAGCACATCCGCGAGGGCGACCGCGTCCTGCTCATCATCGAGGACGACCTGAAGTTCGCTCGCATCATGGTGCAGCTCGCGCGGGAGAAGGGCTTCAAGGCCCTGGTCGCCACGCGCGGAGACACCGGCCTGTCCATGGCGAACGAGTTCCAGCCGCACGCGGTGACGCTCGACATCCAGCTGCCCGTGGTGGACGGTTGGAGCGTGCTGGACCGGCTCAAGCGCAACGCACGCACGCGCCACATCCCGGTGCACATCATCAGCGTGATGGACAAGCACCTGGGCAACGCCCAGGGCGCCTTCGGCTATCTCACCAAGCCCGTGAGCAAGGAGGGCCTGGAGCGCGTCTTCAGCCAGCTGGCCCGATTCCTGGAACGCACCGAGCGCCGCCTGCTGCTCGTGGAGGACGACGACGTCCAGCGCTCCAGCCTGGTCAGCCTGCTGGCGGACGGGGGGGACGTGCAGGTGACGGCCGTGGCCACCGGCCAGGAGGTCCTCCAGAAGCTGGAGGAGGGCGAGTACGACTGCCTGGTCATCGACCTGCTGCTGCCGGACATGGACGGCATCAAGCTGGTGGAGGAGGTCAAGACCCAGCAGCGGTTCAGGGACCTCCCCATCGTCATCTACACGGGGAAGGAGCTGACAGCGAAGGACGAGGTGCGCCTCAGGCGCTACACCGGCAGCGTCATCCTCAAGAGCGGAACGAAGAGTCCCGAACAATTGCTGAGCGACACCGCGCTGTTCTTGCACCGGCTGGACCAGAACCTGCCGCCCCGGGCTCGGGCGGCCCTGGCCCAGCGGAGCGAGCAGGCGGCGGAGCTGGTGGGCAAGAAGGTGCTCGTCGTCGATGACGACATGCGCAACATCTTCGCCCTCACCAGCGTGTTGGAGAATCACGGCATGCAGGTGGTGTTCGCGGAGAACGGGCGGGCGGCCATCGAGACGCTCGAACACCACCGTGACGTGGATGTGGTGTTGATGGACGTGATGATGCCGGAGATGGACGGCTATGAGACCATGCGGGCCATCCGGAAGGACGCCCGCTACGCCAGCCTGCCCATCATCGCCGTGACGGCGAAGGCCCTGAAGGACGACCGGGAGAAGTGCATGGCCGCGGGGGCCAGTGACTACCTGCCGAAGCCCGTGGATACGGACAAGCTTTTGGAGCTCATCCGTCTCTGGGTGGCGGCCTGAAGGGGTTGAATGATGGTTAGCGCACGACTCCACCTCGCCGGACTTGGGACCGGCGAGCGCCGCGCCTAGCCTGTCCGACCAGTGAACGGTCTGGGCATACCGTGCTCCTATTTCAATGACGCCTAGTGAACACAACTCCGCCGAACGTCCTCTGGAGGGTGCCAGCCGTCCCCGGGCCAGCATCCTGATGGTGGACGACCACCCGTCCAACCTGCTGGCGCTCGAGGCCATCCTCGAGCCGCTGGGGCAGGAGCTGGTCAAGGCGACCAGCGGCGAGGAGGCACTCAAGTTCCTGCTTCAGCGGGACTTTGCCGTCATCCTGATGGACGTGCAGATGCCGGGCCTGGATGGCTTCCAGACGGCCACGCTCATCAAGCAGCGCGAGCGCACGCGCACCATCCCCATCATCTTCCTCACCGCGCTCAGCCGCGACGCGGCCCACATCTTCAAGGGCTATGCGCACGGCGCGGTGGACTACCTGCTCAAGCCGTTCGACCCTGAAATCCTCCGCTCGAAGGTCAGCGTCTTCGTGGATTTGTTCCTCAAGGAACAACAAATCCAGCGGCAGGCGGCGCTGCTGCGGCAGCGAGACAGGGAGGCCCTGGAGCGGCAGAGCGAGCTGCGCTACCGGCGGCTCACGGAGTCGCTGCCGGAGATGATGTGGGCGGCGCGCGCGGACGGCTCCTTCACCTACGCGAACAGGGCGGGGCGCGACTACACGGGCATCCACGAGGAGCAGCCGCTGTCGCTGTCCACGTTCCTGGAGTTCGTGCACCCGGTGGACCGGGAGGAGATGCGCGTGGCGTGGGAGCTGGCGGTGCGCTCCAGCCAGCGCGTGGAGCGCGAGTTCCGCCTGCGCCGGTTCGACGGCGTGTATCGCTGGCACCTGGCGCGCGCGGTGCCGGAGCGCGACGAGACGGGCCACGTGGTGGGCTGGATTGCCATCGCCACCGACATCGACGACAAGCGCCGCGCGGAGGAGGCGCTGGGCCGCTTCAAGATGACGCTGGACGCGACGCTGGACTGCGTCCTGATGTTCTCCCCGGACTCGCTCACGCTGACGTACGCCAACGCGGGCGCGGCGAAGCAGCTGGCCAGCAGCACGGATGAGCTGGTGGGGCTGTCGGTGCTGGAGGTGGAGAGCGCCTTCGACGAGGCGGGCTTCCGCAAGCTGCTCGCGCCGCTGGTGAGCGGCACGCTGCCCAGCCAGACGTACTCGACGACGCACCGGCGCCGGGACGGCACCGAGGTGCCCGTGGAGGTGGTGCTCCAGTTCGTCGCGGCGGAGGAGGGCCCTGGGCGGTTCATCTCCGTGGCGCGCGACATCACCGAGCGCCAGCGCGCGGAGACGGCGCTGCGGCTGGCCAGCGATGCGAAGGACGCGTTCCTCGCGGCGGCGAGCCACGAGCTGCGCACGCCGCTGGCCGCGGCCAAGGGCCACGCGCACCTGGCGCTCCTGAAGCTGGGGGGCGAGACGGAGGCGGGCCCGGGCAAGTCGCTGAAAATCATCAACCGGCAGATCGACCGGATGGCCAAGCTGGTGGAGGACCTGCTGGACATCAGCCGGCTGCAGGCGGGCCGGCTGTCGCTGGAGCTGGAGACGTTCGATCTGGGCCAGCTGGTGCACGAGACGCGCGACCGGATGGCGGTGCTGTCGCAGGGGCACGAAATCCAGGTGGAGACGCCCGAGCACCTGGAGGGGACGTGGGACCGCGGGCGCCTGGACCAGGTGCTGACGAACCTGCTCTCCAACGCCATCCGCTACTCACCCGAGGGGGGCGCGGTGCTGGTGCGCCTGAGCCGCGAGGGGAAGGAAGGCGTGCACCTGTCCGTGAAGGACAGCGGCGTGGGGATTCCCAAGGACAAGCAGGCGCTCATCTTCGAGCGCTTCGGCCGCGCGCACGGCAGCAAGTACGGCGGACTGGGCCTGGGGCTCACCATCAGCCAGGGCATCGTCGAGCAGCACGGGGGCCGCATCTGGGTGGAGTCTCCCGGCGTGCCGGGCCAGGGCTCCACGTTCAACGTGTGGCTGCCCCGGGAGACGGAGCCGTCGAGCGTCAGCGTGCACCACGCGCACGGCACGCGCACCGCGAGCTGACGGCCGCGAGCGGCGCGGGCTTCAGAGGTTGAAGCCCACGTTGCCCACGGAGATGCTCGGCCCGAAGATGAAGGACCAGCGGCTGGACGGGACGACGGAGCCGTCGGAGCGGCGGGTGATGTCGTCGCGGAACTCGCGCGCCACCCACGCCTGGGCGCCCACCGCGGCGCCGGGGCCGATGGGCACCCGCAAGCTCAGGCCCATCACCACCGCGAGCGTCGGCGGGAACTCGATGTCTCCGGACTGCGGGATGAGGCCCATGCCCATCAAGCCCATCTCGATGCCGAGCAGCCGCTCCTGGCCCTCGTTGTTGAGCAGGGCCAGGCGCGACACCACGCCGAAGTTGAGGATGAGCTGCCCGCTGGGCTCCGTGGCGCGGTAGAGGCCCGCGGGAATCGTCGCCGTCGTGTAGAGGCGGAAGCGCCCGCCGCTGACGATGGCCGTCCACTGCGCGGAGGGCAGCCCCGAGCGGTCGGTGGTGCTCAGCGCGTAGCGCGACTCGTCCGCGACGAGGGAGACCTGGACGAGGATGCGGTCGTACTGGCCCAGCTGCCCCGGGACGGGGATGACGCGCGCCTCTCCCTGGGGCCGCAGCAGCATGCGCTGCTCCACGCGGCTCTCTCCTCGCGCGGAGCCATCCGGCTTGGTGACGTCGATGCGCAGGACGATTTCCTGCGTGCCCTGCTCGGGCTTGAGCCGCTCGCGGTGGATGATGACCCGACACGAGTTGCGCATCGCATAGGCGACGCGGTGCGGACGGCTGGGCTCCAGCACCTGGTCCTTGCCCTCCTTGTCCGCGCACACCAGCTCCACCACGTTCTCCACGCGGATGGGTACGCTGGCCTCGCGCACCGAGCGCTGCACCCGCTCGTTGACGATGAACAGGTCCGCAGTGGCCAGCTCTCCAGGCAGCGTGGGGAGCTGATAGCCGAAGCGCAGGGCCACGAAGCCGCCCGCGGTGGGCTCGCCCTGGATGTACGTGGTGCCGTCGCGCGTGGTGACGCTGTAGGCCCCCGCGACGGGCCGGGGCACGAAGCGGCCCTGCTCTCCGCTGGAGGCCACGTGCAGCTCCGCGGGGCGGTTGATGGGGATGAAGTCGATGGCCCCTTCACTCGCCAGCTCCAGCGACGCGCGAGGCACGGGCAGGGGCAGCGTCTTCGTCGTGTCCGACGCGACGACGGAGCCCTCGACGCGGGAGGTCTGCGCGCTCACGGTGACCTGCTGCTCGGAGGTGCCGCCCGTGCGCAGCAGCACATAGACGCCGTCGGGCGCCTTCACCACGCGCTCCACGCGCGCGCGCTGGTCGTTCATCGACCACAGGAGCTTGCGCGGGTCGTGCTGACAGGAGGAGTCCAGCCGCACCACCATGGCCGCGTTCTCCGCGTCGCGCAGCACCGTGCCATCCACGGCGAAGAGGGGGCAGGCGAGGACGGGGAGCGTCTCCTGGATGACCTGCTCCAGCGCCTCGCCACGCAGGAAGTAGATGCGCGGCGACAGGCGCAGCTTCAGCGTCACGCTCACGTCCACGCCGGGCACGTTGCGCAGCGACACGGTGCCCTCGTTGACCTCGCAGCGCACCGGACCGCAGTCCACGGAGGACACCGCCTCCGAGTGGCTCAGCGCGACGGAGCCCGGCCCTCGCGACACGTCCACGCCGCCCGACTGGATGAGGGGCTGGGTGAGGATGGTGCGCCCGGGGCGCAGGCGGAACGTCTCCAGCTCCACCATGTTGCCGGAGGCGTCGTAGGTGGTGACGTCGCGCCCCTGCCGGCCGTGCGGCGGAGTCCAGTAGAGCGCCGCGTCGGTGGGGAGCCCTCGCGCCACGGGCACCGTGCAGTTCGCGAGGCCCTTCTCCGCGGAGGGCGCGAGGCAGACGTCCTGGCCCTCCATGAGCTTGGGCTCGGCCTCGTTGCGCGGCGTGCCGCTCCAGTAGATGCCCACGTGGTCCAGGCCCACGCCGCGCAGCTCCACGCGGCCGTCGTCCGGGAAGAAGTTGGAGGCGGAGGCGTCCACGCGGGGGAAGCTGCCCGTGGCGATGACGGTGACGCGCTCCTCGGTCGTCTCGCACTGCGCGGGGGTGGCGGCGACCTTCAGCTCCTGCACGCGCGCGTCGTCCTGCTCCACGCGGGAAGGGGGGCGCAGGGTGCGCCCGTCGGCCGCCAGCGTCCAGCCCGGGCGCAGCGGGCCGCAGACGATGCCCTTGGTGATGACGGGGACACCGGCGCCGCCCTCGGGCACCTGGACGACCGGGGTGGCGGCCGTGGCGAGCCCCGCCACCAGCAACCACGCGACACAGAGGGCGCGGACGAATTCCATGCCCCCGTTAAACAGCCAGGGTGGGCACCAGCGTCAAGCACCGTCTGCCCCTTCGCCCCCGGGTTGACACGGCACGTGTGGTCCCCGAGGACGGCCTGTCCGCGAATGGCGCCCCTTCGCGCCTCGCCGCGCGTGTTTCAGCGCTTGCGTGTCAGCAGCACGACGGCGCCGAGAATCGCGGCCATGGCGACCCAGGCCAGGGGGCTCATCGTCTCGCCCGCGAAGACGACGCCCAGGAGCACCGCCACCACCGGGTTGACGTACGCGTAGCTGGTGGCGATGGAGGGGCTGGCGTGCCGCATCAGGTAGGCATACGCGCTGTAGCCCAGGAGCGAGCCGAAGGTGACCAGGTACGCGAAGGCCGCGAGCGCGCGCGGCTCCGGCAGGGCGGTGAGGCTCTCACCGCGCAGCAGGCCGAAGGCCAGCATCAGCGCGCCTCCGCACAACATCTGCGCGGCGGGCGCCATCAGCCCCTTCGGCAGCGTCATGCGGCGGGCCAGCACGGAGCCCAGCGCCCAGCTCATCGGCGCCACCATCAGCATCACCATGGGGAGCATCTGGCCCCCCAGCTCGGTGCCGAGGTTGAGCAGGATGATGCCGCCGAAGCCCAGCGCCAGCCCCCAGCGCTCCAGCTTCCCGGGCCACTGGCCGAACAGTCCGCCAAACAACGCGGACCACATGGGCAGGCTGCCCACCACCAACGCCGCCACGCCCGAGGACACCGTCTGCTGCCCGTACACCACCCCGCCGTTGCCCACGCCCAGCAACATCGCACCCACCACCGCGCACGCACCCCACTGTTTCGCGGTGGGCACCGGTGCGCCCTTGAGCCACAGCGCGCCGAACAACAGCGCACCCGCCGTCAGGAAGCGCGCGCCCGCGGTGAGGAACGGCGGCATGCCTCCCTGGAGCACGAAGCGGATGCCCAGGTAGGTGGAGCCCCATACGAGGTACAGGGTCACCAGGCACAGGAGGACTCGGCCGCGCTGGGCGCTTGCCTGGAGTGCGTCACGGTCAGGTGGGACGACGGCGGGAGGAGTCGAGGAGATGGTCGAGGCGGACACGGTGCGCGGCTATTAGCGCCCGTCCTCCCCACGGGCCATGTGCGCATTGCCATACCCCACAGTCGAGGAATCAGCCGAGCGGTACAGTGCGAACGCACGCCTGGTCGGAGATGAGACCGAGTGGATTGAACGCATGGACGCGCTTTCTTAGACTTGGGGTTCGTGGAGCGCGCGCGGCAGCTTGGGGCGCCGCTTGCTCCAGAGTGAGAGCGCCTGGATGTCTGAAGAGCTGGGTGAACGCGAGAAGGAAGTCCTGCGGGCGGTGGTGCAGGAGTACATCTCCACCGGGGGCCCGGTGGGGAGCCAGCAGCTCGCTCGCCGCCCTGGCTTCGACGTCTCCTCGGCCACCATGCGCAACGTGCTGGCGGACCTGGAGGAGCTGGGCTTCCTCGAGAAGCCGCACACCTCCGCGGGCCGTGTCCCCACCGACGCGGGCTACCGCTTCTACGTGGACACCCTGGTGAAGCTGAAGGAGCCGCCGCCTCGGGACCGCGAGCTCATCCACGCGGGCCTCTTCCACGACACGAACCTGGAGGAGGTGCTGGGCGAGGCCAGCCGCATCCTCCACTCGCTGACGCGGCACGCGGGCGTGGTGGTGACACCCCGGCCGGACTCGGCCGTGTTCCGCCGCATCGAGTTCGTCCGCCTGCGCGAGGACCGGGTGCTGGCCATCCTGGTGGGGCAGAGCGGCCAGGTGCACAACAAGGCCATCACGGTGGACTTCCCCATCACCTCCGACGAGCTGATGCGGGCGAGCAACTACCTGTCGGAGCTGCTCTGCGAGGTCCCGCTGGAGGAGGCGCGCGAGCGCATCCGCGCGGAGATGGACCAGGAGCAGGCGCTCTACAACGCGCTGACGGCCAAGGCGCTCAAGCTGGGCGCGGCGGCCACGGACCTGCCCACCACGGACCGGGTGCTCATCCAGGGCACGGGCTCGTTCCTGGAGCAGCCGGAGTTCGCGGACGTGGAGCGCATGCGCGCGCTCTTCAAGGCGCTGGATGAGAAGCACCGCCTGCTGACGCTGCTGGACCGGGTGCAGCGCGCGAACGAGATGCAGATCTTCATCGGCGCGGAGAGCAACTTCTGCGCGGGCGGCGAGGTCTCCGTCATCGCCAGCCCCTACGGCAACCAGGAGCAGGTGCTGGGCACGGTGGGCGTCATCGGCCCCACGCGCATGGACTACCGCCGCGTGATTCCGTTGGTGAACTTCACCGCGCAGGTGCTCTCGCGCGTGCTGGAGAAGGTGTAGCGCGGGGGCTCACGTGGGCGCGGGCGCGTAGACGCGCAGCGCCGCGGGGGCCACTTCGAAGTGCATGGGCGTGCGCCCGATGAGCTCTCCATCCGCGTTGACCTCGCGCGCGGGCGTGGCCTCCACGTACAGGCGCGAGGCGTGCAGCGAGGTGACGGAGGGGTTCTCCACGTGGTCTCCGGTGCGCGTCGACAGGGCGACGCGCGCGAGCGTGGCCATGTCCTGAAGCTGGCCCAGGCCGGTGCCCTCGCGGCCGGAGCGGGTGGAGGGCGCGGCGACGGCGTAGACGTGCAGGCGGCGGTCGTCGAGCCGGGCGTCGGGGTCCACCATGTTGCCCGCGCCGTGGTACAGGCCGTTGCCCACCACGAGCTGGAGCACGTCCAGCTCCAGCTCCTGCGCATCGGCCTTCACGCGGATGCGGAAGGGGCGCAGCTCGCGGGCCTCGGCGGCGGCGGCCATGGGATAGGCGAGCTTGCCCAGGCGCTGCTTGAGGCCCTTCGACAGGCGCCGCGCGATTCCCGCGGTGAGGCCCAGGCTCGCGGCGTTGAGGAAGGGGCGCCCGTTGGCGAGTCCCACGTCCACGCGCACGGTGTGCCCGCGGGCGATGACGTCACACGCGGCCTCCAGGTCGGGAGGGATGCCCAGTGTGCGCGCGAAGTCATTGCCGGTGCCGAGCGGGAGCACGCCGAGCGTCACGTCGCGGCCCAGGAGGTGGGCGACGGCGCCGCTGAGCGTCCCGTCGCCGCCGCCGATGAGGATGCGGCGGGTGCCTCGCTCGAGGAGCTGCTCCAGCACCTGACGCAGCCGTCGGCTGCGTGACAGCGCGTGGCTCTCCGTGAGGGTGACACCTCGGGCCGCGAGCGCGTTTCGCGCGAGGCTGAAGGCTTCCCGGCCCAGGCGGGAATGCGTGTTGACCACGAGCGCCGCGGTCCCTGAGGCCACGGCGCGTTCTCGGGGGAGCTCGATGAGCGCGGGTTCCAGGGGCCTCCTCCTTGTGGCGAGACTGAAAGGGTGAGCACTCGGAGCTCCAAGGACCAGGGGACCTCGGGGCGAGGGACACCGTCACCTCGTGCTCGGAGGGGAGCCTGGGGGGCGAGGGCTCCTCGTGTCGTCGGAGGGCCTCGGCCGTGTGCGTGCGGCCATCGTCGCGGGCGGCGTTCAGCCGGTGCGTGGTCGCCGGCCGCGCCGGGCGTCAGTGATATCCACGAGGACGAAGTGGCGCGGGTGGCACGGGCGATGGGCTTCGTCGGCGGTGGGCGGGGGGCCCGCGTCGTTCTTCTTCAGCACGGCGCGCACCCGTGCTGTTCTCGGCGGAGAGGTGCATGGGACGTCAGAAGCGTCCTCGCGCTCCTTCCCTCCGCATGTGCGAGCGGAATGTCGGAGGCCTCGCCCCAGTCACGACGCCCGGTCCTCGCGTGTGCATCGAGTGTGGCTCGCGCTCGCGTTGCCCCCTGGGGTGACGTACCGCGTTCGAGTCATGCGCTCCCGAGCCATCGTCGTGTGGTGCTCGCACGGTGTGCGCACGGTGCGGAGATGCGGAGCGACGCCGCGGTGGACAGAGGTGGCGGGTGCACCCCTTCCCCGCGACAGCAGGGCTGCGCACCTTCCAGGCACGGCCGGCTCCTTGCCGGCGGAGTGCGAAGCCTGGAGGTGGATGCATGGCGAGAGGAAGCAAGGCGAAATACACGGCGAAGCAGAAGCGGATGGCCCGTCACATCGAGAAGGGGTACGAGAACCGGGGGACGTCCGAGAAGACGGCGGAGGCTCGTGCCTGGGCCACGGTGAACAAGGTCACCGGAGGGGCGCTGAAGACGCGCAAGGCGAAGTCCGTGCGCCGACGGCCAAAGGCACGTGTCGCCGCGAGGAAGACCGCGCGAAAGAGCAGCGGTCGCGTCGCGGCGAAGCGTGTCTCCCGGAGCGCCGGCACCCGGACCACCGCGAGGAAGGCCGGCGGTCGCGTCGCGGCGAAGCGCGTCGCGAGGACCCGCGGGCCGGTGCGTGCCGTGCGCTCTGGCAGCAAGACCACCGCGAGGAGCGGAACCGCGAGCCGCAGGGCCACCGCGCGGAAGACCTCCACGCGCACCACACGCCGAACCAGCACCACCAGGCGCGGCGCGGGCTCACGCGGGCGCTCGGGTGTGCGAAGCCGGGGTGGTTCGCGCAGGTAGCAGCCGCACTCCTCCGCCCCATCCCTTCCTCGGGGTGGGGCGCGAGGAGCCGCTCAGCGGGACTCTTCGTCCTTGCTCACGGAGACCGCGCCCGGCCCGTTCCACGGCCAGTCGGCGGAGGACTCCTCATCCAACCGCAAGAGCTCCGCGGCGTCCTTCACCAGGGCCCGGCACCCGGCCGCGCGCAGGTCCTCGGCGGAGAAGCCTCCCGACAGCACGCCCACGGTGGACAGGCCCAGCTTGCTGGCGGCCAACGCGTCGTGTGGCGAGTCGCCCACCACCACCGTCACCGTCGTCTCCGGCTTCCCCAGCCGAGCCAGCGCCGCCTCGAAGATGTCCGGCTGAGGCTTGCTCGCCGCGACGTCCTCCTTGGAGGTCCGCGCCTCGAACAGGCCCTCGATGTTGCACAGCCGCACGTAGTGCTTGAGCTCCTCGTCCTTCGCGCTGGAGGCCAGGACCACGCGCCGGCCCATCTGGCGCAGCCGCTGGAACAGCTCCTTCACGCGAGGGAACGGGCGCACCTTGGGGAGGAACTCCCGCAGGAAGAGCGTGGCGCGGTACTCCTCCAGCTCCTTGCCGAAGCGCTCCAGCTCCTCGTCATTGAAGAAGATGGGGATGAGCTGGTCGGCGCCCTTGCCAATCTGGCTGCGCACGTGCGCGAAGGGAATGTCCCGGCCGAAGTGCAGGAACGCGCGCCGCCAGGCCTCGGCGTGCTCGTCCACCGAGTCCACCAGCGTGCCGTCCACGTCGAAGATGACGTTCTCCACCATCGCGCGCCTCCGGGGCGAAAGTGGGGACGGCTCGGGTGTCGGTCAACCACCCGAGGGTGGGTTCTGGGCCGCCGACTCCACGAGTGTTCGCGTCTGCACATCGTAGCCCTCGGGCGCGACGAGGGTGAAGGCGTCGTTGGGGGGCGGGCTCGCCAGGTCCACGCGAGAGAGCACGGTCTCGCCCACCTTGCGGCCCCCCAGCCAGCGGGTGAGGCGCTTGGGCACGCACAGGCCCAGGGCCTCGTCGCAGTGCTCCTCATCCATGCGCACCTCCGCCTCCGTGCCGTCCGGCGCGCGCGTGCGCTTCTCCAGGAAGTCCAGCCCGGGCCAGCGCAGCACGTACACCAGGGCCACGCCTCCGGCCTCCTCGCCCAGCGTCAGCGACAGCTCCACGGCCTCGGGGGCGCGGGCGTGCTGGGTGCGGCGGAGGGTGGCGCCCCGGGACAGGAGCGGCGCGCGGAAGCCCTCCGGCGTGAAGACGCCGAAGGTCTCGGTGAGGAAGCCCGCGAGCTTGGCGGGGGGCAGCTCCGACTTGAAGGTCGTGAAGCGCTTGTCGCCATCGAGTTGCTCGAACAGGTGGGTTCCATCCCACGCGAAGATGCGGGAGGCGGGGGCGCCCAGCGTGCCGCGCATGCGCTGGGGGGCGCGGTACTGGAAGGAGAACGGAACGGCGTCCAGGCCCTCGTCCTTCACCGTGCCGGCGATGTGGTAGCCGCCCAGCTTCGAGTCCCGCTCCACGAGTCGCTGCTTCACCTTCGCGGACAGCTCCGCGGTGTCATCCGACTTGCGGGTGCAGCCGGAGAGGGTGAGCACGAGACAGGGGACGAGGACGCGAAGGGACATGGGGCGGGAGTGGGGCAGGAGGAGGGCTGAAAAGCAAGGAGGCCCACCTGTCGCCAGGGGGCCTCCCAAAAGTTGCCGCCGTGTGGGCCGGCAGCTCGACTACTTCACCGCCACGCCGGTGGCCGTGGAGGAGGTCACGCCGATGATGGTGCCGAACAGGGCGTAGATGCCGTGACGGGGCGTGGTGGCCGCGCCCTTCAGGTCGACCTTGGACGCGCCCATGGCCTTGGCCTCGGCGATCAGGAGCTTGTTGACGACGGTGTCCAGGTCGCTCTGGACGATGTCGATGATGTGGAAGATGGCGGTCAGGCCCAGCGCGTTGGTCTGGATGACGGCCACGGCCTCACCGTTGGCGGCGATCTCGTTACCGGAGACAACGGCGCTCTCGACGCTGGTGCAGCCGATGAGGCTAGACGCGGCAACGGCCGACAGGATGAGCTTCTTCATGGTTTTCCCCTCTGGATGTTGCTTGTACGGTGGTCAAGCTCCCCGGAGGGCTCTTGACCGTTCGATTGAGACCTCAAGCGGCGGCGTTCGTAGCAGATGTCGACTCCATGTCAAGGTCCGTCCGGACACACTGTGTGTCCGTCGGGACTGCGTGCCCGCGTTGCAATGCCCATCTCGCCTTGCTAGCCCCAGCACGAGGCTCCTGAATGGACATGGTCCCCGCCGCGCGTCCCGCACCCCGGTACTGGCTCCACCTGTTGTTGTTGCTGTTGACGGTGGTGACGACGTTCACGTCGTACCTGCTCTACTTCCACTTCCAGCGGCCCTACTCCCCCGGGGAGGTTTCACCGGAGGCGGCCTCGCGGGCGCTGTCGTTCAGCCTCTCATTGCTGGCCATCCTGGGCTCCCACGAGATGGGCCACTACGTGCTGGCGCGCATCCACCGGGTGGACACCTCGCTGCCCTACTTCATCCCCTTGCCCGTGCTGGGCGTGGGCACGCTGGGCGCGGTCATCCGCATCCGCGACCGCATCCCGAGCCGAGATGCGCTGGTGGACATTGGCGCGGCGGGACCCCTGGCGGGACTGGTGGTGGCGCTGCCCATCCTCTTCTGGGGGCTGGCGCACTCCACGGTGGTGGACGCGCCGACGGTGCCGTCCCAGTTCCCGGGAGAGTCCTCCCTGTGGGTCTACGGCCGGGAGCTCTTCACCTGGGTGATGGCGAAGGTGACACACGCGCCGCCCGCGCCGGAGGAGGCCTTCCATGGCGTCCAGACGGTGTTCGGTGACAGCCTGCTGATGAAGGGGCTGACCTGGCTGGCGCTGGGGCCCGTGCCGGAGGGCAAGGACGTGCTGGTCCACCCCGTGGTCATCGCGGGCTGGTTCGGACTGCTCGTCACGCTGCTCAACCTGATGCCGATAGGCCAGCTGGATGGCGGGCACCTGGCCTTCGCGCTCCTGGGCCGTCACGCGCACTGGGTGGGGCGGTGCATGGCCGCGCTGCTGTTGTTCCTCACGCTGTTCGTCACCGCGTCGTGGGGGCTGTGGCTCCTGGTGACGAGCAAGGTGGTGGGCTTCGGGCACCCGGAGGTCACGGAGCCGGGAGCCCCGCTGAGTCCTTCCCGCAAGCTCATCTGTGCGCTGTGCCTCTTGGCCCTCATCGGCTGCGCGATGCCCGTGCCGCTGCGTCAGGTGGTGTCATGAAGTTCCAGTGCGAAGCCTGTGAGCGGCTCATCCCCCTGGAGTCCTTCCGGGTGGAGGGGGCCTTCCTGGTGGTGACGTGTCAGCGGTGCGGGGCGGAGAGCCGCGCGCGCACGGCGGTGCGGGCCGCGGAAGAAGGCGTGGGGGCGGCGCAGGTCTCGACGGTGGGCGGCGCCCCGAGCCCCACGCATGCGGCGTCTGGGAGTGAAGGCTCGATTCCCGCGCGTGCGCCCATGAACGCCCCTGCGGCGTCCTCACCCGAGCGCGCGAGTGTCGCGCCCCTGCGGATGGTGCGGGGGGCCACGCCACAAGCCGCCCCGGATGACGCGGTCCTCTTCACGCCGCCGGAGGGCCACTGCCCCAAGTGTGTCTCCGTGCGGCGGCCGACGGCGACGTCCTGTTCCCAGTGCGGGTTGGTCTACGCCAACTTCGTGGCGGAGGACCACACGCCCTCCGCGGAGCTGATGGCGGCCTGGCGCGCCCTGGCGGCGCGGTGGGAGGAGTGGCCCGAGCACGAGCGCTTCCTGACGATGGCCATGGGGCAGGGGGAGCTGGCCTCGGCGGGCCGCCTGTACCGCGTGAGGTTGGCGCGGGTGCCGGATGACGCGATGGCCCAGCGGGCGCGCGAGGAGGTCGTGCGCCGAGCCACCCTGGTGGTGACGACGGAGGCGGCGCCCCAGGGCCCGTCCTTGTTGAAGCGGCGGCTGCGAGGCGGCGCCATCGCGGTGCTCTCCCTGGTCGTGCTGGTGCTCCTCACGTACGTCATGCAGCGCATGCGGATGTTGTTCGCCGGCAACGCACCCTGACCGGCCGGGCGGAGCCTCCCCGTGGGGCGGCCTGCCATGCACCAGGGCGGGGAGCCCGTGGACGGAAACGGGCTCCCGACGCGGCTGGCTGCTATCGTGTCGGGCCGCTCCCGCGAGACCCACCACTCCCGATGCCGCTTTCCGCCTCTCCCACACTCTCCGTCGACACCTTGCTGGGCCCCGGGGGCGCGCTCCAGGTGGCGCTGCCCGCGTATGAGCACCGCCCGGAGCAACTGCAGATGGCGCGCGCCGTGGAGCGAGCCTTCGCCGAGCGCAGCTACCTGCTGGCCGAGGCGGGCACGGGGACGGGCAAGACGCTCGCCTACCTGGTGCCCGCGCTGCTGGCGGGGCGCCGCGTGGTGGTGTCCACGGCGACGAAGACGCTGCAGGACCAGATCTTCTTCAAGGACCTGCCGCTGCTGCGCGAGAAGATGGGGCTCACCTTCGAGGCCGCGTACCTCAAGGGGCGCAACAACTACCTGTGTCTGCACCGCTATGCCGCCTTCGCGAAGGAGCCGCAGTTCGGCTCGCGCGAGGAGTCGCGCTACTGGCCCAAGCTGAAGGCCTGGGCGGAGGACACGCAGACGGGAGACCGCAGCGAGCTGGACCTGCCCGAGTCCTTCAGCGCGTGGCCTCGGCTGTCCACCACGTCCGAGACGTGCATGGGCACGCGCTGCCCGCTGTACGAGACGTGCTTCGTCACGCGCATGCGCAAGCGCGCGGAGAGCGCGGACCTGCTGGTGGTCAACCACCACCTCTTCTTCGCGGACCTGTCGCTGCGCAGCTCCGGCAAGCGCACCGAGGGCGTGCTGCCCTACTACGAAGCCGTCATCTTCGATGAGGCGCATGCGCTCGAGGACGCGGCCAGTGGCCACTTCGGCGTGGGGGTGTCCAACTACCGCCTGGAGGAGCTGGCGCGAGACGCGGTGGCGTCGCTGAAGGAGGACGACTCGCGGCACGCGATGCTGCGCGCGTTGTCGGCGCGGCTGCGCACGGGCGCGGACGCCTTCTTCGCGCAAGCACCGCGCGCGCTGGGCCTGTCCGGACACGAGTCCTCCGTGGCGCTCCAGGCGGAGGCCATGGGCAAGCTGTCCAGCGCGCTGGGCGGTGTGCGCGAGGGCCTGGCCGCGCTGTCCGCGTTCACCGCGGGAGAGCGTGAGCCGGAGCTGGCCGCGATTACGCGCCGCGCGGACGAGCTGGAGGAGCAGCTCTCCTTCCTGGAGAAGGCGGAGTCCGCGGACCACGTGTACTGGGCGGAGCAGCGGGGCAAGGGGTTGTTCCTGCGCGCCAGCCCCATCGACGTGGCGAAGGAGCTGCGCGAGCGGATGTACGGCGCGCTCGACACGGTGGTGTTCACGTCCGCGACGCTGGCGGCGGACAGCCGCTTCGACTTCTTCGCCCGGCGCATGGGCTTGTATGGCGAGGATGGCCAGCCGGTGACGCGCGTACGCACGCTGGCGGTGCCCAGCCCGTTCGACTACCCGAGCCAGGCCGCGCTGTACCTGCCCACGCACCTGCCGGACCCGAGCGCCCCGGGCTTCATCGAAGCGGCGGCGGAGGAGATCATCCGCCTCTGCGAGGTGTCGGGAGGCCGGGCCTTCGTGCTCTTCACGTCGCTGCGCAACATGGTGCGCGCGTATGAGCTGGCGGCGGGGCGGCTGCCGTATCAGGCCCTGCTCCAGGGCGAGCGGCCCAAGGCGCAGCTCCTGGAGGCGTTCCGCGACACGCCCAGCGTGCTCTTCGCGGCGCACAGCTTCTGGGAGGGCGTGGACGTGCCGGGGGACGCGCTGAGCCTGGTCATCATCGACCGGCTCCCCTTCGCGTCACCGGGGGACCCGCTGGTGGCGGCGCGCATCAAGCAGCTCCAGATGCGGGGTGAGGAACCCTTCGAGCAGTACCAGCTCCCCCAGGCGGCGCTCGCGCTGCGGCAGGGCTTCGGGCGGTTGATTCGCACCCAGTCGGACAAGGGCATCGTCGCGATGCTGGACCGGCGGATTCGCACGAAGGCGTATGGCCAGGTCTTCCTGGACAGCCTCCCGGACGCGCGGCGGGTGGATGACCTGGTGGAGCTGAGCCGCTGGTTCAACGGCCCCGTGCGTCCGCTGCGGGCCTTGCGCCCGGTGGACTGAGCGCCCCCTTCGGTGGGAAACAGCCCGAATCGGCCGCTCGTTGCGTATGCCGTTGTACCCCCGGCCCCAGGGTCCACCGTGGATGGTCTCGTGTCCCCTCGTCTGTGTCTGAGCCTGCTCGTCGCCGCGATGGTGGTGGGTGGGTGTGAGCCCATCTCACTGCGGAAACAGGAGCTCCCGCTGGAGCTGGAGGACGTCGACGAGCGGATGACGCCCTGGGGGGCCTGCGAGGGCGGCTGGCAGACGCGCACGGTGCTCCCGCTGGGGACCAAGGCGAACCCGGACTTCGGGCTGGACGCGGACGGGTATGCGTACTTCCTCGAGTACGGTGATGACCTGCTGCGCGTGGTGACGACGCGTCCCGGGCGGCGCCTGGAGAATGTCCCCTGGATGGGGATGTACCCGTGGATTGGGGGCGTCCGGGTGGATGCGCAGGGGGAGGTGCACCTCGCGGTCAGCCCCCAGTTCCAGGATGGGTCCGCCTCCGTGCCCACCTACTTCTTCCGGTCCTCCCAGGGCGCGTGGTTGTCCGAGCGAATCGTGAGCGGGTGGGTCCACGACTTCGACATGGACGCGCAAGGGGAGCTCCATGCGCTCACCGTGATGCCGGTCGGCAACTACCCGATGCGGCACATCCATGGTCCACCCGAGGCGCTGGTGACGGACGAGCCCTTCGTCGTCCTCCAGAATCGGGAGCGGATGCACCACATGCGCGTGGACGACAAGGGGCACGCGCATGTCGTGTATCAGTTCACGGGAGTGCCTCGGACGAGCTCCATCCAGTACGCCACGAATGCCTCGGGGACCTGGGTGACGGAGCAGATTGCCTCGGAGGGGAACTTCCCGCTCATCGCGGTGACGCCCTCCGGGACGCCTCATGTCGTGTGGAATACGGGCGGAGACGTGTGGCTGGGCGTCCGGCGCGCCGAGGGTGGTTGGGATGTCTCCCAGACGGGGCTTTCGGGAGCATCACCCGCGTCCATGACGGTGTCCGACTCGGGTGAGGTGCATCTGCTCCATGAGTCGGGCAAGAACCTGGACCACTGGGTGCGCTCGGAGCGGGGATGGGAGAAGACGACCCTCAGCGTCGCCGGTGAGGACACGTTCGCGGTGCCGTTCTCCGCCTCGCATCTGGAGCTGGACGCGCGGGGACGCGTGCATGCCATCTATGGGCTGGTGATGGAGGTGGAGCTGAACGGTGAGAAGCGGGTGCTCAAGCGCTTCGACTACACGCGCCAGTGTCCGTGACGGCGTGACTCAGAGCGCGTCGCGCAGCCGCAGTCCCACGCGTGCGAGCAGGGGCGGCCCCAGTGTGTCCACACCGGCGCGGCCCGCGAGGTACTCGCGGTCGAAGAGGTTCTCCACGGCGGCGAAGAGGTCCACCTTCCAGAAGAGTCGCCGGCTGAGCGCGGCGTCCACCACGAGCGCGCCGCCCATGCGTCGCTCGTTCAGGTCGTCCTCGAACTGAGGGCCGGTGGCGCGAAGCTGCACGGTGGCGGTGACGAGGGAGGGGTCCTCGAAGGTGAGGCTGACGGCGCCTCTGTGTCTGGGGTCCTGTGCGAGCTGACGACCCACCAGGTCGGGCTGGCCGGGGGCGGCGGTGACAGTGGGGTCGACGAAGGTGTACGCGAGGAGCGTCGTCCACCGGCGTGACAGGCGCCAGTCGATGCTGGCCTCCACACCGCGCACGCGGGCTCGGCCCAGGTTCTGGCGTTGACGCCCCGTTCCTCCGGGAAGCGTCACATTGGTGATGGGGTCTTCGAGGACGTTCCAGAAGCCGGTGACGCGGGCGGTGAGGGTGCGGAGGGGCTCGACCTCCACGCCGGCCTCGGCGCCCCAGAGGCGCTCCGCGCGCAGGTCCGCGTTGGCGGCGGTGAGCACGGTGCCGACCTGGAAGGGGCGGTAGAGCTCGTTGAGGGTGGGGGCTCGGAAGGCGCGGTAGCCGGAGGCTCGGAAGGTGAGGGCGTCCCAGGGGCGCCAGCGCAGGCCGAGGCGCGGACTGAGCTGGTTCTCGGTGCGGTCCTCGAAGGCGGTGGCGTCCGAGGCGCCGCTGACGCGGTCCACGCGCTGGAGGCCTCGGGTGTTGCGCCAGACGTCGAGCCGGAGCGCGGCGGACAGCTCCAGGTCGGAGGTGATGGCGTAGAGGTCCTGGAGGAACAGGCCGCTGGCCCACTGGGTACCGCCGGCTTCGCGAGCGATGACGGTGTCGGGGGACTGAGAGGGCGGGAAGAGTTGCTCGCGGGAGGTGCCCGCGAGGCGCCGGGTGTCGAGTCCCGCGGAGAGGTGGTGGACTCCGCCCGCGCTCCAAGCGGGAGCGGTCCAGACGAGAGAGGCGCCCTGGTCATTGGCGGGCACGGCCTGCGAGGCCGCGAGTGATTCGGCGGCGCGGTCCTGCGCGACGCGGGCGCGGTCCTGCTCGAAGCGCAGGGCGCGTCCGAAGAGGTCGAGGGAGAAGGTGCCCAGCGAGTCTGTCTGGAGGCGCGCGTTCGCGCTGAGCTGGGCGAGCTCCACGCGGGCGGTGGTGAAGCGGGTGCCTCCGTTCTGGTTCTCGCGGAAGAGGTTGGCGCGCGCGGTCAGGGAGAAGGCGTCGGAGAGCTGGGCATCGACGCGGCCGTTGAGGACGACGTGGTTGCTGGGGGTGTCACTGTCGATGGCGCCGCGCTGGGCGGGCGTGACAATGGGGTAGCCGTTGCTGGTGAGCAGCTCGGTCTCGAGGGCGGCGGCGATGGGGCCCCAGCGTCGGGCGCCACGCGCGGCGAGCAGTCCGGTGCCTCGGTTTCCGTAGGTGACGTCCGCGTCGAGGGCGGGGCCGGTGATGGGGCGGGAGATGAGCTGCACGACGCCGCCGAGGGCGGAGCTGCCGTAGAGGGCGGAGCCGCCGCCGGGGACGACCTCGATGCGTTCGAGTCCGAGGCGGGGAAGGGAGCGCCAGAAGACCCAGCCGCCGAGCGGGTCGTTGACGGGGACACCGTCGAGGAGGACGAGCGTGCGTGCGACGCCCGAGGGCGCGAGGCCGCGCACGTTGAGTCCCTGCGCGGTGGGGTCGGCGACGAGGCTCGGCGTGCGGCGGAAGGTGGCGACGGAGGGGAGGGTGCGGACGAGGGAGTCTTGAGTCAGCGTGGGGCTGCGGTCGATCTCCTCGCGCGGAAGCACCACGGTGGTGGAGGGGACATCGCGAACCGGTCGCGGCATCCGCGTGCCCGTGACGACCGTGCGCGCGGGAGTGCTCGACTCATCCAGCGGGGTGTCGAGTGGGGCCACGGCAGCGGGAGCCGAGGCCGCGACGGGCGAATGCGACTCACCTGGAGTTGCCTGAGCACGCGCGTTTTCGGAGGGAACAGGCGGCGTGCCCGGAAGCGTCGCGGGCGTCGCGGTTGCATCAGGCGCGTGCGACTCAGCTGGTGCGGACTCGGAGGGCGCAGGTGACGCGCTCGCATCGGATTCGCGCACTGTCTGCGTGGCGCCGGGCTGCGCCCACGCCAGCGAGGGAATCACGAGCCACGGCAGAAGACGGTGCGCTGACGTGAGGGCGGACGGCCTGCGCGGCATGTCGGGAGGTTCCTTCTCGTGGGGAGGGTCGCGGCGTCAGTATGCCCGCATCAGGTGGGCCAGCACCCACTCGGAGCACCATCGTCCACTTCGCAACGGCGCGGACTCTCGCCGCGTCTCACCCATCCGCGTCGCGTGTCGCGAGCCCACGCACGGTGACCACCGCCGTGTCGACCTCCGCGAGGATTCTCCGGGCATGGTGCAGGAAGACCTCTCCCGCGGGCAGCAGGCGCATGCCCTGCCGCGTGCGCTCGAAGAGTCGCGTGCCCAACTCCTCCTCCAGCGCCAGGATGTGCCGGCTGAGCGGCGGCTGCGTGAGGTGGAGCCGTCGCGCGGCCCGCCCCACATGCCTTTCCTCGGCCACGGCGACGAAGGACTGGAGATGCGTGATGCTCACGGCCGCAGCCTACCGCGAGCCCCTCCCTCGCGCACCCTGTCCCTCGGAGCGATGCCGAAACAGCATTGGACGGAGCGCGCGCCCAGGGTCACCTTGCCTGGCCATGGGAACTCCCTTGTTCAAGGGCGCTGAAGTGGAGCGCCTCCGAAGCGCGGGTGCGGCGGCCGCTGGCACGCTCGCCTGGGTCGCTGGAAAGCTGGCCCCGGGTATCTCCACCGAGGACATCAACACCTGGGTGCGGGAGGACACGGCTCGCCGAGGCGGCACCCCCAGCCAGCTCGGCTACCACGGCTTCCCCGCGACGGTCTGCACCAGCCGCAACAATGTCGTCTGTCACGGCATCCCCCGCCCCGACGAGCGACTGAAACCCGGTGACATCATCAACGTGGACGTCACCACGTGCCTGAACGGCTACCACGGCGACACCTCCGCGACGTTCTGCATCGGAGAGGTCTCCGCGGAGGCGCGCCATGTGGTGGACGTGGCGCGCCGCTGTCGTGACGTGGGCATCTCCGTGGTGCGCCACGGCGTCAAGCTGGGGGACGTGGGCGCGGCCATCCAGGAGCTGGCGGAGAAGGAGGGGTGCAGCATCGTGAGGGACTTCGGCGGACACGGCATCGGCCGCTCGATGCATGCACCCCCGCACGTGCCTCACTTCGGCAAGCGCGGCACTGGCATCACCCTGCGCTCGGGCATGGTCATCACCATCGAGCCGATGGTGAACCTGGGCCGCCCGGAGATTCGCATGCTCCCCGATGGGTGGACGGTGGTGACGGAGGACGGCAGCCTCTCCGCGCAGTTCGAGCACACCCTCCTCGTCACCCGCGAGGGCTGTGAAATCCTCACCCCCTCGGCACGGTGAGCCGGAAGCCTCAGCCGACGACGTAGAGCCTGTTCTTCTCCCCCTCGAGCGGAATCTCGCGCTCGAGCTTCAGCCCGAGCCGCTCCGCCACACGAATGGAGGCGGTGTTCTCGGGGTGGATGATGGCGACCAGGGGGACCTCGGGGAAGTGCTGGCGCGCCACCTCCAGGGCCGTGCGAGCGATCTCCGTCGCGTACCCGGCGCCATGGACGTGGGGCGAGAGCCGGTAGGCGAGGTTCAACACCGTCCGCCCCTCGAGCTGCTTGTGCCGGAAGCCGCCGACCCCCACCGCGACACCCGGCTGCTCGCGCTTCTCGACCATCCAGTACCCCACGCCGTGCTTCGCCCAGTCGCTCAGCCACAGCGACAGCAGCTCGCGCGCGCCGTCTTTCGAATGGAGCCGCGCGGAGGCCAGGAATCGGTTGGACTCCGCGTCGGAGTGAAGCGTGAACACCTCATCCACATCACTCTCGCGAAACGCGCGAAGCAGCAGCCGGTCGGTGGTGAGGTGCTTCAGCCCCTGAATCCCGTGGGTCATCACGCCCGGAGGCTACTTGGATTCACCCGGGGATGCCTTCGAGGTTTTCCTGGCGCCGGGCTTCAACCGACGAGGAAGGCTCTTCAGTCCGCAGAGGGGAAGGGCGGCCACCGTGGCGACGAGGTCTCCTCCCAGCCTGTGGAAGGTGTTCAGGAAATGCTCGGCGGGATACTGCGTCGAGGCGTGTTTGTTGGGATGCCGCGTGCGCAGCGCCGTGTCCTGGGATTCCAGATCATCCAGGAACGCGAGCACGTCGTGCGCGCCCATCAACAGCCGGAGCGGCTTGGAGCCATGCAGGACGACATGTTCCTTGCCATCTCGTCCCAGCTCGAGAGACCAGCTCTCGGCACAGGACTGCTTGAGATAGGTGTTGAAGGCCTTCTGCCCGCCAGGGAGCAGGAGCAGCGCGCGAAGGAGCTGGGCCCGAAGCCCGCGTTCAGCCCCTCGGGATTGGGGGGAGCGCGCGCGCCTGGCGTCACGCCAGGCCAGCTCGGTGGCCGTCATGAAGTGGTCATCCTCACGCAGGTGGGTGAGGGCATGCCTGCCGATGACTCCCTCAGGGAGCGCGCCGCGCATCAGCCCCACGCGGAGCTCCCGGGGCTGGTCCTGGGTTCGCTGTCGGGCCCACCGGAGGAAGGGGTTGACCTTGTCGGCGCGCCTTCGGAAGGCGACTGCCATCGACATCTCGGGAGCGGTGTCTTCGTCCAGCTCGGCGCAGTCGTCCGCGAAATCGAGGTCTCGGAGGAGCTGGGTGACTCGAGCCCTGGAGGAACGGCGGACGCTGCGGTGCAGATAGGCCCGCCCCCAACGTGCTTCCTCTCGACAGGTGGCTGGCAGGAGGCTGCGCGCCATTTCACGTGATTTGGAATCACCGTAGAGCATCGGAGTCTCCGTTCCCCGCGAGCGACGACAGGGGGCCTTGGTCCTGACGCTCGCTGCTCCCGACTGTGCCCGAGGTGACAGGGTTGCCGCTGTCGCACTCCAGCCTGAACATGAACCTGGCGGGTGAGCCGTGCGGGCCCAGGCACACGTGTGGGGGGCACAGCCGTGGTCTTCGTCGATTCATTCCTCCGCGGATGGGGGGCGCTGCTCCTGTTGTCGCTGCTCGTCTGCGGCCTGCTCGTGGGTTTGAGGAGGCTCTTTCCGAAGGCCGCGGGCCTCTTCCCGCGCATGGCGGCGGTCCCCTGGCCCTATCTCCCCCTGGGCGTGGTGATGGCGGGCGCCTGGGTGGGCGTCGCGCTGCTGCTGGCGTGGGCCATCGCGATGTTGTGGCGGGAGCAGCTGCTGCTCTGGGAGCGGGGGGTGTCCTCGCTTCCAGGACTGGGGATATTGGGGTGGCTCTGGCCCTCGCTGCCCCTGGTGGTGGGCGTCGTCTCGGTCCTGGCCCTGGCGGCTCGCTTCCTGTCGAGGCGCGTCTTCCACCTGGCCGTGGCGACCGTCGCCCTCGGCACCGCGCTGGGGCTCTCCGCGCAGTGGGAGTGCACGCTCTCGGGGAACCAACCCGCCATGGGGTGGGCGGGCTGCGGCTTCAACCACGTCACGGGGCGCTACTTCACCGACAACGTCATCTCCCCCCTGGTGGAGCAGACCTCCACGCCCGCGAAGCTCGTGACGCTGCTGCTCATCGGCGGAGGCGTCCTGCTGCTGCTCATGGTCTTCGAGCGGAGCAACCTGCGCCAGTCGCTGCGGCCCATCCGGGTGGGAGGCATCTGGGATGTGTCGGGGGCGCGGCATCCCGCGCTGGAGCAGCTGGTCCGCGAGTGCATCCATCGCAACGCGCCGCATGCCCCCACGCCCTTGCCGGGAGGGCCGCTCACCTACTGGCAGGACTTCGTCGAGCAGGACACCGTGAAGGACGACCGCTGGTGGTCCCGGGTCGCCGCGTTCGTGCTGCGGTTGCTGAAGCCGCCCAGTGAGCTCGAGGTGTCCGGCAACATCCTGTTCAGCGAGGCGGAAGGGCTGCACGGCATTCGCGTCAACATGGTGGATGTGTACTCGGGCCAGACGTTGATGGCGCGCACCTTCTGGGACGCGGAGAAGGTCGAGCACGCCGTGGAGCGGGCCGCGTACTGCGCCGCGGAGCGCGCCTTGGAGATCTGCACCACGCTGCCGGAGTGGTCCTACTGGCGAGAGGGAGATGGCCTCGCGCTGAGGGAGTACCACGAGGGAGTGCGGGAGATGCGCAAGGGCGCCAAGGGACATGGAGGCCGCGCCGAGGAGTGCTTCCGGGAGGCCGCGACCCAGAGTCCCGGCAGTGCGCCGGCCCGGCTCCAGCTCGCGCAGGCGTTGGAGGCCCAGGGCAACTACGTGGAGGCCATCGGCATCTACCTGGAGCTGGCGGAGCGCTTCCCTCACCTCGGAATCGTGCGGTTCCGGCTGGCCTCCGCGTGCCGCTCGGCTTGCAAGTGGGCGCCTCGGTTGAGCGACGCCCGGCCCGAGTGGGACGAGCGCTGCCCGGACGCCTGGAAGTGTCTGCGGGACTCGCTGGAGAACCAGCGCATCCTCCCGCTGTCCCGCATCGAAGAGGTGGACCTGGCGCGGCTCTGGGTGACCCGGGATGCGCTGGGCCTGGAGTACGTCATGCTGTTGCTCGCGCGCGAGTGCCTCCAGCGACTGCTGAAGGCGATGCGCTGGCGCATCCTGGGGTGGTGTGTGCGGCGGACCTCCGACCGGCGCTTCTTCTGGAGGACCTTCTTCTGGCCGCCTCGGAAGCGGTGGACCCAGGTCCTCACCGTGGAGACCTCGCTCGCCTGCGTGGAGCTGCGGCTGAGCCAGGTCCGATTGCTCGATGCCTCCGACTTCTGGAGCGAGCTCATGCTTCGGCCGATGTCGTTGCGCCGGCTGACGCGGTGGCAGGACCTGCAGCGAGGCATCGAGCGGTTCCAGCCGTCCTTGTCGCGGAAGGAGCGGCGGGAGCTTCGGCTCGGAGTTCTGGGCGAGGAATGGGTGCTGGGGGAGCGCTGGGTCGAGCGGACCTATCGGAAGGAGCAGGAGCGCTTCGTCGCCTTGCGTCGACGCATCGGGAGAATCTCGGCCGAGGCCACCTCCGCCTCCCGGGAGACCCAGGCGCAGTGGTGGGGTGGGCTCAGCTACACCCTGGCCTGCTTCTACTCACTCTGCCGGGTGCTCGGGCCGCAGCTCCGGACGGGGGCGCGTCCTCCCGGTGTGCCGCGCGACCTGGTCGAGGACACGACGGAGGAGGATGGACGCAGGGCGGTCCTCCACCTGTCGCTGTCGCTGCGAGACCCGGAGGGGCTGTTCAGCCGAGGCACGTGGAACTGGCTGTTGAGCTACCCGGACCTCGAGCCTTTGAAGGAGCACGACGGCTTCGAGAACTGGAAGCGCGTCCTCATGGGGGACAAGGCCCCCCTGCTCAGGCCTTCATCGACTCCGGGAGCACCCAGTCTGGCTTGAGCCGCTGGATGACCTTGGCCAGGTTCTCCTTGTCCTGCGCCTTCTCCAGCGCGGCCTCGGGCGTGACGATGTTGTCTCGCACCAGCCGCTCCAGGTGCATGTCGAGCGTCTGCATGCCCTGGCCCTGACCCGCCTGCATCTTCGATGCAATCTGGAAGACCTTGCCCTCGCGAATCATCGAGGCGATGGCGGCGCCACCCACCAGGATTTCCAGCGCCGCCACGCGGCCCTTGCCGTCCGCCGTCTTGATGAGCTGCTGCGCGACAATCCCGGCGAGGCTCTCCGCCAGCATGCCGCGCACCTGCGCCTGCTCGTCCGCGGGGAAGGAGTTGATGATGCGGTCGATGGTGGCGGGCGCGCTGTTGGTGTGCACCGTGGCGAACACCAGCACGCCGAAGCTGGCCAGCTGGAGCGCCAGCTTCATCGTCTCGTTGGTGCGAAGCTCGCCGATGAGGATGACGTTGGGGTCCTCGCGGCCCGCGGAGCGGATGGCCGTGGCGAAGCTGGAGGCGTGAGGCCCCACCTCGCGGTGCGTGACTTGCGACCGGGCGGACTCGTGGACGAACTCCACGGGGTCCTCGATGGTGAGGATGTGCGCCGGGCGCGTGTGGTTGATGTGGTGGACCATGCCCGCCAGCGTCGTGGACTTGCCGCTGCCCGTGGGGCCCGTCACCAACACGAGGCCACTGCGCCGGTCCGCCAGCTTGCGCACCACCTCCGGCGTCTTCAGGTCCTCGAGCGTCAGCACCTTGCTGGGGATGGTGCGGAACACCGCGCCCAGCCCGGTCTGCTTGTAGAAGTAGTTGGCGCGGAAGCGGGCCTTCGTCCCGTAGCCGTAGGCGAAGTCGAGGTCCAGCTCCTCGACAATCTGCCGCTTCTGCTGCGGGTTGATGAGCTCGAAGAGGAGCCCCTCGACTTCCTGGGGCGTGAGCAGCTCCTCGCGCAGCGGCACCAGCTCGCCTCGGACGCGGGCCATGGGCGGGTAGCCGGTGCTCAGGTGCAGGTCGCTGCCCTTCTGCTCCAGCAGCGTGTCGAAGAACGCGGCGATGCGTGGCGTGGTGCTCATCTCAGCCGCCCTTCCTTCCCATCAGCGAGCCCATCTTGCTGAGCAGCCGCGCGCCGTCCTGCGGCGTCTCCGGCGCGGCCACGGCGGCGCCCGGACGGCGTCCGGTGACCGTGGCCTCCAGCTCGTCCGGGTTGTCGACGAAGCCCTTGGCCACCTCGAGCTTCACCTTGCCCGCGCGCACCAGGTCGGCCAGGGAGTCCTCGAAGCGGATGATGCCCAGGCTCTTGCCTCGCTGCTGGAGGGAGGGAATCTGGTACGTCTTGTTGTCGCGGATGAGGTTGCCCAGCGCGACGGAGCCGGGCAGCACCTCCGCCGCGGCCACCATGCTCTTGCCGTCCGCGCCCAGCATCAGCCGCTGGCTGACGATGAGGCGCAGGCCGCTGGCCAGCGACAGGCGCACCTGCTGCTGGTCCGCGGGAGGGAAGAGGTCGATGAGCCGGTCGATGGTCTTCGCCGCGCTCGGTGTGTTCATGGTGCTGATGAGCAGGTGGCCCGTCTCGGCGGCCGCCAGCGCCATGCGCACCGTCTCCGTGTCGCGCAGCTCGCCCACGACGATGACGTCCGGGTCCTCGCGAAGGCTGCCCTTGAGCGCGCTGCCGAAGGTCTTCGTGTGCGTGCCCACCTCGCGCTGGCTGATGAGCGCCTTCTTGCGCGGGTGGACGAACTCCACCGGGTCCTCCACGGTGAGCACGTGGTGCGACGTCTCGCGGTTGATGAGGTCCACCAGCGCGGCCAGGGTGCTCGTCTTGCCGTGGCCGGAGGGGCCGGTGACGACGATGAGGCCCTGGTGGTGATGCGTCGCCTTCGCGATGTCCGCGGGCAGGCCCAAGGACTCCAGCGTGGGCACCTCGCGGGCAATCACGCGGAAGGTGCCCTTGAGGCCCGTGCGGTGTCGGGAGACGTTGACGCGAAAGCGCCCCATCGCCGGCGAGTCGAGCGAGAAGTCACAGCTTCCGTCGCGCTCCAGCACCGGGCGCAGCCGCTCCGGCACCACGGGCATGAGCATGCCCTCCACGCGTGCGCCGTCCAGCGCGCCTCCCTGCGGCACCAGGTCTCCCGCGAGGCGGAAGAGCACCGGTCTCTCGGCGACCACGTGGACGTCGCTGGCGCCACTGGAGCGCCCTTGCTCCAGCACCACGGCGAGGTCGCGGGCTCCACCCGTCAGGCGTGACAGGGCGTGGGCCCGCGCGGCGTCCTGGGCGACCGAAGCCGCAGAAGCCGCCTGCGCGGCGGACGCGGTCTGGCTGGCACCGCCCTGTTGTGCGGAAGCGCTGTTCCCAGGAGCGGCGTACCCAGCGCCGCCCTGTTGCGCGGAAGCGCTGTTCCCAGGCGCGGCGGAACCCGCGCTGCTCTGCCTGGCGGCGGTCGTCGCCGAGGTCTGGCCAGCGCCCCCCTGCGTCGTGGCGGCGCTCGTCACAGCCGCCGGCGCGGGTGCCGTGGCCGCCGCTCCCGCCTCCGCCGCGCGCGACAGCCGCAGGTGCATGATGTCGCCGCGTCGCATGGCGGCGATGGACAGCGCCCCCAACCCGTTCGCCGTGATGGACCACTGTGAAGGCGCATCCGTGACGGTCGACGCCCGGGCGATACCCACCATGGCCTGCAGCGCTCGCACGACGTCGTCCGTCGTCACGTTCGCCGAGTCCAGCGGCTCATAGTTGCCGCCCCCCGCGCGAATCATGGGGGGCCGTCCCGTCGCCAGTGTCAGCTCCGTCACTCCGGGCCGCGACAATTGGCGCAACAGCTCAGCGAGAGGTCTCATGCGGATGTCGGACTCGGTTCGGACAGAGCACGAAGTGCGGGGGCCTCCAGGATAGTTCACAACGCGGCGGACGTGCCCCCCTCTGGACGCACGCCCGGCGTCGCGCTCCTCGCGGTGGGCATCACACCCACCCGCCGAGGGCACCCACGCTCGTCAGGCCGTGTTGGAGAGAGGAGCTCCGGGACCCAGGGGCCCGCTCGGAGCGGAGGCTCGGCGGGAGGCGAGCGCCATCCCGCCGGCCACTGCGGACTACAGCTCGCGGGACATCAGCAAGCGCAGCTTGCCGGACTTCTTGGAGACCACCGTGGCCACCGTGGTGAAGCCCGCCTTGCGGTAGAAGCTCACCGCGGGCGCGTTGGACGGATCCACGCGCAGGGCAATCGTCTTGCGGTACATGTCCCGAGCGGCTCGGAGCGCCTGCTCCAGCACCACCATGCCCAGGCCCTTCTTGCGCAGCTCCTGCTTCACGACGATGTTGCGCAGGTAGGCAGCGCCGGGCACCGGACCATCCCGCTCCACCGTGACGTAGCCGACGATCTGGTTCTGCAGCTTCGCCACGTGCACGTTGGGCTTGAGCAGCGAGAGCGCCTTGAGGCTGTCTTCCTGGGTCTCACCCCGGCTCTTCCAGGGCTCGGAGCCGGCGCGCAGGGCCGCCACCGCCGTCATGTCCTCGTCGGTGGGCAGGGTGAACTTCACCGCCGCCGTCAGGTCGTTGGGGAGGCCCACCGCTTCCAGCACCGGGGCTGGGGCCATCTCCACGCCCGGGTCCACCTGCTTCATCGTCATCGCCATCTCCTCCGTCGCGCTGCGATCCTAACCGCACCCCCGCCACCGGTGCACGCGGGGATTCCGCGCACATTGTCTTCTCAAGTGAGGAGATTGTCTCCCCTGGCGATGGGAGGGCCGGATTCCGGTCAACCCAAGCGTTGCCCAGAGCATTCCGGCACCTGGCTCCGCCTTCACCCACGGCTGGAGTGCGGCCGGCCTTCCGCGCCGGACGCCTTCCCACTATAAAAACCCTGGTCGTCCACGGAGGGCTGGCCTCCCCTCATCTCGATTCCCGCCTGCCCGAGCATCCCTTGCAACTCAACCACGCCCAGCGCGAGCTGACGCTCAAGATCGTCTACTACGGGCCCGGACTCAGCGGGAAGACGACGAATCTGCGCCATCTCCATGCCCGCGCGTCCCCGGAGGTGCGTGGCCGGTTGCTGACGGTGGAGACCCACGACGACCGGACGCTGTTCTTCGATCTGCTGCCTGTCTTCTTCTCCACGTCCGCGGGCTTCAAGGTGAAGGTGAAGCTCTTCACCGTCCCGGGTCAGGTCATCCACAACGCGACCCGGCGCATCGTGCTCCAGGGCGCGGACGCGGTGGTGTTCATCGCGGACAGCCGGCACAGCGCGACGGCGGAGAACAACGCCTACTGGCGCAACCTCCAGGACAACATGAAGGAGAACGGGCTGGACGCGGAGCAGGTGCCCGTTGTCATCCAGTTCAACAAGCGCGACCTGCCGGACGCTCGCACGGAGGCGGAGCTGGAGGAGGCGCGAAAGCGGGGCGGCGAGGAGGTGGTGGGCGCCGTCGCGCTCCGAGGCGAGGGCGTGCTGGAGACCTTCCACGCGGTGGCGCGAGCGGCCTACCGGCGGCTGGATGCCCGCGCGCACCTGGCGCGCAACGTGGCGCTGACCGAGCAGGAGTTCCTCTCGCAGATTTTCGGACGCATGGACCTGTCCGGCACGGCGCTCGCCGGGCGGTACACCGGGGTGAGCCGGGACGAGCAGGTGGGGGGCGGGCGATGAGCGGAGGCTTCCAGGGGAACGCTCCTCCGGAGGGCGCCCCCAGCTCCCGCCGGGAGTCGGTCCTCCAGCGGCGCCTGACGCTTGGCGAGATGTTGGATGTGCCCTCGTTCGCGGAGGTGGTGAAGAGCTTCAGCGAGCTGTACCGCGTGGGCATCAAGGTCCTGGACACGCGCGGCACCAAGCTGGCCGACGTGAAGGTGGGCCACGGCGACTTCTGCGCGTATGTCTTCTCCTTCCCGGAGGGGCGCTCGCGCTGCACCGCGACGGTGTCCCGGGTGAAGGACGGCCCCGTGGCGCCGGGCCACGGCGCGCGGCTGGCGCAGGGCGATGGCGCGGAGGAGGCGGGGCTCATCGCGCTGCCGTGCTTCACCGGCCTGCGCTACCTGGTGATGCCCGTGCGCTGGGAGGGGGACCTGCTGGGGCGGGTCATCCTGGGGCCCTTCACCCCCGAGGAGCTGGGGGACTTTCCCGAGACGCTCACGGACATCTCCGGACTGGAGCTGTCGCGCGCGCAGGAGCTGGTGTCCAAGGTGCGGCGCGCCCCCGAGCGCACCGCCGCGCAGGTGCTGACGCACTTCGGACAGGTGCTCGCCGCGCTGGTGGCCAGCGGACACCGCACGCACCTGACCACGCAGCTCCACATCGAGGCGATGCTGGAGACCCACCGCGAGCTGGAGTCGCAGAACTCGCGGCTGGCCCAGGTGAACACCCGGCTCAAGGAGCTGGACCGCCTGAAGTCCACCTTCCTGGGCACGGTGAGCCACGAGCTGCGCACGCCCCTGGCGTCCATCATCGGCTACTCGGAGATGCTCGCGGAGGGGCTGGCCGGCGTGCTCAACCCCGAGCAGCTGCTCTACGTGCGCACCATCGTGGAGAAGGGCGAGTCGCTGCTCAACCTCATCTCCTCCATCCTGGACCTGAGCCAGATTGAAGCCGGAAGGCTGCGGCTGGCCATGGGCCCGGTGGACCTGGCGGGCGTCATCCAGACGGCCGTGTCCAGCGTGATGCCGCAGGCGCAGCGCAAGGGCGTGGAGCTGGAGGTGCGGCTGCCGCCGTTGCCTCGGCCCCGGCTCGCGGGCGACGCGGACAAGCTGCGGCAGGTCCTGGTGAACCTCTTGGCCAACGCGCTGAAGTTCACCGCGTCCGGAGGCCGCGTCTCGGTGGTGATGTCGGAGGTGGGCCTCCAGGACACGCTGGGCGCGCCGGGCTACCGCGTCTGCGTCGAGGACACCGGCGTGGGCATCCGCGAGGACCAGTTCGAGCGCATCTTCCAGAGCTTCTACCAGGTGGACGGCAGCTCCACGCGCGAGCACGGCGGGGCGGGGCTGGGCCTGGCCATCGTGAAGAGCCTGGTGGAGGGCCACGGCGGCAAGGTGTTCGTGGAGAGCGAGTTCGGGCGCGGCTCGCGCTTCACGGTGGTGCTGCCCATGCAGCCGCCCATCCCGGAGCACGGCGTGCTGACGGCGCCCGCCCCGGTGCCGGAGCCGCCCGCGGGCCCCGACCGCTTCTGACGCGAGGTGTCGCCCACGCGAATTCCCCCCGCCGCCCGTGCGGGGGCGTATTGTCCGCACTCATGCTGACCGCTGGACGTCCCGCCGCTGCTTCCTACGTGCTCATCGATGCGGAGAACATCGACTGGGCCGTCTCCAATGTCGTGGGCCGCAAGCCCGAGTCCCAGGACCGCGTCCAGTTCGACCGGCTGGTGGCCTTCTGTGAGACCTACTTCCCCGCGCCCGTGCGCTGCGTGGTGGTGCTCAACGCGCGAGGCGAGCAGCTGCCCGACGTGATGATTGGCTTCATCCGCGCCCTGAAGTCCGCGGGCTGCGAGGTGGCGCTGCTCTACGGGCGGCCGGACCAGAAGGTCGTCGACCTGGGCATCCTCAAGCTCCTGGAGACCATCCGCACCCAGCGCCCCAAGGCGGCGGTGGGCCTGGCCAGCCACGACGGTGGCGACTTCGCGGAGGCGCTCAAGCCCATGCTGGAGGAGAAGCGCCAGGTGGCCGTGCTGGGCCTGCGCGAGTACGTCAGCCAGCGCTTCAGGGACCTGGTGCCCGCGGGCCTGAAGATTGTCGACCTGGAGCTCAATGCGAAGGTGTTCCAGCGCCCGCTGCCCCGGCTGCTGCCGGTCAACGTGGACGAGTTCGACGCGTCGCTGTTCCTCTAGGTCGGGCCGCCGGCCATCAACCGGCGGATGCTCAGGTCCAGCTGACTCCTCAGCTGGGCCAGCAGGCTGTCCAGCTCCGGCAGGCTCACGCCCACCCGCGCCGCGAAGCGCACCCGCGTCTGGTCCAACAGCCACTCGCGGGCGGTGGCGAGCCACCGCTTCACCGAGGAGCGGTCCACGCCGTAGGCCTCCGCGATGCGCGCGGTGCCCATTCCGTCCACCAGATGCATTCGCAACAGGGTTCGCGCGCGGGGCTCCAGCGCGGCGAGTGCCTCGCGGAAGGCGGCGTTGAAGTCCGCGCCGTAGCGCTCCTTGAGGTACTGGAGCTCCACGTCGTCGGGCGCGACGCCCAGCGCCTCCAGCGGCCCGTCGTCGGTGACGAGCGGCCCCTTGCGCTCGTTCATCACCCCCCAGGCCAGCCGCAGCGCCGTCATCCGCAGCCAGGCGGAGAGGGGGCCTTTCCCCGCGTACTCCATGATGCGGGGCGGCAGGGCGCCCTCCGCGACGAGGAAGCGCGCCCGCAGGACCTGGAGCGCCTCGTCCGCCGTCGTGTCATCCACGTCCCGGCGCTTCAATGCGGCGCGCACCTGGGGAATGATGCGCTCCTCGAGCGTGGCCAGGGCCGCGGCATCACCGCTCGCGCACGCACGGGCGAGCGCCAGGTCCGCGACATGGAGCTCGGTCTCCGAGGACTTGGCCATTCATCCGAAGCCTACAGTGAGGGCGCATGCGGTGTCCCACGACGGAGAACCTCCTCGCCTTCGGGCGGGGGCTGTTGCGCGGTGACGAGGCCTTGGCCCTCCAGGGGCACCTGGACGAGTGCCCCTCCTGCCGCGTGCTGGTGGCGGAGGCGGTGGCGTCGGTGGATGAAGGTGTGAGTCAGCCCCCGGCCGCGCTCTCCTCCAGCTTCCTGGGCCGCGGCGACGTGCTGGGCCGCTACGTGGTGATGGAGCGAATCGGCGCCGGAGGCATGGGCGTCGTCTACGCGGCGAGGGACCCGGAGCTCCACCGCAAGGTGGCCCTCAAGATCCTGCGCTTCGACACCGTCCAGTCCGCGCGGCTCGCGGAGTCCCAGGCCCGGCTGCTGCGCGAGGCCCAGGCCACCGCGCGCGTCGTCCACCCCAACGTCGTCGCCATCCACGACTTCGGCCGCGTGGACGACCGCGTCTTCTTGGCCATGGAGTTCGTCGAGGGCACCACGCTGGGCGCCCGCATGCGCGCGGGGCGCATCCCCTGGCGCGAGGCGCTGGGCTTGTTCCATCAAGCGGGGCAGGGGCTCGCCGCCGCGCACGCGGCCGGGCTGGTGCACCGCGACTTCAAGCCGGACAACGTCCTCATCGACACCACGGGGCGGGTGCGCATCACCGACTTCGGGCTGGTGCGCATCCTGGATGGCGCGGAGGAGTCACCGCCGTCGGCCGTCGCTCCGGCGTCCGCGTCGGCGGCGGAGGGCGAGTCCAACGACTCCCTCACGCAGACGGGGACGCTGCTGGGCACCCCGGGCTACATGGCCCCCGAGCAGTCGCGCGGCGAGACGCCCGACGCGCGCAGCGACCAGTTCAGCTTCTGTGTCGCGCTGTACGAGGCGCTCTACGGTGCCCGGCCCTTTCCCCGCGCGGCCCCCGCGGAGCTCGCGCTCGAGCAGGGGGCGCGCGCCGCGAGGACGCTCCAGCGCGAGGCCCGCGTCCCCGACCGCATCCACCTGGCCGTGCTGAAGGGGCTCTCGCCGGAGCCCGAGGACCGTCACGCCTCCATGGAGGCGCTGCTGCGGGCGCTGGGCCAGGAGCCGCTGCTCTCGCCCCATCAGATGTTCCATGTCGCGGGCATCACGGCCGCGCTGCTGGCGGTGGGGGTGGTCGCCTTCTTCGCCACGCGGCCCACGCTCTGCGAGGACGACCCGAACGCGCTGGTGGGCGTCTGGGATGAGAAGACGCGCGCCTCCGTCCAGGACGCGCTCCTGAAGACGGGGCTGCCGTACGCGGCGGACACCTGGCGCGGGGTGAGCGGCTCGCTGGATGCCTATGCTCGCGACTGGAAGGAGGCTTCGCGGCACGCGTGCGAGGCCACTCGCATCCACGGCCGCCAGACGGAGGGCATGTATGAGCGGCAGCTGCTGTGCCTGGCGCAGCGGCGCAGGGATGTCGCGGCGCTGGTGGGGGTGCTGTCCTCCGCGGCGGCGCCCGTGGTGCAGAACGCCGTGCGCGCGGTGTCGGGACTGGAGGACCTGAGCCGGTGCTCCGACGTGCAGGCGCTGACGTCCTCGCGCCCGCTGCCCAAGGACCCGGGCGTGCGCGAGAAGTTGGAGTCCCTCCAGAAGGACATCGCCACCGTCCGCGCGCGGCTGCACGCGGGCCAGCCCAAGTCCGCGCTGGAGCTGGCCTCCACGCTGCCCGCGCGGATGGAGGGGGTGGACTTCCCTCCGGTGCGCGTGGAGATGCTCCGCGCGCTCGCCCAGTCGCAGGCGGAGTCGAATGACAAGGAGGCGGTCCAGACGCTGCACAAGCTCATCCAGACCGCGCAGGCGGCGGGAATGGACTGGCACGTGGCGGAGGGCTGGGTGTTGCTGCTGCGCGCCGCCAGCTTTCTCGACAAGGGCGCGGACCCGGAGGACCAGTACGGCAGCCATGCCACCGCGGCCGTGCAGCGGCTGGGCGGCGATGCACCGATGGAGGTCACCCTGGCCACCAACCTGTCCAGCCTCCTCCAATCGAAGGGCAGGAACCCGGAGGCGCTCGCCCAGGGCCTGCATGCGCTGGAGCTGGCGCGAAAGACCTATCCCCCGAAGGACGCGCGCCTCTCCACCCCCCTTCTGAACGCCGGGAGGATGCTGGGCATCGCCGGTCGCTTCGAGGAGGCCGTGGCCCTCCTGCGCGAAGCCCATGAGCGCTACGTCGCGAACTACGGGCCCGACCATCCGGATGTCGGCGTCGTCCTCAGCCTGCTCGCCGTGCAGGAGACCTACCTGAACCGCTACGAGGACGCGGTCGCTCACCAGACGCGCGTGCTGGCCATCTACGCGGGCGTGCATGGCGCGGAGTCGCTGAACGTGGCCTCCGCGCTGCACAACATGGGCAACATGCTCAGCCACCTGTCCGGACGGAACGAGGACGCCGCCGAGCACTTCCGCCGCGCGGTGGCCATTCGCGAGAAGCTCCTGGGCCCGGAGGATGCGCGGGTCGCCAGCTCCCTGTCCGGGCTGGGCCAGGTGCTCCGGGCCCTGGGACGGCCCGGTGAGGCACTCGCCGCCCACGAGCGCGCGCTCGCCATCCGCGAGAAGGCTCGGGGTCCCGACTCCCTGGAGGCCGCGTATGACCGGGGCCTGGTGGGCGAGTCGCTCATGTCCCTGCATCAACCGCGCAAGGCCCGGCCCTTCGTCGAGCGCGCGCTGGCCGTCTACGAGAAGAAGTCCTTCGGCACCGACGAGCTCATCCTCGCGGACATCCGCTTCCTGCTCGCACGCACGCTGGCGGGAGAGCCTCATGAGCAGGCGCGCGCGCGCAAGCTGGCCCTGTCCTCGCTGGAAATCTACCGGCGCTTCCCGAAGGCCCGCGAGAAGGAGATTCCCGAGGTCGAGACCTGGCTCGCCGCGAGGTGAGCCCTGGCCGCGCGCCCCCACCTCCCCGCGAACCAGGGCTTGCAGATGGTTAACGAGAGCGTTAAATGTTTCCCGAACGGTGAACAAATCACCCGCATGGGAGGTCACGTCATGAAGAAGGTTCCAGAAGGTTGTGCGCGCATCACCCCCGGGCTCTTCTACGAGAACGCCCCGGCGGCCATCGACTGGTTGGAGAAGGCCTTCGGCTTCCAGACGCGGCTGAAGGTGGAGGGGGCGCCGGGGATGGTGGTGCACTCCGAGCTCGTCTATGGCGAGGGCGTCATCATGGTGAGCTCGCTCAGCGCGAAGTACCCCGGGCGCAAGCCGGGCGCGGCGGGCGGCACCAGCGCGGCGTACCTGATGCTCTACGTGGATGACGTGGACGCGCACTGCGCGCGGGCCAAGGCGGCGGGCGCGCGCATCACCCGCGAGCCGGAGACCACGAACTACGGCGAGGACTACTGGACGGACCGGGGCTACGGCGCGGAGGACCTGGAAGGCCACGCGTGGTGGTTCGCCCAGCGCATGAAGGGCTGAGACACCGGGCCCGGAACGGACATACCTCATGGGAGCCGCTCGACGCCTCGACGACACCTTCGCCGCCCTGGCCGACCCCACCCGTCGTGGGGTCATCGACCTCCTGCGCGACAAGCCTCATCGCGCGGGGGACCTGGCGGCCGCCTTCGACATGTCACCTCCGGCCATGAGCCGGCACCTGCGCGTGCTGCGCAAGACGGGGCTGGTGGAGGAGGAGTCCGTGGAAGAAGACGCCCGCGTGAAGGTGTACCGGCTGAGGCCCGAGCGCTTCTCGGAGCTGCGCGCCTGGCTGGATGAGGTGGAATCGTACTGGAGCGAGCAGCTCCAGGCGTTCAAGGAGCACGCGGAGCGCACCCGTGCGAAGAAGCGGCCCTGAGCCCCTGGAGGCACACGCCATGACGACCGAGCAGCGCGCCCGGGTGACGACCTTCCTCGCGGTGGAGCCGGACGAGGCCTTCGCCGTCTTCACCGAGGAGACCGACCTCTGGTGGCGCAGGGGGCCTCGCTTCCGAGGCTCCTCCGCGCCCACCAGCGTGGTGCGCTTCGAGGGAGGCTCCGGCGGCCGGCTGGTGGAGGAGGACCCCGCGGGCATCTTCGAGATTGGCCGCGTGCTGACGTGGGAGCCCGGCGCGCGGCTGAGCTTCGAGTGGCGCGGTCGGAACTTCGCGCCCGGGGAGCTCACCCAGGTGGACGTGCGCTTCGAGCCCGCCGAGGGCGGCACCCGCGTCGTCCTGGAGCACCGGGGCTGGGAGGCCCTCCGCCCCGACCACCCCGTGCGGCACGGCCTGGAGGTGGCCGGCTTCCTCGAGATGATGGGCATGTGGTGGGGCGGTCTCGCGTTGTCGCTGCGCACCGTGAGCCTGAAGTCGACGCCCCGCGTCGAATCCGAGCGGAAGTAGCAGGCTGTCGGATGCTGAACGAGACGACACCGTCGCGGTGACACATCGCGACGGTGTCTTCCTTTGCGCCCCAGCCTTTTTCATGCGTGCGAATGGTACGCATTCCCGCGTGCTCACCGGACGCATCCGCCCCTGACACTCAAGACCCCCGCGCGTTGATCCCGAACGCGGCCCCGTGCCGAGGGGACGCAAGCAGAAGTGCAGTCTTGACGCACCCAGGGTCAAATCCTCGCGCCTAGCGGGAATTCCTTATGTGTGTCGACGCGCCGGCTCAGCTGGTATTCACGCTGAGTCCGATTGCGTCTTGTGTTTGTTTGTTGAATGCATCATAAGAGCGCGCGCTGGACAGTCGTGGTGAAACCAGTTGTGTCAATTGAAGAGGGGGAGCACATGGACAAGCGCGTTAGGCGCTCGTGTCTTGCTATTGCATCCATTCTGGCACTGACGGGCTGTGGCACGCGGGACGACGTGCAGGAGATGCCCGAGTCAAAGCAGCCGGCGCGGACCACACCACTCCACTCAGAGCGCGGCGGTATCGGCCTGCTCCGTTCATCGGGCGAGAAGTCTCAGATGAACGCGGTGGTGACGGTGAACACGCACCGCTCGCTGGTCGTGACGGACACGGCCATCGTCAACAACTTCTCCCTGCGCGAGGTGATGGACCAGCTCGCCACGCAGAGCGGCGTGGCGGGGCTGACGGGCCTGGCCATCTACCGGCAGCTCTGGGACACGCAGAACGCGCGCCCGGGGCTCAACCAGGGGCAGCACTGCAACGACCAGCTCTCGCCGGGCGGGCAGCCCATCTTCAACTCGTTCCCGTACCTGTGCCGTCCGCAGGAGGGCGCGCAGGCGGGGCAGGACCCGTTCTCCAACCCGAACTCGCTCAACGCGTACAAGGCCATCGGCCTGTTCAACCGCTTCGACCTGGCACCCGCGGACGGCGCCAACTGCGGTGAGTACCGCATCGTCTTCTCGCGCCGCTCGGGTGACACCAACTTCGCGCAGCGCAACTTCATGATTTTCGAGGCCGTGCTGAACAACCCCCACCCGGAAGAGGGGCTGGACGGCTGCCTCCCGGTGGCGGAGTTCTGGCACCGGCTGACGAACAACGCGGACCTGGCCTCGCGCACCGCGCTGCTCAAGTCCTTCTACTTCCAGGGCCTGCCGGGTGGCTTCCGCCCCGTCGTGCACATCGACAACTACGGCGCGGACCCGTTCACCGTCGCCGGCCAGATTCGCACCAACCAGTTCATGCAGAGCAACTGGCTGCTCCGCGAGTTCAAGCTTCAGAAGGCTTGCAACAACGGCGTCTGCACCCAGCTCAAGGCCATCCTCTCCACGGACAAGGTGAACCCGTTCGGCGGCCTGTTCAACCCGGCCTCCACCCACGCCCGCGCGGCGGACTTCCGCTTCTTCTTCGCCACCCAGGTGGAGACGCTGGCCCGGCAGGACATCAACCTCTTCAACATGGAGGTGCAGGACCAGTTCAACGGCGGCCAGAGCGACGCTCAGGGCACGGAGAACAACTACACGTTCCAGTTCGGCAACGGCGCGTCCGCGCTGCGCTCGCTGATTGACGCGGAGCTGACCCGCATCGGGAGCCCGCTGACGGCCAACCACATCGTCGCCCGCGCCAAGGCCCTGTCCTGCGCCGGCTGCCACGAGCTGAGCAACAGCTCCGACCTGGGCGGCGGCATGCAGTGGCCCAACTCGCTGGGCTTCACGCACATCAGCGAGCAGACGGAGAACGGGCCGGAGGGCACGCGCTTCCGCATCTCTCCCGCGCTCCTGAACGTCTTCCTGCCGCACCGCAAGCTCATCCTCGAGGAGTTCCTGAGCCGCCCGCGCCCGTGCCACAACGTCTGCAACCCGGGCAATCCCATCGCGACCCACTGCTCGCAGTGTGCGGCGGACGTGTGCGCGGGCGACCCGTTCTGCTGCTCGGGGACCTGGGACGTCATCTGCGTGGAGCAGGCGCAGGACGTCTGCGGCGTGACGTGTAACACCCTGTAGTCATCCAGGGCTTGGGTGTCCCGGCGGGCGGTTGTCGCACCCCCACGTCCGCCGGGGCACCGCGCAGTGCGAGTCATGAAGGGGGCGCGAGGCTTTCCGCGCCCAAGGGGGGCGGGCCTGTTCCTTGGGTGGAGCGGGCCTGACGCAAGGCAGTCCATGAACGTGTCGTGGTTGTCGCAGCCAAGGCAGTCCACCGCATCAGAGGGGGTTCCATATGAAGCTGTACTCGCGTTTCTCAGTACCTGTCACGGCGGCCCTGCCGCTCGTCGCGCTCGCGACTTCCGCCTGGGCCGGCGCGCTGCGCGCCCCGGACCGGGGTTTGGACCGTGCGACCCTGGTGGAGGATTCGCAGTACATGCGCCGCGTCTTCGAGGCGAAGTCGCGCGGCGCGACGGGTGAGGCCATCGCCATCGACCTGGCCGACCCGGGCCAATACCGCTTCGTGATGAACCGCCTGCGCGGCTCCGGCAAGTCGGCCGCCAACTCGCCCAAGCTGTTCCAGCGGCTGGGCCTGGCGCGTGAGAAGGCGCTGGCGCGCAAGGCCGGCGGCACGGAGGCGGGCCTGACGTCGCTGGTGAACAACTGGGGCTGCGACCACTTCCTCACGCTGACCCGCGGTGTCACCACCAACAACGTGCGCACCTACACGAGCAACCCCTGGGCCTCGTGCCTCAACGGCGCCAGCTACGTGTACACGGACATCGTCGCGTACAACTCGAACATGCCGGAGACGGAGTCCACCGTCGTCGACTCGGCGTCGGGCGAGGAGTACGCCGCCGGCCAGAGCTTCGAGGACGTCGTCGTGCGTCCCGCCATCCCCGTCAACCAGGACCGGCAGGTCATCCTCGACACGATGATGATCGCCATGAACGAGAACACGGGCGAGGAGGTCGTCACCTTTGCGCGTGGCGCGTCGGCGGCGACGACGGCGGGCGCGGACCTGACCATGCAGCACCCGCGGCTGTCGGTGCCCGGCAGCATGAAGTTCAACACCGAGCTGTGTCAGATGCGCGGCGGCATCGACTGTGACTACGCCGCGGTGAGCAACACGCTCGCGCCGTCGGGCAGCAACCCGGCGACGGGCGTCGCCCTGCGCAACACGGCGGTCACCACCAGCTGGGTGGGTGACGCGGCCAACAACTTCCCCGTCTCCGGGGCGTGGCAGGCGACGCACGTGTACGTGCCCACGCAGTTCACGTTCAACGCCGGCAGCAAGAACGGCGTGGCGTGTGTCATCAAGGAGATCCTCCCGGGCTCCAAGGTGCGCCTGGTGAAGCCCGTCACGGGCGGCACCTGCATGAGCCAGATGGACCTGACCCCCGCGCTGGCCGGTGCCATCAACAGCACCAGCGCCAACGTGAAGATTCTCTCCGACCTGTCGCGTGAGACGTCCATCGCGGGCACGGGCACGGAGAGCTGCGCCACGCAGGCCATCATCAACCAGGCGGTGGAGTACGTCATCACCGTGAGCACCAAGGTGAACTGCGGCACGGCGTCCAACACGCCCGCCACGGTGACGGTGCGCATGATGAGCGACGAGCGCTACCGCTACGGCCTCATGGTGTGGAACAGCTGCATGGCGGAGGGCACGAAGGTGGTGCTCGCCGACGGCCGCACCGTCCCCGTGGAGCAGGTCAAGCGCGGCGCGCGCATCGTGACGAACGACAAGGGTGAGACGCTCACCGTGACGGACGTCCAGGTCGGCGGCGAGCTGGAGCCCATGGTGAACCTGCGGGACGACAAGGGCCACCAGGTCAGCCTCACCGACAAGCACCCTGTCATCATGGCGGACGGCAAGGCCGTGGTCGCGGGCAAGCTGAAGGTGAATGACCGCGTCAGCACCCGCGACGGCGTGGCCACGCTGACCTCCGTCACCCGCGAGAAGTACGCCGGCAAGGTGTACAACTTCAACCTGGGCACGGCGGCGGAGCTGGCGCGCGCGGGCAAGGACGCCAACACGCTGTTCGCCAACGGCTTCCGCGTGGGCGACAACAAGATGCAGGGCGACATGACGGCGCCCGTCGCGGACTCGCGCGACGTGCTGGAGCGCCTGCCGGCCTCGTGGCACCAGGACTTCGCGCACTCGGCGGCGTTCGTGGCCGGTCAGCGCTAGTCCGTCCGCGCTGTTGAAAGCTGTGTCGGGTGCCCGGCTCGGGCACCCGCTTCTCGCGCCCCACCACCGGAGCTCCCGGCGGTGGGGCGTGTGCATCTTCGGACCCCCCCCCTGGAGCGGTAGGAGCACGGATGCGAAACCCGGTCGTGACGAGTCTGTTGGTGCTGTTGAGTCTGGCGGCGTGCGGCGCGGATTCCCCCCGGCCACCACCTCCCAACTTCTGCCCGGAGCGCCCCGCGTACATGGCGCCCCGAGGCCCCGGGCAGCTCCTGACGCGCGCGCGTCCGCTGCCCCTGCTGGCGAGCGCGCGGGCGCGGGACACGGCCGAGCCGATGGAGTGGGGCGGGTCGTGGTGGGCCTCGCCGTGCTTGATGGGCACGCCGGGGTTGGAGGTGGCGACGCCTCGGGTGGGGGTGGCGGTGGATGGTCGCGCGCTGTCGGTGTGGGGAGAGTGGGACGGCGTCGACGAGTGGCTCTGGTTCAGCGAGTTCGTTCCGCAGACGGGGTGGACGCCGTCCGAGCGGATGAAGCTCCAGCGCGACTTTCCGGATGACCCCCTCCGGGTGCGCCAGCCCCAGGTCGTGGCGGGCGCGGACGGGCGCATGCTCGCGCTGTGGCTGCAGAGCGAGGGCTCTCGCGCGGCGGAGCTGTGGTTCGCCGAGCACCTGCCGGGCGAGGGGTGGGTGCCGCCCGCGCGAGTCCTGGCCCAGCCGCTGGGGGATGCGACGTTCCTCCAGGCCGCGCGGGACAGCGCGGGGGTGCTGACGCTCGTGTGGACGCAGTTCGATGGCGACACGCTGAGCGAGAACATCTGGGCCACGCGAGGCTCGCCCTCGGCGGGCTGGGACGCGGCGCGCCGCATCGACACGTCGGTGCCGGGCTTCTCCGTGGAGCCGCAGCTCTCCGTGAGCAGCGACGGCCACGTCCTCGTCGGCTGGTATCGCTTCGACGAGATGGAGGGCTGGAGCGGCGCCTGGTTCAGCCGGTGGTCCCCTGCGGAAGGGTGGAGCGCGGCGGAGCGGCTCAGCCCCGCGGGGTTCGAGAGCTTCTTCGTGGAGCCGCTCGCGGGGCCGGGGGGCTCGGCGCTGGCGATGTGGAGTGAAGGCGGCGTGGCGAACGTGTCGCTGTGGGCGCGGCGCTACGTGCCCGGCATGGGCTGGGGCGCCGCCGAGAAGGTGGAGGAGGCGCTGGGCTCCTCCGCGATGGCGCAGGCGAGCGTGGAGAAGGACGGGCGCGCCATGGTGGTGTGGCCTCGCGCGAGGAGCGGCATCATCCGCCTGTCCGCGCGTCCGTATGACTTCAACCTCGGGTGGCGCGAGCGCCTGGACGTGGACCCTTCGCCCCTGGGTGGGGTGACGGACCCGCAGGTGGTGTCGCTGAGCCGCACCCAGGCGCTCGTGGTGTGGACGCGGGAGAAGGACGGGGAGTTCCGCGTCGGCTCCAGCCGCTACACGCCGGGGCAGGGGTGGGGCCGCACGGTGTGGCTCGACACCGTGCCCTCCTCGCGGAATGGCTTCCCGCAGCTCTCCGTGAACGGGACGGGCGTGGGCGTGGCCACGTGGCTGCACGGAGGCGAGGTGCCGGGCGTCGGCCTCAGCGTGTTCCAGTAGGTGCGCGTTGCCTGGAGGCGGCGGGTGGTCTTTCCTGCCGGGCGATGCCTGGTGAGTTCGACTTCATCCGCCGCTTCTTGAGCCACTTCCCCAAGGCCCGCGTTCCGGTGGGCCCGGGGGATGACTGCGCGGTGCTCGCGCCTTCGCGCGGGCCGCTGTGTGTCACCACGGACTGCGTGGTGGAGGACGTGCACTTCACCCGCGCGTCGTTCTCTCCCGCGGACATCGGCCACAAGGCCCTGGCGGTGAACCTCTCCGACGTGGCCTCCATGGGCGCCACGCCGCGCTGGTTCCTGTGCTCGCTCGCGCTGCCCAGGGACTTCCCGCTTGCGCACCTCACGGGCCTGGCGCGAGGCATGGCCGCGCTCGCGCGGGAGCACCGCATCGACCTGGTGGGCGGCAACTTCACCTCCGCGCGCGAGCTGTCCGTCACCATCACCGCCACCGGAGAGCTGTCTCGCCCTCCGCTCACCCGCGCGGGCGCTCGGCCCGGTGACTGGCTCTATGTGTCCGGCACGCTGGGCGACGCGCGGCTGGGCCTCGCCCACCTGCGGGCGGGAATCACCCGCGGCTCCTCGGTTCGCCGCCAGCGCCGACCCCAGCCCCGCGTGGCCCTGGGCCAGCTCGCCGCGCGCTTCGCATCCGCTGCACTGGATGTTTCCGATGGTCTTGCACAAGACCTGGGCCATCTGTGCACCGCTTCACACGTGCGGGCCACGGTGGAGCTGGCGCGGCTGCCCATGTCGGCGGTGGTGCGACGGGAGCTGGGGGCGCGGGGGGCGCTGGCGGGGGGCGAGGACTACGAGCTGCTGCTGGCGGTGCCCTCTCGTCGAGGGAAGGCGTTCGAGCAGGCGTGTGCTCGAGGGGGGCACGCCGTCACGCGCGTGGGCGAGGTGAGCCGGGGTTCAGGATGGGTGATCCTCGATGAAGCCGGACATGTGGTGAGGCGGCCGGGCGGGTTCGACCACTTCGGGTCCGCATCCGGGGTGGATTGACCATGCCCGAGAGCAAGGTTAAACCCAGGGCGCGTTCGCACCTCCCCTGAAAGCAACCCTGTGCGCCGTCCCCTACGTGACGACACTGCCTCTGGATTGACTCCCCGCCGCGAGCCCGTGCAGCGGCTGCTGCGCGCGGTGGACGGTCCTCGCGCGACGCGTGAGGTCTCGCTCCACCGGAGGATTCTCAACGGCTACGTGGTGCTGGGGCTCCTGCTCACCGTCTGGATGTTCACCTCGGACGTGCTGTTCCGGGAGCTGAGCCCGGGCCCGGCGGTGTGGAAGGACGTGCTGCGCGTGGGCGTGGCCATCCTCATCACCGGCGTGGCGGCGGCGCTCCTGCCCTCGCTGCTCGCGCGCGTGACTCGCGTGAAGGTGCTCAGCCGCTCCGCCTACGAGATTTCGCAGGGAGACCTGTCCAAGCCCGTGGCCGCCGAGGGCGGCCGGATGCGCGACGAAATCGACGAGCTGACGGGCGCCATCATCCGCATGCAGGAGAACCTGCGCGAGCTGGTGGGCAAGATTCAGGAGACGGCGAAGAGCGTGGCCGACACGGCCATCGACCTGCAGCGCTCGGCGGAGAACGTCAACGGCTCCACGGAGGAAGTGGGCTCGTCGATGAACATCATCGCGAGCGGCGCGGAGTCCCAGTCGCAGCTGGTCTCCAAGGCATCCAAGGTCATCACGGAGATGGCCAGCAGCATCCAGCGCACCACGGTGAGCGCGGAGGACGCGGCGCGCACCACGGCGGAGACGAGCAGCGCGGCGGAGGACGGCTCCAAGGCGGCGCGGCTGGCCGGCGACAAGGTGAAGAAGGTCTTCAACCGCATCGAGTCCGCCAGCCAGCAGGTGTTCGCCTTCGGCGAGAAGACGCAGGAGATCTCCAAGATCGTCGACGCAATCACCCAGGTCGCGCAGCAGACGAACCTGCTCGCGCTGAACGCCACCATCGAGGCGGCGCGCGCGGGTGAGTACGGCCGCGGCTTCGCCGTCGTCGCCGACGAGGTCCGCAAGCTGGCCGAGAGCGCGGGCCGCTCCGCCGAGCAGATCTCCAAGCTGGCGCGAGACATCTCCGGCCAGTCCACCTCCGTGGTGAGCGCCATGCGCGAGGGCATCGCGGAGCTGGCCGAGGGCCGCGAGGACCTGACCAACATCGTGCGCTCCATGGGCGCCATCACCGACACCATCCGCAAGGGCTCCGAGAAGGTGCACCTCATCTCCGAGAGCGCTCGCGAGCAGCACAAGGGCAGCGAGGAGATGGTGAAGGCCATCGAGGAGATCAAGCTGGTGGCGCGCAACAACGCGGCCTCCACCGAGGCCATCCAGTCCGTCATCCAGGAGCAGACCGCCGCCGTGTCCCGGATGACGTCGCTGGCCAGCGAGCTGACCAACCTGTCCGTCGAGCTGCAGAGCGTGGTGCGCAGCTTCCGCCTGGGACCATGACCGCGACCTCCAATGCGAAGCTGCGCGCCGCCGAGGACCGGCTGCGCGAGGTGATGTTGTCGTTCCCCGACGTCACGGAGGAGTTTCCGTGGGGGCATCGCACCGGCAAGGTGCGGGGGAAGATGTTCGCCCTCCTGGTGCTGGATGAGCGGGGGCTGACGGTCACCACCAAGCTGCCCGAGTCCCACGAGGCGGCGCTGATGCTCCCCTTCGCCACGCCCACCGGCTACGGCCTGGGCAAGAGCGGCTGGGTGTCCGCGCTCTTCGCCCCGGGGCAGGACGTGCCCGTGGAGCTCATGGCCCAGTGGATGCGCGAGAGCTTCCACGCCGTGGCGCCCAAGTCCGTGCTCAAGGCGGTCAAGGATGCCCCGGCCCGTTCGCCCCAGGTGAAGAAGTCCACTCCCGCGAAGAAGGCTCCCGCGGCGAAGAAGGCTCCGGCCAGGAAGGCTCCCGCGGCGAAGAAGGCCCCCGCGAAGAAGGCTCCGGCGAAGAAAGGGGGGCCTGGGGTGAAGCGGGCCCGCACGCCGCGGCGCGCCAGGGCGTAGCGCGAAGGTGGGTCATCGGCGCTTGGCGCCATTGCAAAGCTGATACAACACGGCCTCTGTGCGGCACGTCATCTTCCGGGTGGAAAAAGAGCGCTACGGGTTGCCGCTATCCGCGGTGCGGGAGGTCGTCGTGCCTCCAGCGCGGTTCACCCGGGTTCCGCGCGCGCCCGCTGCGATTACCGGGGTGATGAACCTGCGGGGACGCGTGGTGACGGTGGTGGAGCTGCGGCAGTTGTTGGGGTTGCCGGACGGTGCCACCCCGTCGGCCCGCGTGGTTCTTCTGGACCGAGGCCGCAGGGATCTGGGACTGTTGGTGACGGACGTGGATGGAATCGAGGCGGTGGAGCGGGTGAGCACGGCACCGGGCAAGCTGACGCCGGCCATCCGAGGCGTTGCCCGGCTGGGTGGGCTGGGAGTGACGGTGCTGGACCCGGAGGGCCTGGACGCCGCGGTGGTTGCCTTGTTCACCCATTCCAAGTGAGTAGCCCCCTGGAAAGCGCGGGTGATAGTGTCCGCGCTCCTCTAGGCAAGGCGATTCGGAGGCGGAGTTCTTCACATGGCTAAGCGGGTCCTGGTCGTCGACGATGCCATCTTCATGCGCAACATGATCAAGGACATCTTCGCGTCTGGAGGGTTCGAGGTCGTCGGTGAAGCGGCCAATGGCCTGGAGGCGGTGGAGAAGTACAAGGAGCTCAAGCCCGACCTCACGACGATGGACATCGTGATGCCGTTCAAGAGCGGCATCGAGGCGACGCGGGAGATCATCAAGCACGACAGCAGCGCGGTGGTCATCATGTGCTCCGCGCTGGGCCAGGAGAGCCTGGTGATGGAGGCCATCGAGGCGGGTGCCTCGGACTTCATCGTCAAGCCGTTCCGCGCCGAGGACGTGTTGGCCGTGGTGAAGAAGGTCCTGGGAGAGGCGTGAGCGTCGTCGCCCTCGGGCGTCGTCGCGCTTCCTGGCGAGGTCGGGCATGACGATGGACATGTCCCGTTACCTGGGCCTCTTCATTTCAGAGGCCACCGAGCACCTGGAGTCGCTCGGACGGGACCTGGTACAGCTGGAGCGGGAAGGCTCCTCGAGCGCGGTCGACTCGATGTTCCGTCACGCCCACTCGGTGAAGGGCATGGCGTCGTCGATGGGCTTCGAGTCCATCGCCATCGTGGCGCACCGGGTGGAGGACCTGGTTGATGCCGTGCGGCAGGACCGAGGCCGGCTGGACCGGGACCTGGTGGACCTGCTGCTGAGTGCCTCGGACACGCTGCTGGCGCAGGTGCGCGCCGTGGCCGAGGGACGCCAGCCGGATGACGCGTCGACGCTCCTGGCGCAGCTGGGGCAGCGAGTCACCGTGATGACGGGCCACGCGCCCACCGCGACCCGCGTCGCGAAGGTGACCGTGCTCAAGCCGGAGGGCTCCGACGGAGGTGAGGGCTCGTCGGGTGGTGGCGATCCTTCGGGCTCGGGCGGTGCGACGGGTTCGGGTGGCACCTCAGGGGCGACGGGCGCAGGCGGTGCGACGGGCGCGGGCAGCACATCAGGTTCAGGCGGTGCGACGGGCGCGGGCAGCACATCAGGTTCCGGCGGTGCGACGGGTTCAGGCGGCACCTCCGGCTCCGGCGGTACGACGGGCGCGGGCGGCACCTCAGGCTCAGGCGGTGCGACGGGCTCAGGCAGTGCGACGAGCGCAGGCAGCTCGACGGGCTCTGGAAGCACCTCAGGCTCCGGCGGTACGACGGGCTCAATCGGCCCGACGGGCGCGGGCGGCACCACGGGGGCAGGCAGCTCGCCCGGCTCCGAGGGCAGCCCCAGTGGGAGCACGGGTTCGACCGCCAGCGCGGCGACGCCCGTTCCGCCCCGGCTGACCACGGAAGACGGTGGCGTCCGAGGCGTGCTGGGCATCGGTGCCCCGCCAGTCTCGCCCGCAAGCAGCAACGTCTCCACGGGCACGCCTCCCGGGCTCACGGAGGCCTCGCCAAATGATCTCGGCACGGCGCTCAAGTCGGCCTCCGGGGGCGCGCTTCCCGGCGAGCGCGCCGAGGAGCCGCGTGGCACCACCCAGCGCTGGGCGGTGCGCCTGCGCATCTCCCCCACCTGCCAGGTGCCCGGCGTGCGCGCCTTCCTGGTGCACAAGCGGCTCACGAACCTGGGCACGCTGGTGGACCTGCGGCCCGCGCTGGAGGAACTCAAGGCGGGCCGCATCCCGGATGGCTACATCCAGGCGGAGCTGGAGACGAACGTCGGCGACGCGGGCATCAACGCCTCGCTGAAGAACGTGGCGGAAGTGGACGTCGTCTCCGTGAAGCTCGCGGTGGCCACGCCCGTCCCCGCCGTCGTTCCGTCCTCGGCCGGCGAGGGAGGCCGCGCGACGGGAGACTCCTCCTCGCGCACGGTCCGCGTGCGCACGGAGCTGCTGGACTACTTCCTCGACACGGTGGGCGAGCTGATGCTCGCCACGGCGCGCCTGCGTGAAGTGGGCAAGGTGCTGCCGGAGACCGTGCGCCCCGCGTTGGAGGAGGGCGTCTACCGACTGCACACGCTGGTGAAGGACCTGCACGACAAGGTGATGACCGCGCGCATGACGCCGCTGTCGCTCATCACCGACCGGCTTCCCCGCGCGGCGCGAGACATTGCCCGTCGCAAGGAGCGCGAGGTCGACCTGGTCATCACCGGCGCGGAAATCGAGCTCGACCGCGCCATCCTCGACGAGCTGGCGGACCCGCTGCTGCACCTGCTGCGCAACTGCATCGACCACGGCCTGGAGTCCCCCGACGAGCGCATCGCCGCGAAGAAGGGGCCTCGCGGGCGCGTGCTCGTGGCCGTCAAGCGCGCCCGGGACCGCGTCATCATCGAGCTGGAAGACGACGGCCGGGGCATGAACCCCGCGAAGCTGAAGACCGCGGCCGTGTCGCGGGGCCTGCTGACGCCGGAGCTCGCCGCGCGCATGACGGACCGCGAGGCGTTCATGCTCTCGTGTCTGCCGGGCGTCTCCACGGCGAAGGACGTGACGGACATCTCCGGCCGAGGCGTCGGAATGGACGCCGTCAAGCGCGTGGTGGAGAGCGTCGGCGGCACGCTCGAAATCGACAGCGAAGCGGGCCGAGGCACCCGCTTCACCCTGCGCCTCCCCCTGACGGTGGCCGTGGTGCACCTGCTGCTGGTGGAGGTGGGCGAGGAGGTCTTCGGCCTGCCCATCGCGAAGGTGGTGGGGGCCACGGAGGCGGACAGCGAGGCGCTCAGCCGCAGTCGTGAGACGGCGCTGTTGCCGCATGGCAACTCGCTGCTGCCCGTGCACGCGCTGGACACGCTCGTGGGCGTGCCGGTGCCGGGGCTGCGGGGCGTGCGTCCCTTCGTGGTGATGGAGGGAGACTCCGGACGGGTGGCGTTGGGCGTGGACCGGCTGCTCGGGCAGGAGGAAGTGGTGCTCAAGCCGCTGTCGCGGCCGCTGGATTTGCTGCCAGGACTCTCTGGAGTGACCATCCTGGGGAGCGGCCGTCCGGTCTTCATCCTGGATGTGCCGAGGTTACTGTCCGCGTGAGCCTGTCTCTTCCCAGCGACGCGCAGCTCGATGCCCTGCGCGAGGTGGCCAACATCGGCTGTGGCCATGCCGCCAACGCGCTCTCCCGCCTGATGGGGGGGCGTCAGGTGGACCTGTCCGTCCCTCGCGTGCTGCTCGCGGGGCCCGAGGACGCGGCGGGGATGCTGGGGGGCGATGGGCCCGCGGTGGGGGCCTGGCTCTCCATCACCGGGGGCCTGCGGGGCGTGATGATGCTCGGGCTGTCCCAGGCGGATGGCCAGTCCCTGGAGACGTTGCTGCTGGGAGACCAGACGTCCGGGCAGGAGGAGCGCGACAGCGCGGTGTCCGAGGCCGCCAACATCGTCGCGAGCGCCTGTCTGTCCGCCATCGGCAAGCTGACGTCGTGGCGGCTGATGCCGTCGGTGCCCACGCTGCGGCGGGGCAGCGCGCGGGTGTTGGTGAACGCGGCGGTGTCCCAGGTCGAGGGCGACGCGAGCCGGGTGGTGGTGCTGGAGGCGCGCTTCATGGCCTCGTCGACGCCCTCGGTGAGCGGGCAGCTTCTGTTGGTGCTGGAGCGGGAGAGCTCGCGGGCGCTTCTGGCGCGGCTGGGCGTGTAGCCCGTTTCGGGGTACACGGGCCCCATGGACGAGAAGTCGCTGAAGCAGCTCTTGGGGAGCGTGAAGTCGGGCCGTGTCTCGGTGGATGACGCCGTGGGCAAGCTCAAGGACCTGCCCTTCGCGGAGCTGGGCTACGCGACGCTCGATACGCACCGCAACCTGCGCTTCGGGTTCCCCGAGGTGGTGCTGGGCGGGCCCAAGACGGTGGAGCAGCTGCTGGGCATCGTCGGCGCGCTGGTGGAGCGCAAGCAGACGGTGCTGGTGACGCGGCTGCAGGAGGAGAAGGCGGAGGTGCTGCTGGAGCGCTTCCCCAAGGCCCAGTACCACCCGGTGGCGCGCATCTTCCACCTCAAGCAGGGCAAGGTGCGCGCGGGCCGCGTGGCCGTCGTCACGGCGGGCACCAGCGACATCCCGGTGGCGGAGGAGGCCGCGGTGACGGCCGAGGCGATGGGCGCGGAGGTGCGCCGCGTCTACGACGTGGGCGTGGCGGGCATCCACCGGCTGCTGCGGCGGCGGGAAGAAATCCAGGAGTGCCATGTCGCCGTGGTGGTGGCGGGCATGGAGGGCGCGCTGGCGAGCGCGCTGGGCGGTCTGGTGGGCATCCCCGTGGTCGCGGTGCCCACGTCGGTGGGCTACGGCGCCAACTTCCAGGGCCTGTCCGCGCTGCTGGCGATGGTGAACTCCTGCGCCTCCAACGTGGCGACCATGAACATCGACAACGGCTTCGGTGGGGGCTTCTACGCGGCCCTCGTCTCGCGCACGAAGGGACGGCGGTGAGCGCCATGCGACGCATCCTCTACCTGGAGCCGGTGGGAGGCATCGCCGGGGACATGTTCCTGGCGGTGGGCATCGACCTGGGGCTCGCGCCGGAGGCGATTGAAGCGGCGCTGCGAGGCCTGAAGGTGCCGGGGTGGAAGCTCGCGGTGAGCCGCGCGGTGCGCCACGCCATCAGCGGCACGCACCTGGACGTGGTGCTGGACGCGCGCGAGGTGCATCCGCACCGGGCCTACGCGGACATCCGCCGCCTCATCGAGTCCGCCTCCACGCTGTCGGACCGCGCGAAGGCGCGCGCGCTGGCGGTGTTCCGCGCCATCGGTGAGGCCGAGGCGAAGGTGCACGGCGTGTCCATCGACGACATCCACTTCCACGAAGTGGGCGCGGTGGACTCCATCGTCGACATCTGCGGCGCGGCGGTGGTGCTGGAGCTGTTGGGAGACCCGGAGGTCCACGCGGCGCCGCCGCCCCTGGGCAGCGGGACGATTCGCGTGGCCCATGGCGCCATGCCCATTCCGGTGCCGGCCACGCTGGAGCTGCTGCGCGACGTGCCCGTGCGCTTCGAGGGCGTGGGTGAGTTGACGACGCCCACTGGCGCGGCGCTGCTCAAGGTGCTCACGAAGATTGGCCACCCGCCCGACTTCATCGTGGAGAAGGTGGGCTATGGCGTGGGCACGAAGGACTTCCGCGACAGGCCCAACGTGCTGCGCGCGTCGCTGGGGCGCATGGAGGCGTCGCGCTCCGAGGGGCTCTGGGTGGTGGAGGCCAACCTGGATGACGCCACGCCGCAGCTGCTCGGGCACCTGGTGGAGCGGATGCTGGGTGTGGGCGCGCTGGACGCGTGGGTGGCGCCCGTCGTGATGAAGAAGAGCCGCCCCGGTCACCTGTTGAGCGTGCTGACGGAGGGCGGGCTGCGCGACGCGGTGGTGGACACGCTGCTGCGCGAGTCCACGTCGCTGGGCGTGCGCTACCACCGCGTGGAGCGTCAGGCGCTGGAGCGCGACTGGGTGGAGGTGGAGACGCCGTGGGGGCGGGTGCGCGTGAAGCGCGGCCTGCTCAACGGCGCGGTCCTCAACGCGCATCCCGAGTTCGAGGACTGCCGGCGTGTCGCGGAGGAGGCGAAGGTGCCGGTGAAGCAGGTGATGGCCGCGGCCCTGGTGGCGCTCGGGCTTCCCGGCTGAGTCACCATCACCGCCGCCGCGCACCTGCGATGGGGAGGCGGAGCAGGACGAGGAGGCCGGAGAGGACGAGCCCCGCGATGCGGAGCCACCCCTCGGCCCGGAGGAGGACGGACATCAGCCCCAGGTAGGCCACCACGGCCACCCCGCGCGCGAGCGGTGAGGGCAGCATGGCCAGCAGTCCCATGGCCAGGGAGGGGCGCTTGTGGAAGAGCCACCATCCGTCGCGCTTGCGCTCCTGCGCGCGCAGCTTGTCCATGAGGTACGCGTAGCGCTGGTCGTCCTCGCGGCGCTCCTGCTCGAGTCGAGGCGAGGCGCCCTCGCCTCCCGGGGTGGGGCGACTGTCGCGGGCTTGCCGCCGCTCGCGAGTGAGCCGCGCCTTGTGCTCTAGCTGCTGTGGGGTGCACAGGTCCGCTTCGCAGCGCTGACAGGACTTCGCGTAGCGCCCGTTCTCCGCGTCGCAGACGAGGCAGCGGGGGAAGTCGAGCGCGTCTTCGGCCAGGTCGGGCCGGTGCTCGAGGACCAGGGGGGCCTGGGCCTTGAAGCGCTCCAGGTGGGCCTCGGGGACGAGGGTGCCCTGCCGCGCGGCGCCTCGTTCGGCGAGGTCCTCGAAGCGACGGCCTCCATCCTGGAGCTGGGCGGGCGCGCCCTGCTTCGTGCGCTCACCCCGGTCGTTCTCCAGATGGAGGAAGCGCGAGAGCTTGAACTTCATGCGGGAGCCCCCACGCGGGACGAAGCGGGCCGGGTGCGTCCTCGGGCCCACTCTCGCAGGCGGCCAATCTCGTCGCGCATCGTCACGGACAACGGGAAGGTGTCGCGGAGGGTCCTCACCAGGTGCTGCTGCGCCAGCTCGGTGTTCTCCGCGAAGGCCTCATACAGTCCGGCCACCACCGACTGCTCGATTTCGGCGCCGCTGAAGCCCTCGGCGAGCGCGGCCAGCTCCGGCACGGAGAAGTGCGCGGGCTCCCGCTTCCGCTTGCGCAGGTGGATGCGGAAGATGTCCTCGCGCTCGGCCTGCGCGGGCAGGTCGATGAAGAAGATTTCGTCGAAGCGTCCCTTGCGCAGCACCTCGGGAGGCAGCCCGTCGATGCGGTTGGCCGTGGCCACCACGAACACGGGCGCCGTCTTCTCCTGGAGCCATGTCAGCAGCGTGCCGAAGACGCGCGCGGACACGCCGCTGTCCGCGGAGCTGGAGGAGGCCACGCCCGAAAGTCCCTTCTCGATTTCATCCACCCAGAGCACCACGGGCGACACGCTCTCCGCTACGCGGATGGCCTTGCGGAGGTTCTCCTCCGAGGAGCCAATCAGCCCGCTGAAGATGCGGCCCATGTCCAGCCGCAGCAGCGGCAGGTTCCAGTGCGCGGAGACGGCCTTCGCGGTGAGGCTCTTGCCGCAGCCCTGCACGCCCAGCAGCAGCAGTCCGCGAGGCTCCGGCAGGCCGAACTGACGGGCGCGCTCGCCGAAGGCGGCGGTGCGCTGGCTCAGCCAGCCCTTGAGGTTCTCCAGGCCCCCCACGTTGCCCAGCGTCTCATCGGGCGGGTAGTACTCGAGCAGGCCGCTCTTGCGAATGACCTGGCGCTTCTCGTCCTGGATGCGCTTGATGTCCTCGGGGCCCAGCTTGCCGTCGGAGGCGATGGCCTTGGCGAAGGCGTTCTCGGCCTCCGCCATCGTCAGCCCGAGTGCGGCCTTGATGAGCTGGTCGGCGTGCTCGCGAGACAGCTCGATGGTCGCCTTGTTGGTGCGGCGCACCACCGCGACAATCTCCTTCAAGAGCCGCATGAGGTCGTTGTACCCGGGCATGGGCACGTCGATGACGGAGACCTCCTTCTCCAGCTCCACGGGGATGAGCAGGGAGGGGGAGAGGAGGATGACGGTGCTGAAGGTGCTCTTGAGGAAGTGCGCCAGCTCGCGCAGGGCGCGCACCACGGTCTTCTCCTCGAGGAAGGCGTGGAAGTCCTTCAGCACCACCAGCGAGGGCTCGCCCAGCTTCTCGATGGCGGCCAGCGCGTCGATGGGGTTGCGCGTGTCCTCGGGCAGCGTGCTGGTGCGGGTGTTGGCCGTGCCGCGAAGGCCCTTGGTGACGGACCAGGTGAAGACGGCCTTGCCGTGTGCGCGCGCCAGCTCCGTGAGGATGGCGTCCACGCGGTGCTCCTCCCAGGACACCAGGTAGAGCAGCGGGTAGCGGGCGCGGACGAGGAGGTCCAGCTCCTCGAGCCATGGCTCGGTGGGAGATGCGGCTCGGGCGCTGCCGGGGGTGGGGAGCGACATTCGCCCGCTACCTTAGTGGCCGCCCCCGCGGAACGAAAACCGGGAGCAGGCCATTCCGGTTCATGCCCCGGGGATTCGTGCCAGCTCCCGGGGGACTGCCGCATCGGATGGGACCGCTCAATCGATGTAGAAGCTCTGCTCGATGTTCATGACGCGCCCCTCATGGAAGTAGATCTCCCGCACGAAGTAGCTCTTGCTGTTGGGGGTGCGGCTGTATTGCCATGACCGCGTGTAGACCTCTTTCGAGTGGGGCGAGTGCAGCCGTTGCGAGACATCGTAGTCGCCCAGTGGCGGCCACAAGGAGTTCCCGCACCTCATCGAAGGTCATGCCCAGCGTGACCCGCTGAAAGCCCTCCTCGGTGTAGCCGGGGGCGTATTCCGTGTCCGCATCCGTTTCGAGCACGCCGAGGAGCCAGTCGGGATCGCACCTGGCTGTGTTCGTCATGAAGACGCCGGTCATGAGGACCCACAGCAAGCGGGTGCGCCATGCCCTCTCGTCTTCGACCCTCGCTTTTTCCGCCTCGAGGTCCAGCATCGGCAACCCCCGTTGTCGAAGCACGCGCCATGCAATGCGCTTGCTGCAACCAAGCATCGTACCCTGCCGCTCCGCGCGCAATCCTTGCGTCTGATATAGATGCGCTTCTCCCAACCAGACACGCGCGAGGACAGGCCTCCCGATGCAGACCGCCACGCCTCTTTCCTCCAGGCCCTCCGCTGACTCCGTCGCACCCTTCTTTCCTCCGGTGCGAGGCACCCCGGACGAGGCGAAGGTGCCGTGGATGCTCGTTGGCGTGCTCGCTCCCATCCTCCTGCTCACGTTCCTCTTCAGCCCGGCGGGGCGGCTCAACTGGGCGCTGGAAGTGGGGCCTGGGCTGGTGGGCATCTGCGTGCTCGCCGCGACCTTCCGCCGCTTCCCCATGTCCCGCTGGGTCTACGTCTGCGTGTTCCTGCACGTGCTCGTGCTGACGTACGGCGGCTACTACACCTATGCGCTCACGCCGCTGGGAGACTGGGCGCGGGACACCTTCGCGCTCTCACGCAATCCCTATGACCGGCTGGGGCACTTCGTGCAGGGCTTCTTCCCCGCGTTCATCATCCGCGAGGTCCTGCTGCGCGCCACGCCGCTGCGGCGAGGCGGCTGGCTGAACTTCCTCACCGGCTCGGTGGCGCTGGCCATCAGCGCCTTCTACGAGCTCCTGGAGTGGTGGGCCGCGCTCGCGTTGGACCCGGAAGGCGGCGACAAGTTCCTGGGCACCCAGGGGGACATCTGGGATGCGCAGTGGGACATGTTCCTCGCGCTCTGTGGCGCCACGCTGGCCATGGCGCTCCTGGGCCGCGCGCACCTCAAGAGCATCGAGAAGCTGGTGACGCGCGCGAAGGTCACATCCACTTGAGCGAGTAGCGCCGCAGCCCGTGCCGAGGCGTCATCTTCGCCTCGGTGACAATCTTGCCGAAGCCCATCAGGAAGCCTCGGAAGGTGCCCAGCAGCAGCGGGGCCGGCAGGCGCGAGCCACTCTCCAGCTCCGCCGCCAGCGGCATGAAGGCGACCGTGCGCGCGCTGTCCGCCACGGGCAGGTCTCGCACCAGGCTGCGCAGCACCGCGTCGAAGTCGCCGAAAATCTTCTCCACCGAGTCGAAGCCCCGCGCGCGCGCAATCGGCAGGGTGCGCATCGCAGAGCGCTGGGCGATGGCCTCCACCGCGCGGTCTCCCAGCGCGGCGTGAAGCTCACCCAGCATGCGGAGGTATTCCTCCCAGTCGTACCAGGTCTCGTCCTGCATGCTGTTGATGGTTCGCTGATGCGCCGGAAAGCGCGAGGACGCCGCTGTCATCGAGCCGATGATGGCCTTGAACCAGGCGCCCTGGATTTCGCCGGACATGAAGTGCTCCCCTTGTCGTGGGCGCACTCCATCGCCGCATATCTCCCTGGGCCAGGGACTTCCTCGCGGTCGTACACGGCATGACGCTCGCGGCCCGGCTTTCGTCCACCGGTGGATGCTCCCGGCGTGCGCCGGATGACATCTCGCCGCGAGCGGCTACGCGGGCAGCCGCACCTGCACGCGGGTGTTGCCCGGCTCGGAGAGGACGCGCACGTCGCCGCCGTGCCGCTCGATGATGCGCCGGCTGATGTCCAACCCCAGGCCCGCCGCGTTGGGCTTCGTGCTGAAGAAGGGCTCGAAGATGCGCGGCATCAAGTCCCGGGGAATGCCGGGGCCGTCATCCGCCACCTCCACCACCACCTTCTCCGGCTCCGTCCACGTGCGCAGCCGCAGCGTCCCGCCGCGCTCACCCAGCGCCTCCAGCGCGTTCAACACCAGCTGCGTCCACGCCTCGTCGAGCGCGCCCTGCTCACCCCGGAGCTTGGGCGCCGACGGCGCGTACTGCCGCACCACCGCGACGTTGCCCCCCGTCAGCCGATGCGAGAGCACGGCCAGCGCGCCCTCCAGCCCCTCGTGGACATCCACCTCCGCCGCGGGGGCGCGGTCCATGAAGCTGTAGGCCTTCACCGCCTCCACCAGCGCGGAGACCCGGGCACTGCCGCGCTCCACTTCCGCCAGGAGCACGTCACCGCTCACCGCGGCCACCAGCCAGGAGAGGGTGTCGCGCAGGAGCGCCTCACCCACGCGGCGCGCCACCGAGTCCAGCCACGCGCCATCCAGGCCCGAAGCCACCAGCGCGGGCGCCACGTCCCACGCGTCCGCCATGCCGCGAAGCTCCAGCCACGAGCCCACCTCCTCCTCGCGCAGCGTCCGCGCCAGGGGCTCCAGCGCGGGCGTGGCGCGGGCCCGGTCCGCGGCCTCCCGAGGCAGGGCGAGGAGCGCGCCTCGCTGCGCGGAGGACAGCCCGTGCTGACCCAGCGCCATGGCTCGCGCGGACACCAGGCGCAGCGTGTCTCGCAGCCGGGCGGCGCTGCGGTTCGCGGACGACGCGGGGTTGCTCAGCTCGGGGGCGAGCCCCGCCACCATCTGCCCCGGAGACAGCGGCCCGGGCTGCTGCGTGGACACGACCTCCTGGGCCTGGGTGCGCTGGGCGGCCACCTCCATGAGGCCTCGCCCCAGCACGGGCGCTTGTCGGAGCAGCTCCCAGAAGGCCGCGGGCTCCAGCCGGAGCAGGCGCACATCCGTGCTCGCGTGGCCGGTGGTGGGGTAGGGCGCGTTGAGGAAGAGGATGACCTCTCCGAAGACCTCGCCCGCCTCCAGCGCGCCCGTGGGGGCCTCCTGCTCTCCCACCTTGCGGGTCCACTCCGTGCGGCCCTCGAGGATGATGGAGAGCCCGTCCGCCGGGTCTCCCTGCACGGCGACGCGAGTCCCCGCGGGGAAGTGAAGCTGACGGCCGTGGCTGGCCACCCAGTGGAGCTGCTCGTCGCCCAGCCGGGAGAACAGCGGAACCCGGCGCAGCGCTGTGACGATGTCCTCGCTTCCCATGTGTCCGTGGATGCTGCCTGGGTCCCACGAAGGGTGTCCATCTTCTCCTGAGTCGGAGGCACGGAATTGGCCGATTCGAGGCGTGGGGGCCTCGCCGGACGAGGGCAGGGAGCCGCTGCCTGGTGGCTCGGGGAAGGGGGCCGCACGTCCGGCCGGGTGGCGGACGGTGGAGCGTGGCCGTCGGCGAGAGGCCTGGGCGGGGCGCAATGTTGAGGGAACGCAGGCCGGAAGGAGCCCATCGCATGGAGCCTCGAGCCGCTCCACAGTCGCGCACGGAGTCCCTCGGAGCGCCGAGGGAGCACTCGCGTGGCGCCATGGCGTCGTCCCGCTTCCTGGAGGAGCTGCGGACCATCTCCATCTTCGCCGAGGTGGAGGCGGAGGAGGCCGAGTGGGTGCGCGGCGAGTCCACCCTCATCGAGCTCCAGCCGCGGGAGTGGCTGGGTCGAGAGGGCGAGCCCTCCGCCTTCTATCTCATCCTGGAGGGCTCGCTGCGCATCACCAAGACGGTGGGCGGCGTGGAGACGCTCATCTCCGTCTTCGGGGCGGGAGACTTCTTCGGCGAGGTGCCGCTCTTGTTGGGCCAGTGCTTCCTCGCGAGCAGCCGCGCCATCACCCACTGCCGGCTGTTGCGCCTGTCGAACCAGGCCTTCTGGCGGATGCTCGCGGAGTGCCCCACGGCGCACCGGGAGATTCTCAAGAAGATGGCCGAGCGCATGAAGTCGCTCCAGTCCATCTCGCTTCAACAGGAGAAGCTGGCGTCACTCGGCACGCTGGCCGCGGGGCTGGCGCATGAGCTGAACAACCCCGTGTCCGCGGTGATGCGAGGCGTGCGCGCGCTGGCCGACCGGCTGCGCGAGCTCCCCGCGCTGGCCCTGTCGCTCGACTGCCGCACCCTGTCCGAGCCGCAGGTCCGCGCGCTGGAGTCGAGGGCCTCTTCGCTGGAGCCCATGGCTCGCAGTCCGCTGGACCGGGGAGACGACGAGGACGCGCTGGCGCGCTGGCTGGATGCGCGGGGGGTGGAGGAGGCGTGGGTGCTGGCGCCGGAGCTGGTGGAGTCGGGGCTGTCGCTCGAGCGACTGGAGCATGAGCTGTCGCCGCTGACGGGCGAGGTGCTGAAGGGCACGCTGCGCTGGGTGGCGGCGACGCGTGGAATCTCGGTGCTGCTGGAGGAGGTGGGGCAGGCCGGGGGGCGCATCGCCTCGCTGGTGAACGCGGCCCGCGCGTACACGTACCTGGATGAAGCGCCGTTGCAGCGCGTGGATGTGCACGACGGGTTGGAGAGCACGCTGGCCGTGCTGGCCCATCGGCTGCGCGGCATCGAGGTGAAGCGCGAGTATGACCGGAGCATCCCCGCCATCACCGCGTACGGCACGGAGCTGAATCAGGTGTGGACCAGCCTCATCGAGAACGCGGCCGACGCCATCAAGGAGAGCGGCGGAGGGACGCTGACGTTGCGCACGCAGCGAGACGGGGACCACGTGGTGGTCGAGGTCGAAGACGACGGGCCCGGCATCCCCGAGGAGGTGCTGCCGCGCATCTTCGACCCGTTCTTCACCACGAAGGGCGTGGGGGAGGGGACGGGGTTGGGGCTGAGCATCACCCACCGCGTGGTGTCGATGCTCCATCGGGGCGAGGTGTCCGTCGCGTCGCAGCCGGGGTGGACGCGCTTCCAGGTTCGTCTGCCCTTCGAGCTCGAGGGGGCGTTCATCCCCGAGCCCGCGCGTCCGCGTCCCGCGGTGGCGCGCCAGCATCTCGAGCCCGATGAGCTGCGCGGCGCCTGACCGAGAGACACCCGTCAGCGGAACGCGGCGATGTTGCGACCGACCCACGCGGAGAACGGGTTCGCGGGCCGCCCCAGCACCCGCTCCACATCCGGGCTGACGCGCCGCTCGTCGTCCGTCGGCGTGCCCAGGATGTCGAGGGTTCCCTCGGCGACGGGCTCGGGCATGAACCGCTTCATCATGGCGAGCGCCTCGTCACGGCTCCACTCCATGAAGCGCAGCGGGGCTCCCACGGCCTCGGAGAGGACGGCGGCTTGCTGGCGTGGAGAGATGGCCTCGGGGCCGGTGAGCACGTACACCTTGCCGGCGTGTCCCTCCTCGCGGAGGACGCGGGCGGCGACCGCCGCGATGTCCGCCGGGTCCACGACGGGCAGCGCCACATCGGCGAAGGGCGCGGCGACACCGCGCTCGGTGCGCACCGGGCCCGCCCAGGCGAACGCGTTCGACGCGAAGCCCGAGGGCCGGAGGAACGTGCAGCGCAGTGACGACTCCCGGAAGATGGCTTCGATATCGCGAAGCGGCGCATGCGACGGGGCCGAGGGGCGCGTGCCGACGGCCATGGACGACAGCACCACCAGCCGCTTCACCCCCGCGGCCTCGAACACCGTCCGCAAGGCACGAGCGTCCAGGCCCGCGCCCGCGCCGGGGACGAGCAGGAAGACACCCGTTGCGCCTCGCAGATGTGGCGCGAGGGACTCCGGAGCCGACATGTCCGCCTGGACCTGGCGGACCTTCGACGAAGGCACTGGCGCGCCCGCATGGCGTGCCACCGCGACCACTTCCTCTCCCGCCTCCGACAACAGCTGGACCAGCTCACGCCCCACGTTTCCCGTCGCGCCAATCACCACGAACATTCGACCGCTCCACCGAAAGGGTTCGCGCTATCGATAGCGGCCGAGGTGACGAAGAGACAGTGGACAACGCGAGGGCGATGGGCTTTCCAGTAACCTCACGGTTACCGACATGGCGCTCAAGGTCAGGAAGAATCCAGCAACACCTCCCGTCGACATCGACCGGCGCCAACGCGGCAAGGGCTCGGGGGTGACGGAGGAATGCCCGCTCAACCGCTCGATGGCGCTGCTCGGCGGAGCCTGGGCTCCACACGTCATCTACTTCTTGAGTGCGCGTGCGCGGCGCTTCGGTGAGCTGCGCATCGACATCCCGAACGTCTCCGCGCGAGTGCTCAGCCAGCGGCTCCGAGAACTCGAAGCGCGGGGTGTCATCGCGCGCACCCTCACGCCCACCACGCCGGCTTCCGCCGAGTACACGCTCACCGACCTGGGTCGAGAGCTGATTCCCATTGTCCAGGCCATCGCGGATGTCGGCCGTCGACTCGCGACGCGTCCGGTGGCGGGTCGTCGGGCTCGCGGTGGGGTCCGCACAAGCGCGTCTCTTGTGGGCTGAGCGCCAGGGGCCCCGTGCGCCGACCTCGCGAGCGCTATGCCGCGGTCCCGAGCGGCAAGCGCACCTGGAATGACGTGTGGCCCGGGCGTGACTCCACGCGCACGTCGCCGTGGTGACGCTCCACGACGACGCGGCGGATGATGTCCAGGCCCAGGCCCGTGCCGTGGCCCATGGGCTTGGTGGTGAAGAAGGGCTCCCAGATGCGCTCCAGCAGCTCCGGCGGAACCCCGGGTCCGTCATCCACCACCTCCACGAGCAGCGAGTCGCCCTCGCGCGCGGTGCGCACGACGAGGTGCCCCTTGCCCCCCATCGCGTCGATGGCGTTGTCGATGAGGTTCGTCCACACGTGGTTGAGCATCCCCGGCAGGGCCTGGATGCGCGGCAGGCTCCGGTCGTAGTCGCGCTTCACCTCGACGCCGTGCTTCAGCTTGTAGTTGAGGAGCAGCAGCGTGTTCTCCAGGCCCTCGTGCACGTCCACGGGCTCGGGGTGCTCCTTGCCCGCGTGGGTGAAGGACTTCACCGCGCCGGCCAGCTCCGACAGCCGCGTGGTGCTCTGCCGCACCTCCGTCAGCAGCGCTCGTGTGCGCACCAGCGCCTCCAGCCACGCGAGTGCATCCGGGAGTGCCTCGGCGGGAAGGGCTTGTGCGAGCGGCTCCAGCTTCTCCTGTCCGATGGCCGCGTCCAGCAGCGTGGGCGCCAGGTCCCACGCGTTCACCACGCCTCGGGCATCCATCCACGTGGCCAGCGCGTCCTCCGCGTCGCCTCGGGTGAGCGGGTCCATGTCCTGGGTGGCGCCTCGGCCCTGGCTCTGCCGGCAGGTGCGCAGCAGCTCCTGTCGCTGCGCTGGCGTCAGCTTCCACCGGTCCAGCTCCAGCGAGAGGTCCTCCTGCGCGTCCATGGCCTGGGTGAGCTGCTCGGTGGCGCGGCGGCCCGCGGAGGCGGGGTTGTTCATCTCGTGCGCGAGGCCCGCGGCGTGACGGCCCAGTGCGGCCAGCTTCTCCTGCCGCAGCAGCGCGCCCTCCAGACATCGCAGCCGCTCCTGGGGCTCCTTCTCGTCCCCGGACATGTCACACCTCACTCAGGTACTGATGGATGAAGGAGATGGCGATGGAGCCCTCGCCCACGCCGGAGGCCACGCGCTTGATGGACGCATGGCGCACGTCGCCCGCGGCGAAGATGCCGGGCACGCTCGTCTCCAGCAGGAACGGCGCGCGCTCGGGCTTCCACCCCTTGGGCCGCTCGCCGCCGGGCATCAGGTCCGGGCCGGTGAGGATGTAGCCGCGCGCGTCGCGTGCCACCAGGCCGTCCAGCCACTCCGTTCTCGGCACCGCGCCAATCATGATGAACAACGTGCTGGCGGGCACGGTGCGCTCGGGCTGTCCCTTCGTGGCCAGCGTGAGGCGCTCCAGGTGGGCATTGCCCTCCACGCGCGTCACCTCCGTGTCGAGCAGCACGGTGACGTTGGCCAGCGAGTGCACCTGCTCCACCAGGTAGTGGGACATGCCTCGCTCCAGCGAGTCGCCTCGCACCACCAACGTCACCTGTCGCGCGAACTGCGCGAAGTAGAGCGCGGCCTGTCCGGCGGAGTTGGCGCCGCCGATGATGTAGACGTCCTCGTCCTTGCACGAGAGGGCCTCGGTGCGAGAGGAGCCGTAGTAGACGCCCGCGCCCGTGAAGGAGGGGATGCCCGGCGTCTCCAGCTTCTTCCACTGCACGCCCATGGCCAGGAGCAGCGCGTGGCAGCTCAGCTCCGTTCCATCCGCGAGCGCGACGATGCGGTACGGGTCCTCCACGCGCACGCCCTTCACCTCCTGCGGCGTGAGGATCTCCACCCCGAAGCGCGCGGCCTGCGCCACCGCGCGCCGCGCCAGGTCGGAGCCGCTCAGGCCCGCGGGGAACCCCAGGTAGTTCTCGATGCGAGAGCTGGTGCCCGCCTGTCCGCCCGGCGCGCTGCGCTCCACCATGACGGTGCTCAGTCCCTCGGACGCGCCATACACGGCGGCGGCGAGCCCCGCGGGACCTCCACCGATGATGACCAGGTCGTAGAAGGGCTTGGTGGCGCGGACCTTCAGGCCGATGCGCTCGGCCACCTCCAGCGTGGAGGGCCCCATCAACCGCGTGCCATCCGGGAAGAGCACCAGCGGGAGCTTCTCCACCGCCGCGCCTCCCGCCTGTGCGAGCAGCAGCCGTCCCTCCTCGCTGGCCTCCACGTCGAGCCATTGGTACGGCACCTGATTGCTGCCCAGGAAGTCGCGCAGCGCGTGGGAGCGCGGAGACCAGCGGTTGCCCAGCACGCGGATGCCCTCGAAGGTCGGCGGGTGGTGTGCCCACCACTCCTCGAGCAGGTCCGTCAGCACCGGGTAGAGGCGCTCCTCCGGAGGCTCCCAGGGCTTGAGCAGGTAGTGGTCCAGCCGAACTTCGTTGATGGCATGGATGGCGGCCTGCGTGTCCGCGTACGCGGTGAGGAGCACGCGCCGGGCCTCGTCGTAGAGCGTCCTGGCCTGCTCCAGGAACTCCACGCCGGACATGCCGGGCATGCGCTGGTCCACGAGGAAGAGCGCCACCGGGTCGCCGCGCAGGCGGAGCTTGCGCACGGTCTCCAGCGCGGAGTCACCTCGGTCCGCGCTGAGCACGCGATACTCGCGGCCATACTGGCGCCGCAAGTCGCGCTCCACCGCGCGAAGCACCTCCGTGTCGTCGTCCACCGCGAGGATGACGGGCTTGGCCATGCGGTACGCCCCCTGGAGAGAACGCACCGACGCGGTGGTGTTCTCCAGGCGGGGGACCGGGCCCTTCAGGGGACGCTCGGACTTCGAGCGTCCGGTCGGGGCGCTATTGTGGCGGCTCGCAGCTGGCGCCTTCGTAGTTGCTGCGGGTGTAGCGCTGGTCCCGGGGGCCGGTGTGGACGGCCTCCGCCAAGGCGATGACCTGACAGGCGGGCAGCCATTCGTTGAACATCACGTTGAACACGCTGCTCACGTTCTCCAGCGCATCGAGCCGGAGTTCGGTGAGCCCCGGGTTGCTGCGCACGATGAGCGTCTTCATCGAGACGACCTGGTGCAGTCCTTCCAGGCTCGTCAGCGCGTCGCAGTACTCCACGGTCAGCGACCTCAGTGACCTCAGCGCCGAGAAGGCCCCCAGGTTCTCCAGCTTCTTGCTGCCGACGATGACCAGGTCTCCCAAGATGCTCAGCGGCGAGCCCAGTCCGGTGATGCGCAAGAGCTCCGGGTTCTCGTAGAGCCAGAAGTCGCTGGTCTCCAACCTGCTTCCGAAGGGGCCGACCTCCTCCAGGACGGAGTTCTCCTCGACGTGGATTTTCGTCAGGGCCCAGGACAGCGCGGGGAGGGAGAAGGTCCGCAGCGCGTTGTTGCGGATGACCGAAAGGGTGCTGCCGACGAAGGTGAGCTTCTTCAGCACGGATGTGCTCGTCACCGAGTCGTTGTCCTCGAGGATGAAGTCCGTGTTGACGCGTTGGAGGGTCTGCAGCCCGTCGAGTGTCTTCAGCGCGGGGTTCTTGCGAATCTTCACCAGGTCCTCGACGACCTGGAGACCGGAGAAGAGAGGGAGCTCCGTCAGGCTTTGGTTGGCTTCGATGATGAGCTCCCCTCGGAGGTGGTCCATGAAGGGGAAGTGACCGGGCGCGGTCAGCTGGTTGTTCTGCTTCAGCAGGAAGCTCCAGCGAGGCGCGGCATGGAGCCCCTCCAGGCTCTCGAGCGCGTCGTTGCCCTCGATCTTCAAGGTGCCTCCGACCCACAGCGGAGGCCCGGACGCGTCGGAGGGGCCCAGCGTCACCCCGGTCAGGTGCAGGTTGTTGGCGAGGGTGAGGTCCTCCTGGACGAAGCGCAGGGCGGGGGCCACCACCCGGGTGAGCGCGGAGTTGTCCTGAATCGTCACCGAGCCTTCGACGGACTCGAGCCCGGGAAGGAGGAGCTCCACCAGCTCGGGCGCGGAGACGATGAGGTCTCCCCGGATGCGGGAGATGGACTGAAGGGCCGCCGCGTCCGAGGCGTCCCGCAGCTCGTAGTCGCCATCGAAGGTGGCCGAGGGCTGACAGACATACGTGACGCCGATGACCTCGCTCTCCTGCAAGACATTGTCGCCATTCTTGTCCCCGCCCGCCGTCACCGCGACGCCCCCTGAGATGCAATGGGAGCCCGGGGGCTCGGCGCGATGAATCCGCAACAAGGGGTCCATCGGCTTGCACACGCGCATCATCGCGCGCACCTCGCCGTCATCGAGCACGCCGTCCAGGTCCACGTCCCCGCCGGCCTCCAGGGCGTAGGTGTCCCGGCCGGTGCAGGCCTCGGCGCGGGTGTTCAACAGCACCAGGCGGGACACGACGGGCTCGAGCTCCCGGCAGGTCGTCACCTTGCGAGAGGGCTCCTCGTCGGACAGGAGGCCATCCCCGTTGAGGTCGCTTCCCGCGTGCGTGAGCTGGCCGCCATGGGGACACACCGCTCCCTTGGGGACCGGCACCGTGCTGACGAGGATGCCGGGAAAGGCCGTGGCGCAGACATACGCGGTGTCGACGACCTCGGTGCTCTCCAGCACGCCGCTCGCGTCGGTGTCCAGGCCCGTCTCCACGGCGCGCCCGCCTCGCTCGCAATGGACACCCGCGGGCTCCTCGCGCATGCGCAACAACACGGCTCGAGGCGCCTCGGCGCAGAGGTAGCGAGTGGCCGTGACCTCGGCCTCGGAGAGGAGCCCGTCATCGTTCGTGTCCGGCCCTGTCTCCACCGCGTGCCCGCCCAGCTCGCAGTGGGCCCCCTTGGGCTCCTCGCGTGTGCGCGTCAGCATGGCGGGGAGCGGATCCGCGCAGACATACCGGGCCGTGGCGACCTCGCTCTCGGAGAGGACGCCGTCGTCGTTCTCGTCCGGGCCCGCGAAGACCACGCGTCCACCGTGCTCGCACTGGGGCCCGGGCGGCTCCACCTCGGAGCGCGTGAGCGTCGCGTGGGCGGGGAGGATGTTCCCCAGGCGGATGTCGTCACAGCCTCCCAACAGCAGGACGAACAGGAGGGCGGTCCAGGTCCGCGCGGTGGTGGCGTCTTGGGCGTGAGCGTTCATCGGAAGGTGGTCGCGGACAGCTCCATCCCCAGCATTCCATCCCACCGGTTGGCACCATCCAGGGTGACCCGGTCCATCGCGGCCGTGGCGGCCAGCCGCCACTTCAAGCCAAAGCCCTTTCGCGTCACCCCGACCGCCGCATGGCTCGTCAGCACCGTCAGGTCGCCCATGTACTTGCCGGGAGAGGACACGCCCAGCGCGCCCCAGCCGAGCCCCGCCTCGAGGAACAGCGGCGTGTGGAACACGTCGCGCGCGCCGAGCAGGCCCTGCACCGTCGCGCGGTAGGTGCGCAGTCCGTCCGAGGCCCAAGGCGTCAGCGTGTAGCTGCCGCGCGCGCCCAAGTAGAAGGCGGACAGGGCCTCGCGGCGGTAGGAGATGCTGGGCCCCGCGGCGATGGGCCCCAGCCCCAGCGGCGCCTGGTGCCCTTGCAGGCCCACCTCCCACGGAGAGGCCTCCTGGCTCGTCCGCGAGAAGCCCCCCGCGGGCGCGGGCCCCAGCGTCCCAGGTGGGAAGGCATGCGTGAAGTCCACCGGCACGAGCCCCGCCGTGACCACGTACTGGTCATAGAAATCCTTGTCGAGCGGCACGGCGAACAGGCCGCGGCTCAGGGCTTCCTCGGCGGGTCCACGCTCTTGCAGCTCACGCGGCTCGAGCTGCGGCATGCCCTCCGCCAGCGCGGCGCGGGGGATGCGCACCTCGCTGGTGGGCGTGCGCACCCAGTACGCGTCACGCTCCGGCAGGCGGAGCATCACGTACTGGTCCTCGGCGCGGCGCACGTCCGCGAGCCGTCGTCCCTCCGCGTCCTCCACGGAGACGCGCGAGAGGGCCTGCTGGGAGGACAGCATGAGGCTGGGCCCCTCGGGCGCGGGCCCCACCAGGGGACGGCGGGGCGCACCCGTGGGCGCGAAGGCGTGGACGCTCAGCCGGGCGGGCAGTCCCTTCACGCCTCGCAGCGACGCGGAGACGAACGCGCCCAGCTCGCTGTACTCCACCTGTCCATCGCCGTTGATGTCCGCGGCGCCCAACAGTCCGGAGCGCGCCACGTGGCTGAAGACCCCCGCGCGCAGGCGGGACCACTCGTGCGTCTCGCCGTCATCGCTCTCCGCGAAGACCGCGCCCACGGTGGGCCGGGTGGTCAGTTGCTCGCGCGCGAGCATGCCGCGCAGCTCCGCCACCACCGCCGCGTCCATCTGCCCGCCGCGGCTGCCCACGACGCCCGAGGCGCGGCACGCATCGACGATGACGTGCACGTAGTCGGCGGCCAGCGGGTCCACCACGTCCGCGTAGAGCGCGGCCTTGTCCAGCCGTCCTCCCGCCAGCGTGAAGTACGCGCGGCCCATGTCATCCGTGTTGCCGTGGCCCACGTAGACGACCATCACGTCCGTCTCGCGGCCCAGCTCGTCGTCGGCGAGGCTCGCGGCGCGCAGCCGGGCCACCTCGCGCTTCACCTCGTCCGGCGTGGGGGGCCGCGCGCCCGCGAGGACGGGACGGGCCTCCGCCCGGGTCGCCTCGTCCGGGTCCACCAGCAGCGTGGTCTCCACCCCCAGCCGCTGGAGCGTCTCCGCCCACAGCACGCCATCGTCATCCGCGAAGCGCAGCGCGGGGAGGGACGGGTCGTCGCTTTCGTTATGGGCAATCACAAGCGCGCGGCGAATCACCGCGTCCGCCGAGGCGTCGCGCGCGGCCAGGAGCGCGGCGACCCCAAGGAGCACTCCCAACTTGTTCATGGACCTTCCTCTACCCTCAGTGTCTGCTCGAGCACCACTGCCCCCTCTTGCTCCCCATCCCCCCGCAGCGCGGCCAGCGCCGCGGAGGCACTGCTGGCGAAGGCCGCCGTGACTCGCGCCTCGCCCACCGCTTCTGGCAGCGGCACCGTCAGCTCCAGCGGCGCTTCCTTGCCAGGCGTCCCCACCAGCGCGAAAGGCCCCCGGGTGAGCTCCAGGCCGCGCGGGCCGCGCACCCTGACGGCGGCATGGCTGTAAGGCGGCCGACCTCCCGCGGCGAAGGCCAGCATCGCGTTGGCCGGGCAGGCCTCCCCCGCGTGCAGCTCGCGGAGGGGCTGTCCCGACGTCGCGCAGAAGACGCGCAGGGCCACGCCCGGAGGAGGGGACCCGATGCCTCGGGCGCGGAACTCGTGCGTCAGCGAGGGCGTCAGCATCACCGCCAGGAGGGCCGCGGCCACCGCGCCCCCCAGCGCCGCCAGCGCGGGCCCCTTCGAGGGCACCGGTAACGGGGCCGCCGCCGCGAGCGCCGCCTGAAGCCCGGCCTCCGTCAGCGCCTGCCGCTCCACGGAAGAGGGCGCCTGGGAGGAGCCCTCCAGCGCGCGATGGGCCTGGGCGTGGCGCTCATAGAGCGGGCCGCACCGGTGGCACAGGTGTGCATGCCGCAGCAGGCGCGCGGCCTGCGCCGAGGGCAGCTCCCCTTGGGCCCAGCGCGACAGGCTGGCGTCGATGTGGCGCTCGTACCATCTCATGGCGCCACACTCCCCAGGGTGCACAGCGCCAGGGTGGCCAGGAGGACGCCCAGCTCCAGGGGCCTGGACTCGGGGGCCGTCTCCAGCCAGCCCGAGGACGTCAGGTAGTCGGTGAACTGCGTGCGCAGCCGGCGCTCCCGCACGCGGACCTCGCCGCGCGTGAGCTGGAGCCGCTCGGCGGCGACCTCCTGGGACAGGCCCTCCACGAAGCGCAGCTGCGCGAGCGCGCGTCCCTCTTCGGACTGCGTGTCCAGGAAGCGGCGGACCAGCGTCCGCACCTCGGTGCCCAGGGCCTCTTCCTCGGGGGTGCGGCCCTCGTTGGGGAGGTGGGTCAGCTCCGGCGCCTCGTCCAGCGACACGGCCTCGCGCGACACCCGCCCCGACGCCCGCATCAGGTCGATGGCCGTGGAGCGCGCCACCGTCAGCAGGAAGCCCAGGTACGGGCGCACCCCGTCGTAGGCCTGCCGCATGTTGGGACGAAACGCGCGCACGAAGGTCTCCTGATGGGCGGCGTCCAGGTCCAGCGCGGACAGCGTCACCGTGCGGGTCCCACCCACGTCCGTGCCCACCGCGAAGCGGCGAGCGAGGTAGCGCAGCACCTCCGGCGAGTAGGCGCGATACACCTGGGTGAGGACAGCCGCGTCCCCACGCCGGAAGGACTCCAAGACGGAGCGGTCATTTCCAGGCAGCACGGTTGATTCCGACCCCACGCGAGCCGGGCCGGGCACCATGCCCGTCCCACCCCTTCAGCCGATACGGAGCGAGCCCGCGAATCGGGTTGTTCGGGTCGTCAGTGCACGGTGAATCCGGCCGCTTCCCCCTGGAGCCCGAGGGTGTCGGGGGCCTCGGCGCCGAAGGCCGGCGGGTTCACCTGCCCCAGGTCGTAGCGGCTGATGATGGGGTAGTGGTCGGACGTGCTCTTGCCGTAGTTGGTGATGGACGGACGCAGCGAGGCCGCCGAGCCCGAGACGTAGTGCGCCTGCATCTCGTTGCTGGCCAGCTGGTGGTCGATGAAGTTCCGGTAGCTCACCGTGGAGGTCTCGCCCGACATCGTCAGCGAGTGGGTGATGAAGCCGTAGCGCGCCGGGTCGTTCAGGAAGTTGCGGTAGGGCGTGTCGTAGCCCGACACGATGGACGTATCCAGGTCGTCGTTCCAGTCGCCCACCACCATCACCCGCTGCGTGGGGAGGTTGGTGTCCAGGTAGTTCTTGAGCTGCTGCCCCGCGTCCCTCCGCCGGGTGTAGTCCGCCGCGGTGGCCATCGCCTTCATGTGCAGCACCACCAGGGTCATGTCCACGGTGGCGCCGCCCCGCTTGATGCGCAGGTCCACGCGCAGGGGAGGGCGGGTTCCGAACTCGTAGTTGTACTGGGTCAGGATGAGCCGGGCCTCGCGCACCTCCACCACGCCCGCCTTGTAGAGCACGCCCACCTTCTGCTCGTCCGTGTCGTAGTAGCCCGAGCCCGACGTGACGCGGGCGTCATTCGCGAGGAAGCCGTCGTAGCCGGGGAGCTGGGACTTCAGCGTGTTGAACTCCGTGGTGCTCACCACCTCCGCCAGACCCCAGACGTCCACGTCCGTGCCGTTGATGACCGTCGCCACGTTGTTGCGCTGGAGCGTGTCGTCCGTGGGGCCCGCGCCCGGGTCTCCGAAGAACTCCACGTTCCAGTTGCCCACGGACAGGGGGAAGCTCCCCGACGGGTTGGGGCCGGAGTCCGGAGTCCCCGTGCCCTGCTTCACCTCCATGGAGAAGCGGGCCGTCGCCTTCACGCCGCTGGCGTCCTGCGCGAGCACGGTGAAGATGCTGGTGCCCGTCTGGCGCGCGACGCCCGACAGCTCTCCTTCCCGCGACAGCGTCAGGCCCGCGGGCAGCGTGCCCTCCGCCACCGAGAAAACGAGGGGCGGCCGCCCGCCGGTGATGGAGAACAGGTGCGAGTAGTTGCCGCCCGTCAGGGCGTTGGGCGGCACGACGGTGGAGAGCACCGGCGCGGGCCACACCTTCAGGTGGTACGTCCGCGTGTCCTGCGTCTTCTCCGCGTCGCGCACCGTCACCTTGATGGCGTACTGGCCGGAGGCGCTGGCGGGCCCGGTGAACTTCCCGTCGGAGTAGAACGAGAAGCCCGGGGGCGGCTCCTCCGTCATGCTGTAGAAGTAGGGCGCGGTGCCGCCCGTGGCCGTCAGGAGCACCTCGTAGTCGGCGCCCACGGTGGTGTCGACCAGCTCCGCGGTGGGGAGCCTGGGCCCCCCGGAAGGGTCTTCGTGGTTGCTGCCCGAGCATGCGCTCAGAAGGGACAGGACCACGAGTGTCGCGGCCGCGCGGATGATGGACATGGATGGGGGCTCCCGCGGGGCGGAGGCTGCTGCCGCCCGCACCGTATTCAGAACCCGACATTCTAGCGGATTCCCCCGGGGACTGCCCGCGCCCGCCGTCTCCCACGGGAAGGGCAATCAACCCCGCCTCCGTCCGTGACATATTCGAACGCCGCCGAACCATGGGGGGCGCTGCCGCCCGACGAGAGGACCTGCGCAATGGCCGAGAAGTGGGACAAGCAGTTGATGGACTTCCTCAAGCGCACGGGCGACGAGCTCAAGCGCACCACCGACGACCTCCGCGGTGAGGCCCAGCGCCTCCTCAAGGAAGTGAAGGACCCCGAGAAGCAGGCGAAGGTGAAGGAAGGCCTGGAGCAGCTGCGGACCTGGGCGGCCACCACCACGAAGGTCGCGGCGGAGAAGATTGAAACCGCCGTGCGCCAGGTGGAGGGCGCCGTGGAGCGCGCCTTCACCCCGGAAGAGGGCGCCGGCGCCAGCAAGGCCGCTCCCCCGCCCCCGCAGCAGAAGAAGCAGGCCTCGCCCCCGCCCGCCGCCGAGGCGCCTCCCAAGGCGGAGCCTCGCGCCGCGAAGAAGCCCGGCTCCAAGTCCATTGGCCGCAAGGCGGGAGGGGCTCGCGCCGCCAAGAAGGCCCCCGCCACCTCCAAGAAGACGATGGGCCGCGCCAAGAAGCCGCCCACCGCCTGAGCGGGAAGTTCCGTTCCGCCTGAATCCCCCGAGTCCACCTCCGGTCCGGGTTCCGCCAGTCGTTCCCGGCAGTTGGAACGATGTGCGACGCGTGAGATAGTGCGCGGCGTGGCCGGCACCAGTGAAAAGGACAGCATCCAGGCGGAAATCGGGCAGGACGTCATCGACGCGGCGGTCCGCAGCGTCGAGCGTCACATGGAGGATGGGGCCGTGACTGTCGAGGTGGAGGCCCCCGCGGCCGCCGCCGACGAGGTCTCCCTCATCCCCCCCGAGGCTTCCGAGACTTCCACCCCCTCCGAGACGGCGCCCGTGACGGCCGAGGAGGCCGCGGCCTTGCGCCAGGAAGTGGAGGCGCTCAAGGCCCAGCTCGAGTTCAGCCAGGCCAAGGGCCGCGAGACGATGGAGCGCCTGCGCGAGGCCCATGAGCGGGCCAAGGAAGCGCAGGAGCGCACCGTGCGCGCCGCCGCGGACCTGGAGAACTACCGCAAGCGCGCGCAGAAGGAGAAGGAGGAGGTCCAGCGCTTCGGCTCGGAGAAGCTGCTCAAGGACCTGCTCCCGGTGATGGACAACATGGACCGCGCGCTCGAGGCCGCGTCCAAGTCCCCCGACATCGACAGCTTCCAGAAGGGCGTGGCCATGACGCGCAAGTCCTTCGAGGACGCGCTCGCCCGCCACGGCGTGAAGTCCTTCAGCGCGAAGGGCCTGCCGTTCGACCCGCGCCTGCACGAGGCCATCCAGCAGGTGGAGACGACGGAAGTCCCGCCCGGCCACGTGACGTACGAGGTGGTGCGCGGCTTCTTCCTCAACGAGCGGTTGGTGCGTCCGGCGATGGTGGTCGTCGCGCGAGCCCCCGCCGAAGTCGCGGCCGAGTCCGCGCAGGCCCCGTCGCCGGCTCCGGAGCCGACGCCGGACGCCGCCGTGCAGCCGTCCGACAGCACTTCCGGGGGGAGTCAGTAAGCAAACATGGGCAAGGTGATTGGAATCGACCTTGGGACGACCAACTCGTGCGTCGCCGTCATGGAGGGCGGCGAGCCGGTGGTCATCCCCAATAGCGAGGGCAGCCGCACCACGCCTTCCATGGTGGGCTTCACCGACTCCGGTGAGCGGCTGGTGGGCCAGATTGCCAAGCGGCAGGCCATCACCAACCCGGAGAACACCGTCTTCGCCGTGAAGCGGCTGATTGGCCGGAAGTTCGACTCGCCCGAGGCGAAGAAGGCCATTGGCATCAGCGCGTTCAAGGTCTCCACCAGCCCCAACGGCGACGCGTGGGTGGAGATTCGCGGCAAGGGCCACAGCCCGCCGGAAATCTCCGCCATCGTGCTGATGAAGATGAAGCAGACGGCGGAGGACTACCTCGGCGAGCCCGTCACCGAGGCGGTCATCACCGTCCCCGCGTACTTCAACGACAGCCAGCGCCAGGCGACCAAGGACGCGGGCCGCATCGCGGGCCTCAACGTCCTGCGCATCATCAACGAGCCCACCGCGGCGGCGCTCGCCTACGGCCTGGACAAGGTGAAGGACGGCGGCACGGAGCGCGTGGCCGTCTACGACCTGGGCGGCGGCACGTTCGATATCTCCATCCTGGAGCTGACCGCGGGTGTCTTCGAGGTGAAGAGCACCAACGGCGACACGTTCCTGGGCGGTGAGGACTTCGACCAGCGGCTCATCGACTACCTGGCCAAGCGCTTCGCCGAGCAGAACAACGGGCTGGACCTGCGCCGCGACCGCATGGCGCTCCAGCGCCTGAAGGAGGCCGCCGAGCGCGCCAAGCACGAGCTGTCCAGCGCGCCCGAGACGGAGGTGAACCTGCCGTTCATCACCGCGGATGCCTCCGGCCCCAAGCACCTGACGGAGACGGTGGACCGCGCCACGTTCGAGGCGCTGGTGGGAGACCTGGTCGACCGCACCATCGAGCCCTGCAAGATTGCGCTGAAGGACGCGGGGCTGACGGCGCAGGCCATCAACCAGGTGCTCCTGGTGGGCGGCATGACGCGCATGCCGCGCGTGCAGCAGAAGGTGCGCGAGTTCTTCGGCAAGGAGCCGCACAAGGGCATCAACCCGGACGAGGTCGTCGCCGTGGGCGCGGCCATCCAGGGCGGCGTGCTCAAGGGCGAGGTGAAGGACGTCCTCCTCCTGGACGTCACGCCGCTGTCGCTGGGCGTCGAGACGGCCGGCGGCGTCTTCACGAAAATCATCGAGAAGAACACCACCATCCCCTGCAAGAAGAGCCAGGTGTTCTCCACCGCGGTGGACAACCAGCCGCTGGTGAGCGTGCACGTGCTCCAGGGCGAGCGCGAGATGGCGGCGGACAACAAGACGCTGGCCCGCTTCGAGCTCGTGGGCATCCCCCCGGCGCCGCGTGGCGTGCCGCAGATTGAGGTGTCCTTCGACATCGACGCCAACGGCATCGTGCACGTCAGCGCCAAGGATTTGGGCACCGGCAAGGTCCAGCAGGTGCGCGTGGTGGGCAACTCCGGCCTGTCGGAGCAGGAGATCCAGGCGATGATCTCCGACGCCCAGTCGCACGCGTCCGACGACAAGAAGAAGAAGGAGTTGGCGGAGCTGCGCAACAACGCCGACGGGCTCATCTACACCACGGAGAAGAGCCTGGAGGAGTACGCCAGCCTCCTGTCAGAGAAGGACCGCGAGGAGATCAAGGCGGACCTGGAGCGGCTCAAGGGCCTGCTCAACACCACCGACGCCAACGCTCTCAAGGAAGCCTTCCAGCGCCTGGAGGGCAGTGCCTACCGCATCGCCGACGCCATCTACACGGGGCAGGCCAGCTAGTCGGGCGCACGGATTCCCAGGGGGAGGCAATCACCCGCGGGCTTCCCGCGTAGAGTGGGTCTCCCCCTGTCTGCTTTCGAGGTCGTGAGTCATGGATCCAGTCGAAGCCACGGTCGCGGTGCTCATCACGGCGATGGTGTTGGGTATTCCCCTGTTCGGCCTCACCGTGCGCCTCTCCCTCAAGCCGGTGATGGAGGCCTTCATCCGCCTCCGTGAGGCGCAGATGGGGAGCAACTCCGCGGAGACGACCCGCCTGGCCGCCCGCGTGGCCCGCCTGGAGGCCATCCTGGACTCCCACGGCATCACCGAGGAGGTCCGCTCCCTGTCCCTGTCCTCGGGCAGCCCGGAGCGCGTCCTCGGCACGCCCGTGCCCGTGAAGGACCGCGAGCGCGTCTAACCGCAACCCCAGACTTTCGGGACTAGCGCCAACGGGTGTGTAATGCGCCCGTGGAATTCCCATCCCTGGAGACAGAGGTTGCGTTCCTGCGCGGGCTGGTGGCCGTGCAGCGGATGTCGGACGACATCCTGGAAGACTGCCTTCAGCGCGGGCTGACGTTGGACGCGGGGTTGGATGTCTTCCTCACGCAATGCGCGCGCATGGTGCACGCGCCCGCGGGGTTCGTGTCCCTGCGGGGCACGCGGGGCCCGGTGCTGACGCGGGTGCTGGGCGACCTGGGCGTGGATGTCTTCGAGGCCGCCTCCTGGCGAGGCCCTCGCCGGCTGCCGAACGGGCGGATGTTGTTCTGCACGCGGCTGACGCTGGGGAGCCTGGACCTGGGCGGCCTGGGCCTGGCCGTGGGCGGCGCCTTCGAGGACGGCGGCAAGCTGGTGATGAAGCTGGTGGAGGCCATCGGCGAGCAGCTGGACACGGCGGTGCTGGCCTTCCTGGCGCTGATGGACGGGCAGGGCCCGCTGGAGCGGCTGGACGAGCTGTCGGTGGACGACACGCCCGTGCCCAAGGGCCGCATCGGCAAGTACGAGGTGCTCACGCCCCTGGGCACCGGCGGCATGGCGCAGGTGCTGGTGGCGCGGGCGCAGGGGCCGGAGGGCCTGGGGCGCCTGGTGGCCCTCAAGCGCATCCTCCCGCACCTGACGGCCGACCCCGCCATCATCGGGCAGTTCCTGGACGAGGCGCGCATCGGCCTGCGGCTGTCGCACCCCAACCTGGTGCACGTCTACGACTTCGGCGAGGCGCAGGGGGCGTACTTCATCGCCATGGAGCTGGTGCGGGGCGTGGACCTGGACCGGCTCCTGCGCGCGCAGCAGGGGCCGCTGACGCCCTCGCAGGCGGTGGCGGTGGTGGCGCAGGCGCTGGGCGGCCTCCACGCGGCGCACCAGCTGCGGGGCGAGGACGGCAAGCCGCTGCACCTGGTGCACCGCGACTTGTCGCCGCACAACCTGATGGTCGGCTTCGACGGGCGCGTGAAGGTGCTGGACTTCGGCGTGGCGAAGGCGCGCGCGCAGCGCACGGTGACGCTGCCGGGCATCGTGAAGGGCAAGCCGCTCTACATGTCCCCGGAGCAGGCCCGGGGCCAGCGGCTGGATGCGCGCAGTGACCTGTTCGCCATGGGACTGTTGCTCTACGAGGCCCTGACGTGGACGCGCGCGTTCGACCGGGGCGACGAGCTCAGCTCCATGAAGGCCATCTGCGACGAGCCGCTGCCCCGGCCGGAGTCCATCGCCCGGCCGCTGTGGGAGGTGATGGAGGTCGCGCTGGCCAAGTCGCCGGCCGCGCGCTTCGCCAACGCGCAGGAGATGGCGGACCGGCTGATGGAGGTCGTCACGCCGGTGAAGGACGCGGAGCTGGCGCGGCTGACGGCGCGCTACTTCCCGGACCGGCTGCGGGAGCTCCAGTCGCTGGACCTGACCCGCGCGGCGGGCCGGGCCCAGGTGGCGCCCGGCCTGGCGCACGACCCCCAGGAGGACATCGACACGGAGCCTCGGGCCCCGCCGCCCCGGAAGAACGTGGCGCGGTGACGCTCAGGAGCGCGTCAGCGCCGGGTCGTCCGACGTGGCGTTGAGGGTGCGCGGCGCGTCGACGTCGCCCTCGGTGCGAATCTCCACGTTCTCGTGGCGCACCGTCTCCGCGATGCGGCGCTCCTCCTCGACGACGTCGCGGTGGATGACGACCTCTTCATCCAGCACGGAGCGCTTGGTGACCTCCACTTCCTCGGCGTGCAGGGGGACGACGATGGTCTCTTCCTTGAACGCGGCGCTCATCGCGGGCCGCTCCGACGTCACCGCCCGGCGCTCCACGCGGACGCGCTCGTGGCGGACGGGGACCCGCACGACCTCCTCCTCCTCGACGACGTCCTTGCGTACGCGCAGCTCGCCCGCCTTCGTGTCGTGCTTCTCCACGTTCAGCCTCTCCCGGTGGACTGGGATGGAGATGTCGCCGCTGTCGCCCCGGAACGGCTCGGTGTCGAGCGCCGCCCGGTAGCTGGTGTCCCTGCGGGCGCCGAGCTCTCCCGTCAGGGGCGTGACGGAGGCCGCGGGCGCTTCGATATCCGCCTCGCGGATGCGCGTGGTGGTGGTCTCCGTCACGGTGCGCCCCTCGCTGGCGCGGGTGGCCTGCGCCTCGGAGACCTGCTGGAGCGACTCCTTGCCTCGGGTGAGGATGACCTCTCCGTCGCGAAGCTCGCTCACGTCCGTGAAGGCGACGCGGTAGTCCTTGGGGAAGAACAGCCCCCTCTCGATGTGGAACGCGTCGTCGCCCATGGCGAACACCTTGCCGAGCTTCTCGCCGTCGATGCTGCGGACGACCATTCCTTCCTTGATGTCGCTGCGCTGGAACATGGCTGGCTCCTCCGGTTGGCTTCCTGCGGGGTCTCTCCTTCGGAAGTTGGGAGCGCGTCTGGGGATGAACAGTGCCCTGTCAACGGCGGTGCGAGGGGCTCGCTCCCGTGGTTGCTCCAGGAAACTGTCGAGAGGCCTGTGGGAACCCCTTGTTCGAGAGCGAGGCCGGGCCGCGCTGGCGGGGCCGGGTGCGTCGTGACGCGCCGCGCGGGGGGTACATGAGGGAAGGGCCTGTCTGGCAGCGCGCTTGACCCATGGAGAGGGCTCCCCTAGAAAACCGGGGCTTTGTCTCGCAGCACCCCCTGTTGAGGAGGATTGCTCCGCATGCGACGCCTTGCCCCGATGCTGCTCGCCGCGCTCGCCGTCTTGGCGGCTGCCTGCGAGAAGAAGACGCAGCCCCCTCCCTCTGGTGAGGCGGGCACGCAAGCCGCGCAGGGACAGCCCGCGGGCACGGGGGGCACGCCCGCGAACGCGGACACCATCCTCCTGGGCCAGGTGGGCGCGCTCACCGGTGGCCAGGCCACCTTCGGCATCTCCACGCGCAACGGCATCGAGCTGGCGCTCAAGGAGGCCAACGCCGCGGGCGGCGTGAAGGGCAAGAAGCTGGCGGTGAAGGTCTACGACAATCAGAGCAAGCCGGAGGAGGCCGCGCAGGCCACCACGCGCCTGATTACGCAGGACAAGGTGGTGCTCATCCTGGGCGACGTGGCCTCGTCCAACTCGCTGGCCATGGCGGAGAAGGCGCAGGCGGCGGGCGTGCCCATGATTACGCCGTCGTCCACCAACACCACGGTGACGCAGAAGGGCGACTACATCTTCCGCGTGTGCTTCATCGACCCGTTCCAGGGCTTCGTGATGGCGAAGTTCGCCCGCGACGAGCTGAAGCTGGGCAAGGTCGCCGTGCTCCAGGACAACAAGAGCGCCTACTCCATCGACCTGTCGGACGTCTTCACGCGCAAGTTCAGGGAGATGGGCGGCACGGTGGCGACCACGGAGAGCTACAGCCAGGGCGACACGGACTACCGCGCGCAGCTGACCGCCATCAAGAAGACGCAGCCGGACGGCATCTACGTGCCGGGCTACTACAGCGAGGTGGGCGTCATCGCCCGCCAGGCGCGCGAGGTGGGCCTGAAGGTCCCGCTGATGGGCGGCGACGGCTGGGACTCCGAGAAGCTCTTCGAGCTGGGCGGCAGCGCCATCACCGGCAGCTACTTCTCCAACCACTACTCGCCGGACAACCCGGACGCGCGCGTGCAGAAGTTCATCGCCGACTACAAGGCGGCGTACGGCGGCGTGCCGGACGCGCTGGCGGCGCTGGGCTACGACGCGGCCCGCGTGGCCATCGAGGCGCTCCAGCGCGCCAAGGACCTGAGCGGTCCGTCCGTGCGCGACGCGATTGCCCAGACCAAGGACTTCCCGGGCGTGGCCGGCACCGTCACGCTCGATGAGAAGCGCAACGCTGTGAAGTCCGCCGTCGTCCTCAAGGTCGGGGACGGCAAGACGCAGTACGTGACGACCATCTCTCCCTAAATGGCGCAGCTCCTCCAGCACCTCATCAACGGTCTGGCCGCCGGAACCATCTACGCGCTCGTCGCGCTCGGCTACACGATGGTGTACGGCGTCCTCAAGCTGATCAACTTCGCCCACGGCGACGTCATGATGGTCGGCGTCTACATGGGCTATGCCACGGCCTTCGCCCTGGGACGCGAGGCCCGTGGCTCGCTCCTGGGCATCGCCGCCGTGTTCGCGGTGGCGATGCTGGGCTGCGCGCTCCTGGGCTTCCTCATCGAGCGCTTCGCCTACCGCCCCCTGCGCGAGAAGCCCCGCCTCACGGCGCTCATCACCGCCATCGGCATCTCCTTCGCGCTCTCGTATGGCTTCCAGCTGGACATCGGCTTCCTGCCCGGCGCCAGCCCCCGCGCGTTCCCTGAAATCATCGAGCCCACCGAGTGGCTCATCATCGGGGACCGCGACGTGGTGGTGTGGAACTGGCAGGTCATCAGCTTCCTCATCGCGGTGGGGCTGATGGTGGGCCTGCAGTACCTGGTGTTCGGCACGCGCTTCGGGCAGGCCATGCGCGCGGTCTCTTGGGACCACCGGGTGGCGGCGCTGATGGGCATCCCCACCGACCGGGTGATTGCGCTGACCTTCATGCTCAGCAGCGGCCTGGCCGCGGGCGCGGGTCTGCTCTACGCCATCAAGGACACGTCCGTCAGCCCGCTGATGGGCCTGTACGTGGGCCTCAAGGCCTTCGTCGCGGCGGTGATTGGCGGCATCGGCCACGTGCCGGGCGCGGTGATTGGCGCGCTGGTGCTGGGCCTGGTGGAGGAGTTCGTCGTGGGGTACGCGGCCAGCTCCTGGCGCGACGCGGTGGCGTTCGGCTTCCTCATCCTGGTGCTGCTGGTGAAGCCGGGAGGCCTGTTCGGCCGGGTCGCCGCGGAGAAGGTGTGACGATGCAAACCCCCGCGCTTCCCCTCCCCGAGTCCCGTCCGCTGGTGCCTCCCGCGCTGCGCGGCGTGCTGCCGGTGCTGCTGGCGGTGCCCGCGCTCGTGCTGTTCCAGTGGGCCCTCAGCGGCTCCGAGTTCGCCTCCTATCTGCTGAACGTGATGGGGGTGAACATCATCCTGGCGGTGAGCCTCAACATCGTGAACGGGATGACGGGCCAGTTCTCCATCGGCCATGCGGGCTTCATGGCCGTGGGGGCGTACATCGCCGGCTACGCGTCGCTCCAGCTCAAGGAGGTGGCGCTGTCCTTCCTCCCCGTGGCGGCCAGCGACCAGGTGCTCTTCACCGTGGCGCTGCTGCTCGGCGGCCTCGCCGCGGCGGCGTGTGGCTTCCTCGTGGGCCTGCCCTCGCTGCGGCTGCGCGGGGACTACCTGGCCATCGTCACGCTGGGCTTCGGCGAAATCATCCGCGTCGTGGTGCAGAACACGGACGCGTTCGGCCGCGCGCTGGGCCTGTCCGGCATCCCCCAGTACGCCAGCCCCTCCATGGTGTTCTTCTGGGTGTTCCTCGTGGTGCTCGCGGCGCGGCGCCTGGCGTCGTCCAGCCACGGCCGCAGCCTGTGGTCCATCCGCGAGGATGAGGTCGCCGCCGAGGCCATGGGCGTGGACACCACGGGCTACAAGGTCCGCGCGTTCGTCTTCTCGTCCTTCTTCGCGGGCATCGCGGGCGGCCTGTTCGCCCACTTCGTGCCCATCATCAACCCCGGCTCCTTCACCTTCGTGCGGTCGATGGAAATCGTCGTCATGGTGGTGCTGGGCGGCCTGGGCTCCACCACGGGGGCCATCATCGCGGCCATCTTCCTGACGCTGCTGCCGGAGGGCATGCGCTCGCTGTTCGGCGCGCTCGGCACCGAGGGCAGCCTGGCGCAGCGGGTGGACCAGATTCGCATGCCCATCTACGGCCTGCTGCTGGTGGTGCTGATGCTGTCGCGTCCGCAGGGGCTGTTCGGCACGCGGGAGATCTGGGACGTGCTGCCCAAGTGGCTGTCGCGCAAGGGCGGAGGTCGGGCGTGAGCGCGAGCGTGACGGTCCTTCCCACGGCGAGCGCGCCGCTGCTGCGCGCGGACGGGGTGAGCATCCAGTTCGGCGGCCTCAAGGCCCTGACGGACTTCCACCTCTCCATCCAGCAGGGCGACCTCCAGGGTCTCATCGGTCCCAATGGCGCGGGGAAGTCCACCGCGTTCAACGTGCTGACCGGCGTGTACCAGCCCAGCCAGGGCGACGTGCGGGTGTGCGACACGAAGGTGAACGGCCGCAAGCCGCACCAGATCAACCTGCTGGGCGTGGCGCGCACCTTCCAGAACATCCGCCTGTTCCGCGCGCTCACCGCGCTGGACAACGTGAAGGTGGCCTGCCGCGCGCAGACGGCGCTGCACCAGTTCGACACGGGGCTGGTGGCGAAGCTGAAGAACGCGGGCCACAACTACGCGGACTGGTGGCGGGCGCTCCTGCTCACCCCGGGCTTCCAGCGCGAGGAGCGCCGGCTGACGGAGCAGGCCGAGCACCTGCTCGCCGTCATGGGCCTGTCGCACCGCCGCGACGAGGAGGCGCGCAACCTGCCTTACGGTGAGCAGCGTCGGCTGGAGATTGCCCGCGCGCTGGGCACCCAGCCTCGCGTGCTGCTGCTGGACGAGCCCGCGGCGGGCATGAACACCCGCGAGAAGGCGGACCTCATGGTCCTCATCCGCAAGCTGCGCGATGACTTCAAGCTGGGCGTGCTGGTGATTGAGCACGACATGAAGCTCGTGATGGGCATCTGCGAGCACATCACCGTGCTGGACCACGGCGAGACGATTGCTCGCGGCGCGCCCGCACAGGTGCGCAGCGACCGGAAGGTCATCGAGGCCTACCTGGGCGACAGCTACCTGGAGAGTCACGGAGGCGCGGCGTGAGCGAGGCGCAGGTGAAGACGCTGGGTGAGCGTCAGGCGTTCACGCCGCTGCTGGCGGTGGAGGCCATCAAGGTCCACTACGGCGCCATCCAGGCCCTCAAGGGCGTGTCGCTGACGGTGGGCAAGGGCGAGATGGTGGCCCTCATCGGCGCCAACGGCGCGGGCAAGACGAGCACCCTGCGCGCGGTGAGCGGCATGCTCAAGGCCAGCGCGGGGCGCATCCAGTTCAGCGGGCAGGACACCACGTCGCTCAAGGCGCACCAGTTGGTGCCTCGGGGCATGGCCCACGCGCCGGAAGGCCGCGGCATCTTCCCCAACCTCTCCGTGCTGGAGAACCTGGAGCTGGGGGCGTACCTGCGCCGGGACACGGCGGAGATTCGCGCGGACATGGAGAAGAACTTCGCGCTCTTCCCCGTGCTCAAGGAGCGGCGCAACCAGATGGCCGGGACGCTGTCGGGCGGAGAGCAGCAGATGCTCGCCATCGCCCGGGCGCTGCTCAGCCGGCCCCAACTGCTGCTGCTGGATGAGCCCTCGCTGGGGCTCGCGCCCCAGGTGACCGAGACCATCTTCCGCACGCTGCGCGACGTGAACAAGGCCGGGGTCAGCGTGCTGCTCGTGGAGCAGAATGCTCACCTGGCGCTCAACTCCGCCCACTACGGCTACGTGCTGGAGACGGGCGAGGTGGTGATGGCGGGGCCGGGCAAGGCGCTGCTGGAGAGCGCCGAGGTTCGCCGCGCGTATCTGGGCGAGTAGGTCGCGGGACGCCGGAGTTGCTCCGGCTTCCGGAACATTGTGGTTGTCACACCGCGGAAGCTTCCGGGGTCTTCATGACACCGGAAACTGGCGGGCTTGAGAATCTCGGGTAGTCAGAAGCGAAGTAGTTCGTCTAGCGTCGTCCGACGCACTGCGTTCATCCCCCAAACTCCTACCAGGAAGCGCGCCCATGTCTTTGTCGTCCCGCCTGCTTGCCTCGATTGCGGCTCTCTCTCTGTTGGCCAGCGCGTGCGCGCACCAGCAGAAGACCGATGATTCCTCCGGCTCGAACCAGAGCGCCTCTTCGACGGTGGAAGAGCTTCCCAACGAAGGCGGCGGCGAGGGGGGCGAGGCGGCCCAGCCCGCGGCTCCCCAGCTCACCCAGGTGAGCGAGGACGGCTTCATCGTCAAGATGCCGGGCCAGCCCCAGGTGCAGCGCCAGAAGGTGACCATCCCCGCGGGCGAGGTGTCCACGGCGGCGTACTCGCTGCAGACGGCCGAGGGCGTCATCTACTCCATCAGCACGGCGGACTACCCGGAGAAGATTGTCGCCAGCCGCCCCCCGGAGGCCTTCCTGAACGAGGGCCGCGACGGCCTGGCCAACCAGCTCAAGGGCACCGTCAGCAACGAGCAGGCCATCACCCTGGATGGCTACCCGGGCAAGTCCTACTCGGTGTCCTCGCAGAACGGTGAGCTGCGCGCGCGCAACTACCTGGTGGGCCCGCGCCTCTACACCATGATTGTCCTCTTCAACCCGAGCATCGGCGCGCCGGGCGCGGAGGACTTCCTGGGCTCGCTGCAGCTGGTGAACCCGCCTCCGGCGATTCCGCGCGCGGGCTCCACGCCTCCCGCCGGTGCCGCTCCGGCGACGCCTCCCGCGGGTGACGCGGCGGCGGCTCCGGCCGCGCCGGCCGCTGAGACGGTGGCCCCGGCGGCCCCCGCCACGGAGCCGGCTCCCGCTGCTCCGGCCGCTCCCGCGCGTCGCAAGAAGAAGTAGTCCGTCCGGTGTGTCGGGATGCATGCCCCGTTCAGTCGGGCATGCACCCGAGGACAGGCGCCCCGTTCAGTTGAGACGGATGGGGCGCTGTCGGCGTGTGCGGCGGCTTCCCTTCCGTCGCCGTGGCCCCCAGCTTCCCCTCAGGCCGTAGGGGGGGATTCATGACGGGGCTGGTTGGGGCCTTGCTCGCCACGGTGTTGGCGACAGGGGGCTCGGTGCTGGTTCCGGTGAGCGGGGGCAATGCCCTCACGCTCCCGGCGCAGCGCCACATTGTTCGCATCGACAGAGGTGGAGGACGTCCTCCCAGCCTGCTCGTCGCCATCCAGCACGGAGGCGTGGAGGGCAAGGGGCTGGTGCTGTACCGCTCCGAGGACGGGCTGCGCACCGTGCGGCGCGTCGGGGACGTGCAGCCGGACTTCACGCACACGGACCGCGCGGAGCTCCTCGCGGTGGGCCGGGACGTGGCGCTCGTCTATTCCTACGAGGGGCCGCAGTGGGCGCCCTCGCGCCGGCACGACGTCTGGTTCCAGTGGTGGCGCTATCAGGCGGGCTCGGACACGTGGGCGCCGGAGCCCTCGGTGCGTGTGCTGGACGCGGAGAGCGACGGCACGGGGTACTCGCGGGCGCTGCTGGCCCGGGACTCGGTGGGGCGCTTGTGGGTGCAGGCGTTTCGCTGGGAGTCGGACGGTGGCTCCAGCGCGGTGATGGTGGCGTCCACGGATGGAGGCCAGAGCTTCGGGGCGCCGCAGGTGTTGGACCGGGTGCGGCGGCGGGGCGGTGGCCGGCTGTTGAGCGTGGGGACGAAGCTCGTCTTCGTCTACGCGATGCATGACGGCTTCGTGCCCACGCGCATGCGTGTGCACGAGGACTCGGAGCCGGTGGAGTCGTGGGGCCCCGTGCGCGAGGCGTTCCCCGACGGCATCTACCATGGCGCGGCGCTGAGCGCGGTGGCCGACGGCCGAGGCGGCATGCACCTGGTCTACAAGGACGAGCGCGAGCGGCTGTATCACCGACGCTTCGACGGGACGGCCTTCGGGCCTCGCACGCTGGTGGAGGGCACTCCGGACTGGGCGCTCCAGGCGGCCGTCACCCGCGTGGGGGACACGCTGTACATCTTCTACAACCGCATGCGCGTGCTGAACCGGCACTACGAGCTGCGCGTGCGGACGCTGGCGGCGGATGGGCGGCTGGGCGCGTCGGTGTTGCTGGATGGAGATGTGACGTTCAAGGGCTATCCGAACGCGGTGGATGTGCTGCCCGTGGGCAGCAGCGAGGTGTCGTGTCTGTATGGGGAGACGCCGGACGCGAGCTCCCGAGGCACCGTGTCGCGGGTGACGCTGTCGCTCGACGAGGAGCCTCCGGGAGAGCCCTTCGCGCTGGAGCTGGTGAGCTCCAACGCGAGTCAGGAGCTGCTCGCGGTGGATGGGGCGGGGACGCTGTATGGGGTCGCCGCGGGAGGGGACCGGACGCGGTTGATGGCGAGCACGGATGGGGGGCGCACCTTCTCGCCGCGAGGAGAAGGGCAGGGGAGTCTGTGGACGGTGGCGGCGATGCCCGGCGGCACGCTGATGGGGGTGGTGAGCGCGATGGGGGAGTACTTCCTCCAGCGCTCCACGGATGGCGGGAGGACGTGGAAGGACCGGGTGTCGCTCGGGGGCTACCGGGCGCTGGGGCCGCGCAACTTCGCGTGGTGGGGGGACACGTGGTTCTTCCTCGAGTACCAGACGTTCACCTCGTCATCGGTCCCGCTGCGGCTGTGGGTGAGCACGGATGGAGGGGCGCGCTGGACGGTCCGCTCCACGCTGACGGCGCATCGGCATGCGTATGCGTTGGTGGTGGACCCCGCGACGGGGGCGCTGTGGGCGCTGATGGGCAGCAACATGGTGCAGGCGGCGGTGCTGCGCTCCACGGATGGGGGGCGGACGTGGGTGTCCGTGCTCCAGGGGTACCGCGCGAATGCGATGGCGGGCGTGGTGAAGGCGGATGGCTCGCTGCTGTTGGGGCAGTCGACGTTGTTCGAGCCCGAGCACCCGAAGCTGCTGCGCGTGACTCCCCAGGGGCAGGTGAGCACGGTGCGGGACTTGCCGGGGCCGGCGACCTCGTTGGTGGCGGTGCCTGGGTGGGGTTGGGTGTTGGGGACGGCCTGGTCCAGCACGGGCGATGTGCATGCGCCGGGGGACCTCTCCGCTCGGCTCTTCACGAGCGGGGATGCGGAGTCGTGGTGGGACGCGCGTCGCTATGAGCGGCAGGAGGGGGAGTCGGGGCTGGCGCGCGCGGATGTGTGGGGCGTGTTGCCGACGGGGGAGCTGGTGGTGCGGGTGGAGAACCTGAGCGGCTTCGGGAGCGAGGGGAAGGGGTTCCAGGTGCTGCGCATCCAGCGCTGAGCGAGGCGCTGGGTTACACCTGGGCGTGGACGGTGTGAGCACGCCGCTGGGAGGCAGGCATGTGGGACCCGACGCAATACACGCGCTTTCGAGATGAGCGGAAGCGGCCCTTCTTCGAGTTGCTGTCTCGAGTGGATGTGGATGCGCCCCGACAGGTCGCGGACCTGGGCTGTGGGACGGGGGATTTGACGCGCGTGCTGGCCGAGCGCTGGCCGGGCGCGGTGGTGTGCGGGGTGGATTCGTCGGTGGAGATGGTGGAGGAGGCGCGCCGCCGTCCCGCGCCGGAGGGTGTGCGGTTCGAGGTGGGAGAGCTGGCGGGCTGGGAGCCACCTGCGCCGCTGGATGTGTTGGTGTCGAACGCGGCGCTGCACTGGGTGCCGGACCATGCGGCGCTGATGGGGAGGTTGGTGGCGAAGCTGGCGCCGAGCGCGGTGCTGGCGTTCCAGGTGCCGGCCAACTTCGAGGCGGCGTCACACCGGCTGGTGGATGAGGTGCGGAGGTTGCCGCGCTTCGCGCCGAAGCTGGGCGCGGGGCGGGCGAGGCCGGTGGAGACGTTGGAGCGGTACGAGTCCCTGCTGGCGGGGCTGGGGATGACGGTGGATGCGTGGGAGACCACGTATCTGCACCTGCTGCCCGGTGAGGACGCGGTGCTCCAGTGGCTCCTGGGGACGACGCTGCGGCCCGTGCTGGCGGCGCTGGGGGAGGAAGAGGGGCGCGCGTTCGTGGAGGAGCTGGGGCCTCGGTTGAGGCAGGCGTACCCCGCTCATGCGCGGGGTACGCCGTTCCTGTTCACCCGCCGCTTCGTGGTGGCGCGGCGGGGGAACTGAGGAAGGGGTTACGGCCAGTACGGCCAGCGGACGATGCGCCCGCCACTGCCCACGGCCCAGATATCATCGGGGCCCGTGCCAGTGATGTCGTTGAGTCGGCCACTGCCGTTGTGGACCCTGGTCCATGCGGAGCCATTGAACCGGTAGATATGCCCGTTGGCGCAAGTGGCATATGCGGAGTTCGCACCGAAGGCGATGACAGAGGTCAAGTCGTGGCTATCGGAAGGCTTGGGCAAGGCGACCCACGTGGTTCCGTTGGTCTTCCTGAACGCGGTGCCCGCATCACCCACTGCGAAGGCGACCTTGTCATTGACCGCCCAGACACCACGGAGTCTCTCCCCACTGGGAACCGTCTCTGCGGTCCATTGTCCATTGCCTGGAGTGAAACGGTAGATGCGTGGGCGATTGCTGGCATTGCCAGTGGTGACGCCTCCCACCACCAGGACGTGGTCTGTGCTGTGCGCATGAACATCGTAGGTGGGCGCAAGGGTGTTCGTGGGACCGTTGTACGTGAGCGCCCCTGCTCCGTTCCAGGTGAATGCTGTGCCTTCGCCTGCCGCGGAGTTTGCTGCGGCACCATAGAGGCTCAGGCTGTTGCCGGTTCGCAGACCCGTCAAGCCGAAGACGTTCAAGTCGTCGTCACTGATATAGGTGCAGTTCGTAGCGCTCTGGGTCTGGTGGGCCTTGAATCCGCCTGAAGTTCCGAGCCATGCACGGCCATCTGCAGGGTCGCTCCAAACAGCAGTCCACTCACTGATTGAAGTGAGGGACTCGTTGCCGCAATTGGTGCTCGAAGTCACGGTGAAGGTCGTTTCGGGGTAGGTCAGCCGCGCTCGACGAATGCCAGTGCCGACGACCCAGAGGCCGCCCGTGTTTTTCGTGCCCCACGAAGAAGCGGAGAGCCAGTTGTATCCGCCCTCCACGGTTTTCGAGACCCATTCCGCATCGGCATTGCCAGGGCACTGTGCGGCGGTCTCCTTGTTGCCATCACACGTGTTGTCCAATCCGTCGCAAATCTCGGTGGCACCGGGATTCGTGTAGGGATTCCCGTCATCGCAGTCGCCGCCCTGCGCGACATAGGCCCCAGCGGGCTTCCCGCAAGACTCGACGACCGTGCTCCCGCCGTACCCGTCACCATCCTCATCCAGGTACCACTTGGGCGGAGCGGGCGTCACACACTCGAGGCTCTGCTTGTTGGCGCTGCACGTCTGCGTGCCTTCGCAGTGGGTGGTCAGGTTCGTGCAGCCCTGGTCCTTGGTGGGAAACCGCTCATCGAGGTTCCCGTCGCAGTTGGTGTCCTCGCCATCGCAGAGGTCCTGCGTCCCCGGGTTGATGCTGTACACGTCGTCGCGGCAGTCCGTCGCGGGCCCGTCGGTGTAGCCCGACGGGATGTCGCCGCAGACGACGCGAGGGGGTGCATCCTTCAAGCCGAACTTGTCCCCGTCGGCATCCGGGTACACGGTCTTCTGGGGCGGGGTGTCGCAGTACTGAGCCTGTGTCGTCGGATTGCAGCGGGAGATGCCCTTGCAGTCGGCGGATACCTCGCAGGCCTGGTTCAGCTTGAAGTGAACCTCATCCGAGACACCGTCACAGTTGTCGTCGGTGTCGTTGCAGAGCTCGTCCACGCCCGGGTTGATCTTCTCGTTGTCATCCTTGCAGTCCGTGCCACCGTTGATGACGTCGACAAATCCATCCTTGTCCGCGTCCGTGGCCTGCAGGCTCAACGTGACGACCTGCACGGTGTTGAGCGCCACCGTCACGGTGCCCGACTTGTCGACGACCCGCTTGCCGTCACACGACTTCTCGAAGGCTTCAACCTTCACCCCCAAGGACGAGCCCCAGTCCGAGGGAGGCACCATGCCAATCTGCGTGGTGCCGCCGACGCCGACGTCCCCTTGGACCTCCGACATGAAGTCCTTGCGCACGGACTTCCCGCTGGCCGCATCCGAGATTTCCACGCGCAAGCAGCCCGGCTTGAACCCGGAGTACTTCACCGCAACATTCACCGCACCCTGGGTCTCCGCCTTCTTGCAACCCGCGAGGACGAGGAGGGGGAGCACGAACAAGAGTCGTCGCATGTGACGACTCTACTCGGGCTCACGCGACAAGCTCACCTCCCGAGAGTCGGGGTTGGATACACCCATGGAATATTCACGACGCGGTGTGTAGCTAGCAGCCCTCCGGGAAATCCGAGTGAATCACTACGAGTCGGCCATCCCGGGCCAGGCTGGCGGGCGTCACCAGCTCCAGGTCCAGAGGGACCTGGGTGCCATAACGCTCGCGCATCTGCTGCTGGAGCCCCGCGACATCGAGCGAGCCCAGCCGCTCCATCGCCCCGTACTCCACACCCGCGCCCTCGATGTACGCCTTGCGCACCAGCTCCGAGCAGTACATCGCCTCGTCGCCCCAACCGAACTTCCAGTCATAGGGCTTGCCCAGGTGCTTCTTCGCCGCGCTCAGGACGCGTTCCCGGGTCGCCAGATCCAGATTCTCAGGACGTAGCACCAGGATGTGCCCATTCACCCCCCGCGCCTTCCACTTCGCGAAGGGGACTCGCTGCACCGGCTGCACGGCCTCCACCACGAACACCCCCTTGGGGGTGACCTCCACCAGCCCGACATGTGACAGCGAGCTGTGCGTGGCCGCCTGGATGGCCTTCGACTGCCGGGAGCGCGAGGTGTGCAGCACCACGTCTCCGGTCTGCAGCTTCGACTCGAGTGTCTCTCGCGGCTCCGCGACCGCGCCGAGTCCCCACAACCACAGCCCCAGCACCAGCAGCCCTCGCATATGCCTCATCCTTTCCAGCGGTTACCTCGCTGGTGGGAAGCCAGTGCAGTCGGAGTGCCAGCGCCCTCAACCCACACGGCTCAGGGGGACCTCGGCCACGGAGAGGTACTGAGGCCCCTGGCTCTCGAAGAGGATGAGCCGGTCCACTCGGCCCTCGCCCAGCTTCTGGTCCTTCAGCGCCTCCACGCACTTCAGAAACGCCGGCTCGCCGCGAGACTCCTTGCTCCGCGCGAGCGTCAGGTGCGGCGCGTACTCGTGGAAGTCGGGCTCGAAGCCCAGGGGGCGCAGCTGCTCCGCTGTATCCGCTTGCAGTGCCTTGAGCGCCGCCGTGTCACCCTGGACGTCGGCCCAGAGCACCCGAGGGTGCGTGGGGGAACCGAACGTGCCACCGCCCCCCACGGACACCGTGAACGGCGCATGCCGAGGACCCACGCTCGCGAGCGCTTCACGGATGGCGGGCAGCCGAGCGGACTCCACCTCGCCCAGGAACACGAGCGTGAGGTGCAGGCCCTCCACGCGGACGAAGCGCGCGTGGCTCGCCAGCGAGCGCAGCGGCTTCATCGCGGTGGTGACTCGGGCCTCGATGTCCGCGCCCAGGGTGACGGCGGTGAACAGTCTCATGGGGTGCGGTGCCTCGTCGCGGACTTGCGGGGCCAGAGGGCGTAGGCCCAGAAGGGGATGAAGGCGAGCAGCTCCACGCCAACGACATACATCCCACGGGGGGACAGCATGCCCGCGCCGATGGGAGACACCGGCAGCGGCTGAACGGGCGCGAACAATCGCGCATTCGAGAACGGCCACAGCAGCGCCGCGCCCAAGCCGCCATCGGTGAGTGAGTCGAGCAGTCCGTGGCTCGCCACCGCGAGGAACGCCAGCGCGCCCCATCGCAGCGGCGGCGCGGAGGCCCACTTCGCCGCCAGCGCCACGACGAGCGCCACACCCGCCGCGAAGACGAACGAGTGCGACGCACCTCGATGTCCCCACGGCGCCGAGTACGGAATGCGGAACACGAAGGCCACCACGTCCGCGTCGGGAAGCAGGGCCAGGGCCGCGAAGAACACCATGGAGGCAAGTCGCCGGCGGGTCGACCCGTCGCCTGCCTCATACCGCCCCAACGCCAGACCCACCGCCGCATGACCGATGCTTGCCATCTCTTCTCCGGCGCGGAGGATACCGCAGCCCCCGGCGCCTGGGAGTGAGGGGGGTGTTACTTCGACGGAGTGTCCGTGCCGGTGGTCAGCCGGTGCGCGGGCACGGGCGTGGCCGTCGCCACGTTCCAGCTGTCCGGCCGGCCCGCGACGTCCCCGATGGGCCGCACGCCGTTGCCCAGCACGCCCGTCTTGTTGCGGCCCCAGGAGTAGATGGTTCCGTCCGTCGCGGTGGCGTACGCGTAGAACGACTGCGCGGTGTTGTGCAGCGCCGAGAAGGTGACGCCCGGAGCCACCTGCACGGGGCGGAAGACCATCTTCTGGTACTTCCCCCAGTCCCAGTTGTACGGCGTGGGGTAGGTGGCGAAGTCGAGCATCACGCCATTGCCCACCTCACCCAGCGCGCTGTCGCCCCAGCCCCACAGCGTCCCGTTGTCCAGGATGACGTGGGTGACGTGGCCCGTCGCGGAGACGTGGACCACCTTGCGCGCGCCGAACTCCGGGAAGGTCAACCGCACCGGCGTGGACACCGGATACCACCCTCCCTGCGGCGGGCCGAGTCCCAGGTAGGTCCCATTGAGTCCCCAGCCCCACAGGCTCCCGTTCTCGTCGAGCGCGACGACCCATTGAGAGCCTCCCGGCGCAATCTCCAGCACCCGCGCGGGGATGTTCACCAGGTTCGGCCGCGCGTACTCACTGAACCTGCCCGTGCCCAAGGTCTCGTTGGCGGAGCCGCCACCCCACGCCCACACCTTGCCGGTGTCATCGAGCGCGAAGATGCTGGTGTCGTTCGTCGTGAAGCGCTTGATGACGACCCCTTGCGGCAGCGGGACTCGCGTGGGCCGGGTGATGTTGCGCGCCGCCGTGTTGCCGTCCCCCGCGATGCCCAGGGTGTTTCCAATGGCCGTGCCGCTCATGCCCCAGACCCACACGGAGCCGTCCGCCTTCAGCGCCATGTTGAAGAGCAGCGCGCTGCGCACCGCGACGACGTTGTCGAACGCCGCGCCCGTGGCGTCCGTGAGGATGAGGTACGGCTGTCCGTTGTTCGGCGTCGTGGTGCGGTTGGGGTAGTCGTTCGTGGTGCCGTCGCCCCGCTGGCCGTAGAGGTTCTGCCCGAAGGTCCAGACGCGTCCCTGGACGTCGAGCGCGAGGCTCTGGAAGCCGCCGCCCGCGACGTCCTTGAAGCGCAGGCCCGCGGGCAGGGCGATGTCCACGGGGGGCACCTGGTTGTAGGGATTGGAGTGGCCGACGCCGAGCTGCCCGGCCCGGTTGGAGCCGATGCCCAGCACCCGCCCGTCGACCAGGTAGAACAGCTGGTACTCAGCGGGCGCGATGCGGGTCAGCCCCGCGTCGGTGGGCCCTCCGCCCGCGTCTGGCGTCCCCGCGTCCGGGGAGCCTCCGTCATTCGAGGTCACCCCCGGGTGGACCTCGCCGCCCGGGAGGCCCCCCGGCCCGGGCCCTGGCTCATCGGGCGACCCGGAGCACCCCAGCAGGACCACGGCGAGCAAGGCGAAGAGAGAAGAACGAAGTGACATGTTTCTATTGTCACTCAGTGGCGCGATGAAGGGCAAACAGGCGGCCGGGCGCCGTCCTCGGGGTGTCGAACCGCGATTGACCGGGTGACGCCGAAGCGGACTAGCGTGTCCCGCACATGCGAATGCTCCCCCAGGTCGAGGACACACTCCAGCGGCGCCTGGAGGCGTGGCGTGCGCAAGTCGGTGAGTGGCTCAACCGGTTCCGCGTCGCCGCCGTGACGTGCTGGCTGGGGATGTCGTGGGTGTTCGAGTGGCGCATGCCCATGGGGGTGCTCGGCGCGTACCTGCTCCTGGCCCTGGGCCTGTGGGCCGGCGCGCGGCGCTTCCCGGCCTTGGGACGCGTCCCCGCGCTGGGGCTCGTGTTCCTGGACATGCCCGCCATCTTCGCGCTCCAGGGCCTGGCCATCCGCACGGTGCGGAACGAGAACGGCGTGCCCACGGCGCTGCTGGCGCTCGGCGTCTACATCGTGCTCGTGGTGCTCGCGTCGCTCGTGACGCTGTCGCGGGTCACCGTGGTGCTGGCCACGGCGCTGGCCGTCGGCCTGGAGACGGGGCTGGTGATTCTGGCGGGGATGCAGTGGGAGCAGCTGCTCCCAGGCATCGTGCTGGTGATGGTGCTGGGCGCGCTCTCGGCGGCGTTCATCAGCCGGCAGGTGCTGGGGCTGGTGACGCAGGTGGCGCGAGAGGAGGTGAGCCTGGCGCGGCTGGGGCGCTACTTCTCACCCGAGGTGGCGCGGCGGATTGCCCAGCAGGGCGCGGACGCGGGCCGAGGGGAGCACCGCGAGGTGACGCTGCTGTTCTCGGACATCCGAGGCTTCACGTCGATGTCCGAGCGGATGGACAGCCCTCAAGTCGTGACGTTGCTCAACGAGTACCTGTCGCGCATGGTGGAGGTGGTGTTCCGCCATGGCGGGACGCTCGACAAGTTCATCGGCGACGGCATCCTCGCGTACTTCGGCGCGCCCATGGACCTGCCCGGACATCCGAAGGCCGCCGTCGCGTGTGGCCTCGCCATGCTGGAGGCGCTGGAGTCCCTCAACGCCGAGCGCGTGGCGCGCGGCGAGGAGCCCCTGCGCATCGGCATCGGCATCCACACCGGGCGCGTCGTCGTTGGCGACGTGGGCAGCGAGCAGCGCCGCGAGTACACGGTGATTGGCGACGCGGTGAACCTGGCCAGCCGGATTGAGGGGCTCACCAAGAAGGTCGGCGTGGCCATGCTGGTGTCGGAGGCCACGCGCGCCCGCTGCACGGACGACCCCCACCTCTCCTTCGAGCCCGCCGCGCCCCTGCCCGTCGCCGGCAAGTCGGAGCCCGTGTCGACCTTCGTGCCCGCGAGGCAGCCCCAGCGCGTCAGCGCGGGGTGAGGGGCCCGTCTCGCGTCAGTCCTCCCTGGCGGCGACGACCTGGAAGGCGTTGTCGCAATAGGGGCAGCGCACCCGGTCCCCGACGCGTGCGCCGGTGAGCTCATGAGGGGCGTTGCAGGAAGGACAGCGGTGGAGGAGCCGCCGGATGGCGACCGGCCCGCCATCCGGTGGCGCGGGACTGGCGGGGGCTTGCCTGGGGATGGCTGGCATCCACTCCGGGAAGGTCCATTTCGAGGCGCGTGAGGGGATGGCGTAGGCCCCTCTCTCTGGCACGAAGACGACGTGAAGCTCGCCGCGGGCGATGAGCCGCTCGACGAGGCGCTGAGCCCTCGCGTCGGACACGCCGCAGAACAAGGCCACCTGCGCCACGGTGAACTCCTCCTTGTCGCGCAGGAACGCCCCCAGCTCCGCGCGCCGCGCGGCGCTCCGGAACGGTGACCTCCCCGCCTTCCACAGGAGCCGGCCGAGCAGGACGAGGGGGATGCAGATGAGCACCAGCAGGATGATGCCCCCCGTCCTTCCCTGGCTGTTCGGCGGGTCCTTGATGACGAAGATGGCGAGGAACGCGAAGGACAGCGGCGCGACGACCAGCGCGCCGCCCAGCCCCATCCCCACGAGGCCCAGGAGCTTCTTCAGCACCTCGCTCCCCTCGTCGGCATCCGCCGGTGGGGCGTGCGGGTCGGCCGCGCGAGCGCGCGCCAGGGGACCGTCTTCTGGGGATGCCTCGGGGCCGGGGATGTTCATGGATGCTCGCTGACGATGATAGGACGCGGATATTCCGTGAGCATGGGCTCTCCATCCAAGGAGGGGCCCCGGAAACGGCGAAGGGCCGCGAGGGGAGCACGAGGCTCCTCCCACGGCCCTTCCGTGAGGCGCGAGCGACCGGCGGCTCAGTACGCCTTGGAGAACACGATGCGGCCCGGCGAGGGCTCACCGGTGACGACGCACTTGCCCGGCTCCTGCTTGAGGGCGAAGGGCCGGTTGCGCGTGGTCAGGCCCGTCTCCTCCTTGATGCGCGCCTCCACCTTGGGGTCCAGGTTCCAGTGCGCCAAGAGGAAGCCCGCGTCCGCCTTCTCCTTCATCTCCTCGTAGGAGTTGACCTCGAAGGTGTGCGCGTCGCGGAAGTCCTTCGCCTTCTGGAACAGGGCCTTCTGCATGTCGTCCAGCATGGCCTGCGCCTTGGTGACGGCCTCGCCCAGCGGGATGAACTCCTTCTGCTTCAGGTCGCGGCGGACCATCACGCACGAGTCCTTGGCCAGGTCCTTGGGGCCAATCTCGATGCGCACGCACGTGCCCACGAGCTCGTGCTCGAAGTACTTGAAGCCCGGGCCCTTGCTCTCGTCGTCGTCCACCACCACGCCCAGGCCCGCCTTGCGCAGGTCCGCGGCGAGCGCGTGGCTCTTGGCGAGCACCTGGGCCTTCTCCGCGTCCGTGGCCTTGCCCGCGATGGGGATGATGACCACGTGGTTGGAGGCGAGCTTCGGCGGGACGATGAGGCCCGAGTCATCCGAGTGCGTCATGATGAGGCCGCCGATGAGGCGCGTGGAGACGCCCCACGACGTCTGCCACACGAAGTGCTCGCGGCCGTCGCGGCCCTGGAACTTCGTCTCGAAGGCCTTGGCGAAGTTCTGGCCCAGGTTGTGGCTGGTGCCGGCCTGCAGGGCCTTCTTGTCCTGCATCATGGCCTCGATGCTGTACGTGCGCAGGGCGCCGGCGAACCGCTCCGACTCCGACTTGCGGCCCGTCATCACCGGCATGGCCATGTAGTCCTCGGCGAAGGTGCGGTAGACCTCCAGCATCTGGAGCGTCTCCTTCTCCGCGTCCTCCTCCGTCTCGTGACAGGTGTGACCTTCCTGCCAGAGGAACTCGGTGGTGCGCAGGAACAGGCGGGTGCGCATCTCCCAGCGCATGACGTTCGCCCACTGGTTGAGGAGCAGGGGCAGGTCCCGGTAGCTCTGCACCCACTTGGCGAAGCTGCGGTTGATGATGGTCTCCGACGTGGGCCGGATGACGTAGGGCTCCTCGAGCTTGGCGCCGCCCGCGTGGGTGACGACGGCGAGCTGGGGGTTGAAGCCCTCGACGTGCTCGGCCTCCTTCTTCAGGTAGCTCTCGGGGATGAGCAGCGGGAAGTAGGCGTTCTTGTGGCCCAGGTCCTTGAACATCTTGTCCAGGACGCGCTGCATGTTCTCCCAGATGGCATAGCCGTTGGGCCGGATGACCATGCAGCCCTTCACGTCCGAGTAGTCGGCGAGCTTCGCCTTCTGGACCAGGTCGACGTACCACTCGGAAAAGCCCTTTTCGCGGGGCGTGAGCTTCTCGGCCATGTGCGGAGCACCCTTCTTCAGTCGTGGAAAGAGGACGGTTGCCTACGATGGGCTCACCCGGAAATCAACGCCCCAGTCGCCCGCAGGGGCGTCCGGTAGTCACCTCGGGGGGCGGGCGGGTGTTGTGGGGCTCACCGCCCGGGGGCAGGATGCGCGCCCGACTCACGCGAGGAGGACGACCCATGCTGAGGACGACCCCCATGTTTCATGCGGTGGCAGGCCAGGTCCACACCCTGAGCATCCCCTTCCGGATGGGAGCCTTCGACCTGGGAGGCCGGATGACGGTCATCCGCCTGCCGGATGGCGGACTGTGGGTGCATTCGCCCGTCGCCATGACGCCCGAGCTGCGCGCGGCGGTGGACGCGCTGGGCCCGGTGCGCTTCCTGGTGGCGCCCAACCTGATGCACCACCTCAAGGTGGGCGAGTGGGCCGCGGCCTATCCCGAGGCGAAGGTGCTGGCGCCCGCGGGCCTGCGCCGGAAGCGGCCCGACCTGCGCATCGACGTGGAGCTGGAGAGCGGCCCGCCGGTGGAAGGCATCGAGCAGGTGGCCGTGCGCGGCATGCCGATGCTGGACGAGTTCGTGTTCTTCCACCGCCCCAGCAAGACGGTGCTGCTCACGGACATGTCCTTCAACATCCACCGCTCGGGCTCGTGGCTCACCCGGATGTATCTGAAGCTCAATGGCGCATGGCAGCGGCTGTCCCCCACCGTCATCACCAAGATGGTCATCAAGGACCGGCCCGCGGTGCGCGCGTCCCTGGACCAGGTGCTCGCGTGGGACATCCAGCGGGTGCTCGTGTGTCACGGGGAGGTGATGGAGCAGGGGGCGGCGGAGGCGCTGCGCGAGGCCTTCCAGCGCCTCGCGAAGTGAAGGGCAGCCTCGGTGGATTCTTCCGCGCTGCGAGCACAAGAGCGGCGCGGGTCAGGGTCGACCTGTGTGGTGGGAGCGCGAGAGTGCCGGGCGAGGTGCTGTGAAGCGCGGGTGGGTCGCGCTAAGAAGGAGCCCCCATTCCCCTCAGCGTTGTTCCCATTGGGAGGCTTCATGCGGTCGTTTCTTCCGTCTCTCGGAGTTGCCGGTGCGATGGCGGCGTGCCTCGTCTCGGGTTCTGCGTTCGCCTATGCCACGGGCCAGACGGGCCACAGCGGTCAGGACGCCGCGCGCACGTGCGCGACCTCCGGCTGCCACACCCGCTCCGGCACCACGGGCCCCACCGTGAGCATCGACGGTCCTGCGTCCCTCGAGCCCGGGCAGACGGGCAACTACTCCCTCGTCATCAAGGGCGGCCCCGCGGTCAAGGGGGGCTACAACGTCTCCGTGGACGGCGCCGGCACGCTCACCGCGGGCGCTGGCTCCAAGAAGGTTGCGGGGGAGCTCACCCACACCGGCCCGAAGGCGTTCGCCAACGGCGAGGTCCGCTTCGATTTCACCCTCGTGGCCCCCGCCACCGGCACCACGCTCACCCTGTACGGGGCGGGCAACTCGGTGAACGGCACGGGTGACGAGACGGGTGACTCCTCCGCGACCACCACGCTCAAGGTGAAGGTCGGCGATGGCGGCGGTGGTGGTGGTGACGACGACAAGGGCGGCTGCTCCACCACGGGCGGCGTGCCGCTGCTCGGCGCCGCGCTGATGCTGCTCGGCGCGCGTCTGCGCCGTCGCGGCGCCTGAGCCTCGGCTCGGAGTTCATGGCGCACGCGGCAGGTTGCTCGCGTGCGCCACACCGCATCCGCCGCTCAGCTCACGTTGAAACGGTAGAAGACCTCCGGGTCTCCCTTCGTGAAGCCCTTGAGCACCTCGTGCTTCAAGTCTTTCGCTCCGAGCGCCGTCAGCCCACCCGCCGCGAAGCCCATCACCGACAGCTCGAAGTACACATGCGGCTTGGGCACACCGACGATGCGCAGGTCCGTGGAGCCCGTGCCCGGCTGGACCTCGATGGCGCCTTCCGTGAAGTAGCCCTTCCAGATTCCCGGCGTGAAGAAGAGGAAGCGGCGGAAGTCGCCCGGGCTGAACATCGCCTTGAGCTGTCCCTTGCCCAGCGCGTACTCGGCGGACTTCACGCCGAAGTGCCACCACGTGGTCGGGTCACTTCCGTAGAAGCGCTTGAGCAGCGCCTCGTTGAGCCGCAGGAACGCATCCACGGGCAGGCGTGTCACCGGGAGGACCGGCTGCGCGAAGACGGGCTCGCGCTTCTTCATCTCCTCCATGAACGTTCGCCAGGTCTGCTCGCCGTGCTCCTCCGCCACCATCTGCTGCCGCGCCAGGAACGCCACGCCTTTGACTTCCATCCGCGTCTACCTCCAAATGCCGCATGACCCCGCGCGGACGACGCGGGTCCTACTACTCGAGCTGAAGTCCACAGTCCGCGCAGGCTCCCGCGACCAGGGGCGCCACGGTGCCGCAGGCCGGGCAGGGCGGCTCGCCGTCCTCCGTCGCGGGGAGGGCGAAGGGCGCGGCGCCTTCCGCCAGCACGCCCTCGCGCTGGATGCTGTCCATCCACCGCTGCTGGAGCAGCGTGGCCACGCGCACGCCGTCCTCGGGCCGCACCAGCACCTGGAACTTGGGGCTGCAGCCCGGCTTCGCGCACGCCTCGCGATGAACCAGCGCCGGGACGTCCGCCTCCAGGCAGGCGTCCACCAGCCGCCGCGCATCCGCCAGGGCCATCTCCGCGCACGGCACCAGCTCCACGTCCGTGAGCGCCTTCGACACCTCATCGGGAGTCATCACCCGGCGGATTGGAGCCCACGCGCGGGCTCCTCGTCCAGCGGCTCGCCGTCCGCCCTCCCTCGCGGGCAGTCACCCAGGCCCCGAGGGCACGACGCGGTGCCCCATGGGGCAAGCCGCCCCCCTCGCCTGACGTGCGGACGGGCGAGCCGCGCGCGGCTAACGTGCGCGCCGTGCCTCCCCTTTCGATGAGTGCGCGGCCCGGACGGGTCCGCCGGTTCGTCGTCGTGTCCGTGGGCGTGATGACGTGTGGCGTCTTCGGCGTGGCGTGGTGGGTGGACCGCTTCGGCCAGCGCGAGCGCTCCGCGCCCTCCGACGCCGTGGTGGTGCTGGGGGCTCGCGTGCTGGCGGGAGGGGTTGCCTCCGGGCCGCTCCGGGCGCGCACGGAGAAGGCCGTCGAGCTGTACAAGCGCGGCGTGGCGCCTCGGCTCATCTTCTCCGGAGGCGTGGGGGTGAACCCGCCCTCGGAGGCGCAGGTGATGATGGAGCTGGCGACGCGGATGGGAGTGCCACCGGAGGCGTGCACGCTGGAGGAGTCCAGCCACTCCACCGCGGACAACGCGCGCCTGACGGCGAAGCTCCTGCGCGAGCTGGATGCCCGCCGCGTCGTCGTGGTGTCGGACCCGTATCACCTGCTGCGTGCGCGCCAGTACTTCCGCCTCAACGGCTTCGAGGTGACCACCAGCCCCGCGCTGCTGACGGAGCGGAACGTCCACCTGGTGGACCGGGCCTACTGGACGGTGCGCGAGGCGGTGGCGCTGCTGCTGCACCCGCTCGTGTTGCTGGCGCGAGAGCCTCCGGACGCGCCGAGCCCGGACGTCACTGCTTCGGCACGGTGAGGGCGCGCAGCACGCGGCCTCCTCCGGGCACCGCCACACGCAGGAGGAGGGACTCGCCCGGTGGCGCCTCCCGCACCACGCGCGCCAGGTCGGAGGCCCGGCGCACCGGCTCGCCCGCGGCCTCCACCACCACCATGCCCGGCACCAGGCCCGCGCGCTCGGCGTTGGAGCCCGGCACCACCTCCGTCACCAGCGCCCCCGCGCGCGGCAGGCCCTGCGCCCGCGCCAGCCGCGAGTCCATGTCCGACAGGCTCAGCCCCACGCGCTGCTGCGGCGACTCCTCCTGCTCCGGCGAGGGCTCGCGCGACGCGACGCCCTCCAGGTCCGGGCGTGTCCCCAGCGTCACCTCCACCTCCTGCTTCTTGCCGCCCCGGTAGAGCGTGAGCGGCAGCGTGGAGCCCGGCGCCTTGAGCGCGATGGTGCGCGTGAGCGTGTGGCCGGAGGCAATGGTGTGCCCGCCCGCGGAGACGATGACGTCGTCGGGCTTCAGCCCCGCCTCGGCGGCGGGCGTGCCTTCGTTGACCTCGGTGACGACGGCGCCCTTGCCGGTGGGCACGCCCAGCGCGCTGCCCAGGTCCGGTGTCAGCTCCTGCACGGCGACGCCCAGCCAGCCGCGCGTCACGGCGCCTTGCTTCTCCAACTGAGGCAGCAGCTCCTTCACCAGCGAGCTGGGCACCGCGAAGCCGATGCCCGAGCCCTGGCCCGCGATGGCGGTGTTGATGCCCACCACCTCCCCTTGGAGGTTGAACAGCGGGCCGCCGGAGTTGCCCGGGTTGATGGCCGCGTCCGTCTGGAGGAAGTCGTCGAAGGGGCCCACCTGGATGTCCCGGGCCTTGGCGGAGACGATGCCCAGGCTGACGCTGGAGGCCAGGCCGAACGGGTTGCCGATGGCCACCACCCAGTCACCCACGCGCATCGCGTCCGAGTCCCCCAGCCGCACCACGGGGAGCCCCTTCACGTCGCCCTGGAGCTTGAGCACCGCCACGTCCGTGAGCGGGTCCCGGCCCAGCACCTTGGCGTCCATCTCCTTCCCGTCAGGGAATTGCACTCGAATCTGGGTGGCACCTTCCACCACGTGGTTGTTGGTGAGCACCAGGCCGCGCGCGTCCACGACGAAGCCGGAGCCCAGGCCCTGCTGGGGCGCGTCCTCGCGAGGCCCTCCGAAGGGCGCGCCGAAGGGCATCTCCTCGCCATCCCAGGGAGCGTCCTGGGGGGACGACGGCGCGGCGTCGCGCACCTCCACGTTGACGACGGCGGCCTTCACCGACTCCACCAGCGGCGCGATGGAGCTCAGCGCCCGCTGCATGTCCGGCGGTGGGGTGTGTGGCTGGGTGGAGGGCGTGCCCGGCGCGGGGGCCTCCGCGGGCGTTGGGGAAAGCGGGGCGGGGGCTTCTTCCTTCCCCTTGCGGCAGCTTGCGAGCGTCAGGACCAGGCCCAGGACCACCGCGCGTCTGCTTCCCTTCATCACGTGCCTCCCCTGCGTCGGCCTCCAGGTCACCGCGGCTCGGAGGCGGTGTCCTCCTGTGAGGTGGGTCGCCCCCGGGATGACGGCACGATAGAGCGAGCGGTGCTCGCCCGCCCAACGGCCTTCAGGCCAGGCGCTCGCGCGAGCTTGGGGCCGCCGGAGGCAGGGTGTCCATGCGGCGCAGGAGCTTCTCGAGGATGCGGAAGAGGGCCTTTCGGTCTCCCGCGTCGAGGATGTTCAGCAGCTGGCCCATGCCCTGGACCATGAAGCGCTCCAGCTTCTGGTACGTCTGGAGCCCCTCGGGGGTGAGCCGGCAGCGGACGACGCGGCGGTCGGACGCGCTGCGCTCACGCAGCAGGTGGCCCTCGCGCTCCAGGCGGTCGACCAGGCCCGTGACTGTCTTCTCGGTGACACCCAGACGGCGCGCGAGCTCGCCCATGGTGAGCGAGCCGTCCTGACCCAGCCAGAGCAGGGCATGCACCTGCGGCGGGGTGAACTGGAGCTGCTCGCAGGTGCTGGCGATGGGGTCACGGAGCGAACGGCGCCGGCCCAGCGCGAGCAGCAACTGCTGGAGCTTCAGCACGTCCGCTGAGATGTCTTCATCCTCTTTGGGGTGGATATTCCGTGACACGGAGAATGGCTTAGCGGGCAGGGTCCCACGGGTCAACCCGTTGTCACGGCGTGGGCTGCCGTGCGGACAATGCGTTCCTTGTCGGAGGAGCGTAGAGGGAATGCGTACCATGTCCAGGTTGTGGGTCACTTTCCTGGTGCTCGTGGCGGTGTCCGCGCGGGCCGAAGAGGCGCTCGTGTTCGCGGCGGCCAGCACCACGGATGTGCTCCAGGAGCTGCGGCCCGTGTTCGCGAAGGCCTCGGGGCACTCGGTGGTGCTGGCGCTGGGCTCCTCGGGCGACCTGGCGCGTCAGGCGATGGCGGGGGCTCCTGCGGATGTCTTCCTCTCCGCCGATGTGGCCAGGATGGACTCGGTCCAGGCGGCGGGTCTCGTGCAACCCGGAACGCGGGTGGACCTCTTGTCCAACAAGCTGGTGGTGGTGGTGCCGGTGGACGCGAAGCGCGCTCTCTCGAAGCCCGAGGCGTTGAAGGGGGTGAAGCGGCTGGTGCTGGCGGACCCGGCGCTGGTGCCGGCGGGGATGTACGCGAAGGCGTGGCTGGAGAAGGTGGGGTTGTGGAAGGACCTGACCTCCAAGGTCGTGCCCGCGCTGGATGTCCGAGGCGCGCTCGCGGTGGTGGAGGCGGGGCGTGTGGACGCGGGTGTGGTGTACGCGACGGATGCGGCGCAGTCGAAGAAGGTGCGCGTGGTGTTCGAGGTGCCGACGGCGGAGGCGCCGCGCATCGTCTATCCGGTGGCGGCGCTGACGAAGGGCAAGTCACCGGAGGCGGGCCGGGCCTTCGTGGGCTTCCTCCAGTCGGAGCCGGCGAGAGCGGCCTTCGCGCGGCATGGGTTTGTCGTGCTCGCGGCGGACACGGGGACTGGGGCGCGGTGACGGACACGACGGAGTTGGTGGTCTTCACGTTGACGGTGGCGGCGGTGGCCACGCTCGTCATCGTGCCGCCGGGTGTGGCGGTGGCCTATGCGCTGGCGCGTTGGCGAGGCCCGGGGCGCGGCGTGGTGGACACGCTGCTGTCGCTGCCGCTGGTGCTGCCTCCCACGGCGGTGGGGTTGGTGTTGTTGGAGCTGCTGGGTCGCAACGGGCCGGTGGGGCGCGTGCTGGATGCGATGGGCGTGGAGGTGGTGTTCACGCCCGGCGCGGTGGTGCTGGCCAGCGCGGTGATGGCGTTTCCGTTGTTGGTCCGCTCGGCGCGCTCGGGGTTTGAAGAGGTGGACCCGAGGCTGGTGGCGGTGGCTCGGACGCTGGGCGATTCGCGTGCGCGTGCGTTCTTCCGCGTGACGTTGCCCCTGGCGTGGCGCGGTGTGGCGGTGGGCGCGCTCCTGGCGTTCTCCCGCGCGCTCGGTGAGTTCGGTGCGACGGTGCTGGTGGCGGGGAACATCCCGGGGCGCACGCAGACGCTGTCGCTGGCCATCTTCCAGCACACGCAGCTGGGGCAGGACGCGCAGGCGCTCCAGTTGGCGGGCATCGCCGCGGTGCTGGCTTTCGTCGCGGTGTATGCCACCGAAGGACTCACGCGTTGGCGGGGACGGCGGGTGCGCGCGTGAGCCTGGAGTTGTCCGTACGCCTGCCCCTGGCGCGCTTCACGTTGGACGTGGACGCGCGCCTGGAGGGCGCGTCCGTCGCGGTGCTGGGGCGCTCGGGTTCCGGAAAGACGTCTCTGTTGGAAGTGCTCGCGGGACTTCGCCGAGGCGCGCGCGGGCGCGTCGTCGTGGATGGGCGCGTGTTGTTGGACAGCACCGCGCGCGTGGAGGTGCCGCCCGAGGCGCGGCGCATGGGCTACGTGCCGCAGGACGCGCTCCTGTTCCCGCACCTCACGGCGGAGGAGAACGTGCGCTACGGCGCGCGCACGGCAAGGTCCTCGCGCGTGGACGAAGCCGTGGCCCTGCTCGAACTCGGGCCGCTCCTTCATCGCTACCCGGCGACGCTGTCGGGCGGAGAGAAGCAGCGCGTGGCGCTGGCCCGAGCGCTGGCCACGGACCCGGCGCTGCTGCTCCTCGACGAGCCCCTGGCCGCGCTGGATGTGACGTTGAAGGAGCGGGTGCTGCCCTACCTGCTGCGCGTGCGCGACGAAGCCCGGGTGCCGATGTTGTACGTGACCCATCAGCTGGGCGAGGCACGCGTGCTGGCGAAGGAAGCACTGCTGCTCGAGGACGGCCACGTGCGCTCGGCGGGCCCCGCATCCCAGGTGCTGGGAGCCTCGGCGCGAGGGCTGCTGGCCGCGGAATCCGAAGGCGAGGAGAACATCCTCGAAGGCACCCTGGAGCGCCCCGAGGCCGGCGGCACGCGCTTGCGTGTCACGGAGGCACTGGCGCTGTGGGTGCCAGACGTGCCGGAGCTCGCGGAGGGCGCTCGCGCGGCGTACGCGGTGCCAGCGGGGGACATCCTCCTGTCCATGGGCCCGCTCACGGGTGTGTCCGCGCGCAACGTGCTCGCGGGCGCGGTGGTGGGGCTGGAGGACGCGGGAGCAGGGGAGGTGGCCGCGACGGTGGACGTGGCCGGAGTGCGCTGGGTGGTGCGGCTCACCGGTGCTTCCGTGCGGGAGCTGTCCGTCGTCCCAGGAGCCCGGGTCCACCTGGCCGTGAAGACGGCCGCGTGCCGCAGGCTCCGCTAGACAGACACCGCCCGCTTCCGAGGAGGGGAGTCACGCTTGGAGTCGTGCTCCGCCTCCCCGGAAGGGGCCACGGGACTGCTTACTGGAGCATGCGAGAGGAGAGGGTGTTGAGGAGCGTGCCGTCGTCGCCGCTCAGCTCCCAGAACATCGCGCCGCCCAGTCCCTTGCTGATGATGTAGTCCGCCTTCGCGTTGATGGTGGACGGGTCGTCATACGCAATCCACACGCGGGTGGACGGGCTGTAGACGTAGGCCTGCTTCGCCTGCGGGTGCACGAACTTGGTGTAGCCGGAGCCCGCGCGCTCGTAGTTGTTCTTGAGGTCCTTGTAGTCGAACACACCCGTCAGGCCCGACTGGGCGTCATCCCAGGTGCCCTTGGTGGGGACACCCTGCTGGAACAGGCCGTTGTTCACGTTGGGCACGCTGCCCCAGCCGCGGCCGTAGAACGGGACACCGACGACAATCTTCGAGGGGAGGACGCCCAATTCGAGCATCTTCGCGATGGTGCCGTCCGTGTAGAAGCCGGTGTGCGCCTGCGGGTCTCCATCCACCTTGAGGAGGCCGGAGTGGAAGTTCACCGTCGGCTCGAAGGCGCCGTGGTAGTCGTAGCTCATCACGTTGATCCAATCGAGCGTGTCCGACAGGGCCTTCGTCTCCTGCTTGTTCACCAGCAGGTCCGGCGACGCGCCCGTGGCGATGGTGAGCAGGTAGGGCTTGCCCGTCTGCGCTGTCACCGCGTTGAGCTGGGTGCGGAACTCCTGCATCAGCAGCGTGTAGTTCTGCTTGTCCGCGGGGCTGTTGGTGTTGCCGCCCAGGCCGCCGCCCACCGGGTACTCCCAGTCGATGTCGATGCCGTCGAAGATGCCCACGCCGTTCGCCGGCGTCACGTTGGGGAACTGCCCCTTGATGAACATGTCGACGCAGGACTTCACGAACGTGGCGCGCGAGGACGCGGACGCCGCCACCTGCGAGAAGTACTTGGACCACGTCCAGCCACCCACGGAGATGAGCAGCTTGAGGTTGGGGTGCGACTTCTTCAGCTCCTTGAACGCGCGGAAGTTGCCGCGAATCTGACCGGGGTCCCACTCGCCCGGCCACCCGCCGCCCTTGTCCAGGTCCGCGTACGCGTCACCGATGGCGCAGCGACCATCCGCCGAGATGTTGGAGAACGCGTAGTTGATGTGCGTCACCTTCGTCACGGGGATGTGGGAGACCTGGTAGTTGCGGCCGTAGATGCCCCACTGCGTGAAGTACGCCACCACCTTCTTGCCGCCGCCGGTGCCGCCGATGGCCACCGTGACGACGACCTGCTGCGTGCCCACGTTGCCGGCCTCGTCATAGGCCCGGAAGACGTACGTGTACGTGCCGTTCTGCCCGCTGCTGGTGAACTGGCGCGTGTAGCTGTTGCCGGTGCCCACCACGGAGCCGTTCTCCAGGAGCTCCACGCGCTTGACGCCCACGTTGTCCGACGCGGTGGCCGTCAGCGTCAGCGAGCCCGCCGCGGTGATGTTCGTCGCGCTGGCGCTCAGCGTGACGGTGGGCGGAATCGGGTCGCCCGTGCCGGGAATCGCCACGGTGACGACGACCTGCTGCGAGCCCACGTTGCCGGCCGCGTCGTACGCGCGGAAGACGTACGTGTACGTGCCATTCTGGGCGTTGCCGGTGAACTGGCGCGTGTAGCTGTTGCTCGTGCCCACCACCGTGCCGTTCTCCAGCAGCTCCACGCGGGTGACGCCCACGTTGTCCGACGCGGTGGCCGTCAACGTCACCGGGCCCGCCGCGGTGATGTTCGTCGCGCTGGCGCTCAGCGTGACGGTGGGCGCGGTCGGGTCGCCGCCGCTCGTCCCCAAATCGAGCCACAGGGCGGGCACCGCGGACGGCGTCCAGTCCGCCTGCGAGGTGTGCGCCAGTCGGCACTGATAGAGCCTGCCGCCATAGGTGACCTGCGCGCCTACCGCGTACGCGACACCGACCGCCCACTCCGCGAGGAGCGGGGCCTTCATCACACTGCCTGGGCCCTCGCTGTGCTGTTGAGTGGGAACTTCTCCACATCCGGCCGCCGTCAGGGCCGTGACCAACGTTCCGATAAGCCACTTGCTGCGACGCATGCTTGTTCTCCTCGCTGCGGTGGATGGCGAGCCCGATGTGCACCGCGCGTCCATGCGCGGCGGCTCGGGAACCCGTTCCAGCAAGGAGTCACCACCTCATTTTTCAGGGTCAATTCCTCTCAGCACCCCGAGGTGTGATGTGTTTCATGTGACGTCGCGCCGCGCGGCGGGTGTCGACTCCGCGGCGGGTGCTCAGTGCCACTGCTCATTTCCAGCCACCCACGTGGCCTGCACGGAGAGGTTGGGCTGGATGAGCGCGAGGTCCGCGCGGTGGCCGGGGACGATGCGCCCCAGCTGCTTCTCCAGGCCGAGCGCACGCGCGGGGTAGAGCGAGGCCATGCGCAGCGCCTCCTCGAGTGGGACGTCGAGCAGCTGGACACAGTTGCGCACCGCTGACGCCATGTCGATGTCGGCGCCCGCCAGCGTCCCGTCCTGGGTCACCAGCCGCCCCTCGCGCCGGAGGATGGTGCGGCCGTACAGGACGAACGTCGTCTCCTTCGTGCCCACCGGAGGCATCGCGTCCGTGACGAGCACCACCTTGCCGGGGGGCTTGGCCTTCAGGAGCTGGCGCAGGTTCGCGGGGTGGACATGGACGCCATCCACGATGACGCTGCACCACGCCTCGTCGGCGCTGAAGCCCGCCACCACCGGCCCGGGCTCGCGGTTGAACACCGGAGGCATGGCGTTGAACAGGTGCGTGAAGCCGCGCACGCCCGCCGCGACGGCCTGCAGCGCGCGCTCGTGGCTGGCCGCCGTGTGGCCCGCGGCCAGCACCGCGCCCGCGGCGGTGAGCCGGCGGATGACCGGGTCCTCCACCTGCTCGGGGGCCAGCGTCATCAGGAGCCGTCCGCCCGCGCGGGCCAGCCGCTCCGCGAGCGAGGTGAGCCGCTCGACGATGTTCTCGTCCGGCTCGCGGATGTAGCGCGGCTCGTGGACGCCGGGGCGCTTGGGGCTGATGAAGGGCCCCTCCAGGTGGATGCCCAGCACGCCGCCCTCGGGGCGCGCCAGCGCGGCGGAGGCGGCCTCACACGCCCGCGTCGTCCGCAGGGGCTCATCGGTGATGAACGTGGGCAGAAGGCCCGTGGTGCCCGTGCGCCGCATCGTCGCCGCGATGGCGAGCGCGGCTTCGGCGGTGGGCGACTCGTTGAACAGCACGCCTCCCGCGCCATTCACCTGGATGTCGATGAAGCCCGGCACGAGCAGGGCCTCGGAGGGCAGCACCCGCGTCGTCAGGCCGACGGGCGCGTCCTCGCGCGGAACCACCGCGGCGACACGCCCGGCATCGAGGACCACGACATGTCCTTCGAGGAGGTGTTCCCCGGTGAAGACGCGCGCGCCCGAGAGGAGCTGTCTCATCACACGGTCTCCGTGACTTTTCGCAGGTGGGCGGGCGCGTCCGGGTCCAGGCCCCGCGCCGTGGCCAGCCGGTGGACCGCCAGGTAGAAGCTCTGCACCTGACACAGCGGCGCCAGGGCGAGCGGCACGCCGGGCACCGTGGGCAGTGGCACCGCGCCCGGCACCGGAAGCACGGAGCGGACATCCGCGCCCAGCTCCAGCATGCGGCGCACCACGCCGCGCGTGCCCTCCGCGGAGCCGTCCTCCTGCCCCAGCGCGATGACGGGGAAGCCGGGCCGCACCAGGCCCAGGGGGCCGTGGAGGACCTCCGCCGCGCTGAACGCCTCCGCGTGCAGGCGGCACGTCTCCTTGAGCTTCAGGGCGAGCTCGAGCGCGGCGCCCAGGCCGCTGCCTCGGCCCACGACGTAGAGGCTCTGCGCGTCGACCAGCGTCTCCAGCGCGGGCCACCAGTCGAGCGCGCGCGCGGACTCCAGCGCCTCCGGGAAGGCGGCCACGGCCTCGCGCAGCTTCGCGTCCGCGGACCAGTGCGCCACCAACCTCAGGAACGCGAGGCCGGAGAGCAGATACGACTTGGTGGCCGCGACGCTTCTCTCGGGGCCCGCGCCCAGGGGCAGGCTCACGTCGCACAGCGCGGCCAGGGGCGCGGAGGGCTCGTTGACGAAGCCCACCACGAGCGCGCCGCCCGCCTTCGCCGCCTCCGTCATCTTCAGCAGGTCCGGGCTGCGGCCCGACTGCGAGACAGCGACGAAGAGCGCGTCTCGCAAGTCCAGCGCGTGCGCGCCGTAGATGGACGCCACGCTGGGGCCCACCGAGGCCACGGCGCGTCCCAGCGTCGTCTCGATGAGGTACTTGCCGTAGACGGCCGCGTGGTCCGAGCTGCCGCGAGCGCACGTGACGACGAAGCGCGGAGGATGGTGGCGCAGCCGCTCGCCCAGCTCCGCGAAGGCGTCATCGCCCAGCGAGAGCTGGCGCCGCGCGACCTCCGCGGCCTGCGCGGCCTCCTTGGCCATGACGGGGAGAGGCGCCGAGGGGTTCATCGATGGGGCTCCTGGGGCCCGGAGCCCCCGCTCATGTTCAGTTCCACCACGAAGTCGTAGGCATCACCGCGGTACTGCGAGCGCACCAGCTCCAGCGGCGTGCCGTCCTCCATCATCGTGCGCCGCTCGATGTAGAGCGCCGCCGAGCCCTCCTGCACGCCCAGGTGGTCCGCCTGGTCGGAGGTCAGCCGCACCGCCGTCAGCCGCTGGAGCGCGCGATGCGGCGTGAAGCCCCGCGCTCGCAGCACGCCGTACAGCGAGCCCTCCACCGTGCGAGGGTCCGGCAGGAAGCGCGTGGGGATGACCGCGAGCTCCAGCGCCATGGGCGCCTCGTTCGCGGTGCGCAGCCGGTGCAGCCGGCTCACCGTCGCGCCGGGACTCAGCCCCAGGGCCAGCGTCTCCTCGGGCGTCGCCATCGTCACCACGCGCTGCAACCAGACCGAGCCCGCGGACAGCCCTCTCGAGGCCATGTCATCGGAGAAGCTGGTGAGCGACGACAGCCGCTGCTCCACGTAGGGCACGCGGTTGACGAACGTGCCCGCGCCCTGGCGCTGCTGCAGCAGTCCTTCCGTTTGAAGCTCCCGGAGCGCCTTGCGCACGGTGACGCGCGAGACGCCGAACTTCTCCACCAGCTCCCGCTCTCCCGGGAGCGCATCCAGGTGCCCGAGCTGGCCGCCCACGATGAGGCCTCGCAGGTGCCGGGCGAGCTGGAGATAGAGCGGCATGGGCAGCGTGCTCGAAATCGCGCCCTTGTCGAAGGGGTCGGCTCTGCGTGTGTCCACCGCGGGGTCTCCTCTCCGTTCTTTCGAACCAGTTGGATACCACTATAGCACCAGATGCTATTCCCGACCACCCTGAAAATACCGGTACGATACCACTCTAAGTGTCCGAATACTCTATCGAATGTGCAACACACGAGGTGGGCGTGATGCGGTGCGTCTCATGAAAACGCGGACTACTCCTTGAAAACCGGATTTTTGCTGGTACTATCTCTGAGTCCAGTTTGATACCAGTTGTCGCGGGGGGCACAGTCATGGCGGAGGAGACGGAGCACATGGCTCGTCGCTTCCAGGGGTTGGACACCTGGGGCACGACCGAGATGCTGGAGGCGCTCTGGGGCGGTCAGTCCCGGGCGGTGGCGGCCTGCTTGCCGGCGCTGTCCGCGCTGAGCCCCGCGGCGGATGCCGCGGTGGAGCGGCTGGCCCGAGGCGAGGGCCGGCTGGTGTACGCGGGCGCGGGCTCCTCCGGGGTGCTGGCGGCGCTGGACGCGCTGGAGCTGGGCCCCACGTTCGACTGGCCCACCTCGCGCCTCGCCGTGCTGATGGCGGGCGGGCTGGACCTCACGCGTGGCTTCGATGGCGGCGCGGAGGATGACGAGGAGGCGGGCCGCGAGAAGGCGCGCGCGGCGGCGCTGGGACCGGAGGACGTGGTGCTGGGCGTCTCCGCCAGCGGGCACAGCGCCTTCACGGTGGGCGTGCTGGATGTCGCGCGCAGCCGGGACGCGCTCACGGTGGCGCTGGTGTGCCGGGCGCGCTCCGCGCTGGCGAAGGTCGCCGCGTACGAGGTCGTCGTGGCCACGGGCGCGGAGGTCATCGCGGGCTCCACGCGACTGGGCGCGGGCACGGCGCAGAAGGTGATGCTGAACCTCTTCTCCACGTCCGTGATGGCGGGGCTGGGGCACGTCTTCGACAACCTCATGGTCGACGTGCGGCCGGAGAACGCGAAGCTGCGTCAGCGCTGCGTGGCCATGGTCGCCCGGCTGGCGAAGGTGGACGAGGCCCGCGCCGCCGCGGCGCTCACGATTCACGGCTCCGTCAAGCGCGCGGTGCTGGGCCTGGCGGGCCTGGACGAGGCGCGCACGGACGCTGTCCTGACTCGCGCCGGGGGAAACCTCCGGCGTGCCCTGGCCGCGCTCACCTCGGAGGAGGCAGACCCCTCATGAACCCCGGACCTTCGCTCAAGCTCGTCTCCGCGTCTCCTCCGCCGGCCACGCTCACGCTCGCCTCGCCGCTGTCCGGCTGGGCCGCGCGGCTGGAGGAGGTGCCCGACCCGGCCTTCGCCCAGCGCCTCGCGGGCGACGGCGTCGTGGTGGACCCGACGTCCACCGAGCTGCGCGCGCCGTGTGATGGCGTCGTCGTCTCCGTCCACGCCTCCCGCCATGCGTGCACGGTGCGCGCGGAGACGGGCGCGGAGATCCTCCTGCACATCGGCATCGACACGGTGGAGCTGCGCGGCGAGGGCTTCACGTCACACGTCCAGGCCGGTCAGAAGGTCCGCGCGGGCGACGTGCTCATCGGCTTCGACCTGGACCTGCTCGCGCGCAAGGCGCGCAGCCTCCAGACGGTCATGCTGGTGGTCAATCCGGAGGGCTACACCGTCACGGAGCGGGTGGAGGGTCGCTCAGTCTCCGTGGGCGAGCCGCTGTTCTCCGTGTCTGGCAATGCCAGCGCGCCCGCGACGCCGGAGCCCGTGGCGGAGGGCGGCGCGACGCGGCAGGTGCGCCTGCTCATCGCGCATGGCCTGCACGCCCGGCCCGCCGCCTCCTTCGCCCAGCGCGCCCGCCTTCACCCCGGGGTGGTGCGGGTGTCGTGTCAGGGCCGCACGGCGAATGGAAAGAGCGTCTCCGCGCTCATGGGCCTGGGCGCCACGCACGGGGACCTGCTCACGCTCCAGGTCGAGGGCGACGCGGCGGAGCATGTCGCGCAGGAGCTGGCGGAGTGGGTGGCGAGCGGACTGGGAGACCCCACGTCCCCCGTCGCGGAGCCGGTGGCCACCGCGCACGGCGTGAAGCCGATGCCCGTCGCCGTCCCCATCTTCCAGCCGGGCAAGGAGCTGCTGCTCGAGGGGGTGGTGGCTTCGCCGGGCTCCGCGGTGGGCCGCGCGGTGCGCGTCGTGGACCTGCCCGTGGACCTGCCGGAGCAGGGACAGGGCGCGGCGCTCGAGGCGCAGCGCTTGACGGAGGCGCTCGCGCGGGTGCGCCGGGAGCTCGAGGACTCCCTGTCGAATGCCCCCGGCGGCGGTGCGCGCGTGGAAATCTTCCGCGCGCACCTGGCGCTCCTGGAGGACCCGGAGCTCGCCGATGCCGCGGGCAGGGAAATCACCGCCGGGCGCTCCGCGGCCTGGGCCTGGCGCGCGGTGATGGAGCGGCAGGCCGCCGTGTTGCTCGGGCTCGAGGACGCGCGGCTGGCCGAGCGCGCGGGAGACCTGCACGACCTGGCCCGGCGCGTGGTGGCCGTGCTGACGGGGGAAGCCAGCTCGCGGGTTCCGTCGGTGCTGCCGCCCGAGGCCATCCTGATCGCGGACGAGCTGCTGCCGTCCGAGCTGGCCTCGCTGGAGCCGCACCGCATCGCCGGCATCTGCACCGCGCGGGGCGGGCCCACCTCCCACGTGGCCATCCTCGCGGCGGGCATGGGCCTGCCCGCGGTGGTGGCCATGGGCAACCAGGTGCTGGCCATCCCCGAGGGCGCGCCGCTGGTCCTCGATGGAGACCGTGGCGAGGTGCGGGTCTTTCCGACCGAGGAGACGCGCGAGTCCACCCGCCGCGCGATGGTGGCGCGCGCCGCCCACCGTCGTGCCCACCTGGCCTCGGCGCACGAGGACTGTCGCACCGCGGATGGCGTGCGCATCGAGGTCGTCGCGAACCTGGGCAGGCCGGGTGAGGCCGTCTCGGCGCGCGACAAGGGCGCGGAGGGGTGTGGCCTGCTCCGCACGGAGTTCCTCTTCCTGGAGCGCGTGCGCGCGCCCAGCGAGGACGAGCAGCTGGCGCGCTATCAGGAGATCGCCGACGCGATGGGCGGGCGCCACGTCGTCATCCGCACGCTGGACGTCGGCGGGGACAAGCCGCTCGCGTACCTGCCGCTGCCGCACGAGGACAACCCGGTGCTGGGCCTGCGTGGGGTGCGCGTGTCGCTGCGAGAGCCGGAGCTGCTGCGCACGCAGCTGCGCGCCATCCTCCGCGTCCGGCCCGCGGGCGTCTGCCGCATCATGGTGCCGATGGTGACGACCCGCGCGGAGCTGCGCGCCGTGCGCGCCATGGTCGACGCCGAGCGCCAGGCGCTGGGCATCTCCACGCCCGTGCTGTTGGGGGCGATGGTCGAGGTGCCCGCGGCGGCGGTGCTCGCGGACCAGCTCGCGGCGGACGCGGACTTCCTGTCCATCGGCACCAATGACCTCACGCAGTACGTGCTGGCCGTGGACCGTGGCAACCCACACCTGGCCGCGCGGCTGGATGGCCTGCACCCGGGCGTGCTGCGACTGGTGGCGAAGACGGTGGAGGGCGCGCGTCTGCGCGGACGGCCGGTGGCGGTGTGCGGTGGCGTGGCGTCGGAGCCTCGGGCGGCGCCGCTGCTCATCGGGCTGGGCGTCACGGAGCTGTCCGCCACGCCCGCGGTGGTCCCCGACCTGAAGGCGTTCATTCGCACGTTGTCGTTGCCCCGCTGCGAGCAGGTGGCGCGCGAGGCCCTGAAGCTGGAGAGCGCGGAGGCGGTCCGCGCTCTGGTGTCGAGCACCTGGCCTGGGCTCTAGCCCGGCCCCAACAACGGAGGTACGTCGTGGTGAGCAACTCGTTTGCTGGAGTGCAGCAGCTCGGGCGCGCGTTGATGCTGCCCATTGCCGTGCTACCCATCGCGGGCCTCTTGCTGCGCTTGGGACAGCCGGACTTGTTGAACGTGGCGTTCGTCGCCGCGGCGGGAGACGCCATCTTCTCTCACCTCGGCTTGCTGTTCGCCGTGGGTGTGGCGGTGGGCTTCGCCAAGGAGAACCACGGCGCCGCGGCGCTCGCGGGCGCGGTGGGCTACTTCATCGTCATCGAAGGCACCAAGGTGATGGTCTCCGCCCCCGCCGACCTGGTGGCGGGCCTGGACGGCGCCGCGCGCGACCTGGCCCTGGTGAACTTCAAGGCCAAGCTGGCGTCGAAGATCAGCACCCCCGTGGGCATCCTCTCCGGCATCACCGCGGGCCTGCTCTACAACCGCTTCAAGGACATGAAGCTGCCGGACTACCTGGCGTTCTTCGGAGGCCGCCGGTTCGTCCCCATCATCACCGGCTTCGTGTGTCTGGGATTCGCCCTGGCGTTTGGTATTGGCTGGCCCGTCGTGGAGGCGGCGCTGGACGGCGCCTCCCGCGCGGTGGTGTCCGCCGGCAGCCTGGGCCTGTTCCTGTATGGCTTCTTCAACCGGCTGCTCATCGTCACGGGCCTGCACCACATCATCAACAACCTGGCCTGGTTCGTGATTGGCGACTTCAACGGCGCCACGGGTGACTTGAAGCGCTTCTTCGCCGGAGACCCGTCCGCGGGCGCGATGATGGCGGGCTTCTTCCCGGTGATGATGTTCGGCCTGCCGGCCGCGTGTCTGGCCATGTACCACGCGGCGCCCAGGAAGAACCGCGCCAAGGTGGGCGGTGTGCTCCTCTCCATGGCGCTCACCGCGGCGCTGACGGGTGTCACCGAGCCGGTGGAGTTCGCCTTCATGTTCCTGGCGCCGCCGCTCTACCTGCTCCACGCGGCCCTCACCGGCCTGTCGCACGTCATCATGAACCTGCTCAACGTGAAGCTGGGCTTCGGCTTCTCCGCGGGGCTGTTCGACTACGTGCTCAACTACAAGCTGGCCACCCAGCCGCTGCTGCTCCTGCCGGTGGGCTTCGCCTACGCGGGCGTCTACTACGGCGTGTTCCGCTTCGTCATCGCCCGCTTCAACCTGAAGACGCTGGGCCGCGAGGACGAGACGGAGGCCTCGGTCGACTCGGGCGCGGTGGCTCCGGGGCTTCCCGTGCCGGCGCTGGCCCGGGGCGAGGCGTACCTGCGTGCGCTCGGGGGCTTCGGCAATCTGAAGGAAGTGGATGCGTGCACCACGCGGCTGCGCCTGCAGGTGGTGGACAGCGAGCGGGTGGATGAGTCCGCGCTCAAGCAGCTCGGCGCCCGAGGCGTGCTGCGCCCGGCGAAGGGCAGCGTGCAGGTCATCATCGGACCCGAGGCGGACCAGCTCGCGGGTGAGGTCAAGCGCGCCCTCCAGAACGCCGCGGCCCCCGTGGGCTCCGAGCACCGGGTGCTGGCGCGCGCCATGCTGGAGGCGCTGGGCGGCGCGAGCAACGTTCGCGTCGTGGACAGCTGCACCACGCGCGTGCGGCTGAGCGTCGCCGATTCCCACCTGGTGAATGACGCGAAGCTCCAGGGCCTGGGAACACGAGGCGTCGTGAAGCCCGTCAATGGCAGTGTGCAGGTCATCCTGGGGCCCACCGCGGAGCGTGTCGCGGATGAGCTCCGCTCGATGCTCTAGCCGTCGATTTCCATAACCCATTTCAAACCCTTCGAGCCTCTTTCTCGGAAAGAGGCTCTGGCCGTGCCTTGTCCGGAGGTTCAACCATGATGGCTCGTGGCTGTTCAGTCTCGTCGTCTGTTGTGGGTTCCTCGCGCCTGTGGCTGCTGGCGCTCGCCGTGATGCTGGCGCTTCCCGCGCGGGCTCAATCCCTGTCGGAGCGGCTGGACTTCTCCATGTATGGCCGCGTCGGGGTGGGTTGGGCGCCCACGAGCGGTGAGTTCATCCAGGGAAAGACTTTCAACCTCACGGGGCGCTCCGTGGGTGGCCGCCTGGAGGAGGGCGACTACCTGGAGCTCACCATGAAGTTCCACCTGCTCAAGCCCGCCGCGGACGCGGGCCCGGATGCGCCGTATGCGTATGCGGTGCTGACGCCGGCGATGTGGGCCGACAACGGCCTCTTCATCGGCCTGACGAGCAACCGCTTCAGCTCGACGCTGGCCACGGAGCTGGGTGAGGCGTACGTCGCGGCGGGCAACATCGTCGTCCCCGGGCTGCGCTTCTGGGGCGGCGTGCGCTTCTACCGCGGCACCAACGTGTACCTGGCGGACTACTGGTACTTCAACAACCTGTCCTCGCAGGGCGTGGGCGTGGGCTACGGCCCGCTGGAGCTGGCGGTGCTGCTCCAGACGTCCGCGAGCCTGTCCGAGTACGTGGTGGACGTGGACGGTGACGGCAAGCCGGACCGCCGCCGCCAGCGCACCGTGGTGGTGGGCCAGTACGTGAAGAACTTCGAGGCCAAGCACTCGCTGCACCTCCTGGCGGAGTTCCACCGCCTGCCCGAGACGACCGTCTCCGGCTCCAACAACACGGCCATCCAGCCCGCGGACCAGGGCGCTGTCCTGGGCGCGAAGTTCCACATGGACCTGGGCAACGGCAGCTTCAACGACACGTCCGTGCGCTTCGGCAGCCGCATCGCCAACGGCAGCCTGGGCGGCGTGCCCACCTGGAACACGTACGGCCTGGCCGCGCCCAACGGCCGCTTCTCCGGCGCGTACGGCGTGGAGGTGGTGAACCACATGCTCTACAACATCAACCCGCTGGTGAGCGTGAACGCCTACGGCACCCTGCACGCGGGCCGGGGCGCGAGCGGCGCGGAGGCCGACCGGTACGTCGAGTACGCGGTGGGCGCGCAGAGCACGCTGTACCTCCATGACCAGTTCCACCTGGTCAACGAGGCCAGCTTCCAGGGCTTCCGCCAGGGGCAGCAGAAGTACGCGACGGTGACGAAGCTGTCGCTGGTGCCCACGCTGGTCCCCACCGGCAAGCGCGACGTCTGGGCGCGTCCCCACCTGCGCCTGTTCTACACGCTGGCCATCCACAACCAGGCCGCGGTGGACCGCCTCATCTCGCCCTACCTCCAGTCGGTGGGCGACTCGCGCGTGGGCCACTACCTGGGCGCCCGCGTCGAGTGGTGGCTCTAGCAGCCGCCGCGCCGTCCCTCACACCCCAACCCCCTTCGGCAGTGCCGCATTCAACGTCGTGAAAGGAGTCTCCGGTGAAACGCCTTTTGACGAGTCTCGTGGTGATGTCGTTGTTCCTGTCCGGCTGTCGCAACCCGACGGAGCTGGCCGTCGAGTGGGTGCCGGTGGACAACTCGGTGGGAAGCTGGAAGTTCTTCCGCTCGGAGTTCACGCTCCAGAACAAGGGCTCGCGGGAGCTGGGCTCGAGCGGATGGAAGCTCTACTTCAGCTTCGTACGCCGCATCCTCGACGACGGGGAGGGGGACGAGACCGGCATCCAGGCGCTCGCGGCACAGGGCATCCGCATCTCGAAGGCGAGTGACGCGAAGAGCGGCGACTACTGGGTGATGGAGCCGCTCCCCCACTTCGTCCCCGTCAAGCCGGGGCAGAAGCGCACGGTGTCGGTGCTGGCGTCCGACTGGGCCATCCTCAAGGCGGACGCGCCGGCCGCGTTCCACGTCGTCTTCGAGGGCGGCCCCTTCCAGGACGACCTCTCCGTCGCGGTGCCCGCCACCGTGAAGCTGAACGCGGCGGACCCGAAGCAGACCACGCGCTTCGAGGGCGACGTGATGCCCGTGCAGACGCCGGGCCTTCGCTACGCGGAGAACCCGTCCTTCCAGGCGTTGGACCTGAAGGCGCGGCTGCTCCCCTCGCCTCGCGAGGTGGTGGTGGGAGAGGGCAGCGTGGCGCTCCGGGGCTCGGTGGCCATCGGCCATGGGCCGGGGCTGACGGGTGAGGCGGCCTACCTCGCCGCCGCGCTCGGAGACGTGCTCGCCGCGCCCATCACCACGCGCGAGTCCGGCCAGGACGACGGCCGAGACACCATCCACCTGAGCATCAACGCCTCGCTCGACGTGGACGGGGACGGCACGAAGGACGCCGAAGGGTACACGCTGAAGGTGGATGACAGCGGCGTGTCGGTGGTGGGCGCCGACGCGGCGGGTGTCTTCTACGGCATCCAGACGCTGCGGCAGTTGGTGCCAGCGGAGGCGTACCAGGCCTCCACGGGCCCGGCGGGCCGGCTGACGGAGGTCTCCCTACCGGAGGTGCGCATCACCGACGTGCCGGGCTTCTCCTACCGGGGCATGAGCCTGGATGTCTCGCGGCACTTCCAGACGAAGCAGACGGTGAAGAAGCTGCTGGACGTGCTGTCGCACTACAAGGTGAACGCACTGCACCTGCGGCTCGCGGACGACGAGGGGTGGCGCATCGAGATTCCGGGCATCCCCGAGCTGACCACCTACGGCTCGAAGCGCGGCTATGACCTGAAGGAGACGTCCATGCTCCAGATGGGCATGGGCAGCGGCAATGACCTGGACACCGGCGACCGCGTGGCCTTCAAGGCGCGCACGGCCACCGAGGCCAACGGGGGCGTGGCGCCGCGCTTTCAGGGCTTCGAGCAGGCGACGCTCAACTTCGTGGGTGATGGCAGCGGCTACTACACGGTGAAGGACTACGAGGAGATTCTCGCGTACGCGGCCGAGCGTCACATCGACGTGATTCCTGAAATCGACATGCCCGGACATGCCCGTGCCGCGGTGAAGTCGATGGAGCATCGCTACCGCACGCTCAAGGACACGGACCCGGTGCGCGCGGCGGAGTACCGGCTGGTGGACCCGGCGGACACGTCGAAACACACCAGCGTGCAGATGTACACGGACAACTTCGTCAACCCATGTCTCGAGACGACGTACGCGTTCCTGACCAAGGTGGCGCAGGAGCTGAAGGCCCGTCATGACGCGGTGCCGGGCGCGAAGCTGGTGGCCATCCACGCCGGTGGCGACGAGCTTCCGTCGCTCGCGGGCAATGTCTGGTGGCAGGGCTCGCCCCTGTGCAAGGCGAACCCGGAGACGCGGGAGCTGAGCGACACGCAGCTCTTCAACCGCTTCTTCCAGCGCTGGGGCGGCATCATCACCGCGACGGGCGCGGCGGCCACGGGCTGGGATGACATCATCCACCACGGGCTCACCCTGCCGGGCTTCATCCCCATGCCGTGGAGCAATGTCTGGGGTTGGGGCCGCGAGGATGACGCGTACAAGTACGCGAACCAGGGGTATCGCGTGATTCTGTCGCACGCGACCAACCTCTACATGGACCTGGCGTACAACAAGGACCCGGACGAGCCCGGCTACTACTGGGCCAACTTCGTCGACGAGAAGAAGACCTTCGAGTACCGGCCGTTCGACGTGTACGTCAATGGCACGCACGACCGGATGGGCAATGCCATCGACCCGAGCGCGTGGGCGAACAAGGAGAAGCTCACGGCGGAGGGCCGCAAGAACATCATCGGCATGCACGGGCTCCTCTTCGGAGAGAACCTCAAGTCGCCGCAGGTGATGGAGTACCTGGCGTTCCCGAAGATTCTCGGCGTGGCCGAGCGCGCCTGGAACCCGGACCTGCCCGCGCCCGACCAGATGCCCGCGCTGTGGGCCCGCTTCGCCAACAGCCTGGGCCAGGCCGTGCTGCCTCGGCTGAGCGCGTACCGCCCGGTGGACCTGCGCGGCGAGCTGACGGAGAGCGTCGGGGTGAACTACCGCATCCCGCTGCCCGGTGCGCAGCGCTCGGGCGGGAAGGTGCACGCCAACGTGCGCTACCCGGGCTTCGCCATCGAGTACTCCGTGAACGGTGGACGCACCTGGTCGACGTACTCGAAGGCCTTCAGCGCCTCGGGCCGTGTGCTCCTGCGCGCCCGCGCGAGCGATGGCCGGACCAGTCGTGAGGTCGAGCTGAACTGAAGGGTGGGTGACCTGGCCCACCGGGGGTTCCCGGTGGGCCAGGGCGCCCCTGAAGTCGGAGGTGCCATGGCGACTGCCAAGCTCGGTGTCGAAGCGCCGCGGGTTCGAGATGCGACGGGTGGAAACCCCGCTGCGGTGGGAGCGTTGCTGGCGGAGTTGATGCCACGGGTGCGGACACGGGTGCGCTGTCTGGTGCACCGCGATTCGGAAGTGGACGACGTGACGCAGGAGGCGCTGGTCGCCATCTTCCGCGGGCTGCGCAGCTACCGGGGCGAAGGCGCCTTCGTGTCGTGGGCGGACCAGGTGGTGCGCCGGGTGAGCTTCGCGGCCTCGCGTCGCGCGCGCATCGAGCGTCGCAGACGCGACGAAGTCTGCGCCCAGGTGTCGGAGCCTTGTGAGGACGCGGAGCAGGAGGACTGTCTGCTGCGGCGGCGGGTGGAGCTGCTATTGAATCGGCTCCCCGACGAGCAGCGCAGGGCGCTGGTGCTGCATCACCTGCAAGGGATGAGTGTCCCGGAGCTGGCGGACGCGCTGGCGGTGCCCTTCGAGACGGTGCGCAGCCGGCTGCGCCTGGGGCGCGCGCACCTGCGCTCGCTCGCATGTGTCGACCAGTAGCGGATGCGCGGCCCGCCTCGCGGTGCGAGTGACCCGAAGCACTGAAGCTCGCTCTCTCTGACATGGGGCGGTTGGCCCCGAATTCCGGCGCGCTGTTCTGGCGAGCCGTTGAGCTCAATCAAGGAGAGCGAGATGCAACTGCGACACTGGAGGGGCATGCCCCTGGCCGGGTTGCTCTGGGTCAGCGCGTTCATCGGCTGCGGGTCCACGGAGCCAGCGCCCCGGCCGCCCGAGCCGCCCGTCGACAGCCGCGAAGGCGCGCTGGTGGTGGACTGCACGGGCTATCCCGCGTGGAACGCGAGCACCATCTACAAGGCGGGCGACCGCGTCGTGTATCAGAACAGCCTCTATGAGGCGCTGGTCGCCATCTGGACCGCGGACCCCGTCCACGGCACCGCCAGCGGCTGGTACAAGCTGGTCGGCGCGTGTGGAATCGTGGTGCCGGACACCCAGGCGCCCTCGGTCCCCGCGGCGCTGCGCTCCACGGCGGTAGGCTCCACCACGGTCTCGCTGGCGTGGGATGCCTCCACGGACAACGTCGGGGTGAAGGAGTACGACGTCTTCATCGGCACGGGGACCACCGCCGTCGCCACGTCTCCGTCGACGTCGGTGCTGGTGACCGGGTTGACGGCGAGCACGGCCTACTCGTTCACCGTGAAGGCCAAGGACGCCGCGGGGAACATCTCCGGGGCCAGCGCGGCCGTCTCCGTGACGACGACGCCGGGCGGGGGAGACCCGCCGGTGGGCTGCCGTCCGGATGGCCTGTATGTGACGCCGGGCCTGAACGTCCCGTACTGCCAGGTCTACGACACGGCGGGCCGCGAGAAGATGGGCGCGGACCACCCGCGTCGCATCATCGGCTACTTCACCAGCTGGCGGACCGGGAAGAACGGCCAGCCCGCGTACCTGGCCTCGCAGATTCCGTGGAACAACATCACGCACATCAACTACGCCTTCGCGCACGTGGACGCGCAGAACCGCGTGTCGGTGGGGGCGAACTCGGCGAACAACCCGGCCACGGGCATGGAGTGGCCCGGCGTCGCGGGCGCGGAGATGGACCCGGCCTTCTCGTACAAGGGCCACTTCAACCTGCTCAACAAGTTCAAGAAGCAGTATCCGAACGTGAAGACGCTCATCTCCATCGGCGGCTGGGCGGAGTCGGGTGGCTTCCTGAACGACGACGGCAGCCGGGTGGCGAGCGGCGGCTTCTACTCGATGACGACGACGTCCAACAACGCGGTGAACACGGCGGCCATCAACACGTTCGCGGACTCGGTGGTGGCGTTCCTGCGGACGTATGGGTTCGATGGCGCGGACATCGACTACGAGTATGCGACGTCGATGCCGAACGCGGGCAACCCGGATGACTTCTCCTTCGCCACGCCTCGCCGGGGCGCGCTGATGAAGGGGTACGTGGTGCTGATGAAGACGCTGCGCGAGAAGCTGGACGCGGCGAGCGCGGCGGACGGCAAGTACTACATGCTGACCGCGGCGGTAACGGCCTCGGGTTGGATTCTGCGCGGCACGGAGACGTATCAGGTCACGCAGTATCTCGATTACGCGAACCTGATGACCTACGACCTGCACGGCGCCTGGAACGAGTTCGTGGGGCCCAACGCCGCGCTGTTCGACGACGGCAAGGACGCGGAGCTCCTGCACTGGAACGTGTACGGGACGTACGGCGGCATCGGCTACCTGAACACGGACTGGGCCTACCACTACTTCCGCGGCGCGATGCAGGCCGGTCGCATCAACATCGGCGTGCCGTACTACACGCGTGGCTGGCAGGGCGTCACGGGGGGGACCAACGGCCTGTGGGGCAAGGCGCCGCTGGCGGACCAGACGAAGTGCCCTCCGGGCACGGGGCCCAACGTGGGCTCGACGGTGCCGTGCGGCAATGGCGCGCTGGGCATCGACAACCTCTGGCACGACAAGAACTCGCTGGGGGCGGAGGTGGCCTCGGGCAGCAACCCGATGTGGCACGCGAAGAACCTCCAGGACGGGCGCCTGGGCTCCTACGTGACGGCGTACGGGCTGGACCCGGTGAACGACCCCACGGACCGGATTTCGGGGACGTATGCGCGCAACTACAGCGCGTCGGTGGCGTCGCCGTGGCTGTGGAACGCGACGAAGAAGGTGTTCCTGTCCACGGAGGACGAGGAGTCGCTCGGCGCGAAGGCGCAGTACGTCGCGGACCGGGGCATTGGCGGCATCATGATCTGGGAGCTGGCGGGTGACTACGCCTTCGACCAGAGCCGCGCGAACGGGCAGGGCGAGTACTACATCGGGTACACGCTGACGCGGCTCCTGTACGAGAAGTTCAAGACGGCGTCGCCGTACAAGAACCTGCGGGCGAACCAGACGATGCCCGTGGCGGCGGACACGCTGGATGTCTCGATAGAGCTGGAGGGCTTCGCGGTGGGCGACTCGAACTACCCCATCTCTCCGACGCTGAAGCTGACGAACAACTCCGGGCAGGCGATTCCGGGCGGGGCGCTGCTGCAGTTCGACTACGGCACGTCGGCGCCCGCCACGCTGGCGCAGCAGTCCGGGTGGACGCTGAGCACGGTGCGCAGCGAGCACTCGGGGTCGAACTCGGGCGGCTTCAAGGGGGACTTCCACCGCGTGCAGCTGACGGTGCCCTCGTGGCAGAGCATCCCGAACGGGAGCTCGGTCACGGTGAAGCTCACGTACCAGCTGCCCATCGCCAGCCTCTCCAACTACACGCTGTCGTTCGGAGGCAAGACGTACGGCTTGAAGCAGAACTACGGGCGCTGAAGCCCGGGTGACGAACCTGGCCCGGGTCTTCCTCCACGGAGGGCCCGGGCCGGGCGTGACGCCGGCGCTACCGCGCCGCCACGAGCGAGAGGGCGAGCAGCGGCATCAGGCCCTGGACGAGGCTGGCCGGCAGGAAGCGGCGGTTGGTGGACACGAGGACCAGCGCCGCCAGCACCATGCACGCACAGCCGAAGACCACGGCCGCCACGCCCGAGGCCGCCGAGCCCGTGTTCACCAGGGCGATTCCCACGAGCACGCCCAGCGCGAGGAACAGGTTGTAGAAGCCCTGGTTCAGCGCCATCGGCTTCACGATGTCCGCATCCGCCTGCGACTTCAGCCCGAAGCGCCGCCACACCTTCGGCTGGGAAAAGAGGATGCTCTCCATCACGAAGAACAACACGTGGAGGAGCGCTGCGACGACGGCGAAGCCCTGCGCCAATGGCGACATGGTGATTGCTCTCCCGGATTCCGTTATTCTGGACTGGTCGGTTCGGAATTCATATTGAATCGTTCGGTCCAGAATAGTCAAGGAGGGTGGCGTGGCGCGGACGCGTGCATTCGATGAGACGGAGGTGGTGCGCAAGGCGCTGGGTGTGTTCTGGACCCGGGGCTACGAGGCCACGTCGTTGGCGGACCTGGAGGAGGCGACGGGATTGAATCGCTCCAGCCTGTACCAGGCGTTCGAGAACAAGCGGGTGTTGTTCTCGCGGGCGGTGGCGCTCTACCTCCAGGAGGTGATTACGCCCCGGCTGGCGGTCTTCTCGCAGGGCCCGGTGGGGCTGGGGCAGGTGACGGCGTATTTCGAGTCGCTCGCGACGACGATGGCCACCGCGCCGTCAGCCCTGACGCGCCGAGGGTGCCTGCTGGTCAACACGGCCACGGAGCTGGGCGCGCACGATGTGGAGGCGCATCGCGCCGTCGAGGACTACCGGGCGTTGTTGCACGGACACCTGACGAAGTGTCTCGACGCGGCGGCGCGGGCGGGAGTCGTGCCGAAGAAGACGGTGGCCCGCCGCGTGGAGCTGCTGGTGGGGTCCGTCATCGGCGTCCTCGTCACCGCGCGGTTGGACCCGTCCGCCGCCGCGAAGCTCGCGCGCTCGGCGGCGAGCGAGGTCGAGTCCTGGGCGGAGGCGTAGATACTGGTCCACCGCGTGTCTGGCTCCGGCCTGGGGGGTGTGCGAGGGTGGCGTTCCCCCTCTGGACGATACGCCCGATGAACAAACTCTCCGCAGCCATGGCTGGACTGATGCTGGTGCTGGCCGCTTGCAAGACGACCGGCTCCGCGCCCGCCCGCGATATCCCCACGGCAATGGACCAGGCCGCGACAACCCTGCTGCGGTCCAAGCTGCTGCACGCGACCTCCATCGCAGTGGTCTATCGCGGCGAGGAGTTCATCCTCCATCGGGGGGAGCTGGAGACCGGCAAGTCCCGTCCACCCGACGATTCGACGCTCTATGAGATCGGTTCGGTCAGCAAGACCTTCGCGGGGCTGCTGTTGGCAAGCGCCCTTCTCGAGGGCAAGGCGACCCTTGATGACCCGATACAGAAGTATCTGCCGTCCGCCTATCCGAACCTGCAATCGGACGGTGAGCCCATCCGCCTGCGCCATCTGGTCACCCACACCAGCGGCATGCCGGGGATGTTGCCTCTGCACGTGAATGAGGTGTTGAAGGACTTCACCGCGCATGCCACGCCGGCGAAGCTCAATGCCGCCTATGAAGGCTACGGGCAGTCGCGGTTCTGGGAGGACCTGCACACCGTCAGAATCCAGGGGCCGCTTGGCAAGGACTACGCCTACTCGAGCGCCGGCACCGAGCTGGTCGCGCACACCCTCGAGAAGATCCACGGGGCTCCCTACGAATCGTTGCTCGCGGAGTTCCTGGCGCGGGAAGCCGGGATGCACGACACGTGGCTGCGGTTGCGTGCCCAGGACGCGCACCGTCTGGCGCCGGGCTACCACAGCGACAACCCGGTCAGCACCACGCCGATGCCAATGCTGCCCTGGGGTGCGGCGGGCGCCTTGAAGGCGACGATGCCGGAGATGGTCAAGTACCTGCGCTTGCAGTTGAGCAACCATCCCGCGGTGACGGAGTCACACAAGCCGCTGGTGCGCTTCGCGGAAGACTTCAGCATTGGCTATTTCTGGAACATCGGCCAGAGCCGGCAGTTGGGCACCCACTACGTGCATCACGGCGGCGTGCCGCGCGCGCAGTGCTATCTCTACATCGTGCCGAAGTATCAGCTGGGGGTGTTCATCATCACCAACCAGAGCGGCGATGCGACCGCCAACGCCATGGAAGCCGCGCTGGTGCCCCTCTTCGACAGGGTTGAAGCCATGGAGGGTCGCTAGCTCAGCGATGAGCGGACTCCCCGCTGCTCCGAGGAGTCCGCTCGAAGCCCCTGATTGTTACTGGATGGGGAAGCAGCGGAACGTGCTGGTCCGCGTCTGAGCGCGGCCCAGGGCGTCGGTGAGGGTGACGCTCGCGGTGGCGTCCGTGCCGGGCGTGCAGATGCCGCGCACGGTGTCGGTACGGGTCCGGTCCATGGGGAGGATGGCCGAAGGAGCAACCGCCGTCCATGCACCGGTGAACGGCGCCAGGCCGCCCGTCTTCCGGACCTCACAGTTGAATGCGCCGCCGCTCTGGATGCTCCTGCACGTCAGCGTGATGTCGTCGAACAGGGAGGCGGAGACCGCCGCGTGGGCGTCCAGCGTCTTGGGCGGGCAGACCGGCCCGGTGCACGGAATGACCCAGCGCCCCGTCGAGGTGAGGATGGTCTTGATCTGCGCGGGCGTGAGCGACCGGTTGCGCGTGCGCATCAAGCCGATGGTCCCGGACACGTGCGGCGCCGCCATCGACGTCCCCGCCCAGTGGCGATAGCAGTGTACCCCCTGACTCGTGGTCCATGACGACACGACGCCGTGCGTGCCGATGCCGCGTGTCTCCTCCGGGTCCGTGCAGCCGATGAGCGCGCCGAAGCCCGCCTCCCCCGTCTTGGCATACGGGCTGGTCCGGTACTCGTCGCCTCCGGGGGCCCCGATGGTGATGCCCGGGCCCTGTGCTGAATACGACTCGTAATCACTCTTCTCGTTCACGGCCGCCACTGAGATGACGTTCTGGCAGGAGCCCCACAGGTAGTTCGCGAAGTTGCTCGTGGGCATGGCGCTGTCGCGGTTGCCCGCGGCCACCACCACCGGAACCCCCGCGGCCACCGCGGCATTGACGGCCGCCTGCAAGTCCGCGGGGCAGGGGGCGGGGATGTTCCCCAGGCTGATGTTGATGACGGACGCACGCGACGACGCCTGCACCACGTTCCCCGCTCCGTCGTTCACCGCATAACCCGCCGCGTAGTAGATGCCTCGCGCCATCACCGTGGTCAGCGGGTCATTCGCTCCTGGCGCCCCCGCGGAGATGCTGCCTCCCGCCTGCGCGATGCGCACCGGCACCAGCAGACAGCTCGGGCACACGCCCACGCCCCCCGTGCCGTTGTTGGCCGAGGCGGCGAGGGTGCCCGCCACATGGGTGCCATGGTGGTAGGTGCCCACGTCCGTGGCGTTGAAGCGCCCCTCGACGAAGTCGTAGCCCTCCTGCCACTTGTTGACGAGGTCCGGGTGCATCATCTTCCCGCTGTCCAGGACCGCGATGGAGGTGGTGCGGAACCCCATGGTGAGGTTCCACGCCTGAGGCGCGCGGATGAGCTCGTAGTGCCAGCGCTGGCTGTTGAAGAGCGGGTCGGAGGGCTCCAGGGCCTGCTGCGCCTGGCCCACGGGCTCCGGGGTGGGGGCCCCCTCCTCGGGAGCGCCACATGCCACCAGCGCCCCCAGGAGGACGGTACTCATCGAAGGAACGACGACACGACGAAGCAAGGACCCATGTGACACGACTGCCTCCAGGGACACCACGTCACCGCTGATGGATTGAGAACGGCACCGGCTCGACGACGGCGGGAGCCGGCCCCGTCTCCGCTCATTACGGAGCCAGCGCGAAAACCGGTTGATGCCCCAGGTAACTCTCGCCTCCAGGCGAGGACCCACCTCGTGGCGCGCCGCGAAAACAGACAAGCTCCTGGGGCCCCCCTATGCTGGGGGCCTCGGAGGAACACACGTCGGCATGGGTACGCGCATCCTCGGCATGGTGCTGGCCGGAGGCCAGGGAACCCGGTTGTCCCCCCTCACGCAGCGGCGCTCGAAGCCAGCGGTCCCCTTCGGGTCGAAGTTCCGCATCATCGACTTCGCGCTCAACAACTTCATCAACTCGGGCATCTACTCCATCTACGTCCTGACGCAGTTCAAGGCGCAGTCGCTCACCGAGCACATCCAGCGCGGCTGGCGCTTCGGCTCCGTGCTGCTGTCGGACTACTTCATCACCCTGGTCCCCGCGCAGATGTACCTGTACGAGGAGCTGGGGCCCGTCTGGTACCGAGGCACCGCGGACGCCATCTACCAGAACATGCATCTGGTCGAGAACCACCGCCCCGAGCACCTGGCCATCTTCTCCGGCGACCACATCTACAAGATGAACGTGGCGCACATGCTGGAGCAGCACGAGGCCCAGCGCGCGGACATCACCATCGCCGCGTACCCCACGCCCATCGCCGACGCGCACCGCTTCGGCATCATGCAGGTGGATGAGCGCGGCCGCGTGACGGAGTTCCAGGAGAAGCCCAAGGACCCCAAGCCCATCCCCGGCCGCCCGGACACCGCGCTCGCCAGCATGGGCAACTACATCTTCCGCAGCAAGGTGCTGGCGGAGTTGCTCGAAATCGACGCGAAGACCGAGGGCTCCCAGCACGACTTCGGCAAGGACGTGCTGCCGCGCGCGCTGCGCGATGGCTACCACATCCATGCCTACGACTTCGCCAAGAACCCCATCCCGGGACAGACAGGCCCCAACACCTACTGGCGCGACGTGGGCACGCTGGACGCGTACCACGAGGCGTCCATGGACCTGGTCTCCGTCAACCCGGAGTTCGACATCTTCAACGCCGAGTGGCCCCTGCGCACCGGCAGCGAGTTCAGCCCGCCGGCCAAGTTCGTCCACGAGTCCGGCGAGCGCGTGGGCCGCGCCCTCAACTCCATGGTGGCCGGAGGCTGCATCATCTCCGGCGGCGTGGTGCGTGAGAGCATCCTCTTCCGCCGCGCCCGCGTGAACAGCTACGCCAGCGTGCAGCGCTCCGTCATCTTCGACGAGGTGGACATCGGCCGGCACGCCCAGGTGAAGAACGCCATCATCGACAAGGGCGTGCGTGTGCCGCCCAACACGAAGGTGGGCTTCGACCTGGAGGCCGACCGCGCCCGGGGCTTCACCGTCACCGAGAGCGGCATCGTCGTGGTGCCCAAGGGCTACCGCTTCGAGTAGGCCCCCGCGCTCCGCGTCCCTCCGCGACGCCGTGTCGTGCCGGAACGCCGGGGGACTCACCCGGAACTCCACCTCCTGACCAGCCGCGTGTGCGACGCCGCGCGGCGACGCGCCCTCGAAGCGTGTGCGCCGCAGTCCAGGAGCCAACGTCTCCACCCGAGAGCCGTGCGAAGGCTTCGCGAACCCGTGCATCAACCTGTTCGCGAGGACCGCGGACAGGGGCTGACTCCGCACCACGCGTCGAGGTGGATTATTCAATATTGAAAATGAGAATCGTTATCAAGTAGAAGCGGTCTCATCGAGTGAGCGCCGCGCCCTGGAAGGGGTGCCGGCCGCCTCACGAAGTCCAGACAGGGAGAGGGCACGAAGATGATGAGTCAGACCGAGCACGTGTTGCCCAGGCACACCGGGCATCAGGGCCTGTGGGTCCTGGTCGCGGTGGCGATGTCGCTGGCGCTGATGGCGAGCTGTGGCGACGACGAGCCGAAGAACCACCCGGAGCCGGACGCGGGCTCGCAGCCCGACGCGGGGTCCAAGGTGTGTGACCCGAGCCAGGTGCGCTGCACCGAGCAGACCATCGACAATCTGAGCCTGCGCTCCGTGGTGTCCACGGGCGAGGTGCGCGAGGAGGGGACGACGTCCGGCGAGTTCCTCACCTACGTGGACTCGCGCGCGGGCGGCCTGCAGCCGACCATGTCGTATACGTACCTGCGCTTCACGTCGACGGGGCTGACGCAGGTGAAGATTCATGACCAGGCGGCGCTGAGCTCCACGGAGTGGGACATCGCGGTGCGCCGCTACACGGTGCGCGTCAACAGCGGCACGTCCGGCCCGTCGTGTGTCGCCGCGGCGAGCCTGCCGCAGGGGACGGCGTTCGCCTCGGTGACGTCGGTGGGCGCGGGCCTGTCGTTCCAGACGGAACGCTGGTTCGATGACGCGTGCACGCTCATCCCGGACAACTCCGGCCTGAACGGGCCCGCGACGGTGCTGGGGGGCTTCTGGACCTATCAGAGCTGCGTGGCCATGACGGGCCAGGTGTTCGTCATCCGGCTGGCGGATGGCCGCCACGTGAAGCTGGAGGTGATGGGCTACTACGAGCCGTCCGCGCAGCAGGTCTGCAACCAGACGGGCTCCGTGCCGCAGCCGAGCGGCTCCGGTCAGATTCGCATCAAGTGGGCGTTCCTGCCATGAGGTCCGGGGCGTGGCTTCTGGTGTTGTCCGTGGGCTGCGGCCCGGTGCTGCCGGAGCGGGAGCCGCACGAGCGGCACGACTCCCTCGCCGAGGCACGGCGGGGGCAGTCATCGGGAGCACGCCCCACCTCGCCCCAGGCGGTGCCGCCGAGCTTCTCCGCGGGCGAGCAGGTGGAGTCGGTGGTGTCCCCCGAGGGGCGCTTCCGGGTCCACTTCTCGCGCGGAGGGCCCAACGCGGTGCCGCCGGGGGACGCGGATGGAAGCGGCGTCCCCGACGCGGTGGAGGTCGTGGGGCGCGCGTATGACCGCGTCGCCCGCTTCTACGAAGGGCTGGGCTTCCTGACGCCCGGCGATGACGCGTCGGTGGGCGCCGACAACGGCGGTGACGGGCTGTTCGACGTGTACCTGGTGGACTTCGCGGGCCGCGCGGATGGCGCCTTCCGCATGGACGCCTGCGCCGCAGAGGGCCAGCGGTGCGTCGGGCACATGCTCCAGGAGAACGACTTCGCCGGTTACAACTATCCGTCCTACGAGAAGGCGGTGCTGATTCTCGCGAGCCACGAGTTCTTCCACGCGGTGCAGGCCGCCTATCGACCGGGGCTGGGGAGCGTGGCGTCGGAGGGCTCGGCGGTGTGGGCGAGCGAGCGGTTCGACGCGTCGCTGGATGACCTGGAGCACTTCTCGTCGGCGTACCTGAAGTGGACGGACCGCAGCCTGGTGCAGGACCCTTCCGGCCCGGCCGCGTCGTTCAGTTATGGCGCGGGGCTCTACTTCCAGTTCCTGGGCGAGCGCTTCGGCGACGCGGCCCTCCTGTCGATGTGGCGCGACAGCCTCACCTCGCCCACCGCGCCGTGGCCCGTGCTGGTGGACGCGTTCCTGCGCCGCGAGGCGAGCCTGGACTTCGACACGGCCTTCGTGGAGTTCTCGCGCTGGAACCTCTCCACGGGCGCACGTGCGCGCCCGGGGGACGGCTACGCGCGGGGCGGTGGCTATGACGGCCTGACGCCCTCACCCCGGACGCTCCCCTCCCAGGAGTCGGACGTGCGTCTGACGACGGCGTCGGCGCGCTCGTTCCAGGTGCCGGGGGGCACGGCGGAGGTGCTGGCCACGTATGCGCCCCGGGCGGGCGAGGACGCCTCGAAGCTGCACCTGCTGGTGGCGGCGGTGACGGACACCGCGGTGCTGCGGGTGTCGCGCGCGGACGGGCCCGGCACGCTGTCCGCGAAGGTGGCCGCGGCGGATGCGACACAGGTCGTGGTGACGCTGGTGGATGGGCGTCACGAAGGTGTGGGCCGCTATGGAACGTTGTGCCTCACGGCGGAGGTGTCGGGTGCGCCATGCGTGGCGGGCACTCCAGAGCCCGAGCCTCCGCCTCCGGACGAGGGTGGGTGTGGCGCGGCGCCGGGGGGAACAGGTGGGACCGCGTGGATGCTCGTGCTGCTCCTGCTCGCGCATCGCGCGCATCGGACCTGGGTTGGAGGAGGCGTGTCCTCCGTGTGACACGCGGGTGTCTGCTTCTTCTCCTCAGGGAGGAGGAGGTCGTCGTCCGTGTGACAGTGACCCGGTCATCGGGAGTCAGGACTCGTTCAAGTCGCTGCAACCCATATCGCGTCTGTCCCGGGTTCCGATTATGCGTGTGAATCTGACCGCATCACGGACCCGAGACGCTCATGCACGGCACGCCAGTCCAGGACCCCCGTTCTCCCTTCATCCGATACGTGGCACGGGCGCTCCCGCCTCACTACGCCTCGCAAGAGCAGCTCATCGATGCACTGCGCGGGATGTGGGCCACGCGCCACTTCAACATCGAGCGGCTGGAGGAACTGCACCGGGCCGTCCAGGTGGGAGGCCGCCACCTGGCGATTCCCCTCGAGGCCTACCCCGCGCTGGAGACCTTCCAGCAGCGCAATGACACGTGGATTCGCGAGAGCACGGTGCTCAGCGAGTCGGTGGTGCGGCGGGCGCTGGAGGGCGCGCGGCTGACACCCGCCGACGTGGACCACGTCTTCTTCATCACGGTGACGGGCATCTCCACGCCCAGCATCGACGCGCGGCTGGCCAACCTGCTGAGCTTCCGCGAGGACTTCAAGCGCACGCCCATCTTCGGGCTGGGGTGTGTCGCGGGCACCGCGGGCGTGTCGCGGGCGGCGGACTACCTTCGGGCCTTCCCCACGCACACGGCGCTCGTCGTGTCGACGGAGCTGTGCTCGCTGACGTTGCAGCGCGAGGACCTGTCCATCTCCAACATCATCGCCTCGGGCCTCTTCGGGGATGGCGCGGCGTGCGCGGTGCTGCGGGGCGCGGAGGCGCCGGAGCCGAAGGGGCCTCGGGTGGTGGCGTCGCGCTCGGTGTTCTACCGGGACACCGAGCGCATCATGGGCTGGGACGTCGTCGACTCCGGCTTCAAGGTGGTGCTGTCGGCGAAGGTGCCCACGCTGGTCAAGGACCACATCCGGGGCAACGTGGACGGGTTCCTCGCGTCGCACGGATTGAAGCGCGAGGACATCCGTCACTGGGTGGCGCATACCGGCGGGCCCAAGGTGCTCCAGTCCTTCGAGGAGGCGCTGGAGCTGCCCTCGGACGCGCTGGCGCGCTCGTGGGCGTCGCTGCGCGAGGTGGGGAACCTGTCCTCGGCGTCGGTGCTGTTCGTGCTGGGGGAGACGCTGGAGAAGGCGGGGGCGAAGCCCGGGGACTACGGGCTGATGATGGCGCTGGGGCCCGGCTTCTGCGCGGAGATGGTGCTCCTCCAATGGTGACCACGACCGAGGCGGTCTTCCTGGGGTACATGGGGCTGCTCGTGATGGAGCGCCTGGTGGAGCTGGTGCTCTCCAAGCGCAACGCCGAGTGGGCCTTCGCGCGGGGCGGGGTGGAGACGGGCCAGGCGCACTACCGCTTCATGGTGGTGTTCCACACCGCCTTCCTGGGGGCGTGCGTGGCGGAGGTGTTCCTCCTGCACCGGCCTTTTCCAGCGACACTGGGCTGGGTCGCGCTGGGCGGAGCGGTGCTGGCGCAGGGGCTTCGCTACTGGGCCATCTCCACGCTGGGCGAGCGGTGGAACTCGCGCATCATCGTCGTGCCGGACCTGGCGCCGGTGGTGGGCGGGCCGTACCGCTTCCTTCGCCACCCCAACTATGTCGCCGTGGTGCTGGAGCTGGCGTGTGTGCCGCTCATCCACGGGGCCTGGTGGACGGCGGCGTTCTTCTCGATGGGCAACCTGGTGCTGCTGTCCGTGCGCATCCGCGCGGAGGAGGCGGCGCTGGGAGAGGCGTATGCTCGTGCCTTCGCCCGTCGTCCTCGTTTTCTTCCGGAGGTGCCCCGTGGCTGAGCTCGAACAGGAGGTCCTGGCGGAGGTTCGCCGCATCGCCGCCGATGAACTGGAGTGGAAGGGAGAGGTGGAGCTGGAGCACGACCTCGTCGGTGACTTGCAGCTCGACAGCCTGGGGCTGACGGTGCTGGCGGTGGGGCTGGAGAACCGCTTCCGCATCCGGCTGTCGGAGGAGGACTCGCAGGGCATCCGGACGGTGGCGGACCTGACGCGGCTGGTGGAGCGCCGCGTCCTGGCCAGCCCCCGGATGCAGGTGGAGGCCCGCACGTGAGAGGTCCGACCTTGCCGTTGATGAAGTTCCCCACCGTGAACGCGATGCTCGCGGAGGCCAGCCGGACGGAGTTCGGGCTCATCTTCGTGGATGCGGCCGAGCGCGAGGAGGTGCTGTCCTTCGCGGAGGTGTACCGACGCGCGCGGCGCACGGCGGCGGGCCTGGTGCGGATGGGGCTGCGCGAAGGGGAGCGGGTGGCGCTGATGTTGCCCACCTCGCCCGCCTTCATGGAGGCCTTCTTCGGGGTGCTCCTCGCGGGCGCGGTGCCGATGCCGCTGTATCCGCCGGTGCGCTTGGGGCGGCTGGAGGAGTACCACCGGGCCACGGCGCGGATGCTCCAGGTGACGACGGCGAGCCTGGTCCTGACGGACTCGCGCGTGCGGCTGCTCCTGGGGCCGAGCGTGGAGAAGTCCCGGCCCCGGCTGGGCTGTCACACGGTGGAGGACGTGTCGCGCGGGGATGACCTGTACGAGACGAAGGTGACGCCGGAGTCGCTGGCGCTCATCCAGTTCTCCTCGGGCTCCACGGTGGACCCCAAGCCCGTGGCGCTGTCGCAGGGGGCGGTGATGGCGCAGGTGACGGCGCTCGAGGTGGCCATCCCGCTGGAAGACGGCGCGCCGCGCGTGGGCGTGAGCTGGCTGCCGCTGTACCACGACATGGGGCTCATCGGCTGTCTGATGTCGGTGCTGCACTACCCGGGGAACCTGGTGCTGATTCCCCCGGAGGCCTTCCTGGCGCGCCCGGCGCTGTGGCTGCGCGCGGTGTCCCGGCACCGGGGCTACATCTCTCCCGCGCCGAACTTCGCCTATGGCCTGTGCTTGAAGCGGGTGAAGGACGCGGAGATGGAAGGGGTGGACCTGTCGTCGTGGAAGCACGCGCTCAATGGCGCGGAGCCCGTGTCCGCGGAGACGCTGCAGCGCTTCGTCCAGCGGTTCGAGCGCTGGGGCTTCTCCGCGCGCTCGCTGCGGCCCGTGTATGGGATGGCGGAGGCGTCGCTGGCGGTGACCTTCCCGCCTCGGGGGCGAGGGCCTCGCTCGCTGGGCGTGGACTCCGGGGTGCTCGCGCGCGAGGGTCGCGTGGAGAGCGGCCCGCGGGCGATGGTGAGCGTGGGGTCTCCGGTGGCGGGCTTCGAGGTGGAGGTGCGCGACGAGCACGGCGCCATCCTTCCCGAGCGGCGCCTGGGGAGGGTCTTCACGCGGGGGCCGTCGTTGATGACGGGTTACTTCGGTGACGCGGTGGCGACGCGGCGCGCGCTGTCCTTGGATGGCTGGCTGGACACGGGGGACCTGGGCTTCATCGTGGACGGGGAGCTGTACCTGGCGGGGCGCGCGAAGGACGTGGTCATCATCCGCGGGGCGAACCACGCGCCGCAGTCGTTCGAGGAGCCGCTCCAGTCCGTGGAGGGCGTGCGCCTGGGCTGCGCGGTGGCGCTGGGCTTCACGCCCGAGGACAGCGAGGACGAGGCGCTGCTCATCCTCGCGGAGCGCTCGGGACCGGAGGGGGGCGTGGAGGTGGAGGAGCGCGTGCGCGCGGCGGTGGTGGCGGCGACGGGCGTGCGGCCTCACACGGTGAAGATGCTGGAGCCTGGGACGCTGCCCCGGACGTCGAGCGGCAAGCTGCGCCGAGGTGAAGCGCTGCGCCGCTACCTCGCGGGCGAGCTGCTGCCGCCGAAGAAGGTGGGCATGGTGGGCATGGCGGTGGAGATGGCGCGCAGCGCGCTGGCCATGGCGCGGGCGGAGCACGACACGTGAGGCGGGCGTCGCGCGCCCGAGGGGGCACGGCGCCAGCGGAGCCACTCCGATGAAACGCTATGACGTGGCCGTGGTCGGCGGTGGGCCGGCGGGGCTGGCCGTGGCCACGCATGCCACGATGCGGGGGCTGAACACGGTGGTGCTCGAGCGGGCCGTGTTCCCCGCCGACAAGGCGTGCGGCGAGGGGCTGATGCCCACGGGCCTCGCCGCGCTGGAGCGGCTGGGCGCGCTGTCGCACCTGGACCGCGCGGACAGCGCTCCGTTCGTGGGCATCCGCTATGTGCAGGAGGACGGCAGCACGGCGGAGGGGCTGCTGCCCGGGCCCGGTGGCCTGGGAGTGCGCCGGGTGGCGCTCGCGAAGGCGCTGGTGTCGCGAGCGCGTGAAGTGGGAGTCGAGTTGCGAGAGCGCACCCAGGTGCTGTCGCATCGGCGTGGCGAAACGGCGGTGACCTTGGAGACCGCCGAAGGCCCCGTCGAAGCCCGGATGTTGGTGGCCGCGGATGGGCTGGGTTCCCCGCTGCGGAGGGCGGAAGGACTGGAGGTCGATGCACAGGGTCCCCGGCGCTTCGGGCTGCGCCGGCACTTCCAGCTTCCGCCGTGGTCGCCCTTCGTGGAGGTCCACTTCGCGGATGGGGTGGAGGCCTACGTGACGCCCGCGGGCGCGCGTCGCGTGGGGCTGGCCTTCCTGTGGGAGGACGGAGGCGTCGAGGGACGCGTGGCCTTCGACACCTTGCTCGCGCGCTTCCCCCGGCTCGCGGAGCGCCTGCTCGTCGCGCCTCCGGACTCGCAGGTCCGGGGGGCGGGGCCGCTGGCGCGGGTGGCTCGGGTGCGGGTGGCGGACCGTTTCGCGCTGGTGGGGGACGCGGCGGGGTACGTCGACGCGCTCACGGGCGAGGGGCTGTCGCTCGCGTTCGCGTGCGCGGAGTCCCTGGGCACGCTCCTGCCGGATGCGCTGGCGAAGGGGGCGACCCGGGACGTGCTGCGGCCCTACGAGCTGCGCTTCCAGCAGGTGTTCCGCAAGTACGCCTGGGCCACGCGGGCCCTGCTGGTGCTGGCGCGGCGGCCGGGGCTGCGCCGCCCCATCGTCCGGCTCCTGGGGCGCAATCCCTGGATGTTCGAGCGCATCCTCCGCGCCGTCGTCGCCTGAAAGAGGGGCGGCGCGCCGCATGCGCGCTCGGAGGCCAGCCGTTACGATGGGGCCTTCGCGCGCCCCTGGCTGGAGGAGGCGCGTTCACCTCGATGGAGCGTCGTTCGCATGCGCCTGGACCGCCAGTTCCCCGCCTCGACGGTTCGCCTGTTGTGCCTGCTCTGGCTCGCGCCGCTCGTGGGGGGCTGTCTCTTCGCGGGCCCGAGCCATCAGGGCCCTCCGACGCGGCACTTCGACGGGGAGAAGTTCCACAACCTGGGGGATGCGCCCTCGTTGACGATGCCGGAGCTGGTGTCGGCGGCGCTGAAGGAGCCTCGGGGCGCCTGGCGTGAGTACGAGGACCTTCCGCCGGGACGGCCTCCGCCTCGGCGGGTGGGGCCTGGGAAGCTGCGCGTGACGCTCATCAACCACGCCACGGTGCTCCTCCAGGCCGACGGCGTGAATGTGCTGACGGACCCCATCTACTCGGACCGGCCCAGTCCCGTGCCCTGGGTGGGGCCTCGGCGTGTACATCCGCCCGGCATCCGCTTCGAGGACCTGCCGCCCATCGACGTGGTGGTGGTGAGCCACAACCACTACGACCACATGGACCTGCCCACGCTGCGGCGGTTGGAGGAGGTGCACCACCCGCGCTTCATCGTGGGCCTGGGCAACAAGGCGCTGCTGGTGGACGAGGGCTTCCGCCAGGTCGAGGAGCTCGACTGGTGGCAGTCCACGGACGTGACGCCGGAGATGAAGGTGACGGCGGTGCCCGCGCAGCACCGCTCCAACCGAGGGCTCACGGACATGGCGGAGACGCTCTGGGCTGGCTATGTCTTCTCCACCACGGGCGGCCCGGTGGTCTTCGCGGGGGACACGGGCTTCGGTCCGCACTTCGCGATGGTGGCCGCGCGCTTCGGGCCCATGCGGCTGTCGGTGCTGCCCATCGGCGCGTTCCGTCCTCGCGTCATCCACAAGGTCCACATGGGGCCCGAGGACGCCCTGCGGGCGCACAAGGTGCTGCGCTCCTCCACGTCGGTGGCGATGCACCACAACACCTTCCCGCTGGCGTTCGACGGGCAGGACGAGGCCAAGTTCCTGTTGCTGCGGCTCCTCGCGCGCGAGGAGGTGCGCCCTCGCTTCTGGGCGCTGGGGTTCGGCGAGGGCCGCATGGTGGAGCCGCTTCCCTCGACGTCCGCGGCGGTGGCGGAGATGTGTGGAGTTGCGTCGTCTGTCAGCGATTGAAGGGGAGCTCCTGGACCCAGTTGAAGCCTCGGCCGACGAGGAGGAACTTCGACGAGGTGTCCACCTTGCGCAGCTTCACCTCGATGGTCGCGCCCTCGTAGGGGCCCTTGAGCACGAGGTGCTCGGGGGCGGGCTGTTCGACGTCGAGGGTGACTTTCACCGCGTCCGGCTGGCGGCTCTCGGCGAAGGTGAAGGACGTGCTGCCTTCCTCGTAGGTGCCGTAGTAGCGCTTGCGTGAGTCGTCCATCTTCCGCACCGTCGGGCCGTAGCGGTTCACGATGAAGGCGCGCCAGCGGTGGGGGTCGCCGAGGAGCGGCGGGAGGACTTGCCCGTCCCTCGTGAAGGACTCCACCTCGTAGAGCCCGTACAGCGGGGGATTCGGCGCGGCGTCGCCGCGCTTCTGGTACATCGACAGGCCCTGGCTGACGTTGGAGTAGAGCATCCAGCCGATGAAGACCCCCTTCACGCCTCGAAGGGCCCAGGTGACTCGGGAGGAGAAGGCGAAGGGCGTGGCGAGCACGGCGGGCTGGGTGGCCCGGTTGAAGATGAGCACATCCGCGAGCCGGCGCAGGTCGGGCAGCAGCAGGAAGACCGCGAGCGAGACGAGCAAGGTGGAGTAGAGCTTCACCGGGACGTCGTAGAAGAAGTTGAGCGCGACGACGTTGACCATGACGCCAATGACGACGAGCGCGCCGAGTGTCGTGGTGCGCCGGAAGAGGAGCAGCAGTCCTCCCAGCGCCTCCGCGCCTCCGGTGAAGAGGTTGTAGCCCGGGGAGTAGCCCATGAAGGTCCAGAGCAGCCCCATGGGCGACATGTCCCCCACGGGCTGGCTGAGCCGCTCCAGGTTGGGGAAGGGGAACTGGGTCTTGATGACCTTCGCGAAGCCATAGGTGAGCATCGCGAAGGCCAGGATGTAGCGGACGTAGACGCGCAGGAGGTCGTGGGCCTTCACGTACTCCATGCGGCGTCGGTCGATGAAGGACCAGACTCCCGCGACGAGGAACGAGAGCGTGAGCATGAAGGCCATGTGCGCGTAGTCCACGGCCTTGTCGCCGCTGCCGCTGGGGCCTGTGGGGACAACCAGGTCATGGCCGAACACGTGCCTGGCCAACCAGACCTCGAGGGGCTGCCAGAAGGTCTCCAGCTGCTTCGAGAGCAGCTCGTCGAGGCCCGGGATGAGGGTCAGCGGGAACAGCAGGTGGTACAGGACCACGAAGGCGAAGACGAAGCGGAAGCCGTAGCGCCGCGCGAAGCTCCAGGGCTCCACCTTCGGCGTGGCTGGAGCAGGTGGCGGCGTCACCGGAGCCAGGGGCTCGGGAGTGGATCGGATGGGGGCAGCGCTGGTCATGAGGGCCTCTCGCGGAAAGCGAGCGTAGCCAGCGAGCCCTGGAGCGCCCAAACGGTGCTTGTCCGGAGGAACAACGCGCTGAGTCGCGCGGGGTGACCGCCTGTGGGATGGGATGGGGGCGGGCCTGCGCTTCGGGCGAGGCCGCGTCGGACTCCCCTGGTAGATAGGGGCCCTCGTGGAAGACGACCGGACCGGACAGGACAGCAGGCCCCTCAGGAAGCAGAAGCGACCCCGGAAGGTGTCTCCCCGCTACCTGGAGAACGCGGCGCTGCACTACTTGAAGCGCTATGCCTCCACGGTGAGCCAGCTCAAGCGTGTGCTCGTGCGCCGCGTGGACCGCTCCGTGAAGGAGCACGGCGGAGACAAGGCGGAGGCGCTTGGGTGGATTGAGGCGCTGACGCAGAAGCTGGTGCGCAACGGGCTCATCAATGATGACGCGTACGCGGGGATGAAGGCGCAGTCGTTGCGTGCATCGGGCCGCAGCACGCGGGTGATTGCGCAGAAGCTGCGGATGAAGGGCGTGGACGCGGAGCTGGTGCAGCGCAAGCTGGCGCAGGCGACGGCGGAGGTCTCCGACGAGCAGGCGGCGCGCATCTGGGCGCGGAAGAAGCGGCTGGGGCCGTTCCGCAAGAACCTGGAGACGCGCGAGGAGAACCGCAAGCGGGACCTGGCGGCGCTGGCGCGCGCGGGGTTCTCGTTCGGGACGGCGAAGAAGGTCATCGACGGGGCGCTCGACTGACGCGTGCTGGAATCGTGAGCCTTCCGTGAAGATGGAGTGAGGGGAGGACGGGCAGGCTCGTGGGATGGGGGCGAGGCTGTTTCGTCTGTGTTTGATTGCGTGGGTGACGGTGCTGCTGGGGAGCTGTGTGTCCCGGCAGGTGGTCCCTTGGGGGGCCGACTACGACGGGGCCTTCTGGCAGTACTGCACTTCGAAGGTGGAGTGGCCACTGCCCTTGCCCTCGCTCATTCCCGAGGGAGCGCTGGCAGTGTCCTTCAAAGAGGACCTGGTTGCGGAACGTTCCGACACTCAGGCGGACAGACACGCACGCTGTGTCTTCTCCACCATCCTCCACACCCTGGGGGAGCGCGCTTTGTGGCCCTCGGGGTTGGAGTCCGAGGTGTACCGCTTCACCTGGAGCCCATCCTTCAGCGCGCCTTTGATGATTCGTGTGGAGCGACGAGGTGCGGTGTATGTGCTGCATGCGGAGCATCTGGGCGGCTACGCGAGCTGGCTGGACGCACCCAGAACCCGGCGCTCCCGCCTGTTGTCGCCGAGCGAGTGGAACGAGTTCCATCGCAAGTTGAGCGCCTTCTCGTTCTGGCCGAGCTCGCGAAGGCCGAGTGCGCCCGTCGGTGTTGAATACCTGGATGGAGCGGACTGGCTCTTGGAGGGTGTTCAGCACGGTCGCTACAAGGCCTATCTCGTCTGGTCTCCGGCAGAGAGAGGGGAGGCAGGAGCTTTTCGTGAAGCCTGTCTCTATCTGGTGAAGCTGTCGGGGCTCGCGATTCCTCCCGCCGACTTCTACTGAGCCTGAATCACCGCACGGTCACTTCACCGGGAGGAGCTTGCGCGCCAGGTTGATGAAGGCGCGCAGGGGCGGTGAGGCACGGGCGCGGTGTGGGTAGTACAGGAACAGGCCGGGCACGGAGGGCGCCCAGTCGTCGAGCACGGTCCGCACCGCGCCCGAGCGCAGCGCGGGTTCGACCTCAATCTCCGCGAGGTACGCCAAGCCCACGCCCGCCATGGCCATGCGCAGCATGAACTGGGCATGGTCCGCGACCAGCGGCCCCTTCACGGGCACCCGCAGCTCGCGTCGGCCGCGCTCCAGTTCCCAGTGGTAGACGAGCCCCGTCGTGGGGGCCCGGAAGCTGATGCAGTCGTGATGCTCCAGGTCCTCGGGCTTCGTGGGGGTCCCGCGCTTCTTGAGGTACGCAGGCGCGCCGACGACGACGAAGCGGAAGGGCGGTGTGAGGCGGACCTGCACCATGTCGCGCTCGACGGACTCGGTCAGCCGGATGCCCGCGTCGAGGCCCTCCTGCACGATGTTCACGAACCGGTCGGACACTCGCACCTCCACGCGCACGTGCGGGTGCTCCTGGATGAAGCGCGGCAGGACAGGCTCGAGCACGGTCGAGATGGACGCCACGGGGACGGTGAGCCGCAACGTCCCGGTCACCGCGGAGGCATCGGCGGACAGGTGGTCGAGCGCACCGAGCGCCGCCTCCAGGCCGGGCCCCGCGCGTTCGAGCAATCGCTGCCCCATGTCCGTGAGCGACACGCTGCGTGTCGTCCGGGACAACAGCGCACCGCCCGCCCGCTCCTCCAGGAGCCGCACCGTGTGGCTCACGGCGGAGGTGGAGACCCCGAGCTCCTTCGCCGCGCGGGTGAAGCTCTTGTGCCGGGCGACGGCGATGAACACGGCCAGCTCATTCAGGGGCGTCAGGGCCATTGTTGAAAGCTCCTCAACAGTGTTTGAACATTCTGCCCCTTTCTCGGAAAGAGTGCGCGGCGCATGTTGTGTCCATCTCGGAGGCACGAATGGCGCACATGACGACGAACACGACGAAGCAGCGCATCGACTCGTTGGCCCGGTATCACCTGCTGGGGCGCTCTGGTTTGAGGGTGAGTCCGTTGGCCCTGGGGACCATGACGTTCGGCACGGAGTGGGGGTGGGGGAGTCCCAAGGAGACGGCGCACAGGCTGCTGGCCCGCTACCTGGAGGCGGGGGGCAACTTCCTCGACACGGCGGATGGGTACACGGGCGGGACGAGCGAGGAGTTCATCGGGGACTACTTCGCGAAGCAGGGTGGGCGTGACAGCGCCGTCATCGCGACGAAGTTCACCATCAACACGATTCCGGGCGACCCGAACGCGGGAGGCAACGGGCGCAAGAACATCCATCGCGCGCTGGAGGCCTCGCTGCGCCGGCTGAAGACGGACTACGTGGACCTCTACTGGCTGCACGTGTGGGACGGCATCACCCCGCTGGAGGAGGTGATGCAGACGCTGACGGACCTCGTGAGCGCGGGGAAGATTCGCTACATCGGGTTGTCGGACGTGCCGGCGTGGTACTTCGCTCGGGCGCAGACGCTGGCGGAGCGACAGGGTTGGGAGCGGGTGGTCGCGCTTCAGCTCGAGTACTCGCTGCTGGAGCGCAACATCGAGCGCGAGCACATCCCGGCCGCGCTGGAGCTCGGGGCGAGCATCACGCCGTGGAGTCCGCTGGGCTCGGGGATGTTGTCGGGCAAGTACACGCGGGAGGGGCTCACGGCGAAGGGCGAGGGGCGGCTTCCGGCCATCCAGGGAGGAGGAAACCCGGGCCTGGAGAAGCTCTTCACGGAGCGGAACTGGCGCATCGTCGACACGTTGCTGGAGGTGTCGCGAGAGCTGGACAGGTCGCCCGCGCAGGTGGCGCTGGCATGGGTGGCGCGCCGGCCCGGGGTTGCGTCGACGATTATCGGCGCGACGAAGCTGGAGCAGCTCGAGGCGAACCTGCACGCGCTGGATGTGGAGATTCCGCGGGCCCAGGCGGAGCGGCTGGAGGCCGCCAGCCGTCCGGAGCTCGTCCACCCGTACATCTTCTTCGAGAACACGTTCTTCAGCGGGGGCATGTTCAGCGGCGGGACGTCCATCCGCGCGGAGCCGACCTGGTTCCGCCCGGTGGCGCGCTGAGCGGGCTCAGTCGGCTTGCTGAAGCGAGCGCCAGAGCCATCCCCAGCGCAGCTCGACGTCCTCGAAGGGTGGGATTCGGATGAGGGAGTCCCCGTCGGTGTAGACACCCAGCTCAGCCCATTGCCCGTCGCGCAGCTCGCTCACGGTGAGCGTGCGCGAGACCATGTCGATGAGCCACAGATGGCGGATGCCGAGCCTCGCGTAGAACGGGCGCTTGATGTTCAGGTCATACGCGCGAGTCGACGGTGACAGGATTTCGCAGACCCAGTCAGGAGGGAGGGTCCACTGCCGCTCCGGGAGCGTGGCGACCCGTTCGCGTCGCCATCCCGCGAGGTCTGGAACGAACTCGGGCGAGCCTGCTGCGCGCACGCCGGGCTCGACCATGAGCCACCACCCGCCGGGGCCGGGGTTGCCGAGCAGGAACGGACCATCCAGCTCGCCAAACAATCTCAGTCCTAGATAGACATGTCCGCCCCCGGGGCGGGCATGTGTGTACAGCGTACCATCGATGATCTCGCCCACGACGCCCTCAGGCAGAGCCTCGATGTCGGCGAGGGTCGCGACACCCTCTGTCTCGCGCTTGCCGTAGGCCATGCCTCGAGTGTGGAGATAGCAAGGCCCCCTGACAAGCCGGGGGCGCTACCTGTCGTCCGAAGACTCCACGAGAGGCCAGAGTTCCCCGAGCCGCAGCTCGATTTCCTCGAACGGTGGCGCTCGAACCACGTCGTCGTCACCGTACACACCCAGCTCGGTCCAGCGTCCCTCGTGCAGCTCGCTCACGGTGAGCGTGCGCGACTCCAGGTCGACGAACCACAGATGCCGGATGCCGATGCGTGCGTAGAACGGGCGCTTGATGCGCTGGTCATAGCCTCGCGTCGAGGGTGAGAGGACTTCGCAAGCCCAGTCGGGAGCCAGACGCCATGACGTCGCTGGCAGCCGCGCGATGCGCTCCTTCCTCCACCCGGCGATGTCTGGAATGAACTCTGGCGAGCCGTCCAGCTCGATGCCGGGCTCTACCTGAATCCACCATCCGCCGGGCCCACCGCGCCCGTACTGGAATGGCCCCCGCAGCTCGGCGAACAGGCCTCCCAGGATGTCCATATGCCCAGGTCTTGGCTGGGCATGCACATACAACGTCCCATCGATGATCTCGCCCACGACGCCCTCAGGCAGAGCCTCGATGTCGGCGAGGGTTGCGACACCCTCTGTCTCGCGCTTGCCGTAGGCCATGCCTCGAGTGTGGAGATAGCAAGGCCCCCTGACAAGCCGCGCCGCTGCGAGCGGATGTCTACAACTAGAGCTTCAACTTCTTGAACACGGATTCCGGGATGCTCTTGATGATGAGCATGATGAGCGCCCAGATGCCAGGGACGTAGACCTCGTTCTTGCGCGAGTCCGCGGCGCGCAAGAGCCCCCGCGCCACCTTCTCCGGCGACGCGAACAGCTTGTTCTTCGGCAGGTGCGCCGTCATCGGTGTGTCCACGAAGCCCGGCTTCACCGTCACCACCGCCACGTTGGCCTTCGCCAGGCGGTTGCGCAGGCCCTGGAGGAACACGTTCAGCGCGCCCTTCGACGCGCCGTACACGTAGTTGCTCTGCCGGCCCCGGTCTCCCGCCACCGACGAGATGACCACCAGAGTGCCCGCCTTCTGTGCCTCGAAGCGGTTGGCCAGCGGCGTCAGGAGCGACACGGCGCTCATGAAGTTGGTGCGCAGCACCGCCTCCGTCGCCGTCCACGTGGCCTGCGACTCCGCCTGGTCTCCCAGCACGCCGTGCGCCAGCACCACGCCATCCAGCCCGCCCAGCGCCTGGAACGCCCCCTCCACCAGCGCCTCATGCGTGGCGAAGTCGTTCAGGTCCACCGCCTTCGACTCCACCTTCGCGGCGCCCCGCGTGGCGGCATCCTTCGTCACCGCATCCAGGTTCGCCGCGTTGCGACCCACGAGGTACAGCGAGGCCCCTCGCGCGGCGAGCAGCCGCACCGTGGCCTGGGCAATGGCGCTGGTGGCGCCGAGGACGAGCACTTTCTTCATGGCTTGAGGAATCTCGGAAAAAAGAGGTCAGCGAAGCGCCAGCACGGACTGCGGTTGCGGAGCCCCCGAGGCCCGCTCGGACTCGAGCGAGAAGGGCAGGCTCACCGGGTGCATCCGCCGCCAGAACGACGAGGAGAACGCCGGGTCGACATACCCCGCGAACTCCGTGTGGCGCGGGAAGTACGCCGCGAAGCTCTCCGGGCTCATGCGCGCATCCTTCGCCGGATATACCGCGCCCCCCGCCTCGCGCGTCACACGGTCCAGCTCCTCCACCAGCCGGTACGTCTTCTCTCCCCGGTTGGCGAAGTCCATGGCCAGCGTCACGCCCTTGCGCGGGAAGGACAGCCAACCCGGAGAGGGAATGTCTCCAAACGTCTTCAACACGGACAGGAAGCTGGGCAGGCCCCCGCGCGAGCTCCGCTCCAGGATGTCCTTCAGCGCGTCGCGCGCCGTCGAGTACGGCACCACGCACTGGAACTGGAGGAAGCCCTTCCGGCCGTAGATGCGGTTCCACCCGTAGATGGCATCCAGCGGATAGAAGAACGGGTCGTAGTGCGTCAGCCGCTGCTTGGGCTTGCCGTTCTGCCGGTGGAAGTACAACCAGTTGAAGGCGGACACCGTCAGCCGGTTCAGGCAGAACGACGGCATGTCCATGGGCACGGCCAACCCGATGCCGTGCGACAGGTGGCTCTTCGCCAGCGGCAGCCCGTCGAACTGCGGCGGCGCGAAGTTGCCTCGGTACAACAACCCCCGGCCCACCTTCTTGCCGCGCGCCAGGCAGTCCACCCACGCCATGGTGAACTGGTGGTCCGCCTCGGACTCGCGCGCCACGACCAGGAACTCGTCCAGGTTCGCGAGCGGCACCGTCTCCTGGAGCACGTACGGATTGCTGATGGGCTTGAGCTGCACCTCCGCCCACGTGATGAGCCCCGTCAGCCCCAGGCCACCAATCGTCGCGCCGTACCAGTCCGGGTTCTCGTCCGGCGAACAGATGCGGCGGCTGCCATCCGAGCGCACCAGCTCGAAGCGGCGCACGTACCGGCCGAAGGTGCCCGCGCAGTGGTGGTTCTTGCCATGCACGTCATTGGCGATGGCCCCGCCCACCGTGACGAACTTGGTCCCCGGCGTCACCGGCAGGAACCAGCCGCGCGGCGCGCCCAGCCGCAGAATCATGTCCAGCGAGACGCCCGCCTCGCACCTCACCACGCCCGTCGCCGGGTCGAAGTCGATGAACCGGTCCAACCCCGACGTGAGCAGCAGCGTCCCGCCCCCGTTGAGGCAGGAGTCGCCATAGCTGCGTCCCAGCCCGTGCGGCAGCACCGAGCCGGACACCTCCGGCAAGGCATCCGAGCGCCACGTCAGCGCCTGCGTGCGCTGCTCGACTCGGGGGTAGCGCCCCCAGGACTCCAATGACTTCATCGAGGAAGACCTCTCATGTGGCCGCCCACAACACCAGCGCCGCGACGGCCCCCACCGCGTAGCTCACCCGGTCCTTGAGCGCGAACACGAGCGGATCCTCATTCACCTCGCCCCGGTGGGCCAGCACCCAGACGCGCCCCACCCAGTAGAGCATCACCGGGCACAACAGCCAGAGCCGCTCGGGGTGGTCGTAGTACGCCGTCACCTCCTTGGAGGAGATGTAGAGCGCCAGCACCAGCACGGACACCTGTCCGGCCGCGGCGCCCAGGCTCGCGAGCTGCTCGTAGTCCTGAGACAGGTAGCCGCGCCCGTGCGCGGACGTCTCGTTGGACTGGCGCAGCCGGCGCACCTCGCTCAGCCGCTTCACCAGCGCGAGCGAGAGGAACAGGAACATGCTGAACATGAGCAGCCAGCTCGACGTGGGCACGCCCACCGCCAGCGAGCCGCCGAAGATGCGCACCGTGTACAGGCCCGCCAGCACCAGCACGTCCAGCATCACCACCTGCTTGAGCCGCAGCGAGTACGCGAGCGTCAGCGCGTAGTACGCGGCCAACAGCGCCCCGAAGGCCGGGGGCAGGAGCAGGCACACCGCCGCGCCCGCGATGAGCAGCAGCGGCGCCAGCACCACGCCCACGCTCACCGGCAGCGTGCACGCCGCGAACGGGCGCTTCTTCTTCGACGGGTGGCGCCGGTCCGCTTCCAGGTCCAGCAGGTCGTTGAGCACGTACACGCTGGAGGCGCACAGGCTGAACGCCAGGAAGCCCAGCGCCGCCTGGGTGAGCAGGTCCGCGGAGGCCGCCTTGTGCGCGGCCAGCATCGGCACGAAGACGAGCGCGTTCTTCGCCCACTGGTGCACGCGCAGGGCCTTCACCCAGACGCGCGGGCTCCGCGAGGGCTTCTCGAACACGCGGGCGACGGGGCGCCCCAGGCCCTGGGCCTGCTTGAGCACGCCCGAGGGGGCGTTGACCACGAGGACCTCGCGCGACTCGCGCCACAGCGGCAGGTCCACCGAGTCATTGCCCGCGTAGTCGAACGTGCCCAGCGCGGCCTTCAGCTTCGCCAGCTTGCGCGAGCCCGACAGGTTCTCCGTGCCGTTGCTCGCGTGGACCTCCGAGAAGAGGCCCAGGTGCGCGGCCACCGCGTCCGCGATGCGCTGGTCCGCCGCCGTGGCCAGCACCAGCTTGCGGCCTCGCGCCTTCTCCTCCTGGAGGAACGCGAGCAGCTCTTCGTTGTACGGCAGGTGCCGGGCGTCCAGCGCCGCGCGCCGGGCGACTTCCGACTTGAAGTACGCCTTGCCCTTGAGCACCCACAGCGGCAGCAGGAGCAGCAGCCAGGGGGCTCGCTTGAAGAGGACGAGCAGGTTCTCGTGCAGCGTGTCGGTGCGCACCAGGGTGCCATCGAGGTCGACGGCGAGCGCCACGTCAGCCGGGCTTGCGGAAAGAGAGGATTCTGGACGCATGGGAAACGGGCGGCGGAAACTAGCCTATCGGGCCCCCCGAGAGGGAGGACGGAATGCAAGCCCCACCGCCCGCTGGGGAGGCAGTCAGTCGAGCCGGGCGATGAGGAGCGTCTGGAGGGGGAGGTGGCGGATGGGCCGGCTGCTCTCGATGCGGTAGCCGGCGTCGTCCAGGAAGCCCTCCACCTCCGCGGGCGTGTAGGCGGCCGCGCCCGACGTCACGAAGTAGTGCAGGCCGATGAGGGGCGCGGAGCTGGTGGGGGCCTGGACGTCCTCGCGCAGGTACTCCAGCACCGCCAGCGTCCCCTTGGGGGCCAGCGCGCCCCGGATGCGGCGCAGGAGCGCCACGTTCTGCGCGGGCGTCAGGTGGTGCATCACCTGGAACAGCAGCACCCCGTCATGGATGCCCCCCAGGTCCGAGGTGAGGATGTCCCCGGCCTGGTGCGTGACGAGGTGGCTCAGCCCCGCGGAGGCGATGATGTCCCGGCCCACGCGGGCGCTGCCCTCCAAGTCCAGCACCGTGGCCCTCAGCCCCCGGTGCCGCTGGCACAGCTCCGCCGCGTACCAGCCATGCGCGCCGCCCAGGTCCAGGAGGTTGCGGGCGCCTCGGGGGAGGGGGATGGCCGCGGCGACCTCCGGGGCCGCCAGCCGGGCGAGCTGGTGCATGGCGTGGATGTAGTCGCGCCAGCGCGGGTCATCCGGAGCGAAGTCGTGGATGTCCACGGCCTCGCCGGAGCGCACCACGCCCTCCAGCCCCGTCCACCAATCCCACTGCGCGTAGTTGAACTCCAGGAAGGCCCCCACGTACTGGGGCGAGCGCGGGTCCAGCCACCGCTTCGAGCGGGAGGCCAGCCGGTAGCGGCCATCGCGCTGCCGCTCCACGGCCTCGCACGCCACCAGCGCCTCCATCAGCGAGCGCGTGCCCTCGGCGGACAGCTTCAGCCGCGTCGCGAGCGCCTCGGACGTGGCCGCCCCATCCGCCAGCGCCTGGTACACGCCCAGCCGGACGCCCGCCATCAGCGTGCGCGACGCCATCATCCCGAAGAAGGCATGGGCCAGGGGCTGCGGCGCCAGGTTGAACCAGTCCGCGACGCGCTCCAGCAGGTTGTCCGCCTTGAGCCCCAGCCTCATGCGCGCGTCCCCCTAGCGTTTGCGGCGGGGCAGGGCGATTCCCGCCAACCCGACCAGCACGAGCGCGGCTTCCGCGCCCATCACACACCCTACCTGCTCCGCCTTGCGCACACCCGTGTAGCGGCAGGTGCCGTCCTCGCAACTGAAGCGTGGTGAGCAATCACGGGTGCTGCGGCAGGCCGTGTGCACCCGCCCCGTGCCGTCCTCCCCCTCCGGGTTGTCCCGGTCCGAGCCTCCCTCTCCCGACGAGGCGTCCGGCAGGGGGACGATGACGCCGCCATCCTGCTGCTGGGCCAGCGCGAGCGAGGGCACGGCGAGAGCCAGACAGGCCAGGAGCAGGAGGCCTCGGGCACGGAGGATGTGGCGGAGAGAAGCCATGGCGGAAGCGCCACCCTAACCGCCCGGCGGCATAGATGCATCCACCGTGGAAACCGGAAGTCAGGGGTAGATTGTCCCACCCCTTCGCATTCATCTGGTAGCGTACGGCCCGCGATGGCCGCCCCTAGAATTCTCGTCGTCGATGACAACCCGGAGCTCCTCTCCCTCCTCACGCAGCTGTTCGAGGACGCGGGCTACGAGGTGGTCGGCGCCAGCCGCGGAAGGCAGGCCATCGAGGTGGCTCGGGCCCAGCCTCCCGGCGCGGCTGTCTTGGATATCCTGCTGCCGGACATGATGGGCTACCACCTGGCGGATGCGCTGCGGAAGGACAACCCGCAGCTGCCGCTGCTGTTCATCACGGGTGTCTTCAAGGGCGGCAAGCACGCGCTGGAGGCCCGGCAGAAGTACCAGTCCGCGGGCTACTTCGAAAAACCCTTCGAGGCGCAGAAGCTGCTGGAGGCGGTCACCAAGGTCCTGCCTCCGGAGAAGAAGGCCCCGCCGCCCGGCTCGCTCCAGGACGCGTTCGAGGTGGAGCTCGACATCGACGTCGAGGAGGAGGGCCCGCAGGACGTGATGGAGCTGACCGGCCGCATCAAGGTGACCGGCGGCGGCAACATCACCGCGGAGATTCGCGGCGCCAACCTCACCGCCAGCCCCATGCAGAAGGTGCCGGCCACCCAGGTGCGGCCTCCCACGCCGGGCCGTCCGCCGGATCCGCCGCCGGTGGGCTCGGGGCCTCCGGGCAGCCGCCGGGGCGAGCTGAAGGACAACCTCCCCGCGCTGCTCACCGCCTACTACCTGTCTCGCGAGACGGGGGAGCTGGGGGTGCAGAAGGGCAAGGTGAAGAAGGTCGTCTATTTCGAGAAGGGCATGCCGGTGTTCGCCCTGTCGAACCTGCTGGCGGACCGGTTCGGTCAGTTCCTGGTGCGCGTGGGCAAGATAAAGCCCGAGCAGCTCCAGGACGCCTCCGCCGTGGCGGGACAGACGAACCGCCGCACGGGGGACGTGCTGGTGGAGCGCGGACTGCTCAAGGACACCGAGCGGCTCTACTACGTGGGCCAGCAGGTGAAGGCCGTCATCTACTCGCTCTTCGCGTGGGACGAGGGCACGTACCTGATGAGCTTCCGGGAGAAGGCCAGCTCGGAGTCCATCAAGCTGGACGTGCACCCGGCGAACCTCATCGTCCGCGGCATCAAGAAGCTCTACAAGCCGGAGCGCCTGCGTCGGCTGCTGCAGCCCGAGGACCGGCTCATCCCCGCCGTGGCGCCCGCCTACCAGCTCAACGAGGTGGAGCTGGAGCGGTGGGAGGCGGAGCTGCTGCCCAAGATTGACGGCAACCGCACCGTCGCGGAGCTGCTGGCCTTCGCCAACCGCCCCGAGCACGTCGTCTACGGCTTCCTGGTGGCGATGATGTCGCTGGGCATCCTGGACAAGCGTTCGTAGTCCGGTGCCGCGGGCTCGACGAGGCGCCCCATGACCTGGGGGCGCCCGGAGCCGGGGTGCTTCAGCCGCCGACCAGCCGCGAGCCGATCCAGAACAGGCCCAGCGCGGCGGAGCCCACGGCGACGACGCGCTGCACCCACGCGGTGATGCGGTCGTTGAGGCGGGTGAGTCCCTCGGCGAAGAGCAGGCCCACCGTTCCCATGCCGATGAGGATGCCCAGGGCGAAGCCGGGCAGGTAGGTCCAGGCGGCCAGGCTCATGCTGCCGCCGACGAGCAGCGGGGGCAGCGCGAGGAGCAGCGAGCGCACGCCGCTGATGGCCATCAGCGCGCCCGCGGCGGTGCTGACGGTGTGCACGTGCTCGTGCGGCTCCTGGGCGTGGCCGGGCAGGTGCGGGTGGCCGTGGTTCATCGTGTTGGGGAACAGCAGCGCGGCCACCGCGAGGGCGACCAGCACGGCGCCGCCGAAGATTTCGGCCCAGCGCTCGAACGTCTCGGAGAGGCCCACGCCCGCCATCAGGCACACCGCGGCGATGCCGCCGAGCATGGCCGCGTGGCCCAGCGCGAAGCGGAAGGCGGTGATGATGGCGGCGCGGCGCCGGCCCCCGTTCAGGGTTCCCAGGGTGGCCACGGCGGCGCAGTGGTCCGGCCCCACCGCGTGGAGCAGGCCCTGTGACAGGCCGAGCAAGAAGGCGAGAAGGATGGGCTGCACGGGGCGGAACCCTAGCCGCGCTTCCCTCCAGAGGCCAGCAGGAGGTACCTACGCGTCATGTGGATTGCCTTCCGGCGGCTTCGGGCCGCGCTCTCACTCGCGCTTTGTCTGGTAGTTCCCATCGGCTGTGACTCGGGGCCGAAGCTGTTGCGGCAGGCGGATGAGAAGTACGCCGCGCTGGTCGACCGCCGCGTGCCTCCCTCCGACCCCGCATGGAATGAGGTCATCGAGGCGCTGGAGAAGGTGCCTCGGGATTCGAAGGCGCGGCCGGACGCGGAGAAGAAGCTCGCGGCGATCCAGGGCCTGCGGGGCGCGCTGCCGCCGCGTCCGCTGGCGACACCCGGGGCGACGGGGCCGGGCACGGAGGAGGCCGACGCGAAGCGCGCCGCGTGTGAGGCGCTGGCGAAGAAGCTGGGGCAGGCGCCGGATGATGCCGCTCGCGAGCCGCTGAACAAGGCGCTCTCGGAGTGTCGCGCGGAGCTGGTCAAGCTGGAGTCACGGGCGCATCCGCCAGGAGAGCACGGCCACGAGCACGGCCGCGAACCTCATTGATGGCGTGAAATGTGTTTCAGGGATGATTGAGAACGCGCCCTGTTTGTGGCTATGGAGCGCCCATGCCCATGCCCCAAGCAGGTGACGCGGCTCCCGACTTCCAGCTTCAGGACCAGGACGGCAACACCGTGACGCTCTCGCAGTTCGCGGGGAAGCACGTCGTCCTCTACTTCTACCCGAAGGACGACACGCCGGGATGCACCACGGAGGCGTGTGGCTTTCGGGATGAGCACTCGGCGCTCGAGGGCGCGGGTGCGGTGGTTCTGGGCGTGTCCGCGGACAGCACGGCGAGCCACCGGAAGTTCGCGACGAAGTTCAGCCTGCCGTTCCCGCTGCTGGCGGACACCGAGCACCAGGTGTGTGATGCCTATGGTGTCTGGGGCGAGAAGTCGCTGTATGGGCGGAAGTTCCTGGGCATCACCCGGGCGACGTTCCTCATCGGGCCGGATGGCAAGGTGAAGCAGGCGTGGCCGAAGGTGAAGGTGGCTGGCCATGTCGCGGAGGTGCTCGCCGCGCTGGGGGTGGCGGGGTCGTCCGCGTTAGACGTGAGCGCTTCGGCGCAGGAGTCGGTGGTGTCGGCGGAGGAGGCTCCGGTCTCCGAGACGCCGGTGACCCCGCCCGCGGTCGTGACGAAGTTCGAGCCCGTGAAGCGCAAGGCGGCGCCGAAGAAGGCGGCTCCCGTCGATGAGATGGCCGCGCCGGTGGATGCGGCTCCGGTGACGAAGCCTGCGCCCGCGAAGAAGGCGGTTTCGGCGAAGAAGGGTGCTGCGAAGAAGGCTGTGCCCGCGAAGAAGGCAGCTTCGGCCAAGAAGGGCGCGGCGAAGAAGGCTGTGCCCGCGAAGAAGGCAGCTTCGGCCAAGAAGGGCGCCGCGAAGAAGGCAGCTTCGGCCAAGAAGGCAGCTTCGGCCAAGAAGGGCGCTGCGAAGAAGGCAGCTCCCGCCAAGAAGCCTGCTGCGAAGAAGTCGGCCCTGACGAAGAAGGGCGCTTCTGCCAAGAAGGGCGCTGCGAAGAAGGCGGCTCCGGCCAAGAAGGGCGCTGCGAAGAAGAAGCGGTAGCTCCACCGCGTCTGTTGTTGTCACGCATGAGGGGGCGCAGCGGAAATGAGCTGTGCACCCTCGGTGCTCGCGGAAGTGAGTTTGTATGGGCCCGCGCGTCACGTGACCCGCGTCTCTCGGTGTGTCCGTGAGCCAGACCCCTTCGGTCGATTTCTACACGTTCGGGCGGAGGCCATGCGTTCATCGAGTGAAGTCGAGCCCCATCGAGGAAGTAGGCTTCTGCGGTGAAGAAGCTTGGGTCGCTGGTACTCACATCGAGTGCTGTTCGCGGGCCCTTCAGAGGGTTAACTGAGCAGGCGGACGGATGGGCCGCCGGGTAACCCGTCCCGTGGGTTTGGACACCAGGGTGTCCACTCTTCAGGGAGGCGGGAAGGCAAGGACCCGAATCAAACGGAGTGGATATGCGCGAGCGGAATCTTCGGCGGTGGGGTCTGGTGGCGGCGGTGACGGTCGGGGCCTTGTCGACCGTGGGCTGTGGTGGGCTCCCCGAGTCGGGTGGCAAGCAGCTGGATGAGAGTCGTGGGGGCGTGTTCGCCCAGCGCGGCACCCAGCCGGAGGCCCTCCTGGACATGGAAGGCAACGTCCACCCCGAGAAGTCCCCGCCGTACCTGATGACCGCCGACCGCGGCCACAACGGCACCATCAAGGAGATCGGCTCCAGCATCGACCCCCGCACCACCAAGCTGGACGGTCAGCAGGGCAAGTCCATCCAGGACGACAAGGGTCACATGATGGCGCACCGGAACTCCCTCACGGGCACCGCCACCTACTCTCCCTCGGCCCAGGGCCTGGGCGGTGAGGACGGGGCCGCGAACGTGGGCAGCACCGACTACGACCACAGCCGCGGCTATCGCCCGCTGGGCTGGCAGGACCGCAACCCTCGCCTGCGCCGCTAGGCACCCGTCGGGTGGATGGCGGCTCGCCCGCCGTCACCCGGGGGCAGCATGGGTATCCATCCCTCTGGAGCCACGAGGCTCGCCGGAGGGATGGAACATGAACCAGGGAAACATGCGCCGCTGGCTCCTGCCCGGCGCGCTCGTCATCACCTCGCTGCTGGGCTCCGCGTGTCAGCGCGAGAAGGCCCGATGGCGCGAGGAGGTCCCCAAGGCGGGCGGCCCCTACCAGGGCATCGCCAATGACGCCCAGCCCTTGAGCAGCTTCGGCCCGGGGACGGGGGGCTCGGGGAAGCCTCACATCGCGCCCGTGCAGGACCGCGTCGGCGAGAACCTGCCGCCCACCGCCGTGGACAACGTCCCGCCTCGCCTGGAGCCCGGCATCGCCGCGGGTGACCCGGACGCCATCCGCGAGTTCCAGGAAGAGGAACAGAAGCAGGCCCAGGACACCCCGCCCGCTCCAGGACAGCCAAAGCCAGAGCCCTCCAAGAAGACTCCCTCGGGACAGACTCACTGAGTCCCCGAGGGGTCCCCTCGAACCAGGCCGACTCGCCCGTCAGCGGACCGCGACCATGACCTCGGTCGGGTCCTTGCCGACGAACGCGCTGTCGAGCCCCTGGGCGAGCTCCTGGTGCTCCGCGCTGCCCAGCGTCGCGAGGCGGTCTTCCGCGGGATGCGCGAAGCGCGCCGAGAGCACATCGAGCCTGCGGTGTGCCTCCTGGATGCGCTCGTACGGGATGCGGCCGGACTCCACCGCCTTCACCACCGCCTCGATGGCGCGACGCTGCACGTCCGCGTGGTGGCACACGAGGAACAGGTCCACGCCCGCCATCGTGCCGCGCACCGCCGCCTCCTCCACCGTGTAGTGGTCCGCGATGGCCTTCATCTCCAGGTCATCGCTCACCAGCACGCCGTCGAACCCCAGCTCCTCGCGCAGCACCCGCGCCAGCACGCGCTCGCTCATCGTCGCGGGCACGTCCTTGTCCAGCGCGTCGAACATCACGTGCGCCGTCATCACCGACGCCAGCCGCGCCTGGGCGAACGCCCGGAACGGCACGAGCTCCACCTGCCGCAGCCGCTCCAGGTCATGCGTCAGCCGAGGCAGCGTCAGGTGGCTGTCCGTCGTCGTATCCCCATGCCCCGGGAAGTGCTTGCCGCAGGAGGCAACCCCACCCGCCTCCAGTCCTCGCGCGAGCGCCACACCCAGCCGCGCCACCTCGTGCGCCTCGCGGCTGGGGCTCCGGTCTCCAATCACCGGGTTGGCCGGATTGGTGTCCACATCCAGCACCGGCGCGAAGTCCCAATCGAAGCCCACCGCGCGCAGTTCGTGCGCGAGGAGCCGGCCCACGCGCTCCAGCTGCTGGGCATCACCCCGCTGTCCCAGCTCGCGCATGGACGGCAGCGTGGTGAAGGGCGCGCCGCGCAGCCGAGCCACCCGTCCCCCCTCCTGGTCCACCGAGAGGATGAAGGGTCGGCCCGCACGGGCCTTCACCTCCCGGCACAGCGCGGCGGTCTCCTGTGCCGTCCCCACGTTGCGCTTGAAGAGGATGGCGCCATAGATGCCGTCATCCATCAGCGCCGCGAAGTCGGCGTCGATGCGAGTCCCAGGGAAGCCCACCATGAAGAGGCGGGCGCAGTCACGGTAGAGGGCGGAGGCGGTCACGGGCACAGTCTCGCAGAACCTGGGGCCGGACTGGACGGAGTTCTATGACCACATCCACCGGGCGTCGCCTGCTCGTCACCACCCTGGGGCACCTGTCTTCTGGGCGCCATCCGGGCCCTGGGCTCCCTGTTCCCCAGGGAAGACTCGCGAGCCCCCACACCGCATCCCTACGTTGAGGCGAACCCGCGGCGGCACCGGGCCAGGACAGGCGCCCGGCCGCCCGCCCACCCAGGGAGCTCGGGCGATGATTCAAATCGAGCGCGTCTATCACCACCTGGAGCCAGGAGACTCGGAGGGCACGCGCTTCCTCGTGGAGCGGCTGTGGCCTCGCGGCGTCAAGAAGACCCGCTTGAAGATGGAGGGCTGGCTCAAGGACGTGGCCCCCAGCACCGAGCTGCGCAAGTGGTACGGCCATGACCCCGCGCGCTGGCCGGAGTTCCAGCGTCGCTACACCCGCGAGCTGGGCGCGCACCGTGAAGCCCTGGCGCCGCTCCTGGAGGCCGCCCGCGAGGGCGATGTGACGCTGCTGTACAGCGCGCGCGACGAAGCGCACAACAGCGCCGCCGTCTTGAAGGGTTACCTGGAGCGAAGCCTGCGCTCGTCCCGTCGCCGTCCCACGCTGCATTGACGTGCGGGGGCTTGTGCCTCCCCGGACGGCTGCTACAAGGGCGCCCGGATTCCGAGGCACCTTCCGCGCCTCCGCTCAATCGAGGCCCTGATGGATTTCGCCGCGCTCTCACTGACTCCTCCGTTGCTCCAGGTCCTGGGGGAGCTGGGCTTCCAGACGGCCACGCCCATCCAGGCGCAGAGCATCCCCGTCCTCCTGGAGGGCAAGGACCTGGTCGGCCAGGCGCGCACCGGCAGCGGCAAGACGGCCGCGTTCGCGCTGCCCCTGCTGCGCAAGGTCCAGCTCCAGGACCGGCGCGTCCAGTCCCTGGTGCTGTGCCCCACGCGCGAGCTGTGCGCGCAGGTCGCCGGAGAGATTCGCAAGCTGGGCCGGCGCATGCCGGGGCTCCAGGTGCTGGTGCTCGCGGGAGGCCAGCCCATCCGTCCGCAGCTCGATGCGCTGGAGAAGGGCGCGCACATCGCGGTGGGGACGCCGGGCCGGGTGATGGACGTGCTGGGGCGCGACGCGCTGGAGACGAAGCGGCTGGCCACGGTGGTGCTGGACGAGGCGGACCGGATGCTCGACATGGGCTTCCGCGAGGACATGGAGCACATCCTGGGGGCGCTGCCGCCGCGCCGGCAGACGGTGCTCTTCTCCGCGACCTTCCCGCCGGACATCGCGGCCCTGAGCCGCACGTTCCAGAAGGACCCGGTGCGCGTGAAGGTGGAGGACACCGAGGCCGCGCCGCCCATCCGCCAGGTCCGCTACGACGCCGCGCCCGAGGACAAGCCCGCGGTGCTGCTCAAGGTCCTCCGCCACCACCTGCCCGCCTCCGCCATCGTCTTCTGCAATCACAAGGCAACAGTGCAGGAGTTGACGAAGTCGCTCGCGGACGGCGGCGTCAGCGTGGACGGACTCCAGGGCGACCTGGAGCAGTTCGAGCGGGACCGCGTCATGGCGAAGTTCCGCAACCTCAGCACCCGCGTGCTCGTGGCCACGGACGTGGCGGGACGAGGCATCGACGTGGAGGCGCTCGACGCCGTCATCAACTTCGACATGCCCTTCCAGCCGGAGCCCTATGTGCATCGCATCGGGCGCACGGGACGCGCGGGGCGCACGGGCCTGGCCATCTCCCTGGTGACGCCGCGCGATGAGCGCAAGGTGGAGGAGATTGAGCAGGCGCTCGGCGTGAAGCTGGAGGCGGGCGACGCGGCGGCGCTGGAGGCGACGGCCGCGAAGGCCGGTGCGCTCGGCTCCGAGTGGGAGACGCTCTACATCTCCGCGGGTCGCAAGGACAAGATGCGGCCTGGCGACATCCTCGGCGCGCTGACGGGCGAGGCGGGAGGCTTCGCCGCGACGGACGTGGGCAAGATTGAAATCCAGGACCACATCTCCTACGTCGCCGTCGCGCGGCGCGTGGTGCGCGTGGCCTTCCAGCGCTTGAGTGAGGGCCGCATCAAGGGGCGCAAGCACAAGATAGAGCGGGTGCGGTAACACGCACTGCCGTCCTGCTCGTGGGCAGGATGCGATTCACGGAGGCCCCCCTAGGTTCGACAGACGTTCCCCTCTTGGGTGTGGAGGTCCTCCGTGTCAGTGCACGACTCCGAGCGCAAGGGTTCGCGTCCCCCGGTGTCCACCGAAGGTCTCGAGGCGCTCCTGGACCGATGGGTCTCGGACCTCGAGCGAGGTGGCCCCTGGTCCGACAAGAGCCCCGAGTCTCCTTCCGCTCCTCCCAATCGCATCGTGCCCGAGCAGCCTCCGCTGTTCGACGAGCCTCCACCTGCAACGGAGCATTCCACTCCGGCGAGCGAGCCGCGCGAGAACGTCCAGGAACGAGCGCCCACCACGGCGGACGAGGTGCGCTCGGCGCGTGCGCGCCCTCGCGTCCAGGGGCTGGGGGTGCTCTTCCCCGAGGACAGTGCTCCCGTGCTGCTGGCGCGCGAGCAGGGCCAGTTGGTGCACCGAGGCACCGTGGCGGTGCGAGGGCCCTGTGCGCTTTCGCGCGAGGAGTGGGGCCGTCTGGGCGTGAGCGCCACGAGCGCACAGGGCTTGGAGTTCGTGCTCGCGTGGTTCGGCGCACCCTTCGACGCGGCGGGCGCCGGGCCGAGCTGGGGGGTGTGGTCTTTCTCCGGTGATGCACTCGTGCATGCCCTGGCGTGTTGGAAGCGGCTGGAGCCCGCGACGTTCGAGGCGCGGCTCGGAACCTTGGGAATCAGGGTCGTAGGTGAAAGCCCTGAGTCGCCCGCGCTGGCGGTCGTGGACGTGACGACGGGGCAGTGGGTGCAGGGGCGCCAGGCGCTCGCGCTGCTCGGTGAAGACCCGCTGTTGTTCGCGGCGCTGGTGCGTGCGGGGCGGGAGAAGGGGGCGCGGTTGGGGCAGGTCGCGTGTCTGGTCGAGCCGTCATTGGCGCTCACGGGAGAGGACTCGCCGCGCGTGTTCGCCCTGCGGTGGCACGCGGAGCTGAGGTTGGGACGTCGAGGTGTCTCGCGGTTCGACGCGCTCCTGCGCGAAGAGGCGGGCGCGGCCGGGGGCAGCGTGCGCGCGGGGCTGCGCTTCGCCAGTGCGCTGCGGTCCTCGGGGCATGCGCGCGAGGCGGGGGAGGTCCGGCGCATCGTGTCCTCGCCCGAGCTGGATGGGGTGTCCGCGCGGTAGCTGCTCGGGGTTCGCCATGTCACGACCGCTGCCTCCTGGAAGCCATGTGCTGCTCGTCCTGCCGACGCCCTCGCTCGATGGGGTGGCGGGCCCTTCCGCCGAGCTCATCCTCGACGGCCGCCGCTATCAGCTGGTGCCCGTGCCGTCGGACGGTGAGGTGCCGCCTCCCGTTCCCGCGCCTCCGAAGGAGGAGCTCCCCGCGTCCTTCACGGGCAACGGGCTGCTCACCACGCGCGAGCTGCAGGTGGTGGCGCTGGTGGCCGCGGGCCGGGTGAACAAGGAGATCGCCACCGAGCTGTCCATCAGCTCGTGGACCGTCTCCGCGCACCTGCGGCGCATCTTCGCCAAGCTGGGCGTGGACACGCGCGCGGCGATGGTGTCGCGCTGCTTCGGGGCCTCGGCGGACTGAGGGCGTCGTCAGACGCCGGGGCGAAGCCTCAGTCCCAGCACCCACGCGAGGTTCGCGCGGGGCTCGCGGACGAGGTGGAAGCTCGCGACGGGCCCCATCAGCAGCGGTGTCACGCCCGGCCCGTGCCCGGCGATGTGGCTGTCCGAGTGCACCACCACGCCGACCGTCACCGCGCCGGGGCGCGCGGAGGGGCCGAAGCGGTAGTCCAGCGAGCAGATGGCCACGAGGTCTCCCAACCGCAGGGACTCCAAGCGATAGCGGCGGCGCACGCGCGCATCCGACAGCTGGATGTCCAGGTCTCCCAGCACGCCCTCGGAGCGCCCGAAGCCGGAGCCCATGATGCGCGCGGGGACGAAGTGGGTGATGGGGACGTGCAGCCGCTTTCCCTCGGTCCTCACGCCCCAGCGTCGCAGGAGTCTTGGAGAGAGGTTGAGCGCGCTCAGGGAGGGATGGCCGGGCAGCGTCAGGCCTTGCCCGTGCGCTTCAATCTGAATCCTGTCGCCGATGGCCAGCCGCCGCTTCACCCGAGGCGGGAAGTCCACGATGACGTGGTTGATGCCGCCGTGTTTCCCCACCACGGTGCCCACCGAGCCCACCGCCGCGCCATTGAGGACGCGCGCCCGGTTGCCCACGCAGGAGTAGAACATCAGCGCCCGGTTGGGCCCATCCGGCGGACCCACCACCTCGCGCCCGTTGTTGTGGAGCGAGACGCCCGCCTCCACGTGGTCTCCCGCGAGCCCCACGGCCGGGTCACCCACCCGGCGGTTGAGGACGATGCCTCCACTGCCCGGCAGGAGCCGAGGCACGCCGTCGCGGCCCATGCGATAGGGATTGGCTCGGATGATGGGGTGGGCCACCTGGCCCGCGACCGCCACCGCGACGAGCCTGTCCACGTTGGTGCGTGGAGTGCCTCGCGGCCTTGCTCCCGCTTCGGCGACGGGCTGCTGCTCGAAGTCGAGGTCCATGGAGGGCGCGCGTCAGGAGGCCAGGTCTCGGGAGGCCCCCGCGCCGGGGATGCCCAGTGTGGTGCGCAGGGTGGGCGTGACGCCGCGGAAGCTGCGGCCGTTGGGGGTCATCCGGTAGGCGGCGATCCACTCCTCGGCCACGGGGCCCAAGGGGGAGACCTCCGTCTGGAAGTCCCTGAAGTCTCGCGTCTTGAAGGGATTGTCCGCCGCGAAGTTGAGGAGCAGCCGCCCCGCGTCCGCCATCTTCGAGCGCTGCGAAATCTCGCCCGTCCCCCCGAGGTAGCGCTGCGAGACGACTTCGATGACGTCCCACTTCGTGTTGGCGTCGAAGGCCTTCTTGATGTCCGCGCACTCGAGCGCGTCGAGGATGGTCTTGAGGTACTCGGCGGCCTCCACCGTGAGGGCCACGATGTTGCCGTAGGTGGCCCGGTCCAATTGCCAGCGCATGTCCGCGCCCAGGCGCTGGATGGTGGCCTGGCTCGCGAAGGGCCGCTCGTTGAGGGACTGCGAGCCTCGGATGACCTCGCCGATGAGGAGGTCTCGGAAGTACTGCGCGATGGCGGAGGTGAAGGCGATGAACTCGCGGTGGAAGTTGCGGAACACCACGGCGCCGCGCGGCGCGGTCAGCGAGCCGTAGTTGAACGCGCGCCGGTACGCGAGCTGCCGGTCCCGGGGCTTGTAGCGGAGCGGCTGGTGCTTCTCCATCAGGTAGAGCGCGCGGGCGCCCGGGCCGCGCTGGATGCGGATGCGGCCGTCATGGAAGAGGCGCAGCAGGACGCCGGCGACCTGGAACACCTTCATCCGCTCGTGCTGGTAGATGAAGTAGAGCTCCGCCGCCGCGTGGAGCTGCGTCTGGATGACGGACTCGTCGAAGTCCTGGACGAGCACCGGCTTGCTGATGGACTCGAAGGGAGGAGCTCCGTCCTTGCCCAGGCCCATGAGGTCGGAGAACGCCGCGCCCGCCGTGCCGTTGGCGGCCTTCGCGAGGAGCTCCTCCTCTCGCTGCTGGAGTTGTCGTTGCAGCTCGGCCCGGTGCTCGGGCTGAGCCTGGGCGAGGACCTCTCGCTTCCATTGCGCGAAGAGGCGCTGAAGGGATTCCGAAGTGCCGATACTCATGGCGCACCACCTGGCTGCTTTGCGTTGATGGATGGAGAGGGCCGCACGTCAGTGGAACTGGCCGGACTCATCGGTCTTGGACTTGGGGGCCTTGGGCTTGCCTCTCGAGGGTGCCGTGCTCCGGGGCTTGCCCTGCTTGCGCGGGCCTCCTCGCTGGCGGCGCACGGTGGGCGCGGCCCCGCGCCGAGGTCCGTCGGGTGGAGGAGCGGGCTCGGGGCGTGGCTCCGATTCCACCCGCTCCGCGAAGACCTCCATGACGTCGGCGATGCGGTCCGCGGACACGCGCACGGCGGGCGGCACCTGCGCGGCCAGCGGGGTCCCGGGGGCGGGGAGGGGCACCCAGGCGTAGAGGGCCAGGGGCACCTCCAGCAGGGCCTTCCGATTCTCTCCCGTGCGCGAGAACTGGAGGGCGAGCTGGTTCCACTCCAGCTCCAGGTTCCGCTGCTCCACGAGGAACTGCCGCACCTCCGCGGGCGACGGGAAGGTCTTCAGCTGGAGCAGGAGGCGCAGCGCCTCCAGGTGCTGCACTACGCGCTGGCCCGGAGAGGTCACCGCCTGCTGCGGGAAGGAGCGGATCCAGACCTCCAGCACCCCCGCGTACAGGGCCGCGCGCTTCTCCTCGCCGCCGGGCATGGAGCGCGTGCCACTGCCCATCAGGTAGAGGTCCGTGGCCCGGTCGATGTCGTAGAGCACCCGGTCGAGCCGCACGAAGGACTCCTCATCCACCGGGTCGAAGTCGGGGTCCGCGAAGAGGGCATCCAGCTCCGCCGCGCACTCCGCGCGTCGGCGGATGAGCTCTCGCACCGCGGCGCGTCCCTCGGTGTCCACGCGGCTGAGCTGCGGCGTGGCGAAGGGGTAGGGGAGCGCCAGGTCCAACACGCGGGCCGCGGCGCCTGGTTGGGCGAAGGCCTCGATGAAGAGGTTGAGCCGCTGGACGAAGGCGCTCAGCGGCGCCGACGCCGCCATGGCCGAGCCCTCACCTCCCGACACCACTCGCGCGGCCACGTCGCGCAGCCGCTTGAGGTGCGTGAGCTCCACGGGCGCGGTGGCGGCAATCTCCTGGATGGACTCCGGCGCCTGCGAGACGACGTTGTTCAACAGCAGGTCGAGCTGCCGGGCCATGTTCACCGGGTTCAGCATGGCGCGCAGGTCGTGATGGCCTTGCTGGGTCAGCTCGTCCTGCAGCGTGCCGTAGGACGCCTCGCCATCACCCCAGTCGTCGCTGTCCTCGGAGGTGCCGGACGTCAGGCGCTCCAGCGAGGCGATGAGTGCCTCTCGTCGCTGACGCAGGTCCGCGAGGGCGACCTCGAAGACGGTGCCTCCCTCGGCGAAGCCGGCTTGATAGAGCCCCTCGCCCACGCGCACCCGCAGCACCATGGCGGCGGCGTCCAGCGTGGAGGCGAGCCGGCGGTACTCCTGGCTCAGGTCCGGATTGAGCAGCCCCACCTTGCGCGCGACGTAGGCGTAGTTGCCCAGCTTTCGCACGGAATAGAACGCCCTGTCCCGCCGCGACGGGTCCGCGGCCTGCTCCGCGGAGTCGAGCCCTTCGGCCAGCTCCGCGAGCGTGGCGTCGCGCCAGCCGATGAGCGCGCCCTTGAACTCGCGGTTGGACGGGTGCTCCGCGAGCAGCGTGAGGTCCGCCTCCAGCGCGCTCCGGAGCCTGCGGTACTGCGCCATGCCCGGCGTCTCTCCGGAGCTGACGACACTCGTCGACGAGGGCAGGGGCGCTTCGTTGAAGCGGATGGAGAGCCCCTTCGCCTCCTCGTCCAACCGCGAGGCCGTGGAGGGATACAGCTTGCGCAGCGCGCCCACCACCTGCAGCGGGTCTCTCGCGTCGGAGATGCCGAGCTGCCGGCGCAGGAACTCGTCGAAGCGCGTCCTGGCCGTCGAGGCCAGCTCCATCGGCACCGCGCCGCCGCGACTCCTCGTCTGGTCATCCATCGTTCGTCCCCCTCAAGTCCTCATGCCGCCATGACCGATGCCGCGCTCGGCTGCTCCACCCAATCCCTCGCGCCCAGCTGCGTGAGCCGCGCCAGCACCGTCTGGGAGATGCTCGCCGCTGGAGCCAGCCCCCGCTCGAGTGCCTCGCGGCTGGCGCTCACCGTGAATCGCGGAGGCAGCCACGAAGGCACCCGTCCCCGCGCCAGCTCCCGCGCGCCCCGAAGAATCCGCCGCTGGTCCTCGGCACCGAACGGCACCACGTCCACGAGCGCGTGCTGCGCCAGCCCTCGCCGTGGCTGGAAGCACACCTCATCCACCACGTGCGGAATCACCCTCGCGGACGACTGCAACAGCCGCGCGGGGATGCGCGAGCGCGCCAGCTGTCCGCCGTAGAGCCGGGTCCAGTTGCCGCGCACGTCGCGCGCCCGCTCGGGAAAGCCCATGCGCTGCAACATCTCCGCCTGGATGAGCACGCGGACGTAGGGCGTGGGGTGCACGCTCAACGGATGGAAGGTCAGCACGCGCGCGGCGGGATACGCGAGGAAGTCCTTCATCGAATGCACGGAGGCGGGGCCCCCGAGGAGGCACGCCACCAGGTCCGCGAAGATCTCCTTGTGCCAGCGCCCCCACAGCCGCGTGAGCCACGGGTCTCCGGTGACGCCGAGCACCCGTCGCTGCAACGCGGCCTGCGTCTCGTTCCAGATGCCCAGGTCCGCCTGGAGGTTGTGGCCAATCTCATGCAGCACCACGCCCATGCCCCACGGCGCCTCGATGCGCTCATAGGGGACGCGGATGAGCGGAAAGGGATTCCGCTCGCCCAGCAGCCTGCGCAGCAGCACGCCGCGCCGGAAGGTCGCCGGAGAGAAGCTGTGCTCCAGGTACGTGACGGGCTTGAGCAGCGGAGGGCCCAGCAGGCCCGGCGCGCTTCTTCGCACCACCTGGAAGCAATCCGCGGCGATGACATCACACGCGGCCAGCGCCGAGGCGAAGCGGGTGCCTCGCTGGCTGAAGATGTCGAAGAAGAGGCCGAAGGCGCGGCGGGCCCGGTCTATCTCCCGCTCCACCAGCGCCGCGTGGTGCAACACCCGCTGGGCGTGGAGCACGGGCCGTCGTGCGTCCTCCTCCAGCCGCGTGAGTGCTCGCCGCACGCCCGCGTCAATCTCCCGCAGCCGGGTGTTGGCCGCGGCGAAGTGCGCGGTGGAGGGGGCATAGGGAACGTCCTGGGGCCGGATGCCCACTTCCCTGGGCGTCAGCGAGCACAGCCGTCCCGCCCGGAAGGACAGGCCGCGAATCTTGGCTCGCAGGAAACGGTTCAGCGCGTCGGCCATATGCCCCCCACCCCTCACCCCTCCGAGTGGCTCATCTCCTCACGATGAGGCGGACCGGTGCGCGAAGGGTGACGGTGCGCGGCGTCCGCCCACCCGTGGGCCGTGCCGCCGGGCGCCGCGCGGGGCGGCCGACTCCCGCCTGCGAGCGCAGCCGCCTCGCCGCGGGGTTGGGACGCGCCAGCCGGCGCACCGCCGGAGGGCTCGACACCACGCGGTTGCCCGTGCGCCGGAGCATGCGCGGCACGGCCTGGGGACTTGCGCCCTGCTCGCGGACCATGCGCGTCACCTGATTCACGATGCGCGGCACCGCCGTCAGCGCGCGAGGGCCATAGCGGTTGACCAGCTGTCTGGCGAGCCGCGACGTGAGGCGGCCGATGGCCCGTCCCAACTGGCGGACCTGACGCGACTGCTGCGCGCGGCGCGCGGGAGGAATCGTGCGGCGCACCACGCTGCGCGCCGCCAGGCCCCCGAGCACCGCCGTGAAGGCATCCATGTCCTCTTCGGTGGCGTAGTCCGCCGCCGCGTCCGCGTACGCATCCATCGCGTCCGCCTGGAGCAGCCCCGCCACGGTGCGGCCAATCTCCTGGCCCGCGATGCCGCCGAGCTGGGGCGCGGCCTGCCGCAACAGCCGCATGCCGATGGGCAGCGCGCGCCGGCCGATGCGCCGCAGCGTGGGGCCCGCCACCCGCGCCACCTGCCGAATCGCACCGCCCAGGCGCCGGAGGAATTCGTCCTCGTCGTGGGCGTCCATGGCCTCCGCGAAGGCGTCCTCGAGCGCCTGGGGCGCCTCGTCGCTCTCGAAGCCCTCGCCCTCGAAGCCGTCCTCGAAGCCCTCCAGCGTCTGGGGCGCCTCGTCGCCCTCGAAGCCCTCTCCCTCGAAGCCTTCCGCCTCGAAGCCGTCGCTCTCGAAGCCCTCGCCCTCGAACCCCTCCGCCTCGAAGCCTTCACCCTCGAAGCCCTCGGCCTCGAAGCCTTCGCCCTCGAAGCCGTCCTCGAAGCCCTCTTCCCCCTCGGCCAGCAGGTCGGACATGCCGTCCCCCTGGTCCGAGAACTCCTCCTCGAAAGGCTGCTGCATCACTTTCCTCCTCGATTGGGGCACTGCATGGACTGCGCGTTCCGGGGCCCGTCTTCAGGCGTAGGCCTGGCGTGCACTCGCCGCGGCGAGCGTGGCCACGGGCAGACGGCGGAGCACCTGCTGGCGCGCCACCACCCGCCGCGCCGCGGTGGCCGGGGAGAGGGCCCCCAGCGAGGGCGCTCGGGCGACCCGCGCGAGCACCTGCTGGCTGGCGCCTCTCACCGCGCGGGGGATGAGCTGGATGGCCTGGGCCGTGTCGCGCTGGCGCAGGAGCCGCGCGGCCCGCTGGGCGATGCCGCGCATGAGCCGCAAGCGCTGGCCCATGTTCCCCGGCATGCGCAGGGCCGAACGAATCAACGTCTGCTCCACCGCGCGAGCCCGAGCCCGAAGCGCCCCTTGCGCCGCGGCCCCGAGCGGAGTGCCCGGCCGCACCGCCTGCCGGCTCACCACCCGCGTCGCGAGCCCCGCGCCCAGCGGGAGCGCCACGGCGGCGGGCACCTGCCGCGCGTCCGCCATGTCCGCGAGCGCGTCCAGCGAGGCGTCGTCATCCGCCCCATCTCCGCGAAGGATGGACGAGGCGATGCGTCCCCCCACCCCCGGGATGAGTCCACCCACGGCGCCCGCGAGCGCACCGCGGAGTCCTCGGCCTTCCATCAGCCCTCGCGCGGCGCCGATGCCCGCCGAGACGACGCGCCCCCACGGCCCCGCGACGCTGGCCACGCGCTGGATGATGGGGAGCGCCCGGCGCACAAGCGGCGCGGCCACGCGTCCCACCGTCCGGGCCACGCGACCCACGCCCCTCGCCACCCGTCCCGCCGTGCGCACCGCGCCGCGGATGCCTCGGGCGATGCGGCGGAAGAAGGCCTCCGCGTCATCGGCGTCCATCGACTCGAGCACGAAAGGGTTGAGCCCTCGGGCGAGCGCGACGGCCGCCGGTCCGCTCACCAGCCGGGGCGCGGCGGTGGGCAGGAAGAGTCCGCTCGTGGGGCTCCGCGCGAAGCCCTCGAAGCCGTCGTCCTCCTCGAACGCTTCCAGCGCGTCCTCGAAGCCGTCGCCTTCCGCGTCCAGGTCCTCGTCGAAGCCGTCCTCGAAGCCGTCGAGCTCTCCCCATTCATCGGCGAACGCCTCCAGCTCCTCGAAGGCGTCCTCCCACTCGTCGCTCTCGAGGAATGCGTCCATGGCTTCGACTGACTCGAAGCTCTCCCCGGACAGGAATTCGGCGCTCGTCATGTCCCCCCCACTGCATCCGCGGGCGTTGTCTTGTGGTCGGCAAGGTGCCGACCCCTCCCCGCGTCAGGGAGTCACACGTTCGTGCTAGCTCGAATGGGCACTACTTGCGCAGGAGCGTGCCCTCGAAGAAGAAGGCGACACACGCGGCCAGGATGAGCCACGTCCACAGCGGCACGGACGGACGGTCCTCATCCCCGCTGGACGCCTTCACCGTCTCCTCGCCGAAGTACGCGGTGAGCGTCTCTTGAGGGACACGCGTCAAGTCGCTCTCGGCCGGGTCCAGCACCGCCGCGAAGGACAGCGCTGGCAGTTGCTTGCCGTCCGTGCCCAGCACCGCATGCACGCCGGGCTCGAGCACGGGGCCCGCCACCACCGAGCCATCCGGTTGCACCTTCACCGGCAGCTCGCCGCCGTCCGGTGCGCGCACCGCGGACACCTTCTGTGCGCCCTCCGGCCGCAGCGTCACCTGCTCACCCACGCGCACGCGCACCTCCTCGCGCTCCTCGAGCGAGCCGGTGAGGTACGCCGCGAAGCGCTGCATCAGCGGCAGGAAGCTGGTGCGGATGGCGAAGTCGCTCCAGTCGCGGTCCACCGTGCTGGTGAACAGGGCCACGCGGCCCTTGCCCTTGCGCATCACCGCGACGGCGGGCGCGCCGTCCTCGTACGTGGCCAGCACCTGGCTGGCGCCGGGCGAGGCCGGGTTGTCCGCCTCCAGCAGCATGTACCGGTAGAAGCGAGCGCCGATGAGCCCTTCCTCCGCGCGGCCCGTGAAGGGCGCGAACAGGACGTGCTCCTGCTTCACCTGCGCCAGCCGCGCGGCCTTCGTCTCCGCCTCCGGGTCCGTGTCGCGCTCCGCGCTGGTGCGCACCACGCGCAGCGGCCGGGGCAGCACCGCGCCGAGCCGGAGGTTGTAGTCCTCCGTGTTCACCCGGTCGCCCATGCTGATGAACAGGCCGCCGCCGTTCTCCACGAACGTCGTCAGCTTCGCGGCCTCCTCCTCGGTCGGCGCCGCCACGTTGAGCAGCAGCACCAGGTCGTACGTGGAGAAGTCCTCGCGCAGCCCGACCTCGGCATCGCGCACGGCCACCTCCACCGGGGAGCCGGGCGCCGTCAGCGCCGCGTCCACGAAGAAGGCCTCGTCCCGGTAGCGCGTCGCGTGGGGCGCGCCGTTCACCACCAGCGCCTTGAGCGCGCGCGGCACCGGCAGCACGAACGCGCGCCGGTCATCCTCCGCCAGCGCGTCCGGCGCGAGCGTCACCTCGCCCACCACCGTGCCGCCCTGCGGGAAGCGCACCGTCAGGGCCTTCTGCGTGGTGCCACCGGGGGGCACGTCGACGAAGCCCTTGGCCAGCGTCGACTCGCCCACGCGCACCGCGGCCTCCAGGTCCTTGGCGGCCTCCGTCCCGAAGTTGCGCACCGTGAAGGTGAACTGGAACGCGCGAGGTCCCGCCTGCAGCGCGGGCTCCACCTTCAGGTCCACCACCGCGTGGTTGTTGAGCGCATCGCGCCCCTCGGCCACGTCGCGCAGCACCACCTCCGGCTTCACCAGCGTGCCCGTGGGGCCCTTCACCGTGGGGGGCGGAGCCTCCAGCCGGAACGCGGTGGCCGCCATGTCGGAGACCACCACCAGCCGCTTGGCCGCCAGCGGGTTCTCCTCCAGCGAGCGCGCCGCCATCTCCATGCACCGCGACAGGTCCGCGCCGCCATACGTCGGCTTCGCCTCGTCGACGATTCCTCGCAGCCGGCCCCGGTCGAAGCCCGGCGTGGGCGGTGAGGCGGGCGTGCCCGTGCACACGAGCACCGTGGCGGGCTCCTCGGGCAGCAGGTCCTTCAGCGCGTCGCGCGCCTCGTCGCGGCCCCGCTCGAAGAGGGACGTGCCATCCGACCAGCGCATGGACAGCGACGCGTCCAGGATGATGGCCGTCGCGGCGGGGCCCTTCACCACCTGCGCGGCGTGTGCGTCGCTCGACAGCTCCGGCCTGGCGAGGGCGATGGGGATGGCCAGCAGGATGAGCGTGCGCAGCGCGTACAGCAGCAGCCGCTTGAGCTTGAGGCGGCTGGCGGTGCGCTTCTGGCTCCTCAGCACGAAGGCCATCGGACCGAACGGGTGCGGCCGAGGCCGGCGCCGGTCGAACAGGTGCACCAGCAGGGGGATGAGGGCCCCGAGCGCGCCCAGGAGCATCCACGGATTGCCGAACGTCACCCGCGCCTCCCGCGCCGGGCCAGGTAGCGCAAGAGGACGTCATCCAGCTTCTCGTCGGTGCGCACCAGCTCGTAGTCCACGTCCGCCTCCGCGCAGGAGGCCTTCACGCTCGCCAGGAAGGCGTTGAACTCCTCCAGGTAGCTCTCCTTGATTTCGCGCGGGTTCACTTCAATCCGTCCCTCGCCCTCCATGTCCAGGAAGAGGGTGGGGTCATCGAAGGGGAAGGTCAGCTCCGCCGGGTCGACGATGTGGAACAGCGACACGTCGTTCTTGCGCTGACGCAGCGCGAGCACCCGCTTGAGTGCGTCCTGCTTCTCGTCCAGCAGGTCGGACAGGACGATGACGGTGGAGCGCCGGGGCAGCACCTCCGCCAGGTGGTCCGCCGCGCTGCCCAGGTCCGTGCCTCCGCCCGGCGCCATGGCGTCCAGCGTGTCCAGCAGCACGTTGAGGTGGCCCGCGGACGCGCGCGGCGGCACGTCCTTCCACTTGCCACCCGTGAGCAGCGCCAGGCCCGCGGCGTCCTGCTGACGCACCAGCAGGTAGCAGAGCGCTCCGGCCAGCGTGGTGGCGACGTCCAGCTTCGTCAGCGCGCCGCTCGTGTAGCCCATGGAGGCGGACGCATCCACGACCATGACCGAGCGCAGGTTCGTCTCATGCTCGAAGCGCTTGACGTAGTACTTGTCGAACTTGCCGTAGGCCTTCCAGTCGAGGTGCCGCAGCTCGTCGCCGGGGGCGTATTCCTTGTGCTCGGCGAACTCCACGCTCTGCCCTTGGTGAGGGCTCTTGTGGAGGCCGGACAGCACGCCTTCCATCACCGCGCGCGCGCGCAGCTTCACGCCCTTGAGGCGGGCCAGTGTCTGGGCGTCGAGCACCACGCGGGGCTAGCCCTTCACCACGGAGAGGAGCTGGTCGACGAGCTTCACGGAGGTGATGCCCTCGCTCTCCGCGGTGAAGTTGGGGAGCACGCGGTGGCGCAGCACCGGACGCGCCAGCGCCCGCACGTCCTCCACCGTGGCCACGAAGCGGCCGTGGAGAATCGCGCGCGCCTTCGCCGCGAGCACCAGGTACTGGCTGGCGCGGGGGCCGGCGCCCCAGGACACGTTCTTCGCCACGAAGTCCGGCACGCCGGGCTCCTTGGGGCGGGTGTTGCGCACCAGCTCCACCGCGAAGCGCACCACGTGGTCCGGCACCGGCACGCGCCGCACCAGCTCCTGGAGGGCGAGGATGCGCTCGGGCGAGAGGATCTTCTCGAGCTTCGGCTGCTCGCCGCCCGTGGTGCTCTTGACGATCTGCACCTCTTCCTCGGCGGTGGGGTAGCCCACGTCCACCAGGAACATGAAGCGGTCCAGCTGCGCCTCGGGCAGCGGGTACGTGCCTTCCTGCTCGATGGGGTTCTGCGTGGCGAAGACGAGGAAGGGCAGGTCCAGCGGGTACGTGTGGCCACCCGCGGTGATGCGGTACTCCTGCATGGCTTGCAGCAGCGCGGCCTGCGTCTTGGGCGGGGTGCGGTTCACCTCGTCCGCCAGGATGATGTTGGCGAACAGCGGCCCCTGCACGAAGCGGAAGTTGCGCCGGCCCGTGTTGCGGTCCTCTTCCAGGATGTCCGTGCCGGTGATGTCCGACGGCATCAGGTCCGGGGTGAACTGGATGCGGTTGAAGGACAGGTTGAGCACGTCCGCCAGCGTGGAGATGAGCAGCGTCTTGGCGAGACCCGGCACACCGACGAAGAGGCAGTGACCGCGGCTGAAGAGCGAGATGAGCAGGTGCTCCACCACTTCTCGCTGGCCGACGACGCGCTTCTCAATCTGGCCGACGATGGCGTTGCGAGCCTGGGCAAGCTCTTCGACAGCGCGGAGGTCGTCGCTCGAGGCGTCGGTCGCGGGACGTGGGGCAGGGGCGGCGCTTTCCATGGAAGGAGTCTCTTAGTTCGCGAGCGGCGCTCGGACCAACCGGTTTCCTCCCTGCGCGCCGCGGAGTCGTGAGGTGGCAACCGTTGGAGCGAGGGCCTATTCCTCTGTCATACACTCCGGGACGGCCCTCCGGACGCTGCCTGCATACCCCTCGGGCGAGGCCAGCCCCCCGAGGGGGTGGGGGAATGCCACGTCGAGGACACGGTGCTTACCGTTTGCGGCGGAGCCGGTTCGCGGGACGCCAAGGCGGACCCCTGCTCCGGGGAGCGTGCATGCGGTCAGAGCGAGCGGGACGTGGGTTCCAAGGCTGGCGGGTGGTGGTTCCGGTGTGCCTCCTCTGGGGCGCGGGCCTGGGCTGTGGCTCGGGCAAGGAGGCCCCGTCCGGCACGTCGACCCCCGCTCCCGAGTCGACCACCCAGCCCTCCGAGGCGAACCAGGGGCCCGTCTGGGGGATTCTGGAGGGCGGGACGCAGGACGACGCCGGCACGGGCGTGGCCGTGGGGCGCGGCGGGGATGTCGTCATGGTGGTGTCCCAGACACCCCGGCAGGACGGGGACCGGGCGCCAGTGGCCGGAGAGCGGCTGGGGGTGGTGGTGGCCCGGTACTCGCCGGAGGGGGAGCTGCGCTGGTCGCGGGTCCATCCCCGGATGCGGCTGTCGGAGCTGCGCGTGGCGGCGTCGCCCGGCACGGATGGGGCGGTGTTCCTGTCGGGCAACGCGTTCCTCTACTCGGCGAACTTCGGCCTGGGGGAGGCGCAGGATGGCTTCCTGGTGCGCTTCTCCGAGGACGGGATGCCGGAGTGGCAGCGGCGCGTGGGGCAGAAGGTCTGGTCGTCGTCGGCGGACCTGCTGGGGGGCGTGCTGGTGGCGGGCGAGGAGTGGGACGGCGAGGTGAAGGACCCGGTGCTGACGCACTTCGCGGCGGATGGCTCGGTGCGCTGGACGCGGCGGTTCACGGGGACGGAGGAGGGCACGGCCCTGCGCGCGGCGGCGGTGGCGCCGTCGGGGCGCGCGGTGCTGGCGGGACAGCTGGTGGGGAAGCTGGAGGTGGACGGCAAGTCGTTCGGCGACGAGGGCCGCAAGGGCTTCGTGGTGCTGGAGTTCGACGAGGCGGGGAAGCTCGTGTGGGGCCGGGAGGTGCCGGGCGCGAACGGGCGCGTGACGTCGGTGGCGGTGGGGCCGGAAGGGCTGGTGACGGTGGCCGGCGACTTCAAGGGGCTCTTGATGTGGGGCGGCACGTCGCTGGGGACGTCCGGCCCGTTCGTGCTGGGCGTGGGCGCAGACGGCGAGGTGCGCTGGCTCAAGCAGCCGGAGTGCGGCGATGAGTCGAGCGAGGGGGTCTCCGTGGCGGTGGATGACGCGGGCTCCGTGGCGGTGGCGTGCGGCGACGTGCTCACCCGCTTCGACGCGGATGGCGCGGGGCAGGAGTCCCGGAAGCTGCCGCCGCAAGACTGCTCGAGCGGACACTGTGTGCTCTCGGCCACGGGCCTCGCGACGGCGCCCGGGCTGGGCTGGGCCGTCACGGGCTGGCAGCGCGATGGGGCGGGCGTGGCGTGGAACCAGGATGCGTTCCTGCGGGTGGTGACGCCTCGCTGAGGCGAAGGTGGGCGCAAGTCCATGCAAGGGCTCCGGCGCGCGTGTGGCATGCGCTCACGGAGCCCGAGCAGGTCTCCCGCTGGTGGGCCGTCGGCGATATCCGCGCCGAGGTGGGCCACCGCTTCACGATGGACATGGGGCCGTGGGGAAAGCAGCCCTGCGAAGTGCTGGCGGTGGAGCCGGAGCGTTTGTTCCGGTTCCGATTCGCGCTGAACACCGTCGTCACTTGGGAGCTCGTGCCGGAGGGGACGGGCACGCGGCTGAAGCTCACTCACGAGGGCTTCGACCTGGATTCTCCCATGGGCCGCCGCGCGTTCGAGGGGATGAAGCCAGGCTGGCCTGGCGTACTCGCGCGGGTGGAGACGGTGCTCGACTGAGGGCTGCTTTCTCCCGGCCTTACTTGCGGACGAGCAGGTAGTTGGCGAAGCCGTTGTGCCAGAGTCCCTCCCCGTCCCAGGGACGCATCTTGTATCGGGCGACGACCTGCCACGTGTATTGATTGACCTGCACCACGTAGCACTCGAACTTGAGGAAGGCGTTGTCCTTCTCGGAGCGGGGCTCCTCGAATCCCATATCGCGCGGGGAGACGTGGATGGCCCAATCATTCACGGTGCCGGAGGGCACGGTGATGTGGCTGCCGTGAGAGACCATTCCCGTGTGTGCGTCCTGGGCGAAGCTTCCTCGGGGCGTGAGCCAAGCGAGGATCGCGAACACCGCCAGGAGGGGCAGTGGGGTGCGGCGTGTCATGGGGACCTGCTTCAGGAAGGGAGCCGTGCCCCCGGGAGGCCTGGAAGCTAGGGTGGCCTGGCTGGGTTTCAACCTGTCCGCACTTCAGGGTGAGCCATTCGTGCGCCGTGCTCCCCCAGCTTCAGATCCCGGTGCAGCCCTTCGTCCCTGCTGACCCGCCAGATTCTCTGGTCCAGATAATAGTGATGCAGCGCGAAGCCCCAGATGAAGCCCGCCATGAAGTCCCGCAGCGTGAGGCCCGTCCCCAGCGCGAGCTTCACGTCAAACACAGCACAACCCGGGTGCGCGCCGAAGCCGCATCCCAGCCCCCGGTACAGCAGTGTGAAGAGAACTCCGCAGACGGCGTAGATGGCGAAGCGCTGGCTGACCTTGGGCGCCCAGCCGAAGGACGCCGTGTCCGCGCCCGGTGAGTGATAGCGATTGCGGTGATAGAACCAGACGACGCCGTGATACTGCACGTTGTGGAACGCCGTCACCGCCACGGCGAACATGATGAAGTCCATTTTCGACGACACGGATGGCCAGAACACCAGCACGGACAGCCCCACCGCTGACGCCATCATCAAGAGCTTGGGGCCGTTCACCTGCTTTCCCGTGCGCCAGCGCCACAGCTGTCTCGCCGCGCTCAGGAGCACCACGGCCAGCACTCCCGTGAAGCAGGCCGCCGCGACCACGGGCTCCCACGAGGGCTCCCCCGTCAGGCCCAATTGCTTGCGCGCGGTGGGATGGCTCACCGCGAACGCCACGAAGGGCGCGAGCAGCCCTGTGTACAGCGTCATGCTGTCCAGCGTGCGGTCCAGGGGGGAGGCTTCACCCGCCTTGCGCTGATACAGGGCCATCAAGCCGTAGTGCTGCCTCACGACATGCCAGTACGCCCACAGGGCGGCGAAGGTGAGGAACAACAGGAAGGGCAGCTTCGTCCCCAGCGCGAGCGAGACGGCGAAACAGGCGGGCCCCAGCGCGAACCAGCCCAGGCTGCCCAGGAGCAGCCGGCGCCGCGTCCGCCATTCCCTGGCGTCCAGGTACGTGCGGGACACGGTGGCGAAGAGGTGCGGTCCATCCAGCACCAGGACCCAGGCCCACCACAGCACCAGGCTGCTGACGCCGCCCCAGACGTGGAGCGCCACCAGGGCGAGGCTCGCGCCCGTCCCTCCCAGCGTGGAGAGCAGGTCGTGACGGCGGTCGACCAGCCAGGGGGCGTGAGGGGCGGCCTGGGACACGGCGAGAGGGGCGGTGCTCATGCGGCGGACTCCTCGCGGGGCTGGGAAGATACAGGAAGGTGCAGGTAGGCCGTGGGCCCACCTGGAGACCCGCTGGGGCCTGGCAACCAACCGAGAGCCCAAAACCTACTTGAGCCGCGTGCTGTGTACCGCGATGGTGGAAGGTCATGGATCAAGGCAGGCGCACCACGGACCGCAAGTCAGTGGGTCTGTTGGTGAAGCTCAAGCATGAGAGCGTGGGGAGCTTCGCGGAGGAGTTCGCCACCAACCTGAGCCCGGGCGGGATGTTCATCCGCTCGCGCACCCCGCAGCCCGTGGGGACACCCGTCAAGTTCGAGGTGCAGATCGCCGGGGGTGTGCGCGTGCTGCGCGGCACCGCCGACGTGCGCTGGATTCGCGAGGTGGGGGACCCCTCGGGGCCTCCGGGCATGGGGCTCCAGTTCCAGGAGCTGGACCCGGCCAGTCGCGCGCTCGTGGACATGATGCTGCTGCAGCGCGGCGCGGAGGCGCCCGTGGCCCCCGTGGCGCCGCTGCCCGCGATTGCTCCGGCCGTGGCGCCGCTGGCTCCCGCGATTGCGCCGCTGACGCCCGCGGTTGCGCCCGTGCAGGCGAAGCCCGTGGCGGCTCCGCGGGCGGTGCAGGGGGCGGCGCTCGACTCGCTGTTCGATGACCTGGAGGCGCCTCCGGCGCCCGCGCTGGATGAGGCGTTTGATTTCTCTCCGCCGCCTCGGGTCGCGGAGAGCGACGTGGACATCCCGCTCGATGAGCTCATCGCGAGCACCCCGCCGCCTCCCAATGTCTCGTCGGGTGACGAGCCGTTGCCTGGGCTCGACTTCGAGATGGAGGGGAGTGAGGCCCCCATGGCGATGGGGGAGATCCTCGACGAGGCGCCCATCGAGGTGGGCATCACCGTGGAGGTGGAGTCCTCTTCCGCCGCGTCGGCGCCGTCCAAGGCGGGCGTGCCGATGGAGTTCGACCTGGACCTGTCGGAGGCGGCGCTCTCGTCGGCGCCGGTGGGTTCGGCGAAGGCGAGTGCGGGTGGGGTGGAGTTCGAGCTGGATTTCAGTGACGCGATGGAGGAACTGCCTCCGGCCGCGCCCGCCGTGCGTCCGGTGGTTCCGCCTCCCGCTCCCGTGGCCGCGAAGGTGAGTGGTGGGTCGACGGAGTTCGACCTGGACTTGAGCGACGCGGTGGAGGAGCTCCCGTCCGCGCCCGCCGTGCGTCCGGTCGCGGCTCCGCCTCCGCCGCCTGTGGCCGCCGCGCGTCCGAGTGCCTCGCCCGCGCCTCCGGCGCACAAGCAGAGCAAGGCGAGCCTCGAGTTCGAGCTGGATTTCAGCGATGCGATGGAGGAGCTGCCTCCGGCCGCGCCTCCGCCGGATCCGAAGACGTCTCGACCGTTGGGTGGGGCGTTCGAGTTCGACCTGGATTTGTCGGACATGAAGGCGGGGGCCTCGCCTGGAGTGGCGGCTCCACGTGTTCCCGTGCCGCCTCCGCCGCCGGCTGGGGGCCAGCCGCCGCCACCTCCTGCCTCGGCGTTTCAGCCTCCGCCTCCTCCGGGCTCTCAGACGAGGGGCGCAGGAGTCCCGCCTCCACCTCCTGGCTTCCAACCGGTGGGTGCTGGAGTTCCGCCTCCGCCTCCAGGGTTCCAGTCGGTGGGCGCGGGAGTGCCGCCTCCGCCTCCTGGTTTCCAATCGGCGGGTGCGGGAGTTCCACCGCCGCCTCCAGGGTTCCAATCGGCGAGCGCGGGAATCCCGCCGCCTCCGCCTGGGGCCTCACCCTCGCTGCCGAACGTCCGGCGTGAGGCGCCTCGGGCCCCTGAGCCGGTTGCTACGCCCACGCTGCTGACGCCGGCCGCGAAGTCCGCGGCCACGGCGCCGGCCCTCGATGAGCGCGGCCTGCCGAAGACGGTCTTCCTCCCGCCGCCTCCGCACATCGTGGGCACGGGCCCGGTCATCGGCATCGACCTGGGCACCACCAACTCGTGCGTGGCGCTCCTGTCCAACGGGCGGCCCATCGTCCTGCGCTCGCGCGAGGGCTACAACACCATCCCGTCGGTCATCTCGCTCAACAACCAGAACAAGCTGCTCGTCAGCCACCGCGCGAAGAACCAGCTCGTCCTCCGTCCGCAGCACACCATCTACGGCGCGAAGCGACTGGTCGGCCGTCCCTACGACAGCGCCGTGGTGAACCAGGTCCGCGAGCGCTTCCACTACGACATCGTCCCCGATGCCGCGGGCCGCGCCGCCGTGCGGATTGGCGACTCCGTGCTCTCGCTCGAGGAAGTGCAGGCCATCATCCTGCGCGAGTGCAAGGAGATGGCGGAGGCCCACCTCAACCAGAAGGTCGAGCGCGCCGTCGTCACCGTCCCCGCGTACTACTCCGAACCCCAGCGCGAAGCCGTCCGCAAGTCCGGCATCCTCGCGGGCCTCAAGATCGAGCGCATCCTCAACGAGCCCACCTCCGCCGCGCTCGCCTACGGCCTCAACCGCGAGCTGAACAAGAAGGTCCTCGTCTACGACCTCGGCGGCGGTACCTTCGACGCCACCATCCTCAAGATCGAGAAGAACGTCTTCGAGGTGCTCGGCACCGGCGGCGACATCTTCCTGGGCGGCATCGACTTCGACAACCTCATCGTCGACTTCCTCCTCCAACGCTTCCAGGAGAAGGAGGGCCTCGCGTTCAACGGCGACGGCATCGCCCTGTCGCGCGTCAGCGACGCCGCCGAGCGCGCGAAGATGGCCCTCTCCGAGCGCGCCAGCTTCGAAGTCCACATCCCCATGCTGATGATGGACGACGCGGGCCGCCCCCGGGACCTGCGCGTCGTGATGAACCGCCAGGAGCTGGAGAAGATCTGCGACCCGCTCCTCAGCCGCACCGTGGACGTGGTGCGCGACGTGCTCCTCGACGCGAAGCTCAAGGCCAGCGAGGTCGACGACATCATCCTCGTGGGCGGCATGAGCCGCATGCCGCTCGTGCGCGACAAGCTCAAGGGCCTGTTCGGCAAGGGCCCGCAGGCCAGCGTCAACGCGGACGAGGCCGTGGCGCTCGGCGCGGCGCTGTACTCGGGCTCGGTGGACAAGGTGAGCAGCGTCGTCCTCATCGACGTGCTGCCCATGACGGTGGGCGTGGCCATGCCCGGTGGCGCCTTCAAGCGCGTCATCGAGCGCAACAGCCCGCTGCCCGCCCAGCGCTCCTTCGCCATCAGCACCAACAAGGACAACGAGGAGGTCCTCGAGCTGTCCCTGTTCCAGGGCGAGGACAACCACATCTCCGCCAACGAGTACCTGGGCACCGTGCGCATCGAGGGCCTGCCCAAGGGCCCGAAGGGCTCCGTGCGAGTCGCCGTCACCATCAAGCTGGATTCGGAGTGTGTGCTCCACGTGGAGGCCCGCGAGTACTCCACCCGCAAGGAAGTGAAGGCCACGCTGGCCACGCGCTACTCCCCCGAGGAGCTCCAGAAGCAGCTCCAGGTCAGCAAGGAGTCCGTGAAGGCCGCCGAGGACCGACGCGGCGCGGACCTGAAGGAGCGCGCGGGTGGCTTCTGGCGCTTCGTGAAGAAGGCGCTGGGCCGGAAGTAGTCACACCCCCCCGCCAGGGGGTGAAAGGGATTCGTCGTCTTGTCTCAACACTCGCTCCCCCGTCGGCGCTGCTCGTTCTGCGGCGCCTCCGAGCTCCGCGCGGGTCGGCTCCATGCCGGCACCGCCGGGGCCGCCATCTGTGACTCCTGCGTGGTGCGCTTGTTCGCCCACCTGGACCGAGAAGCCTTCAGCCCCCTCCCGGCCGTGGCTCCCCGGCCGGACAAAGTCTGAGCCCGAAGAGGTCCATGTCCGCCACCGCGCCTCGGTACCTGACGCGCTTCCAGTGCCTCACCGAGTCCTGCGAGGACACCTGCTGCGCGGGCCTGGTCGTCCCCGTGAGCCAGTCGCGCTGGCGCATCCTCCAGGACGCGGTGGCCGGAGGGCCGGACGCCGAGCGGGTCCAGGCCTTCGTCCTGCCCGACCCCGGAAGCGGCGCGGGCGCGGAGGCCGCGTACATCGCGAAGCGCGAGGACGGGCACTGCACGTTCCTCGATGCGCGCAAGCTGTGCTCGCTGCACCAGAAGTACGGCGAGGCCGTGCTGCCGGACGCCTGCGCCATGTTCCCGCGAGTCCCCACCCGCCGCGCGGAGCGGCTCGAGGTGACAGGCTCGTTCGGATGTCCCGAAGTGGTCCGCTTGTGTCTGCTCGCGGAGGACGCGCTGGAGCAGGTGCCCGTGGAGCCGTCGCTCGCGGGAAGGCCCGAGCTGGCGCGCGAGCTGGGCGGCGACGACGCGTGGTCGCGACACGCGCACTCCGTCCGCGCCGTGGCCCTGCACCTCCTGGAGCGGCGCGAGTTCCCGTTCGCCTCGCGCCTGTTCATGCTCGGTGAGCTGGCGCGAAGGCTGGGGCCCTTCTACTTCCGAGGCACCGAGGCGTTCGAGGAAGAAGGCGCCGACGCCCTCCTGGCCGCGACGCTGAGCGACTTCGAGTCCGCGTCATCGCTCACCGGGTTGCACCAGCAACTCACCTCCATCTCCCTCCCCGGAGGCCCCTGGGCCGCCATCTGCGGCACCGTGCTCAAGTCGCGCCTGGGGTCCGCGGGCAGCGCGCGGTTCCATGCGTGGGCGCGCGGAGTGCTCGACTCGTACGGCGGCGCGAACGCTTCGCCCGATGAAGTCTGGGCCCTCCACGCCGAGCGCCGCGCGAGGCTGGACGCCGCGCTGGGGCCTCGCGTGGAGCAGTACTTCCGGCACTACGCCGTGAACCACTGGCTGCGCCTGCCGTTCACCGATGCGCCGTCGCTGATGGACTACGTCTTCAAGCTGACGCTGCGCGCCGCGGTGCTGCGCTGGACGCTGTCAGGGCATCCGACGGTGGCGGCGCTGTGCGAAGCGCGGCTCGACGACGCACAGGACAGGTTGGACGCGGCGGCGGTGGAGTGCTTCCAGCTCAGCGCGAAGCACCTCGAGCAATCCCCCGAGCTGCACTCGCTGGCGCACGGCCTCTCGGGCGGCGCGGGCGTGGACGCGCTGCCTCGGATGCTCGTGCTCCTCAACGGCCTCTGAGGAGCACGCGTCCGTCCCCGCTCAGGTCGCCGGGCGCGGCTTCGCGCCCAGCCGCTCCATCGCCTGACGGAACACGGAGTAGTCCTGCGCGCCCTGGATGCCGAAGCGGTCGCCCAGCACGAACGTGGGCACCGCGCTGACGCCCATCTCCCGGGCCTCGCGCACGGAGTCCTCCACCACCTTCTCGAACTGGCCGCTCTCGACGGCGCGCTGGAGCGCGTCCGGGTCCAGGCCCGCCTCTTCGGCCGCGCCTCGGAGCGTGTCCCACTGCCAGAGGTCCTGACCCTCGCTCCAGTACCGGCGCAGGATGGCCGAGTGGTACGGCTCCAGCTTGCCCTGCGTCCTCGCGTACTCCGTCGCCTGATGCGCCCGGCGCGTGGAGGGGATGATTTCCCCGTAGACCATCTTCAGCCCGGCCTCCGCCGCCCGGACCTTCAGCGGATAGTTCGGGTCCTTCAGCTTCTCGCGGATGTGGGCGGGGAGGGGGAGGCCCTCGGGCGGCGTCTCGGGGCGGAGGAAGTACGGCTTCCAGTCCACCTCGATGTCGAACTCCCGCCGGAGCTTCTTCACCTCCTGGAGGCCGATGTAGCACCAGGGGCAGACGAAGTCGGACCAGACGCGGACGGTGATGGGCTCACTCATTCCCTCTCACTAACCCGGGTGCCGCGCCACGTCATGGCTTCCTGGCGCCAAGGGCTCACCCGCCCGGTCCTCGCGGCGTGGGGGTCCACCCTCCTTGGCCGTGTGCCAGCGCTCTTTCTTGACGCGCCGGGCATACAGCGGGCGCTCGCATGTTCCTGGGCCCCAAGGTGGACAGCGCCTGGAGGAGCGGGCACGGTCCACCCCCGAAAGCCCCGCCCGTCCGCTTGTCTGGAGGCAAGCGCGCGGGCCTACCCTGGAGGACACCTTGCCGCTGTCGCTAGTCGCGGCCCTGGCCCTCGCCGCAGCCCCGGCGCAGGCCCGGACCCAGCCGTTCAACCACCACGACATGGTCTCGATGCGCCGGCTGAGCAACCCGCGCGTCTCCCCCGACGGGAAGCAGGTCGTCTACGTCCTGCGCTCCACCGACCTGGAGGCCAACCGAGGCCGCAATGACCTGTGGCTCGTCAACCTCGACGGGACTGGCTCGCGCCAGCTCACGTCGCATCCGGACTCGGACTCGGACCCCGTCTGGGCCCCGGACGGCAAGAGCCTCTTCTTCCTCTCCTCGCGCGGCGGCTCCTCGCAGGTGTGGCGCCTGCCGGTGGACGGCGGCGAGCCGCTCCAGGTGACCAAGCTCCCCCTGGACGTCGGCAGCTTCAAGATGTCCCCCGACGGCACGAAGCTGGCCGTGGGCATGGAGGTGTTCCCCGACTGCGCCACGCTGGAGTGCACCCCCCAGCGCGAGGCGGAGCGCTCCAAGCGCAAGGCCACCGGCCGCACCTACGACAAGCTGTTCGCCCGTCACTGGGACACGTGGAAGGACGGCCGTCGCTCGCACGTGTTCGTCGTCCCCGTGGCCGGCGGCGCGCCCGTGGACGTGATGAAGGGCATGGACGCGGACGGTCCGACCAAGCCCTTCGGCGGCCCGGAGGAGTACACCTTCACGCCGGACAGCAAGAGCGTCGTCTTCACCGCGCGCGACGTGGGCCGCACCGAGTCCTGGTCCACCGACCTGGACCTGTTCGTCGCTCCCGTCGACGGCAAGGCGAAGCCGCGCAAGCTCACCGAGAAGAACCGCGCCACGGACACCAGCCCCGTGTTCAGCCCGGACGGCAAGACGCTCGCGTACCTGGCGATGTCGCGCCCGGGCTACGAGGCGGACCGCTACCGTGTCATCCTCCGCTCGTGGCCGGGTGGCCAGGAGCGCGTGCTCGCCGAGGACTGGGACCGCTCCGCCGGCTCGCTGGCGTGGAGCGCGGACAGCAAGACGCTCTACGCGGCGGCGAACCACCTGGGCCAGCAGCCCATCTTCGCGCTGGACGTGGCGGGCGGCGTGCGCCAGCTCACCAAAGACGGCACTGCGGATGCTCCGCAGCCGGCCGCCGGGGGCCGCATCGTCTACGTGTATGACGACCTGGACTCGCCCGCGGACCTGTACGTGATGAACGCGGATGGCTCCGGCGCGAAGCAGATCACCGACGTGAACCAGGAGGCGCTGGCGCGCGTGCGCTTCGGCGGCTTCGAGCAGTTCGAGTTCCCGGGCTGGAACAACGAGACGGTGCGCGCGTACGTCGTGAAGCCGGTGGACTTCGACCCGAAGCGCCAGTACCCGCTGGCCTTCCTCATCCACGGCGGACCGCAGGGCTCGTTCGGCAACCACTTCCACTACCGATGGAACCCGCAGGTGTACGCGGGCCGCGGCTACGTGGCGGTGATGGTCGACTTCCACGGCTCCACGGGCTACGGCCAGGCCTTCACGGACTCCATCCGCGACGACTGGGGTGGCAAGCCGCTGGAGGACTTGCAGAAGGGCGTGGCGACGGCGCTGCAGCGCTACCCGTTCATCTCCAAGGAGAAGAAGTGCGCGCTGGGCGCGAGCTACGGCGGGTACATGATCAACTGGATTGCCGGCAACTGGCCGGACGGCTTCAAGTGCCTGGTCAACCACGACGGCATCCTCGACGAGCGCATGGGCTACTTCGACACCGAGGAGCTGTGGTTCCCGGAGTGGGAGCACAAGGGCACGCCGTGGGAGAACCCGGACGGCTACGGCAAGCACAGCCCCATCAACCACATCGCGAAGTGGAAGACGCCGATGATGGTGGTGCACGGTGGCCAGGACTTCCGCGTCGTGGAGACGCAGGGCCTGGGCACGTTCACCGCGCTCCAGCGCAAGGGCATCCCGTCCAAGCTCCTCTACTTCCCCGAGGAGAACCACTGGGTGCTGCGCCCCGCCAACAGCCTGCAGTGGCACGACGAGGTGCTCGCCTGGCTGGACCAGTGGACGCGCAACTAGCGTGAGACGGTGACACTCCGGGGCCCGCGTCGAACCCGCGGGCCCCGGTCTTCTTCAGCCCTCAGGGGATGCCGGCGCAGTCGACCAGGCAGCGCTCCAGGGCTTCCGCGCAGCTGCGGTCCGACAGGCAGTCGGCGCACTCCTCGACGCGCTCCCGGCGGTCCTTGGTGTTCTTGTCCTCGACCCAGTCGTTGATGTCGTCGGCGCACCGGTCCGTGTCGAGGTCGTCGTCGATGCACTCGCGGCGGCGGTCGCAGATGGTGTCGGCGTTGCTGGAGCAACCGGTGAGCACCGCGCCGAGGGCCAGCAGGGTCATCACAGTGAGAGTTCGGATGGACATGGGGCGGTGTCCTAGCGCACCCGGCCGCCTGCGAAAACAGTCCTGAGCGCTAGTGTCGGGCGCTGACGCCCGCGGGCTCGGACCGGGCGAGCTTGCCGGGTGGCGGGGGCAGGGCGGGTGAGGTGGGGGCGGGGCGCTTGCGCTCGGGCTGCCAGGGCCAGCGGCCCTCGAGCTCCACGGTGAGGGTGAAGCTGAGGAACGTCCGGATGAGGACGATGAGGCCCAGCACCAGGACGCCGGAGAGCGTGGGCTGGTCGCTCACGGTGCGGATGATGTCCGCGGCGACCAGGAACTCCAGGCCGAGCAGGATGGCGCGGCCCAGGTTGAGCCGGAAGCGCCGGTAGGCCTCGGGGGCGGAGAGCCCCTGGCGACGGAACAGCAGCAGCCCCGTGCCGAGCAGGGCGCCCAGCACCATGGAGCCCACGCCCGCGAGCTCCATCAGCCGGGCGGACAGCGAGACGAGCGGCCGGATGTCCATGGCGCCTCCTCGCCTGAACGTAGACACCCGGAGCGCCGCGCTTGAGGAGCGGGGAGGGCGGCGCCTGAATGCCTGCTCCCGAATGCCTGCTCCCGAAGGACTGGCCCCGCGTGCGCGGGGATGGGGCCCGTCGAGCGCGAGCGCACCCGTGGGGCGGTGCGCTCCTGCGCGAGGTGCCCTCAGCGCCCCGCGTCTGGAGGTGCCGCCGCGGGCTTCGCTGGTGCGCCGCCCGTCGCGGGCACGGTGGTCTCCGACAGCGCGCCATCGTCGCGGAGGAAGCGCTGCGCGAGCTGCTCCACCTCCGCGGGCTTCAGGCCGGTGAGCACCGCCGTGGCCGTCTTCGCTCGCGTCGACAGCGCCGTCTCCCCCAGCGCGTCGTGGATGCGCGTGAGCGCCACGTGAATCTCCGGGTCGAACGGGTCCGACGCGAGCGCCTCCAGGTAGGCCGTCTTCGACTTCGGGTAGTCCTTGCGGTGCAGGAGGATGCGGCCCAGGTGGACGTTCGTCGCGGGGGAGCCGGGGTGCACGCGCAGGCTGCCGCGCAGCACGGACTCCGCCTCGTCCAGCCGCTTGAGCTCCAGGAGCGCCAGCGCGTACTTGTTGGAGACGGACTCGTACTTGTCGCCCACCAGCTTGTGCGCCTTGGCGTACTCCTCGGCGGCGGCCTTCACGCGGTTGCGCTCGCGCAAGAGCTCCCCCAGGTGCGCGAACTTGCGCGCGGGAACTTCGGCCACCTCGTTGAAGTCGCCGAAGGAGATTTCACGCCCCTTCTTCTCGCTGTCGTCCTTCACCTTGCCCTTGGCGTCCTCCTTCAACACCACCCGGTCATCGCGAGGCACCAGCTCCGCCGGGAAGGGCTGCTTCTTGATGTGCGCCAGCCATGCCTTCTCGAAGAGGGGGAAGCTCATGCCCATCGCCGCCTCCACCGCCTTCTTGTCCGTCTGTCCCGCCTTCAGCTCGCCCACCACCGCGCGCAGCCCCGCCGCGCCCTTGGACTGGTGCACGTAGTCGATGGCGTAGAACACCTCCGCGAACGCGGTGGCCGCGTCCTCCGCCGTGGGCAGGAGCGCGATGGACGGATGCATCTTCTCGAACGGGATGAGCGTGTCCGCCTTCACCCGCTTGCCCAGCAGCGCCTGCGTGGAGGGCGTCATCGCCAGGCCCGCCTTGCCGCGCCAGCGCGACTCCAGGAACTTCGCCAGCCCCTCGTGCAACCAGATGGGCACCGAGTTGCGGCTCATCTGGCTCACCACCAGGTGGATGTACTCGTGCGCGAGCGTGTCCTGCCAGTCGTAGCCCTGGGCGACGGCCTTGGGGCTGGTCACCATCAGCTTGTTGAACTTGCAGATGGCGATGGTGCCCGTGGTGCGAATCTGCTTCTCGGTGAGCGTGCTCACCTTCGCCAGCTCGCGCGCGTTGTTCACCACCTCCACGCGAATCTTCCCGCCCGGAGGCGTCCACCCCAGGTCCTCCGCCATGGCGCGGTGGATGGCCTCCAGCGTCTCCAGCGCGTAGGGCACCAGCACCTGCTCCTTGCCCTTGGGGTACAGGAAGACGAAGTGCTCGCTCTCCGCGCGCTCGTGGCTCTTGACGATGTCCCGCGTGTCCTTGGCCAGCCGCAGGTAGCTGCCGGGCTTGTCCTCGATGTGGGCGCCCGTCAGGAGCTCCACCGCGTCGTCGTAGCGGCCCTCCTCGAAGGCCACCCGGCCCTGGAAGTACTTGAGCGGCTCCACGTCGGAGGGAATCAGCTTCTCCGCCTCGGCCAGCTCGCGCCGGGCCCCGGGCACGTCCCAGTCATCCAGGCTCTGCTCCACCTGGCCCAGGCGCGTCTTCACCTCGTCCTTGAGCGCCGCGTCCTGCGCGGCGGCGGGCACGGCCAGCCCCAGCACCAGCGCGAGCGCTCCCCAGCGATTCACCAGGCCGTTCTTCACTTCACCAGCTCCTCGTAGTAGCGCTTCACCTGCTCGCGGTACTTCTCCGGCGCCCCCTGCTTCATCGCGTCCAGCAGGTCCTTGCGGAACTCCTTGGGCGCCTGGAAGGCATCCTCGTCCGGCAGCTCCACCTGGTCCTTCGGGTCCCGCCCCGCGTTGCCCGGCTTGCGTCCGCTCATGCCGCCCGGCAGCGGCAGCCCGCCCTTGCGGCCCTTCTGGCCCTGCTGCATCTGCTGCTGGAACTGGCGCAGGCCCTCCAGCGCGGCCTGCTGCTCGCCGTAGCCCCGGCCCGGGTCCTTGCCCTGCATCCGCTGCGCGGCCTCACCCATGCGCTGGCCCACGCCCTCCATCTGCTGCGCGGCCTCCTCGCCGAACAGCGGCGCCGTCTGCTCCATCTCCTCCATCTGCTGCCGCAGGTTCTGCGTGCGCTGCTCCAGCTGCTGCTGCTCCTGGGAGAGCTGCTGGAGCTGCTGCTTCTCCTGCTGGGAGAGCTGCGAGCCGGGAGGCGGGAAGAGCGACTGGAGCTGACGGTTGATGTCCTGCACGTTGCGCGCGTCGCGCTCCAGTCGCTGGGCCAGGTCCGCGGACTGCTGCCGCACCTCGGGCGGATTGCCGAACATCTCGTCGAGCTGCTTCTGCTGCTCGCCCAGCGTGGACAGCTGCCGGGCCGCGTCCTCCGCGCGCGTGGCGGCCTCCGAGGCCAGGTCGAAGTCGTTCACCTTCAGCGCGTTCTCCACGTTGCTCAGCTCGGACTGAATCTCCTCCAGCGGGCGGGCGGCGCGGCTGTTGAGGTGCTCCGGGTTGAGCTTGTCGTAGGTCTGCTGGGCCTGCTGCACCTTGCGCATCAGGTCGTCCTTGATGGCCTGGCCGCGCTCGCTCAGCCGCTCCTTGTTCTGCGCCCGGGCCTGGTCGCGCAGCTTGCGCGTCTGGTCCGCCACGCGCTGCTGCTCGTCCACGGTGCCCTTCAGGTCCTCCATGAACTTGCCGAACTTCTCCGCCAGCTCCGGGTACTGCTCCCCGCCGAACTCCTCGTTGGCGTCGTCCAGGCCCTTGAGCATCTCGTCCATCTGCATGCCCAGCTCCTGGAGCTTCGCGAGCGCCTCGTCCGTCTTGCCCTCGCGCATCAGCTTCTCCACGTCGTCCAGGGCGCTTTGCAGGTCCTGGTCCTTCATCATCTCGGACAGGGCCTCGGCGTTGAGGTGCTCGTCGCGGATGCCCTTGCGCATCTCCGCCATGCGCTGCATCAGCTCCTGGATGCGGGCCTTGAGCTGCTGAATCTGCTCCATCACCGCCTGGCGCGCGGACTCGTCCGGGTTGGCCTTGAACTGCTCAATCAGGCGCGACAGCTCGCGGCGCTCCTGGGAGAGCTGCTTGGCCATCTCCTGGAGCGCCTCCAGCTTCTGCCGGTCCAGCAGCGCCTCCAGGTAGAGGATGTCCTTCTCCAGCTCGCCAATCTCCTCCGTCACCACCGCGGACAGGCGGTTGCCGGTGCCCCAGTCCTCGCCCCGCGCGCGCTGGGTGCGCAGGTAGAGGCGGCGGAAGTCCGCGGTGCCGCCGATGTGGCTGCCCAGCGACTCGGAGATGTTGGCGAGCGCGGAGACCAGCTCGGAGGGCACGTCGCGCTCGCGCGACAGCGTCTGCGCCAGGGTGCGCATGTCGGTGATGAGCTGCTGCCCGCTGGTGTCCACCGAGGCCGCGGCGGCGATGGCCTGCGGGTCCTTCTGCTTCTCCCGGTCCGGCCCCTCCAGGCGGTCCGCGAGGTGGTCCACCATGCGGCCCCACAGCTGCTCGGCCTTCTCCAGCGCGGCGCGGTGGTGCTCCGCGGCGGAGTAGATGCGCAGCACCTGCGTGCGGCTGACGCCCTTCTTGGGCCCCTCCACCGCGTCGTTGTCCTGGGCCTCCACGAAGTACGTCACCCGGTCTCCCGGGTCCACCTTGAGCGAGCCCAAATCCCACGTGTACGTGTCGCGGCTGCGCCGTCCGTCCTCGCGCCGCAGCTGCACGCGCGTGTCCTGCTGCGCGCCGGGCTTGCGGAACACGAGCGACAGGGACGACAGGCCGTAGTCGTCGGTGGCCTCGTACTTGAGCGTCACCTTCTGCCCCGGGTCCACCTCCAGCTCCGCCGCGGGCGTCATCAGCGTCACCTGCGGCGGCTTGTCGGCCTCCACCGTGAGGGTGATGTCCGGGCCCACCGCGAGGGGCTTCTCGCGCTTGCCGTAGAAGACGAAGCGGTAGTGGCCGCTCTGCTTCGCGATGAAGGTGCCTTCCAGGTCCCGGTTGCCGGTGACCTTCAGCGGCACGGACTCGGTGCCGTTGAGGACCAGCTCCGCGCGCTCGATGGCGCGGTCCGAGCGCGTCTTGAGCTGGATTTCGGTGCCCGCGGGCGCGCTCACCGCGCCGTCGGTGCCGGGGACGGTGCGCTGGGACAGGCCCGTGTAGGCGGGGTAGCGGTACGTCAGCTCGATGTCACCGGTGATGGGCTCCGCCTGGGCCTGCGTCTCCGGCGCGCGAGACGCCTCCACGATGCGCTTGAGGCCCGCGCTCCACTTGTCGCTCCAGACGCCCAGCACCAGCGCGAGGAGCAGGAGCCCGCCGAAGGTGAGGAGGCCCGCGCGCTGGGTGGGGCGCACGTCGACGATGGCGCGCACGTCCACGGTGCGCACGCGCTGGTCCATCTGCTGGAGGAACGCGTCCGCCAGCTCCGGCGAGCCGTTGGCCTGGCCGCCGCGCTCGCGCATCAGCTCCACCGCGGCCAGCACGTCCAGCGACAGCTCCGGCCGGCGCTGGCCCACCAGCCGCGCGGTGAGCACGTCGTCGCCCACGCGACGCCGCGCGAGCCACAGCCCGAAGACACACGCCAGCCCCACCCCCACCGGCACCGCCACACCCACCAGGGAGCCGCCCAGCCGCGGGGCCACCAGCCCCAGCAGCCCTCCGCCCACCGTCAGGACGGCGGCGGCCAGCACCCCGAGCGCCGCGCCCTGGAGCCACAGGAAGCGGCGCTGCCGCGCGCGCACGGCCTGGAGCAGCGCCTCCACGCCCTGGCCTCGCGAGGGCACGCCCACCGGAGTGGGCGCGCTCGGAGGCGGAGGAGGCGGGGGCGGCAGCTCGGGGCCTGGGCTCTGCGGGGTGTCGAGGTTCACGCTGTCCTGTCCGCTCGGAATCGAGGCAACCCCTGGCGGGGGGGCCTATTTCCCGATTCTCTAGCAACGGCCGACGGGCCGCGAGGTGCTTGAGCCTCGGGATTTCTCTTCGGGCGGGTGGGGGTGTCCGGAGGACGAAGGACGCGGCGGGGGGAGGGTCCGGGAGGCAACGCGCTGCCAGGGCGCCAACGGGCCTCGCGGTGCGGCGGCGAGGCGGGGCCCTGGGGCAGGGTCTTCCAGAAGGGGAAAGCGCAAGGGGCCAGCGGCGGCCAGCCCTCGGGGGTGTGGGTTGCTGCTTTCCTGCTCAGCGAGCGTCCGGCTTCGGGTCTGCGGACTCCTCGCCGGGCTCGGCGGGCGCGGGGACACCTCCCAGCTCCTGCGCGAGTGCGGTGAGCACGTCCTGGGTGGCGAGGATGCGGTTGCGCGACATGCGCGCGAGCACGCGCTGCACGGCGGACTCGACGGTGCCCTCGGAGGGGATGTCGAGCGAGCGGCCGGGCTCGGTGAGCGCGAACAGCGCCTTGCGCCCGTCCAGCGGGTCCGACTTGCGCTCCAGCAGGCCGCGCTTCTCCAGCCGCTTGAGCACGCCCGTCAGGGTGCTGGGGTGGACGTGGAGAATCTGCGCGAGCGTGCCCGCGGTGATGCCGGGGAAGCGGCCCACCAGCCGGATGACCAGCCGCTGCGGACCGGTGAGGCCCAGCGTCGACTCCATCCGCTTCGAGGTGGACTGGAGCCCATGGTCCACGGCCCACAACAGCCGCATGAACTCGAGCACTTCACCAAGCGGCGGGCCCTTGAGCGCCTCGCCTTCGTGGGGTTCCGGCTCCCCGTTGGCCGTTTCCTTCATCACTTCATCTTCCTTCACCTGCCGCCTCCCTGTCTCTGCCAAGTCTGTCGCGTCGCAGGAGGTGTATCTCTTCGCGTTCCCCCCGCCGTCCAAAATCCGTTGTGTACCAGTCACCGGCAAGCCGTGTGAGGCTTTCGCATCCCGCCTCGCTCGGGTTCCCCCGGGGCTGGCTGGCCGTCCCTCCCGGGGGAGGGGGCCCGGGAGCCCTCGCCGGGCCGGCCCCGCCGAGGGGGGGGGGCCGGGCCAGGTTCCTCCCCAGCGGATTGCCCGCCAGGGAGGGGTCGGACGGACGCGGTGGGGACTACGGGGCCGGAGCCACGGTGGGCTTGGCGGGCTGCGCCGGGGCCGGCTTGGGGGCGGGGGCGGCCACCGGGGCCGGCTTGGGGGCCTCCTCCGGCTCCGGGGGCATCTGCAGGCTCTTGCCCTTCTCCTGGGCGATGCGGCGGTACCAGCCGTCCGGGTACTTCGGGTGGTTCACCTTGCCCTGCTCGTCGCGGACGTTGCCGTCGATGTACTTCACGAGCAGCGTCTCGCCGAGCTTCTTCCAGCGCGCGTGGACCTTCTCACCCTGCTGCACGGAGTACGCGGTGAGGAAGCGGCGGGCCTCCTCCGGGCTGCGCTTGTAGTGCTCCAGCGCGGTGCGCTCGATGTCCGCCTGGTCCGCCAGGAACTGCCCCTCCAGCGCGCCCTGCTCCTTGTGGACGTCCACGGAGATGTCGCTCCAGCGCGCATAGGCCTGGTTGGACACCCAGTTGAACACCCAGAAGGACGAGTCCCAGGAGAAGGCGCCGCGGCTGGCCACGCCCTGGGAGAAGTTCCGGGGCACCTCGCGGATGCCCGCGTACATGGGCGTGTAGACCGTCATGGACGTGTCATCCACGCCGAACCACAGCACGCCGCCGATGGGAGCGGGCATGGAGGCGCGCATCTGCGCGACGAAGGAGAAGCCCGTCTGCTGCGTGGAGATGGCGCGCTCGTGGACGTACTTCTTGCCGTCCACCTCCCACGTCATGGGCCGCCAGCGGTAGGGCGCCGCGTACGGGCCCGCGCCCACGTCCTTGGACATGTCCAGGGGCGTGTTCTCGAAGTGGTCCCGCATCAGCCCCATGACGTCCTGCACGGACAGCTTCTGGTCCGGCTTCACCCACAGGGGCAGGCGCTTGCCCGGCGTGGAGCCATCCGCGTACTCCGGGCCGAAGTTCCGCGACGGCGCCGCGCGGCGGAAGATGCTCCACACGCGCGCCTCGGAGAAGCGCTGCCCGCCGAAGTCGAGCGGGTGGTACGTCTCCGCGAAGCTGAAGTCCTTGTCCGCGCCCTTGAACCAGCCCTTCTCGCGCGCGAAGGAGATGACGTCCGGCGAGTAGAGCGTGTTCTCCGAATCATTCAGCGGGAACTGCTCGATGCGCGACTGGTTGGCGTGCGCGGTGATGTGCCCTTCCGGCAGCTTGCGCGCCACCCACACCGCGCCCTTCTGCCCGGCGCCCTTGCCAATCATCTCCAGCAGCCACGCCTCCTTCGGGTCGGCGATGGAGAAGGACTCGCCGGTGGAGGCATAGCCGTGCTCGGCCACCAGCTTCGTCATCACGGTGATGGCCTCGCGCGCCGTCTTCGCGCGCTCCAGCGTGATGTAGATGAGCGAGCCGTAGTCGATGATGCCCGCGGGCCCCTCCAGCTCCTTGCGGCCCGTGAAGGTCGACTCGCCGATGGAGAGCTGGTGCTCGTTCATGTTGCCGATGACGGAGTACGTCACCGGCGCCTCGGGGATGCGGCCCAGGAACTTGCCGGTGTCCCACTCGATGATGTCGCGCTGGGCGCCGGGCGCGTGGCGGCGCGCGGGCGTGTGGTACAGCTCGCCGTACAGCTCGTGCGCGTCCGCGGCGTAGGTCATCAGCGTGGCGCCATCCGCCGTGGCGCCCTTGTTGACCAGCATGCTGGTACACGCGAGCACGGGCGGAGCAACCAGCGCGGCCGAGACAGGCAGCGCGGTGAGCAGTCGGGGCAGTCGTCGGTTCATGGGCGCGGATGCTCTACCAGCCGGGTCCCGGATACAAACGTCACGTGTGCCGTGCCTGGTCGTCCCCCGGGCACGAGGTCGGGTCTCGACAGGGCCACCGCCCAAGCCACGAGGGAAACCCAGGCGGCGGCCCCAACTCCCGAATAAAAGGTCGTGTCAGTTGTTCGCGGCGACCACCTCCTTCCCCACCAGGGTCGGGGCCACCTGCTCCACCTTCAGCGTGGTGGGCCCGCTCAGGGTCAGGTGGGCCTTGAGCTTGAGGAACTTCTTGCGTCCGAAGCCCTTCACGCGGACGAGCTCCTCCACGCGCTGGAAGGGCCGCTTGCCGCGGTGCTGGATGATGCGCTGCGCCGCCTTCTCACCGACGCCCGGCAAGAGGTCGAGCTCCGAGGCCGAGGCCTCGTTGAGGTTCACCACGCCCGAGTACTGGGTGCGCGAGGCGGTGGCCGCGTCCGCCACGCCCGGCCCTCCCACCAGGAGGCCCAGCGCGAGCAGTCCCCACGCGGCCCTCACGAATGGCCTCCCACGGGGGCCGCGTCCAGTCCCAGCTCGGGGGCGTACCGGCCGCCCAGGCCCGGCGTGTCCCGCTTCTCCGCCGCCTCTCGCACGTGCAGCTTGCCGTCCAAGGGCAGCACATCCAGCAGCACGTTGAGCGAGCCGTCCTTGTTCACGAACGCGCTGCCCGCGCGCACCCAGATGCTCCCGCCCTTGCCCTCGCGAATGGAAAACACCGCCAATCGCTTCCCCGCCATCAGCATCATCCACCTCCACCACGCTCGACCGCGCCACCACGGCGCGGCCCCTCTCCGGCTCGACCGCCTGAGGTCGACGTCGGCATGAGCAGTCGCCGTGCCAGACACGTGCTCCCCTGGGATGGGCTCTGGGCACCGTGCGTGGGGCCTGGAGGTGTCCTGCGCCGAGGACGGGTGGAGGGGCTCCAGGGGGCTCTCACGGTGCGAGAGCGCGCGCGACCTCCACGGTTGGACGAGGGCGGGGCTCCATGGAAGAGTTCTCGCGCCCCGCCGTCACGAGGTGCCCGCGTGAATCGCTTCGTCCTCGTCGCACTGCTCCTCTCCGCGCCCGCGCTCGCGGCTCCGCCCGTGGCTCCCGCGCCGGTCTCCGCGAAGGCCCAGGCCATCCACGACTCGGCGCTCATCATCGACACGCACGTGGACACGCCGCTGCGCATGCTGGAGGAAGGCTTCGACCTGGGCTCGGAGCCGCCCAACGGGCAGGGCCACCTGGACCTGTCGCGCGCCCGCGCGGGCAACCTGGGCGCCGCCTTCTTCTCCATCTGGGTGGAGCCCAAGGCGTTCGCCGGCCAGTACACCCACCGCGCGCTGCGCCTCATCGACACGGTGCTCAACGCGGTGGAGAAGTACCCGGACCAGATGGTGCTGGCGCTCTCGTCCAAGGACATCGTCGCTGCGCGCGCGGGCAAGCAGAAGAAGCTGGCCACGCTGCTGGGCGTCGAGGGCGGCCACGCCATCCAGAACGACCTGGGCGTGCTGCGCGACTTCTACCGGCTGGGCGTGCGCTACATGACGCTCACCTGGTCCAACACGAACGAGTGGGCGGACTCCTCGGGCGACATCACCGATGCCGCCGTGAAGCACCATGACGGCCTCACCGACTTCGGCCGGGACGTCGTGCGCGAGATGAACCGGCTGGGCATGCTCGTGGACATCTCCCACGTGTCCGACAAGACGTTCTTCGACACGCTGAAGGTGACGCGGGCGCCGGTCATCGCGTCGCACTCGTCGGCGCGCGCGCTGACGGACCACCCGCGCAACATGACGGACGAGATGCTCAAGGCCGTCGCCGCCAACGGGGGCGTCGTCATGGTGAACTACTTCTCCGCGTTCATCGACGACACCTATCGTCAGTCGTACGCGGCCATGGCTCCCGAGCGCAACGCCGCCCTGGAGGCCCTGTCGGCGAAACACCAAGGCGCGGATGCCGCCACGAAGTTCCGGGTGGAGGGGGCGGCGAGCTGGGAGTGGGCGGCGAAGGTGCCGCGCCCGCCGCTCGAGTCCCTCATCAACCACATCGACCACATCGCCAAGGTGGCCGGCGTGGACCACGTGGGCATGGGCTCGGACTTCGACGGCATCAACTCCACGCCGCAATCCATCGACTCGGTGGCGGACCTGCCGCGAATCACCGAGGCGCTGCTGGCCCGGGGCTACACCCGCGAGCAGCTCCACAAGATTCTGGGCGGCAACCTGCTGCGCGTCTTCCGCGAGGCGGAGCGCGTCAGCCGTGAATTGCGCGCCGCGCCGCGCGCCCGGCGCTGACACCTTCGCGCCCATGCCCCCGGCGCGCGCGGATGGTTGCGCGGTGACGGTGAGCCCAGGTGTGTGCCCGCCGGGGCTTCCCGTGTGCGGGCTTCCAACGCTAGCCTCGCGGGCATGGCATCGGGCGTCGTGTTGATTCGGCTGGGGCTCGTCGCCGCCCTCTGCCTGGGTGGCGTGTCACGCGCGGAGGCGGCGAGTCCCTGGCTCGCCGTGGCGTGCGTCACCACCGAGGAGGATGGCGCCCTGCTCGAGCGCGTGCGCGGCCAGAGCAGCGACCTGCCCGTGGAGCTGCGGGCCATGCCGGGGCCGTCCTTGGAGGGGTCACCCCAGGCGCAGTGGCGCTCCGTCGTCGAGCTGGCCGGGGCCCACCAGGCCCGCGCGGTGCTCTGGTTCCAGCGCTCGGGGCCGGAGCTGCGCATCCACTTCGCGCAGCCCGCGAGCCGCCACCTCTTCGTCCGCACGGCCCGGCTGGAAGGTGCCCCCGGCGCGCTCGAGTGGTCCGCGGGCGCGGAGGCGGTGGCGCTCGTCGTGCGCTCCGCCCTGCGCGCGGTGGAGGCGGGCCAGCCGCTGGGAGAGGTGGTGGAGGCCCCGGCTCCCGTCGTCGCCGAGCCCCGCGAGGACCTGCCCCTGCCCCCCGAGCTGTGGGCCATTCCCCCGGCCGCCGAGGACGACACGCCCTTGCGCTGGCAGGTGCTGGTGGGCGGCATGGCCGTGCTGGATGGCTATGCGTCGGAGGGGCATCAGGGGCTGCTGCTGGGCTCCGGCTGGGAGTTCCGCCCGGTGCGCGTGCGCTTCCAGGTGCTCGCGGGCCTGGGCGCGTCGCTCGATGACGGGCGCACCCAGGTGGAGCTGGCCCAGTACGCGGCGGGCCTGTGGGTGGACATGCCGCTGCTCGACACGGGGAGCCTTCGCTGGGGCCTGGGCGCGGGGGTGGGGGGGCTCCTCTTCACCCGGAAGACGGAGTCCCGGTTCAAGCTCATCCAGGCCGCTCAGCCCGGCGTCACCCCCGCGGTGCTGGCGGGCCCGGAGATGTCCCTGCGCTGGCGTTTTTCGCGGCGCGTCGGAGTGGAGGCCTTCGTCGCGGCGGATGCCGTCATGGGCCGGCCGCTCCTGGGTTACTCCGAGGACGGAAACTTCGTGATGCGCAACAAAGGCTGGGGGGTGAGGCCCCGAGGGGTGCTGGCCCTGGTGGTCATGCCTTGAGGTCGATGACCCGGTTTCGTCTCGGCGCTTCTCCATCCAGCCGATGACGAGCACGGGTCCGGAAGCCATCGGCAGAGCGCGCCCTGGGGTGGACCCTCGCGTCCAGGCGGCCATCCAGGGACGGCGCGAGGCCACCGAGTCCTTGCTGATGGAGCTGCTGCCTCGGGTGCGCAACCTCGTCCGCTACCTGGTGCGGGGAGATGGGGACGTGGAGGACATCTCGCAGGAGTCGCTCATCGCGCTGATACGAGGGCTCCCCACCTACCGAGGGGAGGGGCAGTTCCATTCGTGGGTGGACCGGGTGGTGGCGCGGACGACCTTCGCGTGGCTGAAGCGCGCGCGAGGCACGGAGGCCCGGCGGGGAGACGAGGAGGCGCTGGAGCTGGTGTCGGTGCCCTCCGAGGACGCGCCTCCGGACGAGTATGTCCACCGCCGCCGCATGGTGATGTTGTTGGACCGTGTTCCGGACGAGCAGCGGCATGCGATGGTGCTGCACCACGTGCTGGGCATGAGCGTGCCGGAGGTGTCCGAGGAGCTGGGGATTCCCTTCGAGACGATTCGCAGCCGGCTGCGGCTGGGGCGCGCGGCGCTCCGGGCGTTGGCCACAGGGGAGGAGGGAGGCCTGAGATGAGCCGGCTCCTGGATGAGGATGACGGGGCTTCGCCGGACCTGCTCGGGTCCCTGGATGACACCGCGGGCCCGGCGCGTCGGCTGTCGCGTCAGCGCTCCACCGACCTGGTGCGCGCCGCGCTCCTGGCCACGGTGGATGCGCCGTCGCCCCCGGCGCGCCCCCGCCGCCGCTTCGAGTGGTGGCTGAGCGGTGGACTGCTCGTGGTGGGGGCCGCCGCCGCGGCGGGGTGGCAGGTGACGCGCGGAAGCCAGCCGCTCGCGCAGGCCCCCATGGACCCGGTGGTGATGGCGTCGGCCCAGGTCGACTCCACGCCCGCAGAGCCGCCCGCCGTGACGCACGTGGCCGAAGCGCCCGTCCGTCCCGCCAAGGTGGACTCGGTGCGGGAGCGGTCCATCGCGCCCGCGCCGGAGGACTTGCTGCGGCGAGCCAATGCGCACCGGGCCGACGGTCAATGGAAGGCGGCCGAGGCGCTCTATCAGCGCGTCATCCGGAGCGAGCCTCAAGGGACGCCGGCCTATGTCGCGCGGGTGGCCTCGGGGGCGCTGAGGCTGGAGCACCTGGGCGATGCGCGCGGCGCGCTGCGGCAATACGAAGAGGCCCTGCGCGGCTGGCCCCGGGGCATGTTGGCGGAGGAGGCGGGCCACGGTGTCGCGGAGGCGCTCCGGGCCTTGGGCGACACGGCGGGGGAGGCTCGCGCGCTGGAGTCCTTCCTCCAGATGCACCCTGAATCACCCCATGGAGTAGCGGCTCGGACGCGACTGAGGGAGATTTCAACGCGATGACTCACTCGTGGGTGTCTGGGTGGAAGCGGTTCGTGGTGCTGGGCTGTCTCTCGGCGAGCGCCGCGTGCACCGTGAGGGACCCGGTGGCCTTCATCAACACGGAGGACGGGGGCGGTGGGCCGGTGGCCTCGTCGGACAGCGGGCCGAAGCCCCCTCCCGACGACCTGGAGGCGTTCTGCGCGTCGACGGGGCCGATGCTCCTGGTGGGTGACAGCGTCACGGGCGCGCGGGTGTGCAGCGGGCATCTGGCCGAGCGCGCCTTCCGCTTCGCGTTGTGCACCTGCGAGCGGCTGTCGCTGAGCGCGACGATGACGACGGATGCGTTCCGCAGCACGCAGGGGCTGTACATCCCAGGGGGGGCAGGGGGCTCGGTGGCGACGAATGGCGGCGTCGCGGCCAACGACTCGCTGCGGGTGGGCGGGGGGCTGAGTGCGGGAGGGACGGATGGAATCTCGCTGGGCAGCGGCCTGACGGTGGGGGGCGGGCTGTACAGCGGCGGGCCGCTCGTCGGGAATGTGTCCGCGCAGGTGACGGGGGATGCGTGGGTGCGCGGCGACGTGGGCGTGGCCTCGCTGACGGTGGAGGGGAAGCTGGCGGTGCCCGCCGGGCGCGTCATGTCCGGCGCGGTGACGGCCTCCGAGGTGCGGCGCGAGCCGGTGGACTCGGTGGCGCCGTGTGCGTGTGACGAGGGCGCGCGCCTGGACATCCGGGGCCTCATCGAGAACCACGCCCGGAACAACCATAACGAGGTCGCGGGGCTGGAGGCGTCGACGCTGGAGGACTTCCGCGGTGAGCGCACGCTGGAGCTGCCGTGTGGGCGCTTCTTCCTGACGCGCATCGAGGGACAGGGGCGGTTGAACCTGGTGGTGCGCGAGCGCACCGCGCTGTTCGTGCGCGACGGCATCACCGTGGGCGAGCGGCTCTCCGTGGAGGTGGTGCCGCCCGGGGAGCTGGACCTGTTCATCGGCGGGGACGTGACGGTGGCGGGCCAGTTCCTGCTGGGGTCTCCGGAGGCGCCGGCGCGAGTGCGCGTGTACTCCGCGGGGACGGGCTCGCTGGTCATCTCCGCGGGCAGCGTGCTCGCGGGGAACGTCTACGCGCCGGGGGCCGCGCTGAACCTCAGCGGCAACACGGAGGTGTTCGGGTCCGTCTTCGTCCGCCAGATTGAGTCCTCCGGGGTGTTGGCCCTGCACTATGACGAGGACGTGCTGTCGCTGGGCCGCGCCTGCGCCGGGGAGAAGTGAAGCGAAAAGGAGCCCGGACGCGAGGGGGTGGACAGATGGCGGGGGCGTGCACAGCTTCGCGAACGCACTGCCTTCCGGCCCGGAGGACACGACGTGCTCCATCGATTGTCCGTGTTGATGACACGGCTCCAGGATGACCCCGATGCCTTGTTGAGGGATGTCGGTTGGCCCGTGCTGGTGTGGGACTCGATGCCGAGCCGTCCTCGCTCGGTGGGCCCGGAGGAAGCGCCGACGCTGATGGGCCCGTTGCCTCCGCGCGTCGTGGAGTCGATGGTCTTCGAGCTGCGGCCCCGCTACCCGGGCCGAGGCCCCGAGGTGACGGTGGGGCGCAGTCCGGAGTGCGACATCGTTCTGCCCGAACCCACGGTGTCTCGTCAGCACGCACGCTTTCGTCCAGAGCCACACACCGAGGTGTGGAGCGTGACGGACCTGGAGAGCCACGGCGGCACGTATCTGGAAGGCGTGCTGGTGGTGCCGGGGCGTCCGTCTCCGCTCTTCACGCGGGCCTCGTTGAGGCTGGGGGGCGCGGAGGTGGTGTTCCTCCAGGCGTGTGCGTTCGAGCGCTACGTGCGCTCGTATCCTCAGCAGTCCCGGGTGCGCTTGACGCGACCAGGGTGACCCCCTAGAAGGGGTGCGCCCTTGGGTGCCCATGTCGGGCTTTCAAGAGGGAAGCCGGTGCGATTCCGGCGCGGTCCCGCCACTGTGAATGGGCAGCCCTGAGGACAGGGCCGGGGACTTCGGTTGTCGCCACTCTGGCCGCGGCTTCAAGGCGCTCCAGGGGAAGGTGGGAGCCCCCTTCCAGCCAGACGCAACGTGCGCCTGAGGCCGGAGCTCATCAGCCAGGAGACCTGCCCAGGGGTGCGGCCGTGTCGCGTGGCGACATGGGCGTGTGGCCTTCTCTCTTCGATGGAGAGAGCGGAAGGCGGAGCATGCGGCGCACCTTCTTCACCGGGCACCTGGTGTGTCTGGCGCTCAGCCTCGCTGGCGAAGTCCGCGCGCAGACGCGAGACGTTGACGCCGTGCCCGCCGAGCACACGCCGTCCGTCGAGTCCGCTCCGGACGCGGTGTTGGACCCGAGTCCAAGTCCGGCGGAGACACCTGTCCCGTCCTCCGGGACGGTGGTGCGGGGGAAGGCGCCTCCGCCTCCGGAGTCCCCCGAGCGCCGGGACCCGACGGGGGCCATCACCATCATCGAGGCAGCGGAGCGCGCGGGGGAGGCTCGCGACACGGCGGAGCTGTTGGCCGGGTCGGTGGGGCTCGCGGTGCAGGACACCGGCGGGTACGGGCAGAGCAAGAGCCTGGTGGTTCGCGGCGCGGCGTCGAATGGCGTGCTGGTGTTCCTGGATGGGATTCCGCTCAACGGCGCGGGCGGCATGGCGGACTTGTCTCAAGTCCCCGCCGCGCTCGTGGAGCGCTTCGAGGTGCTGCGGGGGGGCGCGGGGACTCGCTATGGCTCGGGAGGGCTGGGCGGCGCGGTGAACATCGTCACGCGGGCGCCGTCCTCGAGCGCGCGCGCCAGTGGCGAGGTGACGTACGGGAGCTGGAACACGGCGCTGGGGCATGTCGCCGTCACGGGGCCTCTGCTGGATGGGAATGCGCTCGTGTTGCTGCATGCGGGGCGGTCGGACGGTGACTTCGCCTACGAGCTGGATGAGCTGCCCGCGGTGGACAACCCCGTCACCGCGGAAGCGCGGGCCCGCAATGACGCGCGAGGGGGTGGGGTGCTCCTGCGCTACCGGCGCAGGTTGCCGGGGGGCTCGCGGTTGGATGTGCTCTCCGAGCTGGCGCTGGAGGACCGCGCGATTCCGGGCACGGTGCAGAACCCGCAGTCCTCGGGGCGGCAGGACCTGGACCGGCTCTCGCTGGGCGTGCGCTGGTCGGGGTTGTTGGCGGGGACCCAGGCCAGTGCGCGGGGGTTCTTCCGGCGCGATGGGCTGGAGGTGACGGGGGACCTCCTGGCGGCGGGAGGGCCGCAGCGGCACTCGGTGGGGGGCGTGGAGCTGGAGGGACGCGCGCCGCTCGGGGGCTCGCAGGTGCTGACGCTCACGGTGGCCGCGTCGGGTGAGCAGGTGACCGATGCGCGGGACGCACAGGCTGCGAGCTGGTGGCGCACGAGCGTCATGGCGATGGATGAGTGGACGTTGTTCGACGGTGTCCTGGAGGTGGTGCCGTCGCTGCGGCTGGAGCGCGTGGGGCCTTACTGGCTCTTCTCTCCGAAGCTTGGCGCGATGGTGTCGTTGGGGCGTGGATTGGGCCTGCGGGCCAACGCGGGACAGTCCCATCGCGCGCCGTCGTTCCTGGAGCTCTACATCCGGCAGGGCATGTTGCTGCCCAATCCTGGCTTGAAGCCGGAGCGGGCCTTGTATGCGGACGCGGCGCTGGTGTGGAGCTCGGCGGAGGAGGGGGCTCGGTGGAGCGTGACGGCGGGAGGCTTTGGCGCGCTGTACGAGAACCTCATTGCGTATGAGCTGTATCCGCCCCTGGCGGCGCGTCCGTACAACTTCGACGCCGCGCGAGTGTGGGGCGTGGAGCTGGAGGCGGAGGCGCGTCCGTTCTCGTGGTTGATGGCCAGTGGGGGTTACACGTGGCTGCGCACGCAGAACCGCCTGGGGGACCCGCGCTTCTACAATCAGCCGTTGCCGTATCGTCCTCGCCACAAGTGGGTGGGGCGAGTGCGCGCGGGGCCGGACTGGCTCAACGTCCGCACCGAGGTGCTGTATCAGGCCTCGCAGTTCGTGAATCGCACGGGGACTCGGAGCTTGCCGTCGCGCACGTTCTGGAGCGCGGGGGCTTCGAGCACCTTCTTGCATGGGCCGGACGTCACGCTGTCGGTGGAGGTGAAGAACCTCCTCGACGCGCGGGCCTATGACTTCACCGGCTTCCCGCTGCCGGGGCGCGCTGTGTACGCGACGCTCGCGGTGGCGCTCGACCGGGACTCACCTGCTGTCACCGAGGAACCTCATGCTTCGCGCCCCCCATCCCCGTGAGCCCGTATCGAGGGCGCCCGTGAGTCCGATGCCCATGCTCGTCGGAGCTTCGATGGTGCATGCGCCTCGCTCCTCGCGAGAGCGCTACGTCGTGGAGACTCACCGCGAGCCCGTGTCGGGTGGCGAAGGTTCGATGCCGCTCCGCGCGATTGCACGATTCCCGCTCACGCGAATGATGGGGATGTGGCTGTGCTGTCTCTTCGCCCTGGTGCTCACCGGGTGTCCCGATGAGGGCGTGGTGTGCACCGCGGGCCTCACGGTCTGCGGCGGCACGTGCGTGGATACTCGCGGTGACTCCGCGAACTGTGGCGCCTGTGGCACCACCTGCTCCGCGAGCGAGGTGTGCCAGGACGGTGCCTGTGGATGTCGCGCGGGCACGCAAGCTTGTGGCGGCGCGTGCGTGGACACCGCGACGGATGTGGCCCACTGCGGCGCTTGTGGCACCTCGTGCGCCTCGGGACAGGTGTGCGAGTCGGGCACGTGCCGAGAGGGTTGCTCGCAAGGACTGCTGCGCTGTGGTGGCGCCTGCGTGAATGGCGCCTCGGACCCGCTCAACTGCGGCGCTTGTGGCAACGCATGTCCGGACGTGCAGTCCTGTCGCTCGGGCCGCTGTGCCTACGACGTGGTGACGGCCTGCTTCACGAACGGCCAGCTCGTGGGCATCCAGGCGGGGACGGACCAGCTCGGCCCTCGGCGGGAGTTTGGCGCGGGGGTGCAGTCCCTCGCGTCGTGGGACGGCTTCGTGCTCGCCGCCGACATGACCAACGGCAAGCTGCTTCAAGCGGCCGGAGGCAACCTGGGCGCGGTGGTGGAGGAGGACTCGCTCGGGGTGACGTCCGGCTCGCCCAACGACATCCTCGTGGACCCACCCTATGTCTACGTCGTCGACTCCGTGAACAACACGCTCCAGGTCCTGATGCGCGAAGGTCCCGCGCAAGGCAACGGCCTGGGCCTGCGCACCGTGGGGCAGGTGAACCTGGGCGCGAACACCAGTCCCCAGGCACTCGCGCGCTTCGGCGACCTGCTCTACATCCCCCTGTTCGGCACCGCGAGCTCGGGCTTCCGGAACGGCAACGCCGTGGCGCGCGTCGACATCTCCAATCCGTTGTCACCTCGCAAGCTCGACACGATTCCGCTCACCGGCCTGGACCTGAAGCCCTTCGATGGCGGCACGGTGATGCCGCTGCCGTACTCGGTGACGGCGACGCGCTCCGCCGTCTACGTGGCCCTCACCAATCTCAATCCGTTCCGTGACTACCGTCCCAACGGGCCCGGCATGCTCGCGCGCATCGACCCCACCTCCGGCGAAGTCCGCGCCATCGACCTGGGCGCGGAGCGCTGCCTCAATGCCGGCTACGTGGAAGCCGTGGGAGACCAGCTCGTGGTCGCCTGCATCGGCGAAGCCCTCTACGACCCGGCCAACGGCTACATCGCGACGTCCGTGCGAGCCACCGGACTGGTGCTCGTGAAGGACGACCAGCCCGTGGCGTCCTACGCGCTGAACCCCGGCTGTGAGTCCGGCACTCCGGGCTGCATGTTGTCCGTGGCCAGCCGCTTCGCCGTGGCCCAGGGCGCGGTGTACCTGGCGGACACCAACGCGGGGCGCGTCTTCGTCGTCGAGGTGGAGGAGGGGCGCCTCATCGAGCGAAGGGGTTACTCGACGCCCGCGGCCAAGGGCCCCGCGCTGCAGGCGTGTCCGCTGGACCCTCGACGCCCCGTGTCCAATGCCATCGATGTGACGGCGCTCCGGTAGTGCGACCCCCACGCTGTCCACGATGGGGCTGACGCACCCACTCGAGGTGGACAGCGGGCCCGTCCCCGCGGGTGCGCGGCATTGACAACGCCCGTCGCCCGCCATATCCCGGCGCGCGTCTTTGGTGCCGTCGTGGAGTCACGGCGGCTCTAGGGAACCCGGTGCGAATCCGGGACTGCCCCGCAGCGGTATGCAGGAACGACCGCCGTCATGAGAAGCACTGGCCCTCCACGGGGCTGGGAAGCGACGGCCAGTAGAAGGGTGCCTGGAAGGCTCCCGCGCCTGCGAGTCCGAAAACCTGCCAAGGACCCGTGCCTCCGGGCACGGACATCACCGAGGCCTCCGAGGGGAGGCGGCGGAGGCGTCAGCATCTCGCTCCGCGCACCCGAGGGTGCTCGGGTCCGCCTTCGACCGCGTCCTCCCAGAAGCCCACCTGCCCGTGGGGGCGGAAGAGGGACCGAGGATGCTGACGAGAATCGCTGAACCCAAACGCGCAACGCCCTGGATGAAGACCGCCTCCCTGGCCGTGTCCACCTTCGCGGTGGCCCTGCTGGGCACCGGCTGCAGCCCCGAGTGCGTCGACCAATTCGACTGCCGCTCCGACAACGGTGATGCCCCCGCCGGCAAGCAGTGGGTCTGCCGCGATGAGAAGTGCGACACCGTTCCCGTCGTGTCGCCTCCGCTCGATGACGCGGGGACGCCGGACGCGGGACAGCCCGATGCGGGGCGGCCGGACTCTGGTCAGCCCGACGCGGGCCCGACGGACGCGGGTCTGCCGGACTCGGGCCCGACGGATGCGGGTCTGCCGGACGCGGGCGAGCCGGACGCGGGCGAGCCGGACGCCGGCCCGACGGACGCGGGCGAGCCGGATGCGGGCCCGACGGACGCGGGCGAGCCGGATGCAGGACCGACGGACGCGGGCCCCGCGGATGCCGGGCAGCCGGACGCGGGTGAGCCGACGGACGGCGGACCGGCACCCGACGCGGGCGTCGACTGCGCGACGACCTCGTATGACCCGAAGCTCGGAACGCTCCAGCTCCAGTCCGGCTTCGTCGCGGCCGAGTCGGTCGCGATGCCCGACAACGTCGCCGCGCTGGGGTCCTCACCCGGCCCGACGTACTCGCTCTACGCGGTGCAGGGGAGCGGCAAGGACGCCGCGCTGTACTCGCTGGGCACGTGGCCCGACCTCCAGCCCTCCGTGACGAAGCTCTACGACGTCGTCACTCCGGCGGACCGCGCGGGCAGCGCGACGGTCTACGCGGGGGGCTACGTGGTGAACGATGGCTTCCGCCTCCTCGCGGGCTACACGCTGGGGGCCTCGGGCAGCCCGGGCTCGGTGGCCGTCTACGACCTCTCCACTCCCGCGAACTCGACGTACGTCTCCGCGCCCAAGAACTTCACCGCCGCGTCCTTCTCCCACGGTGATGTGAGCGCGGTGCTCATCAACGGCGGCGGTCTGGGCAACCTGCCCACCGGGCTGGGCGTCTACGGACTCGTCACCTCGGTGACGCCGGTGGCGACGACGCGCGTGGTCAACTTCCCGCAGGGCACCGTGGCCAGTGGCTTCACCGCGGTGGCGGACAACGGCGTCGCGGCCGTGGGCCTCTTCAACGGCGACTTCATCAACGTCCTCTACGGCGTGGCGCCCGCGCCCCTCTCCTCGGCCATCACCACGGGGACGCCGCTGGAGCTGTCCGCGCAGACGCCCATCGACGTGGGCACCGACTTCAACGGCGCCGCGTCCTTCGGCTCGGGCGTGGTGGTCAACCGCGGCGGCTACGACGAGAACTACTCCTTCGTGAGCACCGACGTGTCGCGCTTCGCGCTCTCCACGGGCAACAACGGGAGCACCGTCACCGTCGGCGCGCGCACGCCCGTGCTCGTCTATCCGAACCAGTGCACGCGCGTCACGCTGCTGGAGCCGATGGGCTCCGACGTGCTCGTGGGCGTGTCCGACAAGAACGGCCGGCGGCTGGTCCGCCTCACGGTGGCGCCATGACGAGGCCAGGCGCGCTGCTCGCGCTGCTCCTGGGCCTGACGGCCTGCGGAGAAGGCGACTCGGGAGGTACGGGCCCGAAGGACTCGGGCACGGAAGGGGACGCGAGCGTCACCGTCCCCGCGGACCCGTACGCGGATGAGGTCGTCGAGTTCCTCCCGGGCCCCGGCGCGGGCTTCGGGCAGGACCGCTTCCCGTCCATCGTCCTGGGCCCTCCGGTGGGGGCGGGGCTCGACAGCGGCTCGCTCGACGTGCTGTCGCTGGGGAAGTCGGGCTCCATTACACTGCGCTTCACGGACCTCGCGGTGGTGGATGGTCCCGGCGTGGACCTGCTCGTCTTCGAGAATGCCTTCCTCATCTCGGGAGGCCCCGCGGCCTTCACCGAGCGAGGCCGGGTGTCGGTGAGCGACGACGGCGTGCAGTGGTTCACCTTCCCGTGTGCTCCCACCGACGCGGCGAACAACTACCCGGGCTGCGCGGGCGTGCGTCCCGTGACGGCCAACCCGGCCGCGGGCATCAGCGCCACGGACCCGGCGGTCGCGGGCGGTGACGGCTTCGACCTGGCCACCGTGGGCCTGAGCCGGGCCCGCTACGTGCGCATCCAGGACGCGGGAACCAGTGGCTCCGCGGGGACCTCCGCGGGCTTCGACCTGGACGGTGTCGCCGTGGTGAACGGCGTGCTGCTGCCTGCCTCGCCGTGACGAAGCTCGACCGCCGCGCCGTGCTCCTCTCGTTGGCCCAGGGCGGCTGTGCCCTGGCCACGCTGGGAATGGGGTGCGGCGGTGAGTGGCGGCAGGCCGAGGTGCTGGACCTGCCGCCCGATGCTGTCTGCCCCGGCGCGCCGTCGCCGGGCTCCGCCGAGGAGGGCTGGGTGGAGGTGCGGCTCTCCGACCACCCGGGCCTGGAGTCGCCAGGAGGCCATGCCCCGGTGCGCATGCCGGAGGCGCTCCTGGACGTGGTGCTCGTCCACGCGCGCCCGGGCTGCTACGTCGCGCTGTGGCGCATCTGCACCCACGGCGACTGCGCCGTGGACTGGCTCCCCCGGGAGGGCGTCATGGAGTGCCCCTGCCATGGCTCCCGCTTCGCCCTGGATGGCGCGGTGCTCCAGGGGCCCGCCCGGAGGCCCCTGACGACCTTCACCGCCGTCCGCAAGGGGGACTCCGTCTTCATCCTCCGCCCCCGCTGAACCCCAGCCCCCAGGGCACTTGCGAGGCCCCTGGCACACTGTCAGTCTTGACGCGGCGCGAGACTTTCGCGCCATCAGTCCGGGTCACTGCCGTCCCCCCTGTCGCGCGGCGCCTCCTTCTCTCATGAGCCGGGAGAGTCGTGTAATGTCGGGCATTCGATGTGGCAGATCATCATCAACGGGCCCGGCTACTTCGATACGTCCTACGACCTGCCTGAAGGCGTCACGAGCCTGGGCCGCGCGGACGAGAACGACATCGTCCTGGGCGGCGACCTCGTGTCGCGTCGTCACGCGCGGCTGTACGTCGACGCGGACATCCTCCGCATCGAGGACCTGGGCAGCCGCAACGGCAGTCGCGTCAACGGCGCGGCGTTGCAGGGCTCGCGGCAGCTGGCCCCCGGGGACTCGGTGTCGCTGGGGGAGAACACGCTCGCGGTCCGCCAGCCCAACACCGTGGAGAACGCCGCCACGGAGATGGTGAACCTGGGCGCGGGCGGAGTCCTGCGCTTCGGCCACGGCCAGGACGTGGGCCCGTCGGTGCTCCTGGCCAAGAGCGTGAAGGACGCGGACGTCCTGCGCCTGTTGGACAACGTGGGGCCGGTGCCCTTCGAGGAGTTCGGCGCGCCGTCCCCCGTGGCCGCGGCCAGTCCGCGCGTGGGGCAGGAGACGCTGGTGCTGATGTTCCGCACCGCGGAGGCGCTCGCCACGGCCACCACGCTCTCCTCCTTCCTCGACACGACGATGGACCGGCTGCTGGAGCGCACGGACGCCACCACCGCCGTCGTGCTCCTCAAGCACCCCACCGGCGCGCTGGTGCCGGCGGCCGTGCGCCACCGAGGCAAGCTGGCCAAGGGCGAGGTGCCCGTCTCCGACGCCATCGTCGACGAGGCCCTGCGCCAGGGCCGCGCGCTCGCCGTGGGTGACGTGCGCGACGACCGCCGCTTCGCCGCGCGCGAGAGCGTCATCCTCTACGGCGTGGACAGCGTGCTGTGCATCCCCATCGGCGCGGAGCCGCCCTACGCGGGGGTCCTCTACGTCAACACCGCCGCGAAGGGGGATGGGCTGGAGCCCATGCTGGATGCCTGCTCGGCGGTGGCGCACCTGGTGGCCACGGGCGTGCAGAAGTTCTCCCCGCGCGAGGGCGGGCCGACGATGGAGCGGGTGCGCCGGGCGCTGGAGCGCTTCCATCCGCCCGACGTCGCCGAGCGCCGCGTCTCCGAGGCCCAGCGCCAGGGCGGACGGCTCCCCGGGCTGGAGGAGCGCACCGTCACTGTGTTGCATGTGGAGCTGATGGGCTTCGGAGCCCTGGCACCCAAGCTGGGGGCGGCCAAGGCCACGCAGCTGCTCGGTGACTTCCACGCCCGGGCGTCGGGCATCGTGTTCAGCTTCGAGGCCACGGTGGAGGGCTTCCTGGGCGAGTCCATGCGGGCCCTGTTCGGCGTGCCCTACGTGAAGGGCGATGACCCGGTGCGGGCGGTGCGGGCGGCGCTGGCCCTGCGCTCGGACTGGGAGCGGGCGATGAGCCGGCGCCCGGTGACCGAGCGGTGCGAGCTGCGGATGGCCCTGCACACCACCCGGGCGCTGGTGGGGATGATCGGCTCGGAGGTCCGTTCGGACTACACGGCTGTAGGAGAAGGAATGCCCATCGCGGGGTGGCTGGCCGCGACGGGCAACCCCGGGCAGGTGCTGCTGACGGGCAAGGCGCTGGCCGCCGTGGGGGCTCGCTTCGACGTGATGCCCCTGGGGGAGCGCCTGGTCCGCCCGCCTCGGGAGAAGGTGGCCGCCTTCGAGGTGCTGGACGAGGAAGAGGGCCAACTCACCAATCCGGGCCTGCGGTGACCCCCCGCGTCCGGATGACGGGTTGATGGAGTGGGCCTGAACGGGGTTCAATGGGCCCCAGTGGTGGAACCCCCTCCCCCATGAACGCTCACAATCCTTCCGCCCGGCTGCGCCCCTTCCGGCCCCAGCCCTTTGGCCGGTACACCCTCCTGTCCCATCTGGGGACGGGCGGCATGGGAGAGATCTACCTTGCCCGGCTGGAGGGCGCGCAGGGCTTCGAGAAGTTGTGCGTCATCAAGAAGATCCTCCCGCAGCTCGCGGAGGACTCGGACTTCGTCGAGCGCTTCGTCGGGGAGGCTCGCACGCTGGTGCGGTTGAGCCATGGCTCCATCGCGCAGGTGCTGGACATGGGGCTGCACGAGGGCGAGGCGTACATGGCCCTCGAGCACGTGGACGGCAAGGACCTGCGCAAGGTGGCCGCGCGCGTCCGGGACCGCCAGGTGCCGCTGCCGCTGACGTTCATCCTCTACGTCATGGGCCGGGTGCTGGACGCGCTCGCCTATGCGCACCGCAAGAAGGATGACGACGGCGAGGACCTGAAGCTGGTCCACCGCGACATCTCGCCGCAGAACATCCTCATCTCCTACGAGGGGGAGGTGAAGGTCATCGACTTCGGGCTCGCCAAGAGCCGGCTGTCGGCGGCGAAGACGAACCCGAGCATCATCCTGGGCAAGTTCCTCTACATGTCCCCGGAGCAGGCGCGCCACCAGCCGGTGGACCGCCGCAGCGACCTGTACGCGGTGGGCTTGACGCTCTACGAGCTCATCTCCGGGAAGAACCCCTTCGACGGCATCCACCCCGGCGAGCTGATGTCCGTGGTGGCCAACCCGAAGGTGGCCCCGCTGGACGAGGTGGAGCCGCTCACGCCGCGCGCGGTGACGGCGCTGGTGGCGAAGGCGCTCGAGGTGGACCCCGCGCAGCGCTTCCAGTCGGCGGAGGAGTTCCGCGGGCGGCTCCAGGCGTGCTTGATGGAGATCGACCCCAGCGCGGGGCCGGAGAGCGTCAGCCGCTTCATGCGGGAGCTGTTCGCGGCGGACTTCCAGTTCGAGCGGCGGCTTCTGACGAGCCTCCGGGAAGTGCCTCGCGGTGGGGGCGCCTCCGAGTCGCGCGCGGTGGAGCCGGACGAAGCAGGCCCCGCGCCGCGTCCCACGCTGCCCGCGGGCGCGATGCTGCCGGCGAAGACGATTCGCCTGGATGGTCCGGTGGAGGCGCTGTCCTTCCACCCCACGCCGCGCAACCGCGATGGCGGCGGCCCGGTGAACGACGGCGAGACGCGGCCGGGTGTCCCCATCGACGAGGCCACGCGGCCCGCCTTCCCCGTGGAGGCGCTGGAGGAGGAGGCGCGCGCCCGCGCGGCTCGGCTGAATCCGGACACGTCGCCTTCGGTGGAGATTGCACCAGAGCCCGCGGTCCGTCCTCCGCCCGCGCCGCCTCCGCCCATCGAGCCCCTGCCTCGGCCGGGGATGTTGTCGCTGGAGGTGTCGTTCGCGCCGCTGCCCCCGGAGGCCCTGCCTCCGCCGCCCGTGGTCGCGCCGCGCTCGGACATGCGGCCCACGGAGCTGGAGCTTCGGCCCATCGGCGCGGTGATGGGCCTGGAGCCGGAGCTGGTGGTGCCTCCGGAGAACACGGAGCCGCGCGGAGAGCCGCTGCGGTCGCCGGGGGAGGACACTCGGCCGGGTGTCACGGGGCCTCGGCCGCCCGCGCCCTTCATGGGGGGAAGGCCGCCGGCGCCCTCCGCGGCGATGCCGCAGCGACAGGCGTTGTCGGGTCCCTCGGCGCCTCCGCCGCCGGGTTCGCCCTCCCGGTCGGGTCCCATGGTGATGCCGGCCATCGCGGGGCTGCCTCCGCAGGGCGCGCCGCCGCCGGGTTCGCCCTCCCGGTCGGGGCCCATGGCGATGCCGCCCATCCCGGGGCAGCCGCCGCCGGGTTCGCCTTCCCGGTCGGGGCCCATGGGGATGCCGGCCATTCCGGGGCCGCCACCGCCGGGGGCACCGCCGCGCACGGGCGCGATGGTGATGCCCGCTGTCACGGGGCAGCCGCCTCCACCAGGGGCTCCGCAGCGGCCGATGCCCGGTGCCGCGGGGATGGCTCCTCCGGGCTCACCGCCGCGCGCGCCGTCGATGTCGATGCCCGTGGTCCCGGGGATGTCTCCACAAGGAGCGCCGCCTCCGGGCTCACCGCAGCGCTCGGCGTCGATGTCGATGCCCGCGGTCCCGGGGCTGTCTCCGCAGAGACCCGCGGGCGCGCCGCCTCCCCCCATGGCGCAACCGCAGCGGCCGGTGACGGGGGCCTCGTCCGTGGTGGGGGCGCCCGCGCGGACTGGGGCGCTGATGATGCCTGCGGTCGTCGCGCCTGGCGCGATGGCTCGCGCTGGTGGCCCCGACGAGGCGTTCGACCTCCGGGGCGACGCTCCGGCGCACGAGTCACTCACCGAGGAGTCGCGGGTCGGAGACTCGCGAGCCGAGGACGCGGAGCCCCCGCTCGTCGCACGGGGAGAGCTCGAGGAGGAGGGCGACCTCCCGGTCGTCACGCCCGAGCAGATGGGCTACGGCGAGCCATCCTCCCGCCTGGAGGAGATGGACACGAATCCGCGGGGAGCTCGGCCCTCGCGGACGGAGCGCTCGGACGACACGCAGCCTCGGGGGCCGCGCGACGGAGACACCGACCCGCGTGCTCCTCGCGAAGCGGACACCCAGCCTCGCGCCGCCGCGATGGTGCACGAGGACACGCAGCCGCGCGTCGTGTTGGACGCGAGCTTCCTGCGCGACGCGGAAGGCGCGGTGCGCGAGCACGAGGAGCGGCTGGGCACGGCCCGTCCGAAGACCGGCTCGCGGCGGGTTCGTCAGTCCTCGCCGGGCATGTCCCCGGTGCAGGGCCGGCGCACGGGGTCGACGTCCGCCATCCGGCCCGCGCCCGCGCCGGTGCGTGTCGAGGACGACGACGAAGAGGATGTGGACGTGCGCGTGTCCATGCCCTCGCACGAGGAGACACGGCGCACGTCCGTGCCTGCTCGTCCGTCCTCCAGCCGGGGCCCCGGGGAAGACACCCGGAGGACGGCCATGCCCCGTCGCTCCTCGCGAACCGTCGTCGTCGTGGTGACGGGGGTGCTGGTCGCGCTGGTCGCGGGGGCCACCGCGCTCACCCTGGCCCCCGAGGTGCGCAAGGCCGTGATGCGCCAGCTCGGCCTCAGCCCGTCGCGCGAGGTGTCTCCGACGCCCAAGGCCCGCGCTCCCTCCGCGCCATTACCGGGAGCCGCGGCCGAAGCCGCGCGCGACGGAGCCCTTCCCGCGGAGGCTCCGGACACCGCGCCCACGGAGGTGGACGCCCCCGCGGCGGCCGCGCCCGCTCCCGAGGCCGCGGCGGCTCCAGCCCAGGCGAAGGGCGATGCCGCCCCGCTCCCGGAGGACAACACGCTGCTGGCGCCGCTCTCCGCTGGGAACACGAAGCCCGCGGTGGTGAAGCGTGGCAGTGGGACCCGGGTGAAGATCATCTCCGGCGGCTCGGGCCGGAACCTCTCCGAGCTCAAGCGGGAGTGGAAGGCGACCCTCGCGCTGTTCAAGACGCTGGAGGAGTTCCGCTCCTGCGATGACCTGGGGCACCTGTGCCTGAAGCGGGATGACCTGCGCGAGCAGATCGAGACCTCTCCGGGGGGAGAGACGGACCCGGTCCTCCTGGAGAAGGTGCGGCAGTTCAAGAGAATCGTGCAGCAGCAGCTGGACAAGGTGGCGGAGTGAAACGCCTGACGCGTTCACGGGACTTCCAGGAGTCAGGGTGTTGACCGGAAGTCCCGCGCGGGAAAGCCTCCGGGCATGAGCCTCCCTCTGATTGCCGGAGTGTTCCTGGCGGTGCTGGCCCTGGGCTATCGCTTCTACGGGGGCTTCATCGCCCGGCAGTTCCGGTTGGACCGCGAGGTCCCCACGCCCGCGCACACGAAGCAGGACGGCGTGGACTTCGTGCCGACGAAGCCCTTCTACCTGCTGGGGCAGCACTTCAGCGCGATTGCCGCGGCGGGCCCTATCGCGGGCCCCATCCTGGCGGCGCAGCAGTTCGGCTGGTTGCCCGCGCTCCTGTGGATTGCGGTGGGGGCGGTGTTCATCGGGGCCATGCATGACTTCGCGACGTTGGTGGCCAGCGTGCGGCACGGCGCGGTCTCCATCGCGGAGGTGGTGCGCAGCCACCTGGGGCCCACCGCGGGCCTGGCGATGCTGGCCTTCATCTGGGTGGCGCTCGTCTACGTCATCGTCGCCTTCACAGATGCGACGGCCGCCACGTTCGTGAGCGGCGACGCGGAGCTGGAGGGCCTCACGTTCCGCTTCAACCCGGGCGGCGCGGTGGCCTTCGCGTCCATCGCGTACCTGGTGCTCGCGGTGGTGATGGGGTTGGTGGACCGGTACCTGAAGCCGCCGCTGTGGCTCCAGACGCTCATCTTCGTGCCCGCGACGTTGGGCGTGGTGTTCCTGGGCACGCGCATGTCCACGCTGCTGGTGATGGACGCGAAGAGCTGGGCGGCGCTCATCCTGGCGTACTGCTTCGTCGCGTCGCTCACGCCTGTCTGGGTGCTCTTGCAGCCGCGCGGATATCTCGGAGGCTTCGTCCTCTACGCCGCGCTGGCGGTGGGCGTGGTGGGCATCTTCTACGGCGGGCTGAGCGGCGAGCTGTCGATTCAGCAGCCGGCCTTCGTGGGGTTCGAGGTGGCGGGCCCTGCGGGCATGTTGTTCCCGTTCCTCTTCGTCACCATCGCCTGTGGCGCGTGCTCGGGCTTCCACGGGCTGGTGTGTTCGGGCACCACGTCGAAGCAGATTGACCAGGAGCCGCACTGCAAGCCGGTGGGGTACGGGGCGATGTTGCTGGAGGGCTTCGTGGCCGTCATCGCGCTGGCGACGGTGATGATCGCCACGAAAGCGGACCTGACGGGCAAGGCGCCGGGCGCGGTGTATGGCGCGGGCCTGGGGCGCTTCCTCGTCACGGTGCTGGGCAAGGAGCACCTGGTCTTCGCGACGACGTTCGGCGCGATGGCGTTCTCGACGTTCGTGTTCGACACGCTGGACGTGTCCACGCGGCTGGGACGCTACATCCTCCAGGAGCTGACGGGGAAGAAGGGGCGGGGCGCGGCGATGGTGGCCACGCTGGTGACGTGTGGTGTGCCGCTGCTCTTCGTGTTCCTGGCGGGGACGGGCGCGTGGCGCTCGTTCTGGACGCTGTTCGGCACGTCGAACCAGCTGCTGGCCTCGCTGTCGCTGCTGGGCGTCTGTGTCTGGCTCAAGCGCACGGGGCGGCCGTTCGGCTATGCGCTGGTGCCCATGGTGTTCGTGGGGGCGGTGACGCTCACCAGCCTGGTGCTCCTGGTTCGCGAGGCGCTTCTGCCGATGAGCTCGGCGGTGTCTCGGGTGAATGGCGTGGTGGCCGTGGTGTTGTTGGCGTTGGCGCTGTCTCTCTTCACGGTGGGGGCGCGCGCGCTGCTGGCTCGCCGTCCTCCTCCCGCTCCGGCGCCCGCTGTCTGAGCGGGTTTCCAGGTCCTGTTCATGCTTCGTTACGCCGTCGCCATCTTCACCAGCGCCTTCCTGTTGTTCGGGGTCCAGCCCCTGGCGGGACGCTATGCGCTGCCGTGGTACGGCGGGACGCCCGGAGTCTGGACGGCGTGCATGCTCTTCTTCCAGGTGGCGCTCCTGGGCGGGTACGCGTACGCGCACGGGCTGGCCTCCAGGCTGACGGCGCGCACGCAGGCGAAGGTGCACCTGGCGGTGGTGGGCGGGGCGGTGGTGCTGCTGGCCTTGAGGGCGGTGTGGGTGGGGTCGCCCGTCGCGCCGGGAGCCGAGTGGCGGCCCACCGGCTCTGAGTGGGCGGTGCCCAGGCTGCTCGCGATGTTGGCCGTCACCATCGGGTTGCCCTTCTTCGTGCTGAGCACGACGGGGCCGCTGCTCCAGTCGTGGTTCGCGCGAGCGCGTCCCGGACGTTCGCCGTATGCGCTGTACGCGCTGTCCAACGTGGGCTCGCTGCTTGCGCTGCTGGGCTATCCCTTCCTGGTGGAGCCGTGGGTGGGGCGGGGCGCGCAGGCATGGGGCTGGGGCGTGGGCTTCGTCCTCTTCGCGGTGGCCTGCGCGGTGTGTGCGGTGGATGTGCTGCGCCATGAGCGCGCGGGAACCGTCGCCGCCACGTCGAGCGCGGACGCGACTCGGCCGGGCGACACGTCGCCTCATGGTGCCGAGGCCCTGTCAGCGGGACGCGAACTGCTGGCCGCAAGCCAAGGCGCGAACGTCGCATCGAGCGCCGACGCGACTCAGCCGGGCGACTCGTCGGCGGCGGGGCGCGAGCCGCTGGACGCGGAGACCGCGTTCGAGGCGATGAAGCAGGAGGCTCGCGGCACGGCCATCGCCACACCGGACGCAGACGCCCGGCCCGGCGTGGGCAGGACGCTGACGTGGCTGGCCCTGTCGATGTGTGCGTCGGTGCTGCTGCTCGCGACGACGAACCAGCTCTCGCAGGACGTGGCGGCGGGCCCCTTCCTCTGGGTGCTGCCCCTCGCCGTCTACCTGCTCACGTTCATCATCGCCTTCTCGCGCGAGTCCTTCTACTCGCGCACCCTCTACTCGGTGCTGCTCATCGGCTCCGGCGCCGCGGTGGCGCATGCACACGCGGCGGGGCCTCACTTCCCGCTGCCCTTGCAGCTGCTCGCCTATGCCGTGTCGCTCTTCTCCGGCTGCATGGTGTGCCACGGGGAGCTGTACCGGATGCGGCCCTCGCCCCGTCACCTGAGCGCCTTCTACCTGTGGGTGTCCGCGGGCGGCGTGCTGGGCGCGCTCTTCGTCAGCGGCGTGGCCACGGCCTTCTTCCGCGCGTACTGGGAATACCCCCTCTCGCTCGGAGGGTGCTGCGCGGTGGCGTTCGCGGGCATGGTGCGAGGCCCCTCCGGAGAGACGTGGAGCCAGCGCGCCCGCCGGGTGCTGCGCGGCGCGATGCTCGTCATGGTGACGGCGAACCTGTTCCTGACGGTGAACCGCGAGCTCGACCGGGCCCTCTTCAGCGCGCGCAACTTCTTCGGCGTGGTCCGCGTGATGGAGCAGAACTCGGGACAGCCCAACAACCACCTCTTCAGCCTGCGCCATGGCGCCATCACCCACGGCTGGCAGTACGTCGCGCCGGAGCGCCGCGCGGAGCCGACCACGTACTTCACCCGCCAGTCCGGCCTGGGGCACGCCATCGCCGAGCAGCGCCGCCTGCGCGAGGCGGTGGGCCTGCCGCCGGGGCTGCGCGTGGGCGTGCTGGGCCTGGGCGTCGGCACCAGCGCCGCGCTGCTCGAGAAGGGCGACGTGGGCCGATTCTATGAAATCAACCCCGCGGTCATCGCATTGGCACGCGGTGAAGGGGGCTTCTTCAGCTACCTGGGCGACTCTCCCGCGACGATTGAAGTGGTGGAGGGCGACGCGCGCATCTCCCTGGAGCAGGAGCTGGAGCGCGGCGAGCCCAACGCCTTCGACGTGCTGGCGCTGGACGTCTTCTCCTCGGACGCGGTGCCCGTGCACCTGCTCACCGAGGAGGCCGTGTCCCTCTACCGCAAGCACCTGGGCCCGCACGGCGTGCTCGCGCTGCACATCAGCAACGTCCACCTGGACCTGGTGCCGGTGACGCTCGCGCACGCGCGCCGCTTGGGGATGTACGCGACGTTCGTCTTCCACGAGACGCAGGGAGACGCGCTGCGCAGCAACTGGATGCTGCTGAGCCAGGACAAGGAGTTCTCCTGGGGCCCCACCTTCACGCGCTCCACCGCGCGAGTGCGCCGCCTGGGGCTGCGAGGCGAGCCGGACTTCATCTGGACGGATGACCGCAGCAGCGTGTTGCAGGCGGTCCGCCAGGGCGGCCCCAACGCGAGCGTCATGGACATCGAGGCCGCCTCGGGACCTCCAGCAGTGGCTCAGCCCGCGGCGAACTGACTCACGCGCGAGACGCGGAGCCTGGATGCCGGTGGGCCGCGGGGCTCAGGTCCAGGCCGATGAGCAACAGCAGCACCGCGCACGGCAACCCCAGCGCCGCGGGCCCGTGCCGCATGTAGAGGAACGGGCCGCTGGTGCACCCCAAGAGGAAGGACAGGGCCAGCCCCAGGTGGAGCCGGGTGCGCTCGAACTCGATGGCGGAGGGCAGGGCGCGAAGCTGACGCACCACGCCCGAGAAACCCTGTCCCCGCGCGCCGTCCCGCACCCACACGAACATCCGCACCACCTGGATGCCGATGTCCGTCAGCACGCCGGTCACGTGCGTGGTGCGCACCACCGCGCCGGACACGCGGGTGACGAGCGCGTTCTGCAACCCCATGACGAAGGACAGGCCCCACAGCAGCACCGGCGCGCGAGAGCCGGGCGAGGCCCCCAGCGCCATGCCGATGCCCGCGAGCAGCAGCACCTCCACCAGCAGCGCCGCGACATGCCGCCCGCGAGCGCGGTGCCGGGACGCGTCCAACAGCGCCGCCGCGCACACCGCGCCGAGCACGAAGGACACCAACAGCTGCGCGGCGAGCACCGCGAGGTGCCGCTCACCCTGCGCGAGCGACTCACCCAGCGCGGCCATGGTCCCGGACATGTGCGAGGTGTGCATGCCAAGCGCGACGAAACCCGTCGCATTCACTTCACCGGCGACCGCCGCGAGCAGCAGCGAGAGCACCGTGTATGCGCGTCGATTGCTAGGAGACGATTCCGTGCTGAAGGGCATTGGCGGGCGCACCCTGTCACCAGCACGGAACGCTAGCACCCGTGAAACAGAAGGGGGGCGGGAGTATGCGCTCACCCCCCCACCAAGGGACCGGGCTTCAGCCCGGCGGCCACATGAGCGGGCGGCCCGCCAGCAGGTGCAGGTGGATGTGGAACACCGTCTGGCCCGCGTCCCGGTTCGTGTTCATCACCACCCGATAGCCATTCGAGTCGTGGCCCCGCTGGTGCGCCAGCTTGGCCGCCGCCGTGAAGAGGTGGCCCACCGTCGCCTCGTCCGCCGCGGTGATGTCGTTCACCGTCGCGATGTGCTTGCGCGGGATGAACAGCACGTGGGTCGGCGCCTGGGGGTTGATGTCCTCGAACGCCAGGCAGGTGTCATCCTGGTAGACCACTTTGGCCGGGATTTGGCCGTCTCGAATCTTGCAAAAGAGGCAATCGGACATGGGGCGGGGGCTTAGCAATGCGCGCGGCGGCGGGAAATCCCCACCTGGTACATTGTTGAGGGGCCAAGGGACTGTCTGGGAGCAGACGGGGCGGCGCCTGGGTGGGAAAGCGGGGGTGGAGGTGGGGGACGCCACGCCGGGCGTGCACTTCGACTCAAACGCCCCTCCCGGTGATATTCCAGGCCCCGACGATGAAATCCCTGCGCATCTCCCAGCTCCTCGAGGACCACGACTACGACCTGCGGCTCACGCTCATCGCCGGTGCGAGCGGGCTGACCCGGACCGTGGACTCTCCGCGCATCCAGAAGCCGGGGCTGGCGCTGGCGGGCTTCACCGAGCACCTCCACCCGCGCCGGGTCCAGGTGTTCGGCAACACGGAGATTTCGTACCTGGCCACGCTGCCCGAGCCCCGGCAGCGCGAGGCCCTGGCCAAGCTCTTCGAGGAAGAGGACCTGGCGTGTGTCGTGGTGACCAAGGAGCTGGAGATTCCGCCCATCCTCGTGGAGGCGTGCGAGGCGGGGGGGCTGGCGCTGATGAAGACGCCGCTGCTCTCCAGCGAGTTCATCACCCGCGTGCAGTCCTTCCTGGAGGAGGCCCTCACCGAGTCCAGCAGCCTGCACGGCGTGCTGATGGATGTCTTCGGCGTGGGCATCCTGCTGCTCGGCAAGAGCGGCATCGGCAAGAGCGAGATTGCCCTGGACCTGGTGATGCGGGCCCACCGGCTGGTCGCGGATGACATCGTCGACGTCACCCGCCGCAAGGGGGCCGTCTACGGCGCGGGAAACCCGGTCATCAAGCACCACATGGAAATCCGGGGCCTGGGCATCATCAACATCAAGGACCTGTTCGGCGTGGCGGCGGTGCGCGCGCAGAAGAAGATAGAGCTCGTCATCGAGTTGCAGGAGTGGGACCCGCACCAGGAATACGACCGGCTGGGAGTGGAGGACAAGCACCTGCAGATTGTGGGTGTGGACATCCCGCTGTCAGTGGTACCCGTGCGTCCAGGCCGCAACATGGCGACCATCATCGAGGTGGCCGCCCGCAACCAGTTGTTGAAGCTTCAGGGCCACCACTCGGCGAGAGAGTTCGCCGAGCGGCTCAACCGAGCCATCGCCGAAGGGGCGATGCGCCGCACCTTGGGAGAAGAGGTCGAGTGACCGCGCCCGCGAAACAGTTGGTCGTCATCACCGGCATGTCCGGCTCCGGCAAGTCCACCGCCATCCGGGCGTTGGAGGACTCGGGGTTCTTCTGCATCGACAACCTGCCGGTGGTGTTGCTGCCCAAGCTCACGGAGCTGGCGGGCGGAGGCAACATCGAGCGCATGGCGCTGGTGGTGGACGCGCGCGAGGGCGTCTTCCTCAAGGAGGCGCCGCGCATCCTCGACGAGGTCCGCCGCGCCGGGCACCACGTGGAGGTGCTGTTCCTCGACTCCAGCGACGACAGCCTCATCCGCCGCTTCAGCGAGACGCGCCGCCGCCACCCGCTGGCGCCCACCGGCACCGTCGCCGACGGCATCCAGGCGGAGCGCGCCGCGCTGCGCGACCTGCGCGAGATCGCCGACCAGGTCATCGACTCGTCGGTGCTGAACGTCCATGACTTGAAGCGCATGGTGCAGGCGCGCTTCAGCCCGGAGCCCGCCAAGGGCCCCAGCCTGTCGGTGATGTCGTTCGGCTACCGGTACGGCGTGCCGCCGCAGGCGGACCTGGTGCTGGACGTGCGCTTCCTGCCCAACCCGTACTTCGTCCCGGACATGAAGGGGCTGACGGGCAAGGTGCCCAAGGTCGCCGCCTACGTGCTGGACCGCGAGGAGACGCAGCAGTTCCTCGAGAAGGTGGAGGACCTCTGCCGCTTCCTCTTCCCGCGCTACCAGAAGGAGGGGAAGGCGTACCTCACAGTCGCGCTGGGGTGCACCGGCGGCAAGCACCGCTCGGTGGCCATCGCCGCGGAGCTCACCCGGCGGCTGAGCGACGAGAACACCCGCGTTCAGCTCTGGGACCGGGACATCGAGAAGGAATAGCGGGAGCCGGACATGATGCTGCTTCTTCTCGCGCTCGGGGTGGCGATGGATGCCACCGCGGTGTCGGGTGGCATGGCCATTCGCGGGGCCCGGCCGCCGGACATCTTCAAGCTGGCGCTCACCTTCGGCGTCTTCCAGTTCGGCATGTCGCTGGGCGGCGCGCTGGGGGGCAAGGCCATCCTCACGCACTTCGCGGCCATCGACCATTGGATTGCCTTTGGTCTGCTCGCGCTGGTGGGCGGGCACATGATTTGGGAGGCGTTCTCCCATGACGAGGAGGAGCGCGCCGCGGCCCCCGTCGGCATCCGGTTGCCCATGCTGCTGACGCTGGGGGTGGCCACCAGCATCGATGCGCTCGCGGTGGGCGTGACGCTGCCCGCGCTGGAGCTGGGCATCTTCTATTCGGCGGGGCTCATCGGCGTGATGACCTTCGTGCTGAGCGTCCTGGGCGCGTGGGCCGGCAAGCGGCTGGGGGAGCGCTTCGGCACCGGCATCGAAATCCTGGGCGGCCTGGTGCTCATCGGTATCGGCACCAAGACACTCGTGGAGCATCTGTCCGCCTGAGGTTTCCAGCAGGGCCTCGGGTGGGGCACAGTGGCCGTCCGGAGGCTCCATGTCCCTGTCGCGCTCGCGGCACTTCCACGTGGCCATCGTCGGCGGTGGGTTCGGTGGCCTGGGCACGGCCATCCGGCTCAAGCAGGAGGGCATGGAGGACTTCGTCCTCCTCGAGCGGAGCGCGGAGCTGGGCGGCGTCTGGCGCGACAACGACTATCCCGGGTGCGCGTGTGACGTCCCCTCGCACCTGTACTCGTTCTCCTTCGCGCCGAATCCGAACTGGTCCCGGGTGTACTCGCCCCGGTCGGAGATAAAGGCCTACCTGCTCGACTGCGCGACGCGCTTCGGCGTGCTCGGGCATGTTCGCCTGAATCACACCGTCGAGGACGCGCGCTGGGAGGACTCCGAGCAGTGCTGGCACCTGCGGACCTCGGAGGGCCTCTTCACCGCGGACGTCCTCGTCCTCGCGGCGGGGGCCTTCGATGCGCCCGCGCTGCCGGAGGTGGCGGGGCTGGAGCGCTTCCGCGGCAAGGTGATGCACTCGTCGCGGTGGGACCATGACTACGCGCTGAAGGGCCGCACGGTGGCGGTGGTGGGCACGGGCGCGTCGGCGGTGCAGTTCGTTCCGGCCATCCAGCCGCTTGTGGAGAAGCTGGTGCTCTTCCAGCGCACGCCGCCCTGGGTGCTGCCTCGCAACGACCGCCCCATCGCGGGGTGGACGCGCTGGCTGTACTCGCGGGTGCCGGGCGTGCGGTGGCTGGTGCGCGCGGCGCTCTACCTGAAGCGGGAGCTGTCCGCGCTCGCGTTCATGTACCCGTGGATCATCCGGCTGGCGCAGCTCGAGGCGCGCCGGCACCTGGCTCGCTCCATTCCGGATGAGGCGCTGCGCGCGAAGCTGCGGCCCGACTACGTCATGGGCTGCAAGCGCGTGCTCATCTCGGACGACTACCTGCCCGCGCTGACGCGCCCCAACGTCGAGGTCGTCACCGAGGCGCTCCAGGAAGTGCGGGAGCACTCCGTCGTCACCACGTCCGGCGCGGAGTACCCGGTGGACACGCTCATCCTGGGCACGGGCTTCCGGGTGACGGAGCCGGCGTTCGCGCGGTGCATCCGAGGGCGCGCCGGGCGCACGCTGGAAGAGGCGTGGGCCGGCACGATGAAGGCGCACCTGGGCACGTCGGTGAGCGGCTTCCCCAACTTCTTCATGGTGCTGGGGCCCAACACGGGGCTGGGACACACGACGGTGCTCCTGATGATGGAGAGCCAGGTGGAGCATGTGCTGAACGCGCTGCGCTACCTGGAGGGCCGAGGGCTCGCCGCGGTGGAGCCGACGCCGGACGCGCAGGAGGCGTTCGTGCGGGACGTGGATGCAAGGATGGCGCGCACGGTGTGGCTGCGCGGGGGATGCAAGAGCTGGTACCTGGACGCCACGGGGCGCAACTCGACGCTGTGGCCGGGGTTCACCTTCGCGTTCAGGCACCGCGTCCGCGCGTTCGAGCCCTCGGAGTACGTGGCCATCGAGCGGCATGGGCGCTCGCGAGGACACGGGGTGGAAGCGAGGCCTCGGGCGCTGGCGCGCGGATGACGTGGTGTGCGAAACGGAGCCAACGATGAAGACGGTGAAAGACAAGGTCGCGGCGGTGACGGGCGCGGGCTCGGGCATCGGTCGCGCGACCGCGGTGTTGTTGGCGAGCAAGGGCTGTCACGTCGCGCTGTCCGACGTGAACATGAGCGGACTGGCCGAGACGGAGGCGCTGTGCCGCGCGAAGGGCGTGCGCGTCCGGGCGGACCGGGTGGATGTCGCGAAGCGCGAGCAGGTGCACACCTGGGCGGATGAGGTGGCGCGCGAGTTCGGCGCGGTCCACGTCATCATCAACAACGCGGGCGTGGCGCTGGGGGCCACCATCGAAGACACCCGGTACGAGGACTTCGAGTGGCTGATGAGCATCAACTTCTGGGGCGTGGTGTACGGGACGAAGGCCTTCCTGCCGCACCTCAAGGCGGCGGGGGAGGGACACGTCGTCAACATCTCCAGCGTGTTCGGGTTGATTGGGGTGCCGACGCAGGCGGCGTACAACTCGGCGAAGTTCGCGGTGAAGGGCTTCACGGAGGCGCTGCGGCAGGAACTGGAGGTGGAGTCGGCCGCCATCGGCGCCACGTGTGTCCACCCGGGTGGCATCAAGACGAACATCGCGCGCAACGCGCGGGTGACGATGCGGCCGGGATGGACGGATGAGCGCTCGTCGAAGGACTTCGAGAAGGTGTTCGCCACCACGCCCGAGCAGGCCGCGGAGGACATCCTCGCCGCGATTCACAAGAACCGGCGCCGCCAGCTCATCGGCACGGACGCGGTCTTCATCGACCTGCTCCAGCGCCTGCTGCCCACGCTCTACCAGCGCCTGCTGATTGCGGGGATGAAGCGACGGCGGAAGAAGATGCTCGCCGCCGCGGCCCCCAGCGGCACCGCGTGAGAGAGTCGAGGCCGTCTCGCCCCCATCGCGCCGCGCCATGCGGGGGCGGCCCCGGAAAGACAATCCCTGTTGGAATCAACACGCGGGCCCACGGTTGTCGAGGACACATGCAAGAGCTTGATCGCCGTTCCGTGTTGTGGGGGCTGGGGGCTTGTGTGGTGGGCGGGGTGGGGTGCTCGTTGGCGAGCCCGGCCGAGGCCCATGGAGACCCCGCGTCCCGCGTCAGGGCCAACCTCTACGTCTGTGAGGGTTGTGAGGCCATCCTGGAGCGGGAGCACGCGGCGCTCCCGGCCACCGTCCAATTGGCCAGCAGCGCGGAGCCCGGTGAGCGGTTGCGCCTGACGGGCAGGGTCCTGAGCGTCGATGGCCGCAAGCCCGCCGCCGGGGTCGTCATCTACGCTCACCACACCAATGCCGCGGGGCTCTACGCGAACGGGAGCGACGAGTCGGAATGGAGCCGCCGTCACGGCCGCCTGCGCGGCTGGGCCAGGACGGGGGCGGACGGCGTCTACACCTTCGACACCATCAAGCCCGCGCCCTATCCCAACGACACGCTCCCGGCGCACATCCACCTGGTCATCCAGGAGCCCGGCCGCCGCGCGTACTTCATCGACGACGTCGTCTTCGACGGCGAGTTCGGGGTGACGCCGAAGTACCGCGCCAGCCAGGAGTTCCGAGGCGGAGGCGGCATCATCCGACTGGAGAAGACCTCCGAGGGCGTGTGGCTCGCGAAGCGCGACATCGTCCTGGAGCGCCACCCCTGAGCGGCGCGGTGGCTACGGCTGCTCCATCATCCCCGGGTCGAAGAGGTACGTGAGCTTCACGAGGAACTCGCGGGAGAACACGGGCATGGGCGCATTCCCGCCGTTGTAGGGCTGCGCGATGCGGAAGTTCGTGCCGAGGAGGTTGTAGACGCCCGCGCCAATCTCCAGCCCCTGCGTCCCCACGTTCTCCGCGCGCACGTAGAGGTTGAGCAGCAGCTGCGTGGGGAGCTCCTCCACCGGCGAGTTGCCCCGCTCGTCCGGGACGTCCACGGCGAAGCGCCGTCCCACCAGCACCGCGGTGGGGTTCACCGACAGCCACGGCATCACCTTCACGCTGCCCGACAGCGAGGCCTTGTGCGTGGGCATCCCCGTGAAGGCCTTCGAGTGCCCCGGCACCTGGTAGTCCTCCACGTCATTGCGGCCCGACGGCGCATAGAACGAGTAGCTCAGCGCCGCGCGGCCCCAGCTCCCCTTGATGTGGTAGTCCAGCTCGATGCCCCGGCTGCCCAGCCGTCCCAGGTTCCGGTACACCTCCTCGTTCGCCACCGCGTCGTACGAGTAGATGATGGGGTCGGACACGCCCACGTCGAACGCGTTGGCGCTCAGCGCATGGTTGTCGCCGAAGCGCAGCGTGCCCTCCAGCTCGTACACGGTGGTGCGCTCGGGCCGCACGTCGGCGCCCAGGCTGATGTTCTCGATGCCCGGCGCACGGAACGCGCGGCTGAACAGCGCCTTGGCGCTGAACGGGCCGAAGGCGCGCAGGAGCACCAGCCGGGGGACGAAGGAGCCGCCGAAGTCGCTGTGATTCTCGTACCGCGCGCCCGCCACCACCGTGGCGATGGGGTTCTCCGAGAACGCCTCCACGAAGCCCGCGACGTTGAGGTACGAGACGCTCAGCGCCCCCTCATCGCCGAAGGGCGTCTGGAGGCCCACGTTCGCCGGGCCCTTGAGCTTGCCGTGGTCCGACGCCACGTCCACGCCGCCGGTGAGCTGCAGGTAGTCCAGCGCCGCCCACCGCGCCATCGTCCGGCCGCGCAGCCGCATCACCTGCTTCTCGTAATAGAACTCCGAGCCCCGGTCCGAGTCGCGGAACGGCTCCGAGATGGTCAGGTTGAAGCGCGGGATGATTTCCAGCCGCTCGCTGGGGCGGAAGCGGTTGCTCAGCTCCGCGTGGAAGGACTCGAAGTTGCTGGCCAGCGGCGTCTCCAGCACCTCGTCGAAGCCGATGAGGGCGGAGGTGGCGTAGCGCTGGTACATCACGCTGAGCTGCAAGTCCTTGTAGCCCACGCCCGCCTGCACCGTCGTCGGGTTGAGCCGCGTGTTGCCGCCCATCTCCGCCGTGTTGCCGAAGAAGTCGCGGAGCTCTCCGTCGCCGCGCTGGCCCTGTCCCATTGACGCGGACGCGAAGACGCTCAGGCCCGGCGCGGACTCGAAGACCTTGCGACCTGACAGCGTCAGCCCGCGCCTCCCGTACGACTTCGCGAGCTGTCCATACGTGCCGGAGACCATCAGGTCCGTGCTGCCCTGCACGCCGCGCGTAATCACGTTGATGACGGCCAGCTCCGCGTTGCCGCCGTAGATGACCGAGCCCGGACCGCGCACCACCTCGATGCGCTCAATCAGCTCGACGGGCAGCTCGTTGCCCAGCTGCATCGTCGAGTAGAGCTGCTCGTTGAGCTCCTTGCCGTCCACCACGAGCAGCACCTTGCCCTCGTAGCCCCACAGCCCCCGGAAGCCCGGGCCCACCGAGCCCTGGGTGTCCACGCCGAAGAAGAAACCCGGTGTCTGGAGCAACACATCCATCAAATCCCGGGCGCCGGAGTTGCGAATCTCCTCGCCCGTCATGGACGTCACCACGGCGGGGGAGTCGCGCAGCTTGGTGATGGCGAATGAGGCCACCTGGCTGTGCACCTCCGACTCACCGTCGAGCGGCAGCTCCTCCTGGGCCATGGCGGTCGTGGGCTCGGTGGGAGGCGGCTCCGGCTCCCATTGCGCCAGGGCGGAGGGACCGCACAACAGCAGCAGCAGCGACGACAGTCGGGGCCAGTGACGGCGGGACATGGGGACCTCTGGGCAAAGACGGGGCGTGGGCGTCCAAGGCCCTCGTCGGAACAAGTGCTGGGGAGCGCCGCGCGGTGAGGAGGTCAGCGCACCCGGACGGCGGTGCGGCGACCCGGCTCGACCTCGACACTCAGGCGGCGCTTCACTTCGCCGTTCACCCGGACCTCCACGCGAGCCGGACCCGCGGGAAGGTTCTGGGCGACGAGCGGCGGAAATCCATAGGGCCGGTTGTTGACCCAGACCTCGCCGTAGAGAGACGGCGAGCTGATGTCGAGCTCTCCTCGCTCCGCCGCCGCCACCTTCGCGGCCACGGGCGCCTGCGCGGGCGTGGGGGAGGGCTCCGGAGCGGTGACGGGCGGCACGGCGCTGGCCGCGGGCGAGGTGGGCGCCGTGGGCCGCGCGGCCACCGCGGGCGGCGGGGCCAACAGGTCGCTCACGTCGCGGTTGATGGAGCGCACGCCGTCCTCATCCAGCTCCACCGACTCCTCCACCAGCTTGCGGTCGCCCTGCACCAGCGCCACCCGGTACGTCCCCGCGCGCAGGGGCAGCCGCGCGGGCGTCATGTCCACGGCCTTGCCATCCACCTGGACCACGAGCCCCGGGGGCGTGGACGTCACGAGCAGCAGGCCGCCTCGGGCCTCCTCCGGCTGCGCGGCGGGCTCTTCCTTGGGCGCCTGCACGCGGGCGGCGGCGACTCGGGCGGCGCGCGTCCGGGACGAGGCCCGCTGCAGGGGCTCGCGCGGAGGCCGGGCCTGCTCGGTGCGGGCCGTCCGGCTCCGCTCGCGCGACTGGAGGTCGGTGGCGATGCGCAGCAGCTCCACCAGGTCTCCGCCCGGTGTCTTGCGCAGGCTCAGCGCCTCGGTGAACTCGCTGACGGCGGTGTCGTAGTCGCGGTCCTCCAGCGCGGCGAGGCCCGCGGCGCGGCGGGCGCGAGACAGGCCCTCGTTCGGGTCCTCCACGGCGGGCGCGGGCGCGGCCGCGGGCTGCTGGGCGACAGCGGGTGGGGGCTGGACCGCCGGGGTGGGCAGGGGCGCCGTCGCGGAGGGCATGGGCACCGCCGCGCGCCGCTTGCGCACCACGACGTACGCCATGGCGTTGAGCGCGAGGGTTCCGACGACGATGACGGCAATCCAGGTCTTCTGTTTCATCTGCTTCTCGGTCTCACCACTCGCGCCGCGTCCGCCCAGGCGCAGGGGCCGTCACTCAGGTGACGAAGTACCAGAACAAGGCACTCGCGCAGGCCGCGGCTCCCGCGGTCAGGACCACCGGCCAGGGAAAGGGCTTCTCGTCCGCCACCAGCATCCCGCCGGGCGCGGCCACGCTCAGCACGCCGGCCATCGTGGAGGGCGGGCTGCGCGTGGTGGGCGACGTGTGCTCCTCCACCGGCGGAGGCGGCTTCGTGTCGGGCGCGGGCGTGCGCTCGTTCGTCATGCCGCTGGAGGAGGAGGAGGCGAACGCGGACAGCGCGGTGATGTTGTGGCCCGTCTTGTCGGCGGGAAACAGCGACGTCACCAGCGCGGCCAGCTCGCGCCCGCCCGACGTCCAGCTCCGCGACGCGCGGAAGCGCTCCAGGTCCAACGAGAGCTCGCGCGCGCTCTGGTAGCGCGCCTCGGGGGCCTTCTCGAGCAGGCGCAGGATGATGCGCTCCAGCTCCGGCGCGAAGCCCGGTGAGACCTCCGACGGCGGCGTCACCTGCGCCTGGGTGGCGGCGATGATGGTGGCCTCCACCGAGTCGCGCTTGAACAGCCGCCGCCCCGTGGATGCCTCGTAGAGCACGATGCCCAGCGAGAACAGGTCCGAGCGGTGGTCCAGCTCCCGGTTGGTGATCTGCTCCGGGGACATGTACGCGTACTTGCCCTTCACCACGCCCACGCTGGTGCGCTCGACATTCACGGCGCTCTTCACGATGCCGAAGTCGGCCAGCTTGACGATGCCGTCCCGCGACACCAGCACGTTGCCCGGCGTGACGTCGCGGTGCACCAGCTTGAGCGGCGTGCCGTCCGGCAGCGTCTTCGAGTGCGCGTACGCGAGCGCGTCCGCCACCGCGATGCCCACGTCCACCGCCACCCGCTGGCCCAGGGGGAAGTGCGCCTTCCACGCGTGCCGCAGCACCCGGTCCAGCGACTGCCCCTGAATCCACTCCATGGCCAGGTAGTACTGGCCATCAATCTTCCCGAAGTCGAAGACCTGCACGATGTTGGGATGCGTCAGCAGCGCGGCGACCTTCGCCTCGTCCGCGAACATCCGGCTGAAGGCCTCCAGGCTCGCGTACTCCGGCAGCACCCGCTTGATGACACAGGGCTTGGAGAAGCCATCCGGCCCGTCGATGGAGGCCAGGAAGAGGTGCGCCATCCCGCCCGCCGCGAGCCGTTGAAGGATTCTGTATTTCCCGAAGTAACCTTCTTCAACGGGAGCCGGCGCCGGCGAGTCGAGCCTGTCCAACTGTCGCCTCGGGAATTAGCGGTAAGGCGAGAAAGATATAGTTGGTTTGACTACCCCACAAGTTCGTGACTCCCAGGGTGTCAAGCAAATTGGACTATCAGACTCGAGGAATCAGGTGGGTCATCCGCGCCGGGGTTTGCGGCGGGATTTGCGGCGCCGGGGCGCGGGCGGGGGCTGGGTGACTTCCGTGAAGCGGGCGCCTCGGATGCCGGCGTGCTCGAGGGCGTCCTTGATGCTCTCGGAGACGATGAGGCTGACGGGCCAGCCCCACGTCCGCAGCACGCGGGCGCCCTCCGTCTTCGCCGGGTCGATGCGCAGGCCGCGCACGGTGCGGTAGTGGCCCACGCGCTCGGGGGGGGCGTCCTCGCGGGTGTAGTGGGAAACCTCGTCACAGGCGCGCTCGTCGATGCAGCGCACCAGGCGGGTGGCGACGACGATGAAGTAGCGCTCGCGCTCGCCCTCGACCTCCACGGGGAGCAGCTGCACGTCGTCCGGGGCCAGCTCGCGGAAGACGGAGGCGACGGGGGCGCTGACGACGGGGGTGAGGCCCGCGCCGGCCAGGGAGAAGTCGAGCGGGGGGCCTGGGGGCTCCGTGGTGAGCTTCAGCCGTCCCCGGTGCCGCACCGGGGCGCCGGAGGTGAAGAGCCAGACGGAGTCCATCTTCCGCCCGTCGACGGACGTCGGGTCGCTGAGCTCGCGCCGCGCGGGCAGACGGAAGTCGTCGTGCAGGTCGAAGTAGCGGGTCGCGGGGGCGTCGCGCCGCGAGGCCCGACGCGCGGCGGAGGCTCGGCGGGGGCGGTCAGGGGATTCTCCCGGGGCGACCTCGCCGCCGCGGGGAGTCGCTTCCTGGGTGCCCGCTCCCGGAATCCGCCGGGTGAGCCCGCGGAGCGCTTGGGTGAGCCGCCTGAACATCCGCCGATGTTACTTCGCCCGTCGGGGGTGGGAGCGAGCGGAACGTGAGGGCGCCTGGCCCTCTGCCCGCCCGGCCAGGGTCACCAGTGCGTGTGCAGTGCGTACTGGCCGGCGCGGGTGTCCAGGCTCAGGAAGGAGAACTGGCCCTCCGAACAGGTGCCGCTGTTGAGGAACAGCCGGCTGCCGTGCTCCACGCGCATGCCCTGATGGGTGTGGCCGGTGATGACGATGTCCGCGGCGCTGTCGCTGGCGCGGGCGATGGCCCACTGCTGGAACGTGCACCGCGAGGGGTCCGGCAGCGCGGGCATGAGCCGGGCATCCAGCGCCTGGAACATGCGGAACATCGTGCGCAGGCGCATGCGGCGCAGCCACGCGCCGGTCCACACGGCGGCCTCCGACAGCCAGCGCGCCTTGCGGATGACCCAGTCGTGGTGGTGTCCGTGAGTGAACAGCATCCTCACGCCGTCGGCCTCCAGGACCAGCTGCTCGGGGGCGCCGAACAGGGCGCCGGCGACGAGGTCATGGTTGCCGTGGATGTAGTGGTACTGGGGCCGGGAGAAGCGGCGCACCAGCTCCGGATGGGCGGCGCGGGCGGCCGCGAGCTCCGTCGCCTGGTGGCCCGGAGTCTTGCAGGTGAGCGTCTCGAAGATGTCGCCGAGCAGGACGATGCGCTCGAAGTTGCCCTCCAGCACGCGCAGGAAGCGAGCGAAGGCGGAGTCTTCGTGGCCGAAATGGTCTGCTGAGTCGCGCCTGCCCAGGTGCAGGTCGGATATCACCGCGATGTGCATGTCGTGTCCCATCCTCCGCGATTGCAAGGCCGGGGCCTCCTCTATCGAGGGGCTGTCCGCATGGCTCGCCAGGGCGGGTATGTCGCGTCCTTTCCCTTCATGGGTCACCGCGTCGTCTTTCGCACCCTGTCCAGAAGGGGTCGGGCCAGGGCCTCTCTGTAACGCTGCGCATGGCGGGTTCGCTCGTCCATGACGAGGGCGGAACTTCACGAGTCGACAAAGCGTCGCAAGGCACAGTGAACCCGCCACCGATGAGGGGGGCGAGGGCGGAGCGGGGAGGCGGCTCCTCGCCCCGTCGCCCAGGACCCGGGGAGGGAGCGACGGCCCTTTGACTTGACTGGGTGTTTGTCGGACACTAAGCCTGTGTCGAAAATACACGAAGTGGAGGGGGAGGGCTCATGAGCATCGGGTACATGAAGGCGACACCGACGTCGTATGTGATGCAGTTCAAGGGGGGGAAGGTGGTGCGAGAGGGCATGGGGCTCTCGTTCTTCTACTGGAAGCCGTCCACGACGCTGGTGCGCGTGCCGCTGTCGAGCGCGGACGCGCCCTTCGTCTTCAACGAGGCGACGCGCGACTTCCAGGCGGTGACGATGCAGGGGCAGCTCACCTACCGGGTGGCGGACGCGCGCAAGGTGGCTTCGCTCCTGGACTACTCGCTGGGGGCCTCGGGGCGGTACCAGTCGGACGACCCGGAGTCGCTGCCGGAGCGGCTGGTGCAGGTGGCGCAGGTGCGGGCGCGCACGGTGGTGCAGCGCCTGACGCTGCGCGAGGTGCTGGTGAGCGCGCAGACCATCGAGGCGGAGGTGCTCGCGTCGCTCGCGACGGCGGAGTCCATCCGGGCGCTGGGCGTGGAGGTGATGGCGTTCTCGCTCCTGTCCGTGAAGCCCACGCCGGAGATGGCGCGCGCGCTGGAGGCGGAGGCCCGCGAGGGGCTGCAGCGGCAGGCGGACGAGGCCATCTACGCGCGGCGCAACGCGGCCGTGGAGCAGGAGCGCCGCATCAAGGAGAGCGAGCTGGCGACGGAGCTGGCCGTGCAGGAGCGCCAGCGGCAGATTCGCGAGGCGAAGATGGCGGGGGACATCGCGGTGGAGGAGCAGCGCTCGGCGCTGATGGAGCGCTGGACGCAGAACGAGAAGCAGGCCGCGGACGCGCGCGCCTATGCGCTGGAGAAGACGCTGGCGCCGGTGCGAGGCGTGGACTGGAAGACGCTGATGGCGGCGTCGGCGGGAGGCGGAGACCCGGCGCTGAACATCGCGCTCGCCTTCCGGGAAATGGCGGAGAACGCGCACCGCATCGGCGAGCTGAACGTGTCGCCGGAGCTGCTGCAGTCGCTGGTGGGCGCGGGAGGCCACAAGGCGCCGTCGCCTCCCGCCGCGAAGCCGCCCGCGCGGGAGCGCTGAGCACCGACGGAGGGCACGCGCCATGTTCGAGAAAATCGTCCTGGTCACCCGGCACACGCGGCTGGCGGGTCTGGTGGAGCGCTTCAACACGAAGAAGCAGGCGAAGTTCTACGTGGAGCACGCGGGGCAGGACTTCGACGAGTTCGAGCGGGAGGACGCCGCCTACAACCGCTCGGTGGACAGGCTCCGGGACGCGCTGGGCGTGGGGCTGCCGGTGCAGCAGGTGGACCGGAGCCTGGTGCCCACGTTCCTCTTCAGCGGCAAGGAGCTGGTGGTCGTCGCGGGGCAGGACGGGCTGGTGGCGAACGTCGCCAAGTACGTGGGCGACCAGCCGCTGGTGGGCGTGAATCCGGACCCGGAGCGCTTCGACGGCGTGCTGCTCCCGTACGACGTGCAGGGCGCGCGGGGCGCCGTGCGGCGGGTGCTGGAGGGCCGGGCGCGCTTCCGGGAAGTCACGCTGGCGGAGGCGTCGCTGGAGGACGGGCAGCGCCTGCTGGGCTTCAACGACTTGTTCATCGGCGCTCGCACGCACGTGTCCGCGCGCTACCGGCTGAGCCATGCGGGGCAGGAGGAGTCGCAGTCCTCCAGCGGGGTGCTGGTGTCCACGGGCGTGGGCTCCAGCGGGTGGCTGTCCTCCATCTTCACGCTGGCGCGGGGCCTCACCGAGCGCACCGGTGGCGTCCCCGGCGAGGCGTGGCGGCTGTCGTGGGAGGAGGCGCGGCTGGCCTTCGTGGTGCGCGAGCCGTTCGTCAGCCGCCACTCGAGCGCGGGCATCGTCGGCGGCTTCGTGACGCCCGAAGAAGAGCTGGTGCTGGAGTCGAGGATGCCGTCCGGGGGCGTCATCTTCAGCGACGGCATGGAGGACGACTTCCTCGTCTTCGGCGCGGGGGCCCGTGCCCACATCCGTCCGGCCCGGCAGCGCGCGCGGCTGGTGATGAACTGACGCCGCGCGCGGGCGGTGCCGCGACTAGGTGACGGTGATGTCGACCGGGGGGCACTTCACCGCGAGGTCGTGGAACTGACCCGAGAGCGCGGGGACCTTCGCGGCGTCGGGGGTGACGTCCATCAGCGGCCCGCGGAAGGTGACGTGGTAGGTGCCCGGCTGGTTGAGCTCATAGGCGAGGGTCAGGTCCACGCGGCCCTCCACGGACTCGCCCGGGGCGATGGTCGCGTAGGCCGCCGCGTCCGGGGGCCCGCGCTTCATCATGGGACCGCCGTAGGACAGCTCCGCCGCGGAGCCCGTGCGCGTCACCGTGAAGATGTTGTTGCGGATGCCCTCCAGGGGCGTGTGCCACTTGAGGACATACAGGGGCTGCTTCGTGGTGTTGGTGAGCTTGAACACCAGCTCCACGGGCTCGCCCGCCTTCACCTGCGCGGGGGCACTCAGCGAGCACTCCAAGGGCGTCGTCGTCTTCACGGGGGTCTCCTCCGGTCGCGAATCCACCGGCGGTGGCGCCGCCTCTTCCTTGCGCGACGCGCAGCCGCTCCCGGTGATGGCCAGGGTCAGCAGCGCGATGCGGCCCATCTGTCCACACGTCATGTGAGCTCCCATTCGCCTGGGGTTTGAAGCGGGAAACAAAACGGGGGCGCCCGGCCGCGCCCCCGCTTCGCTTCACATCATGTCACTGGAGGACGGACTGTCACGGAAGCGCGGGGGTGTTCTCCGCGAAGTACTCGTGGCTGTCCGCGTTGTCGCGCGCGCGCGCCGGGTTGCTGTTCGCCAGCGTCTTGCAGGCGCTCTGCCCGTAGGCGTGGTCGTCCGTGTCCGCCACCACCGTGAAGTGGCTCATCTCGTGAATCAGCGTGCCGGCCTTGGAGTCCGTGCCCGTCGGAGGTGCGGGCCAGAAGGCGTTGCACACGTAGATGCGGTACGGACGGTTCTTGTAGACGTACGCGTAGGCGCTGTCCGTGCAGCCACAGTCGACGATGACCGACTGGTTGTTGAAGGCGCTCAGGATGGCGTTGAAGTGGTTGCGCACGACGTCGCGGTTGGCCGTGCTGTACGTGCCGAACCAGGTGATGTACCGGGTGTACGGCGGCAGCGGGCTGTTGAGCCAGTTGATGGAGCCCTGGGACATCGTCTTCGCGTCGTTGAACGCCTGCGTCACCTGCGTCGTCCGCGCGGCCGTGCAGTTCGCGGTGGACAGCGCAAAGGCGGAGACGGTGCCGGCCTGCTCCGCGCCCAGGTCGACGAAGGGACGGCCCTCCACGAAGACGCTCAGCTCACCCGAGCGCAGCTGCGAGACGCCCTCGCCCGAGCCCGAGTCGTAGCGCAGGCTGTAGTTGCCCGTGCGCGAGAAGTCGTACGTCGCGCCCAGGTCCACCGTGTACGAGACGCTCTCGCCCGCGGCCAGGCGCAGGTAGTCGTTCGCCTGCGGCGTGGCCCACTTGTAGTGGCGGCCCTGGTACTCCACCGGCGCGCCGTCCACGGTGATGGCGAAGAGGTCCTCCTTCAGCCCTTCCGTGGGCGTGTGCCATTTGAGCACCCGCACCGCGTCCTTCGAAACGTTGGTGAGCGTCACCGTCACGCTCACGTCCTCGCGCGCGGCCAGCGACTGGCGGGGCGTGGACAACTTCACCGCGACATCACCGGCGACGGCGTCTCGTGCCGACTCGCCCTCGACGGGAACCTCTCCCGTCCGCTCATCGGGTGAACCACAGGCGCCCAGCAGCGAGGCACTGATAACCGCACCCATCCACCAATTGAGGCGACCACGTGAGCTGAAGCTCATGTCGGACTTCCTTTCGGGGAATGCTTGGGAGTGACTGCGCGGAGTGCGCGTCGGCCCGTGCTCTCGAAAGTCGGGCCTGACGCGTTATCCGGTTTATAGTCACTTTCTTGGAATCCCGTCCAGGTGCGTCCGTGTCGCGCTTCACGGGCGCGCGTACGTGACGAGCAGCGCCACCATGGCGAAGGCGTAGCCCACCACGACGGGGCCGAGCGCGAAGAGGACGGCGTCGTAGAAGCTTTCAGTCTGGGTGTTCATGGCGGTGCTCCTGGAGTCGTGCCGCGCGGTCGTCGCGAGGCGAACACCTCATGAGCAAGGCATGGGCCAGACGGCCTTCGCCGGAGGAAACCCAGCGGCGTCGCGGGGTTGGCTCGGTGGAGGCGGTGCGCGCGACGACGTGCGCGCGCAATCCGTTCGTTCGTGGGAATCGCGCGTCCGGGCCCGCGTCAGCCGGTCCGCTTCGCCGCGCGCATCCGCTGCGTCATGCGCCCGAGGCGCGCGTCGCCTGGCTCGCGAGCGAGCGCACGAGCTCGAGTGAGCGGCGCACGTGCTCGCCCACGCGAATCTGGGACTCGAAGCTGTCGCGGATGACGCCCTCGCGGTCCACCACGAAGGTGACGCGGCCGGGCAGGAGGCCCAGGAAGGAGCCCCCCACGCCGAACGCCTCGCGCGCCTGGCCTTTCTCATCGCTCAACAAGATGAAAGGCAGCCGGTGCTTGGCGGCGAAGCCCTGGTGCGAGGCGACGGAGTCGGAGCTGATGCCGACGACCTCCGCGCCCGCGGCGACGAAGTCCTCGTACTGGTCCCGCAAGCCGCACGCCTGGACCGTACAACCCGGCGAGTCGTCTCGCGGGTAGAAGTAGACGACCAGCACCTTGCGACCCGCCAGGTCCCGCAGGCGCACCGGCTGGTTGCCCGCGCCCATCAGCGTCACGTCCGGCAGCGCATCGCCCTGCTGCAGCATCTTCGTCCTCGCCACGTGCTCTCCTCCGCGTCGCCGGAGGTGAGGCCCGGCGTGTCCTCGGCCATGCGAGTCAACCATGCCCTCCAGGGAGGGGCGAGCTTGCGGCCAGGCAAGCCAGGGTGGGGTGCTTTGCGCCCGCCTCCTCGCTGAGCGGGTGGCCGAGGTGGAACGACGTGGAGGAGGACCCTTCGCGACGCATCCCGGGGACGCCCGTTGCATCTGATGAGTGTGGGGGATGCGGTGTTGCTCCCCCGTCCGGCAGGCGACAGCCCTGTGCGCGGCCGGACCCGAAATTTCGGGCGCGGGAGGCTTTGGCGTCTTACCTTTCGAGACAAGACGTGAGAGCTTATCTGGGGTACAGGGCGGAAACTTTCGCCGGAGTTGCGCAACGTGCCGTTCAGGCGTAGGACGCACCTCCGGGGGGTTGGTCAGGAGTGAACATGGTCGGCCTCGTCGTCGCATCGCACGGGCGTTTGGCGGAGGAGCTGGTCTCCACCGCGGAACAGATCGTGGGGAAGCTCCCCGCGGTGGCAACCTGCAACATCGAGCCGGGGACTCCTGTCGAGGACCTCCGCGCGAAGATGAAGCAGGCGGTGTCGCGCGTGGACGCCGGAGACGGTGTCATCATCCTCGCGGACCTGTTCGGCGGGACTCCCTGTAAGGAATCGCTGATGATGTGTCAGCGCATGAACCTGGAGGTCCTCGCGGGCGTCAACCTGCCCATGCTCCTCAAGGCCAACTCGCTTCGCTCCGAGCAGCTCTCCCTGGCCGAGATGGCCAACCAGTTGGCGTCCTATGGTCAGCGCAACATCACCTGTGCATCCGCCCTGCTTCGCGAGGCCCAGCAGCAGCCGCGAACTTGACGGACCCGCGCGGGTCGGCGATTCGAGACGGCTGTGATCTCCCTGGTCCGCGTCGACAACCGCCTCATCCACGGTCAGGTCGTCGAGGCTTGGTTGCCCTTCCTCAAGGTCTCCCGCGTCGTGGTCGCGGATGACGAGGCGGCCTCCAGCCCGCTCATCCGTGCCGCCATGGCGCTCGCGGTGCAGAGCGCCATCGAGGTCCAGATTCTTCCGCTGTCCCACGTGGAGTTCGCGGCCCTGTCCAAGGACGGGGTGCGCACGCTGGTGCTCCTGCGGGACGTGGCGTCCGTGCCCTTCGCGTACGCGCACGGGCTGACACTGGGCGAGCTCAACCTGGGCAACGTGCACTTCGGCACGGGCCGCCGGCAGGTGTCGCCGTCGGTGTTCCTGGCGGAGGCGGAGCTGCGCACGCTCCAGCAGCTGGCGGAGCAGGGCGTGCGCGTGGAGGCGCGCGCGGTGCCGTCGGAGAAGCCGGTGGAGCTGTCGGACCTCTCGGAGCGGTGGGCAAAGGCGGGGTGAGCACGTGAGCGTCGTCTGGACCCAGGTGGCGCTCGCGGGGGTGTGGGGCGGCCTGGTGGCCGTGGAGCGCAAGGCGTTCCTTCAGGCCATGATGTCCCGGCCGCTCGTGGCCGCCACCGTCATGGGACTCCTGCTCGATGACGTGACGTCCGGGCTGAGCGTGGGCCTCCTGCTGGAGCTCTTCTTCCTGGGCACCGCCAACCTGGGCGCGTCGCTGCCGGAGAACGACACGCTGGCGGCCACCGCCACCAGCGCGGCGGCGTGCACCATCACCCAGGCCTCGGGCGCGCCGTCCACGCCGGCCATCTGGTCGCTGGCGGTGCTGCTCTTCATCGGCATGGGACGGGTGGGGCGGCGCGGGGACCGGCTGCTGGAAGGGTACTCGGCGCGGCTCGCGCGGGTGGCGCTGGCCTCCGCGGAGGCGGGCAACCTCACGCGCGCCATGCGGCAGAACCTGTGGGGCATGTGGCCGCACTTCACGCTGTACGGCGTGCTGACGGCGCTGTGCGCGCTCGCGGGCTATTTCGTGGAGCCGGTGCTCCAGGCCCTGCCCGTGGCGCTGACGCGGGGGCTGGCGTGGGCCTTCCCCGCCATGGCGTCCGTGGCGGCGGCCATCGCCGCGCAGGGCAGCCACGCGCGCAAGGCCCCGCTCTACGCGGCGCTGGGCGCGGCGGCGGTGACGGTGGCCATCGTGCTGTACCTGCTCCAGGAGCGAGGCACGTGAGCGCTCCCGACGCCTCGCTGCCCTGGAGCGTGCTCCTGCGCGTCTTCGTGCGCTCGCTCTTCCTCCAGGCGTCGTGGAATCCCCAGGGCATGCAGAACCTGGGGCTGGCCTACGCGGTGTTCCCCGCGCTGGAGCGGCTGTACGCGGCGGGCGCGGCGCGCGAGGAGGCGGTGCGCCGGCACCTGGTCTTCTTCAACACCCACCCGTACGTGGCGGCGGCCATCGTCGGCGGCGTCGTCTACCACGAGGAGCGCATCGCCCGGGGCGAGGAGTCCCCCGACAAGGTGGTGGCCTTCAAGGCGGCGCTGATGGGGCCGCTGGCCGCGCTGGGGGATGGCTTCTTCTGGCTGTCGCTCAAGCCCGCGGCGGGCGCGGTGGGGGCCGCCCTGGTGCCGCTCCTGGGCCTGTGGGCGGTGCCGGTGTTCCTGGTGTTCTACAATCTGGTGCACCTGCTGTTGCGGGTGCGGCTGTACTGGCTGGGGCTCACCCTGGGAGACCGGCTGGTGGAGGCGGTGGCCCGGGCGAACCTCCCGGCGCGGGGCGCGCGTCTGCGGACGCTGGCGGCGTTGTGCGCGGGAGGGCTCGCGGCCTGGCTGGCGGTGTCCTTCGGGGCCAACGCCGGAGGGGCCCGTGCGCCCCTGCTGGCGGCCGGGTGTCTGGCCCTGGGGGTTGCATCCTACGTGCTGGTCAGTCGTCGGGTGCCCAACTACGTGGTGCTCTACCTCGCGGCGACGCTGGCCTGCGCGGCGGGAGCCCTTCTTTAGAGACGAGAGGTAGGAGTCGCGATGGCAACGGTGGCCGAAGGAACATACGAGATCATCAACGAGCTGGGGCTGCATGCCCGGGCGGCGGCGCAGATGGTCAAGGTGGCCAACCGCTTCAAGAGCGACGTGCTCATCGAGGCGCAAGGTCAGCGGGCCAACGCCAAGTCCATCATGGGCGTGCTGATGCTGGCCGCGGCGAAGGGCGTGCAGGTGAAGCTGACCTGTAAGGGAGACGACGCGCAGGCGTGCCTGGAGGAGCTGGCGAAGCTCATCGGGGACCGTTTTGGCGAGTCGAAGTGACGCTGGGAAGCCACCTGCGGTAGGACTGGGAGGGAAGAAAGACACGTGAGCAGCCAGGCCACCCCCACACTGCGGTTGATGGGCATCGGCGCCTCACCTGGCGTGGCGGTGGGCCACGCGTTCATCCTCGATAGGAAGCGCATCCGCACCCCCAAGCTGCGGCTGGCGGAGGCGGAGGTCGAGCCCGAGCGCATGCGCATGAAGACGGCGGTGGACCTGTCCGACCGCCAGCTCATCGAGCTCAAGGACCAGATCACGCGCACCGAGGGCAGCGACCACGCCCTCATCCTGGAAGCGCACCGGCTGATGCTCCAGGACCCGATGCTGGTGGACGCCGTCAACCAGCTCATCGTCGAGGACCGCATCAACGCGGAGTGGGCCGTGCGGCGCGTGGCCCGCAAGATCAAGCACCTGTTCGACAACATCCCGGACGAGTACTTCCGCGAGCGGCGCTCGGACGTGGACTACGTCGCGGACCGCATCATCCGCAACCTGATGGGGCAGGTGGTCGACGAAGAGGTGGAGGTCCCCGCGGAGGCCATCGTCGTCGCACATGACCTGCCCCCGGCCGACGCCGCCATGATGGCGCGCAGCGGTCGGGTGGCGGGCTTCGTGACGGACCTGGGGGGCCACACCAGCCACACGGCCATCGTCGCGCGCGCCCGGGAGACCCCCGCGGTGGTGGGCGCGGGCCGGGCCAGCGAGCAGATATCCCCGGGAGACCTCGTCGCCATGGACGGCACGCGGGGCCTGGTCCTGGTGAACCCCACGGAGGAGCAGCTGCAGAGCTTCCGCGAGGAGCAGCGCCGGCACCGGGACGCGGAGCAGCTGGCGCTCGCGACCAAGGACCTGGCGGCGGTGAGCACGGACGACTTCCGCATCCGGCTCAACGGGAACATGGAGTTCCTGGAGGAGATTCCGTCCCTGCTCGCGCACGGCGCGGAGGGCATTGGCCTGTACCGCACCGAGTTCATGTTCCTGGACCGGAAGACGGCGCCCACGGAGGAGGAGCACTACCGCGCCTACCGCCAGGTGCTGGAGGCCATGGGCGGGCGGCCCGTCACCATCCGCACGCTGGATTTGGGCGGCGACAAGGTGCCGGGCAAGACGAAGCACGAGAAGGAGCCCAACCCGGCGATGGGCCTGAGGGCCATCCGCTACTGCCTGTCCAACCGGGAGCTGTTCCGCACGCAGCTGCGCGCGCTCCTTCGCGCCAGCGTGCACGGCAACCTGCGGCTGATGTTCCCCCTCATCTGCGGGGTGAGCGAGCTGCGCGAGGCCCGCGCGGAGCTGGAGGCGTGCCGCACGGAGCTGGGCCGCGCGGGGGTGCCCGTGGGCAAGCGCTTCCCGGTGGGCATCATGGTGGAGACGCCGAGCGCGGCGATGATCGCCGACCGGCTGGCGCAGGAGGCGGACTTCTTCTCGGTGGGGACCAACGACCTCATCCAGTACTCGCTGGCCATCGACAGACAGAACCGCGAGGTGGCCTACCTCTACCGCCCGCTGCACCTGTCCGTGCTGCGCATGCTGGAGACCATCGTCGACGCCGCCAAGGCCGCCAACATCCCCGTGTCCATGTGCGGGGAGATGGCGGGCGACCCGCTCTACACGCTGGTGCTGCTGGCCATGGGCTTCGACGAGCTGTCCATGACGTCCGGGCAGATTCCGGCGGTGAAGGGCTTCATCCGGCGCGTGGGCCGCGCGGAGGCGAAGGAGCTGCTGCGCGAGGCCATGGAGCTCACCACCGCGGAGGAAATCGAGCGCTTCATGCGCACGGAGATGGACCGCCGCTTCGGCGTCACCACCTCCTCGTAGTCGCGCTCCGGGCCCCGGCTGGAGGCAGGGAGTCCAAGTCCCTGCTCGCCGGGCGACCCGCCAGCGGGGGCGGTGCCGCCGCGCGCGGACCATGTCCACCTTTCAGGTCGGTCCTCCGGGCCGGGGACCAGGGAGGTGGGCGTGTTCAATCCAGCGGACATCCAGAAGGGCATGACGACGCGCGACAGGGATGGGGAGAACCTGGGCAGCATCCTCTCCGTCGACGCCGCGGGCTTCCTCATCGAGAAGGGACAGTTCTTCCCGCGCGACTACCGGGTGTCCTTCTCCGAGGTGACGGACATCGACGGCGACGACGTGTACCTGCGCGAGGACCTGGCCAGCCTGCCCGGCGTCCGGCCGGACGTGCTGGCGGCGCGCGGCGCCCTCTCCAGGCCCGCACCGCTGCGGCACGACCTGACGGGCGCGCTGGGGGCGTCGTCGGGGGACTGGGACGGCTGAGCCGTGGCCCTCAGTCCGGGCCGTCGGGAGGCGCTGCCTCCACCTTCAAGCCCTTGCGGATGCGGCGCTGGCGGATGAGCCGCTCCACCGGGCGCAGGCCCGCGAGCGCGAGCAGGGCGATGGCCACGGTGGTGAGCGCGGCCACGTAGAAGCCCATGCCGATGCTGAGTCCCACGGACGCGGTGAGCCACAGGTTCGCCGCCGTCGTCAGGCCGCGGATGCTCCCCTGGTCGCGGATGATGGCGCCCGCGCCCAGGAAGCCGATGCCCACCACCACCTGGCTGGCGATGCGGCTGACGTCCGCGCGAGAGCCCTCCGGGGCACCGCTGCCCAGCGTCCACTCGATGAAGACGCTGGACAGCGTGAAGAGGCACGCGCCCAGGGACACGAGGATGTGCGTGCGCAGCCCGGCGGCGTGGCCCCGCAGCTCGCGCTCCAGGCCCAGCACGGCGCCCAGGAGCGCCGCGAGACCCAGCCGCACCGCGATGACGCTCTCGTCCACGAGGGACGAGCCTACTCACCCAGCTCGATTTTCTCGTCCTTGTCCGCTTCGGTCAGTTCGGGATTGGGCAACGTCTCGAGCGTGGCCGCCAAGAGCTTCGTGGTGGGCACGACATACGGCGCCACCTCCTCGCCCAGCTCCCGGCTGAACTTGTTCACCCGCGCCGCGTAGTCCTCGTCGGTGGAGCTCCAGCTCCCCGCGGCCTCCGCCGCCCAGACCTCCTGGCTGTCGCGGCACCGCAAGAGCTGCGCCTTCACCTCCGCCTCCGCGCCGTCGCCCTTGAGCGAGATGCGCGGGTCCAGCCAGAGCACGCCCTCCACGCCCTCCACGCACAGCTCCTTGAAGGTGGCGTCCGTGGGGCGGCCCGGCAGCGCGACGTTGTCCTTCACCAGGAAGTCGCGGTTCTGGTTCACCCACTGGCGCGCGATGAGGCTCCACAGCTCGCCCACCGCGGGCTTCTCGTCCGGCAGGGGCTGCGCCACCACCACCAGCCGCTTCGTCTCCTTGCGGTCCACCTGGGCGTAGTCGTCGCGGATGCGGCTCGACTTCACCGCGGAGCAGCCCGCGAGCAGTCCCAGCCCGAGCACCGGTGCCCATCGCATCATCGTCATGGAGGTCCCTCTCCCGGCCCCCTCTGGAGAGAGGGGGCCTCGTCTTCGTCGGTGTTGTTGCGTGCTTCCCGGGGCCTTCTCAGGCCGCCTTGGTCGAACCCTGCTCGCCGGAGCCGTCCCCGGACGCCCCGGTGCCACCGGGCGTCTCGCGCTGACGGCGGTCATGCATGAGCTGCATCACCGCGGCCAGCACCGTGAAGGACACAATCAGCGTGGTGATGAGGCCGATGCAGGCCACCATGCCCATGGAGCGCAGGCCGTTGTGGGCCGCGGCCAGCAGCGCCGCGAAGCCCGCCACCGCCGTCAGCGTGGAGGACGCCACCGCGGCGCCCACGCTGCGCAGCGCGACGAGCGGCGAGGTGCCTTCCAGGAAGCGGTGCAGCAGGTACAGGCCGTGGCTCACCCCGAAGCCCAGCAGGATGGGCAGGATGATGATGTTCATGAAGTTCAGGCGCAGGCCCGTCATGGACATGATGCCCAGCATCATCGCCACGCCCACGCCCAGCGGAATCACCGACGCCAGCGCCAGCTTCGCGTTGCGGAAGTCCAGGAAGTGCATGGCGAGAATCCACAGCGCCGTGAGCACCACGGTGACCTTGCCGTCCCAGAGCACGATGCGCGCGAGCTTCGCGTACAGCTGCGTGGCGCCCGCGGCGCGGAACTCCTTCTTCGCCTCCGCCACCTTCGGGTCGAAGTCGTTCGTGTCGTAGCGGCCCGGGTAGTACGTGACGGGGATGCCGCGCGTCTCGTCGGCGAACTGCATCATCTTCTGGCCGTCGAAGAGGTCCACGCTCGAGTAGATGAACGTCAGCCAGCCGTGGTTGTCCGGGTGCGCGGTGGGCAGGTTCTTGAACTGGCTCTTGTAGTTCTCCGGGACGCCGTGCACGTCGAAGGGCTTGGCATCCAGCACCTTCATGAAGAAGGCGGCCTTGTCCTGCATCTCCGGCGGCAGCGCGGAGATGGAGAAGCCCCGGGCCTCCAGGTTCGCCATGTCCTGCTTCCACTCCTGGAGGACCTTCTCGTTGGCCTTGGCGGTGGCCTCGGGCGGCACGAAGGTGAAGACGCTCACCACCTGGTCGATGGACGGGTATTTGTGCGCGTTCTGCGTCAGCTCCCGGTACACCCCCTCGGCCTCGTCCAGGTCCTTGGTGTAGATGGCCATCGGGTCGCTGGAGATGTTGAAGCGGACGTTGATTTCGTCCTGGAGCAGCACGGACGTCATGCCGTCCGGGATGAGCGCGCGGGTGTTGTAGTTGAAGCCCACGCCGTGCGTGACGCGCTGGAAGAAGCTGAGCTTGCCCTCGGGGGGCTCGCCCGTGCCGGCCCAGGGGACGGCCGCCGCGCAGATGAGGGCGACGGCGGCGGTGCTCACGCCCAGCACCAGGCCGGGGCGGGGGATGCGCAGTTCCTGGCCGCTGGTGGAGTTGACCGGGGGCGGCTTCATCACGCCGATGAGCTTCTTGGGCCACTCCGGGTTGATGCGGCCGAACAGCGCCAGCAGCGCCGCGCTCCACACGAACAGGGTGATGCCCAGGATGAGCGTGCCGCAGCCGGCCAGGAAGCCGAACTGGCTGAAGCCGCGGAACTCGCTGACCATCAGCACGAAGAACGAGCCACCCGTCACCACCGCCGCCACCGCCGCGGGACGGCCCGCGTTGACGAACGCGTCGATGATGGCCTGGTCATACGGCTTGCCCGCGCCCAGCTCCAACCGCGTGCGGAAGGTGAAGTGGATGCCGTAGTCGATGCCGAAGCCCATCAGGATGCCGCCCAGGATGGACGTAATCATGTTGAGCTCGCCCACCGTCGCGTAGGTGAAGCCCAGGGTGTAGAGGGTGCCAATCACCGTGCCGGACACGACGATGAACGTGGGCGCCAGCTTCCGGAAGAACAGGATGGTGATGAGGAAGATGGTCACCAGCGCGATGATGGTGACGGGGTGCAGCGACTCCTCGATGGCGAACGAGTCATCCACCGTCGTCTTGTACGAGCCGGTGTAGCCGTAGGCGATGGTCTTCGCGTCGCCCATGAGCTGGTAGTCCTCCACCAGCTTCACCTTGCCGGGCTGCGTGGAGTACGCCGCGAGGTCCGCGTTGAGCTTGTCCAGGTACGTCTTCGTCTTGCCGATTTCGGTGGTGTCCCACATCGGCTTGATGAGGATGAGCAACATCTTCTTGTCGTTGGAGATGTTGTAGTCGTCCCGGATGCTCTTCTTGCCGACGGAGGAGTACTTGTCGACCAGGTCCTGGAGGTTGAGCTCCACGGGCTTGGTGGCGCCCATGTCGATGTAGAAGGGGTTGCTGCGGCGCAGCTTGTCCTCGAGGAAGGCCATGATGCGGCGCTTGCCTTCCACCAGGTCCTCCGTCTTCACGAAGAGGACCATGTTCTGCTGGATGAACTCGACGGGCAGCTTGTAGCTGATGGTGCGGACGTTCTCCTTGTCCGCCTGGAGCATCCCGGCGATGTCGTCCGCCGTGCGCTTCATCGCCGCTTCATCCGTCGAGCGCAGCGCCAGCATCAGGAAGCCGCTGCCGCCCACCATGTCGATGACCTGCTTGACGTCCTTCACCTCCTGCAGGTCCTGCGAGATGAGGTCGAGCTGGTTCGAGTTGATGCGCAGCCGCAGCGTGGCCCAGGTGGACACGGCCAGCAGCGTCAACAGCACGGCCAGGACGGTGCCGGGCCTTTGGACCAGGAGCCTCGCGAAGGCATAGGCGAAGCGAGAATGGGAGTTCGGGTTTCGAGGTGCGCCGCTCATTCGCGCGCGACCCTACCGGCAAACGTGCTCCCCCGGAAGCTTGGCTCTCTGGCCCGCCCGCCCCCCGGGCTTCCGTCGTCACTGGATTGTCAGGAGCGGGCGTCCAGGGGCACGGGGGCCGCCACCTCGGCCGGGGGCTTGGGGGGCAGGATGAACGAGCGAGGGTCCATGCGGAAGCGCAGGGCCACCGCCCGCAGGAAGGGCAGGGTCTCCGCGATGGGGATGTCCCGGGCCCGCACCGCCACCCCCAGGGCCAGGGAGAAGGACACGGCGAAGTTGAGCGTCCCGATGGCCGCGACGCCCGCCAGCGCGGCCAGGAAGTCCGGCTGGAGCACCGCCTCCGGCCCCAGGGCGCTGCCGGCGATGGCCAACTGCCCCAGCGCGAAGGTGACGTGCCGGATGTCCAGGGGCAGCCCGAAGAAGCTCCCCAGCACCACCATCAGCGCCAGCAGGAAGCCCAGCGTCACGTTGGCGCCCAGGCCCGAGACGGCGTGGAGCAGCCCGTCCGCGAGCCTGCGCGCGCCGGTGACGCCCAGCATCCGCCGCAGCACCCGGTGGTGGGCCAGGGCCTCCGGCAGCCGCCGGTACACCACGAAGTTCTCCAGCCACCCACCCGCCACGCTCGACATCCACAGCAGCACGCCGGTGAGGGCGGCGAACGGCAGCGAGCCGCTCTTCCACGGGTGCAGCGAGGCCACCGTGGCGTGGGCCTTCGCGGGCGACAGGAAGGGCGTGCCCACCACCGCCTGCCACGCCAGGGCCAGGGCCACCGCCGCGGGCAGCACGCAGCCCAGGTTGCCGGCGAAGGCCGCCAGCTGCGAGCGGGTGATGCGGGGGATGATGTCCACCAGGCTGGAGAGCCGCTCGCCCCGGGCGCCATCGCTCACCGCGCCGGCCAGCGTGGCCGCGGTGACGGAGGGCTGCTTGGTGGCCAGCGTGAAGCCCAGGGCCTGGATGAGGACGAAGGCCACCGCGTAGTTGAGGCCCACCGTCAGCCACGAGAAGAACGGCGCGAGCGCGAGCGCGGTGAGCAGGAACTTGCCGGCCACCGCGAGCGCCGTCACCAGCCCGCCGCCCGCCGCCGAGTGCACCATGTCGTGGAACTCGGCGCGGGTGGTGGTGATGTAGTGCTCACCCGAGTGGCCCGCGCGCTCGATGATCTTCCGCGCCAGCATCCGCGCGTTGCGCCGCACCAGGTCCCCGACGGAGCGGTCCTCGTGCGCCCGGCGCAGCAGGTCCGACAGGAGGCCCAGCGCCTCGCGCCAGCGCGGCTCGCCCCGCGGCGCGCCCAGCACGCGCGCGATGGCCTCCATGCGCTCCAGGCCCCGGCGGATGCGCTCCAGCCGGTACACCAGGTCCACGCTGACGCCCGCGGACTCCAGGTGGCGCGACACGCTGCTCACCACCTGCCGGCAGTCGTCCACCGTCGTCGTCAGCTCGCGCAGCGTGTCCGGGGCCGCGTCGCGCGCCAGCACCGCGTCACACACGCGCCGCAGGCGCAGGAAGGGCGACGCGCGGAAGGACGTCTCCGGGGAGCGGTCCCGCATGTCCTCCAGGGTGCCCAGCGCGGAGGTCTGCACCGCCAGCAGCATCAGCGCGTCCATCATGTCCGCGCGCACGCGGGCGCCGGGCATCGGGTCCGGAGGCCGAGGCTCGCCCACCAGCGCGGCCAGCTTCGCCGTCAGCGCGGGGGACAGCAGGGCCAGCCACACCGCGTCCTCCGGCACGGGGAACACGCGCAGGAGCAGCTCCGACAGCTTGCCCGGCTCGGGCGCGGCGGGGAGGACCTTGCGCGCCAGCCGGTCGCTGGCCTCCGCGAGGAACCCCTGGCCCGCGGGCAGGCCCACCTGCGCGAAGAGCTTCAGGCCTCGGCTGCCCTCGCACACGGCGGAGACCAGGTGGGTCACCGCGGCGCGCATGGCCGGCTCACCCTCCAGGACGCGCACCATCAGGGCCAGGCGCGTGTCGGCCACGGGGGCCTCGGGCTCCGAGGCGTCCACCAGGCCATGGGCGGGGATGTCCTCGCGCAGCCACGCCACCCACCGCTCCACCCACGCGAGCCGGGACTCCAGCCCGTCCTCCGGCACGTCGCGAAGGAGCCGGTACACGTCCCGCACCGCGGGGTGGCCCGGGGCGCGCGGCGCGTACTGCACGCAGAACGCATCCACCTCCCGTTCGGACGGGCCGTGATGGCTGCGGCTTGGCGAGGGGGGAGAGGAGGGGGCGTTCATCGACCAGGCGAGAGGGGGAGGGCCAGACTACGCCAGCCGCTGCCCCCTCGAAACCCTTCCGGCGGCCGGCGGCCTGGTGGCCAGGTCCGCCAGCAGTGAGGCACCGGGGCTACTTCTTCGCCAGCTCCTGGCGCATGCGGCCCAGGAGCAGGTCCCAGCCACCCTGCTGGAGCAGCGGCTGCACCTGCGTGTCGCGGATGTCCTGGAGCATGGACGAGCCCAGCACCGTCACGTCCACCACCTTCCACGCGGTGCCTTCCTTCACCAGCCGGTACTTCAGCTTCATCTCCTGGGTCTTCAGCGGGTGCTTGATGAAGACGACCGAGTCCACCGTGGCCTCGTTCCCGTTCACCTCGGCGGGCGAGTAGACGATGTCCTCCAGCGACTTGAAGTTCTCCCGCACGCGCGGGAAGGCGATCTTGGCGAACAGGCCGTGGAAGAGGGTGACGAACTCCTTGCGCTGCTCGTCGGTGCCCTTCGCCCAGGAATCACCGAGGAGGAACTTCCCCTGCTCCTCGCCGCCGAAGAGCTTGAGCGCCGCCGCGTCGCGCTCGTAGCGCACGGAGGAGACCACCGTCTTCACCGGCTTGGCGATGGGGTCGTCCTTCTGCTTCGGCGCCGCGGCGAGCGCGGGCACGGACAGCGTGAAGGCGACCAGGAGGGAGAGGGTACGGAAGCGGGCGTTCATGTCGGGTGAGTCCTCCAGCGGAGATGCAGGCTTCTGTTAGCCCATGAGGACGCCGGGCGCCTCGCCAAATTCATCCCGGGATGCTCGGCTGGCGAACGCCCGAGCCGACCCGTTCTCGTTGAAGGACAGTCGAATGAAAGGGGCCTGCTCGCTGTTTGACTCCCCTGGGGCCAGCTTCTAGTGTCCGACCCTCTCGCGCGGTCCGCGCTCCCTTTGCATAGAGACGACATGCCTACCGACTTCCTGTTCACGTCCGAATCCGTTACCGAGGGCCACCCGGACAAGATCGCCGACCAGATTTCCGACGGCGTCCTGGATGCCATCATCGCCAAGGACCCGCAGGCTCGCGTCGCGGTGGAGACGCTCGTCAAGACGGGCCTCGCCATCGTCGCCGGCGAGGTGACCACGAACACGTACGTGGACATCCCCAAGATCGTCCGGAGCACCATCTGTCGGATTGGCTACACCGACAGCGCGATGGGCTACGACGGCAACACGTGCGGCGTGATGGTCGCCATCGAAGGCCAGAGCCAGGACATCGCGCGCGGCGTGGACAACAAGAAGGAGCAGGGCGCCGGTGACCAGGGCATGATGTTCGGCTTCGCGTGCGACGAGACGCCGGAGCTGATGCCCGCGCCGCTGCACTACGCGCACGCGCTGACGCGCAAGCTGGCGGACGTGCGCCGCAAGCAGCACGACTGGATCCGCCCCGACGGCAAGAGCCAGGTGACGGTGGAGTACCGCGACGGCCGTCCGGTGCGCATCGACGCGGTGGTGGTGTCCACGCAGCACTCGGATGACGTCTCCAACAAGCGCATCCAGGAGGCCATCCGCGAGGACGTCATCGCGAAGGTGCTGCCCAAGAAGTTCATCGACAACAAGACCAAGTTCTACATCAACCCCACGGGCCGCTTCGTGGTGGGTGGCCCCATGGGCGACTCGGGCGTGACGGGCCGGAAGATCATCGTCGACACCTACGGCGGCATGGGCCGTCACGGTGGCGGCGCCTTCAGCGGCAAGGACCCGTCCAAGGTGGACCGCTCCGCCGCGTACATGGGGCGCCACATCGCCAAGACGGTGGTGGCCGCGGGCCTGGCTCGCCGCTGCGAGGTGCAGGTCTCCTACGCCATCGGCGTGGCGGACCCGGTCAGCGTGATGGTGGAGACGTTCGGCACCGCGACGGTCCCGGAAGAGCGCATCGCCAAGGCCATCCGCCAGACGTTCGGCCTGAAGCCGCGCGAAATCACCGAGCACCTGGACCTGCTGCGGCCCATCTACCAGAAGACCGCCGCCTACGGTCACTTCGGCCGCACGGAGAAGGAGTTCACCTGGGAGCGCACGGACCGCAAGGACGCGCTCAAGGACGCCGCCACGGGCCCCGCGTCGCGCCGCCTGAAGGCCGTCTGACGGCACCCTCGCTCCGCTGATTGAGCGAGTCTGGATGGGCCGCTTCCCGAGGAGGGGGCGGCCCATCGCCGTTTCAGCGCCGGCCGCTCGCCTCGAGCAGGCGACTTCACGGCTCACTTCGGGAACGTGTCGATGGTCAGCGTCTCCGGAGGCACCGTGAGCTCGCGCAGCGCGAACGTGTCTCCGGAGTGGTAGCGCCAGCCGACGCCGTCGTGGAGGAAGTCGGAGCGCTCGACGAAGGAGCGCTCCTTGCCCTTCTCGAACACCTTCGCGAAGAAGAGCACCTGCGCGACGCCCTGGGCATCCGGCGCCCGCCGGTCCATCACCACCAGCTTGGGGAACTGGTGTCCCTGGGCGAACGTGCGCAGCTCGCGCACCACCTCGGCCTCTGGACGGGTGCGGTCCGGGTGGCTCGAGTGGAGTGTCCTCCACAGGTAGGCGGCCTCGCGCATCGCGAAGGCGCTGTAGCGGCTGCGCATCAGCCGCTCGGCGTCGGGCGCTTCCGCGTCGCCTCGGTGGAAGGGCGCGCAGCACTCGCGGTAGCGCAGGCCAGAGCAGCAGGGGCACGGAGGGGCAGGGGGCATGGAATGGGTGGAAGCCTACCTGGACCCCGCCCGGAAGCGGGATGGGACGTGCTCGGCCACCCACACACGCGGCGGAACGCCCTTGCTGGCGGCGGAGTCCGGGCATACATCCCGAGGCCACGCCTATGAGCCTCCTTGAAGCCATTGTCCTGGGACTGGTCCAGGGCCTCACCGAGTTCCTCCCCATCAGCTCCACCGCGCACCTGCGCATCGCGCCGGAGCTGTTCGGATGGAGGGACCCGGGGGCCGCGTACTCGGCGGTCATCCAGCTGGGCACCGTGGCCGCCGTGCTCATCTACTTCCGCAAGGACATCGTCTCGCTCGTGGCCGCCTTCTTCCGGGGGCTCGCGAGGAAGGACCCCTTCGGCACGGTGGAGTCGCGGCTGGCGTGGTTCGTGTTGGTGGGCACGCTGCCCATCGGCCTGTGCGGCCTGGCCTTCAAGAAGTCCATCGAGACGCAGTTCCGCTCGCTCTACGTCATCTCCGCCAGCCTCATCATCCTGGCCATCATCCTCTTCGTCGTGGAGAAGCGCGCCTCGCATCGGCGCACGCTCGCGGACATGACGTGGCGGGATGGCATCCTCATCGGCCTGTGGCAGGCGCTGGCGCTCATCCCGGGCTCGTCGCGCTCGGGCACCACGCTGACGGGCGGCCTGTCGCTGGGGCTCAAGCGCGAGGACGCGGCCCGCTACTCGTTCCTCCTGTCCATCCCCGCCACCACGCTCGCGGGCCTCTTCGAGCTCAAGCACCTGCTGGAGGCCACCGAGCGCCCCAGCGCCCTGTCGCTCTGGGTGGGCACGCTGGTGGCCTTCGGCTCGGGCATGGCGGCCATCGCGTGGCTGTTGAACTACCTGCGCTCCCGCACGACGCTGGTGTTCGTCGTCTACCGCATCGCGCTGGGCGTGCTGCTGCTCGTGCTGCTCCAGGCGGGAGTGCTCAAGCCCCTGTCGGGCGCGGAGCACGCGGAGGCGCCTCGTGACGCGGGTGCACAGCAGATGGAGAAGCAGGTCGCGGACTAGGAGGCGGACGTCGTGAGCGTGGAGGCGCTGTTCCAGGGGGTGGAGTCACGGCTCGCGGCGCGTCCGGCGCGCGACGTGAATCTGCCGGGGCTCGTGTTGCGCGAGGCCGCGGTGCTGGTGCCGCTGTTCGAGCGCGACGGCGTGCCGCACATGGTGTTCACCCGCCGCCCGGCCACGCTGCGCACCCACGCCAACCAGTACAGCTTCCCCGGAGGCGGACGCGACGCGGAGGACCTCACGCCGCTGCACACCGCGCTGCGCGAGACGGAGGAGGAGCTGGGCATCGACCGCAGGGGCGTGCGGGTGCTCGGCATGCTGGACGAGGTGCCCACCATCTCCCAGTACCGCGTGCGTCCCTTCGTGGGCGTGATTCCCGGCGATGGCCAGTACACGCCCAGCGTCGAGGAGGTGGCCTTCATCCTCGAGGTGCCCCTGGAGCGGCTGATGGACCCGGCCATCCTCCGCGTCGAGCGCAAGGAAGTCCTGGGCGCCGAGCGGGACCTGTACTTCTACACCTACGAGGGCCACGTCATCTGGGGCGCCACCGCGCGCATCCTCCGCGACTTCCTGGCGCAGGTGGAGCAGGTGCCCGGGTTGAAGGCGCTGCTCACGCCTCCGCGCTAGAACTGGAGGTAGACGTAGGGCCGCGTCTCCACCGCGGACAGGTGGCGGATGCCCAGGCCCAAGAGGATGAGCGCGACGGCGCGCACGGGCACGGGCAGCCGGACGAACAGCTCCGACGTCACCGTGTAGAGCTTCATCGGCACCGCGTGGAAGAACACCGCCGCCGCGAGCATGCCCCACACCAGCGGGCTCACGTTGGCGATGCCCGGCACGCCCTCCGCCATCCGCGCGTAGAACTCACCCGCGTCCGTCATGTTCTTCGCGCGGAACACCACCCGCGTCAGCACGACGATGGTGAAAGTCACGAGCATCCCCAACGCGATGCGCGGGACCCCGGGCTTCTCCGGCTTGCCGACGGTCCACTCCCAGCACCGCGTCAGCCCGAGCGCGAAGCCATGCACGCCGCCCCACACCGCGAAGCGCCAGTCCGCGCCGTGCCACAGGCCGCCCAGCACCATCACCGTCATCAGGTTGAAGAGGACGCGGGGCTTCGACACCCGGTTGCCGCCCAGCGGGCGGTACAGGTAGTCCCGCAGCCAGGTGGACAGGCTCATGTGCCACCGGTTCCAGAACTCACCCAGGTTCTTCGCCAGGTACGGCCGGTTGAAGTTCTCCGGGAACTTGAAGCCGAACAGCGCCGCCACGCCCAGCGCGATGTCCGAGTACCCCGAGAAGTCGTAGTAGAGCTCGAAGGTGTAGGCGATGGCGGCGACGACACACTCGGCCGACGCGTACTTCTCCGGCGCGGCGAACACCGGGTCGACGATGCCGCTGCCCAGCACGTCCGCGATGACCAGCTTCTTCACCAGGCCCACCGCGATGCGGAACATCGCCCGCCCGCCGTCCTCCGGCGTCAGCGTGGGCACGTCGCGGAAGCGCTCCAGCAACTCCGACGCGCGGATGATGGGCCCGTTCACCACGCGCGGGAAGAACAGCATGTACAGCAGGTGCTCGATGAACGAGTACCCGGCGCTCGCCTTCCCCCGGTACACGTCCACCGTGTAGCTGATGGCCTGGAAGACGAAGAACGACAGGCCCACCGGCAGAATCAGGCTGAACGGCGTCTCGCGGATGTGCAGGCCCCACGAGGCGGGCACCAGCTCCAGCGCCGTCTTGCGCAGGAGCTCCAGGTACTTGAACCCCGCGAGCAACCCCAGGTTCGACACGATGGACAGCGTGACGAGCAGCTTGCGCACGCCCGGCGATTGCGAGCGGCCCATCCCCTTGACGAGCAGGTGGTCCACCGTGACGCCCACCAGGAAGATGAGCAGCGGGAAGGGCGTGAAGGCCGCGTAGAAGTACACGCTGGCCGCCAGCAGCACCAGCATGCGCGGCCAGAAGTGCCGGTGCACCGCCCAGTAGAGCGCGAACACCGCGATGACGAAGACGACGTACTGGAGGCTGTGCGAGAGCACGTCAGTTCCCGTCCATGCGCGCGGCGGTGGGGAGGCCCTTCTTGTGCTGCTCGTAGGCGGCCAGGAAGTCGCGCGCGAAGCTCGCCGCCAGTCGCTCGTAGCCCTCCGGCGTCAGGTGGACGCCGTCCGCGTGGCCCAGCACCGGGCGCGCGCGCTGCCAGCGCAGCATGGCCCGCTCCCCGCCCATGGCCGCGCGAGGAGACCAGTACGCGCAGCCCGCGTCGCGAGCCACCCGCGGCAGCACGCTCAACACCGAGCCCAGCGCGGGCGCCTCCGTCCAGCGGGCGTTCGCGTCCTGTTGCAGCCGGTCCGTGGGGCCCATCAGCAGGCACTCGGCGTTGCCCGTGGCCTTGCGCAGCCGGGTGATGAGCGCGGTGTAGTCGTGCGTCAGCGCCGCCGCGTCCAGGTCCGCGAGGCCCGCTTCATTCGTCCCGTACCAGAAGACCAGCAGGTCCGGCCGCCGCGAGGCGAGCTGCGAGTCCACCGCGCCCGCGTCCATGTTCCGCAGGGTGAAGGCCGTCGAGCCGGGCAGCCCCAGCGCGTCCATCACCACGCCGGGCCGGTCGTACTCCAGCGCGGCGCCGAGCACCGTCACGCCGCTGCCTCGAGGTGCCTCCACCTCCACCCGATGCGAGGCTCCCGTGACGGGGAAGGAGCGGATGCGCACGGTGGGCGCGGCCAGGGGCTCGGGGAGCGGCGCGTCGGGAGGCATGGCCTCGCCGTCGACGCGAATCTCGGGGGCGGCCGTGTCCGGCACGTCCAGCGCGTAGAGGTCCAGGCGTCCCGAGAGCGTCTTCGCCTCCGGGCAGTCCTTGCAGAACTCGATGCGCAGCTTCGCGCCCGGCGCGCCCACGGCGCGGATGCCCGTCAGGCCCCACAGTCCCCCGGGCGGCGACTCCAGCGCGTCCTCCACCTTCCAGTCGCCCACCAGCTCGCGCGCCACGCGCGCGTTCTCCAGCCGAGGAGACGCCTTGCCCGCGGCGATGAAGCCTCGGCCCGCGTCGCCGAAGCGCTGGGTCAGCACGCCGCGCACCGCGTCCGTGAAGTAGTGCGAGGCCGTGTGCGACGCGCCCAGCTGCGCGATGCCCACGCGCAGGGCTTCACCCGCCTCGCGGCGGCGCAGCCGGTCGAACGTCTTGGGCAGCGCGGTGTCCGCGCCCTGGAGGCCCGTGGCATCCGGCACGGGCACCAGCGGCGCATGAGCCTTCGCGAAGCTGCGCTGGAGCGCCAGGTCGAAGAGGTGGCCGAGCAGGTCGGAGCCCTTCGCGCGGGGATGCACCAGGTCCTCCAGCATCAGCCCGGCCTCCAGCCACCGCAGCGCCGCGCCCTCGCCCCCCATGGCGCTGTACGCGTCCCAGAACGCGCAGCCTCCCAGGCGCGCCTCCTCGCGGAAGATGTCGGAGACCTCCTTGGAGCCTCGGCGCGGCACCAGCTCGCCGCCCATGGTGCGCACGCCCGCGTCGATGGGGGACATCACGAGGCACGCCGCGTCCGGCACGTTGGCGCGCACGCGCGACACCAGCTCCTTCATCTGCGCGCGCACCTCGTCCAGCGTCGTGCGGTCCCGCGAGTAGAAGAACGCCTCGTTGCCGCCCACCATCAGCACCACCAGGGCGGGCTTGCGCTGCCTGAGCTGCGCGCGGAAGGCCGCGGGCTGGGCGCGCAGGTACACCTCCGCCATGCCGCCCAGCAGGCCCACCGTGTCGTAGATGACGCCCGGCGTGCCCGTCTCCAGCGTGACGCCGTGCAGCTCCACCTTGCCGGACGTGGTGAGCGTCAGCGTCTTGGCGCCCTCGGGGATGGACACCCGCGCGAAGGCCGCCTCCGCCTTCGTCTTCGAGAAGCCGCGCGTCTGCACGCGCTGCAGCGGACGGCCATCCACGGAGAGCTGCACGGAGCCGCTGGCGGGCTGGGCCAGGAAGAACAGCTCCGCGACGCGCGAGCCCTCCACGTCGTACTTCGTGTTCTGCGAGCCGCTGGCGGTGAAGGCCACCCCCGTCCAGCCCACCCGGTCCCGGGGCCACTTGGTGTCCACCAGCCGGGCAATCTCCCAGCCGTCCGAGCCCCGTCCGGAGCGCGTCCACCGGCCCGCGCTCGCGGGGCGGGTGATGAAGAGGAAGCCCTTGCCGCCGGAGCCGAAGCGCTCCTGGAGCCTGTCTCTCACCACGTCGGTGATGTAGTCCGACGCGACCAGCGAGTCGCCCAGGTGCACCACGCGCACCGGCGAGCGCCGCGTGTCGGAGCGAAGCTCTCCCAGCGCGCGCAGGAAGGGCGCGAGGCCATCCTCCTCGCAGGTGCCGTCCGCGCGGGCCTTGCGGCAGTTGGGCTCGATGTCCACGTGCTGCGCGCTCATCCGCTCGCGCAGGGCCTCCAGCTCCACGGCGCGCGCCAGCGTGGGCGCGCTGAGCTCCTCCAGGCCGATGCCGGGCGTGGTGGGCACGGCGGGGGGCGGTGTGGTGGGGCTCGTGGCCACCTCGGGGCCGGCGTCCTCGGCGGAGTCCTCCTCCGGGAGGGTGGGGGACTTGGGCGTGTCCGGCGAGGCGGCGTCGACTTCCGGGAGGGGCGCGGGGCGGCCGCCTCGGAACGACGCGGGGACGACCAGGGCCAGGAGCTTCGGGCCCAGCGGACCCTGCTGGAGGCTGGGAAGGGGCCGCCACGACTCCGGAATCGGGGCGAGTGAAAGCCCCAGCGCCAGTGCGACGGTGAGGGTGAGCGTCAGCCCGGTGGTTCTGGCCTTGAGGAAGTCCAACAGCGCGACATGAGACTGGCTTTTCGGGGGCGGGTCAAAACTCTCGCCGTCCGAGGCCGCTTCATCGTCCGGGGAGCGGACGGGCGACCTGTCCCGGCGGGAGGGTGGGGGTCGCGACGGCCCGGTGGGAGGCGGCATGGGGCGGGCTCCCTCTTTCCCGAAAAGGCCGAAACGGTATGGTGCGCCGCCATTCACGCCGGGGGAAGACCCTGGCGCCTCCCGCCGGCGACGAACCGGCACTCGCAGGAGTCGTACCCCGCATGGCCCTCTACCCCGTCATCATGGCTGGTGGTTCCGGCACCCGTTTCTGGCCCCTGTCCCGTCAGGCGCGCCCCAAGCAGTTCCTGCCGTTGGCCTCGAAGCAGCCGCTCATCACCGACACCGCCGCGCGCCTCAAGGGCCTGTCGACGGTGAAGAACACCTTCATCGTGTGCGGCCCGCTGCACGCGAAGGCGGCGGCGAAGCTGGTGAAGGGGCTGCCCAAGGGGAACCTGCTGGTGGAGCCCGTGGCGCGCAACACCGCGCCCGCCATCGCGCTGGCGGCCCTCCACGTCGCGGCCCGGGACCCCGAAGGCGTCATGGTGGTGCTGCCCTCGGACCACCACGTCGCGGACGTGCCCGGCTTCAAGCGCACGCTGGCGGAGGCCGCGCGCATCGCGGAGGGCGGGCACATCGTCACGCTGGGCATCCAGCCCAACCGCCCCGAGACGGGCTACGGCTACATCCAGGTGGGCGGCGCGCTGGAGGGCGGCGGCCGGGCGGTGAAGGCGTTCAAGGAGAAGCCCGACGTGGAGACGGCCCGGGGCTATGTGTCCTCGGGGGAGTACCTGTGGAACGGCGGCATCTTCGTCTTCCGCGCGGACGTCATCCTGGCCGCCTTCGCGCAGCACATGCCGGAGATGAAGAAGGGCCTGGAGGCGCTGCGCAAGACGGTGGGCAAGCGCACCTACGCGTCGGTGCTGAAGAAGGTGTTCCCCAAGCTGCCCTCCCTCTCCATCGACTACGGCGTGATGGAGAAGGCGTCCAACATCGCGGTGCTGCCGGGGGACTTCGGCTGGTCCGACGTGGGCTCGTTCGCGGCGATTCCCGAGGTGCGCCCCGCGGATGCGAACGGCAACGTCATCTCCGGCGACCTGGCCGTGGTGGTGGACTGTCAGGGCTGCGTGGTGCTCGCGGACAAACGCCCGCTGTCGGTGGTGGGGCTCAAGGACGTGGTGGTGGTGGACTCCGGGGACGCGGTGCTCGTGGTTCCCCGTGAGAAGAGCCAGGACGTGCGCAAGGTCGTCGAGGCGCTCAAGGCGAGGAAGCTCCAGAAGTACCTGTAGTCCGCGCGGGGTGTGCGCTGGAGAAAGTTCCGACCTGGGGGCTGAAAGTTTTTCCGTCTCCGGGTCGCGGCTTTCTCAGGGTTCTGGTCCTGGCGGGAGGTTGTCCTGTCGGGTTCTCGACGAAGCCGGGGAAGCACGCGGGTTGCAGAGTCGCCGCCATCCGCCCCATGCCGGGGCGACAGAAGCGGTGGCGACATGGCATGCGGACACTGCGCGGTGGAGCATCCGGTGGGCACCAGGTGCCCCGAGGTTCCGTCTCTGGAGGGGCAGCACCACGGGCCGCTGGTGCTGCGGGAGGCCGTGGGCTCGGGGCCGCTCGGCACGGTGTATCGCGCGGAGCATGGGCCTTCGGGGCACCTCTTCGCGGTGAAGGTGCTGCACCCGAGGCTGGCGGCGCGGCCGTTGGTGAGGGCCGCGTTCCTCGAGGAGGCTCGGCGGCTGCGCGGCTTGCGGCATCGCCATGTGGCGCGGGTGTTGGATGCGCGCCCGGGGCCCCAGGGGCTGCCGTGCTTGTTGATGGAGTACGTGGAGGGCGAGGACTTCACGCGCCTGCCCGTTCCGCTTCCGCCCGGAGAGGTCGTGGGGTTGCTGGCGCAGGTGCTGGAGGCGCTGGAGGCGGCGCATGCGCGCGGGCTGGTGCACGGCGGGTTGTCGACGGAGTGCCTGCGGCTCACGCGGGGGGAGCGGCGGGTGAAGGTGCTCGGCTTCGGGAGTCGCGCGGTGCTGTCCGCGAGGCTCACGCCGAGGGAGCGCGCGTGCGGGATGGTGGTGGGCTCGCCGTCGTTCCTCGCGCCCGAGCAGTGGGCGGGGCTCGCGGTGGATGCGCGCACGGATGTGTATGCGCTGGGGGTGGTGGGGTACCTGCTCGGGACGGGGCGGCTGCCGTTCGGGTTCGGGCGCGTGGGGGCCATGTCTCCGGTGGAGCCCCACGTGTTGGAGCCGCGTGTGCAGCCCGCGCTCTCGGCGGTGTTGCTGCGCGCGCTGGCGGAGCGTCCGGAGGAGCGGTTCGAGGATGCACGCGCGTTCCGCGAGGCGCTGCTCGAAGGGGTGGGGAGGGCGACGGCGCGGACGCGCACGTCGAGGGGCGCTGTCTCCATCTTCGGAGACGTGCTGCCCGAGGACGGAGCGACGCCGATGCACGCGGCGCTGCGAGAGGCGGCCTCCGCGTCACGGCAGGAGGAGGAGGCGCCCGTCGGAATGCCGCCGGAGGCCACCGCGCCGCGGATGGAGGCCCCCACGGGGCTGTGTGTCCGGCTGGGCCTCGCGCCGGATGCGGAGTTCGTCCCCGTGCGCGTGGGCGACGTGACGGTGGAGGGCTTCTTCGCCGCGTGGGCGGGGCCGTTACCGCCGCTGGCCTCGCAGCTCCCCGTGGAGCTGATGCTCGGCAAGCGCCAGGTGGTGGGGGACTGCGACGTCGTCCGCCACGTCACGAGCGAGGAGGCGCGGGGCTGGGGCGGCGCCTCGGGGCTCTATGTCCAGTTCGCGGGCGAGTCGGCGCGAGACCTCCTGGCCCATGCGCTGGGCGTGGGCCGTGTCCGCGCGGCGCCGGACGCGGAGCCCGTGCCCGACGCGGAGCTGGCGTGGCTCCTGGTGCGCGCGGCCGGCGTGGAGAAGGACCCCTACGCCTTGCTGGGCGCCCTGCCTTATGAGGACTTCGAGCAGGTGCGCCGCCGCGCGCTCTCCACGGTGCGTCACCTGAGCCAGTTCCGTCAGCGCTCCTTGCCCGAGGGACAGCGCCAGGCCTTGGAGACCCTCCTGCGCCGCGTGGAGGCCGCCCACCGCACCTTGAGTGAGCCCACGTCGCGCGCGGGCGTCGATGCCGCGCGGGGCAACCTCGCGGGTGTCGTGTGCTGCCTCGACGCGGGCCTGTCCCAGGAGCACGCCGAGTCCCTCCGCCAGACCTTCCTCTCCGCCCGCCCGCTCGCGGAGACTCGCGCGAAGGCGCTCTTCACCCAGGGCCACGCGCTGGAGACCCGCCAGTCGTGGGCCGCCGCGCTGGCCCACTACGCCGAGGCGCTCCTGCTGGACCCCCTCAACGTCTCCTGGCTGAGGCGCTACCAGGCGCTGCGCGGGCGGACGCGCCCCTCTGGCGTCATGCCGTCCGTCGCCACCGCGACACCCTGAGCCGCTTCGACGACTGTCCGACAGGCAGGCACAACCAGGGGTTGATTGGCACCCCAGGGACTTGCTGAGTCCCGGACGGTGTCCTGTTCCGCGGGGCGCGAGTCCCCCTCGCCGGGTGCCGGGAAGGCCGGCGCTCGTGTAGAGTCCGCCGCCCTTCGTCATGCCCTCGGATGCCTTGGAGGGCGGGGACACCTTCAATGAACGCGCATATCTTCCGCGAGTACGACATCCGGGGTCTGGTCGACAAAGACCTCACGGCCGAGGTGGTGGAGCTCTTGGGCAAGGGCCTGGGCACCATCATCCGGCGCAAGGGCGGCCGCTTCATCGCCGTGGGCCGCGACTGCCGTGAGTCGTCCACCCGGTTCCGCGACTCGCTCTGTGCCGGCCTGACGTCCACCGGCCTGAATGTCTACGACGTGGGCGTGGTGCCCACGCCGCTCACGTACTTCGCCGCCAACACCCTGCCGGTGGATGGCCTGGCCATGATTACCGGCAGCCACAACCCGCCGGAGTACAACGGCTTCAAGATTGGCGCCGGGAAGACCACCTTCCACAGCCACGAAATCCAGGCGCTGCGCAAGCTCATCGAGGCCGGGGACTTCGAGGTCTCCGCCACGCGCGGCACCGTCACCCCCTTCGACATCATCACCCCCTACAACCACTTCGTCCGGCAGACGGTGAAGGTGGGCCGCAAGGGGATGCGCATCGTCATCGACGCGGGCAACGGCACCGGTGGCGCCATCGCCGTCCCCCTCTTCGAGAGCATGGGCTTCGACGTGGTGCCCCTGTTCTGCGAGATGGACGCGACGTTCCCCAACCACCACCCGGACCCCACCGTGGTGGAGAACCTCCAGGACCTCATCGCCGCGGTGAAGCGCGAGAAGGCCGAGGTCGGCATCGCCTATGACGGCGACAGCGACCGCATCGGCGTCATCGACGACCAGGGCAACATCCTCTGGGGCGACCAGCTCATGGTCCTCTTCAGCCGCTACGTGCTGAAGGACAGCCCGGGCGCGGCCATCGTCGGCGAGGTGAAGTGCAGCTACACGCTGTACGACGACATCGCCCAGCGCGGCGGCAAGCCGGTGATGTGGAAGGCGGGCCACTCGCTCATCAAGGCGAAGATGAAGGAGGAGCACGCGGAGCTGGCCGGAGAGATGAGCGGCCACATCTTCTTCAAGAACCGCTACTACGGCTTCGACGACGCGGTGTACTCGTCCGCGCGCCTCTTGGAGATCCTCACCCACGAGAAGCAGAAGCTCTCCGAGCTGCTCGCCGACGTGCCGAAGACCTTCGCCAGCCCCGAGCTGCGCTTCGAGACGAAGGAAGAGAAGAAGTTCGAGATGGTCAAGCGCGCCACCGAGTGGCTGCGCGCCGCGGGCCACGACATCATCGACGTGGACGGCGTGCGCGTGACGTTCCCGGATGGCTGGGGCCTGATTCGCGCCTCCAACACGCAGCCCATCCTGGTGCTCCGCTTCGAGGCCAACACTCCCGAGCGCTTGAAGGAGATTCAGGCGCTCATCGAAGGCACCGTTGCTCGCGTCCAGCGCGAAGTCGGAGGGTGACATGACCGCGCCTCGCATCCTGGCCATCAGCGGGACGCTCCGCACGGATGGCTTCAACAGGCATCTGCTGGCGGTCGGGGTCGCGAAGGCGCGGGAGCTGGGCGCGGACGTGGACGTCCTGGACCTGAAGCTCCTGAACCTCCCCATCTACGATGGGGACGTGGAGGCGCAAGGGCTTCCCGCGTCCGTGGTGGAGCTGCGCGAGCGCGTGGCGCAAGCGCAGGGCTTCCTCATCTCCAGCCCGGAGTACAACTCGTCCATTCCCGGCGGCCTGAAGAACGCCATCGACTGGGCCTCCCGCGCGCCGGGCCGGCGCTTCCAGGGGAAGTGGGCCGCCATCATGGGCGCGACTCCCGGCCCCTTCGGCACCGCGCGCATGCAGCCGCACCTGCGTCAGGTGTTGTCCTCGACGGGGGCGCTGGTGCTGCCCACCCAGATGCACGTGGCGCGAGCCTCGGAGGCCTTCACGCCCGAGGGCGCGCTGAAGGACCCGGCCCGGCAGCGGGAAGTGGACGCGCTGGTCTCGGAGTTGGTGGAGCGGGTGAAGGGCTGAGAAAGGACATCGCCGTGGCAACGCTTGGAATCGACCTGGGTGGGACGTTTGCTCGTGCCGCCGTGGTGGACGAGGCGGGGAAGATGCTCGCCTCGGCCAAGGTGGCCCTGGCCGAGCGCAGCCCCTCCAGCGTCGTGGAGACCATCGCCCAGGCGGCGTCCGCGGCGGTGCGCTCCGCGGGTGTCATCGTGGATGCCTGTGGCGTGGGGGCCGCCGCGCAGATTCACAAGGACTCGGGGGTGCTGTCGGTGGCCCCCAACCTGGGCTGGCGCAACGTGCCGCTGGGCCAGCTGCTCACCGACCGCCTGGGCCAGCCGGTGAAGGTGGTCAACGACCTGTCCGCCGCCGCGTGGGGGGAATTGCACGTGGGCGCGGGTCGGGGCGCGCAGGACCTGCTGGTGGTGTTCGTGGGCTCGGGGGTGGGCAGCGCCATCATCTCCGGCGGCCGGCTGCTGGACGGCGCGGGCGGCGTGGCGGGAGAGCTGGGCCACGTCAAGGTGGTGCCCGGAGGTCGGCGCTGCGGCTGCGGTGAGCAGGGCTGCCTGGAGGCCTACACGGGCGGGCACAACCTCATCGCCCAGGCGCGGGAGCTCCTGGATGCGGGAGCTTCGCCCGCACTGGCCCACCTGGTGGGAGCCGAGGGCACGAAGCTGACGCCGGTGACGTTGGAGCAGGCGGCGGAAGCAGGCGACGCGGCGGCGCGAGAGGTGTATGAGCGGGCCGCGCACTTCCTGGCGTTGGCGGTGGCCAACCAGGTGACGGTGTTGAATCCCGCGCGTCTCATCCTCGGGGGAGGGGTGTTGAACCACTGCCCTGGGATTCGCCGCCGGGTGCTGGAGGGGGTGCGGGCGTGGGCGTCCCAGACGTCCCGTGAGGGGCTGCTCATCGCCGACGCGGAGCTCGGCGACGACAGCGGCCTCATTGGTGCGGCATTGCTGGCCGCGTGAGAGAGGAGCCGTGAATGGCGGAGTTCAAGAACCAGGTCACCTACCGCGGACAGCCGGTGACACTGGAGGGGGAGGGGCAGGTGCAGGTGGGGGATGTCGCGCCCGACTTCACCGCGTGGAAGGGGTTCTTCGAGTCCCACCGCTTGTCGGAGCTGAAGGGCCAGGTCGTCGTGCTGAGCGTCGCGCCCAGCGTGGACACCAAGGTGTGCGCGGTGCAGCTGCGCATGTTCAACCAGCAGGCCACGGGGCTGGGGCCGGACGTGAAGGTCTGGTACCTGAGCCTGGACCTGCCCTTCGCCCTCAACCGCTTCACCGCGGCGGAGGGGATTCAGAACGTCGCCGTGCTGTCGGACTACAAGGAGCGCGAGTTCGCGCGGAAGTACGGCCTGTACATGAAGGAGCTGGGAGTGCTGGCGCGCAGCACCTTCGTGGTGGGCCGGGACGGCCGCGTGGTCTTCCGGGAAATCGTCCCGGAGATGATGCGCGAGCCGGACTACGACGCCGCGCTGGAAGCCGTCCGCCAGGCGCTCTGAGTCACGAGCGGGCCGGCCTCCAGCCGCGGGACGTCACCGCGCCTCAGGCCGGCACCAGGCGGGCCTGCTTGAGGGCCATCAGCTGGAGGCCCGCGAAGACGGCGACCGCCAGGGCCTGGAACACGACGAAGGCCTGGCCCCACACCGTCGGCTGGACCCAGCCCGACGCGAGCAGCGCGAAGCTGTCCACCGTCCACAGCACGTTGATGGCGATGAGGGCCTTCACGAGCGAGCGCGAGACGAGCGGGCGCAGCGCGAAGAAGACGAGCAGCGCGGCGTAGGGCAGCAGGCCGCCACCCGCGACCCGGAGCAGCGTGGCGTCCAGCCCCAGCGGTCCACTCAGGGGGCCGGCGCCGAAGCACATCAGCGCACCGGTGGCACCGCTGGCGACGCCGTCGGCGAGGAGGATGTGGCCCATCAGGGTGCGCGAAGCGGGAACGGCGTTCATGGAAGTGTCCTCGGGAGACCGGCGCCGGTGAATCCGGCCGCCGTGTGAGGACACAAATTGCGCGCCGGGGCATTTGAAGTCGATTACGCCAGAGGTAATGGGCGCGCTTCCCCCGCGCTCCTAGTGTCCGGGACATGATGATGCCGAGCCGTCCGGTGGGAGAGTTGCTGCGGGAGTGGCGTCAGCGCCGCAGCTTGAGTCAGTTGGACCTGGCGATGCGCGCGGAGGTGTCCGCGCGTCACGTGAGCTTCCTGGAGACGGGCCGCTCCTCGCCCAGCCGGGACATGCTGCTGCACCTGGCCGAGGAGCTGGACGTGCCGCTGCGCGAGCGCAACGCCCTCTTGATGGCGGCGGGCTTCGCGCCCGCGTATCCGGAGCACTCGCTGGAGGAGCCGCAGATGAAGGCGGCGCGCGAGGCGGTGGAGCTGGTGCTCTCCGGTCACGAGCCGTACCCCGCGCTCGCGGTGGACCGGCACTGGCACCTCGTCACGGCGAACCGCGCGGTGGGCCTGCTGTTGGAGGGCATCCCCGCGGAGCTGCTCACGCCGCCCCTCAACGTGCTGCGCCTGAGCCTGCACCCCCAGGGCCTGGCGCCGAACATCCTCAACCTGGAGCAGTGGCGCGGGCACATCCTGGCGCGGCTCCAGCGTCAGGCGGCGGCCACCGCGGACGCGAAGCTGGCGGAGCTGCTCGTGGAGCTTCGCGCGATGGGCGGCGGTGGTGGCGCGCCCGAGGTGCACGCGCCGGACTTCACCAGCCTGGTGGTGCCCTTGCGCGTGCGGACGCGGCTGGGCGTGCTGTCGTTCATCAGCACGACGACGGTGTTCGGCACGCCCATGGACATCACCTTGTCGGAGCTGGCCATCGAGTCGTTCTTCCCCGCGGACGCCACGACGGGGGAGCTGCTGCGCAAGGCCGCCGAGGAGGCGCGGCGCGCCGAGCTGTGCTGACCGCCGGGGAGCGATGACTGGTTAATTCAATCTCTTCTTGGATTATCAGAAATAGTTGAAATGACTGTCCCTCTGTCGCGGAGCACACGGGGCGCCTGCCCTCCGCGTGGGCGGGCGTGAAGCGCGCGGACGCGCCGGACATAGCTTTTGCGTGGGGAGGAGACGCCTCCCCTCACCGCCGTCGCTGGCAGGGGGAGTCCCATGCACGAGCCGCCACCCGCCGCGCCTGGGAAGGATGCCCTGGCATCTTCCCGCGGAGTCGTGCCCTGGCATGCGCTGTCACCCGAGCGGGTGTTCGAGCAGCTGGACAGCGAGGCGGGAGGGCTGACGGATGAGCAGGCGCGCGAGCGGCTGTCCCGTCATGGGCCCAACGTGTTGCAGCGACAGAAGGGCGAAGGGGCGCTGAAGCTGCTCTGGCGTCAGGTGAACAGCCCCTTCATCTGGGTGCTCATCGTCTCCGCGGTGCTGGCGGTGGCGCTGGGGAAGGTGACGGACGGGCTGGTGGTGGCGGCGGTGGTGGTGCTCAACACGCTGATTGGCTTCGTGCAGGAGTTCCGTGCGGGCCGGGCCATCGAGGCGCTGAGCCGGATGGTGCCGGAGAACGCCACCGTCGTCCGGGGAGGCAGCAAGCGCGCGGTGCCCGCGGCGGAGCTGGTGCCGGGGGACGTGGTGGAGGTGGCCTCGGGGGACAAGGTGCCCGCGGACATGCGGCTGGTCACCTCGCGCAACCTGCAGGTGGAGGAGGCCGCGCTCACGGGCGAGTCCGTGCCGGCCGCGAAGCAGCCCGCGGCGGTGGAGGTGGACGCGGAGCTGGGGGACCGGCGCAGCGTCGTCTTCGGCGGGACGCTGGTGACGTCCGGGGTGGCGACGGCGGTGGTGGTGGCCACGGGTGGCGCGACGGAGCTGGGGCGCATCTCGGAGATGCTCCGCCAGGCCACGGATTTGGAGACGCCGCTGACGAAGGCGCTGGCGACCATCGCCAAGGTCATCACCGGGGCCATCCTGGTGGTCTCCGTGCTGCTGCTCGGCGTGGGGCTGTCGCGCGGCTACGACCTCAGCGAGGCGGTGGTGCTGGCCATCACCCTGGCGGTGGCCGCGATTCCGGAGGGCCTGCCCGCCATCGTCACCATCGCCCTGGCCATCGGCGTGCAGCGCATGGCGGCCCGGCGCGCGGTCATCCGCAAGCTGCCCGCGGTGGAGACGCTGGGCAGCACCACCGTCATCTGCTCGGACAAGACGGGGACGCTGACGCGCAACGAGATGACGGTGCAGGCGCTGTGGACGCCGGTGGGGCGCTACACGATGACGGGCGTGGGGTACTCGCCGCGAGGTGAGTTACGCCGGGAGGGCCCCTCGCGCAGCGAGCTGTTGATGCCCGACGACGTGCGGGACCTCCTGCTCGGCGGCGTGCTGTGCAACGACGCCGCGTTGGACGGGCGGGACGGTGAGTGGCGGATGACGGGAGACCCCACCGAGGGCGCGCTGGTGGTGGCGGCGGAGAAGGTGGGCCTGGGCGTGGAGGCGTCGCGGGCGCGCTTCCGCCGGGTGGATGCGATTCCGTTCGAGTCCGAGCACCAGTTCATGGCGACGCTGCATGACGACGGGCGCGGCGGCCGTCGGGTGTTCCTGAAGGGCGCGCCGGAGGTGGTGTTGAAGCGCTGTCACCGCGACGGGCGGGTGACGGAGGCGCAGGTGCTCGCGGAGGTGGAGCGGCTGGCGCGGCGGGGGATGCGCGTGCTGGCGGTGGCCTCGCGGGAGCTGTCGGGGGGGCGGGGCTCGCTGAGCCCGGAGGACGTGGAGGCGGGGCTGGAGCTGTTGGGGTTGGAGGGGATGATGGACCCTCCGCGCGAGGAGGCCATCGAGGCGGTGAAGGCCTGTCACCAGGCGGGCATCGTCGTGAAGATGATTACGGGCGACCACCTGGCGACGGCGGAGGCCATCGGCGCGCGGCTGGGGTTGCAGGAGCCGGGGACGCCGGGCGTCGTGGGCGCGAAGCTGGAGGCGCTGAGCGACGCGGAGCTGGTGGAGGTGGCCGAGCGGACGCATGTCTTCGCGCGCGTGGCGCCGGAGCACAAGCTGCGGCTGGTGCGCGCCCTGCAATCGCGGCGGCACGTGGTGGCGATGACGGGGGATGGGGTGAATGACGCGCCGGCGCTGAAGCAGGCCAACATCGGCGTGGCGATGGGCATCACCGGGACGGCGGTGTCGAAGGAGGCGGCGGACATCGTCCTCACGGACGACAACTTCGCGTCCATCGCGGCGGCGGTGGAGGAGGGGCGCCGCGTCTACGACAACCTCATCAAGTCGCTGGCCTTCGTGCTGCCGACGAACCTGGGCCTGGCGCTGATTCTCCTGTGTGCGGTGGCGTTCTTCCCCATCCAGGACTTCGGCGGCGGGCCGGTGCCGCTGATGGCGATGCGGCCCACGCAGCTGCTCTGGATAAACCTGGTGGCGACGGTGACGCTAGCCTTGCCGCTGGCGTTCGAGGCGCGCGAGTCGGACGTCATGCGGCGCAGGCCCCGCAGTCCGGACGCGCCGGTGCTCAGCCGCTTCGTGGTGATGCGCACGGGGCTGGTGGCGCTGTTGATGGCGGCGGGCGCGATGGGGCTGTTCTTCTGGGAGTACCACTCCGAGGTGCCGCACGTGGGCCACACGCGGGCGCTGGCGGAGGCGCAGACGATGGCCGTCAACACGGTCATCAGCTTCCAGATTTTCTACATGGTGATGTGCCGCACGCTGACGGGCTCGCTGCGCAAGGTGGGCCTGTTCAGCAACCCCTCCGTGTTCATGGGGATTGGGGCGCTGGTGCTCCTGCAGCTCGCCTTCATGTACGTGCCCTTCATGCGGGACATCTTCGGCACGGCGCCGCTGTCGCTGGCGTCCATCGGGCTGTCCGTGCTGGTGGGCGCGGTGGTGGTGCCCATGGTGGGCTTCGAGAAGTGGCTGCGAGGTCGCAAGGACGGAGGCCCCGTGGAGCGTCCTCGAGAGGAGCGCACGCCGCCTCCTGGACGGCCGCGCGAGCGGCTCCCCGCGTGAGGGGACGTCAGCGCTCGGTGCGCGCGGCGCGGGCGGCGGCGTCCGGGAGCGAGGTGTCTTCCGGCTCGAAGACGACCTTGCAGCGGTCCAGCTTGGGGCCGCAGGCCAGGTCCAGGTCCGCGCGGGTGTCGCAGCCCGGCCGCTCCTCGCAGGTGTCCGGCAGGAAGGCCCAGACGAACTGGAGCACGTTGCCGCGGCGTCCTTCCGGCAGCGCGGCCAGGAAGTCCTCGCGGTAGGTGTCGAAGAGCTTCGCCAGGTGCAGGGTGCCTCGGTCCAGCCGCACGTTGCGCTTGTCGCCCACGAAGCGGCGGCACGCCTCGTTGAGCTGCGCGTCCAGGAACTCCGGCTGGAAGTGGGAGCCCTCCATGCGCGGGCCGCCTCGCGTGGCCTGGAAGAGCGCCAGGTGGACGCGCGGGTCGGCGAACTCACCCATGAGGATGCGGTGGCGCAGCGACCACAGCGTCATCCTCCGGCCGCCCACCCGCCACGAGCGGCCCCAGAAGAACCGCCCCAGCCACGGCTGCTCCACGCTCTCCAGATAGGGATACCCGTCGATGACCTGCTGGAGCACGAGCGCGTTGTAGGTGTTGAGCCAGAACGCCAGCGCGTCCTCCGACGTGGGGAAGACGTCCTCGCGCAGGTGAGGGGAGAAGGACGCGAGCGACTCGATGAACCGGTCCAGGTCCGCGCGCTCCCGCCCGATGGACGAGAAGTCCACGTCCCCATCCGCCCGCACGTGCCGCAGCACCTGGGCGTAGTCGTGGTAGTGGAAGGGCTTGTCTGCCGACGGCACCGACGCGGGCAACATGCCGCGGACGTGCAGCACGCCCAGCGCTCCCAGCGCCGCGAGCAGCACGATGGGAACCAGGAACCGGCGACGTGAGGGCAGAGGGGCGTCCACGGGGTGCGCAGCATAGTCCAGCGCACCCCGCGTGGTGTCCTCCCCGGCGCCTCCCCGAGGAGCGGACGGCCTGCCTACAGCGCCCGACGCACCCCGGACGTGGAGACCTCCTCGAAGGTCTCCATCAGCCGGTGCAGCTTCACCGCGTCCTCGAAGCCAGGGGCCAGCGAGGTGCCGTCGCGCACGTCTCGCGCGAAGGCGGCGTGCAGCTGCGCCACCTGGTACGCGTCCTCGCCCAGCGTGCCCTTCGGGCTCCAGAGGTAGCGCTCCGGAGTGGGCAGCGGAGCCAGCGGCGTGTTGTCCCCCTTCGCGCCGGACACGGTGAGGTCCTGGGACAGGGAGAGGTCGCCCTCGGTGCCGGTGATGGTGCAGCCGATGACGCCGCCGTTGCGCTTGCCCGCCTCGATGTGCGCGGACAGCACGGCGCCACTCGCCAGGGTTCCGTTCAGCAGCACCTGGTCCGGCGCGGTGACGGGGATGACCTCTCCTGTCTCGACCAACGTCACCCGCTCGAACTGCCGAGCCACCAGCGCGGACACGCTGCTCAAGCCGCCCACCGCCGCGAGCACCGTGTCGAGGAAGTGCGCCGTCATCGTCACCAGCACATTGGCCCCCTTCGTCGCGTCCGCCGTGTACTCGTAGGACTTGGGCCTGCGCTCACCCAGGAGCGGCGTGGACACCTGGAGCGACACCGAGCGCACCCGCCCCACGTAGCCCTCCTGGAGCAGGTCGCGCAGGTAGAGCACGCCGGGGGCGAGCCGCCGCTGGAGCCCGATGACCGTGCGCACCTTCGCCTTTCGCGCGAGGGCCGCCAGCTCCGTCGTCTCCTCGAGCGAGACCCCCAGCGGCCACTCGCAGAACACGTGCTTCCCCGCGGCGAGCGCCAGGCGCACCAGCTTCGCGTGCTCGGGGGCGCGCACCGACACCACCACGAGGTCCACCTCGGGATGCTCCACCAGGGGCTCCGCGCTGGCGAAGGCGTGCGGGACGTCGAAGCGGCGCGCCGCCTCGTTCGCGGTCTCCTGCTTCGTGGTGCTGACCGCCGTGATTCGATACCCCGGCAGCGACTGGAGCGCGGGCAGGTGCGTGAAGGCGGCCCAGCCCCCCGTGGGGTTCGCTCCAATGACTCCGACCCGAATCCGCTCCGGCAAGCTCGACTGGCCCATGGCTGCGCTCCCTCGCGAGTGATGGGGGCGTCCTCGCCTCGATGGGCTGGCACGCCACCCCGGCGGGCAAGCTAACGAGCGCCTCTTCCTGATTCAAGACGACCGGTCATATTCAATGAAAACCCATGGGAATCCAGGAGGTTGGGAGAAACATCGGGCGTGCTTTGACGGCATGGAGAGCGGGCCCTAGAAAGGGAGGGTCATGCCGAGACCTAGCGTTCGCGACAGGTTGCTCGCCGCCGGTCTGGAGACGCTGCGCACGCAGGGCTTCAACGGCTGCGGCGTCCAGGACATCACCGACGCGGCGGGAGTGCCGAAGGGGTCTTTCTACAACCACTTCGACAGCAAGGAAGCGCTGGGCGCGGCGGTGGTGGACCAGTACATGCGCGTCGGTGAAGAGCGCCTCGCCCCGCTCCACGACACCTCGCTGACGCCGCTGCGCCGGCTGCGCACGTACTTCGCCGCGCAGGTGGACATGCTCGTCGAGACGAAGTTCGAGTGTGGCTGCCTCCTGGCGAACTTCGCCGCGGAGCTGGCCGACCACAGCCCCCTCATCCGCGAGCGCGTGGCGGCCTCCTTCGCCGAGTGGGCTCGCCGCATCGAGGACGTGCTGCGCGAGGCCCAGGCCGCGGGCGAGGTGGCCGCGGATGTCTCGCCGGACATGCTCGCCACGTTCCTGCTGAGCGCCTGGGAGGGCGCCGTGCTGCGCGCCCGCGTGGAGAAGGCGAGAGCGCCGCTGGATGGCTTCCTGTGGCTGGCCTTCGACCGCGCCCTGTCGCAGGGCGCTCCCGGCTGTACCCGCTGACCCCGCGCGGGCGGGCTCCATTGGAAGAACTGCTCTGTCAATTAAGGGATTGTTGCTTTCTCTTGTCTTGAGACAGAGTGCTCCCAGGGAATCACGGGAGGGAGTCAGCTTTGTCCATACGTGTAGGTCTCGCACGCGGGTTGTGTCTCGCGGTCTTGCTCTGTGGCGCGGGGGCATTCGCGCAGGGCGTCTCCGTCATCACCGGCACCGTCATCAGCGCGGATGACAAGCGGCCGTTGGCGGACGTGGTCGTCACGGCGACTTCACCGAAGCTCCAGGGCGAGCAGGTGGTCGTCTCGGACACGAGCGGCCTGTACCGGCTCGCGCAGCTGCCTCCCGGCACGTACACGTTGCGCGTGGAGCGCGACGGCTATGAGCCCTTCGTGCGCGCGGACATCGTGCTGCGGGTGGACCGCACCATCCGGGTCAACATCCAGCTGTTGCCCTCGAACTTCGGCGAGGAGATATCCATCAGCGCCGCGCCGCCCACGGTGGACGTCGCGTCCAGCACGCAGGGCATGAGCGTGGACGCGGACTTCCTGCGCAACATCGCGGTCATCCGCCCTGGGACGAAGGGCTCCGCGTCGCGCTCCTTCGAGTCGCTGGCGGAGCTGGCCCCGGGCGCAACGGAGGACCGCTATGGCGTGAGCGTGAGCGGCAGCAGCTCGCCGGAGAGCCAGTACGTGGTGGATGGCCTGTCCGTGAACGACCCGAGCGTCGGCACGCTGGGCACGCCGCTGTCGGTGGAGTTCGTGCAGGAGGTCAACGTCATCACCGGTGGCTACATGCCGGAGTTCGGCCGCTCCACGGGCGGCGTGCTGAACGTCGTCACGAAGTCGGGCTCCAACGAGTTCCACGGCTCCGTCTTCGCCAACATGGCGCCGGGGGGGCTGCAGCGCAACGGCACGGTGGTCCGTCAGGAGGGCACCGTCATCTCCGCGCAGGGGCAGCCGTGGAACCAGGGTGACTTCGGCGTCGAGCTGGGTGGCCCCATCCTCAAGGACAAGCTCTGGTTCTTCGTCGGCGTGGCGCCGTCGTTCAACCGCATCCGCGTGGACCGTCAGGTGAGCAAGCTGGAGTTCTGCACGGAGGTGGACCCGTCCATCGGCTGCAACTCCGTGGGCCAGCGCCGCAGGGACCCGGAGACGGGCTTCGGCCTGGTGACGCCCATCGACGGCACCCGCGTCACGCGCTTCGCCGACGAGCGCAGCGTGCAGTACCTGGGCAAGCTGACGTACCTCTTCAACCCGGACCACAACCTGTCGGTGTCCGTCTTCGGCACGCCGCGCTGGTCGGGTGGCAACGGGAAGTATTCCTTCAGCGATGACGGTGACCCGGAGGTCTGCGTGGGCCTGTCCTGCACCGGCTTCGTGCAGGGCAACTACGGCGCCATCGCCACCCAGCGCGCCAACTCCGCGATGGATATCGTCGCCAAGCAGTCCTCCGCGTTCTTCGGCAAGAAGCTCCTCATCGACGCGACGGTGGGCTGGCACCACCAGGAGGACGACACGCTGCCCTCGGACGGCTCCGGCATCCTCACCGGTCGCGGCCTGTCCGCCGAGCCCAACCTCGCCTGGCGCCGCACGCGCAACCCGGGGCCGCACTCCATCACCGAGTTCGAGGCCCTGCCGGACCCGTCCGTCTGTGGCGCGACGCCCGCAGAGCAGTCCCGCAACTGTCCCGTCACGTCCTACGCCACCGGTGGTCCTGGCACCATCAGCGTGCAGGAGCTGGACCGCGTGCAGGGCAAGGTGATGGCCACCTCGCTGTTCCAGGCGCTGGGTCACCACATCGTCAAGGTGGGCTTCGACGCGGAGCGGATGAGCTTCTACAACAACCGCGCGCGCACGGGCGGCTCGCCCTGGCAGGAGTGCACCGGTGGCGACTGCTGGTACACCCTCAACGAGTACGGCTACATGGCCGGGCCGGACCAGCCGGTGTTCCTGGCCAGCAAGGAAGGCACGTCCACGTCGATGACGGTGGGCGGCTTCATCCAGGACAGCTGGTCCATCATGGACAAGGTGACGCTCAACGCGGGTCTGCGCTACGACACGCAGACGCTGTGGGGCCTGGACGACAAGGTGGGCCTGCACCTGCCCAACCAGTGGTCGCCTCGCGTGGGCGTCGTCTATGACTTCACCCAGCAGGGCCGCTCCAAGCTGTTCGTCAACTATGCGCGCTTCTTCGAGAACGTGCCGCTCGACATGGCGGACCTGTCCTTCCCGCAGCAGCAGCTCCTGTCGGCCACGTACAACGCGCCGGCGTGCAACCCGAGCAACCGTGAATCACGGCTGACGGACTGCGTGGGCAGCGCCAACCGCGTGCGCATCGGCAGCCGGGAGAGCCCGGACCAGGCCTGGAACGCGCAGGGTGGAGACCGCGTGCCGGTGGACCCCGACATCCGCGCCCAGTCCGCGGACGAGTTCATGGTGGGTGGCGAGTACGAGGTGCTGCTGGGCCGCGTGGGCCTGACGTACACGCGCCGCGTCCTCAACGACGTCATCGAGGACATGAGCCGCGATGACGGCAACACCTTCTTCCTGGGCAACCCGGGCAAGGGGTACTCGAAGGACTTCCCGGAGGCGAAGCGCGAGTACGACGCGGTCAACGTCTACTACCAGAAGATCTTCTCGGACGGATGGCTGGCCCAGGCCAGCTACACCTGGTCGCAGCTGCGCGGGAACTACTCGGGTCTGTTCCGCGCGGACACGGGCCAGCTGTCGCCCAACCTCACGCGCGACTTCGACCTGGTGTCGCTCACCACCAACCGCGATGGCGCGCTGCCGGGTGACCGCGCGCACTCCCTCAAGGTGTTCGGCGCGCGTGAGTTCATGGTGTCGCGCTCCACCAGCGTGAACATCGGTGGTGGCTATCGCAGCCGTTCCGGCACGCCGCTCAACTACCTGGGCGCGCACCCGCGCCGCAGCGGCTCCGAGACGTTCATCCTCCCGCGCGGCAGCGCCGGCCGCTTGCCCTGGGTGCACAACATCGACACCCACGTGGGCCTGAGCCAGAAGCTCTCCAATGACTACACGCTGAGCGTGTCGCTGGATGTCTTCAACCTCTTCAACTTCCAGCAGTACACGGCGGTGGACCAGACGCTGACCTTCACGCGTGTCTATGCCATCGAGCAGGGTGGAAAGCCCGAGGACCTGACCGCGTGCCTCACGGCCAACAACCCGGACTGCAAGGTCATCTCCACGGCGACGAACCAGCCCATCCTCCCGTCGGACATCAACCCCAACTTCAAGCGGCCCACGGCCTATCAGGCCCCGCGCTCCGTCCGTCTGGGCGCGAAGCTCAGCTTCTAGGCTCCCACCATGAGAGGACAATCACCCATGAAGATGCGTTGGATGGGATGGAGCGCCGCGCTGGTGGTGCTGTCGGGCTGTGGCGTGGAGGAGCCCGAGCCCCAGTGTGTGGTGGCTCGCGCGGTGAGCGACGGCTCCATCGGCTCGTTCGCCACCGTGTACACGCTCGCGGCGGGACAGAATCCCGACCTCCAGTGTGCCCGGCTCAAGCCGGAGGCGGTGGGGTTGCAGAAGTACTTCAGCGAGGACCCCAAGGCCCCGGACACCGTCGGTGTGCGCAGCACGCGGCTGGGCACCCTGATGGCGGTGGACTTCAAGGACCGGCCGGACCCGGACCCCTCGAACAAGCCCTACTCGGTGGGCGCGTTCGCGAGCGAGGGCCCCGGCGCGGACAACTTCTGCGACGTGCCGCAGCTGTCGGAGACGCGCCTGGACGTGCCGGCCACCGCGACGCTGCCGGCGCAGAGCTTCCGCTATGTCTGGTCCAACCTGCGCATCTACAACACGCCGGGGATTCCGGGCACGCAGTTCAAGGCGGACCTGAGCTACACGGAGAACGGCTGCACGGCGACGTACCATGCCAAGGGCATCTGGCCGGTGGTGAGCTGCGCGACCAAGGGCAAGCCGGACGAGACGAAGTGCGACCCGTACCCGGACTTCTCCGTGGGCCGGCTGCGTGGCTCCGGCATCAACCCGCTGTTCCCCGTGAAGTGTGACCCGGACGCGCTCATCTGCGTGCTCACGGGCGATGTGCCCTCCGACGAGACGCCCTGAGTCTCGCGGGGATGCTCCCTTGCGCTGGCCGCTCGCGCCGGCGCAAGGGAGTGTCAGTGCAGGGAGATGAAGAAGCGCAGCTCGTAGGTGCTCTTGCGCACGCTGGGGTAGCCCACGAAGCGGCTGTTGCGCTGGAAGTAGTTGATCTCCGTGCCCAGTCCGACGCGGCCGCGCACGGGCACATCCATCATGAGCTGTCCGGTGTGGACCTTGTGGGAGCCGCCCGAGCCGTCCAGCACCGCGATGTGGTTCGTGCCGCCCTCGAGCGTGAGGACATCCCAGCCGTCGAACGCATACGTGACGCGCACCTCGGCGCCCACGCCGGAGCCGTAGTCGTAGTCGCGATTGCCCTCGCCGCTGTGCTCCGACGAGACGCCGGAGAGGATGCCCGCCTCCAGCGCGAAGTAGGTCTTCAAGCGGGCCGTGGGCGAGAACTGGCGCAGGTACATCATCCCCACGTCGAAGGACTGCCCGCCGACCTCATACGCCAGGGTGTCCACATAGTTGAGCCGCTGGAAGAGGCCCACGCGCAGCTCGTCCTTCGGCGTGCTCACCAGCGTGCTCACCGCGAGCAGGCCCGACAGCCGCGCGTGGCTGACGAGGCTGCTCTCGCGGGTGGTGAACTGGATGTGTCCCTCGAAGGCGTCGAACGGGCGGCGGATGGGGTCCCGGAACGCGTCGCCGTAGCGCAGGGAGACCTGGGCGAAGAACTGGTCCTTGCCGCCCTTGAGCAGCTCGCCATCGCCCAGCGTCAGGTAGCCGGCGGTGGCCCAGGTCATGACGTCGTGGCGCTTCCAGTCGTCGGGGGTGGGCTCGATGCGGAACGTGTCGCCGCGCAAGAGCCGGTTGATGCCGCGCATGGGGCTGAGCACGCCCGCGGCCACCTCGCGCACGGCGCGCTCCCTCCCGGACGTCTCCGTGTCGAGCACGACGGAGGACAGCCGGTAGAGCGCCTCGCCCATGGCGGTGCCGCCCAGCGAGGTGTTGATGAGGTCGTTGAAGGAGGGCGGCTCGGTCTCCGCGAAGAGCTCCCACTGGGCGCTGCCCAGCAGCGAGAAGGCGAAGGCGCCGGGGTAGGGGATGCCGTTGTCGCGCGCGGCCGTGTAGTAGAGGCTGCCGTGGTAGGGGTGCGCGAACTGGTTGGTGGAGAAGGCGTCGCCGTCCCAGACGAAGCCCGTCTCCAGGTTCTTCTTCCAGGAGTCCACGCTGATGCGCGCCCACTCCTTGTTGCCGATGCTGACGTCGTAGGTCCACACCACCAGGTTGATGGCGGTGACCTCCGCCAGCGCGAGCCACGGACGGCGCGGGGGTGAGTCACGCGCCTCGACGGGCGCGTCCGCCGGGTAGTCCTGCTCCTCCGCCCGGGCCGGTGAGGTGGCCAGGGCGAACAACAGCATCAGCAGCGGCCTGCCCCATCGGAGCACACAGGCTCCCCAGGGAGGACTCCGCCTCTGTCCCGCACCCGACGTCGCGCGCGCCTGCGCCCCCGGCATCCTCCGCCCCGTTGCGGCCGCCCGCCGCGAACTGGCGACAAGGTATGCACTCAGTGGGCGTCATGCGGCCCGGCCGCCAGGGAGGGGAGGAGCCTTTCAGGGAGGGGCAGGCGACTTGAACTCGGGAATGAGCTCCCCGGTGAGGCGGATGCTCTGGAGCACGGACTCGTGCGAGAGCGCGCCCACCTGGTGGAAGGACATCAGCGCGTCGATGCCCAGCGACTCGTAGCGCTTGAGGCCCTGCCGCACCTGGTCCTGTGTGCCGACGATGAGCGAGTCCTGCTCGCTCAGCACCTCCCAGACCTGCTCGTCGGGGACGGCCTCGCCGGACATGACCCGGCCCAGCAGGCGCTGCGCGCGGGACTGAGGCGCGTTGGGGTCCTTGCCGCGCAGGTACTGGCCCGTGAGTCCGCCGCCCGCGGGGTCCTTGGCGAGTGCCTCCAGCTCCGCGGCCGACTGGATGAAGTGCTCCTTGGCCTCGAAGAAGGTGAAGGAGCCGTTCGTGTACCAGGCCGCGGCCTTCGCCGCGCCGTTCTCCATGGCCTCGCGCTCCGTGCGCGCGCAGTGGACGAAGGTGAAGAAGGCCACCTGGTCGTTGACGAACGCGCCCACCGGCTCGCAGCGCTTCTGGATGGCCTCGCGGTAGATGTGGATCATCTCCGCCACCTGCTCGCGAGACGCCCACAGCGTCACGCCCAGCGCGCCCACGCCGTTGCGCCCGGCCTGCTCGAAGGACGCGGGGCTGGAGCACGCCTGCCACAGCGGCGGATGCGGCTTGCGGTAGGGCTTGGGGACGATGTTGACGTCCTTGACGCGGAAGTCCGGCGCATCCCAGGAGAACTTCTCCTGCGTCCACATCTTCGGAATGGTCTCGAAGGCCTGCTGCATCTGCGCGCGGGTGGAGTCCGGCTCGATGTTGAAGACGCGCCACTCCGGGATGGTGCTGCGCGCCATGCCCAGCTGGAACCGGCCGTTGCTGAGGTGGTCGATGAACGCGGAGCGCTCCGCGAGACGGATGGGATGGTTGAAGCGCGAGGGGGCGAGCGCCGCCGCGTGGCCCACGTGCATCCGCTTGGCGCCCGTCGCGATGGCGGTGAGCATGACCTCCGGCGCGGAGCTGTGGCTGAACTCCCCCGCCGCGTGGTGCTCCACCTGCCACCAGACGCCGTAGCCCATCTCATCCGCCAGCCGGGCCTGCTCCAACGTCTCACGGATGAGGTGATGCACGGGGTCTGGCTGGGTCCACCGCTCTTTCGGGTGTTGCATCTCTGAGAAGATATCGAGCCGCACGTCCGGTCCTCCCCCTGTCGACCTGGTGTTTCATGGAGTGTATCACCCAGGGTGAATCTTGGGATGTGAGAACAGGTGCCCGGCTCGCGCGGGCGGCGTATGCAGAGCGCATGCGCCGCACTGACTCCCGTGGAATCCTCTTCGACCTCGACGGCACGCTGGTGGACTCGCTGCCGGACATCATCGACAGCTTCCTGTACGCCTTCCCGGTGCACGGCTTCACGTCCCCCACCTACGCGCAGGTGCGGGAGCTCATCGGCTATCCGCTGGATGTGATGTACGCGCGCTTCGCGCCCGAGCACGGCGTGCCCGCACTGTGCGCCACCTACCGCGAGCACTACGCCCGCAACTTCATCAATCGCTCACGCCCCTATCCCGGCGTGAAGGAAGCGCTGGGGACGCTGCGGGAGCGCGGCTACCTGCTGGCGGTGGCCACGACGAAGAAGAGCGCGTTCGCCCGCCGCTTCGTGGACGCGATGGGACTCAACGACGTGCTGCATCACGTCCAGGGCACGGATGACTTCCCGCACAAGCCCGCGCCGGATGTGCTCCACCACGCGCTCGCCGCGCTGGGCACCCAGGGCCTGTGGATGGTGGGGGACACCACGCTGGACTTGAAGGCAGGCCGAGCCGCGGGCCTCCGCACCTACGGTGTCACCTGGGGCACGCACCCCGTGGAGGCGCTGGCGGACGAATCCCCCGATGAGCTCCAGCCCGACTTGCGGAGATTGCTGGAGCACCTTCCTCCCTTGTCGTGAGTCGCTCGCTATACTTGGAAAGTATGGAGAAACTCCCTGACGTCCTCGGTCATTTTCATCCCGTGCTCCCGGCGCAGTCGCTGGGGCGCAAACCGGTGAAGGTCGAGGTGGCGGGCAGGGGGTACGTGCTGTTCCGGGACGCGCAGGGGCGTCCCGCGGCGCTGGCGGACCAGTGCCCTCACCGCTTCGCGCCGCTGTCGAAGGGGCGCGTCGGCGCGGATGGTCGGCTCCAGTGCCCGTATCACGGCTGGCGCTTCGACTCGGAGGGGCGCGGCTTCAATCCCAGCCAACCGGACCTGCGTCACTGCGACGTGCGCAGCTTCCAGGTGGTCGAGCACCGGGATTACCTGTGGCTCGCGCACCGGGAGACGCCGCTGTCCGCGCTGCCGGAGCTGCCCTTGAATGATGGGTATGTCTTTGGCGGCAGCTTCTCGACGCTGTTCGAGGCGCCGCTGCACGTGGCCATCGACAACTTCAGCGAGGACGAGCACACGCCTTACGTCCACACGCGGCTGGGCTGGGATGACCCGCATGCGCACCAGGTGGACTTCGAGGCGCGCAACCTCGACGACCGCACGGAGGTCGTCTACCAGGCGCCGCAGCGGCCCGCGGCCTTGATGATGCTGCTGGGCGTCTACAACGGCGATGCGTTCCGCAACGAGTGGACGTTCCGCTTCGACCCCGTGCATGCGCAGTACACGGTGAGCTGGGTGTCGCCGAAGGGGGAGACGCGCCCGTTCGTCACTCGCGCCAACATCTTCTTCGTGCCGGAGACACCCACGCGCACGCGCCTGGTCGTGTTCTCCTTCCTGCGCTGCGTGCAGCCGCTGATGCGGCCCCTGCTGCCGATGGCGGCGAAGGCGGCCCGCATGCTCACCGCGTGGGAGGTGCGCGACGATGCCCGCTTCATCCCCGTCGTCGCGGGCACGCCCTACAGCCACAAGGGCATGCGGCTGGACCGGTACGACAAGCCGCTCGTGCATCAACGAAGGCTTTTGGAGCGCATCTACTTCGGTCAACGCCCGGCCGCGAAGGACGAGGACTCGCCGGTGGAGCTGGTGCGCGAAGCGGTAGGCTGACGGGCCATGAGCCTGGATGCCCGCGTCGTCGAGATTCTGGTGGCCGAGCGCAGACGCTTCCTCGCGTTCCTGGCCCCGCGCGTGGGCAGCCCCGAGGAAGCCGAGGAGGTCCTCCAGCTCGCCCTGGTGAAGGGCCTGGAGAAGAGCGAGGGCCTGCGGGACGAGGAGAGCGCGGTGGCGTGGTTCTACCGGCTCCTGCGCAACATCCTCGTGGACCGGCACCGCAAGGCCCAGCGCGAGTCGCGCCTCCTGGCCGCGGAGGACGCCGAGGCGCCCAGGACGACCGAGGACACGGACGCGCTGGAGACGTCGGTGTGCGCGTGCGTGGCGGAGCTGACGGACACGCTCAAGCCCGAGTACTCGGAGGCCATCCGCCGCGTGGACCTGGAGGGGACCCCCGTCTCCGTCTTCGCCCGCGAGGAGGGGCTCACCGCCAACAACGCCGCCGTCCGGCTGCACCGGGCGCGGCAGGCTTTGGGCAAGCGCCTCATCGAGCTGTGTGGCTCCTGCTGCACCCACGGCTGTGTCGACTGCGCCTGCGGTGAGCCGGGTCGTCCGCGAGTCACCCCGGAGAGCTGAGCCGCGAGGGCGCGGGTGTAATGCCGCTCCGCGCCCAGGCGTCCACCTGCCGACCGAGCGGCTCGAGGCCGCTCCCGCCGCCGAGGCTCTCGCATGGACGCCGAAACCTTCCACCGCATCGCGCTGCCCGTCAGCGCCGTCGTCTTCCTCCTCTTCGCCCTGGTGCTGCCCACGGTGCGGCTGCGCCGGCGCACGGGCCGGGAGGCCTTCGTCTTCCACCGCCGTGCCAACGCGTTCCAGCGCGTCATCGGCGTGTGCATGGGCGTGTTCATCCTGGGCGTGACGGTGTGGAGCGTGCTGTACGCGGCGCTGGGCTCGGCCGCGTTGGGCGTGTGGCCGGTGCCGGAGCCGGTGCGGTGGATGGGGTGGGGCGCGGTGGCGGCGGGGCTCGGCGTGGTGCTGGTGGCGCAGGTGCAGATGGGCGCGTCGTGGCGCATCGGCATCGACCGGGAGCACACCGCGCTGGTGACGGACGGGCTGTTCTCCGTCGTCCGCAATCCCATCTTCGCGGGCATGTTGTGGGTGGTGACGGGCATCGCCGTCGTGACGCCTGGCGCGTGGACGTGGATGGCGTGGGCCGACTACGTGCTGCTCGTCTCGCTCCAGGTCCGGCTGGAGGAGGAGCACCTGCTCGCGCTGCATGGGGAGGCGTATTGCGACTACGCGGGCCGGGTGGGCCGCTTCATCCCCGGCGTGGGCCGCCTGGGGGCGCGTGACGTCGTGGCTTCTTGAGGGAAGGCCGTCTTGCTTCGTGGAGCCCGCTGCTCCACGAAGTCCCGACGGGTGTCCGCGTGGTCGGCGTCAGTGCGCCGGCTGAGCGGGCTCCTGGTAGGGCTTTTGTCCGGTGCCCGCGCGGGCCTCGAACGCATTGCAACCGCTCGCGCCAGAGACCTTCAGGTCGAACGCCTTCAAGTCCGCCTGCATGCAGCGCTGCGTCTCGTTGTCGCTGGGGTTGGGATTGTTGCTGCTGAAGTAGCGGCAACCCTTGCAGTTGCCCCACTGTCCTGCCGCCATGGTGACCTCCTCGGAAAAAAGGGGGTACTGCTGCCTTCCTTCCGAGGGTGGGACCGGTGAAGGGCCCTCACAAGCGCCAGGGGCCACCAGCCTGGGAGGCGCCTGGCCCGGCGCTCGAAGTGGGAGCGCCGGGCAGGTGTCACCTCACTACTGCTGGGGCGCGGGCTGCGGCTGCTCCGATGGGGCCGGCTGCTCCTGCGTCGCGGGCTGCAGCGGGTGCTGCTCCGTGGCGCCGGGGAGCGGCTGCGCCACCGGTGCCGCCACGTCCTCTTCCTTCAGGTCCGAACCCAGCGGACGCGCCTCGAACGCGCCCACCGAGCGCAGCAGGCGCAGCGCGGCGACGGAGGCCTGGAGGCGCTCCGCCACCAGACCGATTTCCGCGTTCGTCAGCGCGGTGTTGGCGTCGGCGACCTCCAGGTACGTCGCCACGCCGGCCTTGAAGGAGACGTCGGTGAGGCGCTGGGACTCACGCGCCAGCTCCACCGTCTGCTCCGCCTTGAGGCGGTTGGCCAGGGCGCTCTGCAAATCCAGCTGCGAGCGCTGCACTTCCTCGCGCGCCGTCAGCTCCGCCTTGCGGGCGTTGGCCTGGGCCTCGACGATTTTCGCGGACGCCTCCGTGAGGTTGGCCTCGCGCAGACCGCCGTCCCAGATCGTCCAGCTGGCGCCGAAGGTGACCAGCCAGATGTCGTTGCTGCCCTGGAAGCCCGCCGCGTTGGCGATGCGGTAGGTGGCGGTGACGCCGAGCGTGGGCAGGTAGCTGAACCACACGCCGCGCTTGTTGATGCGCGCCAGCTCCGTCGACTCCCGGGCGGCGGCCACGTCCGCGCGCTGCTCCAGCGAGCGCTGCACCAGCTGCTCCGTCTCCGTCTGCACCGGCACCTGCGGCTCGGGCGGCGGGGCCACCTCGAAGTCGCCGCTGTCCACGTTCAGCAGCGTGGCCAGCACCAGCTTGGCGGACGCCAGCGCGTTGCGGGCGCGGATGAGGTCCTGCTCGGCGCGGGACAGGTCCTGCTCGGCGCGCAGCAGCGCCACGCGCGTCACGGTGCCCGCGTCGAAGCGCACCTTGGTGTCCTTGGCGCGAGCGCCGTTGAGCTCCACCAGCCGCTCCTGCACCGTCACGGCCTGGGCCTGCGCCGCGGCGCCGTAGTACGCCTGCGCCACGCCGAAGAGGATTTCACGGCGCGCCTGCTCCACCGTGAGCTCCGCCACGCGCTCGCTCTTGTAGGCGGCCTGGATGGCGGCCCAGAGCTGGGGGGCGATGATGGCCTGGCGGGCCTCGGCCTGGAACGACCGCTGGACGAGCGGCTGGATGACGACGGGCTCGGGACCGAGCGGGCCCGGCGGAATGACGGCCGCGTTGGAGTTGCGGACGATGGCGCCGCCCACGGTGATGGTGGGCAGATAGCCAGACCACGCCTTGCGAGACGCGGTGTCCGCCTGCCGCAGCCGAGCTTGGGCCGCCTTCAGGTCCAGGTTCTCCTTGCGGGCCTGGGTGAGTGCGTCCTGCAGGGTCAGTACGGGGGGCGGTGCCGCGGCCAGGGTGGCCGCCAGGGTCAACGCCAGAAGTGAACTCATAACCGCCTCTGCCTCCTCGTGGGGTCCGCGCCGGCGCGAGCCCCAGTCCGTCCTCGATGGACGACTTGCTACGGGTTGTGTCTCTCGCGCGCGGGACCAGGCGTCATGCCGGGCCGCGTGAACAACGTCAGGAATTCAGCGCGCCGCGCCGAACCGGCTCTTATGAAGGTCATCCGCCGCCGCATCACGTCTCACGGTCCTGCTTTAGGGGCCGGCACGACATAGGCCATGTCGGTCCATTTTGGAAGCTCCGGAATGTAGTAACCCTCAATATTTGATGAAGTCAATTGTTTAGGTGCCTGGGGCGAATTACGATGGGGGCATGAGCTCGAGCAGCGAGAATCTGGGGCGACGGGGGAAGTCACCGCACTCCGGGCTGGACGCCCAGGAACCTGAGGAAGCCCTGTCCAAACAGGCCTGGGCGCTCTTGTTCGAGTTGATGAGCGCGCACATGCGCAACTTCCCCGCCCTGGCGGCCGAGTTCGAGCTGTCCCCGGTGCAGGCGCACGTGGTGCGTCAGCTGGGCGAAGGCCCGCTGGCGATGAGTACGCTGGCCAACTATCTGTCCTGTGACGCGTCCAATGTGACGGGCCTGGTGGACCGGATGGAGGCGCGCGGGCTGGTGGAGCGCCGCAGCAGCGAGCAGGACCGGCGCGTGAAGATGCTGGTGCTGACGGAGGCGGGCGCGACGCTGCGCGAGCGGCTGCTGGAGCGCATGGCGGAGCCCCCGGAGCTCATCGCCGCGCTGGCGGACGAGGATTTGCGCGCGCTGCGCGACATCATGCGCCGCGCGCTGCGCCCGCAGTGAGCGCCGTGCGCGGGGCCCCGAGCGGGCCCCGGCGTCCCCTCAGTCCAAGAGGAACGTGTACGAGTACTTCATCTCCGTGGAGACGGCCTCGCCGCCCTTGATGGCGGGCTTGAAGCGGAAGCGCTTGATGGCGTCTCGCGCGGCTTCGTTGAGTCCGTAGCCAGGGCCGGAGAGCACCTTGACGGCGACCACGCGTCCCTCATGGTCGATGGTGATGGACAGCGTCACCGTGCCCTCGATGCCCGCGCGCCGCGCCTCCTCCGGGTAGGGAATCTTCACCTCGGAGGCCACGGTGGGCTCCGAGTCCACCTGGTAGATGGGCGTGTACCTGGGCGCGGAGTACGCCTTCACCTCCTTGGGGTCCTTCGCGGTGGCGGCGACCTGGCCGTAGGCGGTGTTGCCCACGGGCGCGGCGAAGGAGCCGGCGCTGGTGGTGGAGGACATCGTCATGCCCACCACGAGCGGCGGCGGCTTGGCCTGGGGCGTGGGCGGAGGCGGCTCGTTGGGCGGCGGCGGCGCCTGCTCCGGCGGAGGCGGCACGGGCTTGGGCGCCTCGGCCACCTTGATGGGCGGGGGCTTCACCGGCTTGGGCTTGGGCGGCGGAGGCTTGGGCTCCTCCTTCTTCTCCTCGGGCGGTGGAGGCGGAGGCGGCTTCGTCACCTCCACCATGACCAGCTCCACGGGGCGCTGCGCGACGGGGCGCGGGCGCTCCGCGATGCGGCTGAGCCACCAGAAGCCCACGCCGTGCAGCGCGAGCGACACGAGCGTGAAGATGACCACCACCCGCGAGGCGCTGTCCCTGCGGGGGAGGACGGAGTTGTCGTCGAGGACCGCCTGGCTCATGGACCGGGCCTTGCGTCAGGGGGTGGCGGGCGCGGCCGCGGGGGCCACGTCCTTCTCGATGTTGAGCGCGAACTTGGCGATGCCCTGGCCCTTCACCGTGTCGATGAGCCGCATCACCTGTCCGTACGCGATGCTCTGGTCGGCGCTGATGATGGCGCGGGTGTCCTTGTCCTTGGCGACGGCCTCGGCCACCTTCCGCGTCAGCTCCGCGTCCGTCACGTGGGCGCCGTCGAAGTAGAGCTTCCCCTCCTTGTCGAGCACCACGTTGACCAGGCCCTGCACCGTCTCGCCGCCGTTGGCCGCGCGGGGCAGGTCCACCTCCACCGTCTCGCGGACGATGAAGTTGGCGGTCACCATGAAGATGATGAGGAGCACCAGCACGATGTCCACGAGCGGCGTGACGTTGATGCCCGTGATTTCCTCTTCGTTGTCCTGCGCGCCTCCGGCCATGGACTAGCGGCCCTCCGGCGTGCGGCCCTCGGCGCGCAGGCTGCCGACCAGGGCGTGGCCCAGGGCGTTGGCGCGGCTGGTGAGCGTCTTGAGCTGGCGGTTGAAGATGTTGAAGGCGACGACGGCGGGAATCGCGACGGCCAGGCCCACGGCGGTGGCGACGAGCGCCTCGGAGATGCCCGCCATGACGGTCTGCTGGATGGCCGCGCCCTTCACGTTGGCGGCGCCCAGGTCATGGAACGCCTTGATGATGCCGAGCACCGTGCCGAACAGGCCGATGAACGGGGCGTTGTTGCCCAGCGTGCCGAGGAACGACAGGAAGCGCTCGTACTGGGGACGCTCGCGCGCCATGGTGGAGGCAATCACCTGCTCCACGGTGTCCGCGCCCTGCGAGGTGGACGCGAGGGCCTCGCGGATGACGGCGGCCTCCATGCCGGTGCGGCCCTCCACCGCCTTGCGCGCCGCCTCGAAGTCACCCCGGGCCAGCCGCACCGCGAGCGACTCCGAGTCCGGAAGACGGTGCCGCGCGAAGTACACCGTGCGCTCCAGCATGATGGCGATGGAGAGCACGGACAGGACGACGAGAATCCAGAGGACCCATTCGGCGGAGGTGAGCGTGACGCCGAGCAGCTTGCTGCTGAGCCAGCCGAGCTCGGGTTGCCCTGTCTGGGCCAGGAGGATGGGAAGCGTCATGAAGGGAAGCCTGGGTGGAAGTGGGGTGTCGGGTGGGAGCCACCCGGCGGCCAACTCGCGCGCCCATCTGTTGTTCCGTCCGCCCTGAAAGTCAAATGGAACGGCCGGGTTGTGTGCTTCCTGGGCAGGGGGGAACGGCCGGAGACACAAGGGTCGTCCGGCCGTCGCCCTCGGAGGGGTGGGGCGCTACGGGGTGGCGCCCTGGGGCGTCATCTTGAGCAGTCGGCCATTGGGGTCATCGGTGAGCAGGTAGAGGGCACCTTCGGGACCTTGGACGACCTCGCGGACCCGTCCGTTCCCCGCGGGCTTGAGCCGCTCTTCGCCGACGACGCGGTCATTCGCGATGACGAGTCGCACGAGCGCGTGGCTCGACAGGCCGCCGATGAAGAAGTTGCCCTTCCATTCGGGGAACAGGTTGCCGGAGTAGATGGTCATCCCGGACGGAGAAATCACTGGGTTCCAGAAGTAAACGGGTTGCTCCATGCCGGGGCCCTGGCCGCTCTGGTGGATGGGGGCGCCGGAGTACTCGGTGCCGTAGCCGATGGTGGGCCAGCCGTAGTCCTTGCCCGCGGCGACGAGGTTGAGCTCGTCACCGCCCAGCGGGCCCATCTCGACCTCCCACAGGCGGCCCTGTCCATCCAGCGCGGCGGCCAGGATGTTGCGGTGGCCCAGGGAGTAGATTTCGGGGCGGGCGCCCGTGCGGTTCACGAACGGGTTGTTCGCGGGCACGGAGCCGTCCGGGTTGATGCGGACAATCTTGCCGAAGTGGCTGTTGAGCTGACGGGCCTGGACGCGGCCGGGGAGGATGGAGCGCTCGCCCAGCGTGACGAACAGCGTGCCGTCGGGATGGAACACCAGTCGCCCGCCCGCGTGCATCGTCGAGTCGAGCGTGGGCTTCATGCGGAAGATGATGCGCAGGCTGTCGATGCGAGGCTGGGCGCCGTCCAGGAGCCGGCCTCGGCCGACGGCGAGTCCGTTGCCGTTCGAGCGGGGCTCGTAATAGGTCCAGTAGATGAGGCGGGTGGTGGCGAAGTCGGGGGCCACCTCGACGTCGAGCAGGCCGCCCTGGTCGCGTCCATCCACGGCGGGGAGGCCCGCGACGGGGGCCGACTTCGCGCCTTGCTGCGTGACGATGTAGAGCTTCCCGGTGGGCTTCTCCGTCACCAGCATGCGCCCATCCGGCAGGAAGGCGATGGCCCAGGGGCGATTGAAGCCCGCGGCAATCTGGGTGACCTGGTAGCGCGTGGTGGAGGTGACGACGGGGCCGTTCGTCTGGCCGGGAAACGCGGGTGGGAAGGGGGAGCCGAGGGAGGTGGGGGCGGCCTCTTCGCTCTCGTTCCCGGGTGCGGGCTGGGTGGCGTCCTGGGCGTGTGCCGTCGCCGCGAAGGACAGCCAGAGGGCGCAGGCGAAGGTCGACAGAATCTGACTCGAACGCATGATGTTCCTCGGAGGGGTGTGGGCGAGGCAGCTAACCACCGTGAGGAATTCACGCGTCCAGGCGTGCTGGGAGATGTGGCCCGTTGGACAGGTGGCGCGAGACGACGTCGCTGTTGCATGGCAACCGTTGAGGCAGCGACAGAGCCGCTACGCTCGAGGGCCGGGCGCGTCGTCACTCGCTGGTGGCGGCGCGTGTGGCTCGCTGCTGCTCCGGGAGCTTGGCGGCGATGATGGGGGCGAAGTGCTCCATCGCGGCCTTGAGCGCCGGCGTGAGCGTCGCGTCCTTCTCGATGAGGACTTGAAACGGCTCCGAAGGTGAAGCGCGCTTCATCTCGAACGTGACGCCTTGGGCCTCCCAGGTCGTGGGGACCTTGACCGCGACGACGCGGCCGGAACCGGCGCAGTCGTGGACGATGACGGCGTCCGGGAACGGGCGCTTGCCCTTGCTGTCCAGGCGCCGGTAGCTGAACGCACACGCGTCCAGCGGCCGGAGCTGCGCTTGAATCGCGGCGAGCTCGGGCAGACCTCCCACGTCCGACGCCGACAGGAAGCCACCCTTCAGCGTGCCCACGTAGACCGCGCCCGATGCCAGGGCCAGGACCGCCCCCGCGGCGAGGAGCCAGGGCCTCGCCGCGCGTCCCTCGGTGGGGGTGGACTCGTCATGGTTCATGCTCGGCCCCCGAGGTCGCGGTGGAAACGCGTTACTTGCAGATCTCCCGCGTCAGCTTGTCCCTCTGGGCCTGCTCCGACGTCGCCCGCTTGACCGCATCCTCCAGGGCATCGTCCGCCTTCTCCAACGCGTCCATCGCCTTGCTGTGCGCACGGCCCTTCTTCGCCGTGGTGAGCACCGCGCGCATGTCCTTGCGGGCCTCGCGCAGCGTGGAGAGCTGCTCCTCCTTCTCGGCGTACTCCTTCTTCGCGGCCTTGCACTCAGGGGACTGCGCGAACGCACTCGATGAGAACAGCACGGCGATGACCACGAACCAACGCACACGCCACCTCCGGTGAGGGAGCGGTGAGTATAGGCGGACCCGCGACACCTGTGTGCGCGGCGCGAGCCCGGTGGGCCTCTAGAGCTTCCGGTCGGGCGTCTCGGTGAGCGCGGGGTCGCGCTCGACGACGGGGCCCAGCACCTCGTCGATGCGGCGCATCAGCTCCGGCTCCAGCTTCACGCCCGCGGCCTTCGCGGTGTCCAGCACCTGCTCCGGACGCGAGGCGCCGATGATGGCGGAGGAGACGCCCTTGTTCTGCAACACCCAGGCGACCGCGAGCTGCGCCATGGTGAGTCCCGCGGACTCCGCGAGCGGACGCAGTTGCTGCACGCGCGTGAGCACGTCCTCCTTCATGAACCGCGCGATGAAGCGCGAGCCCGACGGGTCCGTGGCGCGGCTGCCCGCGGGAGGCGGCTTGCCCGGGAGGTACTTGCCGGTGAGCACGCCCATCGCCATGGGCGACCACACAATCTGCCCGAGCCCCTCCTCGAGCGACGCGGGGATGACCTGCGCCTCGATGACGCGCCAGAGCATGGAGTACTGCGGCTGGCTGGAGATGAACGGGATGCGCAGCTCCCGAGCCATCGCCGCGCCCAGTCGAATCTGGTCGGCCGTCCACTCGGAGACGCCGATGTAGAGGGCCTTGCCCTGCCGGACGATGTCCGCGAACGCGAGCATCGTCTCCTCCAGCGGCGTGGCCGTGTCGAAGCGGTGCGCCTGATACAGGTCCACGTAGTCCGTCTGGAGCCGCGTGAGCGAGCCGTGGATGGACTCCATGATGTGCTTGCGCGACAGGCCCGTGTCGTTCTTCCCCGGGCCCGTGGGCCAGTACACCTTGGTGAACAGCTCATAGCCCGCGCGGCGCTGGCCCTTCAGCGCGCGTCCCAGCACGGCCTCCGCGCGGGTGCCCGCATAGACATCCGCCGTGTCGAACGTGGTGATGCCCACGTCCAGCGCGGCCTTCACGCACGCGAGCGCCGCCTCCTCCTCGACCTGCGAGCCGTGGGTGAGCCAGTTGCCGAAGGAAATCTCACTGACTGCCAGGCCGCTGCGGCCAAGATGACGGAAGTGCATGGGGCGGCGAGCCTAACCAGGGACGGGCTCGCTCGCACGCGTTCTGGCCGGCCACAGTCCACCAGCCCACGTCACCCACGCGACGTAGACGAGCTGGAAGGGGATGCGCACCCAGAAGTACCAGTCCGGGAAGGGCAGGACATGGGACGCCTGGTTCGCCATCGCCTCATGGATGTTGGCCGGGAGGATGGCCAGGAGCAGCCCGATGAGCCCCACCGCCGCGAGCTTCCGCGTCTTGACGGACAGCATCCCCACGCCGCCCGCGACCTCGAGCGCGCCCGACAACAGCGTCCAGAAGCGCGGCCACGGGAGCTGCGGAGGAATCAGGGCGTCGTAGCGCGCGGGCATGACGAAGTGCATGACGCCCGCGCCGATGAAGAAGAGCCCCGTGGCCATCGCGGCCCGAAGGACCGGCGTGGAGAGCGAGGGACGGCGGCGCAGCGGGGGAAGGTGGAGCACCAGGAAGAGGCCGAGGAGGACGAGCGCGAAGGACATGACGAAGGACCTCGAGCGGGTCGGAAGGGTCCATCCCCTCCGACGCTGACAGGGCTCAAGATGCTTCGGAGGTGCGTGCCTGGGCTTGAACGAACTGGCTGCGACGTTGAAGCAGCGAGGGCGCGGTGCCGAACATGCGCTGGAAGGTGCGCGTGAGGTGCGCCGCGTCGGAGAAGCCCGCGGCATGGGCGGCCTCTCCCAGCGAGCGCCCCGCGGCGATGGCCCCCGCCGCGCGCTGGAGCTTCAGCCAGAGCAGGTAGGGGCGCAGCGGGACCCCGGTGGACTCGGTGAAGACATGCATCAGCCGCCCCGAGGACAGCCCCGCAACCTGCGACAGCGACTCCAGCGACGTGTCCTCCGGTGCGGGCTCCGCGCGCAGGTGGCGCAGCAGCTTGCGCACGCGCGGATGCATGGGGGGCGGCGTCGCCACGGTGGAGCCCGCCAGGGCCGCGAGCGTGGACTCCATCCATGGGCCCATGGCCGCGTGGGGCAGCGGCCCCTCACGGGGAAGGCTGGCGAGCAGGGTGTCGCGCTCGGCTTCATCGAAGAGGCGGACTTCGCCCGTGAGCGAGGCCCGCAGCCGGAGGCCGTCCTGGCTCTCCGGCTCGACGAAGAGCAGGAGCACCTCGCCTCCGCGTGCATCCACGGTGTGGGTGACGTCCGGCCCCACGAGCACGCCCGCGGCGCGCGTGTCCGTCTTCGCCGAGCCCGCGCGGACCGACAGCGTGCCCTCCCGCCGGAACATCAGGTGAATCGCATGGTGCGCGTGCTTCGACGATGTCTCGCCCGGGCCCCAGAGCGCGAGCGCCGCGGGCCACACCACCAGCGGCATGTCGGGCCAGGGGGCGCGGGGCGCGAGGTCGGCGGGGCGGGCGAGCAGCATGGGCGTGCCAGGTCAGCCGCGGTCCTTCGAGAGGATGACCGCGCTGTAGGCCCCAAGAGATAACTGGCCGCTCGCGGGCATGCCATCCCGTCCGCTCCATTCGCCCCAGACATCCTGGACGGAGGTGCCGCTGAAGTCCGGCGAGTAGCCCTGCCAGTCCCCGTTGAAGCGCACCCGCCACGGGCCATCCGAGGGCAGGCCCAGCGCGTACCCGGAGAACGCGCGGTGGCCCAGGTTCACGATGACCACCACGTCGTCGCCCGGTCCGCCGTTCTCCCAGCGATGGAAGGCCAGCACCTTGTCGTCGTGGTTGAGGTGGAAGACGTGGACGTGCTCGCCGCGCAGGCCCGCGGTGGTGTCGTGCCAGTTGCGGCGCAGCCGGATGAGGTCCCGGTGGGCCTGGAGGATTCCGCCGAACCACCCGGCCTTGCTCCAGTCGAGCGGCTCGCCGTCGTCGAAGTGTCCGTCCTCCAGGAACTCCTGCCCCATGAAGAGCATGGGAATGCCCGGCGCGGTGAGCGTCAGCACCGCGCCCAGCAGGGCCTTCTTCTTCGCGAGCACGTCGCCGGGGTTGTACGGGGAGACCTCGGTCGGCAGCCGGCTGCGGCCGTTGGCCACCTCGTCGTGGCTCTCCGTGTAGACGATGCGCTGCGTGCTCCGGCCGTTGTAGCGGAAGGTCAGCGCGTCGCGAACGGCGTTCAAATCGCGCCACTCGTCGAAGGGCGCGATGAGCGCGGCGCGCATCGGGTGCACGAAGGCCGCGTCCCACTGCGCGTCGAAGCCCGCTCCCTGCGGGTGGGTGACGGCGGGGTCGGCCGCCATGTCCTCGGCGATGAGGAGCTTCCACGGGAACTCGCGCTTCACCGCCTCGGTGAGCGAGCGCAGGAGCTCCCAGCCCGCGGGATTGTCCACGCCGCTGGCGGTGCGAATCTCCTTCGTGGCGTCCACGCGCAGCCCGTCCATGTGGTACTCGCGCAGCCACATGAGCGCGTTGTCCCGCAGGTAGTCGCGCACCTCGGAGCGGCCGTAGTCCGGGCGCGTGTCACCCCACGGCGTGCTCGCGCGCCAGTCCGGATAGAAGTACACGCCGCCCCGGCCCAGCGTCTCCCCGTCGAAATCCCAGTGCGGCAGGTCACTGGGGCCCAGGTGGTTGTAGACGACGTCCATGATGACGCCGATGCCTCGGCGGTGGGCCTCGTCCACGAAGCGCTTCAAGTCGTTGGGCGTGCCGTACGCGCTCTCCGGCGCGAAGGGGAAGGTGGGGTTGTAGCCCCAGGAGAAGTCACCGGCGAACTCGGCCGAGGGCATCAGCTCCACCAGGTTGACGCCCAGCTCCCGCAGGTAGTCGAGCTTGTCGATGGCGCTCAGCCAATGGCCCGGCCCCCATCCTGGCGAGTCGTTGAACGTGCCGATGTGCAGCTCGTAGATGACGGCTTCGTGCGGCGCCGGCATCTGGAAGAAGCTGTCGTAGCGCCAGACGAAGTCGCGGTGGTCCAGGATGACGCTGTTGCCCGTGGAGTGCGTCACGTCGGAGGCGCGCGGGTCATTGCGCCAGCGCCAGTCGCCATAGCGACCCTGGATGATGAACTGGTATTGCTGCCCATTGCCCGCGCTGGCGATGTCTCGCGAGAAGTTGCCCGACGGCTCGCGGGCGAGCTCCACCGCGTGCCAGTGGCTGAAGTCACCCACCACCTGCACGCGCTGCGCATAGGGGGCCCAGACCCGGAAGGTGGTGCCGCCGTCGTAGGGAATCGCGCCCATGCCCGGGCGCCAGGACGGCTCCGGCATGGGCTCCAGCGGGACGAAGGCGGTGAGGAAGTCGGGGACTTGGAGCTGGTCGGCGGGGCCGAAGAGCTCCGGCGCGGCACGCGAGCGCGCGGTGCGCTGCACCACCTCGTTGCTCCGCGCCTTGCACGCGGTCTCGCTGAAGTCCTTGCGCGGATGGCGTGGCTCGGCCTGCTTCGTCTCTCGCATCGACATGGTGTCCCCCCCGGAACGCGGACGTCACTCCCTGTGCGCCATTCCGACAGTGGAAGGGCATCCAGGGCAACCTGGTTCCCGAGCATGCGCGTTCAGTTCATGGCAGTGAGCAGGCGGGGCTCGCACGCGAGAGGCAGGCGACCGTTCAGCGAGACACGCGAGCCGCCAGGCGGGGCTTTTCGACAGGTCGCACCGAGCGGCTTGTGGCCGTCGCCCGAGTGTTCGACACTGGTCCTTCGCCGCCCCGTGGACTCACCAGGGGCTCGACCGAACCCCACGTCATGGCCGCCAGCGAAGAACGTCGTCTCCAGGCCTTGGTGCTCGCTCCAGTGCGGCGCGTGCGCCGACGCCTCAATGCCCTGGCCTGGACCGAGGCGGGGCTGGCTCCGGCCTGGGCCACCGTCACCGCGTGCGTGCTGGCGCGGATGCTCCTTCGTGGGCACATGGTCTGGGCGCTTCCTCCGCTCGTCCTCGCGGGGCTCGCGTGGTGGTGGGTGCGTGCTCGCGCGAGCGGTGTCTCGCTGGAGTATGCCGCCGTGCTCGCGGACCGCTCGGCGAAGGCAGGCGGGTTGCTCCTCACGCGCATGGAGCGCCCCGTGGGCGAGTGGGAGCTCACCGTCAACCAGCTCGCCCAGGAGGTGAAGCTCCCGGAGCTGCCGTGGCGACGTCCGGTGGCGGCGCTCGTGGGCGCGCTGCTGTTCCTGCTCGTGGGCTTCCTGTTGCCGCTCCCCGCGCCGCGAGGCTCGCGCCCCGTTCATGCCGCCGCGGCGGCGAAGGTGGACGCGGTGCGGGCGCAAGCGGAGGCCCTGGCGCGCGAGGAGCCCTTGGGCGAGGCGGTGGAGGACGAGCTGCGTCGGCTGGCCGAAGAGGTGGCCGCGGGGCGCTTCGACTCAGGGGATTGGGAGGCCGCGGACTCGATGGAGCAGCGGCTGGCGGAACGTGCCGCCGAAGCCGCCGCGCAGCTGTCCCAGGCCGCCGAGGCCGCGCGCGACCTGGAGGATGCGCTGGGCGCGGCCGGAGGCGCCGAGTCCGTGTCGCGTGAGCGCGAGGCGCTGGAGCGCGCGCTGATGGCACTGGATGACGCTCAGTCGGGAACGGAAGAGCAGGCGGCGGCGTCGAACCCGGGCTCACGTGAAGGCTCGGAGGGACAGTCGGGTGAGTCGAACTCCGGCACGCAGTCGGCGTCGCGCGAAGGCACGCAGGGGCAGGCGAACACGGGTGCGCGCGAAGGCACGCAGGGGCAAGCGAACGCGGGCTCGCGCGAGGGTTCGGAGTCGGGCGAGTCCTCGGCGCAGCGGGCCCAGGCGCGTGCTCAATCCTCCGGCTCGGTGGACCAGATTTCGGACCTGCGCCAGTCCTTGGAGCGGCGGCGCCAATCGCTGTCGCAGCCCTTCGACTCACGGCAGGGCGAGAACGCCCAGGCGAGCTCGCGGCGGTCGGGGCCTCGCGGGCAACAGCAAGGCTCACGTGGCGCGCGTCAGGGCTCGCGAGGCCAGGGCCAGCAGGGTCAGCAGGGCCCAGGTCAGCCAGGCGAGGGACAGGGAGAGGGGCAGGGCCGCTCCGAGGGACAGGGGGGCCAGCGCGGCAGGCGCTCGGGACAAGGGCACGCGAGCCGAGCGGTCGAGAACCGCACGGGCTCCAACGAGGTGGGGACGGGCTCGGAAGGTGGCGGACACAACCCGCTTGTGTTTGGTGGGGGCGCGGAGATGGACCCGGAGCGGTTGGCGTTCGAGCCGCTTCCGGAGGGGCAGGGGGGAGAGGCCGGCGAGCTCTGGGGACTTCAGGCGGCGGACCCGCTGCGAAGCTCGGGCACGATGGGGGCCGGAGGCTCGCGGGGAACGAGTGCCCAGGGCGAGGCGACAGAGGGGCCGGGAGCGCAGCCGTTGTTGCCGCGCAACCGGGAGCTGGTGAAGCGGTACTTTGGTGGCAAGTAGCTTGGAAGGGGAGACACACGTGGCAGCGGAGCTTCTCAGTCCCGCCGAGGCCCAGGGGGCGGCGGAGGTCGCATCCCGGCTCAAGGAGCACCTCAATACGGTGCTGTTGGACCAGGAGTCGGTCGTCGAGCAGGTCGTCGTCGCGGTGCTCGCGCGCGGACACGTGCTCCTGGAGGGCCTGCCGGGTCTGGGCAAGACGGAGCTGTGCAAGTCGTTGGCGCGGCTGCTCGCGCTGCCCTTCCGTCGCATCCAGTTCACCCCGGACCTGCTGCCCGGCGACATCACCGGCACCTACGTGCTGGAGGGAGAAGGCCGCCGGGACTTCGTCTTCCGCGAGGGCCCGCTCTTCGCGAGCCTCGTGCTGGCGGACGAAATCAACCGCTCCAGCCCCAAGACGCAGGCGGCGCTGCTGGAGGCCATGCAGGAGCGGCGCGTGACGGTGCTCGGCCAGACGCGTCCGCTGCCGGACCCGTTCTTCGTGCTGGCCACGCAGAACCCCATCGAGCTGGAGGGCACCTACCCGCTGCCCGAGGCGCAGCTGGACCGCTTCCTCTTCCGCATCCAGGTTCCGCCCGTGGGCGCCAAGACGCTGCGCACGCTGCTCACCACGCGCGTTCGAGGCGCGCCGCCGGAGCTGTCGCCGGTGCTGGACGCCGAAGGGCTCGCGCGCTTGTTCGCCGCGTCCGACCGGGTCCACCTGCCCGGTCCGGTGGCGGACTTCATCGGCCGGCTGGTGGAGGCCACCGACCCGCGCCAGGCCTCCGCGCCGGACGCCGTCCGCCGCTTCGTGCGCTATGGCGCGAGCCCTCGCGCGGCGCTCGCGCTCGCGGCGGCGGGGCGTGCACGGGCCCTCCTGGGAGGCCGTCCCAACGTGGGCTTCGATGACGTGGTGGCCACCGCGCCGGCCGTGCTCAACCACCGGCTGGTGCTGGCGTACGAGGCGTCGCTGGAGAAGGTGGCCTCTCCGGACGTGGTGCGCGCGCTCCTCCAGGCCGTGCCCGAGGTGCCGCGTGACTAGCGTCGCGATGCTGTCGCTGTGGCTGCTGCTGGGCACCTCGCCTCCGCCGACCGCCCCCGTGGAAGCCGTGGCCGTCGAAGCCGTGGATGCCGCCGCCGAGGCCGCCGATTCCGCCGCGGCGGCCGTCCCGGAGGTGACGGGCTATCGCGACGCGACCGGCTCGACGCTCTCTCATTCGCGGGGCCTGCTGCGTGTCACGATGCGCCGTGACGCCTTGAGGCCGCCGCAAGGGTACTGGGCCGTGGACGTGGTGCTGCACAACCAGGGGCCCAAGGCACTCCCGGTCCGCCTGTCGTTCCAGCCCTCCTCTGGGGAGGTCTCGCACACCATCGAGCGCCGCGTGGAGGTGGGCGCCCGTCAGCGGGTCGTCGTGTGGTTGCCCCTGCCGGTCTCCTGGTACTCCGGTCAGCTCACCATCGAAGCCCAGGGCTTGGGCCCCATCGTCGACACGCTCTACCCGGACAGCGACCGCTCCGAGCCGGTGTTGGTGCTGGGGACGCCGAAGGCCTTCGAGTCCGCCGTGGACATCCCGAAGCACGAAGAGGCGGCCGACAGCCTCTTCTCCGCGCGCTTCATCGACGACCTCGTGGATGCTCCGCGCGACCTGGCCCTCTACACGGGCTTCCGCGCGGTGGTGCTGGCCAGTGAGGCCTCGAAGGTACCCGCGGAGGTGTGGGCCGCGCTCGAGTCGTATGTCATGGCGGGCGGGCGGCTCGTCATCACGCGTCCCGTGCGGGGCCTGGAGACGTACCTGCCGCTCTGGAAGGCGGGGTCCTCCGCCACGGCGCCCTACGGCTTTGGCTCCGTGGTGAGCTGCAAGGGCCAGGCGCTCGAGTGCCAGGGGCTGCTGCGCGAGGTCTTGAGGCGTGACCCCTCGGACCCCGTGGGCCTGGTGAATCCCGTGGGCATCCAGCCCCACATGTCGATGAACTCGGACCTGGTGCCGCTGCTGACGAGCGCGCGTGCGCCGCTGGGGCGCTTCCTGCTGCTCATCAGCGCCTTCGCGCTGCTGGCGGGGCCCGGGGCCTGGATGCTGGCGAAGCGCCGAGGGCCCCTGGCGGTCCTGCTCGCGGTGCCGGTGGTCTCGGCGGTGACGTGCCTGGCCATCATCGCCTGGTCCGTGTTGGTGGATGGCTTCGCCGTGCACACCGCGCGCTACAGCCTGACGTGGCTGGATGGCGCCAGGTCACGCGCGGCGACGGTGGGGCTGGGCGCCTGGTACGCGAACCTGTCCCCGGAGCCGCTGAAGTTGCCGGTGTCGACCGTGATGCTGCCGCCCATCGAGAGCGCGGGGGAGCTGGCGGACATGGACTGGACGGGCGGGCTCACGATGGGCAGCGGCTTCGTGCCGTCACGCACCTATCGCGAGTGGGGCGAGGTCGCGGTGGTTTCCTCGAGGACCCGGTTGGTGGCGAAGCTCGAGGACGATTCGCTGCGCGTGCAGAACGCGCTGGGCGCGCCGCTGGAGGAAGGGTTCGTGCGGATGGGGGGCACGCTGTGGCGGGTGCCCGCGCTGAGGGAGGGCGAGGAGGGGACGGGCACGCCCGAAGCGGAGCCGGAGGAGGACACCGTGGCGGGTGCCCTGGTGGACCGCGCGTTCGATGCCGGAATCCGGCAGCGACTCTGGGGCGTGGTGCAGCCCTTCCGCGCGGACCTGGTGGAAGGGGAGTTCATCGCGAGGGTGGGCGGGCCCGGTCCCATGCCCAGCAGCAGCCTGCCCGCGCAGCTGAATGGCGCCGCGCATCTGATTCGCGGCGAGGTGCGGCCATGAGTGCGTTGTTGGAGGTGAAGGGGTTGCGGCGTGACTACGGCGCGCTGCGGGCGGTGGATGACGTGACGTTCCAGCTGGAGGCCGGGAGCATCCTGGGCTTCATCGGCCCCAACGGCGCGGGCAAGAGCACCACGCTGCGCATCCTGGCCACGCTGGACTCGCCCACGTCGGGCGAGGTGCTGCTCGGCGGGCACTCGCTGGTGGACACGCCCGACCGGGTGCGTCCGCTCATCGGCTACATGCCGGACCGGTACGGCACCTACGACGACGTCACCGTCTACGAGTTCCTGGACTTCTTCGCGCGGGCGTATGGCCTGACGGGCGCGAAGCGGCGCCAGCGCGTGGACTCGGTGATGGGCTTCACGGGGCTGGGGCCGCTGGCGGACAAGCTCACCACGGCGCTGTCGAAGGGCATGCGGCAGCGCGTGGCGCTGGGGCGCACGCTGCTGCACGACCCGAAGCTGTTGCTCCTGGATGAGCCCGCGGACGGCCTGGACCCGCGCGCCCGCATCGAGCTGCGCGAGCTGCTGCGCGCGCTGGCGGACCAGGGCAAGGCGGTCATCATCTCCAGCCACATCCTCACGGAGCTGGCGGAAATCTGTGACACCTGCGCCATCATCGAGCAGGGGCGCCTGCTCGCCACGGGCAAGGTGGGGGACATCCTCCAGCAGGGCACCAGCGTCGCCGAGCTGGAGCTGTCGGTGCGGCTCGCGGTGGGCGCGGACGCGGAGGCGGCGTGGTCGCGCGCGGAGCGGCTGTTGTTGGAGCAGCCCCGCGTGGTGCGAGTCTCGCGAGAGGCTGACTCGCTGCGCGTGAGCCTGGCGCTGGAGCCGGGAGCGGAGGTGAAGCCGCCCGAGGTGGCGGCGGCGCTCCTGGCGGTGCTGGTGACGGCGGGCCTGCCGGTGTGTGCCTTTGGTCCGAGGGAGCGCAACCTCGAGGACGCGTTCATGACGGTGACGAAGGGGAGGTTGGCATGAACTCGCCCGCGGTGGTGGTGGCGGAGCGCGCGGAGGAGCAGTCCCCCGGCGCCAGCTCCTTTCAGGAGAAGTGGGGAGACCGGCTCAACCCGCTGGTGGTGAAGGAGGTCCGTCAGGGCCTGCGCACCCGGGTGTTCTGGGTGTGCTTCGGGTTGATGCTGGCCGCGTGTGTCGTGCTGTCGCTCATCGCGTTCGTCGAGACGCGTGACGCGGCCTTCACGCAGCACGGCCAGGGCTTCTTCCTCGCGTACTTCACCTGCTTGTCGGTGGTGCACTTCATCGTCATCCCGTACAGCGCGTATCGCTCGCTGGCGCGTGAGCGCGAGGACGAGACGTGGGTGCTGCTGGTGCTGACGGGCCTGGGGCCTCGGAAGATCCTGCGTGGCAAGATGACGTCCTTCCTGGTGCAGGCGGGACTGTATGCCTCGGCGGTGGGGCCGTTCCTGTTGTTCAGTTACTACCTCAACGGGATTTCACTTCCGACCATCCTGCTGGTGCTGGGGTTGGGGGGCGCGTGGCTGTTGTTCCTGACGGTGGTGGCGGTGTGCGCCGCGACGTTGGCGGACAGTCGGATGGGCCGAGCGTTGATTCACTTCGTGGTGCTGGGCGCGCTGGCCGTGGGCTGGGGCTCGGTGATGATCAGCACGGGGGTGTGGCTGGAGTCGGGCAGCCGCCTCCTGCAGCTGAAGGAGCTGACGCGGTCGGTGGGCACCGGGCTGGTGTGGATGCTCGCGGAGGGGTGGCTGCTGTTCGAGGTGGCCGCGTCCCGGCTGTCGCTCTCCACGGAGAACTACACGCGAGGGCCTCGGCGCGCGGTGGTGGGGCAGTTGGTGGTGGCGCTGGTGGGCGGCCTGTTGCTCTGGTGGGACTCCGGCTTCGAGCCCGATGTGGCGGGGATTTTCGGCGTCATCGGCGCCCTGCACCTGGGGCTCGTGTGCCTCTTCGTGGCGACGGATGTGGATGGCCAGGCTCGCGCGCTGCGTCCCGCCACCCGGTTCTATTCCCTGTTCCGACCCGGGGCCTTGCGAGGCTTCCGGTTGACGGTGCTGCTGCTGGTGGGCTGGTGCGCGGTGTGGCTGGGGATTGAGTGGGCGTGGGATGACGGGCTCACGAAGACCCTCATCGGCCGCATGCTGACGGTGGTGATGCCGGCGTATGTCCTGCTCTACCTGTCACTGGGGATTGTGGTGGGACGCATGGGGAGCTCGGACCGGTTCTCGTCGCCGGCGTCGGTGCGGGTGTTGATTGTGCTGCTGGTGGGCCTGGGGTCGGGAGTGCCGCCGCTGGTGGCGGCGTTCCTGGGGGTCGATACGGCGCATGTGGACCTCAACCTCCTGAACCCGGTGGTGGGGATGAACCTCTTCAGCTCCACGGACTACGAGGATGGGGTGAGCCATACGCTCATGTCGTGGCGGCAGGTGGGCATCGTGGTGGCGGTGTCGCTCATCATGGCCTTCCTGGCGGACCGGGTCCTGAGTGCGCGTGAGAAGTGGGCGCATCGGTCGTGAGCGAGGCCTGGGACGAAGCCGCGGTGGGGCGGCTGGTGCCGGGGCTGGCCCTGGCGCTGCCGCGAGGTCCTCACCGTGGCCGCGTGGGGGAGGTCCGCGCCACGTCCGTGGGTGGCTCGCTGGAGCTGCATGACTTCCGGACGTATCAGCCGGGAGATGACCTGCGGCAGCTCGACTGGAACGCGGTGGCGCGGACCGATGAGCTCATCCTGCGGGTGCGTCAGGAGGAGGTATCTCCTCGGGTGGAGGTGGTGCTGGATGGGTCGCGCTCCATGGCGCTGTCGCCGCGCAAGGCCGCGTGCGCGCGCGAGGTGGCGCTGCTGACGTGTGAAGTGGGGGCGCGGCAGGGGCTGAGTCCCACGTTGATGGTGACGGGCTCGCGGCCGGAGCGGACGCAGGGGCCCGCGTGTCGGACGATGCTGCGGCGGCTGGAGTTCGACGCGCGGGATGACCTGGCGTCGGCGCTGGCGCGGCTGCCGCCGCCGAGGCCCTGCGGGCTGCGCGTGGTGGTGAGCGACTTCCTGTTCGAGGCGGACCTGTCGGCGCTGGCGGCGCGGTTGTCGCGAGGGGCGGCGGGGGTCTTCCTGGTGCAGGTGCTGGACGCGGAGGACGTGGAGCCGTCGGGAGGGGAGGGGGCCCGGTTGGTGGATTCGGAGAGTGGGGCGGCGCTGGAGGAGCTGCTGACGGAGGAGGTGCTGGCCGCGTATGCACGGCGCTTCGGGGAACATCAGCGTCAGCTGAGGGCGGCGGCGTCGCGTGCCCGCGGGCTGCTGCTCACGGCCGAGGCCACGCAGCCGCTGGCGTCGTTGGTGATGGGGCCGCTGCGTCCGCTCTTTGTCGCGGGAGGTGGAGCGTGAGCTTCGGCTTCCCGTGGGGCTTGTTGGCGCTGGGCGCTCTGGTGCCGCTGGTGGCGGCGTACTTCCTGCGGCGCAAGCAGAAGCCGGTGGTGGTGAGCGCGCTGTTCCTGTGGCGCACGCCTCGGCCTCGTGCGGAGGCGGGGCCTCGCTGGGAGCGCTTCACGCGCGAGGTGTCGCTGCTGCTGGAGGTGTTGGCGCTCATCGCGGCGGCGCTGTACCTGGCGGACATCCGGCTGGGCGAGAAGGCCCAGGTCCGCCATCTGGTGCTCGTGGTGGACGGGAGCCTGTCCATGTCCGCGCGAGGGCCGGAGGGCGTCACGGTGCTGGAGCTCGCGCGCCGCGAGGTGGCCCGACGCGTCGAGCAGGCTTCCGCGACCCACGTGACGTTGCTGGCGTCGGGTGCCTCTCCGCGCGTGCTCGCGGGGCCGGAGGCGGAGCCGTCTCGCGCCCTGGCGGCGCTGGAGTCCTTCGAGGCGCGAGGCGCGGACCACGACCCGCTGCCCACGTTGTTGTGGGCCCAGGAGCTCGCGGGTCCGGGCGCGCAGGTCGCCTTCTTCACGGATGCGGCTCCGACGGAGGGCCTGGTGTTGCCGGGGCTGGTGCGGTGGACGGCGCTGGGCGCGCCTCACGACAACGTCGCGCTCATCTCCGCGCTGCGAAAGGACGAAGGCGGCACGGCGACGGTGACGTTGCGCGTGGCCCGCTTTGGCGCGGGGCCTGAATCCGTCTCGGTCCGGATGCGCGCGCTTCCGGGGCCGGACGCGAAGCAAGGGACGGAGCGCGTGGAGCAGGTGGCCCTCACTGGAGCCGAGGCCACCACGGTGCGCTTCACCTTCCAGAACGCGGGAGATGTCGAGGTCTCCCTCCCGGACGATGCGCTCCCCGACGATGGCCGTGCATTGCTGAGGGCCTCGCCCGCGCGGCCTGTCGCGGTGAGCCTGGCGCAGGGCTTGGGAGGGCTCGAGCGCGACGCGGTGGAGCGCTTCCTCAAGGCCTCCCCGGAGATGGTGCGAGGCGCGGAGACAGGGGAGCCGTTGCTCATCGGTCCGCGTGGAACGGATGCGAAGGTGACGCTGGGGTCCACGGGCAAGCTGCGGACCTTCGTCGGGCCGTTCTTCACGGACAAGGGGCATCCGCTGCTGGACGACGTGCAGCTCGCGGGAGTGCGCTGGTCGGCGGGGGAGAACCCTCCCGGGCGCCCCATCGTCACGGCGGGAGACGCGGTGCTGGTGTCCGAGGACGACGAGGGCCGCATCCATCTCAACGTGGACCTGGCGCGCTCGAATGTGCAGCGCGTGTCCGCATGGCCCGTGTTGATGAGCAACCTGGTGCGAGAGGCACGCCGCTCGCGAGAGGGCTTCGCGCGTCGACAGCTCACCCTGGGCGAGCCGCTCCAGGTGGTGACGCTGCCGGGGAAGCGCTACGCGCTGGTGGGGCCGGAGGGGAACAGGCCGGTCTTCGGCGCGGGAGCGGTGAGCCTGCCCCCTCCGATGGTGCTCGGGCGCTATGTCTTGGAGCGGGACGGAGACGCGGTGGACACGGCGGAGGTCCTGTCGCTGGACGCGCGTGAGTCGGAGCTGCGAGGACGTGGGAGTGTCGACGTCGCCGCGCGCGAGGCGGGTGCGGAGGACGAGCGCACGAAGACCTCGGACCGGGCGCGCTGGCCGCTGGTGATTCTGCTCCTGGCGCTGGTGGGCGACTTCTACGTCACGAGGCGGGCGTCATGACCTTCTCCCTCCCTCAGGCGTGGCTGCTGTTGCTGCCGTTGGGGCTCTTTCTCTGGAAGTACGGCCGCCGGCCCGGCCCGCCCATGTGGTTGCGGGGGGCGCTGTTGGTGCTCGCGGTGGGGGCGCTCTCGGGGCCGGGGCTGCGGAGGAAGGACGCGGGCAGTGACGTGGTGGTCGTGGTGGACCGCTCCGCGTCGATGCCTCGGGATGTGGAGCGGACGGCCCAGGAGCTCATCTCGCATCTGGAGCGGGAGCGAGGTCCAGGGGACCGGGTGGGGGTCATCGCGTTCGGTCGAGAGGCTCGGGTGGAGCAGCCCTTGTCCTCGGCGGGAGGCTTTGGAGGCTTCACGCGCACGGTGGACACGGAGGCCTCGGACCTGTCCTCCGCGCTGGATGCGGCGAATGCGCTCATTCCTCGGGAGCGCACGGGACGCGTGCTCGTGTTCTCGGATGGAAGGGCCACGGGGACGGACGCGCGAGGCGCCGCGCGCAGGCTCGCGGCCCGAGGCATCGCCGTGGACTGGCGTCAGCTCTCGCGCCCCGAGCCCCCGCTCGATGTGGCCGTGGTCTCGCTGGACGTCCCGGCCAGCGTGGGGGCGAAGGAGCCCTTTCAGTTCTCGGCGACGGTGCAGTCCTCGGCGGCCGTCACGGGGACGGTGCGCCTGGAGCGCAATGGCCGCGTGTTGGTGAAGGGGCCCTACCACTTCCAGCCGGGGGCCAATGTGTTGCCTTTGAGGGACCTGGTCGAGGAGCCAGGGCTCGTGCGCTACCAGCTCGTCATCGAGACGCCGGGTGACGGCGTGCCGGAGAACGACCGGGGGCTCGCGGTGCTCCGCGTCGAGGGGCCTCGGCGGGTGCTGCTGCTGACGAATCAGCCGAAGGGCACACTCGCGCAGGCGCTCTCCGCGGCGGGCATGTTGGTGGAGGTCCGCGCGCCCTTCCGGCTCTCGCTGGATGAGTTGGATGGCGTGGGGGCCGTCGTGCTGGAGAACGTGGACGCGAACACGCTGGGGGAGCCGGGGCTCAATGCGCTCGCGTCGTACGTGGAGCAGGCGGGGGGCGGTCTGGTGATGACGGGAGGGCGGGAGAGCTTCGGTGAAGGTGGCTACCGGCGTTCGCCCGTGGAGCCGTTGTTGCCGGTGTCCTTGGAGATGCGCGAGGAGCAGCGGCGAGCGTCCATCGCGATGAGCATCCTCATGGACTGCTCGTGCTCGATGGGCGCGAACGTGGCGGATGGGCGCACGAAGATGGAGCTGGCGGCGGAGGGGGTTGTCGGGGCGCTCGCGCTGCTGAATCCCGAGGACGAGGCCTCCGTGCACATGGTGGACACGGAGACGCACGAAATCTTCCCGCTCAGCTCGGTGCAGGAGGGGCTGCCCTACGACAAGGTGTCGCGAGGCTTCAGTGGTGGTGGCGGCATCTACGTGGGCGAGGCGCTGCGCTCGGGTCGGAAGCAGATCCTGAAGAGTGAGAAGCCCACGCGGCACGTGCTGCTCTTCGCCGACGCGTCCGACTCCGAGGAGCCCGATGACTACCGGGCGACGCTGGCCGCGCTGCAACGCGAGTCCGTGACGGTGTCGGTGATTGGGTTGGGGACGCCCAAGGACTCGGACGCGGACCTGTTGAGGGAGGTCGCTCGGCGAGGGGGAGGCCGCGTCTACTTCGCGGAGGACGCGATGAGCCTGCCGCGCGTCTTCAGTCAGGAGACGCTGGCGATTGCCCGGGCCACGTTCATCGATGAGCCTGTGTCGATGGAAGGTGCGCCGGACCTGCCGCTCCTGGGGCGGCTGCCGTCCGAGGGACTGCCGCAGGTGGGCGGCTACAACCTCACGTACTTGAGGCCACAGGCGAACGTGGCGTTGCGCACGCTCGATACGCATGCGGCGCCGGTGTTGGCGATGTGGACGCGGGGCGCGGGGCGCACGGTGGCGTTCACGGCGGAGGTGGATGGTCCCTTCACGGGGGAGCTGCGTCAGTGGGGCTCGTTGAGGGCGGCGCTGGAGGCGATGGTTCGCTGGTCGATGGCGGGGTCCTCTCCGCTCGGTGACGCGGTGGTGCGCTCGGAGCGGCGCGGGCATGTGCTGCGCGTGACGCTGGACCTGCCGCCGGAGGCGCCGTTGCCGGGCACGTTGCCCACGTTGGCCTTGCTCGCGGGGGATGGGAAGTCCGTGCCGGTGGAGCACCCGATGCGCTGGGAGGATGAGGACCGGCTGGTGGCGGAAGTCCCGCTGGATGGCAGTGGTACGTGGCATCCGGTGGTGCGAGTGGGCACGAGAGCCCTGCGAGCACCTCCTGTGGCGCTGCCCTACTCCCCGGAGTTCGAGCCAGGGAGTCCGAAGGAAGGACTCGCTTTGCTGCGCTCCGTCGCGGCGGTGGGCGGAGGCGTGGAGCGCCTGTCGATGACGGGCTTCTTCGCGGAGGCCCCCGAGTCCGAGGGCCATCGCGCGCTGGGCCCCTGGTTGGTGTCGCTGGCCGTGGCCCTGTTGTTGGCGGAGGTGGCCGTGCGTCGGTTCCTCTCCGCGCCAAGGCCGCGTGCGGTGGCGCGCACGACGGTTCCGGGGATACCCCTCACGCCCGCTGCTGTGCCAGTGCGTGTGGAAGCAAAGGCCCCGGGAACTCCAGCGTCCACATCAACAGGAGCGGCGCCGAGTCCCGCGAGCGAGGGCGACGCCAAGCCACGAGAGGGCGGGGTGGACTCCGCGCTGGACGCCGCGCGTGCGCGCTCGCGTCGACGGTTGGACCGATAGGAGGAGGGGCACAGGAGCGGCTACACTTGAGTGAACTCCATGCCAGTCGCCTGGGTGCGTTCCAGTGCCTGCTTGATGTCCTCGGACACGATGAGTGCGATGTCCCAGCCTTCCGTGCGGAAGACCTGGGCGTCGCCCACCTTCGAGGCGTCGATGCGCAACCCCATCACCGATTTGTAGTCGCCAACCCGCTCGGGCTGGCCATGCTCTGGCTTCCAGTAGCGCACTTCCTCGGACGCCTTGTCGTCGATGCAGCGGATGCGCTTCGTGGCGACCAGGAGGAGGTACTGGTCGGGGTGGCCGTGGAGGTCGACGGGGATGAGCTGCACGTCGTTGGGGGCCAGCTCCATGAAGAGGGTTGCGATTCGGACATGAACGATGGGGGCCGCGCCGATTCCGGCCGTGCAGAAGTCCAGCCGTCGTCCGGGCTCATCCACGGGAATCGTCAGGCGACCCTCTACGCGAACAGGCCGTCCGGCCGTGAAGACATAGGGATCCGTCACCTCATGACCTTGCTCATCGAGAGGATCTCCCAGGTTCCAGTTCCCGGGTTGCATGTCCTCTTGAAGCCTGAAGTAGCGCTTGGTCATGGTGGGCTCTCTCTAGCTCATTTGCCCTGGGTCACGAGCTTGTGGAGTCTGGTTCCCTTCGTGGTGACTTCCTCCGCCAGTTCACGAAGCGCAGCCGTCAGCGATTGGCGGCACTCGACCACGGTACGACACGTCCTCGTCGCATCCCGGAGTCTCTCGAAGACCGCCTGGTGATACTCCTTCGGATGAGGGCCTTTGTGGCCTGGAACGGCCACGATGTTCTCGGGGTCCTTCAGCTCCATCCCGGCCTTCCTGAAGAGTTTCCTGAACGCAGGAGTCCAGGGGCCTCCGCGAGTCGCGGCGACACTGTTCTTGTCCGTCGCCAGATGATGTTCCTGGCTCCGTCTCCTGGAGTTCCCGCTGCGCACCCCTCGGCTCGCCATGGCGACCGCGTTGGGTGCGAGTGCGACGGTGAAGCCCTCGGCAGCCAGTGCCACAGACTGCACGCTTCCAAGGGCCACGTACTGGTAACCCGCCTGAGTCTCCACGGAGAGCGCGGCCTGTGCCGAGCCCGGCAACCGAGAGGCCTTGGATGCCAGTCCCGCGGTGCTCCCGATGGCGGCCGTGGCCAGCATGACGAAGATGCGCGCCGCGTTTTCTCCGAGGACTTCGCCATACGTCTCGCCCGCAGCGCTGAGCTGCTTGAAGGTGGTGGCCTGGTCCACCTGGCGAACCAGCGCGATCCACCCGTCCAAGAGGGTCCAGACCGTGTCCACACCCAGATAGGCGATGGCTGTCGCCGTGAGGAGGGCGGCCAGTCCTTTGCTCACGGGTTCGGGCAGCGACCAGAGGAGAAGGTACATACTGACGGCGGCACTCACGGTCGCGAGCAGCGCTTGCGGGTCGGCCATGTCCTCCAATGCTTCGGCTGTCTCTTCCCAGACCGAGTCCATGGCGATGGCCATGGCCAGCGAGTACTTGCCGTCGCTGGCCAGCAGAGGGCCTTCAGCCAGCAGTCGCAGGCAATCACCGGGCTGGGACTTGCGCTCGCACCAACGGCCATAGGCGCGTGTCAGGTCGTCATCCGAGTAGGACTCCAGCAGGCGTGGGCCGTCCGGAGCCTTCTCCTCGTCTTGGCGAATGAGCCGGGGGCCGCGATGCTGGTACAGGTACACACCGCTTCTCTGCGGGACACCGAAGAGCTCGCGGGCCTCTCGCAACGGATGGGCGAAGGGTCGAACGTCCTGGGCGAGTACTCCCATGACCTCTTCGAATTCATCGTCGTCCAGTTCGAAAGGGTCGGCGTCGTCCTCCGTGAATGGTGTGTGGATCAGCGGTGGACCCTGCCCCGTGTCCAGCCGCACGAGCCGCGGGGTTGAACAGCCCGTCATGGCAAGTGCCAGCACCAGCCAGAAGACCCCGCGCGGACTCATCCCAGTCCTCCGGTGTGTTGGCCTGCGTGGAGTCGTGGCCACGGGCCAGATCACGAAGTGACGAGCTGGCACCTGTCTCGGGTGCTCGTTTCGACGCTCAGTGGAACGGGCCGCCCCCAGCCTTGGAGGGTCATCACGATGGATGGGGCGGCCCGCGCCGAACGACACGAAACCAGGCCAGATGAATGATCGAGATGCGGAGTCCGCGCGGTACTGCTCGCGCTGGCGATGGATCCAGTGAGCTGTGGTACGGGCCGCCCCCGTCTTGGAGGGGTCATCACGATGGATGGGGCGACCCGCGCCCTATGAAGCTCACAGGGTAACCAAGTAATACGTGGGAAGAGCCAAATGCGCAACTGGGTCAGAATAATTCTTTCCGGTCAGAATTTCTGAGACCTCAGCGGGTCAGCGACACCCCGAGGGGAACCCCTGAGTCCTTGGCGTTTCGCGGTATGAGGGCGGCCGATGAGGTACGCACGTTGGGGGTTGGTGGGGCTGGCCTTGGTGCTCCTCGCGCTCGCCATCCAGGCCGCGCGGCTGGCGCTGCACAAGGGCTTCAGCATCGACGAGTTCCAGTACGCCCACGCCGCCTGGCTGGTGGCGAAGGGACAGGTGCCCTACCGCGACTTCTTCGAGGTCCACCTCCCCCTCGTCTACCAGGCACTCGCGCCGCTGTTCTGGCTGCTCGGCGATGACCCGCGCACCGTGCTGGCGCTGCGTGCCGCGATGCTCGTTCCGCTCGCGGGGACCTGTGTCTCGGTCGCGGTCCTCAATCGTCGCCAGGGCCCGGCCGCGATGTGGCTTGCGCCCATCCTGCTCCTGTCGCTGACGCCCTTCACACGCTTCGCCACGGAGATACGTCCCGACGCGCTGTCGACCGCGCTGTTCCTCGGAGCCCTCGCCGCGCTGTCGGTGCGTCCGGGCACACGGCGGTGGAGCTTCCTCGCGGGCCTGCTGTTCTCCGCGGCCATCTGGGCCTCGCAGAAGGTGCTGTTCTACGGCGGCATCGTCGGGCTCGTGCTCGCGGTGGACCTCCTCGTGAGGCGAGGCCGAAGTCCCGCGCACGTGGAGCGTCCCGCGGCCTTCCTCGCGGGCGCGAGCGTGGGGCTCGCGGGTGTGGCCGCGTACCTCACGGTGACGGGCTCCTGGTCCGCCTGGTGGCAGTGGTGCTTCGTGTGGGCCGCCGAGCATCAGCGCCACTATCCCGGCTTCTCGTGGCGCGACTACGCGGTGCCCATCGTCCGCGAGCAGCCCTGGCTCTTCGTGCTGGCCGCGCTGGGACTCGTGAGCTCCGTGCGCGCGTGGTGGCGGGAGGGGGCGGGGCGCTGGGGAGATTCGGACCTGCCGCTGATGCTCGCGGTGGGCGCGACGTTCGGCTCCTATGCACTCCAGCGCGCGCCGTTCCCGTACAGCCTGCTGCCCTTCCTGGGCGTGCTCGCGCCGTTCATGGCGCGTGGCGCGGTGGTGCTGACGAGCGGGTGGCGCTCGATGCCTGCGCGGGTCCTGGCCCGCGTGGCCCTGGGCGTCATGCTGTGCTGGCAGTGGACCCGCCTGGAGTCCTTGCTGGACGGAGACGGCAACACCCGCCAGCGAGAGGTCCTCGCGAGCATCGCCACCCTCACGGGGCCCGAGGACGTGGCGTACGACAACTCGGGCGGGTACGTGAGCCGGCCTCACGCGCACTTCTACTTCTACACGGACGCCTATCTGCGAGGCGCCATCCCGGACCAGCTGTCGCGAGAGATTCCCGAAGCCCTGCTCGCCCGAGGCTGTGTCCTCCGCGTGGATGACCTGAGGACATCGGGGTTGCCGCCCGCGTTGAGGCGCTTCCTCGACACGTACTACCAGCCCTACGACGGAGACCTCTTCCTGTGGGGCCAGCGCTATGACGTCACCCCCGGCGCCGTGCTGGAGGACCGCTTCCTCGCGGTGAGGGAGGGCCGCTACTTCGTCGAGCCCGCGTCCGTGCTCGACACGGGCACCCTCTTCATCGACGGAGCGCGAGTGACACAGCCCGAGCTCACGCTGACCCAAGGCGAGCACCGCGTCCGCTACGAAGGCCCCGCCGCCCGACTCCACCTGCTGTGGCTGCCCCGCGATGGAAGGCGCTGGAGCCCCAGGCCCGAGGCCCGGCCCACCTACTCACGCCTGTTCTGACCGCGCTCACTCCACGGGGCGGAACTTCTGCACCCGGCGGCCTCGGATGTCGACGACGTAGACCTGGCCTCGGCTGTCCACGGCGATGTCATGGCCCCAGTCGAACTGGCCCGCCTCGCGCCCATGGCGCCCCCAGCGCGCGACGACGTTCCCCTCCAGGTCGAGCTTCAGGGCCCGGGCCCGAGGGTGGTCCGCGCTCTGGTCCCCACCATCAATCACATACAAGAAGCCATCCCGTCCCATGCTGAGGCCCCAGGGGCGGCCAAGTTCAGGTCCCTTCCACTGCGTCAGGAACGTCCCATCCGCGCGGAACCGCGCCACGCGTGTGTGGCCGTAGCCATCCGCCACGTAGAAGTCGCCATTGGGTGCGACGGCCACATCCGTGGGCTGGTCGAACACGAGCGGCGAGTCAGAGCATCCGCCAAGCCACGACGCCACGAGCATCACCCCGAACCCAGGGAGCAATCGCCGGCTCAAGAGTCCTCCCCGACCTGAAGCAGCAGCTGCCCCTCTGGCGAGAACTTGTAGACGCGATTGAGCTTCACATCCGTGAGCCACACGTTGTCCTCCGCGTCGATGGACAGCCCATGGGGCACCTTGAACAGGTTCGCGCCCCAGGTGGCGATGACCTCGCCGCTGTCCCCGTCCATCACGAGCACGGTGGGGAGGGTGATGACCGAGTCGTTGTCCCACTGCTTGTCCGCGCGGTGGAAGATGAAGACTCGGTCCTTCGAGTCCACCGCGACCCCCGTCACTTCCCCGAGCACATAGCCCTGGGGGAGCACGGGCCATTCCGCGGACACCTCGTAGTCGCCGAGCGGCGCGTCGTGGGTGTTCAGCCACGGGAGTCCGTCGCCGCACATCAACGTGCCCAGCGCGAGCGCGATGACCCCCGCCGAGAGAGCGCGCGCGGGTGGCGTGGAACGAACGACAGACATGGGGCCTCCCCGGACGCTCCATCCCGAGGCGTCCGAGGAGGTGAAACACCGGAGGTTGTCTCCGGTGTCACCCGATGTCCGTGACGGCTACCGCGCGCAAGGCACCTGGCCGCCGGCGTTCCTGTACGCACGCACGTGGTTGGCCAGGTTGCCGTTGTCCGTCTCCGGCGTGGTCTGCTCGTCGTTGCCCGCGCCGAAGGAGAAGCCCGCAGCGTGGGAGGCGGCGACCTCGGCGGTGTGCGTGAAGAAGTAGTCCACGCGGTTGTCCCGCCACTTCGTGTCGCTGTTCGGCAGGCTCATGTTGCCGACCGGGAGCTGCCACCAGAAGTTCGGCTTGTTGAGCCGCTCGGAGATGGCGCGGGCCCAGCCGAAGGCCTGGTGGAAGTGGGGCAGGGTGGTGTTCCCCGTGTCCCACCACGTGTTCTCGCTCTGCCGCTGCTCGTAGTAGCCCGCGTCGCGGTCCGACGCCTCCACCACCACGAAGTCGGTGTCCGCCGCGCCCAGCGCGAGGAGGAAGTCCGCCACCTTCCGCGCCTCGCCATTCACGTCGAAGGACGTGTTCGTGTTCGTGTAGACGTCGATGCGCGTGGCCCAGGGGCTCGCGTGCAGACCCACCTTCGCGTTGGGCGCGTACTTGCGAGCCATCGCAATCATGCACCGGCTCAGCCCCGACGCATCGTTCGCCATCCCCGCGCAGTCCGTGGGGTTGGCGCTGGCCACCTGCGCGGGCACCGTGCGCGGATTGCCCTGGGAGAAGAACTGGAGGTAGCCCCACAGGTCCGGCTCGATGTGGAGCAGCGCGCGAGCGTTGCCCACCTGCTGCAGCGTGAAGCGCCAGTCCCCGAAGTAGCGCCGCATCAGGGCCACGTCGTTGAGCGACTGGAGCTGCTGCTCGCCCTCGGCCTTCCCGCTGCTCAGGAGCTGTTGGTAGTAGGTGATGAAGGGAATCTGCTGGCGGTCGCCCGCCCGGGACACGAAGCCGCGCACGTAGTCACCCGGCGGCTGCGAGGTGTCCTGCCAGCAGCCCCACCACATGCACCCGCCGCCCGCGCAGGACGTGCCCTTCGTGGAGCATCCCGTCGTGCACGACGTGCACACGTTCGCCGAGTCGACCAGTCCACTCGCGACGTACAGGTAGCGCATATCGAACGGGACGCTCGCCGCCGTGCGGTCCTCCATCTGCGCGCCCACGAGGAGCCGGTTCTTCCCCAGCGACGTGAGCAATGGCTCGCTCAGGCAGGTGGTGCCGGTGGGGCCTCCATCGGGGTTTCCGGTGCCACCGCCATCCGGCGTGTTCGTGCCTCCGTCACCCTCGGGAGGAGGGTTCTCTCCGCCCGAGCCGGGGCAGCCGCCCAGGATGAACAGAGACATCGTGAGAGGGAGAAGCCACATCAGCCGCGTGGGGGCGGGCTCGCGCATGGTGAGCCAAAGGCTAGCGCGCCTGTCCCCGTGAGGCTCAAGGCACACATGTCTCCAGGCCCGCGGCCTCCACTGCCGGCGTCTCGCAGTGTGTCATTCAATTGTCTGGAAATAATCCGCCAGTCATTGAAAACAAGAAATTCTTGAATCGTGACATTCGAGCCGGATAGACGTGGCGGTTCCCCCCCAGCCGAGCCCGAGGGGTGGCCTGGGCTGCTCGATGGGCGCGGCGCATCCCCCCGAGGTCGTGATGAAGCTGCGACTGTGGTGTCTCGTGGTGCCGGTGGTGCTGGCGGTTGGTTGTGGTCCCGTCGATGAAGGGCAAGGTGAGGTCATCGACGAGCTCACCGGACAGGTGCTTCAGGAAGCGACGGTGAAGTACGACATGCATCGGCTCCTGGAGGACTCGAACCTGCTGGGCCACCAGTGGATCACCACCGAGCAGGTGCAGGCGTTCCTGACGCAGCAGGGCTCGTATCTGGCGACGTACAAGGACCCGGCGTTCAGCAACAAGACGGCGGCGGCGCTCATCGTGGAGCGCTCGAAGGCGTATGGCATCAGCCCGCTGTACATGCTGGCGCGCATCCAGGTGGAGTCGAGCCTGGTGCAGAGCGGCACCTCCAACAACCTGTCGAAGGCGACGGGCTGTGGCTGTCCGGACAGCAGCGGCTGTGATGCGCAGTACGTCGGCTTCGGGAAGCAGATTGAGTGTTCGGCGAAGAAGCTGCGCGGCTACTTCACGGACCTGGACGCGGGGCGGCCCACCGTCTCGGGCTGGAAGGTGGGGACGACGAAGGCGACGCTGGACCCGTGCTCGGTGAAGCCGGTGAACAAGGCCACCGCGGCGCTGTACACGTATACGCCGTGGGTGGGCGCGTACGCGACGCAGTGTGGCCGCACCACGGTGGGGGGCTCGTCGCTGGTGGCGGTCATCTACAACCGCTACGCCTCGGGCGGCTTCAACTGGGGCGGGCCGACGACGGGCTGTGTGTCGGAGACGGCGGGCACGACGGTGCCGGACCTGGGCTGTGTGCAGAGCTCCTCGGACGCGATGTGGCGTCAGTGCGTGGGCGGCACCTTCACCGCGGGCAGCACGACGAAGCCCACCACCTGCACGCAGGAGTGGCCGTGGTGCTCCTCCGCCACGCTGGGCCGCTCGGTGCCCGCGCGCACGTGTGTGCAGTCCTCCTCCGACCAGCAGTGGAGTCAGTGCGGCGTGGGCGGCGCGTGGGTGAGCGCGCCCATGGCACCCAACAGCGGCGCGGGTCCGGTGGGCGCGTGCTTCGAGATGTACTGGCTGTAGCCCGCGCTCAGTACTCGTTGCTCCAGATGAGGTCGAGACCGCCCGAGCGCGCGTCGCCGTACTGACCTTCCAGGCTCCAGCGCGGTCCGAACTGGTACTCGAATCGGACCGCGTTGGAGTTCTCTCCCTGCTGCACGTTGGCGCCGACGCGTCCGGTGTAGCCGACATAAATCTTGTCGGTGACGTACGTGCCCACCTCCAGCTTGGTGCCGGCGATGCCCGAGCCCCCCGCTTCGATGGAGAGCACATCCAGCGGAAGCTTGGCGGCCAGGGCCTTGCGAGCCTCGTTGGCGACGAGCGAGCCCACCACCGACGCGGCCTGGGCGCTGGCCGTCATGGATGCGCCGGAGCCTCGCTCCAGGGTGCGCCGGCCGGTGGCGAGCAGCGTGTAGATTTCGGACTCGGGCATGGGCGGCTCGCTGGTGGGCTTCAGCGTGAAGTCGCGCCCCTGGCCTCGGATGGTGACGAACACGGTGACGTTGGCCGTCTCGTTGCGGTGCTCGGCGGTGACGTTGATGTAGGGGACGGCGGGCGGGCCGGTGAAGCTCACGATGCTGTCGCGCTGGACATCGAAGCGCCGGCCCAGCACGTCCACCCGTCCGCGCAGCACACGCACCTGTCCGAAGAGGCGCGCCTGGTCGGTGTATTCGATGCGGAAGTCCTCGGACAGCCCCAGCTCCACGTTGACGTCGGAGCCCTTCACCCAGAGGTTGCGCGGCGCATTCACGTTCACCCAGTAGGCGCGCGAGGGCGAGGACTCGTCGCCGGGCTCGGTCGCCTCTTGCTCGGGCGGAGGTGTCGCCGGGGCCTGCGGTGTCTCCGGCTGGGGCTCGCCGGGAGAGGGCTGCTGGGGTTGCTTGCGCTTGCGCCGCTCGAGCGGGACGCCGCGCCGCACGAGCACGATATCGTCGGGGCGCCCCATGGCCTGGAGGTCCTTGCGCTTCACCTCCGGCAGCTCGATGGTGGCCTCGGGGATGGAGACGTTGCGCAGGTTGACCAGGTGGTTGGACAGCGTGCCCTCCACCTTCGCGCGCATGCTCAACAGCGCCATGAGCTGGTCGTCGTAGACGATGGGGAAGTTCTGGGCGCGCAGCGGGTAGGGCTTCTCCGCGGGGCTGGACAGCTCGTACTCCCCATTCCGGGTGCTCGTGGCGGTCAGCGGCGCCTCCAGCCAGAGCGAGCCTCCGCCGGCCTTCACGGCCAGCTTCTTCACCGACAGCGCCTCCTGCGTCGCATCGAGGTCGAGCTGGATGTCGCGGTACTCGCCCATGCCCATCAGCGCGAGCTTGCCGTCCTTCCATTGCAGCGTGCCCCGGAAGATGGGCGCGGCGACGGTGCCGGTGAGCTTCGCGTCCGCTTGAATCATCCCGCCCACGCCGCGCACCACCTCCACCGCGCCGGAGAGGAAGGACGGGTCGAAGTCGCGCGCGTTGAGCGTCACGTCCAGCGGCGCGCGCGCGGTGTCCAGGCCCTTGCGAAGCGCGGGCAGGGACACGTCCAGCGCCACGTTTCCATCCACGTGCAGGGTGCCTCCCGCCGGAGCGGAGAGCAGCACGTCGAAGGTGGAGCGGGCGTTCTGATAGCCGTACTGCACCCGCGCCTGTCCGAGCGCCAGGTCGCCCATGCCGAGCTTCTGCGCGCCCGCGGTGAGCTCGATGTGGGGCGTGTCGAGCGTTCCTCTCGCGGTCAGCTCCACCGCGAGCTCGCCCTGGAGGCTCTTGGACTCGGGCGCGACGGAGCGGGAGTTCGTCGTGCTCTTCACGCTCGCCTTCGCCACGCCGGGCAGGTGCTGAATCGGCATGGGGCCCAGCCGGCCCTTGAGCTGGAGGGGAATGTGTCCGTAGACCTCCTGGTCCTGGAGCGCGCCCAGCGGGGCCTCCAGCGTGACGTCCAGTTGCACCAGCGGCTTGTCCTCGCGCTGCGCCGCCAGCGTCACGCGCACATCCTGGTCATCGCCCACGACGCCGAGCTGGCCATCCACGGGCGGCAGTCCATACGCCGTGAGGCCCGAGGCCTTCACGCTCATGCGCGCCTGCGGCACCATCGCGGAGCCGGTGAGGAAGAGCTGCGCGGAGACGGTGCCTCCCGGCTCCTCGAGTCCGCCCACGCCCTCGAACTGGGCCAGGGGCAGGTCCGCCACGCGCGCCTCCAGGTCCACCGAGGCCGACAGCAGGTCATCGGCCTTGGGCGGGTGCGCCAGCATCCCGCCCAGCGTGAAGGGCGTGTGCAGGACGACGTACGTCTGGGAGCCCAGGCCCTTCACGTCGACGCGCGCGTCGAGCGTGCCGTCCTGTGCGTCCGACGCCGCGTGCAGCTCCAGGTCCAGCGGCTGCTTCAGCGAGAAGCCCGGAGGCGGCGCGGTGTAGTTCAGCGCCTGGCCGTTGAGTCGAAGCGTCAGCCGCGGGTCTCTCGCGGTGCCGTGGATGCGCAGCTCGCCGGAGGCCGTCCCCGTCACCGGCTCCGTGCGCTTCAGCAGCGCCATGGCCTGGGTGACGTCCAGGTTCTCCAGCCGGACGGTGAGGTCCAGTGTGTCCCTGCGCCGCTTGAGCACGCCCTGCACCGGCACATCGAAGTCGGCGGAGACGCGGGCCGCTGGATTCGACGCCGTCAGCTTCCCCGTGGCGCGGTCCTTCTCGTAGCGCCCGTCGAGCGACACCTGGATGTCCGAGTACTCCGCCACGCGGCCATCGCGCCAGCGCACCTGCGCCTGGGCATCGGGGCGCGCCAGGCGGCCCTTCGCGGTGACGAAGCCCGACACCGTGCCGCCCAGCCCGAGCGACTCGGGGACGGCCAGCCGAGGCAGCCGCGACAGGTCCACGGCCTCCAGGTCCACGCGGGCGGTGAGCTGTTCTCCGATGAGCGAGCCGAGCACGGAGATTTCCTGCGCATCGGACGTCAGCTTGAGCGCGGGCTCCACCGCCACCTCGCCGCTGTCGAGTCGCACGTGGGTGGGGGCCTGGAGCTTCCAGGTGGCCTCCGGCCACGAGAGGGTCATCGCCTGGAGCTGCAGACCGTGGGTGTCTTCATCCACCAGTCCCGACAGCGTGAGGCCGAGCATCGTGTCACCCAGGGCGCGCACGCTGGCCTCCAGCTTCCTCCCCTCCGTGGTGAAGTTGGCGGACACGTCCCGGAACTGGCGGGCACCGGCGCGCAGCTCCCCCACCACCACCGTCGCGTCCGCGGAGAGGGGATGGGTGACGTCGGGGACCTCGGCGTTGAGCGTGAGGTTCTTCACCGCGAAGTCGCCATAGGCCAGCGAGGTGAAGGTCCCCTGGGCGTTGATGCCGGGCGCTCGCGCGGAGCCCTCCACGCGGAACTCCAGCGTGCCGCTTCCCGCCAGGGGAGGGGACGTGCCGGGCAGGAGTCGCGTCAGGGCCTGGGACAGCAGCGAGAGGTCGCCCGCCGTCAGTCCGCCCTTCACCCGAAGGGCCTTCGTGGTGCCATCGCCCTGCGCGTGGAGGGACGCGCCGGGGACCAGCACGCGCAGACGGGACAGCGTGTAGTGGCCGTCCTTCGCGGAGGCCTTCAGCTCCACGGGCCCCAGCGGCTGGCCCAGGTATCGCGAGGGAGACACCGTCAGGTCCACCTCTCCGTCGAGGGTCTCCAGGCTCGTGCCACCCCCCTTCGCCATGAGGTCCGCGGAGAGGTTCGTCTTGGGGCCCGAGTCCACCAGCGCGGAGAGGTCCACGCCGCGCGCCTTCACGATGAGGCCCTCGGTGCGCAGGCGCTCCAGGTTCACGTCGCCCTTCACCTCGAAGGTCGCCTCCGCGGCCTTGCCTTGGACGTTCGCGAACACCCGCTCGCCTTCGAGCCCCACCTTGCCCATGAGGCTCACGGGCGCGCGCAGCGGCCAGGTGGGGACGAAGCCGCGCGTCAGGTCCGGAGGCACGGTGAGCTGGCGCACGTCCGCGTTCACCTTCAACACGCCCGGAGGCTCTCCCGGAGCCGTGTCCGCCGGGAGCGTCATCGAAGCCGTCGCGTCCAGCACGAGCCCCGCGAGGTCCAGGCTCACGTCGGCCTGGAGCGAGTCCTCCTGGCCACTGCCCTTCACGTTCAACCGGAGCGGGCCCTTCACGGGCAGGGCGAGCCCACCGGTGGACTCCAGCGCCACGGTGAAGCCGCGCGTCGCCACGGCGTAGCTCCCGCTGCCTCGGGCGTCGAAGTCCTCCAGGCGCACGTGGCGCTCGCCGTCGTCGTCCAGCTCCTGCTTGAAGTCGACGTGGCCGTCCTCGAGCACCAGCTCCTGGAGGTCCACGCGGAGCTTCCCGCGCGGAGAGGGCGGCTCCTCGGGTTTGGAGACCCGCGCGGCGAGCGCGCGAGAGAGATTCAATCCTCGCTCGTCCTGGGCCAGGTAGAGGCGGGGGGCTTCCACGCGGGCCCTCGTGAGGTCCACGTGCTGACTCAGGAGCGCGCCGGGTCGCACGCGTGCTTCCACGCGGGCAATCTCCGCCACCAGCTCGCCCTCCGGGTCATACAGCTTCACGCCCGTGAGGATGGCGCCCGGCAGGTCCACATCCAGCCCACCGACTTCCAGCCGCCCGGCGAACTGCTCGTTGGCCAGCCCCAGCCCCTTGTGCAGCAGCCAGCGCTCACCCGGCGCGGACGTCGCCCACAGCAGCGCGCCCGCCACCGCGAGCACGACCAGGCCCACCCCGGCGAGCAGGCCCCACAGCAGTCGTCGCCCCCAGCGTCGCTGGCTCAAAACGCTTCTCCAATCGAGAGCTGAAGCGCGCACTGCCCATCCGGTGCGCCCGCGAAGGTGGCACCGCGAGAGGTGGGCCCGTCCGCCTTCCACTTGCGGCCGATGCCGAAGCAGCCTCCGGACGTGGGATAGATGTAGTTCGGGTTGTCGACAGGCAAGCCCTGGCCGATGTTCAGCCGCCGCGCGATGTCCAGGCGGATGGGGCCCACGACGGTGATGTAGCGCAGGCCCAGGCCCACCGCGTGGTAGTGCTCGGGACCGAACAGGCGCGGCGCGGAGCGCGAGTCGAAGCCCTCCACGCCCACCAGCCCCGAGTCCCAGAACGCCGCGAGCATCAGGCTGGTGGAGATCTGGTAGCGCAGCTCCAGCGACGTCTCGAAGAGGCTGTTGCCTCCCACGGGCACGGTGTCCCACTCGGAGGTCTGGACGTCGACGTCCGGCTGGCCGTCGCCGTCGGTGTCCTCCTGCTTCGCGAGCGCCGCGAGCGGGGACAGCCGCTGTCCGTTGAAGCCGCGCATGGACGTGGCGCCACCGGAGAAGAAGCGGGTGACGATGGAGCTCTGCGAGTTGCCCGCGGGATTGAGCGTCCCCATCCGCACCTTGCCCGCGAGCACCACCTGCTTCTCGTCGCCGAACGAGCGGTAGAAGCGGAAGTCCGGCAGCAGCCGCACGTAGTTGAAGTCGCCCTGGAGCAGCCCGCCGCCCTTCTGCACGGAGAGGCTGATGTAGTAGCCGTCCCGAGGCGCCACCGGGTCATTGCGCCGGTCCCACGTGAAGGCCAGCTCGAGGAAGCTCAGTGCCACCTCGCAGCCCACCTGCCCTGAGTCACCACAGCCCAGGACGACGGGCGGCACGCGCGAGTCCGCGCTCACGCGCCCCGTCAGCTGGTAGATCTGGAGGTTGTAGGACGGGAAGACGGAGAAGTTGCGATGCGGCTGCCAGATGACGCCCGTCTGCAGCTTGCCGCCGTAGAAGTCGTAGGCCTGCTCCAGGCCCTTCTCCAGGGTGAGCGACGTCTGGTGCCGCACGTCTCGGAACAGGAAGCGCGGCTGCTCGTACTCGCCCGTCACCTCGAACACGGGGCCCTGCTTCGTGGTGGAGACGATGTTCGGGATGAACGCGTAACCGGCGCGACCCCGCACGGTGACGCGGCGCAGTCCGCCCAGGAAGTTGCGGTGGGTCCACTCGCCCAGCACACGCACCTCCTGCCGGGCCGCGTCCACGCCGATACCACCACCCAGCCGCACCGAGCGGAACGGCGCCTCCCGCACGTCCACGACGATGGGCACCGTCGCCGTCTCGCGGTCAGGGGCTCCGCGGTTCACCTTCACCGCGCCGAACACGCCCATCCGGAACACGCGCGCCTGGGCCTCCGCCAGCGCCGTCTCGCTGTACCAGTCGCCCTTCTTCAGGGCGCCCTGCACCTGCTCGATGATGCGGCGCGGGGGCACTTGCGGGTTGGCGTCCGTGGCGACGAAGGTGTTGCCGAAGCGATAGCGAGGCCCGGGCTTCACGGTGAGCCGCACCTGGGCCTGCCGCGTGTCCACGTCCACCTGCACCTCGCCGGACACCTCCGCTTCCGCGTAGCCCAGCTCGCGCAGTTGCTCCTGCACCAGCGTCTTGGATTCCTCCCAGGGGCCCTCTCGGAAGATGTCGCCTTCCTTGAAGGGGAGGATGGCCTTCACCCGGTCGTGGTGCTCCTGGCGGTGGGGCTCCGGAAGCGTCTGCAGCCCCTCCAGCTGGATGCCCGCGATGCGCGTGGGCTGGCCCTCGTCGACCTGGACCTGGAGGCTCACCGTGTCCTTGCCGTGGGGCTTCACCTGACTGTCCACCACCTCCGCCTGGTAGTAGCCCTGGGCCTGGTAGTACCGCTCGATGCGGCGCAGGTCCGCCTGCCACGCGTTGGGGTCGAAGTAGTGCGGACCGCCAAAGGGCCAGAACGCCCACCACGGCGTCGCCGACGTGAGGATGTGGTCCTTGATGTCTCCCTCGCTCACCTGGTCCGTGCCCTGGATGTCCAGGGTGGAGACCTTGGGCCCCGGCGGAGGCGTGGAGGTGGTGGCACACGCCGCGACGCTCAGGAGCGCGGCGAGAGTGGCGAGGCGGAGGAGTCGAAGCAGGTCGGCAGCCACGCAGTGTTCATACCCGGAAGGCCAGCGACGGACGCGTCCGCTGGCACACGGCCCTTTTGCATTGTCGCATTCCGACGGTGCTTTGGCGCTTCCTGTTGGCTGGTCCTTGCCAGAAACGCGTGGGCGCGTGCATGCCGGGCCAAGGTGCGCCAGATTGGGGGCCATGCTCCTGTCCCGGCGAATGAGAATCTTGGTGTTCTGCGTGATGTCGGCACTCGCCACCGCCTGCGGTGTGGACGACGACGAGGTGGTCCGGCTCAAGGAAGGCGAGAGCCTGGCGGACGCCGCGTACTGTGGCTCCTTCGGCTGCGAGCGGGCCGACGAGTTCTGCGCCGAGGTCTTCCTGGAGTTCGGCCGCTCTCCGCCCATCTGCGTGAGCGACGACGTCTGCGAGCGGCTGGAGTGCGCCAACTCCAATCGGCGCTGCGCCATCTTCGACGGCCTCCCGGGCCAGGTGAAGTGCATCGACTGAGCGGAGCTCGGGGGGCGCCCAGGCGCCCGGGACCTGACTCCCGGGCGAGCCCAGGGCCGCGCCCTCAACGCCGGGCGGAGGCGGTGAGCCAGGCCAGCTTCTCGGCGGCCTCCCGCGTCGTCGAGTCGGACAGCAGCGCGCCCGCATCCTGGCTGATGCGATAGGCCCAGTTCGAGTCGCTCATGGAGCCCGGCAGGTTGATGCGGTCCCGGGTCCCCAGCACGTCCTGCCAGGGCAGCACGCACAAGTCGCTGCTCGAGTTGAGCGCCGCGGCCAGCATGCCCCGGTGGACCTCGGGGGTGAACTCACGCGTCACCGGCACGCCCTGCATCTCCGGCCACGCGCGCGCGGCGGCGTGACGCTCGTCGTCACGGGCGCCCTCCCACCACTCGGCCATCGTGTCCGTGTCATGCGTGCCCGTCGTCACCAGCGACACGGGCGGGAAGTGGTGCGGGTGGCGGTAGTCGTTGCCGTCGCGCTCCCAGCGCATCACCCGGTAGCCGGGCAGCTTGAGCTCCGCGAGGATGTTCCGCACGAAGGGCGGGATGACGCCCAGGTCCTCGGCGACGATGCCGGCGCCCTCCGAGAGCAGCTCGAAGTGCTTGCGGCCCAGCCTCCGGTGGCTCTCCTCATCCGGGGGGATGAAGCGCCCGGTGGGCGTCTGCTCGTCGCGAATCCACTGGCGGAAGTAGCCCACCGCGTGGTCCACGCGGCGCAGGTCGTAGTAGCTGGCCGCCTTCTTCGCGCGCGACTTGAGCCACGCGTAGTCGTCCTTCTCCATCGCGGCGAAGTCGAAGTAGGGCAGGCCCCAGTCCTGGCCCGTGGCGGAGAAGTCGTCCGGCGGCACGCCCAGCCGCGCGTCGCGACGGAGGATGGTGGGGTAGGCCCAGCAGTCCGCGCTGTCCTGGCCGATGATGAAGGGCTCGTCGCCGCACAGGAGCACGCCCTGGGCGCGGGCCTTCTCGCGCACCGCGTCCCATTGCTGCTCCGCCACCCACTGGAGCCAGGCGTGGTAGCGCACGCGCCGCTCCAGCTCCGCGGCCTTCGCGCGCAAGGCGGAGGGCTCGCGGGTGCGCAGCGGCTCCGGCCACTCCCACCACGCGCGGCGCTGCTCCTGCTCGCTGATGGCGGTGAAGAGCGCGTAGTTCTCCAGCCAGTCTCCCTGCGCCTCTCTCCAGTGGCGGAAGGCGCGGGCGCGCTCGGACTGGGGGGCCCAGTGCCGGGCCTCGAACGTGTCGAAGGCGCGCGCGAGGGCCGCGTCCTTGAGCGGGAAGACCAGGTCGTAGCGCACGCGCGGCGCGGCGCGGGCCTCGGCGAGCTTCTGCTTCTCCTCGGCGGAGAGCGCGGCCTCTCCTCCGGAGGCGATGAACTCCGGCAGCGCGCTCAGGTCGATGAAGAGCGGGTTGAGGCCGAACGCGGAGCGCGTGGCATAGGGGCTCGAGTCCCCCGGCGCCGTGGGCAAGAGCGGCAGCAGCATCAGCAGGCGCTGGCGGGCGGCCTTCATCCAGGTGAACAGCCCCTCCATCGCGCCAAGGTCGCCGATGCCGAAATCCGTGGGGGCGCGGAGGGAGAACAGCGGGAGCAGGAGACCGGACAGCCGGCCAGGGGTGGACATGGTGCGGCGCAATCTGCACCAGCCCAGCCCCGGAGTGAACTGCTCCCCCGCCAGGAATCGCGCGCGAGGGTTTGGCTGGTGGACGGATGCACCTTTCGCCGGGGATGTCTGGGGGCTCCGCTACAGTCCCCTCATGACGCCCTTACCCCCCTCTTTCTATGCCCGGCCGGCCCTGGTGGTGGCGAGGGAGCTGCTCGGCACGCTCCTGGTGGTGCGGGACGCGCAAGGCGTGCGCCGGGTGGGCCGCATCGTCGAGACCGAGGCGTACATCGGAGAGCACGACCTGGCGTGCCACGCGGCCAAGGGGCTCACCGCGCGCACCGAGGTGATGTTCGGCCCGGCGGGGCGGGCGTACGTGTACTTCATCTACGGGATGCACTGCTGCTTCAACGTGGTGACGGACGAGCCCGGGGTGGGGGCGGCGGTGCTGATTCGGGCGGTGGAGCCGGTGGAGGGGCTGGAGGCGGAGGTGCGCACGGATGGGCCGGGGCGGCTGTGCAAGGCCCTGGGGCTGACCCTCACCCACAACCGGATGGAGCTGGGGACGGACGCGCTGCACCTGCTGGCGGGGGAGGCGGTGGAGGAGGCGCGGGTGGAGCGGGGGCCTCGGATTGGGGTGGACTACGCGGGGGAGTGGGCCCTGAAGCCCTTCCGGTTCTGGGTCGGGGACAGTCAACATGTCAGCAGGCGACCGACACCCAGGGCTCGCAAGCGTCCTTGACGAAGGGGCTTCTGGCTGGTTGGGTGCGCCACGCCATGTCCGACGAGGTCGCCACGGAAGATGATCGCCTGCTCCTCGCCCGCGCGCAGGACGGGGACATGTCCGCCTTCGAGGCGCTGGTGGAAGCGCACCAGGACAAGGTGTACGGTCTTGCCCTGCGCATGACGCGCTCGGAGGCGGACGCCGCCGAAATCACCCAGGACACCTTCCTGTCGGCCTATCAACATCTCAAGGATTTCCGCGGGGATGCGGCCTTCGGCTCCTGGGTGCACCGGATTGCCGCCAACCATGCGCTCATGCGCCTGCGCCACCGCCGGGTGGCCCAGGCCGCGGAGGCGGAGCTCCAGGGGCCTGAATTCACGGCCCGGGGCACGCTGGCGGATTACCCTCTGCAGGACTGGAGCCGGGATGCGGAGGAGAAGGCGCTCGACGCGGAGCTGGGCCATGCCATCCGCCAGGCGGCGGACCGGCTGCCCGAGGGGTATCGTGAGGTCTTCCTCTTGAAAGACGTGGACGGCCTCAGTTACGAACAGATTGCAGAGGTGACGGGGGATTCCATTCCCGCCATCAAGAGTCGCTTGCACCGGGCTCGTCTCGCGCTCCGTGAAGCCATTGACGCCTTCTACAACCGGGACAGTCGAGGGCTGTGAAACGCGAACGGGGGGTACCGCATCTTCGGATGCGAGGACGAGGGCGTGTCGCTGCCAGCCGAGGTTCGGATGTACACCTGTAAAGACTCAATCAACCTCCTGCTGGAATACCTCGACGGCGAGATGTCGCCCGAGGAGGCGCAGCACCTCCAGGAGCACCTGTCCGGGTGCTCGCCCTGTGAGGAGTTCTTGCGCACGTACCGGGCGACGCCCAGTTTGTGCAAGCGCGCGATGGCGGCGAGGATGCCGAAGGAGGTCAGCAACAAGCTGACCGAGTTCCTTCGCTCCAAAATCAAGTCCGCCTCGTGAACCTGAAGCAACTGTCGCTGCCTGAATTGGAGGAGGCGCTCGCGCCTTTCTCCCCGTCGCCCACCGCGGTGCGCAAGGTGTTCGCCGCCGTCTTCGCCCATGGGAAGGGTTCCGTGGAGGAGGTGGCGAACTCCCCGCAGGTGCCGCGTCGCGTCGCGGACCACTTGAAGGCGCACGGCGAGATGCCGAGCCTTCAAATCGTGGAGCGGCGCCGGGCGGACGACGGCTTCGTGAAGTACCTCTTCGACTCGCCGCTGGGTGGGCGGGTGGAGGCGGTGCGCATCCCCATCTTCGATGAGAAGTACGTCGTCTGTGTGTCCAGCCAGGTGGGCTGCGCGCTGGCGTGCGACTTCTGCATGACGGGGAAGTTGGGTTTCAAACGCAACCTGCAGACCTGGGAGATTCTGGACCAGGTGCTTCAGGTTCGGGCGGAAGCGGACCGGCCGGTGCGGGGCGTGGTGTTCATGGGGATGGGCGAGCCGCTGCTCAACTACAAGGAGACGGTGAGGGCGGCGGGCATCCTGTCGAATCCGGCGGGCTTCTCGATTGCGGGCACGGCGATAACGTTCTCGACGGCGGGGCATGTGCCGGCGATCCGCCGCTACACGCGCGAGGGGCTTCCGTACCGGCTGGCGTTCTCGGTGACGAGCGCCATCGCGGAGAAGCGGGCGCAGGTGCTGCCCATCGAGAAGACGCATCCGCTGCCGGAGTTGATTGAGGCGATTCGCGAGTACAGCCAGGTGCGTCGCGAGCGGGCGATGATTGCCTATGTGGCGATTCGCGGGTTCAACCTGGAGCGGGAGGACGCGGAGGCGCTGAAGACGGCCTTCGAGGGGATTCCCATCAAGGTCGACCTCATCGACGTGACGGACCCGACGGGGAAGTACCAGCCTCCGACGGCGGAGGAGCTGAGCGCGTTCCGGGACTACTTGCAGATTCTGAAGGCGCCGGTGGCTCGGCGGTATTCAGGGGGCAAGGAGATTGGGGCGGCGTGCGGGACGCTGGCGGCGACGCAGTACGGCGGCACGGTGATGCCGTCGCCTTCATCTCAGACTTCGTGACGTTACGGCCGGGCGAGGTGCTCGTGGGCGAGGCGGGCGGTGTTCTCCTCGACCCCGAGTGACAGTGCGGCTCGGATGGCGTCGTCGAAGGAGTGCAGCGTGTATTCCCCGGCGAGCTCTCCGGGGGCATCTGGTGCTTGGAGCAGCCGAACCAGCAGGATGCGAAGGGCCGCGTTCCGGACTTCGAAGTCTTCGTGAGTGCAGAGGCTGGGAAGCGCCACGAGGACTCGGGCGACTCCCCAGCCGCGCATCGTGGACGCCATCCAGAGAGCGTTCTTGATCTGCCGAGGGCTCCCGTCGCGCTGCTCGACGAGGTTCATCAGGAAGTCGAAGGCCGCGGGCCCCAGGGAGGCGAAGTCCTTCACGGGAAGGTGAGAAGCGTCCGCCCGGCCCAGTTCCGCCTTGAGCCGTCTCCAGGGGCCTCTGGGGGTGGGAGGCGGCGTGTGATGTTTGTCTTTGACCGGGCTGATGACGGCTCTGGCTCCGGAGTCGGTCAGTGTGCCGATGAGGAGTGATTCCATCTCTGTGCGGGTTCCCGTGGCGAGTGTGCGCGGGAGGGTCTTCAGCAAGTCGCCTACCTCCTGGACTCCGAGGTTCAGGAGTTCGCGGACGCGCTGGAGGACTTTGACCTTCAGCGGGCCCGTGTCGATGAGCTGGAGCGCCCATCTCCCGTGCTGCGCGATGAAGAGTGGCTGCACGTCTTCGGGGATGCCGGTGTTGTCACTCTCGAAGGCATGGCCGCATTGGGTGCAGCGGAAGGAGGCGGAGAAGCGGACACCGGTCCTCATCGCCGTCGCGATGTAGAGCGTTTCCTGCGCCGTGGCGCAGCCGGGGCAGACGGTGGGGCTGCGGACGGATTCGCGTGACATGGCTCAGGGGGCCTTCTTCAGGAGTTCTTCGTCGACGGTGCGGAGTTTCGGGAGGCCCATGTCTGTCTTAGTCCCTTGATCCGCTTCAGGTACTCCATGGAGCGCATGGGAGGGCATTCGAGGACGGCCCGTTGGAATGCCTCGGGCGGCGCGTACTCATGCGCGTCGATGTAGTGGATGACCGAGGAGGGGGCGACGTAGATGAGTCCGTCTTCGCCAGGGACGAACAGGTTCGCCACGCCAATCCGGACAGGGATGTCGCCGACAATGATCTCTCCTGGGCCCCCGTGAATCGGCACAGCGAGCATCTGTGCACGCCCGCGGAGATGACGGCTTGCCAGGGCGAGTTCAGGAGACGCGCCAGGGACTGCATGATGCTGACGGAGACCTCGCCTCGGGCGTAATCAAATCCACGCTCCAGCCACCCGACAGCGCGGAGCTTCGAGGAGTTGATGCCGGGAAACTCCATGGGGTCCAGGTCGATGATGTGCACAGGATTTCCTCGTGGGCGTCCGTCTTCTCTCCCCCAGGTTCTTGTCGCTCATGGTGTGTCTATCGCGGCAAAGCAGGCGCCGCTATCGCGAGGGCAGACTGTATGTCGTTTGTGAAGGAAGCATGAGGACGTTGCTGGAACAGGCGCCCCTGACCGCACGCGATGTACGACCGACATGACGGGACGGCGCACCCAGACGTGGTCCTTGCACATGCGCCCCGCTACTCCGTGTAAGCTCGGCTTCCATGAATTCGATGGTGAGTTCGCTCCTGGGGGCCGTCACCACCCAGCCCGGTGTGAAGGACGCGCTCTTCCAGGTGGACAAGCTGGGGGAGCAGGGCGACCACGAGGCGCTGGTGGCGCTCGCGGCGGAGCTGGAGGCTCGCCACCCGGCGACGCCCGCTGAGCGCCGCTGGCGGCTCCATGCCGTGTCCGACCACCTGGAGGAAGTCCTCGCCCAGGGGCGGGACTTCGAGAGCGCCCTGGCCCTGCTGGAGGTCGCTCGTCAGCCTCGCGACGCCCGCTTCCAGGGACTGCACTCCGCCTCTCGCCGCGCCCAGGACCTCGCCTCGCTCCTGGCCACCTTCCGCCCCGCCTCCACCTTCATCGAGCTGCTGGCCCACCGCCGTGGACCCGATGACCTCACGGAGCTGTTCGCCTGCGGCATCCACGAGTACGTCCTGCGTGGCTCCTCGCTGGCGTCACACCCCAACGTCCGCGACTTCTGGGCCCAGGTCGTTCAACGCGGACACCCGCTGGCGGAGCTCCCGCTGACCCGCTCGTCCTGGGAGTCCTCCCTCGGCCTGGACCTGGGCGTCGAGGACCTCTCCGCCACCGTCTCCTCGCTCTCGTCGCGCATGTCCTCCGACGACGATGACGACGCACCGACCCTCCCCAACATCCAGGTCGCCGTGCGCGATGAGCCCGTCCCTCCTCACTTCGCCGCTGTCATCGAGACCCGCGGCGATGACGGTCCCCCCAGCCAATACGAGCAGCGTGTCCTCAAGCTGCGCCCTTCACTCCCCAAGGCTCCCGCGGACAGCATCCAGTCCGTCCTCGTCGACCTGGACCTGGACCTGTTCAAGGACGCCGACTTCGTCACCTGCAACCGCGCCGTGCTCGAAGACGTCGTGTCCTCGCTCTTTGGCCTGGCTGTCTTTGGCGCTCGCGGTTGGCAAGGTGCTCTCGGCGCCGCACACGGACGTCTGGCATTGTGGCGAACGCTGGCCGGACTCAGCGGCTTCGACGGCCCGCTCGACCCCAAGGCCTTCGGCGCCCGACTGGAGGCCTGCGGCTGGTACCGCTTCGACGCCGCCGAGCGGGTTCGCAACGCGTCCCGTCGCCTGGGGCTCGTGTGTCTGCGCCCCGGCGGCACGTCGATGGCCCTGCTGGCCGTGCGCGACGAGCCCTGAACCTCCGCCTCACGCGGCGACGGCGTTCCTCCGACTCCAGAGGCGGAAGGAGCGCTTCGCCGACCTCCCACTCGGGTCCTTCGGAAGCGACTCGAGGACCACCAGTCGCTCGCTCAGCAGCGCAGAGGCGAGGTTGCCCACCGGCGACTGTCCCGTGCCCACGTCTTGCGCCCGGTTCTGCTCGATGAAGTCCTGGAAGAACTTCAGCCCTTGCGGCGTGTCCTCGACGAGCCCCTGGTAGGCGAGAAATCGCCACGCCTCCTCGGGGTTGCCGTTGAAATCGACGGCGAACAGGGTCGCGGTGAGCTTGTCCCAGTGGGTCGGAAGAATCATGGTGATGGCGTCGAAGCATAGCCGACGTCCACAAGGCGGTGCGCGTCAGCTCTGTTCACCAACCACGCCCCGCGCTTTCCCCTCCACGGGGCATGACTTATGTCAGGTGCCTGGTCCTCGGAGGTGGGGGTTCTCGCGGATGGTGGAATACATCGACCAGCTCATCGGAGCGCTCGGGCCGCTGGGGTTGCTGGTGTTGGGTGTCGCGGCGGCCTTGGAGTACGTCGTCCCACCTTTCCCCGGAGACACCATCACGCTGCTCGGGGGCGTGTACGCGGTGCGAGGCACCCAGCCCTGGGCGCTCGTCTTCCTCGTCGTCGTCGCGGGGAGTGTGCTCGGTGCCTTCATCAACTACCAGGTGGGTCACTGGCTGGCGCAGCGCTTCGACGCCAACCCCGAGCGCAGCTACTTCGGCATCACCCACGCGCGCCTCCAGGAGGTGCAGTCCCGGATGCGCCGCACCGGTCCGTGGCTCCTCGTCATCAACCGCTTCCTGCCCGGCATCCGAGGCCTCATCTTCGTCGCCGCGGGCGCCGCGCGCATGCCTCGGCTGAATGCGCTGGGCCTGGGCGCGGTGTCCGCCATGGCACACACGGGGCTGGTGCTCGCGCTGGGGGCCGCGGTGGGCGGCAACCTCGAGAAGCTGACCGCCCTCATCAGTCGCTACCAGTACGCCGTCGTGGGCCTCGTGGTGGTGGGCGTGGTGGCGGTGTTGGTGCGCATGTTCGCTCGACGACGTGCGCCCGCCCCAGGGCCCTGAGTTCTCGGGATGACGCCGCTCCCGCGCGCCGTTGCGTGCGGCCAATCCGGCGCGCTTGAGTTCTCGTCATGGCCTCATGCATCCACTCGGGGACCCTGTTGTTCGCCGTGCTCGCGCTGTGCTCGGCGGGCTGCCGCTGCGGGGACAACTCCAACGTGGGCGGTGCGCGCCAGGGCTTCCGCGCCCAGGATGAGGAGGTCGATTTCGGCCGGGCCCTCGAAGGCACGCTGACACGCCGGCAGGTGACGGTGCTCGCCACCGGTCGCGCGAGTGTCTCGGTGGCGGTGGCTTCCGGCGCCCCCTTCATCGTGACGGCGTCGGAGGTGACGGTGCCCGGGGGAGGCACCGCCGTCGTCGATGTGGACTATCTCGCGGGCGTGGGCTCCGTGGAGGGCACGCTGACGCTGACGGGCCCGGGGGGCACCACCTCCGTCCGGCTCAAGGGCCTGGGGGTTCGTCCGCTGACGTGCACGCCTTCGAGTCCCTGCCACGCGGCGAGCTTCGACCTCGCCTCCGGCACCTGTGTGGAGCAGCCCCTCGCGGATGGTGTCTCCTGTGTCCCCCTCAGCCGCTGCCAGGTGAACGGACGCTGTGAGTCGGGCGCGTGCGTGGGGGCTCCTCGCTCCTGTGATGACGACAACCCGTGCACCGTGGACGCGTGCTCGCAGACCCTGGGCTGTGTGAGCTCGCCGGTGGTGTGTCCCGTGCCGCGCAACCCCTGCAAGGTGGGCGTGTGCGACCGCGACCTGGGCTGTGGCGAAGAGGATGCTCGGGACTTCAGCGTCTGTGGACCCGTGAGCTGCAAGAAGGCGCGGTTGTGTTTCGATGGCTCTTGCAAGGAGATGACGCCCCCGGATGGCATCGTCTGCGCCCCCGCGACGGCCTGTCAGGGGGAGGGCACGTGCCAGGGAGGTGAGTGCGAGAAGCCCGACGCGGGAGACCTCGTGGCGACCTTCAGCCAGGAGCTCGGTGGGGAGCCCGTGGGTTCTCCCGCGCTGCTCGTTCAGGAAGGCGGACTGTTCACCTCGGTCTGCGGCGGCGACGCGGGATGTCGGCTGGTCTCTTTCACCTCGCGGGGACTGATGCGCTACGAGTCGCCCTATCCCGATGGAGGCCCGCGCACCTTGCTGGCCGTGTCGGATGCGGGCGTGGTGGTGTTCGCGCCCTCGGGGCTGGAGTCCTATGCCGCCCGGGGCCTGGGAGAGCGTCAGTGGGAGGCGACGTGGGAGTCGCTCGGTGCGCCCGTGGACGCGGGGCCCTGGGTCGGGCACCTGGGCGCGGGGCATGTCGCGCTGACGGAGACGGGGGACGTCATCGCGCAGGTGGCGTGGGCTCACGTGCTGGATGGCGGCTCGGAGGAGGATGGGGGCACCGCCGCTCCCGTGCCGGAAGGCGCCCGGTGGGTCTGGCTCGCGGGGCGAGAGGACGCGGGCTCACTCGTCCACGCGGGGCCCGTCGAGCCGTGGCGAGGAGAGGCTCGGCTCGTGCTCGACACGGCGGGCACACCGATTCGATACACCGGGGAGGGTCGCTTGGAGCGCGCCGACGTCGACCCGGATGGCGGCTCCTCGCTGCGCCTCACCTCCCTGCGTGACGATGGCGGTGCCCTCATCGGGAGCGCCTCGCTGGCGGTCGCGAGAGGGGCGCTCCTGGTGGGCGCGCGGGCCTTTGTCTCCATGGACGGCGGCGCACAGGTGGACGTGGACTGGGATGGAGGGGCTCGCACGCTGACGCCCCACGCGGAGCCCGCGCTGCTGTCCGCGGCGGGGACCTGGGGCTATCTGTTCGCCCAGTCCTGCGCGCGCGAGGGGGGACTCCCCTGTACTCCGGAAGAGGAGCGCACCGTGCTCCGCGCGGTGGACTCGACGACGGGGCGCGCGGAGTGGGAGGTGGATGCGCTGCCCTTCGAGGCGCTGCCCGGCACGCTGTACGACGCGGCGTTGCTGCAGGGGGATTGGGTGGGAGTGCTCGCGGATGCGTGGGTGCCAGAGGGCCGGCAGGTGTGGCTGCAGTTCTTCGCGCAAGGCGAGCGACTGGGCATGTGTCCGCTGCCGGGGTATCCGACACGGATGGCGGGCGCGGCGTTCTTCGAGGGGCGGATGCTCGTCGTCGTGGAGCGCGAGGGCGTGTGGCGACTGGAGTCGTACGGCCTGGGGCCGGGCATCCAGGTGGAGACACTCGGCTGGCCTCAACGGCACGCGCATTCGGACGGAGCGCGGCGCGAGGTCCCGGCCCCGTGACTCACTTCACGCGGCCGTGTTCGGGTCCACCCAGAGGTCCTCGTAGCGGACCTGTGGAGGCGTCTGGTGCAGCCGAAGTCCCTGCACCGACGACGTGGCCGCCGCGTGGATGCGCTCGTGGTACAGCGGGATGAGCGGACAGTCGTCGTGGAAGAGGTGCTCGGCGCGCACGTAGAGCTGCTGGCGCAGCTCCGGGTCGATGGACACGCGCGCCTCCGCGGTGATGCGGTCCAGCTCCGCGTTGCGATAGCTCAGCGGGTAGACGGTCTGCGCGGCGGAGTTCAGCAGGAAGTAGAGGAACGTGTCCGGGTCCGGGAAGTCCGCCAGCCAGTGGGCATGGAAGGCCGGGAGCTTCCCCTCGCGCAGTTGCACCGCGTAGTCCTCCGGCGCCATCTCCACATGCCGCAGCTCCAGCAGGCCCGCCTGCAACAGGGGACGGAAGAGGACCGCGTCCTCGGCGGAGGTGTCGCGCCCGGCGGGGTGATGCAGCGTGAGCCGCAGCCGACGCAGGCCCACCTCGCGCAGGAGCTGCTCCGCCATCGCCACGTCGGGGGTCGGCAGTCCTCGGACCTCCGCGCCGCCCAGCAGCTCGGGCGGGGTGAGGGTGCGGGCCACGCGGGCGCCTGGGTGGAACTGCTCCACCGCGCCCTGGATGTTCATGCCCGCGCGCAGGGCCCGGCGCACGCGCACGTCGTCGTACGGCGTCTCGCGCAGGTTGAGGGCGATGAAGGCGGTGAAGGGCGCGGCGCTGGCCAGCACCTGGAAGGAGTCGAGCCCCGGCACCTCCACGTGCTCCGCGGAGAGGAAGGACACCAGGTCCGCCGCGCCCGTGCGCAGCCTCGTGACGGCCTCCTCGCGCGAGTCCACCAACTGGAACTCCAGCCGGTCCAGCAGCGGCACCGTGGGGCGCCAGTAGGACGGATTGCGCTCCAGCACCACGCGCTCGGGCTCCAGCGACACGACGCGGAACGGGCCGGTGCCCACCAGCCTTCCCCCCGCATCCACTCGCGCCACCGCCGTGGGCGTCAGCGCCATCAAGTGCGGGAAGAATGCCTTGGGCTCGCGCAGGCGAATCTCCAGCGTCGAGTCGTCGAGCACCTCGATGCCGGACACCTCGCGCGCCAGTCCCGAGGAGAACTCGACCGCGCCCTCCACGTCCTCGAGCAGGCTGCGGTCCGGTGAGCGCACGGCCGGGTCCATCAGCCGCTCCAGGTGGCGCTTCACGTCCGTCGCGGTGAGCAGCGCCCCGTCGTGGAAGGTGACGCCTCGGCGCAGGTAGAAGCGGTAGCGGCGCGCGGACGGGTCCGCGTCCCAGCGCTCGGCGAGGTCCGGCTCCAGCCCGCCGTCCTCCAGCCGCGTGAGGCCCGAGAAGGCACACGCGGTCAGCTCCGAGAGCTGGTTCTCCACGCTGAACAGCGGGTCCACCGCCTGGCGGTTTCGCAGCGAGGCCGCCTGGTGCAGCACCACGCGCATCGTGCCGCCCGCGCGAGGCCGCGGCAGCTGGAAGCGGAACACCTCCGTCTCCAACCCCAGCGCCTCGTGGCCCAGCTGATTCACCGTGCGCGTCAGCCCATCGCCGATGCGGATGACCCGGCGCGCGTCCTCCCGCACCTGCGCCACCTCCTCGCGAATGGACGAGTCCGCCTTGATGAGCACCGCGTTGGCGGTGCGCAGCTCCTCGATGGACGCGCTCAGGCGCACCACGGCCTCGGACAGGTCGCGCCCCGTGCGCGCCTGGTCCTCCGCCTTCTGCGAGGCCCCATGCCCCACGCGGGCCATCTCCATCGTCTGGCGCACCAGCTCGCGGGCGTGGCCGGACTGCTCGATGGCCATGCGCGTGACGTCCTCCACGCGCCGAGCCACCCGCCGGCTGGCCTCCACCACCGTGGCGCCCTGGGCCTCCAGCCGCTGCGTCTCCGTCACCGTGGCTTCCACGGCGCTGAAGGTGCGCTGGGTGATGGTGCGAATCTCCACCAGTGCCTCGGAGGCGCGGTCTCCCAGCGCCACGCCGGTGGTGGCCTGCTCGCGGCCTTCGTGCACCAGCGTCACCGCGGTCAGCACCGCGTCGCGGATGCCGGACACCATGGCGCCGATTTCGCGCGTGGAGCGCGTGGTGCGCTCGGCGAGGTTGCGAATCTCGTTGGCCACCACGCCGAAGGGCCGGCCGTGCTCACCCGCCTGGGCGGCGATGATGGCCGCGTTGAGGGCGAGCAGGTTGGTCTGGTCGGCAATCTCCTGGATGACGTCGACGATGCGGCCAATCTCCGCGGAGCGGGAGCCCAGCGTGCCCATCAGCTCCGCGGCCTTCCGGACCGTCTCCTCCACCCGGTACATGCCCTTCACGCTGTCGGCCACCAGCACTTCGCCCCGCTCGGCCGTGGCCGTCACCGCGAGCGCCAGCTGGTTCGTCTCGCTGGCGCGGCGGCGCACGGAGTCGATGCCGCCTTCGACGAGGGCGACGAAGTCCTCGGCCTCGCTCGCGAAGCGCGCCAGCTCATCCCCCGACGAGGCGATGTTGGCCAGCCGCTCGCTCATGGCCTGCATCAGCGAGGTGGTGTGGTTGGCGAAGTCGTTGACCTGCGACAGCGCGCCGACGACTTGTCCCAGCCGCTCCGTCATCTCCAGCAGCGCGCCGGTGGTGTCGACGGCGAACACCTCGAGCTGGTGCACGCGCTTGCCCACCACCTGGAGGCTGCCGCCCATGTCGCTGACGGACTGGAGCGTGCGCTCCACGGCGCCTCCCTGGCGGCGCGCCGCTTCGAGCAGGCTGAGGGCCTGTTCGCTCACGTCGTTGCTGGTGCGGTGCAGGTTGGCCGTCACCCGCTGCACCTGCGACAACGCACGGCGCAGCGACAAGATGAGGCGGCGGACATCCTCGTGTCCCTCGAAGGTGGGCCCGCCAGAGGTGGTGAGGTCTCCCTCCGCCAGCCGAGCCATGACGCGACGCCGGGCCAGTCGCCGCAGCGCCGCCCAGCGGAACCACGCCAGATAGCCACCCGTCAGGTACAGCGCGGGCGTGGCCAGCACCAGCACCGTCCAGGAGGAGGCCTCCAGCGGCTGACCGCTCAACTCGAGGACCCCCCCGAGCACGAGCGCGGAGAGCAGACCGGCCAGCAGGCCGAACGTGAAGAGGTACCGTTTGGCGCCCATGGACGTGGGGAAGGCTACCCTGCCTTCTCGCGCCGGTCCTCAAAACGCCGCAGACTGGGGGCCTCGTGTCTTCCCCGCTCGCCCTCCTCGTCCTCGCCCTCGCCGCCAGCCCCGTGAGCCCAGGGAAGGGGACAGAGGGCCCTCCCCGGGGGGAGTCGGCGCGCTTCGTCTTCTCCTGGCGAGGGGTGCCCGTGGGCACGGTGAGCCTGACGCACGAGGCCGGACGCTTCTCCTACCTGAGCCAGCACCTGCACACCCGAGGCTCCAGCCACGGAGAGCGGCGCCGCGAGGTGACGCTGGAGGTGGATGCCTCGGGTCGGCTCGCGGGGGGAAAGGTGGTGCCCCAGGCGCTGTGGCTGTGGCGAGGCCCGCCCGCGCCAGGCTGCGTGACGGGGCGCGAGGAGCTGTCCGGTCGCGAGGGCCCCCACTGTGTCACCGGAGGGACGGCCCCCTGGGTGGAGGGCACGCTGCTGGGCGTCCCCTTCCGGGCCCGCTACGGCGCGGGTGGGCGCATGGAGGTGCTGGAGGTGGGCGAGTCCCGCTTCACCGTGGCGTCCCCGGGAGAGCCCCTGCGCGCGCCGCCCGACTTCTTCTCGCAGGGGCTCCCCGTGGAGGGCACGGACGGGGCGCTGACGCTGGTGCCCGCCGTAGAGGTCCCGCCACGGCTGGAGGGCATGACGCCGTGGACACGTGGCGCGGCCCGGGCCCTCTCGGCGCGTGTCCACGCGGCGTTCCCGGAGAAGGGCCCTGGGGCCGCGGACTGGCGCGAGGGGGGCGAAGGCGAGGCGGGTGGATGTCTGGCGCACGCGCTGCGCTTCGCGGCGGAGGCTCGGAAGAAGGGCGTGAGCGTGGCCCTGGTGCACGGGCTCCTGGTGGTGGATGGCGGACCCGCCAGGCCGCATGCGTGGGTGCGCGTGGCGCTGGTGGAGGGCGGCACGCTGGATTTGGACCCCACCTCGCTGGACGCGGTGCGGCCGGACACGCACCTGCCGCTGGCCCTCGCGGATGCGCGAGGCCCGGCGCTGGAGGCGGGGGCGCGGTGGCTCGCGCTCCTGCGGGGAGCCCACCGCGTGGTCCGCCAGCGGTGAGCTTCGGTCCGGTTACTCGAAGGGGATGATGGACAGCCGGTCGCCCGCGTCCGCGCCCAGGGCTTCCTTCGCGGCGGCGGGCAGGTAGATGACCTGGTTGTCGAGCCGGGCCATGCAGCGCACGGAGCGGAAGCGGTTGCGGCCCGAGTCCTTCTCGAAGGCGACGAGCACGTCGTCCCCCTCCATCTCGAAGTCCTCTTCCGCCAGCTTCACCGTGCGGTACTTGCGGATGAGCGTCACGTCGCCCGTGTTGGCCTCGAAGTGCGGGCCTCCGTCGAACGGGTCGATGCGCTCCACGTACTTGAAGCCGATGCGCTCCAGCATGCGCTGCACGCCGCGCGTGTTCGGCCCCACCTCGCCCAGCACCTTCTGCACGCGGTCCGGGAAGAGGGACGCGTAGATGTCCGAGGCGGGGAAGAGCTCCTTGATGAACTCCTTGTTCTGCCGGCTGAGGCGGTCGGCCTCCAGGTAAGTCAGCCCGGTGAACTTCTTGCCGCACGCCTCCCACAGCAGGCTGCGTCCGTCCGGGAGCAGCGGCGGGAGCAGCTCCGCGAGCACGCGCGGACGGAACAGCCGGCGGTGCATGGCGATGAAGAGGAAGCGCACGTACGACAGCTGCTTGCCGGGCTTGTCGGGCGTGGCGCGGTAGGGCGGGTCGACGACGAGGCCACCAATCTCCGTGGGGCCCTCGTAGTTGTAGGCGATGGAGAGGACCTTGTGCCGGAGGTGGCGCTCCAGGGAGGCGGAGTAGTGCTCCCGCTCGCTCACCTCGTAGTAGATGTGCGGCGCCTCGTACGTGCCGTGCTGGGCGATGATCATCGACGTGCCGATGATGAGGCTGTTTCGCACGTCCTCCAGGACGAAGAGGTACTCGCGCTCGAGCGGGTTCTTCACCTTGCCGGCGAAGCTCTTCACCGACTTGTCGATGATGTTCTCGAGCGTCTCCTCGTTGTTCGGCAGGTTCACCGTGTTGAGCACGGCGGCGAGCCGCTTGAGGCCGGCCAGGTCGGTCTTCTGGACGTCACGCAGGAGAAGCATGGGGGCACCCGGGACGCCCAAGGATGGAGCGCCGGAAGGGGTGGGGACCATACACCACACCACCTTCCAGAAGGCACCTCGCGGCGCCGAGGAATCCGCCGATGGCGCACTGAGTCATTAGGGGAACTCACCGGCCCGGCCGGCGGGTGGAGGGCCCCCACACCTGGCGAAAGATTTATCAGACATCCAGTCTCTTGCTCGGATGCCTGCCCCGTTGTCAGGCGAGAGGGATGAAAACGCAGCGGGAATGAAACTGTGGAATGCTTTGGGCTCCAGCGTGTCAAACGTTGGCTGTCAAACATTCACAGGACAGGTGTGATTGAGAGTCTTCGTCCCTGGTTTGCTTGCGATGTGGATGGTTCCCAGCCTGGCTTTGGCAGGCATTGTGTGGAGAGGTGACTTCGAGACGGGAAACCGCTCGCAATACTCGGGCGAGCAGATGGTGAGCTCGGACCGGTTGCTGGTGGTGACGAATCCGGTGGCGCAGGGGAAGTACGCGCTGAAGGTCACCGTGAAACAGGGGGACGACCCCATCAACTCCAGCGGCAACCGCAACGAGCTGGTGTACCAGGGGGGCGAGAAGGAAGGCTCCGAGTACTTCTATCGGTGGAACGTGATGTTCGCACCGGACTTTCCGAGCGTGGATACGTGGCAGCTCTTCACGCAGTGGCACCATGACGGGTGCTGCGGCTCACCTCCGCTGGAGTTCTACGTGCGAGGTGAGGAGATCCGCATGGTGTTGAACGACGACAACACGATTCCGTGGCGCACGAAGCTCCAGCGGGGCGTGTGGCACGAGTTCATCCTGCACGTGAAGTGGTCCTCGAAGGCGAGCACGGGCTTCGTGGAGCTGTGGCACAACAAGGAGAAGGTGCTGCAGAAGCGCAGCGCGGTGACGATGTACGCGGGGCAGGGCAACTACTTGAAGCTGGGCCTGTATCGCAGTGACACCGTGAAGCAGGTCGGCGTCGTGTATCACGATGGTTTCATCCAGGCGACGACGCTGGCGGACGTGCTGGAGACGCCGACGGTGCCGGATGCGGGCACGCCTCCGGTGGACGCGGGGACTCCCGAGCCTTCGCCGGACGCGGGTGAGCCCGTGGTGCCGGAGCCCGTGGATGCGGGGCCTCCGCCGCAAGCGGACGCGGGTGTGGCCTCGGATGCGGGGACGGGGGGGCTGAAGCCGCCGGTGGAGGTGCTCCCGGATGGAGGCGACGCGGAGGGCTCGGGCTGCAACAGCTCGGGTGGCTCGCTCGCGGCGCTGACGCTGTTGGGACTCTTGGGGCTGGCGCGGGTTCGCCGTCGCCGCTCCTCGTAGTCCCTGGTGGTGGAGGGAAGCACCGGCCCGTGCGTCGCGGGGCCGGTGCTCCCGGAGGCGCGCCGATTTGTGACGGGATGTTGGCCGGGGCGTGATGTGGCCGGCACACCGCCGTGACGACCGCATGCGACGGTCTCCGGCAGGTGCTCGCCATGCAGACTGATCCGCGCCCGTCGACGTCGCCTCACTCGCTGGTGGACCCGCTGCTCGGCCAGGTGCTCCACGGGCGCTTCCGGGTGCTGTCGCCCGTGGGCGCCGGGGGCATGGGCCGGGTGTATCGCGCGCTCCAGCTTCCGTTGGAGCGGGTGGTGGCGCTCAAGGTGATGAGTCCCACGTTCCCCACCGCGAGCGACCCGGAGTTCCAGCGGCGCTTCCTCCTGGAGGCGAGCATCACGGCGAAGCTGACCCATCCCAACACCGTCACCGTCATCGACTACGGGAAGACGGAGGATGGGACGTTCTACATCGCGATGGAGTACCTGGAGGGGCGCACGCTGGCGGAGCACCTGGCCTCCGGGCCCCTGCCCTGGCCGCGCGCGGTGGAGATTGCGCAGCAGGTGTGCCGGTCGCTGCGCGAGGCGCATCGGCTGGGAGTGGTGCACCGGGATTTGAAGCCCGCGAACGTGATGCTGCTGGCGGAGGAGGGGCGCGACCATGTGAAGGTGCTCGACTTCGGGCTGGTGAAGTCCTTCGCCGTGGTGGGCGCGAGCGCGAGTGGTGGCGACGCGGCGGTGCCGGAAATCACCCAGGGCGGGATGTTCCTGGGGTCGCCGATGTACATGGCGCCGGAGCAGGCGCGGAACCTGGCGGATGCGCGCAGTGACGTCTATGCACTCGGAGTTTTGCTGTACCAGATGCTCATGGGGCGTCCGCCCTTCGTGATGCAGGACCCGCTGGAGCTCATCTTCGCGCACCAGAAGGAGCCGCCCCCTCGCTTCCAAGTGGTGCGTCCGGAGATGGCGGTTCCCGAGTCCGTGGAGGCTGTGGTGCGTCGCTGCCTGGAGAAGCAGCCCGCGCACAGGTACGAGTCCATGGATGCGCTCCTGGAGGCCCTGCGGGGCGTAGGCGGGGGTTCGGCGGACACGGGCCCGGGTGAAGTGCTGACCGGGCCGCTCGCCGTGTCGACGCCGTCCACGAACAGGGGGGGGCAGAGCACGATGGTGTTGGACATCAGCCTGGATGAGTCCTCCGTGCTTCGTCCGGAGTCGCCTCGTCCGAGCTTCCGTCGCTGGGGGTTGATGTTGGGCGTGCTGCTCGCCTGTGGAGTCGGGGCCTATCTGCTCGGTGCACGTCGTGTTCCTTCTCCTCCGGTGGCCGCGCAGACAGGGGTCACACCGGTTCCATCGGCGGCGCCGGTGCGCGAGTCGCCGCCCACGGTGGCGGCGGTGCAGCCGCCTCAGCCCGTGCGCTTCCATGTCTCCAGCCAACCTTCGGGAGCGCGAGTCTTCTGGAAGGGCGTGGAGCGAGGCACGACGCCCTTCGTGCTGGAGGTGCCACCGGATGCGAAGGGGTTGGCCACGGCGGAGCTGACGTTCGTGCGGGAGGGCTATCGCTCGGACCGGGTGCTCGCGGGTGGGTCTGGCGAGGTGCTCTTGAATCAGCGACTGCAGCGCGAACGAGGAGGCCGAGGAGGAGCGTCATCTCCCGGCGCGGAGGTGGCGGGTCCGGCGGAGTGGCAGTCAGGACCGTCGCTGAGTGCCCCCACGCCGCTGGAGGCTCCCGCCGCCGCCGTGGAGCCCACCAGGCCGGTGGCGGTCGGGGCGCGTTCGAGCAGTGCTCCCGCCGAGCCCATCCAACTGCCGGAGAACGCGAAACCGCCCGTGGAGCTCGTGGGGAATCAGCAGCCGGAGTTCCCCCAGGAAGCGCGAGCGGCGGGACGCGAAGGGATGGTGGTCCTCAAGCTGGTCGTCACGGCGCGGGGCGAGGTCCGAGACGTCACGGTGATGCGAGGTGACGAGCCCTTCGCCTCCGCCGCGCTGCGCGCGGTGCGCACGTGGCGATATCAACCGGCGATGCTGGAGGGGCAGCCCGTCGCCGTGTACCGCGTGGTCAAGGTGCCCTTCCGGCTGCGGCCCTGAGTGAGTGACCGCGCATCGCTCATCCCACCGCGCGCCCTTCCTCGGGTGCTGCATCCGCCGAAGCGACAGGTGGCTCATTCTCGGACGTGCTCCGCCCCGCTCCGAACACCGTGTAGAGGACGGGAAGCACCACGAGCGTGAGCAGGGTAGAGGAGAGGACGCCTCCGATGACGACCGTGGCGAGCGGCCGTTGGACCTCCGCACCGACTCCCGTGTTCAGCGCCATGGGAACGAAGCCGATGGCGGCCACCGCCGCCGTCATCAGCACGGGCCGCAACCGCGTCAGGGCCGCTTCCCGAATGGCCTCCCCCACGGACAGGCCGCGCTCCAGCAGTCCCCGCACGCGAGAGACGAGCACCATGTCCCCTAGGACGGACACACCGGACAGTGCGATGAAACCCACGGCGGCGGAGATGGAGAACGGCAAGCCCCGCACCAGGAGCGCCAGGACTCCCCCCACGAGCGCGAAGGGGACTCCCGCGAAGATGCGCAGCGCATCCAGGACCCGGTGATACGTGAGGTAGAGCAGCAGGAAGATGAGTGTCAACGCCACCGGCACCACGATGAGCAGTCTCGCCCGGGCACGCTCCAGGTGCTCGAACTGTCCTCCATACCGAACGGAGTAGCCCGTCGGCAGCTCCAGCTGCGTGTCGAGCGTGCGGCGCAGCTCGTCCACGAAACCACCGAGGTCGCGCTCGCGCACGTTCGCCTGGACCACCAGTCGGCGCTTTCCCCACTCGCGCTGGATGGTCGTGGGGCCCACGACCTCGCGAATCGTCACCAGCCTCCCCAGGGGAATCCGCTCGCCGCTCGGGGCTGTCACTGGAATGGACGCGAGCTTCGCCGGGTCGTCGCGGTACTCCTCCAGCAGCCGCACTGCCAGGTCGAACCTGCGCTCGCCCTCGCGCACCTCGCCGACGACGCGCGTGCCCATGGCCTCCACCACGTCGAGCACCGCTCGCGCGGGAATGCCATGTCGCGCCACCGCACTCCGGTCGACCACCACCTCCATCACCGGCTGCCCCGTCACCTGCTCCACCGTGACATCCGCCGCGCCCGGGAGGCCCTTCACCAGCGCCTCCACCTCGCGTGCCTTCGCCTTGAGCACCTCGAGGTCGTCCCCGAAGAGCTTGATGCCGACGTCACTGCGCACGCCCGCAATCATCTCGTTGACCCGCATCTCGATGGGCTGGAGGAACGCCATGCGCATGCCGGGCAGGTCCGCCAGCTCCGCCTTCATCTCTCCAACCAGCTCCTCCTGGGTCTCCGCTCGCTTCCACTGCTCCCGGGGCTTGAGCGTGATGAAGACATCCGACAGCTCGATGCCCATCGGGTCCGTGGCCACCTCCGCCGTGCCCGTGCGCGTCCAGACCCGCTGCGCCTCGTCGGGAAAGTGCGACAGCAACACGCGCTCTATCTGTCCACCGTAGCGCACCGACTCCGAGAGAGAGACTTCGGCCAGGCGCACCGTGTTGATGACGAGCGTGCCTTCGGAGAGGCGCGGGACGAACTCGCTCCCCAGCCTCGTGGCGGCGAAGGCCGCTCCCAACACGAGCAGCGCCGCGGCTCCAAGCGTGACGCGCGCATGGGCCAGCGCCCACTCGAGCACTGGCCGATAGCACCGCTGGAGGAAGCGCACGAGGCGCGGCTCCGCGTGCGGCTTCGCACCTCGCTTCAGCGCGAACGACGCCAGCACCGGCATCAGCGTCATGGACAGCACCGCGCTCCCGAGCAGCGCGAAGATGACCGTGAGCGCCATGGGGCGGAACAGCTTCCCCTCCACGCCCTCCAACGCGAGGATGGGCAGGTACACCACCATGATGATGAGCTCACCGAAGAGCGTGGGCTTGCGCACCTCGATGGCGGCGTCTCGCACCACCTCCAGCAGCGAGCGCCCATCCCGAGCCTCCGCCAGCCGCCTCTCCGCGTTCTCCACCAGGATGACGGAGGAGTCGACCACGAGCCCGAAGTCGATGGCCCCCAGCGACATGAGTGTCCCCGCGATGCCAAAGCGCAACATCGCGTTGAAGGCGAACAGCATCGACAAGGGAATGGCCGCCGCGACGATGAGCCCCGCGCGCCAGTTGCCCAGGAAGAGGAAGAGGACCGCGATGACCAGCAGCGCGCCCTCCAGGAGGTTGGTGCGCACCGTGCGCAGCACCAGCTCCACCAGCTCCGTGCGCTCGTAGACCGGCTCCACGGTGACACCTTCGGGCAGGGTCCGCCTGAGCTCCTCCAAACGCAGCGCCAGCGCCTTCGTCACCGTGTGCGAGTTCTCTCCCACCAACATGAAGCCCAGGCCGAGGACGACCTCGCCCTCTCCATCCGCCGTGGTGGCGCCCCTCCGGATTTCATGCCCCACCTCGACGCGCGCCACATCGCGGATGCGCACGGGCACGCCTCGGCGCGCGGCGACGACCACGTCCTCGATGGACTTGCCTCCATCGAGCACTCCCACGCCGAGCACCAGGCTCGAGGCTCCGGCGCGCTCGACCACGCCACCGCCGACGTTGGCGTTGTTCTCCTCCAGGGCTCGGTAGACATCACCCAGGTCGAGGCTGAACTGCTGAAGCCGTCGAGGGTCGACGATGACGTGCCACTGCTTCTCCTCGCCACCCCAGGCATTCACCTCCGCCACCCCAGGCACCGCGCGGAGCTGGGGCGCGATGACCCCGTCGTGCAGGGTGCGCAGCTCCTCCAGGCTCCGCGTGCGGCTCTTGACCAGGTAGTGGAACACCTCGCCCAGGCCCGTGGCCACGGGCCCCAGCGAGGGAGGCTCGATGCCGGTGGGCGTCTGGATTCGGCTCAGTCGCTCGGACACCTGCTGCCTCGCGAACCACAGGTCCACGCCGTCGCTGAACTGGAGCGTGACTTGGGACAGGCCGAACTTGGAGATGGAGCGCAGCTCGCTGACGCGAGGCAGCCCCGAGAGTGCCTGCTCGATGGGGATGGTGAGCTGCCGCTCCACCTCGGTGGGCGTGAGCGCGGGCGCCACCGTGTTCACCTGCACCTGCACGGGAGTGGTGTCCGGGATGGCGTCGATGGGCAGGACTCGGAAGGCGAGCAGCCCGGAGACGACCAGCGCCGCCGTGCCCAGCAGCACGGCCCAGCGGTGTGACAAGGACCAATCAATGAGCCGAGTCAGCATGACGGTTACCGGCTCTCCCCGGTCTCACAGCAGCCCGCGCCGATGGACTCCTTGAGAATCTCCGTCTTGAGCAGGAAGGCTCCCGTGGTGACGACCTCCGTGCCCGCCGCGAGCCCCTCGAGGACCTCGACCTCTTCCCGAGTCCCCGCGCCCAGCTTCACCGCGACGGGCTCGTAGAGTCCCTCCTGCTTCTTCACGAAGACGAGCGTCCTGCCCTCGGCGCGCTGGATGGCCTGATGCGGAACCATCACCGCGGCGTGCTCGGCGGCCACCTCCACCTTCGCTCGCAGGAAGAGCCCGGCCTTCAGGGCTCCGTCCGGATTCGGCAACTCCACCCGAGCCCGAACGGTGCGCGAGGCCGGGTCCACGGAGGCGCCGACGCGCGTGAGTGTCGCCACATGCGGCTGCCCGGGCAGCGTGTCGAAGGTGAGGGTGACGCGCTGGCCCGCGCGCACCTGGGCCGCGTCTGCCTCGGGTATCTCCAGCTGGGCCCACAGGGTGCTCAGGTCCGCGACCTGGATGAGCGGCTGTCCCGCCGAGGCATGCCGCCCCGCGAGCGCATCGCGAGCGACCACCGTGCCCGCGAAGGGCGCTGACAGCGCATAGGTACCCTGCTGCCCATTCGTCGGTGCGCCTGCGGCGGAGAGGGCCGCGCGGGCCGCGTCGCGTTCGGCCTCCGCGGAGGAGACCTCCGCTTGCGCCGCTTCGACATCCTTTCGCGCCGTGATGCCACTCGCGGCGAGCTTCTGCTCTCGCTCGAGCGCCGCGCGGGCCAATCCCAACCGAGCTTGCGCCGAGGTGAGCCGCCCTTGGTCCGCGCCGACGCTGCCAGAGGCCACGAGCACGAGCGGTTGGCCCGTCTTCACCTCGTCGCCGACATCGACGCGGACCTCCACCACCAGCGCCTCGCTGCGCACGGACAGCTGCGCCAGCCGGTTCTGGTTGAAGTCGAGCTGCCCGACGACGTCCAACGTCCGCGCGAAGGGGACCTTGCGCGCCCGACGCGTCTGGATGCCGGCCTCTTGGACCGTCTCGGATGACGCGAGGCGGACGCGCGTCCCTGGCTCGGGAAAGACAGGCGGCTGGGCTCCCGCCGCCGTCACCCGCTCCGGATGACAGGAGGGGCAGACGGACTCGGGCAAGCCGTGTTCGCGGCAGTAGTCACCGGCCGCGATGAACTTCGCGACAAGGGCCGGATGGCATTTCGTGCACATGGACTCGGGGACCGCGTGCTCCTTGCACCAGTCCTTGGGTGGGGTGTCCTCACGGGTGAAGGTGAGGTTCGGGTTGCATTGGAAACACTGTGACTCGGGGACGCCGTGGGCGTCGCACCAGTCGTCCTGCGATTTGAAGACGTCGACGAGGTCGGGATTGCACCGCGTGCACAGCTCCGCGGGCACCCGGTGTTCGCACAGGGCGACAGACTGGGTGTCCATCGCGGCGGGGGGACCCGCATCGGCCAAGGCCATGGCGGACTTCTCCGCGCCGCCGGGCCGCGTGTCCTTCGAGCAGGAGGCCATGCCCCAAAGGAGCAGGGCCACCATCGCCAGGGGGCCGATGCGGGTGCCCATCTACTTCACTCCCTTCTGGGCCAGGTCGGGATGGCAGAGGGAGCACTGGGACTCAGGTCGCTCGTGCTCGGCACACCAGTCGCCCTTGGCCTTGAACACGGCCGCGAGCTTCGGGTTGCAGCGCGTGCAGAGGGTCTTCTGCACGCCGTGCTCGCACTTGGGCTTCTCGGCCTCGGCCTTGGGAGGCTGCTGGCGCGGGGGCTCCTCGGCGAGAGCGGGGAGGGCGAGGACGAGGGACACGACCACGGACAGCGAACGCAGTGAACGCATGGATGGAACTCCGGCTGCGAAGGCCCCGAGAGGCCATCGTCGGCGGTGCAGTCCCCGCGCGACATGCGCGAGGGAGGGTTGGGGGCACGAAGGGGCGCGTGTGTCAGCGGCCCATGGGGGCGGGCGCTGGACACACGTCTCCCGTGAAGGGCGGGCTCAGGCTTTCGGAGGTTGGAAGATGTCCGCGCTCACGCCGGACAAGGCCAGCGCGGGGGGCCGAGCCGGCGCCGGCTCATGTCGCGGAGTGGGGAGGGACACATCCACTTCCGGAAGGCTCGGGGCGGCGGCTCGCAGGGGGCAGCAGAGGCACAGCACGCAGGCGGACGCGCAGTCCTCGCAGGGCTGCCCGGCCTCTTCTTCGTCCGCGCAAGGCTCGGTCTCCTGGCTGGCGAACGCGAGGGTCTGGAAGACACCTCCGGTCATCAGCACGAGGAAGAGGGCGAGGATGCGCAGAAGGGGCTGCACGACCCCAGGGCTTACTTGGCGGCGCGACGGCGCGTCAAGGCGCGGGCCCGGACTCGGCGGGGCGGCTCAACTTCTCCAGCAGGCGGCGCATGGAGCGTGAGCTCCAGTCCTTGGACCCGGAGAAGCGAGCGACCTGCTGGCCGTCGACGACGAGGATGGCCGTGGGGAGGGTCTCGACGCCGAATGCTCGGGCCGCCGCGAGGTCCTCGTCCAGGCGCAGGTGGAGGGCGGGGACGGGGGGACCGCTCAGGAACTTCTCCACGGCCGCCATGTCCGAGTCATGGCTGAAGACCATGACGCTGAGTCCTTCGGGAGGCTCCTGGGCCAGCTCCACGAGCGAAGGCGTCTCCTTGCGACAGGGGGGACACCAGGTGGCCCAGAAGGTCACGAGCACGGCGCGCGAGGTGGGCGCGTTCTTCAGCGAGGGGGCTGCTCCCGAGAGGCGGATGTAGCTCGGCGTGGACTCGGTCCGGCAGCCCGCGACGAAGACCAGGAGCAGCAGGGCGCCTGTGCTGAGTCCAAGGTTTCGGGGGCGCGGTCGGGTCATGTCCTCGTCGGGGCAGGTGCTTCACTGTCTACCGCGAGTTGTTCGCGTTGGGCAGTGCAGGCCGTGAATTGACAATGAATTGTCATGATGACAGTTTTCTGTCCATGGCGAAATACACGTCGGCCGGGGCGGCCTTCACGGACCTGGTGGTCGAAATCTTCCGGAACAACGGGTTGGTCCTCGCGGCGGGCGAGCGGCTCGCGGAGCCGTCGGGGCTCACGAGTGCGCGGTGGCAGGTGTTGGGGGTGGTGGACCACGAGCCCGCGCCGGTGGCGAACGTGGCCCGGACGGTGGGACTGACGCGGCAGAGCGTGCAGCAGACGGCCGACGCGCTCGAGGCGGATGGGCTCATCGAGTACCAGGAGAACCCGCACCATCGCCGCGCGAAGCTCATCGTGATGACGCCCAAGGGGCGCGAACGGCTACGAGAGGTGGAGGCACGCCAGATGGCCTGGGCCAATCAGCTCGGAGGGCGTGTGCCGGTGACCGCGCTGCGCGCCGCGGTGGAGGCGCTCGGCGTGGTGCGCGAGGCACTGGAGAAGGATGCCGCCGCCGCTCTTGAGGCTTGAATCGAGGTCTTCACGAGAAGACCCCACCGTGAGTACTTGCGGCAGTCCATTCAGTGATTGCCTTGACCGGGCATGAGTTGCCTCCACGGACATCGAAGGAGCGGGGCCAGCGCAGTCACGAGACCCCTCCTCACTCCAAGCCCTTGACGTCTTTCCACTATTGGACACCCCGTCGACATTCCAGGTGGCGGTGATGTCTGTCGAAAGGGGCTCATCGCGTTCTGTGATACCTCAGGGGCAGGACTCCGGGTCATGCAGATCTCGTTCAACTCGACTGGGATGCAGGCAGGTCTCTCGGTCGCCTCTGGCAAGGATGCGCGCGACTACTGCATCGTCGTGGTGAAGGGGACATTCGAGGCGAATGAGCGAGGAGAGCTGTCGCTCACTGCCGAGCAGCAACCGCCTCTTGCGACCGACGAGCATTACGGAGAGCCGGCGACGACGAGCATCCGCTACGAATGTGACTTCGCCATGGAGAAGCCGTTCACCGACGTGGTTGTCGTCGGCAAGGCGGTCTCTCCCTCAGGGCGCCCCGTGACGCAGTTGTCCGTCGGCCTTGAAGTCCAGAAGCGAAGAAAAGCCCTTCTGGTGCTCGGTGAAAGACGTTGGCTGCGCTCACTGGGCCGCATGTTCCCTTCGGAGCCCGTGCCCTTTACCGAGATGCCGCTGGTGTACGAGCGGGCATTTGGAGGACAGGATGAGAGCCGTGGTCCAGGGCGAGCCTCCGTGGAGCGGCGGAACCTGGTAGGGGTCGGATTCCATCCGCATCGCAGCACAGCTCAAATCGAAGGGACCCCACTTCCGAATCTCGAGCATCCGGCGCAGCGGATCCTCTCGCCTCGTGACCGGCCAGAGCCGATGGGCGTCGGACATATCGGGAGGGCCTGGACTCAACGCGTTGCCTATGCGGGGACCTATGACACGCGTTGGCGTGATGAACGGGCGCCCTTTCTTCCCGAGGACTTCGATTCAAGATACTTCCAGTCCGTCGCAGGGGATCAGCAGTTTCCTCTCTTCCGTGGGGGCGAGCAGCTCCGGTGTGTGAACATGGCCGCCACGCCTGTCGTCCCATTCGTCATCCCATCGTTGCGTGTACCCGTCAGGTTCCACTTTGCGGATCGCGAGGTCGAGCAGGAAGGTGTGCTCGATACAGTGACTCTCGAGCCGCATCTGGCTCGTGCGGTACTCGTGTGGCGCGCGCGCATCGCTCTGGGGAAAAAGCTCAACTCGCTCCGGGAGATATCCATCGGGGAGCCACCGCGCACCGAGCGGGGGCAGATCATCGGTTACCGGAATGGAAAGCCCCTATTCCGCGGACTCAGGGACGCTGTTCGCTGGCTCCGTGACTCCCGAGGTTCAAGGCGATGAGCGGGGCCCCCGTATTCGTTCGGGCAGTGGGAATGTCGTGCCCGGTGGGGCTTCGCTGGGCACCTGCTTGTGCCGCGCTCCGTGCCGGCATCAACCGCAAACACGTTTCGCCCTACTTCGACAATCGAGGTCGCGAAATCGTGGCTTCGTACCTGCGCGATGTCCTCGAAGTCAGGTCATCTCCGATGGAGCGTTGGCTCTACTTCTTGACCCACGCCCTTCAGGAGATTCTGGAGCAGATCGGCACCAAGGCCTTCGAGCAGCTCCCGTTCTTTTTCGCGCTGCCTTCCGGGGCGACGGCGACCCCCAGCTCCAGCGAACAGCTCGTGCGAGCGCTTGGGGCACGCCTGAAGGTGTCCCTTCGTCCCGAGTGGGTGCGCATCTTCACCGAGGGCTCCTATGGAGGGTTCGCCGCTCTTGCCGCTGGCCGAAGATTGCTGCTCCAGCGCGAGTTTCCGACATGCGTGGTCGCGGCCGCGGAGTCGATGTTGTGCGCGCGCACGCTGCTCGGTCTGTCTGAGCGGGGGCGGTTGCTCGTTGAGGGCAACTCGGATGGAATCATTCCGGGGGAGGCCGCCGCTTGCCTGTTGCTCTCACGGCAAGAGCAGGGGCTCGCCACGGTTCGCGGGCTGGGGTTCGCAAGCGAGTCCGCTTCCTTGGAGAATGACGTGCCGCTGCGGGCCGATGGAATTGTGGCTTCCGCGCGAGCGGCCTTGGAGGAGGCCGGGCTTGGGCTTCATGACATTGCTTTTCGCATCTCCGATGCGGCAGGCGAGAGCTTCTACTTCAAGGAACAGGCGCTACTCGTCTCCAGGCTGTTGCGGCAGCGCAAGAGCGAGTTCCCCCTTTGGTTGTGCGCGGAGTCGCTGGGAGATACCGGCGCGGCGTCTGGGCTTTGCGGAGTCCTCTGGGCCATCGCGGCATGGGCGCGCCGCTATGCTCCGGGACAGCGTGCCATGGGGTTCGCTGGCAACGCTCAAGGCGGCCGTGCCGCCGTGGTTCTAGAATCCGGGGTGTAGGGGGCTTTGTGGGCAAGAAAGTCTTCGCGAATGGCATGGAGGTGGCGCACCAGGCAGGTGATGCCAAGGTCATGGCCGCTTTCCCCGACGTCTGCCTGAGTCCGCCGCCTCCTCCAGCGGGCCCGGTTCCGATTCCTTATCCGAACACCTCCTTCGCGAAGGATTTGAAGAAGGGGAGCAGCAGCGTGACCGTGGGTGGCAAGCCGGTCGCACTCAAGGGCAAGAGCTACTACCAGACGTCCCCATTGGGAGATGAGGCCGCGACCCGCAACTTCGGCGGCAGCGCCTTGACTCACACCATCACGGGCAAGACGTACTTCCAGGCACACTCAATGGACGTCGTGATGGAGGGCAAGAACGTCTGCCGGCACCTGGACCTCACCACCAGCAATCATGCGAGCTACCCAGGGAGCACGCCCCCTCTGCCGAACATGGAGGCGATGGTTCAGCTCGCGTTGGATCGAATCGCCGAGAACAAGTGCCCGTGCTGTGGCTCGGAGACGTGCCCTGCTGCGTTCAAGGAAGGTGATGAGGCACAGAGCTTCGATGACTTCTACAAGCTCAACGAGCCGCATCCTTCCAATAAAGCCAAGTTCAAGGGCAAGCTCTCCGACCGAGGCGAGAAGCGCTCTCGAGAGTTCGCTGCCGTTCGCGCGCAGAAGGCTGCACAGTGTACTTGCGCACCTGGAAATAGGGTGTTCCCCGAGCCCCCCTGCGATGTGTTCCGAGCGCATGATTCAGAGCGAACCAAGAAGATCATCGCGGCATGGGACGAAGAGCGAAGCAACTATCGGGACCACTGGGAATCGGTGAGTGGGCGGCAACTCTTGACGCCCGAGTCGGCCATGGCGCGTCTCCGTGAGCAGGCGGGAGGGAGTTTCGCGAGTGATGCCGAGGCGAAAGCCGCATTGACGCAAGCCAACAAGCAGAGTCGAATCAACCACCTCGTGCCCAAGGAGGCGGGAGGGTGCCCGACGAATCCAGGCAACCTCCAGCCGCAGAGCGAACTCTGCGCTCATTGTCAGGGCATTGATGACCTGTTCACGAGCAAGTGGCAATGAACGAGCGCGGAGTACGATCGATGAATGGCATTCGGCTTGACTGGAAGCGAGACGGATACTTCTTCGAGCGTGACGCACTCAAGTCCGCGCCCGGTCCATGGCAACAGTGGGCGTATATCCTGGATCAGGCGGTGCAGGGCAACTTCCAGGATACGACGGGGCTGTTGGAGGTCTACTTCAGCACCGAGAATCGGTTGCTTCGAGACGCCTGCTGCAGGCTCCTGGGCGATGCCGGGTCAACCGAAGCCATCCAGAAGTGGGTGGCGCATTTGAGGACCCGCTTCGCGAACTTCGACCCAGTTGGCGGAGACACCGCGCTCGACTTGAGCAATTCCCTCGCGGTTCATGGGCAGTTGCTTTTCGTCCCAGAGGTTCTGCGTCTCCTTGAATGGAACATGGGTGTGCCGGACTCGCGAATCTTTCCGCTTCACCTCTCTTTGATGCTGGAGGAGAGGTGGGGGCCTATCGCTGAGTATCCATCCACGGATGAAGCGTTTCCGGCGTACAAGGCGCAGGTCATGGGCCGCGTGCTGGAGCTCTCCCAGGGACTGGGGTCGGAGCAGGCCCACGTGTTCATGGGCCGCGTGTCGCATGTCCCCGACATCGCTCGCTTGCTGCTTGAGAACCTCGGTTCCAGCCATTTCGAGGAGGCCAGTCAATGGCTCTTGAGACGCCGGTTCGAGGCTTCTACTGGTATCAACTGCTCGAGCTTCTTCAAGGATGGCCGGTTCCAGCCGCTCACCGCCGCCGCCGTCTTGGAAGAGTTCTTGTCGTCAGATGAAGCGGCGAGGTTCGTTCCGGGGCGCAAGTACTTCTTCGGCCGGTGGGTTCCCTGACACAGCGGGCGACGCTCGGTACTCCTATAGGCCTTTGGGCCAATTGCCTCGAACTAAGGGGGGTGCTCAGAAGCAAGTCGATGAACTAATCCACTCTTGAGAAATCAATCTCAGTCAAGGGTGGACGTTTATCAGTGTGGATGGGCTGTGAATGAAGTCGTTGGGGTAGAACGCAACTCCAAACTCATTGCGTCACCAATTATTTCTGGCCGAACGTGTTTTGGAGAGAGAACACAGCTTGCGATAATCGGGGCATATTTCCTATCGTCGCGAGCATCTCCAGCCAGGAGCAGTATGTCTATCACGGTCAGTCCCGCCGAAGCGCGTGTCATTGTCAAAGATGCCTACCTGTATGGCTGGCCTCTCTCGGAGAACTACAACACCATCTTTGCCTACTCCATCGACCTGGGGAACCCTAACTACAAGGCACCCATCAATCAGATTTTCAATGACCCGAAGGTGTTCACTCCGGCCGATACGGCCATCGTGACGCCGAACTCGGACACCCCCTATTCATTCATCACGGTGGACCTCCGCGCGGAGCCGCTCGTGATCAGCGTGCCGGCCATGGTGCCGGAGAATCGCTATTTCTCGTTTCAGTGTATCGACCTCTACACGTTCAACTTCAGCTACATCGGCACCCGGGCGACCGGTAACGGCGGAGGGAACTTCCTGCTGGCGGGGCCCTCGTGGGAGGGTGGGGACAGGTCCCGGTTCGATGGCATCTGCTACTGCGAGAGCGACCTCGCCCTGCTGATTGGGCGGACGCAGCTCTTCGAGCCCGATGACATCGACGCGGTGAAGGCCATCCAGAGTCAGTACAAGGTCCAGACCCTGAGCCAGTTCCTTGGGTCCTCGGAGTCGCCGAAGCCTCCGGACATCAGCTGGCCGACGCCCGTTGGTGCGGACGGGGGCAAGACGCCGGCGGTCTTCGGCATCATCAACTTCATGCTCCAGTTCTGTCCCGTCAATCCGACCGAGGTGGGGTTGATGGAGCGCTTCTCGCGCATTGGCGTGGGCCCGGGCCTCCCGTTCAATACGAAGGACTTGAGCCCCGAGATGCTGGCGGCCTTCGAGGGAGGCATCGCCGACGCGTGGGCGGAGTTCGAGGCACTCAACAAGAAGATCGCGGCGGGAGAAGTGAAATCAAGCGACTTCTTCGGGTCACGCGAGTACCTCAACAACAATTACCTGTATCGCTTCACCGGGGCGAAGGTCGGCATCTACGGAAACTCCAAGCAGGAGGCCATCTATCCGTTCTACAGCGCGGATTCGGATGACCAGATTCCGGATGGCGCGACGTCTCGATACACCATTACCCTGCCCGAGCTGCCGCCGGCCAAGGCGTTCTGGTCCATCACGATGTATGACGCCAAGACCCAGCTGCTGGTCGAGAACTCCCTCGGGCGATATCTGGTGAATACCTCGATGGAGGACAAGTTTGTGTATGGGGATGACGGCTCCCTGACCATCTACCTCCAGAACGCGCAGCCGCCCGAGGCGCTCATTCCCAACTGGTTGCCAGCCCCCGCTGCCCCGTTCTACGCGGTCATGCGGCTCTACGTCCCCGAGACCGAGGCCTACGAGGGTGATTGGAGCCCCGCCCCGATGGTGCGCGCGGGTGACGCCTCCGTGGAGAAGGCCTGACCTGAGCACTCTCCAGGGGCATCACGGCCACCCGCGCCGTCGATGTCCCAGGGCCGTGCCCCTGTCGGTCCCGCGAGAGCTGCCTTCGCATGTGCCTCAGCGAAGGCGGCGCTCGCTCTCCGCGATGGGAATGTCGTTGGCGCTCATGTCGCGGCGGCGCATGAGGCCCTCGTCGTTGAACTCCCAGTGCTCGTTGCCGTGGGTGCGGAACCACTGCCCCTTGGCGTCGTGCCACTCGTACTCGAACCGCACCGAGATGCGGTTCTCCGTGAAGGCCCACAGCTCCTTCATCAGCCGGTAGTCCAGCTCCCGCTCCCACTTGCCGCGCAGGAAGTTCCGGATGGCCTCCCGTCCTCGGAAGAACTCCGTGCGGTTGCGCCACTCCGAGTCCTCCGAGTAGGCGCGGGCCACCCGCTCCGGGTCCCTGCTGTTCCAGGCGTCCTCGGCGGCCTGGACCTTGGCGCGGGCGGTCTCCAGCGTGAACGGCGGGCGAAGTGAAACGGACATGTCCTGCTCCTGTCGTGGCGGGAGGGGGCTCCCAGGTTCCTTCACTGGGTTTGCATGGGTCGTGCCCATGGGGCTTCGTGGGCCGTCCCTCGGGGCGCGGGCCCTCTTGGACTTCAAGGCACCACGAGTTTTCGTGGTCAGTGGACCTCGGACGGGGTAGGGATGCGCCATGTACGCCGATGCGCTCCAGTCCATCTCCCTGGCCATGGCGCAGGTCCGCTCGGTGGACCTGCTGCTCGCGCGCATCGCTCAAGGGCTCGCGGCGCAGCCGGATGTGGCGCTCGCTCGCATCTGGCTCATCGCCCCCGGCGACATCTGCGGCACCTGCCCCCTGCGCACCGAGTGCCCGGATACGTCACGCTGCCTGCACCTGGCGGCCAGCGCGGGCAGCTCTCGGAAGAGCGAGGAGGTCTGGACCGGACTGGGCGGCGCCTTCCGGCGCTTCCCCCTCGGCATCCGCAAGGTGGGGCATGTGGGGGCCACTGGCGAGCCCGTGCTCCTCCAGTGGACGGGCAAGGATGAGGACTGGCTCGTCCGCCGCGACTGGGCGGTGCGCGAGGGCATCCTCAGCTTCGCGGCCCAGCCGCTCATCTTCCGGGGCGAAGTCCTCGGCGTCCTGGCGGTGTTCAGCCGGCGCAAGCTGGGACGCACCGAGTTCTCGTGGCTGCGCACCTTCGCCGACCATGCCGCGGTGGCCCTCACCAACGCTCGCGCCTTCGAGGAGGTGGCCCGCTTGCGTGCCCAGCTCGAGCTGGAGCGGGACTACCTGCGCGAAGAGGTGAAGGACGCGCTCTCGTTCGGCGAAATCGTGGGCCGGAGCGAGTCCCTCCGGCGCGTCCTCCAGCAGCTCCAGCCCGTGGCGGAGACCTCCGCCAGCGTCCTGGTGCTCGGGGAGTCGGGGGTGGGTAAGGAGCTCATTGCTCGGGCCCTCCATGACCAGAGTCCTCGGCGTGACCGCCCGCTCATCCGCGTCAACTGCGCCTCCATCCCCCGCGAGCTCTTCGAGAGCGAGTTCTTCGGCCACGTGCGAGGCGCCTTCACCGGGGCCCTCAAGGACCGCGCGGGGCGCTTCCAGGCCGCCGATGGCGGGACGCTCTTCCTCGACGAAGTGGGGGAGATACCCCTCGAACTCCAAGGCAAGCTGCTCCGAGTCCTCCAGGAGGGCGCCTTCGAGCGCGTGGGCGAGGACGTCACCCGCCGCGTGGACGTGCGCATCGTCGCGGCCACCAACCGGGACCTGAAGACCGAGGTGGCCGAGGGCCGCTTCCGCGAGGACCTCTTCTACCGGCTCAGCGTCTTCCCCATCGAGGTCCCGCCCCTGCGCGACCGCCTCGAGGACGTCCCGCTGCTCGCGCAGCACCTGCTCGGGCGCGTCTGCGCGAAGCTCAACCTCTCGCCTCCCAGGATGACCCAGGCCCAGGTGCAGGCCCTCCAGCGCTACGACTGGCCGGGCAACGTCCGCGAGCTGGAGAACGTCCTGGAGCGCGCCGTCATCCTCTCCCGTGGCGGACGGCTCCGGCTGGAGCTGGCCTTGCCGGACGCTCGTGGGCCCGCGGGGCGGGATGCCCGGCCTCGGGAGTCCGGGGCCTCGTCCACGTTCATCACCGAGAAGGAGTGGCGCCGTCGGGAGAAGGAGAACCTGAAGGCGGCCCTCGCCGCCGCGGGCGGCAAGGTGTACGGCCCCGGCGGCGCCGCCGAGCTGCTGGGATTGGCTCCGACGACGCTCGCCTCTCGGCTCAAGGCCCTGGGCATCAAGGTCCGCTGAGGGCCCTTCGCCTCGAACCACGAGTTTTCGTGGACCACGGAATCTCGTGACAGGAGCAGGGGCACGAGTGCCTCGCGGCACATGTCGTCGTGAAGCGCGGGCCTGCTCCACCTCGCCAGCGCTGCTCGCTCAACCCCGGAGCCGCCGCCTACCTCGCGCCGGACTCCACTCCGGGCCGGTCCTCGAAGAGCTGAGTCCATCGCCCGTCGAAGCCGCCGTTCTCCGGCAGGTACCAGGGCCCGGGCAGCCAGAACCCTTGCTCCACGCCGTCCGTCGAGTCCGCGAACCCCGAGTGGACGAAGTAGTCGTGCTGCCACCAGAAGGACCCCGCGGATGTCGGATGGCCGCTCGCGCTCGCTCGGGTCTGCCCTCGGGAGTCCGCCACGGTGCTGGCGTAGGCGTTGTCGTGAAAGGCATCGGAGCCGCCGCCCCCGAAGTCCGAGGCGCTGTCGTTCAGCTCGTGCGTTCCGACGAACCACTTCTTCGAGATGTAGCCCTCCCGGTCATCCTCGTTCTCGATGTCGCGCGTCTGCGGGAAGAAGCGCTGCATGCCCGCGCTCACCTCCGGCTGCCCCGCCTCGTTGACGAGAGGACTCTCCAGATAGAAGTCGATGGGTCCGGTGCTCAACCAGTGCGTCGCGTAGCCACCGTCTTGCCAGTGCGTGGGCAGGATGTCCGCCAGGTCCTGGAGTTCGTACGTGACGCGCTTCACGTGGGGCCAGGTGAGGGTCTTCCCGTTGTCGTAGCGGCTCGCGAGCGCATCCGCCGTCGCATACGTGAGCGCCTGGGCTCCGAAGGCCGTCACCGCATCAGCGGAGGACTCGGGCACGAAGGCGTAGTGGACGTTCTTCCGGCCTCCGTCGTTGTTCACACCGGCCTCGGCCTTGCCGGCGCTCGCCATCCGCCCCGCGAAGAAGGCGTACGTGTCCGTGACGAAGCGCAGCTCCTGTCCATGCGCCGCCGCCAGCTTGTCGGACCACTCCGCCTGCCAGATGAGCAGGTGCTTGCCCGTGGCCGACGGCATGAAGTTCAGGTCCACATGTCCCGCCCGGCGGACGACGTTGCGCTTGTGCTGTGTCACCACCGCGTGCGCCACCGACTCGCCACTCCCCGGTGCGCCCACCACGTTCTTCACGAGCAGCTCCACGCGCTCCCAATCATGGAGCTGGTAGTCGCCCGCCGCGTTCTTATCGAGCGCGTGGTACACGTGGTAGATGAGGACGAGGTTCTTGCTCCCTCCGTCCATGAACTCGATGAGCGACGTGTAGAGCGTCGGACGGATGCGCCAGCCCGCGTGCACACCTGTCCCCGCTCGGGCTCCATCCACGTACTGGGGAACCTGCTTCCAGTGGAGCTTGTTGTTCGAGAAGTCGCCGTCCTGGTCGAAGTCGAAGCTTGTCACCCAGTCGTAGCCGTGTCTCCCATCGTCCCCGTTGCCTCGCTTGAGGATGATGGGCGCGTAGTGCTGGAGGAATGACTGGCGTTGCTCCCATGTCAGTGACCACGCCTGTGCATGGGCCTCACCCGGCCAGCACAGCAGGGTGAAGGTGAAGGCGAGCACGCCGTACAGGCCGAGCCCTCGGAGCAGCGGGGCACGTCTCGGGGTGTCTGGGGTCATGGTGTCCAGCAAAGCATGGGATGTGAGGGATTCGCCAAGTGTGCTCCCCTCGCGCGGGGCATTGTGTCGCTTGATGCCTCACAGGGGGCGTGCGAGGAGGGATGCATGCGCGATGACTCGAACGACGGTGGTGGAGGAGTGCCTCACCTGAGCGCGGAGGAGTTCCGCGAGCTGGGGCATCGGATGGTGGATTGGGTCGCGGACTATCAGGCGCGACTGGAGTCCTTCCCCGTGCGCTCCCAGGTGGCTCCGGGCGACGTCGCGGCGAAGCTTCCCTTGCACCCTCCCGAGGAGGGACTGGGCGGCGCGAGCGGCTGGGACTCCGTCTTCAAGGACCTGGAGGACATCATCCTGCCCGGGCTGACGCATTGGCAGTCGCCGTCGTTCTTCGCGTACTTCCCTGCGAATGCATCGGGGCCCGCGGTGCTGGGGGAGCTCTTGTCCGCGGGCCTGGGAGTGCAGGGCATGCTCTGGTCCACGAGTCCCGCCGCGACGGAGGTGGAGACGCGCGTCTTGGATTGGCTCGCGGAGCTGACGGGGCTGCCCGAGGACTTCCGTTCCACCTCGGCCAAGGGGGGATGTGTCATCCAGGGCACCGCGAGCGAGGCCACCCTGGTTGCGATGGTGGCGGCGCGAGAGCGTGTCCGTCATCACGGCGCTCCCGTGGATGCCGAGTGGGTGGCCTATGCCTCCACGCAGGCGCACTCGTCCGTGCTGAAGGCGGCGATGTTGTGTGGCGTGGCGCACGGCTCCGAGGACAAGGCCCACGTGCGGCTCATCGAGACGGACGCCCGCTATGCCATGCGGCCTGATGTGCTGGAGGCCGCCATCCGCGAGGACCTGGCGGCGGGTCGTCGGCCCTTCTTCGTGTGTGCGACGGTGGGGAGCACTTCCTCGGGCGCGGTGGACCCGGTTCGCGCGGTGGGGGAGGTGCTGGCTCGCACGGGCGTGAGTGCCGCGGGCGGGTGGTTGCACATCGACTCGGCGTGGGCGGGGGCGGCGCTGGTGTGTCCCGAGCATCGGGGCCTGCTCGACGGAGTGGAGGTGGCGGACTCGCTCTCCTTCAATCCTCACAAGTGGCTGCTCACCAACTTCGACTGCAATGCCTTCTACACGCGGGACCGGAGGGCGCTGCTCGATGCCCTCAGCGTGACGCCGGAGTACCTGCGCAACTCGGCGAGCGCGAGCGGAGCGGTGATTGACTATCGCGACTGGCAGGTCCCGCTGGGGCGACGCTTCCGCGCGCTCAAGCTGTGGTTCGTGCTGCGCCACTATGGTGCCCAGGGATTGCGCGCGCACATCCGTGAGCACGTGCGGCTGGGTGAGTGCTTCGAGCGCTGGGTCGCGGCGGACGAGCGCTTCGAGGTGTCCGCGTCGCGCTCCTTGTCGCTGGTGTGCTTCCGGTTGAAGCCTCGCCTTGGGGAGGCCCCCTCGGACACCGATGGACGGAACCGTGCGCTGATGGAGCGGGTGAACGCTTCCGGCAAGGTCTTCCTCTCGCACACGGTGTTGCCGGGGGTGGACGGTCTGCCACCGCGCTACGTGCTGCGCATGGCCATCGGTTCGACCACCACGGAGGAGCGGCACGTGCGTGCCGCGTGGGAGCTCCTCGCGTCATCGGCCGACTGAGAAACGTCGCGAGCTGTTGCCATGCGAGCCGGAGCATGGCGACCGTCATGAGAGGATAGGGCCGCACCCGTTGCCCATGTCGCGCTGCGGAGAAAGGTCGACCCACCGTGACGACGGATGGCCGCGCGGCATCCCGGGTTTGCTACTCCGTGCAGTGGGTGGGGGCTTCGCCGTGGCCCCGTAAGTCTGTCACCCCCGCTCGCTGGCACCCAGCGCATGCCGCGTCGCTTGCCCGGACCGCTCAAGCCGGGCCTTGCGCGATGGCGCCTGTGGCATCATGACCCGTGTTCATGGTGCCGCATCGCCCCGTCTCGTTGGTCCTCAGCTATCAGTACCCAGGCAAGTACGCCTTCACCGTGCTCGCGGGCGCCGTCGAGTCCGACCCGACGCTCGCGGAGGTGAAGCTGTTCTTCCCTCGGGACCGCGAGACCTTGCTCGCCACGGTGAAGGAGCGCGCCGACGCGGGCGACACCGTCGTGGCCGCGTGGTCGTTCTACTCGGCCAGCTTCGCCGCCTCGGCGGAGGAGTTGACGTGGGTTCGCGAGCGGCTGGAGGGGCGCTCCGTCCTGTGCATCGCCGGCGGCGTCCACGCGACGGCCGAGCCGCTCCAGACGCTCCAGGCGGGCTTCGACCTCATCGCCATTGGCGAGGGCGAGCACTCCCTGCGTGAGCTGCTCGCTCGCGTCCAGCGAGGAGACGAACCTCGGGACACCCACGGCGTGGCCTGGCTGAAGGACGGCAAGCTGGTCCAGCACGGCCGGGGAGAGGGCGTGAAGCTCGACGACTTCCCGCCCTTCGCCGCGCGGCACGCGATGTTCGGGGCCATCGAAATCACGCGCGGCTGCATCTACGCGTGCCGGTTCTGTCAGACGCCCTTCATGAGCAAGGCGCGCTTCCGCCATCGCTCCGTGGCCAACGTGGCGCACTGGGCCCGCGAGCTGCGCCGCTCAGGACGTCGGGACATCCGCTTCATCACCCCCACGTCCATGTCCTACGGCACCGCCGACGAGACGATGAACCTGGCCGCCGTGGAAGAGCTCCTCGCCGCGGTGAGCGAGGCCATGGCCCCCGATGGGCGCGTGTACTACGGCACCTTCCCCTCGGAGGTCCGCCCCGAGCACGTCACGCCCGAGGCACTCGCGCTCCTCAAGCGCTACGTCCACAACGACAACCTCATCATCGGCGGACAGTCCGGCTCCGAGCGCATCCTCCAGAGCACTCGGCGGGGCCATGACGTGGAGACGGTGGTGCGCGCCACGCGCCTGGCGGTGGAGGGCGGCTTCGTCCCCAACGTGGACTTCATCCTGGGTCTGCCCGGTGAAGAGGCGTCGGACGTGGAGGCCACCGTGGCCCTCATGGAGCGGCTGGCGGAGCTGGGGGCGCGTGTTCACGGACACGCCTTCATGCCGCTGCCGGGGACTCCATTCCGCGACGCGCCGCCGGGTCAGGTGGACGACGAGACGCGCCGCAAGCTGGACCGGCTGGCCTCCCAGGGACGGCTCTATGGCCACTGGAAGCAGCAGGTGACGCTGGCCGAGGGAATCGCGTCCCGGCGCCGTCCTCGCGCGGGCTGAGCTCGCCGCGCTTCGGGCCGCCCCGGTCTCGCGAGGGCGAACGCTCGTCGCGGCAGGTCGTCGGGGAAGCTCCTGAGCGAGCCAACGGCTCCGACGATGGTCACTCCTCTTGTGAATGCACGAGCGCTTCCACCGATTCGCGCACCACGTCGCGATGGTCGCCGGCTCCCCGGTCACGTTCTTCGTGGCGCTGGGAGGCATCGTGGGCTGGTGCCTGCTCGGGCCGCTCTTCTCGTTCAGCGATAGCTGGCAGCTCGTCATCAACACCGCCACCACCATCATCACGTTCCTGATGGTGTTCCTCATCCAGGCGACGCAGAACCGCGATGCGAAGGCCCTGCACCTGAAGCTGGACGAGCTCATCCGGGCCCAGCGCCGTGCCCGGAACACCTTCGCGGACCTGGAGGACGCGACCGACGAGGAGCTGGCGGACTTCGAGCAGCAGTTCCAGCGGCTGCGCGCGACCTGGAAGGGCCGTCGTGAAGGCGCCGCGGAGGAGGACGACGATGCGGCCCGCGCTGACGCTTCAGATTCAGCAGGCCCTCGATGAGACCCGCATCCTCATGCTGGGGACCCAGGTCCTCCTGGGCTTCGGCTTCCGGATGTTTCTCGAGGAGGGATACGCCTCCCTCCCCAAGAGCACCCAGTCCTGGATGCTGTTCGAGCTCGTCCTGTTGCTGGGCGCGCTCACGCTGCTCATCACGCCAGGCAACTTCCACCGCATCGTGGAGAAGGGCGAGGATACGCCCAGGCTCCATCGACTCACGACCTGGCTCCTGGGCATCGCGCTGCTGCCCATCGCCACCGCGCTCGCCATCCTGCTCTTCGTCGCGGGAGAGAAGGTGCTGGGGCGGACCTGGGGAATCGCGCTGGGGGTGGGGACCGGCATCGTCGCGCTCTTCTTCCTCTACGGCCTGGAGCTGTTCCACCGATGGCGGTCCGGAACCGCCGCGCATGGGAGAAGGGACATGAACGGGCAGGCACAGCCCCCTCGGCGCACGGAGCTGAAAGACCGCGTCCAGCATGTCCTGACGGAGACGCGCGTCATCCTGCCGGGCGTCCAGGCCCTGCTGGGGTTCCAGTTCGCCACGGTGCTGATGCCGGCGTTCGAACGGCTGCCCGCTTCATCGCGATACATGCACCTGGCGGCCCTGGTGATGATGACCGCGAGCATCATCCTCCTCCTGGCGCCTCCGGCCTACCACCGCATGGTCGAGCGCGGCGAGGAGACGGAGCGCTTCCACACCTTCGCGAGCCGCATGCTCCTGGCCTCCACCGTCACCCTGGCGCTGGGCCTGGCCGGAGACCTCTTCGTCATCGTGCGTCTGGTGACGGGCTCCGTGCCCTGGTCCCTCTTCGCGATGGGGGCCTGGCTCGCCTGTGCCTATGGCCTGTGGTTCGGCTACACCCTCGCGAGCCGTGCGCGGGACCGCTCCAGGACGCCCCCTCCTCGCGACAGGTGGCCTTCACTTCCTCGGGCCCGCGAGCGTGCAGGCGCTTAGGATGGGCGGGCGATGTCCTCCGACGAAACCCCGCCCTACTGGCTGCTCATCTCCGTCCTCTTCAGCTCCCAGCCGCTCTCCCCCTCGCTCGCCATGACGCTGCATCAGACGGCGTACGAGCTGCACGAGCGCGGCGAAGGGATGAAGGAGGTCGCCGGGGACATGCTGAGCGGCAAGGTGCGCAACCTGCGCAAGGATGTGGCGCTGGGCGGAATCGCCGGGCCCGCGTTCGAAGCGGAAATCGAGACCGAGCGCGGCTCCGGGGTGGTGCGCTTCATCCTCACGCGCCAGGGCCTGGAGATGATGCGTCAGCAGCCCGCCTCCCCGCCCCGCCCGAAGTACCTCAACTGAAATGAAAAGGGCCCGGTCCACGGGCCCCCTGCATCCCTTCCACCGGGACGAGCGACTACTCGCGCTCCAGGTCCACCTTCATGCGGTTGCCCATGTGGAAGATGGAGTTGTTCAGCGTCGCGGCGGACAGCTCCGCCAGCTCCGTCATCACCTTCTGCTCCTCGGCCTGCTGGGAGCCCGGCTTCGCGGCCCCGGCGCTGGCGACGGAGCCGCCCTCCGCGGTGATGGGGCCACGGCCCACGGCCGAGAGATAGGAGTTCAGCATGCCGCTGTGCGAGGAGCCTCCCACCGAGGCCAGCGCCGACTGAACCACCAGGCCCCCCGTGGACATCAGCGGGTCCCCCGGACGGGCGGCGGCGGACATCATGCTGTTCTGCTGCTGGAGCCGCGAGCCGAAGCCCACGCTCGAGGACGCGGCGGCGGCCTGCTGCGTCGGGAGCTGGACCCGAGGACCCGTGAGATGGTTGATGCGGCTCATGGCTGCTCCGTGGCGGTCCGAGCACGCACGAAGCGCGAGTCTCGGAAGGTCTGCCCACATTATCGCCAGACGCCCCGGAATGTTGCGTCCGAGGATCAGCGAAGGGCGCGCCACCGGAAAAACGCCCGGAGGCCGCGGGCTTACGGGCAGGGTGCCCGCTCCCACGGCCTCCAGGGGACTTCATCGCCAAGGCGGATGTCTAGAACTGGTGGGCCTCGGTGGACTCGTGCAGGGCCAGGGTGCTGGCGGAGCCGCCGGAGATGACCTCGGCGACCTGGTCGAAGTAGCCGGTGCCGACCTCGCGCTGGTGACGCGTGGCGGTGTAGCCGTCCTTCTCCGAGCCGAACTCACCCTGCTGGAACTCGCTGTACGCCGCCATGCCGCGGTCGCGGTACTTGCGCGCCAGCTCGTACATGGAGTGGTTCAGCGCGTGGAAGCCCGCCAGGGTGACGAACTGGAACTTGTAGCCCATGGCGCCCAGCTCGCGCTGGAACTTGGCGATGGTCGCGTCGTCCAGGTTCTTCTTCCAGTTGAAGGACGGGGAGCAGTTGTACGCGAGCAGCTTGTTGGGGAACTTCGCGCGGATGGCCTCGGCGAACTTCTTGGCCTGGGCAAGGTCCGGGGTGCTGGTCTCGCACCACACCAGGTCCGCGTACGGCGCATAGGCCAGGCCGCGGGAGATGGCGCAGTCCAGGCCGCCGTTGAGGCGGTAGAAGCCCTCCGGGGTGCGGCCATTCTTGCGGTCGATGAACGGGTGGTCGTACTCGTCCGCGTCGCTCATCAGGAGCTTGGCGCTGTCGGCATCCGTGCGCGCGACGAGCAGCGTGGGCACGCCCATGACGTCGGCGGCGAGCCGCGCGGCGTTGAGGGTGCGCACGAAGTGGCTGGTGGGCACCAGCACCTTGCCGCCCATGTGGCCACACTTCTTCTCGCTGGCGAGCTGGTCCTCGAAGTGGACGCCCGCGGCGCCCGCCTCAATCATGCTCTTCATCAGCTCGAACGCGTTGAGCGGACCGCCGAAGCCGGCCTCCGCGTCCGCGATGATGGGCGCGAACCAGTAGCGGTCGCTCTTGCCCTCGGCGTGGTCAATCTGGTCCGCGCGGCGCAGGGCGTTGTTGATCTTCTTCACCACGGTGGGGACGCTGTCCACCGGGTAGAGGCTCTGGTCCGGGTACATCTGCCCGGCCGAGTTCGCGTCCGCCGCCACCTGCCAACCGGACAGGTAGATGGCCTTCAGGCCCGCGCGCACCATCTGCACGGCCTGGTTGCCGGTGAGCGCGCCCAGCGCGTTGATGTAGTCCTCCGTGTGGAGCAGCTCCCACAGCCGCTTGGAGCCGACCTCGGCCAGCGTGTAGCTGATGGGCAGCGTGCCGCGCAGCTTCTTCACGTCCTTCTCGGTGTAGTTGCGCGTGATGCCCTCGAAGCGGCGGGCGTGCAGCTTGGCGTGAGGGGAGGCGTCCGGGGTCGTCGTGGTGGCGTCGTACATCGCAGGCTCCTCGGTGAAGCAGTGAAAGGTGGGTTGGAAGGTGGGCGGTGGTTCAGTGGGTGGAGTCGAGCGCCTCGTAGGCGGGCAGGGTGAGGAAGTCCTCGAAGGTGGGTGAGGTGGACAGCTGCTCGAAGAGCTCGCGAGCGCGCTGGACGTGGGCGGCGCCGTACTTCTCGTGGACGCCTTCCTTCTCCAGGCGGGCCATCTCCTCGCGCAGGAGGGACTGGAACAGCTCGGGCGTCACCTTCCGGCCGTCCTCGAGCGAGGCGCCGTGGTGCAGCCACTGCCACACCTGGGCGCGGGAGATTTCCGCGGTGGCCGCGTCCTCCATCAGGTTGTAGAGCGGCACGCAGCCCAGGCCCCCCAGCCACGCGGCGGTGTACTGGATGCCCACGCGCAGGTTGTGGCGCAGGCCCTCCTCGGTGCGCGTGCCGGAGGGGACCTTGAGCAGGTCCGCCTCGGTGATGCGCACGTCCTCGCGCTTGTTGGAGAGCTGGTTCGGGCCCTTCATGTTCGCGTCGAAGATGTCGCGGGCCAGGGACACGAGGCCGGGGTGGGCGACCCAGGTGCCGTCATGGCCGTTCTTCACCTCGCGCAGCTTGTCGGCGCGGACCTTCTCCAGGACGGCCTCGTTGGCGGCGGCGTCGCCCTTGATGGGGATGAACGCGGCCATGCCGCCCATCGCGTGGACGTTGCGGCGGTGGCAGGTCTGGATGAGCAGCTGCGAGTAGGCGTTGAGGAACGCCTTGTCCATGGTGACCTGGCTCCGGTCCGGGAGCACCACGCTGGTGTCCGACTGGAGCGTCTTGATGAAGCTGAAGATGTAGTCCCAGCGGCCGCAGTTGAGGCCCGCGGAGTGCTCGCGCAGCTCGTAGAGGATTTCGTCCATCTCGAAGGCGGCGGGGAGCGTCTCGATGAGGACCGTGGCCTTGATGGTGCCCTGGGGGATGCCGAGCGTGTCCTGGGCGAGCACGAACACGTCGTTCCAGAGCCGGGCCTCCAGGTGGCTCTGCATCTTGGGCAGGTAGAAGTAGGGGCCCGTGCCGCGCGCGAGCTGCTCCTTCGCGTTGTGGAAGAAGAACAGGGCGAAGTCGAAGAGCGAGCCGGAGATGGGCTTGCCGTCGATTTCGACGTGGCGCTCGGGCAGGTGCCAGCCCCGGGGGCGCACGAAGAGGACGGCGGGCTTGTCGTTGAGCGCGTAGTGCTTGCCGCCCTCGGCGGTGAAGGAGATGCGGCGGCGGACGGCGTCGCGCAGGTTGAGCTGGCCCCGGACGACGTTGTCCCAGGTGGGGCTGTTGGCGTCCTCGAAGTCCGCCATGAAGACGTTCGCCCCGGAGTTGAGGGCGTTGATGATCATCTTCCGGTCCACCGGGCCGGTGATCTCCACCCGACGGTCCTGGAGGTCCGGCGGCAGCGGAGCCACCGTCCAGCTCCCCTCGCGCACGGCCTTCGTCTCCGGCAGGAAGTGGGGGCGCGCGCCCTGGCGCCAGGACGCCTGCACGGCCTTGCGACGCTCGAGCAGCCCTTCCCGACGCTCCCCGAAGGCCCGGACCAGCCGGGCCACGAACGCCAGGGCGTCCGGGGTGAGGACCTCTCCGTAGTCGGGGTGCCATGGCCCCTTCACCGCCACGCCGGCGCCGAGGTCCGGGCTCTTCGAAGGGGGGGCTTCCGAGGTCATCTCAACTCCTTGGCTTGGCGCGTTGTAAATCTGCTTCGACGGCTCGGAAGATGAATCTTCAGAGTGTGCAATGGAAGTGATGGTCAATTTGTGCCTGCTTGCCTGTAATCCTGTCAACAGGGTCCGGATTAAATTTGTAAATCAGTAGACGTGGCGGGGGTTTGGCCCGGAGGGGGTGGTGGAGGGGGCGGGTGCAATCGGCGGCGCGGGGGCCCGTAGACAGGGCATGGACGCGATGAAGCGATGCACGGGTTGCGCGGAGGAGATGAAGGCGGAAGCCTCGAAGTGCCCTCACTGCGGGACGCGAGTGACGCGACTGCACCGGGGCGTGGACGGGCGGATGCTCACGGGCGTCTGCGCGATGTTGGCGCGGGAGTTCGGCATCGACGCGGCGTGGGTGCGGGTGCTGCTGGTGGTCGGCACGATGTTCACCGGAGGCACGCTCCCGTTCGTCTACGTGATGCTCTGGGCCTTCACGCCGCCCACGGCGATGGGGCGCCCCCCGCTCCAGCGCACGATGGATTGGCTGTCCCGGCTGGGGCAGTCCGCGGACGTGCGCCACCTGGAGCGGCGCGTCTGAGTGCTCACGGCGTGACGGGGCGCTGACGCCTTTCGGGTGCCGGCGCCCCGAGCCTGTTATGCGAGGGCTCTTCGGATTCACTCATCCAGGAGCCTTGTGCGTGAGTACTCGCAACGTTCGCATCGAGAAGGACACCTTCGGCCCCATCGAGGTCCCCGCTGACCGGCTGTGGGGTGCCCAGACGCAGCGCAGCCTGGAGAACTTCGCCATCTCCACCGAGCGCATGCCGCCCGCGCTCATCCGCGCGCTGGTGCTGGTGAAGAAGGCCGCCGCCCGCGTCAACGTGGAGAACGGCACCCTGGCGAAGGACAAGGGTGACGCCATCATCCAGGCCGCGGACGAGGTCCTCGCCGGCCGGCACGATGCCGAGTTTCCGTTGAGTGTCTGGCAGACCGGGAGCGGCACGCAGACCAACATGAACACCAACGAGGTGCTTGCCAACCGGGCGTCGGAGCTCCTGGGCGGCGAGCGCGGCGAGGGCCGCAAGGTCCACGCGAACGACGACGTCAACAAGGGGCAGAGCTCCAACGACGTCTTCCCCACCGCGATGAACGTGGCGGCGGCCACCGCCATCGTGGAGCAGGTGCTGCCGGAGCTGAAGGCGCTGCGCGACGTGTTCGCGGACAAGTCCCGGGACTTCATGGGCGTGGTGAAGGTGGGGCGCACCCACCTGCAGGACGCGACGCCGCTCACGCTGGGCCAGGAGTTCAGCGGCTACGTGGCGCAGCTGGACCTGGCGCGTTCCCACCTGGAGCGGGTGCTGCCCCACCTGCACGAGCTGGCCCTGGGCGGCACCGCCGTGGGCACGGGGTTGAACGCGCCCAAGGGCTATGCCGAGCGCGTGGCGAAGGAGATCTCCCGCCTCACGGGCCTGGCGTTCGTCACCGCGCCCAACAAGTTCGAGGCGCTGGCGGCCAACGACGCGCAGGTCCAGGCCCACGGCGCGCTCAAGGGGCTGGCCGCGGTGCTGTTCAAGGTGGCCAACGACATCCGCTGGCTGTCGTCCGGCCCGCGCTCGGGCCTGGGCGAAATCACCATCCCGGAGAACGAGCCGGGCAGCTCCATCATGCCGGGCAAGGTGAACCCCACGCAGAGCGAGGCGCTCACCATGCTCAGCGCCCAGGTCATGGGCAACGACGTGGCGGTGACGCTGGGGGGCGCCTCCGGCAACTTCGAGCTCAACGTCTTCAAGCCGCTCATCATCCACAACCTGCTGCAGAGCTGCCGGCTCCTGGCGGACGGCATGCGCAGCTTCCGGCTCCACTGCGCGGTGGGCATCCAGCCCAACCACGCCCGCATCCAGGAGAACCTGGAGCGCAGCCTGATGCTCGTCACCGCGCTCAACCCGCACATCGGCTACGACAACGCGGCGCGCATCGCGAAGCAGGCGCACAAGGAGGGCAAGACGCTCAAGGAAGTCGCCGTGGCGCTGGGGCTGGTCACCGCCGAGCAGTTCGACGCCTGGGTCCGTCCGGAGAAGATGACCGGCCTGTAGCCACCCGGGTGTCCTACACCCGCCGTCCGGATGCCCGCCAAGGGGGTATCCGGGGGGCGGGGCCCGCACCAAAGGTGGTCCAGCGCACGGTGAGGGAAGAACGGGCGGGCGCGAGGGCGCGAGGGCGATTAGGGTAGGGGCGCCATGAACGTCCCCTTCGTCATCGAGACCACGCACCGCGGCGAGCGGGCGTATGACCTGTACAGCCGGCTCCTCAAGGACCGCATCATCATGCTGGGCACGCCCGTCAACGACGACGTGGCGAACATCATCGTCGCCCAGCTGCTGTTCCTCGAGTCCGAGGACCCCGACAAGGGCATCAACCTCTACATCAACTCGCCCGGTGGCTCCGTCACCGCGGGGCTGGCCATCTACGACACCATGCAGTACGTGAAGTGTCCGGTGTCCACCATCTGCGTGGGCCAGGCCGCGTCCATGGGCGCGCTGCTGCTCCTGGCCGGCGCCAAGGGCAAGCGCTACGCCCTGCCCAACAGCCGCATCATGATTCACCAGCCGCTGGGCGGCGCGCAGGGCCAGGCCACGGACATCGACATCCAGGCCAAGGAGATCCTCCGCCTGCGCAGCTACCTGAATGGCCTCATCGTGAAGCACACGGGCCACTCCATCGAGCGCATCGAGAAGGACACCGAGCGCGACTACTTCATGAGCGCCGAGGATGCCCGCCAGTACGGCATCATCGACGAGGTCGTGGAGAAGCAGCAGCGCCTCTCGCCCCCCACGCCGGGCGCGAAGTAGCCCCTTTCAGGGGAGGTCCCCGCTCCTCATGGCGGAGCGGGGACCCGAAAGCCTCCTGACGTGCGCGGGCTGTGGCGCGGGGATTCCCGCCCGCCTGCTCCTCGGAGGACTCCCAGGCCCCCCTTCGCGCAGGGCGTGCGCCGGGGCGGCGAGCGGGCGCAAGGCTCGCGCGTCATGGAGGCCGCTCCCTCGGGTGCCCGGTGGCATGGCCAATGCTCAAACTGGACCCATGGCCTGGACCCGCTCGTGCCCCCTCCGCCGATTCCTGCTGCCCACCGCTCTGCTCGTCGCCGTGGGCTGTGCCGGCAATGGCCCCACCGGGAGGCCGCCGCAGCCTCCCTCCTCGTCCACCGTGCAGGCGGAGCTGGGGGAGCGGGACGTCATCCAGGCGGGGCAGGAGTACGCGCGCCACAACAGCCTGCTGCTGGCCGAGTCCGGCGAGGCGGTGGAGATCCGCCCCAACTTCTGGCGCATCCGCTTCGGGCTCAAGGACCGGCCCGGCCGGGGCGTGGAGCTGGAGTTCGACGAGCTGGCCCGCAAGGTGACGCGGGCCCAGGAGATTGAAATCGTCCCGGGCTCCACCACGCCCCCGGTCGTCGTCCCGGGCCAGGGCGCGGATGCCCCCTCGGGAGGGGGTGCGGGGCGCGGGCCCGTCCCCTGAGCCGAGGGACTACGGCAGCTGGGTGATGCGGTCCAGGGCGGGGGCGGGCAGCGGCGTGGCCTGACTGCTGTGGACCTTCATGTAGACCTCCAGCGCGTCGATGTCGACGGCGCCTCCCAGCCGGTCCTTGCCCTGGGTCAGCACGTCGAAGCCGTCGCCGCCGCTGGCGAGGAAGCTGTTGACGGTGACCCGGTACGGCGCGGCCGGGTCCAGCGTCACGCCGTTGAGCCGGATGGAGGCCGGGTCGACGCGGCTGCCCAGGGGCGCCGAGGCGCTGAACGCATACGAGAAGCCCGCCGACGGCTGGAGGATTCGGGTGATGAGGTTGGGGCCCGACTGCTGCCACTGCCGCTCCAGGAGCTGTTCGATTTGCGCGCCCGTGAGCGTCAGGGTGACGAGGGTGTTGCCGAACGGCTGCGTGGTGAAGAGCTCGCCGTAGGTGACCTCGCCCACGTCGGCGGGGTTGCCGGGGTCTCGGGATATCTCCTCGCGCACGCCGCCCGGGTTCATGAAGGCCACGTGGGCGCCGCCCAGGTTCGCGGCCCGGGTGGCCTCCCATTGCGAGTCCGCGATGACGAAGCCCACCGTGGACTGGCCCGCGGGGTCCATCTGGGTGAAGGGCGTCTTGAGCGTCTGCGACACCCAGCCGACGACGCGGTTGGCGAGCGGCGTGGCGCGCTGCTGGTACTTCGCCACCAGCTCCTTCACCGCGCTGTCCTCCGCCACGTCGCGCGTGACGATGACGTTGTTCGCCTTCGCCTCCAGCACGTCGCCCGTGGCCTTGCTCAACGTCAGGTCGATGTCGGTGACGAGCCGGCCCACGGAGGCCGCGCTGGTGACGAGCTTGCCGTCGATGACGCAGTTGTAGGCCTGGTGCGTGTGGCCGCTGACGATGACGTCCACCGCGTCGTCCAGGTCCTTCGCGATGTTGACGATGGCCCCGGAGATGCGGCCGTCCGCGCCCGAGCCCTTGCACTCGTTCACCAGCGAGCCCGGAGCCGGGACTCCGCCCTCGTGTACGACGACGATGAGGGTCTCCACGCCTTGCCGCCGCAGCTCCGGCACCAGCGCGTTGACCGTCTCCACCTCGTCCTTGAACACGAGCCCCTTCACCCCCGTGGGGGTGACGAGCTCCGGTGTGCCCTCCAGCGTCATGCCGATGAAGGCCACCTTCACGCCCTCGAACTCGCGCACGTCGTAGCGGGGGAACAGCGTGCGGTCCACGGCCGTGGCCACGTTGGCCGCCAGGTACTTGAACCTCGCGCCGGGGAAGGCGTCGCCGTCCTGGCAGCCATCCACCGGATGGCAGCCGCCGGACTGCATGCGCAGCAGCTCCGTGCTGCCCTCGTCGAACTCGTGGTTGCCCACCGCGACCAGGTCCAGGCCTATCTGGTTCATCGCCTCGATGGTGGGCTCGTCGTGGAAGAGCGCGGAGAGCATCGGCGTGGCGCCAATCAGGTCTCCGGCCGCCACCACCACCGTGTGGGGCTGCGTCGCGCGCAGCTGGGCGATGTGCCGGGCGAAGTACGTCACGCCGCCCGCGTTCACTCGCACGGGCCCGCCGTCCTCCACGCCCGTCAGGATCTGGCCTCCGCCCCCGGTGGGCGGCTCCAGCTGCCCGTGAAAGTCATTGAACGCGAGCACCTGCACGCTCACCGTCGAGCCTGCGTCGGTCGGCCCCGCGTCACCGGGCTCGCTGCCGCAGCCCCCGTGGGCGAAGAGGACGGCCCCCGTGATGAAGGCTCCGGCGAGGAGGAAGACGCTGGGGCGCGCGCTCAGGCGGTACGGCGGACGGGGGGGCTGTGACATGGATGCGGCTCCTGCGTGCAGGGCGGACACCCTACCCGGTTTCAGGGGCCCCACCGTGACTTCATGGCGACCCCGGTGAAGCGCTTGCCTCGACGCCGTCTCACGGAGGTGTCACGGGGCGGCGTCGTACTGGCAGAACAGCAGCTCGGCGGGACCGCCCACCCGGCCCACCAGCACGGCGACCTGTCCGTGCGCGCGGCCGAAGCGCTCCGCGTCCGCGCGAGGCAGACCCGGGACGAAGAGGCTCTGCTCGGACCAGCTTCCGTCCTCGGCCTCGCCAATGGCGGGCGCCACGCCCCAGCCTCCCGCGATGAGCTGGGAGACCAGCCGCTCCTGCGCGCGCTGGTTCTCTTCCTTGCTCCGAGGGCGCGAGCCAGGATTCCACGCCGTCAGGAACGCCCACTCGCGATGGCCGCGCGCCGCCAGCGCCGCGTCGAGCGAGGGGTGGAGCCTGCCCACCCTCAAGACCTGCTCCACGCCGTCCGTGGAGGCGTGAGGGCGGATGACATACCGCGTCGCCCGGTAGGCCCCCAGCAACCGCTCCTGGTCGAGCTGTCTCATATGACGTGCATTCTCTCGCTGGCCCCCACTCGCTGTCACCCCAGGGACTCCAGTCCCGGGTGAATATCCAAAAGCACCCAACGTCAGACGGCGCCGAAGCGTTTCAAACGTTCCAGGGGGGAACCCGATGGTGAAGCGTCTCGCATTCGTTGCCGCGATGTGTCTGGGCTTCTGGGGGACTGGCTGTGTTTCGGTGAGTCACGTGCAGACCGCCGACACACTGGGCCAAGGCAGGTTCCAGTTCGCCATGGAGCCGGGCCTGGGTGGGGCGGGTGTCGTCAGCGGAGAGGACGTGGAGGGTGTCTATTACCCCCATATCGACCTTGCGATGCGCTACGGCGTGTCGGACCGCGTGGACCTGGGCGTGCGCATCGGGTCGTCGCTCGCGGAACTCCAGTCGAAGTTCCTGCTCACCCATCCCGACAACCCCGACCTGGCCATCTCCCTGGCGCCGTCGGTGATGGGCCTGTTCGTGGGCACGGACGAGGACGCGGTGGTGGGCAGCTACGTCAATGTCGCGGTGCCCCTGCTCGTGGGCTTCAAGACGTCGGGGGGCTCGGAGTTCGTGCTGGGGCCTCGCGTGTCCTACACCCGCATCGGGGCGGGGGGCGGAGGGGAGAGCGCCGCCGTCAACCTGCTGAACGTGGGGACCTCGGTGGGGTATGCGCTTCGCGTCACCGAGGGCTTCCGGCTGATGCCGGAAGTGGGATTCTCCGTCCCTGTCGTCGGCACCTTCCGCTCGCGGGACTCGGACTCGGAGCTGGCCTCGGGCTTCAACGGAGGCTTCGTCCAGTTCAAGCTGGGCTTCCTCTTCGGCCGGGGGCGCTCCAGCCAGCGTCCGAGCCAGGACGCCTTCACGGAAGCGGGCGACGTCGACATTTGATGTCCTCCTCCCCGCATCCGCTAACCTTGTCGCCGTCCGAGCCCGGGTGCTCGGGTCCGGACGACGGCAAGGAGGCTTGGGATGGACTCGCTGGAGACTCGGCTGGAGCGGCTGGAGCGGCGCTGCCGGCGGATGCAGGGGCTGACCTTCACCGCGCTCGCGCTGGCGGGCCTGGGCCTGGGCGCCGCGGCGCTGCGGACCTCACCGGAGGCGGTGGGGGGCGAGCTGGTGGCCTCGCGACTGGTGCTCCAGGACGCGCGCGGTCAGCAACGGGCCCTCCTGGGCCTGGATGACGCGGGGAGCGCGGGGCTGGTGCTGAATGACGGCGAGGGACGTCCGCGCGCGCTGCTCGGCGTGGCGGAGGATGGCTCTCCCCGGCTGCGCTTCGCGACGGCCGAGGGCGAGTCCCTGGCGGAGCTCACCGTGTACTCGGACGAGGCCCCCCGGCTGACGCTGTCCAAGCGCGGCGGGGTGGACCTGTTCGCGGTGGGGCTCCAGGTGGATGGCTCCTCGCGGCTGGAGCTGGCGGACGCGGACGGGCGGCCTCGCGCGATTCTGGGCGCGGACGAGAATGGCGCGCCCGGCTTGCTGCTGGTGGACCGTCGCGGGCAGCCCCGGGTGGAGCTGCGCGTGAGTCCCGCCGACGACGCCAGCTTGCGCGTCGAAGGCCGCGACGGCGAGGTGTTCCGCGCGCCGGCCGTGATTCAGTAGGGCGCGCGACTCAGGGCGACAGGTGGCCCAGGCCGATGGGCGCCGCGAGACACGTGTCGGGAATCCCGAACGCGTCGACCAGCGCCACCGCGTCCGGGCGCAGCTCCGTGCAGAGCTTCACGACCTCCTTGCGGATGGCCAGCGCCTTGGACGCCTCCACGAGCCCGTGCTCCTGGAACCAGCCGCTCCCGGACTCCAGGCAGGACAGGCCATAGAGGTCGCACAGGCGGCCCAGCACCGTCTTCAGGTCCGCGTCCTGGACCTTCTCCACGCCCAGGAGGAACTGCTCCAGCACGACGCGCTCGACGTGCGCCTCGGACAGCGCGACCAGGTGCGCCTGGACCTGGTTGAAGGCGGTGAAGGCCTCCACGCCCGCGGCCATCCGCTTGCGCAGCCGCTTCGCCACCGAGGCCAGCAGGTCCTCCTCCCGGTAGCGCAGCAGCCGGAGCTGGAAGTCGCCATCGCGCAGGTGCTCGCTGTCGGTGCGGCGGGCGGCGAACGGGTTGCGGTCCGCCATGGCCGCGGCCTTGTCCGCGATGAGCTTCAGCACCGCGTAGACGCGGTCATCCTCGAAGCGCTGTCGGTAGTCCGTCAGCAGGCTCTTGGCGACCAGCTGCAGCAGCACCGTGTTGTCGCCCTCGAACGTGGAGAAGATGTCCGTGTCCGCCTTGAGCGCGGGCAGCCGGTTCGCCTCCAGGTAGCCCTGGCCTCCGCACGCCTCGCGCGCTTCCTGGAGCACCGCCGTCGCGCTCCAGGAGGCATACGCCTTGAGGCCCGCGGCCAGGGCCTCCACCTCCATGGCGTCCTCCTCCGTGCGCTTCACGTAGCGCTCCACCAGGTACTCGAGCGCGAAGTCGAGCGCGTACGTCTTCGCCAGCGGCTTGAGGAGCCGGAGCTGATGCGTCTGGTGGTCGAGGAGCCGCACCTCCGGCGCGCCCGGAGGACCGAACTGCCGGCGCGTGTCCGCGTAGCGCACCGCGATGGTCAGCCCGCTCTTCGCCGCGCTCAGGGACGCGCAGGCCACGCTCACCCGGCCCGCCACCAGCGTGCCCAGCATGGTGAAGAAGCGCCGCCCGTCGCTGGGGATGGAGCTGGTGTACTCGCCCTGCGCGCTCACCTGCCCGAAGCGGTCCAGCAGGTTCTCCCGAGGCACCCGCACGTGGTCGAACCACAGCCGGCCGTTGTCCACGCCGTTGAGGCCCATCTTCCGGCCGCAGTCCTCGATGCGCACGCCGGGCAGCGTGCGTCCCTGCTCATCGCGCAGGGGGACCAGGAGCGCGTGGACGCCCAGCGCCTTGCCGCCGACCTCCAGTTGCGCGAACACCGTCGCGATGCGGCCGTGCTTCGCCGCGTTGCCAATCCACTCCTTGCGCGCGCTGTCCGACGGCGTGTGGACGACGAAGTTCCCGGCCTCCGCGTCGTAGCGCGCCACCGTCTGCACGTCGCGCACGTTGGAGCCGTGGCCCAGCTCGCTCATCGCGAAGCACCCGGGCAGCTCCAGCGAGGCGACCTTCGGCAGGTACTCGCGGTGGTGGCGCTCCGTGCCGAGGAACAGGATGCTCGCGCCGAACAGGCCGAAGTGGACGCCCACCTTCACCACGAGGCTCAAGTCGAAGAAGGCCAGCGTCTCGAACGCGGCGATGAAGGCACCCAGGTCCGCGCCCGTCTCGTTGCCTTCCGGGAAGGCGATGCGGCCCAGGCCCTGGTCCGCGAGCTGCTTCATCCAGTCGAACACCTGCTCGCGCTGCCTGCTCGTGTCCTGCGGGGCGGTGGGGTAGCGGAACGCGGGGGCCTCCAGCCACTCGCGCACCTTCGAGCGGACCTCGGGGTACGTGCGGTCCAGCACCGCGCGCAGGGCCTCGGGGGCGAAGGAGGTGGGCTCGCTCGGGCCGATGCGCCGGGGCTCGTGCGCGGCGGAGGGGACGAGCGCGCGCACCGCCTCGCGGCCGGAGACGCCCAGCGCGGCCTCCACCGTCGCGAGCGCGCTCACGAGCTCCGGGAGGGACGGGTGCAGCACCTGTGCTTCGGAGGCGACCTCGGCCAGCTTCGCGCCCAGTTCCGCGAGGCTCTCCTGGGGGCTGAGTGCCAGGCGCCGCGCGGCGGAGCGGATGTGGTCGCGGACGAGCGCCAGCTCATGCGGCGCGGGCGGCATCAAGGGGTCCAGCCAGCGCGCGAGCACGGTGGTGGAGCGCAGGTCCAGCCACGGCTGCGCGCGCGCCGCGGTGCCCAGCATCCGAATCTCCGCGGGCGTCAGCTCCCCGTCCGTCCAGGCCACGTACAGCATGGGCACCAGGGGTGCGAGCCGCGGCAGCGACAGCAGCTCCTTCGCGGTTGGACGGGTCTCTTCCACCATGTGTGGGCACTCCAGGCTGCGAGGAAACAGGCCCAGTGTGTCCAGCCCGCCTCCCATCGGCAATGGAAGAGCGCCGCGTCAACGCGGGTTCGTCACGCCGACCTGCCGACATTGCTTCAGCACTGGACAGGTGGAGCACCGAGGCCGCGAGCCGGTGCAGACGTGTTTTCCGAACGGCACAAGCAGGCGATTGATTTCCACCCAGTACCGGCGCGGCAGTCGGGCCTCCAGGGCCTCCAGCGTGGCCTCGGGCGTGCGCGTCTTCACGTAGCCCCAGCGGTTGGTGACGCGATGCACGTGGATGTCCACGCTGATGACCTCGTGTCCACACGCGATGCCCAGCGCCAGGTGCGCGCACTTGGGGCCCACGCCCTTGAAGGACTGGAGCACCTGGGCATCGCAGGGCAGCTCGCCGCCGAGCTCATCGCGGGTCCTCACGGCAATGGCGTGGAGCTGGTGTGCCTTGGCCTCGTGGAACGTCACGGGCTGGATGAGGGCGTCGATGTCGCTGGGGCTCATGCGGGCAAGCGCGTCGGGAGTGGAGGCGCGACGCAGCAGCGCGAGCGACGCGGGCAGGCTCACCTCGTCGAGCGTGCGGATGGAGAGCACGCAGGCCACGAGCTGCTCGAAGAGGCTGTCGTGTCCCTGCTCCGCGAGCGCGAACATCGCCGCGTCCGGGACGTCGCGCACCGCCTCGCGCACCCGTGCGAGCACGTCGTCGATGTCGAAGGGGCGCTGGTCGTCGTGGCTCGAGAGGGTTCCGGCGGCCGCCATGGGCTGTCTCCTCTCCGGAAGGTGCGGCCTGGAGAGGAGTCGGCCCGGTGCGGCGCGTGCGCCCGGTGGCAGGGCAGGGGAGCGGGACGCCTCAGGGGGCGGGCTTCGTCAGGTCGAGTGCGTAGAAGTGATTGCAGCCGAAGTGCCCCGTGTTGCCCAGGGGCGCGGAGAGCCGCTCGAAGCCCAGCCGCTGGTAGAGCTTCTGCGCCTGCTTCATCGCGGAGAGCGTCTCCAGGTAGCAGCGCTGGAAGCCCGCCTCGCGCGCGAAGGCGAGGCACTGGCGCAGCAGGCGTTCGCCCGCTCCCTGGCCTCGGGCCTCGGGGAGGAAGTACATCTTGCGCAGCTCGCACACGCCCGGGTCACCCCCTTGCAGCGGTGCGATGCCGCCTCCCCCCACGACGCGGCCCGCGCGCTCCACCACGAAGTACGCGTGACGGGGAGAGGCGTACGCGGCGCTCATCGCGGCCACCTCCGCGTCGTGAATCGCGAAGCCCGGTCCGTCGGCGCCAAACTCCGGCATCACCGTGCGGATGAGGGCGGCCACCGCCGCGTCGTCCTGGGGCTGGATGGGGCGGAGATTCAGGGTCTCGTTGCTCATGGGAGGTGCACCGTTCCATGGACGAGGGGTGGGGGGCCAGCACGCCCAGCGGAACTGACAGGTGCGTCGGGTGTGATGCAGCGGTTGTGCACCCCCTTGCACAGGTGCCACCCGGCCGACACGCCGGGGGGAAGGTCACCGATTTCCAACCGGTGATTCTTCCAGGCATTCTGCGTGGCATGTCCGTTGTAGAGGGGGCCACTCATGTACTGCCCTGAATGCAGGCAGGAGCGCCTGGGGGCTTCCAGCCACTGTGCACTCTGCGGCACGGCGATGTCCGCGCGAACGCGAATGGAGGTGGAGACGGAGCTTGCTCACGTCCACTTCCTCCTGTCCGAGATGAGCCGCTGGGAGACCTCCGAGGTGCCGCCTCACGTGCGGCGCTTCCTCTCCGAGCGATACGAGCGCCAGGCGCGAATCCTTCTCTCCGTGCTCGCCGAGTCGAAGAGTCACGCGCCCGCGGTCCCCTGGGAGCACGCGGCGGTGGCCCAGGCCACGCCCGTGGTGCCCGAGGCCGTCGTGCGCGAGGAGCTGCCCGCGGCCTCCGTGGAAGAGGTCGCGTTGCCCGACGAGCACCCGGCCGTGGTCCTCGCGGAGACGCCGCTGGAGCAGGCCGCGGCGTCGGAGGTTCCGGCGGTTGGGGCCGCCGCCGAGGTGGCCTCGGTGGTGTCCCGGGAGGAGGCCGCGCACGAGGCCGCGATGTTCCTCGCGGGTGAGGCCCGTGAGCCGGTGTCCGAGGCGCGCGAGCCCGAGGCGCATCCGCTGCCCGAGAATCCGCTGGAGCCGCTGTTCGAGGCCCCGCCTCCGCCGAGCCATGCGACGGCCCGGCTCGTCGAGAAGGTCTCCACCTGGAGCCGCGTGTGGAAGCCGTTCCTCGCGGAGACGCTCTGGTGGTTCATCGGCGCCATCCTCATCCTGTCGAGCACCCTCTACCTCGTCTTCGAGAGCTGGGCGGGAATCTCCTCGAACACGCGCTCGCTCATCGTCTTCGGCATGACGGCGGGCGTGTCCGCGGGCTTCTCCCTGATGGGGCGCTACCTCGCGAAGCGCGAGGCGCTGCGGGACTCGGGGAACATCCTGGGCCTCATCGGCTCCGCGTCGGCGCCGCTGGTGGGCATCGCGCTGGGACCCATCGGGCTGGGCGAGGCGTCGCTGCTCGAAGGCGTGGGACTGGCGCTGCGAATCCCGCTGTTGTTCGCGTGGGCGCTGGGCGCGGCATGGCTCGTGCGCAAGCCCGCGGAGGCGTTCGATGCGCCCTCGCGGCCCTTCGTCCAGCTGGGGCTCATCTCCACCACGCTGATGATGGGGCTGGCGCCGCTGGCCGTGAAGCTGGGGGACATCGCGCCATGGCTCAACGTCCTGCCGTGTGTCCTCTTCTTCCTGTTGTCGAGGAAGGCCGTGGACGAGCCGCGCGAGGGCACCACGCTGGTGTTCGCGCTGGGGGCTCCGCTCTACCTGCTCGTGGCGTACGCGGTGCGGCTGCACGTGGCACTCGAGGGAGCGGGGGCTTCGCCGGGCTGGAGTCTCTACGCGCCGCTCGTCGCGTTCCTGCTGGCCTGTGCCCTGCGCTTCAGGACGTTGCCGCCGGAGAAGGCGGTGGACCCGCTGGCGCTGTGGGTGGCCTCGCTCCAGTTGATGTGCCTGCTCACCACGGTGGGCGCGCGCGGGCCGATGTTCTTCGTCACCGCCGCCATCATCACCTGGACCATGGTGTCGCTGGCGCGAGGGGCGCTCAACCGGCTGCCCTGGGTGTATCCCGCCTACGCGGCCTCGTACTTCGCCTATGCCACCATGGGGCAGCTCGTCCCCGGACCGGTGAAGGCGCTCATCGCCTCGTTCAAGGCGGCGATGGGCTACGCGACGGACGTCAAGCTGCCGGTCCAGTATGGCGCGCTGACGGCGCTGCCCTTCGTCCTCGCGGGGGTGGTGTTCGCGGTGTCGCGGCTGTGGCGCGGTGAGCGCACGAGCGATGCGCGGGACGTCGCGTTCGCGGAGGTGCTGTTCCGCTCCACGGCCGTGGCCGGTGTCCTCTTCAGCTTCTACGGGATGGCGGGGCCGGACTCGCGCCCGGCGCTCTGGTGTGTGCTGGGCCTGTCGCTGGTGTGCCTGTTCGCGGGCCTGCTGGTGGAGCGCTTCTACCTGACCCTCGTGGGCGCGTTCCTCGCGCCCCTGGTGCCCCTCCTCGCGCTCAACGCGCTGTTCGGTTCGGCGTCCGCGCTCATCTCCGGCGTGCTGGCGCTCGTGCTCGCGGGCGTCTGCACGGTGTGCACCGCGCGGACGCGGAAGGTCCTGGCGCCCGTGACGCTGGTGGTGGGCTCGCTGGGGTTCTTCACGGGGCTCAGCGCCACGCTGAACTTCATGTCCATCCCCGGCATGGTGCTGTGTGGCGCCAGCGCGCTCGTCGTCGCGTGGACGCTCCGCAACGAGAGCGTCATGGCCTACGCCGCCTGGCTGATGGCGCTCCTGGTTCCCAAGGTGATGTTCCAGGCGTCGGAGACGGTGGGGGTGTTCTCGCTGGTGCTCGTGGCGCTGGGGCTGGCGGTCGCGAGCGAGCGCTCCCCGCTGCTTCGCAAGCTGGGCCTGCCGGCCCTCTTCTTCGCGCTGTTCGGCTTCGTCGTCGGCATCGTGGAGCAGGTGAGCGGGCTGGGCATGGTGATGTTGCTGGCGGCGGCCTCGGTCGCGTGGGCGTCGCGGCTGCTGCCTCGCGTCCGGCCGCTGGCCGTGGTCCTCGCCGCCTTCGCGCTGCTCCCCGACCTTCCGTCCCTCTCCGTGCAGTGGGGAGGGCTGATGCTGCCGGGGATGTCCCTGGCGCTGTTCATCCTCTGGGGCCTGGGGTCCTCCGTCGCGGCGGCGCGCTGGGGGCGCAGCGCGAGCACCACCACCGCGGCCCTGGTGACCTGGGTCTTCCCGCTGGTGGCCGTCAAGGCGACGTCCGCGTCGTGGGAGAGCCTGTACCTGGCGGGCTCGGCGCTCGCGGTCCTGCTCACCGCGCGAGCGCTGCCCGCGGGGCTCAGCCTCGCGGTGTCCGCGCTGTATGCGACGGCGGGGCTGTACACGGTGGGGCCCGTGGCGCTGCTGGGCCTGGCGGCCGTGTTCGCGCTGCTCGCGGTGGCGGAGGAGATTCCCTCGGTGCTGGCCATCGGCGCGGGAGGCCGCCGCTTCGCGTGGGTGGCCACCGTGTCGTCGGGCCTGGTGCTGCTGCTCTCGGTGTTGAGCTGGGACGACGCGCATCCGGCGTGGATGGTCTCGGGCGCGATGGTGCTCCCGCTGTTGTGGACGCGCGCCAACCGCCTGCCGTACCTCGCCGCGCTCTCGGGGCCCTATGTCTTCGTGGGGCTGCTGGCCATCGGCGGTGCGTCTCCGGCCTGGCTGTATGTGTTCCCGCTGGTGGCGCTGGCCGTGGCCCGCGCGGTCGAGCACGTCCCCGCGTTCAGCTCCCTGCTGCTGCGCTCGCGCGAGGTGTCGGCCCGCAACGCGCTGTCCCTGGGCATGCAGGTCAGCCTCGCCTTCATCACCCCCTTGGTGATGCTGCGGCCGTGGGTGGCGCCCGAGGTCCTGTATGTCCTCGCCGGTTCGCTGGCGCTGATGCCCGGGCCTCGTCCGAGCCTGCGCGTGTGTGGCGCCGCGCTGCTGCTCCTCTTCGTTCCGGAGGCCCGGCCCGTCGTCACCGGCCTGCTGCTGGCGCTGGCGCTTGCCGAGCACCACGTGCCCTCGGCGGTGTGGGCCTTCTTCCGGAGTCCTCCGGATGTGCGGTTCCGGTGGGGCGCGGTCCTCACTGCGCTCGTCATCGCGGTGCTGCCGGTGGCGGACGAGCCGTCGCCCTGGAGGCTGGCGGGTGTCGCGGGGGTGCTGACCCTGGCCGCGTTCCTGCTGTCGCGGCGGTGGCTGTTCGTGCCCGCGGTCTGGGCGCTCGCGCTCGCGATGCTGGGGCAGACGGACACGCATGGGTTCCTGGAGTGGCGGCCCGAGGCGGGGCTGGCCCTCATCGGCGTGGCGCTGGGGGCGGCGGTGCTGTCGGCGCTCTGCCAGCTGGGCGCGGTGCAGCGCACGCTGGACGCGGTGGCTTCGAGGTTGACGCCGGGGCTGGACGGCACCTGGAGCGAGCCGCTGTGGGTCGGCGGCGCGGGCACGCTGGCGCTGCTGCTGTTGGGGCGGCTGGTGGATTCCGGTCCCGGCTCGCTCGAGCCCGCCGTGGCGATGGGCGCGCTGGTGACGTCCCTGATGCTGATGGTGGCGCGCGAGCGGTGGATGGCCAACGTGGCCACCGGGTTGCTCGCGGCGGCGCTGGTGGCCACCGTGTCGCTGCCCTGGATTCCGGTGGTCGTCAGCGGCGCGGGGTTGGTGTTGTGCGTGGGCGGCATGGCGCTGGATGCGCGAGGCGTGCGCGTGGGGGCGGCGCTGCATCACGGCGGCTGGGTGCTGGCGCTCCTGTCGCTGGCGGCGCTGCGCGACCTGGAGCACGCGGGCACGCCGCTGTGCTTCCTCCTGGGCCTGGGCTCCGCGTGGACGGTGGTGTGGCGGCGGCCCGCGCGTGAGGTGGTGGGCTGGCTGGCCTCGCTCGTCTCGCTGCATGGCGCGCTGATGCACCTGGGCGCGGTGTACTCGTCGGGCCGAGGCTCCGCGTTCATCCTCCCGTACTTCGGCGCGGCGAGCGCCGTGCTGGCCGCGCTCGCGTTGTTCCTCGCGAGCGTGAAGTGGCGCCGAATCGTGGGGCTGGGCTTCACCGTCATCGCCCTCGCGGAGGTCTTCGCGAGCCTGTCGGCGCTGGGGGCCCATGCCGATGCGCTGCGCGAGGCGCTCGTCGTGAGCGCGGCGTTCGTGGTGCTGCTGTTTGCGCTGGTGCGCCGCGCGGTGCGGGAGCAGGACGAAATCGCCGCGTACCTGTCGCAGGCGGTGCTCGCGCTGGGCTACCTGTCCGTGCGCCTGTTGGGCATGGGCGCGCAGCCGGGCACGGGAGACACCCTCGCGGCCCTGGTTGGTGGCGCGCTGTTCACGGGCCTGTATCTGCTCGTGCAGCGCGAGGGCTCCGGCCTGACGGTCTTCCGAGGGCCGGCGCTGTGGGGCGCGTTCCTCTTCCCGCTCGCGGGTCTGCTCTCCGCGCCGTGGCATGAGCCGCTCACGGTGGCCGCGTTGCTGGTGGGGCATGCCGCGCACTTCGCCGCGCTGGCGTCGCATCCGTCCCGCAGGGGCGTGGCCTCGATTGCGTCGGTGCTGGCCTTCAACCTGGCGCTGCTCCTCGTCTGGCACGGGACGGGCGAGGGGGAGCCCCAGTTCTATGTCATCCCCGCGGGCCTCTCGCTGCTGGCGCTGCTGCGAGTGTTCCGGACCGGGCTGGAGAGCGCCGCGTACGCGCAGCTGCGCGGGGTCGCCGTCACGCTCATCTACGTGGCGGGGGCGTGGAAGCCGCTGATGTTCAACGACAGCCTGGCGATGCTCCTGTGCGTGGTGCTCTGCGTGGTGGGCGTGGCCTTCGGCATCGCGCTGCGCATCCGCTCCTACGTGTATCTGGGCACCGCGTTCATGGTGACGTGCATCGCGGCGAACCTCGTGCGCTTCGGCATGAGGGACCATCGCATCGCCGCGGCCTCGTTCTTCGTGCTGGGGCTCATCGTCATCGGCTCGATGGTGATGTTCACCGCCCATCGCGCCGCGCTCCTCCAGAGGTACGCGCGGGTGCGAGAGATGTTGTCCACCTGGGAGGGTTGATGCTTCCAGTGCTTGGCGAGGCCCCCAAAAGATGGGATTGAATGCGGCCCCAATATTTGGAGGGCCGCCGGTTGTCTCGTCTTCACCTGTTCGCCACCGTTCCGCTGTGTGCCCTCATCGGCTGCGCCACTGTGAAGTCCCACCCGGTGGAGACCTCGCTGGAGGCTCCACCTCCCGAGGTGGTGCGCTCCGCCGAGCCCATCGCACCGACTCCAGGGGTGGGCGAGGGACTCGCGGTGGACGCACCCTCGGCGGTGGTGACTCCGCCCACGGGTGAGGTCGCCGCGGTGGCGGTGGTGGCACCAGCCGCGAAGCCGGAGGCCGTGGTCGAAGCTGGGTCCTCCCCGCGCGTCGTGGTGACGCCCGAGGTGGTGTCCACCGTCGTGTCGGAAGAGAAGAGCCGGCCCCTGGTGACGGGGGTCGTCGCCGCGGCGCTGGAGGCCGTCGCGCTCGTCGTCTCGCCGGGCTCGAACGCGGATGGCTTCTGGGATGCGTACCGCACGCCCATGCAGATGGCGCGGCTCATCGTGTCGCGCTCCTCGCAGCTGGTGGGTGAGCGCAACCTGGCGCGCCTCAGCCGGGGCATGCCGAATGACTGCTCGGGCTTCGTGCGCCTGGCCTATCTCTCCGCGGGCATCGACCTGGTGGCGCACGGCTTCCTCGCGGGAGAGAACGCCGTCTCCGCCATCTTCCGCCGCGCGACGGCGGGCGGACGCATCCACCACAACGCGCCTCGCCCCGGCGACCTCGTCTTCTTCCGCGAGACGTATGACCGCAACCGCGACGGTCGCCGCAATGACGGGATGACCCACGTGGGCGTGGTGGAGGGGATGGCCTCGGATGGCACCGTCACCTTCATCCACCGGGGCAGCAAGGGCGTGGCGCGCAGCCGGATGAACCTCGCGCACCCGGAGAAGCACCAGCTCGCGCAGGGCGGCCCCGTGGTGAATGACTTCCTCCGCCCCGCAACCAAGCGCTCGCGTGCGTACCTCACCGGCGAGCTCTTCGTCGCCTTCGCCTCTCCCGAAGGGCTGTAGTTTTCCAGTCGTCACCCCGCACCCCGCGTGGCTTTGAAGCTTCACGCGGTTGGTGCGTCATGACGGCCATGCGAATCGCCCTGTTCGTTGGTGTCCTGCTGCTCGCCTCGGGCTGTGTCGTGCATACGCGACCTCGTCCTCGCCCGGGGCCCCCGCCGCCGCCGCCGCGTCCCTCCGCGATGTCCTACAACGAGGCCGTGGACCGAGGCTTCGGCGAGTGCCGCGCGCGCCGCTATGAGTGCCGTCTCAAGGAAGCGCACCAGACGGGCCGCGACATCTGGAAGGTGAAGTTCTTCGCCTTCGCTCCCGGCGCGCGAGGCCATCTGCACCTCGAGTTCGACGCCTACTCGCGCAACCTGCTCCGCGTGGACGAGAAGGTGAAGGCCCGTCGGGACCATGACCATGACGACGACTGGGACGATGACGACGATGACCACCGTCACGGGCGCGGCCGAGGCAAGAAGCGCGGCCACTCGAAGCATGACGACTGACGCGTGCTGATGAGGGCCCGGGGGCGTGTCTCCCCGGGCTGCTCAGCCGCCCTTCTTGTTGAGCTTCTGGATGGCCCGGTTCGCTTCGTCCTGGCCACAGTCTCCGCTCTTGGAGGAGGTCGACTCGGCCAGTCGGACGAGCGCGGGGATGGCGTCCAGGTTCCCCAGCTGTCCCAGGCGTCGGGCGGCGACGCGGCGCACGCCGCAGTCCTTGCCGTCCAGCGCCTGGGTGTACGCCACCACGAGGTCGATTCCCTCGGTGGCCTTGATGGCATCCAGGTAGCGCAGCGCGCCCCACTGCGTGGGAGAGAAGTCCTCCTCGGCGCGGTCCAGGAAGTGCGAGCGGATGCGCTCCTTCGGGAAGGTGCCCAGCAGTCGCGCGAGGTCCTCGGTGTCGCCGCGGCCGAAGTCCTCCGCGAGCCCGTCCAGCACGGAGTCCTCCACCGCCGCGCGGCCCTCCGCGTCCAGCGTGGCGAGCAGCACCCGCTCCTTGTCGTGGTTGCCCAGCGCATGGTGCGTGGCCGCCAGCGCGCGCCGCACGGGGGCCTGCTTCTGCTCCTCGTTGGAGGTCGCGTTGAGCACCGCGAGCGCCTCGGTCTTGTGGCCGTCCTCCAGGAGGGACATGGCGTGTACGGCGGGGCTGCTGCGGTACACGACCCACGCCACGCCGCCGCCCAGGAGGACCAGGGCTCCGAACACCGCCGCGGCCTGTCGCGGCTTCGCGCGAGCGAACGCCACCGTCCGCGTCAGTCCCTGCTTCAGCCTCGCGGGGGACAGGCCCGAGCGCAGGGCGTCCTTCAGCGAGAAGGCGCGGAGGCCCGCCTTGAAGGAGGCCAGGGCCACGCCTGTCTTGCGCAGCGCGGGGGCCAGGCTCAGCGCGAGGGCGCTCTGCTTCTCGAAGCGTCCGCCGAAGGGCGGGCCCTCCGCCGCGCGGAGGCAGCGGTAGAGCTGGAGCTGCTCCTCGCGGGCGGGCAGGGTGATGGAGCCACACGGCTCCACGTCCGCCTCGGCGCGGTTGCGCGCCAGGTTCACCGCCTCGGTGAAGGTCACCTCGCCCGCGGCGGCGACGTGCTCCACCGTCTCGAGCACTTCCATCGGCTCGCCCAGCACGGTGTCCGAGGTCAGCAGCACCTCGCCCGCGTGCAGGCACACGCGCACGTGGAGCCGCTCCTCCTCGGGGAGCGTCTGGTTGTGTCGCCACAGCCGGTCCTGCATGGCCATGCCGCACAGCAGGCCCGCGGTGGGCGAGCGGAACACCACGAGCAGCGCGTCTCCGCGCTTCTGCACGAGACGTCCCTCGTGGTCTCGCACCAGCGGCATCAAGAGCCGGTCGTGCGTCTCCAGCATCCGTGCGTTCTCTTCGTGCGTCTGCCGGCTGGTGCGCTCGGTGAAGCCCTGGATGTCGGTGAGCATCACCGTCAGGTTCTGCGGTCGCACCACCGAGTTGCTGCTCGACAGCGAAGGTCCCGTGATGGCGGGCCGCGCGGTTCCGAAGGTGGCCGTGTTCGAGCGCGCCACCGGCTCCACGCCGAACGCGGCCGTGCCCTGGCTGGCGCGCGGGGGCATGGGCAGCGGCGCCTCCACGGCGCCGAAGGCGGAGGTGCCGCTGGGGCCCACCGAGGGCGCCACCGCATCCGCGCCACCGAAGACCGCGGTGCCGCTGGGGCTCGGAGTGCCGGGGGCCGTGCCGCCCGCGCCGAAGACGGACGTGCCCGACGGCGTGGTGTTGCTCGGGACGGGGCTGCTGTAGACGGGCGTGCCCAGGCCCGGGGTGAGCACGGAGAGGGACGCGTGGGCGGCGGCCAGGGCATCCGCGAGCTCGTGCGCGTTCTGCGGCCGCTTCGTCGGGTTCTTCTCGAGCAGCCGCATCACCAGCGACAGCAGGCCGATGTAGCGCGACAGCGACGGCGCGGCGCGGTCCAGCGGCAGCGGGGCGTGCGAGGCATGCTGCGCGAGGAAGTGGCGCGCCTGGGGCCCATCGAAGGGGAGGCGGCCCGCGAGCACGCGGTAGGTCAGCACGCCGAAGGTGTACAGGTCGCTGCGCGTGTCCACCTTCGCGCCGACGGCCTGCTCCGGCGACAGGTACTCCGGCGTGCCGAGCACCACGCCCACCTGGCTGACGTTGCTCTGCGCGTCCGGCTCCACCAGGCGCGCGATGCCGAAGTCCAAGAGGCGCGCCTGCTCACCTCGCGCGCCGGGGGAGATGAAGACGTTCTCCGGCTTCAGGTCCCGGTGGATGATGCCCTTGTCGTGGATGGCGGCGAGGCCCTCGGCGAGCTGGTGCAGCAGCGGCAGCGCGCGCCCCGGGGCCATGGGGCCCTGGGCGAGGACGTCGAAGAGGCTCTCGCCCTCCACGAACTCCATCACCAGACAGGCGTGGTCGCCGGACTCTCCGAAGTCGACGATGCGCACCACGGCGGGGTGCTCGACGGCGGAGAGGAGGCGGGCCTCGCGCTTGAAGCGCTCGGCCATGCCGGGCTGGGCGTTGAGGTCATGGTGAAGGACCTTGATGGCCACCTTGCGGCCCAAGGAGACCTGTTCACCCAGGTACACTTCCCCCATGCCGCCCGAGCCCAACGGACGGAGGACCCGGAAGCGACCGTCGAGGACGAGAGAGTCGGGAGCCAGCACGCCGGGCGCATCTTGTCCGAACTCCGTCCGGCGCGCATGACGAACATCTGAGGGTCCCCCTGGGGCCTCGCCGCCCCGCCGCCTGCTGTCCGGGCGAGGGATTGTCATAAATTTCGGGGGCTTGGACCCCGTGGTAGCGTCCGGGCTCCCGCGATGGCCAACGAGAGTGACTCCCCCAAGCCCACCGTGGCGCCCGATGCGCGCGCCGCCGCGCCCGAGCTGCGCCTGCTGGACCGCAGGGCCTTCGTGGGGTTCCCCGCGCTGGAGGTGATGCCGGGGCTGCGCATCTCCGACTTCGCGCTCCAGATTCCGGACGTCAGCTTCCCCTTCAACGTCAGTGCCGGGGCTACGCGTTATCAGCGCAAGAAGCTGCACTTTGGTTTCCTGGAGCTGTCCGTCGACGCGGACCTGGTGACGCGGCGGGTGGCGGAGCTGGCGGGACGCCTGGCGGGGCTCGAGGAGGTGCGACTGCACTTCCGCCCGGGCTACCTGGAGGGACAGGGCCGGCTGCCCGCGCCGGAGCGCACGCCCTTCACGTTCAAGGTCGCCTTCGACGCGGATGGCGAGAAGCTCGCCGTCTACTTGTACGACGTGCGGCTCTACGGGTTTTCCTCCACGCCGTCGGTGCAGGTGCCGGGGCTCTTGTCCGCCGCGGTGGGTGCACTGGCGCTGGTTCCGGAGGTGGAGGCACGCGGCGCCACGGGCTTCAGCACGCGCGTGCTGCCGGCGCTGTGTCAGCTCGCGGCGGTGAGCCGTGGCTACAAGATGCCGTCGCTGGACACCGCGCGCCTGTCCGCCGCGGAGGTCTCCAGCACGGGGCTTCGTCTGCGCTTCGCCGCGGGGGGACTGCCTCCGCCGTCGGCGCCGGACGAGGAGCTGCTGCTGACGTTGGAGGGTGCGCGGGCCTTCGCGGACGCGGAGTCGCTCGTCGCGCAGGGGCGACTGGCCGAGGCCCGGCGGCTGTACCTCCAGGCGGGGGACGCGCAGGACGCGCATCCGTTCGCCGCGGAGCGGCTCTTGTCGCTGCTGGTGGCGGACCCTCAGGCGCACGAGCTGGCGTTGGATGTGGCCGCCACGCTCCAGCGCAGGCGCGATAGGAGCCCCGCGGCGCTGTGGGGCGAGGCCGTGGTGCGCGAGCGTCGCGGTGAAGGAGCCCGCGCCGCGGAGCGCTATCTGGCGCTGTGTGCGCTCGCGCGTCGCACGTCGGAAGAGGCCGCTGCGTTCTTCTCGGCCGAGGCCGCCGCGCGCTGCTCTCGCGACACCGCGCCGCAGGTGGCGGTGAAGGCGCTGCATGAGCTGCTCGGCCTGAAGCCGGACCACCTGCCTTCGCTGAAGGCGCTGGCGCGTGCGTCGGACCAGGCGCGCGACAGGGCGGGCGCGGTGCGGGCCTATCGTCGGCTCGCGGCACTCGCGAGAGATCCACATGAGGCCGCGGATGCACATGTGCATCTGGCGCGGCTGTGCGCGCAGACGGAGGACGACATCGCCGGGGCTCGCCTGCACTGCGAGGCGGCGCTGCGGTTGTCCCCGGACCAGCCGGATGCGCTGCTGCTCCTGGGTGAGCTGTGCCATCGCGGCGGTGAGCACCTTCGCGCGCTGAAGGCGCTGGACCGCCTGCGCGAAGTGTCGATGGCCCGGCACGAGCTGGACCGGGTGGGCCATGCCGACCTGATGGCCGGCCGCGTGTGGGAAGAGGGCCTGAAGCAGGCGGAGAACGCGCTGCTGCGCTACCGCGAGGCGGTGTCGCTCCTGCCGGGCGAGCCCGAGCCGCTGTTCGCCGCCGCTCGCGTGGCGGAGGGCCTGGGCCGGTTGCAGGAGGCGCTCGCGGGCTACCAGCAGGCGCTGGAGCTGGCGGGACCGGCGCCTCGCTCGGAGGGGATTCGGCGTGCCGCGCACTCGAGCCACCACGCGCTGGCGCGGCTGTACCGCTCGCGGTTGGGAGACCCGGCGCGGGCGCGTGAGCACCTGGAGTCCGCGCTGGCGCTGGACCCTCGCGACGCGGTGGCGTTGGAGGAGCTGGTCCCGTACTTCCGCATCACCGGGAAGGCGCTGGAGCTGGCCGATGCGCTGGAGAAGTCCGCCGCGCTCCAGGAGGAGCCCGCCAAGAGGGCCGCGTCCTGGGCGGAGGCGGGAGAGCTGTTCCGTGGGCGGCTCCAGCAGCCGGAGAAGGCGGAGCGGCTGTTGCTGCTCGCGCTGGAGGCGGACGCGGACCATCGGCCCGCGCTGGAGTCCCTCCTCGCCCTGGCCGAGGCCCGTCGTGACGGCCCGCTGCTGACGCGGTGCCTGTCCGCGCTGGCTCGGCTGGCGCAGGACGTGAAGGAGCGCGCGCAGAAGTACCGCCGCCTCGCGGTGGCCGCGCGCGACCTGGCCTTCGACCTGGACCTGGCGGTGCACTCCCTCCAGGAAGTGCTGCGCGCGGAGCCGGATGACCTGCCCGCGTTGGGCGAGCTGTGTGCCCTGCAGCGCAAGCGCGCGGACATGGCGGGGCTCGCCGTGGCGCTGGAGGAGCGCGCGCGGGTGGCGGAGGCGCAAGGCGACAAGCGGCTCGCGGCGGCGGCGCTGCGTGAGCTGGCGGGAGTGCTGGAGGCCCGCCTGGGCCGGGTGGGTGACGCGCTGGTGGCGCTGGAGAAGGCGGCGCGACTGGCGCCTGACTCCGCGGTGCTGCTGGACCTGGCGGACCTGTCCCTGCGCTGCGAGCGTCCGGAGCACGCGCGCAAGGCGCTGGAGTCGCTGCTGTCGACGCTGCCTCGCACCGCCGCGCCGGAGAAGCTGGCGGACGTGCGCGCCCGGTTGGGTCGCGCGTGCGAGATGCTCGGAGACCGCGAGGGCGCCATCGCCGCGTATGCGCAGGCGCTGCCGCTTCGCCGCCTGGACGATGCGCTGGCCGCGCGGCTGGAGTCGCTCTACACGGAGGCGGGCGAGACGCAGGCCCTGGCCGAGCTGTGGGCGGGCCGCGCGCAGGCGCTCATGGGGGCCGAGCGCGCCGAGGAGGCCGCGCCCCTGTTCCTCCAGAGCGCCCGTGCGCTGCTGGAGCGGGGCGAGAAGTCCGCCGCGCTGCTGCGGCTGGCGGCGGCGCTGGAGGCGAGTCCTCAGGGGCCGCTGGCCGCCGAGGTGCTGGAGTCGCTGGCCGAGCTGGAGCTGGAGCGGGGCGAGAAGCTGGAGGCCGCGAGGCTGTACGCGCGCCGGGCCGTGCTCGTGCCCGAGGCCCGCGCTGGCGCGAAGCTGCTCTTCCGCGCGTCGCTCCTGGCGGCGGGCACCAGCCGCGAAGAGGTGTTCCTCGCCGAGTCGCTGGAGCGCGATGCGACCTTCGCGCCCGCGCGGCAGCGGCGCGGTGAGCTGCGCCTGCCGACCGATGCCCGCGCGGCGCTGGAAGACTTCGAAGCGGTGCTGGCACTGCCTCCCGTGGACGCGGACGCGCCCCGGGAAGCGGAGCGGGTGGCGCTGACTCGCAAGGCCGCGAGCGCCGCCGTGCGCGCGGGGCGGACGGACTCCGCGCGTCGACTGCTGGCCGAGTACTGCATCCGCGTCCCGGAGGACCTGGACGCCCGCGTGGAGCTGGCCAACCTGCACCGCAAGGCGGGCGCTCGCGAGGCCCTGGCGGACCTGCTGGTGGAGCTGTGGCCCCGGCTGTCGGGGGAGCCTCGGCGCGCGGCGCGTCGCGAGCTGGCGGAGTTGTCGCTGGGCCTCGGCCGCGCGGGCGCGGCGGTGGACTCGCTGCGCAGCTTGAGGCTGGAGGAGCCGCACGACACCTGGGCGGCGCAAGCGCTGCTCGACCTGCTGCCGCCTCCGGGCACGGGCTCCGCCGACGAAGAGGCCGAGCGTCTGGAGTTGCTCGGCGCACTCGTGGCGTCCTCGACGGGGGAGGACCGCGCGGAGCTGCTCGCGCGTCGTGCGGTGCTGCATCGCGCCTCCGGTCGGACTCCCGCCGCGCGCGATGACTTCTCCGAGGCGGCGAGCCTGGCCCGCCGTCCGGCGCCGCTGCTGCTCGCGCTGGCGGAGCTGGCTCGCGAGTCGCAGGACGACGCGGGGGAGCTGGAAGTATGGCGTCGCGCGGTGAGCGCGGATGCCCGGCTGGCGACGCGTGCCCGGGAGCGGCTGCTCGCGCTGGCCGGCGTGCTGACGGAGAAGGACTCGCGGGAGCTGGCGCGCGAGGCGCTGACCGTGGCCGTGGCCTTGGAGCCGTCGGAGACGGAGCGCTGCGATGCGTACTTCGCCCTGGCGGACCTCGCGCGTCGCGATGAGCGTCCGGACGAGGAGGCCGCCGCGCTCGCGGAGGCCTCGCGCCAGGGGCCCACGCCTCGTCGCGTGGAGGCGCTGCTCGCGCGGGCTTCGTTGCTGGAGGCGGCCGGGAAGCTCGCGGAGGTGCGTGAGAGCCTGGAGGCCGCGCTGGCGCTGGCGCCTCGTCATGCGAAGGCCACCGCGTCCTTGCAGCGTGCCCTGCGCTCGCTGGAGGACTGGGGCGCGTTGGCGGAGCTGCTCTCCGCGGAGGCCCCTCACGCGGGCGCCGCCGAGTCCGCGCGGATGTACTCGGAGCTGGCGTCGCTCTATCTGGAGCGACTGGGCCAGCCCGCTCCCGCCGAGGCGGCGCTGCGGCAGGCTCTGCGCTTCGCCCCGGGCGATGCACAGGCGCGACGCCAGTTGGTGTCGCTGGTGGCGGGACGCGGCGAGCTGCGTGAGGCCGCGGCCCTGCTGGAGACCGCCGCCGAGAGCGCCGGGACGACCGAGGCCGCCGCGCTCTTGCGTGAGGGCGCGGCGCACGCGCGTGAGGCCCAGGACCTGGACCGCGCGCTGAAGCTGGCGCGCAAGGCGCACGCCCTGGTCCCCGCGCGAGGAGAGGAGCTGGCCTCGCTGGCCGAGCTGCTCTACCTGCGGGGCGCGGTGGTGGAGGCCCTCCCGCTTCAGGAGACGCTGGCCGCGACGGTGGACTTCGCGGCGACCCCCGACGTGGCCGAGTCGACGTGGCTGCGACTGGGCGACCTGGCGGAGAGCGCGGGTGAGACGAAGCGCGCGGTGAGCGCGTACCGGAAGCTGCTCGTCGAGCGTCCGCTGAGCGAGCCCGCCGTGCAACGGCTCTCCGCGCTGCTGGAGAAGGACGACCCGCGCGGCGCGTTCGAGGTGCGGGTCACCCACGCGCTGGCGCTGGCGCCTTCCGACGACACGGTGCGGCGGCTGGTGGTGCTCGCGGAGAAGTCGCGCGCCTCGCTCGCCGACGCGGGTGTCGCGGCCTCGCTGCTGACCCGCGCCGCGCAGATGGCGTCGTCGCCGCTGCCGCTGCGCCTCCAGCTCGCGGCGCTCTACCGCGAGACGGGCCGCTCGCTGGAGCTGCTCACGGAGCTGCGCCAGGTGTCCGCGCTGAGCCTCCAGATGGGCGACGTGGCGGGGGCGCTGGCCGCGTACGAAGAAGAGGCCCGGCTCGCGGAGAACACCGGGCGCGCGGACGAGGCGCTGCGGGCGCTGGCGGACGCGCGGGACCTGTTGCAGTCGCGCGGCCGCGCACCGGAGGCCGCCGCGTGTGAGCGTCGGCGCGCGGAGCTGCTGCGCGACGTGAAGCTGGACCTGCCCGCGGCGGAGAGCGCGCTGGACCGGGCCTTCTCGCTGGCGGCGGACCTGGGCACCGCGAGGCTGGGCGCCGCGCTGGCCGAGCGCCGGGACGACGCCGAAGCGGAGGCGCTCTGGCTGGAGCGCGCGCTGCCGCTGCTGGAGGACGCGAAGGAGGCGGCCTCGCTGCGGCTCCGGCTGGCGAAGCTGCACCTGGGCGTACTCTCCGACGTGGAGGAGGCGGAGCGCTTCCTGCGCGGAGCACTGCGACAGGACCGCTCGCTCGACGAGGCCGAGGCGCTGCTGGCCCGGCTGCTGGAGCGCGAGGGCCGTCTCGCGGAGCTGGCCGCCTGGTACGAGGAGTGCGCCGAGAGCGAGGCGGACACCGAGCGGCGCGCGGAGCTGCTGCAGCGCGCGGCCGTGCTCTATCGCGACAGGGCGGGACGTCCGGACGCGGCCGCCGCGGCCTTCATCGCCGCGCGCTCCGCGCGGCCCGACGACCTGGACCTCACCGCGCAGGCCGCGGAGCTGCTGCACGAGGTGAAGCGGCACGCGGACGCCGCCGAGTTCGACGCGGTGCTGCTGGAGGCCGACCCCTTCCGCGAGCCCGTCTTCACCCGTCACCGGGACTTCCTGGAGCAGACGGGGGACCCGCAGTCGCTCGCGGAGCTGATGCTGCGCCGGGCCCAGCGCCAGAAGGACGCGGACGCGGCGGCCAGCTACCTCGCCGCCGCGCGAGCCTTCCTGGCGGCGGGTGCCCGGGAGCGCGCGCTCTTGTGCGAGGACCGCGCCTTCGAGCTGAGCCCCGCGAGCGCGGAGGCCTTCGAGCGCGTGCGCGAGCGCGCGGCCGGAGACGTGCGCCGCTTGTCGGAGCTGCTGGCCCAGCGCGCCGCCGCCCTTCCTCTCGAGGAGGCGCTGCCGCTTTGGCGCGAGCGAGCCACCCGCCTGCTCGACGCGGGCGAGGCACTGCTGGCCGCGGAGGCCTTCGACGCGTACCTGGCCAACGCGGGCCAGGACGTGGAGGCGCTGTCCGCGCGAGCGGAGCTGGCCGCACAGAGTGGTGGCCCCGCCGCCGCGCGCCCGTATGACCGGCGCCTGCTGTCGGCCGGTGGAGACGCGCTGCCCCTGGCCGTGCGCGCGCGCACGTGGCTGCGGCTGGGCCATGCCTCGCTGGGCGCGAACGCGTACCACGACGCGGCGGACGCCTTCGAGTCGGTGGTGGCGCTGGAGCCGGACAGCGAGCGCGGACGCGAGGCGCTGTCGCTGCTGGCGGAGGTCCACTCGCGCACGGGCAACGCGCCGGGCCTGTACCGCGCTTCGTTGCAGCTCGCGCGCAGGGCCGAGGACTCGGCGACGGCGGAGGTGCTGTACCGCCGCGCGGCGGACCTCTTCGACGACCCGAAGGACGCCATCGACGCGCTCTTGCCGTTGGCGAAGCTGCGCCCCGCCGATGCCTCGGTCATCGACCGCGCGGTGGCGGGCCTGCGTGCGATGGGCCGCCATGGCGACCTGCTGGCGGTGTACGAGTCCGGCGCGGAGGCGGCGGGAGGCTCTCGCGCCGCGGAGCTGCTGTTGGCCGCCGCGACGGTGGCCGCCGAGTCGCTCGCGGACCTGGACGCGGCCTGGGACCTCACGCAGCGCGCGGCGGAGGCCGCGCCCGAGGACGTCACCGCGCTCAAGGCCCTGGTGACGGGCCTTCGCGAGCGGCACGAGACGGCGCGGCTGCGCGAGGCGCTGGAGCAGTTGGTGCCGCGTCTGGAGGACGCGGACGAGGCGGCCCTGGCGCGGCTGGAGCTGGCCGCGCTGCTGCGCGAGGCGGACCAGTCCTCGCGGGCTCGCGAGGTGCTGGAGGCGGTGGTGGAGCGCGGCACCTCGGGGGCCGGCTACGCCGTCGCGCTCGAGGAGCTGGAGAAGCTGTCGAGCGACGGGCCCGCGCGCCGCGCCGAGGTCCGGGTGGCGCGCGCGGAGCTGAGCACGGGCCGTGAGCGGCTGGTGCTCCTGCTGTCCGCCGCGAGGGACTTCGAGAGCGCGGGCCGTCTGCCGGAGGCGCTGAAGGCGGCGAAGGCCGCGGCGGCGACCGAGCCGGATGTGGACGCCTCGCTGCGGGTCGCCCATCTGTATCGTGCGTCGGGTGACGCGCCTCGGGCCGCGCAGTCGCTGCTGCAAGCGGCGCGGCTGGCCTCGCCGGAGGAGCGTCCGCCGCTGCTGCTGGAGGCGGCCGACCTCTGGGAGAAGGCGGGTGCCCACGGCGACGCGCTGGAGGTCATCGAGCGCATCGCCACCGAGGCGCCGGACATGCTCCCGCCCTCGGAGCTCGCGGAGCGCTTTGGCCGGCTGGGCGCCTTCACGCGGGCGCTCGAGGTGGGCTTCGCGCCCGCGATGGCCGCGGGAGAGCTGACGGACGCGCTGGCCATGGCCGCGCAGGCCGGAGATGCCGCGCGCACTCGCGAGGCGCTTTGGGCGCTGGCGGCCAACCCGGACGCGGACACCGCCCATGCCTCCGCGCTCGCGGATGGGCTGCGCGCGGAAGGGGACGCGGAGGGCTTGCTGGAGCTCGCTGCCCTGTCCGCCCCGCGTGACCTGGCGTTCGCCGTGGCGCTGCGCGACGAGGTGCTTCGCTCCGCGGACGCCTCGCTGCTCCCGCGCCTGCGTGCCCTGGACGAGCTGTCCTCGGACGCCTCCTTCGCCGCGCGGCTCACGCTGCTGCTGCCGGGGCTGGAGAAGCTCCCCGAGGGACTCGCGGAGGCCGTGCTCCAGCGTGTCCGGGCTCTGCCGGACGCGGCGCGCGTGGAAGCGCTGGCCATGGCGGCGGAAGGGTGGAGCACGCGCCGCAAGTCGCTGCTGCGCGAGCGCCACACCCTGGAAATGGGGCTGGGCCGCTTCGAGGCCGCCGTGCGCACGCTGTCGAGCCTCATCGACGGGGAGGAGGACTCGCGAGTCCTCGCCACGCTGCACCTGGAGCAGGGCGAGCTGCTGCTCAGCCCGGTGGAGAAGCCGGAAGAGGCCCGTGCGGCCTTCGAGCGCGCGCTGGCCGCCGACGCCTCCTGCATGCCGGCGCTGCGCAACCTGCTGGCGCTGGTGGATGAGCTGCGGCAGCCCGCCGAGTTCGTGTCGCTCGCCGAGCGGCTGACGGTGGAGGAGGGGCCCGACGCCGCGTCGCCCCATCGCGAGCGACTGGCGGATGCCTACGAGGCGCTGGGCCAGGTGGCCGACGCCGTCGCGCAGCTGGAGGCCTTGCCGGAGACCGAGGAGCGCCTGGCCCGCCGCGCGAGGCTGGCGGAGCAGCGCGGTCTCACCGGAGAGGCCCTGGCCCTGCGCGAGCGGCTCACCGATGAGCCGGTGGTGCTGGAGTCCATCCTGCGCGGCTATCTGGACGCACAGCTCGTGTCGCCCGCGGCGAGGCTCGCCGAGCGGCTCTTCGACGCGGGTGTCCTGTCCCCCGAGGGACTCCGCCTGTCCTGCGAGCGCCTCTCGCCCGTGCCCGAGGGCGCGCCGTTCGCCGTGAAGGTGTGGCCGGAGCTGCTGCGCGCTTCACCGTTGGACGTGGATGGCTGGACGCTCTTCGCGGAGGCGCTGCGGCTCCTCGGGCGCGTGGAGTTCGCCGAGCGGGCGGATGGCGTGGGCGCCGCGCTCTCGTCCAGCACGGCGCCGGCGACGGCGCCGCACGTCTCGCCGCTGCCCGTCCCCGGGGGGTTCCACCATCCGCTCCCCGCGAACGCGCTGCAGGTGACGGCCGAGCGCTTCCCGCGACTGTTCGCCGCGCTGCGCCCGCTCCTCTCGTCGTTGGGCGCGAGCGGGCTTCGGGTGAACGTGGACCCCGTGGGCGGCGTCGAGGCGTACCTGGCCAGCGCCGAGGACCTGGTGCTGGGGGCCGGTGCCCTCTCGTGCTTCGGCTCGGTGGAGCTGGGCTACCTGTGCGCGCTGGCCCTGGCGCTGGGTGAGTCTGGCGTGAAGCTCTCGCGTCCTGGTGAGGTGTCCGGGTTCGAGACCGCCGCGGTGACGGCCTTCCAGGCGGTGCCCGCGTCGCTCGCGGCGGGGCGGGTCCTGGCGCGGCTGGACGCCGAGGTGCGTGGGAGTGACCCGGCGCGGGTGGATGTGGGCGCGGTGCTCGCTCGCGGAGGCGCCTTCCGGGCCGTGGCCCTTTCCGTGCTCGGCGCCGGGTAGCCGTGTAGCCTTTCGCGCCGTATGCGCCTGAAGCACCTCGCCCTCTCTGTCCTCCCCGCCGCCGCCGTCGTGACGGCGGTGGCCTGCATCTCGGACCCCGTGTACCCGGGCAACCAGCTCATGGGCACCTTCCAGTTCGAGGCCCGCCTCGACCCGGCGGGCACCACCTGTGATGCGTCCATGCCGGAGTTCGCGCAGCTCGACGACGCGGGCGTGTTCCGCTTCGAGGGCACGTTCTCCAAGAACGAAGACGGGGGCGTGGGCTGGTTCACCGTGCAGGGCTTCAACCGGGACGCGAAGTACGAAGGGCAGACGGTGGACTCGACGCTGAGCGCCACCGCGCCTCGCGCCTCGTGCGGCACCGACTGCAAGGACTCGAAGATTGAAGAGACGCTCAAGGTGACGCTCTTCAGCGACAGCCAGTCGCGGGAGCTGAACAGGGATTGCCTGCGCTTCGACGGAGGCACGCCGGACGGCAGCCCGCCGGGGCCCACGGAGAACGGCTACGACGTGGCCATGGCGTGTGGCTCGCTGACGGACGTCTTCCTTCCGGGCCCCTGCACGTGTACTCCCAGCACGTGCAAGACGGCGTACAAGGTGCAGGGAGTGCGGAGGGACTGATGACGAAGCGAGCAGTGGTGTTGTTCTCGGGCGGCCTGGACTCGACGACGTGTGTGGCCATGGCGAAGGCCCAGGGCTTCGAGCCGGTGTGCCTGGCGGTCTCCTATGGCCAGCGTCACTCGGTGGAGCTGGAGCGGGCGCGTGAAGTCGCGCGGGTCATGGGCGTGAAGGACTTCCGCGTCGTGAGCATCGATCTGCGGCAGATTGGCGGCTCGGCGCTCACCGCGGACATCGACGTGCCCAAGGACCGCCCGGCCGATGAGATGAGCCACGGCGTCCCCGTGACGTACGTGCCCGCGCGCAACGCGCTGTTCCTCTCCCTGGCCCTGGGCCTGGCGGAGGTGGTGGACGCCACGGACCTCTACATCGGCGTCAACGCGGTGGACTACAGCGGCTATCCGGACTGCCGGCCGGAGTTCATCCGCTCGTTCGAGGCGATGGCCAACCTGGCGACGAAGGCCGGCGCGGAGGGCGCGCGCTTCACCGTGCACGCGCCGCTGTCGGGGATGTCGAAGGCGGACATCATCCGCGAGGGCACGCGCCTGGGCGTGGACTACGGCATGACGCACTCCTGCTACGACCCGGACGAGCAGGGCGGCGCCTGTGGACGCTGCGACAGCTGCATGCTGCGCAAGAAGGGCTTCGAGGAGGCGGGCGTCCCGGACCCGACGCGCTACGCGGCGGGGGCTCGAGGATGAGCGCGCGCCGGTGGGCCTGGGTGCTGGGGCTGTGCCTGGGGACCTCGGCGCTGGCCGAGGCTCCGAGCACCGCGAAGAGCAAGCCCGCGAAGGCGCGGAAGGCGGGGGATATCGCGCCGCTGGTCGATGCGACCTCCGTGGTCCAGGACCTGGCGCTGGACCTCCGCTACGCGACGGCGGACAACTTCTTGAAGAAGAAGGTGTATCCCGACTCCGCGCGCTGCCTGCTGCTGCCGGAGTCCGCGAGCAAGCTGAAGGCGGCGGCCGACGTGCTGCGGCCCCAGGGCTACCGGCTGAAGGTCTACGACTGCTATCGCCCGCGCGCGGTGCAGTGGGAGATGTGGAAGATCATGCCCGTGCCCGGCTACGTGGCGGACCCTCGCAAGGGCTCCAACCACAACCGGGGCGGCGCGGTGGACCTGACGATGGTGACGCTGGACGGGAAGGAGGTCGAGATGCCCACGGCCTTCGACACCTTCACGCCCGAGGCGCACCACGGCTACGCGGGAGGCACCGAGGCCTCGCGCAAGCACCGGGAGATTCTCCGCGAGGCGATGGAGGGGGCGGGCTTCGTCCCCAACCGCATGGAGTGGTGGCACTACGACCTGCCGGACGCCAAGACGCGGCCGGTGCTGGACGTGCCCTTCGCCTCGACGAAGACCCCATGATGACGGAACCGTGATGATGCGAGGCCCCGGCTGCGGCACGCTGTGCCTGCTTCAAGGCGAAGAGCGCCGGGTGCCCATGCCGCTGGTTTCACGATGAAGACTGCTCTCCTGCGTTACCTGCTCGGTGTCCTCCTGTGCTTCGCCTCCTCGGCGTGGGCGCTGGAAGGCTCGCTGTCGGGCACTGTCGTCCATGCGCAGACGAAGGAGCCGCTGGCGCGGGTGAAGGTCTCCGCCGAGTCACCCGCGTTGACGGTTCCGCGCACCACGGTGACGGATGCGAAAGGGAACTACATCCTCACCCTCCTTCCCGAGGGCCTCTACACGCTGCGTTTCGCGCACGAAGGCTTCCTGCCCGTCATTCGCGCGGACGTGCGGGTGGTGGCCGGCCAGGCGCTGACGGTGAACGTGGAGCTGGTCGCCGGGGATGATGATGACGACGTTCTGTTCAGCCGCTCGTCGTCGCGCCCTCGCCGGTCGTTCCCGCCACTGTCATCCTTGGCTTCGCCGCAGCAGTGGGAGTCGGATGGCATCGCGTGGAGGTCCGGGGGGCAGGAGGGAGACATTCGGGACCGGGCCCCGCCGTGGGTGCTCCCCCAGGAGTCGTCGCCTCCCACGAACCCCGCGAGTCTCGAGCTCCGCGTTTCGGGGAGCCATCTCCTGCGCGACGCGGACACGCGGGGCCTGGGTGTCAATCCGACCATCGACACGGAGGAGGAGCGCATCTCCACGTATCCGCTGTGGGGCCGAACCGCGTCGTACGCGATGGCGCGGGGCTACCTGGAGCGCGACACGTTGCCACCCGAGGAGTCCGTGCGGGTGGAGGACTTCGTCAACAGCTTCGAGCTGGGAGACCCAGGAGACGAGGTGGGCCCGTTCAAGGTCCAGGTGGAGGGTTTTCCCTCACCGGTCCGCAAGGGCTACCACGTCGTGCGAGTGAGCCTGCAGGCCCTCGAGTCATTCAGTGACGTGGGCGTGCAGCTGGAGTTCGACCGCAAGGTGGTCGCTCGCTATCGGCTGGTGGGGTACGAGCTGACGTCGGCCACGCCAGAACCTCGCGATGACGACGCGAAGCCGGTGCCCGTGCCGATGAAGGCGGGGGCCTCCGTGACCGCCATCTACGAGGTGAAGCTGATTGGCCCCAACATCTCCTTCGCGACCCTGCGTGTCCTCTACGAGGCGGGCGAGGGCACGCGTTGGCGTCGTGCATACAAGTACCTGCCGTCCAGCACCCTGCGCTCGTCGAGCGCGCGAGTGGCCCCGGCCACGCGCCTGGCCTATGTGGCCGCGGCCTTCGCCGAGAAGCTGCGAGGCTCGCACTGGACGCAGTCTCTCGACTGGGCGCGGTTGCATGCGCTGTGGCAGGACATCGGCGCGCCGCTGACGAGCCGTCCCGACGTGGTGGAGCTGGGCGCGCTCATCAAGAAGGCCGGGACGTTGGACCATCGCAAGGTCCGTGAAGGTTCCTCGTCCAACCAGGACCCGGACGCGGCGCCCGTCCCCGGAAAGTAACCGCGCTCATGCTCCGCCGGTTGCTGCCCATGCTGGTCGCGCTCCTCCTGGGCCTCGTCGGCCTGACGTGGGGCTTGGGCTATCTCCATCGCATCTTCGCCACCGAGCGCGACGACGCGCGGCGCTCACTGGAGTCACGTCGCGAGGCGCTGGAGCAGTACGCACGCGCGTCGCTGGCGCAGTCGCTGCGGGACAGGTTGGAGGCCGCGAAGCCCTCACTCGAGGCGGCCGTCGCGGACCCGCTGGCTCCGGCTCCGGGGCTCTATCTGCGCGAGCGGGGTGGGCAGGTGCTGCCTCGGCTCGCGCTGCATGACACAGGGGGGCAGGCTCCCGCCAGCGAGCGCTATGCGCGGTTGCGCGCGGGGACGGAGGTGGCGGACGACCAGGAAGACCCGTGGGCGGAGCGGCTCGTGCGGACGCGCGCGGTGGAGACGGCGCTCGCGCGAGGCGACCGCCGTGCGTCCACGGTGGCGCTGATGGCGCTGCTCCAGCACCGCTCGCAATATGTGTTGGCTTCCACGCGGGATGTGCCGGGCTTCCTCGTGGTGCTGGAGGCGCTGGCGGAGCGAGGCGACCCGGTGCCGCAGTTGATGCATGCCCTGGTTCGCGATGGCCTGGCGGACGGGAAGGGTGGGCGGTTGGATGGACTCCAGCGCCTGCTGTTGTCGCGGCGCTCGCGCTTCACGCCCGCTGACTTCCAGTTCCTGCTCGAGCGGGTGGCGACGCTCTCCGCGAAGGTGGGGGCGCCCGTGGAGGACTTCGTGTCGCGCGCTCGCGAGCTGGCCGCGAGTCCACTGCCGCTGCCCGAGATGCTCCCGGGTCCGGTGCTGGTGCGCGCGGGGTGGTACCTGGAGCCGCGCGGCGGCAATCAGGTACGGGGTGTGGCGGTGGACTCGGGGGCGCTCCTGGAGTCACTCACGAAGGAGATGCGTGAGCGCGGGCTCCTGGACGCGGAGGGGACGGTGGGGCTGTTGGGTGACGCGGCCGTGCTCTCGCTGGATGCGCTGCCGCTGTCGGTGGTGACGCCGGAGTGGGCGAAGGCGGAGACGGCGCTGGAGCGACGCTACCGACTGAAGACGGGCATGGTGGTGGTGTGCGCGGGGTTGGCGTTGGGCATCGCCGTGCTCGCGTTCCTCGCGCAGCATCGCAAGTATCGCTTCCTAGAGCTGAAGAGCGACTTCGTGGCCACGGTGTCGCACGAGCTGCGCACGCCGCTCGCGTCCATTCGCTTGCTGGCGGAGACGCTGGAGTGGCGGCTCGCGGAGGGCACGGACGCGCGGGACTATCCGTCGCGCATTGTCCGCGAGGCGGATGGGCTGGGCTTCCTGGTGGAGAACCTGCTGTCCTTCAACCGCATCGACAAGGGGCGGTGGGTGCCTCGGCTGGAGCCGGTGCGGCTGGAGGAGCTGGTGTCGCTGCTGCGCAGGGACCTGGAGGGGTGGTCCAAGGCCCCGGTGGAGTGGGAGGTGGCGGTGGGCGAGCTGTCCCTGCGCGCCGATGCCCACCTCTTGCGCCTGCTGCTCTCCAACCTCGCGCGCAACGCCTGTGCATACAACACGCGCAACCCCGTGCGCCTGCGCGTGGAGGCGCTGCCGGGTGGGCGGGTGCGCTTCTCGGACAACGGCGTGGGCATCCCCCCGAAGGACTGGGAGCGCGTCTTCGGGGAGTTCGTGCGCTTGCAGGGCCAGGGGCGTGAAGTCCCAGGGAGTGGTCTGGGCCTGGCGTTGTGCCGCCGTATCATGCGCCTTCACGGCGGCGACCTTCGTGTGGTGGCCTCGAGTCCCGAGGGCACCACCTTCGAGCTCTCTTTTCCCCCAACGGCGACGACATGACCTCGACCCAGCCGACGATTCTTCTCGTGGAGGACGACCCGAACCTGCGGCTCGCGCTGCGTGACAGCCTCGAGCACCAAGGTGGCTACGCGGTGGAAGAGGCCGCCACGGTGCGCGAGGCGCGCGAGCGGCTTTCGGGTCGCACCTTCCAGCTCATCCTCCTGGACGTCATGTTGCCGGATGGGGATGGCTATTCGTTGTGTAAGGCCTTGCGGGAGGAGGGCAATACCTCGCCGGTGCTGATGCTCACCGCGCGCACGCTGGAGGACGACATCGTGCGCGGCTTCGAGGTGGGGGCGCAGGACTACCTGGGCAAGCCCTATCGGCTGCGTGAGCTGCTCGCGCGGGTGGGGGCGCTGGTGCGTCGCTCGGGGGCGAGTGCTCCTGCGAAGCAGCTGCGCTTCGGTGGCTATCGGGTGGACCTGGACCGTCGCAAGGTGGAGTCGCCCGAGGGGGCGCAGGTGGAGCTGACGCGCACGGAGTTCGACCTGCTGGCGTTCCTGGTGCGCGAGCGTGAGCGGGTGCTGCGACGGGACGACATCCTGGATGCGGTGTGGGGGCGCGATGTCGTCGTGGACCCGCACACGGTGGACAACTTCGTCTCCAGCTTGAAGAAGAAGCTCGGGTGGACGAGTGCGTCGCGTTTCGCCATCCAGACGGTGCGCGGCGTGGGCTACCGCATGGAGATTGAGTCGCCCTGAAGCGCGTGGGGGTGGGAATGAGGCAGACTGGGAAGGGCCATGCCCCGTCTCCGCCGCATGCTCACCCTCCTGGTCTCCATTTTCGCCATCGCCTACCTCGGCCTGTGCCTGGTGGCGTTCGTGTTCCAGCGCTCGTTGCTCTACCCGGCGCCGAAGGCACCGGTGCAATTGCCCGCCTCGGAGGGCTTCCGCCGCTTGCCGCTGGCGGGTGAGTCCTTCGTGGACCTGTTGCATTTGCCGGGGCCCAAGGGCGCGCCGACGGTGGTGCACTTCCATGGGAATGCGGAGCAGGTGTTGAACCAGCTCGACCTGGGCGCGGTGATGAACCAGAACGGGCTGGGCTTCATGGCCGTCGAGTACCCGGGATACGGCGCGTCGCCGGGACATCCCACGGAGGAGGGCATCTACGAAGCCGCGGAGGCGGCGCTCGCGGTGTTGAGGGCGCAGGGAGTGCCGCCGGAGCTGACGGTGCTCAGCGGTCGCAGCCTGGGGACAGGTGTGGCGGTGGAGATGGCGCGGCGGGGACATGGCGCGCGCATCATGTTGGTGTCGCCGTACACCTCCATTCCTGAAGTGGCGGCGGGAATGTTGCCCTTCCTTCCCGCGTCGTTGCTGGTGAGGGACCGCTTCGATTCGAGCGCGAAGGCGCCGGACATCGGCCTGCCGGTGCTCATCATCCACGGCGAGGAAGACACGCTCATCCCCGTGGAACTGGGGCGCAAGCTGGGGACGCGCTTCCCACGCGCCATCGTGGAGACGGTGCCCGGGGCAGGGCACAACGATGTGCTGGAGCGCTCGGGGCTGGAGCGAGTCCTCCGCATGGCGGCGTTCGCCCTGACGGGCTCATAGGGCTCAGGTAGGGACTCAGATGGAACAACCTTTCAATCCGGATGCCCTCGCTCAGAGGATTGGCCAACTCTCTCTCCATGCACGGCTTGCCTTCCTCCTGTCATGCGCGGAACGGCTCATCCCGAACTACGCCGCATTCAGTCGTCACCATGGCTGGGGTCATCCAGGAACTCTTCGCGATGCGCTTGACCTCGGCTGGAGACAGCTCTCCGGCAATGCTGTTGAGCGAGGCGAAATCGAAGCATGCCTCGGGTATTGCGAGGACATGACCCCCGACACGGAGGACTTCCAGTCGGCGTATGTTTCGGCGGGGCTTGATGCCGCCGTGTGCTGTGCGTCCATCTTGGAGTTGTTGCTCAAGGACGATTCCGCGAAGGTCGTGGATGGAGCGTCATTGGCATGCGGAACGGTGGACATGCACGTTCAGGAACTGGAGCGCTATGACTCTCAGGAGCCAGAACTGGAGCAGAAGATCTTCCGGCACCCGCTGATGCAACGCGAACTCAGGCGCCAGAGAGAGGACCTCGACCTGCTGGAGACGATGTCCCTGTCCAGCAGCGACATCGAGGTACTCGCCCGGAAATGGCGGAACCCGGCAGCGAGCAACATCGACCGACACTGAGTTGAGGTTGCATCGTCTGTCGTCGGAGGCAACGAATGATTGTGGATGCCAGGCAACGAAGCGCGCTCAAGGCCCTCAACGGCGTCCTCGTCATGGCGAGGAGCATGGCCTACGAGGGCAAGAGCGATGAGCTCGCTGTGGTCCTCGATACCGCCGAATACCTTCCGCTGCTCATGCTGGATCCCGTCGACCGGACGGAGGAGTTTCGAGGGCATCTGCTCGACCTCGCAGCGCGCTTCCCTCGGTTCGAATGGGCGCTGACTCGCTTCGATGCACCGGAGGAGTGAGCCAGCGCGCCCTCGAGCCCCCTCCCTCAGTGCACCTGTGACGGCGCGGCCGTATCCACGGATATCTCCCGCATCAGCTCCGACGTCGCCTCCGCGCTGAGCTGCTTCACCAGGTCCGCCTGCGCCACCATTCCGCAGACCGTCCCGTCGTCGTCGAGCACCACCATCCGACGCACCTGGTTCTGCTCCATCAGCTCCAGACAGTCTTCCAGCGTCGTGTCCCGGTACACCGTGGCCGCGGGCGCGGACATCGCATCGCGCACGTTGCTCATGGACGGGTCCTTCCCCTTCGCGACGATGCGGCAGGTGATGTCCCGGTCCGTGATGACGCCCAAGGGCCTGTTGTCCACATCGATGATGGGCAAGGCCCCGCAGTCACACTCCACCATCCACCGCGCGGCCTGCTCGATGCCCGTGTCGACCAGACAGGTCACGGGGTTCTCGGACATGATTTCTTCGACCTTCATGACGGCCTCCCAGAGTCGTTTGCCCCTCTCTGGCAAGGTGCGCCTTCTCCCATCGCGCGACAGGGGAGCGCCGCCGCCCGCCCCGGGATGCGAGAAGCCATGCGCCCGCTCCCTCCTCAGTCGCGAGGGAGCCGCTTCTCGTACTCCGCCTCCCGCCGCGCATGCGTGGACCAGAACCCCCGAGGCGCCCTCCCCGAGAGCACATCCTCCAGTATCCCCAGATGTGCATCCCACCCGCTGGCCACACTGACCCGGTCCGCACGCGTGACAAGTCTGCGGTGCGTGAGCACGAGCAGCACCTCCTCACCTCGCGCGCTCAGCTCGAACGTGACCTCGGAGGGAGCCCCCGTCTGCTCGGCCCAGGTGTAGGCCAGCACGAACGGCGGCTCACACCGCGTGACGCGCCCCGTATGGACATGCCCATCCCGCATGACCGCATAGCGCTCGGGCACGGGCTCATGGGAGAGCCCCGAGTGGAAGAAGCGCAGCTCGACCCGGCCCCCCACGCGCAACTCCATCTCCCCCGCCGCGAGCCACTGGCCCCGCTTCTCCGAATCCGTCAGGTACTCCCAAACCCGCTCCACGGGCCCCGGGAGCACACGCTCGATGCGCACCGTCTCCGGAGCGCTCACCGTGCCGAAACCATCCTCCCCACCGTGACTCATCGCGACCGTCCCTTCCCCCGGGGCGCCGCGGGAGGCGTGGGCGCATCCGCTCGTAGCAGCGCCTCCAGCGCGTCGACCCGCTCACCCCAGAATCGTTCGTAGAACCGCAGCCACTCCCGCACGTCCGACAAGGGCTTCGCCTCCAATCGGCAGACATGCACGCGGCCCTTCACCTCCCGCCGAACCAGCCCCGCCTTCTCCAGCACCTTGATGTGCTTGGACGCCGCCGCCAGCGACATCTCGAAGGGCGCGGCCAGCTCCCCGACACTGCGCTCCTGGACGGACAGGCTTCGCAACATGGCCCGGCGGGTAGGGTCCGCCAAGGCGTGGAACGTGTTGTCGAGCCGCGTCGCGAGAAGTTCAACCATGCGGTTCAATATGTGGCCGCGCACACACGTGTCAATCCGTGGACCTTTTCGAGGAGGCGAGGCTGCTAGGCTCGCGCGCCATGTCCAAAGCGCGTGAGCCTGTCATCGGCATCATTGGCGGTAGCGGCCTCTACCAGATGGATGGCCTGAAGGACGTGACGTGGCAGAAGGTGTCCTCGCCGTTCGGCGAGCCCTCCGACGAGCTGTGTCTGGGCACGCTCGACGGAACCCGCGTGGTCTTCCTCCCGCGCCACGGTCGAGGCCACCGCCTCCTGCCCAGCGACATCAACTTCCGGGCGAACATCGACGCGCTCAAGCGCTGCGGCGTGACGGACCTCCTGTCCCTGTCCGCCGTGGGCGGCCTGCGCGAGGACCTCCCTCCCGGCACCTTCGTGGTGGTGGACCAGTTCATCGACCGGACCTTCGCGCGGGAGAAGAGCTTCTTCGGCTCGGGGCTCGTGGCGCACGTGTCCATGGCGAACCCCGTGTGCTCCCGGCTGGGGGACGCGGTGATGTCCGCGTGTGAGTCCTTGAAGGTCTCCGCGCATCGGGGCGGCACGTACCTGGCCATCGAAGGGCCGCACTTCTCCTCGCTCGCGGAGAGTCGGCTCTACCGGACGTGGGGCTGTGATGTGATTGGCATGACCAACATGCCCGAGGCCAAGCTCGCGAGGGAGGCGGAGCTCTGCTACGCGACCGTCGCCATGGTGACGGACTTCGACTGCTGGCACCCGGAGCATGACGCCGTCTCCATGGACCAGATTGTCTCCGTCCTGCTGCGCAACGTGGACAAGGCAAAGGGTCTGGTGAGGCACATGGTGCCGATGCTGGGGCGGCATGAAGGCCCGTGTCGGCAGGGCTGTCATCGGGCCCTGGACCATGCGCTCGTCACCGCGACAGACGCCCGGGACCCCGTGCTCGTGGAGAAGCTGTCCACCGTCGCGGGCCGGGTGCTGTACTCATGAAGGTCCATGGGAAGCCCACGCGGACCCTCTGGCTGGAGCCCGATGGACAGGCGGTGGGCATCATCGACCAGACGCGCCTGCCTCACGCCTTCGTCACCGCCCGCCTCACCACGCTCGACGAAGCCGCACACGCCATCCGCGCCATGCAGGTCCGAGGCGCCCCGCTCATCGGCGCCACCGCGGCCCATGGTGTCTGGCTGGCATTGCGCGAGGACGCCTCGGATGCGGCGCTGACGCGGGCGCTCGCCGTCCTCGGAGACACCCGCCCCACCGCCATCAATCTGCACTGGGCCCTGGACGAGATGCGCCGCCTGCTCGCGCCGCTGCCTGCCTCGCACCGAGTCGCCGCCGCGCAGCGCCGCGCCGCCGAGCTGTGCGACGAGGACGTGGCCATCAACCGCGCCCTCGGAGGCCATGGCCTGAAGCTGCTGGAGGCCGCCTGGGAGCGGAAGGGGCGGCGCGGGCGTCTGGAGGTCCTCACGCACTGCAACGCGGGCTGGCTCGCGACGGTGGACTGGGGCACGGCCCTGTCGCCCGTCTACCTGGCGCACGACGCGGGCCTGCCCGTGCATGTCTGGGTGGACGAGACGCGTCCTCGCAACCAGGGTGCCTCGCTCACCGCCTGGGAGCTGGGGCAGCACGGTGTCCCGCACACCGTCATCGCCGACAACGTCGGGGGCCACCTCATGCAGCACGGCCGGGTGGACCTGTGCATCGTCGGCACGGACCGCACCACGGCCCACGGCGACGTGGCGAACAAGATTGGCACCTACCTCAAGGCCCTCGCGGCCCAGGACAACGGCGTGCCCTTCTACGTGGCGCTGCCGTCCCCCTCCATCGACTGGAGCCTGCGCGACGGGGTGGAGGAGATTCCCATCGAACAGCGCGACGGCACGGAGGTCAGCGACATCACGGGACGACTCTCCTCGGGAGAAGTCGCCACGGTGCGAGTGACCCCCGAGGGCAGTCCCACCGCCAACTACGGCTTCGACGTGACCCCCGCGAGGCTGGTGACCGCGCTCATCACCGAGCGCGGCGTCTGCGCGGCCTCGGAAGAAGGGCTGCGCGCGCTCTTCCCCGAGCGCGCGAGGAGGCACGCGTGAGCATGGCCTTGCGCGAGTCCATGATTGCCACCTGCCGGAAGATGAACGAGGCGGGGCTCAACCAGGGGACGTCCGGCAACCTGAGCGTGCGCGTGGACGGGGGCTTCCTGCTCACGCCCACCGGCATGGACTACGACGTGCTCGTTCCGGAGGACCTCGTCCTCATGCGCATGGACGGCACGCACGAGGGACACCGCCGTCCTTCCTCGGAGTGGCAGCTCCACCGGGACATCCTCGCCGCGCGCCCCGAAGTCGGCGCCGTGCTGCACGCCCACTCCATGTTCTGCACCACGCTGGCCTGCCTGCGCCGAGGCATCCCCGCCTTCCACTACATGGTCTCCGCCGCGGGAGGCGCGGACATCCGCTGCGCACCCTACGCGACGTTCGGCACCGGGGACCTCGCACGCAACGCGCTGGACGCCCTGGAGGGCCGGAAGGCCTGCCTGATGGCGAACCACGGCATGCTGTCGCTGGGGGCCACCCTGGCCAGTGCCTTCAAGCTGGCTGTCGAGGTGGAGACCCTCGCCGCCATGTACTGGCGGGCGCTCCAGGTGGGAGAGCCCGTGCTCCTCGACGCGGAGGAGATGGAGCGCGTGCTGGAGAAGTTCAAGACCTACGGGCAGCAATCCCTCACACCGCGCGCAGGGTGAGCACCGTCACCTCGGGCGCCACGCCCAGACGGAAGGGCAGCCAGTGTCCGGTGCCCCCGGACACGTAGAGCTGGTGGTCCCCGCGCCGGTAGCGGCCGAGCATGTACTGGAAGACGAACCAGAAGAGTGGCAGCCCGAAGAACGCCACCTGGCCGCCGTGGGTGTGGCCGGCCAGCGTGAGCCGGGCCCCTCGCTCGGCGGCGAGGTCGAAGAAGTCCGGGTGGTGGGTGAGGCACAAGAGCACCTCGTCCGGAGAGACTCCCTGGAACGCCTTCTGCGCGGACTCGAGCATGCGCTCCAGCTTCACGCGCATGCCCCGGCGGCCGGAGATGGGGTAGTCCACGCCGACGACACGCACGCGCTGCCCGGCGTGCTCCAAGGTGTGGGACTCGTCCACCAGCAGGCGCACCGGGCTCCCCCGAGCGCGCGAGGCCTCATAGGCGGCGACGATGTCCTCCAGCCCGCGCCAGTGCTCGTGGTTGCCCAGGATGGCCAGCATCCCATGCGGTGCCTGGCACGTCTCCAGCGCGGCCATGGTGCCGTCGAGCTGCTCCAGGTCGTCGATGAGGTCCCCCGTCATCACCTGGAGGTCCACCTTCGCGTCGTTCATCGCCGCCACGGCGTCGCGCAGGTACTGGGTGTCGATGAAGTTGCCGACGTGCACGTCGGTAATCTGGCCGATGCGAAACCCATCCATCGCCGCGGGCAGGTTCGGCAGGCGCACCTCCACCGTCTTCACCTTGAAGCCCGTGGCGCCTCCCGCGAGGCCCGCCGTGCTCGTCCCCACCGCGAGCATGGGCACCGCCCGCCCCGCGTGGGTCAGGAGCGCGCGGCGGCTCATGGCCCCCGCCAGCGGGGCGGTCGCCGGCGGCACCTCCAGCAGGGGCGCGGCCTCCGGAGCCTTCCGCGAGCGGCCCTCCACCCACCGGCGCACGAGCAGCACGGGGAGGCCCGCGAGCAGGACGATGACGGCGGAGAGGGTCCACCCCACCGCGAAGATGCGCGCGACGAGGGGCAGGTCCGCGGTGGGCAGCACCAGGGGCAGTGCGAGGATGCCCAGGGACACCGCCGAGCCTCCCAGGAGCGCCCACGCGCGCCACCCCCGAGGCAGGGTGGGCCACAGGGACTTCAGGGTGGCTCCGGCGGCCACGTAGACAAGGAAGAAGATCAGCGCCCGGACCATCCAAGACTCCCTATCGCGGAGGAGACACCGTCATAGCGCGGAGCCCAGGGCTTCGCCGCACGAAGTCCGCGACTGTAGGGAAGACCCCTGTCACCGGGGGCGGGCAGGGGGGCCTCACGCACCCGCCCGCCTGCCTTGCCTCACCGCCGGGCGCCGGGGCTGGCCATGCGCAGGTGGGCGTGCAGCGTCTCCGTGCGGAGGTAGAGGAACTGGGCGTCGCCGAAGCCCAGGGCATCGCCATCCGTGAGCAGCACGTCCTGCTCGGCGGTGAGCGCGTTGGTGTTGACCCAGGTGCCGTTCATCGAGCCCACATCCCGGACCGAGCAGTCTCCCGCCGCCTCATGCCACCGCAGCGTGGCGTGGTGCTTGGAGACCGACGGGTCCGGGACGACGAGGGTGCAGCCCTCCATGCGGCCCACGGTGAACTCCTGGAGGTCCGAGGACGGGCGGAGGAAGTGGACCTCCAGCGCGTCGAACCCGCGCAGCATCACGAAGAGCCGGTCCACCAACCGGCTGCGGTGGGCCATGCCGACGGTGCGCGCCTCACCCAGCCGCATCGCGACCTGCTGGAAGACAGGTTCGGGCGGCTGCTGGACGAGGACCACCGGCCCGGAAGCGTCGAGGAAGGCTTCCAGGGTTGCCAGGGCGAACGGGCGCAGTTGCTTCACGGACGGCATGGTGCCGACAACTTACCCTGAAATTTTGGGAGGACGCCCGGGGTGCCACCCCGGCACCCGCTGTCGTCCAACAGGCAACGCTTGTGCGAGGACGGCGGCCCCCCAGGCCACGACCCGCAGTCCCTGTGCAGGGATTGGAATGGACTGTAATCGCAAACGCGAGGTGTGACTGGAAGGATTTCAGGGTTCGCGAGGTGTGGCAGGAATGATTTCAGATAGTGGATGTCGACGATGGAGGGAATAAGACAGACATCGCATATCGGCATCGGAGCTCGAGTCCGTGAGCTCCAACAGCCAGGAGAACCCGATGAAAGTGTTGTCGCTCTGGGTCGTCGCGGGGTTTGCCGCTGGAATCCTCGCGGGGTGTGGTCCTGAGATGTCTTCACCGGAAGGGACCGCCGGGGACAAGGGACCGCGCTACGAGGCCACCTTGCATGGAAAGCCCGTGATGGTGCGGGATGCCACGAACGAAGCCAACCTGACGTCGCAGCAGAACATCGAGGGCGAGCGCACGGTGTCCCAGGCCGCCTGCTGGGTGACGCTCGAGTGGTGCAGCGAGCCGGGAACCGGCGACATCGTCTGCACCCAGAACGGCGGTTGTACGACGCAGCAGTTCATCGAGGCGTGTATCTCGCTCGCACGTGAAATCTGCGGCATCTGAAGCAAGCAAGGAATTCGGCGTCAGCCCTGACAAGGGCTGGCGCTGTTGCTGTGAGTGTCTGGCGCGGCGTGTCGTAAGACAATGCTTTGATGGAGTGCCATCTCCTGTGACACTCGCGTGACACGAATCATTGTGTTCACACGAGGAGTCCACGAATCATGTGGGAACAGTTGAGAAAGCGTGGCGCGTGGGTGCTGGCATTGTCAGTGCTGGCGCTGACGGCGTGCTCGGATTCGGATGAGCCCGGGGTGCCGGATGCAGGCCCACCGGACGCCGGGGGCACGCTGCCCCCGCTCCAGGTGCCCGAGGGCTGCAACCCCCTGGCGTCGGAACATGACTGCCTGTTGCCGTATCCATCGAATTACTTCATGCAGGCGGATTCGACGCTCCCGTCGGGGCAGCGCGTGAGGCTCACCGCGGCGGCGAAGCTGAAGACGCCAGCGGGGGTGCCGTTCGACTTCACGGACCTGCACCCGGCGGATGGCTACTCGCATGGGTCGCAGCTGCTGGCGCTGTTCCCGGGCGGTGTGGACGCGGCGAACCTGCCGACGGTGACGCAGCCCACGGCGAGGACGACGGGGGCCACGGTGCTGCTGGACGCGCAGGCGCGCACGGGGGTGCTCCACTTCGCGGAGCTGGACCCGCGTGCGGCGGACGACACGCGGCGGGCGCTGCTGCTGCGGCCGGTGGAGCGGCTGCGCGGTGGGACGCGCTACATCGTCGCGCTGCGAGGCTTGAAGACGAAGAGCGGCGCGCCGGTGCCGGTGCCGGAGGGCTTCCGCCGCATCCGCGACGGCCAGACGGAGGGCGACCCGCTCCTGGCGCCGCTGGCCCAGCGCTATGAGGCGGACATCTTCCCCGCGCTGGAGGCGGCCGGTGTCGCGCGCGCCGAGCTCCAGCTCGCGTGGGACTTCACCACGGAGACGGAGGAGAACGTCACCCGGGACATGCTCGACGTGCGCCGGCTGGCGATGGAGGCCCTGTCGGCCACGCCGCCCGTCGTCACGGTGACGGAGGTGAAGGATGAGGTGGACGCGAACATCTTCCGCCGCATCAAGGGGACGCTGCGCGTGCCGCTCTTCACGGAGACGGCGCAGCCGGGGGCGCTGCTGTCGCGCGACGCGCAGGGCCGGGTGAAGCGCAACGGCGAGGCGGAGGTGCCCTTCACCCTCCAGATTCCCCGGAGCGTGTGGGGCCAGGGCGTGGCGCCGGTGCGCTTCCTCCAGTACGGGCACGGCTTTTTCGGAGGCCAGGCGGAGTCGGACGGCTCCTTCGTCCGGCCCTTCGTGCAGGCGACGAAGATGGTGGTGATGACGGTGGACTGGTGGGGCATGTCGCAGGCGGACGCGCCCGGGGTGATGGGGGCGATGATGCAGCAGCCGGCCCAGACGCTGCGCTTCACCGACCGCGTCCACCAGGGCATGGTCAACCAGATGGCCGTCACCTACGCGGCCCGGAGCACGCTGAAGGACCTGGCGGAGCTGAAGGACAACGGGGTGCTCGTCTATGACCCGGACCAGACGTACTTCTACGGCATCAGCCAGGGCCACATCCTGGGCGGCACCTACGTGGCGCTGTCTCCGCACGTGTCTCGCGCGGCGTTCAGCGTGGGTGGGGCGGACTTCTCGCTGATGATGTTCCGCGCCAAGCCCTTCGCGCCGTTCCTCCAGGCCATCGCCCAGTCGGTGCCGGACGCGCTGGACCAGCAGAAGTTCGCGGCGATGACGCAGACGAGCTTCGACCGCATCGACCCGCTCACCTATGCGCCCCATGTGCTGACGGCCCCCTACACCGGAGGCCCGTCGTCGCGCCGGGTGCTGGTGCAGTACGGCCTGGGCGACGCGCAGGTGCCCAACGTCGCCACGGAGCTCCACGCCCGCGCGCTGGGCCTCACGCAGCAGCTCCCCGCGACGTGGCGGGTGCCGGAGCTGCCCACGCTGGAGGGCGCGGTGGACGGCTCCGCGCTGGTGCAGTTCGACTACGGGCTGCCCTCGCCGCTGCCGGGCACCGTGGCGACCTTGCCGGCCGAGGACAACCCCGTGCACGAGCGCGTGCGCCGCGAGGCGAAGGGCCGGGAGCAGGTGGACCTCTTCCTGCGGCCCGGTGGGAAGGTGGAGGCCACCTGCGGCGGCGTCTGCCTGGGCACCACGAACTGACGGGACGTGAGTGACACCGCGCCGGCCCGGGAGTGCTCCGGGCCGGCGTGGGGGCTCGAGGAGACCGCGCTAGCTCGCCGCGGTGTGGGCGCCCTGGAGCAGGTGGTCGCCGTGCTCCTCGCGCAGCTTCGTCTTCAGGAACTTGCCCGTGGACGTGCGCGGAATCTGGGCCAGGAAGACGTAGTCGTCCGGCAGCCAGAACTTCACGAACTGCTTCGACAGGTGCGCGGCCAGCTCCTCCTTCGTCGCGGACTGGCCCTGCTTCAGCACCACCGCCGCCAGGGGGCGCTCGCCCCAGTGCGGATGGCGCGCGGCGAACACCGCGGCCTCCAGCACGGCCGGGTGGCTCATCAGCGCGTTCTCCAGCGTCACCGACGAAATCCACTCGCCACCGGACTTGATGACGTCCTTGCTCCGGTCGCAGATGCGGACGTAGCCCTGCTCGTCCAGCGTGACGACGTCGCCCGTCTTGAACCAGCCGTCGGCCGTGAAGCGGTCCGCGCCCTCGTCGCCGAAGTAGGAGCGGGCCACCCAGGGGCCGCGCACCTCCAGCTCGCCCATGGTCTTCCCGTCCCAGGGGAGCGTCTGGCCGTCCTCGCCCACCGTCCGCGTCTCCACGTACGGCAGCGCGAAGCCCTGCGTGCTGAGCGCCTCCAGCTGCGTCCGCGCATCCGCCTGGACCAGCTGCTGCTTCAGCTTGGCCATGGTCCCCACGGGATTGAGCTCCGTCATGCCCCACGCGTGCGTGACGATGAGGCCATGGCGCTGGCGGAAGCCGTCAATCATCGCCGGCGGCGCCGCGGAGCCACCAATCAACATGGTGCGCACGGCGCTCAGGTCCCACTTCCTGGGCTCCTGGTCCAGCAGCGCCAGGATGCCCAGCCAGATGGTCGGCACGCCGCCCGCCACCGTCACCTTCTCCTGGGCCATCAGGTCCAACAGCGACAGCGGGTCCAGGTTCGGCCCGGGCATGACGATGCGCGCCCCCGTGAGGAGCGCGTCGAACGGCAGGCCCCACGCCGCCGCGTGGAACATGGGCACCACCGGGAGCACCGAGTCCTGCTCCCCGATACCCGTCACGTCCTTCATGCAGCACACCAGCGTGTGCAGGACGATGGAGCGGTGGCTGTACAGCACGCCCTTCGGATTGCCCGTGGTGCCGGACGTGTAACAGAGCATCGCCGCGCTGTTCTCATCGAGCGCGGGACAGTCGAAGTGCGTGGGCTCCGCCGCGAGCAGCTTCTCGTAGTCCAGCATGCCCTCGGGCGCGGGCCCCGCGTCGGGGATGACGATGACGTGGCGGATGCTGGGCACCTGCGCCGCGAACTTCTCGAACAGCGGCAGCAGCGAGCGGTCCACCAGCACCACCGAGTCCTCCGCGTGCCGCGCGATGTACGCCAGGTCGTTCGGGTGCAGCCGCAGGTTCAGCGTGTGCACCACCGCGCCCATCGTCGGGATGCCGAAGTAGGCCTCCAGGTGACGGTGGTGGTTCCAGCTCAGCGTCGCCACCCTGTCCCCTGGCTTCACCCCCAGGCGCTTCAGCGCGTTCATCAACTGGCACGTGCGCCGGTGGAAGTCCGCGTAGGTGTAGCGATGGAGGGACTTGTCGGGGTTGCGGCTGACGATTTCCGAGCGCGGGTAGTACGAGCGAGCGCGCTCCAGGAAATGGGTCAGCGTGAGCGGGAAGTCCATCATGCGTCCAGGAAGCATCGGCACCGTCCCTTCGCTGCGAGGGTGAAGGCCACCGATGCTACCGGATGTCGACGGGCTCCCGCGTGGGGGCCCCCCACGTCAGCCGAAGAAGACCTGGGCGACCTCGAAGAACTCCTTGGGCACGCGCTTGAGCTCCTTCGTCGCCGCGGAGAGGTCCACGCTGACGATTTCATTGCCCTTGAGCGCGGCCATCTTCCCGAACTCGCCGTTCGCGACCATGTCGCAGGCGTGGACGCCGTAGCGGGTGGCCAGCACGCGGTCATGCGCGGTGGGCGCGCCGCCACGCTGGATGTGGCCCAGCACGGACACACGCGTCTCGAAGCCCGTGCGCCGCTCGATTTCGTGGGCGACGATGTTGCCCACGCCGCCCAGTCGCGGCCGACCCGCCTCGTCCAGCGCGCCGCTGGTGACCAATTGCTCGCCCTGCTCGGGGGAGAGCTTGATGCGCGTGCCCTCCGCCACCACGACGATGGAGAAGCTGCGCCCGCCCGCGTGGCGGCGCTGGATGTGCTCGGCGACGCGCTCCAGGTCGGCGGGAATCTCCGGCACCAGGATGACGTCCGCGCCCCCGGCGATGCCCGCGTAGGTGGCAATCCAGCCGACGTGGCGGCCCATCACCTCGCAGACGATGACGCGCTTGTGGGACTCGGCGGTGGAGTGCAGCCGGTCCACGGCCTCTGTGGCGATGGCCACGGCGGTGTCGAAGCCGAAGGTGAAGTCCGTGCCGTTGAGGTCGTTGTCGATGGTCTTCGGCACGCCGACGATGCGCAGCCCTTCCTGCGACATGCGCGTGGCCGCCGACAGCGTGCCCTCGCCGCCGATGGCGATGACGGCGTGGATGCCATTGCGCTCGATGGCGCGCTTGACGCGCTCCAGGCCGTTCTCGACCTTGAAGGGATTGACGCGCGAGGTGCCCAGGATGGTGCCGCCCCGGTGGAGGATTCCGGACGTCGTCTCCCGGGTCAGCCGGAAGTGGTTGTCCTCGAGCAGGCCCTTCCAGCCGTCTCGAAGGCCCATCATCTCGAAACCGTGGGCGGTGGCGCGGCGAACGATGGCACGGATGACGGCGTTGAGGCCGGGGCAGTCACCCCCGCCCGTGAGCACGGCGACTTTCATAGGTCCTGGGTTCTAGCGCGCCCGGCGTGGCGCGTGCTGAGTAAGTTTTGCCCGAGCGCCCACCGTGGAACATGCCGACCCCTAGCCGAACACGGCGGGGCGGCGATGCGTCCACGGGTGCGCGGCCTCCAGCTGCGCGGCCAGTCGGAAGAGCGTGGCCTCGTCCCCGAAGCGGCCGATGAACTGCACGCCGACGGGCAGCCCCTCCGGGCTCCAATGGAGCGGCACGCTCATCGCGGGGTTGCCCGCCATGTTGGCCATGGGGCAGTAGGGGATGAGCGTGGCGGCGCGGAACAGCGGCGCGAGCGGGTCGTCCGGCGGCGAGGGGAACTGTCCCAGCGCCAGCGCGGGCTCCGTGGTGGTGGGCAGGAGCCACACGTCCACGTCCTCGAAGTGCCGGGCGAAGGCGCGGCTGAAGCGCAGGATTTCCGTCTGCGCCTGCAGGTAGGCGGAGAGGCCCTGGCCCTGTCCGAACCGGTACAGCGCCCAGGTGAAGGGCTCGAAGTGCTCGGCGGAGGGAGTGCGGCCGGTGCGCCGCGCGAGCCCCTCGATGCTGGCCACGACACCGCAGGCCCAGGCCGTCATGAAGTGCTGGCCCAGGTCCTCGTCGCCGGGCGTCTGGAGGTGGCCCTCCGTCACGGCGTGGCCCAGGCCCTCCAGCCTGCGCGCGGTGGCGGTGACGGCGGCGAGGCACTCGGGGTGGACGGGGGTGCCCATCGCGTTGCGCAGCGTGAGGCCGATGCGCAGGCGTCCAGGCGGCGCGCCGGCCTCGAGCTGATAGGGCCGCGCCTTCGGCGGGGCGATGGAGGGCGCGCCGAGGTCGGCGCCCTCGGTGGCGTCGAGCAGCGTGGCGCTGTCCCTCACGGAGCGGGTGAGGGCGTGCTCTCCGAGGAGCCAGTGGAAGGGGTCGGCCAGCTCCGGGCCGGTGGGGTTGCGGCCTCGGCTGGGCTTGAGGCCGAAGAGGCCGCAGTGGGACGCGGGGCCTCGGATGGAGCCGCCGCCGTCGGAGGCGTGCGCGAAGGGCACCATGCCGCTGGCGACCGCGGCCGCCGCGCCGCCGCTGGAGCCTCCGGGGGAGCGCGTCACGTCCCACGGGTTGCGGCAGGGGCCGTGCAGCTCGCCCTCCGTGGTGGGCAGCAGGCCCAGCTCCGGCGTGTTCGTCTTGCCCAGCACGATGAGGCCCGCGCGCAGGTGGCGCTTGACGAGCTCGCTGTCGTGGTTGGGCGAGAAGTCCCGCGTGAAGCGGGAGCCCGCGGTGAGGGGGTAGCCCTCTTGCGCGGCGTGCAGGTCCTTGAGGAGGAAGGGCACGCCGGTGAAGGGACCTGGGGGCAGGGGATTCTTCGCGCGCAGCCGGGCCGTGTCGAACTGGGTCTGCACGACGGCGTTGAGCTTGGGGTTGCAGCGCTCGATGCGGGCGATGGCCGCGTCGACGAGCTCCAGCGGAGTGACCTCCCGGCGGCGGACGAGCTCGGCCTGGGCGGTGGCGTCGAGGCTGACGAAGGGGTCCATGGGTGGACTCTACCCCGTTCCCTGGACGCCCCCGCACGGGGGCTCCGTCGCGTGTGACGCGTTGCGTTTGTACACCAGTGGATAGTCGCGGAGTCTCGACTTGTCTCGCGTGCGGGCTCAGTACGGCTGCCGCTGCGCGCTCTGGATGGCGCCGCGAGGCGCGAGCAGCTCGCGCAGCTTGCCGAGCAGCGTGAGGAACTCCTCGCGGTCCTCCTGTCCGTCGACGGCGTCCGCGGCCAGGGCATGGAGGCGCGCGAAGCTGCGGTCGTCGTTGGGCGTGGTGCCGCGCAGGAGGTCGGCGGTGCCGGCGACGGCGATGGCGAAGCGCAGGTCGGCGGAGGCGGAGGAGAGCGAGTCGCGCACCTGGCTTCGCTCGAGGTGGAAGGGCTGCTCGGCGGCCTCGGTGCCGCCGGGCTGTTTCGCGCGGACGCGGACGGTGGCGACGCGCGAGCCCTCGCCGGTGAGGTCCAGTTCATACAGGGCGGTGACGGTGTGGCCGGAGCCGACCTCGCCCGCGTCGACGGTGTCCTCGCGGAAGTCCTTGTCGGCGATGGCGCGGTTCTCGTAGCCGAGCAGGCGGTAGCCCTTCACCGCGACCTTGTCGAACTCCACCTGGATTTTGACGTCCTGGGCGATGACTTCCATGGTGCCGCCGAGGTTCTCCTGGAAGACGCGGCGGGCCTCTCGCTCCGAGTCGATGTAGTAGCAGTTGCCGTTGCCTCGGTTGGCCAGGCGCTCCATCAGGCCATCGCGGTAGTTGCCCATGCCGAAGCCGATGGTGGAGAGGGTGACGCCTTCCTTCACGTACTTGTCGACGCGCGCGAGCATGGCGTCGGCGCCCTGGTCGCGGCCGAGGTTGGTGTCGCCGTCGGTGAGGACGACGACGCGGGAGACCTTCTTCGAGCCGGCCTTGCGGACGGCGTGTTGGTAGGCGAGCTCCAGGCCGTCGCCCATGTTGGTGCCGCCGCCGGTGGTGAGGGCGTCGATGGCGGCGTCGATGTCCCTGCGCTGGCTGACGGGGGTGGGCTCCAGGACGGTGCGCACGTCGCCGGCGTAGGTGGTGAGCGCGACGGTGTCGGTGGGGTTGAGGCCCGCGACGGCCAGCTTCATGGACTTCTTGGCGAGGCCCAGCCGGTCATCGCCCGACATGGAGCCGCTGACGTCGACGAGGAAGACCAGGTGCGTGGGCTTGCGCTGGGCCTGGGTGAGGTGGCGGCCCTGGAGGCTGACCTTGAGGAGGTGTTGTCGCGGAGAGAAGGGGGAGGGGGCGGCCTCGAGCGCGACGTGGAAGGGGCCGTCGGCGGGGGGGGGCTCGGGGACGCGGTAGCGGAAGTAGTTCACCCACTCCTCGACGCGCACGGTGGCGTCGGCGGGGATGCGGTCGCTCTTCACGGCGCGGCGGAACTGGGCGTAGGAGGCCGTGTCCACGTCGACGGCGAAGGTGGAGAGGGGGTCCTCGGAGGTGAGGGTGTAGGGATTGGAGGCGGTGCGGCCAGGGGGCGGAGGCGGTGCGGCCTCGGGCTCGTCGTAGGCGCCGAAGTTGCGCAGGGCCTTCCGGTGGAGGCCGTCGGCGGGGCGGGGGCTCGCGGCGAGGGCCATGGCGGCCGGATGCGGGTCCACGTCACCCGCGAGGCAGACGGTGCCGGAGCCGAAGAGCTTGCGGATGTTGTCGCCGAAGAAGGTGACGGTGCCCACGAAGGCGAGCAGGACGAACGTCAGGACAGCGAGGATTTTGAACGCGCGCTTGCTCATGAAGCCTCGGGGTGTGGACGGAAGCGGTGATGCAAGGGATTCGTCGCACGGGGAGGCCATCCCGTGCGTCCGTCATCTGTCCGAGGGTCGGTCGTTCGACCGATGGGGTGCGCTAGGTGCTGACGGGGAGGTAGCAGAACGACTGCGGAGCGGTTCCGCTTTCGACCAGGGACCTGAGTTCCAGCGGCTCCCGGTAGCGCCGGACATTCCGTACCTTGATGGCGTATGCCGTCGTCCTGCCTTCGAAGTATTGATCAAAGAACCGGCGAGTAATGCCAGCGGAGCTCGCGGTTCTCGCCCAGAGCGTCTTGGGGCATTCCGACAAGACCTCGGCGACATCGAATTCGCCCACCACCTTTCCCACGGGCTTGGTGGCGTAGATGACCACGGTCTTTACCGAGGGGTTCTTGAAGATCGCCTTGCGGAACTCGAAGTGCTTCACGCCCTCCAGGATCTTCTCCGCGTACTCAGGCTTGATGGACAACAAGACTCTCATCGGTGAGACCTCTGCGAAGGACGTTCACAAACTGTTGATGCGTCAGGGGCATGAATCCCCGATAGGCCCCAGCATCCATCCCTACTTCCTCGATCTTGACGTATAGGAATCCGTCGATGAATCCCTGCTCATTCTTGAACACGTATGCGGAGTCTTCCGCTTTCTTCGCGAACCAAGAGGGGAACTCCTTGTAGTCCGCTTTCAAGGAGTCGAAGAAGGGGTCGGACAGGCTGATGTTCTTGAACTGAAGCCGCTCTAGACTCACTGGCTCTCCGAGAGTGATTGAGGGGGCCTGATGCGTGGGGAACGAGTCAGTGCCAGGGGCGTGCCATCGTGGCGTGGTTCCGCGCATGGCGGATGGGTCCTTGGGACCGCTCAACCCAGGATCGCGATGCTCGAACGGTCGGCCGCGACATGCTGCCTCCCTGCTATCGTGCTGAGTGGTGCCTGCCTGCGGAATCCCCCTGGGGCTACTGGGGCCCCAATCCCTCTCGGTATACACGCCTCGGAGCCAGCTTTGAGCGGCTCCCGTCCGTGAGCACGGATGAGAATCAGCCCTGCCGGACGTTCGTGTTGCTTGTCGCGGGCTTCGCCTGCGTTGCTCGCACGGGGGACTTCGCGGGCGTCGGAGGCTTCGCTGACGTGGCCTTCGTCCGAGCCGGAGCCGCGGGCTTGGCCGCCACCGGCTTGCGCGCGGGTGTCACGGCCGTGGGCCGGGCTCGCTGCTGAGGCTGTGGACTCTCGATGGTCCTGACGGGCACCGTCGCCACGGGCTTTCGCGCGGGCTTCACGGCGGCTGGCGCGGGCTTCGCTCGCGCCACGACCACGGGCTTCGGCGGCGGCGGTGGACGCGTGAGCACCCAGGCCGAGAGCACCTTCGGCACGTAGTACTCCGTCTCTCCATTCCTCGGCACGCGCCCGTTCACCGAGCCCGGCCCCGCGTTGTACGCGGCCACCGCGAGCCTCACGTCCCGGAACCGCCGCAGCTGCTCCGCCAGGTACCGCGCGCTCCCATCCAGCGCCGGTGCCGGGTCGAACGGGTCATCCACCCCAAGCATCGCCGCTGTCGTCGGCATCAGCTGCCCCGGCCCCATCGCCCCCGCGGGCGAGATGCGATGCACGCGCCCCTCCGACTCCACCAACACCAGCGCATGCAACAACCCCGGAGGCAGGCCATGCCGCCGCTCCGCGCGCGCGATGAGCGGCTCCAGCGGCTCATGCCCATCCAACAGACAGGAAGGCCGGTGCGCCCCATACGCACGCAGCGCGTTCACCTTCATCTCCAGGAACGAGAGCGACAGCGGCGACACCGTCGTGTCCCCCAGCCACGCCACGGCCACGTTGATGAGCACCACCGGCGTCACCGCCGCCAGCCCCACCCACGCCCACCACGGAATGCTGAAGCCGCTCGCAGCGGCCCGCTTGCGTCCCACCCCCCACCCTTAAGGTCGCTTTCCGCCCCCGTCCAACTTCCGGCGCCCGTCCTTGCCCCCCGAAGGTACCCGCAGTCCGTCCAGCACCAACGTCGTGAGCGCGTCCGGCAGCTCCAGCGGATTGCCGATGTCCTCCTCGCTCAACACCGCCAACAACAGCCGCTCCACCGCCCCCACCACCGCCAGCCCGCTCACCGCGGGCCGAATCGGCCGCAGCAGCCCATGCGTGTGCGCCCGCCGCGTGATGTCCACCGCGTGCCGCGACACCTCCCGCGACAGCTCCACCACCTTCCCGCGGGCGCCCACCGCGGGGCCTCGGCTCTCCTGGAGGTACAGCCGCACCACGCTGGGGTACTGCAACAGCGCGCTCGCGATGACCGCCGCCATCGCCCGGTACGCCTCGAACATCGCCTCCACGCCCCGCGCCTGCGCGAGCGCCCGCCCACACGCCTCCAGCCCCGACAACAGCTCCCCCCGCACCGGCTCCAACAGCGCGTCCACCAGCGCCGCCTTGTCGTCGAAGTAGCGGTAGAACGTCCCCTTGGCCACGCCCGCCGCCTGGGTGATGTCGTCGATGGTCACCGCGTCCAGCCCCCGCTCCACGAAGAGCCGCAGCGCCGCGTCCTCCAGCTCCTTCGTCCGCTCCCGCCGCGCCGTCTCCCGCCGGCCCCCCGGCCTCCCCGGACGCTTGTCCGCCTCCCCGCCCCCACCCCTCGTGCCGTCGCCGCTCACCATCGTGCGCTCCGACTCATTGCGTGATAGAAAAAGAGTGACCAAATAGTCATGATATCGCGAGCGAGGAGCCGGCCGGGCGCCTTGCTGGAGAGCAACGATGATCGGCATCCCGCTGGGCTGGGCGTACTCCAATTTCGGGGAATGGGCGCTGCACAAGTACGTGCTCCATGACCTGGGGCGACACCGGGGAAGCTTCTGGGGCTTCCACTGGCACGAGCACCATCAGGCCTCCCGCAAGCACGACATGGTCGACGACGAGTACCTGCGCTCGCTGTGGACCTGGTCCTCGCAGACGAAGGAGCTGCTGGCGCTGGCCGCGTTGGCCCTGGCCCACGCGCCGCTGTTCCCGGTGGCGCCGTACTTCGTCGGCACCGTGTGGGCTTGCGCCGCCAACTACTTCCGGGTGCACCGCCGCGCTCACCTGGACCCAAAGTGGGCCCGGGAGCACCTGCCCTGGCACTACGACCACCACATGGGCGTGGACCAGAACGCGAACTGGTGCGTGACGCATCCGTTCTTCGACAACCTGCTGGGCACCCGGCGCGAGTACGTGGGTGTCCAGCCGGCGGCGGGGGAGCGCCCGGTGGTGGCGTCCCCCGCGCATCCGTGAGCGTGAATCAGAAGACCAGGTCGAAGTAGCTGGCCTTCGCGCGCACGCCCGCGCACGTCTCCAGCTTCGCGTTCCAGTCCCGCGTGGGCAGCGAGCCCCGGGCATCGAAGACGATGTCGAGCGAGTCCTCGCGCGCCATGTCCAACAGGTTCACCGCGCCGCTGCCGGTGAGGCGGATGGTCTGCGTCGCCGTGGTGCTGGTGCGGCGGTACTCGCCAATGACGAGGGGCTCCTGGTTGCCCGGGCGGAGCACGGAGAGGCTGGCGCGTTCGATGCCGCTCAGGTCCGTGCTGGAGGTGACTTCAAAGGACTTGAGCCGCAGCTCCGTCTCCACGTCCGCGTCGTCGGGAAGGGCGGCGTCGAAGTCACCCAGCGGGAAGTTCGTCGTGTGCTTGATGCTGACGGTGCCCGGGAAGGCGGCGGGGAAGTCGACGTTCGGCTCGGTCTTGCAGATCTCCTCGGCCTCCGCCTCGATGAAGAACAGCGAGTCGCAGCCGGTGGAGAACAGCGCGCAGGTGGAGAGCACCAGGGCGCGGAAGGAAGTCGTTCGCATGGTGTCGTGCTCCCGGCTCAGAACAGGTAGAGGAGGAAACCGACCTTCACCGACGGAATCGTCGCGGTGAGGCGGAGGTTGCGCGCGGTGATGTTGGACTCGTTCGTGGCCTCTTCGATGAGGGCACTCGCGTCGTCCACGCCCAGCCGCACGTAGCTCAGGCCCAGGTGCAGGAAGAAGTTGAAGCGGCTGGCCGCGCCCACCTCCAGGCCCACGCTGCCGGCCACGTAGTTGTAGCTGACGTCGCGGATGGCGGCCGTCGCCGGCGTGGGCTTGGAGCCCAGCCAGTCCACCACGTCGTTGTAGTCCGAGCCGAAGTAGTGCCCCGCCTCCGCGTTGAGCGAGGGCGCGATGAACGTCTGGAACGGAAGGATGCTCAGGCCACCGCGCACACCCAGGCTCAGGGTGTTCGTGGTGGGGCCCGCCTGCAGGCGCAGCCAGGGCAGGGGCTTGAGGACCGCGGACAGGCCGATGCCGTGGGGCGCCCCCGCGTCCACCAGCAGGCCGAAGCGGTAGCGCTCCGCGGCGGACTCCTCCTGGGCGTGGGCCACGGCGCCGGTGGCGAGCGCCGTGAGGCAGGCCAGGGCCGTGCCGTGTCGTCGGAGGAATGCCGTGCGTCGTCTCGTCGAGGGTGTCGCCATCATCATGTGCAGTTCCACGAAGGGAGTTCCCGGCCCGGCGGCCATCATTCGGCGCCGCGCCGGGAAACGGAAGCCATGCCTTCGAAAATGATGGGGCGTCCCATGCGCGAGGTGCGGAATCTCTCGGCCTCGGGCCGTTGAATCACACGCGGGGTGCCTCCCGGTGGGGTGGACCTGTCCCACCCCTGGGGGGCCGCGCACGCGGGAGGGACAGTGGGTGGGTGTGAGGGTGTTGAGGCCCCGACGGCGCCTGCGACTTGTGGGCCCCTTACCGAGCCCCTGGGCCGGTGCGAACTTGCGAGCCCGGACATCCCCTGTGTTACCCGCACAGGGGAACCGGCCCAGAACACTCGGGGGACCGGATGATCGACGAAGTCGATCAGCGCTTGAAGTCGTGGGTGCGCCGCATTGCTGGCGACGCTCCCGTGTACCTGGGGGTACCCGACCGTGAGACTGTCGAACACGGCGTGTGTCTGTACCTGCTGGAGCTGGGCCCCGCTCCACTGTCGCGGGGAGGACGCCGGACACCGCTCCAGATATCCGTCTGCTACCTCGTCACCGCGGGTGCGGACTCGCCGGAGCGGGCGCACCGTCTGTTGGGGGAGCTGGTCTTCGCGGCGCTGGAGGAGGCGGAGTTCGAGGTGGACCTCTCCCCCGTGCCCTCCGCCATCTGGGCGGGGCTGCGCGTGCCGCCTCGCCCTGGCTTCCGGCTGAGGTTGGCCGTGCGCAGGGACCGGCCTCAGCCCGTGGTGCATCACGTGCGGTTTCCCGCGGTCGCCCCCCTGGCGGAGGCGTTGCTGGGGTGTGTGGTGGGGCCCGGGGGAAAGCCCGTCGCGGGCGCGCTGGTGGAGCTGCCCGCGCTGAGCCTCGCCACGCGCACGGACGACCAGGGCTGCTTTCGTTTTCCCCGCGTGCCGCCGGTGGCCTCGGTGGGCCGGTTGGAGGTGCGCGCCCGAGGGGAGTTGCTCGCGTTGGGGCCGGAGGTGCTCGCCGCCGGTCCGCAGCCCCTGCTCATCCGCTTGCCGCTGAAGGAGGACTGACGTGGTGGACGGCACGCGCACGGAGCCGAAGTCGAGGAGGTGTTCCATGGCTGAGGCCGAAGCCCCCGAAGCCGCGTCACGGGAGCAGGAGTCCCGCTCGCGGGCCCGTGTGCTCGCGGACCCGTTTCGCGCGTACCCCTTCAAGCTGCGCATCGACGGAGCCATCGAGGGGCACTTCACCCAGTGCTCCGGGCTGGAGGGGGAGGTGCTGGGGCCGCGAGCCCGCACGCGCGGCTCCCCGTCCGCCACCGCCGGGGACATGACGTTGCGCCAGGGGGTCTCCCAGTCACCGGCGCTGTGGAGCTGGTTCCTCGCGTCGATGAACGGGGTTCCGCGCTGCCGGGGTGTGTCCGTTTTGTTGTTGGACATGGACGGGGTGACGGAGCGGATGCGGTGGACACTCGACGAGGCCTGGCCGAAGAAGTGGCGGGCCGCGCCGTTGGATGCGTTGGGAAGGCGCATCGCCATCGACTCACTGACCCTCGTCTTCGAGTCACTCCGCCGTGGGTAGGCCCGCGCGCGGACCAGGGATGGGTGTGTGGTTTCGCACCGTGGCCTGGCGGATGCGGAGATGGGTGGAGTCCGTGTTCCGTGAGGAGGAGAGCGACTTCGCCGCGGCACTGGCCCAGGCGCGCCTGGCGGCGGAGGCACCCCGGCCACCGCCGGAGCCCGTGCCGGTGGCTCCGGCGCCAGCACCGAAGGACGTGGTGCCCGTGGCCACCGCGCCCGCCATGCAAGTCACGGTGACGGCCCCGTCGGCGAACCCCGCCTCGTCCGAGCAGTGGCTGCGGGAGCTGCACACGCGCCGCGTCGCGGGGCCTCCTCCGGATTGGGTGGCGCGGGTGCGCAAGGTCGCGCCGCACCTGGTGGAGAACCTGCCCGACGCCTCCGCGCCGCTCGCCATCTGCGACACCGCGTTCCCCTCCCGTGCGCGGACGTTGCTCGCGGGGGCGCTCGCGGAGCTTCCCGTGTCGCCACCCATGATGCCGCCGGTGGCGCCCACCGCGGCCGAGCTCGGGCACGCGAGCGAGTCCGGCTCCGGGCGCGCGGCCCCCGGTGCGCCGTCGGAGGAGGCCCTTCGGGAGGGGCTGCGTCGCGCGTCGAAGATGACGCTCACGCCGACGGTGCCGCCGCTCGCGTCCCAGTCCACGCCGACTCCATATGCACCGGGGCCCGGGGCGCCTTCACATGCCCCCGTGCTCGAGGCGTCTCCTCCCGGGTCCATGGCCGGGGTGTCCTCGCAGGGGCCGCTGCTCGCGTCGCTGCCACCCGCGACCGTGGCTCGGGAGCAGGAGTTGCTGACGGGCTCCGGGCCCGTGTCTCCCGTCGCGGCGCTGATGCTTCGAGGGGCCGTCTTCACGCATCCGGTGAAGGTGGAGTCCACGCCCGTCTCGCCCTCCGAGGTCTGCGTGCCCCCCCTGGGAGAGGGCGTCGTCGACGGGGGCCTGCACGCCGTGGGCTTCACCCAGGGCTTCTCCGCGTCCCAGGCCGTCGAGATGCAATGCGGTGGCGTGAGCGCGCCGCCCCAGAATCCAGGGGCCTCCTCGACGGGGGAGCTGTGGATTCCCAGGCGGAGGTCTCCGGACGAGCCGGCGGCTTCCGGTGAGCCGCGCGCTCCGGTCTCCTCGGGCGGGATGGAGGGAAACCCCGCGCGGCCCTCTCGACCCGTGCAGGTGGCGAGCTCCCACGACACCATGTCCCCGTCCGAAATCTCCTCCGCGCTGGCCGAGGAGCCCCTGGAGGCCATCCTGGACCGACGGCTGTGGAAGCGCCTGCGCTGGTACGAGCGCGACCAATTGGGAGAGTGAGGGCCCGGGTTCCGTTCCCGAGGAATGTGTCCGGCTCGGTATGCTCCCGGGCACATGTCCGAAGGCCACCGAGCACGCGCTGTTCCCAGCGAGACGCGGCAGACGGAGGAGGTCCTGCGCCTCCGGCTGGAAGGGCGGGTGGAGCTCCTCGAGTCCGCCCTCGGACGCTATCGCGTGCTCTCGGAGGCCCTGGCCGCGCGAGGCTGGCGCCGGAGGCTGCGCGACGAGCCGGCGCTGCTTCACGAGGTGCTGGAGGTGGAGCCCGCGCTGACGGAGGCGCTGGAGCGCACCGAGCGGCGCGGTGAGCTGGAGGGATGGCCGAGCGGCTCGTCGATTCCTCGGACCGCTCGAAGGGTTCGCGAGCTTCGGGAGGAGCTGTCCACGCGAGCACGGGCGCGGTTGCGGACGCTGCTGTTCCCGACGGACGGGTTGTCCTTGGAGGGATGTCTCCGCCAGTTGGAGGCAATGCGGGGACAGCCGCTCGACCTGGAGCGCACCGCGGGGGAGCCCTTCGCGCTGCACCTGGGCTCGGTCTCCGGGAAGCGGAAGTATGTCGTGTCCGTGCTCTACGTCCTGGGCTGTCTGGGGCTGTGGGGGCTGATGTGGCTCCTGCTGGAGTCGGGGAACTGGGGGATGGCGCTGGGCGTCGGACTTCCCGCGATGGCGCTGTGGTTGGGCGGCGCGGTGGCGCTGCTCCGGCGCTGGGTGCCTGGTGCTGTCTGGCTCACGCCCGAGCGGTTGCTGTGGATGGCTCCAGGGGATGAGCCGCCGGTCTCCGTGCGGTGGGATGCGCTGTCCTCGGACGCCATCCAGCAGGACGCGCGTGAGGGCCTCATCGTCCGTGGAGGGCAGGTCCTCCACGTATCGGGCCTGGGCCGCGAGGAGGCCGCGCGACTGCGGACCCTGCTGGAGCTGTTCCGCGATGAGCGGGTCCGGGCGCAGGCGAAGCAGGTGGAACGTCCCGTGGAGCTGCTGCGGTATTCCGCGCTGCTGAGGCGAGGCACCGCGTGGACGGAGGGGCAGGCGGTGATGACGGGGCGGGGCGTCTACTTCCTGCCGGACCCGAAGTCGGGAGCGGCCCTGCTGCGCGCCGCGACGGGCCGGACCTTGGACTCACGGGTCGAGCTGGATTGGGTCCTGGAAGGACTGCGCTGGCAGCCCGCGTCGGAGCTCGACACGTATCTGGTGCGCGCCGTGGCGGAGGCGGGGGGCGCGGCCTGGTCGTCCTCGGATGCGCAGGTGGCGTGGGACATTCCCTTGGAGCAGGAGGTCCATCTGTCGCGCGGGCCGGAGGTCCTCGTCGGCAAGGTGGGGTTCGATGAGCGGGACCTCGCCCACAAGCTCCTGTCTTCGTGGGGAGGCACTGTGCAAGCGTTCTCGCGCAAGCCGTACACGTGAGGGGGTCGACGAACAACCTTATGTCCCAACACACTCGCACCCAGCCCGAGTCCCAGGGCACGCGCACTTCCGAGGCGGACCTTCGCATTCAACTGGAGGGACGCGTGGAGGTGCTCGAGGCGGCGCGAGCGCTGTTGGCGGCCTTGGAGTCGGCGCTGAGTGGCCGGCGATGGAAGCGCAAGCTGCGCGCGAAGCCCACGCTGGTCGCGGAGTGGCTCCAGCAGACGGAGCGGGCCGCGGAGGCGGTGGCGCGGACGACCCAGCGCGCGGAGGCGGAGGGGTGGTCGGACAGCTCGCCGCTGATGATGACCGTGCGGGAGGTGCTGGCTCGCCGGCAGCAGCTGAAGCTCCTGGTGCGCGAGCGGCTGGGCGCCATGGTGTCCCTGTCGGGGCCCGTGGAGCTGGACGAGGAGCTGCGGCGGCTGGACGCGCTGGTGCGCAAGCCGGTGCCGCGCTCGCCGGAGTCGGGCGAGGTGGTGCTCTATCAAACCGACAAGATGCTCAAGGCCTCTACCCCGCGAGCGCTGGCGGCCTGGGTGGTCGCCCTGTTGGGGGGATTCGGGGCTGTCTTTGGAGTGCTCCTCGCCCTGCTGGGACATGGGCCCTGGACGGCGGGGGTTCCCGTGGCCCTGCTCGTGGCCTTGGTGTTGGGATTGTTGGCCAGGTCAGGCCGCGTCTGGCTGACGAGCGAGCGGCTGTTGTGGGTGCCGACGTTTGGTGAATCCGTCTCCGTCCCGCTGGCGTCCATTCCAGCGGGAGGCGTCGCCGTGGAGTCAGCGCTCACGTTGCGCGTGGAGGGAGAACGCCGTGTCCGGGTGCCCTTCTTGTCGGATGCGAATCGCCTCGCGACCCTCATTGAGCTGCACACCCAGCCACCGTTGCAGGGCCTGGCTCGCTCGGGGAAGAAGCTCGAGGACGCGGTGATTCTCCGGGCGCGGATGGAGTCGGGCCGGGAGCCCAGGTCCGGGTGGGCGGTGCTGTGGCTCAAGGGAGTGACCTTCTTCGACGAAGAGACAGGGCGTCGGATTCTCTCGATGATCGTGGGGCGCGAGACGTCGCTGCCCGCGGAGCTGGAGTGGGTGTTGGACCAGCTGCGTTGGCTGCCCGATGCGGAGTTCGAGGTGTGGGTGAGAACGCTGTCCCGCGCCAGCTCGAGCGTGCACATGGAGGGTGGCCACATTAGCGAGCATGGCGTGACCTGGCAGGGGGCTCATGTCCGCTTCAACGACGGGTTCCGTGTCTTGTCGGCTCAGGTGGACTGGTCAGCCATTGCCGACGCCGAGCGCATCATCGAGGTCTGGCGGCGATAGTCTTTGCACCGGCACCGGGCCACGAGTCGCCGACTCGTGGCCCGGCGCCTTGCTTCAACGCTTGACGCCGTACTGGAGCAGGACGACGCCGGTCCGGTAGACCTTGGTCGAGAGCAGCTCCAGGTTGATGTGCGCGCCCAACCGCGAGACGAGCGGAATCCCGGAGCCGAGCAGCAGCGGGTTCAGCTTGATGAGGACCTCATCCACCAGCCCCGCGCTGAACAGCTGGGTCGCGAGCTCACCACCGCCCGCCAGGTAGATGTCCTTGCCCTCCTGGGCCTTCAGCGTCCGCATCGTGCCGACGACGTCGTCGGAGATGAGGCGGACCTTCGGGTCTGGGCTCTCCTTCATCGTGCGGGAGACGACGTACGTCTCCAGGTACGGGTAGGGGTTCGTGACACCGAACCGCAAGCCGATGTCATACGTCTTGCGGCCCATCACCACCGCGCCGTAGGTGCGCAGCGTGGCGAAGTACTCGGTGACGTGGTCGCCCTCGTTCACGAAGCAGTCGAAGGAGTGGTCCTCGCGGGCGATGAAGCCATCGAGCGTGGTGGCGACGTGGTAGGTGAGCTTGCGCTTCTGGAGTTGCATACGAAGAGACCTCGGAATCAAAGGGCCCACCACGCACGAGGCGCGCTCCGCGCGGGGAAGATGCGCACGGTGGGTCGGGATGAGAATGCGACGCTTGGGGGAGGCTCCGCGGCTCACGGCATGCACGTCACTCGCGCGCCCGACAGAATCCCGTCGAGGGCGAGGAGCGCATCAGGGCGCGGAGATGTCAGCGGGAAGAGGTCATGGACAGCGCGGTTTCCCGCGCTGCCCGCCACAATGGCCTCGACTCGCGCGAAACGCAAGTCTCACCACGACGTGGCCTCGTGAGGCCTAAACCGAGGTTCGTAATTCTCGATCAGGTCGGAGAGCAAGCGGGCGCGGGAGGGGCGGGAAGAGAGAGCAGGGGCACCTCTCGTTCGGCTCTGTGTGCGCAGAAGACCTGAGAGCGAGAAGGCCCTGCCCGAGGGCAAAGGTAGGCAGTGGTTGAAGAGAAAGCAGCGGCGAGCGCTGCTTCGGTGGGCAGCCAGGAGCGGCTGCCCGCTCACCTACCGCAGATGCATGGCGGTGGCGGCCGTGGGGCGAGGAGCTTCGTGCCATGCCGTCGCTCGAGCGTTGGAGTGCGCGACCTCGACGGTGGTGAGCGCGGTCCGCCGCTACCGGGAGGGCGGGCGGCAGGAACTTCGGGACAGGAGGGAGAACAACGGACGCGCCAAGGTGGACGAGCGGTTCCGCGAGCGGCTGGTACGAGTGCTGGCGGGGACACCGGAGGATTGGGGCTGGTGTCGTCCGACGTGGACACGGGAGTTGCTGTGCCAGGAATTGGCGCGCCGAGGCTTGGCGCGCGTGTCGGTGGCCACCATGGGGCGCACCCTCGCCTCGCTCGGCGCGCGGCTCAAGGCGGCCAAGCCCATCGTCGAGTGTCCTTGGCCCGGGTGGAAGCGACGCCGTCGGCTCCACGAGTTGAGGTGTCTCGAGGTGTACGGCCCTTCCAAGGAACCCGTTCTCCATGTGGACGAAGTCGACATCCACCTCAATCCCAAGGTGGGACGTGATTGGTGCCTGCCTGGGCACAGGCGAGTGGTGGTGACGCCCGGCAACAATCAGAAGCGCTACCTGGCTGGAGCTCTCAATGTCCGCACGGGGAAGCTGACGTGGGTGGAGGGAAGGAGCAAAGCCAGCATGCTCTTCGTCCAGCTCCTCTGGCGTCTGGCGAGTACCTATCGGCGCGCTCGCCGCATCCACCTCGTCCTCGACAACGCCGCCGTCCACTCGAGCAGGAAGACGCGCAAGGCGCTCGCGCAGTTCGGCGGGCGATTCGTCCTCCACTTCCTGCCGCCCTACTGCCCTCAGGGCAATCGCATCGAGCGGGTGTGGCTCGACCTGCACGCCAATGTCACCCGCAATCACCGCTGCCGCACCATGGACCGGCTCATGGCCCGGGTACATGCCTACCTCACAGCTCGCTCAGCCCAGCACTCTGCCAGTCCATCCCTGCGCCGCGCCGACCTCAGGCGCACCGCCTGAGGCCGGACGAGATTCACGATCCCTGGTTTAGATGCTCAGCAGGAGCTCCAGCTCGAAGTCGGTCTCCGCATCGGCCGTGGTGTCAGGGTCGTTGTCGTTGGTGTCGTAGCCGTAGACCGACCAGCCCGCGGGGAGGGTGGTGCCCAGGCACGTCACCTGTCGAGGCTCCGCGCCCACGCCGTCGCCATCGTGGTCCGGATAGAGCACCACCCAGCGCGTGCGGGCTGGGTCCGCTTCGTCGCAGTCATTGCCCGAGGCCTTGGTGAAGTACGGCGCGGGCAGGGTGGCGCCCGTGCAGACCGAGCCCTTCTCCGGCGCCGTGGCCCCATCCGCGTCCCGGTCCACGTGGGCGTACGCGAGCTGTTGCCAGGCCGTCGCGTCGTTGGCCGCGCAGTCCGTCCCCACGGCGGACAAGGGGGGCTGCACCTGTCCGTTCGTGCAGACCTGCGCGGCCTCTCCCGCGCCCACGCCGTCTCCATCCGTGTCGGCCCAGGAGGTCAGCGTGGTGTGCAGCTGCGCGTTCGAGTCGTCGCAGTCCGGGCTCATCGGGCCCATGAAGTACCCCCGCGGCAGCGTGCTGCCCGTGCACAGCTGTCCCGTCTGGGGCACGGTGAAGGTGTCCCCATCCGCGTCGCGATAGGCATAGGTCAGCACCTTCCAGGCCGAGGCATCCGACGGCGCGCAGTCCGTGGAGGTCGTCGCGTAGCCCGAGGGAACCGAGACACCCGCGCACTTCGTCTCCACGGCCCCCGTGCCAAAGCCGTCTCCATCCTCGTCCACGTAGACCTTCCAGCTCAGGCGGACGGCGGGGTTCTTGTCATCGCAGTCGAGCCCTTGGGGGGAGATGGCGTATCCCGAGGGGCGCGATGCCCCGCCGCACAACACGCCGCTCTCGGGCACCGTGTCGCCATCTCCGTCCGCGTCCCGATAGCCATACGAGTGCCACTGCCAGCGCGTCCTGTCGTCGGCCGCGCAGTCCTCGCCCTGGAAGGCCTTGCCCTGGACGGGCAGGAGCCCGGTGCACTGCTTCTCGGGCGTCCCCGTTCCGAAGCCATCCCCATCCGTGTCGACGTAGACGTCCCGGATGAGGCGCTTCATCGAGTCCCGGTCGTCGCAGTCCTCACCCGTCGACACGAGCGAGTAGCCCAGTGGCAGGGGCTCATTGTCGCCGAGGCAGAGCGTCGAGGGGGCGGGCACGGTGATGCCGTCGAGGTCGACATCCCGGTAGGGGATGTAGCGCTTCAGCGCGCGGATGGGATTCGAGGGGTCGCAGTCACCGTCCCGGTAGGCATAGCCGGTGGGCACGGGCTTGCCGGTGCAGACGGTCCGCAGCGTCCCCGCCCCATAGCCGTCCCCATCCGAGTCGGGCCAGGTCGAGTACCCGCTCTGCGAGCGCGCATCCTGGTCGTCGCAGTCCGAGGGGCCCGGCTGCTCGCGATAGCCGATGATGGGGTCCCCCACGCAGCCCTCCACGGGCTGCTGGCCCGTGGCACCGTCCCCATCCTGGTCCGGATACAGGTCCTTCACGACGCGCCAGCGGGTCTTGTCCGAGTCGTCGCAGTCCCCCGTCCGCGCGGCCCAGCCTTGCGTCGGGACGTTGGCGGTACACGCGGACTGCGCGACGCCGAATCCCCAGCCGTCGCCATCCTTGTCCTCGAAGGCGGACGAAGCCAGCCACCGGGCGGGGTCGTTGGGGGCGCAGTCGGTGGCGTTGAGGACGCCATCTCCGTCCGAGTCCTGTCGGCTGGGGTGGGGGAGTGGCTCTTCCCAATCGGGGAGGGAGCCGTTGGGGTCGGAACACGCGGACAGGAGACCTGACACCGCCAGCACGAGCGTCAGCCCGAGGCTTCTCAGGGTTGCCATGTGTGGAGCCCGCCTTTCGTTCAGGGGGCCGGAATCGACGCCGTGCGCGTCAGGCGGCAGGAGAGTTCGAAGGAGGAGGAGCCTCTCTGCACCTCGAAGCGGTAGGCGCCCGGCTTGTTCATGGCCATCAGGGCCAGCCGGTCGCACCGCGACAGGTGCTGGCTGACGTCGACGGACGACGAGGTCGAAAGAAAGAAGGTGATGGTCCTGGGCGTGCCCTCCCCCAGGACGAGGCCCGTGACTTCAAACTGGTTCGTCTGCTTGACGTTGTAGCTGTCCACCGCCACGAAGACGATGGGCTCCGCGGCCCACGCGGTGGGCGCCAGCGTCAGGAGGGACAGCAGCACTGCGGGGGTGTGCAGGATTCTGCGCAGGGACATGGGCGGCCAACCTCTGGGGGGGCGACAGGGTCCAACCAGCACGTCGCCGGCTATGAATACGCAGTGGGGTTTATTTGCTGGCCCATTTCTTCTGCGCCCCAGCCGACCCGCCAGGCGGAGGATGCCCCGCCGCACCTTGTCACGGAGGGAGACCTGCAATACGCCTGGGGCATGTCCAGCGCCCCGCTCCCCGCAGCCTTCCTCCAAGCCCTCACCGAGGGGTTCCCCGTAGATTTCCTCACGCGGGAGCCGGAGGAATTGAGCGAGTACGGTCGAGACTGGACGCGCGTCTACGCTCCGGCCCCCAGCGCGGTGGCCCTGCCGCGCACCACGGACGAGGTGTCCCGACTGCTCGCGTTGTGCCACCAGCACGGCGTCGCGGTGGTGCCCTCCGGCGGGCGCACGGGGCTCGCGGGCGGCGCGGTGGCCTCGAAGGGCGAGGTGGTGTTGTCTTTTCAACGCATGGCCCATCTGGGCCCGGTGGATCTGCTCGGCAACACGGTGCGGGTGCAGGCTGGCGCGGTGACGGAGGCGGTGCACCGGCACTGCGCCGAGCATGGCCTCACCTGGCCAGTGGACTTCGCCTCCAAGGGCTCCAGCACGGTGGGCGGCAACATCGCCACCAACGCGGGCGGCGTGAAGGTCATCCGCTACGGCCTCACCCGCAACTGGGTGCTGGGCCTCCAGGTGGTGACGGCCGAGGGCCGCGTGCTGGAGCTCAATGGCGCGCTGGAGAAGAACAACACCGGCCTGGACCTGCGCCAGCTCTTCATCGGCAGCGAGGGCACCCTGGGTGTCATCACCGAGGCCACCCTCAAGCTCACCCAGGTCCCCGGCAAGCAGGACGTCTTCCTCTTCGCCGTGCCGGACGTGGCCGCCGTGCTGCGGCTGTTCCGGGACGCGCGCCAGCAGACGGCCTTCATCATCTCCGCCTACGAGTTCTTCACGGACCGGTGCCTGGCGCGCGTGCAGCGCCACCGCAAGCTGCGCTCACCCTTCGAGGCCCCCAGCGGCTGCTACGTGCTGCTGGAGGCGGAGGCCAAGGACGCCGCGGCGGTGGAGGCGTGGCTGGGCTCGCTCTTCGAGCGCGGCCTGGTGACGGACGGCACCCAGGCGCAGGGCGCGGCGCAGGCCTCCGAGCTGTGGGCGCTGCGCGAGGGCATCAGCGAGAGCCTGTCCGCCACGGGCCTGCCCCACAAGAACGACATCTCGCTGCCCGTCGCGGGCCTGGAGGCCTTCTGCGCGGAGCTGGAGTCCGTCTTCGAGGCGCGCTACCCGGGGTGGGAAATCTGCCTCTTCGGCCACATTGGCGACGGCAACCTGCACGTCAACGTGATGAAGCCGGACGCCATGGACAAGGCGGAGTTCCTGGCCCACACGAAGCAGGCGGACCCCACCATGTTCGAGCTGGTGCGCAAGCACGCGGGCAGCATCTCCGCCGAGCACGGCATCGGCCTGCTCAAGAAGGACTACCTGGGCTACTCGCGCACGGAGGAGGAGCTGGCGCTCCTGCGCGCGCTCAAGCGGACCCTGGACCCCCGGGGCGTGCTCAACCCCGGGAAGATTCTGGACCCCTGAGCGCGGCGCGGGACGCGCGTCAGGAGACGATGCGCGTCTTGATGTCCGTCGTCAGGCCGGCGATGGCGTCGCACACCGGGCGGGACACGTCCTGGTCCAGGTCCATGACCAGGTAGCCGATGTTGGAGTCCGTGCTGAGCACCTGCGCGTGGATGTTCGCGTTCAGGTCCGAGACGATGCGGTTGATGTCGCGCAGCACGCCCGGGATGTTGCGGTGCACGTTGAGGATGCGGTGCGTGCCGGGGATGAGCGGCGCCTCCACCATGGGGAAGTTCACCGCGCCCGTCGTCGCGCCCGTCCGGAAGAACTTGGAGAGGCTGGTGGCCACCTCCTTGCCGATGGACGCCTGCGCCTCCTCCGTGGAGCCGCCGATGTGTGGCGTGAGGACGACATTGGGAATCCCCTGCAACTCGGTGACGAATCCATCCGAGTTGCCCTCCGGCTCCTCCGGGTAGACGTCCACCGCGGCGCCGCCCAGGTGCTTGGAGCGCAGCGCGGCCGCCAGCGCAGCGATGTCCACCACGGTGCCCCGGCTGGCGTTGATGAGGCAGGCGCCCTTCTTCATCTTCGCCAGCTGCTCGGCGCCCATCATCATGTGCGTGGACGTCAGGGCGGGGACGTGGAGCGTGACGAAGTCGGACTGCGCCAGCAGCTCGTCCAGCGTGGCCACCGCGCGCGAGTTGCCCAGGGGCAGCTTGGTCATCACGTCGAAGTACAGCACGCGCATGCCCAGCGACTCGGCCAGCACGCCCAGCTGCGAGCCGATGTGCCCGTAGCCGATGATGCCCAGCGTCTTGCCGCGCACCTCGTGGCTGCCCGTGGCCACCTTGCGCCACTGGCCCGCGTGCACCTCGCGGCTGCGGTCGAAGAGCTGGCGGGTGAGGACGATGACCTCGGCGACGACCATCTCCGCGACGCTGCGCGTGTTGCTGAAGGGCGCGTTGAAGACGGGGATGCCGTGCGTGTTCGCCGCCGTCAGGTCCACCTGGTTGGTGCCGATGCAGAAGGCCCCGATGGCGAGCAGGTCCTCCGCGTGCACGAGCGACTCCGGCGGCACCGTCGTCTTGCTGCGGATGCCCAGCAGGTGGACGCCCTTGAGGCGCTCGGCCAGCTCCGCGGGCTTGAGCGCGGAGGACAGCCGCTCCACCTGGAAGCCTTCGGCCTTCAGCATCTCCTCGGCCGAGGGGTGGATGTTCTCCAGCAGCAGGGCGCGGAACGGACCCTCGTTGAGGATGGGGCGCGTCGGGGACGGCGGGAACCGGGCAGTGCTCATGTCGCCGTGCGTTAGACCCCAGCCCCCAGGCTGTCAAGCGCGGGGTGAGGGGGCTGGAAGGCCCGGTGTCGAGGGGCGGCAAGGAGGGCGTCCCACCGTCCTCGTCACCGGGCGAGGTGTCAGGAAGAAGACCGCCCAGGTGCTACCGGACGGTCCACGTCACCACGCCGCCGCAGCCGCTGGCGCCGTAGCAGCCCGCGCGCAGCTGGTACGTGCCACCGGCGCCCGGAGGCACGGTGTAGCTGGCGTAGGAGAGCAGGCCGCAGGCGTCGTCGCTGCTCGTCACCTGCTGGCCGGCGCTGTTGTACAGGCGCAGGACGGTGTCTCCCGTGCCGGAGGCGCCCGCCTCCGTGCAGGTGCCGAAGGAGAGGCTCTGGCCCTCGGTCAGCGCGAGGTCCTGGTTCACGGTGTTCGCCGTCGCATGGCCGGTGTCGCGGGTGGAGAACTCGAGCGAGCCCCGGGTGGGCGCGGGGCCGGTGGACGTCAGCGTCCAGGCCACGGTGCCGGAGCAGGACTCGGCGGCGTAGCAGCCCGCGCGAATCTCGTAGGGGCCCGCGACGGTGGCGGTGAAGGAGAGGTGGGAGCCTCGGCCGCCGCAGCCGTCGTCGTTGGCGGCGACCTGGTTGCCGCCTGGGCCGAACAGACGCAGGAAGGAGTCCCCGGTGAGGGCGGAGCCCGTGACGCCACAGGTCCCCAGGGTGATTTTCTGTCCGGCCGCCAGCGTCACCGTCTTCTGGGGGGTGTTGGCCGTGGCGCTGGCGGTGTTGGAGGCGGTGAAGGTGAAGGAGGTGCCCCCGGTGGGCGGCGGGCCGGAGCCGCACAGCCGCGTGCTGGTGGACGCCTGGCAGAACGCGTCGATGGCGGGGCGCACGTAGTTGATGTCCTCGCCGTCGCAGGCCGTCTCCGCGCAGGTGTTGACGACGAAGCAGCCGCCGCGCGCGACGTAGTCCTTGGTGCCGCGCACCAGGATGCCGGCCACGGTGTGGCTCTCCAGGTCGTAGACGCCCGAGCCGGAGTTGCCGCCGAAGGTGTCCGTGTTGGCGACGAAGTAGTCCAGCGTGCCGGCGCGGCCGTCGCGCACCTTGCCGCCCGAATCAATCTTGAACGGGATGCCGCTGCCGGAGCCGATGACCGCGATGCCGGCGCTCACCGCCAGCGGGGTGTTGCCGGGGCGGATGGGCGCGGGCTCGAAGCGCGGCGCGGCGGAGCGGTCCAGCTTGATGATGGCGTAGTCCAGCGTGCGGCCACCGGACGTCGCCTCGCGGCGCACGACGATGGAGCGGCAGGAGAAGATGTCCTGCGTGGTGATGGGCTGCAGCGCGGTGGCGGACGTGCGGTAGAAGTTGAAGACGAAGCGGGTGTCCGCGCACTCGCCCGCGTCGACGACGCAGTGGCCAGCCGTCAGCACCAGGTCATCGTCGATGAGCGTGCCGGAGCACCACGCGGGCGCCGGGTCGTCGCGGAAGCGCTGGTCGCTGCACAGGCCCTCCGCCGCGCCCAGGGTGCCCCCGTGGAAGGTCACGTTGTTCGGGTCGCGGGTGTTGATGGACGACGGGGACATCAGCGCGACGGTGGAGCGCCTCGCGCGCTCCTGCAGCAGCGCGTCCGCGTGGGCGTAGACGTCCGTGCGGTCATCGTTGCCGTAGACCACCGGGTGCTCGCCGGCGCCTGTCTCCAGAGCTTCTTCTCCCGGGGGAGACTCGGGGCCGGGGGCGCAGGCCGCGAGGGCAAAGGTCCACATCAGCGCGCCAAGCAGAATCCTGGCGACGCCGTTCCGGGGGGGATGCATGTGAAGACGACTCCTGATGAGGGGACGGGATGCCTGCCCCGGGGGGCGAGCATGTCCACTATAGGAGAGGTGGGCGAGCAAGGGCACGAGGCCCGGCCCGCGAGCTCAGTCCGCGTCGGGGTCGCGCAGCCACGCGATGGCTTCCTGCCGCGTCTCGAAGGTGCGCGTGGGGATGGTCAGCATCGCCCGCTTGGTCATCCGCCACGCCTGGAGGCCGGACGGAGCGTCGCTGACGATTCGCGCGGAGCGCTTCATGCCGTGGAGCTGCGCGTAGGCGTTGAGCGCCGCCATGGAGCCCACGACGTCCGTGGGCATGACCCGGAGCTGGGACTGGTCCACCAGCGCGGACCACTCTCCCGCGAAGCCGACGATCGCCTTCTTCACCGCTGTCAGGTACTCCGTGAGGTCCGCGGAGGTGACTTGGGAGGGATAGACGACCTCGAGGATTCGGTCCTGCTCGTGAACGGTGATCTGAAAGGGCATGGGCGGTGACGGCTCCGAGGGCGCGCCATCCTAGCCGCAGCCGGTGACCCCCAGATACCAGACGCTTCACCGGCACTAAAGGGGGGTGGGTCCGCCCATGCTGTCGGGAAGCGCTGGGAATGTCAGACCCACCGGCTAGTGACGTCCGGGCCGTCGAGCCGCTACGGGCCGCGTCCGCAGGGCGTGGCCGGGGCAGCTCGAGCCGGCCTGGGGGTTTCATGAACAGGAAGCTGTGCATCCTGGGCGCGGTGCTGGGCACCGTGCCGGGGTTTGTACCGGACGCAACCCACCCCGTGGCGACGGGAGTGAAGGAGCCACGACGGGAAGCGCGCGCCGCCGCGCGTGACACCCAAGCGGCACACACGAAGGAAGTGGTGGAGCACCCGTCGACGTCGACGGAAGTCGAACCGAGAGGTCACACGCGGGCCGCGAGAGAGCCGGAGGTGCCGACTCATCCGTGCGAGCTGAAGACGGTGATGAAGGTCCCCTGCGACGAGACGCAGGAGCTGTGTGAGTTCACTTATTGGGAGTGTCCGGCAGCGGTGAATCCGCTGCGGGCCTGAGCCGCAAGCCAGACGCGCCATGAGCGCGTCGGCACGCCGCGTGAAGGGTGGGCCCGGAAGGCAGGGCCGGCCCTTCACGCCGGTGTCGTCCCGGAAGCCCGAGGAGGCCCGGTTTCGCACCGTGTTGCCGGGGTCGTCACGAGCGCTCGACGAGGCCGTGACGCGCACCTGGGAGCGTGCCGAGGAGATTTCATCATGAGAACCGAGATTCAGACCGTTCAGCCCGCGACGCACGCCGCTTTGAGCGCGGACCCGCTGCTGGGACAGGTGCTGCATGGCCGCTTCCAGGTGCTGGCGCCGCTGGGAGACGAGGGGCCGGTGCGCCTGTACCGCGCCCTGCAGCTTCCCGCGCGGCGTGAGGTGGTGTTGCACGTTTTGAGCACCGCGTCTGCCGACGGAGAGGCGCAGCGGGGATTCCTGCAGGAGGCCCGGGTCGCCGCGCGGCTGGGGCATCCGAACACCGTCACCGTGCTCGATGCCGGACGGACGGACGACGGCATCGTGTATGTCGCCATGGAGTGGCTCCAGGGCCGCACCCTGGCGGAGCAGCTCGCGTCGGGGCCGCTGGCCTGGCCACAGGCGGTGGCGCTGGCGCGCGGGGTGGGGCGTTCACTTCGCCACGCTCACCAGCGGGGGGTGGTGCATGGGGAGGTGTCCTCGTCCAACGTCCTGCTGGTGACGGACGGGGAGCTCCTGCACGTGAAGGTGCGGGGCTTCGGCCGCGCCCGGCCCGTCGCCGCGAAGACCGAGCACCTCTCCGTGCGAGGTGTCACGGAGGGTGGGGTGTTGCCGGACGCGCCCGCGTACATGGCGCCGGAGCGTGCGCGCCACGTGGTGGATGCGAGCGGTGACGTCTACTCGCTGGGCGTGGTGCTGTACGAGATGCTGATGGGGCGGGTGCCGTTCGTGTCCGAGGACCCGCTGGAGCTGGTCTTCGCCCACCACAAGGAGCCGCCTCCGCGCTTCTCCGAGCTTCGCCCGGACCTGGACATCCCCGCCGCCGTGGAGGCCGTGGTCCGCCGCTGTCTGGAGAAGCAGCCCGAGCAGCGCTTCGCCTCCGTGGACGCGGTGCTGGAGGCGCTGCGCGAGGTGGGCGGTGAAGGGCCCGGGCTCGCCTCGGTGAGCGGGCTTCGGGCTCCGGCGCCCCGGTGGGTCGCGGCCGTCACGGGCCTCTTCCGGGACTGAACCTCCAAGGTTCATCGATGGTTAGTGGCCCTCCAGGTGTGATGGGGGGCCCGCGAGGGGCAGGGTGACGGTGAAGGTGGCGCCCTGCCCCGGGGTGCTCTCCACCTGGATGGTGCCGCCCAGGGCCCGCACGATTTCGCGGGCAATCCACAGGCCCAGGCCGAAGCCGCCGTAGTGGCGCACGGACACGGCGCGCTCGAAGCGCTCGAAGATGCGCGACAGGTCCTCCTCGGCGATGCCCATGCCGTGGTCCCTCACCCGCAGCCGCACCTGTCCCTCCCGCTCGCGCAGGGAGATTTCGATGGGGCGGCCCGCGCCGTACTTCATCGCGTTGGACAGCAGGTTGGCCACCACCTGCTCCAGCCGCAGGGCGTCCCAGTGGCCGATGAGCGGGTGGTCGGGGGCATCGAAGCGCACCGGACAGCCCGCGTGGACGAACGCCTCCCGGCTCCGCTCGAGCTGGCCGCGCAGCAAGGCCACCAGGTCCACGGGGGAGAGCGCCACGTCCAGCTGGCCCTGGGAGATGCGGGAGATGTCCAGGAGGTCGTTCACCAGCCGCCCCAGGCGCTGGGTCTGCGCGTTGGCGGACTCCAGCCGGGCGGAGAGCCGCTCCCGAGGCAAGGGCGAGGCGCTGGTGGCCTGGGACCGCAGCCCCTGGAGGTGGAGCTGGAGCGAGGTGAGCGGCGTCTTCAGCTCGTGCGCGGCGATGGACAGGAAGTCGTCGCGCAGGCGCACCGCTTCCTGCTCGGCGCGGTACAGGCGGCCCTGCTCCTCCGAGAGCGCGGCGATGCGCGCGAAGTTCTCCGCGTTCTCCAGCGCGGTTCCCGCCAGCACGGTGACGAACGCGGCCAGGCGCTCCTCGGGCTCGCCGAACAGCGCATCCACCTGCCGGTGCGTGGCCACCACGCAGGCCACCGTCTTGCCGCGCACCTGGATGGGCGCGCAGAGCAGGGAGCGCACGCCGAGCAGCTCCATGCTCTCGCTCACGCCCCCTGGGAGGCCCTGGCCCAGCACGGTGATGTGGCCCGACTCCAGCGCGCGGGAGATGGCGCTCCGGCTCAAGCCCAGGCGGGCCGCGTCGTCGTCCGTGGCGAGCTGGCTCGGGTCCACCACCACGCAGTCCTCGGCGCGCAGCAGCTCGCGCATCGACTCGCGCGCGGCCTCGAACACCGCCTCGCACGACAGCGCGGACGCAAGCCTTCGCCCCGCCTCCAGCACGCGCGGGAAGAGGTCCACCATGGAGAGGGTGCGGGTGCCCGCCTGCGTGGCCACCTCGGGCGCCAGTCCAGACTCCATCTCCTCCAGCTCGCGCGTGGCCGAGTCCAGGTCCTGCGCGGCGTCGGGCCAGCCCAGCGCCTGCCCCAGCTCGCCGCGCGCCTTGAGCGTCAGCGCCCGCTCGTGCCGCATCTGCTGGGCCTCGGCCACTTGCAGCGACTGCTCCAGCCAGTGCCGCGCGCGCCGAGGATGTCCTCTCAGGGCGGCCAACAGGCCCCGCTCGCGCAAGGCGCCTGGCAGGTTGTTGCGATAGGCGCGGGCCAGCGTGTGGGCACGGCGCGCCGTGTCGTCGGCCTGCTGGAGCAGGGCCGCGCGATGGGCGGCCGCGAGGGGCGATGTGGCCTCCGCGAGCTTGCGCCGCGCGGTGGCGAGCAGCGGGAGGATGGGGGCGAGGAAGTCGCGCCGGGGATGAGGGCTCGAGACGAGGCGCGCGGCGCGCTCCAGCAGCTCCACGGCCCCCGCGAAGTCCTGTCGGCGCAGCCGCACCAGGGCCTGGGCCTGGAGCACTCCCGAGTGGCTGTGCGGGTCCGCCGGGTCGGGGTTGGACAGCTCGTCCGCGAGCAGTGCCTCCGGAATCCGCCCGTCCGAGGCCTTCGCCCACGCCTCCAGCCCCAGGCGCAGCGAGTAGCGGTCCCCCCGCGCGACGGCGGAGGCGTGCAGCCGCTGGCTCACCTCCAGGGACTCGCGCAGCCGGCCCAGCCGGTAGAGGGACAGCGCGATGTGGAACGCGGCGTTGTTCACCTCCCAGGGGTCCCCGGTGCGGTCCAGCAGCTGAATCGACTGCGTGCACTTGTCGATGCACTCGTGGAAGCGCGAGGCGCCGTAGCAGGCGAGGCCGTAGAAGTGCAGCGACTGGCCCTGACCCCAGACGTCGTCCTGCTCCTGGCGCAGCGCCAGGGACTTCTCCGCGTAGACGAAGGCGCGGCGGAACCAGGGCAGGGTGCACATCGCGGGCGAGTGCTCCGAGTACGCCTGCGCCAGCTCGGGCGTGGAGGGATAGCGCTCCGCGAGGTTCATCTCGCGCAGGTGCGCCCACAGCACGGCCTCCTGCGCGCGCCGATACCAGTAGCCATACGCGAGCCCGCTGTAGATGCGCACCGCCTGAAGGTCCTCCTCTCCATCCTTCAGCGCCCGGTGCGCGAGGAACCGGCGCGGCGCGAGCGTGTGCGCCACCTGCGTCAGCACCTCCCACGCCGCGCCCGCGCGCGTGGGCAGCCCGCGCCCAGGCACCCAGCGCCCCATCAGCTTCAGCCCCTGCTCCAGCGCGCGGATGGCCTCGACGAAGTCGCCGCGCTTGAAGGCGAGCTCACCCATCCGCTCCAGGACCCGCGCGCGCTCCAGCCGGTCCTGGGCCAGCGAGAGGGCGCGCTCGAGCTGCCGGCGGGATTCGTCGTACTGGCCTCGCAGCATGAGGACCTGGCCCAGGCCCGAGGCGATGCGGAAGCGGGTGCCCGGGTCCGCGCCCGCCGCGCCTCGCTCGGCGATGCGGTAGTTCAGCTCCGCGGACTCCAGGCCGAAGCGGTTGTGTGCCTGCTCCGCGGCCCTCAGCGCATGGGGCAGGGCCTGGGCGGCCTCCCCCGCCGCGTCGAAGTGATAGGCCAGCTCGAACGAGTCGATCGGGAGCTGCTTCTCCGCGGAGCTCGCCGCCAGCCGGTGCAGGTCCCTGCGCTGCTGCGCGGTCAGCATGTCCAGCAGCACCTCGCGCAGCTTGTCGTGGACGAAGGTGTAGCGCGTGCCCTCCTCCCACAGCATGTGCCGGCGCCGAGGCTCCTCCAGCGCCGCGCTCACCTCCTCCGGGGGGGCCCCCGACAGCGCCTCCAGGCGGGAGCGCTCGAAGGACTTGCCCAGCACCGCGCCCACCGAGAGCATCCTCCGCGCGGCCAGGGGGAGCAGGCGCAGGCGGCGCACGAGGAGCGAGGCCGCCTGCCGCGACGAGCGCGCCTGCACCAGGGCTTCCTTGCGCATCTGCCACCCCGAGGCGCCCGGCACCAACACCTCGTCCTCCACCAGTCCATGCAGCACCGCGTTCGCCATGAACGGGTTGCCCGAGGACAGCCGCGCCACCAGCGAGAGCGCCTCTGGAGGCAGCGTGCCGGCCATGGACTCCGCGAGGCGCGTCACGTCCTGGGCATCGAAGGCGCTCAGCTTCAGGTGTGCGGTGGGGACAATCCTGCGCAGCACGTGCGAGGGCGGGAGGTCCTCGCCCCGGAAGGCCGCCACCACGAGCACGCGCCCTCGGCCCTGGTTCCTCGCTTGCGACCAGCTCTCCAGGGCGCGCAGCGTCAGCGCATCCGCCCATTGGCAGTCATCCAGCATCACGACGGCGGGCTCGTCCTGTGTTCCCAGGGCACTCAACAGCTCGGTGAGCGCCCAGATGACCCGGTTCTCTCCCAGCGACTCCGGCCCCAGCGCACGCGTGGGCAGGCGGAAGTTCGGACACAACAGCGGCGCCAGCTGCGGCAGCACGGCGCACACGCCCGCCTCCTGGCCCGCGAGGTTGTCGCGCACGGCTCGCGCGAGCTCGGGCCTGGATTGCAGGACGGGCGTGAGCGTGGTGGCCACGCTCGTGACGAGGTGGAACGGATGTCGCGCGACCTGGTCCTGGGCCTGGCCTCGGAGGACCCAGGCGTGGCGGCGCCTGGCTCTCGCCGCGAACTCCTCGAGCAGGCGGCTCTTGCCTCCGCCGGACTCGGCCTCCACCAGCACCAGTCGGCCCGGGTCCGTCCGTGTGGCCTCCAGCTCCTGCTCCAGCGTGGCCAGCTCCCGGTCGCGTCCGACGAAGGAGGGCTCGGTGAGGCTGTGCCGCATGTCCCGGGCGCCCGTGACGAGCGCGGGCTCCGGCTGTCCATGTCCGAGCGCGTCCTCCAGCTCCAGCAGGTCCGCGAGCACGGAGCGGGCGGACTGGTAGCGGTCCGAGGGGTCCGTCTGGAGCAGGCGTGAGATGACCTCCTCGAGCGCGCGAGGGACATCCACTCCCAGGGAGCGCAGTCGGGGGCGCGCGCTGAGGTGCTGGCGCAGCACCTCGCCCACGGAGTCGCCCGAGAAGGCGGGGCCGCCGAGGAGGGCCTCGAAGAGGACGACGCCCGCGGAGTACAGGTCGGACGTGGCCTCCACGGGCCGGTGGAGCAGGCCGGACTGCTCTGGTGAGAGGTAGCGCGCGGTGCCCACCGGCAGGTTCTTCGAGGACGGGTCCAGTCGCTCGCTTCGCGCGAGGCCGAAGTCCATCAGCGTGGCGTGGGAGAGGGGCGCTCCGGAGACGATGACGTTGGAGGGCTTCACGTCGCGGTGGAGGACGCCGTGGCGATGGACCTCCACCAGCGCGGACAGCAGGTGGCGCCCCAACACCAGCGCCTCCGGGACACCGAGCGCGCCACGCGTCAGGCGGGCCTCCAGCGTCTCGCCTTGGAGCCAGGGCGTCACCAGGTACAGCCACTCGCCCGACGTCCCCAGGTGTCGCGCGGGAAGGATGAACGGGCTGTCGAGCCGGGCGAGCACCTCCGCCTCGTGCTCCAGCCGGTGTCGCGCCGCTGGAATCAGCGTGGTGGTGGAGGTCACCTTGATGGCGACGGGCTCGCCGGTGCGCAGGTCCACGCCCGACCACGTCGTGATTCCTCGGCTGGCCTTGAGTCGCCGGGCGAGCTCGAAGCGGTTGCCCAGTTGGCGGCCGGACCGTGGCTCTTCCGGAGTGGCGTCGACGAATTGGGTGCCCCCTGCCATCGTGTGCCCCCGTCCTTCGAGCAACGTTGGGTGCAGGACGGCGCGCCGCCAAGGGAGGGGGTGCGCGGACCCTCTCCAGCGGTCGGCGGGGCGGGCGCCTGTCCTTCTGGCACGTCGATGGCACATGCTACGCCGGTGCGGAAACTCCGCGCCTCTCCCGCCTCGACGAGGACACACCCCATGAAGCTCTCGCAGACGTTCCTGGCCGCGTTCGCGCTGTTGCTGCTCCCCCTGTCCGCCGCGCGCGCCTCCGACTATCCGCCCGACTATCCCATCTGCAGCGTGTACGACTCCGCGACGACGGGGCCCTTCGAGGTCATCCGCCACACGCGCCGGCTTCCGGGCCGGCTGGCCACGCTCACCATCGCGTACCGAGGCTTCCTGCGCGGGCTGTACCCGGACTCGGACATCTCCCTCTACGTCCAGCTCAACGGGCGCCAGCAGTTGATCCAGGCGCGTGCGGGCACGAACAACGACGCCTACGTCTTCCTCGACGCGGGGCCGCGCGGCTGCGGCAAGTGCATGCGGTACATGAACACGCCGTTGTGCAACGCCCACTTCGCGGCCGGAGGACAGGAGGGCGTCTGGGTCTGTGAGCAGCCCACGGCCGTGGAGAGCGACTTGTTCTTCTACGCGTTCGACGCCAACGGCAACCAGAACGCGTGGGATATCTCCCTGGCCGCGACGGCCCACGGCCAGTGGGACAGCAATCTGGGGAGCAACTACTTCGCCCGTCTGCCGGCGCGCTCCAGCTGCTGGTAGTTTTCCGCCGAGAGCGGCCCCAGGACGGGCTGGGACATGCATTCGCTTTACAGGCCGTCACAGGGCCGCTTTTCCGCGTGATGACGATTGCCGCGACGCATCCTCGTCCGGCGCTTGACACCCCGGGGGCCTCGACGGAAAAGCCGAGCCCTATGAGGCGGCCCCCGCTGTTTCCACCGGGCCGCGGGGAGCCGGGGATTGAAGCTCGCGACGCTCAAGGATGGAACCCGTGACGGGCGGCTCATCGTCGTCAAGCGGGACAACTCGGCCTATGCGCTGGCCACCAACGTAGCGCTGACGCTCCAGGCGGCGCTGGATGACTGGGACGCGAAGGAGCCGCAGCTGCGCGCGCTCGCCGCCCAGCTCGAGGCGGGCACGGTGCAGAGCCGCCCCCTGGACATGAAGGCGCTGCACGCGCCGCTGCCGCGCGCCTACGAGTGGATTGACGGCAGCGCCTACATCAACCACGTCATCCTGGTGCGCAAGGCGCGCAACGCGGAGCCGCCGGCCACGCTGAAGACGGACCCGCTCGTCTATCAGGGCGGCTCCGGCGACTTCCTGGCGCCCACCGCGGACATCCCGCTGGCGGACGAGGCGTGGGGCCTGGACTTCGAGAGCGAGGTCTGCGCCATCCTGGGTGACACGCCCCAGGGCACGAAGGCCGCGGATGCCGCCAAGCACGTCAAGCTGCTGATGCTGGCCAACGACGTCTCGCTGCGAAACCTCATCCCGGACGAGCTGGCCAAGGGCTTCGGCTTCTTCCAGAGCAAGCCCGCCACGGCCTTCAGCCCCTTCGCGGTGACGCCGGACGAGCTGGGCGCCGCCTGGCGCGAGGGCCGCATCCACCTGCGGCTGCGCTCCGTGCTCAACGGCGTGCAGGTGGGTGACACCGACGCGGGGCCGGAGATGCACTTCTCCTTCTTCGACCTCATCCAGCACCTGTGCAAGACGCGCAGCTACACGGCGGGCACCATCCTGGGCAGCGGCACCGTGTCCAACGTGGACCGCGCCCGGGGCATCTCGTGCCTCGCCGAGCAGCGGATGATTGAGACGATTGAAGAAGGCAAGCCGCGCACGCCCTTCATGAAGCCCGGCGACACCATCGACATCGAGATGATGGGCGAGGATGGGCAGAGCGTCTTCGGCCGCATCTCGCAGAAGGTGGTGAAGGGGCCATGAAGGCGCTGCGCCTGCACAGCTACTGGCGCTCCTCCGCCTCCTGGCGGGTGCGCCTGGGGTTGAACCTCAAGGGCCTGCCCTATGAGTACGTGGCGGTGCACCTGCTGAAGGACGGCGGCCAGCAGAACTCGGCCGAGTACCGCGCCGTCAATCCCATGCGGACGGTGCCCACGCTGGAGTGGAAGGAGGCGGACGGCACCGGGCTGCGCCTGTCCCAGTCCATCGCCATCCTCGAGTTCCTGGAGGAGCGCATCCCCTCGCCCGCGCTGCTGCCGAAGGACGCGTACCTGCGCGCCCGCGTGCGCATGGTGGCGGAGGCGGTGAACTCCGGCATGCAGCCCCTGCAGAACCTGGCCGTCCTCCAGCGCATCAAGAGCGAGCTGAACGGGGACGACAAGGCGTGGGCCGCGCACTGGAACGTGCGGGGCCTGGAGGCGCTGGAGGCGCTCGTGAAGCCCACGGTGGGCCGCTACTGCGTGGGCGACGCGGTGACGCTGGCGGACGTCTGCCTGGTGCCGCAGCTCTACGGCGCGCGGCGCTTCGGCGTGGACGTGTCGGCGTACCCCACGCTGCTGCGCATCGAGGCGGCGTGCATGGAGCTGCCCGCGTTCCAGGCGGCGCATCCGGACCGGCAGCCCGACGCCGTTCCGGCCTGAGGTTTCCGAGCCGTGCGTCCCGCTCCGCTCCAGGGGCGGGACGCGGCCTCAGGGCGAGGGCGGCGCGAAGGTCGTCTCGATGCGCAGGGCCCGGGAGAGCGTGAGCGTCACGGGCGTCTTCGAGGCGATGTCGAGCAGGCGCGCGCGCTGCTCCTCGGTGATGGAGGGGCCGCAGGAGAGCACCCGCTCCACGCGCTCGGTGAGGTCCTTCTCGCGGAAGAGCTTGAGCTTCACCGTGAGCGGGCTCAGGTCCCAGCCCTTGCGCGCCGCGTACATCTTCAAGGTGATGGCGGTGCACGCGCCCAGCGAGCCCATCAGGAGCTGATAGGGCGCGGGGCCCTGGTCCGTGCCGCCCAGGGCGGCGGGTTCGTCTGAGTGGAAGTGGTGCTTGCCGGTGCGAATCGCCTGGGCGTAGCCGTCCTGGCTCTCGACGACGGCCGCCGCGAGCAGCGTGGTGTCCTGAGGAGTCATGCGGGACATGAATCCAGGGCCCGGCCCGCGTGACAAGCGCGATGTCCCGTCGCGGAGTTGTCGCAAAGTCGACGCTCGCGGATGGAGTAGCGTCGGCCCGGATGGCGCCTCCGGAGTCCTCGAGCACCGTGACGACCTCTCGCACCGCCGCGCTCCGGGAGCTGGCGCTCTTGTTCCTGCGCCTGGGCGCCACGGCGTTCGGCGGCCCCGCGGCCCACATCGCGATGATGGAGGACGAGGTGGTGCGCCGCCGTGGCTGGCTGACGCGCGATGAGTTCGTGGACCTGCTCGGCGCGGCCAACCTCATCCCCGGGCCCAACTCCACGGAGCTGGCCATCCACATCGGCCATCGGCGCGCGGGGTGGCCGGGCCTGCTCGTCGCGGGCACCTGCTTCATCCTCCCCGCGTTCTTCATCGTCGCCAGCCTCGCCTGGGTCTACTCCCGCTTCGGCGACGTGCCGGACGTGAGCGCGCTGCTGTACGGCGTGAAGGCGGTCATCATCGCCGTGGTGCTCCAGGCCCTGTGGGGACTGTCGCGCACGGTGGTGAAGACGTGGCGGGAGGCGCTCGTGGGGGCAGGTGTCGTGACGGCGGCCTTCCTCGGCGTCAACGAGCTGCTCCTCCTGCTGCTCGCCGGGGTGGGCGTGTTCGCGTGGCGCGGCGTCGCGCGCGGAGGGCTCGGGACGTCCGTCAAGGTCCTCGTCCCTTGGGTGCTGCCGCTCGGGGCGTCCTCGGTGGCGGTGCCCTTCTCGCAGCAGGGCTTGTTCCTCTTCTTCTTGAAGGTGGGCTCGGTGCTGTACGGCAGCGGCTATGTGCTGCTGGCGTTCCTCCGCTCGGACCTGGTGGAGCGGTGGGGCTGGCTCACGCAGGCGCAGCTGCTGGACGCGGTGGCGGTGGGGCAGGTGACGCCCGGGCCTGTCTTCACCACGGCCACGTTCATCGGCTACGTGCTGGGCGGCATGACGGGCGCGATGGTGGCGACGGTGGGCATCTTCCTGCCGGCCTTCGTCTTCGTGGCGCTCAGCGGGCCGCTGGTGCCGCGCCTGCGCCGCTCGTGGGCGGCGGGGGCCTTCCTCGACGGCGTCAACGTGGCCTCGCTCGCGCTGATGGCCGTGGTGACGTGGCAGCTCGGGCGCGCGGCGGTGGTGGACGCGTGGACGGTGGGGATGGCGGCCGTGTCCGCGGTGCTGCTCATCCGCTACCGCGTCAACTCCGCCTGGCTCGTGCTGGGCGGAGGCGCCATGGGGTGGCTGGTGGTGGAGGTGCTCAGTTCGCGGTGAGCGTCGCGGCGCAGCGGCCCACTTCGTCGCCCGAGAGGTCCGAGCGCCGGTCGATGCACTCGAGCCTCAGCGTCCCCGCGGTTCGCGTGGCCTCGCAGTGGCGATTGCCCGTGACAGTTGTCGACGGGCCCGCGTCGGGCGGCACCACGCCCCCATCCGGCCCCAGGTGCAGGGTGAGGTTGGCTTCGTGCAGCGACCAGCGGCCCTCGGGCAGCGGGCCCGCGTTGGCCTCGATGCGTCCGAACTCGGGGAAGCCGAGCCGCTGGGCGCCCTCGCCGCTGACGTCACACGTGTCCTTCTCCGACGTCAGGCGCAGGGTGCCGTTGGGCCCACACGTGTTGCCTTGCACGGTGAAGGTCTGGTCGTGCGCCTCGTGGGGACACTTCTCGATGGCGCAGCCGATGCGCAGCGCGCCCGCGGTGGCCACCACCGCGAGGGAGGCGAGGTTTCGCAGCAGCACGTTCCTGTTCATGGACGGGTTCCGGGAGAGGGCGGGACGGGACGCTGAATCGCGAGGGTCCGCCGATAGGAATAGGCATAGGACACACCCTGCTGCTCTGGGAGCCGCACGGCGATGTCTCCGCTGCGCGAGCCCCTGGGAGACTCCAGGACGTGGATGGGCGCGCGAGGCGGCTCCTCCAGCTCCCGCGCGCGAGCCTCCCGCGTCGACGGCAAGCCCGCCACCAGCAGCGCCACCACCGGCACGCCCACCGCCACCAGCCGCCACGGCCAGCCCAGGCCCTTCGCCGCCGCCAGCCCCAGCGCCCCCGCGAAGCACGCCATGGCGTGGGTGGTGCCCAGCCACGGCAGCACGACGAAGGCCGCGAGCAGCGCCCCCACGAGGCTCCCCAGCATCGACGCGGAGAAGCCTCGCGTCGGCTCCTCCCCCACGTCCGCCATGCCGCCCACCTTCCACAGGAAGGGGCCCACCGCCCCCAGCGCCATCAGCGGCGGCACCGCCACCAGCACCACCAGCGTCACGCGCCCCATGGCCTCCAGGGGCCGCCCCATCATCACCGCCGTGGTGGCCTCCGGCAGCAGCTCCTGCGCGAGGAAGGGGAGGAGGGCGAGGAACAACGCGGCCAGACACAGCGCCTTGCGCAGCGGCTCCAGGCGTCCGGACGGGTCCGCCAGCCGTCCTCCCAGGTGCGCCCCCATCAGCAGTCCGCCCAGCACCAGGGAGATGAGCGCCCCCCACACCGGCATGCTGCTCCCGAAGGAGGGCGCCACCAGGCGGGAAGCCATCATCTCCGAGGCCATCACCGTGGCTCCGGCGAGGAAGGCCAACCACGTCAAGGACGAGGGCTTCATGGGAGAGGGCCCCTTCAGCAAGGCCCGTTCCATTCTCAACAGCCCGTAACTCCAGGCCCCACGGGGCTCCGCGCGCGACTTCGTGTCACGGGGCCCTCAGGGGACGTGTGTCCCACTGACAGCGGTGTCGCGGCTCAGCCCTTGAAGGGGAGCGCGGCCACCTTCACGGTGGCGGGGCCCTGTGCGAGCAGCAGCTCCGTGCCGGGCTCCAGCGAGTCCTTGTGCACATACCCCAGGGCCACGTACTGCCCCTGCGTGTGGGAGCGCACCACGCTGGTGAGCCAGCCCACCTTTTTCTCGCCCAGGCGAAGCTCCGTGCCCGGCGCGGCGGCGGACTCACCCAGGAGGAGCCCCGTCAGCTTGCGGTTCATGTGGCCGCGGAAGGTGGCTCGGGCGATGACCTCCTGCCCGATGTAGCACCCCTTGTTGTAGGAGAGGGCCGCCGTGAGGTTGGCCTCCAGCGGGATGGTGGTGGCCACCATGTCCTGCCCGTACCGGGGGACTCCCGCCTCGACGCGCAGGAGCTCCAGCGTCTCGAAGCCCAAGGGCTGGAGGCCCTGGCCGGCGCCGGCCTGGCCCAGGGCGCGCCACACGGCCTCCAGGCCCGCTCTCGGCACCCACACGTCGACGCCGTGGGGCTCCAGCACCGTGTTCCCCACGAGCAGCACGTCCTGCCCGGCGAGCGTCGCCGCCCGGAGGGCCTGGTGGGCCAGGGGTGGGAAGTCGCCCCCCAGGGCGGCGGCCAGCACCGCCCCCGTCCGAGGGCCCAGCAGCCGGAGGATGCCGTGGTCGCCCGTCGCCTCGTGCAGCTCGGCGTCCTCGGAGATGAGGTATTTCTCCAGGAACTCCCGGACCTTGGGCCCCATCCCGGGCTCCATGTCGAGGAGCAGGTCGGCCTCCCGCTTGAGGATGCGGGCGTCCGCCACCATGGCCCCCTTGGCGGTGAGCATGGCTGCGTACGTGGCGCTGCCCGCGGGGAGGTTGTTCACCTCCTGGGTCACCATTCCATGTAGGAAGGACACCCGGTCCTCGCCGGTAATCCGGAGGACCTCACGGTAGGAGGCGTCGTGGAGGGCCACGGCCTCGCGAGCGGCCCGGTAGGCGTCCGCGTCATTCCCATGGCTGGCCACGGCTTCCCGGCCGCCCACGTCAATGAAGCGGGCCCCTGCTTCCTCGTGAAGAAAATGCAGAGACAGCGGTTCCATGTCCGTCGCTATATAGAGGCGAAGGAGCGAATGCCACGATGGATGTGAAGCACCTGTCCTCCTTCCAGGACTTCTCCCCGGAGAAGCTCCGGAAGCACAACGTCTTCCAGTCCGAGCGCTTCTTCCTCGACGTGTACTGTCTCGCGCCCGGGCAGGCCCAGAAGCCGCACCACCATGCCGCCTCGGACAAGGTCTACATCGTCCTGGAGGGCCGCTGCCGCTTCCGCGTCGGGGCCGAGGAAGAGGCCCACGGCCCTGGTGCCGCCGTCTTCGCCCCCGCGGGCGCCGAGCATGGTGTCGTCAATGATGGCCCCGACTCCGCCCGACTGCTCGTTCTGATGACCCCGCCCCCGGAGCATGCATGAGTTCGAAGTCCTCCTCCCTGAACGCCCCCGCCTCCTCCCGCGCCGGGGTGGCGCTGTTGGTGCTGGGCCTGTGCGCGAGCGCGCTGTCCATCTTCCAGTGGAGCCAGCTGCTCACCCTGCGCTCGGGTGGCGCCACCGTCTGTGGCGTGTCCGAGACGGTGAACTGCGAGACGGTGTGGAACTCGCCGTTCGCCACGAAGGTGCATGAGATGTTCGGCATCCCCATCGCCGGGCTGGGCCTGGTGTGGGGGCTGACGGTGGTGGCGCTGTCGGCGCTGTACCTGGCGCGGGTGCGCTCTGGCAGGCCCGTGGCCCCGGCGTCGCAGGGGCTCAAGCTGGCGGCGCTGGCGGGAGTCCTGGCCGTGCCGATGTTCGCGGTGGTGAGCTTCCAGGCGGGGGCGGTGTGCCCGACGTGTCTGGCCACCTACGCGCTGGTGGCGGCCATCGCCGGGGTGGCGTGGAAGGGCCTGCCCTCGGCCTCGGGCGAGTGGGGCCCCGCGCTGACGTGGGCGGTGGGGACCACGGTGGCCGCGTTCATCGCGGTCTCGCTGCCGGGCCGCTCGCTGTCCACGCCTGCGCCCAAGGCGGGCGCGCTGTTGCCGCCGGTGGCCGCGTCGACGTCCGAGCTGAGCACGCCGGCGTCGCTGGAGGCGTACCTGCGCGGATTGCCGGCGGACCAGCAGCAGTTCCTGTCCAACGCGCTGGCGATGTACCGCAACGACACGCCGAAGCCCGCCGCGGCTCCCGCGCGTCGCCGCTATGGGCCCGCGGATGCGCCGGTGAAGATTGTCGAGTGGACCGACAGCAAGTGCCCCCACTGCAAGTCGTTGGTGGAGGAGCTGGCGGTGCTCAAGAAGCGCGTGCCGGAAGGGAAGCTGTCGCTGGAGGCTCGGCAGTTCCCGCTGGATGGGGCGTGCAACCCGGCGATGCAGCGTCGGGGGCCGGATGCGCCTTCCGTGCGGTGCGTGGCGGCCAAGGCGCAGATTTGCCTGGAGGGCGCGACGGACTACTGGGAGCTGCGCGAGAAGCTCTTCGCGGCGCAGGCGATGTTGGACACGGAGCGGGTGATGGAGATTGCGTCGTCCGGTTCGGTGCCGCGCGGGCAGCTGGAGGCGTGCATGGCTTCGTCGGAGACGGCGGCGAAGCTGCAGGAGGACACGTCTTATGCGCTGCGCTACCACTTCACGGGCACGCCGTTGGTGGTGGTGAATGGCCGCATGGCGATGCCGTCCGCGCCGTTCCTGTATGCGCTGGTGATGGCGGATGGGAACCCGAGCGCGCCGGCGTTCGATGTGCTGCCGCCTCCGCGCGCGATGCCCCGCGACGACCACGCGGGCCACAATCACTGAGTGGGTTGAGAGTCCTTCGTCATGGGCAAACGCGACAAGAAGGACGAGCCCGTAGCTCCCGCCGCGCCGTTCCACAACCCCTTCGCCGCGCTGGCGGCGAAGCGGGAGGAGCTGCCGGTGGGGCCGTCCGCGGCAGCCGTGCCGGTGGTGCAGAAGCCCGAGCCGAAGGGCCCCGCGCGAGCGGTGGTGCGCATGGAGCGCAAGGGGCGAGGGGGCAAGGAAGTCACGGTGGTGGAGCACCTGGAGTTGCCCGCGCCGCAGCGTGAGGTCTGGCTCAAGGCGCTGAAGAACTCGCTGGGCTGTGGGGGCGTGGTGGAGGGTGAGTCCCTCGTGCTCCAAGGCGACCAGCGGGAGCGGCTGCCCTCGTTGCTGGAGGCGCGCGGCGTTCGCAAAGTGACGGTCGGTTGAGCTTCCGGGTGAGTGGTTCCCGAGTCCCCGGCGACTCGGGAGCCACCCCTGTCCGACGCTCCTGATACTCCTGCTCAAGTCCCGTGGGACGTGTGCCTGGAGGCTTGTGATTCAATGGCCGCGATGTAGAGCGGACGTCCACCGTGCCTCAGATGCGCTACTTCCGATTGAGTGAGAACGTTCAAGCGGAGTACTGGTTCCTCGGCGATCCTCGGAACGAGCAGGGCCAGGAGGTGGGGGACCCGTCTCTCTTCAGGGCGGGGGCACCAAGGTGTTCCGCACGTGGGGCTGGGACCTCGCGCTCATCGTCTCCGAGGACCTCAAGCAGGCCCTGGAGCGCGCGAAGGTCACGGGCGTGAAGTTCACGCCCGTGTAGCCCTCTTGAAACGAAGAAGCCCGGGCGCCAGTGAAGGCGGCCCGGGCTTCGTTCATCCAGACGGCTTGGCCGTCGTGATGACTACAGCGCGGCGATGATGGCGTCCGTGAAGTCGCGCGTGGTGGCGCCGCCACCCAGGTCGCCCGTGCGCACCTTGCCGTCGCCGTACACCTTCTGGATGGCGCCTTCCATCCGACGCGCTTCCTCGCGCATGTCCAGGTAGTCCAGCATCATCACCGCCGACATCATCAGCGCCGTCGGGTTCGCGATGCCCTTGCCCGCGATGTCCGGCGCCGTGCCGTGGACCGCCTCGAACACCGCCGTGCGCTCACCGATGTTCGCGCCCGGCACCACGCCCAGGCCGCCCACCAGACCCGCGCACAAATCGCTCACGATGTCGCCGTACAGGTTCTCCAGCACCATCACGTCGAAGCGCGTCGGGTCCTTCACCAACTGCATGCAGAGGTTGTCGATGATGACTTCCTCGTACTGGATCTCCGGATACTCACGGCCCACCTTGCGGCAGCAGTCCAGGAAGAGGCCATCCGACAACTTCATGATGTTGGCCTTGTGGACGCCCGTCACCTTCTTGCGGCCGTGCTTGCGCGCGTACTCGAAGCCAAAGCGAGCAATCCGCGTGGAGGCCTTCTCCGTGATGATCTTCAGCGACTCCACCACGCCCGGGACGATGATGTGCTCCAGGCCGGCGTAGAGGCTCTCCGTGTTCTCACGCACGACCACCAGGTCCACGTTCTCGTAGCGCGTCTTCACGTTCGGCACGCTCTTGACGGGCCGCAGCGACGAGTACAGGTCCAGCCGCTTGCGCAGACCCACGTTCGCCGAAGGAAGACCGCCGCCCACCACCGTGCCGGTGGGGCCCTTCAGCGCGACGCCGCTGCGCAGCACGGCCTCCACCGTCTCGTGGGGCAGGTTGGTGCCGTACTTCGCAACCACTTCCGTGCCCGCGTCCTTGTGCTCGAACTCGAGGGGAACCTTGAGCGCCTCGAGGACGCGAATGGTGGCCGCCATCACCTCGGGGCCGATGCCGTCGCCATTGATGACCGTGACAGTGCGGGTGTTCGCCATGGGTGCGGATTCACAGCACAAATCCCTTGATGCTGAAAGGACGAAAACCAACCCCGTGGCAGGGCCAGGCATGGCGGCCATGAGCCAGGCCCCGGTTTCCGCCCGCTCACCCGGTTTTCAGGGGAAGGAGGGCGTCAGTGCTCGGACGCTGCGTCCGGGCTCCGGGGCGGTCGGCGCGTCGGCCGGTGCCTCCGGTGGATGGCGTAGGGCCGGTAGAACGACTCCCACAGGGCGGCCCGTCGCCCCCGAGGGCGGGTGCGCAATTCGCCCAGCGGCGCCCGGATGAAGAACGAGGAGATGAACAGGTACGCCGCCGCCACCGTGATGAAGCACAGCGCCGTCATCACCAGGCCCCCCGGAATCCAGGCGACATGGGCCCGGTCGACGAACTCGGAGAAGTCCCGGGGGGGCTGCGGGTAGCTGTAGACCTTGGAGAACCACGTCAGGAGCAGCACCAGCAGGATGGGGCCATAGGTGCGGTTGATGCGGGTGGAGATGGCGGACAGGAGCGAGAGCTGGATTTGTGGCCGGGACATCTCCACGGCGAGCTCCCGCAGGGCATCCGGGTCCACCGGCTCCCGGCGCAGCATGGGGGCCCACCAGCCGTCCTCCAGGAGCCTCACCCGGCGGTTCCACAAGTCGTAGTAGCGATAGCGCCGCGCCTCGACGAGCAGGAAGGACACCACCATCCAGATGCCCACGAGGAAGGTGACGTGGGAGCTCGCGGGCGTGGCGAAGCCGAAGGAGATGACGGCCGCGGTGGTGGTGAGCGCCCAGTTGGTCGTCGTGTCCAGGCGGGTGCGCCAGGTGTCGGAGCGGCTCAGCTCGCCCCGGAACAGCTGGGCCATGGCCTGCTGGGACAGCCAGGGCGACTCGAGCAGGTCGGTCTTGATGGGCTCGTTGAGGGGCATCCGTTCCCGAAAGCTGGGGCGGGGAGCGGGCGGGTGCAACGGCCCGCCTGGATGCGTGGCGTGAGGGCGAGGCGGGGTGCCCCGGGAGCGGGCGGGCAGGCGGCGGCCTTGCGTGGCCTCGGCGGGCGGGCGTGCGCATCTTGGGGAGCTGAACGTGGCCCGGCTCAATCCCATCGAAGCGCTGTCGGAGCTGCTCCAGGGGGAGCAGGAGCGCGTGGCGCGCCTGTGGGCCAAGCGCCTGCGCGCGGAAATCTACGAAGTGGACATCCCCGGCAAGGACCTGCGCGCGCCGCTGCGGCGCCTGGTCTCGGAGATGGCGCGGCTGCTCAAGGACCGGGGCGAGGACGCGGTGCGGCTGTGGCCGGAGGTTGCCCGCTCTCATGGCGCGGACCGCTACACGCAGAACTTCGAGCCCGAGGACCTCACGCGCGAGTTCAAGGCGCTGGAGGAGGTGCTGCTGCACGTCTACGCGCGCCACCACGGCGGGCTGATTGAGCCCGAGGTCGCGGGCCTCATCGCGGAGCTGGTGTGGGAGGGGGACGCGGCGGCGCAGGCGTCGTACGCGCGCATCCTGAAGACGGAGGAGGTGCGCTTCCGCGAGGCCGCGGTGATGGAGTCGGTGCTCAACCACGTGGACGTGGGCATCCTGCTGGCGGAGGTGGACGGCACAGTGTCCTTCGCCACGCCGCCGGTGAGCCGGTTGATGGGCGTGCCCATGCGAGCGGTGGTGGGCGGGCGCGCGGTGAACACGCTGGCGCCGGTGCTGACGCAGGTGAACGCGAGGCACCTGGCGGGCGAGCCCTTCCGGGTGGCGGACATGCCCTTCGTGCGCGCGCTGAAGGAGCAGGGCCCGGTGCGCGGGGTGATGATGGTGGTGGAGCGTCCCGGTGGTGGCGAGGTGACGCTGGAGATGAGCGCCACCCCCGTCTGGGAGGAGGAGGGGGAGCTGGCCGGCGTCATCCAGACCTTCACGGACCGCACCGAGTCCGCCAACAAGACCAAGGCCCTGGAGAGCGCGTACGGCGAGCTGCGGCGGCTCCAGGGGCGGCTGCTCCAGCGCACCCGGCAGCAGGCGCTGGGGCAGCTCGCTGGCGGCGCGGCGCACGCGCTCAACAACTTCCTCAACGTGCTGCGGCTGCGCATCACGCTGCTGCAGCGGGAGTACAAGCCCGAGCACCTGGAGGCGCTCGACCGGACGGTGCAGCAGATTGGCGAGCTGGTGGCGCGGCTCCAGGAGTTCAACGTCCAGCGCACCGAGGAGCGGCCCACGGATGTGAACGTGGACCAGACGGTGCGCGAGTCGCTGGAGCTGGCGCGCGGGGAGCTGGAGCAGCGCGAGCACCCGGTCTACGTGGAGCTGGACTTGAACGACCCCGGCGCGGTGCGTGCCGACGCGGCCTTCTTCCGCGAGCTGGTGGTGAACCTGATGCTCGCGTCTCGCGACAGGATGGAGGAGGGCGGGCACCTGCGGGTGACGACGCGCGCGGAGGGGCCGGGCTGGCTCACGCTGCGCATCCAGGACGAGGGGCCTCGCTTCGCTCCCGAGGAGCTGTCGCACCTGTTCGACCCGCTGCGCAGGGACCCCGGGGCTCCGCAGCTGTCCCTGTACCTGGCGGTGGCTCGGGCGCAGGTGCAGCGGTGGGGTGGGGAGCTGATGGCGGAGAACGCGCCGACGGGGGCGGGCGCGACCTTCGTGGTGAAGCTGCCTCGGGTGCAGGAGCAGGTGGCGCAGGCGTCCGCGCAGCCTTCCGCGGCGGGGGAGACGACGGCCGCGGCGGCGCCTCGGCGCTTCCAGCAGACCCGGCGGGTGCTGGTGGTGGATGACGACCTGGACAACGCCCGGATGATGGCCGAGGTGCTGGGCGAAGAGGGCTACGAGGTGCAGGTGGCCCATGACCCCACCGTGGCGCTGGGGATGTGGGACCGGCGCCGCTTCGACGCGGCCTTGCTGGACGCGGTGATGCCCGAGATGAGCGGGTGGGAGCTGGCGCGCGAGCTGCGTGAGAAGTCGCCCCAGGTGTTGCTCGCCATCGTCACGGGCATGGACGTGCGCGGGCAGAATCGGGCGAACCTGGCGCTGGTGGACGCGGTGTTCCGCAAGCCCATCGACGTGGGAGCGCTGGATGACTTCCTGGCGCAGGCGGAAGGGGGCTCGGGCGGAGAGAACGGTCGAGGCTCCGAGGAGCCCCCTCTTCCCAGCGAGGCCGAGCACGACCATCCGGGGTGACTCCCATGCTCCTCACGAGCTCGCGCGAGTCATGGAGGGGCGACGGGGGCCGCCGTCGCCTTGAGACCCAAGCCGGTGGCCCCTGGGGGGCGGGGCGGTCTTGCCGGAGCCGAAGGGTGGCGCTCCGTGGGTCAGGACGTGCTCCACCGCGATGCTCAGCGTGGCCTTCGGCTCGTCCGAACGGGGAGGGGGGTGGGTTCGCTCGAGACGCCAAAGGCCTTCGCCACGTCCACGAAACAGGGGACTGCTCAGGACCTGGAGGGATGGTGCCTGCCGGGTTTCCTCCCAACCATCCAACGCGAGGGCATGTGGGTGTTGTCCCGCCGTGCGCCCCGGAGGGCACGCCTCCGGGACATGTGGGCCTCACGCGCCGACGCGCACCACCAGCTTGCCGAAGGGGCCTCGGTCCAGGTGCTCGAGCGCCTGGGGGAACGCGTCCAGCGCATAGGTCGCGTCCACCACCGGCTCCAGCCGCAGCGTGTCCACCGCGCGGACCAGCTCCTCCAGCCCCCGCCGATGTCCGACCATCACCCCCTGGATGATGCCGTGGGTCTGGAAGAGCGGCACCGCCGGGAAGCGCGCCTCGAAGCCCTCCAGGACCCCGATGAGCGCGATGCGGCCCCCGCTGGCGAGCGCGCGCACCGAGTGCCCCAGGTTGTCTCCTCCCACCACCTCGAGGATGACGTCCGCGCCGCGTCCCCCGGTCAGCTCCAGCACCGCCTGCTCCCAGTCCGGGGTCTGCCGGCGGTCGATGCCGTGCGCCGCTCCCAGGGCCTTCGCCCGGGCCAGCTTCGCCTCGTCTCCCGACGTGACGATGACGCGCGCCCCGAGCGCGGAGGCGAGCTGCACGGCGAACAGCGACACGCCTCCCGTGCCTTGCGTCACCACCGTCTGGCCCGGCCGTGGCGCGCCGTGCTCCATCAGCGCCGTCCACGCCGTGAGGCCCGCGCACGGCAGCGTGCTGGCCTTCACGTCATCCAACGTCCGAGGCGCCGCGACGAGCCAGGACTCCGGGACGGAGACGTACTCCGACAAGACGCCGGGCAGCGGGCCGCCGAGGCTCGGAATGCCGCCGTCCACGCGAACCGGAGGCCCGTCCACCCACAGGGGACTGAAGGCGGCGAGCACCCGCTCTCCCTTGCGCACCCGGGTGACACCCTCGCCCGTGGCCACCACCTCGCCGGCCATGTCGGACGTGGGCACCAGCGGCTCGCGTGAGGCGCGCGGCGCGGGGGAGTCGAGGATGAGCTTGTCGCGGTAGTTGAGCGATACCGCGCGCACGCGCACCAGCGCCTCGCCCGGCTTGGGAGTGGGAATCGCCACGCTCGTCAGCTTCAAGTTCGCGCGGCCCGGCTCGCGCAATTCCCACCGCTTCATCACGCCTTCCATGGGGTCTCCCTTTCCGTGTCTTCAAGAGGCGCGGGGGATATAGGGAGGCGGACGTGTCTTCAGTGGAGAGCTTTGGGGGCTTCACTGGCGACACGATGTCACCAATCGAGGCCCCGTCATGACCGACCGGCTCAGTGGAGTGCTCGTGTTCGTCCAGGCCGCGGAGGCCGGGGGCTTCGCGCTCGCGGCGCAGCGCCTGGGGCTGACCCGCTCCGCCGTGGGCAAGAGCATCGCGCGGCTGGAGCAGCGCCTGGGCACCCGCCTGTTCCAGCGCACCACGCGCCAGCAGCGCCTCACCGAGGACGGGCAGGTCTTCTACGAGCGCTGTGTGCGCGCCCTGTCGGAATTGGAGGCCGCGGAGGCCGCGCTCGACTCCGGACGCAGCGAGCCCACGGGGCGGCTGCGCGTCACCGCGTCCGTGTTGTTCGGCCGGCACCTGGTCGCGCCGTTGTTGTGGGAGCTGGCCCGTGAGCACCCGGGGCTCGAACTGGAGATGTCCTTCAGCGACCGCGTGGTGGACCTCATCGAGGACGGCTACGACCTGGCCATCCGCGTCGCGCCGCTCGCGGACCAGTCCGGGCTCGCCGCGCGCAAGCTCGGTGCGCAGATGATGGTGGTGTGCGCCTCACCGGACTACGTGGCCCGTCATGGCCGGCCTCGGACGCTGGAGGACCTGACCCGTCACGAGGCCCTCACCTACGGGCGCCAGGGCCAGAGCAAGCCGTGGCTGTTTCCAGACGGGAAGGGTGGCGATACACCCGTCCGCGTCCGCGGACGTCTGCGATTGGATGACCTGGAGTCCATCGCCGACGCCGCGACGCAAGGCCTGGGCATCGCGTGGCTGCCGTGCTGGCTCATCGCGGAGCGGCTGCACCGGGGCGACCTGGTGGATGTGCTGGAGGGCGTGGGGCGCCACGGGAACGAAATCTTCGCCGTCTGGCCTCAGAACAAGCACCTGCCCAGCAAGGTGCGCAGGGCCATCGACCTGCTCGCGGCGCGCCTCCCCGAGCGGCTCGCCACCGCGATGCGCAAGCCTCCGCGTCCCGGAAGGAAGCGCTGAACCCTCGTTTCCCGTGACGGTTTTTCATCGCCCCGCACGCGACTTCTCGCCCTGTCTCTCGTTGCTCTCCGCAGGGGCGGAGCGGTGTCTTCGAGCCCGTGAAACAGGATGACACGTGTTCAAATCAGGATTCCTCGGGATTCTCCTCGTCTTGTTGATGCCCACCGTCGCGCTGGCGACCGACGTCCCGGGCGGGACCATCAGCTTCGCCACCGTCTGGAAGGCGGCGGGGAATCCCTGGAGGCTCCAGGGGTCTCTCACCATCGATAAGGGCGCCCTGCTGATCCTGGAGCCCGGGGTCGTGGTGGAGACCGCGAGCGCCACCGGCATCCAGCTCAATGTCAGAGGCTCCCTGTTGGTCGAGGGGACCGCGGCCTCGCCCGTCTCCATCCAGCTCCAGGCCAACAACATCGAGGTCCTGGGGACCGTGGTCGCCGACCATCTCACCGTCGTTGGAGGCCAGCCTGCCTTTTCCATCAGTAATGGCGGCAGCGTCGACTTCGAGAATGGCGTCATCAAGGGCTGCCAGCAGGCGATGTGGCTCGCCAAGGGCGAGGCAACCCTCCGCTCCAGCGTGATTCATGGGTGCACCCCGGCGGCCACCAGCCCCCTCATCAGCATCGCCGACCCGGGGGCGAAGACGACGCTCGTCCACAACACCTTCTTCGACAATGGAGGGGTCGCCATCGAGGGGCTCATGCCCACGCGGAACACGGACCTCTCCATCACCGTCCACGACAACATCATCATGGGCAGGGGCTACTATGGCGTGCGGTTGGCGAATGTCCGCGCGCCCGTCGTTCATCACAACGCGGTGTGGGGCTTCCTGATCTCCAACTACCTGGGGGTCAGCCCCGGGGAAGGGAGCGTCAATGCCAATCCCCTCCTCCAGGACTTCGCCAAGCTCTCCGAGAACTCTCCCGTGAGGAATGCCGCCTCGGATGGGACGGACATGGGGGCGTTCCCCTATGCGGGGCATCCCGTCCACCCCCTCCTCCTCGAAGGCATCCTGCGCTCGGACCGGACGTTGACCGGTGACAACGTCGTCACCGGAGACCTCCGGGTTCCCCCGGGGGTCTCCCTGACGCTCGCGCCCGGTGCCCGCGTCACCGTCACGAACCTGAAGAATGGGCCTGACAACGGCACCGTGCCGGTGAAGGTCATCATCGAGGGCCCGCTGAAAGCCGAAGGGACCGCCGACGCGCCCATCAGGTTCCATCGTGGGTCTACCGAGGCCCCGGCGGCCGAGCTCCATGGCGAGGCGACCTTCCAACACGCAGAGGTGGAGGGGGGGCTCCTCATCCGGGGCACGGCCACGTTCCAGGATTCCACCCTGACGGGGATTCTCGACGTGTACAGGGTCGGGGGCACGGGCTCCGCCACGCTCAAGGACTCCGCCTTGATGCTCTCCAGCTCCCTCGTGACCGAGGACAACAGCACCACCACGGTCGAGAACCTCACCCTGTCGGGAGGGCGGCTGGAGGCCCGGGGGAACAGCACCCTCACGGCCAAGAAGGTCACCGCGACGCAAGGGGGCGTCTCTGTCTACGACTCCGCCACCGCGACGGTGACGGACTCCTCCTTCATGGAGGGAGGGCCCTGTCTGAGGGTCGCGGGCGGCTCGCTCACCTTCGAGAGGGGCTCGCTCCAGAAGTGCATCAACGCGGTCGAGGCCACGGGGGGCATCGTGAATGTCTCCTACAGCCTGGTGCGCGACAACACGCGGAAGGCTCCCGCGATGGCGGGGGGCTTCCACCTCGCCAATGCCTCCGCCTCCATCGTCCACAACACCATCGTCAACAACGCGTGGGGCGGCCTCTCCATCGCCACCCAGCCGCAGAACACCGTGGAGATTCGCGACAACATCATCCACGCCAACGAGCACGTGGGCATCGAGGTCGTGCCGGCGACCAACATCTCCATCCATCACAACGCGGTCTGGGGGCACGCCGACAACTACCGGGGGAACCCCACGCTGGGGTCTGGGAGTCTCACCGAGGACCCGCTCCTCGTCAGTCCTCGCCACGTGACGGTCATGGAGAACTCTCCTTGCCGCAATGCCGCGTCGGATGGGACGGACATGGGTGCCTTCCCCTATGTCCCGGTCCCCGCCGCGTCCATCGCGTTGGACAGGTACTCCGTCACGCTGCCCGGCAACAGCACGTCTCAAGTCATCGCCAGGGTCCTCGACGCGGCGGGGCTGGAGTTGCCACGCGCGGTCGTCACCTGGTCGGTCCCCGCCGAGGTGGGGACCATCGACTCGAGCGGAAAGCTCACCGCGGGGTGTGCGCTCGGTTCGTATCCTGGCGCGGTGGTCGCGACGGCGGGGGCGCTGTCCACCTCGGCGGATGTGACGGTGACGTTGGGGCCCGTCCAGTCGGTGACGCTCACCCCGTCGCAAGTGACGTTGCGCATCGGCGAGACGCAGCAGTTCTCGGTGTCGGCCCCGGATGCCTGCGGCCGTGAAGTCCCGACGACGCGCCGGTGGGACGTGAGCAAACTGTCGCTGGGTAACATCTCGACCAGCGGTCTCTACGTCGCGGGCACCCAGGTCATGAGTGAGGCGAAGGGCATCCTGGTCGAGGTGGGCGGCTTGTTTGCCTATGCGAGCGTGAACATCCAGCCGGGGCCGGTGCAGACCGTCAAGCTGTCACCCGCGCACCTCACGGTGGCGGCGAACTCCCAGGCGCAGGTCTCCGCCGTGGCCCTCGATCGCGTGGGGAACCCCGTGTCGGCCGACATCTCCTTGAGGGTCGTCCGAGGGGGAGGCACCCTCGACGCTGCGAACCGCTTCACCGCGGGAACCGTCGCGGGCTCCTTCCCGAGAACCCTCGAGGCCTCGGTCGACGGAGTCACCGCGACGGCGGACGTCACCGTGACCCCAGGTTCGCTCGTGCGCTTCGACGTGGTGCCCAGCCTCAATGAGGTGACGACGCGGTCGACCCGCCAGTTCACGGCGCAAGGGTTCGACGCGTGGGGGAACAAGTGGACCCTGGCCCCGACGTGGACCGTGACCAACCCCTCGCTGGGGACCATCGACTCCAAGGGCCTGCTGAGGACCGGTACGGTGGCGGGGCTCTATTCGGGGGGCGTGAAGGCGACGACGGAGGGCATCTCTCGCTCCGTGGACGTCAGGGTGCTGCCGGGGTCGTTGTCGAGGCTCGCGCTCACGCCCCCGTTCACCACGCTGGAGCCCGAGGGCACGCAGCAGTTCGGAGTGATGGGGGTCGACGCGGATGGCAACCCGGTGGTCATCTCTCCGGTGTGGTCGGTGGAGCTGCCGGGCGCGGGGAGCATCACGTCGGGCGGGCTTTACACCGCGCCGAAGGTCGCGGGGACGTACTCCTACAGCGTGCGCGTGGCCGCGGAGCACCTCTCGCTCTACGCCACTGTCTACGTGAAGCCCGGCGCCATCAGCCGGCTGGAGATCTCCCCGGCGGCACCCACTGTCGCCTTGAAGGACACGGTGCCGTTCCAGGTGAAGGCGTTCGATGCGTTCGACAATGAGGTCACCTCGTTCTCCGCGTCGTGGAGCGTCGTGAAGGGAGGAGGCAGCATCAGCGCCTCCGGTGTCTTCACCGCGGGCACCGTGGCGGGGACATTCGCGGACACCGTGCAGGTCAGCGTGGCGGGAGTGACGAAGACGGCCAGCGTCACCGTCACGCCAGGGGCGGTGAGCCGGGTGGTCCTGTCGCCACAGGGGCCCACGGTTCCGGCGGGGAGCACGGTGGCGTTCAGCGCGAAGGCGTTCGATGTGTACGGCAACGAGGTGACTTCGGCGCCCGCGACGTGGAAGGTGGTGAATGGCGGGGGCTCCATCGATGGAGCGGGAGTCTTCACGGCGGGCATCGTGGTGGGGGCCTTCCCGGGGACGGTGCAAGTCTCTGTGGGGGGAATCGTAGAGCAGACCTCCGTCTCGGTGGTGGCCGCCGCGCCGAGCCGTGTCGTCCTGTCGCCGCAGAACCCCACGCTTCCTGCGGGGGGAACGGTGACCTTCAGCGCGCGGGCGTTCGACGTGTACGGGAACGAGGCGCCCGCGTACCCGGCGACGTGGAAGGTGGTGAACGGTGGAGGCACCGTTGATGCCTCGGGTGTCTTCAGCGCGGGCACGTTGGGAGGCACGTTCCTGAATACCGTCCAGGTGACGGTGGGGAGCGCGACGGGGACGACCTCGGTGACCGTCACCTCGACGACGCCGAACCCCGAGCCCGGCGAGCCGAGCCGCATCGTCCTCACGCCGCAGAACCCCACGCTGTCGGCGGGAAGCTCGGTGACCTTCCGCGCGCAGGCGTTCGACGCGCTGGGCAACGAGACGACCCGGTACCCGGCGACGTGGAAGGTGGTGAACGGGGGAGGCTCCATCGACGCCTCGGGTGTCTTCACCGCCGGCTCGGTGGGGGGCACGTTCTCGAACACCGTCCAGGTGACGGTGGGCAGCGTGACGGTGACGACCTCGGTGACCGTCACGATGCCGAATCCCGAGCCCGGCGAGCCGGTCCGGATTGTCCTCACGCCGCAGAACCCGACGCTGTCGGCGGGAAGCTCGGTGACCTTCCGTGTGCAGGCGTTCGACGCGCTGGGCAACGAGACGACCCGGTACCCGGCGACGTGGAAGGTGGTGAGCGGTGGAGGCTCCATCGACGCCTCGGGTGTCTTCACCGCTGGCTCGGTGGGGGGCACGTTCTTGAACACCGTCCAGGTGACGGTGGGGAGCGTGACGGGGACGACCTCGGTGACCGTCACCGCGACGACGCCGAATCCCGAGCCCGAGTGCCAGCGGTCGTCGGACTGTGGCGGAGGTGAGACATGTAACGCCGGAGTCTGCGAGGCGCCGCCTGTCTCGGGGGAAAAGGAAGGGGGCGGAGGTTGCAGCAGCTCGGGGAGCGGGACGTCGGTGTTCGGGCTGCTGGTGCTGGTGATGCTGGCGCTCGAGTCGCGGAAGCGCCGCGCCGCGCGGTGAAGTCAGAGGCGCCTCTCCACCCCGAGTGGGGAGGCGTCTGCCTTTCGGGGACGGCGCTGTCACCCGCTTTCCAGGGCCACGGTTTCTCGGCTCCGCGCACGCGACTTCTCGCCTGGCCTCTCGTTCGTCTCCGCAGGGGCGAAGCGGTGTCTTCGCGCCCGTGAAACAGGATGACTCGTGTTCAAATCAGGGTTCCTCGGAATTCTCCTCGTCGTGTTGCCCACCGTCGCGCTGGCGACCAACGTTCCAGGTGGCGTCCTCGCCAGTGACACGACCTGGACCGCGGCGGGGAATCCCTGGACGCTCCAGGGCACCCTCACCATTCCACAGGGCGTCACGCTGACGCTGGAGCCAGGGGTCACGGTGACGACCGCGAGCGCCACCGCCCTCAAGCTCGAGGTCCTGGGCTCCCTGGTGGCCGTGGGGACTGCGGCCTCGCGCATCAACATCCAGCTCGAGACCCACAGCATCCTGGTCCGGGGGACCGTGGTCGCCGACCACCTCACCGTCGTTGGGGGCCAGCCTTCCTTCAACGTGGATGGGAGCGGCTCCGCGACCTTCAACCACAGCACGCTGCAGTCCGGCGCGCCGTCCTTGAACATCGATGGTGGCAGCGTCGACTTCGAGAACGGTGTCTTCAGGTACTGCAAGCAGGTGATGAGGAACTCCGGTGGCAGGACGACCATCCGCTCCAGCGTGATTCATGGGTGCACGCCGACGCGCTCCTTCTCCCTCATCAGCATCTACAACCAGGCGCCGAAGGTGACGCTCGTCCACAACACCTTCTTCGACAATCAAGGGGCCGCCATCACGGCGGCCATGCCTGGGGTGTCCACGGACGTCTCCATCACCATCCACGACAACATCATCGTCGGCAGGGAGTTGCACGGAATGTGGCTGACGAATGTCCTCTCGCCCGTCGTGCATCACAACGTGGTGTGGGGCTTCCCGGACGGCAACTACATCGGTGTCAGTCCCGGGGAAGGGAGCGTCACCGCCAATCCTCTCTTCCAGGAACTCGGGAGGCTCTCCGAGAACTCTCCCGCGAGGAACGCCGCCTCGGATGGGACGGACATCGGCGCCATCCCCTATGAGGGACATCCGGCCCACGCCCTCCTCGAGGGCGTCCTGCGCTCGGACCGGACGCTGACCGGTGACAACATCGTCACCGGAGACCTGGTGGTCTCCGCGGGCATCACCCTGACGCTCTCGCCCGGTGCCAGCCTCACCGTCAAACACCTGAAGGATGGGCCCGGAGACATCGATGTCCGTGTGAAGGTCATCATCGCGGGCTCGCTGAAAGCCGAAGGCACTGTCGCCGCGCCTGTCCTGCTCCAACGCGAGTACGGCCACAGCGAGGTCGCCGAAATCCGCGGCGAGGTGAGTGTCAAGCACGCCAAGGTGAGAGGCGACCTCACCCTCCTGGGACCCGCGACCTTCGAGGACGTCACCTTGGAGTCGTCCCGTCTCTCCATCCGGGGCACGAGCTCCGCCACGTTCAAGAACATCTCCGCGACGGGCACGGGTCACCTCTCGTTCGGGGACGACAGCATCACCACGGTCGAGAACCTCACCGCCTCGGGAACGAGTCTGTCCGCCGGAGGGAACAGCACCCTCACGGTCAAGGGCGCCTCCTTGACGAAAGGTGGTGTCTCCGTCGATGGCGCCGCCACCGCGACCGTGACGGGCTCCACCCTCAAGGAGGGAGCCCCCTGCCTGAAGGTCCAGGGAGGCTCGCTCACCTTCGAGCGAGGCACGCTCGAGAAGTGCTCCACCGCGGTCGAAGCCACGGGGGGCATCATGAATCTCTCCTACAGCCTGGTGCGAAGCAGCCTTCGGGCTTTCTCTGCGATGGCGAGTGGCCTGCACCTCGCCAATGCCTCCGCGTCCATCTTCCACAACACCATCATCAACAACTCGTGGAGCGGCCTCTACGTCGCCCCCCAGCCGCAGAACACCGTGGAGATTCGCGACAACATCATCATGTCCAACGAGTCCACGGGCATCGAGGTTGTTCCCGGCTCGAACATCTCCATCCATCACAACGCGGTCTGGGGGCATTCCAGCAACTACAAGGGGAGCCCCACGTTGGGCCCCGGCAGCCTCACGCAGGACCCGCGCTTCGTCAGCCCCTTCCACCTGACCCTTCTGGAGAACTCTCCCTGCCGCAACGCCGCGTCGGATGGGACGGACATGGGCGCCTTCCCCTATGTCCCCGTCCCCGGTGCATCCATCGTGTTGGGCAGGTACTCCATCTCGGCGTCTGGCAATTCGAAGTACTCCGTCAGCGCGATGGTCTACGACGTGGACGGCCTGCCGCTTCCGTATGCCGTGGTCACCTGGTCCGCCACTCCCGAGGTGGGGACCATCGACGCGGACGGAGTCCTCACGACGGGGTGCACGCTCGGTTCGTATCCTGGCGCCATGGTCGCCACGTCGGGGAATGCCTCCGCCTCGGTGGATGTGACGGTGCGGCTGGGGTCCGTCCAGAAGGTGGAGGTCACTCCGTCGGAGCTGACGTTGCGCATCGAGGAGTCGCAGCAGCTCTCCGCGAAGGGCATGGATCCCTGCGGCTATGAAGTCCCGACGACCTTCCGATGGTCCGCGCTCCACCCGGCGGCAGGGACTGTCTCCGCCAGTGGCTTCTACACCGCGGGCTCCTATTCCTATGACAACGCCCAGGGGATTCAGGTCGAAGCGGGGAGCAAGAAGGGCTACGCGAGGGTGAACATCCTGCCGGGGCCGTTTCATCACATCGACCTGAGTCCTCAGACCATCACGTTGCCCGTGAACTCCCAGGTGGCCTTCTATGTCTGGCCTCGTGACCGCGCGGGGAACACCGTGCCGGGCACCGTCGATTTGAGGCTCGTCGGGGGAGGAGGCACCCTCGATGCCTCGGGCTCCTTCACCGCGGGAACGGTCGCGGGTTCCTTCCCGAAGACAGTCCAGGCGTCGTTCGAAGGGCGCACGGTGGCCTCGGACGTCATCGTGACGCCGGGCCCGCTCCATCGCGTCGAGGTGACGTCCGCCTCCAATGAAGTGAGGGCCGGGGGGCGCATCCAATTCACGGCGCAGGGCTTCGACGCGTGGGGCAACAGGAGGAACGATTTTCCGACCTGGACCGTCACCCCCGCCTCCCTGGGGACCATCGACGCTGATGGCGTTCTCACGGTGGGTACCGTGACGGGGTTCTATCCGGGGGCCGTGAAGGTGACGATGGGCGACATCACGAGCGCCGCCATGGACGTCACGGTGCTGCCGGGGCCGTTGTCGAGGCTCGTGCTCACGCCCCCGTTCATCACGCTGGAGCCCCAGGGCACGCAGCGGTTCGGAGTGATGGGGGTCGACGCGGATGGCAACCCGGTGGCCATTGCTCCGGTGTGGTCGGTGGTGACGCCGGGCGCGGGGAGCATCACGTCGGACGGGCTCTACACCGCGCCGAAGGTCGCGGGGACGTACTCCAACAGCGTGCGCGTCGCGGTGGAGCACCTCTCGCTCAACGCCACCGTCTTCGTGAAGACCGGCGCCATCAGCCGGCTGGAGATCTCCCCGGCGGATTCCTCCGTCGTCGTGAAGGGCACGGTGCCGTTCCAGGTGAAGGCGTTCGATGCGTTCGACAATGAGGTCACCTCGTTCTCCGCGTCGTGGAGCGTCGTGAAGGGTGGGGGCAGCATCAGTGCCTCCGGTGTCTTCACCGCGGGCACCGCAGCGGGGACATTCGCGGACACCGTGCAGGTCAGCGTGGCGGGGGTGACGAAGACGGCCAGCGTCACCGTCACGCCAGGGGCGGTGAGTCGGGTGGTCCTGTCGCCACAGGGGCCGACGGTGGCGGCGGGGAGCACGGTGGCGTTCCGCGCGAAGGCGTTCGATGTGTACGGCAACGAGATCCCCTCGGCGCCCGCGACGTGGAAGGTGGTGAACGGAGGGGGCTCCATCGATGGGGCGGGAGTCTTCACGGCGGGAATCGCGGTGGGAGCCTTCCCCGGGACGGTGCAAGTCTCTGTGGGGGGAATCGTGGAGCAGACCTCCGTCTCGGTGGTGGCCGCCGCGCCGAGCCGTGTCGTCCTGTCGCCGCAGAACCCCACGCTCCCGGCGGGGGGAACGGTGACCTTCAGCGCGCGGGCGTTCGACGTGTACGGGAACGAGGCGCCCGCGTACCCGGCGACGTGGAAGGTGGTGAACGGTGGAGGCACCGTCGATGCATCGGGTGTCTTCAGCGCGGGCACGTTGGGAGGGACGTTCTTGAACACCGTCCAGGTGACGGTGGGGCGCGCGACGGGGACGACCTCGGTGACCGTCACCTCGACGACGCCGAATCCCCAGCCCGAGCCGGAGTGCCGGCAGTCGTCGGATTGTGGTGGGGGTGAGACGTGCAACGCGGGAGTCTGCGAGGCGCCGCCTGTCTCGGGTGGAAAGGAAGGAGGCGGAGGCTGCAGCAGCTCGGGGAGTGGGACGTCGGTGTTCGGGTTGCTGGTGCTGGTGATGCTGGCGCTCGACTCGCGGAAGCGGCGCGCCGCGCGGTGAAGTCAGAGGCGCCTCTCCACTGCGGGTGGGGAGGCGTCTGGCTCTCCGGGACAGCGAGGGACGCGAGGACACCCCGACGCAGTCCCCGCCTTCTCCACCTCGAATGGAGAGGCGTCTGTCCCTCAGCGACAGCGCCGGACGCACGGACACCTTGGCGTCGTGACTCGCCTGCTAGAGTCGTGCGCGTGAGTGTCTTGCCGGAAGTGGAGCGCCTGCGCCGGAAGGTGGAGGCGGGGGAGAGTCTGAGCGACGCGGAGCTGGAGGCGCTGCGTGCCCATGCGGGGAGGGGCGAGGGCCCTGTCCTCCGGTTGACGGTGGCCCATGCCCTCATCAACGCGGGGGCGGAGCGTGAGGCCCTTCCGCTCCTGGAGGCCCTGCGGCGGGACTTCCCTCGAGACCTGCCAGTGATGCTGGGCCTCGCGCGCGCGCTGCTCGGCCTGGAGCGGCATGGGGACGCGGAGGCGCTGCTGCGACAGGTCTGGTCTCGCGAGCCCGGAGACCCCGAGGTCCTCAAGGTCCTCTCCGTGCTGGCCCTGCGCCGAGGCGAGGTCGGCAAGGCCCAGGCCTACGTCGAGGAGGCGCTGGCTCGGGACCCGTTCGACGGGGAGGCTCGGCTGCTGAAGGAAGAACTGGAAGCAGCGGAGTTCCCCCCTCCGAGCGCCCCGGAAGAACAGGTCCTCCGGCCGGAGTTCATCGCCGCGCTCACGGGGGCGCTCGGCCGCGCACGCGTGAGCTTCCGCCGTCAGGGCAAGGACCTGCTCGTGAAGCTGGCCACGGGAGGCGTGGGCCGCGTGGATGTCGGCTCGCTGTACGCGGCCTACGTCGAGGCGCCCGGAACCCAGGGCCTGCTGGCCTACGCGGAGGCGCTGGCGGCGAGGTTGAGCGGACTCGATTCAGGACTGGGCTCGGGGGACACGCCGCTGGAGTCCCGGCTGCGGCCGGTGCTGCGGCATCCGAGCTTCGTCGCCAAGGCGGTGGGCGCGCTGCATCGTCCGGGGCCCGCGGGACTCGAGGTGTTCTACGTCCTGGAGGACGCCGACTTCGTGCGCTACCTGCCCGAGTCCGCGCTCGGCCCCGCGGGGCTGACCCCCGAGGCCGTGGATGAAGCCGCGTGGCGCAACCTCTCCGCCCACCCCGCGCCCGTGCACCCCGTGGTCATCGACCGGGGCGAGGTGCATCTGGCGGAGACCTTCTCGGGCCTCTGGGCGGTGGCGGGCGGAGACGGACTGGATGGCGCGCGGCTGCTCACGGGCACGCAGCACCGCATCCTCTCGACGGTGGCGAGCGGCAAGCCCCTCTGCGTGTCCCTGGCTCGCCGCGAGCTGACCGTGGTGGGCTGGGCTTCGCAGGCCGCTGTCCGCACGGCGCTCGCGTCCCTGGAGCCGACCCCCGAGGGGATTCCGGGCCTCTTCCACCAGTCCGCGGACGGACTCCTGCTGCCGGACGGCTCCTCCTTCTGACGTGACGGAGCCTCAGCCCGCCGTGCCGGTGGACGGCAGCTTCTCCACGAACAGCACCTCGCGATAGCCCAGGGTGAGCAGGAGCGCTCGGAGGGAGCGCTCGGCGGAGTCCCGGGCCCGCTGCTGGAGGCGCGAGTCCGCGCGCACGTCCCGCTCGAACGCGACCTTCGCCTTCTCCAACAGCTGCGCCGTCTGCGTGCTGTCCAGGTTGGAGTCGATGACCTCCGTCTCCCCGGGCCGCAGCTCCACGCGCACGTCGATGGGCGGCAGCACCACCTGCACCCTCGTGCCCGCGACGTGGAGGCTCGACGGGCCGATGCGCTGGAAGTCGAAGCCCAGGTGCGCGTCCGCGAAGACGATGGCGCGGCCGTGCGGATTCTGGAGCGTGTGCCGCGCCCAGTTCACCACGTCCTTCCAGAGGGCGTCGGTGGCCTCGGGCTCGGGCGTGAAGGTGACCTTCTTGTAGAGGGAGACCTGCAGCGTCTCCAGCCGCGCCACCTCGCGCATCTGCTGCACCACCGACGCGGTGTCGGGCAGGGAGGCAGGCGTGGGCTTCATGAGCCACCCCGCCACCAGGACACCGGCGGCGACACCCAGGAGCGGACCGAGGATTCGCGAGAGGTTCGCCATGGCGCGAGTGTATCCGCTTCCTCGCGGCCGGCGTCTGGGGCACGGTGCGGACGTGTAGGTGGCACGTTGCTGAAAGGGGCACGTGTGGAGCTGACGGACTTGGAAGTGGAGGCATTGGGGACGCGTGGATTCTTCACGCGTCCCTTCTTCATCGGGAATGAAGCCGCCCTCGCCGCGCGGGCAGAAGCGCTGGCGAGGGCTGACTCTGGAGTGTTGCATGCCGCGGGAATCCGAAGAGGCGCGGACAGGGCCCAGGATTCCAGCGTGCGCGGTGACCTCATCGGCTGGGTGGAACCCGAGCCGGACACCGCGCTGGGCGCTCTGAGAGAGCGCTTCGCCCTGCTGGGACAGGCCCTCTCGCAAGGGGCCTACCTCGGCCTGGGGCGCTTCGACCTGCAGCTCGCGTGTTATCCGGGCGGAGGGGCGCACTACTCGCGCCACGTCGACGCCTTCCCCGGACAGTCCAACCGCAGGGCCACGGCCATCTGGTACGCCAACGAGGCCTGGAAGACGGAGCACGGAGGCGTCCTGCGGCTGCATCCCAAGGACCTGCCCCCCGTCGACATCCCCCCGATGCTGGACACGCTCGTCGTCTTCCTGAGCGAGCGCATCGAGCACGAGGTGCTCCCCGCCCACGCGCGCCGCCTGGCCCTCACGGCCTGGTATTACGGCCGCGACTCGGGCTGAGCCGTCACGTCACAAGGGAGGCGTCAGGAGCACGACGGAGTAGCCCACGGCGGTGCGTGTGCCGGGGTTCTCGTAGGAGTGCTTCTGGTCGCCTCGGAAGACGACGACGTCCCCGGGCTTGAGGAGGAAGCGCTCTCCGCTGGCGACGAGCGCCAGCTCCCCGGACTCACAGGCCAGGTACTCGCGGGTGCCTGGCGTGTGCGGCACGCCGGTGATGCGCACGCCGGCGGCCAGCTCCACCCGGTCGAACTCCATGCCCGGCAGCGGGTCCGGGAGCAGCTTGCGCAGGAGGCCCGCGCCCCGGACGCGCGTGGTGAGGCTGTCGCGAGGGTAGTGCCGCGCGCTGGCGCGAGGCTTCGCCACCAGCTCCTCCAAGGACACCTGGAGCGCGCCCGCCACGCGGTGCAGCACGGACAAGGTGGGGTTGGACGTCCCCGACTCCAGGTTGGCCCACGTCGCCCGAGGCACCCCCGCCAGCTTCGAGAGCTGGGCCTGCGTGGCCCCTCGGGTCTCCCTCAACGTCCGGATGTTGCGCGCCAACCTGCTCGGTAGGTCCTCGTCGTCCATGGCCATGGATTGGCAATCTGCCAAAGGATTGGCCGCGACGCCATTTCGTCAACGGCCGGTCCTTAGCTTCCCGTGTCGGAGGACACTCGAATGAAGCTGACCGGAAAGGCGGTGCTCGTCACCGGGGCGAGCCGAGGGCTGGGGCGCGCGCTCATGGAGCACTTCGCCAGGCGAGGCGCGAAGGTGGTGGGCGTGGCCCGGCACACCGCGGACATGGAGGAGGCGGTGGAGCCGCTTCGGGCCGAAGGACTCCCCGTCCACGCGCTGGCCTATGACGTGGGGGACAAGGAGTCCATCTACCGGATGGTGGGGGTGGCCACGTCCCTGGTGGGGCCGCTGGACGTGCTGGTGAACAACGCCAGCGTGCTGGGGCCCACGCCGCTGCCCCTGCTCCTGGATACCGCGTGTGAGGACCTCCACCGGGTGCTGGAGGTGAACCTGGTGGGGCCCTTCCGGCTCACGAAGGCGGTGGTGGGCAACATGCTGGTGCGCGGAGGAGGGCTGGTGCTCAACATCAGCTCGGACGCGGCGGTGGCGGCGTATCCCCGGTGGGGCGCGTACAGCGTGTCCAAGAGCGCGCTGGAGCACCTGGGCCGCATCTGGGCCGCGGAGCTGGAGGGCACCGACGTGCGCTTCCTCAGCGTGGACCCCGGAGAGATGGACACGCGGATGCACGCGGAGGCGATGCCGGAGGCCGACTGCGCGACGCTGGCCCGGCCCGAGGACGTGGCCTCGCGCATCATCGCGATGGTGGAGCACCGCGTGGAGACGCTGCCGTCCGGCTCCCACGTCGTGGCCCAGCGCCTGGAGGCCGCATGAAGCCCGCGCGCTGGCCGGTGGACCAACCGGAGGAGGGGAGGCTCTTGCACGTGGAGCCTCGGGAGGGGCGCCTCACCGACGCACGCGTGGCGGACCTGCCGTCGCTGCTGCGCGACGGAGACCTGCTGGTGGTGAATGACGCCGCCACGTTCCCCGCGTCGCTCCTGGGACGCACGCAGCTGGGGGAGCGCATCGAGCTGCGCCTGCTGTCGTCCGAGCCGGATGGCACGTGGCTGGCCGTCCTCTTCGGCGCGGGCGACTGGCGCAAGCGCACCGAGGACCGCCCGACGCCGCCCCTCCTGCCGGCCGGGACGCGCTTCACCGTGGTGGGGCTCCCCGTCCAGGTGGTGGAGGTGCTGCCGCCCTCGCCCCGCTTCCTGCGCGTGGCCTTCGAGGAGGAGGGCGCGGGGCTCTGGTCCGCGCTGTACCAGGGAGGCCGCCCCGTGCAGTACGCCCACACGCTGGCGCCGCTGTCCCTGTGGCACGTGCAGACGGGCTATGGCGCGCGGCCCTGGGCCACGGAGGCGCCGTCGGCCGGACTGCCGCTCACCTGGAACCTGCTCCTGACGCTGCGCCGGAGGGGCGTGCGGCTGGCGTCGCTCACCCACGCGACGGGGCTGTCCTCCACGGGGGACGCGGCGCTCGACGCGCTGCTGCCCCGGCCCGAGCGCTCCGACATCCCCGCCACCACGGTGGCGCAGGTGGAGGCCACGCGCGCGGCGGGAGGGCGGGTGGTGGCGGTGGGCACCACGGTGGTGCGCGCGCTGGAGGGCCGCGCGGCGATGAACGGCGGGACGCTGGTGGCGGGCGAGTCGGTGACGGACCTGCTCCTGGGGCCGGGCTTCGTGCCTCGCGTGGTGCACGGCCTCTTCACGGGGATGCACGAGCCGGGCACCAGCCACTTCGCGCTGCTCCAGGCCTTCTGCTCGCGCACGCTCCTGCGCGAGGCGAGCGCCCACGCGGAGGCGCGCGGCTACCTGGGGCACGAGTTCGGAGACTCGTGCCTGCTGCTCGACGCGTGAGGCTCACTGGAGCTGCGAGGGCTCCAGCTCCACCTTTACCCAGCCCGGCTTGCGCAGGTCGAAGTTGCGGTAGGCGTCCAGCGCGCTGCCCATGGGCTCCACGTGCGAGAGGATGGCCGTGGGGTCCACCACCCCCGCGCGCACCAGCTCCAGCAGCCGGGGGATGTACTTGCGGTGGTTGCAGTTGCCCATGTTCATCGTGAGGTTCTTGTTCATCGCCTGGCCGATGGGGAAGGTGTGCACCTGGGCCGGGTAGACGCCGATGATGGACAGGGTCCCCGCCTTGGCCAGCGCCTCCACCGCCCACGTCAGCACCTGCGCGGGCGCGTCCCCGGGCACCCAGTTGGCGCCGCTGGGGTGGGTGCGTGGCGCGGCCTCCTTCACCTCGCGCTTGTCCTCCGCGCGCTCGGTGCCGGTGCGCTTGGAGGCGGGGCCCGCGTGGGCGTGCTCGGCGTCCACGCCCACCGCGTCGATGGCCCGGTCCACGCCGATGCCCTTCGTCAGGCGCAGCAGCGTCTTCACCGGGTCCTCCCGGTCGAAGTGGATGACCTCCGCGCCCTGGGCGCGCGCCAGGTCCAGCCGGTCCTCGTGGCAGTCGACGGCGAAGACGCGGCCGGCCCCCAGCAGCCGGGCGCTGACGATGGCGAACAGCCCCACCGGGCCGCAGCCGAACACGGCCACGGTGTCGCCGGGTTTGATTTCCGCCAGCTCCGCGCCGAAGTAGCCGGTGGGGAAGATGTCGGAGATGAGGATGGCCTGCTCGTCGCTCACGCCGTCGGGCACCTTCACCAGCCCCGCGTTCGCGAAGGGCACCCGCACCTTCTCCGCCTGCATGCCGTGGAAGGGGCCCGTCTGCGCGGGGCCTCCGTAGAAGGCCGTGCCCGCGGCGGGGCCGTTGGGGTTCGCCTCGTTGCACTGCGAATGGTAGCCCGCGCGGCAGTAGACGCAGTTGCCGCAGGCGATGGTGGAGGGGATGACGACGCGGTCACCCAGGCTGAAGTTGCGCACGTCGTCGCCCAGCGCCTCGATGTAGCCCACGCCCTCGTGACCCAGGATGGTGCCGGGCTTCATCCCCGGCATCGTTCCTCGAATCATGTGCAGGTCCGTGCCGCAGATGGCGCTGGCCGTCAGCCTGACGACCGCGTCCGTCGGCTGCTCGAGGCGTGGCTCCGCCACGTCGTCGAGCCGGATGTCTCCAATCCCATGGAAGACGACCGCCTTCATCGCATGCTCCTTCCCCCGGGGGCGGGAGCGTCCTCGGGCCGCAACAAGTGGAAGGGGGCCCCTCGTGAAGGATGGACCCCCGCGACTTGGAGCCTGGGCATCCGGGAGGATGGGGGCAAAGCGCGCGCGGGCCCTCTTCCGGCCAGGGGCCGGCGAGGCTAGCGGCCGCCGTTGTGGACGTGGAAGGTGAGCTTCTTGCCGAAGACGCGGCGGAAGTGGGCCATCTCCCGCTCCGCGTTCCACAGCTCCAGGTCCACCGGCTGGCGCGCGTGCAGGTGCAGGGCGACTCCGTCGCGCCCGTTGGTGGCCTTGAAGTCCTTGATGGGCTGGTGGTGGCTGTGGTCCAGCGCGTTGGCCAGCCGCAGCAGGGTGGCGAGCTTGCGCACGGTGCGAGCCTCGAGCGGCGTCAGTCCCGCCATGCCGGAGTGCGCCAGCTCCGGCGGACTGCGCCGGTGGTAGCGCGCGACGCGGGCCACCAGCTCCCGCTCGCGGTCCGCCAGGCCCGGGATGTCCGAGTGGCGGATGAGGTAGTACGTGTGCTTGTGGTGTCGCTCGTAGTTGACGGAGTGGCCGATGTCGTGGAGCAGCGCGGCCGCCTCCAGGTGCGGGCGCACCGACAGGGGCAGCTGGTGCAGGGCGGCCAGGTCATCGAAGAGCGTCAGCGCGAGCGACGCCACCTGGCGCGCGTGCTTCTCGTCGAAGTGGAAGCGCTCGCCCATGGCGATGGCCGCGTCCGCGAGGCTGTGGTCCTCCGACTGGTGCTGCGCGTCCTGGCGGTAGAGCAGGTCGACGAGGATGCCGTCGCGCAGGCCCCGGTTGACGACGCTGACGGACTCGACGCCCAGGTACTTCGCCACGCCCTCCAGGATGACGGCGCCCGCGACGATGATGTCCGCGCGCTTGGGGTCGAAGCGCTTGCGCCGCCGGTCCGGAGGCATTTCCGCCAGCGTCTCCACCGTCTGGGTGAGCTGGCGCACGGTGGCGTTGCCGCTGCTCTCGCTGGAGGCGAAGGACACCACCGCGTTGATGGTGCCCGAGGAGCCCAGCGCCACGCGGGGCAGGTGCGGCAGCTTGGGCGGCAGCGTCTTGCCCAGCACCTCCGACACGAAGCCGCGCATGATGCGCAGCTGCTTGGACGTCACGGTGCGCGAGGCGTCGAAGACCTCCGTGAGCCGCACCGAGCCCAGGCCCAGGCTCCAGAGGTTGTCGGGCTTCTCGCCCACGGCGGTGGCCACCTCGGTGCTGCCGCCGCCGATGTCGATGAGCAGCGAGCGCGTTCCCGGGGGCTTCCTGTGCAGCACGCCCAGGCAGATGAGGCGCGCCTCCTCCTTGCCGCTGACGACCTCCAGGTTGAGGCCGGACTCGTCTCGCACGCGCTGGACGACGTCCGCGCTGTTGCGCGCCTCGCGCAGGGCGCTGGTGGCCACCGCGCGCACCTGGGCCTTGTGGCGGCGGCAGAGCGCGGCGTAGCGGCGCAGGGTGGCCAGGAGCCGCTGGGCGGTCTCCTCGGGCATGGTGCCGGTGGCGAAGACGCCTTCGCCGGGGCGGATGGGGTCGCGCTCCTGGTGCAGCGTCTCCAGGGCCCCGTCGGCGTCGGGCCGGGCGAGCTCCAGTCGCACGGCGTTGGTCCCCACATCGATGGCGGCGAGGACGGGCTGGAGGGGGTGTCGGCTGGGCATGGTCGAGCGCGCGTCAGTGTAGGGCCTCGGGCGCTCCGGCGCAGCACGACATGCGAGGGGGCGTGCGCCGCCGCGCGCCCCGGGTGACGGAAGCGTGACGGCCTCAACGTTTGCGGCGCCGGCCCATGAAGCTCGCGAAGCGCTCGGCGAAGCGGGCCATCGCCAGCCCGACGATATCCAGCATCCACCGCTGGAAGGGGGAGCGCGTGCAGTGCTCGCCCAGCACCTGGCGGGAGTGGGAGATGTGCCTGTCCAGCCAGAGGACGGCCTGCTCGGCGACGTGCGGCTCCTGGACCTCCACCAGCGTCTCCAGGTTCACCAGCGAGAGCGGGTCCAGGTTGAAGCTGCCCACCAGCAGCGTCTGCCCGTCCACCACCGCCGCCTTGGCGTGCAGCGTGGAGTCCGTCCACTCGTGGATGCTCACCCCCGCGTGGAGGAAGGTGTTGTACAGCCGCATCGTCGCGGCGCGGGCGAACACCACGTCGCTGCGGCCCGCGAGCAGGAGCGACACCTTCACGCCCCGGCGCGCCGCGCGCGTCAGCGCCTTCACGAAATGGGTGTCCGGCAGGAAGTACGCGTGGGCGAGCGTCACCGTGTGCTTCGCGCCGTGGATGGCGGACAGGTAGCGCTTGCGCAGCCGGTGGCCGCCGCTGAAGCCGGACAGGAACAGGCTCACCGCGCCCGACTTCAGCTCCGCCGCGCCCGCCGTCAGCTTCGCGCCCAGTTGCCGGCAGATGTCACCCCGCAGCTCCACCGCCAGGTCCGCCCACCCGGGCACGTCCCCCTGCGCCGCGTACGCATCCCCGATGTTGATGCCGCCCAGGAACGCCACCGTGTCGTCGACGAGCAGAATCTTGCGGTGGTTGCGCCACGCGCGGCCCAGAAGCAGCGAGGTGAGCGGGTTGTACACGCGCACCTTCGCGCCCGCGGCCCGCAGCGTCTGCGTCAGCGCGGCGCTGTGGCCGATGCTGCCCCAGCCATCCACCACCACCTTCACCGACACGCCTCGCTTCGCCGCGGCCACCAGCGCGTCGACGAAGCGCGCGCCCACGCCCTCGCGCTCGAAGGTGTAGACCTCCAGGTGGATTCGCTCCCGGGCGAAGGAGAGCGCCTCCAGCATGCGGGGGAACGCCTCCGTGCCGCCATTGAGCAGCGTGCAGTCCTCCGTCTCCCTCGGCCGGTTCAGGCCCGGAGAGGCGACGGCGGGCACGGGCGGCGACGGAGGCGGGACGGCATCGGTGCGCATGACGCACCCACCCTACAACTCTCCGGCGGGGAGCGGGACGCGCTCACCGCGCCACGAGGGCTTCACCCATCGTGCTTGCGTGCCCCCTTGCCCTTGCCCTTGTGGCGGCACTCGTCGCCATCCCAGTACTGGCTCGGGTGGCAATCCCTGCTGTTCTTCTTGGACTTCTTCGACTTGGGCGGACGCGAGTCGTGGTCGTGACCGTGGTCGTGGTGGGAGCGGTGGACGATACAGCCCCCGAGTGTGCAGAGGGCGAGGAGGGGGACGAGCAGGCGAAGGGTCATGAGCGCGCGGGGGGAAAGTCAGTGTACCCGGAGTCCGGACCCGCGGATGGCTCGAGTGGCCACGTGAGACATCGACGGTCCGTGTCCAGTTCTGTAGCCTCTCACCCGTGCCTTCCGCAGAGAAAGCCGTCCGTCATCGCAAGATTGGCGCATATCGAGTGCTCGGGGAGTTGGGCCGAGGTGGCATGGCCGTGGTGTATCGCGGCCTCCACGAGATGATTCAGCGCGAGGTGGCCATCAAGGAGTTGCTGCCGGAGGGCAAGCGGGACAAGGAGACGCTGTCGCGCTTCCGGCGGGAGTCGCTCGCGCTGGCCACCTTCCGCCACCAGAACATCGTCACCCTCTACGACCTGGTGGAGAAGAACGACAGCCTGTTCATGGTGATGGAGCTGGTGGACGGGCCCACGCTGCACACGCTCATCCGCGAGGGGCCGCTGCCCGCGGACGTCACGGGCGTCATCGCCGCGCGCATCGCCAGCGCGCTGGACCACGCGCACTTCCGTCAAATCATCCACCGCGACCTGAAGCCGGCCAACGTCATGCTCACCAAGTCCGGTGACGTGAAGCTGATGGACTTCGGCATCGCCAAGGATGTGGGCCTGGAGGCGCTCACCCAGGCGGGCATGGCGGTGGGCACGCCCTCGTACATGTCGCCGGAGCAGGTGACGGGGGCGCCGCTGGATGGCCGCACCGACATCTTCTCGCTGGGCGTGCTGCTCTACGAGGCGCTCTCCGGCGCGCGGCCCTTCCACGGCAAGACGGCGGGCGAGGTCTTCGCGAAGATTCGCGACGGCAAGTACACGCCGCTGGGCAAGGTGGCGCCCAACGTGCCCTCGCCGCTGGTGCGCATCATCCAGCGCGCCATGGAGGTGAAGCCCGAGGACCGCTTCCCGGACGCCGCCGCCATGCGCCGCGAGCTGGACGTCTTCCTGGCGCAGGAAGTCCCCGTGTCCCATGCGGGGCTGCTGGTGGCCTTCCTGCGCCACCGCCAGAAGCTGACGGACACGGAGGCGCAGCAGCTCATGCGGCCCCAGGAGCTGGACGCGGTGGTGGAGGGCTTCGACACCTCGCGCTCGCGTTCTGGCGGGCTGCTCAAGTGGGCGCTGGCCGCGCTCGTTCTGGCGTCCGCGGCGGGAACCGGCCTTTACTTCACCCAGGCGCAGTGGGCGCCATTCGTGCAACAGCTCACCCGCTAGGGCGGGAGGAGGCAGTCCATGGGCCGCATCGTCACCTTCGTGCTGGGCTTCTGCGTGCTTGCCGCGGGCGCCTGGTATGTCCTTCAGCGCCCGGCGAAGACGGACCCGGAGGCCGCCGCCGCGCGCCGCCTGGAGAACGTCCACAAGGCCGCGGACCGGCTGGAGACGGACCTCAACAAGAAGGCCGACGCGATTTTCGACAAGGCGGAGTGAGACGAGCACCACCGGGGGCGGCGCTCGTCGCCCCGGGCACGGCTACTTCTTCTCGTGCGTGACGGTGACGATGGTGCCGATGCCACCGCGCACGAACCAGTCGCCCACCACCGTGAGCTTGCGCGGCTGGATGGCCTTGATGATGTCGTCCGCGATGGTGTTGGTGACCTTCTCGTGGAAGGCCCCCTCGTTGCGGTACGCCCACAGGTAGAGCTTCAGGCTCTTCAGCTCGATGCAGGACTGGTCCGGGACGTACGTAATCTTGAACCGCGCGAAGTCCGGCTGGCCGGTGAGCGGGCAGAGGCAGGTGAACTCCGGGCAGTCGAACGCGATTTCGTAGTCGCGGTCTGACGCCGGGTTGGGGAAGGTCTGGAGTTCCTTGGTCGGCTGCGAAGGCATGGCGGTGTCGTCTAGCACACCGGGGCTCGGTGTCATCCACGACGTGCCGCCCAGCCCGCACGGGTGCCCGGGGAGGGTTCTGTCGGCCCCTCAACGGGGCGGCCGTCCACCACTGGCGAATACGAGGGGAGGGTCGGTTGCGCCCGCCGGGGGGCGTTCATAATCGCGGCAACGGCCCCGCCACCTTTTCCGCGCACATGACGCTTCCCCCTGATGTCGAAGAAGCCCTCTCGTGCCTGCCGCAAGCGCTGGCGCGTGTCGGTCATGACTTATGCGTCCAGTGGTTCGAGCCGGACTTCGCCACGAAGACCGGCATGACCCTGCACGTAGGGACCCACCTCGTGGACGTGCTCGAGCAGGGCCGGAGCCTGGAGGCGGTGGAGCTGGCCATCCGCGAGGGCCGAGGCCACACCGGACACGTCATCACCCGCGCGCTGCACCAGGTGCGGGTGCAGGTGAAGCCGGGGCGGGAGGACGAGGCGCCGGGGGCCTGGCTGGTGGTGGAGTCCTCGGGGGTGGACGACGAGGGGGCCTTCTCGTTGGCGGTGCGGGAGATTGCGCGGGCGGTGGGGGAGACGCTGGAGGTGGACAACGTCTGCGCGGCGGCGGTGGTGGCGCTGGTGCGCTGCGCCCAGGTGCGGCGCGCGGAGGTCTACCTCTGCGAGGAGGACGGGACGGAGCTGCGCCGCGCGGCCGTCTCGGACCTGGCGGGGGGCGAGGCCCCGGAGGACACCTTCGCCCCGGAGGATGATCCCTTCCGGCAGGCGCTGGCCCTGCGGCAGGCGCAGCTGGGCATCCAGCGCGGGTATGGGGACTCGCTGGGCTCCATCTTCGCGGCGGTGCCGCTGTGCGCGCCGCGCCGGACGGTGGGGCTGCTGCTGCTCTACAAGGAGCAGGGCTCGTCCTTCTCCGCGCGGGAGCTGGAGCTGTGGACGGCGGCGGCCAACCAGCTCGCGGTGGCGGTGGAGAACGCCCGGCTCCTGCGGGAGGCGAAGGCGGCGCTCCAGGTGCGCGAGGAGTTCATGTCCATCGCGAGCCACGAGCTGAAGACGCCGCTCACGCCGCTGAAGCTGGGGCTGTACACCATGGAGCGCAGGCTCTCCGCGGGGCAGCCATTGGAGCTGGCCACGGTGCTGAAGTCCAAGCGGCAGGTGGACCGTCTGGCGGGGCTGGTGGATGACCTGCTGGACGCGTCGAGGCTGGATGCGGGGAAGCTGGCGCTGGAGCTGGCGCCGCTGGAGGTGGGGCAGCTGGTGGCGGAGGTGGTGGACCACTTCCGCGCGGCCTTCGAGCGGCCCTTCTCCGTGGAGGTGCCCCGCGAGCGCGTCTGGGTGCGGGGGGACCGGGACCGGCTGGAGCAGGTGCTGGTGAACCTGCTGGAGAACGCGCACAAGTACAGCCCGCCGGGGGAGCCCATCGCGGTGAAGGTGGAGCGGCTGGTGGGCGAGTCGCGCATCCACGTCCAGGACCACGGCATCGGCATCCCCGGCGCGGACCAGTCCCAGGTGTTCCAGCGCTTCTACCGGGCGCGCAACGTGTCGCACCGCAACTTCGGTGGGCTGGGGCTGGGGCTGTTCATCAGCCACTCCATCGCGAGGCTGCACGGCGGGGCGCTGACGCTGGCGAGCGCGGAGGGCCACGGGAGCACCTTCACCGTGAGCCTGCCGCGCATGCCGCCGCACGAGGTGAAGCGGCTGCCCCGCCGGGTGCTGCTGCTGGACGAGGACGCCGCCCAGGAGGCCCTGGCGGAGCGCGTGTTGTGCGCGGAGGGGTTCGACGTGCTCACCTCGCGGGCGGGCGCGGACGCGCTGCGCCGGGCCACGCACCTGCCGGTGGACCTCATCGTGCTGTCCACGTCGCTCACGCACGGGCCCGCGGGCCTGTTCCTGGAGACGTTCGCCACGCTCCCGCGCGCCCGGCCGGTGCCCATCCTGCTGGCGGGGGACGCGCGGCCGTGGTGGGCGCAGGAGGGCACGTCGCTGTGCTCGCGGCCCTACGTGGCGGATGAGCTGGTGTCGCGCGTGCGCAACGTGCTGATGCAGGAGCGGCGCAGGAGCGCGGGCGTCACCCCCGCCGTGGGCGAGGGCGCTCCGGTGGGCCTGCTGCCGCGCGTGTGAGGCGGGTCAGGTCCCCTGCGAGAGGACGCGGAAGTCCACGGGCTTGATGCCCGTGCGCTCCAGCACCTCGCGCACGCGGGGGTTGAGGAAGGTGGCCAGCTCCACCTCGCGCTGCGCGGCGTAGCTGCTCTTGAGCGTCTCGGGGCGGTGGCCCGGGTGGCACATCAGCTCGATGATGCCCTCGCCCGGCAGCGTCACCAGCTCCGACTCCAGCCGGTCCAGCGTCCAGTAGGGCTCCGCGCCCGTGTCGCCCAGGAAGTGCGTGTTGGTGGCCACGCCCCGGGTCTTCAGCGTGTGGCGCATGATGGAGTCGACCGAGCGCACCGGGAGCTTCTCTGCCGCGGCCACCCGCGCCAGTCCCTCGAGGACGTCGGCGTGGAGGTGGAGGTGGCGGTGCACGTCCACGTGCGTGGCGGCGCGGCCCGTCAGCGCCTTGAAGCGCGCGAGCTGGGCGCGGGTCTCCGCCTCCACCACGTCGGCGGGGAGGCTCGCGGCGCGCGGCTCGGTGAAGTTCCCGTCCGCGCCGAGGTGCTCCTTCGGGAAGTCGCTCCACACGGGGGCGCCCCGGCACAGGTTCAGGTGCAGCCCCAGGGACAGGCCCGCGGCCTCCCGGGCGGCGGCCTCCGCGTGGGGCATGTTGACCATGAGGGTGGCGGAGGAGACGACTCCCTCGCGCATGGCTTGGAGGATGCCCCGGTCGACGGCGGGGTCGATTCCCAGGTCATCGGCGTTGATGATGAGGGCGCGTGTGCCCATGGAATGGCTCCGGAGCGTCTTGTGGCGTTCTCCCGGGAACACTCAGGCCAGGACCGGCCGGGCGAGAGGGAACCCAGGGCACATGGGGGGAAGCTAATTCCCCGCCTTGCACTCCGCCGCGAGGACGTTGGCCTGAGTGGGGAATCGTTCCGCCAGCGTACGCTTCAGCTCCGCGACGGCCGTGGTGTTGCCGCCATGGGCGTGGAGCTGGCAGCGAGCGGCCAGGGCCCTGGGGTCCTCCGGGGCCAGCTTGTCCGCCTCCAGGTAGGCGCGCTCGGCGCCCGCGCTGTCGCCCTGTCGGAAGAGGACGGCCCCCAGGTAGTAGTGCGCGACGGCCAGCCGGCCATCCTTGCGCACCGCGCGCTTGAGGAGGGCCGCGGCCTCGTCCACGCGCTCCTGGCGGAAGCGCACGAAGCCGAGCTCGGCCAGGCTGGCCGCGTCGTCGTGCTCGCGCGTCCAGGCGGTGAGCACGGTGGAGGCTTCGTCCAGCCGGCCACTGCGCGACAGCAGGAGGCCGTAGCGGGGCGCCACCCGCGCCGAGCCCGGCTGCTGGGCATGCGCCTTCGCCAGCGCGGCCACGGCGCCGGACAGGTCGCCCTGCCGCTCGCGCAGGTCCGCCAGCATCAGCGAGGGGCGCAGGTCCTTGGGGGCCAGCGCGAGCGCCTCGTCGAGTGCGCGCTCCGCCCGCTTGCCCCGGTTCAGCTCCGTCGCGGCCCGGGCCACGAGCAGGTGGGCCTCCAGGTTCTCGGGGAAGCGCGTGGTGAAGGTCTCCGCCACCTCCACGGCCTGCGGGAAGGCGCCGGCGTCCATCAAGAGGGCCGCGGCGCGCGCGAGCTCCTCGGCGGTGGCGCGCGGGTCGGCCTCCAGGCCGGACAGCAGCGTCACCTTCGCGGCGGTGGTGTCGGCCGCCTGGGCTTGTGTCAGTCGCTCCGAGGGAGAGGCCCCCGGGCGCGTGAAGTGCCACGCCGCGCCCGCGCCCACCGCGCCAAGCGCGAGCAGCGTGAGCAGGAGGCGGCCCAGCCGGGACGCGCGACCCCGGGCGGGGCCTCCTTCCCCGATGCCGGAGACGTTCTTCGTGGGAGGGGTCGAGTCGGTGGGCCGGGGGCGGGCGTCCGCGGGGGCCGGGCCCGAGCTGCTGGGCGCGCTCTTCGGGGCTCCCGTGGACGGGGCCGCGCCCGCGTCGGGCAGCATGATGTGGGACCATGCGGCGGGGACCGTCATGGCGTCATGCGGCGCGGCGTGGGGGTCGAAGCGGCGAGGGCCTGGAGGGGTTCCACCGTGCGACGGGTCCGCCATGCGCGCGCGGCGCAGGGCCTGGCGCTTGGGGTCGCGGTCGGGAGGAAAGAGGGTGTCGACGTACGCGGCGACCTCCTCGACGGTGGCGACCTCCGCGGGGCCGCCGATGGCCTCGATGGCGTCGATGAAGGACTCGAGGCTGTCGAAGCGCGCGGCGGGGTCTCGCTGGAGCGCGGTGAGGCAGACCAGCTCCAGCCCCGCGGGGACGGAGGGGTCGAAGGCGGTGGGCGGACGGGCGCGGCCCTCCGCGATGCGGCCGAGGACCTCCTCGGCGGTCATCCCGGTGAAGGGCCTGCGGCCACAGAGTTGCTCATACAACATGACCCCCGCGGCGAAGAGGTCCGCGCGGTGGTCCACCGGCTTGCCGGCGATCATCTCCGGCGACATGTAGAAGAACTTGCCCTTGAGGACCCCGGGCTCGGTGCCGGCGCCCAGCGTCTCCGCCTTGGCGATGCCGAAGTCGATGACCTTCACCGCGCCGTTGACGCCGACGTGGATGTTGTCCGGGGTGAAGTCGCGGTGGACGATGCGCAGCGGGCGGCCCGACTCGTCGACGGCGCGGTGGGCCGCGTCGAGGCCCCGGCACGCGTCCACGAGCACGCGCAGGGTGATGCCCAGGGGGACCCGCTGGCCGCGCTCGGCGGCCTCCTGACGGAGCTCCGCGAACGAGCGCCCCTCGAGCAGCTCCATGGCGATGAAGGGCTCGGTGCCCTCCATGCCCAGCTCGAGGATGGCGACGACGTTGGGGTGCCGCACCTGGGCGGTGATGCGGGCCTCGTTGAGGAACATCTGGACGACGCGCCGGTCCGAGGCCAGGTGCGGCATCAAGCGCTTCACGGCGACGGCGGGGCCTCGCTGGCCGTCATCCTCGTAGCGTCGGCCCAGGTACACCTCCGCCATGCCGCCCGTCGCGATGCGCGCGGACAGCCGATAGCGGCCGACCCAGTAGGTGTTTGGACCCGACTCCAAGATGGGCCCAGTCTATGTGTAGAGCCCACCCATGCGCCCCCTCAGAAGTTCGAGGGGGCTCGCCCGCCCGCTCTTGAACGGGGTTCGGTTTTCCACCACGGCCTTCGGGGGCGACGCCGTCCTTCGCAGTCCTCGTGGCCGTTGGCGGGGCCGCGCGCTCCTTCACGCCGTGCCTGCATCCGCGCGTCGAGTCTCGGTTCCACGTCCAGGGGTGAAGCGAGCTGTATCGCGGGCGCCGCGAACGGATGATCATCACGGCGCGAGTCCGCGCTGTCGCGATGCCGGGACGATGCAGCGCCTCACGCCCGCACGCGAGGAGGTCGTGAGCGGATGGTGGAGGAGGTGCGCCGGGGTGCGTTCGACCCCGCGACATTCCGTCGTGAGGCGCCTTCATCGCGCATGGTGCGATGAATCCTACGCAGGGTATGTGACGCATCTGCACGCTCGCGCGATGCGGTGGGGGCAGTGTTAACTTCGTGAGTCGCAGACCCGCCACGCGCTTCGTTCTTCGTTCGGAGGGATGTTGGGAACCGTCCTCAAGGGTGGTTACGTCGTCGAGCTGGAGCCCGCGGTCGTGGAGCGCGTGGACCTTCGCATCGAGGGGGAGCGCATCGTCGCGCGCGGCCCCGACCTGGAGACCACCCCGGACGACGAGGTGGTGGCGCTGTCCGGCAAGCTCGTCTTCCCGGGCCTGGTCAGCGCGCACCACCGCCTGCACGCCATCCTGGCGCGCGGCATGCCGAGCGTGGTGCGGGAGACCTACCAGGACACGCTGGAGAAGGGCCTCTGGCCCTACGAGGACGCGCTGGACCTGGACGCCGTCCAGGTGGCGGGCTGTGCCGGAGGACTCGAGGCGCTTCAGTGCGGCACCACCACGGTGTGCAACCTGCACTCGTCGCCCAAGGCCGTGTCGGGCTCGCTGGTGCGCCTGGCCCGAGGGCTTCACGAAGTGGGCGTGCGCGGTGTGCTCTCCTACGCCGTGTCGGACCGCTCCGGCGCGGTGGTGCGCGAGGAGGGGCTCGAGGAGACGGTGGGCTTCGCGCAGAAGGCGCAGGGGCGCTTCCGGGGACAGGTGGGCGCGGGGGCCGGCTTCACGCTGGGGCCGGACGCGCTGCAAGGGCTGGTCGAGGCGCTCAATGCGACCCACTCCGGCATGCACCTGCCGCTCGCGGAGGACCCGCTGGACGAGCGGCTCTCCACCGAGCGCCATGGTGCCTCGCCCGTGTCGCGGCTCCTGGAGCTGGGCCTGCTGTCGCCCAAGTGCCAGCTGGCGCACGTGGGGCACCTGGCCTGGGCGGAGCTGGCGCAGGTGATTGCCACGGGCGCGTGGATGGTGCACACGCCGCGCGCCAACCAGGGCCTGGAGGTGGGGTACGCGCCGGCGCTGAAGTTCGGCGCGCGCGCGACGCTGGGCGCGGATGGCGTGTCCGCGGACCTCTTCGCGGAGGCCCAGGCGGCGTACCTGCGCTCGCGCGAGGCGGGGCAGCCCATCGACGTGCTTCGTTATCTGGCCAACGGTCACCGCATGGTGTCCCAGCACTTCGGGGTGCCGGTGGGGCCCATGCGCGAGGGCGCGCTCGCGGACCTGCTGGTGCTCGACTACCTGCCGGCCACGCCGCTCACCGGGGAGAACCTGGCGTGGCACGTGGTGTTCGGCCTGGGCAGCCGGCACGTGGAGGCGGTGATGGTGGATGGGGTGTGGCGCATGTGGGCACGCCGGCCGCTGTCGGTGAATCCTTCCGTGGTCTCCGAGCAGGCGCGCGAGGCCGCTTCCGCGGTGTGGGCCCGGATAGGCGAGGCGCGGTAACCGGCCAGCAGGTGTTGCTTGCCTGGGTGGGAGGGCTTCCGCTCAAATCGGCGGCATGCTCATTCCCCTCCTGCTCACAGGTCTGCTCAGCGGTGCCACGCCCAACGTCGGGGACACGGCCCCGGACTTCACGGTGAAGGACACCGAGGGCAAGGTCTACATCTTGTCGGAGATGGTGAAGCAGGGCCCGGTCATCGTCGCCTTCTTCCCCAAGGCCTTCACGAGCGGCTGCACCAAGGAGCTCAAGGCGTACACGGCCCGGCACGCGGAGATCGAGAAGCTCCAGGGCCGGGTGCTGGCCTTCAGCACGGACGACGCGGAGACGCTCGCGCGCTTCAAGGCGGACCTGAAGGCGCCGTTCCCCTTCATCCCGGACCCCGAGGGCAAGGTCGTCGAGTCCTTCGACGTGAAGATGCCCGTCGCCACGATTTCCAAGCGCTACACCTTCGTCGTCGGCGAGGGCCGCAAGGTCCTCAAGGTGGACTCGGGCAGCGACGCGGTCGACCCCTCCAGCGCCATCACCTCGTGCGGCCAGGCCAGGCCCGCCTCGCCCTTCGCCGCGCCGGCCGCCACCCCGAAGGAGACGCCGCCCGCTCCGAAGGCGCCCGCCGCCGAGGCGAAGTCCAAGCAGTAGTCGCCGCGCACACCCCCCGCGCTCACCGGCGTGGGGGCGCCAGGGCCATGGGCGGCCGCCCGCGGTTGTCGAACACCTGCGCGGGCGAGTCATCCACGAGCGTGTCCTCGAACTGGCCCTGCGTGTACTCGCGGATGACCTTGCGCCAGAAGGACGTGGCCGCGTGGTTCGCGGGAAGCTGGGACACCTCCCACACGCCCTGGAAGCGCTCGAACACGGCGATGGCCGCGCGCCGTCCCAGGCCGTAGCCGCGCTCGCCGCGCAGGATGAAGAACTCGCTCATCCGGAAGTCGCGCCCCGGCGTCATGTACGGGAAGGGCGCCTGGGCCACGAAGGCGAACCCGACGATGCGCGCCTCCCAGCGCAGGAGCAGCGGGTGGACCTGGGGCGAGGGCGAGAGCCACGTGCCCAGATAGTTGGGCTCCCACTGCCCTTGTTCGTCCAGCCGGTAGCCGACCCCGAACTCACTCAAGTCGTGCAGGTAGAGCGGGTAGAGGTTGCGCAGCAGCGGGTGCTCGGCTGGGGTTGCGCGGAGTAGCTCCAAGGACGCCTCCGGGAGCCCCAGCATCGCGCATCACCCGCGCGACGACCAGGACGGCCACCCCGTCCTGAAAGTGGGGTGGCCGCGACACCGGACCTTCGCGTCAGCGGGGGACTTCCGTCGCGCTGACGGGCGGGCTGTCTTGCGTGTGCTCCGCCGCATGCTGGGCGAAGAGGAACCTCCGCACGGCCACGCGCGTGAGCAGTCCCCGGGTGGCGATGCCCGAGGCCGCCGCGACGGGCAGCGCGTCCACGTCCTCCTGGTCCATGAGGCGCAGCGCGTGGGCCAGGTCCGCGTCCGGGGACAGCACGGGCAGCTTGCGCGCCAAGTCACTGGCCACCAGCAGCGGGTACATGGCCTCGTCGCGCCACACCTCGCGCAGCTGCTGCACCTGGACGATGCCGTAGACCTCGCCGGAGGTGTCCAGCACCGGCAGCGCGCCCGTCTCGGACGTGAGCAGCAGGTCCGCCAGCGGCCGCACCGGCAGGCCCGCGGGCACGGGGGCCATGTGCTCCATCAGCGCGTGGACGGGCGTGGACTCCAGGAGGTCCGCGTCGCTGGGGACCTTGGGCGCCTTGCGCTCGATGAGGTAGTGGCAGAGCGCGGAGGCGATGGTGCACGTCACCATCAGCGGGAGGATGATGTCGTGGTTCCCGCTCAGCTCGTACATCATCATCATGCCGGTGAGCGGGCCGCGGTTGAGGGCCGCCACCGCGCCGCCCATGCCCACCAGCGCGTACGCGCCGCTGGGGCCGGTGCTGGCCGGGAAGAAATAGTGCACCAGCGTGCCGAACGCGCCGCCCGCCATGGCGCCGATGACGGCCGCCGGGAAGAACGTCCCGCCCGAGCCCCCCGAGCCGATGGTGATGGCCGTGGCCACCAGCTTCAGCACGCAGGCGATGACGAGGAAGAAGAAGGGCAGCTTCCCCACCGCCGCCAGGTTGATGTAGTCGTGCCCGCTGCCCCACACCGTCGGGCTGACGAAGGCCAGCAGCCCCGCGCACAGGCCGCCCAGGCCCGCGCGGAACGGCAGCGGCTTCTTGCCCAGCCACGGGGACAGCGTCCCGCGCGTGCGCCCCTGGAAGAAGTGCTCCACGCCGTGCAGGAGCTTCACGAAGGCGAAGGCGAGCAGGCCGCAGCCGATGCCCAGCCCCGCGTACGCCAGCACCTCCGAGCCGCTCACCAGCTCATACGGCACGCGGCGCAGCATGGGGGCCTCGCCCAGCACACCCTGGCTCACCAGGGTGCCCGCCACGCTGGCCAGGATGATGGGGGAGAAGACGCGCAGCTCGAACTCGCGCAGGATGATTTCCATCGCGAACACGGCGCCGGCGATGGGGGCGTTGAAGGACGCGGAGATGCCCGCGCCCGCGCCGCAGGCCAGGAGGATGGACAGCTCCTTGCGGCTGAAGCCCAGCACCCGGCCCACGGTGGAGGCGAACGCGGCGCCGCCGTAGACGATGGGCCCCTCGCGGCCGGCGGAGCCTCCGCTGCCGATGGTGATGGCGGACGCGACGAGCTTCAGGAGTCCCCGGTCCGCGGGCACCACGTTGGCGCCGCTCTTCACCGCCCGGACCACCTCCGGCACGCCGTGGCCGTGGGTCTCCGGCCTGTCGCGCAAGAGCCGGCCCACCGCGATGCCGCCCAGCGTGGGCGCCAGCAGCATCAGCCACCAGGGCAGGTAGGGAATCTCCTCCGACAAGGCATGTGAGTGGCCGAAGACGCTGTTGAGCGCCGCCAGCGCCACCAGCGGGTAGTAGAGCGACAGCGCGCCCAGCGTCAGGAGCGCGAGCAGCCGCAAGCGCCGCTTCACCTCGTCCCGAGGACCTCCGGGCTCGATGACCCGCGCCAGCAGCAGCGCGCCCAGGGCCAGCGGCGCGCCGATGATGGCGTACTCCAGATGCCACTTCGCCGAGGCGAACGCCTCCATCAGCGTCAGCAGCTGGCTGCGGCGCAGCGTGTGCGCCAGCTCCGCGGCGCCGAAGGTCAGCCCCGTCACCAGGCCGATGAGGTTGGCGAAGATGCCCGCCGCCAGCCCGCTGTAGAGGCCCACCACCGCGCCCGCCACCGGCAGCACGGAGGGGCCCGGCAGTCGCAGGCGGTTGGAGGCTTGAAGCGTCGCGTGGACGAAGCGGCTCAGCGCCTCCCGAGCGCGGTCCATCACCGCTCGCTGGGTCATCACCCCAGTCGGAGGTTCATCGGCAATCATTGGAACTCCCACTAACCCAATGTGGGGGCGGAAGCTTCAACGATGTGAGGAGCTTGTCGGGCCGGAGGCTCTCCTCGCGGGCGCGGGAGGAGAGCCCGGGGGAGCAGGGGCCCTCAGGGCGCGTAGCTGCGCGTGGGCAGCAGCCGGCGCAGCAGCACGGTCAGGCCCGCGAGCGCGAGCCACGGCGTGAGGTGGCCCAGCAGCAGGTGGGACGCGGAGCCCTCGGCGCAGCGCAGGTGGAGGAGGAGCAGGCTCACCGAGCTGGCGGCCAGGCCCCCGGCCAGGGCGCGCATCGGGTGGAAGGCGGAGCGGCACAGGAGGACGAGGGTGACGGCCAGCGGCACCGTCGTCACCGCCAGCTCCATGCCCACACACCCGAGCACGCTCGCCAGGAGCGGCCGTGTCTGCTGCCCCGAGCCCGCGAGCACCACGGCGGTGCCCACGCCCAGGACCGCGAGGGCGACGGCCCACCCGGGCACCGTCCTCCGCCGAGGGGTGAAGGCCAGGTACGCCCCCGCGCCCATCACCGCGAGGATGAGGAGCGCCACGCCCGCCACCGCGCCGGGCGAGGCCGGGTTGCCCTTCCACCCGTCGAACGTCAGGAGCGCGAACCCCACGCCCCCCGTCGCCGCGTGGACGCCCAGCAGCAGCAGCAGCTCGCTCCACCAGGGACTTGCCTGGGGCTGCTTCGCCAGCGTCTCCAAGGCGAAGCGCCGGGCCACGGCCAGCGACGCCGCCGTCTGCCCGTCGTCGTCGCCCGGGGCGGCGGCCTCCAACGTCATCGTCGTGACGGACAGGGAGGCGTTGAGCTGGTCGAAGCTTCCCGTCAGCGCCTGGCAGTCCTCACAGGACGCCACGTGCGACGTCAGCTCCTGGGGCAGCACGTCCCCCAGGCTGTCCATCACCCGTGAACATTCCGGGTTCATTCCATCGTCTCCGTATGCAAGGTGGCGAGCAGCTCGCGAAGGCGTGCATAGCCCCGATGGGCGCGGACCTTCACGGCGCTCTCGGTCAGCCCCAGCGTATCGGCAATCTCCGCGAAGCCCATCCCCTCGAAGCGGTGCAGGAGGATGGGGATGCGCTGACCCTCCGGCAGCATGTCGAGGGCCTGGCGGACCGCGCGCTCCAGTCCCGCGTCGCGCGGCCCCGGGCTGTCGTCGGGGATGCTCACCGGCAGCTCGCCCTCGCTCGTCAGCTCCTCGCCTCGGCGGCCCCGGCGCTGGAAGTCCCGCGCCGCGTTGGTGGCGATGGCGTACAGCCACGGCTTGAAGCGCGAGCCCACCAGGAACCGGCCGCGCGAGCGCACCAGCGACATGAAGGTGAGCTGCACCAGGTCCTCGGCCGAGGCCACGCTGCCCGTCAGGCGGGTGAGGTATCCGCGCACCTGTCGCGAGTGACGCTGGAAGAGCGCGTCGAACGCCGGAGCATGACCTTCACAGAACCGCGCCATCAGCACCTCGTCGGAGTCCGCGGCGCCAGGCGTGCGCGCCGAATCGGCATCGGTACGCACGGGCGGGGAAGCTGGTTTCATCGACGAGGGGGGCGCCACGGGCGCGGCACTCTACCCGGTTGTCCCGGACCCACGAGGGATTCGCGACATGGCGGTGCTTACTGCTTGAGCAAGGGCTGCGGTGTAGGTGCGGAGGAGGGGAGGTGCTCCGCCGCGGCGGCCAGGGCCTCGCGGACCTTGTCCTCGGCGGCGGCCTTGGCGGCGACCAGCTGCGCGCGAGCGCCTCCCGCGCCGAAGAACCGGGTGGGCCGGGCCAGCGCGGCGCGCTCCTCGGCGGAGTACTTGAGGTGCGCGTACTTCACCGCGTCCGAGGGCAGCCGCAGCCCCTCCACCACCTTGAACCAGGAGAGGACCTTCAGCGAGTAGTAGCTCAAGTCCACCTCCCACCAGAACCAGCCCTGGTTGGCGGTGTTCTGGTGGTAGTGGTGGTTGTTGTGCCAGCCCTCGCCCAGGGTGATGAGCGCCAGGAGCCAGTTGTTGCGGCTGGTGTCCGTCGTCTTGTAGCGGCGCCTGCCGAAGATGTGGCTGAGCGAGTTGATGGTGAAGGTGCCGTGCCATAAGAGGGTGGTGCTGACGAAGAAGCCCCACACCAGCATGGAGAAGCCGCCGATGAAGTAGAGCGCCACGGCGAGCAACACGGGCGGCACCAGGTGGAAGCGGTTGAGCCACACCAGCTCCGGGAAGCGCGCGAAGTCCTTGATGGCGTCCAGGCGCGTCTGCCCGTACTTGTCGCAGAGAATCCACCCCACGTGGCTGAACCAGAAGCCCTTCTGCACGGGCGAGTGGATGTCCTCCTCCTGGTCCGAGTACCGGTGGTGGTGGCGATGGTTGGCCGCCCACCACAGCACGCCCTTCTGGGTGGAGGTGCTGCCCACCAGGGCGAGGAGGAACTGGAACACCCGCCCCGTCTTGAAGGCCCGGTGGGAGAAGTAGCGGTGGTAGCCCGCGGTGATGCCCCACATGCGGACGATGTACAGCCCCACGCACACCGCGAGGTCCACCGGCTTCGCCCCCACGACGAAGACGAAGAGGCACATCAGGTGGACGCCGAAGAACGGGATGGACGAGAACCAGTTCAGGCGCTCGTTGTCCGCGGGCGGGGCAGCAGCAGGAGAGGGTGTCTGCAAGAGGGCCTCGTGAGCTGAAGCGGGCGGCTCCGAAGAGAAGCCGCCTCACCTCGCATCAACACCCCCTCCTGTCATGCCTCTGTCAGGAGGCGGCGGATTGGCCCAGCTCTGTCAGCCACTCCTCGAAAGCGGGCTGGCCGTGCAGCGCCGACAGGTCGGAGTCCGACGCGGCATACGCCTTGTCCTTGAACCCCAGCTCGCTGGCACGCCGCAGCATCCGCACCGCGTCAGGAACGTTGCGCGCCCGGGCGAACGCGCAGGCCGCGTCATAGGCGATGCTCGCGCTCGGCGCGTACTGGAGCGCCGCCTCGCCCACCGCGGCGGCTTCCGAGTAGACGCCTCGGATGAACAGCACGCGCTCGGCGCAGCTGAACGCGGCGGCGGCCTCCACGTTCGGCAGCTTCATCGCCTCCTCGGTGCGGCCCAGGCGGATGAGCGTCCCGGCGTACTCGTGCATCACCGTCCGGTCGGAGGACATCTGCCACGCCTGCTTCCACCAATCGAGCGCGCGTGCGTCATCACCCACCAGCGAGAAGGCCGCGGCCACCGCGTGGGGCTCCACCTGGCGCCCCTGCACCTGGGAGAAGTGGTCCAGCGCCTGACGGCCATGGCCCTCCTTCAGCGCCACCCAGCCGAGCAGGTGGTGCGTGTGGCTGGCCATCTCCGGGGAGAGCGACTCGCCCCCCTCCAGTACGAGGCCACCCAGCCGGCGCGCGTCCTCCAGACGCCCCGCGTCGAGGGCAATCTTGGCCTCGCGCAGCTTCGCCACCAGCGGGCTCTCCAGGGGACTGCCGCCGCCCACGGGGGCCTGGGCGTTGAGCGCCTCCGTCAGCATGCGGAAGGCCTGGATGCCGTACATGACGAAGAAGATGGCGGCGAACAGCCACCCGGTGCGCAGGGCGAAGACGAGCACGCCCACGCACACCAGGAGCGCCAGGCCCTGCGACGCGATGATGCCGCGCCGGGGACCGAACATCCGGGTGGTGAGGGTGTTGGCCAGCCGCCCTCCATCCAGGGGGAGCACGGGCAGCAGGTTGAAGATGGCCCAGATGAAGTTGGCGTAGGCGAACGTCTGGAGGAAGAAGTCGAGCGCGGGGCTGAGCGACTTCAGGAACACCAGGCCCACCAGGCTGAAGATGCCCAGCATCAGGCCGAAGAACGGCCCCGCCGCGGTGATGAGCAGGTCCCGCTTCCAGGGAAGCGGGCCGGGCGCATCCGTGGGGAGCGTGTGGCCCCCCAGCCAGACGAGCGCGATGCTGGGTCGGTAGCCGAACAGGCGGCTGGCCAGGGCATGGCCCAGCTCGTGGACCAGCACGGACACGAAGACGATGAGCATCCACGACAGGACATAGACCACCACCGCGCTGGCCTGACCCAGCGCGGGGGCCCCCTCCACCTGACGGAAGGGCCAGCCGTTCTGCGCGGCGTGCATGGAGCTATAGGCAAGCAGGCCGGAGACCAGCAGGTGACTGGGGTGGACTTCGACGGGAATGCTCCCGAGACGAAAGCGGAACATGGGCACGGACCTTAACCGTTGAGGGGCGGTTGCGCAGTCCGTAGCGCACATCCCCGCGCCGCTTCTTCCTCCATTTCGCTAGGTTCCCCGGCCTTCATGCTGAGACTCGGCCCCTATTCCCTTCCGAACCCCTATGTCCTCGCCCCCATGGCCGGGGTGTCCGAGATGCCCTTCCGGGTGCTCGCCTTCCGCATGGGCGCCGCCCTGTGCCCCACCGAGCTCGTCAGCTCCCAGGGCCTGATGCGGGCCAATCAGCGCACCCTCATGTACCTGCGCTTCGATTCGCAGGTGGAGAAGCCCTACTCGCTCCAGCTCTATGGAGGCGACCCGGAGGCCATGGGGCTCGCGGCCGCGGTGGGCAAGTCGCATGGCGCACAGCTGCTCGACGTGAACATGGGCTGTCCCGTGAAGAAGGTGACGAAGAACGGGGCGGGCAGCGCGCTGTTGAGCGACCCGCCGCGCGCCGCCGCCATCGTCCGCGCCATGCGCGAGGCCTCCGGCCTGCCCGTCACCTGCAAGATTCGCTCGGGCTGGGACTCGGGCTCCCGGAACTACCTCCAGATGGCCGCCGCGCTCCAGGAAGCGGGCTGCGCGGGGCTCGCCATCCACCCGCGCACCCGGGAGCAGGGCTACTCGGGCCTGGCGGACTGGAGCGTCATCGCCGACGTGAAGCGCCACTTCCCGGAGCTGCCCCTGTTCGGCAACGGCGACGTGCGCACGCCCGAGGACGCCCGGCGCATGCAGGAGACCACCGGCTGTGACTTCGTGATGATTGGCCGCGCGGCGCTGGGCAACCCGTGGATTTTTCGCGAGCTGGCCGGAGGCGAGGCCCCTTCGCCCGAGGAGCGGTGCGCCCTGGTGCTGGAGCACTTCCACGCGCACCTGGCCTTCGTCGGGGACGCGCTGGCCGCGGTGCGCTCCTTCCGCCGGCACCTGGGCTGGTACGCCCATGGCCTCGCGGGGGCCGCGGCCTTCCGGGCGCGCGCCAACGTGATGGACGCGCCGGAGGCGGTGGCGGACGCGGTGCGCGCCTTCTTCTCCTCCGCGGACACGGACCGCTCCGCGTCCTCGAACGAGGAGCAGGACGTGGACTACCGGGCCGCGCTGGGCTGAGGCCCGGTAGTTCTTACAGCGTGCCGGGGGCCACCAGCCGCCGCTGGGTGGCCACGGCGCGGAAGTAGTCGCAGGCGGGCGTGGCGCGGCGCTCGAGCGTGTCGAAGTCGACGTGGTAGAGGCCGAAGCGCGGCCCCCAGCCCTCCAGCCACTCGAAGTTGTCGAGCAGGCTCCAGTAGAGGTAGCCCTGCACGTCCACGCCCTCGGCGCGGGCGGCCAGCACCTGGGCCAGGTGCGAGTGCAGGTAGTGGGGCCTGCGCGAGCCCGTGCGGTCGTCGATGCCGTTCTCCGTAATCCACACCGGCCGCCCGTAGCGCTTCACGTCGCGCAGCGTCTGGAGGAAGCCCTCGGGCCAGTCCTCCCAGCCGATGTCCGTCAGGCCCCGCCCCCGGGTGTCGCGGTACTTGAACTCGATGAAGGGCGGGCGCGGCACGAAGCGCAGGTGCGCGCGGCTGTAGTAGTTCACCCCGATGAACTCCACCGAGTCCCGCGCCTCGGGGATGGCGACGCGGGTGGAGGCGACGCCCGGCATGTTGACCCGGAGGTGGCCGGTGGCCAGCGCCTCATGGAAGGCGTGGTTGTAGGCGGGGGAGGCCAGGCGCACCAACGCGCGGTCCAGCGGGTGCCACCACCGGTCCGGCGCGAAGGCGAGCATGTTCTGGGAGATGCCCAGCTCCACCCGGCCCAGCCGCTCGAGCAGCTCCTGCCGCGCCGCCGCGTGGGCGCGCACCATGTTCTCCAGGGCCCTCATGGTGAGCGCCCCGTCGGCGATGCCCGGCGGAATGGCCCCCTGCAGGTAGCCGCCGAGCAGCAGCACCATGGGCTCGTTGAACGAGATGACCAGCGCGTCCAGCCCCTCGAGCAGGGCCGCGCACCGCCGGGCGTACCGCCGGAAGGTAGGCACGCTCTGGGGCAGGTGCCACGGCGTCTCCCGATGGAACCAGGACGGGTGGGTGAAGTGGTGCAGCGTCACCACGGGCCGCAGGCCGTGGGCCTTCATCTTCAGGAGCCGCTCCCGGTACGCCTCGAGCGCCGCCTCGTCGAAGCGGCCTTGCTCGGGCTCGATGCGCGCCCACTCCAGGGAGATGCGGAACGCGGTGGCGCCCACCGCCTTCGCCAGCGCGTAGTCCTCCTCGTAGCGGTGCCAGTGGTCCACCGCCCGCCCGCAACGCGCATGGGGCTCCTTGAGCTTCCCCGCGCGCTCCCACTCCGCCCAGTCGTTCTCGATTCCGCCCTCCACCTGGTACGCGGACGTCGCGACGCCGAAGGTGAAGTGGGTGGGGAAGGTCTCTTCAGGGGTCCGCATCGTGGCCGCGCACCGTAGACGCCGCCCTCCATCGCGAAAAGTTCCGCGAACGTGTCGGCGCTTTGCGCGGCAGCCGACAGTGCGCCCGCGAGGTGCTCGTCGCGGAGGTGCCCGTCGCGTCCGGAGCCGGAAAATCGGCCTCGCGCGCGATTTCGCGCGGCGCCTCGGAAGTGCCCGCGAAGCGCCTTTCGCGGCCTCCGGCATCGCCCGATGCCGAAAAATCGGCCTCGCCGCGCGATGCAATACATCACCATGCGTTGACACACTGGTGTGTCGCCCGTACCATTCACTTCAAGCACTCACTTCCATGAAGAAGAGTGCAGGGCCTCGCTTGACGAGGCCAAATCACATGGAGGGTTCTGATGGCCGCTAAGAAGAAGACCGCCGCGAAGTCCGCGAAGGCGAAGAAGACGACCACCCGCAAGACGGCTGGCAAGACCGCGAAGAAGGCGGCGGCGAAGAAGACCAGCCGGAAGCCGGCTGCCAAGAAGACCGCCCGCAAGTCCTCCGCCCGCAAGACCAAGGCGGCGGCGGCCCCGGCGACCCCGGAGTCCTGAAGTAGGTCGTCATTCGCGGACGGTGGTTGACGTCCGGTGAACGGCTCGGCGAGACCCGCCGGGCCGTTTTTCTTTTGTCCGGACAGGAGTCCCCGCATGTCGCTGCGTCCCTCGGAGCTGGAGCAGGTGGTGGCGGAGGTGGGCGCGAAGCTGACCGGAGCGGTGGCCCAGAAGGCCTGGTGCCCCCTTCCGAGGCTCTGCTACCTGGAGCTGCGAGTCCCCGGACGCTCCATCCTCCTCTGTCTGTGCGCCGAGGGAGACCTGTCCCGGGTGTCCGTCGCCGGGTCGCGCTTCCCCACGCCGGGCGAGCCCGCCCCCTTCCAGCGCTGGCTCCGCCACGAGCTCACCGGCGCGAAGCTCCAGGGCGCGCGCTACCGGGAGGCGGAGCGGGTGGTGGAGCTGGACTTCGAGCGCGAGGACGTGCGCCGCCGTCTGGTGATGGAGCTGGGCGCCCCGGGGGGGCTGCTCATCCTGAGCGAGCAAGGGCGGGTGTTGATGCTCTCGGGAGAGGGGCTCGGCCCCAAGCGCAACCTCTACCCGGGCGCGGCGTGGACGCCTCCGGAGGCGCAGCCGGCGCAGGCGCTGGAGAAGGCGCGGCAGTCGCCCTCGCGCCTGGTGCCCGAGGACGGGGACTCGCTTCCTTTCTCCCATGCCGCGGAGAAGCTGCTCGGGGCCAAGGACCAGTCCAGCCGCGCGGAGTCCATCCGCCGGCGGCTGGCGCAGCCGTACCGGGCGAGGCTCAAGCGCTCCTCGCGCACGCTGGAGAAGGTGAGGGCGGAGGCGGGGCGCGGGCCGGAGGCGGAGAAGCACCGCCGGCTGGGGGAGCTGCTCGCGCAGAACCTCTTCCGCCTCAAGCGCGGCGCCACCCAGGTGACGCTCACCGAGTACACGGAGGACGGTCCCCAGGACGTCGCCGTCACGCTGGACCCCAAGCGCACGCCGAAGGAGGAGGCGGACTGGCACTTCCACCAGTACCGCCGGCTCCTGCGCGGCGTGGAGCAGGCGCGCCACCGGGAGGCGGAGCTCGCGCGCGAGGTGGCCCACGCCCAGGCCGCGCTGGAGCAGGTGGAGCGGATGGACGAGGCGATGCTGCTCGCGCAGGTGGAGGTGCTGCACGTCTCCGCGGGGAGCGACGCGACGCCGGAGGGGCGGCCCTTCAAGGAGTACGTGGGCCACGCGGGGGCGCGCATCTGGGTGGGGCGGGGCTCCGAGGACAACGACACGCTCACCTTCAAGGTGGCCCGGCCCTGGCACCTGTGGTTCCACGCGCGGGGCGTGCCGGGCAGCCACGTGGTGCTGCCCTTGGAGAAGGGGCAGGAGCCGGGGCAGGAGGTGCTGCTGGACGCGGCGCACCTGGCGCTGCACCACTCGGGGGCGAAGGGCGAGCCGCGCGGCGAGGTGAGCTACGTGCAGGTGAAGTTCGTGCGCAAGGTGAAGGGGGGCGCGCACGGTCAGGTGACGTACACGCGCGAGAAGACCTTCGTGGTGCGCATGGAGCCGGAGCGGCTGGAGCGACTGCTCAAGTCTCGTCATACCGAGGTGCCCGCTCCGTGACGAATGCTCCCCCTGGAGTGTGAATCCAGCACGCATGAGGGCGCGGCGCGGTTGACGGGCTGACGGAGGGCAGGCGGGCGGTGGCCAGCGGCCTTGAGTATGGAAGGTTGCTGGGTACGATGCGTGGCGAGTGACCTCCGAGCTTCTCCGTCAGATGTCCCTGTTCCCACGCGGCCTCTCCGCGGCCAGTCGGGCCACGGCGGTGCCCGCGGAGCCTCGTGCTTCCGAGGAGCTGTCGGAGCTCGAGTCCGCGCTGACATCCTCGTCGGAGATTGAGTCCGCGCTGGCGTCCGCCTCGCAGCTCGAGTCCGAGCTGGCGTCCTCGTCGGAGATTGAGTCCACGCTGGCGTCATCCCTGGAGCTGGAGTCCGCGCTCCGGCCTCCGCCCCGTCCTCCGCCGCCGCGTCACCGGGTGGTGGAGGAGGCGCCGCGCATGCTCACCGTCTCCTCCTCCCGGGAGGAGATGTGGAACCGGGCGGAGTCGCTGGCGTGGCGGCTGAGCGCGGAGCTGGGGATGCCGGTGAAGCTGGCGGTGACGGACAACCGCTCCACCATGGTGTCCTTCCGTCGGGGAGGCAACGCGCTCCAGCTTCGCCTGCACCACATGTTCCTGGACGCGCCGGAGCCCGTCGTGCGCGCGGTGGCGGACTACGCGGGCCGAGGCCACCGCACCGCGGGTGTGCTCCTGGACGAGTACATTCGCGGACAGCAGCCGCGCATCCGCCAGGTGCGTCGCGAGTCGGACGCGGACCTCAATCCGCTGGGCCGCTGCTTCGACCTCCAGGCGCTTTACAACGGGGTCAACGCCAACTTTTTCGGCGACAACATCCAGGCGCGCATCGGCTGGGGACGCATGCCGCCCAGGCGCCGGCGCAAGTCCATCCGACTGGGGGTCTATGACCACCAGACGCGGGAGATTCGCATCCATCCCGCACTGGACAGGCCCGAGGTGCCCGCCTTCTTCGTGGAGTTCATCGTCTTCCACGAGATGCTGCACCAGCTCTTCCCCAGCACGGGGCGCGGCGGGCGTCGCGTCCACCATCCGCGCGCCTTCCGGGAGCGTGAGCGGACGTACCCCCACTACGCCGCGGCGCTGCGCTGGGAGCGAGAGAATCTGGGTGTGCTGTTGCGCGGTTGATGGCTCTTCCGCTCGCTGGCTCATTTACCGTTTTACCGAGCGGAGCCACCCGTGGTGCGTGCTTGACGCATCCGTGAGGTCCACCCATCCTCACGAGCCATATGCGACGAGCGAAGATTGTCTGCACCCTCGGGCCTGCGAGTCAGAGCCAGGAGATGTTGGAGGCGTTGCTGGAGAACGGCATGGACGTGGCGAGGTTGAACTTCTCGCACGGCAGCCACGAGCAGCACGCGGAGAACATCGCCAAGCTGCGCGCGGCCTCGCTGAAGGTGCGCAAGGCGGTGGGCATCCTGGGAGACTTGCAGGGCCCGAAGATTCGCACCGGCCGCTTCACGAAGGGCAGCACGGAGCTGAAGGAGGGCGGCACCTTCCACATCACCACCGATGAGACGGTGCCGGGCACGGACGACATCGTGTCCACGACGTACCCGTTCCTGGCGGCGGACGTGAATCCCGGCGACCGCATCCTGCTGGATGACGGCTTGCTGGAGCTGAAGGTCCTGCACACGGACAAGCAGCGGCTCATCAAGACGGAGGTCATCCACGGCGGCACGCTGAAGAACAACAAGGGCATCAACCTGCCCGGCGTGGCGGTGCGCGCGGAGGCGCTGACGCCCAAGGACCGCGAGGACCTGGTCTTCGGCATCAAGGCGGGCGTGGACTACATCGCGCTGTCCTTCGTGCGGCAGCCGTCGGACCTGGACACGGCGCGCCAGGCGATGGCGGAGGTGGGGCGCACGGTGCCCATCATCGCCAAGCTGGAGAAGCCGGAGGCGATTGCCCGGCTGGACGCCATCCTGGACAAGACGGACGGGGTGATGGTGGCCCGGGGTGACTTGGGCGTGGAGATTCCGCCCGAGGAGGTGCCCGCGGTGCAGAAGGACATCGTCCGGCGGTGCAACCTGCGCGGGCTGCCGGTCATCGTGGCCACGCAGATGCTGAACTCGATGATTGATAATCCCCGGCCCACGCGCGCCGAGGCGAGCGACGTGGCGAACGCGGTGTTCGACGGCGCCGACGCGGTGATGCTCTCGGGCGAGACGGCGAGCGGCAAGTTCCCCATCGAGTCGGTGCAGATGATGGAGCGCATCATCCTGGCGGCGGAGTCGTCGTCGCGGGTGCAGGGCGGGCTGTCGCGCCCCATGGATGTGCCGATGGGGCTGTCGGCGAACTTCCCGGACGTGATTGCGCGCGTGGCGTGCGAGGCGGCGAAGGCGAGCGCGGCGACGCTCATCGCGGCCTTCACGCTGTCGGGGGTGACGGCGCGGCTGTTGTCGCACTACCGGCCGTCGGTGCCGATTGTGGCGTTCAGCCCGAACCAGGAGGTCCGTCGTCGGCTGGCGCTGGTGTGGGGCGTGGTGCCGCGAGTGCTCGAGCCCATCCAGGACACGGAGGCGATGGTGCGCCGGGTGGAGGAGGAGCTTCTCGCCCGGGGCCTGGGTCGCAAGGGCGACCGCATCGTCATCGTGTTCGGTGCGCCGGTGGGCCAGCCCGGGAAGATCAACAGCCTGCGGCTGCACACCATCGACGGCTGAGTTGAGGTGTCGCTCGGGGTGGGCTCCGTGAGGGGGCCCACCTCTGGGCGTGACGCCCTGCTACTTCGGCGGCTGGGCCAGGGCCCGGCGAGGAATCTCCGCCTCGACGAAGATGCGGAACAGGTCGCGGTCGAGCTGGCCGGAGTCCGTCTCGCGCTTGAGGATGTCGAGCGCGAGCGTATGCGGCACGGCCTTCTTGTAGGGCCGGTCGCTGGCGGTGAGCGCGTCGTAGATGTCCGCGATGGACATCATCCGCGACTGGATGGGGATTTCGCGCTCGGCGCGGGGGTAGCCCGTGCCGTCGAGCTTCTCGTGGTGCGCGTAGGCGATCTCCGGCACCCGGCGCAGGGCGCGCGTCCACGGAATCTGGGTGAGGAAGCGGTAGGTGTGCTCGACGTGGCTCTCGATTTCGCGGCGCTCCTCGGCGGAGAGGGTGCCGCGGGGGATGGAGAGCGACTGGATTTCGCGAGGCAGCAGCAGCGGCTGGGCGAGTCCCTCGGCGTCGTCGAAGCGAAGATTCCCCAGCTCGGTGAGGCGCTCGAAGCCGCCCTGGGCCAGCACGGTGGGGCGGTTGCAGGTGAGGACGAAGTCGAACACCTCGAGCAGATGCTTCAGCTCGGACGCGAGCCGGGCCTCCTCCGCGGCCTCGATGTCCGACGCAGCCTCCGCGCCATGGCGCCTCACGGCCTCATAGCGGCGGCGGTAGCTCTGGAGCTGGAGGTCCTTCCGGGCGAGCTGGAAGCGGGCGCGCAGCACGTCGAGCTCATGCGGGTAGAGCTTCTCCGCCTTGACGAGCACGGGCTCGCGCACGCCCACCTTGCCGAAGTCGTGCAGGAGCGACGCGTACCGCAGCTCCTGAAGCTCCGACGAGGAGAACCGGATGCGCGCATAGGGGCCCGAGGACAGGTGCTCCAGCGTCTGCGCGAGCGACACCGTGAGGTCCGCGACGCGGCCCGAGTGTCCCGCGGTCGTCGGGTCCCGCGCCTCGATGGCGACGACGGAGGCGGAGACGAAGCCCTCGAAGAGGCGGTTGATCTCCTCGTGGAGCAGGGCGTTCTCGATCGCGCCGGCGGCCTGGGCGCCCAGGGCGAGGAGGAGCTCTTCGTCCTCGGCGTTGAAGCCCTGGCCGTCGAGCTTGTTGAGGGCCTGGATGACGCCCGTCACGTCGCCGTTGGCGTCGCGCATGGGGACGCAGAGGATGGTCTTCGTCTGGTAGCCGCTGGAGACGTCGAACGAGCGGTTGAAGCGTGCGTCCGCGTAGGCGTCGGGGATGTTGATGACGGCGCCGGTGTGGGCGACCTGTCCGGCGACGCCGCTGCCCACGGGGAGCCGGATTTCGTTCTTGGAGCCCTGGGCGACCTTGCTCCACAGCTCATTGCGCTCGCGGTCCAGGATGAAGAGCGAGCAGCGGTCGGCCTCCACCACCTTGGTGGCCTCGAAGAGGATGAGGGGGAGGAGGAGGTCCAGGTCCCGCTCGGCGCTCATGGCCTTGGCGACGTCCAGGATGGACGTGAGCTTCGCCAGACGGCGGTTGAGGTCGGGCGGTGGCTGCGAAAAGACAGGAGAGAGCACCGGGCGGCTCCGGGGCGGTGGGCCTGCGGCCGTGCAGGGCCCCGAAGTTGTAACACGCCCAGCCAGGTGACTGCCTTGCGGCAGGACCCACTCAGTTTTCTGCTTTCGAGAGGACGTCGAGGAATTCAGCTCACGCGAGCGGGCGGGGAACCGGCTATGTAGCGCCGCATGACACGCCGCCCTGTTCGAGTCTCCCCTTCGCTGCTGTCCGCTGACTTTGGCCGCCTCGCCGAGGAGGTCCGCGATATCGAAGCCGCGGGAGCGGACTTGATTCACGTTGATGTCATGGACGGCAGGTTTGTGCCGAACATCACGATTGGACCGGTGGTGGTGGAAGCCATCAAGCGGGTGGCGACGAAGCCGTTGGATGTGCACCTGATGATTGTGGAGCCGGAGCGGTACGTGGAGGCCTTCGTGAAGGCGGGGGCGGACGTGCTGACGGTGCACGTGGAGGCGAGCCCGCATCTGCATCGGACGTTGCAGGCGATCCGGAAGCTGGGGGCGAAGGCGTCGGTGGTGTTGAACCCGAGCACGCCGCTGTCGGCCATCGAGGAGGTGCTGGGCGACGTGGACATGGTGTTGCTGATGAGCGTGAACCCGGGGTTTGGGGGGCAGAGCTTCATCGAGTCCACGGTGGACAAGGTGCGCCGGCTGCGGGCGATGTTCGACGCGCGCGGGTTGGACACGGACATCGAGGTGGACGGGGGCATCAACGCCGAGACGGGGCGCCAGGTGGTGGCGGCGGGGGCGACGGTGCTCGTGGCGGGCAGCTACGTCTTCGGGGCGAAGGACCGGGCGGCGGCGATTCGCTCGCTGCGGACCTGATGCGGGCTCAGGCGCGCGTGCGGGAGACGGTGGTGGCGAGCCGCGCGACGCGGGTCATGAAGGTGGGGTCGAAGGGCTTCACCTCGTAGTCGTCGGCGCCGAGCTCGAAGCAGACGTGGCGGGTGAACTGGTCTTCGACACCGCTGAGGATGATGACCTTGCAGTCGCGGGTGGCGGGGTCCTGCTTGAGCTGGGCGAGGAGGTCGCGTCCGTCCTGGTGCTGGTTGATGTCCAGAATGATGACGGCGGGGCGGTGCAGCCGAGCCAGCTCCAGCACGCGCTCCGACGTCGTATCCGAGATGCACGTCAGGCCGGAGCGCTTCGCCTCACGGGCGAGCGCCGACACGACGAGAGGTTCATCATCGGAGATGAGAACGACGGGGGGCATGGTGGATTCGTGCTGCATGGCCAACTGCCTTCTCGGCCTTGGAGGGGACTGGCGAATATACCTGGAAGTGCTGGAATGTCAGGGAGAATTGGAAGGGCGAGGAGGCAGGTGAGGGTCTCTACGGACCCTGGGTGGGTGAGGGGGCGGAGGGGATAGAAAGGTGATCCAAGGACGTTGACTCAGCCGCGAGGCTCCGGTACTACCGCCCGCACTTTCGCCGGTCCCGAGGAGTACCCGCCGGCGGACGGACATATCGGGGAGTGGCTCAGCCTGGTAGAGCACTTGGTTCGGGACCAAGGGGTCGCAGGTTCAAATCCTGTCTCCCCGACCACCTAGAGAGGCCCAGGAGATTCGAAAGAACTCCTGGGCCTTTCTTTTTTCGCAGGTGGCGGTGGCCTTGTCTTCACGTCACCTGAAGCCGGCGGTGCCCGACGGTCCGCTCGGTGCGCCCATCCCCTGGCCCGATGGGAAGCATGTGGCCGCGAATGGGGGCCCGCGCATCTTCCTCTGGGATGTCCGGACGGGCCGCTGCTCGGGGATGCTCGAGACGAGCGCGATCCACAGTCCCCCGATGTTCCGGCTGGCGAGTGAGCCGGTGCTCGGGCGAGTGCTGGAGGCCCACGGGCTTCGGGGTTTCGCGGTCTGGGACTCACAGGACTGGAAGTGCCTCCAGACCTTCGTGGGGCACGGTGAGCCCGTGAGGGCCGCGGCCTTCGTGGGGGAGGACCGGATCGTCTCCATCAGCGGGGATAGCACCGTGCAGCTCTGGGACGCGTGGACCGGCGCGTCACTGCGTGTGTTCGAGCACCGGGTCCCTCACGCGCTCGCCAGTCATCCGGCGAAGAGCCTCGTCGCCATCAGCGGTCTCCGCGGCTCTATCGTCATGCTCGAGGGTCACACGCTTGAGATCCGCGCTGGCTTCGACCTGCCAATGGTGGCGGCGAGATATGAGCAGCGAGGCCAGGGACAGGAAGGCCGACCCACTCACCGCATCCATGCGCTGGCGTGGCACCCCGATGGCGAGCACCTGCTCGGCGGGGGCGGGGACTTCGTCACCCGGATGTTCCATGGCCATACAGGCCGGGTCGTGTCGGAGTGGCACGGCCATTCGGATGAAGTCGTCGACGTGGCGGTCAGCGCGGAGCGAGGGCTCCTGTGTACCGGGAGCTACGACGGCACCGTGCGCATCTGGTCGCTCCAGGGGACTGAGTGCCTTTCGGTGCATGACCTTGGCCACTCCGACCTTGGCGGACTGTGCATCACGGATGGCGCCCTCTACGTGACGATGCGAAGCGAGCTGCGAGTGATTCCGCTGCCGTGACGCCGAAGGCTATCGATGGTGGCGGGGCTATGCGGATGCTCGAAACCCGATGTCGTTCACTTTAGGACCGGACACGACGTAGCGGCCTGCGGGAGTGTGCTCGATGGACCGGGCGGGAACGCTTACGTGGGTAGCTGCCCGTCTTGAAGTGCCGCCGTCTCCGCCAGCGCCTTCTCCTTGCGCTGCAGCTCCCGCTCGAGCTCCTTCATCGGCTTCTCCGCGGCAGCCAGGCACTTTGAGCTCCTTGGCTTGCAGTGGCTCCGTCGACGTGCCCGAGGCGGCGCTGGCGGCTGCCACTCCTTCAGCTGCGCCTCGTACAACCCCTCACTGCGAAGTAGCACCCCCAGCTCCTCACCGACAAGTCCCTGCGTCGCCGCCAACACGAGCAGCTTCTCCTTGGGCGTCCACTTCTTCGGCCCAGCCGGATCAGCGGGCTTCATCTCTTCGGGCGGAGGCGTCATTGCCGCCACCCTGCTCGCCTCGCGCAGCCACTGGGACAACGTCGGCTGGGACACTCCCACCTGTCGGGCCAGCGCTGCGGCACTCACCGCGCTCGGGCCCACCATCCGCTTCACCATCTGCAACTTGAATGCATCCGTGTACGGCACCGCGTCCTGACTGCTCTCGCCCCCAAGGCGTCATCAGCTCGGCATCTCAGCCGAGGCGACAACTTCCCTGACCCAGGGCGCCAGAGCGCAGAGGAGGCACTGCACGGCATGGAGTTCCTCCGGCCAGGAACCGCCCCGGTACGTCGTTGGCCCTCGCCGCGGCCATCCCTCTTACGAGGTATGGCCGCGATGAAGCTCCACGCGCAGCCTCCTCCACCCGAGACAGGGAGGAGCGTACCCATGAGGCTGGATCGCGTCGCCATCCGGAACTACAAGTCCATCAAGTCGATTGAGCTGCGGATTCCCCAGAAGGAAGCACTGCGCCAGGGCTCTGCGGACTTCCTCTCCATCGTCGGGGAGAACAACGCAGGGAAGTCCTCCATCATGGAGGCCATCCGGCTTGCATGCACCGCCAGCGTGAAGGCCACGCAGGAGCAGTTTCCTGGCAATGAAGCCACCCTCGTGCCCATCGAAGTCGAGCTGGAGTTCGATCAGCTCACGGACAGGGACCGGGAGCTGGCCGCCCTCACTGCAAGCACCTTCTCCGAAGGTGGCCAGCAGCGCTACCGGCTGAAACGCATCTGGAAAGCCCCGCAAGTCGCTTCGGAGAACTGGGCATACACTCCAGGTCGTCCACCGGTATGCCAGCTCACGGGCTGGACGTCTCCCAAGCAGGCCCTCACCCTCAAGTCGCTCCGGGCGATGGTGATGACGGACGAGCTGTGGGCGCCGCTCCTCGAGCGCTTCTCGAAGGATGTCGCATCCACCAAGGTCACTCTGGACCAGCTCATTGAAATCGCTCGCGAGCTCAAGTCCCCGTTGCTCGTCACCCAGCAGCAGGACGAGTGGACTCCCTATGCCAGTGGTAGCGCGCCCGCTCTCGAAGCGGCTCTTCCCAACGTCGTCTATGTTCCAGCGCTTCGCGAGACGACCGAAGAGACGGACGTGGGAGCGAAAGCATCATCGATCCGCAAGATCGTGAACTCGCTGTTCGAACAGCATCTGTCGAACCATGACCGCGTCGTTCAGTTCAAGAAGGCAGCGGCGGAGCTCCAGGACCTTTTCGCCACGGAGGGCAAGCACCGGATCGTCGCCAGCATGGAGGAGAAGCTCACGGAGAAATTCAAGGAACTCATCAACATCAGTGCCGAACTCACGTTCAGCGCACCCGATGTGACCGCGGATCTCGCGAGCAGCACCCAGTTCCGGGTGCTGGATGAGGGCCTGTCCACGCGCCCGGACCACCAGGGGCATGGCGCGCAACGGTCCATCGTCCTGGCCCTGCTCCAACTCTACGTGGAGCAGAACAGGCAGAGTTCGTCGCGCGAGCATCAGCACATGCTCTTCCTGATTGAAGAGCCGGAGATCTATCTGCACCCCGGGATGTGCCGGAGGATGCGTGACACGCTCTTGAGAATCGCGCGGAGCGGTGTCGGTCAGGTCATCTGCACGACGCATTCGCCTGTCTTCCTGGACCTCGCGGATCGTCACGACGGCATCGTCATTCTTCGCAAGAAGGAGGGGCATCCTGTCGCCACGCAGCGTACCCAGGATGTGTTCGCGCAGTCCGAGGAGGACCATCAGCAGCGCGCAAGACTCCGCATGTTGCTCAACTTCGACCCCGCTGTGAACGAAGCGTTCTTCTCCGAAAAGGTCTGCCTGGTCGAGGGGGACTGCGAAATCGCAGCGGTCGAAGCCATCGCGAGGAAGCTCATCTCGCTGGGTGAATTCGTAAGCCAGCCGATCATCTATGAATGGGCCTGGGGAGGGACCGACACGAAGGATCCAGACCCGCGCAAGCACTGCGGCGATTCCCGTAACCCGGTGGGAAGAGGCCTGGCGACCAGTAATGCGCACCTCATCAACCAGCCAGCGCATCGGATAGAATACCTCCAGGGCAATCCTGCTGAGCAAGGCCCCGCGGGGTTTGGCCCGATTGCAAGTCATTGGTCGCCGAGGCTTGAGCTGTTCGGCACCTTCGACGACATCTGGTCGAAAACCAGGCGTCCTTTGCTGCCTGGCGACTACGACGAACGGTCCGCGCTGTGTGCCCCGCGAGATCAGCGGACGTCGCGCCGTCTCGAAGGCGGGGAACAAATCACCCTGTACCAACTGACCCCGCAGGGAGCGCTCAGCTTCGCACTCCCTCGGCTGCGCTTCAGATTCACTACCTACTTCGGATCGATGAGGCGTTTTCATGACGCCACTCTCGGCACGGTCACCATCGAACCTGAGCTGAGAAAGCTGAGCATGGTCTACCAGACGGGGCTGAGGGTCGATTCTCGCGAAACCGACCATCTCGACTTCACGGTCATCACCCTAGGAGCCGATTGAGATGGGCGGGAGTGCTCAGATTGTCGCAGTCGGGGCGTGCACGCCCGTAGGCCTGACCGCGGAGGGCGCCGCGGCGTCCGTGCGCGCGGGGCTCAACAGGGTGCAGCGTGAGCATGTGCCGGAGCTACGGGGCCGGGGCGCTTCGTACGTCTCATGGCACACGCTGCTCGATCCCGACGAATGGAAGGGCTCGACGCGCATGTCTCTGCTCGGTGCAACGGCACTGGCGGAGATCATTGGAAAGCTTGCTCCTCTAACGGACCAGGGCATCGAAGTCCCCGTGTTTGTGGGGCTGCCCGAAGAGCGCCCGGGGTGGGAGGCTGCGGATGCCTCCCAGGTCGTCACTGCGCTAGGTGCTGTCGGAGCAGGGCGCCTTCGTTTGCGGATTGAGCCACGACTCGCAGGTCACGCTGCTGCGCTGCAGGGACTGCAAGAGGCCGTCGCGCAAGTCGGCCGCGGTGAGCGCTGCCCGTTGGTCATTGTGGGCGGCGTCGATAGCTTCCATGACTTTGAAACATTGGTCTGGCTGCGAGAGAATCAGCGATGGCTTGAGGAGGATTCCCGTACGGGGTTCGTCCCTGGCGAGGCCGCGGCTTTCATGGCGCTGATGACCGGCTCCATGGCGCATCGGTTGGGGCTGACTTCCATGGCTTCTGTGCGTGCTGTCGCCAGCGCCCGCGAGACCCAATTGAACAACGCGGACGCGCTCAACCTGGGAGAGGGGCTGTCTCTCGCGGTGGGCAAGGCACTCGCACCACTCGAGCGGACAGATGACGTCGTGGAGAATATCCACTGTGATATCAACGGTGAGCGATATCGCTCGGAGGAATGGGGCTTCGTGGCGCTACGGCTCGGGACTGCATTTCGTGACGCCACCGTCTACCATACGCCGGTCCGCAGTTGTGGCGATGTGGGCGCAGCCACGGGGGCGCTGAATCTGGTCTTGAGCGCACAATCTTGGCGGCGAGGGTATTCGAAGGGACCTCGCACGCTGGTATGGGGCAGTTCGGATGCCGGACTGAGGGCTGCTGCCCTGCTTGAAGAGCCGACCCTCGAACATCGCGGAGGAGCGCATCCATGGGCACGGTAGCCATCAATCCCCCGAAGACCCCCGTTACCAAGGGTAGTTCTGGCATTGCTGCCGCAACGCTTCCCAATATCTGCAAGATGCCTGGTCCGCCGGCGCCCTTCGTGCCCACTCCGTTGCCCAACATCGGGAAGAGTGGCGACTCGCCAAAGGGCTACTCCAAGTCGGTGACGATTGATGGTCAGCCTGTCGCCATTGCCGGAGCCAGTTTTGGCAGTCAGGGCGATATGGCCAGCAAGGGTACCGGTGGTGGCCTTGTCTCAAGCAACACCCACGGCCCCACGAAATTCATTGGCCCGGGGTCGATGAACGTCCAGATCGAGGGGAAGAGCGTCCAGTTGCTCAGCGATCCCATGCTCAACAACTGCGGCCCGGGCGGTAGCCCCGCGAACGCCGCAACCATGACAGGGATCGTCCAGATGGCCAAAGCTGTGGCGGTCACCTACGGGGACGACAAGCCTTGCACAAGGAAGCTCGCGAACGGCCAGGAGTGCGGGCGGATGCACCCGTTGGATGCCGGCGCTGAATCTCTATCGATGATTCGTTCGGTCTTCAAGGCCCTGCAGAAAGCTTTCGATGCACAGAAGGCGCAGATTCGCGACTTGAATCATGCGAATGTCGCGCTGAGCACCAAGAACAAGGCATTCATGGCGCTGAGGCTCAAGGCGACGAAGACAGCCGAAGACCAGGCGACGATGGCGACGCTGAATGTCGAAATCAAAGCACTGTCGGCTCGAGTCAGAGCCCTGGAGTCTTTCTTCAAGGCGAATGCACTACTTCGGCTTGATCGTGACTATGGCACCTACTCCAAGGGCTACATGGTGGGAGTCATGGTTTGTCTCTGCAAAGGCAAGCGTCTCGGAGCTTGCTCTGGCGCGGCGCCCCCATGCTTCAAGGCAATCATCTCATCCGCGGGTTTCGAATGCGCCAGTCCTGCAGTAGGGACGACTGGGAGCACGGCGAGGACTGGAGGGGGCAGTGACGCGAAAGCGACGTGGGCATGTGCCGCCAAGCAAATCATGGAGAAGCACGGGGGACACAAGCCTCACGAACTCATCGAGAGGTGGTTTTCCCCGATGGTGAAGGGGCTCAAACATCCGAAGGGCAACGCCATCACTCAGCGGAGCCCCAAGATCGTCTTCGAGGCACTGGTCGAGCATCCTCAGACGAAGGTGGTCACTCGGGAGGCGGCGTACGTCAAGGACGATTTCAAGACCGGCGACAATGTGCCTTCATGCTCGAAATGCCAGAATTGGCTCGCCGAGATGTACTGCGATACGAAGTGCGGTTGACCCTTGGGAGCGACCATGCAGGCACTCGTCGATTTCATCGAAGAATACCGTCCAGGCTTTTCCGAGGAGATTGTGCCCGCGGATGAGGTGGAAATCGCGCTCCTGGAGGAGTACGCCGGACCCCTGCCAGGAGCTTACCGTCGATTCCTCCGGACAATGGGGGCCAGCCTGGGGGCGTTCTCATTCGATGAGGCAAGCCTTTCCGTCGATGGAACGCTCATGACCTACCAGGTCAAGCCTTGGTTGAGGGATGGCCGTTTCATCAGCATCGCGGGGGACAACGGGCTTTCCGACTGGGACTATTTTCTGGATCTCTCCAGGCCGTATGGTGCTGACGATTGCATGCTCGTCCGGATGCCACTCGAGGAGGGCTTTCCTCCCGATGCTTGTCGTCCCGTGCATGTGGGCCTGGAGGAGTTCCTTTTCTATGAGGCTTTCAAGGCGCTTCGTCTTCCGTTGTTGCCCCAGCTGTGGGAGTTCACCTCGCTAGAGAACCCGAACGGAGTAGCCGGGACACAGGCGGACCTTGTGTCCACGCTAGCGGAAGAGGAGGGCTTCGAGCGTATCTCGCCCACTCGGCATTGTGCCCTCTACGAGCGTGGTGATGCTGGGCTCCTGCTCTACCGGCATCCAACAGCACAGTCCCTTTCATTCACGCTGGGATGTGAGGAGCCCACGGAGATGGAGCGACTCGCCCAGAAATTCGAGGCGCGAACGGGCCTGAAAGGTGTTGCCGTGAAGTAGGTATGGCCGCATGAAGCCCACGCGGCGCTCATCCCATGATGTTCTTCTTGTTGTGGAAGAGCGGGTCCCCCAGTCGACACACGTTCTTGCCTTCGAACTTCACGTCGAAGGAGTACATCATGAATTCGGAGGGACCCTTGGTGGAGCTGCTCAAGATGCCGCCGGCCGTTCCCGCCTCATCGCCCGTGGATGTCTTGTATTGGGCGCCCTTCACCATGGGCATCTTCCCATTGACGGTGACTGTCTTCGGTCCTTTGTCCGCGTCGGCTGAGCGCCCGATATTCGGGTAGGGAATGGGGACCGGACCCGCTGGGGAAGGCGTTTTGCAGACATCCGGAAAAACGATGCTCTGTCCCCCGCTATCCGCGGTTGAGATACCGCGACCGTTGGCGAAGACCTTGCTCCCCATGCAACACCTCCTCAATCCACTCGCTCAATAAGCCGAGGGATCCTCCAAAGAGACCACTCGGACACCCATGAGGCCCGCAGCCTCGATGGCTTGCTTGACCTGTTCGGAGACAAGGATGAATCCTACGGACTCCGCCAGGCGGAACAGGGGCACTCCCATCGTCCGGCCCTCGTCGATGACGAGCTTCTCGAACTCCATCAGTGGCGCCTCGTAGTCCGGAACGTACTCGGACCTTTCCAGGTCCGCGCAACTCACCCGCCCGATGATGTTGACTGCCTTGTAGTTCGTGTACCGCCTGTCCCGCTCGCGGTCGATGACCACCGCGTCGTAGATGTCCATGTTGCGCACTCCCGCGCTCTTGAGCACGTCGACGAAGCGCTGGGAGAAGAGGGTCAATCCGGCGATCCAATCCGGCATGACCAGGCCACTGCGCGGATCCAGATAGCACTCAATGGGCTCTGCCACGGGCTTGGGGTAGCGAATCCCCATCGTCCAGGCCACCTCTGGCGCTGGCGTGGGTCCCAGCGCCACCATCTGGAATCCGAGCGCGTCGTAGTCCAGTTTGTAATCCAAGCTGTAATACATGGGGATGCGCGTCCTTTGCGGTCAGCGGTACTTGCGAGAGATGAGCAGTTTCTGGTTGAGACTCTCCTGACCCGTCAACGCCGCGCGGGTAAGGCTCCTGGCGAGCGGAGAGACCCAGGACTTCCATGAGTCGGGCCGTCCCGTGATGCGCGAGCGGAATCGCTCCGATGCAAGGTTGATGCGGTGGACGAGGGCGTAGGGTGGATAGTGCTTCCCGTCATCTGCATCCTTGGAGCGCTCACAGGCCCGGCTGAAGTTCTCCATGAGGTCCCCCAGTCGGTTGCAGGCGGCTTTCGTCTCGTCATCATAGCTGAGCGGTGAGCCCGCGTCGTATGGCGCGCTGTGGTCGGTGTAGTGCATCTGCAGGTACGTCTCGCGCATGATGAGAAAGCCGATGCTCTGCTTCGAGCCATCGCTCAAGGTCAGCCACTTCTGGCCGTAGTACTCGGCCATGGGGATCTTGCGGCCATGGTGCTCGATGCGTTTCGTCCAGTAGATCTCAGGGAGATGGGGAAGGAAGATGCCGTTCAGGGCCCCGTCGATGGTGTAGCCGATGTCCTGCTTGATCTTCCCTTTGTCGGCGCGTGTCCAGGTCTCCAGGCTGGAGGGGGCCATCGCGGCGTTGCCCGGGATGATGTGGTGTGGTGCCGCGCTCATGTTCACTTCGAACTCCTCGAGCGCGCCCGGCTTGGCGACCCATCCTGTTGTCTGATCGTTACCGCCTGAGAGTGGATAGAGTGGCCCCACCTTCTTGTCGTTGGAAATCAGGGGCTCCTTGCTCCAGAGGCTCTTCTCGAGAACCCCCTCGTCCTTGAGTTCTCCGTGCTTGGTCTTGTAGTTCTTCAGTTCGCGTGGAGATTCCTTGCAGAACAGACACCCCTCCGGGTGTCCATCTCCTGGGCCCGGTGGGACCACGACGCTCTCACCTATCTCCACGTGTCGCTCCTTCCTGCGCGCACAGCAGCGCAGCGCCTCGCTCCTCGCGGTCCGAGGAACACCATACGAGGCAGGGACTCGGTAGGTACCCTCGTTGGAGCCCGATAGCCGCCAGCCCGAGCATGACAGGCCCGAGTGCTGCTCCAGGGTCCCCGATGTTCTCCACGGGGTGGAGGGTCCGCAGGTCGTCGGAAAAGTGGTCCCTGGACCTCAGGTAGGCCACGCCCCACTCCTTGGCCCAGAAGCTCTCGCCATTGAGGCCCGTATAGGCGGATCGCACACGAGGCGCAGAGGCAGGTCTGGACGCGAAGAGAGACAGGAAGGACTCGGCAAGCCCTTCTCCTCGATAGGGCTCTTGGCTGTAGCGGTGTCCTGGCTCGTGTCCCGTACCCACCCCGTCGATGGTCGCAACCGGTTGAATCCGAGAGCGCCGCCGGGTCCCCGTTGCGCCAAGCCATAGGAAACACGCTCCTTCTCCGGGGACGAAACCATCGGATGGACCCGCACCGCGCAGACGTGCCTCCAGTTCGAGAGTGGCCAACAGCTCGGGGACCATGAAGGTATCCACGCCGCCCACGAGAATGTCCGTGGCACGGCGCATCTGGATGAGTTGGAAGGCCTCCGCCAGCGCCACCATCCCCGCGGCGCGCCCTTGTGCAACGCACCGGCTTCGGCTCAGGTCCAATGGCACATCGGCACTGCGCGACAGTGCCTCCAGGAAACGGGTAGGGGCAACCTCCTCCGGACGGAGTTCCTCGGGAATCGCCAGGAGAAGGATGGGAGGTTCCTCCAGGTGTCGAGCAGCCTCGCGTAGCGCTGGGGCCGCGAGTCGCAGCATTCGCGCCTCTCGGAATCCGAGCCTTCTGTCCACCTGCTGGAGCTCCGGGAGACAGGCGGTCTCAACGAAGGCGCCTGGATGAGGTTGGAATCGAAGGTCCACGAAGGGCGTCTCCCGCACGCGCGAGATGCCTGCACGAATCGCTGCGGCTGTGGTCGGCGCCGTCAACCCCACAGGCGTCACCATCCCCACGGAGAGAATCTCCAGGCCACGGGTCATCTCGCTCCTCATGCCAGGGAGTGCAATTGGAAGTGCGCCTGCTCAACCTTCAGGGTTTGTTTGTCGCAGGGGACCGCGCCGCGCCAGAGCAGCGAGAACCGGCCCTCGCCAGGCTCCAAGAGGAGGGTCTCCAGTTGGAGTGAGGGCTTCACCTGTTGGCCTGCGACCTTCACCGCCACTTCGAGCGCACAGGTCGGGAGCCGGAAGCGCTGCGCTCCGTCTCGCGAGGCACCGATGATCTCCACGGGCTCGCCCCCCTTCAGGAAATGCCGGGTGCACAGCTCCGGCGCGCCTGTCAGGAAGAACTCCGAGCGAAAGTTGAGTGGAAGGTACGGCGCACGCTGCGTCTGCCATGCCTCGTCATACGTCCCGGCAAAAGACTGGCGAGGCTGCCAGGAGGGCGCCACGAATCCAAACCCAGTCGGTGTGGGAGCGTCGGAGATACAATGTATGCGCCGCAGAGGGTCCTCCAGGTTGGGTAACGGCTGCCCCGCCATCTCTGATGCGCTGCGCTTGCCTCGAAATCCATGCCCCACGGGGTTGCGCTCCTCTGCGAGTACCTTGCCCCGCACGGCGTCCACCACATGCACTCCGCCATACGCCAGCTCGTAGACGAGAGGCATCCGGAGGAAGGGCTCTGGGCGTGAAGGACTGGGTGAAACGAGCCCGCCAGTCCAGTGCCGGTTCCCGAAGACTTGGACGACCTTGCGCAGGGCGCCCACCTTGACGGAGACAAGGCTCGAAGGAACCGGTTGCCCCTTCGGTGCATGCGCATCGCCCACCAGCACCACGTCCGTGCCGGGCTTCAGCAGATGCGCCTCACTGGCGTACTTCAGGCTCGACTTCGCGGGCTCGCCCCAATACTCGTCAGCGAGGACGAGGCTTTGTTGTTTCTCCGCGACTTGGAGTCCCGCGCGGCCAATCTCGAACGTGGCTTTCACCACGACGTAGAGCGTGTCCACACCTTGGGCGTCAGGGAACAGGAAGATCCCTGGAACGAATGGGGTCTCGTTGCGGACTTGCAGCACGCCAGTATCCTCCTCATCTTCCGAACAGCTTCGCGACGGGGGGATTGCGCCGTAGGGGTGTCCAGCGTAGCCCCATGAAGAGCGCGGGTTCCCTGCTCGAAACCCTTGAGACTCGTCTGCCCTCATCCGCCTATCTTGGAGCTGCCAGCCACCAGGGGATGTCTCCTCACAGAAGAGAGCAGCGCGCTGGGGGATGTCATGGTTCGGGCTCCCTGAATGACCGGTCGACTTCGATTGGCTCGTCTGTCGGCACAGTCTATCCCTGGATGTCATCGTGCATCGCATAGGGAGCTGCTTGTTCCCCTGAGGGTCTTTTGCTCCCCTGCTCCAGGTTGCTGGGCATCTGGCGAGGCGCCTGCGCTGTCCGGGCTCGAGGCTCAATCCATCGTGGTATGCCACATTGCCGCCCTCACCCCCAGTGCGTTAAACTGAAGTCCTGAGATGGGGTTCTTGAAAGGGGAATGCGAGGGGTCGGCATGGGGAAGTGCGCCGGCCGCGGACTGGAACTAGACAAGGGCAGATGAACGACAATCACAGCGGGTTTTTGCTCACTCTTTGTGTCGACTCGTCTTGACGTCGGTTTCTGTGTGTCTCGAGTCATCGGGCCATTCAGAGTCTGTATCCGATTTGGGCGAGAACAGCGGGGAGCGCCGAAGCCAGGCGGAGTGTCCAGTAATACCCAAGACCAGGCAGCTCCCGGGAGGCGTCGTGCCAGCGTGCCTCTGTAGGACAAACGGGAGCACGACCCGAGGCCGGTGCTGGCCAACCAGGCCTCGGGTCACGTTTCAGCCCAGAATCGGCGTGACGAACTCGAAGCTGAACTCGTGCACCTGCGTGCTGTCCGTGTCGATTCCTCCCGGCAGCCACCTCGGCACCACCGTCACCCGCACCGGAATCAGCGCGTTGTAGTACTTCGAAATCGAGGAGCGCGCGGCGCTCGACATCCGCCACTCCCAGCCCTGCGTCCCCTTGGCCACCGTGCCTCCCAGGTTCAACACCAACGGCACGTCGGCATGGGAGGCGTACGGCAGCTCGACATACACCCGGATGCCTCCGTGCAGCGCGGTGGCTCCCGTGTTCCGCCCCGGTGGCACCAGGTCGTCACGGAAGACAATCGCGGCGAGCGACGTGCTCGGGACCTTCGTGTTCGGCCCGAGCGGAGCGTAGGCGTTCGAGGTATTTCGCCACTGCAGCCCCGTGAAGGGGTTGAGGTTTCCGCTCTCCTGCTGCAGGACGTTGATGCGCCGAGCCAGCTCATCGATGGCCTCCTGCGCATTCCGGTTCGGCCCCTGCAACACCGTCGCGAGCCACGCGACATTCGGCTGCCACACGACTTCACTCGCGAGCGCCAGCTGCGCGAGGAAGAGCCCCGTCTGCACCGTCGTCGCGTTCCCAGCCCTGTCGACGAGCCGAGCCTCGACTCGCTGAGTGGTCAGGTCCAGCAGCGTCCCCAGCATCCACTGCACCTGCGCGACACCATCCGCGTCCGTCGAGGTGCGGACCGTGTGGTAGCGCACCCCGTTCGTCCACTTCTCTCCCGACACGAAGCGCGCGCTCGCGTGCACGCTCCCGCCCTGGTCCTCGTTGAGCCCCTGGCCGTTGTAGATGCGGTTGAGCACCGAGAACTCGACCACCGCGTTCTCGATGGGCCGGATGCCGTCATCGATGCGCACCCGCAGCGCCACCTCCAGCGTCTCGCCCGGCCGTCCCTGCTGTCCATTGCCCCCGACGATGTGGAGGTTGAGCTGGTTCGCCGTCTGCGCGATGAACGAGATGGGCGCACCGATGGGCGCGTTGTTGGGCCCCAGTCGGACCGCCTCGACCGTCTGCGCGAGCGCCGGCTCCCACACCGCGGAGGCCAGCCCCTTGCTGGGGCCCGCGCCGAGCCGCATGTACACACGCGCAATCCCGCTCGCATCCGTCGTGACATCAAGCTGGCCCGCGGGCGCCGGAGCCGCGGGCGTCGCCGCGCTGATCTGCCCGCCACCACTCGTCACCCGGAAGCGAACCCTCGCTCCCGCGATGGGCGCACTCCCATGCGTGACGACCACCGCCAGTGGCGCGGGGAGCCACTCCTCACCCCGACCGTGCTGTCCATCCCCGCCCGCTGAAGTGATGGTCCACAGCGTCGTCAGCGGCGGGAACAGCTTGCGGCAGTCGGAGCGCACCACCCAGCCCCCCGCCCCGGTGCGGTCCAGCAGCGCGAGCGGAACACGGTGGCGCACCACGCCCTGCGCCGGGCGCGTCTCGAAGTCCGTCGGTGAACCGTTCGCCAGCGGCCAGTCGAGCTGCTTCCCCGTCCCCGGAAGCGCCGCCGTGCGAGCCGGGATGAGCCAGAAGTCTCCCGTGCGGTAGCGCTTCGTCGTGTCGAACCGGACCTGCAACCCATCCGTCCCCAGGGGCAGGAACGTGTTGTTCACGAGGCCGACAGCCCCCACCGAGTCCCACCGCCGCACCACCACGCGCTTGCCCGCGAGCGTGGCCTGCAGCTGCGCCAGCGTCGAGCCCAGCAGCGTGAGCCGGAGCGTGTCCGCCTGCACGTCATCGATGCGAGCGAGGATGCCCGGAACGCCGGTGAGCACCTCGGCCTCGCCCTTCACTTCGATGGTCCCACCAATCTCGAACCCCGCCGCCCCCCCGGGCCCGAGACGGTCCACTTGCAACACCAGAGGAGACGACGTCACCAGCCCCACCGCCGAGGCGATGATGGCGCCGTTGTCGCGGCTCCACTTGAAGCTGGGCGCAAGCCCCGTGGGCGCACCGTCCGGCCCGATGTTCCCGGCGTGCACCTCCACTCGATAGAGCTGGTTCTCCAGCCCCCGGAAGTCCGAGGCCTCGGAGACGATGCACGGGCCACTCGCGGCCGATGGTGCCAGGCGCGGCTGGAGCGTGCCGTCATACGTGAGCCCCAGGTTCTGCAGCGCGGTGGCGGCGGTCGAGCAGTCCCCCGTGCCGCCGTTCCCCACGCGCAGCCAGCGCACCTGCCAGACGCGCTGCTCGCGGAGCGTCGTGTCGGGGCCACCCAGGGCAACCTCTCGGATGGAGGGCTCCTCCACCGCGGTCAGCGGGCGCTCCCAGACCTCCAGGTACGCAAGCCACGCTCCCTCGGCCGCGGGCAGCGTGCTCACGGGGAGGAACGGCTGCGGCTGCGCCAGGTTGACCTGCGCGTGATTCGCGACGCGGATGCCGTCGACGAGGTATCGCCCCACGCCGAGCACGGGCTGTCCACCCGAAAGAGTGACACCGAAGCCCGCTGCGTCCGTGGGGGCGCCGGAGCCGCCCATGAGGTCCATGCGGCCGGAGCGCGTGTCGTGGAGTTGGATGTCGACTTGCTCGTTGTGGTCGACGTCCAGCATCACTCGGCCTTGCTGGGCGCGGACGGACGTGAACTCGTCGCTGGGGTCGAAGGTGGAGCGGGTCAGGTCACCGTTCATGGTGCTCTCTCACACGAGGAAGAAAATCCCGGGCTCCATACCGAAGCGCAGGAACTGGGGAATGGCGTTGCGGAGGTTCGCGAGGCGGATGCCGTGCTGCAGGTGGTGCCAGCAGCCGGGCTCGCCACCGTCTTCGGCGGCGGTACGGATTTCAGGCGGGCACTCCGGGTCCAGCAGCAGGAAGCCGGGGGCGTGCGGGTCGGTGCTCACGAAGCGCGGCTTCATGCGCAGGCCCACCAGCGTGGTGAGCTGGGTGTTGCCCTCGGCGGCCTCGAGGGCGAGGTCGGGCTGGCAGCGGAAGCTCGGGGGGACGCGGCTGTTGGCGCGCGGATAGTAGGAGAAGCGCAGGCACCCTTCCTGGTGCTGCTCGATGAGGACCGCGCCCACGAAGATGCAGTTCGACGCGGACAGGCGGCTCGACTGGCAGGCGCCGAGCACCGTCGAGCCCCGGGCCTCGAGCGGGCTCTTGGGGGCGTGAAGGGCGCCCGTCACCGCGCTGTCGGTGAGGATGATGTTGCCGATGGACTGATAGGCGGTGATGCCGTTGACGACGGTGTGCTCGAGCGTCAGCTCCAGCGCCGCGTTGCTCCCGTTGGTGGTGTTCACGCGAACCGCCTGCGCGCCCAGCACACTGAGGGAGGCGAGCCGGAGCCTGTCCAACGAGCCCAGCTCCACCCGGACGCTGCCCGTCAGCGCGAAGCCACCGAGCAGCACTTCACCTCGGTTCGTCACCGAGGTCGCGTTCCCTTGAAAGAGGAGGTCCCCCGTCACGATGGGACGCACGCCCTCCGCGACCATCTCGCCCTTGATGCGGGTGCCGGGAGCATCGGGCACCTCGGGCCAGGTGGCGCCGAGGATTCCCAGCACGGCGCCCGTGGGGACACGGATGACCTGCGCGGGTGGGGCGTGGGTGGCGCTGTCGCCGATGAGGATGATGCCCAGCGCACGGCCTCGGGCCGCATCACTGGGAAGAGCGTTCAAGTAGTTGTGCCAACGCGTGACGGCCTGGTCGAGCGTGGGCACCACATCCGGGCCCGAGCCTCGCCGAGCCACCAGGACCTGGAACCCGAGGGTGCGTGCCTCGGGGGGCGCGGTGAAGCGCTCCAGCCACGCCTGCGCATCGTCATCGCGGTCCCACGGCCCCGCGCCGAGCTGCCCCGCCGTCGCGATGATGTGGTGGGTGAAGACCTCGATGCCGCTCAAGCCCGTCGTGAAGTCGCTGCCCAATACGAAGCGGCCCAGCTCTGGGTCGACGACCACCTGGTCGGCCGCGACGGTGGCGGGATTCGTCTCGATGGCGGAGAGGTCGCAGATGGCCACCTGCGTGGCGCTCACGGCGCGCACGACGGGGTTGCTCCCTCCATCCAGGCCGTGCACCGCGATGGAGAACGGGAACTTCATCTGGTTGCCCAGCTGGCGCGCCCGCTCCCACAGGCGTCGGCGTGAGAGCGCGAGAGGGACGGAGGCCTCGGTGGCGATGGCGGCCGGGTCGGTCTCTGTCTCCAGCGCGGCGTACAGCGGCCGGTCCACGCCGAACGGGTTGAACCGGAACGCCGCCTGTCCGACGAGCCCCATGCTGGGGGCCGTCGCGGCGGTGAGCGCGCGAAGCTGCGTGCGCCACAGGAAGAGGCCGATGTTGGGGAGGTTGTGCTGGCCGCGTCCGGAGTGGATGGAGCGCACGTCCACGGTGCGCGTCGCTTCCTCGAAGGGGCCCGAGAGCCGCTGAAGCGCCACCGTGCTTCGGAGGTCGAGCGTGGCGTGCCGGCCCGTGGGGTGGTTGATGGACTCGTTCCAGGCCAGTCGCGTGAAGAACTCCACGACGCGTGCGGGGTAGTTGGTGAGGTCTCGAGAGAGCTGCTCCAGCATCGCCGCCGTGCCCTTGCGGCGGCGGTAGCCGAGCGTGTTCGCCACGAGCGCCCGGCGACTGAAGGCGATGGCCTGCACATCCCGCGCGACGGGGACGCCGAGGGCGCCACCGAGGTAGGGGATGAGCCACTCCTCGGCGGTCTCGACGAAGGCGTTGTCCCACGTCGTCTCGATGTCGGCGCGGACGGTCTCCAACTGCCGGTCAATCACCGAGAGGAGCGCTCGGAGCGGGCCCCCCAGCTCCGCGTCTCGCCGCCGGTAGATGGCGGGCAGTCGCGCGTACAGCGACTCACGGCCGCTCATTCAGACCTCCTCGACAATGCGATGTCGGCTGCGTTTCTCGACACGAGCAGCAGGTCGGCTTGGGTGCGGAGACCTCCGCTCGTCACGGGGCCGCTCGCCTCGATGAGCAGCTGCGGCGGCGCGGCCTGCGCGGCGAGCGTGAGGTCAGTGCGGTACAGCTTGTCCAGGTCGACCGCGAGCACTCCTTCAACGGCTTGCAGCACGGTGACGACCTCGGCGGGAGTGACGCCCTGGCCGAAGCGTCGATGGGAGAAGTCGAAGGCGCCGAAGAGCGCCGCCCGCGCCGCCGCGTCGATGTCCTCCCAGCGATAGGCCGGGTCGATGAGCAACGACGCGACGAGTCCGAACGAGCGCTCCTGGTAGCTGTCCACCACCGCGCGGTGCACGGGGTCCTGGTATTGGACGAGCGACTCGGCGAGCTTGACGCGCACCGGGTCGGTGGGGCCCAGGGGCTTGCCGCTCGCGCTGGCCACCGTCAGGTGCACCAGTCGCCGCTGCCCGGCCCAGATGCCCACGGCGAGCGCCTTGCCGATGCCCGCGAACGAGCGCGCGTAGTCCTCATAGTCCTGGATGGACACGAGCCGTCCCAGTGTGAGCACGGAGTTGGGCGCATTCGAGCGAATCTCCGCGATGGACTCCGGGTCGGCGGCGCCCGAGAAGGCCGTGGGGTTGATGGCGCTGTCGATGCCCACGGGCCTTCGCGTGAGCAGCGAGGCTCGTCCCCGCGCGACCTCTCCCACGAGCCCCAGCCCCGTCCGGTAGGAGGCGACGACGTTCTCCGCGCCCGGCGGAAGGCGCGCCCCCATCTCGCCGTCACCCAGCTCCACCACCGTGCTCCCGTCCGACGCATAGCGAAGCGAATAGACGAGCGCGTCCTTGGGCTGGCCGTGGAGTGACGGCACGCGCGTCCAGGCCGCGCCGCCGACGCGGAGGGTGAGCGCCGCCTGGCCGCCAGGCTCCTCGGCGGAGGGGACGTGGGTGAGCGGCTTCCCCTTGAGGACGAAGCGCTGGAAGGCCTGGGCCGCGTTGCCGCTGCCGAGCACCTCGTCGGGCGCCGTCTGTCCGTGCGTCGCACGCGTGACGTTGGCGTTGAGCACGACCTCCGCGCGCACGTACTTGGATGCGAGGGGCGGGTCAACCAGGAGCGTGGTCTTCCCGTCCGCGTTCACCGTGGCGGACACGATGCGCACCACCTCTCCCGCGGGGGCCTCGGTGAGGGCATCCGGGCCATGGACGCCGAGCAGCCTGCCCGTGAGTTCCGGGAAGGAACCGTCGAGGGAGAGGGTGGCGCCGGTGACGGGGGTGAGGTCGGGCTCGCCCACGTGCTGGAACGAGTCGGGCTCGCACCAGACGGTGGTCGCGCGGCGGCCGAAGACGCTGAGGTTCTCGCCTTGAAGCTTGATGCGCGTCACCTTGCCGGTGAGCGTGAAGTCCTGCCGGGAGCGGGTGCTGGCTTGCAGGACCCTGTAGGCCTCCACGTTGTAGCCGTCCGTGAGGACCACCCAGCTGTGCTTCAGGATGCCGTTGTATTCGCGGTCCAGGTCCACCGAGGACGTGCCCACCGCGGGGTCGTCCACCAGGTCGAACTTCGGCCACTGCACCACGGGCTTCGAGCCGCTGAGCAGTCGGGTGCGGCCGTCCACGCCGACCTCGGGGACATCATTCATGCTGCCGCCCGCGCTCCACCAGGCGGTGAGCTGCGTCTGGTCCGATTGCAGCTTCCAGTCGGGCGCGTTGTGGCCGAACAGCGAGGCGCGGTTGCGGAAGAGGAGCACCTCCAGCGCGCGTTCGGGCGGGGCCGTGTAGTTGTCGCCCAGGCCTCGCTCGAAGGTGAGCTTCGTCTCGTCGTGCACCGTGTCCGTCTCGAACGCGGCGATGCGCCGGAACTCCCAGCGCTCACTGCCCGGCGTGCCGAGCCGGTCCGTGCCGTAGATGAGCACCCCGTCGCCGCGCTGAGCGCGCGTCGTGAGGCCGTGGACCCAGAGGTGGTTGTCGCCCTTCTTGAGGTCCTCGCGCGGACGGCGGCGGCTGACGGGCAGCTTGTTGTACTCCAGCCGGGCCTCGAGCCCTTCGTCCGTCTCGAACACGGGCGGCGGCGTGTTGCCCTCGGGCATCGCCATCACGGCGGTGCCGACGGGCACGAGCAGCGGCTCGGTGGCCTGCGGCGACACGTTGAACGCGAGGTAGCCCGAGGCGGCGAGCCCCGGGCCCGGCTCGTAGCCCAGGGCGCGGGCAATCTGCACCAGCGATATCCGCTCGCGCGCAGTGGCGAGGAACACCTCGTTGAGCTGGCGCTCCTGGTAGAAGGTCAGGACGTCGAGCACACACGCCGTCGCGTCGAGCAGTGCGATGGTCGGGTCGGACGGGTCCCTGGCGGTGAGCGCGGCCAGCGGTCGCTTCGCGGGGCCGTTCTCGGGCTGCACGCTCTCCAGCGGAAGTTGCGACACCATCGCCGCTCGGAAGGTGGCCCAGGTCCCGGTCCGGTAGCGCAGCGCGGAGAGCCCGGGTGGGTTCTCGCGGGCGTCGGGAGTCGGCTCGCAGCAGCCCTCGTGATTCATGCGCCGCCCTCCACGTTGAACTGGATGCGCCCTCGCTCGGGGGCGTTCGGGTCGGAGTCGCACCGGGGAATCTCGAGCGGCCCCATCTTCAGGATGCCGGAGGCCAGCTCATCCGACGCGGTGCTGGAGAAGCGGCGGAAGCGGTGGCCGGGGACCTCGGCGCGTGCGTCGACCCAGCGCACGCCCTTCACGGACATCGCCCTCGCGACAATCTGGCTCAGGTACACGCTGTTGCCGAAGGTGAAGTTGTCCGGGTGGAAGAAGGCCCGGGTGCCGTCGGTGAGGATGCCTCGGCCGAACACCTCGCGCAGCGACGCGGAGACCGCCTCGGGCCACGCATCGTGCGCGACGCAAATCGACAGCACGATGTCGAGCGACACGTGGGTGGGGCCCGTGATCTCCAGGTCGTAGCCCGCCAGCCGGAAGCGCTCCAGGAAGCGCGTCATCTCGGCGATGAAGGGCGCATCCACTGGGCGTCCCTCCACGCGGTCGACGTGGACTCGCACGGTGTGCCAGGAGCCGGTCCAGATGAGTCGGGCCACGGCGCGCTGCACCTCGCGGTGGCGGCTCGCGACCTCGGCCCAGTCGGCCAGCGTCACCGCGCGCTCCTGCGTGCGGAACGCCTGGGGCGCGGAGCGGCGCACGTTCTCCATCGGCTCGGGGTCGACCCCCCCCACCGCGGGCAGCGGGTTGCGGACGGCGGCGAGCGCGCTCGGGGCGAAGCGTGTCGTCAGCAGGTGCGCGATGGCGCCCGCGCCGACGTTGCCCAGGGTGCCGTTGCCCAGCCGATAGCGGGCGGTGAAGGTCTCGTCGTCGGACGGCTTCTGTCCGGTGGTGCCATCGCCGAAGCGAATCCACGCCTGGCCGCTCGACTCCGTCTCCACCCAGAACTCGGAGGCGGAGCGGTCCGACGCGAGCAGGTCGCGCTGCGGTGCCCACTCGGTGCCGTCGGCGGCGAGCAGGGACACGGACGGAAGGGCGGACTCGGGGGCTTGTTGGACGACGCCGGTGGCGGACCACGTCGTGCTCAGCCACTCGTGCGCGGTGGGGTCATCCCAGGTGGGCGCGGCGGTGGCGTGGGTCAGCCCCATGCCTCGCAGGCGCGCATGGAGCCGGCCTCGGCTCCCGAAGGGGGCCGCCTGGAGGGTCTCCGCGGGCGCGGGCTCTCCGTGGTCGACGAGCAGCATGTTGCCTCGCGCCTTGGCGAGCACGCGCCCCGCTACCCGGATGGGCAGGTCGAAGGGGAGGGCATCCTCGGGGTGCCACTCAATCTCCAGCACATCGCGCGAGAGCAGCGCGTCGTGGGCCTGTCGGGGCGGCGATGACAGGCGGACGATGTGGCGCAGCGTGGGGTCCGTGTCCTCCGCGACGGTGCTCGACTCGCTGGCGACGGCCTCGAGCAGCACCAGGTCGCCCTGGAAGAACTCGAGCGCGTGGTCCGGGTCGAGCAGCGTGCAGCGGGTGGCGCCACGCGGCAGGCACAGCTCCTCTTCGCCCCACGTGTAGATTTCGATGTCGTTGTGCACCGAGCGCAGCCGCGCGAGTGACAGGAGCGCGGCGAAGACCTGGGTCTCCGGGGGCAGGGGCTCGCTCAGCACGGTGGGCGCGAGCATGGCGGACGCGGCCGAGCCGATGCGCGTGAGGAACAGGTCCCCCACCTGCACGGGGTTGTCGACGCTGGCGCCCTCGCTGGCGCGCAGGTGCACGAAGGCGCGGGCGTTGACGCCCTCATGCATGCGGTAGTCGAGCAGCCGCGCATGGCGCCGCACAGACGAGCGCAGTCGCGCGGTGTGCAGGTACGCCTCCGTCGCGACCGAGTCCTGCGCGTAGGCGAGCTGGTCCGCGCGGGCGGCGATGAGCTCCACCAGGGTGGAAGCCAGCCCCGCGGGGCTCTCGTCCGCGCTGCCCGCGCCGAGCGCGGCGATGCGGTCGAAGAGCAGGCGGCGGAAGCCCGCGAAGTCGCGCGTCAGGTAGTCGAGGACGGGCGGCGGAACGGGCGCCTCGCTGCACCCCGGCGGGGGAGCGCAGTCGAGCTGGGTGGGACAGTCCACCTTGAGGTTCAGCGTCACCGCCGACAGCAGCGGGTCGAAGGTCGGGGCGCTCGAGACACGCAGGGTGTAGAGCGAGAAGTCTCCGCGCTCCTGCGTACAGAGGACGACCCACTGGTTCACATCGGTCGGGTGGATGGCGGCGAAGTTGGAGAGCGCCGTCCGCTCCGGGCCCGTGAGCTCCGCGTCCACGACGCTCGCGATGCGCGAGAGCGGCTGGGCCCAGCGCAGGGCCACGGTGGGCACCCGCTCTCCACCCGTGATGGAGAAGTGCGTGGCGCCCAGCTCGTTGACGCCGAACGCATTGGCGCAGCGCACGAACACCACGCGTTGGCGCAGCCGCTCGGAGATGAGCGGGTTCAGGTCGGCCACGATGACGTGGTCGATGCCGTTGAGCCAGCGGGTCCGCACCCCGGAGGTCAGGTCTCCCGTCTGGTCGAACTCGAGCGAGGACAGTCGCGCCTCGAAGCCCGACGGCGGGTTGTTGCTCACCGGGTTGGCGCGCAGCTTGAGGGAGACCTTCGCGGGCAGCGCCACCTCGGTGTGCACGAGGAGGAACTCGCCCAGGCCCGCGGACTGCTGGTCGAGCGCCGTGGCGAGCGCGTTGAACCACGCGAGCTCATCCGGCTGGAGGGCGGGGTCGGTGGCGGGCAGCGTGGCCAGCGCCGTGAGCGGGACGAGCCAGCGCACCGTCGCGCCGGCAATCGCCACCTGGGCCTGCGTGAGCGCCGCGACGCCCTGGGTGGTGACGAAGCGCAGCAGGAGGATGCGTCCGGCGATGCGCGCGGGCAGGCCGGTGTTGACCGGCAGGAACGCGGCGTTCAGCGCGGGGTCGGTGCCAGGGAGCACCGCCAGCTCCAGCCCGTTTCCCGTCAGCGGAAAGCGGGCCGCGAGGGCACGTCTGCGTCCTTCGACCGAGCTCGTCACGGCTACACCTGCCCTCTGACGACCACGCTGCGTGTCTCGGCGGTGATGCGCGTGCGGTAGCGCAGCGTCACCGTGAGCACCGACTCCTCCGCCTGGACGTCGATGCCCTCCACGAGGATTCTGTCGCCCAGCCACGCTTGCAGCGCCCCCTGGACGAGGTGCTGCGCGGTCGCCGCCATCTGCTCACTGGCCGGTGCGAAGACCAGCTGCGCCGCGCCGCTGCCGAACGTCGGGCGCATGACCCGCTCGCCGGGCGCGACGAACAGCAGCTGCTCGATGAGCTCCCGCAGCTCGTCGTCGGGCCCCGCCATCGCCGTGCGGCCGGTCTGGTCGATGCGGTAGGGGAAGGAGAGCGTCTTCATAGCGCGCTCACCCGCGGCGAGACGCCCGCGACCAGCGCGGGGCCCTGCGGCGCCTGCGTGCCCGCGAGGCACAGTGATGAGCTCGTCTGGAGCAGCACCGGCACCCCCGAGGCGCGCACGCGCAGCGAGGCTGTCACCCACCGGACCTGCACGCAGGGCGACGGCGTGGGCCCGGGGAGCTGGAAGGGGCAGCCCGCGATGGTGAAGACGTCGCTCTGCGTGAGCAGCGGCTGGTGGTTCGTCATCACCCGCACCTGCGACGGAATGGGCTGCGCGGGGACGCCATGCGGACACTGCACCATCGCTCCCTGATGCAGGACGGGAGAACCCATCACACCACCTCCAGGGCACCGTTGTTGAGGCTCACGCGCACGGGGTCGAGCTTCACGCTCGCGCCGCCGCAGGAGATTTCGATGCCCTGCGCGCTCAGGGCAATCTTCACGGGAATCGCCACCACCGGAGGACCCACCTCCAACGTGACGCCGCCCGCGCCCGGCAGGTCATCCAGCTTGAGCGTGGCGCCGCCCGTCTTGAGCACCTTGGTGGTGGGCAGCGCGGGCAGCGCGGGCGTGCGGCCCACGTTCCAGAAGCCTCCCACCCAGATGGGCTTGTCGCGGTCTCCCGCCTCGAACTCGACCCACAGGTTCGCGCCGATGGGCGGGATGAGGAACAGGCCCTCTCCGTCGCCGGCATACGGGACACACGGCATCGCCCAGGCGAGCACGCTCTCTCCCAGCACCGCGGGACAGCTGATCTGCACCCGGCCAATCTGGAGCGGGTCGAAGTTGTTGATGACCGTGCCGCGATACTTTCCGTAGTACGCCGTCATGGGATGACCGCCGGAACCGTGGAGCCGAGCCCCTCACGCGACAGCTGGAAGCTCTGTTTGTATTCACCGCGCTTGATGGTGTGCGAGACGCTCTTCACGTAGTACAGCCCGTCGAAGCTGTAGCCCGCGCCCCGCACGCCCACGAGCTGGCGCGCATACAGCACCATCCCGTAGCGCGCCGTATCCAGCTCACCCGAGGCCGTCACCGCCTTCACCGTCGAGCTGGTCGTCTCCGATGAGGCCTGGAGCAACGCGCGCACGTAGTTGGAGCGCGTGGTGGGCTCCAGGTACTTCAGCTTCACGATGGGCTGGTTGACGTAGAGCGACGGCATCGTGGCCAGCGGTGGGGTGAGCACCGGGACGCCATAGACGGGCAGCGGTGGCAGCGTGACGGCGGGGCTGTCGTCCTGGACCAGACCGACCACTTGCGTGGACGTGGTGCCGTCGTGCTGGAAGGAGATGCTCGTGACGTTGTTGGCCGCGCCCATGCCCGTGGTGAGCGCGCGCTGCGGGATGAACGCGGGGATGCGGGGACCGAAGTAGGCCGTGCTCTGCCCGGGGAGCGGCCCGGGGAAGATGAAGAACGAGCAGCTGTGCTGCCGCGCCTTCTCGGAGAGAATCGCCCACGCGGTGCCCTGGGGATGGGGAATCTCGCGCGTCGGGTCGGGCGGGATGTCCGTGGGCGGCGGCAGCACCAGGGGCACCAGGCCCACCGCCGCATAGGGCGCGAGCAGGAGATAGGCGAGCGCGGTGTCGTTGCCCGGAAAGGGCATGCGCAGCTCCACCTGGTCCAGCAGCACGCCCAGGTCCTCGCCCGTGACGGTGATGGAGCCGCTGCCCGGCTTGTCTCCCGGGTTGAGCTGTTGGTGCGTGATGATGCCGTCCATCAGCACCTGGGGAATGGCGTTGACCGTCACCATCAAGACCAGGCGCGTGCCCACCTTGAGCCGCTGGCTGAGCAGCAGCGGGTGGTCCAAGAGCCCCGTGGTCGCGTCACGCAGGGCGCGGAACACCACCTGGAAGGTCGAGCGTCCCTCGTCGCTGTGGCTGACGCTGGCGCTGTCGAGCACCGCCGCCAGGTCGGGCGCTGGCAGCGGGACGGCGGGCCCGGCCAGCATCGTCAGGATGACCGAAGGGAGCATGGGCGCTCAGCGGGGGACGGGCACGCGCAGGCGCACGCCAGGCTCGGAGGTGAGCGTCTCGGGGTCGAGTGTCTCGTTGGCGTCCGCCACGCGCCACCACGCCTCCGCGGAGCCGAGCATCCGCACCGCGACGAGGTCCAGCCTGTCGCCTCCCAGCACCACCGCCTCCGCGAGCACCTCGTACGAGTCCGCGGGGGCGAGGAAGCGGCGCGGCACGTAGCGAATCTCCCGGCCGCTCGGGTCGGTCCAGACCAGGGGCGTCTGGCTCAGCGCTGCGTATCGGCTGGTCGAGTCAATCATGGACGGACCTCAGCGGCTCAACGGGATGGGCAAGGTGGAGACCGAGGCGAGCCGCGCCATGACCTCCTTCGCGACCTGATGCGCGAGGAACAGGTCATGGCCCCGGTTCAGGGGACCCAGGTCATCGGTGCTCAGCACGCGCAGGCCCAGGGAGACACGCGCGCGGATGGGATTGAGGTTCGGGTCGTGCGCTTCTTCCGTCACCGAGAACTGCTTGATGCTGACGGGCAGGACGCGCTTCACGCCCCAGACGAACAGGATGAGCGGCCCCGAGGGCGGGATGACCTCGATGCTGCCGAGCGCGGCGAGCGCGACATTGGCGATGACTCGAGACGAGGGCGGATAGACCAGGCGCTCCAGCGCGGCGAGCTGCGGATGGATGCCGAGCGCGAGCGCGGTCGGGTCCTGGACCTCCAGCGCATCGGTCGCGTCCAGCTCGACCTCGACGTTGATGGTCTCGACAGGGGCGCCGGTGTAGCTGGTGGCGGCGGGACCTCCATCCGCGCCGCGCGCCTCGAGCTGTCTTGTGAGGGTATGGGGATTGTATTGGAAGAGGACTGTCGTTGGGGTCGACGCGAGGGGTTCAATCGCGACGAGCGCGCCTTGCTGCGTACGTGGCGAACGTGGGAACGCGGACACGATGGTGAGCCCCCTGTCCCCAAAATACAGCACGGCGAGTGAAACACGTAAAGACGCAAGGCCCCGAGCCACCCTGGGGAGGGGGATTACCGCCTCACGCCCTCAGTGCTGGTCTCCGTCAAGTCCGCGCCGGTGAAATCGGCCTTGCGCAAATCAGAAAAGCGCAGGTCCGCGTGTGAGAGATCCGCGCCTGTGAAGAGGCAACGGCGCAGGTTGGCGTGGTCCATCTGGGTATTCGCGAGCAGGGCCTTGACGAAATCACAGCCATCGGCTCGGACCCCAGACATCCGGGCGCCGCGCAGGTTGGCGCCGCGCAGGGAGGCGCGTGAGAGGACGGCACCCTGGAGGTTGGCGCCCGACAGGTCACACCCACTCAAGTCCAGCCCGGGCAGCTTCGCACCGGAGAGGTCCCGCTCCTTCAGCTTCGTGGCTGGACCGATGGCGCCCGTCTCCGACACGTCGAAGCGGCGGGGCCAGCGGGTTCGTGCGTCATAGCTGGCGCGCTCCAGCACGGTCGTCGTGAGGTCGGCGGATTGGAGGTCCGCGCCCTGGAGAATCGCGCCGCTCAAGTTCGCGCCCCGCAGGTCCGAGTTCAACACGTGCGCGCCCCGCAGGTTCGCGCCGGTGAGGTCCGCGTCACGCAGGTCGCACTGGACCAGGAAGGCTCCCTGCAACCGGATGCCCTCCAGCTTCGCGCCGCGCAGGTCGTACTGGATGAGGATGGCGCGCTTGTGCCAGGCCCCGGTCGCGACCGCGCCGGGCCCGAGCGCCCCCGAGCGTGTCGCGTCGAAGCCCTCCGGCCACAGGGTCTGCTGTGTGTAGCGCGCCTGCCGCAGGTTGCAGTCGGTGAGCCGGGCGCCCCGCAGGTCCGCGCCGTCGAGCAGGCAGCGGCGCAGTTGAGCCTTCTGGAGGTCGGCGTCGCGGAGGTCCGCCTTCGACAGGGGGACCAGGTACCAGTTGCTCTCGACCAGCGAGGCTCCGCGGAGGTTCGTCTCGTCGGCCTTGGCCCGGTTGAAGTCGCCTCCGTCCAGCACGGCCTGGCTCACGTCGGCGCCCGAGAGGTCGGCGGCGCGGGCGCGGACGCCTCGGAGGTTCGCGCCCGTCAGGACGGACTTCTGGAGGTTTGCGCCCGTCAGGCTCGCGTCCTGGAGATTCACACCCGGGAGCTTCACGCCCTCCAGGCGGGTTCCGTGCAGGCGCTCGCCCGCGAAGTCGGTCTTGCCCGACTCGAACTCCTCCTGGATGCGCTCGCGACGGGATGGCTTGCTCATGTCTTCGGGAAGAAGGTGTTCATGCCCCAGCCCCCATCAATGGCGGCGCTGGTGAGGAGGCGGACGTAGACGTGGCCCAGGGCATGGGTCGACGGGAAGGTCAGGGGCGGCAGCGTGGACTTGTAAGCGGCCGGAGCGGTCCTCCACTCCGCCGACGTGAGGTCGCTGTCGGCGGCGAGCAACCGCCTGTTCCCCATGGCGCCCGGAACCCTGAAGCGGCTGGCGATCCACGTCCGGAGGTAATACGGGAGGTCGGGTGCGGCGAACGCGGTGGGGCCGTTGCTGCTCGTGTAGGCGACGAGCCCGCTCCTGCTGGCGAGGGGCTGGTTCTCCTCGATGCGTCCCGAGCGGATGAGCTGCCGGCGCGTCTGCGGCCATGCCGCCGCGGAGAAGTACCGCCCGAGCTGGGCCTGGGCCTCGGCATCGGCGGCGCGGAGGGTGCGCCAGGCGCTCGCTTGTCCCGAGGGCCCTGGCGACGACGTCCGTCCTCCCGGCAACCGGTGGGCGGCGGCCCTCATCGCGAGGTCGCGCGTCGTCTCGATGCCCGAGCTCACCAGGACGTGCCGCAGCAGCGCGTGCGGATGGATGACGGCGTGCCGCTGCTCGTCGCGGAGCGAGCGGAAGGGACGGGGATGGTCTCCGCCCCGGTGGGCCATGATGGCGGCGAGGACGCGGCCCTTCGCGGCGGACCCTTGCGTGAAGAACCTGCGGGCGTGGCGGATGCGCTCCTGCTTCATCGTGGCGAGCAGGCCGGTGGGCACGAAGCCGTACTGGCCCGACCGGCGGGAGGACCAGCGCCGACGCTCCGGGAGGTAGTCGTTCTGGGTCTTCGAGAAGTCCCACCACATCGCGTCGGTGATGACCGCCTCCGTATTGGGCCGCAGGATGAATCGCCGGGTGGGCGGGTGCAGCCGATACGGCGTCGGCGAGAGGTCCGTGATGCCCGCGCGCCGCAAGTAGGGATGCAGCCGGGGCGGGTTCGTCCCTGGAACGTACCGGAGCGTCGGCGCGTTCTCCGGGCCGGTGAGCGCGGGGATGGGCACCCGGAACCAACGCGCGGCGGCGTTGGGTGAGAGGGTCCAGCGGTACAGCAAGTCCGTGTCTCCCGAAGGTCGGTCCTCGTCGTGGTACTCGTTCTCCCGCACGTCCAGGGTGACGCCCTGGAGCAGGGCGGGAGACGGCGTGTGCTCATCGCGCGAGATGATAGGCGCGAGCCGTCGGTGGATGACCCGCGTCTCGTCCGTTTCGTCGCGCAGCGCACGCGCCCTTCGCGTGATGTGTCGCTCCATGTTGCTCACCGCCCTGCGGTGGCGCACCGTCTGGTCGGGCGCCGCCGAGTACCAGGGCTGTCTGCGCTCGTTGCGACCGAACCACGCGCGTCCACGCGTGACGGAGGCCCGCCGGTTGCGCCTCCGGCCCGTGACTCGCAGCGTCCACATGTGCGTCCCGAGGTGGCGGGACGCGACGCGGATGGAGATGCCGGGCGCGGCGGAGCGGGCCGCGTTTCGTGCGACGCGGAGGACCTGCATGCGAGGCACGACACGCATGCGCGCGAGCGCCTGCACCGCGCGCCATCCCGCGGTCGCCGCGAGGCGCACACGTGCCGCGATGCCGCCTCGCTGACGGTCTCGCCCTCGGCGCCGGTCTCGGCCGCGTCCCCGGCCTCTTCCTCGGCCCCGTCCGCGTCCTCTGCCTCGGCCTCTTCCCCTGCCGCGTCCCCGTGCGGGCCTTCGTGGAGTGCTCGGGCGTCTCCGGGGACCGGGGCGGCGTCCGCGCGCGGGTCTGGCGGGGCGCCGAGGTCTGGCGGGGCGGGCGGGGCGGCGCGGTCCGGCCGGACGCGCGGGCCTGGGCGCATGCGGGCGCGGCGCATGGGGACGTGGTGCGTGCGGACGAACCGGCGGGGTGTGTCCGCCGCGTCCGAGGAAGCGGCGCAGCGTGCGCTGCATCCACTGCACCACGTTGTCGAGCCATCCCATCACGCGCGAGAGCAATCCCTGGCCCGCGCGACGGATGCGGCCAATCATCTCGATGAGCGGCTGCACCGCGCGCCGCAGCCGTGACACGACGGAGGCCAGTCGCGCCACGCCTCGGCTGCCTTGGAGGACGGCCTTGGCCGCTGTCACGGCGGCGCTGCCTCCTCCCGTGAAGATGGCGAGCACGACCTCCACGACGACCATGCCGGCGATGGTGCCCATGGCCTCGCCAATCTGGTACGCGGCGCCTCGGGCGTTGAGCGCCTGCATGAGCGATTGCGCGGCGCTCCTCGCGAGCGAGCGCACGAGACCTCGCGAGGCGGCGCGAATGCTGTCGAGCAAGCCCCGGACGTCGTCGCGCGTGAAGCCCTCCGTCGCGAGCTGACGGAAGAAGTCCGCGACCGAGGGAAGATCCGGTGCCGCGGGAGCCTGCTCGCCTTGGGCGGGGGCTCCGTTCTCGGACTCGGTGGTGGCTGCTTCGGTTCCGGTCTCGGGCTGGGCGGTGGCCTCCTCGGGCGGTGCGGCCACGGTGGGCTCGGGGACGGAGGTGCGGACGGAGGTGGGCGGGGTCGGACGCGCGCCGGTCGACCGCGAGGCATCGAGCACCGGAGGCGCGGTGGGAGACGGCGGGGCGCGCGGCGTGGGGACCCGTATCTCTGGGCGTGGCTCGGAGACGGGTGCCTCCTCGGGCTCGTCGCTGCCCAGCTCGCCTTCCTCTTCCTCTCCTGCCTCGGTCTCGTCGACGTCCTCCTCCTCTTCTTCGCTGTCCTGCTCCGCTTCGTCTTCCTCCTGCGTGCTGGGGCCGAGCGCGCCCTGGTCCTCCTCGGCGCGCTCTTCCGGTCGCTCGGGCTCCGCGCGTGCGCGTGCCGCGTCCTCTCCCGTCGCCGAGGGGCCTGTCTGTTGCGGCACGGGCCCCGTGGGGCGCTCCGGGTCTGTTCCCGCCGTGCGCGAGGCCTCCGCGCGCGGACTCTCCACGGGCAGCGTGTCCGCGGGTCGAGGCGACTCGCCCTCGGGTCTCGACTCGCTCGCGCGCTGACCGGGCGGGTCTCGCGCGTGGCGCAGCGCGACGCCGCTGTCGTCCGGTGTCTCCTCCGGGCTCTGCGTGGCTCCTTCCGAGGACGTCTCCGCGCTGGCCGCTCCGCCAGGAGTCACGCCCTCTTCCTCGGTGGTGCCATTGGCGAGCCCCACGGCCCACTGCACCAGCCGGACGGGCAGCATGATGAGCCAGCCGATGGCCTGGAGCAGGAAGATGATGGTCCCGCCGGTGCTCTCCCAGACGCCCTTGAGCAGGCCCACCGCGAAGCCCGCGGCCAGCTCCACGTTGCCCGCGAAGATGCTGGCGAACAGGTCGATGGCCTTCACCTTCTGTTCATCGGGCGAGGCGCGGAGGGTCTCCAGGAAGCTGAGCGCGCCGTTGTAGACGGCGGCGAGCAGGAAGTCGGCGGGCTCCGGAAGGAAGCGCAGCAGGCGGATGCAGATGTCGAGGAAGAAGTTGAGGATGGGCGCCTTGAAGCACTGCGGAATGATGTAGAGCCACACCGCGCCCGCGAAGAAGGTGACCAGCGAGAGCGGCGGCGCTATCAGCGCGGTGACGATGCCCACCGCGATGTCCGCGAGGGTGCGCAGCCAGCTCAGCAGATCGCCGATGCCGCTGGCGATGGTGCGCCAGAAGAAGATGGCGCAGTCGGCGAGCAGGCGCAGTCCCGCCACGATGGGCGCGAGCACGGCCTGCACGACGCCCACGAGCGCATCGAGCAGGGCGATGCCCGACTCCCAGGACAACAAACCCTCCAATGCACCCAGGACGCCCTGGGCGAACGCATCGGCCACGCTGACGACCCGGAGCAAGACGCCGCTGACCCCCTGCAGGACACGCTCGAGTCCGGCAATCACGGTGCCTCGGAAGAAGTCGGCGGCGGCTGTGAGTGCCTCCGCGATGCCATCGCCGATGCGACTGGCGAAGTCGGTGAGCGAGCGCCACGCCTCCGGAATCCGGCCGAAGAAGTCGATGATGGCGCCAATGGGGCTGTTGTCTCGCAGCCAGCGCCACGCGCCGCGGATGCCATCGATGAGGGGCTGGACGGCCTCGACCACGGTGTCCCACAGACTCTGGATGCCGTTGCGAATCGCGGTGAGCGGGTCGATGTTGGGGTCGATGCCGAGGAACTCCGCCACGTGTCGCCACACCGTGCGGCCCACGTCGCCGAGCACCTCCATGATGCTGCTCGCCGCGCTCTCGATGGCCTGCCACACCCGGTAGATGGGCTGCGCGAAGCGCTGGAGGAAGCCGAAGAAGCTCTCGACGGAGCTGACCTGTTCCTCGGCGGCCTGGTCGCGGTTGGCCTGGAGCCGGTCCTGGATGGAGCGGGCCGCGGGGCTCGCGAGCAGTCCGTCGAACCAGCCGAGGGCATGTTGGAGGAGGGACTCGAACGCGGCGCAGGTGCGCTCCTCGGCGGCCTCGGCGCCTTCTTCGCTGCACACGTTCTGCGTGTGCATGTCCTCGAGCCACTGGGTGAGCCGGCCCAGGCCCGTGCTCTCCATGGCGGACTCGAGCCACGAGTTCACCTGGTCCGCGGCGCGCTGCGCGAGCCCGTCGAGTCCCTCGTCCACGAGGTCCGCGAGGCTCGGGAACACGCGCCGGAGGATGGCCATGAGCGGGTTGCTCTGGAGGCAGTCGTCGAGGAAGTCGACGGCGCCGAGCAGGCCCTCCTCCATCGCGTCCAGCGTCCGGTCGACGCGCTCCTTCAGGCCGTCGATGTGTGTGTCGATGGAGCGGTGCAGGTCCGCGGCGGTCTCGTCGACACGGGCTTGGACTTCATCGAGGTAGCGGTGTGCGTCGTCTCGCCAGTCGCGGGCAATCTCGCCCAGCTCGCCGGGCAGGTTGTCGGCGATGACGTCGAGGGCCCGCTTCGTGCCTTGGATGGTGGCGGTGATGGCGCGGTGGCCGGCCTCGACGAGGGCATGGGCCGCCGCGCGGGCCGCTTCGAGGAAGGCGTGGATGGCTCGGCGGCAGGCGTCGATGAAGTCGCGAATCCACTTCCGGAGCTTGTTGAGCTGGCTGCGGAACCAGTCGATGCCGCGCTGCCACCAGCTTCGCTTGTGGCCCTCGCGGGTCTTGTTGCTGGCGCGGCCACGGGCCTCGGTGAAGCGGCGGTTGGCTTCGGTGCGTGCGCCGCTCATGCGTCGACCGGCGCGGTCATCGGTGTCCCGCCGCACGCGCTGGATGTGTTCTCCGCGGGTGCGCACCAGGGTCTGGCCCTCGGTCTGGCGGCGTCGGACGTGCCGGTCCGTCTCCGCGCGCCAGCGGGTGCGGCGGCTGGCGACGCCCGCGGTGGCGTCCGCGTCCTGCCGGTCTCGCTGTGAGCAGGCGCGCGCGCACATGCGGTCCACCGCGCCTTCGCTCTCGCTGACTTCGCGGTCCACCTCCTGGCGGGTGGTGGATTGCAGCTCGGTGGTGGCCTGGAACTGCTGCATGTCCTCGTCGCGTGCGACCAGGACCTGGTCGAGGGGGCGCTGGCCCGCGTTCGCGTCGGTGGCGACCGCGTCCAGGCGCTCGCGGGGGATGGCGTCCTCGAGGTTCACCTCGGGGATGCGGAGCTGGTCGAGCTGGCTGTCATGCCCCAGCGTCGGGTCCTGCTCGGGTGCGAGCCGGTCTTCTCCGAAGTCCTCTTCGGATTGTGTGTGGGCGGCTTGTTCGCTCGCGCGGACTTCGCCATCGAGCTCGCGCTGCCTGTCCGCGAGCTGGCCGGGGTTTGCATCGCCCGTGAGCTCGACTCGAGGTGTCGGGGGCGGAGTGGGGGCGGCTTCGTCTTCGAGGCTGCGCTCCAGCTCGCGCACTTCAGCGGCCTGTTCGGCTTCGGTGGAGCGGGAGCTGGACGCTTCCGACGGGCCGCGTGCGACCTGGGAGGACAGGGCCCGGTCCGCGTCGCTCATGTACGAGGCTTCGTCCACCCGGTCGGGTTCCGTGGCGGCGGCGGGCGCTTCAGCGGTGACGGCGGGGACTTCGAGGGGAGGGCCGGGGGTGAAGGGCTCCTGGCCAGGGCGTACGCCGCTGCGCGGGCACACGGAGACTTCGTGGTCGTCCGCGGTGCCGCTCGCGGCGTCCCAGGACTCCTGGCCTTGCTGAAGGGTCTCGCGAATCTCGGCCTGTCGGTCGGGGCCCGGTTCGAGGGTGGCTTCGCGCTGTGCCTCGGGTGTCTCGGGGCTTCCTGGCTCCTGGGCTGGGGTGGGGGCTGCGTCAGGGGTGGCCTGCTGGGCCTCGGGGGCCTCTTGGCGAGTGCGTGTGCGCCGCTGGGCCGTTCCGCCGCCGCCGCCGCCGCGAGTGGCGGAGTCTTGGCCTGGTGGGGTCCGCGTCCGGGGTGTTTCCTCGGCGACGGGTGGGTCGTCGACGTCGAGGTCCTCGGCTTCCTCGGCGCCTTCCGCGACGGACTCGGGCGAAGGTGGGGCGCGTGCGGCGCGTCGCAAGGCGATGAAGCCATGCTGCATCGAGGAGGCGGAGAGCAGCTCCGACGGAACATGGGCGCCGCGAGTCACGAGTGCGGCGGCTGCATCCGCGCGTGCTTCGGCTTCGTGGCGGATGTCCAGGACACCGAGCCACTGCTCGCTGGTGGCGGCTCCTGCTTGAAGCGCGTGAGCGACTTCATGGGCGACGGTTTCGAGAGAGGCATCGGGCCCGGCGAGGAGAATCTGCCCGCCGCGTGTTGCTGCCTCGGCACCGAGTGAATCGAGGAGTGCCTTGGACTCGGGGCCGCCGAAGACCTGGAGATGTTCGAGGGGGCGGCCAAACCGTGCGGCCAGTTCCGCGCGATACGGCAGCTCTATCGGAGCCGTGGCCGTGACCTGAGACCAGCGCTCGGCGAGAGAGTGCCTTGCGGCAGGAGGCCCTTGTGCGAATGGCAGGTGACTAAGTCCTGCAAGCCCATGGGCGCGAGCCTTGGCGTTGCCAACACTCAATCCATCATGGCGCCCACACACGAGGCCACGTTCCGCACCGATGTGAGTGCGGTGATGCGATGAGGAGTCCCCTCGGGGGTTGTCGGCGGGTGGCCCGGTCTCATCGACCAAGGATGTCGCGGGAGCCTTCTCGAAATCAGTATCAGCCTCGGCCCGCGCGGACTCCGTGGTCCTCCTGACCGTGCGTGTGTTGCGGCTCCGGTGGCGCAGCAGGGCCACGTTCCCGTTCCGCATGGCCGGTGAGTCGAGCCGGCCCGTCTCGACCTCTCCACCCGTGAGCACCGCTTCGACCGCCGCATCGGCGCTCGTCTCCGCCTCGTGGTTCTCGGCGAGCACCCCGGGCAACGCGGCTCCCACCTCACCGCCACTCTGAAGCGCGTGCGCGACCTCATGCGCCACGGTCTCGAGCGAAGCCTCCGGCCCCGAGAGCAGCACCTCACCACCGCGCGTGGCCGCCTCCGCGCCCAGGACATCCAACAGGCTGCTCACCCGCGGCCCCGCGAAAGCCTGGATGAACCCCAGGTCCTCGCCGAAGCGCGCCTCGAGCTCGGCCCGGTGAGGCAGCGCCATCGTGGCCTCGTCGGTGGTCGCCTCCGCCCAGGACTCCTCCAGCGTCGCCTCCGGCCCCGCATCCAGGTGGTCGAGCAGACTGTCATGGGCGCTGAGCGCCCGCTCCGGGCCTCGCTGGGCCTGCCGCCGCGCCACGCGCCGCTCCACCGGCTTCGTGGCGCGCGTCTGCGCCCTGGAGGCACGCGCCTTCATCTCCACCCCTCATAGAGCGCCCGAGCCACCGCGCGGCCCAGGTCCGCCGGAGCCGCCGCGGGAGGAGGTGCCACGGCCAACGGAGCCAGCGCTCCCCGTCCCGCGAGGAGCCCCGCGGGAACACCCCCATCCAACACCAACCGCGCCAGCTCACTCTCCAGGCCCCGCGCGAACTCGAAGCGCCCAGCGGGCTCGAGACCCTCGAGCTCAAGCTCTTCGATGTCGAGCTGCAGCAGGCTCATGGCAGCCAGCCCCTTATCTCCGTGGGAGTCAGCGGCTGTCCAAGCTTGGCATATTCGAGTCGAGCGGCGTCAAGCAGGTGCTGCATGCCCACCGGCCGTGACTCCGCGGCTGCGAGATATGCGGCATTCCGCGCGATGTTCTTGATGTTGCCGCCCGCGACCGCCAGCCGCGCGAGACGCGCCGGGTCCACTCCCTCCAGCGGCGTCCGCTCCGGGAACGCCGCCCGCCAGATTCGCTCGCGCAAGTCCGCGTCCGGAAAAGGGAAGTCCACGACGAACTGGATGCGCCGCATGAACGCGAGGTCGATGTTCTTGCGCAGGTTCGTCGTGAGCAGCGCGAGCCCTTGGTAGCTCTCCATCCGCTGCAGCAGGTAGCTCACCTCCACGTTGGAGTGCCGGTCGTGGCTGTCCTTGACCTCGGTCCGCTTGCCGAACAGCGCGTCGGCCTCGTCGAACAGGAGGATGGCCCCGCCTTCCTCCGCCGCATCGAACACGCGGCGCAGGTTCTTCTCCGTCTCGCCGATGTACTTGCTCACCACCGCGGACAGGTCGATGCGGTAGAGGTCGAGCTCCAACGCCCCCGCGAGCACCTCGGCCGCCATCGTCTTCCCGGTGCCGCTGGGCCCCGCGAAGATGGCCGCGGTGCCCGTGCCGCGCTCTCCCTGCGCGGAGAACCCCCACTCGTGGAACACGAGCGCCCGGTGGCGAACCTGCGCCTCGATGGCGCGCAGCGTCCGCAGCTCTCCCTCGGGAACAATCAGCCGCTCCCAGGTGGCCTCGGGCTCGATGCGCTGGGCCAGGTCATCCAACCGGACGCGCGAGCGCAGCCGGCACGCACGCCAGAGGGTCTGCTGCGCCGGCTCGTTGGCTCCGGCATGGACCAGGCTCTGCGCCGCCGAAGCGATTCCGTCCGGGCTCAGCTGGAAGCGGGCGGCGAGCGAACCCAGGTCGACCTCCGCGCCAGGGAGCGCGGTGCTGGAGAGCGCCTCCCTCCATAGGGACTTCGCCTCCTCGTGGAGCAGGCGCGGTATCGCCAGGCTGACCACCGTGCGGCCCACGGGGCGAACCACCTCGGGACCACACAGCAACAGCGGGTCGGGTGCCCGCGAGACAAGCTCGGCCACCTGCCGGACGCGTGCCGCATCACCCACACTCGACACGTCGAAGAACAGCAGCGCGCCACACAGACGCGCATCACGCACGCACGTCCACAGCAGCTCGTCGCGCTCATCCGGAGACTCCGGGAGCGCCCACGCCGAGAACTCCCACAGCTCCCGTCCCAGCGAGGTCGCCACCGCCGCGAGCAGGGGCCGCACCTCCTCGGCGCTCGAGGCCACGAGCTGGAAGTGAGGCGCGGACGCGGAGCGCAGCGCATCCGAGACGAGCCCCACGAGCGCCACGCGCGAAGGAGGAAGCACCGCGCCGGACTGCACCACGCGCACGCGCGGCTCGATGCGTGCGTCCCGGCACGGCGTCCCGAGCAGGAAGTGCAGCACGCTCTCGGACAGCGTCACGGACCGTCCCGTCAGGACGTCGCCTTCGCCCAGGTGCACCAGCCGGAAGCGGCGCAGCGCCCCCTGTGGTGAGAACGCCTCGAAGCTCGCGCCGGGCATGCGCGCCACGCACATCGCCACGCTGGGCAGCAGCGCCGTCGGGTCGCCCATGGCCGCGCCGCAGCTGCGTCCAAATCCCGGGAGCAGCTCGACGGCCGCCGCGCACGCGATGATGGACAGCTCGAAGTCGGACAGCCCGAAGCGCTCCTTCAGCAGGGCGAGCGGCGAGCCCGGGGCCGGTTCTGGCAGCGCGACTGAGGGCCCGCCCGCCGTGTCCCGCTCGACGTTGGCGCGCACCGCCGCGAGGACAGGCGAGAGCGCGCTCGCGGCCAGGCTGCGGGGAGGACGGGGGCCGGCTTCGGGACTCGCGACCCGAGCATCCCCACGGAGCTTGAGGGTGCCATCGCCGCGCGACTTCATGGCACCGTCACCGTCGGACCGGTGTACTCGCCCCCGGTCATGGTCAGCGCGCTGGTCGCCCCGTCCACCGACACCCGCACCAGGTACGTCCCCGTGGCGAGGCCCGGCACGTCGAACAGCACCTGCCCACCCTGGAGGGTGAAGGTCCTGCTCGTGTGACGCGCGCTGGTGGTGGTCGACTCGAGCGACAGCTGGACGGACTGGTCCACCTTCGGAAGAGGTGTCATCGGGATGCGGACCTTCCGAGAGGGCAGGGTGCCTTCGCTGCTGAGCGCGCCGAGCGTCGGCCGCAGCATCACGGCGAGCGCGTTGGAGAGCGCGGCGGGGCGCATCCCATCCCCCGCCGCTCCGGGCACGGCCACTCGATGCTCCACGACGACGGGGAGGACGCCCGGGACGAGCCCCGAGACGGACGACAGGTCCACCTCGAGCGCACGGCCCTTCACGTGAGAGGGAGTCAGGTTGACGCTGCCGCCGCCGATGAACAGCCGCGAGTGCTGCCCGAGCAGCTGCTCCCCCTCGATGACGAGCGTGTCCGAGTCCGCCACCACCGCCTGACGACTGGCGCGCTCATACAGGCGCGAGAGCCGAGGCACCGGGGCCTGCACGACGGCGAGGCCCGTGCTCGCGACCGGCAAGGACTCCGTCGGCTCCACGGTGCCGTCGAGCAGCACGACGGTGGCCTCCCATGCCATGGACAGCGCGAAGAAGCTCTGGTTCGCCAGGCCCCACACGCGAGAGAGCTCCTCGGCGTCGGCGTTGATGGGCGAGAGCTTGATGGGCTCGGACTGACGCGCGAGGTCGGACTGGCGCAGGTAGTGCGACGGGTCGAGGGAGCCGAGGTACGTCGTGATTTCATCCGCGCCCAGCAGCGGGCGCGCGTGCAGGTCGGCGAGCACGAGCCCCGCGAGCCGCTCGGCCTCGAACTTCTCCGGGTCTCCGATGAACGACAGGAGGTAGCGGAGGTTGAGCGCGAGCACGGGCCGCCGAGCGGTCTCTCCGCTGGAGCGCCGGGTGGGGAGGTCGGCGTTGCGCAGCGCCGCGTTGGGGGCGAGGTGGTAGAGCGTCACGTAGACGCCGGAGTCGTTGTTGGACGCCGTCGGATGCCCGGCGCGAATGCCCATCTCCGTGAGGTTGGCGCCGTTGAGCAGCCCCTTGATGCGGGTGATGAGCGTGCCCGTCACCGTGGCGATGGCCAGTGAGTTGCTCATGTCGAACCTCCGCGGCGGCGCGCGGCCGTGTAGGCCTCGAGCGACAGGCCCGGTGTGGCCGGGCGCACGGGCTCACTGGAAGCGGCGCGCGGCGGCGTCTGGACGCGAACGATGAGTCGCCCGATGGAGACCTGCACCTGGGGCTGCGGCGCGGGCGGAAGGGCCGCGCCAGGGGGGGCCACGGGAGCCGCCTGCTCCGCGCGCTCGGGTGGGGCACGGCGCGCGGGCTCGAAGGGCACGGGAGGCGGGGGCCTCGGCGGCGCGGGAGCCCGGGCCGGAGCCGCGACGGCGCGAGCCTCGGGGGCCGCGCTGGCCTCTCGCAACCGCTCGATGATGCGCTCGAGCGTGTGATGCCGCTCGATGCGCTCCTGGATGGGAGACGCCTCGGGCGCGTCACCCACCATGACGGAGGGCGGCCTGGGCATCACCGGCGCCGGGCGCTCCTGGACCTCGATGGAAGGTGAGGAGACCCGTCGCTCCACCACGTGCTCGAGCGGGTGAGGCGGAGGGCGGGGCGCCGGCTCGGCGCGCGGAGCCTCGTTCACCGGGCGCGGCGTCTCCACCGTGCGCACGGAGGGGGGCACGTGAGGCGCGGGCGGAGCGGGGGGCGCGATGGGGGGAGGGCGCACGGGCGCGACGTCGAGCGCGGCCTTTCGCGCTTCAGCCCGGGATGGCGGCACGGACGTGGGCACGGAGGCGTCGGGCTGGGGCGCGAGCAGCGGGCCATCGGGAAAGCTGCTCACGAAGGGCACGCGCGGCGGCTCCGCCACGGGCAGCGATGAGAGCGAGCGCGCGGCGAGGGTGAACAGGAAGTTCATGGCGCACCTCCCTTCATGCCATGCCCGTCAGACGCAAGTAAGCACGCCGCCGTGTGGGCGTGAGTGCCAGGATGTCGCGCTCCGACCACCCATAACTCCGTGCGAGCAGGTCCACCTCCAACAGCAGCCGCTGTGCCGCGGTCTCCACCTCCTGCCAGAGATAGGCGACCACGTCGAACACGGTGGAGAAGTCCGTGGAGCAGGCCGCGCACGACAGCTCGAGTCGAAGCTCCGCCTGCGGGTCCAGCCGAGCCATCTCCGCCGCCACGGCCTCGGCCGCGTGCGCCGGAACGAGGGCCCCGGGCTCCGCGCCCTCCGTCACGCGAGCGCAGCGCTCCAGCAGCGCCGCCGCCAGCGCCGTCGCGTCACCGGCCCGGCGCACGTCGAGGAGGTCCTGGCTCGTCGGGGCGCGCACCCCCAGGCTCAACCCCTCGAAGCGGATGACCGACTCGGTCTCGACGGGCGGTGGCAGCGAGAAGTCGGCGAGCGAGAGCTCCAGCTCGAGTGTCTCATCGCACCGGGGGCAACCCACCACGCAGGGCGCGGTCGGTCCGAACATCCCCATGCGCAGCGCGAGCAGCAACCCATCGCGTTCGCCGATGGTCAGCGCGGCCAGCACCTCGCGAGGTGTCTCCGGCAGCGCCTGGCCGAGCAGCGTGAGCGCGCGTTCGACCGGGCCCTCGCGTTGCCCCTGCTCCCAGGCGACGAGCAGCGTGGCGGCATGCAGAGGCCGGACCGGTCCCACCAGGCGGTGCGTGCCCGGCGGTGGCTGTCCGTCGTTCCGCGCAGGACTCATGCGTCGGAGTTCGAGGGCTCGGTCGGCTCGACGACCGACACATCGCGCTCCCAGCCCTCGTGCTCCAGCTTGAGCGACTGGATGGCGATGCCGTTGGCGCTGGCGTCGAGCTCGGACAGCTCCTGCAGCTCGGACACCCAGCAGCGATAGATCTTGTACGCGAGGACGTTCTGTCCGGCCTCGTTGTAGACCTCCAGGATGATGTCCTTGCGGAAGTCGGCGAGGGACACTTCCGCGCCCAGTCCCGCGCCCAGCCGCCAGACCTTGTTGGCCCAGCGCTCGAACTCGACGTCGTGCGTGACGCCGCGCTCGAGCGTGATGGCCTCCCACTTCGTCTGGCCGGGGGACTTGCGCGCGCTGGACGGGTCGCCGCCGTTGCGGTGCTCCACGACCTCCGTGGTGCGCTTGAGGGCACTCACCTTGCTGACCCCGGCGACGTAGCGGCCGTCCCACTTCACGCGGAACTTGAAGTTCTTGTAGGGGTCGAAGCGCTGGGTATTGACCGAGAAGGCGGGCATGGAGACCTCTAGGAGTCAATGAAGAGAGAGAACGCCATCGGCGCGGGCCGGCCGCGACTCATACGCCCTGGCCCGCGAGCTGCTGAATCTTGAGGACCACGAACTCCGCGGGCTTCACCGGCGCGAAGCCGATGAGCACGTTGACGATGCCGGCGTCGATGTCCGCCTGGGTGGTCGTGTTCTTGTCGCAGCGAACGAAGTAGGAGTCCGTCGGAGTGCGGCCCGCGAAGGCGCCTTGCCGGAAGAGCTGGTGCAGGAACGCGCCGACGTTGAGCCGCAGCTGGCTCCAGAGCGGCTCGTCGTTGCCCTCGAACACCGCCCAGCGCGAGCCACGCAGCAGGCTCTGCTCCAGGTAGCTGGCCAGCCGCCGCACCGGCACGTACTTCCACTCCGACGCGGACTTGTCCTGGCCCAGCAGCGTGCGAGCGCCCCACGCCACGCGGCCCATGCCCGGGAACCCGCGCAGGCAGTTGACGCCCTCGCGGTTGAGCACCCCCTGCTCGCCGTCGGTGAGTGGGACGCTCAGGTCGAGCACGCCCGCGAGCGTCGCGTCCAGGCCCGCGGGCGCCTTCCAGACGCCGCGAGTCGCATCCGTGCGCGCGATGACACCCGCCACCACGCCGCAGGGCGGAAACGCCCGCAGCCGGTTCTGTTGCAGCGGGTCGGGGGCGAGCACCGTGGGGAAGTACTGCGCGCCATGCGGAGAGCGCAGCTGGCTCATCCAGCCGGTGCCGTTCGACAGGCTGGAGTTGACCGCGTCGAAGGTCGACCACGACGGAGGCGGGTCGATGATGGCGAAGGCCCCGCGTGTCCGGCACCAGGGCAGCGCCGTGCCGCTCCAGAAGCCGGTGCGGTCGGCCTCGGTGACCACGGAGACGCTGCTCGGGAACGGCACACACAGGAGGTTGACGACGTCGAGCTCCTCCAGCGCATGCAGGCCCGTGCGGCTCGCCTCGCTGCCCGTGTACTGGGCGATGGTGGGAGGGTTGCCGTCCGTGCCGCCCGAGAGGGTAGCGCTCGCGGTGGTGAGCGGCAGCGCGCCCGGATTCCCGCTGAGTCGGATGAGCGAGGAGCGGCTCGCGAGCACATCCCCCACGTAGGTGGGCGCGCCGGGCGTCAGCACGAGGTTGTAGTAGACCTCGTTCTCCAGCTCGCGGCCGGTGGCGTCGAAGCGCTGCGCCTGGAGGCCGAACGTGGTGCTGCTCGCGTCACGGAGGAGGGTGACGACGACGCCGTTGGCCCAGCTCCCCTCGTTGGCCGCGACGACGTTGAGCGTGGAGGCGACGGGCAGCCGCACCTCGACGCCGTTGCTCAGCGTGGCGCCGGCCGTGGGGCGTGCGCTGGGCCCGGGACCGACGAGGGCCGCGAGCGGAATCGCGGGGCTCGTGGCCGCGGGCGCCGCGATGGCCGCCGTCGGGTCACTGCCCACCGTCAGCGAGACGGTGCGCGAGAAGGGCAGCTTGTTCGGGTTCGTGTCGTCCTGCAGGACGGCGTTGGCCACGTCCTCGGCTTGGAGGGTGAGGTCGTACGCGCCGGGTGAGCCGCCGTGGGCCACTGTCACGCGCAGGTGGTGGAAACCCGCGCGCGCGGCGATCTGGGGGCTGACCGCGAGCACCATTCCCCCCGGCACCGAGGCCCCGGCCGTCGCCGAGCCATTGTCGACGCGGACGATGACGGCTTCGCGCCCGCCGTTCTGGAAGAACTGGCTGACGGTGTGGCCCAGCTCACCCTGGTTCCACAGGCCCCCGAAGCCGCGCTCGAAGTCGGCCCACGAGGAGATGGGCGTGGCGTGATTGACCGGGCCGCGCCGCGCGCGTCCGATGAAGGCCGTGACGGAGGTGGAGACACCGGTGATGGTGCGCACTCCGCTCGGAAGCTCCTCGATGTAGACGCCTGGCGCTGCGAGATTGGCGGGCATGATTCGGCCTCGGCTCAGGTGGTCGCGCGGGTGATCTGCTGGAACTGGAGGATGACGAACTCGGCGGGCTTCAGCGGCGCGAAGCCGACGACCACGTTGACGGTGCCGCGGTCCTGGTCCGCGAACGTCGTCGTCTCCGAGTCACACTTGACGAAGTAGGCCTCCTGCGGACGCTGGCCCTTGAACGCACCGCGCCGGAAGAGCTGGTGCATGAAGGCGCCGACGGACAGGCGCAGCTGGCTCCACAGCGGCGCGTCGTTGGGCTCGAACACCGCCCAGCGCGTGCCGTCCTTGAGGTTCTGCTCGATGTAGAGCGCGAGCCGCCGCACGGGCACGTACTTCCACTCGGACGCGAGCACGTCCGCGCCGCGAGCCGTGCGCGCGCCCCACACCACGGGCCCCGCTCCGCCCAGGGCGCGCAAGGGGTTGATGCCGGCGGGGTTGAGGGTGCCGCATTGCGAGTCGCTGAGGACCAGCCGCGCGGATGCGTCCGTCAGCGTGGTGCTGAAGCCCTCGACACCGCGCAGGCCCACGTCCTGTCCCGCGGGCGCCTTCCAGAGTCCGCGCTCCGCGTCGGTGCGCGCGATGGCGCCGGCGACGGAGCCACACGGCGCGAAGCTCGCGAGCCGCCCGTCCGCCAGCGGGTCTGGCATCACGACGAGGGGGAAGTAGAACGCGGCGTTCTGGCTCACCAGGCTCGTCAGCCCCGTGCGCGCGGCGGCGGCCGTCACGCTGTTCCAGGAGGAGGGCGGGTCGACCAGCAGCAGCGTGAAGCGCTTCTCGCAATACGCCGCGGCCGCGGTCCAGACGCTCGCCGGGAGCGAGACGGTCCGCTCCAGCGGCGGCAGGCAGAGCATGTTCAACGTGTCCACGCGGTCGAGCGCGAAGAGGCCCTTGTGCCCCGACTCGAAGTTCGGGTCGGCGGCGTTCACGAAGTCGGCGGCCGTGAGCGCGCTGCCGTCGCTGCCGTTGGTGAGCGGCGAGCTGGTGGTGTTGGCCGGGCGGTGCGTGCTGCCCGTCTTCAGCCGCAGCAGCTGTGACTCCTGCTCGAGCACGCGCTTGAGCGCGCGCGAGCTGGTGTCGGAGACGGACACGTTGAGGAAGCTCTCGCGCAGCCGGTCGCGGCTCGGGTCGTTCGGGGCCGCGGGGTCGACCTCCCGCACGGAGAGGTTGAAGACCTGGTTGACCTCGGCCGGGTCGAACGCGCCGGCGGCGGGATCGCTGATGGTGACGCGGAGGTTCTCGCCCCAGTCTCCCGGGTTCGCGGCCTCGAGCACCACGTTGGCCGGGACACCTCCCGCGACGGTGGCCAGGCTGACCGACGCGGCCAGCGCACCGGGTGCCAGCCGCACGATGACGGCCTCGGTGCCTCCATTCTGGTAGTACTGGTAGACGGCGTAGCTCAGCGTGCTGTCAGCCCACAGCCCACCGAACTTGCGCGCGAAGTCGTCGAAGGAGAAGCAGCGGGTCGCGGTCTCGACGTGTCCGCGCGCCGCGCGTCCCACGAAGCCCGTGACCGAGGTCGAGCCACCGACGATGCTGCGCACGGTGGCGGGAATCTCCTGGATTTGGACACCAGGATAAGGCAGCGGGACGGGCACGTCGCGACCTCCTTCGCCCCCTAGCGATTAGGTATTGGGGTGCGCGCACTGTTAGTATGTATCAGACATACGGCAAGCCAAAGGGCCACACGCCGATTGTGATGGGGGGACTGACGCGAGAGGGGGCCATCCAGAAAGAGCAAGAGGTCCCACCGCGGGTGTCTTCACCTGCTGGTAGCGCATTGCGATGAGAGGCGGAGTCGACGCGCCCTGTCGTTGTCCGTCGTGTCCGGAACTGACAGAACATCGTCATTGCGGACATGGGGTCCGATGAAGACGATGAGGGCATGTTCACGCGCCGCCGCGTCGTCATCGCGGTCTTCCCCGATGTCGACTTGCTGGATGTCACCGGTCCCGCCGAGGTCTTCGCCATGGCCAACCGGGAGACCGGAGGCAAGGCGGGCTACCAGGTGCAGCTCGCCGGGCCGACCTCGGGGGTGGTGAGGACCTCCGCGGGCGTGCGGTTGCTGACGGACCTCTGCTTCGCGGAGGTCGACGGGGTGGTGGACACGCTGCTGGTGCCCGGGGCGGTGGAGGTGCTGCCGAGCGGCCTGGCGCCTCGGATTGACGCGGACGTGGTGGCCTGGCTGAAGACCGCCGCGCCGCTGGCCCGGCGGGTGGCGTCGGTCTGCGTGGGAGCGCACCTGCTGGCGGCGGCCGGGCTGCTCGACGGGAAGACGGCCACGACGCACTGGTCGACGGCGGAGCGGCTGGCGGCGGACCACCCGGAGGTGAACGTGGACCCCGACCCCATCTTCGTGCGGAGCGGGAGAATCTGGACGGGGGCGGGCATCAGCGCCTGCATGGACCTGTCCCTGGCGCTGGTCTCCGAGGACCTGGGCGAAGAGGTGGCGCTCGCGGTGGCCCGCCAGCTGGTCATGTATCTCAAGCGCCAGGGGGGGCAGAGCCAGTTCTCCGTCCCGCTGAGCCGTCCACCGGCGTCACGCCGGGACATCGATGACCTGCGGATGTACATCGCGGAGCACCTGGATGGAGACCTGTCCGCGGCGACGCTCGCGGCGCGGATGAGCCTGAGCGAGCGGCAGTTCGCGCGGGTGTTCCGCCAGGAGACGGGCACGACGCCCGCGGCCTATGTCGAGGCCGCGCGGGTGGAGGTCGCCCGTCGCTTGTTGGAGAGCACCGACCAGCCGCTGGAGGAGGTGGCCGCGGCCAGCGGGCTGGGCTCGGTGGAGACGCTTCACCGGGCCTTGCGCAGACAGATTGGGATTGCCCCGGCGGCGTATCGGCGCCGGTTTCGTGTCGTGAGTTGACGTGTCTTTGAATGTCTTTTGTCGCGCCGGGTGTGGCCCGGTTGTCGGGTCGCGCCTTTTTCATCACCCATCACTGAACTGAACAGGAAATCCAGACATGACCCCGTCCAAGAGCTTGCGTGCCGTCAGCGGCCTCGACAACCACCTGCCTCGGCTCGCGGAGGCGACGCTCATCTTCATCGACTTCCAGAACACCTATACGCAGGGCGTGATGGCATTGGAGGGCGCGGACAAGGCCCTCGCGGCGGCGGCGCGCCTGTTGGCGGCGGCGCGGGCAGCGGGCACGCGGGTCATCCACGTCATGCACGATGGGGGCGCGGGCTCGCCGTATGACATCCGCGCGGAGATTGGCGCCATCTGCGCCCAGGTGGCCCCGGTGAAGGGCGAGCCCGTGGTGGTGAAGCAGGTCCCCAACTCCTTCCATGGCACGGACCTGGAGAAGACGCTGCGCGAGCTGAACGCGGGCAAGGAGCTGGTGCTGGCGGGCTTCATGACGCACATGTGCGTGGCCTTCACCGCGCAGGGGGCCTTCAACCTCGGCTACCGCCCCACCGTCGTCGCCGAGGCCACCGCCACCCGCTCGCTCGCCGCGCCCGACGGCTCCGTCGTGTCCGCCGCGACGCTGAAGACCTCCGCCCTGACCACCATCAGCGACCTGTTCGGCGTGGTGACCCCCAGCGTCAACGACCTGACCACGAAGTGAGCGGGGTGGGGTGCGTGGCCTCCCGCTCGAGGAGGGGAGGCCACGTCCTTCCTGACGGCTCAGCGACTCAGGGCTTCACGATGCGCCCGAGGAACAGCACGCTCCGGGTGCTCACCTCTTCGATGACGAAGAAGAACGGGCGGTCCACGGCGAACGTGGGGGGCATGGAGACCGGGCCCAGCTCGATGCCCGTGGCGGCGGCGGCCTCGCTGCCCTTCTCGTCCACGGCGAGGAACGCCTGGTGCTGCGCGCCCGTGACCGCCAGCTTCTCCTCCGTCGAGATGCCAGACAGGTCCGCGTTCGCGGTGAACACGTCCGTCATGCCCAGGTTGCGCAGGGGCTCGACGATGGAGAACGCCTGACGCACCTCGAAGCGCGGCAGCGTGATGTGCAGCCGCGTCTCCTGCAGCCGGCCGCGCACCGAGTCCAGGAAGGCCGCGGACAGCTGTCCCTCCACCGCCGCGAACTGGCCCGCGTTCGGGACGATGAGGAGCATGCGGAAGGTGTCACCCACGTACGGCAGCGCCAGCGCGCGATACCCCGCCCCTTCCGCGAACGGATAGGACCAGACGGTGGACATCGTCGGCACGCGCCTGGCCGCACCCGCCAGGTCATGGAAGTCCGCCGGCTGGGTCGAATCGGTCCTGAACGGATGGCGCCAGCTCCCCTTGAAGTACATCGCGTTGGCCAGCACCAGCCGCGTGTCCTGGCGGACCTCGCCCTCGGGAATCAGGTTCGGGATGCGGTCCGCCGTCTCATGGGACACCCAGCTGTTGATGGCGCGGCGGGCACCGTCCGGGTCCGCGGTGATGTCCAGCGAGTACATGCCCGTGCCGTGGTGCTCGGCGAGCACGTCCAGGAAGGCCGGCTGGAACGGGTAGCCCTTCTGGGCGAAGAGCGCGTTCGTGGTCCGGAAGGTGGGGCCCTTGCCCTTGTCACCGAAGTCCCGGTGGTCCTGGGCCTGCAGCGAGAGGCTCAGCCAGTTGAGCGCGGGATGGAGCCGCTCCGAGGGCAGCGAGAACTTCAGCGCCTGCTCCATCTGCGTGGCGGTGTTGCCGCGCGCGCCCGCGTACAACATGCCGAACGCCTGGGTGATGCTCAGCGGAGAGAAGACCACGTTCTCCCCGGGCTGCGTCACCTGCCGGTAGACGGCCAGGCCGAAGTCCGTGTTGCCCGCGACGAGCGCCGCGCTGTCGCTCGCGGAGACCTGGGGCGACTGCACCCGCGTCTTGTGGGAGGTGATGAGCTCTCCGGGGGGCGTCGTCCTCCCCGGCTGCGGCGTTTGGGAATCCGAGTCACAACCCGCGGCGCCCATCAGGGCGACCAGGGCACAGGCGCGCAGCGGCTTCGACAGCATCATGGGGCAGACCTTTCAAGAGTGTGTGGCGGAGCGCACCGCTAGCAAACGCCATGCACATCCCCGGTTGCTGCGAATTCAACGTCTTGGCGGCGCGTGTTCAGCGGGTTCCTCGGATTTTCGAGGCCGCCACACCTCTTTCCCGAGGGACCCTCAGTGGGTCGTATATTCCTTGACGGGAATATGCCTGGATGTGCATATAAGGCCCATGTTCGAGACGTTCGCGGCCCTGGCCGAGCCCAATCGCTTCCGAATCGTCGAGCTGTTGCGTGCGGGCCCCCGGCCCGTGAGTGACATCGGCGAGCGGCTGCACCTCAACCAGCCCCAGGTGTCCAAGCACCTGAAGGTCCTGAAGGAAGCGGGGCTGGTGGACGTGCAGCCCAAGGCGCAGCAGCGGCTCTACGAGCTGAAGGCGCAGCCGCTGCGCGAGCTTCATGAGTGGTTGGAGCGCTACCGGCAGCTCTGGGACGCGCGTTTCGACGCAATGGACGAGCTCCTGGAGGAGCTCCAGCACAAGGAGAAGGGCCATGGTCGCAAACCCAGGCAGTGAGTTCCCGTTGAAGGACACGTCCATGACGATGCCGTCGGAGCGCGAAATCGTGCTCACGCGCACCTTCCGCGCGCCGCCGCGCATCGTGTTCGAGGCCTGGACCCAGCCGGAGTTCGTCAAGCGCTGGTGGGCGCCCAAGTCCCGAGGCGTCGAGCTGGTGGAGTGTCGCGCGGACGTCCAGGTGGGCGGCGCCTACCGCTATGTCATGCGGGCGGAGGGCAACGAGTTCGGCTTCCACGGCCAGTATGTCGAAATCACCCGGCACTCCCGGCTGGTCTATACGCAGGTCTTCGAGCCGTTCCCCGACTCCCCGCTGCTCATCACCGTCACCTTCGAGGAGCACGAGGGCCAGACGCGCCTGCGCTCCCACGAGCTGTACCCGACGCAGGAGGCCCGCGACGCCACCCTCGCCTCCGGGATGGAGGGCGGCATGCGCGAGACGATGGACCAGCTCGATGCGCTCGTCGCGTCGCTGCGCTGATTGCTAGAGTCCGCCGCCTGAATGTTCATTCGTGACCCGGCGGACTTCCTCCAGCGGATGCCTGAGCTGCGAGCGTTGTGTGAGGACGTTCGTGTGCGCCGCGCGGTGGAGCGCGGAGACCCGTTCAAGCTGTACAGGACGCTGAAGTGGGCGCGGTGGATGGGGCGCTTGCGCTCCCACCGGCAGGCGCTCGACACCTTGTTGAAGCAGCGGCGCCTGTTCGCCCGCCCGCTCAAGGAGGGGGGGATAAGGGGGGTGGGGCACGGCGTCTTCGGCACGCTGATGCTCGGGAAGGTGGAGCCGGACGCGGTGGACGGGACGGTCATCACCACGCACTGGGTGATTGCGTTCTTCATGTTCCCGGTCTTCCCGCTGGGCGCGTACGTCGGCCAGGCCGGTGCCGGCGACTTCGCGCGTCGCCCCTGGAGAATCTTCGCGCGGGTGCCGCTGGGGACCTGGCCGGCGCTGTGGAGCCGGCTCGTGTCGCTGTCCGCCATCGCCCTGGTGTTGGGGGGCGCGGGCCAGAGCTTCCAGGCGGCGCGCCACCGGGAAGTGCACGTGGGCAATGCCTTCAACGAGCCGCTGCGCGTGGTCCTGGACGAGGAGGATGACGAGGCGGTGGTGCTGTCCCCGGGGGAGGTGCGGGCCCTCTCCATGTCCGTGGGGGCGCGGCGGCTGCGGGCCGCCTCCCAGTCGGGGGTGGAGGTGGACGCGCTGGAGCTGGAGGTGAAGCGCGGCGAGGGCCTCCTGATGTGGAACATCGCGGGAGGCATGCCGGTCTTCCTGTCGCAGCAGCTCTACTCCGACGGCAAGGCGTCCGATGGGCCTCCCGCCACGGTGTACTGCGGCCAGCGCGTCATCGAGCTGGGGCCCGTGAACTACTTGTTCAAGACGCCTCCCAAGAGCGTCTCGTCGTCCCGGGCGAGGACGCACGTCCGGGGGACGTATGTGAACGTGGAGCGGCGCTCCGCGGACCTGCTCTCGGTCTGCTTCTCGTATCTGGGCGGCCAGAACCGATGGGCGGACGCACTTGCCTTCACGCAGGCCGCGGTCCGGCTCTCGGGGGGGGATGAAGCCACGGTGGCCCGGGCGCTCCAGGCCTCCCTCGCGAAGGGGGGAGGCGAAGCGACGCGCTTCATGCGGACGCTGCGCGACGCGCACCCGGAGAACCTGGAGTGGCACCGGGGCTATCAATGGGCCGCCGAGCTCGAGGGCCAGTCCGAGGGGCTCCTCGCCGAGTACGCGGAGCGGGCGCGAGCGGCGCCCGAGTCGGTGGACGCGAAGTACCTCCACATCCGCGTGATGCCGGAGGCCGAGCGCCGGGTCGCCGCCAAGGCCCTGCTGGAGCGCTTCCCCACGCACATGCCCAGCCTCCGCCTGGTGACGCACCAGCGCTTCCTGGATGGGGACTGGAAGGGCACCGTGGAGGGGTGGGAGCAGCTGCGAGGCGGTGACGAGAAGTCCGCGATGGGCTTGCTCGAGCCCGCGATGACCGCGTTCGTGGCGCTCGGGCGGTTCGAGGAGGCGCGGACGGTGCTGGTGTCACTCTTCGACACCGTCAAGGCTCCGCTCCGGTCCAAGGTCGCGGGGCTCCATGCGCTCGTCGTCGCGAGGTCGAAGGGCGCGGACCCGGATGCCCTCCTCCGGAATCTCAAGGAGGAGGACGGCGGGGACCTCTGGGTGCGTGCCCGGCTGGGGCGGCCCATCGAGGAGCTCGAGTCCACCCCGCCGGTGGTCCGGCTGATGTCCGCGGCGCGGAGGGACCCGAAGGAGGCGTTGCTCCTGGCGCGGGCGCTCCGGGACATCGAGCTGTCCTACCTCGCGGAGCCCATCTGGGCGCTGCTCTACGCGGAGGCGGTGCGGCTGGGCGATGAAGAGGCGCGGCGTTCCCTGGAGCGGTTCCTCGCGGTCTCGGGCCCGCCCCGTGAGAACGTGCGCCGCTTCATCCAGGGCGAAGCGGCGGTCCTCGACGTCGCCGAGCTGCCGTGGGACGTGAGGGCCGCGGTCTATTTCGTCCGCTCGCGCGACAGTGCCTTGCCCAAGGCGGAGCGGCGCCGCTTGCTCGAGCAGGCGCGCCAGGCGGATTGGTTCCACGGAGTGGTCAGCGAGGCCATCACATCATGGAGTCCGTGAGTTCTTCGGGAGTCGGTCGTCGCGCGGTGCTCACGGTCGTCCTGTGGGTGGGCTTCTGGATGATGGGGCTGGCGGTCGTCGCGGCCCTGCTCTGGCTGCCCTTCACGGAGATGTTCGTGACGGGCGGGCTGGGGCTGTCGGGCATCCTCGCGGGGGCGGGCGCCGTGACGGTGCTCTGGGCGCTGCGCCCGCGCGGCTGGTTCGCCCGGCGGGAGCAGAGCGACGTGGAGCCCCTGACGCGAGAGGGCTTCCCCGCGCTGTTCGCCCTGCTGGACGAGGTCGCCCAGCGGGCGAAGGCGAAGGCGCCCCAGAAGGTCTACCTCTCCGTCGAGGCCACCGCGTTCATCACGATGGAGAGCAAGTGGTTCGGCCTGCGCCGCATGCCCGTGGTGGGCATCGGCCTGCCGCTCTTCGCCTTCCTCGAGCGCGAGGAGCTCGCCTCGGTGCTGGCGCACGAGTACGGCCACCATCAGGGGGGAGACCTCGCACTGGGCCCGTGGGTCTACCGCACGCGCCGGTCCATCGCCCTGGCGGTGGATGCACTGGAGGACTCGGCCTTCTTCCTCGACGTCCCTTTCCAGCTCTACGGCCGCTTCTTCCTGCGCACGTCCAGTGCCGTCTCCCGGCGCCAGGAGCTGCAGGCGGATGCGCTCGCCGCGTCCGTGTGCGGAGTCCAGGCGACGTCCGCCGCGCTGCGGAAGGTCCATGCGCTGGCGCCCTACTGGCAGGCCTACCTGGAGCAGGATCTGGTGCCGCTCTTCCAGGAGCAGGTGGGGGTGCCCATGTTGGAGGGCTTCCGACGCTTCCTCGCGGAGCCTCGGCGGCGGACGGAGATGGAGCAGCGCATCGAGGAGGAGCTGCTGCGTCCCGCCTCGCCGTGGGACAGCCACCCCTTGCTCGAGGAGCGGCTGCGCTCGATAGGAAACACCGCGGACGCCTCGGCCACCGTCCCGGAGCTCCTCCCCTTGTCGGGGTGCGTGGAGCTCCTGGGCGGAGAGCGTGAGGCGGAGAGCGCGTGGGTGGAGCGCTCCATCCGAGGCACCCTCGTGTCCTTCCACTGGGAGGAGGTGGCCGAGAAGGTCATCTCCCCGGGAATGCAGAAGGGGTGGGCGGGGTCCGACCTGGACCCCAAGCGCATGCCGCTGGATGCGCTGCCGGGCCTGCTGAAGGAGGGCGAGGCGCTGTGGAACCGGGTGCGCCCGCCAGGCATCGACGTGCTGTCACCCGAGGGCAAGCGTCAGCAGGTCCGGCGGATGTTGGTGGGGTGGTTGGGGACGGCGCTGGTGCACCGGGGCTTCATTCCGGAGGTCCGGCCCGGGGCGAACCTGCGTCTGGTGTTGGGGGACATCTCCGTGGAGCCGGCGTCCATCCTGCGCAGGCTCTCCTCCGGCGAGCTGTCCGAGGCGGACTACCGGGCCGCCTGTGAGCTGATGGAAGAGGCGGCGGCGGCTCAGAGGGCCGGGTAGTCGACATATCCCTCGGCCCCCGGCGTGTAGAACGTCTGGGGGTGAGGCGAGGCCAGCTCCGCGCCGCGCTTCATCCGGGAGACGAGGTCCGGGTTGGCGATGAAGGGCTTGCCGAAGGCCATCAGCTCGGCGCGGCCCGCGGCGAGCGCTTGCTGCGCGGTGTCTTGCAGCAGGCCGCCGTTGAGGATGGTGTGGCCGCCGAAGGCGTCGCGGATGGCCGCCTCCGTCGCCGCGAAGTCCGGGTGGGGGCTGGCGACGAGGTGCAGGTAGGCGATGCCTCGCAGCGCGCGGGCCAGGCCCACGTACTGCTCCCGCACGCCGTCGCGCTCGGGCAAATCATTGAACGTGCTGAAGGGCGTGAAGCGGATGCCCACGCGCTCGGGCCCGATGGCCGCGGCGATGGCGCGCGTCACCTCCACGACGAAGCGCGAGCGGTTCTCCGCGCCGCCGCCGTACGCGTCCTCGCGCCGGTTGGTGTGCGGGTGCAGGAACTGCTCGAGCAGGTAGCCGTTGCCCGAGTGCACCTCGATGCCATCGAAGCCCGCGGCGACGGCGTTCTTCGCGGCCTGGACGAACTCCTCGCGCGCCTGGACGAGGTCGGCCTCGTTCATCGCCTCGGGCTCGGGGAAGGGCTGCATGCCTTGCGAGTCCGTGTACATCGCGCCGCCGGAGCGCACGGCGCTGGGGGCGACGATGCGCGTGCCCTTCGCCATGTTGAGCGGATGCCCGATGCGGCCCACGTGCATGAGCTGCGCGAAGATGCGCCCGCCCGCGGCGTGGACGCTCGCGGTGACGGCCTTCCAGCCCTCGATTTGCGCCTGGGAGAAGATGCCGGGGGTGCGGGCGTAGCCCAGGCCGTTGGCGGAGGGCGCGACGCCCTCGGTGATGATGAGGCCGGCCGTGGCGCGCTGCGTGTAGTAGTCGCGCATCAGCGCGTTGGGGAGGCCGCCGATGGCGCGGCTGCGCGTCATGGGCGCCATGACGACGCGGTTCGACAGCTCGATGGGGCCAAGACGGAAGGAAGAGAAGAGGTCCATGCGCGAGATCCTCGAAGCGGGTGATGGGAGGAAGACTGCGCCCGGGGACGCGCATAGCCAATGGTTGGATTCTGGAGGTACTGTCCGGCCATGCGGACAATCCATCAGGCGGACCCGAACACCGTCATCGCCTTCCTGGAGGTCGCCGAGCAGCGCAGCTTCCGAGGAGCCTCCCGCAAGCTGGGCATCCCCAAGTCGACGCTGAGCCAGCGCGTGGCGATGCTCGAGGAGCACCTGGGCGTGAGCCTGTTCTCCCGGACGACGCGCAGCGTGACGCTCACGGACATCGGCGCCAGCTACCAGCGCGAGGTCGCCCCCGCCATCGCGGCCCTGCGCGCGGCCGAGGCCCTGGTGGGAGACCTCCAGGCCCACCCCAGCGGGCGGCTGCGGATGACGCTGCCCTTCGAGCTGGGCCAGCGCGCGATGGGCCCCGTGCTGTCGACGTACATCGCCCGCTATCCCGAGGTGAAGGTGGAGGTGGAGCTGATGGACCGCCGCGCGAACCTCATCGAGGAGGGCTTCGACCTGGCGGTGCGCGTCGGTCCGCTGAACGACTCGCGGCTCATCGCGCGGAAGCTCGGGGGAGGCCAGCGGCTGGGGGTCTACGCGAGCCCGGGCTACCTGCGCCGCGCGGGGGTGCCGAAGGAGCCCAAGGACCTGGTGAAGCACCGGTGCCTGGCGATGACGGGCTCCTCCTCACCGACGACCTGGGCGTTCGGGGGCGCGCGGCGGGCGCGGGGCGTGAGCTTCGTGCCCAGCATGTCCGTCAACAGCATGGAGGTGCTGCTGGCGCTCGCCATCGCGGACGCGGGCCTGGGGCGCTTCCCGCCCATGTACGCCGCCCCCGCCGTCGCACAGGGCAAGCTGCGCGAGGTGCTCCACGCCTACGCACCGCCGCCGCTCAGCCTGTTCGCCCTCTACCCGGGCTCGCGCCATGTCTCGCCCGCCGTGCGCGCCATGGTGGAGCTGCTCGGTGAGTACTTCACCAGCGTGCCCTGGGCCTGAACCGGCCGCCCGCCCGGCCGCTCCCGTCAATCCCACCTGTTCCTGGCTTTGCCGTTCCCCTGCCACTATGACGGCGGTCCCCCATTGGAGCGCGAGGGGTCATCGTCGCCATGAGTACAACCGTCCTCCCTTCGTCCAGTGCCTCGTCGCCGGTCCACTCCGCGGCCCGCGTGTGGCGCGAGCGCGGGCTGCTCTTCGGGGTCTTCTTCGCGGTGCTGGCGGTGTTCCCGGTCTACACGCCGTTCGACTCCAAGCTGACGCTCCCCACGACGGTGTCGATTCTGCGCGAGGGGAACATCCACCTGGATGAGTACGCGCCCACGTTCGAGACGTTCCGCCATGGCCTCGACGAGCGCGACGGCCACCTCTACAACTTCTTCCCGCTGGGGCCCTCGCTGGCCGCCCTGCCGATGGTGGTGGCGGTGGATGGCTTCGCGCGCGTGGCGGCGCCCCTGGGGAGCGTGCATCCGGGGCTGGCGAAGGCGCTGGAGGACTGGCGCCACGCGTACGACACCACGGGCCGGGTGGACCTGAAGGTCTGGGATGGTCCCCAGCGCCTCTTCGCCTCCGCGCTCGTCGCGCTGGCGGGGGTCGTCATGTTCGCGGTGGGCACGTCGCTGCGGCTGTCCCGCCCGCGTGCGCTCCTGCTCGCCGCGCTCTTCGTCTTCTGCACGCCGCTGCTGTCCACCGCCAGCCGGGCGCTGTGGCAGCACGGGCCCTCGCTGCTGTGCCTCACCTTCGTGCTGCTCTGTCTCGTGCGCGCGAAGGAGACCCCGAGCGCCGCGGGCTGGGCGGGCCTGCCGCTCGCGCTGGGGTACGTGATGCGGCCCACCAACAGCATCTCCGTGTTGCTGGTGACGGCGTATGTCGTGTGGACGTACCCGCGTCAGGCGTGGCGGTTCTTCGCGGGGGCGCTCGTCGTGGCGCTGCCCTGGATGACGCTGAACTTCGTGCACTACGGCTCCGTGCTGGCGCCGTACTACGCACCCCAGCGCCTGGAGTTGGTGGCGTCCCGCGTGGCCGAGGCCCTGGCCGGTAACCTCGTGTCCCCGGCGCGTGGGCTGCTCGTCTTCACGCCCGTGCTGCTGTTGGGCGTCTGGGGGCTGGTGCTGGAGTGGCGCGCGCGGACGTTCAGCCGGCTGCACGTGTTCCTGCTCGCGGGGGTGGCGCTGCACTGGGTGGCCATCTCCACCTTCCCGCACTGGTGGGCGGGGCACTCGTATGGCCCGCGCTTCTTCACGGACGTGGTGCCCTACCTCGTGTTCTTCCTCGTGCCGGTGGTGCGCGAGCTGGAGTGGCGAGGCCCCGAGGCCCGCCGTGCCCGCACCGCCACCTTCGCGGTGCTGGCCGTGGTGAGCCTCGGGATTCACATCCACGGCGCCAGCTCCCGCGCCGTGTACCGGTGGAACAGCTTCCCCCTCGACGTGGACGAGCACCCGGAGCGGCTCTGGGACTGGAAGGACGCCCAGTTCCTGGGCCGCAAGCGCTGAGGCTACGGCTTCGGCGCGGCGGGGGCGGCCTCGCGGCGGAAGAGCAAGGTGCCGCTGCCCCGGTCCACGCGCACGGCCTTCACGGCGCCGTGGGCGTTGCGCAGGAACTCGAGGCGCAGCTGGGTGAGGGCGTCGCCCGGGGTGACGAAGCGCGTGGGCGTCAGCGGATAGAGGGGGAACGCGGGGCCGTTGCCCTCCTTCACCATCACCGTGCCGTTCGAGGTGCTGAACTCGAGGGTGTCCGCCTCGAACTGGGCGCTGATGTTGCCGGCCAGCTCGCTCGGCACGCTCTTGTCCCAGCGGTAGGTGCCCGTGAAGTCGGACACCGTCGAGGCGGGCAGCGTCACGGTGCGCAGCACGGGGTTGTTGCCGCGCCCGAGCGCGTCCGAGATGGCGTTGCGAATCTCCGTCGCGAGCTGTGAGCCGTTGGTGCCGTTGGTGAGGATGACAAGGCCGTCGCCGGTCTCCAGGTAGCCCTCCATCCAGGCGCGGTAGCTGTCGTTGGAGCCGCCGTGGTGGAACACGCGGCCCGGACCGTCGCCCGCGAGGCGGGGGCCGAGGCCGAAGTGGCTCGGGGAGACCTCGGTCATCATCTGCACGGCGAGGGGCCTCGGCAGATAGGGATTCCTGCCCTGGTAGCTGGCGATGAGCGTCCCGACGAAGGCGCCCAGGTCATGGGCGCTGGTCCACAGGCCGGAGGCGGCCTGCTCGGGGAAGCTCTCGAAGCCTCGGGGCAGGGCGGCGCGCTGGCCGTTCCTGTCGTGGGCCTTGGCGATGTTGCCCAGCTTCACCGGCACGGGGTTGACGTAGGTGCTGCGGCGCATGCCGATGGGCTGGAACACCTCGGCGCGAGCGAGGGTCTCCAGCGGCTTGCGCTGGGTGTCCTCCAGCACGAGCTGCTCCACGGTGACGCCGCCGCCGGAGTAGCGCATGAGCGTGCCGGGCTCGAAGTCGATGCGGACCGGGTCGTTCTTGGCGGGCTTCACGCCGTCGAGCGTCTGCACCAGGGTCGGCAGCTTCTCGCCCGGCTGGTAGTCCTCGAAGCCCCACACCGTGAGGCCGGAGGTGTGTGACATCAGCATGCGCAAGGTGAGCGCGGGGTGGGGGGCGGCGGGCGCGGCGGGGACCTTCCAGGACGTGAGGTACGTGTTGACGTCCCGGTCCAGGTCGAGCTTGCCGGAGGCGACATGGCGCAGCGTGGCCGCGGCGGCGACGACCTTGCTGATGGAGCCGACGGAGAACAGCGTGTCCGCGTCCACGGCGTCCTTCGTGCCCGCCTCGCGCAGGCCGAAGCCCGCGGCGTGGATGACCTTGCCGTCCTGGAGCACGGCGATGGCGACGCCGGGGACGTGGTAGTGCTCCATGCGCTGCTTCAAGGACCAGCCCGGCAGGGGCTCGTCGACCTTGAGCATGGAGGGGCGCAGGCCCTTCTCGAGCGCGCCCTGGATGTTGAGCGCCGCGTCCGCCGCGGCGGGGGCTTGCGCGAGTGCGCTCCCCGCGAAGAGCAGGGTGGCCCACAGGGTGGTGCGATGCCAGTGGGTTCTCGACGGTGGGGTGAAGGACTCGAGGGAGTGGCGCATGGTGGGTGTACGGGACCGTGGAGGCCTCATTGCGCGGCCCTCTATCCGAGGTCTCAATCACCCCGGTTTGTGCCCGGACGGGGTGTCACTTAAGGCGTGGCTTCATGGGCAACAAGACAGACGGGGGGAGCGGCTCCGCGCTGGAGCTGGACTGGGGCTCGCGGGAGCGTCGTCCCCAGGACGATGGGCCGGACGCGGTCGTTCCTTCTCCAGGCGCCGAGGCTCCCGCGCTCGTGGGGAAGGGACCGCCTGGAGACCCTCGCTACATGAGCATGGAGCTGCGCTACTCGCTGGAGGCCGTGCTGAAGTCGCCCATGCTGCACATGCGCCAGTTCCGCGAGACGGTGGAGATCCTCATCGGTTGGGAGGGGAAGAACCAGTACAGCATCAGCGGGGAGGACGGCCGGAACTCGGTGTTCGTGGGGGAGACGGGCGAGGGCTGGGCCTCGGGGCTCTTGCGCAACTTCTGGCCCTTCTATCGCACGCGGCTGGAGTGCATGACGCCGACGGGCACGATGGCGCTGGCGGTGGAGATTCCGTGGTCGCTCTTCTTCGCGCGCGCGGAGGTGCTGGCGTGGGATGGCCGGCTCCTGGGCACCATCGAGCAGCGCTGGACCGTCTTCCAGCGCTGCCTGGACATCGTGTCGCCCACCGGCGTGGTGCTGGCCTCGGTGGTGGGGCCATTCACCAAGCCCTGGACGTTCCGCGTCCTGAAGCGAGACGAGGAGGTGGCCGTCATCCGCAAGCGCTGGAGCGGCCTGCTCCAGGAGAGCTTCACCGACGCGGACAACTTCACCGTGGAGTTCCAGCCGTCGTGCACCGACCCCCGGCTGCGCCAGCTGCTCCTGTCCACCGCGCTGTTCGTCGACCTCCTGTACTTCGACAACCGCCGGGGCCGAGGCTCTGGCCTGAGCCTCTCCGACTAGGATGGCGGGACAGGCTCACTCGGCGCCGACGCGCACCACGAGCTTGCCGAAGTTGCGTCCTTCGAGCAGGCCCATGAACGCCGTCGGCGCGTTCTCCAGTCCCTCGACGATGTCCTCGCGCAGCTTGACCTTCCCGGCCTCGACCCAGGCGCCCATGTCGCGGCGGAAGTCCTCGAAGCGCGTGGCGTAGTGGTCGAGGATGATGAAGCCCTCCATGCGGATGCGCTTCTGGAGCACCGCCGTCATCAGCAGCGGCAGCCGGTTCGGACCGGGCGGCAGCGACTCGGCGTTGTAGTTCGTGATGACCCCGCACACCGGCACGCGCGCGCCGTTGTTGAGCAGCGGAATCACCGCGTCGAGCACCTCGCCTCCGACGTTCTCGAAGTAGACGTCGATGCCGTTGGGGCACGCCGTGGCCAGGCGCTCCGCCAGCTTCCCCTCCCGCCGGTCCAGGCAGACATCGAAGCCCAGCTCCTCCACGGCGTAGCGGCACTTGTCTTGCCCGCCCGCGATGCCCACCACCCGCGCGCCTCGCAGCTTCGCGAGCTGCCCGACCACCGCGCCCACCGCCCCCGTCGCCGCCGCCACGACGACCGTCTCTCCGGCCTTCGGCTGGCCGATGTCGAGCAGCCCCACGTAGGCCGTGAACGCCGGCATCCCCAGGCCCCCCACCGCCAGCGAGGGCCGAGCCATCCCGCCGAGCGGCATCAGGTCCTTGCCGTCCGACACCGCGTAGTCCTGCCAGCCCGCGTTGCTCAACACCAGCTCCCCGGGACGGAAGCCCGGGTGCTTCGACTCGACCACGCGACTCACCGTGCCACCCACCATCGGCTCACCGGGCTTCACCGGGGGCGCGTAGCCCGGCCCCACCTTGTCCATCATGTTGCGCATGTACGGGTCCAGCGAGAGGTACACCGTGCGCAGCAACACCTGTCCCTCCCCCACCGTCGGGAGGGGCGTCTCTTCGAGGCGGAAGTTCTGTGCGGTCGGCGCGCCCTGGGGATGGCTCGCGAGGACGATGCGGCGATTGATGGTCCGGGTCTGTGACATGGGCGTTCTCGGGGGTGAGGGGGATTTCAAGATGTGAGTAGACCGGTCGTCTAGAAGACAGACACAAGACGGCGAGCCCACGGGGGCCGCTGGGGGCTCAGCCGTCCTTGTTCATGCCCAGCATCCGCCGCGTGTTGCTCATGGCGGTGTCGAGGGGCGCGCGGTCGCGGGTGATTTTCGCGAGCAGGCTGGCGCCGAGCCAGCTCTGGTAGAGCGTGACGGCGGCCGTCTGGGCATCCAGCGCGCTCTTCACCGAGCCGTCCTTCTTGCCGGCCTCGATGCCACGCGCGATGCGCGCGACGATGCTCTGGGTGCCACGGTCCAGCACCGCGCGCATGTTCTCGGACAGGTCGCAGACCTCCGCGCCCAGCTTGACGACGAGACAGCGCTGCTGTGTGTCGGCCTCCGTCTGGGATTCGAGCCAGTCGCGGAAGTAGGCGACGAGCCGCTGCGCGGACGTGCCCCGCTTCGACAGCAGCTCGTCCATGCGCGCGAGGCGGTCGGCGAAGTAGGCCTCCAGCAGGGCCTCGCCGAAGGCCTCCTTGGAGCTGAAGTAATGGTAGAACGAGCCCTTGGGCACCTGCGCGGCCTCGAGCACCTCCGCCAGACCGACGGCGGAGAAGCCCTTCCTCACCAGCAGCGGGTGGGCCACTTCCAGGATGTGGCGACGGACATCAACCCCAGAGGCACTCATGCCCCTGGGATTAACGTCCATTAGACCGGTCGTCTAGTGAATCGACCGGGGCCTTCCGCTCAGTTGAAGCAGTGGAAGGAGAGGCTCAGGATGCCGATGGTGCCCGTGGTGTACGCGCCGGAGGCCACACCCGTCGCGAACCCGTAGCTCTCACACACCTGGGTGGCGACGGCGCGCACCTTGTACCAGGGCGCATAGTGGGGGTTGAACGACGGCGTGAGGTCCGGGAAGCCCGTGGCGTCGGTCCGCACGCCGCGTCCCCCCACGCGGGAGCGGTCGATGCCGACCATGCCGACGTGGTTGGTCGCGGTGTTCTTGTGGCCGGTGAGGAAGCCCGCGCCGTAGTTCAGGCCCATCTGTCCGGCCTCGCTCGTCGTGGCGGCCTCCGCCTTGAACGCCATCTGGTCGTCGAGCACCGTGATGCCGTCGTCCCACCACGCCCAGCGGGTGATGTTCCCGAACGGAACGTCCTGCCACGTCACCATGTCCGACGTGAAGCAGTGCAGGCCCATCAGCTCTCCGGACTGGGCGCCCGTGTAGAGGCCTCGCGCGTAGCCGTACTGCGCGCAGACCGCCTCCGCGCCCCGGTTCGCGTACGCCCAGCTCACGCTGGCCCGGTTGGAGATGGGATAGCCGGACGCGGCGCGCATGGCGGCCGTCGTGTCCATCCAGACGACGCCCGCGAAAGCCGGCACCGAAGCCAGGGTGATGGTGAGGCCAGCAAGGGCTGAAACGAGCTTGGTCATTCGTGCGGCTCCTGTGGTTGGAATTGCCAAGAGCAATACGAGCCCACGGAGAATCCTGGTCGCCGCGAGTATGTGATTCATTGCTGTTGCGGGTTTTCTCGTGGAGGTGCGGGCCTGTCGCCTGGCCGGTGTCGCAACCCCTTGAGATTCCAGGGGGCCGTGAAAATCGACCGCGCCCGAAAAGGCGATGTCGATTTCCCGGGGGGCCGTTCGGCCAAGGGGTGTTCCACGCGGTCCACCTCGAGGAGAACGCCATGAAGTATCTCTGCCTGCTGCACTACGACGTCGCGAAGTTCGAGCACCTCACCCCCGCCCGGCTGGAGGCCATCGGCAAGGAGTGCGCGCCGTACGACGCGGCCCTCAAGGCCAGCGGGCAGCAGGTGGCCGTGGGCTCGCTCCAGCACGGCACCTCCATGATTCTGCGGGCGCGGGACGGCAAGCCCTCCACGTCCGAGGGCTCCATCGCCAGCACGGTGGGGGCGGTGCTCATCCTGGAGGCGCGCGACTTGAACGACGCGGTCCGGGTAGCGTCGCTGCATCCGGCGGCGCGCACCGGAGAGGACCTGGGATGGGCCGTGGAGGTCCGTCCGTTCGAGATGTTCGAAGCCTCGTGGAGGACACCGTGAAGTATCTGTGCCTGGCCTACTACAACGAAGCGGCCTTCGAGACACTGACCCCCTCCGAGCTGGAGGCGCTGGGCCAGGCGTGCCAGCCGCACGACGACGCCCTTCGCCAGAGTGGGAAGCTGGGCACGGTGGCCTCGCTGCGGCATCGCGAGGCCGTCACGGTGCGCTCCCGGAGCGGTCGGATTTCGGTGACGGATGGGCCGTTCGTCGAGTCGAAGGAGCAGGTCGGCTCCTTCTTCCTCATCGAGGCGCGCGACCTGGAGGAGGCCATCCAGGTCGCGTCGCTCCACCCCGCGGCGCGGCTGGGCGAGCACCTGGGCTGGGGGCTTGAAATCCGGCCGGTCGAGACGTTCGTTCCGTGAGTGAGGAGGCGGGCGAGGCGCTTCGGCGGAAGCTCGAGGAGGTCTATCGCGCGGAGTCGCGGCGGGTGCTCGCCACGCTCATCCGTCTTCTCGGCGACTTCGAGCTCGCCGAGGAGGCGCTGGCGGAGGCCTTCATCGCGGCGGCCCAGCGCTGGCCTCGGGAGGGGGTGCCCGCGAGTCCCCGTGCGTGGCTCGTGTCCGCGGGGCGGTTCCGGGCCATCGACGCGCTCCGGCAGCGCGCGCGGTTCGACGCGCGTGTCGCGGAGCTGACCGCGCGGCTGGAGGTCTCCTCGCCGTCGCCGGAGGGAGGGGACGACGCGTGGCCCGACGACCCGCTGCGCCTCATCTTCACCTGCTGCCACCCGGAGCTCCCGCCGGACGCGCGGATTGCCCTCACGCTGCGCGAGGTCTGCGGGCTGACGACGGAGGAGATTGCCCACGCGTTCCTCGTCGGTGCGTCCACCATCGCCCAGCGCATCGTGAGGGCGAAGGCGCGGATTCGCGAGGCGCGGATTCCCTATGAGGTGCCGTCCCTGGATGCGCTGCCGGACCGGCTCGACACGGTGCTGCGGGTCATCTACCTGGTCTTCAACGAGGGCTATCTCGCCTCCTCGGGGCCCGCGCTCCTGCGGGCGGACCTGTCCGGCGAGGCGCTCCGCCTGGGCCGGCTCCTCGTGGAGCTGTTGCCGGAGCCCGAGGCCCTGGGCTTGCTGTCGCTGATGCTGCTGACGGAGGCGCGTCGCGAGGCGCGCATGTCGCCCGAGGGGGACCTCGTCCTCCTCGAGGACCAGGACCGCTCGACCTGGAACGCGGCCTTCATCGCCGAGGGCAGCGCGCTGGCGGAGCGGGCGCTGCGCTCCCGGCGGTTCGGGCCGTACACGCTCCAGGCGGCCATCGCCGCGGTGCACTCGGAGGCCCGGGAGGCGGGGCGGACGGACTGGCCCCAGATTGTCGGACTCTATGACGTGCTGCTGCGCGCGGAGCCCTCGCCGGTGGTCGAGCTGAACCGCGCGCTGGCGGTGGCGATGCGGGATGGGCCGGAGGCGGGCCTCGCGCTGGTGGATGGGCTCGTGGCGCGCGGGGCGCTGACGGACTATCGCTTCCTGCACTCGGCGCGGGCGGACCTGTGCCGGAGGCTGGGGCGGAGTGCGGAGGCTCGGGCCTCCTATGCGCGGGCGCTCGAGCTCACGCGCCAGGAGGCGGAGCGGCGACTGCTCCAGCGGCGGATGGACGCCCTGGGGTGAGGTTGACGGGGCTTCTGGCCTCGTCTACGTGACGGGGCCGGGTGGTCCTGCTCCTGGAAGAGGTCTTGGGTGCCACGTCGAGCTTCAGCCGCGGCCCGGGCGTCGGGGCCCTCCATCGAGGACTTCCCCGCGACGCGCTACCAGGGCAGCAAGCTGAAGCTGCTGGGCTGGCTGTGGGAGCAGCTGGAGCCCTTGAGGTTCGACTCCGTGGTCGACCTCTTCGGCGGCACGGGCTCGGTCTCGTATCTCTTCAAGGTCCACGGCAAGCAGGTCCACTACAACGACTGCCTGCGCTCGAATCACTTCATCGGCCGGGCGCTCATCGAGAACCCGTCCACGCGCCTCGACAGCGAGGATGTGGCGGCCCTGGTGGCTCCGCGGGCGGGGGGCTCCTCGGACTTCATCGCGCGGACCTTCGCGAACATCTACTACCCGGAGGAGGAGAACCGGCTCCTCGATGTGATGGCGCAGAACCTCGCGGCCATGCCGGACGGGTACAAGCAGGCCCTGGCGTACTACGCGGTGTTCCAGGCGTGCATCGCGAAGCGGCCCTACAACCTGTTCCACCGCGCGAACCTGTACATGCGCGAGGCCCGCGTCGAGCGCACGTTCGGAAACAAGGCGACGTGGGACCGGCCCTTCGTCGACCACCTCCTGCGCCTGGCCAAGGACGCGAGCCGCGCGGTCTTCGACAATGGACGCGCCAACCTGGCGACGTGTGGCGACGCGGCGCTCATCCCGGGCCGCGCGGACCTCGCGTATCTCGACCCGCCCTACATCTCGGGGAAGGGAGTCGGGGTGGACTACCGGGGCTTCTACCACTTCCTGGAAGGGCTGACGGAGTACGCGCGCTGGCCGGAGTTGGTGGATGGTGAATACAAACACCGGCCCTATCGACGCGTGGACTCGCCGTGGACCCGGCCCGGGAGGATTGCGTCTGCCTTTGACGCGGTCTTCGAGCGCTGGCGGGACAGCATCCTCGTGGTGTCGTATCGCTCGGATGGCATCCCGTCGGTGGAGGAGCTGAGACGGCTGCTCGCGCGCCACAAGAAGCGGGTGGTGGTGCGGACGCTGGAGTATCAATACGCGCTCTCGCGGAACCAGACGAGCCGCGAGGTGCTGCTCATCGCCGAGTAGGGGCGGGGAGGCGCGGGCTGTCCGGCTCGGGGGCGGAGGCGGTGTCGCCGAGCTTGTAGCGCTCCTGGACGAACCACGCGATGTCGTCGTCGCGGTTGTAGACGAAGACGATGACCCAGTGCTCGGCGTACTGGTCCAGGGGATAGCGGGTGCCCTGAGCTCCGCTGCGCGAGAGCGAGGTGTAGGGGCCCAGGGGGAAGGTGAGCTCGGGGCGGCGGAAGGTCGTCTTGATGTCGATGGCGACCTTCGCGCGGTCCGCTTCGTTCTTCATCAAGGTGAAGCTGGGGTAGACGGCGCGCGGCGCGTCCGCGATGCGCAGGCCGAGCCGGTCCGCGATGTCGACGATGAGCGGCTGGCAGTAGAGCTCGAAGAGGGCGGACAGCTCTCGAGGGGCGGTCCCGAGCGTGTAGACGCGCTCCCGGTCCCCCAGCACACCTTGGACCTTGAAGCGGACTCCCTGGCGTTGAACCGCCTCGGCGAACTCGATGGGAAGATTCAAAGGTACGCCCCCCTGCTTTCGGCGCCTTCTGGCATGTCCCCCCGCGGCTCACAAGGACCCCGTGGCAGTCAGGGGGTGGCGGGCTCCAGCCGGGAGAAGACGGAGGACGCCGCGCGCGGGGGGATGCGCTGGTAGCGGGCATACGCGTCGACGAGGGCGGTGCGGAGCGCGGGAGCGTGGGTGGGCCCGTGCTTCGCGACGGTGCTGGCGAGGGCTTCGAGGAGGTAGGCCTCCGGGGCCATCAGCGTCCGGGTGAGGGCCACGGGCCGGGCGCCGAGGCGCTGGAGCACGGGGCCGAAGTAGCGCTCGCTCATGCAGGCGAGCACGACGACGGGGCGCGGTGTGGCGGCTGGGGGCGGTTGGACCTGGGGAGGCGGGACGTCCATGAGGCGGTCATGGCCGGCCCAGACGACGAGGTCGGCTTGGGAGGCGCCGGAGGCCGCGCGGAGGAAGTCCTCGAGCGCGGCGTCAATCCGGTCGCCGGCATAGGCGCGGAGCACGAGGCGGACGGTGCGCTCTCCCGGGGCGGCGGTGCGCTCGAGGACGAGCTCGCGAAGCACGGAGGCGCCCGCGGGGCTGTCCTGGCGGCGCTTCACGACGAAGCCCGGGGCGCGGGAGAGGAAGCGCTCCGCGCCATATCGCGCGCCCCAGTAGAGGTTCGAGTCCAGCGCGCGAGGGTCCCCCGCCGCCTGCCGCCCACAGACGATGAGCGCGTTGTCGCACAGGGGGACGAAGACCTCGACTTCGACGGTGCCTCCAGGGGAGGCGGCCCACAAGCTCAGGAGCAGGATGGACAGCAACACGCGCCTCCAGGAGATGACGGAAGACGCCCGGGCCCGCGAAAGCGTTCCCGTGAGTCGCTACGGTGGGGCCTGAAGCGGCTTCAACAGTCCCGCGCGGTCCAGCAGCTCGCGCACTTGTTCGGCCAGTGCCACATGCTCCGGGTTGTTCGCCGTGAAGCGTTCGGGGGTGAGGATGATGAGGGTACCCTTGTCTTCCACGGGCTCGACGCGCACGGGCGCGGGGAGGGGCGGCACGTGGCCTCGACGGCGTGCAAGGTACGTCACCCAGCCGATGAATGTGCCGGGGTCGGCGAACTCAGATGCACGATCCCGATGGGTGATGGAGGTGGCGATGCCCCATTCCGGCTCCCAGGCCAGGGCCATGGTAGCAACGCTCCGCGCGAGCGTCTGGGCGCGGAGGAGCCTCTCCGCGACGGGGCCCGTCGCTGGAAGCGTGAGCGTGCAGCGATCAACGATGCGGCGCGAGCGTGAACCGCAAGAGATGCTCGCCACGCTATTTCCTTCGACAGAGCCGTTCCAGGCCGAGAAGGCAACGTCACCAGTCCCCTGGCGGTACTTCTCCAGGCTGAACAAGTCCACCAGGACCTGGAGGTCGGGAGCGAAGCCTCGCTTTCGGGCCTCGTCTGGAGAGTGGGCCTGCTCGAACCACTGCGTCAGTGCCACGTCCACGGGACCGAGCCCTCGAAAGCAGGCTTCCGCGCGTCGGGCGTACTCGTTGACCGGCTCCGTCCTTCCGGGCCAATAGACGCCTGCGTAGTACTTTTCGGTCATCGGCTTCCTCGACTACAGGGCTGGCGGGGTGAACACGACGCGAATCCTACCGAGGCCTTCGTTCCTGAGAATCTCTCGGACGAACTCCGCGGCCTCGCGCTCCGCGAAGTGCCAGCAAACAGGTGTGCCGTTGGCAACGTCGAGTTGGCGCTCCGCCTGAAGGACAATCTTCCTGAAGCCTTGGTACCAGCCCCCGTTCTCGACCGCATCAGGGATGAACTTGGCATAGCCAGGCCCCTTGGCTTCGAGCAGGACACCCTCCTTGAATCCATCGAACTTCACATCCTCGACTTTGTAGATGAAGCCGTCAGGGGCTCCCGTCACCTGCTTCTCGTACCGGCGCGCGGACTCCGTCATGGATTCCATCGCGGGCTCCCATCTGCCGGGTCCATCAGAAGGTGCGGATGGGCTTCCATGCTCATTCACTCGCTGGAGGATGATGGCCGCCCCGGGGCCACCGCTCAGCACCGCCGCCGCGCGTCCTGTGGGTGCCGCCGCGATTCTCATCGCGACCGTGCCCTGGGCGGAGAGCGACAGCAGTGGTACCTCCGCCGTGGCGAGCGCCGTCCCCTGCAGCGTGCGTGTTGCCGTGGCCGCTGTCCCCCAGGTCGCGATGAGGCTCGTGACCATCTTGGACACGACCTGCACCTGCTCACCCCGCGTCATGAACTTGAATCGCTCCAGGTACTCAGGGGAGGACTCCAGGAGCGCGACCACGGCGGCGGGCATCCGCCGGAGCGCATCGAGGTTCTCCGCGGGGGACGAGGAGAAGAACTTCCCCACGGCCAGCGCTAGGCCAACGAATGCCTCCTCGGCCCCATCCAGCGAGCGGCTGATGACATCGGCATCGTCGTGGACATCCGCGATAGGGAAGCCCGTGGCCTCGCGCAGGTCCGCGTCCAGCAGCCGGAAGACGCCGGAGCCCCCGTCGTAGAATCGCCCGAGCTCGAAGCCATGCGCGCGAAACGCCCCGTTCTTCCACTCGACGGGCGCGACGCGTTGCTGTGTCCGGCCACTCTGGACCCATGCGAGGTATCCGTCAGGCCGGAGGACCGCCACCTTGGAGAATCGTTCAGCCCGCCGCGCCAGCTCCGCGCGAGAGACCTCGCCACGCTCCAGGACCTCCCTCAGCATGAAGCCCACCGCGACGCGCGCGGGGAACTGCCCCAACGTCACGCCCTTGTCCAGCAGGACGCCCAACATTCGCAACGCCTGGAGCGGCGTGAGTGAGCTGCCCGCCATGGGCCGCGAGTCCCGCGCCTCCAGCCCCGCATCCGTCAGTAACTTCTCCCAGGCATCCTCCTCCTCGGCCTCTCGGCGGGATGTCCCCACGTCGAGGTCGCGGCTCGCCTTCCGGCGGTGTCTGCGTTCCGTCGAATCGGCGCCCCCCGGGCCCGATGCGAACAAGGGCTGGTCGTGCGAACGCTCCGCCTCCGGCGAGGTGACAGAACCCCGGGGCACCTGCTGCAGGGCGCGTGTTCCTCGGGACGCGGATGACGGGGTGGCGCATCCCGTCGCGAGCAGCGCGAGACTCAACACCAGGGCATCAGCGCGCATCGTCCACCCCCAGCCCCAGCGAGGCATAGGTCCCTGGCCGCAGCGTTCCATTCGACGCCGGGAACCACTGCGTGCCGCTTGTCCCCAGCACGTAGAGCGCGCCTCCCGAGGGACGCAGGCGGACTTCCGCGGCTCCCTGGTAGCGCGCTCCAGGTTGTCCTGTGCCCACGGCCCATCCCCTCAAAACGACTTCCAGGTTGCGCTGGAGCAACTGCACCGCCACATGCCCATCCACATCCAAGCGGCCCCACGAGAAGACTTCCGCGCCCAGCGACAGCTTCAGGTGTTTGTGCAGCCCTCCATAGGCGACGGCATCCCAGCCCACCCGTGCCTCGCCAGAAACGGAGAAGCCATCGGGGAAGGCAGCAACAGCGACGGGCATGCCGCTCGCCCCCACCGCTTTGAACCGGGCCAGCTCATGTTCTGGCCCGAAGAAACCTTGTCGGAAGCCCCCTTGCTGACGTCGAAGCTCCAGCCGCAGTGTCATGTTCAGGCTCCGAGTCCCGGCGTCCACGCCAGCCCCCACCACCGCGCCCCACGCGCGGCCTTCGCCGGGCCGTCCGCCCCAGCCGGCAATCAGATGTGCCTCGAACTCAGGACGCACGACCACCACGAAGGTCGCGTCAAGGTGCGCCAGGGACACCGCGCCAGTGCGCCCGCCTGCTCGACCCCAGTCATGGACCGCCGACAGCCCGAGCGTGTAGCGCGCCTTCTCCTCGGGCTTTCCGAAGAGGATGTGCTCGAGGTCCAAGGAAAGCTCGGCTCCCATCAGCCTCGCGCCCAGTACGTCCGAGGCAAACGCCTCCACATACACAGGCCCCAGTGTCCCCGTGAGGAACCCTCCCGCCGGGTGGTAGTCCGGGTTCATCCGGTTGGAGTAGCGCCGGACCAGATGCCCCGAGAGCAGGCTGTATCCGTCCAGCTCGCCGAGCCACACACCCAATGGCGCATCGTTCGAGCCCAGCTTGAGACTCCGGACCCACTGGCCCCAGTCCGAGAGCGTGTCCCAGTCCTCACGCCTGAAGACACTCCCATCCTTTGTCCCCCACATTCGCAACCGCACCGCGGTCCCGAGGTTGATTCCGAACCCGGAGCCCCGCTCGAAGACGAAGGTGGGCTCTACCTGGAGAAAGCCCTCGTCCGTGTCCGTATCAGTCCGGGCGAGCCGAGCCCATGTCGCGGCTTCAAGCCGCAGGAGCTTGCTCCAGGCAGGCTCCTTGGGTGGGTAGGAGGCGCTCACCGTCTGTGTCCAAGCCACTTCCGGAAGCAACAGCAGCAACATGGTGAGCCGGATTCCCCAGTCGTGCATGAACGCCCCTTGTGTGTTTTGGAAAGGCGGCTCGCCGAATAGCATCCAGCTCCGACGTCTTTCTCTGTCTATTGAATAGTCAACACATGGAGGGCGGCCACTCATGACCGTTCGGACGTGATGTCGTCACCCGATTCACTCGCGGATGTAACTTTCTCGTTTCCTTGCTTTGATTGATTTTCAAGAAAAACAAGAATAGCTTGCCCCGGCTTTTTCCCCTGGGGGTAACACATGCGTCTGGACCGTCGTGACTTCCTCCGTCTTTCCGCGCTGGGAGGTGGGACGTTGGCGTTGGGCCCCGCATTCTGGCAGGCCGCCTACGCCGCACCCGCTGAACCTGGACCCGGTCCCTACGGGGCCATCTCCGGGAGCGCTGATGCCAACGGCTTGCGGTTGCCCGCGGGCTTCTCGTCCCGAGTCATCGCGCGCTCCGGGCGCGCGGTGGCGGGCACGAGCTACACGTGGCACTCCGCTCCGGACGGCGGCGCGTGCTTCCCGATGAATGGCGGCGGCTGGGCCTATGTCTCCAACAGCGAGACGAGCTCCGGAGGCGCCAGCGCGGTGCGCTTCGACGGCGGCGGTGCCATCGTGGGCGCCTATCGCATCCTCTCGGGCACGCGGACCAACTGTGCCGGCGGGCCCACGCCCTGGGGGACCTGGCTGTCTTGTGAAGAGCACGGCAGCGGCCGTGTCTGGGAATGTGACCCGACCAAGGCCTCTCAAGGTGTCGCGCGGGGCGCCCTGGGCACCTTCGCTCACGAGGCCGTGGCGGTGGACCCCGATGACGGACGTCTGTACTTGACCGAGGACACCTCCTCCGGCCGCCTGTATCGCTTCACGCCGTCCGCGTGGCCCGTCCTGACCGCTGGCACCCTGGAAGCCGCCAAGGTGACCGGCGACCCGATGGCCGGCACCGCCACGCTGACCTGGGTCGTGTGCGCGGCGACCTCGCCCGCGTCGGAGCAGTCCTCCGTGGCCTCCAAGACGACGGTGTTCAGCGGCGGCGAGGGATGCTGGTACGACAGCGGCGTCGTCTACTTCACCACCAAGAGCAACAACCGCGTCTGGGCCCACACCCCCGCCACCGGGAAGCTGGAGGTCATCTACGACGCCTCGCTCTACTCGGGCTCTCCGCTCACGGGCGTGGACAACGTGGTGGTCTCCCGCTCGAAGGACATCTATGTCGCCGAGGACGGCGGCAACATGGAGATCTGCATCATCACTCCCGGCACCCCGCGCACCGTCTCGACCTTCCTCCGACTGGAAGGACACTCCAGCTCGGAGCTCTGCGGACCGGCGTTCAGCCCGGACGGCCGCCGTCTGTATTTCAGCTCCCAGCGCGGCACCACCGGCAGCAGCAGCGGCGGCTACACCTTCGAGGTGACCGGCCCCTTCCGCTGAAGCCCGCATCGTGCGGGTGGACGCGCCTCTTCATTGCGGAACGATGACGCTCTCATGGGCACGCGCCCACCCTTCGGGGTGGGCCCCTGCGTACCGTGTCCATCGAGAGCACCCACCCATCGTTTCCCAGCCGGTCCCGTGTGGACCCACGCGCGAGGAGGCGCGTCACCCCCGCATGCAATTCACTCTCTTGGGCTTGTGGCAGCACATGGGCCTCTTCGCCCGTGGCATCGTCATCGTGATGGCGGTGATGTCTGTCGTCTCCCTGCTCATCCTCGCCGAGCGCGCCATCGTCTTCCGCTCGGCCCGGCGCCAGTCGCGCAAGTTCGCCTCACAGATGGATGAGCTGCTCTCCAAGGGAGACTTCGACGCCGCGGCCAGCATGAAGCTGGGGCCCGAGGTGGGCTACCTCGGCCGCACCATCCGCGCGGGCCTGGTGGCCTATCGCGTCGCCGAGGAGGACAGCCGCGACGAGGTCATGGAGTCCGTGGCCCGAAGCCTGGAGCGCCAGGCCCAGCGCGAGGTGCAGAGCCTCAAGCGGGGCCTGAGCCACCTGGCCACCGTGGCCTCGACGGCCCCCTTCGTCGGCCTGCTGGGCACCACCATGGGCATCGTCACCGCCTTCCAGCAGATGGGCGAGTCCGGCTCGGGCGGCATCGGGACCATCTCGACGGGCATCTCCGAGGCCCTCGTGACGACCGCCTTCGGCCTGCTCGTGGCCATCCCCGCGGTGATGGCCTACAACTCCTTGCAGAGCTGGGTGGATGCGCGCGCCGTGGACCTGGCCGAGGCCAGCAACGAGTTCCTCGACGCCTCGGCCCGGGCCCTCAAGCGTGCCCGAGCCGCCGCCAGGGCCGCCGCGGCCTCCTGACGCCGCGGCTCACCCCGCCGACTTCCGCACCGGGACAGGGCTTGGGAGCGTGGGCGCGAGCGGGGGAGGCCGTGTCTCGGTATTCGCCAGCTGCTCGAGAGGACGCAGGAGCGACTTCATCCCGTGGCTCAGCACGGGCAGCGCCACGGAGGGCTGGAGCACCGCCCCCAGCCCCGCGTGGAGATGCAGGATTCGATAGAACTGGCGATGGACGTGGGCGTCCGTCGACGTCCGCTCCATCAGCCGCAGGATGTACCAGTGCAAGAGGCCCAGCCCGAAGGGCCGCTTCCCCACGGCCTGCGGATACAGCAGGTCCATGCCCGTGCCCAACAGCCAGGGGAGCCGGATGACCTCGGGCAAGCGCTCCCGGAAGCGCTGCGCCAGGCCCGCGAGCCCGCCTCGCGCGGCCTGCTCGCGCAGGCAGGTGTCCAGCAGCTCCGCGCCGAGCCCCGCCACCGACATGCCCTGCCCATAGAGGGGATTGAAGGCGCACGCCGCGTCTCCCAGGACGACCAGCCCCTCGGGGAAGCGGGGCAGCTTCTCGTAGTGCCGCCACCGGCAGTCCTTCACCTTGTGCTGGGTGATGGGGCCCATGGGCCTGGCCGCCTTCATGTATTCGTACAGGTCCGGCCGCGTCAGGGAGCGCGCGTACTCCAGGAACCCCGCGTACTCGGTGGGCGCGTGCTCGCCGAAGTAGCCGTTGAGCGTGATGAGCCACCGGCCTCCCTCCACGTGCGAGATGAAGCCCGCGCGCCAGGCCTTGGGTGGGCTGGGGTAGAGGAAGAGCGCCTTCCACTCGCGCTGGAAGTCCGGCGGCGGCTCGTGGAGGCACGTCGTGTACGACAGGTCCACGATGACCTGCTCCTCCTCCGGGCGTGCGTAGCCGATGGCCTCCAGCCACTGCGGCATCCGCGAGCCCCGGCCGCTGGCGTCCACGACGAGGTCCGCCTCCCACGTCTCCTCTCCCTGGGGCGTCTTGACCTTTACCCCCGTGACGCGGCCAACGCCCGTCGCGTCTGCGAGCAGCCCTTCGATGGAGCAGCCGTCGCGAAGCTCCACGTTGGGCCGGGCCTTCACGCGGCGCAGGACGTTCCACTCCAGCAGCGGCCGGGTGCAGAGCAGCCCGGGGATGCCGCTGGTGCGGCGCAGCTTCCACACGCCGAAGTGGTGCCAGGCGAGGTCTCCGCTCGAGTCGATGAACTCGGCGCCCTGGACCTGGAGCTGCTCGAACAGGTCGGGGAAGTACTTGTCGAGGACGCGCCGCCCCGTGTCCAGCAGCACGTGGATGTGAGGCCCCTGGGGGACTCCCTTGCGCGTGGCGGGGCCCTCCGCGCGGACATCCCGCTCCACCAGGGTGACCTTGTCGAAGTGGTCCGAGAGCACGCGCGTGGCGAGCAGCCCCGCCATGCTTCCGCCGATGACCACGGCACTGCGAGGTCCGCCTCCAGACATGTCCCTGCCTCCGTCGTGAGGAGCTGGTGCTCAGCTCCTCATCATCGCGCGGGTACTTCATGACAGGGGTCTGACATCGCGGCGGGGACCCGACTGTGCAGCGCGATGTGCACGACGGTGCACAGACGTGGCTCCCATGCTGCACGCAACCGTGAGCCGCTTCACATCCTTCGACGTGAGCCGCGTGTGCAAGCCTTTTGCAATGCCGCGACAGCCGTGTCCGGGTCGACTCGGGCAAGGGGCCAGCATCGGTGCTGGGCATTTCGTTCAGCGGGAATGTTGGAGGAGAGGTCGTGATGCGAGGACGTCGTCTTGCGTGGTTGCTCCTGGGGCTGTGCACCGCGGCGGTGGGGTGCTCGGATGACCCGGGAGCGGAGGCCGGTGGGGTCCGGGTGAAGAGTTTCCGGCGCCATGTGACGGCGACGGGGGTCGTGGATGTGCCGCCGGACTCCTCCTCTTCGCCCGTGGAGATGTTCCGTCTGGAGGGCGAGGAGTACCTCCCTGTCGCCGGGACGATGAGCCAGGCGGGGACGTATGTGTTCAAGGATGCGCCCGAGGGGACGTACTACCTGCGCCATGGCACTCACATGTTCGTCACCGACGCGCGGGAGGTGGACCTGAGCGGCATCTGGCTGGGTCGCCCCGAGGTGGAGCGACTGGAGAACGAGTTGAAGGTGCACGTGTCCGTGGATGGCCTCGAGCCGTGGGTCAACCCGGTGGGCCGCGGGTCCGGGCTGGACTTCGTGGCGGAGCAGGTGGATGCCTTCGTGGGGATGGACGTCTCCGCCCAGGACGGCGCGACGTCGGTGGAGGACCCGGACTCGGCGGTCTGGATGGCATTGGGCGTTCCGGCGCGATTCAAGGGTGGGGAGGACGACCGCGGCTGGATTCTCCAGCGGACGCCGCGCACGCTGATGGCCACGGGGGGAGGACTCCCGCTGACGTATGACTCCGTGGGGAGGGCCTTGCGATTGCCCCCGCTCGCGTATGACGGCTCCGGGCCGCTGCGGCTGCGAGGGACGCTGCAACCCGTGCCCATGAAAGAGCTGGCATTGGATTGGCGCCTCTCCGCGTTCACGGACCTGTCGGCGGACGCGCACCCGGCGGCGAAGGGCCGAGGCTTCTCCTTCCAGCTCCATCCGGCGCCGCATGGTCTGGCGCACGGCTGGGCGGGGTACTCGGGGTGGCTCCTGTCGATGGTCCGCTCGTTGTCGTCCCCTACCATCGCGGGCCGCTTCGTCTACGGCAATCCCTATCCCTCTGACTGGGAGGAGGTGCTGTACGCCATCGTGAGGTTCTCCGTGCCCGTGGAGACCGTCGACGGAACGCCCTTCACCACCACGACCTCCATCGAGGTGACAGGGGCGCCCTCGGCGCTCACTGCCAAGCCGTTGGTCCCGGTGGTCGGCCCGCCTCGGGGCTTCCGCGTGGCGGGGCATGAGGCTTCCGCTTCCCGCACGCTTCCGCCCGGGTCCGTGGTGGTGGAGTGGCAGCCCCCCGCGCTCGGGACGCCCAATGGCTATAGGGTGAGGGTCATCCAGTGGGTCCAGGATGGGGCGTCCCGGTTCGAGCGCTCGGTGCTCCGCGTCGTCATGGACGGAGCCACCACCTCCGTGCGGATTCCCCACGGAACACTCGTGAGCGGGCAGAAGTACCTCATCCGGGTCGAGGCCATCCAGGACCCGGGCCTGGACCCGAAGGTCCGGCCGTTCATCTCCTCGGGGAACGCGATGGCGGGCACCGCGTCCACCGTGAGCGGACTGCTGACCATCCAGTAGCGCGGTGCCTTGGGAGAGCGGTCCTGGCTCGAGGCGCACGGCCAGGACCGCTTCACCGCGCTACGGCGCCGGCGTGGGGGCCTGCGCGGGCGCGGGTGCCTGCCTCATCGCGGGCGCGGCGGCGGGCGCGGCGGACGCGGCGGGCGTCTCCTTCACGGGCGAGGGCGCGGGAGGCTCGTGGCCGCGCAGGGCGATGGCGGGCAGCGAGATGGACAGGGCTCCGACGTCGAGGAACCCATGGAACCCTTCATCATGCAGTTCGGGGAGCATGCGGATGGCCATGGGGGCTCCCGAGGGAACCGCGAGCTCGGGCAGCGGGGTGATGCCCATGATGTCGCAGACCATGTCGCCGGAGGTCTCCACGTCGCATCCCCAGCGGCGGCCCTGGGCGTAGCCCACCTCCAGGACCTTCAGGTCCGGGAAGCGCTGGTGCAGGTGCTTGGACAGGGGGACGAAGTCGTCATCCCAGTCCGCGTCTCCCAGCCGTGTATGGACATTGCCCGCGAGCAGCAGCAGGACGTCCTGGGGGCGCGCGTCGCGCTGCTTCAGCACCACCTTCGCCATGTGGGCATCGCGCGCCTTGCCGCCGGACATGTCCGTGTCCATGGCGACCACGCTGACGGAATGCCCGGCCGCGCCCAGCGCCCGCACCCGGTCGATGAGGTCCATCATCGCGCGGCTGCCTCGGCCATCCTGTTGAATCTTGCGCCAGAAGTCCCCTTGCAGCAGCGCGTCCTGGTCCACCGGGCGCCCCTGGCTCTTGAGATACGCATCCAGCCGCTTCTGCTCCTTGTCGGGGACTGAGAGCACCAGCGTGACGCCGTGCCCCGCCTTCGCGGCCTCGCACGCCAGGTCGCCCACGGCGGCGGGTGACTCGCGCGTGCCCAGCTGCTCGCCGATGAGCACCGTGAGCCCTGGCTTCAGCAGTGGCTGGAACCCCGCCACCTTCCGGTCGCACGGCTCCTGCACCTCCTGCTTCCAGCGCTTGAGATAGAAGGACGGGTCCCGGGCGAACGTGTCATCGCGCGTGAGGCGCAGCGTGCCGGTGAGCGTCTCGAGCGAGGGTCGCGTCTCCAGTCGCAAGAGCAGGTCCTGCTCCAGCTTCAGGTCGCGGGTGCCCTGGGCGGCGCCGTCCAGCTCCACCCACGGCGCGGTGTCGCGCTCGCGCTGGGCCAGGCCCACGGGAGAGGTCTTCCGGATGAGGTCCTGTTCGACCGCCGCCATCCAAATGGCGATGGAGCCCTGGCGTCCGCTGGAGTAGGCCCGCAGCTCCGCGTCGTTGCTGAAGGACACGCGCTTCATGCGGAAGATGCGCACGATGGACTGTCGCTCGGCGATGAGCTCGCCGGCCACCAGGTAGCGCGTGAAGTCACCGTCGCTCTGCCAGCCCCAGGACTTGGTGCCAATCTGCGCGGACCGCCACTCGGTCAGCAGGTACTTGGGGTCCTCCATGGGCTTGAGCACCCAGCCGTTCTGGGCGAGCAGCCGGGTGGCTTCGGCGAGCGCCTGGTCCACGGGCATCATGAAGATGTGCTCGTACTTGGGCGCCACCGGCTCGGGCCGCGACTCCGGGCTCGGGAGCGAGGTTGCGAGCTCTGGTGACGGGACGTTCTTCGCGCATCCCCCCAGGACCATCGCGAGAATCACTATGGCTCGTTGCATCAATGCGCTCTCCTCCCGCCGATGTGACGGCCATCCGAGAACGTCCATCGGCGGGGGAGAATATCGGCGGGGGCCGCGCTCATCCGCCCCGGGCGAGCGGCGTCCGGTCGCGGCTCACCCGCATGGCTTCGTCACGGGATGACGAAGATGCCCCACTGCCAGAAGAAGTTCTGGATGGACGAGCGCAGGACGTTCGTCTGGGGGATGCCCTGCGAGGTGCCATAGGTCCACACCGCGGCGTGGCCATTGGGGCCCCACGGGCAGCGGGCCTGGCCGTGGATGGAGATGGCGTGGCCGTTCGCGACGGAGGCGGAGCTGAAGTAGGGGAAGCTCTTCGCGGCGAAGACATTGCCGCTGGAGTCCACGCGGCCGGTGGAGCCGATGTTGGACCACACGGATGTGCCGGTGGCCTGGTTGAAGGAGGTGCCGTTGTTGGCGACCAGGCTCATGAGGGGCGTGCCGTCCACGCGGTAGGTGGCCTGCTCCCGGGCGGAGGCGGAGCTGCCGGGGCTCGTGTAGGCGACGAACGTGGAGCCGCTGATGCGGCCCTGGTGGTCGAAGCGGGCCGCGCAGGTGGAGATGCAGGGCACGATGCGGGGACGGGGGAACGGCAGGACAATCACCGGGTGGCCGGGCCAGCCGATGACGACGTCCCAGTAGTAGTAATAGACCCAGCGCGTGCAGTTGAGTCGCAGGGTGACCTGGCTCATGCCATTGAAGGTGCCGCCGATGCCGGTGGGGCTCCCGCCGATGGCCGTCAGCGCGTGCTTGGCTCCCGGGCCGTTCCAGCCCGAGAGGATGCCGTTCGCGTTCGAGACGTTGACGCCGTAGCCGATGAGGGCGGGGCTCTGGCCGTAGACGGCCTGCCACACGCAGGTGCAGGGGCCGGCGAGCTGGCGCAGCTTCGCCAGGGTGTGGGAATAGACGAGCGCCTCGCCGAGCAGGCGGGGGTTGGCCTTGGCGACCTCCTCGACGAGGTCGAACTCGGCCTCTCCGTGGCTCGCCTCCAGCTCGGTGATGAGCGCGTCGAGCTCCGTGCTCACATGCATCACCTCCGAGTTGGTGGCGGCGCCCGCGGACACGTTCAGGGTGCAGTTCTTGTCATCCGCGCAGTCGAGGTTGACGTTGTAGGGGAAGGTCGCGAGCGACTCTTCCTTGGCGCCTTGCAGCACGAGCTTCTGGTTCCAGCCGGTCTCCCACGGCTTCTGGATGGCCTTGCCGAGCGTGACGAAGGACTCCTCGCCGGGCTTGGGCGTCACCTCCGCGCCGTCGTTGACGGTCCCCGCGCCGTCCTGGGAGAGGAGCTTGGCGGAGGAGGGGAGCGGCTGCTTGTCGGACCACCGGATGCCGACCTTGAACGCGCCCTGCTCCACGCTCAGGTGGGTGAGGGTCGCGACGGGACCTTCTTCTGTTTGAGGCTCGGCGGCGGCGTGGGCGGCGGGCGCCAGCAGCGCGGAGCCGAGCGCGAGGACGGACAACGACAGCCAGCGGAGTGACGCGGGCACGAGGCGGCGGACGCCTCGCGTGGAGTATCGAGACATGTGGGAACCCCCTAGAAGACAGACATGCGCCCCGGCGCGAGCGACGACACGGGCGGCGGGGCCGGAGGTGTCGAAGCAGAAGCCATGCCGTTTGCTGGGGCTGTCTGTTTTTTATCGGAGGTGGCGCGCCGTGTCTGAGGCGGTGTTTGTGTTTGGAGCCCCTGTAACCGGACTGGCCACAATGCGCCCGGAGTTGTGGCTCCGGGCGCTACACGGCGGGCGTGGGCGCGCCAGCGCGTCGCGCCTCAGGTCAGCAGGAACTTGTCGTCCGGCTGCAACAGGGGCGGGAGGGGCTCTCCCACCATCTCCAGCACGCCGCGCTCGATGGTGCGGGTCAGGGCATCGAGCGGCAGGTCGTTGGGCTCGTTGCCGAACGGGTCCTCCAGCTCCGACGTCACCGTGTCGAGTGCGATGAACGTATACGAAACAAAGACGGACACGAGCGGCGTGGACCAGCCCAGGCTGCCGGCCAGGGCAAAGGGCAACAGCAGGCTGTAGATGTAGACCGTTCGGTGCAACATCACGCTGTAGACGTAGGGGATGGGGGTCCCCGCGATGCGCTCACACCCGCCCTGCACCTCCGACAGCCGGTCCAGGTTGTCGTCGAACGACGCCACCAGCAGCTCGCTCAGCCGGCCCTGGTGCCGCAGATTCGCCACCCACTGGCCCAGCGCCAGGATGACCCTGGCGGGACGGTGGTCCGCGGCGACCACACACGCGCGCACGCCCGTCGGAAGCGAATCGAGCGGGACCTGGGTCCCCCGCAGCTGGTGGTTGAGCGTGAGGGGCAGCGCGCGCAAGAGGTTCGTCACCTGGTCCTCCTCCTCGGGGGAGAGCGCGGGTGTGGGGTGCGTCAGCGCCTGCCGCAGGAAGGACCGCGAGACGATCATCAGCGAGCCCCACAGCTTCCGCGCCTCCCAGAACCGGTCATAGGCCGTGCTGTTTCGAAACCCGAGGAAGATGGCCAGCGCCACGCCCAGCAGCGCCAGGGAGCCCTCCCTCAGGGAGAACGGGAGCGGGCCCAGGGCCACCGCCAGGAGGCTCAGCGCGAGGAAGAACCCCAGGCGCGGCAGGATGCGTGGCGCCACCGAGCCACGCCAGACGAACAACATGCGAAGCCAGTGCATTCGCGGACGGACAATCATGCGCGCCCTCTAGCACCAATGCCGTTCACTTTAGGAACGGACATGACGTAGCGGCCTGCGGGAGCGTACTCGACGGACTGGGCGGGGACGCTTCCGTGGGTAGCTGCTCATCTTGATTTTCACCGCACGCGGATAGCGTCTATGGCTTCGCCGCAGCGGGAGGATGAAGCGTTTTACCTCTTCTCGCAGGCGTCGCAGATGTTTGGGAATCGCTCCGGGGCTCGCGCCGGCCAGCCACATCCACTCGTCGCGGATGAGACGCAGGGCCATGACGAAGCTGATTCGGGTGGGAGGCACACTGGCCTCTTCGGCAATGCGCTCCATCTCCAGCCGCACCAGATTGTAGGCCAATCCCACGCCCCAGAGTTCCTGGGCGACCCCACCGGGCTTCTGGCTGCGGATGGCCTCTTGCCTCTCCAGCATCTCCGTCTTCACCTCGTCATAGCCGAGTTCCAGCTCCCACCTCTCGTGGTAGAGGGCCACCACTTCGCTGGCGGGGAAGGCTTCGGCGTCCAGCAACGAGGTCAGCAACCACTGGGGCTGAAAGCCTTTGCGCTGGTAACGGATGGCACGTGCCACGAAGCGCATGGGCAAGGAGTCGTCCTTCTGACGGGTGCGGTAGCTCACCTCCATTTCCACCACTTCCTCTCCTTTTCCTAAACGCTTTACCGTGCGCCAGGCGGTGTTCTTCTTCGCGCGCAGCAGCCAGTGGCGGTTCTTCCCGTCCCTCGCCAACGGCACGAGGATGTCGGCGTTGAGAAAGTGGCGGTCCAGCACGCACAGCGAACCGTCCGGTACCTGGGGCCACACCTTCAGGGCGTACTCGCGCTCATCCGTCCCGTAGGGCCCGAAGTGCGCCGCCGCCAGCAGGTGGCTGCGCAGGGCCATCAGCGTGACCAGTCGAACCATGGGGTAGCCGCTGAGGCCTCCTCCCCGGCCGACCACCTGTCCTCCAAAGTGCTTTCGGTTTTCCTTCGAGTCCGGCACCCGGGCTGTCGTGCCGTCTACTCCATACAGGGCCAGCCCCCTCCATGCATGCCGACGCGCGCTGGCGTGGGCCCACGCGTCCGCGCTCTTCTCGAAGAGCCACTTCAGCGGCTCCTCTCCTACTCGAGAGCGGGCCTGCGCCACCGCGCTCCTCGCAATCGGCTTCGGCCTGGCACCAGGCAATGCCAGGTCCAGCCGCTCCACCAGCTCGGCGATGGGGCGGTGCCGGTACAGCGCCATGCCCAGCACCAGCCAGATGACCTGCTCCGCGGGTAGCCGACGTTTCCGGACGGTGGCTGTCCCCGTCGCCTCCAGCGCCGCCTCCACCCACTCCGGGGCGAGACTCGCGCACAGCCGGTCGAACGCCCCCTCATCCGCAGAGGGCAAGTACCCGAATGGACCTCTTCCCACGCGACCGCCTCCTTGCTCGCGGTCGCGCCAGTATGAGCCTTCTCATCCTTATCTGATCGGCATTGCCTCTAGCACCTCGCGCGCTTCGCGGGGGCGGTGTCGCACGCCGTCGCGGCGGGCCCCCCTCCCAGGCAGGGCGGGGAGGCTGGCGCACGGACGGAGTCCCGCCCGTGCGCCAGCCAGGGCCGACTACAGCTCGTTGAAGATGAGCAGGCCCCGGGAGGTGTCCACGACGTAGATGTAGCCATCTCCGGGGATGCGCAGGCCGATGGCCCCCTCGAACATGAGGTCGCCCCGGTCCGGGTCCTCTTCCCGGAAGGTGAGGTGGTGCGCCACCTGCTTGGGCTTCGTGGGGTTGGAGACGTCCAGCACACGCAGGCCGTCGTGGTACCAGACCACGTAGAGCCGGTTGCCCCGCAGGAGCATGTTGTGCATGGAGGTGGTCTGCCGCAGGCGGAACTCTCCAATCTTCACGATGTGCGTCGGGTCGGTGACGTCGAGCACGCGCACGTGGGAGGCGTTGAACTCAGCGCCCATGAAGGCGATGGTCTTCCCACCGAAGGTGCCCACCGCGCTGTGGTGCGAGTAGATTCCGGGGCCGCTGTCGTAGAGGCCCAGGAAGCTGACGTTGTCCAGGTCCGTCACGTCCGCCACCACGTAACCGCCGAACTGGTTACTGATGTAGAGGCGGTTCTGATACACGAAGGAGTCATGCGGGGCGCCATCCGGCTTCTCCGGCGGCGTGCCGATGACGGTGCGCAGCACGGGGTTCAGCGGGTCGGTGATGTCATGGACATACGTGGCGGTGTTGGTGTCCATGGAGTAGAGCCGGTCTCCGTCGACGAGCACCGTGTGGGCCCCGCCGGGGTTGCCCGTGGGCAGGCTGCGGATGAAGAGGGGCTCCGCGGGCTTGGAGATGTCGTAGACCAGGGTGCCCCGGTCTTCGCTGGCGATGTAGAGCGCATCCCCCTTGGCCCAGACCCCGTTCCAGAAGTTGTCACCGGGCAGGGAGAGCTTCGTCCTGAGGATGGGATTGCGCGGGTTGCTCACATCGAAGATGGAGAGGCCCCCGTCCTTGTCCCTCATCGGTGTGGAGACGACGTAGGCGTGTCCCTTGGTGACGTAGACGTCCACCGGTGTTCCCACCGGGGTATAGCCTTCCCCCACCAGCGTCAGCCCGCCCGAGGCCTCGGGCTCGTTCTGCTTGGCGACCCGGTGGGCCTCGAAGGTCCCCGTCCGGGTGACGACGCCGCGGCGGCACGTCGCGATGCATCCCAGGATGACGTTGGGCGCCGGCGTCTTGCAGCCCACCACCGTGAAGGTCGTGCTGGTGCGGGGAATCTCACCGATGACCGCGAAGTCTCCCCCTTCCGTGTCGCGATAGCGCAAGGGATTCCCGAACATCGTGCTGGTGTCCGGCGTCCCTCCCTGGAGCTTCAGTCCGAACGTGGTGCCCGCGATGCGGACGCCGCCATCTCCCAGCGGAATCACATCCCGGATGGCGGCCTGGTAGATGCCTTCCTGGGGAAGGGCCGCGAGGGCGTCGCGGTCGCACCGCGAGACATCGAAGCGGGACAGCTGCTCACAGACGCCGCTGTCCGGGTTCGAGGTGTCGAAGGTGCACGGGGCATAGGGGGCTCCGGGGTCAATCCAATCACCCGGGTCCTCCATCTCCGTATAGGTGCCGTCCCAGACATAGGGCCCCGAGTCGGGAGGGCCCGCGTCGGGCGGCCCCGAGTCGGGAGGGCCCGCGTCCGGTACGCCTGAGTCCGGTACACCTGAGTCGGGAGCGCCTGCGTCGGGGGACGGCGGCACGGGGTCGTCGTCGTCACAACCCGTCAGCGAGGAAAGCACCAGGGCCGCCAGGAGCGGCGTGAGCCAGCGAAACGAGACTGCCACGGGGAACCTCCGAGGAGAGGGACTTCCTGGATACCCGAGGCGCGGCCACTTCGGAGCGGATGAAGCCTCACGCTCCCCCTCTCGTCGAGGATGGTTGCTTCGTGAAGGTGAAACCCCATGCCCGGCCTCCGTCCATGGGACGTGGACCGGGCATGGTCTTCATGTTGCAGCCTCAGAGCTCCTTGAAGATGAGCAGGCCTCGGGAGGAGTCGGCGACATAGACGTAGCCATCGCCCGGGACGCGGATGCCGAAGGCGCCCTCGAAGAGGTTGTCACCGCGGTTCGGGTCTTCCTCCCGGAACGTCTGGTAATGCGCCACCTGCTTGGGCTTGGTGGGATTGGAGACGTCCAGCACGCGCAGGCCTTCCTGGTACCAGGCGACATACAGCAGGTTGCCGCGCAGAATCAGGTTGTGCATGGAGGTGGTCTGCCGCATGCGGAACTCGCCAATCTTCACCATGCGAGCCGGGTTGGAGACGTCGAGCACGCGCACGTGAGAGCCCGCGAACTCGCCGCCCTCGAACGCGATGGTCTTCCCGCCGAAGGTGCCCACCGCGTTGTGATGGGCAAAGCCATCATCCGGGCGCAGGTACGTTCCCAGGACCTTGATGTTGTCCAGGTCCGTGGGGTCCACGACGGCGAAGCCGCCGAACGAGTTGCTGATGTAGAGGCGACCCTCGTACACGAACGAGTCATGGGGGTCTCCTCCCAGGGTGGCATCATCGGGCAGGGTGAAGACGGTGCGCAGCACCGGGTTGAGCGGCTCCGTGATGTCGTAGACATGGGTGCCGACACCGGTGCCCGCGCCGTAGAGCCGGTTGCCATCGACGAGCACGGTGTGCATGCCGCTCCGCCCCGCCGGAAGGATGCGGACGAGCGAGGGCGCGCTGGGGTTGGAGATGTCGAAGACATGGGTCCCCGTTCCCAGGCCCGCGACGTAGAGCGCATCGCCCTTGGCCCAGACGCCGTTCCAGCTCGCGTTGTTGGGCAGGCTGATGGAGGTCTTCAGGATGGGAGCACGGGGGTTGCTCACGTCGAACACGGTGAGTCCTCCTGGCTTGTCTTGAAAGGTCAGCGCAACGACATAGGCGTGGCCCTTGGTGACATGGACATCCACGGCGTGGCCGCTCGCGGCGCGCAGCTCCGACAGCGGCGTCAGGCCGCCGGACGACTCGGGCTCACCGCTCTTGGCGACCCGGTGGGCCTCGAAGGTGCCCGCCCGGGTGAAGACTCCGCGGCGGCAGGTCGCGATGCAGCCCGTGATGACGCCGGGGGCGGGCGTCTTGCATCCCACCACCGCGAACTTCGTCGTGGTCCGGGTGGACTGGCCGATGACGGAGAAGTCTCCTCCCTGGGTGTTCCGGTGGAGCAGGGGCTCATCGAACATCGTGCTCGTGCCCGCGTTCTCGGCCACCAGCCGCATGCCGAAGCCGCCGAGGGAGACGCGAACGCCACCGTCGGTGAGCGGGGTCTCGTTGCGGACCACGGCCGAGTAGATGCCCTCCTGGGGAATGGCCGCGAGGGCATTCTTGTCGCACTGCGACACATCGAAGCGGGACAGCTGGTCGCAGGTTCCGCTGTCCGGGTTCGAGGCGTCGAAGGAGCAGGGCGCGTAGGGGGCGCCCGGGTCAATCCAGTCGCCCGGGTCCGCCAGCTCCGTGTAGGTGCCATCCCAGACGTAGGGGCCCGCGTCGGGCTCGCCCGCGTCCGGCGAGCCTGCGTCGGGAGTCGGGGGAACGGGGTCGTCGTCGCAGCCTGTCAGCGGCAAGGCCAGCAGGGATGCCAGGAGGGGGCTGAGGAGTCGAAGGGGGACGGTCACGAGAAACCTCCAGAGAGAGGGCCCCTCGGGATAGTCGAACCGCCGCTCCACGGGAAAATGAGGAGTACGAAATACCCCGCCCCTCACGAAGATGGTTGCTCCGTGAGGGGGAAATGCCACGCCAGGCCCAGCCTCGAGGGGGCTCAGGCCCGGCGTGGTCTTCGGGTTGCAGGCTCAGAGTTCCTCGAAGATGAGCAGGCCCCGGGAGGAATCCGCGACATAGACACGCCCATCGCCCGGGATGGTGAGGCCGAAGGCGCCCTCCAGGTTGCTGTCGCCTCGGCCCGGGTCCTCTTCGCGGTAGGTCTGGTAGTGGGCCACCTGCCGGGGCTGGGTGGGGTTGGACACGTCGAGCACCCGCAGGCCCTCCTGGTACCAGGCCACGTAGAGCAGGTTTCCTCGCAGCAGCAGGTTGTGCATGGAGGTGACCTGCCGCATGCGGAACTCGCCCATCTTCACGATGTGCGCCGGGTCGGTGACGTCGAGCACGCGCACGTGGGACGCGCTCATCTCGCCGCCCTCGAAGGCGATGGTCTTCCCGCCGAAGGTGCCCACCGCGCTGTGGTGCGCGAAGCTCTGGTCCGGGCGGAGATACCGGCCCAGGACGCGGACATCGTCGAGGTTCGAGACATCGACGACCGCGTAGCCGCCAAAGGAATTGCTGATGTACAGGCGCTGCTCATACAGGAAGGCATCGTGTGAGCCGCCTCCCGCGGCGTCCTCGGGCAGCGAGATGACGGTGAGCAGCGTGGGGTTGAGCGGGTCCGTCAGGTCGTAGACATGGGTGGTGATGCCCATGGTGTAGAGCCGGTTCCCGTCGACGAGCACGGTGTGGGTGCCGTAGTCGCCCGACGGCATGAGCCGGATGAAGACGGGGTTGCCCGGCTGGGAGATGTCGTAGACGAGTGTCCCCGTCCCGTTGCCGGCGATGTAGAGCGCGTTGCCCTTGGACCCGACGCCGTTCCAGTCGTTGTTGCCCTCCAGGCTGATGGAGGTCTTCAGGAGGGGCGCGCGGGGATTGCTCACGTCGAAGACGGTGAGGCCTCCGGGCTGGTCCCGGTGCCTCAGTGACACGACGTAGGCATGGCCCTTGGTGACGTGGACATCCACGGCCTGGCCGAGCGCGGCGCGGTGCTCGGCCAGGAGCGTCAGCCCTCCGGACGACTCGGGCTCGCCGCTCTTGGCGACCCGGTGGGCCTCGAAGGTGCTCATGCGGACGAAGGCGCCGCGGCGGCACGTGGCGATGCAGCCGGTGATGATGTGGGGCGCCGGTCGCTTGCAGCCCACCACTGCGAAGGAAGACGAGGTCACCGGCAGCTGGCCGACCAGGGCGAAGTCACCGCCCTGGGTGTCCCGCTGGAGCAGGGGCTGGCCGAACATCGTGCCCGCGTCCTCCCCCTGGAGGTTCCAGGTGAGGTCGGTGGAGAGGACGCGGACACCGCCATCCCGGAGGGTAATCTCGTTGCGCACGATGCCCTGGTAGATGCCCTCCTGGGGAATGGCGGCGAGGGCGTCGCGGTCGCACTGTGAGACATTGAAGCGGGACAGCTCCTCGCAGGCGGTCGTGCCCGCGTTCGCGGAGTCGAAGGTGCACGGGGCATAGGGCGCGCCGGGGTCGATCCAGTCGCCCGGGTCCGCCAGCTCCGTGTATGTGCCATCCCAGACGTAGGGACCCGCGTCGGGAGGGGAGGGCTTGGGGTCGTCGTCGCACCCCGAAAGTGACAACAGTAACAACGTGGCCAGAAGCGAGCTGAGTGAACGAGATGTGGCTGGCACGGGAGACCTCCAGATGAGGGAGCCCTCCGGATAGTCGAACCGCCGGGTTCCCTGGAGAGGCGCGGGAGATGGTTGCTCCGTGAAGGGGATGTGCCGCGCCCGGCCGGGTTTCAGGGCCCTCTGGTTCGTTATGGTACTTTTGTTGCAGGTGTTTCAGGTCTCGCTGAAGACGAGCAGCCCCCGTGTGGCATCCACGACGTAGACCTGGCCATCGCCGGAGAGGTGGAGTCCGACGGTGTTCTGGGGCCGCGAGTCCATGTGGCCGTGGGCCACTTCCCGGGGAAGAGAGGGATTGGACACGTCGAGCACTCGCAGCCCTTCCTGATTCCAGGCGACGTAGAGCCGGTTGCCGCGCAGCACCAGGTTCTGGATGGAGGAGGACCGTTGGAGGCGGAACTCACCGAGCTTCGTGATGTTCGCGGGGGCTGTGACGTCGAGCACGCGGATGTGGGGCGCGGGGCGCTCGCCCGCCTCGAAGGCGATGTGCCTTCCCTCGAAGTGGCCCACCGCGCTGTGGTGGCCATCGCCGAGGCTCGAGGGGCGGTACTGGCCCAGCAGCCGGACGTCCGCGAGGCTCGTGATGTCCAGGACGCAGTACCCCGCCAGCGCGTCGCTCAGGTACACGCGGCCCTGGTCGACGACGAAGTCCTCCGGTCCGCCCCGGGCCGCGTCCTCGGGCGTGTCGACGACGGCGAGCGGCGTGGGGTTCAGCGGGTCGGTGAGGTCGTGGACCTGGATGCCCGCGCCCGGGACGAGGGAGTAGAGCCGGTCGCCCTCCACGAACACCATCCAGGTGCCGAGCTCTCCCGTCGGGAGGGTGCGCAGGAGGACGGGGTCGGTGGGCCGGGAGATGTCATAGACCCGCGTCCCCCGCTCGTGGGCGATGTAGAGCGCGGGGCCCCTGGCGCGCACGGACGTTCCGCCGTCGTCCTCCGGCCGGCTGAGCGTGGTCTTCAGGAGGGGATTGCGAGGGTTCGTCACGTCGAAGACGCTGAGCCCTCCCGTCCTGCCTTCGCGGGTGATGGAGACGACGTAGGCGTGGCCCTGGGCGAGGTCCAGGTCCACGGGCATCCCCACGGGGATGGCGCGCTCGGAGACCAGGGGGAGGGCCGAGGAGGAGGCATCCGCGGCTTCCGACGTCGGTGTGTCGTCGTTGCGCGCGGCGGCGCCGGCCAGCAGCTGGCATGGGCGGATGAGCTGGAGTCGGCGCGGGGGAACCGCCATCGGGAGACCTCGTGGGAACCCAAGCGGCTGGGCGGACTCGAGAGCCTAGCCGTGTCCAGGGCCTGGGTTCCTTGCGAAGAACTTATGCGGACCTAGAGTTCGTTGAAGACGAGCAGGCCCCGGGACGTGTCCACGGTATAGACGTAGCCGTCACCGGGGACGCGGATGCCGATGGCGCCCTCGAAGAGGCTGTCTCCTCGGTGCGGGTCCTCTTCCCGGAACGTGTGGTAGTGGGCCACCTGCTTGGGCTGGGTGGGATTGGAGACGTCCAGCACGCGCAGGCCCTCGTGGTACCAGGCGATGTAGAGCCGGTTGCCGCGCAGAATCAGGTTGTGCATGGACGTGGCCTGCCGCATGCGGAACTCGCCTATCAGCGCGATGCGCGCCGGGTCGGTGACGTCGAGCACGCGCAGGTGGGAGCCGTCGAACTCGCCGCCCTCGAAGGCGAGGGTCTTTCCCGCGAAGGTGCCGACCGCGTTGTGGTGGGCCCACTGGCGGCCGATGTACTGGCCCAGCATCCGGACGTCGTCCAGGTTGGAGACGTCCACGATGACGTATCCGCCCGAGGCATTGCTGAGGTACAGGCGGTTTTCATGGGCGAAGGCGTCATGGGGCCCGTCCTCGCCGAATTCTCCCGGGAAGGTGATGACGGTGCGCAGCACGGGGTCCTGGGGCGTGGTGAGGTCGTAGACGTAGGTGCCCACTGCCCCGCTCATGGCGTAGAGCCTGTCACCATCGACGAGCACGGTGTGCGTGCCGTAGACGTCGCCGGTCGGCAGGTTGCGGATGAAGAGGGGGGCGGCGGGCTGGGAGATGTCATAGACCAGCACCCCCCTGGCTTCACTGGCGATGTAGAGGGTGTTGCCCTTGGCCCAGACGCCATTCCAGAAGCTGTCATCCGGCAGGCTGATGGTGGTCCTCAGGGTGGGAGTGCGGGGGTTCGTCACGTCGAAGACGGAGAGTCCTCCATCCCGTCCCGGCCGGAAGACGGAGACGACATAGGCGTATCCCTGGTGGACATAGACGTCCACGGGCATGCCCAGGGAGACGGGGCGCTCCGCGACGAGGGTCAGGTCTCCCGAGGACTCGGGCTCACCGTGTTGCAGGGCGACGCGACTCGCCTCGAATGTGCCGCTGTAGGTGAGCCGGTTCCCCCGGCATTGCGCGAAGCAACCTGTGATGACGTGAGGGGAGGGCGTCTGGCAGCCCACCAGGGTGGTGGTCTCCTGGCTGTTCCGGGTCCGCCCGGTGAGGACGAACCGGCCTTCCCGAGTGTCTTGATGGATGAGAGGGCGGTCGAACATCGTGCTGGCCGCGGCGTGGTCCTGGAGCCGGAAGCCCGTGGAGAAGGCGAAGGTCCGGGTTCCACCGTCATCGAGCGGCCGGGCGACGCGGAGGCTGCTCTGGTAGATGCCCTCCAGGGGAACCGCGGCGAGCGCCGCCGGGGCGCACGCGGACGTGTCGAAGCGCGCCAGCTCCTCGCAAGCGCTGCCGGTGGCATCGCGGGTGTCGAAGGTGCACGGCGCGAAGGGATGGCCCGGGTCAATCCACTCTCCACGGTCCACGAGCTCCTCGTAGGTGCCATCCCAGACATACGGCCCCGCGTCGGGCGAGGACGGTCTCGGGTCGTCGTCGCAGGCGGGGAGGGCGGTGAGCAGCAAGGCTACGAGGAACACACCGAAGCGGCGCGGGGGAACAGCCATCGGAGACCTCTCGGGAGAGCCCCTGGAGGGGGCGAGGTCCGAGCCTATTCTGGCTCCCGCGATGACAGTCTTCCGTGCCCGGCAATGTGTTGCAGGGGGTACAGTCGCAACCTCTTGACAGTTGCTCAATGAGTGCGAAGCCAGGCCCATGGCGGGCCGTGGTGTCTATGATGCAAGAGCGGCCCGGCGGCGCGCCGGGCGCTCCGGCTCCTCGGGGTAGCCCCCACCGTTCAGGTGCTTCAGCCGCGTGCCCACGCGGACGATGGCGTCAATCACTGGCACCAGCTCCATGCCCAGCTCCGACAGCGCGTACTCCACCGACGGAGGCGACGTGGGCTGCACCTCGCGCGCCACGGCGCCCTTGGCCTCCAGCTCCCTCAGGCGCGTGGTGAGCACCTTGGGCGAGATGCCTGGGATGTCCTTGAGGAGCTCGCCGAATCTCCGAGGCCCTCCCGACAGATGCCAGATGACGTTCGGCGTCCACACGCCGCCCAGCAACGACATGCACGTGCGCATGGGACACCCGGGGGGCGGGGGAGGGGCCTTGCTCTTCCTCTGCTTGAGCGACATCGATGACTCCAGGAAGCGGGTGGTTACCAGGCGGTGAGTAGTTACCAGGAGGTGAGTCGAAAGTGCCGTTACCATAGTCTCGTTACTATCCTTCGGTAACTCCCCTCGTTACCTTCGCGGCGCCTTTTCACCCCAGCCACGAGGAAAACCCATGAAGCTCTATTTCGCTCCCGGCGCCTGCTCGCTCTCGCCCCACATCGTCGCGCGTGAGGCGGGCATCGACCTGCAGTTCACCAAGGTCGACACGCAGACGAAGGTCATGGAGGGTGGCGGAGACTTCTGGAAGGTGAACCCCAAGGGCTATGTGCCCGCGCTCGAGCTCGAGCCCGGCGACGTGCTCACCGAAGGTCCCGCCATCGTCCAGTACCTGGGCGACCAGCGTCCCGCGTCCAAGCTGGTCGCGCCGGCCGGCTCCCGTGAGCGCTATCAGCAGCAGGAGATGCTGGGCTACATCAACTCCGAGCTGCACAAGAGCTACTCGCCGCTCTTCAGCCCCGCGACGCCCGACGCCACGCGCGAGGAGCGCAAGTCGTACCTGCAGAAGCGCTACAAGCTCATCGAGGAGCGCCTGGCGGGCCGGCCGTACCTCTTCGGCGACACCTTCACCGCCGCGGACGCCTACCTCTTCACCGTCACCCGCTGGGCGAAGTTCGTGCAGTTGGACCTGTCGGGCTTCCCCAACGTGCTCGCGTTCCAGGAGCGCGTCGCCGCGCGTCCCGCCGTGCGCGAGGCGCTCAAGGCGGAAGGCCTGCTGGCGTGAGGTGGCGGGCCGCTCCCGCGAGTCCGGGAGCGCCTGCTACTTGCTGTCGAGCGTGAAGACGCCGTCCCAGTCCTCCGGGGGCGGCGTCACCTCCAGGCTGTCGCACCGCGCGGCGAAGCGCTGGGAGGGCACGTCGTCGGGGGAGGCCCGGAAGGCGGCGCGGGCCTCGGTGAAGCGGCGGGCCCGGTAGAGGGCGAGCCCTTGCGCGAAGCGCGCGAGGTGCGCGGGGAGGGGCGTGCCCGCCGGGCCCACCAGTTCGAAGACCCGCACGGGGTGCTGCCTGCCCTTGACGCGCAGGAGGTCCAGCTCCCGGGCCACCACCGCGCCGCGCGCCGCGAGCAGCGTCTCCTCGGCCACCAGCGTCCGCGTGCCGTAGACCTTGGCGGCGCCTTCCAGCCGCGAGGCCAGGTTCACCGTGTCGCCAATCACGGTGTAGTCCTGCGCCGCGCTGGAGCCCAGGTTGCCCGCCACCGCGTGGCCCGTGTTGATGCCGATGCGGCAGTCGAGCCGGGGCAGGCCCCGCGCCTCGAACAGCGGCGACAGCCGGTCCACCACCGCCACCAGGTCCAGCGCCGTGAGGCACGCGCGCGCGGCGTGGTCCTCCAGCGGCAGCGGCGCGTTCCAGAAGCACATGATGGCGTCGCCGATGAACTTGTCGAGCGTGGCGCCGTGCTTCGTGAGCACGCCCGTGGCCTGCTCGAAGTAGGTGTTGAGCAGGGCGACGAGCTCCTCGGGGCTGAGCTGCTCGCTCAAGGACGTGAAGCCCACCAGGTCGCTGAAGAGGACCGTGAGCAGCTTGCGCTCTCCGCCGGGCGCGGCCTTCTCCGGGTTCTTGATGAGCTCGTCCACCACCTGGGGCGCGAGGTAGCGCTTGAAGAGGCCCTTGATCTGGTCCCGCTGGCGCAGGCCGCTGACCATCTCGTTGAAGGACTGCGCCACGCGGCCCACTTCATCGGTGCCGCGCACGGGCACCTCGACGGTGAGGTCCCCCAGCCGCACGCGCCCCGCCGCGGCCTCCAGCTGCACGAGCGGCGAGGCCAGTCCTCGCGCCATGAAGACCGCCGCCGCCAGCGCGAACAGCGCGATGCCCACGGCCGTGGGCACCAGCCAGCGACGGAAGCGCTGGAGCACGGGGGTGATTTCGGCGTCGAAGTCGCGCAGGACGAACACCTCCCCCAGCCGCGTCCCGTCCACGCCGCTGAGGATGCCTCCGCGCACCAGGTAGTGCGTGCCGCCCAGGTGGACGTCGCGCGTCTCCCCGGGCTTGAGGCCGTGACAGTCCAGGGTCGTGCCCGGAGCGAGCTGGGAGGCGGTGGCGCCGTCCTCCGCGCGCAGGGCGAAGCGGGCCCGGGTGTCCGCCATCTGCGGCCCCGGCGTCCGAGGAGCGAGAGGGTCTCCCAGGAGCACGTCCTTCACCCACTGCCCGGACAGCACCACGCCCATGCGGCTGTGGTTGACGCCGTAGGCGGGCTGGGCATGGACGAGCAGCAGGTCTCCCTCGCGCACCTGTCCTGGCGCGACGAAGGTGAAGGGCAGCTTCTGGAGCTGCGCGGGAGACCAGAGCGCGGCGGTGGGGCCTTTGTCGAGCGCGGCGGCCAGGAGCGGGAGGTCCAGCGGCTGCTCTCCCAGCTGCTCGGGGGCCGCGTGGGTGTAGACCAGTCGCCCGCTGGCGTTGAAGAAGGCCCAGGGCAGCGAGGCGTCCCGGCTCCAGCCGAAGGCCTCGGTGTCGGCGGAGACGATGACCTCACGCGCGAAGAGGATGCCTCGGGTCTCCGAGGTCGCGTCGCCGAGTCCGGCCTCGTCGTCCACGGAGTTGACCGACAGCGACATGTCCTTGAAGGAGCGGTCCAGCGTGCGGGCCTCGGCCACGTCGCGGATGCGCTCCTGGCTGGAGCGGGAGAGCTGCTGGAAGGCCTCCAGCGTGCGCTCCAGGTCGCTGGCGATCTTCTGCTTGGCGGCGGACTCCACCGCGAGCGTGGTGAGCACCAGCGCGCTGATGAGCGACGCGCCCGCGAGCGCCACGAAGGCCAGGATGAGTTTTCGGGTGAGCGTCACCGGGCGGCGAGGATAGCCGCCCTCGGGGTCGCCCCGCGAGCCTACGGGCCGCGCTTGTCGGTGTAGCCGCTCCCGCGGGGGATGTACTTCCTGCCGCGCTTGTCCAGGTGGGGCGCGTCGGCGTGTACCTCCGTGAGCTCCAGCGTGGCGCTCGTCGTGCCTCCCGCCTCCACGACCACCTCCGCGCGGGCGATGTCGCTCTTCGCGTCGCGTCGGTGCACCGCGAAGAGGGGATGGCGCCCGGGCTTCACGCCCCGCAGCTCGAAGCGCCCGTCCTTGTCCGTCACCGCGAACGCGCGGTTGGGGACCACGACGACCGTGGCCACCATCTGCTCGTGGATGTCGCAGTAGACGTCCACGATGCCTGTCTTCGTGAAGGTCTCGAAGTAGCTCTCCCCCGGCCGGTTCTTGCCCGCGTCGAACTGCCGCGCCACGGAGCGGGAGAAGACGTTGTGCAGCACGACGTCCCGGTTGGAGAACTCCACCTTCTGCCCCACGACGATGGGCAGCACGGCGGGGAAGAACGTCTTGTTCCGCTGGTTCATCCGAGCCACCTCCGCGGGTGGCTCCTCGGTGTAGCCGGTGATGTAGACGACCACGCCGGAGCGGTCTTCCTTCGGGTGCGTCGAGCCGTCGGGCTTCTGGACCAGGACGCGCACCTCGCCCTGGACGACGCCCGTCTCGGCGCGCGCGAGGGGGGCCAGGAGCAGGCCCGCGAGGAGGAGGAGTGTCAGAGGGCGACGGCCCATATGAGCCTCGGCATGAAACGGGGCGTATCGGAGGAGGCGAACGTCAGGCCGACGAGTGTCCCCGCGGTGAGCCACATGCGCCCGAAGGTCCACGCCACGCTGGGCCCGACGAACAGGCGCGGGTCGTGGTCCAGCTCCTTCAGGCCGAACTCACCGAGGGACTCGACGGAGAGCCGCAGCTCGTCCGCGATGAGCGGATAGGACGCCCCCACGGAGTACGTGCCCAGGATGCGCACGGGGGCGTCCCCCCCGCGCAGGCCCGGGATTCCCACCTGGGTGCCCAGGTCCAGCGCCACGCGCAGGCCGCTCTCCCACTGGTAGGAGCCCACCAGGTCCAGGTCCACGCGCGAGGGGCTGGCGCCTCGCACGGACTGATGCCAGACGGCGCGGACGAGCGGCTGGAACGGGCGATCATCTCCCCGGGGGAAGAGGCGGTAGCGGAAGTCCGCCTCGAACGAGTCCAGCTCGGTGACGCCCCGGGTGGCGCGGACCTGGAAGGGGATGGCCAGCTCCAGGTGCTGGCTCATGCCCAGCACGGGGGCCCACCAGAGCCAGTAGGCCGACGGCCTCTCCGGAGCACCCGGGGAGCGGCTGCGCGCCCACAGCCACTGCTCCAGCTCCACGTCGCCCTTGGGGACGATGTCGGTGTCGAAGGTCCAGATGAAGGGCCGCGGCCCCGCCTGCGCGGAGGAACTCCACACCACGCCCAGGATGCATGCCACCCGTGCCGCCCAGCGGACTGCTTGCATTCGGTCTCCCACCCATGTCGCGGAAGGTGATGGGAGGGTGCGTAGCACATCCTGCCTGGGGGCTGGCGAGTCCCCTCGACCTGGAAGGGCCGCCGGCTGGGATGAGACGCTGGCGGCCCATGTCTCGCTTCGGGGACTACGGGCGCTGGCTGATGCGCTGCTGGAGCAGCCAGTCGTAGAGCGGCAGGGTGGCGTAGGCGGTGTCCCACGTGGCGCCGCTGTGGCCCGCGCCGGGATAGACGGTGACGTCACGCATGGCGCTGGGGCCCGCGCCGCACGCCGTGTCGAGCTGCGTCTTGATGTCCGTGGCGCGCGACGGCTCGTCCAGGGCACCCTGGAAGGCCCAGATGGGTAGCGTCTTCAGGCCGCAGAGGTTGGGGTTCGTCGCGTAGACGTGGGTGATGGCGACGGGGACGAAGGCCGCGAACTCCGCGGTGGAGGCGAGGAGCATCTCGAAGCCGGTGTTGGCGCCGCCGCTCAGGCCGGTGAGGTACACGCGGTCCAGGTCGACGCGGTAGTCGCGCTTGACGTCATCCAGCAGCGCGAGCACCGAGGCGTTGTTGAACCAGGCATCCCCGTTGGTGACGAACGGCATGCGCTGGTTGGGGGAGATGACGATGGCTTTCATCGCCGCGCGGAAGCTGGCGGAGTTGAACTGCTTGGCCAGGCCCTCGGGGCTGGCCAGCACCGCGGTGTGGTCGGCCGTGAGCGTGTTGCCGCCCACCCCATGCAACGAGATGATGACGGGCCAGGTCGTGGTGCGGTCGTCGTTGTACCGCGCGGGGAGGAAGAGCGCGTAGTCGTAGCGGAGGTTGCGGACCACGGTCTGCTGGCCGGCGGCGCAGGTGGTGGGGCCGGTGGGCGTGACGGTGCTGGGCTTGCCCAGGAGCTTGAGCTCGCGCAGCCGGCAGTAGGGCTTGTCCTTGCAAACCACGCGGACCTTGTCGGTGTGGACCGGCGCGGTGAAGGTGAGGGTCCTCAGGGGGGTGGTGACGGGATGGCTCTCCACGACGGTGCCCGGGATGGTCTTCCAGCAGCCGCCGTCCCATGCCTGGAGCTCGAAGGCGGTCATGGCGAAGGCCGAGGTCGCGGAGGTGGACATGTGCAGCTCCGCGCTGCTCACCTCGTGCAGGCCCTGGAGGTCCACGTCCAGGTAGTTGTGCGTCATGAAGGCGTAGGTGGACTCCCACCGGGTGGTGAGCGAGCCGTCCACCGCGAGGGGCGCGGGATAGGACGCGGAGGCGGTGCCGGCGACGGCGGGCTTGTTGAGCGCCACGTTGGTGAGGACGTCCGGCGCGGGCGCCACCGTCACGCTCACGTCGTCGAAGCTCGACGCCCCCGCGTCGTCCGTGGCGGTGAGGCGGAAGACGGACGTGCCCACGGAGAGGCCCGCCACGCCGAGGGTGGCGGTGGTGGTGCTTGCCAGCGTCGCCACGGGGCCGCTCACCTGCGTCCAGAGCAGCGAGCTCACGACGCCATCCGCGTCGGTGGCGCTGCCCGTCAGGCTCACGCTGGTGGCGGGCAGGGTGAGGGCGCGGTCCGCTCCCGCGTTGACCACGGGTGGGATGTTGACCTGCCCCTCGTGGGGCGCGCCGAAGACCCACAGCTCCTTCACCCGGCAGTTGTCCGCCAGCGTGTCCGTGCAGGAGAAGCGCACCTTCTTCGCGGTGACTGGCTGGGAGAAGGTGGTGAAGACCGCGATGCTGGTGTTGTTCGTCTGGCTGGCGCCGGGCAGCGGCCTCCAGCCCGTCCCGTCGTCGTAGAACAGCTCGTAGCTCTTGATGGGGCGGATGTCCCGGTAACCGGTATAGAGCTCCATCCGGACCAGGTCGAACGTCCCCTGGAGGTCGATGTCGAGCAGGCGCGTCGGGTTGTAGATGCCGGGGCACCACCGCGAGTCGTCGCTGGTGATGTCGCCGTCCACCGCGTACTCCGGACGGAACGGGTCCTGGCTGACGCTGGCGGTGGCGGGCTTGTTCAGCGTCACGTTGACGAGCGTGTCCAGCGCCGCCCGCTGGGATGCGGGCGACGTCGTGCCGTCGGTGGCTTCAGGGGTACCACAGCCCATGAGCGCGCAGGCCATGAGCGCGCCGAGTCGGGATGAGAGCCGTTGCAAGAGGTCCTCCTTGAGGGTGGAGATTGCATCTTGCATTGGTCACTGTGTTTCAATAGCAAATAAAAGAACGAATGGGCCGGGCGCCACGGCGTCGAGGGTCAGAATCGGCGAGGGATGAGGCCCTGGACCGTGTTCTTGACCGCGTCCTTGAAGGTCTCGGTGACCGCGCTCACGGCGCTCTCCTTGAGGTCGATCATCCCGTCGATGCCCAGGTTCCGGAGGTTCTTCGTCGAGTCCTCGACGCTCAGGCTCTGGAAGGTGTTTCCGCGCCAGATGGAGATGGTGCCGTACTCCTTCAGCTTGTTGATGAGCGCCGGGTCCGTGGGGTGCTTGCCGTACTCGAAGACGAAGGTGACGGGGGGCTTGTTGGGGCCGGTGCTCGGCAGCTTGTTCGCGTCGTTGATGCTGGTGACCTGGCCGATGAGCTTGTCCACCTGCTCATTCATCGGGCCGCCGGGAGGGTTGAGGGCGAGCGTGGCGCCGGGGAACATGGCCCGCGTCCTGGCGCCCTCGTCCGCCGCCTTGCCGAAGCCGTAGTTGAACATCAGCTTGTTGTCCGGGACGCCGGAGGCGCGGACCTCTTCCAGGAAGCGGTTGTCGAAGACCCTGTCGTCCTTCACATCCAGCTTGAGGCCGACGCCCAGCTCCTTGCCCTTGTTCAGCCACTCCGTGAGCGTGAGGTTGTCGCCGGTCTCATTGCCCTCGTCGTGGCGCATCTCGATTTTGCCCTCGCGGTTGAACTCCATGCGGACGTCGCCCTCGAACCAGGTGTAGTCCCCGTTCTTGGCGTGGTCGAAGTCCGAGCGCGTGTTGGTGGTGTGGGCGTTCTTGGCCTCGCTCAGCGGCGTGCCGGGCGTCCAGCGGTTGCCCGGGGGCGGCGCGGCGGGCACTTCCGCGAGCGGCTTGTATTCCTTGCGCAGCTCCTTCGCCGCCTTGTTCTTGCCGGAGGCCTCCAGCTCCGTCACGAGCGTGCCCGCGAGCTTCTCCAGTCCCGGCACCTTCTCGTCCCCCAGCTCGTTCAGCTTGTCGTCGAGCTGGTTGATTTCGCCCTTGTTGGGCGTGGCCGAGGCGAGGGACTGGCCCAGGAGCTTCAGGCCCTCGGGGCCGGCCTTGTCGGCGACCACGGCCAGGCCCTTCAGCGTCTCGTAGGTGGTGTTGTACTTGCCGAAGGAGTCCTTCTTCTTGTCGTCCAGGCCGCCCTTGCTCGTGCGCTCACCCAGCTTGTCGGAGATGGACTGGAGCGTCGGCGCGGAGGCCTTGAGCAGCGAGTCGGCATAGCCGGGCACGTCGCGATTCTTGAGCGTGAGGTCCGCCAGCGCCTGCGCCGCCTGGGAGGGCCCGCCCAGCTTGAAGGCCAGGTCCACGTCCATGGCATCGCCCTCGACGCCGCTCGGCCGGCTGTACTCCGAGGCGGGCTTCGCGGTGGGGCCCGTGGAGGGCGTGTTCTCGCCCTCGGGGGTGGCCGCCAGCGTCTGGATTTGCGGCGCGCCCGTGAGGTCCGGTCCCGTGGCGGCGTTCGTGCTCGCGACGAACTCGTCCTTCGTGGACGGGCCGGTCGCGGATGGCGGGGTGGCCGGCTGCGCGGGGGGCTGCTGCGGTTGCTGCGCGGGGGGCGTGGGGACGGGGCGGCGGAACGCGATATCGAGCCAAGAGGCCATGGAGTGTGCTCCGGGATGGAGGGGACTTCATCCCGTCGAGCGCCTCCGGCGCCGGGTGGCTCATTTATCGCTGAGATTTTCTCGTCCCCCGCCTCCGGGGCTCAGGCCTTCGACGTGGCTTCGTGAATCCGCAGGACGTACAGGAAGTCCTTCTGGGTCCGTCCCTGGCCCACGGCGATGCCGTCGCGGAGGATGTAGCAGGCCTCCATCGCGTCCTGGAAATGGGCGAAGGGCGTGGGGTCCATCCGACGGTGGAAGGCGACCGGGCCGTCTCCCAACCCCTCCCAGTAGCGCCGCCGGATGACGTCCTGCGGGTCCGTGCTGGCCTCCACGTCGGCGCGAGGCGCCCCGGTGGCCAGGTCAAAGAAGCGCACGTGGTGGTCCTCGGACATGGTGACCAGGAACGGGGCCTCGATGGCGAGCGTGTAGGGCAGCTCGGGGTGGGGCACCTGGTAGAGCTCGTCGCCCGTGGTGGCGTCGTAGACGTGAACGCACGAGTCCATGTCGGACGCGGCCACGCGGGTGCCATCCGAGGAGATGGCCACGGCGACGACGGTCTCGTTGGAGACCTGGATGAAGCGGGACGTGCCCGTGGGCAACTCGAAGAGGGCGAGCTCTCCCGAGCTTCGTCCCACGGCGAGGCGAGGCGCCGCCGTGGCCACGGCATACGTGGGCGTGGGCTTCAGGGCCACCTTCGTGTTGTGCACGAGCGCCCCCGTCTTCACGTCATGCACCAGGAGGTGGGAGGCCTCGGCGAGGCCCGTCAGGAGGAGGGCTCCGTCGGGGGTGAACTCGAGCGTGGTGACGGGGTTCGCGGGGCCCTTCAGCGTGTGGAGCAGCCGCCCCTCGGGGATGCTCCAGAGGCGCACCACGCCCAGCTCGACGGTGCCGGCGAGCAGCGCCCCATCGGGCGAGAAGGCCACGACGTTCTCTTGAAGCATCCGGCTCGCGGTGTCGCGCCCCTCGAGCGGCTTCGCGGTCAGCTCCTTCGCGGGCGTCAGGCTCACCAGGTCGAACAGCTGGATGGCGCGGCGCCGGGGCTCTTCGTGGAAGTTCACGATGGGGAACGCGGCGAGCGTGCCGTCCCGGTTCATGCTCCACGACTTCTGGCCTCCGCCCATGCTGCTGTCGGAGAACTCGCGCACCTGTCCTCGGGCGTCGACGACGCTGTTCTGCGTGGACTGCTTGACGATGAGGCACGCGGCCTCCGGGGCGCCGAGCAGGTCCTTCACGGGCTGCCCCTGGCTCTTGAGGGTCGGCGGTGGCTGCGCGTGGATTTCGCTCACCAGCACGCGGGTCGACTCCGTCAGCGCGAAGTGCTTGCGGTCCGGCGAGAAGGCCAGGGCGTTCCCCGCGGTGCTCGGGTAATAGGTCCGCGACCACACCGTGTCGCGGGTGTGGGCGTCCAGCACCAGCACCTCTCGGGGCGCGAGCATGGCGAGGTGGGTCGTCCCCAGCCAGGCGATGTCCCCGCAGCCCATCCTCCCCCACAGCCCTTCCACCGGAGTCCAGTGCCGCGTCTCCGCGATGGCGACACCCTCGAGCACTGAGTAGGCCAGCCGCTCTCCATCGGGGCTGAACGCGATGGAGCGAGGGGTGGCGTTGGTGGCGATGGACGCGACCTGGGCGCCCGTCGTCATGTCCCAGATGCGCACCGTGTCGTCCGAAGCCGCCGAGGCGAGCTGCCGGCCCGAGGGGTGGAAGGCGACACACAGCACGGACTGTTGATGCCCCTTGAGCGTGCGGATCTTCTCGCCCGACTCCATGTCGAACAGGTGGACGCGCCAGCCGAGGTTGCCCACGGCGAGCACCTTGCCGTCGGGGCTGAAGGCCACGGAGGTCACCCGGCCTTCCTGCTTCGGGAAGTCATACAGGAGCTCGCCGGTCTCCACGTCCCACACGCGGGCGTCATGGGAGCGCGAGCCCGACGCGAGCTTCCTTCCATCCGGGCTCCAGGCGAGGCCCAGGATCTCTCCGATGTCATGGCCCTCCAGGACCCGGAGGCACTTCCCCGTGGCGACGTCCCAGAGGTGGATGTTCTTCTCATCCGAGCTGGACGTGGTCGCGAGCTTCTTCCCGCAGGGGCTGAAGGCCACCGCCTCCACCCGCTCGTCATGGGACAAGGACAGGTCCCCACCGTCCAGTGAGCCGCTCAAGGGCCGCAGGGACTCCACCCACGCGGCGCCTCCCGCCGCCTCACGCTGTTGTCGCCACAGCGCCGCGAGGCGGTGGAGATGGGCGTCGGGGTTCTCCCAGGGACCCGGGCCCTGCGTGTCGTAGTGGGCGGCGGCGTCGGGGGCGTCGTACCAGCGCAGGCGGTTGTAGAGGCTCTGGAAGAGGGCCTCGGGGTGCTCGCGGAGGAAGTCGGCGTCGAGCTCGACGGCGCGGCGCAGGAGCCGGAGCGTCCTCGCGCTCACGGTGGGACCTTCTGCCTTGGGCACTCGCGCGTCCGCGGGAGTCTGGACGAGCGCGGTGTCGAATGCGGCGAGCAGCGCCTCCACGCCCTGGGTGCTCACGAGGTGTTCGAGGGTGGAGAGCTCGGTGAGGGTCTGGAGGTCGAAGGTCATCGCGCCCATTCTCGCGGCGGGACTCCCTCCGTTCAATGGGCGGGCCTGGCGGGCGGACGTTTACGAGGGGCCTCGGGTGCGCCAGTGGAGACGGAGGTGTCCTTCATCGCGAGGACCGCCTGGACGATGTGCTGGGCGTCGATGCCCGCCGCGTTCAAGAGCTCCTCGGGCTTGCCGGAGCCGGGCATCTTGCGCACGGCGAGGCGCTTCACGGTGGGCAGCGGCTCGGCGCCATCGGTGAAGGCTTCGAGCACCGCGTCCGCGAGACCGCCCTCCGCCCAGTGGTCCTCCACCACGACGAGCCGCCCCTGCGTCTCTCGCGCGGCCTGACGAAGCGTCTTCGTGTCCACGGGCTTCACCGAGTACAGGTCGATGACGCACACGGAGATGCCCTGGTCCTGGAGTCGCGCATGCGCCTCCAGCGCTTCATGCAGGGTGATGCCCGCGGCCACCACGGTCGCCACGTCGCGGTCCGAGCGACGCAGCACCTTGCTCCCGCCGATGGGGAACTCCTCCGAGGCGGCGTAGAGCACGGGCGTCTTGGCTCGCGTGGTGCGCAGGTAGCTGATGCCAGGACGGTCCACCAGCTGCGCCATGAGCCGCGCGGTCTGGTTGGCGTCGCAGGGATAGAGCACCGTGCTGTCGCAGACGGCCCGCATCATCGCCAGGTCCTCCAGGCCCATCTGCGAGGGGCCATCCTCTCCAATGGAGACACCCGCGTGGCTGCCGCACAGGTGCAGCGTCGCGTTGGAGACGGCCGCCATGCGAATCTGGTCATACGCGCGCGTCAGGAACGCGGCGAAGGTGCTGACGAAGACGCGCTTGCCCAGCACCGCCATGCCCACACCCGTGGCCACCATGTTCTGCTCGGCGATGTACATCTCGAAGTAGCGCTGGGGGTGCGCTTCACGCAGCTCCTCCGAGAACGTGGAGTTGGACACCTCCGCGTCCAGCGCGATGACCTCCGGATGGGCGTCACTCAGCGCCCGCAACGCATCGCCGTAGACCTTGCGGGTGGCCACCTTCTCGTCGGCCGTGTAGCGCGGAAGCTTCAGCGGCGCGGCGGCGGGCTTCTTCTCGGGCCGTCCCGCTTCGGGCTTCTTCACGTCGATGCGGACGTGGCGCTCTCCGCCCAGCTCCTGGATGGCGTCGCGGGCCTGGTCCTTGGAGAGGGCCTTGCCGTGCCAGCCCTCCTGGTTCGCGATGAGCGAGTACCCGTGGCCCTTCTCCGTCTTGAACACGAGGCAGGTGGGCTGGCCCGTCGTCGCGAGCGCCGCCGCCAGCGCGTGGTCGATGGCTTCCAGGTCATGCCCATCCACCGTCAGCGCATGCCAGCCGAAGGCACGCGCCCGGGCGGCGTACGCCTCGCCATTCCAGCCCAGCTCCGTCTCGCCCGTCTGTCCCAGGCGGTTCATGTCGATGAGCGCGCAGAGGCCGTCGAGCTTGTAGTGCGAGGCCTTGTCGAACGCCTCCCAGACGGAGCCCTCCGCCATCTCGCTGTCGCCCATCATCACGTAGACGCGTGAGGGGCGCTGGTCCAGCCGCGACGCGAGCGCCATGCCCACGCCGATGGCGAGCCCCTGCCCGAGCGAGCCGGTGGCCACGTCCACGAGCGGCAGGACGTGCGGGTTGGGGTGGCCCTCCAGTCGGCTGCCGAGCTGGCGCAGCGACAGGAGCTCCGCGTCGTCGATGGCTCCCGCGGCCTTGAACGCGGCGTAGAGGACGGGACACGCATGGCCCTTGGAGAGCACGAAGCGGTCATTGTCCGGGGCGTGCGGGTGCTGGAAGTCGAAGCGCAGATACTTCTGGAACAGCACCGCGACGATGTCCGCCGCGGACATGGAGGAGCTGGGGTGTCCGGAGCCGGCGGCCGTGGTGGCGCGGATGCTGTCGACACGAAGCTGCGCGGCGAGCTCTGCCAGGGCGTCTGCCATCGTCTCTCTCCAGGCTGGGGACCCTCGTAGGGTGTTGACGCAAGGGGCCCGGGAGAAGCGGCGGGTGTGAGGGACTGCTCGTCGGAGGGCAGCCCGGCAAGGGGGCATCCGCGCGGAGGCCCGCTCATGACCGGGGAGGCGTGGGCACATTACCGCCAGGAGGAGGGGACCCACCATGAACCCACTGCGGCAGCTCGAGGAATTCGGCCAGGCCGTCTGGATGGACAACCTCCAGCGGAGCTACATCACGCACGGCACCCTCGAGAAGCTCATCGACGAGGATGGGCTCAAGGGCCTCACCTCCAACCCGACCATCTTCCAGAAGGCGGTCTCCGGCAGCCAGGACTACGCGGACCTGTTCGCCGCCGCGAAGGGCCAGGGCCTCTCCGCCAACGACGTCTACGAGCAGCTCGCCGTCCGCGACATCCAAGGCGCGGCGGATGTCTTCAGACCCGTCTTCGACTCGCTCAAGGGGAAGGATGGATTCGCGTCGCTGGAGGTGTCCCCGGCGCTCGCGAACCAGACGCAGGCCACGATGGAGGAGGCCCGCAGGCTCTGGAAGCAGCTCGACCGGCCCAATGTGATGGTGAAGGTTCCTGGCACGGAGGCGGGGGTCCCCGCGTTCGAGCAGCTCATCGCGGAGGGGCTCAACATCAACGTGACGCTCCTGTTCAGCCAGGAGCGCTACCGGCAGATTGCGCATGCCTACCTCACGGGCCTGGAGCGCTTCGCCAAGGCGGGTGGGGACTTGAGCAAGGTGGCCAGCGTGGCCTCGTTCTTCGTCAGCCGCATCGACGTGGCGGCCGACAAGGAGATCGAGCAGCGCCTCAAGGCGGCTGGAGTCTCCGCGGAGCAGCGCAAGGTGCTGGAGGGGCTGAGCGGCAAGGTGGCCATCGCGAACGCGAAGCTCGCCTATCGCTCGTACCAGGAGATCTTCAGCACGCCGCGCTGGAAGGCGCTCGCGGCGAAGGGGGCCCGCGTGCAGCGGGTGCTGTGGGCGAGCACGAGCACCAAGAGCCCGAAGCTCCGCGACGTCATCTACGTGGAGGAGCTGATTGGCCCGGACACCGTCAACACGATGCCGCCCGCCACCATCGACGCGTTCAGGGACCACGGCAAGGTGCGCACGAGCCTCGTCGAGGATGTCGCGGGCGCGAAGGAGACGATGCGTCAGCTGGAGGCGTGCGGCATCTCGATGAAGACGCTCACGGACCGTCTGACGGTCGACGGCGTGCGGCTTTTCGAGGAGTCTTTCGCGGCGCTGCTGGCGGCGGTGGCGGAGCAGCTGAAGACGTAGGCGCGAGCGGCGCGAAGGTCTTCCGGTGCGAGGTCCCCTGGATGAAGTCCCAGGCCTCGGTGTCCGTGAGCCGTGTCCCCGTCTGGGCGAGCAGCTCCAGCAGGAGCTTCATCAGGGCTCCGTCGTCCCGAGGCGCGGGGCCCTCGGTCTTGCGCAGGGTGCGCTGGAGGACGAGGGCGACCTGGAGGGCGTGGGTGTCCGAGGTGCTGGCCACTCGCGCCAGCGTCGCGGCCCAGCGCTTGAGGTTGATGAGTCCGGTGGGGCGCAGCTCGCGCATCGTCTCGCCGAGCTCCTCCGCCGTGAGCCTCCCGGTATCGAGGGCGGCGAGGGTGGCGTCGGCGCTCACGCCGTGCTCACCGGGCTCCTTCGCCGAGAGGCCCATGGCGAGGACCAGCCGGGCCATGGGGCCCATGCGCAGCCAGGGATGCAGGAGCTGCTCGTAGCTCGCGACGTTGCCCCACACCGCGGAGTTCCAATCGAGGTTGAAGGACAGCGCGTAGGCCTGGCTGGCGAAGTACGCCTCCATCCCCGAGGGCCAGAGCGTTGCAATCCAGCGCGGATAGGGCTTGAGCACGTCGCCGAGGTTCGTGGCCGTCATCTGGCTCGGGATGTCCCACGAGGCGGTTCGGGCACGATGCGCGGGCGTGGACTCGGGGGTGACGAAGACCTCGCGGAAGATGTAGGGCTTCTCGCCGCGTGCCTTGACGGTGTAGCTGTAGCGAGTGGGGGGCGTATCGCCGCGCATCCTCGCCGCGATGGAGGCGAGCGGCTTCTCCATGGAGGGGGCGGTCTTGCTCAGGTGCAGGACCCACGCGACGACCTGGAGGGCGTGTCCCTGGGGGCCTTCCTTGAAGCGCTTGGCGGAGAGGGTCGTTGCCTCTTGAAGGGGCGCGAGCCTGAACAGGGCAAGGCCGAGATCCGCGTCCGAAGGCTCACCGGCTCCGGGGGCGCGCGCGAGCAGCCGGTCCACGAGTGTCTCGGGCGCAATCCAGCCGCCTTCGTGGGTGGGCATGGAGAGCAGGCCGTCGTCGTGCCCCGCATCGAGCGCCACCGCGATGTCCTGGATGCGCTCGTTGAAGAGCCTCATGAACACGTCGTGTTCATGCTTCATCGTCTCGCAGGGGAGCTGGCGCAGCGTGGCGCGGGCCTCACCCGAGGGGGCCAGCCATGCGAGCGCGAGACAGGCGAGGTGGAAGGAGAGGGGTTCGCCGTAGGGCTTCGCGCCGAGCTTCTTCGCGCGCTGGGCCAGGGCGGACGACTTCCGCGCGAAGTCCTCCGGACGCTGACGCCCGAGGCGGGCCACTCCGTCCAGCACGCGCTCCACCGCCATGGGGGCGCCCGCATCCTCGATGCACGAGGAGAGCGCGGCGAGCAGCTCGTCGACGGTGGTGATGGGAGAGATGGCGAAGCGCGCATCGGTGGGGGAAGCAGGCGTCGCGGGTGCTGGTGCCGTGGATGGGGCGGAGTCGTCTCCTGGCTGCGCCTGGAGGTGCTTCGCCGTGGGCGCCGAGGCTGGAGTCGCGCCCGGCTTCGAGTGGGGCTGCTTCGTCGTCGGGGCCGACGCTTCGCCATGTCCCAGCCAGGCTTGGACCTGGGGCTTCAAGGACGCCGCCACTCCGTCCAGTCGCTCCGCGACAGCGGCGCGCAGGGCGTCGCCCGGGGCCTTCGCGAGTGACTCCAGCGCCTTCAGCACGGCCTTCTGCACATCCACGGCCTCGTGCGAGAAACCAAGGACGAGAGCGAGGGAGACACGCTCATGCTCCTCACCCTCGGCCGAGGCCCCCAGCGACTTGAGCAGCTTCACCGCCTGCAGCGAGGTGTTCTTGTGGCGAGCAAGCACCACCGGCTCCAGCGCGGGCAGCGCGGAGTCCAGGGCCAGCGGCCTCCGGGCATGCAGCGTGGTCACCGCCTCGAGCGCGAGCGAGACGGTGGCGGGAATGGAGCTGCCCAGCAGGCGGAGGTAGCGGTCCCGGTGCTGCTCCAGCTCCTCGGGAGTGGGCTCCATCGCCTCGTGGAAGCGGGAGAACCACCCGGCGCGGAAGGCCGCGAAGTCACGCTCCAACGCGCCCAGGGTGGCGTCCAGCAGGCGCCCTCGCGCCAGGGTGCCCTGCCGCATGTGCCGCAGGAGGACCTGCGTCCACGAGTGCTCCTTCGGGGTGTACTTGTCTCGTGCGGCGAGGCTTCGCTCTCCGCCCCCCTCGACCTCGAACAGCCGCCACACCTCGTGCTCGCGTACCCCTGGGTCCTCGTCGAGCGGGTTGACGTCGAAGCGCGTGTCGTAGAGCAGCCCCAGGGTGTAGTTGTCATGCGTGGGCTGGCGAGACACGCCCTCGCGCACCAGCGCGCGCGCCACGAGGTAGTTCCTCGGCGTGAGCTCGATGAGCCGCTCGGCCGCGCTGTCGAGTCCAGACAGCTTCAGCTTCGCCGCCACCTCTCCCGCCTCGAGCGGCAGCCCGAGCAACAACTGCTCGGTCCACTCAGATGGCGAAAGGGTGAGGAAACACAGCAGGGTGAGTGCCCGGCCCTGCTCGATGCGGAGCATCAGGGCGGAGCGGCTCTCGGCTGTAGGGTCCTCCGCCTGGAATTGCTTGTGGCGCCGCAGCACCTCGGCGCCGAGCTGGCGACGCTGGTCTGGCGTCATCCCCTGGAGCAGCGCGGCGCAAGCCGCGGGGCTGGGGGCGGCCAGGACGTCATCGAGGGTGCGGGGCGTCATGGGGTATCAGAGTCCTCGGAGCGGGTGGCGTGGAGTTGAGCGGCGAGAAGGTGTTTGCAGGGGCCTCGCTCCAGCCCGTGCTTCGCGAACCATGTACAGCCGCAGCTCATGGGGGCAAAGCCTTCATCGAGCCGCACGTGGTACGTGGCGCTCGTGCTTCGCACCCAGTATGCACCGGGGGCCGTCGCGTCGGCCTCCAGCGCGCCTGTCTCCAGGAGTGTGCGAGCATCCGCGAGCCGTGGCGCGAGCGCCTCCACCTGCTCGAAGTCGAAGGGCAGCTCGCGGTGGAAGAAGGCGCGGGCCTGCGAGTCGAAGCCCACCAGTCCCCGGACGCCGAGCACCTGGAGTCCATGCCACACGAGGTCCTCGGTCGAGGACAGCTTGCCCGCGAGCGAGGCGGTTTCGAGCACGGACTCCCAGCGCAGCTCGGCGCGCAGGGAGGAGAGGAGCTGCTCCACGGTGGGGCGCTGGGCCAGGGCTGTCAGCGTCTGGCCTTCACCGGAGAAGCCTCGCCACACCTCGCTGGAGAGCGCGAGCGTGAAGCGCTGGCTGCCCAGGTCCAGGACGAAGGCGCTGGCCTGGCCTCGCGGGTCCGCGTGCAAGGTGAGCCCCTTGGCGAACGGCGCCAGGTCCTCCAGCACGCGAAGCCGCTCCATGCCCGTCAGCCGCATCGCACCAGCGGCGGGCGTGGCGCTCAGCCGCACCGAGCGCCCCTGGGGCACGAGGAAGTGGGGCCGCTTGTCGGTGCGTGCGCGGGGCAGGCCGCGCAGGAAGCGGAGGGCCTCCGTGGCGGACAGCTCCGCGAAGGGCTCCAAGCGCGCGAGGTAGGCCTGCACCTCGGCGAAGCCCTTCAGCCACCGCAGCGGCAGCGGCACCTTGCGCTCGACGACGCGAGACGCTCCGCGCTCGAGCACCACCTCCGCGTGTCCCACGGACAGCGCGAGCGGCTCATCGGTGCGCACCGTGGCCAGCGCGGCGCGCATGGGGGCGTTGAAGTCCACGTTCGTGGTGCCGAAGGACGCGACGTCTCCCTCGTAGGCCGACGGCGTGAGGTCCACGCGGGCGTAGGTGCTGGCGCAGCCGGAGAAGCCCTCGAAGCGGAGCATGCCGCGTCCGCACGTCACCACGGGGTCCGTCGCCATGAGGATGCGGTGGAGCATGGCGGGAGGAATGTGGAAGCGTGTCCCCACGACGCGGGACAAGGCGCGCAGGGCCAGTGCGGTGGGGCGAGGCTGGAGCAGGCGGCCCTCGAAGAAGTAGGGCTGGGGCGCTCCGCCGCCGGAGGTCATGAGGCGCAGGGCCTGGCTTCGTCCATCCGTCACCAGCTCCGAGGGAGCGCTGTACTGGTAGGTGTGGCTCAGGGCTGTCATCGTGCCGCCTCACGTCCGCCGCCGATGGCAGGAGCTGGATGTCTCTGTCACTCTAGCCTGCGGGAGCGGCACGCTGGAGTCGCGTCGAGGGGCAGGAGAATGAGAAGAACGAAGGACATCCTCTGGGGTGCGCTTGGGGTGTTGCTGCTTCCGAGCGTGGTTCACGCGGAGGTGGCGGACAAGCAGATGTTCCCTTGGGAGCCCGCCCCCATTCTGGCGACGTTCGTGATGTGTGGGCTGTGTCTCGCACTGGTGCTGCCTCGCCGAGGCCGCCTGTGGATGGTCGCCGTTGGGCTCTCGGGGGTGTGGGTGCTCCTCTGGGTCCAGGCCAACCTGCTCAGCCTCCAGGCAGGGCAGATGCTGGCCTCGGAGCTGCCCGCCGAGGACGCCGCGGCCTTCCGGGGAGGCGTTGTGATCCAGGCCCTGGCTCCCCTGTTGATGACGCTCGCCGGACTGTGGCGGCGGAGGGGCCACCCGCGCAGCGCGTGAGGGACTCCCGCGCTGTCGCCTCGACCCGGGGCTACTTCTTGCCTTCTTCGATCTTCTTGTCGATGTCGGCAATCGTCAGCTGAAGGTCCTTGATGGCTTCATGGACCAAGGGCTGGAGGACATCGAGATAGAACTTGGAGTCGTGCTTGAAGAGGGCGGGGACGCGCCCGTTCTTCGCGGAGCCGTGGTCCCGCTTCAGCTCATTGGCGACCAGCACCAGATTCTCTCGCCTCGCCTCCAGGTATTCTCCCTGCTTCCAATTGAAGTACCCAGGTTTCTGGTAGACGCGAAACGGCCCTGAGTTCTTGGTGTTGCCCAGCTCGAAGAACTCCCATTGCTGGCTGTCCTTGGTCTTGACGTCCGTGCTCTTGCTCTTCATCTGGCTGAACGCGAGCTGGTGCTTGCTCGTGATGGCGCCGAAGACCGCCTCGGCGTTGGTTTGTTGGTCGAAGGTGGAGTCCTCCAGTCCGCTCACGCTGGGGTCGAAGAATCGACCGTAGGCATTGGAGACCTCGATGTTGAGGCTGCCCAGGCATTGATTCTCCACGCTGAAGGCGCCCGGTCGGGAGAAGCTGACGAAGGTGCTGGTGAAGGGCGCGGCGGGATAGGCGTGGACATGGGGACTGGGGCCGATCTTCAGGTCGAGCACGATTCCCGCGCGAGTGCCCGCGATGAAGGACTTGGTCAGGTCTCCAATGGCGTAGCTGGTGTAGCCGACGCCCATGTCGCCAATCCATCGGCGGAGGAGCGCCCGGGTCGTCGGCATGACGGGCGTCGCGGTTTCGAGCGCGTCGGCGAGGGAGACCACCGAGAGGTTCTCTTCCGTGATTCTGGGAGACTTGAACGCGTCCTGGGCGGAGTCGTGGAAGAGGGCGCTCACGTCGGCGCCCATCTGTGGCGCTGGATGCTTGTAGATGGTGACGGTCCAACCACACGAGATCCAGCTCAGGATGTTGAACGCGGACTGACAGTTGATGAGTCCGTTCCCAATCCAGACGCAGTTGATCTTCTTCTGTTCCGTGGAAAGCGCCGCCAGCGTCGTCACGATGAACCCCTGTCTCGTAGAGAAAGCCGCCGGGAGCATCTCGTGGCGGATGCGGGGGGATCAAGGTTCGGAGGTGTCTCGAGTCTCAGCCACTCCATCAGGTTGTGTCTCGTGAAGGGCAAGCCCTCCTCCCGTGATGAAACGATGATGAAGCGAGGAAGGTCTCGTGCACCCCACGCGTGGAGCCTCCTCCTAGGTTGGGACGTCCCTTCTCCCGAGGCGTCCGTCATGCATTGCCCCCGGTACCGCCGCCTGTGCCACCTGTCGCTCCGGCTCCTCGTGTTCGGGTGCTGTCTGTTCGGGGCGAGGGCGCTCGCGGGAGCCACCTTGATGGGCAAGGTGACTCACGCGGACTCGCCCTGGGATGCCGTCGAGGGCGTCTCGGTCGGCGCGGTGCTCGAACCCGGCCATGCGCGCTGGGCTGTCACGGACGCGCGGGGCGAATACCGGCTGGACGACCTCCCCGCGGGTGAGTACCTCGTGGTCTTCCAGAAGCAGGAGACCGCCAGCAGCGACCATCGAGAGGTCCAGCTCGCGGAAGGGCAGACGCTCCGCCTGGATTTGCGCCTGATGGAGGGCCCGGAGCTGGCTGAGACCATGGAGTGGGGCTGGTACAAGACCACTGCCCCGACCCGGTTCCAGGTGAACGGGGCGTTCTTCCCGGAGCTCATGCACCAGCGCCCCGCAAGGGAGCGGTTCGTTCGGTAGACAGCGCCCTCGAGCTCGCCCCGGGAGCCCGTGTGTCCTGCGCGGGCCTCTCGCTCCATGGCGCCTCCGCGCTCGAAACCGACTATCGACTGGATGGCTTGTCGACCGTCGACCCCGCGTTCGGTACCCATGCACTGCCGCTCCACTCCGGCTTCCTCTCGGACATCGACCTGTCCTGGAGCGGGATGGATGCAAGGTCCGGCAGCGCCACGGGCGCCCGCATCGACGCCATGAGCACCCCGACCTACTTCAAGAGGTTCTCGGGCTCCGCCTTCATCTCCTGGACACCTGGTGCCTTGGAGGGCACGCGTGAGTCTTTGGGGGATGGAGACGTCGGGCCTCGCATGATGTCGCTGGAGAACCTTGGCGACCTGGGAGGGACCTTCACGGGCCCCATCATCCCCAAGCGGCTGGCGGTCTTCCTGGGCGTGGCCCCCACCTTGAGCCGCGCGCGTATCAGCTCAGCATCCTCTCCCTTCAGGGACCAGCGCGGCGTCCAGGCCGTCGCCAGGCTGACGCTCAAGCCCAAGGACCTCCCCGGTCATCTGGACCTCGCCTTCATCACCGCGCCCACCGAGGCGTCACGGCCCGCGTCCGTCCACAGCACGACCTCGCGGACGAGCCTCGCATTCACGAACGACTCCGGAGCGACTCGGTTCCAGGTGAAGGTGGGGTGGCTCCAGCGGAAAGGCGACATGGAGGCCCTGCTCGATGCGCAGGCGGCACCACCGCCGACCGATGCCCCCTGGTCGAGCCCCTCCTTCTCCACGGACCGCTTTCAGGCGAGCGCTCAAGTCGAGCGCCGGCTCACCCTCGTGGGGCGCCATCGGCTGTCGGCTGGTCTCGATGCGGAGGCGCTGCGCTATGCCCATGCGACGTCTCCACTGGACACGGGCGCTGCCGTACCGGGCCCCGAAGTCAGGACACATGGCAGTGTCCTGGGCGCATACGTCCAGGACTCATGGGAGCCAGCCTGGTACTTCCTCCCGGACGTCACCGTTGGCGTTCGCTACGACGCGCAACGCGTTCTTCCCTCGGAGGGAGGACCCTCCATGCACTTGGGGGAGCAGGTCTCTCCTCGGCTGGAGCTCGTCTTCGCCGAGCCGCTTCCGTGGTTCGCCTCTCGCCTGGTCGCGAGGTACGGCTCCACGGTGTCCCTGCTTCCGCTGAGCCTGGTGGAGCGGGCGAAGGAGAACCCTTCCGCGCTGGTCGCGCCCACCTCCCATGACTTCCTCCTCTCGCTGCAACTCCTGGTGGGGCCCTCCCGGTCAAAGCTCTCGATGACCTACCTGCATCGCAGGCTCGAGGCGCCCCTGGATGGGCTGCTGCGCAACCCCGGCGCTCGCGCCACGGGGCGCGGATACGACGGACTCACCGTGGTGCTTCAAGAGGAGAGCGGCTTCGAGTCCTTCCGCTTCTATCTCAGCTATACGCGCTCAAGGCTGACCGAGAAGGGCACGGGGCGGGTGCGAGCTCCGGTCGCGCAGCCCACGCTCCTCGACGCCGCTGTGTCGGACCGCCCCGACTCCCTCAAGCTCTACGTCCTCCGAGACTTTTCCGCCTTCCACTCGTGGCGCCCCGTGCTGAGTGTGAGCTATCTCGGAGAGTCGGGCGCTTGGATGGAGGGGGCCCCGAAACGCCTGCGCAGCGTGCACACCGTGGATGTATCCGCGACCCTCTGGCGTCTCGTGGACCACACCGGGCTGCTCACCCTCGGCTTGGATGTCTCGAATGTCTTCAACTTCCAAGCCGTCACGAGGACAGACGCCACGGGTGCCCCGGCCGCGTACCAGCCACCGAGGCAACTCCGCTTCCAGGCGCGCTATGCCTTCTAGAACCTCGGTTCAGCTCGACGTCTCTTCATCATCGTCCGAGCCCTTGGCGTCCTTGGAGTCCTTCGACTCCAGGCGTCTGGCGCGCTCCTCACGTGCCGCCAACGCTCGGAGGCGCTGGATGGCGAGCTCCAGCGCGACGAACAGTCGGTTGTGGTCAGGCCGGGCGTAGAAGGCGGCCACCCGCTTGAAGTAGCGGCACAGCGCGCTGTCGGGGTCGAACGACATCTTGAAGAACTTGAACAGGTAGGTCTGGCACTGCCGGTCGCTCAGGGCTGTGTCGAAGAGGCAGCTCGACATGCGGTGGAGCGACGAGGAGAGCTTGGGATAGGCGCCGTTCAGGTGGGGGTAGAAGCTCTCGCCGGATTTGGCGCCGGGGCCCTTCATGTAGAGGAAGGGGGCGCCGCGGCTGAAGGCCACGGGCACGCTGCCTTCGCCCTCGAAGATGCAGGGCAGGTCTCCCTGCTGGAAGCAGAAGTTGAAGAGCAACTGGGGCGCCTTGCCCACGGTGAGCACGAGGATTTCGTTGCCCTCATTGTTGAGCTGGGCGCGGAGGAACTCGCGGACCTGGGCCTTGGAGGTGAAGTCCGGCATCGCCGCGACGGCGACGCCCCAGTAACCCTCCACGGCCAGCTTGCTCTTGAGCAACACGTCGTTGATGTTGGCGTGGAAGACGACGATGACCGAACGCTTGCGCTTCGCGGGGCAGAGCGAGAGGGCGGTCGAGTACCGGTAGAGGATGTTCGCGGAGCAGTCCGTCTTCAGGGAGAAGTTGTTCATGAGCCCGTAGGCGGCGGCGACGTGGTACTCGCCCGAGAACAACACGGAGAAGAGGAGCAGCTGATTGTGGACCGTGCGCGCCCAGCGGGCCTGTTGTCGCGCGGTCTCCGAATCCTCCAACTCTTCGGGCGCGGTGTCCCAGCCCACGGTGCTGCTCTGGAGGAGTTGTTGGCACTCCGCGAAGGTGCTCGGGACGTACGGCGGCTGGTAGGACATCTCGAGGAACGCGTCGTTCGCGTTGCAGAGGTCGATGACCGTCAGCTGGCTTTCGTCATCAGGCATGCCGTCCAGGGCGTCCGTGGGCTGGAGGTAGATGCGCGACCGGCTGTCGTTGCTGAGTCGCTCGAAGCGGTAGGGCTGGAGCGCCAGGAAGCAATTGACGCCCATCTCCAGGGTGGGGATGGGCAACCGCTCGTTGTCGTTGTTGTCGAAGCCACCCGTGAGACACAGCGGGAGTGGCTCCGAGTACCGGTCGAAGTCCTCCCGGGCGGTGAGGGTGACCTCCGGGTCCTCGACCAGCCACGGGAACATCCCGGTGAGGTCCTTGATCATCTCGGGTTCGGCCACGACGATGTCGAACGCCCCCTCGTAGCCGATGGACCTCAGCGTGAAGAGGATGTTGATGGTGTTCGTCTGGTGTCCGAAGTTGAGCGACGCCTCGATGTAGACGCGGATCTTCGTCTGCTCCTGGAGGAAGTCCGTCAGGGCGGTCGGGAGCGCGTGTCCCCCGCCGGTGACGATTCGCAGCGGGGCGACCTGCTCGTGGGAGGAAGAGGACGAGGAAGAAGACGAGGAGCCGCCGCGGCCGAGCGCGGAGGAGCCGAACATCTCCATCGGCGACAGGGGTTGCGGGTGGGAGTGGGACGAGGAGGTCGAGGGCTCTCCGCGACGAGGAGGGGAGGAGCGTTTGCTCTCTCCTTGGAGGTGGCGGATGGCCTGCTGGACCAGCTCCAGGTCGCCCATGGGCAGTGACATGTCCATGGGCGGGGGGCCCAGGTTGATGGATGTCGATGAGGTCGACCTGTTCGACGTCGTCGTCAGGCTGAGCGAGCCGTGTTGCGAGCCTGTCGACGGAGGCGTCCCTCGCGAGGTTCCCCTGCGCTTCTTGGGGAGCTGGGGGCCACCGACGCAGCGACACTGCGAGACCTTCTTGTGGCACGAGGTGCAGAACATGCAGTCCCTGGGAGCATGGTTCGTGCCAGCAAGGTCAATCATTGGGAATCACTGGGAGTGTGTCTGTCTTGACCTCTGGGTAGGGCGTTCCGGGCGGGCGTGATGGAACGCAGCCGCGTCGTGCGGGGACGCGGCGAGGTTGAAGCTGCCCAGACACGGTTCTCCACGCCGCCCGCGCCCGCGCGAGTGAAGCTGATGAAGCTGTCGCTCCGTTTTCTGACCGGGCGCGCATGATGAATCGATGATGGAACGAGGATGTTCCCGTGGTGTGCGGGAGGGGTCTTTCCTCTCAGGATGGGACCTCCCCTCGTCCGAGGCGTCCGCCATGCCATGCCGCTGGTGCATCCACCTGCGCGACCTGTCGCTCCACCTTCTCGTTCTCGGATGTTTGCTGTTCGGGGCGACAGCTCTCGCCGGGGGAACCCTGATGGGCAGGGTGACCCACGCGGACTCTCCCTGGGACGGCTTCGCGGGAGTCACCATCACCGTGGCTCGTTACCCCGGCTATCAGCGACAGGTTGTCACGGACGCGAACGGCGAGTACCGCCTGGAAGACCTCCCACCGGGCGACCTCCTCGTGGTCCTTGCTCACGATGAGACCATGACCTCCGACTTTCGAGACATCCAGCTCGCGGAGGGGCAGACCCTCCGCCTGGATGTGCGTCTGGTGGAAGGTCCGCTCGATGCCATGACCTTGGAATGGGGCTACCACAAGGTCTCGCCCCCCACGCGCTTCCGGCTGAGCGAGGATGTCTTCGGGCGCGCTTTCCCTGAGCTCAAGTACCAACGCCCCGCCAGGGACCAGGGCAACACCGTGCGTTCGGTCGACAGCGCCCTCGAGCTCGCCGAGGGAGCCCGTGTGACCCGCGCGGGTCTCTCCCTCCACGGTTCATCCGGGCTCGGGGCCGACTATCGATTGGAGGGGCTATCGACCGTCGACCCCGCGTTCGGCACCAACGCGTTGCCCGTCCACTCCAGCTTCCTCGAGCCCATCGAGCTCTCCTGGGGCAGCACGGACGCACGGTCCGGCGGGGGCACGGGCGCACGTATCGATGCGACGCTCATGCCGACAGCCTTTCGGGTGTTCTCGGGCTCCGCCTTCATGTCCTGGGCCCCCGGTGTCTTGGAGGGCGCACGCGCGCCCCTTGGCGCGGGTGATGCCCTGCCTCGCGCGACCTCGCTGGGGAACCAGGGGGACCTCGGAGGGAGCTTCACGGGCCCCATCATCCCCAAGAGGCTTGCCGTCTTCCTGGGGGTGGCTCCCATCCTGAGTCGCTCGCGGGTCGGTTCGGCGAGCACTCCCTTTCTGGACCAGCGCGGTGTCCAGTCCATCGCCAGGTTGACGCTCCAGTCCCCCCACACCGCTGGGAGCGTGGACCTCACCTTCATCACCATGCCCACCGAGCGGAGGCCCGCGCTCGCGGCGACCTCCGAGGTGTCTCGTCCCCCGTCCATCCAGGACACGACCACGCAGACGAGCCTCGCGCTCAAGGGGTATCTCGGGGGGGCTGAGATCCAGGCTCGCGTGGGGTGGCTCCATCGGCGAGGCGACGTGGAGACGCCGTTCGATGAACAGGAAGGGCCGCCGACGCCCCCCTCCTGGAGGAAGTCCACCTTCTCCACGGACCGCTATCAGGCGAGTGTCGACGCGGAGCGCAGGTTCGACCTGTTAGGACAACATTGGCTGACGGCTGGCATCGAAGCGGAGGCCCTGCGCTATTCCCACGCGGTGTCCCCGCCCGACACCTTCGTGCAGGGTCCCGAAGTCAGGACACGCGGCAGCGTCCTGCGCGCATATGTCCAGGATTCATGGAGTCCACGCTTTAGCTATGCACCGGACCTCAACTTCGGAGTCCGCTACGACGCGCAACAGATTCTTCCCGCGAACGGCGGCCCCACCTTGCACGTGGGAGAGCAGGTCTCTCCCCGATTGGAGCTCATCGTCCCCGACCTGATTCCGTGGCTCGATTCCCGTCTCTTCGTGAGGTACGGCTCCACGGTGTCCCTGCTCCCCCTGAGTCTCGCGGAGCGTGCCGGGGGCAACCCCTCCGCGCTCGTCGCGCCGACCTCCCGTGATTTCTTCCTCGGGTTGCAGCACCTGTCGTTTGGCCATTCACAGCTCTCGGTGACCTACCTGCATCGCAAGCTCGATGCTCCGCTGGAGGGGCTGTTGCGCAGCCCTGCTTCGCGTGCCAGGGCGCGCAGATACGAAGCCCTCAGCGTGGTCCTGCGGCAGGAGAAGGATTCCAACGGCCGCAACTTCTATCTCAGCTATACGCGCTCGAATCTGTCCGAGCGGGGAGCGGGCAGGGTGCGAGCACCCTTCGCACGGCGCCCGCTCGATGGCGAGGGGCCCACCCTCTTCGACGCCGCTGTGTCGGACCGCCCGGACTCCATCAGGGCCTACCTGCTCCGAGACCTCCCCGGCCTCCACAAGTGGAGGCCCAAGCTGAGCGTGAGCTACCTCGTGGAGTCGGGAGCGTGGATGGAAGGGGCCCCCACACGCCTGCCGTGGGTGCACACCTTCGACGCGTCCGTGTCCTTCTCGTATTGGATTGAATACACGGGAACAGTCACCTTCGGTCTGGATGTCTTCAACATCCTCAACTTCCAGACGGTCACCCGGACTGACGCCACGGGTGCCCCGGCCGAGTACCAGCCGCCGAGGCAACTCCGCTTCCAGGCTCGCTATGACTTCTAGCTAGAAGATCGTGTCCTTGTCCGTGAGGTTGTAGACCTCCTGCACGTCGCGCAGCAGCTTGGGGAAGTCCAGCTCCAGGTCCCTGAGCAGGCCCGAGCGCATGTCGAACACCCAGCCGTGGACGGTGGGGAAGCCCGTCTCCACGTAGGCGCGCTGCACGGCGGCGGTCTTGATGATGCTGATGCACTGCTCGGTGACGTTGAGCTCCACCAGCCGCGCGTAGCGGGCCTCCGGGTCCTTCAGCGCGTCCAGCTCCGCCTTGTGCAGGCGGTACACGTCCCGCACGTTGCGCAGCCACGGGTTGAGGATGCCCAGGTCCCGGGGCTGCATCGCCGCCTTCACGCCCTGGCAGCCGTAGTGGCCGCAGACGATGATGCGCTTCACCGACAGGTGGCGCACGGCGTAGTTGATGACCGACATCACGTTCAGGTCGACGTTGTTGACCAGGTTCGCGACGTTGCGGTGGACGAAGACGTCCCCGGGCTCCACGCCCATGATTTCGTTGGCGGGCACCCGGCTGTCCGAGCAGCCGATGTAGAGGTACTCGGGGTTGTGTTCCGCGGACAGCCGCTCGAAGTAGTGCGGGTCGTTCTTCGTCTTGTCGGCGGACCAGCGACGGTTGTTCTCGAAAATCTGTTCGTAGGAAGGCACGAGGCCGTGGCATGCCCGCATGGGCTCCCCCGCGTCAACTCCGAACGTCATTCCCGTCGCGCGGAGTGCAGTCCTCAACGGGCCTGTTGGATGGACCGGGTCGAGGCGGACCGGAGCTGACGCATGTCGACGAGGATGTCGTATCCCCTCGCATCCGGTGCCACCGGCCCCGCGTCGAAGCGGTACAGGGCGCTCAGGTCGCGCTCCTGGGGGAAGCGCTCCCGGACGGCCGTGGCGAACAGCTCCTTGGCCACCCACTCCGTGTCCACGGAGATGGAGCCGAACTCGTCCAGGTAGCGCCGGTGCGCGGACGTGTCCCGCTGGCGGGCGGTGAGCACGAAGACGCGAGAGGGGCGCGAGGCCTCGAGCGCGGCGGCCCCCTGCCGCATCAGCGCCAGCTCCCGGCCCTGGGGCCAGGCGAACAGCTCCAGCGACTGCTGGCGCGCCACCACCGCGCTGCCCGCCACGAACACTGCCAGGAGCGTGAGCGCCAGGTGGGGGCCTCTCGACGGCCACAGCGCGCCCAGCTTCACCACGGAGGCGAAGACGAACACGCTCCACACCCCCGTGAGCGCGAAGAGGGTGCGGTAGGTGGGCCAGCGCTCACTCGCGAGCAGGCTGGCGCAGTACGCCAGGCCCAGCAGGCCCACGATGGCCAAGACCCACGTCCCCACCGCGACCCGCCCCGCGCGGCGTCCCTCCACGACCAGCCCCGCGATGACCAGCGCCAGCGTCCCGCCCACCATGAGCCAGTAGCCCCACGAGGGCGCGGTGTCCGAGTCATCCAGGACGTTGAGGGCCAGCGCGTTGGGCAGCACCTTCGAGACGAACCACACGGCCTTGTCCACGACGTGCTTCTCCAGCGCCATGCGCGGCGAGGGCACGAACACCCCCAGCGCGAAGCTCATGCGGGTGACGACGTACGCGAGCCCCAGCCCCGCGACGACGACGAGCAGGTGCCCGCCCAGTCCTCGCGCCAGCGCGCGCGGGTCCTCGTACCGCCGCATCACCACCACCGCCGCGAGCAGCACCGCGTAGAACGGACCACTCGCCTGGTAGATGAGCATGGACGCGGCGAGCGCCACCGCGGCGCCCACGCACAGGCTCCAGCCTCGTGGGCCCCGAGGCGTCTCCCGCAAGCCCACCCGCGCCAGGGCGAACGCGCTCACGCTGAGCAGCAACGCCACTGCTTGAGGCCAGCAGATGCCCCAGCTCGCGACCACCTGCGCGGAGGGAATCACCGTGAGGAACGCGGCCAGCAGCAGGGCAGGGCCTCGGCTCCAGCCCTCGGCCTTCAGCAGGAGGAACACCGCCAGGGCCAGCATCCCCAGCCCCGCCACCGCCAAGGCCCGCAGGCCGCCGAGCCCCCGCACATCCCCGGCCGCCCGCGAGGTGCGGTCCAGCAGCCAGCCATACAGCGGGCGTCCCATGGCGCCACAGACCTTGAGAATCTTGCCGGGCTCCTCTCGGGCCTCGCGCAGGATGGCGTAGTCGTCGCGCAGGCCGTAGCTCAGGGAGACCGCGCTCCCGTAGACGACCCAGGGAAGAAGCAGCAGCAGGGCGACCGTGCCCAGCGCCCGGAAGACCTCTGTCGTGGTGCGTGTCCGCAGGGGAGACCTCGAAAGGCGGGTGAAGCAAGCCGCGTCGTATGACGCGCCCTGGCATGAGGGAAGCACCAAGAATGGGGGCGCCCTCCGACACGGGTTTCACGGATGGGCCGTCCAGGCCCGTGCGGCGCGTCCATCCCGAGGGGCCGCACGCATGCAGGGGGGCGGGCGTGGGGGCGGTGATTCGCGAAGCAGCGGACAGCCGTCCGGCCCCGCGGAACGGTGGGGTGGGGACCCGACGTGGTGGGAGGGATTGGCAGACGACGTCGAGGGATGGTTCACGTCGGGTCGTGTACGCCCGGAGGGGAGAGTTTCGGGGGCGGACCTTGACGTTGTCGTTCCACGCACGCAACTCACCCGGGTGGATGTGCCTGCGTGAAGAGACGGACGCTGTGAAGCCCCGAGTGGATGAACGTGACGCGTCACGCGAGCGCTCCGTGCCCGCGGCCCATGACCTGTCCGAATCCCGGCTCCCTGCCCATCACGAGACCATCGAGGACTGGGTGGTGGAGTGGCTGGCCCTCCACTGGCAGATGCCCGCGGGCGCCATCGACACGCGGCGCCCGCTGGTCGAGCAGGGGCTCGACTCGATGGCGGCCATCTCCCTGGCCAATGACCTGGAGCAGTGGCTGGGGTTGCCGCTGACGCTGGCCTTCCTCTGGCAGCAGGGCACCATCGAGGCCCTGGCGCGGGTGCTGGCCTCTCCGGAGGTGATGTTCGCGCTGTCGCCCGTGAGCGAGGCATCCGAGGTGGCGCGGCGCAACGAGGGCACCACGCCCGCTTCCCTGGGGCAACAGCAGCTCTGGAGGCAGCTTCGGCCCCAGCCCGAGAGCCCTCGCTTCCACCTGCACTTCGGCCTGCGCTTCGACGGCCCGCTGGACGTCGAGTCGCTGAAGCTCAGCCTCCAGGAAATCGTCCGCAGGCACGAGGCCTTCCGCACGTCGTTCCGGGAAGAGGACGGGGAGCTGCTGCAAGTGGTTGCCCCGGCGCCCCGGCTGGAGATGCCCGTGGTGGACCTGCGGGCCGAGCATGAGGGAGACCCGGGGCGGGCGCTCAACTCCGCGTCCTTCCGGACACTCTACGACGCGCTGGCGCGGGCCCCGTTCGACCTCCAGGAAGGGCCGCTGATTCGCACCGCGCTGGTGGTCCTGACGAACCAGACGCATGTGTTGTTGGTGACACAGCATCGGCTCATCACGGATGGCGCCTCGCTGAGTGTCTTCGGACGGGAGCTGGCGTTCCTGTATCGCGTCTTCCACGCGCGTGTGCCCTCTCCGCTGGCGCCGCCCTCCCGGCAGGCGGCGGACGTGGCCCGCTGGCAGCGGCAGTGGCTCGGCTGCGAGGGGGCGCATCGGCAGCGGGAGTACTGGCGGGCGCGACTGGATGGGGTGCCTCCGCTGAAGCTGACGCCTCGGGGCGCGTGTGGCGAGGGCTCGCGGCTGGGCGGGCTGGTGTGCTTCGAGGTCCCGGTGGCGCTGACGGCGGCGTGGAAGGCGCTGGCCAGCGGCGAGGGGGCCACGCTGTTCACCGCGCTCTCCGCCGTGTTCGCCGCGCTGCTGCGCTGTCACTCCGGACAGGAGGACGTGCTCCTGGGCACGGTGGTGGCGAACCGGGGACGCCGCGAGCTGCGCGACGTGGTGGGGCTGCTCGCGAACACGGTGGCGCTGCGCTGTGACTTGACGGGCAACCCCTCGTTCCGGGAGCTCCTGGTGCGCCACCGCCGGTGCACGACGGAGGACCTGAGCCATCAGGAGCTGCCGTTCGAGGAGGTGGCGCGGCTGTGCCGAGGCACCCGGGAGGCCTCGCCCGAGGTGCAGGCCGCGTGTGTCTTCGAGAGCATGGCGACCTTCGACCTGGCGATTCCGGGGCTGGGGTGCACGCTGCTGACGGACACGCCGGATGCCTCGGTGCCGGGCACGGCGCGGCATGAGCTGACGTTGTTGTTGCGCGAGGACCTGGGCCGGCTGAGCGGCGCCTTCGAGTACGCCGCCGACGTGTTCCAGCCCGCGGAGGTGGAGCGGCTGGCGGTGGGCTTCCGGAGGCTCCTGGGCCGCCTGGTCGAGACGCCGGATGTGCGGCTCGATGACCTGCCGCTCGCCGAGGACATGCCGCGGCTCGGCTGACCCGTGCGGGACAGCGTGGGTGGGATTGCGTGGGCCCATGGCGGACGGGCCATGGCAGACATTCCCCGCGTCGGCCCTGACACAGAGTGGCGGAGCTTTGTTCGAGGCCGCCCACTTGTCGCGCTCCATCGTTGAGAGGGTTTGGGCCGGCGACCAGAACGCGCGTGAGAGGGGGCGCGCGCATGGGCTGGGCGATGGTCCTGATGTTGGGGGGAATGATGGTGATGGCTCCGGTGGCCGAAGAGGGGTCATTCCCTGGCACCCCTGAGTGGAGGTTGAGCCAGCCCGCGACGGGCGCGCAGCTGGAGGGATACGCCTCCGCGGTGAGCGTGCAGCGGGGCGAGTCCTTGGGCATCCATGTCCGGACGGACAGCCCGCGCGCGGTGACGTGGGAGCTCTTCCGCATGGGCTACTACGGAGGGACGGGCTCGCGGCGGATGGCGGCGGGAGGCCCTGTCACGGTGGGGCCACAGCCCATGCCCGTGGCGGACCCGACGACGGGACTGGTGGAGTGCCGCTGGCCGGTGAGCTTCACGGTGCGGACGCAGGTGGCGTGGCCGAGCGGGGTGTACCTGCTCAAGCTCCGCAGGGAGGACGGGCCGCAGTCGTATGTCTTCTTCGTCGTGCGCGCGGATGAGCGCAAGGGCGTGGGGGTGGTGCAGCTCCCGGTGACGACGTTCCAGGCCTACAACACGTGGGGCGGGGAGAGCCTCTATTCGACGTCGCTGGGGTTGTCGGGAGGCCACGCGAAGGTGGTCTCCTTCGACCGGCCGTACCTGGATGGCAATGGCGCGGGGGAGTACTTCTACGCCGCGCACTCCTTCGTGATGTGGGCGGAGTCGAAGGGGTACGAGCTGTCCTACGTCACGAATGTCGACGTGGACCGGGACCCGTCCCTGCTGCGGGGACAGAAGCTGTTCCTCTCGGTGGGACATGACGAGTACTGGTCTCGTCCCGCGCGCGAGGCGGTGGAGGGGGCGCTGGCGTCGGGCGTGAGTCTGGCGTTCCTGGGCAGCGACACGAGCTGCTGGCTCATCCGGTTGGAGGGCGCGTCGAGGCGGAGGCAGGTCTGTTACAAGGACGAGGCGCCTCGGGAGGACCCGCTCGCGGGCACGCCGCTCATCACGGTGCGCTGGCGCAATGCGCTCCTGGGCGAGCCGGAGAATGGCCTCACGGGCGTGATGTCCGACGCGTGGGGAATCATTCCGCAGCCCTTCGTCGTGGAGTCGCCGGAGGCGTGGCCCTTCGAGGGGACGCAGCTGCGGCGCGGGGACTCCATCCTGGGCGTGGTGGGGTATGAGATTGACCGCGAGTGGGCGAACGGGGCGACGCCGCCCGGCTTCATCCCGCTGGCGCGCTCACCGGCCATCAGCAACAGGGGCGAGCCGAACTGGCACACGGCGGGCCTCTTCACCGCGCCATCGGGGGCGTTTGTCTTCTCCAGTGGAGGCATCTCCTGGTCGCATGGGCTCTCGCATCCGCGCTTCGCGGACCTGCGGGTGCAGCGCATCACCGACAACGTGCTGCGCAGGGCGGGGCTGGTGCCCACGTTGCCGGGGGACACATTCGGGGCGGAGGAGCCTCGGCCGGTGGACCGGACGGGGCAGGCCGCGGGGGTCTCCACGCTGGCGGGTGTCGCGTTCCAGGATGGGTTCGTGGATGGGCCGGTGGCGCGGGCGCGCTTTCGCAGGCCGGTGGGCGTGGCCGTGGATGGGGCGGGGAACATCTTCTTGGCGGACACGGGGAACCATGCGGTGCGGAGAATCGCGCCGGACGCGGCCCGCACCGTGACGACCATCGCGGGCCTGGGGACGCCCGGAGTGGGAGAGGGGCCGGGGGTGACGACGGCGCTGCGCTCGCCGCAGTCCATCGCGGTGGCGCCGGATGGGACGCTGTATGTGGCGGACACGGGGAACCATCGCATCGTGCGCATCGCCCGGGATGGGCGATGGACGGTGAGCACGTTCGCGGGTTCGAGGGAGGGGCGGCAGGGGCGGGCGGATGGGGTGGGGCCGGCCGCGCGGTTCCAGACGCCCACGAGCCTCGTGTTCGCGGGGGGAGATTTGTATGTGACGGACACGTTCAACCACCGGCTCGCGCGCATCACGCCCCAGGCGCGGGTGAGCACGTTGATTGGCTCACGGGGCTCGGGCAGCACGAACGGACCGGCGAGCCAGGCGAGGCTTCATCGGCCCACGGCGGTGGCGTTTGGGGATGGAGCGCTGTGGGTGGTGGACACGGGGAACCGGCTCATCCGCAGGGTGGCGATGGATGCGAATTCCACCACGACGACGGTGGCGGGGAGCGCGCCGGGTGGCTTCGCGGATGGGGCTGGAGGCGCGGCTCGGTTCCTGCCGATGTCGGGGGCGGTGCACGTCGATGGCCGGCTGTTGTTGACGGACACGGGGAACGAGCGAATCCGGGTGCTGGTGGGAGGGCGGGTTCGGACCTATGCGGGTTCGGGCGTGCATGGTGCGCGGGATGGGACGGCGGAGCAGGCCACGTTCAGCCTGCCCACGGGCATCGCCGCGCTGCCGAATGGAAACATGCTGGTGGTGGACCAGGGGGCGTCGACGATTCGCGAGCTGCGGATGCCCGCCGCCGATGGCGGGAGCCCGGGTCCCGAGCCGCGCATCACCGGAGGTCCGTTCTCGGGTGCGCGTGCGCCGCATGACGTGTTCCTGGACGGGACCACGAGCACGACGCCGAGCCCGGGTGGTTGGATTCAGCGCTTCCGGTGGGACCTGGGGGACGGCACGACGTCCGACGCGGCGTACCTGGAGCATCGCTATCCGCAACCGGGCACCTACACCGTGACGCTGACGGCGACGGATGGCGGAGGCGTGAGTGCCTCCACCACCCAGGTCATCCGCGTGGGGGAGTAGTCGTGCCTGCGGATTGCGTGAACGCAGGCAGGTTCGTGTGGGGCTGCTCACGATAAGTTCGTGCGGTGCACAGGGAAGACATCACCTGTGATGTTCTTGACGAGGCTGAATACTGGTCGTCACGAGCGCGCGCGGGCCGATGGGGGGAGTCTGGGTGGTGCCACTGTGGACGATAACTGGCATGCCGAAATCTGCGAGATGCTGCAACGGCGTCCTCTATCGTCCGCTCTCGAGCCGAAAGGAACGTTCAGTGGTCTGTCTGCGCGCTGTCCGTCGTCCATCTGCATTCGACCATGCCTACCAAGTTGTGTGGCTTGCCGATTTCCATCATGCAACTGTGCGAAGCGCGGTATCGAGATGAGCGCGCCAATCGTGGCCGCCTGAAATAAGACCTCACTCAACTTGGATTCGGTCCTGGTCCGGCAAATACCACGCAACCTTCAAGGCGGGCATTGGGGCAACGACAGTGCTGCCTATGGGGCGCCCCGCCCGTTGAATTTCATTTGGAAGGGCTCTGCCGACGGCTTCATTTGGGCATGCCGGTATGGCCAGTTCGGTCAATGAAGGTCGCACTGCAGATGGGATTTTCTGTGTGATGTGGCCTTCTGTCAAGACGTGACTTTCGGGTGCAACCTGCGCAACTCTCTTGGCATGGCGCAGAGGAAGGGGCCCCACGATGATCGGCAGTTTGACTTGGAGTTGGGAGACTTCTCTGGCTCTCCTCCTCTTGGGCTTGAGCGACAGCAGCCGCACGCCAAGTCACTGAAGCACGTCGCCGAGATGATGTCCGTCGAGGGTAAGCCTACGGAGCTCCATGCAGACACGGATGGTAAGTATATCAACATGCGGAAGGAAGAATTTAGTCGTGCGTTCCTTCATGCTATCTGTGCACCTGCAGGATTCGGAGTTAGTCGCGTTGATGTTGATGTTGATGGAGTAGACGCGACAGTGTCGACAAGTAGAGCTTTTCACAAGAAGGCACCAAAGCTTGATGTGCAGCTCAAGTGCACGGCGTCGTTTGTGTGGCGTGAACATGGTTTTTCCCATGTGTTGCCAGTAAGAAATTACGAACTTCTACGAGGGGATCAGGATAGCTCACCAAGAATTCTGGTTGTAGTTCTGGTTCCAAAGGAGTGCGTCGACTGGGTTGTGCACTCCGAGTTGTCTACTGTATTGATGCACTGTGGGTATTGGCATTCGCTGCGTGATGCTCCGCCTCCCGAGCGTGCAGAACAACAAGACATCACGGTGCATATCAAAAAAAGTCAGTTACTCACTGTTGATGCTCTTGTTGATATGATGCGGCGCATCGGAGACGGGGAGGCTCCGTGATGAATTGGTCGCAAAGCAAGGAACTACTGGTGAGGCTCATACCTGCGGAGGTTGAGGCATACCTTCGCGGAACTGGCTGGGTGCTCTTTGATTCTCGGCCAGGCAAAGTGTCGTACTGGGAGCGAGTCGAGGTTGATTCGGGTGAAGAGTATACTGCTGTATGTGTGCTTGATCGCAGCGTGCGTGACTATGCTACGCGTACAGCCGAGTTACTCAACTTGTTAGGACGCATTGAGCAACGCACTCCAGATGACATTTATCGGAGTGTTCGAGATGTTGGCTGTGATGTCACGGAACTGCAGATCGAGCGGGCGGATGCCCGAGACGGTACAATTCCGCTTAAGGATGGTGCGAGAGCGTTTGATGGAGCACTTCGGCTCTATGCAGCGGCTGCGGCCGCAGTGAAAGATCGACGGCCCTACTTCGGTAAGTTGTTGACAGGTGGCGCATCTAGATTTGTGTCAAGGAACGCTCGTTTAGGGCAAACGAAGGTGGGTAGCTATGTAATAACAATTTCGACACGGGTCGCCCAGGTTCAAGAGGAATTGCCATTTGAGGTGCAGGTGGAGTCGGAGCCGTTTGAGCGTCAAGTGATGTTGAGACTAGCGAGCGCACTAAGTGTTGCGCGTGAGGCGGCAATAAAGAATACAGCGCAAGCATTCTTTGATGGTGTCGCGCATGGCGTGAGCGCGAATCTGTGCGATGCAGTTACGGGCATGGCAGAGGGAGCTCCATTTACCCAACTTAACGTGGCGCTGCATTGGTCGCCGATTCGGCCAGTAGAAAGAAGTGTTCCAAGGCAGTTGTCGTTCGGGCCTGAACTCGTCAGCAATCTCAGAGAGGGGAGTGCTCACCTTCGTTTTCAGGAGCCGCTGTCGAATTTTCAGCTGGTTGGAAAGGTTGTTCGGCTGGAGCGATGGCCGGATGAGCCCTCCGGGACAATTGGAATTGATGGTTTTGTGGACTCGGAAACTGAATTGGTGTCGGTAACGTTAAAGGAGGAAGAATACTCAGTGGCTACTGAGGCTCACGGAATTGGTGCGCCGGTTGTTTGTATAGGAGAACTGAAGAGAAATGTACGAGGCTATGTTCTCCTAGGAGCTCATTCGTTTGGAGTGATCGGAAATGGGATGTCAAAGGGAGTAGTGGCTCAACGGACGAAGACTGAGGAACCTGCATAGTATGCTATGTGGATGGCAGAAGACGAATGCCGCATGGCTTCTGGCTGGTCATGGTTATTCGTGACGCCGTGGTCGAGAATGGGATGCGGAATAATCGAATCTCTTGCTTGGCAACTGCGCTAGGTCTGCTGTGTTTTCACTTTTCCGGTGGTGCTGGCGACTGACTCTAGAATGGGTTTCACGGCATCGACTGCGTCCTTGAATCTCTTTATGTGGAGATCGATGTCAGATTCCTTAGGCGCCTTGGTGTGGTTTCGACGGAATGCACTCTGGTCGAAATTGAGATAGCCGTCGGCAAGCATTTTGAGGAGCTCACGTTGTTGCTCGTCTTCTTGTGATGCCGCAAGCATTGCTTCTGCAATACCAAGAGCTGCCTTGCGATCTCGGTAGATGACCGCTTGTTCCGCATGTGCTCGATGCAGATCTGCGACGTATTTTAGTGCCCAGCCTGCGAGAACAAGAAAAGCTACACGCCCTGCGACGAGAAGTATTAGTTGGTCGGTAGGGATTTGGATGGGCGGAGCACTGGACTGAGCAATCGCGTGAGCCGGACTGCGTATGAAGAGGCCATAAAGGCCGGCGGCAATAGCGATAATAATAGTAGCCATTGTTCGAAACATCCAGGTGGCTTGGGTGTGGTGAAAGCTCGCTGCATCAAGGAAAGCCTCTGATTTTGTCGCGAAGTCGGCCTTTACTGCCTCTTTGACTTTGGCGGTGGTGTCTAGTCCGCGCAGCAATGCGGATGCTTCGTCGAGAAGGCCATCCATTTCGACAAGCAAGTCGTTGAACTCGGTTGTCTCGTGAGATCGAAGAATTTTTGAACTCTTGTCTGCGGCCTGAATGATGTCGCTTATTTCTTCGTTGATATGGGCGGTTTCGCGCTCGATTGCGCGCAAGCGTTTCTCGAGGGGTTCACGTTCCTTTGAGTCGAAGATGTTCTGAAGTCTGTTTTGTATTTTGTTGTGTTCCTTGTTTAGCTCCTGTTGGTGTTGCTGGGTTTTGTCGCGGTTGATAGTGGCTGGTTGTTGAATCTTGTTTAGGAGTTCGTGGGCTCGAATCATGGTTTGTTGAGAGCCCGAGCGAATTCGTGTGACTGTTTCCATGAGGTGTGCGGCAAACCCGGGGTGATCAATAGAGCGCTTGAGTTTTCCTTCGATGCCCTCCATTGCTGTCCTGAGTCTGTCTAGTGCTTGGTCCGTATTTGGCACTCTAGGCTCCTTCCTCTCGATGGGTTCTTGGTCAGGATAGGGTGACGTGAGGCAAATGTCTCTATTTTGTGACCTCTGCGCTTTGGGTCTGGTGCAGATGGAGCCGGATTTGCGCCGGCTATGATCCCTGTTGCCCAGGCCGTATGGGCGCTGGGTAGAGTCATGGATGGTTGCACGGCCGGCCTGACGCTGTCGTGAAGCCGTCGACGCGAATGGTCTGCGTCCCTGATTCCTGAGACGACGAGTCTGTTTCTAGATTGGAGGTTCTCTTGGTGGTCAGATGAGGCACTACACGCAACTGATCAGGTTCACTTCGTCCCTGGTTTCCTTCGCTTGAACTTACTCATGCGGAGCATCCTTGCGAGCTGTGCGGATTCGTCGCCCTTGTCACGAATGGATTGGTGTGCTGGCCTTGTCTCAATTCTCCGGCATGGTGTCGGCCGTTCGCCGGCATCGTCCTGTTATCTGGCCTCTGGGGGGTGTTCTGCAGAGACACTTCTGGATAGGGGGGTGTTTACCAATCGTCTCCCGTCCGCCACTGGGGCCCCCAAGCGTCGGATGACGAACGTGCGGGCTACACGTCTCCGGCGTGTGCGGTGGACGCGGCACTAGGGTCCTGGCTCGTGCAGGCACGGGACACAGTCAGGAAGCTCAAGCGGGTGAAGGGGCCCTGGGCGGAAGGCCCCTGGCTCCCCAGGGTGGCTTGGAAGAGCGCGCTCGCGCGCGTCGCCTTCGTGTGCATCTCGTGGTGGGCCCTGTGTGACGGCGACCTGAGCAGCATCACCTTCGGCGCACCCGTGGTGACCGCCGTGCTCGTGGTCAGCTTCATGCTGAGTCCCCCGCGCGAATACTCCTGGCGACTCCTCGACATCGCGCGCTTCGCCGTCTTCTTCCTGGTGGGCTCGGTGCAAGGTGGCTTCGACGTGGCCCGGCGCGCACTGGCGCCCAGCCTGCCCATCTCCCCCGTCTTCATCCGCTACCGGTTGCGGCTCCCGGCGGGCGCCCCCTGCACCGTGTTCCGGCTCACGCTCAGCTTGATGCCGGGCACGCTGAACGCGGACGTCTTAGGGGATGAGCTGGTGGTGCACTCGCTCGTCGACCGGGGCGAGGTGCTCCAGCACGAGCTGGAGGACCTGGAGCGCCGGGTGTCTCGGCTGTTCGGTCTGCCCCCTCCTCCTCGCGAGGCCACCCATGCATGAGCTGCGCACGGGCGTGGCGTTCTTCCTGTTCCTCACCCTCCTCGCGGGGCTGGTGCGAGTCATCCGAGGCCCCACGCTGACGGACCGCTTCATCGTGGCGCAGCTGTTCGGCACCACGGGCGTGGGAGTCCTCGTCCTGCTCGCCGCGGATGGAGACCGGGGCGCGCTGCGAGACGTGGCCCTCATCTTCGCGCTGCTCGCCCCCGTCACCGTGGTGGCCTTCGTGCGCTTCGCCATCGGCGACCCTCCGGAGGCGTCACGAGAGGAGCCGAGGCGATGACCGTCCTGAACGTCCTCTCCGCGCTCTTCCTCCTCGCGGGCGCCGGCTTCTGTCTGGCGGGCACCGTGGGGGTGCTGCGCTTCCCGGACGTCTACTGCCGGCTCCACGCCCTCACCAAGGTCGACAACCTGGGGCTCGGCCTCGTGGTCGTGGGTCTGTCGCTCGAAGCGGGCTCGTGGGCGACGGCGCTCAAGCTGTTCCTCGTCTGGTTCTTGGTCCTCATCTCCAGCGCCTTCACCTGCCAGCTCATCGCGCGCGCGGCGCTCCGCCGAGGCGTCGGGGCCTGGGGAGGCTCGCGCGAGTCATGATGGACGTGCTCCTCGATGGAGGGCTCGCCCTGAGCCTTCCCTTCCTGGCGTGGCTGGTGCTCCACACCGAGGCCCTGTCCCAGGCCGTGGTGCTCTTCGTCGCCATGGGCCTGATGTCCGCGCTCGCGTGGGCACGGCTGGAGGCCCCCGACATCGCGCTGGTCGAGGCGGCCGTCGGCACGGGCCTCACCGGCGCGCTCCTGATGCACACGCTGAGCTGGACGGAGGAGACCACCCCCGAGTCCCACACCCGCGCCACCCGCTGGGTCTGGGACATCCTCGCCGCTTCCGCGCTGACGGGTGTGCTGGGCTGGGCCGTGCTCGTGCTGCCCACCGACAGCAAGGGCCTGGGCCCGGAGGTCGCCGCGCGACTGGCCGACAGCGGCGTGGAGCATCCCGTCACGGCGGTGCTCTTGAACTTCCGTGGCTACGACACCCTGCTGGAGATCGCCGTGCTCCTGGTGGCCGCGCTGGGCGCGCGAGCGGTGAACCCTCGCACGGACCGGCCCTCGCTGGAGACCGAGGACGACCCGCTGACGGGTGAGCTGTTCCGGATGATGACGCCCGCCGTGTTGCTGCTGGCGGGGTATCTCGTGTGGGTGGGCGCGCACGGCCCCGGCGGCGCGTTCCAGGCGGGCGCCATCCTCGCGGGAGGCGGCGTGGTGGCCATCCTCACGACGCGGATGGGGACACCGCGAATGTCATCGCGCAGGGTGCGCTGGGCGCTGCTGACAGGCCCGTTGTTGTTCGTGGCCGTGGCCGTGGCGCCCCTCTTCACCGGAGGACGCCTGCTCGAGTTCACTCCGCGCCTGGCTGGCACGCTCATCTTCGTGGTGGAGCTGGCGCTGACCGTCACCATCACCCTGGTCCTGTTGATGTTCTTCCCCGGGGCGCGTCCGCCCAAGGTGGAGCCCGAGGGGACCCCGTGAGCTCCTGGGTGCTCTACGCGCTGTCCGGCATGGCGATGTTCAGCGTGGGGCTGGTGGGCCTCTTCGCGCATCGGCACGTGGTGAAGCGCATCCTGGCGTCGAACATCATGGGCTCCGGCGTGCTGCTGGTCCTCGTGGCCCTGGCGCGGCGAGTCCCGTCGGGTGCGCCGGACCCGATTCCCCACGCGCTGGTGCTCACGGGCATCGTCGTGTCGGTGAGCTCCACGGCGCTGGGCGTGGCGCTGGCGCGACGCATCTCCCGCCTCCAGGCCGCGGAGAGCGACTCGGCGCGCTCCAGACCGGAGGGCTCATGACGGGGGCCTGGGCCTTGATGGCATGGCCGGTCATCGTCCCCCTGCTCGGCGCGGTGCTCGCGCTGCTGGTGGGGCGAGACGGGGTGCGCATCGTCGCGGGTGTCGCCTCCATCGTGACGCTCGTGGCGGTGGCGGTGCTGGCGTGGAAGGTCGCGACCGTCGGCGCCCTGCACCAGGACATCGGAGGCTGGGGCGCGCCGCTGGGCATCGGGTGGCGCGCGGATGGGCTCGCGGTGCTGATGATGTTGACCGTGGCCCTGGTGGGCTCGCTCATCAGCGTCAACGCGCTGGACCACCTGGGGAACCGCGAGGACCGTGAGTACCTGCCGCTGTGGCTGTTCGTCTGGTGCGCGCTCAACGCGCTGGTGATGTCGGCGGATGCCTTCAACCTCTACGTCACGCTGGAGCTGACGACGCTGGGGGCCGTCGCGCTCATCGTGGTGCGCAGGGACCTGCCTGGATTGGAAGCGGGCCTGCGCTACCTGCTCTTCGCGCTGCCGGGCTCGCTCTGCTACCTGCTGGGCATCTCGCTGCTGTATGGCGCGTACGCCGCGCTCGACATGGGGCTGCTGGCCCAGCGCGTCCAGCCAGGGCCCGTGACATGGACGGCGGCGGCGCTGGTGACGGTGGGGCTGTGCCTCAAGACGCCCCTGTTCCCCCTGCACGTCTGGCTCCCGCCGACCTATGGCGGCGCGCCGACGCCGGTGACGGCGCTCCTGTCGGCGCTCATCTCGAAGGGCTCCTACTACGTGCTGTTCCGCATGTGGCTGGAGGTCTTCGCACCGGTGCTCGACGCCGAGGTGGGCCAGTTCCTGGGCGTCCTGGGCGCGGCGGCGGTGCTGTGGGGCTCGTTGCTGGCGCTGAGCCAGTCGAAGCTCAAGCAGGTCGTCGCCTATTCGAGCGTGGCGCAGATTGGCTACATGTTCCTGGTCTTCCCGATGGCGACGAGCGGGGCCCGGTCGGGAGCCATCTACCTGGTCGTCTCGCACGCCGCCGCGAAGGCGTCCATGTTCGTGGCGGTGGGGAACATCCACCAGGCGGTGGGCATCACCGAGCTGGGCGGTGTGCAGGGATTGGCCTACCGCATGCCCTTCACCTTCCTGGCGATGGCGCTGGGAGGCATCAGCCTGATTGGGATTCCGCCCAGCGGTGGGTTCATCGCGAAGTGGTATCTGCTCAACGCGGCCATCCAGACGCACCAGTGGTGGTGGGGTGGGGTGCTGCTGGTGGGCAGCCTGCTGGCGGCGGCGTATGTCTTTCGCATCCTCCGAGGCTCCTTCCTCCCGCTGCCGCCCGGCGTGGAGGTGCGCTCGATTCCGCTGGGGAACGAGCTGGCGCCGCTCGCGCTCGCGCTCATCGCGTTGGTGCTGGGGCTGGTGCCGTGGTTCCCGCTGGACCTGCTCGCGGTGGGGGCGGCGCGATGAGGGGCACCTGGCTTCCGGTGTGGGTGCTGCTGAGCTCCCTGTTGCCCGGGCTGGTCATCTTCCTGCTGCCGCAGGACCAGCGGCGCACGCGGACGACGCTCAACCTGGCCGCGGCGGTGACGAAGCTGGGGCTGACCCTCTTCATGGCGTGGGGCGTGTTCCGGGGCCGTCACTACGAAACGCGCCTGCCCTTCCTCCCCAACGCGGACCTGGTGCTCCGAGCGGACACGTTCAGCCTGCTCTTCATCCTCCTGTCCGCGGTGCTCTGGTTCGTGACGACCATCTACGCCGTGGGGTACCTGGAGGGCACCGAGCATCTCAGCCGGTTCTTCGGCTTCTTCTCGCTGTGTGTCGCCTCGACAATGGGCATCGCGCTCGCGGGCAACCTGCTCACGTTCTTCCTGTTCTACGAGATGCTCACGCTGTCGACGTACCCGCTGGTCATCCACAAGGGGACGCCCGATGCGCTCCGCGCGGGCAATGTGTACCTGCGCTACACGTTGACCGGTGCCACGCTGCTGCTCGCGGGCGTGGTGCTGCTGTACGTGCTCGCGGGGGCCGTGGAGTTCACGGAGCGAGGCGCGCTCTGGGGCGCGGTCGAGCACCGCACCGGGTTGCAGGTGGCCTTCGTGTTGATGATCGCGGGCCTGGGCGTGAAGGCGGCGCTGGTGCCGCTGCATGGGTGGCTGCCCGTCGCGATGGTGGCGCCCGCACCGGTGAGCGCGCTGCTGCATGCGGTCGCGGTGGTGAAGGCGGGGGCGTTTGGCATCACACGCGTCATCTACGACGTGTATGGCGTGTACCTGGTGCATGACCTGGGGGTGATGCGCCCGCTGGCGGTGGTCGCGGGCATCACCATCCTCTACGGCTCGCTGCGAGCCCTCCAGCAAGGCGACCTGAAGCGGCGGCTGGCGTACTCGACGGTGAGCCAGGTCGCGTACATCGTGGTGGGCGTCTCCATCTTCGGCACGGTGTCGACCATCGGCGGGCTGGTGCATCTGGTGCACCAGGGGGTGATGAAAATCACCTTGTTCTTCTGCGCGGGGAACTTCGCGGAGGAACTGCACGTGCATCGGGTGAAGGACTTGCGTGGCGTGGGGCGGCGGATGCCGCTCACGATGGGGGCGTTCACCATCGCCGCGCTGGGGATGATTGGGATTCCTCCCGTCGCGGGCTTCATCACCAAGTGGTACCTGGGCATCGGCGCGCTGGAGGCGAAGGAGCCCTGGTTGGTGGGCGTGCTGCTGATGAGCAGCCTGCTCAACGCGGGCTACTTCCTGCCCATCCTCTATGCGGCCTGGTTCCAGGCGCCCCAGCAGGACTGGAAGCCGAACCCTCGCCGCTGGGAGATTGGCCTGTCCTTGCTGCTGCCCACGCTGACGACGGCCGCGCTGTCGCTCGCGATGGGGCTGTTCGCGGGATGGGAGTTCAGCCCGTTGAGCTGGACGAAGCTCATCACCGAGCGGGAGTTCCGGCCGTGAGCCTGCCCGAGCTGGCCGTCGGCGCGGCGCTGCTGGTGCCGCTCGTGTTGGTGCTGGCGGTGATGCTTCCCGGCACGCGCGCGGTGGGGATGGGGCTGGCGCCGTGGGCCGCGCTGCCCGCGCTGGGGTTGGGGCTGGGAACAGGGGAGACGCTCCACTGGAAGAGCGTGCTCCTGGGGATGTGGCTGTACGGGCCGGAGACGGTGACGCGGACGTACCTGATCTTCACGGGAGCGCTGTGGCTCTTCGCGGGCCTCTTCGCGAAAGGCTATCTGCGAGAGGACTCGCACCGGCCCTCGTTCTGGGGCTTCTACCTGGCGACGCTGGCGGGGAACGTGGGGGCGGTGCTCGCGCTGGATGTGGCGAGCTTCTATCTGTTCTTCGCGATGATGACGTTCTGCGCGTATGGCCTCATCGTCCATGTGCGAGATGAGCGCGCGGCCGGGGCGGGGCGGGTCTACATCGTGATGGCGTTGCTGGGGGAGGTGAGCCTGCTGGCCGCGTTCTTCCTCACGGTGGGGACTCGCATCAACGTGATGCTGGTGGACGTCGCGAGGGTGGTGTCGGAGTCGGGCTCGCGAGACCTCATCGTGGTCCTGGTGCTCGTGGGATTTGGCATCAAGGTGGGCGCGCTGCTGCTGCACATGTGGCTGCCCTTGGCCCACCCCGTCGCGCCCGCGCCCGCCAGCGCCGTGTTGAGCGGGGCCATCATCAAGGTGGGTGTGTTGGGTTGGCTGCGCTTCCTGCCGCTCGGGCAGTCGAGCCTGCCGGTGGTGAGCCAGGTCTGTGTGGGGATGGGGCTCGCCGCCGCGTTCTATGCGGTGGTCGTGGGGCTCACGCAGCGCGAGGCGAAGACAGTGCTCGCGTATTCGAGCGTGAGCCAGATGGGGTTCATCACGCTCGCGGTGGGGCTCGCGCTGGGGACTCCGGACGCGGCGCCGATGCTGGTGGTCGCGGTGCTGGTCTATGCGGTGCACCACTCGATGGCGAAGGGGTTGTTGTTCCTGGGCGCGGGGCTGTTGCCCGCGACGGGCTGGCGAGGGTGGAGAGGTGGACTGGTGCTCGCGGGGCTCGCGTGGTCCGGGCTGGAGATCGCCGGTGCGCCGCTGACGAGCGGGGCCCTGGCGAAGCTGTCCCTCAAGTCCGCCGAGGCGGCGGCGCATGGCCCCGAGTCCCTGCCGCTGTTGCTGTCGCTCGCGGCGGTAGGCAGCACGCTCCTCATGGCGCGCTTCCTGGAGTGCGTGGTGGCGGAGTCGCCGGAGCAGGGCTCATCCAGCGCGGGCTGGATGGGTGTGTCGTGGGGGCTGTTGTTCGCGATGGATACGGCGCTGCTCTTCTGGACTCCGGTGGGACGCGAGTCACTTCCGCGCCTGCTCGAAGCGAAGAACCTCGTGTCCTCCGCGTGGCCCGTCCTGGTGGGGGTCGGGGTGTGCGTGCTCGCCTGGAGCTTGCGCCGGAGACTCGGATGGCGGCTGCCACGGATTCCCGCGGGCGACGTGCTCTGGCCGCTGATGCGTGTGATTCAGCCCGTCTGGAGGCTCCTGACCGCGGGGGCGGAGCGGGAGTCCGTGGGAGAGGGGAAGGCCTCCGAACGCTTCCAGCAAGGCGTCGAGCGCCTCCAGCACTTCCTCCTCGACGAGGTGGACCAGGCGGAGGCGCGGCTCAGCCGCTTGCGACAGGTGGGGCTCGCGTTGCTCGTGTGGCTGGCGGTCTTCCTGCTGCTCCTCGTCCGCTGAAGCCACGCCGTCACGTCAGGGGCGTTCCACCCTGACGTGACGTGCCGTCGTGCTGCCTCAGGCGCGCTCGACGCGGATGCGCGCGGGCAGGCCGTTGAGCTGGACCTCTTCCTCCGTCCCGGCGAGGCCCTCGGGGCCCACCTGGATGGAGGCGGCGAGCGTCTCGCGAGCAATCAGCTCCCGACCCTCTTCCGTGACGCGCTTCACGCGCGCATCGCCATCCACCCACAGGCGAATCTGGTCCGTGTAGCCCAGCTCCATGTCCTTGCGAGCCCCCTGCACCCGGGCCAGCAGCTCGCGCACCAGGCCCTCGTCGATGAGCGCCTCGGTCAGCTCCGTGTGGAGCACCACCACGCCCGCGCCCGTGCCCGCCGCCGCGTAGCCCGGATTGGCCTCCACGAGCGTCTCCAGCTCCTCTGCGGTGAACACCAGCGACTCGCCGCCCACCGTCATGGCCACCTGGCCCGTCTGGAGCAGCTCTCGATGCAGCGCGCGGCCATCACCCGAGTCGAACGCCTTGCGCACCGGCGCCAGCTTGGGCCCGAGCCGCCCGCCCACCGCGCGCAGGTTCGGCCGCACCCGGAAGCGCACGACGTCCGCGTCCGGGCTGCCCGGCTCCACGAAGCGGATCTCGTGCACGTTCAGCTCGTCCGCGAGCAGGTCCTTGTACACGGACAGCCGGTCCGTCAGCTCCTTGCGCGCCAGGATGATGTCCGCGCGCGACAGCGGCTGACGCACCTTGAGCTTGTTGTCCGTGCGCACCTTCAAGCCCGGAGACACCAGCTCGCGCACCGCCGCCATGTCCGCGGCCAGCTCCGCGTCGATGAGGCTCGCGTCGACCTTGGGGAAGTCCGCCAGGTGCACGCTCTCCGGCTGCGTCTTCGGCCACGGCTTGTGGACCAGGTTCGTCCACATCGCGTCCGTGAAGAACGGGATGAACGGCGCCGCCATCGCGGTGATGGTGGTGAGCGCCTCGTACAGCGTGAAGTAGGCGTCGCGCTTGTCCTGCTCCAGCCCCGCCGTCCAGTAGCGGTCGCGGCTGCGGCGCAGGAACCAGTTGGAGAGCCCATCCACCAGCGCCACCAGCCGCTGGGCCGCGTCGTAGACCTGATACGTCTCCAGCGCCTTCTCCACGTCGCGCAGCGTGAGCTGCACCTCGGAGAGAATCCAGCGGTCCAGCAGGGGCCGCTGCTTCACCTCGCGCCAGCCCTGGCTCTTGCGCACCGCCACCCACGGCGCCTCGGAGGCGTCCGGGTTGCCCGCCGCGGGGTTGAAGCCGTCGATGTTCGCGTAGATGGTGAAGAACGAGTAGACGTTGCGCAGCTTGATCTGGAAGTCCTTCTGCAGCAGGCGCACGTTGCCCAGCGAGTGGCGCGTGTTGGACCACGTGGGGCTCGCCGCGTAGAAGAACCAGCGGAACGCATCCGCGCCGGGGGCCTTGGCGTTGGGGTCCTTCACCGTCACGCGCTCGGACGCGGCGAGGCGAGGCACCTCCACCGGCATCACGCCCACGCCCTTCGACGACGGGGCGACGCTCAGCGTCTGGACCTCCGACGGCGCCAGCAGCACCACCCGGCGCTTGAGCTTCTTGTGGACCTTGAGCGGCACCGTGACGGAGACCTCGGGGCGGTCCGGCCGGAAGAGCTGCACCTTCGCGCCCTCCGTCAGGTCCAGACCCTCCAGGTCCTCGCGGGCGATGAGCGCGACGCCGGGCTCCGCGGGCACCCCCGCCTCGGCGGCGGTCAGCACCGCGAAGTCCATGCGGACTTCATCGAGGATGATTTCCGGAGGCGTGTAGTTGCCCTTGGACTTGGACTCCTTGCGGCCCTCCTTGTCGGAGACGTGGCCCAGCACGATGCAGCTCTTGTACGGACGCGGCCACTCGCGCAGGGGCTTCATGCCCATGCGTGCCTGGGTCTCCTCGTCGAAGACGAGCGTGTTCACCATCAGCAGCGAGTAGAACCAGCCACGCGTCTGGTCGATGGCCTCGGAGATGAAGTCAGCCGGGTAGGCGCGGTTGAAGATGTCCAGCGAGCCCGGCGTGTGCGGGAAGCCCCACTGCGCGAAGGGCATGCAGCCGGAGTCGAACCACACGTCGATGACCTCCGGCACGCGCTGGAAGTGACCCGGCGTGCCGGGCTTCTGGTACGTCACCTTGTCGATCCACGGCTTGTGGACGATGAGGTGCCGCGCGTTGGCCTCGTGCGGCTTGCCGGCGAGGAACGCCGCGAGCTCCGCTTCCACCGCGGCCAGGTTGCTGCCGGGCTTCTCGCGCAGGGCCTCGAGCGAGGGCATCGCTTCCACCTCGCCCGTCTCGGTGTGGACCCAGAGAGGGAGCGGCGTGCCCCAGTAGCGCTCGCGCGACAGGGCCCAGTCGACGTTGTTGGCGAGGAAGTCGCCGAAGCGGCCTTCCTTGATGTGCTCCGGCACCCAGTTGACGGCGCGGTTGTTCGCGATGGCCTGGTCCTTCATGGCCGTGGTGCGGATGTACCAGGCGGGGCGGGCGAACTGGATGAGCGGGTCGTCATCCGCGCGCCAGCAGAACGGGTACTCGTGCTTGTACTGCTCGGTGACGAGGATGAGGCCGCGCTCCTTCAGGTGGCGCTGGATGTCCTTGTCCGCGTCCTTCACGAACCTGCCGGCGACGAGCGGCACGTCCTCGGAGAAAGTGCCGTCCGGCTTCACGGCGCAGAACAGCTCCAGGGCGTGCGGCTGGACGAAGCGCTCGCGGTCCTTGCGGAAGGCGTCGTAGTCGTCCTCGCCGAAGGCCGGGGCGATGTGGACGATGCCCGTGCCGCTGGAGAGGGTGACGAAGTCCGCGGCCAGCACGCGCCAGGCGCGCGAGTCATCGCCGCCGTCGCGCAGCTTCGCGCGCGTGTCCTTCTCGTTCGCGAAGTACGAATCGAAGGGCGGCACATAGCGCTTGCCCACCAGCGTGCTGCCCATCTGCGTGTCGAGCACGGGCAGGTCCTTCTTGAGCTTCTTGGCCAGCTCCTCGCGCAGCGCGGCGGCGATGATGAGCTTGCGGTCGCCGGCGTCGACGGTGACGTAGTCCACGTTCGGGTTGACGGCCGCGAACATGTTGGACGGCAGTGTCCAGGGGGTGGTCGTCCACACGACGAGCGCGGTGTCGGGTGTGTCGCGCAGGGGGAAGGCGACGTAGACGCTGGGGTCGTCGACCGTCTTGTAGCCCAGGCCGACCTCGGCGGAGCTCAGCGCGGTGCCACCCTGGGGCCACCACCAGACCACCTTGTGGCCCTGGTACAGCAGGCCCTTCTTGTGCAGCTCGGCGAGCGCCCACCAGACGCTCTCCACGAAGGGGCGGTGGTAGGTGACATAGGCCTGGTTGAGGTCGACCCAGAAGCCGATGCGCTCGGTGAGGCGCTCCCACTCGGAGGTGTAGCGGAAGACGGACTCGATGCAGCGCTCGGTGAAGGGCTCGACGCCGTAGCGCTCGATTTCGGCCTTCCCGTGGATGCGCAGCTCCTTCTCGACCTCCACCTCCACGGGCAGGCCGTGGGTGTCCCAGCCCGCCTTGCGGGGGACGTAGTGGCCGCGCATGGTCTGGAACCGGGGGAACAGGTCCTTGATGACGCGGGTGAGGACGTGGCCGTTGTGGGGCAGGCCGTTGGCGGTGGGGGGGCCTTCGTAGAAGACGAAGCTCTTGGCTCCCTCACGTGCCTCGAGCGAGCGCTCGAAAATGCGGCGGTCCTTCCAGAAGGCGAGGATGCGGCGCTCCTCGGCCGGGAAGTCCATCTCCGCGGGCACGGCGTCGAACAGGGAAGAAGGCTCGTTCTCAGGCATGGTGCGGTGCTTGATAGCACCGCGAGGCCGGGAAGGAAGGGGGCTCCGGGGGAAAACCCTCCCAACCCCTGGGGATTCCTGGCTTCGAAGTGTTGTCCGTGTCCCAGAAGCTGGGCCCCCGGGCGGTCCTCAGAACGCCTCACCCACGTTCAGGTAGAAGCTGGGCTCGTTGCCATACGCCACGTCGAGCCGGATGTTCACCGGCACGTCCGACAGCGGCGCGAAGCGCAGGCCCAGTCCCCCCGCGGGCTTGATGTTCCTCGCCTCCAGGTCCTTCAGGCTGTGCGCCACCGTCGCCGCCGAGGCGAACACCACGCCACCGAACTTCCAGAACAGCGGCGCCCGGTACTCCACCTGCGCCCCCAGGTGCTGCCGCTCGCGGAACCGCCCCTCCAGATACCCTCGGCTCAGCTCCATGCCCCCCAGCCGGCCCGTGTCGTAGAAGGGCACTTCCCCATCCCTCAGCTCCACCAACCCCTGCAACGCGAGCACATGCCGGGTCCCCCACGGCAGTGACACGTAGCGACGCACATCCAACCGCAGCAGGTCGAAGTCGTAGTCCGAGCCCCAGTCCCCGCTGGCCGTGCGCAGGTTGAGCCGCGCCAGCAGGCCCGTCGTGGGATTGAGCGTGTTGTCGCGCGAGTCATACAGCGCCGTCAGCCCGAACTGGAGCGTGTTACCCCCGTCCGCCCCGGGCGTGCTTCGCACCGCGCCGTCCTCGGCGAGCTTCGTCATGCGCACGTTCTGCAGCCGCAGCGTGGGCCCCACGTACAGCCGAGGCGCGACGCGCCACTTGGGGCTCAACTCCAGCTCCAGGTAGATGGGCGTGAAGTCCTCCTCATCCGCCGAGCGCGTGTTGGCCCCCATGCCGAAGAAGCGGTCCGGGAACCGCGCCCCGCTCAACGTGGCCGTCAGGTTGAGACGGTCCTCCAGGAAGTAGACATCCGGCTGCAACAGCAACGTGAATTGCCCGCGCACGCTCGCCGCGGCGGCCAGCAGCACCTGGGACTCCCGGCGTCCGGAGCCCGCGGGCGGCTGGTACACGAACGAGGCCGCGCCTCCCAACAGGAAGCTCGTCTCGGGCTGATACGCGGGCAGCAGGAAGGGGACGATGCTGAACTTGCCCTCCACGGACTCCACCGGCGCGGGCGGCGGAGGCTCGGGCTCGGAGGGCAGGGGAGGCGTGGAGGCGAGCAGGGCGCCCAGCAGCGGGACAACGGTGCACAGGGGTGTCATGGGGCGGTTACACGTTCTCGTCGAGCCAGTCGAACAGCCGCTCTTCCGCGAGCGCGGCGGAGGCCGCCTGGCAGTGCAGGGGCGCGGCCTCTGCCTGGGTGAAGGTCATCAGGTGCTTGGGCCCGCGAAGCGCGTCGTACAGCTTTTGCGACTGGCCCGGGGAGACGTCCTCCGCCTCGCCATCCATGATGAGCACCGGGCAGCGGATGCGTTCCACGATGGCCTCGTTGGTGAACTCCTCCAGCTTGCGGAATAGCTCCGAGGGTGAGCGCGCGCCATGTTTCCAGTACACGTCCTTCAGCCAGTAGTCCGCCGTGGGCCAACGGCTGGCGAGCCCCTGGATGGCCTCGTCGAACGCCTCCGGATGGGACTTCAACAGCGACAGCGCTCCCGGCAGGAAGCGATTGAAGTGCTCGGTGTGCTGCTCCCACCAGCTCAACACCCCTGGATTGGCGATGCACAGCGCCACCCGCTGCTCGAACGCCACCGCCCGAGGCGCCAGCGCTCCTCCAAACGACAGGCCCATCAACAGGATGCGCCGAGGGTCGACTCCGCTGATGCGCTCGGCCGCGTCCACGACCGGGCTCACCGCCTTCTCCCAGTCCGGTCGGAAGCTCAGGTGCTTCTCGCGCAGCGCCCGCCCCTGCCCCGGGCCATGGAAGAACAGCACGTGGTAGCCGCGCCGGCGCGCGCCCTCCCATACCCACTTCGTCTCCTCCGGCCAGGCATGCAGTCCCTGGTGGAGCAGGATCACGGGCGCGCTGGCCTTCGCGTAGGGCGAGCGCACGAAGTAGGCCGGCAGGCTCGAGCCCTCATAAGGAATGTCCATCGGCTGGATGTCGAAGCCCAAGAGCCCGTTGGACTTCTCGAAGGTGGACGCCGCCGCCCGTGTCACCTCCATCAGCGCGGGGTCCTCCCGGTTCGTGTAGTGCATCGTCGCGGCGCGGTAGTAGTTGGCCGCGCGTGCATAGGCCTGCCCCGCCGTCACCCGGTGGCCCTTGGCCTCCGCGGCGGTGGCGTGCTGATGCACCCGCGTCGCCGTCTTCACCCACGACTCGAACCAGCTCTTCTCATCCCCGGGCTGGATGCGACGCGCCGTCTCCAGCACGTCCCCCACGTCCGACTGGCCATGCGTCGCATGCCCCAGGAACCACAACAGCTGGTTGTCCATCAGCCCGTCCCCGGACAGGCGCAGGTCGTACCAGGCATCGGTCCGGGGATTCAGGCCCTGCACCTCCTTGGACTCGGGCTGCATCACCCTCCGCGTGCCGGCCGTGACGGCCACGCCTCCGACGAAGAGTCCCGCCCCCGCCAGCACGCCTCGTCGGGAGAGTCTGCCTGCGCTAGTGTCGGGCCCTGGGTTGGCCATGGGATTCAATCTCCGGAATTAATCAGTTGATTGAATCAATAGAGTGAGAGGGGCTCCGGCGTCAAGCCAGGGTCCGAAGTCCTGTTGTTTCAAGGGTTTGGTGGAATGGGAACGAAGGAGCAAGACGCCCAGGAGCGAATCCTCCGGGCCACCATCATCTGCATCGAGCGGGACGGCCTGGATGCGACGGGCATCCGGGAGATTGCCCGGGAGGCCCAGGTCAACAGCGCGGCCATCAGCTACTACTTCCGCAGCAAGGAGAAGCTGATTGCCCAGGCGCTGGAGGCCACGCTGGACCAGGCCTTCGGGCACGTGCTGCTGGACTTCGACAAGCTGGTCGCCGAAGGGATGTCCATTCGCGAGGCCTTCGAGACGCTACTCGAGGACATCGCGGGGAACCTGGGCCGCTACCCGCGCATCGCCCATGCGCACTTCCACGACGCGCTGGTGCACCAGCGCTACGACGGCGTGGCCATCCAGCGCCTCAACGCGTTCCTGGAGGAGCTGTCGCGCAAGCTCGCCCCGGCCACCACGCACCTGACGGAGGACAAGCGGCGCATCGCGCTCGTGCAGCTCTGGGCCTCCGTGTCGCTCATGTCGATGGCGCCGCGCACGTTCGACCAGTTCATCCTCCTGGACTTCCGCACGCTGGAGACGCGGCGCACGTGGGTGAAGCAGTCGCTGCGCCTGCTGTTTCCCGCATGAGCCGTCGCTGCGGGCGACAGGGCGCGCGCGGTAGATTCAACGCGACGGCTCATTTCGCGCCTGTTTAAACCCGACGGACCCGGAGTCCTTGAGAGTGTTCACTCATGGGCACTCCAGCCCCGCACGGGAATTGATGTTCTGGCTGGTCTGACATTTCGAGAAAGTATCGATTTTCTCGTCACTTCTTGCGGGCTCGACTGCGAGGGCACTCCCAGGTGGGGGTGTCTGTCTCATCCGCGTTTCGCGGGAGGACCGCATGCGTCTAGCGTCGAAGTGGGCCGCCTGTCTCGCGCTGTGTAGCAGCGCGCTGGCGTGGGCTTTCCAGCCATCTCAAACCACCCAGTTGTCGAGCCAGGCGTTCTTCAAGCCGGAGCTGTACCTGCCCGTCTCCAATGTCTCGTTGGACGAAGCCCGCCAGAAGCTGCAGGGTGCGGGGCCGAGCGCGTGGGATGACTTCTTCGCCCGCAACGGGAAGGACTTTCACGTCTACCTGGACCCGCTCACGGGGTCACCCACCGCCATCCAGGGCTCCATTCCGCTCATCCCTGGCACGGGGGTGGGCAACACGGTGAGCCTGTCCACGCTGCAGCAGCAATTGGGCCGCTCCACGGGGGAGGTGGACGAGGCGGTCGTCGCGGACGTCTTCTTCAAGTTCCTCCACGACAACCAGGCCGCGCTCGGGGTGGACCTGCTCCAGTTGGGGCAGCCGAAGGTGACACGGGTCACGGACGTGCTCTGGCACGTGTACGTGCCGCAGGAGGTGGACGGCATCCCCGTGCGCCACGGCCGGCTGGTCGCGACCATCAACCACGGCAACATGGTGCTGGTGGGCACGGAGGCGTGGAGCAACGTCACCGCGTCCACGCGCCCCACGCTGAGCCCCGAGCAGGCGCTGACCTCGGGTGGTGAGCGCTTTGGCCTGCTCGAGTCACCCGCCACGCTGTGGCAGGAGCCCACGCTGGAGCTGGCCCCCATGGCTCGCGCGGACGCGGGCTTCGGGCAGGGCTACCACCACCAGCTGGTGTGGACGTACGGCTTCCAGAACCCCGGCGAGCAGGAGCGCTGGAAGGTGACGGTGGACGCGCACACCGGCGAGGTGCTCGCGCTGGAGGACGACAACCACTACCTGGACGCCACCATCAAGGGCGGCATCTACCCGCTGAGCAACACGGAGATCTGCCCGGCCAACACCACGTGCGGGACGATGCAGGTCGACTCGCCCATGCCCTGGGCCAACACGGGCCTGGCCGCGCCGAACAACTTCACGGACGGCGCCGGTGTCTTCAACTACAGCTCCGGCAACGTCACGACGACGCTGGCCGGCAAGTACGTGCGCGTGAGCGACACGTGCGGCTCGCCCAGCACCAGCTCGGGCACGGGCAACATCAACCTGGGCGGCACCAACGGTCAGCATGACTGCGCCTCGGGCGGTGGTGGGGCGGGCAACACGCCGGCCTCGCGCTCGGCCTTCTACGAAATCAACCGCATCGCGGAGCTGGCGCGCGGCTGGCTGCCGTCCAACACGTGGCTGCAAGGGCAGCTCACCGCGAACGTCAACATCAACAGCACGTGCAACGCCTTCTGGAACGGCTCCACCGTGAACTTCTATCGCAGCGGCGGTGGCTGCCGGAACACGGGCGAAATCGCCGCCGTGTTCGACCATGAGTGGGGCCACGGCATGGATGACTTCGACTCCGGCGGCGCGCTCAGCAACTCCAGCGAGGCGTACGCGGACATCGCGTCCATCTACCGGCTCCAGGCCTCGTGCGTGGGCTACGGCTTCTTCGCCACCACGGACCTGGGCTGCGGCAAGACGCCGGACGGCACGGGCTACAACCAGAACGAGGCGCAGACGGGCGGCGCGTGGTGCAACGCGCGGTGCTCCGGCGTGCGCGACGCGGACTACATGGCGCATGTGAACCAGACGCCCGCCACGCCGCAGAACTTCGTGTGCTCGCGCTGCTCCTCCGGCACCGGCCCGTGCGGCCGTCAGGTGCACTGCGCCGCGGCGCCCGTGCGTCAGGCCGCGTGGGACCTGGTGGCCCGCGACCTCCAGGCCGCGCCGTTCAACTACGACTCCAACACCGCGTACATCATCGGCAACAAGGTCTTCTACCAGGGCAGCGGCAACGTGGGCTCGTGGCACGCGTGCAACTGCTCGGCGGGCACGTCCGACGGCTGCGGCGCGAGCCATGGCTACATGCAGTGGCTGGCCGCGGATGACGACAACGGCAACCTGAACGACGGCACGCCGCACATGACGGCCATCCACGCCGCGTTCAACCGCCACGGCATCGCCTGCCAGACGCCCGCGCCCACCAACTCCGGCTGCGCCGCGGGTCCGAAGACGGCGCCCACCGCCACGGCCGCCCCCAGCGACGGCCAGGTGGCGCTGAGCTGGAACACGGTGCCCAACGCCAGCGAGTACTGGGTGATGAAGACGGAAGGGTACGCGGGCTGTGACTTCGGCAAGGTGCGCGTGGCCACCGTCTCCGGCTCCACGTACACGGACACCGAGGTCGCCAACGGCCGTCAGTACTGCTACTCCGTCGTCCCGGCCAGCACGAGCGCCTGCTACGGCCCGGCCGCCTCGTGTGTCTGCGCGACGGCGGGCGGCCCGTGCACGCCTCCTGGGACGGCCACGCTCTCCACCCCCGCGGATGGCGCGGCCAACGTGGCGCTGGCGCCGGTCCTCGACTGGGCGGACGTGGCGGGTGCCACCTCGTACGAGGTGCAGGTGGCGACGGACGCGGGCTTCGGCACCGTGGTCCGCTCGGCGAACGCGCTCTCCAGCAGCACGTGGAGCGTCACGCCCGCGCTGACGGCCAACACGCAGTACTACTGGCGCGTGCGCGCGGTGAGCGGCTGCGGCACCAGCGCGTACAGCGCGGCCTTCCGCTTCACCACCGCGGACACCACGTGCCAGCCGGCGGCGGCGCCCACGCTCTCCACCCCGTCCAACGGGGCGACGGGGGTGGCGCTCTCCCCGACGCTGGACTGGGGCGACGTGACGGGCGCCACCTCGTACGAGGTGCAGGTGGCGACGGACGCGGGCTTCGGCAACGTGGTGCGCTCGGCGAACGCGCTCTCCAGCAGCACGTGGGGCGTCACGCCCGCGCTGACGGCCAACACCCCGTACTACTGGCGTGCGCGCGCGGTGGACTCCTGCGGCGCGGGCAACTACAGCGCGGGGTTCAGCTTCACCACGCAGAGCGGTGGTGGTGGCACCTGCACCACGCCGCCGGTGGCCGCGTATGACAGCACGCTGGGCGCTCCCGCGTGTGGCACCGGCTGCGGCTGCGACACCGGCACGCTGGTCAACAGCCGCGGCAGCCAGTTCCTCGCGGCCGAGCCCAACACCCCGAACGCGGTGGATGGCTGCCCGGATGGTCCGTTCGGCTTCTACCACCTGGACGAGAGCATCGACCGCGTCGTGCTCCGCAGCGTGGACGGCGGCCCCATCACCCCGGGCAAGCAGGTCAAGGTGGACGTGACGGTGTGGTGCTACGACGCCACGGACCGCCTGAACCTGTACTACGCCCCCGTGTCGGGCTTCCCCACGTGGTCGACGCTCGTCACCGGCCTGACGTGCACGGGCGCCGGCGCGAGGACGTTCAGCCACACCTTCACCGCGGGCAGCACCGTGGGCCAGCACGTGCTCCGGGCGCAGTTCGTCGAGGGCTCCAGCCCTCAGGCCAGCTGCACCTTCGGCCTCTACGACGACAATGACGACGTCGTCTTCGGCGTGGCGGCCGCTGTCGCGTCGGGCCCCGTGAAGTCCCCGCCCGCCCAGGGCCGCGCGCGCGCCACGCGCTGAGCCCGGGCTGGCGAAAGGCCACCGCCTGCCCTGTCTCACACCCGACAGGGCAGGTGTTGTCTGGCCTTGGAGTGACCCCTCCCCGCGGGGCATCGCCCTCCAGGGAGGGGTGTTCGTGACGATTGTGTCGGGTGAAAGACATACAGACTTGCGGGCCTCTTGGGAATTTTGAGGAGTGAGTAGAATTCCAATCGCAGGCAACTCAAGGCCTGTTGATAGGAGCCCGCATGCAAGCGATTCCAGCCCCGGCGTTTCTGTTCAACCTTTGCGCCGGATATTTCGCGCCCAGGTGTTTGCATCTCGTGGCGCAGCTGGGCGTGGCGGATGTCCTGGGGAACACACCCATGAGCTCCGAGGACCTGGCGCGGGCCACGGGCGCCCATGCGGACTCCCTCCACCGGATGATGCGGATGTTGTCCTCGACCGGGGTGTTCGAGCGGCGGGGCAACGGCTGGGCGCACACGGACTACTCCGAGCACCTGAAGGTGAGCCATCCCCACTCGCTCCGCTCCTTCGTGTTGATGATGGGCAATGACCTCAACTGGAACGCGGCGGGGGCGCTGGGTGTCACCCTCCGGACGGGGGAGACGGCGGCGGAGGTGGTGTCGCCTGGCGGGCTCTGGCCGTACCTGCGGGCGCACCCCGAGGATGCGCGCATCTTCGACGCGGCGATGATCAGCAAGTCCCACATGGCCATCGGCGCGGTGCTCCAGGGGCTGGACTTCACCCGCTACGAGCACATCGCGGACATCGCGGGAGGCCGAGGCCACATCCTCTCGGCGATTCTCGACGCCGCGCCTCGCGCGCAGGGCACGCTGTTCGACCTGCCGGACGTGGTGGCGAACTCGCTTGCGCACCCGCGCATGAAGAAGCACCCGGGGGACTTCTTCGTGGGGCCGCTGCCTCGCGCCGACGCGTACCTGGTGAGCAACATCCTCCACGACTGGCTGGACCCGCAGGCCATCTCCATCCTCCGGCACATCCGCGAGGTGGCGCCCGCCCACGCGGAGCTGCTGGTGCTGGAGATGATGCTGCCCGAGGGACCGGAGCCGCACCCCGCCGTGGTGATGGACCTCATCATGCTGTCGCTGGCGGGAGGCCGGGAGCGCACGCAGGGCCAGTACGACGCCCTGTTCGCCGAGGGCGGCTTCAAGCTGGACCGCATCATCTCCACCCACAGCCCCTACTCCATCCTGGTGGGCAAGGTCGCGTGACGGGAGGGGGACGTCTAAACCCTCCATTTCGTTGAAACTGTTACTGAGTGGCGAAAGTGGGACAGGGCGCCGCGCGAGGGACGCGCGGACGGCCCGCCGAGTCGGGATAGGCTGGGAGGCTCCTTCCCCTTGGGAGCCGCACCATGATGGGTCGCCTCGGTGTCTTGAGTCTCGTTGCTTGTGTCGCCTCGGGCTGTGTGGATGACAGGCCGGGGCCCATGGAGGAGCCCCCGAAGTTGGACTGTGAGGACTTCGGCCGGTATGGACCCGTGGGCACCACCTTCACGCTGCCGGGGCCGGACGCGAATGGCGAGCTGTACGTCCCGGACGTGCAGAAGCGCTTTCCCCAGGTGGACTGGCGCACGCTGGACCGGCTCTACATCCCCGCGGGCCGCTACACGCTCATCAACCTGGGCAACCTGCCGGACCGCTCGGCGGACCGACGGCTGGTCATCACCAACTTGGGGGGACAGGTCCTCATCCACCCCAACGCTGGGAGCAAGCAGGGGTATCTCTGGGCGATGAATGGGGGCTCGAACTGGGTCCTGACCGGACGGTATGACCCGGTCTCGGGCACGGGGCACGTGGACCTCCCCGGGCATCGCTGTGGCGAGTACGCCACGTCGCGCGAGCGCTACGGCATCCTGAGCGACGACATCTTCCTGAGCGGCGGCCACATGGGGCTGGGTATCGGGGACGCGCACAGCTTCGAGGTGGAGTACCTGGAAATCACCCGTGCGGGCTTTGCCGGCCTGCGCATCAACCGCGCGGCGGGGAGCGACGGCAAGGTGCCGCCCCTCAATGACATCCAGCTGCACGACCTCTACATCCACGACACGGCGAGCGAGGCCATCTACTTCGGGTCCACGCAGGGCGCGCCCACGCCGCTGGGCTCGCGGGTGAAGGTCTACAACAACCGGCTGGTGCGCACGGGGACGGAGGCGCTCCAAATCCAGAACCTGGGTGACGGCGCGGAAATCCACCACAACGTCTTCGCCTTCGGTGCCATCGACTGGCGCGCGGCCTTCGCGGGCTACCAGGACAACAACTCCCAGGCCCAGGTGCGCGGGGGCCGCATCCGCTTCCACCACAACGTCTTCGTGGGAGGCGCGGGCTCGCTGCTCAACTTCTTCGCGCAGCCGGAGCCGGGCGACGCGCCGCTGGACGTGGAGTTCTCGGACAACTACTTCGCGGACACGCTGTCGTTGGGCCTCTGGTTCGGAGGGACGACGGGGACGGATGCCCGGTTCCTCTGGGCGCGCAATGCCTTCCGCGGGCTCGACTTCGGCTATCAGGCTGTCTATCCGACGTCGAGAGACCCGGAGGTCGTCCTCGCCAAGGCGGACACCATCAAGTCCCCCATCACGCTGAAGGAGAACCAATGGGAAGGGGCTCGCAAGCTGTTCGCGGGGCTGACGGGTGGAAGCGGGACGGCGGGGACGGTGACGGCCACGGGCAACGTGAATGGCCCGGTGACGCCGCTGACGTTTGTCTCCACGGGGCTGCCGGAGGGGACCGCGACGCGTCAGCTCGAGCGGTGGGCGGCCCGCGCGACCCTGGCTCCCGGCACGCCCGAGGTGACGTATGCGCCGGGGGCGCTGGTGATGCACGACGGGCGGCTGTACCGGGCGCGGGCCCAGAACACGAACAAGGTGCCTCCGGACAACACGGCCCTGTGGGAGGCATTGCCTCTGCCAGTGGATGACCTGCGCACCGCGCCGGGCACCGAGTGGGCCCAGCGCGGCATCGGCTTGCTCGACGTCGCGAAGTAGGCGCGGGGGAGGCTAGCGGACCTGGCTCACGAGCCAGGTCTGCGCATCGGGGCGGCTCCAGAACTCATCCCAGCCGCTGTGGGAGTTGCCGTCCATCACGGTGACCTGGAGCTCGCCGGTGTAGTTGGTGCACTGGCGCATGATGGTCGTGTAGCCGTCGGTGGGGTTGGTCCACTTCCACGCGTTGAACGTCCCGTCGCCCCGGTTGCCCGCAGCCCAGATGGGGAAGTCCGCCAATGCGCAGAGTGGCGTGGCGGTGGGCGTGGTGAACGCCAGGGGCATTCCGCCGGCGTAGGTGCTCCGGTACTGCTGCATCTGGTCGATGACCCCCGCGCCTCCAAAAGACAGGCCCGTCATGGTCACCCGGTCGGGGTCGATGGAGTAGAGGTTGATGGCCTCCAGCACCAGGGCGTGGGTGAGGGCGGCGTTGAAGTAGCTGTCCAGCGGCGCGCCGATGCGCGGCGCGTTGGGCGCGATGACGACGGCGGGATAGGTGTTGATGAGCGGCTTGCCGGGGATGAGCTGGCGGATGAAGCCCTCGGGATTCGAGTTCACCTGGGTGTGGTCCGCGTTGAGCGTGATTCCGCCTCGGCCATGGAGGGAGAGGACGAGCGGGTACTTCTTCCCGGGAATCGCGCCGAAGTCGATGGGGAGGAACACCGCCGTGTCGTAGGTGCCGCCGCGCGACCAGACGTGCAGCTTGCCCGCGCGTGCGTCGGGCGCGACGGTGCCCGGATGCACCATGACGCTGACGGTGTCCGAGGCGGACCTGCCGCCGTTGTCGGTGGCGGTGAGGCGGAAGACGTGGAGGCCGCCCTGGGTGAGCGCGCTGATGCTCACGGTGGGCGTGTTGGCGTTGGTCAGCACGGCGGTGGAGGCGCCGAGGACCTGCTCCCACTGATAGGTGGCGATGGTGCCGTCGCTGTCGCTGGCCGAGCCCTGGAGCTGGACCGTGGTCTGGACGGGGAGGACGATGCCCGTGTCATGCCCCGCGTTGGCGGTGGGGGGCTGGTTGGCGAGCCGCTCGCCAATGGCTTGCAGCTCACGGACGCGGCACAGGCCGTCGGTGGGGGCGCGCTTGCATTGGAGGCGCACGTAGCGCGTCTCGAGAGGCTGGGCGAGCGTGAGCGTCCAGGCCGGCTGGGTGTTGTTGGTGATGGATGCGCCGGGGATGGGCTGGAAGGTGTCCGTGAGGGCGGCGCGGTGGAGCAGCTCGAAGTCGAGCATCTGCTGACCGACGGTGGTGTCCCGGCCGGAGTGCAGGGTGAGGCTGTCGAGGCGGTGGATGGCCTGGAGGTCGACCTCCAGCCACTCGGGGCTCGTCGACGCGGGGACCACGGCGGAGGCCCAGCGGTCCTCGGTGTTGAGGATTCCGTTGAACGCCTTGGCATGGCCGTACTGCGTGGGATAGCCGTTGGCGTGTACCGAGGACGCGGAGGACGGCTTGCCGAGCGCGACGTTGGTGGCTTGCGCCCACGCGGGGAGGGTGAACAGCGTCAGCGCGGTGACGAGGAGTCTCCGAGGGAGCCTGGACATGAGACCTCTGGGGCACGGGTTGTGAAGGTTTCCGGCAGCACTTGAACTGGAATTGCAAGTGCAACCATTGAACGAGGAATTGCTCGCGAGGTCGCGCAAGCAATTCCTCTTCCCGTGGGGGCTCAGCGGCTTCCGGCTCGCGTGTTTTGTTACAGGGCGGCCGAACGGGTTTTCGTCAGCGCGCCGAGGGCTTCTTCCCCACCGACTTGCGAGCGGGGCTCTTCTTCGCGGACGCGGCCTTCTTCGCCACGGGGGCCTTCTTCGCGGGCGCGGCCTTCTTCGCCACGGGGGCCTTCTTCGCGGGCGCGGCCTTCGGTTTCGAGGCGGCCTTCTTCGCGGCGAGCACGGGCGCCCCGGTCAGCGCGGCATTCCAGTGTTCAATGTACTCGGCACGGGCCGCGGCGTCGGGGAGTCCCTCCATGTGCAGCGCGACGGTGCTCCCGCGTGCGGCGGCGAGGACGCGGAGTTGCGCGGTCCTCGGGTGGGGCCAGTCCGCGCGGCTCAGGCGGATGCGCAGCAAGGACGGAGGCCGCACCCGAACGGCGAGGACCTGGGTCCCATCCTCGAGCGTGGTCTCCTCACCCTCCTTCAGCGCCGTCCGAGCCTGGGACAGCCAGCGTCCCAATCCCTGGGCCTCGGCCCAGTTCCGCCAGGCGTCCTGCGCCGTGAGGTCCATGGTGCGACGGGCACCGGCCTGAAAACTGCCATCCGCTGTGAGTCCTGTGGGCATGCGAGTGTTCTCCGTGGGCTCGCACGATGAAGAGAGTCCGACGTCCAGGCAACGCCGAAGTCGAAGCCCCCCATCGTACGGCCCCCACTGTCCGAAGGGGTCCTGGTGTAGACAGTGCCCGTGCGTTCCGACTCATCTGCTTCCTCCCCGCGTATCGAGCTCCTGCGGGAAGAGACCCGCCGCTATGTGCGGGGCTATCGCGCGGCCTCGCTGTGCGCCGGGCTCACCGTGGGGGGAGAGCACCACGTGCTCCCGTTGCGCGGAGACGGGACGCCTCCCGCCGGGAATGCCGTGTACTTCCTGGGCGCCCTGACCCAGGTCTTCACGGGCTCGCTCTTGAGCCTGCTCGCGGATGCGGGCCGGGCACGGCTCGACATGCCGCTGTCAGAGGTGATTCCCCGGCCACTCCTGCCGGATGCCGACGCGGGCACCATCACCTTGGAGCAGCTGGCCCGGCACACGTCGGGAATGCCGTACCTGCCGCCCAACCTCGACGTGGCGGCGGCCAATCCCGAGGACCCCTTCGGCCACTACTCCGCGAGCCTCTTCGGCGACTTCCTCCGGAGCTATCACCCGGACCTGCTTCCGCCGCGCCCCGCCTCGTCGTCCCTGCTGGGCATGGGGGTCCTGGGCCATGCGCTCTCACGCCGCGCGGGCGTCAACTACGGCCACGCGCTGCGGGACTGGCTCTTCACCCCCCTGAAGCTGACGGACACCTCCATGCGCGTGACGGACGAGCTGGCACCGCGCCTGCTCCGAGGCCACTCCGCGCGGGGCAAGCCCCTGGCTCCCTGGACCTTTCCCGCGTTACCCGGTGCCGCGGGGCTTCACTCCACCGTGCCGGACCTGCTGTGCTTCCTCGATGCCTGTGTCGGCACCGGCGAGGAAGCCTTGTCGAAGTCCCTGATGCGGACCTGGGACCCTGGCGCGACCCCCGGAATGGGGCTGGGCTGGTCCCTGTCCCAGCTCCGCGGGCACCCCATCGCGTGGTGCTCCTCGGTGATGGGGGGGTATAGCGGCTTCATGGGGCTGGCGCCCTCGGCGAAGGCGGGGGTCGTGCTGCTCTCGGACACCGCCTGGTCCTGGTTCTCCGCGTTCAGGAATCGCGTCCCACTCGAGGCACCCGGCTTCGCGCTCCTGTCCCGGCTCCTCGCGGAGTCAGGCGCGCGGTGAGGTGGGGCCGCGCTCCTGGTAGGAGCCGGACGGGGCGAGCCCCCGCTCGGAACCCCACGGAGGTGCTCGCGCGTGGCGCCGAACCCGTGGCAGCCTGCGCCCCCCAAATCCCATGGTTGAATACGACCCGCATCGCTGGTGGAGCTACTTCCATTACCTCAAGGGCTCGATGGTCCGCGAAATCGTGGCCCGGGTCATGGTGTGTGTCCTGTGGTCCGTGGGCGTCACCGCGTACCACTATTACGTCCGTCCGGTGGCCATCCCCGCCACGGTGCACACGCTGGCGGGACTGTCGCTGAGCCTCCTGCTCGTCTTCCGCACCAACTCCTCCTATGACCGGTTCTGGGAGGGGCGGAAGCTGTGGGGCGGCATCGTCAACGAGACACGCAACCTGGCGCGGGCCTCGGGCGTCTTCCTCGGTGGGAGCCCCGCGCTCTACACCGCGCTGGTGCGCTGGACGGCGGCCTTCCCGTTCGCCTCCGCGTCGTCCCTGCGAGGCCGCGCGAGCCTGGGGCCGCTGGCGAAGGACCTCCCTCCGGACGAAGTGGATGAGGTGATGCACAGCCAGCACGTGCCCTTCGCGGTCTCGCGAAAGATGAGCGCGCTCCTGGACCAAGGCCGCCGCGAGGGGCGCTATCCCGAGTACGTGCAGATGCAGCTGGACCAGAACGTCCAGCTCCTCGTCGACTACCTCGGAGGTTGTGAGCGCATCCGCAAGACGCCCATCCCGTTCGCCTACGTGATGCACCTGCGCCGCGCGCTGCTCGTCTACTGCTACACGCTGCCGTTCGCGCTGGTGGATGCGTTCGGCGGGCTGACGGTGCTGGCCACGTTCCTCGTCGCGTACGTGTTCTTCGGCATCGAGGAGATTGGCGTCGAAATCGAGGACCCCTTCGGCCACGACGACAACGACCTGCCGCTGGACCAGATCTGCAACACCATCCACGGCAACCTGTCCGCGCTGCTCCCCCCGCAGCCGCCACAGCCGGAGCCGCCTCCGGCCGCCTGAGCGGGGCAGGGGGCTCTCAGAGCGACGCGAGCCGGCCCAAAACTCGCGTCGTGTCCTTCTCCAGGAAGTCGACCAGCTCCGCGGCGCGCGAGTGCCGGATGAGCGGCGCGTTCTGTCCCGCCCACAGGGACATCAGGTCCTCGCGCCCCTGCCGGGACGCGGCCTGCCGCAGGGGCTGGGTGAGCCAGTTCTGGATGGGGTAGGGCGGGATGTCCCGCTCCACGGGCGTGAGCTCCTTCATGAAGCGGTTGGGGATGCCGCGCGCGTAGCGGCCGGAGAAGACGCGGGTCAGCGTGGTGGCGCGAGCCCGCTCCGGGTTCCTCAGCGCCCGGCGGTAGGCGTCGCTCGCGTTGGACTCCTCGCAGGCGAGGAAGGCGGTCCCCACCTGCACGCCCTCCGCGCCCAGCGCCAGGGCCGTGGCCACCGACCGGCCATCCGCGATGCCTCCCGAGGCGATGACGGGCGTGCGCACCTGGTCCACCAGCTGGGGCACCAGCGCCGTCGTCGCGGGGGCCTCCTCGACGGGCCGCAGGAAACAGGCGCGATGTCCTCCGGCCTCGCTGCCCGAGGCGACGATGAGGTCCACGCCCGCCTGCTCCAGCGCGAGGCCCTCCGCCACATGGGTCGCCGTGCCCACGGTGAGGATGCCCCGGGCCCGGCATGCCTCCAGGATGCGCGCCGAGGGGACGCCGAAGATGAAGCTGAACACCGCCGGCCGCATCGCGAGCACCGCCTCCACCTGCTCCTCGTAGTCCGGAGCGAAGGCGGTGGGGTACGCCGGCGGCGGGACGCCCAGCTCGTCGAACCAGGGCTTCAGCCGCGCCACGCTGGCCTGGAACTCCTCGGGCGAGGGGCGCAGCTCACGCTCCCCTTCCAGCGGGACCCACAGGTTGATGGAGAAGGGCCGGGAGGTGAGCCCCCGCAGCTCCCGGATGGTGGCCTCGATCCTGGCGCCGTCCAGGTGGTTGGCGCCGAACGAGCCCAGCCCTCCGGCCTCCGACACCGCCGCGGCCAGCTTCGTCGACGACATGCCGCCGCCGAACGGGCCCTGCACCAGCGGGAGCCGGACTCCCAACGTCCGCGTGACTCGTGTCTCGGTCCACATGCAGAAGCCCTCCTGTCTCCGGCCTGGCGTAGCGGCGGGCCGCGCGCCGTGCCTCCTGAACGCCGGGCGGACAACCCCGCATCCCCTCCTGGGGTTACCGCGAGGAGAAGCAGGGCTTGTCGAAAGCGCGCCCCCGCCAGCGCCGCGCGAGCTTGCCCCGGTCAGGTCCGGGTGCAAGCCTGCCGTCGGGCCACTGTGCCACCACCGACGCACACCCAGCCTTCGGGGAGCTCGACACCATGCAAGCACCGGGACCGACCCTGCACACCGCGCGACTCATCCTCCGCCCCACGGCGCGGGAGGACTTCGAGGGGTTCGTCGCCCTGATGTCGGACGCGGAGAGCGCCCGCTTCATCGGCGGCGTCCAGGCCCGCTCCGTCGTCTGGCGAGGCTTCACCGGCATGGCGGGGGCCTGGGCCCTCCAGGGGTTCTCCATGTTCTCCGTCCTGGAGCGCTCCACCGGCAAGTGGGTGGGCCGGGTGGGCCCCTGGCAGCCAGAGGGGTGGCCGGGGCCGGAGGTGGGCTGGTCCCTGCTGCGGGAGACCTGGGGCCGGGGGTACGCCGTGGAGGCGGCCACCGCCGCGGTGGACTGGGCCTTCGACCACCTGGGCTGGACGGAGGTCATCCACTCCATCGCCCCCGAAAACGTCCCCTCCCAGCAGGTCGCCCGGCGGCTCGGCTCCACCCTGAGGGGCCCCGGGAAGCTGCCGGCCCCCTTCGAGGCCGCCCCCATCGAGCTGTGGGGCCAGTCGCGGGAGGCCTGGAGGGCCCGCTCCGCACCGTCCAATGGGTGACCCCGGTCGGGATTCCAGGGCACGGAAGGGCCCCTGGTGTTATGTCCGGTGGTGGGCTAGTCCTCGCCGTCGGGACGTGTCCGCCCAAGGCTCCCTTTCTCAAGGGGCAGGGGGGCGACTAGATTCGAAGTCTCGCACGGAGGGACACGCACCGTGCGCGAGTGTCAGAGGGGCGAGCCGCCCGCCGTACGCGTCGGCCCGACCCATGCCGTAACCCAAAGACCTGCCGCACCCTTGGGAAGCAGGTCCTTCAACCCTTTCGCAGGAGCGTCACATTCTTCGTGATCAGAGAGGTAACCGCGGCGGGAGCCGCGACCAGAGAACCAATCGCCGCATCCGTGCCCGCGAGGTCCGCGTGGTCGGCTCCGATGGCTCACAGCTCGGAGTCATGCCGCTCGAGGCCGCGCTCGAGAAAGCCCGCTCGGAAGGGCTCGACCTCGTCGAGGTCAGCCCCATGGCACAGCCGCCAGTCTGCAAGATCATGGACTACGGCAAGTTCAAGTACGAGGAGAAGAAGAAGGCCTCGGAAGCCAAGCGGGCTCAGCTGATTGTCCACCTCAAGGAAGTGAAGCTCCGTCCCAAGACGGAGGAGCACGACTACGAGTTCAAGGTCCGCAACACGCGGCGCTTCATCGAAGAGGGCAACAAGGCCAAGGTGGTCATCCAGTTCCGCGGGCGTGAAATCACGCACAAGGAGCAGGGCACGGCCATCCTCGATGACGTGGCGAAGGACCTGAAGGAAGTGGCCGTCGTGGAGCAGCCGCCCCGGATGGAAGGGCGACTGATGTTCATGATTCTGGCGCCCACGCCGAAGGTGGCGCAGCGCGCTCGCGAGCAGGCCCGTCAGGCCGCGGGAATCACCAAGCGCCCCAGCGCGGCTCCGTCCGCCGACGAGAAGCCGGCCGCGCCCGCCGACGAGAAGCCGGCCGCGCCCGCCGCCGCCGCGCCCGCCGCCGCACCCAGCGCCCCCTCCTCCGAGGAGCGCCCGCCCGCGTCTGATACGACGGGCCCGACTCCCTGAGACCCACACCCCCGCACGCGGTGGACAGCTTCCCTCTCCACCGCGTGGGGGGTCTCCCCTGGACCTTTCTTCGTCCCGCCGCGACTTCCAGCTTGCTTGGAAAGGGAGCGTGGCTTCGCGGACGTTGGGATGCTTCAGGGGTGCCTCCTCCGCGACATGACGGTGTAGGCTGATAGGTTGGAAGCCTCGGAAATCTGAATCAGCCCATGCAGCAGAAGCTTTCCGCCGACATGTCGACGACCGCTGTCCAGACGAAGGGCAAGTCCGCGCAGGCCCCGCGGAGTGTGCCTGCCCTGACCGTCGTGTCCCATCCTCAGGCCCAGCGGATCGGCGAGCGGCTCCTCTTGGAGGTGCTCGCCAGCGTGGGCCGGACGGCGGCGCTCTCCCGCAACGCGCCGGACTTCTCCCGGCCGGGAGGGCTGCTGGCGCTCCCCCTGTCGGACCCGTTCCTCAGCCGGACGCCCGTGCTCTTCGAGCCGGCGGCGAACGGCGGCTTGCGCCTGCTGGTGCCCGAGGACGGCACGCAGGTGTCAGTCGCGGGCGAGTCCGTGGCGGGGGGGCGGGAGTTCTCCCGCGAGGAGCTGGCGGCGGGGGTCCCCCTGGTGCTGGCCGAGCGCGTGGTGCTGCTGCTGCACCTGGCGTCGCCGGCCTCGGAAGGGGCGGTGAAGGACCTGGGGTTGGTGGGGCAGGCGGAGGGCATCCAGCAGCTGCGCGAGGACATCCTCCGGGTGGCGGACCTGCGGGTGCCGGTGCTCATCCGGGGCGAGACGGGCACGGGCAAGGAGCTGGTGGCCCGCGCCATCCATGACCAGGGGCCCAGGCGCTCCGGTCCCTTCATCAGCGTCAACCTGGGCGCGCTCTCCAAGGAGCTGGTGGCCGCGGAGCTGTTCGGCGCGCAGCGCGGGGCGTACACCGGCGCGAACCGGGACCGCGAGGGCTTCTTCCGCGCCGCGCACGGCGGCACGCTCTTTCTCGACGAGGTGGGCGAGGCGCCCCCCGAGGTGCAGGCGGCGCTGCTGCGCGTGCTGGAGACGGGCGAGGTGACGCCGGTGGGCGGCCACGCGCCGGTGCCGGTGGACGTGCGGCTGGTCGCCGCGACGGACTCGGATTTGGAGGCGCGCATCGAGGAGCGCGCGTTCAAGGCGCCGCTGCTGCACCGGCTGGCGGGCTTCGAGCTGTGCGTGCCGCCCCTGCGCGAGCGGCGCGAGGACATCGGCCTGCTCTTCGTCCACTTCGCGCGCCAGGAATTGGAGACCACGGGCGAGACGTGGCGGCTGGCCTCCACGGACCCGCGCGCGCAGCCGTGGCTGCCGTCGGCGGTGGCCGTGCGGCTGGTGCGCTACGGCTGGCCCGGCAACGTCCGCCAGCTCCGCAACGTCACGCGCCAGCTCATCATCGGCAGCCGGGGCCTTCCGGGGCTGCGCGTGGACTCGCGGCTGGAACAGCAACTGGATGGCGAGTCGCTGCCCGTGCCGGGGCGGGTGCTGAGCGCGCCGGCGCAGGGGCAGGCGGAGGCCGCGGACGCGAAGTCCTCGCGGCGCAAGCCCTCCGAGGTGGGGGAGAACGAGCTCCTGGAAGCGCTGCGCGCGTGCTCGTGGGACTTGAAGGCCACCGCGGACTTCCTGGGCATTCCCCGGCCGTCCGTCTACGTGCTCATCGACAAGAGCCCGCTCATCCGCACCGCCCGGGACCTGAGCCCGGAGGAGATCTCCCGCTGCTTCCAGGAGTGCGAGGGTGACCTGGACAAGATGGTGCAGCGGCTGGAGGTCTCCCGCCGCGCGCTCCAGCGGCGCGTGCGGGAGCTGGGCCTCTCGGACGCCTGAGCTGGCTGGACACGTCAGACGGGCATGATGACGTGTCGTTGACGCGTCCAGTGCGCCCGCCGGCGGAGGCCCGATGAGGTCTCCCCGAGGGAGTCGAGCACACGACGCGGCTGGTACGTTGCCTGCAACCCCACGTCGTCAACGCGCAGTCCCACCCAAGCAGGAGCCACGGCCCATGGCCAACAAGACGCTCAAGCCCCTTGTCATCCTCATCCAACCCTCGGGCCCCCTTCCCGCCGACCCCCGCGTCTACCTGGGGCAGGAGGTGACGTTCCGGCTGGATGGTGTCACCGCCGCCGAGGTGCGCTTCACCGATGGAAGCTGCTTCTCCCAGCCCGGTCCGTTCTTCCTGTCGAACGCCTCGCCCCTGGCCGCCAACAGTGAGCACACGGTGACGTTGACGGCCGCCCCGCGCAACTACCCGTATGACCTCGTCCTGCCCCCCACGGCCGCGAGCCGTCTGGGCGGCAACGCGGAGACCAAGAAGGGCGGCCTGGACGTGACGACGGACCCGCCCGAGGACCCGAAGTAGTCCTCGCCGCGAGGCCTCATGGAGGGGAAGGGCGGGTGAGCGGCTCCAGGTCGGAGGCGAGCCTGCCCTTCCACCACGCGGCGAGCGAGGGATTGCGCGCCAGGGCTTCCTCCGCGTCCGCGCGAGCCCGCTCGCGCCAGGCCTGTTGCTGGGCGGCGGGCGCGGAGCCGTGGGCCAAGGCCGCCCTCAGCCCGGCGCGCAGGAGCCGCGCTCGTGCCCACTGGGGCCGCGCGGCCAGGATGCGCTCCACGAACTCGATGCCGCGCATCAGCACCGGCGTCGCGTCCTCGCCCCGGCCCTGCTTCCACTGTCCCCAGGCGAGCTGGAGCTCTCCGGCGGCCAGCACATACTCGTGCTTCCTCGGAGCCAGCTCCACCGCCTGCGCGAGCGCCGCCGCGGCCTTCTGGAAGTCCTCGTCCCTGGCGGTGCCCTTCTGCGCGCGATGACGGGCGCGCACGTCGAGCACGCCACCCTGGTAGCGCCAGGCGTACCCGAGACGCGGGTTGAGGGCCTGGGCGCGCGCGAGCGCTTCTTCCGCCTGGGCGAGGTCCGGGGCCACGTCGCGCTTCCTCTCCAGCGCGTGGGTGGCCCACAGCACGTGCAGGCGCGCCAGGTTGGTCCACATGTCCGCGTCACCGGGCAGCAGGTCCAGCGCGCGGCGGTAGTCCTCCTTCGCCGCGCGGAGGCTCGCGGTGGGGTCCTCGCCTCGCGTCAGGAGGAAGCCCGCGCGCACCGCCTCCACCTCGCCCAGGTTGTTGTAGGCGAATGACTGTTGTGGCGCGATGTCGCGAGCCTGCTCGAAGGCCCGCCGGGCCTCGGCCATGAGCGGCTCCACGTCCTGGCCGTCCTCCCAGTGCTGCTCGGCCTGCCACAGCAGCGTGGCGCCCTGGCCGTTGGCGAGCTGGGGTAGCCGGGGGTTGATGTCCCGGCCCTGCTTGTAGAGCGCCAGCGCGCGCGCCACGTCCGGCTCCGGGTCCTGGCCGTGCTCCTGCTTCCAGCGCGCGAGCTGCTCGGACACGTCCGCGCCCTGGTAGCAGGCGATGACGTTGCGCGGGTTGAGCGCGAGCGCCCGTTCGATGGCCTCCATGGCGCGGCGCAAGTCGCCTTGTGTGTCCGTGGCCTGGGGCAGGCCCGCCCGGGCCCGATAGGAGTTGCCGAGGTTGATCCACGCATCCGCCTGCGTCTCGCGCACGCGGATGGCCGCCAGGTACGTGTCGATGGCCTTGTCCTGGTGGGCGCGAGAGTCCAGGCCGTGCTCGTTCTCGTAGTCGGCCCAGATTTGATGGGTCAGCCCCAGCGTCGCGTAGAAGGCATAGTCGCGCTCCTCGGGGCTCAGCTGCTCCAGCGCCTCGACGGCCAGGCCGAGCTGCTTGCGCGGGTCCTGGGAGAGCCGCTGCTGGTGGCGGGCCCAGAGCCTGTGCGCGATGGCCAGCTCCAGCGTCACGCGGTCGCCGGGCGGCGCGAGCTTCAGCGCGGCCTGGGCCGAGTCGATGGCCTGGCCCAGCAGCGCCTCCACGTCGCTCGCGTTCTGGTTGGCGTGCTGTTCGGCCAGGCGGCGGTGCAGCCGCGAGCGCACGATGAGGGAGGGGTGGTGGTCCGGCGCGGCCTTCAGCGCGTGCTCCAGCGCCTCCAGTCCCTTCTGGTAGAGCGGCTGGATGTTGCCCGCGCCATAGAGCTCGATGACCAGCGCGGCCAGCTCCAGTCGCCCGAGCGCGTAGTGCCCCGCGGGCTGGCTCTCCGCGGTGGCGATGGCCTGGGCGTAGGCGCGCCGTCCCGCCTCGAGGTCCGCCTGGGCGCCGGCCGTGTCGCCCTGGTGCCAGCGCCCCGTCGCGCGGGCCAGGTACACGTCGCCTCGCAGGAGCGGCGCCTCGTAGAACCAGGGCAGGGCCGCCCCCATCGCGTCCAGGTGCGCGAGGGCCTCCTCGTGGCGTCCTTCGTGGAAGGCGAAGAGGGCCTTCACGTACAGCGGCGGCGCGGGGACATCGGGTCCCTCGGCCTGTCGAAGGTAGGCGAGCGCCGGGTCGCGGTAGCGCTGCTCCAACTCCTTGCGGCGCGCCTCGCGGCTCTCCGGGCTGCGGCGCTCGACGTCCAGGAGCAGCTTCTCCCGGTACTGGTCTCCCAGCACCAGCGCCAGCGCCCAGGCCGCGCGAGGCTCCCGGTAGCCATGCTCCCACGCGGCCTCGAGCTTCTTGCGCGCGCCCTCCACGTCGCCCAGCGCCCAGAGCGCGCGGCCCAGGGCGTAGTTGCCGGGGCCCGCCGCGCGCCCGCCCGACTCGCGCACCTCCGCCTCCAGCGCTTCCATGCTCGCGCGCAGCGCCTTGCGGTCCTCGCGCGTGTCGTGCAGCCGGGAGAGGAACGAGTAGCGCGCGGACGCCTCGATGCGCTCCACCCGCTCGGTGAAGCTGCGCGTGAGCCGCTCGCGCTCGGCCACCTCGCTGCGCGCGAGCACGGCCTGGCCCAGCGCCAGCGCCACCACCGTCAGCGCCGCCACCCCCAGGCCCAGCACCACGCGGTGCTTGCGCGCCTTCTTGCGCAGCCGGTAGCCCACGCCCCGCCGGGCCTGCACCGGCTCTCCGCCGAGGAAGTGCTCCAGGTCATCCGCCAGCGCCCGCGCCGAGTCGTAGCGGGCCGAGCGCTCCTTCTCCAGGCACTTGAGGACGACGGCCTCCAGGTCCTCGGGGATGTCCCGGTCCAGCGTGCGCGGGGGAGGCGGCTCCTCCGTCTGGAGCCGGGTGATGATGTCGTGCTCGTTGTCGCCGCTGAAGGGCGTGCGCCCGGTGAGCAGCACGTACAGCGTGGCGCCCAGGCCATAGACATCCACGCGCCGGTCCAGCCGGGCCGTGTCGCCGCGGGCCTGCTCGGGGGCCATGTAGTGCGGCGTGCCCATCACCACGCCATGCAGGCCCGCCTCCTCGCGCCAGTCGCGGGCGAGGCCGAAGTCCATGACGAAGGGCACGAAGTCGCCGTCCTCCGTGCGCTCCACCAGGATGTTGCCGGGCTTGATGTCGCGGTGGACCAGGCCCGCGCGGTGCGCGGCGTGGACCCCCTCCGCGGCCTGGCGCAGGAGCAGCACCTTCTGCTCGGGCGTCAGCGTCGGCGCGAGCTGCCCCAGGGACTGGCCCGCCACGTAGCGCATGGCGATGTAGCCGCGCCCCTGCACCTCGCCGACCTCGTACACCTCGCACACCCGCTCGTGGCGCACGCGGGCCTGGGCGCGGGCCTCGGACAGGAAGCGGCGAGCGAGCTCCGGGTCTCCCCCCCGCACGAACTTGAGCGCCACGTTGCGCCGCAGGAGCGGGTCATACGCGAGGAACACCTGCCCCATGCCGCCCTGACCGAGGAAGCGCACGGGCTGGTAGCGGTCCCAGTCGGGGACGGGGAAGCCCGGCTCGGCGGCCGCGTCGGACGAGGCCGGCGCCTGCGGGGAGACGACGGGCGTCTCCGGGTCCAGCGTGGCGGCCTCCAGCGGGCCGGGGCCCGTGCCCGCCGTGTCGTCCAGGTCGCGGGAGAGCTCGTCGCGCAGGGCCACGAGCGTGTACTCGCCCAGCCGCCCCTGCTCGCTCAGGAGCTCCAGGGGACTGCGGCCCTGGTCGAGCGCTTCCTCGCGCAGCGCGGCGGCCTCCTCGGCGGAGACCAGCCCTTCGTTCAGCGCGAGGAGCAGCTCCTCCTCGTACCTCTCCTGCGTCTTCCCCGCGATATCCACGGCCCCCAGCATACGGGGTTGCGCGGCTCGACGGGGAGACCCGCCGGGAGGTCCACGAGTCCCCGCGAGGGGGACTGGGGGAAGGGTGTGGACCTCCCGGCGGAAAGGGGGAGACGGCCTTAGCGGCGCTTGTTGCGGCGGCGCAGACCGAGCAGGCCCAGCAGCGCGAGCCACGACGAGGCCGGAGCCGCGCTGCAGCCACCGCCCGCGAACGAGCGCGTGTTCAGCACCGTCCACTTGTACTCGGCGGGGGTGGCGTCCACGTTGCCCGCCTCATCCACGGCACGGACACGCAGGGTATGGTCCCCGTGCGTGACGTTGTAGGTGGTATTGCAGGCGACGTACGGGCCGCCGTTGAGGCTGCACTCGTACCGCACGCCGGTCTCGGTGGAGCCGTAGTCGAACTCCGCCGCGGTGGTGTCCGTGCGGCCCGGCGGGCTGCGGACGAGCGAGGTGTCCGGCGCCACCGTGTCGATGCGGAACGTGTCCACGTTGGACACGGGGCTGGTGTTGCCCGCCCGGTCCGTGGCCGTGGCCGTCACCGAGTGCGCGCCGTCCGCCATCGGCGTGGAAGGCGTGCACGTCCAGCGGCCGGTGTCGTCCGTGACGGCGGTGCACAGCACCGTGGAGCCCTCGCGCACCGTCACCGTGGCGCCCGGCTCGGACGTGCCGCTGATGGCCGGCGTGTTGTCGTTGAGGAGCGAGCCCGGCGCGGGGCCGGTGATGACGGGGGCGGCCGGCGCCGTGGTGTCCACCGCGAAGGTGGTGGGCGCGGACGGGGTGCTGACACTGCCGCCGGGGGTGGCGGCGGTGGCCGTCACGGTGTGCGTCCCTTCGGGCAGCGGGGTGGACGGCGTGCACGTCCAGCGGCCATTGGCGTCGGCCGTGGCGGTGCACAGCACCGTGGAGCCCTCGCGCACCGTCACCGTGGCGCCCGGCTCCGAGGTGCCGGTGATGGCCGGCGTCTGAGTCGAGACCGTGCTGCCCGTGGCGGGGCCGGTGATGACGGGCGGGCCGGGGGGAACCAACTGGATGACGATGTTCGCCGGAGGCGCCGTCTCCGTGGTGCCCAGCACCGTGGACGTGACGACCACCGAGTGCGGACCCTCCGGGATGTTGCCCAGGTTGCAGGTCCAGTTCCCGGTGGCATCGGTGACGGCGGTGCAGGCCGGGGTGGGGTTCCCATCGACGTAGACATGGATGGTGGTGCCCGGCGTCGCGGGGCCACCGATGACCGGGTCCGTCACGCCGCCAGGGCCCGGGTCCGTCAGCACGGGGATGCGCTGGCAGATGGAGAGCGAGTCCACGCGGAACGTGGCCGTCGTCGCCGAGTTGTTGTTGGTGGCGCAGTCGGTGTCGATGAAGGCCACGCGCACGTCACCCGTGGCCGCGTCGAAGTCGCGGCGCTCCGTGAAGCCCTGCTCCATGGCGGCCTCGCGGGTCGTGGACCCCGTCGTCGGGGGGACACGCCCCAGCGAGAAGCGCTGCGCGCCGGTGCTGGTGGTGTGGTTGACGCCGAAGATGCCCGGGTACCACCGGGGGCTCCCGTCGTAGTCCGCCGCGCCGGAGACGTAGCTGATGCGGTAGCGGCCCGGGACCGTGAGGGCCGCCTGGATGGCCGCGTCCGGCAGGGTGGGCGCGCCGATGTCGCCGACCTGCGTGCACTCGTTGCGAGCGTGGCGGGTCAGGAAGGTGTGCACCGCCTTGTTCTGGCAGCCGGAGCCGGACTCCACCGCGCAGGTGGCGCCGCAGCCGTCGCCCGCCGTGGTGTTGCCGTCATCGCACGCTTCCGTGGCCGCCTTCACGCCGTCACCACACCGCACCGCGCAGGCCGAGGGGATGTCCTGGCAGCTGTGGCCCGCCTCGATGGTGCACGTGGCCGAGCAGCCATCGCCCGCGGTGGTGTTGGCGTCGTCGCACTGCTCGGTCCCGTCGAGCATCCCGTTGCCGCAGATGTTGGCGGTGACGCAGCGGTCCGAGTGGGGGTTGCAGGTGCCGCTCTCGCAGACGCCGGACGCGTTGCACGCCTGGCCGTTCTCCCACAGGCAGCGCGGCGAGCAGGTGTCGCCGCTCTGGAGGTTGCCGTCATCGCAGACCTCGGCGCCGGCGACCACGCCGTCACCGCAGGTGGTGTTGCACGCGCTCGGCGCGCCGCCGCACGAATAGCCAGGCTCCGTGGCGCAGACGCCGCTGCACCCGTCACCCGCGACGGTGTTGCCGTCGTCGCACGTCTCGCCCGGGTTCAGCGCGCCGTTGCCGCAGCTCTGCGTACACACGGACGGCGTGTTCGCGGGCCGGGTGCAGACGTAACCGGACTCCACGCCGCAGGTGGCGTTGCAGCCATCGTTCCCCGCGGTGTTGCCGTCGTCACACGCCTCGCTGCCAGCGACAAGGCCGTCGCCACACTGGGTGGTGCAGACGGACGGAATGGCCGAGCAGGAATACCCCGTCTCCACGCCGCAGCTGGAGGAGCAGCCGTCGCCCGACGCGGTGTTGCCGTCATCGCACGACTCGTTCGGGTCCTGGATGCTGTTGCCGCAGGACGGGACGCACACGGAGGGCCCGTTCTGGGGCCGGCTGCACGCGTAACCGGACTCCACGCGGCACTCGGTGGCGCAGCCGTCCTGCGAGTTGAGGTTGCCGTCGTCGCACTGCTCGCCCGGGTCCACCGTGCCGTTGCCGCACGTGTTCACACAGGCCTGGCCGGGAACGGGGCAGGCGGCGCCCAGCTCCAGGGTGCAGGCCACGGAGCAGCCATCGCCCATGTGGGTGTTGCCGTCGTCGCACAGCTCGCCGGGGTTGAGCTGGCCGTTGCCGCACAGCGGGGTGCACGCAGAGGGGGCGCCGTTGCACGCATAGCCGCCCTCGATGCGGCAGGACGCGGAGCAGCCATCGCTGCCCAGCGTGTTGCCGTCATCGCACTGCTCACCGGCGTTGACCACGCCGTTGCCGCAGGTGGCGACACAGGCCTGGCCCGGGGTGGGGCACGCGTGGCCGGACTCCACGCGGCAGCTCACGTTGCAGCCGTCGCCCGCGGTGGTGTTGCCGTCATCGCACTGCTCGCCGGCGTTCAGCTGACCGTTGCCACACGTCTTCGCGCAGGAGCTGGGGGAGCCCGCGCAGCCGTAGCCGGGCTCGATGCCGCAGCTGGCGCTGCAGCCGTCGTTGTTGGCCGTGTTGCCGTCGTCGCACTCCTCGCGAGGAGACACGGCGCCGTCGCCGCAGCGGTCGTCGTAGGCGTCCACGAAGATGTAGCGGAACGCGTTGGGCTCCGAATCGGCGTTCTCGTTGCACAGCTCGATGCGGTTGAGGCCCGTGCGCCAGCCCGCCGTCGGACCGAACTCCCGGATGATGCTCTTCTGCCACGGCTGGCCGGCCGGCTCGCTCACCGTGGTGGGCGTGAAGGGCGCCCCGTTCACCGTCGCGTGGTCGAAATCGTTGTCGTTGAACGTCGCCAGGCGCAGGCGGAACTGGGAGACCTTGGTGGTCGAGGGGATGATGAACCGCTGGGAGACACACGTCGGGGCGCCCGAGGGGGCGGCCATGAAGCGCGCCGTCTGGACTTCCTGCGGCCAGTCCTCGGCGTCGCGCGGGCCGGTGGCCGCGCCCTGGTTGTTGCTCGTGTAGAACCAGTGCGGGTCCAGGCCGGACTCCAGCCGGCGGTTGTTCTGGTCCACGCCGGTGTTGAAGACCACGACGCCCGCCCTCACGCAGCGGCTGGGCGTACCGGCGCAAGCAAAGCCGGGCTCCACTTCACAGGACCGATTGCAGCCATCGCCCTCGGCGCGGTTGCCGTCGTCGCAGATTTCCTGGTCGAAGTTGGGCCACTCGCGATTGTTGAACACGCCGTTGCCGCACAGCGACAGGTCGCAGGTGGCGGAGCAGCCGTTGAGGCCCGCCACGGTGTCGCCGTCGTCGCAGGCCTCGCCGGCGTTGACCACGTTGTTGCCGCACAGCGAGGCCAGGGAGCAGGCGCGCCCGGGCACGTGGCACAGGTAGCCGGACTCGATGGTGCCCGTGGCGGAGCAGCCATCGCCGCTCACCGTGTTGCCGTCGTCGCACTGCTCACCGGGCTGCAGCCGGCCGTCGCCCACGAGCGCGGAGGACTGGCTGGAGACCAGCACCTCCTCGGACGCGGAGGGCGTGGGCGTGGGCTCGCAGCCGGTGAGGGCGGCGAAGAGCGCGAGCGTCAGGGCCGCGCGGAGCCCGGCGCGCGCGGGCGTCCGGGGCTCGGGACAGAAGGGTTCAGGGACTCGTGTCGTCATGGAATGTCTGCCTCACTTCTCGAGGGTGTCGGCCCCGGGGGTTCCCTGCTTCGTCTCGACGCCCTCGGCGTCACCGACGATGCGGAACTCCACGCGGCGGTTCTTGGCGCGGCCCGGCTTGGTGGTGTTCTCGGCGATGGGCTTCTTCGGGCCGTAGCCCTGGGCGTCCAGCCGCTCGCGGCTGACCGCCTTGCCCACCAGGTACTTCACCACCGCCTCGGCGCGGCGCCGGGAGAGCTCCAGGTTGTAGTCTTCCTTGCCCGTGTTGTCGGTGTGGCCCTCGACGCGCAGCTTCTCGATTTCAGGGTGCGACGCGAGGATGGCCGCCACGCTGTCGAGCAGCTTGTGGCTGCGCGCGCTGATGACGTCCTGGTTGTTCTCGAAGAAGACCGCCTCGAGGATGCGAATCTGGCCCTCGCCAATCTGCGCGAGCTGCTTCGCCTTGCAGCCGTGGTTCTTCTGCGTCCCGGGCTCGTCCGGGCAGTTGTCCAGCCGGTCCACGAGTCCGTCGCCGTCGCGGTCCTTGTCCGGGCAGCCGCGGTTCTCCTTCGGGCCCGCCTCGTTCATGCAGGCATCGCGCGCGTCCGCCACGCCGTCCTGGTCATTGTCCGGGTCCGGGCAGCCGTTGGTGTCCTCGAAGCCGTCCACGTCCTCGGGCTGGCTCGGGCACGCGTCCTTGGAGTCGGCGAGTCCGTCGCCGTCCGAGTCCGGGTCATCCGGGCAGCCGTCGGAGTCCTCGAAGCCGTTGAGGTTCTCCGCCTGGGCCGGGCAGCGGTCCGCCAGGTTGAGCAGGCCGTCCTGGTCGTCATCCGTGTCCGCGCAGCCGTTGAGCTGGGCGAGGCCGGGCGACACCGGGCAGCGGTCCGCGAAGTTCTTCACGCCGTCGCCATCCGCATCCAGGTCGGGACAGCGGGCCGCGTCGTGGGGCTGGCCCGCGACACATGAGGCGACCTTCGTCCCATCGGGGCCGAAGTTGACGCCCGCCAGCACGCGGAACTCCGGCGTGCCGGGCGTCTGGCCGAAGCCCGGGCCACCCATGATGTAGAACTCGGTGCCCTCGGTCCGGGCGCTGCGCAGGCCCAGCAGGACCTCCAGCGACTCGGGCGCGTCCGCGAACGGCAGCGTGCCGCGCACCACCAGCTCTTCCCTCAAGCCGAACAGCTCGGCGGAGACGTTGACGCCGGCGTTCATCTCCACGCCCATCTCGTCGCGCAGCGGCGTCGCGCCAGGGGTGAGGGCGTACGTCTTGCTCCTCACGAGCGCGCCCACGTCCGCGCCCACGCGCCACGTGTCGGCAATCCGCTTGCCGAGCCCCAGGCGCGGGGTGAAGACGAAGCCATCATCCTTGGTGAGCACCTCTTCGCTGCCCAGGGGCAGGGCCACACCCAGGTGCAGGCCCAGGTCCAGCGGGCCTCCGCGCGACTCGGACAGGATGCCCGCGCGCGCCTGGAGCCAGGGCGTGCCCAGCGCGAAGGTCGCCGGCGTCTCGAAGCCCAGCGTCCGCGTGTTCGGGCCCCACTGGGTGACGAGCGGAAGCTGCGCGCCGACCTCCAACCAGTCCGTCAGGGCGTAGGCGCCGCTGAAGTGCACCGTCATGCGGTCGGAGATGATGGTGCCCAGGCGCTCGTCGTTGCGCAGCAGCACCAGCGGCCTGCGCTGGTAGTGCGCCGTCAGGCCCAGGCGAAAAGTGCCATCCGGCAGCAGGTCGCCCGTGGACAGCACGAGGCTGTCCTTCGCGCCGGGGTTCAACTGCAACCGCTCCAGCTCCACGCTGGGGATCCGCTGGCTCTGCGCCTCAGCGGAAAAAGCCCAGAGGACTGCCAGTCCTCCGAGCAAGGATGAGTGACTTCTCGCTTTCAAGAGTTCCTCCACGTCCACGCTGCTCCCCAAGAGCGCGCGACCTTCGACCACCCCGTTGGGTGCGCCGGCACAGTTGCACGGCGCGGGCCAGGGTGTCGTGAGGTGAACGGAGGAATCTATGAGTCTGGCTGACGTGTCAGGGCATGTTCGGGTTCATCCGTGCCCCGCTTTGACACGTCAGCCCATGAAAGGCTGGGTGGAGGAATACCCAGCCCCAATCACATACTTCGGTGCCGAAGCACCTTCGAGGGGCCTCAGCCCTGGGCGAGGGCGGCCGCGTCCAGGCCCGCGTCGGCCATGAGCAGGGCCAGCTCCGCCTTGAGCTTGTCCTTGGCGCGAATCTCGAGCTGACGGGCGCGCTCGCGGGAGAAGCCGAAGTGCTCACCCAGCTCGCTGAGCGTCATCTCCGAGTCGCCCATCACGCGGTTCTCGATGATGAAGCGCTCGCGCGGGTCCAGCCGGCGCAGGGCGCGCTGGACCAGGTCCTTGGCGAGGCCCGCCTGCTGACGGTCCGCGACTTCATCCTCGTGGGACGCGGAGGCCGACTCCACGAAGTCCAGGTGCGTGGCGTCACCGTCCTCGCCCACCGGCGCGTCCAGCGACAAATCCCTGCCGCCCATGCGCTGCTCCATCTCGCGCACCTCGGAGGCCTTCACGTTGAGCTTGCGCGCAATCTCTTCCGCGTTGACGACGCTCGCGTCGCCGGCGCCCATGCGCTCCAGCTCGCGGCGCGTGCGCGCCAGGCTGAAGAAGAGCCGGCGCTGCGCCTGGGTGGTGCCCAGCTTCACCAGGCTCCAGTTGCGCAGGATGCAGTTCTGGATGTACGCGCGAATCCACCAGACCGCGTAGGAGATGAGGCGGATGCCCTTGTCCGGGTCGAACTTCTGCACCGCCTTCATCAGGCCGATGTTCGCCTCCTGGATGAGGTCCGACATCTTCAGCCCGTAGGAGCGGTACTCGTAGGCCACCTTCACCACGAAGCGCAGGTTGGCCGTCACCAGCTGGTGGCCCGCCATCAGGTCACCCTTGCGGAAGCGGCGCGACAGCTCCTGCTCCTGCGGCTGCGTCAACAGCGGGTACTGGTTGATCTCCGAGAGGTACGTGGAGAGGGAGTCCGGGGAGGAGAAGTGAGAAGAGTCCTGCATGGCATCTCTCGGGGAAGGGGGCCGTTGGGAGCCGCGTTGGGCGGCCAGGGGCTCCTTCGCAATGCGCATGCCATTTCCGAGGCCCCCCGTTTCCAAGTGAATGCGCGGGTTTGCATCACCGGAGCAGGGTGCTTAAGGGCGGCACCCTTTCGTTTTTACAGGGGTGGGAACCGAAGACTCTTCCGATTGTGCTCCGGCCAACGGGAGCGGTCCGCACGGTCCGCTCGTCCTTTCGTACAAGTCTCCTTCCGGGGTGCGGACGCGTCCGGTATCGCGCTCACGGTGTCGGAGTATTGTCCTCGCGAAGCTGTGTGAGGGTGAACTCGAGGATGCGCCGGTGCCGCTGGCTGCGCGTGGAGTCGGGGCCCAGCTCGCGCAGGGCCTGGGTGAGCAATTGCTCCGCCTGGGCTCGCTCGCCTCGCGCGCGGAGGATGCGGGCATGGCCCACGAGCACCTGCGTTCGTGACGGGCCCTTCACGCGCGACAGGGCCCGCTCGCTCGCGGCGAGGGCCAGGTCCTTCTGGCCCGCCATGAGATACAGCGAGGCGAGGCGCGAGGGCGGGCCGGGGTCCTCTGGAAACTCCCGCTCGCTGCGCTCCAGCGCGGGGATGGCCACCTCGGGGCGGTCCATCAGCGCGGCCGCCATCTCGCGATGGGCGTCGAGCGCCGCGCGCTCCTCCGCGTTCCTCGCGCGCGCGGCCTCTGCTTCGAGGAAGCGCCACCACGTCTGCGCCATCTTCTTCATGCCGGGCTCATCCCCCGTCACCTCGCGGACCTCGCAGACCACCTCGTACAGCGACGAGCGCTGCGGCGAGGTCAGCGTCCCTTCAGGGGTGTCGAGGGCGCGCAGGGCCTCCTGCTCGAGCGCGCTTCGCAGGGTGAGGGCTTCCTCCGTCTCGATGTCGAGCGCGCAGCCCAGGCCCACGTACAAGAGCCGCGAGCGGTCCTCCACGCGAGAGAGCGCGGGCAGTTCCTTCGCCGTCTGTCTCACGCAGTCGATGGCGCGCCCGGTGGCGGCGAGTGACTTGAGCAGCGAGACAGTGGTGCCAGCACGGCGGGCATCGTGGGGCGGCAGCTTCTCCAGGACGCGTTGATAGGCGAGGGCGGCATCCTCGTGGCGCCCGGCGAGCGCGAGTGCATCCGCTCGCGCCAGGTCCTCGCGGCCCTGGTGGAAGGCCTGCTCGGAGTGGTCGAGGTAGCGAAGCAACTGCTGGGCGGACACCGCGCCCAGCGAGCGGCTCACGACTCCGCCCTGCTCCGGCTCCAGGACGAACAGGGTGGGCCAGGTGTCGATGGGGTAGCGCTCGAGGAAGGCCGCGTTGGTGTCGACCTCCGTGTTGATGGCGAGCCAGATGAAGCGGTCCGCCACGGGCTTCAGCTCGGGCGAGGGCATCACCGTCGCGCGCATGGAGCGACAGGACTGGCACCAGGGGGCCCAGACATCCACGAAGACAGGGAGGGTGCGCTCCTGGCCGGCCTGGAGGGCCTTTTTCCAATCATTTTCGATGAACGAAATCCCATTCGCCGGGGCCGTGCCGCGTTGCGTCGAGATACCTGGAGTGGCGCAGGCGGAGAGAAGCAACAGCAGGGCGCCGACAGCGGTTTTCAGGGGCATGGGGGCTCCGGCAGGAGAGTTCCGTCGGGAGTCCCCAGACACCCGTGAAGCAAATGGGTTCCGTGGGTGGGGTGTCTCGCGCAACTTCGTGAGACGTCATGAGACAATGAAGGGGTCGCCCTATCCCCCTGGGCGGGAGCCCTCATGAGCCAGATCAGCCGCAACCGTCCTTCCCTCGCCTCGACCTCGACCTCGTCGTTGAAGGGCCCCGCTGGAGAGCAGGCGCAGGGCCTCAAGAAGGGGCAGCCGGCGCTCCTGGCGCGTGGCAAGGATGAGTTCCAGCCGCAGACGAAGGCCGCGTCGCTGAGCGGGATTCAGATGATTTTCGGCGGGAACAAGGCGGAGCGGGCGAACGACGGCCTGTTCATGGGCGCCAACGGGAAGACCTTCCCGCCCGGCACGCCGCTGAAGGACATCCCGGGTGTGACGCCTCCGGGGAACGCCAACCCGTCGAAGACGATTCTCTACGTCAATGGCATCCTGACGACGGCCTCCGCGCAGATGGATGAGATGAAGGCCATCGCGCAGACGTCGGGCGCGCGGGTGGTGGGCATCCACAACTCGACGCAGGGCATCGTGTCGGACCTGGCCGAGTGCGTGGGGGACAAGCTGGACAAGGGCAAGAACCCCGCGGTCGACACGCTGGCGGACACGGTCTACACGGAGCTGAAGGCGGGCCGTGAGGTGCACCTCATGGGCTACAGCCAGGGTGGGCTCATCACGGCGCGCGCGCTGAACGACGTCCAGCGCCGGCTGCGCATCGAAGATGGGATGTCCTCCGCGCAGGTCGAGAAGCTGATGGGCAAGCTGAGCGTGGAGACCTTCGGCGCGGCGTCCACGCGCTATCCGGACGGTCCGCAGTACGTGCACTACATCAACAACCGGGACCCGGTTCCCACGGTCGCGGGCCTGGGCGGCAGCGTCGACCCGCTGGCGTTCATGAAGGACGCGGGCAAGGGCGCGGTGGTGCATCGCTTCTCGGAGGGGGGTCTCAACCTCCTCGACAACCACATGCTGAACATCAGCTACCTGAAGCACCGCGTGCCCTTCGAGCAGGCGCGCGCGGGCGAGTTCTAGACACGGCTTCACCGGCGAGCCCCGATGCAGGCCGCGACGGCCGCGGCCAGGTTCGACGCTCGGGGTTCGCCAATCCGGAACGACCAGAGGTTCGTGACGTAGCCGAAGCCGACCCCTGCATCGGGGTCGGCGAAGGCGACCGAGCCTCCGGAGCCGGGGTGGCCGAACGACCCGGGCCCCACGAAGGGCATCGGCGGGCAGGCCCGCCAGAATCCGAGCGACATGTAGAAGGAGCGGTTGGCCGGGACGTCCAGTCCTGGAGGCAGCCCGTGCATCCGTGTCTTGTCGGTCTGGACACGCGTCATCCGCTCGACCGTCGCCGGATTCAGCAGCCGCACGCCGTCGACCTCGCTCACCGTCGCCGCGTACATCCGCGCCAGGGAGTGGGCGTCCGAGAACATGTTCCCGAAGGGGAACTCCGCGGCGCGGAAGGCCCGCGTGTTCATGTACCCGCTGGTGTGGTCGAAGGCCCCGCCGAGCTGCCCGGCGCGGGCCTGCACGGAGTCCGGGCCCCACACGGCGTTCATCCACGCGATGACCGTGTCCCTGTCGAGGCCCGTGGTCTCGATCATCCCGGCGGTCATCTCCTCCAACGTGAAGGGCGCGGCGTACTCGATTCGCGCCACGCGCTCCTCGTACTTCTCGGGCAGGCCAATCCAGGCGCTCAGTCCGAGTGGAGCGACGACCTCGTCCGCGAAGAAGGTGCCCAGCGACTTGCCGGTGATCCTCCGCACCAGCTCTCCGACGAGGAACCCGTAGGTCATGCTGTGGTAGACGTGCTCGGTTCCCGGCCGCCACTCCGGCTTCTGCGCCTCGAGTGCCCGGATGACGGGATGCCATGCGCAGGCGTCCTCGAAGGTCAGCGGACCATCGACGACCGGCAGGCCGGCCTGATGTGAGAGCAGCCAGCGCACCGGGATGTCTTCCTTTCCAGCGGCGCCGAACTCAGGCCAGTACCGGGCCACCGGCGCGTCCAGGTCGAGCTCGCCTCGCTGTGCCAGCAGGTGCGCGCAGAGGGCCGTCGCGCCTTTGGTCGTGGAGGCGACCAACGCGATGGTGTCCTTGCTCCACGGGCGGTTCGCCTCGCGCTCGGCGAGACCGCCCCACAGGTCGACGACGGGACGGCCGTCCTTGTAGACACAGCACGCCGCGCCGACTTCGCCGGGGACTCCCGTGAAGTTCGCTCGGAAGACCTCGGCGACCTTCCCCCAGCCCTCCTCGACGTGTCCCTGCACCACGGCTCCACGGGTCGTATCCAACATGTGTCGTACGTCCTTTCCTGGAAGGTCTGAAACGCATTGCTGGCGCAGCGTCGCGGCGCGCGGGTTCGCGCATCGCGGACTGACGTCTCATGTCTGTCGTTGCTTGTTGTCGCGAGGCGTCGGCTATCTCTCTCGGCGCCGGTGCTCGGGCATCGAGGAAGTCGCTCCACGCGAGGCACGTCGAGGACGTGCGGTGTTCTTCAGCTTCCCTGGGTTTGTTCCGCTGCGGCGCGCTCGAGCGCTTGGGTCAGCCGTTCGCGCTCGCGGAGAATCCACTGCCCCTTCGGGTAGTTCCGGACGAAGGTCTCGATGAACTCCACGGGGTCCTCTCCGACAATCTGTCGGATGGGGGTCCGGTTCGCCGCGCTCTGTTCGAACAAGTCGAGGAGGTCCGCGTAGATGGCGGTGCCGTCGCCTCCCGTCCCGAAGTACATCAGGTACCGCTCCAGCGCCTCGAGCGCCGTGCGGTAGCTCGCTGGGAGTTGCTTCGCGCGAGTCTTGTATTGCCGCCATTGTTTCTTCTCGCCAATCACCCACTTGATGAATCTGGAGATGAACATGTCACCTGCTTCCTTTCTTCTGGAGTGAGGCGAGCCGTTCGGTGAGGAATCGCCACGTCCGCCAGAACTCGTCGAGATAGGCACGGCCCTCGGCGTTGAGTGAGTACACCTTGCGCGGTGGTCCCTTCTCGGAGGGGACCTTCTCCACGACGACCAGGCCTCGCTGCTCGATTCGGACGAGCAACGCATAGACGGTGCCCTCGGCGATGTCAGAGAAGCCCATGTCCCGCAACCGCGCCGTGATTTCGTAGCCGTACTCCGGCTGCACGGACAGGATCGCCAGGACGATGCCCTCCAACGTGCCCTTGAGCATCTCCGTCATCTGCTTGCTCACGCATCGCTCCCCGAGCTACTTGGTGTCACTGACTACCGGTACATAGTAACGCCAAGTAGTGAAAGCGCAAGTCCATCTGTCGATGGCGGTGCCCGCTGCTGGGTATCGCTCACGCGCCTGCGGGCTCGAGCCTCATCGGGCGAGCTTGAAGGCGATGACCGCCTTGTCGTCGACGGTGCCGGACAGCGTGAGGCGTAGCTCCCAGGCGCCGGGCATGAAGAGGTCCAGGTCGGAGACCTCGAAGTCACTGTCACTCCGCGCTGTGATTCGCACGGGCTCATCGAGCCCATGTCCCATGGTGGGCATCCACGGTTGAACGGCGAGGCGCAGGCCCAGGACGGGCTTCCCCGTGGTGCTCTCCGTGACGCGGATGAGAAAGCTCCGAGGACCTCTTCGCAGCGGCAACACATCCGTCGACACGTCGATGCGAAGCCGTCCCGAAGTGCTCGTCACAGTGGCCACCGGCGCGGACAGCGGAGCGCGAGCGGCTGGCCCTGATTCCGGAGCCTCGGGCTTCGCGGGAGGCATGGCGCTCATCAGCAGGCACAGCAACAGCGAGGTCTTCATGTGTCCTCCCGTGGGGAATCCCAGGCGCGAAGCCTTGTAGCGGGGCAGGACGCACGGAGACGCGCGACAAGTTGCCACAGCACATGCACGGCCCGTTTGCGCGAGGGTGGGATGCATGGACCGCCACGCCTCACGTCATCGCTTCGCGGGAGCCGCTCGCCTGCTCTGGTGGGGACTGGGCGCGCTGAGCGTGTCCGGAGTGTTCGTGCTGGTGGCCGCGATGGCGTCCGTGGTGCGGCTCGCCTTGTCGGAGGTGAGCTGGGTTCCTCCTCGCACCGAGTGGGTCCAGAGTCCGTTGCCCTTTCATGGGCAGCTGCCTCGCTACTCGCTCCTCGACACGAAGGGCGCCGAGGTAGGGACCCGCCAGCTTCGTGGGCATGCCTATGTCCTCCAGCTCGTGGCGACCGAGTCGCCACCGGACACCCGTCACCTCGTGCCCAGGCTCACCGAGGTGATGCAGCGGCTCGAGGCTCGGGGCGTCTCGCTGCGCTTCCTCGTGCTGAATCGGCTGCCTGCCGGGCGCGAGGTGCGGGTGCCCTCACCTGGGTGGCACGTCGTGGAATCCGACGGAGCCCTGGAATTACTCGTGTGGCCACTGCTGCACGAAGCCGCTCCCACGGATGACCTGGGCCCAGGCGCCACGCTGCTGGTCGACCAGGCGGGGGGCCTGCGAGGCGTCTACGCCCTGGCCGCCGATGCACGCGCCATCGACGCGCTGGTCGCCGATGCATGGCAGCTCGCGGAGGCCGGGCCTGTCCCCGCCGTCGCGGGCCTTCCGTCGAACCATCCCCACGTCACCGGCGTGGGCTGTGAGCTCGAGCCGAGGAGACATTGACGATGGACACGACACCCCAGGAACAACCCCCTGTTCGCACCCGGCGCTGGAGGGCCTTGGTGCTGCTGGGCGCACTCGCGCTCGTCGCGGGGCTCGGCCTGCCGCTGTGGCGCGACACCCAGGCTCGCATGCGGGCGGGCGGCCTGCCCGCCTTCGGCAACCTGCCCGCGTTCCAGCTGACCGACCAGACCGGACGCGTGTTCTCGGACGCGGACCTGCGCGGCGAGGTCGTGGTCGCGGACTTCATGTTCACCCGCTGCCCCACGGTGTGCCCGCTGCTCACCGCGAAGATGGCGCGACTCCAGCGCGAATCCCGCGACAGCGGCCTCTCCGTGCGCTTCGTGTCGTTCAGCGTGGACCCTCGCTACGACACCCCCGAGCGGCTCGCCGCCTACGCGAAGACGCGCCGCCTCGACACCTCCAACTGGTCCCTCCTCACCGGCTCCTTGGAGACCGTGGAGACCACGGTGCTGGAAGGCTTTCGCGTGATGATGGGGCGCGACGCCGACGCGGGAGACGACGACTTCCTCAGCATCTTCCACGGCGAGCACTTCGTCCTCGTGGACGCCGAAGGCCGCATCCGTGGCTACTACCGCGTGGTGGACGACTCCGGCGGCCTCGAGTCCCTCCAGCGAGACCTCGAGGCCCTGGTGCGGACGCGCGGCGGCTGAGCCCCACCGCGCGCCAAGCCCCGTCCGGTTACTGCCGCCCGGGCGGCTTGAGGTCCGCGGGCAATCCCGGCCCGGTGGGCGGCCGCTCCAGCTTGCCAGGCTTCGTGAGCCCCTGGCCGGAGAGCGGTCCCGCATCCTCCTGCGGACCCGGACGACCCTTCGCTCCATCGTCCGAGCATGCACCGAGCACTGCGCACGCCGCGATGAGGACAATCCCTTGTCGAATCATCATTCGCTCTCCGGCCTCAGTACTTGACCCAGATTTCCGTGCCCGGATGAATCTCCGTCAGCGGCTTCGTCCCGGCCTCGGTCTCGATGAGCGCCTTCGTCACGGGATTGGGGCTGTACGCGCTGTCCCCCGCCCAGACGATGAGCGCGTCGCGGAACACGGAGAAGTCATGCACGTGGGCCTCCACGGTGTACTTGTTCCAGCCCGGCGTGCGAGCGGGGTACACGAAGAGCTCCGGCGCGGGCTCCGGCTGCGGCGTGGAGCCCGAGTCCGCTCCGCCATGGCCGCCATGGCCGGACGTGCCCACCCACTCCACCGTCGTCTCCTTCCCCTGCGCATCCCGGCAGACCTGCGTGGTGGGGAAGTACACGGTGGTGAAGGGCGCGTCCGGCAGCCGGGCCCGCAGCGAGAGCCGGTGCGCGTGGGTGTCCGCGGGCAGCACGTCCGAGGCACTGCCTCGCGTCCAGGTGATGGAGGTCACCTGTCCATTCCCATCCTTCTCCACCGTGGCCTTGCCGAAGGTGGAGTCGAGCGGCCGCACGGACGTCACGCCCGCCGGGATGCGGACCGTCACGCGATACGTGTCCGCGCCGCCGCACCCATGGCTGATGGTGAACTGCGCGTCGTACGTCGTGCCCGCGACGGCGGGCCCCGGTCCGGTGACGGAGATGTGGGCGTGGGCCGCGGTACCTGCGAGCAGACTCGCGACGGCGAACAGGGTTGGAAGTGAGGACTTCAAGCGGGGCCTCCTGGAAGATGACTGCGCCAGGGGCCTCGGCCTAGCAGACCGCTGAAGCGCCACCGCTGCGGCCTTTTGCCGCAGCACGAGGGGGCACGCCCGTCACTTTCCCTCGGCAACCATCCGGAAAGCGGATGTTGAGTTCACCACAGCCCGTGCTCCCGCAAGAGCGCGCCCAGGGGCCGGGCGCCGCTGCGATGCGCGTCGAAGAGGCTCGCCGCCATCTGCCGCGACGGATGTCTCCAGCCCAGGTGCTCGCGCCCCTCCTGGGACACGGGGCCGCAGAAGATGAGCGACGCGTGCAGCTCCTCCTCGGAGGTGAACACCGGGTGCTCCAGCGGCAGCGGGCTCTGGCTCGCGAGGAACACCTGCCGTCCGCCCAGCTCGCGCAGGCTCGCCTCCACCCAGCGAGGATGAAGCCCGTTGGCGGGCTCGTCGAGGATGGCGAAGTCCTCGTTGCCATCCAGGTAGTAGAGCAGCGACAGCAGGCGCTTCTGTCCGAAGCCCAGCTCCGCCTGGCTCAGCGCCTGTCCGCCCCGCCGGACGAACTGGAACGCCAGCCCTCCGAAGCCCACCCGCCCGCCATTCTCGAACGGGCGCTTCTCCAGCACCTCCACCCGCAGCCGTCCCGACTCCAGGTCCGCCAGGCTCACGAAGCGCGCGAGGAAGCCCTGCTCCAGGGCGTCATGCCGGAGCTCCAGCGCGTCCACGTCGGGCTCCAGCTCCACGCGCTCCTTCAGCCACCCCGGCATCCACGAGGGCAGGGCCATCAACCCCAGGGGGAACACCTCGCCGTCGCGGACCTCCATGGCGTAGCGCATCGCGCTCATCCGCTCGAACGTCCCCAGCATCTCGTCGAAGCGCTGCGGCGCGAGCAGGAACGTGCGCCGCAAGAGCGGCTTGAGGCGCTCCTTCACGCCCGCGTCGATGTACTGCGCCGTCATGAACAACAGCGTCCACACCGAGCGGTCCAGGAGCGACCAGCTCATCGCGCGGGACCACACGGGCGCGCCATCCACCTTGCAGTCAATCCCCTCCGCGTCCGCGCGCATCACCAGCCGCGCCTGGGGCGAGGACCACCGCAGCTCCAGCTCGATGAGCGGCTGGAGCCCCGTGTCCGCGCCCGCCGCCCGCGTCGGCAGGAGCCCCGAGCCCTGTCGGGCCAGCGCCTCCGGTCGCGGGGGCACCTCTGACTCGTTGCGCGCGTAGACGTGCAGCTTCAGCCCGGGCAGGGCGAGCTCGTACTCCAGCGCGAAGGGCTCATGGATGAGGCTGGAGAAGTCCGAGCCGATGACCGTACTGAACAACTCCAGCAACGTCGTGCGTCCGGTGCCATTGACGCCCAGCAGCAGGTTGAGCGAAGGGCTGGGCGTGAGCTCGGTGCCGGGAGCAACACCTCGGTAGCGGTGGACGGTGAGCCGGGTGAGCTTCATTCAGGTTCCTCGCGCGCGAAGCTTCGCCCCGTCGGTGCCGCGACGGGAATACCCATGCCCGCCGAGTGTCTGGTTGCCTGCCCGTACCATGACGCACTCGGGCGCGCTCGAAGCGTTTGGTGAGGCCTGGAGTCGTCTATACACTCCGCCCGCTTTCGCACCCCTCTGGTTCAGAAAGGAAGAAGTGAGGACCATGAAGAAGCTTGCCCTCGGAGTCCTGTTCTCCGCGCTCGTGGCGCTGGTCGCCACGCCCGCGTCCGCCGAGCTCGCGCTGCCCGCGGCCAGCCCCGGCGCCAAGGCGTCGCAAGAGGTGGGCGTCACCACCATCTCCATCGACTATTCCAGCCCGGCCGTGAAGGGCCGCAAGATCTGGGGCGACCTGGTTCCCTGGGACAAGGTCTGGCGCTCCGGTGCCAACGCGGCCACGAAGATCACCTTCAGCAACGACGTGACGTTCGGCGGCAAGCCCGTGCCGGCCGGCACGTACTCCATCCTCACGCTGCCCTCGCAGAAGGGCTGGAAGGTGATGCTGAACAAGGAGCTGGGCCTGTTCTCCACCCCGGCGCAGTACTCCGCGGCCAATGACGTGGCCACCGTCGCGGGCACCACGACCGCGATTCCCAACCGCGAGCGCCTGACGTACATCTTCTCCAACACCACCGACGACGGCACCACGCTGGACCTCGAGTGGGAGAAGCTGCGCGTCTCCGTCGCCATCAAGGTGGACACCAAGTCGCTCACCGCGGCGAACATCGCGAAGTCGGTCCAGGGGACGGCGTCCGACCACGCGCAGGCCGCGCGCTACATCGCCGAGACGTCCAAGGACTACGCCGCCGCGCTGAAGCACGCGGACTGGTCCGTGGCCATCGACTCCAACTGGTACAACCAGTGGATCCGCGCGGAGATCCTGGCCAAGAGCGGCAAGTACGCCGAGGCCCGTCAGGCCGCGCAGATGGCGTGGGACCTGGGCCAGAAGGCCCCGAACTTCTTCTACAAGAACCAGGTCCAGCAGGCCCTGGCGGACTGGAAGAACAAGTAGTCCGTCGTGACAGTGGAGCCTCTCGCGCCTTCAGCGGCGAGGGGCTCCGCTCACGAGCCGCCGGTAGAGCGACTCGTACTGGTCGATGGCCGGCTCCTTCCTGAAGCGCTCGACGACGTCGGCACGCGCTCGGAGGGAGACGGCCCGCCACCTCGCCGGGTCCTTCAACAGACCCAGCACGTGCCCCGCCATGGCGCGCACGTCCCCCAGCGGAGCGAGGAAGCCCGTCTCCCCGTGGCGCACCACCTCGGGAATGCCGCCCACGTCGCTGGCCACCACGGGCACGCCGCAGCTGAGCGCCTCCAGCGCCGCGAGCCCGAAGCTCTCCTGTTCGCTGGGGAGCAGGAACACGTCCGCCGACGCGAGCAGCTTCACGAAGTGGTGCTGCTTGCCCGGGAAGGCCACGCGGTGGGACAGCCCCAGCTCGCGCAGCATCCGCTCCGCGGGCGCGCGCTCCGGGCCATCCCCCACCATCACCAGCCGGCAGGGCAGCTGGCGGTGCACCTCCGCGAAGACGCCCACGACATCCGTGATGCGCTTGACGGGCCGGAGGTTGGAGACGTGGATGAGGACGGGCTCGTGGTCTCCCAGGTCCGGGAAGAGGGCCTTCAGCGCCGCGCGCTCGCGCCCGGGGGCGTAGTGCTCCGTGTCCACGAAGTTGGCGATGACGTCGATGGGGACGCTGTTGGGGATGTTGAAGCCGCTCCACGTCGCGTCGCGGAGGAACGCGGACGGCGTCGTCACCGCGTCGCTGCGCAGGATGGAGAAGCGCGTCATGGGCAGGTAGCTGGGGTGGATGCCCACCAGCGTCGTGTCCGTCCCGTGCAGCGTGGTGACGATGCGCGGCGCCTTGTCTCCCAGCACCTCGCGCGCCATCCACGCCGCGGTGGCGTGAGGCACCGCGTAGTGCACGTGCAGCACGTCGAGCTGCTCGGCCGTGGCGACCTCAATCATCTTGGAGGCCAGCGCGATGGGATACGCGCCCGAGTGCTGGAGCACCGGGTAGTCGCTCTCCGTCACCTCGTGGAACGTCACGCCCCGAGGCAAGGTGTCCAGCCGCACCGGGAGCTCCCGGGCGATGAAGTGGACGCGGTGTCCACGCTCGGCCATGGCCAGGCCGACGCCGGTGGCGACCATGCCGCTGCCGCCAAAGGTTGGAAAGCAGGTGATGGCGACGCGGAGGGGAGGGCTCATCGGCTTTGAGGGAAGAACAGGGGCTTCTCGAAGCTATTCCGGCGGAAGTGCTCCACCGGGTCGACGAGCCCCAGCATCTCCCGGACGATGTACGGCTCTCCATGGGCCACACCCACCTGGGCGCCATAGAACCTGTCGCGTGCCTCCAGCGAGGAGAGCGACAGCGCGGAGCCCACCAGGGTGGCGGGCGCCCCGGGACGCGGCAGCACCTGGCTCGCGTAGCAGTGCACCGCCGCCGTCTTCGTCGCGTACACGGACGTCACGTCCACGACGAAGCTGGGCGCGGCGAGGTGCCGCAGCGGGTAGTAGAGCACCTGGCGAGGGGTGAAGGGCGCGCCGGGCGGCTCGGTCTCGAATTTGCGCACGCCCGCGAAGAACAGCGCGCGGGTGACGAGCGCGCTCGCGGCCTCGTGGTCCGGATGGCGCTCCTCTTCCCACGGGACGATGACCAGCTCCGGCCGCAGCCGGCGCAGCACCTCCACCACCCGCGCCACCGCGGCATGGCGGGTGCGCTCGGGCTCGGGGGCCTCGAAGCCAGCCCACGGGTTGAGCCAGCCATCCGGCAGCTCGAGGTTCTCCCGCACCGTCAGGCCCAGCACCTTCGAGGCGGCCTGGGTCTCCTCCGCGCGGGTCTCCAGCGTGCCCCGGGAGCTCTTCTCGCCTCGGGACAGGTCGATGATGCCGGTGCGGTGGCCCTGGCTCGCGAGCTTCGCCAGCAGCCCGCCGCAGAACAGCTCCACGTCGTCCGGGTGCGGGCCAAAGGCCAGCGCCTCCAGCCCGTAGGCCGTGCCACCTGGAGCTCCACTCATGGCGTCAGGTCCTGGAGGTCCCCGGAGAAGGGGACACAGGCGTCGAGCACCTTGCGCGTGAACTCCCGCGTGCCGAAGCGGCAGGCGTAATAGGACATGCCGTGGATGCGCTCTTGCGGCGCGCCCTCCGGAACGAGGAGCGCGCGCAGCCGGTCCAGCCGCTCGGAGGCGACGGTGTCGCGCAGCGCGAGCGCCCGGCCATAGCGCCCCACGAGCCGCGAGAGGGCGGTGCGCACGGTGCCGCGCGTGCGCTTGAGGGCATCCAGCAGCTGCGGGTCGAGCTTGAGCATCGCCTCGCCCAGCGGCTCCAGCTCCGCGAGGAACGTCCTGAACAGGCGCGCCTCCAGCATGCCCGCGGACTCGAAGGGCTCCGCCTCGTTGCGCGTGGCCAGCCGCGCGAGCAGCGCCTCGCGGGGCTCGTTGACCTCGTCGGGCGTGAGGTCCAGCTTGTTCAAGAGCCTGCGCGCCCGGTCATCCACCACGCGGAAGCGCGCGCGGGGGACCACGAGCGGCATGGGCCGGCCCGCGTGCTCATAGAGGGGCGGCAGCTGCGCGAAGTACGAAATCTCTCCGGGGCCCCCGACATACGCGGCCGTGGGCAAGAGCGTGTCCTGGAGCAGCGGCCGGAGGAGCGCGGAGGTGGTGAAGCGCAGCGGCTCGTGCTCCAGCGCGCGCAGCAGCTCGTCCGTCGTCACCCTGGCGCCCGCGGGATGCCCCACCAGGCTCCACGTCCCAGGGCCCGCGGGGTCCAGCCGGTAGCGCGCGCCGTCGAGTCCGTCCGGTGAGTAGAAGCTCAGCGGCGAGCCCGGGCGGATGTGGACCTGCACGGAGAAGCCCGCTTGCGTCAGCGCGTCCACGTGGCGGGAGAGCTTGCCGGAGAGGGCCTCCGCATCCTGGAGGGCGAGGCGATGGATGGGCGCGGCGAAGGGCGCGATGCGCGCGTCCCTCGGGTCGATGAACACCAGGCCCTCGTCGGCGAAGAGGGAGGCGAGGACCTGGGTGAAGGCCTCCGCGAGCGTCGCATCGGGCCGGTACGCCTGCTCGAGCAGCGCCAGGTGCTCGGCGGCCCGGGGCTCCGCGCTCAGCTCCGCGCGCAGGACCTCCAGGGCTTGCGTGACGCCCGGGCCCAGTCGCTGATGGGCAACGGGCGAACGCGAGGCGGCCGCGTCGGCGATGTCCAGGGACACGCGACAACAGGCACCTCTCGGGCTGGCGACGAAACAGTGGTCCACTTCCGGCAGGTCGTGGTCCTCGGTTTGAAGCCAGAAAATGGGAACACAGGGCCGGCCGGTTTCTTCCCGAAGTGCCTTCGCGTCAGCGATGGCGGCCGCGGCTTTGTAGAGCGTGTAGAGGGGCCCGAGGAACAGGCCCATCTGTTGACCCGTGACGACGGCGATGGTGCCCGGACGGGAGAGCTCCTCGAGGTGTCGCAGCCGTGCGGGACTCGGGGCGAGCCTCGCGTTCTGGGCCGCGATGATGTCGAGCAGCGCGGGTGGGATGGAGCGAGCGCCAGCGGCCGCTGCGGCCTCCGCGCGGGCGGCGCGGTGACGGAAGCGGTCGGGCAGGAAGGCGAGCGCGCGTGGGTCTCCCTTGAGCCACGCGGTGGGAAAGGAGGGCGTCACGAGCGCGGTGATAACAGGTCGGCTCCTTGCCGGCACGGAGAAGCTCGGTGGGCGTCCACGCGACGGATGCATCTGGCCGGCCGCGTCATGGACATGAAGGCCGTGCGCGCGTGGGTGAAGACCTTGTTGTAGGGTCCGCCCCGGATGCGAAACCTGCTCACCTTTGGCATGGCGTTGGTCATGAGCGTTGGAATCGGGACCCCAGCTCTCGCACAAGCACCTCGACAACCTCACGCGGGAGAAATCGCCGCGGGTCTGCGACGGCTCGGCGTGACGGGCAGCGTGCTCTACGTCGCGGCTCACCCGGACGATGAGAACACGCGCTTTCTCGCCTGGCTGGTGGGAGAGCGCGGCCTGCGCGCGGGCTACCTCTCCCTCACGCGGGGCGATGGAGGACAGAACCTCATCGGCACCGAGCAGGATGAGATGCTGGGCCTCATCCGCACGTACGAGCTGCTCGCGGCCCGCCGCGTGGATGGCGCCGAGCAGCTCTTCACGCGCGCGCGGGACTTCGGCTACACGAAGTCCGCCGACGAGGCGCTGCGCATCTGGGGACACGACGCGGTGCTGGCGGACGTGGTGCTGGCCATCCGCCGCTTCCAGCCGGACCTCATCGTCACGCGCTTCGACACGAAGCCGCCGAACCACGGCCACCACACCGCGTCCGCGCTGCTCGCCGCCGAGGCCTTCAAGGCCGCCGCGGACCCGAAGCGCTTCCCGGAGCAGCTCGACCTGGTGAAGCCGTGGAAGGCGGACCGGCTGCTGAACAACGTCCCCATCTGGAACCGGAAGCCCGACGCGGACATGTCCGCCTATCTCAAGGTGGACGTGGGCGGCTACGACGCGCTCCTGGGCCGCTCGTGGGGCGAGGTGTCCGCGGAGAGCCGCAGCCAGCACAAGAGCCAGGGCTTCGGTGTCCCGGCGGAGCGCGGCCCGCAGCTCGAGTACTTCACGCCGCTCGACGGCACGCGCCCCAAGGCCGATGTGTTCGAGGGCCTGGACCTGACCTGGAGCCGGTGGAAGGGCACGGAGGCGGTGGCCCGCGCGGTGGATGAGGCGGTGAAGGGCTTCGATGCGCGCGTGCCGTCCCGCTCGGTGCCCGCGCTGCTGCGTGTGCACGAGGCGCTGTCCGCGCTGCCCGACGACCACCCGTGGAAGGCCCTCAAGCTGCGCGAGACGGAGGCGCTGGTGGCCGCGTGCGCGGGCCTGTTCCTGGAGGCGCGTGCGTCGGAGCCCGTGGGGGTGCCGGGCTCCCAGGTGAAGCTGAACCTGTTCGCGCTGAACCGCTCGCCCGCGGCGCTCAAGCTGGTGAGCGTGTCGCTGCCGGGGGGCGAGCGCGTGCAGGTGGACGCGGCGCTCGCGGAGCATGCGCCCCTCAAGTTGGACAAGCAGGTGCGGCTGCCGGAGAACGCGGCCATCACCACGCCGTACTGGCTGCGCAAGCCGGTGTCCGGCGGGATGTTCGCGCTGGACGAGGCGGACCGCGCGCTGACGGGGCTTCCGGAAGGGCCCTCCGCGCTGACGGTGTCGTTCGTCTATGAGGCCTCCGGTCGGCGCATCACCGTGACGCGCCCGGTGGTCTTCGTGTGGACGGACCCGGTGCGAGGCGAGCTCTACCGCGCCTTCGACGTGGTGCCCGCCGTCACCGCGACGCTGGAGCGCGACCGGGTGATGTTCCCCAATGGCGCGACGCAGGTCGTTCCGGTGGTCCTGGGCGCGGGGCGCGCGGAGGCCAGCGGGAAGGTGCGCCTGGAGCTGCCTCCGGGGTGGAAGTCCGAGCCGGTGGACCACGCCTTCCAGCTCGCCGCGCGCGGCGACGAGCGGACCGTCCAGTTCAAGGTGACGCCGCCCAAGGGCGCGACGGAGAAGGGGCGCCTGCGCGTCGTCGTGGACCACGGAGGCCGCCTGGAGTCATGGAAGGTGCGCACGGTGGCGCACGAGCACCTGCCGCCGCTCGCGGTGCGACAGGCCTCCGAGGCGACGCTGGTTCCCTTCGCGCTGACGACGAAGGTGAAGCGCCTGGGCTACATCCCGGGGCCCGGGGACAAGGTGGCCGAGAGCCTGGCCGCGGTGGGGTACGAGGTGACGGTGCTCCCGGATGAGCGGCTGGCCTCGGAGAAGCTGGAGCGCTTCGACGCCATCCTCGTGGGGGTGCGCGCCTTCAACGCGAACCCGCACATCGCGGTGCATCGGGAGAAGCTGCTGGGCTACGTGAAGGGCGGCGGACGGCTGGTGGTGCAGTACAACACCAACAGCCGCGTGGGGCCGCTGGAGTCCTTCGTGGGCCCGTATCCGCTGGAGATTGGCCGGGACCGCGTGACGGACGAGACGGCGGTGATGACGCCCGTGTCCGCCAGCGAGCCGCTCCTGCTGGCGCCCAACCGGCTGACGCCCGCGGACTTCGAGGGCTGGGTCCAGGAGCGCGGGCTCTACTTCGCCTCGAAGTGGAATGAGCAGTACCGCCCGGTGTTCGCGATGAACGACGCCGGTGAGGAGCCGCAGCGGGGCTCCCTGCTGGTCGCGCGTCATGGCAAGGGCGTGTTCGTCTACACGGGCCTTGCGTTCTTCCGTCAGCTCCCCGCCGGAGTCCCCGGCGCGTACCGCCTCCTGGCGAACATCCTCGCGCAATGAGCCCTCCCGTGAATCCCGACACCTCGAAGGCGCTTCCCGAGAAGCGGGCGGAGCTGGATGACGCGCCGCCCGTGCTCGGCTCGTGGCGCAACATCTACCTGTTCGTGGTGAGCACCTTCGTCTTGTTCGTGGCGCTGACCTGGACCCTCACCTGGGTGTATTCGTGACGCTGCTCGACTGGTTGGTGCTTGTCGGAACGACCGCGCTCATCGTGGGCTGGGGGATATGGAAGTCCCGCGGCACGAAGAGCACGGAGGACTACCTCCGGGGCAAGCGCGTGCTGAAGTGGCACACCATCGGGCTGACGGTGATGGCGACGCAGGCGAGCGCCATCACCTTCCTCTCGGTGCCGGGGCAGGCGTACGAAGACGGAATGCGCTTCGTGCAGTTCTACTTCGGACTGCCGTTCGCGATGATTCTCATCAGCGCCGTCTTCGTTCCCATCTACTACAAGCTGAACGTCATCACGGCCTACCAGTACCTGGAGGCGCGCTTCGACTTGAAGACGCGGCTGCTGGGCGCTTTCTTGTTCCTGGTGCAGCGAGGCATGGCCGCGGGCATCACCATCTACGCGCCGTCCATCATCCTCTCGACCATCCTGGGGTGGCCGTTGGAGCCCACGGTGGTGGCCATGGGGGTGGTGGTCATCCTCTACACGGTGCTGGGCGGGGCCAGCGCCGTGAGCCAGACGCAGAAGCAGCAGATGGTGGTGATGATGGGCGGCATGGTGGTGGCCGCGCTGGTCATCATCTGGCGGCTGCCTTCGCACGTGTCGTTCGGCGACGCGGTGGATGTCGCGGGGGCGTTTGGCCGGATGAACGTGGTGAGCTTCGACTTCAACGTACAGGACCGCTACAACTTCTGGTCGGGCATCACCGGGGGCTTCTTCCTGGCGCTCTCGTACTTCGGAACGGACCAGTCGCAGGTGGGGCGCTACCTGTCGGGGAGCTCCATCTCCGAGAGCCGGTTGGGGTTGCTGTTCAATGGCGTGCTCAAGCTGCCGATGCAGTTCATCATCCTCTTCGTCGGCATCCTCGTCTTCGTCTTCTATCAGTTCAGCACGCCGCCCCTGCTCTTCAACGAGTCGCTGCGTGAGCGCGTGAAGGTCACTCAGCAGGCGGGGGAGTACGCGGCGCTGGAGGCGAAGTGGGAGCAGGTTCAGTCCAGCAAGCGGGAGCAACTGGAGCGCTATCTCGCGGCGGGAGACGCGGGGGATGTCGCGGCGCAGGCGGGAGTGCGGGAGTCGCTGCGCGCGAGCGCGAGCGAGGCGAGTGCGATTCGCAAGGACGCCAAGGCGCTGGTGACGAAGGCGCTGCCCGGGGTGGAGACGAAGGACTCGGACTACATCTTCATCGGCTTCGTGAAGCGCTGGTTGCCCAGCGGACTGTTCGGGTTGCTCATCGCGGTCATCCTGGCGGCGGCGATGAGCTCCATCGCGAGCGAGTTGACCGCGCTGGGGGCGACGACGACGGTGGACTTCTACCGACGACTGGTGCGCCCGGAGGCGTCGGACACGCATGTGCTGAAGGCCTCGAAGTTGTTCACGGTGTTCTGGGGGCTGGTGGCCGTGGGCTTCGCGAGCTTCGCGTCGCTCCTGGACAACCTCATCCAGGCGGTGAACATCCTGGGGTCCATCTTCTACGGGACGGTGCTGGGGCTCTTCCTGGTGGCGTTCTTCCTCAAGCACGTGAAGGGGCACGCCGTGTTCACCGCGGCGGTCATCTCCCAGTCCACGGTGATTGCGCTCTTCATGCTCAGCAGCATCGGCTACCTCTGGTACAACGTGATTGGTTGTGCGCTGGTGGTGGTGCTGAGTCTGGTGGCCCAGGCCGTGATGCCGCGTGAGGTGGACGTGGCTCCGGCGGCGGGGACGTAGGGCTCCCCTCGGAGGGGACGGAGCGTCGCGCGGGGCTGGCGACGCTCTGGAAGGACTCCGGCCGTTGGTGTCCGTGGAGGGGGCGCGTCATGATGGATGCGACCCCATGAACGACGACCTGGAGCGAGCGCGCCGCGAGGTCCGCCCCGATACGCTGGCCTCGATGCGGCGGTTGGACGCCGCGCTTCAGCGCGCGGACGTCCGCTGGGAGGGGAGGACGGTGCGGGAGTGGCTGGCCCTCTATGTGGAGCCCCAGGGCCCGCTGGAGGCGCTGACGCAGCTGCGCGAGGCGGGGCTGGGGGCGGTGCCGGCGTTGTTGGAGGGACTGGAATCAAGCCCGTCGAGGCGGTGGGGCGAGGCGGAGCATGAGCGCCGGCTCCTGTACCTGGACCTGCTGGCGCAGGTGGACCCGGTGCCGACGGGGATTGTCCCCGCGCTGCTGGAGGTGTTGGAGGTGCCGGGGGCGCGCGTGCGCCGGGCGACGCTCGCGTTGCTGGCGAAGCTGGAGCCTCGGCCCACGAAGGCCCTGCTCCGCGTCCTCTTCGCGTCCCTGAAGGACCGCGACGGAGAGGTCCGCGCGCGGGCGGCGCAGGTCTGCTCCAGGCTCGACGGGCCCGTTCCGGCGAGGGTGAGGGACGCGGTCCTCGCGAGGCTCACGGATGAGCACCGATGGGCGAGGTGCTACGCGCTCGTGACGCTCGGGAGGATGTCTCCGGCGGATGCGTCATTGGTGGTGGTGCTGGAGGAGCAGGCCCAGCTCGACGACGACAATCGGACGGAGGCCTTGCGGGCCTTGTTGGCGCATGCGCCTGGAAGGGCCCTGCCGTTGCTCGTGGAGGATGCGCGCAAGGGGCTCTCGAGCAAGGACCCGTGGGGCGCGCCGCACGCGGCGGGAGTTCGTGCGTTGTGTGTCTTGCGAGAGGAGGGGCGGCGGGCCGCGCCGGTCCTGGAGGACCTGGGGCGATTGAGGTCCGAGGTCAGGTCACCGGTCTTCATCGACGCGGCCATTGACGCCATCGTGCGCGACGGGCTTCGTCCGCGTGAGTCCCAGGGCACCACCGAGGGTTCCGCGCGGGCGGCGGCGCTGCGAGCCCCCTTGCCTCCGCCGTTGAACGCGGCGGAGCGGCCCCTGGACAGGTTGGTCCGTTGGGCGGTGTCGTGTGGGGGGCCCGGGACGGAGTCGCGGGTGCGCATCGTGCTGGCCGCCGCGCGCCGGGTGGTGGGGCTCTGGGATGTGGAGTACCCGGACAACGAATGGCCTCAGCGAGGCCTCCAGGCGATGGAGGGCTGGGGATGTGACCCGACGGACGCGGCGGCGCGCCATGCGCGGCACGAGGCGAGTCTCTACCCGAGTCAGCTCAGTGCCCCGGCGGCCTTCGCGGCGGCCTGGGCCGTGACACATGCTTCACGCTGCATCCCGGTGGAAGGACCCGTGGAACCGCACGAGAGCGACGTGGACGACGGAGCCCTGAGGGCATGTCTCCAGTCCGCGACGAAGGCGCTGTCCACGCCGGTGGGAGACCTGGGGCCCTTGGGTGGAAACCAGCGGGCTCCCGATGGGCTCCCCGCCTCGGAGGCCGTGCGAGTCCTTCACCGCGCCATCCAGGAAGAAGTCCTCCCCTGGGCCCTCGGAGCGTGGGACCCCGTGGTGGACGTGCGGCGTGCGCGGAGGTGAGTGGGCTCAGGGACCCGCTGGCGTCTTGAAGACGCACTGGCCGGTCGGATCATCCCAGGCGCCGCCCGAGTCCAGGCACTTGTCCATGCGCCACCAGCGGCCGCAGTACGGGGCCAGGATGGCCACGAAGAGCACCGTGCCGATGGCCGACCCGATGTAGACCCACCGATTCCTGGGCATCGTTTCCTTGGGGGAGGAGCGGGCCCACCGTGGTGGACCCGCTCCCGATGACTCTACCTCAAACGCCGAGCTCGACGTTCTCGAGCACACCCAGCGCGTCCGGAACCAGGAGCGCCGCGGAGAAGTAGGTGCTCACGAGATAGGACGAGATGGCCTTCTCGTTGATGCCCGTGAACCGCACGGACACGCCCGGCTCGACCTCGTCCTGGAGCCCCGTGCGGTGCAGACCGATGACGCCCTGGTCCGCCTCGCCCGTGCGCATCACGATGATGGAGCTGGTGCGCTGCTCGGTGATGGGAATCTTGTCGCACGGCAGGATGGGCACGCCGCGCCAGGACATGACCTTGCTGCCCTGCACCTCCACCACCGCCGGGTACAGCCCCCGGCGCGTGCACTCCCGGCCGAACGCCGCGATGGTGCGCGGGTGCGCCAGGAAGAAGCGCGACTTGCGGCGACGGCTCAACAGCTCATCCAGGTCGTCCGGCGTCGGCGGCCCGGAGCGCGTGTGGAGCCGCTGCTTCAGGTCCGCGTTGTGCAGCAGGCCGAAGTCGCGGTTGTTGATGAGCTCGTACTCCTGCTGCTCCTTCAGCGCTTCAATGGTCAGCCGGAGCTGCTGCTCCGTCTGGTTCATGGGGCCGTTGTAGAGGTCCGCGACGCGCGTGTGCACCCGCAGAATCGTCTGCGCGATGCTCAGCTCGTACTCGCGCGGCGCCAGCTCGTAGTCCACGAACCCGCCGAACAGCGTCGGCTCGCCGGAGTGACCCGCCGCCATCGGAATCGCCGCCTGGCCCATCTTGTCCTGCGGCTTCTTCAGGCGCTCCTTGAACGACTCCACATGCGCCTGGAGCGCCGAGGACTGCTTGATGAGGTCCTCGAACACCTGCTGCGGCAGCATCAGCACCGTGCAAGGCGTGGTCGCCTTGACCGTGAAGGCCCAGCGGTCGTTCGACTCCACCACGGCCTGGTCGCCGAAGTGGTCGCCGTCACCCAGCACGTCCAGCGTCAGCTCGTCGCCGTACTTGCCCTGGCCCAGCTTCTTCGCCTTGCCGTGGGCCATCAGCACCACGTGCTCGGCGGGAGTCCCCGCGGCGACGATGGTGTCGCCCGCCTTGAACTCCTTCTGCACGAAGCGGGTCGCCAGGGCGCGGAACACCGAGTCGTCGCCCTCGAAGCCGCGCAGGAGCGGCAGCTTCGCGAGCTCCTGGGGCGGCACCTCCACCTTGGCGCCGATGTTGCTGAAGTTGAGGCGGTCGTCGCCGGCCGCGTAGCTCAGACGGCGGTTGACGCGATACACGCCGCCGGACACCTGCACCCACGGCAGCATGCGCAGCAGCCACCGAGGCGTGATGCCCTGCATCTGCGGCAGCGACTTGGTCGTCGTCGCCAGCTGCCGGGCGCCCGCCGTGCTCAAGCTCGTCGGCTGCAGCTCCATTCCGCCACCACCTGGATTGTTGGGATTCGTCATGGCTTGAGGGAACCCTTACTCCGAGCGGCCCAGCTCCACGCTCTCCAGGATGCCGAGCGCGTCCGGCACGAGGACGGCGGCGGAGAAGTAGGCGCTGACCAGGTAGTTGATGATGGCCTTCTCGTTGATGCCCATGAAGCGCACGGAGAGGCTGGGCTCGATTTCGTCGGGGATGCCGGCCTGGTGCAGACCGACGACGCCCTGGTTCTTCTCCCCTGCGCGCATCAGGAGGATGGAGCTTGTGCGCGAGTCGGAGACGGGAATCTTGTTGCAGGGGAAGATGGGGATGCCGCGCCAGGCGGGCACCATGTTGCCGTTGAGCTCCACGCTGGTGGGGTAGATGCCCCGGCGGTTGCACTCCTGGCCGAACGCGGCGATGGCGCGCGGGTGGGCCAGGAAGAAGGACGGGTCCTTCCACACGGTGGAGAGCAGCTCGTCCATGTCATCCGGCGTCGGCGGGCCCGAGCGCGTGTGGATGCGCTGCTTCAGGTCCGCGTTGTGCAGCAGGCCGAAGTCGCGGTTGTTGATGAGCTCGTGCTCCTTGCGCTCCTTGAGCGCCTCCACCGTCAGACGCAGCTGCTGCTCCGTCTGGTTCATGGGCTCGTTGAACAGGTCCGCGACGCGGCTGTGGACCTGGAGCACCGTCTGCGCCACGCTCAGTTCGTACTCGCGCGGGGACGTCTCGTAGTCCACGTACGTGCCGGGCAGCGTCGGCTCACCGGAGTGGCCCGACGCCAGCTCGATGGCGGCCTGGCCGGAGGTGTCCTGCTTCTTCTTCGAGCGCGCCTTGAACTGCTCGATGTGCTTCTTGAGCGAGGGCGACTGGTCCACCACCGCCTCGAACGCGCTCTGCTGGAGCACCAGCACCGTGCAGGGCGTGACGGCCTTGGCCGTGAACTGCCAGTAGTCCTGCGACTCCAGCAGCGCCTGGTAGCTGTAGTGGTCGCCGTCGGCGAGCACGCCCAGCACCGTCTCGTCGCCGTACTTGCCGGCGCCAATCTGGTTCACCTTGCCGTGGGCGATGAGGACGATGCTGTCGGCCTCCTTGCCCTTCTCGGTGATGACGGCGCCCGCCTTGTACTCCTTCTGCTCGAAGCGGTTCGCCAGGGCCTGGAGGACCTCGACGTCGTCGAACCCGCGCAGGAGCGGCAGCTCACACAGCTCCTGCGGGATGACCTGGACCTTGGCGCCCGTGGTGGAGAACGTCACCCGGCCATCTCCCACCGAGTACGTGAGCCGACGGTTGACGCGGTACACGCCGCCGGAGACCTGCACCCACGGCAGCAGCTTGATGAGCCACCGCGAGGAGATGCCCTGCATCTGCGGCACGGACTTGGTCGTCGTCGCCAGCTGGCGCGCCGCCGCCGTACCAAGGCTCAACTGAGAGTGCTCCGCCGTGTTGTCAGGCTTCATCGAGTTCGCCATGGATACACCTTGTCTTTCAGTGGAAAGGGTTTGGAGTCAGGAATCAGGTGAGAGGAATTCAGGGCGAACGCAGTCCGCCGAACAGGGTCGCGATGCGCGCCGCGGAGGTGCCCAGCCCCGTGGGGCCGTGCAGCGCGGGCAGGAGCTTGCGGCGGCTGGCCTTCAGCTCGAACTCCTTGTAGCGGTCCACCGTCTGGTGCCACTTCAGGACGCCCGCCATCCAGTTCTGCAGTCGCTGGATGTATGTCTGGAGCCGCTGCTGGGCCTGGGAGCTCAGGTTGAAGTTGCGCACCAGCGAGGGAATCTCCAGCTTGATGATGTGCTGGAATTGCTCCATCCGGGCTGTCATCAAGTCATTGACGACCTGCACGGCGCTCGCCGCGTCGAGGTTCAGGAAGCGCTGGGCGACGAGGACGCCGTTGTTGAGCTCGCCCTCGAACTCCAGCTCCTTCTGATAGGAGAAGACGTCATTGACGAGGCAGGCGTAGTCCGCCGCGGAGTTCTCCAGCGCGCGGATGGGGCGCGTGTGGAAGACCTCCAGGGGGAGGGTGTCGACGTGGGACAGCCGTGACAGGCTCATGGTGAGGTCCGAGCCGAACGTCCTGCGGCGCATCTCCACGTAGTCGACCGGGTCCGGGATGCGGTTCTGCGTCTGGTTGGCCAGCTCCCACAGCCAGCTCTCCGTCATGTCCTGGATGGCCTTGCGGAAGACGGAGCGCATGGTGGGGGTGATGTTGACGACGGTGCGCGCCCATAGGTCGGCGAGGCCGCGCTCCACCGGGTTGGTGGGCACCGCCGTGCTGCTGGCGGGGTCGTCCGGCATGAAGGCCGTCAGCCGGGCGTTGAACACCTTGGCGCCGGCCATGTCCCGCGTGCAGCCGTAGAAGGCCGGGAAGTAGTCGTCCGCGTAGGTGCCCCACACCAGCCAGGAGGCCGACAGGTCCAGCTCGGGGCCGGAGGCCTCCGGGTGGATGAGCGCCCCGCACAGGGCCACGTCGGCCACGTCGAAGCGGTGGTCATCCCAGATGTAGATGCCGGGCAGGCCGGGCAGCGCGTCCAGCATCCCCATCTTGCGCGCCCACGCCTTGGAGTTGCGCCGCGCGGCGTCCAGGTGGGGGCTGGGGGTGGTGGAGTACGGCATGTAGAACTGCGGAAGGGGCAGGTGGCCCACGGGCGCGAACGGGACGTGCGCGAAGTACTTCAGCCGGTTGAGCCCCAGCGCTCCGGGCGTCGTCGGCAGGCGCAGCACGCCTCCGCCTTGCGGCGTGCCCAGCTCCGGCCCCGCCGAGGCGGGCTTCTGGTAGCGGCTGGAGCGGATGTGCCACTCGTGGCCGCCGGACTGCCAGTCCTGGAGGCCGCGGATGTACACGAGCACCTGCGCCTGCTCCGCGGGGGTGATGGCGTGCTCCACGAAGAGCGACGGCAGCTCCGTGAGGGCGGTGTTCTCGAACTGCTGGAGCCGGGAGGTGAGCAGGTCGTTGACCAGGTTCGCCGCGGCCTGCGGCTTCACGTCCAGGAAGCGCTCGAACACCAGCACGCCGTTGGAGAGCTCACCCTCCTCCAGAATCTCCCGCTCGTAGGAGAAGAGGTCGTTGCGCAGGTGGACCGCGTCCGCGAAGGAGTCCTTCAGGACCCGCATGGGCCGGCTGGCGGCGATGCGGTCGGGGACCTCCGCGAAGACGGCGTGCTCCACCAGGTCCGCGGACCAGGGGGCCCCGCCGACCTTGCGGCGCATCTCGATGTACTCGATGGGGTTGGAGACGCGCTTCTCGCTGATGTTGTCCAGCTCCCACGTGGACTCGTCCAGGAGGGCCTTGGTGCTCTCGAAGAAGCGCCGGCGCCAGGCCTCGGACTTGGTGGGAACGGTGCGCATCCACAGGTCCGCCAGCCCCGCCTCGACGGGGTTGGTGGGCGGCGGCATGGGCGTGCTCAGGTCCACCGGCATGAACATGGGCAGCCGGTCCAGGTACTCCTTGGAGCCCTTGCGGTCCTGCGGCCGCTTGTAGATTTCGAGGAAGTGGTCGTCGAAGTAGAAGACCCAGACGTACCAGTCCGTGATGAGGTCCAGCTCCGGGCTCGGCGCCTCCGGATGGGTGTAGGCGCACAAGAGCGCGTAGTCCATCGCGTCGAACTTGGCCTCGCTCCAGATTTCAGGCGCGCTGCCGTCCTTCGGTACGCCGATGATGCCCAGCTCTCGCGCCCACGCCTTGGAATGGACGCGTGCCGCTTCGAGGTGGGGATTCAGCCGGGCCGGCCAGGGGACGTAGAACTCTGGCAATACAAAAGGATGCTTGTCTTGAGCCTTGGCCATCAATGCCCCTCGTTTTGACGCGGGGGACTTCTAGAGTGTTTGAGACCCTGAATCCAAGAGTTACTTGGGTGACGGATCTATTTGATGGCGTCGTGTCCATCAGGTGACGTTGGCTGGGTATGCAGATACCCAGCGGCTTGGAGACATGCTCAGAATCTGAGCAACGGGGTGTCGTCAATGTCAGCCATGTCTGGCGAAGTGTCTGTCATTGCGGGAGGGTGGCTCGGGCGAGGACTGTGCTTCGCGTCCCGGAGGGTGACTGTACCTGTGATTTCCGCTTGAAGCGGAGCGGGGGGCGGGCTGAGGTCCCAGGCTCACGGTGGATTCATGCCAGGAGGCATGCGGCTCATGAGCAACAGTGGTGGAGCACCTGGTCGCTTCGAGGTGCTGGGTGAGAACGGGTTTGTCGTCTCGGATGATGCGGCCCGTATCGACATGGAGGTCGTGCATGGATACCTGACGCGCTCGTACTGGAGCGCGGGTATCTCCCGAGCCACGGTGGAGCGGGCGTGCCGCAACTCGTTGGTCCTGGGCGTGTATTCAGCCGAGGGGGCTCAGGTGGGCTTCGCGCGTGTCATCACGGACCGGGCGACGTTCGCGTATCTCTGTGATGTGTTCATCCTGGAGTCACATCGTGGGAAGGGGCTGAGCAAGTGGCTGATGGAGGTGCTCCTGGCGCATCCGGACCTCCAGGGGCTGCGGCGCTTCTCGCTCGTCACCAAGGATGCCCATGGGCTGTATTCGCAATACGGCTTCACGCCGCTGAAGAACCCAGGGGGCTACATGGAGCGACATGACCCGGACGTCTATCGACGGACGTGAGCGGGGTGGCTTTCCCGTGACTCATCCGGGTCATCGCCGGGCTATCCTCGGTCGGACGAGGAGCGGCCATGGCGAATGGACATCGGCGGGGCGGTGGCCCCGGCCGGAGCGAAGAGACGCGAATCGCCCCCGAGGATGAGGATGCCACTCGGGACATTCCGACCTTCACTCCCGAGGAGACCCGCGTGGCGCCCCCGGAGGCACGGGAGGAAGGGGACGGGCAGGAGGACATCATCACCGAGGCGAAAGGTCCTGCCCGGGCCCGGCCCGTGGGCGCCGGGGGTGGCGTCCCGGTGAAGAGCGAGGGGGCCTCGTCGTGGGACGAAGATGAGGCGACCTCCATCATGGGGCTGCCAGGTGGGGCGCGGCGTCCCGGCGCGGAGGGCGAGGCACCGCCTCCGTTCGCCACGGAGGTGCGCGGCACGGGCGCCAGCGCGAAGGTGGGGCGAGGCGACGCGGATGCTCCGCTGCCCTTCGCCACCGAGGTCCGCGGTGGTGGCGTTCCCGCGAAGGGAGGGCGAGGCGACGCGGATGCTCCGCTGCCCTTCGCCACCGAGGTGCGCGGCGGTGGAGCTCCCGCGACGGAGGTCCGAGGTGGCCCTCCGCCTGTCCTGCGGGGCCCTCCGGGCAACGCGCCCTCGGGAGGTCGCATGGGCTCGGAGAAGCCGGCGAACTGGCTGTCGCGCGGCGGCGAGAAGCCCTCGACGAGCGGAAACACGGCGGGCGTCGTGAGGCTCAGTCCGCTGGAGCCGGCGAACGGAAAAACCGCCGCCGCCGAGGAGAGCGGCCCCGCGCTGCGGACGATGTACGCCAACCACTCCGCGCTCCTCGCGGAGCAGCTTCGCGACGCGCTCTCGAAGAAGGTGTACGGCCGAGGTCCGCACCGGGTGCTCCGCATCGACGAGCCGGAAGGGCCCAGCACCGCGGGCGGCAAGCTGGCCCGGCAGGCCATCTCCCTGGTGCCGCGCAAGGGCTCGGGTCCCTCGCTCATGTGCGGCTGGGTCGACGTCTCCAAGCGCGAGGCCCAGCTGCGTGCCTATGACGGTGTCGCGCGCCGCTACGAGGCCCACCACGGCGAGCCGCTGGAGCTCCAGCCCGAGGAGTACGAGCGTTTCCTGGGCGACGTCGAGGACGCGCTCATCAAGGCCGTCATCAAGGTCCGGCTCCTGCTCCCCGAGGAGCCCGCGGACGCGAGCGCCGCGACATCCGCCGCGAAGGCGAAGGCCCGAGGAGGACTGTCCTGGCCGCTGGTGCTGCTGCTCATGGGCGCGGCCTTCGCCCTGGGCCTCTTCGTGGGGCGCACGCCCGGCTGACGTCCGCGCCTCCTGGAAACGACAGCGCCTCCGCGCGAGGACCTCGAGATCCACGACACGGAGGCGCTGAGCGGCCCGACGTGACGAAGCGCTAGCGGCGCATCACGGCGTGGGCTGCGCGACGGCCGGCTGGATGCCCCCGGCGGCCTGCTCGGCGGCGAGCTTCTCCGCGGCGGCCTTCTCGGCGGCGGCCTTCTCGGCGGCGGCCTTCTCCTCGGCCAGGCGCACGGCCTCGGCGCGCTTGGCGGCCTCGGCCTCCACGACAGGCTTCAGGTTGGCGAAGCCCGTCTCGAAGTCCTTGCCAATCATCTTGTCCATGTCCATGAGCAGCGAGAACGCCTTGCTGACGAAGTTGTTGTGGCCGCTCATGGTCCACGTCACCTCGGTGCCGCCCTGCGCGGCCTTGAAGGTGAAGGTCGTGGTGTTCGTCACGGTGAAGGGCTTGATGAACTCGAGCTTGATGCGGACGAGCTCGTTCGGGCGGCTCTCCTCGATGGTCATCCGGCCCTCGCCCACCTGGTCATTCCCAGTCCAGGCATTGACGGCGCCGGTGCCCGACTCCGCGCCCGTGTACGTCGACTTCATGTTCGGGTCCAACTTCCCCCAGGGGGACCAGGCGGGCCACTGGTGAAAGTCATTCACCTGCGCGAAGACGACGTCGATGGGCGCCGGCAGCGTCGCGGTGCGGCTGATGCTGAACTCGGAGGGGCGGGTGGCGATGACGCCGACGAGGATGAGGATGACGGCGGCCAGGCCGACGAGAATCTTCTTGAGCATGGGGTGTGTCCTTGTCCGGGCGGCAGCCAGCAGGGCGCCTGCCCGTGGCGCGTCATAGAGGCTGCGGGCCTTCCAACACAAGACACCCCCTGTTGAGGAGTGAACCTCCCGGGTTCATCGGGGGTGAAACGAAGGGGCTCGACCTGGACGCGCCGTGTCGAGCCCCTCGTGTCACCCACCCCGAAGCCGGGGCCGCGGACTCACTGATAGGTGGCCGTGTAGGTGCCTGCCTGGGCGCCGTCGATGAAGACGAAGCCCACGCCCTTGATGGTGCGCGCCACGGTGGTGACGGGCGCGCCCGCGCGGGTGACGGAGGACAGGGTGAGGCCCGTGGTGGTGCGCGTGGGCACCATGAGGGACAGGTTGCGCGCGGGGCTCGTCACGGTGAAGGAGAGCGTCGAGCCGGTGTAGCTCAGCGCGGACACCTGCGTGGCCTCGCGAGCGTCGAGCCACTCGAGCAGCTGCTTCGCGGTGATGACCGGCACGCCGTCGCGCTTCGCGGACGCGATGATGGCGGTGGAGCCCGGAGACGGGTGCTGGTCCACGTGCATGTTGGCGGTGAAGGCGCCGTAGTAGCCCTTGGGCCCCAGCGCGTTGGCGAGCAGCGTGTCGATGTGCAGCGGGTACGACTGGCCGGACTCGTCCGTCATCTGCGTGGCGAGCTGGTAGACGTCCAGCGGCGTGCCGTCCACGTCCGCGAAGCGCATGGCCAGGCCGGAGCCGGTGAACAGGCCCGGGCGGTCCTGCACCCAGTAGTCGGGCCAGTAGTAGTAGTTGGTGTCCAGGCGGATGCCGTGCTGGCGCGACACCTTGGGCTGCGTGGCCCAGTCGCTGAACGCGATGCAGTGCGTGCGGTTGGTGACGGGCGCGGGGATGGCGGGGAAGTTCTGCGCGAAGCTCGCGAGCTGCGGCGTGAAGAAGTTGGGGCCCAGCGTGAAGGGCGTGTAGTCCGCGCAGCCCGTGTTGATGTGCAGCGCGTACTCGAAGCCCTGGGCCACGTAGCCGTTGGCCTGGGTGGCCGTCAGTCCGCCCACGTAGTCGTAGACGGTGCCGCGGATGCATTCCCAGTCATCCAGGCTGCAGCCGGTGGGGCTGTCGGCCAGATATTGATTCAGGCGCTGCGAGGTCCCACCGCCGGGGTGCCCATCCCCTGTCATCACGACCACGGCCTTGTGCGAGCGCGGGAAGTACCAGAGCCGGGGCAGCGGGATGCTGCTCGTCTGGTGGAGCAGGTTGGCCAGGAGCCGCTGCTGCTCGTCCGCCTGGGGAATCTGGACCTTGCCCAGGTTCACCCAGTCCGGCTGCGGGTCGAAGGACGCGTTGCCGTAGAACATGTCGCTGGCGCGAGCGCCGGGGCCGATGTTGGAGCCATCTCGGTTCTGTCCCTGCCAGGCGGGGTTGCCCTGGCGGGTGAGGACGACGGAGCGGGCCAGGTCATACATGAACGCGGTGGCGGTGCCGCTGCCCACGGTGCGCTGGCTGATGGCGGCGTAGGCCGTCGGGGTGGTGGGGCTGGAGTAGAGCGTGGCCACCGCGCGCGTGCCGGCGGTCAGCGTGCGCTGGTCCGCGGGGCCGTGGTACTGCATCGTCTCCGCGGTGATGCCCGTGCCTGGCGCCTGTGTGTCATTGACGAGCAGGTAGCCGTTGGAGAGCGTACCCTGGGAGGGATTGAGGCCCAGCAGGGACTCCAGGTTGGACCCGGGGCGCAGGGCGATGAGGCTGCCGCCCGCGTTGACCCAGCTCGTGATGAGCGTCACCTGGTTGGCCCCGAGCGCCTGCTCGCCCAGCACCAGCACCTTGTAGTCATTGAGCGACACGCTGACGCCCAGGTTGCCCGCGTCGGTGGTGGCGTAGGTGGCGATGCCCTCCGCCTCCAGGATTTCGCGCAGGTAGTCGGTGAAGGGATTGCCCGGGGCGGTGGCCACGAGCACGGGGCCCGCGCCATGGACACCGGGGCGCGGAGGCGGGCCCAGCGTCTCGAAGACGACGTCCACCCAGTAGTTGGTGTCCTGGTGGCTGCTGCTCGGGAAGGTGGACGAGGCGCCGTAGGTATAGACGCCGTTGCCGCCGCTGGTGGTGCCGGGCAGGGCGCGCAGCGGCGGGGCATTCACGCCGCTGGCCAGGCCGCCGTTGGTATAGGAATAGCCGCCCTGCGGCGCGAAGTACGACGCCACGTAGGTGGTGCCCGCGGTGATGTCGACGGGGGACGCGAAGCTCACCTCCTGCCAGCCGACGGCCGTCTCGTTGGTGAAGGTGGCGGAGGCCAGGGGCTGGCCGGTGGCGCTCCACAAGTTGCCCACGTGGGTGCCGCCGTTGCCGCTGCCCTTGTAGAAGCGCACGCCCTTGATGCGGCCAGCCACGTCCGCGCGGAACTTCACGCCCAGCTCCACGGAGGCGCTCTCGTTCGCGGTGGGGGTGGCCGGCACATCCGTGGGGGCGAAGAGGCGGAAGGTGTTGCCCGGGGGCTGCGTCGGCGGCAGCGCGCCGGTGGCCTGGAAGAGGACGTCCACCCAGTAGTTCGAGTTGCCGAAGCTGTTGATGGGGAAGGTGCCCGCGGCGCCATAGCTGAAGACGCCGTTGCCGCCGCTGGTGCTGCCCGGCAGCGCGAAGAGGGGAGGCGCGTCCAGGCCCGTGGCCAGCCCGCCGTTGTCGAAGGCATAGGCGCCCACGGGGGCGTGGTACGAGACGACGTGCGTCGCATTGGCGGGGATGGGGATGGGCGTGGGGAAGAGGACCTCCTGCCAGCCGGAGGCCGTCTCGTTGGTGAAGGTGGCGGAGGCCAGGCGCTGCCCGTTGACGCTCCACAGGCTGCCCACGTGGGTGCCCGTGTTGGCGGCGCCCTTGTAGAAGCGCACGCCCAGCACGTTGCCGCTCACGCTGGTCTTGAACTTCAGGCCCAGCTCCACGGACGCGGAGTCATTCGTCACGGAGGGCACCGCGGGCGTGGCGGTGGGCGGCCACAGCGTCACCGGCGCGGCGGGACGGAAGACCACGTCCACCCAGTAGTTCGCGTTGGCGAAGCTGGTGAGCGGGAAGGTGCCCGCGGCGCCGTAGCTGAAGACACCGTTGCCGTCGGGAATCCCCGGCAGCGAGTGCAGCGGCGGCGCGTCCACCGCCGCCGTCAGGCCGCCGCTCGTGAAGCCATAGCCACCCACGGGCGCGTGGTACGAGGCGACGTAGGTCGTGTGGGCGGTGACGGGCACGGGCGTGGCGAAGGCCACCTCCTGCCAGCCGGAGGCCGTCTCGTTCGTGAAGGTGGCGAAGGCCAGCCGCTGGCCCACGGCGCTCCACAAGCTGCCCACATGGGTGCCGGTGTTGCCGGTGCCCTTGTAGAAGCGGATGCCCAGGATGTCTCCGTCGACGTCGGCGCGGAACTTCACGCCGAGCTCCACGGCGTCATGATCGTTCGTAACGGAGGGGACCGCGGGTGTGTCAGCGGGGGAGAAGAGGGTGTATGTCGTTTGGGATTGCGCGGCCGTGGGCAGGGTCAGCAGGACGGCCGCGAGCAGGGAGAGCACCTGGACACGCGGACGTCGCGTGACCCAGGCGGGTCGTGACTTCGGGGGTGTCATCCGGACAGCTCCTTGGAGGGGGGCACGACAAGACACCCGGCGCGCTTCGCACCGGAGGACGCGACATATTGCTGTCGGCCTCTGACAGTCTCAACCTCACGGGGATGAGGCTGGGACGAATCGTGAAGTCGTTGCCGCGATACGCGATTTTTCCTCGCGCATCGCGTGGCGAATCAATGACAGGAGACGTCTGGAATAGACTTCAGCACTCGGGCAAGCCGACGCTGAGATTGGCGACCTCGAGCACGTTGACGGCGAGCCCGCCGCGCGCGGTCTCCTTGTACTTGTCTTTCATGTCACGACCGGTGTCGCGCATGGTCCGGATGACCTTGTCCAGACTGACGAAGTGGCGTCCGTCGCCGGAGAGGGCCATCCGGGCGGCGTTGATGGCCTTCACGGAGGCCATGGCGTTGCGCTCGATGCAGGGCACCTGCACCAGTCCGCCAATGGGGTCGCAGGTGAGGCCCAGGTTGTGCTCCATGGCGATCTCCGCCGCGTTCTCCACCTGGAGCGGGGTGCCGCCGAGCACCTCCGCGAGCGCGCCCGCGGCCATGGAGCAGGCGCTCCCCACCTCGCCCTGGCAGCCGACCTCGGCGCCGCTGATGGAGGCGTTCTCCTTGTAGAGCACGCCGATGGCGCCCGCGGTGAGGAGGAAGCGCACCACGCCGTCGTCGTTCGCACCCGGGCAGAAGCGCCAGTAGTAGTGCAGCACCGCGGGGATGATGCCGGCGGCGCCGTTGGTGGGCGCGGTGACGACACGGCCTCCCGCGGCGTTCTCCTCGTTGACGGCGAGGGCGTAGAGGTTGACCCAGTCCAGCACGGTGAGCGGGTTGGTGAGGCCGGCCTCCGGGCGGCTGAGCAGCCGCTGGTACATGGCGGACGCACGGCGCTCCACCTTGAGGCCACCAGGGAGGATGCCGCTGGAGGAGCAGCCTCGGCGCACGCAGGACTGCATGACGTCCCAGATGCGCAGCAGGCCCGCGCGGATGTCCTGCTCCGAGCGCCAGGTCTTCTCGTTCGCCATCATGATGGCGCTGAAGGACATGCGCTCCTTCTCACACAGCTCCAGCAGCGTCGCCGCGGACTGGAAGGGGAAGGGGAGCGGCGTGGCGTCCACGCGCAGCGGGTCCTGGCCGGTGGTCGCGGACTCGTCCACGACGAAGCCTCCGCCCACGGAGTAATAGACGCGCGTGTCCAGCTCCGCGCCGTCCGCGCCGAACGCGGAGAAGCGCATGCCGTTCGGGTGGTAGGGCAGGGTGCGGCGGCGGTGCATCACCAGGTGCTCGCCGTCCTTGAAGGTGATGTCGCGCTGGCCGAGCACGCTGATGCGGCCCTCCGAGCGCCAGGTCGCGATGACGGCGGGAATGCACTCGACGTCCACGCCCTCGGGCGTGTCGCCGCGCAGGCCCAGCACCACGGCCTTGTCGCTGCCGTGGCCCTTGCCCGTCGCGCCGAGCGAGCCGAACAGCTCGACCTTCAGACGCGTGAGCTTCTCCAGGTGGCCATGCTCCGCCAGCCGCTGCACGAACGTGCGCGCGGCGCGCATGGGCCCCACCGTGTGGGAGCTCGAGGGACCGATACCAATCTTGAAGAGGTCGAAGACGCTGACAGCCATCGCGGGCGCAACATGCCACGTTTCCACTTCCGTCCCAGCGTCGCGTGGAGTGGCGTTCCTGTTGCGTGTGTGGGGCCTGACTTCTTGGCATGCCAAGGAGCGCTGACTGGAGAGTCACCTGGCAGGCGGGTCCCTGATGAGGCGTGCTGGAGGTGACGCATTGCGTTGGTGGGTGTGCCCGCGCTCAGTGACGGGTTTCCGTGACGAAGGTCATGGGGACCTTGTGTTCCTTCATGCGCCCCGCGACGACGTGAAGGACCTGGCTGCGCGTCAGGCGTCGACCCGCCGAGAGCTCCGCTTCGCGCAGCGCCTGCATGAGCACCCGGTTCCACTCGCCGGGCGACATGTGTCCCAGCTTCCAGTCGCCGGGAGTGGCCTCGGGGCGGGATGGCTCCAGCGGGACGGAGAACTGGTCGATGTCCGTGTCGCCCTTGAAGCCGCGCTGCTCGAACCACTCGCGGTGCTCTTGGGGAAGGACCGGGTGCTTCGGAGCCTCCGACACGTGCACGCTTCGTCCCTCGGGGCTGGCCCCCAGTGCGTTCCTCACGTCCTCGGGCAGGTCCTGGCGTGCCTGGGCCGTCATCACCTGTCCGCCGTGGATGTGGATGATGGAGCGGACGGTGGACAGGGAGAGGACTCCTGCTTGCACGAGCCTTCGCATCCTCTTCATCCGGTCGGTGGAGACGACGAGGCGTGAGCCCGCCATGACGCCGCTGGCGTGCAGGACCAGACCCTTGTCGAGCGGCACGGGCGTGGCCGAGGGACTCCGTGGAAGGGATGCCTCCAGCGGGGAGAGCAGCGTCATCGTCTCCAGCACCCGGGGCGCGGGGACGACCTTCTCACCGAGCTTCATCACGGCGCGGGTGTTCTCGCGCAGCCTGGCGAACTCCTGGGTCAGGGTGCCCATCAGCTCGGGCATCGCGGTGGCCGCCCGCTCGACGCGCTTCGGGTCCAAGGACTGGAGGTCGTTCATCGAGGGCTGAATCCAGCCCTGGACCTGGTGCAGGTCGGCGGACAGCTGCTCGGCGCCGCACATGGGACAGTGCCGAATCGAGGCGTCCGCGAGCTGAAGGAAGTCAATCCAGGTGGCCAACAGCAGCGTCCCGAGCATGGCGGCCTGGAGCTTGGGCCCTGTCATGCGAAGCACTCCCAGCTCCATGTCGGAGTCCCCCGCTTCGGAGGCCACTTTGGTGAGCGTGGTCGCGCTCTCGAGTGCGCCTCGGAGCCACTTCACGTGCGCGGAGGTTTGTTCGACATGGCGGGTGACGACCTCCGCGTTGGCGAGCCATGCCTCCTGGGCTCGAAGCCTGCTCACCCGCTTCGTGAGCGCCCCTTCAATCCCATTCAGCGAGCCTGTCACTTCGCGGAGGGTGTCGAGGACCGCCTGTCGTGGAGGGGCGCTTGTCTGTGTTCCGGCTCCGAGGGTCGCGGGAGCGGTGCCAGGCGCGGCCACCAGCAGCACGAGGGGCAACAGGAAGGCGTCAGCGCGCATGGTCCACCCGGAGGCCCTGAGACGCGAAGGCTCCTGGCCGCGGCAACCAGGGGACGAGTCGATTCTGCTTCAGGTGCATACACGTTTCCTGGGCGTGCCTCGGGCCGAGGCACGAAGACCGCACGTCTCCCGGCAGGTCAGGGCGGCTCTCGCCGCGCCGGGGGTGCGTCAGCTGGAATGAGAGGAATTGAGGACGGGCGCTACGGCGTCGGCAGTTTCGTCAGCACACGGAGGCGCGGGACGGCAGGGGCTGGCGCCGTGCGAGGGGAGCGGTCGACACGCTTGGTGGCAGGCAAGACCGGGGGCTCGGGCTCGGTGGCGATGTGACGGCGTGCGAGGGCGAGCGCTTGCTGGGTTTCGATGCGGGTGCGCTCCAGCTCGGCCTTGGCGGTTCGGATGGCGGCATCGGAGGCCTCGCGCTCCTGGGCAAGCTCGGTCGCGACGCGGTTGCGTTCGGACGCGAGTCGGTGTGTGGACTCGGCCTGGGCACGCTCGATGGAGGCGAGGACGCGCTGGCGTTCGGCCTCGGCGTCGAGGACGGGCCTGTAGCGGGCTTGGAGGGCGCGAAGCTTGAGGACGGTCCAGGCCAGGAGCCCCGCCAACAGGAGGCTCGAGAGGGCCAGGACCAGGATGGCGGTGGGCATGATGGTCTCCCCCGGGGCGAGCCGCGTCAGGCGGAGGCCGGCGCGGAGGGGAACCACGGTGCGTCACTCAGGGGCATGAAGGAAATCCCCCTGAGGGGGGAGTCCCAATCGCCCTACTTCCTACCTGTCGAGGAACGCCTGGGAGAAGTCCAGGCATCCCTCGATGCGGTTGCCGCGACGGTATGTGGCTCTGCGATGGGTTGACCTCCAGGGCAGAGGAAATCACCCGTGATGGCGGAGGGCTGTGCGGTGTCTGAGTTTGAGCGGTGGGGTTGGGGGCAGGCCGAAGTCTCAGGGCAGGACGGTCAGGCGGGTGGTCGGGTCGTCGTTGTCGCTGTTGGCATCGCGGTCCAGGATTTCACTCATGGCGAATGCTCGGATCGTCAGGTTGCCAATCGCACGCGGGAGGCACCGGACTGTGACCATGAGCTCTTGTTCCGGGGCCAGATTACCGAGTTTGCAGAGGATGCTCCCCTCCCTGCTGCGTTTGCAGGTGCCCTGGCTGGATGTCACTGAGTGAGGGTCGAGCGCATTTGGAAGCGGAATCGAACCCACGATGGACGAGGCGCCCGCCGTGCCGGTGTTGCGGACGCGCATTGTCACGGTCAACGGCTGGTTCAGGTGGGCGGGTGAAGGCGTGATGGTCAGGCGTGTGGCGGTATCCACACGAAGCGGTTGAGGTTCACAGATGTCACCAAAGCCATCGCCATCCTTGTCTGCTTGTGTGCTGTTGGGCTTGTTGGGGCAGTTGTCCTCGCCGTCGGGGATGCCATCTCCATCCGTGTCGAGTCGATTCAGTTTTTCGATGTCGATAGGCGCTTCATCCTCGGGCGAGAAGTGCGGGGTGGGGGGGGGCGCCATGGTGGACGGGCCACTGTCTCGCTGCGTCCCCGCGACACTGGTTCCAACACCCGCTCCGCAGATCCATAGGGGCGGTGTCAGCATGGTGAGCAGGGCACTGCGTGCGAACCTGGCTTGCCATGCTGTGAGAGGTCGGGGCCGGATGACGAGTGAGGGCATACATCCTCCTGGTCGAAGCCTATCCGACTCTTCATGGCTCCGCGGTGGACCATGGAGCCCTTCCTCAGAGGGCCGTTGGAAGCGCTGCTTCCTTCGCGCCGTTCGGCGCAGTGGCACTCACCAACCCCGGACTGTCGGCTCGAAGAAGCTCCATGTTCGGAGTCCTCGCGCGGCGAGTCGCACTCCGCGACCATGGGGCCAAGAAATTTCCGCAGGGGACACTTCCCAGCGGGTATGGTGCCGGGCCCTTTCGATGACCCAGGAGAACCTCACATGACCAAGGTCAAGCTCACCACCAACCACGGCGACATCGTCCTTCAGCTGAACGCGGAGAAGGCGCCGAAGAGCGCCGAGAACTTCGTTCAGTACGTGAAGGAGGGGCACTACAACAACACCGTCTTCCACCGCATCATCAACAACTTCATGATTCAGGGCGGCGGCTTCGAGCCCGGCATGCGCCAGAAGCCCACGCGCGCCCCCATCCAGAACGAGGCGGACAACGGGCTGAAGAACAACAAGTACACGGTCGCCATGGCCCGGACCAATGACCCGCACTCCGCCAGCGCCCAGTTCTTCATCAACGTGGCCGACAACGGCTTCCTCAACCACTCCGGCAAGAACGTCCAGGGCTGGGGCTACGCCGTGTTCGGCGAGGTCATCGAGGGCCGCGAGGTCGTCGACGCCATCAAGGGCGTCCGCACCGGCACCAAGAGCGGCCACCAGGACGTCCCGCTCGAGGACGTCGTCCTCGTGAAGGCCGAAGTCGTCGAGTAGTCCCGCCTCACGCAAGAGACCCCGGCATGCGGACGCGTGCTGGGGTTTCCGCCCCCCCCGCGTGCCGGATGGATTCATGTCTTCGCTGGCTCAGTAGCGATACTGGAACGCGAACTGGATTCGAAGGGCGTGGCTGGACTCGTTGTTGATGGCTCGGCTGTAGCCCCACAGTCCCTCGACGCCCGCTTGAGTCCCCTCGACGAGGTCCGCGACCAGGTTCAGTGAGGCGTATTGCGACCGCCGGAAGCCCGTGTCCCCCAAGGACTCACCATGCGCCCGGTCCCACACCCTGAGCCATCCATACGTCGCGGTGGAGCTCAGCATCTCCGTCCACCCATAGGTGAAGGCCGCGTAACCCCCCAGCACGGGGAGCGCGTCGAGCGAGCCGTCCACCTCCGGCGCGGCGTCGTACTGTGAATCCCCCAGCTCGTTGACGTAGGCCGCGATGCCCTGGCCGCCTGTGATTCCCAGCTGGAGCCTGTGCCTGTCCCCCACGTGACAGGCCCCCGTCAGGTTGCCGCCAAGGCCCAGCGCCGTGTCTCGCGTCTCCCGCTCCATGTCCCGGCCGCTCACCGCGCGAATCAGGCCGGCGAGCTGGAGGTGGCCCCAGTCGCTCTCCGCACGCCAGGAGACGATGCCATCCGGAACGGGGTCCCGAGGCGTCTGCCCGCTCGTGGGGAGGTTGGCGCCGGGCTCCTCGAGCGCGACCTGGAGGAACATCCGCACGCCTTCATCGGGGTTCAGCGGGTGCCCATAGCGGAGCACCACGTGCTTCTGGAACACGAGCGCGTTGGGGCCCGCGAAGTCGAGCGTCCCGGGATAGGCGTCGGCGTCGGCGAACGTCGAGTCGGCGAACCCCGCGACGAAGCCGCCGAGCCGTGCATAGGCGTAGCTGGCATGGATGCCGACCGAGGCATGGGGCTGGGCGAAGCCCGCGTTGAAGTGCAGCCGCAGGACGCCCAGGTCCGTCTGCCCGTTGAAGTCGACGGAGACGTCCGCCGGGTTGGCGATGGCGAGGGTCTGTGTGCTCGTGGACTCCGGGGGCTCCTCTCCTTGGACGGGGAGGGAGGACGGAAAGGTCCAGGTGGGCGTCTCCATCCGCTGGGACGTCACCCCGAGGTTGGCGACGCTCCACTCCACGAAGGGGCGCCTCGGCGCCTCGTCTTCCATGCCCGTGGCGTCAGCGGCGGCGGTCGGTACGTCTGGCTCGGGAGGGTGGGCCTGGGCCTCCCAGGCCCCGGTGCTCAGCGCGGACAGCAGGGCGATGACGCCGCGCCGGAGGGTGGGCGACAAGGGCTTGAGCGTCATTGCTTCCTCGGTCACAAGACGTGCCTGGAAACATAGGGAGCTTGCTTGCCAGCACACGGCGCCCCCGAGGGAGGCCGAGTGTCTGAGACTCTTCGACTCCGCTCCCTCCAGACGAAGGTGCGGGCTCAGCGCGAGGCTTCGAGACATGAATGCGAGCACCGCGCCGGGCGTGTCATCATGAGCCTCCATGTCTGACTATTTGTTCCGGTGGAACGACAACCCGGTGGAGGTCGACCTCTCCTCGCAGGTCCTCGAGCTCGAGGTGGATGACGAGGTGACCTTCTGGTCGGTGCGGGGTCGGCCGGACCTCAAACGTGCGCGGACGCAAACCGTCAATGACGGGGCGCCGGTCGCCATCGACGTGAAGGCGCCCATCGAGCCCTACCTGTACCCGACGCCTCCCTGCAGTCCGTCGCTGGGGAACTGGACGCCCTCCCTGGCCTTCTCGCTCAAGGCCAAGGCCTTCGATGATGGGTGTCTCGCGGCGGTGGAGCTCCTGGTCCAGGAGGGGACACCGCGTCTGGCCGGGAAGCGCGGGCTCGTGGAAGACGTCCGGAAGGTCTTGCGTGGACGGTGGTCCGCGTCGGCTTCGAAGGACCTCGGCTGGGCGCTGGCCTTCTTGCAGGCCGCGCTGTCGATGTCGGATGAGGTCGAGGAGTCAGACGCGGGAGTGACGCGACTCGCGAAGAAGTTGCGGAAGGATTTCCAAGGCAATCCCACACACTCGAAGCCGCTGGGGTTCTATTCATGGAGCCCCGCGCTGCGGTCCGTGTTCCTCCAGGACCGGTTTCTCCAGACGGACCTGCCGGCGAACATCGCCGAGCTGCTCCATCAGGCGCTCGCGGAAGAGCCCTCGAGGTTGTCCGACTACCAGCGGCACTTGAGCCTCATGGCTCGGCTGACGAATCCGCTGGTGAAGCCAGCGGTCCATGAAGCGGGGGATTCGCGCTGCTTCCTTCCTCCGTCGGACTCGCATGAGGGCCGCATCGTGAAGTCCCTCTTCGCGACGAAGCCGCCGCCCGAGGGCTTCCAGCTCGTCCACGAGCTCATCCAGCGCATCCGCGACGGGCGGCTCGACACCACGCCCGGCCCTCACTCGGGTGTCTATGATCATCAGCTTCATGCCCTGGCGCCGCTGCTGTTCCCGGAGCGGACCCCCGAGGCGGAGCGATTGGTCCTGGGGCTCAAGTACCGCACGGAGCTGGAGGCCCAGTTCCGCGCGCTCTTCGCGCTGACCCGGGAGACACACTCCAAGCAGCTCGAACCGCTCTACGCGGGAGGCTCTCCGCTCATCGTCTCACCCAGGCTCACACTCGAGCCGCTCGCCGAGCATTATCGCCGTCGAGCGGAGACATACCGGCTCCTCCGCCAGCTGCTCGCGGAGTTCCTGGGAGCGCCCACCCTGACCCTGGCGCATCGCCTCAAGCCCAAGGGGACACATGAGGAATCCCTCTGGGATGAGCTCGTGTGGATGGAACAGCTCTTCCGAGGAGCACATGCCATCGCTCGGAACGAGCTGGGCTTCGGCCCCGTTTCCGAGGCGGACCTCTCCGCGGCCAGGCTCACGCGTCGATGGATGCGCACCTACCATGAGGACCCGGACGTCGTGTCGGACCCTCGCTGCGTGGTGCCGCTCTTCTTCGATGCCGAGCGTCGGCAGACCCAGGCCCTGGCGGTCATGGGCTTCCTCTCCACCCCCGTGAAGGCCCGCTTCCTGCGAAAGCCGAAGGTGACGGTGCATGGCCCACCGCCGTCTCCTCCGTGGACCACGACGCCCCGGTTCGAGACCTGCACGTTCAACACCCTCTGTCTCGTCACCGAGGAGGTCTATGTGGACACGGTTCCAGACCGGGACGAGTTCCGAGCGCTGTGTGACCAGCACTACACGCGGGACGCTATCGTGAAGGCCCTGGGAGGCCGGGCGTGACACCGAGCCGGACGAGCTCCGCCTCGATGAAGGGGGCGAGTGCTCCCTTCCTCCAGTAGCGGACCTGCTTGTTGGTGTGACTAAGCATCCCCACGGGGATGTTCCCCAGGAGCTCCATCAAGGTGCCAGGGTCGATGGGCGCGGGCGTGGGCTTCGCGTACTGCTCCAGGACGGTGTCCTCGGCGTTGCGGTAGAGGTAGTCGGCACGCGACACGTCGCGGACGGCCAGGACCTTGAATGGCGAGTCGGTCCCCGGAGCATGAGGAATCGTGCGCAAGCCCAGGAGGAGGTCCGTCTCGGCGTGGTGGTGCTCGTCGTAGCGACACTCGACGGCCCCGAACTCATGGAGCAGCGATTGGATTCGGCCCTGCTCTTCGACGTCCTTGAAGCGGGCGTTGATGGGGTAGGTCGCGTAGGTGGCTTGCGAGTCCAGGAGGGTGACGATGCCGATGTCCCAGCCAGAAGTGTCCCCGCCGAGCACGCTGTAGAAGAAGCGCGCGCCGCGCGAGCCGGCGGTCTGGAGGATGTCGAGGAGCTCGCCCACGGACCCGAGGTCACATCGTCGTGCGGAGACGCAGTGGCCGATGGCGTTTCGCCGGGTGATGACCTCGGAGTCCTTGGACAGGTCATCCACGTAGATGCGCTTGGCGAGGAGCTCGGCCTTGATGTCGGGGCCCAGGGGGCCGGTCAGGTCGAACCGATAGACGCTGACGCCGCTGCGTTGGGTCTCGGGGAGGAGGCCCAGGAGCTCGAACCGGGTGCCGGGTGCGCAGTCCTCTGCCTTGGCCGTCAGGCACTCCTCGGGGATGTTTCCGAGGTACGTCTCACGCTCGATGCCATCCAGGTAGATCCACGTCGCGCGAGACAGGTCCCGCACGGCCAGGATCTTGTAGGTCTTGCCGTCGTGCCGGTAGGGGTCCCAGAGCGTGCGAAGCCCTCTCAGGACCTCCGCCTCCGGCGAGTCGACCGCGTCCACGGTGTTCCGTGCGTCAGAGGTCATGAGCGGGGCTCCGGGGAGATTTCCATGGAGGGAAGCGGCGTGGAGCCCAGGACCTTGGGCCGGAGCGCGAGCAGCCGTAGGCCGTTGGCCACCACGAGCAGCGTGCTGCCTTCGTGCAGCACCACCGCGTGGCTGATTTTCGTGAGGCCCAGGAGTGTCGCGACGATGAGCACACCGCTGACGCCCAGCGCGATGACCAGGTTCTGCTTCATCACCGCCGTGGCCTGACGCGCCAGGCTCACCGCGAAGGGCAGCCGCGACAGGTCATCGCTCATCAGCACCACGTCCGCCGTCTCCAGCGCCGCGTCCGAGCCCGCGCCGCCCATGGCCACGCCCACCGCCGCGGCGGCCAGGGCCGGAGCGTCGTTGACGCCGTCGCCCACCATCGCCACCGAGCCCGAGCGCCCCATCTCCCGGACCGCCGTCACCTTGTCGGCGGGCATCAGCGGCGCCCGAGCCTCGTCCAGCCCCACCTGCGCCGCGATGGACTTCGCCACGCGCGAGTTGTCGCCCGACAGCATCACCGTGCGCGCAATCCCCTGCTGCTTGAGCGTGGAGATGACATGCCGCGCCCCCGAGCGCACCGTGTCCGCCACCCCGAGCACGCCGAGGTATCGGCCCCCGCCGCGCACCACCATCGTCGTCTGTCCTGCTTCTTCCAGCCGGTCGACCCGCGCCCGGATGTCCTCGGGGACGTTCTCGCCGTCGAAGAGCGCGAGGTTGCCCACGGAGACCACCGTGTCGCCGACCTTCGCGCGCAGGCCCTTGCCGTGGATGGCCTCCATGTCGGTGCCAGCCGCGGGCTTGAGCCCTCGCGAGGCCGCCGCTTCCACGATGGCGTGGGCCAAGGGGTGCGCGGAGAGCGCCTCCACCGAGGCCGCCGTGCCCAGCAGCTCCTCCTCCGTCACGCCGTCCATGGGCGAGGTGCTGAGCAGCTTCGGCCTGCCCACCGTCAGCGTGCCCGTCTTGTCGAACGCGATGGCGTTCACCTTGCCGAGCAGCTCCAGGTAGATGCCGCCCTTGATGAGCACGCCGCCGCGCGCCGCCGCGGCCACGGCGGACAGCACGGCCGACGGCGTGGAGATGGCGAGCGCACAGGGCGACGCGGCCACGAGCAGCGACACCGCGCGGAGAATCGCTTCCTTGAAGGGGGTGCCCAGGAGCACGAGCACCACGGGGAAGATGACCGCGCCAATCATCACCAGCGGCGCGAAGGTCCGCTCCAGCCGCTGGGCGAAGCGCTGGTTGGGGCCCTTCTGGGCCTCGGCCTCGGCCACCATGTCCACCACGCGCGCGAGCACCGACTCCGAGGAGAGCCGGGTGACCTCCACCTCGAGGAGCGCCTCGCAGTTCACCGTGCCGGAGAACACCTCATCCCCGGGCTGCTTGGGGACGGGCATCGACTCGCCGGTGATGGCGGCCTGCTCCAGCGAGCTCTTGCCCTCGCGGATGATGCCGTCGAGCGGGACGCGGTCGCCTGGACGGACGACGACGCGGTCGCCTCGGAGCACCTGCGCCACGGGGACCTCGACCAGCTCGCCGCCTCGGCGCACCCGCGCCACTTCGGGACGCAGCGCCCCCAGCGACTCGATGGAGCGCCGCGCGCGGTCCATCGCCCGGTGCTCCAGCGCATGGCCCGCGCTGAAGAGGAAGAGGAGGAAGGCGCCCTCGAACCAGGAGCCCAGCACCGCGGCGCCCAGGGCCGCGACGACCATCATCGTCTCGATGTCGATGCGCAGCTGGAGCAGCGACTTCACCGAGCCCCGGATGGCGAAGAACCCGCCGCTCACGATGGACAGCGCCCACGCGGCGGTGGGCGCCCAGGTGAGGGCGGGGAGGAAGTGCTCCAGCGCCCAGCCGCCCACGAGCAGCACACCCGCGGCGACCACCAGCGGCATCTCCAGCAGCGGCGCCAGGCCACCGCCGTGGGCATGGTGCGAGCACGCGTGCCCGTGGCTGGGGACCTCCAGCGTGTAGCCCAGGGCCTTCGCCTGGGCCTCGAGGTCCTTCAGGGAGACCGCCTCGCTGTCGTACTCGACGACGAGCCGCTCGCTGGCATAGGCCACGTTCGCGGACAGCACCCCCGTCAGCTTGCCGAGCCCATGCTCGATGGCCGTCGCCGAGTCCGCCGAGGTCATCCCTCGCACGAACCAGGTGTGGCCCTTGTACCGCTTCGCCACCTGCGCGCCCGTGCGCTGCGCTGTCGCGAGCAGCGTGGCCGCGCTCACCAGCCCCGGGTTGTAGTGGAGGCAGATCTCCGGGTAGCCCTGGTCCCGGCGCAGGTGGACGTCGATGACGCCGTGCTGGGCCTCGAGCGCGGCCTCCAGCTTCTGGAACCTCCCCAGGTCGTCCGTCTCGCCCGGGAGCGCACCCTCCAGGTCGAGCTGGAGGGCCACGCCGCCGCCCTCGGCCGCGCGATAGCCGGGCGGACGGACACGCTTCGGCTTCGCGTGATGATGGCCGTGACCGCCGTGGTCGTGGTCACAGCTCTCGCCATGCGCGTGTGCATGCCCATCGCCATGAGCGTGGGCGTGGTCATGTCCGTGGTCGTGATTGCACCCCGGGCCGTGGACGTGGGTGTCCGCGCTCTTGGTGCCGACGACCTTCAGGTCCTTGAACCGGGGCTTCGCGGCGGTGGACTTCCCCGCCGCGAGAGACGGCCCGTCGCCATGCCCGGGGTCATGCTTGCACTCTGGACCGTGGACGTGGGGGTCCTGGGGGCTGCGATTCTTCTGTTCGGACATGGCGTGTTCTTCCTGAAGACCTAGTGGCGGTGGCGGCCGTGCTTGCGAGAGGAGGCGGGCTCCGGGGCCTTCACGGGCTCCGGCGCTTCCTCCTCTTCGTGGTGGTCCTCGTCCTCGTGTTCCTCGGGGATGGGCTGGGTGAAGCGCTGCCCCGCGACCTCCAGGGTGAACGCCTTGCACTCGGCGGGCACGTCGAACTCGAGCACCGCGGGGAGCCGGCCCTCGTACGACTTCAGGGGCCGTCCCTTCTCGTCGTAGACGGTGCCGCCCGCGGCCACCGTCATCGTCTCGTCCACGAGCACCGCCACCAGCTCCGCCATCTCCTCCATGCGGTCGGCGATGCGGTGGCACCACAGGTGGCCCACGCCGGGATAGGTCTCGTGGGAGACCTCCTCCATCTGCTCCTCGTCCACCTGGTCGCCCACGCCCACGAAGACGAAGCTCATCCGAGGCAGCCGGCCCGCGGCGATCTCCTTCGCCACCTGCGTGGCATAGGCCCGCACGTCGTTGCCGTCGGAGAGCTGCGAGTCGGTGATGATGACCGCCAGCCCGCGCCGCGCCCCATGCTGCACCTGCTGCTTCATGTGCGCCACGAAGTCGCGGAGCACCGGCAGCATCACCGTGGCCTTGCCGTAGAAGCGCGGCCCCGGGAAGCGGAACTCCTTGGCCTGCGCCGCCGACAGCAGGCCCACTTCCTCCAGCTGGCTGCCGTCGCCCGTGGCCCAGTACGCCACGCGCACCTGTCCATCGCGGTCCTTGCTGGCCAGGTACTCCAGCATCCACCGCATCTGCGGCTCGACCAGGTTCTTCACCGGCGCCAGCTTCGCCAGCACCCCGCGAGGACCGTACTCGTCCTCCATGCTCGCGGAGCCATCCATGTAGAGGGCCACGTCCAGCCCCTCCACGGTGGGGTCATGCAGCAGCGTGGCCACCACCTTGTTCCCCATCCGGTGCACGTCCGAGAACGGCCGGACAACCGCTTCGTGGCCAGCCATCAGTGGTGGTCCTCGTCTTCGTCGTGGTGGTCCTCGTCGGGCAGCGGCTGCTTGAAGCGCTGGCCATTCACCTCCAGCGTGAAGCTCTCCGCGCCCTCGGGGATGTCGAACTCGAGCACGGCGGGCAGGCGGCCCTCGTACGTCTTCAGCACCTGGCCCTTGTCGTCGTAGATGGTGCCGCCCGCGGCCACCGTCATGTTCTCGTCCACGAGCACCGCGACCAGCTCGGCGACCTGGGTGATCTCCTTCGCGATGCGGTGGCACCACAGGTGGCCCACGCCCCGGAACTCCATGTGGGCGATGCGCTCGAGCTGCTCCTCGTCGATGCCATCGCCCACGCCGACGAGCACGAAGTTCATCCGAGGCAGGCGGCCCGCGACGATGTCCTTCGCCACCTGCGCGGAGAAGCGCTCCACCTCTTCCGCGTCATGGAGCTGTCCGTCCGTGACGATGACCGCGCAGCCGCGCTTCGCGCCCTTCGGCACCTGGCTCTTCAGGTACTGGACGTAGTCCTTCAGCGCGGGCGCCAGGAACGTGTGTCCGCCGAGCCTCTTCGCGCCGGGGAACTTGTACTGCTGGACGTCCACGCCCTTGAGCTCGCCAATCACCTCTACGTCCTTGCCGGACTGCCCGGCCGCCCAGTAGGCGACGCGCAGCATGCCGTTGCGGTCCTTGGTGGCCAGGTACTCGAGCATCCACTGCACCTGCGGCTCGACCTGGTTGGCGGGGTCCTTCAGCGGCGCGCCGCGCAGCCACTCCAGGAAGGAGCGCTTGGGGCGCTCGTACTTGTACTCCCCCTCCATGCTGCCGGACGCGTCCATGTAGATGGCGACGTCCAGCCCCTCGACGGTCGGGTCATGCAACAGCACCGCACGGACTTTCCCCTCTTCGACGTGCAGATCCGAAAACGGCTCGACCGGTTTCTCGTGGCCCATGATTCCCCCTGCTAGGTGGCGGGACGGTATCACCTTCCCACGGCGGCAAGAGGCGCTCGACGCACCCCCGCCGCACGTCGAATCAGGGGTCGTCCTCGTCGTGGTGGTCGTCGTGGTGGTCGTCTTCCGGCAAGGGCTGGGTGTAGCGCTGGCCATTCACTTCCAGCGTGAAGCTCGTGGTCCCTTCGGGGATGTCGAACTCGAGCACGGCGGGCAGGCGGCCCTCGTACGTCTTCAGCACCCGGCCCTTGTCGTCGGTGATGGTGCCGCCCGCGGCCACCGTCATGTTCTCGTCCACGAGCACCGCGACCAGCTCCGCGACCTGGGTGATTTCTTGCGCGATGCGGTGGCACCACAGGTGGCCCACGCCCGGGAAGTCCATGTGGGCGATGCGCTCGAGCTGCTCCTCGTCGATGCCATCGCCCACGCCGACGAGCACGAAGTTCATCCGAGGCAGGCGGCCCGCGACGATGCCGTCGGCGATGTCCGCGGAGTAGCGCTCCACCTCCTCGGCGTCATGGAGCTTGCCGTCGGTGATGATGACCGCGCAGCCACGCCTGGCGCCCAGCGGGACCTGGGACTTCAGGTAGCGCACGTAGTCCTCCAGCGCGGGCGTCTGGTTCGTGCCGTCGCCGAGCCTCTTCGCGCCGGGGAACTTGTACTGCTGGACGTCCACGCCCTTGAGCTCGCCAATCACCTCGACGTCCTTGGCGTCGGGGCCGCAGGACCAGTAGGCGACGCGCAGCATGCCGTTGCGGTCCTTGGTGGCCAGGTACTCGAGCATCCACTGCACCTGCGGCTCGACCTGGTTGACGGCGGGTCCCTTCAAGGGCGCGCCTTGCAGCCACTCCAGGAACGAGCGCCGGGGGCGCTGATACTGGTACTCGCCCGACATGCTCGCCGACGCGTCCAGGTAGATGGCGACGTCGAGCCCCTCGACGGTGGGGTCATGCAGCAGCACCGCGCGGACCTTCCCCTCCTCGACGTGGAGATCCGAAAACGGCTCGACCGGTTTCTCGTGACCCAAGGTGTTCCCCCTCTCAGCCAGGAGCGGGGACGGTATCACCTTCCCGCGAGGCCCTGGGCCCGAGGGCGACGCGCCTTCACTCGTCGAAGTCAGACATCCAGTCGGGCTTCTTCGCGGGCGCGGGGGCGGGCTTCGTCGGCGCGACGGCGGCCTCACGCGGGGGGCGGGAGAAGTCCTCCATCCACGAAGGCATGCCGGCCTTCGCGGGAGGCGGAGGCGTGGGCAGGGCGCGGGTGAGCCGAGGCTTCGCTGCTCGAGGCTTCGCCGCCGCATGCTCGCCGAGGAAGTCCTCCATCCACTCGCTCGGTCGAGGCGCCGCCGGCGGTGCGCGAGGAGGCAACGGCCGAGGCGGCGCGGGGCTGGTCGCGCGTGGCGGTGAAGGCGTTGCGAGTCGGGGCGCGCCTCCCGCGCGGACACAGGCGCGGAGCACGCGCTCCGTCTCCGTGGGCCAGCCGGGCAGGGCGGTCAGGGCTTGCCGCGCCAGCTCGAGGAACTCGGGCGCGGTGGCCTCCGGCGGAATGCGCACTTTCTCCGCGCGCAGCCATTCCGCCATGCGCGTGAGCAGTCCCGGGTGCTGGCGGCGGAGCACGGCCACGTCGCCCTTCACCTCGTAGCCGCGCAGCTCCAGCTCGGCGATGGCCATGGCTCGGCTGGGCACGGGCAGCTCCATCCGCAACAGGGCCTCGGGGCCTTGGTTGCCGCCCGCGTCCTCCTGGAGCTGCGTCAGCACGTCATGGAGCATGCGCGCCACCATGGGGCCATTGGACGCGTTGCCCACCTGGAGCTCGGGCGGCACCGAGGGCCACGCGAGCACGAGCCCGCGTCCTCCCGCGAGCACCTCCGGCCGGTCCCCTGGAAGCAGCGCGTGGTAGCCACGCGGAGCGGTGGAGCTCTCCGGCGTCTGCACGTAGTGGAACGCGTCCGCCGCGCCTTGCGTCAGCCCCGCGAGCACATCCCCGCGTGTCACCGTGAGCTGGCCCGGCACGCGCTGTGGCGAGGCGCTCGGCCAGGGGCCGGACAGGCGCCCATAGAGATACACCGGGTCGTTGAAGCCCTCCGCGTCCGCGGGGTGCTCGACGAGCTCCACGCTGAAGAAGAACAGCTCGGATGCGGCGATGCGCCGAGGCGTCCGTCCGGAGGCGACCTCGTGGTGCGTGAGCTGCGCGAGCGCGGAGGCGGGCAGGAGGCCCCGCTCGCTCGCCGGCACGACATGCACCCCGCCCAGCGCGTCGAGCCCCACCCACCACTCGGGCTCGAGGACGTGCTGGGAGTCCAGGTGGAAGGTGTCCACCACGTGCACCACCGAGGAGGCATCCGAGTGGATGCGCTCCGGTGGCGTGGAGGCATGGGGAACGAAGTAGCGGGGCAGGTTCACGGCGGTGGCGTCAGGCTCCCGCAACCGCGTGGACCGCGCAAGCTCAGCCCCAGAAGCCGGCGTGGACGTCGCGCGCTTCGGGGAGCTCCACGGGGCCTTCCACCTGGGTGGGGACGCTGCCTCGCTCGAAGACCTCTCGGCTCGACATGAGGAGCCCGCCCGCGCCCGGGCCCACCATCGCCCCGAACTGCGCGGAGGACAGCGCGAACACCACCCGCCGCACACCGCCCCAGAAGATGGCGCCCGCGCACATCGCGCACGGCTCCGTGCTGGCGTACATCGTCATGCCCGCGAGCTCCTCCGCGGAGAAGCGCTTCGTCGCGTCCCGCATCAGGTTGGACTCCGCGTGGCCCGTGCAGTCGCGCTGGGTCACCACGGTGTTCTCCCCTTCGAGCAGCACCTGGCCTCGCGCATCCACCAGCACGGCGCCGAAGGGATGGTCCCCTCGCGCCCGGGCGCGGCGCGCGGCTTCGATGGCCTGGTGGAGGAAACGAGTCTCTTCGGGACGCATGGGCCAGCCTCCTGGATGGGGCGGGCACCGTAACGACGGAGAAGAGGGCTCGCCAGGGTTCCTCGGGGACAGGGGCTGTTCTCCCGTCCACCCGAGCACCGTGGCTCACGGGACCTGGACTCGTCGAAGGAGCCCAGGTCCCGGGAACGCAACGTCGGACGGGACTACTGGTCGTCGCAGGGGGTGCCCAGGCGAACACCCTCGTACACGCCGAGGTCGTTGTAGATGAGCGGCAGGTTCTCCTCGACGGGCACCTGGCGCAGCTCCAGCGACTTCTTCTTGTTCTCGATCCAGACGGACGTCTTGGCCTTGTCCAGCACCAGTCGCAGGTCGCCCTTCTTGGTGGAGAAGATCTCCCCCTCGGAGTCGGAGATGACGTTGGTCATCTTCTGCGCCTTCAGCGCGCCGCGAGGGCCGATGAACACGCGGTAGTTCTTCTGGTCCGGCGTGCCGGTGCCCCGGTCCACGAAGTAGTAGTTGCCCTTGGTGTCGCGCAGGAGCGCGTAGGGCGCGAACTGATGCGGGCTGGGGGCGAAGGCGGACTTGCGCAGGACGTCCGCGGCGGGGCCCGCCTCCATCACCGTGAGGGCGATGTTCTTCTCACCGCAGCGCAGGGCACACGTCTTCGCCTTTTTGTCCAAGTCGATGTCGGAGACCACGCGCCAGTCCATGCCCCGGAAGTTGGGGTTGGCGGCCTTGTTGAAGAAGCGCGGCTCCAGGAAGCTGCGGCCGGAGGTGAAGGGCAGCGACGGCACCAGGAAGAAGGTCTTCCCGTCGCCGTAGTAGAGCTGGTCTCCGCCGCGGTCCTCGTCCGGAACCACGGCGACGTAGTGCCCCTTGCCGTCCGCGCAGACGGTGGTGGCTTCCATGACCATCTTCTGGCCCAGGTTCTCCTCCTTGCCCCAGGGGGGCTGGAGGGTCTCGGCGGCCATGGACGTGCTACAGGCGAAAGACACCGCGACGGCGGCGATACGCTGGAAGTTCATTGCAGGTCTCTCGGTGACTAGAGGTTCGTCTTGAAGAACTTCGTGGCGGCTTCCTGCTGATTGGAAGCGTCGCGCGAGGTGGTCCAGATGACGCGGTCCGCGTCGAGCTTGGGCTCGGGGCTGTCCGCGAAGCGGCAGCTCACCTGCTTCACGCGCGCCTTGAAGGTCTGCCTGGCGATGTTGGAGACCTTGCACAGCTCCGCCATGGACTTGAGCGGCGCCTCGCAGAAGCTGGAGATGCTCAGCTCCTTGAGCTGCTCGTCCGTGACGGAGGCCCAGTCGATGTTCGCCGCGACGGAGGTGCCGCAGGCGTTGTTCGCCTCCAGGACGCTCTCGGCGTAGTCCTTGTCGTGGCGGGCCATCTCGCCCTTGCGGTCGAACGCCATCAGCTTCTCCAGCGTGCCGTCCGCCTGCTGCTTCTGGTGCTGCTTGTAGACCTCGTCGGCCTCGAGCGCCTTGGTGCGCTTCTCGTCGAAGGAGACGTCAATCTCCTTGGAGCGCCCGGGCACGTACAGCTCGTAGTGCGAGTTGCGCATGTACAGCACGGTGTAGTCCCGGCCGTGCCACTTGGTCGTGTAGTTGTGCTGCTCGGTGCTGGAGCTGCTCCAGTCCTTGAGCACGTACGGCAGCACCTTGCCGTCCAGGTCGGAGCCGGTGCCCTTCACGCGCAGCAGGAACTTCTTCGACGAGCGCGGGGTGAGCGGCACCACGGCCACTTCCTCGCCCTCGCGGCCGACGTAGACCTTCCCGTCCTCCACCGGCGCCGCGAGGCTGGAGGTCGCCCCCAGCAGGAGAGTCGTCACGAATAGCGAGAACAAGTTTCTCAAAGCGATTCACCTCATGAGGTGGGGCCGTCCGGGGACAGCGCCATGTGTCAGAGCTCGATGTCGTGCTGCTTGCAATACTTTCGGACCCGGGACTGCTCCGCCCGCGAGACCTTGGGCCACTGGGCCTTGGCGTTGCTCAGGTCCCCCTGACGGCAGAATGCCCGGGTGAGCAACGAGTAGGACGCCTGTGGGATGACCTTGGGTTCCCTCCGCTGGCTGCTGCGTGCCAGCCGGATGGCCTCCGCGGTGTCTCCCCCACTTAAAGCTCGCTCGGCGTCGGTCAAAAGTTGCCTGACCTCGTCCGAGAGTTTTTCGGAAGGCTCGGGCCGAGGGGAAGGACGCGTGGAGGGGGGCGTCGGCTTCGGCTCGACACCCGTCGGGTTCGCCGGGGGCGCGGTTTCCGGAGGCGGGGTGCCCGTCTGGGGCGCCGTGACGACCTGCGTCCCGGTGGGCCGCGGCTCCGGGGTTCCAGTGGCCGCGGGAGGCGGCGTCGTCCCCTGATTCTGAGAATTCGCGGCGGGCGTCCCGGTGGTGCCCTGGGGCTGCGTGGGGACGGGGTTGTTGGTGGGCTGCGTCGGCCCTGGGCGCGTCATCCACCAGCCCGCGCCGCCGAGGACGACCAGGCCCGCCACGGCGAGCGCGGCCAGGGGCGCACGGCCCTTCGGCGCGGGAGCGGCCTGGGCGGTGGGCACGGCGGCCACGTGGAGGTTCGGCTGGGGCGGCGTGGCCGCGGGCGCGTGGGGGACGGGCGCGGCGGGGCCCGGCGCGGGCTGCGACATGCGCGTGGGCTCGAGCCCTGGCGGGTCGAGCTGCGCCTGCGCCAGCCGAGGCACGGGCTGGGACGTGAGCGTGGGCTCCAGCTGCACGGGGTCGAACTGGGCGACGGGCGGGACCACGGGCTCCGTGCCCATCGCCTGCGCGACGCCCATCCGCCCCGTGTGGCCCGCGGCGAACGCACCGGCGGGCGCGACGGGCTCCACCTGGCCCATGCGGCCGGTGCCCGGGGCCAGGGTGGCCTCGAAGCCCAGGCGCCCCGTGTCCGGGCCCTGTTGGACGCTGCCGGGGGCCATCGTGTTGGACAGGGACGGGGGGCCCTCGGAGGGCAGGGCCACGCCGGAGGGCGAGCCCGTGGGGCGCGGCGTCGTGGGGTGCGAGCCCGTGCTGGAGCTCAGCGTGTGCAGCGGGCTGCCCGTCAGCGCCTCCACGAAGGAGGCCACGTCCGGGTAGCGCTCATCCGCGCGCTTGGAGAGGGCCTTGTCCACCGCGGCGATGGCGTGCGGCGGCGCCTCCGGGCACAGCGGGGCGAGCGGCGCGGGCGGCTCGTAGACGACGCGGAAGATCATCTGCGCGATGCCGCCGCCACCGAAGGCGGGCGTGCCCGTCATCATCTCGTAGACGATGCAGCCCATCGCGAAGATGTCCGTGCGGGCGTCGATCTCCCGGTTGCGGCCCTGGGCCTGCTCCGGGGACATGTACTGCGGCGTGCCGATGAGCGTCGCCTCCTGCGTCTGCACCGTCCCGGAGTCGAGGACCTTGGAGATGCCGAAGTCGAGCAGCTTGAGCCGCTCCCCCACCACGCCGCCGGAGTCGGTGGGGACGAGGAAGACGTTGGCCGGCTTGAGGTCCCGGTGGACGATGCCCGCGCCGTGCGCGGCCTGCAGCGCGGAGCCCATCTGCCGCGTGAATGAGTACACGTCGGTGAGGGGCAGCCGGCCTCGCTCCAGGCGGGACTGGAGGCTCTCGCCGCGCAGGAACTCCAGCACCAGGAACGGGGTGCCGTCGTCCAGGGTGTCGTAGTCGAGCACCTCGACGATGTTGGGGTGGCCCAGCCGGGAGGCAATCTCCGCCTCGCGGCGGAAGCGGGCGAAGATCTCCGCCGTCAGGTGGTCGCCGCCGCGCAGCACCTTCACCGCGACTTGTTTGCCGGGCAGCCGCAGGTGTTGGGCCAGGTACACCGAGCCCATGCCGCCGCGCCCCAGGATGGAGACGACCTTGTAGGTGTTGCGAAGGACCGTATCGATGGACAGGTCGCCGTCTAACGGTCGGATCATGGGGCTGGGGCTCGCACGGGAATTCCTGGGGGTGTTGTCCCCCATTCCATCCTCCCACCCCACCATGAGGCAACCTTTCCGAGGAAGGATTCCGGACGGACAGGGGGGCCGCCCGCTGGAACCGCTGGTGGCTTTCCGCCAGCCTGCTAAGGAAGCGGTCGGTATGACAAAAGCCGCGCCCAAGGACTCCCTCGAGGTCCGAGTCCGCCGCATCCATCGCCGCGACCTCAACCGGACGTGGGAGTTCCTCAAGCTCGTCTTCCGCGACGTCAATCGCGAGACGGTGGAATACCAGCGCCCCCGCTCCAAGCGCCGCTTCATGGAGGTCTACACCTCCGAGTGGATCGAGCAGCTGCTCTACGAAGTGGACGGAGAAATCGTTGGCTACTCCGAGTGCGCCTTCGAGGCCACCGGCGACGACAACTGGGTGAACCCGCGCTGGTTCGAGAAGCGGGGCATGCGACCGCTCTTCGTGGAGGAGCTCGCGGTGCACCCGGACTACCAGGGCCGGGGCGTGGGCAGCTTCATGTTGGATCAGCTCCAGCACCTGGCGCGCACGCGAGGCTGCACGCACCTGGTGCTCGAGGTGGCGGAGAACAACGAGTCCGCGCTGGCGTGGTACCGGGCGCGGACGTTCTACAAGCTCGACGCGGCCATCTTCCTCGCGCAGAAGGTGCCCGGAGAGCCGGACCTGCTGCCGCCGCGCCGGCTCAAGCGCCGCGCCAAGGTGGCGGACGAGACGGCCGCCACGCCCAACACCGGGCCGATGCCCGCCACGCCCGCGCCGAAGGCCAGCGCGCGCAAGACGCGGGCCTCGGCGGCGAAGAAGGGCGGCTGAAGCCCGCTCAGGCGGGCACGGGCTCGGGCTCGGGCGTGTCGTGAGGCGAGGGCAGGGCGGGCGACTCGCCCACCACCTCGTCGTGCTGGCTCAGGTCGAGCCCCTGCTCCTCCTGCTCGTGCGTGACGCGCAGGGGGACGACGCGGTCCACCAGCTTGTAGAGCAGGTACGAGCCCACGAAGCAGAAGGTCGACACCAGGACGAGCGCCGCCAGGTGCATCAGGAACGTGCGGGTCTCTCCATGGATGAGGCCCACGTCCTTGGCCAGCACGCCCGTGAGCACCATGCCCACCACGCCGCCGAGGCCGTGGCAGGGAAAGACATCCAGCGTGTCGTCCAGCGACGTGCGGCTCTTGAGGTGGACGGCCGTGTTGCTCACGAAGCTGGCTACCAGTCCCACCAGGATGCTTTGGCCCACGGTGATGAATCCCGCCGCGGGAGTGACCGCCACCAGGCCCACCACCGCGCCCACGCACGCGCCCAGGGCACTCGGCTTGCGGCCGCGCAACCAGTCGAAAGCCATCCATCCCAGCATCGCCGCCGCGGACGCCGTGTTGGTGGTGGCGAAGGCGAGCGCCGCCAGTGCGGACGCCGACAGCGCCGAGCCCGCGTTGAAGCCGAACCAGCCGAACCACAACATGCCCGTGCCCAGCATGACGAAGGGCAGGTTGGCGGGCGTGTGCGCCGTGTTCTCCAGATGTGTCCGGCGTCGCCCCAGCACCAGCGCGCCCGCGAGCGCCGCGAAGCCCGCGGACATGTGCACCACCGTGCCGCCCGCGAAGTCCAGCACGCCCCACTGGCGCAGAAACCCCCGCGGGTGCCACGTCCAGTGCGCCAGGGGCGCGTAGATGAACAGCGCGAAGAGCACCATGAAGAGCAGATACGCCTTGAAGCGGACCCGCTCCGCGAAGGCTCCGGTGATGAGCGCCGGGGTGATGATGGCGAACTTGAGCTGGAACAGCGCGAACAGCAGCAAGGGAATGGTCGGCGCCAGGTCCGGGTGGGTCTGCTCTCCCACGCCGCTGAACATGAAGAAGGTGCGCGGGTCGCCGATGAGCCCGTGAAAGCTGTCACCGAAGCTCAGGCTGAAGCCCACCACCACCCAGAGCAGGCTGATGACCGCCATGGCGATGAAGCTCTGCAGCAGCGTGGAGACCACGTTCTTCAGCCGCACCATGCCGCCGTAGAAGAACGACAGGCCCGGGGTCATCAGCAGCACCAGCGCCGTCGCCGTGAGGAGCCACGCGGTATCCGCCGGGTTGAGTGGGCCTCCCTGCTTCACCTGCGCCGCCGGCGTCACCCACATGCCCGCCACACCCACGCCCACCAGCAAGGCCACTGCCAGCCACTTCTTCATCGCGCTCCCCCAAGGAGGGTTGACGCAATGCATTGTGAGTCCGGATTGGGTCAGAATCAATGGGGTGAAGCATTAATTCGAGGTCGCCAGCTCTAAATCCCGCCGATTTAGTCCTGCATGACGCCCTTTGGGTGTCGGCTAGTTGATGATGATGCGGCCGTTCTTGATGTCCAGGTTCTCCCCGCCCTTGAGGACGACGTTGCCGTCGTCGGTCTGGACGGTACAGGGCCCGGAGCCCTGGATGGTGACGGAGGCCGTCTGGCTCTTGCCGAACGAGACGGTGGTCTTCACGCCGCTGCACACGACTGGCCACGTGTACTCGCGCGAGTCGCGGTTGTAGTAGCGCACGGTGATGGCGGCCCACGCGGTGGATGACACCATCAGGCCGGCCATGAGCGCGGCCATCGAGAGTCTTGCTTTCATTGCCACATCCCCCTTCGTCGGGAAGTGGGCACAGTCATAGCCGGTCGCCCTGACGCGCGCTCGACCTCGCGCGAAGACCTCCCCGGGGAGATGCCAGTCGTTGGCGTGGAAATCGAAAGGCTGGCGCTCAAGGCGCGGCGTGAGGCGCGTGTGCCGCGTGCTCGAACTGCTCCGGGTGGAGATGGAACCAGCGGGCGATGAGCATCACCTCCTGCGCTTCGTGCGCGCGCAGGCCCAGCGTCTCGGGCTCCGGGCGCTCGAAGATCTCCCGGGCCCGCGCCGCCAGGGCCTTGCGCTCGCGGAGGGTGCGCGGCGCGGGACGCTCCTCGCGCACGCTTCCCCGGCGCAGGATGTAGACGCGGTCGTCCCCCTTGTGGCCCGGGACGGAGTACACGAAGGTCAGCCGCTTCATCGTCTGGCCCAGGGAGACCATCCACTGCCGGAGGTGCTGGAGCCGCTCGGCGCGGTCCCTCAGCTCGGCGGCGTACTCGAACTGGAGGCGACGGGCCGCCAGCGCCATGCGCTCGTGCAGCAGCGCGAGCGGCGTGTCGGAGTGGCCCTCGAGGAAGGCGCGGGCCTGGGCCACGTGGGCGTGGTACTCGGCGCGGGTGCAGCCTCCGGCGCACGGCGCGAGACAGCGCGACACCTTGCCCCGCATGCAGAGCGGCTCCTGCGTGAGCGGGAAGAGCTGCCCCTGGTCCGCCAGCTTCATGGGCGTGTCCGCCGCGCAGTCGCGCAGCTCCAGCAGGTCATTCACCGCGCGCGCCACCTCGGAGACGGTGTGCGGGCCATGGAAGGGGCCGTAGTAGTCGCCGCTCGCGCCGGTGACGCGCGTCACGACGTGGAGGCGGGGCACGGCCTCCTGCGTGAGGTGGAGGAAGCAGTGGCTCCGGTCGCGCTTGTGCTCCACGTTGAAGAGGGGGCGGTGGAGCTTGATGAGGCGCAGCTCGCGCAACAGCGCGGCGAACTCGCTGGGCGTGTGCTCCCAGTCGATGTCATGCGCGCGGGCGATGATGTCCGCGGCCTTGTCGCCTGGCTCGGCGCGGAAGTACGAGAGCAGCCGGGTGCGCACCCGCACGGACTTGCCGACGTAGAGCACCTCACCGGAGGGCCCGAGCATGCGGTAGATGCCAGGACGGTTCTCCGCCTGCGCGCGGACATGGGCCAGGAGTGAGGCGACGCGGGGATGCATGGGCGGCGGACCTGCCCGGCATGGGCCGGACAGGACACCGTAACCCCCGGGCGACACCCGGGCGGAAGGGACTTCGCTCCGCCTCGGGTGCCTGTTCGTCCAGGGGCCGGCCGCGCGAGGGGCCGAGGACTACGCGGGCTCGATGAAGTTGAGCCGGTAGCCGTCCGGGTCGGTGATGATGACCTCCCGCGTGTACCAGGGCTGCACGGTGGGACCTTCCACCGCGGCGCCTTGGGCCTGCGCGCGCAGCAGCAGCTCGTCCAGGCCGTTGGGCGAGCTCTCGAGCCGGATGCCCACGAGCACGCCCATGCCCCGCCGCCCCTCCAGCTGTCGCGCCGACGGAGGCGAGACCAGGTAGATGTCCACCGTGCCCGCCCACTGGAGGCGGACGAAGGGGGGCTCGGCCTGGGTGCGCTCGAAGCCCAGGGCTTCGTAGAACGCCTGCGAGCGCGCCAGGTCGGAGACGAGCAGCTTGACGAACGCGGAGTTCACTTCGTCAGCCCTTCGGCCGCCATCGCCGCCTGCACGTGCGGCCGCGCGGCGATGCGCCCGTGGTAGGCCTGCACGGACGGGTAGGGCGCCAGGTCGATCTGCATGGGCCGCGTCCAGTTCAGCACCGTGAAGAGGTAGGCATCCGCCACGGTGAACTGCTCACCCATCAGGTACGCGCTCTTCTCGAGCAGCCCGTCCAGCGTCTTGAGGCGCTGCGCGATGCGGTCGCGGAAGATGCGCTTGCCGTCATCGGGGAACGCGGGGTTGAACAGGGGGCTGAAGGCCTTGTGCAGCTCGGTGGAGATGAAGTTGAGCATCTCCTGGAGCTGGTAGCGCTCGAAGGTGCCGTTGGCCGGGGCGAGCTTGCTCTCCGGCGCCTGGTCCGCCAGGTACTGCACGATGGCGGGCCCCTCCGTCAGCATCGCGCCGTTGTCGAGCACGAGGGTGGGCACATAGCCCTTGGGGTTGACGGTGTTGAAGTCCACGCCGGCCTCCGTCTTCTTGGAGCGCAGGTCGACCTTCTCGACCGCGAACTTCAATCCCGCCTCGCGCAGGACGATGTGCGGAGACAGGGAGCAGGCACCCGGCGTGTAGTAGAGCTTCATTGCTGCGCTGACCTCTCGGTGTGGGGTTCGAGGCGCGCAGTTGTGCACCTTCCCGAGAGGGGATTCCACCGTTTCGCGACGTGGCCGGTTGGCCAGGGAGCGGCGCTCGATGTTCCCCAGGACTCCTGGGTCCTCGGGGCCCCCTGCCCGGGCCGCGCTCGGAGTGGTAGTTCTTCCGGATGGCGGCCGGCATGGGCTCGGGGCGCCCGCCACGCCTCTCTACCCCTCGCGCGAGCCCGGCCCCGCGGTGCTCCGTTTGTCATGGTCGGCGTTCCTCCCGGCCAGGAAGGTCTGCATGCGTTTCAAAGCCACGTGGTTGCTCCCCGTCGCGCTGCTGGCGCTGGGGTCGATGTCCGCCTGTTCGAGTGACGGCGACGGCGACGACGACAAGGCCGATGGCGGCGGCAACCCGGACGGCGGTGGCAATCCGGATGGCGGTGGCGACCCGAACCCGGAAGACGCCGGTGGCGTCGGGTCGGGCACCGCGCAGTGCCCCGCGGGCGCGCTCCTGTGCGAGACGTTCGAGAGCGGCGAGGGGAGCTGGGAGGTCCAGAAGGACAACGCCACCATCGTGGCGGACGGGACGAAGACGCACACGGGCAGTGGCGCGCTGCACATCGTCACCCAGAATGGCGTCGATGAGCGCCGCAACGAGGGCCAGGCCATCGCGCGCTGGGCCCGGGGCATCACCCCCTTCGAGACGCAGCTCTTCGTGCGCGCGCACATCTTCATGAAGGACCTGCCGCAGGTCTTCGGGCAGATGGGGACCTTCTTCGTGCTCTCCACGAGCTCGATTGAAGGCGGCTTCGAGCTGCAGGTCATCTCGGACCAGGGCTTCGCGCTCGATGACTGGTCCGCGCGGCCCGGGCAGGGGTGGAACCGGCAGGGCCCGCCGGTGAACCTGGGCATGTCCGCCGGCCGCTGGGTCTGCCTGGAGTGGGAGATCCGCCGTGCCACCAAGACGAGCACCCATGGCAACACGCGCGTCTACGTGGACGGCGCGCTGGCCCACGACTTCCCCGACATCGGCATGCGCAACTACGACGTGTTCGCGGTGGGCTACGGCTTCGTGCACCCGCTGGACAAGTCGGGCTCCGAGACGTGGATCGACAACGTCGCGGTCTCCAACAAGCAGCGCATCGGCTGCAACTAGCTCGCGCCTGACGTCCGCTCGGGAGGGCGTGCGCCGCGCCCCTCCCGAGCAGTCCCTGTCCTGCCCCGCGCGACGCCTGTCAGGACCTTCGGGTCATGTTCGTGTTGTCATGACACGAAGTCCCGAGGGGCTCACCGGGACGATGGGAGCGGGACATGTCGTTGAAGGGGCTGGCGCAGGAGACGGTGCGAATCACGGAGACAGGGACGTATGTGGCGCCCTCGGGGCGGCGCGTCTCTCTCGGTGACAGCGTGGCTCGCGCGGTGGAGGGGACGGTGCTCTACCGGCCTGGAGACTTCGGGCCGCTCGTGATGCCGGAGGGCGTGCCCGTGCCGCCGCGCATCGAGGTGACGGGCGAGAAGACGGGACAGGCCGTCCGGCGCCTGGTGGAGGAAGGGGAGACGCGCATCGCCGCGCTCAACTTCGCCTCCGCGAAGAACCCCGGTGGCGGCTTCCTGGGCGGGGCGAAGGCGCAGGAGGAGGACCTGGCCCGCTGTTCGGCGCTCTATCCGTGCCTGCTGACGCAGCGTGAGTACTACGACGTCAACCGCGCGGAGCCCTCGCCGCTGTACACCGACCACCTCATCTACTCGCCGGACGTGCCGTTCTTCCGGGACGACACGCTGGAGCTGCTGGAGGAGCCCTTCCTGCTCTCGGTGCTCACCATGCCCGCGCCTAACGCGGGGGTGGCACTTCGAGAGGGCTCGGGCTCGCGGAGGCAGGTCCACGCGGTGCTGCGCGCGCGGGCGCTCAAGGTGCTCCAGGTGGCGGCGCGCGAGGGCCATCGCGTCCTGGTGCTGGGGGCGTGGGGCTGTGGGGTGTTCCGCAACGAGCCCGCCGAAGTGGCCGGGGCCTTCTCGTCCGCGCTGGCGACCTTGTCCGGGGCCTTCTCCCGGGTGGTGTTCGCCGTCTACGAGCGAGGCGGGGATGGGCCCAACCTGCGCGCCTTCCAGGAGCACTTCTCCTGATGGACGCGGGCCTGGGGGGAAGCGCGGGTCAGCGATAGCGCGCGTACATGGGCGCGGGCATCGCCACGGGCTCGGACGACAGCTCCGGCTCGGTGGAGGTCAGCGGCGCGTACACGTCCACGGGGGACGCGCGGCCCACCACGAACTCCGCCGCGTCCCGCAGCTTCTCCAGCGCGAGCTCCGTGCAGTGCAGGGTGATGAGCGGCAGGAACCCTGGCTCGCTCATCCACTTCACGGCGTCGGAGAGGTGATTCGCATCGAGAAACCCCACCACCGAGTCCCGGAGGGCGCGGCTCTCCTCCCCCGCGGCTTGAAGGACTTCTCGCCTGTCTCGCGGAGCGGGGGGAGTACGCGACTCGCCCTCTTCGCGGGGCATGATGATGGTCTCAATCCACATCGGAGCGCCCTCCGGACGGAAGTCCCAGTGGCTCGCTGACCACGACACCTGCTGGCGCGAAAGCCACTGGGCTGCCGGAGAATGATGCGCGATTTCACTCCGCGTTGTTTCTCTCTCCGCGCCATTTCCTTCTCGGCGGGCGACAAATTGTGAAAAATCGGAGTGGCTCTGAAACCCACGGTGCCGGGGTCTACCCACCATGTGGGGGCATTCCCTCGGGGTGTGGAGCCCTCAGTCGCACACCGTCGGACACACGGCTCCTGCGCGAGGGCGAGACGCGCCGCCGCATGGCGAATCCTTGCTCGTGCCGACGTTCTCCTCGTGAGGCTGGAGTGCGCGCCGTCGGAGGCGGGGGGCTTCGTGCGCGTTGGAGCGCGCGAGTGAAGCCGCTCACACCGCGGTGCGCGAAGCCTCAGAGCGGCAGATCCACGACGAAGGTGGCGCCGCCGCCCGGAGAGTCCTCCACGCGGATGTGGCCGCCGTGTGCTTCGACGATCTGCCGGACGATGTAGAGCCCCAGCCCCATGCCACCCCGTCGCCGCGCGTTGTCGCCTTGAGTGAAGCGCTCGAAGATGCGCTCGCGATCCCCCGGAGGGACCCCCGGGCCGCTGTCCCGCACCAGGAGCCGCACGCCGTCTTCATGGCGGGTGAGCGAGAGGCGGACGGGATTCCCCGCACCATAGCGAAGCGCGTTGGACAGCAGGTTGCTCACCACCTGCTCCAGCCGCAGCCGGTCGAAGCGGCCCACCACGGGGCCCTCCACGGAGGCGGTGAGCTGGACGCCGGTGTGCCGGGCCTCGTCCGTGAAGCGCGCGACCAGGTCCCCGACGACGGCGGCGAGGTCCCCTTCGGTGAACTGGAAGTCCAGCTTGCCCGTGCGGATGCGGCTGACGTCGAGCAGGTTGTCCACCAGCGCGCCCAGCCGCCGCAGCTGCCGCTCCGTGGACTCGAGCTTCTCCTGCACCCGGGGCGCGCTGAGCGTCTCCGTGGGGTGGCTGTCGCCCATGCGCCGCAGCAGCTGCGCCTGGAGCCGCAGCGACGTCAGCGGCGTGCGCAGCTCGTGGCTGGCCAGCGAGAGGAAGTCATCGCGCGTGCGCACGGCCTCCTGCAGCGCGAACTCCGTCTCCTTCAGCGCGGTGATGTCCAGGATGGCGCCGCGAATCACCACCACCTTGCCCGTCGCGTCGCGCAGCACCCGCGCCCGGCTGGTGAGCCAGTGCCACGTTCCGTCCGGCCACGCGGTCCGGAAGGTGGAGGCGTAGGTGTCCGCCTTGCCCGCGAAGATGTCATCCAGTTGCGTCTGGACGCCCATCCGGTCATCGGGGTGGAGCGACTCGATGAACCGCTCGTGGGTCCACTCCGTCAGCGGGCGGGGGTAGCCGTAGAGGCGGTCATGTCCCTCCGAGCGGAACACCTGCCCGGTCGCCAGGTTCGTCTCCCAGACGGCCATCTGCGCCGAGTCGAGCGCCACCTGGAAGCGCTCGCCGAGCTGGCGGAAGCGCTCCTCGGTGCGAGCCACTTCGTTCTCCGCGCGCTGCCGCCGGGTGATGTCGGCGGCGAGCACCCACGTCTCCTCGCCGACGATCTGGACGTTCACGTCCAGCCAGGTGCGCGAGGGCAGCTCCGCCAGGAAGCGTCCGCCCTCGCGGGTGGTGAGCGCCGCCATCAGCCGCTCGTGCAGGGAGGTGCCCGCCAGCGCGGGCTCCGCGACCCAGGGCTCCTGGCCTTGGAGCTCCTCGGCGGGCAGGCCCAGGAGCGCGGCGGCGCGGCTGTTCACCTCGCGGATGCGTCCATGGGCATCCAGCGAGAGGAAGGCCTCGCTCATCATCTCCCGGAGCAGCCGCAGCCGCGTGCCGTCGGAGGGGCCCTGCTCGTCTTCCGTGCCCGGAGGGAGGGAATACGTGACGCTGTCGGCGTCCGTCGGGGGGCCGGACGCGGTGAACGGCGCGGGGTTCATGTAGACCTGAACCGTCCCCTGGCGCTCCAAATGCGTCAAGTTGCCCACTCCGCCAGGGGAGTGGGCGTCCGCACGCCGGGGCATTCCGCGGCCCTTCCCCCGAGCCCTCTTCCGCCGGGCCCCGTGCCGCGGACGCGACATCGGCTTCAGGGACCGCTGGGGTCCGGCAGGGGTCTGGGCATCTGCCACAGGCCCGTGGGCTGGAGATAGGCCTGGTCGAACGCGAAGAGGATGCCCATCCAGCGGTCCTGGAAGACGGCCCAGTTGTACTCCGTGGGCGGCGACGTCAGGGGACTGCCGTCGCGGTCCGGCTGGCTGTACGCATAGTCGGCGTAGTTCCAGACGACCGTCCCGAAGTGGGTGCGCAGGAGCGGCGTGAGGGCCTCGAGCAGCGCGCCGCGGGACACCTCGTCGGGCCGAGGCACGTCGGGCGAGAAGACGGGCTCGGCCATGTCGTGCTGCTCGCGCCAGGCGATGTAGTTGGTGCCCATGGCGATGAGGGCGTCGCGCTCCTCGGGCGTGGCCGCCACGCGGGCCTTCTCGTAGAGGGCGAAGGCCGCCACGAGCAGGCTCTTGTAGTGCATCGTCGGGAAGAGCTCGTCGAACTGGTGGGGGCGCGGCGTGTCGGACGCGTGGGCGAGCGCGAAGTTGTACGCCTCCACCGCTTCTTCGGGGATGGCGTCCACCAGCGTGAAGCCCTCGAGGACCTGCTCGGCCGTCACGTCGCCGCCCGCGTCGTGGCGCCACTCGAGGTACAGCCGGCCCGCGCCGCCGATGTCCGTGTAGATGGCGACGTTGCCCTCGTGCAGCGTGCGCTCCAGCGTGATGACGATGCACTCCACCTTGTCGAGGGGCCAGAAGCGAGGGGCCATCCAGTACAGGCTGGCGGCGCGCGCGACGGTGGTGGCGAACGTGCGGACATCGAGCAGGGCCGCGCCGTTGAGCGAGGTGATGACCGCCGCGAGCGAAGCGGACGCGTCCACGGGGATGCCTTGCAGCACCAGCTCCAGGGCCATCTGCCGGGTGGTGGCGTGGAGCTGGGCATCCAGCCCCGCGCGCTCGAGCGCCTGCGTCACGGTCAGCGACGGGCCCCCGCGCGCGGCGTTGATGATGCGCCGGGCGACGGCGGCGCCGAACATGCCTTCGCCGCCGCTGCGCGAGGCGTGAGGCGCGAAGGTGAACCACGTGGGCCGCACGGCGCTGGAGCCTCCAGGCTCGAGCGCCGGGTCGAGGATGGCCCCCAGCTCGTAGGCGAGGGCGATGTAGCCGTCGGTGATGCGGCGATTGTCTTCCAGCGGAGTCGCTTGCCGCGCCCGAGCCGCGCTGGACGTCAGCGCGACGGCCAGGGCCAGGACGGCGAGCGTGTGGGCCGGAGCAGGTGAACGGTTCAGTGGCATGAGTGGTGGTCCGTCGAGAGAGTCCTGAAGCTCTGGGGAAGTAGTCACTGCCCAGTTGCTTCCAAGACGCCCCGGACTTGCGTCCTTGAACGAGTGTCCGAAGTTCGACGCTTCACTCTTCGCATCGCGAAGCGCCACGCGATTGTCTGCGGCGCGCGTACGTGGCGCGGCTCAGAGGTGTCGCGCGGCGAGCGTGGCCCACAGGTTTCCGGGAGGGGTGAAGACTTCCGCCGCGCGGACCTCCATCACCCACCAGGCTCCGCCCGCGAGCTCCTGCTCGAGTTGTCCGGGGCCCCAGGCGGCCACCCCGGCGAAGGCGAGCGAGCCGTCGGCGGGCGGTTGGGTCGCCTGGTCTGTCTCGTACCAGGAGAGGCCGCTCAGGAGGTGATGGGCTCCCTCGGAGGGTTGGGTTCGAGGGGTGAGGGTGATGCGGTGGGTGGGGTGCACGGGGCCGCCCCAGCGGTCCACGCCCTGGGGCAGGGGTTGTTCGTCGGGGGGCCGCACCCGGTTGAGGACCAGACCCCAGGTGCGGTGGGTGTCGCCGGCCTCGAGCAGCAGCACCACCGTCTGGTGGAAGGTGTCGGAGACGCCGCTGGGGCGGGCGACCAGGACCCGGCCGGCCTTGGGGGCGAGGGGCGGGTGCTCCCGGGCCTTGAGCGTGTCGATGAGGCGGGGAAAGAGCACGAGCGCCGCGAGGCCGGCGAGGAGCGGTAACCAGACTGAGTAGCGTGGAGACAGGCGTCTCATGATTGCGCTCGCAAGCCGGTTACTTCAAGCGGGCGAGGTCCTCGGGGGTGTCCACATCCTGGTTACCGCCGGGGAGTGCGACGGTCTCGACGCGGGATGGGTCCCGGGCGATGACGCCGCGTGCGCCTTGTTCGGAGGGGAGGGCTGCGAGCTCCGCGAAGAGGGCGCGGGAGAACAGGGCGGGCACGCCGTGGGTGCCGTCATAGGCGGAGGCGACCGCCGCGGCGTTCGTGGCCGCCATGGTGGTGACGAGGGCCTTCAGGTGGGAGGTGTCCACCTGGAGTTGGTCGCACAGCAGGACCAGGACGGCATCGACGGTGGGGCCACCCGAGGATTCCGTCGCGAGCACGGCTGCGAGTCCCGCCTTCAGCGAGCCACCCGGGCCGAGCGCCCAGTCCGCATGCCTCACGCAGTGCACGGGGAGCCCGGTCAGCTCCAGAGCGATGGCGTCGGGATGGGCGCCGAGGACGACGGCGACGGGGCCGTGACCAACCGAGAGGGCCATCTCCGCCGCGCGACGCACCAGTGTCTGTCCCTGATGCCTGACGAGCTGCTTGGGTTGTCCGAGCCGAGATGAGCCTCCGGCCGCGAGCAGCACCACGCCTACCGTCAGGTCTTCATGGGGGGACGTCACGACGTCGCGCTCCGAGGCACACGGGGTAACGGGCAGCCGGACGCGGTGAGATGTGCGCCGGCGCGAGGCGTTCGGTGTGAGGTCACGAGGCCATCGTCCCGAGGTGGTTGGGGATTCGCACCGTCCGATGCGGTGCTTCATGACGCGAGGGATTCGGCGCGAAAGGGCTGGAGGCGTCGGCGCGGTGGGCCTGTGCCTTCATGCGAGCTTCCGCGCGGGAGGCGGCGCCACGGTATGGATGGGCGCATTGCGCTCGCGCAGCTTGCCGCCGACCCGGTCCGACACGATGGCTTGCAGCTCGGCGACGATGGACAAGGCAATCTCCTCCGCCCCTTCCGCGCCCAGGTCCAACCCCACGGGGGCGTGCAGCTTCTCCAGCAGCATGTCGCCCGGCGGCGGCGACATCGCCGCGAGCAGCTTCTCCGTGCGAGCTCGAGGACCCAGCACGCCCAGGTAGCGCAGGGAGCGCGGCAGCAGGTCCGCCAGCAGCACCTGGTCCTGCGGCAGGCTGTGGGTCATCAGCACCACGAGAGAGCGCGGTGTCAGGCGGACCGCTTCGGCCGCATCGCGCGCCTTCGCGGAGACCACCGAGTGCGCGAGGGGGAATCGGCGGCGCAAGGTCTCCTTCGGCCGGTCCGCGACGACAGTGACGCGCCAGCCGAGTCCCGTGGCCTGCGTCACGACGGGCACGACATCGAAGCCGCTGCCGAACAACACCAGCGAGTGTGGCGGCTCCACCACCTCCATCAGCACCAGGGCGTCGCCGCACGGACCGCTCCAGGTCCGCCCCTGTGCCAATGCTTCGTGTGCGGCGGCTCGGACGGCTTCACCCAGTGCTCCCTCGATGAGACCGGCCTCGACTCCGTCCTCTCGGAGCATCCAGCGTGTGCCCACGCCGTGGGACGAGCCTTCGTACACCGTGGCCACCACGGCCCGCTTGCCCTGGTTGCGTGCCTCGGCGGCGAACGAGAGTGCTTCCTCCGCGCCTGCCTCGAATCGCTCCAACAGCACGTCCACGATGCCGTTGCAGCCAAGCGCGAAGGACAGTCCACCTTCGTCCTCCGTGCCTTCGCCAGTGGAGTCGTAGCGGAGCACGCAGGGCGCGGTGCTCGTCCTGAAGAACGCCTTGCGGACGATGTCCGTCTCGAGGCACCCGCCGCTCACGCCTCCCGCGAGCCACCCGTCCTCGCCCATCAACATCCGAGCGCCGGGCTTGCGATAGGACGAGCCCGACACCGCGACCACCGTGGCCAACACACAGGGACCCCGAGCGTGAGCACGGGCGCGTAGGATGGCATCCAGGTCCTTCATCTCCAGCCATTCATAACAGCCAAGCCTCCACGGTCAACGGCCCGGGTTCCGTTCAGTCCGTGGGCTCATCGCACGCTTCGTCCCGCCGCGGCGTAGACGCCATCAGCGGCGCACTGCCCCGGGGGCCGGTCGCTCCGGGCTCCTCGGTCCGCTGTCGACCATCCCGGCTCAGTCAGCCCACTTCCGGCGCAGCGCGAAGGCCACCAGCAGCACGAATCCCAGGGGCCCCGCGAAGCCGCCACCCGCCGCGCCACAGCCCCCCTTGTCATCGGGCTTCCCCGGCTCACCGGGCCCGGAGGGACCCGCGTCCGGTGCTCCCGAGCCCGCGTCCGGTGTCTCGGTGCTGGGGCCCGCCGGGTCGCCATAGGCGCCGATGTGACCCGGGCTGCTCACCCTGCGAGGCTCGGCCGCGCGGTGCTTCCCATACTGCCAATCCACCACCAGGGACGCGGCCTCGGGCGGCGGCGCCACGGCGGCGCCTCTCAGCGGCGAGCTCTCCAGCAGGTGGAAGTCCTGTCCCGCGAGGTCCACGAAGCCCGGGGCCTCTCCCTGGAGATTGCGAGCCGTCTCCTCGATGGTGCCGGTGAGCGTACCGAAGGTGCTCGTGTAACCGGTTTCGTAGAAGTTGCCGCCATGCCGGAGGGTCCCCGCCGAGTCCGTGAGCGCGAGCGAGCGGCCGGTGTTGCCTTCCACCAGATAGGCATTGCTCGTGACGTAGGCGGTCTGGGCATTCGTCGACAGGCGCATCAGCGTGGTGCGGTCCGTGCGCGTGGAGAGGATGGTGTTGTTGAAGAAGTAGAGCTGCGAGCGGTACTGGGCCGCCGTCCCGTTGTCCCCGCCGAAGTGGATGACCTGCGCGTTCCCCGCGCCCGCGGGCTCGAGCAGCACGTTGCCGTAGACGAACGTGCGCGCATAGGACGGGTCCGCGCGAATCGTCTCGCTGTCGGACTCCACCAGGTCGAGCTGCCGGTTGCCGCCCTCAATCCAGTTGTACCGGATGACCGTGCCGCCCGAGCGGTCCTTCAGGTTGTTCCCCAGACACCCGGCGCAGAGCGGCCCGAAGCGGTTGAACTGGTAGGTGATTCCGAGCGCCTCGGTGTACGCGTTGTGCTCGTAGATGCTGCCGGCGTTGCCGTTGCCGAGAAGGTGGTTGCGCTCGACGAGGATGTCCGACGACTCGTTGGCGATGAACAGGCCGTTGCCGCTGTCCTCCAGGATGCAGCCCCGGATGGTGATGTGCTCGCCCTTCTCGATGAAGAGGGCCGCCGCGTTGTCGAGATATCGGCTGGCCCCGTTCCGCCCGGTGAACGCACCGCGCGCCCGCTTGAGGTGCAGGTTCTCCACGACAAGGTACGCGGGCATCGTGTCCGCGGGCCGATTGGCGCCGCCAATCTTCACGATGCCGCGCTGCTCGTTCCAGAAGTTGAGCTGGGTGCGCGTGGTGGCGTTCTCGCCCTGGATGACCGGCAGGTTGCCCGCCGCGTCCGGCACGCCGCGCACGGTGATGGGCGCGGCGGCGGTGCCGCTCACGCCCAGCACCCACTTCTCCTGGTACGGCGTGGGGCGCGCGTGGATGAGCACGGTGTCGCCCGGCTGCAGTGACTCCCAGGGCACTTCACCAATGCTCGCGAGGGCCTGACCGGGCCCCACGCGATACTCGGCGGCCTGGGCCGTGAGCGACAGAAGCAGGAGGCTGAGGACTCCGCGGGGGCTGGGCATGGACGGGATGTTGCGTCGTTCCCCAGGGGAGGGTCCATGACCCCCTGGATTCTTCCTCGCCGCCGTGTAGTTTCATTCCGCATGCCCATCCTGCGACAGGCATTCGCCCTCCAGGCCCTTCACGCGCTCGGCCGTCTGGCCCCGGACCTCGCGCGGGTCCGGGCGCAGCGCTCCCTGGAGGCGAGCCTCCAGGGTCTGCGCGAGGCGTGCCTGGCGACGCTGGGGATGGAGCTCGACACGCTGACGTTGTTCGACGCGCGCTCCGTCGTCCGCCTGTTCGCGCACGCGGAGCAGGCGCGAATCCTCGCGCACCTGATGGATGAGCGCGCCGGCACGCTGGCCGAGCACGGCGACTATGTGGGCGCGCTCTCGGACACGGTCTACGCGGGGCAGCTCCTGGTCTGCTCCCGCCAGCGCTTCGGTGTGCAGCGGGATGCGGGAGCGGCGGAGGCCCTGGAGCGGGAGCTGCCCAAGCCCGGGCCCTGAGCTTCAGGACGCGACGCGGGCCCGAGGCCGGCGAGCGAGCTGCGCGCCACACGCCACCGCATGTCTCGCGAGCGCTTCGTCCAGGGCCGCGTCGTCCAGCTTCGCGCCCTTCTCGCGCCACAGGTTGTCGACCTGGAGCTCGCCTTCGCGCACGCGTGCTTCCAGTCGACCCACGAGCTTGCCTCGGTGCAGCAGGGGGCACACGTACCAGCCCCACTGTCGCTGGGCCGCGGGCTTGTAGACCTCCCACACGTAGTCGAAGCCGAAGGCCACGCGCACCAGTCCCCGGTCCCACAGCACCGGGTCCAGGGGGCCGAGGATGCGCATGCGCGTGTCGGGCTCCGGGAACTCGCGCTCCCGAAAGCCCATGGGCGCGAGGTAGCGGCGGGGAGAGCCGGGCACGGAGACTTCCTCGAGCGCTCCTTCTGCGACGAGCGCGTCGGGCAGCGCGGCGGTGCGCACGTCGGACAGCGAGGACCAGTGAGGCCCGCTGGCGCGGCTCAGCAAGCCCGCGGCCTCCACCCGCTCCAGGAGGGCCCACCGCTGGAAGGGTGTCTTCACCGCCGCCTCGGCCATGCGAGGCAGGGCGCGACGGGGGATGTCGTAGAGCTTGCCTCCGGGGCCGCGTCCGCAGACGACCACCTGGCAGCGCGTCCAGAGGACATCCAGGGCCATGGCGGTGGCGCGCGCGGTGCTCTTCCAGCCGCTCCAGTCGAGGGGCTTCACGGTGCCGTGGTCCGTCAGGTCACGCGAGGACGAAGGGCCCTTGCGCGTGACTTCATCGAGCACGGCATGGAGGACGGATTCAGGGATGCGCTTGAGCCGCTCCTCTTGCCGCCACCATGGCGCCTGGATGGCGTGGTCGCGGTAGTACGGGAAGGCGCTCGCGGGGAGCAGGCAGCGCTCCTTGGCGAAGTGCTCGAAGGCGTGACCGGGCAGGAGGTGACGGTACACGTCGCCACGCGTAAGGCCATCCACACGCGCGAGGGCGACGAGGTCCGCGTTGGTGCCGATGACATCCAGCGGGTCGAGCTGGATGCAGCGCAGCGCCTTGAGGAGCGCTCGGGCACCGCGTGCTCCCGGAGGATGGAGCGGACGCGCGAGGCCATGTTGTCCGATGAGGAATCGCCGTGCCTCGTCGGGCTGAAGCACGGTGGGGGAGGGGAGCGAGGTCGAAGCCACGGCGCGGACGTTAACAACGTGCCCGCGGCGAGAAACCTCGAAGTAGGGGGCCTCGGGACGACGTGCCGCTCGCCGGAGCCTCACCGCCGGGCACGCGGCTTCCTTGCGAACCCAGGGCGGCGCTGCCTTGCGGTCACCCCACAACGGACACGCACGGCCCTCCCGAGGGCGCCAAGACCCCTCGCTGGACTCCAGACGGTAACCGCTCAAGCAGGTACGCGGTGCACTCGCGAGGCCGCTCCCACTCCCTGCCGGAGCGCGCCGCGCCCCTTGCTCAGTCGCGCTCACCCTCGGGCTCGGGTTCCGGCTCGAGCCTTGCCTGCCGCTTGCTGGCCTCCCACGACGCCTCGGCGTCATGGGCATGTTCGACGGCGGCGACCGCGTCGTCCTGGGCGCTCACCCAGGTGGTGTGCCCTCCGGCGTAACCCTCCAGCGGCCGAGTCCCTCTGCGCGCCTCCACCTCCAGGTCCTTCAGCTCCTCCTCCTGAAGCCGCCGCCGCTCCTGCTCCCGCTCCCGTTCGTGCTGCCGGTCGATGATGGGTTCGTCCGCCATGGCGCTGGCTCCTCCTGGCTGTAACCTGTCAACGCCCCACCCTTCGGGAGCAACACCCCGAAGCGACCTGGAGAGGCGCCCGCCCGGCGGGCGGCCCGTACGTCCCGCCGCCCCCCCAGGCGCACACCGCTCACCCCGCGCGCATCCGCAGCACCACCTTGCCCGTGGCGCGCCGAGTCTCCAGCTCCCGCAGCGCGTCCGCCCCCGCCTCCAGCGGGAAGACGCTCCCCACCACCGGCTCCAGGATGCCGCGCTCCGCCAGGGCCTCCAGCTCCTTCGCGATGGTGCGCGTCAGCGACGGCTCATGCATGAGGAACCCACCCCAGGCCACGCCCACCACGTCGATGTTGCGCAGCAGCAACCGGTTGACGGCCACCTCGGGAATCTTGCCTCCCGCGAAGCCCACCACCAGGAGCCGCCCCTCGGGCGCGAGGACCTTGAGGCTCCGCTCGAAGATGTCGCTGCCCACCGGGTCCACCACCACGTTGGCGCCCAGTCCATCCGTCAGCTCCTTGACCTGGCCCATCCACGCCCCCGTGGACAACAGCACCTCGTGGGCCCCCGCCTTGCGGGCCACCTCCGCCTTGCGCTCGTCGCTCACCACCGCGATGACCTTGGCGCCCGCACCCCGCGCCACCTGCACGCACGCCGTCCCCACGCCACCCGCGGCGCCGTGCACCACCACCGTCTCTCCCGCCTTCACCCGCCCTCGGCGGTGCAGGGCGAAATGGGCCGTGTGGTAGTTCATCACCACACCCGCGGCGGCCTCGAAGCTCCAGCGCTCCGGGATGCGGAAGACCATCTCCGGCGCGATGGCCGCCACCTCCGCGAAGCCGCCCAGCCCGAAGCTGAACGCCATCACCCGGTCTCCAGGCTTCACCTCACAGCCCGCGGGCGCGGCCAACACCGTCCCCGCCACCTCCACGCCCGGCACGAAGGGCAGCGGCGGCTTCATCTGGTACAGCCCGCGGCTCAGCAGCAGGTCGGGAAAGCTCACGCCCGCGGCCACCACGTCGATGAGCACCTGCTCCGCCGCCTCGGGCTCCGGGAGCTCCACCAGCGTGAGCCCGTCCGGTCCATCCAGTCGCTGCATCTGCAGTGCGCGCATGTCTTCTCCTCTCGGCGCGGCAGCCTCGCGCACCCGCAGGCCCAGGCAAAGAACTCGCGCCGGAGTCGGCCTCATCGTCAGGAAACCCGCACGGGTTTCGTGAAGCCGTGACGGAAGACGGGCGTCCGGCCTGTGTGGCCCGACACGCTCAAGGGATCTCGAAGTCGTTGGTTCGAATCCAACTCCCCCGATTCATGCGGGGGATGGCTCAGGGGTCAGAGCGCGAGATTGAAAAAGATGGCCGCCTCACTCGGGCGCCCGTCTTCCTCCCCGAAATCCCTCCCGAAAATGCGGCCGAAATCGCGTCCCTACGCGCGCGGACCTCGCGTGGACATCTTTGGTCACACGCTTTTCGCGAAAAACACCCTGGGATGGGGTTACCCACTACGTCGCATGGTTCGACACCTGTCGTGGGTAGGGCACTCATAAGTCCACGAAATGTCTCAGAAAAGTGTCGAAGCCCGGTAATTTGGGAATAGAGTGTTAAGTAAAAATATCGCGCAACCTTGAAATACCAAACCATCCTGTGACACCTTGGTTACTAATCTTTCCGCTTAGGAGGATTACAATGGTGAATCAGCGAGTGCGCGGTGCACTTGGCGTAGCGGCGCTGTCTTTCCTGGTTGGTTGCAACGAGTCCACCCCTGCTCCCGAGGCCAACAAGCCCCAGGAGACCGCGAAGAAGACCGCGGCCCTTGGCAACGGGATCAACATCGTCGACACGGAAAAAGGCACGGATATCCCCACGTTCATCTCGGGGAATCTGGGCGAGCTGGCGCTGGCCCCCGCGGGTGCCGCCTCCATGCGGCAGTCGGACCTGGCCCCCGCACTGACGGCCGTGGCCCCCCTGTTCCACCTGAAGTCGGGTGACCTGTTCCTGAAGAAGGCCTACACGGACCCTCAGGGCGACAGCCACTTCCGCTTTGGCGTGCGCATCAACGACGTGGATGTCTACGGCGGCGAGCTGCGCATCCACACCCGCAATGGGCAGATCATCGCGGCGAACACCAACACCCGCAGCGACCTGAAGGCGGAGGCCAAGCCCACCGTCGACGCGTCCGTGGCGAAGTCCGCCGTGGCGTCGGACCGCGAGTCGCATGACGGTCTGCGCATCGAGGAGGCCACGGAGCTGGTGTACTGGCGCGATGGCGACCAGCTCATCCTGGCCCACAAGATCACCCAGACGGGTGAGAAGAAGGACGGCACGCCGGTTCGCGACTTCGTGCTCGTGAACGCGAAGAACGGCGACGTGATGGTCCGCCTGCCGCAGATTCACGAGGCCATCAACCGTCGGATGCACCACGGCAACAACACCACCACGCTGCCTGGCACCCTGGTCCGCACCGAGGGTCAGCCGGAGCACGCCGACCCGGTCGTCAACACCAACTACGACCACCTGGGCACGGTGTACGACTGCTACAACGAGCTGTTCGGTCGTGACTCCATCGACAACCTTGGTGGCGCGCTCATCAGCACCGTCCACCACCGCGTCAACTACGTGAACGCCTTCTGGAACGGGACCCAGATGGTGTACGGCGATGGCGACGGCGTGACGGCCAGCAACCTGGCCAACTCGCTGGACGTGACGGCGCACGAGCTGACCCACGCCGTGACGGACCACGAGTCGGACCTCATCTACTCCGGTGAGTCCGGCGGCATGAACGAGTCCATGTCGGACATCTTCGGCGCGGTCTGCGAGTGGTTTGGCGACGGCAAGGTCGTCAGCACCCGCACGTGGCTGGTCGGTGACGACGTGTGGACGCCGTCCATCCCGAACGACGCCCTGCGCTACATGGCGAACCCCACGCAGGACGGGGACTCCATCGACTACTTCCCGGACTACTCGTCGGGCATCGACGTGCACTACAGCTCCGGTATCCCCAACCTGGCGTTCTACCTGCTGTCGCAGGGTGGTACGCACCCGCGTGGGAAGACCACGACGGTGGTGGCGGGCATCGGCATCGAGAAGGCCGCGCGCATCTGGTACAAGGCCAACGCGGACATCCTCCAGGCCAGCTCTGGCTTCGAGGCCTCCAAGATCGCCACGGAGCAGGCCGCGACGCAGCTCGGCTATGACGCCGCGACGATTGCGTCCGTGACCAACGCCTGGAAGGCCGTGGGCGTGGGCGTCCCCATCATCATCGAGAGCACCGAGGTGGTGAAGAACGTCCCCGTCACCGACATCGCCGGTGGCCGGGGTGAGCGCAAGTACTTCCACATCGAGGTCCCCGAGGGCGCGTACGACCTGAACTTCTCCATCTCCGGCGGCACGGGTGATGCGGACCTGCACGTTCGCTTCGGCAACCCCCCGACGACCACCACGTACGACTGCCGTCCGTACCGCAGCGGCAACGTGGAGAGCTGCGTGTTCCCGACCCCGAGCCAGGGCAAGTGGTACGCGATGCTCAACGGCTTCAGCCCGTACACGGGCGTGACGCTGACCGTGACCTGGAAGGGTGGCTACATCCCCGTGGAGAGCGGCGTGGCGGTGAAGAACCTGTCCGGCGCGGCGGGCTCCTCCACCGTGTTCACCCTGCAGGTTCCGGAGCGCAAGCCCGGCACCGGCACCAACAGCCTCTTCGTCCAGACGGGCGAGGGCGAGGGCAACCCCGACGTGTACGTGAAGCTCGGCTCGGCCCCGACCAAGTCGGACTACGACTGCCGCAGCGTGAAGGAGCACATGTCCGAGGTGTGCAACCTCCACAACGTGCCCGCCGGCAAGTACTACATCGAGGTCTTCGGCGCGAAGGGTGGCTACGAGGGCATCGCGTTCATCGCGTCGCACAAGTAAGCCCCTGACGTAGACGGCGCGGCGGCTCTCACAGCCGCGCCGTTCAGGCCCCGGTCGTCCGTCTCGCGCGGACGCCGGGGCTTCGTCGTTTCAGCTCAGCGGGGTGGGCTTCTCAGGGCGTCTGCCGCGGCGCGCCCGGGAGGATTTCGCGGAGGCACCGCTCGATTCCGCCCCGGTGCTTCCACTGCGAGGGGTAGCCCAGCGACACCTCCTCGAAGCGCACGCCGTCACGCCACTGCGTGAAGGGGATGTGCAGGTGGCCGGTGACGACGACCTCCGCCCGGTAGCGCGCGTGCCAGTCCTCGGTGCGCTTGGTGCCGCACCAGATGGAGAAGCGGGGGATGCGCGGCAGCCACACGTGCTCGTGGCGCAGCGGGTAGTGGTTGATGAGGATGGTGGAGCAGCCGGCGGGGAGTGACTCGAGCCGGGCCCGCGTCGCCTCGACGCGCGCGATGCACCACTCGGTGCGCGTGGCGTAGGGCTCCGGATGCAGGAGCACCTCGTCGGTGCACAGCAGGTTCTCCTCCATGGCCCAGTCCAGCGCCTTCTCCGCGGGGACGTGGTCCGGGCGGAACGAATAGTCGTAGCCCAGGAACATGGGGACGATGACGCGGTGGGGGCCCTCGCCGGGCCAGCGCACGTACGGGTCCTCGGGGGTGAGCGCGCCGTGGCTCCGGCAGAGCGAGACCAGCCGCTGGTAGCGCGCATCGCCCTTCAGCGAGGGCTGCTCGGAGGGGAGCGTCCACAATTCGTGGTTGCCCGGCACCCAGATGACCTGCCGGAAGCGCGCCGTCAGCGTGCGCAGCATGAAGTCCATCTCCGACAGGGTCTCCCCCACGTCACCCGCGACGATGAGCCAGTCGTCGGGGAAGAAGGGGAGGGTCTGCAGGGCCTGACGGTTGTCGGCGTGACGCAGGTGCAAGTCGCTGATGGCGTAGAGCTTCATGGCGAGCCGCGCCACCTTAACGCGGGCGCACACGGCGCGCCGCACCCCGGGACTTCAGCAGGAGCGCGAGCCCAGGGCGCGAAGCTGTGCGTGCACCTGGGAGGGAGGCGCGGCGCGGTCCACCCAGGTGATGCCTCGGAGGCAGGGCCGGGTGGGGGGACTCACCGCGTGCAGCGCGCAGGCCGTGCAGGGGTGGTGGGCGCGCACCTGCTCCAGCAGCTCCAGGCCCGCTCCATCCGGGAGCAGGTCCCCGGTCACCACCACGCGGGGGGCCTCCTGGCGCACGAGGGCCAGGGCCTCCGTCATGCCCTGGGCGAAGCGCTTCCCACCTGGCAAGTCTCTCGACAGGCGTCGCAAGGCGGCGAGCGCGCGTGGGTCTTCGTCCACGAACAGGAAGGTGAGTGAGGGCTTCGCAATCATTGCTGGGACGCCGCCACGAAGAGGGTAACGCATCAGGTCAGCTCGCCATAAGACTACCTGGGAAGTTCTTGGATGCCAACCTCTCAAGTCATATCGACATGGGCGGACCCATTAGGTTAACGAACATGGAAAAGACCCTCGCCTCTCGACTCGGAGGAGCTGCGCGCCTCGCCCGGACCCGCCTGAATCTGACGCAGGCCGACGTCGCGGAGCGCATCGGTATCGCGAGCGAAGTCTACGGGCGCCTGGAGCGCGGCCACATGCTGCCGAGCATCCAGACCTTCCGCCGGCTGTGCGTGGTTCTTTCCATCTCCGCCGACGAGGCACTGGGCCTCAAGCCCTCCCAGGAGGTCAAGTGGGCCGCGGAGCCTCCCAGCGAGTACGGCGAGTCGGGTGAGCTGCGTCGGCTCCTGCGCCGCGCCAAGCAGCTGGACCGCAGCGCCATCCGCCTCCTGAGCGTGCTGGCCGCGCAGTTCCGGCCCAAGGGGGGCTGAGCGCTAGCTCGTCCTGGCCTTGCCCTTGGCTTTCGGGGGCGCCAGCTTCGCCAGCCGGTCGCGGAGCTTCTTCGCGGAGGGAAAGCCATGGAAGAGCACCACCTGCGGGTGGGACTCCAGCGCCTCGCGCTCCGCGCCCTCCTTCGCGAGGAGCGCCCGGTCCACTCCCAACAGCAGGCCCGCGTCGGGGCGGGTGCGCAGCTCCGTCAGCCGGCGGCTCAGCGCCCCCGCGTGCCACGCGTGGAAGAGCTCCAGGGCGACCTCCTGGCCGGAGGCGCGGTGGCGGAAGGTCAGGTCGGGGACGCACAGGCCCATGGCGCCCACGTGGCGGGGCAGGGGCGTGAGGTCCAGCTCCCAGGCCTCATCCTCGAAGCCCGAGGACAGCAGGGCCACTTCCTCCGGGATGTGGCCCAACGCGGCGGGTAGGGGCGAGAAGAGCGGGTCCTTGTCGCTCAGCATCAGCGTGGCCTGGCGGCGCGACGGCTCCACGGTGGCCTTGAGCTCCCAGCGCTCGAGCACGGGGACGACGGACAGGAACGAGGCGAGCTGCAGCCCGTACTTCTTCTGCATCGCGAGCATGGCGCCGGGGCCTTCGACCTCCAGCTCCCAGTCGGGTCCATCGCGGCGCACGTCCGCGACGAGCCGGCAGAACTTCAGCCAGCGCAGGACCTTGCGCACGCGCAAGAGCTCCGGCGAGCGGGCCCGGAGCGTCAGGCGGCGGGCGGACAGCAACGGCCCTTGCGCCAGCGCGAGGTTGTAGCGGTCCACCAGCTCCTGGGCCGTGAGCGCGTCGCCGTCCCAGCCGAGGAGCCCGCGGTTGCCGGGCAGGTCCGCGTAGAGGGCCTCGCGCGCGGCGGGGAGCGGGGTGCCCAGGGCGGTCTCCAGGCGGGCCTCGTAGTCCGCGACGGAGGTGTCGGGGGTGAGCGTGCGCAGGACCTGGGCGGCGGTCTTCAGGCGCTCCCAGCGTGCCTCGGAGACGCCGGGCGCGGGCTCCTCGAAGAGGAGCCTGTCCACGAGCAGCTTCACCAGCCCGCGCGCGACCTTCGGACGGGAGAAGGCGCCCGCGGACAGGCCGAGGGTCTCCTCCACGTCGTCGCTCGTCGCGCCGCGGGAGGACTCCACCGTGGCGAGGAGCTCGGCGGCGAGCGTGAGCAGGGCCGGGTCGTCGCGCTTCACGAAGGCGGGGCGCAGCACGCCCTTCGTCACCCGGAAGGCGAGGAGCTCGCGGGTCAGCACCTCAGCTCTCCTCCTGGTAGGCGCCGTGCTGTCGCCGCCGCTCGCTGATGCCGCTCTCCGCCGTCTGCGCCGAGCACACCTCGTACAAAAGCGCGCGCTTCCCGGGCCGCTTGCGCAGGATGCGTCCCAAGCGCTGCACATGCTCGCGCACGCTGCCGCTGCCGCTGAGCACCACGCCCACCCTGGCCTCCGGTACGTCCACGCCTTCGTTCAGCACGCGCGAGGTGAGCAGCACCGGCAGCTCTCCCGAGGCGAACGCGGCCAGCAGCGCCTTGCGCTCCGGCACGGGCGTGTGGTGCGTGAGCGCGGGCAACATCCACCGGCGCGCCAGCGTGTACACCGTCTCGTTGTCGTCGGTGAAGACCAGCACCCGGTCCTCGCGGTGCTCCAGCAGGATGCGCCACAGCACCTCCTGCTTGCCGCTGGAGGTGAGCGCGATGCGGCGCTGCTCGCGGTACCCGCGGTACGCCGCGCGCCCCTCGTCGCTGCGCTGGCTCTGCGCCAGGAACCGCGCCCACCCATCCGGCGCCGACAGCCGCACGCCGAGCTTGCGCACGAACCCCAGATACAGCGCCCGCGCCTCGTCGTAGCGGGCCTTCTCCTCGGGCGTCAGCGCCACCTCCACCCGCTTCACCTCGTAGGGCGCCAGGTACTCGCCCTGAAGCTCGCGGATGTCGGAGCGATGCACGCGAGGCCCCAGCAACTCCTCGCACACCCGCTCCCCGCCATCCGTGCGCTCCAGCGTCGCCGTCAATCCCAGACGGTACGGCGCCAGCGAGCCCTCCGCGATGAACCGGTAGCTGGGCGCGGGCAGGTGGTGGCACTCATCGCAGACCAGCAAGCCAAAGCGGTTGCCATGGAACTCCGTCTGCATCGCCGCGGAGTCATACGTCGTCACGGTCAGCGGCTGTCTGTCATTGACCCCGCCCCCGAGCATCCCCACCGGCACGGAGAAGTGCCGCGCGAGCACGCCCTGCCACTGCGCCATCAGGTCCAGCGTGGGCACCACCACCAGGGTGGGCCGCTTCACCTGCGCAATGGCGAGCACCGCCAGCAGCGTCTTGCCCGCCCCCGTGGGCAGCTCCACCAGCCCCCGTCCTCCCGCCTGCGTCCACGCCGCCAGCGCCGCGCGCTGGTGGGGGAAGGGCTGGATGGGCACCGTCAGCGCCGCGTCCAGGGGCTCGAAGCGCCGGGCCTGGTCCACATAGGCCACGCCCAGCTCCCGCAGCCGCAGCACGACCTCCCGGTAGTGCCACGCCGGAGCGCGGTAGACCCCCGTGCGTCCGTCCCTCTGGAAGAGCCCCTGGAGCCGAGCGTCATCCGGCAGCGACGGAGCCACCAGGGTGCCGCAGTCGAAGTGGAGCTCGAAGGGGGCATCCATGCGCGCCGCCAGGACGTAGCCCGTCAATCCTCGTTTCGCCAGCTTCATGAGAAGGCAAGAGGCAGGCCGGGGCGCCGCCTGGCTCCTTGCAGGCATGCCCGTGTTCGCGGTACCCCACCGCGACCATGCGTCTCATCTCGCTCGTTCCCCTGTTGTGTGGGCTGGCGGTTGTCGCCCAGGGCGGTCTCAATCGGCGGTTCGCGAGTCAGTGGGGCCTGCTCAGCGCGGTGGTGGTGAACATGGTGGTGGCGACGGTGGTCACCGTCTCCGTGTACATGGTCGCCCGCGCGGTGCCCGGCTTCTGGCCCGAGGCCGCGCCCACGGAGGGCCGCTTCTCCGGCTTCACTCCCTGGCACCTGCTGCCGGGCCTGTGCGGCGTCTTCATCGTGCTGGGCATGCCCTTGTCCATCAGCCGGATTGGGGCGGTGCAGTCCGTCCTCCTGCTCATGGCCGCGCAGCTCGTCACCAGCCTCGCCTGGGACGCCATGGTGGAAGGCCGCCCCGCGACGCTCGCCCGAGTGGTCGGCTCCGTGCTGGCCTTCACCGGCGCGGCCATCGCCGTCTGGAAGGGCTAGGTTTCAACGCAGATGCGCCGTGTCCTCATCGTCAGTCCCCATGCCGCGTCCCGCGAGCTGCTGCGGCGAGTCCTCGCCGCCGGTGACGAAGGCCTGCTCTTCTCCGCCACGGGCGACACCGACGATGCCCTGTCCGCGCTCGCCGAAGCCCCGCCGGCCTTGGTCGTCGTGGACCTGCGCAGGCAGGACGAGGACCACCCGCTCTTCGTGGGGCTGCTGCGCAAGCGCTACCCCGAGCAGCCCCTCATCACGCTGCTGCCCGGCCGGCTGCGCATCTTCGACGGCGAGCAGGAGCGCGTCGTCGATTCTCCTGGCGACTCCGCGGAGGCCCTCCACCTGCTCCTCGACACCCTGAGGACCGCGGTGCGGGAGGTGGTCGCCCAGGACCTGCTGCGGGTGCTGCGTCCTCCCGTCGGCCGCGCCTGAGAGGCCGCGTCACAGCCGCAGGCGATAGCCCAGCGCGCCCGCGAGGAAGCCGCCGACATTCACGTCGCCCGTGGTGCGGAAGTCCATGGGCGCCAGATGGAAGTGGGTCTCCACGAAGGCGCCACCGGGGCCGAGCGGGAGCTCCAGTCCCGCCAGCGCCTGCAGGCCCAGCCCGCCGCCGCTCTCCGACGCGGTGGCCCCCAGGAAGTCCGTGGTGGCGCGGTGCAGGTACAGGCCCGGGCCTCCGCCCACGTACGGCGTCAGCGAGCCCAGGGCCCGCTCGAAGCGGAACACCGCCGATAGCAGGAACGCCACCTCGCGCACCGCCAGCGTGTAGCGGCCATCGGGAGGAGGCGCGCCGAAGCCTCCCAGCTGCGCGTCGGTGAGCGTGCCGGAGGACTGGGGCCGGTGGTAGTTCACCTCGAGCGCGAGGGTGAGGCGCCGCTTCAGGAGCGGCGTCACGTAGCCCAGCTCGACGCCCAGGTAGAGGTCTCCGTCGAGCGGCGCGGCGGACTTGAAGAAGCCCACCTTGGGCGCCAGCAGGACACTTCCCGCGCCCTGGCTGTCCGCCAAGGGGGGCGCGGGCGTGCTCGCGACGGCGAGCGAGGTGAGCACGGCGAGGAGCAGGGTGTTCATGGGAGGGCGGCTCCAGTGTCCCGGGTGGAGTCGGAATCGAACGTCAACGAAGCGTCCATGACCACGGCGAAGCCCTCCTCCTCGGGCACCCGGCCCACCGCGCCGCTCGGGTCCACGACCTCGAGCGCATAGGGACCTCCGATGGCCAGCCCGTGTGGACACTTCCCGTCGCCCGTGGGGGGCTCGCTTCCCGAGCACACCGGCACGTCCGCGGTCACCTCCGTGGCCGACCTCAGCTCCACCGCGCGCAGGGCAATCCGCCGCGGCACGGAGGGGGCCGACCTCAACGGCGCCAGGATGAAGATTTCGGGCACGCCCGTGAAGGCGCGCTGGGTGCCCGTGGGCGCATTGTGGAGGCGGATGCGGGTGTCGTTCGGCTCGCGTCCGGCCCTGGGAGAGATGCTGAGTGTGCCCAGTGGAGGGTGGTAGCGCACGTCGAGGGCGCCGGGCACCGCGGCCGAGCAGCCATCCATCTGCGTGAGCACCAGGTCGTAGCGCCCCTCGCGTGTCCCTGGCGGAATCTCCGTCTCGATGCGTGTCTCGGAGACAACGCTCACGTTGAACAGGGGCTGGTCGGCTTCGCCCTCGCTCCGCAGGATGATGATGGGCGAGGTGCCTGGCTGGAAGTCCCGTCCCTCGATGACGATGGGGTTGATGCCTCCGGACACATAGCCGCTCGAGGGAGGCACCACCCGCGTCACTTGAGGAGGCGCCACCACGGTGAACGCGTTGGCCAACAAGCCGGTGCCGCCCAGCGGGTTGGTGACCTCCAGGGCGTAGAGGCCCGGGGCCAGCTCAAGAGGAGGCGAGGAGTCCCGCGTGGGCAGGTCCACCAGCAGCAGCTCGGGGCGCACGTAGAACACCTGGCCGCGGGCCAGGGTGTGCGTGGAGGGGCCTCGCAGCGTCACCACCGGCAGGTCCACCGAGGGCGTGTCGGTGAGCACGTCGGCGGGCGTCGGCGTGAAGCGCTTGCCCTGGACCTCCAGCCGCCAGCCCGTCTGTCCTCCCTGCGCGTTGCAGACGCGGGCGACGTCCGCGAGGCGCGCGCGCGGGTTGTAGACACGCTCCACCACGGGCGGGGACCCCTCCGTCGTGCGTGAGCAGGCGCTCAGGGCGAGCAGGGCGGTGGCGGTGACTTGCAGGCGCAAAGCATTCCTCCCCTTCGTCAATGAAGGCGCCACACGTTAGGCGGTCCACCCCACGGTCCCGGAGGATTTTCAGAGACCCGTCACTCCCCGAGGCCCCGGGCGATGGGTACCTTGCGCAATTCCGCGAAGTCTCGAACCTCATGACGCGGTGCGAACGCGGGCACGGCGAATGCTACGGCCTCCTCGGGTGAGGGGCGCCGATGGGAGGCGCGCCGGGTCCTCGAAGGAGCAGGTGGCTGGCGGGTGGATGAGGTGGGTGGGGCAGGGGGGCGGCGAAATGCGGAGGTTGTCCACGCTGACCGCGCTGATGTGCCTGTTGATGGCGCGAGTGACTCTGGCGGCCGAGGGGATGGAAGCGCAGCGGAGGGTGTCTCCGGACCTCGCGCGCCTGTCTCCCTTCGGCCTGATGTTGGACGCGGGCCTGACGGGAGGCATGGGGTTGTCCTTCTCGTTCCGCCCCACCTCGCTGGTGCGGCTGCACGTGGGAGGGACGCACAACGGCGTGCGGCCAGGAGGGCGCGTGGGCCTCACGCTGCTTCCCCTGCGCGGTCCGCTGACGCCAGCCCTCAGCCTGGACGTGGGGCATGCCCGGCCCGTGAAGGCGCGCAGCCTGGAGCGCAGGCTCGCGGACCTGTCGCTGCCGCCGCTGCCGTCGCTCGAGCGCGTGGGCTACACGTATGCCAGCGCGATGCTCGGCCTGGAGCTGCACCTGCATGACCGCGTCACCTGGTTCGTGCGCGGCGGCGTCAGCTTCCTGGAGCTGTCGGGCCCGGGGTTGAAGGACCTGCCGGAGCCCTTCCGGACGACGCTGGCTCCGGGAGAAGAGGAGCCGTGGAAGCTGCGCATGGTGCGCCCCACGGCCAAGCTCGGCTTCATCCTGTCCTTCGGTTAACGGAAGGTCGCGAAGAACTCCAACGCCTGCTCCTCGGCCCAGAAGCGCGGGCGGTGCACGGTGCCCGCGACGAAGCCCACGTGCCCCCCGTGCTTCGTCTCCACGATGCTCAGGTGGGGATTGTCCTTCGCCTCGGGCGGGACGACGGGGGACTCCAGCATGGGGTCATCCTCGGCGCTGATGATGAGCGTCGGCTTGCGGATGGCGTGGAGCCGGGGCCCCGCGGAGGACTCGGCGTAGTAGTGCTCGGCGCTGTGGAAGCCGTGCAGGGGCGCGGTGACGGAGTGGTCGAAGGCGCGGACCGTGCGCGACGCCTCCATCGCGCGGCCGTCGAAGGCGCCGGGGAACCGCTTCAGCTTCGCGCGGGCCTTGCCCTTCAGCGTCCGCAGGAAGCGCTCGCGGTACAGCCAGTGGAGCGCCCCCGGACCGTCCAGCTTCCGGCAGCACGCATCCAGGTCGAACGGCGCGCTGATGGCGGCGGCGGCGACGACGGGGGCGTTCTCTCCCTGGTCCTCGAGCAGCCGGCACAGCACGTTGGCGCCCAGCGAGAAGCCGACGGCGAAGAGCGGTCCGGTGGCCTTGTCGCGCAGGTCGCGCAGCAGGCCGAGCGCGTCGTCGATGTGCCCTGAGTGGTACGTGCGCGCGAGCCGGTTGGGCTCACCGCTGCAGGAGCGGAAGTTGAGCGCGGTGGCGCCCCAGCCGCGCTCCTTCGCGCCGCGGAGGATGGCGGCGATGTAGCCGGCCGTGGACGAGCCCTCCAGCCCATGCAGCGCCACCACGTGCGGCGCTCCGGACGGGCCGTCGAAGGTGTCCACATCGACGAAGTCGCCGTCGGGCAGCTCCCGCCGCTCCCGCCGCAGCGGAGGCGGCTGTCGAGACCTCACGAGGTTCGCGTAGATGGTCTGCGAATGCTCGTTCGTCAGTCCCGGCGCGGGGACGAAGGGCTCGGTCGGTTGGAATCTCACGACCCCGGGATAGCGTCACCCGAGGGTGGGGACAAGAGGCGGCGGCGAGCGCTCAGTCGCGGCGTTGGCCACCGGGCGCTCCAGCGGGGACACCCGGAGCCTGAAGCCGGGCGCGCTTCATGGAGGGACAGCCCTGCTCCTTCACGGCCCGGGCTTCCTCGGCCAGCCCGAAGAGCGAGAGGTACTTCTCCACGCGCTCCTCCAGCGTGGGTGCCTCGATGAGGCGGCACACCTCGTCGGGCTGATAGTCCCGGCAGATGCTCGGTCGGTCGTCGTACCGGCCGCAGAGGTTGTCCTCCAGGAGGTGCGGGCAACGCAGCCCCAGCGGCTTGTCGAGCGCCGCGATGTCCGGCGCCACGCAGCAGGCGCCACAGCGAGTGCATTCCATGGGGTTTGAGAACCTCCGCGACTCAACGCGGGATGACCTGTCTGACTTCCCGCGTCCGTCCTCTCACACCCACAACGCGCGGCTGAAGCCCACGCGCTCGCCGGGAGGCAGCCCCGGGCGAAGGGGCCGCATCATGGGCAGCGAGCCATCGCGAGCCACCCGCGTGGCCCCCGGGACGCGAGCAATCCACGCCAGCGTCGAGGGCTCCTCCCAGACCACCACGTGCGTCAGTCCCGCCCGATGCGCCACGCCCCGCGCCGCCTCCATCAGCGCGATGGCGTCCTCCACCGTCTCCGCGTCGAGCATCAGCACGACCAGCTGGCCATACCGCGCCATCATCGCCCACAGCACGGTGGACTTGCCCACCGTCGCGCCGCATGCCTCGGGCCGAGGCCGACGCAGGAGCTCCGCGTACGCGCGCTCCCGCTCCAGGTGCCAGTCCACCTGCGCGGCGCTCGGCCAGAGGAGGAAGGGCACATCCGGGCGCTGGATTCGCGCCATCATCAGCGGCACGTCCCCGTCGCACAGCAGCGCGTCCACCGCGTGGGTGGACAGCCCGCCCGCGGCGGACAGGTGCCAGTCGAACGCGGGCGCCTCGTGGTAACCGGACCGGCGATAGAGCGGGGCGCCCACGTCCGAGAAGAGGAGGGCCGCATGCGTGGGGCCAGTCTCCTGCTCGAGTCTCGCGGCGAGCAGGTCCATCAGGTGGGTCGCGTACCCATGCCCCCGGAGCGCGGGCTCCGTGTAGACGCTGGCGATGGCGTGGGAGACTCCGCGCGAGGCCACGCCGTCGGGGCCGCGCAGGTAGCTGTCCGTGTGGAAGGTCTCGCACGAGGCCAGCACTTGGCTCGCGTCATCGAGCAACAGCCAGGTGCGCATGCCCTCCCGGCACCAGGGATGGGCGCGCAGCCGCAGCTCCCGCTGGTGGAACTGCTCGACGGTGAGGGGAGAACCCCAGGCCTCATGGGTGAGGCGGTCGCGCTCGGCTTTCTGTGCGGTGGTGGCGAGGGCCAGGTACATGTCACCCCAGGGTAGCGCCTCCCGCCGGTCCTCCGCATCCACTCGCGCTGGAGACAGCCCGCCTCACAGTCGCGTGGTGTACGGGAAGCGGACGTGGAACTGCAGGTAGGCCTGTCCCACGTGGAAGATGCCGTCGCGCAGCCGGTCCGGCAGGCCCAGGCCGCCCAGCTCCTGCGGCACGTAGAGCGCGGACTCCCAGCCCAGGCTGATGAGGAAGCTCTTGGAGAGTTGCAGCTCCAGGTCCACGCCGACCTCCGCGCCCGGCCTCACGAAGTGCGTGTTCGACAAAGTCCGCGAATGCAGGAACGCATACGTCAGGAGCAACCCACCCCCCACCGAGAGCCGCGCGGGGCCGGACGACAGCGGCACGCCCAACTCCAGCGGCTTCCAGGTGATGCCATACATGCCGGTGTCGCGCAGCTGGGGGGAGATGATGAGCGAGTCGGGGATGAAGAGAGACGGGGAGATGCGGACTTCATCCAGGCTCTTCGCGTACTTGCGGTAGCGCGCCGGAATCGAGCGCTGGTTCTTCGACAGCCATTGCTTGTCCAGCACCGCCTCGACGGAGACCTTCACGCCGGTGTGGATGGGCTGGTCGTCGAAGACGGGCCCGAAGAACATGAACGCGGCCGGACCCACCCCCACATCCACGGGCACGGTGACTCGCTGGGCGGAGGCGAGGGTGGGCAGCAGCAGCAGCCACAGCAGCGCGACTCGAAGGGTGCTCACGGGGTGTGGGGCTCCGGAGAAGGCAAACCTTCTGGAATTAAGCACACCCCGGCCAATCAACCATTGCCGCACCATGCGTGTTTGAAGCAGGAAGGGGACCGCGCCGGCCCCGGGGGCGGCAAAGGACGCCCATGCAGTCCGGGTCCTGATTCGCCGACGCCTGAAGATTTGGAGAACCCATGCTTTCCGCCGCCCTCTTGATTGCCACGTCCCTGCAGGCCCAGGCGCCCGTTCCCGCCGAGCCCGCTCCCACCGCCACTCCCGCGCCGGCCGTCGCCGCGCCGGCCGCCACGCCCGAGGAGCGCATGGCCGCCGCCGCCGAGCGCGCCGCCGCCGCCGCTGAGCGCGCGGCCGCCGCCGCCGAGCGCGCCGCCGAGGCCAGCGCCCGCGCCGCCGGCATCGTCGCGCCCGAGGCCGCCGCCCCCGCGGAGAGCGCGCCCGCGGACGACAAGGCCAAGAAGAAGAAGGAGGAGTGGGACATCACCGTGGGCCTGGGCCTCATCTCGCTGACGGGCAACGCCTCCACCCTCACGTTCAGCGGCCTGGCCAGCGCGCAGCGCACCACCGAGAACTGGATTTTCGGCGCGAAGGCCTACGGCAACTACGGCCGCAGCCGCCCGCCCGAAGTGGAGGGGGCGAACCTGGAGTCGCAGCTGGTGGCCCTCAACGCGGGCCTGGAGCTGCGCGGTGACCGGCGCTTCACGAAGATGCTCTCCGGCTACCTGCTGGCGGGTGTCGAAATGGACCACGTCAAGAGCGTGGAGTCGCGCAGCAGCGGTGAAGGCGGTCTCGGCATCCTCTGGTGGGACGAGAAGCCCAAGGACCAGCCGGAGACGTACCTGCGCACGGACGCCGCCTTCCGCTACGCGCACGAGACGCGCTTCCAGTACTACCCCACGCGCCTGGACCTGCCGGACGTGGACCTGGGCGGTCCCCGCTTCGGCGTGGCCTTCCGCTACGGCCTCACCAAGGACGTCCTCTTCAAGGAGGACGCCGAGGTGCTGCTGAGCGTCATCGACAGCTCGCGCGTGCTGGTGAACAGCCAGACGCAGCTGTCCGTGCGGCTGACCGAGGCGCTCGCCATGGGCGTCAGCTTCCTGGTGAAGCACGACAGCAAGCCGCCCCAGGGCAAGGTGCCCACCGACACCGCGCTGGCCTTCAACCTCGAAGTCGCGCTGTAGCCCGCAAATGCAACGCGGCGCCGGGGGGAGTCCCTGGCGCCGCGCGGGTGAAGCAGCAGGGGCTCGTCGGAACGAGCCCCTGGGAATGTCAGTGGTGCGGCGCCGGAGTCTCCGGCGTGTCCTTCGTCTGGGGCGGCTTCATCCCGCCGCCGAAGCGGCCACGCTGCGCGCCCGTGCCGATGTCCGGCGGCTGCAGGTCGCTGTACTGCGAGCCCGGCGGGTTGGAGCCGCGGAAGCGCGTGCCCAGGTCCGCCATGGGGATGATGAGCATCAGCACCACGAAGAGGATGGAGACGCCGAAGACAATCCGGTTGGCGCCCTGATGCTCCGACAGGTGCATGAAGTACAGCGCCACCAGCGTGCCCTTCACCGTCGCGATGACGATGGCGAGCAGCAGGCCGTAGTCGGGCAGGTGCATGCGGCCGGTGAGGACCGTGACGACGGTCAGCACGAGCAGCACGGCCCAGATGGCCCAGTAGCGACCGGCTCCGTGGTGAGATGCCATGTTCTTGGCTTCCTGATGGGATTCGTTGGCAATGGCCATGGTGGTGTCTCCCCTCAGACCAGGTAGAGCATCGGGAACAGGAAGATCCACACCAGGTCGACGAGGTGCCAGTACATGCTGCCCAGCTCGACCATGGTGAAGTTGTTCGGCCCGAAGTCCGCCTTCGTGAACGCCCGAATCATCGCCACCGTCAGCACGCCCATGCCAATGAGGACGTGCAGCGCGTGCAGCGCCGTCGAGCAGAAATAGACCGTGAAGTAGAGGGTGATGCCAGGCATCTGCATCCCCTCGTACGTGTAGTACCGGCCCGGCAGCGTCCCGATGTGGAACTTGTGCGAGTACTCGAAGTACTTGATGACGAGGAAGCCGATGGCCATCAAGAGGGTGAGGGCGAACATGATGCCCACCATCTTGTTCTTCCCCTCCTTCGCGTAGTGCACCGCGAGCGCCGCGGTGAGCGAGGAGGTGATGAGGACCACCGTGTTCACGGTGCCCATCATCAGGTCCAGGCTGCGGCTGCCCGCCTGCCACGCCTCCGGGTAGAGGAAGCGGTAGCAGCCGTAGCAGACGAACAGGCCGGCGAAGAGCAGGATTTCCGTCGCCAGGAACAGCCACATCCCCAGGCGGGCGGCGTGGGTCTGGACCTCGAGCGAGGCGAAGTGGGCCGCCAGGCGCGGCACAGGGGCCGCGCCATCGGCGGTGTGAGCGCTAGACTGCATCGGGGACCTCGGCCTTCTTCGGGTCGACGTAGAAGTGGGGCTCCTCAGGGAACGTCGGCTGCGGACCCACGAAGTTGTGGGTCGGCGGGGGAGACTCGCTCACCCACTCGTAGCCCTTGCTCCGCCAGGGGTTCTTGCCAGCGGCCTTGCCGTAGACCAGCGCATACGCCAGGTACAGGGCGATGATGATGAAGCCGAAGGCCAGGAGCGAGGCACCGGCCGTGGAGGCCACGTTCAGCGCCTGGAACCGCTCCGGGTAGTCATAGTACCGGCGCGGCATGCCGTTGTTGCCCAAGAGGAACTGGGGGATGAACGTGGCGTTGAAGCCCAGGATGATGAGCGCCGCGGACACCAGGCCCCATCCCTCGTGGTACATGCGCCCGAACATCTTCGGGAACCAGTAGTGCAGGGCGGCCAGGAAGGCCATGATGGTCGCGCCCACCATGATGAAGTGGAAGTGCGCCACGACGAAGTAGGTGTCGTGCCACGGGACGTCCAGCGACACCGTGCCCAGCGCGATGCCCGTCATGCCACCGAACACGGTGAAGAACAGGAAGCCGCAGAAGTAGGCGAAGGGCGTCTTGAAGTCGACGGCGCCCTTGTAGACGGTGCCAATCCAGTTGAAGACCTTGATGGCCGTGAAGACGCCCACCAGCATGGTGAGGACGCCGAACACGCCCGCGTCGAAGGTCGACTGGCCGGACACGAACATGTGGTGGCCCCAGGCGAAGAAGCCGACGAAGGCGATGCCCAGGCTGGAGTACGCCACCGCGCGGTAGCCGAAGATGTTCTTGCGGCTGAAGGAGCTGACGACCTCGCTCATCACGCCGAAGGCGGGCAGCACCATGATGTACACGGCCGGGTGGCTGTAGAACCAGAACAGGTGCTGGAAGAGCACCGGGTCGCCGCCGCGCGCCGGGTCGAACATGCCGAAGCTGAACAGGTTCTCCACCGTCACCAGCACCAGCAGGAGGCCGATGACCGGCGTCGCCAGCACCTGGATGCAGCTGGTCGCGTAGATGGCCCACACGAACAGGGGCATCTTGAACCAGGTGATGCCCGGCGCCCGCATGGTGTGGCACGTGACGATGAAGTTGATGCCCGTGGCGATGGAGCTGAAGCCGATGATGAACGCGCCGAACAGCACGGGCGCCACCGTCGTCGTCGTGTGCGTGCTGTACGGGGTGTAGAACGTCCAGCCCGTGTCCAGACCGCCGTTGAGCATGCCCCAGAGCGCAATCACCGCGCCGGCCAGGTAGATGTAGAGCGAGGCCAGGTTCAGCCGGGGGAAGGCCACGTCCTTGGCGCCCAGCATCAGCGGCAGCATGAAGTTGCCGAAGACGGCGGGAATCGCCGGAATCATGAACAGGAAGATCATGACCAGGCCATGGAGCGTGAACGTACGGTTGTACGTCATCGCGTCCATGATGGTCGGGCCCGGCGTGAGCAGCTCGATGCGGATGAGCAGCGCGAAGATGCCGCCGACAAGGAAGAAGAGCAGGACCCAGAACAGGAACATCAGGCCGATGCGCTTGTGGTCCACCGTCAAGAGCCAGCTCTTGATGGTGGTGCCGTCCACCAGATAGCTCGGGTGGTGGTCGTGATGCTCGCCGTGCGGGGCGGCCCCCGCCGTGTCGAGGCTACTGGATGGGGTCATAGGCGGGTCCCTCGGAGGCGCCCTCGCGGACGGCCGGAGTGCGAAGCGACTTGATGTACTCGACGATGGCGGCCGTCTCCGGGCCCTGCAGCTTGCCCTGGTAGGTCGGCATCACGTTCTGGTAGCCCGACACGAGGTGGGCGCCCGGGTCCATCATCGACTGGGTGATGTAGGCCTCGTCCACGCGGATCTGCTGGCCGTCGTCCAGCTTCTCCATGCGGTCATACATGCCAAGGAACGTGGGGCCGATGTGCTGCGAGCCATCCACGGAGTGGCACTTGAGGCAGCCCTGGGTGCCGGCGAGCACCTGGCCCTGCTCCACCATGCGAGCGACCGGCGGCACCAGCGAGGTGTCCGCGAGCGCGTCCTGGCGGTCCTGCAGCCGGCCGCGGCGCTGCTCCTTGATCCAGTTGTCGTACTCCTCCTGGGGGAGGACCACGACCTCGGCCAGCATCTTCGAGTGCGACAGGCCGCAGTACTCGGTGCAGAGCACCTGGTACGTGCCAGGCTTGGTCGCCTCGAACCAGATCTGCGTGTAGCGGCCGGGCAGCGCGTCCATCTTGATGCGGAAGGACGGGACGTAGAAGGAGTGCAGCACGTCGCGGGACGTGATGAGCAATCGCACCGGACGGTTGGCCGGGACGTGAAGGACGTTCACGCCGTTGGGGCCCTCCGGATACGAGAACTTCCACATCCACTGCTTGCCCATGACGTAGACATCCATCGAGTCCTTGGGCGGGGTGGTGACCCAGGTGAAATCCCGGAAACCAATCCCGAACCAGGCCAGGAAGAACACCAACGGCACGGAGACGAAGAGGAACTCCGTCTTCAGCGTGGGGACGACGTACTCCGTCGCCTGGGCGGGGGTCCGCCGGCGGTACCGGAAGAACATGAACAGCGCCGCGAGGCCGGTCCCCATCGACATCACGATCGTCGTAACCACGACGAAGTGATGCAGCAGGTCGACCCGTTCCGCGAACGTGGACGCGCTCTCCGGGAGGAACAGAAGGTTGTTGAGAAGCTCGCTCATGCCGCCGCGCCTTTCTTCAGCTCGCGCCTCCAGAAATAGATCAGCACCGATGCCAGGGCGATGAAGACGGCCATTGCGCCCAGGCGGATGAAACCGAAGATGTAGAAGCCGTACCGCCGGGTGGCGGTGTCATACTTGAAGCAGGACATGACCACGCGGTCGAAGCTGGTACCCACGCGGCCGCCGGCCGCCTCCAGCAACGCCAGCTTCATGTCCTTGGGAGGGAAGTCCGTCCCGTACAGGTACCGGGAGATGCTTCCTTCCGGAGTCAGCACCATCACCACCGCGGGGTGGGCGTACTGCCTGGTGCTTTCGTCGTACTTGTATTTGAAGCCCACCGCGTCCGCGAGACGCCGGATCTCCGTCTCCGTCCCCGTCATGAAGTGCCAGGGCGCGCTCTCCGGCTTGCCCATGGACTGCAGGTGCTTGCGCCGCCGCTCGGCGCTCATCGTCGGGGTGTCCTCCGGGTCGACGCTGACGGTGACGGCCTCGTAGTCCTTGCCCAGCTCCAGCCCCAGCTCGCGCATCGACTTCACCTGGGCGTTGAGCACCAGGTTACAGAGCAGCGGGCAGTTGTAATACACGAGCGTTAGAAGGGTGGGGCGCGTCTTGGACAGCACCGCGCCCAGCGTCACTTCCTGTCCCGTCACGTCCGTGAAGCGGGTCTGCGAGGGCACCGGGTCTCCCAGGTGCTCCTCCACGTCCACCCCTTCCAGCTGGGGAGGCGCGTCCTGCTGGGCCTCCACGATGGAGCGGGGCGTCTTGCCCCCGCCCGGCATCGCGGATGCCGGGAACACGGTGGCCAGGACCAGCGCCGCCGCGATGAACATCCCCGTGCGGGGGGCGCGCGGGGAGATGTGGGAGAAGAGGGACATCATCGCGGACGGCTCTTACGTGATGCTGGAGGCGGAAGCTACTGCCGCGGAGCCGGGGTCGGCTCGGGCGGCGGCTGGGGGGCGGGAGCGGGGGCGGGGGCGTTCTGCTTGGCGATGACCGACTTCTTGGCCTCTTCCAGGTTCGGATGTGCCTTGACACCCGGCTGGTCGCCCCAGCCCGCCTCGAGCGTCTGGAGCTGGCCGCCAATCTTCTCCTCGGCGTGCCAGTCCTGCTCGAACAGGCGCTGGTTGACGATTCCCACCTCGTACTGACCCATGGCCGCGGGGCGCGGAGGAGGACCGTCCGGCTGGGCCTCCTTCATGGTGCGCACCTGGATGGCATAAGCCCAGACGATACCCACCGCGAAGATGGCCAGCGAGCCGAAGCCGATGCCCAGCAGCTTGCTCATCACGATGTGGTCTTCCTCGGCGGCCACACCGTGGGCGCCGACGATGACCCGCGACTCTTCTTCGACCTGAGTCTTCTTCATGGCTGCACGTACCTCAGGGACTCGGCGATGTAGGGGTCCTTCACCGGCATCGTGTAGTTGTTGCGCGCGTTCTTCAGCGCGAAGCCCACCGCGATGCCACCCACGCCCACGAACGCGGCCGCGATGGAGATGATGGAGATGAGGTCCATGTTGGGCCCCTTCTCACCCGTCAGCGCCGGCCAGACGAGCCAGTACAGGTCCAGCAGGTGGACGGCCAGGATGTAGATGGCCACCAGCGACAGCTTGTTGGGCTGCAGCTTCAGGTTGCGCGACAGGAGGATGAAGAACGGCACCACGAAGTGCAGGACGGCCAGGGTGATGGAGACCGGCTTCCACGCGCCCCAGATGCGCACCCCGTACCAGGGGGCCTCTTCCGGGATGTTGGCGATCCACACCAGCATGAACTGGGAGAACGCGATGTAGGCCCAGAAGGCGGTGAAGGCCAGCATCAGCTTGCCCAGGTTGTGGAAGTGGGCCGTCGTGACGACGTTGCCGTAGAGGTCCTTGCCGCGCGCCTTGGCCGTCACCAGCGTGAGGATGCAGAAGGCGGCCAGGAAGCTGCCGGCGAAGTAGTAGACGCCGAAGATGGTGGACTGCCACAGCGGCGTCAGGCTCATCAGCCAGTCGAAGGACGCGAAGGTGACGGTCAGCGCCAGGAACGGGAGGATGCCCGGGGAGAAGCGGCGCATGCGCACCGTCAGGTCCAGACCGCCCTCGGTGTCCTGCTTGATGCTCAGCCCGCGCAGCTTCCACGCGGCGAAGATCCAGACGCCGAAGTAGATGACATGGCGGAAGCCGGCGAACGGGATGTTCAGGTAGCCGTGAATCTTGTGCGACAGGTGCTCCGCCTCCAGGCCGTGGATGGACGCGCGCAGCGGCGAGTCCGGCAGCCAGGGGTAGAGGTAGTTCGCCATCAGCAGGACTGGCACGAACAGCACCAGGAAGACGGGGATGGCGGACGCACCGGTCTCCATCGTGCGGCGCAGCACGATGAGCCACTTGGCCTTGGCCGTGTGGAAGATGGCCACCATGATGAGGAACGCGACGCTGATGCCCACCCAGTAGGTGAAGGCAATCAGGTAGCTGTGGGCGGCGATGCCCTTGTTCCCAGTGGCGAAGAAGATGGCCAGGGTGGCCAGGATGCCCAGGGCGCCCAGGCCGAACGCCGGCACCATGAGCTTCGGTGTGCCGGTGTAGCGCTCGAGCGGAGCGGAGGCTTCGGCTGCGGGGGTCATCGGTTCTCCTGCGGGACGGAGTTGTGTCCGCCCGTACGGGTGTTGCGGGCCTCCTGAAGGGCTCGCACGTAGGCGACCACGGCCCAGCGCTCGCGCACGTCGAGCTCACCGGAGAAGGACGGCATCACGCCGTAGCCCTCGTTGATGGCCGTGTAGAAGTGGCCCGCGGGCTTGCTCTCCAGCTCCAGCAGGGACGGCGGCAGGCGCAGGGCCATGTTCTCCGCGACCACGCTGTTGCCGTCACCGAGCACGCCGTGACACTGCGAGCACACGATGTTGTACTTCTTCTGACCGAGCGTCAGCAGGTCGTGGTCCACCGTCACGGGGATGGCGGCCACGGGCTGCCCGTTGGCGCGGCCGGTGACGGCCGTCTGGCGGGCCACGGGGTCCTTGAGCTCCGGGAGCTTGCTGTAGCGCTCACGCGGAACCGTGCCGGCCGGCGGCGTGCGCATGGCACGACCGTCCGCCCAGAAGCTGGACGCCTCGTAGTACTCGTACTTGGCCTGGTCCTCCATGCGCTGGAGGAACTCGGAGGGGACGTCGCAGCCCGACAGCGCGACGAGCCCGGCGGCGGGGATGAGCCACCTCATTCCTTCTCTCCCGTGACGACGGTCACCTGGGTGGCGCCCAGGGCCTTGAGCTGGTCAATGACGGCGGACGCGTCCTGGCCCGTCGCGTGCGGCACGCTCAGCCAGTAGCCGTGCGTGGACGCCGTGCGGAAGGCCTCGGACTCGAAGACGGGGTGATACGGCTGCGGCAGCCGGCTCAGACCCAGAAGGCCGAAGAAGATGCCGAACGCGGCGAAGAGCACGCTCAGCTCGAACGTGATGGGCACCCACGCCGGCAGCGACAGCAGCGGACGGCCGCCGATGTTCAGCGGGTAGTCGTAGGTGTTCATCCAGGTCTGCATGGCGAGCGCCGTGGTGAGACCGGTGAGCCCGCCGCACAGGGCGATGAAGGGGACCTTCGAGGGGGGCAGACCCAGGGCCTCCGAGCCGCCATGCAGCGGATACGGAGAGTAGGTGTCCATCCCCTGGAAGCCCTTCTCGCGCATCTGACGAGTGGCATCCACGAGGACGTCTGGCGTCTCGAACTCGGCCAGCACCCAGGAATCGAGGACAGTGGCTTCCATGACTCTAGTGCGCTCCGTGAGAGTTGTGGCGGGCGTGCTTGAGCTCCAGCTGGAGCTCCTTCACTTCGCTGATCGCCACCGCGGGCACGAACTTCAGGAACAGGAGGAACAGGGTGCCGAACAGGCCCAGGGTGCCGATGTAGATGCACCAGTCCACCCAGGTCGGGGAGTAGATGCCCCACGACGAAGGCAGGAAGTCCTGGCTCAGCGACGTGACGATGATGATGAAGCGCTCGCACCACATGCCGATGTTCACGGCGATGGAGGCCACCCACATGATGGGGATGCTGGTGCGGCACTTCTTGAACCAGAAGATGTTCGGCGTGATGACGTTGCAGGCAATCATCAGCCAGTACACGCCGGCGTAGGGGCCCGTGGCGCGGTTCACGTAGAACGTCCAGAGCTCGTACTGGTTCTGGGAGTACCAGGCGACGAAGTGCTCCATCATGTACCCGTAGGACACGATGAGGCCCGTCGCGAGGATGACCTTGTTCATGTTCTCCAGGTGGCGGTCCGTGATGACGTCCCGCAGACCCAGGTACTTGCGCGCCGGAACGATGAGCGTGATGACCATCGCGAAGCCGCTGAACACGGCGCCGGCCACGAAGTAGGGCGGGAAGATGGTCGCGTGCCAGCCGGGCAGCAGGGACACGGCGAAGTCGAACGAAACGATGGTGTGCACCGAGACGACCAGCGGCGTGGAGAGGCCGGCCAGCAGCAGGTACGCAATCTTGTAGTTGTGCCAGTGACGACCTGAACCGCGCCAGCCGAGCGCGAACAGACCGTAGATGGTGCGCTGGAGCTTCGTCTTGGAGGAGTCGCGCAGCGCGGCCAGGTCCGGGATGAGGCCCACGAACCAGAACAGCGCGGACACCGTGAGGTACGTGGAGATGGCGAACACGTCCCACACCAGCGGCGAGCGGAACTGCGGCCACGCGCCCAGGGTGCTGGGGTACGGGAACAGCCAGAAGGCGAACCAGGGACGGCCGGTGTGCAGCAGCGGGAAGAGACCCGCGCACATGACGGCGAACAGCGTCATGGCCTCGGCGAAGCGGTTGATGCTCGTGCGCCACTTCTGCTGGAAGAGCAGGAGGATGGCGGAGATGAGCGTACCAGCGTGGCCGATACCGACCCACCAGACGAAGTTGATGATGTCGAACGCCCAGCCGACCGGCTGGTTGTTACCCCACACGCCGATGCCTCGGGCGAGCGTGTAGGTGACACCGATGACCAGCAGGCCCAACGCGCTGAGCGTCAGGCCGAAGAGCATGAACCAGCCCTTGCCGGGCTTGCGCCAGACATGGTCCAGCAGCGTCTCATTGAGGGATTTGTCGTCGTGGTGCGGCGCGACGAGGTCCCGGGGCTCGAGCGGATCGAGCGGGGCGGTGGCGGCGGTCTGGCCCATGGCTAGTGGTTCCCTTCCTTCGTCGCGGCGGGGGCCGGCTCGAGGGCGGTATTCGGGTTGCGCACACGGATGAGGTGCGCCGTGCGGGGACGCGTGCCCAGCTCATGCAGCAGCTTGTAGGCGCGGAAGTCCTCGTGGAGCTTGCTGACGAGCTGCTCCTTGTCGTTCAGCGAGCCGAAGACGATGGCCTGGGCAGCGCACGTCTGCTGGCACGCCGTCTTGAGGTCCGCCTCCTTGATGACGTGCTTCTGGATGCGCGCGTCGATGCGGGCGCGCTCGATGCGCTGCACGCAGTACGTGCACTTCTCCATGACGCCGCGGTTGCGCACCGTGACGTCCGGGTTCATCAGCATCTTCTCGGTGGCCGTCTTGCCCGCGGTGTAGTGCAGGTAGTTGAAGCGGCGGACCTTGTAGGGGCAGTTGTTGGAGCAGTACCGCGTGCCGACGCAGCGGTTGTACACCATGTCGTTCAGGCCCTCGTCCGAGTGCACGGTGGCGTTCACCGGGCACACGTACTCGCAGGGGGCCTTCTCGCAGTGCACGCACATGACCGGCTGCATGACCATCTTCGGGTCGCTCTCGCTTCCCGTGAAGTAGCGGTCGATGCGCAGCCAGTTCATCTCACGGCTGCGGGCGACCTGCTCCTTGCCCACGACCGGGATGTTGTTCTCCGCCTGGCAGGCCACCACGCAGGCGCTGCAGCCCGTGCAGCGGGTGAGGTCGATGGCCATGCCCCACTTGTACTGCTCCTTGCCGTAGTCGAAGGAGGGCAGGTTGTCCTGGACGCCGAACTTGAGCTCGCCCTTCACGCGGTGGAGCGTGAACTCGACCTGCTTCTTCTGGTGCTCCTCCAGCGCCTCCGGCTTGAAGAGCTCCGTGACCGTCATGTCCAGCGCGAGGGGACGGTCCTCCATGCGCCAGTGGGTCTGGGTCAGGCTGAACTTGTGGCTGCCTCGCACCGGGGTAAGCGTCGCGCCGCCGTCGAACCAGAGCGCCTTGCTGGTGCGCAGCGGGTTGACGTTGAAGCCCACGCCCTTGGCGACCTGCTCGTGCAGGCCGTTGCGGCCGTAGCCCAGCGCGACGGTGATGGTGCCGTCCGCGTGGCCGGGGACGATCCACACCGGGACGGTGAGCTTCTGGCCGCCGTAGGACAGCTCCGCCAGGTCACCGGCGGCGAGCTTCTGCTCCTTCGCCGTGTCCGGAGAAATCAGCGCGGCGTTGTCCCACGTCATCTTGGTGATGGGCTCGGGCAGCTCCTGCAGCCAGGAGTTGTTGCCGAAGCGGCCATCGTAGACCTTGTAGTCCAGGATGAAGTTCAGCTCGAGGTCACCCGAGGCCGGGGCCGTGTAGCCCGTGACGAGCGCACCGGCGGCGCCGAAGTCCGGGGCCGTGGTGACCTTCGCCGTCTGGGTGTTCTCGATGATGCCCTGGGCGACCCAGGACTCCCAGCGGGCCTCGAAGTCGGCCGCGTTGCCGCCCTGGGTCTGCCAGTAGTCGCGCACCATCTGGTAGGCGGAGCGCGGGGACTCGTCCAGGAACAGGCCGAGCAGCTCCAGCTCCGGCATGCCGCTGAAGAGCGGCTGGATGAGCGGCTGGGCGATGGCGACCGTGCCGTCCACCGCGCGGCCGTCGCTCCACGTCTCCAGCGGGTGCGCCGCGGGGATGAACCAGTCGGTGTGCTCGCTGGTCTCGTCCTCGTAGAGGCCCGTGTAGATGACGTTGAGCTTGGCGCGGTGCGGGTGGTCCTTGCTCAGCACCTTGGCCAGGCCCACGTCGGCCGGCAGGGTGTAGACCGGGTTGTAGGCGGTGATGACCAGGGTGTCGACGTTGCCCGCGTCGATCTCCGCCACGAGCGCGCGAACGGCGGCCGTGCTGCTGGCCTCGGCGATGGGGGACTGGACGTAGGTGACGGTCTGGTCGCGGTTGCCAAGCGCGTCGTTGATGGCGTGGGCCAGCGCGTGGACCGCGGCCGGCTGACGCTCACCCGCGATGACCAGCGACTTGCCCGGACCGGCGGCGCGCAGGTCCGCGGCGACGGCCTGCACCCAGTTCTGGTGCTTGGCGTCCAGCTTCGACTTGGAGGCCGCGGCGCCCGCGAGCGAAGCCGCGCTGCCACCGATGGCCTGGGCCACCGCGGCGGCGAGACCCAGGACGTCCTGGGACTTCATGCGCAGGCGGTGGTCCGCCATGCCGCCCGTGATGGAGAAGCGGGCCTCCGCCATGTAGAGGCGGTTGAGCTCGCCCATGCGCGGGTCGCGGCGGTTGGCGAAGTCGCGGATGTGGCGCAGGTTGCCCGGGCAGCTCTCCAGGAAGTCCGCGTCCAGCGACAGGACGACGTTCGCCTGCGCGAAGTTGTAGAGCGCCGAGACGGCCTGGCCGCCGAACATCGCGCGCAGCGTCTCCGCCTGGGTGTCCTGGTAGGACGGGGCGCTGACGAAGCGGGCCTCGGGCAGCTTCTTGGAGATGTTGGCGCGCACGTCGCTCGCGGTGGGCGAGCCGTTGGCCTCCGTGAGGAAGCGAACGCGCTTGCCGCCGTTCTCGGTGCCGGCCTTGTTGACCAGCGCGGAGATGCTCTCGCTCAGCGTGCGCTGGGCGCGGGGAGTCTTGCCCTGGCGCAGCACGCGGGCGCGGCTGGGGTCATAGAGCGACAGGAGCCACGCCTGCTCGAAGGTGCAGGCGGCGCCCTGGTTGATGGGGTGCTCGGGGTTGCCCTCCACCTTCACGGGGCGACCCTCGCGAGCGGTGATGAGCAGGCCGGAGGTGTTTCCGGACAGCGTCATCGCGGACGCGTAGTGCAGCGGGTTGCCGGGGGTGAGCTCCGGCGGCGTCTTGGTGTACGGCACCAGGCGCTCGTCGGGGGGGCGGGTGCTGCACGCGGTGGCGCCGGCCAGGGCCAGCGACGCGCCGAGCAGCTGCATGAACTCGCGGCGGACGAAGCCCGTGGGGGGCAGGTCGGCGCCAGCGGGGAACTCGGGGCGCGTCTCCTCCAGGTACTCGGAGGTGCCCAGCTTCTCCTCGAGGCTGCGCCAGTACGTCTGGCCATAGCCATGCTCGGAGGAGTTCGCGTGGGCCGCGGCGTGCTCCAACGCCTCACCGACGGCGTCGGGAGCCGTGGCGGGCCGGTCCGAGACGACCGGGAGCGCGAAGGAAGAGGATTCCTGCGACGGGGCGCCGTCGCGCTTCGTGTTCATCGGTGGCATGTGGAGCAGCTCGTGCGCGAGTGGACGTCGTACTCAGCCTTCAGCTTCTCACCGAGCGCGATGGCCTCGGTCTTGTCCGCGGGCGGAGTCCACGTCATGGACGTGATGAACTCCGAGGGCCGCAGGTGCGGCTCGGGGTTGCGGTGGCACTCCAGGCACCAGGCCATGGTGAGGGGAGCGAACTGCTCCACCGCGGCCATCTGGTCCACGCGGCCGTGGCAGCTCGCGCAGCCGACGCCCTTGTTCACGTGGATGGAGTGATTGAAGTAGACGAAGTCGGGCAGGTTGTGGACGCGCACCCACTGGATGGGCGCGTCCGCGAAGAAGGCCTTGCGCACCTCGGTGAGGTACGGGCTCTTGTTCCAGACCTGTGCGTGGCAGGACATGCACACTGTCGTGGACGGGATGCCCGCTGAGGGCGACTTGTCCACGGAGAAGTGGCAGTACTGACAGTCGATCTTCTCGTCACCCGCGTGATGGCGGTGGTCGAATTCGATCGGCTGCTCGATGGGCATCTGCTGGCCGGTGACGTACGGAGACCGTACGTACGCCATGAGGCCGCCGATGCCGATGGCGGGCACGGCAAGAAGCGCCGCGGCGGAGAGCCGAGACACCGTGTTCGTCCAGCGTGGAAACAGAGGGCCGCTCATACCAGGACCATGGGCAAGGGGGCTTCAACAACTGCGGTGACAGGAGAGGAGGAAGAGGCGAAGGAGTGACTGGACGCGGAGAGCAGCAAGGCGATCCCGGCCCCGGTGGGGCGGGTGGGCTGCTCCTGGCGCACGAAAGGCGATGCAGTCACGTCCAACGAAACCTCTATGGATGTTGCCGCGGGCGGGTCCCTCCTCCTGTCCCAACCCAACGCGGCGCGGGACCATCGACCATCGACACCGCAGTGTCAACCATTCTGATGTTGTGGCAGTCGGATACCACTTCCTCGCGCGGAGGCGGGAAATCGCGGCCCGGCGGCAATGAATCTCTCTTCTGGCGGGAGGAAGCGACGTTGGTTCCAATCCGTTCACAGCGGATCAACCCGAGGGCTCACGGTGTCTCACGTGGCTCGGGCGTGGGTCCTCGATGCGACAGCGACGTCGTCCCCGAGGGCGTGTTCGTGGCTCACTCGGAGTCTTCGTCCTCGGGGGACCGCCAGCGCTCGGCGCGGCGGGCCTGGAGTCGCTCCACCAGTTCGCGGGCGCGGGCGTCCCGAGGATAGTTGCGGTCATGCCGGCTGCCCTTGCCCTGGTTGCACCGGGCGCAGGCCAGGCCGAGGTTCTCCAGCGAGTCGGTGCCGCCGGCGGTTCGCGGGAGGATGTGTTCGATGGTGGCCCGGCTGATGGGCTCCCCATCCATGCCGACCAGCAGGTGGGCGTTGCAGTGCAGGCACTTGCCCAGCCAGGCCTCGCGGCCCCGATGCTCGGTGCGCTCGAAGGTGGTGTCCGTGGCGATGATGGCCAGAATCCTGCGGCGCTTGGAGTCGCTCACCCTACACCTCGAAAGAGCCTGACGTCCGCGCCAGGTCCGTGCGGCGGCGCGCAGCATGGAGGACGTGCTGGCGCCCCACCAGTCCCTGGGGTCGGGATGACCACGACGGGGTGCTTGTTGGCGAGCTGAGGTCCGGGCCCAGGGTTCACGTCGAGTCCGTGATGCGGTGGCCCTCCGTGAAGGTGTGGGATGGAGCGTGGCTTCTGCGCGCGTGAAGTCAGGCGCGATGGGATGCGCGGGCCAGGGGGTGCGTGTTCCCCGGCGGTTGCGGGGCTGGAGATAATGCGGGTGGGGGAGAGGTCATGACGATGGATGCACAGGAGCGGAAGGCGGCCTATCGCCGGCTCGCGGAGCAGGGTCAGGCAGTCCCGGTGTCCGTGGAGCTGCCGGCGGACCTGGACACGCCGCTGTCGGCATATCTGAAGCTGGGCGGAGGCTCGCGCGGCTTCATTCTGGAGTCGTGCTACGGCGGCGAGCGCTTCGGGCGCTACAGCCACGTGGGCGCGCATGCCGCGGGGCGGGTCTGGTTGGATTCGCGCGGTGCCACCGTGTGGCGTGGCTCACACGAGGAGCGCCGGGAGGGCAAGCCGCTGGAGGTCCTGCGGGGCTTGTGGCGCGAGCTCGCCGTGGCGCGGCTGCCGGGCGAGGCCCCGTTCCTGGGCGGGCTGGTCGGGTACATGGATTACAACTGTGTCTCCTGGGTGGAGCCCACCGTCCCGGACCGTCATCCGCGTGACACGTCGTTCCCCGACTCCGAATGGCTGGTGTGCGAGGACTTCGTCACCCACGACTCCCGCACCGGCACGCTGAAGGTCACCGCCATCGCCAGGCCCTCGCTGCACGCGAGCGTGGCGGCCTCGTTGAAGGACGCGGAGGAGCGGGCGCGGGCCATGGCGGACCGGCTCCTGCAGCCGCTGCCCCCGGAGGCCTACACCCCCTCGCCCCGCATGAAGGGCACCGGGGACCCGGTGGCCTGCTGGGACCGAGCCGGTTACGAGGCCGCGGTGGAGCGCGCGCAGGAGTACATCCGTGCGGGTGACATCTTCCAGGTGGTGCTCGCGCGACGCTTCGAGTCGCGGGGCGCGCCGCCTCCGCTGTCGCTCTATCGCGCGCTGCGGCGGGTGAATCCCTCGCCCTACCTGTTCCTGGTGGAGCTGGGGGAGGCGCGTGCGCTGGTGGGCGCATCCCCTGAGCTGCTGGTGCAGGTGCGCGACGGCGACGTGGTGGTGCGGCCCATCGCCGGAACGCGGCGGCGCGGCGCCTCCGAGGCGGAGGACCTGGCGCTGGAGAAGGAGCTGCTCGCCGACGAGAAGGAGCGCGCCGAGCACATCATGTTGGTGGACCTGGGCCGCAATGACGTGGGGCGCGTGACGGCGCCGGGCTCGGTGCGCGTGGAGGACCTGATGGTCATCGAGCGCTACAGCCACGTGATGCACATCGTCTCGCAGGTGCGCGGGAAGCTGGACTCGAAGTTCGATGCGCTCGACGCGCTGGCCAGCACCTTCCCCGCGGGCACCGTGTCCGGGGCTCCGAAGATTCGCGCGATGCAGATCATCGACGAGCTGGAGGTGCAGCGGCGCGGGCCGTACTCGGGCGCGGTGGGCTACCTGTCCTTCTGCGGCACGTTGGATGTGGCCATCGCCCTGCGCACGTTCTTCGTCGACGGAGACCGGACCATGTGGACCGCGGGCGCGGGCCTGGTGGCGGACTCGGTGCCGTCGAAGGAAGCGGATGAGACGGAGGCCAAGGCGGGCGCCATGGCCGCCGCGCTGCGGTTGGCTCGCGAGGGAGGTGGCCGGTGATTCTCGTCATCGACAACTACGACTCGTTCACCTTCAACCTCGTCCAGCTCTTCTACACGCTGGGCGCCGAGGTGAAGGTGGTGCGCAATGACGCGCTCGACGTGGCGGGAGTCGAAGCCCAGGGCGCCTCGCACCTGGTGATTTCGCCCGGGCCGTGTACGCCGCATGAGGCGGGCGTGAGCGTGGCCGCCATCACGCGCTCCCGCGTGCCGGTGCTGGGCGTGTGTCTGGGACATCAGTCCATTGGCGCGGCGTTCGGGGGCAAGGTGGTGCGTGCGCCCGTACCCGTGCATGGCAAGTCCGCGCACATCCAGCATGGTGGCTCGGGGGTGTTCACCGGGGCGAGCCCGGGGTTCCAGGCGGCGCGCTACCACTCGCTGGTGGTGGAGGCGTCGTCGCTGCCTCCAGAGCTGGAGGCCACGGCGTGGAGCCAGGACGGGCTCATCATGGCGCTGCGCCACCGCGAGCGGCCCGTTGTGGGGTTTCAGTTTCACCCTGAGAGCGTGCTGACTCCCGAGGGACCGACGCTGGTCCGGAACTTCCTGGAGGGAAGGCTCTGAGGTCCTGAGAGGAGAACATGCCCTTGGGGGCAGGGGAGTCGTCGGGAAGTGGACACTGTGGGATTCCCGACGGTTCTGGCCCCTGAGTGGTCGGATTGTTCACGGATAGTGCGCCCCTGCCGGTGCTCGGGCTTCATCCCGGAGCCCCCGCCGGATGGAGCCCACGATGAGTGCACGAAGCGCTGTGTTGCGCGGTCTGGCCGTGGTGATGGGCGCCCTGCTGCTGGGGGCCTGTGGAGGTCCGGCGGCGGAAGCGGGCGCGGAAATCCCGGTGGATGAGCTGGCGCTGACGACGGTGGACTCGTCGCTGGGGTCTTGTCCCGGCTACGACTCGTGCGCCAACTGGTCGCCCTGGTACGCCGTTCCAGGCTCGACCTACTGCGGTGAGCACATGGGGATGTGCGGCTGGCACTGGGTTTGTGAGGAGGACCCCTGGGGCTGCCCGGGCGGCGTTGCCCCCGAGGCGCCTCCCGCGAAGGAAGGCGAGGCGCTGGTCCCACCGTGCTGCGGAATCCTCTATCGGGAGGGCAATCCCGCGACGCTCGGGACGCAGGAGCGCTACCGCGTCTGCTTCAATCCGCAGGGCGCGTCGTGCACCGACTATGAGCAGACCAGTGGCGCCGCGGTGAGCTGCGGCTGCTGAGTCCGCGGCTCGGTCTCAGTCCTTCAGGTGCGTGGTGTCGTTCCAGCCGGCGAGGGCTGGCTGGGCGGCATCTCCGTCGAAGCTCAGCACGCTGATGGAGCCGGTGCTCAGCAGGAACAAGCGCCCATCGGTGGGAGGCAGCCCCAGCCACCGTGACGCCAGCACCCTGAGGAAGTGGCCGTGAGAGAAGATGAGGAGGTCCCCCGTCTCCGCTCGCGCGCGAGTGATGATGTGGTCCGCGCGAGCGCCCACCTGCGCCGCTGTCTCGCCGTGGGGAACGCCGTCCCTCCAGAGCGTCCAGCCGGGGTTCTCCACCTGGATCTCCGCGCGCGTCCGGCCCTCATAGTCGCCGTAGTCCCACTCCATGAGGTCGTCGCTCCGCTGCGCGACGTCGCCGTAGCCCGCGAGGGCACAGGTCTCGAACGCGCGGCTGAGCGGGCTGGTCCACACCTGGGAGAACTTCCAGGCGCGCAGCGGCGCGGAGAGCATCGCCGCCATCTTCCGCCCGTCCTCCAGCAGCGGGACGTCCGTGCGGCCCGTGTGCTGTCCACTCCGACTCCAGGCCGTCTCTCCATGCCGGACGAGCACCACTCGAGGGCCCTGCGTTTTCATTGTCGGGAGTGTGCGCATGCCCTGCGGGCTCGGCGCGGAGGTGCGTTTACACGTGCCGCGGAGTGGACAGTCGGAGTCGTTCCGGGTCCGCTGGCCAACGGCGGGCGAGGTGGATGGCGTAGTGGATGTCCACGGCGGGCGGGTCCCTCTGCGTGAAGCTCCAAGATGAGTCCTTCGCGCTCGAGAGGGCGCGAGGGGAGGTGCCTCGCGCCGCTCTCCAAGTGCTCCGGTTCGCGTGGGGCTTAGCGCTTCAACCCACGCTTGATTTCAGCGCAGAGGGCTCGGGCGGCTTGGGGGCCTTCCGCGTGTGCGGCTCGCACGAGCGCGCTTCCCACCACGACGCCGTCCGCATGCGCCGACAACGTGTGGGCCTGCTCGGCGGTGGAGATGCCGAATCCCGCCACCACGGGCATCGGTGACGCCTTCCGCACCAGCTCCAATCGCTGGGACAGGTCCGCGGGCAGCTCCGCGCGCATGCCGGTGACTCCCGAAACGGCCACGCAATAGACGAAGCCGCGCGCGTCCTTGGCGATGGCCTCCGCGCGAGCCGGGGGCGTCGTGGGGGCACAGAGCGGAATCAGGTCCACGCCCGACGCGTCGAACGTCGCGCGGAGGCTTCCGCTCTCCTCGGGAGGAAGGTCCGGAAGGATGACTCCCGAGACCCCGCGCTCGCGCGCCAGCTTCGCGAAGCGCTCCTCACCCATCGCCATGATGACGTTGACGTACGTCATGATGACCAGCGGCGTCTCCGGGCAGCGCCGATGAAGCTCCGGCACCACTTCGTCCAACACGCGCTTCAGCGTGGAGCCCGCCTTCAGTGCACGCTCGGCGGCGCCTTGGATGACGGGGCCATCGGCGATGGGGTCGCTGAACGCCACGCCCACCTCCACGATGTCCGCGCCGCCCTCCACCATCGCGGTGAACACATCCACCGAGCGCGGCAGGTCCGGGTCTCCCGCCATGCCGTAGGCGACCAGTGCTCCCTCTCCGCGCGCCTTGGCCCGGGCGAAGGCCTTCGCAATCGCTCCGCTCATGGCTTCACCCCCACCGCGGGAGGGACGCCTCGCGCGGAAATCGTCGCGACGTCCTTGTCGCCCCGGCCCGAGCAGTTGATGACCAGGTACTTGCCCGCGCCCAGCTCTCGCGCCAGCTCCCGTCCACGCGCGAAGGCATGTGACGTCTCGAGCGCGGGGAGGATGCCTTCCAGTCGCGCCACCTCGTAGAACGAGGCCAACGCCTCGTCGTCCGTGGCGGTGCGGACCTCCATGCGTCCCGTCTTCGCCAGGTGCGCCAGCTCGGGGCCGACACCCGGGTAGTCCAGGCCGGCCGAGATGCTGTGCGCCTCCTGAATCTGGCCATCCGCATCCTGGAGCACGAGTGAACGAGAGCCGTGCAGCACGCCCTCGGTGCCCAGCGTCAGTGACGCGCCATGCTGGCCCGAGTCCAGGCCGTGCCCACCGGCTTCGACACCGATGAGCCGCACGCTCGGGTCTCCGATGAAGGGGTGCAGGACACCGATGGCGTTGGAGCCGCCACCGACACACGCGACAATCGCATCCGGCAGCTTGCCGAACGCGGCCTGGGCTTGCGTGCGCAGCTCGCGGCCGATGATGGCCTGGAAGTCGCGCACCACCGTCGGGTACGGATGCGGACCCGCCGCGCTGCCGATGACGTAGTGCGTGTCGGAGACCTGCGAGACCCAGGTCCGCATGGCCTCGTTCATCGCGTCCTTCAGCGTCCTCGAGCCGGACTCCACCGGCCGCACGACGGCGCCGAGGGCTCGCATGCGGAAGACGTTGAGGGCCTGCCGCTCGACGTCCAGCGCGCCCATGAAGACTTCACAGGGCAGGCCGAAGAGCGCGCACGCGGTCGCCGTGGCGACGCCGTGCTGGCCCGCGCCCGTCTCCGCGATGATGCGCTTCTTTCCCATGCGCCGCGCGAGCAGCACCTGGCCCACGGTGTTGTTGATTTTGTGCGCGCCCGTGTGCGCGAGGTCCTCGCGCTTGAGCCAGACGTGTGCGCCGCCCCACGCCTCGGTGAGACGACGGGCGGGGGTCAGCGTGGTGGGGCGCCCCACGAACTCGCGGAGCACCTGGGCCACTTCCGCGTCGAACGTCGGGTCCGCGCGGGCAGCCGCGTAGGCTTCTTCCAGTTCCATCAGTGCCGGGACGAGCGTCTCCGGCACGTAGCGTCCGCCGAAACGCCCGAAGCGTCCGACGGCGGTCTGCGTGTTCATCCCTGTCACTCCCAGAGGTTGATGGACTTCGCGGCTCGCACGAAGGCGCGCACCGCATCCATGTCTTTGATGCCGGGGGCCGACTCCACCCCGCTGGCCACGTCCACTCCATACGGCCGCGTCGCGCGCACTGCTTCCGCCACGTTCGAGGGCTTGAGCCCTCCGGCCACCAACACCGGCACCCCGCTGCCCGACAGTCCCGCGACCAGCGACCAGTCGAAGCCCACGCCGCCGCCGCCGTAGCCGGGGGCGGCCCCATCGAGCAGCAGCCCCGCCACGTCGCCGACTCCCAGGTAGGCCCGTGCGCGAGTCACGTCCTCCGCACCCTGCACCCGCAGCGCCTTGATGACGGGCACGCCGTAGCCGGAGCAGGCTTCGGGTGGCTCGTCTCCGTGGAGCTGCACGGCCGTGAGACCACACTCCTTCACGGCCGCGCGGATGTCGTCCGGCGAGGCGTTGACGAACACGCCAATCACCGCGCCCAGCGGTGGCCGCGTGCGCGCGAGCGCCCGGGCCGTCTCCAGCGTCACGTATCGAGGAGAGCGCGGGTAGAAGTTGAGGCCGAGCGCATCCGCGCCCGCCTCCCACGCGGCCCGTGCATCCTCCAGTCGAGTGACGCCACACACCTTCACGCGGACGCTCATGGCGAGCCACCTTCCTCGCTCAGGAGTCGCCGCAGTGCTCGGCCGGGCTCCGCGTCTCGCAGGAGCGACTCGCCCACCAGCACCGCGTCGGCGCCCGCATCCCTCGCGGCACGCAGCTCCGTCACCGACTTGAGCCCGCTCTCGGCCACCAGCACGTGCGCGCGGGAGCGCAGCTTCGGCATCACCCGCAACGCCGTGCCCACGTCTGTCTTCAACGTGGCCAGGTCGCGGTTGTTGATGCCCACCAGTCGGGCCCCCGCCGCCAGCGCCCGCTCGGCGTGCGCCTCCGTGTGCGCCTCCACCAACGCGGCCACCTTCACCTGCTGCGCCGTGGCCAGCATCTCCCTCAGCTCGCCATCCTCCAGCGCATCCGCGATGAGCAAAATCGCGTCCGCGCCCCACAGCGCGCTCTCCTCCACCTCGCGCGCCGCGACCAGGAAGTCCTTGCGCAACACCGGAATCGACACCGCCGCACGCACCGCGACCAGGTCCTCCAGCGCCCCGCCGAAGTCCGGCCCATCCGTGAGCACACTGATGGCGCTGGCCCCCGCGGCCTCATAGGCCCGAGCCACCGCCACCACGTCCGCATGTGGAAACGCTCCTCCCGACGGACTCTTGCGCTTCACCTCCGCGATGACCGTCACGGGACGGACCGCTGGTCGACGCAGCAGGGCCCCCGCGAAGTCACGCGGCTCGGGACGAGGACGCGGCGCCATGACAGGCCGCTCGGCCAGCTCCCGACGCTTGCGCGCCATGATGATGTCCAGCGTCCCCGGCGCGGCCGGAGACGGGGGGCCTCCACGCTGTGCCCCGCTCACGACACGGCCCCGTGAATGAGCGCCGAGAGCTTCCTCGCCGCCGCCCCCGAGTCGATGGCGCGCTCCGCCTTCTTCACGCCATCCCGCAGGTCCGGCGACTGGCCCACCACCACGAGCGCCGCCGCCGCGTTGAGCAGCACCGCCGTGCGCAGGCCAGAGCGCTCCCCATCGAGCAGCGAACGCAGCCGCTTCGCGTTCTCCTCCGCGTCACCGCCCGCGATGTCCTCGCGCGACACCACGTCCAGCCCCGCGTCCTCGGGCCTCACCGTGAAGGTGTGCACCGTGCCGTCCGCGCGAAGCTCCGCCACCTCCGTTGGCGCGCAGGGCGAGACTTCATCCAGCCCGTCGTGCCCATGCACCACCCACGCACGCCGGCTGCCGAGCCTCCCCAGCACCCGCGCCGTCTGCTCCACCCGAGTCCCATCGAAGGTCCCCAGGAGCTGATAGCGAGCCCCCGCCGGGTTCGTCAGCGGACCCAGCAGGTTGAACATGCTGTGAAAGCCCATGTCCCGCCGCGCCTGCGCCACGTGCTTCATGGCGCTGTGATGCGAGGGCGCGAAGAGAAAGCCCACCCCATGCTCGTCGATGTCCAACGCGACGCGCTCGTGCGGACGCTCCATGGCGACCCCCAGCGCGGCCAACACGTCCGCGCTGCCGCACCGACTGGAGACGGCCCGGTTGCCATGCTTGGCCACCGTCACCCCCGCCCCGGCGGCCACGAAGGCCACCGCGGTGGAGATGTTGAAGGTGTGCGCCCCATCACCCCCCGTACCGCAGGTGTCGAGCACCACCTCCGCGCGGGGAGAGAGCTTCGCCGCGCAGGCCCGCATGGCCTCCGCCGCGCCGAGGATTTCGTCCTCGGTCTCTCCCTTCATCTTGAGCGCCGTCGCCAGCGCTCCCACTTGAGCAGGCGATGCCTCTCCCGCGAGCATCAGGCCCATGATGCGGGCCATCTCCTCGCGGGTGAGGTCGCGCCGGCTGACCACCTTGCCCAGCGCTTCCTTGAGGGTCATCGCCTAGCCCAGTTGCACGACTTCGCGACCCATGGCTCGCGCAATCGCCCGCACTTCGTGCATGGACTTGTCGAACTCGGGGAAGTCCAACGACTGGGCTCCATCCGACTTCGCGCGCGGGGGATCCGGGTGCACCTCGACGATGATGCCGTCGGCCCCCACCGCCACCGCCGCCCGCATCATCGCCGGCACCGCCTTGCGCACGCCGATGCCGTGCGAGGGGTCCACGAAGACGGGCAGGTGCGACAGCGCCTTGAGCATGGGCACCGCGTTCAGGTCCAGCGTGTTGCGCGTCATCGTCTCGAACGTGCGGATGCCACGCTCGCAGAGGATGACCTGGGTGTTGCCTCGGGCGACGATGTACTCGGCCGCCATCAACAGCTCCTTGATGGTGGCGCTCATGCCTCGCTTGAGGAGCACGGGCTTGCGGCGCTCGCCCACGGCCTCCAGCAAGCTGAAGTTCTGCATGTTGCGCGCGCCAATCTGGAGGATGTCCGTGGACTCGGCCACCGCGTCCAACGTCGCGGTGTCCTTCACCTCGGTGGTGACGAGCAGGCCCGTCTCCTTGCGTGCCTCGGCGAGCAGCGCCAGGCCGTCGCCCTTGAGGCCCTGGAACTCATAGGGACTGGTGCGCGGCTTGAACGCGCCACCCCGCAACATGGTGGCGCCCGACTTCTTCACCGCGTGCGCGGTGGAGAGAATCTGCTCACGCGACTCCACCGAACACGGCCCCGCGATGACGTGGAAGGCCGCGCCGCCGATGGTGAGGTCGCCCACGCGCAGCTGCGTGTCGTCCGGCTTCACCTCGCGGCTGACGAGCTTGAACGGCTGGGAGACGGCGACCGCGTCCGCGACGCCAGGCAGCACCCGGAAGGGTTCGGGCTCCACCGCACCGGGGTTTCCGGTGATGCCGATGGCCGTGCGAGTGCCCCCTGGAATCGCGTGCGGTTGCCAGCCACGACGGCGGATCTCGTCGTTCACACGCTCGATGTCCTGGGCCGTCGCGTCTGGTCGCATCACGATCAACATGGGAATACCCGCTCTCTCTCCACGAATGGGCACCGGCAAGTCCGGCGCCGTCAGGGCTCGACGTGTCGAACCCAGGCTCCCAGTTCTGCACAACTGTTTGTTCCCGGGCAACCCAGACGACGGTGCCACTTGCGGCTCGTGCGCCCGCTGGCTCAGCATGGAGGGGACCCAGCGGGGATGTGGGAGAGCACGTGTCGAACCCGGACGTCATCGTCGTGGGCGCGGGACTCTCGGGACTGGCGTGCGCGAGAGCGCTCGTGCAATCCCGCTTGAAAGTAATGCTCCTGGAAGCCGGGGATGCGCCAGGAGGTCGCGTCCGCACGGATGTGCATGAAGAGGGCTTCCGCCTGGACCGAGGCTTCCAGGTGTACCTCACGGCATATCCCGAGGGCCGGCAGGTGCTGGACCTGGAGTCCTTGAAGCTGCATCGCTTTCTTCCAGGCGCGAAGGTGTGGAGGGGCGGGCGGCTGCGGACGGTGGTGGACCCGTTTCGTCAGCCGGTGACGGCGCTGTCACATTTGTTGGGCTCGGTGGGAACGTTTGGGGACAAACTCCGGGTGCTCGAGCTGCGGCAGCTCGCGCGCTCCGGCGAGGACGAGGACGTCTGGCTCCGTCCCCAGCGCACCACGCGGCGCTACCTGGATGAGCTGGGCTTCACGGAGGAGATGGTGGAAGGGTTCCTGCGGCCCTTCCTGTCCGGCGTGTTCCTGGACCCTTCGCTGACGACGTCCAGCCGGCTCCTCGAGTTTGTCATTCGCATGTTCTCCTCGGGGGACGCGGCGGTGCCGGAGCAGGGCATGGGCGCCATTGCCGAGCAGCTCGCGGCGAAGCTCCCCACTGGCGTCTTGCGCCGCAGGGTCCCCGTGCTCGAGGTGTGGGGACATCGCGTGCGACTGGAGGGCGGAGAGCAGCTGCAGGCGAAGGCGGTGGTGGTGGCCACCGACCCGCTGGCGGCGGCGAGGTTGTTGCCTGGACTGCCGGCGCCGCGGATGAACGCGGTGACGTGTCTGTATTTCGCCGCGCCCGAGCCGCCCGCGGAAGGGCCGTGGTTGCTGCTCAATGGCGAGGGGCGCGGCGTGGTGAACACCGTGGCGGTGATGAGCGAGGTGTCCGCCGGGTATGCGCCCTCGGGCCAGTCCCTCATCTCCGTGTCCGTGCCGGGCGTGTCCACGGATGAGGCGGCGCTGCGAGCGCGGGTCCTCGACGAGCTGACGGGATGGTTCGGCAAGGGCGTGAGTGCGTGGCGGCACCTGCGCACGTATTCGCTGCCCTTCGCGCTGCCCTCACAGACGCTGGAGGCGCTCGAGTCGCCACATCGTCCGGTGCGCCTGTCTCCCGGGCTGTATGTCTGTGGTGACCACCGCGACAGCGCCTCCATTCACGGTGCGCTCGTCTCCGGGAGGCGCGCGGCCGAGGCCGTGCTCCTCGACCTGGGGCTGTGACGGCGAGGCACCGCGCGGGGGAGTCCGCGCGGTGCGCCGGGAAGGCCCTCAGCGAGCGCGGCCCTTGCCCTTGCGCTTGGTGGCGCCCTTCGTCGACTTCGCCTTGGCGGCGGAGCCTCGCGCGCCCTTGCTCGACGTGGAGCGCTTGGCGCTGACCGTCGCGCGGGTGCGCTTGCGGCTGATGGCGCCACCGGCGCGCTTGCTCTTCGCCTTGGGGCTGCGGCGCTGGGTGGCCTCGGCCTCCAGCTTCGCGCGAGGCTTCCGTGCCCCCCGCTTGTTCTTCGCCTTGGCCGCACCGCTCCCCGCGGCCCGCTTGCCGCGCGCCTGCTTGCGACGCGCCGTCTTGCGCGCGCGCGGCTCCGCGGCTTCCGGCTGCGCGTCCTCACTCGCGGGGGCCGGGCTCACCGCTTCCACCGGAGGCGGGGCCACGGGGGCCTCGACGAGGGGGGCCGGCGGCGTCTCTTTCGGCGCGGCGACGACGGCCACCGCGCGGGCACGCGTCACCGTCTTCCTGGGGCCCGCGCGCCGGGCCTTCGCGGCGGGAGCCCCGAGGATGTCCTCGTCCGCGCCCGCCTCCTCCGCCCACTGGAAGGGGAAGTCCGTGCCCGTCCGAGGTCCCGAGCCCAGCAGCAGCGGCGCGGCGAGCGCATCCGCGCCGGACGCGACGGCGGCCATCGCGGTGACCAGGCTGAGCGTGTTGGGGGCCGCGCCACCCAGCGGATACAGCGCCACCGAGCCCATGTCGTTCCAGCCGACGACGAGATAGCGGAACGCATCGGGATGGCGCGCGCGCAGCGTGCTCATCACCAGGACGAAGGAATTGAAGCCCCCATCATCGAAGCGCACCAACCATTGGTTGCCGAGGGGCTGTCGGACTCGCCGGTGGGGCTTGCTGAGCTCGGCTCGGACCACTCCCTGGATGGCTGCTCGCACCAAGGGGGCCGCCGCCGGAAGGATGTCGCAAGTGAAGACCGCGAAGGAGGTCTGGGGCATCCGGCCATCATTCCCTATCACTCACAAGGCTGTCTAATCGCGGACCGAGGATTTGCGAGAAAGGTCACTGAGGCCTCCACCCCGAACCGGTGGGGTGGAGGCCGTGAGGCGCGCGGTGCCGCTCAGCTCGTGGGCCGCGCGGAGGCCCCCGGCGCGCTCGCCGCCATGCCCGCCACCTGCGTCAGCAGCGTCGTCAGCCGGCGCGCGAAGCGGTTCGGGTCGGAGATGGTGCTGCCCTCGGTGAGCAGCGCCTGGTCGTGGAGGAGCTCAATCCACTCGGCCACCTGCGCCTGGGCCGGGTCCTTCTCGTGGAGCGCCTTGAGGTGCTCGATGACCGGGTGCTTGGGATTGACCTCCAGGATGCGCTTGACGCGCGGCATGCCCTTGCCGCGCTGCTGGAGCAGCCGCTCCAGGTACGCGGGAGAGCCGCCCTCCGGGACGACGAGGCACACCGGCGAGTCCGTGAGCCGGTCCGTCACGCGCACCTCGCGCACGGAGTCCTGGAGCACGTCCTTCATCCTCGACGTGAGGCCCTTGAGTCCCTCCGCGCTCTGCTCCTGCTCCTTCTTCTGCTCGTCGGTGGCCTGGAGCTTCAGGTCCGCCTGGAGCGCGGACACCAGGGGCTTGCCCTGGAACTCACGCAGGCCCTGCGCGGCCCACTCGTCCACCGGGTCCGTCATGAAGAGGACCTCGTAGCCGCGCTGCTTCAGCGCCTCCAGGTGCGGGCTGTCCTCCACCGCCTTCCGGGACTCGCCGTACATGTAATAGAGCGCCTCCTGGCCCTCCTTCATGCGCGACACGTAGTCGGCGAGCGAGGTGAGGCCCTCTTCGCGAGAGCTCTCGTAGCGCAAGAGGCCGCCCAGCTTGTCCTTGTGCTCGGCCTCCGTGGCGAGACCTTCCTTGAGCACCGTGCCGAAAGACTTCCAGAACTCCTTGTAGTCCTCCGGCTTGTCCTTGGACATCTTCTCCAGGAGGTCCAGGGACTTCTTCACCACGTGCTTGCGGATGGCGCGCACCACCTGCGAGTCCTGGAGCAGCTCGCGCGAGACGTTGAGCGGCAGGTCATCCGAGTCGATGACGCCGCGCACGAAGCGCAGCCACTGCGGCACCAGCTCCTCGCAGCGGTCCATGATGAACACGCGCTTGACGAACAGGCGCACCCCGCGCTGCTGCTGCGCGTTCAAGTCGAACGGCGGGTGCTTGGGCACGAAGAGCAGGCCGGTGAACTGCTGGTGGCCGTCCGCCTTGAAGTGCGTCCACGCCAGCGGCGCTTCCCAGTCGTGCGTCAGGTGCTTGTAGAACTCCTGGTACTGCTCGTCGGTGATGTCCGACTTGGCGCGCTGCCACAGCGCGCTGGCCTTGTTCACGACCTCCAGCGCGGTCTCCGTCTTCGCGTCGTCGCCCGTCCCGGTGGTCTTCTTCACCTGGAGCTTGATGGGGTGGCCGACGTAGTCGGAGTACTGGGTGATGAGCGAGCGCAGCCGCCACTCGTCCAGGAACTCCTTCTGGTCCTCCTTCACGTGGAGGATGACGGAGGTGCCTCGGGTGGCGCGCTCGGCGGGCTCCACGGTGAAGGTGCCGTGGGCCTCCGAGGTCCACTTCCACGCGGCGGTGTCCTTGCCCGCCGCGCGGCTGATGACCTCCACCCGGTCCGCGACGAGGTACGCGCTGTAGAAGCCCACGCCGAACTGGCCGATGAGCTGCATGTCCTTCTGCCCTCGCTGCGTCATCGCCTGGATGAACTCGCGCGAGCCGGAGTGGGCGATGGTGCCCAGGTTCTTCACCAGCTCGTCGTGCGACATGCCGATGCCGCTGTCCTCGATGGTGAGGGTGCCCTTGTCGGCGTCGGGGATGATGCGCAGCTCCAGCTCGGGGGCGTCCGCGAGCAGCTCGGGCTCCGTGATGGCCCGGAAGCGGAGCTTGTCCAACGCGTCCGAGGCGTTGGACACCAGCTCCCTCAGGAAGATCTCCTTGTGGCTGTAGAGCGAGTTGATGACCAGGCTCAGGAGCTGGTTGATCTCCGCCTGGAAGGCATGGGTTTCCCTCTGGGGGGCGGCTTCGACGGTCATGGGTATTCAGGCCTCCGGCGCCCGGGTGGGCGCAAGCGTCGTCTCCCCATAACCATGCCAGCGGGCTTGTCGAGGACCTTCCTGCGTTGGGGTTACAGGGGAGGGTAGATGGGTGGGTAGTTCTGGCCGAAGTGGCTGTCCCAGTACGTCTGGCCGCCCACCTGGTAGCGGATGTAGTAGCGAGGTGTGCCGGACCCGGGCGGGATGCGGGCCTGCCACCGCTCCACGTTCTGCGCGTTGGGACTCGCGACATACGCATAACCTGCGGAGTAGCCCGGGACGAAGGAGGCGGCGACCTCGTGCGACGTCGCCCAGTCGTCCGTGCTGTAGACGACAGTGACGCTCTTGGAATAGGCGAGGTTCTTCACGTCGATACCGATGTCCACGTCGCCGTTGGACTGCCAGACGCTGGTCGCCACCAGCACGTTCACCCGAGGCAGGAGCGGCCCGTCCGCGCGGCCCAGGTGGTAGTTGGCGCCCGCGTTGTTGTCCCAATACGTCTGCCCATTCACCGTGAGCCGCGCGACGAACTCCAGGTCGCGCGTCGGCTGAGGCGCCGTGCCCCAGCTCTGGTACTGCCGCGTCACCTTCCACAGCTCCTGGCCCGGGCCCGCGCCGCCCGCGTAGCTGGCGGACAAGTCCAGCCATGAGCCATCCGGCTGCTTGTCATGGATGACGACCTGCTTCTCGTAGGCCAGGTTCTTCACCACCAGCAGGTAGGTGACGTCCTGCCACGTGTTGCCGCGGTAGCTGGACACCGTGCTCACCGCCTTGAGCAGGCGCACCTCGTCCGCGGCGAGCGCGGAGGTGGAGGTGAGCACCGCCGTCAGCGCCACCAGCAGCACGCTCCATCGGGCTGGAGTACCGGTTCGAGTCGTCATGGGTTGCCCCCCGCGTGCCCTGTCACAGGGCACCTGAGCCTTCGTTCCCTGGGAAATCCAGGCCGCCGCATGTTGTCAGCGAGCCGTGCCGCGCGCCGCCAAACCGTCCCGGTTGGAATGTTCCGATGTCCGCACGAGCACGGGCGCTGGGAGGACGCGCGAGGTTGGAGTAGGGAAGGGGCATGAACCGAACCCTCTTCTCCCTGTTGGGGGCGATGTTGCTGTCCGGCCCCGCCCTGGCCGAGCAGAAAGCCCCCGCCGCGCTGCCCGACGCCGCCGAGCTCCAGCGCCTCACCGCGCGCTTCGCCCCGGTGGAGCTGAGCGTGGACCTGAAGCCCCTTCCCGACAACGAGCGCCGCGCCCTGGCGCGCATCGTCCAGGCCTCGCAGCTGATGGACGCGCTCTTCCTGCGCCAGCGCTGGGCGGGGAGCGAGACGGTGCTGCTCGGGCTGGTGCGGGACGAGACGCCGCTGGGCCGCGCGCGGCTGCACGCGTTCGTCCTGGACAAGGGCCCGTGGAACAGCCTGGACGAGGGGCGTCCGTTCCTGCCCGGCGTGCCCGCGAAGCCGGAGGCCGGCAACTTCTACCCGGCCGGCGCCACCAAGGCGGAGGTGGAGGCGTGGGTGAAGTCGCTGCCCGAGGCGCAGGCGAAGGAGGCCACCGGCTTCTACACGACCATCCGTCGGGGCACCGACGGCAAGTTCATCTCCGTGCCGTACAGCGTGGAGTACCAGGGCGAGCTGGCGCAGGCCGCCGCGCTCTTCCGTGAGGCGGCGAGCCTGACGAAGCAGCCCACGCTCAAGGCGTTCCTCAACGCGCGCGCGGACGCGTTCCTGTCCAACGACTACTACGCCAGCGAGGTGGCGTGGATGAAGCTGGACGCCAGCATCGAGCCCACCGTCGGACCCTACGAGGTCTACGAGGACGGCTGGTTCAACTACAAGGCCGCCTTCGAGGCCTTCGTCGGCCTGCGCGACGACGCGGAGACGACGAAGCTGGCGAAGTTCAGCGACCACCTCCAGGACCTGGAGAACAACCTCCCCATCGACCCGAAGATGCGCAGCCCGAAGCTGGGCGCGCTGGCCCCCATCCGCGTCGTCAACAGCCTGTTCTCCTCGGGCGACGCGAACCGCGGCGTGCAGACGGCGGCCTACAACCTGCCCAACGACGAGCGCGTCACGGAGGCCATGGGCTCCAAGCGCGTGATGCTGAAGAACGTGCAGGAGGCCAAGTTCCAGCGCGTGCTGCTGCCCATCGCCAAGGTGGCGCTGACGGCGAAGGACCAGCAGGACGTGGCCTTCGATGCGTTCTTCACGCACATCCTCATGCACGAGCTGATGCACGGCCTGGGGCCGCACAACATCACCGTGGACGGCAAGGCGACGACGGTGCGTCAGGCCCTCCAGGTGGCGTCCAGCGCGCTCGAGGAGGCCAAGGCGGACATCTCCGGCCTGTGGGCGCTGCAGCGGCTGATGGACACGGGCGTCATCGACAAGGGGATGGCGCGCACCATGTACACGACGTTCCTGGCCTCCGCGTTCCGCTCCATCCGCTTCGGCATCGACGAGGCGCACGGCAAGGGCGTGGCGCTGCAGCTCAACCACTTCCTGGACACGGGCGCGGTGAAGGTCAACGCGGACGGCACCTTCTCCGTGGTGCCGGAGAAGATCCAGCAGTCCGTCACCGCGCTGACGAAGCAGCTGATGGAGATCCAGGGGAAGGGTGACCGCAAGGCCGCCGAGGCCCTGCTGGCGAAGATGGGCGTGGTGCGGCCCTCGGTGCGCAAGGTGCTCGAGCGCCTCAAGGACGTGCCGGTGGACATCGAGCCCCACTACGTCACCGCGGAGGCGCTGGTCCGCGAGGCCGCCGCGTCCCCGGGCGCGCGCAAGTAGCCCACGCCACGTCCGCCAGTCCGCCCCCGCGCCAGGGAAGGCTTCCCGTGCGCGGCGGGCGGCGCGGTAGCATGTGTCAGGAGAGATGGAGACTCCGGTGCCATACCGCGCGGCCCCGCTGGGGCCTTGGGGTGTCCTCGTCGCGCTCGTCATCGTGGGCGCGTGGGGCGGTCATCTGGCGTGGCTGCTGACCTCGCCCGGGTGGGCCTGGGACGCTCCGCTCACCTGGCTGCACGTCGTCTTCCAAGCCTGGCTGTGCACGGGGCTCTTCATCACCGGCCACGACGCCATGCACGGCACGGTGGCCCGCCCGGCCTGGGTGAACGAGGTGGTGGGCACCATCGCCTGCTTCCTCTTCGCGGGCCTGTCGTACCGCCGGCTGGTGCTCAACCACCGTGCCCACCATGAGCACCCCACGGGGGAGACGGACCCGGACTTCTCCTCGCGCACCCAGTCGTTCTGGCCGTGGCTGGGCACCTTCATGGTCCGCTACACCACGCTGCCGCAGCTGGGGGTGATGGCGGCCAAGTTCAACATCCTCGTCTACCTGGGCGTGTCCCAGCCGCGCGTGCTGCTGTTCTGGGTGCTGCCCGCGGTGCTCGGCACGCTGCAGCTCTTCTACTTCGGCACGTACCTGCCGCACCGGCGCCCGGACACGCCGGACATGGCGCCCCACCACGCGCGCACCCTGCCGCGCAACCACCTGTGGGCGATGCTGTCGTGCTTCTTCTTCGGCTACCACTGGGAGCACCACCAGTCCCCAGGCACGCCCTGGTGGCGGCTGTGGCGGCTCAAGGACTCGCGCACCGAGCAGGCGGCGCGCGCGGTGTCGGCCCGCGACGCGATGTGACGCCGGCGAGGCCCCGGCCGTTATGATGGGGCATGCGCGACGACAAGCCGCCTGGCTCCGACATCACCCCCGAGTCGCTCTACCTGCGCCGCCGCGAGCTGCTGAAGAACGCGGGCCTCTTCCTCGGCACGGCCGCGGGTGTCGCGGGGGGACTGCTGCTGCTGACGGGCAGGCGCCTGGGCTCCAGCAAGAGCGACGTGCCCGACGCGGGCGCGGTGGCCCAGCCGGTGGTGAAGGCCGCGGGTGAGTTCGACACCCTCGAGCCGCGCACGCCGTACGAAGATGTCACCACGTACAACAACTTCTACGAGCTGGGCCTGGACAAGGCAGACCCGGCGCGGCTCGCGCACCTGCTGAAGCCGCGGCCGTGGACCGTCACGCTCGACGGCGAGGTCCACGAGCCTCGGACGGTGGACATCGACCAGCTCCTGTCGTGGTTCCCTCCCGAGGAGCGCGTCTACCGGATGCGCTGCGTGGAGGGCTGGTCCATGGTGATTCCGTGGATGGGCTTCCCCCTGGCCGCGCTCCTCGCGAAGGTGAAGCCCACCAGCCACGCGCGCTACGTGTCCTTCACCACGCTGATGGACCCCGAGCAGCTTCCCGGACAGAAGCGCGCGGTGCTGGACTGGCCGTACACGGAAGGGCTGCGGCTGGACGAGGCGCTGCACCCGCTCACGTTCATGGCCATGGGCCTCTACGGCCGGCAGCTCCCGGCGCAGAACGGCGCGCCGCTGCGGCTCGTCGTCCCCTGGAAGTACGGCTTCAAGGGCGGCAAGTCCATCGTCCGCATCTCCCTGACGCGCACGCAGCCCTTCACGACGTGGAACCTGGCGGCGCCGGAGGAGTACGGCTTCTACGCCAACGTGAATCCCGCCGTGCCGCACCCGCGCTGGAGCCAGGCCACGGAGCGGCGCATCGGCGACCTGGGGCGCAGGCCCACGCTGCCCTTCAACGGCTACGCGGAGCAGGTGGCGCACCTTTACGCGGGCATGGACTTGCGGAAGAACTACTGACCCATGGCCTCCGCTCCCCACCCCTGGCTCAATCCCGCTGTCACCGTGGGCGGCCTCGTGCCGCTGGTGTCCTTGGCCGTGCAGGGGCCTCTCGGCGGGCTGGGCTCCAACGCCATCGAGGCCGCGCTCAACTACACGGGCCTCAGCGCGCTGGTGCTGCTGGTGGCGTCGCTGGCGTGTACGCCGCTGCGCTTCGTCACCGGGTGGACGTGGCCCGCGCGCGTGCGGCGCACGCTGGGACTGCTCGCCTTCACGTATGCGTCCGCGCACGCCCTCACGTATGTCGTGCTGGACCAGGGCCTCTCCGGGTCCGCGCTGCTGGAGTCGCTGGGCGAGCGGCCGTTCATCTTCGTGGGCTTCGCCGCGCTGATGGCGATGGTGCCGCTGGCCGTCACCTCGACGAACGCGTGGGTGCGGCGCCTGGGCTTTCCCCGCTGGCAGCGCCTGCACCGGCTGGCCTACGTGGCCGGGGTGCTGGGCGTGGTGCACTTCGCGTGGCGCGTGAAGAAGGACCTCACCGAGCCCATGCTCTACGGCGCGGTGCTGGCCGTGCTGTTCGCCTTGCGGGTGGGGGAGGCGATGCGAAAACGCCGGGCCCGCGCCGCTGCGGCGGCCCGGAACCCGGCGTGAGGGGAAGCAGACCCGCTGGGAACTACTTACGCGGCAGCGGGAGGATGGTGTCCACGAGCGTCATGAGCTGCGCGCAGCTCACCGGCTTGCGGACGAAGGCGCTGATGCCGGCCTTCTGACCCAGGGCGCGGACCTCCGCCACGTTCGGGTCACCCGTCATCATGAGGATGGGGACCTTGGCCAGCTTCGGGTTGGTGTTGGCCCGAATCTGCGCGGCGAAGTCGGCCCCGTTCATCCCGTCCATGTGGAAGTCGGTGAGAATGAGGTCGATGCTCTCCGCCTCGGCCACCTTCAGGCCCTCCTCGGCGGATTCCGCCTCGAGGAACTCGAAGTTGCGAGCCATGAGGTAGATTTTCAGCAGCGTCCGGATGGAGCGGCTGTCGTCCACCAGCAGGACCCGCTGACCCGCGGTGCCCGCCGCCGGCCGGCTTCCCACAGGGCGCGCCGGGTCCGTCGTGGTGCGGTTGGGGACGGGCTCTGGGGAGGGAAGGGTGCCGGCCTTCATCGGATCATCAACCTCTGTGGGGCTGTCTCCCCGGGGAGACCTGGGCATGTTGACGGAAGGACATGCCGAAGTCAAAGCACCGTCCTTCCTCTCGTTTTTCCGAGTGTGGGGCGCCTCACACCCCACCCGACGTGAAGTGCCTCAGGGCACCTCGAGCACGAAGGCCTGGCTCTCCACGCCCTGCGTGCCCAGGACCGGTGCAATCGTGGGTGACAGCTCGTTGGGGACGCGCCAGGTCTGCCCGGTGGATTGGATCAACACCACCGAGTAGCGCCCCTTGGGCAGCTCCGCCAGCGGGACAGGCGCGGCGGGATTGCTGGCGTCCAGGGCCATGGGCGTCACGCCGACCGTCAGCTCCGCCACGGGCACGGGCGTCGTGCGCGGCTTGCCGTCGGTGTCGGTGAGCAGGGGGATGAGCGCGTCCGTGATGATGCCCGCGCGGAGCACGACCAGGTCCGGGCGGCCATCGCCCGTGTAGTCGGTGCCGTTGGCGTCGAGCACGCCGTTGCGGTCCAGGTCGTTGTCCTCCAGGAGCCCGGTGGGCTCGGCCAGCTTGCGCACGACGACGCGGGGCCACACCTCGCGCTGCTTCTCCTCCTGCTGCGCGGCGCGGGCCGGGTCCACGTAGCTGACCAGGAACGCCTTGCCGCGCTGGTCCACGGGGCCCACGTTCTCGAACTGCTGGGGCGTCAGCCGGAGCACCTTGCCCTGCGAGCCCGGGGTGATGGTGGCGTCGCCGCCTCCTTGGACCGAGACCTGGAACGAGGGCCGGTCGAAGGGGACCTGCGAGGTGGCCTGGGAGAAGCTCACCGTGACGTTGGTGAGGGCGTGGAGGCGCCCCTCCTTGTCCTCGGCGACCTCCAGCGTGAGGGGCCGGGGCGGCGTGGCGCCGAGGTCCACCGCGGCACCGCCGATGTCACCCAGGTTGGGCTCACTGGTGACGCCGTACCAGGGGTTGAAGTCCGAGAAGTGGCAGGGCTGCGCGCCGCTGTTGCGGCAGGTGTCCACGTCGATGAAGCCGCGAATCGTGTAGCGCCCCTTGGCCACGAGGCTGAACGCGAAGGGCGCGGTGAACGGACCGGGCGAGTCGGAGGCGAGCGCCGGGCCGAAGAGCTGCTCGGCGGGGACGATGGTGAAGGCGATGGGGCGGCCGGTGCCCTGCGGCGGCGGAGGCCGGTCCGCATCGTAGAGGAACACCACCGCGTTGCCGCGCGTGCGCGCCTGCACCACGAGGGTGCCCTCGATGCGAGAGGTCTGGATGCCCTGCTGCTTGTCCGCGGTGGGGACCACCTCGGGGGACTCGCAGCCGGTGGCGACGAGCAGGGACGCGGCGAGGGCGCCTCCCAGCGACTTCTTCCAGGATGAGGACGAGGAGAGGCTCATGGAGTCACCGTCAGCGTCGCGTAGACGCGCCGCTCGATGCGGTTGCCAAAGGGATGTTGAGAGTGGGCACCGCCCAGCTGGCTGCCCGTCAGCGCGACCTCCACCACGTCCTTCACGGCCGTGTAGCCCACGCGCGCGTTGATGATGGTGTAGGCGCCCAGCGGGTTGGAGTTGAGCTCGATGCGGGTGGGGTCCGAGGCCGTGGGCTCACGCTCGATCCACGTGGTGGAGGAGGTGAAGGCCACGTCCACGCCGAACTCCAGGTCGGTCTGCGTGCGGTAGGTGACGCCGCCGAAGAGCTTGAGCTGCGGCGCCTGGCTGCACGGGCCGCACTCCTCCTTGTCCTCCAGGTCGGAGGAGATGGTCTGGAAGGCGAAGCTGGCCTTGACGCCCAGGCCGTCGATGGGGGCCAGGGTGATGCCGGCCTCCGCGCCGCGCGCGGTGTAGATGGAGTCCTCGTTCACGAAGCGCGAGCGGCCGATGAGGTAGTTGCCGGTGGCCGGGTCGTACGACTCACCCGGCGGCAGGCGCTCGAAGTTGGACAGGGCGATGAGGTCCTTCACCCGGTTCTGGTAGAGGGCCACATCCCAGTCCATGCCGACCTCGGCGAATTCGCCGCGCCAGCCGAGCTCGAAGGCGGTGAGGCGCTCGGGGCGCAGCGACGTGTTGCCGGTGGTCAATCCGCTGGCGCCGGGGACGCCCTGCACGGGGACGAGCAGGCGCGTGTAGCTCTCCAGGAAGGTGGGCTCGCGGAAGGCGGAGGCCGCGCTGATGCGGAACGCGTGGCCTTCCCACGGACGGAACAGCGCGGACACGCGAGGCGAGTGCGCCAGGCCCGGCGTGCCGTTGTCGAGCAGCGGGTGCCGGTCCACGCGGTAGCTGGCCACCAGGCTGAGGGGCTCGGCCAGACGCCACTCGTCCTGCACGAAGGCGGCGGCGTGAATCTCCTCGCGCAGCGCGCCCAGGTAGTTCCAGGCCACGCGCTTGAGGCGGCCCTCCACGCCCACGTTGAGCTGGTGCTCACCCGCCAGCTGGAACGAGCGCGCGAAGAGCAGCTCCGCGTTGAAGAGGTTGGAGCTCAACTCCAGCGCCAGCGAGCGCTGACCGATGGGCTCGTACTGCGGCCCGGCGTTGCCGGAGATGTGGTTCCAGAACGTCTTCAGCTTGAGGGGGCCCAGCTCCACGTCGCCCTTGGCGTACGCGGTGAGGCCGTCCATGTAGTAGTTGCGCAGCAGGCCCAGCGGATAGATTTCCGTGTTGAAGCGGTACGCCCCGCCGGACAGGCCCACCTGCTTGTCCTCGGAGAAGGTGTAGACGGCGGACAGCGTGCCGCGCGCGCCGCGCACGCCGATGTCCGGGTCCGGGTCCCTGAGCACGATGTCCGGGCGGTTGCTGCCGTAGTCGCGGCTGAACTTGTCCGCCTGCGAGTACGCCACCGACGCGCGGTAGCGCAGCGCGCCCGCGTTGCCGTGGCTGAGGAACGAGCCCGCCACGCTGTTGCCGGTGCCACCGGTGACGTTGAAGCGCGCGCGGGGGCCGGAGCCCGGAGCCTGGGTGATGATGTTGATGACGCCCAGCATGGCGTTGGCGCCGTACAGCGCGCTGCCCGGGCCGCGGATGACCTCGATGCGCTCGATTTCATCCAGCCCGATGGGGATGGCGGACCACAGCGTCAGGCCGAGGAAGTCCTGGTACTCGGTGCGGCCGTCCACCAGCACGAGCACCTTGTTGGCGATGCGCTGGTTGAAGCCGCGCAGCGACACGTTGGCGCTGCCGACACCCAGCGACATGACGTCCGCGCCAGGCACGCGCCGCAGCAGCTCCGGCAGCGTCTGCGCGCCCGACAGGCGGATGTCTTCTGCGGTGATGACGGTGGTGGCGTTGGGCGCTTCCAGCGAGGACTGGGCGCGACGGCTCGCCGTCACGACGCGCTCTTCGTAGGGCACCAGGCCCTCGTCGGCGCTGGCGGACTCGCCGAGCTGGGGCAGCGCGCTGGGCACGTACGTGGAGGGCGCGGCGCTGCCCGAGGCGGGCACGGACTCCGCGCGCTCGATGGCCTTCTCCAGCCGCTCCAGGAGCGTGGCCAGCTGCTGCTGCGACTGGACGCTGGCCGGCGGGGGCGGCATGGGCAGCGAGGACTTGTCGTCGGGAGCGGCGGCGGCCTCCAGCGCGCGCTGCTTCTCCTCCAGCGCCGCGACGGTGGCCTCGACGGAGGCCGCGTCCGCGGGGCTGCTGGCCATGTAGCGCCGGTACGCATCCAGCGCCTTCTCCGTCCGCCCCGCGTCCTGGTAGGCGCGGGCGATGTTGTAGAGGACGTTGGGGTGCGGCTTGATGGCGTAGGCCTGTTCCAGCTCGGCGACGCCCTCATCGTATTCCTTCTTCGCGATGAGGCTCATGCCGTTGCGGAAGTGACGACGGGCTTCGAGACGCGCGTCCGCCAGGGCCTGCGATGCGCACAGACACAGCGCCAGCAGGCCCACTCGATGAAGGGCTTTGGAGTGTTTCACTAGTAGGGGTTGTCCTTGAATTTGTCGTTCGAGTCAGAAGCAGGCCGCGTGGGCCGAGGACTCGACTTCTTCTTGAGCTTCTGGAGGAAGGACTTCTCGCTGCCGGAGCCGACCGCCGTCACCGTGGCGGGCTGGTAGCCCTCCAGCGTGAAGGTCAGCTCCGCGCGAGCGGTGCCATCCTCCTCCTGCGGCACCTTGAGGTTCACGGGCGTGGTGCCCAGGTCCTTGCCGCGATAGCGCACGCGCGCGCCACCCGGCTCGCTGTCGATGACGAACCGCACGGTGGGGCCGCTGGTCGGCACGAGCGGCGCCAGCGCCAGCTCGTCGCCATCGGAGCCCAGCGCGGTCGCGGGCGGCGGGGCCTTGGTGGGGGCCTCGGGGGCTTCGGAGTCCGCGGGCGCGGGCCGCGCCGGGTTCTGCGCGGAGGCCGCCGGGGCCGTGGCCACGGGCGGGGGCTCGGAGGACCGGGTGGCGAGCAGCGCCGCTCCACCGCCCCCCACGAGCAGCACGCCACCGACGAGGGCCAGCGGCCAGACGCGGCGCGCGGGCTTCGGGGCGGGCTCCTCGACGGCGATGTCCAGCGCCATGGTGCTGGGGCCGGAGCGCGCGCCAGAGGCCATGGGGCCGTTGATGGGGCCGCTGCGCGGGCCACTGCCGGTGCCCGTCAGGCGCGGACCGCTGAAGACGCCGCTGACGCCCACGGCATGCGCGATGCGGCGCATGGCCTCCAGCACATGGTCCATGGACTGGTAGCGGTCGGCGGGCTGCTTCGCCAGGCACTTCATCACCAGCGCTTCGACTTCCGCGGGGCAGCCGTGCTCGGGCCAGATGGCGCCGAAGGCGGGGGGCGGCTCGTTGATGTGCTTGACGATGACGTCGATGCTCTGCGCGGCGAGGAAGGGCGGCTGGCCCATCAGCATCTGATAGAGCACCACGCCCATGCTGTACACGTCGCTGCGCGGGTCGGCGATGTTGCGCGCCTGCTCCGGCGCCATGTACTGCGGCGAGCCCAGGATGATGCCGGCCTGGGTGAGCGACGTGTCCTGCATGTCGGCTTCGCCGATGAAGGACTTCACCAGGCCGAAGTCGAGCACCTTGACGATGTCGTGGTCCGTCTCCTGGTTGAGGACCATGACGTTGGCGGGCTTGAGGTCGCGGTGGATGAGGCCGACCTTGTGCGCCTCGCGCAGGGAGCGCGCCACCTGCTGCGTGATGTTGAGCGCGCGCGCCCACGGCAGCGGCCCCACCTGCGTGAGCAGCTGGCTGAGCGTGAGCCCGTCCAGGTACTCCATCGCGATGTAGTAGATGCCGTCCTCCGTCTTGCCGTAGTCGATGACGGTGACGGTGTTGGGGTGGCGCAGCTTCGCGGTGACGCTGGCCTCCAGGAAGAAGCGCTTCTGGAAGCCCGGGTCCTTGCCCTCGTCGTTGTAGTGGGGGTTGAGGACCTTCAGCGCGACGAGACGGTCCAGCGGTGCCTGCACGGCCTTGTAGACGCGGCCCATGCCTCCGGCACCCAGGGTCTCCAGGATGCGGAAGCGTTCGTTGAGGACCCGGCCCAAGAGCGGGTCCACCATCTCGGGTGGGGCGCCATTCGTCGGGGCGTTGCTTTCGATCATGTCTGCCCCCGCCGACCGGGAAGGCACATGACACTCCGGTCGTACATGCGCCCGGATGCTAACACTCGATTCGTCCACCTCCCAAGCAACCCGCCGGGTTGGCGCAGTGCATCAAAGGCCGACAATCCGGCCTGGGAGGCCCAAAGTCGAACAGTGGACAGGCGAGCAGGCGGGGCCCGCGACGACGCGGACGGGGGGCCTCGGGAGTGAGCGACTCGGAGTGTGAGCGGGCCTTCGCCCGAGGGAGAACATGGGCGCGCGGAGCACCTCATGAGTCGGGCCTGAGGTGGGGGGCGCGGGTTAGGGTGCGCGGCATGAACGTCCACCTGACCGAGTTGCTTTCCTCCGCGCCACCGTACCCCCGCCGGGTGGTGTGCATGACGGAGGAGACGACGGAGGTGCTCTACCGCATCGGGGCGGGGGAGCTGGTGGTGGGGGTGTCGGGCTTCACGGTGCGGCCGCCCGAAGCGCGCAAGAAGCCTCGCGTGTCATCGTTCCTGGACGCGAACTTCGAGCGCATCCTGGAGCTGAAGCCGGATCTGGTCCTGGGCTTCTCCGACCTGCAGGCGGACCTGGGCCGCGAGCTGTGCAAGCGGGGCGTGCCCGTGTACCTGTTCAACCAGCGCTCGCTGGCGGAAATCCTCCAGACGGTGCGGTTGATTGGGGCGCTGGTGGGGCGCGCGGAGGCGGCGGAGACGCTGGCCGACGAGCTGACGGCGAACCTGGAGCGGCACTCGGACGCGGCGCAGTCGCTGCCGCGCAGGCCGCGCATCTTCTTCGAGGAGTGGCATGAGCCGCTCATCTCCGGCATCCGCTGGTGCTCGGAGCTGGTGGAGGTGGTGGGCGGCGAGGACATCTGCCGGGAGTCGCGCGCCTCGCAGGGGGCCAAGGGCCGCATCTTCGAGCCGGAGGAGGTCGCGCGCCGGGACCCGGAGGGCGTCATCGCGAGCTGGTGTGGGCGCAAGGCGAAGCGGGACAAGATTGCGTCGAGGCCGGGCTGGGCCCAGGTGCGGGCGGTGGTGGACGACCAGCTCTACGAGGTGAAGAGCAGCCTCATCCTCCAGCCGGGGCCCGCGGCGCTGTCCGACGGCGTGGAGAAGCTGGCGCGCATCGTCGCGGCGATTGCGCGAGGCGAGAAGCTGCCGGTGCCCAAGGGCGCCGACTTGCGTGGCGCCTGAGGGCGCGGATGGCTATCGAAGCGCGGGGCACCCATGCCGGGTGCTTTCACAAGCGTCGTCGGGAGGTGTGACGTGGAAGGGTTTCCATTGCGGCTCAAGTGGCGAGGCTCCACCGCGGGCGAGTACAGCCGCGACGCGGCGGCGGGCGCGGACGGCAAGCCGGACCTGCTGTTGAGCGCGGGGACGGGGTACGGCGGGGATGGCGCGCGCTGGAATCCGGAGGACCTGCTGGGCGCCTCGCTGGCGCAGTGCCACCTGCTGACGTTCCTGGCGCTGGCGAAGAAGCTGCGGCTGGACGTGCGTGACTACGACGACTCGGTGACGGTGATTCTCGAGGCGGTGGACAAGGTGAAGCGGGTGACGAAGGTCCGCCTGGCGCCCGTCATCCGCGTGGCGCCGGGGACGGAGGTGGAGAAGGTGCGCGAGATGTTCTTCAAGGCGCACAAGTACTGCTTCATCGGGCAGAGCATCACCGCCGAAGTGGTGATGGAGCCGACCATCGAAGTGCTGCCGGCCTAGTCGCTGGCACAGTCGAGGGACTCGTTCAGCAGCTGCCTCAGCCGGTCATAGCTGGGGATGCCGAGCGGACCTTCGATGTCCTCTTTCCACGCGGCATCGAGCGCCGCGTGGATGGAGGCGGGCAGGCGCGCCGAATCACCGACGCGGCCGGTGCGGACCTTGGTGGTGCGGACCTCGAGGGGCAGTCCGGCGAGCGCGTTGAGGGCCACCGTCGTGGGGTGGTCATCGAACTGGCCCTGGTGCGCGTGCATGAACGCGAAGGAGGCCTGATGCGTCACCTTCGCGGCCAGGGCGTCATCCACGTCCAGCCCCATGAATGCGCCGATGCGGCGGACGGAGCCCGCCAGGTCCTCGATCAGGTCCTCGTACGTCATGAGCAGCACGTCGTCGCGCTCGCGCACCTGCCACCAGGAGCGCAGGTGCGCCCAGTAGTTTCCGAAGAGCAGGTCGTTCAAGAAGACGCCCTCGTAGATGTCCTGCACGCTGCATGCGCCGGGCTCGAACATCCAGCCCTCGAGGAAGTGGTAGAAGGACACGAGCGCATCCGCCGGCGCGCGCGTGATGTAGAGATACCGGCCGCCCTTGGGAATCACCTCCCAGCGCAGGTGGGACTTGAAGGCGCGGGGACTCGCGACCTGGGGGCCTCCCAGGTCGACGCCCGAGAGCCGCGGAAACTCCAGCCACGGGATGACGAGGGAGATTTCCTCGAAGTCCATGGAGCCGCCCGTGCGCAGCCCGTGGACGATCTGCTGCATCCACGTCGTGCCGCACTTGGGGAACGACGCGACGAAGACGTCGCTCGGCTCCACGCGGATATCGGCGGGGGCGAAGACGCGTCCGTCTTGCGCGGGCAGGGCCAGGATCTTCTGGATGGAGTCGGGCAGGCGAGGTGACGGCGGATTGCGAAGGGCTTCTGCGCGGGCCATGGCTTCCCTCTCGTGCGGAGACCTCCGAGGACGTGGAGGTCCATCCGGGGACCCGAGATGAGATCACCTCCCGGACCCGCGCTCTCGGGCATGGCACCCGAGGCCAAGGGGGAAAGGTGAGCCGCGCCGCGCGCGGGGTTGAGTGGACAACGGATGGTGTCGTGAGTGGGTGTTCACCGCTTCGCACGGGGCTTCTGCTCGGAGACCTTCTTCACCACGGCCTCCGTGGAGTCGATGCGCCGACCGTCCTTCGCGCGCAGCTCCATCCGGGGGACGGGGCGTCCGCTCTCGGTGTCCACGAGGACGGAGTGGGGCTCGTGAGGCTCGAAGCAGTGCTCCTCTCCCCACTGCCTCATCGCGACGATGACCTGGAACAGGTCCCGGCCCTTGGGCGTCAGGGCGTACTCGTGGAACGCGCTCCCGTCGGAGGCGGGCACCACCTCCAGGATGCCGTGCTCCACGAGCTTGCGCAGCCGCGACGCGAGGATGTTCTTGGCCATGCCCAGGTTCTTCTGGAGCTCGCCGAAGCGGCGCAGGCCGTCGAAGACGTCACGGACGATGAGCAGCGACCACTCATCCCCGAACACGTCCACCGCCCGCCCCACGGGGCACTCGCCCTGGCTCGCCTTCTTCCCCATGCCGTCCTCCATGACTCTGGTTGCAATCTTAAACCTCCCTCGTTAGTTCGCTCGCGTTGGTTTCATTTTGAAACCAGATGAAGGGCGGGTGGACGTGCGAGCGGAGCAGGCGGTGGGAGAGCAGGTGGGCGGGTTGTCGCGGGCCGTCACCTTCCTGCTCGCGGTGGCGTGCGGGCTGGCGGTGGCCAACGTGTACTACGCGCAGCCGCTGCTGGACGCGATGGCGGCGGAGCTGGGGCTGCGCGAGGCCACGGTGGGCGTCGTCGTGACGGTGACGCAGGTGGGGTACGGCCTGGGGTTGCTGCTGGTGGTGCCGCTCGGAGACCTGGTGGAGCGGCGGCGGCTGGTCACTTTGCAGATGTCGCTGTCGGTGGTGGCGCTCGGGGTGGTGGCGCTGGCGCCCACGGTGGCGGTGCTGCTGACGGGCATGGCGGCGGTGGGGTTGTTCGCCGTCGTGACGCAGGTGCTGGTGGCGTTCTCCGCGACGCTCGCGACGCCCGCGGAGCGGGGCAGGGTGGTCGGCACGGTGACGAGCGGCGTGGTGCTGGGCATCCTCTCCGCGCGCACGGTGGCGGGCTTCGTGTCGGACTTCGCGGGGTGGCGCGCGGTGTACGGCGTCTCCGCGGTGGCGACGCTGGCGGTGGCCGTGACCCTCTTCCGCGTCCTGCCACGAGAGCAGGTGCAGCGCGGGCTGTCCTATCCCCAGCTCCTGCGCTCGGTGCTCACGTTGTTCGTGGAGGAGCGCGAGCTGCGGGTGCGCGCGGTGCTCGCGCTGCTGACGTTCGCTTCGCTCACCACGCTGTGGACGCCGCTGGTGTTGTTGCTCGGGGCTCCGCCGCATTCGCTGTCGCATTCGGAGGTCGGGCTGTTCGGCCTCGCGGGGGTTGCGGGCGCGCTGGCGGCCTCGCGTGCGGGGAGGCTCGCGGACCGAGGGCTGGGGAACGCGACGACCACCGCCGCGCTCGTCCTGCTGCTGGTGTCGTGGGTGCCCATCGGCTGGGCGGTGCCCTCCCTGTGGGCGCTGGGGCTGGGCATCATCACGCTGGACCTGGCCATCCAGGCCCTGCATGTCACGGGGCAGAGCGAGCTGTACGCGGTGCGCCCCGAGGCGCGCAGCCGTCTGGTCGCGGGCTACATGATGTTCTACTCGCTGGGCAGCGGCGCGGGCTCGCTCGCCTCGACGGTGGTCTTCTCGAAGTGGGGCTGGACGGGGGTGAGCCTTCAGGGCGCGGCCTTGTCAGCGGTGGCCCTGGGGTTCTGGGCCTTCTCGCGGAGAAGATGATTACCGGGAAGGCCGCGCATGCCAGGATGGCGGCGTGGCCCTCTCCCTGCTGGCCCTCATCGTTGTTCCTCTCGCACTGACGCCGGCGCAGGCGGAGCCCGCCTCCGGGACACCCGCCCCGGTGGTGGCGGCTCCTTCCTCACAAGCACCGGGCGAAGAGACCGCTCCACCGCTCTCCCAGGGGCATTACGAGGAGGCGCTCATCGCCGAGTCGCTGGCCCGTCACGGCCGCACGTTGGAGCCGTCGCCCGAGGGCAAGGTGCTGACGGAGGTGCTCATCGACACCGAGGAGGTGGTGGCGGAGAGCGACCCGTATCCGAACTTCCTCAACCTCTTCCACGTGCGCACGCGCGAGGAGGTCGTCCGCCGCGAGGTGTTGCTCGTCGAGGGTCAGCCCTATTCCTTGCAGCTGGCCGACGAGACGGCGCGCAACCTGCGGGGGCTTCGCCTCTTCTCCGTCGTGCGCGTGGTTCCGGTGAAGGGGAAGACGCCTGGGACGGTGACGCTGCTGGTCGTCACGAAGGACCTGTGGTCGCTGCGGCTCAACAGCGACTTCTCCGCGGTGGGCTCGCTGCTGCAGTACCTGCGGCTGCAAGGCACCGAGCAGAACCTCCTGGGCCGGGGCAAGAAGCTGGCGCTGGACTTCACCCTTCGCCTGGACACGCTGAGCTTCGGGCAGAGCTTCACGGACCCTCGGCTGTTGGGGAGCCGGTGGGCGCTGACGGAGTCCGCCGCCGTCATCATCGGACGCGAGAGCGGCAAGGCCGAGGGCTCTCGCGGAAGCCTCTCCATCAGCCGTCCGCTCTTCTCGCTCTCCACGCCGTGGAGCATGTCCACGTCCGTCGCGTGGAACGTGGAGACCAATCGCGTCTACCGGGGCGCGGACATCTGGCAGCTCCCGTTCCCCGACGGTGAGCCCGTGCCGTATGTGTATCGGACGGAGGAGGTGGCGGGCTCGGCCGCGTACACGCGCTCGCTGGGGCTTCGCTACAAATGGAACGTGAGCGGTGGCGTGGGCGCGTACCACTACGCCTACAACCCGCCCTCGTCGTCGAGGCTGAGCGAGGCCCAGGAGGACTGGTTCCGTCGCAACTACCTGCCGCGCGCGGAGGACGCGGGCTACGTCCTGCTGGCCCTGCGCGCGTTCGAGGCCCGGTACGAGGTGCTCCGCGACGTGGACTCGTACGTCCTCTCCGAGGACTACCAGATGGGGCACTGGGTCTCCGCGACGGTGCGCTACGCGCCGCCCGTGTTCCGGGACGATGCCCACTTCGCGGAGGCCGGGCTCGCCGCGCGCTACCGCTGGCGATGGGGCGAGGCGCTCACCACCGTGTCCGCGGCGGGCGCCATCCGGCGACAGCTGGGCGAGGGCGCGGAGTGGAACAACCGCCACTGGGCGGCGGAGCTGATGCAGGTGTCGCCCAAGGTGCTGGGCGGGCGCTTCGTCGCGCGTGGGCTGTTGGACGTGAACATCGACGACCTGTTCGACCGCGTCACCCTGCTCGGCGGTGGCAACGGGCTGCGCGGCGCGCCGGCGGATGAGTACTCCGGCAAGCGGATGCTGCTGGTGAACGTGGAGTACCGCACCGCGCCCGTGGTCATCAAAACCGTGCACGTGGGCGGCGTGCTCTTCGTCGACTCGGGCAGCGCGTTCAACGACCGGCCGGACATGGTGACGTCGGTGGGCGTGGGCCTGCGCGTGTTGTTCCCGCAGTTCAACGTCGTGCCCTTCCGCCTCGACTTCGGCTACGTGCTCAACGGAGACCGCCCGCCCATCGGCAGCCGGTTCTCGTTCGCGGGCGGTCAGCTCACGGACCTGCGGCCGAGCTTCCTCGACTCGCCCCTGTAGTCACGTCGCGGGCTCACGGGGGCTCGACGCGCAACAGCTCCCGGAACAGCACCTCCGCCGCGTCCTGGAACAGCGCTCCTCCCGCGAGCAGCCCGCCGCAGTGATGCGGCTCACGCGCGAGCGTCAGCGCCACCGTCTTCCTCAGCACGGCGTCCCAGAAGGGCTCGGAGCCTTCGGGCAACAGGAACTCGCGGATGATGGCGCGAGGCCAGGGGAGCACCGTCGTCGGGTCCGCGTCGCTCAGCGACGTGAAGCAGTCCAGGTCCACGTCGAGCAGCACCCGCTCCGCCTTCTCCAGCACGTCGCGCACCGCGTCGCCGGGAGCGGGGTGATTCCACGCCTCCGCGGCCCGGTCCACCGTGGACACCGCCACCAGCCGGTGAGGGCGTCCTCGGGTGTCCACGTACGTGTCTCCCGCGAAGGCGCCGCGAGGCCGCGTCCGTGCAATCAGCAGGGCGTCCCCGACAACCCCCGCCTCCATCGCCGCGAGGATGTGGTCGTAGTTGCGCACATCCAGTTCCCACCGGGCGTGCTCGTCCAGCGCCCTGAGTCCCGCGGAGACATCCGGCACGGCCGCCGGACGCTCGGGCACCACCACGTCCAGGTGCCGGTCGAGCGTCACCAGCAGGGCGGGTGCTCCCGCGCCCTCCAGTGCGAGCACCCAGGCGGGGAGCGCCAGTCGGTGAGGGTCGAAGACGTAGGCGTCCGTGGGGCCTCGGCCGCCCCCCAGTGCGAGTCGGATGACTCCCGCGAGCCGCAGATGGCGCAGGGCGTTGTGGTTGTTCTTCATCCCTCGGGAATCCTCACGGCGCTCGCGCGTTTGCTCAGCTTGCGCGGCGGCCGAGTGTAGGCTGCTCCGCACCTTTCCGTGAAAGGAGCCCGCTTCCCGCGGGATTTCAAAGACGCATGCGCCAGGTTCTTACCGCCGCGCTCCTCTTCGTGAGCGCGCCTGCCTTCGCCCAGGAAGTAAAGCCCCTTCTCATGTCCCCCACGGAGCGAACCCAAGACACCTTCCTCCGCCAGCTCGCGGAGACGCGTAACTTCTCGAGCGGCCGTCCCGTCGGAGTGAAGGTCACTCCCGACGAGAAGCAGGTCCTCTTCCTGCGCACGGCCGCCACCTCCAACGTGCAGACGCTCTACGCGTTCGACGTGGCGACGGGGCAGACGAAGGAGGTCCTCACCCCCGAGGCCATCCTCAAGGGCTCCGAGGAGACCCTCACCCCCGAGGAGAAGGCCCGCCGCGAGCGCATGCGCGTCAGTGCCCGAGGCTTCACGACGTACCAGATTTCCGAGGACGGCTCGCGCCTGCTCGTCCCCTTGTCCGGCCGCCTGTACGTGGTGGAGCGCGCCTCGGGCAAGGTGACGGAGCTCAAGACGGGCGCCGGCGTGCTGGACCCGCGCTTCTCCAAGGACGGCAAGCAGGTCGCCTACGTCCGCGACAACGACGTCTACCGAATCAGCGTCGACGGCAACAAGGAGCAGCGGGTCACCAAGGGCGGCTCGGACACGAAGTCCAACGGCGTGGCCGAGTTCGTCGCCCAGGAGGAGATGGGCCGCTTCACCGGTTACTGGTGGAGCCCGGACGGCAAGCACGTCGCGTACACGGAGTCGGACACCTCCGAGGTGGAGAAGCTCACCATCGTCGACGTGATGCACCCCGAGCGCGGCGGTGAGGTGTTCGCCTATCCGCGCCCCGGCAAGGCCAACGCGAAGGTGCGCCTGGGCGTCACGCCCGTCACCGGCGGCAAGACGACGTGGGTGAAGTGGGACGTGGCGAAGTACCCGTACCTGGCCACCGTGACGTGGCCCCAGGGCGGCCCGCTCACCGTGCTGGTGCAGAACCGCCAGCAGACCGAGCAGCAGCTGCTCGCCGTCGACCCGGCCACCGGCAAGTCGCGCGAGCTGCTGGTGGAGAAGGACTCGGCGTGGCTCAACCTGGAGCAGGACTTCCCGCTGTGGCTGGACGATGGCACGGGCTTCCTCTGGTACACCGAGCGCAACGGCGGCCCCGAAGTCGAGCTGCGCAAGGCGGACGGCTCGCTGGCGCGCAGCCTGGTGAAGCCGGACGCGGGCTTCCGCGGCCTGGCCCGCTACGTCCAGAAGGACCACACGCTGTACTTCACCGGCGGCCCCAACCCCACGCAGAGCGCCCTGTGGCGCGTGAAGGACGGCGGCGCGCCGGAGCGTGCGACGGGCAGCAAGGCGGAGGGCATCGAGACGGGCTACGCCTCCACCGAGGGTGGGGTGCTCGTCGTCAACACCTCCAGCCTGAAGTCCATGAGCAAGACCCAGATTCTGCGCGCGGACGGCACGCGCCTGGGTGAGCTGCCGGAGGTGGCGCAGGAGCCGCCCTTCGTCCCCAACACCGAGCTGCGCCAGGTGGGCCCCAAGGGCTTCTGGGCCTCCATCACCCGCCCGCGCGACTTCAAGCCCGGCAAGAAGCTGCCCGTCATCGTCGAGGTGTACGGCGGCCCCACCACCACCGTCGTGCACCACAGCATGACGGCGCACCTCATGGCGCAGTGGATGGCGGACCAGGGCTTCCTCGTCGTGAAGTTCGACGGACGCGGCACGCCGCTGCGCGGCCACGACTGGGAGCGCGCGGTGAAGTTCGACTTCGTCACCGCCACGCTGGATGACCAGGCGGAGGCCATCCAGGAGCTGGCCAAGGTGATGCCCGAGGTCGACATCAAGCGCGTGGGCATCCAGGGCTGGAGCTTCGGTGGCTACATGGCCGCGCTCGCCGCCCTCAAGCGCCCGGACGTCTTCAAGGCGTCCGTCGCCGGCGCCCCCGTGGTGGACTGGCTGGACTACGACACGCACTACACCGAGCGCTACCTGGGCGTGCCCCAGGAGAACCCCGAGGCATACGAGAAGAGCTCGCTGCTCACGTACGCGAAGAAGGACGCGCCCATCGGCAAGCTGCTGCTCATCCACGGCACGGCCGACGACAACGTCTACTTCTTCCACACGCTCAAGCTCAGCGACGCGCTCTTCCGCGCGGGCAAGCCGCACGAGCTGCTGCCGCTCAGCGGCCTGACGCACATGGTCCCCGACCCGGTGGTGAAGGAGCGCCAGTGGGAGACCGTGATGAACCACTTCAAGAAGAACCTGTAGCCGCTCGGGTCTGAGGTCCCCGGGCCCACGAGGCCTGGGGGCCTCCCTCGAAGCGTCAGTGCCCCGCAAAGCAAGAGGCCCGGTTCCCTGGTGCGGGGCCGGGCCTCAGTTCATCGACCCTTCGCGGGGAAGGGCTGATGCGGCTTAGCGACGACTCAGGCCGCGCGGACGTTCTGCGCCTGAAGGCCCTTGGGGCCGCGCGTCACTTCGAACTCCACCTTCTGACCCTCGGCGAGGGTGCGGAAGCCATCCATGTTGATGGCGGTGTGGTGGCAGAAAACGTCCTCGCCCCCGCCGTCCTGGGTGATGAAGCCGAAGCCCTTCGCGTCGTTGAACCACTTCACGGTACCGGTTGCCATTGCTCTTCCTTCAATCTGGCGGGGCGACGTGTGAGAGCCGCCCGTTCTTCCCGCCCCCCGACGACCGGGAGACACGTCCATTTGTAGTGAAACGCCTGCCCGGAAGTCCAGCCAGCGGCCTGGAAAGCCCGAGTTTCGATGTGCTCGGGCCTCCCAGGAGCTCGTCGGCGCGGCGCGTCAGGTGTGTCAGACGTCCAACAGCAGACGCTCGGGGTCCTCGATGCACTCCTTGACGCGCACGAGGAACTGGACGGCCTCGCGGCCGTCAATCAGCCGGTGGTCGTAGGTGAGGGCGACGTACATGATGGGGCGGATGACAATCTGCCCGTCGCGCACGACGGGGCGCTCCACGATGTTGTGCATGCCCAGGATGCCCGTCTGCGGCGGGTTGATGATGGGCGTGGACAGCATGGAGCCGAAGATGCCGCCGTTGGTGATGGTGAAGGTGCCGCCCTGCAGCTCCGCCAGGGTGAGCTTGTCGTTGCGAGCCCGGGTGCCCAGGTCCGCGACGCCCTTCTCCAGCTCCGCCAGGGACATCTTGTCCGCGTTGCGCAGCACCGGGACGACCAGGCCGCGGCTGCCGCTCACCGCCACGCCGATGTCGTAGTAGTGCTTGAAGATGACGTCCTCGCCGTCAATCTCCCCGTTCACCTGCGGGAAGGCCTTGAGGGCTTCGATGGACGCGCGGACGAAGAAGCTCATGAAGCCCAGCTTCACGCCGTGCTTCGCGAGGAACTTGTCGTTGTACTTCTTGCGCAGGGCCATGACCTCGCCCATGTCCACCTCGTTGAAGGTGGTGAGCAGGGCGGCGGTGGACTGGGCCTGGACCAGGCGCTCCGCGACGCGCTTGCGAAGCGGCGTCATGCGCACGCGCTCCTCGCGGGCGGCGTTGGGGCGGGGGCCCGTGGGAGCGGCCGGGGCGGCGGGCTGAGAGGGCGCGGCGGGGCGGTTGAGCTGGCCCAGCACGTCCTCCTTGGTGATGCGGCCCGCGGTGCCGCTGCCCTTCAGCTGGGAGACGTCCAGCTTGTTCTCCTCCGCCATCTTCCGGGCGGTGGGCGTGATGCGGGCATCCGAGCCACCCGAGGCCTCCGCGGCGGCGGCCACGGGAGCGGCCGGAGCCGGGGCGGGAGCGGCGGCTGCGGGCTTGGCGGCGGGAGCGCCGGCACCGGCCTCGATGAGGCCGAGCACGTCGCCCACGCGCACCTTGTCGCCCTCCTTGAAGGCGACGCTGGCCAAAGAGCCGGCCGCGGGAGCGGGCACGTCGATGGTGACCTTGTCGGTCTCAAGGACGACGAGCGGCTCGTCCGCCGCGACCGCATCACCCGCCTTCTTGTTCCACTTGCCGACGACGGCTTCGGTGATGGACTCGCCCAGGGGGGGCACTTTCAGTTCAACGGCCATGCTTGGTCCCTCGGAAGATGGCTTCCTCGATGATGAGCTGCTGCTCGATTTCGTGAGTCTTGGGGAAGCCTGTCGCGGGGCTGGCGGCCTCCGCGCGGCCGATGTACCCCAACTTCACCTGCGGCTGCGAGCGCGACGACACCAGGTCGTGCATGCGCGGGAACATGTAGTGCCACGCGCCGGCGTTCCTCGGCTCTTCCTGCACCCAGTACATCTCCGTCAGCTTCGGCAGCTTGGAGAGCAGGCTGGCCAGCTCGTCGCCCGGGAACGGGTAGAGCTGCTCCAGGCGGACGATGGCGATGCTGTCGTCCTTGCGCTCGTCGCGCGCCTTCACGAGGTCGTAATAGACCTTGCCGCTGCACAAGAGCAGGCGCGTGACACCCGCCGGGGCGACCTTGTCCAGGATGACCTCCTGGAAGGAGCCCGTGGCCAGCTCGTCCAGCTTGCTGGTTGCCTCCGGCCGGCGCAGCAGGCTCTTGGGCGACATGATGACCAGGGGCTTGCGCACGGGGCGCAGCACCTGACGGCGCAGGAGGTGGAAGATCTGCGCGGGCGTCGTGGGGTAGCAGACCTGGATGTTGTCCTCGGCGGACAGGTCCAGGAAGCGCTCCAGGCGGGCGCTGGAGTGCTCCGGGCCCTGGCCTTCGTAGGAGTGCGGCAGGAGCAGCGTCACGCCGCTGAGCCGGCGCCACTTGCTCTCACCGGCGGCGATGAACTGGTCGATGATGATTTGAGCGCCGTTGGCGAAGTCGCCGAACTGGGCCTCCCAGAGGGTGAGGCCGTCCGGGACGTCCAGGCTGTAGCCGTACTCGAAGCCCAGGACACCCATCTCCGACAGGGCGCTGTTGACGACCTGGAAGCGGGCGCGGCCGGTGGAGAACTGCTGCAGCGGCGTGTACTCGGTGCCCGTCTGCACGTCGTGCAGCACGGCGTGGCGGTGGCTGAACGTGCCGCGCTCACAGTCCTGGCCGGACAGGCGGACCGGATAGCCCTCCGCGAGCAGCGTGGCGTAGGCGAGCGACTCGCCCTCGCTCCACTGGAGCTCCTCGCTGTCCAGCATGCCCAGGCGCTTCTTGATGACGGTGCGCTCCACGTCGCGGTGGACGTGGAAGCCCTCGGGCAGCGCGCACAGCTTCTGGAGCGCGTCGCGCAGCGTGGCCTTCTCCACGGCGGTCTTCACCTGGGGAGCGCTCTTCTGCGCGCCGCCCTGGTACGTCTTCCACAGGCCCTCCAGCGCGCTGGGCTCCTTGAACTGGCTCTCCTGGCGCGCGCGGGCGAGCGCCGCGTCGAACTCCTGGAGGCAGCGCTGCTTGATGGCCTCCGACTCCTCGGCCGGAATCCGCGACTGCTCCGCGAGCGTCTTCGCGTAGAGCGTGCGCACCGTCGGGTGCTTGCGGATGAGGTCGTACATCGCCGGCTGGGTGAAGGACGGGTCGTCACCCTCGTTGTGGCCGTAGCGGCGGTAGCAGATGAGGTCGATGACCACGTCGCTGTGGAACGTCTGGCGGTACTCCGCCGCCAGCCGCGCCACGTGCACGCACGCCTCCGGGTCATCTCCGTTCACGTGGAAGATGGGGATGTCCAGCATCTGCGCGATGGCGGTGGCGTAGATGGAGGAGCGGGAGTCATGCGGGTCGGTGGTGAAGCCGACCTGGTTGTTGATGACGATGTGGAGGGTGCCGCCCGTGTTGTAGCCCTTGAGGCCCGACAGGTTGAGCGTCTCCGCGACGACGCCCTGGCCCATGAAGGCCGCGTCGCCGTGGATGAGCAGCGGCATGACGCCCACGCGCTCGGTGTCGCCGAAGCGCTCCTGCTTGGCGCGCACGCGGCCCTCGACCACCGGATTGACGGCCTCCAGGTGGCTGGGGTTGAAGGCCAGCGACAGGTGGACGTTCTTGCCCTGGCGCGTGACGTGGTCCGACGAGAAGCCCATGTGGTACTTCACGTCGCCGCGGCCCAGGTACGCCTTGGGGTCCTTGGGCCCGTCGAACTCGCTGAAGATCTGGCTGGGCTGCTTGCCCAGGATGTTCGTCAGCACGTTGAGGCGGCCGCGGTGGGCCATGCCGATGACGACTTCCTTCAGCCCCAGGCCCGCGCCGACCTCGGCGATGGCGTCCATCATGGGGATGAGCGCCTCGCCACCGTCCAGGCTGAAGCGCTTGGCGCCCACGTACTTCGTGTGCAGGAAGTTCTCGAAGCCCTCCGCGTAGGAGAGCTTGGTGAGGATGTGGCGCTGGTCGTCCACGGAGAACGCGGTGCGGTTCTCGCTGTGCTCCATGCGCTGCATCAGCCAGCGGCGGCGCTGGCTGTCGAGAATCTGCATGACCTCCACGCCGATGCTGCCGGTGTACGTGCGGTGCAGGCGGTTGAGCAGGTCGCCCAGCTTCACGCGCTGCTGCTCGAAGGCGCCGCTGCTCTCCACTTCCTGCTCGCGCTCGCGCGCGGAGAAGTGGCCGTCATCCACCATGCCCACGTCCGCGATGTGCTCCAGCGCGGGGCGGGGGCGATCCAGCGGATCCAACCGGGCGCGCAGGTGGCCGCGCAGGCGGAAGGCGAAGAGCGTCTGGTCCACCTTGGACTGCAGCTCCAGCGCCTGGGAGGGCGCGGGCGCCGCCGGAGCCGGGGCCGCGGCGGCGGCCGGGGCCTCCTTGGCGGCGGCCTTGCCATTCTTGCCAGGCTGAACGGCCGGCGCGGGCACCTCCAGCAGCTTCGTGTTGAAGATGGGACGGCCGGCACCATCGTTCCGCTCGAAGACCTCCCGCCAGCTCGCATCCACGCTGGTGGGGTCCTCGAGGTAGCGGGCATAGAGCCCCTCGATGAAGTCGATGTTGGCGCCGGAAAGGAACGTGTCCTGGAAGTTCGCCATGGCGTGTCGTCTTTTACTGGAAGGCCGCCCCGTTGGGGGTTTTTCAAGGCATCTTTGTGGCCTACCGGAGGCATAGCAGGACCGGGAGCGGTTTGAGCGGAGCAGGTGGATTCATGCTCCTGTTGAGCCCAGCTTCACCTCGGAAATCCCAGGGCGGGATGCCAGGGTTCACCCCGGGATGGGAAGACCCGGACACCCGGGGACTCCCCGCGCCCGTTTCGTCCCGTTCCGGTCGAAAGGAGTGCTAGACAGCCCGCTCTTCAACCATCCCCTCCCACGAGGCGGTTTACATGCTGCTTAAGGGCAAGAAGCTGCTCATCACCGGGGTGCTCACGCCCCAGTCCCTCGCCTTCGGCATCGCCGAGCACGCGCTCGAGCAGGGCGCGGACATCCTCCTGACGGGCTTCGGCCGGGCCATGTCGCTCACCGAGCGCAGCGCCAAGCGACTCAAGCCGGGAATCGAGGTGCTGGAGCTGGACGTCACCAACCCCGCGCACTTCGCCGCGCTGACGGGTGAAATCCAGAAGCGCTGGGACCGGGTGGACGGCGTGCTGCACGGCATCGCCTACGCCCCGGACGACGCCCTGGGCGGCAACTTCCTCAACACGCCCTGGGAGAGTGTCCAGACGGCGTTCCGCATCTCGGCGTTCTCCCTGAAGGAGCTGGCCGTGGCGTGCGCGCCGCTGATGCAGCCGGGCGGCTCCATCGTCACGCTGGACTTCGACAACCGCGTGGCGTGGCCCATCTACGACTGGATGGGGGTGTGCAAGGCCGCGCTGGAGGCGACGGTGCGCTACCTGGCCCGGGACCTGGGCCCCAAGGGCATCCGGGTGAACGCGCTGGCCGCGGGCCCGCTGTCCACCATGGCGGCCAAGGGCATCCCTGGCTTCAAGGTGCTGGAGCAGTACTGGGGTCAGCAGGCGCCCCTGGGCTGGAACTCCAAGACGAGCCACGACATGGTCTCCCGGACGGCGTGTGCCCTGTTGTCGGATTGGCTGCCCTCCACCACGGGCGAAATGATCCACGTGGACGGTGGCTACCACGCCATTGGCGCGCCGCCGGTGCCTCCCGAGGCGGCGGAAGGCGCCCAGCCCGGGGCCACCAAGCCGCCCAGCCCGTAGGCCGGGGGCCCGAGCAGCCCCAGGTCATTCGGCACCTGCCCACCTTCGTCCGAGTGGGCGGGTGTCCTGCTTTCTCCCGTGGGAGCCCTCACGGTAGAGTCTCCAACGTATCGCAGGGGTGACCCGCGTTGGGTGGCCCCGTGCGCAGGAGCCGTGGCACCGTGAGCACCAACAGCACCAACAGCGCCAAGGTCTTGCTGGTGGACGACAGCCCGACCGTCCGGAACATCGTCAAGATCTACCTCATGAACCTCCGGGTCGAGGCCTTGGAGGCGGACGATGCGGCGCGCGCCCTGAAAATCCTCCAGCTCGTTCCCGTCAACCTGGTCATCGCCGACATCAACATGCCGGGGATGGACGGCATCACCTTCGTGAAGGAGGTGCGGGCCAGCCGCAACGCGCAGCTGCGCTCGGTGCCCATCCTGCTGCTGACGGCGGAGAAGAGCGTGGACCTGCGCCAGCGCGGCACGGAGGCGGGCGCCAATGCCTTCATCCAGAAGCCGGTGTCCCACCACGAGCTGACGGAGACCGTCCGTCAGTTCCTGTCCAAGGCCTGATGCCGTGAGCCTGCCGTCCCTGCTGCTCGTCGACGACAGCGACGCCATCCTGGCGCTCGAGCGCGCCATCCTCTCCGGCCACTACACCATCCACACGGCCAGCAACGGCCGCGAGGCGCTGGACAAGGTCTCCCGGCTGATGCCCGCCGCGGTGCTGCTGGACCTGTCCATGCCGGAGATGGATGGTGACGAGGTCCTCCAACGGATGAAGGCGGACCCCGCCACGGCGGACATCCCCGTCATCATCATCTCCTCGGAGAAGTCGCGCGCGGAGGCGTGCCTGGGGCTGGGCGCGGAGACGTTCCTGGCCAAGCCGTTCCGCGCGGACGAGCTGCTCTTCGCGGTGGGCGAGGCCCTGGCCAGCTCCCGCCGCCGCGCGCGCACCGGCTCGCTGCTGGTGCTGCGGGTGACGGTGGGCGCGCTGGAGTTCGCCATCCCGCTGGACTCGGTGCGCGAGGTGCTCCTGCAGCCCGCGACGCGGCCGCTGCCCACGGCGCCCTCGTACCTGCGCGAGTACGTGGAGGTCCGGGGCGAGGCGCTGTGCGTGCTGGACGTGGCGCGGCGGTTGGGCGTGGAGCACAACCTGCCGCGCGTGGAGCGGATGCTGGTGGTCATCCAGGTGGAGGGCGTGGCGTTGGCGCTCGCGGTGGACACGGTGAAGGACCCGGAGGAGTTCGGGGCGGCGGACATCGACCGGAGGGAGCGCGTGGGGGGCGCGGACCATGGCCCGCTGCGCGAGGGATTGGTGGGCATGTTGCGCGTGGGAGGGCGGCTGTTGCCCATCCTGGACCCGAAGGTGTTCGTGGGGCGTGGGCTGTTGCGCGAGCTGCCCAAGATGGTGGAGGCCGCGGAGGCCGGGCGGAGCGCATGAGCGCAGAGCTTGACCCGCGGCTTCTGTCCCGGGCGCGGGAAGTGGTGTCATCCATCACGGGCTTCCGCGAGGACGCCATCGCCGCGGAGGCCATGGAGCGCGTGGTGCGCGGTGAGCTGGCGCGAGGCCGTTCGTCCGCGGACCTGCTGGGGGAGATGCTGTTTCCCCAGTCGCCCCTGGCCAACACGCTGGTGCGCGCGGCGCTGGTGGGGGAGACGTACTTCTTCCGGCAGCCGGAGCACTTCCGCTACATCTCGCAGGAGGGCGTGCCCGCGGCGCTGCGGCGAGGCGCGCTGGCGCTGCGAGGCTGGAGCGCGGGCTGCTCCACGGGAGAAGAGGCGTACTCGCTGGCCGCGGCGCTCCTGGCCTCCGTGCCCCAGGGCTTCCCGGTGGAGGTGATGGGCTCGGACCTGCACGAGGCCAGCCTGGAGACGGCGCGCCGGGCCTCCTACGGCACCTGGTCCCGCCGCGAGTCCGCGCCGCGCCTGTTCCCGCTCTACCTGGATGGGGCGGACCGGCAGGTGACGATCCTGCCCGTCGTGCGCCGCATCACCACCTTCGCGCAGTCCAACCTGCTGGCGCCGCTGCCCGAGCGCTTCGGCCGCTTCGACTTCATCCTCTGCCGCAACGTGCTGACCTACTTCTCCCCGGCCGCGCGCGACGCGGCCATCGCGCTGCTCGCGCGGACGCTCAATCCCGGAGGGCTGCTCTTCCTGGGCGCGGTGGAGGCGGACCGGGTCCCCGCGGGCATGGTCCGCGAGGGGCCTCCGGAGCTCCAGGCGTTCCGCCTGCTGGGGCCGGGGGAGTCCGCCACGCCCGCGCCGGTGGTCCGGGTGATGGAGCGCGCGGCTCCGCCGGTGATTCCCGTGCGCAGGCCGAAGGCCGCGCCCACGCCCGTGCCCGCGCAGGTGACGCCGCCTCCGCCGCCCGCGCGGCTGCACCTGGATGCGCTGGAGCGCATCGAGGAGGGCGACGCGAACGGGGCGCTGGCGGTGCTGGAGTCGCTGGTGCGCCAGGCCCCCGACTACCTGCCGGGCCTGCTGGAGCTGGCGCTGCTTCGTGAGCGCTCCGGCGCGCGCGAGGCGGCGGTTCCGCTGATGCGCGCCCTGCGCATGCGCGCGGAGCGACTGGCGCCGGACCAGCTCGTGGATGGGCCGGAAGCCCTGCCGGCGCGGTTCTATCAGGCGTCCGCCGACGCCTACCTCAACCAGGGGGCGCTCGAATGAAAATCCTTCCCCGGAGCATGGAAGAGGCCCAGGCACAGGAGGCCGCGGAGCTCCTGGAGCGCCGCGCGTCGCGCCTGCGGGAGCAGGCCGAGACGACCGTCGAGGAGGCGGTGCACTGGATTGCCGAGTTCCCCCTGGGCGAGGAGCGCTACGCGCTGTCGCTGGAGATGCTGCGCGCGGCGCTGCCCCTGCGGATGGTGACGCCGGTGCCCTTGTCCGCGCCGCACGTCGTGGGGGTGCTGCGCTTCCAGGGCCAGGTGCTCTCCGCGCTCAGCCTGGCGTCGATGCTGGGCGGGCACGGCTGGCGACAGGACCCGGCGGTGCTGCTGGTGGTGGACCGCGGCGACGGCGAGCTGTGCGCGCTGGACTGCGAGGCCATCCCCCGGCCCACCACGCTGCCCATGAGCGCGGTGGAGGCCGCGCGCGTGCGGGCCGAGGGGCCCGTGACGGAGGTCTTCACGCACGACCGGCAGCTCATCCACCTCATCGACCTCAAGCGCTTGTTCGCCGTGCGCTCGACGGGAGGACGCAATGCCCGTTGACCCGATGCTGCAAGGCCTGGTGACGGGCTTCGCCGTGGAGGCCCAGGAGGTCATCCAGAAGGTCACCATGGACCTGCTGGAGCTGGAGCGCGAGGGCCTGGACGCGGCCGCGCTCGGCAAGCTCTACGTCCGGCTGGGTCGCCACCTGCACACCCTCAAGGGCAGCGCGTCCAGCCTGGGCCTGCAGGACCTGGGCGACATCGCCCACAAGCTCGAGGACGCGCTCGCGCCCCTCAAGGCCAGCGCGCAGAAGATGCCCCGGTCCGTGGTGGACGTGCTGCTGCACGGCCTGGACCTCTTCATGCTGCGCGCGCAGGCGCACGCGGACGGACGCGGTGACGCGCTGCCGGACCCCGCCGCCGCGCTCGCGCAGCTGGTGGCGGACGGGCCCGCGCCGGACCAGGTGAGCGCGAGCGTGGGTGTCGTCTCCGAGGAGGCGTCGCCGCCGGGCGCGCAGGAGGAGGCGTCGCCGGACGGCGCGCTGGCGATGAACCCGGACGCGCTGCCGGAGTCGGCGGACACGGGCTGGCGCGTCGGCGCGCGGCAGGTGACGGCGCTGATGCGCGAGGTGGAGCGGCTGCGCGAGGTGCGCCTGCGCGTGGAGGAGCGAGGCCGCGAGCTGGAGCGCGTGGTGACGGTGCTGGCCAGGCAGGGGCTCCTGGCGGAGACGGCGGAGGCTCGCACGCTGCTCTCCGGCACGGCGCGCCTCCTGCGCACCGACGGCGAGGAGACAAGCGACATCGTCGACGCGCTGGAGGAGGGCCTCAAGGCCATCACCACGCGTCCGGTGCGCACGATATTGGACCCGCTCCAGCGCATGGTGCGCGACCTGTCGCGCCAGCTGGGCAAGGAGGCCCGGCTGTCGGTGGTGGGCTCGGAGCTGTCGCTGGACCGGCGCCTGCTGGAGAAGCTCCAGGGCGCGCTGGTGCACCTGTTGCGCAACGCCGTGGACCACGGGCTGGAGATGCCGGCCGCGCGCGAGAAGGCGGGCAAGCACCACGAGGGCGCGCTCACGCTGCGCGTGGAGCAGCAGGGCAACCTCCTGTTCCTGGAGTGCGCGGACGACGGCGCGGGCATCGACGTGACGCGGGTGCGCAAGGTGGCCGAGTCGCGAGGGCTCCTCGCCGCCGACGAGGGCGACCGGCTCAACGACAACCAGCTGCGAGACCTCATCTTCCGGCCGGGCTTCAGCACGCGCAGCGACGTGACGGACACCTCCGGCCGAGGCGTGGGCCTGGACGCGGTGCGCGCGTCGGTGGAGGCGCTGCAGGGCCGCATCGAGGTGAACAGCGCGCAGGGCCAGGGCACGCGCTTCGTGATGACGCTGCCGGTGGACCTGGGCAGCTCGCCCGTGCTGGTGGTGCGCGCGCTGGAGCAGCTGGTGGGCCTGCCGATGCTCGCGGTGGAGGCCACGCAGCTGGCGCGCGCGGACTCGCTGCGCATCGGCAAGCGCAAGGCGCACCTGGAATACCAAGGGCAGCTGTTGCAGGTGGTGGACCTGGGCGCGCGGCTGGGCCTGCGGGCCGCGGCGCCTCCGGCGGAGGGCCAGCCGCTGCTCATCGTGCAGAGCGGAGGCAAGCGCGTGGCGCTGGGGGTGGACGCGGTGGTGGGGGACCGGGACCTGGTCATCCGGCCGCTGCCCTCGGAGGTCCGGGACGTCCCGGCCTGGCAGGGCGCGGCGACGCTGAGCCGAGGTGAGTTGCTCCTCATCTGCCGGCCGGACTGGCTGGTGACGGAGACGGGCCAGACGACGGTGACGGCGCAGCGCCGGGCGCTGGTGGTGGACGACTCGCTCACCGCGCGCGCGCTGCACCGGGCCATGCTGGAGGCGGGTGGCTTCAGCGTGCACCTGGCGGCCAGCGGGGCGCGGGCGCTGGACCGGCTCCAGACGGACACGTACGACGTCGTCATCTGCGACCTGGACATGGAAGAGATGGACGGCACACAGCTCATCGCCCGGCTGCGGGAGAAGCGGGAGACGGCGTCGCTGCCGGTCATCCTCGTCTCCGCGCATGACAGCGCGGCGGCGCGCGAGCGGGGCATGGCGGCGGGAGCGGATGGATATCTCAGCAAGCGCGAGTGTGCCGCGGGTCGGCTGCTCGCGGAGGTGCTCGACGTGATGAGCCGCAGGGGAGGGCGCGCGTGAACAACCGTCGCCCCATTCGCGTGCTGGTGGTGGATGACTCGCCCACCATGGCCAACACGTTGACGGCCCTGCTCACCGAGGACCCTCGCATCGAGGTCGTCGGTCGCGCGGGAGATGGCAACCGCGCCGTCCAGCTCGCGCGGCTGTTGCGCCCCGACGTCATCACCATGGACCTGTTGCTGCCGGGCCTGGACGGGCCGGCGGCCATCGCGGCCATCATGTCCCAGGCCCCCGCGCGGGTGCTGGTGGTGAGCGCGGTGGCCGAGCAGCGCGGCGTGGACCTGGGCTTCCAGGCCATGAGCGCCGGCGCGCTGGAGCTCATCGGCAAGCCCAACGTCACCAACGTGGAGGAGCTGCGCCGGTGGGGCAAGGACCTGGCCCACTCGGTGTGCCTCATGGCGGAGGTGCCCGTCATCTCCCGCCGCGCGCGCACGGGGGCGGTGACGCCGCCGCCCATCGGCGCGCGGGTGGACGTGTTCGGCATCGTGGCCTCCACCGGTGGCCCGCCCGCGCTGGCGGAGCTCCTGTCCAAGCTGCCCAAGGACCTGCCGGTGCCGCTGCTCGTCGCGCAGCACATCACCGTGGGCTTCACCCAGGGCATGGTGCGGTGGCTGTCCCAGGTGACGACGCTGACGGTGGATGTGGCCCGGGATGGCGAGCGGCTGGAGCCCGGGCGGGTGTACTTCCCGCAGGACGGGCAGGACCTCCTGGTCGACTCCACGGGCCTGGCGCGGCTGCAGCCGAGCCGAGGCGGGCCGTGCCCCAACGGCGACATCCTGCTCGCGTCGCTGGCCCAGGCGTTCGGCCGACGCAGCGGCGGCGTGGTGCTCACTGGCATGGGCGAGGACGGCGCGCGGGGCCTGTTGGCCATCCGCAAGGCGGGCGGCGTCACCTTCTCCCAGGACGAGGCCACCTCCGTCGTCTACGGCATGCCGCGCGCGGCGCTGGAGATTCGCGCCACGGACCAGGGCGTGCCGCTGTCGTCCTTGCCGGAGCTCATCCTCCAGAGCTGTGTGCCGCTCAACTTCCGCGCCGGTGGCGGGCGCGGTGAGGGTGGGGTGGGTCGATGAGTCGCCGGTTGCTTGTCTCGAGTCGTAGGTCCTGGCCCCGCGCTCGCGCGGGGGTCGTCCCGCGTTTCTTCCGGGTGGTGCTGCCGTGAGCTCCGAACAGACTTCCTTCACCACGCAGCTGGGCCATCAGTTCCGGCAGTCGCTGGGACTGGCGCCGAAGCTGGTCCTCGTCACCACGCTCGTCAGCGCGACGGTGGCCGCCATGCTCACCGGCATCGCCACGCGGCGGCTGGAGAGCGACCTGGTCAACGCCCACATGGGCGAGGGCAAGCTGCTCTCCCGTCACCTCGCCGTGGCCGTGGAGCAGGGCGTGACGGCGGGGGTCGCCGCGCTCCAGCCCATGCTGGACGTGATGCGCGACACCGAGGACGTCTCGTACGTCTTCCTGACGGACGTCTCCGGCAACGTCGTGGCGCACACGCTGCCGGGCGCGTTCCCCGACTCGCTCAAGGTGGCCACCGCCAACCAGGGCGAGGTGAGCGAGCAGACCGGCTGGGGCGCCGTCCTGGAGGTGGAGTCCGGCGGCAAGCAGCTGCGCGCGATGAACGTGGCGGCCCCGGTGGCCGGTGGCCGGCTGGGCATGGTGCACGTGGGCATCTCCCGGGACCACATCGACGCCGTGGTGTCGGAGCTGCACTGGCGCATGGTGGGCTTCGCGGCGCTGCTGGTGGCGCTGGGCGTGGCCGTGGCCGCGGCCTTCGGGCGGAGCATCGTCCGGCCCATGCGCGAGCTGACGGAGGTCACCAGCCACATCGTCGAGTCCGGAGACCTCACCCGCCCCATCCAGGTGAAGAGCGGCGACGAGGTGGGCCGGCTCGCCAACTCCTTCGCGCAGATGGTGGCCCGGCTGCGCGAGGTGACGCTGAACCTCCAGCAGGCGGCGCAGGCGCTGACGCAGTCCACCGAGCACCTCAACACCTCGTCCACCGAGCAGGCGCAGACCATCTCCCGCCAGGCCGCCGCGCTGCAGGAGACGCAGGTGACGGCGCAGGAAATCAAGCAGACCTCCATGCTGGCCGCGCAGAAGGCGGAGAGCGTGCTGTCCGTGGCGGAGCGCGCGGACGCGCTCGCGCGCTCGGGCGAGGCGGCCATCGAACAGACGATGGCGGGCCTCAACGACATCCGCGTCCAGGTGGGGGAGATTGCCCAGAAGATCCTGGAGCTGGGCGAGCGCACGCAGCAGATTGGCGGCATCACCCAGACGGTGAAGGACCTGGCGGACCAGTCCAACATGCTCGCGCTCAACGCGGCCATCGAATCGGTGCGCTCGGGCGAGCACGGCAAGGGCTTCGGCGTGGTGGCCCGAGAGATTCGCGCGCTGGCGGACCAGTCCATCCAGGCGACCACGCGGGTGCGGGAGCTCCTGGACGACATCGCCAACTCGGTGACGGCCGCGGTGCGCATCACGGAGCGCGGCGCCGAGCGCATGGAGTCGGGCCTGGCCCAGGTGCGCACCAGCGGGCAGAACCTGCGCGAGCTGTCCTCCATCGTCCAGGACAACGCCGCCGCCGTCCGCCAGATCGCCGCGGCGGTGAGTCAGCAGAACGTGGGCATCAACCAAATCACCCTGGCGGTGAACGACTTGTCCAAGATGATGGACGAGACGGTGTCGCGCATCGGCTCCACGGGCGAGGCGGCCACCACGCTGCAAATCATCTCCGAGCAGCTCTCCAGCGCGGTGAAGATCTACCGCGTCGAGTAGCCCGCCCCCGGATGTGAAGAGGCCCCGGCTCCCTCACTGGGAAACCGGGGCCTTTCCATGTCGAGCGACGGGGGGAGGACTTACGCCACCGCGGGCTCGGCGGCGGGCGTGGTCTTCAGCGCGAGGCTGTCGCCGCCCGCGTCCACGTCATAGCGGGCGGTGCCGCCGTGCTTCAGGTCTCCGAAGAGGAGCGACTCCGCGAGCGGCTTCTTCAGCGAGTTGTCCACGAGGCGGGCCATGGGCCGGGCACCGAAGGCCGGGTCATACCCTCGCTCCGCCAGCCATGCGCGCGCGGCGGGCGTCAGCTCCAGCTTCACCTTGCGCTCATCGAGCATCTTCTGGAGGAGGCGGACCTCCTTGTCGACCACCTTGAGGATGATTTCAGGCGGCAGGCCGGAGAAGAGAATCCACCCGTCCAGCCGGTTGCGGAACTCCGGCGTGAAGGTGCGCTCGATGGCCTTCTTCGCGCGGGTGGCGTCCGCGGGCTTGGCCAGATCTCCGAAGCCGATGGACTTGGTGCTCATCTCCTGAGCGCCCGCGTTGGTGGTGAGGATGAGGACGATGTTGCGGAAGTCCGCCTTGCGGCCGTTGTTGTCCGTCAGCGTCGCGTGGTCCATCACCTGGAGCAGGATGTTGAAGAGGTCCGGGTGGGCCTTCTCGATTTCATCCAGCACCACCACGGCGTAGGGGTGCTTGCGCACCGCGTCCGTGAGCAGGCCGCCCTGGTCGAAGCCGACGTAGCCCGGAGGCGCGCCGATGAGCCGGCTCACCGTGTGCTTCTCCGAGTACTCGCTCATGTCGTAGCGCAGGAACTCCACGCCCAGCGACTGGGCCAGCTGCTTGGCCAGCTCCGTCTTGCCCACGCCCGTGGGGCCCGAGAAGAGGAACGAGCCGATGGGCTTCTCCGGCGCACGCAGGCCGGAGCGCGCCAGCTTGATGGCGCTGACCAGGTCCTTGATGGCGGCGTCCTGTCCGAAGATGACCCCCTGGAGCTCCTTCTCCAGATTCTGGAGCTGCACGCCCTCGCTGGCGGACACGCTCTTGGCGGGAATCTTCGCCATCTTCGCGACCACGAGCTCCACGTCCGAGCCGGTGACGGTGTTGGTGCGCACGCCCTCCGGCTTGAGCTTCTCCGCGGCGCCCGTCTCGTCGATGACGTCGATGGCCTTGTCCGGCAGGAACCGGTCGTTGATGTGCTTGGCGGACAGCTCCGCGGACGCACGAATCGCCTCGGGCGTGTACTTCACGCCGTGGTGCTCCTCGTAGCGGCTCTTGAGCCCCTCCAGGATGAGGATGGTGTCCTCGACGGAGGGCTCGGCGACCTCAATCTTCTGGAAGCGCCGCGACAGCGCGCGGTCCTTCTCGAAGGCGGACTTGTACTCCTGATACGTCGTGGAGCCGATGCACCGCAGCCTGCCGCTCGCCAGCGCGGGCTTGAGCAGGTTGGACGCATCCATGGAGCCACCGCTCGTCGCTCCCGCGCCGACGATGGTGTGGATTTCGTCGATGAAGAGGATGGCGTCCTTCTGCTCCTGCAGCGCCTTGAGCACGCCCTTGAGCCGCTCCTCGAACTGGCCCCGGAACTTGGTGCCCGCGAGCAGCGAGCCCATGTCCAGCGAGTACACCACCGCGTTCTTCAGCGGCTCCGGCACCCGGCCTTCGTGGATGTGCAGCGCCAGGCCCTCGGCGATGGCCGTCTTGCCCACGCCCGCCTCGCCCACGTAGAGCGGGTTGTTCTTCCGGCGGCGGCTGAGCACCTGGATGGTGCGCTCCAGCTCCTTGTCCCGGCCGATGAGCGGGTCGATGCGACCTTCCTTCGCCTCGATGTTGAGCTGGATGGTGTACAGCTCCAGCGGGCTCTTGCGCGGGGCCTCCTCGTCGTCGTCGTCGCCCGCGGGGACGGCGCCGCCCGCGGGGCCCTCCGCCTCTCCGTCCTCTCCCTCGCCGTCCTTGGAGATGCCGTGGGAGATGTAGTTGAGCACGTCCAGGCGGGTGAGGCCCTCCTGCTGGAGCACGTAGAGCGCGTGGCTCTCGTCCTCGCGGAACAGGGCCACCAGCACATCCCCCCCGTCGACGAGCTTCTGCTCGGCGGACAGGGCATGCATCGCGGCGCGGTGAATCACCCGCTCCACGCCGATGGTCTGCTGCGGCTCGGCCTCCACGTCCTCGGGCAGGCGTTCAACCGTCTCTTCCAGGAAGTGGGTGAGCCGCTCCTGGAGGCGCTTCACGTTCACTCGGCACGCCTTGAGGACCTCGCGCGTGCGTGCCTCCTTCGTCAGCGCCAGGAGCAGGTGCTCCAGCGTCAGGTACTCGTGGCGCATCTTCCGCGCCTCATCCAGGGCGGTGCGGAAGCTGGCCTGCAACTCTTTGGCAATCAGCGGTCCTGCCACGGTTCAACCTTCCTCGGGTTCCATGGAGAGTCGCAGGGGGAACCCATTGTCCCGAGCCGCGGCCTCCACCGTCTTGAGCTTCGTCTCGGCAATCTCGAACGTATAGACGCCGGCCACTCCGACTCCGTTGTAATGAACGTGCAGCATGATCTGCACGGCATCCGACTCCGACTTGTGGAAGACCTCCCGGAGGACGGCCACCACGAACTCGCGCGTCGTGTAATTGTCGTTGTGCAGCAGCACCTTGTAGAGGGTGGGCCTCTTGAGCTTCTGCTTGGGGACGGTCTCTGTCGCGACGGAGCCGTCGTGCTCGTCCTTCTGCGCCATAAGTCTCACGGACTCCCTTCGATGACCTGGGAAGCGCGCCGTTTCAGGCCACTCCCTTGAAACCTGTCTCCGCCCGCCACTGCGGCAGTCCACCCCGGACGGCCGCCCGCTCGTGCTCCAGGAAGCCTCGCACCGCGCGCTCCAGCCCCGGGTGGAGGAGCAGGTGGGCACTGTACGTGAGGCGAGGCTCGAAGCCCCGGGTGAGCTTGTGCTCCCCGCCCGCACCCGGTTCAAAACGCGTCAGCCCCTGGGCGATGCCTTCCTCCACCGGGTGATACAGGCAGACGTTGAAGTGGAGGAAGGGATGCTCCTCGAAGCATCCCCAGTAGCGGCCGTAGAGCACCTGATTGCCCCGGAAGTTGAGCGCGCCGGCCACCAGCTCGCCTCCCCGCCGGGCTTCCACGAGCTCGCAGCGGTGGCGGAACGTGGCGAGCATCCGCGCGAAGAAGTCCCGGGTGAGCAGCCGCGTGCCCCATGGGTACTTGTCCACCGTGGAGGTGTAGATGCGGTAGAGCGTGTCCGCGTCGACATCGCCCAGCGCGTCGCCGCGCAGCGTGCGCAGGAGGATGCCCTGCTCCCCGGGGGCACGCAGCTCGCGCCGCAGCTGGTTGCGCCGCTTGGAGTGGAAGCGGGCGAGGAAGTCCTCCAGCGTGTGGTAGCCGTCATTGCGCCACTGGTACTGGACGCCTAGGCGCATGGCGAAGCCCTGGGCCTCGAGCGTGGGCAGCTCCTCCTCGGTGGGAAAGAGGACGTGGATGCCGGAGAGCTGCTCGGCGCGGGCGAACTCCAGCGCGCCCGCGTACAGCTCCGCCTCGCGGGCCGCGCGCTCCTCGCCCGGGGCCACCAGCACGCGCCGCCCCGTCGCGGGGGTGAAGGGCACGGTGAGGACCAGCTTGGGGTAGTAGCGCAGGCCGGCGCGCTCCGAGGCGGTGGCCCAGGGGGCGTCGAAGACGAACTCGCCCTGGCTGTCGTCCTTGAGATAGGCGGGGGCGGCGGCCACCAGCCGGGAGCCTCGCCAGAGTGTCAGGTGGCGGGGATGCCAGCCGCGCTCGGGCACCGCGCTGCCGCTGTCCTCGAGCGCCGCCAGGAAGGCCCACTCCAGGAAGGGCACGGCCGTGTCGTCCACGAGCGCATCCCAGAGGGGAGCGGGGACCTCGTGGATGGAGGGCAGGATGCGCAGGGTGGTGGGCAGCGGTGTCGACATCGGCGGCGCACGAGGGAGGTGGGGCCAGCCTATAACGACGCGGGCCCCCTGCTGCCATGGCCGGCCGGGCCCTACTTTCCGCGGGTCAATTCCGCGGCGAGGAAGCGTCCAGCCTCGGCCAGTCCCTCGTTGCCTCGCCGACGTCCCTCCTCGGACTCCATGACCCGGCGGGCCGCGTCACTGGCGGTGCCAGCCTCCAGGTCCGTCAGCACCAGGAAGGCGCTCCAGGAGGGGGTCATCGGCGCCACGCGCCCGGGGCGCAGGGGGCGCTCCGACAGGGTGGTGGCGACCTTCTCCAGCAGCCCGTCCTCGTTGAGCCGCTTCGTCTTGCCCTGCATGGCGGTCCAGGCGGCCTCCAGCAGCGCGGGCAGGAGCTTCCCGGAGAGCGCGGACGAGAGCCGCTGCGCGGCCTCCTCCTCGTCCAGCCGGTGCGCCTGGGCGTAGGTGGGGACCAGCTTGGCGACCACCACCGCGCGGGTGGCGAGGTGGGAGAGTCGGGGAGGGTAGGACATGGGCGGCGCTCCAGGCCTTCGCCGGGACGCCCGGGGAGCGGGCTACCAGCGGATGAGCAGACGGTAGCTGTCGCTGAAGCGCTCCTCCACCGTGATTCGAGGCTGGGCGTTGGCCATCTCCAGCATGCGCTCGAAGCCGCCGGCGAAGAGCTCCGGGCGGTTGAAGCGGTCCGGGATGACGAGGCGCCGGCCTCGCTCCCCCACATGCGTCATGGTGACCTCCAGGTCCGGCCGCCCCATCATCGCCAGGTAGCGGGGGATGCGCTCGGCGGCGCGCGCGGGGCCGATCATCGGCAGCGCCACCGCGGCGACCCGGCCCAGCAGCGTCTCGGCGAAGCCATCGACGAGGGTGCGGCCGACCTGCCGGTGGGCCTCCTCATCCGTCAGCTCTCCGAAGACCTCCTGCCGGACGAGCGCGACGGCGCGCTGCCAGAGCTGGATGGGGTAGTCGACCTCCGGCTTCTTGATGTCGTAGCCCAGCGCCTCCAGCTCCTGCACCAGCCGGCCGGAGACCTTCAGGCCCCGCACGAACAGCCCCTCGAACACGCTCCCCGGGATGCGCGGGAGCGGGGGCTGGGAATGCTCGAGCGGGCGGCGCAAGGGGCTGGGTGTCATGGGCGGCTCCCCCGGGAGCAGAGGTGCTCGTATCATAGTGAGTTTCTGACTCTGCCGCGAATCCAGGATGTTCAATAAATCCCGACTGGGGGATGAGGGAGGGGGCGGGGGCGGAGGGTTTGATTCCCCGAGGGACCGGTTGCCAAGGGGCGGCGACCGCCTTACAGGAGAGGACCGAGGAGAACTGCATGTCGGTGAACATCCAGCTGGAGTGGACCCCCAACCCGAGCACGCTGAAGTACGTCGTGGACCGACGGCTGCTGGCGGGCGGCGCGGTGAGTATCACGAATCAGGAAGATGCCCAGGCGAAGTCGCCCCTGGCGCGCAAGCTGATGGACGTGCGCGGCGTGACGGCGGTGATGATTGGGACCAACTTCGTGACGGTGACGAAGGGGGACGAGGGCGAGTGGGATGAGCTGAATGACCAGGTGATGGAGACCCTGGACACGCACCTGACGGCGGACCTGCCGGTGGTGGACGAGGCGGCGGTGGCCGCGGCGCGTCAAGCGGCGTCGGCGGAGGGGGGCGGCTCGGTGGAGGCGCGCATCCGGGAGGTGCTGGACGCGGAGATCCGCCCGGCGGTCGCCATGGATGGCGGCGACATCACGCTGGACCGCTTCGAGGACGGGATTGTGTACCTGCACATGAAGGGCTCGTGTGCGGGCTGCCCGTCGTCGACGGCGACGTTGAAGATGGGCATCGAGGGGCGCCTGCGGGAGATCATCCCCGAGGTCGTCGAGGTGGTGTCCGTCTGAGGCGCAACGTCAAGGCATCGCAGGTCCGGCGGGAGCTCCTGCCGGACCAGTCGCAGGCGCTGTTGCGTGAGCTGCATCTGTTGACGCGAGAGGGAAACCTCAACGCGGATGCGCTGCGCAAGCTCAAGCAGGTGAACCACCTGATGGGGCTGCTGCGTCCGGCGGTGGAGGACGTGAAGGCGCGTCACCCCGAGCCGGTGATGGTGGATGCGGGCAGCGGCAACGCGTACCTGGGGTTCGTGCTCTACGAGCTGTACTTGAAGGACGCGGCCGCGGGTTCGCTGGTGTCGGTGGAGGGGAGGCCGGAGCTGACGGAGCGCGCGAAGGGGCGCGCGGAGCGGCTGGGCTTCTCGCGGATGCGCTTCCAGACGGCGCACATCGACCAGGCGGAGTATCCCGAGCGCATCCACCTGCTGATGGCGCTGCACGCGTGTGACACGGCCACGGACGACGCGCTCATCGCGGCGGTCCGTCATGGCGCGGACCACGTGGCGGTGGTGCCGTGCTGTCAGGCGGAGGTGGCCGCGCAGCTGAAGGAGAACCGCAAGGCGGCGCACGGGAGCATGGGGTTGCTGTTCGCGCACCCGTGGCACCGGCGCGAGTTCGGCTCGCATCTGACGAACGTCATCCGCGCGCTGACGCTGGAGTCCTTCGGCTACCAGGTGACGGTGACGGAGCTGACGGGGTGGGAGCACTCGCTGAAGAACGAGCTCATCCTGGGGCGGCGGGTGCACCGGGACAACCGCCGCGCGCGAGTGCAGCTGGAGCGGCTCCTGGCGGAGACGGGGGTGAATCCGAAGCTGACGCGAGAGCTGGGCGTGAAGCCCGCGGCGTCGGTGGGGGTGTTGCCGCCGGTCGAAGCGGAAGAGGCCGAGGCCTCTCCGGACGTGACGCCTTCCGCGGAGTCGTAGGCTCGGCGCGAGGGGCTTCGGTGGTGAGGCCCCTCGCGTGCGCAAACCCTGACATGTGAACCTGGCAACGCTTGCCCGCCATGTGAGGCATTGGGTCGGGGGCTTGCCCTGCGTGTCTGGTAATTCCCTCGCGTGGGGGGATTCCATGACGATTCGCTGGGCAGTGCCGCTGCTCTTGTGGAGTGTGTGTATCGGCTGCACGACCGGGCGGGTCGTGCGTCTGGAGACGGGCTTCGACGCCATCGAGGTGCGGCCTCGCGAGGAGCCGGGCGCGGAGGTGGAGGAGGCCGAGCTCGACGATGACGAGTTCGAGGACGCGTTGGAGGAACTGGGGCGCGACGTGCGCCCGTTCCGCAATCCCATGCGGCAGGCGCGAGAGGTCTTCGGGGTCCCCTCTCGCAGTGGGATGTACCGCTATGAGAGCCGCTCTCCCCACCTCATTCCTGAGCGCGGCGGGAGCGTCGACGGCCCCGTGCTGCTGGAGCTCTACGCGGATGAGGAGCTGACGCGCGAGTATGGCCGGTGGTGCGCGGACCGGGACCAGCCAGGGGACTGTCTGCGCCTGCTGGACGAGGGCCCGCTGTTGGGCAGCGATGGCAAGTACACGCTGGCGCTGGCCATCGCGATGGACTCGGTCTGGGAGGAGACGTCGGAGGCCTTCGAGGACATGGCGAATCCCCAGGCACTCACGGCGAGCGTCACCGCCGCCGCGGCGATGTACCTCATGCTCTGGGCCTTGCCGGAGCCCGTCTCCAAGGGCGTCGCGGCGAGCCTGACCGCCTTCGCCATCGCGTACCTGGGCGTGGACACCGTGTGGCGCTTGTTGGACGGGTGGCTGACGCTGGTGCGAGAGGTTGGCCGGGCCACGTCCATTGCCCAGCTCCACGCGGCGGGAGAGGTCTATGGCGAGGTGCTGGGGGAGAACGCCGCACGTGTTTTCGTGATGCTGGCGACGGCGGCCATTGGCAGTACGGCGGGGCTCATCGGGAAATCAGGAGGGCTTCCTGGCTCCGCCCAGGCCGCGCTCGCGGTGGAGTCACAGGCGGGCTTCCGGTTCGCGGGCGTGGCAGGTGTGCGGTCTGTCGCGATGACCCCGGAGGGGTTCACTTTGGCGCTCGCGCCGAATGCCCTGGCGATGGCGAACCAGGGGGTGGGGCGGGGCGAGAAGCACCACCTCGCGACGAACAAGAACGATGTCTCGGCCAAACGCGGAGGACCGTGGACCCCCGCGTTCCGGAGGCTCTTCCGACGAGCGGGGATGGAGCTGAAGGACCCCGAGAACATCGTCCGAGTGTCGGGCCACAAGGGACCGCATCCGCAGGAGTACCATGAGCACGTTCATGACCGGATCCTGGTCGCACTGGGGAGTTGTCGGAAGGTGGTCGATTGCCGGAAGGCCCTCACGGCGGAGCTGCGTCGACTCGCTAGCGAAGTCCAGACTCCGGGGACCAGGCTTCACCGGCTTGTGACCCAGGGGCCATGATGTCGTAGGGATGACCGCCATGCAGAAGCACGCGCGCTACTTCAGGCTCAAGCCGGACATGTTGAATGGAAGGTGGTCTCTGGGGGAGCCGTTGGACAGCCAGGGCCGCGAGCCAGAGGACTTCAGGGAGTTCACATCGGGGCGTCCTGCTCAACCCTTCGGGCGGCTGACGCTTCCCATCGATGAGCCAGGACGGCGGATGGATTACAGCACGGCGGGTGCCGCGCTGACGCCTGTCGTCCACGTCCGTGTCGCCACCCTCTTCGTAGAGCTCGCACCCAACGACGTGCAGCTGCTCCCCGTGGACATCAAGGGGTGCCCCGATGAGTACCTGCTTCTCGTGGCGACCCGGCTCGTCCGCTGCATCGACGACACAGCCTCGGAAGAAGTCCTGCGCTGGAAGCCAGAGGACGAACGGCCCGACCTGGAGGGGCAATACCGCAGCGTGTACGGCCTTCGGATTGACCGCACGAAGGTGGGCGATGCGAAGGTATTCCGCCCGTGGGGATGGACCGTCGCGCTCATCGTCTCGGAGGACATCAAGACGGCCATGGAGCGCGCGAAGGTCTCGGGCGCGAAGTTCGAGGAGGTCTGAGTCCAGCGCTCAGAAGGGGGCGGGGCACTGGAATGTGACGGTGCCGCCTGTCCCTGGATGCTGGAGGGTGAGTGACTCCGCGTGGAGCATGAGTCGCTCTCCCTCTCGTCCGTAGAGTCTGTCTCCGACGATGGGGGCTCCGAGTCCCAGGGGATGGGAGGCATGGACGCGGAGTTGGTGGGTCCTTCCCGTGAGCGGGAAGAAGGCCACGCGAGTCCGTCCCTCACGACGTTCGAGGACACGCCACTCTGTCACGGCGGGCTTGCCGTGAACGGGGTCGTGAATCTGCCGAGGCCGGTCATGGAGGTCGACGCGCATCGGGAAGTCGATGCGGCCCTCGTCCCCCTGCACGAGTCCCTCCACCCACGCGACGTAGTGCTTGCGCACCTCGCGGTGGACGAACTGGTGTTGCAGCGCCGAGTGCGTCCGCGCGTCGAGCGCCGCCACCAACAAGCCCGACGTATCCAGGTCCAGGCGATGCATGAGGAGCGGACCCGTGGCCAGGGGATACCGTGCCCGCAGCCGCGTGAGCACCGAGTCGCTCAGGGAGGCTTCACGCCCCGGCACGGACAGCAGTCCCTCGGGCTTGTTGATGACGACGAGCCACGCATCCTCGAACAGGATGGACAGCTCGCTCGAGGCCGAGGCCGCGACCGGAGGAGAGAACGTCCGAGGCGGCGCGACCGACAATCCCTCCAGCATGAACGGGAGCAGGGGCGCGCACTTCTCGCGGCATGAGGCGTAGTACGCCCCGCTGACGCGCCCACCCGCCGGAGGAGGCGCCCCCCACCAGAACTCCGCGAGCGCGAGCGGGCGCAGCCCGTGCGCCCGTGCATACGCGAAGAGCTTGGGTGCGGCGCAGTCGCCAGCACCCGCGGGCGGCTGTCCCTTCTCGAAGAGGTGGCGCAGCAGTCGCTGCTCCCCTCGCGCACTCGTGATGACGTAGGTGTCGTGGATGCGCCGCATGAGCGCTCGGCTGCCCATCTGGCGCAGCCGGTCCATGGCGCGCAACCGCCGCTCGATGCGGGCGAGGAGCGGCTCGATTCGCTGTCGTTCCTCTTCCTGGAGCGCCTCCAGCTTGCGACGCTCGGCCTTGTCGCCACGGCTCTCCTGGTCCAGGGCGTGGAGCGCCGCGCTGTTCGCCTCCGTCGCGGGGCGGGTGAGCTCGCTCCTCCGCACATGGCGCGCCTTGCGCCGAGCCTCATGCTGCTCGCGCATCAGGGCGAGCTCCGCCGCATGTCGCTCCGACTGTGCCACCTGCTCGGCGCGCAACGAGAGCAGCTCGGGCGCACTCCGCATCGCCATCGCGCGTGCATGCAGGGCCTTCACCATGCCTTCGCCCTCCGGCTCGAGCCGGGCCCGCGCCTCGCGGTCGAACACCGGAGGAACGAAGCCCGCGACGTCCCACTGTCCCGCGAGCATCCCCGAGAAGGCCCGCAGGAACCCCAGGCTCCCATCGCCCGAGCGCACCACGAGCACGCCGAACATCTTCCCGCCTTCGGTGTCCTCCAGCAGGGACGTGGGCAGCCCTGGCGCGATGAGCCCGTCGCGCAGCTCGCGCTGCAGCACCTCGGCGGCCTGTCGCGCCAGCTCCGACGGGCCCAGCTCATCGAAGGGGCTCGGGAAGTCCCCTCCCTCGTCGGGGGGACTCATCCGAGGCTCGAAGCGGGTGACTCGCGCGTCCACGGGCTCTCCGGTAGCACGAAACCCAGGCCCCCGGTGAGCGGGCCTGGGAGCCGAGCCCTGTCCTACTCGAGCGCGACCTTCCCGTCGGGCCTGCGCTGGAACCGGTACAGCACGAAGCCGATGCTCAGCGCGATGGCGCCCGCGATGAGGTTCTTTCGCTCCGCGCTCATCGCGAACACGACACACAGCACCGCGGCGGCGACGGGAATCACCGGCCCGCCCGGAATCCGGAACGCGTTGGCGGGCTGCGCCAGCTTGCGCCGCAGCATGGGCACCGCCACGGCCGTGCCGAAGTACGTCGCCAGCCGCGCCACCACGGAGAGCGTGGCGAGGAACTCGAACGAGCCGGAGAACGCGAGCGGCAGCGCGATGCCCGTCTGCACCAGAATCGCCACCGCGGGCGTCCGGAAGCGCGGATGCAGCGTGGCGAGCGCCGCCGGACCAAAGCCATCCCGCGCCAGCGCGTAGAGATACCGAGGCCCCGCGAGCACCGTGTTGCTGTTGGTGCCGAGGATGGACAGCACCCCACCCACCGTCATCAACAGCCCGCCCCACCCACCGAGGAACCGCGCGGCGGCGTCCGCCAGCGGAGTCTTCGACTCGATGACCCCCGGCAGCGTCCCGAGCGTCACCCACTGCACCGCCGTGTAGATGAGCGTGACGACACCAATCTGCACCACGAGCGCGAAGGGCACGTCGCGCCGGGGATTCTTGAACTCACCCGCCGGGGCCGCCGTGTTCTCGAACCCCGCGTAGGCGAAGAGCAGCAGCAACACGGTTTCACCCAGGTTGCCGTCGGCCCGTGGCTCCACCGACAGCGCCAGCGGAGTCGACACGAAGAAGATGCCCACGCCGATGAAGATGAGCAGGGGCACCGTCTTCGTCACCGCGAGGAACACCGCCGTCCGCGCGCCGCCCTTCACGCCGACGATGTTGATGGCGGTGAGGAGCAGCAGCGGAATCGCGATGGCCAGGCTCTGCCCGAAGCCTTCCTTGGCGGAGGGCCACAGGTAGCCCAGCGCGCGAGAGAACCCGACGGACAGCGACGCCACCGACGCGACGCGCGCCAGCCACGTCATCCACCCCACCTGGAACCCCACCAGCTCGCCGAACGCCTCGCGCGTATACAGATACGCGCTGCCCGGCTTGTCGAAGTAGCTGGCGGCCTCCGCGAAACACAGCACCAGGAGCAGCACCGCGAGGCCCGCGAGCACGACCGCGCCCGTGCTCGCCGAGCCCAGGCTCGCGGCCGCCGCGGCGGGCAACAGATACACGCCACTGCCGATGACGTCGTTGATGGAGAAGCCCACCAGCTCCCATCGGGAGACGGCGCGCCGCATTCCAAGGTCTTGGGGGGTCGAATCGCTACCAGTCGTCATGGTGGGGTGGGGGAGTCCGGGGTGGACCTGACAGGGAGGTCCACTGGAGCATATGCGGGATGAATCCGCGAATTCAGGCGCTCCCCGTCAACCCACCAGCAGCAGCCTGCAACGCAGCCCGCCATTGCGCACCGGCAGGCTTCGCGCTCCGGGAAGCGCCAGCGCCTTGAGCAGCGGTGCCTCCTCGGGGACGAGCAGGGCCGCGCGCCAGCCCACGAAGCGCTCGCGAATCGTCGCGCCGAGCGCCCGGTAGAGCCCCGGCAGGTCCTCACCCTCACCCAGGCGCTTGCCGTACGGAGGATTCGCCACGAGCAAGCCCGGGCCTCCTGGCGGGGGCGTCAGGGTGCGCACGTCCTTGCGCTCCAGCGCCAGCGTCAGCCCCGCGCGCCGGGCATTGCGCCGCGCCGTCCCCAGCGAGCCCGCGTTGATGTCAAAGCCATACACCGGAGCACGAAGCTCCGTCAGCGCCTCCGCTTCCGCGCGAGCCTTGCGCGAGGCCCAGGCGCTCGCGTCGAAGCCAGGGAAGGACTCGAACGCGAAGCCATGCAGCAACCCTGGCGCGCGCCGCAGGGACATCCATGCCCCCTCCACCAGGAAGGTGCCGGAGCCGCACATCGGGTCCACCAGCGGCTGCGTGCCGTCGTACCCCGCCAGCATCAGGAGGCCCGCGGCGAGTGTCTCGCGCAGCGGTGCACGGCTGACCTCCTGCCGATAGCCGCGCCGGTGCAGCGGCTCGCCGCTCGTGTCCACGCTCACCGTGAACGCATCTCCCTCCACGCGGACCAGCATCACGAGCCCGGCGCCGCCCTCTTCCTCGAGCGCTCCCGCTCCGGCCTCCTCCAGCGAGGACAGGCCCCACGCCTTCGCCGCCGACTCCAGCACGACGTCCGGCCCCGGCACGCCCGTGCGCTTCAGGCTCACGGCCATCCTCGGAGGCGTGCGTCCATCCCAGACACGCGACACGTCCAGCGCGCGCAGGCCGCGAATCAGCGACCCCTCATCTCCCGCGCGGAACGTCCCCAGTCGCAGCAGCACGCGGCTGGCGGTGCGGAGCCGGAGGTTCGCCTCCTGGTGCAGCCCGGCGGGGCCCGAGAGCTCCACGCCCCCCTCCACCAACCGGGGCCGGAGGCCCAGCGCGGAGCACTCCGCCTCCAGCGCGATCTCCAGTCCAGGGAGGGTGGAGACGTAGACCTGTTCTTCAGCGCGAGGAGTCATCACGGGGGGCCCCATTGTCCGTGCTCCGGCGCTGACCGCAATGACTCATTGCGGAATCACGGCGACGGCACGGCCGGCGGGTCGGGCAGCAGCGTGAGCGGGACGCGCGGCGGGGCTTCCGCGTAGAAGCCCTGATACTCGGGCGTCAAGAGCCTCGCCACCCGGCGCATCATCGCGTCCACCAGCGCCTGTCTCGGGTCCTCGGCGCCGGCGATCTCCGGCTCCAGGTCCTCCACGCGGAACGAGGGGCCGATGCGGATGCGGACGTTCGCGCGGTACAGCCGCTCCCCGCCCATGTCCCCGTCGTCGATGGGCATCAGCTTCTCCGTCCCCATCAGCGCGATGGGCACCACCGGCACCCCCGCGCGCTTCGCGATGAGCGACACGCCCTTCTTGGCCTGCTGCAATTCGCCCGTCCGGCTGCGCGCGCCCTCGGGGAAGATGAGCACCGAGTCACCGCCCTTGAGCGTCTCCACCGCGCGGCGCATGGCCTCGATGTCCGGTGAGTTGGGCTTGATGGCGATGGTGTCCATCGTCTCCGACGCCAGCCGCGTCATCACCGTGCTCTGCAGCTTCACGCCCGCCATGAAGTACAGCTTGCGAGGACGGAAGGCGCGATGGAGCGTGAAGCCATCCGCGTTGGACAGGTGGTTGCAGATGTAGAGGCAGGGCTCGTCCAGCAGGAAGCTCCGGCCCTCCACCTGCTCCTCCGCCAGCACATCCCACACGCTGTCCATCAGCGTGCGCACCACGTGGCGCCGGGGACCTTCCGGCAGCCGGGCCATCAGGGAAAAGAGAATCCGAAGCACGCGTCGGTCGCCTCCACCTCGGGGACGGCCCGAGAGCATGGACCGGCGGAAGCCTGGATGTCCGGCCGTTTGTGGCCCGGATTTCAAGCGGCACCACTGGCCACCAGAAGATGTAGTGCCATGACGCGCTCGGGTCAGCGCCCAGATGACGCTCCGCGGTGCCCGCTCGCGGGGCCGTCATGCAGCCAACGCTCCGGACCGACTGGGGGACGAGGTGTGCACCTTGGCGTCATCCAAACCCCCATCGGCGCGCACCCCGGGTTTGCGCTAAGGGAGGAGGCATATGAGCGCCGAAGCCGCCCCCTCGCGCAGCAGGAAGCCCGTGGAGTACGAGGTCACCGTCGACCGTGTGCGGATGGACACACACGACACCGCCACCCTCTTCCTCGACTTTGGAGACACCCCGCCGGACTACAAGGCCGGGCAGTTCATCAACATCGACCCCCACCAGTTCCCCGCGCTCGGGCGGCTGTCGGCCTTCCTCCAGGAACAGAAGGGCCGCAAGGAGCCGCAGCGCTCGTACTCGATGGCCTCCGCGCCCCACGAGCGGCACGTGGCCATCACCGTGAAGGACGAGGAGTTCATCCCCGGCCTCACCCGCTACCCGCCGCTCCTGTCGCCCCTCCTCGTCCACGGCCGGCTCACCGGCGCGCGCATCAAGGTGCTGGGCTTCATGGGGCCGTATGTCCTGCCCGACGACGTGGAGCAGCGCACCGGGCACATCGTCCACCTGGTGGCGGGCTCGGGCGCGGTGCCCAACTTCGCCATCCTCAAGGACGCGCTGCACCGGAACCTGAAGCCGCGGCACACGTTCCTCATGTCCAACAAGACCTGGAACGACGTGCTCTACCGCGAGGAGCTCGAGGCCCTGGAGCGCCAGCACCCGGACCGCGTCCGCCTGGTGCACACGCTCACCCGGGAGCTGGACGAGTCGCGCTTCAGCGCGTCGGTGCGCAAGGGGCGCATCCACCAGGCGCTCCTGGAGGAGCTCATCCCGGACCGGGACACCTGCCTCGTCTACGCGTGCGGCCCCGCGATTACGCCGTGGGACCGGCGCAAGGCGCTGGAGACACGCACGCCCGCGACGCCGCGCTTCATGGAGACGGTGCTGGGACACCTGCACGCCCTCGGCATCGAGGACAAGCGCATCAGGCGGGAGACGTACGGGTAGGCGGAGGCGAGAGCGGGAGCACCACCTCGAAGCAGGCGCCGCGCTTGGGCCGGGCGCTCGCGCGCACCTGCCCGCCGTGGGCCAGCACCACGCGCTTGACGATGGCCAGCCCCAGGCCCCGGCCATTGGCGCGCGTGAGGAAGAAGGGCTCGAAGACGCGGCGAGGGTCCACGTCGGGAATGCCCGGGCCCTCGTCCTCCACGACCAGCCGCACGCCGTCCGGCGCCGGCTCCACGCACAGCCGCACGCGCCCGCCCGGAGGTGAGGCTTGCACCGCGTTGCGCACCAGGTGCGTGGCGGCGAGCTGGAGCAGCGTCTCGTCGCCGAGCAGCTCGGGTGTGTCCGGCGCCTCGTCCACCACGAAGCGCAGCGTGGGCGCATCCGGCGGCCCATGGAGCTGGCCGAGCGCGCGGCGAACCAGCTCTCCCAGGTGCACCGGGCGGGGCCGCGGCTCCAGTGGCCGCACCACGTCCAGCAGGTCCCGGACGATGTCCTCCAGCCGGACGGCCTCCTCCTCCATCATCCCCACCGCGGCATGCCCGGTGGGGCCCAGGTGCGGCTCGCGTCGCAGCACCGCCACCGCGTTGAGGATGGCGCCCAGGGGATTGCGCACCTCGTGGGCCACCACGCCCGCGGCCTCGCCCAGCACCGTCAGGCGCTCATGCGCGACGAGCTCCTCCTGGAGCCGGGACAGCTCGGCCAGTCGCTCCGAGGCCGTGCGGTGGTGCCTCACGTTCTCCAGCATGCCGCCCACCATCTGCGCGAAGAGCTCCAGCGTGCTCGCGGCGGCGGGGGGGAGGTCCAGCCCCTGCGCGGAGAGCAGCCCGAAGGGCTGGCCCCCCACGAAGATGGGCGCGTCGAGCGCGCGGATGCCGGAGGGGTAGGTGCGCTGGATGTCCTCGAAGACCTCGGGCGCGTGGACGCGATGGGCGACGCGGAGCGCATCCTGATGGAAGGCCGCCTTGCGCCGCGTGAGCACCTCCGCCAGGTGGGGCAGCAAGGTGAGCGGGATGCGGACCTCTGAAATCGGCGCGCCGTACGTCCGCTCGGCGAGCGCGACGACTGCGGGCTCCTGGCGCATGGGCCCGTGCCGGAACACATCGCCTTCGACCAGGAGGATGGCCGCATAGAAGCCCTGCCGGTGGACGGCCTCCACCGCGGACTCCAGGACCTCCTGCTCGGTGCTCGCGTGCAGCATGTCCGACGCGGCGGCGGCCAGCGCCGCGATGAGGCGGTGCGCGGTGTCCTCGCCCGCGGCGTCGTGCAGGAGAATCACCGTCTCCAGGGGCGTGGCGCCGGGCGCGAAGGTCGCCGTCATCGTGCGCTCGCGCCCGTCCGCGGCGCGCAGGCGCAGCCACAGGGGGCGCTCCGGACGGGGACGCTCGTGGGAGATGGCCTCGTGGACGGCCTCCACCCAGCGGCGCTCCACCGGGGCGAAGCGCTCCATGAGCGCGCTGACCGGGGTGGCCTTCAGCTCCTCGGCGGAGACGCCCAGCAGGGCCACCATGGCCGCGTTGGCGATCCGCACCTCGTCGCCCCGGAGGACCGCCGCGGGGGTGGGCAGCCCGTCAAGCAGCCAGTAGTCGTGGGGCGAGGCGGAGGCGTCGGGAGGCACGGGGGTGGTCCTGGCGGACGGCGAGGGGGGCCGAAAAGCGGACGCAATCGGTGGAGGGGGGCCTCGTAGAAGAGGGCGAGGGGTCAATGAAGAGAGGGAAGGACACCATGAACTTCATGAACGTGATGGACCGAGGCGACCTGGAGCTCAAGGCCGTGGTGGCGGTGATGATGGCCTTCGTGATGACCGGAGGCGTGTTCCTCGGCCAGCTGCTGTAGGCCTCACCCCCGGGCGGCCCACCGCCCAGGGCTACTTGGGCGGCTTCCGGCTCACGAACTGCTGGATGAACTCCCGCTCCTCCTTGCGGAGGCTGCTGAGTCGCAACCCATAGCCACGCGGGTTCTTGCCGTCATCGAGTGAGTTCTCCCAGATGACGGAGCTTCGCAAGGTCATCACCCGCGACGGCTCATCGAAGCGCAACGTCAGCTCCACCAGGGTCCCCAGCCGCAGCGGCTTGTCCGTGGCGATGAACAAGCCACCCGAGGACAGGTTGATGATGCGGTGGTCGGTGAAGATGCCCGCGTTCTGCAGGGACACCCGCACGTCCGCGTGGATGCGATCATCCGTGCGGCGCTCCAGGCCCACGAACTCCGCGCTGGAGTAGGTGGGCGCGGCGGCGGCCTTCCGCAGCGGCGGTGCGGGCGGAGGCGGCGCGGGCCGGGCCGCGGGCGGCGGCAGGGTGTGCGTGCGCTGCACCGGAGGCGCGGCGGGAGCAGGAGGCGCCGCGTGCATCACCGGAGGCGGTGGACGCTGCGGCATCGCCGGCATGACGGGCGGCTCCGCGACGGGGGCTCGCGCGGCGACCTGCATCACGGGCTGCGCCGCCACCTGCTGCGCGGCGGGCGACGGTGCGGGCGGGCGCGCGACGGTGGGCGCCACGGAAGGCACCTGCGGCGCCACCGAGGCCACGACGGGCGGAGGCGGCGGCAGCGGCCCGTTCATGTCCAGCCGGGGCGGCATGGGCCGGGCCTGCGGGAAGGCGCCCTGCGAGTAGAGCACCTCCACCTCGCGCATGCAGCGCGAGAGGAAGTCGAAGATCTCCACCGACACCTTGCGCAGCTCCGGATGCGTCTCGGGCGCCAGGTGTTCGGGCGAGAAGCGCTTGGCCATGCGGAAGAAGGCCAGCCGCACCTCATCCAGGCTGGAGGTCGGCTTGGCGCCGAAGACCTCATGCGGAGGGAGGTTCTGCAGGCCCTTCAGCTGGGTGCGCAGCCGCTCGGCCTGCTGATGCTCCGCGGAGGGGCCGGGACGCGCCGCGACGAACAGGTCGCGCAGCTCCGGCAGGTCCTGCACCGCCACCCATTGCGCGCCATCGCGCGACGCGCGCACCGCGGCCTTCAACCGGCCGGAGGCAATCAGCTCTCGAAGAGCCTGGAGCGCGAGCGGGCCCAGCACACGCCCCAGGTTGTCCGCAACCCAGTAACCGACAGCAGGAGACGACACGCAGACACCTCGAGGGCGAAGTCAGTGAGCCAGCGCCTGGCGCACGGCCGAGGCGATCTCCAGCGGGTGGAAGGGCTTGCCGACGAAGCCCACCGCCCCCGCTGCCATGGCCTGCTCCACCACGGGCTCGGCGTCCATGCTGCTGATGACGAGCACGCGCGTTCCCGGCGACACCTGCTTGATGGCGCCCAGCACTTCCAGCCCGCTCTTCTTGGGCATGAACAGGTCCAGGAACATCACCGCGGGCTTCTCACGCGCGGCCACCGCGAGCCCCTCTTCGCCATCCGCGGCCTCGAGCAGCCGCAGCTCGATGCCCGTGTCGGAGATGACGTCCTTGAGGATGCGGCGCACGAAGCTGTCGTCGTCGACGAGCAGCAATGTCGGAGTGTCGGACATGGCGCCGCATGATACTTGGACCGCGCAACATCCGCGCGAGGTCCTCGAACGCCTGCTCGCCTTTTTGGGTTAAGGGGTGAGCATGCCCATCGCTCAGGCTCTCTCTCACTTCGAGTCCCAGAAGTCCGCCTATCTCGAGGACCTCAAGGCCCTCGTGCGCATACCCAGCGTCTCGTTTCCGGGCTTCGACGCGGCCCGGGTCCGGGAGAGCGCAGAGGCGACTTCTCGACTCTTGAAAGACCGTGGGTTTGAAAACGTTCAGCTACTCGAAATTGGCGATGCCCACCCGTATGTCTACGGCGAGGTGCTGAGGTCTCCAGGCGCACCTACGTTGCTGTTGTATGCCCATCACGATGTGCAGCCGGCGGGGGACGAGTCCCTGTGGAAGAGCCCTCCGTTCGAGCCGCAGCTGCGCGACGGCCGGCTGTACGGGCGCGGCACGGCGGACGACAAGGCGGGCATCGTGGTGCACGCGTCGGCGGTGGATGCGTGGCTGAAGGGTACGGGCAGGCTGCCGCTCAACGTGAAGGTGCTCATCGAGGGCGAGGAGGAGATTGGCAGCAACCATCTGTCCGCGTTCCTACAGAAGCATGCGGCGCTCCTGAAGGCGGACGCCATCGTCCTGACGGACACGTCGAACTTCGACACGGGGCTGCCGTCCATCACCACCGCGCTGCGGGGGCTCGTCACGGTGGACGTGGAGGTGCGGGCGTTGAAGCAGGCGGTGCACTCGGGGATGTGGGGCGGGCCGGTGCCGGACCCGGTGATGGCGCTGTGCCGGATGCTGGCGACGTTGACGAACGCGGATGGCTCCATCGCCATCGAAGGGCTCCAGGAGAAGGTGAAGCCGCTCACCCAGGCGGAGCGCGAGAGCATCCAGTCGCTCCCCGGCGACGAGGCCACCTTCCGCGAGCAGGTGGGGCTGCTGCCGGGCGTGCAGATGCTGGGCGGGCGCCACCCGTGGGAGATGAACTGGCGTCAGCCGAGCATCGCCATCAACGCCATCCAGGCCAGCACGCGCAAGGACGCGCGCAACATCATCTGCGACGCGGCCTGGGCGCGCGTGGGCATCCGCATCGTCCCGGACCTGGACCCGGCGGACGTGGAGCAGCGGCTGAAGGCGCACTTGAGCAAGGTGTGCCCGTGGGGGCTGGAGGTGAGCTTCGAGACGGAAGGCGCGTCGGGGTGGTGGTACACGGACCCGTCGCATCCGGCGTTCCAGGCGGCCTTCCGCGCGTTGGAGAAGGGCTATGGGACGAAGGCGGTGGCCATCGGTTGTGGCGCGTCCATTCCCTTCGTGGAGCCGTTCGCACGGGAGCTGGGCGGGGTGCCCGCACTGCTCATCGGCGTGGAGGACCCGTACACGTATGCCCATTCGGAGAACGAGAGCCTGCACGTGGGCGACTGGGAGAAGTCCATCGTCAGCGCCATCCACCTCTATGACGAATTGGCGCGCGTTCTGAACGCTCGTTGAGCGCGGCGTGCGCCCCCGGGTTTCTGCTCTGGGGATGGGGCGTGCTTTGCTATCGGAGCACGACGAAGCCCGGGGGGGCACGCCATGTTCAAAGGTGTTGATGAGGGAGTGGTCGCCACGTCGCTGGTGGCCGTGGGGGTCGCGGTGCTGCTTCCGCTGGTCCTGGCCTCCTGGGCGCGGCGGCGTCTGGGCGTGGCCTGGAAGGTGGTGGGGTGGGGCGCGCTGGCCTTCGCGGTGTCACAGCTCTTCACCCGGCTGCCTCTGATTCAGGCTCTCCAGGTGGTCCTGGCACCGGCGCTCAAGGACTCCCCGGCGCTGGAGCTGCTCTGGGTGGTGTTCGCGTGCCTGACGGCGGGGCTGTTCGAGGAGACGGCGAGGCTCTGGGCGTTTGGCCGGCCGCTGAAGGACTTCCGGCGCTGGCGCGACGCGGTGGGCTTTGGCGTGGGCCATGGGGGGCTGGAGTGGGTTGTTCTCGGGGCCGGAGCAACGGTGTTGCTCCTCGTCAACATGGCGACCCTGGCCCAACTGGACCCGGCGACGCTGTCGCTTCCTCCGGACAGGTTGGAGGCAGTGATGAATGCGAAGCAGACCATCGCTGAGATGCGCTGGTGGGCGCCGCTCCTGGGCCTCTGGGAGCGCGTGGGCGCCATGGTGACACACATCATGCTGTCAGTGCTGGTGCTACAGCGTTACGTGAAGGGAAGTCTGCGTTGGTACTGGCTCGCGGTGGCGGTGCACTTCGTCTTCAACCTGGCGGTGGTGTTGGCGCAGAGGTTTTGGGGGGTGCTGGCGGCCGAGGGCGTGGTGACGCTGCTCGCGTTGGCGGGCCTGGCCGTCATCCTGCGCTTCCGTCGCGAGGAGGCGGTGCCTCGAGACTCGAGTCAGGCACCGCCCCCGGAGCTGTCGCACAGCGCCGCGTCTTGAGGCTCAGAGCGTCAGGCCGACCAGCGGCGCCGAGGCATCATCCGGGACGAGGCTGAGCCTGCGTCCCGCGTTCGTCGTCTTCCCGGTCGGCACGCACATCCAGCCCGATGAAGTGCCCCAGACGTGGGTGATGACGCCGTTGTTGTTGGCGACCAGCTGGGGCCACCCGTAGGCGGCGCGGCCGGCGATGGGAATCCCCGTTGGGAGCGACGCGGTGGTCGGAATCCGGTTCCAACGCCCGTTCGCTCCGAAGATGTGGTGCACGCGGCTGAACTCCAGCGAGAGCCCCTGCAGGCTGCCGTCGGGCTGGATGACCGCGATGAGGTCCGCGCCGGGCTGCAGGTCCACACCGGTGTCGCCCTTGTGCCAGCCGGAGTTGTCCGCCCAGACGTGAAACAGCCGGCCGTTGTCGTTGAAGAGGCCATGCAGGGCCGTCCCGCTGGCCGTCATCGAGAAGGTGCAGTTGCCCGACACCGTCACGGAGGAGGGGAACTTCTTCCAGCCGTTGCCGTCGAAGGTGTGCCAGAGCCGCCCTCCCTCCAGGGTGAAGACCTGGGGCGAGGCATTGGCCGGAGTCCGCAGCACGTTGAGCGGAGCCCCCGGCGCCATCGCCAGGCCGCTGCTCATCGTGGTCCACCCATTGCCGCCCGCGTAGACGAGCATCATCACGCCGTCGACGTTCGCCATGGCGCGCGGCGACTGCCCGGGGCCCGGTGAGAAGGCGCCGTACGTCGTGTTGCCCGGCAGGACCAGGTTGCTGAGCATGTGAGCCCAGCCCCCCGCCGTGCCGAGGTGCCCCAGTCGCCGGTCTTCCAACGGCAGGCCGCCGCCGGTGCCACCGCTGCCGGAGCCGACATGGTCGAGGGGATTCACCCGGGTGCCGCCCGCCGTCACCATGTGCCAGTGGAGATGCGGCCCCGTCGAGGAGCCGGAGCCGGGCGCACCCGCGGCTCCGCCGGAGTAGCCCACAATCTCTCCCTGCCGGACATACCGCTCGCCGCCGTTGAAGCCAGACAGGTGGAGGTACTGGCTCCGCATGCCATTGGCCATCACGACAGTCGCTGTATAGCCGCCCGTGCCGTTGTTCCAGTCGATGAGGAGCTGTCCAGACGCGCAGGCCGGGAGCGGCGTGCCCACGCCCATCACATAGTCGATACCACCCAGCGAGCCTCGGCTGACGTGGTCCCACCAGCCATCCGAGATGGAATATCCCGCGAAGGGATTGTTGATGACTTCACCGGCGAGCGAGGTGTTCGCCAGCGCGTCAGACATCCCGAGGGCGGCGGCGCCAGCGGCGAGGCCACCGGCTTGCAGGAACGAGCGACGAGAGAATCGGCGACGGGACTGGGACTCACGAGACATCCATACCTCCGGGGGGGATGAGAGGTGATGCGATGAGGCTGAGCAGGTCGCCGACCGAGAGACGACGCTGCTACTTCTTGAACCCCAGGTGAGACAGCGCGGCCTTGACCCAGTCCTTGATGGACACGGTGTCGAAGGCCACGGCATCCCTGCCTGGATACTTCTTCTCGAAATACGCCACCGCGGCGACGCCCATGGCGAACGCGGTGCCTCCGCTGGCGGCGCCCTTGAGCAACCAGCCCGCGAAAGGAATCCAACCGACGGTCTCACCCACGACGGCGGTGGCCGCCTTGCGCGCGACGATGCCCGCGCCCAGCGTGGGAATCAGGCCCAGCGCCTCGCCCAGCGTGAGCTTCTCTCCGTAGATGCCGGCCACGTGATAAATCATGTACGCCTCGATGGCGGACGTGAGCGCGGTGTGAGCCCCTGGAACGGGGATGGGAATCGCGGCGGCACCCGCGGCCCTCAAGGCACTCTCTTCGACCCAGCTTCGCGCGGCTTTCTCTGCGGTCATGTGTGACTTCTCCAGGCTGTGTTCCGCGCCACCCTAGCCCACACCCGCGAATTCTCGCGGGCCCGCACCCGGAGTTGCGCGCGTGCTTGTCGAACGCGCGGGCGTCCCTCCCGGACGCTCGGGCCAGCCCCCGTCGCGCAAGACGCGCGGCGAGGGGGATGTCAGGGCGCGGGCACGGTGGCTGCATCGGGCCGCGGCACCGAAGGAGCCGAGATGATCATCACGTGCATGCGCTGTGGCCACCGTGCGTTTGTCTTCATGTTCGAGAGCAAGCGCATCTGCAGGAGGTGCAAGACCTGGGTGTCCAGGCCGCACCGCGACCCGAACAAGTTCACCTACAAGGACGCGCAGCGGGACCAGCACAAGCGGCGCGTGGACCGGATCCACGGGGGGATTGGCAAGAAGTCCCACGCGAGGCCCGTCTTCAGGCGCTCCCACTCCGCCTCGACACGGGGCCCCTCCGACTCCCTCTTCGAGCCCTCCGACGCGCCCACCTCCGCGCCGTCCATGGACCTGGCGCTCGACGACGCGCAGCCGTTCATCACGCCGAACGTCATGACCTTGCAGTGCATGGTGCTCTTCGTCCCCTTCGACGCGAGCAACAACTTCTACAGGACGAACGCGGACAATGGGACGATGTCCGCGGACTTCATCCCCTCGCGCGGGAACATGTTCGCGCCGTTCTCACAGCCGCAGTCGATGAAGCCGCTCTCTCGCCTCAACACCAAGCTGTATCCGGGCCAGAAGACGTTCGAAGCGAGCTCCTCGTCCATGGAGCCCCACGACATCCAAGCCAACTACAGCAAGATCGTGATGAAGCACATCGCGGCCTGCACCAACGTGCGGGAGTGGAAGGAGGTGCATGCCTCGGGTGTCATCGACATGCACATGCGGCTCACGCGGCTGTGTCCCGAGGTCATCTTCCTGTCGGAGGAGCTCTCGGATGCCCCCTTCCCCGCGGAGCTGCGCCCCTGTCCGGAGCTGACCTACCGCCGCATCGGCAGCCTCAAGGAGATGCTCCCGGATGTCCACGTGGACGCGAAGAACGAAATCTCCGCCTACGTGCTGGTGGATGAGAAGAGCATCACCCAGGTGCTCTACCACGCGCGCGTCCTCCTCCGGCAGGGCTGCAAGCACGAAGAGAAGTGGCTGAGCATCCAGAAAATCGTCCCCGAGTACCGCGTGTACATCGAGGTGGCCGGAGTCCACCTGGACGCGGGCTACACGAGCTACACCTCGGACACGAAGAAGCAGGCGGCCCTGTCGGAGGTCGGCCAGTTCGCGCGTGAGAACGACGTCGACGCGCTCCTGGGCGACCTGAACATGGACTCGTTCGAGCTGAACGGAGGGTTCTTCCCCAACGCCTTCTCGTTCAAGAACTACGAGGTGCCTGGCTCGAGCTCGGAGAAGAAGACGCTCGTCAAACCCGTCTACACCCTGTCCCACTCCAACACGAACGCGAAGAACAACTACATGGGCGGTCTCATCGTGAACTCAGCCCAGGTGGAGACCGAGCCCATGAACCTGCAAGGCGCGGAGACGCTGTCGTTGTCGCGCACGCTGGATGGCGAGTTCTACTCGGACCACCCAGCGATCCTGGCCAACTACGTCAAGTCGTTCTACTGAAACCCAGGGCTCAGCGTGGGCGGAAGCGGTCCGTGGCCTCCAGCAGCGCGGAGGTGGTGCCTGGCTCGTTGGCGGAGTGCCCCGCGTCCGGAACGAGGATGAGCTCCGCCTCCGGCCAGATTTGATGCAGCGCCCAGGCGCTCTCGGGCGGGCACACCACGTCGTAGCGTCCCTGGACGATGACGGTGGGGATGTGGCGGATGCGCTGCACGTCCTCGAGCAGCTGCGTGTCCGAGCGTAGGAAGCCCCGGTTGAAGAAGTAGTGACACTCGATGCGCGCGAAGGCGAGCGCGAAGTCATCCGAGCTGTTGCGGGTCACCAGCTCCGCGTTGGGCAGGAGGTAGCTGGTCCGTGCCTCCCAGACACTCCACGCGCGCGCCGCCTCCAGCCGCTCCGCCGCGTCCGGGCCCGTCAGCCGGCGGTGATAGGCCGCGAGCAGGTCATGTCGCTCGTCGGCGGGGATGGGCGCGAGGAAGTACTCCCACGCGTCGGGGAACATCGTGCTGGCGCCGCGCTGGTAGAACCAGTCCAGCTCCTGCTTGCGCAAGAGGAAGATGCCGCGCAGCACCAGCTCCGTGACGCGCTCGGGATGGGTCTGCGCGTAGGCCAGGGACAGCGTGCTGCCCCAGGAGCCGCCGAAGAGCATCCAGCGTTCGATGCCCAGGTGGAGGCGCAGGCGCTCCAGGTCCGCGACCAGGTCCCAGGTGGTGTTCTCCTCCAGGCACGCGTGCGGTGTGCTCCGGCCGCAGCCGCGCTGGTCCACCAGGATGATGCGGTAGGCGGAGGGGTCGAAGAACCGCCGCTGCTTGGCGTCCGTTCCTCCTCCGGGGCCGCCGTGGACGAAGACCACGGGCTTGCCCTTGGGATTGCCGCACTCCTCGAAGTACAGCTCGTGGAGCGGGGAGACCCTCAGACGGCCCAGGCGGTAGGGCTCCAGGGGAGGGTACATCATCCGCGACGGCCGCGATGTGACGGACATGCGTCTTCCGGGACTGCGAGAGAGCACTTCACGCTAGCAGACCCCGCCCACCTCGCCGCCGTTGTGCCTCCGTGCTGTCAGGAGGTGTTCGCGTGCTCGAGGCCTCCCTCGGGGGACTGTCGGGCAAGGCACAGCGACCGGCCCGCGGGGCGCGATGTGACGGGGAGTTTGCCTGGGCGCGACGTGGAGGTTGCGGGCGTGGTGGATGCTTCTCGGCGACTCAAACCCCGGAGCGTTCCATGGACCTCGCGTCCCTGATGAATCCCCCTCGGAAGCACGAAGAGGACGCCGCGCCCCGCCGTCTGCAGCTCATCCGTATCCAGACCACGGTCCTCCTTCAAGGCGCGCTGAGCGCGGCCCAGGAGAGCGTGAAGTCCTTCCGCCACATGCGCGACGTGCTCACGGGCGCGTACGCCCAAGCCCGCACGTAGAAAGACGACGGGCTTCATCGCCAGGCACTCGCGATGAAGCCCTGAAGGGGAGCACGCGAGGAGCGCGGGCCATGTCGGCGCCCGCGAGCACCGCGTGACTCAGGAGGGCGCGCCGGGGTTCGGGCTGGCTCCCGGGCTGCTGGGCGCGTCCTCCTTCGGAGGCGGCGGCGGGACGCCCTTGCCCGCGGGCGCCACCATGCGCACCTCGGAGACGTCGCTCAGCGCCAGCCCGTCGCCCTTGGGCTCCGTCTCCGTCACCGCGATGACGTCGCCGCGATGGAGCTGGAGGAAGCGCTCGTTCTTCTCCGTGCGGTGGCGCTCCTGCATCGCCAGGCCCACGCGGCCCTCCGGTCCACAGCCGATGTAGCGGTGGCGTCCCTTGCCCTCCAGCGGCTCGGAGACGATGCGGAACAGCCGGCCCGGTGGCGGCTCCGGCCACTCGTCGCCCTTGGGCGCGAGCACGAGGTAGCTCATCTTGAGCGCTTCCTTGTGCAGGCTCGCCGCCCGCGCCAGCTCCTCCACCACCTGCGGCATGGGCCAGGGCCGCTCCGCGTGGCACCAGTCCGTCTCCTTCACCAGGGCTGGGCAGGGGCCTCGGTACATGCAGGGCGCGCGCACCGCGTAGCCCTTGGCCACCATCGCGTCGCGCACGTGCAAGAGGCCCCGGCTCGTCTCGCGCAGCGCGGGCTCCATCACCAGCAGGCTGCCTCCGCGCTTCACCTTCGCCAGCACCGCCTCCAGCAGCGCCGCGCGGGGCGCCGTGGCGCTGTCGCCCGTGCCGTAGAGCTCGTTGATGACGTGGCCCATCGTCACCAGGTCGTACTGGCCCTCCGGGAGCGGGGCCTTCTTCGTCGGGTCCCAGTCGCGCGTGGCCAGCGCCTCGCCGGCCTCCGTCGCCAGCGCGCGCGCCAGGTTGAGGGCGGCCTTGCTGCGGTCCGCGGCCGTCACCTCCTTGCCGCCTGCGTCCAGCGCCGCGAAGGCCACCGGGCCCGGACCGCTGCCCAAATCGAGCACCTGCCGGGGACGGTTGGGCAGTTCCCCGAGCACCTGCCGGGCCTGCGCATAGGACACCGGCCAGTAGAAGAGCAGGTAGGCGCCCAGGAGCTTCGGGTCGTCCATGTACCGAGCGCCCGCGAGCTGCCGCTCCCGCGTGAGCCCGAGGGACAGCTGGCGCACGCCGGCGGCCACTTCCTTCACTTCCTGGGGCGTCAGCCGCGTCTCGGGGCCCGTGCCCTTGCCTCGCGACGCGCGCCACACGGCGATGAGCCGGGGCAGCCACTTCTCCAGGTCCTTGCTATATCCGTTGCTCATCCCGCCAGGCCCTCGACCGAGGCGCCGCGCCCGTACGCGGCCTCCGCCAATCGGTTGTCACGCTTCCACTTGCTCAACTCCACGGTCGCCTCCCGGGGGCGTCCGCGTTAAACCCTTGTCGCACATGATCTCCGTCAACGGGCTGCGCAAGCACTACAAAGTCCACAAGCGCCCGCCAGGGCTCAAGGCGGCCCTCCGCTCGCTCGTCCACCGCACCTACACCCCGGTGAAGGCCGTGGACGGCATCTCGTTCGATATCCGCCCCGGGGAGCGCGTGGGCTTCCTGGGCCCCAACGGCGCCGGGAAGACGACGACGCTGAAGGTCCTCGCCGGCCTCCTGCACCCCTCCGACGGAGAGGTCCGGGTGGACGGCCACGTGCCGCGCCTGCGCGAGGAGGCGTTCCTCAAGAAAATCATGCTCGTCATGGGGCAGAAGCAGCAGCTCTTGTGGGACTTGCCTCCGGCGGAGACCTTCGAGCTCAACCGCGCCATCTACGACGTGCCCACCGCCCAATACAAGCAGACGTTGGATGAGCTGGTGAGTCTGCTGGAGATTGGGGACCTCATCGGCAAGCCCACCCGGCAGCTCTCCCTGGGCGAGCGGATGAAGTGCGAGCTGGCCGCGGCCCTCATCCACCGGCCCCGGGTGCTGTTCCTGGACGAGCCCACCATCGGCCTGGACGTGTCCATGCAGGCCACCATGCGCACCTTCATCAAGGACTACAACGAGAAGTACGGCGCCACCCTCATCCTCACCAGCCACTACATGGACGACGTGGCCGCGCTGTGCCCGCGCGTCATCGTCATCGACAAGGGGCTCCTGTCCTACGACGGCAGCCTGGACGCGCTGGTGCAGCGCGTGCGCCCGGAGAAGCGCGTGGTGCTGCGGCTGGCGGAGCAGGTGGATGTCTCGCGGTTGCAGCCCCTGGGCAAGGTGGTGACCCACGAGGCGGGGACGGCGGTGCTCCAGGTGCAGCAGGACGCGGTCAACGCCACCATCAGCCGGGCGCTGTCGGGCCTGCCGGTGACGGACCTCACGGTGGAGAACGCGCCGCTCGAAGAGGTGATGAGCGAGCTGTTCGCCGAAAACAAGGCGCGCCGTCAGGCGGACGTGGTGCCCGCATGAGCCTGCGAGGCGTGCTGCGCGCCATGCCCACCATGCTGCGCGTGGGCTTCGCCGAGTCCGTGGCCTACCGGGCGGAGATGTTCGTCTGGGTGCTGTCCACCACCATGCCGCTGGTGAACATGGTGCTGTGGATGGCGGTGGCGAAGCACTCGCCGGTGGGCCCGTACGGACAGGCGGAGTTCGTGAGCTACTTCCTGGCCACCTTCGCGGTGCGCCAGCTCACCAGCGCCTGGGCCGCGTGGATCATCAACTGGGAGGTGAAGCAGGGCACGCTGGCCATGCGGCTCTTGCGCCCCATCTCGCCCTTGTGGGCGTACATGTTCGACAACATCGCGGGCTTCCCGCTGCGCCTGGTCGTGGCGGTGCCGGTGATGGTGCTGAGCGTGGTGCTGGTGGGCGCGGACAAGGCGCTGCCGCAGCACGCGTGGCAGTGGGGGCTGTTCCTCGTCGCGGTGCTGGGCGGCTGGGCCATCACCTTCCTGGCCAACGTGGCCATGGGCGCGCTGAGCCTCTTCACGGACAGCAGCCAGAAGACGATGGAGGTGTGGATGGTCCTCTTCTTCGTGTGCTCGGGCTACATGTACCCGGTGGAGCTGCTCCCGGACGGGCTGCGCGCGGTCATCAACTGGCTGCCGTTCCGCTACCAGATGGGGCTGCCGGTGGAGCTGATGACGGGGGCGCATGACCTGCCCACCGCGCTGGGGCTGCTCGCGCGGCAGTGGGCGTGGGTGCTGGGCATGGGCACGCTGGCGCTGGGCATCTGGAAGTACGGCGTGCGGCGCTTCGCGGCGTTCGGAGGGTAGGGGCATGGTGCGGCGTTATCTGCGGCTGTTCGGCGTCCAGCTGAAGGCCTCCACCCTCCAGGCGCTCCAGTACCGCGTGGACTTCTTCACCGAGGGCTTCACGTCCCTGTGCTGGACGTTCACCGCGCTGGCGCCGCTGTTCGTGGTGTACGGCGGCCGGCCGGAGGTGGAGGGCTGGAGCTTCGGCCAGGCGCTCCTGGTGGTGGGCTGGTTCACGCTGCTGCAAGGCATCCTCGAGGGCGCCATCAACCCCAGCCTCACGGGCGTGGTGGAGCACATCCGCAAGGGCACGCTGGACTTCGTGCTGCTCAAGCCCGCGGATGCGCAGTTCCTGGTGTCGACGCAGCGCTTCTTGCCGTGGCGCGCCTTCAACGTGCTCACGGGAGTCGGACTCTTCGTCTACGCCTTCAGCCTGCTGGGCCACGGCCCGTCGCCGCTGGGCCTGTTGACGTCACTGGTATTGCTGGGGACGAGCACGCTGCTCTTGTATTCGCTGTGGATATTGACGGTGAGCGCCGCGTTCTTCGTGGTCCGGGTGGACAACCTCACGTATCTCTTCAGCTCCATCTTTGACTTCGCGCGTTGGCCTTCCTCCGTGTTCAAGGGCGTGGCACGCGGTGCGTTGACGCTTGTTTTCACCTACGTGATTCCCCTGGCCTTGATGACGACCTTCCCGGCGGAAGCGATGCTGGGACGGCTGCCGTTGACATCCCTGGTCGGAGCCGTCGTCGGCTCACTGGTGTTCTCCTGGGTGGCGCGGCGCGTCTGGATTCGCTCCATCGGTCATTACACTTCCGCGAGCAGTTAATCCCTCTCATGACTCATGGTGGGGCGTCCGGGCCCCACCTGTCGCATGGAGTGGGTGAATCTTTTCAGAGGGCGGCATGGCCTCCTTCCCTGGGATTGGGTAAGGCCCGACGTGTGCGGCTTTTCGGCCGTACTCCCACTGGGAAAGGACACCACCCATGAATCGATGTATCGGGCTCGGCCGGCTGGCCGCGCTTCTGACGGCGTTTGTCCTCGCGGGATGTTCTGACGACACGGCGACACAGGCGTGGGAGGCCCAGGCTCAGACCGAGACGCTGGCTCAAGGCTGGACGCCGACAGTGAGCATGTCGCTTCAGCGCATGGACCACACGGCGACGGTGCTGCGCTCCGGGCTGGTGCTGGTGGTGGGCGGGCAGTCCTCGTCGAGCGCGGAGCTGTATGACGTGAAGAACACGCGGTGGTTGTCCGCGGGCTCGCTGAGCGCGGCGCGGCGACGTCACACGGCGACGCTGCTGGGCAATGGCAAGGTGCTCGTCGTGGGCGGGGACTCGGGGGTGTCGGCGACGGGGACGGCGGAGCTGTATGACCCGTCGATGGGGGGCTGGACGGCGGCGGGGAGCCTGGACTCGCTGCGCTCGGGTCACACGGCCACGTTGATTCAGGGGGGCAAGGTGTTGGTGGTGGGGGGAGAGAACGGCGCGGGCGCGGGGCTGGCCTCGGCCCAGGTGTTCGACCCGGCGGCGGGGACGTGGTCGACGACGGGGAGCATGAGCAAGCCTCGGGTCGGACACACGGCGACGTTGATTCCGGGAGGGAAGGTGTTGGTGACGGGCGGCCGGCAGGGGCCGCGCGGGGCGTTTCTGCGCGATGCGGAGGTGTATGAGCCGAGCACCGGGCAGTGGAGTCCGGTGGCGATGATGCTCAGTGCGCGCTCGGGGCACAGCGCGACGTTGTTGTTGTCGGGGAAGGTGCTGGTGGCGGGCGGGTTCGTGGATGAGCTCACGGCGACGCGGAGCGCGGAGCTGTTCGAGCTCGGCGCGGGGTGGACTCCGGTGGCGCAGCTGATGCCGGAGGACCGGGCGCAGCACACGGCCACGCTGCTGCACTCGGGCGAGGTGCTCGTCAGCGGAGGGACGGATGGCAATGACCCGTATCTGCAGAGCGCGGCGCTGTTCGACCCGGTGATGAAGCGATGGAATCCGGCGGGGGCGATGGGGGCGAGCCGGCTGGGGCATACCGCCACGCTGTTGCTGCAGGGCGAGGTGCTGGTGACGGGAGGGAGTCCGGACGGGGTGCAGCGCTCCTCCACGGCCGAGCGGTTCGCGGTGCCCACGCCTCCCTGGCGTGCGACGACGAGCATGGGGGCGGCCCGGTATCACCACTCGGTGACGGTGTTGGAGTCGGGGCGGGTGTTGGTGGCGGGTGGGACGGCCACGGGGAGCAGCGGTGTCTCGGGCTCGGAGCTGTATGACGAGACGCTCTCGACGTGGTCTTCGACGGGCGGCTTGAACACCGCGCGGTTCCTGCACACGGCGACGCGGCTGCCTTCGGGGAAGGTGCTGGTGGCGGGAGGGCAGGGGAGCGGGTCCGTCTTCTTGTCGTCGGCGGAGGTGTACGACCCGGCGCGAGGGGTGTGGGAAGGCACGGGCGGGATGACGGGGGTTCGCTCGCGTCACACGGCGACGCTGCTGGCGTCGGGGCAGGTGTTGCTGACGGGCGGACGGAGCGCGCCGAGCTTCGGCAGCATCCTGTCGTCCGCGGAGCTGTTCGACCCGCCTTCCGGGACGTGGCGAATCACCGGGGCGATGAACACGCGGCGGGTGAATCACACGGCGACGCCGCTGTCGTCCGGGAAGGTGTTGGTGGCGGGCGGCACGACGCCTTCGGGGGACACGGCGTCGGCGGAGCTGTACGACCTGCACACGGGGCAGTGGACGCCGACGGGGCCGATGGCGGGGACGCGCTACGGGCACATCGCGGTGGCATTGCCGGGTGGCAAGGTGTTGGTGGCGGGAGGTTGGGGGCAGGGTGGGGCGCTGGCGTCGGCGGAGCTGTATGACCCGGCGACGGAGACCTGGTCGAGCGTGGCTCCGATGGCGAGCAGTCGCTATGCGGCGATGGCGGTGGTGCTGGCGTCGGGGCGGGTGTTGGTGTTGGGCGGCGACGCGGGGGCCGCGACGGGGCTGCTGGCGACGGCGGAGGTGTTCGACCCGGGGACGGGGATGTGGATGTCGGGTGGGGCCATGTCGAACGCGCTGGTGAACGCGGCGGCGGTGCGGCTGACCAACTCGGCGCGGGTGCTGGTCGCGGGCGGGCTGGGCTCCAGCGGCGCGCTCGCGTCGGCGGAGCTGTACACCCCGGCGCCGTGATGTGACGGGCCCGCGTCCGAGTCGGGGGCGCGGGCCTTGGGCGCGGCTGGGCTCAGAAGGGGCTCGTCGACATCAGGCCCCCGGCGGCGGCGCCTCCGTCTCCTCGGACTCCACGCCGTAGTAGGCCAGACACTCCACCTCGCGGCCTCGCACCACGCGCCGTCCATCCAGCGGCCCGCCGTGCGCGGTGACGACGGTGCACTGTCCTTCCGCATCGTCCTTGTCGAAGTACAGCACCACCCACTCGCGCGTCGCGTTCTGCTGATGCGCCACCGCCGTGTTCGAGAACAGCGCCCGCACCCGCCACCCGTCCACCGTGCGCTGCATCACCGGCAGCCACGCCTCACCCGTGGGATTGAAGCGCCGGGGCGCGATGGTCCGCAGCGCTCCCGCCGCCGCCTTCCTCCGGTACTCCTCATCCACCTGGAGCAGCAGCCCCACCTCGGGTCGAGGCCCCTCCCGCTTGCGCGCAATCCCCCGTCGCGCCCGCCCCAGCCGCGCCGCCAGCAGGTCCCTCACCTGTTGCCCGCGCCTGGGCCCGAAGCCCTCCACCCGCTCCAGGTGCCCGTCATGCGCCGCCTGCTCCAGCTCCTCGAGCGTGCGCACCCCCAGCTCCTCGTGAATCCGCCGAGCCAGCTCCGGCCCTATCCCCGGCACACTGGCGAGCAACTGCTCCGGCGAGGACTCCCGCTCCAGCCGCTCCAGCAACTCCAGCTGCCCCGTCCGCACCAGCTCCGTCACCGCCGCCGCGATGCTCTTGCCCACCCCCGGCAGCGCCTTCAGCCCCGCCTTGCCCTTCGAGGCGAGCACCTCCGCCACCGGCTCCGGCCAGCGCGCAATCGTCGCCGCCGCCTTGCGATAGGCCGTCACCCGGAACGGCATCGCGTCCTGCTCCTCCAGCAGGTCCGCCACCCGCTCCAGCGCATCCGCGATGTCGATGTTGTCCTTCCACCCGACGCCCATGGTTCCTTGAACCTGGAGCGTCGGGTAGACGACCGCCACCGCCCAACCAGGCGGGAGAGCGCTCGTCCCTCAGGGCGCCCCGTCCGCGACCACGGCGTCCGCTTCTATCTCCACCAGCATCTCCGGCGAGATGAGCTTGCTCACCTCCACCATCGACGTGACGGGCCGGATGTTCGCGAAGAACTCCCCGTGCGCCCGGCCAATCTCCTCCCAGCGCGAGATGTCCGTCACGAACATCCGCGTCCGGACCACGTCCTTCATCCCCGCCCCCACCGCCTTGAGCGCCGCTTCGATGTTCCGCAGCACCTGCACGGCCTGCTGGTAGGCATCCCCGGCCCCCACCACCTGCCCGGACTCGTCCGTGGCCGTCGTCCCGGCGACACTGATGAACGGCCCGACCCGCACCGCGCGCGAATAGCCCACGCGAGGCTCCCAAGGGGTCCCCGTCGAGTAATGGGTCCTCTGCATACCTGCCTCCCAAGGCGAGAAAGTGTGGCCTGACCCTCCCATGGTGACCCATCTGTCCACCAGGGGGCTCCTTGCGGGCTGCAAGGAAACACGGCCCGTGGTAGTTGGCCCCGGGTCATGACGAACGAGCTCGACAGGGAGGTCGCCCGGCGGCGCACCTTCGCGATCATCTCCCACCCCGACGCGGGGAAGACCACGCTCACGGAGAAGCTGCTGCTCTACGGCGGCGCCATCCACCTGGCCGGCAGCGTGAAGGCCAAGCGAGCGCGGCGCCACGCGACCAGCGACTGGATGGAGCTGGAGAAGGAGCGCGGCATCTCCGTCACCTCGTCCGTCCTCCAGTTCGTGTACCGGGACCACGCGGTCAACCTGCTGGACACCCCGGGCCACCAGGACTTCTCCGAGGACACCTACCGCACCCTCGCCGCCGCGGACGCCGCGGTGATGCTCATCGACGCGGCGAAGGGCGTCGAGCCGCAGACGAAGAAGCTCTTCAAGGTGTGCCGCATGCGCGGCATCCCCATCTTCACCTTCGTCAACAAGCTGGACCGCTACGGCCGCGAGCCGCTCGAGCTGATGAACGAGCTGGAGCAGGTGCTCGGCATCCGCTCGTACCCGATGAACTGGCCCATCGGCATGGGGCCCGAGTTCCGCGGCGTCTACGACCGCCAGGCCCGCGTCGTCCATGTCTTCTCCGCCGAGGGCTCCCACGGTGAATCCGAGGTCGCCGAGCGCTCGGTGTCCATCGACTCGGATGAAATCAAGAAGGTGCTCACGGACACGGAGCTGGCGAAGCTCCACGAGGACATCGAGCTGCTCGACATCGGCGGCGACGAGTTCACCCGCGAGAAGAGCGACCAGGGCCAGCTGACGCCCATGTTCTTCGGCAGCGCGATGACGAACTTCGGCGTGCGCCCGTTCCTCGACGCGTTCCTGGACCTGGCGCCCGCGCCCACCTCGCGCCAGACGACGAACGGCCCCCGCGAGCCGACGAACCCCAAGTTCGCGGGCTTCGTCTTCAAGATTCAGGCGAACATGGACCCCGCGCACCGCGACCGCATCGCCTTCATGCGCGTGGTGAGCGGCCGCTACGTCAAGGGCATGAACGCGTTCCACTCGCGCCTGGGCAAGGAAGTGCGCCTGGCCAAGCCCAGCCAGTTCATGGCCGCCGAGCGCACCGCCATCGAAGACGCCTGGCCCGGTGACGTCATCGGCCTGTTCGACCCGGGGCAGTACCGCATCGGCGACACGCTGGCCGAGGGCGCCGACGTGGAGTTCGAGGGCGTGCCGCGCTTCAGCCCGGAGTACTTCGCGGTGGTGCGCTCCAAGGACCCGCTGCGCCGCAAGCAGATGGAGAAGGGCCTGGAGCAGCTCTCGGAAGAGGGCACCGTGCAGATCTTCCAGCAGCTCGCCATGGGCATGAAGGACCCGATTGTCGGCGTCGTCGGCGCCCTCCAGTTCGAAGTCCTCCAGTACCGGTTGGAGCACGAGTACGGGGCGAAGATTGCCCTGGACCGGCTGCCCTTCAGCCACGCGCGCTGGGTGGTGGGGCCGAACTTCGACCCCAAGTCCTTCGACTGGGAAGGCAACCGTCAGACGGTGCAGGACCGCGACGGGCTGCCCCTGGTGCTCTTCCGCGACGACTGGGCGCTCCAGCACGCCGAGGACAAACACCCGGAGCTGAAGTTCCTCAACGAGGCGCCGCAGCTGCGAAAGCTCGCCGCGCTCGCCTCGGGGAGCTGAGCTTCGGGCTACTTGTAGACGTTCACCGTGCCACCGCGGTGAGCGGAGTCCCGAAGGACCAGGCCTTCCTTGTAGAGGCGGGCCGCCTTCGGGCCGACGAAGAAGTCCTTCGGCTGGCCACGGCGGAAGGTCTTCTTCACGTACTCCTCCACCTCCAGGAACAGGCGTCGGAAGCGGTCCGGCGCCGCGTTCTTCCGGCCCGTCTGCGCGGTGATGTCCAGCTCCGCCCAGAGGCTGCCGCTGACGAGCTCTCCCTCTTCGTTGGTGCGGCAGCGCTCCATGAAGATGACGGGGGAGCGCACCTCGTCCACGCGCCAGTAGCCCTTGTCCGGGCCGCGCTTCATCTTGTCGACGATGGCGGGGCCCAGCTCGCTCGCCACCAGGTACATCTCCTCCTGGGGGAGCTTCTCGATGTTGTCCTGATGGGCGCGGAACGTCTTCCAGTCCTCGGGGACGCGGCGGGGGTACACCTCCAGGACGAAGCGCTCCAGGAAGCGGAAGAAGGCGACCTCGTCGTCGGGGGTCATGAAGAACTGGATGACATTGGCCATTGCCGGGCCCTCATATCCTTGTGCCCCTCGCGGCGGAAGCCCGGGGTGAGGCCCCCTGTTATAGAGAAAGGCCCATGGATACCTGGCTGCTCTCCCGGATGCAGGAGTTGAAGGACCTTCAGGGGCTCATCGGCCTCGCCACGTGGGACCAGGAGATATACCTCCCGGCCCGGGCGGGCCCCGCCAGGGCCCACCAGCTCTCCACCCTCCAAGGCATCCACCATGAGCGCCTGGTGGACCCGCGGCTCGGGGACGCTCTCGAGAAGGCCGCCACCGAGGCGGGCCTGACGGACGACGAGCGCGCCATGGTGGAGGTCCTCCGGCGGGAGCGGGAGCGGGAGGTGCGCGTGCCCGCGGCCCTGGTGCGCGCCCTGGCCGAGGCCCAGAGCCAGGGCCTCCACGCCTGGCGAGAGGCCCGGCAGGAGCGCAAGTTCGCCCGCTTCCAGCCCGCGCTCCACCGGCTCCTGTCCCTTCGCCGCGAGCAGGCCGACGCCTATGGCCACGGCGGGGAGCGCTACGACGCGCTGCTGGAGGGCTATGAGCCCGGCATGCGCGTGGCGCGGCTCACCCCCGTGTTGAGCGCCCTGCGCGAGCACCTGGTCCCCATGGTGGGCCGCCTCGCGGGGGCATCGCGGAAGGCGCCGAACCTCTTCGACGGCCGGCGCTACGACAAGGATGCGCAGTGGCGGTTCACGATGAGGCTGCTGAAGGACATCGGCTTCGACCTGGAGGCGGGCCGGCAGGACTTGAGCATCCATCCCTTCACGGGCGGCACCCACGCGCTCGACGTGCGGCTCACCACGCGCGTGGACGAGACGAACCCGCTCTCCGCCATCTTCAGCACCATCCACGAGGCGGGCCACGGCCTGTTCGAGCAGGGCTTCGCGCCCGAGCACCACCGCACCCCGCTGGCCGCCGCGCCCTCCATGGGCCTGCACGAGTCCCAGTCGCGGCTGTGGGAGAACCTGGTGGGCCGCAGCCGCGCCTTCTGGGAGCACTACTTCCCGCTGCTGCGCGACAGCTTCCCGGAGGCGCTGGCCGGGGTGGACGTGGAGGGCTTCCTCGCCGCCGTCAACGAGGTGCGCCCGTCGCTCATCCGCACGGAGTCCGACGAGGTGACGTACAACCTGCATATCGCCGTGCGCTACGAGCTGGAGCTGCTGCTGATTCGGGATGAGCTCCCGCTCGACGAGCTGCCCGCCGCGTGGAACGCGCGCATGGAGCGCTACCTGGGCGTCACGCCGCCGGATGACACGCAGGGCGTGCTCCAGGACATCCACTGGGCCTGGGGTGAGCTGGGCTACTTCCCCACGTACTCCCTGGGCAACCTCTACGCCGCGTCGCTCTATCGCGCGGCCGAGCGGGCCCTGCCGGACCTCGCTGGCCAGTTCCGACGAGGGCACCTGCTGTCCCTGCGCGACTGGCTGCGCGAGAACATCCACCACCACGGCTTCCGTCTCCCCGCGGAGGAGCGCGTGCGCGCGGTGACGGGGCAGGGCCTCACGGACGCGGACTTCCTGGGCTACCTGCGCACGAAGTACGGCGTCGCGGCCTAGGCCCCTCGACTCACTTCGAGGGCTTCACCGCGCTCAGGATGTACTGGGGCAGGAGTTCCTCCCGGAACTTCCGCCACAGGGCCACGTGGTTGTAGTTGCCAGCGGTGAACATCACGACGAGGTCCAGCTCGGGGACGACCATGATGAGCTGGCCTCCGTTCCCGCTGGCCTCGTATTGCGAATACACGCGGTCGCCCACGCGCAGCTCATGGCGCCACCACGTGTAGCCGTAGGTCTGCTTCGCGTTCATCGTGGCGTGGAGGGCCGTGGAGCGCTCGACCCAGCGCTGGCTGACGACGCGCCGTCCGTTCCAGGTCCCTCCCGAGAGGTAGAGCTGCCCGAGCTTGAGCGCGTCTCTGGGGCGCATGTAGATGCCGCCGCCCAGGTACAGCTCGCCCGACGGCATCAGGTCCAGGTGGTACTTGCGCAGCTGGAGCGGCGTGGCGAGGTGCTTCTCGAAGAACTCCGGCAGCCAGCTATGCGTCGTGTTGCGAAGCACGCCGCCGAGCAGGTTGATGTTGGCCGAGCAATACACGGCCTGCTTGCCGGGCTCGCGCACCATGGGCAGGTCCAGCGTGTACTTGTACCAGTCGGGGACGGAGTCCTCGAGCCGGTCCTCGTTGCCCGGGGACTCCGGGTCATCGTCATCACAGGCCAGGCCCGTGGACATGGTCATCAGGTGCGCGACGGTGAGCCCGCGCTTGTTCGCATCGAGGTTTGAAATCCTCCCGGCGTACTCGGGGAACAGCGAGACGACGGGCGTGTCGACGGTGAAGGGCGCGCCCTGGTCCAGCGCGATGCCCACCAGCACGGAGGCATAGGTCTTCGCCGCCGAGCGCAAGTCGTGCGGACGCTCCTTGTCGAAGCCGTGGAAGTACTCCTCCAGCACCAGCTTCCCGTGACGCGCCATCAGCAGGCCCTGGATGGCGGGCGCGGGTTGAGAACCGGGTGTCTGGTCGAGAATGCCCTGCACGAGCTTCCGGAGGGGCTGGACGTCCATCCCCACGTCGGTGAGCGAGGCGGTGGACCAGCCGTCGTCCTCGGCGATGGGCGCTTGATACTCGTAGGGGCCCGAAGCGGGGGAGCGTGGGTAGAGGCCCACGGCCTGCGTCCGCTCCCGCCGGGTGAAGTCGAACGTCAGGTCGAACGGGGGATAGCGCAACGCCAGCCGCCGGGCCGCCGCGTCGAAAGTTCCTTCCAGGGGCCGCGCGCGCCCCGACGTCGGCGTGAGGCGGACCGTCGCGCCCTGGAGGTCGACGCGGAACAGCACGCGGTTGCCGAAGTTCCGCTCGGGGTTGCGGATGAACGCGGCCACGGAGCCATCGGCTTGCTTCTCGACCACGAGGTAGAGCGAGAACCGGTCCTCCAGCGGTGACACGTCGCCACGCCACACTCCGGGCCGGAGTGCCCGCAGCACCACGGGCGTGGCGAAGGTCATGCCGCTCATGAGCACTCGCGGCTGAATCCAGTGGCCGGTGATGCGCTGGCCATCCTTCGCGAGGGTTCCCCGCAGCTCACCCTGTCCACCCGGCAGGAGGATGGAGACCTTCTTCCCGTCCACGCGGGCCTGGAGCTCGTAGCCCGCGATGCGTGCGCGCCACGTGTCCTGACCTCGCACCAGCGTCAGCTCGCCACGGACCTCCGGGCCCAGGACTCGCTCACTGCCCCAGACGCCCACGAGCTGCTCCTCGGGAGGCGGGGTGGCCGCGTGCGCATCTCCAAGAGACGCCCACAGGATGAGCCAAGCGGTGACGAGGTGTGTGCCGGGTGCGCGCATGCCGGCGTGGACCTTACGCCGTGTGATAACACATGCAACCAGATGGACGTCTTGCTCAGTACGAGAACAGCAGCGGGTGGCAGGAGCGGGCCAGCCGCAGGGCGTCTCTCGAGAGGGCGTGTGAGCCCGGGTCCTCGACGTCCCGCCAGGCCTCGTAGGCCACCTGGTTGCTCAGCTCGAAACACAGGCTGGCCGTGCGTCGGGCCAGCCGGCTCTCCTTGCGCAGCGCCCGCACGTTCAGCTCACACAGCTCCGCGCACTGTCGAAGCATCCGCACGGAGGCACTGCTGAGTCCCAGTCCTCGAGCCAACAGTCTGGCCATGCTGGCTTCGCACGAGGCCTGACATTGGAGGCTGGCGTCGATACATCGCGACACGTCCGCACGAGCACCGCCCAGTCTCGCTCCCGTCATCGCTCGGACCTCCGCACCGCTCACCAGGGTATTCCCGCCGGGAAGCGGGGCAACTCGAAGTGAGACATGAGAACACGGATGTTAAACCGTTATCATGACCCAGCTCACGCTCGTCTCGCCCGAAGCAGAGGAGTACGCCCGGACTCACTCCGTCGCGCCCGCGCCGCTATTCGAGGAACTCAAGGACATCACCCTCGCTCGCACGAGTTCCCCTGGAATGCAGGTCGGACCCGTGGAGGGGGTCTTCTTGAAGATGCTCGTCTCGCTCACCCGTGCGGGGCGCGTGCTCGAGCTTGGCACCTTCACCGGTTACTCGGCGCTGATGATGGCGGAGGGGCTTCCGGACGACGGGGAGCTCATCACGTGTGACATCAACCCGGAGACCTCCGAGATTGCCCGCTCGTTCTTCGCACGCAGTCCGCATGGCCGGAAAATCCAGCTCAAGTTCGGGCCTGCCCTGGAAACCCTGAAGACACTGCGGGGGCCGTTCGACCTCGCCTTCATCGACGCGGACAAGGTGAACTACGGCGCGTACTGGGACGCGGTGGTGCCGCTGGTGCGGGCTGGGGGCCTGGTGGTGGTGGACAATGTGCTGTGGTCCGGGCGGGTGATGAGCCCGGAGTCGGACGTGGACCGCGCGATGGCGGCCTTCAACGAGAAGGTCCGGAAGGACGCCCGGCTGGAGGCGGTGATGTTGACGGTGCGCGACGGGATGACGCTCGCGCGCAAGCGCTGACCTCAGTACCGCGCGAGGAAGCGCGTGAGGCTGGGGCGCAGGGCCTCGCGCTGGGCGATGCACTGGTCCACCCGCTCCAGGGACTGGGCCAGTGCGCGCTCGCCGCCCTCGAAGTCGGCGGCGCGCGGGCCGAAGAAGCGGACCGCCTCCTCGCGGTGCCCGGCGTCGCAGAACACGCCGCCGCTGGAGAGCAGCCACGTGGAGATGTCCCGGGGCAGCCGTCCTCGCAAGGTGTCGAAGTTCTCGCGCAGGAAGGTGAACGCCACGTCCCGGGTGGAGCTGTCGGAGAGCTGGCCGAAGAGGATGGCCAGCGCCTCGCGCGCATCCACCTTCGAGTCCAGGAGCAGCTCCAGTCCCGCGCGAGCCAGGGACGCGTCCCGGAAGCTGCCCAGCGCGTTGAAGAGGAGCCCTCGCTCCGACTCGGTGACGGCGGCGCGCGCCGCGTCCCTCAGTTGCTTGTGCAGGGAGGCGTCCCCCGCCACCGACGCGGACTGGAGGACGATGGCCGCGTCCTCCGACTGCAGGGCGCCGTGGTTCTCCAGCCAGCGCAGGGCCAGACGGCGGGCCTCGGCGCGCAGCTTGGGGTCCGCTCCCTCGTTGGCGACGATGCCCAGCAGCGTGGGCCTGAGCAGCCGCAGGTCCTCGCTGTCGCCAGGGCGCGAGACGAAGCCCACCGAGCGCGCTCGCTCGCCGAAGAGTCCCCGCACGAAGCGGGCGCGATGCGCGCGCAGCGCCTCCGGCACCAGGTCCGAGTGCACGCTGCCCACCACGCTCGCCGCGCCCATCACCAGGTTCGCGTCGCCCTCCCCCAGCCGCGTCACCAGCGTGAGCGCCTGGCTCACGTCCAGCGCGCCGCTGGACAGCAGCGCCTGGGCATCCGCCATCAACACCAGCCGCTCGGGGACGCTGAGCCGCGCGGCGCCCTTCGTCGCGAGCCGCGTCAGGCCGTCGCCCCGCACCAGCGCGTGGTAGTACCCGCGAGCATCCGCGTTGGGGTGGACCCAGTCCGGGCACCGCCGGGCCTCCGTCAGCGTCAGGGTGCCTGACGGCTCGGTGAGCACGGTGCAGGCGCGGCCCTCCACGTCGCCCACCGCGTAGCGCACGCACAGCGGCACGTGCCAGGGCTTGGAGTCGGGGGCCTTGTCGGACGCGCCCAGCGGCAGATAGCGCCGCTGCTCCAGTGAGAGCCGAGGCGCGCCGTCCTTGGGGCACTCCAGCGTCATGGAGACGAGCGGGACACCGGGCTGGTCCAGGAACGAGGAGAACGCGGGCGACACCGCCTGGCCCGCGGCCCGGGACAGCGCCTGGATGAAGTCCTCGGTGGTGGCGGTGCCGCGCGCGTGGGTCCGGAGGTAGTCGCGCACGCCGCGCTGGAAGACCTCGGGGCCCAGCCAGGACTCGAACATCGCGAGCACGGCCGCGCCCTTGCCGTAGGTGATGCCGTCGAAGGCGCTGTGGATGTCACCCGAGACTTCGATGGGCTGGCGGATGCTGCGCGCGCTGACGAGCCAGTCCTCGCGCATGGACGCACCTCGCGCCTCCACGCGGCGCAGGTCGCCTCGCCACTCGGGGCGCCAGCGCGTCACCACCTTGAAGGCGAGCCAGTCCGCGAAGGACTCGTTGAGCCAGAGGTCATCCCACCACGCGGGGGTCACCAGGTTGCCGAACCACTGGTGCGCCAGCTCGTGCGCCTGCGTCTCCGTGAAGACGCGCTGCCGCGCCACGGAGTCGTCCTGGGGCGTGCTGAGCATCAACCCCCCGGCGAAGGTGATGAGGCCCGGGTGCTCCATCGCTCCGCCCTGATGGCCTGGCAGCGCGAGCACATCCAGCTTCGCGTACGGGTACGGCGAGCCGAACCACTCCTCCAGCTCGACGAGCAACGGCCCGGTGACATCGGCCGCCCACCGGCTCTCCGCCCCGCGGCCCTTGGACACAATCATGCGGACGGGCACCTGGTTCTTGCCGGCCTTGCCCGCGTCCACCACGTCGAAGGGGCCCACCGCGAAGGCCACCAGGTACGTGGGCAGCGCGGGCGTCGGCTGGAAGCGCACCGTCTTCCAGCCCTCCGCGTCCGTCTTCTCGGAGCGCACGGGCGTGTTGGCGAAGGCGGAGTCCTCCGCGCGCACGCGCAAGGTGAGCTCGAAGGGAATCTTGAAGCCGGGCTCGTCGAAGCACGGAAACGCGCGCCGCGCATACAGCGGCTGGAACTGCGTCATCGCGTACCAGCGGCCGTTCTCCTCCTCGCGGAAGACGCCGCTGTCCTCCCGGGCCTTCGCGCGGCCCGAGTACTCGACGTGCAGCGTGGCGACGCCCGGCGCCAGGGGCTCGCGCGGGAGGAAGGCGAGCAGGTCCTCGCCCACGGGCAGGGTCTCGACGGAGACGCGGGTCCCGCCCACCCTCACGTGGGCGCTCGACACCGTCAGCTCCGTGCCATGCAGCCACAGGGCGCGCGTGCGCTCGGACAGCGACAGCTCCACGTCCACGGTGCCCCGGAACTGCTCCTGGCGCGGGTCCACCTCCAGCATCACCGCCTGCCGCGTGGGGCGCACGCTCCCCTCCAGCCGCAGGCCCGGAGGCGTGAGCACGCGAGGGTCCTCGGCGGGAGGCGGGACGGCGCGCGCGCGTGGTCGTTCGGACGCGGCGGGCCTTGGGGCTTCGCGGGGACCTCCCGCGCACCCCCCGAGGAGGCACGTGAGCAGGAGGCTGAGGGCCGCGCCAAGGTGACCGAACCGCATCAGGGAAGCTCCGTCCGCCCCGCTTCGGGCGACTCGAGACCTTGGCCATTCCACCACCGTCGCCGCCGCGACGGTAGCTTCAGCCGCCGACGACGGGGAACGCGGCGAGCAGCTCGAGGATGGCGGGTCCGTAGAGCTTCAGTCGCTTGTCACCCAGGTACGGCACCCGGCCCAGCTCCTCCAGGTCTTTCGGCGGCTGCGACAGCAGTGCGTCCATCAGCGGATTGGTGAGAATCACGCTGGGCGTCACCTTGCGCTCGGCGGCCTTCTCCACGCGGAAGGCCTTGAGGGCGTCCTCGCGCTTGCGGCGGTTGGAGTCCTTGGGGCCCTTGTTCTCGCGCTCCGGCTGCAGCTCCCCGTTGCGCGACTTCTCCTGCTGCTCGCGGAGGATGGCGAGGACCTCGTCGCCGTGCGTGCGCACGAAGGAGCCGCGCACGCCGGCCGCGCGCGCCAGGTCCCTGGGCGTGGAGGGCAGCCGCGTGGCGATGTCCGCGATGGCCATGTTGGAGAGCATGCGCCCCATGGGCACGTTCTCCTTCTCCGCCCACTCCAGCCGCTTCCGGTGCAGCGCGTGGGCGATGGCGTTGGCCAGCGTCATCTGCGCGGGGGACAGCCCGGAGCGGGGCAGCTTCGGCTTGAAGTCCGCGCCCACGTCGGGACGCGCCACCGCTTCGTCACACAGCCGCTCGCAGTCCAGCTCCACCTCTTCCTGGATGCCGGCCTCGCGCGTGGCCTCGCGCACCTGCCGCCCCAGCTCACAGAGGTAGCGCACGTCGTTGGCGATGTAGTCGCGCATGCCCGGGGGCAGGGGGCGCAGCGAGAAGTCCGACTGCTGGTGCTCCTTGGGCAGCTCCACGCCCAGCTTCTCCCGGGCGATATCCGCCAGGCCCACCTTCGGCCAGCCCAGGAGGGTGGCGGCCCGGTGGGTATCGAACAGACCGCGCACCCGCACCCCCGCCTCCGCCAGGAACTGCAAGTCCCCCTGCGCCGCGTGGAAGTACTTGGTCCGGCCCGGGTCCCCCATCAGCGGGGCGAGCAGCCGGGCTTCCACGCCGGGCTGGAGCGTATCGAGGAGAAAGACGTCGCTGTCGGTGGCGACCTGGAGGAAGCACAGCCGGGCTCGGAAGGCGTGCATGGAGTCGGCCTCCAGGTCCACGGCCAGCTCCCGCGCCAGCTCCAGCTTTCCGAGAGCGCTCTGGGCCCCCTCGGTATCGACCACGTCCACGGCACCCTGTGGGTAGGTTGGCATCGAGCTGGGCAGGCTAGCGGACCGGACCGCCTGAATGACGTGTTTTTTCCCGGGCCGCCGCTAGGATGGCCACGCCGATGAACGACGTCCAGCGCCTGGAAAAGAGTCTGCTTGGCCACATGGGCCGAGCCATCGCGGACCACCGCCTCATCGAGGCCGGGGACCGCATCATGGTGGGTGTGTCCGGAGGCAAGGACTCCTACACCATGCTCTACCTCCTCCGGGAGCTGCAGCGCCGCGCGCCAGTGAAGTTCGACTTGCTCGCGGTGAACCTGGACCAGGGGCACCCGGGGTTCCCGGGCCACATCCTGGAGGAGTACTTCCAGCGGGAGGGCTACCCCTACAAGCTCCTGAAGGAGGACACGTACAGCATCGTCTTGGAGAAGACGCCCCCGGGGAAGACGCAGTGCTCGGTGTGTTCGCGCATGCGGCGGGGCATCCTCTACACGGCGGCGGTGGAGCTGGGGTGCAACAAGATTGCCCTGGGCCACCACCGGGATGACCTCATCCACACGCTGCTGTTGAACCTCTTCTTCGCGGGCTCCATCAAGGCGATGCCGCCCCTCTTGAAGAGCGACGACGGCCGCAACGTGGTCATCCGGCCGCTTTGTTATGCGCCGGAGAAGGACATCGCGAAGTTCGCGGAGCTGAAGGCCTTCCCCATCATCCCCTGTGACTTGTGTGGCACGCAGGAGAACCTCCAGCGCAAGCGGATGCAGCGGCTGGTGGAGGACCTGGGGAAGGAGATTCCGAATGTCCGGCAGAGTGTTCTCAACGCGATGGCCAACGTTCGGCCGTCGCACCTGCTGGACCGGGCGCTCAACCCCGACCCGCTGAACGCGAGCGAGTCGGAGGTGGCGCCCACCCAAGACACGCAGGACACGCAAGGGGGAGCCAGTCCATGGCTCGAGAGCAGGCAATGAGCGCACGCAAGGAACGCAACGCGGCGCTGGTGGAGGTGATGTTGCTGGCGGCCATGGCCGACGGCCGTGTCTCCCAGAGGGAGCTCCAGACGCTGCTCAGCCGCGTGTTGGAGCGGCCGGAGTTCGAGGGCACGCGCTCCGAGGAGCTCAACGCGCTGGTGGAATCCAGCGTGGTGAAGCTGGCGGAGGTCCGCAACCTGGAGGACCTGCTGGCGTCGCTGCGGCGCCGGCTGCCGGACCACAAGAACCGGATGCTGGCCTTCGGGCTGGCGGCGGCGGTGGCGCTGGCGGACCAGCGGGCGACCAAGAGCGAGCTGGGGCTGCTCAAGACGTTCCAGGCCGCGCTGGGCATCTCCGAGGACGAGGTGGCGCAAATCATCGACGTCATCGAGAACGGCGGCAGCCTGGCGGAGGCGCTGGGCGAGCCCCTGGAGCGGCTGTACGCGGAGGTCATGGTGCTGGTGAGCGCGGCGGACGGGCGGCTGAAGGAGGCCGAGGCCCGGGCGCTGGTGGAGAGCTTCGCGGCGGACCCCCTGTTCGAGAACGTCAGCCCGGAGCGCGCGCAGAGCTTCGTGAGCGAGGCGGTGGCGGCGCTGTCCGCCGAGGGGCTGCCCCAGCGGCTGCACGTGCTGGCCCATGGGCTGACGACCCACGCCCAGCGGGTGAAGGCCTTCCGGCTGGCCACGAAAATCGCCTTCGCGAGCGGGGAGCCCAGCCCGGCCGAGCAGCGCATCCTGGACATGCTGCAGGCGACTTTCGGTCTGGCCGACGACGAAGTGGCGCGGTTGGGCAGGGAGGGGTAGTTAGGGGGGAGGTATGACCCTTCAAGTCCCTCCATCGTCCAGACACTCCTTCCGCTTCGGGCTGCCGCCGTCGCTGGGCAACGAAACGGCGCGGGAGCGCGCGGACCGGCTGGCGGCCTTCCTCCAGCGGGCGTTGGGCAAGCTGGTGGAGGTGAGCGTCGCGTCGAGCTACGAGACGCTCGCCAAGGATTTGCTCTCGGGCCGCGCGGACGCGGCCTGGGCGCCTCCCTTCGTCTGCGCGCGGATGGAGGCCATGGGCGTGAGGGTGGTGGTGCGCGGGGTGCGCCGGGGCATGTCGTCCTACCGCTCCGCGCTGGTGTGCCGCGCGGGGGCGGGGCTGACGCTGGACCGCCTCAAGGGCACCACGGCGGCGTGGGTGGACCGGGATTCGGTGGCGGGCTACCTGCTCCCCACCGCGTACCTGAAGGCGCAGGGCGTGGAGCCCGCGCGGGCCTTCTTCGCGCAGCACTTCACCAGCTCCTACCGGGGCGCGCTGGAGGCGGTGCTGGACGGCAAGGCGGATGTGGCCAGCGTCTTCTGCCCTCCGGCCTCCACCGGGCTGACGTACACGACGGGCGTGGAGGATGTGCTGGGGGCGGGCGCGGGTCGCCGCTTCGAGCTCATCGCGTACACGGACGAGGCGCCCAATGACGGCGTGCCCGTGGCCATGGGCCTGGCACCGCAACTGGTGACGGCGCTGGAGTCCACGCTGCTGGGACTCCCGTCCTCCGCGGAAGGGGTGGCGCTGCTGCGCGATATCTTCAACGCGGAGCGCTTCGAGCCCGCGCCGCGCATGGGCTACCGCGCGCTGTATCGCGTCGCGCTCGCGAGCCTGTAGCCGGGAGCCCGCCGCCCGTGTCGCGGCGAGAGAATCCGAGGGCGGCGTCCGAGTCAGCGGTGTAGGGTGCCGCGCATGAGCGACCTCAAGAGCTACGAAGGCGGCTGTCACTGTGGCGCGGTCCGGTACGAGGCGAAGCTGAACCTCTCCGAGCCGGTGATCTCCTGCAACTGCTCCATCTGCCAGAAGTCCGGGACGATGTTGAGCTTCACCCCCGTGGAGAACTTCACGCTGCGCTCGGGGCAGGACGTCCTCACGAACTACCAGTTCAACAAGAAGGTCATCCACCACCTGTTCTGCTCCAAGTGCGGCGTGCGCTCCTTCGCGCGCGGCGTCGGGCCGGACGGCAAGGAGATGGCCGCCGTCAACGTGCGCTGCCTGGACGGCATGGACCTGACGACGTTGAAGTCGTTCCAGTTCAACGGCCGCGACCTCTGAGGTCATGAGGCCACCGGGCGCGGGCCTCCCCGTGCCCGGCGACAAGACATCGACCTCGGCCCGCGAGCGCTGGTGTGCGCCGCGGGCTGTTTGTTTTCAAGGGGCGCCCGAGGGCTCGGGCTAGTCGTCCTTCGTCTCGTCCAGCGACGCGCGCGTCGGCACCCGCTTGGGCGCCGAGCCGGTGGGGGCAACCCCCGCCCTGTGGGGGGGGGGCGCGGGGGGCTTGCCGGAGCCTGTCCCGCCCTTGCTCGCGGGGGCGGCCGGCGCGGAGGGCGCCGGGCCACTTCCCGTTCCCTGCCCTCGAGAGGACACGGGGGCCGCCGCCGAGGAGGAGCCCGTCGGCGCGCGCCGGGGCGCCATGGGCGCCGTCGACGACGAGGAGACTCCGGCGGGTCCCTTGGCGGCGGGGCGCGCCGTGGGCCGACCCGCCTGCGAGCCCGTGTCACCCGCCGCGGCCGCCGCCGCCGCGGCCTGCTGACGGGCGGCGATGCGCGGGTCGTAGTGGATGACGGTGGGCTCGGCCGCGAGCCGCTCCTCCTCCAGCTCCTCCGAATACGCGTCCTGCATGAACGCCGCGAGGTGCGCGGGCGTCGCGTGCAGCTTGTGCTGCACCAGGAACTCATCCAGCGCGAGCTGCACCTCTCCGGCCGAGGAGAAGCGCTCGTCGCGCTTGCGCGCCAGGGCCTTCAGCACGATGGCGTCCAGCTCCTTGGGGATGTCGGGCGACAGCTCCGAGGGCGGAATCAGCTTCGCGCCCACCACGGCCTTCAGCGTGGAGATTTCCGTGTCGCGCTTGAACAGGCGCTGGTGCGTGAGCAGCTCGTAGAACACCGTGCCCAGGCCGAAGATGTCGGAGCGGTGGTCCAGGGGCTCGCCCCGGGCCTGCTCCGGGGACATGTACGCGTGCTTGCCCTTGATGGTGCCGACCACCGTCTGGGAGAACTTCCCGGACGCCTTGGCCACGCCGAAGTCGATGAGCTTGACGCCGCCGTTGTAGCCCACGAGCACGTTCTGCGGAGACACGTCCCGGTGGATCAACGCCAGCTTGCGGCCGGAGGGGCTGCGCGCGTTGTGCGCCGCATCCAGTCCCGCCGCCGCGTCCGCGATGATGCGGCACTTGAGCGCCAGGGGAATCGTCAGCTTGCGCTGCTGCGCCCTGAGTCCCAGGGGCCCCACCGCCTCGCCGTGCACGTACTCCATGGCGATGAAGTACTGCCCGTCCACGTCCCCCAGGTCATAAATCTGGGCGATGTTGGGATGGTTGAGGTGCGCGGCGATGCGCCCCTCGTCGAGAAACATCTCGATGAACTCATCGTCCTCGGACAGGTGGGGCAGCAGCCGCTTGACGACGAGCAGCTTCTGGAAGCCCACCGGCCCCTTCTGTCGCGCGAGATAGACGGCCCCCATCCCGCCGATGGCGATCTTGCGCAGCAACTCGTAGCGACCGAATGTCTCCACGTCGACGCAACGATAGCCGCGAGGACCGACGCGCGGAAGCCCGCGCCGCGTCATTTCCCATCCGGTTCATCCCCCGCATCGACGCCGATGCGGGGGCTCGTGGCGACTCAGGGAGGCGCGACCGGCGGCGTCTTGCACACGCTGCGGTAGCGGACCTCCACCGCCTGTCCAGGCCGAGGCACCGCCGCGGGCGCGAAGACGATGGCGTTGGCCGCGGCGTCATACGTCCACTGGCTCTCCGGCACCGGCTGCCCCTGGACGCGGACGGCCATCTCTCCGTCACCCGTGGGGTCGGCCGTCAGGGGGAAGTCCGCCTGGGGCTCTCCCGCGCGCTGGATGACCGAGTCCAGCAGGGACCGGTAGCTGCCCTCGCAGATGGAGTCGGCCCGGCCCCCCGTGCCGCGCGCCACCTCGAGGAAGCGGTCCGCGTCCCCGCCGGCGGTGGAGCAGCGGTTGTCGGTGGGCACCAGCGCGTAGAGCTGGCTGCGGTGGGCCATGCCCGTGCCCTTCAGCGTCTGGAGGAACTGGATGAAGCTGTCGGGGCTGAAGCCCGAGTTGTCGTCCTCGTCCGCCAGCACCACCACCGCCATGCGCGCCGCGGGCCGCACGAAGCCCCAGTTGCCGTCATTGGGCAGCGCGGTGCGCGGGTCATCCGTCTGCTCGGACAAGGGCGCGGACAGCGCCTGTCGCATCGTCGCCAGGCCCTGCACCAGGTTGTGACACAGGCCCACCTCCACGTTCGCCTGGAGCTGGGCCGCCGCGTTGGGGCCCGCGCTGGAAACCACTCGGGCGTGGCTTCCGTCGGCGGGGAACAGCCGGCCCGCCTCGCCGCCGTTGGCGCCCCCGCCGCACTGGGGCCCTCGCGGCACCAGGCCCGTGGTGGTGACCCCCATGCGCAGGTCCACCTGCTGCTGCCGCGCGTACTCCAGCCAGCCGGGAATCGCCGACTTCAGTCGCTGCTGGTAGGGCGCCATCGTCGTCGTGTTGGAGATGACGAAGAGCACGTCGAGCTGGCTGTCGGTGCCCTGCGTGTAGCGGTCCACCTGGATGCCCTCGTGGTTCGTCTCGCCAATCAGCGGAACCAGGAAGGGCGTGGTCTCGTTGGCCACGTGCAGGTACAGCGGCGTGAAGTGCTGGCCCAGCACGTTGCGCGCGTAGTCCACCTCCAGCTCGAAGCCCTCGGTCGGCTGGAGCGTGCGCGGCAGCGGAATCGGCGTCTGCAGGGTGAACTGGCCGCTGGTGCCATGGCCCAGCGTCGCGCCGGTGACGGTGATGGGCTCGCTGCACCGGTTGGCGACGTACGTCTTGCGCGGCGGCGCGGCGCAGTCGTAGCGGATGGGGCCGAAGTCCACGTAGGGGGGCGAGGCGACGAGGCAGCTCGCCCTCGACACCCCCTTGAGGGGCAGTGTCACCGTGGGCGCGGCCGGGTTGTTCACCGTCAGCTTCAGCTCTCCGGCGTACTCGCCCTCGGCCGAGGGACGGAAGGCCACCATGGCGCTGAAGGCGGAGTCGTAGAGGACGATGCCTCCCGTCAGCCTGCCGCCCGGCATGAAGAAGGCGCCGTTGGCGTCGTTGGACAGGTGGATGTCCTTCACCGCGCACTCGCCGCGGCCCGGGTTGCGGAAGCGGAAGCCCAGCACCGCGCCCTTGCCGGGCACCACGTTGCCGAAGTCCATCACCGGCTGGGGCAGCAGCTCGTACTCGCAGGGCCCGCTGGTGCGCGAGCGGCCCGTGAGGATGATTTCCCGCTCGGGGTTGAAGAGGTCATCGGAGCGCACGCGCAGCCGCGCCCGGAAGGTGCCCTCGGTGACGGGCTCGAAGTAGACCTTCAGCTCCAGCGCGTCGTTGCCAGGGGCGACATCCAGCCCCGGCGTGTCCAGCTGGGGCCAGGTGCCCGCGGACCACGGATAGCGCTGCGCGCCGCGCGTGGGCACGTCCACGCTGAACTGGCCGCTGTCGCCATCCGCCGTCACGCCCGTGAACTTCAGGGAGCCGTTGGTGCCCGCGTTGGTGATGCGGATGGACTGCTCCACCTTGCCGCCCACGGGCAGCTCGCCGAAGTCCAGCATCACGGGCGTCACCGCGAGGGTGGGGCGCCCGCCTCGCGCATCCAGGACGACCTCCGACTGCCGAGGCTTGTCGGAGGCGTAGTGGACCTTGAGGTCGCCGATGTTGGGGCCGGAGTAGCGCGCGGCGAACTCCATCTTCAGCTCCACCACCTCGCCCGGCTGCACCGTGGAGCCCTCCGGCTTGGAGAGCGGCACGAAGGCATGGTCGCTGGTGATGAGCCGGTCGATGGTGACGGGCCGCCAGGTGATGTTGCGCGCGCGCGTATACGACTGCGTGCGCTCATGCACCGGAATCAGGTCGAACGGCACGGGCGCCGGGTCGAACACGAAGGCGGTGGCGACGGAGTGGCCCTTGAGCTCCACCACCGACGGCGTGCACTGCTCGCACGAGCGCACCTCCAGGCGCGCGTCCATGGCGCCCAGCGCGCGGGGCAGGTACTGCGTGCTCACCTTGCGCGAGGACTGGGGCGGGATGGTGAGGGTGTCGGGCGTGAACGGGTCCGGCGAGTTTCCTCGCACGACGAGCGTCAGCGGCAGGTCCACCGGGTTGGTGATGGTGACCTCCAGCGCGCGGTCGCTGTCCACCTCCAGCGTCTCGTAGTCCAGCACCGGCGGGTCGATGCCAATCTGCGTGGGCGTGCCCAGGCCGGTGACCTGCACCTGGGCCTTCGAGCCCTGGTTGGCGTCGGTGGTGACGTGGACGGTCTCCTGGGTGACCCCTTCCGCGAGCGGATGGAAGCGCACGCGCACCACGTGCGACTCGCCTGGCATCACCCGGCCGCCGCCGTCCTGCAGCTCCACCTCGTAGGAGGGGTTGCCGAGGATGGGCAGTGCCTCGATGGCGAAGAAGGGCACATAGCCGATGTTGCGGATGCGCACCTCGCGCTCCCGCCACTCGCCTACCGGCACCTCGCCGAAGTCGAGCACGTCCATGTCCACCACCGCCGTGGCCTGCACCGCGCGGGTCTCTTCCCCCTCGTGGCAGGCGACCAGGGTGGCGACGAGCACCGCCGATGCGAGGACTCGCCCCCTCTGCCCCATCCCCATGTTCCGCTCCTCACCCTTCTCCCCACACACACCCGTCAGGGTCCGGTGCGTGCTCCACCGACCCCTCCCCATTCCAAATGCCATACCAACCCGGGGGAACTAGGCTGCTGTCCTGAATTCAAGGGGTTGGGATGCGCAGTCGCCGCCGTGTGCTTCGGAGGGAACGGCATTGCCCTGGAGGGTGAAAGACTTTTCCCGACCTTCTGCCCGGATGCGGGCCTCAGCGGATGAAGTCGGTGAGCGCCCGAGCGACTTCAGCGGGTTGCTCCAGGTGGACGTGGTGCCCTCCGGCAATCATCACCGGCGGTGCAACGCGTGTGCGAAGCGACTCCAGCCGGCGGTCCAGCTTCCGCGCGTCGGGCCACAGGCCTTGCTCGCCGCGGATGACCTGCACCGGACAGGTGAGGGCGGCCTGGATGGCCAGCCACTGGGCCTCGTCATAGCCCTGGGCGAAGCGGCGGCGGTGGCGCGGGTCGAAGGTGAAGGCCACGCCTCCCTCGACGCGCTCGGTGCCGTGGCGCACCAGGTACAGCGCGGCGGACAGGGGCAGCGTGGGGTTGGTCTCCCGCAGGCGCGCGGCCGCGTCCTCCACCGTCGGGTAGACCTTGCGGCGCGGCGGCCTGCGCGTGTCGTTCAAGAAGGAGCGCAGCCGGTCCACCGTGGCCTCGGCCGCGCCGCCCAACGGGCCCATGCTCTCGATGAGCGACAGGCCCAGGATGCGCTCCGGGCGGGTGGCCGCGTAGGTGGTGCCGATGATGCCGCCCAGCGAGTGGCCCACCAGGTACACCTGGGACAGGCCCATTCCGTCGAGCGCGGCTTCGACGTCCAGCAGGTGCTCGCCGGATTGGTAGTGGGCTTCGGGAGGCGCGTGCGCGCTCCGGCCCATGCCTCGGAAGTCGAGCAGCACCAGCCGCCAGTGCGCGGGGACGTGCTCGATGACGCCGTCGAAGCTGTGGGTGTGGTCCAGCCAGCCATGGAGGAACAGCACGGCGGGCGCGGCGGGAGCCCCGGGGCGGTGGCGCACGTGCAAGCGCAGCCCCTGGGAGTCGACGAAGTGGGATTCGAGAATGAGGGTCACGGGCGGCTCCTGGCCCGTGCCTTACCTCATCGCGGCGGTGCGGGCGGCCTCGGCGGCCCCCCGGTGTCCGGCTTCGACATCACCAGGGCGAGCTGCCGGGCCTGGTTCTCCGTCGCGCACCGGTATTCTTGGACCTTCCCGTTGTCCTTCTCGATGCGGAGCACCCAGACGTCGTTTTCCTTCGTCACGTTGGGACGTTGAGACATGTGGCGGTTCCTCCCCACCCTGGAGCAGAAGCACGTCTCGTGCCCGACAACAGGTTTCAAGCCAAATGCTTGATATCCCAGGTGCGTCCCCCGCATGGACGGAGGGCGGTGACAAAATTGGTTCACCGCTGCGACAAATTTTGGATCATGACCCTGTCAGTCCTTGCATAGTACCCCAGGGCTGGGTCTGTGATGACCTGTCGATGAAAGGGATTGGGCTCAGGGGGTATCGGCCCACTCCCAGGCGGAGCGGTAGCCGCCGTGCGTCTGGGACTCCTCGATGAAGCGGGCGTAGAACGGGTGGCCGCTGAGGGTGGCCGAGTCGCCCACGACGAAGAGGTGCCGGCGGGCGCGGGTGAGCGCGACGTTCATGCGGCGCAGGTCGTTGAGGAAGCCGACCTGGCCCTCGCTGTTGGAGCGGGTGAGGGAGACGAGCACGGCGTCCTTCTCGCGGCCCTGGAAGGCGTCCACGGTGTCCACCTCGACGTCGGGGGCGAAGGACTCCAGGCGCTCGCGCAGGCGGTGGGCCTGGGCGCTGTAGGGCGTAATCACCGCGAGCTCCCGCTGTGACAGGCCCAGCGCGAGCAAGGCGCGCACGCGCGTCTCGATGAGGTCCGCCTCGCCGGTGTTGAAGAGGCTGCGCGTGGTGGGCTCCACCTCCTCGTCGAAGCCCTTGCCGGCGGTGTCGAGGAACAGGACGGGCGGCGCATCCACCTCGGTTCCGGGCGGCAGCACGTCCGCGAGCATGCGGTCCGCGACGGAGGGGTGGGCGCGCAGCTGGCCGCCGTACATCTCGCGCGAGGGGAAGTCCATGATGCGCGTGTTCATCCGGTACTGCTCGAGCAGCATGCGCTTCACGCCGTCGCCGTGGTCCGCGAGCAGCCGCTCGAAGAGGCTCACCGCCAGGCCCGCGCGCGCGGCGTCTTGGGACAGCACGGTGGGCGGGAGCTGCTGCGGGTCTCCGGCGAGGATGACGATGGGCGCGCGCAGGAAGCCCAGGAGCGCGAGCGGCTCGGTGGCCTGGGTGGCTTCGTCCAGGAGCGCCAGGTCGAACTTCTCCCCGGACAGCACGCCGGAGTCGAGGCTCGCGAGCGTGACGCAGACGACGTCCGCGTTGGCCAGCACGGAGCGCACCGCCTTGCGCTCGAGCGCGCGGGCCTCGTCGAGCATGGCCTTGGCCTCCGTGGTGGAGGCGCGGGCGTTGGAGAAGCGCGCGCGGCTGCGGCCCTGGGTGCGCTGGCGTCGCGCGTAGCCGAGCAGCGAGAAGGCCTCGTCGAAGAGCTCGCGCGAGACGACGCGGTCGGGGTGCTCCTCCACGACGATGTCCAGCGTGTGCTCCTGCAGGCGCGCCGCGACGCGGGCGGGGTGGCCCACGCGGACGGCGCGCAGGCCCTGGCCCAGGCACAGGTCCAGCAGGTGGTCCACCGCGGCGTTGCTGGCGGCGGTGCAGAGCAGGCGCTGGCCTCGGGCCACGGCCTGCGCGGCCACCTCCGCGAGCACCGTGGACTTGCCGGTGCCCGGAGGGCCGTGGACCAGGAAGAAGTCCTCGGCGGCGAGCGCGCGTCCCACCGCGTCCAGCTGCTCGGGGTTGAGGGGCCGGCCCGGCTCGAAGTCGCGAGGCTTGTCCGTGCGCGGCGGCTCGTTGCCCAGCAGCACCTCGCGCTTGCGGCGCTCGAGGCCCTTGTCCATGGCCTTCACGCGCTGAAGGCCCGTGCGCATCCGCTCGTAGGTGACGTCGTTGGGGACGACGTCGAGTCTGAGCAGGCCCTCGTGGACATACGGGGGCGGAGAGCGGTCGAAGGCGAGCTGGAGGCGCGTGGCGCTGGCGCGGGAGACCAGGGCCTTGGCGGGCTCGCTCACCTCGGCGCGGCGGGGGAGCACCGCCACCAGGTCTCCGTTGTGGAGCCGGGAGGGAAGGCGCGCGCGGTCCGCGCGGGCCAGGGTGAGCAGCACGCGGCCCCCCAGGCCGACCTCCTCCTCCACCGTCTCGAGGTCCAGGACGGACAGGCCCTGCTCCTCGCGCTCGTGGAGGGACAGGCCCTCGGCGAGGGTGGCGAGGCGGGCTTTCTCGGCCTCGCGCTCCTTGGCGAGGAGGGAGCCGAGCTGGTCGAAGAAGGAGACGTCACGAGCCATGGGCCCCGTCATGCCATCCGGACGCGACGGCGGCCAGTGTCTCGGGCGCGGGCGTGTCACGCGGTGGGCGGGCCGGTGGTCCTCGTGGGGAACACCGGCCCACCCGCGTGTCACGGTGTGACTACTTGCGGAGGATGCCGCCGCTCACGACCAGGCCGTACTTCGCGTCGATGGCGCGGGTGCTCAGGTCGGCGTCCTGGACGATTTCGTCGCCGAGCACCGTCACGGTCCACGCACCGGCCTCGGGGTTGACCAGGAAGACGTTCTCGACGGTGTCCACCTTGTTGGAGACGCCGCCGGACGTGGAGACGTTGCTCGCCGTCAGGCCGTTGTTGCCCCAGTACACGACGCCGGAGGGCGAGGTGACGCGCAGCGAGAGGTCATTGATGCGCGCCTGCGCGGCGCCCACCGTGCCCGCGGGGTCCGTGTAGACGAGCGTGACGTTGAGCTCCTTCTCGCCCGCGGCGACGGTGACGCCGTAGGTGTTGCTGCCCAGGGGCAGGAGGGTGTCCGTCTCGTCGATGATGCCCGTCACCGGGGCGCGGTCATGCAGCCGCTTGATGTCCGCGGTGCCCCAGCCCTGGCGCGCGCGCGTCAGGTCGCCGTTGGTGCCGCCGGCCGTCCAGTTGTAGCGGTGGGCCAGGTTGATCATCAGCGCCTTGGCGGTCGCCATCTGTGGGCGGCTGGCGAAGACGTCCGCGCCGCCGCCGTGGCCGGCCCACACGCCCTTGTGCCACATCTCGAAGAGGAGCCCGAAGTGGCCCGCCGTCTGCGGGGTCGCGGCGCTGGTTCCGCCGAACTCCGTGTACGACGTGTTGCTCGCGTTGCTGGCTGAGCGAATCTGGTCGTAGAAGTAGGACAGGTCCGGCTTGAGGCGTCCGTCGGCCGCGGGGCCGATGCTCGCGCTGTTGCTCCAGGAGTCATCGGTGCGGCTGGCGGTGTTGCGGTGGTAGAAGCCGCCGACGGAGACGATGTTCTTGGCCCACGCCTGCGGCCGCGAGTTGCGCGTGCCGGAGTTGCTCTGGGACTGGGTGCTGAGGATGGGCGCCTTGTGGAGGTAGTCGTCCACCTCGGCGGAGATGGTGGTGTACGTGGTGCCCAGGGTGCTTCCCACGCTGGAGGTCTGGAACACGGCGCGGTAGGGGCCCGCCGGGTCCGTCAGCTCGCGGTTGATGTCGTAGCGGGACTTGGTTCCGCCGAACTGGGTGGACTGGCTGTAGAGGAAGAAGATGCCCTGACCCTTGGGGAGCATGCCGCGCGCCTCGGGGACGACGCCCTTGGCGAAGTTGATGCTGTAGCAGCTCGTCCCGTGCGCGCTGCCTGTGGTGGACGTGCTGTGGATGATGGGGGGCACGGCCCACTCCTGATGCGTGGTCCGCAGCTCGGTGTCGAAGATTTCGCCGCGCACGCCTTCACCCGTCCAGCCGCGCGTCGTCTCGAGGTAGTTGGCGCCACCCACCTCGCGCACGTTGTTCATGTCCACCTCACCCGGGCCACCCCAGCGGTCGATGAACTGCACCGCGTTGGAGCGCACGAGCCGCTCGAGCTGCGGCTGGGTGAGCGTGGCCTCCACGCGCAGGCCACCCGGCTCGATGAGGTCCACGGTGCCGCCTAGCTTGCGCACGAGGTCGGCGACCTCGCCCTGGCGCACGGCGCCGCGCTCACCCACCATGATGGAGTAGCGCTGCGCCTCCAGCCGCGCGGAGCGCCCCGTGAGGGCGTCCCGCAGGAAGCCCTCCACGCGATACTCCGGATGGTACGGGCCCACCCAGCGCACGAAGGGCAGCTCCGCGACGCGCTTCTTCGTGTCCGCGTTCATCTCCACCAGGAACGTGTGGTCCGTGAGGAAGCGCAGCACCTTGCCACCCTCTCGCTCCAGGGACTCCCGAAGCTCCGGCAGCGGCGTCGCCTGGAGCTGCACGAGTGACAGCGTGTTGCCCGGGTCCGCCGTCAGGAGGCCCGCGACCAGCGGCGCCGTGTCACGCAGCGGGTCGAACTGAACGTGCCCCAGGCGCACCTGATACGTCGTGGCCTGGGCCCGGCCCACGAGCTCCGTGCCACCGCGGCTGTACGCGAAGAAGTCCTGACGCTGTCCGGCCGCGTCCTGCTCTTCCCAGACATGTAACTGGAGCGTGGTGCTGGGGACCGCGAGCGTCTTCAGCGAATGCACCTGGTTGTCCGTGCGGTGGAACACCCGGCCGGCCCCGGTGACGAGCGCGTGGCGCCCCTTCACCGAGTCCTCCAGCCCCGCGACAGGACGCGCCGTGGTGGCCTTGTCGCTGTCGATGACTCGCGCCGCGGCTGTCGCGGCGCGCTCGACTCCTGACGGCGCCTTGGTCGCCGCGAACGCCGGAATCGGCGCGAGAAGGCCACAGCCCAGGGTCATCACAGTGAGGCGACGCCAGCTTCCCGAATACGACGAGAATGCAGTCTTCATGAGGTGTCTCTCCTGCTGCTCGGGTTGCGCTTCGTGCTGCGCCCGCCGCGCCAGGATTCAGTCCGGGCGGCGGATTACGACAGTTGTTGAATCGCAGGAAATCGAGAATTAATTGTTAATCGAGATAGTCACGTCGAATCAACACATTCGCCGTGTCGGTCCCGCGCGATGTGCAATGCCTCACAGCCGGCGGTGATTGAGGTAGACGCGGTGCGCGAGCCGACACGCCCTGTGGGGTCCGCTGGGAGGAGGGCGTCAGCCGGGTCCCGGGCGCGGCGTCCGGAGGGGCCTCGTCATGGAACTCATCCTCTTCATCGGATTGCAGGCCTCGGGCAAGAGCAGCTTCTTTCAGCGGCGCTTCGCCTCGACGCACGTCCTGGTGAGCAAGGACCTGTGGCCCAACGCGCGGCGCAAGGACGCGCGTCAGCAGCGGTGCGTGGCCGAGGCGCTGGCCGAAGGGAAGTCGGTGGTGGTGGACAACACCCACCCGACGCGGGAGCAGCGCGCGCCGCTCATCGCGCTGGGCCAGGCGCATGGCGCGTCTGTCATTGGCTACTCCTTCTCCTCGAAGCTGGTGGATTGCCTGGCGCGGAATGCGAAGCGGCAGGGGCGCGCGCGGGTGCCGGAGGTGGCGCTGTTCGCGACGGCGAAGCTGTTGCGGCGGCCGTGTCGTGAGGAGGGATTTGATTCGTTGTACCGCGTCACCCTCGGCGGCGACGGGGACTTCGTCGTCGAGGACTGGAAGGAGCAGGAAGATGATGGACGCGGATGAGATGGCTCGAAAGATGCGGCAGGGGGAGCTGTTTCACGGCCTGCGCCTCCTGCCTGGAGCGTGGGCGGTGTTGCGCGTGGACGGCCGAGGCTTCTCCCGCTTCACGCAGGAGCGCTTCGAGAAGCCGTTCGACCCGCGCTTCCACGGGATGATGGTCCGCACCGCGAGCGCGCTGCTGGAGGAGTTCCAGGGCATCTACGCGTATACGCAGAGCGACGAAATCTCCGTGCTCTTCCGCCCCGACTGGTCGTTGTTCGACCGCGAGGTGGAGAAGCTGGTGTCGCTCTCCGCCAGCGTGGCGACCGCCACCTTCACGCACGCGGTGGGCGTGCCGGCGGTGTTCGACGGGCGCGTGTGGATGGGCGTGGATGAGCGCTCGGTGCTCGACTACTTCGCGTGGCGACAGGCGGATGGCTCGCGGTGTTCGCTTCAGGGCTGGTGTTACTGGACGCTGCGCAAGGAGGGGCTGAGCGCGGCGCAGGCCACGCGGGAGCTGGATGGGCGCTCCACGGCCTTCAAGAACGAGCTGCTCTTCCAGCGCGGCATCAACTTCAACGAGGTGCCGCTCTGGCAGCGCCGGGGCTCCGCCATCCGCTGGGAGCGCTACGTGAAGGAGGGCGTGGACCCTCGAGACGGCTCCCGTCATCAGACGACGCGGCGCCGGCTCGGGGTGGACTCGGAGCTGCCCATGAAGGAGGCCTACGAGCGCTATCTGCGCGACGTGCTCGCGGCGCCTCCGCTGGAGCCTCGCTAGCCGGTGGGGGTGTCCAGCAGCATCACCCGCCACAGCCGGGGCTTGTCGTACTTGGGAGGAATCATCCCCAGCGGCCAGCCCTCGGCGGTGACTTCCGCGTACTGGTAGCTGCGCCCTCCGTGGCGCAGCCGGGTGCCCGAGCCCGGTAGGCCCACGCCCACCGCCGCGTGGGCCAGCGGGTCCGAGTAGAGCATCACCGCGTCGATGCCCACCTGACGCAGCAACATCACCGCGAGCAGGGCCTTGGAGTCGCAGTCTCCTCGGTTGCGCGCGGGCACCAGCGCGGGGGGGACGATGCCGAAGGGCTCGTCCCGCGGCAGCTCGTACTGGATGCGCTGCACGAAGCCGAGGATGAGCTGCGCGGCCTGCGCGGAGTCCAGGTTGCGCTCGCGGACGGACGTGACGAAGCGCTCGCCCAGCGCCTTCACCGGCCCCTCGTTGCTGCGCATCAGCTCCTCGTAGATGCAGCGCATGTCGGCGGAGCAGCCGCGAGGGGGCTGATAGGTGAAGCGCTCACCGCCCAGGGAGCGGTAGCGCAGCCTCCGCCCGAGCGCCTTGAGCTGGTCCTCCATCCAGGCATCCAGCGTGTCGCCCAGCCCGTAGGTCAGCCGATGGTCGGGCGGCGTGAGGCCCGCCGTGCTCCAGACATACGTCCGTGCCCGTGCGCGCGGCGTGTCCGAGGGGATGAGCACCGTGCCCAGCTCCATCGCGTCCGAGCCTCCGGGGATGTCATGGGGCGCGGCGCCCGCGTCCGTGTCCGCGAGCCGGCCCACGAGGCCCAGACGGAGGGCACCCCCGAGCGCGCCGGCGACCACCAGCAGCGCGGCGAGGAGCTTGAGGGCCGTCTTCATGCGCGAATCCGAGGACATGTTCGAGGCGGCGCGAACCCGTCAGCCGGGCGCGACAACAGTGCCCTCCGGAAGCTGGGGGAAGGGGATGAGCCCGTTGAGCGCGGCCTGGAGTCCGGGCGCGGTGAGCAGCGCGAGCACCAGCAGGATGGCGGCGAGGATGAGCGCGGCGGCGACGTTGCCCTTGCGCACCTCCGCCAGCTCGTCGATGCCCGGCGTCATCCGGTCGAACAGGAGGATGCCCATCGCGAGCACCGCGACGCCCACGCCCAGCGACAGGCCCACGTGCAGCGCGGCCACGGCGATGAGCTTCCCCAGCATGACGGGCTGGAAGGGCGAGGTGCGCACCGTGAGGTCCACCGCGTCCGAGGTGGCCAGCACCGCGTGCTGTACGAGCAGCCCCAGCGACACGAGGCTCGACGCATGGACGAGGCCCGCCGCGGTGTTGCCCTGGCGCAGCTCCTCCACCGGCTGCGTGCCGAGGATGCGGCTCAAGCCGCGCAGCGCCATCCAGATGCCGAGGGCGGCGACCAGGCCCCCCAGCACCACTTTGACGAGACCGACGAATAAGAGGGTGAGGTCCATGCGGAGCGGACGGAGTCTACACCCCCGGGTGGCTCGCGGAGAGCACACGAGCAAGCCGCTGCCGCCTGGGCGGTCAGCGATGGGACTGATTCATCCCGTCGGGCGCTTCGGGAGGCGTCGGAGGGGGCTTCGCGTTTCGCACCCACCACACGCGGAACGGATGCAGGCGGCGGCCCTTGTACATGCCCACCAGCTCGACGGGTTCCTCCATGGTCTCGAAGCGGTCCGTCAGCGCGGAAGGCGCGAACGGGCCATCCTCCTCCACCCAGAGCACGTCCTTGCCCGGGGGGATGGGAGGCTCGGGCCACACGTCGTACTGGCTGAAGCGCACCGGCCCCGCCGTGCCCACGGGGACACCCGCGTGGAGCGCCACCAGCGAGGCGAGCTGGTAGTTGCCCGAGAAGACGGCGACCACGCTGCCTGGCTTCATCTCGGGGAAGAGCTTCTCGGGTGTGGCCAGGACGCTCAGCACGTCCCAGCCATGGGTGCGCCACAGCGTCGTGTCGCGCTTGACGGACATCAGCGGGAAGAAGAGGTGGATGGACACCCCCAGCACCACCGCGAGCCCGGAGAACGCGGCCGCGCGCTGCCACAGCCGGCTCATGCCCGCGACGCCCACGCACACCGAGAGGTACGCCATGGTCGTCCAGTTGACCTCGCTCCGCGCGCGCGACGCCGCGTAACCGAAGAACAGCAACGGCACCAGCGCCGCCATGCGCAGGAAGAAGTGCTCGCGGGGGCCTCGCACCGCGTACACCAGCGCGAGAATCGCCAGCACGGGCCCCCCGAAGGCGAACTGCCCCACGACGAAGTCGCCCAGCGTGCGCCATCCGCCCTGGCCATCCAGCCCATGCTTGAGCTGGAAGAGGATGCCCACCCAGTCGTGCCGCGCGTTCCAGAGGAGCACGGGGACCAGGAACACCGCCGCGATGACACCCGTGCCCCACGCGCCCCAGGGCAAGCGTCGGGACCTCAGCGCGGTGATGAGGAAGGCGATGCCCAGCAACACCGCGGGGAACTTGGCGAGCAGCGCGAGCCCCGAGGCCATGCCCGCCCACAACCACCGCTCGCGCCACAGCGCCCAGAGCGCCAGCGTCCAGAACAAGAGCAGCGGCGAGTCCGGCGTGGCCCAGATGCCCGCGACCATGCCGCCGGGCACCACGCTCCACAGGGCCGATGCGCGCCAGGCCGCTTCACGGCTCTGGTACACGTCTCGCGCCAGGCCCCACACGGCGGCGATGGTGCCCGCGCCACACAGGAGCGCCGTGGCGTGGATGCCCAGGAGCGCGAGGAGCCACGCGATGAGCGGGGGATGGTCGTAGTAGCCCCAGTCGAGCCGCTGCGACCATTGCCAGTAGTAGGCCGTGTCGAAGTAGACGTCGGTCCCGAGCGCCACCACGGTCCGCACCACGAGGGCCACGCCGAGCAGGGCAAGACAGGTCTTAAGGCCAAGGCCAGCAGGGCCCTGAGAGACGGGGGCGGTGGAAACCATGCGTGAGTCTGGACGCCACCGTACCCCACTCACGTTCTCCAGTGGAGGGTCGCCCCCAAGGGGCTTGCCGAGTTTTCCCCCGCTTCGTATGGCGTCTCGACGCAATCCCTTGCTTGGAGTCCGCATGGCCACCCACCCACCGTCCTCGGGTCCGTCCAACCGGCTTGCCCGAGAGCCCTCGCCGTACCTGCGTCAGCACGCCAGCAATCCGGTGGACTGGTTCGCGTGGGGCGACGAAGCGCTCGCGCGAGCACGTGCCGAGGACAAGCCCATCCTGCTCTCGGTGGGGTACTCCGCGTGCCATTGGTGTCACGTCATGGCGCACGAGTCCTTCGAGTCGCCCGACACGGCCCGGCTGATGAACGAGGGGTTCATCAACATCAAGGTCGACCGCGAGGAGCGCCCGGACCTGGACCAGATCTACCAAGGCGTGGTTCAGCTCATGGGGCAGGGCGGGGGCTGGCCGCTGACGGTGTTCCTCACGCCGGACCTGAAGCCCTTCTACGGGGGCACCTACTTCCCGCCGGAGGACCGCTACGGCCGCCCGGGGTTCCCCCGCCTGCTGATGGCGCTGCGGGACGCGTGGAAGAACAAGCGCGACGACATCCACCGCCAGGCCGCGCAGTTCGAGGAGGGCCTGGGGGAGCTGGCCGCGTATGGCCTGGACGCCGCCCCCGGGGTGCTGTCCGTGGAGGACGTGCTGTCGATGGGACAGCGCATGGCCCTGCAGGTGGATTCGGTGCACGGAGGCTTCGGCGGGGCGCCCAAGTTCCCCAACCCGATGAACTTCTCGCTGCTGTTGCGCGCGTGGCGGCGCGGGGGCGGTGACTCGCTGCGGGACGCGGTGTTCCTCACGCTGGAGCGGATGGCGCTGGGCGGCATCTACGACCAGCTCGGAGGCGGCTTCCATCGCTACTCGGTGGATGCGCGCTGGCTGGTGCCGCACTTCGAGAAGATGCTCTACGACAACGCCCAGCTCGTGCACCTGTACTCGGAGGCGCAGCAGGTGGCGCCTCGGCCGTTGTGGCGCAAGGTGGTGGAGGAGACGGTGGAGTACGTGCGCCGCGAGATGACGGACGCGGGCGGCGGCTTCTACGCGGCGCAGGACGCGGACAGCGAGGGCGAGGAGGGCAAGTTCTTCGTGTGGCGCCCGGAGGAGCTCCAGGCGGTGCTCCCGCCCGAGCGCGCGGAGCTCGTCATGCGCCACTTCCGTATCACGCCGCTGGGCAACTTCGAGCATGGCGCCACGGTGCTGGAGGTCGTGGTGCCCGCGGCGACGCTGGCCCGGGAGCGAAGCCTCTCGCTGGAGGCCGTGGAGCGTGAGCTGGCGGAGGCGCGGCAGGTGTTGTTCCAGGCGCGCGAGCGCCGCGTGAAGCCGGGGCGCGACGACAAGATTCTCGCGGGCTGGAATGGCTTGATGATTCGCGGGCTCGCGCTCGCCTCGCGCGTCTTCGAGCAGCCCGACTGGGCACGTCTCGCCGTCTCCGCGGCGGACTTCGTGCTCGCGAAGCTGTGGGATGGGACGCGGCTGGCGCGCTCGTATCAAGAGGGACAGGCGCGCATCGACGGCTTCCTCGAGGACTACGGTGATTTGGCCTCGGGCCTCACCGCGCTGTACCAGGCGACGTTCGACGTGAAGTACCTGGAGGCGGCGAAGGCGCTGGTGACGCGCGCGGAGGCGCTCTTCTGGGACGCGGAGAAGCAGGCCTATCTCACGGCGCCTCGGGGACAGAAGGACCTGGTGGTGGCGACGTATGGCCTCTTCGACAACGCCTTCCCCTCGGGTGCGTCCACGCTGACGGAGGCGCAGGTGGCGCTGGCGGCGCTCACGGGGGATGAGCACCACCTGGAGCTGCCGTCGAAGTACGTCGCGAGGATGCGTGAGGGGCTGGTGGCCAATGCGATGGGCTATGGCCACCTGGGGCTCGCGGCGGACTCGCTCCTCGACGGGGGCGCGGGGGTGACGTTCTCCGGCTCGCGCGACGCGGTGGCGCCGCTGCTGAGCGCGGCGAACCAGGTCTACGCCCCGACGTTCGCCTTCGGCTGGAAGGAGGAGGGCCAGCCCGTGCCCGCGCTCCTGAAGGAGCTCTTCGAGGGGCGCGAGCCCGTGAAGGGGCAGGGCGCCGCGTACCTGTGCCGGGGCTTCGCGTGCGAGCTGCCGCGCACGGATGCGAAGGCGCTGGCCGAGCGACTGACCGAGAAGCCCAAGGGCGCTTGAGCACTGCTCGGCCGGGTGCGCACAGGCCTCTGCGGCCCGTGCGCACCGAGGCCCGGTGCTACTTGACCTCGATGACCTTCAGCGTGCCGATGAGGGGCGTGATTTCCGCATTCCCCTCGGTGCCGAAGGCGAAGTGCGTGGCGTCCGCGACGGGCTGGTTGAAGGTCGGGTCCATCTGCGTCCACTCGCCGACGAAGACCTCCACCCACTCATGCCAGTACAGCGCGGGCACGCCGTCCTGGTTCACCATGTAGATGACGCCGTCGATGCGCCGCGCCGGGATGCCCGCCGCGCGCAGCAGCGCCACCGACAGCAGCGAGTGCTCCGTGCAGTCGCCGCGCTTCTGGCGCAGCACGTCCGTGGCCCGGTCCGCGCTGGCCCCGTAGTCCTTCTCCAGATGCGTGGCCACCCACGTGTTCACCTTCAGGGCCGCCTGATACGCGTCCTTCTCGTCGCCGATGATTTTCTTCGACTGCTCGCGGATGGCCGGGGCGCTGCTCTCCACCATCAGCGTGGACTTGAGGTTCTCGCCACCGTCCGGGTCCGCCAGCGGCCGGCTCTTGAGCGAGGCCTTCGCGGGAGCCGCGGCCTTCAGCGTCACGTCCACGCTGCCATCCGGCTTCGTGGAGAACTTCTGCCGGTACGAGTCCACGCGGAACTTCTCCGGCAACCCCTTCACCACCAGGCTCACGCTCCCGGGGATGGCGCGCGCGGACTCCGGCAGCAGCTTCGGCAGCACCACGCGGGTGAGGCCGAACACCTCCACCAGGTCCATGCGCTTGGCGACGGCCTCCGTCTCCTTGCGCGCCTGCATCGTCTGGCCGAAGTCCACCAGCACCATCTCCCCGCGCTCGGTGACGTAGGAGGTGACGGGCACCTTCTCCTTCTCGGAGATGCTCGTGGCCTTGCCCAGCTTCACCTTCACCCCGTTCAGCGTCCGCTGCTCGGAGGGCTCCAGCGTCGTGGAGATGCCGTACGTCTCCAGGTCCATCCCATCCAACAAGAAGCCGTTGACGTTCGCCTTGCGCAGGAGCGCCACGCGCGCCTGGTCCGCGTCCTCCACGCGCTCCTTCGTGGGCGGCGTCACCGGCAGCACCTCGTCCGCGTGGCCCAGGCGCTTGCGCACCACGCGCATGCCTCCGTCGGGCGTGGCCGTGCCCTCCAGCGTCTGGTCTCCGCCATCGCCGCGCTGCACCACGGAGAAGGACAGGAGCCGGCCCTCGGGCTTGGCCTCATAGACACGCTCCTCGCGGTGGTTCCGCTCGGACAGGCGCGTGCCGACCATGGCCTTGAAGACCATCTGGTTGATGCTCTTCACCTTCTGCGGCTCACCGGGCACCAGCACCAGGTCGGTGAAGAGCCAGCCCACCTTCTTGTCCATCAGGTACAGGCCGAAGAACTCGCCACCCTGGGGGCGAGGCGCCCGCACCGCGTCGGACAACGCGGCCTTGGAGGAAGAAGGGGCGGGGGATTTCGCCCAGGCGGACGGCGCGCCCACCAGCAGGGCGGCCAAGGCCGCGAGGGCCAGGGACATCGGTCGGAGCGTGCGGGTCATCACGCCCCTTCTAACGGGGGAGGCGGCCAAAGTCTTCAACCGCCCCACACCCCGTGCGCTGTGGACTACAGCCGCTTGGTGAGGATGATGAGGTCGTCCCCCACCTTGTAGAAGTCGCGGATGCGCGCTTCCTCACCGTACTTCATGGACGCGTAGAAGCCGCGCGTGGGGCCGTAGGCCTCCGTGGCGCTCGTCTCCACGCGGATGAGCCGGCCGTTCTTGCGCCGCAAGTCACCCTCCATGGCCGACACCAGCGCCGCGCCCACGCCCTGTCCCCGGACCTCCGGAGCGGAGGCAATCCAGTACAGGTCGTAGCTGTCCTCCGTCATCGGCGTGGCCCCGTAGCAGATGTAGCCCACGAGCTGACCGTCGCGGTCCGCGACGATGATGGAGTAGTCGGTGTTGCCGGGCGTCAGCGCGATGCCGACCAGCTCCGTGGCGACCTCAACCTCCTGCGGCGAGAAGGTTTCGATCTTTCGAATCAGCGCGGCGAGGGGCTCCCGGTCCTTTCCTTCGATGGGACGGATGTCCATGGGCTCTTTCAGAAGCGACCTCGACCAGTCGGGCGGCCAGGGCGGGATAGTCCATGCCCGCGGCTGCGGCGGCCCTGGCGAACCCGGCGCTGGGATGGAGGTCGCAGTTGGGGTTGATATCGATGACGTAGGGCACGCCCTCCGGAGAAACCCGGAGGTCGACCCGTCCATAGTCCTGACAGTCGAGCGCTGCGAACGCTTCCAGCGCTACCTGCACACAGCGAGCTTCCAGCGCCGCATCCACCTGGCACGGCCCGGCGGGCGTATCCCGGTACTCGTCGGAGCCCTCCTCCCACTTGGCGCTGTACGACACGATGTTCGGCCGGGCCTCGAAGGTCCGACCGAAGTGGATTTCCGTCAACGGCAGCGCGCGCCGGGGCTGGTTGCCCAACAGCGGCACGTAGATTTCGCGGCCGGGAATGAACTGCTCCACCAGCGCGGGCTGGTGGAAGTTGCGCAGCACCGCCTCGCAGGCGCGCACCAGCGCGGCGCGCTCGTACACCACCGAGTCGCCCGTCACGCCGACGCTCGCGTCCTCGCGCGCGGGCTTCACGATGAGCGGCCAGGGCAGGTCCACCGCCAGGGCGTCCTCCAGCCGCTCCACCACCCGGAAGGCGGGCGTGGACACGCCTCGGGCGCTCAACACTTCCTTGGCCTTGGGCTTGTGCAGCGCCAGGCCCAGCGACAGGGCGGACGAGCCGGTGTACGCCATGCCCAGCGCGTCCAGCAGGCACGGGACGGCCATCTCCCCGCGGCTGTCGGCGGCGAGCGACTCGCAGAGGTTGACCACCAGGTCCGGCTGGCGCCGGCGCAGGGTGTCCACGAAGTCCAGCCGGTCCCCCTCGACGGCGAGCGGCTCGGCGACGGTGTCTCCCCGGGTGAGGGCCTCGGAGAGCGCGGCGGCGACTCGCACCACGTCCTCTCGGGCCTCCCGTCCCGGGTCATCCTGGAGGAGCTCGTGGTCGCGGTTGTGCAGCAGAATGATGTGCATTCGGAGGTGCCGGGAGGGTTACCACGTCCCCCCGTTCCCGCCCAGTCCGCAGGTGACGGTTGGTTACCTCCTGGGCTACCTCCCGGCAGGGCTTGAAGTACGGTGGACTACCTCCCGTGGGGGTATCCAGGAGTATGGAAAGGGCATCATGCGCATCCGCGACCCCATCCACGGCACCATTCCGGTCAGCGACTCGGAAAAGGCCGTCATCGACAGCCGCCACTACCAGCGGCTGCGGTACGTCCGTCAGCTCGGATTCGGGGACCTGGCCTTCCCCGGCGCCACGCACACCCGACACATCCACTCCCTGGGCGCCATGCACGTCGCCGCCCGCGTGTTCGGCGCGGTGGCCTCCCGCTCCACGCTCCCCGAGGACGTGCGGGAGCGCTTCAGCACGGCCGTGCGGCTGGCGGTGCTCTGCCATGACCTGGGCCACATGCCGCTGTCCCATGCCTCCGAGCGCATCGCGCCCAAGCGCTCCTCGCTGCGGCTGCCCGGCTGGCTGGACTCGGTGGCGGAAGGTGAACAGGCGACGCACGAGGACTACACCGCGAAAATCCTCCTGGACAGCCAGCTGACGCCCATCATCGAGCGCGAGTTCGGCGGGCGGGGCATCACCCCCATGGCCGCGGTGGCGCTCATCACCGGGGCCAGGCCCCCGAAGGACCCGGGCTTCACCTGGCAGGGCGTGGACTGGACGCCGCTCCTGCGCGCCATCGTCTCCGGGGAGCTGGACGCGGACCGCATGGACTACCTGCTGCGTGACTCCTTCTACACGGGCGTCAACTACGGCCGGTACGACATGGATTGGATCATCAACAACCTCAATCCCGCGGTGAAGGACGGGCGGGCATACCTCGCGCTCAGCCGGGCGGCGGCGTTCGCGTTCGAGGACTTCCTGCTCAGCCGCTACCACATGTTCGTGTCGGTGTACCTGCACCACACGTCGGTCAGCTTCGACCACATGCTGCGGCGCTACTACGAGGAGTCGCCCGGCGAGTTCGAGATTCCCTCGGACCCGGAGGCGTTCCTGCTCTGTGACGACTCGGCGCTCTGGTACACGCTGCGCCGCTCTCGCAACCGCTGGGCCCAGCGCATCATCACCCGCCAGGGCTTCAAGCTGCTGGCGCAGTTCACCGAGCGCGACGCGGGCTACGACCTGGAAGTGCTGCGCGGTGCGTTGGTGTCCTCGGGCTTCGAGCACTACGTCGTCGAGTCCGTGAATGTGCTCAGCAAGTACACCTCGGGGCATGGGAACAGCGGCGGGCCGAGCCTGTTCATCGTGGACGCGTCGACGGGCCGGTTGACGGAGGTGGCGCGATACACGCCGCTGTATCAGCGCTACAGTGGCGCGGTGCGCCTGACGCGACTGTACGTAAGGCCGGACCAGTCCCAGGCGGCGCACGAGCTGATGGGCCAACTGCTGGGCCAGGCGGGGCAATCATGAGCGAGCGGCTTCCGAGTCTGGGTTTGGGGATGGACTTCACGCACGTCCCCAGCGAGCCGCGAGGCTCCGCGGTGGCGCTGCTGTACCGGCGCGTGGGTGCGGGCGTGGAGGTGTACTGGGTGAAGCGCGGCAAGGCGCTGTCCTTCGCGGGCGGCTTCTATGCGTTCCCCGGCGGCAAGCTGGACGGCGCGGACGCGGAGGTCCCCGTGCGCGGCGCGACGGGAGAGGAGGCCGCGTTGCGCTCGGCCGCCGCGCGCGAGCTCTTCGAGGAGGCGGGCGTGCTCGTCGCCGAGGGCGCGGAGGCGCTCTCCCAGACGAAGCTGGACGCCCTGCGCAAGTCGCTGCTCGCGGGGCAGCTCGGCTGGGGCGCGATGCTCCACGAGGAGGGGCTGACGCTGAGGGCGGAGGACTTCCGGAGCGCGGGCCGGTGGATTACGCCGCCCGCGGTGCCGGTGCGCTTCGACACGCACTTCTACCTGGTGGAGATGCCGCCCAAGGCGCGCGCGGAGCTGTGGCCCGGAGAGTTGTCGGAGGGCGCGTGGGTGGCGCCCCACGCGGCGCTGGAGCGGTGGACGGATGGCAGCGCGCTGCTGCACCCGCCCGCGGTGCATGCGCTCCAGGTGCTGGGCTCGTTCCAGGACGAGGCGGATGCGCGGGCGCGGCTGTCCACGCCGCCGTACTGCCCGGGCTACATCTCGCAGCGCATCGAGTTCCAGCGCGGCGTGCGCACCGTGGCGCTGGAGACGGCCACGCTGCCGCCCGCGACCCACACCAACGCGTATGTGCTGGGCAATGGCGAGCTGCTGCTGGTGGACCCGGGCTCGGGCGACGTGAAGCAGTACGCCAAGCTGCTGTCGCTCGTCGCGGGGCTGAAGTCGGAGGGGATGAAGCCCGTCGCGGTGGTGTTGACGCACCACCATGGTGACCACGTGGGCGGCGCCCGCGCGGTGAAGGAGCGGCTGGGCATTCCGCTGTGGTGCCACGCGCGCACGGCGCAGGCGCTGGACTTCCCCGCGGAGCGACTGCTGGAGGACGGCGACGTGCTGGCGCTGGCCGGAGACGTGCCGCAGCGCTGGCGCGTGCTGCACACGCCGGGGCATGCGCGAGGCCACATCTGCCTGGTGGACGAGCGCAGCCGCGCGGCGGTGGTGGGCGACATGGTGGCCGGCGTGGGCACCATCGTCATCGACCCGCCCGAGGGCAACATGCGCGACTACCTCACGCAGCTCGCGCGGCTCAGGGACTGGCCCGTCACCACGCTGTACCCCGCGCATGGCCCGCCGCTGCCGGACGGCCCCGCGAAGCTCCAGGAGTACTTGAACCACCGCGCCCAGCGAGAGGCGCTCATCCTGGAGATGGTGCCGCCCGACGGCATCTCGCTCGCGAGGGTGGTGGAGCTGGCGTACGCGGACACGCACCCGCTGATGCACCCGGTGGCGGAGCGCAGCGCGCTGGCCACGCTGGAGAAGCTGATGTCCGAGGGCCGCGTGCGCGAGGAGTCGCTGCAGTACTTCCGCGTGTCGAGGTGAGTGACGGGGCGCGCTTCAGAAGCGCCCCATCAACCCCAGGCGCGCGCCGTGCTCGCTCATCCCCGCGACCGGCATGAGCCGCACGCCGGTGTCGGCGCGAGATGGAGGCGGCGGCGTCACCGGGCGGTTGGCCTGATGGGACAGCTCGTAGCCCGTCGTCGCGCCGATGATGGGCAGCAGCAGGAGCAGGGCGGAGACGGCCTGGTCGTCCTCGTCCAGCCCCAGGATGGCCGAGCCCAGGAGCGCGCCTCCCCAGCCGACGAGGCTTCCTCCCGCGGTGGCGAGGAACGTGCCCTTGCCATCCATCAATCGTCCACCCACCCACGTCCCGGCGGGGACGCCGATGAGCACGCCCGTGAGGCCACCGACGAGCGAGACGACCTGGCACTCGTCACAGCCCACCGTGGGCGCGCCAATCAGGTAGCCCACCAGCAGGCCCACCGCGCCCCCGGCGATTCCGCCCGTTGTCCCACCGATGAACTCCACGGCCACGCGGGGGACGGGGTCCTCCACGGCACTGGCGGGCTTCAGGCCCGGCTGACCCTGTCCCTCCATGTCCGTGCTTGTCCCGGCGGACATGGCCGATTCCTCGAGGCTCCTCGGCGTCGCGTACGGAGTGTCCTGGGGCGCGGGGATGAGCGGGGGCGGCGTCAGCTCGGGGGCCGGGCGCTGCGCGGGCTCATTCTCGGGAACGGCCTGTGCACGAGCAAAGCCCGTGCTCGACAGGAGCAGGACGGCGAACCCAGCGGAGAGCGTGCGCGAAAGCCTCACTCGGACACGCTACCGCAAGAAGCGGGGTGTCGTCGCGTCAACTGGCGGACACTCCGGACACCTGCTCGGCGCGGGCCTTGCGTCGCAGCACCACCAGGACCAGGGGCACGGCGGTCAGCACCACCTGGGGGAGCAGCGAGACGAGGTCGGGGTAGAGGCCGAGCAGGTCCACCGTCACGAAGGGCACGGGCATGAGTGGCAGCGCGCCGACCTCCTGGAGCGAGTGCAGCCCCTTGCCCAGGAGCATCACCGCGGTCGCGACGAGCACCACGGTGGACACGTTGAACAGCGTCTTCATCGGCAGGCGGAAGCCCAGCTTGTTGATGAAGAGGACCAGGATGCCCAGCGCCACCGCGCCCACCAGACAGCCCCAGGCCACGCCCGCGGGGGAGTCCAGCGCGAGGCCCTGGAGGAAGATGGCCGTCTCGAAGCTCTCGCGCAGCACGGCGGTGAAGGCGATGAAGAACAGGCCCACCAGGCTGCCCCTGCCCAGCGCGCCCTGCATCTTCTGGCGCAGCTCCCCCATGAACTGGCTCATGTTGGAGCGCGCGTTGAGCCACAGCGCGGCGTACACCAGCATGACGACGGCGGCGAGCGCGGCCAGGCCCTCCATCCACTCGCGCTGCGCGCCGGCGAGCAGGTGGCGGCCCAGCACGTAGGCGACGGCGCCCAGCACCAGCGCGGACACCCAGCCCGCGTGCACCACGCGCACGTGCTCGGTGGCCTTCATCTTCTTCAGGGCCGCCAGGAGCGCGGCGACGATGATGGTGGCCTCGAAGCCCTCGCGCAGCAGGATGAGGACGGTGAGCCACAGCGTGCTCATCAGGTCGGACGTGCTGCCGCTGTCCCGGCGCGCCTGGTCCAGGATCGACACCAGCTCCCGGCCCTCGTCCTGCAGCTTCGGGCTGCCGCTCTCCGCGGCGAGGCGCGCCGCGAGGAAGCCCTTCTCCAGCTTGAGCACCAGCGCGGAGTCGCGCGCGCTCAGCTTGGGCTCCACCGGCTCCAGGCCATTGAGATACGCATCCAGCAGCGCCGCCTTGGCGCCGGCCGGGTTGCCCGCCGCGCCCTGCCGCATGGCCTCCTGCACGCCGTCGCGCGCGGCCATCAGCGAGCGCTCCTCATCGACCTCCGGCAGCTTGCGGCGCAAGCACGCGAGGTGCTCCGCGCCGAACATCTTCACCAGGTCGTCATCGGTGGTGTTCGCCAGCCGCTCCAGCGACGCGCGCGGCGGAGTGCCCTCGCACGGTGGCAGGCGCAGGGTGAAGACGTAGAAGGCCAGCGACCAGCGCTCGTCCTCGGACAGCGTGGGGTAGGCGGGCATCGCCGTGCCGGGCACGCCGAAGCTGGTGGTGTTGAAGGCCTTGTAGGGCGTGAGGCCGCCCATCAGCTCCGCGTCCTGGAAGTTCGCGGGCAAAGGCTCCATGGTCGCGGCGATGGGCACGTTGGCGCTGCCATCCGCGGCGTGACAGGCGGCGCAGTTCGTCTGGTAGAGCTGCTCGCCGCGCTTCAAGTCGGGCGGGTGGCGCGGGCTGCGCGCCAGGCCCCCCGCGAGCACCAGGTCCTCCACCAGCGCGCCGCAGTCCCGGCTGACGCCCTCCGCGTCGGTCGACTGGTCCACGCGCGCCTGGATGGCCTTTACCCGGGGAACGAAGGTCGCGGCCGCGGCGCCCAGTCCCTCGGCGGCGTCCACGGCCTCCGCCGCGAAGCTCTTCTGCTCCGCCAGCTCGAACTCGGACTTGGACGCGATGGCGGCCGGATAGTCCGCCTCCAGGTACTGGAGGATGCCCACCAACCGATGCCAGGTCCGCTCATCCGGGCCGTCCTCGGCAGCCGACGCTGACCAGGGCAGTACGAACAGCAGGCACAGAGCGACGCGGACCACGTGATTCATCCTCCCCCTCTACCAGCAGGGCGGCCGTGGTTTCAATTTTGCGAGTCAATATCGAAACGGTCGTTTCAAGTGGCTGATGGCACGGTGAAGGCGCCCGTGGATTTGCCAGGGCCTGTCCACTTCGCGACGTCGAGCGAGTCGATGCGCAAGCGAGCAAGCCGCCAGTCCCCGCCTCGCAGGCGGCCCACCGCGAGGGCCCCAATGCTGAGCGCGCCGATGGCGAGCGCCCCCAAGGCCACGGCCCCCAGCGCGGTGGCGCCGATGGCGAGTGTCTGGAAGGCCCGAGGCCGCATCGCGTGCCGTCGCGCGCGCCATTCGAGCTGGCGGGAGAGTCGCGCGAGCGCCACGGCATTGGCGGCGGACAGCGCGGTGTGGGCCCAGGACACGCGCCCCCACGGACGGGGCGCGCTGGAGGTCCAGGGAAGAATCCGCCGGTGCGAGAGCGAGGTGCCCATGCGGTTCCAGGTGCACACGCTCCCGATGGAGAACCACCCGAGGGTTCGCCGCCTGGAGGGCAGGGAGGCGTCAGCGCTCGTAGGTGAGGAACGCGAAGGGGAGGTCCCCCTCGGGATGCGGCTCCTCCTCGAGGAGCCGCCAGCCAGACAGGTCCACGTCCGGGAAGAAGACGTCGCCTGGGAACTCACGGGCGATGCGCGTGAGGTACAGGCGCTGGGTGCGCGCCATCGTCTGCGCGTAGAGGTCCGCGCCTCCCGCGATGAAGACCTCGTCGTCGCCGCGCGACTGGGCGAACTGGAGGGCCTCGTCGACGGAGTGGGCCACCGTCACGCCGGGAGGCGCGAAGTCGTGCCGGCGCGTGATGACCACGGTGGTGCGGCCCGGCAGCGGACGGCCGATGGACTCGTACGTCTTGCGGCCCATGACGAGCGTGTGGCCCATGGTGAGGCGCTTGAAGCGCGCCAGGTCCGGCGGCAGGCGCCAGGGGAGCTGGTTCTGGTGGCCGATGACGCGGTTGGACGCCATGGCGACGATGGCGGAGAGCCTCATACGGCCACGGGCGCCTTGATGGCGGGGTGGGGGTCGTAGGCCTCCAGCGTGAGGTCCTCGTACTTGAAGGCGAAGAGGTCCTTCACGTCCGGGTTGAGGCGCAGCCGAGGCAGCGGCCGAGGCTCTCGCGCGAGCTGCTCTTGCGCCTGCTCGACGTGGTTGAGGTACAGGTGCGCGTCGCCAAGGGTGTGGATGAACTCGTGCGCCTGGAGCCCGGTCACCTGCGCGACCATCATCGTCAGGGCCGCGTAGGAGGCGATGTTGAAGGGCAGGCCGAGGAACAGGTCCGCGCTGCGCTGGTAGAGCTGGCAGGACAGGCGCCCGTCGGCCACGTAGAACTGGAAGAGGACGTGGCAGGGCGGCAGCTTCATGTCCGGCAGGTCCGCCACGTTCCACGCGCTGACGATGTGCCGGCGCGAGTCCGGGTTCTTCTTCAGCCCGTCCACCAGCGCCTTCATCTGGTCGATGTGCTGGCCGTCCGGCGCGCTCCACGAGCGCCACTGGTGGCCGTAGACGGGGCCCAGCTCGCCCTGGGCGTTGGCCCACTCGTCCCAGATGGTGACGCCCTGGGCCTGGAGCGTGCGCACGTTGGTGTCGCCCGCGAGCATCCACAGCAGCTCGTGGAAGATGGACTTCGTGTGCAGCTTCTTCGTGGTGACGAGCGGGAAGCCCCGCGTCAGGTCGAACCGCAACTGGGCACCGAAGACGCTCAGGGTGCCCGTGCCGGTGCGGTCGCCCTTCTTCGTCCCATGCTTCAGGACGTGGTCGAGCAGGTTCAGGTAGGGCTGCATGCGGCCATGCCGTCTAGGTTGGCTGCTCTCGACAGGCAAGGAGGAATCGTGGGGACTGCCCGCTACTCCTCATGTCGCATGTTTCGGCGCTTGCACCGACGCGTTCTCATTGGACGCGTGGCGCACCGGGCCAGTACAAGCCGTGACATGAAGATCTATACGAAGGCCGGAGACACGGGCGAGACGGGCCTTTTCGGTGGTGGCCGCGTCGCGAAGGACGACGCGCGCGTGGATGCCTACGGAGAGGTCGACGAGCTCAACGCGGTGCTCGGTGTCGCGCGGGCCGCGGGCCAGATGCCTCAAGAACTGGACGCGCTGCTGCAGCGCCTCCAGGACCAGCTCTTCACCGTGGGCGCGGTGATGGCGACGCCCGCGGGCACGAAGGCGTCCGCGTACCTGCCGCCGCTCAAGGAGAGCTGGGCGGAGGACATGGAGCAGTCCATCGACCGCTTCGAGGCGGAGCTCCCGAAGATGACCCACTTCATCCTGCCCGGAGGCACGCCCGCCTCGGCCGCGCTGCACCTGGCTCGCACCGTGTGCCGCCGGGCCGAGCGCCGCGCCGTCCCGCTGCTGCGCGACGGGACGATTCCCAAGGACGTGGTGGTTTTCCTGAACAGACTCTCCGACCTGCTCTTCGTCATGGCGCGCGTGGCCAACCACCGCGCGAATGTCCCGGACGTGAAGTGGATTCCCGAGAAGTCGTCCTAGCGCTCCTGGATTCTCGACGTGTTGCCCACCGCGCATCTTCGTGACCTGGCCCGGTCCGTCGGCTTCGACCTCGTCGGGTTCGCGCGCGCGGAGCCCATTCCTCCGCGATTCCTCATGGAGTGGCTGGAGGCGGGCTTCGCCGCGGACATGGACTGGATGAAGGAGCGGGCGGACGAGCGCCTGGATGTCGCGAACCTGCTCCCAGGGGCGAAGACGGTCATCTCCTTCGTCAACAACTACTGGCGCGATGATGCGCAGTCGGTGGACTCGCCCATCGCCCGGTATGCGCGAGGGCGCGACTACCACTCCACGCTGCGCGACCGGATGAAGGCGTTCCGCAAGGCCATCACCGTGATGTTCCCCGGGCTGGGCTCGTACGGGAGCGTGGACAGCGGCCCGCTGATGGAGAAGGTGTGGGCGGCGCGCGCGGGCCTGGGCTACGTGGGGAAGAATGGCTGCTTCATCACGGAGCCGTTCGGCTCGTGGGTGCTGCTGGCCACGCTCATCATCGACGCCGAGGTGGACGAGTACGCGGCGGGGCCCCTGGCGGACCGGTGTGGCGCGTGCCGGCGCTGCTTGATGTCGTGTCCCACGGGCGCGCTGGTGGGCAACGGGCAGGTGAACGCCGGGGCGTGCCTGTCCTACCAGACCATCGAGAACCGCGAGCAGCAGGTCCCCGAGGCCTTCCGCCTCAAGTTCGACAACCTCATCTTCGGCTGCGACATCTGCCAGCAGGTGTGTCCGCTCAACCGACGGCCGGTGTTCGCGGAGCACCCGCGCTTCGCGCCTCGCGCGGTGGCGGAGCTGGGGACGCTGGAGCTGGCGGGCCTGACGGAGACGCAGTACGAGCAGCTCATCCCGGGAACCGCGCTGGCACGCGCACGCTACGATGGGCTCCGTCGCAACGCCGTGTACGCCCTGGGAGTGGCCAGGCAGGCGGAGTCGCGGCACCTGCTCGAAAAGCTCAGCGGCGACTCGAGTGAATTGGTACGTACCGCCGCTCAATGGGCGCTTCGCCAGCTCGACCCCTGAATTCCTCCGCGCAGTCCCTTCGCTGGGTCTACGTGGGCCTCCTCGTCCAGGTCTGCATCAGCGCGGGGACGTACCTCTTCGCGAAGCGCTCCATGACGGAGCTGCCGCCGCTCACCGTGGTGCTGTGGCGCTTCTTCCTCAGCGGCGGCGTGTTCGCGGTGATGTTGGCGGTGATGCCCGGGCCCCGGCTGCCGCCGCGTCACGAGTGGCGCCGCGTCTTCATCCTCGGCCTGTTGGCGGGCCCGGTGAACCAGGTGTTCTTCTTCACGGGCCTGTCCCGCTCCACCGCCGCGCATGGCGCGCTGCTGTATGCGCTCACGCCGCTGGGGGTGTACCTGCTCGGCCTGTTGCGCGGGCACGAGCGGGCGTCACGCCGGACGCTGATGGGCATCGCCACGGCGTTCGCGGGCGTGGTGGTGTTGCTGCTCGGGCGGGGGCTGACGGAGGCGAGCGGCTCGCTGGTGGGCGACCTGCTCATCCTGTGCGCGGTGGTGGCGTGGGTCGTCTACACGACGGAGGGCAAGGGGCTTGTCGCCGGACACGGGCCGCTGCGCGCGACGGTGTGGTGCATGATGATGGCCTCGCTGCTGATGCTGCCCTTCGCGCCGTTCGTGATGGAGACGGAGCGGGTGATGGCCTCCAGCCTCGCGGCGAAGGGCGGCATCCTCTACCTGGGCCTGCTGACGTCCGTGGTGGCGTACCTGCTCTGGTACTACGCGCTGTCCAAGGTGTCGCCCGCGCGGGTGGCCATCTTCTCCAACCTCCAGCCCGCGGCCACGGCGCTGGCCGCGTGGGCCTTGTTGGATGAGGCCCTCCACTGGGAGCTCGCGGTGGGTGGAGGGCTGGTGCTGTTGGGCGTGCGGCTCACGCAGACGGCGGTGGCCTCGCCCGCGCCGGTGACGCCCCCGCCTTCCGCGCAGGGGCGCCCGGCGACTTGACCGGCTACCGCGGGTCCCAGCCCGCGTTCACCGTCATCTGGTTCAGGTCGCGGACGGAGACGTAGGGCACGAAGCCCGCGGCGCGAGAGCGCGTGTACGCGTCCGCGACGTTCGCGGGCTGGATGGCGTAGTCGGTGGACAGCACGAGCTTGCCCGCGGCGCGCACGCGTGCGGCGTTGGCCCGGTTCTCCGCGCACCAGTCGGCGCTGCATGCGACGTCATCGGACCAGTACATGTCCTCCATGCCGAGCCCGTCGATGGCGGGGAGGTAGCCCGTGTTGTCGATGAGCTCGGGGGCGTTCTGCGGCACCACCTTGAAGGCGGGGTTGCGCGCCTTGGCGTACTGGCTCACGCGCGCGATGAGGGCCACCATCTTCTTCGCCAGGTCCGCGCGGTTGGTGCCCGCGGCGTTGGCGGCAATCTCCTCGTACGTGACGACCATGTCGAGGTAGCAGCCGGTGAAGCCCGCCGCGAGCGCCTGGTCGATGCGGCCCTGGACGATGGGCCACCAGCGCTCGTCCCAGTACTTCACGTACTGCTCTTGGGGCCAGCCGTCGACGGGGCCCAGCTTCATGTCCGCGGGCACCTGGGACCACTCGGGGCGGTACTCCTCGATGGCGCCAATCTCGAAGTAGGCGAGGACCTGCTTGCCCCGGGTCTTGAGCGCGGAGATCTCCGCGGCCGTGAAGTAGCCCGTCGACCCATCGCGCGAGAGCTCCACGATGGCGAGGTCGAACTTCGACGCCGCGATTTCATCGAGCTTGCCGTCTTTGTAGTTCGTGAGCTGGTACGTGAAGCTGCTCACGCTCTCCCAGGGGACCTGCGTCCCCGCGTCCGTGGGCGTGCCCGCGTCGGTGGGGGAGCCCGCATCCGTGGGCGTGCCCGCGTCGGTGGGGGAGCCCGCGTCGGTGCTCGGGGCCTGGACGCGCACGACGAGCAGGTCGAGCTGCGAGGCATCCGCCGAGGACGCCGTGTGGTAGCGAAGCTTGAGCGTGCCGTTGGAGAAGAAGCGCGCGGGGTTGGACAGGGGCAGGGACGCGGCGGTCCACTTCCACGACTGCGCGAAGACGTTGTCGCCCACGATGACCCACGTGTTCGTCGTGGTGTCCCAGGCCTCGAACACCCAGCGCATCTGGGACTTCGCGGGGCCTCGGTAGTTCACGCCCACTTCGGCCGCGAGGAGGGCGCCGCTGCTCACGTCCGAGGGGAGCGCGTAGGTGCAGGTGACAGCGCTGTTGGCGGCGAACTCGACGTACTCGGCCCAGCGGTCCTGCGTTCCGGAGAGCGTCTGGGTGTGCAGCGCCTGCTGGCTCTGGCCCGAGCCGATGGAGCCTCGCTCGACCTGGAGCGTGGTGCAGGTGAGCGTCCGGGCGTCGGGGAGAATCGCGCCCCGGTCCTCGTCGACCGTGCCACCGCCCGCCGAGTCGCCGCAGGCCACGAGCAGCGCCAGTCCGGTCCACATCAACCACTTCACGACTTGCATACCGCGACTCCTCGGGGGGTGGGGAACCCGGGCGGGGGGCGCGCGGACTCCGTGCGTCTGAAGACAAGGACACGCTGGAAAGCCGGGTGGCTCATCCCCTCGGTGGGAGTGGAGGGGGTCGATGCGCGTACACTCGGCGGATGCTTCGTGCGGGAGAGGACTTGTTGCAGGTGGAGGAGCGGCTGTGGGTGCTGAACGCGCCCACGGGCAAGGGCATCTATGACTTCGGCTTCGACAGGTTCTTCGCCTGTCGTCGCCCGTACCAGCTGCCCGCGTCCCTCGAGGTGGTGGCGCGTGTCGGCGTGTGGAGCGACTACGAGGTGCGCTACCGCGAGCTCGCCGCGGAGGGCGTGACGCTGGTGCACTCACCCGAGCAGCACCTGCTGGCCACGGAGCTGCCGCACTGGTACCCGAGGCTCACGGACCTCACGCCGCGCAGCGTCTGGTTCGATGAGCGTCCGGACGCGAAGACGGTGGAGGCCGAGCTGGGCTGGCCCGTCTTCGTGAAGGGCGAGCGGCAGACGAGTCGCCACCGCAAGTCCCTCTCCATCATCGAGGGGCCGGAGCAGTTCGAGGCCGCGATGGCCGCCTACGCGACGGACCCGATTCTCCACTGGCAACGCGTGGTGTGCCGCGAGCTGCGGCCCTTGCGTCGGGTGGAGGAGGGCGCGCCGGACCGCATCCCCAGCTCGTTCGAGTTCCGCACCTTCTGGTGGCGCGGAGCGCTGGTGGGCTGGGGCCCCTACTGGTGGCAGGGGACGCCGTACACGATGACGGAGGCCGAGCAGCAGGAAGCCCTCGGCCTGGGCCGCGAGGTGGCGCGCAGGGTCGACGTGCCGTTCCTCGTGGTGGACGTGGCGCAGGAGGTCTCCGGCCGCTGGATTGTCATCGAGTGCAATGACGGCCAGGAGAGTGGTTACGCGGGTGTCTCTCCGTTCGCGCTGTGGCGGAACATCCTGGACCTGGAGCTGAAGCGCTCCAGGTGAGCCGTCACGTCAGTCTCCGTTCGGGTCCCACTCGGAGATGTCCTGCTTCTTGGGCTCGGGAGGAATCTCCGGGCGCGAGGAGCTGCTCGGCGACGAAGGCGGGGGCTTCTTCGCGGCGGTGGGCTTGGGCGGGGGCGGTGGCGGCTCCTCGTCGAGCAGCGGGTCCTTCTCCTCGGTGCTGGAGGCCATCACGGGCTCGGGCTTCACGGGCTCGGGCTTCGGCGGAGGCGGCGAGGACCTCGCGGGCGCGGGCTTCGTGGCGGCCGTCGGCGTGGGCGCGGGCGGCGTGTCGAGCGGCTCGAGTCCCTCATCGAGGTCGGAGGCCGGCGCGGGCTCGGGCGCGGGAGGCGGCTTCGGCTCGGCGGAGGACGTGCGGTAGACGCCCTGCCGCGACACCGCGGGGACGGGCTCCGTGTTCCGAGGCGGCGGCGGTGCCTCATCGGGCGGGGGACGTGTGTCCTCGGCCGGCATGGTGTCCGCGCGATACTCACCGCGAGGTCCGGGCGGGCGCTCCGGGCGCGACTCGCCGAAGGGGTCCTCCTCCCGGTTGGTCGGCCGCCGCGTGGTCTCCGTGTCGCGGTTCGGGGACGCGTCGCCGAACGGGTCGTCCTCGCGATTGACGGGCTTGGTGTTGGGAATCCGCCGGGGCCGAGGCTCGTCCGCCACCACACCCTCGGGCAGGCCGCGGATGGCGGAGTGCCGGTCGCTGCACTCGTTCCGGTTCTCCATGCAGATGCCGAGGCACTGGGTGAGCTTCTTCACGGTGCGCGAGCTGCCGCCGTATTCGATGGAGCAGTCTTCCTTGCACGTGACGTAGTCCTCCTGACAGCCGGAGGGGACTGCGCCGCGCTGCGCGGCGGCGGGGCTGGCGGCGAGCGCCAGGAGCAGCAAGGGGAGGGAACGCATGGCCATAACGAAAACTACCAGTCTTCGAGCCTTCCCGCGCCAGGGGGCCGCGCTATGGTCGGGGGGCGCGGCCGGGAGCGCCGAAGGAGGAACATGGCTGTCAGGGTGGGCATCATCGGGAGCCATGGGCTGGAGCAATTCCTGGGGCTCTCGGGTCGGTTGGAATCGCACACCCTCGAAACGCCCTTCGGCCCTCACGCGGGGCCGCTGTTCTCCGGCGAACTGGACGGGGTCTCCGTCGTCTACGTCTCCCGCCATGGCCAGGGCCACCTCTTCAACGCCACGCGCGCGCCCTACCGCGCCAACATCTTCGCGCTGAAGCAGCTGGGCGTGACGCACGTCCTGGCCACGAGCACGGTGGGCAGCCTCCAGGAGTACCTGCCGCCGCTCCAGCTCGTCATTCCGGACCAGGTCATCGACCGCACCTACCGGCGCCCCTGCACGTTCTACGACGACATCGCGGTCCACGTGGAGCTGGGGTTCCCCTTCTGCGGCACGCTCCGTCAGGTCCTCTCCAACGCGGCGACGGCCAGTGGAACCGCCGTGCCTTCACAGGCGACCTATGTCTGCGTGGAGGGGCCTTCGCTCAGCACGCGCGCGGAGAGCCTCTTGTATCGCGCCTGGGGCGCGGACCTGGTGGGGATGACGGCCATGCCGGAGGCGCGGCTCGCGCGCGAGGCGGAGCTGCACTACGCCGTGGTGGCGCTGCCCACGGACCATGACTCGTGGCAGGCGCAGCCTCCGGGGCAGGAGGAAGAGGGCCTGTTGTCGAGGCTGTCGCACAACATCCAGAACGTCACCGCCAAGGGCGCGGCGCTCATCCGGCGCGCGCTGCCTCGAATCGCGGAGGCCCCTTCGGCCTGCCGCTGTGACTCCGCGCTGGCCATGGCGCTGTGGACCGAGCGCACCCGCATCCCCGACGAGGTGCGCTCGCGCCTGCGTCCGCTGCTGGGCCGCTATCTGCCGCCCAACGTCGTCTAACTGGAGGGCCCGCGTGCGGTAGGGTGGCGGGATGGCCGGCCCGAAGAAACACCCGATACCCCAGGCGAAGCGTTTCAGCGCGGGGACACTCACGGCGGAGACCGCGCTGGCGCTGGTGAAGAAACACGCCCGTGGGAAGTTCGCGAAGTCGAGCACCGCGCGCGCCGCTAAGCGTTTCATCGAGGAGCGCGCCGCTGGAGACCGCGCCGACAGCGACCTCCTCCACGCCGTGGGGCGCCTCACCCTCGAGGAAGCCACCCTGGGGCGGCGGCCGCGAATCGGCCTCCTCATCGTCGAAGGCGACCTCGTCGTGAAGGGGCGCTACGAGGACTCGCTGGACCCGGAGTCGGTGGTCATCGTGACCGGCTCGCTGCGGGCCCGTGACGTCATCACCCGGGGCTTCCTGGAGGTGCATGGGGACCTGGTCGCCCGCCAGTCCATCCTGTTCCTCGACAACGACGCTTGTGCCGAGGTGTTCGGCGACGTCCACGCGCCCTTCGTCTACACGAGCCAACATGCGGTGAAGGTGCATGGCGGCGTGAAGGCGCGGCTCGTCACCGGCGACGACAAACACATCCGGAGCGCCGAGAAACATGTGTTCATCGAGGAGACGGACCGCCGCGTCCGCGAGGTCCTCTCGCCGAAGCTGTTGAAGGTCTTCGCCGACGAGGTCTTCGAGGACGAAGAAGGCGAGGAGGTCGACCCCGAGGCACCGTGGATTGACGCCATCGACACGGAGAAGCTCACCGCGTTCATCCGACGGGGCAACCCCGCGCTGGCGCCGAAGTCGCCGGTCCGTCGCAAGAAGTAGAAGGCAAGTCCCTGTTCGCCGAGCGGGGGCTCGCTCGGCGGCCTGCTGCCGATGGGCGCTCCGGACCCCACCTTCCGTTACCCGGACGACGGGAGGGAGGAGGGGAGGATGCGGTTGCCGCGACTCAAGGACCTCACCTGGCGCGAGTTCATCCGGCGCTTCGTGAAGGAGCTCCAGGACGACACCGTCACGGACCTCGCGGCGCAGCTCTCGTACTACCTCCTGTTCTCGCTGTTCCCGTTCCTCTTCTTCCTCGTCACGCTGGTGGCGTACCTGCCGTTCGCTCCCGGCGCGGTGGACGCGATGCTGGACCGCCTCCGCCCGCTGGTGCCCACGCAGGCGCTGGATGTCGTGACACAGCACCTCACGTCCCTGGTGTCCCAGCAGCAGCCCAAGCTGCTCACGGTGGGTCTGCTGGTCGCGCTGTGGTCGGCCTCGCGCGGTGTGGATGCCCTGCGCAAGGCGCTCAACCTGGCCTACGACGTGCCGGAGTCGCGCCCCATCTGGAGGACGCAGGGGCTGGCCGTGTTCTTGACGTTGGTGGGGACGCTGCTGATTCCGCTGTCCTTCGCCATCTTCCTGTTGGGCGGCAGGCTGGGGGAGTGGCTGGCGGCGAAGCTGCACGTCCAGGAGGCGTTCCACCTCGTCTGGTCCTGGGTGCGCTGGCCCTTCACCGCGGGGCTGGTGATGTTGGTGTTGTCACTCTGTTACTACCTGCTGCCGGACGTGAAACATCGCTTCAGGTACTTCACGCCCGGCTCCGTCATCGGGACGCTGGCGTGGATGGCGAGCACCTGGGGCTTCACGCAGTACGTGGAGCACTTCGGCAAGTACAACGTCACCTACGGCTCCATCGGTGGCGTGGTGGTGCTGATGTTGTGGCTCTACATCTCCGGACTCGTGTTCATCCTGGGCGGAGAGCTCAACGCCGTCCTCGCGCACGCGAAGGGGGAGGTGCGGGAGAAGGAGGCGGGGGCCCTGTCCTCTCCCGCGCATCACGTCACGCCGGGGGAGGCCAGGCGAGGGGAGACGCCTCGCTCCAGGCTTGCGTTCTGGCGCTGGCGCCGGCGTTCGGCTCGAGGGCCATCCTCCGAGCCACCCGAGTCGGAGCACGGGCGGCCTCCGTCGTCCTCGCTGCACTGAGCCCGCGTCTGTCTACTGACGCCACGCGGAGGGGACGTTCTGCTGGGTGGCGTGCTTCTCCAGGTCCGCGAGCTGCTCGCTCGCGAGCCTCACCTCGGAGTCGACCTCTCGCTGGCGCTGTGACACCTGCTTACCGGAGGCCGCCTCCAGCTTCAGTTGGTCGCGCTCCGCCTCGAAGCGGGCGAGCCGTGCCCGCGCCTTGCTGAAGGACGAGCGCCACCGCTCCGCCTCCTCGCGCGTGCGTGCGTTCTCCTGACGCTGTCGCCAGCGGTTCTGCTCCCAGCGCTTGATGCCCGCCGGGTTGCGGTTCCAGATGTCGCGCGCGGCCTGGATGTCCTGGAGCGGGACCTCGACGCGCTCGGGGTTCTCCCCGCCCTGGCCCACCTTCAGCCACGCGCTCCCCGTGGAGGGCAGCGAGCACGTCTCCACGGGCAGCCGCGCGCCGCTCAGGTAGACGCCCGAGGTGAGGCCCCGGGAGATGAACCAGCGCAGGCGGCGCGAGTCCTTCTCCTGGTTCATGGCCTCGCTCAAGGGGCGCCAGTCGTCGAACTCCACGTCGAGCGTGCAGGTCGTGCCACCGGCCTCCAGCTCCATGCGGCGCTTCACGCTCGTGGGGGGCGCATCGAAGCGCTCGACGAGCAGGGCGATGAGCCCCAGCCCCTCGAGGTTGCGGACGGGCAGGAGCGCGGGCTGCCCCGTGTCCTGCTTGAAGCGCGCCATCTCCCGCTCCTCGTCCCGCGCCACGCGCTTGAGCTGCTCCTCCCAGCGCGCGCTGGCTTCGGGGGTGGGCGAGAAGGAGATGAGCTTGCTGGCATAGGGGATGGGCAGCGCGAGGCCCAGGCCATCCGCGTTTTCAATCTTGAGCGAGACGATGCCCACGACCTCGCCCTGGCCATTGAGCAGGGGCCCGCCGCTGTTGCCCGGGTTGACGGAGGCGTTGACCTGCACGTAGCCCGTGCCCAGGTACTGCCGGCCCACGAAGCCCACCTTCCCCTCGTGGACGGTGAAGTCGAGCCCCTTGGGGCTGCCGATGATGACCAGCGGGTCCCCGGGCTCCAGCTGGGTGACGTCGCCGAGCTTCAAGGGACGCGCGTTGGCGCCCACGACGCGGACGGTGGCGATGTCCAGCTCCGCGTCGCGCTTCAGCGTCTCGCCGAGCAGCTGGCGGCCATCCGGGAGCACCACCGTCATCATCTTGCCGGGCGGGCACACCACGTGCTCGTTCGTCAGCGCGAGCTCGGGCTCCACGAAGAAGCCGGAGCCCGTCTTCCCCTCGCACCTCAGGCTGAGGGTGCTGGGCGAGGCGAGGCGGCCAATCTCCTTCGTGGAGAGCGGGGCGGGTGCCGCGGGCTTCGCGGCCTCGGGGGCTTCCCCGGTGCCGCCGCCGGGGACCAGGTCCGTGACGGCCGAGGTCGCGCTGGCGAGCTTCGGTGAGCGAGCCATCCAGATGCCCGCGATGACACCGCCGAGGACGAGCGCGGCGATGGGCACCCCCCGAAGCCGTCGCGCGCTGGAGGGCGGGGCGGCGGTGGCGGGTACCTCGGTGGGGCGGAGGGCCGCGCTCACGCCATGGGCGGAGAACACGGCGAGGAGCTTCTCCGCGAAGGCGCGGAAGACACCTCGGACAATGGGGAGGTCCGGGGTGGTCAGCGCCTTGCGCGCCTCGGAGAACGCGGGGGCGGGGGCACCGAGCAGGGCGATGGCTCGCGCGAGCGCGAAGCGCTGCCGCTCATCCTCGACGGCCTGCTTCAGCACCACGTCGACCAGCAGACTGGAGCCACAGACGCACCTCGCCACATTCCCCGCATCCGGCGCGCCACACCGGAGGCACCTCGTCTTGCGCTCATCCGACATATCGGTTCCCCCTGCTCATCACGTGTTTCACCGCGCGGACCTCGGGCGCGGGGCCCGAGGTCTCGCGGTCACTTCCATCCCAAACGGCTCAGCGTCCGCCCAGCTTCTGCTTGATGGCCGGCAGCTGCCCGGGGCTGTTGTTCGTGCCGCGCAGGTTCTTCTGCGAGATGTACCGCTGGAGGTCCGCGATGCGGTCCTGGTTGGTCGGGTGGGTGCTGAGCCACTTCATGATGCCCGGCGACTGACCCTGCATCGCCTGGAGCTTCTCGAAGAAGGTGATGAGGCCCCGAGGGTCATAGCCCGCGCCGGACGAATAGCGCGCGCCGTACTCATCCGCCTCCGACTCCTCGCTGCGGCTGTGCGCCAGCATGGCGCCGCCACCGACGAGCTGCGCGGCGACCTGCGCGGCGGCGCCCGGGTTCTGCCCCAGTGCGAGCTGCGTGACGGTCTGCAGGCCCATCTGGTTCACCATCGCCCGCGCCGAGTGGCGGCCGACGACGTGCCCCGCCTCGTGCGCCATGACACCCGCCAGCTCCGCCTCCGTGTCGGACGCCAGGATGAGGCCCGTGTACACGTACAGGTAGCCACCCGGCGTGGCGAACGCGTTCACCATCTTCGGGTCGTCGATGACGTTGATCTTCCACTTCACCCCGGGCCGGTCCTTGGTGGCCTGCCGGATGATGGGGGCCGAGAGGTTGCGCACGTACTCGACGACCGCCGGGTCCTGCACGTACTTGACCTTCTCCTTCTGCTCCAGCTCCTGCTTCACCTGCTTGCCGATCTCCTCCTCCTGCTCATCCGTGATGAAGGTCTTCGCGAGAGCCTTCTCCGCCTGGACTCGCTGCTGGGTGCAGCCCGTCGTCACACCCATGATGAGGGCGAGGCTCCAAACCGCCGTGAGAATCCGCTGCATGGCCACGTGCGCCTTTCTGTTCCGGTTGATGCGTTGAGAGAGCGACCGCCCGGACTCTTGGGCAGCGTGCGCCTCGACGGCAAGTCCCTCGTGCCGCTTCCCTCCGGGTCTTGCCTCCGCGCCCTCGGGAACCGAGCTTTCAAGAGACGAGGAGGCCGTGATGTCGCGTCCAGTCTGGGTGGGGTCGCTGAGCTTCGGACCGCTGACGCTCCCGGTGCGCCTCCATGGCGCGGTGGCCTCCCGGCAGGCGCGATTCCATCTGCTCCACGACGCGGACGGCGCTCGCATCCAGAACAAGCGGGTGTGCTCGGCCGACGGCGAGGAGGTCTCCCTGGACCACGTGGTGCGGGGCTACACGCTGCCGGATGGACGCCAGGTCACCGTGACGAAGGGAGAGCTGGACGCGCTGGACCCCTCGGCCAGCCGGGTCATCGCGCTCGAGGACTTCGTCGACCCGGCCCAGGTGGACCCGCTGCTGTTCGACACGTCCTACCACCTGGTCCCCGCCCAGGGCGCGGAGCACGCGTACGCGCTGCTGACGGCGGCGCTCCAGGACTCGGGCCGGGCGGGCGTGGGGCGGCTGGTGCTGTACCAGAAGGGGCACCTGTGTCTCGTGTGTCCTCGAGGACGGGGGCTCGTGCTCACCACCCTCCATGCGATGGAGGACAGGGTGGCCCCGGAGACGCTCTTCGAAATGGCCACGGCGGGGGCGCCCTTCGACCCGGCGGAGCTGGCGGCCACGCGGAGCCTCATCGCGTCGCGCTCCGTCGACTTCGACCCCAGCCGCCATCCCGATGTCCACCGCGAGCGGGTGATGGCCTTCCTGGAGCGCCGCGCCCACGCCCGTCCTCGCGAGCAGCGTCCGCCGCGCATGCGGGTGGTGGCGGCGGAGGCGCTGCTGGGGGTGCTCGAGAAGGGCCTGGAGGCGCTCCGCTCGGGGCAGGGGATGCCCCCCTCGGAAGGGGCTCTGCGGGTGCGGCCCTCATTGGCGGCCCGCGAGTCCCGCGAGCGGTCGGACGAAGACGCGGACGAGCCCTCTTCTTCCTGAGCCGACGCGCCGCGCGAAGGCCGGCCGGAGATGTGCGGTGTTCATCGCTGGGTCCTGGCGCACAGATGGCCGCAAGAAATGCGTGGGCCGGGCGGGCCCCGGTGCTATGTGCCAGGGCGGATGCCTGAGTTACCCGAAGTGGAAATCGCTCGGCGCAACCTGGTGCGCTGGTTCGATGGACATCGGCTCGTGCGCGCGGAGGCGGATGACACCCGCATCTTCCGGGGCGCGGAGCGCGCCGCGTTCACGAGGATTCGCGGCCGGCTGACGTCGCTCGTCCGCAGGGGCAAGTACCTCCTCTTCGCCTTCGAGGACGGCCACGGGGTCCTGGGCCACCTGGGGATGACGGGGAAGTTCGTCCGCCGCAAGGAAGGGGAGGAGGTGCGCTTCAGCCGCGCCCGGTTCCACCTGGACGACGGCCACGTGCTCCACTTCGCGGACGCGCGGATGTTCGGACGGATGGAGCCCGCGCCCGCCGCGAGCCTGCGCTCCCTGGACGTGGTGAAGGCCCTGGGACGCGACCCGCTGGCGGATGGCCTCACCGCGGGGCAGCTCGCCGAGGCCGTGGGGACCTCCAAGCAGGACCTCAAGGTGGCCCTGATGGACCAGGGCCGCATCGCCGGCCTGGGGAACATCCACGCCGCGGAGGCGCTGTTCCGCGCCCACCTCCACCCCGCCCGGAAGCCCTCCACCCTCACCCCGGACGACTGGAAGCGGCTGGTCCAGGCCATCCGCGAGAGCATCGACTTCGGCCTCGAGGAGCAGGAGGGAGAGGAGCCCGTGTACCTGGAGGAGGGGGGCTCCGAGAATCCGTTCCTGGTGTATGGCAGGGGGGACGGCCCATGCTCCCGGTGCGGTTCCACCGTGGAGTCCTTCCCCCAGGCCGGACGCACCACTTATGCCTGTCCCAAGTGCCAACCCCGGGGGAGGGTCGGGAAATGACTCCTGACGTCTTGGCGTTGACGGCGCGAACTCGCGTCCCGGTTGGCGTTGACACCCCCCTGTCCCATGGCTTGAATCGCCCGCCTTTCCGACCCGGCCGCCCCGAGCGGCCCTGGAGATCGTTGCCCATGTCTCACGTCCTGCTGGCGGCGCTGCTCGTCGCTTCCTCCACGGCCGCCGCCCAGGCGCCTGCCGGGAGCACGCCGCCGCCCGCTCCCGCCACGGAGTCCGCGCCGGCGCCCGCGCCCGCCGCCACCTCCGCCGAGTCTCCGGCCGTCGCCCCCGCGCAGCCCCCCGCCCCCGAGGGCGAAGCCGTCACCCGCGACGACCTGGAGGCCACCAAGCAGGAGCTGCGCGGAGAGATTCGCGCCGAGGCCGCCAAGCAGTCCCTCAACGGCGAGGAGTGGAGCGAGGAGTACCCGGAGGAGCAGCGCAAGCTGGAGATCTTCTCGCTCGACGGCTACTTCCGCCTGCGCCCCACGCTCTTCTACAAGTTCGACCTGGGCCGGCCGACGAGCGTCCCGGAGCTCTTCCCGCGCTCGCCGCGCGCCGGAGACCGCACCCAGGCCTTCGCCACCATGCGCCTGCGCCTGGACCCCACGTTCAACGTGTCCGAGCAGGTCCGCATCAAGCTGCAGGTGGACGGCCTGGACAACATGGTCATGGGCGCCTCGCCCGACACGCTCTACCCCGGCCAGCAGCGCAACCTCTTCACCATCTTCTCCGAGGACCAGGAGTCGCTGGGGGACACGCTGTCGGACTCCATCAAGCTGCGCCGCGCCTACGGCGAGGTGAACACCCCGGTGGGCATCCTGCGCTTCGGCCGCATGGGCAGCCAGTGGGGCCTGGGCATGATGCGCAACGATGGCAACTGCTTCGACTGCGACTACGGCGACACCGTGGACCGCATCCAGTTCGTCACCGAGCCGTTCGCCGGCTGGTACGTCACGCCGATGCTGGACTTCAACGCGGAGGGCACCGTCAGCAAGAAGGAGGCCCAGGGCGAGCCCATCGACCTGACCAACGCGGATGACGCGCACAGCTGGGTGCTGGCCATTGCCCGCCGCGACACGGACGCGCAGATCCGCTCCAAGCTGGAGAACAACCAGGGCGTGCTCCAGTACGGCCTGCACTTCGCGTGGCGCACGCAGCGCTACCAGGACACGCAGGACGCCAACGGCAACCCGAGCGGCTTCATCCCCCGCGACGCGTCGCTGTACATCCCGGACTTCTGGCTGCGCTACGAGGAGCGCGACTGGCGGGTGGAGTTCGAGCTCGCCGCGGTGCTCGGCAAGATTGGCAACCGCGCCCTCATCCCCGGTGAGACGTCCTTCAACCAGAGCCTGGACGTGACGCAGTTCGGCGGCGTGGTCCAGGGTGAGATGAAGTTCCTGGACCAGAAGCTGTCCATCAACATGGAGCTGGGCTTCGCCTCCGGCGACAAGGCGCCGGGCTTCGGCAACTACCCGGGCCGCAAGAACGGCCCGAACTCGGACCGCTTCTACCCCGAGCGCGGCGACGTGGAAGGTCCCCAGTACCGCTGCGACAGCGGTGGCTGCTCCGACAAGGACATCCGCAACTTCCGCTTCAACCGCGACTACCGCGTCGACCTCATCCTGTGGCGCGAGCTGATTGGCGGCATCACGGACGCGTTCTACGTGCGGCCGTCCGCGAAGTACTCGGTGGCGCCGGGCATCGACCTGTGGGGCCGCATCATCTACTCGCAGGCCATCTACTCCGAGTCGACGCCGTCCTCGCTCAACAAGTCGCTGGGCATCGAGCTGAACGCGGGCGTGGACTACGCGTCCGAGGACGGCTTCATCGCGGGTGTCGCCTACGGCATCCTCTTCCCGATGTCGGGCCTGGAGGCGTTCAACCTGGATCCCCAGGTGGACCTGGCGACGCCGCACACCGTGCGTGGCTGGCTGGGCATCAAGTTCTAGCCATGTCCCGAGCCCTCACGTCGCTGAGTGTCGCCGCCATCCTGGCGTTGGGGATGGTGGCGTGCGGCATCAAGGGGGCTCCGAAGCCGCCCCTGGCGGCACCTGTCCCGGCGACGGAGACCGCTCCGCCGCCGTCGGACACGGAGCAGACGAGCGTGGAGACCGCGGGGCCGTCGCTCATGGCGACGACGGACGCGGGAATCCTCACGCCGACGCCCATCGAAGACGCGGGTTCTCCTTGAGCTCATTCAGCTTTCGCAAGGGCGTGCTGCACGCGGAGAAGGTGCCGCTGCCCGCCATCGCCGACGCGGTGGGCACGCCCACCTATGTCTATTCCACCGAGGCGCTGACGCGGCACTTCCTCGCCGTGTCGGAGGCCTTCGCCCAGGCCCAGCCGCTGGTCTGCTACTCGGTGAAGGCCAACTCCAACCTGGCCATCCTCAAGCTGTTCGCGGGGCTGGGGGGAGGCTTCGACATCGTCTCCGGAGGGGAGCTGGCCCGCGTGAAGCACGCGGGAGGCGACCCGGCGAAGACGGTGTTCGCGGGCGTGGGCAAGACGGCGGAGGAGATGGAGGCGGCGCTCGCCGCCGGCATCCTGTTGTTCAACGTGGAGAGCGCCGAGGAGCTGGAGGCGCTGGACGCGGTGGGCCGCCGCCTGGGCCGCCGCGCGCCGTTCGCGTTGCGGGTCAATCCGGAGGTGGATGCGCGCACGCACCGCTACATCGCCACGGGCCTGAAGACGTCCAAGTTCGGCGTGCCCTTCGAGGAGGCGGTGGCGCTGTACGCGCGCTCGCGGAAGATGAAGGGCGTGCGGGCCGCGGGGCTCGACTGCCACATTGGCTCGCAGCTCACGCAGAGCGCGCCCCTGCGCGCGGCGCTCACGAAGGTCGCCGGGCTGTACCAGGCGCTCAAGGCCCAGAAGCACGCGCTGGAGTACCTGGACGTGGGCGGGGGCCTGGGCATCACCTACGCGGACGAGACGCCTCCTTCCGCCGCCGAGTACGCCCGCGTGGTGTGCGCGGCGACGAAGGACACGGGCGCGCGGCTGGTGCTGGAGCCGGGACGTTCACTGGTGGGCAACGCGGGCGTGCTGCTCACGCGCGTGCTGTACCGCAAGCAGACGCCCGCGCGGCGCTTCGCCGTCGTGGACGCGGGGATGAACGACCTCCTGCGCCCGGCGCTCTACGAGGCCCACCACGGCTTCGTCCCGCTGGTGAAGCGGCGCGGCGGCAAGGCGGTGGAGGTGGACGTCGTGGGGCCGGTGTGTGAGTCCACCGATGTGCTGGCCAAGGCCCGCTCCCTGGTCCTTCCCCAGGCGGGCGAGCTGTATGCCTTCCTCAGCGCCGGGGCCTACGGGATGAGCATGGCCTCCAACTACAACTCCCGTCCTCGCCCGGCCGAGGTGCTGGTGGACGGCGAGGCGTGGCGGGTGGTTCGGGAGCGGGAGCGCACCGAGGATCTCTGGCGCGGCGAGCGGGCCTGAACATATAAGCCCCAGCATGATGACCTTCGAAGGCTCGATGACGGCGCTGGCCACCCCGTTCCGGAATGGCGCGCTGGATGAGTCGGCGTTCCGGGCGCTGGTTCGGCAGCAGATCGAGGGCGGAACCAGCGTGCTGGTTCCCATGGGCACCACGGGCGAGTCCGTCACCATGACGGCGGACGAGCGGGCCCGGGCGGTGCGCGTGGTGGTGGAGGAGGCGAAGGGCCGCGTGAAGGTGGTCGGCGGCGCGGGCTCCAACAACACCGCGGAGGTCATCGAGAGCGTGGCGCGCGTGCGCGAGGCCGGAGCGGATGGCGCGCTCATCGTCACGCCGTACTACAACAAGCCCACGCAGGCGGGCATGGTGGAGCACTTCCGCGCGGTGGCGCATGCGCACCCGGGCTTCCCCCTCATCGCGTACAACGTTCCGGGCCGCACGGGCGTGGACCTGCTGCCGGAGACGGCGCTGCGCCTGTGCGACATCCCGGAGGTGGTGGCCATCAAGGAGGCCACCGGCAACATGGCTCGCGCCGTGGACCTCCTGGAGAAGTGCGGCGACCGGCTGACGCTGCTGTCGGGCGATGACTTCACGGTGCTGCCCTTCATCGCGTGTGGCGGCAAGGGCGTCATCTCCGTCTCGTCCAACCTGGCGCCGCGGATGATGGCGGACCTGGTGGCGCTGGCGCGCGCGGGCGACATCGCGAAGGCGCGCGAGCTCCAGGTGAAGATGAACAACCTGCACCGGCTGCTCTTCATCGAGTCCAGCCCCATCCCCGTGAAGTGGGGATTGCACCTCTTGGGCCTCTTCGGGCCGGAGGTGCGGCTGCCGCTGGTGCCCATGACGGAGCCCCACGCGGCGAAGCTGGGCGAGGAGCTGCGGCACCTGGGCCTCCTGAAGCGCTGAGCGCCACGAGAGACGTGAGGAGCGCGGCCACATGATTCGCATCGTCATCACCGGCATCACCGGACGCATGGGCAGCACGCTGCTGCGGCTGGCCCGCGACTCGGAGGACTTGCGGGTGGTGGGCGCCACGGAGCGGCCCGGCAGCAGCGCGGTGGGGCTGGACGCGGGGCTCGCCGCGAGGCTGGGGGCGCTGGAGGTGCAGGTGGTGGACGACCTGGGCCGCGCGCTGGAGCAGGCGAAGGCGGACGTCGTCATCGACTTCACCAGCGCCGAGGTGAGCCTGGGCCACGCGAAGGCGTGCGCGGCGCACGGCGTGGCCTTCGTGTGTGGCTCCACGGGCTTCTCTCCCGAGGGGCAGGCGGAGCTGGCCGAGTGCGCGAAGCGGGTCCCCATCGTCGCCGCGCCCAACATGTCGGTGGGCGTCAACCTGGTCATCCGCGTGGCCGCGGAGCTGGCGCGGGTGCTGGGGCCGGGCTTCGACGTGGAGGTGCTGGAGGCGCACCACCGCATGAAGAAGGACGCACCCAGCGGCACCGCGCTGCGGCTGGCGGAGGTTCTGGCCTCCTCGCTGGGCCGCACCCAGGAGGACCTCACGTTCTCCCGCCACGGGCAGATTGGCGCGCGCCCCGCCCAGGAGATTGGCGTGCAGACGCTGCGCGGCGGCGACGTGGTGGGTGAGCACACCGTGTATTTCTTCGGCGAGGGCGAGCGCATCGAGCTCACGCACCGCGCCACCAGCAGGGACCAGTTCGGCCTGGGCGCGCTGCGCGCCGCGCGATGGGTGGTGGGCCGCGCGCCAGGGCTGTATGACATGGCCGACGTGCTCGGCTTCCAGAGGACCTCATGACGACCGCCCGCTACTGCCGCTTCCTCCACGAGGGCCGGTCGAACCATGGCCGCGTCGAGGGCTCCGAGGTGGTGGTGCTCTCCTCGGCCCCCTGGCTGAGCGGGGCGAAGGACACCGGCATCCGCCGCTCGCTGTCCGCGGTGACGCTGCTGGTGCCTTCCGACGCGTCGAAGGTCGTCTGCGTGGGGCAGAACTACCGCAAGCACGCGGAGGAGATGGGCAAGCCCGTCCCCACCGAGCCGCTCATCTTCATCAAGCCCTCCACCGCGCTCAACGGGCCGGGCTCGCCCATCCGCATCCCGAAGGCGAGCCAGGAGGTCCACTACGAGGCGGAGCTGGCGCTCATCATCGGCGAGCGGCTGAAGAACGCCGATGAGCTGACGGCCGCGCGCGCCATCTGGGGCCTGACGTGCTTCAACGACGTCACCGCGCGCGACATCCAGAAGCGCGAGATTCAGCACGCCCGCGCCAAGGGCTACGACACGTTCGCGTGCGCGGGGCCGTGGGCAGTGACGGGCCTGTCGCCGCTGGACCTCCAAATCTCCTGCCGGGTGAACGGGCAGGTGCGCCAGGACAGCCGCACGTCGGACATGGTCTTCAGCCCCGCTCGCCTGGTGGCCTTCATCTCGCAGATCATGACGCTGCTGCCGGGGGACATGGTCAGCACGGGCACGCCCTCGGGGGTAGGGAAGCTGTCGGCCGGTGACTCGGTGGAGGTGGAGGTGGAGGGAATCGGGACGCTGCTCAATCCGGTTGAGATGGAGCCGTGAGCACCCTTGTCTACGTTGGATTGGGCTCGAACGAGGGGGACCGCGAGTCCCACCTCGTCGCCGCCTTGACCGCGCTGTCCCGCATCGACGCGGTGGCGGTGCTTCATTGTTCCTCCCTCTTCGACAGCGCGCCCGTGGGGCCGCCGCAGCCGCGCTTCCTCAACGCGGTGGTGGCGCTGGAGTGTGATTTGTCGCCCCAGCGGCTGCTCTGCATCCTTCAGCAGATAGAGAAGGACCTGGGCCGCAAGCGCGAGGTGCGGTGGGGGCCTCGGACCATCGACCTGGACATCCTCTTCTGGGAGGGACAGGTGGTGGCGGACCCGCACCTGCAGGTGCCGCATCTGGAGCTGCACAAGCGCCGCTTCGCGCTGGAGCCGCTGGTGGAGCTGGCGCCGGACCTGCTGCACCCCGTGTTGGGAATGTCGGTGAAGGAGCTCCTCGGGAAACTCGCCCCGCAGGATGTCCGCAGGAGTGAGGCCACCTGGTGGCCCGAAGCGAGCCCGCCGAGCAACGAGACATGAACCTCCCCCTGGCCCTGGCCACCTTCGCGCTGCTGAGCGCCGAGCCCCCTTCTTCGCTGCCCCCTGGTCACCCGCCTGTCCCCCCGGGGACCCAGGTGTCGCCCGCCACGCCGTCCGCCGCTCCGGGGGGCGCGCTGCCGCAAGGCCATCCCCCCGTGGAGGGCGCGGCGCCGTCCGCCGCGACGCCGACGGGGCCGCTGCCCTCGGGGCATCCGCCGCTGTCCGGCACGGGCAAGGCGCCTCCGTCCGCGGAGGAGCTGCTCAAGCAGCTCGACTCGACGGAGGGGCTGAAGGACCGCGAGAAGACGTTTGAAATCGCGTCGTCGCTGGGGCGCCTCTACTACCTGAATGGCCGCAACGCGGAGGCCATCACGTACCTGCAGCAGGCGGAGTCGCGCGCGAAGCCCGTGCGCGACGTGTTCCTCGCGCAGCGCAAGAAGCTGGGCAAGGCGTCGCTGGCGACGGCGGAGGCCGCGGGCTGCGGCTTCACGGCGGGCCAGGCGCTGGAGTCGCTGAGCGCGGTGGTGCAGGAGCGGGCGAAGAAAGGCGACGCGGCGGGTGCGGCGGCCTGTGCTCGCGCGGCGCTGGAGCCCACGCTTGAGGTCGGGGTGATGCGCGCCAACGCGCACTTCCTGTCGGGAGACCCGGCGGCCGCGCTGGTGGCGTATGGCGCGGTGCTAGAGGTGGAGCCCAGGCACGAGGAGGCGCTGTTCGGCCGCTCCGCGCTCCTGTTCGAGACGAAGGGCGAGGACCTGACGGCGCTGAAGCAGGCGAAGGAAGGGTTCGAGGCGGTGCAGGCCGTGCGTCCGGACTCGGCGCGCGCGGCGGCGGCGAAGCGGCTGGCGGGGCTGGTGGACGAGACGGTGAAGGCGGGGGGCCGCGCGAAGCTCCTGGCCTCGCGCGCGGAGGACCGCCGCATCCGGCTGTCGCAGGCGCCGACGGGCCCCGCGCAGGACGCGCCGCGCCCGCTGACGCAGGAGATGATGGACTCGGTGAACAACACCGAGCGCACGCCGGAGCTGGAGCAGGGCCTGGCGAAGCTGGTGGAGGAGGGCGAGGAGCACCTGGCCAAGGGCCGCTTCAAGGAGGCGCTCGCCAACTACACGCGCGTGGTGCCGTTCCAGCCGGAGAATGGCCGCGCGAAGGCGGGCATGGCCTGGGCGCTGGTGAGCCTGGAGCGCGAGATGGCGCCGCGCGTGTGGGGCGTGGCCATCCAGACCGCGCCCGCCGCCGTGGAGGCGCTGGGCGACACGCTCAAGTCCAAGGGCGACGAGAAGGGCGCCAAGGCGCTGTGGCGCAAGCTGGCCTCGGACGCGCCCTCGTTCAACACGGCGGGGCTCCAGGCCAAGCTGTCGCAGTGACCGCGGTCCTCCAGGGCCTGTGTCCAACAGGCCCTCCATGAGGTCACCGCCGCTTCAGACGAACTTCGCGGCGAGCAGGTCCTGCACGTCGAGCAGGCCCACGGCGCGGCCCTCGGCGTCCACCACGGGGAGCTGGTCCACCTTCAGCTCGCGCATCTGCGCGGTGGCGGCCATCACCAGCGTCTCCGGTGTCACGCAGCGCGGGTTCTTCCCCATCACCTCGCGCACCGACACCGTGAAGTCCGTCTTGCCCTGCTCCACGCGGCGGCGCAGGTCTCCGTCGGTGAAGATGCCCACCAGCCGCCCCTTGCGGTCCACGACACACGCCGCGCCCGGACGGCCCGGCGTCTTCGTCATCACGCCCACCACCTCCGTCAGCGTCGCGGTGTCGCGCACCAGCGGGTTGGTGTCCCCCGTGCGCATCAGCTCGAAGACGCGCTGCACGGAGCGCCCCAGCTTCCCACCCGGGTGCAGCAGCGCGTACTCATCCGTGCCGAAGGTGCGCGAGCGCATCACCGCCATGACGAGCGCGTCCCCCAGCGCGTGCAGCGCGGCGGTGGACGCGGTGGGCACCATGCCCATGGGGCACGCCTCTTCAATCCGGCCGATGTCCAGCACCACGTCCGCGCCCTTCGCGAGCGCGCTGTTCGTGTCCCCCGTCAGCGCGATGACCGGCGTGGCCATGCGCTTGAACGCGGGGAGCAGCCGCAGCAGCTCCTCCGTGGCACCGCTGTTCGACATCGCGAGGATGACGTCTCCGCGCGCCACGCGCCCCAGGTCCCCGTGCACCGCCTCCGCAGGGTGCAGGAACACGGAGCGGATGCCCGTGGAGGCGAGCGTGGCGGAGAGCTTCTGGCCGATGTGGCCCGCCTTCCCCATGCCCGTCACAATCACCTGACCCGCACAGGCACGCACCAGCCGCGCCGCGCGCACGAAGGGCTGTCCCAGCCCCGCCGTGGCGCCCAGCACCGCGCGTGCCTCCACCTCCAGCACGTCCCGCGCATACGCGAGCAGCGCCTCGTCGTCCGGCTCGGACGAGGGGGCTGGAGTGGAGCGACCGGGGAGGGCTCGCAAACGGGGCTTCTTGGCGGCGGCGCGGGAGGAACGAGGCATGGCGGCGGGTTCGCCTTGTAACCCCGGGCCGCTCGGGTGGCCACCCTTGACGCGTGGGGGGGCTTCGGTTACGCGCCTGCTCGCACGGCCCCCCAGGGCCGACCACCTCGCCCCTCCTTCACGGGGCCATCCAGGAGAGTGACGACATGAAGTTCTTCATCGACAGCGCGGACGTGGAAGAAATCCGGAAGGCCCACGCCATGGGCTGCGTGGACGGCGTCACGACCAACCCGTCGCTGCTCGCCAAGGTGGGCCGCGGGTTGGAGGAGACCATCCGCGAAATCTGCTCCATCGTCGATGGCCCCATCAGCGCCGAAGCCGTGTCGCTGGACGCCGAGGGCCTCATCGCCGAGGGCCGCGTGCTGGCCAAGATTCACGACAACGTCGTCGTGAAGATTCCCATGGGCGTCGAGGGCGTGAAGGCCGTCAAGGCGCTCACCGCCGAGGGCATCCGCACCAACGTCACCCTCATCTTCTCCGCCAACCAGGCCCTCTTGTGCGCCAAGGCCGGCGCCACCTACGTGTCGCCCTTCGTCGGCCGGCTCGATGACATCTCCCAGGACGGCATGGAGCTCATCTCCAACATCCTCGAGATCTACTCGAACTACGACTTCGACACCCAGGTGCTGGTCGCCAGCGTGCGCAACCCCGTGCACGTGCTCCAGTCCGCCCGCATGGGGGCCCACGTCGCCACCCTGCCGTACAACGTCATCACCCAGCTGGCCAACCACCCCCTGACCGACGCGGGCATCAAGAAGTTCCTCGCGGACTGGGAGAAGGTCCCCAAGGCCAAGTAGTCCCCGGACGGGCCAGGGCAGCCCTCCAAGGCCCCCGGGATGTCCACTGGACCCCCCGGGGCGCCGCCCGACCCCCTGGGGGCCCACTTTCCTCGGCGAGTTGGGCTGGAGATTTCGCGTGGCGGCATGTATTCGTTGACTCCCGAGTCAACACGTCGTCCGTACCGCGAGGAATCTCATGGAATTCGAGCTCACCGAGGACCAGCGCGCGCTCCAGCAGGCGGCGCGCAAGTATGCCCGCGAGGTGGTGCGCCCCAAGGCGGCTCACTACGACGAGACGGCGACCTTCCCGCGCGACCTGCTGGCCACCGCGTTCGAGCTGGGCCTGTTGAACATGGCCATCCCCGCCGAGTACGGCGGCGTGGGCCTGTCGCACCTGGACCAGACCATCGTCGCGGAGGAGCTGAGCTGGGGCTGTGCGGGCGTGGCGACGTCCATCATCGCCAACGACCTGGCCAACCTGCCCATCATCCTGGCCGGCACCGAGGAGCAGAAGAAGCGCCTGCTCGGGCACTTCGCGGAGCGGCTGAAGTTCTCCTCGTTCTGCCTCACGGAGCCGGAGGCGGGCAGCGACGTGGCCAACATGCAGACCACCGCGCGCCGCGAGGGTGACGAGTACGTCATCAACGGCTCCAAGTGCTTCATCACCAACGGCGGGCACGCGGAGCAGTACACGGTGTTCGCGACGCTGGACAAGGCGAAGAAGCACAAGGGCATCACGTGCTTCGTCGTCGAGGGGCGCCCCAAGGGGCTGTCCGTCAGCAAGCACGAGAACAAGATGGGCCAGCGCGCCAGCGACACCGTGTCGCTCACGTTCGAGGACGTGCGCGTGCCCGTCGCCAACCGCATCGGTGAAGAGGGCCAGGGCTTCTCCATCGCCATGGCCACGCTGGACAACAGCCGTCCGCTCACCGCCATGTTCTCGGTGGGCATCGCCCGCGCCGCGCTCGAGCACTCCATGGAGTACGCCTCGCAGCGCAAGACGTTCGGCAAGCCCATCATCGAGCACCAGGCCATCCAGTTCATGATTGCCGACATGGCCATGAACACCCACGCCGCCCGCATGCTCACCTACGAGAGCGCGTGGCTGCTGGACCAGGGCAAGCGCAACACCCTCCAGTCCAGCTACGCCAAGTGCTTCGCGGCGGACATGGCCATGAAGGTCGCCACCGACGCGGTGCAGGTCTACGGCGGCTACGGCTACATCAAGGAATACCCCGTGGAGAAGCTGATGCGCGACGCCAAGCTCATCCAGGTCTACGAGGGCACCAGCCAGGTCCAGCGGCTCGTCATCGCCAAAGAACTGTTCAAGTAGAACAGCAGAACCGTGTCCGGCGGCCGTTTCCCATTGCCGCCGTGACACCCGGATGCCTATTAACCCAGGCCGTTCGCGCGCCGCGTCAAGGCGGCTTGCACGGACTGTTTTCCAGCCTTCTAAAACGCCTCCCGCAAGGAGTAGCCAGCCGTGAAGATCCTCGTCACCGCCAAGCGCGTGGAAGACCCCGAGTCCAAAATCAAGGTGAAGCCCGACGGCTCGGGCATCGTCCAGGAGGGGCTCAAGTACAAGATCAACCCCTTCGACGAGATTGGCGTCGAAGAGGGCCTCCGGCTCGTCGCCAAGCACACGGGCGAAGTGGTGGTGGTCTCCATCGGCGGCAAGGAAGTGCAGGAGCAGCTCCGGCACGCGCTGGCCATGGGCGCGCACCGCGCGGTGTGGGTGAACCACACGGGCCCGCTGGACCAGCTGGGCATCGCGGCGCTGCTGCAGAAGGTCGCGGACAAGGAGAAGCCGGACCTGGTCATCCTGGGCAAGCAGTCCATCGATGACGACCAGAACCAGGTGGGCCAGTACCTGGCCGAGTTCCTGGGCTGGGGCCAGGCCACGTTCGCCTCCAAGGTCGAGTCGCTGGAGAGCGCCGAGGAGAAGAACAAGGAGCCGGCCGTGAAGCTCACCGCGGACAAGAAGTCCGTCCAGGTGGTGCGCGAGGTCGACAACGGGCTGGCGACGCTGGAGTGCCAGCTGCCCGCCGTCGTCACCACGGACCTGCGCCTGAACCAGCCGCGCTACGCCAGCCTCCCGGGCATCATGAAGGCCAAGAGCAAGCCCATCGAGGAGCTGACGCCGGAGAAGCTGGGCGTGAACGTCACGCCGCAGATCCAGGTCCTGAAGCTGGCGTCCCCGCCCGCGCGCAAGGCCGGCATCAAGGTGCCGGACGTGGCCACCCTGGTGGACAAGCTGCGCAACGAGGCGAAGGTCGTCTAACCCTCTCGGAAGATACGGAGACACTCCAATGCCAATCGTTCTCATCGTCGCCGAGCAGCAGCCGGACGGGCACCTGCGCAAGGCCTCCCTCAACGCCATTGGCGCGGGCAAGCAGCTGGCCGACAAGGCCGGCGCGGAGCTGCACATCGCCATCCTGGGCAAGGACCCCGCCAAGGTGGTGGACGAGCTCAAGTCCACGGGCGCCAAGGCCGTGCACGTGGGCGCCGCCGCGGAGCTGGAGCACTACCTCGCGGAGACGTACGCCCCCGTGCTGTCCACGCTCGCCACCGAGCTGAAGGCGGACTACGTGGGCATGGCGTCCACGGCGCAGGGCAAGGACCTGATGCCCCGGCTCGCCGCGCGCCTGAAGGCCGCCATGGCCACGGACATCACCGGGCTGAACGGCTCGGGCGCGGACATCACCTTCACCCGCCCCATGTGGGCTGGCAACGTGTTCGCCGAGGTGAAGCTCACCACGCCGGTGAAGGTGTTCACCGTGCGCGCCACGGAGTTCGCCGCGGCCGCCGGTGGCCAGGCCGCCGCCGAGGTGAAGACCTTCGCCCCGAAGGTCGAAGCCTCCAAGACGAAGTTCGTCGAGTTCAAGGAAGTGAAGAGCGCTCGCCCGGAGCTGACCGAGGCGCGCGTCGTCATCTCCGGCGGCCGTGGCACCAAGGGCGACTTCAAGGAGATTGAAGCGCTGGCGGATGACCTGGGCGCGGCCGTGGGTGCGTCCCGCGCGGTGTGTGACGCGGGCTGGGTGCCCAATGACTTGCAGGTCGGTCAGACGGGCAAGGTCGTTGCTCCGGCGCTGTACATCGCCGCGGGCATCAGCGGCGCCATCCAGCACCTGGCGGGCATGAAGAGCTCGAAGACCATCGTCGCCATCAACAAGGACGCCGAGGCGCCCATCTTCCAGGTGGCCGACTACGGCATCGTCGCGGACCTCTTCAAGGTCCTGCCCGAGCTGCGCGCGGAGCTGCAGAAGCTGAAGTAGTCATGCTCCGCCCACCACGGGCGTGACGGGGGCGACGCGGGGTTCACACCTCGCGCCGCCCCTTGTCCTTGCGGGCTACAGCTCGATGTCGCTGTCCTTGCCGGAGCCCGGCTTCGGGGCATCGCGGCCGGGGGCCTCGTCCTCCATCGGAGGCGAAGGAGGCGGCTCGTCGGCGTCGTCGCCGTCGGGGAGCACGTCGCGCTCGGAGGGCGCATCGTCCCGGAGGTCGATGCGCGTGCCGTCCTCCACCTCCACGGTGAGGACGTCGTAGTGCCAGTCGCCGTCGCCTTCCTTCCGCGCGTCGACTTGGAGCATGCCGTCCGCCTGGGGGCCGTCGAGCGGGATGGCGAGCTGCGCGCGGGTGACGCCGTTGACGGAGTTCACCGACGTCTGCTTGGGAAAGCCGCTGGCCTTGATGGGCGTGCCCATCGCCTTGCGCACCTGGGCGTCCTGGGTGGCGATGGAGACCGCCTCCGTGTACGCGCCCATGTTCTGCGTCACGGACGAGACCCCCAGTCCGACGACGATGAAGCCCAGGCAGCCGCACGAGGCCAGCAGCCCCAGGCACCCCACCGGCACCACCCACTTCCAGTTGCGGCCCCACCAACCCTGCTGAGGCACCAGCGAGCCCTCGGGCGTCGCGCTCATGAACCCATCCCTCCTTGGGCCACCTCCGGGCCGGGTGGCGCACCCGTCTTATCGGGCCCGACGCGTGGGCGATAGGGGCCCTCCCGCCCCCGCGCTCGCGTCGGTTGGTGTGGGAGAAGGGAAGGGCTACATTCCGTCGCACGAGCGCCAGGGAAGGCTCGTGTCGGGCCGGACTTCCCTGGAGGTGGCGCGCGTGCCGCCGCGGAAGACGGCCTCCTCCTCGGAGGTCCTGCAGGGTGTGCTGGAGGCGCTGCCCCTGGGGCAGAAGCTGTGGGTGCGCGGGGTGGCTCGGGACCTGGCGCCGCTGCTGCGTCAGGGCGACGCCGTGCGCGTGCTGCGCTGTGGACCGGGCGACATCTCCACGGGCGACATCGCGCTCGTGCGGCAGGGGACCCGGCTCACCGCGCAGGTGGTGGTCTCCACCCAGCCCTGGATGACCACGACGCTGCTGGGCACGGGCGCACGTCCCGGCGGGGAGCTGCTGGGGCGCGTCGTGTCGCTGCGGCGGGGGCGGTGGCTGGTGCCGCTGCCCAGGCCCCTGAGCCCCGCGCTGTGGGTGGCGCAGCGCGGTCTGGCGACAGCATGGGGTCGGCGCCGGACCCGGCTAGTCTATCGGGCCGTGAGGGACTTCTTCTTCTCTGGCTGGTCGAAGCCGTTGCGGCGCCACCTGGTGGGGCCGCTCGAGGTGAGGCTCCTGCGGCCCGTGGACCTGGAGGTGCTGCTCACCTTCGCCGGGGAGCGGCTGTCCGTGTCTCCCACCTTCTTGCGCCGGCAGCTGGGCGACCGCTGGGGCCGCGACGCCCAGGAGCGCCGAGGCGCCGCCGTGGGCGCGCTGGACACCAAGGGCCGGCTGCACGGCTTCGCGTGGATGGACTCGTACCGCGAAGAAGGACTGCCGCTGGATGGCGTCTGGGTGCGCTCGCTCGTGGTGGCGCCCCAGGCGCGACGGATGGGCGTGGCCACGCAGCTGGTGAGCCGCCTGCTGGCGGAGGCGCACCGGCAGGGAGAGCCGCGCGTGCAGGCGGATGTGGACGAGGACAACGACGCGTCCTTGCGAACGTTCGAGGGGTTGGGCTTCCAACGTGCGTCCGCGGAGCTGACCGAACGAACGAACGAGGCCTGGGACGCCGCGGGCTCGACCAAGCGCTTGATTGTCTTCGAGCGGGACTCCGCGCCCTGACCTCACGGAGGTTGCGTGGGGGGCCTGGGTGAGTCAAAAGCATCCGGCACGTGCCCCCGACGTGAGGACCTCCGTGAGCACCTCCACTCCACACAGCCTGGGCGGCGAGTCATCCCGTCTGGAGCGGCTCAAGGGCTTCCAGGCGGACGGCGCGCTGCTGTTCATCACCGCCATCTGGGGCGTCACCTTCGTCGTGGTGAAGGACGCGCTGAGCTTCGCGGACCCGTTCAGCTTCGTCGCCCTGCGCTTCGGCGTGGGGGGACTGGCGCTGAGCCTGGTGGCGGGCCGGCGGATGTTCACCCGGACGAACCTGCGCCATGGCGCGCTGCTGGCCGTCTTCCTGTTCCTGGGCTTCGCGCTCCAGACGTGGGGGCTGACGTTCACCACGCCCTCGCGCTCCGCGTTCATCACCGGGATGTTCGTGGTGTTCGTCCCGCTGCTGTCGATGCTCGTGTTCCGGCGCATGCCCACGAAGGCCGCGTGGACGGGCGTGGTGCTGTCGGTGGTGGGCTTGTTCCTGCTCACGCATCCGTCGGCGGGCGAGGGCGGCGGGTGGCTGTCGGAGGGCGTGCTGCTGACGCTGGCCTGCGCGGTGGCGTACGCCGCGCACATCACCCTCACGGAGCGCTACGCGTCGAAGGACGGCGTGCTGGGGATGGTGGCGGTGCAGCTGTGTGGCGTGTCGCTGCTGTCCGCGGCGTTCCTGCCCTTCACCACGCCGAGGGTGGAGTGGCATCCGACGCTGGTGACGGCGGTGCTGGTGTGTGGCCTGTTCCCCAGCGCGCTGGCCATCAGCATCCAGACGTGGGCCCAGGCGCGGACGTCGGCGGTGCGCGCGGCGGTCATCTGCGCGTTGGAGCCGGTGTTCGCGACGCTGTGCTCGGTGGTGCTCGGCTACGAGGTGCTGGGCGCGCCGGAGATGCTGGGCGGCGGGCTCATCTTCCTGGGGGTGATGGTGGCGGAGCTGGGCTCGCCGGCGTGGGTCTGGTGGAAGTCGCGGCGAGCGGGAGTGCAGGCGGCGGGATGAGCGTGGAGCTGCGGCGAAACGGGTTGCACCTGACGGGCACCCTCCTGTCCCTGGACGCGAAGCGCAAGTCGCCGCTGTGCTTCGTGAGCCATGGGCACTCGGACCACATCGCGCGGCACGAGCGCACCATCGCCACGGCGGCGACGCTGCGGTTCATGGAGCATCGGCTGGGGCCGGTGAGCGCGCCGCTCGCGGCTCCCTTCCGACGGCCCTTCGACCTGGGCCCGCTGGTGCTGGAGCTCCTGCCCGCGGGACACATCCTGGGCAGCGCGCAGCTGCGCGTCATCCGCGCGGATGGGCGGCGCATCGTCTACACGGGCGACCTGAACGTGGTGCCCTCGCTCACGGCGGAGGCGACGGAGGTGGCCGAGTGCGACACGTTGGTCATCGAGTCGACCTTCGGCCATCCGCGCTACCGCTTCCCGCCCCGCGCCGAGGTCTTCGGGCAGGTGGAGGCGTGGGTGCGTCGGCAGTGGGAGCGCGACGCGGTGCCGGTGTTGTTGGGCTATCCGTTGGGCAAGAGCCAGGAGGCGATGAAGTACCTGTCCGGCCGGGGCTTCTCGCTGGTGGCGCACACGTCCATCTACGAGGTGGTGAAGCTCTACGCGGAGCTGGGGGTGCCCATCGACAACGTGCGTCCCTTCACCGGCAAGGTGGAGCCGGGCGAGGTGTTGTTCTTCCCGCCGCATCAGGTGCGCAGCGGGGCGTTGTCGCATCTGTGGCCGCGAGGCACGGCGGTGCTGACGGGCTGGGCGTTGGACCCGGGGGCCGCGCGTCGGTATGGCGCGGACGTGGCGTTCCCGGTGTCGGACCACGCGGACTTCCCTTCGTTGATGGCCTACGTGAAGGCGACGGGGGCGTCCGAGGTGGTGACGTGTCACGGGTTCGCGGAGGAGCTGGCGCAGGCGCTGCGGGACGCGGGTGTGGATGCGCGGCCGCTGGGGGGCAAGCCGCAGCAGCTGGCGTTGCTGTGAGGCGACGCGAGCGGGAAACGGAGTAGAACGAAGCCATGGCTCGCTCTCCGAGGCTGGTCGGCCGCGTGGTCCGCGTCCTGGTGTGCACCGAGAAGAAGACCTTCGTCACCCGCGAGGTGCCCGAGGTGCCGTTGACCTTCGAGGGAATCGAGGGAGACCGTCACGCGGGGCACACGCGCCCGGCGGACGTGCGCACGCCCTGGTATCCGAAGGGCACGCCCATCCGGAACACGCGTCAGCTCTCGCTGGTGTCATCGGAGGAGCTGGCGCAGGTGGCGGACACGCTGGGGCTTCCGGAGGTGCTCGCGTCGTGGCTGGGCGCGAACCTGGAGCTTGTCGGCATCCCCCGGCTGACGCAGCTGCCGCCGGGCTCGCGCGTGTTCTTCCCGCAGGACGCGGTGCTGGCCGTGGAAGGGGAGAACGACCCGTGCACCGGGCCGGGCAGGGTCATCGAGTCCCATCATCCGGGGCACGAGAAGCTCGCGAGCCGCTTCGTGAAGGCCGCGTTCGAGCGTCGCGGCCTGGTGGCCTGGGTGGACTGTCCCGGCCTCATCCGCGCGGGCGACGAGGTCCAGGTGATGCTGCCCAAGCCCGTGACGTACGTGCTGCCCGCGCCGTGAGCCTGTCTCATGAAACACCACGGGGCCGCCTGAATCCCTTTTGAGGACTCCAGCGGCCCCGGGGGCCTTGCGCACTCTCGCGCGGGCTCACTCGTCCGGTGACTGGACGATGAGCTTCTCCTTGCCGCACACGTCGCAGCGCAGGTGGATGAACAGGTCGCCGTCGCTCTCCTCGGGGACCTCGCCCTCGGGCACGCCGAGCTCCGCCTTCGCCAGCGCCGCCACCTTCGACGGGATGTCCTCCGCCTTCAGCGACTGCACGTAGGTCATCTCGCGCTCGTGGCACTCGCGCGTCTCCGGCCCGTTCAGCCACGAGGGCTCCATGCCCTCCGGCATCCGGCTCACCAGCTCCAGGTTGGTGACCGACTCGGCCAGGTACGCCAGGCGGCGCAGGCGCGCCTCCTCGGGAAGCGCCGCGAAGACCTGGAAGCCCTCGAACAGCGCGTCGCGGTTGTCGCCCGTGGCCATCTGCGCCAGCTCCAGCGCGGCCTCGCTCGACTCCAGCGCCTCGTCCCAGTTGTTGTCCGGGCTGAAGCCCGCCTCCAGGAGCGCCGTGTACAGCTGCGTTGCCGCCAGGCGCCGCCGGGCCTCCTGCAGGTGCTCCACCACCTCGTGCGTCAGCCGCAGCTCCAGCAGCGCGCCCGTCGTGCGCGGGTCGATGGAGCCCGTCAGGTCATCCACCTCCACCTCTTCCCGCAGCGCGCCCTTCAGCACCTGCGCGGTGGCGAAGCGGAACAGGGGCAGCACGCCGACCTCGCGCAGGTACATGGCCGCCACGTTGGCGTCCTTCGCACCCATGCGCAGCGACTTCTGCGCCTTCTCCACCACGGCGGGGTCCGCCATCGGCTTCTTGTTCTCCAGCCGCGTCTTCACCGCCTCGCGGTAGAGCGTCTCCAGCGAGCTGCCCGGAGGCATCCGCTGCGGCACCAGGGGCCTCAGCCCCGGCACGTCCAGCACCCAGAGCGGGGGCATGGCCAGGCGCTTCAGGCCCCGGAAGAAGAGGGAACCAGGGGGGTCCTGGGGCTTGAACGGGGGCAGCTCCTCCGCGGCGGGCTCGCCCTGGAGCAGCGCGTTCGCCTGCACGCCCAGCGCCTTCTCGCGCTGTTCGCGGGTGAACGCGGTGATTCCCTGGGCGGGCGGAGGAGGCGGCGGCGGGGCTTCTTCCCCGTCCAGACCGACGACGCGGTCCATATCCACGTCGTCCATCTCCATATCGTCCAAGCCCTTGGCGCCCGTGAAGTCACAGCGCAGGAGCTTCAGCTTCTCGAAGGTGGCTCCCTCGAGGTTCGCCCCCCGGAAGTCACAGTCCTGCAACCGCCCGCCATGGAAATAGGCGTTCGACAGGTCCGTGTCCCGGAAGTTGATTTTGGACAAATCGCACCGCTCCCACTCGGACCCCACGAGCCCTAGGCCCGACAGGTCCGCGTTGGCGGAGAAAAGTTGCGTGAAGGTGGCGCCAGTGTGCTCGGTCGGGACCTGACCGCCCTTGCGCAGTCGGTTCCACTCGGCCGACCCGTTCTGGAGGAGCTTCTCGATACTGGGGGCTTTCGGCATGGACCCGGGATTATTCGTATGGTCTGGTCCGCGCGCCAGCACAAATGATCGAGTACCGAATCGAGACCGACACCGCCGGGATGCGCCTGGACAAACTCCTGCGCAAACGGCTGCCCACCGTTCCGGTGAGCCACCTCTTCAAGATGATTCGCACCAAGAAGGTGCGGGTGAACGGGAAGCGCGCGCAGCCCGAGCAGTTGCTCGCCGAGGGTGACGTGCTCACCATCCGGGGCGACGAGAAGACACTCCGGGGTGAAGACCGTCCGAAAGTGGACCGTCCCCCCCCTCCGGTGGACCCCAGCCGGCTCGTCATCCTGCGCGAGGACGACTGGTTGATGGCCGTCGACAAGCCCAGCGGCATGGCCGTCCACACTGGCAGCGGCATCACCGGGGGCACCCTGGTGGACTACGTGCGCGCCTACCTGGGCCCCAAGGCCGTCCGCAACGACTTCACCGCCTCCCCCGCCCACCGGCTGGACCGGGAGACCTCCGGCGTCATCCTGGTGGCCAAGCGCCGCCCGGCGATGGTGCACTTCACCGAGGTCTTCACCCACGGCCTCTCCAAGAAGCGCTACCTCACCCTGGTGAAGGGGAAGATGACCAAGGAGTCCGGGGTCATCGACCTGCCACTGTCCGAGCATCAACAGACGGCCGAGTCCAAGGCCCGTCGCGGGGTGAACATGCAGGACGCGCTCACCCGCTGGAAGGTCGTCAAGCAGTCGGGCGACGCAGCGCTCCTGTCCTGCGCCATCGAGACGGGGCGCACCCATCAGATAAGAAGGCACCTGGCGGCCATCGGCCACCCGGTATTGGGGGACAAGAAGTACGGTGACTTCGCCTACAACCGCGACGTGCAGGCGCGCTGGGGGCTCAAGAGGTTGTTCCTGCACGCCGAGCGCATCGAGTTTCCCCACCCGGATGGCAGTGGCAAGGTGGCCGTGGAGGCCGCACTCCCCGCCGAGCTCCGGGATGTGCTCAAGCGGGCCGCGTTGCTGCCCTGAGGACCCGTCGCCCGCGAGGTTTCAACACACGTATGTCCGACTCCAAGACGACTGACCGCGGCCGCTCGAAGCTGGTGCTGGAGGGGGTTGCCCCCACGCGATGGTGGAAGGTGCTGCTGAAGCTGGGCGGCTGGCTGGCGCTGACGGGCGGCACGGCGGCCATGCTGGGCCTGGTGGGCCTGTACTACGTGTACGCCGAAGGGCTGCCGGCCATCCCCAAGGTGGATGAGTACTGGCCCCCCATCGTCACCGAGGTCTACACCGACGACGCGGTGCTCGCGGGCGAGTTCTACAACGAGCGCCGCAAGGTGGTGCCCTACGAGCGGATTCCGAAGCGCCTGGTGCAGGCGTTCATCGCCAGCGAGGACTCCAGCTTCTTCGACCACTTCGGCGTGGACGTGCTGGGCACCGCGCGCGCGGCCTTCAAGACCATTGGCGCGAAGCTGGGCCTGCGCTCCGGCGGCATCCAGGGTGGCTCCACGCTGACGCAGCAGACGGCGAAGGCGGTGCTCATCTCCGCGGAGGGCTACAAGTCCGCCACCGCGAAGACGCTCAAGCGCAAGATTCGCGAGGCCATCCTCGCCCGGCGGCTGGAGGAGGCGCTGACGAAGGAGGAGATTCTCTACCTCTACCTGAACAACGTCTTCCTCGGGCACCACAGCTACGGCGTGCAGAGCGCGGCGGAGAACTACTACCGCAAGGACGTGCGCGACCTGACCCTGGGCGAGATGACGCTCATCGCGGGTCTGCCGCAGGCGCCCAGCCGCTACTCGCCGTTCCTGCGTCCGGACGCGGCTCGCAAGCGCCGCGCGTACGTGCTGCGCCGCATGCTGACCGAAGGGATGATTTCCCAGGCCGAGCACGACGCGGCCAACGCGGAGCCGGTGAACGTGTACCCCGTGGAGGACGTGTTCCACGAGTTCGCGCCGTACTTCGTCGAGCAGGTGCGCAAGGACGTGGTGGACCGCTACGGCAACCCCGCGCTGCTCAAGGAGGGCCTCAAGGTCTTCACCACCATGGACAGCGAGCGCCAGCGCGCCGCGCAGGACGCGGTGATGGACGGCCTCTTGTCACTGGACAAGCGCCAGGGGTGGCGTGGGCCGGTGCAGCAGCTGGGGCCGGAGGCGCTCAAGGCCTTCATCGAGCGGGCGAAGCGGGCCATGGGCAAGGAGGCCCTGGTGGAGGGCCGCTTGTACGTGGCCGCCGTCACCGCCATCGACTCGGACGGGAAGGGCGCGGACATCCAGGTGGGCCCGCACGCGGCGCGGCTGCCGCTGCTGGGCATGCGCTGGGCGCGCAAGGTGAACCCGGAGGGCTACTACCCGGCGATGATGATTTCGTCGGTGAAGCGGGCCATCGCGGTGGGCGACCTCGTCGTGGTGCGCCACGTGACGAAGAAGGACCTCACGGACGACAAGGAGCAGTGGGACAAGGGGCTGGCGGCGGACATCCCGGACGAGGGCGTGAAGCTCTTCCGGCTGGAGCAGACCCCCGAGGCCCAGAGCGCGCTCGTCTCCGTGGACCCGCATCGCCAGTACCTCACGGCGATGGTGGGCGGGTACGACTTCGACGACAACGAGTTCAACCGCGCCTTCCAGGCGTGCCGTCAGCCGGGCAGCGCGTTCAAGCCGTTCGTGTACTCGGCGGCGCTGGAGCAGCTCAACTGGACGGAGGCCACCATCATCGTGGACTCGCCCATCGTCGAGCACGACCCGGACAACAAGGTGTCGTGGAAGCCGGAGAACTACAGCGAGGAGTTCGTGGGGGACGTGCTCCTGCGCACCGCGCTCGTGAACTCGATGAACATCCCCGCGGTGAAGACGTTCGGCGCGGTGGGCGTGAAGAACATGGCGGCGTGGAGCACGAAGCTGGGCATCACCACGCCCATGAACATGGACTTCTCCGCGGCGCTCGGCTCGTCCTGTGTGTACCCGGTGGACCTGGCCAACGCCTACGCGACGTTCAACCGCTACGGCCGCAAGAAGCCCACGTACTTCGTGCGCAAGGTGGAGGACCGCTGGGGCCGCACGCTGGAGGACCACACGGCCTTCGACGACGCGTGGGCGCCGCTCCAGGACCGCGTGGCCGCGGGCTACGCGCGCCTGTTCGAGCCGGGGGAGCAGGTGATGAGCCCCGAGGTGGGCTTCATCCTCACGCACCTCCTGCGCGGGGTGGTGCAGCAGGGCACGGGTGGCCCGGCCACGCGCCTGGGCAAGCCCGCGGCGGGCAAGACGGGAACGACGAACGACTCGTTCGATGCGTGGTTCGCCGCGTACACGCGCGACCTGGTGACGGTGGCGTGGGTGGGCTACGACTTGAACCCGCATCCGCTCGGTCGCTACGAGACGGGCGGCCGCGCGGCGCTGCCCATCTGGCTCAACTACATGAAGCGCGGGCTGGAGGGCCGGCCGCAGTCGGAGTTCTTCCCGTGGCAGTCGATGGACCTGGTGCGGCTGCACATCGACAAGAAGACGGGGAAGATTGCCCCCGCGGGCTCGAAGAACTCCGAGCTGATGTTCTTCAAGAAGGGCACCGAGCCGAAGGACGCCGTGCCCGACAAGAACACCGTCGACGTGGACCAGTTCATGATGGGCGCGCAGTAGCGCGCCCGTCGGTGTGAGCCCCTCGGGCCCCGTGTGCCTCTCCCTGGAGAGGTCGCGGGGCCCGATTCATTGGGAGCGGGGGCTCAGGCCCCCAAGCGGAAGCGGCGCGCGGGCTCCACGTGGCGCTCAATGGCGGAGCGCAGCGACGCGAGGTCCGGCCCCGCCTCGAGCACGGAGCGCGTGGCGGTGGGGATGACCTGGGCCTCGCGTCCGGCGAACAGGCGCTTGAGGTCGTCGAAGCCCGCGCCCTGCGCGCCGATTCCAGGCGTGAGCATGAGCGCGCCGCCCAGTCGCTCGACGACACCCCGGTCCGAGTCGGGCAGCGTGGCGCCCATCACCGCGCCCGCGGGCAGCACGCCCGGGCCCGACTTCTCGTTGAACTCCCGCAGCCCGTCCGCCAGCGCCTGCGCCACCCCGCGCCCATCCGCGCCCGTGGAGGTCTGGAGCGACGTCCCCTCCGGGTTCGACGAGCGCACCACGATGAACGCACAGGCCCCCGACGCCCGGGCCCGCTCCATCGTCTTCATCAGCGCGCCCAATCCCAGGTAGGCCGTGAAGGTCGCAGCATCCGCGTCGTAGGGGCTGCCCGCGCCGAACACCGTCTCGGCATAGGCATCCATCGTGGAGCCGATGTCCCCGCGCTTCACGTCCAGCAGCGCGAGCGTGCCCGCGGCCTTGAAGCGCTTCATCAGCGACTGGAGCACCTGGAGGCCCTCGGGGCCGTGGCGCTCGAAGAAGGCGCTCTGCGGCTTCACCACCGCGACGCGCTCACCGGCCGCGTCCGCGATGCGCTCGCAGAAGTCCGCCAGGCCCTTCGCGGTATCAGGCAGTCCCCACTTGGACAGCAAATCTCTCGACGGGTCGACGCCGAGACAGAACGGGGAGCGCTCATCGGCGAGCCGGGCGAAGCGCTGGGCAAAGGGCTGAGGGGACGTCACCGTTCCATCTCCTGGGCAGGGGAAAGGTCAGCGCAGCCGTCGGGCGGCGGCGTCGAAAATCGGATTGGGCAGCACCTTCGCCAGCCGCGAGGGCAGGGCGAGCTGCCACGGGAAGGACAGCTCCGTCTCACCGCGGAGGATGCCCGTGCCCATCAGCTCCACGGCCGCCTCCGTCTCCATCAGGAAGGGCATGGGGAAGGCGTTGTTGGCGGTCATCTCGCTCTTCACGAAGCCCGGGAACACACACGTGACCCGCACGCCCGTGTTGCTCAGGTCCACGCGCAGGCTCTCCAGGAACGTGGCGAGGAACGCCTTGGACGCGGAATACGCCGCGTGGCCCGCGAGCCCTCGGTGCGCCGCGAGGCTGGAGATGCCCACCAGGTGGCCTCGCCGCCGCTCCACCATGAGCGGCAACACGGCCGTCAGCGTGGCCGCGGCACCGGTGACGTTGGTGTCGATGATGGCGCGAACGGGGTCCCACTCCATCCGCCGCCCATGCGTGACACCGCCGACACCCGCGTTGGCGATGACGAGGTCCAGCCCGCCACACTCCGAGTCGAGCGCGAGCAGCCGCTCCCGCGTGGGCTCCACCTGCGTGACGTCCATCTCCACCGGCTCCACCGTCGCCCCCGCGGCCTGGGCCTCGGCGGCGAGCGCCTGGAGCTGCGGCATGCGGCGTCCCCCGGCGAACACTCGGATGCCCCGCTTGGCCAACCACAGCGCGAGGCCCCTGCCGAGGCCGCTCGAGGCACCTGTGACCAGCGCCGTCCGGTAGCTCATCTCCGCCATGGTGTCTCCGTCCTCCTGGCTGTGTGGCTGCTTCTCGCACGGTTGTCGCCGGAACGGGGACACAAATCCATGGCCTCGTCAGGGGCTTCGCCCGTGACGAAGACCCCCGGACACCTCCCAGGGTCGAGTGGCGTGCGCTGGCCCCTGTGCTGTTGAAGAGGGCACGCAAGCGAGGCGGACCCACGGGCCCTGGGGCGCCGCGTGGGTCCACCTTGAAGCCGTGCCGCTCAGTGCAGGCCCGACGGCGCCGACTCGAGCTTCTCCACGACCTGGTCCACGGAGAAGCTGGACGGGCGCTGGCGAGGCGGGAACTCGCGGAACGTCGACAGGAACCGGGCCACGGCCTGCTGCGCGGGCACGAAGTAGAACGCATGGTCGATGAGCCACGCCTGATAACCCACCGCGTCCTGCGAGCGCTCCAGCGGGTCGGCGCGCAGGTCGAAGGCGAGCGGCGCGCGGCGGAAGGTGAAGGGCTCACCCCAGGCCTCGATGCCCTTCGCGTTCTGCTCCGCGAAGACGAGCTTCATGCGCCCGTGGCGCACCGCGACCAGCTCCCCGTCGTCGCCGAAGTAGAAGAACTGCACGCGCTCCGAGGGGCCCTTGCCCGAGAGGAACGCCGTCTGGTCGTACCCATCCAGGTGGACCTTGAAGTGCTTGCCGTTCGCGTCGTGGCCGCGCTTGCACTTCTCCACGATGTCCGGGTCCCCCGCCGCGGCGAGGAACGTGGGCAGCCAGTCCTCCGAGGAGAACAGGTCGTTGAACTGCGTGCCGGGCTCGATGACGCCGGGCCAGCGCACGACACACGGCGCGCGGAAGGCGCCTTCCCAGTTCGTGTCCTTCTCGCCTCGGAAGGGCGTCATGCCGCCGTCGGGCCACATGCACGTCATCGCGCCGTTGTCCGTGGTGTAGACGACAATCGTGTCCTCGGAGAGCCCCAGCTCCTCGAGCTTGTCGAGCAGCTGCCCCACCTGCGCGTCGTGCTCGACCATGCCATCCGGGTACAGCCCCAGGCCCGTCTTGCCGCGTGACTCGGGCTTCAGGTGCGTGTGGATGTGCATGCGCGTGGTGTTGAACCACATGAAGAAGGGCTGGTCGGCCTTCTTCGCGCGCTCCAGGTAGTCCATGGCCGCGCCGAGGAACTCCTCGTCCACCGTCTCCATGCGCTTCTTCGTGAGCGGGCCCGTGTCCTCCACCGTCTGCCCGCCCTTGCCGTCCGACTTGCAGCGCAGCACGCCCCGAGGCCCGAAGCGCTTCTTGAAGGCGGGGTCCTTGGGATAGTCCGGGTTCTCTGGCTCCTCCTCCGCGTTGAGGTGGTAGAGGTTGCCGAAGAACTCGTCGAAGCCGTGCACGGTGGGCAGGAACTCGTCGCGGTCGCCCAGGTGGTTCTTCCCGAACTGGGCCGTCATGTAGCCGCGGGCCTTGAGCAGGTCGGCGATGGTGGGGTCCTCGGGCTGGAGGCCCACTTTCGCGCCCGGCATGCCGACCTTGGTGAGGCCGGTGCGGAAGGGACACTGCCCGGTGATGAAGGCCGCGCGTCCCGCCGTGCAGCTCTGCTGCGCGTAGTAGTCGGTGAAGAGCGCGCCTTCCTTCGCGAGCCGGTCGATGTTGGGCGTGCGGTAGCCCATGGCTCCGAGGTTGTAGGCGCTCACGTTCCAGTAGCCGATGTCATCCCCGAAGATGACGAGGATGTTGGGCTGCTTCCTGGCTTCCTTCTTCTTGGCGACCATCGAGTCCCCCGGCATGAATGTTCAATACGGGTAGAGGTGGTGGCACTGGCGGGCAAGGTGGGGCAGGCGGGAGGGCGGGCCGAGGGCCGGGCCGTCTGGCTCGCGGCGCCAGGGTGATGGCCTTGAGACAGGTGGCCGCCCTGGTGGGCGGGTTCCTGGGGCGTGCGTGCGTCTCCACCTCCCCGTCGGAGCGCGGCTTCGTCGAGGGGAGCGCTCGCCCGGAGGGCGGCACGCCATGAGCGAGGGAGCGGGGCCCGCGGCGGCGCCGGCCGACAATGCCACGGTGGACCTGTTGCTGGACCTCGCGCGGGCGCTGCATCTGGCGTACGTCCCCGCGTTCGGCGTCGAGAGCCGGGTGCGGCGCGCGGCGCGTGCCTGGGGCGTGGAGGTGGACGTCTTCACGCTCCAGACGCTCGCGCTGACGGAGTCGCGCACGGGAGCGAAGCGGCGCGTCGACTTCCGCCGGCTGCCCTTCAATCCCCACTGGAACCTGCGGCGCTCCGCGGGCTTGCTGCTGTTGTCCTCGGCCATCGAGAAGAAGCAGGTCACCGTGGCGCAGGCCCGCGCGGAGCTGGACCGCATCATGGCGCCCAGGCGCGACCGGCCCGAGTGGCTCGTCTTCCTGGCGTATGCCGTCTACGGAGGCGCGGTCGCCGTGCGCGTGGGCGGCTCGCTCTGGGAGCTGGTGGCGGGCTTCGGGGTGGGCTTTCTCGCGGGCATCATCCACTTCGGCACGCTCAAGTCGCTGCGCGTGGACCTGCAGAAGAGCTTCGTCGCGGCGTTCCTGGGGACGTTGGTGGCCTTCCTGCTGACGTTCGTGCTCCCGCCCTTCGATGCGCCGCGCGCGCTCTTCGGAGGCATCACGCTGTTGGTGCCCGCGATGGTGGTGACGCTCGCGGCGGCGGAGCTGGTGGGTGAGTCCGTGGAGGCGGGCATCACCCGGCTCACCTACGGCCTGCTGCGCTTCCTGATGCTCGGCGTGGGCATCACCGCGGCGGCCACGCTCTGGACGTTCTTCCTGCCGTTCCCCACCCAGTTGGAGGCACACGCGCTGCCGTATCCGCTGCGCTTCCTCATCATCGCGGTGGGGGGCCTGGCCCTGTCGGTGTGCATGACGGCCCGACGGAAGGACATGCCGTGGATTGTCGGCGCGGTGCTGCTGGCCTGGGGCGTCCAGGAGCTGACCAAGGTCGTGCTGGGCGACAAGGGCAGTCCGCTCGTCTCCGCGTTCGTGCTGGGCGTGGTGGGGCAGCTCTATGGCCGCATGCCGGACCGGCTCTCGTCGACCGTCATCATGCCCGGCCTGCTCCAGCTCGCGCCGGGCTTCATCGGCACGCGGGCCATCCTGGCGTTCCTCGGCGTCCCGGGGCAGGGGAGTGATGCTCGCGCGTTCGACCTGCTCCTCGTGGCGTTGCAGCTGGTGATGGGGCTGCTCTTCGCCTTCATGCTGGGTCTGTCGCACGACGCACAGGCCTCCACGGAGGAGCGCGAGATGAACGAGCCGGGGCCCCCGAAGCCTTCCTCCTGAGCCGAAGCGAAGGGCGGCGATTCAGTCCTGGCCCGGGGGCTGGGCGAGCCGCTGTTCGTACCAGCGCCGCGCGCCCTTCAGCTGGACCTGGCTGCGGCCGGGCGCGATTTCGACGGCGCCCGTGAGTCCTCCCGTCTTCGCGAGGAGGAGCGCGTGGGTGGAGTCTCGCGCCGTGTCCAGGCGCCCCTCCATCTCCAGTCCGTCGGCCTTCGCCTGCAGCCCGCGAAGCTGGAGGCCGGCGTCACCCATGCGCGCATGGCCGGTGATGCGCCAGTCCCTGGCCTCCAGCATGGGCGAGAGGAACCGGGGCAGCTTCTTCTCCGTGGTGAGCATCGCGACGAACGGGGCCGAGTTGGCGAACGTCGCCGTGAAGTCCGCCTCCAGCTCCACGGGCTCCAGATTCAAGCGCGCGCGGGTCAGGTGGAAGCTCCCGCTCCACCCGCGAATCTGCTGGTACTTCGTGTCCGCGGAGACGTGGTCGATGTCGAGCCGGGTGCCATCCAGCGCCAGGACCTTGCCTTGAAACTGCACGCGCCGCGCGTCGACGTCGGCGCGGGTCTTCCCGAGGACGCGAATCCCCGACCACTTCCCCTCCACGAGGTTCGTCTCGGCGTGCAGGCGCACCTGGGAGTCCTGCTTCGAGGTCGAGGTGTCGGTGCCCTCCAGCGTCGCGTGACCCGACTCCACGTGGAAGGTGTTGCCGATCCACGCGTTGAGCATCTTCAGGTCCACGGGGCGGCTCTTCGCCACGTGCAGGGAGTACCCCACGCGCGGCGTGTCGCTCGGTGTGGAGGGGGTGCCGTGGAGGGTGAGCTGGACCTCTGGAATCTCCATCACGCGGCCGTGGTCTCCCTCCAGGTGGACGGGCGCGAAGCGCAGCTGGAGCTGTCCTTCGGTGCCCGTCATCGCGCCCTTCACACTCCACGGCGCGCGCACGCGAGCGGGGCCCAGCTTCAGCTCGAGCGCGGCGCCGCTCGCATCCACCCGGCTGCCCTCCACGAGGTGGCCATCGCGCACGTGCACCTCCGCGTCCACCTGTCCCGCGCCCTGGCTCAGGTGGATGGGGGGCTCCTTCCCGCGTGACAGCAGGGCGCCCACCCAGCCCAGGTCGTCGACGTCCGCCTTCACGCCGAACGTCCCATCGAAGCGCTTGTGCCGAGGCTCATCACCCAGAGGGCGCTGGAGGATATCCAGCTTCACGGCGGCGGTGAGCTCCTTCACCCGGCCCATGCGCCGCTCCCCCATCTCCAGGAGGCCATCACCGAGGCGGAGCGCCTCCAGGTCGACGTTGAGCCGCTGGCCCGCGACGACATGCAGCGAGCCACGTCCGTTGCCAGTTCCCAGATAGCGCACCGGCTCCCACGCCAGCTCGCGCACGTCCTCCAGCTCGACGCCGCGCAGGATGATTTGCCACGGGTGCTCGCTGGGGGGACGCGTCACCGGCTGCTCCAGCGGCGGCGCGGGTCGGGCCCATGCGCGCACGCCCTGCGCCACGACCTGGTGGGCGGACACCCGCCGGGACAGGAGCTGGACGAGGGAGACCTGCGCGCGGACCGACTCGGCCTTCACCTGCCACAGCGTCGCGGCGTCGCGCTGGAGCACGGAGAAGTCGCGCAGGTGGACGGGCCCGGGCCACAGCCACCAGCCGCTGCTCCACTCGATGCGGGTCCGCTCCGTCTCGCGCTTGAGCAGCCCGGAGACGAAGCCCACGTTGAGCAGCACGTTGATGAGGACCTCGAAGACGACGAAGGCCCCCAGCGTCCACGGCAGGACGCGGCGCCATCCGCGGCGCCTCGCTCGAGCCTTCGGGGCTTCGCGCGAGGACGGCGGCGCTCCGTTGGACATGCGCCCCTCCCGGGCACGGCGAGTCCTCCAGGAGGTAGTCACGCCCGCGCCGCTGGGGCATCGCCTCGCGGGGCTAGGACAGTGCGCTCCAGTAGGGCTTGAGCGCGGCGCGGCTCGCGACCAGCGCCTCCTTCGCGTCCGTGTGCGTGTCGCCCGGGGGGAAGCTGTCCGTGCGGCCCGCGAGCACCTCGACGCAGGCATGCACCGACTGCGACAGGCCCTCCAGCGAGTAGCCCCCCTCCAGCAGCAGCACCAGCTTGCCGTCGCAGACGCGCTCGGCGAGCGAGCGCATGGCGGAGCACATCGCGGCGAAGCCTCGCTCGGTGACGTCCATGCCGCCGATGGGGTCGTGGTAGTGGGGGTCGAAGCCCGCGGACACCAGCACCAGCTGAGGCCGGAAGGACTCGGCCACCGGGAGCAGCAGCTCCTCGAACAACATGCCGTAGTCCGCGTCCGAGTTGCCGCCGGGCAGGCCCACGTTGACGGTGTAGCCCTCGCCCGCGCCGGTGCCCACCTCGGGCGTGGCGCCCGTGCCCGGGTAGTACGGGAACTGGTGCACCGACTGGTACATCACGTCGCGGCGGCCCCAGAACGCCGCCTGGGTGCCGTTGCCGTGGTGCACGTCCCAGTCGAGGACGAGGACGCGCTCGGCGCCCAGCCTCCGTCCGGCTTCCGCGGCGATGGCCGCGTTGTTCAAGAGGCAGAAGCCCATGGCGCGGTCCGGCTCCGCGTGGTGGCCCGGAGGCCGCACCAGCGCGAACGCGTTGCGCGCCTTCCCCGCCATCACCATCTCCACCGCCTGCACGGACGCGCCCGCGGCCAGCCTTGCCGCGTCCACGCTGTCGGGCGAGACGCGGGTGTCCGGGTCGATGCTCGCCCGGCGACCGCTGAGCTCCTTCAGGCGCGCGAGCAGTTGGGGCGTGTGGACCGCCGCCAGCTCCTCGTCCGTCGCCGAGCGAGGAGGCGCCATCACCGTGCCCCGCACGGGCGCCCGCGCGAGCACCCCGAGAATGCGCTGAAGCCTCGCGGGAGACTCCGGGTGGGATTCGCCCGGGTCGTGCTGGAGGAAGAGGGGGTCGGTCAGCAGCAGGGTGGGCTTCATCGGGCGGTGAACCTACGCATCCATTCCAGGGGAAGTCAGGCTCCCGGCGGGCCGAGGGGCGGGCAGGGGCTCCCGCCCGGTTCTTGCCCTGCCGGTGTTTCCCTCCCTACAGTGCCTCGCCTTGGCTCCGCGCTTCAAGAAACCCGGCCTGCGCAGCATCCTGCTCGGCTCCTTCGCCGTGGTGCTGGCCCTCATCCTCGGAACGCTCTACTTCGTCGTCCCGTCGAGGGTGGAGGACTTCCTGGAGACGCGCCTGACCAGCCATGGTGAGGGCAAGGCGCTCCAGGCCGCGCGGGAATTGACGGACCACTCCGTCGCCTCCCTTCCTCCGCTCCTGGAGACGCTGCACGGCCGTGACGAGGACTTCGCGGTCATCGCCGTGCTCGCGGCGGACGGCCGGGTGCATGCGCTGCATCCGCCCACCGCGGAGGCGTGGCTGGCGAAGAACCTGCGCGAGCGGCTGGAGCGCCATCCCGGCGCGCCGCTGGAGGGCGCCGTCCTCGACAACGGCAACAAGGTCACCCTGCGTCCCGTGACGCTGAAGGAAGGCCCGGGGCAGGTGCTGGTGGCGGTGAACTTCAGCTCGCTCGAGGAGGTCGTCACCTCGCTGCGGCAGGTGGTGCTGCTGGCGTTCGGCATCGGCCTGACGCTGTTCCTCGTGGTGGCCTTCTTCATCTCGCGCGCGTTCATCCTCGTCCCGCTGGACGCGATGATGACCATGGCGCGCAGGCTGGCGGAGGCGGACCTCACCGGCCGGGTGGACGTGGGCTCGCGCGACGAGCTGGGCCTCCTGGCGGAGGCGCTCAACCGCATCGCCCAGAGCTGGCGTGACACGCTGGGCCGGGTGCGCGGCGTGTCGGACGTGGTGGCGGGCGTCATCGAGCAGATCCACCGCACGGGCACCACGGTGTCCTCGGGCGCGGGCACCGTCCAGGCGCGCGTGGAGGAGACGTCCTCCTCCATGGTGCAGATGATGGCGTCCTTGCGCGGCATCGCGGAGAACGTGGAGGTCCTCTACCAGAGCGCGGAGGAGAGCAGCTCCTCCATCATGGAGATGGCGGCCACCAACGACGAGGTGGCGGAGAACGTCACGGCCATGGCGGCCAGCGTGGAGGAGACCACCAGCGCCATCGAGGAGATGACGTTCTCCATCAAGGAAGTGGCCAAGAACATCCAGGACCTGTCCGCCTCGACGGAGGAGACGTCCTCGGCCATCAGCCAGATGGACGCGGCCATCGGTCAGGTGGAGGCCAACGCGAAGGAGACCGCGCGCCTGTCCGAGCAGGTCTTCGACGATGCCCAGACGGGCGTGGAGGCGCTGCGCAAGACGCTCACCGGCATCGACCGCATCAAGGAGTCCAGCCGCTCGGCGGCGGACGTCATCGACAGCCTGGGCCGGCGCATCTCCGAGATTGGCAACATCCTCAACGTCATCGACGACGTGGCCGAGCAGACGAACCTGCTCGCCCTCAACGCCGCCATCATCGCGGCGCAGGCGGGAGACCACGGCAAGGGCTTCGCCGTCGTGGCGGAGGAGATCAAGGACCTGGCCGAGCGCACCGGCGCGTCCACGAAGGAGATTGCAGAGCTCATCCGCAGCATCCAGGAGGAGAGCCGCAACGCCGTGGTGGTGATGAACCAGGGCGCGCGCAACGTGGAGGAGGGCGTGCAGCTGGGCCGTGAGGCGGAAGGGGCGCTGCGCAAAATCAACGACAGCACCCAGAAGTCCACGCAGATGGTGAAGGCCATCGCCCGCGCCACCGTGGAGCAGGCGCGCGGCAGCAAGCAGGTGACGGCCTCCATCCACCGCATCAGCGAGACGGTGCAGCAGATCTCCAAGGCCTCCAACGAGCAGGCCAAGGGCGGCGAGCAGATCATGAAGAGCGCCGAGAAGATGAAGACGCTCACCGCCCACGTGCAGCGCAGCAGCCAGGAGCAGGCGCACGGCAGCAAGCAGATCACCCGCTCCATCGAGAGCATCAACGAGATGGTGACGCACCTGAACCGCGCCCAGAAGGAGCAGACCAAGGGCAGCGAGCAGGTGCTCAAGGCGGTGGAGACCATCAAGGGCGTCTCCGAGCACCAGACGCGCTCCGTGAAACAACTGGAGGAGGCCATCGACAACCTCCAGCGCCAGGCGGAAATCCTCCGAGGAGAGGTGCGCCGCTTCCGCGTCTAGCCGTGCACGGCGGCCGGGAATGGCTTAGGTATCAGCCGGCATGCCGACAGAGCGACAGGTGTCCGAGCGCGCGGTGGTCTTCCTCATTGGCGCGGTCCAGTTCGTCAACATCCTGGACTTCGTCATGGTGCTGCCGCTGGGCCCTGATTTCGGCAAGGGCCTGGGCATCGCCTCCTCGCACATCGGCACGGTGGGCGGTGCCTACACGGCGGCGGCCAGCGTCGCGGGGCTCGCGGGGGGATACTTCCTGGACCGCTTCGACCGGCGCAAGGCGCTGGCGGTGTGCATGCTCGGGCTGGTGCTGGCCACGGCCGCGGGCGGGCTGGCGGTGGGGCTGTCGTCGCTGCTGTTGGCCCGTGTGGCGGCGGGGCTCTTCGGTGGGCCGGCCACGTCGCTGTCACTCTCCATCATCGCGGACGTGATTCCGAAGGAGCGGCGAGGCCGCGCGCTGGGCGCGGTGATGGGGGCCTTCTCCGTCGCCTCGGTCGTGGGTGTGCCCATGGCGCTGAAGCTGGCCGAGCATGGCGGCTGGCGCCTGCCCTTCTTCGTGGTGGCGGCCCTGGGCCTGCTGGTGGTGGTGGGCTCCATCTTCTTCCTGCCGCCCCTTCGCGGACACCTGAAGGAAGGGCGCGAGGCGGGGCCGCCGGTGAGTGTGCTGGAGCTGCTCTCTCGCCCGGAGGTGCGGCTGTCCTACGTGATGACGGCGGTGGTGATGATGGCCAGCTTCGTGCTCATCCCCAACATCTCCGCCTACCTCCAGCAGAACCTGGGCTACCCCCGGGACCTGCTGTGGCTGCCGTACTTCATCGGCGGCATCATGAGCTTCATCACCCTGCGGGTGGCGGGGCCGCTGGTGGACAAGCTGGGGGCCTTCAAGGTGGCGGCGGGCGGCGCGGTGCTGCTCCTGGGCACCACGTACCTGGGCTTCGTGAGTCACCCCCACTGGCTGCCCATCCCCCTGCTCTTCGTGCTGATGATGACCTCCATGGGGATGCGCAACGTGGCGTACAACACGCTGGCCTCCCGCGTGCCGGACAGCGCCGTGCGCGCGCGCTTCATGTCCCTGCAGTCCGCCATCCAGCACCTGGCGGCGGCCCTGGGGGCCTTTCTCAGCTCCCGATTGCTGACGGACCTCCCGGACGGCACGCTGGGGGGCATGGAGCACGTGGCCTGGGTGTCGATGGGGATGACGGTGCTGCTGCCCGTGGTGCTGTGGAGCCTGGAGCGGCAGGTGCTGGAGAGGGAGCAGGCCCGGGCCCTGGTGGTTTCCCCGGAGGCGGGTCTCCCCGGCCCTCTGGCCACCACGGGGTCGGACCCGCACGGCTAGTGTAGGGGTTGAGAATGAGGGCCGGCTGCCCCCCGCCCGCGGTGACGGGCGGACGGCCGGAAGCGTCGAGCGGTTGCGCCAAGTGGCCCGGGGCGCGATAAACCGGGCAGCTTCGGGGAGCCCGTCAGGACATGTTCAACATCGGCGCAGGCGAAATGGTGCTCATCGCGGTGGCCGCGCTGCTCATCCTCGGGCCGCAGCGGTTGCCCGAGCTGGCGCGTGCCATCGGCAAGTTCATGCGGGAGTTCCGCCGGCAGACGGACGAGGTCCGCAACGTGGTGGAGCGTGAGTTCTACACCATGGACCACGAGCTCAACCGCGAGCCCACCCCGCCGGTGAGGCCGGGCCTGCCCTTCGGCCGCTCCCCCGCGCCGCAGGTGGGCGCGCCGGACGTGCCGCCGTCCCCGGACGCGCTGGCCGCCGCCACGCCCGCCGAGCCCTCCGCGGAGGGACAGGTCACGCGCGCGCCGCTCGGGCTGGATGGGGCGGAGCTTCCCCAGCCCCCCGTCTCGTCTCCCGCGCCCGGGGCGGAGCCGTCCGCGCCCGGGGCCGAGACGCCTTCTTCCACCGCGTCGTCCGCGCCCTCGGAGAGCGTGGGCGCCGACGGACTGCCCCAGCTGTCGCCGCTACCGGGAACGGTGGCGCGCAACGCGCCGAAACGGAGCTGACCCCTGAGTTCCCAGACCGCGACCGATTCCGAGCTGCGGATGAGCTTGATGGAGCACCTGTCGGAGCTCCGCGGGCGGCTCATGAAGTGCACCCTGGCGGTCCTCGTCCTCGGGGCCGCCTCGCTCCTGTTCGCCAAGCCCATCTTCGGCGTGCTGATGCGGCCGGTGCTGGATGCGCTCCCGGAGGGCAACCGCGCCCTCATCTACACGTCCGGCATCGAGGAGATTAACGTCCTCATGAAGGTCGGCGTGTACTGCGGCATCTTCCTCACCACGCCCGTCATCCTCTGGCAGATCTGGGGCTTCGTCTCGCCGGGCTTGTTCCCGGAGGAGCGGCGCTACGCGGCGCCCTTCGTCGCGTTCGGCTCGCTGGCCTTCATCCTGGGCGCGTCGTTCTGCTACTTCGCGGTGCTGCCCTCCATGTTCAAGTTCCTCCTCAACGAGGAGGAGACGCTGGCCTTGGAGCAGCGGCTGGACACGGCCCGGCTGCGCGCGGATGACGCCTTGCGCTTCCTGCGCGTGGGCGACGCGGAGCGCGCCGGCGTGCTGGCGAAGGAGACCAGCACCTCCTTGCGCGCGGACGGAGAGGGACAGTCTCCGGCGCCCGAGCGCGCGCCCTCGCAGTCCGTGGAGCTCAAGTCGCGCCTGGACGGGCTGGGCAAGCTGGTGGACGCGGCGGCGGAGGGCTTCGGCCCGCCGGCCCGAGGCGTGCTGCGGCAGGCGGTGGAGAAGAAGGTCGCCGCGGTGACGGCCTACGGCAAGCAGGACTACGCGGCGGCGGCGCTGGCCATGGACGAGGCGGCGAGCCTGCTGGCCGGTGTCGCGCCCACGCGCACGGAGGAGCTGGCCGGGCTGTGGAAGCTGGAGAAGGAGCTGTCCGCGGGGGAGGCTCGGCACGAGGCGGCGCGGTGGACGCGGCCCATGCTGACCATGCACGAGCAGCTGTCGCTGGTGCTGCTGCTCATCCTGGCCTTCGGCATCATCTTCGAGCTGCCGCTGGTGATGGCGCTGCTCGGCGTGGTGGGCGTGGTCCAGTCGAAATGGCTCTTCAAGTACCAGCGCCACGCGTTCGTGGTGTGCCTCATCGCCGCGGCCATCATCACGCCCACCGGTGACGTGGTGAACCTGTCGCTGATGGCGGGCCCCATGCTGGCCTGCTACGAGCTGGGCGTCCTGCTGGTGTGGCTGGTGGAGCGGCGGCGGGCTCGCAACGCGGCGACGGAGACGGGCATCACGCCGGTGTCGTAGGCTGGTCCACCATGGGGGGCTCCCGCCGACACCTCCGAGCGAATCTGCGCTACCTGCGCGCGCTGGTGCGGCGCTTCCGCACCACGCTCGTGCTGGCGCTGGCGTTGTTTGGCGGAGGCCCGTTGTTGTTCGACTGGCGCTACGTCGGCCCCGCGGGAGAGCGGCTCTCCTTCGGCGAGGCGCTGCACCACGTCTACTTCCTGCTCTATGGCCAGCCGTCGCTGCCGTACGTGCACGACTGGGTCATCGAGGTGCTCAACGTGGTGATTCCCCCCGTGGGAATCGCCCTGGTGGCCGACGGCGTGGTGCGCTTCGCCTACCTCTTCTTCGCCCGGCACAAGAACGACAAGGAGTGGATTGAAGTGGTCACCGAGACGATGAAGGGCCACGTCGTGGTGTGCGGAGCGGGGCGGGTGGGCTACCGCGTGGTGACGCAGCTTCGGGAGATGGGCAAGGACATCGTGGTGGTGGAGAAGCGCGAGGACGCGGCCTTCGTGTCCGCGCTGCGCGACGAGCGGGTGCCGCTGCTCATCGACGACACGCGCAGCCCGCTGTGCCTGCCGCGCACCAACGTGAAGCACGCCTCCGCCATCGTCTGCGCCACGGATGACGACCTGGCGAACCTCAACATCGCGCTGGATGCGCGGAAGCTGAACCCCACCATCCGCGTGGTCATCCGGCTGTTCGACGAGGACCTGAGCGGCAAGGTGCGCGACACCTTCAAGGCGGAGGCGCTGTCCAGCTCCTCGCTCGCGGCGCCCGCCATGGCCCTGGCGGCGTTGGACCCGCGCATCGTCCACTCGTTCCACCTGGGCAAGCACCTGATGGTGGTGTCGCTCTTCGAGGCGCGCGAGGGCCTGCCGGGGATGAGCATCTCCGAGGTGCGCGACAAGTTCGGTGGGCTGGCGCTCGCGCTCCAGCGCGGCGCGGACGAGCAGCTCCACCCGGTGGGCGACGAGGTCATCCGCCCGGGGGATGTGCTGACCATCCAGGCGTCGTATCCGGAGTACTGCCGGCTGCGCGCCCACGCTGGCGAGGCGGAGCCGCCCATCTGGTCCCACCAGGACCTGCCGGTGTGGCCCGGCCATCGCCAGGTAGGCTGAGCCGCTCCTTCGGCGTCACGCCGTGCGTTCGCTCGGCGGACGCGTGGTGCCCAGCAGCGCGCCCGGGACGTCCAGCGCGGAGGGCAGGGCGAGGGCTCGCGTGAGCAGGGCCGCGAGCGGGTCCCATTCGATGAGGAAGCCGTCGTGCCCATGGAGGCTGGTCAGCTCCGCGTGCTCCGCGTGACGGCCGTGCGCGCGCAGCTTCCGGGCGAGGGCCTCCATGTGCTCGGGGAAGAAGAGCTGGTCGCGGTCGATGCCCACGCACAACGCGCTGGCGCGGATGCGCTCCAGGCCGCCGTGGGGCGCGCGGGCGAGGTCGTGGTGGTCCATGGCGCCGAGCTGCGCCAGGTACGCGCGGGCGTCGAAGCGCGCCTCCAGCTTGCGGCCCTGGTGCTCCAGGTAGCTCTGCACGGGGTAGAGCGCGCGCGAGGACCAGGCGGGAGGGCGAGGCTGGCTAGCCTCGAGCCCCGGCTCCGCGCGGTACGAGAGCATCGCGAGCTGTCGGGCGAGCTCGAGTCCCCGGTGCGCGGACTCGGGGAAGCCCGGGTCCAGCAGCACGGCCTGGCGCGCGACGTGGTTGAGGCCCACCACCCACGCGGACGCGGTCTCCGAGGTGGCGATGGGGGCCATGCGCGCGAAGCGCTCCGGCGCGAGGGCCGCGAGGCAGAGGACAATCATCCCGCCGAGGGAGCCGCCGGTGACGAGCGAGACTTCCTCCACGCCGAGCGCATCGAGGGCCAGGAGGATGCTGCGCGCCTGGTCCCACGGGGTGACGGTGGCGGGGAGGTGGCGCTCGTCCTGGTGCAGGTGCCCCTTGGTCAGCGTGGGGGCGGGGCCGAAGCGGGTGTCCTCGGTGCGTCCGGGGAACCCCTCATCCGCGGGGCCGGTGGTGCCGTAACAGGAGCCCAGGTTGTTGAAACACAACAGCCGCACGCGCGTGGGGTCCAGCGCGCGCCCGGGGCCGATGACGGGCTCCCACCAGCCGCCTTCACCTCCCGCGCGCATGTCGCCGGTGAGCGCGTGGACCAGGAGCACCGTGGGGATGCGCGAGGAGGGGCGGGTGGTGGAGCGGCGGCGGGTGCGCTCGACGGCGTGGTGTTGCTCGGCGAGGGAGCGGCGCACGAGGCGCGGCGTGGTGCCCTGGGCCTCGTCCTCGGAGAGGAGGCGGGCGCGCGCCTGGAGCCAAGGCAGGTCTTCTTCAAGGCCCCACCACCAGCCGCGCACGAGGTGCGGCGAGATGCGGGCGCCGGCCTCCAGCGTCAGGTCGGCGGGAGTGACATCGAAGAGGCGCGGGGTGGGCGCACGGGTGTGGGGGGCCAAGGGGGGTGTCTCCAGACAGGCGGGGGAGATTTGGAGCGAGGCGCTGTCGGAGGGCCATGAACGATGAAGCCCACCGACCCTCGCGGGGTGGGTGGGCTCGATGGCTCGCCGGGGTCGGGTGGACGTCAGCCGACGCGGGCGGGCGGGAGCCCACCACTCATCGACATTCGGCACATGCACAGGGCGAAGAGGGACTTCATCGTGGGGCTAGGGATAAACGCTCACCATTCGCGAGTCAAGCCGACCTCCCGTCCCAGGGCCGCGCGTGAGGAATGGGAAACACGCGCGGCGCGAGGGAGCGAGGGCTCCATGCCCCCGCGTTACGAGGGAGTCACGTGTGCGTTCGCGGTGTACGGCGCGAGCGCACCGATGTGGCCCGGGATGGCCTTCATGCGCGCGAGCCACGCGGACACCGCGGGGAAGTCGCCCAGGTTGATTCCCGCGTCAGCCGCGACGTGGCTGAAGCCATACAGGCCGATGTCGGCGACGGTGGGGCGCTCGCCCACGAAGAACGGGTGGTGCGCCAGGTGGCGCTCCATGGCCTGGAGGGCGTTGCGTGCGGCGTCGAGGCGCAGGCGGAAGGCCTCGGGGTTCAGGCGCGCGCGGCCCGTCAGCGTCCAGAAGCGCGCGGTGCCGAGGTTGGGCTCCAGGGCGTTCTGCTCGAAGAAGAGCCACTGGTGGACCTGGGCGCGCTCGAAGCGGTCCTCGGGGAGCAGCGGGGTGCCCTCGGCGAGGAAGAGGAGGATGGCGTTGGACTCGGCGAGGAAGCGGCCGGGCTCCGGCTCCAGGACGGGGATGCGGCCGTGGGGGTTCTTGTGGCGCAGGAAGTCGTCGGTGTGGCTCTCCCCCGCGAAGATGTCCACGGGGACCAGCTCATAGGGCTTGTCGAGCCAGGAGAGCAGGAGGCGGATCTTGTAGCCGTTGGCGGAGGGCGCGTAGTCGTACAGGCGCATGGGGGCTCCCGAGGGGTGGTAGGGCTGGCAGCGTAGGCGGACGTGCCCCGGGGAGCGACCCGGTCCTTGCTGCGGAAGGGGAGCGCAAGAAGCGGGTTGAAGGGCGAGGGCGTGGCGGCCATATCCCGTCGTGAACGAGGACTTTCGAGGAGCCGGGACATGGGGAACAGCGACTACGCCCGAATCGAGCAGGCGATTCTCTATCTCGATGCACACGCGCGCGAGCAGCCGTCATTGGACGCCGTCGCGGCGCACGTGGGGCTGAGTCCCTTCCACTTCCAGCGCCTCTTCACGCGCTGGGCGGGCATCAGTCCCAAGCGCTTCCTCCAGATGCACACGCTCAGCTCGGCGCGCAGGCTGTTGGCCGAGCGGCGCAGCGTGCTCGACACGTCCCTGGCCGTGGGGTTGTCCGGGGGCGGGCGACTGCATGAGCTGTTCGTCACGCTGACGGCGATGACGCCGGGGGAGTTCAAGTCGGGCGGAGAAGGGCTCACGGTCCATCACGGCGTGCATGAGTCGCCGTTCGGCGCTTGTCTCATCGCCGTCTGTGAGCGAGGCATCTGCGGGCTGCACTTCCTGACGGGCGCGACGGAGGAGGCGGCGCTGGAGTCGCTGCGCGCGGAGTGGCCGCAGGCGACCTTCGTGGAGTCGCGGGAGGAGACGGCCTCGTGGGTGGGGCGCATCTTCCCCGAGTCTCCGCCGGACGCGCGCACGCCGCTGTCGGTGCTGGTGAAGGGGACGCCGTTCCAGGTGCAGGTGTGGCAGGCGCTGCTGCGCGTGGCGCCGGGAGAGGTGGCGACGTACGAGGACCTGGCGAAGGCCATTGGCCGGCCCAAGGCGGTGCGCGCGGTGGGCACGGCGGTGGGGAGCAATCCGGTGGCGTTGCTGATTCCGTGTCACCGGGTGCTGCGCAAGACGGGCGTGTTCGGTGATTACCGCTGGGGCCCCGCGCGCAAGCAGGTGATGCTGGCGTGGGAGTCGCTGCGGTACGGCGCGGAGAACGGGGACGGAGAGGTCGCCGCGCTGGCGTGAGTTCGGAGGTCCGATGGCGTTCCTCGCGTTGCCACCCCATCCCGCGCTCGCGTCCCTGGTCCTGGGGTACTGGTTCATCGAGGACCTGGAGGGCTCGTACGAGGGGAACCCCATCCGGACGACGCCGCACACGGCGGCGGTGCTGACGCTCAACTTCGGCAGACCGTGCCGGAGTGAGTTCTCGGCGGGAGCGCCGCGAGCCTCGCTGCTGGGCGTGCAGAGCCGTCCTCGGGTGTGGCACTCGGGCGAGGGAGTGTCCTTCGTGATGGTGATGCTCCGGCCTCCGGGACTGGCGCGACTGTTTCCGTCGACGGGGGCGGAGAGCCGCGATGAGCTCATCGAGCTGGGAGGGCTGCTGGGGGATGGGCCCTCGCGCAGGCTCGGAGAGGAGCTGTCCGCCGTGTGGGAGCCTCGACGGGTCGCGAAGAGTCTCGATGCCTGGCTGCTTCGGCGTGCGGAGGCGACGCAAGGAAGCGAAGGTGAGCTGATGCGACTCGGGTGGGCCTGGAAGTCGCTCGCGAGTGCCGCGCGCGTGGACGATGCGGCGCGGGTCGCGGGTGTTTCGGTGCGGCAGCTGGAGCGGTGGTTCCAGATGCATGTCGGGTGTTCGCCCAAGGAGCTGCAGGGGCTGGAGCGGATGCAGGCCAGCTTTCGCGCGGCGCAGATGGGACAGGGTGACCCGCTGCAAGGGTTCAGCGACCAGGCGCACCAGATTCGCCAGTGGCGCCGCTATCTCGGCACGACGCCGGGGCGTTATGAGCGTGCCTCCTGGTCGACGCTCGCCGAGTTCTTCGCCCAGTCCCGCGAAGCGGCACCGGAGGGGCTCTCTCACTTCTTCTGAATCGGCTGAGTCATGTCGCATTCGTTCAATACGCCCTCGTGAGCTCTCGCCAGGCTGTGGCTCCTTCATGACGGGAAGGAGCAACCCATGAGTTCATGGCAGAGGCAGGAGGGCGTCCACCGCGCGCTCGTGGAGTACCGCGCGGGCGAAACGCTGTGTGAGGGGTATGTGGCGTGGGCCGACCGCGAGGAGGGGCGCAGGCCGTGCATCCTCCTGGCGCACGCGTGGGATGGGCTGAACGAGCCGATGCGTGCGAAGGCGGAGGAGTTCGCGACGCTGGGCTACGTGTGCTTTGCCCTGGATGTGTATGGGAAGGGCGTGCGTGGCGGGGTGACGGAGGACAACTCCCGCTTGATGGGCCCCCTCATGGCGGACCGGGCGCTGCTGCGCCAGCGCATGGTGGCTGGGTTCGAGGCCGCGCTGCGACAGCCGCTCGTCGACCCCTCGCGGGTCGCGGTGGTGGGCTACTGCTTTGGTGGCCTGTGTGCGCTGGACCTCGCGCGAAGCGCCGTGCCGGGACTGAAGGCCGCGGTGAGCTTCCATGGTGTCCTCAAGCCGCCGAGGCTGGGTGCCCAGGCGCCTATCACCGCGAAGGTCCTCGTCGAACACGGCTGGGAAGACCCGACGGCACCTGTCGAAGACGTGCTGGCGCTGACACGTGAGCTGACCGAAGCGAAAGCCGACTGGCAGCTCCACGCCCATGGCCACGCGATGCATGCCTTCACGTATCCGGGGCTCGACAAGGCCGAGGCTGGGCTCCAGTACCACCCGGATGCGGCGAGGCGCTCCTGGGCCTCGATGCGCACCTTCCTTGACGAGGTCTTTACCGCTTCGTGAATTGCTTCGCCACTTTGGCAAGGAGTAGTTCTGTGCTGTGGTTGCGTGTCATTCATGCTTGGGATTGCACCATCTGGCGACGGGCGTTCAGTACGTAAGTCCTACGTGTCTAGGGGCTGGGCGGCTCCGCCCTTTGTGGGTGAAGAGGCATCCGAGTACTGTCTATCACCCCTTTCGTGCTATTCGGCGGAGCTGTGCTTCGCTGTTTGCGCTCTCAGGGCTAAGGGCCTTCAGTAATTCCCTTTTTGAACTAGATGTGACTGAGTCAGCACTTGCAATGTGCTCTCGAAGTTCTTTGTCGGACCATGGCTGTCTCCAATAGTAGGCCAGGACGAAGGTTGCATAGTCATCCCGTTTTGGCTTCCTCCTGTTCTGCAGTTTCTTAGCTAGGTCTGGAGCCAGGGAAGGGGGGGGCGACAGGGAGTCTCGATCAATCAATGGTAGCGACTCGATGGCGAATCCAGCAAAGCGCTGTGAAAAAATGTTTGCCTCTTGAATCCATAGCTCAGCCAGGCGAGGGAGAATGCTCATGGCTGCCTGTTTTGTGATTGCCTTTGACCTGGCAAGCCACCAATAGGCCCAGGCCGTTGCAGCCACGAGATACTCCTCCGGAGCATACAGGAGGGGTTCTAATGTCACTGGTAGATTCATTTGCGCGAGATTCCGGGCGCTGACTGGTGGAGAAACGTATCGACATGCAAGGTGCGCGATCTTCATTATCGTCAGGACCGCAACCCCCTTTTGGGGCGGAGTAGCTTTCTCCAGTTGTAGTTTTAGTGCGTCGAACGCATCACTCTCTCCTCGTGCAAGAAGGTCGTCGCGGAGCCGGGCACAGCCGAGTTCACCCACGACAGAGCCTATCGGCGGAAAATCATCAGAGTTATGTACCAATTCATCTGTTGCGACAGTCGCCAAGACCTCTCTGTATTTGCTTCGCGCCAGTGCATGTGCAGAGTCTACTCCTCTGAGATGTGAATTGGCGCGAACGAACGAGCGGATTGCTCGCTCGGCCAAGGTTGGAGGTAGTGGCACTTCGTCAATTAGGCATCGAGCCAGTAGATTGGCTGGATTGGCCGAGTTCTCCAGAATAATTTCAGGTGAACCGTCTATCGGTTCAACTACCGAGTGTCGACATTCGCTTTCGCATCGCGTAGTCAAGAGTTCGACTAGTGATTTGGCGTTGCGACCAGCCAGTACCGCGGATAGCGAGACAGTCTCCCTCCATGCCGGTAAGTCCACATGGTCCTTCAATATCCCGAGAATTGTGTCTCCTTCGATTCTGCCAGGATAATGGCCCTCGGCTATTGCATGTGCAGCCAGGTATTCTTGAAATGTGAGGTGTCTAAACTCGTATACAGGCCACAATCGCCCTTGCTCAATTGTGTGCCCCTGTTGAACTAGTAGGCTGGATCGATGTTCAACGCGGCGAACGAATTCCTCTACACTGATTCTAGTGTAGGCATAGATGTCGTCCATCTGAAGCCGTGCGTCAGCAAGAACTGCACGTAGTCTTTGCTCGGAAATTTGCTGAACTCCCTCCTTCATCATTGTGTATGCGAGAAAGCCTAGTTGCGGCAATGCCTCGCTTGCCTCGAGTTTTTCATGCGCTGAGGAATTCCAGGACATGAGCAGGACTTCGATTGCTTTTTGATAGAGAACTCCACGGCGCTGCGGTAGTTCCCCAACCCAGCGCCTAACTAGCAATAGCGTTGTGAGGAGAAGTGGGTTGCGCGCCAATCGCAATACGCGGTCGGTCTTGCAGATGCTCGTTGCCAATTCCTCTGCGTCTTTGATGACTTGAGTGGTGTTGCCGACAATTTCGCGATGCCAGGCTACGGTAAGTCGAGTAATGTCTTTATTGTTGAACTCTGCTAGGCGATAGCGGGCGCATAGTCTTGCTACGGCGGCCGCGACTGCGCGAAAGCCAGCTTCGCGTGAAGTGACAACCATGCCGACGTTCGGATTGAGCCCCAAGAATGTATGTAGCTTCTGAACAAAAGCTACTCGTGCTCCTTCATCGCCAATCTCATCGAGGCCATCAACTAGTAGCAAGAGAGAGCCGTCAGAAATAGCTTCGTCCACCACGTCGCGAAATGCTTCGTGGCACTCTCTCATCTCTGCGCGCTCAGCGGAGATTGCCAGAATCTCCCCAAAGGGTTCAGTGGTTCGCGTCTTCAGGTCGCGACAGCGGACAAGTATTGGGAGCCACTTGCGCTCAGGTAGCCCATCGTCAAGCCGACGGCGCCTGTCGGGGAATGCATAAGCGAGTGCAATCCTTTTTAGAATCGTCGACTTGCCTCCACCTGGAGGAGCAAGTAGCGCGACGCGTAGGTTTTTCTCCAGGACATCGCCAAAAAACAGGCGTTCCTTTTCATTCGGCTCAATGGCCTGTCTCAGTCTTCTGGATGCGCGCGATGAGTTTTTTATTTGTGAATCCTCTTCTTCTTCTTCCTCCTCGCGACAACGAACAACGTGAAGTGGAACGAATAGTTTCTCTAGCTCAAGCCGCCTAGCGCCAAGTTCCTCGTCTGCGGGCAGGCCATCGAGTTGAATCTCGCCGCATTCCGTTTCTAGATAGCTCAGATATCGCGCACGAGCGGCTTCCCGTTTGTGGCCGTCATTGTTCTTGCGCCCCGTCGCTCCCTCTGTTGTTCGAGGTGGCACCGGCCAGCCATGTGTAATGACGTATACTGCGAAGTGTGCTGCTGCATTTGCGGCATATTTCTTCCAATTGTCGCGAGTCTTGGTTCCGCCTGTCTCTCTTTTGGGCTTGGTGGCTCTTCTCTTATCTCTTGAAGCGAAGGCTTGTGGCATGTCTGAGATTCCGCGAATCATTAGGAATCCGACGCTGCGACCCTCTTCCTTGGCTTCGTCGATTGCTGCTGCTGCACCGGAGCCTTCCATTTCTACGGCTAGTAGTTTTGGAAATGATTTTGCGACTGAGGAGAAGAATGTGCTGCTAACGTCATCGACAATCTTGTCGCCGGATGCAATGGGGCCTGCCAGTGCTTTTGACTGTGATGCGGTACGAGAAGGCCGCCGCCCCAAGTCTTTCTGCCAAGGTGTGTTCTTTAGCGACAGGGCAGCACGATGGAGGGGGCCATCAACTCGATACTGAAAGTCGGGCCTTGGTTCGAAGTGTCCTTCGTGAAGCTTGCCATATTCATATGCGCGAATAACTGAGGAGAAAACGACATCGCCCAGGCTCAAACCCTCCCGTTCCATTCCCCCGGCAATTCCTACTAGCAGTACATAACGAGGGTTCCAGCGAGCGACTGTCCTGCTTGTTGCCAAACTTCCAGAAACTGTGCCTGGGGAACCGGCCATCGCCAGTACGACTTCATAGCTTCCGCTATCTGTGCGCTCAATTTCACCGCGCACCCAGGCATATTGATTGGGCTGCTCTGCATTCCCCGGATCGCGTTGTGGGTTTTTGAGGAGCCGGCGTACTGCTTCATATTCTTCTTGAATGACTGTGATGAACGCGATGTCGACTGCATCTTTGGTCTCGGGGCTGGTTGTATGAGTGTGAGCCATACCGGCATGCTACCAAATAGCTCCTTTAGAGGAAGCAGCGTTGTGCCCAGACGAACCCGCCTCCTTTGCTCGTAGGATGGTGGAGTGCATCGTCACGACCACATGCCCAGAGTTATAGTGAGTCGGGATTACGCATGGGGCTATCGTAATCCATCTGGGGTTGATGTGACTCTCGATTGCGCGCCGCCCTCGCGCTTGATCTGGGTAACCGTCTGGCGAGTGGCGTGCTGGGAGTCATTGTCGGGGCGGCAGTCGTGGTGGACCCTGGCCGGAATGTCGGAGTGGGTTGGTAACCGTCCGGCGAGCGACGTGCTGGGAGTCATTGTCGGGGCAGAAGTCGTGGTGGACCCTAAACCTAAGGATCGTGAATCTCGTCCGGCCTCAGGCGGTGCGCCTGAGGTCGGCGCGGCGCAGGGATGGATTGGCAGAGCGCTGGGCTGAGCGAGCTGCGAGGTAGGCCTGCACCCGGACCATGAGCCGGTCCATGGTGCGGCAGCGGTGATTGCGGGTGACATTGGCGTGCAGGTCGAGCGTAACCGACCGATGGGAGACGTCCAACGGATGCACTCTTCCACTCGCACCGCATGGAAGCCGCGCGTGGAGGTCAGGGTCGCCGAGGCTTGCCTGACTTCAGGAGGAGTCCGGCGCGAAGGAGGAGGACGGCTGCCAGCGGTGCGGCAGCAACTCGTCCAGACGTGACGCGGGGTGGCTGCCAAGTCGCATCAGCCCGTCGGCGAGGTACGCCTCGGGGTTGGAGTTGCGTCGGTTTCGTTGAGTCCGTTCAACTGTGGGAGAAGGACGCAACGATGCCGAAACCGAAGCCTCCATACCCTCCGGAGTTCCGGGCCAGGATTGTCGAGCTGGCCAGGGCAGGGAGAACAACCAGGAGCCTGGCCGAGGAGTTCCAGGTCAACACGACGGTGCGCAATTGGGTGCGTCAGGGCGAGGTGGACGAGGGCACACGCCAGGACGGGCTGACGACGGACGAGAAGCAGGAACTGGCGAGGCTGCGGCGAGAGGTGAAGGTGCTGCGGGAGGAGCGTGACATCCTCTCAAAAGCTGCGGCCTGGTTCGCACAGGAAGGCGTCGGGACGCCCAAGAAGCGTTCCGATTCGTGAGCGAGAACCAGGCCAAGCATGCGGTGGCGACGCTGTGCCGGGTGCTGGGTGTCACCGAGGCGGGCTACTACGCCTGGAAGGGACGCCCCGCATCGAAGAGGGCCGTGGAGGATGAGCAGCTGACCGAGAGCATCCGTGGCATCCATCGGATGTCGGACAGCACGTATGGCGCGCCCCGAGTGAGAGCGGAGCTGGCCGAGGAGCACCAGGTGAAGGTGGGGATGCGGCGAGTGTCTCGCCTGATGCGGGCCGCTGGCCTGGTGGGAGTCAGCCGGCGGGCATACTGCGTGACGACGAGGAGAGACGAGGTGGCGCGGCCCGCGGCGAACCTGGTGAAGCGAAGGTTCGAGGCGAGCAGGCCCGACGAGTTGTGGGTGGCAGACATCACCTACATCCCAACATGGGCGGGATTCCTCTACCTGGCTGTTGTCCTCGACGTGTGGAGTCGCAAAGTCGTCGGGTGGTCCATGGCCACGAATCTGAAGGCGGAGCTCGTCATCGCCGCGCTGGACATGGCGGTAGCGCAGCGCCAACCCAGGGACGTCATTCATCATTCGGACCAGGGGTGCCAATACACCTCACTGGGCTTCGGGCAGCGCTGCGCACGAGCTGGCGTGCGTCCCTCCATGGGCAGTGTCGGTGACGCATACGACAACGCCCTCTGTGAGTCCTTCTTCGCCAGTTTGGAGTGCGAACTGCTCGACCGCCGGACCTTCCGGACTCATTCAGAGGGGCGGATGGCTGTCTTTCAGTACATCGAGGGCTGGTACAACCTGCGACGGAGACACTCCGCACTCAGCTACCAGTCCCCGGCTAACTATGAGAAGAGGTACCGAACGGCGGCTTGGCCCACGAGGTCGCCGGGACTCAACGAGACCGGTGTAACTCCAGTCCCGAATCGTGTGTAGTTGGTTCGGAAGGGGGAGGGGGAGGAATGCTCCTTGGTGGCATCACTCAGTGGTGTCTGGGTTTGAAGTCAGCAGGGCCATGTCGAGGTAGCGGCGGTCATCCCGGATGCCAGTGACTTCGAGGGCGACAGCGGTGATGAGGCGCAGAGCGCTGGCGCGGTCCGGGAGAAGCCGCCGACGGAGCGGATGCGGCGCTTAACTTCGCTATGGAGGCGTTCGAGGCCATTGGTGCTGCGCAGGCGCTTCCAGTGGGCCTTGGTGGAGGCGACCTTCAGGAAGCGCGGGTCTTCGATCCACCCGAGCGCGGAGAAGCGCGGGATTGGAGGGCCGTGCATCGACGCTCGAGGTGCCGAAAACTGGCGAAGCAGGTCCAACCAGGAGTCCATCGACTCGCTGCCTCCGAGTGTCACCGCCATCAGGTGCCGGTGCCCATCCTCGCCCACTCCGTAGGCCACCAGGGCCGAAACGTTCTGCACAGTGCGCGCCCACCGGGCGTCCAGGAAGGTGGCATCTGGGAAGGCCTGGGTGAGAGGCTGGGTTCGCAATCTCTCCACCTTCTCTTTGAGGGACTTCGTCACCCGGCTCACCGTCGAGCGCGAAACCTCCTCGCCCATCAGGGCTCGTGTGACTCGGCCCATCTTCCTGGTGGAGCTACCCTGCACGTACGCGCTGGTTATCGCCTCGTCGAGTTCCTCGCTCCGCCGCTTGTAGCGCCCCAGCATGGCCTCCGCAGAGCCGCTCGCCCTCGTCCGAGGCACCGCCACCTCCAGGTGTCCCATGGACGTCAGCAGGCCTCGCAGGTAGCTCCGATTGCGCTGGTCCTTGCGCCCCGCCACCTGCTGCCAGTGCCCGGCGCCCACCAGGCCTCGAATCTCCTCCTCCAGCAGCATCTCCAGCGTCATCCGGATGGCTCCCAGGAAGAGCGCGCGCTCGTCGGTGCGCACCTCCTCGTGCGAGGGCCCAACAAAGTCTGTATCTTCCACGGCAGGGAACTCCTCGGCTCCCCTGCCAGGGGGAGACCGTCTCGGTTGGTTTCTCCGAGGAGCTTCCCTCTTTCCCGCTCAGCCCTGTTTGCCGACTACACACTTATAGGGACACGACCATTACGGGACATCCGAGGGATTGGGGGCGTAAGTACCACACAGATGCCGCGAGGCGCTCCTTGACGTCGATGCGAGCCTTCCTGGGTGAGGGCTGCGCCGCTTCGTGATGTTCAGGACATCTTCGCGACGAGCTTGAGCGGCAGGTTGCGCAGGAAGAACCCCACCACGGTCCAGGGCCAGCCGGGGACGTAGGCCGTCACCGGCTCGCGCTCGATGGCCTTCACCAGCGCGCGGGAGCCCTTCTCCGCATCCACGGCGAACGGCAGCTTCTTCGCTCCCGCGTTCAGCTCCGTGTGGATGTACCCGGGATAAATCGTGGAGACCTTGATGGGCGTGCCGAGCAGCTCGGCGCGGATGCCCTCCGTCAGCGTCGCGAGCCCCGCCTTGGTGGCCGCGTACACCGTGAGGTGGCGCGGCAACCCGCGCATCGCGCTCATCGACGAGATGGTGACCAGATGTCCCTGGCCCTGCTTGCGAAGAATTCCCACGGCCGCCTCGCACTGCGCGACCGCCGCCACGAAGTTCGTTTGCGCCGTCTTCACGTTGGTGGCGAAGTTCCCCGTGCCCAGCCGCTTCCCCACGCCGATGCCCGCGTTGATGATGATGCGGTCCAGGCTCCCCAGGTCCTCCGCGAACGCGTTGAAGACCTCGAACACGCGCTCATGCTCATTCACATCCAGCTCGCGCACGGAGATGTGAAGGCCCGGGTGCTTCGTCAGCAGCTCCGTGCGAAGCGCCTCCAGCCTGTCCGTCCGCCGAGCACACAGCGCGAGGTGGTGACCCCGCGCCGCGAACTCCCGAGCCATGCCCTCACCCAGCCCCGAGCTGGCGCCCGTAATCAGGATGTTCTTTCGCACGGAGGCACTCCTCAGCGGTACGTGACGAGGCCGCGGTGCGGTCCCTCGAAGTGGGCGTGCTCGTTGAGCGTCGAGAGGTGGTGTCCCCGGTCGCTGTAGACGACCTTGGTGATGCCGCAGTTGGCGAGCGTCCAGTTCAACCGGAACGCGTGCTCGTCCGGGATGTGGAGCAGGTGCTGGCAGATGGCGGTGACGGGGCCGCCCGAGGTGAACACCAGCGCCGTCTTCGACGGCCCCAAATCCTGGATGAGCGAGTCGAGCGCCCGGATGCAGCGCTGCTGGAACGCGGGCCAGGACTCGGCGTACTCGTGGTCGTGTTTGCCCGCGAGCCACCGCGCCACGGCCTGTCCGAACATGTCCTGGATGGCGCGATGCGGGTCCGGCGCCGTGGCGAGGTCCTCCATCCACGCCGCGTGGTTCGCATAGCGCGGTGTGTGCCGGACGATAAGCTCGACGTGGTCGAACTCATTGAAGCCCGGGATGCGCGTCGGCACGAGGTCCGATCCGAGCGCCTTCAGGCACGTCTCCGCCGTCTGCTGATGGCGGGCGAGCGTCCCCATGATGACCGTGTCGACCTTCGTCTGCCGGGCCTTGAGGGCCTCGCCCAGCACGCGGGCCTGGATGTAACCGGTCTCGGAGAGCTGGTCATAGTTCTCCGCGCCGAAGGACGCCTGTCCATGGCGGATGAGATACACGGCGCCCATTCAGCGTCCCGCCTTCCCGATGATGCGCCTGCAGCGCCAGTCGAAGTAGGTCACCAGCGTCCAGAAGTTCTTGAACGCCGGGTTGCGCGTCTGCTTGTGGTGATACCGGTAATAGATCTGCTGGATGATGACGGCGAGCCGGAAGATTCCGAAGACCTCGTAGAAGGTCCAGTTGGTGGGCTTCAGGCCGGAGCGCTGGAGGTAGTACTCGACGACCTCCTGCCGCCGCAGCATGCCGGGCAGGTGCGTGGGCTGGCGGCGGGTGAGCCGCATGAAGAACGTGTCATCCGCCTCCACCCAGTAGGCCAGCGCGCTGCCCAGGTCCATCAGCGGGTCGCCCAGCGTGGCCATCTCCCAGTCGAGCACGCCAATGACTCGCGTGGGCTCACCCGGGTCCAGCACCACGTTGTCGAAGCGCCAGTCGTTGTGGATGACGCAGGTGGCGGTGTCGTCGGGGATGTTGGCCTTGAGCCAGTCGCGCACGTAGCGGTAGCTCGGCACGTTCCACGTCCGCGCCTTCTCGTACCGGTCCGACCAGCCCTCCACCTGACGGCGGGGATAGCCCGGGCCCTTGCCCAGCGAGGACAGGCCCACGGCCTGCGCATCCACCGCGTGCAGCTCCAGCAGCTTGTCGATGACGTTGAGGCAGAGCTGGCGCGTCTGGTTCCGGTCCAGGTTCAGCCCGCGAGGAAGGTTGGCGCGAGGGATGAGTCCCTCGATGCGCTCCATGACGTAGAAGTCCGTGCCCAGGATGGTCGGGTCCTGGCACAGTCCCACCATCTGCGGCACCCACGGGTACGCGGGCTTGAGCGCCTGCTGCACGCGGTACTCGCGAGACATGTCGTGCGCGGACTTGGCCTTCGTGCCCGCGGGCGGCCTGCGCAGGATGAGGTCTCGGTGGGGATACAGCAGCCGATACGTCCAGTTGGATGCGCCGCCGGAGAACTGCGTCACCGTGGGCATGCCCTCGAGCGAGGGCACCTGCTGCTTCAGCCAGGCATCGACGGCGGCGACGTTCAGCTCTTCCCCCAAGCGCACCGAGCCGGGCGTGTCGAGGGGGACGGTGGAGGTGGCGTGGGTGGCCATGGTCATCTCCGGGAGAAACCGCGCCGGGCCAGCTCGATACGGGCGATGACGCCCTTGTGGACTTCGTCCGGTCCGTCCGCGAGCCGCAGCGTGCGTGCCTGGGCGAAGAATGCCGACAGTGGCGTGTCCATGGAAAGCCCCGCGCCGCCATGAATCTGGATGGCGTCGTCCACGATGCGCTGGAGGACATTGGGCGCCACGACCTTGATGGCGGAGATCTCCGTCATCGCCCCCAGGGCGCCCACTTCATCCATCTTCCACGCGGCGTACATCGTGAGCAGGCGCGCCTGGTCGATGGCGATGCGCGCATCGGCCACCCGCTCGCGGTTGCCGCCCAGGTTGAGGAGGGGCTTGCCGAAGGCGGTGCGGTTCATGCCCCGGTCAATCATCAGCTCCAGCGCCCGCTCCGCCGCGCCGATGCAGCGCATGCAGTGGTGGATGCGGCCAGGGCCCAGGCGCCCCTGGGCAATCTCGAAGCCCATGCCCGGGCCGCCGATGATGTTGGACACGGGCACGCGCACGTTCTCGAAGTGGACCTCGCCGTGGCCGTGGGGCGCGTCGTAGTCGCCGAAGACGGGCAGCATGCGGCGGATGCTGACGCCCGGCGCGTCCAGCGGCACGAGCACCATCGAGTGCTGATGATGGCGGTCCCCCCCGGTGTCCGGCGTGCGGGCCATGAAGATGGTGACCTTGGCGCGAGGGTGGCCCAGGCCGGTGGACCACCACTTGGCGCCGTTGAGGACGACTTCATCGCCCTCGACGACGGCGGTGGCCTCCATGTTGGTGGCGTCCGAGGACGCGACGCCGGGCTCCGTCATGCAGAACACCGAGCGGATGTCGCCCGCGAGCAGCGGCTGGAGCCAGCGCTCCTTCTGCGCGTCGGTGCCGTACTTCCACAGCACCTCCATGTTGCCGGTGTCGGGGGCGCTGCAGTTGAAGACCTCGGGGGCCATGAGGCTGCGCCCGGTCTCCTCGGCGATGGGGGCGTACTCGAGCGTGGACAGGCCCGGCGCGAGCTTCTCGTCGGGGAGGAACAGGTTCCACAGGCCCTGCTCTCGGGCGCGGGCCTTGAGGCCCTCCATCACCTGGGACACGGGCCACGTCGTCCAGTCACCGGCGCGCGAGGCGGCTTGTATCTCCTGGTAGTAGCTCGATTCGGCCGGCTCGATGTGCTCGCGCATGAACCGCTTCACGCGCTCCAGGTAGTCCTTGCTTCTGGCGCTCGGCTCGAAGTCCACGGCGGGGCCTCCTCTGTGTCCAGCGTGAGGTGAGGAGGGCATCCTTGGCACCCGACTCTTGTTGAATCCACTGAATGTTGGTCATGTGTCATCATGAACCCAGTTCATGACGCCGCCTCCAGGACCGGGCCCCTGGACCTCAACCTCTTCCGGGTGTTCGACGTGGTCTATCGGGAGCGGAACCTGACGCGCGCCGCGGAGGTGCTGTTCCTCAGTCAGTCGGCGGTGAGCCACGCGCTGGCTCGGCTGAGGGAGCAACTGGGGGCACCGCTGTTCGTCCGGGAGGGCAGGGGCGTGGCGCCCACGCCGTTGGCGGAGCGGCTGGCCCCCGAGATTCGCGAGGCGCTCGCGCTGCTCCAGCAGGCCGTCCACCACACGCGAGGCTTCGAGCCCGCGCGCGACGTGGGCACCTTCACGCTGGCGATGAGCGACATGCTGGAGCCGTCCATCGTCCCCCGGCTGGTGGCTCGCCTTCGCGAGGTGAGTCCGGAGGCGCGGGTGAGCAGCGTGAGGCTGGAGCGCGCGAAGCTGGAGCGGGAGCTGGCCTCGGGGCGGTTGGACCTGGCCATCGATGTGGAGCAGCCCACGAGCGCGGAATTGCGGCACACGGCCTTCACGCGGGACGCGTTCTGCGTGGTGAGTCGCAAGCGCAGGAAGCTGGATGTGGCCACATACATGGCCGCGAGACATGTGACGGTGTCTTCACGTCGCGCGGGCCTGGCGGTGGAGGACCTGGTGCTCAGCCGTCTCGGGTATCAGCGCGAGGTGACGGTGCGCTGTCGCCACTATGAGACAGCGTGTCGCATCGTGTCTGGCTCGGACCTGCTCCTGACGATGCCCCGGCGGCGCGCGGAGGAGATCAACGCGGAGCTCGACAATCACTTGCTGCCAATGCCGCTCTCGCTGCCTCGGCTGGAGCTGCATCTGTACTGGCACCGCTCCGAGGACTCCGAGCCGCGCAGTCAATGGCTGCGCGCGGAGCTTCAGTCCCTGGCCCGGGGAATGATGAAGACGGGGCGGGGTGGATAGACCCCACGCGCGGAGTGAGCCTCGGAAGGATTCGCTCGGCTCGGATGCGACATTCGCTCCGCGAGTCCGTCATTGTTTCGATACATGCCACCCGGGGTCTCGCGGCCATGCCCAAGCGCATCACGAACGTCGTCATCCTGAAGGGCGGAAAGGCCAACATCTTTCGTTACGGCCACGACGGGAGGCCGGCGCTGGAGCTCCTTGTCGGAGGGCCTGGGTACATTGACTCGAAGATTCTCGAGACTCGGGGGTGGCGGGCCTCGGAAACCCTCGAGGACGTGAGGTCCTCCGCGTGTGTGGACTACGACCGGAAGGAACTGGTCCTCGGAGGAGACTTTGGTTTCATCCGGACCGACTTGGAGCGCGTCTTCGTCACTGAGTGGGACATCTGCCCCATGCTGCTTCCCTATTGGCCCGGGTGGACGCTCAGCCATACGGCTGGTCACGCGATGGAGCTTGCCTTCACCCATGCACAGAAGCACGGGTTGGAGCTCCCCTCGACCCGGCCGCTGGTGGAGGAGCTGCGGCATCCGGTGTCCGAAGACCTCCTCGGGTCAGTGGATGAGATGACCTTCCGTTACCCCTGGAAGGAGGAATACAACCTCACTCCGCCGCCTGCGCGTCTCTCGGAGGACTGTCGAGACGCGCTCCTCATCCGAATCAAGTCTCTGAGGCTTTCGGAGATGGAAGTCAGCCGATGCTCTCGCGCCGGCTTGCTCTTCGTGGGTGATGTCGTGGGCGCGACCGCCGCGGAACTGGACGCGTCAAAGATGGACCTGTCGACGCGAAACCGCCTGTTCGGCTACTTCCGGAATGAGCTCAAGCTCAACGTACCGACGACGCTGCCTGTCTTCCTGGACAACGCAATCCAGCAGGCACACGGATGGGAGCTCCCGGTCGAGCTTCCCTTGGAATGGAAGGACTGGCGTCGTCAGGCGCTGGGTTGAAGGAGACACGACATGGGCTGGAATTTCGGCGGCATCATCATCGACCACGACTTCACCCAGGACGTCGGGAAGTCCGAGGACCCGTTCGAGGTCCTGCGGGAGGCGGGCGTGGCCGCCTTGAGCGCGATTGGTGTCGAGGCGTTCGCCCACGACGCGCCCATCAGTCTCTACGAGGCCACCAAGATCATGTTCTGGGACCATGCGGTGGCCATCGTCCATGGGAAGACGCTCGTCATGGGCAAGTTCCTGGGGATGGAGCAGGAGGCCTGGGTCCGCAAGTTCTCGGCGTGCTCGAAGCACGGTGCGGTGCTCGCGTATCACTTCGACGACAGCTCAGGGACGTACATGTTCTCGCTCTTCCGCGATGGAGAGCGAGTCCGGTTCCGCAGCTTCGGCAACGGGCTCGCCGACGACGAGGGCGAGCTCATCCCGGGGGAGCCGATGGAGGCAGGCCAAGAGTGGCAAGAGCACGGATATGACACCCAGAGCAATGTGATTGAGGCCTTCCTGGGCCAGAACTTCTTCAGGCTCTCCTTCGAGATGGAGATGGCGCATCTGGAAGTGAAGGACTGATTCATGCCCAAGCGCATCACGGACGTCGTCATCCTGAAGGGCGGGAAGGCCGAAATCTTTCGCTACGGCCATGATGGACGGCAGGCGTTGGAGCTCCTCATCGGAGGGCCCGCGTACACGGACGCGAAGATTCGCGGCACGCTGGGGTGGCGGCCCGGGAATGCGCTCGAGGACGTGAGGTCGGCCGTGTGCGTCGACTTCGACAGGAAGGTGCTGGTCCTCGGCGGAGACTTTGGCTTCATCCGCGTCGACGAGGACACCCACTTCGTCAGTGAGTGGGACTTCGACGGCATGCTGCATCCCTACTGGCCTGGGTGGACCTTCCTCTACGCGTGGGAAGAGCCCTTGGGACTCGTCATCAACTACTTCTGGACGCACGGGCTGCCGCTCCCGGCGACCGCGGTGCCGATGGCCGCGCAGGGCCACCCCTTGTCCGACGAGGTCCGCGGGTCGTTGGAGACCTTCACCATCAACCTCGAGTGGAAGGAGGAGTACAGAGTCACGCCTCCTCCCGCTCGTCTCTCCGAGGCGTATCGAGACGCGCTCCTCACCACCATCGGGGCCCTGGGGTATTCGGAGAAGGCTGCCCGGGAGTACGCCAGCGCCGGCCTGGTCTTCGTGGGCGATGTCGTGGGCGCGACCGCCGCGGAGCTGGATGAAGCGGAGATGAGCCTGTCGACGCGACTGTCGCTGTTCAAGCGATTCAGGTCCGAGTTCAACCTCAACCTACCGACGACGCTCCCGGCATTCCTGGACAAGGCGCTCCAGCAGGCTCAGGGCTGGAAGCTCCCGGTCGAGCTTCCCTCGGAATGGCAGGACTGGCGCCGTCAGGCATTGGGTTGACGGAGACCTGAAGCGGGGCTCACGCCTCGATATCGAACGCGAGCGACGCCCGCTCCCCGGGCTCCACGTGCAGCAGGCCCTGACCGGTGGCGAGCGCGCCGCCGGCGGCCGTCCACGGCTCCACGCAGACGAAGTCCTTGCCGCGCAGCGTCCACACCACCAGCAGCTTGAACTCCGGGCTCCACGACAGGTGCACCGGACGCGCGCCGGGGCCTCGCGTGAGCCGCGTGCCCGGGCCCGAGTGGTCCCGCAGGTGCAAGTCCACTTCATCCAGCGTCAGGTCGAAACCCGTGAAGGGGACCTCGCGCTTGTGGAAGTTGTCCCACGCGTGCGTGGCATCCGTCTCCACCGTGGCCACGGCCTTGGCCGCGTCCGGCACGCGGAAGTACGGATGGAAGCCCAGGTGCAGGGGCAAGGGACGCGTGTCCCGGTTCTCCACGTCGAAGTCGAGCGTCAGCCGCGTGCCCACCAGCGAGAAGGTGAGCTGCGCGTCGAAGTCCCAGGGGAACTGCCGCCGCGTCTCCTCGGTGGAGGTCAATCCCACCACGAGCAGCGAGTCCTCCGCCTGCCGCACGGTCCACGGCAGGCGCCGCGCGAAGCCGTGCTGCGACATCGTGAAGGACTTGCGGTCCGCCGGGTACGTGTCACCCGGGAGGGGCCCGGCGATGGGGAACAGCACGGGGATTCCACCGCGCACGTTCTTCGCCGGGTCCGCCACGGTGGCCTCGTCGAGGTAGAGCACCTCGTCGCCGTCCACCGTCATCCTCGAGACGAGGGCCCCGCGTGAAGGAATCACCTCCACGCGGCACCCACCGTCGACCAACGCATACGTGTCCAACCCGGCGATGCCGGGGAAGGCTCGGCTCATGCGAGCCTAGATACCCCCATCGTGGGGGTCGCTGTCCATGAAGGGGTAGGGCACCTTCGTGGGCGGGGCGAAGTTCTCCTTCACGGTGCGAGGACTCGTCCACCGGATGATGTTGAGCAGCGAGCCCGCCTTGTCGTTGGTGCCCGACGCACGCGAGCCACCGAAGGGCTGCTGGCCCACCACCGCGCCCGTGGGCTTGTCGTTGATGTAGATGTTGCCCGCCGCGTGGCGCAGCACGTCCATCGCCGTGTCGATGGCCTTCCGGTCCCGCCCGAAGATGGCGCCCGTCAGCGCGTACGTCGCGCTCTGGTCCACCTCGCGCAGCGTCTCCACGTACTTGGAATCCGGATACACGTGCACGCCGACCAGCGGCGCGAAGATCTCCTCGCGCAGGATGCGGTGGCGCGGGTCGTTGAGCTGCACCAGCGTGGGCTTGACGAACCAGCCCTCGGAGCGGTCCGTCTCGCCGCCCGCGACGATGGAGGCGTTGGAGTCCTGCTTCGCCAGGTCGATGTACGAGGAGACCTTCTTGAAGGACTTCTCGTCGATGACGGCGCCCATGAAGTTGCGGAAGTCCGTCACGTCGCCCATGCGGATGTCGCCGATGAGCGCCTGGAGGCGGGGCTTGAGCTTGGGCCACAGGGACTCGGGCACGTAGACGCGGCTGGCCGCGGAGCACTTCTGGCCCTGGTACTCGTAGCCACCGCGCACGATGGCCACCGCGAGCGCCTCCAGGTCATCCGCCGCGGATGCGTGCGCGACGATGAAGTCCTTGCCGCCCGTCTCACCCACCAGCCGGGGGTACTGCTTGTACTTGCTGATGTTCTCGCCCACCGTCTTCCACATGGTGTTGAACGTGGGCGTGGAGCCGGTGAAGTGGATGCCGCCCAGGTCGGGGCTCGCCATCACCGGGTTGCCCACGGTGGGGCCGTCGCCGTTGAGCATGTTGATGACGCCGTCGGGCAGGCCCGCCTCGCGCAGCATCTCCATGAAGTACCAGGCGCTCAGGGCCGACGTGGAGGACGGCTTGAACAGCACCACGTTGCCCATGATGGCGGGCGCGGTGCAGAGGTTCATCGCGATGGAGGTGAAGTTGAACGGCGCCACCGCGAACACGAAGCCGTCCAGCGGACGGTAGTCCAGCATGTTCCACGTCTGCGCGGGGGACTCCGGCTGGATGGCCAGGATCTGCTCGGCGAAGTGGACGTTGTAGCGCAGGAAGTCGATGGCCTCGCACGCCGCATCAATCTCCGCCTGGTGGGCCGTCTTGGACTGGCCCAGCATGGTGGACGCGTTGATGATGGGGCGGTAGCGCGTGGCGAGCAGCTCCGCGGCGCGCAGGAAGATGGCCGCGCGCGAGGCGAACGGCATGCGCGCCCAGTCCTCCTTCACCGCCAGGCCCGCCTGGATGGCCTGCTGCACGTGGCTGGCGTCGGCCTCGTGGAGCGTCGCCAGGACGTGGGAGTGCCGGTGGGGCATGCGCACGGTGTCCGTCTTGCCGGAGCGCACCTGCTTGCCGCCGATGATGAGCGGGATGTCAATCTGCTCGCCGCTCATGCGCTTGAGCGTGGCCTGGAGTTCGCGGCGCTCGGGGGAACCCGGCGCGTAGGGCAGGATGGGCTCGTTGCGGGGAGCCGGGACGCGGGGAATGGCGTTGATCACGCTGATGGACCTCGAGTTGGGGCAGGGAAAAAGGGCGCGCGAGCATAACCAACCGGCTCTTTCGGGACAGCGCGGAAGCACGCGGTCGTCCGCACCCGGACACCTGCGCTCAACCCCTGGAATGCACAGGTATTTCCCGCCCGCGGCGCTGGCTCCGTGGCACTCCGGGCGGGCGCGAGAAGCTGGACGCATCGCGTCCATCTCCGGGCCTCTCGCCAGGAGGCCGCTTCAGGCCTTGTTGGCGGCCTGCGCGGTGGTGGAGGGGGCCGCCGACACGGGGGCGCTCGCGCGCCGCAGGAGGGCGTGGATTTCGGCGATGAGCAGCGCGGGCTTCACCGGCTTGACGAGATAGGCGTCCGGCACCGGCAGGGAAGGGTCCGTGTCCGAGCGGGGCGCGAAGCCGCTGACGAAGACGATGGGCAGGTGCTGGAGCGAGGGCTCCTGGCGGCAGCGGCGGCACAGCTCGTAGCCGTCCATGCCCTCCATGTTGACGTCGGAGAGGAGCAGGTCCGGCGGCTGGCTCAGCGCCTGGGCCAGGCCCGCCTCACCACTCGCCGCGACGGAGCAGTCGAAGTCCCCGGACAGGAGCAGGCGCAGCGTCTCGCGCATGGTCCAGGAGTTCTCGACGATGAGGACCTTGGGCTTCACGATGCTCCAGCTCCTCCTCCCGTGGGGACGTCGCACCGGGTTGGGCGCGGCCCTGATGGGAGCATCACCGCATGGCGCGCCTCGTACAAGGGGTCTGCCCTCACCCCCAGTCCCGAAGCCCTCCTCCCGAGGCCTCCGGACACAAAGCGTCACGACGTGCGGCGTGGGGCTCACGGAGCGTGCGCGGCGCCGCGCCGTCCGCCACCTGACGCCGCTCTCCACGGGGAAAGTCCGCGGGCCGCCACCCATGTCGCCTGCCCGACTCAACCCGGGGCGTGCCGATGCGCCGGACCCGTGCACACGCGTATGGGGTCGCCTGTCTTGGGTGTGGTGGGCACGGATTCCCTCGTTCCAACGGAGGGTGTCCGATGCAAGGAAACGTGCTATTCCATCGACTTCTGGATTCTGACGACCTTCCGGTCCCCGCCTTCGTGAGCGACGAAGAGAAGACAACTGTCCTGGACGAGCGAAGCCGGCCTACGAGCTCCTCGTGGGGGGACCGCATCCGCACACCTGTCACGCTTTCGGGGGATGGCGCCAGCGCGCGCCGTTCGCTGGAAGTGGGGATGGTGGTGACGGGGCGCTACCGGGTGGAGGGCCTCTTGGGCGAGGGCGGCATGGGCCGCATCTGGCTGGCGGAGGACCTGCACGAGCGGCGGCGCGTGGCGCTCAAGGAGATGCAGGTGCCGGCGGGGTTGTCGGCGGCCAGGTCGGAGGAGCTGGTGCTGATGTTCCGGCACGAGTTCTTCGCGATGAAGAAGCTCCAGCACCCCGGCACGCTGAAGGTGTTCGACTGGGGGATGACGGAGGCGGGCAACCGCTTCATCACCATGGAGGTGGTGGACGGGAGTGACTTGAGCACGCTCGCGCGCGACGCACCGCTGGACACGCGCACCCTGTACCGGGTGCTGTTGCAGATGGCGCAGGTGCTGGCGTTCATCCACTCGCGCCTGTACGTGCACTGCGACATCAAGGCGAGCAACGTCCGCATCACCAGCACCGGCGCGGTGAAGCTGATGGACTTCGGGGTGATGCACCAGCTGGGCACCCCGAGCCCCGGCAAGCTCAAGGGCACGCTGGAGTACCTGGCTCCGGAGTGGCAGCGCGGCGCGAGCATCGACGGGCGCGCGGACCTCTACTCGCTGGGCATCATGGCGTACTACCTGGTGACGCGGCGGCTGCCCTTCAAGCGCAACACGCCCGCGGCGCTCCTCGCCGAGCACCTGACGCGTCCGCCGCCCAGGCCCTCCACGCTGGTTCCGGTGGACCCGGCGCTGGAGGAGATCATCCTGCTGCTGCTGGCGAAGGACCCTCGCGAGCGCTTCCAGGACGCGGGCGAGCTGATGGAGGCGCTCTGTCACGCCAGCGGCGAGCCCATGCCGGAGGAGCCGCTCTCCGCGCGCTCCAGCTACCTGCACGTCCCGGAGGTGGTGGGGCGCGCGGCGGAGCTGGAGGCGCTGATGAACGGCCTGGCCGAGGCGGACTGGGGCCAGTCGCGCGCGGTGCTCTTGGGCGCTCCGGCGGGCGTGGGCAAGACGCGGCTGCTCCAGGAGTTCGAGCTGCAGGCGAAGCTCGCGGAGCTGCCGTTCGGCCGGGGGCAGTGTCGCGCGGAGGGACAGGCGCCGCTGACGCCCATCGCGCAGGCGCTGCGCGCGTTGATGCCGCACACGCCGGCGGAGGTGATGGAGCGGCTGTCGCCTCGGCTGTCGCGGCTGATGCCGTCCTTGTCGGCGGAGACGTCGGGCGTGGCGCCGGTGCCGGGCGAGGAGAAGCTGGGCTTCTTCGGGGCGCTGGCGGAGTGGGTCCAGGTGCTGGGGCGGAGGATGACGTTCGTCCTGTGCTTCGAGGACCTGCACTGGGCGGACACGGCCTCGCTCGAGGTGCTCAACGTGCTCATCCGCGCGCTGCATGGGACGCGCGGGATGGTGGTGGGGACGTTCCGCTCGCGGGAGCTGAGCCGGCTGAGCCTGGCGTTCCAGACGGTGGACGAGAAGCTCACGCGCCGCATGGACCTGGAGCCGCTGGGCGCCGAGCACGTGGGCACGCTGGTGGGCCTGGCGCTGCCGGGGCTGGAGGTGCCCGAGGGCTTCGTCGCGCGGCTGCACGCCATCACCGGCGGCAATGCGTTCTTCGCCACGGAGTGCCTGCGCGCGCTGGTGGAGGAGGGCGCGCTGACGCGCGTGGGTGGGCGGTGGACGGCGCAGGCGGGGCTGGACACGCGGTCGCTTCCGTCGAGCATCCAGGCTGCGGTGCTGGAGCGCTTGTCGTCCGCGCCGGTGGAGCAGGTGGCGCTGCTGCGGCGGCTGGCGCCCGCGGGGCGGAGCCTGGAGCTGCCGATGGTGCGCGCGCTCGCGGGGCTGCCGGAGGCGGAGCTGTTCGCGGTGCTGGATGGCATCGTCGAGCGGCAGTTCCTCCAGGAGGAGGAGGGGCGGTACGTCTTCACGCACGACACCGTGCACCAGGCGGTCTACGACAGCACGGTGGAGGACGAGCGGCGCGTGGCGCACGGGCGCGTGGCGCTGGCGCTGCAGACGCTCTACTACCAGCGCTCGGACCTGGCGCGCACGGTGGGGTGGCACTACCTGCGCTCGACGGAGCCGGAGCTGGCCATCGGCCCGCTGCTGGACGCGGGCCGCGCGGCGATGGAGTCGCAGGCGTTGCTGGAGGCGACGCTGCTGCTCAAGGAGGCGTCGACGCTGCTGGAGGCCGCGCCGGACTTCCCGGGGCGGGACCGGCTCCTGCTTCGCATCTGGGTGACGCTGGTGGAGGTGGGCTACGCGAGCGACCCGCCCAGCTCGCTGGCCTTCGCGGAGAAGCTCTTCTCGCACTGGTCGTCGACGGTGGACCTGGTGGAGGGGCGACGGGTCGCGCTGGCGCAGCTGGACGCGGCGTGCTCGGCGCCGGAGGAGGAGCGGCCGGCGCGGTTGCGGGAGCTGTTCCGCGAGCGGGAGGCGGACGCGCAGGTGTCGCCCGCGGACATCTTCTGGAAGATGGCGGAGCTGCGCATCCTGCAGGGGATGGCGCTGGCCATTGTCGGCCGCACGCGGGACTTGGATGCGCTGCTGGAGCGCGTGCGGGTGGAGCAGCCGGAGGTGTCGCCGTATCGCGCGGGGACGCTCCTGGCGCCCGCGGTGCTCAGTGCGTACACGGGGCGCTCGGCGGGGGTGGTGGAGGCGCAGTTCGAGCAGCTCTCCCGGCTGCGCGGGTTGCGCGAGGTGATGGGGCGGTTGCCGCGCAGGTTGGCGTGGGCGTTGGGGATGGGCGGCTACATGATGAACATGAACCTGGCGTTGCGCGGGGAGCCGCTCGACGCGCAGGCCACGCGAGATGGCTACGTGGTGGCGGAGTCGCACGGCTTCACGGACGTGCGCGCCTTCCACCTGTTCACGGTGGTGACGCGTGCGGCCTTCACGGGGGACGGGGCGGCGTTCGTGCCCGCGTTCACGGAGAAGACGGACCTGGTGCGCCGGCTGGGCAATCCGCGGTTGATGGAGCGCAACCTGGCCATCTTCACGCCGCCCTACTACCTGGAGCGAGGAGAGCACGAGCACGTGGCCGCGGTGGTGGCGCGGGGCGAGGCGCTCGCGCGGGTGCTGCCCGAGGACCGGTGGCTGCAGTGCCATGTCCGGGCGTATCAGGCGTGCAGGGACGTGTTGTTCGAGGACGCGGCGGCGGTGAGACAGTCCCTGCCCCGGGCCCTGGCGGCGGCGCGCGAGGGTGGGCTGCGGATGGAGACGCTGCTGCGTGTCTATCAATCGCGCTTCGAGCGGGAGCAGGGGCACCTGGAGGCCGCGCGCGAGGCGGCGGAGCTGGCGCTGTCCCGGGCGACGGACCCGGTGCTGGCGAACCCGTGGGATGAGGTGCTGGCGCGTCGGGCGATGGCCGCGCTGTTTCCGGGTGACGAGGGGCTTGGACACTTGCGCCGGGCGCTCGCGTTGGCGGAGCTGACGGGCAATGTGTTGCAGGTGGGGCACGTGAGGCTGGCGCTCGCGGAGCGCGCGGCGTCGGTGGAGGCGGCGGTCGCCGAGCTGGAGGCGGCGGAGACGGCCTTCACGGAGGCGCGAGCGTCCAACCTCCAGGCCCAAGCGGCGTCACTGCGGGGAGCGCTCCGTCGTAGCGCGGAGACCCGGCAGAGCGCGTAGCCTGTCGTCGAGGCACGAGCGCCAGGTGGAGCGGGTGGGGGACGCTGTTACGGATTGTGTCTTCGTCCGGGGTCGGCTCGTGGTCTCCCGAGGCGCGTGAGTCCGCCGGCTCGCAATCACGGCGCGAGGGGAGGGTAGAGTCCTCGCATGGCCCTCGCACCCCTCCGCTTCTGCTTCGACTACCTGTCTCCCTACGCCTATCTGGCGTGGACGCGGATGCCGGCCCTGGCCGCGCGCCATCGCCGCGAGGTGGAGCCTGTCCCGGTGCTGCTCGCCGGCGTGCTCAACGCCACCGGAAACATCGGCCCCGCGGAGGTGCCCGCCAAGCGCGGCTACATCTTCAAGCACACCTTCCGCATCGCCCACGAGCTCGGCGTTCCCTTCGGCCCGCCGCCCTCGCACCCCTTCGTCCCGCTGCTCGCGCTGCGCGTGACGGCGGCGGTGGATGACCTCGAAGCGCGCAGCCGCCTCGTGTCCGCGCTCTTCGCGCGGGTCTGGGGTGGCGGCAACGGCGCGGAGACGCCCGAGCAGGTTGCCATGGCCATCCAGGCCGCCGGGCTGGATGCGCCCGCTCTCCTCGCCGCCGCCCAGCGCCAGGACATCAAGGACCGCGTGCGCCGCAACACCGACGAGGCCATCGCCGCGGGTGCCTTCGGCGTGCCCACCGTCATCGCCGATGGCGAGCTGTTCTTCGGCCTGGACTCCCTCGGACACCTGGAGCTCTTCCTCCGGGGCGAGGACCCCCTGAAGTCCGAATTCCTGGAGCGCTGGAAGAACCTGCCCGCCACTGCATCCCGCCGTTGAACGGGGATCCTGGACGCACGGGATTCCGCTAGGGTGCCCCGCTGGCGGGGCCGCCGTCCCGCGGCCCGCCTCGCATCCAGGTGCTCAACGAATGAACGTCCTCGCCAACCTGGGCATCGTCGTCGCGGGCCTGGTGCTCGCCATCGTCCTGCTGTCGCTCAACTTCTGGCGCGCGCTCCTCTTCCTCTTCCCCCACAGCGTCCGCGTCGAGCCCGAGGCCCCCGCGGACCAGATGGACCTGCCGCTCGAGCTGGCCACCGTCGCCGTCCAGCTCCAGGGGCTCGGCTTCGTGGCGCTCGGCAGCCACGAGGAGAAGCCGCTGCTCCAGCGCGCGACGCGCTCCTACGACTTCGCCCATCCGGGTGAGCGCGTCTTCGCCACGCTGTATCAAGCCGCCGACGGTGAGCCCCGGCTCTACCTGCTCACGCCCCTGGCACCCGAGGGCTACGTCATCACCGCGGGCTATCGCCGCCCCGCGCTGGACCTCCCGGGCGTCTACCGCAGCGGTTCACTGTCGGACGCTTCCCCCGAGCGCCTGCTGCGCGCCCACCTGCGCCGCATGGAGGGCGTCACCCCGGCGGGCGACTTCACCTGGGAAGGTCGGGTGGAGGCCGGGCGTTCGTGGTATCGCGGGCTCGGTCGGAAGGAGATACGCCGACAGAACCTGCAAGGACTGTTGTGGACGGTGATGGCGCTTGCCATCGTCGCCAGCGCCTTCCTGGGGCAGCGCGCGTCCTGAACCCCGCCGCCCCGTCACTGCGTGCGTGCACCGCGCGCCCCTTGAGAGTAGGTAGACGAGCACCATGAAGAGCGTGTCCAAGACCGAGGAAATCTTCTTTCTTTCTGGCAAGCGCACCCCGTTCGGCACCTACGGCGGCAGCCTGAAGGACCTCAGCGCCACCGACCTCGCCGTCGAGTCCGCGAAGGCCGCCTTCGCGCAGGCGAAGGTCTCTCCCGAGCTCGTCCAGCACATCGTGTACGGCAACGTCGTGCAGACCAGCGCGGATGCCATCTACCTGCCGCGCCACGTGGGCCTGCGCACCGGCGTCCCCGTCCCCGTGCCGGCCCTGGGCGTCAACCGCCTCTGCGGCTCCGGCTTCCAGGCCTTCATCACCGCCGCGGAGCTGATGCTCACGGAGCAGGCCGACTGCGTGCTCGCCGGCGGCACCGAGTCCATGAGCCAGGCGCCCCACGTCATCCGCGGCGCGCGCTGGGGCCTGCCGCTGGGCAAGGGCAGCCTGGAGGACATGCTCTGGACGGCGCTGACGGACAGTTACACCGGCAACCCGATGGCGCTCACCGCCGAGCAGCTCGCGGTGGACTACGCGCTCACCCAGGACCAGGTGGACGAGTACGCGGTCCTCACCCAGAAGCGCTTCGCCGCCGCGCAGGAGGCGGGCCGCCTCCAGGATGAAATCGCGCCCGTCACGCTCAAGACGAAGAAGGGCGAGACGGTGGTCGCCAAGGACGAGCACAACCGTCCGGAGACGACCGTGGAGGGGCTGCGCAAGCTGCCCAAGGTCTTCAAGAAGGACGGCGTGGTGCACGCGGGCGCCGCCAGCGGCATCTGCGACGGCGCGGGCAGCATGGTGATGGCCACGCGCAGCTTCGTGGAGAAGCACGGCCTGAAGCCCATCGCCCGGCTGGTGAACTGGGGCGTGGCCGGGTGTGACCCGAAGGTGATGGGCATCGGCCCCGCGCCCGCCATCCGGAATCTCCTGACGCGCGCGCAGGCGAAGCTGACGGACATGGACCTGTTCGAGGTGAACGAGGCCTTCGCGCCGCAGTACCTGGCGGTGGAGAAGGAGCTGGGCCTGCCTCGCGAGCAGACCAACGTGAACGGCGGCGCCATCGCCGTGGGCCACCCGCTGGGCGCCTCGGGCGCGCGCATCACCACGACGCTGGTCTATGAGCTCAAGCGTCGCGGGGGCCGCTATGGTATCGGATCCGCCTGTATCGGGGGCGGCCAGGGCATCGCGGTGCTCGTCGAGGCGCTCTGATGCCTGCACACGACTTCCAACCGGGACGCGAGATGAGCAACGAGGTGGACGCGAAGACGGCCCGCGAGCGGGCCAAGGCCATCGCCGAGCAGCGCCGCGCGGAGCGTCGCAACCGCAAGCGCAAGTGCGTGGTGTGCGGCGTGGAGGAGAGCGACAAGACGCCCCTCACCGCCCACCCGGAAGGCATTGGCCCGGCCTGCAAGGACGAGGTCACCTGCCAGGGCCGCAGGGCCAGCATGGGCCGCTGAAGTCCACGGGGCCTCGCGTCAGACGCGCGAGGCCCTGGCCCGCAGAGGGCCGGCGGGTGTCGCCTGCGAAACGGTGGGCGGGATGCCCCGGACCTGGGGCCTGGGGTGGGGCGTCCAGGCCCTCCAGAAGCCGGTAATTCGGGCCCGTTTCTTGATGGCGGAATCGTCTCGGGGTAAACGTCCAGAATCTCAGCTTGAGACCGAGGGTCGGAATGGGCGTTACGAGCTTCACGGGAGTCAAGGTGTTCTCCACCACGCTCGCGCGTGACCGCGAGAACATGGGTGAGAACATCACCAAGTGGCTCAAGGAGAATCTGGTCAACATCGACGTGGTCGACAAGGTGGTGACCCAGTCCTCGGACAAGGAGTTCCACTGTCTGACCATCACGATTTTCTACCGCGCGAAGGCTTGAGACGTCGCCAGGCGACGCATTGAGTCGGCGTGTGAGGGCGCTCTCTCCCGGGGACCGGGTGGAGCGCCCTTCGTCATTTGGGGTTGCGAAGCGGCGCGGGTTCCACCACCTTTGACCGGCTGTTGAACCCGGAGTGGAGGAAGGATGCGACCGATGCGCAGCTTCGGCGGCAGGGGCGGAGGAGGATTCGGCCTGCCCGGCCTGGAGTCCATGTCGTCCAAGCTGGCCGTGGGGTTGGTGGCGGGGTCCGTCATGTACCTGCTCCTGCGCGCCCAGGGCAGCTTCCTGCTGTTGATGCCGAGCGGCGTGTTCGGCCACCTCTTCATCTGGCAGCCGCTCACCTATGCCTTCATCGAGAGCGAGCCCATCAGCATCCTCTTCGGCGCGCTGCTCCTGTGGTCCATCGGCGGCTGGCTGGAGGGGTACTGGGGTTCGAAGCGGCTGCTGATGGTGGCCGTGGGCTGCACCGCGCTGGCGGGCTATCTGCTGGGGCTGGCGGCGCTCTTCATCCCGCTGCCGTACGCCTATCAGGGCGGCTGGGTGATGGGCTCCGTGCTGTGGGTGGCCTATGGGCTGACCATCGGCAAGGGGCAGACGAACTTCTGGGGCATCCCGCTCTCCGGCAATGCCTTCGCGGCCATTGGCGCGGGCTTCGTCCTGCTGCGGGTGCTGACGGCGGGCGTCGCCAGCCAGCTGCCGCACATCGTCGCCATGCTGCTGGTGCTCGCGTATGTGCGCGGCGCGAGCCCCAAGCGGCTGCTCCTGCACTTCCAGCACTGGCGGCTGCAGCGCCAGCTGCGCGAGCGGTCCAAGCACCTGCACGTGGTGCCGAAGGACCGCCCGGACCGGGACCAGTACCTCAACTGAGCGTCAGTGGGCCGCCTCCGGGTGGCCGTACTGCTTGAGCTTCCGGTAGAGCGTGGCCACGCCGATGTCGAGCTGCTCGGCGGTGCGCGCGCGGTTGCCCGCGTTCTGGGCCAGCACCGCGAGGATGTATTCCTTCTCCATGTCCTCCAGCCGGCGCGGGTTGCCGCTGGGGACCAGGCTGGGCGGCGCGGCGCGGACCTCCTCGGGCAGGTCCTCCCGCTCCACGCGCGTGCCCTCGCACAGCGCCACGGCGCGCTCCAGGGCGTTGCCCAGCTCGCGCACGTTGCCCGGCCACGCGTAGCGCAGGAGCTGGTCCGCGGCGTCGGGGGAGAGCCCCGTCACCTTGCGGCCCAGTCGCTCGGCGGCCTCGGCGAGCAGCAGCCGGGCCAGGGGGAGGATGTCCTCGCGGCGCTCGCGCAGGGGCGGGATTCGCAGCTCGATGACGCGCAGCCGGTAGTAGAGGTCCTGGCGGAAGCGGCCCGCGCGCACCTCCTCGGCGAGGTCCCGGTTGGTGGCGGCGACGACGCGTACGTCCACCTTGCGGCTGGTGTTCTCGCCCACGCGCCGCACCTCCTTCTCCTGGAGCGCGCGCAGGAGCTTGGCCTGCATGGAGGGAGGCACCTCGCCCACTTCGTCCAGGAAGAGGGTGCCGCCGTGCGCGGCCTCGAAGAGGCCCGGCCTGTCATGGGTGGCACCGGTGAAGGCGCCTCTCGCGTGGCCGAACAGCTCGCTCTCCAGGAGGCTCTCCGTGACGGCGGCGCAGTTGACGGCGACGAAGGCCTTGTGGGCGCGCGTGGACTCGTCGTGGATGAGGCGGGCGATGCGCTCCTTGCCCACGCCGCTCTCTCCGGTGACGAGCACCGTGGAGTCCACCTTCGCCGCGCGGCGCCCCAGGTCGATGACTCGCAGCATCGCCTCCGCGCGAGCCACCATGCCCGCGGGGTCCTCCGTCACGCCCACGCGCGCGAGCGACTGGCGCTTGGCGCGCAGCTTCCGCTCGGCCTGCTTCAGTGCGTCCGTCACCTGCCCGAGCACGCCCTCCATGCACTGGGTTTCATAGAAGCGCAGCACCTCCTTGCACTCGGTGCTCCACTCCTCCGACGGGCGGCCGACGATGTGGCACGCCGCGTCCCCCATGCCCACGCAGCGCACCTCCGTGCAGTAGATTTCGCGCCCGTTGACGTAGCTCATGTAGCCGGACGCGAAGCCCGTGAGGCTCCAGCACACGGGGTGGTCCGCCTGGCCCAGGTGCAGCAGGTGCTGCTCGGCCTCGTAGGAGTCGCGCCACTGGGCTTCGGCGAAGGGCTCCGGTCCTTCCTCGGGCTTGCGCTCCACGCGCTCCACCCGCACCTGGCCTTGCAGCGTGTGCAGCCGTCCGCCGGCGCGGCGCCACTGGGACTCCTCCTTCCACGCCACCGCCGTCTTCATGGCCTCCGCCGTGCGCCAGCCGTGCGCGTAGCCCAGCCGCGTGAAGATGCCGCGCGCGGCCGTCACGCCCATCAGCCCCACCAGCTCCTTGCGCAAGAGCCCCAGCGCCACCGGGTCCATGAGCAGCACCCGCTGCCCCGCGAACTGGATGAGCCCGCCCCCTGGCTCGAAACTCAGCAGCTCCTCCAGCCCCAGCTCGAATTGCCCCGCCACCGGTTGGCTCCCTTCCAAAGTGATGCCTCTCTCTATCGTTTTGAGAGTGTTTTTGCATGAACGATAGGGGGTGGTTCGTCATTTCAGGGGGTTGGCGTGGGGAGGACGCTGGTCCTGGGGTTGCAGTAGAAGGCGCCCGACATGGGAGACGGCTTGGACAGACGAGAGGTCCTCCAGGGGGCGGCGGCGGTGGGTGTGGCGGGTGTCCTGGGGGGAGGAGGTTCAGGAGGCGGCCGGACGCCTGCTCCGGCGCTCTTCGTGTCGCACGGCTCCCCGATGGTGGCGCTGGATGCGGATGCGTATCCGCGCGCGCTGCGCACGTTCGGAGACGGGGCGGGAGGCGCGAAGGCGCTGGTGGTGGTCTCCGCGCACTGGGAGACGCCGGGCGAGGTGCGCGTCACCTCGAGCGCCCAGCCCCCGCTCATCCATGACTTCTACGGCTTCCCGCAGGCGCTGTACCGGCTGAGGTACGGGGCGCCCGGGGCTCCCGCGCTGGCGGCGGATATCGTCTCGCGGTTGAGTGTTTCAGGGGTGAAGGCTGTCGCGGATGCGGAGCGCGGTTGGGACCACGGTGCGTGGATACCGCTGCTTCACATGTTTCCGCAGGCAGCGCTCCCGGTGGTGCAGGTGTCGATGCCGTTGGACGCGAGCCCCGCGGAGGTGGCGAGGCTGGGCGAGGTGCTGCGTCCGTTGCGCGCGGAGGGCGTGCTGCTGATGGGCAGCGGCGGCATCGTCCACAACTTGCGCCGGGTGAATTTCCACCACAAGGATGCGTCCCCGGAGCCGTGGGCGCAGGCGTTCGACACGTGGGTGGCGCAGAAGCTGGAGGCGCGCGACTTCACGGGCCTGCAATCATGGTTGGATGCACCGAATGGGAGGCTCGCGCATCCGAGGGCCGAGCATTTGTTGCCGCTGTATTTCGTCCTCGGAGCCGCCCTCCCCGAAGACCGCATCACCCCCGTGTTCGAGGGCTTCCATCACGGAACCTTGTCGATGCGCAGCTTCGCGCTGCGCGCTTGAACCCCGTAGTCCATCGAGGAGCACACCCCTATGAAGACGACCCTGAAGAGCGCGATTGCCCTGTTGGTGGCCCTGCCGTCCATGGCCCTGGCCTCCACGTGGACGGTGGACCCGGCTCACTCCGGCGCTGAGTTTTCCGTGAAGCACATGATGGTGTCGAACGTGAAGGGCTCGTTCAACATCAAGGACGGCACCGTCAACCTGGACGACAAGGACATCACCAAGTCCACCGTCGAGGCGACCCTGGACGCGGCGTCGGTGAACACGGCGAACGCCAAGCGCGACGAGCACCTGCGCGCGCCGGACTTCTTCGACGTTGCGAAGTACCCGACCATCACCTTCAAGTCGAAGAAGGTGGAGAAGGCGGGCGAGGGCAAGCTGAAGGTCTCCGGCGACCTGACCATGCACGGCGTGACGAAGCCGGTCGTCCTGGACGTCACGGGCCCGTCGAAGGAGTCTAAGGACCCCTGGGGCAACACCCGCACGGGCGTCGAGGCCACCACCAAGCTGAACCGCAAGGACTTCGGCCTGACCTACAACACGGCGCTGGAGACGGGCGGCGTGGCGGTGGGTGAGGAGGTCAGCGTGACCCTGAACCTGTCGCTGACGAAGAAGGCGGATGCCGCGGCGGCGCCGAAGAAGTAATCGTCGCCTTCACTGCTGAATGACAGAGGGGCTCCCCACGGTGGTGGGGGCCCCTCTTGTCGTTTCAGGGCACCAGGTGTTGGAGGCTCAGCCTTCCGTCACGGCCTGCACGCTGGCGCGGTAGATGAAGATGCGCGGCGTGTTGGTGCGCTGGTCGGCGGGGACGACGAAGAAGCCCGGGGTGCTGCCCTTGAAGTCGAGGGAGAAGCCCGCGACCTGGCGGCCGTCGTTGAAGGTGACGCGAATCTTCTGACCTTCCGCGGGCGGGTGGCGCGTGCCCGCGGGGACGACGAAGAAGATGGCCTTGAGGCGCTTGCCGGGGATGGGCTCCGCGGCGAAGCCGCTCTGCTGCTCCAGGAGGATGACGTCGTCGAGCAGGTCGGCGTCGCGGATGGTGCCGCGCTTCACCTGTCCTTCGACGGTGTGGATGATGACCTTGTGCTCGCCCTCGACGAAGGAGGAGGTGCCCATGGTGGGCTCTTCCTCGAAGAGCGGCTCGTGGGTCGCGGCGAGCGGCGGCGGGGGAGGGGGGGCGGAGGGGCGCAGCGCGGCGCTCAGTGCCGCCGCGGCGGTGGCGGTGGCGGTGCGAGGAGGCGCGGCTTCGGGCTCGGCGGCTTCTTCCACCAGCTCGATTTCGGCGAGCTCCGGCTCGGGTTCGAACTCGACGGCGACTTCCTCCTCTTCCATGAGGGGAGCCACGGGCGGCGAGGTGAGGACGGGGCTCGGGGTGGGGGCGGAGTAGTCCTTCCCCGGCATGCCGAACGGGCTGCTGTCGCGAGAGACCCAAGGCTTGGCCTGGGGCGCAGGCGGCTCGGCCCAGGACACTTCCTCTTCGACCTGGATGGCCTCGACGGGGGCCTGCTCCTCGGTGGACAGCTCGAGGGTCGGCTCCACGTCGATGGACGGGCTGTTCCAGGGCTCGGTGGACGGCGGAGTGCCGGTCGAGTCACTCCACTCGGGAGTGGCTTCGGTGCCGGGCGTGGCCCACGCGGACTGCGCGGTGGCGGGGGTGTTCGCGGTGGAGTCCCACTCGGACTGGACGGCGTCGGCGGGGAGTTCCTCGGCGGCCCACTCGGACTGTGCGGCGGCGGGGGGGCTCGCGGCGGAGTCCCACTCGGACTGGACGGCGTCGGCGGGGAGTTCCTCGGCGGCCCACTCGGACTGCGCGGCTCCGGTCATGGGGGCGCTTGTGGAGGCCCACTCGGGCTGCGCCGTGTCGATGGGGAGTTCTTCAGCGGCCCACTCGGTCTGAGCGGTGGCGGGAGCGTTCGCGGTGGAGTCCCACTCGGACTGGACGGCGTCCGCGGGGAGCTCTTCGGAGGACCATCCGGGCTGCGCGGTGGCGGGGGCGCTCGTCGTGGCAGCCCACTCGGGCTGGGCGGTGCCGGAGGCGTTCGCAGCGGAATCCCACTCCGACTGAACGGCGTCGGCGGGGAGTTCCTCGGCGGTGGCGGACCACTCAGGCTGGGTGGTGCCAGAGGCGTTCGCAGTCGAGTCCCACTCGGACTGAACGGCGTCGGCGGGGAGTTCCTCGGTGGTGGCGGACCACTCGGGTTGCGTTGCGGCAGGTGCGGACGCACCGGTGGAGGAAGCCCACTCGGACTGAACCGCATCGGCGGGGAGTTCTTCCGTGGTCACCGACCACTCAGGCTGTGCGGCATCGGACGCGGGCGTCCCCGTGTGGGCGGCCCACTCGGGCTGGGCTGCGTCGACGGGGAGTTCTTCCGTCGTGGCGGACCACTCCTGCTGAGCAGCGCCAGGTGCGGCGGCTACCGCGTTCGTCTCCCACTCCGGTTGAATCGCATCAGCGGGAAGTTCCTCGACTGTCGCGGACCACTCCGGTTGCACAGCGCCGGTCTCTGGTGTCGCCGAGGTGGCTGCCCATTCGGACTGAACGGCATCGGCAGGGAGCTCTTCGGCCGTCGCGGCCCATTCGGGCTGCGCGGTGGAGCCCACCGCAGGAGTGCTCGTGTTGGCTTCCCACTCTGCTTGGACTGCGTCAGCGGGAAGCTCTTCAGCCGTGGCCGTCGCCGCGTCGTTCGCCGTAGCGCTCCACTCCACTTGGACTGCGTCGGCAGGGAGCTCTTCGGCTGTCGCGGACCACTCGGGCTGCGCGGAGGCAGGTGCGTTCTCAGTCGCGCCCCACTCAGCCTGAACGGCATCGGCGGGGAGCTCTTCGGTTGCCGTGGACCACTCAGGCTGAGCAGTGGTGGGAACGGGCTCGTTCTCCGATGCGCTCCATTCGGCCTGAACGGCATCGGCCGGAAGCTCTTCGGCGGTGGCTGCCCACTCAGGTTGCGTGGTGGTGGGCGCGGGCTCGCTCTCCGAGGCGCTCCACTCCGCTTGGACCGCATCTGCGGGAAGCTCTTCAGCCGTAGCGGCCCACTCGGGCTGTGCCTCTCCGGAGGCGGGCGCGCTCGCAGTGGCAGACCACTCCGATTGAACGGCATCGGCGGGAAGCTCTTCAGCCGTGGCGGCCCACTCGGGCTGTGCCTCTCCGGATGCAGGCGTTCCCTCGGCGGTTGCCCACTCCGCCTGAACGGCATCAGCGGGAAGCTCTTCGACCGTCGCAGCCCACTCGGGCTGTGCCGCACCCGCTACGGGAGCGCTGGTCTCGGGAGCCCACTCCGCCTGAACGGCGTCGGCGGGAAGCTCCTCGGCGGTGGCCGCCCACTCAGGCTGTGCCGCACCCGCCACGGGGGCGCTGGTCTCGGGAGCCCACTCGGACTGAACTGCGTCGGCTGGAAGCTCCTCGGCGGTGGCCGCCCACTCAGGCTGTGCCGAACCCGTTACGGAAGTGTTGGCCTCGGGGGCCCACTCCGCCTGAACAGCATCAGCCGGAAGCTCCTCGGCCGAGGCTGCCCACTCAGGCTGCGTGGAGCCAGTGACAGGGGCGCCTTCCGTGGATGCCCACTCCGCTTGCACGGCATCGGCGGGAAGCTCTTCGACTGACGCGGACCACTCAGGCTGGGCCGTGCCGGTTTCAGGAGTGCTCGTTTCGGGAGCCCACTCCGCCTGAACGGCGTCGGCGGGAAGCTCTTCGACTGACGCGGACCACTCGGGCTGTGCCGCACCAGGTTCTGGCGTGTTGGTCTCGGGTGCCCACTCCGCTTGCACGGCGTCGGAGGGAAGCTCCTCGGTGGCAGCCGTCCACTCAGGCTGCGCCGCACCGGTTACAGGCGTGCCAGTCTCGGGTGCCCACTCCGCCTGAACGGCGTCGGCGGGAAGCTCTTCGGCTGTGGTCGCCCACTCGGGCTGAGGGGAGCCTGCTACGGGAGCACTTTCCGTGGATGCCCACTCCTCCTGAACGGCGTCAGCAGGGAGTTCCTCAACGGTATCGGACCACTCAGGTTGTGCCTCTCCGGATGCGGGCGCGCTCGTCGTGGCAGACCACTCCGATTGAGCGGCGTCAGCGGGAAGCTCTTCAGCCGTGGCGGACCACTCAGGCAGTGCCTCTCCAGACGTGGGCACGCTCGCAGTGGCGGACCACTCCGATTGAACGGCATCAGCGGGAAGCTCTTCAGCCGTAGCGGCCCACTCGGGCTGTGCCTCTCCGGAGGCGGGCGCGCTCGCAGTGGCAGACCACTCCGATTGAACGGCATCGGCGGGAAGCTCTTCAGCCGTGGCGGCCCACTCGGGCTGTGCTTCTCCGGATGCAGGCGTTCCCTCGGCGGTTGCCCACTCCGCCTGAACGGCATCAGCGGGAAGCTCTTCAGCCGTAGCGGCCCACTCGGGTTGTGCTTCTCCGGATGCAGGCGTTCCCTCGGTGGTTGCCCACTCCGCTTGAATCGCATCCGCAGGAAGTTCTTCGGTGGCGACAGCCGACTCAGGCTGCGTCTCGCCAGAGGCCGGAGTGCCTTCAGCGGTTGCCCACTCCGACTGAACCGCGTCAGCCGGAAGTTCCTCAGTCGCCGCTGCCCATTCGGACTGCGTCGCAATGGCGTCGCTCGTACCCGAGGCCCACTCCGCCTGAACGGCGTCGGCGGGAAGCTCCTCGGTGGCAGCCGTCCACTCAGGCTGCGCCACACCGGTTACAGGCGTGCCAGCCTCGGGTGCCCACTCCGCCTGAACAGCGTCGGCCGGAAGCTCTTCGGCGGAGGTCCACTCAGGCTGCGCCGCAGCGGTATCGCTAGCCGTCGCCGCCCACTCCTCCTGAACCGCATCAGCCGGAAGCTCTGCGGTCGTCGCAGCCCACTCGGACTGAGTCGCGGTGGCGCCGCTCGCGCTCGAGTCCCACTCCGCCTGGACGGCATCGGCGGGGAGTTCCTCGGCGGTGGCAGTCCACTCAGACTGCCCCGCTGTGGCGTCACTCGCCGTCGCTGCCCACTCCGACTGCGCCGCACCTGCAGGGGCCGACTCACTCGCGGACGCCGCCCACTCGGGCTGCCCTTCCTCGGCCACCGCCTCGCTCGCATCGAGGGCAACAACACCCTCCACCGAGGAACCCTCGGTCGCAGCCTCGCTGGACGCGGAGGCCCACTCGGGCTGGAGCTCGATGACGTCAGACCCTGCTGACGCGGCGCTCTCGCTCCACTCGGAAGCTCCCGCCGTGGACGTATCCGCGGTGGCGGCCCACGCGGGTTGCAGCTCGAGGGTCCCCGCCTCCTCGGTCGCGAGCTGCTCCGTGATGATTCCCGCGCTGCTCGCGAGCGGCTCCAGCTCACTCGACTGCGTGCTCCAATCACCCTCAGCGGAGCTCTCGGGAGACAGCTCCAGCCCTCGGTCATTCGAGCCAGCGAACTGTTCGGACGAGACGAAGTCACCCGCCGCCGCGAGGGGCACCGCATCCTCGGGGCTGCCACTCAGGTCGAACGTCTCGGCTGCTGTCGTCCCGACCTCCGGGAGGACCGCCGCATCGGTGTCGACCTCGACCGTGTCGGCCTGGAGATCCGGCCCGACGCGCACCGAACGAATCTCCAGCGACGGCACCGTCGAGGAATCGAACGGCGACGTCTCCGAGGACATCGTCTCTTCCGCGCCCAGGTCCGCCACGTCGAACGTCGGCGCCTCGCCCGCGGCCACCGGCGCATCGAACGACTCGGCGCTCAGGTGCTCCTCCGGCGCGGACTCCGTGTCGAGCACCGACGCGGAAGGCTCCGGAGTGGACTCGGTCTCCATGGACGCGGTCCACGCATCGGCTTCCCGCGGATCCGCATGATGCAGCTCCAGCGGAGGGCGCGAATCCAGATCCGACGCACTCACGTCGGCACTGTCGAGGGCAATCTCCTCCACCGAGGCGTCAGCTCCACCTGGAGCCGCGTCCACGGCCGCCCCGTTCTCGGTGGCGGGGGACAGCTGTTCGCTGCTCGACTCCGGAGCGATGGGTTCGAGCATGTCGGACGCATCGAGCGAGGCCGCATCCATGGCCCCCACGTCGATGACGTCGTTCGCGTCCGCGAGCTCCTCCACGGCGGACTCGAGCGGATCCACGGCGAGCGGCGCGGAAGCCCACGCCTCGTCCACGGGCGCGGCGCGCTCCTCGGCCAGCACGGGCTCGCTGTCACCCGAGGCGTCGACCAGCTCGATCTCCGACGACGGCACCTCCAGCTCGGACTCGGACGAGGCCACCTCGAGCACGGCGTCCGAGACATCCATCGGCGCCGACTCGACCTCGAGCGAGAGGTCGGCGAAGGACGACTCGAGCGATGCCTCCGGCGCGCGAGCCTGGACCACGGGCTCCGGCTGCGCATCCAGCTCCCCGAAGTCCTCCTCCGGGGCCGTGGCGGTCTCCTCGGACACCGTGTCGAACGAAGGGGACTCCAGCCCCACCGCGTCACCCTCCGCGCCCGAATCATCGAGGACATCCGCGAACGAAGCGGACGTCGACGTGGCCGACGCGGGAGCGATGGGGACAGGCGTGGGGCTGGGGGGCATCCACGGCGCGGGCTCGCTCAGCGCGGGGATGTCGATGTCATCGGAGCTGAGGGCCAGGTTCTCCGGCTCCGCGGATGGGGCGTAGGCGGCAGGGTCCTGAGGCGCCTGCTCGTAGCCCGCGACCCCCTGTGCATCCTGGGGCGAGGCTGGCCAGCCCTCGGCGTAACCCTGGTTCGGGTCATAGCCCTGCTGCTGGGCATAGGCCTGGTTCGGGTCGTAGCCGGGGTAGCCCGCGTTGGGGTCATAGCCCTGCTGCTGGGCGTAGGCCTGGTTCGGGTCGTAGCCGGGGTAGCCCGCGTTGGGGTCATACCCCTGCTGCTGGGCATAGGCCTGGTTCGGGTCGTAGCCCTGCTGCGCGTAGGCCTGGTTGGGATCGTACCCCTGCTGCGCGTAGGCCTGATTCGGGTCGTAGCCGGCGGGGTAGGCGTACCACTGGCCATCCGCGCCGTAGTAGCCCTGGGGCTGCTGGGCGTAGGCCGGGTCGGCGGGGTAGGCGTACCACTGGCCATCGGCGCCGTAGTAGCCCTGGGGCTGCTGGGCGTAACCGGCGGGGTAGGCGTACCACTGGCCGTCGGCGCCGTAGTAGCCCTGGGGCGCCGCTTCCTGCTGCCAGGCGGCGGCCTCGGGCGCGGGGGTGTCCTGGACGCCCAGGTGCGCGCGCAGCTCGCCCCAGCGTGCCTCCTCGACGGGAGACAGGCTTCCCAGTTTCCGCTTCTCGTCGAGGAAGCGAAATTCTCTCATGGCTGCGCGCGTGTCCGACATCCGTCACCTTGCTGCGGACGGCGGACTGCCCGTTTACCGTCGCAGCGCAAATGGAGGGGGCTCCGAGTGTAGGGGACTCCCGGGGAGGGGTAAACCAAATGGACCGCGCTTGCCCGGCAGCTACCTCTTCTCGATGGAACGTTCGACCTCGGTATCAAGGTCCTCCAGGGTCATTCCGTAGTGGGTCTTGAGCGCCTCGTCAAAGCCGGAGCCTTGCTGGCAGACCGCGCGCAGCAGGGTCATCAGGCGGTGGGCCCCCTCTCGGCGCATCATTTCTTTGACCGCGAGTCCGGACGCCGCGTAGCCCATGTGGGGGGAGGCGGTGTTCATCGGGGCGACCCAGGTCATGTCCCGCAGCTTCGGGAGCTTGCCGGACGCGGCCAGCACGGCGCGCATCTCGTTCGCCAGCCGCAGGTTGGGACCCGGCACATCCAGGTACTTCCACTCCACGAACATGGCCAGGCCCTCGTTGAACCAGATGGGCAGCTTGTCCATGTCCTGGTCATTGCCCCCGCAGAAGTCGGAGACGGCGGCGTGGATGTACTCGTGGACGAGGGTCGCCCGGGTCTCTCGCGTCAGCTCCGCCGCGTCGTTGATGCGGATGGCGTTCTCCGTGTACTTGCCCGCGATGAAGCGGGCCGCCCGCTGGCCGAAGGTGGCTCCGAACTCCTTGGCCGTGTAGAGCACGACGGCGACGGGGGACTCCCGCGTCTCCCCGAGCACCTGGCGGGTGAAGTGGTAGGCGTCGTTGAGGATGTCGACGACCTTGCCCTCGTAGTCGGCGCGCTGGCTGAAGTCGCGCTGGTTGTCGAAGTAGCTGATGACGAACCGGTTGTTGGCCCGCACGCGCATGCCGGAGGCGTCCACGCGGGACTCGAAGCCGACGTCGGGTGCGCGCACGCTCATCCCCGGCCGCGTCCCGAGCGACACGACGGAGGTCTCATCCCCGCCCCGGCTCACCGCCTGCGGGGCGCCCCCGCCCAGCCGGCGGGAGATGCGCGTGGCCTCCGAGCGGGCCGCGTCCTCCTGGAGCGTCTGCTGCCGGGCCTGCTTGAGCAGTCGCTTCGCCTCGGCCGCTTCGCGCGAGCGAGGAGGCACCTTCTCCAGCGCGGCCTGCGCGCCCACCGAGTCCTGCTCCTCGAGCAGCAGCTTGCCCAGCTCCAGCGGGAAGCTACCGTCCTTGGGGAAGCGGGTGACGCCCTTGAGCAGGGCGGCCTCGGCGGCGGCGCGCTGCTCCGTCTTGCGCGCGGCGGTCGCCAGGCAGCGCAGCGCGGGCGCGGACTCCTCGTAGACGATGGCGCGCTCGCCCATGGAGTACGCCATGACGGCGTCGTCCTTCAGCATCGCCTGGCAGCCCTTCGCCAGCGCGCCGGACACCGTGGCGCGCTGCTCCTCGGGGACCGCCTTCTCGTCGCCGGAGCCGAACGCCAGGTACAGCTCCTCCCAGGCCTTCTGTCCCGAGAGGTCCTTGGCCTTCTGGGCCGGAGTGGAGGGGGCGGCGGCGAGCAGCAGTGCGGCGAGCAGGGAATACATGGCCTCAGTATGGCCGAGCCCCGCCGCCGCCATGCAAGGCCCCTGGCTACTTGCGCGTCACCTGCCAACCGAGCTCCTCGAGCGCCGTCTCCAGCTCGCGGATGTGCGCGGGGCCCGTGGTCTCCAGGGTGACCTCCACCATGGCCTCGCCCAGGCCCGCCTTGGAGAAGGCGCGCTCGTGGTGGAGGTCCACCACGTTGGCCTTCAGCTCGGCGATGCGCGTGGTCAGCCGCGCGAGCATGCCGGGCCGGTCCGGCAGCCGCACCTCCAACTGCACCAGGCGTCCGGCCTTCACCAGGCCGCGCTCGATGATGCGGCTGATGACGTTCATGTCGATGTTGCCGCCGCTCAGGATGATGGCGGTGCGCTTGCCCTTCGCCTTGGGCACATGCCCGTTGAGCACGGCCGCCACGCCCACCGCGCCCGCGCCCTCCACCACGCTCTTCTCCTGCTCGAGCAGCGTGAGGATGGCGGCGGCAATCTCCTCCTCGTCCACGGACACCACCGCGTCCACGTACTTGCGGACCATCTCGAAGGTGAGGTCGCCCACCTTCTTCACGGCGATGCCATCCGCGATGGTGGTGCCCGCGGCGGGCAGCTCCACCCGCTTCCCCGCCGCCAAGGAGGCCTTCATGCTGTCGATGGTGGACGACTGCACGCCAATCACCAGGACGCCTGGCTTCGACTCCTTCAACGCGCACGCCACGCCGGAGATGAGCCCGCCGCCGCCGATGGGCACGAGCACCACCTCCACGTCCGGCCACTGCTCCAGGAGCTCCAGGCCGATGGTGCCCTGGCCCGCGATGACGTGCGGGTCGTCGAACGGGTGGACGAAGACGAGGCCCTCGTCCTGCTGGAGGCGCAGCGCTTCCGCGTAGGCCTCGTCGTAGTTGGCGCCCTTGAGCACCACGCGCGCGCCGTAGTCATCCCGTGTGCGCGACACCTTGATGAGCGGCGTGCGCTCCGGCATCACGATGGTGGCCTTCACCCCCAGCCGACGCGCGTGGTACGCGACGCCCTGCGCGTGGTTGCCGGCGGACGCGGCGATGACTCCGCGCTTTCTCTCCTCCGGCGTCAGCGTCAGCAGCTTGTTGAGCGCGCCGCGCTCCTTGAACGCGCCGGTGCGCTGGAGGTTCTCCAGCTTGAAGTACACCGCGGCGCACTCCGTCCGCTCCGTGAAGTAGTCCGACGCGGGGCAGGGCGTGGGCCGGATGGCGTCGCGCAGCCGCTCCCTGGCGGCGTGGATGTCCTGGAGGGTGACCATGGGCGCCGCGTCTATCGGAAGCGCGGGCCGGGCGGAAGGGACAGCCGGCACGAGACGACGAGCCCCCTCCACTTGCCGCGTTGCGGCAGGCTCGCCCGGAGGGAGTCCGGACGTGCGTCCGCGCGCGTCAGATGCCGCGCAGCACGGTGGCCTTGCCCACCCGGCCGATGGCCAGGATGTAGGCCGCCGTCCGCATGGAGACCTTCCGCGAGCGGGCAATCTGCGCCACGCGCTCGTAGGCCTCCTTCATCGTCTTCTCCAGCTCCGCGTTGACGCGGTCCTCTTCCCAGGACAGGTGCTGGAGGTTCTGCACCCATTCGAAGTAGCTGACCGTGACACCGCCCGCGCTGGCGAGCACGTCCGGCACCACGAAGATGCCGCGCTTCTCGAAGATTTCGTCCGCCTCCGGCTGCGTCGCGCCGTTGGCGCCTTCGATGATGAGGCGCGCGCGCACGGTGTTTGCGTTGTCGCGGGTGAGCGCGTGGCCGAGCGCCGCAGGGATGAGCACCTCGCAGTCGGCCGCGAGCACCTCTTCGTTGGTGCAGGCGGTGCCGCCACCAAAGCCCGTCACGGTGCCGGTGCGCTTCACGTGCTCGAAGAGGGACGGGATGTCCAGGCCCTGGGGATTGCGCACGCCGCCCAGCACGTCCGCCACGGCCACGATGACGCCACCGTCCTCCCACAGGAGCTGCGCGGTGTGGCTGCCCACGTTGCCGAAGCCCTGGATGGCGAAGCGCGTGCCCTTCACCGGCAGGCCCAGGTCGCGGAGGATTTCGCGGCACACGTACTGGAGGCCTCGCCCGGTGGCGGCCTCACGGCCCTTGGAGCCGTAGAGCTCCAGCGGCTTGCCCGTCACCACCGCCGGCGAGTGGCCGTGGTAGCGCGAGTACTGGTCCATGATCCACGCCATCACCTGGGGGTTGGTGTTGACGTCGGGCGCGGGGATGTCGCGCGTGGGGCCGATGACGTCCTGAATCTGGTCGACGAACTTGCGCGTCAGCCGCTCCAGCTCCTTGAGGCTGAGCTGGGACGGGTCGCACGCGATGCCGCCCTTGGCGCCGCCGTAAGGCAGGTTCACGACGGCGGTCTTCCACGTCATCAGCGACGCGAGCGAGGAGGACTCGTCCTGGTCCAGCTTCGGGTGGTAGCGCAGGCCGCCCTTCATGGGGCCGCGGCTGTTGTCGTGCTGGATGCGGTAGCCGAGGAAGGTGCGAATCTCGCCGGAGTCCATCTCGATGGAGACCTGGACCTTCACCTCGCGCAGGGGCGTGGCGAGCAGCGTCTCGATGGGGGTGCCCACGTCCATGATCCGCGCGGCCTTGCGGAAGTAGTAGTTGGTACCCTCGACGGCGCTCATGTTTCGCAAGGCTCCTGGTTGCGGTGGACCCGGGTGAGCCCGCACCGCGCGCGAGACCTTAACAGAAGGGGTGCGCTACCATAGGAAACTGCCATGTCTCCTGGCCCTCCGGATGCTTCGACGGTGAACGGACACCTGCTGGGCCTGGCCCGCAGGATTCGGGCCCTGAGGGAGCGCCGAGGCCTCACCCAGGAGGACTTCGCCTCGCGGTGTGGCATCTCGGTGTCCTTCGCGTCCCTCCTGGAGCGCGGCGAGCGCAGCCCCAGCTACGAGACGCTCCTCCAGGTGGCGGGCGCGCTGGAGCTGCCCCTCTGGGAGCTGCTCCGGGTGGATGACGTGGAGGACGCGGGGGCCCACCGTCTGGAAGGCTTCGCGCGGGCGAAGCAGCTGTCCCGTCCGGACGTGGACCGGCTGCTGAAGGTGGCGGAGATGATGTTCGCTTCAGGTCCCACGCCCGCGCCGCCGCCCAGGCCCGAACCCGCCCGGTGCGTCGAGCCCGACTGTCAGCGCGCCGTCCTGGCCCGAGGCCTCTGCACCGCGCACTACCACCAGGCCCGCCGCAGGAAGGTCGCGCGGCCCCGGGAGGGCTGAGCACCCGGGAGGAGCGCCCGGCGAGTGCTCGCCGCGCCACCACCTCCCGGGACGGCTCACGGAGGAACGGCTACTTCTTGCGCGCGCGCTCGACCTTCAGCGTGCGCTCACCGTGCTGCTTTCCGTGCGTGGCCTCGAAGGCCGTGGCGTCCTCGTCCGCGACGAACACGTACGCGTACGTGGGGCGCAAATCCATCCGCACCACCTTGCCGGCCGGAGCACCCGCGGCCTCGAGCGCGCTGGCGACACCCGCCTCGTCCAGCCCGTCCTGCTTGCCCAGGCCGACCCACAGGCGCACCTGGCCCGGCACGTCCGGCAGGGACTCGTGACGCGGACGACGCTCCTCGCGCTGGCCGCGAGGACGGTGCCGCTCCAGCTTCAGCACCTTGTCGCCCACCGTCTTGCCGTTGAGCGCCTCGAACTCCGGCGCGTCGGCCTCGGCGACGTAGGCGTAGCCGTACGTGGGACGCAGGAGCGCCTTGAGCACCTTGCCCGCGGGAGCCCCCGCGGCTTCCAGCGCGGCGGGCAGCTTCGCCTCGTCCATGCCGTCATCGGAGCCCAGGTTCGTCCACAGCTTCACCTCGCCCGGGCCGGCGTCCGGAGACGGAGGCGGGCGCGTGCCCGGCTCGCGCTCGCTGCGCGGCTTGCTCTTCTCCACGCGAAGCGTCTTGGAGCCGTGCTGCTTGCCGTTGAGCGTCTCGAACGCGGCGGCGTCCTCGTCCGCGACGAACACGTACGCGAACGTGGGACGCAGCTCCGCGCGCACCACCTTCCCCAGCGGCGCGCCCGCATCCTCCAGCGCCGTGGCGATGCTGCCCGGCCCCAGGCCATCCGCGGTCCCCAGGTTCACCCACAGCTTCGCCTCGCCCGGGCCCGCCTCCAGCGCGGCGGCGCCACGGCTGGAGTCCCGCTCCCGGCGGGGCTCGTCCCGGCGCGGCCGGCGCTCGCGGTCCGGATGCTCCGGGCGCGCCAGCGGCTTCTCGCCACGCTCCCGGCGCTCGCCGCGCTCCCGGCGCTCGTCCCCGCGCTCGCGCTCGCGGCGGCGGCCCTCGGGCTTGCGCTCCGGCGTCGGCTCGCGGCCCTCGGCCTCCTGCGCGGCCTTGGCCTTCTCCATGCGCAGGTGGCTGAAGAAGTACTTCAGCAGGAAGGCGACCAGGTCATCCGCGTTGGGACGCGTCTTGAGCTGCGCGGCCAGGGGCAAGAAGCCCTCGAACACGGAGCTGCCAGCGGCCTCCTGGATTTCGCGCACGTGGCGCTCGGTCCACAGGCGCATGGCCTCTTCGGGCGCCGGCATCTCCTGCTTGTCGAACTTGATGCCGTACTTCTTCTCCAGCGCGGTGTACGTGGCCAGCTCGCGCCCGGAGAAGAGGTTGATGGCCGTGCCCTTGTTGCCGATGCGGCCCGTGCGGCCCACGCGGTGCAGGTAGACGGCCGGGTCCTCCGGCAGGGAGTAGTTGATGACGTACTCCAGCCCGGAGATGTCGATGCCGCGCGCCGCGATATCCGTGGCCACCATGAAGGCGACCTCGCCGCGCTTCACCTTGGCCATCACCCGCTCGCGCTCCTTCTGCGGCAGGTCTCCGTTGAGCAGCTCCGCGTCGAAGCCGTTGCGGTTGAGCACCGCCGTCACCAGCGCCGTGTCATCCCGCGTGTTGCAGAAGATGATGGCGTTCTGGGGCTCTTCCTTCTCCAGCACGTAGATGAGGTTGCGCGGCTTGGGGAAGGCGTCCGACACGTCGTAGCGGACGTGGTGGATGTGCTCCACGGTGAACACGTCGCCGGAGAGCAGGAGCGTCTCCGCGTTCGTCGTGTAGCGCGCGATGAGGTTCTGGATGTCCGTGGGGACGGTGGCGCTGAAGAGCAGCACCTGGCGCGTCTTGGGAAGGCGGTCGAGGATGCGGGTGACTTCCTCGTAGAAGCCCTGGTTGAGCATCTCGTCGGCTTCGTCCAGCACCGCGTGGTCGCACCCATCCAGCTTCAGGTTGCCCCGGTGGATGTGGTCGAACACCCGGCCCGGCGTGCCGACGATGATGGGCGTGCCTTCCTCGAGCGCGTCCTCCTGCTGCTTCATGGAGGCGCCGCCGTAGATGGCCGCCACCTTCACGCCCTTGTACTTCGCGAGCTTCGTCAGCTCGTCCGCCACCTGGAGCGCCAGCTCCCGCGTGGGGCAGAGGATGAGCGCGCGCACGCGCTTGTCATCCGGGGAAATCTTCTCCAACAGGGGCAGGCCGAACGCGGCCGTCTTGCCGGTGCCCGTCTTGCTGCGAACAATGAGGTCCTTGCCCTCCATGGCCGGCCGGAACGCGCGCGCCTGGACAGGAGTCGGGTGGGTGTAGCCGCGCTCCGCCAACGCACGGCGCAGGGGCTCGGACAGATTCATGTCGTCGAAGCCGATGTCCGCGATGTATTCGGCGGGACGCGTCGGCGCTTCGTCGGTGGCCGGGCTGCCCGGCGCGGTGGGCTCTTGGATGTCGCTCATCAAGCAGGGGCATAGCTCCTGCATTACCCTCTGGCAACAATCGCGGCACTTTGGGGTATGGAGAGCCGATGGCGAGTGGAGGGAAAAGAACCAAAGGAACGTCTTCCCGGCCCAAGTCGAAGCGGGCGGCGGGGAGCGCGCCTCCCCGTGCGGAAGAGGTTGACGCCCAGTCGGAGGACTCGGCTGTCGAGGCGCAGGTGGACCCGGACTCCCTGGAGCCCGACGAGGCGGAGCTGGTCGAGGTGGAGCCCGAGGAGGACGCGCCCCGGTCCGCGCCCTCCAAGGCCCTGGCGCGGGCGGGTGAGTCCGGGCTGAGCAACAGGGACCCCCTCCAGGCCTACATGGCGGAGGTGCAGCGTCACCCCTTGCTGACGCGCGACGAGGAGCTGGCGCTGTCGCGTCAGTACCGCGACACGGGGGATGTGCGCACGGCGTACCGGCTGGTGGCGTCCAACCTGCGGCTGGTGGTGAAGCTGGCGCACGAGTACCACCGCAACCCGCTGTCCCTGCTGGACCTGGTGCAGGAGGGCAACATCGGGTTGATGCAGGCGGTGAAGAAGTACGACCCCGAGCGCGGCGTGAAGCTCAGCAGCTACGCGGCCTGGTGGATTCGGGCGTACATCCTTCGCTACATCATGGACAACTGGAAGATGGTGAAGCTGGGGACGACGGAGGCCCAGCGGAAGCTCTTCTTCAAGCTGCGCCAGGAGCAGGAGAAGCTCATCGCCCAGGGCTTCGAGCCCAGCCCCAAGCTGCTCGCGGAGCGGCTCAACGTCACCGAGCAGGACGTGGTGGAGATGGACCAGCGGCTGGGCCACGACGAGGTCTCCATCGACGCGCCGCTGGGCGGGGACGACGAGGGCTCCCGGGCCACGCGCGCGGACCGCTACCTGCCGTCGGGCGCGGTCCCCGCCGACGAGCGACTGGGCGCCGAGCAGCTCAAGGCCCTCTTCCGGGAGAAGCTGGCGGAGTTCTCCCAGTCGCTGGAGGGCAAGGAGCGCTACATCTTCGAGCACCGCCTCACCGCGGACGAGCCCCTGACGCTCCAGGACATCGGCGACAAGTACGGCGTCAGCCGCGAGCGCGCGCGTCAAATCGAGGCCGCGCTCATCCAGCGCATGCGCGAGTTCATGCGCGAACACATCCCGGACTTCGACCTGGTGGCGACGCCGAAGGCCTGAGCCCGGGGGCCCCTACAGCACGGGCGAGGGGCGCGACTATGCTGCCCCCTCGCCACTGCCTGCCGGGGGTTGTCCATGGGCCACATTCGCCGTGTCTGGGGCGTGTGTCTTTCGGGAGTCGTGCTGGTGCTGCTCGCGGGCTGCGCCAGCTCACTGCGGCAGAACTACCTGCGCGACAAGGCCGGGGAGCACGTCTACCGCAAGACGCTGCCGGACATCTGGCCCGGGGTGAAGGAGGCGCTCAAGGCGCGGGGCTACTCCTGGAAGGAGATGCCGGGCCGCTACGTGCTGGAGACGGAGTGGCTCGACTCCGGAGGGGGCGCGCTGGGGCCTGCTTCCGCCTCGCGCTACCTGGTGGAGGGCCTCACCCTGGCGCAGGGGGGCACCCTCCTCCGGGTGATGCGCGGCAACCGGCTGGCGCAGCAGGTGAGCACGGGCTACGTGACGCAGGAGCTGGCCACGGGGGGCTCCACGCGCGCGCAGGAGGAGCAGGCCCAGGCCCGCGTGAGCGCCACCACCAGCGGCGTGCTGCCCACCGAGCAGAGCTACGCCCGGGATTTGGAGCTGGAGCTGCTGCTGCTCCAACGCCTCGACCCGGAGGCCGCCTCGAGGCTGGAGGCGGACGCTCTGGGGGCCCACCCCTGAGCTACTTCTTCCAGGGGCGGGAGATGACGCACGCGTTGATGCCGCCCACGCCCATGGACAGCTTGCCCGCGCAGCCGGCGGGCGTGGCCACGGCCTCGTCGAAGACGAAGCGCTCGTGCACGCGGGAGATCTGCTGGTTGAGCTCCGTGCGCTTCAGCGGGGTGGGGAACACGCCGCCGCGCTCATAGCCCAGGTACTGCGCCGTCAGCTCCCAGCCGCCGCCCGCGGACATGCCGTGGCCGAAGGTGCCCTTGCGCGCGGTGATGAGCACCGACTCCGGCATCACGTCGCGCAGGTTCTGCACTTCCAGGTAGTCGCCCGGCGTGGCCGTGGCGTGCAAATCCCAGCTCCCGACGTCGGAGGGGGTACAGCCCGCGGCGGACAGCGCCTCGCGGATGGCCAGCGTGGGGCCTTCCTTCGACGGGGTGATGATGTGGTCGGCGTCCGCGGTGACACCCACGGACACGGGCTCCATGCCCAGCGGCTTGAAGCCCTTGGACACGAAGTAGTCGTAGTCGCCCATCACCCACACCACGGAGCCTCCCGCGATGTGCGTGCCGCGCAGCGCGGTGAGCGGCTTGGAGATGGCGGCGTCCGCGGAGATGACGCGGGCGTTGTAGAAGCCGCCCACCACCAGCGGGTTGGGCGCCGCGTCCGTCATGCCCATCACCACGGCCTTGGCCTCGCCCAGCTGGATGGCGTTCATCGCCAGCTTGAGCCCGTAGCCGAACGACGAGCACGCGGCCACCGGCGCGAACGTCATTCCGGTGATGCGGCCCAGCATCGAAATCTGCGAGGCGGGCGTGTTGTGGATGTTCCACAGCACGTTGGAGGACACCGCGTTCCACGGCGGCTCCGGCGAGCTCCACTTCTTCTGCAGCCGGGCGTTGCGGGTGCGCTTCTCCTTGATGACGGCCAGCTTGGCGGACTCGACGTCGGCGCCATCCGGCACGCCGATGGCCTCGATGTCCCGCAGCTCCGCCAGGTACTCGCGCAGCTCCGTGGAGCGGCCCGTCCAGTACGCCCACCAGGCGTCCTCGGCCTCGTCGCGGATGCCCTCGTCGACGGTGGAGGGCTCCGGCGGCAGGCCGGCCACTGGCTCGCGCGTCTCCAGCCACTGGCGCAGCACGGCGTTGCGCTCGGGCGCGGCCCAGAAGCGGTTCCACCGCCGCTGCGCGCGGTACAGGTCCAGGGAGATGGCCTGGACGGTGGGCAGGTCGCCCAGGCCCGTTCCCACGTAGACGTGGGCACGAGGCCCCAGGGCCTGCAGCTCCTGCTCGATGCCCGGGTTCTGCGCCAGCGATTGGATGAACGCGCCGATGGCGAACTGCGTCGGCTGCCCCATCTTCCGCTCCAGCTGCGAGAAGCGGTTGGCGGGGAAGCGCGCATCAATCCAAGGCTTGTACTCCGCCAGGTCGAAGTCCGGTGTGCCGACCAGGAAGTTGTCGGGCCCGAAGCCGTTGAAGGGGGACAGCCAGCTTTCGGAGGATGCGAGGTTCCTCTCGAACGCCTCAATGTTCCTGGACCGGGGGGCGACGACGCCCCAGCCGAAGATACCAACTCTGCGCACGGTATGACTTTCCTTGGCCGCTAGGGGGCGAGCGGCTCGATCTTCAAATTGTCGAAGTGGACCCGGGTCTGCCAGCCCGAAAAGCCGAAGTACTGGTTGCGAGCCCCCTCCAGGGGAGAGGGGTCCTGCAGGGTGAGGAAGGGCTGTCCGTCCAGCTCCCAGGCGAGGGTTGCGCCGCGCCGGGTCAGCTTGAAGTGGTGACGCTTGCCCGGCACCACGGACGCGCCATCGCGTGCGACGCGGTCTGGCGTGTGCTCGTTGCGGCGGGCGATGACGGACTGCGTGTTCTTCCAGCCGCCGAAGATGAAGACGTAGCCCGTCGCCGTGTACTGCAGGCGCAGGTCCCCCGCGTAGAAGGAGCGGCCGTCACCCCACGCCTCCACCTTGATGTCGCCCTGGGGGTCGTCCGTCCACGCGTCAAACTCAATCACCGCGTCGCGGGGGAGGGGGCGCTTGAGCCACACGGGGCGGTTGTGGAGCTGCTCCACCACCAGCGCGCCATCCACCAGCCTCGTCGCCGAGGGGTTCGTCACGTTCCACGCATCCCCCAGCGTGTCGCGGTTGAAGTCGTCCGCGTAGGGCCCCGCCGGAATCGCGACCGCCGCCGGCGCCAGCTTCACGGGCATCCGGTCCGGCGTGTCCACGCGGAGGTTGTCGTAGAAGATCTGCGACTCGAAGCCGGAGAGCCCCAGGCGGTCGTGGCCCTTGCCCTTCAAGGGATGCGGGTCATCCAGCTCCAGGAACAGCTCACCGTCGATGTACCAGCGCAGCAGCGTGCCCCGCCGCTCGATGCGGTAGTGGTACGTGCGGCCCGCCTGCACCGGGGTGCCCTTGGCCTCCACGCGCACGCGGGTGTCGTCCTTGAACACGCTGGTCAGGTCGGCGCCCTGGGCGGAGCCGCCCTGGGACTCCGCCTTGCGCGCCGCGCGGCGCTTGAGCGCCTCCAGGAGCGGCGCGTTCATGTCCAGCCGCGCGAGGGCCGACGACGAGTTGTTCCAGCCGCCGTGCACCAGGATGTAGCCGGAGCTCGGGTCCACGCCGTTGCCGAAGACCTCCACCCGGATGTCGCCCTCGGGCAGCTCCGAGCGCACGTCGAACTCGATGGCCACGTCGTCCGGCAGCGGCGCCTGGAGCCACAGCGGGTTGTTCTTCACACCCGGCGACAGCAGCTCGCCCTCCAACACCCGCCAGTAGCCTCCCGTGGTGAAGAAGTCCCGCTTCACCACGCTGGAGTCACTGAAGTCCTGGGTGTAGGGGACTGTCGTCGTGGTCTCCGCCTCCGCCCGGAACAAGACATGGTGGATGAGCGGAAACTGGATGACGAGGATCAACCCGACAAGCACGGCCCAGCCACGGCGTGACAACCCCTCGGGCTTGACCCACGCGCTGCCGGCGGTGGGTTCCTGCCTGGGGGTGGCCTCCGAGGGGGAGTCCTGCTTCTCCTTCTCCTTGCGCCTGGGCTGGCCCATCAATCCTTCGGGGGTTTTCCGGGGGGAAAGCCGGCGGAATGTACGCGCCACGCCGGGAGACGTAAAGCACGGCGGGCTGTCCCCGGAGGTTGTCTACTTGACCCCCCAACGTTTCTCGAGCGCCCGCTGTTCCGCCTGGCGCTGCTTGAGGCGCTCCTTTTCGCCGCGCTGCTTCTCGGCCTCCTCGGGCGAGGGGCGCATGGCAATCTGGTACACGGCGCCCGCGACGGCGAACAGGCCCGCGGCGACGATGACGCCCCAGGGCTTGCTGGCCAGGGTGGTGACCAGCCCGCCGAACTGGTGGAGCGCCGCCAGCGCGCCAATCACCAGCACCCAGCCGCCCACCGCGGAGGCCACCACGGCGCTGACCACGCGGTGGAGCAGCGCGCCCACCAGCCCGCCGATGATGAAGCCCGGCGCGAAGCCCAGGAGGAAGTCCTGGGGCCCGGCGATCTGCCCGGCCACCAGGCCCAGCGGAACCCCCAGGCCGATGAAGGTGATGGCGGGCGGGAACAGGAAGCCCAGCACCATGAGCCCCGCGGCGACGAAGGAGGGCGCCCGGGGGTCCAGCTCCGTCAGGCCCAGCTTCGCGGCGACGGCGCTCGTCCACACCAGCCCGAGCAGCGCGCCCAGGGGGCCCGCCAGCGAGCGGAACATGCGAGGCCCACCGCCCACGAGCAGGAGCGCCACGCCGATGACGCAGCAGACGATGCCCGCCCACATGGGCAGCAGCCGGTAGATGCCGACCCAGCCCGACGGGTTGAGCTCCTGATAGGCCTTGAGGGCCTGGAGGAGGCCTTCCATGGCTCCAACTCCTTGCATTGCGGCGCGCCAGGGCCAGCCCCGATGGGGCCCTCCAGGTCACCGACGATGGTGCTTAAGCGTAGCGGGTCCAGGCCAATAACAGCAGCCCGGTGAACACAGCGGCGGCGAGGAGGGCGAAGCCGTAGAGGGCCCGGGGGGTGGACGAGCGCCGCAGGAGCTCCTCGGCCTGGGCCCGGTCCTCGGGGGAGGGAGTGCCCGCCAGCAGACGCTCGGCGTCGCGCCGTGCCCCGGCGACGTCTCCAGCCTCCTTGCGCGCCCAGGCGGCCCGGACCTCGGGAGCGCCAGGCGGCTCCGGCGTCTGTCCGCCTTTTGCCATGGCCCCGCTCTATACCGGGGAATGCGAGCACCCGTCGACGGTATATAGAGGCGCTCTATGTCCGCGCGGCGTCTGACCCGTCGAAACCTCCTGCTCGGCACCGCCGCGCTCGCCCCACTGCTGTCCCGGCGCGCGTGGGCCTTCGGTGAGAAGAGCCGCTTCATCCCCGCCGTCGCGAAGCACGGGGGCCGTTGGGATGGACGGCTGTCGGGGCTGCGGCGCATCGCGTGGGAGCTGCAGCGGCGCACGTCCGTGGAGGTGGTGCCGGACGCGCGGCCCTTCGCGCTCAGCAGCCCGGACCTCTTCGAGTACCCCTTCCTCTACTTCGGCGGCGACGGCGCCTTCCCCCCGCTCAGCGAGGCGGAGGTGGGCAACCTGCGCCGCTACCTGACGTACGGCGGCTTCATGCTGGCGGACGCCAACGACGGCAGCGACGGGGACGGCTTCGACGCCAGCTTCCGCCGGGAGATGGCGCGGGTGCTGCCGCAGAGCCCGCTGACGGAGGTGGCCTCCGGACACGTGGTGTTCAAGTCCTTCTTCCTCCTGGACGCGGCGCCGGGACGGTTGCTCAACAAGCCGCAGATGCTGGCGGCGAACCTGGGCAAGCGCTCCGCGGTGCTGTACTCGCAGAACGACGTGGCCGGGGCGTGGAGCCGCAATGAGACGGGCGACTTCGAGTTCGACGTGAGCCCCGGCGGCGAGCCGCAGCGCGAGCTGGCGGTGCGCCTGGGCATCAACGTGTGCATGTACGCCCTCTGCTTGGACTACAAGGACGACGCCGTCCACCTGCCGCTCATCCTCAACAAGCGGCGCTGAAGCCACCGGCCGACGCCGGGAGCCTGGATGAATTCCCCCACCTTCAACGCCTGGAAGCTCGTCAGCCTCTCTCCCTTGCCCACCTGGGCGGTGGTGTTCCTCGCGCTCGGGTTGCTCCTGGGAGTGGCGCTGGCCGCGTGGGGCGTGCGCAAGGAGCCGTCGCGCGGACGGCGTGTCCTCTTGTGGGCGCTTCGCGTGGGCGCGGGCGTGGCCGCGCTGTTCTTCCTCCTGGAGCCCGGCATCCGCCACCTCCAGGTCGCACGGATGAAGAACCGCGTGGCGGTGCTGGTGGACCGCTCCGCGTCCATGGACTTCCCCTCCGAGCCGGGCGGGCCCACGCGCACCGCGCAGGTGGCCCGCTTCCTGGAGAAGGCGGCGCCGGGACTCGAGGGCCTGCAGGACCGCTTCACGGTGGAGCTGCACGGCTTCGACCCGGAGCTGACGCCGGTGACGGCCGCGTCGCTGGTGAAGGAGGCGCCGCGCGGAGGCACCACGGACCTCTTGTCCGCGCTGCGCTCGGTGGCGGGCGCGGGGCAGGGCGCGCGCAAGCTGTCCGGCGTGTTGCTGTTGAGCGATGGCACGGACAACGCGGAGCTGAAGGCGGGCGCGGTGGGCCGGGCCCGCGCGGCGCTGGTGGACCTGGGCGTGCCCGTCTCCACCTTCACCGTGGGACAGGAGGCGCTCAAGGACCTCTCCATCGAGGCGCTGAAGGTGGATGACTTCGCCTTCGTGCGCAACTCGCTCACGGTGGAGGCGGAGATTCATGGCCGGGGCTTCCGAGGCCAGGAGATTCCCGTCGTCCTCCGCCAGGAGGGCAAGACGGTGGCGAGCAAGACGGTGCGCCTGGAGACCTCCGACGACGTGAAGCCCGTGTCCTTCACCTTCACGCCGGACCAGACGGGCCGGTTCGTCTACACGGTGTCGGTGCCCACCTTCCCGGACGAGGCGGTGGCGGAGAACAACAGCCGCTCCTTCACGCTGAAGGTCATCCGGGACCGCGTGCGCGTGCTGCTCGTGGTGGGCCGCCCCTCGTGGGACGAGCGCTACCTGCGCGGCCTGCTGAAGCAGGACGCCAACGTGGACCTCATCTCGTTCTACATCCTGCGCACGCTGTCGGACGACCCGGGCACGAACAACGACCGCGAGCTGTCCCTCATCCCGTTCCCGATGGAGGAGATTTTCGACACGAAGCTGGACACCTTCGACGTCGTCATCTTCCAGAACTTCGGCTACACGGACCCGTCGCTCTCCATCGCCGAGTACGAGCGCAACCTGGAGCGCTACATCCACAACGGCGGCGCCTTCGTGATGCTGGGCGGCGACAGCGTGCTGGGCGAGGGCCGCGCCAACATGCCCACGCTCATGGAAGCGCTGCCCGTGGTCGCCGCGGGCCCCGCCAACCCGGAGCCCTTCACCGCGCGCCTCACGCCGGAGGGCCTGCGCCACCCGGTGACGGCCATCGGCATGGGCGCGTCCGCCACCGAGGCCGCGTGGGCGCAGCTGCCGCCCATCCCGGGCGCCAACCTGACGCGTGCGCGCCCAGGTGCCACGGTGTTGCTGGAGCATCCGCATCTCACCACGGACGGGAAGAACGCGCCGCTCGTGGCCGTGTGGGACTACGGCCGGGGCCGCTCGCTGGTGATGGCCACGGACGCGTCCTGGTACTGGGCGTTCGCGGCGCACCGGGATGGCTCGCCCAACCGCGCGTATGACCGCTTCTGGGGCAATGCGCTGCGGTGGCTGGTGCGGGACCCGGACCTGACGACGCTGAAGGTGACGGCGGACCCTCCGGCGGTGGAGCCGGGGCGCCCCGTGGCGGTGGTGGTGCAGGCGCGCAGCGCGGACTACCAGCCCGCGCAGGACGCCCAGGTCCGCGTGGAGCTGTTCTCCGTGGCCTCGCAGAAGGCCGTGGCGGTGCAGACGGGCGCGACGGGACAGGACGGCGTGGTGCGCCTGGAGTTCGCGCCGCCCGAGCCGGGGCCATACAAGCTGCTCGCGACGGCGAAGAAGGGTGAGACGGAGCTGGGGCAGGGCGAGGACGCGGTGGCGGTGCGCGCGGTGGGCCCGGAGCTGTCGGATGCCTCCGTGCGGCCGGAGCTGATGGAGGCCATTGCGCAGGTGACGGGCGGCAAGTCGTACAAGCTGCCGCAGGACGGGCTGCCGGACGTGCCGCTGCTCGACCCGCCGGTCGTCGAGGTGGGCCGCGCGAAGGACCAGCCGCTGTGGGACCGCTGGTACTACCTGGTGGCCCTCATCGGCCTGCTGGGCGCGGAGTGGTTCGCGCGGCGCCGGTTCGGCTACGTCTGAGCGGACGCGGGGGCGGGGCGAGGTATGCCTCGCGGCGGGAGGCGCTGGGGCGGGGTCCCGAAGTGGGCTAGACAGGGACGCCGAACCGGCACCTCTTTCGGAGTCTTCGTGCGTCTTGCCCTCGCGCTGCTGCTCATCGTCCTGCCGCTGTCCTCCCCGCTCGCGCAATCCCTGCCACCGGACCTGGATGCGACCATCGAGCGGACCCTGAAGACCTTCGAGGTCCCTGGCGTGGCCCTGGCCGTGGTGAAGGACGGCAAGGTCCTGCTGGCCAAGGGCTATGGCGTGCGCAAGCAGGGTGACGCGACGCCGGTGACGGCGGACACGCTGTTCAACATCGCCTCCAACAGCAAGGCCTTCACGGCGGCGGCGCTGGCCATCCTCGTCGACGAGGGGAAGCTCCAGTGGGACGACCGCGTGGTGGACCACCTGCCGTCGTTCCAGATGTTCGACCCGTACGTCACGCGGGAGCTGACGGTGCGGGACTTGCTCGTCCACCGCAGCGGCCTGGGCCTGGGCGCGGGTGACTTGCTGTACTTCCCGCCGACCACGTTCACCGAGGACGAGATTGTCTCCAAGCTGCGCCACATCCGTCCGTCCATCAGCTTCCGCAGCCGCTACGCCTACGACAACATCCTCTACCTCGTCGCGGGCAAGGTCATCGAGAAGGCGAGCGGCCGTCACTGGCGCGACTTCGTGCGCGAGCGCATCTTCATGCCGCTGGGCATGCGCGACAGCAGCACGCACGTGAAGGGCCTGCGCGTGGCGGCCAACGTCGCGACGCCGCACGCGAAGGCGGATGGGGTGCTCAAGGCCCTGGCCCCCACGAGCATCGACAACAACGCGCCCGCGGCGGCCATCAACTCCACCGTGAATGACCTGGCCAAATGGATGATGACGCAGCTGGGCCGCGGCGTGATTCCGGGCACGGACGGCAAGAAGCGCCTGTTCAGCGAGGCGCAGTCGAAGGAGATGTGGGCGGCGCAGACGGTGATGGGCATCTCCGAGCCCTCCAAGTCGCTGGAGTCCCTGCGCGCGAACTTCTCCGCGTACGCGCTGGGCTGGGGCGTGCGCGACTACCGGGGCTACAAGCTCGTGGGCCACAGCGGCGCGCTGCCGGGCTACTTCTCGCGGGTGATGCTGGTGCCGGAGCTGGGGCTGGGCATCGCCGTGCTGACGAACCAGGAGGAGCGCAGCGGCTTCGAGGTGCCCCTGTGGACGGTGCTGGATGCGTTCGTCGGCGCGCCGAAGACGGACTGGGTCGCCGCGTTCAAGGCGGATGACGACTCCAAGCGCGCGAAGGCGGAGGAGAAGGTGGCGCTCCAGGGCGGCATGCGCAACGCGCAGAGCAAGCCGTCCCTGCCGATGGAGTCCTACGCCGGCAAGTACCGCGACGCGTGGTACGGCGACGTGACGGTGACGAAGGAAGGCGACAAGTGGCTGCTGCGCTTCACCCGGACGCCGAGCCTCGTCGGTGAGCTGTCCCACTGGCAATACGACACGTTCGTCGCGCGCTGGACGGACCGCTCGCTCAACGCGGATGCCTTCGTGTCCTTCTCGCTGAAGCCCGATGGCACGCTGGCGGAGATGCGGATGCAGCCCATCTCCCCGCTGACCGACTTCAGCTTCGACTTCCAGGACCTGCTCTTCACGCCGGTGAAGGAGACCCCGGCCGCCGCGGTCGCCCGCCCCGTGCACTGAGGCGGGCGCTCACGCGTGGCCCCTCTGGAGAAGGGGCCACGGGGCGTGGCGGTGGACTACTTCTCCACCACGCCGCAGGCGATGCGGCCGCCGGCGTCGCCGGTGGGGTCCGAGTGATAGTCGTCCTCCTTGACGTGGATGACGACCGCGGAGCCGTCCTTGTCGAACAGGGACTTCACGGTGAGGCCGTTCTGCGAGAACGTGTCGAACGTCACCTTGCCGTCCTTGTCGACGTAGAGGTTCGGCAGGTCGCCCACGTGCTTGCCCTTGGGCGAGAGGATGCCGTGGGCCTTCTTCGTCGGGTTGAAGTGGCCGCCCGCCGTCTTGAAGTCCGGCGCCTCGCACTTGCCCGTCTCGTGGATGTGGAAGGCGTGCTGGCCCGCGGGCAGGTTCTCCAGCTGCCCCTTGATGAGCACCCCGTGCTTGGTCTGCTCGAAGATGACCTCGCCCACGTCCTTGCCCTGGGCATCCTTCACCATGGCCCGGGCCGACTCGCCCTTGGCGGGCGCCACCTTGGGCGGCGCGGCGGGGGGCGTGGCGGCGGGAGCGGCCGCGTCCTGGGCCAGCACAGGGGAAGCGGCGGTGAGGACGGTGGCGGTCAGCAGCGCGCGAATCGTCATGACGGAGGGTCCTTCCTCTTGAGGGGGAGACTGCTCGACGAGGCGGGACACTAGCGGGTGTTCGCCGGGCCTGCAGGGAATCCGTGCGGGAGCGGACCTGCTCCCGCGCGGACCCTCACTCCTGGCCGGGAGGCGGCACCAACAGCGGTACGGGGACCACGCGCGAGGCGCCGAAGGCCGGCGCCCACGTACGCTGCACCTCCATGCTGTTGAGGAACCTCACGATGGCCTGGAACGCGGGCAGCGGCCCGCCCAGCGTCTCCGCCCACTCGAGCCCTCGCGGCGAGAGGTTGGGCACCAGCGGCCCCAGCTCCTCCGTCGTCGTGGAGGAGCGGGTGACGCGCAGCCCTTCGTCGCGCAGCCGCTTGGGCACGTACAGCGGCGCGAAGCGCGCGTGCCGATGGTCATGCACGCAGCCCTCTTCCTCCAGCAGCGCCGCGGACAAGGGCAGCTCCCGCACGTTGAAGAGCAGCTTCACCGCGCCCACGTGAGGGTCATACGGCCCACGCAGCCGGTGGTCGCCTCGGGGAATCAGGCGCCGGTCCAGGTAGCAGTACGCGCGGGTCTCCGGAGGCAGCGTGCCTCGGTGCCGCGCTCCGCCGTACCGGTAGAAGGGCCGCAGGTGTTTCGCGTCCACCTCCAGCGGCGGGCCCACCTTCAGCGCGCGCAGCTTCAGAAGCAGCTCTTCCGGCAGCCCATGCGAGCGCGCGAACTCCGGCAGCTCCTCCATCGTCGCGGCGGCGAAGGCGCGAATCCGCGCGAGCAGCCGCTCCGGGTCTGCGTCCACCAGCAGCTCGTCGAAGCGCGTCTTCACCCCCGGCAGGCTCACCGGCACCAGCGTGGTGAGCGGCTCTCCCTCCGCGCTCCAGCGGGCATCCAGCGCGCTGGCCTCGGGGGTGGTGGGCGCCAGACGCCACTCGGGGGCCTCGGGCGTGAAGTGCTGCCAGTCGCCTCGGCGCTCGAAGCGCGGCGGGTCCACGTGTCCGGGCAGCGAGGACCACACGGTGATGCACGTGCGCACCTGCGTGCCGTGGAAGGCGCCGGGTCCCAGGTCCACCACCTCGCGCAGCGTCAGCATGCGCAGGAGGGACTGGCGCAGCGGCGCGTAGAGGAACGCGTCCAGCAGGCTCGCCGGGGTGATGAAGGCGAGCACGCCGGGCCTCGTGGAGAGCCGGTGCGCGGCCACCAGGAGGAAGAAGGCGAAGTCGTCGCGCAGGCTGGTGCCGGGCGGCAGCGCCAGCGGGAGCAGCGCGCGCAGCTTCGCGTAGGCGCTGGCATCCTTCAGCACGGGCGAGGTGCCGTTGTAGGGCGGATTGCCCACCCACAGCTCGCGGTGCTCCGGCGGCGTGTTGGCGAGCATGGGTTCCATCCCACCTCGCAAGGTGTCCCCCTCGCGCACGTCCGCTTCAGGGACGCGGGCCTGGCAGAGCCGGGCCACGGCGGGGTCCAGCTCCAGGCCGCACAGGCGTGCGCCGGGCCAGAGTTTCGAGGCCGCTGACAGGAAGGCCCCGGCCCCACAGGCCGGGTCAACCACGGTGAGCGGTCCTGCTCCCAGGTGCGCCATCGCGAGCGATAGCGTCCGTTCGACCAGGGGCGAGGGTGTGAAGAACGCACCCATCGCCTTACGGTCCAGCCCGGGGAACTGGTGGACGAGCCTCTCTTCGTCCACATCCAGCAACCTATTCGCGGCGCGCGGCATCGGGAAAACATCCTAGCCAGCACTGCTCGCCGTGGTGACACGTCCAAAGCTTTGCAAACGCACTCAACGCCCGGATGTGATGTCCCAATCAATTCACATGCCCGGAAGTCTGAGAAGAGTTGCCCCGCAGCGCGCCATTCCAGCCCGCACCGGGCCCCGCGGGTAGTCCAGAAGTGCCCCGCTCAACCAGGTTGGCTGGAGGTCCGGGGGGCGCGAAGGACTTCCCAGGCGCGAAAAACACCCATCCCCACCAGCATCGCCCCGACAAAAAGCAACACAGTGGCGCCTCCCACCGGCGCGGACACCAGCGCGGGCCCCGGGCAGTAACCGGACAGGCCCCAGCCAATGCCAAACAGCGCCGCGCCACCGACCAGGCGCCCGTCCACCACCGCCGAGGGCGCGGGCGGGAAGTCCTTCGCGAGCACGGGCCTCGCGCGGCGCACGATGAGCTTGCGCAGGAGCCCATAGGTGCCCAGCGCGCCCGCCATGACGAAGGCGAGGCTGGGGTCCCACGCCCCGGCGACATCGAGGAAACCCACCACCTTCGCGGGGTTCGTCATGCCGCCCATGCCCAGGCCCAGCGCGAAGAGCAGTCCCGCCAGTCCCGCCATCACCGCCGCCTTCACGAGACACCTCCCAGCACATGCCGCGTGACGAAGACCGTGAGCGCGCCAGCGGCCATGAACGTGAGCGTGGCGACCAGCGAGCGCCTGGCGCCTCGCGCGAGACCGCAGACCCCGTGGCCGCTGGTGCAGCCGTTGCCCAGCCGGGTGCCGAAGCCCACGAGCAGTCCCGCGGCGAGCGTGGCGCCCATGCCGGACAGGACGGGCGGGCCGAAGGACTCCGGCCGGACGAGCGCCAGCACGACGCCGCCCACGGCGAGGCCACCGACGAACGCGGCGCGCCACGCGGTGTCCGCCCTGGCGGGCGTCAGCAGGCCCGCGGTGATTCCGCTGATGCCGGCGATGCGACCGTTGAACAAGAGCAACAGAGAGGCGCCTGCGCCCAGCAGGACGCCCCCCAGGAGGGGGAGCAGGAACGAGTTCATGGGTGATGAGACCTGACGAAGGTGGAGAAGCCGTGAAGCGGGTCGGGCATCACGAAGAGGGGAAAGAGTGTCGAGGGGGAAGTCCCGGGTGACACGTCACCGATTTGCGGTGAGAGTCGCCTCGGCGGGAAAAGGATTCAGCGGCCCGTGCGGATGTTGAGGGAAGAGGAGGTCCCCAGACGGACCGCGCGAATAGCGCCCCGGCGCTTTCACCCAGGGAGAAAGGGAGCAGGCACGTGGATGCGACAGACAGGGCGGCAAGGGGAGGACGGAGCGACGCGGCGCTCGTCGCGGCGGCACGCAAGGGAGACCGCGAGGCGCTGGAGGCCCTGCTCGCCCGGTATGCGTCGCCGGTGTACCGCTTCGGGGTGCGCCTGTGCGGCTCCGAGGAGGTGGCGCGCGACGTGCTCCAGGAGACGCTGATGACGGCCTTCCGTGGCCTGCATGCGTTCCGGGAGCAGGCGCGGCTGTCGACGTGGCTCTACCAGGTGGCGCGCTCCCACTGCTCGCGGGAGCGGCGGCGCGAGGCCCGAGGGGGCGTCGCCGTGTCGCTGGATGAAGAGGCCGCGCGCGTGGTGCCGTCCGGCGAGCGGCCCCCGGATGAGGCCGCCCACGCGCGGAAGCTGGGCGCGGAGATTCGGGACGCGCTGGCCTCGCTGTCCGCGACGGACCGGGAGGCGCTGCTGCTCCGCGACGTGGAGGGCCTGTCCGCCGAGGAGGCCGCGAGCAAGTCAGGCATCGACGTGCGCGCGCACAAGAGCCGCCTGCACCGCGCGCGCATGCGCCTGCGGGAGAAGCTGGACGGCGGCGACACGTAGAAGGAGGGGCGGGACCCAGACCCCTTGGTGGCCCGGGCCCCACCCCCGTCCTCCTCCCCAGGAGCATGACGGAGGAGGACTGTCCTGGTGGCGCGTCACGCCTTGGTGGCCGTGGGCCGAGGCGCCGCGCCGGGACTGACCGAGGGCACTGGCGTCACGGGAGCCGCGGCCGCCTTGCCCGCGCCCACGTGCATGCGGTGCTTCACCTCGGCGAAGCGCTCACTCGACTCCTTCTCCGGGAACAGCAGGGACACGGCGATGCCCACGAAGAAGGCCAGGGGCATGGTGATGATGCCTGGGTTCTTCAGGGGGAACAGCGCGGTCGTGTTCTTCAGCAGGTCGATTTGAACGGTGGGCGACAGGAAGATGAGCAGCACCGCGCTGAAGGAGCCCGTCAGCATGCTGGCCACCGCGCCCTGCGTGGTGAAGCGCCTCCAGGCCATGGACAGCAGCAGCGCGGGGAAGTTGGCGCTCGCGGCGATGGCGAACGCGAGCCCCACCATGAAGGCCACGTTCTGCCCCTTGAAGACCACGCCCAGCACCACCGCGAGCACGCCCAGGAAGAGGCTGGCCAGCCGCGCCACCTTGAGCTGCTCGTGCTCGGGCGCCTGGCCCTTGCGCACCACGCTGGACCACAAGTCGTGGGACAGCGCCGCCGCGCCGGACAGCGTCAGGCCGGCCACCACCGCGAGGATGGTGGCGAAGGCCACCGCGGAGATGAAGCCCAGGAAGCCCGTGCCGCCCACCACCTCCGCCAGCATGGGCGCCGCCATGTTGCCGCCCTTGTCCACGCCGGTGATGGCCTGGCGTCCGACGAGCACCGCCGCGCCGAAGCCCAGGATGAACGTGACGAGGTAGAAGTAGCCGATGAGGCCCGTGGCGTAGAACACGCTGCTGCGCGCCGCCTTCGCGTCCGGCACCGTGTAGAAGCGCATCAGGATGTGCGGCAGGCCCGCGGTGCCGAACATCAGCGCCAGGCCCAGGGACACCGTCTCCAGCGGGTTGCTCACCAGCGTGCCCGGCGCCAGCACCTGCGCGCCGTACTGTTGTGAGGCTTCCTTGAAGAGCGCCACCGGGCTGAAGCCGAAGCGGTAGAGCACCGCGCCCGCCAGCGCGGAGGCGCCCGCGAGCAGCAGCACCGCTTTCACGATCTGCACCCACGTGGTGGCAATCATCCCGCCGAACAGCACGTAGAGAATCATCACCACGCCGACGATGACGACGGCGACCTCGTAGGAGAGCCCGAAGAGCAGGTGGATGAGGTTGCCGGCGCCCACCATCTGCGCAATCAGGTAGAAGCTCACCACGGTGAGCGTGCCCAGCGCCGCGGACAGGCGCACCGGCGTCTGCTTGAGCCGGTACGCCACCACGTCCGCGAAGGTGTACTTGCCCAGGTTGCGCAGGGGCTCCGCGATGAGGAACGTCACCACGGGCCAGCCCACCAGCCAGCCCACCGAGTAGATGAGTCCGTCGAAGCCGGAGAGCGCCACCAGGCCCGCGATGCCCAGGAAGCTGGCGGCGCTCATGTAGTCGCCCGCCAGCGCGAAGCCGTTCTGCAGGGCGCTCACTCCGCCGCCCGCGGCGAAGAACTCCGACGTCGTCTTCGTCTTGCGCGCCGCCCAGTACGTGATGGCCAGCGTGACGCCGACGAAGAGCAGGAAGAAGAGGATGGCCGTGGCGTTGGGCTGGCCCAGCTGCGAGCCCGCTGTGGATGTGGGGTTCATGAGGACCTCCTTTCAGCGACGCAGTGGGTTCAGGGCCCGGTCGTACCTGCCGTTGGCCCAGAGCATGTAGATGCCCGTCAGCGCCCAGGCGGTGACGATGACCAGCGCCCCCAGGACGATGCCCACCGACAGGCCGGGGATGAGCTGCTGGCCCATCAGCGGCTTGTTGAAGGCGACGAGCAGGATGAAGCCGAAGTAGGCGACCAGCGTGGCCACCGTGAGCGCGGCGGCCACCCGCCAGCGCGACGAGGCGAGTGCTTCCAGGGCATCGTTTCGAGAGGGCTCGGACATGTCGGGTCTCGGGGGGAGGTTCAGGACTTCGCGCGGGTGGGAAGCGACTTCGTGAGCAGCTCGTCGAGCACGGCGGGGTCGGCCAGGGTGGTGGCGTCGCCCAGGTTCTCCGTCTCGCCGGAGGCAATCTTGCGCAGCATGCGGCGCAAAATCTTGCCGGAGCGCGTCTTGGGCAGGCCGTTGACCACCACCACCCGGTCCGGCGTGGCGATGGGGCCGATGACGTGGCGCACCTGCTCCTTGAGCGCGCCCACCATCTGCTCGGTGGAGGTCTCCACCCAGTCCGGCTTCACGGTGACGAAGGCGCACACGCCCGTGCCCTTGATGTCGTGGGGGAAGCCCACCACGGCGGCCTCGGCCACGGCTTCGTGGGCGACCAGCGCGCTCTCCACCTCCGCGGTGCCCAGCCGGTGGCCGGACACGTTGAGGACGTCGTCGACGCGGCCGGTAATCCAATAGTAGCCATCCTCGTCGCGGCGGCAGCCGTCGCCGGTGAAGTACAGGTGTGGGAAGCGCGAGTAGTACGTCTCCACGAAGCGCTGGTGATGGCCGTACAGCGTGCGCGCCTGGCCCGGCCACGAGCGCGCCAGGCACAGGTTGCCGCTGACGCCGTTGCCTTCAATCACCCGGCCCTCGTCGTCCAGCAGCACGGGCTCCACGCCGAAGAAGGGCAGGGTGGCGGAGCCGGGCTTGCACGGCGTGGCCCCGGGCAGCGGCGAGATGAGGATGCCGCCCGTCTCCGTCTGCCACCACGTGTCGACGACGGGGCAGCGGCCCTCGCCCACCACGTCGTGGTACCAGCGCCACACCTCCGGGTTGATGGGCTCCCCCACGCTGCCCAACAGGCGCAGCGACTTGCGCGAGGACCTCTTCACCCACGCGTCGCCCTCCTTGATGAGCGCGCGCAGCGCGGTGGGCGCGGTGTAGAGGACGGTGGCCTTCACGTCGTCCACCACCTGCCAGAGCCGGCCCGCGTCGGGATACGAGGGCGTGGACTCGAAGAGGACGGTGGTGGTGCCGTTGGCGAGGGGGCCGTAGAGCAGGTAGCTGTGGCCCGTCACCCAGCCCAGGTCCGCGGTGCAGAAGTGGATGTCGTCCGGGCGCACGTCGAAGACGTAGTGGTGCGTCGTCGCCGCGTAGACCAGGTAGCCGCCCGTGGTGTGCAGCACCCCCTTGGGCTTCCCGGTGGAGCCGGAGGTGTAGAGGATGAAGAGCGGGTCCTCCGCGTCCATCCACTCGGCGGGGCAGACGCCGCGGTGGCGCGCCATCTCCGCGTTCAGCCAGAAGTCGCGGCCCTCCACCATGGGGACCTCGCGCGAGGTGCGCTGGACCACCAGGACGGACGTCACCTGCGTGAGCCCCTCCACGGCCTCGTCGGCGATGGCCTTGGTGGGCACGCTCTTGGGGCCCCGGGGCCCCTCGTTGGCCGTGACGAGCACCTTCGCGCCCGAGTCGAGGATGCGCTCGCGCAGCGACTCCGCGGAGAAGCCCGCGAACACCACCGAGTGCACCGCGCCGATGCGCGCGCACGCGAGCATCGTGTACGCGAGCTCCGGAACCATGGGCAGATAGATGCAGACGCGGTCGCCCTTGCGGACCCCGTGTGCCTTGAGCACGTTGGCGACGCGGCCGACGTGGTGCTGGAGCTCTCGGAAGGTGATGGCCTGGTACTCGCCCGGCTCGTTCTTCGCCCAGAGGAGGGCTGTCTTGCCGGGGCGCTCGCGGGCGTGGCGGTCCACGCAGTTGTAGGCGACGTTGAGCTTGCCGCCGCTGTACCAGGAGAAGTCCACCTGCTCGGCGTTCATCTCCCGCACCGTGTCCGGGGGATGGAACCAGGTGAGGCGCTGGGCCTGCACGCCCCAGAAGGCCTCGGGGGCCTCCAGGCTCTGACGATAGAGGCGCTGGTAGTCCTCCAGACTCCGGACATGGGAGGCGCGGGAGAAGTGCTCCTTGGGCGCAACGAACGAATCCTTCGCGACAGTCATCGGGGGTGACCTCGGTGGACTTCAGTAGAAGAACTGCAGTTGCGCGGTGCCGGCGATGCCGGTCTCCGCTTCGGAGATGTCTCCGGTGCGTGACAGGGCGACCTCTGTCTTGAGGTTGAACGTGTGCTTCTTGAACCAGAGGTTGATGCCGGGCCGGAGCGCGAGCGCGTCCTGGGCGTCGACGCGCGAGCGGAAGTACGTCGCGGACACGACGGGCTCCACGACGCCGATGCGAAAGCCCAGCTCCGCCAGGAAGCCCGTGCCGCTGTTGGGGTTATCGAACCCCTGACGGTAGTGGTACACGGCCGCCTGGAAGACGAGCTCCAGGGTGGCGCTGAACGGCACGTCCGCGAAGACGTCCGCGGACAGGGCCAGCGAGTCGTGCACCCCGCTCGCGGTGGCGATGGCATCGGGCTGATAGTCCACGCCCGCGCCCACGGACAGGTGCGGCTGCTCCGCGAAGTAGATGCCCTGGAAGAAGAGGTCCTCCTCCCGCGTGAGGAAGTTCATCCGCGCCATCGCCACGCCTCGCGGCCAGTCATCGGGGTTGATGACCCGCCCGTCGGGCTGGACGCTGCCCCTGACGCCATTGAGGATGGCGGCGCGGAAGCCGACGGGGCCCGCGAAGCCTCGCAGCTGCACGCCCATGTCGCGCCAGACCTTCCCGACGCCCGGCGTGAAGCGGATGACGTTGGAGTGGAAGTCGACGGTGTCGAGCGCGATGGCGCCCTGGAGGTTGTGCCGCGACAGCGGGGCGATGAGGAAGCCCGCGTCCACCCAGACCTTGTCCAGGAGCTCGTAGGAGACGAACGCGTCCTGCACGAAGAAGTCGACGTCGTATCTCCCGTCCTTGCCGAAGTTGGGCTGGTCCGTCTCCATGAAGAAGGACAGCCGCTTCGTCACCGCGCCGAAGACGAGCAGCCGCACGCGTCGCAGGAAGAAGTCCGTGCCCACGTGACCCACGGGGGCGCCGTCCTTGACGAGCTGCACCTGGGGCTGCATCAGGAGGTTGACGTTGAGGTACGCCTCATCGGTGAGCGTTATCTTCCCGGCGACCGCCGCGCCGACCGGCGACAGGGCCACCGCGAGCACGAGCCAGGGCAACAACAGGCGCGAGGAGGTGTGGGGCATTCCCCCGCCCAGAGCAACACTCCGGCCAGACCGGGTCACACGAAGTTTCAAGACCTTGCAGGTTGGCTCGCCGCGTCAGGGTGTTACCGAAGGTGACGTGGGCGTTACCCGGGTAACGCTTCGTGCGGTGCGTCACTCACGCGCGTGTGCGCGGCAGGCCCATCTTCTGTCGCCGCTCCCACAGCGCCTTGCGGCTGATGCCCAGACGCCTGGCGAGCTCCGTCTCGCCCATGTGCTCCTGGTGCTCCAGGACGAAGCGCCGGAAGTAGTCCTCCATGGAGCCGCCGCCGGGCTCATCCGCCTCGGGCTCGGCGGGCTCGAGTGCCTCCTCCGCGGCGTCCCGCGCGGGGAGCTCCAGCGCGAGCAGGTCCGGGGTGACGAGGGGGCCGTCGGCGAGGATGACGGCGCGCTCCAGGGCGTTCTCCAGCTCGCGCACGTTGCCGGGCCAGGGGTGGGTGGACAGCGCGGCGAGTGTCTCGGGCGACAGCGTCATGGGCGCGCGGCCGACCTTCCGGCAGGCCTTCTCCAGCAGGTGGCGGGCCAGGACGGGCAGGTCCTCGCCGCGCTCGCGCAGGGGCGGCAGGCGGATTTCCACCACGCGCAGCCGGAAGTAGAGGTCCTGGCGGAAGGCGCCTTCCTGCACGCGACGCGGCAGGTCTCGGTGCGTGGCGGCGACGATGCGCACGTCCACCTTGCGAGGACGCGTGGAGCCCACGCGCCGCACCTCTCCGTCCTGGAGCATGCGCAGCAGGCGGGCCTGCGCGGGCGCGGGCAGCTCGCCCACTTCGTCGAGGAACAGCGTGCCTCCGTGCGCGGCCTCCACCAGCCCCGCGTGGGCGGTGAGCGCGCCGGTGAAGGCGCCCTTCTCGTGGCCGAACAGCTCGCTCTCGAGGAGGCCCTCGGGAATCGCCGCGCAGTTCACCGAGACGAGCGGCCCGTCCGCGCGAGGGCTCTGGGCATGAAGCGCCCGCGCCACCAGCTCCTTGCCCGTGCCGGACTCGCCCAGCACCAGCACGGTGGCGGGGGAGGGGGCCACCTTGCGCAGCCGCTCGAACACGTCGCGCATCGCCGCGCAGCCGCCCACCATGCCGCTCACCGAATACGACTGCTCGACCTCGCGCTTCAGCGCCGCGTTCTGCCGGGTGAGCTTTCCTTCGCGCAGCACCCGCTCGACCTGGAGCAGCAGCTCGTCGTGGTCGAACGGCTTGGCGATGTAGTCCACGGCACCCAGCTTCATCGCGTCCACGGCGGACTTCACCGTGGCGTAGCTGGTCATGATGAGCACCGGGACGCCCGGACACAGTGCGATGACGTCCGTTCCCGGAGCGCCCGGCAGCCGCAGGTCCGAGAGCACGAGGTCGAAGGAGTCGAGCGCGTGGTCACTCGCGGCCTCCTGCACGGCGCCTGCTTCGGACACGTCATGTCCCGCGCGCACGAGCAGCCGGCGCAGCTCCGTGCGGATGATGGGCTCGTCCTCGATGACCAGGATGCGACTCATGCGGCGGCCCCCGGGCTCGTGTGGCGCGTGCTGGCGTCGGTGCCGCGCGCATCGGGCAGACTCACGGTCACGCTAGTCCCTCCACCGGGTCGGCTGTCCACCTGGACGGTGCCGCCGTGCTCGCGGACGATGCCCGCGACCAGGGCCAGTCCCAGGCCCGTTCCTTCGCCCGGCTGCTTCGTGGTGAAGAAGGGCTCGAAGACCCGCTGCGCCAGCTCCGAGGGAATGCCGTGCCCCCGGTCCAGCACCCGCACGAGGACCTGTCCCTCCACGGCCTCGGCCTCCAGCTCCACGCGTGCGCCCTCGGGCGAGGCGTCCACCGCGTTGGTCAGCAGGTTGACGAGCACCTGCTCCAGGCGCTGCGAGTCTCCCTGGACGGTGAGCCCCTCGGGACAGCGGTGCTCGAACCGCACGCCGCGCGACCGTGTCTCCGCTCGAGCGAGCCGCGCCAGTTGCAGGGCTTCCGTCAACAAGGGCGCGACCTCCACGCGGGTGAACGGGCGGGCTTCTCCGCCCACCGTGCCCGCATGGCTGAAGCCCACCAGCGCGCGGACGATGGCGTTGATGCGGCGGCACTGCTGGAGGATGAGGCCGGTGCGCTCCGTCACGGCGGCGGCGTCATCCAGCTCGTACTTGAGGTTCTGCGTGAGGCTGGCGATGGCTGTCAGCGGATTGCCAATCTCATGTGCCACACCCGCGGCCACGCGCCCCAGCGAGGCGAGCCGGTCCTGGTGCGCGAGGCGCGCGTCCACCGCCTTGCGCTCCGTGAGGTCCTCCACGAGCAGGGCCATGCCCTCGGAGGCACCGCCGCCTTCCTCCGCTGGAGTCAGCCGGGAGCGGTGCAGTCGCAGCGTGCGCTCGTTGCTGGAGACGTGGACGCGTGACTCGGTGTCCGGCGCGGCTCCGGTGGCGAAGCCAGACAGGAGCGGGCCCCAGGGGGCGGGCAGGGCGGCCAGGGCATGGCCTCGCGCGGCGTGTTCTTCCACGCCGGAGAGCCGCTCGAGCGCGGCGTTCCAGATGACCACCTCTCCATCGGGCCCCACCGCGCAGACACCGAGGGGCAGGTCCTCCAGGATGCGCCGCAGGTAGCGCCGCACGGCCTCCACCGCGTGCTCGGGGCCCTGCATGCCGCGCGCGTCGCGCAGCCGCTCCTCCACGAAGCGCAGCTGTTCGGCCAGCGCCGTGCGAGTTCCCGGGCCCAGCCGCAGCGCCTCTTCGACGGTCATCCTCGCGAGCACCGGGCCCAGGAGGCCGGACAGGTTGCGCTCCACGCCATCGCGCAGGCGGCGCAGCTCGGAGGGCCTCCGCTCGTCGGCGGACATGCCCAGGGACTCCAGGGCGCGGTCCACTTCGGCTGACGCGGCCTCCTCCCCGAGGAGCGGCGCCAGTCGCTCGCGGAATTCACGAGGAGAGCTCGCCTCCACGCCTCCGGAGACAAGTCCGGGAGCCTCGCGTGTACAGGCGCGTGCTGCTTCGCGCTCCGGCGCCGACTGCCGCGTGGCCAGGGACACGCCCACGAAGGCGAGGGTGTTGAGCGTGAGCGACGCGAAGGTGGAGAAGCCCCAGGGCTCGTCCCCGGGGAAGCCTAGCTGCACGGCCATGCGATGGGTCCACGCCACCACGCCGGGCGAGGCCCACAGCGGCACCACCAGCGTCACCAGCCACGTGGTGCCCCCTGCGCCCAGGCCCGCGAGCAGTCCCGCGCGAGTGGCGCGCTTCCAGAAGAGCAGGCCCAGCACGCCGGGCGCGAACTGCGCCACCGCGACGAAGGACACGAGTCCCAGGTCCACGAGCCCCAGGCCGCGAGTGTCCAGCAGGTGGTAGAAGCCGAAGCCCGCCAGGATGATGAGCGCGATGAGCAGCCGCCGCGCCCAGAGGAGCCAGCCATACAGGTCCGGCTGGCCGCGCGCGTACCCCAGGGGCAGCACCAGGTGCGTCAGGCACATGGGCGCGAGCGCCAGGGTGGTGACGATGACCATCGCGCTGGACGCGGACACGCCGCCGAGGAAGGCCACCAGCGCGAGACCCGTGGCGCCGCGCGATGCGGGCACCGCGAGCATGTGGAAGTCCGCGGGCCAGGGCAGGTGCAGGGCTTCTCCGCTCCACAGCAGCACGGGCACCGCCAGGTTCATCACCAGGAGGAGCAGGGGAAAGGCCCAGGTCGCGGTGGACAGGGCATCGCGTTCGGGGGCTTCGGTGAAGGCCACGTGGTAGCTGCGCGGCGTGAGGAACGCGGCGGCGCAGGACAGCACGAGCAGCGGGGCCCACGAGGCCTCGCGGGCGGGGCGGCGCAGCTGCTCCACCGCTTCCGGGTGAGTCTCCAGCCACGTCCACAGTCCGTCCAGGCCACCAAAGACAGACGACACGGCCCATGCACTCACGGCCACCAGGGCGACCACCTTCACGGCGGACTCGAAGGCGATGGCCAGCATCAGCCCTTCGTGGCGCTCGCGCGGTGTCAGGTGGCGTGCGCCGAAGAGCACGGAGAAGACGATGAGCACCGCGCTGAACGTCACGCCGACGAGGGTGGGGGAGGCGGTGGGGCTCAGGACCTTCGCGGACTCGACCACCGCGCGGACCTGGAGCGCGAGGTAGGGGAGGCTGCCGGCCAGCATGAAGAGCGTCACGGCGGTGCCGGTGGCCTGCCCCGGGTAGCGGAAGGCGAGCAGGTCCGCCAGCGAGGTGAGCTGAAGCTCGCGCGTCAGGCGCAAGAGCGGGCGCCACAGGACGGGGACGAGCAGACACGCCAGGGTGACGCCCAGGTAGATGCCCAGGTAGCGGAAGCCGTGCCGTGCGGCGTAGCCCACGCTGCCGAAGTAGGACCACGACGTCGCGTAGACGCCCAGCGCGAGCGCATACACCAGCGGGTGCTGGGTGATTCGCGAGGAGATGAGTCCTCGCTCGGCGGCGTACGCGACGAGGAAGAGCAGCAGGAGATAGACGACGGAAGCGGCGACGAGCGAGCCCAGCTCAAGCGTCATGGCCACCGCTCCGGTAGGCGGCCCAACCGCCGAGCGCAATGACACCCAGCCACACGACGAAGGGCATGTACCCGGGAGCGTCCTCGGCCAACCACAGTCGGCGCAGGGGAGAGCCGAAGAGGAGCACCGCGATGGTGAACACAAGCAGCGACGGCATCGCGGGCGTGTCCGGTTCCGGGGTGCGCTTCATGGATGGGAGGATAGCAGCGCGGCGGGCGTGTTTGCCTTCCCAGGGCCGCCGTCAGGGATGGTCTTCACGGGCGCGAGGCTGATAAGCCCATGTCAGACATGTCCGCGAACGCCCCCGTCTTCACCGAGCTCGCGCAGTTCACCTTGGACCGGGCCTCGCTCCGGTTGCTCCCCGAGTCTTTCTGTCGCCGCAACCAGGTGGCCGTCCTCGGCACGGTGGACCCGGAAGCTCCCGACACCCCGGTGACGGTGGGGATGACCCAGCCGGACAACACGCAGGTTCGCGAGCTCATGGTCGAGTTCCTGCGCCGGCCACTGCTGCCCGTGCGGCTCAATCCCTATGAAATCGAGACCGCGCTCGAGGTGGGCTTCGGCGCGGGCCCTCGCGTGACCTGGGATGTGCTGCTCAAGTCCGGCATGAAGCTGTCCACCCAACCCAAGCCCGTGGAGCTGGTGGAGCATGTGCTGCTCAGCGCCGTGGAGATGAAGGCGTCGGACATCCACATCGAGAGCTACTTCGACGACGTGGACCTGCGCTACCGCGTCGACGGCATGCTCCACCAATCCTATACGGACATCGACCCGCGCTCGGTGCCGGGCGTGGTCAGCCGCATCAAGGTGCTGGCGGGTCTGGACATCACCGAGCGGCGCCGGCCGCAGGATGGCCGCCTGCGCGCGATGGTGGAGCGGCCCGAGGGACGCAAGGTGGTGGACTTCCGCGTCAGCGTGGTGCCCAGCCCCGCGGGGGAGGACGTGGTCATCCGCATCCTGGATGCGAGCGTGGGCCTGGTGCCGGTGGAGAAGCTGGGCATGTCGCCCGAGATGCAGGCTACCTTCCTCCAGCTCCTCTCCAATCCGGAGGGACTGGTGCTCGTCACCGGCCCCACGGGCAGCGGGAAGACGACGACGCTGTACTCGGCGCTGGCGCGGCTGAACGACGGGCTGCGCAAGATCGTCACCGCCGAGGACCCCATCGAGTACTACGTCCCCAAGGTGAACCAGAAGCAGGTGACGCCGCAGATGCCGTACCCGATGCTGTTGCGCGCCCTGTTGCGACAGGACCCCAATGTCATGTTGGTGGGTGAGGTCCGGGACCAGGAGACCGGCAACATGGCGCTGATGGCGGCGGCCACCGGCCACGTGGTGCTCGGCACGCTGCACACTGCGGACGCGGTGGGCTCGGTGGCGCGGCTGCGAGGTCTGGGGTTGGACGACGTGGACGTGGCGGACTCGCTACTGGCGGTGCTGACGCAGCGGCTGGTGCGGCGCATCTGCGAGCACTGCGCGGAGGACACGGCGCCCACGGCGGAGCAGGCGGCGATGATGGGGCGGTTGCTGGATGGCCTGCGCACGCGCACGGGGCGGGGATGTGCCGCGTGCCATCACACCGGTTACCGGGGGCGCCTGGGCATCTTCGAGCTCCTGGTGGTGGAGCCGGACCTGCAAGACCTCATCGCGCAGGGGGCGCCCACGGTGCGCTTGCGGCGGCATGCCCGGACGCTGGGGTTGAAGACGTTGGTCGAGGATGGATTGCTCAAGGTGGACGCGGGCATCACCACGGTGGCGGAGCTGGTGCGGGTGGTGCCCTATCGCGTCATCGTCGCGACCCGGGATGGGCGTTACGGCTCGAAGCCCGACGCGGAAGCGTAGGATTCGAGCGGGAGAAGACTCGACGGGTGTGCGGTCGCCCCGCAGAATCCTCCGCCTTCGAGTGTGGTGGGGGTTCAGCAATGATGACCGTTCAGGAGCTGCGTGCGCTCAGCACGCGGCTGACGGAGACCTTCTTCTGCAAGCAGGTGGGGCCCTTCGTGCTGGTGCAGAAGCCGCCCAGCCCGGTGATGGCGCAGCTGGCGATGAAGATGGGCGCCGCGCGCACGACGATGGCGCGGGATGTCCCCAGTCTGGAGCGACAGCAGGTGGCGTTGTGGTTGCACTTCGACACGCTCACCGTGGCGACGCTCCCTCCTGTGTCGGGGCAGGACGTGCTCACGGTGGGGCGGCAGCCCGACTGCGACCTGGTGGTGAACGAGCCCTCGGTCTCCAAGCGCCACGCGAAGCTGTGCTGGTGGGGGGAGTCCAAGGGCTGCACCCTGGTGGACCTGAAGTCGAGCAACGGCACCTTCGTGAACGCGCGCGAGCTGGAGTCGGGTGGTGAGCTGCACCTGCGCGATGGAGACCTGCTGGGCTTCGGCGACGCGACGTTCGCCTACCTCCTGGCGCCGAGCTTCTACGCGAAGATGAAGCGCGTCAGCCCGTGAGAGATGACGGGCGCCGAGTGGTGGAGAGAGGGTGGGGCAATACCGTCCCGCTCTTGCAACATGAGTGCGACGCTTCGGCCTTCTCGGGGCCACGCGATTGGGGTCATTCGATGACGGCCCGGAAGTCAGCGGGATGTGCCGTGCTTGTCGCCGTGCTCTCCCTGCATTGCGCCTCCGCTGGGGCTACCTGTCTTGACAGCGAGACATGTTGTGTTCAGGCCCATCCTGGGAATCCAGCTGCATGTGGCCTTACCGCCGCGGAAGCGGCTGCAATCCTCGCAGCTGGCGCGGCGGCTGCTTCACCCCTCGCCACCCCGACCGAAGACGATGAGCCAGATGAAGGGTGGCGACAGCACTGCACCGACACGTATGTCAGATGCAAGACCCAGAAGAAGCCGAGATGGACAGGGGACTGCTACGCCTGTTTTCGCTATTGCGAGGGTCAGCATGAATGGCCGTTTGATCGCTGCCACGCACGATAAGAGGCACCGATGCCGGAAGAGCTGAAGTGGGACGAGGTCAGGAGCCTGGCGCGCCGTCTTTCCGAGGGGCAGCCATTCGCGCTCACCGATGAGGTCAGGGCCCTCCTTCGTCACACTGCTCCGCAGGTCGCAATGTCCTCAGAGGAAGTTGAGCGGGCGCTCCAGCAGGAGTCGAGCGCGGCTTCATTGGTGGATGAGGTTGCCCGGCGCATTCGTGTCGGGTCACGGCGTCTTTCTCGCGCCATCAATGAGTCGGCCAACCGTCAGGACGCTGGCGACATTCGTGGAGCCCGCGAACCGCTCGAGGAGGTGCTCGCCGTGGAGGTGGTGCCCCACTACCGCTCGATTGCCCAGACGCACCTCGACGCTCTCGATGACCCAGAGTGAGCGTGAGCCACGGTTCACTTCGACCGGCGCAGGAGCAGGAAGGCAATCAACGCGGGAATGGCGAACAGGAGGATGGTCAATCCCCAGGGAAGCTGGAGGCGCGTCGCGCCCAGGTAGAGCAGCACCAGCAGGCCGCCGATGAGCCCCACCAAGGCCAGGGCCCACAGGAACATGGCCTTGAACAAATCGCCGAGGATGCTGGCGCCAACCTCGACCCCCAGGTGGACGACGGAGTCCGCGAGCGTCTGGGGCTTGCCCAGCAACGCGCACCGAGGACAGACGCGCTGGCCGGCCCTGAGCATGGGGGGCCTGCGGAGCCTGACGCCACAAGACTCACAGGACCCACCGAGTCCCAGCCTGTACCTCCAGGCTCCAGGCCGCTTGGAAGTCGTCATGGTGGGGAGTCTACGCGAGCGCCGTCCGGCGAGCCGGAATCGCCCTGTTTCGTGAGGAGGTCTTGGACCCACGGTAGGATGTCGCCCCGGGTGCGTCGACGGCACCCTTGAAGGGACGGAGACGTGGACTCGAGGCCGGATGAATTCGGGCCGCCCAGGGATGAGCAGGAGATGTCCGCGGTGTGGGACATCCTGATGCATGCCTATGCGATGACGCCCGCGGATTGTGTCGCATGGAGACAACGCGTCGACTCGCGAGACCTGCGACTGCTTCGCGAGGGCAACAAGGTCGCGGGGACCCTGGCCGCCATCCGGATGGGGCAGTGGTACGGCGGACGCAGCGTGCCCGTGGTGGGCGTGGGCGCCGTTGGCGTCTCTCCCGTGCACCGGGGCCAGGGCACCGCGACGCGCCTCATGACGCGGCTCCTCCAGGAGGCTCGCGCGTCCGGAGCCCCGCTGTCCGTGCTCTACCCCGCGACCCAGCCGCTCTACCGCCGCTCCGGATACGAGCAGGCCGGCGCGCGCTACGAGATTCGCGTCCAGATGTCCGCGCTCGAGATGGGCGAACGCTCCCTGACCCTGCGCGCCGCCGAGCCGCGCGACGAGGCCGCCATCACCGCGTGCTACTCGAACATGGCGCGCTTCCGGCCGGGCTGGTTGGACCGGGGCGAGTTCTCCTGGCGCCGGGTGAGAGACCCGCGCAGCGAGCAGGTGCACGGCTACGTCGTCGAGGGCACCTCCGGCATCGAGGGCTACGTCTACCTGGCGCGCCGTCCGCTCAAGGACCTGAAGCAGGAGCTGGGCCTGTCGGACATCGTGGCCACCACGCCCGCGGCGGCGCGGCGACTCCTGCGCTTCCTGGGCGACCACCACTCCCTGGGCACCGAAGTCGTCTGGTACGGCGGCCCGGACGACCCGTTCCTCCTCCTCCTGCGCGAGCAGTCCTATTCCGTGCGGGTCTACATGCACTGGATGGTGCGGGTGCTGGACGTCGTCGCCGCGCTGGAGGCTCGGGGATGGACGCGAGGCCTGTCGGGCTCGCTGCACCTGGACGTGGCGGACGACCTGTTCCCGGAGAACCAGGGCCGGTTCGTGCTGGAGGTCGAGAACGGCCAGGCGCGGGTGACTCACGGAGGCGAGGGCCGGCTGCGGCTCCACGTCCGTCAGCTCGCGTCGCTCTACACGGGGTTCCAGTCGGCCGCCGCGCTGCGCTCGGTGGGGCTGGTGGAGGCGGATGACGCCTCGGTGGAGGCGGCGGTGGCGCTGTTCTCCGGGCCTCAGCCCTCCCTGCGGGACATGTTCTGAGGCGCCCTCGGGCGGGCCGCCGCGACGGCGCGGAGCCTGGCCCAGGAGGCCTGGGTGGCTATCCGTCCGTGGCTCGGTGGTGGTAGGAGCCATGGACTTCATTGACAGGAGCAGTCCATGCGGGCGTTCGTCACCGGCGGTTCCGGTTTCGTGGGCAGGTATCTCCTCGCCGCGCTGAAGTCTCGAGGTGACCAGGCCCGCGCGCTGGCGCGCTCTCCGGCGGCGGTCGCCACGGTGGCGGCGGCGGGCGCGGAGCCCTTCGAGGGGGACCTGTCCGACGTGGAGCGCCTGAAGGCCGGCATGGAGGGCTGCGACACCGTCTTCCACTCCGCCGCGCTGGTGAAGTCGTGGGCGCCGCGCTCCGAGTACTACGAGGCCAACGTCCGAGGCACGGAGCGGGTGCTGGAGGCCGCGCGCGCCGCGGGCGTGAAGCGGCTGGTGCACATCGGCACGGAGGCGGTGCTGGCGGACGGCACGCCCCTGGTGAAGGTGGATGAGACGTGGCCGCTCCCGGAGCGGCCCATCGGCGACTACTCCTCCACGAAGGGCGAGGCGGAGCGCCGGGTGCTCAGCGTGAACTCCGCGGACTTCACCACCGTCGTCGTGCGTCCCCGGCTCATCTGGGGGCAGGGCGACACGTCGGTGCTGCCGCAGCTCGTGGACGCGGTGCGCTCCAAGCGCTTCAAGTGGATCGACCAGGGCCGCTACCTCACGTCCACCTGCCACGTGGTCAACTGCGTGGAGGGCGCGCTCCTGGCGGCGGACAAGGGCCGGGGCGGTCAGACGTACTTCCTCACCGACGGCGAGCCGGTGGTGTTCCGGGACTTCATCACCGCGATGCTCAAGACGCAGGGCGTGGAGCCGGGGAGCAGCTCCATCCCCTACGGACTGGCGGCCGTGGTGTCCATGGTGTCGGACCTGCTGTGGGGCACGTTGGGGCTGCCGGGCCGTCCCCCCCTCAGCCGCACGGAGGTGCTGCTGATTGGACGGGAGGTGACGGTGAGCGACGCCAAGGCCCGGGACGAGCTGGGCTACGAGGCGCGGATGCCGCGCGCCCTGGGGTTGAAGGAGATGGAAGCCGCGTTCCAGGAGCGCTCGACACGCGCCGCATGAGGCGCGCGTGGGGCGTGTGCGATAGCCTGGGAGTCGGCCGACGCGCGAGGAGGCTGGGCCATGCGTAGATTTGAGTTCGTCGAGGGAACAAGCTCCAAGTTCTGGCAGCCCGAGGTCCAGGGCAACGTCTTCATCGTCACCTTCGGCCGGATTGGGACCGCGGGGCAGCGCAAGGAGAAGGGGTTCCCGGATGCCGCGGCGGCCCAGCGCGAGTACGAGAAGAAGGTCGCGGAGAAGGTGCGCGAGGGCTACCGCGAGGTGACGGACGGTGCCGCCGCGCCCGCGCCCGTCGCCGCCGCGCCTGTCGCGCCGCCGAAGCCGCGGCTGCCCGGCCGCGTCCCCGCCGCCACGCCGACGCCGGAGTCGCTCAAGGCCGCCGCGGACGCGCTCGCGGGCCTGCGCGCCCGCCTGGGCTGGCGAAGCTGGGAGGTCACCTCGCGCGCCCGCAACGCACGCCGGGCCCTCAGGGCCCTGGGCGGGGTGGACCCGGCCGCGCACGCGGAGCTGTCCGGCACCTTCGATGCGCTGATGGCACGTGTCGTCGTCTCCCCCAAGGAAGGCCGGCTGCCGCTGCGCCACGCCCTGGGGCTGCTGAGCGAGCTGGACGTCGCGGCCTACTCGCGCGCGGTGGCGCTGTGGCGCAAGGCGTACGCGCCGGGGCCGCTGTCCGCGGTGAGCGGCGTCGAGTCGCTCGGTGTCCCGGAGCTCTCGCTCCGGCTGAGCCTGCTGCTCGCGGAGCGCCCCGGGATGAAGGGCAGCGCGTCGGAGGAGGGCTGGGCGAAGCGCTGGGATGTGCTGCGCCCGCACGTCGAGGAGAAGCTGGCCGAGTCGGGCGGCTCCCTGGCGGACTGGGTGAAGGGCGTCAACGCGGGAAGCGACACGCAGCTGGCCGGCCGCCTCGCGCGTCTGGGGGCCTGAGCCAGCCCATGTCGAGAGGGGCCCACGCCGCAACATGACACCCAGGCTACTCATCGTGGTCGGACTCCTCGCCGCGTTCGGAGGCGTCCTCTACCTCTCCGCTCATCGAGCGCCCCGCTCGCCGGGAGGTCATGAAGCGGGCACGCCCTCGCAGCCGACGCCCCCGAGGCCCGGGGAACGGGTGGACATCTCCTTCCTCTACAGCACGGAGAAGAAGGACTGGGTGGAGGCCGCGGCGAAGGACTTCCAGCGCGAGCACCCGCACATCCGGCTGTCGCTGGTGGGCAAGGGCTCGCTGGACGCGGCGCAGGCCATCCTGGATGGCCGGGAGCAGCCCACGGTGTGGAGCCCCGCGGACAGCGCGGTGCTGCGCATGCTGGCCTCGGACTGGGCCACGGACACCTCGCATGGCCCGCTGTTCGCCGACGAGGGGGAGGATGCTCCTCGCCCGCTGGTGATTACGCCCCTGGTCTTCGCGGTGTGGGAGGACCGGGCGGAGGTGCTGCGCAAGGCCAGCGGTGGCGGCGCGGTGTCCTGGAAGGTGCTCCAGAAGGTGGTGACGAGTCCCCAGGGCTGGCCGGCCATCGGCGGCAAGCCGGAGTGGGGCTTCGTGAAGCTGGGCCACACGGACCCCACGCGCTCGAACTCCGGGCTCCAGGCGCTGCTGCTCGCGACGCTGGAGTACTACGGCAAGCGCGGCGGGCTCACGGTGGAGGACCTGCTGGACGCTCGCTATCAGGAGTGGATGAAGTCGCTGGAGCGGGGCGTCACGCGCTTCGAGTCCTCCTCCGGCGCCTTCATGACGGACATGGTCCGCTTCGGTCCGTCCCGCTACGACATCGCGGTGGTGTACGAGAACCTGGCCATCTCCCACCTGTCCCACGCGCAGGGCCGGTGGGGCGACTTGCGGGTGTACTACCCGGCGCTCACGCTGTGGAGCGACCACCCCGCGGCGGTGCTCCAGGCGAGCTGGGTGACGCCCGCGCAGAAGGCCGCGGCGCGCGCGTGGCTGAGCTACCTGCGCAGCCGTCCGGTGCAGGAGCGAGCGCTGGCGTTCGGCTTCCGTCCGGCGGACCCGTCGGTGCCGCTGAAGAACGCGGACCCGGAGAATCCCTTCAACCGCCTGGCCTCGAAGGGGGTGCGGGTGGACGTGCCGCCCGTGGCGGAGGTCCCCGAGGGGCCCGTGGTGAGAGACCTGCTGACCCTGTGGTCCCGCGTGCTGGCTCCGGGGCGGTAGCAACACCCGCGTCTCCCTCTGGACCTAGACCTGGAGTCCCCTGGTCAGCGCCTGCGTGCGTTGGCACCTTGGCGCCGAGCCAAGGAGGGACCTGATGCTGAAGTCCATGGGCGCACTGGGGTTGGCGGTGCTGTTGGTGGGCGGCACGGCCCACGCGTTCAGCGATGGGGATGTGTCCCGGGTGGTGAGCTTCGCCCGCAGCCAGCTTCGCAAGACGGCGACGGCCATGCCGGACGCGACCTGGTCTCCGAAGGCATCCCAGGCCAACGGGACCTGGACGACGGTGCGCAACACCGCTCCGACGGCGTGGACCCAGGGCTTCTTCCCCGGGAGCATGTGGATGCTGTACCAGGCGGGGCTGGAGCCTTCATGGTCCAGCAAGGCGGACCGGTGGACGCGGCCCCTGGAGGTCCAGAAGACGAACCGTCAGACGCATGACCTGGGCTTCAAGATGTTCTTGAGCTTCGGCGCGGCGTACCGCTTCACGGGAGATGCGTACTACCGGGACGTGCTGCTCGTGTCGGCCGAGTCGCTCGCGGCGCGCTACAACACCCGCGTCGGCATCATCGACTGCTGTGATTGGAACTCGGCGTGGGACGTGCCGCTCGTCACGGACACGATGATGAACCTGGAGCTCCTGCTGTGGGCGGCGGCGAACGGGGGCCGCGCGGAGCTGCGGACCATGGCCATCAACCACGCGCTCGTCACGCTTCGGGACGCGGTGCGGGCGGATGGCAGCTCGTTCCACTACGTGGACTACAACGCCGCGACGGGGGCCATCCGCTCCAAGGGGACGTTCCAGGGGTACTCGGCGAACTCGACGTGGGCGCGCGGCCATGCGTGGCTCATCTATGGCTACACCATGCTGTACCGGTACACGGGGGACGCGCGGATGCTGGAGGCCGCGCGCAAGGTGACGGACTGGTACCTGGCCCATGTGCCCTCGGACCAGGTGCCCAAGTGGGACTTCGATGCGCCGGGGACGCAGCGGGACTCCTCGGCGGCGGCCATCGTCGCCTCGGCGCTGTTGGAGCTGAGCGTGCTGGAGACGGACGCCGCGCGCCGCACGCGCTATCGCGACGCGGCGCTGCGCACGCTCGACACGCTGGTGTCACCGGCGTACTTCGCCCAGGGCACGAACAGCCCGGGCCTCCTGCTGCATGGCGTGGGGCACCTTCCGGCGAACCAGGAGGTGGACGTCAGCCTCATCTACGGTGACTACTACTTGCTGGAGGCGGTGCTGCGCTTCAATCCGGACCCGCCGTTGCCCTGGTACTCGAAGCTGGATTTCTTCGAGAGCCTGCACCTGTTGTCGTGCGGCAACACGGGCGTGCGCACCGTCGAGTTCGACGTGACCCCGCTGTCTTCCCGGCAGGACGGGACGGTGGGCTATGCGGACAGCAGCACGGCGGTGGCGGGCTATGCCGACCTGAACATGACGGTGCGGATGAACGTGGACGGGTACTTCGACGTGCGCAACGGCGGAGGCTACGCGGCGCTCGTGCAGGTCCCGTACGTGAATGGACAGACGTACCACGTGCGGCTCGTCACGGACCTGTCGGCGAAGCGCTACAGCGTGTGGGTCACTCCGCCCGGAGGTGGCGAGGTGCGCATCGCCAACCTGTCTGCCTTCCGGACGGGCGCGCCCTTCATCGATGACCTGGGGAAGGTGTCCATCCGGACGTCCCTGACGGACAGCGACTTCCGAGTCACCGGACACAAGGTGACCGTGGGCACGGTGGGGACCCTGCGCGACTGAAGCCCGCGACGGACCACGGCCCGCCCCTCGATTCACGAGAGGGCGGGCCGTCGCCGTTGGGGGGGAGGGGAAACTCAGTCGTCGTGGTCGTCGCGGTCGTCGTCCTCGTCGCCGTCGTGGTCGTCGTCGTCGAAGGCGTCGATGGAGCGGCGCAGGTTGTTCTCGATGGTGGAGCGCGCGGACTCCTCGCGCGGGTCCAGCCGCTGGCCCTTGTCGTCGACGAACCAGCCGCTCGGGTCGATGTTGATGGTGATGTTGGGCTCCTCGCCCTCCTTCACCTCGAAGCGGGCCTCGTGCTCCTGCTCCACGCGCACGCTGGAGACGAAGCTGAAGGGCTGTCCGTCGATGTGGCCATCGATGATGACGGACGCACCCTGCTGCGCGAGCTCCTTGAGCGCCGCGTCCTCACCGGCCTGGGCGAGCGTGAGCTTGCCGATGTCGAACTCGATTTCGTCGAAGATGCCGGGCGTCACCTCGATGTTGCCCACGCGGACGACCTTGCCGCTCAGGTCTTCGGCCGACAGGTCGATGAGGAAGGGGCCAATCTCCTGCTCGTCATCATCGTGGCGCGAGTTGCCCGGCGTGAGGTCGTCATCCGAGCCGCTCGTCTGGCCGTCATCATCGTCGTCGCCCTCCAGCTCCAGCTCCAGCTCCCGGACGGACAGACGGACGCGCTCGATGGTGATGCCGTTGCCGGCCTCCACCTGCTGCTCGACCTTGCCGGCGACGGCCTGGGCGCCCTTCGCGGAGCCCACGCGCGTGCTCAGCCCGACCTTGACGGATTCGTCGTTGCCGCAAGCCGCGAGCAACAGGATGGACGCGCACAATCCGATGAGTCGCATACCTTCTATCTCCTGGTATCGAGGAGGTACCGCGCGGCGTCTCCGGCCTGGGGCCGCGCGAAAATCCCCGGTTTGGAAATGAAGGAGCAGCGAGGCGCTAATCGGCCACATCGCCCTGTGTACGCCTGCCACTTTCACGAGGGGCCGTGGCCGATAGAGAGCTCGTGACTCCTTCCAAGGTGACAGGTAGTGACTGGGGAGACATGGCTTGTGCTAGCGCCTCGAGAATGGAGCGGTGCCAGGTGGGGGGCGTCCCGTGACGGAGGACGAAATCGCCACCTGCATCCAGCGGGCGTCCCGAGGTGCGCAGGATGCGCACCGGGAGCTGTACCAGCGCTTCCATGGGGCCGTGCGCAGGGTCGCGCTGGGCTACTCCAGCCTGGGGCCCGCGGAAGTGGAGGACGTGGTCCAGGAGACCTTCGTCCGCGCCTTCCGGGAGCTGCCCCGGCTCCAGCATCCGCGTGCGTTCGGGAGCTGGCTGGTGACGATTGCGCGGCACCACGCGCAGGCGCTCAGTCGGGGCGCGCGGGTGCGGGGGCGCGCGGCGGAGGACCTGGCGTTGGAGCTGGAGTCGACCACGCCCGCGATTCCGCCCTCGCTCGAGTTGGAGCGGCGCGTGGCGGTGGTGCGCGAGCTCATCGAGGGCCTGCCAGAAGGCCCCGAGAAGGAGACGGTGCGCCTCTTCTATCTGGAGGGCGAGCTGAGCGCGCGGGAGATCGCGGAGCGGCTGGGGTTGGGCAAGAGCGCGGTGACGATGCGCCTGGAGCGCTTCCGCGCGCGGGTGAAGCGTGAGTTGCTGTCGCGGCTGCTGGCCGCGGGAGTGGGGTGAGCCATGAGCGACGCGAGCAGACATCTGGATGCGCGGAGCTGGCGCGCCCTGCGGGAGAAGTCCCCGGACGAGGTGGCGTACTTCGCCGACCACCTCTCTCGTCCCTGTGACGTGTGTGAGGCGTTCCTCGAGAACCCGGACGCCGGCGACGCGCTGGGCCTGGACGCGATGACGGATGAGGCACTGGGCGCCGTGTCCACCCCACGCGAGGACGCGATGGGCTGGGCGCGCCTGCGTCGGCGCATGAGCACCTCGCCTCGCCGCGGGTGGCTCTCCGGCGCGGTGGCGGTGGCCGTGGCCGCGGTGGTGGCCTTCGCGGTGAACCCCGCCTTGCTGACGGGGGGGAGGCGTGACTCCTCGTGGCGCGTGAAGGGAGGCGCGCCCCTGTCGCTGGAGCTGACGGCCGTCGCGCGTCTTCCGGATGGGAGCCTGCGCGCGGTGCCTGATGATGCCGCGGTGCCCTCGGACGCGGTGGTGCTGGTGCGCTACCACTGCAGCGAGGTCTCCGATGCGCTGCTCGTGCTGGAGTCACCCGATGGCGGCGCGCAGGTGCTGGGCGGTTACACGCTGGAGGCCGGCACGCATGACCTGAAGGAGGGAGGCGAGCTGGCGGGTGTCTCCCTGGAGGGAGAGCGAGGCCCCCGGGTGTTGGTGCTGGCCGCCTGGCCTCATGGCCCTCACTCCGAGGCCGCGCGAGACGCGGCGCTCGCCCAGCGCAGGGTACCCGAGGAGGCGACCCTGGCCCGGCTCCGGCTCCGAGTGGAGCCGGGGTATGCTGCCCCCTGAGCGTGTGTTCGTGAATCGTCCGGGACTCCACATCGTTCTGGGGCTCTGCCTCCTCTCCGCCTGCGGTGCGACGAGCACGGGCGAGAAGGGCCGGACGGTGCGCGTGCGCCTGGACTCCGCGCAGCTCGCGTCCGCGCACGAAGGCGAGCGGCACGCGCTGCTCATCGGCGTCAGCCAGTACGACGACGCGTCGTGGAACGACCTGCGCTTTCCGGGCAAGGACGCGGAGGACCTGGGGCGCGCGCTGGCGGACCCTCGGCGAGGCGGCTTCCGCTCGGTGACGGTGCTGAACCGTCCGGAGCAGACGACCCGCGCGGCGGTGCTGGAGGCGCTGCGGGCGCTGGCGGCGAAGCCCTGGCGCCCCAAGGACGTGGTGGTCATCTACGTGTCCGGACACGGCACGCTCGCGCGCGACAACCGGGGGGACCTGCAGCGCTACCTGGTGATGCGCGACACGCGCTTCCGCGACGTGCAGGGCACGGGGCTGGAGATGGCGGCGCTGGAGCGGGAGCTGGAGGCGCTGGGCTCGCGTCGGCGCGTGCTGGTGCTCGCCACCTGTCACAGCGGCACGGGCAAGTCGCTGCTGCCTCCGTCCGTGCTCGACGAGCTGGAGCGCACCAAGGCCGCGTTCCTGCCGCGCCCCCTGGAGGAGGAGAGCCGCGCGTCGCTCGTGCTGTCGGCCAGCGACTGGGGCGAGGCGGCGCGCGAGGACGACGCGCTGGGCAACGACATCTACACGCACTTCTTCGTGGAGGCGCTCGACGGGCGCGGAGACCGCAACGCGGACGGCGCGGTGAGCGCGACCGAGGCCCACGACTGGGCGCGCCGCCACACGTGGACCTATACGCAGGGCCGTCAGCGCCCGAGCGTGCGGATGACGGAAGTGGGCGCGGACCCCGTGCTGCTCTCCGGCGCGCTGACGCGGGCCGGGCAGCCGGAGGTCTTCTCGTACAGTCCTCGGCTGGAGGGCTTCACGCTCAAGGTGGACGGGGTCGACGCGGGCGAGCTGCCCGGAGGTGTCGCGCTCCCCGAGGGCACGCGGAAGCTGGGGCTCCACAAGGGCGGGGAGACGCTGTGGGAGGACACCGTCGCGCTGCGCTCCGGCGAGCGGCGCGCGCTGGAGGCGCTCCTCCGGGAGTTCGCCGAGGGCCGCCAGCGCACCGTGACGTTGGAGGCGGGCCTGCTGGGCTTCCTCGACGCGCGCAGCCGCCGCGAGGTGCTGCCCTCCACGGTGCTGGTGGGCGCGGGACTGCGCCTGGACGGCCTGCTCCTGGAGCAGCGGCTGGACGTGGGCGCGGACCTGTCGGTGGGGCAGGGGCACCAGGCGCTGCGGCTGGACGTGGGCGGGACAGTGCCCGTGCGCCACCGGGCGGTGATGATGGGCGTGACGGTGGGGCCTTCATGGGAGTGGGGACGGGTGAGCTTCTCCACGGGGCCGCGTGTGGCCGCCTTGTGGTTGCAGCGCTCCTTCCAGTTGGACCTGTTGAACCGGGACGAGAGCTACCTCACGGTGTGGCCCGGTTGGATGGCGGGAGTGTCATGGCAGCTGGGCACCCGATGGGTACTGGAAGCGAAGGGACAGCTCCTCTGGGCCTATGTCCCCATGGACGGACGCACACGCGCGGTGGGCTTCGGCGGCCTGTTGCTGGGCGGAGGATATCGCTTCTGATGCATGCTCCCAGACACCTGTCTCTCCTGGCGCTCGGGGGGCTGACGTTCGCCGTCGCCTGTGGCGGCTTCAACAACGGGCCGCTCGAGGAGGGCACCGTGCGAGGCCGGCTCGTGGGCGCCGACGCGCGGGTCGCGAAGGTGAACGTGCTCGGTCTTCCGAGCACGCGGGCGGACGTGTCACCCGACGGGCGCTTCGAGCTGCACGGCGTGCCCGCCACCGCCGTGGAGCTGTTCATGGTGGCGTCGAGCACCCGGGCGGCGCGGACGAAGGTGGTGGCGCAAGGCGCCCGCATCACCGACCTGGGCGATATCGTCGCGCCCCTGGGCTCGTTCATCACCGTGCGCTTGAGGGACCGCGGCGGCAACGTGCCCAAGGAGGGCGAGGTGGAGGTGGACGGCACCGCGTTCGACGACCTGCTCACGGATGCGTCCACCGGCGAGGTGCGCGTGGGGCCCTTGGCCGAGGGCTGCTACACGCTCGAGGCCAAGGCGGACAAGCTCGCCGAGGTGGAGCAGGAGGTCTGCGTCGGCGTCGGCGAGGAGCTGGTGCGCGACATCGTGCTGGGCGACGACGATGACGACGACGGGGGCATCGACGACGACGGGTGAGCCCCGGCCGTGCGTCAGCGCTTGCCGCGCGCCGCCAGGTCGATGAAGCCTCGGACCCAGAGGAGGTTCACCGCGTCGCACTTCTCCTGGGACGTGGGCGTGGTGGTCTCCAGCGCGGCGGTGTAGGGCACGCCCTGGCGCATGTACCAGTCGGTGACGCTGCCATCGTGGTACTCGATGAGGCCGTCCGCGTCGGTGATGTTGTGGTCGTCGACCTTCTGGTTGCGAATCACCGTGACGTACCGGGTCGCGGCATCCATGAAGGGCCGGTAGGCCGCCTTGTCCCCGAAGGTGTACGCGTACGTCGCGGTGCCGCCCAGGTAGTTGTCCTGGTGGATGTCCAGCGCGGCGTCGGGTGGACGGAAGCGCGCCAGGTCGGAGCGCACCGCGCGCGTCTCCTTGGGCCCGCCGTCATAGAGGGCCCAGCGCAGGTGGTCCTGTCCCGCGTTGAGCTCGCCGCGCCACTCACCGGGGGCGACCTCGTAGCGGAGGAAGTCGTTGTTGGGCTTCTCCCCGCTGCGGTTATAGCGGGTCCCATCCTCGAAGCCGGAGGGGTTGATGCACGGATACACACGCAGCCCCACGCCGCGCTGCTTCGCGTAGGCGACGACGTCGGGCAGGTGGGTGGCCAGCGTGATGGGCCCCGCGGGCTCCTCGCCGTGGAAGCCGGAGGTGATGACCAGCCAACGTTCTCCCGGCACGGTGAGGCGGAAGAGGGGGTAGGGCTGGCCCCCCTCGAGCACCTGGCCGTACTCGGCCAGTTCTCCAAGGCCTTCATGGGAGCGGATGAGTCGGGCGTAGTCGCTGTATCTCACCCCCCCAAACTATGCGTGCCCTCCGCGGATGCCTACCCATTCCCACCCGGGAGTAGGGGTAGGCGTTGAGTGGGGGACGCGCTCATGCGGGGCCTCTCACTCCAGGCCCATGCGCTCCTTGTACTCGGAGGCCAGCGTCTTGCGTTGCTCGGGCGTCAGCGTGCCGTGGACTTCCAGCACGGCGTCCGTCGCCTTGTGGGCGAACGCGCGCACGGCCTCGATGCGCGCATCCACCAGCGCGTGGAGGGCCTGCGCGTCGGGCGTGTCGGACTCGAGCTGCGAGACGACCTCCGAGCGCGTCGCGTGCTGCTCCTCCGCGAGCCGCGAGCCCTCCGCGAAGAGGCGGTCCTTCACGGCGTGGATGGACTCCCGCTGCGCGTCCGTCGCGTCGAGGTCATCCAGCCGGTCATTGAGCTTCCACGTCAGCACCTGCTTGATGCGCTCGGGGTTGGGGCCATGGCCATGGCTCCCGCGAAACGCGAAGCCACTGAGGAGCACGACGGCGACGACGGCGGAACCAGCGATGGCGAGCTTCTTCTTCATGGGGCTTTCTCCAAAGCGGGGCCCCGGACCGGGGCACCTGGGACTCGCCACGGGGGCGATGGTCCCCTTTGTGCCCGCCGGTGATTTCGCGGGTTTGTACCCGTGGTGAAGAAGTGTGAAGCCCCGAGGTGAGGACGGCCGCTGTCCCTTCGAAGGAACGGCGCACACTGGACTGGCGAGCAGGGCTTGAGGGCCACATACTCGGTCACCATGTCCTTTACCCACCTGCACCTTCACACCCTTTATTCACTGCTCGATGGGGCCATCCGGATGAAGGACCTCATCAAGACGGTGAAGGAGAAGGGGATGACGAGTGTCGCCGTGACGGACCACGGCAACATGTTCGGCGCCATCGACTTCTACAAGAAGGCGAAGGACGCGGGCATCAAGCCCATCCTCGGCATGGAGGCGTACGTCGCGGGGCCCAAGGGGCGTGAGGACCGCTCCGAGAAGGTCTCCCACCACCTCATCCTGGTGGCGAAGAACGCGGAGGGCTACGCCAACCTGCGCTACCTCTCGTCGATGGCGTACATGCAGGGCTTCTACTACCACCCTCGCATCGACAAGAAGGTGCTCGCCGAGCACAGCAAGGGCCTCTTCGCGCTCACCGCCTGCCTGGGTGGCGAGGTGACGAGCGCCTGCTTCCGCGGCGACATGGACCACGCCCGGCGCGCGGCCCAGGAGTACAAGGACATCTTCGAGCCCGGGCACTTCTTCCTGGAGGTGCAGTCCAACGGGATGCCGGAGCAGGACAAGGCGAACGAGAACCTGATGCAGCTGTCGCGGGACCTGGACATCCCGCTGTGCGCCACGGCGGACGCGCACTACATCAAGCGCGAGGACGCGCGCGCGCACGAGCTGCTCATGTGCATCGCCAGCGGCAAGACGCTGGCGGACAACAAGCGCCTGAAGCACGCGACGGACAAGCTCTACGTCACCAGCCCCACGGAGATGCTGGAGTTCTTCAAGGACACGCCCGAGGCGGTCCACAACACCCAGCGCATCGCGGAGCAGTGCAACCTGGAGCTGAAGCTGGGCAAGCCCATGCTGCCCACCTTCAAGGTCCCAGACAGCCACACGCCGGACAGCTTCATGGCGGAGCTGGCCTACGAGGGCCTGCGCGAGCGCTTCACGGAGCTGGCGGCCACCGTCACCTATCCCATCGACCGCGAGGTGTACCAGGCGCGCCTGTCGCTGGAGATTGGCGTCATCCAGAAGATGGGGTTCAGCGGCTACTTCCTCATCGTCCAGGACTTCATCAACTGGGCGAAGAAGATGGGCATCCCCGTGGGCCCGGGCCGTGGCTCCGGCGCCGGCAGCCTGGTGGCGTACGCGCTGCGAATCACCGACGTGGACCCCATTCCGTACAACCTCCTCTTCGAGCGCTTCCTGAACCCGGAACGCGTGTCGATGCCCGACTTCGATATCGACTTCTGCCAGGACCGGCGGGACGAGGTCATCCAGTACGTGGGCCGCAAGTACGGCGAGATGAACGTGGGGCAGATCATCACGTTCGGCTCGCTGAAGGCCAAGAGCGTGCTGCGCGACGTGTGCCGCGTGTTCGCGCTGCCGTTCAGCGAAGGTGACCGCATCGCGAAGCTGGTGCCGGAAGTGCTCAACATCACCTTGAAGGAGGCCATCGAGATGGAGCCTCGCCTCAAGGAGATGATGGAGAAGCCGTCCAACATCGGCGACGTGGAGGGCAAGCCCGTCACGACGAAGGACGTGCTCGAAATCGCGCTGGCGCTGGAGGGGCTGCACCGTCAGCCGGGCATGCACGCGGCCGGTGTCGTGATTGCAGACAAGCCGCTGTGGGAGTTCGTGCCCGTCTACCAGCCGCCGGGTGAGAAGACGCTCATCACCCAGTTCGCCAAGGACGAGGTGGAGGCGGCGGGCCTGGTGAAGTTCGACTTCCTCGGCCTGAAGACGCTCACGGTGATTCAGCACGCGCTGGACCTGGTGAAGCGCAACCACGGCAAGGACATCCCCCGGCATGAGATTCCGCTGAACGACGACAAGGTCTGGGAACTGATGGCCAAGGGCGACACGGCCGGCGTCTTCCAGATGGAGTCGAGCGGCTTCACGGAAATGGTGGTGAAGCTCAAGCCGTCCTGCTTCGAAGACGTCATCGCCGCCGGCGCGCTCTACCGCCCGGGTCCGCTGGACTCCGGCATGGTGGACGTGTTCATCAACCGCAAGCACGGCCGCGAGAAGGTGGTGTTCCCGCATCCCGCGCTGGAGCCGGTGCTCAAGGACACGTACGGCGTCATCGTGTACCAGGAGCAGGTGATGCAGATTTCGCAGGTCCTGGGGGGGTACACCCTGGGCCGCGCGGACCTGCTTCGCCGCGCGATGGGCAAGAAGAAGGCCGAGGTCATGCAGGCCGAGCGGGCCGGCTTCCTTGAGGGCTGCGCGAAGAACAACGTCGACCTGAAGGTCGCCGGTGAAATCTTCGACTTGATGGAGAAGTTCGCGGAGTACGGCTTCAACAAGAGCCACTCGGCGGCGTACGGCCTCGTCACGATTCACACGGCCTGGCTGAAGGCGCATTACCCGTGCGAGTTCATGGCGGCCCTTCTCTCCAGCGAGAAGGACAACACGGACAAGGTGGTGAAGCACATCGGCGAGGCGCGCGAGTCGGGCCTCCAGGTGCTGCCGCCGGACGTGAACCAGTCGGACCTCCAGTTCGGCGCCGTGGACGGGAAGATTCGCTTCGGGCTGGGCGCCATCAAGGGCGTGGGTGAGGGCGCCATCGAGTCCATCCTGGATGCGCGCAAGGACGGACACTTCAAGAGCCTGTTCGACTTCTGCGAGCGGGTGGACAGCCGCCGGGTGAACCGGAAGGTGTTGGAAGCGCTGGTGAAGGCGGGCTCGTTCGACTTCGAGAAGCGGCCGCGCCGGCAGATCTTCGACACCATCGAGAAGGCGATGAACCGGGGCTCGGCCAGCCAGAAGGACAAGGCGGCGGGGCAGAGCTCGTTGTTCGGGATGTTGGCGGGTCCGTCCTCGGGTGGGGCGGCGGGGTTGAAGGACGACTACGTCGCGGTGGAGGAGTGGTCGGAGAAGGAGCGGCTGGCGCTGGAGAAGGAGGCCATCGGCTTCTACGTGTCCGGCCATCCGCTGCATCAGTACGACAAGGAGCTCAAGCGCTACGCGAAGCCGATCACGGCGGTGCAGCGTGCGCGCAAGGACGACAAGCTCACGGTGGCGGGCGTCGTCACGGTGTTGCGCGAGCGGCCCACGAAGACGGGCAAGCGCATGGCGTGGGTGACGATCGAAGACCTGTCGGGCTCCATCGAGCTGGTGTGCTTCCCGGGCAAGGAGGGGACGCGCAGCGTGATGGGGGCGAACGGGAAGTGGACGAAGCAGGGGCCCAAGCCGGGGTTCGAGAACTGGGAGCACCTGCTGAAGTCGGACGACCCGATCCTGGTGACGGGGACGGTGCAGATCAGCCAGCGCGACGAGGACTCGCCCACGCCGGAGCTCATCGTGGACGACATCCAGAGCTTGAAGGAGGTGCGCGAGAAGCGCACGAAGCGGCTGGAGCTGCGGGTGCCCGCGGACCTCTTGACGGAGGACCGCGTCGCCAAGCTGAACGAGCTGGCGAAGAAGTACGCGGGAGCCACGCCCGTGGCGGTCAGCGTGCTGTTCCCCGGCGAGGCCGAGGCCCTGATTGGAAACACCTCCATCAAGGTGCAGGTGCATGACGACCTGCTGCTCGCGGTGGACCGCCTGTTCGGCATGAAGGTGGTGGAGTTCGGCTGACGCTCGTGGCGTCCGCTGCTCGGCTTCCGCGTGGGTGGGGTAGGGTTCGCCCACTCTCGCGGGAGGGCTGTCATGGACGCCGGATACAAGTCGCTGCGCATCGAGAAGGCGGATGGGGTTGCTGAGCTGGTCCTCCTGGGCCCGGGGCGCGGCAATGCCATGGGCCCGGACTTCTGGCGCGAGATGCCCGAGGCCATTCGCGCCCTCGATGCCGATGACTCCGTGCGCGTCGTGCTGGTGCGTGGCCAGGGTGACCACTTCACCTACGGCCTGGACCTCATGGGGATGATGGAGTCCCTGGGTCCACTCTTCACCGGCGACAGCAACCTCGCGCTGGAGCGCACCCAGCTCCTGAAGCTGATTGGTGAGATGCAGCAGTCCACCGAGGGACTGGCTCGCAGCCGCAAGCCCTACATCGCCGCCGTGCATGGCTGGTGCATCGGTGGCGGCATGGACCTCATCGCCGCGTGTGACTTCCGCTACTGCGCCCGCGACGCGAAGTTCTCCCTGCGCGAGGTGAAGGTCGGCATCGTCGCGGACCTGGGCGCCCTCCAGCGCCTGCCTCGCATCATCGGCGACGGCCACACCCGCGAGCTCGCCTATACCGGCAGCGACGTGGACGCCGAGCGCGCCCTGCGCATGGGCCTCGTCAACGAGGTCTTCCCCTCCGCCAAGGAGATGCTCACCCAGGCCCGCGCCACCGCGCGTCGCATCGCGGAGAATCCGCCGCTCGTCGTCCAGGGCGCCAAGCAGGTCATGGACTACTGCGCGGACAAGTCCACGGCGGACGGCCTGCGCTACGTCGCCGTCTGGAACTCCGCGTTCCTCCAGTCGCACGACCTCACGGAGGCCTTCGCCGCCTTCGCCGAGCGCCGGCCCGCCCGATTCCAGGGCAGGTGAGCGCGTCCTCCCCACCAGGCCCTTTCACCCGTCGCGCTCGCGATGGGAGGATTCCCGCCCCATGACGTCGAGCCCCGGGAGCCTCGTGGAATGAAGGAGACCATCGGTGTGCTGGGCTATGGCCGCTTCGGCCGAGCCCTCTCGGGGCTGCTCTCCGAAGCGAACCTCCCGCACCGGGTCTTCGACCCGCGACTGGATGAGGTTCCTCCGAAGCTCCAGGCCGGCTCCCTCGCGGAGCTGGCCTCGCGCTCGTCCCTCCTGGTGCTGGCCATGCCTGTCTCGGCCATGCGCTCGGCGCTGAAGGAGCTCCGGCCGCACCTGACTCCAGCGCAGCTCGTCATCGACGTGGGGAGTGTGAAGGTCCGCCCGGTCCACATGCTCGCCTCCGTGCTGGGACGAGACATCCCATGGGTCGGCACGCATCCGCTCTTCGGCCCCGCCAGCCTCGCGCGTGGCGATGCCCGCCGCACCGTGGTCTGCCCGAATCCACTGCACCCCGAGGCTGTCCGCCGCACCCGCGAGCTCTTCGAGTCGCTGGGCTGCTCGGTGACGGAGATGTCGCCCGAGGCCCACGACGTGCTGATGGCGCGCACGCACGTGCTCACGTTCTTCCTGGCTCACGGGCTCGTGAAGGCGGGAGTGGGGAAGGACCTGCCCTTCGCGCCTCCCAGCTTCCATCCCGTCGCCCGGCTGGAGGAGTACGCGCGCACGGAGGTGCCGCACCTCTTCGCCGTCGTGCAGGCGGAGAACCCCTACGCCCGAGAAGCCCGCGTGGGCTTGCTCGAAGCGCTCACGCAGCTCCACGAGGGGCTCGACCTCGCAGCGGAATCCGCGCGCGACACCGGAGCGGAGGCCGCGCCCCCCGGACTCAAGGACGTGCGCGAGCGCATCGACACCGTGGACCGGGAGCTGGTGGCGCTGCTCGCCCGGCGCGCACAGCTCGTCAAGGACGCGGCACGAGTGAAGTCCGAGCACGGACTCCCTTTCCTCGACCCGGAGCGAGAGTCCTCCATGCTGGAGGCCCGTCGAGAGTGGGCCTCACGGGCGGGCCTCAACACCCGGGCGCTCGACGACGTCTTCCGCGCCGTGCTGCGCGTCACACGGGACTCCGCGCTGGAGACCGAGGACGAACGCTGAATCCGAGCCTCAGCGCTGAACGGTGAACGTGGGGTTCAACACCTTCATCGTCCCCTTCGTCACGCCGAACTGCTCGTGCACCGCCGCGCGCCGCACGGCCTCCGCCGGAGAGATGCGTCCGGCGAGCAGCTCCTGATACGCCCCCAGCACCCGCGTGGCCTCCTCGCGAGACTCGCGCACGAACTCCACCCGGAACCGCCGCACGCCACGCGCCATCAGTGACGGCACCAGCGACGCCGCGCTCTGCGCCTGCGCGTTGAACACCGTGTTCCGGCACCCCACGTCGACCACCACCGGGTGCTCCAACCCCTTGTGGTCCCGCAGCGACAGCCGGTGCTTCTCACACGGCCGACCACAGCTCCGGTAGTCACGTCCCTGCGAGAGCGTGTGCGAGTACACGCAGTGCTCCGTGTGGAACGTCGAGATGTGGTGATGCACCGTCACCGTGAACCGCTCGGCGGGCAGGTGCTCCAACATCGCGCCCAGCTGCACCGCGTCCAGGTCGTGCGCGAACGTCAGCGTGTCCAGCCCCAGCCCCAGCAGATGCAGCGCCGTCACGGAGTTGGTGACGTTGAGCGAGAAGTCCCCATGCAGCGCCGGCCGCGTCTCGCCCGGAGCGAACGGGCGCTCCAGGAAGTGCATCATCGCGCCCCAGTGCCGCGCCAGCACCGCGTCCGGCTTCAGCTTCGCGATGCGCGCGTCGTAGCCCTCTTCCCCCGGCTTCTGCACGCGCACCGTCGCAATCGTCACGCGCAGGCCCGCGGCCTTCGCCCGCTCCACCGCGCGCTGGAGCCCCACGAGCTCCATCCAATCCAGCTCCACCTCGGGAAGCCCCGCGGCGATGACCGCCTCGAGCTGCTCGTCCGTCCGGCACAGCGGCAACAGCAGCGCCCCCTCGGGCACCGGCGTCGCCACCACGCGCTCCCGCCGCGAGTCACGCACCTCGTCCAGCACGGACGTCTCACGAACCGTGCGAACAGGGCCGCGAGATACCTTCTCCGTCAGCTCCACCACCAGCGCGCGCCGCAGCGCCTTGAGCTCCGACACCGGCAGGTGCAGCCCCGTCCCCAGCGCCGTCGTGTCCAGTCCCGACAGATGGAACGGCGTACCGCCCAGCGCCGCCAGCTTGTCCTTCAACAACGCCGCATCCAGCCCACCTCCCCGCGCCGCCGCCAGCATCACCGAGCTCGTCGCCGTGGCCACATGCCCACCGCGCGCCGTGCCCGTCACCACCAACGCCGCCCCCGCCGCCCCCGACACCGTCAGCGCCAGCGGAACGCGGCCCTCGGGCTCGCCCTGCGCCAGCAGCTCCTCCGTGTGCTTCGCCAGGGAAGGATCACTCGTCACCCAGACGCGCTGCCCGCGCGCCACCCGAGACATGTCCGGCCCCGGATTGCCGAAGCCCAGCACCCAGCCCCGCTCATGCCGCTCCACGCGGAACAGCGGCCCGCCCGCCTCGTGCTTGTCCTCCGGGTGCCCGTCATCGAACACCACGCCCATGCCCGGACGAGGCGACAGCACCTCGCCCACCGGCGCGTCCCCCTCCAGCGGAGACGACACCTTGCCCTTGGGCCCCTCGCGAGCCTCGTCCTGCCCGAGCCCACCCGTCCAGGGCCGTCCCTCCGGGTCCTCCACCACGAGCACGTCGCGCCCCTGCACCGCCTCCACCACGCCCAGGATCGCGCCGCGGTGCTTGGGGAAGCGCCCCTCCACCAGCGTCTGGTGGTCCGAGCCCGCGAAGAACCCATGCGAGAAGCCCCGGCTGTACGACAGCGTCATGTCGGCCAGGTCCTTGCGCAGCGCCCCCACGTCCGCCTTGCCCGCCTCCAGCCCATCCACCCAGCGCCGGTAACCGGTGACGGCCGTGGCGACGTACTGCGGCCCCTTCTGGCGGCCTTCAATCTTCAGCGAGTGCACGCCGATGTCGATGAGCTTGGGCACCGCCATGACGCCCGCGAGGTCCTTGGGGCTGAGCAGGTAGCGCACATCGCCCAGGTCCTTCGTCTGCCCATCCACCACCAGGTCATACGGCAGCCGGCAGGACTGCGCGCACTGTCCCCGGTTCGCCGAGCGTCCACCCCACGCCTCGCTGGTGAGGCACTGGCCGCTCCACGACATGCAGAGCGCGCCGTGGATGAACACCTCCAACTCGATGTCCGTCTCGCTCGCCAGCCGGGCAATCTCCGCCACCGACAGCTCGCGCGGCACCACCACGCGAGTGGCCCCCAGTCCGCGGGCGAAGCGCGCGCCCTCCGCGCTGGAGATGGTCATCTGCGTGGAGGCATGGACCTCCATCTCGGGGCACACCGCGCGAGCCACCAGCGCGATGGCCGGGTCCTGGACGATGAGCGCATCCACACCCGCCGCGGCCACGCGCCGCAGGATGTCCTCCACCACCGCCAGCTCCGGCTCGAACACCAGCGTGTTCATCGTCAGGTAGGCGCGAGCCCCCGCGCGGTGCACGAGCGCGAGCGTCTCGGGCAGGCGGGCGAGCGAGAAGTTCTCCGCCCGGGCGCGGGCGTTGAAGCCTTCGTCCAGGCCGAAATAGATGGCGTCCGCGCCACTGGCCAGCGCGGCCTTCATCGAGTCGAGGTCTCCAGCGGGGGCGAGGATTTCAGGACGACGGCGCATGTCCGGTCCTCTAACACAGCGGCCCCGCCGTGGCGCAGGTCCTCACTCGCCCGTGGACGCAGTGCGGCGGGTTCTGGTCAAGTCGCCGCCCGGTTGCTTCCACAGGAGACGAATCATGGCTGATGGCGTGTTCAAGGACGGGCTGCTGGCGGGCAAGGTGGCGTTCATTTCGGGCGGCAGCAGTGGCATCAACCTCGGCATCGCCGAGGCGTTCGTGAAGGCCGGGGCCAAGGTGGCCATCAATGGCCGCAACGTGGAGAAGCTCGAGGGCGCCGTGAAGGGCCTCCAGGCCCACGGCACCGCCATGGGCGTGGCCGCCGACGTGCGCGACTACGCCTCCGTGGAGAAGGCGCTCCAGACGGTGCGCGACGCGTACGGGGAGCTGGACATCCTCATCTGTGGCGCCGCCGGCAACTTCCCCGCGCCCGCGCTGGGCATGTCGTCCAACGGCTTCAAGGCCGTGATGGACATCGACGTGCTGGGCACCTTCAACATCTGTCGCGCGGGCTTCGAGCACCTGCGCAAGCCCGGCGCCTCCGTCATCAACATCTCCGCGCCCCAGGCGTACCTGCCCATGGCGATGCAGGCCCATGTCTGCGCGGCGAAGGCCGGCGTGGACATGCTGACCCGCGTGCTCGCGCTCGAGTGGGGCGGCGCCGGTGTGCGCGTCAACGCCATCACCCCGGGTCCCATCGAGGACACCGAGGGCATGCGCCGCCTGGCCCCCAGCGAGGAGGGGCACCAGAAGCTGGTCCAGGCGCTGCCGCTCCAGCGCTTCGGCACCAAGGCGGACATCGCGCGCATGGCGCTGTTCCTGTCCTCGGACGCCGCGTCCTTCGTCACCGGCTCCATCATGGTCTGCGACGGCGGCCAGTCCCTGCTGGGCGGCGCCGCGCTCGTCGCGGCCCTGGGCATGTAGTGCCCCTTGGACTTGGGGGCTGGGTTCATCACGACCTCCCGGCCCCTGGGTGAGGGTGTGCTGTCATTGAGGGTGGTGCTGGCGCTTACGCCTCGGGTGGGAAGGTCTGCTAAGAGACAAGGCTCCCTGTGGGCCGGACTTCTCCCCGGAAGTCGGCTCGCATCCCGGAGCGACTCATGTCCGCAAGCCTTCCTCCGTCATCCCGGCTCGTCGGGTTGGCTGTCCTTTGCCTGGGTCTGTTGGTGGGCTGTGGCGAAGCGTCGAAGCCGCCGCCGCTGGCGCAGCCCGCGGTCCTGCCGGATGCGCGCGCGTCCACGGTGACGCTGACGTCCCGCCAGCTGCGCGCGGATGGCGACGACCGGGGGGAAATCACCGTCACGGTGAAGGACCAGGGCGGCGCGCCGCTGGCGGGGCGCTCCGTGACGGTGGCGGTCTCCGGAGATGGCAACACGGTGTCGCAGGCCCAGCAGCCCACCGACGAGCGGGGCGTCGCGGTGGCCTATGTGGCGTCCACGCGGGAGGGGACCAAGCGCGTGACGGCCTCGGTCTCCGCCGAGGGCGGCGCGGTGGTGCTGGCCTCCCAGCCCACGTTCACCTTCGTCGCGCCGGTGGCCACGCGCCTGCTGTTCTCCGGGACGGTGCGTGACTCGACGGCGGGCTCGGTCCTGGCGGGCCTGGAGGTCCGCTTCGTCGATGCCTCGGGGCGGCTCGTCACGGGGGCGCGCGAGCGGGTGACGTTGGCGAAGACGGCGGGCCCGGCGGATGCGGTGCTGGAGGGCACGCTCACGGCGACGCCCGTTGGCGGCCTGGCGCGCTTCCCGGAGGTGGTGCTGAAGAAGGCGGGCACGGGCTTCCAGCTCAAGGCCTCGGCGGCGGGGGTGGAGGATGCGACGACCGCCGTCTTCAGCGTCGTTCCCGCGGCGCCGGTCTCGTTGGAGATCTCCGAGCTGGCCTCCGATGCCGTCGCGGGCGCGCAGCGCTCGGCGCGGGTGACGGTGCGTGACGCCTTCTCCAACCTGGCCACGAACTACACGGGGACGCTGGCGGTGACGTCGACGGACGGGTCGGCCGAGCGTCCCTCGGCTCACACGTTCACCTCGGGCGACGCGGGGAGCTTCCTCTTCACGGGCATCACGCTCAAGCGCGCGGGACGTCAGGACGTCATCGTGACGGATGAGCGCAACCCGACGCTGACTGCCCGACGGACGGTGGGCGTGTTCGCCGGCGAGGCCACGAGGATGGCGTTCACCCAGGCGCCTTCGAATGCCTCGGTGCGCGCGGTGCTGTTGCCCGTGAGCGTGGCCATCCAGGATGGCTTCGGCAACACCGCGGCCGTGGGCTCGCCTCGCGTGACGGTGGCCCTGGTGGAGCAGGGGGCCCTCTCGGGGCGGCGCGAGGTCACGCCGGTGGACGGCGTGGTCCACTTCACGGACCTGCGGGTGGAGTCAGAGGGCGTGTTCCACCTGCGCGCCTCCGCGAGTGGGCTGGCGGATGTCACCACCGCGGGAACGTTCACCATCGTGGATGACGTGTCGCCGGCGAAGCCCGTGCTGACGCCGGGGACGCTGGGCCCGGACACGGCGACGGTGAGCTGGGTGGCCGTGGGGGATGACGGAGTCGAGGGCACGGCGACGTCACAGGAGCTGCGCTACTCCATCGCGCCCATTCGGACCCTCGCGGAGTTCAACGCGGCCACGCTCGTGGGTGGGGTGAATGCGCCGGCTGCTCCGGGCACCTCGCAGTCCGCGCAGCTCACGGGCCTCACTCCGAACACGACGTACTACGTCGCGCTGAGGGTGGTGGACAACAAGGGCAACGCCGCGCTCTCCGACGGCGTGATGTTGCAGACCGTGGACACCAACGTGGCGCGACTGGAGTTCACGGTCCAGCCCGTGAACGGCACGGCGGGTGTGCCGATGGCCACGGTGAAGGTGTCCCTCCTGAATGCGCAAGACCAGGTGGTGACCTCCTCCACCGCTCCGGTGACGCTGTCGCTCGTGGGAGACCCTGGCTTCGTGCCGCAGCAGGTCTCCGCCGTCGCGGGTGTGGCCACCTTCACGGGCCTGCGCGTCGACACGGCGGCGGACTCTCATTTCTTCTCGGCCAGCGCCAGCGGACGGACGCAGCAGAGCAACGCCTTCAGAATCGATGCGGCGGCGGCCGCTCGGTTCGTCATCACGGGGCTTCCGGCGCAGGTGACGGCCGGGCATCCGCAGAGCCTCACGGTGACGGCACAAGACAGCTTCGGCAACGTCGCGAAGAGCTATCTCGGAACCGTGCGCTTCACCACCACGTCCACGGTGAAGACGCTGCCCGCCGACTACACGTTCACCGCGCCGGCAGCGGGTAGCCATGAGTTTGGCGGCGTGAAGCTGTCCACCGCCGGAACTCAGCGTTTGACGGTGACGGATACGGGGAACAGCCAGCTCACGGGCTTCGTGGAGGTCGTCGTGACGAACGACGTCGCGGCCAGGCTGGAGCTGGTGGGCTTGCCGCAGGATGTCTCTTCGAAGAGCACGCATACGCTCACGCTTCGCGTGCTGGACGCCTTCGACAATCTGGTGCCGGGATACACCGGCTCCGTGAGCTTCACCACGAATGACTCCCTGGCCACGTATCCCTTGTCCGCGAAGGTCTTCACTGCCTCGGACGCGGGACAGCACTCCTTCCAGGTGACGTTCAGGAGCTCGGGCAATCGCTTTCTGACTGCTTCGGAGGTGGCCGGCAGCTTGTCTGGAACGGTGAGTACGAAGGTGGCGCCAGGGCCGCCGGCGACGTTGGTGGTGGTGTTGTCCACGACGAGCCCCGTCGCGGGAGATGCGGTGGTGGCCACGGTGGCGGTGGTGGATGAGTTTGGCTACCACGCGTCCAGCTACCGGGGGAGGGTGGCGCTCTCCTTGCTTCCGAATGACCCTCAAACCACCGGACTTGGCGAGTACACCTTCACGGCGGCGGACGAGGGCAAACATGAATTCAGCATCACGTTTGCTCAGGCGCAGTCGGCGGTGTTGTCCGTCACCGACACGCAGCAGGGGACGTTGACGGATTCGGAGTCGGTCTCGGTTCAACCGGGAGTCGCCACCGCGCTGAGCGTGTCTCCCGCGACGGACACCATCACGGCGGGAGTGCCTCGTTCCTTCGTGGTCAGCGCCAAGGACCGGTTCGGCAACGTGGCGCGAGGCTACCGAGGCACCGTCACACCGACCACGACGGACGGCGCGGTGGGGGCTCAGTCCGCGTACACGTACATCGCGGGGGACCAGGGCGAGCACTCCTTCACGTACACACTGCAGACCGCTGGGCCGCAGTCCGTCACCTTCACGGACGTGAATCTCGCCGCGCCGGCGACCAGCTCGCTCACGGTGGTCGCTGGACCCGCTGCGAGCCTGCGCTTCTTGACGGGTCCGGTTTCGGTCGCGGTCCGGCAGCCACTGCCCGCCGTGCGGGTGGCCGTCGAGGACCGTTTCGGAAATGGTGTGGCGGGGGCTGCTTCGTCCGTGTCGCTCTCCTTCTCGACGGGAGGTGCGCTGGCGGGCGATACCACCATCGCGCCCGTGGCTGGCGTGGCGGAGTTCACCACGGTCTCCGTGGAGCAGGAGGGCTCAGGTCAGCTCATCGCCTCGGTGGCGGATGTGGGGGTGCTCACGGTCTCGGTGCCGATGACTGTCAATGACAACATCGCGCCCTCGCCGGTGGCCGCGCTGGAGGCCACGCCTCTGGCCGGGGGCAGCGTGCGTCTGCGCTGGCTTGCGACGGGAGACGACGGGGTGCTCGGTCAGGCGACGTCCTATGAGCTGAAGTACAGCTCGACGGCCATCAACGCGGGCAACTTCGCGTCGGCCTTCCCCGTGGCGACGGATGCACCCAAGGCGCCCGGAGCACAGGAGGAGGTGGTCGTCGGTCCCCTCACGTCAGGCCAGACGTATCACTTCGCGGTGCGAGTGAAGGACGGGGCGGGGAACACCAGCGCGCTGACGACCGCATCGGCGCAGGTGACGTCCTTCGCCAACAACGAACTCTGTGCGGCGCGCGCGCCGACGTGCTCGGAGTCGGGAGTGGACCGGGTGGTCTACGTGGTGGGAGAGGATGACCCGACGTGCCAGTACGTGGCCCTGGAGACTCCGTGCGAGGGCCTGAATGGCGTGTGCTTCCAGGGCGCCTGCGACACGGCCGCCGCGCCGGCCGAGGGCGACCTGGTCATCACCGAGCTCATGACCGCGCCGAGCCTGGGCACGACCGAGTACATCGAGCTGACCAACATCAGCGACCGGCTGCTCAACATCAACGGGCTCTCCCTCATGTACGCGGTGGGAACGGCCAAGGGCTCCGTCTCCGTGGACAAGGGGGAGGACGCGGCGGTGGTGTTGCCGCCTGGAGGCACCTTCGTCCTCGCGAGCAACGCGGACCGGGACACGAACGGTGGCGTGGTCGCGGACCTCGACTACGGGACCACGCTGGACCTGGAGGCCTCGGGGCGCGTGACGGTTCGGGTGAACGGGGTGCTGATGGACGAGCTCACCTACGACGAGCACTTCACCCAGGAGCCCGGGCATTCGATGAGCCGGTCCCCGGCCTGGGACGACCGCCGGGTGAGCCGCGACCGTGGCGCGAGCTGGTGCGCCTCCCGACAGACGCTCCCCGGTGGAGACCGAGGGACCCCTGGCCACCCGAATGAGACGTGCGACGAGGCCCACGCGAGGTCGCCCGTCACGTCGGGCGCCGAGCAGTCCCGGGCTGACTCGCGGCACCCCTGATGACGCAGTCCCGCGCCCCGTCACGACGTCGGTGACGGGCGCCGCCACACCCCGGTGCCCCGGACGACGGCTCCGCGAGGCCCGCTGGTGAACCCCCGGGGCCATCCCCCTGGAGGGAGCGCCGTAATCCGCACGACATCCCGAGGGTCCTCACCTCAATCACTGCTGCTCCCGAGCGGCGGGCGGATTACCTTTGCCCGCACTGATTCCGACCGCACGCCCAGGAGAGCCGCCCGTGCCAGAAACGCCTGTCCCCGACACCGTTCGCCTCATCACCTGTCCTCCCGACGAGTTCCGTCGCTCCGGTGAGGCCGCCATGGAGACCACGCGCGCCGGCATCGCCCGCCTCAAGACGCTCAAGGCCCCGTTCGACGTCGGCCAGGTGCTGGAGCTGTACGACGAGTCCATGGCCTCGCTCGAGAACGCCGGGGCTCGCGCGAGCGTCGTGCGCCACTCGCACCCCGAGGCCGCCATGCGCGAGGCCGCCGAGGCCGCCGAGCAGGCCGTGGAGACGCTCGCCACCGAAATCCACATGGACCGGGGCGTCTACGACGTGCTCGTCGCGCAGGACCTCTCGGGGCAGGACGCGCAGACGCGCAAGTGGATGGAGAAGGTGCTGCGGGACTTCCGCCGCTCGGGCGTGGACCGGGATGACGCGACGCGGGCCCGGGTGAAGGAGCTGAACGAGGAGCTGGTCCGCATCGGCCAGGAGTTCAGCCGCAACATGCTCCAGGACACGCGCACGGTGTCCCTGCCTCCCTCCGCGCTGGACGGGCTGCCGGACGACTACGTCCGAGCCCACCCCCCGGGCGCGGACGGGAAGGTGACCATCACCACGGACTACCCGGACATCATCCCCTTCATGACGTACTCGCGCGACGCGAAGGCGCGAGAGCAGCTGTGGCGCACGTTCCGCCATCGGGGTTACCCCAGCAACACGGACGTGCTCCAGCGCATGGTGGCGCGCCGTCACGAGCTGGCCACGTTGCTGGGCTACCGCAACTACGCGGCCTATGCGACGGAGGACAAGATGATCCGCAACGAGGACGCCGCCGCGGACTTCATCACCCGCGTCGCGAATGCCTCGGGGGCGCGCATGCAGCGCGACTACGGACTCCTCCTGGAGCGCAAGCGCAAGGACACGCCCGATGCCGCGCGCGTGGACCCGTGGGACCAGGCGTACCTGGAGGACCGCATCAAGGCGGAGCAGTACGCCTTCGACTCGCAGGCGGTGCGCCCCTACTTCGAGTACTCGCGCGTGAAGCAGGGGATGCTGGACCTGACGGCCCGCCTGTTCGGCGTGACCTACCGCCCCGTGAAGGACGCCACGGTGTGGCACCCCGACGTGGAGGCGTACGACGTGCTGGAGGACGGCGTGCTGAAGGGCCGCTTCTACCTGGACATGCACCCGCGCGCGGACAAGTACAAGCACGCGGCGCAGTTCACGCTCACCAGCGGCAAGGCCGGACACCGGCTGCCGGAGGGCGTGCTGATGTGCAACTTCCCCAAGCCCGGCGCCGAGCCCGCGCTGCTCCAGCACGACGACGTGGAGACGTTCCTCCACGAGTTCGGCCACCTGCTGCACCACATCTTCGGTGGTCACACGCGCTGGTCCGGCGTGTCGGGCGTGCGCACGGAGTGGGACTTCGTGGAGGCGCCGTCGCAGATGCTGGAGGAGTGGGCGCGCGACGCGGCCAGCCTGCGCACGTTCGCGAAGCACTACCAGACGGGCGAGCTGCTCCCCGAGGAGATGGTGACGCGCCTTCGCCGCGCGGACGAGTTCGGCAAGGGGCTGTGGGTGCGCCAGCAGATGTTCTACGCGGCGCTCAGCCTGGAGCTCTATCGCCGGGACCCGGCGGGGCTGGATGCCACCGCGCTGGTGCGGGAGCTTCAGGGCAAGTACACGCCGTTCCCCTACGTGGAGGACACGTACTTCCACCTGTCCTTCGGGCACCTCGAGGGGTACTCGTCGAACTACTACACGTACATGTGGTCGATGGTCATCGCGAAGGACCTCTTCACGGTGTTCCAGGAGAAGGGCCTGCTGTCTCCCGAGCCCGCGAAGGCGTACCGCCGCGCGGTGCTGGAGCCGGGCGGCTCGGACGACGCGGCCCGGCTGGTCCACGCCTTCTTGGGGCGGGACTACGACTACGCCGCCTATGAGGCCTGGCTGAACAAGGCGGCCTGAGCGAGCGGGGCGTCCGGTGACACGCCGGACGCCCGCGCCGGCTACCTCCTGTCGCGCAGCCATTGCTTGAGCAGGCGCGATAGGAAGAGGAATGAGAGCGCGGCGGGAACCACCTGGAGGTTCCCGGTGAGCTCGAAGAAGAAGTCGTTCGGCAGCTCGTACACGGGCGGCGGGAAGAGCGTGTGGAGCAGCGAGGCCGACGCGCCTCCGAAGAAGAGGATGTTCTTGAGGACGTGGTTGTAGAGGCCCTCGTACGTCCCAATCATCCCCACGGGGAGCGCCAGCGTGAGCAGCGCGAAGAACCCCAGCGCCGCCGTGCCGAGTCCTCCCTCCGGTCTCGCGCGAAAGAGGCTCAGTGTGCCCACGAGGCCCAGCGCGGTGAGGGCGGAGACGGCGACCATGTGCAGGCGCCAGGGGGTCTCGTATCGGAGGGCGCCGTAGACGTGGTGGACGCTCGTCATCAGCAACACGCCCCCCGAGGCGAGGGCGGAGCGGATGGCGAGACTCCAGGGACTCAGGGGCTTCGATTCGGTGAGAACGCTCATGCACGAAGGAGTGCCGCGCGGACCTCGTGGACGCGAGTGAGGTCCTGGCACTTCACCTGTGCGTGCCGCGCATGAGCCGAGAGGCATTGGCTTCCGCGACGCGTGAAGGAAGAATACCCGGCACGAATGGGGGCCTCGAGCATGAACAACGGACGGGTGGGACTGGGACTGGTGCTGTGCGCGGCGGTGAGCCTGGCGCAGCCCTCGGCGCGTGACCCGGAGGCGGCGCGGTTGACGGCGCGCTCCACGCGGAATGCCTGTGCCGACGTGCGCCCGTTCTACTGGGAGATGGGGGACGCGGGCGGGAAGGTCGTCGGCGATTCGGTGGGCCTTCTGGCCCCCGGGGCCGGGAGCGTGATGAACATCGCGTCGGCCTCGAAGTGGCTCTATGGCGCCTATGTCCTGGAGGTCCGAGGCGGCGCGCCCCGCCTGGTGGACGTCCCGTTCCTCAACTTCACCAGCACGACGCCCCTGCTCGAGCCCGCGGACGAGTCCGACTGCAAAGCCCTGCTCACCACCGTGCACGGCTGCAACCTGACGCGGAACATCACCGGGCCGCTGGTCGACTACGCGCCGGCCAGTCCTCCGCGCTTCGTCTATCAGCCCGGGCACCTCGAGGCGCACGCCGACTACGCCATGAACCTGGGCGCATCCGGCACGCTCGCGCTCGCGTCCGAAGTGGAGAGCCGACTGCCGCTCGACCTTTCTTACGGCAACGTCAACCTCGCGGGCGGCGCGAAGACGAGCGCCACCGAGTACGCGCGCTTCCTTCGAGCCCTCATGACGGGCGGACTGAAGCTGGGCGCCTTCCTGGGCACGGCCAGCGTCTGTGCCTCGCCCGCGTGCGGCGACGTGGGCTACAGCCCCTGGTTCTCGAACGAGCCCGCGCGCTATTCGCTGGCCCACTGGGTGGAGCCGGACCAGGGCCCGGCCCACAGCGGCGGCTTCAGCAGCGCGGGCCTCTTCGGCTTCTATCCCTGGGTCTCCAAGGACAAGAGCACGTACCTGATTGTCGCCCGCGAAGACATGCTCGGCGTCGTGGGGCAGACACCCACCACCCCCGCGGAGCAGACGCCCTCCGGCAAGTCCATCCTCTGCGGCCGACTCATCCGCGCGGCGTACTTCACGGGCCAGGTCCAGGACTGACGGACGGACGCACGAAGGCGCGGAACACCTACCCCCACTCCCTGGGGCCGTCGGGACCTTGATTCTTCGTGGACTCTGATATTGATTTGCAGAATCAAATGATGTGTAAGGGCGCGGTCCGCGGGTGGGGCCGAGTCGTTCCGCGGCACTGGGTGGTGGAAATCGTGAGCACATCTGACAGGCGTTCCTTGACCTCCTCCGTGATGTGGCGAGCCGCCGTGGTGCTGGCCGTCGTGGGCCTGGGGGCTGCGTGCCAGCGCTCGCCGGAGCCCGCGTCGGGAGCTGCTCCTGCGGCGGAGGCGCCGTCCGAGAAGGGGCGCACCGTCAAGCATGCCCAGGGGACGTCGGTGGTCCCGCTGCATCCCCAGCGCGTCGTGGTCTTCGACCTGGTGGCGTTGGACATCCTCCAGGCGTTGGGCGTGGAGGTCTTCGCCGTGGCGGGGGACCAGTTCCCGGGGCACCTCGCGCCGTTCGGGGACGCGAAGTACCCGCGCATGGGGACGCTGTTCGAGCCGAACTACGAGGCCCTCCACTCCGCGCGCCCGGACCTCATCATCACGGGGGGGCGCTCCAGCGCGAAGTACGCGAACCTGTCCCGCATCGCGCCCACGGTGGACCTGCCCATGGGTGGGGTGAACTACCTGGACACGGTGGTCGCCAACACGGAGCTGCTGGCGACCCTCTTCGGCAGGGAGGAGAAGGCGCGAGTGCTGGTGACGGAGCTGCGCGCCTCCATCGCGAAGCTGAAGGAGACGACGACGAGCCGAGGCACGGGGCTGGTGGTGCTCGTGACGGGCGGGCGCATCAGCGCGTATGGCCCGGGCTCCCGCTTCGGTGTCATCCACGGTGACTTCGGCGTGCCGGTGGCCGCCGCGGGGCTCAGCGCGTCCCTGCATGGCGAGGTCATCGGCTCGGAGTTCATCCGCGAGAAGAACCCCGACTGGCTGTTCGTGATTGATAGGGACGCGGGCATGGGGCAGTCGGGTGGGGCGCGGCAGGTGCTCGACAACGAGCTGGTCCACCAGACGACGGCGTGGAAGAAGGGGCAGGTCGTCTATCTGGACCCGATGAACGCGTACCTCATTGGTGGCGGCATCCAGGCGGTGGACCGGCTGCGCGGGCAGGTCGCGGAGTTCTACGCCTCGAAGGCGCCATAGGTTGCCCGAGCCGTGATTCGACTCGTCGCCGCCGTTGCCGTCATTGCCCTGCTGGCCCTGGTCAGCGTGTTCATTGGCGTGGGCGACGTGTCCTGGCACGCGCTGGTGTCGCCGGGGCCGGATGAGCAGGCGCTCCAGATGTTGCTCATCAGCCGCATCCCCCGGCTGCTGGCGGTCCTGCTGGTGGGCACCTCGCTGGGCGTGGCGGGGCTCATCCTCCAGATGCTCGCGCGCAACCGCTTCGTGGAGCCCGCGACGGTGGGCGCGGCGGACTCCGCGGGCCTGGGGTTGCTCGTCGCCACCATGCTGATGCCCCAGCTCCCGGTGCTGGGGAAGATGCTCGTCGCGGCGGCGTTCTCGCTGGCGGGCACGGCGTTGTTCCTGCTCATCCTGCGGCGCATCCCGCTGCGCTCGGTGCTCATCGTCCCGCTGGTGGGGCTGGTGCTGGGCAGTGTGTTCGACTCGGTGACGACGTTCTTCGCGTACCGGTCCGACCTGCTCCAGTCGGTCAACGCATGGAAGACGGGCGACTTCTCCAACGTGCTGCGGGGGCGCTACGAGCTGCTGTGGGCGGCGTTCGGCCTCACGTGTGGCGCGTACTTCGCCGCGGACCGCTTCACGGTGGCGGGGATGGGGGAGTCCTTCACCACGAACCTGGGGATGCGCTACTCGCGCATCGTGGCGCTGGGGCTGCTCATCGTCTCGCTCATCACGGGGCTGGTGGTCGTCACGGTGGGGATGGTGCCGTTCCTGGGGCTGCTGGTTCCCAACCTCGTCAGCATGTTCCTGGGTGACAACACGCGGCGCTCATTGCCATGGGTGGCGGTGGGTGGGGCGGGCTTCGTGTTGCTGTGTGACGTCCTGGGCCGGGTGGTGCGCTTCCCCTATGAAATCCCCGGGGCGACCATCGCGGGCGTCGCGGGCAGCGTGCTCTTCCTGAGCCTCCTGACGCGGAGGGAAGCCCGTGTTGGCTGAGCGCCTGGTGGAGACGCGTCGGCCCGAGCGCATGTTGCTCATCCTGGGCGCCGTGGCGCTGGCGTGCGCCGGGCTGTTCCTGCTCGTCAACGTGGGGAGTGATTGGCGGTTCATCCTCCCGTTCCGAGGGCGCAAGCTCGCGACGGCGCTGCTGGTGGGCTACTCCATCGCGGTCTCCACGGTGCTCTTCCAGACGGTGACGGGCAACCGCGTGCTGACGCCCGCCATCCTGGGGTTCGACAACCTCTACGTGCTCATCCAGACGTGCCTGCTCTACTTCCTGGGCTCCGGGGTGGTGGCGGGCCTGGACCCGAGGCTCCGCTTCGGCGTGGAGGTGCTGGTCATGGTGGCCTTCTCGGGGCTCCTGTACTGGGGCCTGTTCGGAGGAGGGCAGCGCGGCGTGGAGCGGGTGCTCCTGACGGGCGTGGTGCTGGGGGTGTTGTTCAAGAGCCTGGCGTCGTTCCTCCAGCGGCTCATCGACCCCAACGAGTTCATCTTCCTGCAGGACCGGTTCTTCGCGAGCTTCAACCAGCCGGACGAGGAGCTGCTGCTCATCTCGTTCGCGCTGACGCTGGGCGTGTCGGTGGTCGGGTGGCGGATGCTGCGGACGCTGGACGTGCTGGTGTTGGGGCGCGAGACGGCCATCAACCTGGGGGTGAATCACCCGCGGACGGTGGCGGGCGTGCTGGTGGTGGTGGCCATCCTCGTGTCCGTGTCGAGCGCGCTGGTGGGGCCGGTGACCTTCTTCGGCCTGCTGGTGTCCAGCCTGGCGTATGGGGTCGTGCGCACGTACCGGCATGGGCTCGTGCTGCCCGCGGCGGCGCTCATCGCGGGGGTGTCCCTGGTCGCGGGGCAGTTCCTGCTGGAGCAGGTCTTTGCGTTCAACACCAACCCGCGCGTCATCATCGATTTCGTGGGAGGGCTGGTGTTCATCTCGATGCTCTTGCGGAGGAACCCGGGATGATTGAGGCCGCGAACGTCACCAGGCGCTATGGCGCCACGGTGGTCGTGGACGACGTGTCCCTGCGCTTCCCGGTGGGGGGCATCACCTCCATCATCGGGCCGAACGGCGCGGGCAAGTCGACGTTGCTGTCGATGATCAGCCGGGTGTCGCCGATGTCCTCGGGCTCGGTGCGGGTGGATGGCCTGGACGTCCTCACCACGCCGGGGGAGGTGCTCGCGCGGAAGCTGGCCATCCTTCGGCAGGACAATCACATCACCGCGCGGTTGACGGTGCGGGAGTTGGTGACGTTCGGCCGCTATCCACACTCCAAGGGGCGTCCCACGGTGAAGGACCGGGAGCACGTGGAGCGGGCCATCCAGCACATGGGGCTTGGCGCGCTCGCGGAGCGGTTCCTGGATGAGCTGTCGGGAGGCCAGCGTCAGCGCGCCTTCGTGGCGATGGTGCTGTGTCAGGACACGGACCACGTGCTTCTGGACGAGCCGCTCAATGGATTGGATTTGAAGCACGCGGTGTCGATGATGAAGCAGCTGCGCACCGCGGCCGACACGCTGGGCAAGAGCATCGTCCTGGTGCTGCACGACCTGAACTTCGCCTCGTGCTACTCGGACCACCTCATCGCGATGCGCGACGGCAAGGTCCTGTTCCAGGGACGGCCGGACGAAATCATGCGGCCGGAGGTGCTTCGGGCTGTGTATGACCTGGACATCGCCATCCAACAGATTGAGGGCGACTGGATTGCCACGCACTACCGCTGAGGGCAGGCGGGCTGTGTGCCCCTGGACGTGACCGACTCATGACGGAGAGAAGGACGCCGCGTGGCCCTGCCGGCTCGTGAGTCGTGCAGTCTCATGGATGCACGAGCACGACAGGGGGATGTCTCATGCATGTGTCTGCCTGCCTGATGGGGCGTTGGCGTGTCCGGAGATTCGTCTGGGTTCTGGTGGCATTGCTCATCCAGGGGCCCCTGGCGCGGGCGCAGCCTCCTATTCCCGAGACGGTGTGGACGATGACCGGCGAGGCGGCGTTGGTGGTGTGGGCGGACGTGGAGGAGGTCAGTCCGCTACCCGCTGATGCCACGGGGCGGAAGGGGATGATTCCACCGAGTCCGGACACACCAGACATGGTCGCTCGTCTGCGCATCAGGGAGGTGTGGAAAGGCGAAGCCCGAGCGGGAGAGCAGCTCCTGGTCTACTGGGCGGACTCAGAATGCCCACCGCCGCCGTATTACAAGGAGGGGCGCGCCGTCGTCACCTTCCTGTCCTATGCGACGGAGAAGTGGGAGACCGTGGCGGGGTCATACGGGACGCGTTACCCGACCGGCGATGATGAGGTGGCGGCGTATCGCCAGGCAGTCGTGCTCGCGAAGGAGGCTCAGCACATCAGGTCGCAAGCCCGCAGAGTCGGGAATCGTCTGAGCCTTGAACCGATGCGAGTGGACTGGCAGGTCCAGGTGTCCGCCCATCCCGCGACACGGTGGGATGGCATGTACGGATTGGCGGGAGGGGCCGATGTCATTCATGACTTTTACGACTTGAAAGGAAGGCGCCCCCTTCGGCTGACGGAGGCGCAGCGCGCGCGGTTCGCGCGAGGCTTCGTGGAGCATCCTCCGTTGGATTCCTCACTCCCTACGATGCTCAAGGTCCTGCATGGGTACGCGGACAAGCAGGTGGACCAGGCGGCGGCACAATCACTGGAGACGATGTTCAATGAGGGGCGTCGCCAGGAGTGGGTTGTTCAAGCCTTCGACCTGCTCCGTGAGCGTCATGGCGAGAAGCCCAAGCCTCGTGAGCCATTGTCCGATGAGGAAGCGCTGTCCGAGCAAGAGGCCCGAGATGAAGCCAACGGAGCATCTGCGTCCAGCATCCAGCGTGAGTGGGCGCGCTTCAAGAAGCGTCATCGGCTGACGCCGACTTCGTCGCCGCTTTCCATTGCGAGAAGGCGTGGAGACTCGCCGTTCTGAATCAGGCCGCTGCCCCCTGTCCGTGATGATTTCGTGATGGTTTGGTGAGCCGGGCATTCCTCCTCGGCACGTGGGGACGGGCGAGCCTCTGCGCGGCACGCGAGGAGGCAGCCCCATGTGTGAGCCGGTTCTTCGAAGACGGCGTTGGAGTGCGCGGCACCTGATGGTGTGGGCCCTGGTGGCATGGGTCATCCCGAGTCTCAGCGCTCAGGCCTTTCCCATCCCTCCGGAGACCTTGTGGTCGCTCACCTTCGAGGCGGAGTGGGTGGTGTGGGCGGACGTCGAAGCGGTGAGGACTCTCACCATCGAAGAGGCGATACAGGCCAACCAGGAGGACGGAGAGTCGGGCGCGGTCGCGCGCCTGCGCGTGCGAGAGGCCTGGAAGGGACAGGCCCGTGAGGGTGAGGAACTCGAGGTCCACTACGAGCACAACCTCATCTGCCCGGCGCCCGCTCATTTCGAGCAGGGGCTCGCGGTGGTCGCCTTCCTGGTCCACAGGGCAGGGAAGTGGCGGCCTGTGGCCCTGTCGTATGGGACTCGCTATCCGGCGAGCAACGACGACGCGGAGGCCTATCGCCGCGCGGTGACGCTCGCCAGAGGTGCCCAGGATAGATGGACCCAGGCGCGCATCGTCGGAAGACGCCTTGACCTTGAAGCAGCGCGAGTGGACTGGCAGGTGCGGGTCGCCGCGCATCCCGCGACGCGCTGGGATGGTCTGTATGGCCTGGTGCCTGACGCCGACCGGGCTCATTCAATCTATGATTGGCGCAAGAGGAACCCCGCGCGGCTGACCGGCGCGCAGCGTGAGCAACTGGCGCACAGCTTCGTGGAACGACCTCCGGTGGACCCTTCGCTGCCCATGATGCTCATGATGCTGCGTGGCCATGCGGACCCACGGGTGGACCTGGCGGCGGCCCGCGCGCTGGAGACGGTGGCAAGACATGAGGAGTACCGAGACTGGGTCTCCCAGTCCTTCGACCTTCTTCGTGCGCGCCATGGAGAAGACCTCCAAGCGCACCAACCTCCGACTCCGGAGGAGCTCAGGGACCGACTCCGCCTGGACGGGCTGCGTACCCTCTCGACGCTCGACGCCAAGAGGGTGGAGTCCTTTGCGAAGGAGTGGGCCAGCTTCAAGCAACGTCATCGGTTGAAGCCCGCCCTCCTGCCGCTCCCCGTGGAACCCCCGGTTCCGGGAACGGGCGGGGACACGCCCCTCTGATGCTCCTAGTCCCCCAGCCATGATGATTTCGTGATGGAGCGGTGAGAGCCGCATGCCCTCACACGAGGCGGAGTCGGGGACCCTCCTGTCCGCACGAGAGGAGTCTGTTCCGTGATGGAGGCTGGTTTGCCAATGAGGCGTTGGAGTGCCCGGTCACTGGTGGTGTGTGGCTTGATCGCGCTGTTCCTTCCGGGGCCATGGGCATATGCCTTTCCCATTCCTCCCCAGACGATGTGGTCGCTGACCCACGAGGCGGAGTGGGTGGTGTGGGCGGATGTCGAAGAGGTGAGGGAGGTGCCCGCGGAGGCGAGCCCGACGGACGACCGTGAACCGCCAGAGGGAGCCTCTGCCATTCGGTTTGATGGCATCAGTCTGGGGTTCGTGGCGCGCCTCCGCGTCCGAGAGGCCTGGAAGGGAGGGGCACAGGAGGGAGAGCAGCTCGAGGTGCACTTGTCGGACGTGATCTGTCCGGCGCCTCCTCGCTATGTGAAGGGGCTCGCCGTCATCGCTTTCCTGGCCCGCGAGAAGGGGAAGTGGGAAACGGTGGCGCTGTCGTATGGGACGAGGTACCCGGCGAGCAATGCCGAATTGGAGGCTTATCGTCTCGCGGTGACGCTCGCGAAGGACGTCGAGGACAGGTTCGGAAATGAGGAGGCCACCTCGCGGAGCGTGGAGATGGAGTCGGCACGAGTGGACTGGCAGGTGCGTGTTGCCGCTCATCCCGCGACCCGGTGGGACGGCCTGTACGGATTGGTGCCAGAAGCCGACGACGCCCGTTCCTTCTACGGCGGGCGCCACATGAAGGCCGTGCGGCTGTCACGCGCGCAACGCGAGGCGCTGGCGCGAGGTTTCGTCGAAGCTCCTCCATTGGACCGCTCGCTTCCCATGATGCTCATGGCCCTGCGGGGACACGCGGATGAGGAAGTGGACCAGTCGGCCGCGCGTGCTCTGGAGACGGTTCTCTCACAGGGGAAGCCACGCGACTGGGTCTCACTCGCGTTCAACCTGCTGCGAGAGCGACACGGCGAGAAGCCCCCGCCTCGCAAGGCGCCCACCCCGGAGGACCAGATGGCCCGCATCTTCCGTGATGCGGCGAGCGGTCCGTCAGGCCCCGGCATCGAGGATGAGGACTCGCTCTCACGTGCTTGGACACGCTTCAAGAAGCGTCATCGGTTGAAGCCCGCCCTCCTGCCGCTCCCCGTGGAACCCCCGGTTCCGGGAACGGGCGGGGACACGCCCCTCTGACGCTCCTTGTCCCCCAGCCATGATGATTTCGTGATGGAGCGGTGAGTGCCGCATGCCCTCACACGAGACGGAGTCGGGGAACCTCCTGTCCGCACGAGAGGCGGCAGACCCATGCATGAATCTGGTTTCCCGAAAGGGCGTTGGAGCATCCGGCAGCTGATGGTGTGGGCCCTGGTGGCGCTGTTCGCACCGGGACCTCGGGCCCAGGCCTATCCCATCTCACCGGAGACGCTGTGGTCGCTGACGCTCGAGGCGGAGTGGGTGGTGTGGGCGGACGTCGAGGAGGTGAGGGGGCTGTCCGCGCAGGAACAGGCCGAGGTGCAGCGAGGGGATTGGGAGACTGGCGCGGTGACGCGCCTGCGCATCCGAGAGGCATGGAAGGGGGCGGGCCGGCCAGGGGAGCAGATCGACGTGCACTGGTTTCCGTCCATGTGCCCGGCACCCCCCCGCTACGAAGAAGGGCACACGGTGGTGGCCTTCCTCACGCGCAGGGCGGGGAAGTGGCGCACCGTGGCCCTGTCATACGGGACGCGCTACCCGGCGAGCCCCGATGACACGGAGGCCTACCGCCATGCGGTCACGCTCGCGAAGAACGCCCAGGACAGATGGACCCAGGCGCGCATCGTCGGACGGCGCACGGACCTCGAAGCGGCGCGAGTGGACTGGCACGTGCGCGCCTCCGTCCACCCCGCGACACGCTGGGATGGTCTGTACGGCCTCGTCCCCGATTCCGACGCGGCCCGCTCGTCCTACGACAGGAACGCCCGGAACCCCGCTCGGCTGACGGGCGCGCAGCTCGAAACGCTGGCGCGCGGCTTCGTGGAACAGCCGCCCTTGGACCCTGCGCTACCCATGATGCTCACCGCGCTGCGAGGCCACGTGGACACGCAAGTGGACGTGTCCGCGGCGCGTGCGCTGGAGACCGTGCTCGGCCTGGGCGAACCCAAGGGCTGGGTCACCCACGCCTTCGACCTGCTCCGTGCGCGTCACGGCGAAACCCTTCAGGAGCGCGAGTCGCTGACCTCGGAGGCGCAGTGGAAGCGGCGCCTCGAGGACTGGAGCCTCGCGGACGCGAAGCTCGAGGGAAAGGAACTGGAGGACCTCACGAGGGAGTGGGCGAGCTTCAAGCAGCGTCACCAGCTCACACCCGCCCGGCTTCCGCCCTCCACACCCCCACTCGTCCGGGGAACAGGCGGGGACACGACGCTCTGAGCCCCGCGCTCAGTTGCGTCCCCACTGCCGGGGGCGCTCGAAGCGATAGAAGCCGCTGGCCTCCTCCTGGGCGATGGTGTCCGCCTCTCCACCGAAGTAGCGGGCACGCACCTCCGCGAGTCGCTCCTCCAGCGCCTCGCCCGACAGCTCCTTCGCGAGCGTCTGCCGCTCCGCCATGTACTTCGCCCCCGAGTCCCACCGGGCATCCCGGCTCTGGTCCAGCGTGTCCCAGCGCTTCAGCGCCTCCTCGTCCAGGCCCAGCTCCTTGCGCACCGCCCGCAGGCTCTGTGAGCGCGCCTGGGGCGTCATGCTCCCCAGCTCCGTCTGCACGGACGACAGGTCGAGGAAGTGGTTCATCATCTCCTGCTGGTGCCGGGCGATGTACGCATCCGCCTTCTCGCCGTGGACCTCCTGGATGCGCTGCTTGAACGTGGACAGCTTCTTCTCCAGGCTCAAGTCGTCCCGCGCATCCAGCGAGCGCAGTGTGTCCGCCAGCGCCTGGTTCCTCAGCTCCGCCGCCCAGATGCGCTCCGCGGTCTCCTTGCCGAAGAGGCGGTTTCGCGCATCCCACGTCGCCGCCCGTCGCTCCGCGTCGCTCAGCCCGCGCAGGTAGCTGTCGTTGTCCCGGACCCACTTCTCGTAGTCCACGCGGTTGCGCAGCATCGCCTCCAGCGCGGCATACCGCTCCGGGAAGTACGCCTTCACGAACGCCAGCAGCTCCTCCCGCCATCGGTCCGGAGCGCGCTGCTGGAAGAAGCGCATCAGCTCTTCGATGAAGCGAATCTGGACATACGGCTCATCCAGCTTCGCCCCATACCGCTCGCGCAGCACCTCCGCGAGCGCCTCCAGCTCCGCGTCGGACGCCGGAGCCGCGACGGCGGGCACTGGAGCCGGGGCCACCGCGCTCGGAGCCGCCGGAGCCACGCCAGAAGGCGCCGGAGCGGACGCCCCCGCACCCACCGGCGCAGGCGCGGGCCGAGGCGCCTCCGCCTCCGTGAACCGCGACACCCCCACCGCCAGCAGCAGCGCCGCCACCGCGCCCCCCAGCAAGACTTTCGTACGCCGTGTCATGAAAGCCCTCCTCGGGGCGCGGTGTCGGGACGAGACGTCAGTCGTTCTTCGCGATGTAGTCGATGATGGCCGCGTAGAACTCCATCTCGTCGAACGTGTCCGGTCCGATGCCAATCACATCCACGTGGTCCTGGTTGATGACGCTGGACATGGAGGTCATCTGGAGCGCGCTGGGCGCGTTGAGGTTGCCCACGTAGCCCAGGGACGTGTCCTGGGAGATGGTGTCCAGCAGGCCCAGGCGCTCCGTGTACCGCAGCCGGTAGCCCATCTGCTGCGAGTTGATGCCCACGAGCCCGTCGTCGTCCTGCTCCCCGCGGATGCCGTCGCCCTTGCCGGCCGCGCCGTCGTTGTCGCAGTCATCCGTGCACGCGCCGTCTCCGTCGATGTCGAAGATGAACTCCTTCAGCAGGAACAGCGCCGGATTCACGCTGGCCCCGCTCTGCGCCGTCACCAGGGACGCGTAGTGGGACGCGTAGGAGGGGCTGACCGGATACGCGAGGTTGAACGCCTTGTTGCCCGTCGTCTTGCCGTCGTTCGGGTCCGCGTCGTTGTAGATGAGCGCCTTCACCGCCGCGTAGCCGTCATTGCCCGGCGCGTAGACGATGTTGCCGTAGAAGCGGAACAGCGCGTCCAGCACGCTGGTGATGCCCGGCTTCAGGTCCAGGATGTACTTGGCCACCGGAGAGCCCCGGTGCGGGGAAGACACGCTCACCACCGTCTTCACCACCGTGTAGCCCTTGCGCTCACGCAGCACCCGCGCCGCCTTGCGCACGTCGATGCCGCCCTGCGAGTGGCCCACCAGATTCACATACGAGGAACCCACCGAGGCCAGGTACCCCTCGATGTCGTTGGCCAGGTCGAGCCCTCGCACGTCGGAGCTCTGCACCGGCTGCACCGCCGCGGCGAAGGTGCGCTGGCCGCTGTCCAGGTCCCCGTTGCACGACGTCTCCAGGAACCCGTCACAGGCGTCGCCCACGAAGGTGCCGTAGTCGTCACCCCAGTAGTCGTACCCGAGGATGTCGTCGAACCCCCCGAGCCCGTGCGCGAACACCACCGGATACGTCGTCTTCTCCGCGGCCTGGGCCGGCGCGGCGACACCCAGGAAACCCATGGCCATGACTGCGAGGAACAGCGTCGGCTGCTGCTTCATGAGGAGCCCCTCTTGCTGGGAGAGCGGTCTGCTTCGACCGGTGCATGAGGTATTCGGAAGACGGCCCCTCGACTCGACGAGGCCCCACCGTCCGGCGCTGCTCAACCCCGCGACCCTGAGAGTCCCGAATACTGAGCATATGAGGCACCAGAGTTGATTCCTCAGTCAATACATCGCGACGCGTCAGTACCCCGCCAGACGAGGGCGGTGTTCAATGGTGCACTGCGTTGTCTGTGATTGCGCGCCGCGCTGGCCCGCTGCGTTGCGCGGTGCGGGCGGGGCGAACCCCAGGACGCGCCGGGCGGGCATGTCCTGGGGCGTGTTTCGGGAAGCCCTGAGTGCTGGCTACGGCTCCACGGGCGTCTGCTGGATGCGCCAGATCTCCTCTGCGTACTGCTTGATGGTGCGGTCCGAGGAGAAGATGCCGGCGCGCGCCACGTTGATGATGCACTTGCGCGTCCACGCCTCGGTGTCCTGGTAGGCGCGGACGACCTCCTCCTGCCTGGCCGCGTACGAGGCGAAGTCCGCGAGCACCAGGTAGCGGTCCTCCTCCAGCAGGCTCTCCACCAGGGGCTTGTAGAGGGCGCGGTCCTCCGGGGAGAAGAAGCCGGAGGCGATGAGGTCCAGCGCCTCGCGCAGCTCCAGGTGCTGGTTGTACTCGTCACGCGGCCGGTAGCCGGCGCGCTTGCGGGCGATGACCTCGTCCGCGGTGAGGCCGAAGAGGAAGAAGTTCTCGTCGCCCACCGCCTCGCGAATCTCCACGTTGGCGCCGTCCAGCGTGCCCAGCGTCAGCGCGCCGTTGAGCATCAGCTTCATGTTGCCCGTGCCGGACGCCTCCATGCCGGCCGTGGAGATCTGCTCGGACACGTCGGCGGCGGGGATGATGCGCTCGGCCAGGCTCACCCGGTAGTTGGGGGCGAACACCACCTGCAGGCCCGTGGTCCCCGCGTCGCTGTTGACCACCTCCGCGATGCCATTGATGAGGCGGATGGTCAGCTTCGCCAGGTGGTAGCCCGGCGCCGCCTTGGCGCCGAAGATGAACGCGCGCGGGTGGATGATGGTGCTCGGGTCCCGGCGCGCGCGCATCCACAGCGTGACGATGTGGATGGCATCCAGGAGCTGCCGCTTGTACTCGTGCAGGCGCTTGATCTGCACGTCGAAGATGGCGTCGGGGTTGAGCGTCACCGGACGCAAGTCCTTGATGTGGCGCGACAGGTCCTCCTTGTTCGCGCGCTTCACCTCGCGGAACGCCTTGCGGAAGGCCGGGTCCTCCGCGTGGGCCTCCAAGTCGCGCAGCTTGTCCAGGTCCGTGGCCCAGCCGCCGCCGATGCGCGACGTAATCAGCTTGGACAGGCGCGGGTTGCACCATGCCAGCCACCGCCGGGGCGTCACGCCGTTCGTCTTATTGTTGAAGCGCTCCGGGAACATGGCCGCGAAGTCCGGCAGCACGTCCCGGCGCAGGAGGTCCGTGTGCAGCGCGGCCACGCCGTTGATGCTGTGGCTGCCCACCACCGCGAGGTGGGCCATGCGAATCTTCTTCTCCTGGCCTTCCTCCACCAGGCTCATCCGCCGCAGCTTCTCCTGGTCATAGGGGTAGCGGATCTGCACCTGCCGCAGGAAGCGCTGGTTGATTTCGTAGATGAGCTCCAGGTGCCGAGGCAGCAGCCGCTCGAACAGCGTCGCCGGCCACTTCTCCATCGCCTCCGCCAGGAGCGTGTGGTTGGTGTAGCCGAACACCGCCTGGGTAATCGACCACGCCTCGTCCCAGGGCAGCCGCTTCTCGTCCACCAGCACCCGCATCAGCTCCGCCACGCCGATGGCCGGATGGGTGTCATTGAGCTGGATGGCGGCCTTCTTGGGGAAATCCCTGAAGTCCGTGTGGTTCTTCAGGTAGCGCCGGACGATGTCCGCGATGGAGCAGGCGACGAAGAAGTACTGCTGCTTGAGCCGCAGCTCCTTGCCGGCCTGGAACGCGTCGTTGGGGTAGAGGACCTTGGAGATGACCTCCGAGTCGTTCTTCTCCACCACGGAGCGCTCGTAGTCGCCCGCGTTGAAGAGCAGCAGGTCGAACTCCTCGGACGCACGCGCCTGCCACAGCCGCAGCGTGTTGACGGTGTCGTTGTGGTAGCCGGCGATGGGCGTGTCGTAGGGCACGCCCACCACCGTCTTGCCGCCCACCCACCGGGCAATGGGCTTGCCGTCCGGGCCCTGGTGGTGCTCCACGCGCCCGAAGAAGCGCACCGGCACGGCCTTCTCCGGCCGGACGATTTCCCAGGGGTTGCCGAACTTGAGCCACTCGTCGGCGCGCTCCACCTGGTAGCCGTCCACGATGTCCTGCGTGAAGATGCCGAACTCGTAGCGGATGCCGTACCCCATGCCGGGGTAGCCGAGCGTCGCCAGCGAGTCCAGGAAGCACGCCGCCAGCCGGCCCAGGCCGCCGTTGCCCAGGCCCGCGTCCGGCTCCATCTCCAGGAGGTTGGTGAGGTCCACGCCCACTTCCCGCATGGCCTCGGCGGCGGACTCGTACATGCCCAGATTCAGCAGGTTGTTTCCGAGCGCCCGACCCAGCAGGTACTCCGCGGACAGATAGTAGGCGCGCTTGGCGTCCTTCTCGTAGTAGGTGCGCGCCGTGCGCACCCAGCGGTCGGCCAGCCTGTCGCGGACGGCGAGGGACAGGGCCATGAAGCGGTCATGCGCGGTGGACGTCTCGTAGTTCTTCCCGCGCGAGTAGCGCACGTGGTCCAGGAAGGAGCGGCGCATGGAGGACGCGTCGCTTCCGGTGCGACCGCCGTCGTCGCTCGAGCTGGACGTGGTGGACCGCGGCTGCTGGGAAGAGGGAGTGGGAGAGGCCATGTGGCGGGAGGTCTCCATCCGAGGTGGGACGTCGAGTGGGAAAGCTGATGCGGGGTGTCAGGGTAGCGCAGCCTGGAGTGCTCCGAACCGCGAAAGCATGCCTCCAGCGAGGGGGAGGGATGCTCCCTGGGAAGGACCTGAGACGTCCAGGAACGTTGCACGACGCGGCCCTGTCCGCTCGTTTTCCCACAGCGCCCGCACGGAACGGCCGCCCCGGAGCGTCTCGTTTCATGTAGAAATCAACGCTCATGGCCTTCGAGCAGAATGACCTGGACCAGCGAATCGCGCTGATGCGGCCGGAAGACACTGTCCGTGGCCTCATCTTCAATGCGCTGCTGCTCCTGGCGGAGCGACAGCTGGGGGCGGACATGGCCTCGAGGTTGCGCGAGCCCTTCTTCAAGCGCTCACCGGTGGACTTCTTCTCCTACCCCGCGGTGGATGCCATCCGGTTGATGTATGCCACGTCGGAGGCACTCGTGACCGCCGGGCACTACGGCACCCATGAAGAGGCTGTGCGAGCGTGTGGCGCCGCCTCCGTCACGGGCTTCTTCTCCTCCACCGTGGGCCAGACGCTGACGCGCCTGATTGGCAAGGGCGACCCCAAGCGCATGTTGTCCAATGCGCCCACCGCGTACTCCACGCTCGTGAGCTATGGCCGCCGGGAGTACAACGTCGTGACGGAGCGCCACGTGCGGCTGTCCTTCCACGGGGACATGCAGCCGGTGCAGTACCACGAGGGGGTGTTTCAGGAGGCGCTCAAGGCCATCCAGTGCAAGGGCACCGTCGTGGGAACCCCTCGCGGCTTCTTCGCGGCGGACTACGACATCGTCTGGGAGTAGTCCGCCGGGGGCCGCGCTACCGCCTCAGGGCGCCGCCGGAGCCTGGCCCGCGACGGCGGCCACGGAGACGGCCTCCAACTGGCCGGCGAGCTCCTGGGCCTTGGCCAGGAAGTCCGGCAGCAGCGTCTTGGGCAGCGGGTCCGCGCGGGGGAACTTCTGGTTGAGCGGGTTGGTGTAGCCGCCGCCGCGCTTCATGCCGAAGTGCAGGTGGGGGCCGGTGGAGCGGCCGGTGTTGCCGGAGTAGGCGATGACCTGCTTCTGGCTGACGCGCGCGCCCACGCGGATGCCCTCGCCGAACTTCGACAGGTGCATGTACTGCGTCTCGTAGCCGTTGGCGTGGCGCAGGACGACCATGTTGCCCGCGGCGCCGGAGTACGCCGCCTGCGTCACGGTGCCGTCCGCCACGGCCCACACGGGCGTGCCGATGGGCGTCCCGTAGTCCACGCCGTTGTGGTTCTTCAGGTACTGGAGCACGGGGTGGAAGCGCGAGCCGAACTTGCTGGTGACGTGGGCGTACTTCAGCGGGCTCTTGAGGAAGGTCTTCTTCGCGCTGGCGCCGTCCTCCTGGAAGTAGTTGGGCTGGCCGTCCGGCAGCACGTAGCGGAAGACCTTCTTGGGGCCCACGAGTCCGCCCGTGTACTGGGCGGCGAGCACCTCGCCGTAGCGCAGCACGCGGCCCTTGGAGACGAACTTCTCGACCAGGGCGCGCGCGGTGTCGCCCTTGCGCACGTCGCGGTAGAAGTCGATGTCCCAGGCGAACACGTCCGCCAGCACCATGCCGATGGCGGGGTCCTCGCCCGCGTCGACGGCGGCCTCGTAGAGGGACGTCTGGATTTCCAGCGCGACGACGGCCACCTGCTTCTCGACTTCGATGGCGCGCTTGCTGCCCACGTACTTCTCGCCGTCGCGGCGCACCTGCCACTCGTCGACCATGCTCTGGCGGTAGTCGAAGAAGTCCAGCTCGCCGTCGCGCAGGACGAGGCGGAACTGGTCGCCCACGCGGGACTTGCGGAAGTCGAACACGCCCTCCAGGGCCGCGATGACGGCGGTGACCTGGGTGTCCGGCAGCTGGGCCTCATGCAGGGCGCCCGCCAGTGTCTGGCGCGGCTCGATGCGGCGGTTCTTGATTTCGTACCGGACGGCGGCCTCGGAAGAGGCGCCGGCCAGCAGGGCGGCCAGCAAGCAGAGGGGGGCGATTCGCATGGTGCGGGGCGCGAGTGTAGTGGACACCCACGCCCCTGCCCAACCCAAGGCCGGGGATTTTCTCCCCGCCTGCCTGCCCGGCGGTCAGCTTCGGCGCCGACGGCGGCCTCGAATCAGCGCCCACCCCACGAGTCCCACGAGCCAGACCAGGTTCGTGTCGCCGCGAGTCGCCACACACGCACACCCACCCGGCTCTCCGGGGCCGCCTCCAGGCCCCGCGTCGGGCGTGGGTCCCGCGTCCGGGGGCGGGCCCGCGTCGGGAGGGCCCGCGTCGGGTCCCGCATCCGGAACGCCCGCGTCGCGGCCTGCATCCGGAGCCCCCGCGTCGTGACCCGCATCTGGAGTCCCCGCGTCGTGGCCTGCATCTGGAGTCCCCGCGTCGGGCTGTGGGGCCTTGGGCCGGGTGGTGACCTTCACCCGGTCCGTCGCAGAGAGGCCCGCGGCGTGGACGGTCAGTTCGAACTCCAGCTCCGTGTCCTGGCTCACGTCGGGCGCGATGAAGCGGGGCGTGGGGGTGTCCGCGCCGGTCAGGTTCACCGACGTATCCGGCACCTGCCTCCAGCGATAGGTGAGCGGCGCCGCGCCTGGGTCCGAACTCCGCGTGCCATCCAGTTGGACCGTCGCGCCCTCGAGGACGCTCTGGTCATCGCCCGCTAGGGCAATGGGGTGGCACGGACTGGCGTCCTCGATGCGCGCCAGGAAGGGCGCGGTGGCCGTGCCCTCCACGGTGATGTTGTCGATCTCCCACCCGTGGGCGAAAAAGACCACATCGGACCCCAGTCGGAAGCGGAGCTTCACGGTGCTTCCGCTCAGGTTCATGCCGAAGTCCAGGGTGACGGAATCGCTGTCGGGCCAGTGCGGATTGCGCGACGCGTATGCGAACCGGCCCCGCAGGGGGTTGCTCGTGCGGATGTCGAGCACCTTTTCGGCATACCCAGGGTCGAGCAGCGTGGACACGTCGGTCCACGTGTTTCCTCCGTCGCGCGTGAACTCGATGACGCCGCCGCTCCAGTACGTCCGTTCTCCCGTCGAGGGCTCCTGGCGGAAGTCGAACTCGAAGCGGTGCTCGAAGTGCAGGATGAAAGGAGTGCCCGAGGGGATGGTCAGGGAGGGCGTCTCCAGCACGATGTCCGCGAAGGGGACTGGCTCCGCCGCATACCAGACCTTCTCCCCGGGGATGCGCGGTGACTCGACGATGCGCCAGCCGTGGGCCTCCAGCCCCTGGAGCACGCGAGGATGCCAGGTGGTCCGCACCGGGTCGGCCCTGTCCGTCCTCGAGGGAGTCAGGTCGTAGTTGAGCAGGACGGACGTCGAATGCTCCGCGCGCGGCCGACACGCGTCACTGCTCTCCAACACGACCCTGTATTCCACCTCCGCGGAGACCTCCTGGCTCCCCGAGAGGGTCACGGGAATCTCCACGGTGAGCGGCTCGAAGGGAGGCACCCTTCCCACGGCCAAGGTGTTCCCGGAGGGGAAGGTCACCCGTGGGTTGTTGCTGGAGATGCTCACCCGCGTATCCGTCGACGCGAGCGGCCCTCGATTGTAGACCTGAATCCGGACGACGCCTGTCTCCAGCGCATCCAACACTCCATCCGCGTCACACGAGCGGCCCTGTTCCTCCACCTGAATCGACTCCAACCGGACGTCGGACCGGGCCCGGTCGTCCGGGACGACTTCGGTGAACGTCCTGGACTCGGGCGGAGGAGACACGGCGCAGGTCCCCGCGCCTCGCCGGGCGAAGCCCTGGGCCAGCGCCCGCATGTCCGCCGGGTCCCGCTCATTGGCCACCATCAGCAGCAGGTCCCGTTGCTCGGTGAAGGTGACGTTGTCGGGAGCCATCAACATGCTCTCCACGACGTAGGTCGCCATGCGGCGTCTGGCTTCTGCGAACGTCCCGATGCGCGGCGTGCCTCCTCGGGCGTCGTCGAGCAGGGATTGGTAGGCCTCGAAGAGCATGGACGCCCAGACCTCTCCGGCGTTGTGTATCTCCGAGTTCTCCAGCCCGAAATCTCGCAGGTGGGTCTGCGCGGGGAGTGGCTGGTCATCGGCGATGTGCTGGAACTGGAAGCCATTCCGGGTGAAGTCGCGCGAGTACGGAGACCTGCGGACGCCGTAGTAGGAACTGTCGCCGAGGGCGTCGCCAGCGAAGGCGCCGATGGCATACATCCCGTTGGAGGCATCTGCCTCGCGGACCATCATGTGCAGTGCCACGAAGTCGCTCCAGCCCTCGCTCATGGCGCGGCACTGCCGCGACGAGCACCCGACCAGTCGACGGAAGAGGATATGCCCCCACTCATGGGCCACGACGGTGTTGTCGAGCGAGGCGTCCCGCTCGGGTGACGCCGACCGCGACAGAGTGCCTGACAGCGACCCCTGGGCGAGCAGGTCCTTGAGGACCTGTCCATCCTCGAAGGAGACGGAGAGGACGGGCAGCGTGGTCGTGAGGCCTGGGTCCACGTCGGGCATGTGCGGCGCGGGGTCCCCAGGGGTGTTGTTGATGATGATGAGCGCCGCGGCGTTGGCGCTCTGGGCGTTCACCGCCTTGAGCTTCATGTTGCAGGTGCCGCGGTCCGCCAGGACGATGGCGTCGGTGACGGTGTTCTGGAGCGGTTCGCAGGCATCGGTCGTCGTGCCCGTTCCGTCGAGACCCAGGACGAGTTGACGCAAGGGCACCGTGAACTTCTGGGCGCCAAACTGCGCCGGGCCCGTGTCATACGTCCGGCCCGAGACAGAGAACGTGCGAGTTTCCGTCGCGCTCCAGAGTGAGAACTCCAAGCGGGGCGACAGGCCGTCACGCGGGACGTAGGCGATGGCGGAGTTGCGAGCCTGAGGGTCGGGCCCCAGGTTCTGCGCCTCGGCGAGCACGGGGTCTTCCCCCAGCCCGCCTGCTTCGAAGTTCACCTGCTGGGCATTGCCCGCGGGCTCATTGAAGCCAGAGTCGTAGTAGTAATCGTGAAGCCAATTGGTCGTGTAGAACAGTTGCACCACGGAGGCGGAGATTTGCGCCGCGCTGCTCAATGGCTCCGCGAGAGGGTCATGGACATGCGGGAAGTCCCGAGTGGTCGGCGCCACCTGCGCGCGGACGTCCTGGCCCTCGGTATAGCCGTCTGGGTTGAAGTGGTCCGCGTAGGCCTGGACATTGTTGCCGGACGTAACGGTCGCGCCTGGGTCCAGCCACGGGCTGACCCTGCCGTTGGTGGGGTGGACCCGGCCCTCCCACGTGATGGCGGTGGGGGGCAGGAATCCCGCCGGGCTCTGGCCTGGCGCTGTCCCAGGATACGGCGAGAAGTCGATGTAGGGATTGTCCGAGGGCGTCCGGTCCACCGCGTCGGCCCACACCCGATAGGAATAGGCATCATTCGCTGTCCGGTCCTCTCGCAGGAGCACCTGTCCGGTGCTCGCATGCAAGACATAGACATGGCCGCGGGGCCACACCTCACCCGCCTTTGATGAGAGCAGGTCCACGGTGTATGCGGGGACCAGCCCCTTGGGCGTGGGGAAGTAGTTCTCCGTGACTCGGGCGGGCGTCACCAGGGCGATGCCGGCGCGCTGGATGGTTCCGCCTGGGGCCAGCTCGAAGCGCGGCTCCCGCTGGCTGTCGAAACCCGCCACGGCCTGGACGGTTCCCACCAGGGAAACGCCATGGACGTCCCCCAGGGCCTTCAGCACCGCATCGGAGGGAGGATAGGCAAACGCCTTCCTTGTCGCGCCGAGCGCCGCTTGCTGCTCCGGCGCGACGCCGCCCTGCAGGTTGCCGGAGAGCGCCACCAGCTCCAGATTCCGGCTCAGGAGCATCTTCAATTCGCTGTGCACCACTTCCAGTCCGCCCACGCGCTGGCGGAAGCGCACGATGATGCCGCCGTGCCCCAGGTCGTGGATGTGATGGACATACACTGTCTCCAAGTCCGTGGAGGACAAACCATACACTCCCGCTTGTTGCCGGAGGTATGCGTTTGCCGCCGCTTCGGGCGTGGAATGGGCTTGCAGGGACTGCCCCTGGCCCTGGCGATGCGCTCGGACCAGGGTGGGAACACCTCGGGTGGCGTCCCGGGAGAGCACCGTGACGGAGTGTGATGGGGCCTCCACCCCGCCGACCTGTGCTTTCAAGTCGGCGGGGCTGCTTGAAGGTGATTCCGCTGCGCACCCGGCGAAGAGGGTCAAGGCCAGCACTGCGATGGACCCACGACTCCTTGGACTCTTGGGCACTTGACCCCCCACGGTTCGCATCTGTCCTTTGAAAGGACCGCTGCCTTCACCGACAGATGTCAGTATCCCGCAGACGGCTGAGATGGCCAACCGCATTGCCAGTCAGTGAGCGAGCATACATGCCGCCGACCCAGCTCCCGTTATTGAAGCTGACGTGTGCGTTGGGCGCAAGGACGGTGCCGTAGAAGCCATAGTCAAGCGCGGTGAGGGTGGTGGCGTCGGGAAGGTTGAAGAGGACACCGTTCTCGTCAATGCCACCTTCGAAGACATGGCCGAAGTTGGCGAAGCGCACCGACGTGCCACGCACGTTGATGACGACCGTCGAGGTGGCGGGAGCGGCGATGGTCAGCAGCGTGGCGTTCTGGATGGCGGCGGCCTCCACTCGGAAGACATTCGTCTGGGGGTGGGTCCCTCTCAGGGTGATTCCGCCCCACGACTCGATGGTGGTGGTCCCTTGGAGGGGAAGGGCCGCCAGGTCCGTGGAGAGCCTGCGCAACGAGGTGCCCATGGTGGTGAAGTTGACGGGGACGCCCTGTCGCACCGAGCCCCTCGGGAAGGTCACGTTCCCCGTGGGACGGTACTGCCCGCCATACCGTGCCTCACCCCAGACGGCGCCGTTGTTCAGGTCCAGGGTCTGGCCCGCCACCAGGACGTTGTCGCGGTCGCTCGCTGGCAACTGCCAGCCCACCCGGAAGTCCTTGAGCTGGAGGGTGCCACCCGCGGCGACCTTTCCTCCCACGTCGATACCCTCCCGGTAGTCCTCCAGGACGAAGAGGTTGTGGTCGTTGAGCCGGACCTGGATGCAGTTGGCCACGGGCTTCTCTAGCACTGTGACGGAGATGCTCGTGGTCACCGTTCCGTTGCGGATGACGATGGTGGCGATTCCCGTCCCCGTGGCGGTCACCACTCCCGCAGCCGTCACCGTGGCGATACCGTCGTTGGAAGACGAGTAGATGGTCCCCAGCGTCTGCGCGGTGATGTTGCGGATGACGCCGTCGTCGTAGTGGCCGTTGACCGTCAGGTTCAGCGTGGAGCCCACCCCATGGAGGACGCCATCGCCGTTGATGACGGAGATGACGCTGAGCTTCGCGGAGGAGACCACCGGCAGGAAGACGGGCGCCGATGTCCGCATGCGCTTCTGGGCGTTGATGCCCGTGGCCACCAACTGCACCGTGCCGATGGCCTCGGTGGGAATCCGGAAGGACGTGGTGAAGGGAGGCTCATCCATCGTCGCCAGCACGCCCGCGCCAGAAACGTACGCGAGGACGGGAACGAAGCCATCGGTGCCCTCCGTCACCACCGTCACCGTGGCACCAGGGCTCACGGGGGTGCCCGGGGCGGGTGAGACGATGCGGACGCCCCCGGCGAGCAGCGGCTCTTCCCATGCCTTCGTCTCGTCGGGAACGGCCGCTCGTGACGGCTCGGACGCGGGGGCGTCCGGAGCGAACACGCCGCTGCAGGTCGGGGGCGGGGGGGCGACGGGGGTCAGGAGCACGGCGTCGAAAGCGGTGCTCGCGACGGGGGTATTGAGCAGCTCCACGGTGCGCTGGAAGTACGCTGGGTTGGTCGGCGTCCTGAAGTGATTGAGTGTCGCGGTGGTGTTGGTCATCGCGAACGACGTGGTCGCCAACGCGGAGGCACTGCCTTGCTGGTCCTTCGTGGTGGCGAACATGTCGAAGTCCTGGTCGCAGAACACCTTGCTGGGCTGGATGTTCTGGGTCGGGGGACGCACGGTGTTGGCCTTCATGATGAGGTTGTGGGTCGCCGGGGCGATCAGCTCATCCGTGAGCGGGTGGTACTCCTCCATGTTCGTGTAGATCATCTTGACGGCGTCCAGCAGCGCCGGGTGCCCGAACTTGCGCTCGATGTTCTGCCCATTCGCGGAGACGAGGACGTGGGTGGGGACGTGGGTTTCGCCGATGGCAGCCAGCGCGGGGTTGTTGATGGTCAGGTCGTCGATGGCCGTCGGGCTGACGCCGTCGGCCGCCTCGAGCGAGAAGCCGAAGGCCCTGAGCAGATCCGTATTGAAGGTGGCCCATTCCGGCGCGTACTTGAGTTTCATGTTCGCGCGGACCTCCGTGAGGGCATTCGCCAGGAGTGTGCCCGCGTGGGGCGTATTGGAGAGGATGAGCCGGTTGAGGTCGCCCTTTCCGTAGTTGTTCGCGTTCTTGTAGCTGCTTCGGCTGGCGAACTTGCGGGCCAGGATCCCGCCCATGCCGTGGCCAATCACATCCACCTGGGTTACCACCGTACCCTCGCCGCGCATCTTCACCAGCGCCGTGCGGATGGCCCGGCCGACCACCGTGCTGTTGGCCGGTGAGTCGATGCTCTCCGAGTTCGTGCTCTTGTAGTCGGCACACGTCACGTTGTGGAGGCTGCTGCCTGAGATGCCCGCGTTGCCCCAGAAGTCACAGCCGGACCAGATGTCATGGACTGTCACCACGGGGGGACGCACCACCGTGATTTTGTGCGTGTCCGGGAATGCGGCGCCGTCCGTGGGCGCGTAGGTCGTGTCGAGGACGACGTCGCGTTGCCGGGCCATGTCGTCATCCCCGTTGCCGGGACGCTTGAAGTCCTCGGGCGGGAGGTAGAGCGCGAACGCGAAGAACTGCCCCGTGGCGACCTCCTCGACGCGGGTGACGATGGTATGGGTCGGCGCGGCCACACTGCCAATGGGGACCAGTCCACCGTTGGCGGGATTGTGCGTGGCCCCCAGCGAGAAGGTCATGTTCCCAGGGCCCGTCACCCGGGCGCGCAGGAGCACCGCGCTCACGCCGTCGGCGGCCACGGAGCGTGCGGGCGTGCCGAGCGTCGACAGCCGCAGCGTGTCGGTCTCCACCTGGTTCAGGAACGTGTCGATGAGGATGGGGTTCGGGTCGATCAGCTCCAGGCTCGCGAAGGCCACGTTGTCGATGACCACCGTGGAGTCCAGGATGCCGTCTCCCAGGTCGCGAATCTCGAACACGAGGGTGACCTGGCCTCCCTGAGGCGGGACGGAGATGGGGACGTTGACGCTCTTGAAGTCGGTGATGCCGGCGTCGGGGAACAGCTGGATGCCCTCTGGATAGTTCGCGGGGAAGTTGTCGATGCCGGACGGGTCATCCGCGAGCAGCGAGTCGAACTTCGTCTTCCCCGCGCGGGTCGCGGACGCATCGAAGAAGTGCGCGCTGTTGACGGACGTCTGCTCCGCCAGTCGGGTCCCCTGGATGTCCGTCACGTGCGCGGTGAACTGGTCGTTGTACTGGCTGCCGATGAAGTCGGGCGACTCGGCGCTCAGGAAGCGGTAGTCGAAGGACAGCCGCGTCATGCCCCGAGGGACGTTGAAGGTGACGCGGACGGTGCTGACGTCTCCCTCCGTGCCCACGGTGCCGAAGTCGGTGCCCGGCTCCGGCAGGCGGACCGCGTCGTCGACATGGCCCGTGCTCAGCACGAGCATGGACGGGCCCTTGCGCGGTGAGATGTCTCCGAAGCGCGAGACGACCACCGCCGCCTGCGGCACGGGCGAGGTCACCTGCCCGGAGACGAGCGAGGTGAGGTCCAGCGCCGCGGCCACCTCGGCGGGCGTGGCGAGCAGGGACTCCGAGACGGTGGGCTCCAACCGGAGGTTCTTGAAGCGCGCACGCTCCGCGCTCATGTCGCGGAAGACCTCGTTCTTCGGTGGCGGCGGCTGGGGCTCGTGGGGACTGACATCGCCACACGCCAGGGCCAGCGCGATGACGAGCGGGAGCAGGGAGACTTTGCGCGTCTGCATCAGGTTCACTCCGTTGTGTTGTGCGGGAGAGGCGATGAACAGGCGCGGCCACCCAGCGGGGCTCCACTGGGTGGCCGGCGGTCGATTCGGAAGATGCGAGCACCTCGCCGGGACGCCCGCTGCTGGAGCGACCCGGGGAGGCGTCAGGCGGCTACTTGCGCTTCGCGGACATCACGTAGTCGCGGTGCCACCTGGCCGGCAGCGTGGCCAGCACGTTGGGGTTCTGCTGCGTCATGGCGATGGACTCGTACTTCGCCTGGATCTGCCCATCCCCCACGACGAAGCCGTTGGCGTAGACGACGGTCTGGTCCGCGCCGAGCGCCAGCTTCTCCGCGTCCGAGCCGACCTTCACGTTGTAGACCTTGCCGGCGTACGACTCGCGGCTGACCTCCACGAGCTTGCTGGGGCCCGCCTTGGTCATCACCAGGTCGCCCGTCTTCAGGTGGCGCGCCTGGACCATGCCGCGCGCCATCACCTGGATGGGGTGCATCTCCGTCATCAGCAGGCTGTTGCCCGCCGCGTTGCGGATGCGGACCATGGGGACGGACTCCGTGCCCACGGCCGTGTCCATGACGGTGAGCGAGGGCTTGTGCGGGTTGCGCACCCGGTCTCCCGCCTTGACCGACTCCACGGGCGCCACCTGGCCCTCGGCGAGCTCGATTTCGGTGCCGGCCGCCAGGCAGCTGTTGGTGACGGTGATCTTCTTGAAGGTGTAGTCCGGGCGGGGGAAGCGCGGGTCCGGGCTCGCGAGCGTGACGGAGGACTGGTACGTCTGGCCACCCACCGAGGCGACGACGGGCAGGACGATGCGCAGCGACAGCTTCACCTCGTTCTGCACCTGGCGGCAGCCGTCGTCGAAGAAGGCCGAGTTGGCGCCCGTCAAATCCCAGGAGAAGGTCTTCTTGTCCGCGCTCAGCGTGGCGCCGCGCCAGAACTGGTTCATCCGCGCCTCGATGAGGTTGCCGTCCGTGACGTCGCAACCACCACCGGCGTTGGTGAGGATGAGCTTGAGGTGGCCCACGTCATACGTGGGCGTGCCCATGTTCGTGTCCGCCTTGAACTGGGTGATTCTCGCCGCGTCGAAGAGGTGCGCGGAGGTCAGCGACATCTGGCCCTTCAAGGGCAGCTTGACGGCCTGGGGCGTGCCGGTCAGGTCGTAGTCGCAGTCCTGGGTCCAGGTGCGGTTGAGGCACACGGAGATGAGGTTGTCGTTCAGCACCGTGTCCACGGGCGCGTACACGAGGAGCTGGGAGAACACGGGCCGCGTCGAGGTGACGCCGGCGGGAGCACCGAACTCGGAGAAGATGTACGAGTCCTTGAACCCCTCGACGGAGTCCTCCACCTTGTAGGAGGAGACGCGGTAGCGGCCCTGCGTCGTCAGCGCCAGGTTGCCCGTCGTGGCGATGGGGAGGTCCTTGCCGCCTTCGTACTCCTCGATGTACTTGAGCTCGCCCAGCGGGTTGCCGGACGCGTCGGTGTAGTTGGCGTCCGCGTAGGTGTAGTAGCTGCCGCCCGGGAAGGTGGACCGCGCGACACCCGCGCCGTCGTTGGGCTCGGGCGTGGTCTCCCCCGCGTTGGCGGCCTCGATGAGGTGCATCTCCTTGCGCTCCGCGGACGTCGCCAGGCCCCGAGGGTCCTCCGACGCGAAGCTCCCCGCGGCCAGGCCCTGGCTCAGGTGGTCCTTCTGGCGCTGCTCCAGCGCCTGGAACAGGTACGGCGAGTTCTCCGGCGTCTTGCCCGCGAGCTTCAGGCGCGCCAGCGCGAAGCGGTACTGCGCCGGGTCCGCGAAGTTCAGCCGGACGCGGGTGTCCGGCTTGGCGATGCTGTGCAGATAGCCTTCGTCCGCTCTGTAGGCGTTCCACTCGGCCTTGCTGAGCCGTCTGGCATCACCCACGCCCTGCATCGTGCGGCCCGCGTTGGTGAGCTGCTCTCCCTGGGGACTGGAGGTGCAACCCGACAGCATGGCCAGGCAGGCGGTGCTACCCATCACCAGATAACGGCGCATTCGTGACATGGTGTTTCCTCCTCCGCTTGAAACAGCTTTCACTGGCAGACCTGCTGGAAGTCAGGACAGCAGTCGTTGAACTCCAGACATGTCGGGTCGCAGAAGCAGCCCGTCGCGGCCCCGCCACACAATCCCTTGCAGCTGTGAGGGTCGGCGACACATTGGTAGTTGCCCTGGCTCAGGTCGCTGAAGAGCAGCGAGTTGGGCGCGCCCATCGGGTCGTCCACGCAGCCCAGCGTGGCCGCGCCCTTGAGGTTCACGGCGACTTGCGCGGGCGTGGCGGTGCGGTGGCCTTCCAGGTACTGGGCCACGGCGCCCGTGACATGCGGGGCGGCCATGGAGGTGCCGTCGTCGAGGTTCGTCGCCACCGCGTCGCCGGCCCACGCGCCCAGGATGCTCACGCCAGGGGCGAAGAGGTCCACGCAGGTGCCCCAGTTGGAGAAGAGGGCCCGCTTGTCGTTGTCGTCGACCGCGCCCACGTTGATGACCTTGGGCTCGCTTCCGGGGGACTCGGCGCAGGCGTCGATGTTGCTGTTGCCCGCGGCGACGACCACGGGGATGCCCGCGTCCACCAGGGCCGCGGCGGCCTGGTTGACGGGCTGGAAGAACTCACCGGACAGGCTCAGGTTGGCGACACAGGGCCCATCCTGCCGGGGGCAGTCCATCCGGACGAAGTCCAGGCCCGCGATGATGGTGCCCCACGTCGCGCGGCCGATGCAGTTGAGGATGCGGATGGGGTGGAGGGTGGCCTGCTTCGCCATGCCGTACTGCGTCCCCACCGCGGTGCTGGCGACGTGCGTGCCGTGGCCGTGGCAGTCCTCCACGCCGAAGCCGTCGAAGACGAACGACGCCGAGGAGCCGACCCGGCCGATGAACTCCGAGTGCTCCGTGTTGAGGCCCGTGTCGAGCACGTACACGTGGACCCCGGCGCCCGTGTTCTCGTAGTCGTTGTATTGGCCGTCGCGCCCCTGGCGCTGGTCCACGCGGTCGATTCCATCCGACGGGCTGGGCACCGCGCTCTTCAGGAAGACGTGCCGGTTCTCCTCGATGTACGCGACACCGGGGTCCCGTCGCAGCCGGTCGAGCTGCGCGTCATCCAGGCGCGCAGTGAAGCCCGGGATGAGGGAGTAGCGGTGCAGGAGCGCGTTGGTGCCTCCCGCGCGGGAGAGGGAGTCCGCGGCGGCGGTGAGGGCGCCTCCCGAGAGGCCCTGGGTGAAGACCACCACGTACTCGCCGGGCACACGCAGCGACTCCGGCGCGCGGCTCAGTCGCGCGAGCTTCACCGTCTCAACCCCCGGAGAGGCCGGCTCACCCGAGGCGGGCCGCTCTCCACAGGCGCTTCCACCGAGCGCGAGCGCGCCCAGCAGGGACAGGGTTCGGAACGCCACCGCGCGAGCGCGGTGGGCGAGGCTGTGGTGAGGCCGCATGGTGTCTCCGCTCGAAGGCAAACGGGCAGTGCTCGCCACCCAGGAAGGGCCGGGTGGACGTGGACGGACGGATGGGAATGAGCGGCGCGGTGGGCGGCGGGCCGCTCGATGACCTGAATCCGTGTGGCTCCATGCGCACACGGCGGGGGGGACGCGAGCGGCTGTGAGCACAACGGGGGACCGGGGGCCGCTCGCGAACTAAGGACGCACCCCGACTTCAACCTATGCAGAGATTCTCAATATTTACTTGGAGTGAATAGTTTCATTGAGAATGCGGCTGAGGCTGAGATGGATATGGCTTTCGACGGTGCGCAACAGGCTGGTGACTTCCTGTGAGGAGAGGTCCAGCCGCTCCATGAGGAGCCGTCGGGTCTCGTCGTGGACGGCCTGCTGGGCGCTCTGCAGCCACCGGGAGACCGTGGACTGGTTGACATTGAAGAGCGGTGCCAGCTTGGTGGTGGAGAGCCTGTCCACGAAGTGCAGGCGCAGGAGGTAGCGGTGCTCGCTGGGGAGGATGGCGAAGGCGTCCTCCAGGGCGCGGCGGAACTCATCCTGGTAGCGCCGCTGGATGGTCTCCACCTCGGGGTCCGCGTCGGGGGAGGGCACCAGCTCCAGGAGGGCGTCGCTGAGCGAGCCTTCCTCGTGAGGCTTTCGCAAAAGGCTCAGCGCCGTGCGCAGCGAGACGACACGCACCCAGTTGGAGAGCGTCCCCCGGCCCGAGTACTCCGCGATTCGAGGCGCCGTGTCGGTGCGCACCAGCAGCCGCTCCCTCACCCGCTGGCGGATCTCATCCACCACCGAGGAGGGCAGCCGCATGTGCGCGAGCGCCGCGCCCACCCCTGACATGTGATGGCGCTCGAAGGCGGCCAGCGCGGCGGGAAGGCTCTGTGCGCATGCACACGCGAGATACAAGTCACCGGGAACGAACTGGGTAAGCAATGACTCCCATTCGGCTGGCGTGGTGCGCCGAGGGAAGTGCAGGGCGAGGTGGCGGATGAAGGTATCAGGTGCCAGGGCAATGTCTGGCCATCGCTCACAGCCCGCTCGCCAGAAGCGGACCAGGAGAGGCTCGAGGTCTTCCGAGGCGTTGTCACCCAGGCCTCGGCAGCCCGCATGCGCGAGAAATAACGGTGCGAACACCAATCCCCCCTACCTCCTGTCCCTCACTATAGCCGACCGGACCGACCTTGCTGGCTATGCGCGGTAAGCTGAGTGAAGGTCGCCTTTGCGCACGAAATGAGCGAGTTGCCCGTCTTCCTGAAAGGCGGCTGTTTTTATGAGAGACTTCGCGGGAGTGCACTGAGGGGGGTGCCACATTCTTTCGTCCACCTGCCTGTGTGAAGAAGACGTGGTGTCACTTCTGGAAGGGAGGTTGGAGACGGGGGCGCGGGTCCACATCCATCGTCACGCCGCCGAGTGTCCCGCGTGCCGAGCGCTCCTGGTCGCCGCCGTGAGAAGCGAGGGTGTCCCGTCCGACGCGGCCCTGGAGTCCTCGTGGCTGGGCGGGCGGATGCAAGTCTTGGGGGGAAGCTGGAAGCCTCCCACGGAGGTGGATGAGTTCCGGCTGGTGCGGCTGTTGGGGCGAGGAGGCATGGGGGCCGTCTACCTGGCGCATGACACGTCGTTGGACCGGCTGGTGGCGCTCAAGCTGAGCGTCGCGCTCCAGCCGGACACGAGCACGCTGGAGAGCTTCGCCGTGGAGGCGCGAGCGATTGCGCGCATCAAGCACCCCAATGTCGTCACGGTGTTCCGCGCGGGAGAGGTCCAGGGCCGGCCGTACCTGGTCTACGAGTATGTGGATGGCAAGAGCCTGGCGGAGCTGCGCCTGCCGTTGCCGTGGCGATATGTGTTGGACATCGCGGTGGGGCTGTCCCGAGGGCTTCGGGCGGCGCACCAGCGCGGCGTGCTGCACCGGGACCTGAAGCCGGGCAACGCCATCCTGGACGCGGACGGCACCGTCAAGCTGCTCGACTTCGGCCTCGCCGCGTTCGTCGGGGCGGATCGCCACGCTCCCGAGGCCGTGCAGGGCGTGGTGGGGACACCGCGCTACCTGGCGCCCGAGCTCTGGTCGGGCGCGGAGGCGACGCCCCAGAGCGACCTCTACGCGCTGGGGCTGCTCCTGTACGAGCTGTGCACGGGCGGACTGCCCCGCACCCCGGGCCCGCTGTCCCGGATGCCGGGGGGCACGGAGCCGCAGGTCCGGTGCGGGGCGCTGGTGGAGCGTGTTCCCGGCATGGAGCCGGAGTTCGCGCGGGCCATCGAGCGCTGCCTCGCGGAGGACCCGCTCGAGCGCTTCACCCGGGCGGAGGCGCTGTGTGGGGTGCTGGAGCGGCTGTGCGCGCCGCCTGGGCCCGCGGACGCGGTGTTCCCCGCCCCCAGGCCCGAGCACGGGGCCCGGCCCTGGGGCGCGCACAGCACGCTCTGAGACGGCGGGAGGGGAGGGCTACAGCTCCACCTTCTTCTCCGTGTGGTTCGTCCCGTCGAAGCGCAGCATCACGCTCTTGTTGTCATAGCGGGTGATGATGTTGACGGGGCGGCGCCAGAGGGACTGGAGGTTGCGCAGCGTCTCGCGGGCGTAGTCGCCCTTGAGGTCCTGGCCGTCGTGCTTGTGCGCGAGGAGCAGCTCGCCCCGGTTCTCGTGGTTGCCGTCCACCACTTCGATGATGGGCTGGCCGAAGTTGGTGAGCCCCTGCAACAGCTTGCTCTTCACCTTGCGGAACTCGCGGTCCAGAATCTCCCACGAGTTGCGCTTGTCATTGAAGCCATACACGAAGAGCTTCTGCTCCATCGCGAACTCGGGCGTCAGGAACGTGTCGATGAAGGTGATGTCGTTGTAGTGCTTGCGGACCTCGAAGATCTTCTCCCGGCCCGCGCCCAGCTTCTTGTCCCAGGAGCGGCGGGCGCGCAAGTCATCGCACTCGTCCCATTCCTTGCCGAAGCGGCCCTTGTTCCACCGCTCCTCGATGTCGCGCCACAGCTCGATGCCCAGCTTGTAGGGATTGATGGCGCCAGGGCGGGTGCCCATGGTGCCCGAGTGGTGGTCCGCGTAGTCGATGATTTCATCATCGCGCAGGGCGCGGCGGGTCATGATGGTGGAGTGCCAGTAGCTGGCCCAGCCCTCGTTCATGATCTTCGTCTGGCCCTGGGGCGCGAAGTAGTGCGCCTCTTCCCGGAGAATCGCGAGGATGTCCGACTCCCACGGCTCCAGCGGCGCCTCTTCGAGGAGGAAGAGCAGCACGTCGCGCTGGGGGCGCTCGGGGAACTTCTTCGCCCGCTGCTTCTCCTCCTCCACCTTCTTGCGCTGGGAGTCCAGGAACTCCGACGGGTTGATGTAGCCGCGCATGTACTCGCGGCCGACCTTGAAGCCCTCCACGCGCTCGTTGGCCTTGAGCTCGTCCTCCGCGCGCCGAGGGTCCGGGTTGCGGCGGATGTGTGGTGAGTGCTGGTCGATGAGGTTCTCGAGGCTCAGCGTGCGGTCGATGAAGTCCTCGACCTTCTCCACGCCAATCTTGTCCACCCACCGCCGCACGCGGGTGGCGTGGTTGGCCATCTCATCAATCATCCGCCGGTTGGTGTGCCGGAAGGAGAAGTTGTTCTTGAAGAAGTCGCAGTGTCCGTACACGTGGGCCATGACCAGCTTCTGGTCCACCTCCGGGTTGCTCTCCATCAAGTAGGCGTAGCAGGGGTCATTGTTGATGACGAGCTCGTATATCTTGCTCAGCCCGTACTCGTAGCCCTTGGCGAGCTGCTCGTACTCCATGCCCCAGCGCCAGTGGGGATAGCGGGTGGGAAAGCCGCCGTAGGCGGCCACCATGTTCATCTCGTCGTAGGACACCATCTCGAAGACGGTGTCGAAGAAGTCCAGGCCGAACTCCTTCGCATAGCCGTGGATTTCATCCCTCAAGGCGGCGAGACGGGGTGTGAGGCTCTTGGGCATCTGGAAGTCTCTCCGAGGGGCTCGGGCGCGCTGACGTCAGCGTCCCTTGCCGAGGAAGTCCTTGATGGAGGCGTAGATGGCGTCCTTGTCCGCGATTTCGCTGAGCGCGACGTTGGGCGTGTCCCCCACCGCCTCGCGCAAGTCCTTGATGAACTGGCCGCTGCCGTAGGGCGACTCCACCTGGCCGTAGGCGAACTGGTTGACGTTGGGCAGCACGTCGTTGCGCAGCATCTCGATGCACTGGCGCGTGTCGTCCGCGCTCCAGTTGTCGCCGTCGCTGAAGTGGAACGGGTAGATGTTCCACGCGCTCTTGGGGTAGTCCGCCTGGATGATGTCGCGGCAGAGCTTGTAGGCGCTGGAGATCATCGTCCCGCCGGACTCGCGGGTGTGGAAGAAGGTGTCGCGGTCCACCTCGCGCGCCACCGCGTCGTGGATGATGTAGCGCGCCTCCAGGCCCTTGTACTGGTGGCGCAGCCACGTATCGAGCCAGAAGCTCTCGATGCGGACGATCTCCTTCTGCTCGTCGCCCATCGAGCCGGACACGTCCATCATGTAGATGATGACCGCGTTGGTCTCCGGCAGGTCCTGGAGCTTGTAGCTGCGGTAGCGGCGGTCCTCGCGCGTGGGGATGATGACGGGACGGGCGGGGTCATACGTGCCGGCGGCGATTTGACGCCGCAGGGCCTGCTTGAAGGTGCGCTTGAAGTGGCGCAGGGACTCGGGACCGGTGGTGTTGATGCCGGTGTAGCGAATCTTCTGGGTGATGATCTTCTCGTTGTGGCGCCGCTCGATGTGGGGGAGCTGGAGCTCCTCGCCCAGGATTTGCGCCAGCTCCTCCAGCGTGACGTCCACCTCCAGGGCGTGGTCTCCCTCGCCCTGGCCGGCCTGGTGCCCATCCCCGGGCTCCACCGCCCCGGGGCCGAGCTGCTGGCCCACCTCTCCATCCCCTTGTCCGACGCCTCCCTGCTCCTTGTGGCCGTACTTGAAGCGGGGGATGTCGATGAAGGGAATGGGGATGCTGATGGCATCCTTGCCCTTCTTTCCAATCATCTCCCCCTTCTGCACGTACTTGCGCAGATTGGCCTTTATCTTCCCGCGGACAATCTGTTTGAAGCGGGAATGGTCCTGGTGGATCTTCAAGGTCACGACGGCTCGCCCCTCTCCTGAAGGTGTTACTCCTTCGCGTCGCCTCGGGCGAAGATGCTGGCCACGAAGTTCAGCACGTCCGTGGAGCAGATTTCGCAATAGCCGTAGTTCTTCATCATCCGGTCCTTGACCAGGTCGATCTTCTCCTGGGTCTCCTTGTCCACGACGGATGACACGAGGTTCTTCAGCTTGATGCTGTCCTTCTGGTCCTCGAACAGCTTGAGCTCCAGCGCCTTGTGGAGCCGCTCGTTCGTCCGGTAGTTGAAGGTCTTTCCTTCCACCGCCAGCGCGCCGATGTAGTTCATGATTTCGCGGCGGAAGTCGTCCTTGCGGCTGTCGGGAATGTCTATCTTCTCCTCGATGGCTCGCATCAAGCGCTCATCCGGCTCCTCGTAGAGGCCGGTGTACTTGTTCTTGACCTTCTCCTTCTGGGTGTAGGCCTTGATGTTGTCGATGTAGTTGCCGCACAGCTTGCCGATGGCATCCTCGTCGGCGGAGATGGCGCGCTGGACCTCGTTCTTGACGATGTCCTCGTACTCCTGCTTCACCGACGTGAGCAGTTCCTTCATCCGCTTGCGCGCGTCCTCGGTGCTGATGAGCGAGTGCGTCTTGAGCCCCGCCTCCAGCTCGTTGAGGACCATGAAGGGGTTGATGCAGCCCTCGCCCTTGTCGCTCACCAGGGCGTTGGAGATCTTGTCCTGGATGTAGCGGGGGGAGATGCCCTCCAGGCCCTCGCGGATGCTCTCCTTGCGCAGCTCCTTGATGTTGTCTTCGGTGAAGTTGGGGAGCGTCTTGCCGTTGTAGAGCTTGAGCTTCTGGAGCAGCGACAGGTTGTGCTTCTTGGGCTCTTCCAGGCGCGTGAGCACGGCCCACATGGCGGCCATCTCCAGCGTGTGGGGCGCGATGTGCTTGCCCTTGATGGCGCGGGAGTTGAAGTCCTTCTCGTAGATCTTCACCTCCTCGGCCAGCTTGGTGATGTACGGCACGTCAATCTTGACGGTGCGGTCCCTCAGGGCCTCCATGAACTCGTTGTTCTCGAGCTTCTTGTACTCGGGCTCGTTGGTGTGGCCGAGGATGACCTCGTCGATGTCCGTCTGCGGGAACTTCTTGGGTTTGATTTTGTGTTCCTGCGACGCGCCGAGCAGGTCGTAGAGGAAGGCGACGTCCAGCTTGAGGACCTCGACGAACTCGATGATGCCGCGGTTGGCGATGTTGAACTCGCCGTCGAAGTTGAAGGCGCGCGGGTCGGAGTCGGAGCCGTACTCTGCGATCTTGCGGTAGTTGATGTCGCCGGTGAGCTCGGTCGAGTCCTGGTTCTTCTCGTCCTTGGGCTGGAAGGTGCCGATGCCCACGCGGTCCTTCTCGCTGAAGACCAGGCGGTTGACGCGCACGTGGTCCATCACCCGCGCGAAGTCACCGTGGTACTGCGTCATCAGGTCCTTGAAGACGAAGCGGCAGGCGGGGCACAGCTCGGAGCCGTCGGGAATCGTGACGCCGGACTCGGGCGGGGCCAGCTCCGTGTAGACCTTGGAGCGCCACTCGCGGGGAACGAGGTTGAGCGGCTCCTCGTTCATGGGGCACTTCATCTTCTCCTTCACCGTGGTGCCGTCCGGCAGCTTCTTGTCGGTGGTCCAGGAGAAGGTGTACGCGGCGCCCTCGGGCGTCTTGGAGTAGTCCTCCGTGCCCTTCTTGAGCAGGCGCGCGATGGTGGACTTGGAGGAGCCCACCGGGCCGTGCAGCAGGATGACGCGCTTCTCCGTGCCGTAGCCCTGCGCCGCGGACTTGAAGACGTTCACCAGCTTCATCAGCGGGACGTCCAGGCCGAAGATGGCGTCCTTGCCGCCGAACTTCTCATCACTGAAGAAGTGATAGCGGATGAGCTTCTTCTTGTTGTCGATGTACTCCGTCTTCCCGTGGCTGAGGATCATGTCGTAGATCCTCTGGAAGGCGGTGCGAGTCACCTTGGGGTTCTTCCGGACGATTTCGAGATAGTCCTCGAAGGAACCTTCCCAGGTGAGCTCCGCGTAGGTCTTCGCGTCCTGGAGCGCGGCGATTTTGGAGACCCACGAACCCTTCTCAGCGTCCCTCATGTCTCTCCCTCGGGGGCCCGCCAGGAGTGCGAAACACTCGCGCCCTAGGGGGCCAGAATGGTGAACCTGGAGGGCTGGTTTGCCATTCCACACCCATCCCGCCGAGGTCCCAGGCACGACAGCCCTGCAGCCAATTCGGGACCCCGCCGCGGAATGGGACCGCGCGTTACGCTCGTGTCAGGGGCAGAACGCCACATCGGCGCGCCCCCTCCACGGGGTGAAGAGGCACGGATGATTATAGGGCGGCGATTCCACGGGGGGAGGCTCCCCCCCTCCACGCGAGGGGTATTGAACGCCTGAAGGCTTTTCCAGGCGCCGGACGCGACGGGAGTGTCCGGTGGCTGTGGGGTGGCGTCTCCGTTCGCTCCACATGTCGGGGGCAGCCAGGCGAGCGGACTCGGCCCAAAGGGTGATACGTTCGCCGCCTTGCGCACGGTCGTGACGCGGTGGTGCGAGCGGACGCGGGCCGGGTGAGGTTCGGACGGGGGCTTCGCTAAGGGTGAAGTTCCTGGTCGTCGGCTTGGCTTTGGGCCGTCCCTGCGTATCCTCCCGCGCGACATGGCGACCGCCCCTACTTCCGTCTCTCATCCATCGTCCCCCACGCCGAGCCTGGCGGCGGTTCCTTCACCCACGCCCGAGCCGAGCACGCGCTGGTTGGTGGGGATGCTGTTGGTGGTGGCCCTGTTGCCGCGCCTGCTGGTGTTCGTGGCGAACGAGAACCTCTACGGCGACGCGGTGGTGCGCACGGAGCTGGCGGAGCGGTGGCTGCGCGCGCCGCACCTCATCACCGCGTACGGCGATGGCGCCTACCAGTTCGGCCCCCTGCACGTGTACCTGGTGGGCGCGGCCTTGTCCGTGCTGGACAGGGAGGTGGCGGGCCGCGCGGTGAGCCTGTTGTTCGGCGTGCTGTCGGTGGTGCCGTTGTTCGCGCTGACGCGGCGGCTGTTCGGCTGGCGCGCGGGCGTGGTGGCCGGCTTGTCGTTCGCCGCGTGGGGCATGCATCTGCAGTTCTCCACCACGGCGGGCAGCGAGGCGGTGTCCCTGTTCTTCATGCTGGCGGCGTTCGCGCTGTACGCGGAAGGGGTGGACGAGAACCGCTTCCTGCCCCTGTTCCAGGCGGCGCTGATGCTCAACCTCGCCTGTGCCCTGCGCTACGACGCGTGGATGTACATCCCGTTGCTGAGCGTGGCGCTGCTGTTCAGCAGCCAGGACAAGGTGGCGTCCGTGACGCGCGCGGTGGGCTTCGGCCTGGCGTGCCTGCCGTTCCCCTTGCTGTGGATGCAGGGCAACGAGCTGATGCACGGTGACCCGTTCTTCCCGCTGAAGGCCGTGGAGGACTTCCACCGGGGCTGGGTGCTGTCGTCGGCGGGCTCGGGTCTTGCCATCGGATGGCGGGTGCAACAGCTGTTCTTCTGGCCCGGGGTGGCGCTCCTGACGTTGTCGCCAGGGGTGGCGCTGTTGGGGATGTGGGGGATGGTGAAGGCGTGGAAGCAGCGGCCGGACACGCGCTGGCTGGTGGCGGCGGCGGTGCTGCCCACGCTGTACTTCACGTTCCGGGCGGCGGTGCTCGCGAACTTCGTTCCGCTGGGGCGCTTCACGGTGACGCAGCTGTCGGTGCTGCCGGTGTTCGTGGCGGTGGGCTTCGGGGCGCTGATGGCCGCGCGGGGTGAGGGCGCTCGCAAGGTGCTGGCGGGGGTGACGGCGGTGCTCGCGGTGGTGCTGCCCCTGGCGGTGGGCCTGTACACCTTCCGCGCGGACGGGCGGTTCCAGGACACGCTCAGGCCGGTGAGCCCCACGTCGACCAATCCCCGGCCCGTGATGCAGGTGGCGGACTTCGTGAAGGCCGAGGTGGCCGCCAAGGGCAGCTCCCTGGCCCTGGATGACGACCCCAGCTACATGGACCTCCAGGTGGCGTTCTTCTCCGGCCTGCCCGAGGAGCGCATCGCGCGCGTGCGGTGGGACACGTTCCGGAAGCTGATGGCGGAGGCTCGGCCGGAGGTGCTGGTGCGCTTCGACCAGGGCGCCCTGGTGAAGGACCCTGGCGTGAAGCTGGAGGGGCGCACGCTGACGCTGGATGGCGTGGCCTACGAGGAGCTGGACGGCTTCTCGGCGCCGCTGCACGTCTATCGCCGCCGGCCGTAGTGGGCCGGTGGGGGCTCGGGGTCCTCAGGGCTCCGAGTCGTCGTAGTCGTCGTCCGCGTGGTACGCGGCGGTGTCCTGGGGGCGGCGGGCGTCCAGCCAGCCCTGGAGGATGAACTGCGCGGCCACCTGGTCGATGACCTCCTTGCGGCGGGCGCGGCTGACATCCGCCTCCAGGAGGGTGCGGGTGGCGGCGACGGTGGACAGGCGCTCGTCCACGAGTTCCACCTGGATGCCCAGGGACTGGGCCACGGTGTCCGCGAACTTGCGTGAAGCCTCCGCGCGCGGGCCCTCCGAGCCATCCATGTTGAGGGGCAGCCCGATGACGACGCGGTCCGCCTCGTACTCTTGTGCGAGGGCGGCGAGCGCGGCGAGGTCCGCTTTCAGCGAGGTGCGCCGGATGGTGGTGACACCCTGGGCCGTGAGCCCCAGGCCATCCGAGACGGCCACCCCGATGGTCTTGGTTCCAAAGTCCAAACCCAGGGTACGCATGCGGCCGGCACCTTAACCGCATCCTCCATCGCGGACCGCTGGTCCAATGTGGGGGACATGCGGTGGTTGTCAGTCCTGCTAACCGGTGGAATTCGCTCGGGAGGCACCTGCGCCGCCCTCCGGCATCCCCGCTGCAATCCGGACGACCCATCGCGCGGCACACCTTCCAATCCGCCGCGTGGGAGGTCGCATGGTGGATTTCTTGAAGGGCGCGGCGAGCCTGCTGGCGGGGAGCGGCGCGGGGGGCGTGGGCACGGATGGGGCAGGTGATGCGAGGGGGCTGCCGCCCCTCATCTCCAGCTCCATCAAGACGGTGGAGGGGGTTGCGACGGGGAACGTGCTGCTGGCGGCGAGTGGCGCGGTGGGCGTGGCGGATGAGCTGAAGAAGAACCCGCCGGCGAAGACGGAGTATTCGGCGGGGAAGGTCTCGTTCGAGAGGCAGGCGGAGGGGTACGCGTCGGCCGCGGCGCTGCTGGCCGCGGGGGCCCGCCCGCTGGACCCGAAGATGGTGGAGTACGAGGCCGCGCTGAAGGTGCTGGAGGCGAACTTCGACCAGCTGGACCTGGCGGATGGGAAGAAGTCGGGGTCGCTGTCGAAGGAGGAGCTGCGCCGCGTGGCCAACGACGCGAGCCTGTCTCCCCAGCTGCGTGGCGCGGCCCGCTTCCTGATGGAGAACATGGCGCTGTTCGAGCGCGTGGACTCGAGCGGGTTGGGGTCTCAGCTCTTCTCGTTCATGGGGGCGCTGCACAACGACGACCGCATCAAGCTGTCGGGGATTCGCTCCGAGCTGAAGCGGGTGCGCGAGGAGTTCGTGCGCTACGGACGGCCCGAGGTTCCTCGGACGCCTCCGAAGTCGGAGCCGGAGACGTGCCCGCCGACGACGGGGACTCGGCCTCCGACGACGGGGGGGACTTCGCCGGGGCCTCGGCCTCCGACGACGGGTGGGACTTCGCCGGGGACTCGGCCTCCGACGACGGGCGGTCAGAGTCCGCGGCCTGGGGGGACGGAAGGGAGCAAGCCGCCCACGTCGAAGGACCCGGACTTCGGTGAGTACCTCGACGCGGTGAGGGTGCTTCGCGACAACTGGGGCACGTTCGATACGGCGGTGGGGGCGAAGGATGACCGGGTGTCGAGGGAGAACATGGTGGCGCTGCTGGAGAACCCGGCCGTGTCGTCGACGCTGAAGCGCGCGGCCCAGTTCTTCAAGGACCATCCTGAGTACTTCGACCGGTTGGAGATGGCGGCGGGGAAGGGGAGCCGTGATGGCGTCATCGGGCTGGGGGACGTGACGGCGGAGCTCGCGCTGTCCGGGAAGAAGACGTCGGGTACTTCGGCCGAGAAGGGCTCGAACGTGCGGGCCCTCATCGACGACCCGCGCATGAGCATCGAGGACAAGGTGCAGGCCATCCTCGGGGCCATCTCCAGTGAGACGGAGGACGAGATTCTGGAGGTGATGGGCCAGATGGCGAGCGCGGGAGAGGACCGCGCGGTGCTGGGCACGACGGACGCGGACAAGAGGGCGGCGGCGAAGATCGACGGCGACATGCGGGCGTTGGAGTTGCGGCTTCAGCGGCTCGTGGAGAAGCGCAAGTCGATGTTCGACCTGATGAGCAACATGTCCGCGAAGTTCAACGAGATGGCGAAGACGGCCATCTCCAACCTGCGCAACGCGTGAGAGGGGCCATGGGACGCGTCATCAAGCATGAAGCAACGGAGGGGGTGCGGATGGAGAGCGGAGCGGTGCGGCGGATGCGGTCGTTCGCGCGGGGCGAGTCGACCTGGGCGGAGGTGGAGGGGATGACTTTCGAGGAGGCGAAGGCCATCGCGCAGGTGGGGTGTGACCTGGCGGCGGCGGGGCGGCTGGAGGAGGCGCGAATCCTCTTCGAGGGGTTGGTGGCGGGGAACCCGAGGGATGCGGGAGCACACGCGGCGCTGGGCACGGTGTACCAGCGGCTGGGGCGGTTGGAGGAGGCCATCGCGGAGTACAGCGCGGCGTTGGCGCGCGATGCGGCGCATCCGGTGGCGTTGGCGAATCGGGGGGAGCTGTACCTGCGCAAGGGGGAGCGGCAGGGCTTCACGGACCTCTCCAACGCGGTGGAGGTGGACCCGCATGGAGAGACCTCGGCGGGACGGCGGGCGAGGGCGTTGGTGAAGGCCATCACGTTGGTGGCGGTGGAGAAGCTGAAGGAGGACTCGGACCAGCTGTAGCGGGAGTGGGGGGAGCCGCCGGCGCCTGGTGACGGGGATGGTGGTGGAGGACTCGCCGCGGTTGAGGGGCGAGGGGCGCCGGCGGTTGCGGGCGGGCGTGTGGACCCGCAGCGGGTTGGTGGTTGCTGGTGCCCGGTGATGGGGATGGTGGTGGAGGACTCGCTGAGGTGGGGAGCGAGGGGCACCGGTTTTTTCTGAAGGGGATTCGCGGCGGGGCAGTGGTTGGGGGGCAACGACTGGTGATGGGGATGGTGGTGGAGGACTCGTTGAGGGGGGAGCGAGGGGCGCTGGCGGTGCCTGGCGGGAGGGCCCTGTGAAAGGGGCAGGCACCGTGAGTCCGGGGCGTGTCAGCCGTGCTTGCTAGTGGGGACAGAGCACGGCCTCGAGGGTGGCCGTCAGTTGGCGGAAGGGACGGCGTCTGCGGCGCCCGGGCTTGGCGACAACAGTGACGATGTGCTCCCAGCCGTAGTTGCTGGGAAGGGACGTAAACGCCGCCGGATCTCGGGGGAGTGTCTCGGTGGCGGGCTGTCGGCGGGTGGGCTCAGGTGAATGGGGAAGGGAGAGGTGGAGCCCACCTGTCGGCCGCTTTTTTGTCTCAGGGGGACGGCAAGCTCGCGAGCCGTTCAGCGATGGGCGGATGGCTCATGCCCTTGAGGACGACCCAGCGTGGCGGCTCCGGGTCCATCTTGTTGACGCGCGCGGCCTTCACGAGCATCCGGCGGAACGAATCGGTGTCGTGAGTCAGCCGCAGGGCGAAGCGGTCTGCTTCGCGCTCACGCTCGCGCGAGAACGTCCCGGCGATGGGGCCTCCCACGAGCGAGACGACGAACAGGATGAGGGACAGCAGCGGCAGGGTCCGGATGTCCGCGAAGCGCGTGGTCCCGAACCAGCCCCATGCGGAGGCTCTGCGCAAGAGCCGGTCGATGGCGAAGAGCAGCGCCACCAGCGCCAGTGAGGACGCGATGCGGCCGGGCCACTTGGGCTCGTGGATGTGGCCCGCTTCATGGGCCACGGCGGCAAGCACCTCCTCTTCGCTGAGCTCCTGGATGATGACATCGTTGAGCACGATGGTTCGCGTGGGGCCCTGGCCCGCGAAGTAGGCCTGGAGCCTGCGGGACGCGACGGACGTCTTCTCGACGAGCACGTCGGAGAACGGAATGTCCGCCTGAGCCATCAGCGCGGTGATTCGCGTGCGCAGCGCTCCCGGCGGGAGCGGCTGTTGCTCGAAGTAGAGCCGGCTCCTGTACGGGTCCAGCGCGGCGGAGACGAGCATCAGCAGCGCGACGGGGACCCCCAGAATCCACCACCAGTGGCGCGTGCGGCGAGCCAGCCCGTACATGCCAATCACGAGCGCGGCGATGGCGAACGCTCCCATCAAGTGGCCCTTGAACAGGTCCCACGCGAAGGCGGCCGGCGTGTAGTTGGACATGCCGTGCCGGTGCTCCAGCGTGTACGCGAACCAGACATCCACCGGTGCGTAGATGAGCTTGACGAACAGGTCCGTCATCAACGCGAAGATGACGGCCGCGCCCCAGCCCGCTTCACCCCACAGCCGGTCCATGGCCTGAAAGAAGGCGCGGCTGACAGGCGCGGTGCGAAGGAAGCCCAGCCCTCGCTCCAGTCCTGCCGCGACCGATGTGGCCATGCGGAAGAAGGGCCGGACGAGCACCCCCAGCAGCAAGGCCAGCAGGAGCACCTTGGCGAACGGGTCCACCGCCGCGCGGACGTAGTACGGCTGGTGGTACGCGTGAATCTCCGCCAGCTGCTCGGGCGTGAAGAGGGGCTCCATGGGAAAGCCCCAGGCTACGCCGCGGAGCCCCCGGCTGCACAGTCAGCCCGGGGCCTTGGCCTCACTCAGGAGTGAGGGTCATCCTCGGTGGACGGTGGGGTGGGCACGGGCTCGCCCTCCGCGTCCGCCAGGAGCAGCGCCTTCACCTTGGCGAGGCTCTCGCGCGTGCGGTCCACGAAGGTGCTCTGCGAGCCGATGCGCTCGGCCGTCTCCAACGTGCGCTCGTAGATGTTGATGGACTTGGTGAGCAGCACCCGGATCTTCTTGCGCAGCTCCTGCCGGTAGACGACGGCCTCCTCGGCGTTGAGCTCCGCGGGCGCGGGCGAGTTCACCATCCTCGCGTAGAGGTCCTCATAGAGCGCCCCAATCTGCGAGCCCGCCGCAGTGGCCCAGTACCCGTTGCCCACGCGGATGGAGCGCAGGTAGTGCCCCTGCGCGGACAGCAGCAGCTCGGCCTTGTAGTTGAGGTCCTCGGCGAGCTTGTCGGCGCCCTTGCCCGGGTCCAGCTGCACGTTCTCGTAGTGCATCCGGTACAGCTCCCCCACGAAGAAGTGCGCCTGCGCGGGGAAGTAGTCGTCCACCTCGTCCTTGTCCCCGAGGGACTCGTACGCGGAGATGGCCTTGCGCAGCGTGGCCTCCGCCGCATCGGCGCGGCCGGCCTCCAGCTCGCAGATGCCCTGCTGCACCCGTGCCTCGATGCGGCGGTTGAGGGGCAGGTCCTGGCGCTCGGCAAGGGTGGTCAGCAGCGAGATGGCCTCGTCGTAGCGCTCCAGGTGGTACTGCGTCTCCGCCACGCGGAACGCCGCGTCCAGGGCATCCCCCTGGCCCTTGGCCGGGTCCGACAGCTCGGAGAAGCGGTGCCAGGCCTCCTCCCACTCCTTGAGCCGCTGGTGGGCCAGCCCCGCGTTGTAGAGCGCCTGACGCCGGTGCTGGCTGTGGGGGTGGAAGTCCGCCAGCCGCCCGAAGTAGCGCGCGGCCTGCTTGAAGTCGTTGGCGGCGAAGGCGGAGGTCCCCTCGGCGAAGAGCTCCTCGTCGTTGAGCTTGTCCAGCTCCAGGTCCGCCGTCACCGTCACCGCGTCGAACTGGATTTCCTGCGTCACGGGCGGAGTCGCGGTGTCCTTCCCCGCAACGGCGCCTGTCGTCCGACACCCGGCGACCCCGAGTCCCAGCACCGCCAGCCACCACCATCGGCTCACCGACATGTACGTCCGCATGTTCTCCGCCACGGAATGCGCCCTCCTGGAAATGCAACCTCCGGACAATGGGCTGCTCCTCGGAGTTCCCAATCTAGTCCGTCCTCCGTCTCGGCGCTGCTCCGGCTGGACAGCCGCCGGGCGGGTAGGGCGCGGTCAGAAAGTGTCATCCCCGAGGAGGAAGCGGCCGGTCTGCCACAGGCTGGTGATGTCGTGCACATCCAGGCCGAAGCGCGGCACCTGGATGAGGGGGATGTCGGGGCACGCGGCCTGGAGCTGGGCGATGCCGCGCCGGTCCTGCTCGGCGAGAATCCGCAGCTCGCGCAGCGTCTCCTCGACCTTCGCGCGGCGGCCGGGCGTCAGCGCGGACGCGGCCTGCCACATGGCCTCGGTGGGCATGGGGTGGACGCGGTTGACCACCAGCGCCACCACCTCCATGCGGTGCTGCCTCAGCAGGGTGTTGAAGTGGATGGCCTCGTCCATGCGCTCGGAGTGGGGGCTGGTCACCAGCACGAAGCCCGTGGTGCTGTCCTCCAGCAGCGCCCGCACGCCGCGGGCCCGCTCGCGGAAGCCCTCGTTCATGCCCGACAGCGCGAGCATGAAGTTGGAGAGCTCCTGCAGCATCTCCGTGCCGGTGAACTTGGACAGCGCGCGCAGCACGTAGCCGCTGCGGTTGAACAGCGACAGGCCGAACTTGCCCGCCTTCAGCGCCGGCGCCAGCAGCCACTTCGCCGCCTCGTTGTCCAGGAAGTCCAGCACGCGGTTGGGCGCGTCGAGGAAGTCCAGCGCGTGCGCGGTGGGAGGCGTGTCCAGCACGACGAGCTCGTACTGGCCCTTGCGGCGCAGCTCCCACACCTTCTCCATGGCGATGTACTCCTGGCTGCCAGCCAGGGCCGTGGAGAGCGACTGATAGAAGCGGTTGGCGAGAATCTTCTCGCGCTGCTCGGGCGGAGCGACGCGGGTGATGAGGTCATCCCACGTCTGCTTCATGTCCAGCATCATCGCGTGGAGGTGCGCGCGGGCTGTCACGCCCAGCGGCTCCAGCGCGGAGGCGGGCACCCGCGTCTCCGCGTTGCCCAGCGCGGACAGGCCCAGCGAGTTCGCCAGTCGCTTCGCCGGGTCGATGGTGCACACCAGGCTGGAGCGGCCATCCACCGCCGCGCGCAGCGCCAGCGTGGCGGCCACCGTCGTCTTGCCCACGCCGCCGGAGCCGACGCAGATGAGGACGCGCTTCTTGCCGAGCGCGGGACCCAAGGCCGTGGTGCTCACCGCTCCCCCATCACCAGTGCTTCGAGGTGGCCCATGACCTGCTCGATGGCCTCGCGCCCGAAGGCGGGAAGGAACAACCGGGGGACGTTGAACACGGGCACGTGAAGATTCCGCTCCAGCTTGGTTCCGGCGAGGACCGTCAGCGCCTCGCGGTCATGATGCGCCTTCGCCACGGCGTACAGGTCGCGCTCGTCCGCCAGCGCCTCCAGGTCGGCTTCCGTGAAGCGCTCGGAGATGGCCTGGTTGAGCACCGCCGCGTGCGTGCGGATGTTCACCTTGTCCTGGAGCGCCGCGTGCAGCTCCAGCGCCTCGTTCACCGGCATCTCCTCCGGCAGCGCCACCAGCACCGCCGCCGTCACGGAGGGGTTCACCAGCAGGTCCCGCATCTTCTGCGCCTCGCGGGACATGGGGCCCGGAGGCACCGTCTGCACGAGCACCTGCGGCACGCTGAGGAAGGAGATGGCGTGTCCCGTGGCCGGCGCGTCCAACACGATGGTGTCGAAGCGAGGCCGCCCGTCCGGGAGCGTCTCCTGCAGGTGGTACATGATCTTCCCCAGCAGGACGAGCTCCTGGAGGGACGGCACGAAGCGCAGGAAGTAGCGCACCAGCCGGTTCTCGAAGACCGTCTTGTAGAGGGTCTCGAAGCGCAGGACCATGAGGCCGTACTCGCGCATGGCCTCCTGGGGGCGCACGTCCACCGCCCAGAGGTTCTCCTCCAGGAGGGTGACCTCCGGGCCGGCGGCGGGGTGACCGAGGAAGCGGCTGACGCGCTCCTGCGTGTTCACCTCGCACACCAGCGTCCTGCGTCCCGCACGCGCCGAGCGCAGAGCGAGGGCCGCGGAGACCGTGCTCTTACCCACGCCGCCCTTACCGGAGACGACCCACAACCGCTTGTCCAGAAGCCCTGCCATGACCGAGCGTTGAACCGTAGGAATCGTATCTCCAGGAGTCAACGCGTTTGGCCCGAGCCTGTTGCCCTGCTTGACACGTCGCGTTGCCCCCTCGCAGAGTGCGGCGTCTTTTTCCCGACGTGCCGCCAGCCCCGTCTGGCCGGTCGGCCGAGGCCCGGATTCCCATGCTCAAGAACAACCCCGTGATGAAGAAGCTCGTGGAGACGGGCGAGGAGCGCGTCGGCAAGCTGGCGCAGCAGCTCCTGTCGAACGAGAAGTTCGTGTCGGCCGTGCAGTCGCTGGTGTCGGGCTCGCTGGCGGCGAAGGGGACGCTGGACAGCGCCCTGCGCTCGGCGCTCTCCGCGATGAACCTTCCGTCCACCGCGGACGTGGAGCAGCTGCGCTCGAAGGTGGATGACCTGGAGCGGCTGCTGGCGTCCGTGGAGAGCAAGGTGGACGCGCTGGTGTCGCAGAAGTCGCCCTCGAAGAAGTAGGCGAGCGGCCAGGAGCGCGGGGCCATGCGGCGCATCGCCTTCATCAACGAGAAGGGCGGCACCTGCAAGACGACGCTGGCGGTCAACACCGCGGCGTGGCTGGCCAGGGAGCGCGGCCTGCGTGTGCTGCTGGTGGACCTGGACACCCAGGGACACGCCAGCAAGGCGCTGGGACTGGATGTCCGCACGTTGCCTCGCAACGTCTTCCACCTGCTGACCGATGACGCCGTTCTCCTGGCGGATGTGGTGCGTCCATCCGCCGTGCCGGGCCTGGACGTGCTGCCCTCATACAAGGAGATGGCGGACTTCCCCGTGGTGGTGGCGTCGCATGCGCGCAGGTCTCACCGCCTGGCGGACCGACTGGAGGCGGCGAAGGCGGCGGGCTACGACGCCGTGGTGTTCGACTCGCCGCCGTCCATGGGGCTCACCACGCGCAACATCCTGGTGGCCGCGACGGAGGTGGTGGTGCCCGTGGCGCTGACGTACCTGGCGCTGGATGGGTGCGCCGAGGTGGCGGACACGGTGCGGCAGGTGGGCGAGGCCGAAGGGCGTCCCGACCTGAGCGTCACCAAGGTGGTGCCCACGCTCTACCGGAAGACGGCGCTGGCCACGGCCATCCTGGAGCGGCTGAAGGCGTACTTCCCCGGCTCACTCGCGGCCACGCCCCTGGGCTACGACGTCAAGGTGGACGAGGCGCAGAGCCACGGGAAGACCATCTTCGAGTACGCACCCCGCAGCAGAGGGGCCCGGATGTTGGCCGCCATCGCCGAGGAGATTCACGGCGAGCCCGCTCCCCGGAAGCGGAAGCGGGCCCCGCGCGCGGAGTAGCTGCTACTCCTTCTTCTGCTGCTCCATCTGCTCGAGCTTCTTCTCCAGCTCCTCGAGCCGCTGGTTGAGCGACTGCATGTCGCGGCCCAGGGCGGGGAGGTTGCCGGTGAGGTTCTCGACGACGTGCTTCACGCGCTCGTCAATCTTGCGCTGCCAGTCCTCGAACGCGCGCTGGCTGGCCTTGAGCAGGTCGGCGGGGGACAGGCCTCCCGCGTCGGCGGTCTGCTGCTGCGGCTCCTCGGGGGACTCAGGGGTGGCCGGCCTGGCGGCGTCCTCGCGGCGAAGGAGCTTGTCGAGCCGGGACTCGGCCTCCTCGCGGATGGAGGCGACGCGAGGCGTGACTTCCTTCTGGATGAAGCCCGAGATGGACTCGCCGGGGTGGCGGATGATTTCCCGCAGCACGGACAGCGGCATCTGGTTCTTCTTCTTCTCCTCCTCGAAGATGATTTGCGCGAGGGTGACGGAGGTCAGGTCCTCTTTCGTGCGGTTGTCGACAATCCGCACTTCGGTTCCCTCCTTGATCATCGCGGCGATTTCATCGAGGGTGACGTACCGGCTCTCCACGGTGTCGTAGAGCTTCCGGTTCGTGTACCGCTTGATGATCTTCGGCTCCTTGCTCGGAGCGCCTGCTTGCTCGGCCTCGCTCATCGGTCTCTCCGCCCCTTTTGGGCTCGACTCCAAGCCAGCTTCCATGCCTGTGTCTTGCAGGGGCGAACCTCGTACCATTGGGGTTGGAGGCGAGCAAGCAGAGTGAACCCGGCTCGCCGTACCTGCCTGGTGGCCCTATACTCGTCTCCGCCCCAGGCCTGCTGAATGATCGTCAAGTGCGCGCGGTGCCAGACCCGATTCAAGATCCCCGACGAGAAGGTGACCGAGAAGGGGGTCAAAGTCCGCTGCACCAAATGTCAGAACACGTTCCGCGTCACCCGTGAATCGGCCGGGGAAGACGCCGGTGTGCCTTTGCCTCCCCCCTCGGGCGGGCAGGTAGACCCCTTCGCGGGATTCGGGGTCGCCCCGGACCCCCAGGGCGTGGAAGTCACGCGCCCTGGCTTCTATGCGCAGGGGGTCGCCGCTACCCGGACGTCGGTGCCGGACTCCCCCTGGAACAGTGTGGACGGGGGGCTGGATACGGAAGACGGCGTCTACCGGGAGCCGACGCGGGTCGGGCCCATTCCGCTGCCGCCCCCTCAGGCGCCAGGCGCCGCCGAGGCCGCGCGGGGCTCGGCGGGGCTGTCCGGTGGCGCGGTGCCCCTGCCTGGGCTGGCCCCGCCCGTCCGGTCCCCCTCGCCAGGGGTTGCCGCTCCTCGAGGGACGGGGGCACAGGGGAGGCCACCGCCTCCGCCCACCGCCGCGCCGCAGCAGGGCAGGGGGACGGCCTCCGCGGGACGAGGGGGCGTGCCTCCCTCGGGTGGGGCCGCGGGTTCGGCGGTCGATGACCCGTTCATGGATTTCCTCAACGCCCCGGTGCCGGGCGGTGCGTCGACCCCGTTCGATGACCTGCCTGCTCCCGTGGCGGCTCCGGGAAGCGCGGCTCGCCGGCCGACGACGGTTCCCTCGGGTGCGGATCCGTTCGCGTCCATCGACATCGACGATGCGACGGTGACGGGACGGCCTCCGTTCGCGTCCGCTCCCCCCGTGCCGACGAGCGCGGAGGAGGACCCGTTCGCGTCCATCGACATCGACGACTCGGCGATGTCGGGGGGCGCGGACCCGTTCGGGTCCACGGGTGGAGACGACGCGACGTTCGCGGGAGCGCCACCGTTCATGGCGTCCGGGGCTTCGCCGACGGGCGCGCAGGGGGCCGCTGCCGCGAGGCCCGCGGGTGCGCCTGGAGTCGTCTCGGGACGTCCGCCGCAGGGGGCTCCGCCGGGAGTCGCGCAGATGCGTGCTCCGCAGGCGGTGCCGCCCACGCGAGCGCCTCTGGCGGGTGGGCCGTCGGCGCCGCAGCCTGGCGGTGCGACACCGCCGAGACCTCCGCCTCCGCCGGCGGCTCCCTCGGGAGATGACCTCTTCGCCGCGCTTGGACCTGCTCCGTCACAGGGCCGTGCGGCGGCTCCCGCTGGCGAGGACCCGTTCGCTTCGATTGGTGGAACGCCGCCTCAGGGACGTGGCACGGGCGGCGCGACGCCACCGAGGCCGCCTCCTCAGGCGGCTGCTCCCAGCGGGGACCTCTTCGCCTCTCTCGATGACGCGACGATACCTGGACGGCCCCTGGCGTCTGGCCGTGCCGTCGAGGCGCCATTCCCCTCGCTCGAGGACGCGACGCTGCCAGGACGACCGCCGCACGCGGCTGCCTCCGGGAAGGCAGACCCGTTTGCCTCGCTCGGAAGCTCCCCATCCCAGGGCCGTCCTCCTGGTGGTGCGGCCCCGTCCGCCGGAGGCGCTGCGCCGCAGGGGCGTGCGCCACGTCCGGAGGCTGCTGTTGCCGGAGGCGCTGCGCCGCAGGGACGGGTCCCGCGCCCCGCTGCTCCGGGGGGAGAGGACCTCATCGCCTCGCTCACGGGCACACCCGCCCCGGCTGCGCCCGGCGGAGAGGACCCGTTCGCCTCGCTCGACCTCGGCGATGCCACCATGCCGGGGCGGCCTCCTTCCTCGGCGCCCGCTTCGAGCCCGGGAGACCTGTTCGACCTCTCCTCGGACAGCGATGCCTTCGGCGAGCACGCGGGCGTCCAGCCCAGCGAGTCCGGTCGCGCGGAGCTCTTCGGCCATTCCTCCCCGGATGGGCTCGCGCTCGACGAGCATCCGGGGCATTCCACGCGCTCGCTCCTGGACGATGTCCCTCCCGTGGACGAGGGCCAGGGGCTCGGCGTCTCGTTGGGCCGCATCGGTGTCCCCGGGAGCGCGCAGCGCGAGGTCGTCGACCTCTCCCCCGACGTGTCCGCGGCCCCCGCCGTCTCCGTGGTCAAGCCCACGGCGCGTCCTGAAGACGTCGGCATTCCGCAGTCCCGTCCGCCCAGCCGCGCGCGCAAGGTGACCGCGCTGCTGTTGAACCTCGTTGTCGCCGCCGCGCTCGTGGTGGGCCTGGGCGCCGTGGGCCGCGTCTACCTGCGCGAAGGCCGCATCGACCTCACCGTGCTCTCCCCCGAGCGCCTGCGCGCACTGGTCGTCCCCGCGCCGACGTCACTGGTGGCGCTCGACGTGTCCAACGGCCTCTACGAGACCCAGTCGGGCCGCCCCGTCTTCTTCATTCGAGGCGACATCGAGAACCGCACCTCCGCCGCGACCAAGGTCCGCGTCCGGGGCGCCCTGTTCGACGGAGCCCAGCGCGTGCGCTCCGCCGAGGGACTCGCGGGCACCGTCGCCACTCCCGAGGAGCTCCATGCCGTGGGCAACGCGGAGAGCGCGCTGGCCTTGCGGCAGCGGCTGGATGGCGCGGCCACGTCCGTGGCACCGGGGGCCCGCGTGCCCTTCCTCCTCGTGTTCCACGAGTACCCCGCGGACCTGGGGGCCTTCCGGCTGGAGGTGACGATGGAGGCCGTCGCGGAGCCCTCGGCCCCGGCTCCCGTGCCCACGCCGTCCGAGGCTCCCGCCCAGGCCGCGCCCACGGAGTGAGCCGTCATGCCCACGCTGGAGGAAGCACGCACCGTCGCCCGATTCCTCCATGCGCTCGGAGGCGGTGCGGAGGTGCGTCGCAAGGCCGCCGCGCGGGAGCTCTCCCGCGGAGACCCGCTCGACGCGAATGAGCTGGTGGGCCACCTCATCTCCCTGGCCCGTCAGGGATGGGAGCCCGCCACCTGCGTCCTCTCGGACTTCCTGGCCGCGCTGCAGCGTGAGTCGGAGCACATCCCGCACGTCCATGCGCTGCGCCGGCTGGCGCATGTGCAGTCGCTCGACACGGTGGCGGACCTGTTCGCCCAGGGCCCCGCGAGGCGGCAGATGGACGCGGACGCCGCCGCGCGCGCGGACGCCCATGCCTTCTCCCAGTCGCTGGGGCACCTCAAGCAGCAGGCGCGGCTCACCCGGGACCCAGACACCCTGTCGAGGCTGGCCACCGTCAGCAACCCCTCCGTGCTGCGCAACGTCCTCATCAATCCCCGGCTCACCGAGGACCTGGTCGTGCGCATCGCCGCCCGCCGCCCGGCGCGTCCGGAGCCGTTGCTGGAAATCTGGCGCTCCTCGCGCTGGTCCGTGCGCCACGCCGTGCGCCGAGCGCTCGTCTTCAACCCGTACCTGCCGCCGGACGTGGGCGCGAAAATCGTTCCCCTGCTCAACACCGGAGACCTGCGCGAGCTCGTCTCGGACAAGTCCGTGCACGCGTCCCTGCGGGCGCAGGCCGACCGGTTGCTGGCGGAAGGGCCCGACGCGGCGCGGGCCTCACGGCAGCCGCTCGAGCTCGACGAACACCCAGATGTGGATTGAGAGACGCGGAGCGAGCTAGCGGCGGCGCGGTGACTCGGGCTCGCTGTACTCGGCGTCGGTGGAGCCTCGGCGCGGGTGCGTCAGCGACTTGGCGTCGACCAGGTCCTCGCCCTTGGAGGCCTTGCGGAACGAGTAGACGAACTTGCCCACCGCATTGCCGAGCTGGCCCATCCGGGCGGCCGAGAAGACCACCAGCAGGATGAAGCCGAGGACGATGATTTCTCCGATGCCAAGGCCCAGCATGATGAGGGCACAGTGCAGCAAAGGGGCGGGGGAGGCAAGCCGCGCGTCCACCCGTGGACGCCCGCCCGCACTTCTGCTGCGCGAGAGGCCTCCTTCGGCGCACACTGGGCCCCATGCTCCTGCTCGCCCACCGAGGCGCCTCCGCCGACGCCCCTGAGAACACCCTGGAAGCCTTCGCCGAGGCCGCCCGTCAGGGCGCCGACGGTGTGGAGCTGGACGCCATGGTGTGTGGCTCGGGCGAGGTGGTGGTCTGCCACGACGAGCGGCTGGAGCGGCTCGCGGGCCTGCCCTGGGAGGTGCGCACCACGCCGTGGTGGAAGCTGCGCCAGGCCGACGTAGGCACGCCGCTCGGCTTCGCCCCGGCGCGAATCCCCCTGCTGGAGGAGGTGCTGGATGCCCTGCCTCCGCAGTTCATCATCAACATCGAGCTCAAGTGCGAGCGCTTCGACGACGACGGCCTCGCCCGGAAGGTCGCGGACCTGGTGCGGCGCCAGGGCGTGTCCGAGCGTGTCGTGGTCTCCAGCTTCAACCCGATGTGTCTCTTCCGGCTGCTCGCCGCCGCACCCGAGCTGCGCCGGGGCTACCTCATCGACCCGGACCGGCGCTGGAGCGTTCAGGCGTACGCGGTGAGCCCGCTCGTCTCGTCCCACTCGGTGCATCCCTTCCACGGGGACTGCACGCCGGAGCGCGTCGCCGCGTGGCGTGCCGCGGGGCTGCGGGTGGCCACGTGGACGGTGGATGACGCCTCGCGAGCCCGGGAGCTCGAGCGGATGGGCGTCAGCTACCTCATCACCAACCGGCCCGGCGCGCTGCGAGACTCCCTGCGCGCCGTGGCCTGAGCGGCGGACCTCAGAAGTCCAGGCCGAGCGTCGTGTTGAAGGCGAACACCCCGGGCAGGCCCCGGTCTTCCAGCGCGTTGGGGTTGTCCGCGCGAGGCGTGTCGACGCTGCCGGTGCGCGTTATCGACAGCTCCGCGCCCAGCTGCAGCACTCCGCCAATGAACCGCACGCCGCCATAGAAGCGCTGGTTCATGTTGTCGCCGAAGGACACCTTCTTGTAGCTGCCCGTGTCCTCCAGCGCCGCGCGCGAGTTGTTCGCGGTGGAGTCCTCGTAGCTGCGCGACGGGTTGAAATCGAGGCGGTTCGTGGTGGCGCCGATGAAGCCCAGGTCCAGGCCACCGTAGGGCGTCAGCGTCACCATGCCGCCCAGCGGGAACTGCTTGCCGACGCCGATGTCCAGGCCCAGCACCGTCAGGTTCAAGTCGCGGGCGCCGAACAGCTTCGTCACGTGTCCGCGCACGCCCACGTCCGGCAGCCACGTGAAGCCCTCGTTGGCGGCCCACTTCACCTCGCCCGTGGCCACCACCTGGCTGCTCTTCTCCACCCAGCCCACGCGCCCGCCGAGCTCCAGCGAGAAGGGCAGGCCCTTGCGCACGTGGACGGACGGAATGAGCACCGTGGAGGGCTGCTCGGGGTTCTCCGTGGGGATGCGCACGCTGTCGGGCAGGTTCACCACGGACAGCTCCGCGTTGACGGCCCAGGCGGAGTGGCCCGTCGTCTCCGGCGGCATCAGGTTCGCCGAGGTGATGGCGGCGCCCATGATTCGGGCGAAGGCCTGGAAGTCCGCGTTGGCGGCGAAGTTCGTGGAGCCACCTGTGGTGCTGGCCTTGGGGTTCCCGAAGTCGGCGATGCGCAGGTCATTGTCGTCCGCGTACGCGGTCGCACCAGAGACACTCACCGCCAGGGCGAACCACCGACTGAACGTCCGCATTCGAGTCACCGCCTCCCGGGAACCCACCGGCCGGGGGCACCCCACGGCGTCGGACGCTAACGCCTGCCTGCAAGGAGCGTCAACAAAACGGGCGGTCCTCCCGAGGGGCTCCCTGAGGAACCCCGTCGGACGGACCGCCCGGATTCGGCGGTGGGTTGAAAACCGCGCTTATTGCGCCTGCGGCTTCGTCCCGCTGGGCACGGGGCTGGAGACCTTCTGCGCCACCTCCGCTGGGCGGCGGCGGATGACCAGCGTGCGGCGGCTGGCGAAGTCGGTGCTCTCGCGAGCCACCACCAGCACGTTGTTGTTGCCCTCCTTCAGCGCGAACTCGGTGGAGAACTTCAGCGTGTTGGGCTCGCCGCCCTTGGGGTCCACGCCCTTGAAGTAGACCTTCTGGTCATTCACCAGCACGTAGACGTCCAGCAGGCCGTTGGGGTCCGTCACCACGCCGGACAGGGTGAACTTGTCCCCGTTGGCGACCAGGCCGCCCGCGGACGGGTCCACCTCCAGCCGGATGTCCGGAGGACGGCGGGTGGTCGTCCACGCCAGCTTCGGCGCGGCGGCCTTGCCCGACTTCACCTCACGCGCATCCTGCGCGCGCACGAAGGCGAAGCGGCCCTTCTCCATCTCCACGCGGTAGAAGCCCTTGTTCGCCGCCTCCACCGGAAGCACCGCGGAGGCCGCGTTCACCCGGGCCACCGGACGGCCATCCGCCACCGGCGAGCCCAGCAGCTCCGTCTTCTCCGTCAGGCGGACCTGGCCCTTCTTCGCATCCAGCGTCGCCACCCCGGCGTCCGTCACGGGCAGCTCCATCTTCTCCATGACGAACTCCTCCAGCGGCTCGTCGATGATGGCCAGCTTCAGCGGGAAGGTGTCGCCCTTGTAGCCCTTCTTCACCTCCACCTGGAACCGAGCCGTCTTCGTCTCGCCCGGCTTGAGCTCGCCCAGCTTGAAGCGGCCCTTCTCGATGAAGATGTTCGCGTCGCCGCCATTCTTGATTTGCGTGAAGGAGTCCAGCGCGACGCCAGTGCCCACGTTGGTCACGTCGAGCATCACCGCCACGGACTCGCCCCGCTGCACCACGCCGTCGCTGTTGCACGTGGCGCAGTCGTCGATGACCTGCCAGTTGAACGCGAAGGACGGGCGCGGCAGCTCCACGAAGTTCAGCTCCGCCACGCGCGTCTCCGGCAGCGCGCCGTGGTCGTCGAAGAAGCGCACCGTCACGTCGTCGCGGCGGCTGGTGAGGTCCTTGGGCAGCCGCACCTTCACCTTCCACGACTTCTTCTCACCCGGGTTCAGCGCGCCGAAGAGGAACTCGCGGCGGTCGAGGAACGCGTTGTCGCTCTCCGTCCACGCGCGCACGCGCTTGAGGGGCTCGGTGCCCTTGTTCTCCGCCGTCACCACCATCTCCAGCATGTCTCCGGCGGCAATCTTCGCGTCCGGAGAAGGCGAGAGCGTCGCGGCCAGCTGCACGCTCTTGGGCGTCGGGCCCGGGCTCCAGTCCACGCCCAGCGCGGCGATGGCGGCGTTGATGCGCGCCTCTTCCTCGCGACGCTTCTGCTCGATGAAGCCCTTGCCCTGCTGCAGCTGCTGCTGACGGGTGTTGGCCGGCGCGCGCAGCACGTAGTCGCGCGCGAACTGCACCTCGAAGTCCTCCTTGATTTCGTCCTGCGACTCCGCGTCGAGCTGGTCGTCCAGGTCCTCGCCCTGGCCCGCCGTGTCGAGCAGCGGGTCGTTCTCCCCGTGCTTCTTCTGCTCGCCGTGCTTCTCCGTCGCCGCGACCTTGGGCGCCGTCTTGGGCTCCTCCTTGGCGGCGGTGGCCAGCTTCTCCTGCTGCTTGGGGTCGACCTTCAGGTACTTGAGGCTCTCGCGCGGCTTCTCGCGGTCCAGCACGTCCTCGCGCTTCTTCGCGACCGTGGCCGAGTCCGGGTTGCCGAAGTGCTGGTCCAGGTCCGCCTCACCCATGGAGCGGCGCGACGCGAACACGTCCACGCGCTCGTCCGTGACCCGCGTGGGCACCAGCTGGATGTCCGGGACGATGCCGACCTCCTGGATGGAGACGTCGCCGGGCGTCAGGTACTTGGCGATGGTCAGCTTCAGCGCGCTGTCATCCGGGAAGTCGTACAGCACCTGCACGCTGCCCTTGCCGAACGTCTGCCGGCCGATGATGACCGCGCGGTTGAGGTTCTTCAGCGCGCCCGCCACGATTTCCGACGCAGAGGCGCTGCCCGCGTTGACCAGCACCGCGATGGGGTACGCGTCCTCGCCCTCCGTGGGGCGCGCGCGCTTCTCCTCGCGCAGCTTGTCCGACAGGCCCACCGTCGCGACGATGGTGCCGTTGGACAGGAACGTGTCGGACACCTGGATGGCCTGCTCGAGCAGACCGCCTGGGTTGCCGCGCAGGTCCAGCACCAGGCCCTTGAAGCCGCCCTTGGCGTCGGCCTGCTTGCGCAGCTCGCTCAGCCCCGCCTCCAGGTCTCGCGTGGTGTTGCCCTGGAAGTTCTTCAGGCGGATGTAGCCCACGTTTCCGGCGAGCATCTTGTGCTGCACGCTCTCGATGGAAATCATCGCGCGCGCCAGCGTCATCACGCGCGGCTTGTCCCAGCCATCGCGCTCCACCGTGATGGTGATTCGGCTGTCCACCGGGCCGCGCAGCTTGGACACGGCCTCGTTGAGGTCCATGTTGACGGTGGACTCCTCGCCAATCTTCTTGATGCGGTCGTCCTTCTGGATGCCGGCGCGGTGCGCGGGCGTCTTGGGCAGCACCTTGACGACGGTGAGGTTGCCCTCGCGCATCTGGATGACGAAGCCCAGGCCACCGAACTCGCCCTTGGTGGACAGCTTCATCTCCCGGTACAGCTCCGGCCTGAGGAGCACCGAGTGCGGGTCCAGCGTGGACAGCATGCCGTTGACCGCCGCGTACTCGATGTCGCGCGTGTCCTCAATGGGACGCATGTTCTTCGACAGGAAGTCGAACACGTCCTTGAGCGCGAAGGACATCTTCCACAGCGAGTCGACATGCCCGATGTCGAACTCACGCGTCTTGCCGTTGACGTTGACGGACAGCTTGCCCGTCTCCGCGTTGCCGTCGACCAGCACGTCCGGGACGCTCTTCTCCACGTACTCCAGCGAGGAGATCATCATCTCCTTCGGCTTGATGCGCTTGGGGTCGACGTAGTTCTCCTTCACATAAAGGATGACCTTGGTCAGCACGCGAAGGCTGTTGAGGTCGTGAGGAGCCTTCTCCCCCTTGGCGGTGGGCAGGCTGCCGTCCCAGGTCCCCTGGCCCTGCCCGGCCTCGGCCGCGCCCATCATCAGCGGAATCGGTGCGCGGTGGCTGCCCACGAGTGCCCAGGCACCGAGGAGCACGGCAACAGCGGTGATGCGGCGGAGAAAACGCGGCATGTGATTCATCCAAGCTGGAGCGCGTTGGAGCGCCCCGGGGTGTGGCGTGAAATGCCTAGAAAATCCGAACCTTTGAAACGGTAGCTGGGCATTGAAGCGGCCAGGCAAGCCTAATCACGGCCTCCTGGTGCTTCAAGGCGTCGACTCCCCGCTGAAGAGGCAGAACGTCCCTGGTGGGCACTGCGTTCCCGTCCAGGTGGGACCGACAGTCGGTGGCGGCGTTTATTTCAGGGCACCGCCCCCTGCCTGGCCGCTGGGCGGCGGGGGGAGGATGCCCGCCTGGCGCATGCCCCGGTAGAGCAGGGTGCCCGCGACGATGGCCACCGGGAGGAAGAAGGTGTTCAGGATGGGCAGCCACAAGAGGACATAGACGCCGGCTCCCAGTCCGAGGCAGAGGGCTCGGCGCTCACGGAGCATCCGGCGCACCTCGGCGAAGGGGTAGAGGTGCCTCGTCATGGGGGCGGCCAGGAACTCCCCGGCCATCCAGGTCATGGTCCACAGGCCGCCGAGCACCGTCCACAAGACGCTCCCCACTCCGGGAATCAGATGCAGGGGCAGCAGGAGCGTCAGCCCGGCGATGAGGAAGAAGAGCCGGGCCAGGGTATGCGCCACGCCCGTGACGATGCCCCGCATGAAGCCCGCGAGGCTGAAGGGCGGGCCTTCGTCGCCTCCGCAGAGGGACTCGGTGACCTCGGAGAGGGGGTCCTGGAGGGGGGCCAGGAGGAGCGGCGGGACGATGTTGGCGCCCACCACCCAGAGCACGAGCGAGGTGAGGACCAGGAGGGTGTACCAGGCGCCCCGGCCGTACCAGGAGTCGGGGAGGGTCCAGAGTGAGCCCAGCAGGCGCGGGGCGTGGTTCCACAGGAGCCAGGCCAGGCCCACCAGGGCGATGGCGGTGACGGCGGCGCACAGGGCGGACAGGGCGAAGAGCCGGCGGGAGCGGAGGATGAGGCCGGAGGCCCGGCCGAGCAGTCCCAGGCCCTGGAAGAAATCGGACAGGCGGGGCTCGGGGGCGATGGTGGGGACGGGAGAGGAGGGGCTCATGGCGGGCGCGGTGCGCAAATCGAAAGCGGGTCCGGAGGTCCCCGTTATATAGGGCGCGCACATGTCCCTCGACCTCAAGCGCGCTGCTTCCGAACCCATCACCTCCGTCGACATGCTGGTGACGGGTTTCCGGTCCGCCGAGAAGCCTCATGGCGCACTGCGCCTGGGCCTGGAGCACGAAAAGCTCCTGTTCCCGGTCGGCGGTGACTCGCCCGTCCCCTATGAGGGCGCGTCGGGGGTGGGGGCGCTGTTGAGCCGGCTGGCGCCGGACGGCTACGTCCCGTTCCGCGAGACGCCCGAGTCCCCCATTATCGCGCTCCAGCAGGCCCAGGGCGCGGCGACCATCTCCCTGGAGCCGGGGGGGCAGTTCGAGCTGTCCGGAAGTCCCTTCGTCACGGCCCGCGAGGCCCATGCGGAGAACCTGGCGCACCTGGCGCAGGTGAAGGCGGCGGCGGGGGCGCTGGGACTGCGGCTGGTGACGTTGGGGTATCGCCTCACGGGGACGACGGCGTCGATGCCGTGGATGCCCAAGACGCGCTACCTCATCATGCGGCGCACGCTGCCGGAGCGCGGCCGGCTGGCGCTCAACATGATGTTGATGACGGCCACGGGGCAGGTGTCGCTCGACTGGACGGATGAGGCGGACTGCGTCCGGAAGACGGTGGTGGTGGCGCGGCTGGCGCCCATCATGAACGCGCTCTACGCCAACAGCCCGTTGGTGGAGGGCAAGCCCTCCGGCTACATGTCCTTCCGCAACCGCGTTTGGGACGAGGTCGACCCGACGCGCTGCGGATACCTGCCCGCGTTCTTCGACGGCTCGTTCTCGTACCGCGCCTATGTCGAGTGGGCGATGGATGCGCCGCTGCTCTTCCTGCGCCGCCAGGGGCAGTACCTGCACCCGAAGCTGACGTTCCGTCAGCTCCTGCGCGACGGGTTCGAGGGACAGCCCGCGGACCTGGACGACTGGACGGACCACCTGTCCACGCTCTTCCCCGAGGTCCGGCTGAAGAAGGTCCTCGAGGTGCGCGGCGCGGACTGCGGCACCGCGGGGATGACGGGCGCGCTGGCGGCGCTGTGGCGAGGCATCCTCTACGACGCCACCGCGCTGGACGAGGCGGAGAAGCTCCTGCCGAAGCTGACGTACACCGAGCACCTGGCCTTCCACGACACCGCGCGCCGCGAGGGGCTGGAGGGGCGGCTGGGCTCCCAGGAGCTGTACCGGCTGGCGGAGGAGATGGTGGGGATTGCGCGGCGGGGCCTGCAGCGGCTGGATGCCGCGGATGCGCCGCTGTTGGAGCCGCTGGCGGAAGTGGCGGCGTCGAAGCGCTCGCCCGCGGCGGTGTTGCTCGAGGCGTGGGCGAAGGACCCACGCCCCGAGACGGTGCTGCGTCTGGCGACGGTGTGACGCGGGAGCCCGCTAGAAGCGGGCGCCCAGCGTGAGCGAGGCATTGAGGAGACCGCCGTGGGCGTTCTCCGTCGTGCCGGGACGGTCCACGATGTCCTCGCCGCCGATGAAGCTGTAGGAGCCTCGGATGCCCGCGTAGAAGGTGCCGAGGCTGTATTCGACGCCGACGATGATGGGGATTTCAGTGGCCCAGTCGTTGTCGTAGACGTCGTCGGCGCCGTCGGACGGGTTGAAGTAGCTGAGGCCGAAGCCGGTGCCGATATAGGGCCGCCACTTCTCCTGGATGAGCGGCCCGGCCTTCACGAGGAGGCCCAGGTTGTTGCGCCACAGGGCCTCGCCCTCGTCGCCCACGCGTCTGGCCTTGATGGGGAGACGCTCGAGCTCATAGCCGACCTCGAGGCCCACGTACTTCCAGGGCATCGTCACGGCGTTGAAGCCCACGAGCCAGCCCAGCCCGATGTCGTCACCGAGCGAGCCCGTCAGGCTGCCCATGCCCAGGTGAAAGTCGAACCCGAAGGCCGGGTCCTGCCTGACGCCAAGTCCCTTGGCGACGTTCTGCGCTTCCACGGCGGCCACGGCAGGAGTGGCCAGTCCCAACGCCGCAGCGGCAACTCCTCCCACCATCAATCGTCGCATCGCATCCCTCCCCGCAGTTTGGGTCAGCGGAAAGGTGGGCATCCGTTGAGTTGGCTACAGAGAGGGGCCGCTGGGGTGGCGGTGGTCCGGAAGGCCCGCGAGAAGCCGGCCGGAGAAGCGCTCAGCGGCGGCCGAAGAGCTTCTTCAATCCGGACAGCAGCCCGCTGGGGCGCGCCTCGGGTTCGCCTTGGAGCGGCGAGCGGGCGACGAGCGCCTCGCGTGCCGCGTCGTCCAGGTCCTCGAGGGAGAGGGAGACGGGCTGGCGGCGGACGCCGGGCAGGGTGGCTTCCAGGGACAGGGTGCCGTCGGCGGAGAGCGCGAAGTGCAGCTCGACTTCGCCCGCGCGCTCCACGTTGAGGGAGAGTCGTCCCAGGTACTCGTTCTCCCCGGCGAGCGGGGAGGTTCCCTGGAAGAGGGCGAGCTCCAGCGGGCCCGGGGTGGCGGGGAGGACGAGCGTCTTTCCCGCGGGCAGGCGGGTGGTGCGCTCGAGGACCCGGCGCAGGGTGCCTCCGCGCTCGGCGACGCCGATGGGGGCGGTGAGGACCTCGGAGACGGAGGCCGCGGGCTTGCCGCTCTCGGCGAGGAGGAGGCCATGGCCGAGCAGGGCCGCACCGAGGGCCGCGGCGCCTCGGGCGTCGACGTCGTCGCGGACAGGGACTCCGAGGCTCTCTTCCAGGCGGCGGCGGACGAGCGGGGTTCGTCCCTGGCCGCCCACGAGGAGCACGGCGTCGAGGCCCTGGGGGGAGAGTGCGTTGGAGTCGAGGACCTCGCGCACGACGGACGTCACGCGTTGGGCGAGGTCCGCGGTGAGGGCTTCGAGTCGCTCGCGGCTCAACGGGGGCACGGTGCCGCCCGAGGACAGGGTGATGTCGGCTTGCTGGCGCTCGGAGAGGGCCACCTTGGCGGACTCGGCGGCGGTGCGCAGCGGGCCCCAGTCGAGGGAGTGGGTGGGGCGGGGGATGCCTTGTTCCGCGAGGTCGCTGGCGAGGGCCTCGGCGATGCGGGCATCGAAGTCGAGGCCGCCGACCAGAGGGTCTCCGCCGGTGGTGATGACCTCGAGGTCGTCGCCAGTCACCTGCACCACGCACACGCCGAGCCCGCCACCGCCGAGGTCCACGACGAGGACACGCTTGCGAGCCATGCCGCGGCCGTGGCCATGCGCGAGGGCGGCGGCGGCGGGGGCGGTGAGGATGCGCTGGGCGTCGAGTCCAGCCATGGTGGCCGCGTCACGCAGGGCGGCGCGTTGCCGGTCGGTGAAGTGGGTGGGGGCGCAGATGACGGCGCGCGTGGCCTTGCGGCCGACGAACGTGGTGGCGGCGTGCTTCAGCTCGCGGAGGAGGAGGGCGGTGAAGAGGGTGGGGGCGACGAGCCGGCCGCCGAGCTCCACGGCGGCATCGCCGCTGGGGTCGGCGGCGACGGGGAAGGGGAGCTGAGGGGCGAGGTTGCGCAGGCGAGGGGAGCGTGCGCGAAGGCCGAGCAGCCGCATGAGGCCCGGGGCCGCGCGGCGAGGGGCGCGCAGGGATTCGACCTGGGCGGCCGCGCCGACGAGCAGCTCGTCCTGGCCGTCGACCGCGACGAGGGCGGGCAGCTCGGTCTCGTCCGTGCCGGGGAGCGGGATGAGCTGGGCCGTGCCTTCGTGGAAGACGGCGACGCGGGCGTGGGAGGTGCCCAGGTCGATGCCCAGCACCACTTCGGGAATGGAGGGAGACGGTGAGGCGACGGAGACGTCGAGGATGGCGCGTCGACGGTTCCGTGCGGAGTCCGTGTCGGTGGGAGGACTCGCGGGCTCGGTGGGCTCGGAGGAGGGGGGCGAGGTCGCGGGTGCGTGAGGCGGCGCGGGGACCTGCGATGCAGGTGGGGTGGCTTCGGTGGATGCTTGGGTTGTTGCGGGGCGCTGCACCGCGGCCGTCGAGTTGGCCTCGGTGGAGGTCTGCGTCGTCGCGGGAGCCTGTGCCGCAGGCGTAGTGGATTCCGTAGCTGCTTGCGTTGTTGCGGGCGCTTGTGCCGCAGCCGTCGTGGATTCGGTAGCCGCTTGCGTGGTCGCGGGAGCTTGTGCCGCAGCCGTCGTGGATTCGGTGGCCGCTTGTGTGGTCGCGGGAGCTTGTGCCGCAGCCGTCGTGGATTCGGTGGCCGCTTGAGTTGTCGCGGACGCCTGTGCTGCAGCCGTAGCGGATTCCGTAGCGGCCTGCTTGCTCGCGGGAGCTTGTGCTGTAGCCGTCGTGTATTCGGTAACCGCTTGCGTGGTCGCGGGAGCTTGTGCCGCAGCCGTCGTGGATTCGGTAGCCGCTTGCGTGGTCGCGGACGCCTGTGCTGCAGCCGTAGCGGGTTCCGTAGCCGCTTGCGTTGTCGCGGGAGCCTGTGCCGCAGCCGTAGCGGATTCCGTAGCGGCCTGCTTGCTCGCGGGAGCTTGTGCTGTAGCCGTCGTGGATTCGGTAACCGCTTGCGTGGTCGAGGGCGCCCGTGCGGCAGGCGTAGTGAGTTTCGTAGCCGCTGGCGTTGTCGAGGGCACCTGGGCCGCAGGCGTAGTGGGCTCCGTAGTCGCCTGTGCGGTTGCGGGCGCTTGTGCCGCAGCCGTAGCGGCCTGCCTGCTCGCGGGAGCTTGTGCTGTAGCCGTCGTGGATTCGGTAACCGCTTGCGTGGTCGAGGGCGGCCGTGCCGCAGGCGCCGTGGGTTCCGTAGCCGCCTGAGTGGTCGCGGGAGTTTGTGCCGCCTCGTCTGAGAAACCGACGGATGAGCGAGGCGCTACAACAGTCTGTTCCGTAGTTTCGGTGGCATCGGCGGATGCATGGTCAGATGCAATCGCGTGCGCTACAGAAGCGGCGGACTCAGTGGATGGGTGAGCCACCGCAGGCGCTATTGCCGTCGTAGTTTCAACGGATGCGCGTGGCTCCGCAGGAGTCGCAGCCGAAGCATCTTCGATGGAGCTGACGGATGCGCGCGGCGCTACACCCTCGTGTGTCGCGGGTGCAGAGGGCTCCGCAGTTGTGTGAGGAGCCGCAGGCGTCTCTGCCGAATCATCCTCGGCGGAGTCGACGAGTGCGCGTGGCTCCTCAATTATTCGGGGCGCAGGCGTGGCCGACTTAGCAGCTGTCTGCGTGGTCGTGGGCTCTTGCTCAGAAGTCGCAGTGGAGTCAGAGGTGGCGCGATGAGCCGCAGGCGCCTGCGTCGCGGGCACGATGGAACCGGTGGCTGCGAGTGAGCCCTCGAGGGCCTGCGCCGAAGATAGAGGTGATGCAGCGGATGCGTGAGCAGTCGACGCCGTGTGCGCGATGAAGTCGGAGACAGCAGGAGAGGCTGAAAGGGCCTTCGCTGCAGGGGCAGTGGACTCCTGTGCTGCGCGAAGAGCCTCGGTCGCGGCGGATTCAGCGACGATGTGAAGCGACGCAGGCTTCTGTTCCGCGGATGCGTTGAATTCGGAAGCTCGATGTGCCGCCTGAGGCGCAGCTCCGGCGGATTCAGAGAACGCGTGCGAAGTGGCGTGAGCCTGTGCCACGGACTCCGTGGGAGTCGCGGGCGTGGAGGGCTCGGTGGAGTCAGGCGCGACCGAAGGTCCTCGTTCCGAGGAGGCAGATGACTCCGTGCCCGAGTCCGATGTGCGGGTTGTCGCCGCGACCGGGGCGGCGGATGAGCGCGAGGTCGCGAAAGCTTCCTCGTCCGCAAGAATGTCGAACTCGAGGGGGGCGTGAGTCGCCTCGTGCGCCTGCACCGAGGGCTCGGCGGACTCAACAGGCGCGGAGCCAGTCGAGCCTTCCTGTGCCGAAGGCGCATCCGCGCGAGCGTCGGAAACGGCCTGCGCGGGCGCGAAGCCCTGTTCCTCACGAGCAACCGCGGCATCCCTCTCCGCAGTCGCGAGGTCACTCGTGCGGCCAGATGTTCCAAGAGGGCGCTCAGGAACCTGGGCCGAGGGCTCCGCGAACCGCACGTCGCCCACTGCGCTGCGCGAAGCCGAGGATGCTTGTGCCGCCCGCGCGATGGGGTCAGCTCCATCCTCTGGGAAGAGGGCGGGTGCCGCAGCATCACCCGAGGGAGCCAGCTCCTCCCCGCGAGCGCTCCCCGAAGCCCCCGTCCAAGCACCCGAGCCGTCAGCGCTCCGAGCGGGCGAAGCCTCCGCACCATCTCGCAGCGGGTGCCCCGGATTCGCCGCGACCGGCCCTGATACCCCCGCCGCGCCCGGTGCCCTGGGCACCTGATTCTTCCGAACCAACCCGGGAACACTCTGCCCTGGAGCCGGCTCCGGCGGTCCTCGCCGTGCGACCACACGGTCGACGAGTGCCTTGCTCGCGGCATCCAGCTTCACGAAGCGCACCGTCATCCCCGTGCGCCCGCTGCCCGCTTCCACCTGTGCCTTCACCACCAGGCCTTCACCGCGCAGCAGCCGGCTCCCATCCGCGAGCACGAACTCGAACGCCAGTCCCGTGCCCTCCGGCTTCAACGCTCGCGTCGCGACGAACACTCCGCCGCGCGCCACGTTGGAGCCGTACTTGTCGATGAACTCCTCCTCCGTGCTGTACGGAAGGCGGATGCGCAGCGGAAGCAGCTTGGAAACAAGCCCGCTCATCGCAGGGGGATCCGCACCTCTCCCCCCGTCCCTTGCAGGACCAGGTGCAAGGCACCTTCCCGCAGGACCGGCGGAGGAAGCTCGAACAAGAGAATGACGTCGGACCGCTCCTCGAGCGCCCACGTGCGACGCAAGGGCCGCGTCCCCGCCAGCGCCTGGGCATCTCTCGCCAGGGGATACGACGCGCCCTTCGCGTCCACCACCTTCGCTGAATCCAGGTCCAACGACGCGGGCTTGGGGCCCACGTTCTGCGAGATGAGCTGCACGCGGAGGAACAAGTCCTCCGACGTCACACCCATCTTCCCCGAGCCCTTCACCGAGTGCGACGACTCCAGCGCGGTGAGCTTCATCGCCACCGTGTCGACATGCACCGTCTCGTTGGGCTCGGGCACGCCCAGCTTCTTCGGCACCGCCTCATCCAGTCCCGCGGCAAGTCCCGCGAGCTGTTCATTCGGCGCGCCCCGAGCCGCCTCGGGGCCCGTGGCCGGGCGACCACCTTGGTTCACCCGGTCCACTTCCTGCCGCAGCTTCTGGAGGGTGCGCTCCTCCGCCGTCCCCATCGCCTCGGGCGGAGTCTCCTCCTTCGTGCAGCCCCCCCACAGGAGGGCCGCAGCCAGGAGTCGCGCCGCGGGCGACAGGGCAGTGGAGGCGCGAGGGCTCACGCGGCGCCCGCTCCCTTCACGAGCTCGTACAGCTTGTCCAGCGCCGCGGGCAGCTTCGACGCGTCCGGCCCACCGGCCTGCGCCATGTCCGCCTTGCCGCCGCCCTTGCCGCCGACTTCCTTGGCCATCTCCCGCACCAGGTCACCGGCGCTGATGCCCTTGGCCACGACGTCCTTCGTCAGCGCCACGAGGATGATGGCGCGGCCGTCCTTCTCGCCGCCAATGGCCACCACGCCCGAGTGGATGCGGTCCCGGAGCTGGTCCGCCATGCCGCGGAACACCTTGTCGTCCGCCGGGTCCACGCGCGTCGCCAGCACCTTCATGCCGTTGATGTCGCGCGCCTGCTCCAGCAGGTCCTTGCTGCCCGCCGTCTGCGCCTTGACGGAGACCTCCTCCACCTTGCGCTCCAGCTCCTTCACGCGCTTCTGCGTCGACTCCACGCGCTTGGCCACGTCCTTGGGAGACGTCTTCAAGAGCTCGGCCACCTTGCGCAGCTCGTGCTCCTGCTCGCGCACGAACTGGAGCGCGCCCACGCCCGTGAGCGCGATGATGCGGCGCACGCCGGACGCGACGCCACTCTCGCTCGTCACCTTGAACAGGCCGATGTCACCGCTGCGCCGCACGTGCGTGCCGCCGCACAGCTCGGTGGACTCCGGATGCACGGTGACGACGCGCACCGTCTCGCCGTACTTCTCACCGAACATCGCCACCGCGCCGGACTTCTTCGCGTCCTCGAGCGCCATGATGCGCGTCTGCGCCGCCGCGTTGTCGCGAATCCAGCCGTTGACCAGGTCCTCGACCTTCTCCATCTCCTCGGTCGTCATCGGCCCGAAGTGCGAGAAGTCGAAGCGCAGGAAGTCCGGCGCCACCACGGAGCCCGCCTGCTTCACGTGCTCGCCCAGCACCAGCTTGAGCGCCTTGTGCAGCAAGTGCGTCGCCGAGTGGTTCGCGCGGATGGCCTTGCGGCGCTCCACGTTCACCGCCGCCTGCACCATGTCGCCGACCTTGAAGGTGCCCTGGGCGATCTCCACCGTGTGGACGATGAGCCCCTGCACCGGGCGCTGCGCGTCCAGGACCTTCGCCACCGCCTTGCCGCCGTGGCCCACGATGTCGCCGGTGTCGCCCTGCTGGCCGCCGGACTCGCCGTAGAAGGGCGTCCGGTCCATCACCAGCTCCACCTTGTCGCCCTGGGACGCCTGCACTACCTCGGCGCCGTCGCGAATCAGCGCGCGGATGCTGCCCTCGCCCTCGTGACCCTCACCCTCGTAGCCGAGGAACTCGGTGGGCCCGAGCTTCTCCAGCAGCTTGAGGTAGATGTCCCCGATGGCCTTTTCCTTGTTGAGGTCGCCACCCTTGCCGCGCGCGGCCTCCTTCTTCAGCTCCTCGTCGAAGCCCGGGATGTCCGCGTCGAGCCCGTGCTCCTTCAGGATGATCTGCGTCAAGTCCCACGGGAAGCCGTAGGTGCCGTGGAGCAGGAACACATCCGGGCCGGACATGAGCTTCTCGCCCGCCTGCTTCAGCTGGGCGACGCTGTCCTCAATCATCTTCATGCCGCGGTTGAGTGTGCGCCGGAAGCTCTCCTCCTCGTGCTCCGCGACCTTGAGGATGAAGGGCCGGCTCTCGCGCAGCTCCGGATACGCGTCACCCATCAGCTCGATGACCCGGTCCACGACCTTGAAGAAGAAGAGCTGGTCCAGGTCCAGCAGCGTGCCGTGGCGAATCGCGCGGCGCATGATGCGGCGCAGGACGTAGCCACGTCCCTCGTTGGAGGGCTGCACGCCGTCCGCGATGAGGAACGCCGCCGCGCGGCTGTGGTCCGCGATGACGCGGTGGGAAGCACCCGTCTCCTGCGAGTAGGGCTTGCCGGAGACCTCGACGACGCGCGCGATGATCTGCTGGAACAGGTCCGTGTCGTAGTTGGAGCGCTTGCCCTGCACGACGGAGGCGATGCGCTCCAGGCCCGCGCCGGTGTCGATGGACGGCTTGGGCAGCGGAATCAGCGGCGCGTCCTTCTCCTTGCGCTCGAACTGCATGAACACGAGGTTCCAGATTTCCAGCCACCGGTCGCAGTCACACGCGACGCCCAGACACTTCTTGCCCGCGGCCTCCTCGACACAGGGGATGTCGTTGCCCTGGTGGTAGTGGATTTCGGAGCAGGGGCCACACGGGCCCGTGTCGCCCATGGCCCAGAAGTTGTCCTTCTTGCCGAGCTTGTAGATGCGGTCGCGGGGCACGCCCTGCTTCACCCACAGCTCGAACGCCTCTTCATCCCAGGGGATGCCGTCCTCGCCGTTGAACACGGTGATGGCCAGCCGCTCCGTGGAGAGCCCCAGCGTCTTCGTCACGAACTCCCAGCCGTACGCAATCGCGTCCGCCTTGAAGTAGTCGCCGAAGGAGAAGTTGCCGAGCATCTCGAAGAACGTGTGATGGCGCGCCGTGTAGCCCACGTTGTCGAGGTCGTTGTGCTTGCCACCGGCGCGCACGCACTTCTGCGAGGTGGTGGCGCGGCTGTAGTCGCGGCGCTCCCGGCCGGTGAAGACGTCCTTGAACTGCACCATGCCTGCGTTGGTGAACAGCAGGGTCGGGTCGTTGGCGGGCACCAGCGAAGAGGAGGGGACGCGGCGGTGCGCACGCTCCTCGAAGAACTTGAGGAACGCCTCGCGAATCTCGGAGGCGGTGAGGGCGGAAGGCATGGTGTGGGTATATGCCACAAGAGGAGGCCGCGCAGGAGTTCTTGGAGTTTGCATGGGACGGCTGGACGACCTGGGCGGGGGGATTCCGACACGCCAGCGCCCCTGGAGAGGGGCCAGGGGAGGGGGCCCGTCAGTGCTGTCTCGGGGGCTTGTATTTGACCACCCGGGCGGGGTCTCCCACCACCACCGCCCTGGGCGGGACATCCGCCGTCACCAGGGCTCCGGCGCCAATCACCGCGTCGTCTCCCACCGTCACGGGGCCAATGATTTGAGCTCCCACGCCCACATAGACGTTGCGGCCGATGCGAGGGGCATCCGCCTCCCCCAGCCGAGGCTCCACGCTCACGTTCTGCGAGAGGAAGCTGCCCTCGCCCACCTCGACACCCGGCGCGACCACCACGCCCACGCCGCCGTAGCCCAGGCCCACGGTGGCATGCAGCCGCGCGTCGATGTCGACATGGCTGTGCAGCAGGCGGTCACCCACCGCGGACACCCAAGCGGGCAGCAAGGGCACACCCAGGCGCCGCAGGCGTCTCGCGGCCCGGTAGAACGTCAGTGCATCCGGCCCCATGCCCCACCCCGCGCCGTCCCGCCGTCACGGGAGGCCCGCCCGTCCGGGAGGCACATTTCGCGCGCGCTCCCCGGTCCGAGCAGTGGTGCGCGGCGAAGCGGGGAGGACCTCCTGGCGGAAGGGCGCGTCGTGGCCATCGCTCGCGCCAATCTAGGAGGCGTCCCCGTGGGGGCCAGTTGCTCGTTCGCGAGGCCCGGAAGCCCGTTCGCCAGTCAACCCCTGGAGGCCCGCGACGGCCTCGAAGTGCCCTCCCGCGGACAGTGCGCGAGGGCGGGGGCGCTCAGGCCGAGGCGTCCTCGCGCTGCTTCTTGAGGGTCTCCTCGACGTACTGGACGCCCTTGGGCGTGATGGCCTTGCCCTTCTTCGTGTCCTGGGCGTAACCGGCATGCAGGCGCAGCGCCTTGGCCGCGTTGGGCGCGGCGTAGGTGATGCCCAGCTCGCTCCAGAAGCGGGACGTGGTCCCCGACGTCACCTCCATGTCCAGCTCCATGGCCCGGGCGAGGTACAGGGGAATCAGCGACCGCACGAGCTGATCCTTCAGCTTGCCCGCGGCACGCAGCTCCTCGTGGCGGGGATGGGCTCGCAGCGCCTCCACGAGCTGGCTCACGGCCTGGGTCGAGTCGGCGGCGGAAGCCTCGGGCTTCTTCTCGCGCGTCTTGCTCCGGGCCGGGCTCTTGCCGCCGGTGGACCTGGCGCCGGGGGCCTTGGCGGAGGTGGCCTTGGACTTGGGCGCCTTGGCGGCGGTCCGGGCCTTCCTGGCCTTGGGGGCGCGAGGAGCGGGGGCCTCGGCCTCGATGGGGAGGGGCTCTGCTTCCGCGACGGGGCGGGGGCGTGGCGTGCGCTCGACGCGCGTGGGCTCCACCGCGCCGGGAGGCGTGGGGGAGGGGGCTGCGGCGGGAGCTTCCTTCCGGGCCATGGGCGGAGGGGAGGCGTGTGTGGCGCCATTGCGAGAGGGCGGCGCCTGCGGGCGTGTGTAGCCCAGCCGCGAACGCACCTCTTCCACCACGCCGCTCAACCCCACTTGCTGCAGCAGACCTTCCAACCGGGAAGCGAATGACACCGGGCATGCCCTCCTGGACGGGCGCACGTTACCCCAGGATGGCCACTTGTCGGATCCACGGTGCCTACGAGCGCCGGGAAGGTGGGTGTGCGTGGCCTGCCTGCCGGGTAACTGTTCGTCACCGGGCACACAGGGCTACACTGCGAGTCGCTCCTCCCCATGCGGCTGCCCCCTCATCCCCTCCTCCTGCTGTTGCTGTTCACGCCCTGCGTGTCCCTGGCCCAGGGGGATACCCGGATTGCGTTCCTGGGACGCCAGCTGCAGCAGGGCAAGGACCCTCGCTCGCGCTCGCAGGCGGCGCTGGTGCTGGGGGCCACGGAGGACCCGGAGGCGGTGGCCCCGCTGTGTGGCGGCCTGAAGGACCCCAGCGAGCTGGTGCGGGCGGCTGTCGCCAAGGCCCTGGCGAAGCTCCAGGAGGCCTCCGCGCTGCCGTGTCTGGAGGCGCACAAGACAGAGCCCGACGCGGGGGTGAAGACGGCCGTGCAGGAGGCGGTGAGCGCGCTGAAGGCGTATCAGTCGCGTCCTCCGCGCTTCTACATCGTGGTGGATGGGATGAAGGACCTCACGCGCACGTTGCCAGCGGAGCTGGTGAAGGCCACCGAGGCCCGGCTTCGCTCGAGGCTGGTCCGACGGGGCGCGCTGCTGGCGCCCGCCAAGGAGTCCAAGTCCGCGGCGAAGGGCGCGCTGAAGAAGCTGGGGGTGAGTGGCTATCGAATCACCCCGGAGGTTCATGCATTGGAGGGCGGAGGCTTGAGGGTGGCCATCGTTTGCATGAGCTACCCGGACCTGTCGCTGCTAGGGCAGGTGGACGTGAAGGCCGGGGGCGCGCAGCCCGCGGACCTCCTCAAGGCACTGGTGCCCCGAGCGGTGGAGGAAGCCGCGGAAACCTTCGAGTGGAGCAACGAGACATGACGACGAGCACGGCGCGGACGACGGCCCCGAGGCGGCGCTGGCGCAACTTCCTGTTGGATACGAGCTTCCAGCTCAAGTTGACCGCGTACATGGTGGGCGTGACGTTGGTGCTGTCGGCCTTGCTGGGGGTGTTCCTGGTCCGGTCGGCCCAGACGTTGATGCGTGAGACGGCGACGGCGGTGGAGGCCCGCTCGCGCGCGGCGGAGGTGAGCCGGGAGCTGTCCGGTGCCACGCTCTCCAACGAGCTGCTGGCGCGCATGGATGACCCGTCCTTCGAGGCCACCTTCCGGGAGAAGGCGAGCGGCATCGACGCGGCCTACGAAGCGGAGCGCGCCGAGATTGTCGCGCAGCGCGCGGAGCTGGAGTGGCGTCAGCGCGTGACGTGGTGGGTGCTGGGGGCGTTCCTGGTGGGCTTCCTCGTCGTGGTGGCGCTGGGCACCATCGTGGTGACGCACCGACTGGCGGGGCCCCTGCTGCGCATCCGCCGCATGGTGACGGATGTGTCGGCGGGCAAGCTGCAGCCGCCTCCGTACGGACTGCGCGAAGGCGACGAGCTGCGCGAGCTGTTCGATGCGACGCGGAGCATGATGCAGAAGCTCAAGGACCAGAGCGAGGCGGATGTGCGGAGCCTGGCGCAGGCGCTCGAGGCGGCGGAGCGCTCGGGGCTCTCGGGCGAGCCTCTCGCGGAGCTGCGCGCGCTCGAGTCCCGCTTCCGTGCGCGGCTGGAGGGCTGAGGCCGCGAGGTCAGTGAGGGCGGGACCGCAGCTTCTGCAGCTCCGCCTTCAGCGCCGCGAGCTTCTGCTCCGCTTTCTGTCGACGACGTGTCTCCGAGGAAAGACGCTCCGCCTCGGAGGCAAGACGGCGTTCACTGTTCCTGCGCCGCCGTGCCTCCTCGCGACGCATGCGCAGTTCCTCATCGGCGCGCTGGCTGGCCTTCGCCACTCGCGCCTTGAGCTGCTCCACCATCTCCATGGGCTCGAGCAGCAGGGTAGGGCCCGTCCACAGGAACACCTGGTCATCGCGAAGCTCGAAGTCGATGCCGAGCACCTTCGATGTGAGTCGCCCGCGCTTCTCGGGGATGCGTGAGTAGGTCCTCGCGCCGCGGGTCTTCAGTCGATAGCCCAGGAGCTGTTCGCGGGCCCTGTCGTAGATGAAGTACTCGGGGACTCCGAGCCGGGCGTAGCGCCGCACGTTGTAGACGGCGTCCTTCTTCCGGTCGCCTCCGGAGTGGACTTCCATCACCCAGTCCAGGCCCTTGCCCTCGTAGCTCACCAGCCACTTCTCGCGGCTGTGTGACTCGACATCGAACACCACCAGCAGGTCGGGCGCGAAGCGCCGCTCGCCCGGGTAATACACGGGCAGCTCCGAGCCGATGTACATCGACCGCTTCCGAAGGTCGAAGTGGCCCCTGAGGATGTCGAGGACGCGGTGCCTCGCCTCCTGGTGCCGGTCTCCCTCCGGTGGTGACATCTCCCGGTCGGTGACTTCGCCGGGCAGTGATTCAACGACTTCTTCCCGTTCCTCGGGCCCCATCGCGTCCCACGCCGCCTGAGTGGGCGCCCGAGGGAAGGCCCCACCACGAACTCTGTCCGCGCTCCATCCCATGCTGAGAAAGCGTGGAGGTGGCCGCCTCGCGCGTCAATGCTCGATGCACTCGAGCAAGGCGCGAGCCAGGGACGTGTTCAGGAGCCTCGACGAACAATGCGCGCAAGCCTCGTGAAAGCAGTCCCACGAAGGCTTGAAGAAGTCCGTGTCACGAGACGAATCCACTCTCACTGAGTCGAGAGCAGGTCCGCCGTGAGTCCCGTCTGCTTGAGGACCGAGTGGATGCGCAGTCGGGCCTGCGCCCACGGCAAGGCCTCCACGTGGTAGCCGTCGAGTGCTTCGAGCAGATGCGCGCGATAGCTGGGATGGCCCGGGTCCGCGATGATGACGACCCCTCGGTCCGTCGTGGAGCGGATGAGTCGGCCCACGCCCTGTCGCAGGAGCAGCAGGGCCCTCGGCAGTCGGTACTGGAGGAAGCCCTGATACTCGTTGCCCGAGCGGGCGAAAGGCTCCTCACGCGCCGCCACCAGCGGGCGAAGCGCGGGCTCCAGCGGGAGCTTGTCGATGAAGACACAGCCCACGCCTCGGCCTGGGATATCCACGCCCTGCCAGAAGCTCTTCGTCCCCAGCAACACCGTGCCCGTGTCGCGCTCCTGCCGGGCCGCCAGCGAGCGACTGTGGCCGCGCGACTGCCGGAGCACCTCGATGCCGAGCGGCTCCAATCGGGCCCGAGCCTCCGCGCCCACGCGCTCCATCCGACGCGTGGAGGCGAACAAGCCCAGCACCCGTCCACCCATCGTCTGCGCGAGGCCGGAGATGCGTGTCGCGGCCCAGTCCACGAAGGGCTCTTCATGCGCCCGAGGCGCGTCCGTGACGAGCACCACCAGTGCCTGCTCATGAAGCTGGAAAGGAGAGGGGGCCCGTAGCAGCCTGGGCGCGGGCGCGTCGCCGCGTCCATCCAGTCCCAGCCGCTTCAGCACGAACGGTGTGCCGCTCCCGCTCCCAGGCCCCAGCGTCGCGGACGTCAGCACCAGCGCGCGCTTGCTCGCGGCGAAGTCTCGCGACACATGGAACGACACATCCACGGGCTGAGCACCCACGCTCCACCGCTGACGCCGAGGCTCCGCCGTGGCCGAGTAGCACCGCCCTGGCGCCGCATCGCCCGAGAGCTCTTGCGCCAGCGTCGCGAGCTCACCCAGCTCCGTGGTGGCACCCGACAGCTCTCGCTCCAGCGCGGGCATCCGCGCGGCCAGCTCGGGCAGGGCCTCCAGCACGCGCACCGCGAGCAGCGTGTGGAGCGTCTGGAGCGCACCGCGCACCAGCTCGAGCCCCTCGCGCACGGGAGCCCACGTGGGGAGCGCGCGCACGGCCTCCGTCACCCGAAGCTCGGGGGCATACGCGCCTTCATCCGGGTCCTCGCCCGCCGTCGTGGCCGAGGGCTCACACAGCTCCGTCACCCGTGCGCCCAGGTCTCGCGCCTCGTCCATCAACCGGCGAAGCGCGTCCTCCACCTGCCCCATCAGCGCCCGCGACTCCTCGCGTCGGGAGCCGAAGAGCGCGCGGCGAAGCTCGGCGAAGAGGCCATGGCGTCCATCGCGCCCGTGCAGCCGCTCGGTGAGTCGATGGAAGGCCAGGTCCGACAGCTCCACGGTGAGCGCGGTGGTGGCCACGTCCTCGACTTCGTGCGCCTCGTCGAGAATCAGGTGCTCCATCTTCGGGTAGCGCGCGGGCCAGGCGAAGGCGAGTGACTGGTTGATGACCAGCACATCAGCCTCGCGCGCCTGCGCCACCGCCGAGTGGTAGAAGCACCGATGGTGGTGCGGGCACTTCTCGCCCAGCGTCGTCGCGGCCTCGGACCGCACCGCGGGCACCAACCCCATCAGCACCGGGAAGCGCTCCCGGAACCAGTGGCTCAGTCGGTCCAGGTCCCCCTCCATGCTGCGGCGCATGTACGCCCGCAGGTATGCACGGGGCGCGCGCGCCGAGTGTCCCATGCCCGGCTCCACGCGCGTCGCCTCCAGCGCTCGGCGTCGGCACAGGTAGTTCGACTGGCCCTTGAGCAGCGCGTAGCCGAACGTGCCGCCCATGGCCTTGTGCAGGCGGGGCAGGTCCTTCTCCAGCAACTGGTCTTGCAGCGTCTTGGTGTGCGGCGCCACGCCGACCTTGCGGCCGTTGCGTGCCGCGAAGAGGGCGGCCGGCGTCAGGTACGCGAGCGACTTGCCCGTGCCCGTGCCCGCCTCCACCGCCACCTGCTCACCCTCCGACAACGCGCGCGCCACCGCATGCGCCATGTCGAGCTGCGCGGGCCGACTCTTGAAGGACTCCTCGCGGCGCTCCAACGCTCCGCCAGCGCCCAGCACCGCCGTCACCTCCTCGTCGCGCACAGGCAGCACGGGCGCATCCGCCTCTGGCTCGACGAGGGCCGCGACACCCGCCGCCCGCCTCCGCTCCGGCTTCCCGCGCAAGAACCCCTGGGTCTCCAGCGTCAGCGGCGCGGGCACGGCACGACAGGCCTCGGCCAGTCGCGATAGCAAATCCAGGAGCGGCCACTCCTCGTAGTCGAAGGCGCCGCTGTCACCCTCCGCGGGCCCCAGCCGGCGCGCCGCGCGAGGATCCAATGTGGCGATGAGGTCCGAGACGTCCTCGCCGCGCCCGTCGCGCACACAGCGCTCCATCGTCTGCACGAGCACGGCGTACACCGCCTCGCAGTCCGACAGCGCGCGGTGGGGTTGGCGAACGCCCAGTCCCGCCCAGCGCAGGAGCGACTCCAGCGAGTGGCTGGGCAGCTCCGGGTGCAGGTAGTGCATCAGCTCGCACGAATCGAGCACCGGCGCGCGGATGGGCCCCAACAAGTCTGGCAGGAAGCCCTTCTCGAACGGGGCGTTATGCGCCACCACCGTCCACCCGGAGAGCCGCTGTCGCAGCTCCTCCATGTCGGCGCCGAAGCGAGGCTTGCCCGCGAGGTCCGCGTCCGTCAGGCCCGTCAGCCGTCGAATCGTGAGAGGCAAGGGCCGGGATGCCGAGTACATGCGCGCGAAGCGGTCCACCTCGCGCCCGTTCTCGAAGAACAGACATCCCAGCTCGATGATTTCGTCGGCACGTGGATCCAACCCCGTCGTCTCGAGGTCCAGGAAGACATGCCGCGTGAAGAGCTCCGCCGCGCCGCCCATGCAGGCCGAGCAGACTAACCTGCCCCAGCGCGGTGCCCAGATTTCGACCTACGTCTTCAGTCCACCATGAATACGCCGGAAATCATCTTCCCCATGGCGCAGCCGTAGACGAGTTTTCCGGACTCCTTCGGCGTGAAGGTGATGCTCACCGCCTCGTTGAGCGGCAGCGGGGTGTTGATGTCGTAGCCGTCCATCACCACCTCCGTCGCGCACGTCAGGTCCGTCTTGCGCGTCACCACCAGCTTCACCGGCTCGCCCTTCTTGAGCGACACGGGGCTGGGCTCATAGCCCTTCTCCGTCACGGACAGCTCCACCACGCGCACGCCGTTCTCCCGCTTCTCGGGGACGGTGGGCGCGGCTTCTGCGGAGGCCGTATCCTTGGGCTTGCTGCACCCCTGCTGCGTGGCGGCCACCATGGCGGCCGTCGCGGCCAGCGCGAGCCAGGGCTTGATGATGCGGGAGAAGAAGGGGCGCATGCGGGCCTCGATGTCGTACGGAAGAAGAGGGCTGCGCCCCCGGCGCCAGGGCCTTTTCAGGCCCCTTCGGCGGGAGCGCTCTGGGTGACGGGCTCGAAGCGGAGCAGGGCGTGGAGCGGGACGAAGACCTCGTGCCCCGTCTCCCCCAGCAGCAGGTCGAACCGGCCGACGTGCATGAGCGGCAGCTGGAGCGTGATGCCGTTGCGCAGCACCAGCTTCACCGTCTGCCCCAGGTGGTCGAGGAACGCACGCGGGTCCGAGTACGGCCGCTTGTCCGGCTGACGCGCCACGGTGGCCGGCTTCTGCGTGAGCTTCGCGTCGCGCTCAAGGCCGGGCAACAGCCGGTCCCACTCCGCGCGCCGCGCCAGCAGCACCACCTGCAGCTTCTCCAGCCGGCCCGTGCGCTCCAGCGTGAAGGCGATGGGCTCCTCGGCGACCAGCGTGTCGAGCAGCGAGCGCTCCGCCAGCACGACGGAGACCTCCACCTTCCCGCTGATGAGTCCGCCCAGCAGCTCCGCCACCACGGCGTTGTCCACCTCGCCGCGGGCCTGCTTGATGGCCGCCTTGCGCTGGGTGCGCTCCTTGCGCGCCATGAACTCGGCCACCGTCATGCCGCTCTGGAGCACGCCGAACGCGTCTCCCAGCGACAGGCTCGGCGTCTGTCCCATCAGCTCGTAGACCTGGTCGAAGCGCTTGGCCTCCTCGGCGTGCAGCTTGCGCCAGATGCGGCACTTCATCTTGCCTTCCAGCTCACCCTTGGCGATGCGCGCGGGCACGTGCTCGCGCTGCGCCAGCGCCAGGATTTGCTCGGGCGTGGGCGGAGGCCGAGGCGTCGAGGGACGGAAGCCTCCGGGCCTGCCGCCAAAGCCGCCCGGACGCGGGCCGGAGGCGCCAGGGCCTCCGGGCGCGCGCGGCGCGGGGGGACGCACGCCCGGCGTCACGGTGCGGGGCACCGGAGCGGGCGCCGTACCGACGGGACGAGGCGTGGGAGCAGGCGACGTGCCCACCGGCGCCGAGGGAGCGGTGGGGCGAGGCGTGGGTGCCACCCCCGTGGGCCGAGGAGTCGGCGCGACGGGGGCAGAGGCCGTACCGGCCGTGGGCCGAGGCGTGGGGCGCGGCGTGGGCGCCGTGGGGGCGGGTTCCGAGGGGGAAGGAGTCTGCGCGGCGCTGCCGGGCGTCGAGGCCGGCCGCCGGATGACTTCGACCGCGGGAACCGCCCGCCGTGTCTTCCGATCGTTCACAGTCGTACGTTACCTGATGCGAGGAGTCCGGGCATGCCCGGCTTCACGGCTGAAGGGAGGCTGAGAGGTCCACTTTCCACCCTGACGGCTCCCGGACCATCCGGACCTCATGGGTGCTGCCTGACGAGCGCACGAGCACGGTCGCCTCGTTGCCAGCCTCCCGGACCAATGAGACCTCCGTAACATCCGGAGGAGGTGGGACATTCGCGAAGAAGAGACCCAGGGGTTCGGGTTTCACCGCGCCCCCCGACGCGTCACTCACCGCCTGGGCCCGCTTCGTCAGCGACTCTTGCGTGGGCTGGGACAAGGCGCCCCAGGCCGCGCGCAGCTCGCCGCGCTTCACCAGTCGGTGGAAGGACGTATACGCATCTTGCGGTGTACCGAAGCGGGGCTGATTGCAGCCGCCCATGCCCACCAGGAGCAGGGCGAGCAACCAGGTCGTCGTCGCGGTCAAGCGCATGGGAACGGGGTTTAGGTCAAAGCGGCTCCGGGGGAAAGCCTCAGCTGCGTCCCACTCACGGAACGTGTTGCCGAACACGGTTCCGGCCCGCTCCCTTGGCCGCATAGAGCCCGGCGTCCGCCGCGCGCAGGAGCGCTTCCGCGCTGTTCAGGTCCGCCGACGGCACCGTGGCCACGCCCAGTGACGCGGTCAGTCTCACCTCCTGCCGCTTCCCCTCCACGCTCACATGCTCCACCCCGAGCGCCGCGATGGCCTCCCGCACGCGCTCACACACCTTGAGCGCGTCCGCGGGGCCCGTCTCGGGTAGGAGGGCGATGAACTCCTCGCCGCCGTAGCGCGCCAGCACGTCCACCTCACGCAGCCGGGTGCGCGCCGTCTGGGCCACCGCCTTGAGCACCTGGTCCCCGAAGGGGTGCCCGAAGGTGTCGTTGATGCGCTTGAAGTGGTCGATGTCCAGCATCACCAGCGACAGAGGGGACTGGTAGCGCCGGGAGCGGGCGAACTCCTCGGTGAGTCGCTCCTCGAAGCATCGCCGGTTGAACAGACCCGTCAGCGCGTCCGTGCGGCTGAGCGCGAGCAGCTCCTCGCGGCGCCGCGCCAGCTCCTTGTTGGCCTTGTCCAGCTCCCGGTTCTTCTCCACCAGCGTGTCCTGCAGCACCTTGAGCCGCAGCATCGACTTCACGCGGGCCGACAGCTCCAGCATGTCGAAGGGCTTCACCAGGTAGTCATCCGCCCCCAGCTCCAGCCCCTCCACCTTGCCGGCCGCCTGACGCGCCGTCATGAGAATCACCGGGATGAAGCCGAAGCCGTCCTCCCCGGAGTTGGCCTTGATGATCCGGCACACCTCCACGCCGCCCAGCCCCGGCATCTCCACGTCCATCAGGATGAGGTCCGGGCGGGACTCGCGGATGGCCGACAGCGCCTGGGGCCCGTCATGGGCCTCCCTGAAGAGGTATCCCCGGGGCGCCAGCCCCTCCCGCACGTGCGCCACATGCGCCGGGTCGTCGTCGACGATGAGCACCGTCCGGCCGCTGAGCTCCCCGCCGGACCCTGGCCGGTGGGCTACCTCCTGCGTCCTCTTCCTGTCTCCCTCCGCCATGCGGTTGCGCCCCCAGTACAATCATCCCGCGCTGCCAGAATGACTGCGATTCTCCCCCGCCCACCCGGGGAAGCCAAGGGGTTGGGCAAGTGTCTGTCTTCTGGACGCTCAGCGGGGCCGGGTGAGCCGGGCGCGGTAGACGGGCTCCCCCGTCGCCAGGTAGCGCCGCTCCCGCGTGGACGGCACCTCCTCCGGGTCATACGGATGGAAAACACCGGAACCCAAGGGGTTGTGGAATCCAACGGATTCCAGGATGGAGAGCATGCTCTCCCCGCGGTCCTGGACGTCGGTGCGCATGTCGAAGAGCCCGCCCGGGGCGAGCTTGCCCAAGAGGAGCTTGGCGAAGGCGGGCTGGACGACGGCGCGCTTGGCGTGTGCGCGCTTCCACCACGGGTCGGGGAACTGGAGGTGGATGGCGGAGAGGGAGTCGTCCGCGAAGATGCGGGGGACGACGAAGCGGGCGTCGGACTCGACGACGCGCAGGTTGCGCAGGCCCGCCTTGGCGGCGCGGTCCAGGGTGTCCCGGGCGTACTTCTTGCGCCACTCGAAGGCGACGAAGCGCACATGCGGGTTGCGGCGGCAGTACTCCAGGGCATGGCCACCGGCGCCCGAGCCGATTTCAAGCTCCAGCGGGCCGGAGAAGCCGAACTCGGCGTCCCAGTCCGGAGGTGTCGACATCTCGACGAGGTGGAGGCCAACGGGGTCTGGCAGCAGGCGAGGGCGAGGCATGTGCGTAGGGGCGCTCCAACCACGGTCATGCGGGGTCTGGCCAGGGAAAAACACTGGTATAGGGGGGGCATGAAGGTCTTCCACTCGGTGGCCGAGGCGGGCCGGGCGCTGATCGGCCGGGCGCTCGCTCTGGGCAACTTCGACGGCGTGCACGTGGGGCACCAGGCCCTCTTCGCGGAGGCACGTCGGCACGCGCCCCCCGCGGCGTTCACCTTCAACCCTCACCCGGGCAAGGTGCTCCAGCCGGACCTGGCGCCCAAGCTCATCACCCTCCTGCCCAGGCGTCTGGAGCTGCTCGCCAGCCTGGGCCTGGAGGCCACGGTGGTGCAGTCGTTCTCGCGCGACTACGCCCGGACGGTGCCGGCCGACTTCGAGGCGACGCTGTTCGACGCGCTGGGCGTGGCGCACGTGGTGGTGGGCAGCGACTTCACCTACGGCGCCGCGAGAGCGGGCACGGTGGACACGCTGCGCGAGGCGGCGGGCCGGCGAGGCGCCAAGGTCCATGTGGTGGCCCCCGTCACGGTGGATGGGGTGGTGGCCTCGTCCTCGAGGGTGCGCGAGTACATCCTGGAGGGGCGCGTGTCCGCCGCGTGCCGGCTCCTGGGCAGGCCCTTTGATCTGGACGGCATGGTGGTGGCGGGCGCGGGGCGGGGGAGGACCATCGGCTTTCCCACCGCGAACGTGGACACGCAGAACGAGCTGCGTCCCGCGCCGGGCGTGTACGCCATCCGCGTGCGCCTCCTGGGAGGCGAGTCCTCGGGGACCTGGTACGGCGGCGCCGCCAACATCGGCATCAAGCCCACCTTTGGTGGCACCGAGGTCACCATCGAGGCGCACCTGCTGGACTTCGCCGGCGACCTCTATGGCCGCGAGCTGCGCGTGGAGTTCCTGGAGCGGCTGCGGCCCGAGCAGCGTTTCGGCTCCGTGGCGGAGCTGACGGGGCAGATCAAGCGCGACGTGGAGGCGGCGCGCACGGTGATTGCGCGGACCGGAGCCTGAGCGCGCACATTTTTCCCGTGCGTGTTCAATGGGTTGGAGGCGTGGGGGCACCCACGAGGGCGCCTTGACGGATGTGCGCGGCTCCCCTCTAATCCACTGTCAGGAACCGTGCCAAAGGTGCTGTGGGGCCCCGAGGCATCGCCCCTGGCTCCCCGAGAGCGAGGCGGGCCCCCGCCCGTCCCATCCTTCGTTGCCACAAGGAAGAGGCTTCACGAATGTCCGGTCGATTGGGTGAACTGCTGGTCCGCGAGAACCTCATCTCCGTCCAGCAACTGCGCAAGGCCCAGGAAGAGCAGCAGAAGAGCGGCACGCGCATCGGCACCGCGCTCATCAAGACGGGCGCCATCGAGGAGTCGAAGCTCACCGACTTCCTCTCCAAGCAGTACGGCGTGCCGGCCATCAACCTCAAAGACTTCGACATCGACCCGGACATCATCAAGCTCGTGCCCAAGGAAGTGGCCGAGAAGCACCTGGTGATTCCCGTCAACCGCGCCGGCCCGTCGCTCATCGTCGCGATGTGCGACCCGTCCAACATCTTCGCGGTGGACGACCTGAAGTTCCTCACCGGCTACAACATCGAGACGGTGGTCGCGTCCGAGGTCTCCATCCGCGAGGCCATCGAGCGGTACTACGCGGAGAAGGGCCCCTCGATGGAGGACATCGTCGGCGACGTGGCCGACGACATCGAGCTGGCGAAGGAGGAGACGGAGAACATCGACGAGATGGCCAAGGCCGCGGACGACGCGCCCGTGGTCAAGCTCGTGAATCTCATCCTCATGGACGCCATCAAGAAGCGCGCGTCCGACATCCACATCGAGCCCTACGAGCGCGACTTCCGCGTCCGCTTTCGCATCGACGGCGTGATGTACGAGGTGATGCGTCCGCCGATGAAGCTGCGCAACGCCATCACGTCGCGTTTGAAGATCATGGCCTCGCTCGACATCTCCGAGCGCCGCCTGCCGCAGGACGGCCGCATCAAGATCAAGATTGGCGGCGGCAAGGAGATGGACTTCCGCGTGAGCGTGTGCCCCACGCTCTTCGGCGAGAAGGTCGTCATGCGGTTGCTCGACAAGAGCAACCTCCAGCTCGACATGACGAAGCTGGGCTTCGACCCGGAGCCCCTGGCCTGGTTCAAGGAGGCCATCGACCGGCCCTACGGCATGGTGCTGGTGACGGGCCCCACGGGCTCCGGCAAGACGACGACGCTGTACTCGGCGCTCTCCAGCCTCAACGACGTGGGCACCAACATCTGCACCGCCGAGGACCCGGTCGAGTTCAACTTCGCCGGCATCAACCAGGTGCAGATGCATGACGACATCGGCCTGAACTTCGCCGCCTCGCTGCGCAGCTTCCTGCGGCAGGACCCGGACATCATCATGATTGGTGAGATCCGCGACTTCGAGACGGCGGAAATCGGCGTGAAGGCCGCGCTCACGGGCCACCTGGTGCTCTCCACGCTGCACACCAACGATGCCCCGGGCACGGTGAGTCGCCTGCTCAACATGGGCATCGAGCCGTTCCTCGTGACGGCCTCGCTCAACCTCATCCTCGCCCAGCGTCTGGCGCGCCGGCTGTGCCCCGCATGCAAGAAGCCCGCGGACCACGTGGACGAGCAGGCGCTCATCGACGCCGGCGTGCCCCCGGACAAGATCGGCACCTTCACGCTGTACGAGAAGGTCGGCTGCCGCGACTGCAATGACCGGGGCTACCGGGGCCGCGTGGCCATCTACGAGGTCATGCCCTTCTGGGACGGCCTCAAGGAGCTGGTCATCAACGGCGCGTCCGCCGCGGAGCTCAAGCAGGAGGCCATCCGCCTGGGCATGAGCAGCCTGCGCATGAGCGGTCTCAAGAAGGTGATGGACGGCGCCACCACCCTGGAAGAGGTGGTCGGCAACACCGCCCCGGACCGCTTCTAGTCACCCTTTCCAACGCCTGACCGAAGGACTCCCCCACCGTGGCCAACCTGCACCAGCTCCTCAAGGCGATGGTCGAGAAGGGCGCTTCCGACCTCCACGTCACCACCGGCTCTCCGCCCCAGTTGCGCGTGGACGGCGAGCTCGTCCCCTTGAAGACGGCGCCGCTGACGCCCGTGGAGACCAAGCAGCTCTGCTACTCCATCCTCACGGACGCCCAGAAGCACAAGTTCGAGGAGGACAATGAGCTGGACCTGTCCTTCGGCGTGAAGGGCCTGTCGCGCTTCCGCGCCAACATCTTCATGCAGCGCGGCGCGGTGGCCGGGGCCTTCCGTACCATTCCCTTCAAGATCCTGACGTTCCAGGAGCTGGGCCTGCCGCCCGTGGTCGCGGAGCTGGTGAAGAAGCCGCGCGGCCTCATCCTGGTGACGGGCCCCACGGGCTCGGGCAAGTCCACCACGCTGGCCTCGATGATCGACAAGATCAACACCGAGCGTCATGAGCACATCATGACCATCGAGGACCCCATCGAGTACCTGCACCCACACAAGAACTGCCTGGTGAACCAGCGCGAGGTGGGAGCGGACACCCGGAACTTCAAGACGGCCCTCAAGTACATCCTCCGCCAGGACCCGGACGTGGTGCTGGTCGGTGAGCTCCGAGACCTCGAGACCATCGAGGCGGCCCTCACCATCGCGGAGACGGGCCATATCTGCTACGCGACACTCCACACCAACAGCGCGGTGCAGACCATCAACCGCGTGCTGGACGTGTTCCCGCCGTACCAGCAGCCGCAGGTGCGCGCGCAGCTCTCCTTCGTGCTGGAGGGCGTGATGAGTCAGGCGCTGGTGGCCAAGGCGGGTGCTCCGGGCCGCGTGCTGGCGCTGGAGGTCATGGTGCCCAACCCCGCCATCCGGAACCTCATCCGCGAGGACAAGGTCCACCAGATCTACTCCTCGATGCAGGTGGGTCAGGCGAAGTTCGGCATGCAGACGTTCAACCAGGCGCTGGCCGCGCTGCTCCTGCGGCGGGTCATCACCCAGGACGAGGCCTTCGGACGCTCCAGCGACCCGGACGAGCTGCGCAACATCCTGGCGACTGGAGGTGGAATGCCGGTCGGACAGCGGGCTCCAGGCGGGCCGGCGGGTCGTTAGTTCCTGGTTTTGAGATTCAGCGGTTAGACTCGCGCGGCGTCCGCGGAGGTCGAGCTCATGGCAGCACCAGCAGTCCAAAAGGCAACAGCTTCCAAGAAGAACACGTCCCAGTTCCTCTGGGAGGCGAAGACCAAGGCCGGTGAGACGAAGAAGGGCGAGATGGAGGCCTCCGACCTGGAGGCCGTCAACGCCCGTCTCAAGTCCTTGGGGCTCAACCCCGTCAAGGTCCGCAAGAAGAGCGCGCTGGACGGCGAAATCACCCTGCCTGGCATGGGCGGGGTGACGGGCAAGGACATCCTCGTCTTCACCCGTCAGTTCGCGACGATGATCGACGCCGGCCTGCCGCTGGTGCAGTGCCTCGACATCCTCGCCAGCCAGATGGACAACCCCGCCTTCAAGAAGGTGGTGATGGCCATCAAGGGCCGGGTGGAGCAGGGCAGCACCTTCGCGGATGCGCTGAAGGAGCACCCCAAGGTCTTCGACGAGCTCTACATCCAGCTGTGCGCGGCCGGCGAGGTGGGCGGTATCCTCGACACCATCCTCAACCGTCTGGCGGCCTACCGGGAGAAGTCGGAGAAGCTCAAGCGCAAGGTGAAGGGCGCGATGACCTACCCGGCCATCGTCATCCTGGTCGCCATCGGCGTGACGGCGCTCCTGCTCTTGAAGGTGACGCCCGTGTTCGCGGCGATGTTCGCGGACTTCGGCTCCGCCCTACCGGCCCCCACCCAGTTCGTCGTGGACCTGTCTCAGTGGGCGCAGGACTACTGGCTGTACGTCTTCGGCTCTATCGCCGCGCTCGTCTTCTCCTTCTCCTGGAGCTACAAGCAGCCCAAGGGCCGCAAGTTCTGGGACAAGGTGTTCCTCAAGGCGCCGCTGTTCGGACCCGTGCTGCGCAAGGTCGCGGTGGCGCGCTTCACGCGCACGCTGGGCACCATGATCTCCTCCGGCGTTCCCATTCTGGACGCGCTGGACGTGACGGCGAAGACGGCTGGCAATCGCACGGTGGAAGAGGCCATCTACTACGTGCGGAGCAAGATCTCCGAAGGCAAGAACATCGCCGGTCCGCTTCAGGAGACCAAGGTGTTCCCCTCCATGGTGGTGCAGATGATTGGTGTTGGTGAGGCCACCGGCGCCATGGACACCATGCTCAACAAGATCGCCGACTTCTACGACGACGAGGTGGACACCGCTGTCAGCGCGCTGACAGCGATGATTGAGCCTCTGTTGATGGTGTTCCTCGGCGGCGTGGTCGGTGGCTTCCTCATCGCCATGTACCTGCCCATCTTCTCCATTGCCGGCGCGATCAAGTAACTCTGCGGTCCCCCCTGTGCGCGCGGACGCCGCCGAGCGTCTGCGTGTGCGCCTGGTCTGGCTGGTGTTGTTCCGAACGGTGGCGGCGAGCCTGTCGCTCGTCATCACCGTGGGTCGCCTGCTGCTTCAGCCCTTCGAGGAGCCGAGCCAGGCTGACTCCCTCTCGTTGGGCGTCATCATCGCCGCCTACGTCTCCACGGTGGTGGTGGGGATTCGGCTTCGGCGCCGCAAGGCCGGGCGGCTGGATGCCTGGGTGCAGGTGGTGGGTGACGTTGTCATCGCCACGGGCCTCGTGTACCTCAGTGGTGGGGCCGACTCTCCGCTGACGTTCCTCTACAGCCTGGCCGTCATCGGCGCCGCCGTGGTGTTGGACGGTCGGGGCGCGCTGTGGGTGGCAGTGTCGGGCGCTGTGGCGTTCTCCGGTCTCGTGGTGGTTCTGCGACTGTCGAGCGACGCACCCATGGGGCCGGTGTTTTCCAGCCGAGGCCTCTTCGTGCTGGGCAGCAACCTGCTGGCGCTCGCGCTCATCGCGGTGCTCGCCGGCTACCTGGCGCGGCAGCTCTCCGCGACGGGTGGCGCGCTGTCGGCGCGTGAGGAGGACCTGCGCAGGCTGGGGGGGCTCCAGCAGCAGATCCTCTCGTCGATGCCCTCGGGCCTCATCACGTGTGATGCCCAGCGGCGCGTCACCTACGTCAACACCGCCGCGCGAGCCATCCTCCACGTCGAGGACGGGCGTCACATGGGGCAGCCGCTCGAGTCCCTCCTGCCAGGGGTCTCCGGGCTCGCGCCGCGCTCTTCGCGAGGCGAGCTGGTGGTGAGCACGAATCATGGCCAGCGGCGCATCCTCGGCCTGTCGGTGACGCCGCTGGAGGGTGAGCCAGGGGCGCTGCTCATCGTCTTCCAGGACCTGACCGAGCTGCGGCGGATGGAGGAGGACCTCAAGCGCTCGGACCGTCTCGCGAGCCTGGGGGCGCTCTCCGCGCAGCTCGCGCATGAGCTGCGAAATCCCCTGGCGGCGATGCGAGGCTCCGCGCAGCTCCTGGCGCAAGAGCGCCCGACGGACGTGGTGTCGCTCAAGCTCACCAACATCCTGGTGCGGGAGTCGGACCGGCTGGCGCGCCTGGTGGATGACTTCCTGCGCTTCGCCCGTCCTCCGGAGCCGATGCGCCGAGAGGTCCACCTGGATGCGTTGCTGACGGAGACAGTGGACATGCTGCGCGCGGACCCGCTGGCCAGGGACGTGCGGGTGGAGGTGTCCGCGCAGGAGCGGCTGATGGCGGCGGTGGACCCGGACCAGCTGCGCCAGGTGCTCATCAACCTGGTGCGCAATGGCTTCCAGGCGGCGGGCCCCCAGGGTGAGGTGAGGGTGGGGTTGGCGCGAGGGGAGAAGGAAGCCCAGATTCGCGTGTGGGACTCGGCGGGCAGCATCACCGAGGAGATGATGGGGCACCTGTTCGAGCCCTTCTTCACCACGCGGGATGGTGGCACGGGGCTGGGGTTGTCCACCGCGCACTCCATCATCCGCGCGCATGGCGGTACCATCCGGGTGCGCTCGGCGCCGGCCGAGGGAACGGAGTTCGTCGTGGGGTTGCCGCTGTGACGACAACGACAACACATGCAGCTGAGGGCGCGCGAGGCCACGTCCTGGTGGTGGACGACGAGCTGTCCATGCGCGAGTACCTGGAGCTCCTCCTGCACCGCGAGGGCTACATGGTGACGAGCGTGCCCGGCGTGAAGCCCGCGTGCGAGCTCCTGTCGCGCGACGGCGTCGACCTGGTCATCTCCGACATGAAGCTGGGGACGGGCAGCGGCCTGGACGTGCTGCGCGCGGCACGAGCGCGCAAGGAGCCGCCGGAGGTGGTGTTGATTACCGCCTTCGGGACGCCATCCGCCGCGGTGGAGGCGATGCGCGAGGGGGCGTACGACTACATCTGCAAACCCTTCGACAACGAGGAGCTCCGGCTCCTGGTGCAGAAGGCGCTGGAGAAGCGCCTCTTGCGGCAGGAGAACACGACGCTGCGCGCGCGGCTGTTGCCGGGCCTGGGCGTCGCGGTGGGGCACAGCGAGCGGATGCAGAGCGTGTGGTCCCTGGTGGAGAAGGTGGCGCCGGGGCGCAGCACGGTGCTGGTGACGGGGGAGAGTGGCACGGGCAAGGAGCTGGTGGCGCGGGCCATCCACATGCGAGGCAATCGCGCGGCGCACCCGTTCCTCCCCTTCAACTGCGCGGCGCTCAACGAGGGCACGCTGGAGAGCGAGCTGTTCGGCCACGTGAAGGGGGCCTTCACGGGGGCGCTGCAGGAGCGCGCGGGGCTGTTGGTGTCGGCGGGGGAGGGGACGGTGATGTTGGACGAGGTGGGGGAGATGCCGCTCGCGACACAGGTGAAGCTCCTGCGGGTGTTGCAGGAGCGGAAGGTGAAGCCGGTGGGCAGCGCGGCGGAGGTCCCCTTCCAGGCGCGAGTCATCGCGGCGACCAACCGGAGGCTGGAGGCGGAGGTGAAGGCGGGGCGCTTTCGCGAGGACCTCTTCTACCGCCTCAATGTCATTACGTTGGAGCTGCCGCCATTGCGTGAGCGCACGGGCGACATCTCGCTGCTGGCCAATCACTTCCTGTCGAGGATGGCGGAGGAGCTGGGCCGGCCGGGCTTGCGCTTCGCGCCGGAGACGTTGGTGTTGCTCGAGCGCTACGCGTTCCCCGGCAACGTGCGGCAGTTGCAGAACATGGTGGAGCGCGCGGCGACGCTGTCCGATGCCGACCTCCTGGGACCCTCGACGTTGCCGCCCGCGGTGCGCGGCGAGGCGGAGCCCGCGGTGCGCCCGGGGGAACCGGGAGAGCCGCAGCTGGGCGCGAGCTTCAACCTGGAGCGCCACCTGGACGACAGCGAGCGGCGGTACCTGCTGGCGGCGCTGAAGCAGGCCGGAGGAGTGAAGACGCGGGCCGCGGACCTGTTGGGGCTGTCGTTCCGCTCCTTCCGCTACCGTCTGGCGAAGCACGGCCTCACGGACGAACTGGACGACACGGTTCGCGGCGGCGGCTGAGGTCCTCGCGGAACGGCGAAGACCGGTGCCTGGCTAGAAGCCGAGCGCCGTCCGAGCCCCGTCCGCGGCCTCCAGACCCATGCGCCAGTTGGCGTCCTGGCTGTTGTAGGAGAAGCGTCCGCCTCGCCCGATGGAGCTCAGTCGCTCGAAGCTGTCGAGGTGCGTCTGCAGGGGCTGAAGGACGCGCTGATAGCCGGGTTGGTACACGGGATAGCAGCGGGGCAGTCGCACCACGTGGGAGCGGCCGACGGGGTTCGAGCCCAGCAGTCCCACGCTCTCGAGCTCTCGCTGGGCCAGTGCGGCCAGGGCCTCATCGCCCTGCGTCCACAGGTCTTCCTCCTGTGCGCACCAGTACTCGACGCAGAGGATGGAAGAGCGCTCCTGTCCGTAGAGGCCAGGGACCCAGTTGCGGAAGTTCGTCACGCGGCAGGTCCGCACCGCGCGGGTGTGCATCTCCAGCCAGGACTCGGGGAACAGGTTCGTCCCCTGGACCTCGAGGTACACGAGAATCGCGCTGCGGAAGGTGAGCACGTCGCGGGCTTCGACGAGGGCGCGTTGGACCTCGGGAGGCTGGTCGGGAAGCTGACTCACCAAGGGGACGAGGGGCGCGCTGGAGATGACGAAGTCATAGGCCCGCGAGCCTTTGGCGGTGCGCAGGCCCGTCACCCGTCGGCCCTCGATTTCGAGGGCTTCCACGCGGCTCTCGAGGAACACCTCGCCACCGTTGTCCCCGACGAACCGCGCCATGCGTTCGTACACCTCACCCGTGCCGCGCTGAGGGTAGGGGAACCGCTCGGTGACTTGTTTGACGGCGCGAGCACGGGCGTTGTCCACCCCCATGCGCAAGGCGTTGAGCACCGTTTCGACCAGCGACGAGTCCTTGGACGCGGCACCCGCGACCCCCGCGTCGATTCGGGAGCACGGCCGTCCGAAGAACTTCTCGTTGTAGTCGCGGAAGAACTGCTCGTAGACGCGGCGGCCGAAGCGCTGCACCAGCCAGTCCTCGAAGGTGAGCACCTCGGGTCGCGGGCGAAGCTGCTGCGCGCCATAGTCGAGCACGCACCGGACGGACTCGATGAAACCCACCTTGCGCACCACGTCCACGACCTGGAGCGGATAGCGCAGCACCTTGCCGTCGTTGCGGAAGACGCCGGGATGGGACTCGACGGTGCCCCAGTCCTCGCCCACGACGCTCTTCCAGAGGTCGTTGATGCGAGGGTCTTGCGTGTAGAAGCGATGCGGCCCCAGGTCCACCCGCTGGTTCCACAAGTCGAGGCTGCGCGACAGGCCGCCCACGACGCGGCTGCCTTCATGGACTTCGACCTGCGCCCCGGCGCGAGCCAGGACATAGGCCGCGGTGAGGCCCGCCGGGCCCGCGCCCACCACCGCGATGCGTGGACAAGAAAGCCGAGGGGTGGGGGCGCTGGAGGCGGAGGCACTCATGTCGAGGACGGGCGAGGGACGGACCGGAAGTAGCGCGCGAAGGCGTCATCCGCGTGGCGCGTGCGGACGTACTCGGGACGGTAGACGCGCAGCGTGTACTCGTAGAGCGGCCCGGCGGCATCCAGCTCCCAGAAGCGGCTGAGCTTCCCCACCACGAAGTCCAGGAGCGCGCCGGGGGGCTGATAGTACAGCTCCTCGCGCGTGTACTCGGGGTCGTGGAAGGTGGTGAGGAAGTTCACCGAGAAGCCCTTGGTGCACAGCGCGTACATCGCGCCGAGCATTCCCTCGACGAAGCCTCGCCACTCCGCGGGAGACGCCGAGAGCCGGACGTTGAAGGTGCCTGACAGCGTCAGGTAGTCGTAACGCTCGGGAGGCAGCGCCGCGACGATGTCTCGCGTGTAGAAGGAACCCTGCGGGAACTTGCGGGCGCAGGCCTCCGTGAAGGACGGATGCACGTCGCTGCCCGAGTAGCGAGCCTGGGGATGGTGCTGCTGGAGATACTCGCCGAAGTGGCCCAGCCCGCACCCGATTTCGTGCACGGAGAAGGGGCCGGACTCGCTCTCGAAGACGCGGGCCAGCCGGTGGAAGCGCTCATATTGCGTGGCTTGGTCCCGATGGGACAGCGAGCGCGGGTCATCTCCGTACTGGTCCAGGAGGGCGCCGTAGAAGGCGCGCTGCTCTTCAGCGATGTCCATGGAGGGACTCCTGACGCGCGGGCTCGGTGCGAGTCTCCGCGGCGGCCAGCCTCGAGGCGCTCGTCGACTGACGCACCACGGACTGAGGCTTCTGATTGATTTGAAGGAAGATGCGCGCCACGTACTCGGAAAGGATGCCCACGCCCAGCAGCGTCACGCCCGACGAGAACAGCACCGCCACCGCGAGGGATGCCCAGCCGGGCACGGTGATGTGGCCGGTGATGCGCGAGTAGAGGACAAAGCCTCCCGCGATGGCGGAGAGCACCGACAGGAAGAAGCCGCCAACGGACGCCAGTCGCAGGGGGAAGGTGGCGTAGTTGAAGAGCAGGTTGAAGAACACCGTCACCAGTCGGCTCAGCGTGTACGAGCTGCGCAGTCCATCGGGGTGGTCATGGCGCACCTCGGTGGCGGTGATGCGGTCGGTGACCCAGGACAGGTAGATGTCGAGGATGATGTCGTGCCGTTCGCTGCGAGCGACTTCGGCGGCGACGCGGCCGGAGATGAGCCGGAAGGCGGAGATGTCGAACCCCACCCTCATCACCTTGCGGGGGATGACCATGATGAGGCGTGAGGCGAGCGAGCGCCATCCCGGGCCTTGTCGCACGCGAGGGAGGCCATAGACGACGTCCGTGTCGGCCTCCTCGGCGCGAGCCAGCAGCGTGCCAATCTCCTCGGGAGGGTTCTGCAAGTCCTCGTCGAGCGTCACGACCCAGCGTCCGCGGGCATGCCTGAAGCCACACACCGTGGCGTTGTGCTGCCCGAAGTTGCGCATCAGCCGGACGCCCACGATGCGCGCATCCGATTGCGCCAGTCCCTCGATGACGGCCCACAGCGAGGGCCTGGCGCTGTCGTCCACGAGAATGACCTCGAACGAGGACTGGCGTGCCTCAAGCGTGCGTATCAACCGGGAGCACAGCTCGGGGAGCGACGTCTCTCCCCGGAAACAGGGGACGACGACGGAGATGTCGACGGCGGAGGGGCTCATGCGGAGAGGGGAGGGCGGGCGAGCCCAACGGAGGGAAGCCTACCTCGTTCTCCGGGCCTGTCGCTGGGGGAGTGTGCCCGCCTGGCCACCATGGGTCGTTTGAGGCGCGACCCGGCGGCCTGGAGACCGAGGGGGCAAGTCGTCCCCCGGCGCCCGCGTGGGTGCTGTACCCTGGGGGCCCTCCCGACTTCCCCATCGTGACGCCATGACCATTCCCTTCAATCGGCTGCAGATGCTCGGAAACGAAGCCAGGTACATCGAGCAGGCCTTGGCGAACAGCCACCTCATGGGCGATGGCGGCTTCACGCGGAAGTGTCATGCGCTGTTGGAAGAGGCGCTGGGGGTGAAGCGGGCGCTCCTGACGACCTCGTGTACGCACGCGATGGAGATGGCGGGGCTCCTGCTCGACCTGCAGCCCGGGGACGAGGTCATCGTCCCGTCCTTCACCTTCGTCTCCACCGCGAATGCCTTCGCGCTGCGCGGGGCACGGCCGGTCTTCGCGGATGTGCGGCCGGATACGCTGAACCTGGATGAGAACAAGCTGGAGTCGCTCATCACGGAGCGCACGCGCCTCATCGTCCCCGTCCACTACGCCGGCGTCGGCTGCGAGATGGACACCATCCTGGACATCGCCCAGCGGCGTGGAGTGTCCGTGGTGGAGGACAACGCGCATGGCCTCTTCGGCTCGTATCGTGGGCGCCCCTTGGGAACCCTCGGCGTCTTCTCCTCGCTCAGCTTCCACGAGACGAAGAACGTGAGCTGTGGAGAGGGGGGCGCGCTGCTCATCAACGATGAGCGGTATACCGAGCGCGCGGAGATCATCCGGGAGAAGGGCACCAACCGCAGCCGCTTCTTCCGAGGCATGGTGGACAAGTACACGTGGGTGGACATCGGCTCCAGCTACGTCATGTCGGACCTGCTGGCGGCCTTCCTCTACGGGCAGCTGTGCGAGCGCGAGCGCATCCAGACCCGCCGTCGGGAGATTTGGGACACGTACCACCGGGAGCTCTCGGGCTGGGCCTCGGCGCAGGGCGTGGTCCAGCCGCATGTGCCCGCGCATTGCGACCATGCGTCCCACCTGTACTACCTCCTGATGCCGTCGCTGGACGTCCGCACGCGCTTCATCCAGCAGCTTCGTCAACAGGGCATCAACGCCGTGTTCCACTACTTGCCGCTGCACCTCTCCGACATGGGGCGCAAGTACGGCGGGAAGGCGGGAGACTGCCCGGTCACGGAGGACGTCAGTGACCGGCTGGTGCGGCTGCCCTTCTTCAGCACGATGACGGAAGCGGAGCAGGCCACGGTGGTGTCCGCCGTGAGGGACTTCCGGTGTTAGCGGTCCCTCGGCACACCGTCGCCATCATCCAGTCCAACTATCTGCCCTGGAAGGGCTACTTCGACATCATCCACGATGTGGACACGTTCATCTTCTACGATGACGTGCAGTACACGCACCGGGACTGGCGCAATCGCAACCGCGTGAAGACGCCGCAGGGGCCGGTGTGGCTCACGGTGCCGGTGGGCTCCAGCACGTCGCGGCGCATCTGTGACGTGCGCATCGAAGAGCACTCCTGGGCGCGCAAGCATTGGGAGACGCTGCGCCACCAGTACGGCAATGCGCCGCACTTCGACCGGTATGCACCGCTTTTGCGTGAGGTGTACCTGGAGCGGACGTGGACGCACCTGTCGGAGCTGAACCAGTTCCTGATACGGCGCATCGCCCAGGAGTGCCTGGGCCTCCAGACGCGCTTCCGAGACTCCCGTGAGTGGCCGCTCACCGGTGCCAAGCAGGAGCGGATCCTGGACCTGTTGAGGCAGGCGGGGGCGACGCACTACGTCTCCGGGCCCGCGGCCCGCGACTACCTGCGCCAGGAGGCGTTCGACGCGGCGGGCATCGGGCTCACCTACAAGGACTACGCGGGGTACCCCGAGTACCCGCAGCACCATCCTCCATTCGAGCACTCGGTGACGGTGTTGGATGTGCTCTTCCACCTGGGGCCTGAGGCACCCGAGGCCATCTGGGGTTGGCGCGGCCAGGCGAGGTGAGTCATTTGCCTGCCCTCTGTCCGTCCTCGCGGCCGTGCTTGTGGCTTTGCTCGGTGCGTGAGGGGTGTGCTACCCCACGGAGTCGATGACCTCGGCTCGTGGCAGTACGGGATGGACCTCGGTGGCTCAAGGTGCCCTGGGGTGTTTTCTGGTGGCGGCCTTCTTCGGGCTAAAGATGACAGCCCCCGGGCTGACCATCTCCTATCACCCCCCTTTCAGCGCCAGCTCACCGGGTGAGCTGTACCAGTGGCTGGGGCATGCCTTGCTGCTGGTGCCCGGTGGTGTCCTGCTGGGGCTCTCCGTGGTCCACTGGGGCTCCGGGCCGGCGGTCCGGCTGTGGCGGCGGCTGGAGGGGCTGACGGCGCAGGAGAAGACGGCGGGGGCGCTGCTGGTGGGCGTGGTGGCCTTTCTGGCCGCGCGCATCGGGCGCGCCGTGTTCCTCCTGGACCGGGCCTTCACGGATGACGAGCAGGCCGCCCGCTTCGGGGGGCAGGTGCTCGCCAGTGGCCGGGTCCTGGTGAAGTTGACGGACCCCATCGAGGCCTTCCCCACACTCTTCTTCTACGTACGCGATGGGATGGGCTCCAGCTTCGAGTGGCTGGGCTTGCAGTTGGCGTGGGCGTTCGGCGAGCTGACGGGGACGGGGTCGCTCGTCTTCTCGCTCGCGGCGGCGGTACCCGCGGTGGCGGTGGCGTGGGTGGTGACGCGTCGGCTGGGCGCCGCTTGGGGCGCGGTGGCCGCGTTGTTGGTGCTGCTGTCTCCGATGTCCGCGCTGTTGTCCATGACCTCGCACGCGCACCTGCTGTCGCGTGCGGCCCTGTCCGTGGCGGTGGTGTTCTATCTCCAGGCGGAAGAGAAGGGCGGGCGTTGGTGGACGTGGTTCGGGGCGATGGGGGGCGTGGCCTTCCTGTGCCGCCCCTTCGAGTCGCTCTTCTTCCTGGCACCGTTCTATCTCTGGGTACTGTGGAGGCTGGTGCGTCGGGAGCTGCCCGTGGGTGCGTGCCTGGGCGGGCTCGTGCTCGGCTGGGCGCCGGCGCTGGTGGCCTTCCTTGCCTTCAACCACGCGGTGACGGGCGATGCGTTGCTGCCCGCGCGCGTGTCCATGTACACGTTCCCGGCGAAGCTCTCCGCGCATGATGGGTCGCTGTGGGAGCGCTTTGGCGGGAACACCAGCTACAACGCGTTGATGCTGGGGGTGTGGTTCCTGGGGCCCGTGGGCATGTTGTTGGTGGGCGCGGGCGCATCGTGGGACCGGCTGACGAAGCTGTTGCTCCTGTCCGTGTTGTCACTGCTGGGGTTGGGCCTGTTCCATGACAACCACGGTATCCACTCGGTGGGGCCCATCCACTACTCGGAATGTGTTCCGGCGCTGGCGTTGGTGGCAGTGCATGGGCTGAAGCGGCTGGTCGACGTGGCTCGGAAGGCCGAGTTGCCTCGCGCGACGGTGATGGCGGGCGTGCTGGGCGCGCTGGTGGTGGGACTGGGCATCCTGGGCGCGCGCAATGCGCTGTCCCTGCGGGAGCAGGCTCGCATCCATGAGTCGATGGATGCGTTCGTGAACGATGCGGGGCTGGGCCGCGCGGTGGTGTTGGCGCCGCAGTACGGCGTGGCCTGGAATCAGGTGCCGGCGTTCCGCAAGGTAGGCAGCTTCGTGTTCGAGTGGGCACCGCCACGTCCGGACCAGGACCAGGATGTCATCGTGTTGCATGACGGACCGGGCTTCGCCGAGAAGCTGCGTCCCCAGTTCCCCGACCGACGCTTCTTCCGGATGGTGCCGGGCAAGTCTCCAGACCCCTTCCGACTGGTGCCCTTGGATTCGGGGCCCGCGCCCGCCACCGCGACGGATGAGGGGGCGCGTTGATGCGCGGTTCTCGATCTGAAGTCCCTTTCGCTGCGCCTCGAGCTCTGATCACCTTCATCACGGCGTTGGTGGTGTACGCGGGGACGCTTCGCAACGGGTTCGTCTACGACGACAACCAGCTCGTCGTGGACAATCCGTGGCTGCGCTCACTCGATGAGCTGGGCGACGCCTTCGTGAAGCCGCTATTCGCCTTCGAGGACTCGCCTCTAGAACAAGCGGAGCGCAGCCACGCGGAGGCGTACTTCCGGCCCTTCGCTCACGTGTTCCTGTTCGTGGGCCGGACCTTGTTTGGCCTCACACCCTGGCCATATCACCTGATGCTGATGCTGATGCATGCGGTGGCCTCGGTGTTGGTGGGATGGTTGTTGCGGACGTGTCTACGACGTCCCGATGGGAGCCTCACCGAGGAATCGGAATGGGCGGCGTTGGCGGGCGCCTTGCTCTTCGCCGTTCATCCCGTGCACACGGAAGCGGTGGCCTGGGTCAGTGGCTGCATGGATGTGTCAGCCACAGTGCTGGTTCTGCTGGGGGTGCGGCTCATGGTGTCGGGGCCGGCGTCGTGGCGCCGAGGGGTGGGCGCGACGCTGCTGTGGTTCTCGGCACTCATGTTCAAGGAAGTCGCCATCGTGTTCCCCGCGGTGCTGTGGGCCACGGACCGTGCCGCTGGAGTTCGCCCGGCGAGCCCCGGACTTCGCGGCTGGGCACTCCGGTATGCGGCGCTGGGATTGGGGCTGCTGGGATATGCGGCGTTCCGGCTGAACGCGGTGGGTGCGAGTCTACCGGTGCCGGGAGGGGAGGGACGCGCGGGGATGTATCCGGTGCATACGCTGGCCCTCGCGGGGAAGCTGATGGGCAAGTTGTTCTGGCCGCATCCGCTCATCTCGACGGTGCCACTGCGTGTTCTGCCCGAGCCAGCTCAAGTGGCCTTGGGCTCGCTGTTGCTGGCGGGGCTCTTGGTGGTTTTGTGGCGGCATCGTCGCAGGGAGAGCCCCGCCTTCGCGGGAGGGATTTGGCTGCTGGCACCTCTCCTGCCCATCTTCCTGCTCCAGTTCCGAGGCGTGGAGTCCTATGCGGAGCGGTTTCTCTATCTGCCCTCGGTTGGTTTCAGCCTGCTGGTGGCGGTCGCCCTGCGCTGGGTCCTGGAGCGCCGGCGCGAGAATGCGCGGGCGCTGCGACTCTTCGCGGGGGGGATTGTCGCCCTCTTCGCGGTGATGACGCTCTGGCGTGTGCCCGTCTGGCACGATGACATCTCGCTGTGGGAGGACAGCGTGGCCTCGGTGCCGGAGCAGCCCCTGCTTCGTGCCTATCTGGGCGCTTCGTATCTCAAGGCGCGGCGCGCGGAGGATGCACTGCCCCAACTGGAAATCTCCGCCCGGGCGTTTCCCCACAACTACAAGATTCAGAGTGACCTGGCGGTGGCCTTGGCGCTTCTCGGGCGCATCGATGAGTCCATCCTCCAGCTCGAACGGACCCTCCAGCTCCGACCGTCGGCGGTCGTGGTTGTCCACAATCTGGGGCTCGCACTCCGGCGGGCGAAGCGGTTGGACGAGGCACTGGTGCGCTTCCAGGAAGCGCTGAGGCTTGCCCCCCAGCGGGTGGATTCCCACCTGGAACTGGGCCGGACACTGCTGCAGTTGGGGCGGCCGTCCGAGGCGATGGCCTCGTTCGAAGAGGCCCTGCGTCTGCGGCCGGAACTGGAGCCCGCGCGGCGCGGCATGCAGCAGGCGCGTATGGCGTTGGGGACTTCGTCTCCAGTGCGCTGACGCCGTCCGTCATCGGCCGACTCCAGAGGGGACTTGGCATCAGCGGAAGTCGCGCCGCTCGAAGATGACGATGGCCATCGCGGTGAAAAGCGCGGCCCAGCCCAGCGCATATCCAGCACCGGAGAAGAAGGTGGCCGTATCCACGGGCAACGAGTACGTCGCATGCGGGCGGAAGTTCACCCGCTCGAGGTTGGGCAGCAGGTAGTAGAGCCCCTTGGCGAACGTCTTGACGGCCCCCTCGTTCAGCCGATTGGCGATGTCGTAGAGGTCATTGGCCAGGTGGCCGGCGAAGTAGATGCCAGTCGTGGCGATGGCCGACACCGCGGGGCCCGCGAAGCTGGAGAAGAGGATGCCCGCGCTCGTCAGGACCAGCAGCTCGAACCACAACCCCACCGCCGCGATGAGCTGCACGGAGTTGAAGCTCATCTGGAAGAGCATCAGCTGGCTGATGAAGATGAGCATCATCGCGGCCATCAGCACCGCGAGCGTCAGCATGTTGCCCGCAAGCCGCGCCAACAGGAACTGGGTGCGAGAGACGGGCTTGCTCACGACGAGGAAGATGGTGCGCCGTTCGATCTCCCGGCTCAGCAGCCCGCTCGACAAGAAGATGGTGAGGAAGACGAGGATGAGGCTCATCATCCCCAGACCAAAGTCGGTGAGGACCCGGTCGAACGTCGCGACGGTGACTTCCGTGACGAGCGTTGACGACAACAGCACCACCGCCGCGAAGGCACCCACCACCACCGTCACGCGGTTGCGACGTGCTTCCCGGAAGCCGTTCCAGACCATCGCTCCGAACGCGCTCATGTGTTGATCTCCCCTCCGACGCTCGTCGCCCGTCCAGAGTCCTTGAGGGCATCCATGAAGAGTTGTTCCAGTGAGAACTGAGCCGCCTGGAGGCTGTTGACGCGCCCCCCCGCGGCAATCACCTGGCTCAGCATGCGCTGGCTCTGCGCATCGGAGACTTGGACGCGCACGCGTCCATCCAGGGATTGGGTGGTCATCAGGTCCTGGCCCATGGACTTCACCTGCTCCAACTGGAGCCCTTCGATGACCATCTCCACCGTGGGGACTTGCGCGGAGACCAGCTCGCGGACGCTGCCCTCTCGTACGCGACGGCCTCCCACGAGCACGGCCAGCCTGTCACACAGCGCCTCTACGTCCGGGATGATGTGGCTGCAGAACAGCACGGTGGTTCCGCGCTCCCGCTCCGCGAGGATGAGGTCGCGCATCTGCCGGCGTCCCACGGGGTCCAGGCCGCTCGTGGGCTCATCAAGAATGAGCATCTTCGGCTTGGCCACCAGTGCCTGTGCCAGCGCCACGCGCTGAACCATGCCCTTGGAATAGCGCCGAATCTGGAGCTTCTCCGCTGCCCCCATCTCCACGGCGCCCAGGACTTCCTTCACGCGCTGGTCGAGTTCGTGGCCGCTCATGCCGCACAGCTGCCCCGCGAGCGTCACGAACTCGCGGCCCGTGAGGTACTCGTAGGGTGCGGGGTTCTCGGGCAAGAAGCCGACGAGACGACGCGTCGCCGCGCGGTCCACGGGTTGCCCGAACAGCGTCGCGGTGCCGTTGCTGGGCCGCACCAGGTTCATCAGGATCTTGATGGTGGTGGACTTGCCAGCGCCGTTCGGACCGAGCAGACCGTAGATCTGCCCGGCACCGACTTCGAGGTCCAGACCCTGGAGGGCGCGAACGGTGCGGTTGAACCAAAATCCGACCTTGTAGGTCTTCGACAGGCCGCGGACCTGGATGGGCGGAGCGTCAGGGCTGGGATGAGTCATGGTGCGTTCTTCGAGTCCATGGGCTTGGGCACGATGCGTTCCCCGTCCTCGGTCCTCTCCTCGTAGATGAGCTCGAGCCGGAACCGCGACGATGTGGAATAGGCGCGGCCATCCGTTCCGAGGAAGAGCTTTCCGCCCAAGGGGTCGGCTGGAAGCTCCTTCAGGTCTCCGGCGGCGACCACGGCCTCAAGACTGCCTGGAAGTTCTCCCACGCGGCTCTTGAAGCTCTGGATGGCCTTGTCGAGCTGCTGGAGCAGCTGCTCCTGGAGGATTTCATTCACCCGGCGCTCGTAGTAGGCGCGGGTCTCCTCATCCTCTGCGCCATCTCGCATCATCTGTGCGAGACCCAGGCTGGTGTCGAAGTCTCCGGCCTGGGCATAGAGCCGGGTCGCCAGTCCGGAGTACCACTCCGGGGCACCAGGCTCTTTCGAGAGTTCTTCGATGATGGCGGCGGCCTCTTTGTAGCGCCGCTCGAAGAAGATGAGGTTGTAGGCCAACTGGAAGTGGATGCGCTTGTCCTCGGGGGTGTTCGCCACGCCCTTGCGCAGGATTCGCGAGGACTCGTCGATGTTCGCGTACTGCTCGCGCCCCAGGTGGATGGGGATGGTGATTCCCGCGAAGGTGTAGACCTTGGAGAAGCGCGGGTCGAGGTCCGTGGTGAGGTCCGCGTAGTAGTAGATGTCGCGGTACTCCGACACACTCCTGGCGGTTCCGACCCGATTGATGGTCATCACCCAGAAGTAGTCAGCGACCAATCCAAGCTGTGCCTTGAACAGAATCTTGAGGAAGCCCGCGCGCGGCAGGATGGGGCGATCACCCAGGTGAGGCGGGGGGAGTGGCCGGCTTGCGTTGAACAGCACCAAGACCAGTCCAGCGGCCAGGAGCACGGTTGGCAGCTTGCGCATCATGTCCCTAGAAAGAAGCACGGGACACCTGAAGTTGCTCAGGTGTCCCGTGGATACTACGCGACATCATGTCGAAGTGGAGGACCGTGTCGCGACCACCCGATTACGGGCAGCTCACATCGTTGTAGGCGTTGCCCGGCTCGCCGCCGCTGACCGACGTCGAGTCGACGCCGCAGGTGCTCGCCAGGTCGGTGGAAACGGTCGCGATCGACGTGATGCCCCACGTGTCGCCCTCGGGGTCGTTGTCGACGTTGCCGGTCGCCGCCGCGTTGAAGCTGCAGTTCGGGCAGTCACCGGTGATGCCGGGGGTCAGCGCAAAGGCGCCCGACGGCACCTCGCTGAACCGCGCCGCATCCTGGCCGATGCAGCCATTCGTGTAGCCACGCCCGCTGACGGCCTCCGCCGCGAGAGTACAGCCGTCGTCGATGGCGTAGGTGTAGCGGTTGCCCGGCTCCGGATCAAAGCCGACGACCTTGAAGTCGCTGACGTACTTGTCCTTCTCACCGAAGTACGCCTTCTGGGCCGTGAAGATGGCCTTCAGGTTGGTCTTCGCCTCCGACTGCTTGGACTTGGCCTGGAAGCGAATGAAGTTCGGGATGGCGATGGCCGCCAGGATGCCGATGATCGCGACCACGATCATCAACTCGATGAGGGTGAAGCCACCCTTCTTCTTCATCAGACGATTCAGCATGTCGGGAGTGCTCCGCAGGTGCAGGAGGGGGGTTGAACGACAGCCCGAAGTCATAGCACGAACGGTGCCATCCCCAACAATGTGCCCAACCCGGTGAATTCCCGTGAGCGGGCACCAGGTTCCTTGCTCGGCTGTTCCTCGGGCTGCCAAATTTTGTCACCGCGGCTGACGGAATTCGTCGATCCGCGATGCTGCCCACTCGAGGGCTCGACGCTAGGATGCGGGGCTCCGTGACGGATTCCTCCCTTGTGCCGACCTGGGCCGGGCCTCTCTTCACCGCCTTCCTCCTGGTTCTCGGCCTCTGCATCGGCAGCTTCCTCAACGTCGTCATCGCTCGTGTTCCCGAAGGACTGAGCATCGTCCGACCCGGCTCTCGCTGCCCCAAGTGTGGGCACGTCCTGTCCTGGTACGAGAACATTCCCGTCCTTTCGTGGCTCGCGCTGCGGGGGCGGTGTCGCGGATGCCGCGCGCCCATCTCCGCGCGCTACGTGCTGGTGGAGCTTCTCACCGGGCTGCTCTTCCTCGTGTGCCTGAAGCGGTTCGGCTGGACGTACGAGCTGCTGCCCGCACTGGTGCTCGTGTCACTGTTGGTTCCGCTCACATTCATCGACCTGGCGCACTGGATTCTGCCGTTCTCGCTCACCATCCCCGGCATCGCCGCGGGGTTGGTGCTCGCCTTGCCGAACGGCGCGGACGCGGTGGTGGACGCGACGCTGGGCGCGGTCATCGGCTTCCTCACGTTCCGCTTGATGGAGTACGTGGGGTGGAAGGTGTTCCGGAAGGAGGCCCTGGGCGGAGGCGACAAGTTCCTCGTCGCGTTGCTCGGTGCGTTTCTCTCCTGGCGCGCGCTGCTCGGCATCCTCTTCCTTTCCTCGCTGCAGGGCGCGGTGGTCGGCCTCGCGATGTTGGGGCTCACGGGACGCGCAGGCCCCTCGACGCCGCCGGATGCCCCCGCACCCGAAGGGGCCTCTTCGCCAGCCTCTGAATCAAGCGATGCGCCACCCGTGGACGAGGCGGAGCTTCCCGAGCCCACGATGACCTGGGAGTTCACCCGCCCGGGGCTGCCTCTCTGGAAGCGAATCGTCCTGGTGCCATGGTGCCTGCTGTTCCAGCCCATTCCCGATGCGCCCCTCGATGTAGAGACGGGTGAGGAAGAGGAGTGGGTGCCTGGGCCCACCAACATTCCCTTCGGCCCGTGGCTGGCATTGGCGGGCCTCGAGGTGATGCTGCTGGGGCCCTGGCTGGCGCGGGTGTTGCCCATGGATATCGCGATGCTGCTGGGGGGCGCGCGGTGAAGTGGCGCATCGCCAGTGTGGCGTTCCTGCTGGGCTCGCTCTGCACGGGACTCTCCTGGCTGTCGCTTCAGCCCGTCCTCATCCGATTGCTGGAGCTGGGGCGCCGTGTGGCCGCCCCTGGCTCTCCCGATGCGGAGGTGCTGGCGCAGGTGCGGGGCTTCCTTCCGCTCGCGCTGGGGTTGGATCTGGTCGCGCTCACGCTGCTGGCCTATGCGGTTTTGTACCTGACGGTGGGGCGTCCGCTGCGCTCCGCGGAGAACATGGTGGAGCAGCTGGGCCGGCTGGAGCTGGACCCGCATCTGTCACCCACTCCGGGGGGGCCGTTGCTGTCCCGGATGCAGCGCGCGTTGCAGCGGTTGGCGGAGGCGCTGCGCGAGGAGCAGGCGCTCACCCGTTCCCAGGTCGAGTCCCTGCGCGACGCCAACACCCGACTTGCGAGAGCGCAGACGGAGCTCGTGACTTCGGAGCGGCTCGCGACGGTGGGGCGGCTGGCCGCGGGAGTCGCTCATGAAATCGGCAACCCTCTCGCGGGCATCCTGGGCTACCTGTCGCTCGCGCGGATGAAGGCGCCATCGCCTGAGCTGAAGGACTACGTGGATCGCATCGACCACGAAGTGCAGCGCATCGACCGCATCGTCCGAGGGCTGCTGGACCTGGGGCGTCCGGAGACTGCGTCTCCAGGCCCGGTGGATGTGGGCGCGGTGGTGGAGACCTGCGTACGGCTGGTGCGGGCCGCTCCAGAGCTCACGGGCGTGACGGTGGACCTGGCCCTCGAACCCGGTGTGGTGGCGCGAGCGGAGGCGGGGCCGCTGTCTCAGGTCCTCATCAATCTGCTGCTCAACGCCGCGCAGGCGATGGGCGGGCAGGGGCGCGTGAAGGTCCTTGCGCGGCTCGAGGGCGCCGAGGCCCTGGTTGTCGTGAGGGACCAGGGGCCGGGGATTGCGCCCGAGGTGATGCCTCGGTTGTTCGAGCCCTTCTTCACCACGAAGGGCCGTCAGGGTACGGGCCTGGGGCTCGCGGTGTCGCTGCGGCTGGTGCAGGTGATGGGGGGGAGGCTGGGCGCGGAGAATCTCCCCGAAGGGGGCGCGTGCTTCACCATGTCCTTGCCCGCCGTGGGGGCGGATGCGGGCGGAGTCACCGCGCGGCCATAAGCTATGCCCCCCGCTGGGACTGGGGGATGATGACCCTGGAAGGCCTCCCATGTCCTTGTTCCGTTCCATCCTCGTCGCCGACGACGAGCCCTCCATCCGGCACATCCTCACGTTGGTGCTCACCGACAAGGGCTACGACGTGCGCGCCGTCGCCGATGGGGACGAGGCGCTGCGGGAGCTCGCCGCGCGCGACTACGACGTCCTTCTGAGCGACGTGCGCATGCCTCGCAAGGATGGCCTCACGTTGCTGCGCGAGGCGCGTGAGGCCCACCCGGAGCTCACCGTGGTGGTGATGAGCGCCTACGGCTCGCAGGAGCAGGCACTGGAGGCGGTGTCCGCGGGGGCCTACGACTACGTCCAGAAGCCCTTCAAGCCCGAGGAGATTGTCTTCGCCCTGCGCAAGGCCGAAGAGCGCGAGCGGCTGCTGCGGGAGAACCGGCGCCTCAAGCTGGGCGGCGTTCCCGTTGTTCCCCAGGGACATATTCTCGGAGAGAGCGCCTCGCTTCAAGCGGTGCTCAGGCAGGTGGCGCGACTGGCGCCGGTGGACACCACGGTGCTCATCAGCGGAGAGAGCGGCACGGGCAAGGAGCTCATTGCCCGGGAGTTGCACACCCGCAGCCCTCGTGCGCCGCTCCCGTTCGTCGCCGTCAACTGCGGCGCGATTCCCGGCGGTCTGTTGGAGAGCGAGCTGTTCGGTCACGCCAAGGGCGCCTTCACCGACGCTCGCACCGCCAAGCGAGGACTCTTCGCGGAGGCCGATGGAGGCACACTCTTCCTCGATGAAGTGGGGGAGCTGCCGCTGCCCGCGCAGGTGAAGCTCCTGCGTGTGCTGCAGGAGGGGGAGATCCGACCGGTGGGGGAGAGCCGGGTGGAGAAGGTGGACGTGCGTGTGGTGGCGGCCACGCTGCGCGACCTGGGCAAGCTGGTGGAGAAGGGTGAGTTCCGCGAGGACCTGTACTACCGCCTCAACGTGGTGAACGTCCGGGTGCCGCCCTTGAGGGAGCGCCGCGAGGATGTGCCGCTCCTGGCGAACGCCTTCATCCAGCGCTTCAACCGCGAGCTCAACCGCGAGTCTCCCGTGGAGAGCCTGTCCCCGGAGGCCGAGGCGGTGATGGCCACCTATGCCTGGCCAGGCAACGTGCGTGAGCTGGAGAACGCCATGGAGCGTGCGGTCCTCCTGGCGGATGGCCCGCACATCCTTCCGGCCAACCTGCCCGAGCGGCTGTGGGCCGCGCCCTCGTCCCCTGGGACAGGTCGCAACGAGGTGCCACAGGTCGGTAGTGACCTGTCGCTCAAGCGGGCCATCCGCGACCTGGAGGAGTCCTACATCCGAGCGGCTCTCCGTCGGACGAAGGGGAACCGCACCCGAGCAGCCGAGGTCCTGGACATCAGCCACCGTGCGCTGCTCTACAAGATCAAGGAGTACGGCATCGACCCGGACGCGGAGGCCGACCGGGGATGACCTGGAAGATTGTGGGCCCCCGATTGACGGAATGCGTCCGGGGCCGGAAAATCGGGCCTCCGCGACCGTGGTGGGGGGCCTGGCGCAGCAGATATCGCAGGGGTCCCGACCGGGCGGCGAGCAGGCGGGCTTCGGGCACTTTTTAGGAGGGGTTGACGGCCAGTGCTACGCTGGCTGCCTCTCGACGGAGTCAAGCATGGCGAAGGGCAAACTGGCACTCGGTCTGGACATCGGATCGACCTCCATCAAGATGATCCTGCTCAAGGAGCAGCGCAAGCGTGGCGAAGTGGGCTTCGCGCTGCAGAGCTTCGGCATGAAGCCGCTGCCTCCGGAGGCCATTGTCGACGGCGCCTTGATGAACTCCACGGCCATCGTCCAGGCCGTCCAGGAGCTGATGTCCGAGCTGAAGGTGAAGGGCAAGGACGTCGCCATCGGCGTGTCCGGCCACTCGGTCATCATCAAGAAGATTCAGATGCCGCGCATGTCCCAGGAGGAACTCGAGGAGAGCATCCAGTGGGAGGCCGAGCAGTACATCCCCTTCGACGTGAAGGACGTGAACATCGACACGCAGATCCTCGACGGGGGCGGCAACGACGCCACCGGTCAGATGGATGTGCTGCTGGTCGCGGCCAAAAAGGACATGATCAACGACTACACCACAGTGGTCTCCGAGGCGGGCCTCGCGCCGGTGGTGGTGGACGTGGACGCCTTCGCCGTCCAGAACATGTTCTCCGTCAACTACGACCTGCCGGAGAAGGAGACCGTCGTCCTCATCAACGCGGGCGCATCGGTGGTGAACATCAACATCATCGCCAACGGCGTGACGGTCTTCACCCGTGATGTCACCATCGGTGGCAACCAGTTCACCGAAGAGATCCAGAAGCAGCTCAACGTCTCCTACGAGGAGGCGGAGGCGCTGAAGATCGGCGGCAACCGTGCGGACGCGGACGCCGTCGTTCCTCAGGAGGTCGAGCGCGTGCTCTCCAGCGTCGCCGAGCAGGTGGCCGGCGAAATCCAGCGCTCCTTGGACTTCTACGCCGGCACGGCGGCGGACTCGAACTTCACCAAGGTCTACCTGTCCGGTGGCACGGCGAAGATTCCCGCCCTGTTCAAGACCATTGAGGCGCGCACCGGCGTGCCGGTCGAGATCCTCAATCCGTTCCGCAAGATCGACGTGGACAACCGCAAGTTCGACCCCGCGTTCATCATGGACGTGGCGCCCATGGCCGCGGTGGCCGTGGGATTGGCGCTGAGGCGTCCGGGCGACAAGCTGGCCTGAGACCGTCCACTTCTTGGAGACGACGCACATGATGATTCGCATCAACCTGCTTCCTGTCCGGAAGACGCAGACCAAGAAGAAGGGTCAGACGACTCTCGTCCTCTTCGGCGTGCTGTTCCTGGGCGCCGCCGTGGGCAACTACGTCTGGTACGACGACCGGGAATCCGAGCGTCAGCGCAACGCGCAGGCCATCGCCCAGACGCAGGCGAAGATCGCCGAGTTGGAAAAGGTCATTGGCGAGGTGAAGAACATCAACGCCCGCAAGACCGAGGTCGAGAAGAAGCTCGCCGTGCTCGATGCGCTTCGCAAGGGGCGCAATGGTCCGGTTCGCATGATGGACGCGCTGGCCTCCGCCACCCCGAAGAAGGTCTGGGTGAAGACCTTCGTCGAGTCCAGCAACGCGGTGTCCATCGATGGTTCGGCGGTCAGCCACGATGAGGTCGCGGAGTTCATGCGCGCTTTGAACGGTGTGGTGTGGACCCCCAAGGGCATGGGCCGCCTGGTGGATCATCGCCGTGAGTCGAAGACGTCCCGTGTGGAGATGTTGACGGCGGAGGCCACGGTCGAGGAGTTCCCGAGCGGGGAAATCACTCCGTTCTTCACCAACATCGACCTGACCAGCGCGGTCCAGACGAAGTCCTCGAGCGGACCGACGAGTGCCCCATCGCTGGTCGACTTCAAGATCACCCTCAAAGCGAACTACGCCATCTGACCGAGGCTCGCCATGGACAAGTACCTGGATCAATTCGCCAAGGCCTCCCCGGGCGCCAAGTTCGGTGGTCTGGCCGTGCTCATCGCCCTGATGACCGCCGCCAACTTCTTCTTCTTCATTCAGCCGACGGAGGACCGGATTCGCATCCAGGTCGGCCAGCGGCGCAAGCTGGACCTGGACCTCGCGGAGAAGAGCGCCATCGCGCAGAACCTCAACGAGCGGCGGCGCGAGATGGACGTGCTGGAGCAGAAGCTCGCCGAGGCCCTCACGGAGCTGCCGGAGCGAAAGGACGTCGAGGAGCTGCTCGCGCAGATCAACGACATCGGCAAGAAGAGCGGCCTCGAGATTGCCCTCGTCCAACCGGATCGTGAGTACGTCGGAGGCGGCGAGTTCTTCGCGCGCATCCCCATCCGCATGACGGTCAGGGGCAACTATCACGAGATCGCCATGTTCCTGCAGGAGATGGCGAACATGCGCCGCATCGTGAACGTCAACAACATCAACCTGGGACAGCCGACTCTCAAGAACGAGAAGGTCGTCCTGCAGAGCAGCTTCCTGGCGACGACTTTCCGGTTCGTCGAGACCAAGAAATAGAAACTTGATCCGTCCGGAAAGTAGGGCGACAAGGGGATTGAGGATGAAGATGTTCAAGGCCACAATGACGACTGCCGCGCTCGCGCTGACGCTCGCTGCATGCGAGAAAGAGCCGCCTCCCGCTCCGCCTGCTCGCGCGGCGCCGGCGCCTGCTCCCGCTGCGCCTGCGGAGACCGCGGCGGCCGTCGAGGCCATGGCTGCTCCGGCCTACGTCTATTCGTACAATCCGGTGGGCAAGCGTGACCCGTTCCGGAGCCCGCTCGAGGAGCTGAATCAGTCGGGTCAGCCCAATCCGGTGACGACTTGCACCGAGCCCCTGTGCGCGTTCGACCTCGACCAGCTCAAGCTGGTTGCGGTCGTCACGGGGGACGCCAATCCACTTGCCATGGTCGAAGACCCGCAGGGTCGAGGCCACATCGTGCGCCGCAACACCCGCGTGGGGCGCCAGGGTGGCAAGGTCACGCAGATTCTCCGCGACTCGATGACGGTGACCGAGGTGTTTTCGGGCAACGGAGAGATCATCAAGAACCCGGTGACCTTGCAGCTCAAGCCGGATGACAAGCTGGACCCTAGCTACAATCTGATGACCGGCAAAAACTTCGGGGAGTAGCGCCCCTTAGGCGCGCCCGCGGGCGGCAGCCCGCTTCCAACTGTGGTGAGGGGACGCATGCTCGAGAGGAGCGCTGTGACGAGGGGCAAGTGGATGTTGGCGGCCGTATTCGTGGCCGTCCTTGCGGGCGCCGAGGTGTCTGGCGCTGAACTGAATACGTTGCGGGATGTCGCGGTGTCCCGTACGGGCTCCGGTGCCCAGGTGGTGGTGACCGGAACCCGGCCTCCTACCTTCACCGTGTTCCGGCTGAGCAGCCCGGAGCGATTGGTGGTGGACCTCTCGTCGGCGGATGCGACGGGTATCAAGGGGCATCACGACGGCTCGGGTCCCGTCGCCGGAGTCGTGGCGTCGCAGTTCTCGGACGAACGCGCGAGCGTGGGCCGGGTCCTGCTGGCGCTCGACAAGGCGTCCCAGTACGACGTTCGGGCCGACGGCAATCGCGTGGTGATCTCCGTGGATGGCGCCGAGGCCAAGCTGGCCGAGCCTTCCCCGGCGCCGGTCGCCACGGCCCTTGCGGCTCCCTCCGTCGGCAAGCCCGCCGCCGTGGTGGCGGAGGCCGTGCCGCAGGTGAAGGCCGCTGAGCCCTCCACGAAGCCGGTCATGCCGGAGAACGTGGTCGCGGCCGAGGCCGACGAGCGTGAGGTGGCCAACCCTGCCCAGCGCATCACCCAGCTGGCCTACGCCGACGACACGCTGCGCATCCGCGCGGACGGCGACATCGCCCGCTACGAGGTGCTGGAGCTGGCGGACCCGCCGCGCCTTGCGGTGGACCTCTACGGCGTGGGCCTGGCGGCCCGTGCGCCTCGCGTGAACGGCGCGACGCTGCGCGAAGTGCGAGTGGGCGCCCACTCAGACAAGGTCCGGCTGGTGCTGGATGTGCGCGGCAAGATGCCGGCTTACCGCGTGGATCGCGCGGACAAGGGCCTGGAAGTGGTGTTGGGGAGCGCGGTGGCTCGCAAGGCCGCGCCGTCGCCCGCGCCGCAAGAGGCCGTCGCGTCCGTGGCCGAGGTCGAACCCATGCGCGCCGCGCCTGAGCCCGTCGAGGCCCAGGCTCCCGTCACCGCGTCCGTGGTGGAGGTCAAGGACCTGTCCTTCCAGGAGGGTGGGGCGGGTGGTCGCGTGGTGCTGAAGCTGACGGGTACGGCCGCGTGGAAGGTGGACCGGCCCGACCCCCGCAGCGCGGTGCTGACGCTGGACAACGCCCGGCTGCCCAAGAAGCTGGAGCGCAGCCTGGACACCAGCGCCCTCGAGACGCCGGTGAAGATGATCAGCGCCTTCAGTGTCCCGGGCGAGAGCCGCAAGGTTCGCGTGGTCGTCGCCGCGGATGGCGCCATCGACGAGAAGGTCACCCAGAACGGCGGCACGCTGTCGTGGCGGCTGGATGTGAAGGGTGTGAAGACGGATGAGGTGGCCGTGGCCCAGCGCACCGCCGGCTTCACCGCCGAGGCGCCCGCCTACGCCGCCGAGGGTGCGCCGCAGCAGGCTCGCTACCGTGGCAAGCGCGTCTCCTTCGAGTTCAAGGACATCGACATCCAGAACCTCCTGCGGGTCATCGCGGAGATCTCCAAGAAGAACGTGGTCGTCGCCGACGACGTGAGCGGCCGAGTCACCATCCGTCTGCGCAACGTCCCCTGGGACCAGGCGCTGGACCTCATCCTGCGTACGAAGCAGCTGGGCAAGGAGGAGTTTGGCAACATCATCCGCATCGCTCCGCTGAAGACCCTGGAAGAAGAGGCCCGTCTGCGCCAGGAGCGCAAGAAGTCCCTCCAGCAGCAGGAGGACTTGATGGTCAACCTCATCCCGGTGAACTACGCGGTTGCTGGCGACATGTCGGCGCGGGTGAAGGACGTGCTGAGCGAGCGTGGCTCCGTGACCGTGGATACGCGCACCAACGTGCTCATCGTCAAGGATGTGCGGGCCAACACGGAGAAGGCGCGCGCGCTGGTTCGGAGCCTGGACACGCAGACGCCGCAGGTGCTCATCGAGAGCCGCATCGTCGAGGCGAGCACCAACTTCACGCGTGACCTTGGTGTGCAGTGGGGCGGGCAGGCGCGTCTCTCCCAGGCCTCGGGCAACCCGACGGGCCTCATCTTCCCCAACAACGTCGCTATCACGGGTGGTGCGGCGGGTACCGCCGCGGGTCTCCCGGGTGTGCCGAACTTCGCGGTGAACCTGCCTTCGGCGGGTGGTACGGCGGGCCTCGGTGGTGCGTTGGGCTTCACCTTTGGTTCCGCGGGAGGTGCACTGCAGCTCAACCTGCGTCTCTCCGCGATGGAACAGGAAGGCAGCGTCAAGACCATCTCCGCCCCGCGTGTGACGACGCTGGACAACAATACCGCGCGCATCAGCCAGGGGCTCTCCATCCCGTTCAGTCAGGTCTCCGCGGGTGGTGTGAACACGACCTTCGTCGAAGCCCGCCTGTCGCTGGAAGTGACGCCGCACATCACCCAGGACGGCAGTGTGCTGATGGCCATCACGGCCTCCAACAACCAGCCTGACGCGTCCAGCACGGGCTCGAATGGTCAGCCGGCCATCCAGCGCAAGGAGGCGAACACCCAGGTGCTGGTCAAGGATGGAGACACCACGGTCATCGGCGGTATCTACGTTCGCCGCGGGTCCTCCCGAGTCAACTCGGTGCCTTTCTTGTCGAAGATTCCGGTGCTGGGGCTGCTGTTCAAGCAGACCGTGGAGTCGGATGACCGACAGGAACTGCTCATCTTCATCACGCCCCGCATTCTCAACCGGCAGACCATCGCGCAGAGCCTCTAAGGCATCGCGCCTCTTCTCGTAGGAGTGCGTTCGCTCATGAAGCCCATCTATCTCATCGCGTTGTTGGCGCTCAGTTCGGTGTCCTGCGTCGACGACTATCCGAAGCTCCAGATTCTCCAGTCCAGTCCGCCCGAGCCAAGCTGCACCGTCCCGGACGACCGGCAACTGTTGAACGGCTCGCTCAATCTGGCCTTGGCCTCCAACTACAGGCTGGGGCTCATCATGACCTCGAACGTGCGCACGGCGACCATCGCCGTGGGGGGGGAGCCTCTGACGGACCCCGATGGCAACGCCATCTACGTCACCGAGCTCGATCTCAGCTATCGCACGCAGCCGGAACTCAACATCCCCAGTGCAACAGTTCCCATCTATGGTTCCTTCAGAGGGGAGGGGAACGGCGTCATGCTCCTGAGCCTCTTCACGACCGATGCACTGCAGGCGCTGCACACCGCGACCCAAGGGGCGAACATCGTTGATGCGCTGGTCACGCTGAAGGTGCGTGGCAAGATGTTGGACGGCACGAAGATGGAGACGAACGAAATCACGTATTCGGTGCAGGTTGGAAACGTCCCGTTCTCGTGTCCTCCTGACAAGACGGTCGAACCCCCGACCGAAGCCTGCGACCAGCGTGGCCAGAACGGTGTCCTGCCGGCGTGCAACTAGTCGCGAGCGGCGCCTGTCCCCAGGTGCCTTGAGCCAGAGACCATGTCCTTTCGCACGCACCTCGAGTCAGTCGTCAACCAAGTGGATGGGGCCCTTGCCTGCAGCGTGATGGGCTTCGACGGCATCTCCGTCGACACCTTCCAACGCGAGGAAGCAGGCGAGCTGGACCTGAGTGGCGCGTGGGTGGAGTACGCCAACCTGCTCACGCAGCTGCGCCATGCCGCCGAATCGCTCAAGACGGGCGCCGTCAGTGAGGTCAGCGTCAACAGCGACAAGGTGCTGACCCTCATGCGGCTGGTGTCCCCCGAGTACTTCCTGGTGCTCGCGCTGCGTGCGGATGGCAACTACGGCAAGGGCAGGTATGTGCTGCGCGTGACGGCCCCCAAGGTCCGCGCGGAGCTCTAGACGCCGCGTTGTACGGCAGTCGTCCAGACGACGCGGCGCTCCGCAGGTTTCCCCTTCCCATGGGAGGGGGCATGGGCTAGACACCCCCGACTTTTCAAGCTTCCGCAGTTTTGAGTCTGAAGGAGTCGGTCCCCATGGCCGGTGTCATCGATACGTCCGAGTTTCACAATGGTATGAAGATCGAGATCGACGGCGAGCCGTTCGTCATCGAGTATTTCCAGCATGTGAAGCCGGGCAAGGGATCTTCGTTCACCCGCACCAAGATTCGCAGCCTGATCTCGGGCCGCGTCCTTCAGCCGACGATGAAGTCGGGTGACAAGGTGGGCAAGCCGGACATCGAAGATAAGGGCATGCAGTACCTGTACGAGCAGGGTGGCGACTACTACTTCATGGATACTCGCACCTACGACCAGACCTTCCTCAGCGGAGAGGTCCTGGGCGATGCGAAGAACTTCCTGAAGGAGAACGTCAACGTCGACATCATGTTCTTCAACGGGAAGGCCATCGGCGTGTCGCTGCCCAACTCGGTGGACCTCAAGGTCACCAAGTGCGACCCGGGCGTTCGTGGCGACACCGTGTCCGGTGCCCTGAAGCCCGCGACCCTGGAGACCGGGTTCGTGGTCAACGTCCCCCTCTTCATCAACGAGGGTGATGTCCTCAAGATCGACACGCGCGACGGTGGCAAGTACCTCACCCGCGTGGCCGTGGGCGGTTAGTCGCAACGACTCCGACGGAGGGGACGCGAGAATGGCAACCAAGCGCAAGTCGACCCGGGCGTCCGCGCCCGCCAGCGCGCCCGCTCCGGCGGCGAGCGCTCGGGACGCGGGCAACACCTCCCTGGACGTGGAGGCCCTGCGGGAAATCGTCAACATCCTGGAGGCCTCGGACGTGACGAGGCTGGTGTGGAAGCGCGGTGAGGAGAAGCTCTTCATCCGCCGTGGCCACGCCCCCGAGACCACCATCGTCCACCATGCGGCCCCCTCGGCCGTTCCGGTGGCGGCCGCCGTGGAGTACGCGGCGCCCGTCGCGCCGCGCGCCGCTCCCGTGGCCGCGCCGACGGCGCCCTCGGCGGCTTCGGCTCCCGTGGCCGAGAAGGCCGCCGAGAAGCCTGGCCACGTGGTGTCCAGCCCCTTCGTCGGCACGTTCTACCGGACGCCGGCGCCGGACCAGCCCGCCTTCGTGGACGTGGGCTCCGTGGTGAAGAAGGGCCAGGTTCTCTGCATCATCGAAGCGATGAAGCTGATGAACGAAATCGAGTCCGAGGTCTCCGGCCGCGTGGCCGAAATCCTCGTGGAGAACGGCCGGCCGGTGGAGTTTGGCCAGGCCCTGTTCCGCATCGAGCCAGCCTGACCCGGTGCGCGCGCCCCGCACTCGCGTGGGCGCGCCGCCGAGCCCGGCCGTTTCAGGAGACATCCCCGTGTTCAAGAAGGTGCTGATTGCCAACCGCGGGGAGATTGCCCTGCGGGTCATCCGCGCCTGCCGCGAGCTGGGCATCGCCACCGTGGCGGTGCACTCCACGGCGGACGCCAATGCCTTGCACGTGCGCTTCGCGGATGAAGCCGTGTGCATTGGCCCTCCGGCGTCCAAGGAGAGCTACCTCAACGTCCCGCAGCTGCTCTCCGCGGCGGAAATCACCCGCGCGGATGCCATCCACCCCGGCTACGGCTTCCTCTCCGAGAACGCCGAGTTCGCCGAGGTGTGCGAGAACTGCAAGATTCGCTTCATCGGCCCGCGTCCGGAGATGCTGCGGCTGATGGGCAACAAGGTCCGCGCGCGGCAGGCGGCGCGCGAGGCGGGGATGCCGCTGCTTCCGGGCAGCCCGGGCACCGTGAAGGACCCTCGCGAGGCGGAGGCGTTCGCCCGTGAGATTGGCTTCCCGGTCATCCTCAAGGCGGCGGCGGGTGGTGGCGGCAAGGGGATGAAAATCGTCCGCGAGCCTGGCGCGTTGGCCCAGGCCTTCGCGACGGCGCAGGCGGAGGCGGTGGCCTCGTTCAACAACGGCGACCTCTACATCGAGCGCTACGTCGAGAAGCCGCGCCACATCGAAATCCAGATCGTCGCCGACGAGCACGGCAACATCATCCACCTCAATGAGCGTGAGTGCTCGGTGCAGCGCCGGCACCAGAAGCTCATCGAGGAGGCTCCGTCTGCGGCGCTCTCGCCCGAGCTGCGCAAGAAGATGGGCGAGGTCTCCGTCGAGGCGATGCGCAAGCTTCGCTACAACAACGTGGGGACCATCGAGTACCTGCTGGATGAGCGCGGCGAGTTCTACTTCATGGAGATGAACACGCGCATCCAGGTGGAGCACCCGGTGACGGAGCTCATCACGGGCATCGACCTGGTCCGTGAGCAGATCCGCATGGCGTACGGCCACCCCCTGCGCTTCAAGCAGGAGGACATCCAGATTCGCGGGCACGCCATCGAGTGCCGCGTCAACGCCGAGGACCCCATCACCTTCGCGCCGTGGCCCGGGAAGATCACCGGCTACAGTGTTCCCGGTGGTTACGGGGTACGCGTGGATTCGAGCGCCTACGAGAACTACACGGTGCTGCCGTACTACGACAGCCTCCTGGCCAAGCTCATCGTCCACGCGGAAGACCGCGAGACGGCCATCCGCCGCATGCAGCGCGCGCTGGGCGAGTACGTGGTGGAGGGCATCCGCACCAACATCCCGTTCCACCGCGCGGCGCTGGCGGAGGAGTCCTTCCAGGAGGGCAACTACGACACGCGCTTCGTGGAGCGGCTCCTGGCGAGTGAGACGGGCTCGCGTCGCTTGAAGAAGGCCGTGGAAGAGACGCCTTAGTCGCACATGGCCGCCTACGTGCGGTTCCCGCACGCGCCGCGAGCATCCAAGCAGGTGAGCTGATACCGGGGGGCGCCGGGCTGTTTCTTGACCCGAGTTGGAGGATTCCGTTAGCCTCCGACTCTCCCCCCCTTTTGAAGATAGAAACCCGCGAAGTTCCAAGGGGTTTCGGCTCGCCGGAAGCCCACGCTCGATGGACAAGAACAAGATCATCGAAGCCGCCGCGAAGCTGGTCGCGAAGGGCGCGTACGACAAGGCCATCAAGGAGTACCAGAAGGTCCTGGAGGTCGACCCGAAGGACATCCGGGTGCTCCAGAAGATGGGGGAGCTGTACCAGAAGAAGAACGACAACGCCCAGGCGGCGCACTTCTTCACCAAGGTTGCGGAGAGCTACTCCTCGGACGGCTTCTTCCTCAAGGCCGTTGCCCTCTACAAGCAGGTCCTCAAGCTCAACCCGAACCTGCTCGAGGTGAACCTCAAGCTGGCGGAGCTGCACCAGCAGCTGGGGTTGATGTCGGAGGCGATGGCGTACTTCCAGATCGTCGCCAACCACTACGACAAGGCGGGCGACACGAAGGCGTCGCTCGATACCTTGAAGAAGATGGTGGATCTCGACCCCGAGAACGTGGCGTCGAAGATCAAGCTGGCCGAGCTGTACGCGCGCGAGAACATGACGCGCGAGGCGGTCCAGGAGTTCAAGCGCGCCGCCGAGTACCTCAAGCGCAACAGCCGAGGCGAGGACTGGGCCCGCGTAGCGGAGCGCCTGTCCACGCTCGAGCCGGACAACCTGCCGCTGGCCAAGGAGCTGGCCACTTCGTACCTGCAGCGAGGAGACCAGAAGCGCGCGCTGGCGAAGCTGCAGGTGTGCTTCAAGGCGGATGGCCGCGACGTGGAGACGCTGTCGCTCCTGGCCCAGGCCTTCCAGGGGCTGGGCCAGACCTCCAAGACGGTGTCCGTCTACAAGGAGCTCGCCAAGATTCACCAGGAGCGCGGCCGTCTCACGGAGGCCGAGGCCGTCTGGACGCAGATCGAGGTGTTGGATCCCCAGGACCCGGATCTGCTCGCCCGCCGCGCTCCCGCGCCTTCGCCTGCTCCCGCCGCGCCGCAGCCCATGGCGCAGCCCGCGCCCCAGCCGGCCGCTCGCGCCGCGCCCCAGCCCGCGCCTGCTCCCGTCGCCGCGCCGCAGCCCATCGCGCCGCCGCCTCCGCAGCCCGCGGGATTGGCTCGCGAGCAGCTGGCGAAGCTGCTCACGGAGACCGACGTCTACGTGAAGTACGGGCTCCACGACAAAGCGCTGGAGCACCTGCGGAAGATCTTCTCCGTCGACCCGGAGAACCTGGACGCGCACGAGAAGGCGTACCAAATCTACGTCGCGTCGGGGAACGCCGCGCAGGCGTCCGAGCAGTTGCTGAACGTGCTGCGCCTGTGCACGCGCGCCGCGGACTCGACGCGCGCGCAGCCCTACCTCGCGACCATCCTCCAGCAGAACCCCGCCCATCCCGAGGTGCCGGCCTTCTTGTCAGTGCTGCGCGTGGAAGGGCCGGTGTCGGTGGCGCCGTCGTCGGTGGCGGTGGAGTCGGTGGGCGAGGACGCCATCCTCGTCGACTCGAGCGACGACGAAGTGCTCGTCGCCCCGCCTCCCGAGGACGCGCTCCTGCATCCGCCGGGGGACGAGCTGGCCCTGGCGACGCTGCCGTCGAGCGAGTCGGACGAAGTCATCGACGATGCGGGTGAGGCTTCCGTCGTCAGCGAGGAAGCACTCGTCGGAGAGGCCATCACCTCTGGAGAGCATGACGTCTTCGAGATGCCCCCGCCGGAGGACATGGCGGCGGCCTCGATGGACGAGATGCTCGTGTCCGGCGACGACGACGGCATGGTGTTGACGGACGAGCCCGGCCTCATGTCCTCGGACGATGAGCCGCTGGTGGAGTCCGCCGACCTGGGCGCGTCGCTCGACGGTGACGAGGGCCTGTCGCTGGGCGACTCGGACGACGTGGCCACCTCCGCGTCGATGGCGGCGATGTCGCTGGGCGACGAGGACGAGCCGCCTCCGACGATGGTTCGCGCGCCCACGCGGGCGTTGCTCGACGAGGCCGCGCCTTCCACGTTCAAGCAGCAGACGCTCGTGGAAGAGGCGTCGCTCGACGTGGATGAGATTCCCACGCGGGTGGGGATTGCTCCGCTGGATGCCTCGATGTTGGAGGACCTCGAGGAGGCCCCTCCGGGCTCCGAGATGCCCTCGCTGGGCGACGAGTTCGAGGACGAGGAGCCCACCGCCTCGCACGCCGTGGTGTCGCTGGATGACACCGGCTCGGAAGAAGAGCCCGAGCTCTCATCCGGCTTCGAGGCCGTGGAGGACGAGCCCGAGGCCGCGGCCTCCTTCGACGCGGCGGAGACCTTCGAGTCGCCCGACGCGTTCGACGCGGCCGCGTCGTTCGAGTCGGCCGAGACGGAGGAAGAGCCCGAGCAGCCGACTCCGACTGACTCCGTCACCGACGAGGTGAGCGAGGACGAGCCGGCGGCCGAGGAGTGCGACGAGGCCTCCTTCTTCCTGGACCAGGGGCTCCTGGAAGAGGCCCGCGAAATCCTCGAGACGGTGTCCATCGCCTTCCCGGGCCATGTTCGCGCTGGCGAGCTGATGGAGCGCCTGGAGGCGCTCGAGGCGAGTGGTGGCGCGGCGCCGGAGGAGGAGCAGCAGGCGCCCGTCACGGTGCCTTCCGTGCAGCCGGTGACGGAGTCGGCCGGAGAGCGGGACGCGTTCGACCTGGCGGCGGAGCTGGCCGGCGAAATCGACAACCTGGGCGACGACACCGCGGCGGCGGCGCCCGCGGAAGAGGACTTCCAGTACTCGGTGGAGGAGGTGTTCTCCGAGTTCAAGAAGAGCCTGGCCAAGGTGGTGAAGCCCGAGGACGTGGACACGCACTACGACCTGGGCATCGCCTACAAGGAGATGGGCCTGCTGGACGACGCGCTCCATGAGTTCGAGGTGGCCCGTCAGGGCTGTACCGGCACGAAGCGCGAGCTGGATTGCGTCACGATGATGGGGATGCTGCACCTGCTGCGCGGCGATGCGGGCGCGGCGGTGGAGACGTTCCGCGAGGGCCTGGCGAGTCCCCACGCCTCGGGTGAGGCGGCGAAGGCGCTGGGCTTCGAGCTGGCGGTGGCCTGGGAGGCCCATGGCGAGCCCGGCAAGGCGCTGCACCACTACCAGCGTGTGGCGGCGATGGATGCGAAGTACCGCGACGTGGGGGCGCAGGTCTCCCGGCTCGCGGCCAGTACCCAGCCGGAGGAGGACCCCCTGCCCACGCCAGCGCCTGCTCCGGTGAATGGTTCCAAGGCCCATGGGGCCGCGCCCGCGGCGGCGGTGGCGAATCCCCCGGTGCCAGCGGCCGGCGCGCCCAAGGCGCGCAAGGTCGGTTACGTGTAGTTGCCCCCGAGGTCCGGCGAGCCCATGACGACCTACCTCGATTTCTTCGACCTCACGCAGGAGCCCTTCTCCAACGCTCCCGTGAGCCGGTTCTATTACAACTCGGCGCAGCACTCGCAGGCGCTCACGCGGCTGATGCACGCGGTGAGCTACATGAAGGGCCTGTCCATCCTCGTCGGCGACATCGGCGCGGGGAAGACGACGCTGGCCCGCCGCATGCTCGACTCGCTGCCCGAGTCCGAGTACGAGGCCGCGCTGCTGGTCATCATCCACTCGGGCATCACCGCCAACTGGCTGCTGCGGCGCATCGCCCTGCAGCTGGGCGTGGAGAACCCCGCACAGGAGAAGCTGGCGCTCCTGTCGCAGCTCTACCAGCGGCTCCTGCAAATCTACGAGTCCGGCAAGAAGGCCGTCGTCCTCATCGACGAAGCGCAGATGCTGGAGACGCGCGAGCTGATGGAGGAGTTCCGCGGCCTGCTGAACCTGGAAGTGCCGGAGCGCAAGCTCATCTCGTTCGTCTTCTTCGGCCTGCCGGAGATTGAGAAGAACCTGAAGCTGGACCCGCCGCTCGCCCAGCGCGTGGCCATGCGCTACAAGCTCGAGCCCTTCACCGCCGAGTCCACCGAGGCCTACATCAAGCACCGCCTCCGGCTCGCGGGCTGCCCGCGCATGCCGTTCTCGCCCGAGGCCCTGCTGGCGGTGCATGAGCACTCGTCCGGTTCTCCGCGTGTCATCAACACCCTGTGCGACAACGCCCTCTTCGAGGCGTTCCTCGCGCGCGCGGAGACGGTCTCCGCGGAGCTGGTGCATCGCATCGGAAAGAACCTGGGACTGCAGGGCATCAACTCGGCTGCCCCAGGAGCGGCCGAGGGAGCAAGCCCCCCCGCGACCCGTCTGCCCCGAGCGTCGAACAACAAGCTCGACCTGGCGGAGATAGACCGCTACCTCGAAGGGCTGGGTAAGCTCTAGGGGCTTTGGCCACGCAGAGCCGCAAGGGTGCGCTTCGAGCGCTGCTGCTCGTGCTCCTCGTCATTTCGGGGAGTGTGCTGGCGTTGCGCATGCCCGGGACGTGGGAAGTGGCCTGCACGATGGCCCGGCGCCATCTGCCGGACGTGCTCGGGCTGGACGTCGGCATCGGGCGCTGTGAGCTGGACCCGCTGGGCTCGCGCGTCGTGGTGCATGGCTTCTCGCTCTTCCTTCCCGGCGAGGACACGCCGCTGGTGGCGGCGGACACCGCGGAGGTGCAGCTGGGGTTCCTGCGGCCCTTCTCCGGCCGGCTGTCCCTGGCCCTGGTTCGCGCCGAGCGGCCTCGGGTGACGCTGGATGTGTCGCGGCCGTCGACGGAGCCCTCGAAGAAGTCGCAGGGCTGCTTCCTGGCGCCGCTCGAGCACCTGCGGATTTCGAAGCTGGACATCACCGGCGCGGAGCTCCGGCTGGCGCTTCCCGAGGGACGGCGTGTCGAGGTCGCCGACCTGGACGTGCGGTGGACGGAGCGCTGGGGCGCCATCGAGCTGGACGCGGAGGCGCGCCGGGGACTCGTGCGCCTGGGCCCGAACGGCCAGGAGCTGGTGCTTCAGCGACTCGCCATCGCGGGCGCCCTGGACCCGGACGAGGAGCTGCTGGAGCTGGAGCGAGCGGAGGTGTCACTGGATGACATCAGCACCTCCGTGTCGGGACGCGTGGACTCGCTCTGTCAGCCGCACCTGGCGCTGGACGCGCAGGTCTTCCTGCCGATGCGCACGCTGTCCCAAGCGAAGCTCTTGCCGAAGCAGGCCACGGGTCACTTGTGGAGCCGCGTGTCCATCGCGGGCAAGCCCGAGGCGCCCGCGGTGTCGCTCGAGCTGTCGGGCAACGGCCTGGGCTACGACCGGTTCGGTCCCGCCAACATCTCCGCGCGCCTGTCGTACTCGGGCGATGAAGTGCGAATCGAGGACGTGACGGTGCCGGTGGGCGCGGGCCGGGTGAGCGTCACCGGCAAGCTGGGGCTGACGCCGCTCTTCCCGCTCGAGGTGAGCGTGAAGACGGTGGACGCGTCGCTGGGGCGCATCCTGGACAAGGCGGGAGTGGAGGGCGCGTGGGTGGACTTCCCCGCGACGCTCGATGCGCAGCTCAGCGGCAACCTGCTGCCGCGCTTCTCGCTGTCGGGACCGTTGGACCTGCGCACCGGGAAGTTCACGCTGGCGACGCGGCCCTTCGATGCGCCCGCGACGGATGGGCTCACCATCCTCGAGTTCGACCGGGCACGTGCGCAGGCACAGGTGAGGTTGCAGACGGACCGGGTGTCCTTCAACCACATCACCGCGGACGCGGGACACTCGAAGGTGCAGGGCGACGTGGCGCTGCTCCTCGGGAGCGCGCTTGGGTTGGACATCCACGGCCAGGGGGACCTGGACCTGGCGGACTTCGGCCACATCGCGGGGCTGAAGTGGGCGGGGCGCGGGAATGCGACGTACTCGATTACCGGCCCGGCCTCGCAGGTGAAGGTGGAGTCCGGCCTGTCGTTCCGCGACTTCGTCTTCTGGGGCTTCTCGATGGGCGTGCTCCAGGGGAAGCTGACCTACTCCGATGGCGTGCTGGCCTTCCCGTCCTTCACCGGCCAGAAGGGGCGCACGCAGTACTTCGGCAAGGCCGCCGTGGGCTTCGCGCGTCTGCTCAACCTGCGCCTCGAGGTGAACGTCCCGCAGGGCCGCACCGAGGACCTGGTGGACGTGGTGGCGGGGCTGACGCCAGCGCTCGCGGTGATGCAGGGCACGCTGACGGGCACCGCATCCGGACGCGTGGAAGTGGACAGCCCCGTCGAACGGCTGGAGGGACTGGTCGCCTTCGATGTGAAGGACACCGCGTACTTCGGACGCAGGATGGGGGATGGCTCGGCGCGGCTGCGGTTCGTGGATGGCAAGTCCATGGTGCTCGAGCGCACGGAGCTCCGAGGGCCGCTGGGGCGCACCTGGGCGGAAGGCACGCTGTTGTTCGCGGGCGGGCTGGACTACCGCTTTGGTGGCGACCAGCTGTCGCTGGCGGAGACGGTGGGGCCGGACGTCGCGAGCCGCATGGGCATCCAGGGGACGCTCGAGATGGATGGCGTCGTGTCGGGCACCTCGGATATCCCGGTGGTGGATGTCACGTTGAAGTCGCCGCGAGTCACCTTCGCGGAGCGGAACCTCGGCGCCATGGACCTCACCGGACGGCTGGTGGGCAAGGACCTCGAGGTGTGGGGCCGGCCGTTCCAGGACGCCGACGGCCGCGTGAAGATGAAGGTGCAGGACACGTGGCCCTATGACGCCACGTTGTCGCTGACGCTTCCGGAAATCCGTCCGTTGCTGCCCTCGGAGCCGTTGTGGGCGGGCGTGTCCGGCTCGGTGTCGGGCTCGCTGACGGCGAAGGGGCCGCTGATGGAGCCTCGGTCCGCGCACCTGCGCGCCGAGGTGAACAAGCTGGTGCTGTCCCGCCACGACGTGCGGGGGGAGAACGCCGCGCCCATCCTCCTCTCCTACGAGAAGGGCAAGCTGGACGTTCAGCCCTTCCGATTCAACGGGCCCTATGTCGACCTGAACATGGGCGGGTGGATGACCACGGCGGGTGGCATCGGACTGACGCTTCGCGGAGGTGGAGACCTTCGCCTGCTGGAGTCGCTCGCGCCGGCGATGGTGGAGCGCGCCACGGGGCGGGTCACCGTGGATGCCGAGGCGACGGGCACGCTGGACGCGCCGTCGGTGGTGGGGAGCGCGGAGCTGGCGGAGGTGCGCGTGGCGATGCGGGACATGCCCGTGAACATCCGCAACCTGTCGGCCCGCGCGGAGCTGACGGGTCAACGCATGCTGCTGGAGCACCTGCAGGGGCAGCTCAACGAGGGCCGCATCTCCGCGCGTGGCGACATCCGGCTCGCGCGCTTCCTGCCTCAGCGGTTGGGCCTCACGGTGCAGTTGGACGAGGTACCCTACCGCCTCACGGAGGACCTGCCGGCGACCTTCTCCGGACTGCTCCAGGTGGTGGGGCCGCCGCGCGGCTTCACCGTCACGGGCGGCCTGGACATCGTCAAGATGCGCTACCAGAAGGCGCTGGACGTGGATGCGCTGCTCAAGTCCATGCAGAAGCGCTCGCCCGCGCTGTCCTCCGCGGCGAGCAGTGTCTCAGGCGAGCAGCAGAAGCCCTGGGTCATCTGGGATGTGAACGTCCACTTCGGGGACGTGCGCGTGGACAACAACCTGGCCAAGGCGCGGATGCTCGGAGACATCCGGCTGACGGGGACGGACCTGCGGCCAGGGCTGCTGGGCCGGGTGGAGCTGGCCGAGGGCAGCCAGGCGTTCTTCCGCAACAACCCCTTCACCATCAGCCAGGGGCAGATGGAGTTCCAGGATGCGTCCAGCCTGGAGCCCGTCTTCGAGGTCCAGGCCCAGACGCAGGTGCGCGAGTACGTGGTGAAGCTCCACGCCTTCGGCAAGCCCTCGGACCCGCAAATCCTCCTGTCCTCGGAGCCGGCGCTGGTGGAAGGCGACATCGTCTCCTTGCTCACCCTGGGGTTCACCTCGTCGGACCGGGAGACGGCGGCCTCGGCGGGGGCCGGGCTGGCGGCCGAGGCCCTCTTCAACGTCTCGGGGCTGGACCGGCAGGTCCAGCGGTTCCTTCCCAGCAATCCGGTGTTGAGGGACCTGTCCCTCCAGATTTCCACTACCTACAACGACGCCACCCGACAAGCGGAGCCCACCGCGCAACTGGAGTCGAAGTTCCTCTCCGAGCAGCTTAAAGTCGGGATGACTCAACCGGTGAGTGGGCGCGGAACGCGGGCGCGCGCCGAGTACCGCTTCGACGACCGACTTTCCGCGCAGGCCCAGTGGGACAACGAGAACAGCGAAGCCTCGTTTGGAAACCTCGGGCTCGAGCTGAAGCTGAGCTGGGAGGTCGAGTAGCCCGCACCACCGCGGTGGTGCTGGGATTCTGGTTGTGTGTCCTGGGCTCGAGCCCCTCGCTCGCCCAGGACCTCGCCAGGGGTGTCTCCGGACAGAACGTGGTGGCCGTGGAGCTGCACCTGCCCGGTGGAGTGGACGCGCAGGGGTTGAGCGCGCTGGTGGCGGTGCACAAGGGGCAGGTGCTGACGTCGGGGACGGTGAGGCGCTCGGTGGAGCGGCTCTGGGCCACGGGCCGCTTCTCGGACGTGGTGGCGCGGGCGGAGGAAGTCCCGGGCGGTGTCCGCGTCGTGTTCCAGCTGACGCCCGTTTCCCGGCTCGCCAGGCTGCGCTTCGAGGGCCACGCGGTGATGTCGGACGCGGAGCTCCTGGAGGCCAGCGGTCTTCTCGAGGGCGGTCCGCTGGACGGGGAGGAACTGGAGGGCGCGGTGTCGGCCGTGCTCCAGGCGTATCAGCGCAAGGGCTACGACTCGGTGAAGGTGACCGCGCGGCAGGAGCCCGTGACGGATGGCGTGGCGGTGTCGCTGCTCATCGCGGAGGGGCAGCCGACGCGTGTCCGTCAGGTGAGCTTCTCGGGCAGCCCTGGTCTGCCGCTGAGCCGGTTGCTGGCGGTGCTGGAGATGCGGCCGGGCGAGGTGTTCGACCGGGTGCGGCTGGATACGGGGCTGGACCACCTGCGCACGCTCCTGCGCGAGGAGGGCTACTGGCGCGCGCAGGTCGGGACGCCGGCGGTGCTGGTGGAGGCGAACTCCGCCTCGGTGGCGGTGCCGCTGTCGGCGGGCCCGAAGTACCAGGTTCGCTTCCATGGCAACCATCGCTTCTCCGCGGAGCTCTTGCAGCGGGTCCTGGCGCACGACGCCGCGGAGCCGCTCGACGAGGTGGTGGCGGGCCGACTGGCGCGGCGGGTGGAGTCCTTCTACCGGCACCGAGGGTTCAACGACGCGAAGGTGCGCTCGCGCGAGGTGGTGCGGCCGGATGGTGAAGTGGCGGTGCTCGCGTTCGACGTGGACGAGGGGCAGTCCCTGCGCGTCTCCGACGTCCGGTTCCACGGCAACAACTCGCTGGGCTCGAAGACGCTGAGGGCGCATCTGGCGGAGCGCATTCGCGCGAGCGCGCAGCAGCCCGAGCTGGACCTCCGACTCCAGGACGACCCGCTGGACGTGGAAGGTCGTCATGGCCGCGAGGATGTCTCGCTGGAGCCGATGCCGGACCCGTCCACGGTGTACGTCGAGGAGGCGTGGCTGGAGGCCACGGAGTCGATGATGGAGGCGTACCGGGAGCGGGGCTTCCTGTCCTCGACGGTGACGTTCCGGGGGCTGACGGTGGACGCGCGGACGCGGACCGCCGTGGCCGACTTCGACGTGGAGGAAGGGCCGCAGGCGCGGGTCACGGAGATTCGCTACGAGGGCGTGCCCGAGGGCATGGTGGCGCTCACGCAGCAGGGTGGGGCCGGAGTGCACAAGGGCCTGCCACTGAGCTTCGAGGCGGTGGAGGCCGCGCGCGTGTCGCTGGAGCGAGGGCTGGCGCAGCAGGGCTATCTCTTCGCGAAGGTCACCACGGAGTCCTCGGTGGGAGAGGACGGCACGTCCGCGACGGTGGTGTTCCGCGCGGACGCGGGCCCCCAGGTGAAGGTGGGCAAGGTGCTGGTGCAGGGGCTGACTCGCACGGACCCGGACCTGGTGATGGCCAACCTGGACCTGGAGGAGGGCAAGCCGCTTGCTCCCGATGCGCTGCTCGAGGGACAGCGGCGGCTCGCCCGGTTGGGGCTGTTCCGACAGGTGGACGTCGCGCTCGCGGACCCCGCGCGCCGCGAGCCGACCAAGGACGTGGTGGTGACGGTGCATGAGCGTCCCCGTCTGGATGGCCAGGTCTCGGGTGGCTACTTCCTGGTGGACGGTCCCCGCATCACGTTGGACACGACGTACCGCAACCTCGATGGGCTGGGGCTCAGCCTGATTGCTCGCGGGAAGGTGAACTACGCGGGCTGGAGCGCGGAGGCGCTGTCCGCGGACCGGCGCATCGCGTGTCAGCAGTCGGGCGGCGCGGCCTCCGCGGGCTGCGACGTGGAGCTTCAGGGCCTGAGTGGACTGGGCGGCCGAGGCAACCTGGCCCTGTCCCAGCCGCGCCTGTTCTTCCTCCTGCCCTTCGAGGTGGGCGCGCGACTGGACCTGATTGCCGAGCGCGTGCACCGGCCCTCGTATGTGTCCACGCGGTTCGCCGCGGCCGCGGCGTTGGACTGGGCGGTGACGTCCTGGTTCAACGTGTCGCTGTCCTACGAAGTGGAGAACAACCGGCTGCGCTCTCGCGCGGGGGTGCTGGAGCTGCTCAACCGCGCCGACCAGGAGCGCCTGCGCTATCCGTTCGGCGACTTCGCGCTGCACTCGCTGCGGCCGTCCATCACGCTCGACTTCCGGGATGACCCGGCGAATCCGCGCAAGGGCCTGGTGCTCATCAGCAGCGCGGAGCTCACGCGGGGTATCAGCGTGGCGCCCACCGACGTGGCGGGCAATGCCGTTCCGGCCTTCCCCATCAACGGCGTGAAGCTGTCGAGCAACCTGAGTGGCTACATCCCCCTGGGACGACGGGCGAGTCTGGCGCTGTCGGCGCGCGCGGGGACCATCGTCCCGCTGGAGACAGGGGCGCAGACCATCGGCTCGAAGCTGTTCTACCTGGGAGGTTCATCCAGCCTCCGTGGCTTCCGCGAGGACGGTGTCCTGCCCGAGGACGTGCGCGAGGCGCTGCATCAACAGCTGCGAGACTGCCGCGCGCTCATCAGCCCGTCGGGGTGCTCGGGAGAGCTGAAGGCGGTGCTCGCGGGACAGGTGCCGGCGAGCCAGGGCGGTGAGCTCTTCACGTTGGGCAAGGCGGAGCTGCGGCTCCCCGCGCTCGCGTCGGTGGACCTGGGGCTGTTCCTGGAGGCGGGCAACCTGTGGCTGGACCGGACGCGGATGGACCTGGAGCGACTGCGGTACGCGGCGGGCGTGGGGCTCCGGTACGTGACGCCCGTGGGCCCGCTGGCGTTCGACGTGGGCTTCAACCTGAACCCGGACGAGGAAATCAACGAGGCGCAGACGCAGTTCCACTTCAGCATCGGTACATTCTGAGGAGGCGAGCCGGATGCGCATGTCCCCATGGTTGACGGTGCTGCTGCTGGCGGGGGCTGGCTGCGCGCACACCGACGATGCGACGGCGAAGCCCGAGCGGCCCAAGTGGATGCCTCCCGAGGGCGCCTGTCCCAAGGGCGCGCTCGTCCAGATGGAGCGGCTGGGGTTGAAGCCCGGGGACAAGGTCCCCGTCATCGTGGACGCCATCCAGGACCACCCGGGGCCGGCCCGGTACAACTACAGCTTCGTGATTGCGCTGCCTCGGGACGAGGGCGAGACGAAGCTGCCGGGGGCGCGCATCGGTGGGCGGTTGTTCGTGACGAAGCACCGCGTGTTCGGCCGCTATGACCGCGTCTTCCTTCCGGAGAGCGGCGCCATGTCGGTGCCCTTCTGTGGCGTCCTGCTGGATTCCCGCTGGGACCGCGATGGCGAGGGACTGGTTGCGTACCCGAGCCCGATGAAGGGCTTCTCCGTCGTGCAGGACAACACGGGCGTCATCCTGGTGGTGGACCGGTACCCGTAAGCAGCAGGGGCAGTCGGTGAGGTACAGTCTCCACCGTGTTCTACGCGTGTGTCCGTGCCGTGGTCGCGGTGTGTCTGCGCCTCTTCTACCGGGTGAAGGTGAATGCTCCGGGCCCCGAGCCGGAGGGCCCGGTGCTGTTCGTGGGCAATCATCCCAACGGGCTCATCGACCCGGGGCTCGTCTTCATCATCACGCGCCGCCCCGTGACGTTCCTCGCGAAGGCGCCGCTGTTCTCGATGCCCGTCATCGGCTGGCTGCTCAAGGGGCTGGATGCGCTGCCGGTGTATCGCAAGCAGGATGACCCCTCGAAGATGGGAGGCAACGAGGGCACGCTCGATGCCGCGAAAGGCGCGCTGCTCCAGGGCCGCGCCATCACCATCTTCCCCGAGGGAAAGAGCCACTCCGAGCCCGGGCTCGCGGAGCTGAAGACGGGCGCGTCGCGCATCGCGCTGAACGCGGCGAAGGAGGGCGCACTGGTGCGCATCGTCCCCGTGGGGCTCACGTATGCGGAGAAGAACGTCTTCCGCAGCGAGGTCCTCATCGACGTGGGCCCCGCCATCGACGTCACGCCCTTCCTGCCCGCGGATGCCGCCTCGGAGTCCGAGTCCGTGCGGGCCCTCACCGAACGCATCGCCGAGGGACTCCGCGCGGTGACGCTCAACCTGGAGCAGTGGGCGGACCTGCCGCTGGTGCAGCTCGCCGAGCAGCTCTATTCCTTCAAGCAAGGACAGGTGCTGGACGCGGAGCGCCTGCGGCTGTGGGCTCGTGGCGTGCAGTTGTTCCGCGCGCGGGAGCCGGAGCGATTCGAGGAGGTGCGCTCGCACCTCGCGTCCTTCAGTCGGCGGCTGGGCCTGGTGCACGCGGAGGGGCTCAAGGACCTCGCGCTCGTCTACCGGCCGGGCAATGTGGTGCCCTTCGTCGTGAAGAACCTGCTCTCGCTGGTGCTGGGCCTGCCGCTGTTCGTGCTGGGCCTGGTGCTCTTCTGGCTGCCGTACCAGGTGCCCAGGGCCGCCAGTCGCAAGGTGGAGCTGGACGTGCAGGCGACGGTGAAGTTCCTCAGCGCGTTCGTCCTGGCGCTCGTCTGGTGGGGTGGGCTCACCGTCGCCGCGGGCGTGTGGGGCGGGGCACCGTGGGCGGGGCTGACGTTCCTCGCGGTGCCGCCCCTGGCGCTCTTCACGCTCTACTTCGCCGAGCGCTGGGATGTGCTGCGGCGGGACATCGACGTGTTCTTCACCCTGGGCAGTCGCGTGCGCCTCAAGTCGCTGCTGCTCTCGGATGGAGAGCGGCTGGCCTCGGAGGTGGAGCGACTGGCCGATGAGTATCGGCCCCAGGTGGACGCCACCGTCAGGCGGTAGCTTCCACTCGGGGCACGGCCGAGCGGAACAGTCGTGCTCCGATGAGCAGCGCCACGCCGCCGAGCAGCACGGGCAGGGCGTTGATGGCGATGGCGGTGTGGAGGCTCGACGCGTCGGCGATGTTGCCGATGAGCGTGGGCGAAATCGCATCCCCGAGCAGGTGGATGCACAGCACGTTCAGCCCCATGGCGAAGGCGCGGAACGCGGGGGGCACGCAGTTGACGATGGCGGCGTTGATGGGGCCGCTGTTGAGGAAGATGAGGAACTGCGCCGCGCCAATCGCCACGAAGGTGAGGCCCACATCCTTCAGGTTGACCGCCAGGTACATGCACGGTGCCGCGAGCATCAACCCCACGCCGGACATCCAGAGGCCACCGCCCTCGCGTTTGCGGTCCAGCTTGTCTCCCAGCCAGCCCCCGGCCACGGTCCCCAGGAGGCCCGCCACCGCCGTAATCGCACCGAAGCGGAACCCGGAGTCATCCGCCAGCATCCCGCGCTCACGCACCAGATACGTGGGCATCCAGAAGCCGAGGCCGCCGATGGAGAACGTCATCAGCGTGTAGCCCGCCGTCACCGCCCAGAAGGCCGCGTTGCGTCCCAGCCCCTTGATGCCGACGAGGAAGGGAAGCTTCGTCTCCGCGTTGGGGCCATCCATGGCGCCGCGCTTGGGCTCGGGCATGAAGAACGCCAGGGCGCCCAGAATCAGGCCCGGCACGCCTCCCGCGAAGAAGGCCACGTGCCACGAATACGCCTGCGTCAGCCAGCCGCCCAGTCCGTAGCCCGCCGCCGCGCCCACGGGGATGGCGATGTAGAAGTACGCGAGCATCCGCGTGCGCTTCTCGCGCGGGTACAGGTCCGAGATGATGCTGGGCGCCACCGCGCCATAACCCGCCTCGCCGATGCCAATCACCGCACGCGCGATGAGCAGCGCGGCGAAGGACGTGGCGAGCCCGCTGGCTCCCGTCGCGAGGCTCCACAACAGCACGCCGCCCGCGACCAGCAGCCGACGCGGATACCGGTCACCCAGGTAGCCGCCCACGGGCGAGGCCAGCATGAACACCAGGATGAACATGGTGCCCAGCAGGCCCGCCTGCGTGTCGTTGATGTGGAACTCCTGCTGGATGCCTGGCAGCGCGACGGCGACGATGTACCGGTCGAGGTAGTTGACCAGGTTGATGAGGGTGAGGATGAGCAGCGCGTAGCCCGCGTTCGCGGCGGGAGTGGCGGGTGCCGCGGATGGGGAGGGCGAGAGGCTCACGGAGGACGTGCTCATGACCGGGCGGCCCCCGCGCCGAACCGATGCGCGAGCAGCCCCCATCTGAGTCCCCTGTCACTGACGCGGCACCCCTCCAATCCCAGGGCCTTCACCGACTCCAGGAGGATGAGCGCGCCAGCGGGGATGACGTCCGCGCGCTTGGGCTGCAGGCCCGGGAGCGCGCGCCGCTCCTCCACCGGCATCTGGCAGAGACGGTCCACCAGCGCGGTCAATTCGCCGAGCGAGAGCGAGCCGCCATGGACCTGCTCCGCGACATACGGGTCGATGGCGTGCTGCACGGCGTACAGCGTCGTCACGGTGCCGGCGACACCCACCAGCGCCGCGTCGGGCGGAGGAGGGGGCAGGGCCTTGAACGTGTCGCGCAGGTGCGCCTGGATGCGCGCGCGGTTCTCGGCGGAGAGCGGGTCGGAGCTCACATAGCGCTCCGTCATCCGCACCGCGCCCACGTCGAAGCTGTGGCGGAAGCCCACGTGGCCCGCGGGGTTGCCGTAGATGAACTCGGTGGAGCCTCCGCCGATGTCCAGCACGAGCAGCGGCCCGGCCGACTCACTGGCGAAGTCCGCGTGCACCGCGGCGAACGACAGCTCCGCCTCCATCTGTCCGGAGATGATCTCCACCGTGACGCCCGCGCGCGCCTTCGCGGCGGCGAGGAACTCCGGGCCGTTGCTCGCGTCGCGCGCGGCGCTGGTGGCGGACACCGCGATGTCCTGGGCGCCAGCCTCGCGGGCCTCGCGCGCGAAGGACTCCAGCACGGACAGCGTCGCCTCCATCCCCTCCGCCGACAGCCGGCGGGTGGCGTCCACGCCTCGTCCCAATCGGGTGATTTCGGCGCGCTCCAGGACGGGCTCGAAGCGGCCTTCCGGGGTGCGCTCCGCGACCAGCAACAGCACGGAGTTGGTACCCACATCGATGGTGGCGAATCGCGGCATGCGCGCGAGCCTACTCAACGCAAGAGCACTTCCAAAGCATCCGCCAGCGCGACGTACTCGTCGGGCGTGTTGTAGAGCTGCGCGGACACGCGCACGTGACGGTGGGGCGGCTTGGGCCAGGGGATGACGGGCACCTCGATGCGGTGCTCGTCGAACAGGCGCAGGTGGAGCGGGTCCAGGTAGAGGGGCGGCTCGGGGCGCTCCGGATACCCCGGAGGCAGCGTCACCACGGCCATGCTGCCCACCATCTCCTCGGGGCAGGCCGGCGCCACCTTCAGCCGCTCGCAGAGCATCGCTCGCGCCGCCAGGGCCTTGGCGCGATTGTGGGCCATCAGCGCGGGCCACCCGCCCGGGAGCATGCCGCCCATGACTCGCAGCGCCTCCGGGACACAGAGCGCCGCGGTGGGGTCATGCGTCCCCGTCCAGTCGAACAGGAGCCGGTGGCGCGAGCGGTCCGTGCGGGGGGAGTTGCGGCCATGGCTCACCGCCAGCGGCGTCACACCAGACTGCAGGTCGCGCCGCACGTAGAGGAAGGCCGCGCCCTTGGGCGAGCACAGCCACTTGTGGCAGTTGCCCGTGTAGTAACCCGCGCCCAGCGAGCGCAGCGCCAGCGGCACCATGCCGGGCCCGTGCGCGCCGTCCACCAGCGTCTCGATGCCTCGCGCGCGCATCTCCGAGACGAGCTTCGTCAGGGGCATCACCAGCGCGGTCTGGCTGGAGACATGGTCCACGAGCAGCAGGCGCGTGCGCGGTGTCACGTGCGCGAGCACCGCGTCCACCACCGCGTCGGGCGAGCTCACGGGCCAGGGCAGCTTCGCCACCACCACCTTCGCGCCCCAGGTCTCGGAGACGAAGTCCAGCGCGTTGCGGCTGGCGTTGTACTCGTGGTCGGTGGTGAGCAGCTCGTCACCGGGCGCGAAGCGCAGTGAGCGCAGCACGGTGGTGACGCCGCCGGTGGCGTTGGGAACGAAGGACACGTCCTCCGTGTCCGCGCCCACGAAGTCCGCGACCGCCGCGCGAGCCTCGTCGAGCAGCGGCTCGATTTCGCGGTGGAGGAAGCGGACGGGCTCTGCCTCCATTCGTGCGCGCAGCTCCGCCTGCTTCTGGAGCACGACGGTGGGGCACGCGCCATACGAGCCATGGTTGAGGAATCGGACCTCGGGGTCCAATCCCCAGTGGGAACGGAAGGGGGCGCTCATGCCCGGGCACTCGACCCGAGCAGGCGCCCCCTGTCAACGCTCCGGCGGTGCTGGCTACTGGGCGTCCGCCAGGGGGGCCCAGTCCGGCGTCAGCAGCGTGCCCTTCTCCGCCCGGAGGGGGAGCTGGTTGTTGCCGTCCGCCGTCATCACGAAGAGCTGCGTGCCCCCCGCGCGGGTGGACGTGAAGAGGATGAGCCGGCCGTTGGGCGAGAACGCGGGCTCCTCGTTGTTGCCCTGGTCCTGCGTCATGCGCGTCACCTTGCCCGTCTCCACGTTGACGGTGAAGAGGTCGAACGCGTTGCGCTCGTCGCGCGCGGTGAAGACGATGAGGTCGCCGCGCGGAGACCAGTCCGGCGTCTGGTTGTAGTTGCCCTGGAACGTGAGCCGCCGCACGCCCGAGCCATCCGCGCCCATGATGTAGATCTGCGGGCTGCCACCGCGGTTGGAGACGAACGCGATGCGCTTGCCGTCAGGCGACCAGCTGGGGCTGGTGTTCAGCCCGTAGGGCGTGTCGGTGATGGCCTTGGCGCCGGAGCCGTCCGCGTTGGCCACGTAGATCTGCGCGCTCTCACCCTCGGCCTGCGAGTACGCCAGGCGCTTGCCGTCCGGAGAGAAGGCGCCGCCGGTGATCATCTGTCCGTCGGACACGACCATCTTCGCCTCGCCACCCGGGCGCTGCACGTAGAGGTCCGGGCGGTTCTTGCGGTACGACGTGTAGGTCACCTGCGTGCCGTCGTTGCTCAGCGAGGGCAGGATGTTGATGCCACCCTTGGTGAGGACGACGGGGTTGCCGCCATCCCAGTCCGCCACCGCGATGTCGCGGTTGTTGCCCGCCTTGCGCACGTAGGTGATGCGCGACAGGAAGGGGCTGGGCTCGCGCGTGAAGTGCCGGTAGAGCGCGTCCGCCAGGCGGTGCGCCAGCAGCGACGGGTTGCTCGCCGGCGCGTCCTTGGTCACCTTCAGGTCCTCGCGTCCGGTGCCCACGTTGAACAGGCGCAGCTCGCCGCGCAGCGTGCCGGCGTCGTCCGCCAGCGACACCTTCACCAGCGCCTCCGCGCCCACGTCCGCCCAGCGGCTGAAGGTGATGGTGCCGGCCGCCATGCCCTCCTTGGGGTCGGCGGTGAAGCTCTTGCGGTCCAGCACCTGGAGGATGCCGGAGGCGGAGAGGTCGAAGGTGAAGGCCGCGTCGAAGGTGTTGGCCTTCTCCTTCGCGCCCTCGCTCTGGGCGAGCGGCGCGGGCACCGCCACGGGCAGCGGGCGGAAGTTGGCGCCCGAGATTTCAATCGTCGGCGTCTGCGCGAGCGCGGCGAGCGGGAGGAGGACGAGGGAGAGGAGCAGGGCTTTCATAGGGCGTTGAAACTCAGGTTGACGCCGTTCTTCTGCAGCGCGTCTCGAAGGTGGTCGGGAGGAGGCGAGAAGGGAGAGGCCTTGCGGACGGCGGCGAGGACCGCCGAGTCGAACAAGTCATTCCCACTGGGCTTCGTGAGCTTCACATCGAGCACTTCACCCGAGCGGCCCAGGCGCAGCGCCACCAGGGCCTTCAAGTGCATGCGCTCCGACTCCGGAATCGTGTCCGCGACGCTGTAGTTCCGGCGCACCTGGACCTGGAGCAGGCCGAAGTAGCGCTCGCCCTCGGCCGTGGCCGAGTCGCCGTCGGGGTCTCCGTCCTCGGCGCCCTCGGGCTCTTCGTCCGGGGCCGCCTTGGCCGTCTTGTCGAATGCGCCGAAGAGGCGCTTGCGCCGGTCCTCGCCCTCCCGCTCACCCTTGACGGGCGTGGGCTTGGGCGCGGAGGACGGCTCCGGCTTGACGCCGGGGATGGGCACCGCGACGGCGTTGGAGGAGGGCGCGGGGGGCGCCTCCGGCGCGGGCTTGGGGGCCTCCACGTTCTTGGGAGGGGGAGGCAGCTGCTCCTTGCGCGGCAGGAGCTTGGCGTCCCGAGGCTTGCCCAGCCGCACCAGCGTGGCGCGGATGGGCTGCGCGGTCAGGTCCACCTGGGGCGCGCTGTTGAAGCGCGCATACAGCACCGCGGCGAGCAGCAGGGCGATGTGCCCCACCACCGACGCGATGACGAACGGCGACACGCGCGCGGAGCGGCTGACGAGCAGGCTGTGGCTCACCGCGGAGTGCATGGGCTAGCGCTTCGCCTCCTTCGGCTTCTTCGAGGTCGACGCGGCATTGGACGTCTTGGACCCCGTGGAAGGGTCCGTGATCATCCCCACGTTATTGATGCCCGCGCGCTGCGCCGCCGCCATGACCTCCACGACGACGCCGTAGGGCACGTCGCGGTCGGCGTGGAGGAAGACTTCCTTGTCCGCCTGCACCTTGGCGTTGGCGGCAAGCTTCGTCTCCAGCTCCTCCATCGGCACCTCGGCGTCGCCGATGTAGACCTTCTTGCCCGCGTCGATGGAGAGGACGACCTTCTTCTCCGTCGCCTCCACGGGCGCGGCCTTCGTCTCCGGCAGGTTCACCTTCACGCCCTGCTGGATGAGGGGCGCGGTGACCATGAAGATGATGAGCAGCACGAGCATCACGTCGACCATCGGCGTGACGTTGATTTCGCTCATCGTGGTGCGGCCACCGCCGCGATTGCCTCCGCCCATTCCCATGGTCGCCTCCGCCTACCGGAAGAAGTGACGCTTGATGATGTTGAGGAAGTCCGCGGAGAAGTTGGACATCTCCGTGTCGAACACCTTGATGCGGCTGACGAACGAGTTGTAGGCGACCACGGCCGGAATCGCCGCGAACAGGCCCGCCGCCGTGGCGAAGAGCGCGTTGCCCACCGGCGCCGCCACCGTGGCCAGCGTGGCGTTGCCCTGCTCGGCAATCTGGTTGAACGCGCTGAGGATGCCGATGACGGTGCCGAACAGGCCCACGAAGGGGGACGCCGCGCCCACCGTGCCGAGGAACGACACGCGCGCCTCCAGCTCCGTGATTTGCGACGTCGAGGCGCGGTTGAGCGCGCGCTCCACGTTCTCGATTCCGCCCAGCCGCTCGGCCATGGCGCCCTCGGCGCCGCCTTCCTTGGCCTGGGCCAGCTTGGTCAGCTCCTCGTAGCCGGCGCAGAAGACCTTGGACAGGGGCGAGGCGTCGAGCTTCTGGGCCGTCTGGTAGATGGCCTCCAGGCGGGACGCCTTCCAGAAGGTGTCGAGGAAGGTGAGAGACTGTGCGCGTGCCTTGGCGAGCTGGGAGGCCTTCATCGCGATGAGGGCCCAGGAAGCCACGGAGACTCCCATCAGGAGCAGCAGGACGGCCAGCTCGATGAAGGAAGCGTCGCGGATGATCTCCACGTAGTTCATGGCGCCGAGCGCCAGGGGCAGGTGGGGCGTCATGAGGTGGAGCGCGTAACACTCCGCTACAACTGGGTCAAACAAACGGGGCTCGGCCGGCTGCTTGTGGTTACCTGGCCGCAGGGATGAATAATTCCCGCAAGGGGTCGTCCGAGGTGATTGAAACGGGCCGAACACCTCATCACCCCAAGACAGGTTGCCCCCATGAACTCCAGACTGCTGGTTGCATTCCTCTGCCTGGCGGCGGTCTCCACCGGTTGTATCGTCCACGACAACGACCCCTATTACGACGACCCGGGCGATGTGACGTTCCGCTGGACGTTCGCTGGTCTGCGCTGCGACGAGGACCGCGACATCAAGGGCGTGAACATCACGATTCCCGGCGAGCGGCTGGCCAATGACGGCCGCTACCCGTGCCAGGCGAACGGCTTCGACGGCATCGTGCTGCACGACTTCGAGCCGGGCACCTACAGCTTCAACCTGGTGGCCGTCAGCTATGCGGGCCGGGAGCTGTACGAGGTGAGCGGCACGTTCCGCGTCGGTGGCGACGTGACGGTGGACATCGACCTCACGCCGATCGGCGCCGCGCCGTCCTTCGCGTACCTCAACTGGCTGTTCCCCAACGGGGATTCGTGCAGCCGGGCGGGCGTGGTCACCGTGGAGGCTCGGGTGGATGGGGGCGAGTGGGCGCGCTTCGACTGCGCGCAGGGCTTCGGTGGCAACAGCATCAAGACGCCGTACCTGGAGCCGGGCGAGCACAACCTGGAGCTCGTCGGCCTCGATTCCCAGCGGCGCACGCTCTACAGCCACGTGGGCCGCTTCTCGACCCGCTACGGTGAGCCGACGTCCTACACCGCCACGCTGCGCAGCACCGCCAGCTTTGCGTCCATCCAGTGGGAGTTCGAGGCGGGGAGCAGCGCGGTGGGCTGTGGCCAGGCAGGAGTGGCGTCGGTGGATGCCCGCGTGGATGGGGGCCAGTGGGTGCGCTTCAGCTGCTCGGAGGGGCGCGTGGGGGTGGGTGTCACCACGCCGTCGCTGACCCCGGGCGACCACGACCTGCAGCTGGTCGCCATCGATGGGCAGGGGCGTCCCTGGTACCACTACACCAGCCGGTTCTCGGTCCGGTCCGGCGAGACGAAGACGGTGGTGGCCAGGATGTGGGTGATTGGCGGGGCGTCCATCAAGTGGGAGCTGCGCTCGGGTGGTTCGGCGCAGAGCTGCTCCCAGGCGGGCATCTCCGAGGTGGCCATCAACTTCCGCGACGTCTTCACCGGCGAGTGGGTGTACGGCATCGTCGGCGACCGGCACGGCTGCAACGACGCGCCGGTGGTCTTCGAGTTCCTCCGTCCGGGCCGCTACGAGGTGGAGATGAAGGCGCGGACGAGCACGGGCGTGGAGTACTTCTCGGTGGACGACAGCGTGTACGTCGACATCGTGGGGCACCAGTTCCCGGGGCCGCAGAACGCGCTGCTCGTGTCGATGTTCCCCCGGTAGCCCGAGCTCACTCGCTCGTGGGGTGAACAAGAGGGTCGGAGCCCATGGCTCCGGCCCTCTTTGGCTTTGGGGCGGGCCGTGGTGTTGGCACCAAACGTGATAGGGACACCGGGCATGCGGCAAGCCAGCCACAGTCCCATTGGTGTCTTCGATTCAGGTGTTGGAGGGCTCACGGTCCTCAAGTCGCTCATGGAGCACCTCCCCCATGAGAGCACGGTGTATCTGGGGGACACGGCGCGCGTTCCCTACGGCACCAAGTCCGGCGAGGTGGTGACGCGCTACTCGCTGAAGAACGCGGAGTTCCTCCTTGAGCGAGGCATCAAGCTGCTCGTGGTGGCGTGCAACACGGCGTCGTCCGTGGCGCTGCCCGCGCTGGAGGCGGCGCTGCCTGTGCCGGTGGTGGGCGTGATTGGTCCGGGCGCCCAGGCGGCGCTGGCGCGCACCCAGGGCGGCGGCGTGGGCGTCATCGGCACGCAGGGCACCATCCGCTCGGGGGCCTACCAGCGCGCGCTCGAGGCCCAGGACCCACGGGTGAGGGTGAAGGCCCGCGCGTGTCCGCTCTTCGTGCCGCTGGCGGAGGAGGGGTGGACCACCGGAGACGTGCCCATGCTGACGGCGCGCGAGTACCTGGGCGAGTTCGCTCGCGACGGCGTGGACACCCTGGTGCTCGGGTGCACGCACTACCCGCTGCTCAAGGGCGTCATCCAGGAGGTGGTGGGGCCGCGGGTCGCGCTGGTGGACTCGGCGGAGGCCACCGCGCAGGCCGTGGTGGCGCTGCTGGAGGGCATGGAGCTGCTGGCGCCCGCGACGAGCATGCCGTCTCACACGTACTTCGTCACGGACGTGCCGGAGCGCTTCACCGAGGTGGGCGCCCGGTTCCTGGGCCGGCCCATCGCGAGCGCGGAGCAGGTGGACCTGAAGTTCTGACGCGGCGGGTGCCCGCGCTCGGCGCTCAGGACGGGCGCGTGGGTGCGGGCGCCGGCGCGGTGTCCTCGGTGGTGGCCTTGGTGAGCAGCTCCTTGGCCGCCTGGACGACGGGGGCTTGGGTCGCGCCCTGGACCTCCACCAGCGCACGCGCTGCCTCATCCCCGATGTCGTCCTCGCGCGGCACCAGGCCGGTGACGCGGGTGACCAGCCGCTCCATCTGCGGGAAGAAGCTCACGGCGTTGAGCGGCCAGTTCAGCCAGCCCACGGTGATGCAGTAGTACTTGTTGAACGGCGCGGTGTGGTGGATGCGGTGGTGCGCCGGGGGCAGGATGAGGTGGATGCGCTGCAGGAAGCCGATGAGCGCCGGCGGCGTGTCCATGTGCGACCACTTGTGGAACTGGTTGGTCGCCATCACCCAGAAAATCATCGCGCCCAGGAAGCTGGCGCAGAACACCCAGCCGGAGTTGCTCAGCGGCATGGAGACGGCGGCCACGGCCACGGGCAGGGAGATGAGGCAGTTGTTGCCGTTGGTCTCCACGAAGTCGTGGCGGGTGATGGCCTTCTCGTCGACGTGGTGCTCGCGGAAGGGGCGGATGAGGGCCTTGCCCAGGATGGGCATGTTCGTGGAGCCCCACGTGTCGCCCATCCAGTGGACGAAGCCGGAGACGAAGTCCGCGGCCAGGTAGCCCAGGAGCACCGCGCTCAGCAGGAGCCACGGCCCGCCGTGTGGATTGGCGTACAGCCGGTACACCAGGAACAGCTCCAGCGCCATGAAGCTGACGATGGCGCCAATCTCCATGGCGCGAATCGCGGGGGAATAGCCGTCCGCCAGGGCTTGCGCGTCCTGGAGGCGAACCTGGGTCTTGATCTCGTTCGTCTTCTTCATCCGTGGAGTCCTGGACGTTGGCGCCGTTGATCAACGCACCCGCAGCCCTGTACGTACCCCAGTCGCTTTCGGCTTTTCAACGGACCGGAAGTTCGTAGTCGCACTGGAGGTCGGCGACGGGGCGGACGGGCGGCGGCCGCAAGAATTGCGTGGGTCCCAGGCGGCCAGGCGCCATGGCGGGACATGCGGGGTTGACGCTTACCTTGTGTCGTGGGGAAGCGACTGGTACGGTCCGCCCACTCGGCAATGACGAAAACCTTCGAGAAGGCCGTCACCGGCTTCAACCACAACATCAAGCACAAGGGGAAGGTCTACCACGTCCAGACCGAGGACTCGGGCGTCAACAATCCCCACATCATCACCCACCTGTTCGTGGGCGGGAACATCCTCGCGTCGAAGAAGACGTCCTACTCGGACATCCTCAACGCGGAGAGCCTGGCGGAGGTCGTCCGCGAGTTGATGGAGGAGCAGCACAAGGAGATGCTGCGAAACCTCATCAACGGCGTGTACGACAACTACGAGTCCACCGCCCGACACTATCAGCCCGGTCAGCTCGCCACGGAGGCGGACTCCTCGCAGGTGAAGATGCAGCCCGGGCAGTCGATGGCGCCCCGTCCGGTGCAGCCCGTCGTCGCGCCCCAGCCTCCGTTGCTCCCTCCCGAGGTCGCCGCCGCGCGGGCCCTCAAGGAGAAGCCCAAGATCAACGAAGTGGGCGTGGAGACGCTGTTTGGAGAGGACCTCATCTCCGAGAAGAGCCTGGACGAGGTCATCCTCAGCTACCTGGCGGGCGAGGGCGAGCAGTAGCCTCGAGCGTGTGACCTCCCCGGCTAGGGGAGGACCCACTGGACCCAGGTGGCCCCGTAGAGCATCAACACCAGGGCCGCCAGCACGTCCAGGAGGATGCCGGTGCGCATCATCACCGGCAGGCGCACCACGCCGCTGCCGAAGACGATGGCGTTGGGCGGAGTGCCCGCCGGCAGCGCGAAATCACACGACGCCGCGAAGGTGCTCACCGCGAGCAGGGGCCGTGAGGCCGGCAGGACGTTGAGCATGACGTTCGTGGTGGCCGTGTTGGAGGCGATGGCCGACAGCACGATGGTGGCGGTGGCGACCACGCCGTGCTGGACGAGCACGGGCAGGGTCTCCAGCTCGGACAGGCGCGTGGTGAGCCAGGAGGCCAGGCCACTGGCCTCGATGCCCGCCGCCAGCGCGAAGCCTCCGCCGAGGAGCAGCAGCGTGTCCCACGGCACCCGATTCAGCGCCGCGAGCGACAGCCTCCCCATGAGAATCAGCGTGAGCGCGCCGAGCATCGCCACCGCGGCCTCGTAGTGCTTGCCGCCCAGCTTGAAGCCGTTGAACGCGAGCGCGACCCAGGGCGCGAGCACCTCCCGCAGCAGGTCTCCGAAAATCCACAGCACCGCGGCGGTGAGGAACACGAGCCCCACCGTGCGCTCTCCGGGCGAGATGGGCCCCAACTGCGCCAGTTCCTGGGCGATGACGTCTCCGCCCTGGCCCGGGCCCATCTTGTCGCGGCGGGCCCAGCGCCACAGCACCGCCCACGTCAGCGGCAGGAAGATGAGGACGAAGGGGAGGGCGGCAATCATGTACTCGACGAAGCCCACGTCGCTGCCCAGCCGGCGCGACACCACGCCCGCGAAGACGGAGTTGGTGGGGCTGCCAATCTTGGTGCCGATGCCGCCGATGTTGGAGCCGTACGCCACCGCGAGCATGAGCGCCGCGCCGAAGTGATGCAGGGGGCGGCCCTCGGCGGTGCGCAGCTGGGTGAGCAGCGCCATGCCGATGGGCACCATCATCACCGCGGTCGCCGTGTTGGAAATCCAGAGCGACACGGCCGCGGTCGCCGCGAGCATTCCGAACAGGAGCCGTTCGGGCCCCGTGCCGACGGCACGCATGATGAGCAGGGCGATTCTGCGGTGCAGTCCCCACTGCTCCATGCCCGCGCCCAGGGCCATGCCGCCCATGAAGAGGAAGATGTACGGGTCCAGGAAGGGGAGCGCGGCGCGGCCCACGGCGACGGCGGGGTTCGCCGTGTCGAACACGCCCAGCAGGGGGAACAGCGCGACGGGGAGCACCGCGGTCCAGGCCATGGGGACGGCCTCGGTGAACCACCAGAGGGCCATCCACGCGGCGACCGCGGCGGCGGCGGCCGGGCGGTGACCCAGGCCCGGGAGGGTGTGGAGTCCCGAGGGAATCCCGTAGATGAGCGCGGCGGCCAGGGGCCCCGCGAAGCGTCCCACCCACTGTCCCGTCGTCGCACGCCGCTCGGGCTGCTCGCTCATATGGCGTGGCACCGTCGCACAGGTGATGCCGAGGGTGGGAGGGGAAACCCCCGCCATCCGCCTGGGATGCGTGGGGCGCTTCGGCCCGGCCGTGGTAGGTTGGACTCCTTCCGCGCCGCGCCATGATTCAATTCTTCCACGTCTACAAGGCGTATCCCGGCGATCCGCCGGTCCTCTCGGACATCAACCTCAGCGTGGAGAAGGGCGAGTTCGTCTTCCTCACGGGCCCGTCCGGCGCCGGGAAGACGACGCTGCTCAAGCTCATCTTCTGCGCGGAGAAGGCCACCAAGGGGCAGATTCTGGTGGGGGGCCGCAACATCGCCCGCATCCGCGAGTCCGCCGTGCCGTACCTGCGGCGCAACATCGGGGTGGTGTTCCAGGACTTCAAGCTGCTCCCGCACCGGACGGTGGAGGACAACGTGTCCTTCACGCTGGACGTGCTGGGCGTGCCTCGCGCGGAGGCTCGCGACAAGGTGCGGCGGATGCTGAAGCTGGTGGGCCTGGAGCACAAGGCGGACTCGTTCCCGCTGCGGCTCTCGGGTGGAGAGCAGCAGCGCGTGGTGATTGCGCGCGCGCTCGTCAACGACCCGACCATCCTGCTCGCGGACGAGCCCACGGGAAACCTGGACCCGGCGCTCACCGTCGAAATCATGGACCTGCTCACCCAGGTGAACATCCGAGGCACCACCGTGATTGTGGCCACGCACGACGCCACGCTGCTGTCGCGCTACCAGAAGCGCACGGTGCGCCTGGAGCGCGGGCAGATTGTCTCGGACGAGGACGGCGTCAAGGCGGCGCGGCGGATGGTGGTATGAGCGCGCTGGCGAAGACGCGGTACTTCTGGCGCTCAGCGGCGGTGGGGCTCAAGCACTCGCCCTTCGTGCACTTCATCGCGGTGACGACCATCGCCATTGCCTTGTTCGCCGCGGGCCTCGCGCGCAGCGGCGCCCGGATGCTGGACAACCTGCTCGCGTCCCTGGGGGGCGAGGTGGAGGTGACGGTGTACCTGGCGCCGGAGCTGGGCCAGGACGAGGCGCATGGCGTGCGCACCCGCGTCGAGGCCCTCAGTCGAGGTCAGGTGTCGCTGGTGCCTCCCGAGGCCGCGCTGGAGCGGCTGCGCACGGAGCTGGGTGACCTGGGCGAGGCGCTGTCGGAGCTGCCGGAGAACCCGCTGCCCGCGGCGCTGGAGCTGCGCGTTCCTCCGGAGGAGCGCAACCCCGAGGCCCTCAAGGCGCTGGCCCAGGAGCTGCGCGCGCTGCCCGGAGTGTCCGGCGTGGACTACGGGGAGCAGGCCGTGGAGCGACTGACGGCGATTGCCCGCGCGCTGCGCTTCGGGGCGCTGGTGGCCTTCATCGTGGTGCTGGGCGCCACCGTCATCATCGTCGCGGCCACGCTCCAGCTCGCCATCTATGCGCGGCGCGAGGAGATTGAAATCCAGAAGCTGGTGGGCGCCACGGACCGCTTCGTCAAGGCGCCCTTCCTGCTCGAGGGACTGCTGCAGGGGCTCCTGGGCGCGGGCGTGGCGCTGTTGGGGCTGTGGGCCTTCGGCCGACTGGTGGGGCCCACGCTGGGCTCGCTGTTCGCGTTCCTCCTGGGGCCGGGTGTGGCGGCGCCGTGGGTGGAGCCTCGGCTGGCGTTGGAGCTGGTGAGCGCGGGCTGTGGCCTGGGCCTGGGCGGCAGCTTCGTCGCGGTGGGGCGCTTTCTTCGCGTATGAGCCGCGCTCTTGTCCTCGCCGTGGCGCTGGTGCTGATGGGGCTTCCGGCGCGCGCACAGAAGCTGGAGGAGGCGGAGCAGGCCGCCTTGCGCGAGAAGCTCGCCGCGCAGCGCGCGACGCTGGCGCTGGTGGAGTCCAAGAAGCTCAGCGTGCTCGAGGGCCTGGAGCTGATGGAGGAGATGGTCTCCTTCTCCCGTCGGCGCGTCCGTGCGTTGGAGTCGGACCTGGCGGTGTTCCGCAAGCGCGTCATCCTGGCCGAGCGCGAGGAGGCGCTCCTGCGCGAGGCGCTGCGCGTCCAGCTTCGGCGGCTGTCTCCGCGCCTGCGCACGCTCTACCGCGTCATGCGCCGCCGCCCGCTGGAGGTGCTGCTGTCGGCGGAGGACTTCGCCGCGCTGGTGTGGCGCGCCCGAGCGCTGGAGGCGAGCATGTCCGGCGACCTGGAGCTGCTGCGCGGTGTGCAGCGCGTGGCGCATCTTCAGCGGCAGTCCACCCGCGAGCTGAAGCGGCTGCAAGCGTCGCTCGCCACGCGGGTCTCGTTCCTTCAGGAGCAGGAGCGGCTGGCCCGGGCGCAGCGCGAGGCGCTCGAGGAGGTGGTGGGCTCGCTCGCGGGTGAAGCGGAACTCGCGCGTCGCGCGGTGAAGGAGCTGGAGCACGCCGACGCGGAGCTCACTCAAGTGGTTCGCGAGCTGAAGGAGGCTCCCGCCACGCATGGCTTCGGCGCGCTTCGCGGCAAGCTGCCGCAGCCCACGCGCGGCATCGTCGAGGTGGGCTTCGGCAAGGTCGTCAACCCGCGCTTCAACACCGTCACCGTGCAGAAGGGCTTGGACATCCGCGCCGCCATGGGCGCCCCCGTCCAGGCCGTGGCGGATGGCACCGTCGTCTACTCGGGCTCGCTCCGGGGCTACGGCAACCTGCTCATCCTCGACCACGGCGACGGCTACCACACGCTCATGGCCCACCTGTCATCCATCACCCCGGGGCTCGGCGAGTCGGTGTCCGCGGGCGAGGTCGTGGGCGAAGTGGGGGACACGGGCTCGCTCAAGGGCGCGTATCTCTACTTCGAGGTCCGCAAGGCCGGGCAGGCCGTGGACCCCGCACCGTGGTTGGCGCCCGTCCCCTGACGCGTCGCGGCAATCTGGCGCACGACTTGTTATCCTCCCCGGAGGACTCCCACGACGAGAGGAGCGGACGAGCGCATGGACCTCATGGGTGGAATGCAGAAGGCGGTGCGGCGGGTGCTGGTGGCCCGAGGTGTCCAGTCTTCGACAGTCGACGTGGGGGGCCAGTCTGTCCACTTCTACTCACTGAAGGGGCAGGGCAAGGGGCCGCCGGTGGTGCTGGTGCATGGGCTGGGTGGCTCGGCGAATGGCTTCGGTCGGACGTTCTTCGGCCTCGCCAGGCGCTTCTCCCGCGTGGTGGCGCCGGACCTTCCAGGCCATGGCTTCTCCACGGAGTACTGCGGCGGGCAGGTCTGCGTGCGCAACCAGTTCGAGGTGCTGCGCGCGTTCGTGGAGCAGGAGGTGAAGCAGCCCGCCTTCGTCGTAGGCAACTCGCTGGGCGGCGCCATGTCCGTGAATCTGGCGGCGGAGCATCCCCAGTGGGTGCGCGCGCTGGCGCTGGTGGCTCCAGCGGGCGCGGAGCTGCCGGCCGAGGAGAACACGGCGCTGCTCAACGCGTTCACGGTGCGCACCCCCGCGGAGGCCCGGGCCTTCACCCGTCGCTTGTTCCATCAGGCGCCGCTGCCGGCGCTGCTGCTCGCGCCCGAGCTGACCCGCTTCTACGACACCCCGACGGTGAAGGCGCTCACCGCCGAGGTGATGGCGACTCGACTCAGCCTGGAGCCGCAGGCGGTGCGCAACCTGTCGATGCCGGTGCTGTTCCTCTGGGGTGGCAGTGAGCGGCTGTTGCCGTCGCGCTCGCTCGACTGGTTCCGTTCGAACCTTCCCGCGCATGCGCAGGTGCGCGTGGTGCAGGGGTTCGGGCACGTGCCCCAGATGGAGCGTCCAGACGAGCTCGTGTCGCACCTGGTGCGCTTCGCCGATGCGTCCGAGCTCTGAGGGCTGGGTATAGACTGGGGCGCCCTTCGAGCTTCTCGCGAAAGGACGTACCGACGTGACGGGTCTCCCTCAGCCGTGGCGCGCGGCGCTGGCCGCGCTCATCCTCGTGTCCGGACCCTCGGCCGCCGATGAGAAGAAGGACGCGGGGACTCATGCGCCCGCGTCGTCCTCGGAGCGCGCGGAGAAGGGCGACGCCACCTACCGCCAGCTGGAGACCTTCGCTCGCGTGCTCTCCTACGTGGAGAACAACTACGTGGAGGCGCCGAACCAGGAGCGGCTCATCTACGGCGCCATCCAGGGGATGCTCGACACGCTGGACCCGCACACCGTCTTCATGCCTCCGGAGGTCTTCCGCGAGATGAAGATTGATACGTCGGGCGAGTGGGGCGGGCTCGGCATCGAAATCGCGCGCAAGAACGACCGCATCATCGTCGTGGCGCCCATCGACGACACGCCCGCGGCACGCGCGGGGCTCAAGGCGGGCGACGAGCTGGTGGGCATCGACGGCGAGAGCACGCGGGGCATGGACGTGGGGCGGGCGATGCAGAAGATGCGCGGCCCCGCGGGCGGACGCGTGCTCCTGAGCATCCTGCGCCAGGGCTTCAGCGCGCCGCGCGAAATCGCCATCATCCGAGACCACATCCGCATCATCTCCGTGGAGGGCGAGCTCTACGGCGGCATCGGCCACGTGAAGGTGAAGAACTTCCAGGAGCGCACGGACCAGTACCTGCGCAAGGAGCTGGACCGGCTGCGAGGCCTCAACGGCGGCAAGGAGCTGCGCGGCCTGGTGCTGGACCTGCGCAACAACCCCGGGGGCCTGCTGGATGAAGCCGTGGCGATGAGCGACCGGTTCCTCCCGGGCAACCTGCCCATCGTCTTCACGCGTGGCAGGGACGGCCGCAACTCCACCGAGGAGCGCAGCAAGGACCGCGATACGGAGAAGAATTATCCGGTGGTGGTGTTGGTGAACGGTGGCAGCGCCTCCGCGTCGGAAATCGTGGCGGGCGCGCTCCAGGACCATGGCCGGGCCACGCTGATGGGCTCGCCCACCTTCGGCAAGGGCAGCGTCCAGACGGTCATCGAGCTGGAGGATGGCTCGGGGCTGAAGCTGACCATCGCGCGCTACTACACGCCCAAGGGCCGCAGCATCCAGGAGCGGGGCATCACTCCGGACTACGTCGTACCGGACGAGCCCGGGGCCAGGCCGGGGCGCGAGGCGCCTCGTGAGAAGGACCTCCAGCGTCACTTCCGCGCCGAGTCCTCCGCCACCAACGAGCCCGCATCGCCCGCGCCGCGGGGCCCGCCGGAGAACCTGCCGAAGTGGGAGACCACCGCGGCGCTGAAGGACTACCCGCTCAAGGTCGCGCTCGAGTATCTCCATGGCCTCTCGGCTGCCCCAGGGCGGCCTCCGGCGCGAGCCGAGGGTCGGTAGGGACTGCTTCCCCCTTGCTTTTCGCCGCGACCTCCGTTTGATGGCGGACGGACAAAGGTGACCGAGTGATGCGACCTTCGAGCAATCGCGCGATGCACGCGGCTCTCAGCGGATGGTTGGTGGGCATGTTGGCCGTGGGGCCCGCCGCCGCGCAGACGAGCCTCCCTCTTCGACTGACGCCCAGGGCGGTGCCCACCGCCGCGCCGTCTTCCGTGACGGTGGTGGCCATTCCGCTGGATGCGGCGTCGCGCACGGAAGCCGCGCGGCTGGCGTACTGGGCCGAGCAGTCCGTGGCGCGCTCCGGCCGGCTGGAGCTGGTGCGCCTGTCGGAGGCGCTGGACGCGAAGGGCAAGGCGGCGCGCGAGGCCAAGGCGGCCGAGGGCGCCGAGGCCATGAAGGAAGGCCAGCGCGCGTACGACGAGCTCGACACGCAGAAGGCGCTCCAGCAGTTCGAGGCGGCGGCGCGCGCGTTCGAGGCGAGCGACATGTCGCGCAACTTCGGTGAGCTCTCCCGCGCGCGCGTGATGAAGGCGGCCTCGCAGGTGGCCAACGGCGAGAACGCGGCGGCGCAGCTGGAGATTCGCGCGGTGCTGGCGGTGGACCCTCGGGCCCAGTTCTCCCCCAACTTCTTCCCGCCGGACGAGATGGCCTTCGTGGAGAAGGAGCGCAAGGCGGCGCTCGCGGGCTCCTCGGGGACGTTGATGGTGCGCACGGAGCCGGTGCCCGCGCAGGTGTACGTCGACGGCCACTTCAAGGGCGTGTCGCCCGTGGAGCTCAAGGGGCTGACGGCCGCGGACCACTTCGTGACGGTGATGGCGCCGGGCTACGTGATGGAGCAGAGCCGGGCGCGTGAGGGTGACACCGCGCTCACGCTTCCCCCGTCCGAGTCCGTGCGCAACCTGCAGTCCATCTCCGAGCGCGTGACGCGCAAGTCCGAGGAGCTGGAGCGGGATGTGGCGCTGCGCGAGCTGGGGGCGCTCGCGGGCGTGTCCCAGGTGCTGGCCCTGCTGGTTCGCGGTGGCACGGGCACGGCTCCGCTCCAGGTGACGGGCCTGCGGCTCGAGGTCTCCGACGGCCACAACCTGGCCTATTCCGTGGGGGCCGTGCCCGCGGGGGATGCCATGGCGACGGGCTCCGAGGCGTTCCTGTCCTCGCTGGTGGGCACCGATGCGACGCGCCTCGCGGGCAACAAGCCGGTGACGCACTTCGCGAGCGAAGGGGGCTCCAACCGCAAGACGATGGGCTACGTGATGATGGCCACGGGCGTGGCGCTGCTGGCGGGTGGCATCTACTTCGGCATGGAGGCGTCCTCGAAGGAGGATGACTTCCGCCGCGCGCCCCAGACGAGCGCTCGCGCCAAGGACTTCAAGGACACGGGCAAGACGTACGCGCTGGTGGCGGACATCGGCCTGCTCACGGGCCTGGTCTCCGCGGGCCTGGGCAGCTACTTCGCGTTCTCGGGCGGTGGGGGAGGGAGCTCCAGCTCCAAGTCCACTCCGGCGCCTGCCCCCGCGCCCCGGCGCTCGCGGTCCACGCCTCCGCCGGCCAAGACCGAGTCCCAGAAGGACCCGCTGGCCATGCCGCCCCCACCCAAGGGGACGAAGCCGATGAACGACTCGCTGCCCATGCCGCCGCCTCCGCCGGCGTCCAAGTCGACGCCGGCCACCGCGACGCCCGCGCCCGCCACCAGGTCCTCTCCCGCGCCCGCCGCGAAGGCGACGCCCGCGCCCGCCTCGAAGGCCGCGCCGGAGCCCGTGCCCCCCGCGCCGGAGCCGGCCGTGGCGCCCGCGAAGGCCGCCGACACGCGCCGCGCCCGTGAGGAGGACGCCGCGCAGCGCGAGGAAGAGCTGCGCAAGCGCCGTGAAGAGGTGGAGCGGCAGCGCCGTGAGCTGGACGAGCGCCGCAAGAAGGAAGAGGCCGAGGCGAACGCCAAGCGCCAGCGCGAGGAAGAAGACAAGCGCAAGCGCGAGGACGATTCCAAGCGCAAGGATGAAGAGAAGAAGCGGCCGTCCCTCGACGAAGACGATCTCCGGAATTACTAGCCATGCGCCGTCCCTTCCGTTTCCTCATTCCCTTCGTGGCCCTCTCCCTGGGCCTGTCCGCGTGCAGCCTGCTCGTCGACTTCGACGAGGAGGGCCAGCCGTGTGACGACAGCAACCAGTGCCTCACCGGCTACGCCTGCAAGGAGGAGAAGTGCGTCGCCGACGGCACCGCGGGTCCCCTGGACTCCGGCTCGGATGCCGGGAGTGACGCGGGCTCCGACGCTGGCGGTGACGCGGGCTCCGACGCCGGCAGTGACGCGGGCTCGACCCCCGCCACGCGCAGTGACTCGGGCGCGTAGCTGATGCGAGTCCAGGGGCTGTGGCCGCCACGGGCGGTCATTCCTACAGCCCCGGGGCTCGCGTGGTCGTCGGGCCGCGCCGTGTCCTCGGGGACACGGCCGCCCGTCCGCCCTTCCTTGTCGTAAACCCTCGTTTCCACGAGGTCCACCGCCGAGCCTGGGGCGTCACCGCGCCCACGGCCTGGTTGGCATCCGGCGTGCTCTGTCGCGAGCCCAGGAGGCTTCATCGACATGGGCAAGCGCGTCGGAGTGCTGATGGGTGGCTGGGGCGAGGAGCGGGAGATTTCGCTCAAGACGGGAGAGGCCGTGGTCGCGGCGCTGGAGTCTCGCGGCCACCAGGTCACCCGGATATTCGCCGGGCCCGGACTGGACCGGGCGCTGCGCTCCGCCGAGCTGGACGTGGCCTTCATCGCGCTGCACGGCCGCATGGGCGAGGACGGTCGCGTGCAGGGGCTCCTGGAGCTGTTGGAGCTGCCCTACACGGGCTCGGGCGTGCTGGCGTCGGCGCTGGCGATGAACAAGCCCGTCGCCAAGAAGCTCTTCCGGCTGCACAACCTCCCCACGCCCCAGGGCTACCGCGTGGGTCGCGACGAGGCGGCGGACGCGCTCACGCTGCATGGCGACCTGGGCTTCCCGTGCGTGGTGAAGCCCGCGTGTGGAGGCTCGTCGGTGGGGCTGTCCATCGTGCGTGAGCCGGAGGCGCTGGTGTCCGCGGTGGCGCAGGCCTGCCGCTTCGGCGGTGAGGCGCTGGTGGAGCGCTTCGTGTCCGGGCGCGAGGTGACGGTGGGCCTCCTCGGCGGGAAGGTGCTGGGGAGCTGCGAGGTGGCCTCGCCGCGCGAGTGCTTCGACTTCGACGCCAAGTACAAGGGCGGCTCGCGCTACTTCCTGCCACCCCGCCTGTCCGCCACGCGCACGGCCAACGTGGAGGCCCTGGCGCTCGCGGCGTACCGCGCGCTGGGGTGCCGCGGGTATGCCCGCGTGGACCTGCTCTGCTCGGACACCGACAACGACGTGGTGCTGGAGGTCAACACGCTGCCGGGCTTCACCCCCACCAGCATCCTGTCGAAGATTGCCGCCCATGCCGGGATGGACTTCCCGGAGCTCGTCGAGCGCATCCTGGCCCTCGCGACGCGCGACGAAGCGGGTGTCCTGGATGCGCCTGTTGTCGCCCCCGCTCCCACCGTCCTGGAGCCCCGTCGCGCGGTGAGCTGACCTCCCAGGTAGTCCTTCCCCGGCGCCGTTTCAGCCCCGGCGCCATCCCCGCAGTGGCCCTGTATGCCAGGGTGACGCAAGGTGTCATAGAGGCCCTGAACGGAACGTTCAAATTCGGGGAATAATTTGACACACCCTTGACGCCTCCCTATTGTCCGGCGCCGATCTGTCCCGGAACGTCAAAGTCTTGTCTTTTCGGGTAGATAGGAGACGGGGGCTCAGCGGACCCATGAGGCGGCGGTTCGGTGTGAGACGGGATTTTCCGCAGCCGCCACGCATGGAAGGACCGCGGGCCACGGGGGCCGTGCGGGAGGGGCTGAGCGTCACCGATGACCACCGTTGAGATCATCTTCCTGGGCGTCTATTTCAGCGTCCTGTGCGTGCTGGCGGTCTACGGCTCGCACAGGTACCGGATGGCGTTCCTTTACTACCGGCACAAGTTCAAGCTGCCGACGCCCAAGAGCCCTCTGAAGGAGCTTCCTCGCGTCACCATCCAGCTGCCCATCTTCAATGAGATGTACGTGGTGGAGCGGCTGGTGGAGTCGGTGTGCCGCATCGACTATCCGCGCGAGCTTCTGGAAATCCAGGTCCTCGACGATTCGACGGACGAGACGTGCGGCATCGCGCGTGCGTGCGTGGAGCGTCACCGTCAGAAGGGCCACGACATCGTCTACATCCACCGCGTCAACCGCGAGGGCTTCAAGGCGGGCGCGCTGGAGAACGGCCTGAAGACGGCGCGCGGCGAGTACGTCGCGGTGTTCGACGCGGACTTCGTTCCGAGCCCGGACTTCCTGTTGCGCACGGTGCCGTTCTTCTCCGACGCGAAGGTGGGCATGGTGCAGGTGCGCTGGGGCCACCTCAATCGTGAGTTCTCCATCCTCACGCAGGCCCAGAGCATCTTCCTGGACGGACACTTCATCATCGAGCACACGGCGCGCAACCGCTCCGGCTGCTTCTTCAACTTCAACGGCACCGCGGGCATCTGGCGCCGCGACACCATCGCCGACGCGGGGGGCTGGCAGCACGACACGCTGACCGAGGACCTGGACCTGAGCTACCGCGCTCAGCTCAAGGGCTGGCAGTTCGTGTTCCTCCCGGAGGTCATCTCCCCGGCCGAGGTGCCGGTGGACATGAACGCCTTCAAGAGCCAGCAGCACCGCTGGGCCAAGGGCTCCATCCAGACGGCGAAGAAGCTGCTGCCCACCATCCTCAAGAGCCACCTGCCGCTGGCCGTCAAGCGCGAGGCGTTCTTCCACCTCACCAACAACATGGCCTACCTGTTGATGGTGCTCCTGTCGGTGCTGATGCCCATCAGCATGGTGGTGCGCTTCCAGCATGGCCTGTACGGCACGCTCTTCCTGGACCTGCCCTTCTTCGTCTCCGCCACGGCCAGCGTGTGCTTCTTCTACGTGGCCGCGCAGCGGGAGCGGGGCGTGACGGGCTGGGAGCGGGTGAAGTACCTTCCGTTCCTGATGAGCCTGGGCATCGGCCTCGCCATCAACAACGCCAAGGCGGTGGCGGAGGCGCTGCTCAACCAGCAGTCGGGCTTCGCGCGCACGCCGAAGACGGGCGCCGAGGGCAAGAAGGTCAAGGCGGTGAAGAAGACGTACCGCGGCAGCAAGACGCTGATGCCCGTGGTGGAGCTGCTCTTCGCGGCCTACTTCACCGGGGCGCTGTGGTTCGCCATCGACGCGCGCATCTACACGTCGGTGCCCTTCATCGTCCTGTTCCAGGCGGGCTTCCTCTACGTGGGCATCTCCAGCCTGCTGCAGGGCTTCGCGGGCCGCATGAAGATCTCCGACGCGGGGACCTCCGTGAACCCCGCCGACGAGCAGGCCCGTCGCGCGGCCTGAAGTCGTGCCTCCTCGGCAGGCGTCGCGCCCCACGTGTGGGGCGCGCTGCGCGAGGATGCCGTCGTTCTTCAGGGGCCCGCGTCGGGCGGGTCCCTGAGCAGCACCTGCTTCAGCCTCACGGGTGGCGGTCCGGAGCGGGACGGCTGGCAGCCTTCGTCAATGGACGTGCTGGCCACCGCGCGCAGCGTGAGGCCCGCGTCCTCGCACGCCACCAGCTCCGTGGGGAAGGTGACGGGGCAGGGCGCTCCGGAGCCGGTGAATCCCGTGGCGCGGGTCTCTCCCACGAAGCCCTCGGGTGTCCGCTGGAGCACGATGGACGAGGCGCTCGACTCGGGTGGCTCGGTGCCCCCGTCCTCCGTCGTGCGGGCACGGAGCACCGTGAGCGACAGCGTCCCTCCGTCATCCTCGCCGTGGTAGCGGAAGGCGGGGTTGTCCGCGTGGTGGTACTCGCCTGCCTGGCTGCTTTCACAGCCTGCAGGGACCCGCACGGGAGGTGGAGGTGGGGCACGCGTCTCCAGGGTGGGTGGCACCTTGGCATGACACGCCGTGAGCCAGACAACACTGAAGCCAAGGGCCAACGAGGGCAGGGCACGGTGCATGGACGCGGATATTGGCCGAAAGGGCCTGGGAGCGGGACTTCGTTTGATTCCCCTTGAGCGACTCTCTAACCTTCGGCCCGTCATGAGCATTCGACGCCTCGTCATGTTTTCCTTGGTGGTCGTTCTGGCGGCTCCGTCCTCCGCGTTCGCGCAGGATGACTTGCTGGCTCCCCTCACGCCGTCGAAGTCCGCGAAGCCCAAGGCGGGCAAGACGAAGGTGGTGAAGAAGAAGAAAGCCGAGAAGGTGTCGAAGAAGGCCTCGCGCACCAAGTCCGGGGCCACGGCGAAGGGCACGCGCAAGCAGAACACGCCGCCGCCGGATGACAGCCTGCTCGCGCCGCTGGCGCCCGTGAAGACGGAGCTCGCGGTGTTCATCGCCGGCAACGTGCGCGGCGCGCGGTGGTCGCTGGATGGTCGTGAGATGGGCACGCTGACGTCGGCGCCGGTGCCGCTGACCGTGACGCCGGGCGAGCACACCGTCGTCGTCCGCAAGGCGGGCTACGCGGAGTTCTCGCGGCGGCTCGACGTGAAGGAGGGCTCCCAGGCGGAGGTGAAGGTCTCGCTGGACGCCACCATGGGCTTCGCGCGGATGCTGGCCGATGTGGCGGGCACGGTGGTCCTGGTGGATGGCGTCGAGGTGGGCACGGTGCCGCTGAGCGACCTCATGCTCCGCCCGGGCTCGCGTGAGATTGAGTTCCGCGCCGAGGGCTACAAGCCGGACGTCCACAACATCAACGTGCTGGCGGGGACGACCTACGAAGTGACGGGCCGCATGCGGCCGGCGGTGGATACGACGACGGTGGCCAGCGCCACGCCGCGCACGGACACGCCGCGCAGCACGGTGTTGGACCCGTCCAGGACCGCGGTGGACGAGACGTCTCCCGCGCTGGCGTTCAACGACGAGGGCACCCCGGAGGACCCTGAAGTGGAGGGCTCCAGCAAGCCTTGGTACGGCCGTTGGTACGTCTGGGCCGGCGTGGGCGCGGTGCTGGCGGCGGGTGCGGTGGGTGCGGTGATGGCCACGCAAGACCCGACCCTCAAGTCGCCCAACGTCGATACGTTGTGCAACAACGGGAGGTGCGATGCCGTCTTCCCGACAGGCGTGGCGCCTCGGGGCGGTAAGGGCGGAGGCTCCGGCGCATTCCAGACTCCCGCCATGGGTGGCGTGAGGTTCTGACCCGCGGGGAGCAAGGCCGCGCTCGCATCGACTGGCGAGCGCGGTCCGCCGGGTGACTCAGTTGCCGCGCAGGTCGTCTTCGGCGGCGCGCGGCGCCTCGGCGGAGAGCACCAGGTACACATCCGACACACGGCCCACGCCCCACGAGTCCAGGATGGTGACTCGGATGCGGAAGGGGTCGGACTCGGGAAGCAGCTCGGTGATGTCGACTTCGCCCGGCTCGAAGGTGAAGGCGCGGCGCCCCACGTTGTCGACCAGCTCCTTGCCCATGTGGACGCTGTCGGTGAAGCCCACGACGGCGCGGCGCTTCACGGTGTTCTGGGCGTCCAGCACCTCCAGCAGCATGAAGTTGTCCACGCTGAAGCCGAGCGTGCCCTTCGCATCGCCGTAGAGCTGGGCGCGCTGTCCGTCGCGGCGCAGCACGGGCGTCTCGCCGAAGGTGACGACGCGGGGCGTGCGCTCACCCTCCTCGGTGTCCACCTCGATGTCTTCGCGCACCTTGTCGAAGGTCGCCGTCTCCTGCGGAGGCGCATCCACCACGAGCCGGACGGAGCGGGGTGTCGAGGAGACAGGGGCAGTCGTGGTCGCGGGGGTGTTCCGCGCACACGCCATCAATCCCAGGGCGGCGGCCAGGAGAATCGTTCGAGGGTGCATGTCCCCGCAGGCTAGACGAGCCGTGGTGCTCCAGGTCAATTAGCATGCGCGCATGCGGACGCTCCTGCCTTGCCTGGTGTCGTGGTGCGTACTCGTCGGGCTGGATGCCCGAGCCGAGGTCCCTCCCGAAGTGCAGCTGAGCCTCCAGCATCTCAAGCCCGCGGAGCGGGAGCGGGCCGCGAAGGCCTTGGGTCCTCTGGACGAGCTGCCGCGCTACCGGGTGCAGCTGGACGTGGACCCCCTCGCGCGCGAGGCCACGGGGCGCGTCCAGGTGGAAGTGCTGGCCAAGGACAAGCCGCTCACGGAGCTGTACCTGCGGCTCACACCCAATGCGCGCAACAGCAGGCGGGTGGTGCTGTCGGACGCGCGGCTGGGGCGCGAGCCCATCGTCCTGGAGCAACTGGAGCCCTCGCTGTATCGCCACCGCCTCGCGGAGCCGGTGCCCCCAGGCGCGGCGGCGGTGCTCGATGTCGCCGTGCGCGCGGTGGTGCCCAAGGGCGAGAAGTCGGGAGGGATGCTGCTGGGCGGAGGAGGGAAGGGCGCTGGAGGTGACCACGGCGCCTTCTCGGCGACGGAGGACTTCGTCAGCCTGGTGGGCGTCATCCCTCAGGTGCCTCCGCTGGATGACAAGGGGCGGCCCTGGGCGGGACCGCAGGGCATTGGAGACCTGGCGCTGTATGCGCCCGCGAATGTGCTGGCCTCCATCCTCGTTCCCGCGGGCTGGGCGGTGCACACCACGGGCGCGGCGATGGGCGAGGTGCCCGAGCGCGATGGCCGCGTGCGCTACTCCTTCGCCGCGGGCGCGGTGCGTGACTTCCCCATCCTCGTCTCGAAGGGCTACAAGGTGGCTACGGCGACGGTGAATGGCGTCACGGTGGAGAGCCACTTCGCGGCGAGAGACCGCGAGGTGGGCGAGCGCGTGTTGAAGTACGCCACGTCGGCGCTGGCGGAGTTCGAGAGGCGTCTGGGGCCGCTGCCGTACACGCACTTCCGCGTGGTGGAGGCGCCGCTGACGGGGGGGGCGGGGGGCATGGAGTTCCCCGGACTCATCACCGTGGCGAGCTCGCTGTATCGCGGCGCGGAGGACCCCTTCAGCCTGGTGGGCGACCAGGTGAACGTGGCGCAGCTGAAGGAGGTGCTCGAGGCGCTCGGGCCCATGGGCGACGCGCCCTTCGCGCAGCTGAGCAAGACGCTGGAGCGCGCACTGGAGTTCACCGTCGCGCACGAGGTGGCGCACCAGTACTTCGCGGGCCTCGTGGGCTCGGACCCGATTCAGTCGCCCGTGGTGGACGAGTCGCTGGCCCAGTACGCCGCGCTGCTCTACATCGAGTGGAAGCACGGCAAGGCCGTGGCCGAGTCGGTGCGGCGCGACGTCCTGGTCTCCACGTACCACATGTACCGGATGTCGGGCGGTGAGGACGGCCGCGCGGACCGGCCCGTGGGGGAGTTCGATGGAGAGACTGAGTACGGCGCGCTCGTCTACTCCAAGGCGCCCCTGCTGCATCACGCCTCACGCAAGCTGGTGGGCGACACCGCCTTCTTCCAGGGACTGCGCTCCTACGTCGACACGTACCGCTTCAAGTGGACGTGCAAGGAGTGCTTCACGCAGGAGCTGGCGAAGGCGAGCCCGTCGAATGTGAAGGCCCTGACGCGCCTGCGCGTGCGCTGGTGGCAGGAGGCCCATGGTGATGACGACCTGGGCCTGCCTGACTTGGACTCGGTGATGGGCACGCTGGGCGCGGGCAGTGGCCTGGGGGTGGATGGGCTGGACCCGCAGGCCAAGGAGCTGCTGGAGGCGCTGCTGCCCTCACTGTTGGGACAGTGAGGGCCAAGGCGCGCGTTACTCGAAGAGGGCCTCGACGAACTCGCGCGGCTCGAAGCGGCGCAGGTCCGCGACCTTCTCACCGACGCCGACCCAGAGGACGGGGAGCTTCAGCTCGTCGCAGATGCCGATGATGACGCCGCCCTTGGCGGTGCCATCCAGCTTCGTCAGCGCGATGGCGGTGACACCCACGGCCTCGTGGAACTGCTTGGCCTGCTGAATCGCGTTCTGTCCGTTGGTGGAGTCCAGCACGAGCAGCACCTCGTGGGGCGTGCCCGGCATGGCCTTGTCCATGACGCGCTTGACCTTCTTCAGCTCCTCCATGAGCGGGGCCTTGGTGTGGAGCCGGCCGGCCGTGTCGGCGATGACCACGTCCGCGCCCTCGGCCTGGGCCTTCTTCACCGCGTCGAAGATGACGGAGCCCGGGTCTCCGCCCTCGGCGCCCTTCACGAGCTGCGCCTTCGCGCGCTCCGCCCAGACGTCGAGCTGCTCGGTGGCGGCGGCGCGGAACGTGTCACCCGCGGCCAGCACCACCTTCTTCCCCTCGCTGGTGAGCTTCGCGGCGAGCTTGCCGATGGTCGTCGTCTTCCCGGCGCCGTTGACGCCCACCACCATGACGACGTGCGGAGGGCCTCCTCCCTCCAGCGTGCGGGGCACGGGCAGGTCGACGATGCGCGCGACCTCCGTGCGGATGAGGTCCTTGATGCGCTCGGAGTCCTTCAGCTCGCTGCGCTTGAGCTTCTCGCGCGCCACCTCGACGAGGTTGCTCGCGGTGCGCACGCCGATGTCCGCCGTGAAGAGAATCTCCTCCAGCTCCGCCAGCACGGACTCGTCCACCTGGCGCTGCTGGCCGAACAGGCCGTTGAGGCGGGCCATGAAGCCCTGGCTCCGCGTCTTGTCCAGGCCCTGCGACAGCGTGCGTCCCGCCTCCGCGTCGACCTTGGCGCGAGCGGCGGCCTCCTCCGCGCGGCGGGCCTCCTCGACGGCGGCGGCCTCCTGGGCGCGCTGCTCGTCCATGAGCCGCTGGGCCTCGGCCTGCTCCCGCTTGCGCCGCTCCCGGGCCTCCTCGTCGGCGGCCTTCTTCGCGCGGTACTCGGCGCGCTTCTCGTCCTCCTCGCGCTCCTTGAGGGCGCGGGCCTGCTCCTCCAGCCGGGTGCGCTCCGCGGCGTCGGTGCTGGCCCTGGCGGCGCGGGCGGCCTCCTCGCGCTGACGGGCCAGCGCTTGGGCGCGGGCGTGCGCCGCGTCCACCTCGCGCAGCCGGGCGGCCTCCTTCTCCGAGGGCGGCAGCTCCACGCGCAGCTCGGGCCGCGTGGCGGGGAGCTCCGGCCGCTGCTGCTCGGGGGCGGGGACCCCCGGCTTCTTGCCCGGCTCGGGGGCGCGCTTGCGGAAGAAGAGCTTACGGGCCGCGAGCACCATCAGCAGGACGAAGAGGGCGGCGCCGCCAATGCCCACCGCGTCGTTCGCGGAGAAGCCGTCCGAGGGGGGCGTGCCCGTCCCCGGCTGCGAGGTTTCCCCACTGGGGGCGGGGGAGGGGGCGGGCGGCACCTGCGCGGCCAGGGCGTCGAGGGCGTTGGGCGTCTTCATATGCGCGGCTCCGCATACACCAACACGCCGGTGGATGCAGCGCCCGTGGCCGAGTAGAACCGGCGGGCCATGCGCTTCAAGCTCTCCACCGTCATGCTTCCGTCGGTCCTCCTGCTGGGCAGTGCCTGCATCGTCGAGGCCCCCGGGGGCACGAGCCCCGAGCAGCGGCGCGCCGCCACCGTCACCCAGATTCCCCCGCTGTCCGTGCGCAACGGCGCCAACCTGGGCCGCAAGGTGGAGCTGGTCGCCGCCACGGTGCAACCCGGACGGCTGACCCCCGGAGAGCGGGCCACCGTCACGGTCTACTTCAAGGTGCTGGACACCCTGGAGGAGGACTACCTCGTCTTCGTCCACGTCGAGGACGTGGGCGGGCGCATGGAGCGGATGAACGTGGACCACAAGCCGGCCGGCGGCCTGCTGCCCACGTCCCAGTGGAAGCCCGGGGAGACGGTGAAGGACGAGTTCTCCATCTACATCCCCTCGAACGAGAGCCCCAAGGCCCTCAACATCTGGCTGGGGCTGTGGGACCCGAGGACGGACTCGCGTCTGGCACTGACCAATCCGGACCAGGTCCGCAACGATGGCCGCAACCGCATCCTGCTCGCCCAGGTGCCCGTGGCGCAGTGACGCGCGGCGGGCCCGGGAGGGGATGAGGGAAAAGCGTCGGAGTGGCTCGTAAGCCGAGTTCTGTCCCCACCCCTTTCGGGATGGGTGATGAACATTCATCTAGGGCCCTGGTTGCCCAGGGGCCTCATCAGCGAGCAACCCGAGCGCATGGGACGGGCAATCCTTGTCCCCCGGACAGCGGGGACACGCTCCTATTGGCTCTTGCTCCAGGTGGGGTTTACCGTGCCGCCCGAGTCACCCCGGGCGCGGTGCGCTCTTACCGCACCGTTTCACCCTTACCCGCCCCTTGCGGAACGGGCGGTCTGTTTTCTGTGGCACTTTCCTGCGAGTCGCCTCGACTGGCCGTTAGCCAGCACCCTGCCCTATGGAGCCCGGACTTTCCTCCCGCCACCCGTGATTGCGGTGGCCGGCGTTCATCTGAGCCACTCCGACTCCTGCCCCTTACAACAGGCCCGGGACGTCGGTCCACTCCAGGGGACACCGGACGCAGGGGAGGGAGGCCGGACGCGTCTGGTTACATGCGTTCGTCGATGGCGCGGTTGCTCATCGCATCCGCCTCGCCGTTCTTCGCGCGGGGGATGTGGTGCAGCCGCACCCGGGCGAAGGTGGCGAGCAGCTTCCTCGCCTCGTCGAACAGCGGCTTCAGCGTGGCGCTCTTCACCTGGTACTGCCCGCCGAGCTGACGGATGAGCAGCTCGCTGTCCGCGTAGACGTCCACCTCGCGAGCCCCCAGCGACTTCGCGTGCCGCAGCCCCAAGAGCAGGCCCTGGTACTCGGCGGTGTTGTTCGTCTGGGTTCCGAGGAAGCGGCCCAGCCGCGCGAGCACCTGGCCCTCGGTGTCCGTCACCACCGCGCCCGCGCCGGCGGGCCCGGGATTGCCCCTGGCGGCGCCGTCCGAATAGACGCGCACCCGACCCAGTGTCTCCGAGGGAAGGGGACGCTCCGCCAGGTCCGCGGAGGAGGGCGAGGCTGCCGCCGCCCGGTCCTCCGCCTTCGGGGCGGGGTCCAGACGGGTGGCGGCTTCGTCGAGAAGCTGCCCCAGCCGCTCCCGCGTCAAGCCGCGGAAGGTGCGAACCGTCGACGAAAGGGGCTCCTCGCGCGCGATGTGACGGAGGATGTCGACGATGGACGGCGGAGGCATCGCGACGGCCTACTTCGCGGCCGCGGGAGTTTCCTGGAGCGCTTCCACCGCGTAGATGATGCGGTTGCAGGACGGGCAGATGTCGGTGCCGAGCGACGTGCGCAGCTGGTTGTAGAGCTGCGGAGGCACGTTCATGTTGCAGCCCTGGCAGGTCCCCGCAACCACGCCGACCAGTGCGGGCAGCTTCTTCTTCCGCACCACGTCGTAGCGTCGCAGCAACGTGGCGTCCACGTTGCCGGCCACACCCGCGCGACGACCCTCGAGCGCCTTCACCTGCGCCTCGGCCTCGCCCAGCTTCCCGCGCAGCTCGGCCATCCGTGCGGACAGGCCCTGCTGCTTCGTCGAGAAGTCGGCCTCCTTCCCCTTGAGGGCCTCGCGGTCCTGGCCGAGCTGCTTCGTCAGCTCGACCTGTTCCTCGGCCATCGTCAGGTTGGCCTTCTTGGCGATATCGATTTCACGGGCCAGGGCGGAGTACTCGCGGGTGGAGCGCTGTTCGCTCAGGCGCGCCTCCCACTTCTTCACCTTGTCCTTTTCGTCGACGATGTTCTGCTCGAGCTGCGTCTTCTGCCGCTCTTTGTCGGCGACCCGTGCACGCTCAGCCTCGATGGCGCTGCGAGCCACACCCAGCTCCCGCTCCAGCTCGGCAATCTGACGGGGGTGGACGTCCGCGGCCTTCCGGAGCGATGCGACCTCCAGGTCCACATTCTGAAGCTCCGCCAGCGCCTTCAATTTCTCCCGCAAAGTTGCTGCCTCCCACAGAGCCGCACCGTGTACGGCCGCGCGCTCTTGTACCAACAAGGATGATGGGGGTCCAACGCCCAAATGGACCCGGAGTCATCCCCCGAGCCCTCGGACCGTCATCCGCCATTTGAAAGAGCTTCACGCACCCGTTAGACGGGACGCGTGCTCCGCGCCCCTTTCTTCCGCCCGCTGCTCCTCCTCGCGCTCGTTTCCGCCTGTCGCGAGTCGCCCGCTCCCCCGGCACCCGCGGCGCCAGCGCCCTCGGCCGCGCGCCCGCCGGCCGACGTGAAGTGGGGCACCCTCGAGGGGAAGGTCCGCCTTGCGGGCACCCCTCCGGCCCCTACCTTGTCGCCCACCACCGGCACGGTCGTCTCCGTGTGTGGTGAGCAGGCGGAGGACCGCACCCTTGTCGTCGGCGCCGAGGGGGCCCTGGCCTACACGGTGGTCTCCCTCAAGTCCGGCGCCGGGCTCCCGCCCCCCGCGACGCCCCCCGCCGACCCGGTGCTGGACCAGAAGAAGTGTCTCTATGAGCCCCCCGTCCTCGCCGCCCTCGCCGGGACGACGCTGACGCTGCGCAACTCGGACCCGCTGGTCCACAACGTGCGCGCGGCCTCCGGCTCCAATCGTTCCTACTTCAACGTGGCCATGCCCCTGGATGGAATGACCACGCGCCGGCCGCTGCCCGCACAGCCCGGCATGCTGCCCATCCACTGCGACATCCACCCGTGGATGAGGGCCGTGGTGCGCACCTTCGACCATGGGTACTTCACCACCACTCGGCCCGACGGAAGCTTCCGGATGGAGGTCCCGGAGGGCACCCATACGCTGGTCTTCTGGCACGAGCGGCTCCCCCCGGTGGAGCGGACCGTGAATGTCCGGGCCGGGGAGCGCGTCGAGGTGACACAGGATTGGACGGTCTCCGAGCTCAAGTAGCCCACCCCTCCAGTCTCCCGCGGCGAATCCCCTCAAAGGATTTGTTCGCTACACGTTCTAGGAGTTGAGACGTGGACGACTGGATTCGTTTTCCGCTGCAACGGAAAAATTGCTACGGTAGTGGTGCGTATCAACAAGAGAGGGGGGCCGAATGATGCAACAGGCCAAGAAGCGATCAGCTCTGACGAACCCGGCGCACCATGGACCTGAGGCGACTCGCAAGAGCGTGCGTCCGGTGGGGATGCAGGAGATGGGACCTGGGCTCTACGAGCAGATCCGCCGCGCGCTGTCGGAGCTGACTCCGGCGTCGACGGGAACCTGAGCGGAACACACGAGTCGTAAGGGAAGTCTGGAGGCGCCCCGGTGGAAGGGGCGCTCCGTGAGGTGGCTTCGTGAGGACTTCCGAAGCCCAGGGACTCCCGGCGTTGGCCAGGGAGTCCGCGGGAACCCCATCAACAGCTAGTTGTCGTCGTCGTCGGACTCAGCGGCAGCGCTGTCGTCCTCATCGAACGAGTCGAGGTCTTCCTCCTCCTCGTCGTTGCTCGGTGCTGGCTCCTCGGGCTCGATGGGCTCGATGACCTTGGGAGCGGCCAGACGGCCGCGACGGCCCTCGGGCTGCGGCTTGAGGGCAGGGCTTTCCCGCTGGTCCGCGCCACACTTGGGGCACAGCGGGTCAGGCTTCTTCATGTCGTAGAACTTCGTCTGGCACTTGAAGCAGACGAACTTCGATCCGAGGTCCTTCGCCGACATTCGCCACCTTCTGAAATAAGGCGAGAGAAGACAGGGGGAGAGGGCGGCTCCATAGTTGGGCCGCAAGACGGAGTCAACCGATGGTTTGCGCCGGAGAATTCTAGCGGTAGCATCCCGGACCTCGTCTCCCCTCAGCGAGCCGGACGCTCCCCTTGAACTTCACCTGCGACAATTGCCAGAAGCGGTACTCCATTGCGGACGAAAAAGTCCGCGGCAAAACGGTCAAGGTCCGTTGCAAGAACTGCCAGAACGTCATCACCGTCGAAGGACCCGCCGAAGAGGAAAGCACCCGCGTGGTGTCGCTCGCGGACGTGGAGCGGCTGAGAGCGCAAGAGCGCTCCTTGGCCGAGCCCGCCGCGAGTGCCGCACCCGCGCCGGTGGCGGCCTCGCCTGCCCTCGACAAAGTCCCTCCCGCGGCGCTCCAGACGCCCTGGGATGATGAGCCGACACGTGCGGCACCGCTGCGCGCCACGGGCTCTCCGTGGTTCGTGATGGTGCGCAACAAGCAGGAGGGCCCGCTGGACGAAGGGGCGCTCCGCGAGCTCATCGCCACGGGCACCATCAGCGGCCGGAGCTTCTTCTGGCAGCAGGGCATGGCGGACTGGAAGCGCGGCGCGGATGTGCCGGAGCTGGCCGGGCTGTTCGCGCCCGCTCCCGCGCCGGAGCCGCCGCCTCCTCCGCCTCCCGTGGCGGAGGCGCCTCCTGCTCCCGCGCGTGCCGCGAAGAGCGCGCCCGCGCGTCGCGAGCCGGAGCCGCAGCCGTCCTACCAGGAGCCCGAGCAGCGCTTCGCGCCGGAGCCGGAGCCCGAGCCCCAGCTGCCGCCGGAGGAGGAGCCCCAGGCTCCCGCCCAGCGTCAGTGGGTGCCGGAGGAGGACCCGGACACGACGTACTTCGGAGAGCCCGATCCTCGGAACCAGCCGCAGCCCGCGTCGCGGCGAGGTGCCGCGCCCGCGGCGTCCGCGGCCCCGTTGAACGAGCTGTTCTCCGACCTGGACCTGCCCGAGAAGGGCGAGTCGGACGACGGGATTCCGCAGGAGGATCCGCTCGCGGCGGCGCGTGACGAAGAGGAGGACGAAGCTCCTCCGGCGCGTGCGTCTTCGACGCGCAATGCGGCGAAGAGTGGCAAGAGCAAGAAGGTCAGCACGAAGAGTGGCGGAGGCTCGAAGGGGAAGGTCATTGCCCTCGTGCTCCTGCTGCTCATCGTCGTCCCCGTGGGCGCCGCGTTCGCGCTGGATGCGACGGGCATCATGCCCCTGCGCGTGAAGGCGTTGGATGCCTCGGGCCAGGTGGTGGAGCGCTCCATCTTCTCGGGCGCGGGGATGGCCGCGCTGAGCGACCAGATTGCCGGGAAGCCGGCGCCGGTTCCCGCGGTGAAGCCTCCGCCCGCGCCCGTCGACGAGCAGCCCGCCGCGCCGAGCCAGCCCGCTGCTGGCGAGGGTGCGGCAGGCACGCCTTCAGAGGAGAAGGCCGCGCCCGCCGCTGGTGGGGAGACGGAGAAGCAGGCTCCGGCCGAGGGCACGGAGAAGCAGGCCGCCGCGCCTCAGGCGGGTGAAGGCGCGAATGCGCCCGCCGGCGAGGACGAGGTGGGTGGGCCTTCCGACGAAGAGGTGGAGCGCGTGGTCAACGAGAAGCAGGCCGCGTTCCGTGACTGTGTCGCGCAGGAGCTTCGCCGCAATCCCTCGTTCAAGGGGGGCAACGTGACGCTCACCGCGACGGTGGGGACGTCCGGCGCGGTGAAGGCCACCACGTTCAGCCGCAAGGACCTGAACGCCGCCGCGAACCCCGTGGGCAGCTGCATCCGGGACCAGGCGAAGGGCATGGTCTTCTCCAGCTTCAAGGGCGAGGACGTCGACCTGGAGATTCCCATCGCGCTCTCTGCGCGGTAGCTCGTGGACAAGGCCCCTGGGATTCACTGCCCCGGGGGCTGTCTGGAAACCGAAGTCACGGAGTCCTCTCCCTCCGGGCGACTCCCATCGCGCTCTCTGCGCGGTAGTTCGTGGACAAGACCCCTGGGATTCACTGCCCCGGGGGCTGTCTGGAAACCGAAGTCACGGAGTCATCTCCCTCCGGGCGACCCCCATCGCGCTCTCTGCGCGGTAGTTCGTGGACATCATCCCGGGGGACTTCCCCAGGGCTGTTGTGAGCTCGAAGTTGCGGAGTCCTCTCCTTCCTGGTTCCTGCCGTCGTGTTCGGGACGAGGTTGCCCGGGGCAATGAATGCACCCTGGGCATTGCTCGGGAGAGGGCTCCTAGAGGTCGAAGTCTCCAGGCGGCGGAGTCTTCCCCTTCTTCGCCCGCTGTCGGGCCGCGCGGACCTGCTCTCGCAGCGCCTCGGTGGCCTCTGGATTGACGGTCATCGTCTCCAGGTCGAGCACGTCGCCCTCGCGGACTCCCGAGGGTAGCGAGGCAAGAGGCCGCGTCACCTCGCGCCCCTCCACGATGAGCACCGCGACGTCGTCCTCGATGCGGTCGAGCGTGGCCTGCTGTGCCTGGGACCGGGTGTGCTTCGTCATGGGTTGCAGTCCTGGGCAGGGCGCCGCTCGCGAGCGGCCTCTTCGCGCGTCTTGTAGGTGATGAGGTTCTCGGCGTGGATCTTCTTCGCGCCGTCGCAGTTCGGAATGTGGAAGAGCGGCCGCTTCCGGCTGGCCACATAGGGCCCGGTGTACTTCTTCGAGTCCCCCTTCTCCTTTTCCTTCTCCTTGGCGGCGGCCACCGGAGGCGCGGGCGCGGGGGCGGGCGTCTCGGGAGGTGGCGCGGCCGGCTCCTCGGGCGCCTTCTTCGAGGGCGCGGGCTTCCCGGCCCAGAAATCCGGCTCCGGCGTGGGGCCCTGTCCCGCGTGCGTGTAGCGCGTGTCCGTGGGCGTCCCTCGAGGCAGGCGCTGGGGCGAGACGACCAGCGACTGGCCATCGCTGACCACCTGCACCTCGCCGTCCACGTCGGTGCGGAACACCTGGACGTGGGCCGCCTTCATCCGCTCCAGCGTGGCGGGGGCGGGCGCTCCAAAGGCGTTGCCCTTGCCCGCGGAGATGACGGCAGCACGCGCGCCCACTCGTGCGAGGAAGGGCGCGGTGGTGGCGCCAGGGAGGCCATGGGCCCCCACCTTGAGCAGCGTGGACTTGAGCGGGACCTCGCGCGCGAGCAGGTACTCCTCCGTCTGCGCGAGCGCGTCGCCCATGAAGAGCACCGACGTCTCGCCGTAGGACAGGCGCATGACGATGGAGTTGGCCTCGAGCGCCGTCTCGGGCGCATCCAGCAAGGGCTCGGCGGGGGCGCGAGGCCAGAGGATGGTCAGCGACACCCCGTCGCCCAGGTTGATGCGCTGGGGCGCGTTGGGCGTCGACGTGGGCGGTGCGGGCGAGACGACCTGAATCTGGCGCGCGCTGATGTCCGTGAGCAGCTGGTCATACGCGGGCGGCGTCCCGGGAACCTGGGGCTCCATGAGCTGGCGAGCCCCCACCCGGCGGAGGACGGAGTCGAGCGCCCCGTGGTGGTCCACATGGGGGTGCGTGAGGATGACCAGGTCCAGCGGCCGGATGAGCAGCTCCGGCAGGCGGTTCACCAGGTGGGCGGCGGCGCTCTGCGGGCCCGCGTCCACCAGCACCGTGGTCCCCTTGGGGGAGACGATGAGGGCCGCGTCGCCTTGGCCCACGTCGAAGAAGTAGACGTGCAGCTTTCCATCCGGCTCGGAGCCGAACAGGCGCCTGGCCTCGGTGGCCTGCGGCGCGGCCGCTTCCGGCTGGGATTCCCGGCAGGCCCCCAGGACCCAGAGGGTCCCCAACAGGGCGAGAAGGCGCGGGCTCATGGGTGACAATCCTCTGCGGGGCGACGCTCGCGCAGGGCGGCTTCGCGGTTCGGGTAGAGCGTACGTTCTGACTTGGAACGCTTCAGCGTGGAGCACGTCTCACGGTGGAACACCTTGCTGCCCTTGAGCCCCACGTACGGGCCCGTGCTGGAGTCCGAGGGAGACGACTTGGGCGCGCGCCCCGACTCACCGCGCGGCGGCGGGGTGGCTCCAGGGCGCACCGGGGTGAGCGGGGCGGGGGCTGACGTCACGGGGCTCGGGTCCACGTTTCCGGTGAGCACCAGCAGCGCCCCCGTGCCGGCGTGGGTCCTCAGCGTGACGGACTGGCCATCGCTGGCGGCGACCACTTCACCTTCCTGGTCCGTGCGCAGCACATGGGCCCCGACGTCCGCCAGGCGCGCCAGGGTCTCCGGCGCGGGGTGTCCGTAGTCGTTCTTCGCGCCCACGGAGATGACGGCGGCCTGCGGCTTCGACGCGGCGAGGAACGCGGCGGTGGAGGAGTGCTTGCCGCCGTGATGGGCGACCTTCAGCACCGTGGCGGTGAGGTTCAGCGAGCGCTGGAGCAGCGCGGCCTCCGTGTCCGGCTCCGCGTCGCCGACGAGCAGGAACGCCGTCTTCCCGTAGGTCAGCCGCAGGACGATGGAGTTGGAGTTCGCGTCCGAGCGCGTGCCCACGAGGAAGGGCTCCTTGGGCATGCGCGGCCAGAACACGGTGAGGGAGACGCCCTCGCCCAGGCCGATGGTGAGCAGCCCGTGTGCACTCGAGGGCCCCGGCTCGGGCGTCAGCACCTGGCCCACGTTGTCGCCCACGAAGTCGAGCAGGTCCCGGTACGCCTCGCTGGGATGGTTGAAGCCCGGGTCCATGAACCGCCTGGCGCCCACGGCGCGCACCGCCGAGACGAGCCCTCCCAGATGGTCGAGGTGCGGATGGGTGAGGATGACCAGGTCCAGCGGCCCCTTCACCAGCTCCTTGATTCGGGCGGTGAGCCGCTCCCGGGCCTCGGGAGGACCGCCGTCGATGAGCACCGTCTTGCCGGTGGGGGAGATGACGAGGGCCGCGTCACCTTGGCCCACGTCGAAGAAATGCACCGTGAGCGGTTGTCCCAGGGCAACGGGAGCGGGGGAGGGAGGGCTCGCGGCGAAGCCTGGCAGCGCGGCAAGCAGGAGGACGAGGAGGCTGAACAGCCGGAGGCGGAACATCACAGGTGGACTCTACAGCCACGGTCCCACCCTCGGCACCTGTGGTGCGAGCGGGAAACGTACGGGTCGCCCGAGCGCTTCCCGAGGGCCGCGAAGTGGGCTATTCGGGCGCCATGTCCGACTCCGAGGACCTCTTCAAGTTCGTCGAGGACATCGCCGACCAGGCTCGCCGCCACCTGCATGGGTGGAAGGGTGCCCGGGAGGCGGCCTCCACTCCTCCCGCACCGCGTCCCGCGCTGGGCCGCGTGGACCCGGCCTCGCTCCGCACCGCCGCGGACCTGGCGCCGTACATCGACCACACGCTGCTCAAGCCGGAGGCTCGCGCCGAGGACGTGGTGAAGCTGGCCGAGGAGGCCCGGCAGCACGGCTTCGCGACGGTGTGCGTGAACAGCTCGCACGTGGCCACCGCGGCCAGGGTGCTGGCGGGCTCCTCCACCGTGCCCATCGCCGTGGTGGGCTTCCCCCTGGGCGCGGCGCTGTCGTCGGCCAAGGCGTTCGAGGCCCGCGAGGCCATCGCCGCGGGGGCGCGTGAAATCGATATGGTCGTCAACATCGGCGCGCTCAAGTCGCATGACTACGCGCTGGTTCAGCGGGACATCGCCGCCGTGGTGGAGGCCTGTGGCCCGGTGCCGGTGAAGGTCATCCTGGAGACGTCGCAGCTCAACGACGAGGAGAAGGTCATCGCCTGCGTGCTGTCGAAGGCCGCGGGCGCCGCGTTCGTGAAGACGTCCACGGGCTTCAACGGGGGCGGGGCGACGGCGGAGGACGTGGCGTTGATGCGCAGGGTGGTGGGCGAGGACGTGGGCGTGAAGGCGTCCGGCGGCATCCGCTCCGCCGAGGACGCGATGAAGATGGTGCGTGCGGGCGCCAACCGCCTGGGGGCGTCCGCGTCGGTGGCCATCGTCACCGGGCAGGTCTCCACCGCGAAGTACTGACGGGCCCCGCCGACATGAACGCCAAACAGCGAGACGAGCTCAAGGGGCTGCTCCTGGCGCTGCATTCCGAGCTGACGGAGAAGGCGCCCGCGAGAATCGAACCCAACCGCACCGATGACGCGCGCATCGGCGGCGACGAGGACGAGCAACCCCTCAACGAGATGATGCAGGCCATCGCCTCCAACCGGAACCGGAACATGGATGGCGTGCTGGCCCGTGTGCTCAAGGCGCTGGCGAAGCTGCGCGATGACCCGGACTCCTTCGGCGAGTGCGAGGAGTGCGGGGATGAGGTTCCGCTCGGCCGGCTTCGAGCCATGCCGTATGCGGAGCTGTGCGTGACGTGCCAGGGCGGCAAGGACGCGCCGAAGGGTCGCGCCACGCGCCGCAAGCTCACGGACTACACCTGAAAACCACGTGCGCTCGGGACCCCCGAGCGCCCCTGATTGCACGAGGCTTCGAAGCTCCATGAATGACACCGGACTGAGAGAGCGGGCGGAGGCGTGGCGTCTGGCGGACCCGGACCCCGCGACCGCCGAGGAGCTGGCGCGCCTGCTGGCCCAGGGCGACATGGCGGAGCTCGCGGACCGCTTCTCGGGGGACCTGGAGTTCGGCACCGCGGGCCTGCGGGGTGTGCTGGGCGCGGGGCCCAACCGGATGAACCGCGCCGTCGTGCGGCGTACGAGCGCGGGGCTGGCTCGCTACCTCAAGGCTCACGTGCCGGATGCCGCCACACGCGGCGTGGTGGTGGGCCGCGATGCGCGCCGGCTGAGCGCGGAGCTGGCGGAGGACACCGCCGCGGTGCTCGCCGCCGAGGGCATCCCCGCCCACGTCTTCCCGATGCCCGTCCCCACGCCGCTCACCGCCTACGCGTGCCTCCACCTGGGCGCCGCCGCGGCCATCATGGTGACGGCCAGCCACAATCCACCCGAGTACAACGGTTACAAGGTCTACTGGGGTAACGGCGCTCAAATCATCCCCCCGCACGACACGGGCATCGCCGCCGCCATCGCGAAGGTGGAGGCCGCCAACCGGGTGCCGCTCCTGACGGTGGCGCAGGCGAAGGAGAAGGGGCTGTGGCGAGACATCCCTGACTCGCTGGGCGAGGACTACCTGCGCGCCATCCTCGGGCTGCGTGTGTACAAGCGGGGCTCCGAGACGTTGTCCATTGTCTACACGGCGATGCACGGCGTGGGCGGCGTCTGGGCGGAGCGGGCCCTGCATGAGGCGGGCTTCCCGCGCTTCACGCCCGTGGCCGAGCAGCACATGCCGGACGGACGCTTCCCCACCGTGCGCTTCCCGAACCCGGAGGAGCCCGGCGCGATGGACCTGTCCCGCGCTACCGCCGAGCGCGTGAAGGCCGACCTGGTGCTGGCCAATGACCCGGACGCGGACCGGCTGGCCGTCATGGCGCGCGAGTCTGGCGGCGGCCTTCGCATGCTCACCGGCAACGAGGTGGGCGTGCTCCTGGGCCACTACCTGCTGACGCAGTCCACGCAGCGCGCGCGCCCGCACGTCGTCACCACCATCGTGTCGTCGACGCAGCTGGGCGACATCGCGCGCTCGCTGGGCGCCGCGTACGACGAGGTGCTCACCGGCTTCAAGTGGATCGCCAACCGCGCGCTGGAGCGAGAGCGCTCCGAGGGCACCCAGTTCGTCTTCGGCTACGAGGAGGCGCTGGGCTACACCGCTGGCACCGTGACGCGGGACAAGGATGGCGTCGGCGCGGCGCTCGTCATGGCGGACCTGGCCGCGTGGTGCGAATCACGGGGCACCACCGTGCTGGGCTACCTGGAGGAGATCCAGCGTCGCCACGGGCTCTACGTGGGGGCTCAGCGCAACGTCACGCTGCCGGGCTCCGCGGGCGCCCAGGCCATCCGCGGCATCATGGATGCCTTCCGCGCGCGTCCGCCCTCGCACATCGGAGGCGAGGCGGTGCGGGCCGTGCTGGACTACCAGCGCGGTGTGCAGGGACTGCCTCCGTCCAACGTGCTGGCCTTCGAGCTGGAGGGTGGGGGGCGCGTGACGCTCCGCCCGTCCGGCACCGAGCCGAAAATCAAATACTACTTCGAGCGGAAGGAGACGCCCGCTCAAGGCGAGCCCCTGGCCCGCGCCCGTGAGCGCGCGGAGACCCGGCTGGCGGCCTTCATCGAAGCCTTCATCGCGCTCGCTCGTGAGCGCGGACAACCCACCTGAGTCCTGATTCACTCTTCAGGATGTCGTCTGGCACCTGGCCCTGTGTCCGCGGGGCCCCCGTCGAAAGGAAACGTGTGAAGCGCCTCGTTCCTGGAATTCTTCTCGCCTGCTTGCTGGCCCTTCCTGGCTCCGCCCTCGCGCGGGGGCAGGGGTGGTCCATCCTCGCCGCCGACACGCTGGGCAGTGGCAATACCGCCTTCTCCGGCCAGATTGGCTGGCCGGGCCTGACCCTGGGGGTGCTCCATGGCAGCTCTGAGCGCCTCGATGTCGGCGGCAAGTTCAGCTTCAACTGGGGCCGCGAGGGCTGGGTTCGCCACACCGCGCCTGGAATCAAGCTGCAGGGCTGGCTGCGGCTGGAGCTGGCGAAGGCGAACAACGTGGCCTTCGCGCTCACGTTCCAGCCGGGCCCGTTCTTCTACTTCAACGACCACGACACCGACGTGGGCCTGGCGCTGCCGGTCGCCTTCGTGGTGGGCATCCCCGTCACCAGCGCGCTGATGGTGAACGTGGGCATCGACATGCCCTTCCACGTCTACTTCGGCGAGGGCATCGGCCCCGTCATCCCCATCCTCGTGGGAGGCGGGCTGGAGTACTTCATCGACAGCCGCGTGGCGGTGAACTTCAACCTCCGCATGGGACCCGCTCTCATCCCCGACTGGGATGACAGCGAGTTCGCCATGGAGGCCCTCTTCGGCGTCGCCTACCGGTTCTAGCTACCAGGAGGACGTCTGCTCGGGCAGCTCCACCGTGAAGGTGCTGCCCAGGTTGACCCGGCTCTGCACCGTCAGCTTGCCGCCCATGGACTCCACCAGGGCGCGAGCGACGGTGAGGCCCAGGCCGGCGCCCTTCTCCGGCGGCTTCGTCGTGTAGTACGGCTCGAAGACGGCCTGCAGCTCGTCCTCGAAGATGCCGATGCCCGTGTCCTTCACGAACAGGCGCGGGCCGAAGTCCCCGAACATGTCCGGCATCTCCACGCCGACGTGAATCCGGTGCGGGCGGTCCTTCACGTCCTCCACCGCCTGCGCCGCGTTGGCGAGCAGCTCCACCACCACCTGCTCCAGCTGGCGGCGGTTGAACACCACGGCGATGGGGTCCTCCGGCAGGAGCACCGTCACCTCGGCGGAGCCCAGCCGGCCGTTGTCGCGCATCCGCTCCACCACGCCGGGCACCAGGTCGCGCAGGTCGAAGCGCTGGATGTCCTTGGGGTTGGTCGGGCCTAACGAGAGCAGGTGCTGGCCGTACAGCCGCATCTGCTCGCCGGCCACGCCCAGCTTCTTGAGCTCTTCCGCGTCCGGAGGCAGGCCCTGCTTGGCGCGCTCGCGCACGTGCCCCAGCGCCTGCTGGAGGCCCGCGCTGATGTGGTCCAGGTTCTGCGCCACGTCCGCCGCCAGCGTGCCCACGCGCGCCAGCCGCTCCATCTCCACCCAGCGGGCGCGCGGGTCCAGCAGCTCCTCGGCGCGCTCGCCTCCGCGGTCGCGGTGGGCCTTGAGTTCCAGCAGCGTGTGCACGCGGACCTTGAGCTCCAGTGGATCAAGCGGCTCGGTGGTCAGCACGTCGTCGACGCCCGCCTCGAGCACCTGGCGGCGCAGCTGACGGTCCGCCCGGCGCGTCAGCATCAGCACCGGCACCGAGGGCACACCCAGCTCCGCCTGGAGCCTGCGATAGGCCGCCAGTCCGTCAGTCCCGGGCTGCTTCACGTCCAGCAATACGAGGTCCGCGGCTTGACGCGCCTCCTCGCCACGCGCGGGCAGCACGTCGTAGCCCGCCGGGGCCAGGATGGAGCACAGCCGCTCCATGCCCTCGGATTCCACGTCCACCGCCAACACGCGGGGGCGGTACGTCTCGGTCGTTCCCGTCGTCTCCAGCATCACCCACCCCGCCATGTTGACCGGACCGACCGGGCCCGGATTCACAAGGAGTCCCTACGGACCATGCGTCAGAATGGCTGAGGCCTCCCCCGCTGGCCTTCTTCCGTTCCGGCGTGGCCCGACGCTTTGAGCACATGCGAGGCGCGTGCCGTCGCGGAGCCCGACGCCCTGTGTCTTAATCCTGGAGAAACCCGGAGAACACCCCAATAACGGCAAGGGGTTGGAGCGTCATCTTTCCCCGGCGCCGAACCCCAAGGGCGTTGCTCTTCGGACATCTTGGGGTCGATTATGACCAGGAATCAATCCATACCCGGGTTCAAAATGACCCAATTGGTGGGGGTGGCCCTCAGCGCGACTCCTGCTCGTATGGCACGCCGAGTGCGGCGGGTGTGCTGTTGCGCTGTCCCTGGAGGGTGAGGACGAGGAGGGTGAGGACGTAGGGCAGCGCCAGCAAGACACCCTGGGGGACGAGGTCCAGGAGGGCTGGCGAACTGGAGGCCAGGCCGATTCGCAGCGCGTTGCCGAAGGCGAAGAACGCGGCCGCGAGGAAGGCGCCCATGGGGGTCCACCGGCCGAACACCATGGCGGCCAGGGCCATGAAGCCCAGGCCCGCGGGCGTGTGCTGCTCGAAGCGGTCCAGCACCGTGGTGGAGAGCACCGCGCCGCCCAGGCCCGCCAGCAGTCCGCTGCCCAACACCGCGCCCCACCGCAAGGCGGGGACGGAGAGTCCCAGGGTGGCCACCGCGTGAGGCTTGTCGCCCACCGCGCGCAGGCGCAGGCCCAGGGGCGTGCGGGTCAGCATGGCTTGCAACAGCAACGGAAGGACAAGTGCCAGGTAGGTGGGCGCGGCGTGGCCGGAGAGCGCGCCGAGCACCGGCACGGAGGACAGGCCCGGCAGCTCCCACGTGCCGAGCTGTTGGATGGGCGGCGTTCCATTGGGGCCGAAGTGTGTCTCCAGGAGGAAGGTTCCTCCGGCCAGGGCCACCAGGTTGAGCGCGATGCCGGACACCACCTGGTCCGAGCGCCAGCGGATGCACAGGAAGCCATGCACCGCGGCCAGCGCCGCGCCGGCGAGCATGCCCATGCCCACCGCGAGGGGCGTGGGCATGACGAGCGCGGCCACCGCGGCGCAGAAGGCGCCCGTGCGCATCATTCCTTCCATGCCGACGGCCACCACGCCCGCGCGCTCGGAGAGCACCGCGCCCAGGGCGGCGAAGACGAGCGCGGGGGCGGCGTCCAGCGTGGCGAACAGGAGCCGGTGGATGATTTCAAGCATGGGGCACCTGCGCGGCCGGGGCCGGGGGCGCGGCCGGCACGGGGGCGGTCGCGTTGCGCTTGCGCAGCACCGCCAGCCAGATGAGGCGGCCGGCGACGAAGAGCAGGGCCAGGCCCTGGATGAGCTCGGGGAAGCTCTTGTGCACGTCGAGCAGCTGCATGCGCGTGCCACCCGCGCGCAGCACGCCGAAGAAGAGGGCCGCGGCGCCCACGCCCAGCGGGTGGTTGTTGCCGATGAGCGCGATGGCGATGCCGTCGAAGCCGTAGGGCGCGCCGAGCGTGCCCGGGTAGCGGCCCTCGGTGCCCAGCACGAGCACCGCGCCCGCGAGGCCCGCGAGCGCACCCGCCAACGTCATGGCGAACCCCGCGCGTCGCGCCACGGGGATGCCGGCGGCGCGAGCGGCCTCGTCACCCAGGCCCACCGCGCGCGTCTCGAAGCCCGAGCGCGTGCGCGTCAACCACGCCCAGACCGCGACGGCGGCGAGCACGGCCAGGACGAAGCCCAGGTTGAGGCGCGAGACCTCGCCGAGGAGCCTGGGCAGCTGCGCGGTGGGGTGGATTTCGGCGGTGCCGGTGATGGAGGCGCCCGCCTCCGCGACACCGCGCAGCGGACCCACGACGAGCCAGTTGTCCACCAGTCGCAGCGCCACCCAGTTGAGCATGATGGTGGAGATGACCTCGTGCACGCCTCGATAGAGCCGCAGCACGGCGGCGATTCCCGCCCACGCGCCACCCGCCAGCGCCGCGCCCAAGAGCGCCGCCGGAATGTGCAGCGGCGCGGGCAGGGCCACATGCGCGCCCACCACCGCGGCCGCGAGCGCGCCGAGAATCATCTGCCCCTGCGCGCCGATGTTGAACAGGCCCACCTTGAAGGCCACCGCGACCGACAGCCCGGTGAAGGTGAGCAGCGCGGCCTTCATCGCGGCCTCGCCCAGGGGACGGGTGAGGACGGTGGCGGCGGCGCCTTCGAGGTAGCGGGGCCAGTCGCCCACGCCACCCCAGAGCATCTGGAGATAGGCCGCGGTGGCGGTGGTGAAGCCGTCCGCGTCCTTCGACAGGGCGATGAGCAACCAGCACACCACCAGCGACAACAACACCGACAGCACCGATGGCAGGGCCTGCCTCGTGCGCTCACCCATGGCCCTGCTCCGCTCCCAGCATGCGTCGTCCCAGCTCCCGCTCGTCGTACTCCGGACGGGTGAACTCGCCCGTCACGCGGCCCTCGAAGAACACGTAGACCCGGTCCGCCAGGGCCAGCACTTCTTCCAGGTCCAGCGACACCAGCACCACGCCCGCGCCCTGCGCACGGGCCTCGCGCAGCCGCGCGTGCACCTGCGCCACCGCGCCGATGTCCAGGCCGCGCGTGGGCTGCACCACCACCAGCAGCCGGGGCTTCGCGTCCAGCTCTCGCGCCACCACGACCTTCTGTTGGTTGCCACCCGACAGCGCCTGCAGCGCCAGCGTCGGCTCGGGCGGGCGCACGTCGTACGCGGCGAGCAGCGTCGTGGCGCGCTCCCGGCGCCCCTTGAAATCAATCCACGGGCCCCGGGCGAAGGGCGGCTGGTTGTGCCGGCCCAGCGCCACGTTCTCCTCGACGCTCAGCGCCTTCACCACCGCGCGGCGCAGCCGGTCCTCGGGGACATGGCCCACGCCTCGCGCGCGAGCCTCCGCGGGCGTGAGGCCCGTCAGCTTGCGGCCCAGCAGCGTGCCCTCTCCGGACGTCAGCGGGCGCAGGCCGGTGAGCACCTCGGCCAGCTCCCGCTGCCCGTTGCCATCCACGCCCGCGATGCCGACGATTTCGCCCGCGCGCACCGTGAGGTCCACGCCTCGCAGCGCCGGGTGGCCGTTGTCGCCCCGGGCCTGGAGTCCCTTTGCCTCGAGCAGCACCTCGCCCGGAGGACTCGCGGCGGTGTTCGCCTGGGCCTCGGTGTTGGATGCGCGCTGCGTCTCGCCCACCATGAGGGCGGCGAGCTCCGACGCGGACGTCTCGGCCGGACGCACCTCCGCGACGTGCCGGCCCCGGCGCATCACGGCGATGCGGTCCGCCACGCCCAGCACTTCCTTGAGCTTGTGGCTGATGAGGACGACGGTGCGCCCCTGCGCGACCAGGCCGCGCATCACGCGCGCCAGCTCGTCGGACTCCTGGGGCGTGAGCACGGCGGTGGGCTCGTCGAGCACCAGCACCCGGGCTCCCCGGTGCAGCGCCTTGACGATCTCCACCTTCTGCTGCGAGCCCACCGTGAGCGTGTCCACGCGTGCGCGCACGTCCAGCGCGAAGCCGAACTTCGCGCACGTCTCTGACACCTCGCGGATGGCGCGCTCGCGGTCGAGCAGGCCTCGGCGCGTGGGCTCGCGGCCGAGCACCACGTTCTCCGCCACGGTGAGGGTGGGGACCAGCATGAAGTGCTGGTGCACCATGCCGATGCCTCGGGCAATCGCGTCCCGAGGACTCTTCAGGCGCACGGGCGCGCCGTCCACGGACACTTCGCCCGAGTCCGGTTGGTACAGCCCGTAGAGGACGTTCATCAGGCTGGACTTGCCCGCGCCATTCTCTCCCACCACCGCGAGCAGCTCCCCCTCGCGGATGTCGAGCGACACGTCGTCCAGCGCCGTGACGGCGCCAAAGCGCTTCTGGATATGCCGGAGGGAAATCAGGGGGCAGCGGCCTGGAAAGCGGCGAGGTCCGCCGGGACGGAAGGCACCTGAATCTGACCGGACACGACGCGCTGGCGCAGCGTCTCCACCTTCTGGAGCGCCTCCGCCTTGCCGGGGAAGTCCACGCGGACCTCCGCCATGGCCACGCCGTTCTCCTTGAGGCCCAGGTTCTGCTCGGTGGCGGTGAACTTGCCGTCCACCAGGTCCTTGGCGGCCTGGTACACGGCCAGGTCCGAGTGCTTCATCATCGAGGTGAGGATGGCCTCCGGCGCCACGTGCGACTGGTCGGAGTCCACGCCGATGGCGTACACGTTCTTGCCCGCCGCGCGCGCCTCCTTCACCGCCTGGATGACGCCGATGCCGTCCGAGCCCGCCGCGTGGAAGATGACGTCCGCGCCCTTGGCGATGAGGTCCTGCGCCACCTGCTTGCCGGCCGCCATGTCGTTGAAGCTGCCGGTGTAGACGGACATCAGCGTGGCCGCGGCCTCGGGGTTGGTCGTCTTCACGCCCGCCCGGTAGCCCACCTCGAAGCGCTGGATGAGGGGCACCTCGATGCCGCCCACGAAGCCGACCTTCTTCGACTTCGTCACCAGGCCCGTGAGCGCGCCCACGAGGAAGCTGCCCTCGTGCTCCTTGAAGAGGACGGTGCGGACGTTGGGCAGCCGCAGCACCTTGCCCTGGGCGTCGAGCACCTGGCTGTCGATGAGCAGGTAGCGCGCCTGGGGGTTCTCCTGCGCGGAGGTCCGCACGGCGTTGGCCAGCAGGTAGCCGTTGCCGATGGCCAGCTGGGCGCCCCGGTCCACCAGGAGCTGGAGGTTGGGGATGTAGTCCTCCTGGGCCTTGCTCTGGAGGACCACGGGCTGGATGGGCAGGGCCTTCAGGGTGGAGGCGACGGACGCCAGGTGGCCGGGCAGGGACTTGCGGACCTCGTCCTCGGAGACGTCCACGTACTTGCCGCCGTCATAGCGCTTGCCGGCGGCCCAGAGCTCCAGGCCCCGGAGGGCGGCGTCGTTGAAGGAGTGGTCGCCTCGGCCACCGACGTCGATGACGAGGCCCACCGGAAGGGGCTTCTTCGCCTCCTGCTGGGCGGAGGCGGAGGCCGGAGCGCCCGAGGGAGGCGTCTCTTCCTTCTGCTTGGAACAGGCGCAGAGGAGCGCCGTGAGGGCAAGGACCTGAAGGCGAAGCGTCATGGTCGCCTATCTACCAGATGCCGAGGCGCTGTTAGCAGAAGTGCTTGCAGCGCTCGTTCCTGGTATGGGCAGGGCCGTGCAACCCTACGAGCTCATCAAGACCAAGCGCGATGGAGGCCGGCTGGACCCGGCGGACATCCGCGCCTTCATCCAGGCATATACGGCGGGGACAGTCGCGGACTACCAGATGGCGGCCATGTGCATGGCCGTCTTCTTCCAGGGGATGGACTCCCGGGAGCTGGGGGCCTGGGCACGGGCCATGCTGGAGTCGGGCGAGGTGCTGGACCTGTCCGACACCCCGGCCGTGAAGGTGGACAAGCATTCGACGGGCGGGGTGGGGGACAAGGTGTCGCTCAGCCTGGCCCCCCTGGCGGCCGCGTGCGGCGTCCCGGTGCCGATGATTTCCGGCCGGGGCCTGGGCCACACCGGCGGGACGCTGGACAAGCTGGAGTCCATCCCGGGCTTCGACGTGAACCTCTCCACGGACGAGTACCGTCGGCTGGTGCGCGAGGTGGGCTGCTGCCTGATTGGCCAGACGGCGCAGGTGGCGCCCGCGGACAAGAAGCTCTACGCGCTGCGCGACGTGACGGCGACGGTGGACTGCATCCCGCTGATTGCGTCCTCCATCATGAGCAAGAAGCTGGCGGAGGGCATCGACGCGCTGGTGCTGGACGTGAAGGTGGGCAGCGGCGCCTTCATGAAGCGCGACGAGGATGCCCGCACGCTCGCCAAGACGATGATTGGCCTGGGCGCGGAGATGGGCCGCAAGGTGGTGGCCCTCCTGACGGACATGGACCAGCCGCTGGGCCGCAAGGTGGGCAACGCGCTGGAGGTGATGGAGGCGGTGGACATGCTCCGCGGCGAGGCGCCGGAGGACTACACCGAAATCACCTACGCGCTGACGGCGGAGATGCTGGTGCTGGGCAAGAAGGCCGCCACGGTGGACGAGGCCCGCCAGAAGCTGCGCCGCGCCGTCGAGGACGGAAGCGCCCTGCGCAAGCTGCGCGAGATCATCCAGTCGCAGGGCGGGGACCCGCGCTCCGTCGACGACTACTCGCTCTTGCCCCAGGCGCGCTCCACGGTGGACGTGGTGGCGCCCCGGGCGGGCTTCGTGACGGGCATCGACACGGAGGGCGTGGGCCTGGCGGCCGTGGCGCTCGGTGCGGGCCGGCAGCGGGTGGACAGCAAGATCGACCCCGCGGTGGGCTTCACCCTCCTGAAGAAGGTGGGCGAGGCGGTGGCGGAGGGCGAGCCCGTGGTGCGCGTGCACTACAACGACGAGGCCCCCGTGAATGGCGTGAAGGCCCGTCTGCTGGCGGCCTACCGCTTCGGAGATGCCGCCCCCGCGCCCCGCCCCCTGGTGCGCGAGCGGGTGGAGTAGGTCTCTCGGAAGGGGGCGCGGGTGCTCACGCCCCCTGGGAGACTCAGGCTCCGTGACCGCCGTCCACGGTGAGCACGGAGCCCGTGATGTACGAGGCACCCGGCCCGGCCAGGAACACGATGCTGTCCGCGACCTCTTCCGGGCGGCCGAAGCGGCCCAGGGCGATGGCCGCGTTGATGGCGGGCTTCTGGGACTCCAGCCCCGCCGACATGTCCGTGTCGGTGAAGCCGGGCTGCACCACGTTGACGGTGATGCCCTTGGGGCCCAGGTCTCGGGCCGCGCCCTTGCTGTAGCCCACCACCGCGGCCTTCGTGGACGTGTAGTCCGCCATTCCCGGCCAGCCCACGCGTCCGGTGATGCTCGAGCCCACCGTGATGATGCGCCCGCCCGGGCCCATCACCCGGGCCGCCTCGCGAATGGCCGCGATGACGCCCGCGACGTTGACGCGGTGCTGCCGGTCCAGCGCGGTGTGGTCATTTCCAGCGGCGTCCACCGGGCCCTGCGCGACGACTCCCGCGTTGTTGACCAGGATGTCCAGCCGGCCGAAGTGCTTCGTGGCGGTGTGGATGAGCTTCGCCGCCTCCTCGGGCACCTCCTGGTCCGCCTGGAACGCCGCCGCGCGGACGCCTTGGGACTCCAGCTCCCGGACCAGCGCCTGGGCCTTCTCCGCGGAGGCGACGTAGCTGATGGCCACGTCCGCGCCCTCCGCCGCCAGCGCACGCGCCGCCGCCGCGCCGATACCCCGCGCTCCACCCGTCACCAGCGCCACCTTGCCTGCGAGCTTCTTCGACATGAGTGTTGTTCTCCGTGATTTGTACTTATCGGTATGAAATTGGGCACACGCGTGCACGGTCCGCCCGGCGGCGCGCGGGTGATTTGTACCGAGTGGTATGGATATAGGCCCCTGTCCGCGATGGCGCAAGGGGATTAGTATCGAACGGTATGAAACCCAAACCAGCAGCCGCTCCCGTCGGGCGACCGCGGGGCTTTGACGCGGACGAGGCGTTGGACCGCGCGCTGCGCCTGTTCTGGCGCCAGGGGTACGAGGGCACCTCGTTGTCGGACCTGACGGAGGAGCTCGGCATCAACCGCCCCAGCCTCTATGCGGCGTTCGGCAACAAGGAGTCCTTGTTCCGCAAGGCGCTGGACCGCTACGTGGAGCGGCAGCTGGGCCTCTTCCATGACGCCTTCGCCAAGCCGACGGCCCGCGCCGCCGTGGAGCACCTGTTGCTGGGGCTGGCGGATGCCCAGACGCTGCCCCGGGAGCCCAAGGGCTGCATCACCGTGCAGGGCGCGCTGGTGAGCGGGGCGGACGCGGCCCCCGTCCAGGGAGAGCTGGCGGCGAGGCGGGCCGCCGGGGAGAAGGCCCTTCGCGAGCGGCTGGAGCGGGGGCAGCGCGAGGGGGACGTGCCCGCCGAGGTCGACTGCGCGGAGCTGGCCCGCTACTTCACCACCGTCACGCAGGGCATGGCGGTCCAGGCCGCCAGCGGGGCCAGCCGGGAGTCGCTGCGGCGCGTGGCCCGGATGGCGATGCTGGCCTGGCCGACGTGAGGAATGCAGGGTGCTTCCCGCCGGGCCGGGAACGCGGCATGTTGGCGCCGCCAACGGCAGGGACGCATGAACACGGGCGAAGCGCTTTACCTCCATCCGGGCGTGAAGGTCCGGCCCTGTGAATGGGGCTACGGTGTCTTCACGGACGAATTCATCAAGAGCGGCGAGCTCATCGAGGAGTGCCGCTACCTCAAGGTGCTGCAGAAGCACACGCGGCACCCTCCGCTGGACGACTACGTCTTCCAGATTCGCTGGAGCGAGCGCGAGCAGCAGCCCGCGGGGGACTGGGTCGCCCTCGTCCTGGGCTACGGCATGCTCTACAACCACGCCAAGGAGCCCAGCGCCGCGTACTACCGCGCGCTGGACCGGGACCTCTTCACCTTCTACGCCCTGCGGGACATCCACCCCGGCGAGCAGATCTGCATCAGCTATGGCGAGGAGTGGTGGGACTCCCGGGGCCAGGGCGTGCCTCCCTGAAGGACCCTGCCCCCGAGGGCGTCACCCTGATGCGGGGTGCAACCAGGCTCACTCCCGGTAGAAGACAATCCTGGGAATAACCGGGGAGGTGGACGAAATTCGCCGTCTCCCTGGCGAGGGGGCGAGCGTATGATGGTCCGCCGATGGTGGTTCATGGACACGTGGGCAAGGCGGCGGTGGCCGTCCGCCGGGGGATTGAATGAGGGAGCCGAAGGTGGGCTTCGACCTCCCGAGCGGCGTCGCGGAGGCGGACCGGGTGTGGATGCGCGGCTTCCGGAGAGGTGTCTCCGGGGGTGGGCCCCTTCCCGGGCGCTTGGGGCGGTGACACGGACATGAGCGGCAAGATTGGAACGGCGATGGCCGAGAGGAACAACTCGATGAGCGACAAGGCCGAGGACCGGCGCGACTCTCCCCGGATTCCCATGCGCTTGAAGTTGCGCCGGGCGGGGAGCTCGGCGGACTTCGAGGAGCGCGACGGGGACCTGTCCCTGGGGGGCTGCGCTTGGAATGGCGAGGGGTTGGAGGCGGGGGCCCAGGTGGAGGCCCGCTTCAAGCTCCCCATCCTCCCCGATGAAGTGGAGGCCAAGGGGGAGGTGCTTCATGTGACGCAGGGGCCCCAGGGCCCCACCGTGCACGTGCGCTTCGCGGACATGCCCGTGGAGGCGGAGCTGGCCATTGCCCGGCACCTGGACGACATGCGGCTGGCGAGCGAGCAGCACTGAGGTCCATCCCTACACCTCGAGAGGAAGGCGACATGGCGGATGAGATTCCCTGGGAGCGGCTGTTCGACGAGGCCATCGGGGTCGCGCGGCGAGCCCACGTGCCGTACTCCCGCTTCCCGGTAGGCGCGGCCGTCCTCTACGCGGATGGCTCCGTGGTGTCCGGCTGCAACGTGGAGAACGCCACCTACGGGCTGACCGTCTGCGCCGAGCGCAACGCGCTGGCCGCGGGCGTGGCCCAGGGGCGCTCCCAGCCCGTGGCGGTGGCGGTGGTCGCGAACACGGCGACGCCCGTGCCTCCGTGCGGGATGTGCCGGCAGGTGATGGCCGAGTTCGCGGGGCCGAACCTCCCGGTCCAGAGCCGCACCCCCAAGGGCGAGGTGGCGCGCTACACGCTGGGCGAGCTGCTGCCGCACGCCTTCACCAAGGATTTTCTCTAAAGCGAGCTTGAGTACCTGTGGATCTGCTTCTAACCGGCGGTACCGTGGTGACGATGAACCGCGAGCGGGAAGTGCTCGTGGACGCGGACGTGCTCATCCAGGATGGGCGCATCGCGAAGGTGGGCAGGGGCCTGAAGCCCCGGGGCACGCGGCGCGTGGTGGACGTGACGGGCAAGATGGTGCTGCCCGGCCTCATCCATGGCCACCTGCACGCGTGTCAGACGTTGTTCCGGGGCCGCGCGGACAGCCGGGAGCTGCTCGACTGGCTGCGTGAGTGCATCTGGCCCTACGAGGCGTCGCACGACGCGGCCTCGATGCGTGCCTCGGCGGACCTGACCTTCGCGGAGTTGATTCGCTCGGGCGCCACGGCGGCGCTCGACATGGGCAGCGTGCATCACTACGACGCTGTCTTCGAGTCCGCGCGGGACTCCGGCTTCCGCCTCGTGGGCGGCAAGGCGATGATGGACACGGGCCTGGGCGTGCCCGCCGGACTGCTCGAGTCCACCGCCGATTCGCTGGCCGAAAGCCTGGCGCTCCTGGAGCGCTGGCACAAGTCGCACGAGGGGCGGCTGCGGTATGCGTTTGCGCCCCGCTTCGTGCTGACGTGTACGCCGGAGCTCCTGCGTGAGGTCGTGAGGCTCTCGCGCGAGCACGGGGTGCGCATCCACACGCACGCGAGCGAGAACTCCAAGGAGACGGAGGCGGTGCGCCAGTACACGGGCGGCCGGGACAACGTCGACTACTTCCACACCGTGGGGTTGATGGGGCAGCACGTGACGCTGGCCCACTGCGTGTGGCTGTCCGAGCAGGAGCAGTCACAGCTTCGCGAGACGCGCACCGTGGTGTGTCACTGCCCGGGCTCCAACCTCAAGCTCGCGTCGGGCATCGCCAAGGTGCCGGAGCTCCTGGATGCGGGAGTGCCGGTGGCGCTGGGCTCGGATGGCGCGCCCTGCAACAACACGCTCGACATCTTCCACGAGATGCGGCTCGCGGCGGTGCTGCACAACCCGCGCGTGGGGCCGTGCGCCATGACGCCCATGCGCGTGCTGGAGATGGCCACGCTGCACGGCGCCCGCGCGCTGGGGCTCGAGGATGAAGTGGGTTCGCTCGAGGTCGGCAAGCGCGCGGACATCACCGTGGTGGACGTGAGCGGCCTGCACGCGGGCCCCACGGCGGAGGACCCCCTCTCGCCGCTGGTGCACTCGGCGCGCGCCAGCGACGTCACGCACGTCTTCATCGACGGGCAGGCGGTGCTGAAGGACGGCGTGCTCACCACGCTGGACGCGGCCTCGGTGATGGCCAACGCGAAGTCCAACGTGGACCGCATCCTGGGCCTTCGCCAGCGCGCTCGCGGCTGACGAAGCCCCCGCTGCCCGCGGTGTCCTACGCGGGCAGCCTCACCACGAAGGACGTGGACCAGCCCGGCGCGTCCTCCACGGCGAGCTGGCCTCCATGGGCCTCGGCCGCCAGCCGGGAGAAGTACAGCCCCAGGCCATAGCCTCGGCGGGTGTCCAGCTCCCGGTCTCCCTGCACGTACTTGTCGAAGATGCGCGGGCGCAGCTCACGGGGAATGGGCGGGCCGTTGTTGCGCACCGCCAGCCAGACTCCCTGCGCGTCCGTGCCACCCTCCAGCCGCACGTGTCCACCGGTGGGCGCGTAGCGCAGCGCATTGGTGGCCAGGTTCTCCACCACGCGGGTGAGCAGGTCCTCGTCCGCGCTCAGCGTGAGCGCGTCCGGTGTCACGACATCGAGGGTGATCTTCCGGGCGCGGGCCACGCCTTCGAGTGAGCGCCGCACGTCCTCCAGCAACCGGACGACGTCCAGCGGCGCCAGGCGCGGCGTGAGCCGGCCCTGCTCGAGCCGGGGCACGTCCATCAGGTCGGCGATCATCCGGTCCAGCCGCGCGGTGACCGTCAGGCCCGTGCGCGCGGACTCGTGCAGGGGCCCCGCGGGGAGCTCCTGCTCCATCCACCCGAGCGTCATGGTCAGCGCCGACAGGGGCGAGCGCAGGTCATGGATGAGGAACTGCGTGAGCAGCTCCTTGTCCCGCTGGAGCGCTCGCAGTTCCTCGTTCTTCGCGTGCTCCTCGTCGAGCATGCGGGAGATGGTGCGCCGCGCCTCCTCGACCTCCTGGGAGCGTCGCGCCTCCAGGGCCCGGTCCACCTCCGCGCGGGTGAGGGCGCCCGCGAGCATGCGCAACCGCGCGGTGCTGTACTGCTTCACCGCGGCCACCAGGAACAGCGTGACGATGGCAATGACCACCGCGCCCCAGCCCACGCCCGCCTCGCGCATCAACGCGCCCTGCGCCACCGACGCGAGCGCCGCGGTGGCGTAGACGACCGCGGGCCGGAGGGTGAGCCCGCTCAGGTTCACCACCAGGGCGAAGAGCCCCAGGCTGAAGCCCGCGACCCCCGCGGGGAACGGGGAGATGGGGAGCGCCAGGTGCTGCAGGCCGTAGACGAGCGCCACGTCCACCGGCGACTGCACGACCCCCAGCCACCGCGCCTCCGGGCGATGGCGCACGGCGAAGAGCACGCCCGCGACGCCGACGTAGGGGGCGAGCAGCGGAGGGTAGGGCGCCCAATCCTCACCGCCCGACAGCCACAGCGCCGTCGTGACGAGCAGGAAGATGGCCGCGCCGCCCAGGCGCACCGCCGCGCCCGTGCCGAGCACGCTTCGCCGCTGGGCGTCCACCGCCCGTGCCAGCGACTCATCGAAAGAGGAGTGAGGCCAACCCAGGACGCTGTCCACGCCCGTGCGATTTCCCGCACTTCGTGCCCTCCAGGCAAGTCCCTGCTGGGAATCCTGCCCACCGGGGGACGCCTCGTGGGGTCTCCCGAGGGGGCGCCCGCGCGGGTGTTGGAACGCACTTGTGGGTGGCCGGCAATCGCCTTAGGTCAGTTCGCGTAGCACTGATCAGCGGGGCGGATGTGGCTGCTTGCCCGCCCCGGAGTTCGTGTAAGGTGGCTGGGAGTTGGTCTGGACGGAGGTAGACCGCCGACATGTGGGACAGACTCAAAAGGGCATTGCGTAGCTTCGCGGGCTTCTTCGTCTCCTCCATCGAGGATCCGGAGCTCATCCTCGAGCAGAACATTCGCGACCTGAACGACCAGGTCCCGAAGATGAACGAGTCCATCGCCATGGTTCGGGCGAACGTGACGCTGCTCGAGAAGGAGAACGCCAAGTACAAGGACGACGTCCGGGGGCTGACGGCCAAGGTGAAGGCCGCCATCCAGGCCGGGCGCGACGACCTGGCGGCGTCGTACGCGACGAAGCTCCAGGTGGAGAAGGACGCGCTCGAGCGCAACGAGGCGCAGCTGTCCACCGCGCGCCTGGCGTACGAGAAGGCGCTGAACGTCAAGAAGGCGTTCATGCGCGAGAAGGACCGCAAGACGGCGGAGGCCATGACGGCCATTCGCGACGCGCGGCGCGCCAAGTGGCAGGCCAAGGTGGCCGACACGATGGAGTCCTTCACCGTCGCCGGCATCGACTCGACGCACGACGAGATGCTCCGCAAGGTGGAGGAGCGCACCGCCGTGAACGAGGCGCGCATGCAGATGGCGCTCGAGTCCGTGGACCACCAGTCCGCGCAGATTGAAGAAGAGGCCGAGAAGATCCAGGCCAACGAGCTGGTGAAGCAGTTCAAGATGGAGATGGGGCTGATGGACAGCCCCGCCCCGGTGTCGGATGTCAGCGGACAGACGGGGAAGACCATCGGCAAGAAGGTCGGGGTCGAGTAGCCCCGGCATGGTGATGGGAAGAGACCCGGGAACTGACGGATGAAGCTCCACCGCGGGCCAGGTCTCTTCCTCTTCTTGTTCCTCTGCGTGTTGGGCGCGGCCTGGGTGTTCGCGTCCCGCAGTGGCTACCTGGACACCCTCCAGGCCCGCTTCTTTCCCGCCGTTCGCGAGGCGGTGCGGCTGTCCCCCGGAGACTTCCCGGCGGGGGTGTCCGCGCCCGTGGCGGACGTGGCGTCCGTCCCGCTCCGGCCCGTGCTGGTGGGCTTCACGCCGCGAGGCTCGGCGGCGGGGCTGCTCGTGGCGGCGGGCGGGGCGACGACGCTGGACAACCCGGCGCTTCCTCCGGGGGCCGCGCAGGGCCTCTTGAAGACGGCCTACGCGCTGGATGCGCGGGCGGTGCTCTTCGCTCGCGAAGAGGAGCTGCGGCAGGCCCTGTCCATCGGCGCGGAGAACGGCGGCGTGGACATGGCGATGCTGTCGGTGGACCGGCTGGCCTCCTGGGCGCCGGGCCTGCGGGACGCCGCGCCGCGCACGGTGATGCTGGCGGGGCGCAGCCGAGGGCAGGAGGCGCTCGCGGCGGTGGGGGTGACGGACCTGGCGGGCCTGCGAGGCAAGCGCGTGGGCATCTATCCCTTCAGCTCCACGCACTACTTCGCCCTGTGGGTGCTGGCGCGGGCCGGCCTGCGGACGACGGACGTGCGGTGGGTGGAGCTGCCCTCCACGTTGGACGCGGGCCGGGCGCTGCGCGAGGGCCGGGTGGACGCGGTGGTGGGGCTGTGGGGCGACGTGGAGCTGGCGGCGCGGGACAGGGGAGGGGCGGTGCTCGCGACGACGGCGGATGCGCCGCACCTGGTGGCCACGGTGCTGGTGGCGCGGGGTGACTTCGCGGCGCGCTACCCGGACGCGGTGAGGCGCGTGCTGCGCGGGATGCTGGATGCGGGGCAGAGCGTGCTGAAGGACCCGTCGGCGGGGGCTCGGATGCTCGGTGAGGTGGCGCCGTACCTGGGCGACCCGACGGAGGCCATCCGGAGCGCGCCGCCCGCCACGCTGGCGGACAATCGAGCGTTCTTCGGTCTTTCCGGCGAGGCGCCAGTCACCTATGACGAGCTCTACCAGAGCGCCGCCGCGCTTTTTCAGAAGCTCAAGCAGGGCCCGCAGGTGCCCCTCGCGGAGGATACGAGGGACCTGGGAGCGTTGAAGTACGTGTCGGAGGCGCGCGGTCCCTGACGCGGTGGGCTGGCGCTGGGAAGGGGAGGTCGGACGTGGCGAAGAAGTCGCCGAACTACATCAAGGCCGCATTCCTGATGCCCGCCAACCTGGTGGGGCTGGGCACGGCGGCTGCCTCGGCGGTGTTGACGGGGGAGCCGCTGCCCGCCCTGGTCGCGTTGGGGCTGGAGGGGCTGTACCTGGGCGTCTTCTCGTCGATGCCGCGCTTCCAGCGGGCGGTGCGCTCGCGGGAGCCGACGGACCCGGAGGTGGCGCGCAAGGCGGTGGACTCGCTCCTGTCCGACCTGGCCCCCTCGCAGCGCGAGCACTACCAGCAGCTCGTGGGGCTCAAGGAGAAGATTCTCGCCAACTACCGCAAGCTGCCGGGCGGCAAGGTGTTGGAGACGGAGAGCGAGACGCGGCTGGACGCGATGCTGACGTCGTTCCTGCGGCTCATCTCCACGCTGAACCAGTACCGGGCGTACCTCAACAGCCCCGACCGGGGGAACCTCGAGAAGGACGTACGGGAGCTGCAGGAGGACGTGGAGCGCGAGACGAACCCCCGGCTGAAGGACGTGAAGCAGAACCGGGTGGACATCCTGCGCAAGCGCCTGGCGCGCTTCGAGCAGGCCAGCGAGAGCCGCGAGCTGGTGAGCCATCAGCTCGCCAGCATCGAGGACATGATGCGGCTGACGCACGAGCAGTCGATCGCCATCCGGGACCCGGAGGTCGTCAACCGTCAGCTCACCATGTTGAGCGCGGAGGCCGAGGCCACCGAGGAGTCCGTGCGGCAGATGGAGCAGTTCCTGGAGTTCACCGAGGAGACGCGCGGCCCGCTGCCGCATGGCTCGCGGGTGCGGTGAGCGGGCGCTAGGACTCGGGCGGCTTCCGCTCGGGTCCTTCCCGTGTGGGCGTGGGGCGCGAGCGGAACGCGTCGAGGCCCCGGGGCCCCGTCTTCGAGAACAACGTACCGACGAAGAAGACCGCGGCGGCGAGCAAGGGGCCGACGAGGGCGCCCACGGGGATGCCCACCATGAGCCCGACGATGCCCGCGATGGGGTGGATGCGCCAGGCAAGCACCCCGATGATGACGGAGCCCGCGAGGGCGCAGAGCAGCGAGTAGAGCTCGAAGAGGCGCATGGTCGGGCGAGAGGTTACCGACTGTTCGGACCGCATGCCTCTCGCGTCGCGACCGGGGAACATGCTCGGAGGTCAGGCGAGCATGAGGCTCGAGTGCAGGGAGTGACTCGAGGGGCGGGCCTGCTTCCTGACGATTGATGCGCGGCGTTGCTTCCACGCTCATGGAGCGGGTAGGAAGGGCGCCGATGACTGTGTCTGACTCGAGGAATTCCTCCGCGGAGACTCCGCGGATGCACGGAGTGACCCCCAAGCTGCAGTGGGTTGCGGTGGGGATGGTTGCCCTGGTTGTCGCGACAGCGCTGCCCCGGCTCTTCGCGCGTGTGTTCGACAGCAACTTCTATGAGCTCGCCGCGTCGATTCAGGACGATAGTTTTTACTATCTCCTGCCTGCCTTTCACTTCAAGTCGAAGCTGTTCTTCACGTTCGACGGAGTGGGGCCCAGCTATGGCTTTCAGCCGACGTATGCGCTGTTCCTGACGGGGCTGGCGTTCTTCTACAGCGACTTCGAGTCCTTCTTCCGCGGTGCGATGTTCATGGGTGTCGGACTGCACGTGCTCACCAGCCTGATGGTCACGCTGCTGGTGGTGCGCATCGTGGATGCGAAGGCGTCCTGGCTGCGATGGGTGCAGTGTGGATTGGCCGCCGCCGCGGGGCTCTTCTACTTCACGCGAGGCACCGTCCTTTACAGCGTCATGACGTGCAAGGAGAACTCCCTGGCCTCTGCCCTGTTCGTGGGGGTGCTTCTCCTCGCCACCTCACGGCCATCGACGGAGCGCGGACGCAGGTGGCTGTCCATCGGGGTGGGAAGCGCGCTCGCGGCGTTGCTGCTGTGCCGCCTGCTGCCGACGACGCTGGGCATCCTGTCGCTGGTGGGGCTGGTGGTGTTGATGCGCTGGCGGAAGCCGGTGGCACTGCTTGCCTCGTTTGCCCTGCCCATCATCGCGTGGGGCACCTATGCCACCCTCGCGTTTGGTCATCCGCTCCCGACCTCGGTGCGGGTCAAGGCGCTACGACACAGCGTCCCCGTCACCTGGGAGATCATCTCGACCAAGGGCGTGGAGTACCTGACCGGCGCGTTCAAGTTCGCCATGGGGCTGCCCGGCCAGATGTGGGTTCCCCAGTATGACGTGGGGCAGGTGGTGCTGCCGTCGCGCCAGGGCTCCTTGTGGCTGGCGCTGGGGTTCGTCGTGGTCGCCGTGCTGGTGGTGGCCGCGGTCCAGGGAGTCCTCAAGGCGCGACGTGAGCGCGTGAGCCTCCTGGAGGGCGTGCCGTTCATGGTGGGGATGCTGGCGCTGCTCGCCGCGGGCGTGTGCCTCGCGTATGTGGCTCAGGGCTCGCTCATCTGGACGCGGCGTCCCGGCGAGTTCACGTACTACATCTGGTACTTCTTCGACCTGCCGGTGGTCGTCGCCCTGTCCCTGGGGTTGGCGGCGGTGTACGGCGTGTCCATGCTGGAAGGTGCCGTGGAGCGCCTGCGCGCCAGGTCCGGTGGAGTCGTGCCGGGGGCGCTCGTCGCGTCGCTGGGGGGCGTGCTGGCGCTGCTGGCGGTGTCCGTGCTCATCGCGCGCGTGCCTCGCGAGTACGGCAAGCTGTCCGCGCTGAAGCCTTATGAGACCTTCCGCGAGGTGACGGAGAGCTGGTCGCACAACATGATGCGCAGCGGGATGTGGTTGAAGAACAACGTCCAACTCCAGCCTGGGGACCGGGTCGCCTGCTTCAGCTGTGGAGCGCTCGGGATGATTCTCCCCGGGCACGTGCTCAACCTGGACGGGCTCGCGAACGACGAGGCCGCGCGCTACCTGCTTGGCCAGTCGATGACCATCGAGCAGTACGTCGACAAGGTCCGTCCGCACTACTACATCGACGTTCACACCTCGCACATCAACCACAACCCTCGGGTCTTGGTGAAGCAGCTGCAGCTCCTGCCCTTCTACTACGAGCCGCAGCAGGGCTACCTCACGGCGGAGCTGAGCTATCCGCAGCCCTGAGCGGAGGGGCCGGGGAGCTCGACGGTCCAGGACGTGGGACGTTGGCTGTCAGTCACCCGGCCTTCCTGCTCGGGTGGCGAACGCCCGTCCTGCCCAGGAATCCATTGACTCTCTGGCCCAGCCGTCCTGTCCTGGCGCCATGTTCCGCCGAGCCTGGTTGCCGACCCTCCTCCTCCTGCTCGCCATCGCGGGCTGTTCGCGTTGTGGCAAGGACCAGGGCCCCGTCGCCCCGCAGCAGGACGCGAACCTCTCGCGCTACCTGCCTCGCGATGCCCAGGCCTCCATCGTCATCCAGGACCTGGGGGCGCTCGGCGAGAAGCTGGCGCGCTTCCAGAACCTGAAGGCCGCCTCCTTCGCCGCGCAGCTCCAGAGCTTCTCCTCCGCGGAGGGCTATGTGAACGCGGTGATGCGGCAGGTGGGGGTCGACCTGCGCAGCCGCCAGGCGCTCGAGGCCGCGGGGCTGGCTCCGGAGCGCGGCGCCGGCGCGGCCTTCCTGGGCGACAACCGCGCCGTCTCCGTCGTGGGCGTCAAGGACGCGGAGAAGCTCGAGGCCACCTTCGCCGGCTTCGCTCGCACGCGGCTGGGCGCCTCCGAGAAGAAGCAGGAGAAGGGCGCGGGCGGAAACCTCGTCACCTTCCACCGGCCCGGCGCTCCCGACGCGGCGCTGGGCCTGCTCTTCATCGACGGCGGGCAGTACGCCCTCCTCGGCGCGGGGCCCTCCGTCGCCGCGCTGCGCCCCCTGGCCAGTCAGCCCGAGGAGAAGTCGCTCGCGAAGGAGCCCGTGCTGGCCGCGTCCCTCAACCGCCTGCCCTCGAAGCGGGACTTCCACGTGTACCTCCCGGGAGGCACTGGGCTGCTGCCCGCCGGCACCGTGCAGGGACTCACGCTCGCGGGACTCATCGAGCCGCGCGCCATCACCGTGCACGCGGACGCGCCGTGGCCGGACACCCAGGCGTCGCTCGCCGCGCTGGACGTCGTCAAGGACGCGCCGGACCTGCGCGGGTGGCTGCCCGCGGACAGCTTCCTGGTGGTGCGCTTCCGGGGGGACCCGTCGCAACTCGATGGCGTGTGGCCCTACCTGGTGGGCGACTACCTGACGCGCGCCGTGCAGAAGAGCGGGCTGGAGATGAAGGCGGAGGTGCTCGACAACTTCAAGCCGGGCATGGTGCTGGGCCTGTCCTTGTCGCCCCAGGTGCAGCTGGGCACGGGCATGCCCGTGCTGGACCTGCGCCGCACCAACCCCTTCCGCTTCGTCAACCTCGTCGCGCTGTCCGACCTGAAGGACGCGGCGAGGACGAGCGCCCTCCTGGAGAAGCTGCCGGAGATGTCCACGCACTTCGGCGCGAAGGTGGAGGGAGCGGACCTGAAGGGCCAGCGCATCTACCTCACGTCGTACCGGGCGGGGGAGGGGGCCCACTTCGCGCTGGGGCCCAACGGCAAGCTGCTGGTCGCCTCGCCGCGCTCGCAGCTCGAGGCCACGCTCACCGCGCTCGCGCGGAAGGCCGAGGACGGGCCGGTGGCCGCCGACCTGAAGGACGTGGGCCAGGACGCCGCCATCAGCGTGGTGTTGGACCTGCGCCGGCTGGCGGACGCGGTGAAGAACCTTCCCTCGGAGGCGTGGGGTATTGGAGGCTTCGCCATCAAGGCCACCACCGTGCGCTGGCTGGAGGCCACCGATGACCTGCGCGCGGTGACCTTGGCGGTGTCTCGCAAGGAGCGAGCCCTCCAGGCCGAGATGTCCCTGCGTCTGACTCCCGCTGCTTCGACTCCCACCACGACCCAGCCGGCCACTCCGTGATTCACGCCCGAGATATCACCAAGGAATATGTGGATGGAGATGGCACCCAGGTTCGGGTGCTCGACGGAATGTCCCTGGATGTCGAGGCGGGGGACTTCGTCGCCGTGGTGGGCCCGTCCGGCAGCGGCAAGTCCACGCTGTTGCATCTGCTGGGCGGCCTGGACGTCGACTACCGGGGCGAGGTGAAGGTGGGCGGAGTGACGCTGCGCGGCCTCGAGGACCAGGCCCTGGCGCGCTTCCGCAACACGCACGTGGGCTTCGTCTTCCAGTCCTTCCACCTCATCCCCAACCTGTCCGCGCTGGAGAATGTGCTCCTGCCCTCGTACTTCGGGCCGCGCGACGCGCAGGCCGTCAAGAGGGCGGAGGCGCTGCTGGAGCGCGTGGGCCTGGGCGCGAAGAAGGACCGCGCGCCGGTGCGCTTGTCCGGCGGCGAGCGTCAGCGTGTGGCCATCGCGCGAGCCCTCTACGGCGGGCCTCGGCTGCTCCTGTGCGACGAGCCCACGGGCAACCTGGACGCGGCCACGGGCGATGGCGTCATCCAGTTGTTCCGCGAGCTGCACCGCGAGGGGCTCACCGTGCTGGCCGTCACGCATGAGGAGCGGATGAGCGCGGCGGCGCGGCGGGTGCTGCGGCTCAAGGAGGGCAAGCTCGTGGAGGAGCGTGCCTCGGAGCGGGCCGTCCTGGGAGGTGCTCCGTGAGGTGGGATGCGCTGTCGCGACTGGTGCGGCTGAGCCTCGCGCGTGAGCGTCGGGGCGCATTCTTCTCCGCCTTCGGCGTGGCGATGGGCGTGGGCACGCTCGTGTTCTTCATCGGCCTGGGCCTCGGGGTGGGCCAGGTCATCCGCGAGAAGATCTTCCCCACCGATGCGCGGCTGGTGGACGTGGTGCCCTCGTCGGTGTCGCTGGGCTCGCTCCTGGGCGGTGGCCAATTGGACGCCGCGGCCGTCGAGCGGCTGCGCGCGCTGCCCGGTGTGGAGGCGGCCTATCGGAAGATGAACGTGCGTGTGCCGGCGGTGACCCGGTATGACGGCGTCTTCTTCGGCACCAGGCTGCGCATGGGCATGGAGGTGCTGGCGCTGGGCGTGGAGCCCGCGCTGGTGAAGGGCGACGTGCAGCTCGGCGAGTTCAAGGACCCGAGCGAAGGCCAGCCGATTCCGGCCGTCGTCTCCACGCGCCTCTTGGAGCTGTACAACAAGACGTTCGCCCCCGCGCGCAAGCTGCCGCAGCTCTCCGCGGGCATGATCGTGGGCTTCGGCTTCCCGGTGGAGTTCAACCGCTCCTACGTGTCCGCGTCGGCCTCGGGGCCCAGTCGCTCGATGCAGACCCAGGTGGTGGGCGCGTCCGACCGGGCGATGTTCGCGGGCATCACCATTCCGCTCGAGACGGCCATCCGCATCAACCGCGAGGCGGGCGTGGACGCGGAGAACTACTCCGGCCTCACGCTCGTCGCGACGGACCCTTCGCGAGTCCCCGAGCTGGTGGACGCGGTGAAGGCGATGGGGCTGGAGATTGACGACCAGGAGCGGCGCATGGCGGAGAACACGGGAGCGGCGGTGGCGCTCACCACGTCCGCGCTGGCGCTCCTGTCCATCCTCATCTGCGTCCTCGCGGCGGTGAACATCGCCCACGCGCTGTCCGCCTCGGTGCGCGCGCGGGCGCGGGAGATTGGCGTCATGCAGGCGGTGGGCGCGTCGCGCTCGGACATCCGGGCCATCGTCCTGGCGGAGGCCGCCGTCGTCGGACTGGCGGGCGGCGCCATCGGCACCGCGGTGGCGTTGGCCGCGTCCTTCGGCGTGGACCGGTTCGCCTCGGGCTACCTGCCCAACTTCCCCTTCAAGCCCGACAGTTTCTTCTCATTCCCCTGGCCGGTGGTGCTGGGCGGAGTGGTGCTGGGGCTCCTGGCCGCGTTGGCCGGAGCGTACTTCCCCAGCCGCCGCGCCGCCGCCACCGACCCCGCACGGACGCTCGCCGGATGACGCTTCCTTCCCGCAAGACACTGCTGGGCAATGTGCTCAGCCTGGCCGCCATCGCTTGGATTTACGGAGGAGACCTGTCGGACGCGGTGCGGGCGCGCAGCGCGGAGGTGTCCGCGCTCGTTGAGCTGCCCTCGCCCGTGCGCCCCGCGGTGGTGCTCTCGCTGACGGTGCTGGCCGTTGGCGTGGGGGTGCTGGGGGGCCTCGTGCGCGGCAAGGCCGAGGACTTCAAGGGCTACCGGCTGCTGCCCATCCTGCTGGTGGGCGCGCTGTTCGCCGACCTGGTCCTGGCCGAGAGCCGCATCCCCATCGACTCCACGGACATGGCCTCCATGTCCCTGCAGCGCTTCCAGAAGCTGGCCCAGGAATTATCCACCCAGACCGCCGTCGCCGAGGACCCTCGCGTGCTCCAGCCCTTGCTGGAGGAGATGGGCCGTCCTCCCTACCTCGTGCGGGGGGAGCCGATGACGGCCTATACCCTCCAGGTCCGGAAGGACTGCGAGGGCCCCGTCCGCGATGCCCCAGGTGTGCTCCCTGGCACGGTGCTCTACTGTGTCGCCCCCGAGCGCAAGGCCGCGTGGGTGACGATGGTGGGCCTCTCGGCGGAGACGCGCTTCGGGGCGCCGGAGATGCTCGCGGCCCGGGGCGAGGTGCGCTTCCTCCTGGTCCAGCCCGCGATTCCGGACGAGGCCCCGCCCGAGCCAGGCGACGCGTTCCGAGACGCCACGCCCTCGCAGCTCGACGGGGCGACGGACGGAGGGACTTCGAGTCTCCAACCTTGAGAAAAACAAGCGTGCTACGTCCCTGTTGCCTGCCTGTCTGGAGGGCGCGTGAGAGGCTGCCGTGTGGTTGACCCTGTGAATGGGTGATCGCTAGGCTCCCCTCGAACGGACCCTTCCCCACGTGACGACCTCTCAACCGAAGCGGCAGCCCATTCCATTCGGGAAGTACCTCCTTCTGGACCGCATCAACATTGGCGGCATGGCGGAGGTGTGGCGCGGGAAGCAGTTCGGCGCGAGCGGCTTCGAGCGGCTCGTCGCCATCAAGCGCATCCTGCCGAACATCGCGGAGGACGAAGAGTTCATCTCGATGTTCATCGATGAGGCGAAGATCAGCGTCCAGCTGAGCCACGCCAACATCGCGCAGATCTACGAGCTGGGGCAGATCACCAGCAGCTACTTCATCTCGATGGAGTACATCCCCGGCAAGGACATGCGGGCCATCTTCGACCGCTGTCGGAAGAAGGGGGAGCCTGCTCCGGTGCCGCTGGTGGCCTTCTGCATCTCCAAGATGTGCGAGGGCCTGGACTACGCCCACCGGAAGAAGGACGGGATGGGGCGGGACATGAACATCGTCCACCGCGACATCTCGCCGCAGAACGTCCTCATCTCCTTCGAGGGCGAGGTCAAGGTCATCGACTTCGGCATCGCCAAGGCTGCGGGCAAGGCGACCAAGACGCAGGCCGGCATCCTCAAGGGCAAGTTCGGCTACATGAGCCCGGAGCAGATCCGCGGCCTGCCGCTGGACCGGCGCTCGGACGTGTTCGCCATCGGCGTGTGTCTCTACGAGATGCTCACCGGCGAGCGGCTCTTCGTGGGCGACAGCGACTTCAGCGTGCTGGAGAAGGTGCGCAAGGCGGAGGTTCCGCCGCCCTCCACGTACAACCGGCGCATCCCGGAGGTGCTGGAGAAGATTGTCATGCGCGCGCTCGCGAAGGACGTGGACGAGCGCTACCAGTACGCCAGCGAGCTGGGCGACGACCTTCAGCGCTTCCTCATCACCAGCGAGACCATCTTCGGCCGCAAGGACCTCATGCAGTACATGAAGTCCACCTTCGCGGAGGAAGTGGAGCGCGAGAAGCAGCGCCTGTCCGACTACGCCGACATCCGTCCTCCCGATGGAATGCTCGCGGCGCTGGAGGCCTCCTCGGGCGTGGGCCCGGGGGGGCTGTCCGCGCCGCCTCCCGCGATGTCCTCGCCTTCGCTCACGCAGGTGCCGGTGGTGCAGCCGGTGGCCTCGCCGCCCCGCGCCACCGCGGCCATGGGCGTCGTGTCGCCGTCGCCCGCGCCTGCGCCCGTGCGGCGCTCGCCCACGCTGGCCGCGCTGCCCAAGCTGACCGCCGCCACCGCGGCGCCCACGCCGAAGGAAGACGAGGTCATGGCGACGCAGCTCGTCTCCAGCGACCACGTCTTCGACGACAGCCCGGAGCCCACCACGGACCCCGGCGCGAGCGTCGGGCGCACCATCACTCCGCTGGAGTCGCGCGCCACGCAGCTCGACGAGGATGAAGAGAACCTGTCGGGCAAGACGGCCGTCATCGCGCCCGTCGCCCCGCCCTCCGCGCCTCGGCTGTCCCACGCCAACATCCCCGTGGTGACGGCGTCCGCTCCGCAGTCGTCCCGTCCGTCGGTGACGCTGCCCACGGTGATTCCCTCGGAGGTCGCGGCCTCCGCGCCCGGTCCTCGCGGCAGCCGCGGGGCGGGAGACGGACTGCCCCGTATCGCTCGGGATGTGCCGCCGCCGGATGTCTCGCAGGGACTCTCGCGCGCGGCGCTGCCGCCGGATGTGTCGCAGGGAATCTCCCGCGCGGCGCTGGCGGAGGGACTTCAGGGGGGCGCGCGTTCCACGGGGGCTCCGCCCATGCTGGGCCCGGGCGCTCCTTCGAGGCCGCCTCGTCCCGCTCCGCAGTCCCGGCCGGAGGAAGAGGACTTCGAGGAGCGGCCCACGGCGTCCGTGCCCGCGCTGAACCAGCGGGGCCTGGACAAGCGGGTGCTGTACGCGGTGGTCGGCGTGCTCGCGCTCGTCGTGCTCTCCGTCGTCGGCTGGGCTGTGACGCGTCCGGGCGTGGGCTACGTCATGCTGGACCTCCAGCGGGTGCCGCAGGAGGTGCGCGGCCGGGTCCAGGTGATGCTGGACACGCAGGCCGTCGCCGTCGAGGGAGGCAACCCCACGCTGCTGCGCGAGGTGCAGGCCGGGCTGGTGATGGTGACGGTGAGCGCGGAGGGCTACAAGACCTTCACCCAGACCATCCAGGTCCCCAGCGGCAAGGAGGTCAAGCAGGTGGAGGTGACGCTGGAGAGCCTGGTGCGCACGGCGTCGCTGGTGCTCGTCACGCACCCCACCGACGCGCAGGTGAAGGTGGATGGCAAGGTGGTGCGGGAGCAGGGCCGCTCGGATGCCTTCATCAAGGGCGTCGTCGTGTCCGGCCAGGAGTGGGTGGTGGAGGTCAGCGCTCCGCAGCACAAGCCCGTGTCCAAGCGCGTGCCGGTGTCGGGTGAGGCGCCGGCCGAGGTGAACGTGAAGCTGGAGCCCCTGGTGACGAAGGTCTCGGTGAAGGTCGAGTCCCGTCCGGAAGGCGCCGTCATCTACGCGAATGGCGAGGAGCTGGGCGAGACGCCTCGGACGGTGCTCGTGTCCTCGAGCGTGCGGCGGCTCACCTTGAAGCTCAAGTGCCACACCGACGCGGAGGTGGAGGTCCCGGCTCCCGCGGCCGGAGAATCCATCGTCACCATGCCGGCGGTTTCACTCAAACGGCAGCGAGGCTGCCGCTAGTCTTCATGAAATCGAGGCCCGCTTCCTCCGTGGGAAGTGGGTACGCCAGCTCCCCGACCGGAGGAGCGAGAGGAGGCGTGTGTCCGTGAGCAAGGTACGCAAGGTCCAGAAGGAAGATCCGTTGGCGGACCTCCCCCGCTGGGCGCAGCAGTTGGCTCGGAAGTACTACACGAAGACGGTCAACACCTTCCTGCTCTACGGCGCGGTGAGGGACCTGCAGCCGCTCCAGATGGAGGACAACGCGAAGGGCTTCGGCACGCTGAAGACCTTTCTCTCCGAGGAGCTGTTCGGCGGCCGGGACCACGTCCTCTTCTATGACCGCTCGTCGGGCATCCGCTCGGCCACGCCGGAGACGCAGAAGGACCTGGCGCGGGTCATGTCCGGCTACGACGCGATGTACGGCACGGACTACGCGAAGGTGATGCCGCGAGACCCGGGCCGCGCGCTCCAGGTCCTGGAGAACTTCCTGCGGATGCGGCTGAGCGAGGGACGCTCGCTGGCGCTCATCATCGACTTCGCGGAGACGCTGGTGCCGGGCGGGGAGATCTCCCACCTGTCGTCCGAGGACCGCTTCGTGCTGGCGACGATGGACAAGTGGGCGCATGACCCGCAGTTCCTCGCGGGCGACGTGTCCATCGTGCTCCTGGCGGAGAACCTCGCGGACATCTCTCCGCGCATCTCCCGCAACCCGTACGTGGCGCCCATCGAGCTGCCGCTTCCCACCGAGGAGGAGCGGCTGGAGTACGTGCGCTACAAGCTGGAGGGCAAGCGCCTCCAGTCGCTGTCGGACGTGCCGCTGGCGGGCCTGGCGAAGATGACGGCGGGCCTGTCCCGCATCAACCTGGACCGCGTGCTGACGGAGGCGCTCGAGCGCGAGATTCGCATCACCTCCGACCTGCTCAAGGAGAAGAAGAAGGAGATCATCCAGGCGGAGTGCCACGGCCTCCTCGAGTTCATCGAGCCGGTGCACACCCTGGACGCGGTGGCGGGACACGCCAAGGCGAAGCAGATGCTGCGGCAGGCCGCCTCGGCGCTGAAGAAGGGCCGCCTGGAAGTCATGCCCATGGGCTACCTGCTGTCGGGCCCGGTGGGCACGGGCAAGACGTTCATGGTGAGCTGCTTCGCCGGTGAGATTGGCATCCCGGTGGTGAAGTTCCTGAACTTCCGCAGCCAGTGGCAGGGCGTCACCGAGGCGAACCTCGAGAAGATCTTCAACCTCCTCAAGGCGCTGTGGCCGGTGGCGGTGATGATTGACGAGGCGGACACCTTCCTCGGCAACCGCGACTCGGGCGGGGACTCCGGCACGAGCAGCCGCGTCTTCGGCTCCATTGCCTCCTTCATGGGCAACACGCAGTACCGCGGCAAGATTGTCTGGTTCCTGATGACGGCGCGGCCGGACCTGCTGCCCATCGACCTGAAGCGGCAGGGCCGCGCGGAGGAGCACCTGGCGCTCTTCTATCCGCAGACGGACGCGGAGCGGGACGAGCTCTTCAAGGTGATGTCCAAGAAGACGGGCGTGTCGGTGGAAGGCATCGACTCGTTCTCCACGTTGATTCCGCAAGGGATTCGCGCCTTCAGCGGCGCGGACATCGAAGCCGTCATGGTGCGCTCGAAGTTCCGCGCGCTGGCGGAGGGGCGCGAGGCCGTGTCGAAGGAAGACCTGGCGGCGGTGCTCGCGGACTTCGTGCCGCCCAGCTATCCGCTCGAAATCGAGCTCCAGAACCTGGTCGCGGTGCAGGAGTGCACCAGCCGGGAGCTGCTGCCGGAGGCCTACCGTTCCATCGACCGGGACCTCATCACCCGGCGGGTGCGCGAGCTGAAGGCGCTGCTCGAGGAAGGGTAGTCCCACGAGCGACGGGCGCCTGGGCTCCCAGGCGCGGGTCGTTCACGTGCTCCACGATGGCCACGTGGTCTCCCACGGAGAGGGCATCGTGGAGCGCGATGATGGCTTCGTTCGAGTGACGGATGCAGCCGTGGGACACGTCCCCGCCGAGCAGCGCGGGGGCGTTGGTGCCGTGCAGCTCCTCGCCGGAGTGGCGTCCATCCGCCCAGGACAGGTCCAGGATGCGCGCGCCGAAGACGGACCGGTCGTTCCACAGTCGCTCGCCCGCGGCCTCCGCGGCGGCTTGATGGAGCCGGGTCTTGACGACCTTGAGCCCCGGCCGTGTCGGCGTGGCCGTGGTGCCCGAGGCATTCGGGACGATGTCCACGACGCGCCCTTGGGTGTCGTAGAGGAACGTGCGGTGCTCTCGCAGCGCGACGATGACTCTCACCGGCTGGCCGTCGTAGGTCGCGGGAGGAATCCCCTGGGATTGGCCTCGCATGCCGGGCTCGGGCGCGAGGGCATCGAGCGCATGGAGCGTGGCGGAGTCCAGGAGGCCCGTGGGTTTGACCGCGGGGAAGGTGAGGCTCGCGTGCGTCTGGAAGTTGCGCAGCGCTCGCTGGGTCTGGGCGCCGAAGTGTCCGTCCGCGCCTCCATGGAGCGCGAAGCCCATCTTCAAGAGCGCCGTCTGCACCGCGCGCAAGCCGTCACCCCGTGAGCCCGGGCCCAGGATGAGCTGTCCCGCAGCCACGTCGGTGAGCTGGGGTTGCCGCGTGAAGCGCGCGTGGGTGAGCGGTGGGGCAGGGCGCGCGGGGGGCGTGGGCCCCGTCTCGACGCGCGCGGACGGTGGTCGCGAAAGCGAGATGGGCGCGGGGGCCCGCGGCGCGTGCTCCACGGTGTTGTCGAGGAGGCGCGCGGAGGGCCAACGCCCTCCCAACGGAGCGTCGTTGGCTTCGAGTGGGGTGAGCGGATGGAGTGATTCGATTCGCGAGATGGACGAGGTCATGACCTCGTCCGTTGCAAATCACTCGCCCGGCGGGCTCACGGGGCGCTGAGCGAGAGGACCTTCCCCGTGGGGATGGTGCGGTGGTCCTTGATGTTGTTCCACCGCATGATGTCCTCGACGGTGACGCCGTAGCGCTGCGCGATGGACCAGAGCGTCTCTCCCTCGGCGAGCGCATGGACCTTGCCGCCGGGCTTCCCCGCGTTCGACGCGACCTGCCTGGCCACCACGACGGAGCTCGTCGGAGGGGCCACCTGCGCCGGGCCGTTGGGCCACACGTACACGAGCGAGCCAATCTGGAGCGTCGGGTTGCGCCGCCGCAGGTTGTTCCACTTCTTCAGGTCATCGACGCCCACGTTGAACTTGGTGGCGATGATCCACAGGCTGTCGCCGGACTGCACGCCGTACGTGATGCGCGTGCGGCCGTTGACGATCTCCGTCTTCACGGGGCCGGCGGCCAGGGGGCCCTTGGGCGTGCCGGCGGGCACTTCGTCCTCGGGACGGTGGACCACGACGCCGCTGCGACGGGCCTGCGCGACCTTGCTCGCCAGCGCGCCGCCGCCCTGGGGGCTCGCCTTGCCCGCGGGCACTGGAATCACCAGCTCCGAGTTGAGCTTCAGCGTCTTGGCGCTCTTGAGCCGGTTCATCTGGAGGATGGCCTCGGAGGCCGAGCCATAGCGCTCCGCGATTTGGGACAGCGTGTCGCCGCGCTTCACCTTGTGGACGCGGAAGGTGAGCCGCTCGGAGGGCGAAATCTTCTGGAAGCCCTCCACGAAGCGAGGGCCCGCGCCCATGGGCAGCCGCAGCTTGTAGGGGCGCTTGGCCGTGGCGGGTGGGGTGCACCAGCGCTTCAGCTCCGGGTTCAGGTCCTGCACGGACTGGATGGGCACGCCCGCGGCGCGGGCCACCACGTCGAGGTCCGTGGCGTCCGTGAGGTCCACCACGTCGAACTCGAGCGGCTGCTCGTACTCGAACTCCGCCTCGGAGAAGCCGAAGGCGGACGGGTTCTTGGCCACCAGCGCCGCGGCAATCAGCTTGGGGACGTAGTGCTTGGTCTCCTTCGCGAGGCCCTTCTCCTCGGACAGGGCCCAGAAGTCGCGGGTGCCGTGACGCTCGACCATGCGCCGCACGCGGCCGGAGCCCGTGTTGTAGCCGGCCCAGGCCAGGTACCAGTGACCCAGCTCTCCGTAGAGGTCCTTGAGGTAGGTCGCCGCGGCGTGGGTGGCCTTGATGGGGTCTCTGCGCTCATCGACCCAGAAGTCCTGCTTGAGGCCGTACTGCTTGCCCGTGCTGGAGATGAACTGCCAGGGGCCGGCGGCGTGCGCCCAGGAGTACGCGTGCGCGGAGAAGCCGCTCTCAATCATCGCCAGGTACACGGTGTCGCGAGGCAGGCCGTGCTGGTCGAGGATGGGCTGCATCACGGGCAGGTAGCGCGCGGAGCGGGCCATCCACTTGCGGAACCACCGGCGACCTGGCCCCTGGAAGAACTGGATGTACTGAGCCACCAGCGGCTGCATCTCGACCGGGATGTCGTAGCGGTCTTGAATCTTGCGGACGTCGAAGTTGGCCAGGTCGGTGATGAGCGGCAGCTGCTCGGGCGTGTCGTCGTCGCGGAAGGTGGGCTCCTCCAGCGCGTCCAGCATGCGCATGCGCAGCGGGTTCGCGAGGCCGAGTCTCCGCAGGGACTGCATCACCTCCGCGCTGGGCCGCGCCGCCGGGTCGAGCGTCGCGCCTTCCAGTGCACGCAGTTCCTCGAGCTCGGCGGACTCGGACTCGACCATCTCGCGAGCGGCTTCGGGCTCATCCTCCGGGGCGTCCGTGCTGTTCGCGAAGGCGCGCTTCTCGTCGAGCTCCGAGGCACCCGAGTTGCCCGGTGTCGAGAGCTTCGCGTCAGCCGCAGCCGGCTTGCTCGTGCTGGCGCTGCTCGCCGCATCGGTGGGCTGCGAGTTCACGGTGGGCTGCGCTGTCTTGCTCATGCCGGTGTTCGCCGCCTTGTCGGGCTGAGAAGCCACGGAGGGCTGCGCGGTCTTGCCCGTGCTGGCACCCGTCGCGGAGCCTGTGCTCGACGGCTGTTGCTCCTCCTGTGCCGGAGCGGCGACCACGGGCTTCGCGGCCGCGCCCACACTCGCGGGTGCCTGCTCCGTCGCGGTGGAGGCGGGCGAGGTGCCCGGGGTCGTCACAGGAGCGGGCGCGGACTCGGTGCCCACCGCTGCGGGAGATGACTGCGGCGGAGTGCTGGAGGCTCGAGTCTCATCGGCGGCGAGCACGCGCAGGCCGTCCGGAGGCGGAGGCAGGGGCGGCGTGGGCGCTGCTCCCGACGAGGGAGCCGAGGCCAGGGTGAGCACGAGCAGGCAGAGAGGCAGCATGGGGTCGCAAGAAGAGTGCGCCCAGAAGCAGGCGAGGGGCGAAGTATTCGCGACTTTTCTTGACAGTCAAACAAGGAGTCGTGCGGTACGACTGTACCCAGGACACCTGGTAGGAGCAGCCTTCCTGTCTCGGACGCTGCGATTACGGTTTCGCGGGTTTTTGAGCATCCGCGGGCGAGCCTGAAGGCTTCGCACTCACGGGCTCACCGTGACCCGGACCCAGGATTCTCGGCAAATAGGTCGCGAAGTCGAAGTGAGGCGAGTTCTCCGCGTTGTGGCAGGTGACGCACAGGGCCTCACCGGGCGACGCCACGATGTTGTCGCTGCTCGGCTCATCCACATGCGCGGAGCCCGGACCGTGGCAGCTCTCGCAGCCCACGTCTTCGCGACCCTCGACCTTGTCGAGCCTGCACACGCCGCTCGGCTGCTCCCAGCCCGTGACGTGGCAGCCCACGCAGTTGAGGTGGTGCTGCTTGCCCAGGTCCACCAGCGTCTCCCACGCATGGTGGTGCTTGGACTTCTCCCACAAGGGGAACGCCTCTTCGTGGCACGACTTGCACGGCGCGTTGCCGACGAACGAGGACTGTCCCTTCGCGGGAGCAGGGCAGTCCTGGCCGTGCTCCTTCGCCCACGCGAGGTTCAGCTTGCCCACCTCCGCGTCATAGCGAGCCACCAGCGCCTGCGCGTCCGGAAGCGACGGCAGCCCGGCCTCCAGTGGCACGAAGCGGACCGTGAAGCCATTGACGTCCGAGGCCGCGGCGGGAGGCGCCGACACCAGGGCCTGCTTGCGAGCCACCAGCTCATCGCGCTTCGCCTGCTTGAGCGCCTTGAGCTTCGGGTCGATGCCCGGCTGGTTGATGTCCTTGTCCAGGAGCACCGCGCGCTGCTCCAGCGCGGCGACCTCGCGCTCCATGTCGGCCTGGCCCTTCTGGAGCGAGAAGCGTCCCGGCCGAGGCGCGTAGCTCAGGTCCACGCGCACCAGCGAGCGGCCCTTGCTCTGCGGCGCGACGACGGGCACCGCCGACTTCACCAGCCGGTTCTGCTCGCCGCTCAGCTCCGTCGCTGAACGCGTGGCCACCAGCACATCCACCGCGAGTCCCGGCAGCTCGGCCGCCTTCTGTGCCTCCTCGAGCGGAGCATCCAGGAGCCCCACCACGAAGTCCGCGCCCTGCGAGCGGGCCTGGGCGCTGGCTGTCACCAACTGAGTCCCCGTCTCCGCCGAGACGATGCCCACCTGTCGCGAGCCCGCGGGCAGCAGCTTCACCGCGCCGTCGCCCACCTCGGGCAGGCCCAGCCCCTGACGGAAGGCCGCCCCGCGCGTGTCATCCAGCGGTCCGGTGGCGCGCACCGCCAGCCCCATCAACCGCATGGCGTCCGCGAGTGCCCGGGCCTTCAGCTCCTCCTGGGGAACCTGGCCCGGCTTGAGCGTCGTCTCACCGAACAGGCTGTTGCCGCCGTCCACGTACAGCACGGGAAGGCCGCCCTTGCGCGCCTCGCTCACCTGGAAGGCCGCGCGGCCGATGCCACCGCGCATGTTCTCGCTGCAGCCGCACGGGCCCAGATAGCCGCGGGTGTCCGCGGAGACGAAGAGGATGGCACCGGAGGACTGCGTTGGCGCCGAGGTCCCCGCTTCGGGCGTGGACGCCTGGGGCGCCGGCTCCTTGCGCATGCACCCCCCCAGGACCGACAGCGAACCCAACAGGGCAGCGACCAGGGCGGGGCGCATCATCCGAATCACCAGAGAATGCTCTGCACCAGCTCGTCGATCTTCTCGCCCATCGCCTCCAGCCCGTTCATCTTGGACAGGAAGCCGTCCGCGCCCACCTGCTCGGCCAGCTTGGACAGCTCGTCGTCGGGGAGGCTGGAGAACAGGACGATGGGGATGTCCTGCGTGCCGTACTCGTTCTTCAGCGTGCGGCAGATATCGGTGCCCTTGGCCTCGGGCATGTGGATGTCGGTGAGGATGAGGTCCGGCCGCCAGGCCTGGAGTGTCTTCTCGAACTCCATGAGCGTGGAGGTGGCGACGACTTCATAGCCGCGCGCCTCCAGCACGGCCTTCTCCATGGCGAGCGTGATTTCGCTGTCGTCAATCAGGAGGATTCTTCGCTTCTCGGACACGTCGACCTTCCTTGGCTCCGTTTCTATCCTACCCCTGTTCGGGGCACCAACGCCTTTCCCACCTGCTGGGATGGGCCGGTGTCCCGGGAGTCCCCCTCCTGGCCGTCCCCCCTGGGGGCAGGCCCGACTTCTTCCAGCAAAGCCTCCGAAAAGGAGTATGCAGGGCGCCATGATGCCCCGAGTCCGCCATGCCTGGACGGCGCTGCTCCTGGTGGGATGCCTCCTCTGGACGCTCCCCGCCCTGGCACTCAATTCGGGCCTGGCGCCGCCCGCGTCCCCCATGGACCGCCAGACGCCCCAGGCCGCCGCGCAGGGCTTCCTCTCCGCGGCCCACCGAGGGGACTACGCGACGGCCGCGCACTACCTCGACCTGGACTTCATCCCCCGCGCCCAGCAGCCCGAGCGCGGCGCGCAGCTCGCCCGCCGGCTCAAGTTCGTGCTCGACCGGAAGCTGGCCATCGACCTGTCCTCGGTGAGCAAGGTCCCGGAGGGAGACCCCGCCGACGCGCGCTTCGACCAGCTGGGCGTCATCCCGCTGGAGGGGGCGAACGTCTCCATCCGCCTCCAGCGCGTCACGCAGGACAGCACGCTGGTGTGGGTCTTCAGCGAGTCCACGGTGCGCATGGTGGATTCGCTCTTCGAGGCCTATGGCCCGCGCGTGGCGGAGTGGATGCCGCCGTTCTTCTTCTCCGGGACGGTGCTGGGGCTGGAGCCGTGGCAGTGGCTGGGCCTGCTGGTGACGCTGCTGGGGGCGCTGGGTCTGTCGCTGCTCCTGGAGCGCGTGACGCTGGCCATCGCGCTGCGCGTGGCGCGCTGGACGGACGCGACGCTGGATGACCAGCTCGTGGAGGCGGGGCGCGGGCCGCTGAGGCTGCCCTTCTTCGCGGCGCTGCTGGTGGTGGGCACGTCCTTCCTCCTGTTGCCGCGTCCCGTGCAGACCGTGGCCAACCGGGTGAGCTACTCGCTGCTCATCGTCTCGGTGGCGTGGTTCATCCTGCGTTTCCTGCGCGTGTTCGCCGCGTTCGTCCAGAGCCGCGTGTCCTCGGAGACGCAGGACGCGGCGCGGGCCCGCTCGCTGCGCACCCAGTTCGCCGTGCTGCGTGCCGTCTTCGAGGCGGCGACATACGTGGTGGCCGCCGCGCTGCTCCTCATGCAGTTCGAGGTGGTGCGCAACGTCGGCGTGTCGCTCCTCGCCTCCGCCGGTATCGCCGGTCTGGTGATTGGTCTGGCCGCGCAGAAGTCCATCTCCACGCTGCTCGCGGGCATCCAGCTCTCCATCACCCAGCCCATCCGCATCGGCGACCAGGTGGTGGTGGAGACCGAGTTCGGCACCGTGGAGGAAATCACGCTGACCTACGTGGTGCTGCGCGTCTGGGACCAGCGCCGCATGGTCATCCCCATCACCTACTTCCTGGACAAGCCCTTCCAGAACTGGAGCAAGGTCAGCCCCGAGCTGCTGGGCGCCGTCACTCTCCAGGTGGACTACTCCACGGACGTGGACGCCATGCGCGCGGAGCTCCAGCGCATCCTCTCCGGAGAGGCCCAGCGCCTGTGGGACGGGCGGTTCCAGTCGGTGGTGGTGCTGGAGGCCCAGGACCGGACGCTCACCATCCGGGCCCTCGTGAGCGCGGCCAACCCGGACAAGCTCTTCGATTTGCGCGCTCTCGTCCGCGAGCGCCTGGTCGCCTTCCTCCGAGCACACCCTCAGTGGCTGCCCTTCACCCGCACCGAGTCGCGCCAGGCGCCCACGCCGCTCCCGGAGCCCCGGGATGACCCTCAGCCCGACGCGCCTCAGGATGCGCCACCTCCGGGCCCTCGGCTGTCCTGACGGAATTCCGACAAGGGAAGTGCACTTGTCCGTTACTCAGGTGTTTTGAATATTGGCGGTGCCGGGCCGTCGATGTGTCGGAAAATCGCACCTACCTCATGTGGGGAGTCTTCGAGATGAAGCGTCATTCCAGGTTGTGCGGCGCCCTTCTGTCGCTGGCCGTCGCGGCGCCGGTGTCCGCGGTTGCTCAGGAGCGGGGTCGCACGGACGGGCCCGAGGAATCCGAGTATGGGAAGGGCGGCTACTCGCGCTCGGGTGGAACGGGCGTGTCGCTCCAGCTGGACTGGGGCGCGGCGGTCAACGCCGAGAAGCCCCATCGAGACGCTCCGGAAGGCCCTCCGCTCTACGCGGGCGCCACGCTGTCGGTGTGGGGCGCGGACTGGTACTCGCTCGACGCGAGCTTCGCCTATGTCTTCGATGGTGGCCGGGTCATCGGCATGGTGGGCCCTCGCTTCCGCACCTGGGGCTGGCCGCTGGTGTTCAGCGCGGGCCTGAGGGCAGGCGCCATCTACATCCCCGAGGATGAGGGCCTGCGCTTCGGCATCTCGCCCCACCTGGGCGCCGAGGTGCTGATGGGCGCGCGCGACAACATCGTGCTCGGCCTCAACTACAACCCGGACATTCCCATCGGCGGTGGCGGCGTCTCGCACCGGCTGGGTCTGGGCGTCGGCTACCGCTTCTAGTGGAGGGAACGCCATGATTGCCCAACTGCTCGCCGCGACGTTGGCGCTGGCCACCACCCAGGCGCCCGTCAGTGTCTCCTCCGCTGGAGGCGCCCCTCAGCTCTCCCTGCCGTTCCCCTCGGGGAACACGCAGACGTACAACATCATCCAGTGGGACCCCAACCAGCTGCCGCGCATCTACGAGCGCTCGGACCAGCTCCCGCTGACGGACGAGGAATTGACCAAGCTGTCCCAGGCGGGCTTCGAGCCCGCGCAGCTCGTGAAGATGATTGAGGAGCGGCGCTGCGCGTGTGACGCCAGCGCGGACGGCCTCATCAAGCTGAAGAAGGCGGGGGTGAACGCCAGCGTGCTCGCGGCGGTGTCGCGGCATGGCCTTGCGCCCAACCGCGAGCTGGAGCTGCTGGTGACCATGGACTTCACCGGCGAGAGCCGGGTGGCCCGTGAGACGTTCCTCTACTTCTTCGTCGACGACGGGGACCTCACCCGCGTCTTCACCGCCAACATCTCGGAGCTGCTCCAGCGCCGCAACCGCCACGAGACGAGCGTGGACCGCAGCGACATCCTCGTCGCGCGCACGGTGCGCCGCGTGCAGTTCGCTGGCCGGGTGCCGCTGAAGACGTACGGCAAGCACTCGGTGATGGTGGCCGCCAGCGCCAGCCCCACGCTCACCCATCCCTCCCAGCTCAATGAGCAGGAGCGGGCGAAGTCGCAGACCTATACGTTCGACTATCCCCGTTCCTCGCTGATGAGCCTGTGCCGCCTGACGGCCGGGTACCGCCGCGACGCGGTGCTCGCCTACAAGTGGAACTTCGAGGGCAGCCGCTTCGAATGCGAATGGAACTAGGAGTGACCCGCACCATGAAGACCCACCGCCTGATTCTCACCGCCTGCCTCGCCGCTTCGCTCGCCGCGTGCAGTGGCCCGCGTGCCTTCACGCGCGGGACGTACGAGGACCCGAACGAAATCGAGATGCTGTCGGACCAGTTCAACGAGAACGACCTGCAGCTCATCGCCAAGAAGATGGCGGAGTCGCTGGCCAACTCGCCGCGCTTCTCCACGCCGCGCCCGGATGGCTCGCTGCCCATCGTCCTGGTGGGCAAGCTGAAGAACAGCACCTCCGAGCACATCGACATGCGCTCCCTGGGCGACAAGATCCAGACGGCGCTGGCGCAGACGGGCCGCTTCGCCATGGTGGACCAGGCCGCGCGCCAGGACATCGCGGAGGAGTACGAGTACCAGCAGTCCGGTTACGTCGACGCCAAGACGGCCAAGGGCCCGGGCGGTCAGGTGTCGGTGGACTTCCTGATGTCGGGAGACCTGGCCTCCATCATCCAGGAGGTCGGCCGCGACAAGCTCGTGTACTACAAGATGACGGCGAAGCTGAGCAACGTGCGCACCGGCCTCATCGAGTGGACGGACGAGAAGCAGATCCGCAAGAAGTTCGAGAAGCGCGGAGTCAGCTGGTAGTTCCCGTCGTCGGCGCCGCCGGCTCCACGCGAAGGCTCGATTGCTCATGACTTCTCATCTCGGCCTCACGGCGCGCCCTCGGGGTTGGGGCGCGCTCGCGCTGGCGAGCGTGCTCCTGTTGTCCGGCTGTGCGGGGGACTACGTGGCTCGCACGCGGGGCGTCCGCATGTCCTATCAGTCGGAGGACTACCCCAACGCGCTGGCGGAGCTGGACGCGGTGGAGAAGGAAGGCACGGACAAGGACGAGCTGCTCGTGCTCCTGGACCGGGGCATGGTGCTGCACTCCGCGCGCAAGTGGACGGAGAGCAACGCCGTGCTGGAGCGGGCGGAGAAGCTCAGCGCGCAGCTCGACGGAACCTCCGTCAGCGAGGAGGCCGGGGCGCTGGTCACCAACGAGCGCCAGCGCGCCTACCGCGGGGAGGACTTCGAGAAGCTGATGATCTCCGTCATCCAGGCGCTCAACTACGCGAAGCTGGGGGATGACGAAGCGGCCATGGTGGAGGTGCGTCAGGTCAACGAGCGCCTCCAGAAGATGGTCACCGACGAGAAGAAGCCGTACGAGCAGCTCGCCATCGCGCGCTACCTGGGCGGCGTCATCCGCGAGGACCAGCGCGACTGGGACTCGGCCTTCATCGACTACGCGAAGGCGTATGAGCTGGAGCCCCGGCTGGGCGCGCTCGTGGAGCCGCTGCTGCGGCTGGCGAAGTACACGGGCCGCGACCAGCTCTACGAAGAGCTCAAGGCGAAGTATCCCGACGTGGCCCATCCTCCGCTGGGGCGCGACGAGGCCCAGGTCGTGGTCATCGTGGAGGCGGGGCTGTCTCCGGAGAAGCATCCCGCGTCGCGCAACCAGGATGGCGGCGGCCTCATCGAGGTGCCCGCCTATCGGGACCGGGGCAGCGCGCCCGCGGTGCATGTCTCGCTGGGCGACCAGGACGCGCGGGCCGCGACGGTGACGTCGCTGGCGGACGTGGCCCGGCTCCACCTGGACACCCGCATCGGGGGCATGCTCGCCAAGCAGATTGCCGGCGTGGCCGTGAAGGCGGGGCTCGCGGCCGGCTTGGGCGCGGCGACGAAGAGCGAGGAGCTGGGGGCCCTGGCCTTCATCCTGCTCAACGCGGGGAACGCGCCGGACCTGCGTTCCTGGCTTTCCCTGCCCGCCGAGTTCCAGGTGGCGCGGTTCCGCGTCTCAGCGGGGAAGCACCTGGTGCGTGTGGAGGCAGGCGGGCGGGTTTCCGAGCACGTGGTGGACGTCCAACCCGGTCGGGTGGGGTTGGTGGTGGTGCGACGCTACTGACACGGCGGTTTTGTTGTAGGGTGCGCGCCCCATGTCGGTCCTGGCCACGGTGGCCCTCTATTCCCTGGTAGTTGTCGTCGGCTCGCTCCTTGGCGCGTTGGTGGTGCTTTGGAATGAGCGCCCGACGCAACTGGTCCGCTTCCTGGCCTTCGCCGCTGGCGTCATGTTGGGCGCGGCCTTCTTCCACATGTTGCCGGAGGCGTATGAGGGCGGAGGCTGGTGGGCCTTCGCGCTGGTGCCTGGAGGCTTCGTCTTCCTGCTCGTGCTGGAGCGCTACCTGGTGGCGCACGCGGGGGAGGACGTGCCTGGGGACCACATGTCCGGCACGGGCTCGGGACACGGCGCCGAGGCGGGGCAGGTGCTCGGGCTGACGGCGTTCCTCGGGCTGTCGACGCACACGCTGTTCGACGGCATCGCGCTGGGCTCGGCGGTGGAGGAGGGCGTGGGGTTGATGGCGCTGCTGGCCATCGTCGCGCACAAGGTCCCCTCCGCACTGTCGCTGGCCTCCATCCTGAAGACGGAGGGGCGCTCGAAAGGGTCCATCCTGCTGCTCGCCGTGCTGTACGGCTTGATGGTGCCCGCCGGTGCGCTGCTGTTCTTCGCGTTCGACGCGGTGCTGGCCTTCGAGAGCATGGCGCCCAAGGCGCTGGCCTTCTCCGCGGGCACGTTCCTGTACATCGCCGTGTCGGACCTGCTGCCGCACGTGCACCGGCACGGCAAGGACCAGCCGGGGCGCAACGTGCTGGCGCTCTTCGTGGGCCTGGCCCTCATGTTCATGCTCGCTCGCGTCATGGGGCACCCGGCGCACTGAGCCGCCTGCTTGGTGGGGCGATGGCGAGGGCACGCGTGGAAGCGGGCCCCTGCCCGTGGGCTCGCCGCGTGGGTGCGCGAACCGGGGCGTGGACGCACCCTTGTGGGACTGGACCCTGTCGCGGCGTCTGCCGTGCGGTCCGGACGGGAGGCGACCTCGTCATGCTCACCGTGGGCGAACTGATGACCCGCGACGTCATCACGCTGGAGGAGACGGATGACCTGGTTCGCGTGGATGACCTGCTGAAGCTCAATCACATCCGTCACCTGCCCGTGGTGCGGGAGGGGCGGCTGGTGGGGCTGGTGAGCCATCGAGACCTCATCCGCGCGCTGTCGCGCCAGCTGGCGTCCTCTGGCGCCAAGCCCATCGCCGTCGCCAGCATCATGTCGCGCGACGTGGAGGCGGTGGGGCTGGACCTGTCCGTGCGCGACGCCATCTACAAGCTCCTGGACCATCGCTTCGGGTGTCTGCCCGTGGTGGATCGGGACCGGCGACTGGTGGGCATCGTCACGGAGGCGGACTTCATGCGCCTGGCGGCGCGGCTCCTGGATGCGGCGCGGACGCGAGGTGGTGAAGAGGCGGAAGTCTCCGCGCATTGAGCGGGAGGGTGCGCTCGTGGATGACGCAATCTCGGAGGTGAGGGTGGAGCCCGTGGAGGCGGAGGGTTCCTCGCGCCGTCACGGTGTCTGGGGTTGGCTTCCGGGGGTGTTGTTGCTCGGGGCCTTCACCGTGTTCGTGGTGGCGCGCTTCGGGGAGGAGAAGCAGTTCGCGCTCATGCTGAAGCGCGCGAGGCCGGAGTGGCTGCTGTGCGGTGTCGCGCTCCAGGTGCTCTCGTACCTCGTCATGGCGGCCTGCTGGCGGCTGGTGCTGGGCATGGCGAACGTGAGGCCGCCCTGGTTCCGCACCGCGGGCCTGTCGGTGATGAAGCTCTCGTTCGACCAGCTCGTTCCCACGGCGGGCATCGGCGGCTCGGTGGTGGTGATGAAGGGGCTTCAGAGTGAAGGGGCTCCACCGCGAATCGCGACGGCCGCGCTGCTGGTGGACATGGTGTCCTTCTACATCGCGCATGCGCTGGCGGTGGTCTTCGCCATCGTGACGCTGTGGCTCCATGCGGCGTTGCACGCGGCCATCCTCGGGCTGGCCACGGCCTTCGCGGTGCTCGCGTGTGTGGTGCCATTCGCCATCCTCTGGCTGACGCGGCATGGAGGCTGGACGCCGCCGAAGTGGGTGCGCCGCATCCCGGGGCTCACCTCGCTCCTGGACTCCATCTCCCAGGTTCCGCCGGAGCTGGTGAGGAACCGGGGGCTCCTGGCGAAGGCGACCGCGTGTCAGCTGGGCGTCTTCGTGGCGGATGCGCTCACGCTGTCGTGCATGTTGCTCGCGGTGGGGCACCCGGTGGGCTTCCCGAGCGTGTTCGCGGCCTTCATGCTGGCCACGCTGGTGATGACCCTCAGCATCATCCCGGGCGGCGTGGGGACGTTCGAGGCGACCGCCGTGGGGACGCTGGCCTCGCTGGGCGTGCCGGTGGAGGTATCGCTCACCGCGGTGCTGTTGTTGCGGGGTTTCACCTTGTGGCTGCCGCTGCCGCTGGGGGTGGTGTTCCTGCATCGCATGTTGGGGATGCGGCTGCGCGATGTGATGTCACGCTCTCGGAACGAGTCCGAGGATTCGCCCGCGGAGTCGCCCCATCGGAGCCACGCGTGAGGCGCTGACACACTTTGGCTTGGCTTTCGTCGCGAGGAACCTGAGGATGCGCGCCCCCTCACGGCGGGCACGGCACTCATGGAAAAACGCACGGACTGGTATGAGCACCCGGAGTACTACGAGGCCATCTTCGGCACGGACACCGTGCGCGAGGTGGACTTCCTCCAGGCGCTGAGCGCACGCCATGGCACGGGCGGCTCAAAGTGGTTGGAGCCCGCGTGTGGCGCGGGGCGGTTGGTCGAGGAGGCCACCCGTCGCGGGCTGAAGGTCACCGGCTACGACATCTCCGAGGCGATGCTCGCCCATGCGCGCAAGCGGCTGACGCCCGCCGAGCGTCGGCGGGTGAAGCTGTCTCCGTCCCGCATGGAGGAGTTCTTCTCACCCGAGCTGGAGGGGCAGGTGGATGTCGCGCACAACCTGGTCTCCACCTTCCGGTATCTCGACAGCGAGGCGGCGGCGCTCGCGCACCTGAAGGGGACCCGGCGGCTGCTCAAGCCCGACGGTGTCTACGTGCTGGGCTTCCACCTCACCGACTACGCGAGGACGACGCCCGAGCACGAGCGCTGGCTGGGGAAGGTCGGGAAGGACAAGGTCGTCTGCAACACGCACGAGGGCACTCCCGACCGCCGCGCCCGCCGCTCACCGATGCGCAACCGGCTGCGCATCACCGGGCCCGGGAAGGACTGGCTCATCGAGACCACGTGGTTCTTCCGCACCTACGACGGAGCCCAGGCGCGCAAGCTCTTCCGGGACGCGGGGCTGCACGTCGTGGCCGAGTACAACTTCGACTACAACCTGGAGGCTCCCGAGACGCGCAACAGCCGCCGGTTGGACCGCGTCTTCGTGCTGAAGCCGGTGCCTGGCGCGGCGAGCGCATCGCCTCCGCCGGAGGCTCCCGCCAAGGCGGCGAAGCCCGCGAAGAAGCGAGCCTCGGTGAAGAAGTCCGCCGCGAAGGAGCCGGCTCGCAAGGCGCGCTGAGTCCGCGAGGCGCAGCGGCCCCCCTGGAGACGGGGCCGCGGGTGACTCATCAGCCCGTGGCGCCGGCCTTCGCGAGGACGTAGCAGAGTTCTCGCAGCGCGGCCCTGCGGAGGGACGCCACATCCGGGAAGCCCTCTTCCCGCGCGGCCTGTTCGAGCGCCACGGGCACCATCCGGCCCTGATGCTCCTCGTAGTACCAGGCCCAGAGCGCCGGCTCGGTGATGCCCGCGTCCTCGAGTCGAGGTGCCGACAGCCCGGCTTCCGCGAGCACCGTCTCCTTGTCGCGCGCGCGGTGGAGCAGCTCACCGTACTGACCCGTCAGCCGCAGATGGTCCGCCAGGTGGCGCATCACATCGGGCTCGAAGAGGGTCTCCACCCATCTCACGTGTGATTCATCCCGGAGCAGGCGCGCGACGTCGTCGACGTGTTGCTCGGACTTCCACCGCTCGAAGGTCTCGGGGGTGAGCTCCCGCTCCTGGCGCAGCAGGGCTTCCGTCGTATGGAGCTCCGCCGCATTCGGGACGCGTCCCAGCCTCCGGGCCTCCTCCACCGCGAGCGCACGCGCCATGCTGGCCCGCCGTGCGTCCCTCATCCCGCCGCGAAGGCGCAGCTCATCGAGCAGGGCCTCCGAAGCCACTCCCTCCGAGGGATTCGCGGTGGGCCGCAAGGGCAGTCTGCTCGCGCGCCGCCGGGCTTCCTCCCACGCATCCGTGTGCTGGAAGGGGAAGCGGGTCTCCTTCGGCGGCAGCCCCGCGTCGAGGCGCTCCCGAATCGTCCGCAACATCGTCACGGCATCCGCGCGCTTCGCATCCACCCGGCCGCGTGGCAGCCAGTCCTTGAGCGCCGCCAGCTCCGCCACGGGAAGTCCTTCGCGAGCTCCCCGCGTCAGCAAGGTCGGCCACGCGCGCTCCACGTAGAACAGCGATTTGGCCAGTCGCTCGAGCCCGCCCCGAGTGTCGTCACTCACCACGCCCGCGGCGTGTGCGGCCGACAGCGTGGCGCGGATGTTCACCATGGCTTCGGACAGGGGGCGCCAGCCGTCTTCCGCGCTCGCGTGCGCCACGGCCACCTCGTCGTCGTCCTCCAGCACCCCGCGATGGAAGTCCTCGAAGATGGCGCCGACGCCCTCCATCCCGAAGGCGGTCAGCTCCGAGGCTCGCAGCGCCCCCATGCTCGCGGCGCCGAAGACGTGGATGCCTTCCGCCATGGCCCAGAGGATCTCCTTGTGCCACACGGCGGGCACATGCTCGAAGAAGCCGTCGATGATGCCCAGCGCCACCGGCTTCTCGAGCGTCGCCCGGTAGATGTCTCCTTGCTGCACGGGAGGCAGGTACACGGCCTCCAGCTCCTGGCGAGCCTCCTCGGGGCGCAGTGTGGGGCCGGTGAAGATGAACACCTTCATGACGCACCTCCTCGCATGACGCGCTGCGCGCGCGGCCCGGGGACATAGCCCGGCGCCTCATGCGTGGGCTCCAGTCCAGGCACCACCACACGCACCACGGGGATGCCCAGCTCCGGCTTCGTCAGCTCCACGGCGACGACTTGCGACACACCCGCCATGCGCAGCTTCGCCAGCACCCACCCGAGGTCTTCCTCCAGGGTGCTCGCGTCTTGATGCGGTGCCTCCTGGAAGCGGCGCACGGGCTTCTCCTCCCGCAGCCGCGTCCGGAGCCGGTCCGCGTCCACCCCTTCGCGAGCCTCCTCATACGCCTTGCGATGCAGGTCATCGCGAGCACCGCAGATGCGCGTGAGCCGACTCTGCGCCGCCTCCGTCAGCGCGCGCAGCAGCGCCACGCCGCGCGAGGGGTGACAGCCCATGCCCCCCGCCACGGCGACGGGCCTCAGCGACTCGCGCTCCTGGTCGACGATGTAACAGGTGAACGCGGGCACCCCCACGTCGCTGGTCGTCTCCCAGACGCCCACGGCCACGCCTGCCCGTGCGTAGGTCTCCAGCACCTCGCGGCAGGCGGGGTCATCCACCGTCGACAGGTCCAGCCGCGTCCCCGCTTGCCCCTTCTCGCCTCGGGCATGCCAGAGCGCGGAGGCATCCCGCTCCACCACTTCACACAGGCCATGCAGCGTGGCCTCGAGGACATGATTCCCCGAGGCCAGCCCATTGCTGCTCATGAGGAACGCGCCACTGCCAGTGGGAAGGGGCAGCGTGAAGTCGGTGTGCACCAGGTCGAACGGCAGCCACAGCGGGCCGCCACCCAACAGGTCCACGCCCTCGACCCACAACATGCGCCAGTTGGGATGAAACAGGCTCACCGACAGGCGAGGCAGCCCCGCCACGTCGACCACGGGCGTGCGGAAGCGCAGCTCGTTGTACGTGGCCAGCTTCAGGGGCAGGGTGATGTGCTCGGCGTGATAGCCCTCCACGGACTCCATCAGCCCCGACGCCTTCGCGGCGGCGAGCGTGAGCCCCTTGCCCTGGGACACCGCCAGCGAGCGCGCGTTGGGGCGCGTCACCATCACCACGGGGATGCCGATGGTATCCAGGCCCGTGACGTTGGCGATGCGGGTGATGCCGAGGACGGGCATCAGTCGTCGCACACGCTCCAGGGTCTCCTCGGGGGAGACGGTCCGGTGGGTGCCTTGGCGGAAGTGCTTGGCGGTACCGGGAGCGGCGCCGACGACAGGGGAGTCCACGGAGTCTGTGCGCATCAGGGCTCGGTGCCGGGAATGGGAGGACTGGGGTCCTGCTCGGCGGGGCGCAGCTGGGTGCTGGGGGTGTAGCTGAGGAGGATGCTGTTGAGGTTGAGCAGGAAGCAGGTGATGGGCTCGGCCCTCCTCGAATCAGGAGGAGCGGAACCCTGGGCGGTCTGCTCGTCGGGATACGGGATGTTGGGGATGTTGGCCACCACTGTTTCATTCCGAAGCAGCGTGTGCAGGGCCGGATTCAGGCGCTTGGAATCGAGGGGGAACTTCTCCGCCTTCATCCACATCTCCGTCGTCACCCAGTAGACGTGGCCATCCGGAGCGAAGAGGAGCAGGTCCGATTCGTCCACCGTGACGAAGGCCTTCGCCTCGAGCTGGGGCCAGTTGGCATCCGGGGTCTTCAGCGTGGCGTAGAGGAGCGAAGGGGCGGGCTCGGAGCGCACGCCCTTCACCTGCACGAAGGAGGTGTCCGGCTGATTGACGATGGAGATGGCGCCTTCGGGGCCCTTCACGTGGAAGGTGACCCGGCTGGTCACGTTCTCCACCTTGCCGGGGCGGTGCATGGGAACGCCCATCACCACGAGGTTCGTGGTGAAGCCTTCCAGGATGTTCACCCGCTCCGGCCTGAAGAAGATGTACGAGTATCGCTCCACCATGTGCACCTCGTGAGAGTGCCGCGGGGTCCACCCGCGACCAGGGAAGGGTGCATCCGCTCCGGCTACAGGTAGCCGAGCTGTCGCGCCGTCGCGCTCGCCTGGAGCAGTGCGCTTCGTGTGTCCGGTTGCTCCAGCGCCGCTCGCAGCGATTGCAGGAGCTCCTCCGGGAGCCGCTGCTGCTGTGTCGCGAGCATCGCGCGAGCATGTTCCAACGCCGCCGACTCGCGGCCCGCCTCCAGCTCCACGGCGAGCAGGGGCCAGAGCGCCAGCCACTGGAACGGATAGACGAGTGAGAGGGATTGCCACAGCCGGAGCGCCTCGGTGGCTTCCTCTCGGGCCTGGGCGAGGTCCTGCGCCCTCCAGGCCACCCAGGCGCGATGGGCGTGCGCGGCCCCCGCGTAGTCCGCCATGCCGGCGCGGCTGGCGAGCTCGAGGCTTCTCGCGGAGGACTCGTCCACCGCCTTCACCTGTCCGCGCAGTCGGAGGATGACGGTGAGGTACGTGAGGCAGCGCGTCTGCAAGGTCACATCACCGAGCCGCTCCGCTGCCCGCAAGGACTCCTCCATCCAGGACTGGGCTTCGTCCAGGGCGCCATGGAAGAGCAACACCATGGCGACCACGCACCGGGCTCCCGCATGTTCCGCGTCCCCCTCTGACTCCAGCGCGGCTTCCGCGTAGGCCCGGGCGTGGGCCACGGTTTCGTTTGAAGCTTGATAACGCTCGCTGCGCAGTTGCATCTGGACCAGCGAGTTGAAGAAACGCGCACGCTGAAGGGGCGTGCCATGGGCCCGCATCACCGGGCGGACACCTTCGACCAGCGCGCGCATCTCATCGAGCTGCGCCAGCCAGTAATGAACCGTGATGCGCTCGCCCTGGAGCTGAACCCACTCATGCCACCACGCGGCCTCGACGTGCCCGGGGGTGGAGGAGACGTTGTCGGGCATCGGGCCCAGCTCGGCTTGAGCCTGGGCGTAGATGCGCAGCGCTTCCTCATTCTGATGGTGCGTCTGCAAGGACTTGCCCACCTTCCGGAGGACGTTGGCGCGACGGACGCGCTGGCTTTGCTCGATTCGTGCCAGGGCTTCCTGAAATGCCTGGCGCGCATCGTCCTGCCGCCCGGTGAGCGCGAGCACTTCGCCGAGCCCTTCCCAGACGCCATCCAGGAGGAGTGGGGGCGCGTTCGGTGGGGACGCATGCGCGTTCAGCTCGGACGCCGCGGCTTCGCGCACCGCGGCTTCATAGAAGGTGATGGCGTCTCCGTTGGCGTAGGCCGCACGCGCCGCGTCACCCGCACGCGCGAACCAGCGGCTGGCCCGGTCCGGCACCTCCGCGCGAGACCAGTGATGCGCGAGGCCCGCGGCATGCGGCAGGTGCCCGGGCGCTGTTCCCACGTCGCGCTGCTCCATCCCTTCGGCGCACCGGTGATGAAGCGCACGGCGCCGCGAGGTGTCGATGCGCGCGTAGGCCACCTCGCGCAGCTTGTCGTGCACGAAGCGCAGCCGCCCGTTGCCGGACTCCTCGAGGACCTGTCTTCGGCGGAGCTCCTCCACGGCCTCCAGTCCCGCACTCTCCGGCAGCGCGGCGGTGGCGAGGAGCAGCTCTCCATCCAGCTCCCGACCGAGCACGGAGGCCACCTCCGCCAGCGTGCGTCCGTCCGCGCCCAGGTCGGCCAGTCGGCGTTCGATGAGCTCCGCGATGCTGCCGGGGAGCGGCAGGGGACGACTGCCCGCGCTGCCTTGTGCCTCGAAGAGCCACTCGCCCGACGGCGCGCGAAAGAGGAGGCCCGCGTCGATGGCGGCGCGCAGGTACTCGGCGATGAAGAAGGGATTGCCGCTGGTCTCCCGCACCAGTGCGTCCACGAAGGGACCGGGCACCTCGCGCAGCGCGAGCATGCCGCGCGCCATCTTCCCCGCGCTGGTTGCATCCAGCCGGCCCACCTCCACGCGCACCGCGTCGGGTGCACTGACCACGGCGCGCAGGGACTCCCCCATCTCATCCATGCGGTACGTGCCCACCAGCAGCACGGGGCGCGACGCGAGATGCCGCGCATCCAGCTCCTCGAGGAAGCTCACCGTCAATTCATCCGCCCACTGGAGGTCATCCAGCACCAGGAGCAGCGGCTGCACCTCCGCGAAGGCGCGCAGGGTGTCCCTCAGCGCGGACAGCACTCGCTGGCGCGCCTCGGGCGCGGGCAGGGGAGGGGGCTCGGGTTGCTCTCGCTGGCCAGGGAGCTGGGACAGGGAGGGCTCATACGCGGCCAGCACACCTCCACGTGGCCCCAGGAGCCGCAGCGTCTCCTCCGCGCCTCGCTCGTTGCATCGGTCCGCGACTGCGAGCAACAGCGGACGCAGGGGATGCAGTGGCGCCGCGTGCAGCTCCAGGCCGCCCATGCCCACGGGGACACACTCACCGGTGACGACCGCCATGCGCCGCCACGCCGCTTCCGACGCGAGCTCCAGTGCGAGCCGCGTCTTGCCCGCACCACTCTCTCCGCCGAGGAAGACGCGGCCCCCTTGTCCTCGGTCCGCGGCGTCCAGCGCGGCCAGCAGCTTGCCCAGCTCACCCACTCGCCCCGCGAGGTCCGGGCGATAGAGGTAGGCCGGCGTCCGGGGCCCGGCGGTGACACGCTCCTCGCCCTCGCTCGCACCCAAGGACTCCAGCACCGCCGAGACATCCTCCGCGTAGCCCGGTCGCTCTTGAGGCCGCTTCGCGAGCAGCTTCAGCACCAGCGCGTCGAGTGTCGCGGGAAGGCCCTCGACCCGCAGGGACGGAGGCACGGGCGCGAGGTGCAGGTGCTGATGCGGCAGGGGCCCTTCGCGTCCAGGGATGAAGGGCGGTCTGCCGGTGAGCTGCTCGTAGAGGATGCACCCCAGCGCATAGAGGTCCGCGCGAGCGTCCACGTAATCGCCACGCAGTTGCTCGGGCGCCATGTACGTGTCGCTGCCCACCACCGCGCCGCTGACGTCGAGCGTCTCTCGTCCCCGCGAGCCACCGAAGCGCGCGGCGATGCCGAAGTCCACGAGGACGGGAGTGCCGTCCGGCCGGACGAACACGTTCTCCGGCTTCAAGTCCCGATGCACCAGCCCGTTGGCGTGAAGGAAGGCCAGCGCCGAGCACAACCGGCGCATCACGAGGAGCGTCTCGCGCAATCGCGCCGCATCCAGAGGACCCGGTGGTGGGGCGGTGGTCGCGCTGCGCAGCGTCTGTCCCCGGAGCAGCTCCATCGCGTACCAGGGCAGGCCATCCGTCACGCCTTCCGCGACGATGCGCACCACACCTGGGTGCCTCAAACGTCGCAATGCGTGAATTTCCCGACGGATGCTGGCCAGGGGGACCTCGCTGGCCGCGCGCACCGTCTTCAGCGCGACGGGCTCGCCGGTGGCCGGGTCCCACCCTCGATAGACAACGCCCATGCCCCCTTGGCCGAGGACCTCGAGGAGCTCGTAGGGCCCCAGCCTCGCACCCACCCCGGGGAGGCTTTGGAGCCTCGATGCCGCTGTCATAGGAGCTGGGAGCATAGCGACACCCCCTGGCCCCTCCCATCTGCGTCGGACTTGGACGCAGCCGCGTCCCAGTTGGACGCGGATCCAGGCGCCCGGACGCCCTTCCCAGTGCTAACTCATTGAAAAGACGTAAAATGGCCCCTTGGCACGAGTTGCGCATGGGGTTTCCGCGCGGCGCCGCGGGTGACCGGGCGCCCAGCCGTCAGCGAGGTTCGGGAACGCGGAAGGAGGGGCCGCTCCTTCCGCGTTCTTCATCTCCGCTACACTGCCTCCACTCCGATGCGGCCCTGGCGGGTACTCTCGGATGGCACCGGACGGAGGCGAGTGGATGCACCAGGAGATGCCGCAGCTCATGAGCGCGCTGCGGGGGGCGAAGGATTTCGAGACGGCGGCCGCCACCACATTGAAGCGCATGTTGGCCGTGGCTCAAGAGGCGGTTGCGTCCAGTCGGTACGCAGCCCGGGCCCGGGTGCTTCGCGGCATTGTCCACTTACGCCCTGGTGAAGCCTATCGGCGCCTGGCGGCGCTGGATGTGGGTTCAACCGAGATTACGGACGCCAGTGTGGGCACGCCGTTCTTCACGTCGGCCACGGCGTGGCGCGCGGTGGTGGAGCACCGGTGCGCCGTGTCCATCGACGTGAATGTGGGCACCGTCCAGCCGCACGCGCCGGACGCGCCCGTGACGGGAGACCCGGGACTCGCGGGCTTCCACAGCAATGAGAGCCGTCAGCGCTTCCTCGGCCGGCACGCGACGCACGTCTGTGTGCTCCCGCTGCGCACGCCGGGCGGAAGCATCGAGGGGATGATCTCCCTGGAGGCGGATTGTCTCGCGGCCATGGGGCAGGAGTTCGTCTGGCGCGAGGCGGGTGAGCAGCTCCAGCTCCTCGCGGACGTGGCCGCGCCGTATCTGGCGGGCCTGCCGCAGCGGCCGGTGGCCACGCCGGAGGTGGATGAGTTCCTGCCCGTGGTGGGCCGCTCCATGGCGGAGCTCCTGCCCATCCTTCGCGTGTTCGCGCTGCAGGACGAGACCATCCTCATCAGCGGCGCGACGGGCGCGGGCAAGTCCCGGCTGGCGCGCTGGTGCCATGAGCGCTCCAACCGTCGGGGCAAGCCCTTCGAGACCTTGGACCTGGTGACGGTGCCCGAGGACCTCCAGATGGCGGAGCTCTTCGGTTGGAAGAAGGGCGCCTTCACCGGCGCGGTGCGCGACGCGCCCGGCAGCGTGGCTCGGGCGGACGGCGGCACGCTGTTCATCGACGAAATCGACAAGCTGTCGCTCAAGGCGCAGGCGGGGCTTCTGCACCTGCTGGAGTCCCGGAGCTACCGTCCGCTGGGCGAGGGCACCGGTGAGCGCCAGGCGGACGTGCGCTTCATCATCGGCACCAACGCGGACCTCCACGCGGAGGTGCGCGCGGGCCGCTTCCGCGAGGACCTCTACTACCGCGTCAACGTGCTGCCCGTGCGCATGCCCGCGCTGCAGGAGCGTCAGGACGAAATCCCGCTCTGGGCGCAGTACATGGTGAACCGCCGTCACCGCGAGCGCTCGCCCGAGGGCAACGCGCGCGTGACGCAGGACGCGGAGCGGCTGCTCGTCGGTGGCACGTGGCCGGGCAACCTGCGGCAGCTCGACAACATCGTCCGGCGCGCCTACACGCTGGCCATGGTGGAGCACGCCGTCTCCGGTGGAGAGCTGGTGCTGCACGAGAAGCATGTCGCGCGGGCGCTCGACTACGAGCAGGCCCCGGGGGGCAAGCCGCTTCCGGAAGCGCTGCGTGCCGCCGCCCAGGCCTTCGTCGCGGAGGCGCGCCGTCGCAACGCGCCGCTGGACCTGGACCTCGCGGATGCGTTCCGCGGCCTGGTGCTGGGCGTGGCCATCCGGCAGGTGGGGCGCGATGACGGCTTCAAGCTGCTGGGCCGCGAGAGCCTGGTGAAGAACCGCAACCACCACAAGGCGCTCAAGCGCGAGCTGGAGAAGGTGGAGGCGCTCTACAAGGCGCTGGGCGAGGATGCGTCGCCCTTCGCGGACCTGCTCTCCGAGGACGAGGCCGCCTGAGTCTCGCCAGTGGCCTTGGGTACAATGCGCGCGATGAGGAGCGATTGCTAGCTTCCGGGGGCCGACGACACCCGGGGGTGAACCATGAAGCTCCTCTCGAATAGCGCCATCGTGACGGGTGGCTCACAGGGAATCGGTCTGGCGATTGCCTCTCGCCTCATGCGCGAGGGCACCCATGTGCTGGTTTTCGGACGGACCGAGTCCAAGGTTGTCGAAGCCGCTGAGCGTCTCAATCGCGAAGGGGAGGGCCGTGCTCGAGCCATTCCCTTCGCGGGAGATGTCTGTCGACAGGCGGATGTCGAACGGGCTCACGCCTTCGCCACGGCTCAGCTGGGTTTGCCTGGCATCCTCGTGAACAATGCGGGCTCTGTATCACTGCACCTGCTGGTCGACCTTCCCGAGGAGGAGCTGGACCGGCTGCTCGGGGTGAACCTGAAGGGGCCATTCCTCTTCATGAAGACTTTCGCCCGAGCCCTCATCGCCGAGAAACGGCCCGGCGCCATCGTGAATGTTTCATCGCTGTGTCAGTCGGTGGTGACGGAAGGCTTTGGCCACTACTCCGCCTCCAAGGCCGCGCTGTCTCAGCTCTCCCGCGCGGCGGCACTGGAGCTGGGACGACACTCCATCCGAGTCAACGTTGTTGCGCCGGGCGCCATTCATACGCCCCTCGCGGCGTCCTTCATCGATGAGCCGGCGATGCGTCGGGAATTGCTCGCGCGCACGCCGCTGGGCCGGCCCCATGGTTTGCCAGACGACGTGGCGCGGGTGGTGGCGTTCCTCTGCGCGGAGGAGTCCTCCTGGGTGACGGGAGAGAGCCTCGACGTGGATGGGGGCAGCCACCTGCGGGGGATGCACAGCTACTGGGACACGCTGAATCCGCCGCGGTAGCCGCCACCGGGCGGAGGACTCAGGCCCGTCGCGCCGCGGGCCAGCTCGTCGCAGATGAGGGATTGGAGACGGAAGGCCATGCGGGCCTCCTGGATGATTTCCCGCGCCTCGTCTTCTTCAAGCTCCAGGCCGTCGATGCGCGAGTGGAGTCTCACGCGGAAGGCCGCGAGCTCCTCGTCCGTGTCCGTTCCATGGAACCGGGTGCCTCGCGCGTCCTCCAGCTCGAAGGCGCTGGAGATGATGCGCGCCCGGGCGGGCGCCTGGGAGCGGTCCAGCATGCAGCGTGTGTAGACGTGGCCCACGAGCAGGTGCGGGGCATCCTCGGCCACCTCGCGCAGGCGCTCGGCGTGCAGCCGGGTCTCCACGCACGCGAAGGTCTCCGGGCGCGACTCTCCGCAGAAGTACGCCAGGTCCTCGTCGAGCGCGGCGGCCCGGCGCAGCTCCGGCAGCAACAACACGGGCGTCAGCGCCGTGCGGGCCACGCGGGGCAGCACGCTCTCGAACGTGGCGTAGAGCAGGTGGAGCTGGCGCAGGTACGTGACGTAGTGCTGGGCCCGGACGAACTGGCCGTAGATGCCATCCCACGTGTCGACGAAGAGCGACTGGAGGAACAAGGAGCGCTCGGCCTGCTCGTGGACCTTCGCCGTGCCCTCCGCGAGCAGCACGGACAACGGCGCGCGGCCCGGCGGCTGCGTGGTGGCGAGGGACTCCGCCTGTTGCTGGCTCTCGCGCTCGCTCAGCCGACGCACTCGCGCGGACTGCTCCGTCCTGGGCAGTCGCAGGGAACCGGCGGAGCTCACTGCTTCCACCCGCCAAGCAGCGGTGACTGCAGCGACGGCGCCGGCTCGGCTTCTTCCGGCGCGGACGGCTCCACGCCATCCAGGTGCTGCACCGCCTCCGCCAGCGTCATCCCGATGGCGCGCAGCACTTCCTCCTCCACGCGAATCGTCACCGGGCCCATCGCGAGGTGGATGTGTCCACACGTGCAGCGCGTGACTTCCGCGCAGGGCCCCCTCGCGAGCACCTTCTTGCCGCATCCCTGACCGAGCATCGTGTGTCTCCTGATTTTGATTTTGATTATCGAAATCAATAAAATGATGCGCCAATCCCGCCCGGGAGTCAATCCCAGGGGGCGTGGAAGGGGGTTACGGCGCGGGGACGGGGGGCGTCGCTTCGGGGAGGGGCTCGCCGCCCATGGGCTGGCGGTTCGCGTCGCGCAAGCCCACGAGCACGCTGGAGCCGCTGGAGGTCATGCGCAGCTCGGCGTAGCGGGCGCGTTCGTAGCGCTCCGCGTGGCCCTCCTGGAAGAAGAAGGACTCGGCGCCCAGGCGGATGAAGCCCTCGCGGCGGCGGTAGCGCAGCTTGAACTCACCGGGAGCCAGCGGGATGTCGGGCGAGTCCATGCGGACGAAGCGGCCCACGCCGTTCTCGTCGAGCTTCAGCACGAGCAGGCCGGAGCTGGGCGCCAGGGCCCTGTCGTCCTGGATGTTCCGGGTGAGGTCGTAGTCCAGGACCATGTAGTCGCCCTGCATGAGCGAGCGAGGGTCCCTGGGGGCCAGCTCCAGCAGCACGCTCTGCCCGGTGGAGAGGACGTGCTCCTTCTGGATGACGAGGCCCAGCGGGACGAGGAGCGCCAGCGCGAGGCCGAGGAAGAAGAGTGCGGAGCGAATCATCGTGCCTCCACCGTCGCCGGCGAGTGAGGAGCGCGCCGGGAGAGGAACCACCTGAGCGCGAGGAGGACCGCGCCGCTGCCCACCAGGGCTCCGGACTTGGCCAGCAGGGTGATGCGCAGGTCGTAGTAGTACCAGGCGCCCGAGAGCACGAGGAAGGCCACGGCGAGCCCGAGCACGACGATGTTGCGGCGGAGGAAGCCGCTGAGCAGCAGTCCGACGGAGGCGATGATGGCAGGCGTGTGGAGCGTGAGCACGGCCATCAGGGTGAGCGCCGCGAACACGCCCGCGCCCGCGGTGCTCGCGGGCTCCAGGTCGAGCTCGTTCATCGTGTGCCACGCGGCATAGAGCGTGAGGCCCGTGAGGAGCAGGGTGAGGATGGGGGGACCGTTCGGTGCCGCGGAGTCTCCGAAGCGGAACCAGAACTGGGCGTCGAGGAAGTGCAGCGAGCCTCGGACGAGCAGCAGCGCGGGCACGCAGGCGGCGAGCCCGAGGCTGAGCGAGCCCAGGAGTTCACCCATCCGCGTCGCGGCGAGTCGGGGTTGGTAGAGGAGCAGCCCTTGCGCGAGCGCGGCGCACACGAACACGCCGAGGTCCACGCCCAGGATGCCCAGGACGTTCCAGAGCAGGACGAGCGCGGCCCCCACGAGCGTGAGCGTGGTGATGAAGCGCAGGATGGAGTCCGGGAAGGCGACGAGCAGCGCGGCGCTGACGACCAGGTTCGCGAGGGCTGCGGGCTGGGCTTCTCCGGTCTCCAATGCGACGCCCGCGGTCACGATGCCCAGGCCCGCCAACGCGAGGGCGAGCGCGAGCTGTTCCAGGAAGGCGCCCGTGCTCAGCCGACGGAGCGCGGTGGCGGCCACGCAGCACACGATGCCCAGGAGGATGAACGCGACCTCCTGCGTTCCGATGCCGATGCAGGCGAAGAAGCTCAGGATGAACGACGCGGACAGCCACGCGCCCAGGCCCGCCAGGGCCTTGACGAACCAGGGCGTGGCGGTGCTGGTGCGCTGCAGGGCTTCCAGCGTGGAGCGGGCGCGGGACTCGGCGACCTCGTCGAGGTGGCCGGCGCGTTTGAGTCCTTGGAAGACGTCTCTCAGGGAGGGGCGCAAGGACATGTCAGGACTCCTCGGAGGCGCCCGTGGCGCGAGCCTGGGCCCGCAGCCAGGAGACGGCGAGCGCGAGCTGCCCGATGAGGGCGAGCGGGATGATGAGCAGGGCGGCCTCGCTGACCTTCAAGCCGTCGAGGAGCACCCGTCCGAGGAGGGTGGTGACGAGCGTGATGACGCAGAAGAGGCCCAGCGTCAGGAGGAACAGCTCGCCGCGCAGGTGCCGGTGAAGCGCGTAGTCCGCGGCCAGGGTCGCCAGCACCATGCCGACGGCGATGAAGGCGGCGGTGGACGAGATGTCGCTCGGGTCGACGATGAGCGCCCCGGACAGGGTGAGCACGGGCGCCACGGTCATCACCGCGAGGACGCGAGGCAGCCACCGGCCCTGGAGCCAGGGGATTCGCAGGTTCGCGAAGTGCTCGTAGGTGGCCCAGGCGAAGCCGTTGATGAGCCCCAGCGCCACCGCGAGCCAGTCGACGCTCCTGAAGGGAAGGAAGACGCTGAAGCCGCTCGCCAGCACCTGCTGGTGGAACAGGATGGTGCCGGTGTTGATGAGGACCACGAGGAGCAGCCAGAGCGCCGGGAAGCGCGACATGGCCACCCAGGGGAGGATGAGCGCGGCCCAGCCGACGAACAGCTCGAACGCGTCGGCGCCAGTCTGATACGTCTGCCCGTAGACGGCGAGCAACGCACCGACGAGGACCGAGGCGCCGAGCAGGCTGAAGCGCCCCGAGGGCTTGTCGCCGAGCTTGCGCGAGGCCAGGGCGGAGCCGGCGATGCCCGCGGCGATGAGGCCCAGCTTCGCGAAGCGGTGCAGCTCCGCCCAGTTGTACGCGAAGAAGTAGATGATGCCGGACAGCACCAGCATGGCGCCGAGCGCGAGCAGCGTGGTGGAGAGGAAGCGTCTCCAGGCGTCGGCGGGGGGAGACGCGGTCGCCAGCGCCATCGCGCGTCCGAGCGCGGCGGGAGGAAGGGCTCCAGTGGCGACGAGCGTCCGGATGCGCTCCGGCGTCGCGTCGAGGTCGAGCAGGTCTTTCGGCACGTCGGAGACTGTAGCCAAATGGCGAGACCGCCGAAATCCATCGCGCGGAGCGCCGCTTCCTTGCTTGACTTGCGAAGTCAAGGACACCGCCATGCGCCACGTCGGACGCCGTCGCTACAGTCGACTCGTTGCCCCGGCTTGTCTCCTCCTCGCCTGGGGCCTGGCCGGAACGGTCCACGCCCACTCCACCATGTCCACCACTCCCACCGTGTCCATCCCTCCTCCCCAGGCGCTCGCGGCGCGGTGGGAGCAGGTTCATCTCCGGTCGCTTCCGCTCGCACCGCTCGTCCGGCACTCGGATGTGGAGCAGCACCTGAAGGCGCTGCGGGAGCGTGCACCGGACTTCTTCAAGCTGGAGGTCGCGGGGCACTCGGTGGAGGGGCGCGCGCTCTACCACGTCACCGTGGGGACGGGCCCGCGCCGCATCCTGCTCTGGTCGCAGATGCACGGCGACGAGCCCACCGCCACGACCGCGCTGCTGGACCTCTTCGAGTTCCTCTCGACGAACCGCGAGGAGCCCTGGGTCGCGCGGCTGCTCTCCCAGCTCACGCTGCACGCCGTCCCCATGCTCAACCCCGACGGCGCCCATCGCTTCCAGCGCCGCAACGCCCAGGGCATCGACATCAACCGGGATGCACTTGCACTCCAGACACCCGAGGCGCGGACGCTCAAGGCGCTGAGGGACTCGCTGGAGCCCTCCGTCGGCTTCAACCTCCACAACCAGGGATGGCGTCACGGCGTGGGGGACACGGGGCGGCCCGCGTCCATCTCCGTGCTCGCCCCCGCGTTCGACAAGGCGCGCGGTGACAACCCCGGCCGCATCCTCGCGAAGAAGGTCTGCGGGGTGATTCGCGACGCGGTGGAGACCCTCGCGCCGGGACAGGTGGGCCGCTACGACGACACCTTCGAGGCGCGTGCCTTCGGCGACAACATGACGCGCTGGGGAACACCCACGGTCCTCATCGAGACGGGCGCGTGGACCTCGCTTCCTCCGGACGAGCCGCTGGTGCGCCTCAACTTCGTCGCGCTCGCCACCGCGCTGGATGCGCTCGCCAGCGGTCGGGCGGAGCAGGCGGACCTGTCGCGCTACGACTCCATCCCGGAGAACGACAGCTCCGGCATCGTGCACCTGTTGCTCAAGGGCATCGGCATGTTCGGCGCGGATGGCAGGCCCTTCACGGGCGACGTGGGCATCGCCGTCAGCCGCGCCGTGCGCACGAAGGGGAAGAAGCTCGTCCTGGCGCACGTGGGCCGGATTGACGAGCTCGGAGACCTGCGGGTCCTCGGCGCCATCGAGACCGTGCAGGGCGCGGGGCTGTTCGTCGTGCCCGGGACGGGGAAGGGCGCGAAGCCCGGGGACACCTACCGGCTGACGCAGCCCGCGCGGCAGGCCCTGTCGCTGGGGCAGCGCGCGGACCTGATGCTGCTGCGGCCCCTGGAGGCCGAGGGCACCTTCCGCATCGAGCGCATCATCCGCTTCGACCCTTGAGCGCGGCGCTAACCGAGGGGGGTGTCCAGGAAGGACTTCAGCTCGGGGAGCACGCGCTCGGGGCGCTCGTGGTGGGGGCTGTGGCCCGCGTCCAGGCGCACGAGCCGAGCGTTCGGAAGCCGCCGCTGGGCTTCCTCGGCGAGTGACACGGGAAGGACCTCCTCCCGCTCTCCCCAGATGAGGAGCACTGGCGCGGTCACCTGGGCCAGCTTCTCCTGGCGATGGAACACCGGACCCAGCAGGGGCACCAGCGTGTCGAAGGCGCGTGCCGCCTCGTCGCGTCCCCCCGGGGTGGACATCAGCTCATACTCCAGGGCGCCCAGCCGTTGCCCCAGCGGCGTGGGCGCGGGAGGACTCATCCTCGCCCAGGCCCACGGCCCCAGTGAGCGCGCCAGTCGCTCCGGTCCCGCCCGGAAGAAGGCGCGGGCCTTGCGCGTCATCTCCGGCCCCAGCCCCATCGCGTCCAGGAGCACCAGCCGCTGCACCGGGACGCGCGCCCGCAGGGCCAGCTCCAGCCCCACCAGTCCGCCCAGCGAGTGGCCCACCACCGACACGGGCCCGGGGGCGAGCTGCTCCAGCAGGGACTCCACCGGGTCCGTGAAGAAGCGCACCCCTTCCTCGGCCGAGCGGACCGTCCCGCCTCCGGACGAGGACATTCCGAAACCGGGCAGGTCCACGGCCAACACCCGGTGGGTCCTCGCCAGGGCTGTCAGGTACGCGAACCACGTCGAGGCCGCCGCGCCACGCCCATGCAGCAGCAGCACGGCGGGCCCTTGGCCCCCCTCGAGCACCCGGAGGGCGCCTCCGCTCGGGAGCCAGTGCACCGCTGGCTTCACCGCGGGGGCCAATTGGGCCAGGAGCGAGGACTCCTCCGGCCCCGCGGAAGGGGCCTTGGCCTGGGGAAAACCCTTCACGGACGCCCCTCGGAGGGCCCCGGGAGGCAGGGGCTGAGACGGCGGGTGGGGGGTGAAAGAGGCATGGCGCGGAGTCCTCGGGGGAGGGGAGCCGCAACTTACTGGAATGCCCTGGCTTCTGTGGTGTTGAGCCGGAGACCCAGTCACCTCTAGGCTGCCCGCCGCCAGTCTTTTCCGAGGCGTCATGAACACGGACATCCGCGCGCTCACCGAACGCGTGCAGCAGGAAAGCAGCTTCGTCGAGGTCCTCAACCAGGAAACCGGCAAGGTCATCGTCGGTCAGCGCTACATGCTGGAGCGCATCCTCATCGGCCTGTTGTGCAACGGCCACGTGCTCCTGGAGGGTGTGCCTGGCCTCGCCAAGACGCTCACGGTGCGCACGGTGGCGGATGCCCTCAGCGCGACCTTCATGCGCATCCAGTTCACCCCGGACCTGCTGCCCGCCGACGTGGTGGGCACGATGATCTACAACCAGCAGGCCGCCAACTTCACCGTTCGCAAGGGCCCCATCTTCGCGAACATCGTCCTCGCGGACGAAATCAACCGCGCCCCCGCCAAGGTGCAGTCCGCGCTGCTGGAGGCCATGGCCGAGCGCCAGGTCACCATCGGCGACCAGACCTTCGGGCTGCCCTCGCCGTTCCTCGTGCTGGCCACGCAGAACCCCATCGAGCAGGAAGGCACCTACCCGCTGCCCGAGGCGCAGGTGGACCGCTTCATGCTCAAGGTGAAGGTGGGCTACCCCACGCGCGAGGAGGAGAAGGTCATCATGGACCGCATGGCCGGCGGCTCGCCTCCGCGAGCGCAGCGGGTCATCGCGGTGGAGCACCTGGTCCGCGCCCGCGAGCTCGTCCAGCACATCTACATGGACGAGAAGGTGAAGGAGTACATCCTCAACGTGGTGTTCGCCACGCGCGAGCCCGGCAAGTACGGCCTCAAGGACCTGGCGGACTACATCCAGTTCGGCGCCTCGCCGCGCGCCACCATCTCCCTGGCGCAGGCCGCGCGCGCGCACGCCTTCCTGCGGCACCGCGGCTTCGTCACGCCCGAGGACGTCAAGGCGATTGCCTTCGACGTGCTCCGCCACCGCATCGCCATGACGTACGAGGCGGAGGCCGAGGACCTCACCCCGGAGAAAATCATCCAGCGCGTGTTCGACCGCGTCGAAGTGCCCTGACCTTCCGCCGAGCGCCCCGTGCTGCCCAAGGACCTCATCCGCCGCATCCGCAAGCTGGAGATTCGCACCCGCAAGGTGGTCTCCGACATGCTCGCGGGCCAGTACCACTCGGTCTTCAAGGGCCGGGGCATGGCGTTCTCCGAAGTGCGGCAGTACCAGCCTGGCGATGAGATCCGCATCATCGACTGGAACGTCACCGCGAGGATGAACGAGGCCTACGTCAAGGTCTTCACCGAGGAGCGCGAGCTCACGGTGATGCTGCTCGTGGACGTCTCGGCGTCGAAGGAGTTCGGCTCGCGCGAGCGCACCAAGGCGGAGATTGCCGCGGAGGTCGCCGCGCAGATTGCCTTCAGCGCGATTGCGAACAACGACCGCGTGGGACTCATCCTCTTCTCGGACCGGGTGGAGAAGGTGGTGCCGCCGCGCAAGGGCCGCACCCACGTGCTGCGGCTGGTGAGCGACATCCTGACCTTCCAGCCCGTGGGCAAGGGCACGGACCTGTCCGCGGGGCTGACGTACCTGACGCAGGTGTCGAAGCGGAAGGCCGTGACGTTCCTCGTCTCCGACTTCCAGGCGCAGGGCTTCGAGAAGCCGCTGCGGCTGGTGGGGCGCAAGCACGACCTGGTCCCCGTGGTGGTGGAGGACCCGCTGGAGGAGGCCTTCCCGCGCCTGGGCCTGGTGGAGATGGAGGACCCGGAGACGGGCGACCGCTTCGTCGTGGACACGAGCGACCCGGGCGTGCGCGGGCGCTACTCGCGCTTCATGCAGGCCGCGCGGGACGAGCGGCGCAAGCTCTTCAAGAAGCTGGAGCTGGACCACGTGGAGCTGCGCGCGGGAGATGACCACGGCAAGGCGCTCGCGCAGTTCTTCCGCGCGCGGGCCCGGAGGATGGCGGCATGAGCCGGACACTGGCCCTGCTCGCGATGCTGCTGTGGGTGGGCGTGCTCCCGATGGGCGCCTCCGCGCAGCCTCAACCGCCCGGCGCGCCCGCGCACGAGGTGGCACAGCCCCAGGACCTCTCGGTTCGCGTGGAGCCGCAGCAGGTCCGCATCGGCGACCCGTTCACCTACCACGTGGTGCTCACGCACCCGAAGGGCCACCGCTACGAGCTGGCGGCGCCCAAGGAGACGGGCGACTTCGAGCTCCTGGACCACACGCGCCAGTACATCGAGGGGACGGACTCCGCTTCCACGACGTTCGCCATCCGCATGTCGGCGTTCGCGTTGGGGAGCCTGACGGTGCCCACGCTCGAGTTCGACGTGGAGACGCCAGAAGGGCCGCGCCGCTACTCGCTGCCGGGGGGCACCATCGACGTCGCGGCCACGCTGCCGCCGGACGCGGAGGGCAAGGGCGCCGACCTGTTCGACATCCAGCCGCCGCAGGAGGTGCCCATCCGCTCGTGGCGGTTGGTGCTGACGCTCCTGGGCGCGCTCGTCGCGGCGCTCGTGGCGTGGCGGCTCTTCGTGTGGTGGAAGAACCGTCCCAAGCACGTGGTGGTGCCGCCGCCCTTGCCCCTGGACGTGCGCACGCGCAAGGCGCTGGACACGCTGAAGGCGGAGAACCTGCCCGCGCGAGGCCAGGTGAAGGACTACTACTTCCGCCTGTCCGAAATCATCCGAGGCTACCTGGGGGAGCGCTACGGCTTCGAGGCGCTGGAGTGCACCAGCTCCGAGCTGATGGCCTCGCTGCGCCGCCTGTCTCCCCTGGGCCTGCCGGAAGACAAGCTGATGCGCTTCGTGTCCGAGTCGGACATGGTGAAGTACGCCCGGGCGGAGGCCTCGCCCGAGAGCTGCCGTGACGCGCTCCTGTTCGGCTACGAGCTCGTCGAGAAGACTTTCGTTCCGCCCCAGCCGTCTCAAGCCCCCGACAATGCCGCCGCTCCCCGCGTTCAATAACCCCGAGGCGCTCTGGGGACTGCTGCTCGTGCCGCTCTTGTTCGTGCAGGCATGGCGGGAGCGTCGTGCCCGCGCGCCGCTGCGCTTCTCCGCGGCGAACGTGTTCGCCCGAAGCGGCAAGGGCCTGCGCACGTACATGCTGCCGCTCCTGCCACTGATGCGCGCGGTGGCGGTGGTGGCGGCGGTGCTGGCCATCGCCCGTCCCCAGGTGCGCGACTCGCGCGTGCGGGACTTGTCGGTGGAGGGCATCGACATCGTGGTGGCGCTGGACTTGTCCACGTCCATGGAGGCGGGAGACTTCCGGCCGCAGAACCGCCTGCACGTGGCGAAGGAGGTGCTGAGCGACTTCATCTCCAACCGCGTGAATGACCGCATCGGCCTGGTGGTCTTCGCCGGCGCGGCCTACACCCAGGCGCCGCTGACGCTGGACTACGGGGTGCTGAAGGAGGTCATCAAGCAGATCCGCACGCGGGTGCTGGAGGACGGCACCGCGATTGGAGACGCGCTGGCCACCTCGCTCAACCGCCTGCGCGACTCGGAGGCGAAGAGCCGCGTGGTGGTGCTGATTACGGACGGCGACAACAACGCGGGGAAGATTTCGCCCATGGACGCGGCGAACATGGCGCAGGCGCTCCACGTGCCCGTCTACACCATCCTGGTGGGCAAGGGCGGCAAGGTGCCCTTCCCGCAGGGCACGGACCTGTTCGGCAACACCGTGTGGCGTGAGACGGAGATTCCCATCAACCCGGAGCTGATGCAGGACATCGCGGACCGCACGGGAGGGGAGTACTACCGCGCGACGGACCCGGAGGGCCTGCGACGAGGTCTGCAGAAGGTGCTCGACTCGTTGGAGCGCTCGCGAATCATGGAGGGCGGGGCCTCCGCGACGTACCGTGAGGAGTTCCACCCGTTCCTGCTGGCCGCGTTCGGGCTGTTCGCGCTGGAGCTGCTCCTGCGCGCCACCTTCCTGAGGGTCTTCCCATGATGCACGTGGACCCTTGGCGCTTCACGGTGCTCGGTTACCAGGCGGGGCTGGCCCAGCCCGTGTTCCTGACCCTGGTGGCGGTGGGCCTGTTGCTGGGACTGCTCGCGCTCCTGTTGTCCTTGCGGCGCCGCTCCCGCGTGCGCGCCGTGCTGCATGAGCGGCATGCCGAGCGCTTCACCCCGGGCGTCTCCGTGTGGCGCCCCGCGACGCAGGGCGGCCTGTATGGCCTGGGGTTGGCGTTGTTCGGCTTCGCGCTGGCGCAGCCCCAGTGCGGCACCAAGAGCGAGCTGACGAAGCGGCGGGGCATCGACGTGGTGGTGGCGCTGGATGCGTCCAAGTCCATGTTCGCGCGCGACGTGCAGCCCAGCCGTCTGGAGCGGGCCAAGCTGGAGCTGACCACGCTGCTGGACGAGCTGAAGGGGGACCGCGTGGGCCTGGTGGTCTTCGCGGGGGATGCGTTCATCCAGTCCCCGCTGACGTCGGACTACTCGGCGGTGAAGCTGTTCCTGCGCGCGGTGGACCCGGAGGTGATGCCTCAGGGTGGCACCAACGTGGGCGCGGCGCTGCGGCTCTCCATGCAGGTGCTGGAGAACGCGGACCGGGGCTCGAAGGAGCGCGTGGTGGTGCTGCTGACGGACGGCGAGGACTTCGTCGGCGAGGTGGATGAGGCCACCGACGCGCTGAAGGACGCGGGCGTGCAGGTGCTCACGGTGGGCGTGGGCTCCGAGTCCGGCGAGCCCATCCCCGTGTATGACCGGCGCGGCGAGTTCGTGGACTACAAGAAGGACGAGAACGGCGACCCGGTGGTGACGAAGCTGGACCGCGCGGCGCTGGAGACCATCGCGGAGAACACCGGTGGCGCCTTCTTCTACCAGCCGCGCGGGGTGGCGATGGGTCAGGTGGTGGAGCGCATCGACCAGATGCAGAAGAGCGAGCTGGAGAGCCGGGTGACGGTCCGCTACGACGAGCGCTTCCAGTCCTTCGCGCTGCCTGGGCTGGTGTTGCTCGTGCTGGGGATGATGCTGCTTCCGTCCTCGCGCCGGAGGTCGTCGCCATGAGCGCGCGCCTCGTGGGAGGACGTCGTCGTGGAGGGCTCCTGGCGTGGCTGGTGTGCCTGCTGTTGCCTGTCTCGGCGCTGGGCGCGGGGCCGCTGGAGCGGGACCATCCGTTGGTTCAGCAGGGCCGTGAGGCGTACCTGGCGGGCCGCTACGAGGACGCGCTGAAGGCGTTCGAGGCGGCGAAGAAGGAGCGTCCGCATGACCCCGCGGTGGACTTCAACCGAGGGGATGCGCTGGCGAAGCTGGGCCGGGTGAAGGACGCGCAGGAGGTTTTCCGGGGCGTGACGGAGGCCAAGCAGCGCCCCGACCTGCAGCAGAAGGCCTGGTACAACCTGGGCAACCTGGCGGCGACGACGGGAGACCGCGTGGAGGCGCTGAAGTCCTATCGGCGCGCGCTGACGCTGGACCCGCAGGACATCCAGGCCCGCCACAACTACGAGGTGGTGCTGCGCAACCTGCCGCCGCCGCAGCCCAACTCGGCGGATGGAGGCTCGGATGGGGGCGGGGACTCGGGCACGGACGGTGGACGTCCCGATGGCGGTGAGGACGGTGGCACCAAGGCGGACGGTGGAGCGCCCGTGGACGGAGGCTCCGACGGCGGGCCGGACGGCGGCGTGGATGGAGGCGCGGACGGAGGGGCCGACGGTGGCGCGGATGGCGGTGGAGATGGTGGCGCCGACGGGGGCGGGGATGGTGGCGCGGACGGCGGGGATGGAGGCCAGGAGGGGCCTCCGCAGAAGGGTGATGGCGGCAGCGACGGCGGCGCGGACGGCGGGGACGAGGATGGGGATGGAGACCCTCGCGATGGCGGGAGCGACGCGGGCACCGAGTCGGAGGGTGATGCGGACGACTCCCAGTCGGATGGAGGCGCGAGTCCGTCGGAGCTGGACCAGCAGGATGCGGAGCGTCTGCTGGACGCGATGAAGCAGAACGAGAAGAACCTCCAGTTGTGGCGGTTCCAGCAGAAGAAGAAGAAGCAGAGGAAGCCCAATGAGAAGGACTGGTAGCAGCGGCTCCATGAGGGCGGTGCTGGCCCTGCTGACCCTGCTGGCCTCCGCGCCGGCATGGGCGGCGAGCCTCGAGTTCTACCAGACGGTGAACAGCGAGGAGGTCGGCACCGAGGACACCTTCGTCCTCACGGTGGTGACCAAGGACGCGCCCGAGGACGCGAAGATTCGACTGCCGCGCTCGGACGACTTCGAGGTCCTCAACAGCTCCCGCAGCAGTCAGCGCTCCATCTCCCTGACGGGCGGCGGACCTCCCGTCATCCAGGACGTCACCAAGTACGTCCTGACGATGCGCGCCAACCGCGCCGGCAACCTGACGATTCCTCCCGCCGAGATGTCCGCGGGAGGCAAGACGCACCGGACGGAGCCCCTCCAGATTTCGGTAAAGCCGGGCCGGCTGGGCTCGTCCTCCCGGGCGCAGGGAGGGACGCCGCAGGGCCGTGCGAGAGACCCCTTCGCCAACCTCCCGTCGAGCCAGCCAGACCCGTTCGCGGATGACCCGGAGGAGGACTCGCCTTCGATTCCCCGAGGCGATTCGGACCTGTTCCTGCGCTCGAGCCTGGACCGGGACGAGGTCTTCGTGGGCGAGCAGGTGACGTTGTCGCTCCACATCTACGCGCGCGTGGACCTGTCCAGCGTGGACTCCGTGATGATGCCCAAGCTGGAGGGCTTCTGGTCGGAGGAACTGGACAGCCCCTCGCGGCTGGAGCCCGAGCAGAAGGTCGTCGGCGGTGTTCCGTACCGCGTCTATCTGTTGCGCCGCCGGGCCATCTTCCCGGTGAAGTCCGGCACGCTCTCCATCTCGGCGGCGGAGGCGGACATCACCACGGGCTTCCTCTTCGCGGGCCACCGGCTGCACCGCGTCTCGAATGCGCTCAAGGTGAAGGTGCTGCCGCTGCCGCCGGGCGCTCCACCGGGCATGTCCAATGCGAACGTGGGCTCATGGCGGCTGGACGTGGACGTGTCACAGACACGCGTGGAGCTGGGTCAGCCCGTCACGGTGAAGGTCATCCTGGAGGGCACGGGCAACGTGAAGAACGTCACGCCGCCCAAGCTGGTGGGACCCGAGGCGCTGAAGGTCTATGACCCCACGACGCTCGACAAGGTGACGCCTGTGCGCAGCAAGGTGCAGGGGCGTCGCGTCGTCGAGTACCTGGTGATGGCGCAGCGCACGGGCACCTTCACGCTGCCCGCGCTCGAGTTCCCCTTCTTCGATGTGCGCACGCGGAAGTACGAGGTGTCGCGCACGGAGCCCATCACCCTCACGGTGGAGGCCGCGGCGGGAGGCGCATCGTCGCTGTCCTCGTCCTCGACGCCGACGCCGGATGCGGCCAACGAGCCCAAGAACCTGCTGACTCCGACGGGGTTGCGGCCGGTGCGCTTCCAGGCGCGCTTCGTCGTGCCGTCCGAGCCGCCCTGGAAGCGCGCCTACTTCCTGCCCCTGGTGGCCGCGCCGCTGGGGCTGCTGCTGGGCTTCGCGTTGCTCGGGGGCGTGCGTGGGCGACTGGCGACGCGCAGCGAGGCGGACCGGGGCCGTCAGCAGGCGAAGGCGGCGCGCAAGCGGCTGGTGGAGGCGGAGAAGCTTCAGGCCGGCGCCGACTCGGGAGCCTTCTACGCGGAGGTGGAGAAGGCGCTGCACGGCTTCCTGGGGGCGCGCCTGGGCGGGCCGGTGATGGGCCTCACGCGCGAGGTCATCTCCGAGCGCATGACGACGGCGGGGGTGGCGCCCGAGCGGCGAGCCCGGGTGCTGTACGTGCTGGAGGCGTGTGACCTGGGTCGCTATGGCGGAGGTGGAGACGCCGCCGCGCGGCAGCAGGTGCTGGATGCCGCGGTCGCGGCCATGGAGGGCTGGGCGTGAGCGACTACTACTCGCCGGAAGAGGCGCAGGATGTCTTCCTGAAGGCCAACGAGGCCTATACGAGCGGGAACTACGCGCGAGCGCGGGAAGGCTACGAGAAGCTCCTCTCTCACGGGCAGGGTGGCCCGGACGTCCTCTACAACCTGGGCACCGTGTACCTGGCGCAGGGGGACCTGGGGCGGGCGGTGCTCTCGCTGGAGCAGGCGAAGAAGCAGGGCGGCCAGGCGCCGGACCTGGAGGCCAACCTGGCGATGGCGCGCGCGCGTCAGGTGGACAAAGTGGTGGGGGCCACGGCGGAGGAGGAGTTCCTGCCCAGGGTGACGGCCGCCACGGATGGCTCGCTCGTCGCCTGGACCTTCCTGGGGACGTGGGTGGGCGCGCTCCTGCTGGTGCTGGTGTTGCGGTGGATGTCGCCGGGCCGCCGCATGGCGGTGGGCATCGTGATGGCGCTGCTGTTCGCGGTGGCGATTCCCTCCGGCGCGTTGCTGGCGGCGCACGCCTACGTGGACCACACGGTGCATGAGGCCGTGGTGCTGTCGCCCACGTTGGTGGCGCGCGAGCTTCCTCAGCCCAGCGCACGCTCCATCTTCGAGGTGCACGCGGGCCTCAAGGTGCGGCTCCTGGAGGACAGCGGCCGCTTCGTGCGCATCCGCCTGCCCAATGGCCTGGAGGGCTGGGCCGAGCGCGACGGCATCGCGCGAATCTAGGCGTCTGTCGCCCTCTGGACGAAACCTGGAAGCAGACCCATCGCCGGGGTTAGAGTCTCTTGAAGGGATGGCGGGTTTTGCTTGGAGGTCTTGGCCCTGTGTTTGAAGTCGAGGCCCTTGTCGCGAAGAATCGCCTGGTGGTGCGCCTCTGGGGAGACCTGACCACGGATGAGGCGAGGCGCGTGGGTGACGCGGCGGTGGCGGCCATCGACCGGCTGCGCCCGCGGTTCGACCTGCTCTCGGACTTGAAGGGCGTGACGTCGCTGTGCTCGGAGAGCGCGGTGCAGATGCGGCGCATCATGGAGGTCGCGAAGGCCCGAGGCTTCCGCCGCGTCGTGCGCGTGGTGGGGCGCTCGGCGGAGGCGGCGCTGGTGTTCGAGCGCATCAGCCGGGAGATGGGCTACGACGCCTACCTGGCCTTCTCGTTGGAGGAGGCGGAGCGGCTGCTGGACGTCGGAGCGCCTTGAGCCCCGCGCGGGTCAGCGCCCCTTTCCGGTGAGGCGGGCGAGGAGCCCGGGCTTGCGCGCCTTGTGTTGGCCCGAGGCGGCGGCCGACAGGGCCGCGACCTTGAGGAGGTTCTGCTGGAAGACGGTGTTGCCCGGCTCCAGCTCCACCGCGCGCTCCAGGAGCCTCGCGGCCTGGGCGTAGTCCTTGCGTTGGTGGACCAGGATGAGGGCCAGCTTGCTGAGGAGCACGGCGGCTTCCGGCGACTGATCGATGGCCTTGGTGAGGACCTGGATGGCCCGGTCCACATGCCCCGCGCGCTCCAGGCGCACCGCCCGCTGAAGGATGTCCTCCGGCGAGTTGGTGGCGATGGGCACGGGCGCATCCAGGGGCAGGGTGGTCCTTGGGGCACGAGAGGCGCTCACCGGGCTGGCCACGGGCAGCGGGGTCGCGGGAAGCGTGGGCGCGGAGCTCGCCGTGATGTTCGAGGGATGGGCCCTGGAATCGGCTGGGGCCGACATGGCCGGGGCCGCGTGGCTCTCCGGCCGGTCCTTGGAGGGGGGCGGTACGGAGCGGGTGGCTCCGACGAGGCTGGGCGGAGGAACCCTCGCCGCGGGGATGGGCGCGGGCGTGGTGGAGGGAGACGGGGGCGGGGTGGGAATCCGGCGAGACATCGCCTCGACGGAGGGGGCTGCTCGCGGGGGGAGGGGCGGCGGCAGGTCGGTGGCGCTTGGGGTGCGCGCGAGGGGCCGCGCGGCGCGAGTCGGCTCGGGGGGACGCGGAGGGCTCACGGGGGCGACGGGCTCATCCTCGCCGAGCGCCAGGGAGGAGAAGTCCTCCTCCGCGCCCAGGGCCACGCCCAGCGCGGGCTCGTTCCAGGCGGGAGAGGGGAGTGCGGCATCCCTGAGCGTCGGGGCTTCGGGGCCGTCCAGCTCCTCCTGGGCGAGGAACTCACCGCCGTCGAGCACGGGCAGCTCGGACGTGAGACTTCGCGGTGGCGTGCTGACGGGTTGCCGGTGCAGCTCCAGCACCCCTCGCTCCAGCAGGGCCTTGAGGACGACCTTCACCTCGATTTCAGGCAGGCGCGCCGCGCGCGCGAGCTGGGGCACGGCCTGGACTCCGTCGACGAAGGACGCGATGTGCGCCTCGAAGGGGTGCAGGGGCTGCAGGGCGATGTTCAGCCCGGCGCGCAGGTGCGGCACCGTGTTCTCGTCCATGGGCACGGTGAAGCGCGCGGTGGCCTGGTGGTGCGCCGCGGCGGCCTGGGGCGGCGGCCGGGGAACCTCCATGGTCCGCGTGCGCTGCGGTGGTGAGAGCAGGGCACGGACGATGGTGGGCTCGGTGATGGTGTACTCGCCGCTGGCCTGCTCCGGGTCCAGAAGCAACCCGCAGTGCTCACACTGGAAGTCGTCTTCTCCCACGGTGCCTCGGCACTCTGGACATTCTGGTTTAGCGGCCATTTCAGATTCATCATAGCGCGCTGGGCCAACCTTCACCCGCTCCGAAGGGCAGGAGAGGTGGGAGGACGTGGTGCTCCATACAAATCCATGGGGCGACCCTGGTGTGGGTGGCGTCGGCGGGGCTATACCGCGCGCGGCAGGTGGCACCGGTGGTGGTGGGGGTCGCGCGCCCGCGCAGTATCGTCCCGAAGTGGTCCAGAGCCGCGCTGGAGAAACATGGCTGGCATGTCCCAGGCACCCTTTCACATCCTGCTCGTCGAGGATGAACCGGTCATCCGAGAGCTGGTTCGCTCCATGCTGAGCGACGGCACCGTGGACGTGGTGTGCGCGGCCAACGGGCTGGAGGGGCTGAAGCTGGCGCGCAGCCGGACCTTCCACCTCATCCTGATGGATGTCGTGTTGCCTCAGCTCGACGGCATCTCGGCCTGCCGCATCCTGAAGAGCGACCCCGTCACGGCGCCGGTTCCGCTCTACATGCTCACCGCGAAGGCGAAGAAGTCAGACGTGGAGAGCGCGACGCAGGCGGGTGCGGACGGCTACATCCACAAGCCCTTCCGGGGCGCGGAGCTGATGGCGTTGGTGGAGCGGCTGCGCATGGCTCCGCCCCGCTCGGAGCCCGCCTGACGACGGGCCGGGGACGCTCCTCGCGTCTCAGGGCAGGCGCGGGTGGAGGAAGCGCGCCAGGGCGATGAGGTCGTCCCAGTCGAGCGCGCCGAACTCCAGCGCCACGCCGTCCGCTTCACGGCGGCGGATGGCGCAGGTGGTGACGATTTCGCGGTCCCCCGGCAGCGGCAGGCCCAGGGTGAGGTACCGCTGGTTGTCGCTGGGGTGGGCGAGCAGGAACAGGCCCGCCATGGAGACATCCCGGGCCTGAACCATGACGTCGCGTCCAGGCAGGATGACCTTCACGGGGAAGTTCGCCTCGACGCGCGGATGGAACCGTTCGGCGATGTGGGGGCCACCAGGGGAAGGCTGCATCGGCTCGGCTCCTCTTCTTCGTGCGACAGGGTGCGACAACTCTGAGGCACTTGGCGTGTGAGGCAAGTTTCCGTCCGCCCGGGTTTCCGTCCCGTCATGCGGACGAGCCTCCCGGTCCTGGGAGCCCGGAGCGGGTGCGGAGGGGCGCCATGCGGGCGGGATTGCTCGGATTTCGGCTGGCACGTTCGCTGAAAACGCCCGCTGGAAACCGCATCGCCGGAGGCCAGCCATGGAACCCAATCACCGCAGGCAGTACTCGCTCACCACCACCCTCAACGTGCCCCGACAGACGCCGCACAACGACTTCGGCACGACGCTGGCGCATGCGGCCAACACGGTGGTCAGCAAGGGCGCGGGTCTGGTGGGCGGAATGATTCCGTCTCCTCCCGTGCTGAGCGCGGCGGTCTCCAGCATGAAGCTGGCGGTGTCCACGGTGGCGTCCAAGGGGACGCCCGCGATGTCGTCGTCGGGCGCGACCGTGTCGGGCTCGACCGCATCGGGTGCGGGCACGGCGCAGGGCTCTTCATCGGGCGGCCAGGATGGGTGGGACCTGTTGGAGGCGCAGCGGGCGCTCAGCGCGGATGGCCAGCGGTTCAACGCCGCCTATCTCCAACTGCAGAACGAGATGCAGCGTGAGAGCCGCGAGCACAACGCGGTCTCGAACATCATGAAGGTCCGCCACGACTCGGCGAAGGCCGCCATCAACAACATCCGTTGAAAGCCGTGGTGAGCCATGAGCGTGGACAAGGTGGGAGCGGTCGGGGGCGCGGGCCAGGTGTCCGTGGAGCCCGGTCAGGGGCGGTTCGACAAGGTGCTGGAGGGAGTCCGAGGCCCCTCGAGGGAGGGCTCGGTACCGGTGGCGACGGAGAGCGCGAAGTGCCCTGCCGCCGAGGCCTCTCGCGGCATCTCGAGGGTCGAGAGCACGGGGGCCCAGGCTTCAGTGGGGACCGTCGAGGCGAAGACGCAGGGGCGGGTGGATTCGGTGCGGTCGGCGCGAGAGCAGCAGGCGGCGCAGGTCTTGGACCGGGTGGGGCAGGCGCAGAAGCGATTGGACAGCATCCTGGCGATGGCGGAGTCGGGCCGCGATTTCTCGGCGGGGGAGCTGCTCTCGTTGCAGGCGCAGGTCTACCGCGCGAGCCAGGAGCTCGACCTGGCCGGCAAGGTCGTCGAGAAGGCGACCGGTGGTGTGAAGCAGGTTCTCCAGACGCAGGTTTGAGGAGTGCTCGGATGTCACTGACTCCCCGGCATGTGCTGCTCGTCCTGATGCTCCTGGGGACGGCGGCGTGCAGAGAGCGTATTCAGCATGGGTTGGATGAGCGCCAGGCGAATGAGCTGCAGTCGGTGCTCATCGAGCGAGGGCTGGATGCTCGCAAGGTTCCGGAGGCGGGCAAGAAGCCGTCATGGGCCATTGAGGTCTCTGGAGAACAGTCCCCGGACGCGGTGCGAATCCTCGCGGAGCTCGGCTTGCCGAGGCCCGCGATGGAGGTGGGCTGCGATGTCCTGGGCGGAGGCGGCGGGTGGGTGCGCACGCCAATGGAGGAGTCGGTCTGTCGGGTGCGGGTGCTCGAGAGGGGCTTGGAGAAGACGCTCCAGTCGATGGAGGGGGTGCTGCTGGCGCGCGTGCATCTGGTGATTCCACCTCCGCCGCGTCCGGGGCAGAGCCAGGGGGCGGCGAAGGCGTCGGCGCTGCTGAGGGTCATGCCCGGCAATGCGGCCCGGGTGCGTCAGTCCTCGGACGTGATGAAGGCCCTGCTGGCGGGCGGCGTGGAAGGACTCTCCGCCGAGTCTGTGTCGCTGTGGGTGGATGAGGTGCCCACGCGCGCCCTGGCTTCCTCGGGGGACAAGCCGTCCTCGCTCGTGAGGCTGAGGTGGCTGCTCGTGATGTTGGGCGTGTTGGTGACGGGGATGTCGGGGGCCTTGGTCTGGGTGACGTTGCGCATGCGCTACTTCCGCGACCTGCGTGTGACGCCGCCCGCGCCTCCCGTGCCTGCGCGTCCGGTGGTCTCGCCCGCGGCGGCCCGCAAGGCGGCTTGAGGTCCGCGGAGACGCTCATGATTCAACAAGCGACACGTGTGGGCCGGGCCTTGCGCGCACCGAAAAAGGACGCGCGGGCCCCGGCGCGAGCGCCTCAGGTGGAGCAGGCGACGGTGATTCGGCCGCGACCTCCGGGGCTTCCCTTGGACCGTTGTGCGCTCGTGACATGGATTCTCGCGCGCGAGCGGGCAGAGGAGCTTCTGGAGGGCTTGGGGACAGCGGCCATGAAGCGGGCGAAGGCACACTTGCGACACATCGTCATGCTGCCGTCGCCTCGGCGGCAGGCGAAGGTGGCCACGGAGTTCGGGGAGCGGACCGACGCGGGGGCGCGGCTCAAGGACTTGATGGCGGAGGCTCCTGAGGAGCTGCGCAAGGAGATCTTCCGGCACCTGCCGCCCTACCACCGGTCCTTGTTTCCGGGACGGAAGGTGGAGCCCTCGGACCCCCTGGCGCCGCCGCTGCTGTCGGCGCTGGCCGCGCGGCTCATTCGGGAAGCCACGCGCTGACGTCTGCGTGGGAGTCCATCCCGCTCATCGTACCCGGCATCCCGAGCGCGGATGCCCACGCACTCCAACCCCACGTCATCACGAGCCCGGGCTCTGGCTGAGCCCGTGCACAAGCGGGGTGTCACCTCTTGCCGCGGTTGAGTCCCTCGATGAATCAAGACACTGAACCTTCGACTTTTCGTGTGCCAGACCGGGTGCGTCGGCTGGGGACCCGCCGGATGAGTCGGGCGCACCTCGTTCTCGCGGAGCGGCCTCGTATCGCGGCCTTGGGGCGAGAGGCGCTGGCGGACATCTGCTCCGCGCTGAGCCGTGAGCTGGGGTGTCCCGTGAAGGCGGAGGCCCGGCTGCTGGAGGCGGTGGTTCCAGCCGCGCGAGGACCGATGCGGCCGGCGGTCTTCGTCTTGCTGGAGTTGTCCGCCGTGGGGAGTGTGGCGGTGTTGGAGTTGGAGCCCGTGCTGGCTGTCTCCGCGCTGGAGCGCATCGCGGGCTCGGCTGGGAAGCCAGGGGTGGTGACGGAACTGGCTCGGCTGGAGGAGGCAACGCTGGCGTACCTGCTGCTGGTGGCGCTCTCGGCGGTGCGCGCCAGGTCGGAGCTCTACCCCACGCTGGCGCCTCGGTTGTCGGCGGTGACGATGCGCGGCGAGGAAGTCCTGGCCCGGCTGCGCGAGCAGGAGCCGTGGGTAGGCGTGGAGCTGGATATGACGGTGGGGAGTGTGCGGGGAGCCGGGCGGCTGTTGCTTCCGGGGCCGGTGCTTCAGGGAGCGTTGCAAGGCTTTCCGGTGGAGCGGCGCACGGAGGCCTCGCCGGAAGTGCTCGCCGCCTCGCTCAAGCTGCGATGCCTCTTGGGGCAGATGCCGCTGTCCGCCGAGGCGGTGGAGGCGCTGAGGGTGGGGGATGTCGTCGTCTTCGAGGGCGTGCGCCGCGAAGGGGCGCACCTGCTGGGCGGCGGAAGGCTGGTGGCCCGTGGTTTCACGCTCATCGGCGCGTTCCTGCCCGAGGGCTTTTCGTTGACCCGCGCGCATGTCCGCGCGCGATTCCAGGAGTCGAGCATGTCGGTCGTGAATGAACGCGGCGAGAGCATTCCGCCGCTTCCGGTGGACGTGGAGGTGGAGCTGACGCGGGTGCTGGTGCCGTTGTCGGAGCTGGCGGCATTGAAGCCGGGGGCCCTGCTCCCGCTTCACATCAACGCGAGCGAGCCGGTGTTGTTGCGGGTGGGGGACCGGGTGGTGGCGCGAGCCGAGCTGGTGGACCTCGAGGGCGAGGTGGGTGCCCGTGTCCTGGCCTTGCTGCCATGAGTGAGCTCATGCGGAGCCGGCTGTCATCGTTCTCGCCCCGCACGCGGCTTCAGGTCGCGACGCTGCTCGTGCTGGGCCTGGCCTTGTTGGGACCCGTGGGAGGCGTGTCGATGGTGGCCACGGCGCGGTGGCTCCTGGGGGTGGGGGCGCTCTGCGGCCTGGGGTGGTGGTGGTTTCGACGAGGCGCAGTGAAGCCCCGGGCGGCGCGGGCCGAGCGGATGCGAGTCATCTCACGCGAGGGGCTCTCGCCTCGGTGTGGCATCGCGCTGGTGGAGGTCGAGGGGCGAGGGTTCCTGGTGGCGTTCGGGGATGCGTTCGCGGAGGTGCATCCACTCCAGGAGTCGATGGAGGAGGTCTTCCCGAGGCCGCTGGCCCAGGCGCGTCGGCCTCGTCCGGTTCGGGGTTCGCGGAAGGGGCTGCGGTCATGAGTGGGGGGATGCCTTGGCCCTTGGCGGCGGCGACCTTGGAGGGGGCGCTTGGCCAGCAGTCCTATGCGGGAAGTCCGCTGGCGATGATGGGGATGCTGGCGTTGATGTCCCTGCTGCCGTTCGCGGTGTTGATGTTGACGAGCTTCTCGAAGATCGCCGTGGTGTTGTCATTGGCGCGCTCCGCGATGGGGACGCAGCAGGCGCCGCCCACGCTGGTGTTGACGGGGCTGGCGGTGGTGCTGACGGGACACATCATGGCGTCGGTGATGGAGCGGATGTACGACGCGGGGCAGCTTGCGTATCAGGAGATGGAGACGGGCTCCGGTACGAAGATTCTCGAGTCCGCGGCGAAAGTGGCCGAGCCCTTGAGGGCCTTCCTGGTGAAGCACGGCAGCGCCGAGGAGCGGGCCCGCTTCGTGGACCTGGCGCGTGAGCTTCGGCCGCCCGAGGAATCGGACACGGTGAGCGAGACGGACCTGTTCGTGGTCATTCCCGCGTTTGTCATCACCGAGCTGAAGGAGGCATTTCAGATTGGCTTTCTCGTCTTCCTCCCGTTCCTGGTGCTCGACATGGTCATCGCCAATGTGTTGCTGGCGTTGGGCATGCAGACGCTGTCTCCGAGCCAGGTGAGTCTGCCTTTCAAGATACTCCTCTTCGTGGCGGTGGATGGTTGGTCATTGCTCGCGCGGGGCCTCATCCTGGGATACCGGTGACGCGATGACACAGGATGTGTTGTTGACGCTGGGGCGTGAGGCTTTGCTCCTGATGGTCCTGGCGTCCTTGCCACCGATTGGCGCGAGCCTGTTGGTGGGGTTCCTGTCGAGCCTGTTCCAGGCGACGACCCAGCTGCAGGAGAGCACGTTGTCGGTGGTGCCGAAGCTGTGCGCGACGGTGGTCGCGTTGGTTCTGGCGGGCCCCTGGATTGCCGCGCAGCTCACGCGCTTCACGCATCAGCTCCTGTTGCTCATCGCCGAGGTGTCGGCGTGAACCTGGAACTGGTTCGTTCGCAGCTGGAGGCGCTGGGGCCGGATGCCGTCGCGGTGGCGCTGTGCTCCGCGCGGCTCTTGCCCGTGGCCTTCCTGTGCCCGCTCCTGGGCGGGCAGGCGACACCGATGACCGTGCGTCTGGGGTTGGTGTTGTCGTTGTCGCTGTTCCTGCGGGTGGAGGGAGGGATTGGGATGGCACCCCCCGTGACGTCCGCCCTGGCTTTGGGGGGATGGGTGCTGCGGGAGCTGCTCTATGGTGTCTCGGTGGGATTGGTCGCGGCCTTGCCGTTCGATGCGGCGCGAATGGGGGGCCGGTTCATCGACCTCCTGAGAGGAACGTCGGCCGAGGCGAGTCTGCCATTGGCGGGGAGCCGGGAGTCGGCCTCGGGCGAGGGGCTCTATCACCTGCTGGTCGGGCTCGCGATGACGGGGGCGGTGGCACCGTGGGTCCTCGGGTCGCTGATGCGAGGGTTCGCCGTGGTGGGGTTGGGGGCCTTCGTTCCGTCGGAGGCCGCGGCGATGCATGTCGTCACGCTCGCGGGAGGCGCCCTGGCCACCGGGTTAGCGGTGGGGGCGCCGATGGCGGCCGCCATGTTGGCGGTGGACTGTTTCCTGTCGTTGGCCTCGCGCGCGGCGCCGCAGATGAACTTGCAGGAGCTGGGGGCGCCCTTGCGAATCCTGGGCGGCGGGGTGGTGCTGTGGCTAGGGATTGGCTTGCTCTGTGAGCGATTGCTGGCGGGAGTGCTGGCGACGGACGGCGCGCTTTCCATGTTGGGGACGCTGGGTCGATGAGTGGCGAGAAGACGGAACAGCCCTCCGCGAAGAGGCTGCGAGAGGCGCGTCGCAAAGGGCAGATTCCTCGCAGCCGGCTGCTGTCCTCGTGTGCGGTGACACTGGGGGGATTGCTGGGATTCGCCTGGGGCTTCGATGGGATGTGGGAGCGTCTCCAGGAATGGACGGTCCGGCTGTTCGTGGAGCAGCGGCTCGAGGGGGCCCTGGAGGACGGGCTCGTGCTTCTCGTGCGCATGTGCACGCCGGTGTTGGGGGGCGCGTTCATTGCGTCACTCGTGGTTTCCCTGGCCACGGTGGGGTTCGAGATGAATCCAGGCCACCTCGCGCCGAAGTGGGAGCGGGTCAGCATGGCCGCTGGCTTCAAGCGCATCTTCTCCACGAAGCCTTGGTGGGAGCTGGTCAAGGCGCTGGTCGCGGTGACGGTGGTGGGGACGCTCGTGTGGCGTGAGGTGGAGGCGCTGGGCGCGGAGGCCCTTCGCACCGCCTTGCTCGCGGAGGGCACGGGGCTCTGGTTCCTGCTGGAGCGACTGGGGGCGCTGGTCTACCGGGCGGCGTGGGTGCTGTTGGTGCTGGGAGTGGGGGACTACGCGCTCGCCAGACGGAGCCATCTGCGCGAGCTGATGATGAGTCGCGAGGAGCTGAAGCGCGAGCACAAGGAGAGTGAGGGCGACCCTCGCCACAAGGGCCAGCGCAAGGCCCTGCATCGGCAGCTCGCGCAGGGTGGTCCGGCACGTGGGGTGCAAAGAGCCACGGCCGTGGTCGTGAATCCCACACATCTGGCGGTAGCCCTTCGTTACGACGCGGGGGAGTGCGAGGCGCCCTATCTCGTCGCGAAGGCGCGAGAAGAGGACGCGCTGAGGCTGCGTGAAGAGGCGCGGCGGCTCGGCATCCCGGTGGTCCGGGATGTCCCGTTGGCGAGAAGCCTCATCCACTACGACGTCGGGGAGCCCATTCCCGAGGAGTTGTACGAGGCCGCGGCGGTGGTCCTTCGCACGGCGATGGATGCGCGGGACGTGGGGGATTCTCTCCGGAGACAGACATCATGAAGAGGCTGATGGAGTGGTGGTCGAAGGTACGGAGCTCATCCGACCTCGTGCTGGCGGTGGCGGTGGCCGCGGTGCTGGGGGCGCTCATCATCCCGCTGCCGTCCTGGTTGCTGGACATGGGGCTGGCGGTGAACCTCGCGGCGGCGGTCGCGCTGCTGGTGGCGGCGCTGCGAGCGAAGGATGCGTTGAAGGTGACGTCATTCCCTTCGTTGTTGTTGTTCACGACCCTGTTCCGGCTCGCGCTCAATGTGTCCTCCACGCGGCTGGCACTGGCGGAAGGGCACGCGGGAGAGGTCATCCAGGCGTTTGGCGAGTTCGTCGTCCAAGGTGACTACGTGGTGGGCGGGGTCGTGTTCGCCATTCTTTCGTTGGTGCAGTTCCTGGTGGTCGCCAAGGGCGCTGAGCGGGTCGCGGAGGTGTCGGCCCGCTTCACGCTGGACGCGATGCCTGGAAAGCAGATGTCCATCGACGCGGACTTGCGGGCGGGAGCCATCGACCAGGCTCAGGCCCGGAAGCGGCGGAGGGACCTGGAACGCGAATCGCAGATGTTTGGCGCGATGGACGGCGCGATGAAGTTCGTGAAGGGAGACGTCATCGCGGGGCTCGTCATCGTCGCGGTGAACCTGCTGGGAGGCTCGGTCATCGGTGTGCTGCAGGGAGGCATGTCGCTCGCGGAGGCCGCGTCGACCTTCGCGCTCATTGCTATCGGTGATGGTCTCGTGTCCCAGGTCCCATCGCTGTGCATCACCGTGGCCGCCGGACTGGTCGTCACGCGTGTGGCCTCCGAGCGGGAAGAGGATTCCCTGGGGTCGGAGATTGGCTCGCAGTTCTTCGGGGATGCCCGGACGCTCTACGTCGTCGCGGGACTGTGTGTCGCGCTCGCGCTGATGCCGGGCATGCCGCACATGACGTTCCTTTTGTTGGCGGCGGGGCTGGCGGGCCTGGGCCGTGTCCTGCAGCGAGGGGCTTCCCGTGTGCGGCCGGCGCGCGAGGAGGAGGGCTCCTCGGGAGAGAAGGCGACGGCGAAGGAGGGGGCTCCCCCGGAGAGCGCTGTGTCGCCAGTGGGGGTGTCTCCCCTCACGCTGGACCTCGCTCCGGACCTGACCGTGTTGGCACAGGTCTCGGCGGGAGCGTTCGTGCACAAGACGCTGAACGCGGTGCGAGATGAGCTGTTCTTCGAGCTGGGGGTGCGCATCCCCGGTATCCGCGTGCGGACCCAGGCTGCGTACCTTGCCGCTGGGGAGTATCGCATCCTGGTGGACGAGGTTCCGGCGGGGGAGGGGCAGCTCGTGCCGGGGGCGCTCTATGCGATGGCGCCTCCCGACGAGCTGGCCTTCCTCCCGGTGAAGGCGGAGTCCGCGGTGGAGCCTTGGACGAGAAGGACCATCAGTCGCATCCCCGATGCGGGCCGAGGCCCGGTGGAGCTCGCTCAGGTCCAAGTCCTGCGCCCCGAGGAACTGCTCGCCGAGCACTTGCGTTGGGTCCTCCGTGCTCGGGCCGCGGACCTGCTGGGGCTTCAGGATGTTCAATCCTTGCTGGATGGGCTGGCGCCACGCGCGCCCATGCTGGTGAAGGAGGCGCTGCAGAAGGTGCCGCTGCCGCTGCTCACGGACGTGCTCCGGAAGCTGTTGCAGGAAGGGGTCAGCATCCGGGACCTGCGCGCCATCCTGGAGGCGCTCGTGGCTCCGTCGACCGAGGGAGACGCCACGGCGCTCGCGGAGCGCTGCCGTCAGGCGCTGCGCCGGTACCTGAGCCACAAGTTCGCGCCCACCGGCCCTCTGTATGCGTACCTGGTGGACCCCGAGGTCGAGGAGATCCTCCGCTCCACGGGGCCTCGAGGGCCCGCGCCGGACCCGGAGCGGGTGGCGGAAATCCTGGAGGGTGTCCGACAGGTGGCGACGGGAGGAAAGGCCGTCCTGCTCACCGCCCCTGACGTCCGCCGGTCGCTGCGCAGACTCTGTGAAGGGGCATTTCCGGAAGTGGCCGTGCTCACCTATGGGGAGCTGGACGGCGCCCTCCAGATTCGTCCCATCGGCCGGCTGTCGCCTGTTCCGACGGGGGCCTGAAGAAGCTCAGAGGCCGGTGCCGGTGCTGCCGGGGCCCTTGGACTCGGGGGAGGGCAGCTCGTTCTGGGCCTGCTGGGGGGCAGGGCGGTTGACCCGGTCCCTCAGCTCCTTGCCCGTCCGGAAGAGCAGGCCCCGCTTGGGCTTCACGGGGATGACCACACCCGTCTTGGGGTTGCGCCCCTGGTAGCCCTGGTAGTTCTTCACGTGGAAGGCGCCCAGGCCGCGAATCTCGATGTTCTCGCCGCGACAGAGGGCATCCTTCATCGACTCGAAAATCGTCTCGATGGTGGCCTCAGCCTGCTTCTGCGTCACGCCCCGCTTGGCCACGAGGATGTTGATCAGATCGGACTTGAGCATCGGACGCTCCCGCAAACCCGGTGACCCCTTGGAAACAGGGCACTCTGGCCCGTGGTCGAATCAGGAAAACATAACAGAACGCGCTGGCACTGCAAGCAGGGTGGACTCCCAACCACTTAGAAACTTTATGGATTTCGGCCTTCGGCCACCTTGGAAGGTGTCTGGAGGACAGCCACGGCCGGCGCGGGCCGCAGGGCGGCCGCCAGATCGGTCCAGCGGGTTCGACGCAGGCGCTCGATGCCAAGACAGTCCGCTTCCTGGAAGAAGGGCTCGACCTGCTCGAAGCCCGAGGCCCGGGGGCCATTCCAGGTCTCGACGCCGCCGGAAATCATCACCCCGTGCACCGCGAGGGTGGTGTCCGCCAGGGTGAGGGTCGCCGGGTCCCGTGCGGGCCGCAGCCCCCCCTTCCGCTGGCGCTCCAGCAGCCCCGCGGTCTCCATGCGGTCGACGACTTCGTGGACCAGGGACTCGGGGACTCGGAGCCGCGTCGCGAGCTCACGAGGAGTGGGGGCCAGGCCTCCATCCACCCACGTCAGCGTGGTCTCCTGGGCGATGCGGGAGGCCACCAGCTCGTAGGCCCGAGGATGGGTGCCGAAGGCGAAGAGCGAGTCGCGGAAGGCGGTGTGCTCGACGGCATAGGCAAGCCGGGCCCCGAAGAGCAGCACGAGCCAGCTGACGTACACCCACGCGAGGAAGAGGGGCAGGGCACTCAGCGAGGCGTAGACGAGGTTGTAGCGGAAGCTGCGCGCGGCGAACTCGCCGTAGAGGGACTTGGCCAGCATCCATCCGAGTCCCGCGACGAGCCCTCCCGCGAGCGCCGAGCGGATGCGGACGTGGGCATAGGGCGTCCAGAAGTACAGCAGCGTCAGCCCCACCACGGCGACGAGCGTGGTGCCGATGGCGATGAAGGTGCCTGGGAAGGGCAGGTTCTGCAGCACGCCCCGCACCGCGCGGGTTCCAGTCAACGACGCGGCCAGGAAGATGGGCCCCAGGAGCAACAGCCCCGCGTAGATGAGCAGCCGTGTGCCCCAGGGGCGCTGGCGCCGGATGCCCCACAGCTCGTTCACGGCCCCGTCGATGTGGCGCAGCAGCGACCCCGCGGACAGCAGGATGGCCAGGAAGCCGACGCTGCCGATGGCCACCGAGTTGCTCTGCTCGAGGAGCTGGTTCAGCAGCGCGGCCGACTTCTCCTGGACCCCAGGGGCGAGGAGCTCCCGGACGATGAAGCGCAGACGCTCCTTGAAGCGGTCCTGGTGGAACGCGTTCAGGAGGACCAGGCCCACCGTCAGCAAGGGCACCAGCGAGAACATGCTGATGTAGGTGAGGGCGGCGGCGCGAAGTCGGAGGTTCTCGCCTCGGAACCCCTGGGCCACGGTCCGTGCGGCGAGCAGCGTGTCCGTGGCGAAGCGGCCCAGCTGCGTCCCCTCAAGAGGGGCCCAGGCACGCACGAGCCACGCGAAGAGCTGGTCTCGCGTGGTCCGCAGCCACGAAGAGGGAGACAGGGCCACGGCCAGCCTCAGCCGCCCCAACCGGCACGGGCCCTCGCCCCATGCCGCGGGGGAAGGGACTGGCGACGTGCCGGGAGTGGGGGGGCGATGGGAGTCATCCGAGAGGAGGAAGGGCTGACGACGCTCCGCGACATGGAAGGGGGAGGCTAACCAATCACAGGCGTCCTGGGCCAGCCACCTCGGGGACAACAAGGCGCGGTCAGGGCACACCTCCCGACATGGCCCTCCTCATGTCAGCGCATCCAGCGGGGGGCACTCGTGGGTTGCCAGCCTTTGCGCGTGCCTGGCGTTGCGCTGCCCTGAGGGCGGGGCCCTGAAGGCCCACGCTACTCGGGGACTCCTGACTTCGAGATGGGGCGGGCTCGTCGTTCAGTGCCCGCCCCACCGGCACGAATCAGGTCGTGCCGCCCGAAGGCTCCGAGCCGCCCTGGCCCGACGCGGGAGGCGTGGAACTTCCGCCGCCCTCATTACCACCGCCGTTGCCACCCGACGAACCGTGGCCACCGCCGTTGCCACCCGACGGGCCATGGCCACCGCCGCGCTCGCCGCGACGCTCACCACCGCGCTCGCCCCGGTCACCTCGGTCACCGCGCTCGCCGCCCCGGTCACCGCGCTCGCCCCGGTTCTCACCGCGCTCACCGCCGCGTTCACCGCGCTCGCCCCGGTGCTCACCGCCGCGGTCACCCCGGTCGCCACGCTCACCCCGGTGTTCACCGCGCTCGCCGCCTCGGTCACCGCGCTCGCCCCGGTTCTCACCGCGCTCGCCGCCCCGGTCACCACGAGGCCGGTCTCCGCCCCGGTCAGGACGCCGACCATCGCGGCGGTCATCCCGGCGCTCTCCGCCACGGTCCCGGTCTCGCCCACCGCCCCGGCGATTCTGGTCCTGGCGCCCGAAGCCACCACCGCTGTCCGGCTTGCGCTGCTGCATCGCCAGCTCGCCGTCACCCGAGCCCGGGGACGAGGCCACCTTGTGCTCGGGGCCCGTCGCCGACCGTCCGTAGATGTCGTACTGCTCGCGATGGTAGTTCTGCTGCGCCTTGACCTGGATGGACTTGTTGTAGCGGTCCATCAAGTGCCGCAGCTCGTTGCGCTCCTCGCCCTGAAGCAGGCGCGCCACCTCCGCGTTGCAGTTGATGACCAGCGTCGAGTCCTTGTAGCCCGGCGCCTCCCGGCGAATCTCGCGGAAGATTTCGTACGCCACCGTGGTGGCCGTCTTCACGAAGCCGTTGCCGTCGCAGTACGGGCAGTCCTCGTGCAGCACGCGGCCGATGGACTCACGCACGCGCTTGCGCGTCATCTCCACGAGGCCCAGCTCGGAGATGCGCAGCACGTTCGTCTTCGCCTTGTCGCGGCCCAGCGCCTCCTGCAGCGCCTTGAAGACCTTGTCCCGGTTCTGCGCCTTCTCCATGTCGATGAAGTCGCAGATGATGATGCCGCCGATGTTGCGCAGCCGGAGCTGGTAGACGATCTCCTTGGCCGCCTCGACGTTGATCTTGGTGATGGTCTCCTCGAGGCTCTTCTTGCCGACGTACCGCCCCGAGTTGACGTCGATGGCCGTGAGCGCCTCGGCCTGGTCGATGATGAGATAGCCGCCGCTCTTCAGCCACACCTTGCGCTGGGTGGCCCGCTGCAGCTCCTGCTCGATGCCGTACGCATCGAACACGGTGTCGTCACCTTCGTGCAGCGCGACGCGGTCCCTCAGCGCCGGGTCCTGCGCGGTGACGAACCCCTGGATGCGCTCGTACTCCTCGCGGTCATCGACGACGAGCTTCTCCACGTCATGCGCGAACAGGTCGCGCGTGGCGCGCAGGATGAGGTCCAGGTCCGGGTGCAGCAGGCCCGGGCCGCCCTTCTTCTCGTTCTTGCGCACCACCTGGTTCCACACCTCGATGAGGAACCGGATGTCGCTCTCCAACTTCTCCTGCGGAACGTTCTCCGCCACCGTGCGCACGATGAAGCCCGTCCCGGGCGGACGCAGCCGGTCCACGATTTCACGCAGCCGGCGGCGCTCCTTCTCGTTGGAGATGCGGCGGCTGATGCCCACGTGGTCCACCGTGGGCATGAACACGAGCTGACGGCCCGGAATCGAGATGTGCGAGGTGAGGCGCGCGCCCTTCGTGCCGATGGGGTCCTTGGAAATCTGGACCACCACCTCCTGGCCCACCTTCAGCAAGTCCTCGATCTTGTCCGTCCGGCGCGGCTTGACCTTCTCCTTGTCGTCGTCGCGCTTGTCCCGGCGCTTCTCGTCCTGCTTGTGCCGGCCCTTGTCCTTCTCCCGGCCCCGAGGCTCGCGAGCCTCACGGGCCTCGCGCGGCGTACGGCGCTCACCGGAGACCTCGGCGGGACGCGCTACCTGAACAGCGGCTTCCTCGCTCCCCGGGGTGGGGATGATTTCGCTCAGCGCGGTGGCCGCGTGCGGAGGCGGCTCAGGAGGCAGCATCGCTACCGCCAGCGCGGCGGCGGCCTCCTCGGTGGAGAGCGGCTGGGCCTCCGGGGCGGACGCCACGACGGCCTCGGCCGGAGCCTCGGATGACGGCGCCACGTCCGTCACCACGACGGCGACAGCGGCGGTCTCGACGGCCGCGGACACCACGGTCTCGGTGCCTTCGACGGCGACGGACGTCACCTCCGCGACAGAGACGGCGGCGGCCTCCGGCTCACCCACGACCGGCGTGGTCTGGGGCTCCACCGCGGGAGGCACCTCGATGGAGGGCGCGTTCGCCGCCAGCTCCAGGAGCGTGTCGCGCGGCAGGGACTCGGTGCGGTGGGCCTGGGACTCGCCGGCGAGCTCCTCGGCTTCCGCCTCCACGTCCACGCTCGGACCCGCGTCACGGGCGGCGGCCTCGGCGGCCTCGGCCTCCGACTCGTCGGGGACGTCCGGCGCGTCTTCGTGCTCGCCTTCGGTCAGCTCGAACTGGGCCCGGGCGAAGTCCGGGTCGTAGACCACGTCGCTGACGTAGAGGAACGCGGCCTTCTCCAGGCCGATGTCCACGAACGCCGCCTGCATGCCGGGGAGCACCCGGACCACGCGGCCTTTGTAGATGTTGCCAACGACGCCCTTGTCCTTCTTACGCTCGAGATAGAACTCCGCGATGTGCCCGCTCTCGACGAGCGCCACACGCGTCTCGCGACCCGCGGCGTTGATGACGAGGATGCTGCTCATGGACGAATCCTGGACGCGCGCGCGGTAGGGCGGACTTCATGACCGGACGGGAGGCGGCACGACGCCGCGCCTCCGAGCACGCTGCGAAAGGAGAGGCGGCCTCCGGAGGCCCTCCAGTCAGGACGGCCTTCCCGGTCTGTCCGGGGACGGCTCGCGTCACGCTGTCGAGGGCCAAGGGGACCACCGCCTGCTCCTCCGAGTTCAATCGCTCCGCTTTGTGACCGGCACCCTGCCGGGCGGAGCCTTGTCTTCCAAACAGCGTTCGAGGTCCTCCACCACGCGCGTGCCGCCCGCTCCCTCCTTCCACACCCGGTCGGTACCCTTCAGTGGGTCACCTTGGGGGGGCGACTTGGAGCCCTGGCGCAGCCGACGCGCCCGGAGGTATCCGGGAACGCAACCCGTCAAAAATTCACGACTGGGCGTGACCTTCGCCAATGCGGAGCGTCACACAAGCGCCCAGAAACACGGGGAGTTTTCCATGGCCCCGCCACACGTGTAAAGCCGAGAAACGGCTTCCATCCACTGCCGGGCAGAAGCCGCTTGCCTCCTTGGCAGGTCTTTCAGGCCTGGGCGGGGGCCTGCTTGCGGCCCTCGGGCTTGTCCAGCCTCCCGCGCGGCCGGCGCACCAGCCGCAGGCCCGTCCAGGTGGAGTCGATGATGCAAATCTTGTTGTCGACCAGGCCGATATCCAGCGCGGCCTGACGGACGAAGTCCTCGGAGAGGCTTGTCTTGATGCCCTCGCCGCCGGGCCAGCAGACCCAGATGCCACCCGTCAGGGCCATGGCGCGCGCGAGGGCGGGCAGCCGCTGCACCAGCTCCTTGGCGTCCTGGGAGAAGAAGAGGATGACGTCCAGCCCCGTCTGCGCGGTGATGAGGAACTCCACGCCGTCTGGCAGTGGGTTGAGCTTCTGCACGAAGCCGCGCGGGGGGTTGATGACGGACACCTTGGACCCGGCCCGGATGCCCAGCATGGCCGGCAGGGACGCCAGCGCGTACGGCGTCATGATGTGCGCTCCACGATGAAGTGACTGTACTCGCCAGTGGCCTCGCTGTCCGTGCGCCCGACGCGGTCGACTCGCGCCTGGGACGGACCTCGGTGGCACCAGCGGATGAACTCCTCCAGCATTCCCGGCTCACCTTCCACCACGGCCTCCACGGCGCCGTCCGAGCGGTTGCGCACCCATCCGGCGAGTCCCAGGCGTGTCGCTTCGATGCGGGCGCTCTCCCGGAAGAAGACGCCCTGCACCTTGCCTTGGATGAGCAGCGTCACCCGCCGCATGCCGCTCATGGAACGAATGCCTCACCCTCTGGCGTCCGGCTGCAGCAGCTGCAGGAACGCCTGCTCGTCCAGGATTCTTACTCCGAGTTCCTGCGCCTTCTTCAGCTTGCTGCCGGCATCCTCCCCGGCCACCACGAAATCGGTCTTGCGCGAGACACTTCCGGCCACCTTCCCGCCACGCCGCTCCACTTCCTCCTTGGCCTGCTCCCGCGTCATACCTGTCATCGAGCCGGTGAGCACCACCGTCTTGCCGACAAACGGCCCCCCCGTGGCCACCTGGGGCGGGGCGGGGGAGACCCCGGCGTTGAGCAGGGCGAGGATGGCCTCCCGGTTCTGCGGCTCCTGGAAGAAGGTGTGGATGACCTGGGCCATGACGGGGCCCACGTCCTTGACGCGGGAGATGTCCTCCAGCGACGCGGTGAAGAGCTCGCTCGCCTTCGGGAAGGCCTCCGCCAGGGCCTTGGCGGTGGCGTCTCCCACGTGGCGGATGCCCAGCGCGTAGAGGAAGCGGCGCTGGGTGGTGCCCTTGGAGCGCTCCAGGGACTCCAGCAGGTTGTCCGCGCTCTTGTCGCCCATGCGCTCGAGGGTGAGGAGCTTCTGCTTGGTGATGCCGTACAGGTCCGCGAACGTCTTCACGGTGCCGGTGGCCACCAGCTGCGAGGCCAGCTTGTCGCCCAGGCCCTCGATGTCCATCGCGAGGCGGCTGGCGAAGTGGCGGATCTTCTCCACCAGCTGCGCGGGGCAGGACGCGCCCGTGCAGCGGATGACGGCGCCGTCCTCGTCCTTCGTGGCGACCGCGCCGCAGACGGGGCAGTGCTTGGGGAACTCGAAGGGCTGGGAGTCCGGGGGCCGCTTGGAGAGCACCGTGGAGACAATCTCCGGAATCACGTCTCCGGCGCGGCGCACGAAGACGGTGTCTCCCTTGCGCACGTCCTTGCGGCGCATCTCGTCTTCGTTGTGCAGCGTGGCGCGCGCCACCGTGACGCCGCCCACCTTGACGGGCTTCAGGTGCGCCACGGGCGTCAGCGCGCCGGTGCGGCCCACCTGGATGCCGATGTCCAGCACCTCCGTGGACTCCTCCTCCGGCGGGAACTTGTACGCCACGGCCCAGCGGGGGCTCTTGGAGACCTGGCCCAGCCGCTTGCGCTGGTCCTCGTCGTCCACCTTCACCACCATGCCATCGACCTCGAAGGGCAGCTCGTGCCGGCCCTTCAATGCGTTGTCATACGCCTGGCGGACGCCGTCGATGCCCTCCACGCGCACGGCCTGGTTGGTGGGCAGGCCCAGGGACTTCAGGTACTCCAGCTTCTCGGTGTGGGACTTGAACGCGGGCACGCCCTCGGTGGCGAGGCACTCGTAGAGGTACACCGAGAGGGGCCGCGCGGCCGTCTCCTTCGGGTCCAGCTGGCGCAGGCTTCCCGCCGCCGCGTTGCGAGGGTTGGCGAAGAGCGGCTCGCCTTCCTCCTCGCGCTTCTCGTTGAGCTTCTTGAAGTCCGCCTTGCGGATGAAGACCTCGCCGCGCACCTCGAGCAGCGCCGGCACCGGCGTGTCGTCGAGGGGGAACAGCTCCATGGGCAGGCTGCGGATGGTGCGCAGGTTGCCGGTGACGTCCTCACCCGTCGTGCCGTCGCCGCGGGTGGCGCCCTGGACGAAGATGCCCTTCTCGTAGCGCAGGGCGATGGCGAGGCCGTCCAGCTTGGGCTCGCACACGTACGTGACGGAAGCGGCGCCCAGCAGCTTGCGCACGCGCTCGTCGAACTCGCCGAGCCCCTCGTCGTTGAAGATGTTGGCGAGCGAGAGCATGGGCGCGCGGTGGACCACCTCGCCGAACTCGTCGGCGGCCTTGCCTCCCACGCGCTGGGTGGGGGAGTCCGGCGTCAGCAGGCTGGGGTGCTTCTCCTCCAGGGCCTGCAGCTCGCGCATCAGCGTGTCGTATTGCGCGTCGCTGATCTCCGGCGAGTCGAGCACGTAGTAGCGGTGGTTGTGGTGGGCCAGCTCACGGCGGAGCTCGCGGGCTCGGGCTTCGGCGGTCTTGAAGTCGTCCACGGTGCGCGTCCTTACCCCAAATCGCCCCCTGCGAGGGCGCATCCAGTGCCGCGCAATCTAGAGCGTCCCCCCGACATGTCTCGACTCCTGTCTCCGCACGTCGGTCTTTCTCGCGCGGCCCTGCCCCGGGGCGGAGGTGCGCCATCACGCGGTGCGTGAGGGCCCCCGCCAGCCCACCCCCTGGGGTTTCCATGCGGGGACGGGGCCAGGACGCGATGCGCCGCGACGGGAGGCCTCACGGGCCGCGAGGCAACCCGGCGGGTCGTGGCCCCTGGGGTCGCAAGCCGTACCGCAGCGGGTGGGAATTGTCCGGCCCTGGGCTCATGTTGCTCATCAGGAAGAGTCCGCGCCAAAGGCCGCAAGATGCCTTGACAGGCCAGGAGGGGGTCAATAACGTCCCCGCGCGGTTCACTGGCGCAGGAATTTCAACGGCGCCATCTCTTCCCCAAACCACCGGCCCTCACCCGCGCAGTCCCCCCTCGGGGATTCCGGTAGGGCCGCCTCCGGAAGGTGCCTCCGAGGCCGTGCGGACACCTCCCCGGCAATCGAGCGCCCGAATCCTCGGGCACCCCACTCCTCCCCAAGCGTTCCAGACATGCGCAAAGCCCGTACTTCGAGAGAGAAGGCCGCCGACGTCGCCGCACCCGTCGAGGCCGACGACAAGCCCCGTCGCAAGCGCGCGGCGGCGAAGACCGCCGATAGGGAAGAAAACGAGAAGCCGACCCGCTCACGCCGGACCCGGCGCGATGAGGACATGGGGGCCGAGGCCGAGCCGGAGTCCGCGGAGGCGAGCGCCGAAGCTCCCCGCCCGGTGCTGACGCCCATCTCGCGTCCGGTCCGGGATGACGACCTCCAGGAGGCGCGCATCTCGGGTGAGGACACGTCGCCGGCCGCGTCGCTGCCGCCCGCGCCGGAGGCTCCCGAGGCCCCCGCCATCACCGAGGTCAGCCGCGACGGCGCCCCGATGCAGGTCATCAAGCTCAATGACCTGAAGCGGATGAAGATCACGGACCTGTCCAAGATGGCCCATGACGTGGGCATCGAGGGCTACCAGGGTCTGAAGAAGCAGGACCTCATCTTCGCGCTCCTTGGCGGCATCGCGGACAAGCGCTTCGAGGTCCACGCCGAAGGCGTGATGGAGCTGCTCAGCGACGGCTTCGGCTTCCTGCGCAGCGCGGACAGCGACTACCAGCCCAGCCCGGACGACATCTACGTGTCCCCGTCGCAGGTGCGCCGCTTCAACCTGCGGCCCGGCGACACGGTGACGGGCCCCATCCGCCAGCCCCGCGAGGGCGAGCGCTTCTTCGCGCTCCAGAAGGTGGACAAGGTCAACTTCGCGGACCCGATGTCGGACGCGGCGCGCGAGCGCATCCTGTTCGACAACCTCACGCCGCTCTACCCGACGCGCAAGCTCAAGCTGGAGCATGAGTCGTCGGAGATGACCACGCGCATCATCGACATGTTCTGCCCCATCGGTCTGGGCCAGCGCTGCCTCATCGTGGCGCCTCCCAAGGCCGGCAAGACGGTGCTCCTGCAGAACATCGCGCACGCCATCAGCCGCAACCACCCGGACGTCTACCTCATCGTGCTGCTCGTCGACGAGCGCCCCGAGGAAGTGACGGACATGGAGCGCAGCGTGCGCGGCGAGGTGGTGTCCTCCACCTTCGACGAGCCCGCCACGCGCCACGTGCAGGTCGCGGAGATGGTCATCGACAAGGCCAAGCGCCTGGTCGAGCAGAAGTACGACGTCTGCATCCTGCTGGACTCGATTACCCGTCTGGCGCGCGCCTACAACACGGTGGTGCCGGCCTCCGGAAAGATCCTCTCCGGCGGCGTGGACGCCAACGCGCTGCACAAGCCCAAGCGCTTCTTCGGCGCCGCGCGCAACATCGAGGAGGGTGGCTCGCTGACCATCATCGGCACCGCGCTCATCGACACCGGCAGCCGCATGGACGAAGTCATCTTCGAGGAGTTCAAGGGCACCGGTAACTCCGAAATCGTCCTGGACCGCAAGCTGATGGAGAAGCGCATCTTCCCGACGCTGGACATCAACAAGTCCGGTACGCGCAAGGAAGAGCTGCTCCTGTCGCCGGGCGACCTGGTGCGCATCACCGCACTGCGGCAGGTGCTCCACCCGTTCACCCCCATTGACGCCATGGAGTTCGTGCTTAAACACATGCGTCCGACGGCTTCGAACGCCGACTTCCTCGGCTCGATGAACCGATAGGCCACCTTCACTGGCTATAAGGAGGGTCCATGTCCCGCCTCGCGTTGGTCCGTACGTTCTCCCTCGCTGTGGGAGTGACACTCGGAGCTGGGTGGGGTTGTGACGTGGACCCAGGAGACCCGGGGGAGGACATGCCCCCGGTGCTCTCCAATCGCACCTGTTACTCGGATGCGGATTGTGTCCCCAACGCGTGCTGCGGGGAGGGGACCGCCGTCACCCATGTCCAGGATGCGCCGACCTGCGGCATCGCCCCCTGCTCGGGGCGGTGCCCGGATGGCACCATCGACTGCGGCCGCTGTGTTCCGTTCTGCCGGGGGGCTCGCTGCTCCGCCGCGTGTCAGTGACGGCGGCACACGGACCTGCAGGGCTTCACGTCACGCGGCGGGCGGCACCGTCTCACGGGCGTTGGCCGCGGTGACTGCTTCCGGAGCGGGGAGCGACACCACGGGCTGGGCCTGCGCCTTGAGGCGCGCGTAGTCGAAGCACGCCACGAGCATGGCGGTGACGGGGACCGCGAAGAGCGCGCCCATCAGGCCGAAGAGCCGCTCGCCCGCGATGAGGGAGAAGGCGACGATGACCGGGTGGATGCGCGCGGCCTGCCCCATGATCTTGGGGTTGAGGAAGTAGGCCTCCACCGCGTGGATGCCGATGATCCACAGCAGGATGGCCACGCCCTTCTGGAAGCCGTCCGCCAGCGCGATGAGGACGATGGGCACCGAGCTGAGGATGGTGCCGAAGATGGGGATGAGGCTGAAGAACGTGGCGATGGTCGCGAGGAGGAAGGCGAACTTCACCCCGAAGAGCAGCAGGCCCACGAAGGTCAGCGCGCCGTTGACGACGCAGATGGTGACCTGGCCTCGCACGACGCCGGAGAGGGAGCGGTCGATGCGCTCGGCGAGCTGCCGCGCGTCGCGTGCGTACTCGGGCGGGACGAGGGTGGCGCAGTACTGGCCGATGGCCTGACTGTCGATGCTGAAGAAGGCCGCCACCATCATGATGAAGAACATCATGAAGACGCCCGCGGCCACGCTGGCGACGATGCTGCGCGACACGTTGACGATGTCGCCCAGGTTCTCCTGCACCAGCGACGAGGCGCGCTTCACCGCGTCGCCCAGGAGCTTCTCCAGGTCGAGCGCCAGGCTGAAGTGGCCAGCCCCCGCCGCGTCCGCGCCTTCCAGCGCGCGGTTGGAGAGCGCCACGGGGATGCCGTGCTCGCTGAGCCAGGTCTCTCCGCGCTGGGCGAGCACCTCCATCTGCTCGGGCGTCAGCGTGTTGGCCAGCGTGACGACGTCTCGGCTGACACGCGCCATCTCCCGGTAGAGCTGGGGCACCAGCGCCACGATGAAGAGATACACGCCGACGAAGAAGCCCGCGTAGATGAGCAGGATGGCGACCCAGCGGGGCACGGCGCGCCCGGCGACCTTCACCCGGGTGATGCGCGCGACCAGGGGCTGCACCAGGTAGGCGATGAGTGCCGCGCCGGCGAACGGCATCACCACCGAGCGGAAGGTCACCAGGGCCGCGGCCACGACGAGCCAGAGCGCACCCAGGACGAGCAGGCGCTTGCGGCGGTCAGTGATGGGCGTCGGAGGCGGGGCGTCCATGGGCTGCGACATGCCTCGGGCTTATGGCACGGCTCGCGCGCTGACAAGGGCACAGTCCTTCGTGCTCGGATGCCCTTCGGGCACGGAGGCGGCACACATTCCGGAATGGTGGAAAGTTAGAGGTCCCAGTTTCCGCGGTGAGTCTCAGGCCAGCGGGCCCGAGTCCTGCCGCAGCTTGGACTCCATCCGGTCCAGGATTTCGCGCAGGTGCTTGCGCTTCACGCGTCCCTCGGTGGCCTCGCTCAAGCCCAGCATCTGCTCGGTGAGCCAGCGCGACAGGAAGAGCAGCGGTGTCCGGTCCGTCGGCGCGAGCCCGTGCTCGAGATACCGCTTGTTGCGCATGTAATCGTCATACGCGTCCGTCTCGTGCCCCAGCTCCCACCGCGTCAGCCGGAACGCCTCCGCGTACACGGCGGGGGAGGGACGGGCACCTGGCTCGGTGAAGAGGGCCGCGAAGGCGCCTCCCGTGTCCAGGTCCAGCTCGGAGACAGGGGGCGGCCACTGCCGGAGGTCCTTGGTCAAGAGCTTCGCCACCTCCTCGACGAAGTGGTCGAGGAGGGGAATCGGCTTCAGGTCGAAGAGATGGTCCCAACGCGAAGGCATGTGCGTGCTCCTCAGCGGCCCGCGTCGGGATTGCGAGGACCGGCATCGGGACTGCCCGCGTCCGTTGTCCCGCCATCCGTGGAGCCCCCATCTGTCGAGCCCCCATCCGTGCCTCCGTCCGTCACGCCTCCATCGCCCCCTCCGTTCAGGCAGCACTCGGGGACCTTCTTGAAGTACAGCGCTGCCTGCGAGCAGAAGGCGCGGATGTCTCGGCGGTGTGCGCCGCAGCCCACCACGAAGCGTCCGTCCTCACAGGTGGGGGCAGGGGCCGTCGCCGGGTCACACACGCTCAGGCTCCGCGCGCACACGGCCCTGGAGCGATAGAAGCGCGAATCACTCCGGTCTCCCGCGACGACGGTGCACGTGGTGCCTTGCTCGCACTGCTGGAAGATGGCGCCGGTGGAGCAGGGGCCCACGGTGCAGGCCACCTCGCAGTTGAGCGCCTCCGACCCGTCACAGCGCGGGGCTTCGTCGCACGGGTCTTCGCTCGAGCACGCGGAGAGGAAGAGGACGAGGAGGAGGGAGGACAGGTAACGCGACAAGGGGGCCTCGGTGCGGGTCAGGTGAATCGCTCCAGGAAGTTCATCAGGATTTGGCGTCCGGCGGGAGTGGGTGCAAGCCCGGCGAGCAGTCTCGGGACGTGCTCTCCGGGGGGGACCCCTCGGGCCACGGCTTCCCGCTCCAGTCCTTCGCGCCTCGCGTGGATGACGGCACGCAGGGCCTCCGGCGCCGCCTCCGGGTGGAACTGCACGCCCCGCACATTCGCGCGGAACGCCAGGGCCTGCGCGGCGGTGTTGTCATTGCCCGCGAGCACCCGCGCATCCCCGGGCACCTGCGTGACGATGTCCTCGTGCGTGGCCTGCGCGGCGAAGACGTCCGGCACGCCGTCGAACAGGGCATCGCGGCGGCCCGCATCGGTGAGCCGCACCTCCACCGTGCCTGTCTCGCGCCCCATCGGGTTGCGCGCCACCGCTCCGCCGTAGGCGCGTGCGAGCAGCTGATGGCCGAAGCACACGCCCAGCACCGGTGTGCCTTTCTCGGCGGCGTTCACCATGAAGTCGGAGACGTGCTCCATCCACGGCTCCATCTTCGTCACCGAGAGGGGCGAGCCCGTCATCATCACCGCGTCATACGCGCGCGCATCCCGTGGCAGCGGCGCGTTGCGATGCACCGAGAGGATGTCGAAGCGATGGCCCTTCAGTCCGATGGTGGTCAGAAACCACTGCTCGTAGTCGCCCACCGCGAGACGGACGTGCTCCGCGGCCTCACCGGCTTTCAGCAACAGGACGTTCTTCACCGCCGCATGTTGCCGCGTCTGGACGCCGTTCCTACCCTGTCGTGCCACCTGTGTCCGCTCCTGGCCAATCTGTCGTCTGGAACGCCCCCGTGTGCCCCGAGGAATCCCCATGATAGATGCTCGTTCGCTCACCCCGCGCCTTCCCGCTTTGCGATTGCTCATCGATGGGCAAGGCGTGGAGCCGCTCGAGGGCGGCACGCTGCCCGTGGTGAACCCGGCGACGGGGGAGAAGGTGTGCGACGTGCCCAGCGCCGCCGCGGTGGATGTGGACCGCGCGGTGAAGGCGGCCCGGCGCGCGTTCGAGTCCGGACCGTGGAGCCGCATGTCCGCGCGCGAGCGAGGCAAGCTCATCCGCAAGCTGTCCGACCAGCTGTGGCAACGGCGCGAGGAGTTCGCCCTCGTCGAGTCGCTCAACAACGGCAAGACCTTCCGCGACGCCATCCGAGGGGATGTCGCTCCGGGCGCGGGCACCCTCGCGTACTTCGCGGACTGGGCGGACAAGATTCATGGCGAGGTTCTGCCCGTCGATGGGCCCTTCCACACCTATGTGCTCAAGGAGCCGGTGGGCGTCGCGGGCCTCATCGTCCCGTGGAACTACCCCACCTGCATCTTGTGCTGGAAGCTGGGCCCGGCGCTCGCGGCCGGGTGCACGGTGGTCGTGAAGCCGTCGGAGATGACGCCGCTCACGGCGATGAAGCTGGGCGAGCTCGCGCTGGAGGTGGGTTTTCCTCCGGGCGTCATCAACGTCGTCACCGGTTACGGAGACCCCACGGGTGAGGCGCTCGCGCGGCATCCCGACGTGGACAAGATCTCCTTCACCGGCTCTGGTCGCACCGCGCGCAGGCTGATGCAGGCCTCGGCGAGCAGCAACCTGAAGAAGCTGACGCTGGAGCTGGGCGGCAAGAGCCCGCAGGTCATCTTCTCCGACGCGGACCTGGAGCGCGCGGTGGAGGCGTGCTTCTGGGGCATCTTCGGCAACAAGGGGGAGACGTGCAACGCGGGCAGCCGCGTGCTCGTGCAGGACGGCATCTACGATGACTTCGTGGGCCGGCTGGTGGTGCGCGCGCGGCAGCTGCGCGTGGGAGACCCGCTGGACCCGTCCACCGAGATGGGCGCGCAGGTGAGCCAGAAGCAGCTCGACACCATCCTTGGCTACGTCGAGAGCGGCCGTCAGCAAGGCGCCCACCTCCTCGCGGGCGGCGAGCGCGACACGGAGAACCTCAAGGCCAAGGGCTTCTTCATGCGGCCCACCGTGTTCGGCGAAGTGAAGCCCGACATGAAGATTGCCCAGGAGGAGATCTTCGGCCCGGTGCTGAGCTGTCTGCGCTTCAAGGACGACGCACACGCGCTGGAGCTGGCCAATGGCACGCTCTACGGGCTGGCCGCCTCGCTGTGGACGCGTGACGTGGCCAAGGCCCATGCGCTGGCTCGCAAGGTGAAGAGCGGCGTGGTGTGGATCAACTGCTTCAACGAGTTCGACGATGCCGCTCCGTTCGGCGGCTACAAGGAGTCCGGCTGGGGCCGTGATTTGTCGCACCACGCGCTGGAGGGCTACCTCCAGTGCAAGGCGGTGTGGACGCGGCTGCCGACCGACGTCTGAGCATTCCCTCACCCCAGGAAGGAAGGTCCCGATGGCGACCCGTCCCAAGGCGAAGGTCCTCACGCATCCGGCCGTGGCTCGCAGGGCCCGCACGAAGGAGCGCAGAGGGCCGGTGCGCGGAACCCCCGGGCCCCGGGAGTCAGGAGGCTCCGACTCCCTCAAGCGGTGGCTGGAGGACCAGGGCGCGAAGAACGTGAAGGTCGGCGCCGTGGACATCGACGGCGTCTGGCGCGGCAAGTACGTCTCGCTGGAGAAGTTCCTGAGCGCGGCGAAGAACGGCCTGGGCTTCTGTGACGTCGTGTTCGGCTGGGACCTGGCCGACGAGCTGCTCGACAACACGGAGGTGACGGGCTGGCACACCGGTTACCCGGATGCACATGCCACCGTGGATGTCTCCACGGGACGGATGATTCCGTGGGAGCCGGACACCGCGGCCTTCCTGCTCGACTTCGTCAATCCGGACGGCACGCCCTTCGAGGCCAGCCCTCGGCAGCTCCTGCACAAGATCGCCGCGCGCGCGAGGGAGCTGGGCTACCTGCCGCGCTTCGGCGCCGAGTACGAGTTCTTCATCTTCAAGGAGCAGCCGCAGAGTCTGAAGGAGAAGGGCTTCCAGGGGCTCACGCCGCTGACGCCGGGCATGTTCGGCTACTCGTGGCTGCGCACGTCCCTCAACGCGCCGCTGGTGCATTCGCTCATCGATGGCTGCAACGGCTTCGGCCTCAACATCGAGGGCTTCCACACGGAGACGGGGCCCGGTGTCTTCGAGGCGGCCATCCGCTACGACGACGTGGAGCGCGCGGCGGACAAGGCGGCGCTCTTCAAGACGGTGGTGAAGGAGCTGTGCGCGCGTCAGGGGCTCACCGCGTGCTTCATGGCGAAGGTGAACGCGAAGCTGCCGGGGTGCTCGGGGCACGTGCATCAGTCGCTCTGGGACTTGAAGGGGGAGCACAACCTCTTCCACGACGAGGACGCGCCCCACGCCATGAGCCGCCTCATGCGCAACTACATCGGCGGGCAGATTGCGTTGATGCCGGAGCTGACGGCGCTCTACTGGCCCACCATCAACAGCTACAAGCGCAGCGTGGAGAACACCTGGGCGCCGACGACGGCGGCGTGGGGCCTGGAGAATCGCACCTGCGCCATTCGCGTCATCGGCGAGGACGCGAAGTCCATGCGCATCGAGTACCGGCAGCTCGGCGCGGACATGAACGCGTACATCGGCATGGCGGCGAGCCTGGCCGCGGGGCTGTGGGGCATCGAGAACGAGGTGGAGCCGCCGCCTCCGTGCAACGCCAACGCGTACGCGTCCCACACGGCCGCGCCGCTGCCTCGGAACCTGAAGGAGGCGGTGGCCCTGCTCAAGCAGAGCGAGCGCGCCCGGGAGATCCTGGGCGAGGGCTTCGTGGACCACTTCGTGCGCACGCGTGAGTGGGAGGTGCGCCAGTACGAGCGCGCCGTCACCAACTGGGAGCTGGAGCGCTATCTGGAGCTCATCTGAAGAGCTCGAGGGAGGAACCCGAGATGAAGCCGTTCGATATCCCCACGGAGCCCTGTGTCGTCGAGATGTCCTGGCCCACCCGCATCGTCCTGGGCGCGGGCGCTCTCCAACGGCTGCCCGCGCAGGTGCAGCGCTTGAAGATGAAGCGACCCCTGCTCGTGACGGATGCCGGGGTCGTGAAGGCGGGCCTCGCCTCGCGTGTGCTGGAGGTGATGAAGACGGCGGGCGTCGCCTGTGCCGTCTTCGATGGCGTGGAGCCCAACCCCACGGAGAAGAACATCTTCGCGGGGCTGGAGGCCTATCGCGGCAATGACTGTGACGGCCTCATCGCGCTCGGCGGAGGCAGCGCGCTGGACGCGGGCAAGCTGGTGCAGCTGCTCTCCACCCACGAGCCGCCGCTGAGCCGCTACGACGACGCGAAGGGCGGAGACCAGTTCGTCCGCGACGACGTGCCGCCGCTCATCGCCATCCCCACCACGGCGGGGACGGGCTCGGAGGTGGGCCGCTCCGGGGTGGTGACGCTGGAGGACACGGGGCGCAAGACGGTGATTTTCAGTCCGCACCTGCTGCCTCGCGCCGCCATCGTCGACCCGGAGCTGACGCTGGGGCTGCCCCCTGGTGTCACCGCCGCCACGGGCATGGATGCCTTCACGCATTGCCTGGAGGCGTACGTGGCCAGCGGCTTCCATCCGCTGGCGGACGCGGTGGCCATCGACGGCATCCACCGCGTGGGCCGCTCGCTGATGACGGCCGTGCGCGAGGGGACGAACCTGGCGGCGCGCACGGACATGATGGTGGCCGCGATGGAGGGTGCCATGGCCTTCCAGAAGGGACTGGGCGCGTGCCACTCCCTGGCCCATGCGCTGACGCCCATCTCCGGTGTCCACCACGGGCTTGCGAATGCAGTCGTGTTGCCAGTGGTGATGGAGTTCAACCGAGCCACCAGCACTGCGCGCCTGGCACGTGTGGCGGTGGCGATGGGAGATACCTCCAACGCACGGGAAGAGGTGCTCGCGGGCAATGCCATCGACCTGGTGCGCAAGCTCAACGCGGCCATTGGCATCCCCGCGCGGCTTCGCGACGTGGGCGTTCGTGAGGAGGACCTGCTGAAGATCGCCGACAAGGCCTTCCAGGACGCCTGCCATCAGTGCAACCCGCGGAAGGTGACGGAAGCGGACCTGCTGGCCTTGGCGAAAGAGGCCTGGTGAGGTGATGCGCCGTCCCGGGGGGGGGAGGACTCCCTGGGGAGACGGCGGGCGCTACTTGTCCTGGCCCGACGCCGCGGGCTGGGGGGCCCCGGGGGCGTTGTCCTTGTTCACCGTGACGCCCATGTCCGGAGCGTTCGAGGGGGCCTTGGGGGCCTCGCCCTGGGCATCCATGGAGGGAAGCTCGGGGACGAAGTCCAACGTCTCCACCTGGACGCGGCCGGGCAGGCGCAGGTCCATGGCGCTGATGCGCTCCTGCGCGCGCAAGTCATAGAGCTGCTGCGCGACGGGACCCGCCGGGATGCGGTCGTCGGAGAAGAAGATGTAGACCTTGACCTTCCCCTCCTGCGTGGGGATTCGGAAGCTGGTGTTCGCGACGGGCTTGTTCGCCTCGCAGCGGATGGAGCGGTTCTCCTTCGTCAGCGTGAGCTGGCGGATGACGCCCTTCTCCGACACCGTGTAGAGCATGCAGTAGGGAAGCTGGCCGTCCGCGGGAATGACCTCCATGGTGGCCGGGCCGGTCTTGCGAATCTGCGCCCGCGTCGGTTTGTCGTCCTGCACTTTGTCCTGGCAACCCGCGCACACCGCCGCCACTGCCAGCACCGCGCTCCAGCGCTTCATGTGTTCCTCCCGGGGCGTGGAAGATCCACCATTCGCGCTCGCCAGACTACTTCGAGCTTTCGAAACCGAGGGAGGACTACCGTTCGCCCGCTCCCCCACCACCCGACGGAAAGACCGCAAGTTTACATCCGCTCCATTCGTCCCAAGGCGGCGCGCACGGTGGGTCCGAGGCACCGGAGGGCACGACGGACGGGAGAGCCACACGGATGGTGGCCCTGTCCAACCGTTCATCCCTCAGTCGAGGCGGGGAAGGGCCTGCTCGATGAGGTCCGCGGCGCGCCTGGCTCCACCTTCCTTGCGCAGCTCATGTTGGAGTGTTGCTGCTTGCTTCATGAAGTGTGGCTCACGGATGAGGCGTTCGAACGCAGCGCGCAATGACTCCGCGGTGGCCTGGGCGGTGTCGAGTCGCAGCCCCACGCCCAGCTCGACGATGCGGTCCGCGTTGCTGAACTGGTCGGTGGCCTGGGGCACGGCGAGCATCGGCTTGCCGCACCAGAGGCCCTCCAGGGTGCTGCCCATGCCCGCGTGGGTGATGAAGACGTCGGACTGCTGGAGCACCGACAGCTGCGGCAGCCATGGGTGCACCTCGAAGTTGGAGGGAATCTCTCCCAGTGCGGAGGGCTCGAGGTGCCGGCCGATGTTGAGCACCACGTGCCAGTCCTCCAGCGCGCCGAACGCGGCCATGCACTGGCGATAGAACCCGGGCTGGTTCGTGAACGTGGAGCCCAGGGAGATGAGCAGCACCTTCTTCCCGTTCGCGGGCCGACTCCAGGTGCCTTGTGCCGCGCGCTGCTCGTCGAAGCATGGACCGACGAAGGTGTAGCGCCGAGGGTCCACCCGGTCGGCGTGAGGCTGCATCGCGCGGGGGATGAGGACGAGCGAGCGCGTGGGCAGGCCGACGAAGAGCGTGGAGTCCGTCTCCGCGACGCCGCAGTCCTTCAGCCACTGCGTGAAGCGGCGGTAGTAGTCGGCGCCACCAGGGGCCGCGCGCAGAGACTCCATCATGCCCGCCATCTCCTCCGTGTAGCCCTCCCACGCGACGAAGGTGGGCGAGAGATGCACGGTGGGGACTCCCCAGTTCTCCGCGAGGATGCGCGCGACGAAGCCCGCCATGTCGTAGAGGAAGAGGTCCGGCCGGTCCTTCTCGTAGGCCGCGCGGAGCCTGGGCAGCTGCGCCATCGCATCGTCGAGGAATACCGAGAGCTGCCCGATGGTGTCCTCCGGCCAGTCCCGTCCCGGCACGCCCTCGCGAGGCAACGTCGAAGGGTAGGGCACCAGCTCCGCTCCCGTGCGGGTGATGGCGTCCGCGAAGGACGGGTCATTGGCGTAGGTGACGCGATGGCCTCGGGCCACCAGCTCGCGGATGACCTCCAGGCTCGGGTTCACGTGGCCATGCGCCGGGATGCTCACCATGGCGATGTGGGCTCGACGTCGCATGCGGTTGCTCCTTTAGATTCGAGACGAGACGAATCGTCTCGCATCGGGCCACCATGCGCGTCGAGGAAGCGATTGTCAAGACGAGACGTTGCGTGCCGCCGCAGTCCCGGTACCGTGGGAGTCATGAGTGAAGGCAAGACACCGGACGCGGGGCGACGCAGTGAGCGCTCGCACCAGGCCATCCTGAAGGCGGTCGTGGAGCTGGTCGGGGAGATGGGCTACGCGCGGCTGACCATCGAGGCCATCGCCGCTCGGGCGGGCGTGGGCAAGCAGACCATCTACCGCTGGTGGCCGAACAAGGGCTCGCTGGTGCTGGATGCCTTCGCCGCGCTGATGGGGGACACGGCGCCGCTGCCGGACACGGGCGATGTGGTGGCGGACATGAAGCTGGTGCTGCGCGCCACCGCCGCGGAGCTCTGCTCGCCTCGCTTCGAGGTGCCTTCTCGCGCGCTCACCGCCGAGTCTCAGCTGGACCCGGCGCTGGCGAAGCAGTTCGTGGACACGCTGCTGCGGCCGAGCCTGGAGGTCACGAAGGAGCGGCTGCGCGTGGCACAGCGCGCGGGGCAGGTGGCGGCCGGGGTGGACCTGGACGTCGCGGTGGAGCTGCTCGTCGGGCCGCTCTTCCATCGCTGGTTGCTGCGCACCGCGCCGCTCACGCCGGAGTATGCGGACACGGTTGCGGAGTACGCGCTGGCGGCCCTGCGCCCCCCAGGGACTTCGGGGAGCGCGGGCTGAGTTCCGCGAGGCTCACTCGATGCTGGGGCTGGGGCCTCCCATGCCGGGGCACTTGCCGGGCTTCATCTGCTCGGCGGCGCTGTGGATTTCGCTGCTGAGCTGCTTCTGCTTCTGGGGGTCCAGCGCGCTGTAGACGATGACGACGCCGTCCGGCGTGTCCTGGACGCTGGCGCTCGCGGGCATCGTCGGCGCGCCCGCCATGCCCGAGCCACCCATGCCCGTCTCGTCCAGGCCGTCCTGCTCCTCGAGCTGGCCGACGCCCAGGTCCTCGCGCTCCGCTTCCTCCATGGGCGTCGCGTTGCTGGCGCGCTGCTGCGTGGCGGTCGCCTGCTCATGCAGCATGCGGCGGCTGCGCTGCTGGAGCTCGGACACCTGCGTGGGTTCCGGCGTGCTGAGCGTGAGGGCCACGCCTTCGGGCGTGTCCTCGGCCTTGGCCGTGGTGCCGGGGATGCTCATGGGGCAGTTGTCGTCGGAGACGCTCTTGGACTTGGAGCTGGACCGGGCCTTGGGGGCCTGGGCCGTGGGCGCCGAGGACGGAGGCTGCGTGGTGGCCTGCGGCTCCGCGCCCTTCGACTGCGAGCCCCGCTTGGAACAGCCGGCGGAGAAGCAGAGCACCGCGGACACGGCGAGAATCGACGGAAGCTTGAGCAGATGCATGGTGGACGTCCCCCTGGGCATGAGCCTTCGCGCGGAAGGTGGGCAGGGAGGCCAGACGTCGGCAGTGCAGTCTCGTGGAGGCACCCGCCGTTGGCCCCTCCCTGGGGCGCGAGCCCTTCATCCAAGGGCAGACAGCTCGAAGGTGGAGGCTACGGCCGTGACTCAGGCCGGACGTAGACGACGACTTGTGGTGTCTCGTCCAGGTACAGGCCCATGGCGGGCGTGCGCGTGCCGAAGGCCTGCCAGGTGTTGAACTCGAACTCTCGAAACTCCTGGTGGTACTGGTACGCGACGATGTCCGCGTCGAACGGGCTGCCCACCGCGCGCAGGTCCGGCCGCAGCTGGCCGTTGCGCTGGTAGTCGCGGAACGAGCCGCCGTGCACCTCGTGCAGGAACAGTCGCGCGCCCGGCTTCGCGTGCTCGTTGATCCACGGCAGCACGCCCGTGACGTGGCTGGACCAGAACTGCCGCTGCATCCCCAGCGTCGCCGCGCCCGGCAGTCCGCCCGCGAGCTCCGAGTACGCCGCCGTGCCGTACGGGAACACGCGCACCGAGTACACCAGCGCGGGCGCCAGCAGCAGTGCGAACACGGGCACGGACACCGCGAGGCTCGGCCATGAGGGCCAGCGTGCGCGCAGCCGCTCCAGCAAGGCCCCGCAGCCACGGGACACCGCCTGTCCCGCGAGCAGGCCCAGGAACACCATGGACGGGAACCAGTGCTTCACGCCGCCGAAGTGCGGCACCTGGGGATGACTGATGATGAGGATGGACGCCATCGCGTTCACGCCCACCAGCGCCTCGGCCATCGTCACCGGAGGCACCCACGCGCGGGTCTTCTCGAACTGGCCCAGCAGCACCCGAGCCGCCAGCGCGGCGAAGCCCGTCACCATCGGCACGAAGAGGCTGGTGGGCACGGTGAGCGCGGTCTTCACCAGCACATAGGCCAAGGGGAAGGGCGGCTCGCGCAGCAGCGTGCCCAGATAGAACCAGGCGTAGTGATTGTGCTTCGCGTGGAAGGCCAGGTACCACGCCGTGCGGTCCACCGGCTGGTGCCAGAGATAGGGCCAGTGCAGATAGAAGATGACCGGCCCGAGCACCGCCATGGCCGCGATGGGGACCAGCGCGCGAGTCACCCGCGCGTTGACCTTCTCCAACCCCTTGAGCGTCCACGCTCCGCCCGCGGCCAGGCCCACGAAGAGCAGCGAGTGGGGGCTGAGCAGGAAGAACTTCCGCTGGAAGCCCTCGCCTCCGCCCAGGGAGAGCACCAGCAAGCCGTAGAGCACCGCCACCGAGGCGAACACGCCGACGAAGCGCAGCAGCCACGAGCGGGTCTCAGGCTCTCCTTCGCTCGCGGACCACGCGCGCCACAGCGCGAAGGGCGTCAGCACGAAGGGCAGGAACAAGGCGTTGTGCTTGGCGGCCAGCGCCAGTCCGAAGGCCACCCCACACGCGATGCCCCACCGCGTGTCCTCCAGCGCGCGCCAGAAGCAATACACGACGAGCAGCCACAGCGCCGCCACCGCCAGGTCGAAGCACGCCAGCTCCGAGTTGAAGTACTGACGTGGCACCAACAGGAAGGCGAGCGCGGCGAACAGTCCCGCGGTGCGGCCATACAGCGCGCTGCCCATCAGGAAGCTCAGCGCGGGCACCAGCGCCGCCATGGCGAAGGCTGGCAGCCGGAACGCCGTGGCCGAGCGCATCCACCCCAGCGTCTCGTGGAAGAGCAGGTGGCTCAGCCCGAACAGCGTCTTCATCAACGCGGGGTGCTCGTGGTTGTAGTCCCACGCTCGGACGATGGCCGCGTCCGTCATCGCCCGCGCTGGCGAGTGGAAGAGCTGTCGGAACCAGCCCGCGTAGCTCTCCGCCGCGGCGAAGTAGACGCTCTCGTCGCGCGTGTAGCCCACCGCGGACTCCGTCAGCCACAGCGCCACGAAGGCCAGCGTCCACAGCGCCCACGCCGTGTATCTCTCCTCGCGCGTGGCGGGCCTGCCCGTCATCCCTTCACTCCCACCACCGGCTCCAACGCCAGCACGTCCAGGCACACGAGGCGCCGGTCCGGATTCTCCGAGCGGACCCAGGCCTTCACCGTCCGAGCCTCACCCGGAGGCAGCAGCACCTCCGACTTCTTCACGCCTTCCTGGCCGGGAGGTATCGCCACCTCCACGAGCGGCGTGCCGCTTGCCGCGTCCTCCACGCCCAGGAATGCCGTCGTCAGGTGCGCATCCCGAGGAAACGCGTACTCGAAGACGATGCCGCCCTCGAGCCGCAGCCCCACGCCACCGGGCACCCCGTCGAACTCCGCCACCAGCCGGCGTGTTCCACCAGGCGCGGGCATCCACAGGCAGTGGCGCGGCTCGTAGAAGACCTCGTGCCACTCGGTGGCCACGTACACGTTGCCGGGCCCCGGACAGCGGTGCGCCGTCCCGTCGAAGCGGCAGGGCTCACGAGTGCCATCCAGTGACTCCAGATACACACGTGCCTTTGCAACCAGGTCCGCCGCATCGAAGCGCCGCGGACGGTGCCGGCCGTTCTCGTAGAGGCTCAGCGTCAGCGTGCCTTCCTGGACGGTGGGGCCCACGGCGCGGCGCTCGGGCAGGAAGTCCTTCAGGAACGCCGCCTCGTCTGAGCGCGGCAGCTCCGGCTGGCCCAGCACCCAGACTCGCGGATGCGCGGACAGGTCGTCGCGGTCCGAGCCGAGGTAGCCGTAGACGGGCAGCCCCGGAGGCACGAAGAGCCGGGCGCGCTCCGCCCACCAGGGGAAGAGCAGGACGGCGTCACCGGGGCGGCCTTCCGCCTTCAGTCGCTCGGCCACCGCGCGGTAGCTCTCCTCGGAGGGGAGCTTTCCGGGCAGCCGGAGGTGGAAGACGAGACACAGGAGCGCGACCAGCAAGAGCCCCCCCAACTCCAGGAGGGGCAGCGCGCGTTGGATGCTAGGACTTCGCAAGGCGAATCTTCTGCTCGCTCTTTTCCCGGCAGAAGGTGCAGAAGATGGGCTCACCCTGGGAGAACGACGGCGTCCAGGGCGGGTACATCGAGCACCGCGGGTCCAGGCAGTGGTGCAGCTCCCACAGGTGACCCAGCTGGTGCAGCGCCTGGCGGGCCACCGGCTTGAAGCCGACCTCCAGGTCCTTGTGCGGCTGGGTGGTGATGACGGAGCGGTCCTTGCCCTGGCGAGCGAAGCCGGGCGTGGGGGCCGTGCCGCTGGGCAGCTCGCGCTCCTTGAGCTTGCGCGAGGTGAGCAGCAGCACCTTGTCGTCCTGATAGGCGCGAATGCCCTTCACCTGCTCCAGCAGTTTCTCGGCGTCCACCGGCTCGCCCAGGCCCGGAGGCATCTCGGCGGAGCCAGAGTGCTCGCTGCCCACGCCGAACGCCGTGTAGAGCGTCCGGTTGAGCTTGGCGAGCTGCTTGTCGTCGAAGGGGTCCAGCGTCACGACGCGAATCACGGGGCGTCACCTCGGCGCAAAGGGCCGGCTTCCAATGTCGACTGTCAGTCCTCTCCACCCTCGGCGGGCTTCGCCTTGGGCGGACGGCCGCGCTTCTTGGGCGCGGCGGGTTCGGCGCCAGGAACCTCGGGCGGCTTGGGCTTGGGAGGACGGCCGCGCTTCTTGGGGGCGGGCGCCTCCGCGCCGGGCGGCGGTGCCTCCGGCTTGGGCTTGGGAGGACGGCCGCGCTTCTTCGGGGCCGCGGGCTCCGCGCCTTCCTCCTCGGCGGGCTTCGCCTTGGGAGGACGGCCGCGCTTCTTCGGCGCGGACTCCTCGTCGGACTTCTCCTCGCCTTCCTCGCCCTCTTCCTCGGAGGAGCTCTCCTCGTCGGAGGAGTCCGACTGCGGCTCCTCGTCCGAGGGCAGGTCCAAGTCGCCGTCGAGCCCCAGCAGGTCGCCCTCCAGGCCCAGGTCGTCCTCGTCTCCTCGCGCGAACTCGGCGGCGGTGCGCTTGGGGCGCTCGCGGCCGGGCGGGAAGAGGACGATGTCGATGGCGTCCTCGGCGTTGACCTCGGCGGTGCCGAGCGCGGCGGCGACCTCCGACACCAGGAGGTGCCGGGCGTTGTCGTACAGCTCGCGCTCCTTGGTGGGCAGCGGGCGCAGCTCACTGAGGACCTGGAGGTCCTTCACCACCTCGGCCAGACCCAGGATTCCGCCCTGCGTCATGCGGTCCAGGTTGGTGCGGGCGCGCTGCTTCCAGTCGAGGTCCGCCTTGTCCCCGTCCGCGCGAAGGAAGGCGAAGACGCTCTTCACGTCCTCGGGGCCGGCGACCTTTCGTACACCGATGGCCGCGACCTTGGCCTGGGGCACCATGACGACGGCGCCATCCTCCTCGCGACGCATGGTGACGAAGACGAGCTTCTGTCCCGCCACTTCCTTCGTGTCGATGGCCGTGACGCGGCAGACACCCTGATTCGGATAGACGACCCGGTCGTCGACCGCGAGTTGTGTGAGTGACGCGGACCCTTCAGGCATGTCCCCCTCGCGGGCAGGTAGACGTCAAAGGAGGCCCGGGCTTAGCACCGAGTCGCGTTCGACGCCACGAGATTACCGGTGAACCGACGCCGTGCGTTCGCCCGTCCGCTGAGCCTCCAACAGGATGCCCAGCAACTCCTTCTGCCGCGCGTCCAGCGCCGCCTCCACCTGCGCCTGCGTCGGCTCTACCTCGGTGCTCCCCGGTCGCGCATCCACCCGGCCGGACAGTCCCACCGTTCCCAGGACCACGGCCCCGACCGCGGCCACTGCCACCAGCTTCAACATGTTGAGCCCTCCTTGTTGCCCAGGGTAGGGGGCTCGCCGGGGGGATCAACTTTTCGGCGACAGGCCGCTGCACGGCTGTAGCGCGCTCACGGGGGCGGGCGGCCGTGCCGGTGGCCCGCCGGCGGCATCCCCGCTTCCGAGGGGCGGACCACGGGGACGATGTCCATCAGGAGGGTGCCGGTGTTGTCGGCCAGATGGTCGTCCGGGAAGGAGAGCTGGAGCCACGACGCGCCTCGGAGGCGGGAGGGCTGGCCCACTTCCAGGAGCGCCAGGCCGCTGGGCGAGCCTTCGGGGCCCGGGTCCGTTCCCACCAGTCCGAGCACCCGCCCCACGGGGCCGCCGCTCAGGCCTCGGGTCCGGGCGGGCTCGGCGGTGTAGCGCAGCACGACGTCGTAGGTGGTGCCGGGGTCCAGCTCATGGACGACGAAGCGGTCCGCGCGCGAGAGCTTCACGGCGTGGTGCCGCGCATCCAGGCGGAAGGGTGGGAAGCTGGGGCCGCCGAGCTCTCGCAGGTGGACATGAAGACCTCCCCGGTTGTCCTCGCGGCGGGCGTCGAGGACGAAGACGTACAGGCTGGAGGCGTTGCGGATGAGCTGCTCCTCGGGGCCGAGGACGCCGAAGGACTCGTGGGCCGGGAGGTTCTTGTCGCCTTCGAGGAAGTAGCCGGCGTGCTCCACGGACATGGGGCCGCCGAGCGACATCCGTCCCTCGGTGTGCACCAGGTAGGTGCGGGCCGGGTCGAGTGGGACGCGAGCGGCGGAGGACACGGGGACGCGGAAGGCGTGGCTCACGGCGGAGAGGCGGAAGCCACCGGGGGCCCAGTTCGCGTCCTGGAGGGGCGGGGTGTTCGCGGCCCTGGCGGCCGAGGCTCCCGAGGCGGAAGAGGTGTTGATTCGTGGACGAAGCCGCGCGTGGACGGCGAGGGTCGAGCCTCGTTCGGCGCGGACCACCTGGCTCCACGGGACCATGCCGGGAATCTGGACCTCGAGCAGGTGCTCACCGTCGGCGGGCAGGTGCGTGAGGAGGGCGGGGGTGACGGAGTCGAGCGGACGACCGTCGACGCGGATGGCTCCGCCCGGAGGCGAGGAGCTGAGCTCCACGGAGAAGGTGCCGTTGCGGCCGAGGACCATCACCACGAGGACCGCGCCGAGGGCCGCGAGCACCGGCGCGCCGAGGGCCGCGAGCCGGAAGCCCAGGCGGGACGCTGGTGCGTGAGGCGTCGGAGACAGGTCCGGCGGTGGCGGCTCCGTGGAGGTTGGCGGAGGCACTCCGGTGGGAGGACTCAGGAACGGGGACGGGCGCGACGGCTCGGCGGCCGTCAGCGGGGTCTCGCCCGTGGGCGGAGTCGCGCGGGGACTCGACGAGGCCGTCGGTAGTGGCACTCCCGCCGAAGGAGTCGAGTGCCGCTGCGACGAAGCGGGCCCCGTGCGGAGCACTGCGTCTGTCGATGGCGTCGACTGAGGGACCGATGGCGCGGAGGACGTCGGAGGCGCTGCTTCAGCCACCATCGTCGAGCGCTGAGGTCGCTCCGCCGACTCCACGTCGGCTCGAGGCCCCTCGGTGCCCGAGGCTGGGTCGGGCACGGCGGGGATGGGCTGCGTGGTGCGTTCCCTTCGTCCCCTGCCGATGGAGACGGCCTCGGCACCGAGCGGCGCGGACACCTCGCTCGGCGTGTCGACGCGAAGATCATCCGGCGTGGGGACAGGCTCGGTGATGCGGTCCCCGCGAGGTGGCTCGGGTGCGGGCTCGCGGAAGGCGCGGCGCTCGGGGGAAGCGCGCGTCCATCGGGACAGCTGCGCGAGGAACTCCCGAGGCAGCAGCACGGGTCGCCCGTCCGCCACGAGCTCCGCCTCGAACAGGTAGCCCATGAAGTGGGCCAGGGCGCTGGGAGAGATGTCCGGCGTGGTGGTGTTCAGGTGCCGGGTGAGGGCCTCCGCGAACAGCTCCGCGGAGGCATAGCGCTGCTCGCGCTCCACGGCGAGCGCGGTGAGAAGGATGCGCTCCAGTGCCGAGGGAATGTCCGGCGCCAGCTCCCGAGGGCGCGGGAAGTCCCCCAGGGCAATCTTCCGCATCACATCCGTGGCATCGCCCTCGAAGGGCCGGCGTCCGCACAGCGTCTCGTACAAGAGCGTGCCCGCCGCGAAGATATCGGCGCGAGCATCCAGCTCCCGCCCCCGGGCCTGCTCGGGCGCGAAGTACGCGTACTTGCCCATGCCATCGGGCTCATCGGACATGTGCCCGCCCGCGAGCCGGGCCCGGGCGATGCCGAAGTCCACCAGCTTCACCTGGCCCTCGAAGCTGAGCAGCACGTTCTGCGGACTGACGTCGCGGTGGACGATGTGCAGTGGCCGGCCCCGGTCGTCCAGGCGCGTGTGCGCGTAGGCCAGCCCCTTGAGCACCTCGGCCGTCATCAGCAGGGCCAGCGGCTGCGGCAGGGTGTAGTGGCCCTTCTCGCGGGCTCGTCGGAGCACACGCGACAACGGGTGCCCATCCACCCACTCCATCGCGATGAAGTACTGGCCGGCCACCTCTCCGAAGTCGAAGACCTGGGCGATGTTGCCGTGGCTGAGGCCCGCGGCGATGCGCGCCTCGTTGACGAACATGGAGACGAAGGCGCTCTTGTCCGCGAAACCCGGGAGGATTTTCTTGATGACCACCGGCTTGGTGACACCCGCCATGGCGGTCATACGAGCGCGGAATATCTCCGCCATGCCGCCCGTCGCGATGCGCTCGAGCAACGTGTACCTGCCGAAATCGAGCCCTTCGGGCGGGTGCTCCACGTGTCTTCCGGCTCCTCGGGGCGCACGGCCGCTGTGCTACCCCTCCACGACGCCTCGCAAGGCCCGTGAGAAGCTATCATCAGGGCTCGGCAAACATTAACACGAGAAAATTCCGATGAAAACGCTCTCTCGCCTTTTTGCCGTGATGGCGGTTCTCAGTGTTTCTCCAGCTTTGGCTGCGCCGGCCGTGTTGCTGGCGCCGGTGCTCGGGAGACCGGAGGGCGTCAGCCTGCACGGCCGCGTGGTGAAGGAAGCCCCCGCGGAGAGCAGCACGGCGCTGTCGAGGAACCTCCGGCGCCTGGCTGCTCCCAATTGGGTGGGGGCCCAGGTCACGGTGCGCTTCCAGGATGTCACGGCGGTCGTCACGAGCCGGGACGATGGGGGCTTCGAGGTGAACCTGATTCCACCCGAAGGCCAGCGCTTCAAGGTGGGCGCATCGGAGGCGCAGGCGTCGGTGGAGGGGGCCAGCACCTCGGCTCGCGTGGAGGTGGTGCCGGATTCGACGCCGCTGCTCGTGGTCTCCGACTTCGACGACACGCTCGCGCTGACGCACGTGACGAAGCCGACGAAGCTGGTGCAGGCCGCGCTGCTCAAGGACTCCGACTCGCAGCAGGTCGTGCAGGGGATGGCCGGGTTCTATGGCTGTCTGCGCGGTGCGTCTCCGTCCGCGTTCGCGCTGGTGAGCGGCTCTCCCATCCAATACCTGCCGCGCGTGCGAGGCTTCCTCGAGCGCCACGCCTTTCCCGCTGGCTTCGGCGTGTACCTGCGAGACATCGGCCCCGGCTCGCTGTCCGGTTACAAGCAACCCACCATCCGTCGACTGCTGATGCAGTTCTCGCAGCCCGTGATGTTGGTGGGGGACTCGGGGGAGAAGGACCCCGAGGTGTACGCGCAGATTCGCGAGGAGTTCCCGGGGCGCGTGAAGGCCATCTACATCCGCGACGCGGGTCGTTCGGAGGATGCGAAGCGCTTCCCGGGCATGGTGCTGTTCAAGGAGGCGAAGGAGGCGGCGGATCACGCGGTGGGGCTCGGGTTGGCGGATGCGGCGTGTGTGACGAGCACCTTCGCGACACCGCCGGCCAGCGCGGGGAAGACGGCTCCGTGAGGTCGTGGAGCTGCGCGGGATGGGTGTCGGCCTTGATGCTCGCGATGGGGGGCTGTCGCGAGGAGAAGGCCGCGGAGCCGCTTCAAGCCTTGAAGCCCGCGCCGCTGCCGACACTCGCGACGAAGGCCGCGCCCGGTGACGACGCCAGCGGTCGAATCCCCAGTGACGCGGTGCCGGTCTACGGCGAAGTCCCTCCCGCGGACGCCCTGCGGTTGGTGTTGTCGGGAGAGCACGTGCGCGTGGGCACGGAGACGTTCGAGCCCTTGCGCCCGGAGTCCGCGGCCCGGCTCTCGGAGCGGGTGAAGGGGCGGGTGGTCCTGGTGGTGCCGGACGCGGACACGTTCCTGGCGCAGACGTCGGAGCTGTTCTCCGCGCTGCGCGACTCCGCGGAGGCGGTGTGGCTGGCGCATCCGGACGCACCCGTGGCCTATCCGTTGGTCCTGCGCGACGAGGACGGCTTTCGCGCATGGCTGTCGGAGGTCGCGCCCGGAAAGCTGCGCATCATCCAGCGCGCGGATGGCTTCGAGCTGAGCACCAGCGTGGGCAAGCTGCCCGGTCCGGATGCGAATGGCCCGTCGGTGCCCGTGCGAGAGGGGAAGCAGGACCTGGCGACCTTGAGGCGGGGACTGGCGCTGCTCAAGGGGCGCTTCAAGACGTCCGAGGACCTCTGCCTGGTGCCGTCCTTCGGCACCGAGGTGGCGCAAGCCGCGCGAGCGCTGAGCGCGGTGTTCTCGGCCCCCGGAGCGCCTGTCTTCGAGACGCTGTGCCTGGTCTTCCCCACGCCTCGCCGCGTGGGCGACGCGGGGTGAGTCTCAGCGCGGAATGCGCGGCCCCTCGCGAAGCTCCGAGGTGAGGGCGCGGGAGTCCTGGGCCGCGTGGGAGGCAGAGGCGCCGAGAACGCAGCTCAGGATGAAGATGAAACAGAACGCCGTGGGGACGCGTTGCATGGGGGCTCCAAGAACCTGGAGAGCCCGGGATAGTCACGAAGGGCGAGAGCGGCCAGTGGCCCGCGAGTCTGAGGAGACCGCCGGTGCGAGGCCCGACGTTCCCACGAGAAAAGGGCGGACCGGTTCGTGACACCTCCTATGATGGTTCGCGGAGTTGCTTGTCATGAGCGGGACATGGCGCCCGCTCGGCGGAGGTTGGTCCCTCCGCGCACCCTGTGAGGTCTCGAGATGTCCACGGCCAATACGCCGGCTGCGTCGAAGGATGTTCCCCCAGGCGGTGCCTTCCTCTTCCAGGAGGTCGGCGCGTCCCCCATCGTCACGCCCGAGACCTTCTCGGAAGAGCAGCGCATGTTCTTCCGGACGGCGCTTCAGTTCAGTCACGAGCAGATGCTCCCGCAGGCCGACAAAATCGAGCACAAGGACAACGTCCTGCTGCGGGAGCTGCTGCGTCAGGCGGGGGAGCTGGGCCTGCTGAGCGTGGACATCCCCGAGTCCTACGGCGGCACGGGCCTGGACAAGACGACGTCGCTCCTGCTCGCGGAGGCGATGGGCCTCAACGGCTCCTGGTCCGTCACCTTCGGCGCGCACGTGGGCATCGGCACGCTGCCCATCGTCTGGTTCGGCAACGCGGCCCAGAAGGCGAAGTACCTGCCCAAGCTGGCCACCAGTGAGTGGGTGGCCGCGTACGCCCTCACCGAGCAGGGCAGTGGCAGCGACGCGCTGGGCGCGAAGACGAAGGCAGTGCTCTCGCCGGACGGCAAGCACTGGATTCTCAACGGCTCCAAGCTCTTCATCACCAACGCGGCCTTCGCGGACGTGTTCGTCGTCTTCGCCAAGGTGGACGGGGACAAGTTCACCGGCTTCATCGTGGAGAAGGACACGCCGGGCTTCACCGTGGGGCCCGAGGAGCACAAGATGGGCATCCGCGGCTCGTCCACGTGCCCGCTCTACTTCGAGGACGCGCGGGTCCCCGTGGAGAACCTGCTGGGCGAGGTGGGCAAGGGCCACAAGATTGCCTTCAACATCCTCAACTACGGCCGCTTGAAGCTGGGCGCGGGCGTGCTTGGCGGCATGAAGATCCAGCTGTCCGGCGCGCTGCGCTTCGCCCAGGAGCGCAAGCAGTTCGGCACGCCCATCTCCCGCTTCCCGCTCTCGCGCGAGAAGCTGGCGCGCATGACGGCGCTCATCCACGCGCTGGAGAGCATGACGTACCGCACGTCGGGCCTGGTCGACGCGCGCCTCGCCGCCCGCGACAAGTCCGCGCCCGACTACGAGTCCCACCTGCTGGCCGCGGTGGAGGAGTACGCCATCGAGTCCTCCATCATGAAGGTCTACGGCTCGGAGGCCCTGTGGCAGCTCGTGGACGACGCGGTGCAGCTGCACGGTGGCGCGGGCTACATCGAGGAGTACCCCGTCGAGCGCGCCTACCGTGACGCGCGCATCAACCGCATCTTCGAGGGCACCAACGAAATCAACCGCATGCTCATCACCGGCATGCTCCTCAAGCGCGCGGTGAAGGGCGACCTGCCCCTGTTCGCCATGGCGGGCAACGTCGCGGACGAGCTGGCGCGCGGAGAGAAGCCCCAGGCGCGGACAAACGACGCGCTGGCGCCGCAGGAGGTGGCCGCCGAGGTCGCCAAGCGCCTGGCGCTCCACGGCCTGAGCCTGGCCGCGCAGACCTTCGGCCCGGAGCTGGAGAAGCACCAGGACGTGCTCGCGGCCCTCACCGACGTGGTGATGGATGCCTTCGCGCTCGACTCCATGGTGACGCGCACGCGGCAGGCGGCCACCGGTGGGACGCTGGACCCGGTGCGCGTGGCGCTGGTGCGCACCATCGCCTTCGACAGCACCTCCCGCATCCAGGACCGCATGCGCCGCGCCTTGTGCTCCACCCTCAAGGGGGACGCGCTGGCGAAGGAGCTGGCGCGGCTGGGCACGCTCGACACCTTCACGCCGCATGACCCGGCGGAGGTCCGGGAGACGGTGATGGCCGCCGTCGAGTCCGCGGGCGGCTACCCCTTCACGGCGTAGCCCACGCCGTCACGGCATCCGCGTCACCGCGTCCATGCCGAAGCTCACCCGCGCCTTCCAGGGCGCGGGGGGCAACGACTCCAGGGCGAGCAGCGCGTCCAGCCTCTGCTGCATGGGCGCGCGCAGCCTGCCGAACGTGGCGCCGAAGCCCGGCGTCACCGTGGCGGCGTCCTTGCGCGGAATCGACGAGGTCCACACCACCTCGCCGTGCAGGACGAGCTCGCCCCCCATCAAGTCCATCTCCAGGAGGAAGGGCGTGCCCACGCGCACATGGCGGGGCAGGGCGGGCGCCATGACCTCCAGGCCCACGCCCCCACGGGAGATGTCCCGGACGAGGAAGGCCGGCGACAGCGGCGTGGCCTCCGCCGCGCGCAGGGTCAGCGGCAGCCGGGGAAAGCGCCGCAGTCCTTCCGTTTCTTGCGCGGAGAAGATGCGCTGGAGCACCGCGTCCAGGGGCGAGCGGTCCTCGCCGGCGCCATAGCGCACCGTGAGCAGGTAGCCCGGCTCCTCGCGAGGCGGCTCCACCGCCACCACCTCACCCAGGACCTCCACCGGCCGGGGGACCCCTCCGAGATACAGCTCGAAGGTGAATCGAGTGCCCAGCGGCAGGCTCCGGCGCGTCCGCAGGGTGACGCCTCCTTGACCCACGCTGCGCGTGTACTCCCCCACCAGGGACTGCGGGCTCTTGTAGGCCACCTTCAGTCGCACGCTCTTGTTCACGCACCCGTCACTCTGCGCTCTTCCAAGAGGGAGCTCAAGTTTACCCCAGTCTGACGGGTAGGGCGCCGCAACGCGGCAAACACCTGACCTTCCAGGTGTGACGGGTTGTCTGGATGTCGTGGACCCACCGGCGGCGTGTACCGACCTGTTGCGCTTTCTTGACCCCCCTGGGGGGCCCGCGTATGAATGCCGCCCGGTAGTGGCAAGAAGTGGGAAGGAGTGGAGCTTCATCCCTTCGTGGGCTGAAAAGGTGGATCGTCCCCTGTGTTCCGAGGCGTCTATGAGCACCAGATCGACGCGAAGGGGCGGACGAGCCTCCCGGCGAAGCTCCGGGAAACCCTGGTCGGGGCGTATGACGAGCGGCTCATCATCACGACAGCCCTGGACCGGTGCCTCCACGCCTACCCGGTGCGGGAGTGGGAGGCGCTCGAGGCGTCTCTCGCGCGGCGCAACCCCATGGAGCCCGGGGTGAAGACGCTGATGCGCCTGTATGTGGCGAGCGCGCAGGAGTGCCCGTTGGACAGGCTGGGCCGCCTGCTCATCCCCCCCTCACTTCGAAGCTATGCGGGGTTGGAGAAGGACGTGGTGTGGGCGGGGATGGTGAAGGTCATCGAGCTGTGGAGCCGCGAGGGCTGGGCGAAGGCCCAGGAAGAGGCCCGCCAGGAAGCGACCTCCGCGGACGTGATGAAGGTGCTCTCCGAGCTGCGGCACGCGTAGCCGGAAAGTCGACAGAAGGCGTGAGTCCCGAGAGGGTGGTACGCGTATGAATCAGGTTCTGGAGGTACGGCGGAGGGCGACCAGCGCGGTGGTGGGCGCGGAGCGTGTGGAGACGCTCATGCTGGAGGGCGAGCTCGACGAGCAGGACCTGGTGAAGCTGTGCGACGAACTCACCCAGCGCATGCACCGCGGGATGCGTCAGGTGGTGCTGGACCTGTCCGAGGTGGGGCACCTCAACTACCGGGGCGTCAAGCCGCTGATGTCCCGCGCCGAGGCGCTGCGCCGCGCGGGAGGCGACCTCAAGCTGTCTGGTCTGTCTCCGTACCTGGCCGCCATCTTCCGGGCCGCCGGCGCGCACGACGCGTTTGAAATCTACCCGCACATGAACGATGCACGCGCCGCCTTCGCGCTCGCGCGGGCTCCCTTCGTCTGAGTGCTCGTGGGGGCCTCGGACTTCCAGCACCACACCGTCTTGCTGCGTGAAGCGGTCGAGTTGCTTCGGCCAGGAGCGGGGAAGGTGATCATCGACGGCACACTGGGTGGTGGCGGCCACACGGAGGCGCTCCTGGCTCAAGGCGCGTCCGTGGTGGGCGTGGACCGCGACCCGGTGGCGCTCGCGGCGGCCACCTCCCGTCTGGGGCCCAACCCCCGCTTCCAGGGGCGCGAGGGCAACTTCGCGGACCTGCCTCGGGTGGCCTCGGACCTGATGCCCGTGGATGGCGTGCTGGTGGACCTGGGCGTGTCCTCGCCCCAGCTCGACGTCGCCGAGCGCGGCTTCTCCTTCTCCAAGGACGGCCCGCTGGACATGCGCATGGGGGCGGACGGCCTCACGGCTGCGGAGCTCATCGCCTCCACCGACGAGCAGGAGCTCGTGCGCATCCTGAAGGAATACGGTGAAGAGCCGTTCGCGCGGCCCATCGCCCGCGAGCTCAAGCGCGCGCTGCCCACGCGCACGCTGGAGGCGGCGGAGGTCGTCAAGCGCGCGGTGCCTCGCAAGGCGTGGCCCACGCGCATCCATGTGGCCACCCGGACGTTCCAGGCGCTGCGCATGGCGGTCAACCAGGAGCTGGAGGCGCTCGACTCGCTGCTGTCCGCGCTGCCCTCGCTGCTGAAGGTGGGAGGCCGCGCGGCGGTCATCTCCTTCCACTCGCTGGAGGACCGCAAGGTGAAGGAGGCGTTCCGCGCGCTGGAGGGCCGCTGCACCTGCCCACCGGGCCTGCCCGTCTGTGCCTGTGGCTACGTGGGGAACTTCACCGTCGTGACGAAGAAGGCCGTGGCCGCCTCGGAGGAAGAGGTGGAGGTCAATCCCCGCTCTCGGAGCGCGCACCTGCGCGTGGTGGAGAAAGTGCGATGAGCAAGGCGTCGTCCCAGCGTGGCTCCGTGTCGGTGGCGGGCGTGCTGATGCACCTGTTGCCGGCCGTCCTCCTGTTCGCCCTCTTCGCGGCGGTGGGCATCCTCCACGTCACCAGCCGGGTGATGGTGGTGGACATGGGCTACCGCCTGTCTCGCGCGGAGGCGGAGAGCCGCTCGCTCACGCGGGAGAATGATCGCCTTAAGCTGGAGCTGGCCACGCTCAAGGCCCCGGGCCGTCTGGAGCGCGTGGCCCGCGAGCAGCTGGGCATGGCCATGCCCGCCGGCAGCGCGGTGGTGTCGCTGAGCGCGGACAAGCCCGCGCGCGGCAGTGCGTCCGCGTCTGCCCCGTCCCAGGACAAGCCCGGCGTTCGGGTGGCGGGACGCGGAGGCGCCGGGCGGTGAGGGATTTCAAGGCGACCCGGGCTCCCGAGCCCAACGCGAAGGGCCTGAAGCTGCGCGTGCAGCTGCTGTTCGGCCTCTTCCTGCTCCTTCTGGGGGTTGCCTTCGGCCGCGCCGTGCAGCTCCAGGTGTTCGAGCAGGAGAAGCTGCGCGGGATGGCCCAGGACCAGTACGTCCGCCAGATCGAGATTCCGGCCCGCCGCGGCGACATCTTCGACCGGCGCGGTGCGCCGCTGGCCCAGAGCGTGGAGGTGGACTCCATCTGGGTGGACCCGTCCATGCTGCCCGACGTGCGCCAGTCCGCGCGCGCCATGGCCAAGGTGCTGAAGATGGACGCGGAGGAGCTGACCGCGCGTCTGTCGCGGGCCAAGCGCTTCGCGTGGGTGAAGCGCCAGGCCAAGCCCCAGGAAGTGGCGGCGGTGAAGGGCCTGGGCCTGCCAGGGCTGGGCTTCACCAAGGAGCCCAAGCGCTTCTATCCGCAGCGCGAGCTGGGCGCGCACGTGGTGGGCACCGTGGGCCTGGACGGCAAGGGCCTGGAGGGCCTGGAGCTCGCCTTCGAGGACGAGCTGTCCGGACAGAACTCCCGCATGTCGGGCTTCCGCGACGCCAAGGGCCGCAAGCTGCTGGTGCAGGGCGCGTTGGATCCGCTCCAGCGCCAGGGCGCGGCCGTGACGCTGACGCTGGACAGGCACCTGCAGTACGTGGCGGAGAAGGCCCTGGCCAAGGCCGTGGAGGACGCCAAGGGCGTCGCCGGCATGGTGGTGGCGTTGGACCCGAAGACGGGCGAGCTGCTGGCGCTGGCCAACTACCCGCGCTTCAACCCCAACACCCCGGAGTCCAGCTCCCGCGCCGGGATGCGCAACCGCGCCGCCCTGGACACCTTCGAGCCCGGCTCCACGCTCAAACCGCTGGTGGTCGCAACCGCGCTGGACCAGAAGGCGATAACGCCTGAGAGCGTCTTCTTCTGCGAGAATGGCGCCTGGCGGGTGGGCCGCCACACCATCAATGACCATGGCTCCCACGGGTGGCTGGCCCCGCGGGACATCCTCCGGACCTCCTCCAATATCTGCATGGCGAAGATGGCCCAGGTGCTGGGGCGCGAGAAGATGGTGGCCGGCTACCATGCCTTCGGCTTCGCCGAGCGCACCGGGCTGTCCCTGCCGGGCGAGGGCCGGGGTGTCATCCCCTTCCCGAAGGCGGAGGTCTCCCTGGCCACCCAGTCCTTCGGTCAGGGCATGACGGCCACCGCGGTTCAGATTGCGGCCGGCATTGGTGCGCTGGCCAACGATGGCGTGCTGATGCGTCCCTACCTGGTGTCGAAGGTGGTGGACCCTGACGGAGTCGTGCTGTTGGAGAACCGCCCCACGGAAGTCCGCCGGGCGGTGTCCGCGAAGGTGGCGCGGGAGGTCGTGGGCATGCTCGAGTCCGTGGTGGGCAAGGGTGGCACCGCGACGCGCGCCTTCATGGAGGAGTACCGGGTGGCAGGCAAGACGGGCACCGCTCAGAAGGCGGACCCGGTGGCGCGTGGCTACTCGGACAAGCGCATCGGTTCCTTTGTCGGCATGGTGCCGGCCGAGGATCCTCGCATCGTCATTCTCGTGGTGGTGGACGAACCCAAGACAGACGTGTACGGGGGGTTCGTGGCTGCCCCTGCTTTCAAGGAAATTGCGACCGCCGCCATGGCTCACCTGGCCGTGCCTCCGTCTCGGACGGCGGCACCTGGGGGAGTCGTGGCCGCCGCATCCTCCGCGCCTGCCGCGGCGAAGCCGGTGGCCAAGGCCACCGAGCCCGTCCGGCCGGTGTTGGTGGAGGCGGATTCGGAGAGCCCTGACCTCGGCACGGTGCGTGTGCCGGACGTCCAGGGCGCCGGTGGCCGTGAGGCCGTGGTGAAGCTGCTCGCCGCGGCACTGGAGCCACAGGTACAGGGAAGTGGACGTGTGGTGTCTCAAACCCCCGCCGCCGGCTCGCTGGTGGAGAAGGGGGCCCGGGTGACGCTGGAGCTGGCGGCGCGGCAATAAGGCCGCGCTGACTCCAGGCCCCGTGCTTGCAATGCGTGTGAAGGGGAAGAGATGAAGCTGACGGATGTCCTCGCAGGGTGTGGTGCCGAGCAGACCTCGGGCGGTCGTTCCGCGGTCGACGTCACCGGTGTGACCCAGGACTCGCGGCGTGTGAAGCCTGGCGACTTGTTTATCGCCATTCCCGGCACCAAGGAGGACGGTGCCCAGTTCATCGGCGAGGCCGTGTCACGGGGTGCCGTGGCGGTGGTCTCCGAGAAGCCGGTGCCTTCCTCGCAGGTGCCCTTCTTCAAGGTGGGCAGCGCGCGCAAGGCGCTGGCGCTCATCGCCGCGAACTTCCATGGCCGCCCGGCCGACAAGCTGACGCTCCTGGGCGTCACGGGCACCAACGGGAAGACCACGACGACGTATCTCCTGGAGGCGATGAGCACGGCGGCCTATCAGTCCACCGGTGTCATCGGGACGCTGGGCTACAAGTTCGGTGGCAAGACGGTGTCCACCGCGAACACCACCCCGGATGCGCTGGAGTTGCACCGCATCTTCCGGGAGATGGTGGACGCGGGGGTGGAGACGGTGGTGATGGAGGTCTCCAGCCACGCGCTCGCGCAGGAGCGAGTGCACGGGCTCACCTTCAAGGCCGCGGGCTTCAGCAACCTGAGCCGGGACCACCTAGACTACCACAAGGACATGGAGGACTACTTCCAGGCGAAGCGGAAGCTCTTCGCGGAGAACCTGTCCTCCTCGGGCGTCGCGGTGGTGAACGGCGACGACACCTACGCCAGCCGCATCTACAACGAGCTGCGTGGCCAGAAGCGCATGGCGTGGAAGTTCAGCCGCCAGGGCAACGGGGAGATCTCCGCCGCGGACGTGACCTTCTCGCTGTCCGGCATCACCGGCACGCTGAAGACGCCCTCGGGTGACATCGCGCTCAAGAGCAAGCTCCTGGGGCCCCACAACCTGGAGAACATCCTCCTGGCGGTGGGCATCGGCATCGGCGCGGGCTTCTCGCGCAGCGACGTGAAGGTCGGCATCGAGCGGATGACGCCGGTGGAAGGCCGCATGGAGCGCGTGGAGAACTACGGCCCGGCGGGTGCGCCCGCGGTGCTGGTGGACTACGCGCACACGGACGACGCGCTCAAGCGCGCGCTGGAGGCCTCGCGTTCGCTGGCCAAGGGCCGCGTCATCGTCGTCTTCGGCTGCGGTGGAGACCGGGACAAGGGCAAGCGTCCGCTGATGGGCGCGGTGGCCGCGGAGGCCGCGGACCTGGCCGTCATCACCAGCGACAACCCCCGCACCGAGGACCCGGATGAGATCATCAGCCAGGTGACGCCGGGCCTGGAGAAGGGCGGACTGCGCCGCATCTCCGCGGGCAAGGCGAAGTCTGGCGAGAAGGGCTACCTGGTGGACGCGGACCGACGCGCGGCCATCGAGCAGGCCATCGGCCTGGCGACGGCGGACGATGTCGTCCTCATCGCGGGCAAGGGCCACGAGACCTACCAGCAGGTGGGCCAGGAGAAGCACAACTTCGATGACCGCCAGGCGGCGGCGAAGGCGTTGGCGAACCGCACTCCCGGCTGACGAAGGCGGCGCGGCCCGGACTCCCTCACCCGTATGGCAGCTCGATTCAGCGACGAAGAGGTGGTGCAGGCGACCGGGGCGACCCGGCGTGGAGGCTCCGGGCCGGCCGTCTTCGAGGCGGTCTGCACCGATACGCGCACGCTCACCCAGGGCTGCCTCTTCGTGGCCCTGGTGGGGGAGCGCTTCGATGCGCACACCTTCGTGGACGCGGCGGCCCGGGGTGGCGCCGCGGCCGCGGTGGTGGCGAAGGGACGTGCCCTCCCGGCGCTGCCGGTGGGCTTCGTCCTCTATGAAGTCGACGACACGTTGATGGCGTTGGGGGCCCTGGGCCGCCACCACCGTCAGCGCTTCCGCATCCCCGTCTGCGCGGTGGGCGGCTCCAACGGGAAGACGACCACCAAGGAGATGGTGGGCGCCATCCTGGCCACGCGCGGGCCGGCGCTGAAGACGGAAGGCAACTTCAACAACGAAATCGGTGTCCCCCTGACACTGTTCCGGCTGGAGCCCCAGCACGTGGCGGCGGTCATCGAGGTGGGGATGAACCGGCCCGGCGAAATCGAGCGACTCACCCGGGTCGTCCAGCCGGACGCGGGTGTCATCACCGTCGTCCAGCCGGAGCACCTGGAGGGCCTGGGCAGTCTTCAGGGCGTGGCGAACGCCGAGGGAGAGATGTTCCAGGAGATGGGCGCGGGGACCACCATCGTGGTCAACGTGGATGACGCGCTCATCCCCGCCCAGGCGGAGCGCAGCTCGGCGAACCGGCTGACGTTCGGCCGCGCCGAGAGCGCCGACGTGCGGCTGGTCTCGGTGGAGACGAAGGGGCTCGAGGGCATGGTGGCCACGGTGCGCCACCTGGGCCGCGAGTGGCCCGTGCGCCTGTCCTTCATCGGTCCGCACAACGCGCAGAACGCCACGGCGGCCTTCGCGGTGGCGCTGGCGCTGGGCTACACGCCGGAGGAGTGCGTGCGGGGGCTGGAGACGGCGCGTCCGTACTCGCGGCGCCTCAACGTGGTGGAGGGGCGGGGCGGCGTGACGGTGATTGACGACTGCTACAACGCGAACCCCGCGTCGATGGACGCGGCGCTCGAGACGCTGGGCACGCTGGTGACGGCCGGTGGCCGCGCGGTGGCGGTGCTGGGCGACATGCTGGAGCTGGGCCCGGGGGAGCTGGAGGAGCACGCGCGGTTGGGCGAGCTCGCCGGGAGCAAGGCGGCGCTGGTGGCCTTCTTCGGTCCCCGCTCCGCCGAGGGATTCAAGCGCGTGGGGCTGGGTGAGTCCGCGGCGCATTTCACGGAGGTGGAGTCGCTGGTGGCGTGGTTGACGCCGCGGCTGCTGCCTCGGGACGTGGTGCTGGTGAAGGCGAGCCGCGGGATGCGGCTGGAGCGCGTGGTGGCCGCCCTGACGGGAACGGTCGCGTCCTCCGGAGGAAACCACTAGTGCTGTACCTGCTCTACGAGCTCATCCAGAACACGGAGGCGGGGCGCATCCTCAACTTCTTGCGCTACCCCACCTTCCGCATCATCGCCGCCGGAGTCTTCGCGCTCGTGCTGGGCATGCTGATCGGTCCGCGCCTCATCGACAGGCTGCGGCTGAATCAGTACGGGCAGAGCAACGTGCGCGAGAACACGCCGGACTCGCATCAGAAGAAGAAGGGCACGCCCACCATGGGGGGCACGCTCATCCTCATCTGCATCGCGGCGGGCACGCTGCTCTTCGCGGACCTGAAGAGCCGGGTCATCTGGGTGGTGCTGCTGCTCACCTTCGGCTACGGCTTCATCGGCTTCCTGGATGACTGGCTCAAGCTGTCCAAGCGCAACTCGAAGGGCCTGGCCGGGCGCAAGAAGATGGCGCTGCAGACCTTCTTCTACCTGGTGGCCGTCTTCGGGCTCCTGACGACGTGGACGCAGCCGGATGGCTCATTCGGTCCCACGCTGCTCATCAACACGCGGCTGACGCTGCCGTTCATCCCCTCCCATTGGTTCAACCTGGACCTGGGCTGGTTCTACGTCGTGTTCGCGTGGCTGGTCATCGTGGGCACGTCCAACGCGGTGAACCTCACCGATGGCCTGGACGGACTCGCCATCGTCCCGACGATTGTCTCGGCCATCACCTTCGCGGTGCTCTGCTACGTGGCGGGCACCACGCTGAGCATCGCGGACTCGGTGACGGTGGGCGGGGCGACGAAGCTGGTGGCGACGCCGCTGTATCAATACCTGGGCATCCTCCAGGTGCCGGGCGGCGCGGAGCTGGCGGTGTTCTGCGCCTCCATCGTCGGTGCGGGCATCTCGTTCCTGTGGTTCAACACCTACCCGGCCTCCGTCTTCATGGGCGACATCGGCTCGCTGGCGCTGGGGGGCGCGCTGGGCGCGCTGGCGGTGCTGTCCAAGAACGAGGTGGTGTCCGCCATCATCCACGGCATCTTCTTCGCGGAGGCGCTGAGCGTGATGATTCAGGTGGCCTCCTTCAAGATGACCGGCAAGCGCGTCTTCAAGATGGCGCCCGTGCATCACCACTTCGAGCTCAAGGGCCTGGCCGAGCCGAAGATCATCGTCCGTTTCTGGATCGTCTCCATCCTCTGTGGTGGCGTGGCGCTCCTATCGCTGAAGCTGCGCTGAATCTCCTCGAGAGGTGACACATCCATGACGGTCTCGCTGTCCGGGCAGAAGGTGTTGGTGTACGGGCTGGCGAAGAGCGGCGTGGCGGCGCTGCGCTTGTTGCGACAGCAGGGCGCGCACGTCACGGCGCTGGATGCTCGCGGTGAGGACGCGCTGGGAGACGTGGCCCGCGAGGTGAAGTCGCTGGGGGCCACGCTCGTCACGGTGCCCGCACCGGCGGGACTGCTGGAGTCGCAGGCCCTGGTGGTGGTGAGCCCGGGCGTGCCGCTGGCGCTCCCGGAGCTGAAGGCCGCCTCCGCGGCTGGCGTGCCCGTCTGGGGCGAGGTGGAGCTGGCGTCGCGCTTCCTGGAGTCGGTTCCGCTGTTCGGCATCACCGGCACCAACGGCAAGAGCACCACCACGGCGCTGACGGGGGAGCTGTTCGCCAAGAGCGGCCGTCGTACCTTCGTGGGTGGCAACCTGGGCCGGCCCTTCAGCGAGGCGGCGATGTCGCCCGGGGATTGGGACGCGCTGGTGGTGGAGCTGTCCAGCTTCCAGCTCGAGGGCATCCAGAGCCTGCGCCCGCGCGGCGCCGTCATCCTCAACCTGACGCCGGACCACCTGGACCGGTACGCGAGCCACTCGACCTACGGCGAGGCGAAGGCGCGCATCTTCCATCACCAGCGCGCGGGAGACTTCGCGGTGGTGAACGCGGACGACGCGGACGTGATGGGGCTGGCGCGCCAGGCGAAGGTCCCCGTGTACGGCTTCAGCGTGACGGGCAAGCCGGTGGTGTCCGCGCCGACGCTCGCGGGGCTGGCGGTCGCGGAGGAGGGCGGCTTCCGGCTGGACTTCCAGGGCGAGCACTACCGGCTGAACAACCGCGCGCTGCGTGGCGCGCACAACGCGCAGAACGCCATGGCGGCGACGCTGCTGGCGCGACTGGGTGGCGTGTCGGCGGACGCGGTGCAGGCAGGGCTCGACAGCTACCCGGGCCTGCCGCACCGGCTGGAGAGCGTGCGGGTGTTGGACGGGGTGGAGTGGGTGAACGACTCGAAGGCCACGAACGTGGACTCGGTGCTGGTGGCGCTGAGGGCCTTCCGAAGTGGCCTGTGGCTGATTGCCGGTGGCAAGGGCAAGGGCGCACCGTACGCGCCCATGGTGGAGGAGGGGCTGGGCAAGGTGAAGGGCGTGCTGACCATCGGCGCGGACGCGGACGTGCTGGCTCAGGCGTACGCGGGACGCGCGCAGGTGCACGCCTGCGGGACGTTGGCGGTGGCGGTGACGAAGGCGCGAGAGCTGGCGAAGGCGGGGGAGACGGTGCTGCTGTCACCCGCGTGTGCGTCGTACGATCAGTTCAAGAACTTCGAGGACCGGGGCGACACGTTCAAACGCCTGGTCGGAGCGCTGTGACGGCATGAAGACCTCTCCTCCGTCGACCTCGCTCGTGCGGTTCGACCCCCTGCTGCTGTGTGCCGTGCTGGCGCTCGTCACCATCGGGCTGGTGATGGTGTACTCGGCGAGCGCGGTGCTCGCGCAAGACAAGCTGGGAGACAGCTTGTACTTCTTCAAGCGACAGCTCACCGCGGCCGGCATGGGCCTGGTCGCCATGGCCGTGGCCATGAAGGTGGGGTGGCGCAAGCTGGCGCGCTGGGCGTATCCGCTGCTGCTCGCGGCCATCGTCCTGCTGGTGCTGGTGGCGATTCCGGGCATCGGCTCGACGGCGGGCGGCGCGCGGCGTTGGATTCGGCTGCCGGGCTTCAGCCTCCAGCCGGCGGAGGTCGCCAAGTTCGCCTGGGTGGTCTACCTGTCCTACTCGCTGGCGAAGAAGCGCGAGAAGGTGGCGACGTTCTCCGTGGGCTTCCTCCCGCACCTGGCGCTCTGCGGCATCCTGGTGATGCTTTGCATGCTCCAGCCGGACTTCGGCAGCAGCGTGTTGCTGGTGTTCATGCTGTTCGTGCTGCTGTTCGCCGCCGGCGCGAAGCTCAGCTACCTGGTGGGCTCCATCCTGCTCGCGCTGCCGCTGGCCTATGTGGCCATCGCCTCCAGCCCGTACCGCATGAAGCGCATCCTCGCCTTCCTGGACCCGTGGGCGCACCGCCATGACGTGGGCTACCAGGTGGCGGAGTCGCTCATGTCCATCGGCTCGGGCGGTGTGTCGGGCCTGGGGCTGGGCGACGGGCGACAGAAGCTCTTCTTCCTGCCGGAAGCGCATACGGACTTCATCTTCTCCATCCTGGGCGAGGAGACGGGGCTGGTGGGCGTGGGCGTGCTCGTCACGCTCTACGCCATCGTCCTGTGGCGCGGCGTGCGCGCGAGCCTGGCGGCGGGGGAGACGTTCGGCACGTACCTGGGGCTGGGCTTCACCTCCATCATCGCGTTCCAGGCCACGGTGAACATGTGCGTGGCCATGGGGCTGCTCCCGACGAAGGGGCTGACGCTGCCGTTCGTCTCGTACGGCGGCACGTCGCTGGTGGTGCTGATGTCGGCGGCGGGGGTGCTGTTGTCGCTGAGCGCCAGCGCGCAGGGGGCACCGAAAGGCTCGCGAGCAGGCTCGGAGTTGAGGGAGGTGGCGGCGTGAAGGTGCTCATCGCGGGAGGCGGCACCGGTGGACATCTCTTTCCCGGCATCGCGCTGGCGGAAGAGGTGGTGACGCGTCACCACGCCAACGAGGTCGTCTTCGTGGGCACGGAGCGGGGCCTGGAGGCGCGCGTGGTTCCGCGCGAGGGCTATCCGCTGGAGCTGGTGAAGGTGCAGGGCCTCAAGGGCAAGGGCCTCTTCTCGTTGCTCAAGGCGCTGGTGGCGCTGCCCCTGGCCTTCATCGAGTCGTTTCGCATCCTCGTGCGGCAGAAGCCGGACGTGGTGGTGGGCGTGGGGGGCTACGCGAGCGGGCCGGTGGTGCTGGCCGCGTGGCTGATGGGCATCCCCACCGCCATCCAGGAGCAGAACGCGCTGCCGGGCCTCACCAACAAGGTGCTGGGCAAGGTGGTGCGCGTGGTGTTCATCGCCTTCGAGGAGGCGCGGCGCTTCTTCCCTGAGAAGAAGGTGCAGCTCATCGGCAACCCCATCCGCCGCAAGCTGATGGACAACTACCTGCGCAGCCACGTGGCGCACGAGAACTTCTCGGTGCTCGTCTTCGGCGGCAGCCTGGGCGCGCGGGGCATCAACCAGCGGATGCTGGAGGCGCTCGACTCGCTGGGCGACCTGAAGGGCGACGTGCGCTTCGTGCACCAGACGGGAAAGAACGACCTGGAGATGGTGCGCAAGGGCTACGCGGACAAGGGCTTCCAGGCGGAGGTGGTGGAGTTCATCGACGACATGTCGAGCGCGTACGCGAAGGCGGACCTCGTCGTCTGTCGCGCGGGCGCCACCACGCTGGCGGAGCTCACGGTGTGCAAGAAGGCGAGCATCCTCATCCCCTTCCCGCATGCGACGGATGACCACCAGACGGTGAACGCGCGGGCGCTGGTGGATGCGGGCGCGGCGTTGATGTTCCAGGAGTCGGAGCTGACGGGGCAGAAGCTGGCGGAGACGCTGCGGATGCTGAAGTCGCAGCCGGAGCGTCTCAAGGGCATGGAGAAGAAGGCGGCGCTGCTGGGCCGCCCCGAGGCGGCGAAGGAGCTGGCGGACGTGTGTGTTGACCTGATGGTGCAGACCTGGGGCCCCAGTGGCCGCGAGCGCGCCACCCCCGAGGCGAAGAAGGCGCCCAGGAGCGAGTCGTGACGAAGAACAAGCCTCAGAGTCTCTTCAAGACGCGGCATGCCGCGCAGGTGCACTTCGTGGGCATCGGCGGCATCGGCATGAGCGGCATCGCCGAGGTGCTGCTCAACCTGGGCTACCGGGTGTCCGGCTCCGACCTGAAGGAGAGCGACATCACCCGGCGCCTGGCGCGCATGGGCGCCACCATCTTCGAGGGACACAAGGCGCAGAACCTGGTCCAGGCCGACGTGGTGGTGATTTCGTCCGCGGTGCGCAAGGACAACCCCGAGGTCGTCACCGCGCGTCAGCGGAAGATTCCCGTCATCCCCCGCGCGGAGATGCTCGCGGAGCTGATGCGGCTGAAGTACTCGGTCGCGGTGGCGGGCAGCCACGGCAAGACGACGACGACGTCCATGGTGGCCACGGTGCTGAGCGCCGCGGGCCTGGACCCGACGGCGGTGGTGGGCGGCAAGGTGAACGTCCTCGACTCCAACGCCAAGCTGGGCAACAGCGAGCTGATGGTGGTGGAGGCGGACGAGAGCGACGGCAGCTTCCTCAAGCTGCACCCGTCCATCTCCATCGTCACCAACATCGACCCGGAGCACATGGACCACTACGGCTCGCTGGAGACGCTCCAGACGGCCTTCGTGGAGTTCTGCAACCGGGTGCCCTTCTACGGCCTCAACGTGCTGTGCCTGGACAACCCCAACGTCCAGGCGCTGCTGCCGCGCATCGAGAAGCGCTTCGTCACGTACGGCAGCTCGCACATGGCGGACTACCGCCTGGAGAGCATCTCCCTGGACGGGTTCACCACGACGTTCCAGGCGTTCCGTCGCGAAGAGGCGCTGGGTGAGTTCCGCGTGCGCATGGTGGGCGCGCACAACGCCTTCAACGCGCTGGCCGTCATCGCCGTGGCGGAGGAGATGGACATCCCGCTGGAGACGGTGCGCACCGCGCTGGCCGAGTTCGGCGGCGTGCAGCGGCGCTTCACCGTGAAGGGCGAGGCGAAGGGCATCACCGTGGTGGATGACTACGGTCATCACCCCACCGAGGTGCTGGCCACGCTCGCGGGCGCGCGTCGCGCGTTCGGCCGGCGCGTGGTGGTGGCCTTCCAGCCGCACCGCTACACGCGCACGCATGACCTGATGAAGGAGTTCACCACCGCGTTCAACGACGCGGACGTGCTCTTCGTCAGCAGTGTCTACGCGGCCGGCGAGGAGCCGATTCCAGGCGCGACGGGTGACGCGCTGGCGGAGGCCATCCGCGCGCACGGGCATCGCGACGTGACGTATGTCCCCAAGCGCGCGGACCTGCCCGCGGCGCTGCTGCCTCGGCTGCGCGAGGGCGACCTGGTGCTGACGCTGGGCGCCGGTGACATCACCCACGTGGGCCCGGACCTCTTGAGCCTGCTCAACGCTCCCGCCGTGACGAAGGGCTAGCCGTCATGGTGGACGAGGGCGTGAAGACGGCGCTGGCGGCGCGCTTCGAGCAGGTGCCGGAGTGCGAGGTGAAGGCCGGGGCACCCCTGGCGCCGCTCATCAGCGTCCGGGTCGGAGGGGCGGCGGAGGCGCTGGTGCGTCCGCGCACGGCCGAGGCGCTGGTGGCCTTGCTGAAGCTCGCGCGCGACGAGGGGGCTCCCGTCACCATCCTGGGCGGGGGGGCCAACACGCTGGTGGGCGACGGCGGCGTGCCGGGGCTCACCGTGAAGGTTCCGGGGACGCTGTTCCCGGAGGAGCTCGAGGTCGGGGCCGAGGAGGGGCTCATCACCCTGTGCGCGGGCTCGGCCATCGTGCGCATCGTCAACGTGATGCGGGCCCAGGGCCTGGTGGGCGCGGAGTTCCTCGCGGGCATTCCGGGAACGCTGGGCGGCGCGGTGTCGATGAACGCGGGCACCAAGAACGGCGAGGCCTTCCGGGTCATCGACGCGGTGGAAGTGGCGACGGCGGACGGGGTGGGGTGGCTCACGAAGGCTCAGATTCCGCATTCCTACCGACACTCGGAGCTGCCTCCGGGCGGGGTTGTGACGCGGGTGCGCTTCCGCCTCCCCAAGGGAGACGTGGACGCCTCCAAGGCGGCGATGGACGCGGACCTGGGCTACCGCAAGCGGACGCAGCCCTTGAGCCAGCCGAACTTCGGCAGCGTCTTCACCAACCCGCCCGGGGACCATGCCGGGCGGCTCATCGAGCGCGTGGGCCTGAAGGGGCACACGCTGGGGCGGGCGCAGATTTCGACGCTGCACGCCAACTGGATTGTGAACCTGGGCGGGGCCACCGCTCGGGACGTGCTGGGCCTCATCACGCTGATGCAGACGCGCGTGCGTGAGGAGACCGGCGTGGAGATGAAACCCGAAGTCAAACGCGTGGGAGCGTTCCTGCCATGACAGTCATTCGCGGTGCCTTCAGCAAGGATGAGCTCAAGCACAAGCGCGTGGGCGTGTTGTACGGCGGCCTCTCCGCCGAGCGCGAGGTGTCCCTGCGCACCGGCGCCGCCGTCGCCGAGGCGCTGCGCTCGCTGGGCTACACGGTGGTGGACATCGACGTGGGGAAGGACCTGCCCGCGCGCCTCGTCGCCGAGAAGGTGGACGTGGCGTGGCTGGCGGTGCACGGCCGGTACGGCGAGGACGGCAGCCTCCAAGGACTGCTCGAGTCCATGTTCATTCCTTACACCGGCAGCGGCGTGCTGGCCTCCGCGCTGGGTATGGACAAGGTCTACGCCAAGCAGGTCTTCGTGGCGCACGGCATCCCCACGCCCGCCTACCGCGCGTTCCACGACGAGGCCTCCGCGCTGGCGGCGGGGGACTCGCTGCCGTTTCCCTTCCCCGTCGTCGTGAAGCCCAGCCGCGAGGGCAGCAGCGTGGGCGTGCACATCTGCAAGACGCGCGATGCGTATGACGCCGCGGTGCGGGATGCGGCGAAGTACGCGGGCACCCTCCTGGTGGAGCAGTTCGTCAAGGGCCGCGAAGTGCAAGGTGGAGTCCTGGACGATGAGGCGCTCGGGGTCATCGAGGTTCGCGCCGCACGCGAGTTCTACGACTACGATGCGAAGTACAAGGCGGGCACCGGCACGCAGTACCTCTTCCCCGCGCCCCTTCCTCCGGATCAGTATGCACGGGTCAATGAGGTGTGCCTGGGCGCGCACCGGGCCCTGGGCTGTGCCGGGGCGTCGCGCTCGGATGTCATCGTCACCGAGGGAGGCGCTGTGTTCCTGCTGGAAACCAACACGCTGCCGGGCATGACGGCCACCAGCCTGCTGCCCAAGATTGCGGCTGGACGCGGTATCGACTTCCCGTCCTTGTGCGAGCGCCTGTTGCAAGGGGCCTGTCTCAAGGCATAGAAGGCGCCCCCCTTCCGAATCCCCCTCGAAGTCTCGCGCCCCTCGTGTGTCTTGGGGCGCTACAGCAACGTGGCTGTCGCCAAAAACTGGCGTGGAGAAACATCCGCGCGCAGCATGCGTGTCACCGTTCCCTCACCATGGCCTTTGGTCGAAACAAGAACCGCCGCCGTCAGGACGCCGCCCAGCGAAACGAGGCGGTCAAAGGCGCGGTGCGTTCGAAGGGGCCGGGCGTGCTGAAGGTGCTGGCGCTGACGCTGGCGACGGGACTGTTGGTGTGGGGTGGGGTGGAGCTGAGGCGCTGGGCGCTCCAGTCTCCGCGGTTCGAGCTGGCGGCGGTGTCGTTCTCGGGCCTGCAGCGCGCCTCGCGCGTGGAGTTGCTGCGGCTGGCGGCGCTGACGAAGGGGCAGAACCTGTGGGCGTTGGACGTGGGGGCGCTGGAGCGCACCATGCTTCAGCACCCGTGGGTGAAGAAGGTGGAGGTGACCCGGCGCTTCCCCAACCGCGTGTCGGTCGCGGTGACGGAGCACGTGCCGGAGGCACTGGCGGTGCTGGGCGAGTTGTACGTGCTGGACGAGGAGGGCGAGCCCTTCAAGCGGGTGACGCCAGGGGATGGACTGGACCTGCCGCTCGTCACCGGGGTGGACCGGGAGGGCTACGTGGCGGACCCGGAGCAGGCGCGCCAGCGGTTCCAGGCGGCGCTGGAAGTGGCTCGGGCGTACACGAAGGAAGCGGTGGCGGGCAAGCCCGAGCGGCTGTCCGAGGTGCGGATGGAGGGGCGGGATGTGACGCTGGTGGCGGCTTCCGGCCAGGAAGTGCGCCTAGGCGAAGGAGATTCCGAGGTCAAGCTGCAGCGGTTGGCCCGTGTCCGGCGCGAACTGGGCGCCAGGGGGCTTGCAGCGGAGATCATTCACCTGGATAACCGGGCCCGGCCCGGTTGGGTGGCGGTGAAGATTTCGAGCCCCGTGTCCGAGAGGAACGGGAGCGCGAAGCAGTAAGAGGACGCCCCTTTCACGAGAGTGGGGGGCCTGGGAGGGTTGTCATGGCGAAGCAGAAGTCGGGGGAGATTATTGTCGGCCTCGACATCGGCACGACGAAGATTTGCGCCATCGTCGGGGAGCTGACCGACAGCGGTATCGACATCATCGGTATCGGGACGCATCCGTCGAAGGGGCTGCGTAAGGGCGTGGTGGTCAACATCGAGGCGACCGTCTCCTCCATCCGCCGCGCGATTGAAGAAGCGGAGCTGATGGCGGGCGCCGAGATTTCCCATGTCTACACGGGCATCGCCGGTGGCCACATCAAGGGCTTCAATTCCCAGGGCATCGTCGCGGTGAAGGACAAGGAGGTCCGCGAGGCGGACATCGCCCGGGTCATCGACGCGGCCAAGGCGGTGGCCATTCCCCTGGACCGGGAAGTCATCCACGTGCTGCCCCAGGAGTTCATCATCGATGACCAGGGCGGCATCAAGGAGCCCCTGGGCATGGCGGGCGTGCGCCTGGAGGCCAAGGTGCACATCGTCACGGGCGCTGTCTCCAGCGCGCAGAACATCGTCAAGTGCGCGAACCGGACGGGCCTGAATGTCTCGGACATCGTCCTGCAGCCCCTGGCGAGCGCCGAGGCGGTGCTGGGCGACGACGAGAAGGAACTGGGGGTCTGCCTCGTCGACATCGGCGGCGGTACGACGGACATCGCCATCTTCTCGGGTGGCTCCATCGTCCACACGGCGGTGATTGCACTGGGTGGCAACAACCTCACCAGTGATATTGCCATCGGGTTGCGCACGCCGGCCCACGAGGCCGAGCGCATCAAGCAGAAGTATGGCTGCGCGCTGGCGTCGCTCATCAACAAGGACGACACGCTGGAGGTGCCGAGCGTGGGCGGGCGTCAGCCCCGGGTCCTCGGGCGGCAGATTCTCTGCGAGATCCTGGAGCCGCGCGTCGAGGAGATCTTCCAGCTGGTGCACCGGGAGATCCAGAAGTGTGGCTACGAGGACCTGCTGGCCTCGGGCGTGGTGATTACGGGTGGCTCCACGCTGCTGGCGGGCATGCCGGAGCTGGCCGAGGAAGTGCTCGGGCTGCCGGTGCGCCGGGGCATGCCGCGCGGCATCGGCGGGCTGGTGGACGTGGTGAAGAGCCCGATGTACGCGACGGGCGTGGGCCTGGTCGTCTACGGCGCCAAGCACCTGGACCGGCGCATGTTCCGCATCCGCGAAGAGAACGTGTACAAGAAGGTGAAGGGCCGCATGCGCGAGTGGCTCGAGGAAATCTTCTAGCGCCGCGAGGACGCGACAGCGTCCCGGTGCAACGCGAAGGGGCCTTCCATCCGGAGGGCCCCTTCTGCTTTTTGGACGCACTGCGCCATGGGTTTGATGGGCCAGGGGGCCAGGGCTGACGCGTCAGGGCGGGTGTGCCTCCCCGGATTGACGGGTCAACGGCGCCTGGAACGGGCCCTGGCTGGAGGGGAAAGGATCCGGTTTCCAGAATCTGGATCCGTGATTCGGATCCTCGGGGGGAAGCGTCCAGGAGTTAGCGCGAGAACGTCCCGGAAGGATGTGCGCCGATAACTGGACGTGCCCTGGCGCCGGGATTGCTATGTGCACTTCCAGCCGCCGGCATTTCCCTCTCCGTGTGGCGCAAGTCCTATGAATCCGAACTTACAATCTCCAGATTCGCTCGAAGTGGCACGGAGTGTACGGGCCCGGTTGCCCGTCGCAGCGCTGCTGGCGCTCCTGTGCACCGCGTTGATGGTGCCTTCCGCCGCACGAGCCGCGGCGGACACCTTCCACCTGGGTGACGGCACGGATGGCCCGCTGACCGTCAACGCCGCGGGCACGGTCATCAACCGCTACACGCGGGTGACGGCCGATGTTCCCGCAGGCCAGAGCTTCGTGGACGTCGTTTCGACGGCGGACTTCGGCGTGGACGACCTCGTGATGGTCTACCAGTCGGGTGGGCTCCCGGCCCCTGTGTCGGGCGACCAGACGCCTGTTGACCTGAATGCGCCGGCGAACGCCGCGGTCGGCCGCTGGCAGTTCGCCCGCGTGGCTGCGGGCTCGACGGAAACCCGCCTCAACCTCACCGCTCCGCTCACGGTGTCTTTCCTGGGCACTGCCAATGAGACGCAGGTCATCCGCGTCCCCGAGCACACCACGGTCAACGTGGCCGCGACGGGCAGCATCGTCGCGCAGTCTTGGGATGGAGAGACGGGGGGGGTCCTCATCTTCCTCGCCCAGGGGGCGGTGACGAACCTGGGGGCCATCTCCGCGAACGGTCAGGGCTTCCGTGGCGGTGTCTTCTGGAACGGCCTCGGCGACGGTTGCGGCGGGCTGAACGAGGAGTTCCCGGGGGGCGCCAAGAAGGGTGAGGGTGTGGTGTTCGCGGCCTACAACGGCGGCGACCCCTTCGCGGTGGGCACGGCGGGCTACGGAAACATCGCGAACGCCGCGGGTGGTGGCATTTGCCACAACTCGGGTGGTGGCGGTGGTGGCAGCGCGGGACAGGGAGGCAAGGGAGGTCGTACGTGGGACGGCGATGAGCCGCCTTCTCGTGACGTGGGTGGCCTCGGTGGTGCTCCCATGAGCTTCAGCGCGCTGAACCACCTGCTGTTTGGTGGTGGCGGCGGCGCGGGTCACAGCAATGATGACCTCGGTGGTGCTGGCAACGCGGCGGGTGGCATCGTGTTCATCCGCGCGGCCTCCATCACGGGCGCGGGAGTGATTTCCGCAAACGGTCTGGCGGGCGTGGATACGACGGGGCGGGGCAACGACGCGGCGGGTGGTGGTGGTGCGGGTGGCACCATCTCCCTGCGAGTCACCGGCGAACTGACCTGCAATGCCAACAACGTGGCGGCGCGCGGTGGTGCGGGTGGAAGCACTCCGTTCAAGCAGCACGGCCCAGGCGGTGGTGGAGGCGGCGGCCGGGTGCTGCTCCAGGGTGACGTGGTGAATTGCACGCCGGACCTCGCGGGCGGCAGCCCTGGTACGCAGGGTGACCCGGATGCGCCGGATGGTCCGACGTACGGTGCGATCTCCGGTCAAGGGGGTGTTCTCGAGTCCGTGGCCGGGCCTTTCGTGACGCCTGCCGCACCGGTCATCCAGACGCCGGCCAACGGCTCCATCACGGGTGTGCGTCCTCCCATCACGGGCACGGCGACCCCGAACAGCACGGTCATCATCTCCGTGGATGGTGTGGAACTGGCGCAGGTGACGGCGAATGGCGCGGGGGAGTTCACGTACACGCCGACGACGGACCTGGCCATTGGCACGCACACGGTGAACGCGATCTCCGTGCTGAACGGCGCGACCGGACCGGTCAGCAACACCAACACCTTCACGGTGCAGAACAGCAGCACCTTGCCGCCGCCGGTCATCGTCAGCCCTGCGAACAACGCGGTGTTGACGACCGCTCCGACGCAAATCACGGGGACTGCGTCCGGAGGTGCCACGAGCGTGGTGGTGACGCTCAATGGCATCGAGTACCCGGCGACGCCCGTGACGGGGGGCAACTGGACCTTCACGATTCCCATCGCCGTGACGGATGGGGTCTACAACGTGTCCGTGGTCGCCCATGACGCGACTCGCGAGAGCACCGCGACGACTTCGACCTTCACGGTGGATACGCAGACGACCGTGAGCATCTCGGGTCCTGCCGAGGGCGCGACGCTGACGAACCCGGTGGTGACGTACACGGGGACGGCGGAGCCGGGCGCCACGGTGACCCTCTCCGTGGACGGCACGGTGGTGGACACGGTGACCGCGGGCCCGGATGGCTCCTGGTCTCTGCCGGTGGCCACGCCGCTGGCGGATGGTCCGCACACGGTGACGGCCTCCGCGCGAGACACGAACGGCAACACCGCGACGGACACGAACACCTTCACGGTGGATTCGGGGACGGCGGTGAGCATCACGACGCCGGCGGAGGGCTCGGTCATCACCAACGGCGCGGTGACGTACACGGGCACCGCGGAGCCGGGCGCCACGGTGACGGTGACCGTGGACGGCAATGTCGTCGGCACGACGACGGCGGCGGCGAACGGAAGCTGGACCGTTCCGGGTGTCGCGACGCTGGGTGACGGGCCGCACACGGTGACGGCCACGGCGGAGGACGAGGCTGGCAACACCGCGACGGACACGAACGCCTTCACGGTGGATACGACGACGGCGGTGAGCATCACGACGCCCGTGGATGGCTCGGTCATCAACGACGCGGTGGTGACGTACACGGGGACGGCGGAGCCGGGCGCCACGGTGACGGTGACCGTGGACGGCACGGTGGTGGGCACGACGACGGCGGCGGCGAACGGAAGCTGGACTGTTCCGGGCATCGCGACGCTGGGCGAGGGCCCGCACACGGTGACGGCGACCGCGGAGGACGAGGCTGGCAACACCGCGACGGACACGAACAACTTCACGGTGAACACGCAGACGTCGGTGAGCATCACGACGCCGGCGGAAGGCGCCGTGCTGACGAACGGCGTGGTGACGTACGCGGGGACCGCGGAGCCGGGCTCCACGGTGACGGTGACCGTGGACGGCAACGTCGTCGGGACGGTGACGGCGCAGCCGGATGGCTCGTGGTCCTTGCCGGGGCCCGCGTCGCTGGCGGATGGCCCGCACTCCGTGACGGCCACGGCCGATGACGGAAGCGGCAACACGGCCTCGGATACGAACACCTTCCGGGTGGACACGCAGACCACGGTGACCATCTCCAATCCGGCGGATGGCGCGGTGCTGACCGATGGCGTGGTGACGTACACGGGTACGGCGGAGCCGGGCGCCACGGTGACGGTGACCGTGGACGGCACCGTCATCGGGACGGTGGTTGCGTCGCTGGACGGCAACTGGATGCTGCCGGGGCCCGCCGCGCTGGCGGATGGTCCTCACTCCGTGACGGCCACGGCGGAGGACGAGGCTGGCAACACCGCGACGGACACGAACGCCTTCCGCGTGGATACGAGCACGTCGGTGGACATCACCGCTCCGACCGAGGGTGAGGTGCTGACGAACGGCGTGGTGACGTACACGGGTACGGCCGAGGCGGGCGCCACGGTGACGGTCCAGGTGGACGGCGCCACGGTGGGCACGGTGACGGCGCAGGCGGATGGCACCTGGTCGTTGCCGGTGTCCACGCGGCTGGGCGACGGCGCCCACACGGTGGTGGCGACCGCCGAGGACTCCACGGGCAACACGGCCACGGACACGGTGAACTTCTCCGTGGACACGGTGCCGGACACGCAGATCACGGCGAGCCCGCCGGCGGCCTCGACCACCGCGAACGCGCGGTTCGAGTTCGTCTCGACCTCCGGCGATGTGCGCGACACCTTCGAGTGCTCGCTCGATGGTGCGGCCTTCACGGCCTGCACGGGGCCCATCGACTACGCGAACCTGGCGCAGGGGCAGCACACCTTCCAGGTCCGCGCGGTGGACGCCGACGGTGACGTGGACGCCACGCCCGCGAGCTTCACGTGGACCATCAACCTCACCGTCGACACCGACGGCGATGGCCTGAACGACGAGGACGAGGTCACGCGTGGCACGGACCCGAACGATCCGGACACGGACGACGACGGCATCCCGGATGGCATCGAGGTGACCGTGGGCGGGACGGATCCGCTCGACGACGACACGGACAACGACGGTCTGCTCGACGGCACCGAGGACAAGGACCACGACGGCGTTGTCGACCCGGGCGAGACGAGCCCCGTGTTGGCGGACACCGACGGGGACGGCGTGCAGGACGGCACGGAGCTGGGAATCACCGAGCCCGAGGGCACGGACACCGACACCACGGTCTTCATCCCGGATGCGGACCCGACGACGACGACGGACCCGCTCAATGTCGACACGGACGGTGGCAGCGTGCTCGACGGCATCGAGGACGCCAACCACAACGGCCGCGTGGACCCGGGTGAGACCAACCCGAACGTCGCCGCGGACGACAAGGACTCCGACCTGGATGGCATCGACGACGAGACTGAAATCGAGCTGGGTCTGGATCCTCGTGACCCCGACACGGACGATGACGGCGTGCCGGACGGTCAGGACGGCATCACCGACACGGATGGGGACGGCCGCATCGACGCGAACGACCCCGACAGCGACAACGACGGCGTGAACGACGGCACGGAGCGCGGCGTCACGCGCGAGACGGCGCCTCCGGGCACCGACGTCAACTCCCCGAACTTCGTGCCGGACGCGGACCCGTCCACCACCACCGACCCGAAGCGGGCGGACACGGATGGGGACGGCCTCAAGGACGGTGAGGAGGATGCGGACCACAACGGTCGCGTGGATGCCACGGAGACCAACCCGAACGACGCCGACACGGATGACGACGCGCTGCCGGATGGCGTGGAAGTCCGCGGCGCCAATGCGACCAATCCCCTCAACCCGGACACGGATGGGGATGGGCTGAAGGACGGTGCGGAGGACGCCAACCACAACGGCGGTGTCGACAACGGCGAGACGGACCCGAACGACCGCGACACCGACCGCGGTGGCGCGAGCGACGGGGAAGAGGTCACCGGTGGCTCGAACCCGCTCAATGGCAATGACGACTTCGTTGTCGTCGGCCGTGGCTGCAGCACGGGCGGAGCGGGGACGTTCGCGCCGCTGGCGCTGCTGCTCCTGGCGGCCCCGATGCTGCGCCGCTTTCGCCGCGCGACGGAGCGTTCGTCGCGGGGCCTGGCGGCGGGCATCGCCGGGGGCCTGGCCCTCGGTGGGGTGATGGTGGCGCAGCCCGCGCAGGCGCAGGTGGTGGCGCCCTCGGGGGCGTCGCAGTCCATCGACGTGCAGCGGTTCAAGCCGGGGCCGGGCGCCGAGGACATCCTCGGCATCCACAGCGCCCGCGTGCAGCGTCACCTGGGGCTGAACCTGGGGGCGACGCTGAACTACGGCAGCAAGCCGCTGAACTTCATGGACCCTCGCTCGGACCGGTTCATCACCGCGTTGGTGAGCCGTCAGCTGGGCGTGGACCTGATGGGCGCGGTGGGTCTGTTCGACCGCTTCGAGCTGGGCGTCGTGTTGCCAGTGACGTTCCAGGACTCGGAGCCGGCGCCGCAGGTGGACTCGTCCTTCTCGAAGGGCGTGGGCTCCGGTGGCATCGGTGACCTGCGGCTCGTGCCGAAGGCGCGCCTCGTCGACGCGGAGCACTTCGGCCTCGCGTTGGTGGTTCCGGTGTCGCTGCCCACGGCGGGGGGCAACGACTTCCTCGGAAGCTCCGGGGTGGGCGTGCAGCCCAAGCTGGTGGCCGAGTACGGGGAGAACGTTCGCTTCGCGGCGAACGTCGGTGTGGATCTCCGCGAGAAGCAGGTACTGCGCAACGTGACGGCGGGCAACGCCTTCACCTACGGCCTGGGCACGGAGATTCCCTTCACGCTGGGCCGGTTACCGCTGTCCGCCGAGGCGACGCTGATCGGCGCCGTCGGTCTGGATGAGCAGGACACGGAGGAGACCCCACTGGAGGTGCTCGCCGCGCTGAAGTACCGCGCGCCGAGCGGCTTCACCGCGCACCTGGGCGGTGGCCCGGGCCTCACCCGTGGCTACGGCACGCCGGGCTACCGGCTGCTGGCGGGGTTCAGCTACAGCCCGCCGGTGGAGCAGCAGAAGGCGGAGCCGCCTCCTCCGTTGGACTCGGACGGCGACGGCATCTACGACCGCGACGACCGCTGCCCGAAGGAGGCCGAGGACAAGGACGGCTTCGAGGACGCGGACGGCTGCCCGGATCCGGACAACGACCAGGACGGCATCCTCGATGGGGCCGACCAGTGCGTGAACCAGCCCGAGACGTCGAACGGCTTCCAGGACGAGGACGGGTGCCCGGACGAGGCTCCGCCCGTGGACTCGGATGGGGACGGGCTCATGGACCCGGATGACCGCTGCCCGAAGGAGGCCGAGGACAAGGACGGCTTCGAGGACACCGACGGCTGCCCGGACCTGGACAACGACAAGGACGGCATCGCGGACGTGGCGGACAAGTGCCCGCTCGAGCCCGAGGTCATCAACGGCGTCACGGACGAGGACGGCTGCCCGGACAAGGGCAAGGTGAAGGTCCAGGTCGACGGTGAGCGTGTCGTCATCCTGGAGAAGGTCCACTTCGCCACGGGCAAGGACATCATCCTCCCGCGCTCCTTCCCGCTGCTGAAGCAGGTGGCCGCGGTGCTGCGCGCCAACCCGCAGGTGGAGCTGCTGCGGGTGGAAGGCCACACGGACAGCGACGGCAATGACGCCGCCAACCTGGACCTGTCTCGCCGCCGCGCCGCCAACGTGCGCGAGTTCCTGGTGAAGGAGGGCATCGCCGCCGCCCGTCTGGAGTCGCAGGGCTACGGCGAGGCGAAGCCGGTGGACACCAACAAGACGGCGAAGGGCCGGGAGAACAACCGCCGCGTGGAGTTCACCATCCTCCGTGTGGGCAAGGTGGAAGTGGAGCGCGAGAGCCCCTGATGCGCTCGCGCCACCCCGGGCGCCCACCATGGCTCCTGGGGGCTGACATTCGCAGTCGCTGATGCGAGGGTGGTTCCGGAAGGTCGTCCGGAACCACCCTCGGTTTTTGGAGCGAAGGCCGTCCATCACCCGAGGTCCTGGCGGAGAGACGGTCCGTGAAGACCTCGGGCGTGGGGGGATTTCAGGCACCGGTGCCGCGAGGGAGACCCGCCAGGGGGCGTGGCATTTCGCGAGTCAAGGGGCCAGGTGGACCCACCATGCCGCGCCGCTTGCTTTCGACGCCGCCGTGTAAGTCCGCGTCAGGACTCGGTGCCGCGTCATCCCGCTACATGTGCGTAGCGGAATACTTGCCAAAGATCTGGACTTGCTGATGATGGTGGAGGTTGGAGGCCCGCGCGCTGCGTCGCGCGACGCCTGCCGAAAGGACCGCCAATGGACCAGTTTGATCAGAGCAAGCAGGCCGCCAAGATTCGGGTCGTCGGGGCGGGCGGGGCCGGCTGCAACGCGGTCAACACGATGATTCTGTCCAAGCTGGACCGGGTCGACTTCATTGCCGCCAACACCGATATCCAGGCGCTTGCCGCGAGCAAGGCGCCCACGCGACTTCAGTTGGGCCAGACGCTGACCAAGGGTCTGGGCGCCGGGGCCAACCCGGAGATGGGCCGCGAGGCCGCGCTGGAGTCCAGGGACCAGATTGCCGCGGTGCTCGAGGGCGCCGACATGGTCTTCGTGACGGCGGGCATGGGCGGTGGCACGGGCACGGGCGCCGCGCCCATCATCGCGGACATCGCCAAGAGCCTGGGTTGCCTCACGGTGGGTGTGGTCACCAAGCCGTTCCTCTTCGAGGGCAACAAGCGCCGCAAGCAGGCCGAGCAGGGCATCGTCGAGCTCAAGGCCGCGGTGGACACGCTCATCACCATTCCGAACCAGCGCCTGCTGTCGCTCTCCAACGCGCCCATGCCGCTGTTGGAGACGTTCAAGCGCGCCGACGAGGTGCTGCTCAACGCCGTGCAGGGCATCAGCGACCTCATCCAGTACCACGGCTACATCAACGTCGACTTCGCCGACGTGAAGACCATCATGAGCGACAAGGGTCTGGCGCTCATGGGCACGGGACATTCGTCCGGAGAGAAGCGCGCCCTCACCGCCATGCAGCAGGCCATCGCCAGCCCGCTGCTGGAGGACGTCTCCATCGACGGCGCCACGGGCCTGCTCATCAACATCACGGGCGGCCGGGACATGACGCTTCAGGAGGTCAACGAGGCGCTGACCCTGGTCCACGACGCGGCCGACAGCGAGGCGGAGATCATCTTCGGCTCGCTCATCGACGAGAACATCCAGGACGAGGTGAAGATCACCATCATCGCCACGGGCTTCGTCCACCGCGACGCGCCCAAGGTCCGCCAGGTGGCGCCGGTGGTGCAGGTCCCTTTGGCCCGTCCGCCGCAGCAGTCGGTGCTCATCGGCGCGCGTGAGGAAGTGGCCAGCCTGGTGCCCGCGAAGGGCGGCGCGCCGCGTCCCCTGGCCGCGGTGGAGGCCAACAAGTCCATCAGCAACCGCACGTCGGTGGTGAAGGACTCCGCGCTCCCGCTGGACGAGGACCAGTTCGACATCCCCACGTTCCTGCGCCGCCAGGGGCAGACCGAGCTCCCGTAAGGGGCTCCACGTCCCAAGTCGTTTCGAGCGGGCTAGCGGGCGGGAAGTCGCGCCACGCTGGCCTCGTCGCGTCCGGCGAGCTTGTCCGCGCGGGCGAAGAGGGTGTCCAGCTCCGTGTAGAGCGCATCGATGCGCTCCAGGAGCCGGGGCGCCGGAATCACTCCGTCACCGGCCAGCTCTTCCAACCGGGCGCTGGCGCGCTGCAGGAGCTGGAGCGCCTTGAGCAGCGCCAGCCCGCGGCGAGTGCCTTCCGGGGTGAAGAGGGTCCCGCTCTGCGTGAGAGCTTCGAGCGTGCCACGCACGCCACGAACGCGGTCCGCCTGGCGGGTGCGGTAGAGGTCCAACCGTCGCGCGCGGCGGGCGCCATGGAGGTCCACCACGCCAACGTCAGTGCCTGGAAAGGAGGAGGGCTTCACGGTGTGGTAATGTACGACATGCCTTCGAAGAGCCGCAAATTTACTGGACTGTAGTGACATGTTGCACGCTCGGACGCTCCCTTGTCAGGGTAGGAGGTGGGGGTTAGGTTCGCCGCCCTTCGCACCCGCCGTCGCTGCTTGAGGATCCGCGCCATGTTCCAGAAGCTGCTCATCGCCAACCGAGGTGAAATCGCGCGTCGTATCGGCGCGGCGGCGCGGCAGATGGGGCTGAAGACCGTCGCTGTGTACTCGGACGCGGACGCGGAGCTGCCCTTCGTGAAGGAGGCGGACGAGGCGGTGCGCATCGGCCCCGCGCCGGCGAAGGACAGCTACCTGAGCATCCCCGCCATCCTGGAGGCGGCGAAGAAGACGGGCGCCCAGGCGGTGCACCCGGGCTACGGCTTCCTGTCGGAGAACGGGGAGTTCGCCCAGGCGTGCAAGGACGCGGGGCTCATCTTCGTGGGGCCTCCGCCGGAGGCGATGGCTCGGATGAAGGACAAGAGCCATGCGCGCAAGCTGGTGGCCGCGGCGGGTGTTCCCGTGGTGCCCGGCAGCGAGAACGTGGTGCCGGACGTGGCCACCGCGTTGATGGAGGCGGAGCGCATCGGCTACCCCGTGCTCTGCAAGGCGGCGGGCGGCGGCGGCGGCATCGGCATGGCCGCGGCGAACAACCCCGCCGAGCTGGAGAAGGTGTTCCGCCAGTGCACGGACCGGGCGAAGGCCTCTTTCGGCCGCGAGGGCGTGTACCTGGAGCGCTACTTCCCCGCGCCTCGTCACATCGAGGTGCAGATCCTGGGGGACCAGCACGGCCACCTCATCCACTGCCTGGAGCGTGAGTGCTCCATCCAGCGGCGCCACCAGAAGGTGGTGGAGGAGGCGCCGTCCGTGCTCTTCGCGGACGGGAAGAACGCGGCCCTGGCGGACAAGCTCTTCACCGCGGCCATCGCGGCGGCGAAGGCGTTCGGCTACGCGAATGCCGGCACCGTGGAGTTCCTGTACTCGGATGGAGAGGTCTACTTCATCGAGATGAACGCCCGACTCCAGGTGGAGCACCCGGTGACGGAGCTCACCACGGGGCTGGACCTCATCGGGTGGCAGCTGCGCATCGCGGCGGGTGAGCACCTCACGGTGAAGCAGGAGGACGTGAAGCGCCAAGGCGCGGCGCTGGAGTTCCGCATCTACGCGGAGGACCCGGTGAAGTTCTTCCCGTCCCCCGGGCCGCTGAAGGTGTTCCAGCCGCCGTCGGGTGAAGGCGTGCGCCTGGACGCCGGCTACGTCGAGGGCAACACCGTCACGCCCAACTACGACCCGCTCATCGCCAAGCTCATCATCTCCGGCGCCACGCGCGCGGAGGCGATTGAGCGCTCGGTGGCGGCGCTGCAGTCCTTCCGCATCGAAGGCATCAAGACGAACATCCCGCTCCACCTGCGAATCGTCCAGGATGCGGCCTTCAAGGCTGGCGACCTGGACACGCATTTCCTGGAGCACCACGCGAAGCCGGCGTAGAGGGATGGCTTCATCCCCATCATCCTGAGGAGGAACGGACCTATGGCGGACGTGGCGGCGCACATCACGGGCACGGTGTGGAAGATCGAAGTGAAGGTGGGCCAGCAGGTCAAGGAGGGCGAGACGCTCGTCATCCTCGAGTCCATGAAGATGGAGATGCCGGTGGATGCGCCCGAGGGTGGCGGCACCGTGAAGGAGATCCGCTGCAAGGAAGCGCAGTCGGTCAACGAGGGTGATGTCCTCGTGGTGCTCGAGTAGTCCGGATGGAGCCCTCGCTGGAGGTCGAGGACCGCGAGGGTGGCGTTCGGGTGTTGACGCTGTCCAATCCGGCCCGCCGCAACGCGCTCAATGACGCGTTGCTGGCCCGGTTGGATGCCGCGCTGGAGCCCGCCCCCCACGTCCGGGTGTTGCTGGTGCGAGGCGCGGGCGGCACCTTCTGCGCGGGCTATGACCTGACGCACCTGGGGCCTCCTGGTGCGGATGGTCGCCTGCCGGATGACACGTTGGTGGAGTGTCTCCTCAAGCTGGAGCGGCAGCCGCTGCCCAGTGTGGCGCTGGTGCAGGGCGCGGCGGTGGGCGCGGGCTTCGACCTGGCGGCCTCCTGCGACTTCCGGGTGGGGGCGCCGGACGCGCTCTTCCTCATGCCCCCCGCGAAGCTGGGCATCGTCTACTCGCCGGAGGGACTGGCGCGAGCGACCCGGCTGGTGGGGTTGTCTCGGGCCAAGCAGCTCTTCCTCACGGCCAGGAAGCTCGACGCGCGAGAGGCGCTGGCGTGGGGGCTCCTGGACATGTGCGAGGACGACGCGGAGGCGCGTGCCTTCGCGCTGTGCGCGACGCTCGCGGGCCATGCGCCGGGGGCCGTGTCGGGGATGAAGGAGTCCTTCGGGCTGCTGTCCCGTGCGCCGCTGGGGGACGAGGCGCAGGCGCGGCTGAGGACCCTGCGCGCGAAGGCGTTCGGCAGTGAGGACGCGAAGGAAGGACGCGACGCCTTCCTGGAGAAGCGTCCGCCCCGCTTCACCGGCCGCTAGTCACGCGCGGCCGGCGAGGCGGTGGACATCATCAGGTGTCGCCGAATAGCTCGCCCATGCGCAGCTGGAGCGCCGAGGCAATCTTGTAGAGCGACGAGATGGACGCGGAGGACTCCGCGCGCTCAATCTGGGACAGCAGGGACACGGACAGGCCCGTGCGCCGAGCCAGCTGCTTGAGGGTGAGCTCCTGCGTCTTGCGCGCGTCGCGGATGGTGCGACCGATGGCGCGGTGCAGGTCGGCCTCGGGGTCCTGGGACAGGCCCTTCTTCTGGAGGGCGTTGCGGACCGCGGTGATGAACTGCTCGGGCTCCATGGGCTTCTTGACGTAGTCAGAAGCCTGGGCCTTGAGCGAGGCGACGGCCGTGTCCACCGTGGGGTAGGCGGTGGCGACGATGACGGCCACGTCGGTGTCGTACTTGCGGATCTGCTCGAGCACCTCGGTCCCCGACATCTGCGGCATCATCATGTCGAGGATGACGAGGTGGAAGTCCGAGCCACGGAGGATCTCCACCGTCTGGGTGGGGTCCGTCGTGGTCACGACCTCATAGCCTTCGCGAGTCAACACCAGCTTGAGGTAGTCGCAGTTGTCCTGCTCGTCATCAACCACCAGGATGCGAATCTGCACAGCGTCTCCTCGCTGCAGGTGAACTTCGTCGGGCTGCGGGGCTCGGGGAGGGGGAACGAGCGCGCACAGCCGATGGGGGGATGTCCGCCTCCCTGGGGCTACTTGGCCTTGGATTCGTCGTACGTCTGCAGCTGTGCCTCGACGCCCTTGCGATAGGGGTGATTCGCGGGGGCGAGCTCCAGGAACTTCCGGTAGTGCTTCGCGCCCTCATCAATCTCGTTGAGGCGCGCCTTGGTGATGCCCATCAAGAGCTGGCAGTCCGGATTCGAGGTGTCCTTCTTGGCGCATTGCTCCGCGATGTTGAGGGCATCCCGATACTTGCCCGCCTTGACGAGGGCCTGGGACTTCTTGACCAGCTCGGCGGTCTGCTCGTCGAGAATCTCGGCGGGAGACTTGGCGACAGGCTGCTCCTTGCCACCCGCGGGTTTGACTTCGGGAGGCGGCTTCGCCGCCGCGGCCTGTTGCGCCGCTGCCTCGGCGGCAGCCGTCAGCTTCACGAACCGGGCCTTCAGCTCTCCGTGGCGTTTGGCGAACGCCTTGCTGCCAGCGCCCGCGTCGAGCAGCCCACGCGCCTGGTCCAGGTCCCCATCCTCGAGCGCCTGCTCGGCGGCATCGAGCTGCGTCTTGTGGGTCCGTTCCGCCTTCACTTCCTCGCTGACCAGTCTGGCGTCCTTGGAGAGCTGCCCCAGGGAGGCCATCTGCGCCGCGGTGGACTCAGCACCCTCGAGGTCCTGTGCCGCGAGCGCCTTGCGCGTCTCCGCGATCAGCTGCTCCAGCGAAGGCTTCGCGGGCGTGGGAGGCGTCTCGGGCGGCTTGGCCTCCGGCTGCTCCACGGGCGGCGGCGTCGGGTCCGTGTCCACCGTCTTGGGCGGAGTGACGGGCTGCGCCACCACGGGCGGCGTCTGTCCGGGCTGAGGATTCGTGCCCTGCGCCTGGGTCAGGTTCCAGATGAAGAAGCCGCCGATGCCCAGCGCCAGGGCGATGATCGGAGGCACCACGAACTTCAGCTTGCTGCCGGACGGCTGCTCGGAGTCGTCGGCCTCGTCGGCGGCATCACCCGCGAGCAGGAAGCGCAGCTTCACATGGCCCAGCTCGACGATGTCGCCGCTGCCCAGGGACGCTTGCGCGTAGCTCTCGCCGTTGACCGTCATCCCGTTGGCGGACTGCATGTCGATGACGCGCCACTCGCCATTCGCCTCGCGAACCAGCTTGGCGTGCGTGCGCGACAGCGAGCGATGATCCAACGCGATGTCGTTGTCGTCCGTGCGGCCGATGCGCAGCTCGGTCCTGATGCACGCGAACTCCTGACCTCGGAGCTCGTCGGGACTCAGGACCACGAGCCGGGGAGCATCGTGGGTCGGGATGTCCTCCAGCTTCCGGGGACGATCCGCCTCCACATGATCCAGCCGGATGATGGACGTGGAGTTCCGGCGCTTGTCCGCCGAATCCTGGGATGGGGGCGTGTGGTCGTTCTCGTCGCCACTGCCTCCCCCAGCCTCGTCCTCATCCCGGGACGAGCGTGCGGGCTCGTCGGGCTCTGGCTCCGGCTCCTGCCGGCGCGCGGGTACCTTGGTAGTGATGGCGCCTATGGCGTTGGCGCCTTCGGCCTGGAGTGCCAGGTCGTAGTCGCCAATCTGGATCAGATCACCCTCACTGAGGGGTGACTGACCCGCGATTCGCTCGCCGTTGATCCGGGTGCCGTTATAGCTACCCAGGTCCTCCACCACGACATGGCCGTTCAACCGCACCAGTCGTGCGTGCCGACGTGACACGTTTCGTTCCGTCAGGCGGATGGTGTTTCCCTCCTGACGGCCGATGGTGATCTCGTCGCGCACGAAGGGAACAACGGTCTTGCGCCCCTCGTCGTCTTCGATGATGAGCTTCAGCACGGGTCCGATCCGCGTACAGTCATAGCAGAACGGCCTTTCCACGCACAAGTCATGCATCCCCTTCAAATGACAGGACTTTCTCCCCGGCAAGTGGGGCAAACGGCCCTGTTGTCCATCGGTCAACCGGCCGGAGAAGGTGGGGTTCGGGTGATTCCCTGGGTCACCATGGCCCTGGCGGGGGTCCTCGTGGGGCTCCACGGCGTCCTTTGGAGTCAGGGGCCGGTGGATGTGGATGCGCTGGTGAGGTGGGGCGCCAAGGCGGGTCCCTTGGTGCTGGAGGCCGGGCAGGTGTGGCGGTTGCTGACGGCCAACCTCCTGCACCGGGACGTCTTGCACCTGCTGCTCAACGTCACCGTGCTGGTGGCCGCGGGCAGCGCGCTGGAGCGGGTCTGCCGGCGAAGCGACTACCTCGCGTTCCTGGTGGCGGTGGCGCTGACCACGATGGCCAGTTCGCTCGCCTGGTCCGGTGCGGTGAGCGTGGGGGCGTCGGGGCTGGTCTATGGATGTCTGGGGGCGCTGCTCGTGCTGGGCCGGCGTCACCGCTCGCTCTTCCGTGTCCGTTGGCTCTCGGGTGAGAGCGCGCTCCCCACGGTGCTGGTGTTCCTGTGGATGGGGTGGACCTCGGTCGGCGTGGACAATGCGGGTCATCTCGGAGGGCTCGTTGCAGGAGGTCTCGCCGGGGCCTTCCTGGAGCCGCGCGAGCGGGCGGCACGGCGGAGCCTGCTGAGACCGCTGGGTGGGGTTCTCGCCGCGGTGATGGTCGCGGCCGTGGTGGTGACGGAGCGGTCGGCGTGGCGCATAGAGCGCGATGACGGCTTCGGCATTTCGGTGGAGCTGCCCGAGGGCTGGCGCGGTGAGGTGGATGGGCAGGGGCGGAGGACGTTCTCCAATGGCCTGCCGGGGCTGGGGCGCGCGACGTTCTCCGCGGAGGCCATCGAGACGGGCGAGCCAGTGGATGGACTCGCGCAGGCGAGGCGCTACCAGGAGCAGGTGCTGCCGCCAGGCGCGCCCGGTCCCGAGGGGCGGATGCTGTCGGTGCAAGGACCGTCGACGACGCAGGTGGGGGGCCGCATGGCGCAGCGGCTGCGCGCGCGGCTCGACGGGCCGGGGGAAGGGCGGCACCTCCTCGCGTACTTCGTGCCTCGAGGCGAGTGGGTCTACCGTCTCGTCTTCACCTGGCCCGCGCAGTGGCCCGCCTATCAGGATGTGGTGGGGCGCATGGTGGCGGAGCTGCGATTCGACGAGCCCTCGGTGCTGCGCGAGGCGAGGGGACGGGCCTTGCTGATGCCCGGGGCCGCGGGACCGCGGCGGGAGCTGGGCGCGGTGCTGCGCCGCCTGGGGTATCCCCGGTTCGCCATCACTCCGCTCTCGGAGTCGGTGAGCCTGTCACCCTCGCACGTGGGAGGACGGGTGGAGCTGGCTCGAGCGCTGCTCGACACCGGGAGGGTGGAGGAGGGGTGTCACGCCGCGGATGAGGCCCAGGTCTACGGGCCCTCGGACACGGGCGCGTTGGAGGCGGGCGTGCGCTGCGAGCTGGCGCGCGGCGCGCTGCCGCGTGCGCTGGAGCGCCTGGAAGAAGCGCGGCGAGTGGACCCCCAGGATGCGCGGCTGCGGGCCGCGGAGGCCGTGCTGCGGACGGTGATGGAGACCTCGCCGTCCGTGTCCTCACCGGAGCTGTCTCCGGCGGGGGGACCTGGTGTCAGTCCTCATCCTTGAGCAGGAAGTCGTTGTTGATGACCTTGAACGACAGCCTGCTGCCGCCGAGCGTGGGGGACGTCCGCTCGACGAGAGGGCGGATGACGATTCCCTCCTTGCGGTTCTTCGTGCCGCTGTAGAGCCCCTGCGCGAGCTTCAGGTAGTTCTCCAGGCTGTGGTCGAATGTCCGCGCGGCCTCACCGGTGACGACGTGCTCGACAGGCACCGCGCGCAGCCCCAGCCGCTCGCAGAACGCGAGGAGCTCCGCGTGGCCCAGGTACTGGCCTGTCCGGAAGTCGTGAACGCTGAAGACGAACAGGTCCAGGGCGTCCAGCGCCAGCCGGTTCTTCTGGATGCCCGGGCCGCACAGCTCGCCCTGGATGGCGAAGCCCGGAGGGAGCACGGTGGCCAGGTTGTACTTCTCGGCCATCTGCCACGTCCGGCTCGTGCTCGGCCGCAGCGCCCAGTTGCGTGAGCACGCCACCAGCGTTCCATCGAGCATCCTGAGGAAGGTCGCGGAGGTGCCGTCCAGCTTGGTGGCGACGTAGAAGTCGTGGCCTCGAAGCTCGTCCAGCACGCCCATGGCGGACTGCAACCGGATTTCATCTGTCTTCGGGACCTCGGCCGGGAAGGGCGCGGCGACGTCGCTGCCCTCGGGCGGCGTGGGCTCGAACTTCACCACGCCCAGGGGCTCACGGACGTCCGTGCCCACGGGAGGAACCTCCCCCTCGAGAATCGATACAGGAAGGGCGAGTCCCTGGGACAGGACGCCCCGGAGCCGCGCGGTCTTCACCCGGAAGCCTCGGGGCCGGAGGAACTCCGCCCAGTCCTTGCCCTCGGGAAGCTGGCTGTCGATTTCGAAGAAGACACAGGCGTCGCCCACGCGGAACTCACCCTTCTTCACCACCACATCCCAGCCCATCACCCGCGCCTTCACGATGCTGTCGGCGCCGGGGATGTCCTCCAGGTGGTCCACTCTCTGAATCGAGACGAGCTTTCTCTCCATGATGCTCCCTCCTTACTCCGCCCGGCCAACGCCGGCGCGCTTTGGGACGAGGAGGAACGTCCCGGCTGACGCCGCCCGTGCGTGACGCGGAGCAGCGCTCACCACTTCGAGCTGAAGGCCCTCACCACGAGGCCCGCGTCGAGCGTCCACTCATCTCGGAACGACAGCCCCGCGTCGCCTCGGACATAGCCGCCAGACAGCCGCAGCGCGATGGGCTGGTCCGCCACCGCGAGGAACACGCGCTCCAGGGCCGCGTCGGCCCGTGCGCGGAAGCGTGTCCCGCCGTCGATGCCCAGGTTCCACCCGGCGAGCCCCGTCGCGCGCAGCGCCCACAGCCCGTCATCGCTCTCCACCCCCAGGTCGACCATCAGCGAGGTGAAGGGGGACAGCATGTGCGTCGTCCCGTCGCGGGAGCGGCGCAGGGTGTGGCTGGCCACCGGGCCCAGGCCCAGCCATGCCCGGCCTGTCTCCGACCGCACGGGGTCGATGAGGAGCCCCACGCGCCCGGTCTCCAGCGTCCAGCCGGGGCCTTCCCACACGCGACGCTGCAGGTGGGCCGCGCGCACCGCCACCGTCACGTCGAAGGGGAAGGGGATGCGCACGGGCCTCGCGGTGGGAACGAGGATGAAGCCTTCCTCCAGGTGTCGACGCAGGAGCCCGTCATACGCGACGAAGTCCAGCCCGCGCTGCTCGCCGTCCCAGACCTCCACCCCGAGGAGCCGATGGTTCGTGAACCACGGTGTGCCCTTGCTGTGGCTGCTGTACCCCGTGCGGAGGCGGATGCCCGCGCGCAGGGACGCCGCCGTCGCGCCGCCGCGCCCCGTCATGCCCGCGCCGACGAGGAGCCCATCTCCCGGGTCGAAGCAGACGGGATATCCATCGCCCGGCGTGTCCTCGCGGGTGCACGGGGACGAGGCCAGGAGCAATGCGAGTCCAAGGGCGAGCACGGCTTAGTTCCGAGCCTTGTCGGCCAAGGGCGCGGTGTGACGCGCGGGAGCCCACAGCGAGAAGCGGAGGCCCGCGGACGCGGACCACTCCCAGCGCGTGGGCAGGTGGGGAATGTCGTTGCGCCACGCGCCGCGAGCATCCGCCACCAGGCTCAAGGGCTGGTCATTGATGGCCAGCAGGATGAGCTCGTAGCCGGCGTAGACCTTGAGTCGCTCCGGACGCAGCGGGCGGCCTTCCACCCGGCCCGACAGCAGCACCTTCTCCGCTTCCGCGCCGAAGCGCAGGTGGTGGAACCCATCCCGGTCCAGCGTCAGGTCTCCCTCCAGCACCGCGCCCGGCACCAACGTGCTCATGTTGTTCTTGTAATCGCGCTCCGCGGAGGGACCCGCGCGCACTCGCACGAAGGACACCATGTCCTCCGAGTGCCACAAGTCGAGCGTGGCGTGCACGGTGGCCCAGGTGAGGAACCCGCCCTCGAGCTCTCCCCGCTCCAGTTCCTCCACGCGCAGCACCTCGATCCAGGTCCCCAGGTTGATGCTGATGTCGTGGCGGCGCGGCTCGCCGAAGAACGTCGTCACGCGAAACAGCGGCTCATCGCGCTCGACGCTGAAGTCGTAGCGGAACAAGGTCGTGTCGAAGGAGGGCTCGCCCAGGAACAGCTCTGTCTCCAGCAGCCGCATGCGATGCAGGTGCTTGCCGCTGGGGACCTCCAGCGCGATGCCGAAGTCCAGGCGCACGCGGTTCTCCAGCACCTTGGACGGAGTCTGGAGCGGACTCCACGCGCCGCCGAGCCAGATGCGACGGTGCAGGTCGAAGTTGAACTGCATCACCCGGCCGCGCTCATCGCGGTACCAGCCCGGCGGCGCGTCCGCGATGGAGGGCTCCATCCGATACGTCTTCAGGGACTCACCCGGCACGGGCACATGAATCTCGCTGACACAGGCGCGCACCCGCTCCAGGGGCCTCTCCGTCTCCTGGCCGCTCGCGTCCAGCTCATGGCTGGGGGTGATGAGACAGCTGCGCTGGTCGTGGTCGCACTGGGCCCGCCACTTGCCAGAGGGCACCGCCTTCGTCGGCCCCAGGTCGAGGCACACCACGAGGCGCTCCGCGTCCTGCACGGGGAGCGGGTTCCTGGCCGGCTGGAGAACGAGCGTGGGGGGCTGCGCAGGGGGGCTGTCCTCGACCTGCGAGACGAGCAGCGCGAACCCCAGGGTCACCGCTGAGACAAGCATGAAGCCTCCGAAACTGGACGGAGGACGGCCCTTACAAGGCCCGTGCCCTCGGCCGCCCAGTCGGCGCGCTCAGGTATCCCTCCCACCTTCGTGCAGGCTCTTGCACAATGGTGCGCACGCCGCCTCACGGGGACCTCCGGCGGAGGTCGACCCGAGGGGGAGGCGGGGATATAAGGCCGCGTCCTGCCCGAAGTACGCAGGCAACCGCCCGATACGATTCAAGGAGCCCATCACCCGTGGCGAGCGACGGCGAACAGCAGGAACAGCAGCGCGAGCAGACCTTCGCCGAGGCGGTCCTCGGCAAGGAGACCTTCTCCGCGCGGTGGATGCAGCGGTGGTCGGCGTTGTCGGACAGCGCCCGGGTGGTGACGGCGACGGCCTTCTTCGCGGCCTTGCTCTTCCTTCCGTACCTGGGCGCGGTGGGGCTCTGGGACTGCTGGGAGACGCACTACGGTGAAGTGGCGCGGAGCATGATTGTCCGCCGCGACTACGTGTTCCCCTTCTGGGAGAACGCGTGGTTCTTCTCCAAGCCTCCGCTCACCATGTGGATGCAGGCGCTGGGCATGCAGGTGGTGGGCACCGTGCGTGCCGGCGACAAGCTGGGCCTGTACACGGAGTGGGGCATGCGCGTGCCCTTCGCGCTGCTGAGCATCACCGCCGTGGCGCTGCTGTCGCTCGCGGTGTCGCGCGTGGTGAGTCGCCGCGCGGGCCTGGCCACCGGCTTCGTGCTGGCCACCATGCCGCTGTACTTCCTGCTCACCCGCCAGACGGTGACGGACACGCCGTTCGTCACCACGTTCGTCTGCGCGATGGCGTGCGCGTTCATCGGCCAGCTCGATGACACGACGAAGCACCGCGCCGCCTGGTGGTACGGCTTCTATTTCTTCGCGGGCCTGTCCACGCTGGCCAAGGGCCTGCTGGGCGTGGGGCTCCCCGCCGTCATCCTCGTGCTCTACGCGGCCCTGGCGGTCATCCCGTGGGATGGGCCGAGCCTCGATGCGCACCTGCGCTGGCTGACGGACTCGGGCTTCCGCAAGGACGTGCGCGAGGGACGTCGGCCCATGCCCGTGCTGTGGGCGCAGATGTTCCGCATGAAGCTGGGCTCCGGCATCCTCGTGTTCTTCGCGGTGGCGGCGCCCTGGTACATCGTCATGTCGCTGTTCAAGAGCGTGGACGACGAGGGCAAGCTCTTCTGGTACCGCTTCTTCGTCCACGACCACCTCAACCGCCTCACCGCGGGCGTGCACACCACGACGCCGGGCGGCACGTTCATCTACTTCATCGAGCAGGGGGGCTTCGGCATCTTCCCGTGGGTGGCGCTGCTCCCCGGCGCGTTCGCCATCGTCACGCGGCTGAAGCTGCGCTCGGAGAAGAAGGCGGACCACCTGGCCGTGCTCGCCGTGGTGTGGGTGGCCTTCTCCTTCTGGCTCCTGGCCTCCAGCGCGACCAAGTTCCACCACTACGTCTTCCCCGTGCTGCCGGGCTTGGCGGTGCTCATCGCGCTGTTCATCGACCGGCTGTGGGAGGAGGGCATCTCCGCGCACGCGGTGAGCCTCATCTTCGGCCTGGTCCTCTTCGTCCTCGTGGGCAAGGACCTGGCGGAGAACCCCAAGAACTTCACGGACCTGTTCGTCTACAACTACGACCGGCCCTATCCGCAGGAGCTCGTCACCAGGCCCATCGCGTTCTTCTCGCGCGCGCTGTGGACCGGCGACCTGGTCACCCTCGTGCTGCTGGCCTTCGGCGTCTACCTCTCCTTCGAGGCGTTCTCTCCGAAGTCTCGCGACAAGGTGACGCCCAGCTCGCGCGCGGTGGCGGTGCTGATGCTCCTGGGTGGACTGGCCACGCTGGCCGCGGTGACGTCCGGCGCGAAGGTGTCCGCCACGGGCCTCGTTGGCGTGGCGGTGGCACTGGCGGCGGGCTTCCTCGGCTGGCAGTCGCTGAAGGAGAAGCCGGAGGGGCGCGCGTCGCTGCAGACGCTGGCCTTCGTGCTGGCGCTGGTGGGCGCGGTGATGGCGGTGCGGGGCTTCAAGAATCCCGTGGGCGAGGACTCGCTTTTGCGCTCGCTGTCGGAGCCCATCAACGTCAAGGGCGCGCTGGGCTTCGCCTTCGCGGTGGCGGGAGCGATGGCCGTGGTGGCCGCGCTGATGCGCGCCCGGGTGATGCTGTTCGGCACGTTCTGGGTACTGGCCGCCAGCTTCTCGCTCTGGTTCAACTGGAACCACTGGGTGGACCTGGCTCACCACTGGACGCAGCGCGACCTCTTCTGGCGCTACTATGACCAGCGCAAGGAGGGCGAGCCCATCATCGCGTACCTGATGAACTGGCGCGGCGAGACGTTCTACTCCAGCAACACCGTGGAGCAGTACCGCGGTGGCGACTACACCGCGAAGCTGCGCGCGGCCGTCGCGCGGCCCGGGCGCGAGTGGGTGCTGGCCGAGCAGAAGATGCTCAACACGCTGCGCAACGCGGTGGGGCCCGACAAGGTCGTCACGCCCATCGACCGCGACATCAACAACAAGTTCGTCCTGGTGACCATCGATTGAGCGGAATCGACGTTCGGGGATTGGGCAAGCGCTTTGGAAACCGCGTCGCGGTGGAGGGCTTGTCCTTCCACGTGCGGCCGGGCGAGGTGTTCGGCCTGCTGGGCCCCAACGGCGCTGGGAAGACGACGACGGTGCGCATGCTCACGGGCCTGCTGAGCCCCAGCGAGGGCGAGGCCGTCGTGTGGGGCCACCGCGCGGACCGCGAGGGTGAGTCGCTGCGCAAGGTGGTGGGGTTGCTCACGGAGCAGCCCGGCCTCTACGACCGGCTCACCGCGCGGGAGAACCTGCGCTTCTTCATGAAGCTGCATGAGCTGGACGAGGCCAAGGCCTGGCCTCGCATCCGGCACTACCTGGCGCGCTTCGGCCTGGCGGACCGGGAAGAGGACCCGGTGGGCGGCTTCTCCAAGGGCATGCGGCAGAAGCTCGCCATCGTCCGCACGCTGGTCCATGACCCTCGCGTCATCTTCCTGGATGAGCCCACCAGCGGCCTGGACCCCGAGTCCGCCCGCACCGTGCGCGACGCGGTGGCGGAGCTGGCGGCGGAGGGGCGTACCATCGTCCTGTGCTCGCACAACCTCGCGGAGGTGGAGCGGCTGTGTGAGCGGGTGGCGGTGGTGAAGCGCCGGCTGCTCCTCATGGGGCCGGTGCGGGAGCTGCGCCGCGCCGGACAGTCCTTGGACGTGCGGGTGGAGGGGGAGGCGGAGCGCTACCGCAACGTGCTCGCGACGTTGCCCTTCGCGCCCAACGTGCTGGCGGAGGGCATGCGGCTGCGCATCATGCTGGAGGACGACGCCCACGCGCCCGACGTGCTGGCGTGCCTGGTGGGCGCGGGGGCTCGCGTGCACAGCGCGGTGCCCGCCCAGCGTCCATTGGAAGAGGTGTACCTGGACCTGCTTCGCGAAGGGGGAGCGTAGCCATGGCCTTTCGTCCTCGCCGGGCGCTGGCGGTGTTCTGGAAGGACTTCCTGGACCTGCGCAAGAACGTGGGCCTGATGGCGTCCATGGCGGTGCTGCCGACGGTGCTGGTGGCGGTGCCCATCGGTGTCGTGTGGACGTACGTCAACACGCCCCACCAGTCGGACCTGCGCAGCGTGGCGCAGTTCTATGACCCCACGCTGCCGCTGGGCGCGAGCGCGGGGCGCTTCCTCATCGACAAGACGCTGACGGACTGGTTCGGCCTGTTCCTGGTGATGCCCATCTTCGTCCCCATCCTCATCTCCTCGCAGAGCGTGGCGGGGGAGAAGGAGCGGCGGACGCTGGAGCCGCTGTTGGCCTCGCCCCTGACGGCCGCGGAGCTGGTGGCGGGCAAGAGCCTGGCGTCGCTCGTCCCCGCCGTGTTCATCACCTGGGTGGCCTTCGTCTTCTTCTGCGTGGGCGTGGACATCGTCGCGTGGCCGCTGGTGAAGGCGCCGCTGATGCCCAACGCGCTGTGGACGTTCGGCGTGCTGGTGATTGCGCCCTTGTTCGCCTTCTTCGGCAACGGCGTGGCGGTGCTCATCTCCGCGCGGGTGAGCGAGGCGCGCATGGCACAGCAGATCTCCGCCCTGGTGGTGCTGCCCCTGGTGGGAATGGTGGGAGGGCAGGTGGCGGGGCTCCTCCAGGCGGGGTTCGCCTACTACGCCCTCCAGGGCGCGGTGGTGCTCGTCCTGGACCTGTTCCTCCTGTGGGCCAGCATCCGCCTGCTGGACCGCGAGCGCCTGGTCAGCCGCTGGGGCTGAGCCGCACTCCCGCCTGTTCACCCGGAGGCCGGCCTTCCAGGCGAGCGGCTAGGCAATTGCCAATGAAACTGGCATGTTGCAGGGAAGGCTTCGGGGGGAAAGCGGGCGCGCTTTCGTCGCGGACGCCATGTTCTTAAGAGGGTCGGGTGTGGTGGCGCGGATTTGCCGGCCGCCATGGCGGCCACGGAGGCGCTGACTAGCAATGGGTATCTTCGACACCATCAAGGGTGAGGCGAAGCGCAACTTCATCGCCCGCGCGGACACGGCGAAGGGTCAAATCATCTACAAGTATCCGGAGAACAACATCCGGATGCTCACCCAGCTCACCGTCGACGCCGATGAGGTCGCCCTCTTCGTCAAGGACGGCAAGGTGGAGGGCAAGCTGGGGCCGGGCCGCCACCAGCTCGACTCGAACAACATCCCGTTCCTCTCGCGCTTCGTCGAGAAGTTCACGGGCGGCAACCTCTTCATCACCGAGGTCTACTTCGTCTCCGTCCGCGAGTTCGCGGGCGTGAAGTTCGGGGGCCCCATCGGTGACGTGCGGGACCCGGAGACGGGCCTGGGCATCGGCACCATGGTGTACGGCGACTTCTCCATCCGCGTGACGGACCCGGAGAAGCTCGTGGTGGGCCTGGTGGGCATGGGCCGCTCCAGCAACGAGGAGCTGCTGGGCTGGTTCAAGAACCAGGTGCTCAAGGTGACGCGAGATCGCATCGCCGAGCTGCTGGTGAAGAAGCGCTGGCCGCTGCTCGACGTGACGAGCGGCGCGTACACGGAGGAGATCGAGACGGAGGTCATCGCCGGCCTCAAGCCCCACGTGGACGACTACGGGCTCACCGTGGTGCGCATGGGCAACTTCCACGTCAGCATCAAGGAGGAGGACGAGGCGACGCTGAAGAAGCTGTCCAAGGACGTGGCCTACTCCCGGCTGGCGGGCGGCTTCCAGCAGTACGCCCAGGGGCAGGCGATGCTCGGCGCGGCCGAGGGCATGTCCAAGGGTGGCGACGGTTCCGGCAACGCGCTGGGCGGCATGGGCATGGGCATGGGCTTCGGAATGGCCCAGCAGTTCATGAACATGAACAACCAGCAGCAGCAACAGCAGCGGCCTCCGGAGCCCGCCCCCCAGGCGGCTCCCGCCGACACGCGCAGCCCCGCGCAGCGCCTGAAGGAGATCAAGGAGCTGAAGGACGCGGGCGTCCTCTCGGATGAGGAGTACAACGCCAAGCGCGCGGAGCTGATGAAGCTCCTGTAGTCCCCGCGCGACGCGCACGACGTCAGGGCCTCCGTCCTTCCCGGGCGGAGGCCCTTCGTGTTTCTACGGCGTGGCGGGCGGGGTGACTCCCTCGGGACCCGGCGCGGGAATGGCGCCGGGCTCCTCGCCCTGCATGTCCAGGCGGATGGGGACCTGGAGCGTGGTGCCCAGCCGCAGGAGCAGCACGTCCGGCTCAATGCCCTTCTCGCCAATGGCCTGGGCCACCTCGCGCGCGGACAGCGCGTTGCCCTGCGTCCACAGGCCCTTGAGGAACTCGCCCGCCTGCGGCGCGTGCCACCACGAGGGGCCGAAGCGGGCCTTGAGCTGGGCCTGGAGCTGGCCGGCGAGGAACCACGCGCGGAAGCTGTCCGCGGACTGGAAGAAGTCCTCCTGGTCCACGAGGTAGCGCTCCGCGTCCTCGTCCGTCATGGGGATGTCGTCCGTGCGCGACATGACCTCGCGGTAGAGCACCTTGGGGTCCACCTCCGCCGTGCGCCGGTGCAGCTCCAGCTGGTACAGCAGGCGGCCGGCCGCGCGGCGGATGAGGTACAGCTTGTGCGCGCTGGAGGTCGCCAGGTACTTCGCGCGCTCCTCGCCGCTGACGCCCGCGTGCTCCTCCAGCCACACCGGGTCCTCGAGCAGGTCCTCGAAGAGGGACGAGTACGCCTCGCCCACCGTGGGGTTGCCCAGCCGCGCCAGCTCGAAGCGCTTCTCCTGTGTGAAGGCCAGGTGCAGCGCGTGACCGAACTCGTGCAGCACGCGCGCCTGGTGCAGCACGCCCGAGCCCGGCTTGAAGGACACGCGCACGTCGTCGGGCACGCGCACGGCCAGCGCCAGGGGGCGGGTGTTCTTGCGCGGCAAGTCGCGCGAATCAATCTGGACGTTCTTCAGCGCGGCCAGGTCCAGCGACATCCCCGCGAGCGTCGCCTGGGCCTTGGCGAGCGACTCCCCCTTGGGGAAGGCGTCCTCCACCTCGCGCGCGCGGAACAGGCGCGGGATGTCCGCGCGGGTGATGTCCTTGAAGGCGACGCCCAGCTCCCGCTGCGCGAGCCGCTCCATCACCACGCGGTAGGGCGCCTGCGTGGCCTGGAGAATCTCCTCCGCGAGCACGCTCAACTGGGCCAGGTCCGCCTGTCGCAGCTCGCCGCCGAACGACTCGTAGGAGGCGAAGCCCAGCTCCTTCACCAGCTCCTCGGCGCGCACCTCCTTGCGGCGCAGCGTCTGGTTAAGCCGCTCCAGCGCGGGCGTGGCCGCGGCGTAGAGCGCCTTGCGACGCGCGGCGTTGCGCTCGTTGGCGAGCAGGCGCTCCAGGTCCCGATAGCGCAGCTCCCGGCCCTCCACCGTGAAGGTGAGCGACGCTTCCAGGTTGGCGGACGCGTCGTTGTATTCGGCCAGCGCGTGCGACAGGTACTCGCCCGCGAAGTGGGAGTGCAGGGCGGTGAGGGCTCGCACCTCCCGAGGGTCCTTCGTGAGTTGCCGCAGCCGGTCCACCTTGCGGATGTTGTCGAGGGTGAAGAGGTCCTCCTGCCCCGCGTACGTCCCGGAGACGTCCACATGACGCCCCTCCGTCCAGAACACCCAGACGAGCTGGTGCTGGGCCTCCAGCAGCGCCTCGGCGCGGGAGGCGAGCGAGCGCACGTCCGCCGTCAGCCGCTCCGCCTCGGTGGGAGGGGGGGGCAGGGGCGCCGCGGGGGGCGCTTTGTGGCAGGCGCCAAGGCAGCAGGCGACAGCGAGGAGAAGGGGAATCCTTGGGAGCATGTCGACCCCCATGTTACTTCCGCCTCGCGCATGCCCAACCTTTCTCAATGGCGGGCCGCCCGAGGGCGCCAGGCCCTCTACTCCGCCCTGCGACGTTTCTTCACCGCGGAGGGCTACCTCGAGGTGGAGACACCGCTGCTCATCCCCACGCCGGGAATGGAGCCGCACATCAACGCCTTCGAGGCGGGCTTCATCCCGGAGACGGGGGTCGGCACCGCTCGCCCCCTCTACCTGCACACCAGCCCCGAGTACGCCATGAAGCGGCTGCTCGCGGATGGCGCGGGCCCGTTGTTCCAGCTGTGCAAGGTGTTCCGGAACGGCGAGGTCTCGGAGACGCACAATCCCGAGTTCACGATGCTGGAGTTCTACCGGCCGAACGCGGACTACCACGCCATCATGGCGGACGTGGAAGGGGCGCTGGCGGAGGCGGGGCGCAGCGCGACGGAAGGTGAGCCCGGCGCGGACCCGGCCTTCTTCACCCGCACCCCGTACGAGCGCATCACGGTGCGGGACGCGGTGCTGCGCGCGACGGGCGTGGACATCCGCGTGCACTCGGACGGGCCGTCGCTCAAGCGGGCGGCGGACGCCATCGGCGTGTGGACGGGCGAGTCGGTGACGTTCGACGACGTGTTCTTCCACCTCTTCCTCGAGCGCGTGGAGCGGGGCCTGGGCCATGAGCGGCCCACGTTCCTCATCGAGTATCCCGCGTCGATGGCGGCGCTCTCGCGGCTCAAGCCGGGCGACACGGCGGTGGCGGAGCGGGTGGAGCTGTATGCGAAGGGCCTGGAGCTGGCGAACGGGTTCTCCGAGCTCACGGACGCGGCGGAGCAGCGGGCTCGATTGCTCGAGGAACAGGACCTCCGGCGCAAGCTGGGCCGTTCCGTGTATCCTCTGGACGAGCGGTTCCTCGACGCGGTAGGTCGAATGCCACCCTCGGCGGGTATCGCCGTGGGGCTCGACAGAATCCTGATGCTGCTGCTCGGGGTCCAGCGCATCACGGACGTGCTCTTGTTCCCTGCTCACGAGTTCGTGTGATTCGAGACATCGTCCGGACAGCGTTCGCGGGTGTTTCGGCGGTGGGGTTGACGGGGGTGTTCTCGTCGGTGGTGTCGGCGCTCTCCCTCGGGGGTGCCCACCGCGAGGCGGACAAGGCCCTGCGGCTCTGGGCGCGCGGTGTGTTGGGGGCGGCGGGCGTGCGCCACGAGGCGGTGGGGCTGGAGAACATCCCCGTGGAAGGCCACGTCGTCTTCGTGTGCAACCACCAGTCCCACTACGACGCGCCCTTGCATCTGGCGTACGTGGAGAAGCACACGCGCTACGTGGCGAAGGCGGAGCTGTTCAAGATTCCCGTGTTCGGCGCGGCGATGCGTCGCGCGGGGAACATCCCCGTGGCACGCAGCGGTGGACGCGAGGACCGCGGCAGGATGGAGGAGGCCGTCTCGGCGCTGCGCGAGCGGGTGAGCGTGCTCTTCTTCTCCGAGGGCACTCGCAGTGACGACGGGCGGCTGAGGCCGTTCAAGAAGGGGGCCGCGGCGCTCGCGATTCAAGCGGGTGTGCCGGTGGTGCCCATGGCCGTGTCAGGGACGCGGCTCATCCTTCCCAAGGGAGGACGGGCGGTGCGGTGGGGCCAGCGCGTGTCGCTGGTCGTGGGGAAGCCGATTCCCACGAAGGACCTGACGCTTCAAGACCGCGACGCGCTCACGCGTGAGCTGGAGGACGCGGTCGCTCAACTCTATTCCGAGGCCTGCAGGCGCTCGGGAGATGTACCGACATGAAGAAGACAGCACCTCAGAAGTCATTCGCGTCACATCCGTGGCATGGCATCACCCCGGGCGACAACTCGCCGGAGACCGTCACCGCGTACATCGAAATCGTCCCCACCGACGCGGTGAAGTACGAGCTGGACAAGGAGTCCGGCATCCTGATGTTGGACCGGCCGCAGCGCTTCAGCAGCCAGTGCCCCACGCTGTACGGCTTCATTCCGCAGACGTACTGCGACGAGCTGGTGGCGAAGCGCTGCGCGGAGCGCACGGGCCTGCGCGACGTGAAGGGCGACGGGGACCCCATCGACATCTGCGTGCTGACGGAGAAGGTGGTCAGCAACGGCAACCTGCTGGTGCGCGCGGTGCCGGTGGGCGGCTTCCGGATGGTCGACGGCAACGAGGCGGATGACAAGATCATCGCGGTGCTCGAGTCGGACCTGGTCTACGGCGAGCTCCAGCACATCGCGCAGCTTCCGCGTCCGCTGCTGGACCGCTTGAAGCACTACTTCCTCACGTACAAGCAGATTCCCGGCGAGGGGAAGCGCAGCGTCGAAATCGCGGAGGTCTATGACCGGCCGGAGGCGCTGGAGGTCATCCGCCGCAGCATGAAGGACTACGACCGCGTCTTCCGGCAGACCCCGTCGGCGCCGGTGCGCAGCCGGACCCGGCGGCCCGCGCGGAAGTCTCGCGCGTCCTGAGGCATGAGGGACTTCGTGGAGCGGAATCCCGTCCGCTCCGCGAGTCCCGCCGGGTCATCGGGGTCGAGCGGCTTCGCTGCTCCCTCGAGGACTCGTTCCTGTTTCATCTGTTGAGCGCTCGCCATCGACCCGTGTGCCCTGTCGGGGTGTGCTGATGGCGAACATCCGGACCGTTGAAACATGACGACCGGAGGACGGCGTGTGGCCTCGCCTTTCTGGAGAAGGACACTCGCGGCCAGAGCCCCATGGCTTGTGACGACCGCGATGTTTGAAAGGAGGGGTGCGGCCAGGGGGCCGTGGTTTCAACGGAGGTTCTGCTCGATGCGTATTCGTTCCTGGTGGGCGCTGTTGTCGTTGGGGGTGTCGTTATCCGCGGGGGCGGCGACTCCCGTGGGGGAGGGGGGCGTCGGGTCCGAGGAGCTCGTTCCTCGGGTGTTCGTCGACGACGTGTCGTATTTCCAGACCGATGATGAGTTTCACGCCTGGCTCGAGCTGCGTCGCAAGCTGAAGCAAGACTTCGACGACATCTGCGGCGATACGTTCTGCGAGGGGGATTACTCCAACATCGAGTCCATCATCTTCCGCTGCTCCGTCGACCAGGGCTCGGGACGCATCGGACAGTGCTACTGGGTGTTCGGCGGGAGCTACGAGTCCGTCGACTCCGCCACGGGGAAGATTTCCGTGCAGGCGCGCACGTGGGCCTGCAGGAGTCCCCTGGCGCGCGGCACGACGATACAGGCGTTGATGAAGGCGCTGGAGGGGCCGAACCCGATGAACACGCCGCTGCCCAAGACGCGCAAGACGCTCTACGACGGGCTGATCGACTGTCTCTAGGTTCAGCGGACCTCGATGAGGCGCACGCGCTTGTAGATGCGCTTGTCGAGCGGCAGCCGGGTGTCGATGAAGCCGAGGGCTTCGTCGAACTCGAACGTGAAGACGGGGATGGGCGGGCTGATGGAGAGAATCAGCTCGAACTCCCAGAGGCTGACGATGCGCTGCCGGCCGCCCACGGCGTCCGGCGGAGGCGGCGGGAGCTTCTGCGCGGCGGCGCGTACGTCCTCGAGGGCTTCGCGGTCCACCTCGAGCTGATGGCTGGGCTCCACGAGCACCACGTCGAGCAGGTGGCCGTGACGGTCCTGGATGACGCGGATGAGGGCGCGGCGGGTGGCGCGGAACTCCTCGCGCATCTTCTCGCGCAGCTCGCGGCGCATGCGCAGCGAGGCGTCGCCGACGGTGCTGACCGGACGGCGGCGGTCCTCCTCGGGCTGGTTCTTCGCGGCGAAGGCCCCCGAGGAACCGTACTGCGCGGCGCGCTCGCTCCAGACTCGGGCATAGGCGCGGCTGCGCTCCAGGCCCATGTCGAAGTAGCCCTGGAGGCCGTGCTCCTTCACTGAGCGGTCCGCGTCCCAGAGGCGCACCAGCGCCTTGCCGAGCTGGGTGAAGTAGGGATGCACGAGACCTCGGTCCACCTTGCCGCGTCCCACGCTCTCCGCGACCAGGTCCTCCACGAGCGCCTGCGGCGTGGGCGGGACACGGGTGCCCCGGAGGCCTTGCTCCGGCACTCCAGGGGTTCTCGTGGCCAGCAGCAGTCCTCCGGAGACGGGTGACTCCGTGGTGGTGAGGGTCACGCGTGGCGGCGCCGCGAAGGGGACGTCCCGTGCGAGCGGCACATCCGCGCGTGGGGCCTCCATGGCACCTGTGTGAGACATTTCCGACGCGAGGTCTCGCGGTGCATCGGTGGCTTTCGATGTGGCTTGAGGGCGTGCGCGACTCGGTGGCGGCGGCTCGGGCTCCAGGGCCACGGTCCTGGAGACCTCCACGTCCATCCAGGTGAGCCCGATGGCTCGGGGAGACTGCTCACGAGGGAGCGACCGCCGAGCCGGTCGAGGAACCGCGTCGAGAACCCACCCCACGAGCCCATGCACGGCCAGGCTGATGGCGAGCATGGGCAACAGGCGTCGGGGGGAAGCCGGCGGCATGGCCCCTGTTTCTAATCCCGTCGATTCCGCATGCCCGGGAAAGCTTGGCGGAAGGGTAGGAAACCCACCAACACCCGCGTAGTCTCAGTGACATCGGAGGAAGGTACCCAGGATGGCGACCTCGCTGCTCGCGACGGATGGCTACAAGTTCAGCATGGCGGAGGCCGGATGGCCGCTTCGCCGCGAGACTTTCTATTACTCCCACCGCAGGGGTGGGCTCCAGGTCATGCCCCTGGACCTCGCCGCGTATGTGCGCTCGCTGCTTCCCGAGCCGAAGCCCGAGGACTACGACTACCTCACCCGCTTCGACTACGAGATGGGCGTGGGCTTCAAGGCGGCCATCCTGCGCAAGGAGCGGCTCTCCGTCCGCGCCATCCCTCGCGGCGCCCACTTCTACTCCCGCGAGCCCATCCTCACCGTCACCGGCCCCTCCGCCCTGGTCTCGTGGGTGGAGCCCATCCTCCTCCAGCTCAACTTCCGCGTGCAGGTGGCCACGCAGGCGCTCCTGGACCGCGAGGGGCTGGCCCGCGCGCTCGCCCGCGTCACGTGCGAGGAGCAGAAGGCCATCGTGCTGGAGACGCTCGACGCGGTGGGCGTCAAGCCGGTGCCGATGACGGTCGACACGGAAGGCTACATGCGGCGCGTGCGCGCCACCGTGAAGGAGCTCATCGACGCGGTGGAGGACCCGGCCCGCATCTTCGAGGTCGGCCTCCGCGCGGCCACGTGCCTCCAGCAACATGAAATCGCGTTGCAGGCCTGCAAGGACATGGGCGTGCAGCGCACCAGCAACGTGGAGGGGGCGCGCAAGCTGGGGATGATTCCCGTCGGCACCATGGGGCACGAGCACATCCAGCGCTATGGCTCGGACGATGCCGCGTTCCGCGCGATGCGTGAGCGGCGTCCCCAGCGCTCCAGCTACCTGCTGGACACCTTCGACACGCTCACCTCGGGCATCCCCGCCGCGTTCCAGCTCATCCGCGAGGAGCCGGGCGCCGGGGACTCCATCCGCTTCGACTCGGGCAACAAGAAGCTCCAGTACCTCTACGCGGTGACGCGGGCGCGCGACATCGGCATCCGCCCCGTCAACATCCTGGAGGATGGCCTGGACGCCGAGGCCACGCGCGAGTTCGAGGAGCTGCGCCGGCAGGTGGGGTGGGACCCGAGCGCGCAGTTCTACGGCTACGGAGGCCACATCGTCGCGCGCACCATGGAGTGCCCCTTCACGCGCGACAAGGTGGCCGCCATCTACAAGCTGTCGCAGACGGGCCCGCAGCCGGTGATGAAGTTCGGCAACGAGCTGGCCGAGGGCAAGCAGAGCATCCCCGGCGTGCCCGTCCTGTTCCGCCGCCGTCATGGCTCCGGGCCCATGGGCCTGGTGGGGCAGGAGGGCGAGCCGGTGCCAGAGGGCTACTTCCCGCTGTTCGAGGCGGAGCCCGAGGTGCCTTCGCTCGTGGGGGCGCAGGAGGCCGGCGCGGAGAACGCGAAGGTCGCGCTGACGCCCACCACCCGCGCGCTCGTCGATGAGCTGACGCGCCGTCACTTCCCCAAGGGTCGTTGAGTCGAGGGACTCCGGAGGACGCCATGCCACTGCCCATTCCCCGCTTCCATGACGATGCTCGCGCGGGTCAGCTCTACCTGGAGCGCACGGGAGAGGTCGCCGCGGAGGCCCGTCGCTACGCGGCCGAGCACGGCATCCGTCCGGCGCGAGAAGACCGCGTGCGTGTCGCCGCCTTCGGCATCGACGTGCAGGTGGGCTTCTGCATCCCGGGCGCGAGTCTCTTCGTCCCGGGCTCGGTCGAGGACTCGCAGCGCTCGCTGCGCTGGCTCTACTCGCACCTGGACCGGCTGACGGAGCTGCTGTTCTCGCTCGACACGCATCGCGTGTTTCAAATCTTCCATCCGGCATGGTGGCGGGACGCGGAGGGCCATCCTCCCGCGCCCTTCACGAACATCTCGGCGGCGGAGGTCCGCTCCGGCCGCTGGCGCGCCACGCGCTTCCCGGAGGAGAGCCTGGAGTACTGCGAGCGGCTGGAGGCGCAGGGGCGCTACGTGCTCACGGTGTGGCCGTTCCACGCGCTGCTGGGCGGCGTGAGCCACGCGCTGGTGCCGGCGTTCTACGAGGCCAGCGCGTTCCACGCCATCGCGCGGGACACGGCGACGCACTTCGAGCTCAAGGGCGAGCATCCGCTCACGGAGAACTACTCGGTGCTCTCGCCCGAGGTGACGGAGGTGAAGGGGCAGCGCGTGGGGGCGTTCAACACGGGCCTCTTCGAGCGGCTGATGACGTTCGACCGCATCTATGTGTTCGGCCAGGCGAAGTCCCACTGCGTGCTCTCCACGCTGAGGGACCTGCGGACGCACATCGAGAAGACGGACCGCTCGAAGATGGGGCGGGTCCACATCCTCGTGGACACGATGAGCCCGGTGCCCGCGCCACCCTTGGACCCGCTGCCGCCGTCGGTCGACTTTCCCCGGCTGGCGGACGAAGGCATCGAGGAGCTTCGCCGCGCCGGGATGAAGGTGGTGCGCACGACGGACCCGCTCGACGTCTGAGCGCGGCCCGACAGTGAGGCGCCGTCCACCGAGCCACGGCGTCGCGCGGCACGTCCGTGGCGGTGGCGCCCGGACGTGATGGGGCTGAGGCAGAGCGCCCGGCCGTCAGCGTGCTGTCTTGAGTCGCGCCGCCGTCCATCGCGCAACGGCATCGCGCAGCACGTCCGCGGCGGAGACTCCCGGACGTGCCTGGGTGCTCAGGTCCACCACCGTGTGGAACAGATCCAGCTCCAGCCCGTCATCGCGCCGCACCGAGCCCGCGAACAGCTCCACCGGCGTCCCGTGCTCGCGCGCCAGGCGCGCCAATCCACCCGGGCCCTTGCCCAGCGAGGTCTGCCGGTCGAAGCGGCCCTCGCCCGTGAGCACCACCTCCGCGAGCAACACGCGCCGCTCCAGCCCCAGCGCGCGCGACACCAGCTCATAGCCCGGCACCAGCCGAGCCCCGGCGAGCGCCGTCAGCCCGAAGCCAAAGCCACCCGCCGCGCCCGCGCCCGGCCAGCCCGCGCTCGTGTCTCCCGCCACGCTCGCGAAGTGCGCCAGCGCCGCCTCCAGCGCCTCCACCGTCGACGCATCCGCGCCCTTCTGCGGACTGAACAGTCGCGCCGCGCCATCCGGGCCCAGGAGCGGCGACGTGACGTCCGTCGCGCCCATCAGCTCCACCTGCCCCAGCCGGGGATGGCGTCCGGAGGCATCCACACGCGCCAGCGCGGACAGGGCCGCGCCACCGGGCGGAAGCGGATTCCCCTGCGCGTCCAGGAAGCGATAGCCCAGCGCGGTCAGCGCGCCCGTGCCGCCATCCGTGGTGGCGCTTCCACCCAGGCCGACGATGAGCCGCTCGCAGCCCGCATCCAGCGCGGCGCGCATCAGCTGTCCGGCGCCGTAGGTGGAGGCCCGCCGCGCGTTGCTCGGCGTGGGCTCCATCCGCGTCAGGCCCGAGGCCGCCGCCATCTCCACCACCGCCGTGCGCCCGTCCTCGAGCAGCGCCCAGGCGGCCTCGACCAGGTGCCCCAGCGGACCGTGCACCTGACACACGCGGCGCTCGCCCCGCGTGCCCGACAGCAGCGCATCCACCGTGCCAGGTCCTCCATCCGCGAGCGGCGCGATGTCCAGCACCACCTCGGGGGAGACCTCTCGCACACCCTTGGCCATGGCCTCGGCCGCTTCGGTGGCGGTGAGGGTGCCCTTGAATTCCTGCGGCGCGACGAGCCAACGAGGAGGAATCACGGCCGGGACACCCGGCCTTCCATCGACAGCCCTCGATGACCTGTTGTTGCCCTCGTCGTCCTACTTCTCCGCAAGCCCACGCCTCCCAGGCCGATTCGTGGACCAATCATTGCCTCGTCAGCGCGTGAGTTCACGCTGATACATCCAGAGGCACGCAGGAGAAGTTCTCGATTTACGGTGATGGCTCGAATCAGAGAGCCGGATTCCGGTGCAGACCGGGCATGAGGGCCCCGTCAGCGCGGCTTTCGCGCCGCGGCGAAGGCCTCCGCATGCCACTCCAGCAGGGGGCGAGGACCTCGGAGCGAGGGCTCCCTGCGCTGGGACGCCCATTCGAGGCGCTCCAGCAGCGTACCCACCGTCTCGGCGGGTTGGCGCGCGGGGCCTCGGATTCGTTCACAGAAGAACGTCCGGCAGCCGAAGGGGCGGTCCGCGTAGACGGTGCAGCGCAGCCCCGCCGCGTCCAGGTACGGACAGCCTCCGTCCTCGCGAGGAGGCGGCAGGGGGCGGCCCTTCGTCAAGAGCTCCCACTCGGGGAGCCACAGCCACGGCTGGCGTCCCGTGCGAGAGAGCTGGCAGCACTCGCCGCTGGCCTGACACGAGAAGGGGGCATAGGCCGCGTCCGCCTGCCGGTAGATGGCGCGCACTTCCTTCAGCGCGCGCTCTCGCGCCTGCGTGCCACCCGGAGCGGGTGCGTCCTCCTGCTCCTCGTCGTCATCCCCCCAGTCGTGCGTCCGCATGTCACCGCCTGACCCGTGCCGCGGCGCCCTACAGCACGCGCAGCACGAAGCACTTGAGGTAGCGGGTCTCGCGCAGGTTCAGCAACACGGGATGGTCCTTGCCCGCGCCGCGCCGTTCGATGATTTGCAGTCGGCGGCGTGCGTCGGCCGCGGCGGAGGCGAGCATGTCCTCGAAGGCCTGCTCGTCCACGTGGTACGTGCAGCTCGCGGTGATGAGGATTCCACCCGGCCGCAGGAGCTGCATCGCGCGCAGGTTGATTTCCTTGTACCCGCGCACCGCGGCGGCGATGGCGTCCTTGTTCTTCGCGAAGGACGGCGGGTCCAGGACGATGGTGTCGAACTTGCGGCCCTCGTCCACCGCGTCGCGCAGGAAGTCGAAGGCGTTGGCCACGACGACATTCACGTTGGTGAGCTTGTTGGCCGCGGCGTTCTCCCGCAGCTGAGCGGAGGCCAGGTCGGAGATCTCCACCGCGGTGACGCTCTTGGCGCGCGAGGCGAGCTGGAGCGCGAAGCCTCCCACGTAGGAGAAGCAGTCCAGCGCCTCGCCGTGGGCGTACTGCGCCGCCATGACGTGGTTCTCCCGCTGGTCCAGGAAGGCGCCCGTCTTCTGGCCCTCCAGCAGGTCCGCGCGCACGCGCACCAGGCCCTCGTCGAAGGAGATGGGGCCGGGGAGCTGGCCCCGCAGCAGGCCCTTCTCCGGCATGAGTCCCTCCAGGTTGCGCACGCCCACGTCCGAGCGGTTGACGATGCCGCGCGGCTTGAGCAGCTCCTCCAGCAGGTCCGCGATGAGCACCTTGCGCTGCTCGGTGGCGGGCACCAGGAACTGGACGCTGAGGTAGTCGCCGTAGCGGTCCACCACGAGCCCGGGGATGCCGTCCGCCTCGCCGTGGATGAGCCGGTACGTCGTCTCACCCGGCAGCGCGCGCTGCCGCAGGTCCAGCGCGGACTGGAACTTCTGGCGGAAGAAGTCCGCGTCCACCGCGACGTCGTCGTAGCTGAGCCAGCGCAGAGCAATCTTCGACTGGCGCGAATAGAACGCCTTGCCGATGAACCAGCCGCGCCCGTCCGTCACCCGGACGACTTCGCCGCCCTGGAGTCCCGGGTCGCCGTTGAGGTCCGCGCGGTAGATCCACGGGTGGCCCGCCTGCCAGCGCTCGACGCCGCGGCGCAGCAGGGAGACCTGGGGGACACCATCCGGCCCCAAATCGGGCGAGGTCCGGTCCGGCGCGGTCTTCTCCGGGCGGTGGTGGGGGCGGCCTCCCCGCTGGGACGAGGACTGCGAGGGGGAGGGCCTGCCACCGCGATGGGGGCCAGAAGGGGGCTTGGATGAGGTGGGCATGACGTTGGGCGGCGTATACTCGCAACCCGCGTGAGATACGAGTTGCTCCTACAGACGATGACGCCGGGCACGCCTTACGAGGCGGCGCGGGTGGATGGCCTCCTCTCGGAGAAGCGGGTGAGCGTCCGCGCGGACGGCAACCGCCTCTGGCACTTCCAGCACGGGGACGTGGAGGTGGGGGTGCTGCGCGAGGGCGGCCAGGTGGTGGCCACCGAGCTGCGAATCCCCCTCTCCGAGCGGACGGACCTGGTGCGGGAGGTGGTCGCCGAGGCGGCCCTCCTGGCGAGCGGCGCCGGGGCCCGGCTGGTGGACCCCCAGCTTGGCCGCTCCCTGTCCGCCAACGACGACGGCGTGGTGGTGGACCAGTACCTGCGCACCGTGCGCTACGCCGGAGAGGTCGCCGGTGTCCCCGAGGCGATGAGCTCCTCGTACGGGCTGAGCACGAGCGAGGGAGCACGCGGCTTCCAGCCCGGGGTGAAGTTCTTCCTCATCGCACTGGGGGTCTTCTTCTTCCTGTACCTCCTGGTGGACTCGCTGACGACGAGCCTCGGTGGTCGGTGAAGGCCAGGGGGCGGGCGCGATGGCGCCGCCCTTTCCGCCGGGTTGCGCGGGCACGAGGCGCCCGGCGGCGTTAGGTTGAGGGCGTGTTCAAGTACCTCCTGTTCGCGCTCATCGTCGTCCCCTTCGTGGAGCTGTACCTGCTGGTCGCCATCGGCCGGGAGATAGGCTTCATGCCCACGCTGGGCCTGGTGCTGCTGATGGGGCTGGTGGGCTCGTGGCTCGCCCGTCGCGAGGGCTCGCGGGTGATGCGGCGTTGGCAGACGTCCCTGGCCATGCGGCAGGTGCCGGAGGAGGGGCTGTTCAGCGGCGCACTCATCATGCTCGGCGGCGTGCTGCTGGTGATTCCCGGTGTCCTCACCGACGTGGCGGGGCTCTTGTTGCTGCTGCCTCCGGTGCGGCGCTTCGTGACGGTGCGACTGCGCCGGGCCGTCGAGCGGCGCATGCGCGAGGGCTCGCTGCACGTCACCACCATTGGCGGCATGGGCTTCCCGGGTCCCTTCGCGGGGACACCGCCGGGAGGGACTTCGTTCCCCCGGTCTTGGGAGCAGGACGCGCAGGGCCCGTCGGCGAGGATTCGCTCGGGCGCGTCGCGCTCCGAGGTCGATGCCGAGTTCACCGAGGAAGAGCCCCGCCACTGACGCGGGGCCGCGTGCCTCAGGCCCGAGGGCTCATCCGCGTGCCGCCGATGCTGGCGTTCAGCGTGGTGGAGCCCGCTCGCCACGGGCGGGCCTGGTCCGTCACCCAGCGGCCCACCTTCGCCACCACCGCGCAGCCCAGGAGCAGGGCCGCGGCCACGCCCAGGGCGGCGGGAACACCCAGCGTCGGGCCCACCCGCGAGGCGAGGCCGGCGATGTCCGCCCAGCCGTACACCACCGGCAGGTGCAGGACGTAGATCCACAGCGACAGCCGCCCCAGGGGCGCCAGCAAGCCACTCAGGCGCGTGGGGGCCAGCGTCACCACGCCCAGGACGAGCAGTCCCTGGCCCACGCGATACGCGACCATCCACGCGCTCGCGGGACCCCAGTCGGGGACGAGGAGCAGCTGGGTGATGGCCAGGAGCCCCGCGCCCACCGCGAGCAGCGAGAAGCCCTGCGGCAGTCCCGGCCGCAGCACGTTCAGCAGGGAGGCCGCGAAGGCTCCGGCGAAGAAGAAGCCCGCCCAGGGGAAGAAGGGGAAGCGGCTTCCCTCGGCGCTGCCCAGGAACTGCTGCACGGGCGCGGGCAGCCCCACGCCCAGCTTCCACATGGCGGCGCTGGCGACGGGGACCGCCACGGCCAGGGCCAGCAGGAGCAGCGGACGCCCGCCTCGTGCGGGCACGAGCGCGAGCAGCACGGAGCCGATGAGCAGCGCGAAGCCGATGCACTGGAGCGCATCGAAGGCGAAGACGCGCGAGAGCATCGCGTCCGTCCAGCCCATGTTCCGCACCGCATGCCATCCAGGCCAGTGCAGCAGGTAGCCGAGGAAGAGCAGCAGCAGCGAGCGGCGGACCCGGCGTCCCAGGGTGTCTCGCGCGCTGTTGGGCCTGGTGCCCAGCGCGGCCACCACGGCCCATCCGCTCACCAGGAGGAACAGGGGCGCGGTGACGCCGCGGAAGGCCCAGTAGTGTTGCACCCACGGGTGCAGACGCGCCTCGGGCGACAGCAGCGCGTCCAGCGTGTGTCCGAGCACCATGGCCAGGACCGCCAGACCGCGCGCTCCGTCGAGCCCGGGGTGCCGGTTCGATTGCTGCTGGAAGGTGAACGAGGGGCCGAGTCGTTTCACGCGACCCGGAGCATAGGCCGAGCGGCTGGCCACGTCTCGAAAACACACGGAGCGAGAGGGCTCGCCTTGCTCCCGGGCATCCCACCTGGACGGTCCGTGGGATGCTACATCCCTGGAGATGTGGCCCTCCTCCCCCTGGCTCCTCGTCCCATTCCTGGTCCTGGCCCCCGCCTCCTCCGCGCTTGCCTCGTCTGGAGATGACTGGCTGGGCCCGGACAAGCCCAAGCACTTCGCGGCGTGTTTCGCGCTCGCGGGGGTGGGCTACGGCGCGGGCGCGCTCCTCTTCGATTCACCCGAAGCGCGGCTGTGGAGCGGCGCGGGCCTGTCGCTCGGAGTCGGTGTGGGCAAGGAACTGTACGACCTGGGGCGAGGGACCCGCTTCTCGCTCAAGGACCTGGCGTGGGACGCGGCGGGAGCGGCGACGGGGCTGGGGGTGGCGTGGCTCGTCGACCGGCTCGTGTCCGGTCCGCCGTCAGCTCCGCGTGTGACTCGGGTCTCCGGGTCGCGAGAGGGTCCGCTCGTCGGGCTCCTCCCGAGGGGACAGGAGGTCTTCGTCGGGACGCGCTCGCGCTTCGATGAGTCGCATCAGCTTCTCGCGCTGAAGGAGCGGGTCCACCGTCATGAGCGCGCTGCCCTGTCCGGTGCCGCCTCCGGTGACGAGCACGGTGACCTGGTCGCGAGGACACTGCCGCAAGCAGCCCGTGGGCATGACACGGACGTGGTCCGCGAGCCCTCGCTCGCTCAGCGTGCGCTGGAGCCAGCGGGGCAGCTCGACGCCTCCCGTCCGGGCGCCGCCGCGCATCAGGCACTTGCGGCAGACGAGCACCTCCACGTCTTCGTCCCCACCGCGTTCATCCCGCATCCATCCTCCTCCGGGTCCGAGGGACAGGGCGCCGCGCTGGCGCGCCATGGAGCGGATGCGCCGCTGCGTGGCCGCTGATGCGTGCTCGACATTCCCGGAGGGGCCTTCGTCCCTCACCGTGAACAGTCCCAGACAGTCCCAAGGAGGTAGTCGCCGGCGCGGAGCCGCGCAGCCCGCGGCGGGACGTCCGAGGAGCAGGGGGGCGACGAGGGGCCCGCTGCCGCCCGTCTGATGGACGCTGGAAGAGACGATGGGGTGCGTCATCAAGACGCGCACGCCCTCTCGGAGCCCTGCTGATAGCGTGTCATCCCGGCGCACACTCTCGGAGTCCCTCATGTCGCGAACCCGGTTCTACTCATTGCTCACGCTGGCCTCGTTGGGGGCGGGTGGGCTTTTGGCCTGCGAGCGGAAGCAGGAGCCGGTGGTCTCGCCCGCGGTGGTGGCCGAGGCGCCGAAGCCTCGCGGACCCAAACCGCTGACGCCCGACCAGCTCGCGCACTTCTTCCGGCCCGTGCCTCCCGGCAAGGACGCGAAGCCCGCGCCCAAGGACACACCTTCACAGGTGGAACTGGGCCGGATGCTCTTCTTCGAGCCGCGCCTGTCGAAGAACCACGACGTCTCCTGCAACACCTGCCACGGCCTGGGCACCTACGGCGTGGACAACAAGGCGCTGTCGGACGGGCACAAGGGACTCAAGGGCGCGCGCAACTCGCCCACCGTCTACAACGCGGCGGGACACATCGCGCAGTTCTGGGATGGGCGCGCGGACACGCTGGAGGCGCAGGCGACGGGGCCCATCCTCAATCCGGTGGAGATGGCCATGCCGGACGCGCGCCGGGTGGTGACGACGCTGTCCTCCATGCCGGAGTACGTCGCGCGCTTCCGCGAGGCCTTCCCCGGCGAGAAGAAGCCGGTGTCGCTGGAGAACGCCGCCAGGGCGCTGGCCGCGTTCGAGCGGGGCCTCACCACCACGTCGCGCTTCGACCGGTTCGTCGCGGGAGACCCTTCCGCGCTGACCGAGACGGAGCAGCGGGGCCTGCAGCTCTTCGCGAGCACGGGCTGCACCACGTGCCACAACGGGCCCACCGTGGGCGGGCTGTCGTTCCAGCGGCTGGGGTTGGTGGAGGACTACCCGGGGCTCAAGGACGCGGGCCGGTTCGACGTGACGAAGAACGAGGATGACCGGGGCAAGTTCCGGGTGCCCACGCTGCTCAACGTCGAGCGCACGGGGCCGTACCTGCATGACGGCAGCGTGAAGGACCTGCCGACGATGGTCCGGTTGATGGCCCGGCACCAGCTCGCGCGGACGCTGACGGACGCGGAGGTGGATGACCTGGTGGCCTTCCTCAAGAGCCTCACGGGAGCGCTTCCGCCCGCGGAGCGCATCGCCGCGCCCGCGCTCCCGCCGAGTACCCCGAAGACTCCCAAGCCGGACCCGTCTTGAAACGTGCTTCCCGCTGTCCCCGTTGGTAAACCGCGAGGCCTCATGGAACGAATCTTCTTCAGTGCCCACTCCGGACTGCGCTACCTGGTGCTGCTCGCGGGTGTGCTGGCCATTGCCTATTTCGCCTTCGGGCTCGCCACGAAGCGCCCGTTCGACAAGGGCGGGCGCATCCTCGGCGCGTCCTTCACGGGCCTGCTGCACCTCCAGGTGCTCCTGGGCATCCTCGTGCTGGTGACGCGCTTCTACTATCCGGCGCTGATTGGCCACATCGTGATGATGGTGGCGGCGGCCGGCGTGGCGCAGGCGCTCATCTCGGTCAACCGCCGGAAGGCGCAGCCGGGCTACGGGCTCCCCTTGGCGGGCGTGGGGCTCGCGGTGCTCTTCATCATCGGCGGCATCATGGCCATCGGCCGCGGCGTGTTCTCGTCCACCGTGATGTGAGCTTCCCCCACGCGGGTCGAGCCTCGTGCTCCCCGCGCGGTGTTTCACGGGCCCCTCGAGGGCCCGTTCTTTTTTCAGGCGAGACGCGCGCGGCGTCGCCCGTGCTCCGGGCCGGCCGGGGCTGATGGGCCGGCCCGGGCACGCGTCACTCCGTCGGCAGCTGGACCGCGCGGGCCTCGCGCACGTCCAGGAGGCCCAGGGTGGTGCGGCCCCCGCAGTGCTGTTGGATCTTCTCGCCGATGAGTGAGACGAGGCCTTTGAGGTCCTCGGTCGTCACCGCGGCGGAGGGCGCCTCGACGAAGAGGATGATGTCGCGCGAGTCGGCCTCCACCTTGGCGTGGTCGCAGTCGCGGAAGTTCCACCGCCGGGTGAGCACGCGCGCGTCGTCCGCGTAGACGACCTCGCCCGCGCTGGTCTGCTCCACCTCCGTGCCGCCGATGGGCGTGAAGGGCTCGTCGCCTGGCGACAGGCGGAGCTGGAGGTCGCCCTGGAGCCGGCCCAGCGTGTAGCCACCCACGGGCAGCAGATAGAAGAGCTCCGCGAACAGGTACGCGTTCACCGCCTTGTTGATCCACGGCACGGGATTCCCGTTCACCACGCGGCGCAACAGCGCCTCCGCGCTGGGACGCGCCTTCTTCGGATTGACGCCGAAGCGCTGGTAGGCCTCCTGCCACGCGGCGATGCGAGGGTCCGCCGCCTCAGCGCTTGGCTTCGCCTGGAGCGTGGGATTGGTGGACGACAACCGGGGGGCGAAGGCGGTGCCAGCACTGTCGGAGCTGCTCCAGGCGCAAGTGGCGCTCTGAGTCCGGGGCCCGCGCGGGGCGGGCCTCTGTCCGCTCATTGAATCAAGAAGAGAGGCTCTCCATCGTGGAAGGCCATCAGGGCGCGAGCGCCTCTTTCAAGTGCGACCTCGAGCTTCGCGACCTGGGCGCCAAAGAGGAGGTCACACTTTTCGATGTCGAAGGTGCCTTCCTCGCTGAGTGCATATTCGGGGAAGGCCTCGCCCATGTTGGGTGAGGCCCGGAGCGAGAACACGATGAGGGTGTCTCGGCGAAGCGCGGCCTGGATGTCAGGCTGATGGGCGGTCAGTGTTTCCGTTCCGCTCAGGGGCAGGGAGGTTGTCTGTTTGAAGGTCGATGTTCTGGGGTCGAAATCGAAGATCGAAACCGCGGAAATCTGTGTGGCTGCGAAAGCGCTACCCAGGAAAGTGCGAATGGCTTCCCAACCAGGATGTCTGGCACTGGGGGCAAGGGCCCACTCTTGGAATGTGTGCGTCGACGCTTGAGCCATGGGCATTCGCCTCTAGGTTGGCTGAGATTGCGACGGCACTCTATGAGGAGTGAGCCCCCATTCGCGCCGGCTCCAGGGAACGAACAGCGCGCGTGGGAAGAGGGGCCTGGGAGGCTTCTCCTCCGGTGTTCGGGCATGCGAGAGAATGTCGAAGGCGAACTTGCGGACCGAGGGCATCGGGAGCTCGCCATGCGCACGTCCCTCGTCGCGCGCCAGGTGGAACTCCAGGCTCTCATCCACGAGATAGCGCATCTGGAAGAAGGTGTGGTTCGAGTATCGAACCACGTTGGAGAACGTCTCCAGCACGGCGACGGAGGCGTTCATCAGCAAGGAGAGGTCCTCGGGCGTGCCGCGCTTCGCGAGGGCGCGGAGGGCCTCTGCCGCCGCGAGAGGTGCATCTCCCCAGGTGGCATCGTCCGCGAGGGCTTGCTCCAAACATGGCTGCCCTGCCTCGCGGTCGACTTCGCACAGCCAGCGCAGGGCTTCGGCTCGGAGCCAGGGCTCGGGTGCCTCCCGGGCCAGCCGCACGAGCTCAGGTAGCCCCTCGCGTCTTCCTGCGCGGACCTGGGTCGCCATGGCGCGAACGCGCAGGCCCGGATGTGCCGACCGCGTCAGGGCCTCCACTCGCTCCAGTGGTGCGTCGCCCACGCCTCCCAGCTCGAACAGCGCTTCGAGCGCGAAGCACGCGGCGACGTCGTCGGTTCCTTGCAAGACCTCGAGGATGAAGGGGCGCTCTTCGGGCCTGGGCTCCATCGCCACCTCCTGGAGCAGTTGGAGCATGAGGGCTGGCAGCTCCGCCGCGCCCAGCGATTCCCGAGCCCACTGAATGGCGGCCGCCCGGTCCACGAGGAGGAGCGCCGCGAGCAGGGCACGGCGGGGATGCTCGGCCACATCCGGATGGCGGAGCAGGCCCAGGAGCAGGGGCCGCTCCTCGCTCCACTCGGCCAGGAGTCGGGCGGCGAACGGGAAGTTCTCGCCGCGCTTCGTCGGGCGGTTGTCGTGAAGAGAGGTGAAGAGTCGCTGATGTGTCGCCGCGTGGCGCAGACGCTCGCGGAGGTCTTCCTCGGAGAAGTGGGCGCGCATCTCGGGCAGTGGCAGGCGCAGGGCCTCCGCTGCCTGCTGGTACAGCTTGGGGTTCAGCCGTGCCCAGCGGACGAAGGCTTCGGTGGGAAGTCCCCTGCGCACGTCGTCCATCATCTCCTCGGAGACCTCCTCATGGGCGAGACGCGCGAGGGCGTCCCATGCGCTCGGATGGCCCCAGTTGGCCACGGCTGCGGCGACGTCGAAGCGAAGTTCCGGGACCTCGCCTTGAACCACCGCCCGGTCCTCGGCGAGCCAGCGCGCGTGCAGCATTTGTCGAAGCCGCGTGTGCAAGGGGCGGCGCCGCGAGCGGCCGAGCACGACGAAGCGCTGTCCTGCAGTGACGCGCGCGAGGGCCTGCTCGGCGATGACGCAGTCTTCTTCCGTGCGAGCCAGGGAGAGGACCTCGGCCAGGGACAGGGCGTTTGCCCCTTCGCGATTTGCGAGGGCCTCTTCGATGAGCCCCGTGAGCTCGGGCGGGGACAGTTCAATCCCCAGGGAGATTGCCCCGTCCAGGGCGAGTCTCCGGGCGACGTGTGCCTCCCGGTCATCGAGGAGGATGTCGCGCAAGGTGCCGTGTTGCGCCGGGCCCGCGAATCGCGCCAGCAGGTTGATGCATTGCTCCCGCGTTCGAAATCTGCGGAGCCCCTGGGGATGCTTCGCTTCACGGGGAATCGACTGGAGGACCGACAGCAGCTGCGCGCAAAGGTTCTCGCGCGAGGACCACTTCAGCTTCAGGAACGAGGACAAGTCGAACGCCGAGTTGGGGCCGGCTGGCGAGACCGGCTGCGAGGATGCAGACCCTGTCAGACGTTATCCGTGGCTCGGTGCTACCGCAATTCAATTGTAGCTACGTTCAGGTCTGGCCCCTTCCAGGTCTGCTGGCTCTCCGGCGCAGCGTCAGCCACCCGAAGCGCGGGACACCGATTCGAGGGGGCAACATCAATTCGCCTCAAGGCCACCGGTGGGATTTGACCGGCTCGATGGCCGCCACCCGAGCCCTGTTGGAGGCGCGAAGGGACAAGGAGACGATTCTCACGAGCAACTCCCGCTCAGTTCTCGCGAGCGCTGCGGAGCAGAGGCGTGGCGGGAAGCTCCGCGAGCAGGTGGTCGATGCAGGTACGTACCGCCGCCGTCAGCGACCGATGGGCGCGGTAGAGCAGATAGACACCGGCGGCTTCTCCTTCCCAGCCATCCAGGACTCGGGTCATGTGTCTCTTTGTCACATCCTGGGCGCACAATGACTCGGGGAGCATCGCGATGCCGACACCCGCGAGCACGGCGCGATAGGCAGCGGAGAATTCGCTCACGTAGAGGCGCGGCGCGAAGGTGAAACGTCGCTTCGTGCGACCTTGGGAGAGCATCCACGTTGCGTGGCCGTCAGTGGCGCGCGTCGCGATGCAGTCATGGGGCGCGAGTTCCTCGACGCCACGAGGCGTGCCGCGCGCCTTCAGGTAGTGCGGGCTCGCGAACAGCAACTTCCGGGTCATCGGGCGGACCTCGCGCGCAACGAAGTCGCCGGTGTCGCTCCATTTCTCCGTCATGATTGCGATGTCGAAGCCACTGTCGGGGTCGGGGCGACGCCCGTCGATATCCAGGTCGACCGACACGCCCGGGTGCCTGGCGAGGTACCGATAGACCGCGTTGGCGATGGCGGGTCCGAAGGAAATCGGCGCGGCGATGCGAACGCGGCCGCGAGGTTCATCCTGCAACTGTCGAACCTGCCCGGTGCCTTGCGCGAGGTCATCCATCGCGCGTTCGGCATGGTCGAAGTACTTGCGCCCCGCGTCCGTCAGGCGAAGTGTCCTCGTCGTGCGCTCGAGGAGCCGCAGCCCGAGCGCTGACTCGAGCCGGGCGATGCGGCGGCTCACGGTCGAGACGGGAACCCCGCGCTCACGAGCAGCGGCGGAGAAGCTCCGCCGTTGCACCACGCGCACGAGCAGGGCGACGTCGTTGAGGTCCAGGTCGATTTTTGCGCGCATGATAAGAGTCCGTTTCCAAGCCGCATACTAGTGCGTACTCGGTCCGTCCGGTATCTCGTTGCGCATGACCTGGTCGACCGAACAGACACGCTGGCTCATGAAGGTGCTTCAGCCAGAACAAACCGTGGCATCGCTTCCTGGGGCTGCGGCGCTCACCGAGCCGATGCGTGCGGCCCTGCTGGGCCTCGCTCCGGACATCTACTCCGCTGAACTCAGGCGTCTGCGTGCGGGCGCGAAGGAGGCCGCGCTCGAATTGCTCGCGGATCCCGTGGTGGGCGCGATGGTGGACCGCCTTCCCTTGCGGCCCGGGGCGAGGGTTCTCGCGTTCGGCGATAGCCACACCTCCGACCCACAGTCGTGGGGGGCAATCCTGAACGAGATGTTGGCTGTGCGCCGCCCCATGGATGGAATCTCGATTGACGTCAGCGCCGTCGCGGGTGAGACGACAACACACGGCCTGATTCGAATGGGCGGGGTCATCGCGAGGAATCCAGACTGGATCCTGTTCTTCATCGGCGTGAACGACGCACGGACACAAGGCCCGGCGCCGAGCAAGACGCTCGTTGCTCTCGAAGAGACGGCGCGAAACTTCGAGGAGCTCCGCAATCGCGTCTCGCGAGAGACGAAGTCGCGGTGCCTGTGGGTGACGCCTCCCCCGGTGCTCGAAGATTGCGTGTCGAAGCATGGGGGCTTGTCCTGCTTCGGGGTTCGCTTCCGCAACGAGGACATCGCCCGCGTCGCAGAGGTCATTGCCGCCTTCGATGAGCCCGTCATCAACCTGTTCGAGAGTCTCGGCCTGTCACCCTCGCGGGAGCTGTTCATGGAGGACGGGCTGCACTTCACGCTGGAGGGGCAGAAGCGAATCGCGCTCGAAGTCGTGCGCGGCTGGTCCGACGGGAGGGCGCGATGAAGTATCTGGTCACGGGGGCGACCGGTAACATCGGCTCGGGGGTCACCCGGTGCCTGCTTGCGCGGGGTGCGCGCCCGTGCGTGTTCGTGCGCGATGCGAAGAAGGCGCGAGCACTCTTCGGGAATCGGGTCGAAGTCCGGGTTGGGGACCTATCTGGTTCGCGCGCCTCGCTCTCCGCCGCCCTCGCCGGGGTTGATGCGGCGTTTCTCCTGAGCAGCGGTCCCAAGCTCGGGGTCAGGGACCGCTCGTTCGCGCTCGCCGCAAGGGATGCTGGGGTGAAGCACCTGGTCAAGCTCTCGACGCTGGACGTGAGCACGGGCGTGGGGACGGGCCCCTGGCATGCGCGCGGCGAGACCGCCATTCGAGAGAGTGGCCTCTCGTTCACGTTCATCCGGTCGGCGGCGTTCATGTCGAACGTGCTCGGCTGGGCCGATTCAATCGCCTCCGAGGGCGTGCTCCGCTCCTCGACAGGGGAGGGGAGGATCGCCTTCATCCATCCGGACGACCTCGCCGAGGTGGCCACCCATGCCCTGACGGCGAGCGAGTCCATCGAGGAGTCCTTGGTGGTGACGGGACCAGAGGCGCTGAGCTACGGCGAGATGGCCACTCGAATCGGTGCCACCATCGGAAAGACAGTTCGCTTCGAGTCAATCTCCGATGAAGAGGCGCAGGCGAGCGTTGGCAGAGGCCCGTATGCCGCGGCGCTCGTCGATATCTGGCGTGCGATTCGGGAAGGGCGGATGGCGCTCGTCAACGATGGCGTGGAGCGCGTTCTCGGACGAAGGCCGCGCTCCTTCGACCGCTGGGTCGCTCAGCACGCCGACGCGTTTCTCTGAACGCTCAGTCGCGTGTCGAGTGTCCGGACGCGGCGGTGCGGACGAATCCTTCCACGCTCATCCCGCTTTGCGACGGAAGTGGAGGGCCTGCGCTCCGGACTTGAACCGCTGCGTCGATAGGAGCTCGAGCTGCCGCGCGCTCGACAGGCCATGAAACAACGTCGGCCCGTGGCCACTGATGACGGGATGAACGACGAAGCGGTACTCGTCGATGAGCCCCCACTCCTCGAGCGCGGTCGCGAGCTTGGGTGCACCGACGAGGACACCCCGTTCGGTCTTCGCTTTCAGCGCAGTGATGGCCTCGCGAAGGTCACCCTCCACCCTGATTGTGTTCTGCCACGGAAAGTCGCTCCGCGTGCTCGACACGACGTACTTCGCCTTCGCCTCGAGCTTCTGGGCCCATTCGCGCATCGCACGCGGTGCCTTTTCGTCGTGGACCACCGCGGGCCAGAATCCCTCCATCAGCTCGTAGGTGGTTCGCCCGAAGAGCATGGCCCCGCTCTGTTCCATGCGCTGCGTCCAGTAGTCGTGGAGCTCGTCGTCAGCGATTCCCTGGGTGTGGTCGATGCACCCGTCCAAAGTCAAATTGAGGCCGAAGGTGAGGATGCTCATGGCGTGGGACTCTACGAAATGTGTGCCCAGCGTGCAGCAGCACCGCAGCAGGGACAGAGGCCGTTGGGCGCGCCGCGCCTCTCAGGGAGAGGGGGGCTCGGGGAAGGCTGCCCGCGAGGACCGCGCTCTCCGTGATGCTCCCCGGGCGGGCATGCCTCCATGCGGTGTCACGGGAAGTTTTCAGAGGTCGAGGTTGTGGCGCGCCACAGGACATCAGAATATCGTAATATCCTCATGGCACCTGTCGCCTCCTCTCTCGATGTCCGGGCCGCCTCCCGCCTCTTCAAGGCGCTGGGGGACGAGACTCGGCTCCGCATCGTCGCGCTCCTCAGCCACGGGGAGTTGTGTGTCTGCCACTTCGAGTCAGCCCTGCACCTGACCCAGTCCAACACCTCCCGCCAGCTCGGCGTGTTGAAGAACGCGGGCGTCGTCGAGGCCCGTCGAGAAGGAAGCTGGGTGTACTACCGCCTGGCTCCACAGCTGGACGAGGTGTGCAAGGCCCAGCTCCGGGCGCTCGTGTCCGCCTTCACGAAGAAGGACGTGCTCCGGGAAGACGTCGAGCGGCTCCTCGAGTCCCGTGGTCCCAACGCCTGCAAGTAATCCGAGGAGTCTTCTCATGACCGCTACCCCTGCTTCGGACGACATCGTCAAGAAGCTCTCCGTCATCGACCGGTTCCTTCCGGTGTGGATCTTCGCCGCCATGGGGCTGGGCATCGGCCTGGGGCGGGCCTTCCCGGACCTGGGGGCGAGGTTGGACACGGTGAAGCTGGACACGGTGTCCCTGCCCATCGCCTTGGGCCTTCTGTGGATGATGTACCCGGTGCTCGCGAAGGTGCGGTACGGCGAGCTGGGACGGCTGCGCACGCGTGGCAAGCTCTTCACCACCTCCCTGGTGCTCAACTGGGGGGTGGGGCCGGTATTGATGTTCGCGCTGGCATGGCTCTTCCTTCCGGACCTTCCGCACTACCGCAATGGGCTGGTGCTCATCGGTCTGGCCCGCTGCATCGCCATGGTCCTCATCTGGAACATGCTCGCGTGCGGGAGCAATGAGGTGGCCGCCGTGTTGGTGGCGCTCAACTCGGTCTTCCAGATTCTCTTCTACTCGGTGCTCGGCTGGCTCTTCCTCACCGTCATCCCAGGATGGCTCGGCGCGGATGTGACGGCGTTCGACGTGTCCATGTGGAGCATCGCCAGGAGTGTGCTCATCTTCCTGGGGGTGCCGCTGGTGGCGGGCGCGCTGACGCGTCTCGGCCTCACCCGGCTCAAGGGAGAGGCCTGGTACGAGCAGCGCTTCCTGCCGCGCTTGGGGCCCACCGCGCTCATCGGCCTGCTCTACACCATCGTCCTCATGTTCGCGATGCAGGGGGAGAAGATGACCCGCCTGCCGCTGGATGTCGTGCGCATCTCCCTCCCGCTGCTCGTCTACTTCGCCATCATGTTCACCAGCGCCTTCTTCCTCTCCTGGAAGCTGGGTTTCTCCTATGAGGAGACGGCGTCGCTGTCGTTCACGGCCGCTGGCAACAACTTCGAGCTGGCCATCGCCGTGGCGGTGGGCGTGTTTGGGATGGCCTCGGGAGAAGCGCTGGCTGGCGTCGTGGGGCCGCTCATCGAGGTTCCCGCCCTCATCGCCTTGGTCTACTTGTCGCTCTGGCTCAGGCGCCGACTCTTCCCTGGAGCCGGCGATGCCGTGCTGCCTCGTCGCTTCTAGGAAACGCTGCCTGTGTCCGGGCGACTCGGCCTGTATCATCCTGGCCGCGTTCTAAAGGGCAGCGGCGGAGCCAACCTGTCCACCGAGTCGGAGCTCGCGCAGGCGTCGGCGAGCAGTCGCTTCCCTTCTCAGGAGTCATCATGATGAAGACGGTCATCTTCGCTTGTGTCCACAATGCCGGCCGCTCGCAAATGGCGGCGGCATTCTTCAACGCCCTGTCGGACCCGGCCAAGGCTCGCGCTGTGTCCGCGGGTACACAGCCTGGCGAGCGTGTTCACCCCGAAGTGCAGGCGGCCATGGCGGAGGTGGGCATTGACCTGTCGGGCGCCAGGCCGCAGCGCCTGACGGATGAGCTCGCTCGAGGGGCTCAGTGGCTCATCACCATGGGATGTGGTGACGCCTGCCCGTATGTGCCGGGGTTGCGGCGTGGTGACTGGCCGCTCGAAGACCCCAAGGGCAAGTCGGTCGAGCGCGTGCGCGAGATTCGCGATGACGTGCGTGCCCGAGTGGGCGAGCTCCTGGCGAGCGAAGGGTGGGGGCGCTGATGCTCACTCTTCGGTCCGCCGTCCCTGTCGACCTCGGAGCAGTGGAGGCACTCCTCACGACCGCGGGACTGCCACGACAAGGGGTGGCAGCCCACTTGCCTCACTTTCTCGTGGCGGAGCGCGAAGGCACTCTCGTGGCCGCGGCGGGGCTGGAGCTGTATGGGACGAGTGCGCTGCTTCGCTCTGTTGTCGTGAGCGAGAGTCAGAAGGGGACGGGAGTGGGAACGGAGTTGGTGACCCGCCTCATCGAGCGAGCGGCCGCGGAGGGACTGGAGGCAATGTTCCTCCTCACCACCACCGCTGCGGACTACTTCCCGCGTTTCGGGTTTGTCCGCATCGACCGGGCGGACTTGCCTCCGGCGCTTCATGCGTCCGAGGAGCTCCGGGGGGCCTGTCCCGCCAGCGCGGTCGTGATGCGCCGTCTCGTGGTGCGCCGACCTTAGCCTCAAGAAGGGGATGGCGGGCGAGCCGTTCCTGGGACTCGCCTGCTCGCTTCTTTCAGGCGAGCAGCTCCCGGACGCGAACGGCATAGCGCCGGCTCATGCTCAGCGGCTCCACGAGCCCCCTCACGTGCACGAGCCACGAGTCGTTCTCCTCGCGGGACAGGCGCTCCACATGCTCCAGGTTCACGACGGTGGAGCGGTGCACCCGAACGAAGTGACGCGGGGGCAGGCGTGCCTCCCAGCTCTTGAGTGACTCGTGGACCAGGTGCTCGCGTCCGTTGGCCAGCACCAGCCGGGAGTAGTCGTCTTCGGCGCGGATGCAGCGCACGTCGCTGACTCGGACCAGCTCGCTGCGAGCGCCTTCTTGAACGAGCACCCGGTCCTCGAGCGTGAGCTTGCGTTCGCCGGAGGGGCGCTGCGTGTCCAGCGCGGACCGCAGCCGCTCCAGCGTGCGCTCCAGTCGCGCCGGTGAGACGGGCTTGAGGAGGTAGTCGAGCGCATTCACCTCGAAGGCGCGCACGGCGTGAGCGGGCAGGGCGGTGACGAACACCACGGCCGTCTCACCCAGCTCCTCATCGAGGAGCTCGAAGCCGGACGCGTCCGCCAGCTGGATGTCGAGGAACACCACATCCGGGCGCCGGGCCCGCAGTGCGCTGGCCGCACCGGGAATATCCTCGGCCTCGCCCACCACCTCGACGTTCGGGTGCGCCGCGAGCAGCCTGCGCAGCTCCACGCGAGCCAGCCGCTCGTCATCCACCAGCAGCGCTGAGAGCCGTCGTTCCATCGGGCACCTTCAACCGGAGCGTGGCATGGACCCAGCCGTCCCGCTCCTCCAGGACGAACGAGTTCCGGCCGGGAAAGAGTACCTCCAGCCGCTCCTTCATGTTGCGAAGTCCAATGCGTGTGGAGCGCGGGGCGCCCTCGGCCTCCGCCGCGCGCTTCAATGAGCCCGTGTTGGCCACGTCGATGCGCAGCTCGTTTCCCTCCAGGTCGGCCCGGAGGGTGACTCGCAGCACCGAGTCGCGGCGAGCCCCGTGCTTGAGCGCATTCTCCAGCAAGGGCTGAAGCGTGAGGGCGGGGAGGTGGGCACGGGCTGCGGCGGGTGACACCACCACCTCGACCTGCAACCGCTCCTCGAAGCGGACCTTCTCCAACGCCAGATAGTTGTGGATGCTCTCCAGCTCCTCCTCCAGCGGGATGAGCACCTGCTGCGGCCCGGTGAGCGTGTGCCGGAGCAGCTCCGCCAGCTGGGTCACCATCGTCTGTGCGCGGTTCGAGTCCTCGGAGATGGTGGCGCGCAGGGAGTTGAGCGCGTTGAAGAGGAAGTGCGGATTGAGCTGGTACTGCAATGCCTGGAGTCGGGCCTCATTTGCCAGGGCGCGCGCTTCGATGTGCGCCCGCTCCTCGGCCTGTCGCTCGTGCCATGTCTTCACCGCGTAGTAGGCACCGCACCACATCGCGAAGACCCAGCCCAGGTTCTGGCCCACGCGAGGCACCATCGCCCAGTCCAGCGGAGTGCGGTCCGGGAAGAACGATGCGGAGACTCCGCGCAAGAGCAGCCCCCACGCCGTGCCGAACACCCAGCACACGAGCAGCAGCAACAGCACCTGGCCCCAATGAGGCAGACGTCCCGCGCGCACGCGCTGGCAGATGCGGTGCAGCCCCAGGCTGAGGACGAAGCCGAGCGCCATGCGAATCGCCTTGTAGACGGCCATGGTCTCGCGCTGCTCCGCCGTCATCTCCACCAGCACGGGGGCATACGTGACGTAGGTGACCACGCCATAGCCGAGCCATCCGGCGGTGTTCAGCTTCCAGAAGAGGCGGCGGAAGTCCGTCATGGGTCAGGGCAAGGCGTGGCACTGCTTGTCGGTGGAAGGCGGGGAGGTCGTCCGGCCAGAGGCGGGTGGCGAGCATGCCATCGACGCCCTCTTCGTTCACCTTCGCGGCCCCGCGCCCCGCCGCGGCCGACGCTCAAAGAGCGACAGGGCCGGCCGCTGAATTCTCGAGAACCGACGAAACATTCGCCGCGCCCTCAGGAGAATGCAGAAGTTCCTCGATGCGATTGTCCCTCCCCCCGGGCAGGAGCCTTCCATGTCGTGCTTCATGTCCTCGCATCCCGTGGGGGGCTTCAGTCCAGGGTGCATGACCCGCATGCGTCCGGAGGACGAAGTCCGTTTCTGAAGTTCGAGGAGGGCGTGTCGGGGCGGCATGCCTCGCACTCTCGCGCGAACGGGCGATGCGCTTCATGACGCGCCTCTCGCTCCCACCCCAACTCCAGTGAACCGGCGGTGCCCGCGTCACTCCGTGAGGAGCATGCCGGCGCTCGCCTCAACCAGGACATCCCATGGGAATCGGCGGAATCATCGGTGGCGCGGCGGAGGCCGCTCGGCGCGCGGTGGAAGCAGCGAAGGTCGCGGCGGAGGCGGCCGCGAAGAAGGCCGCGGAGGCGGTGACGGCGACGGCGACGGCGACGAAGTCCCAGGAGCCGCTCGAGCCGGTCGCCAAGAAGCACACGCAGGACGTCTTCGAGCGACACGAGGCGCCGGGCGTTGGCGGTCGAGACGTGAAGCAGCAGGACCGCGACATCGTGGGCGACTTCTTCGAGGACCTGCGGACCCAGGCGGGCGACGCGCTCAAGGAAGCCGCCCAGTCGGTGGGCAAGGCGACGGACGTCGTGGCCACCGGGCTGGACCAGCTGGGGCAGGCCATCCAGGGCGCACCAGCGCGCAACCCGCTGCAGGACTTCGCCCAGGACGTCGTGGGAGGCGCGCTCCAGGGCGCGGCCGGCGCGGTTCGCGACTCGGCGAAGACCGTGGGCGCGGTCAAGGATGCGCTCGACTTCAACACGCAGATGGAACAGCTCAAGCCCGGCGAGAGCATCTCCGTGGGCCTCAATGCCGAGGCGGAGGTCTACGCCGTCGGCATCACCGGCAAGGGTGACCTGTCCGTCAGCCGGAGCGACGAGCCGGGCGGGGGCTACACCGTCTCCGTCAGCGGAGAGGTGGGGGCGGGCATCGCCGGGAAGATGGGCGGCAAGGGGGCCGCGGAAGGGAGCGCCAACGCGTTCGGGACCGCGGGCGCGAAGGTGGAGTACCAGTTCGACACCCTGGAGGAGGCGCAGCACGCCGCAGGCCTCATCGCGGCCTCGGCCGCCGTGTCGGGCGTGTCGGGGAACAACCCGCTGCTGGGCCTGGGCTTGAACGTCGCGCTGGGCGACCCACGCGCGGAGCTCGAGGGCCTGCGCGACAAGGTGAGCGCGGTGGAGTTCGAGCTGGGCGTGGAGGGGGGCCTCGCGGGCGACCTGGGCATGAAGGGCCTGCAGGAGGTGCTCGGCGCGGGCGCGAGCATGGGCGTGGACGTGAACCAGTCCACCACCGCGCGCATCGAGATGGAGGGAGGCAAGCCGACGTCGCTGACGCTCACCCAGTCGCAGGAGGTCGCGGCCAACGTGGGCGCGAACGTGGGCCTGGGGGTTCCGAGTCAGGGCAAGGGCGGCGCCAGCGCATCGCTGCCGACGAACGCCTCGGCCGGAGCGGATGGGTCGCTCAAGGTGGAATTGGAGCAGAGCATCGACCTGACGGCGGACTTCAACCTGGACGAGTTCATGAGGGACCCGAAGGGCTCCGCGCATGAGCTGGGTCAGTCGGTCCTCCAGGCGAGCGAGGCGAAGGTGTCGCTCACCGACTCGCGCCAGGGCACCGCGCAGGCGCTGGGCCTGGGTGGGAGCACGGGCCGCGAGGTGAATGTGGAGATCACCGGCAACCTCCAGGACATCGCGGACAGCGGCGCGTTCACCAGCATCGCCAACGGCGACGTGGGCCAGGCGGTGACGCAGCTGGGCGGCAAGGTCGACATCAAGGCCACCGTGCAGGACAAGACCACGGTGAACGGTGACATCGGCGTCGGGGTACACGCGGGCGTCGTCGGCGCCGAGGTCGGGGTCACCACCGAGCGCACCACGGTGGGCAAGGAGCAGGAGCTCACCCCCGCGCAGCTCGTGGAGCTGTACCTCACGCAGCGCTGGTCCGCCGGAGTCGCGGGCTGAGACCGGCCCGTGGCGAGGGCCTCTTCCTCCGAGGCCCTCCCATCCCGGGCTCCTTCGCGCTCCGGTGGGAGGCTACTGCCCCGCGTCCTTGCAGAGGTCGTCCTGCAGCTCCGTCAGGGCCTTCCGCGTCCGCATGGGCGCGCAAGTGTTGGCCAGGAAGTAGGACGAGGCTCCCACCGTCGCGGACTTGAGCCTGGCGCCGAGCGCCGACCAGCACGACTCGAACGCGACCTTTCGCGCATCACCCGCGCGGGCATCCGTCGCGGGCAGGTCCAGGGCGGCCAGCACCGCCTCCGCGAGCGCCTCGTCCTTGCAGGCGCCAGCCTCCTTCCCACCGCGCACCGCCGCGGCGAAGAGCGGCATCGCGACGTACGCGAAGTGGCCTCGCTTCACGAGGCGCGCGGCCTGGAGCGTCGTCTCCGTGCTCGCGTCCCCCGCCAGCTCCCGGTACGTGTCGATGCAGCCGCTCTTCTCGCTCTTGAGGCACCGCTCCAGGTCCTTCAACCCCCGCGCATCTCGCGCGGAGGAGAAGCCGGGCGCCTTGGCGAGGAAGGCATACCGCTGCCCCAGCGCGTGCGCCTTCCGGGCGACGGCAAACGGGTCCTTGTCATCCGGAGCCGTGGCCGATTCGACTTCGGCCGTCGCGGCTTCCGTCACGAGCGTGCGCCAGGTGTCGGAGCGCTTGTCGGGAGGAAGCTCCTCCGCGCGCTCCAGCAGCTCCGCCCAGGACTTCTGCGCGGCCAGCGCTCGAAGGTCTTCGAGCGTCGCGGCCGGGCGAGCCAACACCGGCGCCGCCAGCAGACACGCCAGCACGATGGGCAGTCGATGCGTCACGGGAGCCTCGTCTCCAGGAACGAGGGCCCCTCGGCGGCGCCCCCTGGCGTGGTGGTGAAGGTGAGCGTGCCGGTCCCCCGCTCGAGCGCGAACACGGGCCCGAAGCGGCAGGTCAGGACCGTGACATCCTTCACGGTGGCACAGCGAGCGCGGGCTCGCGTCGCGAGTGGCGCACACGCCGCCCAGACGTCCAGCTCCGCCATCACCGCGTCGTCGAAGGTCTTCCAGTCGAACGTGAAGGTCGGTGACGTGCCACACGCCTTGCGCAGCGCCACCATGGCCTCGGTGGCGCGCGCGGCGTACTTCTTCTCGAGGTAGGGCCAGGCCTTCTTCTCGAAAGCCGTGAGCCGCCCGGACTCCCGTTGCAGCACGTGCGCGGAAAGCACTTCGGAGGCAGACGCCTTGTCCGTTGCCTCCTGGCTGAACTTCACGCGGAAGGAGGGCTTCCCGGGAACGAAGGCCTCGACATCGCCGGCGCGCTGGGACAGCAGCACCCAGTCCGCGCCGCGATGTCGGACGACGAAGTCGATACTCTGCCCCGCGGTCCGGACCTTGCCGCGCACCGAGAGGCCATCCTGCTCGGAGTCCGTGCTCTGAAGCCGCAGCACCACCTCCGACGCCTCGCGGGGCGCCAGCGTCACGACCTCGATGGACTGGCCGTCGGCGCCCCGATAGACCTTGAGGCCCAACGACTCCAGTGACTCCGAGGCCACGGCCCCCTGCGCGCAGAGCAGCAGGAGGAGTATCGACATCCGCCGCGCCATGTTCAGTTCAGCGCCTTCTCGAGGACCGCCTTGGTGTTGTCCGAGATGTTCGTGTGGTCCTTGTTCATGCGGTAGGTGAGGGTGCCCTTCTCGAGCGAGATGTTGCGCTGGGTCGCGCTGTTGGTGCCGTCATCCTTCTCCGCGGGCTTGACGCCCGCGAAGAGACACGACACGCCGGTCACCTTCTTCGCGACGGCCTTCTTGTAGGCGGGGCGCTCGCAGAGGGCCTCGATGCCATTGAGCGCCGCTTCACAGTACGAGCCGTTGCTGCTGCTGCCCCACTCCTCGGGCTTGAAGTTCTGGAAGTCGCTCTTGACGGTGAGCTTGGTGCCGCACTTGTCGTTGGCGGCCTTCAGCGCCGGGGCAATCGTCTGCTCGAAGGACTCCTTGGCCTCTTCCTGCGAGGGCTTGAGGTCTTCCTCGGCGAAAGCGGACGTCGTGAGCAGGGCCACTGCGGCGAACACGAGCTTTGAGTGCATGCGGGATGTTTCTCCAGGAATAGAAGAGAGTCTTGATTTTCGGTGTATTCTGGCCCGGATGCAAGGCGACGGGGAGTCGACGCTGCCGTGCTGGGCGCGCGATGCGGTGCTTTGTCTCAACGGCGTCAGCGAATCCGCGGACCCGCGCGCTCGCACGTCTCACGCTTCGTCCGTCGTGATTCAGGGCGAGGCGGGATGGGAGAAGCGCGTCACCACTTGCCGGTTGAACGCGGGCAGGTCGTCCTGCCAGCGGCTGGTGATGAGCAGGCCATCCACGACGACCTCCTCGTTCACCCACGTGGCGCCCGCATTGCGCAGGTCCATGCGCAGGGAGGGGAAGGAGGTGACGCGGCGTCCCTTCACGCCCCCCGCGTCGGCGAGCAGCCACACGCCATGACAGATGGCGGCCACGGGCTTCTTCGCCTGGAGGAAGCCCTGCACGAACGTGACGGCCTCGGGGACCAGGCGCAGGCTGTCCGCGCTGGGGGTTCCACCCGGCAGGTAGAGCGCGTGATAGGCGTCCGGGCGGGCCTCGCCGAGGACACGGTCCACGGGGAACTCGCTCGTGCGGCCCTCCTTCGCCTCCGCGCGCACGGTGCCCGCCTTGGGGGCGATGAGCTCCACACGGGCTCCTGCTTCCTCGAGCGCGCGGCGTGTCTCGGTCATCTCGGGGAGGTTGAAGCCGTGGGTGACGAGCATCGCGACGGTGCGCCCGGAGAGGGGCCCGCTCTTCAGGGCCGCGCGCGGCGGGGACGTCGGCCCGGAGATGTCCGCCCGAGGCTCGCGGTGGAACACCTTGGAGACGATGGTCCACTGGCCGCCCAGCTTGAGCAGGGAGATGTAGTCGATGAACTCGAACTTCTCCGTGCGGACGGACACCTTGGCGAGGGCCGCGGTGCCAGCGATGTCAATCTGGAGGACCTTGTCCTCGCGTCCCTTCCCGGGGTTCTTCACCGCGTTCTGGATGTAGTCCGCGCTGGCCCACGCGGTGAACGTGCCGTCGGGCTTCACGTAGAGGAGCTTCGAGTCGGGATGGAAGGCGCGCTGCAGGCGTGCGCCGTCGCCCGCCTTCACGCCCTCGGTGTAGTCGGCGACCGCCGCGCGGATGGCCTCCGCGTCGTCGGGGGGCGTGGCCGTCATCCAGGTGGCGAGCAGCATCGAGGCGAGTGGGGCGAGCGTCATGGTCTCCTCCGCGGAAGGTGGGAGGCGACTTTCGTTTCCCGGCGGCGCCCGCGGCGGAAGCTTTCTGTGAGTGGTGGTGCCCGTCGGTGAGCGGCGGCTGACGTCGGTCAGCGGTCATGCATCGCCGCACGCGCGAGCAGACGCAGACCTTTGTTCAAGCAAACAGTGCGTCCGCGTGAGCCCTCTTGCGCAAATGCTGCGCACCCTTCGCGGGATTTCCCGTCCTCGGCACCGGTGTGGGCCGGTGAGCACTCTGGCCTTCACGTTGCACTGACGCCGTGCGTGCCGGGCACTGGGCCCGGCTTCCCCGTGAGGAGGGGCACGCAGCAATGCGGACACGTGTGCTGGGAGGACGGCCGCGTCAGGAGCGCAGGCTCGTTCCCATCATCCCGCTCCTGGCTGTCCTGGGCGCACCGGCCGCGATGGCCGAGGGCGCGCGGCAGGGAGCGCAGCTCTTCACCCAACGGTGCGCGACCTGTCACTCGGTGGGGGAGGGCGACCGGATTGGCCCCGACCTGCATGGTGTGCTGGAGCGGCGTGACGAAGCCTGGGTGACCCGCTTCATCACGAGCCCGGGGGCGCTCATCGACTCGGGAGACCCGGTCGCCACCGAGCTGCTCTCCAGGTTCAACGGCGTGCGCATGCCCGACCAGTCACTCACCGACTCCGAGCGCGCGAGCCTCTACGCCTTCTTCCGCGACTGCACGCAGAAGGGGAAGGGCGGCTGCAAGCCCTCGCCCGCGGAGAAGATGGGCACGGACGCCACGCCCGAGGAGATTGCGCGAGGCCGCCGACTCTTCGAGGGCACCGAGACCCTGAAGAACGGCGGCGCCGCCTGCATCGGCTGTCACGACGTGCGCGGCGCGGGCGTGGCGGGGGGCGGCACGCTGGGGCCCAACCTGACCTTCGCCTTCGCGCGCATGGGCGAGAAGGGGATGCGCCCGGCCCTGGCGAAGCTCGAGGGACCCATGATGGGCGCGCTGTACGCGAAGGCGCCGCTCGATGAGGAGGAGCAGTACGCCCTCAAGGCGTACTTCGCGGAGGCCTCGCGAGATGGCAGCCGTCCTCGCGCGGACCGGGACTTCTTCTACCTGGGCGTCGTCGGGCTGGCCGCGGCGCTGGGCTTCATCGGCGTGGTGTTCGCCTCGCCGTCCTCGCGAGGCAAGTCGTGAGCGACTCCATCCTCTTCAACGTGATTCCCTATGCGGCCGCGCTCGTCACCCTGGCGGGCGGCATCGCGCGGCTGACGGCGCGAGAGCCCGCCACTCCGCCCTCGCCCTGGACACCCGCGGGCCGCACGGTGTTGGCGGGTGCCTCCATCGTCCTGTTCCTCCTCCTGGTGGGGCTCGCGGCGCCTCGCGCGATGCAGGTCTTCAATGCCTCTCCCGCGCGCCTCTTCACGCTGGAGTCGCTCGGCCTCATCGGCGCGCTGCTGCTGAGCTGGGGCCTGCTGACGCTGGGCCTTCGTCGGGCACGGGAAGGGCAGTGGGGGGCCGCCGTCGCCTTCGCCCTCGTCCTGTCGCAGGTGCTCATGGGGGTGTACGTGGCCGTGGCCCTGCGCTGGGCCTCCGCCTGGTACCTGCATGTCACGGTGCCCTACCTGCGCTCGCTGATGTCCTTCCAGCCGGACGCGACGCTGTTGCAGGCCGCGCCGCTCGTCATCCAGGTGCACGTGCTCGCCAGCATCGTCCTCCTGGGGGTGGCGCCCTTCCTGCGCTTCGGCCGTGTGCCGGCGCGAACGCCCGCGTCCGTCGAGCCGGGTCTGCTCGCCACGCCTCGCGAGGAGACACCATGAGCCGCGCTTCCTTCCGTGTCCTCGGGTACGCCGGGGCCCTCGCCGCGCTGAGCCTGTCCGGGTGCAACGGCCCGGTGAACAACCAGCAGGGCCACATGCCCGCGCAGCCCGTGGCCTTCTCCCACGCGGTCCACGCGGGCCAGTACGCGCTGGATTGTCAGTACTGCCACGTGGGCGCCGAGAGCAGCCGTCACGCGGGGGTCCCCTCCACGAGCGTGTGTCTGAACTGCCACTCGCAGGTGAAGAAGGACTCGCCCGAAATCCAGAAGGTCATCGCCGCCGTGGCCGCGAAGGCGTCCATCGAGTGGGTGCGCGTCCACCGTCTCCCGGACCACGCCTACTTCAACCACGCGAGCCACGTCACCGCGGGTGTGGCGTGCCAGACGTGCCACGGCAAGGTGGAGGAGATGGTGCGGGTGGAGCAGGTGGAGCCCATGACCATGGGCTGGTGCCTGGACTGCCACCGCAAGACGCTGGCGCAGGAGCAGACCGCGCCGCCGCCTTCCACGCCTCGAAAGGGCGAGCTGCTGGCCCTGACGTCCGGCTCACCGCTGCCCGAGCCGTCGAAAACCCCTCGCATCTTGCGGCCGCCCTCGGACTGCTCGAGCTGCCACCGCTGAGGACCTCCGCGCCATGTCCGACACCCTTCCCAAGTACTGGCAGAGCCTGGCCCAGAAAGCGACCGATGGCATGGGACTCGAGCCTCGGCACGATGAGTTCGCGGAGGAGCTCCCGGTGGGCGTCGCCGCCGTCCCCCCGGACGCGAGCTCCCGCCGCGACTTCTTCAAGATGATGGGCCTGAGTGCCGCCGCCGCGATGGTCGCGTGTCAGCGCGCGCCGGTGCAGAAGCTCGTCCCCTACGTGTCCAGGCCGGACGAGGTGATGCCGGGCACCGCGCTCTGGTACGCGTCCACCTGCGAGGGCTGCTCCGCGCGCTGCGGCCTGTTGTTGAAGACGCGCGACGGGCGTCCCATCAAGGTCGAGGGCAATGACGAGCACCCCGTCTCGCGAGGAGGCGTGTGCGCGGTGGGGCAGGCCTCGGTGCTCTCGCTCTACGACGCGAGCCGGGCGCGCTTCCCCACGCGCACCCACGGCCGCATCTCCTGGGCGGACCTGGACGCCGAGGTGAAGGCGGGCCTGCTCAAGGCGAAGGAGGACGGCAAGGCCATCCGGTTGGTGTTGCCCTGGGTGATGGGGCCCTCGCTGGAGGCGGGAGTGAAGCGCTTCCTCGCCGCGCACCCCACGGCGCGCACCGTGCGCTACGAGCCGCTGGGCGAGCTGTCGGCGATTGCCGACGCCTACCGCTTCACCCACGGCGCCCGGGTGGTGCCGGACTACCGCTTCGAGCGGACGGAGGTCATCGCCAGCTTCGGCGCGGACTTCCTGGGCACGTGGGTGTCGCCCGTGGCCTTCACGCGTCAGTATTCGGAAGCGCGAGACGCCGCCGGACGCGGGGCGATGTCGCGGCACTACCAGGTCGAGCCGGTGATGACGCTCACGGGCGCGGCGGCGGACCGCCGCTTCGTCGTGGCACCGTCCGATGTGACGCTGGCCCTCGGAGACGTGGTGCGCGGGCTCGCGGCGAAGGCCGGGCGCACCCTGCCGGGGCTGAAGGAGCTGCCGGCCTCCAGGCTGGACAAAGCCGCCGTGAACGAGCTCGTCGACGCGCTGTGGTCGCACCGCACCGACTCGCTCGTGGTGTGTGGTGGCGACGATGTGGCGGGGCAGGTGTTGGCGGCGACGGCGAACCTGCTGCTCGGCAACGAAGGCACCACGGTGCTTCCGATGGACGGTGTCCGGCTGGATGAGGACGCGCTGTCCTACGGCGAGCTGCTCGCGGAGCTGAGCGCGGGGGGCGTGGGCGCGGTGCTCTTCGCGGGCGTCAATCCGGCGCACGCGGACCCTCGGGGTGGGGAGCTGGGCGGCCTGCTGAAGGCCGTGCCCCTCACGGTGGCGCTGAATGACCGCCTGGACGAGACGACGCTGCTGACCCGGCTGCACGCGCCGGCCTCCACGCCGCTGGAGTCGTGGGGGGACGCGGAGCCTCGCCGGGGTGTGCTCTCCCTGCGCCAGCCCGCGGTGTCGCCGCTGCACGACACGCGCGACCTGATGGACTCGCTGCTGACGTGGGCGGGCCTCTCTACGACTCACTACGACTTCCTTCGCGCGCGCTGGGAGGCGGAGGTCTTCCCCCGCGCTGGGACGGTGGGGCAGGACGCGGGGGCCTTCTGGGACGACGCGGTCCGGCGGGGCGTGGTGACGCTGCCCTCGACGCCGGTGGAGCCGCTGTCGTTCCGCGAGGAGTCGCTGGGGAAGGCGCTGGCCTCGGTGTCTCGGCCCTCGGGTGAGTGGGAGCTGGTGTTGTTCTCGTCGCTGGCGATGCGCGATGGCGCGCCCGCGAACAACGCCTGGCTGCACGAAGTCCCGGACCCCATCACCAAGGCCACCTGGGGCAACCAGGCGCTCATCGCCCCCTCGCGGGCGAAGGAGCTGGGCCTGTCCGACGGTGACGTCGTGACGGTGAGCGTGGGCGGCAAGTCCGTGTCGCTCCCCGTGCTGGTGCAGGCGGGAACCCATCCCTCCACGCTGGCCGTGGCGGTGGGCTATGGCCGCACGCGGGCCGGACGCATCGGCGATGGCGTGGGCGCGCATGTCTATCCGCTCGCGGCGGTGGTGGACGGGCGGGTGCGCCGCACGGTGTCGGGCGCGACGGTGGCTGGCACGGGCGAGCGTCAGAAGCTCGCGCTCACGCAGACCCACTCCAGCCTGGAGGGCCGTCCGCACGTGCGCGAGGCGGAGCTGGCCGCGTTCCTCGCGAATCCCCGCGCGGGCAACGAGGACCACGGCGGACACGGCACCAACGGCGCCCATCCGCTCTCCATCTGGTCCGGCCACGAGTACAACGGCCACCGGTGGGCGCTCGCGGTGGACCTGAGCATGTGCACGGGCTGCTCGGCGTGTGTGGTGTCCTGCCAGGCGGAGAACAACATCCCCAGCGTGGGCCGCGACGAGGTGCTGCGTCAGCGCGAGATGCACTGGATGCGCATCGACCGGTACTACGAGGGCGACGAGGCGAACCCTCGGGTGGTGCATCAGCCGATGATGTGCCAGCACTGCGAGAACGCGCCGTGCGAGACGGTGTGCCCGGTGCTCGCGACGGTGCACTCGAGCGAGGGGCTCAACCAGCAGGTCTACAACCGCTGCGTCGGGACCCGCTACTGCGCGAACAACTGCCCGACGAAGGTCCGCCGCTTCAACTGGTTCGACTACCCGCACGACGAGCCGCTCGAGCGGATGGTGCTCAACCCGGACGTGGTGGTGCGCAGCCGAGGCGTCATGGAGAAGTGCTCCATGTGCGTGCAGCGCATCAACGAGGGCAAGGCGACGGCGAACCGCGAGGGCCGTCCGCTGAAGGACGGCGACGTCCAGACGGCCTGTCAGCAGAGCTGCCCCGCCAAGGCCCTCCACTTCGGCGACCTGAATGACCCGAACAGCCGGGTGGCGAAGCTGGCGAAGGACGGGCGGGCGTTCCGGTTGCTGGAGGAGCTGAACATCGGGCCGTCCATCACCTACCTCACGAAGATCCGGAACACCGGGTCGGGAAGCGGAACATGAGCAACCAGCACCTGTCCCCGCTGCGCGTGCCGCTGGTCAGCGAGCCGCGCAGCATGGGCCAGCTCACCGAGGAGATTTGCGCCCCCATGGAGCGCGCGCCCACGTGGAAGTGGTGGGTGGCGTTCGGCATCGCGGTGGCGGTGTTGGCCACGGGCGCGGGCATCGTCGCGTATCAGGTGGGCACCGGCATCGGCGTGTGGGGCCTGAACAAGACCATCGGCTGGGCATTCGACATCACCAACTTCGTGTTCTGGGTGGGCATCGGCCACGCGGGCACGCTCATCTCGGCCATCCTCTTCCTCTTCCGGCAGAAGTGGCGCACCAGCATCAACCGCGCGGCGGAGGCGATGACGTTGTTCGCCGTGATGTGCGCGGCGCTCTTCCCGCTCATCCACATGGGGCGGCCCTGGCTGGCCTTCTGGGTGCTGCCGTATCCCAATACGCGCGGCAGCCTCTGGGTGAACTTCCGCTCGCCGCTCCTGTGGGACGTGTTCGCCATCTCCACGTACTTCACCGTGTCGGCGGTGTTCTGGTACGTGGGCCTGATTCCGGACCTGGCCACCGTGCGTGACCGGCTGAAGACGGGCTTCCGCAAGGCCGTCTTCAAGGTGATGTCGCTGGGGTGGACGGGCTCGAACCGGACGTGGAGCCGCTACGAGACGGTGTACCTGCTGCTCGCGGGCCTGGCGACGCCGCTGGTGCTCAGCGTGCACACCATCGTGTCCATGGACTTCGCCACGTCGGTGATTCCCGGCTGGCACACCACCATCTTCCCGCCGTACTTCGTGGCGGGCGCGGTGTTCAGCGGCTTCGCGATGGTGCTGACGCTGATGATCATCACCCGCGTGGTGCTGGGCTACGAGCACCTCATCACCCTCCGCCACCTGGAGAACATGACGAAGGTCATCATCGTCACGGGGGGCCTGGTGTCGCTGGCGTACGCGACGGAGTTCTTCATCGCCTGGTACTCGGGCAACCCCTACGAGCGCTTCGCCTTCATGAACCGCGCATTCGGCCCGTATGCCTGGGCGTACTGGACGATGGTGACGTGCAACGTGGTGTCGCCGCACCTGTTCTGGTTCAAGAAGATTCGCACCTCGCCCGCGGCCATCTTCGTGCTGTCGCTGGTCATCAACGTGGGCATGTGGTTCGAGCGCTTCGTCATCATCGTGACGAGCCTCCACCGGGACTACCTGCCCAGCAGTTGGTCCATGTACACGCCGACGATGGTGGAGGTGGGGACCTTCATCGGTACCTTCGGCCTCTTCTTCACCCTGTTCCTGCTCTTCGTGCGAGTGCTGCCCATCATCTCCATCGGCGAGGTGAAGAGCGTGCTGGGCTTCGCGCGAAGCACGCCGGCGCAGGCCGAGACTCCGCCGTCGACGCGTCCAGTCCCCGTGCTCGACGCGCCGGAGGCGGCCCGGAACCACCCGCCGCTGGCCATCGCCACCCGGAAGGACGTCCCCGTATGAGCGCCCCTGTCCTCATCGGCTACTTCGACAGCGAGGAACGGGTCCTGGAGGCCACGCGAGCGGTGCGCGAGGCGGGCCATGACCTGCGTGATGTGTACACGCCTTACGCGGTGCACGGCCTGGATGCCGCGATGGGGCTCAAGCCCAGCCGGCTGACGTGGGTGTGCTTCGCGGCGGGCGCCGTGGGCTGCACGCTGGCGATGTCGCTCCAGCTCTACACCAGCGTGGTGAGCTGGCCGCTCAACGTGGGAGGCAAGCCCTTCAACTCGTTCCCAGCCTTCATCCCGGTGACGTTCGAGCTGACGGTGCTCTTCGCCGCGCTGGGCACGGTGGCGGCGTTCCTCGCGAGGGCGAAGCTGTTTCCCGGCAACAAGCGTCAGGCGTTGCCTCGGGTGACGGATGACCGCTTCGCCATCGTCATCGCGCCCGGCCAGAAGCCGAACGCGCTGGATGCGGCCGAGGCGCTGCTCCGAGACCACGGCGCGGTGGCCACGGACTTGAGGGAGGTGGCGTCGTGAGCAAGCGGTGGGTGGGACTGGCGGCGCTGGGGCTGGCCCTGGCGGGCTGCGAGCAGGACGAGACGAAGCCCAACTTCGAGTACGCGCCGGACATGGTGGCGTCCGTTCCCTACGACAGCTTCGCGAACAACCCGAACACGCCCGACGGCAAGACGCTGCTGACGCCGGCGAAGGGGACGGTGCCTCGGGGGCATCAACCTCTGCACCTGGTCTCCGGACCGGAGGCGGCCGAGCGCGCGGGAGCGGACCTGCGCAATCCCTATCCGTCCTCGCCCGAGGTGCTCGCGCGTGGGCAGACGGCGTTCCTGCGCTACTGCTCTCCGTGCCATGGCTCGGGGGGACTGGGAGACGGGCCGGTGACGGCGCGCTTCCCCATGCCTCCGTCGCTGCTCGCGGAGCACGCGGTGGGGCTACCCGACGGGCGCATCTTCCACATCATCACCCATGGGCAGGGGCTGATGCCGGCCCATGGTTCGCAAGTGGCGCCGGAGGACCGGTGGAAGCTGGTCCACTACGTGCGCTCGCTCCAGAACCCCGCGCGCACCGCGCGCAAGGAGATGCCATGAGCGCCCCGGTCCACGCCTCCGCGACTGAGTCGCGCGGCGGCTTCGCTGTCTCGCCCGTCTTCCATCGCGCCGCGCAGGTGGTGGCGGGCGCGGGGTTGGGGGTGCTGGTCCTGGGGCTGGTGCAGGCCCCGGAGCGCGCGCTGACGAGCCTGCTCACCAGCGGCTTCTACTTCCTGTGCCTCGGGTTGGGCGGCGCGGTGTTCCTCGCGCTGATGTACGTGGCCAACGCGGGCTGGTTCACCGTCTTCAAGCGCATCCCGGAGGCGTTCACCGCCTATGTGCCGTGGGGCGCGGTGACGATGCTGGCGCTCCTTCCCTTCATGGCGACGCTGTACCCCTGGGCGAAGCCGGGCGTCATGGAGACGGACCACCTGCTGCACCAGAAGGAGGCGTTCCTCAACGTCCCGTTCTTCGCCCTCCGCATGGTCGTCATGCTGGCGCTGTGGGTGGGCTTCACGTGGGTGCTGCGGCGCAACTCGCTGCGACAGGACGTGGAGCAAGGCGAGGTGCTCACGCGGCGCAACGTGAAGGTGTCCGCGGTGTTCCTGGTGCTCTTCTCGCTGACCTTCTGCCTGGCCGCGTTCGACTGGCTGATGAGCCTGGAGCCGCACTGGTTCAGCACCATCTACGCGCTCTACAACGTGGCGGGGCTGCTCAGCTCCAGCGTGTGTGCCATCACGGTGGTGGCGGTGCTGCTCCACCGGGCGGGTGCGCTGCCGCAGCTCAACAGCAGCCACCTCCATGACCTGGGCAAGCTGATGTTCGGCTTCGCCACGCTGTGGGCCTACCTCTGGTTCTCGCAGTTCCTGCTCATCTGGTACGCGAACATCCCCGAGGAGACGGTGTACTTCATCGCGCGCATGCACGGCGGCTGGGAGGTGCCGTTCTACGCGAACGTGGCGCTGAACTGGGCGCTGCCGTTCGTGCTGCTGCTGCCTCGTCCGGCGAAGATGAACCCGTCGCACCTGTTGCGCGTGGCGGCGGTGCTGCTCGTAGGGCGCTGGCTGGACCTGTACCTGATGGTGGCTCCCGCGCATCAGCCGGAGGGCTTGAGTGTCGGCGTGTACGAGCTGGCGGGCTTCCTGGGCGTGGGCGCGCTGTTCACGCTGGCGGTGACCCGGGCCGTGCGCACGGCGCCGCTGCTGCCGGTGGGGGACCCGTACCTGGTGGAGAGCCTGCACCACCACACCTGAGTCGAACGAGATAAGCCCGGGGGCACGGACCCTCTCGGACAGAGGCTTCATGGAGCTTCTGTCCGAGGTGCCCCCGGCGGCGATGCCACCCGCAGTACCTCCTCGGGCGGGTGGCATCGTTCTTTTTGTGCTCCAATCCCGGCCCATGGCTTCTTCCGAGACGCTCCGCGTCGCCTTGCTGGGCTATGGGTTCGCGGGCAGGTCCTTCCACGCGCCGCTGCTGCGCACCGTGGACGGGCTGTCGCTGTGTGTCGTGGCGTCCAGTCGACCGGAGGCCGTCCACGTGGACCTGCCGGGAGTGGCCGTGGTGGCGTCCGCGCTCGAGGCGGCCACGCACCCGGACGTGGACATGGTTGTCGTGGCCACGCCGAATGAGACCCACGCCTCGCTGGCGGAGGCGGCGCTCCGGGCGGGCAAGCACGTGGTGGTCGACAAGCCCTTCACCGTCACGCTGGCGAAGGCGCGGGGACTGGCCGCGCTCGCGAAGGCGCAGGGGCGGGTGCTCTCGGTGTTCCAGAACCGGCGCTGGGACAGTGACTTCCTCGCGCTCAAGGCGCTGCTCGCGCGGGAGGCCCTGGGGCGCGTCACGCATGTCGAGTCGCGGTTCGACCGCTTCCGTCCGGAGGTCCGCCCGCGTTGGCGCGAGCAGCCCGTTCCCGGCGCGGGAATCTGGTTCGACCTGGGGCCTCACCTCGTGGACCAGGCGCTGCAACTGTTCGGCGTGCCCGACACGGTGGTGGCGCTGCTGTCGGCGAACCGGGAGGGCTCGGCCATCGAGGACTGGAGCCAGGTGACGCTGGTGTATCCGCGCCGGTACGTCGTGCTCCAGGCGTCCATGCTCGTCGCGGGAGGACTGCCACGCTTCGCGGTCCACGGGACGCGGGGCTCCTGGCTGAAGCATGGCATGGACGCGCAGGAGCGTCGGCTCGTCGCGGGAGAGCTCCCTGGCGCCGAGGACTGGGGGGAGGACCCTTCTCCGGGACGACTGTTCACGGGCGGCGCGGAAGAGCCCCAGGTGACGGAGGCTCCGCGAGGCGACTACCGTCGGTACTACGCGGGTGTTCGGGACGCGGTGCGAGGTCTTGCACGCAACCCGGTGACACCCACGCAGGCGGTGGCGGTGTCCGCGGTGCTGGAGGCCGCGCTCGAGTCCGCGCGTCGAGGGTGTGCCCGTGAGCCGGACCTCACCCCCGAGGAGCTCCGCGCCTTCCAGTCGGACACGGGCGTGATGGAGGCCGGCTCTCGGGCTCCGTGACGCAGGGGCGTCAGAACTGGCCCGTCAGGCCCAGCGCGCTTCCCTTTGTGTCCACGGAGACCGCCGGCAGGAGGCTCACTGTGCTGTCTGTGGAGCGCGAAGGCAGGTTCGACGCGTGCGACAGCTCGTAGCCGATGATGGAGCCGAGCATGGAGAAGGCGGGCACGAGCAGGAACATGGTGTCTTCGACCTTCTTCTCGGGGCGCAGCTGAGAGGTCAGCACGGCCATGCCTCCTCCCGCGAGGGCTCCCAGCAAGACACCCTCCGGGGCGCCTTTGCCCTTCGCCATCTTCCCGCCCAGCATGACGCCGAACGGCGCTCCGAGCGCGGCGCCCAGGAGGAACCCTCGTTCCCAGTCCGCGTACTTCTGGAACCTGGGAGGAGACAGCTCGTCGTCGGGCTGGGACGCGGCGATGAGCAGTCCAGCGAAGCCCGTGCCCATCGCTGTCGCCCACATCATTCCGGCCTCGGCCGCGACGCGACCCACTTTCCTTCCGCCACTTTCGCTGCGAGGCGCGTCCAGGCGTGGAAGGGGCTCGCGCGGGGGCGGCGCTTCCGACGCGAGGCTCACTCCAGGAAGCACGAGGACACAGCCGAGGGCCACGAACCGATTTCTCGTCGACAGATTGAAGTCGCGTGCTCAAGCGTCACGGGGATGTGCACGCCGTTGCACGGTACGTGTGAACCGGGTGGTTTCCGAGCGACACCCGGAGGCAAGGGGTCCCCCAGTCCGGGCCTCGCCTGATAGGTTGCGCCCACGATTTCACCGCTCGCCAGGCGAGCCGAGAGGCCACTCCCCTTGAGTCAGAAGAAACCCGGACGCAACGACCCGTGCCCCTGCGGCAGCGGCAAGAAGTACAAGGTGTGCCACGCCGCCCAGGACCGCGCGAGCGCGCCGCCTCCGAGTGTCCCCGTCCACCGTCACCAGGAGGCGTCCTTCCTGGCGACGAAGGGGCGGCAGCGGCAGGCCGATGGGAGCTACCCGATGTTCGCGCTGGAGCGGTTCGGTCAGCTCCTCGCGGAGTGGGGGCCGGAGCCGAGGCTGCGCTTCAAGCCAGACGCCTTCGACGGGTTCGTGAACACGCACCTGGCGCGCCTGACGGACGAGGAGGCGACGGACGCCGCCAGCATGTATCAGGCGTTGTTCATGGGGTGGATGCGGGAGCTGGGCGCGGAGCAGGCGGGCATCTTCCTGACGGGCCTGGCGCTGGAGACGCTCAATCGCTCACAGCAGCCCGGGCAGTCGCGCGAGGACCAGGGTGTCCTGGGCGCGGTCTCCCGATTGTCGCTCAAGGCGAACCGGCCGAAGGGACTCCGGCTGGAGGACCACCCCATCATCAAGGTGGTGTTCGACGTGCAGTTCCGCGAGTGGCGGGCGCGGCACAAGGAGTGGCTGGAGAAGCACGAGGCGCTGCTCGATGAGTCCAAGTTGACGGAGCAGGCGCGCGAGGCACTCAAGCAGGCGCGTGAGGGGAATGTGGACGCGCTCATGAACTTCGTGAAGGAGGACCCGGAGCTCGCGGAGCGCATCGCGCGTGAGGCCAAGGAGCGTGCGGGCCGCGTGGAGGCGAAGCTGCGCGAGGCGTCCACGCCGCCGGTGTTCGCGCCGGAGGAGGAGCTCTGGCTCACCTGTGTCCTGTGGGAGCCGATGCAGGCGCTCAAGGGGCTGCCGCCGGGCTCCGAGCCCGCGGTGCGCAGGGAAGCAGTGACGGCGCTTCTGCGCGGCGTGAAGGGCGCGCTCGACGAGGACTTCCTCGCGGGGATGTTGGGGCGCATGCGGGAGAAGGCGCAGGATGCTTCGCTCGATGAGGCCCTGCGCGCCTGGTACACGGACGCGTCGATCGCCTTCGAGGCCGAGCCCGCGCGCATGGCGCTGGCCGCGTTGCTGACGGCGCGGCAGGAGGCGGCGGGGCGCTCGGCGGAGGAGATGGTGGCGCTCGCGGACCTGAAGGCGCTGACCACGTGGACGCCGGAGAGCTTCGAGCCCTACCGGACGCTGCTCGTCCAGATGGGGCTGCCCGCTTCCGCCGAGCGCATCGCTCGGTGCCAGGAGTGGCTGAAGACCCATCCGGTGGCGCTGCGCGCAGCCGCGGAGTGAGCAGGGCCGGGCGCGCCCTTCACTTCGCCGCGCCGCCCTTGTTCCCGGCCTCCGACTCGGAGGTGTCCGCCGCGAGCACGGCGACCCTCCGAGCCGCCTTGAGCAGCTCGTCGGACAGCGGCGTGCCGGCGGTCGCCTTGGCCAGCGTCAGCGTCCCGATGCACAGCGCATAGGTCGCCAGCGCCCGCTCCCTCGCGCTGGCCCGCTCGTCCGAGGGGAGATGCGCGGCGAAGTTCTCCGCCGTCAGCTCCAGCTCCTTCGCCAGCGCCAGCTTCAGCTCCGCCTCGCCGCGCACCACATCGGACAGCACGGCGGGCAGGGGACATGCGGGCACCTCCGCGTCCCGGTGCGTGCGCGAGAGATAGCGCCGCACCATGTGGCTCAGCCACTCCTCACCGCGCAGGTCCTCGAGACCCTGCGGCCAGTCCTCCCGCTGACGGCTCATGATGCGGCGGAGCGACTCGACGAGCAGCGCCTGCTTCGAGCTGAAGTGCGCATAGAAGCCGCCCACCGTGAGGCCCGCGGCGCGCATCACCGTCTCGACGCTGGCCCCCAGGAAGCCCTTCTGCCGGAACAGCCCTCCGGCCGCCTCCAGGATGCGCTCGTGGGTCGTCTGCTTCTGCTCCGGGGGATGTGGCACCTGGGTCTCACCTCGTGTCACACAATGATACACATCATCGCGCCGATTGCCGCCTTTCCTCAAGGGGCGCCTGGACGCCCGCCACCTTCGAATTGCGACCATATTATGCTCATCATATGGTTGCGGCGAGGGCGCGCATGGCGCCGCCCGTGACTGGAGGGAGCGTCGATGGATGCCTACATCGTGGATGCGGTGCGTACCCCGCGGGCCCGGGCCAAGCCTGGAAAGGGGGCCCTCAGCGGGCTCCACCCGCAGGAGCTGATGGCCCAGACGTTGAAACAGCTTCCGCTGCGCACGGGCATCGACGTGGCGGACGTGGACGACGTGGTGGTGGGGGTCGTCTCGCAAATCGAGGCCCAGGGCGCCAACCTCGCGCGCAACGCGGTCCTCGCCGCGGGCTGGCCCATCGGCATTCCCGGCTTCAGCCTCAATCGCTTCTGTGGCTCGGGGCTCCAGTCCCTGTCGCTGGCGGCGATGGGCGTGGGGTCCGGCGCGCAGCACCTGGTCATCGCGGGAGGCGTCGAGCAGATGAGCCGCTACGGCCTCAACGCCGACGGCGGCGGAACGGATGGCGGCAACGTCGACCTGCGCGAGCGCTTCTTCCAGGTGCCGCAGGGCATCTCCTCGGACCTCATCGCGACGCTGGAAGGCTTCACGCGGCAGGAGCTGGATGCGTGGGGATTGCGCTCACAGCAGCACGCGGTGCTCGCCCAGAAGGAGGGCCGGTTCGCCCGGAGCCTGTTCCCCGTGAAGGACCCGCACACGGGCGAGGTGCTGCTCGCGGCGGATGATTCTCCGCGCGCGGACACGACGGCGGAGAAGCTGGCTGCGCTGGCCCCGTCCTTCGTCCAACTGGGGGCGCGCGCCGAGGGGCCTCACGGGGAGACGTTGGATGAGCTCGCGCTGCGGGCCTATCCCCGCGCGGGCGCGGTGCGTCACCTGCACACGGCGGGCACTGCGAGTGGAATCGCGGATGGCGCGGGTGCCGTGCTGGTGGCGTCGCGGGAGTACCTGCGGGCGCATGGCTTGAAGGCGCGGGCTCGTGTGAGGGCCGTGTCCGCCGTGGGCAGTGACCCGGTGCTGATGTTGACCGGGCCGGCGCTGGCCGCGCGCAAGGCGCTGGATGCCGCGGGGCTGAAGACGCGCGACATCGACCTCTGGGAAATCAACGAAGCGTTCGCGGCCGTGGTGCTACAGACGGCGCGGGCGTTGGAGCTGGACTTGGACCGCGTCAACGTCAACGGAGGCGCCATCGCCCTGGGGCATCCCCTGGGCGCGACGGGGAGCATCCTGGTGGGGACCGCCTTGGATGAGCTCGAGCGGCGGGGCCAGTCGCTGGCGCTGGTGACGCTGTGTACCAGTGGTGGCCAGGCGGTGGCGGCGGTGCTCGAGCGCCAGTGAGCCGAGTTGGCCGAACAGCATCCGCATCATCATGAGCGCTCTCGGGGAAAGAAGGGCCGGGAGCTTCAGCGCGCGGGCGCGAGGCGGTTGCGCTCCGCCTGCGCGGACTGGGTGGCCTTGCGAGCCTCCTCGCGCGCGACGGTGTCCAGGTCCTCCAGGCCCTTCTCCAGCTGCGTGCCCACGAAGGACTCCATGAAGCCGAAGCCCATCATCGCCTTCCCCATGAAGGTGTTCGGGCCCGACATGCTCCAGGTGACCTGGGTGGTGTTGTTGTTCGCAGCGAGGACGAACTCGGCCTGGTTGACGGCGGCGAAGGGCTCGATGAACTCGAGGCGGATGGTGATGCGCTCACCGGGCTTGCTGTCGACGATGGTCATCCGGCCCGCGCCGATGTTCTTGTTCCCCTTCCACGCGTAGCCCGCGCCCACGCCCTCCGCGGCGCCTTCATAGGTGCGCTCCATGTTGGGGTCGACCTTCTCGTACGGTGACCATTGGGGCCACTTCGAGAAGTTGTTGATGAGCCCGTGCACGACCTCCGGCGAGGCCTGGATGGGCCGCGTGCGGGAGATGTGGAACGAGTCCGGGCGCGTGACGATGAAGACAATCAAGCCGGCGATGAGCGCAACAACAGCGGAACCCATGAACTTGGCCATGTGAGTCTCTCCTTGTGAGAAGCGTCGGGAATAGGGGAGTCGGCCGGGTCTCCGGAGGACTCCGCCCTGGGTTTGAAATCCCGCCTTCAATGCGGCGACGAAATGGCCGTGGGGCGATCGACATGACCCCTGTTTTTCCCCTCCCTGGCCTTCCAACCCATGGAAACCCTTGAGGATTGTTCCTGGGGGAAATGCCCGGGAAAATCGGGCGCGGACCAGGTCGGCGCCCAGGGAGACCAGGTCGTATAGCGGCTGCGAGGGTGGGCAAGAGAGGCGTGTCGAACCTCGTGTGTCTCGTTCGTCGCGAGGCTGGAGCCACGATGAATTTCACGTGGATGGCGTCGGATGTGTGGCTCTGGAACCGGTGAGGAGACACGACGATGCGATTCATGCTGCTGCTGAAGGCCAGCCAGGACACCGAATCAGAGCTGTGGCCGAGCGAGGCCCTCGTCAGGGAGATGGACCGCTACAATGACGAGCTGGTGAGAGCAGGCGTGCTCCTGGATGCGGCGGGCCTTCACCCCAGCGCGTCCGGTGCACGCATCGATTTCTCACAGGGCAAGCGCACGGTGACACATGGACCGTTCTCGGAAACGCAGCAACTGATTGCTGGATTCTGGATGATTCAGGTGCGCTCGCTGGAGGAGGCGCTGGAGTGGGGACGGCGCTGGCTGCACCCGCAGGGAGGCTCCGACTCCCAAATCGAGCTGCGCCAGGTGTTCGAGCCGAGGGATGCGCTGTTGGCGGAGGAAGCGCCCCTGGTGCAGGACCTGTGGTTGCAGGCGGGTCGCTCGCGCTCGTGAGGGGAACGTGGTCCACTGCCGCTGAACGCGGAAGCGAGGTGGACACGTGAAGGTCGTCGCGCTCGTGGAAGCGCCGCCGGACATGCAGGCGGCGGCGGTGGCCCTGGCCTCGGTGACGGGGATGGCGCTCGCAGAGGCTCGGATGCGGCTGGCGCCGGAGCCGCCCGCGTTGTTGGCCCGGCTCGCGCCCGAGGCCGCGGAGGCGCTGGTGGAGAAGCTCCGGAACCTGGGGCTGTCGGTGCTGGCGGTGGATGAGCGGGGCCTGGGCGCGGACTGGTTGATGGCGCGCCGGGTGAAGCTGGGCGAGGCGTCGGCGGTCTTCACGTCGCGCGCCGGTGAGTCGCTGGAGCTGCCCTGGAGCGAAGTGGTCGCGGTGCTGCGGGCCGCCAGCTCCGTGCGCACGCGCAGCGAGCATCGCGAGGAGCCCAGCAAGCTGGACACGGCCAAGGCGTACGGGCTCGCCATCGCCTCACACGGGCTGCTGTTGCCGCGCACGGGCCCGAAGATGGTGAAGCAGGAGTCAGAGGAGACGTCTCAAGTCATCTACGTCTTCTCACGCGACGGCCGGAGCGCGCTGCTGGGGGAGCACGGCATGGACTTCTCGTGCCTGGGCCCGTCGATGCAGCCCTCGCGCATCGCGAACATGACGATGCTGATGGGGATGTTGTGCGTGCGCGCGCCCGATGCGTTTCATGACGAGCGCCTGCTGCGCCTGGGGCGGCGCCCGCTGCCCTTCGTCGTCGGAGACTCCACGCAGCTGTCGGCGGGGGATGTCTCCGTCCGGCGCGTGAGCACGGTACAGGGGATGGACGTGCTCGCGGAGGTGCTGCGGCAGGCCGTGCTCAACGGGATGTTGCGCTGACGCGAAGACGTCAGTGGCACGACGCTGACGTCTCCACCGCGCGGACGGCGAGCACCACGGCCGCCGTCAGTGGCATGGCTCGCTTCAGGAGGAAGTGCGAGAGGCGAGGCCGCCTGCTCCACAAGCCCAACTGGAGCTGCGCGACCAGCAGCGCGGGGAGTCCGGCCAGGGCGAACGCGCCCATCACCAGCGCGCCACCCGCGAACGAGCCGCTGGCGAGCGCCACGGCGAACACCCCGTAGAGCAGTCCGCACGGGAGCAGGGGCGTCACCGCACCCATTGCGCCCGCGCGAACCGTCCACGAAAACTTTGCGCTCCACCGCGACAGCAGGCGAGCCAGCCGCGCGAGCCCCGGCAGGGGAGGCAGCCGCTTTCCCAGGTCCAGCGCCGACGCCACGAGCGCGGCGATCATCAGCCACGGGAGATAGGGCCGCGTGGAGACGGCGAGCGCGCGCGCGACGCTGCCTCCCAGCGCGCCGAGCAGGCCGCCCACGAGTGCATACGCGCCCAGACGCGCGCCTTGATAGGCGAACAGGGCCCGTCGTCTGTCGGCGCCTTGTATCGACGGAAGGCTCGCGCACGCGAGCGGCCCACACATGAGGAAGCAGTGCACGCTGCCCGTGAGCCCCACGGTGAGTGCGCCCACCGTCGCCGTGAGCAGCGTGGGCGTGGGCGCCAGTGAAGCGAGCAGGGCGGGGACGTCGATGGACATGCACGGCTCCATCGCAACAGGCATGCCGTTCGCAAGGTGGTGGCTTGCATGCCTGACTCCGCGCAAACCCGGCCCGCCGAGGCCCCCTGCCTTCACTGTGGCAGCCGCGTGCCGGAAGGCGCTGTCTCGCGCGAGTTCTGCTGCGCGGGCTGCGAGGCGGTCCATGGCCTGCTCGTGTCGCAGGGGCTGACCCGCTACTACGACCTCGCGACGGGAGGAACGGCGCCCGCGGCGGAGCCTGCTCGAGGCCGTGGGCTCTCGTGGTTGGAGCCGCTCGTCGCGCGAGCGGAGTCGGCGCCGGGCGCACTGTGTTCGCTGGAGCTCGACGTCCAGGGCATCCACTGCGCCGCCTGTGTCTGGTTGATGAGTGAGCTGTTTCGTCGCCAGCCCGGAGGCGCGGGGCTGACGGTGGACCCGGCGCTGGGCAAGGCGCGCATGCAGTGGAGGCGCGGCGCGTTCGACGTGAGCGGGTATCTGCGCGCGGTGGAGGCCTTCGGCTACCTCTTCGGGCCCAGCCGCAAGTGCCCCGCGCCCGCGAGCCTGGACCTGCCCATCCGCCTGGGCATCTGCGTGGCGCTCTCGATGAACGTGATGTTGTTCTCGGTGAGCTTCTACGTGGGGCTCGCGCCGGAGGACGGGGACGTCTTCGGACTCTTCACGTGGCTGAGCCTGGGGCTGTCCACGCTCGTGGTGGCGGTGGGCGGGTGGCCGTTCTTCCGCTCGGCGTGGCAGGGGCTCCGGCGCGGAGTGCCGCACCTGGACCTGCCCATCGCGCTGGGCATCCTCATGGTGTTCGGCACGTCGCTGGTGCAGGCCCGGAGCGGGCGAGGGGACCTGGCGTACTTCGACACGCTCAACACCTTCGTCACGTTGATGCTGGTGGGGCGCTGGCTTCAGCAGCGGGTGTTGGAGCGCAACCGGAGGTTCCTCCTCGAGGACGATGGCGCGGAGGGGCTCTTCGTCCGTCGGCAGGTCGGCGCGCGGCTCGACACGGTGCGGGTGTCGCAGGTGGCGGAAGGAGACCTGCTCGTCATCGCGCCAGGGGACCTGGTGCCAGTGGAGGCGGAGCTGCTCGACGGGAACGCCCGCGTCTCCACGGACTGGATGACGGGCGAGCCCGACGAGCGCGACGTCCTGGCGGGCGAGGTGCTGCCCGCGGGGGCCTTCAACGCGGGCCGCGAGGCGGTGCGAGCGCGGGCCCGGCAGTCCTTCCAGGACTCACCGCTGGTGGCGTTGCTGCGGCGTCCGCCGGAAGGCGCGGGCCGAGGCGCGGGGCACACGCGCTTCTGGGAGTCGGTGTCGCGGCGCTGGGTGGTGACGGTGCTCGCGGTCTCCGCGCTGGGGCTGGTGCTGTGGTGGCCATCGGGGCCCGACAAGGCGCTCGAGGTGGCGGTGGCGCTGCTGGTGGTGACGTGTCCGTGCGCCATCGGGATTGCCACGCCGCTGGCGTATGAGCTCGTGCAGGCGCGGCTGCGGCGCGAGGGCTTCTTCATCCGGGCGACGGACCTGCTGGACCGCCTGCCTCGCGTGCGACGGGTGCTGTTCGACAAGACGGGGACGCTGACGCTCGGGCGCATGGAACTCGTGGACCGCGCGGGGCTGGAGTCGCTCGGCGGGGAAGCGCGTGAGGTGGCCTTCAACCTGGCCGCGCGGAGCAACCACCCCGTGAGCCGGTGTCTCGCGGAGGGGCTCTCGCGGCTGGGGGCTCGCTTCGACGCCGAGGCGCGCGTCACGGAGCACCCGGGCCACGGGCTGGAGTGGGTGCGCGGCGGCGTGTGCTGGCGGCTGGGGCGCGCGGACTGGCGGATGAGCGCGGAGGGGGCGACTGCCGAGCGCGCCGCCGCCGAGGGGCTTCGCGGCACCGTGCTCTTCCGCGACGGAGTCCCTGTCGCAGCGTTCCCGGTGCGAGAGGCCCTGCGTCCGGATGCCCGGCGCGAGGTGCTGGCGCTCCAGGCGGAGGGCCAGGAGGTGTGGCTCCTCTCGGGTGACGCTCCCGCGCGCGTGCGGGCGCTGGCCTCGTCCCTCGACGTCCCGGTGGAGCGGGCCCTGGGCGGTCTGCGGCCCGAGGAGAAGGCCTTCGCCGTCTCGCGACTGGGCGCGGCGGATACGCTCTATCTGGGGGATGGCGTCAACGACAGCCTCGCCTTCGAGCGGGCCCTGTGCGCGGGGACGCCCGCCATCGACCGGCCGGTGATGCCGGGCAAGAGCGACTTCTTCCTGGTGGGCGAGGGGCTCTCCTCGCTGCGCGAGGCCCTGCGCCTGTCCCAGCAGCTTCAGCGGGTGGTGCGGCGGCTGCTGCACCTGGCCATCGGCTACAACACCGTGGCCGTCGCCGTGTGCCTCGCGGGGTGGATGACGCCGCTGCGCGCCGCGGTGGCGATGCCCGCCATCAGCTTGGCCACGGTCCTCTTCACCGTGTGGAGCCTGTCCGAGCCTCGGGCTCCGCACGGGGACTCGACACCGGTGGGGCGACCCACGGAGGTGCCCGCATGAACGTGCTCGTGCTCCAGGTCTTCGTGAGCCTGATGCTCGTGGCCAGCTCGGTGCTGCTGTTCGTCTACAGCATGCGGCACCGGGACCATGAGCAGGCAGACCGGCTCTCGCTCTTTCCGCTCGAGGACGACAGCGCCCAGCCCGTGGCGCGGTCCGACGGGCCGTCGTCGCCTTCGGCTTCTCAGGAGTGACTCCGTGCAACAACAGCGAATCGTCTACGACGACACCACGGTCCGCCGCTTCGTCTTCGCGGCCGTCGTCTTCGGCATCGTGGGAATGGCGGTGGGAGCGTTGGTGGCAAGCCAGCTCGCGTGGTGGCAGGCCAACCTCGGCATCCCCTATCTGACGTACTCCCGGCTCCGCCCTCTGCACACCAACGCGGTCATCTTCGCGTTCGTGGGCAACATGATGTTCGCGGGCATCTACTACTCCACGCAGCGCCTGTTGAAGGTGCGCATGGCGTCGGACCTGCTCTCGAACATCCACTTCTGGGGCTGGCAGCTCATCATCGTCGCCGCGGCGGTGACCTTGCCGTTGGGCATCACCACCTCCAAGGAGTACGCGGAGCTGGAGTGGCCCATCGACCTGGCCATCACCATCATCTGGGTGGTCTTCGCCATCAACTTCTTCTGGACGCTGGCGAAGCGCAACGAGAAGAACCTCTACGTCGCCATCTGGTTCTACATCGCGACCATCGTCACGGTGGCGGTGCTGCACATCGTCAACAGCCTGGCGCTGCCGCTGGATGGCCTCAAGAGCTACTCGGTCTTCTCGGGTGTGCAGGACGCGCTGGTGCAGTGGTGGTACGGCCACAACGCCGTCGCCTTCTTCCTCACCACGCCCATCCTGGGCATCATGTATTACTTCCTGCCCAAGGCGGCGGAGCGGCCGGTGTATTCCTACCGGCTGTCCATCATCCACTTCTGGGCCCTGGTCTTCATCTACATCTGGGCGGGCCCGCACCACCTGCTCTACACGGCGCTGCCGGACTGGGCGCAGTCGTTGGGCATGGTGTTCAGCGTCATGCTGTGGGCGCCGTCCTGGGGCGGCATGCTCAACGGCCTGCTCACGCTGAAGGGCGCGTGGCACAAGCTGCGCGAGGACCCCGTCCTCAAGTTCCTCATCGCGGGCGTGACGTTCTACGGCATGGCCACCTTCGAGGGGCCGCTGTTGTCCATCAAGGCGGTGAGCGCGCTGGGGCACTACACCGACTGGATTGTGGGCCACGTGCACGGCGGCGCGCTGGGCTGGAACGGCTTCATGGCGGCCGGCATGTTCTACTGGCTGGTGCCCAGGCTGTACGGCACGAAGCTGCACTCGACGCGAGCCGCGGACGCGCACTTCTGGCTGGGGACGGTGGGCATCCTCCTCTACATCGTGTCCATGTGGATCAGCGGCATCAACCAGGGGTTGATGTGGCGGGCCACCAACGCGGACGGGACGCTGCTCTACCCGAACTTCGTGGAGACGCTGCTGGCCATCCGGCCCATGTACATCGTCCGCTTCGTCGGTGGCGCCATGTACCTGGTGGGCTTCTGCATGATGGCGTGGAACCTCTGGAAGACGGCGCGAGCGGGCAAGGCCGTCGACGGAGAGACCACGGTGGTGGTGGAGGAGGCCGCCGCGCAGGCGCCTGTCGCTGGCAGGCCCGTGCCGGGTTGGGTGCAGGTCGTCACCGGGCGTCCGCTGGTGTTCGCCATCGCCATCCTCACGGTGACGATGTTCCTGGGCTGGGCGAAGCCGGTGCGCGCGCTGGTGTTGATGGGCGCCATCGTCGCCCTGGGTGAGTTCGCGTGGATTGTCACGCGCAAGGACCGGGAGGCGGGCAAGCCGTCGTGGTTCGCGCTCATCGAGGGCCGCCCCCTGGCCTTCACCGTGCTCACGCTCATCGCCGTCCTCATCGGAGGCGTGGCGGAGCTGCTGCCCACCATCCTCATCCAGCAGGCGGTGCCCGCGCATGGCGAGGCGCAGAAGCCGTACTCACCGCTGGAGCTCCAGGGCCGCGACCTCTACGTGCGAGAGGGCTGCTACACGTGCCACTCGCAGATGATTCGGCCCTTCGTGGCGGAGACGCAGCGCTACGGCGACGTGTCCCGCGCGGAGGAGTTCATCTACGACCACCCGTTCCAATGGGGCAGCAAGCGCACGGGGCCGGACCTGCACCGCGTGGGCGGGCGCTATCCGAACCTCTGGCACTACACGCACATGATGGACCCGCGGGCCACGAGCCCCGGCTCGAACATGCCGCCCTATCCGTGGCTCGCGGCGAACCGCATCCGCGTGAAGGACGCGCCGAAGAAGCTGACGCTGATGCAGAAGCTGGGCGTGCCGTACTCCAACGACGACGTGGACTCGGCGGAGGCGCGGCAGAAGACGCAGGGCGAGGCCATCGCCGCGGACCTGGCGCAGCAAGGGGTGAAGGTGGCGTGGGACTCGGAGATGGTGGCGTTGATTGCCTATCTCCAGCGCCTGGGCCGAGGGCCACAGGACGTCCCCCCGCCGTCGGACATCGCACCCACCGCGTCCGCGGCGGGCGTCGAGGGAGGGAGCCGCTGATGTACAAGCAATTCTACCAGGGGATGACGCTGGAGGAGCTGCCGCTCTTCGCGCTGGTCTTGTTCGTCGCCGTCTTCCTGGGCGTCTGCGCCTGGCTGTTCGGCGCGCGCAGCAGCCAGGACTACGACGGCCTCTCGCGGATGCCCTTGTCGGAGCGCGGGGAGGGTGGCCATGAGTAGCGACAAGCCGCTGATTCATCACATCTATGACGGCATCGAGGAGCACGACAACAACCTGCCCAACTGGTGGCTGTTCCTCCTCTGGACGACGCTCGTCTTCGGGGCTGGCTACTGGTTCTGGTACCACGTCGCGGAGCTGAGCCCGGGACAGCTGGGGGAGTACGCGGCCGAGTCCGCCGAGCATGCCCAGCGCATGGCCAGCAACACGCCCGCGTCGGATGAGCTGCTGCTGAAGCTGGTGAAGGACCCGACGTCCCTCGACAGCGGCAAGGCCGTGTTCCAGGCCAACTGCGCCGCCTGCCACGGGGCACAGGGACAGGGCCTCATCGGCCCCAACCTGACGGATGGCTTCTGGCTGCACGGCTCGGCGCCCATGGCCATCCACAAGGTCGTGGCCGATGGCGCGGTGGCCAAGGGCATGCCCGCGTGGGAGCGGACCCTGGGCGCGGAGCGGGTGAAGGCCGTCACCGCGTATGTGCTGACGCTCAAGGGGACGAACGCGCCGGGCGGGAAGGCCCCGCAGGGAGAGGCCGAGAAGCCGTAAGGCTCCGAGGACCCGCTCATGGCGACCGCTCCCCATCAAGAAGGCCCGCCGCGCATCGACCAGCTCGGCTCCATCAACGCGGATGGCTCGCGGCGGGCGATTCATCCCTCGGATGTCCGGGGTCGCTTCATCACCTGGCGGCGGGTGGCGTTCGCCGTGCTCATCGCCATCTACGTCGCGCTGCCCCTGGTGCAGGTGGGCGGTCGCCCCGCCATCCACCTGGACGTGGAGGCCCGGCGCTTCTTCCTCTTCGGCGCCACGTACAACGCGCAGGACTTCTGGCGGGTGCTCTTCCTGCTCACCGCCACGGGGTTCGGCCTGTTGTTCATCACCGCCTGGCTGGGGCGCGTGTGGTGCGGCTGGGCGTGTCCGCAGACGGTGTTCCTGGAGGGTGTCTATCGCCCGCTGGAGCGCTTCTTCGACGGGCCCCGCGAGCGGCGGCTCCGGCTGGAGGGCGCGCCGTGGACGCCGGGGCGGGTGGCTCGCGCGGTGGCGAAGCACGGGGCGTACGTGGGCGTGTCGCTGCTCATCGCGCATGCCGCGCTCAGCCTCTTCGTGTCCGCGGGAGGGCTGGTGTCCATGGTGGCGGGAGGGCCGGGGGCGTCTCCGGTGGCCTTCACCTGGGCCATGGCCGTCTCGGGCGCGCTGTATTTCAACTTCGCGTGGTTCCGCGAGCAGCTCTGCGTGGTGGTGTGCCCGTATGGGCGGCTCCAGTCGGCCATGCAGGATGACCACTCGCTCATCGTGGGCTACGACGTGCGGCGTGGAGAGCCTCGGGGCCGGCTGCTGAAGGCGCTCCCTCAGGAGGCCCCCGCGCGAGGCGACTGCGTCGACTGCCGCAAGTGTGTCACCGCGTGTCCCACGGGCATCGACATCCGCAATGGCTTGCAGATGGAGTGTCTGGCGTGCGCGCAGTGCATCGACGCGTGTGACGAGGTGATGGACCGCGTGGGCCGTCCTCGGGGGCTCATCCGCTACGACTCGCTCAACGGCCTCGCGGGCAAGCCTCGCCGCCTGTGGCGTCCCCGGCTGGCGCTGTACGGCGCGCTGCTCCTGGCCTCCGGGGTGGGCCTGGTGTGGAGCCTCGCGAAGCGGGTGCCGTTCGAGGCGAACCTGCTGCGCTTCCAGGGCATGCCCTACCTCGTGGAGGAGGGGCGGGTGCGCAACCAGTTCGAGCTGCACCTGGTGAACAAGAACCCAGACCCCTCCACGTTCACCATCACCGTGCAGGCCCCCGCCTCCGTGCAGACGGTCATCCCTCAAGCCGAGGTGCGGCTCGCCTCGCTGGAGAACTTCCGCGTGCCGCTGTTCATCCTCGCGCCGCAAGGGGAGACGGAGGTGCCCTTCACCTTCATCGTCGAGGTGACGGACTCCGCGTCGCGGGAAGTGAAGCGGATGGAAGGCCGCTTCCTCGGGCCTCCGTCCCCGGGGCGATGACGGCTTCCTGGGAGGGCTCGCGAAAGACCTGCGGGCCCTCCGGGGCTCCTCGCAGAATCTGCGCGGGCCTGTGTTTCGCCGAGGCGGCGCGCGTGGCACGCGACTTGGAATGTCTGGGAGCGACATGGAACTGCTTCCAGGTGTCCCCCGTCCCTCACCGGAGCTGCTGCGCCGGTATGACGTCTCCGGGCCTCGCTACACGAGCTACCCCACCGCGCCGGAGTGGCGCCGGGACTTCGGCCCCGAAGCGTTGGGTGAGCGGCTGAAGAGCGCGGGAGCGCGCGAGCCCTCGGAGCCTCTCTCGCTCTATGTCCACCTGCCGTTCTGCCACAGCCTCTGCTGGTACTGCGGCTGCAACGTGGTCATCAGCAACGACTCCAGCGCGGCGGACCGGTACCTGGACCACCTGGTGATGGAGCTGGACCTGGTGGCGGAGCGGCTGGGGCCTCGTCGCCTGCTCTCCCAGATTCACTGGGGCGGGGGCACGCCGACGTTCCTCACGGCGCCCCAGCTCGAGCGCCTCTGGACGGAGCTCACCCGGCGCTTCACTCCCTTGCCCGACGCGGAGGTGGCCATCGAGGTCCATCCCTCCGTGACGACGGTGGAGCAGCTCACGCTGCTGCGCGCGCTGGGCTTCAACCGGCTGTCCATGGGGCTCCAGGACTTCGACTCACGCGTGCAGGAGGCGACGAATCGGCTCCAGACGCCGGAGCGGACCCGGAGCCTGCTGGAGCATGCGCGAGCGCTGGGCTTCACCGGCGTGAACTTCGACCTCATCTACGGCCTGCCGTATCAGGAGCCTCGAAGCTGGGCCCGGACGCTGAAGACCGTGCTGGAGATGCGGCCGGACCGGCTCGCCGTGTACTCCTTCGCGTTCATGCCGGAGGTGCTCAAGCACCAGCGGCGGATGCCGGCCGAGGCGATTCCTGGCGCCTCCGTGAAGCTGGAGCTGTTCCGCGCGGCGGCGTCCGCCTTCGTGGGCGCGGGCTATCAGCCCATCGGCATGGACCACTTCGCGGTGCCGGAAGACGAGCTGGCCCGCGCCTTGTCAGAGCGGCGCCTGGGGCGCAACTTCCAGGGCTACACGGTGAAGGCGGCCTCGGACGTGGTGGCCCTGGGCAGCACGGGCATCAGCGACGTGAGCGGGGCGTATGCGCAGAACGTCCGCCCGCTGCCCGCCTACTACGAGCGGATTTCGCAGGGGCGGCTCGCCACGGAGCGCGGCCTGCTGCTCACGGAGGACGACCGCAAGCGCCGAGGGGTCATCACCCAGCTCATGTGCAACGCCTGGGTGGACCTGGGCGAAGAGGGCCTCCGCGACTTCGCGCCCGAGCTGGAGCGGCTGCGCCCATTCGAGGACGACGGGCTGCTCGTGCGCTCGGGCACGCAGCTCGAGCTGACGGCCCTGGGGAAGCTCTTCGTCCGCAACGTGGCGATGGTGTTCGACGCGCACCTCGCGAAGGCCGAGCGACCGCGCTTCTCGCGGACCGTGTAGCGCCGAGCAGGCGGGCTTCGCGGGAGGCCCCGGACGTCCGGAGGTCTGCTCGCGAAGCCGTGAGGCGCGGGCGCTGGAAACACGACGGGCGCCGCGGGGGAATCCGCGACGCCCGAGTGCTTCAGTCCCGGCCTTCGTGCTTCAGCGCTGTGACAGGACTTCCTGGGCGCGCTTCTTGTCGCTGGAGAACTTGAACAGGTTGATGAGGATGAAGTGGTTCTCCGGGTCGATGATGCGCGGCTTGAGGGCGCGCAGCGCGTTCAGCTTGTCATTGGTGAACGGGAAGCGCTCCAGCAACGCGGCGACCTGCGAGCACAGGAAGTTGTTGTTGTGGATGCCCGCGTAGAGGACGCGGAGCTTGTCGTCGTTGAAGTTCTCGCGGGCGATGGCGTCGTCGAGCTTCGCGAAGGCGTTCTGCGACATCGGGCGGATGACCGGCTCCCGCGGAGGCGGGGGCGGCTGCGGACGCGGCATCACCGTGGCGAGCAGGGGCGCTTCGGAGACCTGGCGCATCATCGTGTTCAGGGTCTCCTGGGCGCGACGCAGCCGGGTGCGGGTGTTGCGGTCCGCGCGCTCGTCCAGGTACTCGAGCAGCTCCTCCATCCGCTCCAGACGCTCGGTCAGCTCCTCGCGGCTGATGACAATCAGCGTGCCCGAGTGGCTCGGCGGGTAGGGGTAGTTGGGGCCGGAGCCCGGCTCGTAGCCCGGGTAGTTCGGCATCGGGCGGCCCGGCGGAGGCGCGCGGAACTTCGCGGCGTCGGCGCCCTCGGCCGTCATCTCGCCCTTCTGCGCGGCCTCGGCCTCGGTCGTCGCCGCGGCAGGCTGGCTCGCGGTGGGCGCGGGAGCCCGGAGCTTGTCCGCGTTGTTGTCTTGCGCGAGGGAGGGTGCGGCGGTCAGCAGGGCGACTGCGATGGCGAGGGCCTTCATGGGGGAGCGTCCTTGGTTTCGTGTACTCGACAAATCAGACGGCGGGTGCCTCATGGCATTCAATCCCGCCACGAACAAGGGCCCCCCCTGCTGCTCCCCCGGCGCTCCTCGCTGTCTCAAGGCGTGAGAGTCCGCTTGGACAGCACGGCTGTATCGGCGGACAGCTCGTAGAGGAGGGGGACCCCGGTCGCCAGCTCCAGCCCCACCACCTGCTCCCCGGAGAGCTGGTCCAGCTTCATCACCAGGGCCCGGTTGGAGTTCCCATGGGCCACGACGAGGACGTTCTTCCCCAGGCGGATGTCCCCGCTGATGGCGCGGTCGTAGAAGGGCAGCACGCGCTGGGCGGTCATCTCCAGGGACTCGCCATTCGGGGGGCGGACGTCGTAGGAGCGCCGCCAGAGCTGCACCTGCTCGTCGCCGAAGCGCCGGGCCGCGTCCGCCTTGTTGAGCCCCTGGAGGTCGCCATAGCCGCGCTCGTTGAGGGCGGCATCCCGGATGATGGGCGGGTGCTGGCGCAGCGACTTGAGGATGATGTCGAGCGTCTCCTGCGCGCGGACGAGCGCGGACGTATACGCGACGTCGAACGTGAGGCCCTGGAGCGCGCGCGCGGCGAGCCGAGCCTCTTCTCGTCCTTTCTCGGTGAGGGGCACGTCCACGAGGCCCGTGAAGCGGTTCTCGTGGTTCCACAGCGACTGACCATGACGGACGAGTGCGAGGAGGGGCATGGACAGGGTGCTAGCCCAAGCCGGACGCCACGGCCAGCCGGGGCGGGGCTGACCTGGCGGGCGCGTGGGGCGAAGTGCGCGGAAGAGCACTCAGCCGAGGCGTCGTCGTCGGGCGCGGTACAGGTCGTCGTAGAGGCCGAGGAAGAGGTGCCCGCCGAGCACGAGCCCCTGCTCGATGTCCCTCGCGGTGGCGGGTGACGCCTCGTAGGGCGCGTCGAGCTGGCGGTAGAACCCGTCCGCGTGCTCCTCATCGAGCGTCGCGTGGGTGGGGTAGTGCGTCACCTGGTCGGCGGCGAGCCAGCCTCGGGAGACGATGCCCCGCCCCAGCTCCAGCGAGATGCCGCTGAACAGGTCCTCGATGATGCCGAACACGGCCAGGGCGGTGTGCGTCGGCTCGAAGCTCGAGATGCCGGTCAGCGCGGCGTTGAACTTGCGGACCTCCGGCCAGAAGGCGTCGTCGTGGATCCGCTCCACGGAGGCGCCGAGCCGCTCCAGGAGTACCAGGAAGGTCTGCTCGTGGCCGTGCGCGAGCGTGCCGCGTCCGTGCTCGTCGAAGACGTTCTCCACCAAGGGCAGGCGAAGCTCCGGCCGAGGCAGCCTGCTGGCGAGCAGGGCCATGGGCCGCGAGAAGTGCGCCACGGCGGAGAAGAACTGGCGCTGGGTCTCGATGAAGTCGGTGCGCTCGAGCGTGCCGTCGCGCAGCGCGCGCAGATAGGTGGAGGACTCGGTGGCGCTCCACTCGGCCTTCAGGGCGGCGATGTGGCCGCGCAGCTTCAGATTTCGGAGGAAGGAAGGTGCACCCATGTGGGGGTACCCTTAAGTCGGGTGAGGTCGAGAGAATAGACGGTGCACGCCGCGTCCGGGGGCATGCCCACGCCCTGGAGCCAGGAGACATGGTCCGCCAGCCGTTCGTCGATGGCGAAGCAGGCGAGCGAATCGGGGTGGTGGGTGGCGAGCTCCTGGCCGCAGGTGCGCAGGTAGTGTCCCCAGCCGTGCGTCCACGCGGAGGGCGGCGCCGCGAGGTGGACCAGGGGCCAGGGCTTCTGGGTGGAGCGCAGCTGGAGGTCCTTGCTGCCGGACGTGGTGCACCACCCCGCGCCGTCGAGCCGCCGCTCCGGGGCGGGGCCGAGCACGAGCCCTTCTCCCCGCACGGGCTGGGGGGCGAGGGTGAGGTCGAGGGCGGCGAGACGGGCCGGGGGCACGAAGTAGAGCGCGAGGCGGCTCTGGGGCCGGCCCATGCGCAGGGGATTCCAGCCGCGCGCCGTGTGCATGACGTCGCCGCGTGCGCCTCGCATGGCGGCTCCGTAGAGGAACCGCGTGCGCCGCAGGGCGGGGATGCGGAAGAGGTGGGTGAGTCCCTGGAGGATGAGCCTTCGGGCCAGCCCCGTGCCTCGCGCGTGAGGCGCCACCTTGAGGTCGCAGATGTAGAGCGCCTGGGCGGAGCGGGTGCCTCGGAAGACCTGGCGCGAGACGCCTGTCACGGAGCCCAGGAGCTCCTCTCCGCGCAGGGCGAGGAGGAAGTACGCCTCACCCATGGAGGAGAAGAACGGGTGGTAGTGGGGCCCGTGGTCGATGAAGAAGTGGTCGGCGCCGTCGGCGATGGGGTACTCGATGCCGCGCTCGAGCTGGCGGAGCCGCTCGACGTACGGGCCGAGCGTGTCGGGCCGGAGGACCACGTAGCGCACGCCGTGCTTGTTCATGCGGGAGAGGGCCGCCGGAAGCCGACCTCGATGCGCTCGTAGAACAGGCTGCGGTCCTGGGCCTGGAGCCGGGTGCCCAGCGCGTCGTCGAACTCGAAGGCGGGGCTGAAGAAGCGCCGCAGGTCGCGCTGGTTGTTGAGCTGGCGCATCAGCACGGCGCAGCCGGGGCGGGCGTCTCGACACAGCAGCGCGGCCCACTCGGCGACGAGCGCGTCGTCCGACCAGTCGAAGATGTTGGACAGGGAGATGACATCGAAGCGGCCGAGGCCGGGCACGTCGGGGAGCGAGCCCTGGATGAGCTGGAAGGGGCGGGGGCTCGTGGCGCGCAGATACCCGGGGCTGTCCTCGGGCCGGTAGGCGCCGAGCAACACGTGTTGCAGATAGGGATTGTGGTGGGCGTCGTCACGGCGCAGGCCGCGCTCGAAGGTGGCCTGGAAGTAGCGCGGGTAGGAGCCGGGGGCCGCGTGTTGCGTGGCGGCCGGTCCGAACATGGCGTGGAGGAACGGGTCCGCGAACGCGAGCTGGAAGGCCACGGGCCAGTAGGCGGAGTCGAACCAGGTGGCGCGCAGGGTGTCCCGCGTCGAGGGGGACGTGGTGGGGTCGAAGAAGCGCTGGAGCTCCGAGGCCGGGGCCACGAACTCCTCGATGAAGTGGCGCAGGGTGCGGAAGAGCCCCTCGAACTCTCCGCGCTGATTCAGGCCCGTGGGCGCCGTCGTCTGGATGTTGAAGTGTTCGGGGGACGCGGTGCCGAGGCTCGCGGCCTTCTCTCGCACGTGGTCGAGTTGTCGCGGGTTGAAGTCGAAGCCGACGAGCTCCACCGAGGGGTTCTCGTGAGCGAGCGTGAGGAGCGTGCAGCCACCCGAGGCGACGGTGAGGAGGGCTCGGGCCCGGGTTCGTTCAATGAGAATCTGCTCGAGCCTGGGGTCCTCGCGGACGACGGCGAACTTCAAGCGGAAGGTCGAGGTGCTCAAGGGGCGAGGTGGCTCCGGCGGATGCGCGGATTCTAAGGCATGATGCGGTTTGCCGAAACCGACGGGGCCGCTTACTTCGACAGTCCATGCCGATGCCTCCCTTCTCCCTTTCTTCCGAGCACGTACGAGAGCTTGAGCGGGTGGACGCGCGCCACCTCCCTCGGCTGGGTGCGTTCGTGATGCTCCTGGGCGTGTCGGCCTGGGGAGCGGTGCTGCTGTCTCAAGCGGAGTCCTCGCCGTGGGTGTGGTGCGCACGCGGAGTGCTCTACGTCCTCTCGGCGGCTTCATTACACGGCATCAGCCTGTTCACCCACGAGGCGGTGCATGGCGGGTTGTCCTCGCGGCCGTGGCTGAATCGGCTGGGGGGCATGCTGTGTGCGTGGCCGGTGTTGCAGAACTTCTCGGCCTACAAGGTTCTGCACCTGCGGCACCATCGCGACCTGGGGGGAGGCTTGGACCCGGACCACTACGCCAACTACACGGGGCGGCGGTGGCTGGAGTTGCTGATGCACGTGGGGCGGCTGCTCCTGGGGTATCCCGCGTACATCACGATGATTCCCATCCTCGGATGGAAGCACGGCACGGCGTCCGAGAAGCGGTGGATGGGCTTCGAGGTGGCGATGGTGGTGGTGGGGTGCGTGCTCGCGGGCGTCTTCGTCCCGTGGCAGGTGTTGCTGCACGGCTGGGTCATCCCGATGGTCATCATCAACACGATGGTGAACATCCGGGGGATGAGTCAGCACACGTTCCTGGTGGATGCGGACCACCCCGTCCGAGGGACGCGCACCATCCTCACCAACCCGGTGACGCGGTTCTTCATGTGCAATGAGAACTACCACCTGGAGCACCACCTCTACCCGCGAGTGCCCTGGTACAACCTGCCGGCGCTGCACGGTGCGCTCCGAGCGGAGCTGGTGGCGCAGGGCGCGCCCTTCATTCCGTCGTATGCCTCGTTCGTCTGGGGCGTCGTCAGTGGCGGGCTGATGCGAGAGGCTCGGCGGAGTCGTCCCGCGGATGTCTGAGCGGCCGTATCTCCATGAGGCGTTGCTGGCGGCGTTGGGGGTGACGCTGTCGGGAGTGCTCCTGTTCGGGACGGGGGCCTCGGTGGTGTCGTTCCGGATGATGGGGGCGACGGTGCTGTTCATCCTGGCGGTGGCGGTGCTCGCGCGGCTGGATGGGTGGGCGCATGTCTTCCGAGTGCGGCTGTTGCTGGCATATGTCGCGACGTTCTTCTTCTATGCGTCGGTGAAGGACGCGGTTCCCGCGCTGGGGCTCGAGACGTGGGATGCGTGGCTGTTCGGCGTGGACGCGCGAGTTTTCGGTGGGACGACGCCGGCGGTCTGGCTCCAGCGGTGGAGTGGGCCGTGGGTGAACGAGGTGTTCAGCGCGGCGTATCTCTCGTTCCACGTGTATCTGCACCTCGCGATGCTCTGGGCGGTGGTGGGGCCTCGAGAGAAGGCGGAGGCGTTCTTCGGCCAGGTCTTCTCGGCGTATGTGCCGGGAATCGTGGGCTACTACCTGGTCCCCGCCGTGGGGCCGGTGGCGGCGTATCCCGAGCTGTTCACGGTGCCCATCGAGGGCGGATGGGTGACGGGGCTGAATGCGCTGGTGGTGGCGAGTGGCTCGTCGGCCTACGACGTGTTCCCGAGCCTGCATGTGTTCATCACGCTGGTGCTGCTGGGGCATGACGCGCGTGCGAATCCCCGGAGGTTCCGGTGGATGGTGCCGGTGGCGGTGCTGCTGTTCGTGTCGACGTTGGTGCTGCGCTACCACTACGCGGTGGACCTGCTCGCTGGGGTGGTGTGGTTCGGGGGCTTCCGGGTGCTGTATCCGAGGCTGGTTGCTCGCTGGGGGCCGCCGCGTCGTGCTGTCACGGTGCCAGCGCCGCGTTGACGAAATGTCGCGCGGGGGTGGGGTGGCGGCGGGTGCAACCCCTTGGAATCGCGTGAGGGGAGGGTTGGAACGGCACGTGAAAAGGGACAGGGCAACAGGAGGAATCCGCCATGGCCCGGTGCAGTCAGTCTGTCTCTCGCGCGTCTTCTGCCACCTTCACGTTCCTCGAGCGCAGTGCGGTGGGGGTGCTGCGCAAGGAGGTCCTCGAGCTCATCCTGGACTTCGGTCAACGCATCCGGGCGGCGGGGGCCACGCACGTCACGGTGCTGGAGCGCGACCTGCCGGAGTATCTCCAGGGGACGACGCTGGCGAGGCAGGCGCGGGGATGGATTGTGCTGATGAATGACGATGAGCGCCTCATCACCTGTTACCGGCGAGGTGATGCGAATGGCTTCATCCGGCGGAAGCCCAAACATCGTCTCCAGGCGGGACGTCCACACTTGAGGGCGCGTCGCCCCCGTGGCGGGCGCTTGGACAGCTATCGGGCGAGGTAGACGTGAGCGCCGAGGCTCTTGAAGAGAGCCTCGTGTCGCCTCCACGACAGTTACACGTCGCGTTCGAGTCCTGATGGAGGTGGCCCGGCGTGAGCCGGAGCGGAGGGTCCTCCGGGAATGTCGGTAGGTCCTGCTATTGCGGCGGACGGCCAGTGAGGTTCGCGGGCCCTGCTGGGGGGACATTCCATGTGGGTTCGTTGGGCGCTGCCGCTGCTCCTGATCATGGCTGTCTCCGGCTGTGCGACGAGTCGAGTCGTGCGGCTGGAGGAGGGACGTGACTCTTTCGTGGTCACGCCTCGTGAGGAGCCAGGAGCGGAGTTGGAGGAGGCCGAACTCGATGACGACGAGTTCGAGGAGTCCCTCGTGGAGCTGGCTCGGGACGTGCGTCCGTTCCGCAATCCCATGCAGGGGGCTCGGGACGTTTTTGGTGTTCCAGCGCGGAGCGGGGTGTACCGCTATGAGGGCTGGCCTCCTCGCTTGACGCCCCAGTGGAGCGAGGACTCTGACGGCCCCCGTTTGCTGGAGTCCTATGCGGACGATGAGCTGACTCGCGCGTATGGGCAGTGGTGTCGTCGGAGGGACCAACCTGGGGACTGTCTGCATCTGTTGGAGGAGGGGCCGCTGCTGGCGAGCGACGGCAAGTACACGTTGGCGTTCGCCATCGCGATGGATTCGGTGTGGGAGGAGACGGCCGAGGCGTTGGAGGACATGGCGGACCCGAGCGCGGTCCTGGCGACGGTGACCGCCGCCGCGACGATGTACCTCATGCTTTGGGCGTTACCGGAGCCGGTCTCGAAGGGGGTTGCCGCGACCTTGACGACGCTTGCCATCGCCTATCTGGGCGTGGACACGGTGTGGCGTCTGCTGGATGGGTGGCTGGAATTGGTGCGCGAGGTGGAAAGGGCCACGACCTTCGCGCAGGTCAGTGCGGCGGGCGAGGCATATGGAGAGGTGCTGGGAGAGAACGCGGCGCGAGTCTTCGTGATGCTGGCCACGGCAGCTGTCGGCAACACGGCGGGGTTGGCCGCGAAGGCGGCGAGGCTGCCTGGGTCCGCGCAAGCGGCGCTGGCCGTGGAGTCGCAGGCGGGCATCTCGTTCACCGCGGTGGCGAGTGTTCGCTCCGTCGCGGTGTCGGCGGAGGGCTTCACCATCGCGCTCGCCCCGAATGCCCTGGCCATGGCGGGGCAGGGGATGGGCGGTGGACATCGCCACCACATCGCCACGAACAAGAACGACATCTCTTCAGCCCGAGGAGGACCTTGGACCCCCAGATTCCGGGTGCTCTTCAGGCGAGCGGGGATGGACCTGAAGGACCCCGAGAACATTGTGGAGGTCGTTGGCCACAAGGGGCCGCATCCGGAGGCGTACCACTCCTTTGTTCTTTCTCGCTTGAGGCGGGCGCTCGGGTCCTGCCGAAAGGTCGCGGATTGCAGGAACGCTCTATCGGTTGAACTTCGCAACCTCGCCAACGAAGCCAGAACCCGTGGAACGGAGGTCCACCGGCTTTTGACTCAGCGGGAGTGATGCCGATAGGAAGACCGTCATGTCAAATCTCTCTCGATACTTCAGTCTCAAGGAAGATGTGCGAGCGGGTCACTGGTACCTAGGCGATCCATTGGACGAGACGGGCCAGGAGGTCGAAGACATCTGGCAATTCGCAGCAGGGAGGCCTATCCGTCCACCCGGTCGTCTGGTGTTTCCGCTCGAAGAGCCAGGACGGAGCCTGGACTTCAGCACCGCAGGCGTTGGAGTGACTCCCGTCGTCCACGTGAGGGTGGCAGCCATCTTTGCTGAGCGAGCCCCAGATGACGTGCAGCTCATCCCCGTCGATGTCAAAGGCTATCCGGAGCAGTACGTCTTGCTCGTGGCCACGAAGACTGTTCGATGCATTGACGAAAAGGCCTCGAGGGAAATCCTGATCTGGCAGCCAGAGGATGAGCGCCCCGAGATGGTCGGCGAATATCGAAGCGTGGCGGGGATGAAGATTGACCGCTCGAAGGTGGGCGATACCAAGGTCTTCCGCACCTGGGGATGGCCGCTCGGGCTGATTGTCTCCGAGGACATCAAGGCCGCCCTGGAGTCCGCGAAGGTCTCCGGAGCGAAGTTCGAGGAAGTGTAGCGACTACCGTGATTGTCTTCCTCGAACCCTCCACCCTGGCACTTCAGTGTCGAGCCTGCGTCGCGCGCAGCCACGCCACCGTGTCGCTCAGCGTCTGCCGGTGTCCCCGAGGGCGATAGTCCAGCTCCTCGTGGCTCCACAGCGTCTTGAATCCCCAGTGGCACATCGACATCTCCAGCACCACGGGGTCCGGCAGCTTCTTGATGGGCACTCGTGAGCCCAGCGCCGCGAGCCCCTTCACCACGAACGTCGGCACATCGGGCTGCACCACCGGAATCCCGGCGACTTCACCCACGCGCTCGAAGAAGGTCCGCAGCGACAGCGCCGTCCCAGGCAGATGGTACGTGTCCCGCCACGTCGTCTTCTTCGACAAGTTCGCGAGCGCCTGCGCCACGTCCCGCACGTCCGTGAACGCGATGCCACCCGCCGGGATGAACGGCAGCTTGCCGTTCAGCACCCGCGCCACGTTCGTCGTCGAACGCCCGAGCGTGTCCCCCGGCCCCAAGAGCACGGGCGGGCGCACCACCGTCATCTCCACGCCCAGCTGCCGCGCCAGCTTCCGCGACTGCTCCTCGGCCCGAATCTTCGACAGGTAGTAGGGCCAGCGGCCCACCAGGGCCTCCGCGTAGAGCGAGTGCTCATCCGCCTCGATGGTGGCGTGCTCGAAGCATCCCACCGTCCCCGACGTCGACACCAACACCAGCCGCGCATCCAGCGCCTTCGCCGCCCGGACCATCGCCAGCGAGCTGTCGATGTTGAAGCGCACCATCTCCTCGGAGTGCTTCCGGCTGTGGTGCACCATCCCCGCCGAGTGCACCAACACCTTCACGCCCTTCGCCTCCGACAGCCACGCGTCGGGCTCCAGCGGCGTGCCCCGCACCTGCGGCACCTTCATCTCCAGCGGCGTGCGCACCAGCGCCACCGCGTCGTCTCCCAGCATCTCGAGCAGGTTCCGACCCAGAAACCCGCTGGCTCCCGTGACGAGCGTCTTCATCGCTCGACCTCGCCGCGCCAGGCACACGCCTCATGGAACCCGGAGAGCTGCGTCGCGTTCGCACCCCACTCGAAGCCGTCATCCGTCGGCTTCACGATGTCGCGCGACACCAGCGCCTGCACCACCCCGTCGAGATGGGGCCGATGCGCCACTTCCACGGCCTTCAGCTCGCCCGGCGCACGCACCTTCGTCACCTCGCGGTAGTCCCGCACCACTGGCGCGTACAGCGCCTCCACCACCGCGTCCACGCGTGCATCCTCGCACTCGGCCAGCGGCGTCGAGCACCAGCGGTAGCGCGACAGGTGGTCCTCCAGCGCCGCGTTGCCCGGCTGCCGCGCCAGCACATCCCCCGCGAACCAGTGCTGCCACTGGTTGCGCAGCGAATACGACAGCGAAGGCGTCAAGGGAGACGGCACCGGCAGGTCGCTCGTCACCACGCGTCCTCCCCGGCGCTCGATGGCCTCCCGCAGCCAAGTCTCGTCGACACCCGGAATCGAGTGCTCGGCGAGGAACGCGCGCAGGTGGAAGCTGCTCACCGTGGTGTGTCGCTGGAGCTCCGCCATCAGCGTGTGGCTCAGCGTCCGCACATCCGTGGTGCGCTCGAGCATCTGCGGCGCGCCACAGGCCAGGTGTACCCGGCCCAGCTGCACCTGGCCGCGCGCCAGCTTCGACAGCCACGACATCACGCCCGTGAGCGTCATCTTCGGGCGCGGCTCGCCCGCCAGCTCCTTCGCGAGCGAGGCCTCCTCGGGCAGCCGGTCATACGAGATGGCGACGGGCAGCACGGCGAACCGGCGCCCCGTGTTCTGCAGCGCGCGCAAGAGCCCCCGCTTCGGCGGCAGCATCAGCCGCGCCCGGCTGCGCTGGCCCTCGATGAAGAACATGAGCGACGCGTTCTTCTCGGTGAGGCGGCGCAGCTCCTCGCCCAGCTCCGGCACCTCCTTGCCCACGCCGCGCTTGATGAAGAACGCCTGCGAGTCCCGGAGAATCGGCCCCACCACCGGGATGCGGCCGAACTCCTCCGCCGCCGCGATGTGCGGCATCGAGATGCCCAGGTCCGGGTGCTGGAAGCACAGGTAGCTGGCCAGCAGGAAGTCGAAGTAGCTGCGGTGCGTGGGCGCCAGCACCACCAGCGCGTCCGGGGGCACCTGCGCCACCGCGTGCTCGAAGGACGGCCGGTCGAACGTCACGTCACTCGTGCAGTGGCGGAAGGTCTTGCGCAGCGAGTAGCCGAACACCTTGAGCGTCGTGTTGTTCGTGGGGCGCTGCAGCAGCCACGTCCGGTCGTCCCGCGCGTCGTCGTGCTTCGGCCCCGCGAAGGACACCTGCGTCTCGTCGCGCGACAGCAGGTGCCGGTAGAGCCCCTGGTTCACCACGCGCACGTACTCGCGCGGCTCGAAGCCGGGCACCTCGAGCGGGGTGCTCCGCACGAAGTCGAACGTGTGGTGCGTGAAGTACGAGAAGCCCTCGTTCAGGTACTGCACCTTCTCGTCGGCGCGGGTGAGCCGGCGGTGGGCCTTCTTCTGGCCCAGCAACTTGAGCGCGGCTTTCTGGAGCTGCACGGGCAGCTCCCGGCGCAGGAAGTCGACGCCGTCGAAGCCATGGTCCTTGCGGCCCACGAACATGGCCGGCGTCTTCACCACGCCCGGGCGGTGCTTGAACCACTCGATGGTCGACGCCGCCGCCATGTCGATGCGCAGCGCGCGCTGAATCCCCATGGTGGCGTGGACGATGGGCACCTCCTCGCCGGGGCGAGGCATGGGGCCGAACACCGCGCGGACGACCTCGCTCGCCACCACGTCCACGGGCACCACGTCGAGGCGCACGGACGGGTCGGCGTTGAACGCCCGCACCACGCCCAGCCCGCTGTACAGCAGGCACCCGGCGAGCGCGGCCGGACTGTCCAGCCACGCGGGGAAGGGCGTGCGGTGCGACGCCGACACGATGCTGGGCCGGACGATGACGACGGGCACATTCCCGCGCCGCTCGCAGATGAGGTGCTCGGCGACGCTCTTGGTGAGCGTGTACGTGTTGGGGTGGCCCGTGAGCTCCATCCACTCGCGGCCATCGCCCTGCGCCACCTGGAAGGCCGCGTAGAGCTCCTCGGCGGGCTTGGGCAGGTGCGCCAGGCGCTCCTCGATGGGCCCGGGGCGCCACACGGTGACGTAGGCGGTGGACACGTCGACCATGCCCACCAGCTTCGGGCACGTGCGCGCCAGCTCCAGCACCGACAGCGCGCTCTTGATGTTGGCGGACGTCGCCTGCGCCAGCGGCAGGTCGAACTCCACGCTCGCCGCGCAGTGCACGACGTGCGTGACGTCCTGGCGGACCTTGCCGACATCGGCGGCGGACAGGCCGCAGTCCGGCTTCTCCAGGTCGCCACTCACCACGTCGACGCGGTTCGTCCACCCCGGAGGCAGGTGCGAGAAGCACGCGGCCTGCGCGACCTTGGCGAAGCGCTCCCCGGCCGACTGCACGCGGCCCTGGCGGTCCTTCGACTCGCGCACCAGCACGGTGACACGCTCGACGCCCCGGACGAGCAGCGCCTCCAGCACCACCTTGCCGACGAAGCCCGTGACGCCGGTGAGAAACACATGGCGGGACATCAGTGCGCCTCCTCGTCCGGGGTGAGCGCGACGGGGCCATTGATGCCGCTGTTCGACGCGCCGAAGACGTTGTCCGGGTCGATGGCCGCCTTCACCTTGCGGTTGAGCGCCAGCGCGCCCTCCGAATAGACCTCCGGGAGGAAGTCGCGGCGAATCTTGCCGATGCCGTGGTGGTGCGAGAGCGAGCCGCCCGCGGCGAGAATCTCCTCGCGCGCCGCGTGCTCCAGCGCCGCGTACGCCCCCACCGGGTCCTTCACGCCCTTCGCGTAGAAGCCCAGGTAGAAGTAGATGACCACGCCCGTCTGGTAGACCTGCGTGAGGCGGCCGGTGAAGAACACCTTGCCCGGCAGCTTCATGGCCGCGTGCTCCTTCTCCACGCGGCGCTGCACGCGCTCATAGAGGTCCATGGCGAGGCTCCACGGCACGCTCGTCTCGAAGCTCTCCGCGATGGCCCAGTGCTCGAACGTGAGGTCGCGGATGTAGGCGATGCCGAACGTGAGCTGGTAGCCGCGCTCGCCGTTGGCCCCGCCGCCCTTCATGCCGCCGTGCTCCGCGGCGATGCGGTAGAGGGTCTTCTCCTGGAACGCGACCTCTTCGCGCGAGCCCTCGAAGACGACGGTGGCGACGGCGAGCTTGTACGGGTCGTAGCCCTTGAGCTTCGTCACCACGACCTTCTCGACTTCGCTCTTCAGCTTCGCCGCGAGCCCGTGCTTCGCCGGCTTGAGCGCCTGGCCGAAGTGGAACTGGGTGTTGTCCATCACCCGGACGCTGGCCGGCACCGCGCCCGACTTCTGCAGCTCGTAGAGGAACGCGAGGCCCGCCTTGAGGTCGGGGAAGAGGACCGAGCCGTAGCGCTGGACCTCCGGCACGGGGAACAGCTTCACCACGGCGGTGGTGATGATGCCGAAGTTGCCCTCGCTGCCGAACATGTACTGGCGCGGGTTGACGCCCACGCTCTCGCGAGGCGCCTGCCGCGGGCGCTCGACGATGCCCTGCGCGGTGACGACCTGCATGTCGAGCACCAGGTCCTCGATGTTGCCGTAGCGGTTCTTCTTCATGCCGCTGGCGTTGGTGGCAATCCACCCGCCGAGCGTGGAGAACTCGAGGCTGTCCGGCTCATGGCCCATGGTGAGGCCGAACTTCGCCAGCTCGCTCATCAGGTGGCGCCCGGTGGCGCCCGCCTCGATGCAGGCCATGCGGTTGACGGGGTCCAGCCACAGGATGCGGTTCATCTGCCGCATGTCCACGGCGATGACCACGCGCTTCTCCGCGAGCGGGATGCGCAGGGCCTCCGTCACGTTGGTGCCGCCGCCGAAGGGGATGACGCAGGCGCCGTGCTTCATGGCGACCTCCACCAGCCGCACCACCTCCTCGTGACTCCGGGGGAACACGACGAGGTCCGGCACCCGGTCCAGCTTCGTGTAGCGGATGGCCCAGATCTCCCCACCCGTGTGGCCGTGGCCCCGGCGCAGGCGCTGCTTGGGGTCGTCCGTGAGCTGGTCCTCCTTGAGGAACTCGCGCAGCGCCGCGACCAGCTTCTCGTCCTTCCGCGCCTCGGGAATCTGGGGCGGGTAGTGCGGCTCGTTGCGGTTCTCGTAGCTCAGCGGGGAGGCGAGCTTCGCGGCGAACCAGGGCATCAGGTCCGGCAGCGCGACGTTGCTGATGTTGTAGCGGGTCCCCGTCAGCACCGTGCTGCCATCGGGTTGCACCACGAAGCGCGTGTCCGCGAAGCCCCAACCTTCCAGGGACTCCACCTCGGTGGACTCCGGTGCGACGGGGGGAGTGAAGCGCGTGTCTCCGGAGGACGCCGAGGCCGACGGGCCGCCGTTCTGCCCACCGGTTGCGTTCAGCACCACCTTGTCCAGACGGCGCGAAGTACCCGATTTATCTGCCATGGTGGTGGCGAGTGGTACACGCGGCTGATTTACACGTCAACGCGCGACGCTTACGCAGGTGCGCACTGCGTTACGCAATTCCGGAACGCTCGGTCTCGAAATAGGGTTTGTTCCGAGACGGCAGGTCTCGTAAAGGCAAGGTCATGCGTGCGGGCCGACCGAGAGATGAGAGGGTGCGCCAGGCGATTCTCACGGCCGCTCAGGAATTGGTACTCGAGAAGGGCTATGCGGGGGTGACGACCGCCGACGTGGCGAAGCGAGCGGGGGCGGGGAAGCAGACCATCTACCGCTGGTGGCCGGGCAAGGGGGCGCTGGTGCTGGATGCCTTCGCGGAGTGGGTGCGACAGGCGCCTCGCTCGAGCCGCCGCAAGCCCTCGCTGTCCTCGACGCTGGTGGAGTTCTGCCGGGGCGCCTCGGAGGCCGCGCCCGTGTTGCGGGCGCTGATGGCGGAGGCCCAGTTCGACGAGGACCTGCACCAGCGGCTCATCACCCAGCTGGTGCGGCCGCGCGGGGATGAGCTGCGAGCCTGCCTCACCGACCGCCGACCCGCCGACCGCGAGGTGCTGGTCAACGTGCTCTCCGGGCTCGTCTGGCAGCGGCTCATGCTCAACGAGCCCCTGGATGCGCACTTCGTCCGCTACGCCTTGAGGGTGGTCGCGCGCTTCTGACTCGAGTGCCCGCTGGCCTGTCGCCGCCAGCGGACACGGGAGGTTTCTCGCTACGGGCGGACCGAGGTGTCCACGGCCGCGCGGCGCGGCGAGGTCAGCTCCCGCTGCATGGTGTCGTCGCCGACGAGCATCCCCTCGGCGAACATCGTGCGCTCGTTGGGGCTCAGCGACGCCAGCTCCTCGGGCGTGCCCAGCTTGAGGTTGTAGACCTTGCCGTCATACGGGACGCGCTCGGTGGCGGTGATGGTGGCGGTGCCCTTCTGGGTGAGCACCGTGTCCTTCACCTGCACCTTGTCGGCCGTGATGACCAGGCCCGAGGACAGGAGCACCGGGTGCTGCTCCGTCAGGCGCACGTCGTGGCCCTGGTCGTCGCGCAGGCGCACCAGCGGCTTGGGCTCGCGGCCGAAGATGAAGTCCTGGACGGTGAGCACGCGGCCCTTGGCGTTCGCCCGGACCTTGTCGCCCACGCGCAGGGTCTCGATGGGGGCCAGGGTGCCGTCGGCCATCGTGATGCGGGTGCCCTCCGCCATGCAGCTGTTGAGGACGTTGAGCTTGAAGGGGTTGGTGGGCAGCGCGGCGCTGGTGAAGGTGAGGGCGCGCGGAACCGCCGTGGTGCCGCCGCAGTTGGCCATCGCGTAGAGCGTCATGGAGAGCACCACCGTCTCGTTGACGATCTTCTCCATCGTGCAGCCCGCGCCACCCGACGCGGTGGTGTTCATGGAGACGTTGACCAGCTGCTGGATGGTCGTCGTCTTGCCCCCGACGGGGAAGGCATCGGACAGGTCCGCCGTCGTCGTGCACGTGCCGCCCGTGTCCGTCTTGATGAGGCGGAGCCGGGTCGTCATGGGGTCCTTCTTCATCGCCTGGATGGTGCACGGCGCGGACATGGCGCCCGCGTCGAAGGTGCCCTGCGTGGGCACGTAGATTTGATTGGTGTCGAACGCCGTGCCCGGCTTGAAGGCGAAGTAGGCGGTGGGGTCTCCCGTCCACGGGTTGCTGGTCTTCTTGAGCGCCAGGCCCGAGGGCGTCTGGGGGTAGGGGGCCAGCGTGCCGGAGGCGTTCAGCACCATGGCGTAGTCGCAGTCCGCGCCGCCGCGAAGCTGGCAGGTGGTGAGGTTGATGTCGGTCCGCGGCCCCGGGGTCGCGAAGCGCGGGTGGTCCAGCGTGAAGGTGGCGGCCTCTGGCGCCAGCGTCGTGTCCAGGCTGGAGAAGGAGACATGCTCCTCGTCCGTCTTGTCGTTGCGCGCCACCATCAGCGACTCGATGACGACCTTGCGGTTGGCCTCCATGGGCGCGCGCACCACCAGCCGGGTGTCGTCGAACGTCTTGCCGTCGTCGCTCTCCTCGTTCGCGCTCGTGGCCAGCACCGTCTGCTTCTTGCCGGACAGGTCGCTGTCGTAGGCCACGACATCCGTGAAGACGTGGTGGGCGCCGCCCGCGCAGGTGGCGTAGGGGTTGACGATGAGCGCGGGCCGGTTGTCCTGCGCCTTGTCGACCGAGTCACTTGGGGTGCCCTTCACCGTGCGCGAGTCCTGCACGTGGAGGAAGTGGTCGCAATTCCAGTCCGTGGGCTTGGGCTGGGGGCCTCCTCGCACCGCCTTCGCGCGGGCGCTCTCCAGCGTCTTCAGCGCCCGGGCGAAGTCCCGGCGAACCGGAGGGCCTTGCTGGAGCGAGGTCGTGTCGGTGGACGCCGCCTCGGCGGCCGCCGCCTGCTGGAGCCGGTGCAGGGCGTATTCGTAGTGGTCGTTGTTCGCCAGGTCCAGGCGCACAAAGTCTTCGTGGTTCTTGCGCTGCTCGAACGCGGCGACCACGGACGCGCGCTTCTCTTCGAGCGTCTTCGGCTGGGTTTGCGGTTTGACAATCCACGGACAGCCCGGCAACAAAGACAAGCATCCGGCGAGCATGGCCAGATGAGCCATGCGACGGCCCTGAAACACGTTCATGAACTCCCCCTCTGGACGGACCCGTTGCGAGCCCGGAGAAAGCACTGTCATACGCCCAGTGTTGGAAAGTCAATGCTCTGGCATCTGACATTGCGCGCCGGTCAGCTGAGACCCAGCCTGTTACATCATGAGCCACGAAGCCGATGTGTCAGTGGGTGTCGTCGAGCGGAGAAGGGGGCCAGCACGTCGGCGTTGACTCCGTGCGCCACATGAGGGACGGACAGGTCCATGACGCAGCGGATTGTCCCCGTGCCCCGAGAAGTCGCAGGTGAGCGGCTGGATCGGTTCATCGCGAAGCATGTCCCAGGCTTCTCGCTGGAGCGCGCCCGGGCGCTCATCGAGTCGGGGGGTGTGCGCATCCGGGGCAAGAAGTGTCAGCCCACGCGCAAGCTGTGGGGCGGGGAGTCGCTCGAAATCGAGCTGCCCCGGCCCAAGGCGACGCTCCCCCCGTCGTCCGTGGAGGGGCCTCTCTTGACGGTGCTCCATGACGACGCGGCGCTGGTCATCGTGGACAAGCCGCCCGGCCTCGTCGTGGAGCGCGAGGGCCGAGACGCCTCTGTGGCGGACCTGCTCGCGGTGCAGCGGCCTCCGTTCGACGTGGAGGGGCAGGCGATGCCGGGCGTGGTGCACCGGCTGGACCGGGAGACGAGCGGCTGTCTGGCTTTCGCGCGCACGGATGACGCGGCGGCGGCGCTGCTGCGAGCGTTTCAAGAGAAGCGCGTGGACAAGCGCTACTGGACGCTGGTGCTGGGGAATCCTCCGGAGTCGGGGCGGCTGGAGGGGCCGTATGCGAGAGACCCGGACAACCCTCGCCGCTTCACCACGCGCATCCCTTCCGCGCGGCGGGCCGCGCTGTCCTTCCAGGTGCGGGAGCGGCTCCACGGCGCCGCGCTGCTGGAGGTGGACCTGGACACGGGGCGCACGCATCAGATTCGCGTGCAGCTCTCCGAGGCGGGCTTCCCGGTGCTGGCGGACTCGCTGTACGGGACGGACGCGGCTCGCGAGCATCCCGCGGCGAAGGCGCTGGGACGGCAGGCGCTGCATGCGTTCGCGTTGGAGATTCCCAGCCCCCTGACACAGCGGCAGGTCCAGGTGAGGGCGGAGCTGCCGGAGGACTTCCAGCGAGCGCTGGCGCTGCTGCGCGGCTGAGCAGGACGCCGCGCGCGCCGGGCCCCACGAGGAGGTGGAGCCCGGCGAGGGACGACTACTTGCTGTCCACCACGAGGACCATCCAGCGGTCCGTGGCGTGGTCGATGCGGACGTTGGCGGCACCGGCCTCCTGGAGCTGCTGCACGATGCCCTCGAGGAACGTCAGGTGCTCCTTGGGCGCGTCCACGAAGACGTTCTTCGGGCCGTTGCCCTTGGCCTTCGGCTTCTTGGCGGGAGCGGCGGCGGAGGCGGCCTCGGTGTTCGCGGCGGCCTGGAGCTGCGCGGCCGTGGTCTCGGCGACAGGCTCCGCAGCGGTCTCGGTCTCCACTTCGGTCTCCTCGGCGACAGGGGCGGCGGAGGCGGCCTCGGCCTCTTCCTCGGCCTCCGCGCGGAGCTGGTTGAAGGTCTTCATGTTGATGGTCGCCCCGAACTTCGACTTGAAGGCGTCCAGTGCATCCTTGCTGCTGATGTCCGGCTGCTGGCGGAAGAGGTTGAGCAGGAACGTCTGCCGCTCCTGGGTCTGCTCCTGGGAGGTCCTGGCCATCTACTGTTCTCCTCTGAACCTGGGGATGAAGGGCGGCGCACCCTAGCCGAGGGGCTTCGGCGAGGAAAGACGCTCAGGGACTCACCCGCAAACCCTCGGGAAGTGGGGCGCGGACTTCCGCTCCGGCAAGAAACCCGAGGGGGTGCGTGTTCCCTCCGAATAATCCAGGAATTCTCCTGGCGTTCGTGGGGGCTGCCGCATGCGCCGAAGAAGGATGGGTGAGCCGCGGCAGCGCGGTCAGGCCGCGGTGGAGAGCGCGCTCGTGTTGCCGCTGACGGTGTTCCTGCTGCTCGGCGCACTTCAGCTGGCGCTGTCGCACCAGGCGCGGCTGTTGAATGAGTACGCCGCATTCAAGGTCGCGCGAGCCGCCAGTGTGTACCGGTTGGATTGCGCGCCCATGGTGCGCGCGGCGGTGCTGGCGCTGATACCGTCGCTGAGCAGGACGGGCGCGGAGGGAACACCGCCCCAGAAGTTCATCCGCGTGGCGCGCCAGGTGCTGCGAGAGAACAGGCCCCTGGCGTTCGCGTTCCAGGGCGCGGGTCCCATTCCCCTCGTGCGAATCCACTACCGGCTGAGTGGGTTCCGGCCCGGTGTTCCGTTCGACGCGCAGCTCGGCCCCGAGGAGCGGACGCTGAAGGCCCATGTGCGACTGGCCTACTTCCACGAGCTCCGCATCCCGTTCGCGGGGTGGATTGTCAGCCGGGTGTGGCTGGCCTCGCAGACGGGCCGAGCGTGGGCGCTGGGCGCGGACCCGATTGTTCCGGTGCGGCGCACGGCGGGGAAAGTGAAGCGCGCGTCCGAGACGAGTCCGGACTGGGTCCTCGCGAGCCAGGCCATCGACCAGGGTTACTTCACGGTGCCGCTGGTGTCGTCGTGGTCGCTGCGGATGATGAGCGACCCGCTGCCGGGTGCTCCGCTGGAGGGCGTATGCGAATGAGCGCTCGTGTCCGAGGGGCCGCGCGGGGCCAGTCCCTGGTGTTGGTGGTGCTGTTGATGCTGGTGGTGGTGATGACGACGTTCCTCACCTTCGCCATCGGCGCGAGGACCCGGCGCAAGCTCCAACTCCAGGCGCTCGCGGACTCCACGGCCTACAGCCTCGCGGTGGCGGAGGCTCGCGCGTTCAACTTCTACGCCTGGAGCAACCGCGCCCTGGTCGCCCACCACGTGAGCATCCTCTCCGTCCACGCGCACCAGAGCTACCTGTCCTTCTACGAGGACATGCTGGGGGCCACGGGCTGGAACTACGAGAACATCGCCCGGCAGATGGGGCCACGGTGCCGCGCGGGGCTGAAGGCGGCGTGCGAGGGGCAGGACATCGCCCGGCGGATTCGCGACATCTACTGGCTGAGCTCCTTCGACCCGAAGGACGAGTTCAAGCAGCCGCGCATGTGCTCGAGGGTGAAGGGGCGCACGGTGTGCCGCGTGGACAAGGACTGCACCGAGGGAAGGACGTGCCTGGACCAGTCCGACCATGCCCGACGGGGTGCCATCTGGTTCCACGAGGAGTGGCACCAGAAGGACAACAGCAACAGCTGTCTGCGGATGATCGAGGGCTCGCGGGACCACTTCAAGAAGGTGCAGTACCTGCGCTCGCGGCAGCTCACGGTGGATGCGCAGCTGCGGATGATGATGACGGGGCGGGAGGCGGATGCCGTCCTGGTCGACGGTGGCGCGGGGGCGGAGCGCGAGCTGCTGCGAGTCAACACGTCGATGCCGCACGGCTCTCGGCGGCAGGAGAAGATGTATGAGCGCCCGCCAGCGCAGGCTTCGCTGCCGCAGCTGATGGTGCACCTGACCGCGCCCGAGCTCACCGCGGAGGAGAGCGCGGGGCGCGTCTCGCTGGGGTACTACCAGCGCGCCCTGGACAACGGGATGACGCTGGAGCGGCACCGCGACTACGACGAGGTCCTCTCGTCCACTCGCTACCCGGGCTTCATCACGCGGCGGGGCTACAAGTTCGGAGGCGCGACGCCCACCGAGGCGGACAAGGACAGCAACCTCCTCCGCCTGGAGCGGGGCGCGAGGCACGCCGCGGGCCGTGCGGCCCTGGTGGAGACCACGCTCATCAACCATGGCACCGCGCGGTATGTGTCGGTGCTCGACGGCGGCGCTGGAGGAGACCCGGGGCTGGAGAATGTGTCGGGGCCCGCCATCAACGAGCGCTTCCCGTTCACCTACAGCCCGGTGTTGCCCAAGGGCGGCAGGCAGCTCAGTGCTCGGGCGCATCAGGCCCGTCACGGTCGGGGCGGAGAGCTGGGAGACGGCGACGGCCTGGCGGCCGAGGACCACGGCAGCGTGAGGAGCTCCTTCACCCTCCGCTCCGGACAGGTCTTCGCGCACACGACGCGCATCATTCCCGGACGCAACGGCGTGTGGTCGGACCCGCATGACCATGAGCCTGGGCGAAAGGACTCCAGCCACAGTCACCACCTCTTCCACGGAGACCTCGCGATGGTGAACGGGCATGGCGAGAAGCTCGGCGACTGCACGGGCCCTGGGTGTGGGCGGAACCTGCAACGCGGTTACTACCGAGGGCACATGCGCTTCCGGCTCGCTCGACTGGGGCGGGACGTGGAGCTCTGGAACATGCCTCGCACGCTGACGCTCATCAGCCGGCCGGTGCGCGAGCGGGCCGCGGGTTCGATGGAAGAGGCGCGGATGCCCTGGGACTTCGACTTCCGGGCCGAGCTTCCGGGCCCGGTCCAGTTCACCACCTGGAAGTCCCCGGGCGATGAGGCGACCCAGGGGCGGATGGCCGCGTTCGCGGGCGGGCTCGTCTACTTCCACAAGCCGCGGGTTCGCGGCGGCGGAGATGTCGACGAGGAGTACGGCGAGCCTCCCAACCTGTGGAACCCGTTCTGGCGCGCCAAGCTGCATCCCGTGAAGCAGGCGGATGCGCTGGCCGCCGCGCAAGGGAGTCATCCCGCGACCCACGCCGTCCTCGAGGAGCTCCAGCGATGGTCCGCCTTGAACTACTGAAGACCTCCGCGTCCCGGCGTGGCGCCGCCGCCGTGGAGCTGTCGGTGTCGCTGATGCTGTTCGTCCCGGTGTTGCTCTATTCCATCTACGCGGGGGAGGCGTTCCTCGCGGCGACCCGGGCGCAAGAGGCGGAGATGACGGCCTCGTGGGACGTCACGGCGTATCTGGGACATGACTACGCGACGCGGGCTCGCGAGGGTGGAGCGCTGGACCCGGACCGGGCGCTCGAGGTCCGACGTCAGGTCGCGTCGGTGACGGGGCCTCGCGTGATGAAGGGCCTTGCCGCGATGGACAGCTTCCTGCGTGAGGGCGTGGCACCTCCTCGGCGGCGCATGGTGGTGTCCGAGCAGGAGCTGGTGGACGTGCGCTGCGAACCCGTGGATGCGCGGGACTACCGGGGTGGTGCGCTGCTGACATTCGAGGGGATGTCTCCGGGCGTCCGCGCCTATCTGCATCGAGGGGGATACACGGCGTGCCGCGCGCGGGTGCGCTTCCGCTCGCCTTTCATGCCCGGCGAGTTGCGGGAAGGGTTTCACGCGAAGGTCGACCTGGTGCCGGCGGCGTTGCGGGAGGGCGTCTGGGTCTGCGGCATGGGGCGCTCGCTCCAGGGCTGCGGGCCTGGGGGCGTGGGCGCGGTGGACACCGAGGACCCGGGCTTCGTGGTGCTGATGGATGACTGGGCGCTGGAGGACGCGCGGGAGAGTCCGGTGAGCACCGCGTCGTTTGCCCGGAATCAGAAGTACGCGAACGTGGGCGAGCGCATGTACCTGCACACGCCCACGGAGCTTGGGGATGGCAGCGTTCGGGAGGTGGCCCTCGGCACCGAGCAGATTCGCGAGGTGTTGCTGTTCCTCCTCGATGATGCGCGGGACTTCGGCGAGACGACGCAGTTCAAGTTCGGTTTCCGGAATCCGTCGAGCCAGGTGCAGTCCTTCGAGTCGGACCCGGAGGGCGAGCCACATCCTGGACACCTCACGCCGTGGGACGACGGTGAGCCGGGCTTCGCGGGGGGCTCGGATGTGCGGCGCTCGCGGCACCACTACCTGGGCCATCCCGACGCGGACTTCAACCAACCCTGAGGTCCTCATGCGCATGTCATGGATGAAGCTCGTCGTGGGGTTGCTGTTCAGCGCGGTGGTGGGAATGTCGCTCGGGCGGTTCTACACCTCGCGCCTCGACGCCGAGGCGGATGCGCAGGTGGCTGTCGCGGAGGCCGCGCCACCAAGGGCGGAGCTGCTTGAGCCCCCGCCCACGTCGGTGCGGCGAACAGGACAAGGGTTGCTGAAGGAGCGGTTGCCCTTGCCGCCTCGCGCGGGGCCGAGGATTCCCCTGGGGGACCAGCTCGCCGCACACGGCGTGCCGATGAACCTGGCTGCCTTCGAGACGGAGGCGTCGATGGACGATGTGTTCGCCTTCTACGCACGGCACTTCGCGTCGAAGGGCTGGCCTCATGCGCGAGTCACTGGTTCGGCGGAGTGGGCTCCCTATCCGTCGATGGGAGCGACGCTCCTCGACGAGGGCATCCAGCTCACGGTGATGGTGATGCCTCACCACTCGGACCCGGGCGTCACGGTGATTCTCGGACAGGCGGACATGGAGGCGTGGAGGGATGGCTCGCAGGGAGAAGACACCGCGGACCTTCCTCGCTACCCAGGCACGAGCCCCTTCGCCGTGCGCTCAAGCGACGAAGGGCGCGAGTCGTTGACGGTCAGCTTCGACACGCGTGACTCCCCGGCGCAGGTGGAGGTGTTCTATCGCGATGCCCTGGCCGCGCTCGGCTACGTCGTGCTTCCAGAGGAAGAGGCCCTCGGGGACGACACCTCGGACTCGAAGCAGCTCCGGTTCGCGACACGCACCGGGGCCTCGTGGAGCCTGGCGCTGAGCGCCTCCGAGGGCGCGGGCACCCTCGTCACCGCGCAGGGGGGGCGGGAGATGCGCACACAGGAGGAGGGGCACCCATGATGAAACGGCATGCAGGAGTCCGAGGGCAGGCGATGGGCGAGTACTCGCTGCTCGTCACGCTGCTGACGCTGGGCTCGCTGGTGGGCTTCATCGGCTGGCCGTTCACCCAGCGGCTCTTCGAGGCGCTCCAGTCCTACGTCGACCTGTACTTCTTCGCGCTCAACCTCGCGGTGGGGTGAGGTCCGGCGGAGGGCCCGCTGTGCCTGCCTGTCCCGCGACGCCGGAGCTGCGAGGCATGGCCACCCTGGAGAGTCATGGAGACCGCTGCCGAAGAGCCGTGGGTGGACATCTCCGCGCCCCTGCGCGACGGCATGGTGCACTGGCCGGACAATCCCGCGGTGCACATCACCCGGGTGATGGACCAGGCGAAGGGAGACGACGCCACCGTCTCCAACCTGTCGTTCGGTGCTCACACCGGGACGCACGTCGACGCGCCCGTGCACTTCATCCCGGGCGCGAAGGGCGTGGACGCGCTGGCGTTCGACCGTCTCATCGGCACGGCCCGCGTGCTGGAGATTCGGGACGCGTGGGCCATTCGCGTGGAGGAGCTGCGCGGCCACTCGATTCAGGAGGGGGAGCGGCTCCTCTTCAAGACAGCCAACTCCTCGCGGAGATGGCCCACCCAGGGCTTTCTTCCCGACTTCGTGTTCCTGTCACTGGAGGGCGCCCGCTATCTGGCGGAGCGCAAGGTCCGCACCGTGGGCATCGACTACCTCTCCATCGGCGGACCGGGGGAGGGCGAGGCCACGCATCAAGTGCTGCTGGACGCGGGCATCTGCATCATCGAGGGGTTGGAGCTGTCCCCGGTGAGCCCGGGGACCTACGAGCTGGTCTGTCTGCCTTTGCGAATCGCGGGAGGTGACGGGGCCCCGGCTCGCGCCATCCTGCGACGGCGCTCGGCCCCGTCCTCGTCACGGGCCTGACGGCTGGCGCTTGCGGCGCAGGTAGAAGGCGGCGCCAGCCGCGATGGGAATCAGCATGCCTCCCACCAGCATCAGCAGGTGGCGACGCCGGAAGGGCGCACGCTTGCTCTGGGGCGCCTTGATGGACAGCGCTCGCTCGAAGGCGGGAGGAGGGCACACCTGTCCGAAGGACCAGGGCTCCTCGATGTTCGCGGGCCCGTTCTTCACATACGTCCGGTAGAGCTCCTGGAACCGCTTCGGGTCGTCGGCCGCATAACGCGCCGCCTGGCAGAGCATCATCGCGTAGGCCTGGCTGTGCTTGGGCAACAGCTCCGCCCCCTGCTGCGCGAGGACCGAGGCCGTGAGGCGATAGTGATAGCGATTCGGATGCGGAGGCGCATGGCTCGCCGCGCGCTGCTGCTCCTGCGCTCCCACGAGCGGCGTCTTGCCCACGGGCTTGCGCGCCGCCTCGGCTCCGGGCGACAGCCGCTCCGGGTCCTCGTCGTACACGCTGACGTCATACATGCCGTCCACCCAGCCCCAGTCCGGGGCGACCTCGGTGCCCAGGATGCCGAGGCCTTCGGTGCGCGCCAGCTTCGCGGCCTCGTGGAACGCCTCCGCCTTCTTCACGTTGGAGACGTTCTGCTGCGTGGTCGCCAGCGCATCGGCGTACTTCCTCGCGGGCTCCTCCCAGCGGGTGCCCTTGAAGTACTCCAGCGCCTCCGTGGACCGACCCTCGCGCAAGAGCCGCCGCGCGAGCACCAGCCGCAGCCGCCCGGGAATCGTCTTCGTCTCCAGCGCGTCCTGGTCGTACCAGAGGGCCTCCAGCTCGCGCTTGCAGGTGCGCTCCTCCGCGGTCGGGTGCCGGGTGACGAATTGCCGAAGCTCGTCCACCGTCATGACGCGCTCCGCGACATACGCGAGGTCCGGCCAGGAGCAGCTCGTCAGGACCTGCTCGGGGGCCGAGTTGAAGTCCCCCCGCGCGAGCGCGAGCACGCCCCGCTCTCCCGCCACGCGGCAGTAGGGGCGGAGCTGCAGCTCGCCCACCGTCTCCTCCATCCAGTCTTCGTGCTCATCAATCCCTGCCGCCGCTTCCTCCAGGAGCTTGTCCGCCGCGGCGGTGTCGCCTCGACGCATCGCGAGCTTGGCCTGCACCCACGCCGCCAGCGGGGTCTTCTCCACGGAGGCGAAGCGCTCGGCCAGGTCGAACCGGCCGCCGCGCCAGGCACCCGCCGCCAGCTTGTCCGCGATGGAGAGCCCTGGCACCTGGGGCGCCGACTCCGTCGCCTGCGCGAGCGCCTCCAGCACCTGGGTGAGCTGGCTGCTGTCCTCCCAGTACCACTCACGGCTTCGCGTCCACACGTAGACGGCCATGAGGCGCTGGACGACTTCCTTCTTCAGCGCGGTGTTCAGCCGGGCCTTGTTGCCCGCGAGGGCATGGGCCACCAGGAAGAGGGAGGAGCGCGCGTTCTGGCTGCCGTGGGCCGCCTGCTCCGCGTAGAGCTGGATGGCGCCCGCGTCATCGCCCTTCTCGAGCAGCCTGCGCGCCTGCTCGCCAAGGCTGGCGACGGCGAGGCCCAGCGGGTCGTCGAAGCCGTCGCGGACGAGCTGCCGCGTGAGCTCGAAGCCCTCCGCCATGTCCTGCTCGAAGCCCGCCCCCGCGTTGCGCCCCAGCATGAACGCGGCGAAGGTGGAGAAGCGCTGACGCTCCTCGGCGGGCAGCGCGAGCAGCTCCCGGAAGCGGGCTCGCGCCGTCGCCGCGTCCCCACTCTTGAAGGCCTTGGCTCCCGCCGCATACAGCGCGGTCTCCTTCTCCCCGCCACCCTTGCGCGCGTCGGGCGGCTCCTCCGCTTCCTCCACGACTCGGAAGGGGTCCGCGGGAACGGGCACCAGTCGGCCGGCCTCCTTGCGGAAGGAGCCCGCGGGCAGCTCCGAGAGCGCGCCCACGCGGTCGGCCAGGAGTCGGTGAGGGAATTCAGGTCCACACGCTTCCGCGGTGCGCGGCGGCACCAGCGTCAGCAAGAGGACCAGGGAGCACAGCAGGCTACGGAGCCACAAGGGTCACCTCGGTTCCCCGCACGAAGCCGACGACGCGGCGTTCGCCAGCGCGCAGGCGGGGAGGCGTGCGCGCCACGAGTGAGGTCCCTCGCGGGGCATAGCCGCCCACGCCATCGAGGACCTCGAGTCTTCCAGAAAGGGTGAGGCGCGCGGGCGCCTCGCTGTCCACGCGGCCCGTGTTCTCGATGACGATGTCGAGCGTCCCGCCGCCCACGTCCACCAGCCGGGGCTCCAGCTTCGGCGTGAGGGGCTCGCGCTTCAGCACTGTCGTGAGCGTGGGGAGGCTCCAGGAGTCGACATCGCCCCGGTGGCCGAGCCGGAACCACACCAGGCCCTTCACGCCTCTCACCGGGCGCCCGTGCAGCAGGTCCAGGAACCGGGCCACCTCTCGCGGCTCGGAGTCGAGGAGCGCCCCTTCACGCAGCCTCACGCGGTAGGTGGGCAGCGCGACGCGGAAGGGATGGGGCGTGGCCTGGGCCCAGGCCTCGATGAAGCCGCGCGCCTGCTCGGGGGTGAAGAGGGTGGGGGCGCGGATGGCGTGGACCTGCACGATGATGTCGTCGGGGATGGCCGTCAGCGCCTCCAGCTTCGGCGCGGTGGCCCACGTGGGCAGCGCGGTGATGGACAGCGACAGGTCTCCGAGCCCCTGGCGCTCCCGCGCGAGCCACGCCGCGTAGGCGGGCAGGGACGCGGTGGCGCAGTCGTGGTCCACCTCCACGCCTCGGACGCGCACGCCGCGCGCCCTCCAGTCCCGGGCGATGCTCGCGACCTCCTGGAGGGAGACATCGTCGAGCGGTGTCGTCCCTTCCACGCGCATCACCGCCACGACGTCTCGGCGGGTCTTCGCGAGGGCTTCGACGTCCACCGCCACCGTCACCGGAGTGCGCGTGGGGCCCGAGCGCTCACGGGCCAGGACGCGCAGGGTGCCCAGCTCGGCGGGCAGCTCCGTCAGGGATTGTTCGAGCTCCACGCTCCAGTCGCGCTGCCAGACATAGACGTCATGCTCGGGAGGCGGCGCGGGTGGGCGTGTACATGCGAGGACAAGGCAGAGCCCGAGGCTCACGATGGCCGTGTGAAGGCGCGTCCAGGTCCAGGGTGCGGTGCTCATGATGAAACGCGGGCGCCAGCGAGACTCCCCCGTCTCGTGGCTCGGTGGCTCCCATGCTGCCACAACGCGGCGGACCTGGCGTCATCCCCGGGGCGGAGGGGGCGGCTCGCTGTGGTCGCAGTGCAGGAGGGAGGGCGGGTCGAAGCAGGTGAACTGATTGCTCCGGCTGTTGATGGCGCAGACCCCCCGGGGCGTGCTGGCGCAGTGCACCTCACCGCGAATGGCCTTGCAGCTGTAGCCACAGGCGATGGACTCGGAGGCATTGAGACAACCGGGCGTGGGGGTGTCCGAGGCGTACTCGTGAATCACGCTGGCCGGCGGGTCCCAGCAGACCAGGCGGCCGAAGTGCGTCTTGCAGACGCCATAGGGGGTGGTGTTGCAGGCGACCTCGCCGTTGTTCACCCGGCAGTTGTATCCGCAGGCCACCTTGCCTCGGACCTCCTTGCACTCGGGGCTCGCGCTGCTCTTGGACGGGTGCTGGATGGCGACCCGCGGCGGGTCCCAGCAGTGCACCTGGCCCGCGTGGACGGAGCAGGTGCCGTAGGGCGTCTGGGCGCAGGCGAGGCCGCCCCGGGCGCTCTGGCAATTGAAGCCGCAGGCCGTCTGCCCCTGGGACGAGAGGCAGTTGGGCACGGGCTGAGGTGCGGGCTCGACGCGCGGCGGCGGCGTCACCGGCGTCGGCGGCGCGGGTCGTGGTGGTGGGCCGGCCGGCGTGCTGGCCAACAGGAACAGCGCGAGGATTGGGAGCATGCGCCCCCCGACGAAAGTCCTCGCGCTTTATTCAAACACCTGTCTGCCTTTGTCTGGCCCGAGGGTCAGCGCGGGCGAGGCCGTGCGCCGGAGCGCCCGGGGCCGCGAGGGTTTCCCGGACGTTGGGGCGGGGCGTCATCCTGCTCGCGGCCATCGCTCTCGGCGCGCTGCCTCCGGGCCGCCTCGGCGGGCGTCTCGGACGGGACGAGGGCGTGGGGGCCTCGGCCGATGAGGTCCGAACGTCCGGCAAGTCGCAGGGCCTCGCGGGCCATGGGCCAGTGCTCGGGGTTCCAGTAGAGGAGCAGCGCCTTCTGGAGCCGCTTCTCGCGCAGGCCCTGCGCCGTGTAGACGGGCTCCATCTTCAGCGGGTCCACGCCCGTGTAGTACATGGCCGTGGCCATGGCCATGGGCGTGGGGATGAAGTCCTGCACCTGGCGCGGGCGCTTGCCGTTCTTCTTGAGCCACAGCGCCAGGTCCACCATGTCCTCCAGCGTGGAGCCGGGGTGGCCGCTGATGAAGTAGGGGATGTCGTACTGCTCCTTGCCGGCCTCCTCGCTGGCGCAGGCGAACATCTGCTGGAAGCGCTCGAAGCTCTCGATGCCGGGCTTCTTCATCTTCTCCAGCACGCGCGGCGAGACGTGCTCGGGCGCCACGGAGAGCTGCCCGCCCACGTGGTGCGCGGCGAGCTCCTTCACGTACTCGGGCGAACGTTCGGCCAGGTCGTAGCGCACGCCGCTGGCGATGAAGACGTGCTTGACGCCTTCCTCCTCGCGCACGTCCTTCATCAGGCTGATGAGGGGGCCGTGGTCGGTCTGGAGGTTCTCGCAGACGCCGGGGTGGACGCAGGACAGCTTGCGGCACCGCTTCTCGATGTCCTCGCTCTTGCACTTGAGCTTGTACATGTTGGCGGTGGGGCCGCCGAGGTCGGTGATGGTGCCTCGGAAGTCGCCCATGCGCCGCAGGGCGCGGACCTCTCGCAGGACGCTCTCCGCGGAGCGGCTCTGGATGACGCGGCCTTCGTGCTCGGTGATGGAGCAGAAGGTGCAGCCGCCGAAGCAGCCGCGCATGAGGACGATGGAGTGCTTCACCGTCTCGTACGCGGGGATGCCCTCGTTCTTGTAGAGCGGGTGGGGGACGCGGTTGAAGGGCAGGTCGTACAGCTCGTCCATCGCCACGGTGCGCTGGCCGGCGGCGGTGTCGCCCACGCCGTCCTCGAGCGGGAGCGCGGGCGGGTTCATGAAGATGGCGCGGTTGCCGTGGCGCTGCGCGAGGGCGCGCGCGTTGCCCGGGTTGGTCTCCATCTGGAAGTCGCGGCTCATCACCGCGAAGGCCTGCTTGTCGGCGACGACGGCCTCATAGGAGGGGAGGACCACGGTCTTCCGGTCCGCGGCGCGGCGGGCGGGGTCGGCCTCGTGGGCGCGCATCTGCTCGTCGTTGATGAGGTAGGCGGTGCCGCGCACGTCGCGGATGTCCTCGATGCGCTCGCCTTGGCGCATGCGGTCGGCGACCTCCATGATGGGGCGCTCGCCCATGCCGAAGACGAGCAGGTCGGCCTTGGCGTCGAAGAGGATGGAGCGGCGGACCTTCTCGCTCCAGTAGTCGAAGTGGGCGATGCGGCGGAGGCTGGCCTCGATGCCGCCGAGGATGATGGGGACGTCGGGGTAGGCCTCGCGGCAGCGCTGCGCGTAGACGATGGTGGCGCGGTCGGGGCGGCAGTTGGTGCGGCCCCCGGGGCTGTACTGGTCCTCCGAGCGGTTCTTCTTCTGGGCCGTCAGCCGGTTGAGCATGGAGTCGAGGTTGCCGGCGGCGACCCCGAAGAACATGCGCGGCGGGCCCAGGGCCTTGAAGGGCTCGGCCGAGTGCCAGTCCGGCTGGGGGATGAGCCCCACCTTGAAGCCTCGGCCCTCGAGGAAGCGGGCGATGAGGACCGGGCCGAAGGCCGGGTGGTCCACGTACGCGTCTCCCGTCACGATGATGATGTCGCACTGCTCCCAGCCACGCGCCTGCATGTCGGCGCGGGTGATGGGCAGGAAGGGATGGGCGTAGCGGGTCGGGAGGGCCATGGCGGTGGGGCGGCGCGGGCTGCTTCGGGGGCTTCTCTCCTAAACATCCCTGGAGGTTCGAAGCAAACAGGGCGGAGCCTGGATGTACACCCAGGTGGGGCTGTTCCCATCCAGCTTTCGAGGCAGCCTGGCGACAAGGCGACGCGGGGGGGGCGAAAGTTGGATGTTCTTAAAATTCATGAATTTGCGGATACGGTCCCTGGGTGACGAGGTCCGAGTTTCCAGGGAGATGGCAGGTCATGATGCTGTCGCGGTGTTGGGTCTTGGGGCTCCTGCTTCTGTTGGCGTGTGCGACGACGCCTCGGCACGTGCCGCGAGATGGGAGTCCGGGGCGGTCCGCGCGGTATGGGCAGAGCGTGGACTCGGCCACGAACGCGTGCCTGCGCAATCCCGCGTGCTACACGCAGCATGGGAGTGAGGCCGTGGTTCCGGGGCTCACTCGTGCGGCGGGCGCGGTTCGAAGCTTGGGAGCCTTGCATCGAGTGCTGGAGTCCGCCGAGTTGGCGCGCGTCGAGCAGATCCTGGTCCAGTGCGCCCAATCGGCGGACCATGAGATCAACGAACGGGAATATGGGGTGGGAAAGAAGCCCGATGACGCCGAATGTGAACGGGTGGTCCGCCACGTGGATGGCAAGCCGCTCCGGCGCCGCATGGAGCTCGGGACGATGAAGCATGAAAGAGCCTTCGAATGTGTTCAGCGCGAGCTGCTTCGGCTCTTTCCCGACAACATCTCGGTGGAGCCTCGCTTTCGGCTCGACCCGGTGTCGGGGCGGTACGTCGTGACGGACCGCTGGGCCGGTTCACTCAGGCCCGACATCGTGGTCCATGCCTCGAAGAACCTTCAGCGCGTTCAATGCGTCTACGACTTCAAGTTCCCATGCACAGCCGCCAGCAAGAGCAATCCCCTGGCGAGCCCCGAGGTGGTGCAGCAACTGGAGCGATATGAAGCGCTCGGTGGACATTGTCCGCCCGCCATCATCACGCCTCAGCTTGGGGTCAACCATGGGTGAGCACATTCCCCTCGTGCGCCGTTCGATGGAGGGTCCTGACGGAGAGCGGCTGCTGGTGAGGGAGGTGGTGCGCATCGCGCTTTACCTGCCGCATGACCATGCGGACCTGGCGCCGGGCGTGGCGCGGGCGCTGGACCTCTATCGGAAGGCAGTGGGGGAGGGGGCACTCGCCCATGGCTGGGACGCGGAAGATGACGGGGAGCCCTTCGCTCTGACGGACGAAGGCTGGAAACGTGTCCATGCCTCGCTGCAGACGCGTACGTCGGTGCAGGGGCTCGGTGATGTGGACTCGCCTTGGACTCAGCGGATGATGAAGCTCCGGGCTGAATATTCCTGGACCCTGACAGGGGGAGGGCTCACGCCTCACGACGGATATTCGCTGCACTATCAGGCGCGTCTCCCCGCACATCGGGCACCAGAGGGAAGTGTCAGTGTCCTGAGCGCCACGCTGCCGACGGAGTATCTGCTCCTCCATGGCCCTGGTCGCGTGAGGGAGTTGGCCATGTCGTTGGCGGATGGATTGCCGCTGTCCTCGGGACATGCGGGACTGGCACTGGCCCTGTTCGCTCCTCGGGGGAGGGTCCTTCCTCTTGTGCGAGACGCGCTTGCGCGCCATCCGGGGCTGGATGTGCCGGGGATTGAGTCGCATCAGTCGCTGGGCTCCAGCGTGGATGGCGTCCATTGGGTGAACTTCCTGGGCCCCGCCCTGCTCGATTCCCTTGGGGGTGTCTCGGGCCTGCGTGCCCGGCTTCTGTCTCCTGAGACCACTGTGGGGGAAGTGGGGGACTCGGGGACGGCGGTGGTGACCCTGGGGCCGTGGCCATCGGCGGGAGACCTGATGAAGGGGGATGCCCTCCCTTCGTACCGTGAGCTGGCGGGAGTGCTGGAGCCTTGGCTCGAGGTCTTCCGGCCCCACCACGCGCTGGGCTGGCGCGGGTACACGGAAGAAGAAGTCCTCCGCTGGTGGCGCCGCTTTCTCGACTGACTTTCAGATGGGGCTCCTGTTTGGCTGGTGGGTACTGATTCCCCACCTGTGCGCTCACACGCGCCTCCATCCGCGCGTGCATTGACGGGGATCCACCCGTCCCCTACCTTCGCGCGCCCCCGTCATGACGCACCGGATGCACAACGTCGTCCCCGAAGGGCGCTCCGCTTCGCCCGAGGATGACTCCGTCCGGGAGCTTCACGTCGAGTACGACGATGCCCCGCCTCCCCCGCCAGCGCGGGCTCCTGCCCCGGCTCCGAGCGCGGAGGACCTCCCTCGCTCACCGAATCCGCTGTTGGCCCTGTCCCGCTCGCGCGGCCGTGCCGCGAAGCCGCCGCCCCCTGACGCCGCTCCGGCCTCCCGCGACGTGGCCGCGCCCGCGGATGTCTCCACGGCCGAGCGACAGGCGATGCAGGCCGCCGTCGCCACCGGCAAGCGCCGCGAGGCCTGGAAGCCTCCCGCCTACCTCCCGGAGGACCTGAGCGAAGCCCTCCTGTCCGAGCGCAGCCAGTACCGCGCCAAGCTGCTGCAGGACGCGCGACAGGTCAGCCTCCAAGGTCCCGGCGTCATCTCCCTGGTCCCCGTGCCCGCCGCGGACCCGGATTGGTCCGGTGGCTCGCTCCTGGGCTTCCTGGGCGAGGAATGTGTCTTCGGCGGAGACGTCGTCCACCTCGACTTCGAGTCCGGCCGCGTCTTCGCCGCCCCGGACCATGGCGACGACGTGGACCGCCGCGCGCTCTTGGCGGACCGCTGGTGCTATCGGCCCTACGACTTCGCGGAGGCCCTCTGCACCGCCGCCTCCGCCTACGAGGAGCGCCAGCCCGCGCTCGCCCAGGCCCTGCGCCGCGCCAGCGGAGAAGAGCCCGCCGCCGCGATGCGTCCCCAGGACGCGGAGCTTCCTCCGGCGGACCGGCTCTGGGCCCAGCCCTGGGGCTGCATCTGGGGGCCTCCCGGTACCGGCAAGACGACCGCCGTCGCCGACCTCATCGCCCGCGCCCTGCGCGCCTTCCCTGGCGAGCGCATCCTCGCGGTGGCTCCCACCAACCGCGCGGCGGATGAGCTGGTGTTGCGTGTCAGCGCGCTGCTCGAGCGCGAGCCCATCCCCCTGCGCCCCCTGGCCCGCAGCATCTTCCGGGGCGGCACGGGCGCCAGCGACGCACTGGCGAAGCTGCCCACCGTCACCCTGGAGGACACCAAGGGCGGCAAGCTGCGCGCGAGCATCGAGGAGCGCGAGCGCGAGCTGTACCTCCAGCGCGTCCGCGGCGGCCCCGCGCACGAGCTGGCCAAGCTCCAGGCCGAGCTCCGCGGCCTGCGCGGGAAGATGAAGGACCCCACGCTCAAGGAGGCGGAGAAGGGCGACTGTCCCCTCATGGTGCTCACCGTGCACCGCGCCTTGCGCCTCGTGTCGGAGCTGGAAGGGAAGTGCACCTTCGCGCGCCTCGTGGTGGACGAGGCCGGCATGGTGACTCGCGCCGCCACCGCGCTGATGGCGCCTCTGGCGGAGCGGGTGACACTCGCCGGAGACCCCAAGCAGATTGGTCCCGTGAGCCGCGCCGCCGAGGGCGCTGGACGAGGCTCCCAGAAGTGGCTGCGAGGCAGCGGCCTGTCTCACCTGGAAGACGCGGTGAAGGACGCCGCGCGCGCGGACGTGCTGCTGCTGCGCACCCAGCACCGCATGCACCCGGACATCGCCCGCGTCGTCAGCCACTTCTGCTACGGCGGCGCGCTCCAGGACGGCGACATCGTCAAGGCCCGCGCGGAGAAGGCGCCCCCCGTGCCCGCGTTCGCGCAGACGCGCGCGGGGTGGGTGGTGCTGGATGGGCTCAGCCGCGAGGCGAAGCGCCTCTCGCACGGACGCGGCGAGACGGGCTCGGGTTATCAGCGCGAGCTGTCCGCCGAGCTCGCCGTCTCCCTGGCCCGCGAGGCCGTGCGCGCGGGCCTGAGCGTCCTCTGTGTCACCCCGTACCGCGCGCAGGCCGCGCTCCTGCGCAGGCTGGGGACCTCCGCGGGCTTCCGAGGCGATGCGTTCAGCGCGTCCACCATCCACCGGCAGCAGGGCACCCAGTACGACGTCGTGCTCGTGGACACCGTGGCCGGAGGACGTCCCTTTCCTCCGCACACGCTGGTGCCCATGCTCAACGTGGCAGCCAGCCGCGCGCGCGACTATCTGCTCGTGCTCGCGTCTCGCGACGAGGCTCGGGGCGCGACGATTCCCCAGCGCTTCCTCTCGCTCCTGCCGCGCCTGCGTGTGCTCCCAGGTTCACCGCCGCGACTGGAGGCGATGCCCCTGCCGCAGAAGCAGCCGCCCCCTCCGCCCCCGCCGCCGAGTGCCCCCACCAGCCTGGGCGGAGAAATCGAAGGGGCACGCCCCACCCGGCCGCTCTTCACGCAGGAGCAGGTGTCCCTCTTCGAGCGCCGCTTCGACGACGGCCACCACCTGGTGCGCGGTGTCGCCGGCAGCGGCAAGACGTATGTCCTGGCGCACTGGGTGGCGCGCTACCTGCTGGAGCACGAGGACACGCGAGTCCTCGTCTCGTTCTACAACCGCGCGCTCGCGCCGCTGGTGGACAAGCTGCTCGTGGAGGCCATCGTCCAGCGCGCGGGGCGTGAGCGTGCGCGCGCGCTGCGAGCCCGCGTCACCATCAAGCACGTGGGCGCCCTGCGCCGCGTGGAGCCCGCGTCGTTCGACGGCGTCTTCGTCGACGAGGCGCAGGACATGGATGCCAACGCACTGGCCATGCTCCACGCGCTGGTGCTCCCGCACACGCTGCCGGACGGCCGGGAGGTTCGCTGCCTCCAGTTGTTCATGGACGACTCTCAGAACGTCTACGGCCAGGTGCCCATCGACTCGCTCAAGGAGCAGCTCCCCGAGGGGCTCTCCTTCCGGGGCCGCACCCGGGTGCTGAAGGAGACCTTCCGCGCGACGCGCGACATCCTCGACGTCGCCTTCAACGTGGTGCTGGACCCGATGCGCCAGCACGGCACCAGCGACCCCGGCATGCGCGAGTACATGAAGGCCGGCGAGCTCGCCCGCGAGGGGCTCCTCTGGCTCCCCGAGGAGACGCTGGAGGGCCTGTACCGCGTGCAGTCCACGGAGCGCGCGGGCGTGCTGCCCCAGGTGCGAGGCTTCGCGTCGGGCGCGAGCGAGGCCCGGCAGGTGGCGAAGGAAGTGGCCCGGCTCATCCGCGAGGAGGGCGTCCACCCCGGAGACATCCTCGTCGTCGCGCCGGTGATGCCGTCTCAGTACACGGAGGCGCTCAACCGCGCCGGCGTCCCCGCGCATGCCTATGGAGGGAAGGGCGGGCGCGACGTGACGGACTTCCGCGTCAGCGGCGTGGACCACGTCCGGGCCACGACGGTCTTCTCGTGCAAGGGGCACGAGTGCCCCGTCGTCTTCTTCGCGGGCCTGGATGCGCTCGACACCGTGGAGAACTGGATGGCCGGCGCGAAGGAGCGCAACGCGCGCGAGAACGAGCGCATCCGCCGGGCCATGTTCTACGTGGGCGCGACGCGCGCGATGAAGCGGCAGTACCTCACCGGCGTGAAGGGCGCGCGCTTCCTGCGCGTGGCGGCCTCCTACGTGGAGACGCTCGCCGGGCTCGTGCCCTCCTGAAACGACGAAGGCTCCGGCGCCGCGCTCATGGCGGGCCGGAGCCTCCTGGACGACTTCAGCGGCGGGTGACTACTTCGCTCCCGGCGTCTGAGCGGGGGCCTGCTGCAGCCTGGCGCGGGTGGTCGGGATGCCCGCCTCCAGCGTGGACCAGTAGGTGAGGCCAGCCAGGCGCTTCACCCTGTCGCTCAGGCGACGGTGGCCCGTGGGGTCGCCGCCACCGCCGGAGGAGCCACCCGGGTCTCCGTCGTTGAGGTCCGCCACGTTGATGCAGCCTTCCTTCTCATCCTTGGGGAAGCAGTCGACGTAGAGCTCCACGTCGCCCACGAGCTTCGCCGGGTCGTTCGGGGGAGCCTGCTGCATGGAGGAGGTGGATGACTCGCTCGCGGCCTCCGTGCCGGGGGCCTCCAGCGGCCTGCGCGTCGGCGGCGGTCGCTGGTTCGACTGGGCGACGATTTCGTCTCGGCTCACGTCCACCGTGTAGACGGTGAGGCGCGTGGGGTTGTTCCTGTCTCGCAGGGTGACGCGCACGAGCGTGCCTTCGGGTGCGCTGCGCTGAATCTGCTGCGGCGAGGGGACCGTGTTGACGTGACGACACGCGGCCAGGCTCAGCAGCAATGGAACCAGCAGAAGACTTTTCTTCATGGGGCTTGGTGCGCTCTCAGAGGGTGTTGTGACGACTATTCGAAGAGAAGCACCTGGCGAACCCAGGGGCTTCCCCTGCTGCGAAGCCAGTCCTGCCGTGCATCGCGAAGGACCCGGGCGGCGGGGAGTCCCTCGCGAATGCGCGCCAGCACCGGCTCGAAGAAGTCCGACGCCTCGGCGTCGGGAATCTCTTGCGTGGCGGCGAGCACTGCTCGCGCGCCGGATTCGACAAAGGCGACGGGAAGCCCGAAGGTCTCATGGAAGTACGCCTTGCTGTGCGCCGCGTGACACGCCGCCAGGAGCACCACGGGCCTTCCTTGAAGCGGATGCCCCTGGAGGTCCCCGGCCGTCAGTGCATACCGCCCTCCCTGCTCCTCGGGCGAGAGGACCAGCAGCGAACCGTCCACCACGTTCGGGTCGACCACGCCGTGCGCATGAATCTGAACCTCCGCGGCGTCGCGCATCGCACGAAGCACCTGGGAGGGCGTCGCGGAGGCCCCCTTCAACAGCGTGAGCCCCGCGCCATCTTCCTTCCCCGGGCTCCATGCACGCAGCGCGGGAAGGCGCAGCTCCGAGGGCGCATTCACGTCCGCCACCACCAGCCGGGGACCGGGCGCACCCTGCGTCTCCTCCAGCGAGGGGCCCACCTGGTATGCCCAGGCGATATCCGACGGCAGGAGTCCCGGCTTGCCCAGCACGGGCGGACGCGCCAGCACGTTCACCGTGACACACGGGCGCAGGGCCTCGGCCAGCGCGTCGGGCACCAGACCCTCCACGCTCTCCAGCCGCTCGCGCCGGTCCGTGTCGTAGTGCCCCAGGAGCTTGCCCTTCGCATCGCGGGCCACCAGCGCGGTGCGCTCGTCGTCCACCGTCACGCCCAGCACGCAGTGCTCCGCGCGAGGCAGGCCGCGCTCCTCGGTGAAGAGGGCCAGGGCCCGCTCGTACTCGCCATGCCGCGCGGCATCGAGGATGAGCGAGGTGAAGCTGTAGACCCGCGCCTTGCGCGCGTTGACGTCCGAGCCCAGCAGCGGCGCCGCCTCGTCGATGGCCCGCCGCAAGAGCTCCTGACCCCGGCCGCGGTCCTGCTCGACGAAGAAGCGGCCCTCGATGTGGCGCAGCATCGCGCTCTCGCCCGCCGTCTCCAGCCGCGAGGGCACCGCGCGCAGCGCCTCCAGGCCCCTCGTCAGGAGCGCGGCGTCCTCGATGCGGCGCTCCTGGGTATGGGCCAGGTCCGCGATGACGAAGGCGCGCGCCAGCGACGGCGGCTGTCCACACCGCGCCGCGCGGTCCAGCTGCTCCCGGGCACCCGCGAAGTCCAGCGTCCGATAGAAGGCGAGGGCGAGGTTGGCGTAGGCCGACTCATGGTCCTCGCAGCGCTCCGGCAGGCGCTGGATGGTCTCTTCCAGATACGCGCGGGCCAGTGACACATCGCCGTGGAACAGCGCCGCCTGGCCCAGCTCCTGGAGCAGCCGCCACTCCTTGGTCCACTCCCGGCTCGCGCGGGCCCGCTCCAGCGCCGCCAGCGCATGCGCGCGCGACTCCACGGGGCGGTGCAGCTGCCGCTCCACCAGCGCCAGGTTCCGCTGGAGCTCCAGGCAGCGGTAGCTGAAGCGCGACTCCGTGCCACAGGCGCGAAGGGCCTCGGTCAGCCGCGTCCGCGCCCGAGGCGTCTGGCCGCGCTGGATGTCCGCCCGGGCCTGGCGCTCCTCCGCCAGCAGCGCGAACCAGGGGTCCTTCGTCCCCAGCGCGAGCGCGCGGTACTCCTCCTCGAACTGGCGCGAGTCCCTCAGGAACAGCAGCGTGCCGAGCAGCAGGTCGTCGTGCCGGGCCTCGCGCAGCTTCACAATCAACGCGTCCAGCGCGGGGGGCGGCAGCTCGCCGCGCGTCAGCCGCACATAGTCCGCGGCGAGGGGCTTGCGTGCGCCCAGGTCCGCCCGGGAGATGCGCTGGAGCGCCTCATCCAGGTGCGAGCCTCCATCCACCGCGTCCAGCTGCCGGGCCAGGGGCCTCAGCTCGTCCACGCGCGCGGTGGAGGTGGCTGCGCGCAGGGCATCGTAGAAACACAGGCGGGACAGGCCGGGGTGCCGCGCCGCCAGTCCCTGCGAGAGAGGCGTGCCCCCCGCCACCATGCGGTCGCACGCCTCCTTCGCGCCCTTCCACTCCTTGCGCTTCTCCTGCTCCTGCTGCCGTAACTCGGCGGCGCGCCGCGCGGCCTCCTCGCTCCAGCCGGGCTCCTTCAGCGCGGACACCCGCTCGAACGCCTCCGCCGCTTGCAGCGAGAGCCCCAGCGCCTTCAGCGCCAGCCCGCGATTCCACAGGGCCTGCGGATGCTGGGGCCGCTGCTTCAGCGCGCGGTCCAGCAGGGCCAGCGCCTGCTCCGGCTCGCCCTGCTGGAGCAGGAGCACCGCCTGGTCCGAGTCCTGGTCCGGCGACGGGGGCAGCCGGTCGAGGAAGGCGCGGGCCTGGGCCGCGTCCCCCCGCAGCAGGTACGCGGACGCGATGCCTCGCTCGTCTCCTGCTTCCTCCAGCTTCGCCAGCTCCCGCAGGGACATCGCGCGGGGCTTGTCGCCACCGCTGCGCATCACCTCATAGGGCCGGTGCCGGTCCGCGTTGGGGTACGTCAGCCGGGCCTCGAGCGTCCGCCCGGGAGACTGGCCCAGCCACAGCTCGGAGGACACCGGCTCCGAGCTGGTCCGCGAGACGAGCACCCACGCCGCCAGGCCCGCGGCCAGCGCCAGCGGCACCATCATCATCCAGGTCCTCCTCCGCTTGAGGAGCTGGAGTCGCTTCGGAACGAAGAGGGTCCCGTCGCCCGTGGAGTGGAGGGCATCGTCCGCGAGGAGCGCGAGCGCGAGCAGTTCCTTCATCCGGAGCTCACACGCGTGGCAGCGCGTCAGGTGGTGGCGGAAGTTCTCCGCGTCCACCGGTGCCAGCTCCCCGTCGATGAAAGACTCCAGCTTGCCGCACAGCTCGTTCATGGTCTCGCCCTGCCCTCGCCCGGGGAGGCGCCTCCGGTCAGCAACTCCCGCAGCGCCTTGCGCGCCTCGCTGAGCCACCGGCCCACCGTTCCCTCGGGGGCGTCCAACTGTTCCGCGATGGCGCGGTACCTCAGCCCCGCCACGTGCAGCCGGTAGGCCTCCCGAATCTGCGGAGGACGCAGCTGTTCGATGGCGCGCAGGAAGTCTTCGCGGCTCACCTGCTCCCACTGCTCCATGGGTGTGGGCTCTCCAGACACCTCCGGCGTCTGCACGACACGCAGCGACGGAGCCCCGAGGACTTCCGTGCGTCTTCGGCGGCAGTGGTCCAGGAAACGGTTGCTCAGTGTGGTGCTCAACCACACGCTCACCGCGCTGGGGTTCTCCGTCACCAGCCGGTCGAAGTTCCGGTAGGCGCGCTCCAGCGTCTCCTGCACCAGGTCCTCGGCTTCGATGCCTCCCCCGACACACAGACGCCGGGCAAGGCGTAGCAATCCCGGCCGTCTCGAGCGGGCGAATGCATCGAACTGTTGGTGCTGCCCATCGTCCATCGTGGCGCGAACCCCTGCACCCATCATCTCATGTCGTTCCACGCGTGGAGCGCCCCCCTGGCAGCAAACGCCCCTGGATTAATCCCTTCGGTGGATCTGAAGCGTGACGCGCTGCGTTGCGGGCTGGCCTCCCGGGGAGGGGTTCAGGTGCGCAGGGATGCGACCAGCGCGGGCCAGTCGGTGGAGGTGGGGAGGCGGCCCTCGGCGTGCTCGGGGCGCCCTCCGCCCCGTCCGCCCGAGGCCGCCGCGGCGCGCTTGAGGAAGGCGCCGCACCCGAAGGGGGAGGAGGCGCCCCGGGCGATGAGGACGGCGAGCCCCTCCGGGGTGCGGCCGGCGAGGAACACCACCGCGTCCGGCCGGGAGGTGAGGCGGGCGGCCACCGCGCGCAGCTCCTCGGGGCCCGCGCCGTCCAGGACGGCGACGACGTGCTTGTCAGGGGAGGCGTCCAGCGCGGCGGCGAGCTCCGAGGCGGTGTGCTCGGCCAGCTTCGCGCGGGCGGCGCCCAGGGCCTCGCGGGCCTCGGCCAGCTCCCGGCGCAGCTTGTCCACCACGGTGGGCACCTCCAGGGGGCCGCAGGTGAAGCCTCGGCCGAGGGCGCGCAGGGTGCCCGCTTCCTCCCACAGCTCCTTGCGAGCCCGAGGGCCCGCGGAGAAGAGCACGCGGCCCTTGCCCTTGTAGCGCTCCACGCCCAGCACCCGTACCAGGCCCACCTGGCCCGTGCGCGTGCAGTGGGTGCCGCCGCAGGGGGACACGTCGAAGTCGCCCACCTGGATGACGCGGATGTGGTCCGTCACCTTCGGGGCCCGGCGCAGGGGCAGCGCGGCGAGCTCCTCCGGCGTGGGGAAGAACGCTCGAATCGGGAGGTCCGCGTCGATGGTGGCGTTGACGTGGGCCTCGGCCTCGGCGACGCGCTGCTCGTCCAGGGTGTCCTGGTCCGTGTCGATGGTGCACACGGCGCCCAGCCGCGAGGACACCGTGGCCGCGCCCGCGAGGTCCAAGAGCGCGCGCGACAGCATGTGCTGCCCGGTGTGCAGGGACATGTGGACGCGGCGGCGCTCCGCCTCCACCACGCCGTCCAGCGTGAGCCCGGGGGCGGGCAGGGTGACGTGCTCGCCCACGTCCAGGAGGTGGTGCACCGTGCCCGCGTCATCCACCTGCACGTCGCGCACGGGCAGCCCGCCCAGCACGCCGTGGTCCGCCATCTGTCCCCCGGCCTCCGGGTAGAAGGCCGTGCGGTCCAGGACGACGGAGGCCGCGCCGTTCCAGGTGCCGTGGGCCACGACGCGGGCCGTGAAGCGGTGGAGGAACGGGTCGTCGAAGTAGAGGCGCTCGGTGGACATGCGGCGGGGATAACACGCGCCTGTCCACCGCCTCCATGATTCACGTCGTCAGGCCGGGTCCCACTCCACGAGCAGCCGATGCGGGCCCCGGTGCAGGAAGTTGGGCACGTAGGAGAAGGCGTTGCCCGGCGCGAGCCGCAGGTTGGGCAGCCGCTTGAGGAGCATCTCCATGGCCAGCTTCACCTCCAGCCGGGCCAGGGGCGCGCCGATGCAGTAGTGGATGCCCATGCCGAAGCCCAGGTGCTTGCCCACGTCCGGACGGCGCGGGTCGCCGTGGTCCGGCGCGTGGAAGACGGTCTGGTCGCGGTTGGCGGAGGCGAAGAGGACGAGCACGCGCGCGTTCGCCGGAATCTCCACGCCATTCAGCGTCACCGCGCGGGCGGTGGTGCGCATCATCCCCTGGATGGGGGAGTCCAGGCGCAGCGTCTCCTCGATGGCGCGGGGGATGCGGCTGGGGTCCTCGCGCAGCTCCTTGAGCCGCTCCGGCTCCTGGAGCACCCAGACGAGCAGGTTGCCCAGCAGGTTCGTCGTCGTCTCGTGTCCGGCGAAGTGCAGCAGGGACAGCAGGCTGATGAGCTCCACGTCGCTCAACGGCGGCGAGTCCTCGTAGCGCGCCTCGATGAGCGCGCTGATGAGGTCGTCGCCCGGGGTCTTCCGGCGCTCGGCGATGTAGCCCGCCAGGTACTTCTGGATGGACACCAGTCCGTGCGCGCACTCCACCTGCCGGGCGACGGGGACGTTGCCGGCGGACAGCAGCGCCAGGTCCTCCGTCCACCGCTTCATCCGCTCCAGGTCGGAGTCGGGCAGGCCCATGATGGCGCCGATGACGCGCGCGGGGAGCGGATAGCCAAGCTTGTCCACCAGGTCCGCGTGGCCGTCCGCGGCGAACGCGTCCAGGAGCTCCGTGGTGATGGAGCGCACCCGCGCCTCCATGGCGCTGAGCCGGTGGGGCGCCAGGGCCTTGGTGACGATGACGCGCATGCGCGTGTGGTTGGGCGGGTCGTCGTCCACCAGCGCGGGCACCTGCGGATATCCCTGCTCGAGGACGGCCACCACCTCCGGCGCCGGGGGCACCGGGTTGCGGAAGGAGTTGGCGGAGAGGAAGTCCTGCGGGTTGAGCACCACCGCCTTCACGTCGTCATGCCGGGAGACGACCCACAGGTGCATCTCCGGGCTGAAGTGCACCGGCGCCTCCTCGCGCAGCCGGGCGTAGAGCGGATACGGATTCTCGACGTTGTGCGGCTCGAAGCGGCTGATGAACGTGGGCGGGGCAGACTTGGACATAGGGGGCCTCATGCCGCGTCGGGACGGGGCTTGGTCGTGGGTGGAGTCAACGGACCTCCGGTGAGCCCGGAGAGGTGCAGGTCCAGCGGGGGAATCCGGGGGAGCCTGATGGTGATGCGCGTGCCGCTCTGTGGCCAACTCTCCACGTCGATGCGGCCTTGATGAGAGGTGACGATGCCATGCACGACGGCCAGTCCCATTCCCGTGCCTTCACCTGCGGGCTTGGTGGTGAAGAAGGGCTGGAAGAGCTTGGCCCGCACCTCCGGCGTCATGCCGATGCCCGAGTCGTGAACACACAGAACGGCCTCGTCGGCCTCCATTCGCGTGGACAGGTGGATTCGCCCCCGCTCGGGCATGGCCTGCACCGCGTTCATCAAGAGATTCACCACCACCTGCGCCAGCTGTCCGGGGCGACCCAGGAGGCGCGGCAAGTCACCCAATACCACCTGCACCTCGCAGCGCTGCTGTACCTGGGTACGGGTGATGCGCAGCGCGACGGCGACCTCCTCGTTGAGGTCGTACTCCTCCAGCGCCCCCGGGTCCCCGCGCGCGAAGCGCCGCAGGTCCGCGACGATGGCCACCACGCGCCGGATGCCGTCCGCGGTGGCGGGCAGCACGTCGTCGACATACTCCTGGAGCTCCGGCGGCAATTGCTTGCAGGCCCGCAGGTCCATGAGCAACGCATTCACGTTGCTCTTCACGTAGCTCATGGGGTTGTTGATTTCATGCGCCACCCCCGCCGCCAGCATGCCCAGGCTCGTCAGCCGCTCCTGCTCGCGGGCGCGCTGGTGGGCGAGCTCCAACTGGGCGTGGGCCTCGGCCAGCTCCTCGTGCTGCCGGGCCAGCTCCCGCATGGCGTGGTGGGTGAGGAACACGCGCCCGTCGGAGATGAGGTGCGTGAGCAGCGACAGCAAGACGAAGCAGGCGGGCACTCCGGGAGGGCACCCGTCCGCCAGGGCCACGCCCGCCACCAGCGCCAGCATCACGAACAGGCGCCTTCGCGCGCCCACGTCCGCGAAGCGGTCCACCCAGAGCGCGTTGAGCGGGAGGTACAGCCACATGGGCAGCGCCCAGTCGCTCGCCATGCCATAGAAGACATTCGCCAGCATGTTGACGGTGAAGCGCACCCGCTCCGCGGCATGGGTGTGCCGCGAGAAGAACCGGCTCGCGAGGACCTGGTTGGCCGCCGTCACCCCGAGGAAGCCCGACGTCACCACGAAGATGGTGTGCCACCGTCCCCAGAGGCTGGAGACGAGCAGGGCATGGATGAGGAGGCACGCCAGGAGGGTGAAGCGCTTGAGCCGGCTGTTCACCCAGTCTGCGTCGACCTCCTTGTCTTGGGGCGCCGCGGACACAGGTCCTGTCATGCTTCGCCCAGTCCCTGGCGGAGGTTGGCCGCGGGGGCATCCGCCCGCACGGGCAGCTCCAGCCTCAGTCGCTGGGGGCCTCCCACTTCCGCGACGAAGGACAGCCTTCCGCCGAACCGCTCCAGCAGGCCGCCGACCACCTTCAGGCTGTCGTCGGCCAGCAGCCCCGCGAAGCGCTCGATGATGGAGACGGCCTGCTCCGCCGGGAAGGCCGGGTCCGCCACCTGGACCTTCAGGACGAGCGCCGCGTCGGTGGGGCTCACCTCCGCGCTGACGCCCTGGCCCGCGGCGCGGAACGGGGCGTAGAGCTGGGCGAGCGTCTCCCGGTGGCGCAAGAGGCCCGACAGGTATGTCACCAGCTCCGCGTCATCCCAGGGCTTGCTGATGAAGCGGCAGATTTCGCCTTCGTTCACCGAGGCCACCACCGACTTGAAGTCGGCATAGCCAGAGATGATGAGCCGCAGCGCCAGGGGGTGCAGCCGCTTGACGCGTTGGAGCAGCTCACTGCCTGTCATTCCCGGCATCCGGAAGTCCGTCAGGACAATGTCTGGACTGAAACCCTTGAGGCGCTCCAGCGCCTCTTCCCCGTTGAAGGCGAGCTGGACGTCGAATCCCTCACGCCGTAACAGCCGCCGGAGGGCATGTGCCACCTGCGGCTCGTCGTCCACCACCAGCACCTTGTATGCTTCCATGACGCCTTGGCTCCTGTGGCAGGGCACTCTAATACGGGGTTCCAGGGAAAAGTGTCAGGACCTGAATACTGGGTCATCCCTGCACCTGCGACAGGGTGGGAGTCTCCGGAATGGATGTGAGCGCGGCGTGGTGGCGTGCCGGTGTCTTGCTTGTGCTGGCCGTGGGGATGACGTCGTGCGTCCAGCGAGAGGAGTCCGGGCTGGAGCGGGTGCGGAGGTCCGGGGAGCTGCGCTGGGGCGCGGATGCCCAGGGCGGTGAGCCCTATGCGATGGAGGACCCGGAGGTCCCCGGGCGCATGCGCGGCTTCGAGGTGGAGCTGGCGGACGCGCTGGCGCGGGAGCTGGGCGTGCGCGCGCGCTTCGTCCAGAACGACTGGTCCAGCCTCATCCCGTCGCTGGAGCGCGGCTCGTTCGACGTGGCGCTCAACGGCATCGAAGTCACGCCCGCGCGCAGCGGACGCATCCTCTTCACCCGGCCCTACTACATCTTCCAGCTGCGGCTGATGGCGCGCGGGGACGACCGCTCGGTGACGGGGCTTGCGTCGCTGAAGGGCCGGAGGGTGGGCACGCTGGCCAACTCCCAGGCGTGGGAGCTGCTCCAGCGCGAGGGTGTCCAGGCCGTGCCCTATGAAGGGGTGGAGGAGCCCTACATCGACCTGGAGCAGGGGCGGGTGGACGCGGTGTTGATGGATGACCTCATCGCCCAGCGCTATGGCCAGCCGCGGGCCCGGCTGCGGGTGGTGGGCGACGTGGGCGAGGGCTACTACGCCATCGCCGTGCGCCCCGGGGACGAGGACCTGCGCGCCGCGCTGGACGTGGCCATCGGCCATGTCGCGCGCTCGGGGGAGCTGCGCGCCATCTTCCAGCGGTGGAGCATCGACAATGCCTCGCAGCAGCGGATGGTGGAGTGGAGCGACGCGCAGACGCGCCAGGTGCTGGCGCAGACCCAGGCGCCCCGGCTGGGGTGGGCCCAGGGCGTGTTGTTCCTCCAGGCCGCGCTGGTGACGCTGGTGGTGTCCGTGGGGGCCATGACGCTCGCGGTGCCCTTGGGGGCGGGGTTGGCGCTGGTCCGGCTGTATGGCCCGCGGTGGCTCGGGCGGCTGGCGTCGCTCTACGTGGAGCTGTTCCGAGGCACGCCGGTGCTGCTCCAGCTCTACGTCCTCTATTACGGCCTGGCGGGTGTGCTGCGGCTGGACGCGCTCAGCGCGGCCGTGCTGGGGCTGGGGCTGAACTACGCGGCCTATGAGGCGGAGGTGTATCGCGCGGGTGTGCTGGCGGTGCCTCGAGGACAGTTCGAGGCCGCGCTCGCGCTGGGAATGTCCACGCGCATGGCGGTGCGGCGGGTGATTTTTCCCCAGGCCTTCCGCGTGGCGCTGCCCGGTGTGACGAATGATTTCATCGCCTTGCTCAAGGACAGTTCGCTGGTGTCCGTCATCTCCGTTGTCGAACTCACCAAGCGGATGACCATCACCGCGGTGGATGTTCGCAGTTGGTTGCTGCCTGGGGCGCTGTGCGCGGCGTTGTATCTGGCGATGAGCTACCCTTTGTCCGTCCTGGCAAGGCGGTTGGAAGCGAGGTTGGCGCGCGGATGATTGAAGTGAAGGACCTGTGCAAGCGCTACGAGGGGCGCTGGGTGTTGGACGGCTTTTGCGCATCGTTCGCCCCAGGAGAGGTGGTGGCGCTCGTCGGCCCGTCGGGATGTGGCAAGAGCACGCTCCTGCGGTGTCTGAACGGGTTGGAGCCGTTCGACGCCGGGCACATCCGGGTGGGGGACGCCGTGCTGGAGCCCGGCGCGGCGAGCAGGAGCGGCGCCCTGGTGTCGAGCATCCGACGCCGCGTGGGCTTCGTCTTCCAGCAGTGGCACCTGTTCGCGCACCGCACGGCGCTGGGCAACGTCATCGAGGCCCCGCGCTTCGTGCGCGGCCTGGACGTGAAGGCGGCCACGGAGCTGGGGCGCGTGCTGCTCGAGAAGGTGGGCCTGGAGCACCGCGCGGGGGCCTACCCGTCGGAGCTGTCCGGCGGTGAGCAGCAGCGGGTGGCCATTGCCCGGGCGCTGGCGATGGAGCCGGAGGTCCTGCTGCTGGACGAGCCCACCAGCGCGTTGGACCCGGAGCGCGTGGGGGAGCTCGTGGCGCTGCTGTCGCGGCTGCGCGACGACGGGCTCACGCTGGTGACGGTGACCCACGAGATGCGCTTCGCGCGGGAGCTGGCGACGCGGATGCTGGTGCTGCACGGCGGCCGGGTCCTGGAGGAAGGGCCACCGGAGCAGGTGCTGGAGCGACCGAGGCATGAGCGCACCCGCGCCTTCCTGGGCCTGGAGCGCGCCAGTCGACCCGAGGAGGCGCCCGCCGCCTCGCTCGGCGCGGGCAGAAGCCACGTGCCCCAGGTGTTTCCTGGCGCCACCGCGAGGGAGTGACATGCGTTCGGACGTGCAGCTCACGGAAGAGGGGACGGGCGGCGGGCCCAGGGTGCTGTTGTTGCCGGGGCTGGGGGCGCGGGGCTCCGGGTTCCGTGCGCTGGCGAAGGTGCTGAGGCCCATGGCCCGGACGGTCCTCGTCGAGTACCCGGAAGGGGAGCACGCGGCCGTGGGCGCGGGCGCCCTGGCGCGGCAGGTGGCGCAGGCGGCGGGGGAGATGGACGCGGTGGTGGCCAGCTCCTTCGGGGGCATGGTGGCCGCGCACCTGGCGGCGTCCGGCGCGGTGCGGGGCGTGGCCTTCCTGGGCGCCTTCACGCGCACGGAGCACCTGGGGCCGCGGGGGCTTCTCATCGGGATGATGGGGCCCATCGCCCGGTGGGGGCGGCCCGGCATCGTCGCGGCGGGGCTGGCGGCGTGGCGGCCCGTCGCGCTCTCGCAGGTGCGGGAGGTGGTGCCCACCACGGCGGTGGAGCGCGACACCACGTGGCACCGCGCGCTCTCCATCGGCAGCGAGCCGCCGCCCCCCGAGCTGTGCCGGTCGAACGTCGCCTGCATCTGCATCCAGGGGGACCGCGACGTGCTGGTGCCCCCCGCCACGGTGGAGCGGCTGGCTCGCTCCCTTCCTCCCGGGACGCCCCGCCATCTGCTGAAGGGGGCGGGACATGTTCCGTACTTCACCCACCCGCGAGAGTGTGCGTCGCTGCTCGCGCCCTGGTTGGAGCGGCTCGCCTTCGCGCGGAGTGTCTCGGTGGCGTGAAAGGGACGTGTACCTGGCGCCCGCATCCCGCTACCGTGGGGTTCCGAATGCAGAACCGTTTCACGCGTTGGCTCGTCGTTCTTCTCGTCTTCATCTCCACGGGGGCCGTTGCGTCGTCGGGGCAGGAGGTCAGCCCCGCGAAGGGCGCTGAGCGTCCCGAGCCTCCCGCCGCCGCGCCGCCGGTGTCTCCCGCGGTGGAGCGTTCCCGCTCGGTGCTGCTCTTGGGGGACAGCCTCATCGCCACGGGCTTCGGGGACTACCTGCTGGCTCGCCTGGAGGCCCATCCGGAGATCCGCGCGTCGCGCCGCGCGCGCTCCTCCACGGGCCTGGCCCGTCCCGACTTCTTCGATTGGATGGAGGTGGGCGAGGAGGAGGTGAAGCGGCACCAGCCCGACGTGGTGGTGGTCATCCTGGGCGGCAATGACGGCCAGTCGCTCCTGGAGCGCGGTGGGGGCAAGCCCATCCACTGGGGCAAGCCCGAGTGGGAGGACGCGTACCGCCGCCGCATCGAATCGTTCGCGGGCGTCATCGCCGCGCCGGGGCGGAAGATCATCTGGCTGGAGCTGCCGGCCACCGGGCTGAAGCGCTTCGAGCAGAAGCTGGCGCTCATCCGGGGCCTCCAGCGCGAGGTCATCAGCTCCCGGGCGGATGCGCGGTATGTCGACACGCGCGAGTACTTCACCGACGCCCAGGGCAAGGCCCTGCTCCACGCGCGCGTCGAGGGCTTCCGCAAGCCGATGAAGCTGCGCATGAGTGACGGCGTGCACTTCACCATCGCGGGAGGCCGCTACTTCGCGAGCAAGGTCTATCCCGAGGTGTTGGGCGCGCTGGGGCTGTCGCGCGGATAGCCAGGACGCAGCCGCCTCACGGCGCGCAGGAGCAGCTCCTCGTCCCGGGGATTGGCGAGGAAGCCTCGCGCGCCGAGCTGCCGTGCCCGCTCGAAGCCCTCATCATCGGAGGCGCCGTGGACGATGAGCGCGCCCGCGATGCGCACCTCTCCGGCCAGCAGTCCCTCCATGGCCTGGATGGGCGCGAGCACCACGTCGGTGGCGTCCGTGTGGAGCACCTCCAGCGGTGTCGCCACGCGAGCGGGGTAGCCATGGCGGGCGAGCTGGCGCGAGATGAGGACGGCGGTGACGGGAGGCCAGCCGTAGAGCAGCAGCGGGCCGCCGGGGGCATGCGCGGGCGTGGCGGGCTCGGAGGGCTCCTCGATGCCGTACAGCTCCGAGAGCACGCGGGCGATGGCGGTGTCGGAGGCCACGTGGGCCTCGACGCGGGGCTTGCCCGTGACGGCGCGCACCGCGTCCACGGCCTCCAGTGAGACAGGGGCGGGCAGGGCGATGTGCAGCACCTCGCGCTCCCCTTGCTCCAGCGGCACCCGCTCCAGCCGCAGCGGCACGGCCTGGTACTGCCGCGCCAGACGGACGGGGAGGAGCTCCGCGGCGCCGGGCTCGGGCGGACTCTGGTCCAGGTCCACGGCCATCACGCCCAGCTGGAGGGCCAGGCCGCGCAGCACGTCGTTCTCCGAGCACAGGCCCTCGCGCACCAGCGCGCGGCCCAGGGGCACTCGCGTCTCGTGGTGGTGGACCAGTCCGAGCCGGAGCTGGGCGCGGTCGAGCACTCCCAACTCCAGGAGGATTTCTCCGAGCGGACGCCGGGCACTGGATTCCATACATGGGAATCTTCACGCCTGGGCGCGCTTGGCGAGGGGCGGCCGGTGGTGCGCCCGGCTGCCCGGTGGTGCATCAGCCGCGGGAGGCGAAGACGCGCTCCCACGCCTCGGGCTGGAAGCCGACGAGGACGGTGGTGGGCGTGACGACGACGGGCCGCTTCACCAGCTTTCCATCCGCGGCGAGCCACGCGCGCAGCTCCGCTTCGCTCGCCACGTCGACCTTCGCCTTGCCCATCGCGCGATAGCTCTGCCCGCTGGTGTTGAGCCACTTCCGGACAGACACCCCACTGCGGGGTATCCATTGTTCCAACTCCGCGACAGTGGGCGGCGTGTCGACGATGGGACGAACGGTGTGGGCCACCCCCTTCGCCTCCAGCCACTTCAGCGCCTTCTTGCAGGTGGAACAGCCCGAGTAGGAGAGGACGAGGACGTCGGTCGACATGGCGTGCTTCTACCAGCCCGCACCGGTTTTGCGAGCGCGTGCGTCATCGTGCTACGGCGCGGCGTATGGACCAATCCGCCTCCAAGTATGCCAGTCGTCTCTCGCTGGCCCTCGTGTTGGGGATGTTCGTCGCCGCCTGCTCCTCCACGCCGGGAAAGCCTCCGGGAGGTGAGCCAGACGCGGGCCCGCAGCCTGGAGGAGAGTCCGACGCGGGCCCGCTGCCCGAGCGTGACGCGGGCCCCGTGGTCGAGGTGCCGGACGACGGCGGCACCGTCATCACGGACACGCTGGCGGGGACGCTGACGGAGCGGGGCTCGCCCTATCGCATCGTCGGTGATGCGCGAGGCATCGTCCGCATCCCCAAGGGCCAGGTGCTCACGGTGGAGCCGGGCGTCATCCTGGACTTCGTGGGCACGCCGCGCGTGACGCTCGCGGACGTGGAGGCCTCCGCGCCCGACAGCGTGATGAACAACCAGGATGGCCGCGTGGAGCTGCAGGTGTACGGCGGCATCCGGGTGCATGGCTCGGCGGAGAAGCCCGTGTCCTTCACCTCCAGCAATCCCCATGGCTGGTGGGGGATGAACTTCTTCGGCGACCAGTCCGTGGGAGACGGGCACCCCGTCTTCGAGCACATGGTCTTCGAGCAGGTGCGCAAGGTGAACTACAACGGCGACCGGGACCGGACGCGCGGCGCGATGTGGGCCTTCTATCCAGGGCCGGTGACCATCACGGACTCGGTGTTCCGCAACAACGAGTCCGCCGCGAAGTGCGGCGCGCTGGACCTGATGTTCACCGTGGGCTCGCGCGTGGAGAACACGCTGTTCGAGAACAACCGCACGTGGGACATCGACCGCTTCGCCGTCGAGGGCTCGTCCTCCATGGCGGGCGGGGGCGCGATGTGCATCACGCACGGGCGCGACTCGGTGGTGCGCGGCAACACCTTCCGCAACAACGTGCTGAGGGCCTTCCGGGGCTCGCTCAAGAGCGCACTTGCGCCCCGTCCGCTGCTCACGTGGCCCAACCCGCAGAACATCCGCGACCTGGGCGGCGGCGGAGCGCTGCACTACTTCCAGCCGAACAACGACCTGGTGGAGAAGAACCGCTTCGAGGGCAACGTCGTCACGCAGGGCCCGGCCGCCGCCATCTACCTGGAGGACATGGGCACGCGCGCGCTCACGCTGCGAGGCAACGAGTTCATCGGCAACCAGGCCGGCGCGGGCGGCGTGGTGGTGTGCAGCCGTGGCAGCGGCGGCGTGGAGCTGGTGGTGACGTCCGACAACCTCTTCACCAACAACACGGTGAATGGCGCCCTGGCGCCCAACGTGTCCGGCGACTGCGACACCTCGACGCGATAGCGCGGCCAGCGCTCACTGGGGCGGCTCCGTCCCGGTGAGCGCCTTCACCACGCGGCGGGCGGCGCGGCCCAGCCTCACGCCGGTGCGGTGGTGCAGCTTGGGGAGGAACGCATGCGTGGAGCCGCTCGCGGGCTTGAGCAGCTTGAGCTCTCCGCGCCGCAGCTCCCGCGCGGCCAGGTGCTCCGGAAGCCAGCCATAGCCCAGCCCCTCCAGGATGGCGGCCTTCTTCGCCGCGAAGTCGTTGAGGTGCACCGTGGAGCGCAGCTCCAGGGACACGGTGCTCAATTGGAGCCTCGGGTCGGAGCCGCGCACGGTGAGCAGCAGGTGCTCGGACAGCTCCTCTTCTTGGATGGTGCCGCGCCGCCGCCGCGCCAGCGGATGGGAGCGGTGCGCCACCAGGAGCGCCTTGAGCTCCGGCAGCGCATACCCACGCAGCCCCGGCAGGGAGGGGGGTAATACAGACACCATCAGGTCGGCCTCATCCCGCACGAACGCCGCCTCCACGCCCGCGAGGAACTCCGACGAGACATGGAACCGCGTGCCCGCGCCTTCGGCCCGCAGCGCCTTCACTACGCGTAACAGTGGCTCGGCGGGGAACACGCCGTCGAACACGATGCGCAGCGTGGGCTCCCAGCCCGCGCGAATCTCCGCGCACGTGGCCTCCAGTTCCCTCTCCGCAGCGAGGAGCTTGCGGCAGTGCTCCAGCACGCGCTCCCCCGCCGGGGTGAGCCGCGTGCGGTAGCCGCGCCGGTCCAGCAGCTCCAGCTCCGTCTGCGCTTCAAGCGTACGCAGTGTGTAAAGGATTGCGGTGTGCCCCTTGCCCAATGCCTGGGCGGCGGCGGCGAAGGTGCCGTGGCGGGCGAGGGCGTCCAGCGCTCGGGCCTGCTCCAGGGTGACGTTCATCCCCGCATTGTGCACGCCATTGACAGTCAGTGCCGGCTCACCGTCACAAATGAAACGATGACGCAATGCGGCTTACTTGTCTCATTAGAGCTGTTCTAGATTCAACGCTCCACTCGACGGAGGGGTATATGACGGGACGGCTGAGTTGGGCCCTTGCAGCAGCGGTCGCATTGGGTTCGGCGGGCGCGAGCGCGGAAGACATCCAGGAGACGAGGTACAGCGCGCCCACCGGTTTGCAGCTCACGGTCGGCCTGGGCTTCCAGGCGGGTGCGGGCTACGTCTACAAGAACAGCACGCGGCTGGACCAGAGTGTCGGTGATGTGAAGCTCGCGGACGCGGCCAACGGCGCGGTGCCGGTATTGGTGGAGCTGGGCTACCGCGTGACGCCCAACTGGTTCGTGGGCGCCTACGGCAGCTACTCGTACATCATCACGAAGGAGAGTCCGCTCACCTGTCCGAGTGGCTGGGATTGCTCGGCCTCGCAGCTGCGCTTCGGTCCCCACATCCAGTACCACTTCTCGCCGGAGGCCTCGTTCGACCCGTTCGTCGGCGTCGGCTTCGGCATGGTGATTCTGTCCAACAAGAACTCGGGCACCATCCAGGTCCCCACGCCGCAAGGAGTTGTGTCGGGCAAGCTGGAGCTGGACAGCCAGACGCGCGGCCCCGAGTTCGTCAACGTCACCGTGGGCGGCAAGTGGCGCCTGGGGCACTCGCTGTCGTTCGGTCCGTACCTCACGGGCACGTACGCGAGCTACACCGCGCGCTCGGGCACCACCACCACGACGCTGCCCGCGCCGCTGCCCTCCGGGACGACGCCGCTGCCGTATGCGGATGACGGCCCGTACGGACTCATCATGCTGGGTGTCCGCGCCAGCTGGAACATCTGACGTGTGATGGACCTGGAGGCCGCCTCACTCGCGGTCCTCCGGAAGCGACGCGGAGTGCCCAACGCTCCGCGTCGCCTGGCTTCCTCTCCACGGCTCGCGTCTTCCGAGATGTTTCTCGCCTGAGACACACGTCAGAGTGTCGGGCGGATTCTTCATCTCGAGCGGAGTCGCCCATGGTCTGGAAGTGTTGGTCGTGCGTGGTCGCGAGCGCGGTATCCCTGTCGCCCCCTGTCTGGCAGCAGCAGGTGGGCAGTGCCTCGGATGAGCAGGCCATGGCGGTCGCCACCGTGGGCGACGCGGTCTACCTGGCGGGGCACACCGGCGGACAGCTGGGTGAAGAGACGCCGTGGGGCGGCCAGGATGTCTTCGTCGCGAAGCACGACGCGAAGGACGGCTCGCTCCAGTGGGTGCGTCACGTGGGCACGGCGATGAATGACCGCGCGCTGGCGGTGACGGCGGACCTGGACGGCAACGTCTATGTCGCGGGCCACACGTGGGGCAGCTTCCTGCCGTACGTCAACGCGGGCGGCGCCGACTTCTTCGTGGCGAAGCTGGACGGGGCGGGCGCGCTCAAGTGGGTGCGGCAGTTCGGGACGAACACGGATGACTTCGCCACGGGCGTGGCCGTCACGCGCCGCGCGGAGCAGCACGGCCTCTTCTTCTCCGGCTATTCGCTGGGCCGGTTGGATGGCTCGCCCACGCCGGGCAACTACGACGTGGTGGTGGGCAAGCTCGACACGGGCGGCAATCCCTACTGGATGCGGCAGTTCGGCTCGAACCGCAACGATGTCGCGCTGGGCGTGGCCATCAACGCGGCGGAGGACGTGTACCTGGTGGGCCACACGACGGGCAGCCTGGACGGCGTCACGCTTCCCGGCACCACCGTGGACCTCTTCGTGGCGAAGTTCAACGTGCGCGGCGAGGAGCAGTGGCTGCGCCAGCTCGGCTCCAGCAGCGATGAGTACGGCACGGGCATCGCGGTGGACGAGGAGGGCTCCGCCTACGTCTCCGGCTACACCTACGGCGCGCTAGCGGGCAACCCGCGCGTGGGCATGTATGACGCGGTGCTGGTGAAGTACGACGCGGCGGGTGTCTTTCAATGGGCGCGGCAGCCCGGCACGGCCACCACGGACTACGCGCAGGGCGTGGCGGTGGGGGTCCAGGGAGAGATTCACCTCGTGGGCCACACCTCGGGGGCGCTGGACGGAAACGTGGCGCTGGGTGGCAGCGACGTGTTCCTGACGACCTACGACGTGTCGGGTCAGTGGATGGGCACGCGGCAGGTGGGCACGGAGGCCCTGGACCGCGGACAGGCGGTGGCCGTGGGTGACGATGGAGGCGTGTACGTCGCGGGCTACACCTGGGGCAGCCTGCCCGGGCACGGCAACGCGGGCGCCTACGACGCCTTGCTGCTGCGCTTCTGAGAGCATCCAGGCGGGCCCTGGTCCGGAGCGGCGGTGGACGGGCGGGCGTCCACCCCATCCGCGCCGCGGCGAAGTACGTTTCGGGGTGCGGGATATCCCAGGTCCGCCGGCATGCATGAAGGAGCGGGAGATGGCGCACGACTCGGCCTCGCGGACGGAGCACGACAAGCGCGAGGCCGCGGAGGCGGCGGTGGACCGCTTCTTCCTGCCCGGGATGTGTGTGGGTTTGGGCTCCGGCAGCACCTCCGCCTTCGCGGTGCGACGGCTGGCGGCGCTGCGCGCGGCGGGGCGGCTGCTCGACGTGTCAGGGGTTCCCACGTCGCGCGCCACCGAGGCGCTGGCGCGGCAGCTGGGCATTCCCCTCACCACGCTGGAGGAGCACCCCACGCTGGACGTCACCATCGACGGCGCGGATGAAGTGGCGCCGGACCTCTCCGTCATCAAGGGCGGCGGTGGCGCGCTGCTGCGCGAGAAGATTGTCGCGCAGGCCAGCCTGCGCGTCGTCATCATCGCGGACGTGACGAAGCTGTCACCTCGGCTGGGCACGCACTGGCCCGTGCCGGTGGAGGTGCTGCCCTTCGGCTGGCATTCGCAGCGGCGCTTCCTCGAGTCCCTGGGCGCGCGGGTGGTGCCTCGGGTGCTCGCGGATGGAACCCCGTACCTCACGGACCAGGGCAACCGGGTGCTCGACTGCGCGTGGGGGCCCATCGACGCGCCGGAGGTGCTGGCCGCGCGCATGGCGGCGCGCGCGGGCATCGTCGAGCATGGACTTTTCCTGCGTGAGGCGACGGACCTCGTGGTGGCGGGACCTCGGGGTGTCGAGCATCGCGCTCGCCCATCGTGAGTCACCGTGCGCGCTCGCGCGTGATTGTGCGTGGAGTGCGGTCATCTTCCGTCACGAACGGGTGGGCAACTGTGGCGTGGGTCAATGGACACTCCGCGGGGATTGCGGGTCTTGTTTCGTGAACGCGTGAGCCGTTCACGTAGGCGTGTGTCGGGCGCGTGAGAGGGATTCTCGCGAACTTGGAAGAGCGTGGTGCAGGGCCCTCACTTCACGCGGCAAAAAGAGCCACGGCCGCGACGGTGCAAGCGGTTAGACTGCTCGGCGTTCCGGCGCTTCAGAGGGGGTACTCCAGGGGCTGCTGGCAAAGAGGGTGTCTTTCGTATGCGAATCATTCGTTCATGCCTTCCCGCGGCCCTGATGTTGGTGACCGCATCCTGCTCGGACGACAAGCCCGGCGGGCGCCCTCCTGAGGTCTCGGAAGCGGCGCCCGCGCGAGTGAGGCGACTCACGCGCGCGGAATACGACAACAGTGTCTTCACCGTGGTGAAGCACCCCACGCCGGTGCCCATGGCGCAATTGCTGGCGCCCGAGGACGCCATCCTGGGCTTCACCACGCATGACCGCTTGCAGGTGACGTCGCTCCTGGCTGACCAGCTGGACACCATCGCGGACCAGAACTGGGGGCCCGTCGCGCTGGGCAATCTGGCCACCGAGTACGAGTGCGCCGGCAGCAAGGGCGAGGAGGAGTGTGCGCGCTCCTTCATCAAGGCGCTGGGCGCGCGCGCCTTCCGGCGGCAGGTGCTGGCGGAGGAGGAGGCGGACCTGCTGGAGCTGTGGAGGGCGGTGCGCAAGGAGTCGGAGCCGAAGAAGGCGGCGGAGTTCGTCATCCAAGCCGTGCTGACGTCGGCGTCGTTCCTCTACCGCACGGAGCTGGGCGAGCCCGGCAAGCCCGGCGCGGTGGTGTGGCTGACGCAGCGGGAGATTGCCTCCGCGCTGTCGTTCGCCATCACCGGCGGGCCTCCGGACGCGGAGCTGCTCGCGGCGGCGGACGCGGACAAGCTCGTGACAGCGGATGCGCGCGAGGCCCAGGCTCGGCGCCTGCTGAAGACGAAGGAGTCCCAGGCCTACCTGGAGCGCTTCATCGTCGAGTGGCTGGGGCTGTCTGGCTTGACCAGCATCAACAAGAACAACCAGGTGTTCCCTGACTTCAGCGCGGCCTTCAAGGACTCCAGCCGCATGGAGACGATGACGTTCATCAACCACGTCGTCGCGAACGAAGGGGCCTCTGTGAAGGAGCTGCTGAGCGCGAACTACACCTTCGCGGATGGACGCATGTCTGAGTTCTACGGCACGACGTCCACCCCGGACGGTACCCGAGGCCGTGTGCCCTTGCCGGCCAACCGCGTGGGCATCCTCACGCACGCGAGCGTGCTGACGACCTACTCGCTGTTTGACTCCAGCTCGCCCATCCGCCGCGGCAAGTTTGTCCTCACGCGCCTGTTGTGCCGGGAGGTTCCTCCTCCGCCGCCGTCCATCATCATCATCCCGCCCGCCGTCACGCCGGACAGCACCACCCGGGCGCGCTTCGCCGCGCACACCGACAACCCCACGTGCGCGGGCTGCCACCGGCAGCTGGACCCCATCGGCTTCGGCATGGAGGACTACGACGGCCTGGGCAAGTACCGCACGAAGGAGAACGGGCTGGACGTGGATGCCAGTGGCTCCGTCGAACACTCCAACGGCAAGTTCACCTTCAAGGGCGGCGCGGAGCTGGCGAAGTTCCTCGCGGACAGCGACGACGTGGCGGAGTGTGTGCCGCTGCAGCTGTTCCGCTACGTCATGGGCCGGGACGAGGCCCCCGTGGACTCGTCGATGCTCGCGGACATGCGCGGGCGCTTCCGCGCGGACCCGAAGCTGAAGCTGGGTGATGCCCTGGTGGGCCTCGTCCGTTCCCCGTATTTCGTCCACCGCCGCAACCCCTGAGTCCGAGCCACCACCATGCTTCGAGAACTTTCACGTCGCTCTCTTCTCAAGACACTGGCGGGCTCGGCCGCGGCGTTGCCCCTGGCCAACCTGCTGGGCACCACGAATGCGTATGCGCAGGGCACCGCGTCGCCCATGCGCTTCATCGCCATCTTCACGCCGCACGGCTGCCTGCCGGAGTACTGGAACCCACAGGGGGAGGGCGAGGGCTTCTCGCTCAACTTCCCCAACTCCATGCTCCAGCCGCTGGAGGCCCACAAGTCCAAGCTGCTGGTGCTGGATGGGCTGGACTACCAGGTGCTCTACGAGCACGGGCTGACGGGCCACGAGGGTGGCCCCTTGACGTTCCTCACCGGCAGCAAGGTCAACACCGCCAGCGGTGATGACCTGCCGGAGAACGCGTCGCTGGACCAGGTGCTCGCGGCGCAGGCCCACATCGGCGGCTCCACGAAGTTCCGCTCCATCCAGCTCAACGCGTGGGAGCAGTTCGGCGGCCAGCACGTCTACAACAGCATCAGCTTCACCGCGAACGGGGGCCGCGTGCCCTTCGAGCGCAACCCGGCGGGCGCCTTCCAGCGCCTGTTCGGCACCGCGCCCTCGCCGGTGACGGACCCGGTGGAGGCGGGGCGCTCGACGACGCGCCGCCGCAGCCTCCTGAACTACCTGGTGAAGGACGCCGAGCGGCTGCGCAACAAGCTCGCCGGCGCGGAGCGGGAGAAGCTGGAGACGCATCTGGAGTCGCTGCACGACATCGAGCGGCGGCTGGGGGCGCTGAGCCTGACGCCTCCGGGGCTGGCCCCCGCACCGGCGCCCGCCGAGGGCGACTGCAGCGGGACGAACGGGCCTCCGAACTACGACGTGGGCTCGCTCGGCAATCTCTCGCTCATGCCGCAGCTGACGAAGCTCCACATGGATGTCATCACCCGCGCCTTCGCGTGTGATTTGACGCGCGTGGTGACGCTGACGATTCCGGGGCCGTCCATGCCGTGGCTGGACATCCACGAGGACACGCACAACGACCTGGCGCACCGGCTGGACGTCACGGACCCCACGGAGCGGGCGAGGATTCGCGGGAAGATGGTCCAGGTGCAGCGCTGGTACGCCGAGCAGGTGGCGTACCTGATGTCGGGCCTGGCCTCCATCCCGGAGGGCAGCGGCACGGTGCTGGACAACACGCTCATCCTCTGGGGCAACGAGCTGGGGGATTCGACGGGCCACATGAACGTGCGCGTGCCCACGGTGCTCGCGGGCGGCGCGGCGGGGAAGTTCCGCATGGGCCGCTTCCTGCGGCTGCGTCCCGCGGGCTCCAACCCGCTGGGCAACTGGGATGGCCCGGGCACGCCGCTGCCGGGTGCGGTGGCCCACAACAAGCTGCTGGTGTCCATCGCCCAGGCCTTCGGGGTGAACGTGAACACCTTCGGCCATCCGGACTTCAAGGGCCCGCTGTCGGGCCTGACCTGAGTCCAGCACCTCGCGGCGGGGCCTCGTCTCCGCCGCGAACGTCCCTCCGGGCGCCGTGCTTCGCGCTCGGGGGGCTCGGAGGGGCGGTTACTTCGGACGTGGTTCGCCCCGCCAGCGGCGCAGGAGCTCGGAGGCGCTGCCGCCTCGCTCCAGCCGGGCGTCCTCCACCGTCCCCGTGGGGCCCACCCGCACGACGAACGTGAGCGTGGGCTCGCCGCGCAGGTGGTAGCGCAGGTCCGCGATGTGCACCTCCCGGCCCGCGCCCACGGGCTTCACCGTCACCACGGGGAAGCGCGCCCAGGCCAGGGCCTCGCGCACCGTGGGCACGTCGCGCAGCTCCTCGGGCAGCGCCTCCTCGGGGGCGGAGACCTGGCGCGCCTCGAGCGGTGTGCCCAGCAAGGTGACGTCCCCCGCAGCGAGCGTGGCGCCGGGCAGCCGCGCCACGTAGCGCCATGCGCTGAAGGACAGCGGGGCGGGGAACACGCGGACGGCCTCCGCCTGGGGATAGGCCTGGGCCACCCGCCGCGTGAGCGCGCCCCAGACGGCGACGCGGGCGCCCACGTAGGCCATGGCGCACGCGAAGCCGACGAGCACCGCCTTGCGCCACAGCGCCCGCTTGCGCCACGCCACCCCCGCGCCGATGACGAGCGGCAGCGTCACCCACGGGTCCACCACCACCGTCCAGTCCAGGCTGAGCCGCGCGTCGGAGAAGGGCAGCAGCACGCGCGTGCCCCAGCCCGTCCACAGGTCCGGCAGGAGGTGCGCGAACAGCACGGACGACAGGCTGGTGAGGAGCACGGGCCGCCACCGCGCGCCGCGAAAGCAGACGCGGGCGATGAGCGTGGCCGCCAGCGCGACGACGGGCGCGAAGAAGAGCGAGTGGGACAGGCCGCGGTGCGCGTGCAGCGCCACCGTCACCGCGTCTCCTCGGGCCAGGAGCGTGTCCAGGTCGGGCAGCTCGGCGGCCAGGACGCTCGCCAGGAGCACCGCGCGGTCCGTGGGCGACGCGCGCTCCGGTGCGTCGGGCGCCACGTCGGGTCGGCGCAGCGCGCCCACCGCCAATCCCAGAAGCCCGTGCGTGAGGTTGTCCATGGCGCCTGATGCCTCTAGCGCCTTCCTCCCATGAGGGCCAGCGGCGGGACGTGAGGGCCTCCCCGCCCCGCCGCCAGTCACCCATGCGGGCTCAACAGCAGCTGTGACGGAAGGGGACTACCCGCCCAGCGCGCCGTTGATGAGCGGCGCGACAATCTGCATGCCCGGGTCCTCGTTGTTGTACCAGTTCGCGGGCTCGTAGATGCGCACGCGCTGGTTGCCGTTGACCCAGCGGGACAGGAACACGTCCATGCCCACGAACTCGCTGTAGCACTTGTACGTCTGGCCCCACGGGAACTCCATGTACTCGTACCAGTACCGCTTCTTCTCCATTTGCTGGCAGGCGTGCGAGCCGATGAAGGTGATGATGGTGCTGCAGTGGCTGGAGTTGATGGCGCGGTGGTGGGGGATGAAGTAGCTGTAGTTGTTGTACTTGTTCAGCTCGGCGACGAGCTTGTCCTGGTCGCCCTTCCAGTAGCCCAGCACGCTCTCCTGGTCATTGGGCGAGTGGAAGCGGTCGTAGGAGAAGCGCGAGTAGTTGTAGTCGCGCGTGTAGCCCGTGTACGCGAGCTGGTCGTTGGGGAACTCCTGCGCGACCATCCGGTTGATGCTGCCGAAGTCGTTGCGGTCGAACGACGCGGGCAGCTGGCCGAACACCGAGTCCAGGTCCCACGACTCGCGAATCTTGGTGTGCAGCGCGCGCGACTTGAAGTCGGCGTTGGGCGCCAGGAAGATGGGGCCGGAGTCGTTGAGCAGATAGCCCCGCGCCGGGTTCATGATGCGGCGCACGAAGTAGTAGCCCGCGGAGGTGGCCGTGCCGCCCGCGCTGTAGCCCGTCATCAGGAACTTCTGGGCATTGGGGAACTGCGACTTGGCGTAGTTCGCCACCGCCAGCGTGTTGGTGTAGCCGCTGTGGTGCCAGGTCAGCGGCGGGTTCTGCCCCGTGCTGTCCACGTACGTCTTCACGTTGTTGCCCACGTGCACGTCGCCGGTGCAGTACGGCACGTAGACGATGTTCCAGCCCTTGGTCACCAGGTCCGTCTTGCTGCGGCCCGGCAGGCCCGGGTCCGCGCCGTTGACCAACGGCGAGACATACTTCGCGGTGAACTGGGTGATGTAGTCGTCGGAGATGCCGTTCGGGTTCGCCGCGCCCAACACGCCCGCGCGGCCGCTACAGGTGTCGTAGTCCCAGCACGCGCCGCCACCTTCCAGCAGCATCAGCACGTTGGGCGAGTTCGTCTTGTGGACGAAGAACTTGAACTGGGAACCATTGCCACACTTGGTCCCAGGCAGCTCCACCTTCTGCCAGGGGTAGTTGTTGCCACCATCCACCAGCACATCGACGATGGACGACATCACGACTTCCGAGCGTGCGGCGCTGGGCACCATCAGCGCGGCGACAGCAGTGCACGCCACGAGTACGCGCTTCATGCAGGCTCCTCCGGGTTTGGGGGGAATGCAGCTTTATATCTCACGTTGACACGGGAGTCAGTCCTGAACGTGTTGTTTCATGTGACGGCTGTCATCTCGTTTGTGATGCATTGCGCCATGTCTGGGGTGGGTTGCCAGGCGCGCGAGGCGCGCGGTATTCGGGCGTCATGGCCGAGCACGTTGGGATGAAGAGCCGGGTCTGGGTGGCGGGGCTCGCGGGCGCCGCCTTGGTGGCCGCGCTGGTGTTCTCCCTGAGGGAAGCGCCGCCCGCGGCCCCGGTGCCCGAAACCCAGACACCGCCGCCCGCCGCGGTGCATCAAAGCCCTCCCACGCCCGCGGTGGCGCCCCCTTCGCCGGCGCCAGGAATGACAAGCAGCGCCCCGCCGGAGGTGTTCAAGCCGCCCGAGCCGGAGGCGGACACCTCGCCCAAACCCTATCCGTTGGATCTGGCCGCGCTCCAGGCCCGGCTGCCGGACAACCTCTACTGGAAGCTGGGGGCGCCCTCCACGGACCCGGAGGTCCTCAAGCAGCGCGAGGAGGAGACGAAGCGCTGGAGCGACGTCTTCGGTCGGGTCCAGTCAGGGGAGGCGACGGAGGAGGAGGTGCGCCAGTATTACGAGCGACGACGCAAGGTGTCAGAGGACATGTTGCAGTTCGCGACGACGGTGCTGGCGGAGCACGGGGACACCCTCCCCGAGCGTGACAAGGGATTGTACGAGCTGAGCATCAACATGCACCGCACCCGGCTGTCGGAGTACCCGCGCCAGGAGGCGGATGCCCAGGCACATCGGCGCACCCGGGAGCAGCAGCGCCAGGCGTGGCGACAGGGGCAGGCCCGACAACCCTGAGCGCGGGTGTTGAGTAGTGAAAAATCCAGAGGTGCACCGGCGGGGGGCTGGATTGGAGTGGATGCCCTGCTCCGCTAGGACAGGGGGTCATGGTGGTGGAGACGAGTCGGAGGGGGACACCCGGCGCGGGTGACCACGAGGGGGGCGCTCCGGACGCGTCGCATCGAGCCGCGGGGGAGCTGGAGCAGCGTGTGGCGGAGCGGACGGCGGCGCTGGAGGCGGCGCTGCGGGTTCGCGACGAGTTCCTGTCCGTGGCGTCCCACGAGCTGCGCACGCCGCTGACCTCGCTGCGGCTGTACGTGGACGGGCTGGTGCGCTCCGCGGAGCTGGGCGCGGTGGCGCCCTCGGACGTGCCCAAGCGCCTGGCCCGGGTCCAGGACCAGTGCCGGCGGCTGGACAGGCTCATCGCCACGCTGCTGGACGTGTCGCTCCTGTCCACCCAGCGCCCGGTGCTGGACCTGGAGGAGGTGGACCTGGGGCTGCTCGTGCGGAGCACCGCGGAGCGGATGGAGGACGACATCCGGCGGGCCGGGTGCGACTTGTGCCTGCGGGCACCTCCCGGAATCGTGGGCGCGTGGGACCGCACCCGCGTGGAGCAGGTCTTCACCAACCTGCTGACCAATGCCTTGCGGCACGCGGCCGGGACGCCCGTCGAGGTGGCGCTGACGTGCGAGGACTCCCACGCGCTGCTCCGGGTCCAGGACCAGGGGCCCGGCATCTCCGAGCAGGACCAGGAGCGGCTGTTCCAGCGCTTCTCCCGGCTGGACTCGAAGCGGCCCGGCTTCGGGCTGGGGTTGTGGATTTCAAGACAGTTGGTGGAGCTGCATGGCGGCACCTTGAGCGTGATGAGTGCCCCGGGCCAGGGCGCCAGCTTCCTGGTCCGGCTGCCGTTGCCGGCGGCCCCGGCGCAGGGGCCTTGAAGGATTCGGTGGAGACCACAGGCGAGTGTTGGCTGACGAGCAGATGCGTCGGAGGTGCAGGTGGGCTGGGATGAGGGAAGCACCAAACCGGAGTTGGTGACGTCAACGCCGGGGGTCTCGAATGTCGCCGCGTCCAACGTGGACGTGGAGGGACTCGACACCGTGTTGTGGGACCAGCTCCCGGAGAGCGTGGCCATCTGCACGGCGCAGGGCGTGTGTCACTACGTGAATCCCGCCATGGAGCGCGTCTTCGGCAGCCTGGGGACGGAGCTCGTGGGCGGGGTGTTGTGGGAGCTGTACCCGGACGTCCTGCGGCAGGAGCTCCAGGAGCGCTTCCAGCGCGTGGCGGCCACGGGCGAGCCGGAGGAGTTCGAGTGGCACTTCATGGCGCGCGAGCGCTGGTTCGTGCTGCGCCTCTTCCGGGGCCATGGCCGCGTCTACGTCTTCGCGTCGGAGAACACGGCGGAGAAGAAGCAGGAGGCCATCCTCCGCGGCCTCTACGACGAGACGCGCCGCGCGCAGCGCCACGCGGCCTTCCTGGCGCAGGCCAGCGAGGTGCTGGCCTCCTCGCTGGAGCACGACGAAATCCTCCAGCGCCTCACCTTCCTCGCCGTGCCGCCGCTGGCGGACGGGTGCATCGTGGATGTCCCCATGCCCGACGGGCGGGTGCGGCGCGTGGCCATCACCCACGTGCGCACGGAGCTGGTGGAGCGCGCCCGCGCGTACCACGAGCGCTATCCCATCCGGCTGGACGCGACGCACGGGGTGGGGAAGGTGCTGCGCACGGGCACCACGGAGTTCGTCCCGGAGCTGCGCCAGGATGCCGCGGGCGGGCAGGCGCGCATGGAGGAGGTGCGCCGCCAGGCCATGATGGAGCTGGGCGTGACGGCGTACATCATCGTCCCCTTGATGAGCCGGGGGCGGGTGCTCGGGGCGCTGTCGCTGGTCAACACGGAGGGCGGCAGGCGCTACACCCACGCGGACGTGCGGCTGGCGGAGGACCTGGCCCGGCGCGCGGCCACGTCGCTGGACAACGGGCGGCTCTACACGGAGGCGCAGGAGGCGGTGCGCGCGCGGGACTCGTTCCTGTCGGTGGCCTCGCATGAGCTGAACACGCCGCTCACCTCGCTGACGCTCAACGTCCAGGCGCTGCGCCGCCAGCTGGAGGCCACCGCCGACAAGGCGCCCGAGTCCGTCTCGAACAAGGTGGTGGCGGTGCAGCGCCAGCTGTCGAGGCTCTCCAGCCTGGTGCGGGAGCTCCTGGACGTGTCGCGCATCACCGCGGGCAAGCTGCGGCTGGAGCGCGAGGACATGGACCTGGCGGCGCTCACGCGGGAGCTGTTGCCGCGCTACGCGGAGGAGCTGTCGCGGGCGGGGTGCGCGCTGCGGCTGGAGGCGTCCGAGACGGCGACGGGCCACTGGGACAAGCTGCGCGTCGAGCAGGTGTTCCAGAACCTGCTCTCCAACGCCATCAAGTACGGCCGAGGCCACCCCATCGACGTGCGCGTGGGCGCCGACTCCGAGCGGGCGTGGCTGTCGGTGGCGGACGGCGGCATGGGCATCGCCCAGGAGGCGCAGCCGCGCCTGTTCCAGCGCTTCGAGCGGCTGGCCAGCGAGCGGCACTACGGCGGCCTGGGCCTGGGGCTTTGGATTGTGCGGCAGATCGTGGACGCGATGGACGGGCGCATCCACGTGCGCAGCGCGCCCGGCCAGGGCTCCACCTTCACCGTGGAGCTGCCTCGCCTGCCTCCGGCGAGATGAGGCGCGAGCGCACGCCGGAGGACACCACCCAGAGCTGATGGGACGTGCGGGTGATGGCCACGTGCAGCCGGCGGCGCGACTCGTCATCCACCGGCCAGGCGCGCGCGGTGACGTCCGGGAGGATGACGTAGTCGAACTCCAGGCCCTTCACGCTGCCCACGTCCGTGACGTCCACGCCGGGCTCGAAGGAGAACTCGCCGTCCTTCACCCGGCGAGCCCAGGACTGGTCCGCGACGACGCGGTAGACGGCGTCGGCGGACTCGGGGCTGCTGGCGATGACGCCGACGGAGGCGTGCGGCTCGCGCGCGACGAGGTCCCGGAGCGCCTCGCCCACGAAGAGCTGGGCCTGGGCCTCCACCGGGAAGTGGTGGAAGCCGACGGGCGCTCCCGCGCGGAGTGCCTGGGCGGACTCGGCGGGGGCCTGGGTGCCGAGCACCCGCCGCGCCAGCTCCACCACGGGCGCGGGGCAACGGTATGACACCTGCAACCGGCAGGTGGCTGCATCCCGGATGCCCAGCTCGTCCAGGGCCTCCGGCCAGCCGGCGAAGCCCGCCTCCGTCTGCTGCATCTCATCCCCCGCGAGCGTGCAGCTCCTGCCCTTGCCGAGCAGCCTCCGCACGACGAACAGCTCGAAGAGGGAGAAGTCCTCCGCCTCGTCGAGGACGACGTGGGCCAGCCGCTCCAGTCCGAGCGAGCCGTGCTGCGCCTTGAGGAACATGAGGATGGGCAGGTCCTCCAGGTCCACGGTGCCGGCCAGTGCGTAGGGCGTGTCGTCCTCGATGCCCTTGCCGTCCACGGTGATGAGCCGCTCCGGGTCGGTGATGTCCTTGAGCTCCTTGTCCAGCGGCGTGGAGCGCTGCAGCCGCGTGTGCTGCAGCGTCTCGTCGATGGCGGTGCTCGGCAGCTCGCCCCGGGCGTCCTTCACCACGGCCTCGAGGAAGCTCCGGTCCAGGTAGGCATCCGCCAGCCGCCGGTGCACGCGCTCCAGCGTGGTGCCTTGGGGCGTCTTGGGCGCGCCGATGCGTCCGAGCAGCGCCCGCCGCAGCGCCGGGTGGCGCTTGAAGCGGGAGACGAGCGGCGGCGTCTCGGGGCTGAGCTTGATGCCGGGCAGGTCGAACGCCGCGCGCGCCGTGGACAACAGCCACCCGTCCAGCGTCTCCACCGACACGCGCCCCAGGCCCAGCGGCGCCAGCAGCCGCCGGGACAAGCGGGCAAGGCCCGGCTCGGGGACGATGAGCTTCATGCGGGACTGGGGAAATTGCTCCAGGTTGTCGAAGGCAATCTTCGCCAGCCGGTGCAGGGCCACCGTCGTCTTCCCGCTGCCCGCGCTGCCGAGCACGAGCAGGGGCTGCGTCGGGTCCACGCTCACCGCTTCGTACTGCTCGGCGTCCAGGAGGGCGGTGACACCGAACGCGTCCTCCATGCGCCGGGCGCCCTTGCCGGTGCCGAGCTTGCCCGGCCGCGCCGCGCTCCCCGCGCCTCCCGCCTGGAGGGCGCTCTGCTCCCGGCCCACCTCGTGCCACGTGCCGCGCGCGTCGCGCTCCAGCACCAGGGCGCCGGAGATGATGCGCGTCAGCACGCCGCGCTCGATGACCACCAGCCTGCGCACCTCGACGGTGCCCTCGGCGAGCCGCTCGCCGAACTGCTCCTCGTACGCGTCGCCTTCCTCGTAGGAGTAGAAGACGCGGGCGATGGGGGCATAGCGCCAGTCGATGACACGCACGCCGGCGCTGAGGTCCGCGAAGGTGGCGCGGCCGAGCAGGTAGTCGCGGGGGCCGGCCTCGCCCTGGAGGCGCAGGTGCGCGAAGTAGGGGGCCTGGGAGTCCGGGAGCTGCGAGGTCTCCTGGCGGTCCAGCAGGGCGCGCGTCTGGTCCATCTGGAAGAAGAGGTGGGGGAGGTCGGCCACGGCGGCGCTCGCCGCGTCGTCGCGCAGGACCTGGAGCTGGGCGACGAGCCCCCGGTTCTCCTGGTCGCGCCCGGCCTTGTGCCTGGCGGCCTCCAGCGTCGTCTGGACGCGCGTGAGCAGCGCTTCCTCCTCGGCGATGACGGCCAGGGCGGCTTCGGAGAGGGCTTCCGGCGGACGAGTCATGCGCGGCAAGGTGAACCGTGGGCCCTGACACGTCAACCCGTTGGTTTTCCTGGCGGAAGTGCTACTTTGAATGACGAAACGAAGGAGCGGCCATGGTGCGCTTCATCCCCTGGCTGGCGCTGCTCGTGTCGGCCTTCCTGTCTTGCGGCGCGTCGGGTCCCCGCAAGTCCCTGTACGAGAAGCAATCCCCGTACACCCTCATCGCCGTGACGGAGGACTCGCGGGGCCGGCGCTATCTCCAGTTCGATACCTCCGGCGCGCTCCAGAGCGTGGTGTGGCCGGGGCAGCCGCTGAGGCTGGAGCTGCCCTACACGCGCATGTCCATGGTGGGGCTGTCCTTCGTCCCCAAGCCCCATCGCATCCTGGTGGTGGGGCTGGGCGGGGGCGCAATGCCCATGTTCCTGCGCGCGGTGTTGCCGCGAGCACACATCGACGTGGTGGACATCGACCCGGACGTCGTGTCGGTGGCCCAGCGCTACTTCGGCTTCCGCGAGGACTCGCGCCTGAAGGCCCACGTCGCGGATGGCCGGGCCTTCATCGAGGCGGAGCGTCCCGCGTATGACCTCGTCTTCCTGGACGCGTATGGCCCCGACAGCATCCCCGAGCACCTGGGCACGGTGGAGTTCCTCACGTCGGTGCGGGCTCGGCTGACGGAGAAGGGCGCGGTGGTGGGCAACGTCTGGGAGGACCCGCCCAATCCCTTGTTCTCCTCCATGCTCCGCACATGGCGCGAGGGCTTCCAGCAGCTCTACACCTTCGCGGTGCCGGGCAGCGGCAATCGCATCTTCGTGGGCGTGGCATACCCGGAGCTGCAATCGCGTGAGGTGCTGGAGTCGCGAGCACAGGCGCTGGAGACGCGCCGCCGCGTGCCCTTCGACCTGAGCGCGATGGTGGCGGAGGGCTATGACATCGTCTCCGCGAGCGAGGACCTGACGGGCGCTGTGTTGAAGGACCCGCCCGCGCGGACGCCGCGTCCGCCGGAGCCGGCTCCGCGGCCCGTGGCGCCCGTTCCCTGATTCCTGGCTCATCGTGCGTGGTGGAGTGTCTGGGCGCAGGGGCCGAGCAGCGCGCGCCCGGAGATGGCGCTCGCAAGCGCACCTGGTCTATGTCGACACTGGGTTCAGGGAATACTCGCGACAGTCTTTGTCGCACACCCCCCACCTCCATCTCTATGCCCTCACCGCTTCAATCCAGGCGTCCTTCGCGGTTCGGGAGGCTGACGGCCGCCGTCGTTGTCCTCGCTTCCCTCCTGGGGGCGTGCTCCACCTTGCCGTCGCGCGGACAGGTGGTGATGCGCGATGTGGCCTTCCCCTTGCGGGACTTCCGCATGCCCTCGGGGCTGCGCGTGGTGGTTGAGCAGGACGCACGCGCGCCGATGGTGGCGATGGTCGCGGTGGTGGGCACGGGCGGCACTGGGGACCCGGTGGGCAAGGAGGGCCTGGCGCACGTGGTCGAGCACCTGGTGTTCCGCTCGCGCCATGCGGGGAGTGCTTCGGTGTGGACGCGCATGGAGGACACGGGGGCCGGGTACGTCAACGCGTTCACCGGCCTGGACCACACCGTCTACCAGACGGTGGGGCCCAAGGAGTCCCTGTCGGCGCTGGTGAAGATGGAGGGCCAGCGCCTGTCTTCTCCGCTCGCGGGCGTCACCCCGGAGGTCTTCGCGGCGGAGCGCGAGGCGGTCCGAGGGAACCGATGCCAGCGCAACGAGATGGGGCTCGTGGGACGGGTCTTCAGTTGGCTGAACGCGGCCTCGTTCCCCCCGGACCACCCGTATGCCCGGCCCGTCGTCGGCACGCATGAATCGCTGACGGCCATGTCCCTGGTGGATGCCCAGCGCTTCGCGCGCCACCACTACCGGCCGGACAACATCACCCTGGTCATCGCCGGGGACGTGGACCTGGCCGCGGTGGAGGGGGTGTTGCTGGACAACCTGCCTCCCGAGTGGGTGGGCACGGGCGCGCCGCTGGCGTTGGAGCCGCGCATGCCGAACCTGCCGGAGCCCTCGCCGGGGCCCGCCTCCAAGAAGCTCGTGGAGCACGAGGCCGCCGTGGCCTCTCCCGAGCTCTTCCTCACCTGGGTGCTGCCCCGCTCCTTCGACGAGGCCAGCGCCATCCATGACTTCGTGCAGGTGAACCTGGACCGGAGCCTGAGCGGCGCGATGTTCGAGGACACCGACATCGCGGGCGCCACCACCCTGGTGGTGCCGGGAACCCGGGCGTCCATGCTGGTGGTCCGCGTGGCGCTGACGCAGGGCAACCACCCGGAGAAGTCCGCGCAGAAGGTGCTGGACCGCATCTTCGAGACCTGGGCGCAGGTCATCCACCCGGGCGATGTGCTGGGGCGCGAGTTCGACTTCCAGGCCATGCGTCGCAACGTCGTGACGGGCATGGTGCTGGAGGCCGAGGGCTTGCTGGCGCGCACCACCCGCCGCGCGGAGCTGACGCACTTCATGATGGACGTGCGGGGGTACACGCGCTCGCAGAAGGCGCTGATGACCATCGACGGCGGCAAGGTGACGGACTTCGCCTACAAGTGGCTCCAGCGCGAGCGCGCGCGCGTCATCCTGGTGCGGCCCGGAAGCAACGACGGCGCGGCGGTGGCGGCCCCCGTCGCCCTGGCCGACGAGGTGCTGACCGAGAAGCCCAGCGGGCGCGTCACCCCGTCGATGCTGGCGGCGACGTCCTCGCCGGTGCGCGTGCTGAAGCTGGACAACGGGATGGAGGTGCTGCTGGTGCCCAGGCCGGGCCTGCCGGTGGTGCGCGTGGGCGCGGTGCTGGGCGGTGGCGCGACGTTTGGCGTGAAGCCCGGGGTGTCGGAGATGGTCCGCTTCGGCGCCTTCCGTCAGTCCTGGTTCGCCGGGCACGGGAACCACTGGGGGCTGCACGTCTCGAGCGGCATGAGGAAGGACCACCAGCGCTTCGAGGTGGCCGGGACGTCCGGCAACGTCGGCAACATGCTGGCGCTCCTGGCCGAGCAGCTCTCCACCACGGGCACCGTGGAGCGGGTGGTGATGTACCTGCAGGAGCAGGTGGTGCCGTGGCGCAAGGTGCTGGACCAGCACCCGGAGATGCGCGCGGAGCGCGAGCTGATGCGGGCCCTCTACGGGAGCCATGTCTACGGGTACGTTCCGACGGGCGAGCAGATGGAGAAGGTGACGCAGGGGGACATGGAGGACTGGATTGACGAGGTGTACCGCCCGGCCAACACCGTGGTGGTCATCTCCGGCGAGTTCGACCCGCAGACGGTGGAGCCGCTGGTGCGTGAGTACCTGGGCGGGTGGAAGGACGGCCCGGTGGCGGCGCTGACGCCGCCCCCCGCTCCGCCGCTGCCCGCGCTGTCCTCGCGCGCCACGACGGTGTCCGTCTCCCGCCCCGGCGCGAGCCAGGGCCACCTCCAGGTGGCGTGCCGCCTGCCCACGGCCACGCCGGAGCTGGAGGCGCGGTACGCGCTGATGGCGGAGCTGCTGTCGACGCGGACGTTCGACCAGGTGCGCTCGAAGCAGGGCGCGTCGTATGGCTTCAGTGCCCGCTCCTGGCTGGGCCGGGGTGGCGCGGCCCACCTCATCGTGGAGGGCATGGTGGACTCGCAGCGCCTGGCGGAGACCACCCGCGGCATCCAGACCGCGTTCACCACCCTGGCCCAGAAGCTGGAGCCGGCGGAGGTGGAGCGGGCCCGGGCGAGGCTGCTCGCGCGGCAGGCCGTGTCGCTCATCTCCTCGGAGGCCTGGGTGGAGGAGCTCCTGGAGGCCCGCGTGCGAGGCTTCCCCCCGGAGTCGCTGGCCCAGCGGCCGGCGTACCTCCAGGCGGTGACGGCGGAGGCGCTGAAGGAGGAGTTCAGCGGGTGCATGAAGCGCTGGGTGGTGGGCGTGGTGGCCGACGAGAGCCAGACGCGCGCGACCTTCCAGGCGCTTTCGGCGCCCTGAGCGTCTAGCCTGGGGGGACTGCCTCCCCCCAGGTCGGCTCCTGAGGCCTGGGCGCGGCGGCACACCTGTCTCGGTGGGGAGGGTCGGATGTCGCTGTCGCGCCGCACGGTGCTCAAGCAGGGGATGTTCGCCAGCGCGCTGCTGGCATTGGGAGGCAGCTCGTTCCTGGCGCTCCGGGAGGGGCTGTCCCTCCCGGTTCCGGAGGAGGGGCTCCAGGTCTTCGGGCCCGCGGAGTACGCCACGTTCCAGGCGCTGGCCCGCCGCGCGTTCCCCGCGCGCGAGGGCTTCCCGGACGCGGACACGGTGCGGGTGGCCTTCCTCGCCGACCGGCTGCTCGCGCGAGGAGACCCGTCCATCGCGCGGGAGGTCCGCCAGCTGCTGGGCCTCTTCGACAACGCCCTGGCGGGGCTGCTCTTCACCGGGCGCGTGACGCCCTTCTCGCGCCTGCCTCCCGAGGCGCAGGACGCGGTGCTGGAGGGGTGGCGCTCGTCGCGGCTGGTATTCCGGCGCACGGCGCACCAGGCGCTGCGCGCGCTGGCCCACGCCGCCTATTACTCACATCCGGACGCGGTCCGAGCCACGGGCTTCGTGGCGCCCGAGGGCTTCCACGACCCGGATGCCCCCGTCTGGCGCGGCTCCGCGGATGGCGCCTTCGCGGGCAGCGGAGGGACGTCGCGATGATGGGCCGCATCTGGACCGGGGATGAGCTGACCGAGGACACGACGCTCACCTGCGACGTGTGCGTGGTGGGCAGCGGCGCGGGCGGAGGCGTGCTGGGCCTGGAGCTGGCGAAGCGCGGCCTGGACGTGGTGATGCTGGAGGAAGGCGGCTACCACACGCGGCGCGACTTCGACCTGGACGAGGCCAAGGCCTACTCGACCTTCTACCAGGAGGGCGGAAACCGGGCGACGGACGACCTGGCCATCAGCATCTTCCAGGGGCGCACCGTGGGCGGCGGCACCACCATCAACTGGTGCGCCTGCTTCCGCACGCCGCCGGAGATTCTCGAGCGCTGGCGCGACGTGCACGGCGTGAAGGGCCTGGACACCGCCGCGCTCACGCCGCACTGGGACTGGCTGGAGGAGCGGCTGAGCATCCGCGACTGGCCCATCGAGCAGGCCAATCGCAACAACCGCATCCTCTGGGATGGCCTGGGCGCGCTGGGCTACAGCCGGGGCACGGTGAAGCGCAACGTGCGCGCGTGCGCGGCGCTGGGCACGTGTGGCGTGGGCTGTCCCACGGATGCCAAGCAGTCCACGCTGGTGACGCTCATCCCGGAGGCGGTGGAGAAGGGCCTGCGCCTGTACGCCAACGCCAGCGTCCGACAGCTGTCGACGCAAGGGGTTCGGGTGACGGCCGTACACGCGGACGTGCTGGACCCCGCGACGAGCCGGCCCTCCGGCAGGCGGCTCACCGTGAACGCGAAGGTGACGGCGGTATGTGGTGGGGCCATCAACTCGCCGGGGCTCCTCTTGCGCAGCAAGCTGACCGGGCGCGGCAACGTGGGCAAGCGGCTGTTCCTGCACCCGGTGGTCATCTCCCAGGCGCGCTTTCGCGAGCGCGTGGAGGCGTATTCAGGGGCGCCGCTCACGGTGTACTCGCGGCAGTTCATCGACCGGGGGCCGGGCAAGCTGGGGTGGTTGTTGGAGGTGCCTCCGCTGCTTCCGCTCCAGAGCGCGGTGGCGCTCAGCGGCTTCGGCGCGGAGCACCAGGAGCACATGGCCTCGCTGCCTCATGCCAACGCGCTGCTCTCCATCTGCCTGGACGGCGTGCACCCGGGGGACGAAGGTGGCACCGTGGCGCTGCGGGATGCCAGCGAGTACACCCGCTTCAAGGTCCGCTACCCCCTCCGGGACTTCCACTGGGAGGGCTTCCGCGAGGCGCTCAAGGTGTCCGCGCGCATCCAGTTCGCCGCGGGGGCCGAGCAGGTGATGAGCCCTCACTCCCGCCCGGTGGTGATGCGCGGCGAGAAGGACATCGCGCTGCTCGACCGCGCGCCCTACTCACCGCTCGAGTGCTCGGTCGTGAGCGCCCACCAGATGGGCGGCTGCGCGATGGGCGGCAGCCCCCAGACGAGCGTGGTGGACAGCACGCTGCGCTACTGGGACCTGGACAACCTCTTCATCGTGGACGGCTCGGTGTTCCCCACCGCCCTGGGCGTCAACCCCATGGAGACCATCCTGGGCGTGGCGCGCTGGGGCAGTCAGCACGTGGCCGCCGCCGTGGGAAGCACGGCCTGAGCCCCGAAGTCCTCGCTTGGGCCCAGGGCCACCTGTGGCAGCATGTCCCCAGGTCCCCTGGATTCCCTCGATCCATGTTCTATCAGTCAAATGCTGGGCATCCTCCGCGGCACGGGAGGTTGACGGCCCTGGTCGTTCTCCTCGCCTCCTTGCTGGGGGCGTGCACCACCCTGCCTCAGCGAGGCCAGGTGGTGATGCGTGACGTCTCCTTCCCCCTGCGCGACTTCCGCATGCCCTCGGGGCTGCGCGTGGTGGTGGAGCAGGACTCGCGCGCGCCGATGGTGGCGATGGTCGCGGTGGTGGGCACGGGCGGGGCCAGCGACCCGGCGGGGCAGGAGGGGATGGCGCATCTGGTGGAGCACCTGGCCTTCCGCTCGCGCCATGTGGGCAGCGCGTCGGTGTGGACGCGCATGGAGGAGCTGGGCGCGGGCCACGTCAACGCCATCACCAGCCTGGACTACACGGCCTACCAGACGGTGGCGCCCAAGGAGTCGCTGGCCGCGCTGGTGCGGCTGGAGGGCCAGCGCCTGTCGGCTCCGCTCGCGGGTGTCACGCCCGAGGTCTTCGCGGTGGAGCGCGAGGTGGTCCGCAACGAGCTGCGCGAGAGCAGCGAGGCGGCCTTCACGAAGGAGGACTCCACCGTGATGAGCGCGGCGGCCCAGTCCTCGGAGCAGTCGTACTGGCGGCCCGTCAATGGCACCCATGCGTCCCTGTCGGCCATCACCCTCGCGGAGGCCCAGCGCTTCGCGCGGCGCCACTACCGCCCGGACAACGTCACCATCGTCATCGCGGGAGACCTGGACCTGGTGGAGGTGGAGGCGGTGCTGCTGGACAACCTGCCCCCGGAGTGGATGGTGCCGGGCGTTCCCCTGGCGCTGACGCCGCGCGTGCCCGACGTGTCGAAGCCCGAGCACGTACCGCGGGCCGCCTCGCTCATGCTCATGGAGCACGAGTCCACGGTGAACTTCCCGGAGCTCATCATCTCGTGGGTGCTGCCCCGCTCGTTCGACGAGGCCAGCGCCATGCACGACTTCGTGCGGATGAGCATGGAGCGGAGCATGTGGGGCGCGCAGCGCGCGGACCCGGACATCGCCTCGGTGTCCACGCGGTTGGTGTCGGGGACGCGGGCCTCGATGCTGGTGGTCCGCGTGGCGCTGTTCCAGGGGGACTCCCCTCGGCGGACGGCGGAGCGGGTGCTGGACCGCGTCTATTCGACGTGGGCCCAGTTCGTTCATCCCAAGGGCGTGTTGGGGCGGGAGAACGAGTTCCAGACCCTGCGGCGCGGCGTCGTGACGGGCATGGTGCTGGAGTCCGAGGACCTCCTGGCGCGCACCACGCGGCGCGCGGAGCTGACGCACTTCATGCTGGATGCCCGAGCCTACTCGCGCATGCAGAAGGCGCTGCTGTCCCTGGATGGCGGCAAGCTGACGGACTTCGCCTACCAGTGGCTCCAGCGCGCGAGCGCGCACACCGTCCTGGTCCGGCCGGGAGGACAGGGGAGCACGACAGTGTCGGCGCCCGCGGCGGCGCTGCCGGAGCTCTCCTCGGAGATGCCCACGGGGCGCATCACCCCGTCGATGCTGTCAGCCCTGTCCTCGCCCGTGCGGTCGCTGAAGCTCGACAACGGGATGGAGGTGCTGCTGGTGCCCAGGCCCGGCCTGCCGGTGGTGCGGGTAGGCGCGGTGCTGGCCGGCGGCGCCACGTATGGCGCGAAGCCGGGTGTGGCGGAGATGGCCCGCCTGGGGGCGTACCGCGAGTCGTCGTTCGCGGGGGACGAGAGCCACTGGGGACTGCATTCCTGGAGCGACATGCGTCGCGACCACCAGCGCTTCGAGATGTCGGGGACGTCGGGCAACATCGGCAACATCCTGGCGGTGCTGGCCGAGCAGCTCTCCTCCACGCGCACCTCCTTGGGGTCGGTGATCTACCTCCAGGAGCAGGTGGTGCCGTGGCTCAAGATGCTGGACTCGGAGCCGCGGGAGCGCGCGACGCGCGAGCTGATGCGGGCCCTCTACGGGGACCACGTCTACGGATACGTCGTGAAGGGCGAGGAGCTGGAGAATGTGTCGGACGGCGAGGCCCGCGCGTGGATTCGGGAGGTGTACCGCCCGGCCAACACCGTGGTGGTCATCGCCGGCGAGTTCGACCCGCGGACGGTGGAGCCGCTGGTGCATGAGCTGCTGGGGAGCTGGAGGCACGGCGCCCCGACGGCGGTGAAGGTGCCCGTCGCTCCGCCGCTGCCCGCCCCAGGTCCGCTCTCTCCGCTGTCCATCACCCGCCCCGGCGCCAGCCAGAGCCGCCTCCAGGTCGCGTGCCGCCTGCCCACGGCCACGCCCGAGGCGGAGGCGCGGTACGCGTTGATGGCGGAGCTGCTGTCGATGCGGACGTTCGACCAGGTGCGCTCACGACAGGGGGCCTCGTATGGCTTCAGCTCGCGGGCGTGGGTGGGCCGGGGTGGGGCGTCCCACCTCCTGGTGGAAGGCGTGGTGGACTCGCGGCTCCTGGTGCAGAGCGCCAAGGAGGTGCAGGCCGCGTTCACCAGCCTGGCCGAGCACCTGGACGCGGCGGAGCTGGAGCGGGCCCGCTCGCGGCGACTCGCGAAGCAGGCGGTGGACTTCATCTCCTCGGCCCAGTGGGTGGAGGCGCTCCTGGTGGCGCGTGTGCGAGGCTTCACCCCTGAGTCGCTGGCGCGGCGTCCGGCGTATCTCCAAGCGGTGACGGTGGATGCGCTAAAAGAAGAGTTCAGGGGTTGTCTCCAGCGGTGGGTGGTGGGCGTGGTCGCTGATGAAGGCCAGGCGCGCGCGACGCTTCGGGCCCTGTCAGCGGACTAGGGAGTGAAAGGGCCGGCGGTTCGCGTGTGAGTCAGCCTTCGCGGGCGAGCCACCGCGATGGGAGAGGAGCAGGGGGCGTGTCTTCATCGATGACGTCGTGGTGCGCGAGGCTCCTGGCCGTCGGGCTGCTGGTGTCCCCCGGCGCGGAGGCGCGCTTCGGGAAGCGCTCCGACTCGGACGACACCAAGCCTCGCCATGGCTCCAGCGCGGACCCGGACACCCACGAGGCCACGCCCATCGGCGTCGAGGATGATGACGGCGATGACGACGCGCCCGAGACCGAGAAGCCGTCCCAGCCGGACTCCGGAGGCTGCTGCACGGAGCCCCTGGCGGAGCTGGGCGGTGAGGTGGTGGGCAGCCTGCTGGGCGTGATTCTGTCGGGGGCCATCGAGACCATCGCCACCTCCGGCACGCACCTGTCGTCGGACGAGCCCGACACGGGCGTGAGCGCCGAGCGACGTCACGCGGTGCCGCTGTCCTTCCGGACGGGCGCGCAGAAGGTGTTCCTGCGGGACGAGGGGCGCGGCACGGACCTGTTCATCGCGCTGGAGGGCCGACGCTTCGGCGTGGAGGGGCACGTGGCGCTGATGTCGCTGCCTCGCGATGACGGTGGGGAAGGGGAGGACGACCTCACGCTGGTGGAGGCGCACCTGACCTACGCCCTCCTCGTGCATGAGGCCGTGCGGCTGCGCGCGGAGGCGGGCGTGAGCACGGCGCGGGCGCCGGATGCGACGTTCGTCGGGCCCAGCCTGGCGCTCGCGGTGGAGGCGTGTGTCGTGGGGCCGCTGGACGTGGAGGCGAGGGTGCAGCTCACGCCCGTGCCGTATCTCCAGGTCGATGCCTCCGCGGGGCTGGCGCTGCACCTGGGAGGTCTCGTGCTGCGAGGCGGCTGGCGGGGCTTCCTCCTGGATGACCTGGGGAGCCTCGACGGCGAGGCCCACCAGGACCGGCTGCACGGTCCCTTCGTGGGCGGGGGCCTGACCTTCTAGTCAGCGCGGGCCCTTCACCTTCCACCAGAGCATCCCCAGGAAACTCTCGGGGGGCGGCTCGGGCGGGTGCATGGACTCGTCCTCCTCGGCGCGCGCGCGGGACGGTGGCGCGGGCGGGCGGCTGGGAGGACGCGGCGCGGGCAGGGGCTCGGCGCTGTGCAGGCCTCTCGAGGCGCGCTCCAGGGCCTCGGAGAACGAGCGCCGGGAGGTGTCGTTGCCCTCGATGCGCTCGGGCGCGGAGACACGCTCCAGCGCGCGCACGCGGAGAACGGCGTCGGCGCCTTCGATGCGGCGCAGGCCGCCGACGCGTCCGATGGGGCCTCTGGGTTTTCGTCCGTGACTCATGGCGGCCTCTCGCGGGGGAAGCGGTGCCGGCTCTCAGGGAGGGTCTTGCACCGACAGGGCCGCCTTGAGCGGGATGAACTCCTCGCGGCGCAGGAGCAGCCGCGCATCGCGCTTGGGGAGGATGCGCAGCTGGAAGCGCCGCTGGTAGGTGTCCTCGGCGCTGAAGACGCCCTCGTCGCTCACGAGCAGCAGCGCGGTGGGCACGGCGAGCTTCGGGGCGCGGTGTCCGTAGAAGTGCACCACGACGTGGTAGGGGCCGGGAGCCACCTTGCGCGCGTGGTACAGCTCCGGGCCCAGGCCGTCGGTGATGTCCCAGTAGAGCTGCCCTCCCAGGCGGGTCTGCTTGTTCTGATAGAAGCAGCGCTCACCCGAGGGCTCGATGACCCACAGGTCGATGTCCGTCATGTCCGAGTTCCAGTGGGTGGTGAGCTGGTAGTCGATGCGGGTGCGGACCTTCGGGTCGTGGAGCTCCATGTCGCGAAGCTCGAGCTCCGCCAGGCGCCGCTGGAGCATGGCGGCCACGGGCTCCGCGCGCGGGTGCCGCAGCAGCGCGGAGAGCAGCCGGCCGTAGTGGTAGGCGGCCACCTGGCGCAGCTCCTGGCCGTGTCGCCAGCCCTTGTCCGTGAGCACGATTTCGTAGTTGCGCGCGGCCTCGCCGTGGCGCCCGGCGGCGTCCAGCGCGAGGGCCTCCTCCAGATAGGACTGCCCTTCGAAGGAGCGGTTGAGCCGCACCTGCTCGAACAGCTCCGCGGCCGCGGGGTACTGGCCCAGGGCCAGCAGCCCATAGCCCACCAGCCGCTGCGCCTCCGCGTCCTTGGGCCGCAGCTCAATCGGCGACGTCAGCGCGCGCACCGCGCCCCAGGTGTCCCCCGCGAAGGCGCGCTCACGGGCGATGCCTTCGTACAGCGTCACGTCGTCGCGATTCTCCCGGCGGGCCTTGCGGTACTTCAGCTCCGCCGCCAGCCGCGCCTCGCCGCCCGCATAGGGCACATCCCGGAGGGGCTGGCGCTTGAGGAGGGGGGAGAGGGCCGCGCGGTGCTCGGTCAGCGCGCGCACCACCGCGAGCCCGGAGGCCGGCACGCCATGCATGTCCAGGCCCTGGTGGGCTTCCAGTCGCTGGTCCTGCTCGCGCTTGCGCAGCGTCTCCAGGTCATCCAGCTCCACGCGCTCGTCGCGGAGGGCGAAGCGCTGGTAGTCGCCCTCGGACTCGAGCACGAGCAGCGACGCGCGCGCATTGGCCAGCCGGTAGTGCTGGCTGAGCGCCACCACCATCCGGTCCAGCCGCGCGTCATCCAGGGCCACCAGCCGCGCCACGAAGAGGTCCGCCCAGGCGCGGGGCGCGAAGGTGCTCTCCTCGTTCCGAGGCAGGGGGACTTCCAGCGTCCGCTCCGCGCCTCCCGCCTGCGTCGCGATGACGAGCCGGGCCTCGCCCTTCTCGGGCAGCCGTCCCGCCACCACCAGCTCCTGGCCGGGGAAGACCAGGTGCGGCCGGCCCGCGACGACCAGGTCCTTCACCCGGGCACCCGTCACGACGACGCGCGAGAGCACCACCGACGCGGCCCGGTGCGCGAGCGCCGCGGCATCGACCTGGGAGCCGGAGAGCACGGGCACGCTCCGGCCGCCGCTGGCGCGCGACAGCGCATCGAACAGCCCCGTGTTCACCGCGGCCTCACCGAAGCGATAGGTCACCCAGCGCAGGGCCTCCGCGCTGCCGTGGCGCGAGATGAGCGACTCCAGGGTGCTCTCGCCCCACGTGACGTTGCCGTCCGACAGGAGGAAGGCCGTCAGTCGCTCTCCGGGCGCCGCGGGCTTGAGCCACTCCTGAGAGGCCCGGTCCAGCTCGGAGAGCATTCCATCCACGTGGGAGGCGCCCTCCAGGTAGACCTGCTCCAGCTCGGTGAAGGTCTCCTTGCGTCGGGCGGCGTCATTCGTCCTCCAGCCCGTGCCGTGCAGCCACCGGGGCCGCACGTCGAAGAGGAGCACGGCGTACTCCTTCAGCGTGGAGTCCTTCTCCAGCAGCGCGCGCAGCGTGGCGGCCTGGAGCGCCCACGCGTTTCCATCTTCCGAGGACAAGGACGTGTCCACCACCAGCACGGCGCGCCCGGTGGGCGCTCCTTCCGACTCCGAGGTCAGCCGCGCCGGCAGCCGGATGCGCGCATGGAAGGCCTGGCCCGGGAGCCCCGCGTCGTCCTGGCCCACCAGGACATCCGCCTCGGGGGCGCGAGGCGTGAGGGCCACGGACAGCACGCCGTCTCCCGTCAGCTTGGGCCAGTCATAGGCCTGCCAGGTGCCCAGCGCCCGGGGCTTGCCCGAGGACTCGGGCGCGGCCAGCACGTCGCGCGCGTGGCGAGGGTCCACGTGCACACGCGCGGACACGCGCAGGTCCGTGCCCGCGCCCGGGGGCAGCGGCCACGTGTAGCGAAGCCGCTCGCCATCGTGGAGGAGCGTCTGCTCGTAGGCGATGACCACGCGCTTGAGCGAGCGCGGCGGCAGCGGGAACACGCGAGCACTGAAGGTGGACGCGCCCGCCCACTCGAGCAGCGCCGGGTCCACGTTGTCTCGGACGATGCTCTCGTAGACTTCACGCGCGCGCTTCTGCTCGACGACGCGGGCCTCCTGCACGGAGCCCCAGGACTGATGGGACTTGGGCGGGCTGGGCGGCGCGGCGGCGGTGAGCTGCTCCTGGTTGGCGGAGCCGTCTCCCAAGGGAGGCAGCAGGTCCGCGGACTGGAAGAGCGTCTTGGCGTTCACCTCCACGGCGCCGGAGTAGAGCGCGAAGCCGGCGACGGACGCGCCGCCGGGGAGCGGGTAGTAGAAGGTGCCTTCGAGGTTCTGGTTCGTGTCGTTCTCGAAGAGGTGGTCCACCACGGTGCGGGCTCGGGCACCCTGGATGTAGGTCACCACCCGAATCGCACGCGTCTTGAGCGGCTGGTAGCGGCCGGACTCATCCCTCACCAGCACCTTGGCCGAGCGCGGCGCGGTCTCCACCTTGGGCAGCACGGGCGTGGGCAGTGCGGGCTCGGGCGCCGAGCGGCCCGGTGCGGCGGCGCTGGCCTTCTTCGGGGCGGCGGTGCCCAGCGAGCCTCCGCCGCCGGGGCCGATGCCATTGCCACCCTTGATGATCTGGATGACCTCGGAGCGCCGGGCCTCCATCTCCGCTCCAGCGGAGGAGAGGGGCTCCGCCACGGGCATCGGACGCACCGCCGCGCGTGGCGCGGAGGAGGGGCGAGGGGCGGGCGGGGGCGCCGGAGCGGCCACCTCGACGGGCGGCGGGGCATTCTCGTGGAGCTCTCCTCCGTTCCTGGGGGCATCGCGCCGCGATTCCCCGAAGGAGAGCCGGTCTTCGCCTTGGGGCGAGCCTCCTCGGAGCAGCCGCGCGAGGTCCTGTTCGGACAGCGTCTGGGGTTGCGCCATGGCGTCGCGCAGCGCGACGAGGTCGACCTCTCCAGGGTCGGCGACCCCGGGGACGCTGACGGGGGCCCTGAGGCCCGCCTGGATGAAGTTCTCGGGAGGAGGCTGTGGCTTGGGCGGGGCGGCGGAGGAGCCGCGCTCACATCCCATGGAGAGGAGGCACGTCAGCAGCACTGCCGGAAGAAGGCGCGTGAGGTGCATCCGGGGCACGTTAGCCGAAGACTGAGTTGCAAGTGCACGCCCCCCCGGACGCAGTGTTCTCAGTCGAGATAGCCCCAGCGGTCCTCCTCGAGGACATAGAAGGGGCGCCCGAAGGGAATCAGCTCCGTCCAGCCGAGCACGTGCCGGTCAGGGCTCGCGTCATAGGTGAAGCCGAACTCCGGCCCCTCGTACTTCGCCCGAGGCAGCTCGGGCAGGAAGTCGGGAACCAGCTCCTGGAGTGCCTCGGGGAAGCGGCCATGCCGGGCCTGGAAGGCCCTGCACGCGGCGATGAGCTGCTCCGCGTTGCGCCGGGCCCGCTCGCTCCCCGCCCGGTCGGGGCGCAGGACGACGTAGGCGGTCATCGCGACGCCCACCGTGTTCTGCGTGAGCCGCACGGCCGTGTCGCGAAGCCGGCGAAGGGTGCTGCCAAGGGACCTGGCCATGCTTCCTCCCGATGGGTTCGCAGCATCGCCCGGAAGCCCACCTATCTTTCCAGAAGGAAAGGAGGCCGCGATGCCAGACATTGACGAACGCCCCCGCACGAGCGAGCCCCAGGAGGACTGGGCGGCGCGTGAGCCGGGATATAAGGACGAGGTTCCGGGCCACACTCCCGGCGTGGCGGAGGGGGATGATGAGGACGCGCCTCACCGCGCCCATCCATTCCCGGATCCGGACAAGACGCCCGGGCGCGCGGAAGGTTGACCGGTGGGGGTGCCTGGTTGACGAGGGAGCGGGCCCGGCGTCTGCTTGATACATGTCCGAGCCTGTTTCGCCCACGCCGACACCTCTTCTCGATGCCCGCCCGGTGGATGTCTCGGAGCGAGTCACCCTGCTCGATGCGCTGCGCGGCTTCGCGCTGTGGGGTGTCTTCGTCTCCAACAGCATCATGTGGTTCAGCGGCCGGACCCTGATGCCGAGAGACCAGGCCATCGCCCTGGATGCGCCGCTCCTGGAGACCGTCCTCAAGACGGCCTACGACTTCACCATCAACCAGAAGTTCATGACGCTCTTCACCTTCCTCTTCGGGCTGGGCTTCAGCATCCAGTTCGCCCGAGCGGAGGCGCGGGGCGCGTCCATCCTCCGGCTCTACTCGCGGCGCCTGCTGGTGTTGTTGGGGATTGGCGCGTTCCACCACTACGCCATCTGGTGCGGCGACGTGCTGGAGACCTACGCGATGCTGGGCTTCGCGCTGTTGTTGTTCCGCAACAGCTCGAACAGGACGGTGGTCATCTGGGCGGCCATCCTGTTGGGGGTCGTGCCGTTGCTGATTCCCTGGCTGATGAAGGTCGTCCCCGTCTGGCTGCATGGCGCGGAAGCGGCGGCCGCGGCGGCCAAGGCGAGGCAGGCCCTGATGGCGGAGGGGCGCACGCAGTTGCTGGAGGCGCTCTCGAGCGACTCGTTCTGGACCTCCCTGGTGGGCACGGCGCGCTTCAACATCGACTCGTATTTCAGCATCAACCGCGTCACCTGGATGTGCTCGGTCCTGGGCCGGTTCCTGCTGGGCTTGCTCGCGGGGCGCTACCTGTTGCTCCAGGACCTGGAGCGAAACCGCGGCGTGCACCAGCGCCTGGTGTTCTGGGGCCTGTTCCTGGGCGTGATTGGCGGCAGCTTCATGATGGTCATCTGGCGGCTCCGGCGGATGGAGCTGCTGGACGCGAGCTCCAGCCAGTGGATGTGGATGCTGGGTGGCATCGCGGAGCTGGGCATCCTGGCGCTCGCGGCGGCCTACGTGGGGCTCTTCGCGTTGCTGACCCCGCGCGCGTGGTGGCGGTGGGTCTGCGACCAGCTGATGCCGGTGGGCCGCATGGCGCTCACCAACTACCTGATGCAGTCGGTGCTGAGCGTGTTCATCTACAACGGTTGGGGCCTGGGCTTCATCGCGAAGCTGCCCATCTCCCGCGTCACCGTGTTGTGCATCGTCCTCTTCGCGGGGCAGATGGTCTTCAGCCGCTGGTGGCTGTCGCGCTTCCGCTTCGGCCCCGCCGAATGGCTCTGGCGCTCGCTCACGTACGGACGGGCGCAGCCCATGCGGCTCGCGCCGAAGCAGGAGGAGTCCGGCGCGGCGCCAGCGTGAGGTGTCTCAGGCGGGGCGTCGCATGGTGGCCAGCACCATGCCGATGGCGATGAGCGCGGCGCCGGAGAGGCGCTCGCGCCAGACCTGGGCTCGCGGGGAGCTGGAGAGGCGTCCTCCCGCGACGCCCAGCCACGCGTAGACCGCGAGCACGGGCACCTCCACCACGATGCAGGAGACGCCGTAGACGGTGAGCTGCAGCGCCGCGTGCGGGCCGGGCTGGATGAACTGAGGCAGGAGCGAGCCGAAGAACAGGATGGACTTGGGGTTGGCGAGCTGTTTGGCGAACCCCTGGACGAAGGCGCTGTTCCAGAGGGCGGGTGGGGGGCGCTCGGCGAGGCTGAGACTCCGCTTCGCGTCCAACAACGTCCTCACCCCCAGGTAGACCAGATAGGCCGCGCCCGCGTAGCGGATGACGTGGAACGCCAGGTGGGAGGTGGCCAGCGCGGCGCCCAGTCCGGCCACGGAGATGAGGAAGTACACGGCGTTGCCGGCCTGGATGCCCAGCGTGGCGCCCATTCCCGCGCGGAAGCCGCGAGACATCGCTTGGGAGACCACCAGGAGGACCGCGGGGCCCGGGGTGACGGCGAAGAGGGCCATCGTCAACGTGAAGGTGGCCCAGAGGGTCAGGTCCATGAAGTGCGCGCGCGGTGAGAGGTGTTGCCTCGAAGGCACATCCTACGACACACGACGCATCCACCGCGGACCGGACAACGGACACGCACGCCTGGAGGGCATCCCACCAGCGGGTGAAATCAGGCGTTGAATCGGAGCGCTCTCATGCTCTGCTGGTCTCGCGGACAATCCGGAGGTTGGGGCGAGCCGGCGAGACTCTTGGCCGGGAGTGACGGATGGCTCGTGCCATGGGGAGCGGCACTCGTGAAGAAGACGTACCAGGGAAGCTGTCACTGCGGGGCGGTTCGGTACGAAGCCGACATCGACCTGAACCAGGAGACCTACAAGTGCAACTGCTCCATCTGCACGAAGGACAGGACCTGGGTCTCCATCATCGGTCCCGAGGACTTCCGCCTCCAGGCGGGTGAGTCCGCGCTCACCGACTACCAGTTCCACACGAAGCAGATTCACCACCTGTTCTGCAAACACTGCGGGGTGCACTCGTTCGGCTGGGGCGAGGGCGGGGAGCTGGGGAAGTTCTACACCGTCCGGCTCAACTGCCTGGATGACGTGGACGAGCAGGAGCTGGTGCGAGCACCCGTCACCTACGTCAACGGCCGGGATGACTCGAAGGCGATGCCCACCGAAGTCCCTCACCGCTGAAGGTACCCGGCTTCTGGAGCCCACACGCATGAATCTCTACGACGAGCTCGCGGACTGGTGGCCCCTGGTGTCCCATCCGAGCGAGTACGAGGAGGAGGCGAGCGAGTATCGCCGCCTGCTGCGCGCCGCCGCGACGGGGCCCCTGAAGACGATGCTGGAGCTGGGCAGCGGTGGTGGCAACAACGCCAGCCACCTCAAGCGCGACTTCCAGCTCACGCTGGTGGACCCCGCGGAGGGGATGCTGAAGCACAGCCGCCAGCTCAATCCCGAGTGTGAGCACCTGTCCGGCGACATGCGGACGGTGCGCCTGGGCCGCGAGTTCGACGCCGTGTTCGTCCATGACGCCATCACCTACATGACGACGGAGGCGGACCTGCGCGCGGCCCTGGAGACGGTGGCCGTCCATCTGCGCCCGGGCGGTGTCGCGCTGGTGGCGCCGGACGAGACGACGGAGCGCTTCGAGCCGGGCGCGACGTCGGAAGGAGGCGACGAGCCGGAGGTCCCCGGGCGGGGCTCGCGCTCCCTGCGCTATCTCATGTGGTCCTTGCCGCCCAAGCCCGGGAGCACGACGTTCGAGGTCCACTTCGGGATGTTGCTGAAGGAGCGCGACGGCACCGTCCGCTCCGTCCACGACGTGCACCGCCACGGGCTCTTCTCGCGCGCCACCTGGCTGCGCCTCTTCGGCGAGGTGGGGCTGCAGGCGCGCCTGGAGCAGCGCATCCTGGACGGCAAGCCCTACGACACCTTCGTCGCCCTCAATCCCTCGCGCTCCCGGTGACGGTGGCGACGGGCTCGTCGAAGCGGGGGATGAAGGTCCTCCGCGCGAACTTCCACTGCCCCGCCTGTTTGACGAGCTGGTCGGAGTAGGTGCCGACAATCCTCACGTCCTTGCCCGTCTCCTTGAAGCGCAGGACTTCGTCCAGGGTGGAGCGCGCGGTGGCACGGTCCGGCCCCTGGACGTGGACGACGGTGGGAGAGACGGTCTGCACGCGCAGCTCCACGCGCCCGAGGTTGGCCGTCATGCCCTGGTGGATGGCCTCGCGGCCCGTGAACGTCCAGCCCATGGGCGGAGGCGCCTGGACCTCCCAGACCGCGTCCTCGGTGAACATCTCCTCCGTGGCCTTCCAGTCCGCGTGGTTCGCCGCGTCGGAGAAGCGCTCGATGAGCGAGCGCACGGCGAGGTGCTCGACGGGGTACGCCTCGACGTTCGCGGTTCCCGGCAGGTGCGCGCTCGCGGGCAGCGTCTTGAGGGGGCTTCCCGCGCAGCCGACGAGTGACAGGAGCAGGGCGGTGACGGACGCGATGGGGTGACGACGCATGGGGCGGGGCCTCGAGGCGAAAGGGGTGTGCGGCTCGACTGGGAGGAGAATGCCGCCGGGCATCGATTCGGTCGAACGCGTTGTTCCGAATGGGTTGTGAAGCTAGGGTGAATCGATGCCGAACCCACTCGTCGAGATTCGCCACCTGCTGCTGCTCTCCGCGCTGGAGGAGGTGGGGAGCCTCAACGCCGCCGCGCGCAAGCTGCACCTGTCGCCGTCCGCGCTCAGCCAGCAGCTCCGCGAGCTGGAGGACCGGCTGGGCGGCCCGCTATTCCATCGGCAGTGGCGGCGCCTGGCGCTCACCTCCGCGGGACGGCGGCTCACGGACGCGGCGCACGCGGTGCTGGGAGAGCTCACCCGCGCGGAGGGCGAGGCGCGGGAGCTGCTGCGTGGCGCGAGCGGCACGCTCCGGGTGGCGACGGTGTGTCTCCAGTCCTACCGCTGGTTGCCCGAACTCCTGCGCGACTTCTCCCGCGGCTGGCCCGGCCTGGAGGTCACCATCGTCCCGGAGGCCGGCGACGCTCCCATGGAGTGGCTGCTGGCGCGCAAGCTGGACGTCGCGCTCGTGGCGGGCATGGTCCGTCCCGGGCCTCGCATCCGCATGGCGCCGCTGTTTCGCGATGAGCTGGTCGCGGTGGTGGGCCGCGAGCACCCCTGGGCCACCGCGCGGCGCAAGGTCGTGGAGGTGCGTGCCCTCGGCGACGAGCACATCTGGACGGACGCGGGGGCCCTTCGTCCCACGGCGCCCCTGGGCCGGGCGCTCGCGCAGGCGGGGAATGTCTCTCCCCGCAAGGTGACGCTCATTCCCATGACCGGGGGCCTGCCGCTCGAGATGGCGCGGGCCCACCTGGGCATCACCGTGCTCCCCAGGTGGGCCGTGACACCCCAGCTGGAGGACGGGGCGCTGCACGCCGTCCGGGTCGGCCCGAAGGGGCTGTGGCTGGACTGGGCCGTGGCCACGCGCACCGGTGAGTCGGAGCCCCCGCTCCAGGCCTTCGTGGAGGCCCTGCGCGCCCACCACCCCGGCCCCCGCGGGCGCGGGGTGAAACATCGAGACATCGCTGAGACATCCCGCCGCCGCTGATACAACCCGCTGTGAAATCAACGGAAATGTGAAGCCACGCGCAACCCTGCGCGTCCCGGGGCCGATAATCCGAAGCGCGCCATTCACGCTCTGCCTCGGGATCCCCCAACCATGGCCACGAAAGTCAGCGACACGCCCCGCCCCCTTCCCACCGCGTCGTCGCGAGCCACGGCCGAGAAGGCCTCCCAGCCCGCTGGAACGGCGAGCAAGGCCCGGACGCCGGACCCGAGATGGAGCAAGGACCGCTTCGAGCCGAGCAACACCCGGCCGCTCCCCGGGCTGCCCGCGCCGCTGCCCCAGCTCCCGGCGCCGCTGCCCCAACTGCCCGCCCCCACCACCCCGGTGGAGCCCAAGTGCGAGCCGAAGCCGAAGCCGGAGACCTCGGCGAAGGACTCGGACCCGATGACGCACCTGGCGTACCTCGCCTCGGACGAGCTCAAGGGGCGGGACACACCTTCGGAGGGGCTGGACGCGGCGTCCAAGTACGTGCAGGCGCATGTGCAGAAGTACGGCCTGGTGGGGCCCAACAAGGAGAACGCGGCGAACCCCTTCGAGCAGCGCTTCGACGTCTTCTCGTTCGCGGGCAAGCCGGGCGTGGCGGCGAAGGGCGAGGCGAAGGAGCACGGCCCGCACAAGCAGTTCGGCCACCAGCTCTTCGAGGAGGGCTTCTACCTGAAGGAGGGAATGCCCCGCGACACGCTCGCGATGCTCAACCGCAAGTACGAGAGCACGATGAAGGCGGAGGGGCAGCCGCTGTCGCCCGCGCGAGGCGGCGGGCTGCGGAGCGTGGAGGAGCTGCGCTCGCTGGCGACGGAGTCCGGGAAGGGCGTCAACACGATGGCGCTGCTGCCGGGCACCGGGCCGCACAAGGACGAGGTCATCGTCGTGATGGCCCACATGGACCACGTGGGCACGGACCGGCGCGGCAACATCCACAACGGCGCGGATGACAACGCGTCGGGCAGCGCGGTGTTGATGGCCGCCGTCCCGGAGCTCGCGGAGGCACAGAAGCGCGGCGAGCTGGACCGCTCCGTCCTCTTCATCTGGACCGGCGGCGAGGAGAAGGGCCTGGTGGGCTCGCAGTACTTCGTCGACAACCCGATTCCCGGGCTGGGCACGGACCAGATTGCCGGCGTCGTCAACGTGGACATGGTGGGCCGCTGGGATGACCAGCGCCTGTCCGTCGTGGACACCAACCGCAAGGGCCAGCCGAACTACTTCCGCGACGTCGTGGACCAGGCGAACGCGAAGCTGGCGGACCCGTTCGACCGCATCAACCGCGATATCAACCAGTACCGGGACCGGCAGGACGGCGCGGTGTTCGGCCGCAAGGGCGAGGACGTCCTCTTCCTCTTCGAGGGCCTCTCCAACCCGAACGGCGGCGGCGACCTCATCCCCGAGTACCACGAGCCCGGCGACGACATCGACCTCATCCTCCGCGACAACGGAGGCGAGAAGCCGCGCCGCGTGAAGGACCTGATGGTCAACGTCATCGGCATGGCCGCCAACCGGAAGACCGAGGAGTAGCGGCCACACGGGCCTGGGGACTTGTCCCAGGCCCCGAGCCCGTCGAGACTCGTCGTCATGCCCGCTGGTACTCCCTCACCGCGTCCCTGGTTCGCCTTCTCCGTCGACCTGTCTCCGGCCGCGGCGCGCGAGCGCATCCCTGGCCTTCCCTCCCTGCCGGCCCTTCCAGACGGGGAGCTGGCCGAGGCGATGGATGTCGACGTCGTCTACGACGTGCCCTCCTCGGTGTGGGGCGGCAAGGTCGCCCGGCTGGTGGATGCCCCGGGAAAGCGCCTCCCAGGGCTGCTGCGGCGCGTCTCCCCCGAGGTGTGGGACGTGGTGAGCCGGCTGGAGGGCCCGCTCGCCGAGGCCACCACGTCGCGGCCCGTCAAGGTCATCACCTCCACGGGCGGCATCCTCTCCGCCCAGGCCTTCACGCCGCCGGCCCGGGGAGGGACTCCTCCTCCTGGCCCCATCAGCGAGGCCTTCCTCATCACCGTGGCCGTGGCGGCGGAGCGGGCGGGCCTCTCCGCGGAGCACGTCGAGCGGCTCCAGGCGGAGGCCCACATCGTCCAGACGATTCAGCAGGCCAAGGCTGGCGCCCCGCCGGAGAGTGCATCCCCTGGAAAGAAGGGCTGATCCGCAACTCCGTGGCAAGAAAGTGACACCTTGACGCAACTTGCCGTGGGTTCAGGCCGACCATAGTCGTACCAGGGGTTCGTCTCTGGGCGGTTCAAGGGTGCTCTTCGTATGACGACGCTGCGACCTACTTCTCGTGCCAGCACCGCGTCCACCGGGTCCTCCGCGGATGCCGCGCCCGTCAATGGTCTCAAGCCGAAGGGGGGGAGCTGGAACCGCTCCGCGACGAAAGAAGTCTCCATCTCCGACCTCCAGGCGAAGTTCGGCTGGACGGACCAGAGCTGGGAGGCGGGGCTGCTGAAGGCGGCGGACTCCGCGGGGGGGAAGACGCGCGGCGGCAACGGGAAGGTGTCCGCGGCTGAAATCCAGGAGTACCTGACCGCGCCCACGGATGGACGCTACCTGTCGTCGACGGCGCTTCAGCAGGGCCGGGCCGCGCTCGACACGAAGCTGTCCAAGGGGGGAGGCGCGCCGGTGAAGGTGGATGCCTTCGACCTGGCGTGGCAGGACAACCTGGCCAGGCGCGCCGACCTGCTGGGGGGGAACAAGGATGGCAAGGTGAGCCAGGACGAGCTGGCGGCCTACATCCAGAAGTCGAAGGCGAACCAGGCGGATGGCGCGCGCTGGGTGCCGGACCAGCAGATGGCCGTCTTCCAGAGCCGCGTCGCGCAGGCGGCGGGGGAGCTGGACCCGCTGCGGCCCAAGGGCGGCGAGGGCAAGGGCATGGAGCTGGTGAAGCAGTACTCCCGGCTGATGCTCGATGAAGGAAAGAACCTGCCCACCTTCGTGAGCCACATGCTGTCCGCGGCCGACATCAAGGAGACGCCGGCCGACGTGCACCGCGACAAGAGCACCTTCGTTCGCGACCCGGTGCTGGGCTCCAAGGGCGTCACGGACTCCGACTACAACAACACGGGCTTCGACCGGGGGCACATGAAGCCCGCGGAGGACTCGCCCAATCAGGAGGCGATGAACGAGAGCCACCTGATGACCAACATCGCGCCCCAGTACGGCAACCACAACCAGCAGGCGTGGCGGACGCTGGAGCGGGCCATCGGCGACCTGGTGGCGCAGACGGGCGGCAAGGCCCACATCATCACGGGCAACCTCTTCCTGGACAAGAACGGCAAGCCGCTGCCCCCGGAGTCGGTGACGACGACGGGCGCGAAGGACCGGAAGATTGGCGTCCCCACGCACAACTTCAAGACGGTGCTCCTGGAGCTGCCCAACGGCAACGTGTCGATGTTCGCGTACATGGTGCCGAACGTGAAGGACGGCCCGTCGAAGAAGGACGCCATCGTCCCGATGCTCGAGGCCTCGCGTGTGCCGGTGGACCAGCTGGAGACGCTGCTGGGCCAGGACCTGTACGCGCAGCTCCCCAAGAGCGTGCAGGACAAGCTGGAGAAGGACTCGAAGGCCCCCGGCGCGTTCCAGCTCGAGGGCAGCCGGTACGAGGCCGTCACGCTGCTGACGCAGCGCTAGTCTCCGCTTCAGCCCCGCGCCAGGAAGGGCGCGGTGCGGCTGTGAGGAACCCGAGCAACCTCCGCGGGTGTGCCGGTGGCGACGACGCTTCCTCCTTCGTCTCCGGCGCCCGGCCCCATGTCGATGACCCAGTCGCTCGCGGAGACCACGCGCATGTCGTGCTCCACGAGGATGACGGTGTTGCCCGCGTCGACGAGCCCGTCGAGCTGGGCCATCAGCTTGTCCACGTCCGAGGGATGCAGGCCCGTGGTGGGCTCATCCAGGATGTAGAGCGTGTGGCCGCGCTGGGGGCGTTGCAGCTCCGTCGCCAGCTTGATGCGCTGCGCCTCTCCGCCTGAGAGCTCCGTCGCGGGCTGGCCCAGCCGCAGGTAGCCGAGCCCCACTTCGCGCAGCACGCCCAGGGCGCGCCGTGCGTGGGGCTCCTCGGCGAAGAACGCATGCGCGGTGTCCACCGTCATGCCCAGCACCTCCGCGATGTTCTTCCCCTGGTAGCGGACCTCCAGCGTCTTCTCGTTGTAGCGGGCGCCGTGGCAGGTGGGGCAGGGGGCGTAGACGCTGGGCAGGAAGAGCAGCTCCACGCTGACGAAGCCCTCGCCCTCACACGTCTCGCAGCGGCCCTTCGCCACGTTGAAGGAGAACCTCCCGGCGTCGTACTTGCGCGCCCGGGCGGCGGGCGTCGCGGCGAAGAGCTTGCGCACGTGGTCGAACAGGCCCGTGTACGTCGCGAGGTTGGAGCGGGGCGTGCGGCCGATGGGCTTCTGGTCCACGCGCACCAGGCGGTGGATGTCCTCCAGGCCCTCGGTGATCCTCCCGCCCGTGGTGCGCACTTCACTGCGCTCGAGCAGCTCTCCTTCCTCTTCCTCCTCGGCGGGCTCGTGGCCCAGGTGCGCGGAGACCAGCTCCACCAGGACCTGGCTCACGAGGCTGGACTTGCCGGAGCCGGAGATGCCGGTGACAGCGGTGAAGACACCCAGCGGGAAGTCGACATCCAGGCCGTGCAGGTTGTTGCGGCGGATGCCCCGCAGGCGCATCCAGCCGCGAGGCGCGCGAGGAGGCCGTGCACGCGGGGGCTCGGCTCCGAAGAGGTAGCGCCGCGTCTGGGAGGATTCGACCTCGCGGAGCCCTTCGAGCGGCCCGCTGTAGAGCACCTCGCCGCCCTTCTCCCCGGCGGCGGGGCCCACGTCCACCACCCAGTCCGCGTGACGGATGACGTCCACCTCGTGCTCCACGACGAAGAGGGAGTTGCCGCCGTCCTTCAGCGAGTCGAGCGCCTTGAGGAGCGACTGGGTGTCGGCGGGGTGCAGGCCCGCGGAGGGCTCATCCAGCACGTACACCACGCCGAACAGGTTGGAGCGGACCTGGGTGGCCAGCCGCAGCCGCTGCAGCTCTCCCGGCGAGAGCGTGGGCGTGGAGCGCTCCAGCGAGAGATAGCCCAGTCCCAGCCCCATCAAGACCTGGAGCCGCGCGACCAGGTCCTTGGCGATGCGCTCCGACACGAGCGCCTTCTCGGGGTGCTCTCGCGAGAGCTTCTTCAGCGAGGCGGCTGTGCCCTCGGCGTAGGGGCGCAGCAGGGCTTCGACGCGCTTGAGCGGGAGTCGCGACAGCTCGCCGTAGTCCAGGCCCGCGAAGGTGACGGACAGGGACTCCCGGCGCAGCCGCTTGCCGTGGCACACGGGGCACTCGCCGCTCTCCAGGTATTGAGAGACGCGCTTCTTGATGAGCGGGCTCTGCGTCGTGGCGAAGGCCTGGAGCACGTAGCGCCGTGCGCTGGTGAACGTGCCCATGTAGCTGGGAGGGGCCTTGCGCTTGAGTGCCTGGCGCGTCTGAGCTGGCGTCAGGCCCGCGTAGACGGGGACGGTCGGCTGCTCCTCCGTGAAGAGAATCCAGTCGCGGTCCTTCCTGGGCAGCTCCCGCCAGGGCCGGTCCACGTCGTAGCCAAGCGTCACCAGGATGTCGCGCAGGTTCTGCCCGTGCCACGCGGGCGGCCAGCTCGCGATGGCCCGCTCCCGGATGGTGAGCGAGTCGTCTGGGACGAGGGAGCGCTCGGTGACTTCGTAGACGCGGCCCAGGCCGTGGCAGTTCGGGCACGCGCCCGCGGGCGTGTTGGGGGAGAAGGCGTCGGAGTCCAGGTGCGGCTGGTTCGCGGGGTACGTCCCCGCGCGCGAGTAGAGCAGGCGCAGCGAGTTCGAGAGCGTCGTCACGCTGCCCACCGAGGAGCGCGTCGTCGGCGCGCCTCGGTGTTGTTGCAGGGCCACGGCGGGCGGGAGTCCCTCGATGGAGTCCACCTCGGGATTGCCCGCGGGGTCGATGAGCCGCCGGGCATACGGGGCGACGGACTCGAAGTAGCGGCGCTGGGCCTCGGCGTAGAGCGTGCCGAAGGCGAGCGACGACTTGCCGGAGCCGGAGACCCCCGTGAAGACGACCAGGGCATCCCGTGGCAGGTCGACGTCCACGTCCTTGAGGTTGTGCTCCCGGGCGCCTCGGACGCGGACGTAACCCGTACGCGGGTCGGAGGCGGGCGCTGCGCTGGGGGGACGGCGGGGACGGCTCATGAGGGGCTCCTCGCGGTGTCCTACCGAATGTGGGGCCACCTGGCACGGTGGGCCTGTCCTCGCGGGGCGGGACCTGGCGGGCGGGGTGGGGCTCGGTGAGGTCCGGGGCTCCGTGGCACAGCGGGAGGCCGGGCGCGTGGGCCGCGCGCGCTCGAGGAGGCCTGCCTCAGTCGAGCAGCTGCATCAGGTCCGCGCGGGTGATGGCGGCGCCTCCCGAGGCGCCTCCGAGCGCGGACTCGAACAGCGCGCGCTTCTTGTCCTGGAGCGTGAGGATCTTCTCCTCCACCGTGCCCTGGGACACGAGCCGGTACACCATGACGGGGCGCTGCTGTCCGATGCGATGCGCCCGGTCCGCGGCCTGGTTCTCCACGGACGGGTTCCACCACGGGTCCACCAGGAACACGTGGTCCGCCGCGGTGAGGTTCAGCCCCGTGGCGCCCGCCTTGAGCGAGATGAGCATCACGGGCGGGCCCTTCGGGTCCTGGAAGGACTCCGCCACGGCGCCGCGGTTGGCGGTGGAGCCGTCCAGGCGGATGAAGCCGATGTCGGCCTCGCGCAGCGCGGGCTCGATGAGGTCCAGCATGGACGTCCACTGCGAGAAGACGAGCGCCTTGTGGCCGTCCTCCACCGCGGTGGAGAGCGCCTCCACGAGCGCCTGCACCTTGGATGACGACTTCGCGTGCTGGCCCGGCACGAGCGCGGGGTGGCACGCCGCCTGACGCAGCCGCAGGAGCGCCTCCAGCGCCTTGAGCACGCTGCCGCCCGCCTCGAGCTGGGACACCACCTCCTCGCGCGTGGCGGAGTACACCGCGTCGTAGACGGCGCGCTCGTGCTCGCTCAAGGTGACGTGGCGCACCGACTCCGTGCGAGGCGGGAGCTCCGGGGCCACCTCCCGCTTGAGCCTGCGCAGGACGAAGGGCCGGATGCGCGCGCGCAGCCGCTCCGCCGCGCCCTTCAGGTTGTCACTGACGGGGCGCGCCCAGCGCTCCTCGAAGTCCTTGCGCCCACCGAGCAGCCCCCGGTTGGCGAAGTGCATCAGGCTCCACAGCTCCTCCAGCCGGTTCTCGATGGGCGTGCCGCTGAGCGCGAGCCGGAACTGGGCCTCCAGCCCGTAGGCCGCGCGCGCCACCTGGCTGTCGGGATTCTTGATGGCCTGGGCCTCGTCGAGCACCACCATGTCCCACTGCTTCGCGCCGAGCACCTCCGCGTCCAGCCGCATGAGCGCGTACGTCGTGAGCGTGACGTCGGCCGTCTCGTCCAGCGAGCGTCCGGGGCCGTGGTAGACGGAGACCTTCAGCGACGGCCGGAAGCGCCGCACCTCCGCGTGCCAGTTGGGCAGCACGCTGGTGGGTGCGACGACGAGCGTGCCCTTGCCGACCATGCAGATGGTCTGGAGCGTCTTGCCCAGACCCATGTCGTCCGCGAGCACGCCGCCCAGGCCCGCCTGCCGCAGGAAGGTGAGCCAGCTGACGCCCTGGAGCTGATACGGGCGCAGCTTCGCCGTGAGGTCCGAGGGCAGCTGGGGCTCGGGGAGCTTCTCGAAGCCCTGCACCAGGGGCGCCAGCCGCTCCAGGCCGGGCGGGGGCGGATGCTCCAGCTCCTCGCACAGCTCGGTGAGCTGGGGGATGGCGTGGTTGGCCAGCCGCCCATCCGAGCCTCGCGCCGCGAGCAGCTCCGCCACACGGTGACCGTGTGACTTCAGCCACTGGGTAGGCAACGGGGCCCAGCCGCCGCCCTCCAGGGGAACGAGGCCCAGGCCCTCCTCCCACGCCTTCATCACCGCGCCCGCGTCCACCGTGCGAGGCGCCTCGTCTCCCGCCCCTTCCACCTGGAAGTCGAACGAGAAGCCGACGCTGGGGACGCCCGCCGCCGTGGCGCCCGCCTCGACGTTGAGCAGGGGGCGCAGCTTCACGTCGGGGCTGACGAAGCGCGCGGCGTCTCCGGTGAGTCCGCCGCGCCACATGCGCAGCTTGTCCGCGAGCTGCACGGCCTCCTTGCCCTGCACCGTCACGCGGCGCCCGGGGACCATGTTGAGCTCGTCGCGCAGGCCGTGGATGAGCTGCTGCTCGGCGGTCTCGTTGCGCACGGGCACCGCGCCTTGCAGATACACCATGCGCCCGTTGTCGATGCGCACCGTGGGCGGTGAGCCATAGACGAGCGTCGGCAGCACGGAGAGGCCCGCGTCCAGCGGGTCCAGCTCCAGCGAGATGCGCGGCTTGAGGTCGCGGTCGATGGCGGGCAGCCGCTTGCTCTTCACGTCCACGGGGAGCCGCCGCGCCATCTCCGGCAACACCTTGCCGGTGAGGTCTCCCATCTGGTCCGGCGAGAAGACGCGCTCCTGCGGCAGCTTCTCCAGCCGGGAGCCGGTGAGGGTCTGCTCGCCCAGGCGGAAGAGCACGCCGCCTCCCAGCGCGATGCCGGGGCTGACCACCTCCGTGGCGCGCGGGTCCCGGTCCACCTTCAGCACCGTCTGCTCGCCTCGGTCCTCCACGGTGACGCGGGGCAGGAGCAGCTCGCTGGACACCGACACCAGCATGCCGTCGAAGAGGATGGTGCGCGCGGGCTCCAGCGCCCGCAGCAGCGCCTCCAGCCGCTCGGGAGGCAGCGGGCCTCGCGTGGGCCGGGCGAGCAGCGCGTCCGCGACGCGGTCACACGGCTCCACCTGGATGCGCGCGGCCTCCACCGGATTCGTCAGCAGGGAGGCCAGGCTTCGCGCGAGCAGGCGCGCGGTGTTGTCGGGCCGCACCACCAGCCGCTCGAGCTGGAGCCCTCCCTCCACGCGCTTGAAGCGGTACACCATCCGCTCCGGCTTGGCGGAGGCTCCCGGGCGTGCTCCGGCGGAGGCGGCGGTGTTCACGGGACCGCGCGGCGCGGCGGCGGTGCTCACGGGGGCGCGAGGCGCGGCGGTGGGGCGCGGCGGTGGAGCGGGGCGGGGCAGGGCGCCCTTCTGCGAGGCGTGGTGCAGGAAGAGGGCGGCGGCGACCACGTGCTCGCACGGGTCCACCTTCCCTCGGCAGTCACACTCCCAGATTTCATCCTCGGGATAGAGGGTGGTGGTCACCGGGGCGGGGCGGCCGGTGGCGCGCACGCGCAGCACCGTCTCCTCCTCGCCCACGGACTGCACCGAGACCGCCCCCGCGCGGGCGAGGCCCATCCCAGCGGACCACGTCTCCGAGCGGGCTTCCTCCTGGATGGCTTCGAGCAGGTCGGCGGTCGCGGACATACGAGGACCGCCTCCCTAGCGCCGTGGCGGACCCGGCGCAATCCTCGCCTGCGCCGGGTCTTGGGAGGGCGTGGCTACGGGTAGGTGTCCAGGTACGCCCGGTGGCTGTTGGAGAACTCGAAGTTGGTGAACTTGTCCCAGTTGATGGACCAGGTCATCAGGCCCTTGAAGCCGGGGTAGCCCGCGGAGTTGCGCAGCACGTAGCCGCCGCCGAAGGACTTGCCCTTGATGAGATAGTCGAGCGCCCGCTGGACGGTGGCCGGGCTCGTGTACCCACCTCCCGCCGCCTGGGGCGAGGCCGGCAGGCCAATCAACACCTGCTCCGGGCGCAGCGCGGGGAACGTGTTGGAGGCGTTGCCTCCGATGGGGAAGCCCTGCAGGAGCATCTCCGCCATCGCCACATGGAAGTCCGCCGTGCCCTGTCCATAGGCCCGGCCGTCCAGCGCCATGACGGTGCCGGTGTTGTAGTGCTGCACGTGCAGGTAGGTCAGCCTGTCGCGCAGCGCGTGGATGACGGGCAGGTACGCGCCCCAGGGGCCACCGTACGCGGCCATGCCGCCCTGCACGTAGGCCGTCTCGGGGGCCATGGTGAGCACGAAGCCGGCGCCGTTCTGGTTGAGCAGCTGGCGGGTGGCCTGGATGAGGTTGACGATGCGCGGCGTGGTGGGATTGCGGAAGTCGGTGTCGGTGCCGTTGAGCGACAGCGAGCTTCCCTCCAGGTCCAGGTCGAACCCGTCGAAGCCATAGGTGTTGATGAGGGACTGCATCGAGTTGACGAAGTTCTGTCGCGCGGTGGCGTCCTCCAGGTGCACCGTGCCGTTGGCGCCGCCAATGGAGATGAGCACCTTGCGGCCCTGGCCCTTCAGGAAGGCGACGTCCGCCTTGAACTCGTCGACCGTGGAGTTGTACGGGACGAAGCCCATGTTGCCGGTGCCCGGCCCGCCCACCGGCTCCGCGAAGGCCACCTGGATGACGTTGTACTTCGCGGAGATGTCGCGCAGCCGGATGTTGGTCGAGCCGTTGTCGAAGTTGTGCCAGTAGCCCACGATGATCTTCTTCCCCGTCGGCCGAGGCCCGTCCGTGGTGGTCGCGGAGATGGAAGCGCTCGCCGGTGAACGGTTGCCCGCGGCGTCCCGCGCCTTCACGGTGAACGTGTACGCGGTGGCCGGGGACAGGCCCACCACGCTGGCGCCGGTCGTCTCCGTGGACGCGGACGGCGTCGTGCCTCCGTTGACGAAGACCTCGTAGCCGGTGACGCGCACGTTGTCCGTGGACGCATTCCACGACAGCGTCACGCTGTCGCTGCTCACCCCCTGGGATGCCAGGCCCGTGGGCGTGGAGGGGGCCTCGGTGTCGACGGGCGGAGTGCCCGTCCGCGGTGTCCAGAGCGCCGGGACGTTGGGCGGCTCCCACCCGACGAGCGAGGTGTGCGGCTGACGGCAGTCGTAGCCCTTGCCCCCGTAGGCGACGATGTCACCCGTGGCGTACTGGACGTTGGGCGCCCACGCGCCCCGGTCCGCCGCGAGGACGCGCTCGGGGGCCAGGAAGGCGAGCAGGGTCATGAGGACCACCAGGGCGGTAGGGCACGCCCGGTGGAGAGGTCCTGGAAGCTGCATGGTGTCTGCCTTTCGGCTGCGAGGGAGAGGGCCCGGAGGCACCGAGCCATGAGAGAGACCCCCGCCATTTTTCGGGTCAAACCTCCCCCGCCTCTTCGCGCACCCGATTCCTCACGGATGGAATGAGGCCCATGCGACTTGGAGGAAATCCCCGGGAAATTCCCTGGGACTTTTCGAACATCCTGGGTGCGCGCGGCCAGTCATTTCGCGGGCTTGGCCCGGGTCGCCGAAATTATTCGGAGCCATGTCGATCGTCCCCCAGGTCATTCGACGAAGCGATAGAGGCCGGGACGAACACCGGTCAACGCAACCGCGACCCCCGACGGAGAGACGACATGCGATTCATGGTCATTGTGAAGGCGACGCAGGACTCGGAAGCGGGAAAGATGCCGGAGCAGTCCCTGCTGGAGGCGATGGGCAAGTACAACGAGGAGCTGGTGAAGGCGGGAGTGCTGCTCGCGGGTGAGGGCCTCCACCCCAGCTCGAAGGGCGCGCGGGTTCGCTTCAACGGCTCCACCCGGACCGTGATTGACGGCCCCTTCGCGGAGACGAAGGAGCTGGTCGCCGGCTTCTGGCTGTTCCAGGTGAAGTCGCTGGAAGAGGCCATCGAGTGGGTGAAGCGCTGCCCGAACCCGATGCTGGGCGAGTCGGAGATTGAGATCCGCCGCGTGTTCGACCCCGAGGACTTCGGCGCCGCTCTCACGCCCGAGCTCCAGGCGCAGGAAGAGAGCCTGCGCAAGCAGGTCGCGAAGAACTGAGCGGTTGGTCATTTCAGTGAGGGCGCACGGGCCCGGCTGGATTTCCGGGCCCGTGTGGAGTCGAGCAGGTCGCTGTGTCGTGGATGTCCGCATCGCAGGTGTCGAATGACACAGTCGATGCTTGTGTTTTGAAGGCTTTGTCCTGGTGTCATGACCATCCTGGGTCATGAATGCGAGACGTGTATCATCAATGCCTCACAAGCGTGCGTCCTTCCGCTGTGTCGCCCTGTCTCCCCCTCGGACCCCTCGTGGATTTCCCTCACGGATCGACGTGGGATGGGTGTTTGTCAATTCAGGCGGGGATGTGCTCTCGAACGGACGTTCGTGCCTGTCTTTGAGTTGCGAGTGCTGGGGGAGGGATGCACTGAATGTCAGACCCCCCGTGCATAAAGCACGCGACTCAATCCATCCCAAGCTGTTCCTGAAAATGTGAGGGTTCAGAATGTCCCCGTCATCTCGCCTGGGTCCCCTGTCGCATTCACACGTCCTGGAGCGGATTCGCCACTGCGCGGCGACTGTCACCCGGTATCCGCTCGACATCCTGACGGCCGAGGCGCAGCTGGAGGACGAGCTGGGAATCGACTCCGTGAAGCTCGCGGAGATTGCCGCCGTCGTCGCGCGTGAGTTCGGCCTCGCGGTGGAGCGGCTGCCTCGGGGGGCCAAGGCGCGGACCTTGAGCCTCATCGCCGAGCAGGTGGTGGCGCAGCTCGAGGAAGCGGCTCCCGCACCCGTGTCCGCGGCGCCGTCCATTCCCGCGCCCGTGGCTCCCCCGGCGGCCGGCCTTCCGTCGGACCTGGACGCCCGCGTGCGCGCCGTGTTCGCTCGGGTGACGCGCTATCCGGAAGAGCTGCTGACGCCGGAGGCGGACCTGGAGGATGAGCTGGGCATCGACTCCGTGAAGCTCGCGGAGGTGCTGGCCGTGCTCGCCAAGGAGCTGAGCCTGGAGCTGGGGCCTCGCCCGTCGCGGCGGCTGCGCACGCTCTCGGCCGTGAGCGAGGAGATTCGTTCCCGTCAGGGGACGGCGCCCGCGACCAGCGGGGTGACGCAGGTGGCGCCTCCGCCGCCCGTCGCCGTCCGTGCGCCGCTTCCCTTCGAGGGCAAGGTGGCGCTCGTCACCGGCTCCGGGAAGGGGATTGGCAAGGTCATCGCGCGGCGGCTGGCCAGCGCGGGGGCGACGGTGGTCGTCAACTCGTTTCATTCCCGGGACGAGGGTGAGCGCACCGCGCAGGAGATTGTCGCCGCGGGGGGCAAGGCGCTGCACGTGTGGGGCTCCGTCGCGCAGGAGGAGCACCTGGAGCGGCTGTTCACCACCATCGCGGAGCGGCTGGGGGGCCTGGACTTCCTGGTGTGCAACGCCTCCAACGGGCTGATTGGCCCGTTCGACCGCATCGCCCCGCGCGACTGGGACAAGGCGTTCCGCACGTGTGTCACGGGGACCTACGAGTGCGCCATGCGCGCGCGTCCGCTGATGGCGCGGCGAGGCGGTGGCGCCATCGTCACCATGTCCACCTCCATGTCGCAGCGGTACATGTATGACCTGGGTTGCCAGGGCGTGGTGAAGGCGGGCGTGGAGTCGCTCACGCGCTACCTGGCGGCGGAGCTGGCGCCGGAGGGCATCCGCACCAACTGCGTGTCGGCGGGCCCGGTGCATGGGGAGTTGCTGGGCATGTTCCCCAACGCGCCCGGGCGGGTGTCGCGCTGGGAGGCCGCCACGCCGGGCGGGCAGCTGTGCACGGCGGAGGACGTGGCCGACGTGACGGAGCTGCTCCTGGGGCCGAAGACGCAGCGGGTGAACGGGGCCGTCTGGGTGGTGGACGGCGGCCTCTCCGCGACGGTGGACGGGCTGCTCCCCGACGGGCGGCCGCAGGTCAACGGGCACGACCTGCGGGCGCTGAGCGCGCTGGATTCCTGAACATCGAATGGGGAACCACACCATGGGCTACTTCGCTGTCCCGTACGTCATCCATTTCGATGACACGATGGCCTACGGGAGCCATCACTTCCTCACCAACTTCAAGTTCCAGTGCGCGGGCCGTGAGCACCTGCTCTTCAGTCCGCACTTCTTCGAGGTGCCGGAGTTCCGCCGCGACTTCGACCGGGTGCTCCTGCTCACGCACGAGGGGTACTCGCGCAACCTGTCGCCCGCGAACCTGGGTGACCGGCTGGTGGTGTTCACCTCGTTCGAGGCGCGGGGCGAGGTGTCGCTGCGCTTCTGCTTCCGCACGATGAAGTGGGATGGGACGCCCGTCGCGTGCGGCTACCAGACGGTGCTGTGCGCCGACAGGGAGACGGGACTGCTCTGCCCGTTCCCCGACTCGTTCCGTCCGTGCCTGGATTCGCTGGCGGGCATCTTCGAGCCCGAGGGCGTCATCAGCGTCCGCGAGCGTGCGCTCAAGGGCGGCGCCGCGGTGCAGGACCTGTTCCCGGAGTCGCTGCGCGCGCTGGCGAGGCAGCTCCTCGCGGACCCGGCTTCGCTGGGCACGTCCCGCATCGTCGAGGACTCCCTGGCCGTGGCGTCCGGGGCGAAGGCGGAGCCCGCGTGGAGCCTGCCCGCGGGGGCCCGGGCGTTCCTCTTCGCGGGACAGGGATCCTTCGAGCCCGAGCTGTTCGTTCGCCTCAAGGCGCTGCAGCCGGAGCTGCGGGAGGAGCTCGCGGCGGTGGAGGCCGTGGCGCGGCGTCATGGCTTCGATGTGAGCACGCTGCTCGCGGCGCGGAATGAGGCCGAGGTGCGACGCGCGCTGGAGCAGTCGCCCCGGCTGGACCAGCTGGGCATCTTCCTGTCCGGAGTGTTGGGCGCGCGGTGGCTGGAGCGTCAGGGGCAGGCTCCCGATGTCTTCGTGGGGCACAGCTTCGGAGAGATTGCCGCGCTGACGGCGGCTGGCGCGCTGGACCTGAGCGCGGGGGCGGAGGTCGTGTGCCTGCGCATCCAGGCGCTTCGTGAGGTGCCGGATGAGCTGGGGACGTTGGCGGCCATCGCGTTGAGCGAGGCGGAGACGGCTCGCGCCCTGTCCGAGTGCGGTGCGGAGCAGCTGGTCGTCGCGGGACGCAACCACGCGAAGCAGACCGTGGTCGCGGGGCCCCGCGCGGAGCTCGAGCGGCTGCGGACGCATCTGGAGAAACGAGGACAGGGCTTCACCTTCGTGGTGAGCCGCTACCCGTTCCATCACCGGGGGCTTCAGCCCGCGGCGAAGGTGTTTCGCGCGGCGCTGGCGCGCATCGCGACGAAGCCGCCCACGAAGCCCGTCTATTCGCCCATCGAGCGGCGGGTCTACTCGGGGGCTCCGGGCGAGCTGGCGGAGGCGCTCGCGGCGCACCTGCTCAAGCCGTTCGACTTCCTGGGCACCGTCGAGCTGCTGGCGCGCGCGGGGTGCACGCGCTTCCTGGATTGCGGGACGGCGGGCCGACTGGCGCGCATCGTCCAGCGCATCCTCCCCGAGCGGAAGTCGCTGGAGGTGCAGGCCATCTCCGAGCTGCTCCCCGCGGAGGCTCCCGCGGTGGTGCCTGCCGAGGTGAAGCCGGAGGACTCGGCGATCGCCATCGTGTCCCTGGGTTGCATGTTCCCGGGCGGGGCGAAGGACCCGGATGCCTACTGGCACAACATCCGCGAGGGCATCAGCGGCATTGTCGACCCGGGGCTGGCCGAGCCCTCGTTGGTGACGGACTTCGTGGGCCCCACGGGGACTCCGGACCGGGCCTATACGCTGCTGGCGGGCGCGGTCCGGAATGAGGATCTGGTGGCTCCGCCCGGAATGGAGCCGGCGCGCTTCCAGAAGTACGTGCGGGAGCAGAAGCTGCTGGCCATCGCGCTGGCGCAAGGCGTGGCGGGACTGGAGAAGCTCGTCGCTCGGGCGCCGGGGCGTGTCCAGTGCTTGCTGGGGTCCACGGCGGAGGGCTCGGCCGAGTACGACGCCGCGCTGAGCGTGGAGGCGGGTGAGGCGCTCCTTCGCGCGAAGGGCGTGAGCGGCGCGGAGGTGGCGCTGCTGTCACAGGCGACGCGGGAGGTGCTGGGCGTGGAGGCTCGCTCCTCCGAGCTCGCGCCGCATCCGACGTTGCAGGCGGTGGTGGAGGACGTGGTGGGCCGGGGGGTCTCCTCGGTGCTGCTCGACGCCGCGTGTGCCTCGTCGCTGTATGCGATGGCGCTGGGGATGAAGTCGCTCCAGCTAGGGGAGGTGGACCTGGTGCTCGCGGGCGGAGTCTTCTCGCCGGGGCCTGGGAACAGCTGCCTCTTCTCCCAGTTCAACGGGCTCTCGGCGACGGGGAGTCGGCCGTTCGATGCGCGCGCGGATGGCGTCATCTTCGGCGAGGGCGCGGGCGTGGTCGGCTTGATGCGGCTGCCGGACGCGCTCGCGGCGGGGCTCCGGGTTCGCGCCATCGTGCGAGGCACCGGGCTCTCCAGTGACGGGCGCAGCAGCTCCGCCAACGTTCCTCGCGTGGAGGGACAGGTGGCGGCGATGAACACCTGCTATTCGGAGTCGGGCATCGACTCGGCGACCATCCAGTACCTGGAGGCGCATGGCACGGCCACGCCCGCCGGGGACGCGACGGAGCTGAAGTCGATTGCGCGGGTCTTCGGTGGGAAGCGCCAGGGTATCCAGCTCGCGAGCGTGAAGGCGCTGATTGGCCATGTGGGGTGGGCGGCGGGGGCCGCGTCGGTCATCAAGCTGTGCAAGGCCTTGGAGCACCGGCTCATCCCACGGCAGGCGAACTTCGAGAAGGCCGGCAAGGAGCTGAGCGCGCTGGGCACGGACTTCGAGGTCTGCGTGCGCGAGCAGCCCTGGCCGGAGAATGGTGAGCATCCACGGCGCGCCGCCACCAATGGCTTTGGATTCGGCGGGACGAACGCGCACCTGGTGCTGGAGGAGTACCGGGGGGGCGCGGTGGTGGGGCGGAGCTCGAAGTGGGCGGACACGTTGGTGGTGGTGGCCGCCGAAGGGGTGTACCCCGATGCGCTCGGGGTGCCGAGGACGTCGGTGCCGTCACAGCCAGGGACGCGCTTCGACGCGGGGGCGTACCGGCCACCGTCCTCGGTGCGGCTGCTGCCGGACATCACCGAGGACATGGACCTCACGCAGGGGCTCGCGCTCACGGCAGCGAGTGCGCTCGTCCAGAAGCTCGGGAACTTCGAGGAGCTGAGGATGGGGACGGCCATCGTGCTCGGCCTCGAGGGCAAGACGCGACGCGGGGTGGAGGCCATCCAGCGGGTGCTGGCGTCCTCGACGCGAAGGAAGCTCCGGGAGCGGGTCCTGCGCACGCCCGAGCGCGCCGCGCTGCTGCCATTGGCGGAGCGGCTGCATGACACGGTGGTGGGCTCGCTGCGTCCTTCGGGGCCGTACACGCTCCAGGGGATGATGGCCAACGTGACGCCGGGGCGCGTGGCCGGGGCGTTGGATGTGAAGGGCCCGAACTTCGTGGTGGATGCGGGGGCGGCCTCGTTGGCTGCCTCGCTGAAGGCCGCGCGAGGTGTGCTGGCGTCTGGCTTCGAGCTGGCGCTGGTGGGTGGGGCGCACGTCCTCCGGCCGGGGGCTGTCTCGGATGGGGCCTCGCTCTCGGAAGGCGTGATGTTGCTGGCGGTGACCACCGCCGCGACGGCCGCGAAGCGGGGGCTGAAGGTGCTGTGCCATCTGCACCTCTCGGAGACGCGAGGCCCGCGTGACTCGGCGGGTGTGGAGTTGCCGGCGCACTCGGCTCGAGAGGGGCTGGAGGTGTTGCGTGCCGTGCAAGCGGCGGCTGAGGGAACTGCCACCACGTTGCGGTTCCGTCCAGACGCCGCGAGCGGTGCACGCCTGGAGGTCCGCCTGACGCCGGGCGAGTCCACGCCGCTTGCCGAGGCTGTTTCAGCACCAGCCCCGAGGCATGCGAGCGCAGCGGAGGCGAGTACCGCCGTCGAGTCGCCGGGGCGCATGCATAACGAAGAAGGCTCTCGCGCGGCGGACGCCACCGGCCGTGTCCAGTCCGCTCCGCTCGCGGTTCCGGAGACCGCGCGGACGGTCGCGGAGCCCTCCGTGGCGCACGCTCCGGGAGCCACCGCCGTAGTGGACCCGGCTCATGCCAGTGACGGCTTCGACCATGCCGCCGTCATCGGCTACCACGCTCCTGTGCTGGTCGCGCAGCCCGCGAGAGTGACGCGGCCGGCTCGACTCACGGGGCAGCGGGTCCTCTTCATCGCTCGGGATGAGGTCCTGGCGAAGGAGCTGGATGAACAGGCCCGCCGTCTGGGGGCGACTGATTACCGGGTGCTCTTCGCCGGAGCGTCGTCCGGAGCGGGCCGCGTCCTCGGCATCGACACCTCCAGCGAGGAGCGCGCCGAAGCGGGCCTCCAAGCCCTGGGCTTCGAGCCGAGCCTCATCCTCGCGGTCCACCGCCTGGAGGCCGCGTCGAGCGAGGCCCGCGTCGTCGAGGACACGGCGCTGCGCCATGAAGCGCTGGAGCTGCTCTTCCTCGCGGCGCGGCGCTCCTACGATGGGCTGCTCGCGGGGGGCATCGAACTCGCGAGCCTGTGCGTCGGAGGCGTGGGGCTGCGTCGGGTCCTGCACCCGGTGACGGGGCTGTTCTCCGGCATGCTCAAGTCCCTCGCGCGCGAAGTCCCCGCGAAGAACATCCGCGCCATCGCGACCACCTGGCGTCCGCTCGGCGAGGCGCTGGACCTGGCGCTCACGGAGCTTGGCTCGGAGGAGGAAGGAGGCCCCTCGGTCGAGGTCTGCTTCGACGCCGCGGCACGCTACGTCCGCCGACTGCGTCCCACCCCGACGCCCGCCACGGGCGAGTCCCGGCTCGACGCGGGCTCCGTGGTCCTGCTGACGGGCGGAGGACGCGGTGTCACCGCGGTGCTCGCGGGCGCACTCCTGAAGCGCTACGGCTGCACCGTCGTCCTGCTCGGCCGCAGCGACCCGGAGAGTGCCCCGGCGCGGGTGCTCCAGGCCACGGACGCCCAGCTCTCCGAGGTCGAGCGGGAGTTCTACGCCTCGGAGCTGGCCTCGAAGCCGGGGACCAAGATGCCGGAGCTGAGAGCCCGCTTCGAGCGGCACCTCGCGGTGCGAGAGCTGCGCTCCACGCTCGAGGAGCTCTCTCGACTGCCGGGTCGCATGGTCTACCGCGTGGCGGACGTCACCCGCGCGGAGGACGTGGCGCGAGTGATGGATGAGCTGGTCGACGAGCACGGCCGCCTGGACCTCGTCGTCCACGGCGCCGGAACGCAGACCTCCAAGAAGCTGAACCGCCGTCGCCTCGCGGAGCTGCGAACCAACCTGGACACGAAGCTGCGAGGGCTCCAGCAGCTGCACTCGGCCAGCACGAGCCGCTTCGGCCCGTCGGTGCCGTTCCACGTCCTCACGTCCGCGTTCAGCTTCATCGGGAACGACGGACAGGCGGACTACGGCGCGGCGAACGAGGCGCTGGACCGGCTCTGCGCCTGGGTGAGCGACCGCCGCACGGGGACGCCCTGGTGCAGCGTGGGCTGGCTCGCCTGGGATGGCATCGGCATGACGCGAGGCTCCGAGTACCGCGTGCTCGGCGCCAGCCGGAAGCTGCGAGGGATTCGCGCCGAGGAAGGCGAGGCGCTCTTCCTGCAACTCATCGAAGGCCAGCCGCGCGAGGCCATCAACGTGCAGCTCACCGAGAGCGAGCGCTCGTACTACGGCCTGACGTTGCTGCCGACCACCGCACCCGCGAGCCCCGCCGCCACGAAGACCGTGCTCAAGGACCTGGTGGTGGACGCGGTCCAGGTGCCCTGCCTGGAGGACCACCTCGTCCGGGGGACACCCACACTGCCGGGGGCCTGGGCATTGGACCTGATGCTCCGCGCCGCGTTGGGAGACGGGAGGCCCGAGCTGCGCACCGTCTCCATCGAGGACGTCCGCTTCTCGCGCTTCATCCGCGTGAAGCCCGGAGGCCGCCAGGACCTGCGCGCGGAGTGCACGCCCCTGGCCGACGAGCCCGGCCTCCTCAGCGTGAGGGTGCGATTGGTCGGAGACATCGTCCACGGCTCGGGCCGGGTGCTCGAGCGCGACGTGGTCCACGCGGAGGCGCGCTTCACGCTGTCGGCGCAAGCGCCTCGGGGCGCGCCGGCCCTGGACGCGGCCACGCCTTCCGGGCGCGGCCTCTCCGCGGAGGACCCGCACTGCGCACGCGGAGGACCCATCGAGCTGCGGAAGATGTTCGACTGCCTGGAGGACATCCGCCTGGAGCCGTCGGCGCGCTTCGCGAAGCTGGGCCTCCCGTCGCGCACGGAGGACGCCGGGGCCACCGTGCCCGCGCTCATCCTCGACGCGGCCCTGCGGCTGAGCGCCATGCATGTGAATGGCGTGTCGGACACCGTCTTCGCACCCATCCAGTTCCAGCGAGCCACCTTCGACCGAGGACTGGTGTCCAGGCCGGATGCCATGCCGCTGCGGCTCTCCTTGAAGTCACTCAACCCATGGATTGATGGAGACATCCTCCACTGCGGCACCGTCGCGGCGGTCGACGACGCGGGGTGCTTGCGGATGCTCCTCGAGGGCGGCGTCGCCCGGCCCATGGCCTGAACCCCTGTCTCGAGGGAACACAATGAACTCCACAGCATTGTCGACGGTTTCAACGCCCATCGAGGACCCCAAGCACCTGCGCGCGGAGCTGCGCCGGGTGCTGCCTCCGGCCTCCTTCGAACCGCAAGCCCACCGAGGCGTCATCGCGCTCGCCCTGGTGCCGCTGATTCTGGGCGGCATGGCGTGGGTGGCGTGGGGCGGACTGCCCTGGTGGGCCTGCCTCGTCATCGCCTTCGTGTTGGGACAGATGGTGACGTGCGTGGGGCTGGCGGCCCACGAGGCGCTCCACCACTCCGTCTTCCGCAGCCGGTTCTGGGAGGACGTCATCGGCTGGGCGGGCTTCAGTCCCTTCCTCGTGACGCCGGGCAACTGGCGGGCGTGGCATGTCCAGGCGCACCACAGCGCGGCCAACATCTTCGACCGGGACCCGGACATCCTCCCGCGCCAACCCGACCTGCGCACCCAGTGGTTCGCCCGCTTGTTCCACGCGATATCACCGGGCTCCGGGACGTGGCTCAGCTACGTCAGCTTCAGCTTCTTCTTCACCGGGCAGGGGCAGGCCTTCCTCTGGCATCACATCAACCAGCCCCACCTCCAGCACGTGCGCATGAACCGCCTGAAGGAGCGCGTCCTCACGCTGCTCCTCGCGGCGGGGTGGGGCGCCCTGGGGTGGGCCATGGGACCCAGGGGCGCGCTCTACGCGATTCTCATCCCCATGGTCGTCGCGAACATCACGCTGATGATCTACATCGCGACGAACCACTGGCTGCTGGGCGCCTCCGAGGACAGCGACAATCCCTTCGTGAACACGGCGAGCGTGGCGACCCACCCGCTGATGGACTGGGCGCACCTCAACTTCAGCTACCACCAGGAGCACCACATCTTCCCGGCGATGAGCCCTCGCTTCGCGCCGCTCCTGCGCAAGCACCTGCGTGAACTCAGGCCCGAGGCCTCGCTCGTCTATCCCCACCTCCACGCCCTGCGCACGCTGTACTCGCGCCCGGCGCTGTACTCACCCACGGATGGGTCGACGCTGGTGGGACGTGACGGCTCGCCGTCGGTGACCATCGAGGAGCTCCGCAAGCGGCTCGAGGCCTCGGGGCCGCTCGCCTCCTGAGCGGGGCGGATGTCGCGTCGGTGGCGTTGGCGAAGCGAATCACCTTCACCGACATGACGACTCGTGCCATGCAGGGGCCGAGGGGCACACCTCCCCTCGTGCCCTCATCGCGGGAGCCGCTCGCCATGGCAGGACTTTTCGAACCGCTGGAGCTCCGCGCGGGCGTCGTCGCGCGCAACCGCATCTGGCTGGCGCCGCTGACGAACATGCAGAGCCACGCCGACGGCACGCTGTCCGACGACGAGCTGCGCTTCTTGTCCCGGCGCGCGGCGGGAGGCTTCGGGCTGGTGGAGACCTGCGCCGCGCACGTGAAGCAGGACGGCAAGGCCTGGCCCGGCGAGCTGGGGGTCCACGATGACGCGATGCTCCCGGGCCTGACGCGCCTGGCGAAGGCGATCCACCAGGACGGAGCGCTGCTGTCCGCCCAGCTCTTCCACGGCGGGCTGCGCGCGGACCCCGCGGTCAGCGGGCTCGAGTGCTGGGGCCCGAGCGCCCACCGCGACGAGCGCAGTCAGTGCCGCGCGGCGACGGAGGAGGACATCCGCTCCACCATCGACGCCTTCGCGAACGCGGCCAGGCGATGTGACCAGGCGGGCTTCGACGGCGTGGAGCTCCATGGTGCCCACGGCTATGTGCTGTCCCAGTTCCTGAGCACCGTCTACAACCAGCGCGATGACGCGTGGGGCGGCTCGCTCGAGAACCGCTCGCGGCTCCTGCGCGAGACGCTGGCCGCGGTGCGTCGCGCGGTGCCGTCCCGGGTCCTCGCCGTGCGCATCTCACCGGAGGACTACGGCCAGGCGAAGGGCCTGGACCTCGATGAGAACCTGGAGGTCGCCCGGATGCTCGCGGACGCGGGCATGGACGTCCTCCACCTGTCGCTGTGGCGCGCCTCGCTCAACACCCTCAAGCACCCCCAGGAGCACGCGGTGACGCTGTTCCGTCGCGCGCTGCCTTCGCGGGTGAAGATTGTCGTGGCGGGCGCCATCTGGACGCGCGAGGACGCGGAGGCCCAGCTGGCGCGAGGCGCGGACGCCGTGGCCCTGGGGCGCGGCGCCATCGCCAACTTCGACTGGCCCCAGCGCATCCACCGGGGCGAGGACATCCACCTCGCGCCTGTCTCCGAGGACGTCCTGCGCCAGGGCGGTGCGTCACCGGGCTTCGTGGGCTACCTGCGTGGCTGGAAGAACTTCGTCGCGCCCTGAGTGAAACAAGGCCCTTCGAGCCCGAAATATCAAAGGCTGGGTCTGGTTGGCCCCAGGTCGGGAAGTCATGCCCCCCGTTAAATAACTGACGGGGTCGCGCGTCTTAATGCGCGTCCGACACCTTGAGGGTGTGGGCGTTCAACTCGTTTCTTCGTGGGACTTCCTTCATGAAAAGCCGCACGCAGTGGATGTTGTGCTCCCTGTCTTTCGCTCTCGCCGCGTCGCCTGCCCTGGCCCAGGACGGTGAGGACACCGACTCGAGCTACTCGGACGACGGCGGCGGGTCCTCCGAGGGAGGTGGCTTCGCGCTGGGCCTGCGCGCGGGTCTGGGCATCCCGTTCGGCAAGTTCACGAGCGCGGAGAGCAACACGACCAGCAACAAGGTCAGTGACTCCTTCTCCGCCGCCATCCCGCTGCAGGTGGAGGCGGGCTACTTCTTCAACCCGAACATCTATGTGGGCGCGTACTTCCAGTACGGCATCCTCTCGCTCAAGGATGACTGTCCCGACCAGGTGGACTGCAGCGCGAGCCAGCTCCGCTTTGGCGCCAACGTCGCCTACCACTTCCAGGCGACCCCGAAGATCGACCCCTGGGTCGGTCTGGGCATCGGCTACGAGATCGCCAGCCAGACGACCTCCGCCACCGTGGGGAACACGGACATCGAGGCGACGGCCAGCGTCAAGGGGCTGGAGTTCATCTCCGGGCAGGGCGGCGTCGACTTCCGCATCACGCCCTCGTTCTCCGTGGGCCCCTACGTGACGTACACGCTGGGCCAGTACTCCTCCGTCACCATCTCGGGCGAGGGCGGCGGCTCTTCGTCGGACGAGACGGAGGACATCGAGGAGAAGGCGATGCACTCCTGGCTGTACGGCGGCGTGCGGATGCAGATGCGCTTCTAGTCTCACGCGCGTGACGCCGGGCCGCTGTTCCTGGCCCGGCGCCATGCGGGGATGGGGCCTAGATGTACTCGTCGAACCAGTCGAACATGCGGTGGTTGGCGACCGCCTGGGCCGCTTCCTGGCAGTGCAGGAGCCCGGTGTCCTCCTCCGTGAAGAGCATGTAGTCCTTCGGGCACGTCAGCGCGTCATAGAGCTGTTTCGCCTGGCCTCCCGAGTACGCCTCCGCGGTGCCGTCCATGACGAGCGTGCGGGCGCGGATGCGGTGGACGATGGGCTCGTTGTTGAACTCGCGCAGCTTGAACATCAGGTCCGACGGTGACGTCGCGCCGTGCTTGTTCATGGAGTCGCGCATGTACCAGCGGTACAGGTACACCTGTGTCATCAGCTGGTACATCGCCGCGTCGAACGCCGCCGGGTCCGTGTCCAACAGGCGCATCATCTCCGGGAAGTAGGCGTTGAACTGGTCGAAGCTCGACTTGCCCCAGTTGAGGACGCCGGGGTTGGGGATGAGCAGCTTGATGCGGTGCTCGAACGCGGCGGCGCGCGGGACGAGCGCGCCTCCCATGCTCCAGCCCAGCACCGCCAGCCTCCGCGGGTCCACGCCGGAGATGCGCACCGCGAAGTTGATGACCGGCGTGATGACCTTCTCCCAGTCCGGACGGAAGGGCAGGTTCTGCTCGCGGATGGCCATGCCCTGACCGGGGGCGTGGACGATAAGGCAGTGGTAGCCGCGCTCCAGCGCGTCATCAATCACGTACTTCGACTCCTCGGGGAACGCGTCGCGGCCCTGCTGGAAGATGAGCAGGGGCGCGCTGCTGCGGGCGCAGGGGGAGCGGAAGAAGTAGCCGGGGAGCGTCGTGTTCTCGTAGGGAATCCGGACCGGGGTGGCGGGAATCCTCAACAGCTGCAGGGCCTTCTCGTATGTCGCCACCGACTTGCGCCCCGTCTCCAGCACGCTGGCGTGGCTGGGGTCCGGGTGGTGGATGAGCGCGGCCCGGTAGTAGTTGGCCGCCCGCAGGTAGGCTTTGCCGGCGCTGCGTGTGTGGTTGCGCGTGAAGCTCGCGTCGCCCATGGCGCGCACGCGGTCCGCGGTGCGGACCCACTCGGTGGGCCAGCTCCAGTCATCGTCGATGGAGATGCGGCCGGCCGTGTCCAGCACCTCGCCGATGTCCGCCTGGGCGCTGTAGGTGGCGGCCAGGAAGTGCAGGAGCTGGTTCTCCATGACCGGGTCCGCGAGCAGACCCAGCTCGTACCAGGGGCGCTGCGGCGCCTGGCCGGGCGTGGAGGTGACCTGGGCGATGGCCGCCTGGGCGGCGGGAGTGCGCAGCAGCGCGAGGCCTCCGGTGATGCCCAGGCCCGCGTGCAGCAAGGAACGACGGTTCAGGGTGACGCTCATGTGGTGCTGCCTCCGTGTGAGGGATTGCCAGCTCGAACACCCCGGCCCTTTATTTCTGTCATCGCCTCCTGAATAAACAGACGCGATGGGGGCCGAGCCGAATCAAAGACAGACGAGTGGCGTCGCGCCAGCGGCGCGGAAGCAAGCCTCGACCGTGCAGGTCCCGAGCGGGCCCAGGGCGGTCCTGGGGCACCGAGCCTGGATGCGATTCACCCGCGGGCACGGGGCGTCCCGTGCCTCCCCGGGGGCACTTCGATGGGTTCAATCGGCTGATTGAATCGTGCGATTGGTGCCCGGGATTGTCAAGGGGGGGCGGGTTTTCAGAGGGGACCGCGGTGGGGCGGGGGGCGCCGGGGAGGCGGCTCGCGAGGCGCGGGCGGCGCGGCTTCGGGCGCGGCGGAGGGGCGGGAGGGGGGGGCCTGGCGGCGGCGCGAGTGCTGCTACACCTGCCCTCGCATGACAAGAAACTGTTTCAGCGTGCGATGGAGGCTTCAGGGGCTGATTGCTTTCACTCTTGTTCTGTTGCGCCGTGTGTATGGGTCATGTTCTTCTCCGTGCATGCGCAAAATTCTTTTCATGCTTGTCGCGATTCCCTTGTTGTCTGCCTGTGGAAGCAATGATGACGGTGATGGCTGTGGTGTGGTGGAGGCTCCCGCGACGTACAAGGGCGCCAAGCGGCAGAACTGTAGTGGAGACCCGCAGCTGAAGCTCACCTGCTGCAGCTATGTCTCCGAAACGTGCATCTACCAGCTGTGTGAGCTGCCCACGGCCTGCGGGAAGTGGGAAGAGAACACCTACAGCTGCGACGCGAACTGACGTCGTCGCGCCTCGAGGCGGGCGTCGCGGGGGGGGCCGTGCGTCAGGCGGCTCGAGAAGAAACCCCGCGCCGTCCTCGGGCGTCCCGCTTCGCCTTCGCGAGGGACGCGCGCTCGAGGCCAGCGCGGGGTCTGGGTGTCGCAATCAGTTCCGGCGCTTGTTCGCGAGGAACTCTTCGGCCCACCGCTTCACGGTGTCACCGACGTCCGCGGAGTTCGACGGGCGCAGCGCGGGCGGGAGCGTGGGGAGAGACGGGCCTCCCTCTTCGCCCGAGGCGCCAACGGCCTGGGCCTGGCCCTTCTTGCGAACCCACACGCGGGGCCCGGCGGGCGCGGGCGCCGGGGTGCTGGCGGCGGGCTGCGCTGCGGGGGCCTCCGACGTGCTGCGACGGCGGCGGGAGAGGATGACGTCCGGGATGGAGTTGGGCGTGGCGTGCTCCACCCAGGCGGCGTGGAGCCGTCCGGTAGAGACCATCAGCCGGCGCTTCTGGTAGTGCGCCGAACAGTACCCGAGGGTGCGGACGGGCTGCCGGCAGCCAATGACAGCGCAGGCCACGGGCTGCTCGACGACGGGGGTGACCTCGGGGGGCGGCGGCGGCGCGGGAGCCTTCTGGGGGGCTCGGCTGATGGGGGGAAGAGGTTGCCCGCTCAGGCGCTCGGACAGGCGGCGCATGGCCGTGACGAGGGAGGCGAACGACTCCTCCACGGCGCCCTGTACGATGGCCTGGAAAGCCTCATCCAGGGATGGCGTCGCCGAGGAAGCGCCGCGCGCTGAATGAGAGCGGGTGGTTCGGGGGGAGGGGGTGACGCGACGGGCTCTGGGCATGTTTGCCGTGGCGTAGCACGGCTCAGGTTGTTCGACTATACGTGAATCTGCTTCGTTCCCCGTCGAGCACTCTGGCGCAGGGCGCCTGTGGCCTGATGTCTCCCCAGGAACCAGGCTTGATGCCGTTCTTTCGCCATACCCAAGTCGTGACTGGAAATCGCGGAGAGTTCCTCTCCCCAGACTGTTCCGCTTCGCGTCAGTTCATCGGCCGACGGTGCCGAGTCCCCGTCACGGGGGTGTCCGGCGTCGGGTCCCCCGGCCCGGCGCAATGGCGAGCCCCCGCGGTAACACCCTCGCGGTGGGGGACCGGCTGGACGGCCCTGGGGGGCGCGTGGAGTCCTCGGGCGAGCGGGGCTGGTGCTCCGGCCCGCCGTCTCCGGACGACGACAGGGCGGGCGCCTGGCGAGCCTCGCGGGGCATGCGGCCCCGGGGGCCGGCATCGCGTGGCGGTCGTTCTACCGGGGCGCGTCCCACGACAAGGGAGGCTGACCTCCCGCGAGGGCTCCGCCTGGCGAACCTGCGCGCAGGCGGAGCCCCTGTCTGCGATTGCCTTCAGCGTCGAGAGGTTCTCGACGCGCATCGCGTCGTCGGGCACGTGCAGGCCGAGCTCGAGCAGGGGCGTGGTGGGGAGGAGGTCCTCCGCGTCCCCTTCGAGAATCCCTTCGGCGACATCGCGGGTCCGTCCTGCAAGGAGTTGCGGCTGATTCATCGCGTGCGGCCCCCGTGGGAAGGAGGCGCCGGCGCCCATGCAGGTGCCGGGGCCGCGCCAGACCCCTGGTCAGCGCAGATACCACTGCTGGTTGAGACCGTCCGAGCAGTCCCAGGTGTTGATCAACGCGCCGTTGTTGTTGTTGAAGCCGTAGATCTCCAGGCACTTCCCGTTGAGCCTGCTGCGGAGCATGTTGCCGTCCCAGTACCAGCGCTGATTGTCCCCGCCGTTGCACTCCCAGATGGTGACCTGCGCGCCGTCGTTGGTGTTGCTGCCGAAGATATCCAGGCACTTGTCGTTCATGGCGCTGCGAATCTCCTCGCCATTCCAGTACCACTGCTGGTTGGGACCGCCCCAACATTCCCACGAGGCGGTGCGCGCGCCGTTGTGGTCGAGGTAGGCGTAGACGTCCAGGCACTTGTCGTTCGTCCTGTTCCTGATTTCAAAGGCAGGCGCCGACGACGAGAGGAGGATGACCGCGAGGGCCGTCTGTGCTGCGAACGTGTGTTTCAAGGGGGCTCCTTGAGTTGTCTATGGGGGTGAGGCTCGAGGCTGGCGGAACGTAAGTGCGGTGGGGGTGGTTGTCATGTCTGGCTGTAGTGGCGGGCGGTGCAAGTGGGTGTTGCCAGGGCGTCAAGGACTGGCGCGCCGGACGGTGCTCATCCCGACGCGAGGGCCGGGCAGGGTCTTCAAGGTGAAGGAGCGCCGACGCGCCCGGTGTCTCGCCCCATGACGCGAGCCGCCGACCCCTGGCGCCGGCTGACGACACACCTGTGACATCCCATGCGCCTCCAAAACCTCTCACGTAAGAAAGTCCGGGCTGTCGTGTTTCACACGGGAGTCGGTGACGGAGTGTGACACGTGTGCGACAGCGGGACGGCGCGACTGTTCGCGAAGGAACTCTGGCCCCCGCGTTCAATTAGCAATTCCGTTCGATTTTCCACGAGCTCCTGGGGGAAGCCCGTCCATGCTGGACATCGCGCTCAAGTTCCTGGCTCAGGAACTCAATGCCTATCTGCTCACCCGAACCGGCTCGGAGTTCGGCAAGGCGGAGATGACGCGGCTGGTGGATGACACGGGCAAGTACGTCCTCAAGGAGGACCAGCTCGGTGTCTCCCTCATCCACCTGGACGAGGAGCGCATCCTCAAGTCCCAGGTCCCCGAGACACGGCTCACCGGAGGCAAGCATGTCCTCCTGGAGCCACCGCTCAAGCTCAACCTCCACATCCTCTATGCGGCCCGGTTCACGCATTACGACCAGGCGCTGCGCTATCTCGCCCTCGTCCTCACGTTCTTCCAGGCGCACTCATCCTTCACACCCGAGGCGTATCCCGGGCTGGATGGCCGCATCGAGAAGCTGACCGCCGAGCTCCAGTCGCTCAGCTACGAGCAGGTCAACCAGGTCTGGGCCTTCATCGGAGGCAAGCAGCTGCCCTCCGCCATCTACAAGGTCCGCATGGTGCTCCTGCAGGACACCGCCCAGACGTCCATCCAACAGCCGCTCACGCAGCTCGACACCAACCTCCACTTCCGATGAGCTTCCACCTTCGCACATTGCTCACCGTGAGCATCGCGCACGGCTACTACGCGGGCGCCTGCACGGACCTCGGCTTCGTGCTGCCCTCCGAGACAGCGAAGTTGCTGGAGGGCGGCAGGCTGGTGGCCCGCGTCCGAGAGGGAATGCTGCACGTCCTGTTCGACGCGGACCCACAGGGGGCTCCCCTGGTCTCCCTGGCGGGGAAGACGCTGCGGGTGGGGCTGAAACAGCTCAATCCCCAGTTCGGCAACATCACCGCGGGACTCCTCGGAGGCGCCACGCTGTCGCACCGGGTGAACGACCCGGTGGGCCAGCTTGGCGCGCCGGTCCAGCGGGCCTTCGTGGGGCAGGTGTTCTCCCACGCGCTGTCGGACGCGGAACGTCCCATCACCGTCTCCGTGAGCGACGCGGCCGGGAACACGCTGCGCACGCAGACGGTGACGGAGGAGGACGACCGCGCTTCCGTGTCCTTCGACCTCACCGGCCTGCCACCGGGCGCGCTCACCCTGCGAGAGACCTCCGGGCTCGAGACGGTCACGACCGCCTGCTACCTGGACCCCGAGCTCCAGCAGGAGGGCGCCTTCGCCGTCCTCGAGCTGCGCATCGACCCGGGTTTCTACACCGCGCCACCCGCGTTCACCGTGGCGTATGCCGCTCGCCAGGAGACGCTGAAGTACTACCTCGTGGCTGACAACTACACGCAGGCCGAAGCCAGCCTGCTCAGCGTGACGGACACGGGCTTCACCGAGGACAGCCGTCCTCAGCTCGTCTTCACCCGGGTGTCGTCCCAGGACTTCACCCCGGCCGACCTCCCCGCCGGACTGCTCGGGGGCAGCAACGCCCAGGTGGTCCTCTTCAAGTCACAAGCCCTCGTGCCTCGGCGGCAACAGGCGCGAAGGAAAGTGCAGCTCGTGAGGACGAGCACGGGGGACGTCCTCATCGACCACCTTCCCCAACCCGGGGCCGACAGTCCCCACGCAGACGTGATCATCCACGTGTTGAAACCGTAGAGGTTCGAGACATGCCCACCTACCGCACTCCCGATGTCTATGTGGAAGAGATACAGACGTTCCCTCCGTCCGTCGCGGAGGTCGGCACGTCGATTCCCGCCTTCATCGGCTGGACCGAGAAGGCCACCAAGGCCTCCGCGAACGACCTGCTGCTGAAGCCCACCAAGGTCTACTCCATCAAGGAGTACGAGGCCCTCTTCGGCTTCCCGGCCGCGCCGGACATCCCGGTCACCGTCACCGAGGCGGGCGGGGTCATCTCCGCGGCCACCGTCGCGCCGCCCACCACGTGGTACCTGCTCTACTACGCGGTGAAGATGTTCTTCGATAACGGCGGAGCGCAGTGCTACGTCATCTCCGTCGGGACGTACTCGCCCACGCCGGCCACCTCCACCTTCACCCTCACGGGAGACGCCAGCACCAGCCCCGTCACCGGCTACGGCCTGCAGGACGGCCTGGACGCGCTGTCGCTGGAGGACGAGCCCACGCTCGTCGTCATCCCCGAGTCGGTGAACCTGAGCAGCGGCGACTACACCACGCTGGTGCAGGCCGTGCTCGCCCAGTGCAACCGGCTCCGGGACCGCTTCGCCATCTTCGACCTCCACGGGGGCGGCACGAGCCTGGACTCGGCGGGGCTCACCGCCAACCGCGGCTACTTCGGCAACAACTTCCTGAAGTACGGCGCGGCCTACTACCCCTTCGTCAAGACGGCCTTCAACCACTACGTCAACGAGGGCGAGACGAACATCAAGGTCGCGCTCAACGGGGGCGCCGCCGCGGGCCTGGACACCTTCAAGACGACGAACACGAACGTCTACAACCAGGTGAAGCAGGCCCTGAAGGACCACTACATCACCATGCCGCCCAGCGCCGCCGTGGCGGGTGTCTATGCCGCCACCGACTCCGCGCGAGGCGTGTGGAAGGCCCCGGCCAACATGAGCCTGGCGGACGTCATCGAGCCGGTGGTGAAGCTCGACAACCTCAAGCAGGACGACTTCAACGTCGACGCCACCACGGGCAAGTCCATCAATGCCGTGCGCGCCTTCGCGGGCAAGGGCACCCTGGTGTGGGGTGCTCGCACGCTGGCCGGCAACGACAACGAGTGGCGCTACGTGAATGTCCGCCGCTTCTTCAGCGTGGTGGAGGAGTCCATCAAGAAGTCCACCTATTGGGCGGTCTTCGAGCCCAACGACGCGAACACCTGGGTGAAGGTGCGCGGGATGATTGAAAACTACCTCACCGACAAGTGGCGTGAGGGAGCGCTCGCGGGCGCCACGCCGAAGGATGCCTTCTTCGTCAAGTGTGGCCTCGGCTCGACGATGAACCCGCAGGACATCCTCGAGGGGCGGCTGAACGTCGAGATTGGCATGGCGGTGGTGCGGCCGGCCGAGTTCATCGTCCTGAAGTTCTCCCACAAGTTGCAGACGTCCTGAGGCGTCTGACGGCCAGCCCTATCCAGGAGCCCTGAACAGCCATGCCAGCCCAATATCCAGTCCCTGTCTTTCATTTCACCGTCGAATGGGGTGGGAGCCGCGTCGGCTTCTCCGAGGTCGGCGGTCTCACGCAGGAGAACCAGGCCATCGAGTACCGGGACGGTTCGTTCCTCGAGTACTCGTCCATCAAGATGCCCGGGCTCCGCAAGTTCTCCAACGTGACGCTCAAGCGCGGCATCGTCAAGGGAGACAACCAGTTCTTCAAGTGGCTGAGCACCGTGAAGCTCAACACGGTGGAGCGCCGCAACCTCATCATCAGCCTGCTCAACGAGGATCACCAGCCGGTGATGGTGTGGAAGGTGATGAATGCCTTCCCGGTGAAGGTGGAAGGGCCCGCGCTCAAGGCCTCCGGCAACGAAGTCGCCATCGAGTCCATCGAGCTGGCTCACGAGGGCCTCGAGCTCCAGAGCGAGTAAATGCCCAACTACTATCCGCCCGTCGGCTTCCACTTCCAGGTCGAGATTCTCGGCCTGCCCCGGGACGACAACGACTTGCGCTTCACCGAGGTGAGCGGTCTGTCCCTCGAGCTGGGGACCGAAGAGGTCGCCGAGGGCGGAGAGAACCGCTTCATCCAGAAGTACCCCACGCGGACGAAGTACCCGGAGCTGGTGCTCAAGCGCGGTCTGCTCGTGAGCTCGAAGGTGCAGGGGTGGATCCGGCAGTGCATGGAGGACTACCGGATTGAGCCCAAGAACATCGACGTGAAGCTCCTCAACGAGGAGCACCAGCCTCTCCTCACCTGGCACGTGGTGGGCGCCTACCCGACGAAGTGGTCGGTGAGCGACCTCAACTCCACCAACAACGCGGTGGTCATCGAGACCCTGCAGCTCTTCTACCAGTCCTTCCGCCTCGACAGGTCCTAGCCCATGCCGCTCATCGTCGACGAGGTCGTCATCACCGTGGAGGTCACGAACGCGGCAGCGGGGGGCGCGTCACCGGCCTCTGGCGGTGGCGGCGGGAGCACCGAGGACAAGCAGGCCCTCATCAGCGAGTGCGTCGAACAGGTGATGGAGCTGCTGCGGCAGCGAGAGGAGCGCTGAGCCGTGAGCGACCGGGGGACATTGGAGCGGCTGGTCATCAAGGCCTACGAGAAGGCGGACTACTCGGGTCAGCCCCTCAGTCAGTTCGAGGCCTTCATCAATCCCAACGAAATCACGCTGGCGTACGAGATGGAGTACGACAGCGCGCAGGGCTCCGGCACGACGAACAGCCGGATGAACTTCAAGAAGGTGAAGCCCGGGGATATGTCCCTGACCTTCTTCATCGACGGCACGGGCGCCAGCGGCCGCCCCGCCAGCGTGCAGGACAAGGTCGAGCAGTTCCAGGCGGTGACGGGCTACAACGGCAACATCCACCGGCCCAACTACCTCAAGGTCGGGTGGGGTACGCTGCAAATCAAGCGCTGCGTCCTCAAGAGCGCGAGCATCGCCTACAAGCTGTTCAAGCCGGATGGTGTGCCGCTGCGGGCCATCATCACCGCGAACTTCACGGACAACTCCGATGACCGGACGCGCGTGGCCATCGCGCAGGACCAGTCGCCGGACCTGACGCACTTCCGGCTGGTGAAGGCGGGCGATGACCTGCCCTCGCTCTGCAACCAGATCTACGGAGACCCGCGCTTGTACCTGCAGGTGGCGCGGGCCAACGGCATCGACGACTTCCGCAACCTGGTCCCCGGCACGAAGCTCCGCTTCCCGCCGCTGGAGAAGTAGCCATGCCCGAAGAGCGCTCACTTCCCATTCCGGCCGGGCACCGCGAGTTCACCGTGAAGGTGAACGGAGAGGTCGCCCCCCGCGAGCACCAGCTGCTCTCGGTGAGCATCACCCGCCAGGTCAACCGCCTGCCGTCCGCGCGCCTGGCGTACCTGGACGGCGCGGCGGCCTCCAGCGACTTCCCGGTGAGCAACGGGGACCTCTTCGTGCCGGGCAGCGAGATTGAAGTCCTCGCGGGCACGGGCGACGACCTCGTCTCCTTGTTCAAGGGCGTGGTCGTCCGCCAGGCGCTGAAGGTCCGCGAGCGCAGCGCGCCGCAGCTCCAGGTGGACTGCCGCCACAAGGCGCAGAAGCTCACCGTGGGGCGCAAGAGCGCCTACTACTTCGACCAGCCGGACAGCGACGTCATCTCCTCGCTGCTGAGCCGCGCGGGCGTGGACGCGGACGTGGAGGACACGTCCGTCACGCACAAGCAGCTGGTGCAGTTCAACGCCACCGACTGGGACTTCCTGCTCGCCCGGGCCGAGGCCAACGGGAAGCTGGTGCTGACCGACGGCGACCAGGTGGTGGTGAAGGCGCCGGACTTCGGCGGCTCACCCGCGTGCGCGCTGCACTTCGGCGCCACCATCCTGGAGCTGGACGCGGAGATGGACGCGCGGCTCCAGCTGGCCGCCGTGAAGAGCCTGACGTGGGACCCCGCGCAGCAGGCCGTGGTGGAGAAGGAGGCCGAGGACCCGGGCGTCAGCGGCCCCGGCAACCTCTCCAGCGACGACCTGGCCTCGGTGGTGGGCCTGGAGAGCTTCCCGTTGCGCCACGCGGCGCTGGCCGAGGAGGAGGCGCAGGCGTGGGCCAACGCGCAGTGGCTCAAGTCGAAGATGTGCAAGGTGAGCGGCCGCGCGAAGTGCGAGGGCGTGGGCACCGTCGAGCCCGGAAAGCTCGTCACGTTGAGCGGGGTGGGGCGGCGCTACAGCGGGGACGTCTTCGTCACGGGCGTGCGGCACGACTTCGACACCGTCCAGGGCTGGAAGACCCACGTGCAGTTCGGGAGCACGGACCGGTGGGCGGCGGAGGAGCAGACGATGTCCTCGCCCAAGGCCGGCGCGCTCGTGCCCGGGGTCAGCGGGCTCCAGGTGGGCACGGTGGTGAGCAACGAGGACGAGGACGGCGAGCACCGCGTGCGCGTCCGGCTGCCCATGGTGAACAACGAGGAGGAGGGCATCTGGGCGCGCGTGGCCAGCCCCGACGCGGGCGAGGAGCGCGGCTTCTTCTTCCGCCCCGAAGTGGGGGACGAGGTCGTGGTGGGCTTCCTCGAGGACGACCCGAGGAGCGCCATCATCCTGGGCATGCTGCACAGCAGCGCGAAGGCGGCGCCGCTGCAGGGCTCGGATGACAACCACGAGAAGGTCTACCAGAGCCGCTCGAAGATGCGCATCTACCTGGACGACGAGAAGAAGGTCCTCCAGCTGGAGACGCCCGCGGGCAACAAGGTCACGCTGAGCGAGGAGGACAAGACGCTCAAGCTCGAGGACCAGAACGGCAACAAGCTCGAGATGACGGCGGACGGCATCAAGCTGGAGAGCGTCAAGGCGCTCGAGCTGAAGGCGGGCACGGAATTGAAGCTGGAGTCCGGCACCGCGCTCAACGCCAAGGGCGGCACCGAGCTGAAGCTGGAGGGCACCTCCGCCGCGGAGGTCTCCAGCTCGGCCATCACCAAAATCAAGGGCGGCATCGTCCAGCTCAACTGAGGAGTCACCCATGCCCGCCGCGGTCAAGGTCGGAGACACGAGCAATCACGGAGGCACCATCACCGGGCCGGGCGCGAGCACCGTGCTCGTCAAGGGCATGCCGGGCGCGGTGGCGGGCGACCTCCACGTCTGCTCCCTGCCGCCCAACGGGCACCAGCCCACCGCGAGTCCCTTTCCCTCGGGCAGCGCCACGGTGTTCTTCGCCGGGCGGCCCGCGCTGCGCATCACCGACGCATGCGCCTGTGGCGCCATGGCGGCGGTGGGCGAACCCACGGTCATCATCAACTGACGGAAGCGACGGCACCCATGGCCTCGGACATTCCTGGTGGCACCTATACCTCCTTCCTCGGCACGGGCTGGAGCTTCCCGCCCCGCTTCGACAAGGAGAGCGGCGAGGTCCGGATGCACTCCGACGAGGAGGACATCGAAGCGAGCCTGCGCATCCTCTTCGGCACCACGGAGGGGGAGCGCTTCCTCCAGCCCCGCTACGGGCTGGACATGCACGAGCTGCTCTTCGAGCCGATGAGCACCACCCTGCGCACCTTCCTCAAGGACCGCGTGCGCACGGCCATCCTCATCCACGAGCCGCGCATCCAGTTGCTCTCGCTGGACGTGTCCAGCCCCGACCCCAACGAGGGCACGCTCCAGATTGCCCTCGAGTACGAGGTCCGCGCGACGAATTCGCGCTTCAACCTCGTCTTCCCTTTCTACCGGACCGACAGCAACGAGGTCCGGGGCGCCGCTGGCGCTTCCCGCCGCTGACCCCTGCCCGCGCGAACCGCCATGTCAGACCAGGACATCATCCAGAACCACATCTCCGAGCTCGGGCAGAGTCAGGACGAGCGCCTGCCTCGCGAGCTGGGAGCGCACCACGCGGACGTGGACGAGCGCACGCCCGAACAGTTGATGATGTTCGCCCGGCGGTTCTCCCGGTTCGTCAACTACTACCGGGGCACCACCGCGGCGGCGTCGGGCAACTGGGAGTCGTTCTTCCCCGCGGACGAGGACCAGGCCGCGCGCGTGCTGTCGACCGAGGACGGAGGCGCGCCCGCGCACCTGGCGCTGTGGGCCTCGTTCCTCAAGCTGTACGAGCTGCCGCGGGAGGCCCTCAATGGCCTCACCGGGCTCCACATGGACTTCTTCTACCGGAGCGTGCTGCGCTTCGAGAAGCAAGGCGCCGTCCCGGACCGTGCCCATGTCCTGCTGGAGCTGAAGAAGAACACCGCGCCGGTGCGCGTCGGACCGGAGCACCGCTTCCTGGGCGGGAAGGATGCCTCGGGCGCGGAGCTCGTCTACGCCCCCGTCCGGGACACGGTGGTGGGGCGCGGGAAGGTGACGTCCCTGCGCTCCGTCTTCGTCGACTCCGCGGGGCAGGGCACCGTCCGCTTCGCGCCCATCGCCAACTCGCTGGATGGCCTGGGCGCGGAGCTTCAGGGCGACGAGCCGAAGTGGCCGGGCTTTGGAAGCCAGGCGCTGCCCGCCGCGGAGCTGGGCTTCGCCCTGGCCTCTCCCGTCCTGCGCATGGCGGAAGGGCGCCGCAGGGTGTCGCTGCGGCTGAGGCTGGGCGGCCTGCCGCAGAGCCGGATGAGCTCCGCGCTGGCCACCTCCGGCCTCCAGGTCTACGTCACCGGACAGAAGAGCTGGGTGGGGCCGCTGCCGCTGACCGGGAGCCTCGCGTCGGACGTGCTCCAGCTCGACTTCGAGGTGCCCGCGAGCGAGCAGTCCATCGTCGACTACGACGAGAAGGTCCACGGCTACGCGTACACGGCCACGGCGCCCGTCGTGCAGGTCTTCCTCAAGGCCGGGGCCGCGCTGGGCTACGAGGACGTGAAGGACCTGGACGTGAAGGACGCGCGCGTCTCGGTGGACGTGTCGGGCATTACGTCGTTGCAGCTGGAGAGCGACGCGGGGCGGCTGGACCCGAAGAAGGCCTTCCTGCCCTTCGGCTCGCAGCCCGCGGTGGGCTCGCGCTTGATGGTGGGCTGCCCCGAGGCGCTGACGAAGAAGCTCTCGGAGGTGAAGCTGGAGCTCCAGTGGCAGGGGCTGCCGGGCGACTTCACCCAGCACTACTCGAACTACGGCCTTGCGGGCATCGACAATGACTACTTCACCGTGTCCACCTCGTTCCAGGACGCGGGGACGTGGGCGCAGCGCAGCCAGGGCCATGCGCTGTTCACCCCGCTGAGCACCACTGGCGCCCGGGAGCTGACCTTCACGCCGGGCAGCACGTCCCACTCGCGTCCGCTCTTGAGTGGCTACAAGGTCTACGCGCTCCAGGCCGCGGGCAACCTCTGGGCGCGGCGGGCCGCGCAGGCCTACGTGCGCAGGAGCCCGGTGTTCCGCTCCTTCCTCACCACCATCCCTGACGCGCGCCCCGGCTTCATCACGCTCGCGCTGGAGCACGACTTCAAGCACGCCCGCTACCGGACGAAGTCCATCGAGCTCGCGCTGAAGTTCAGCAAGAGCGGGACGGGGGACCCCGTCGTCCTGAGCGAGCCGTACACCCCGACGCTCCAGGGCATCTCGCTCTCCTACAAGGCCCACTCCGACACGGTGTCCATCCAGTCGCGCGAGCTGGAGGACTTCTCCAACCCGGATGTCCACTTCTTCCTCATCGGCGCCTTCGGGCAGATGCGGGAGCACGGCTACCAGCGCCAGCAGTTCGGCTTCGTCCCGGACAAGTCGGTGCCGCTGTTCCCGCGCTACCTCGACGAGGGCGAACTGTTCGTCGGACTGAGCGGCCTCCAGGCCAACGACAGCGTGAGCCTGCTGTTCCAGGTGGCCGAGGGCAGCGCCGACCCGGAGCTGGCGCGACAGCCCCTGCGCTGGTCCGTCCTCTGCGACAACTACTGGAAGGCGCTGGGGCAGGGCGAGGTGGTGCTCGACACCACGAACCACCTGCTGACCAGCGGCACGGTGACGTTCGTGATTCCCCGCGAGGCGACGGTGCACAACACCGTGCTCCCCGGGGGACTCGTCTGGCTCAAGGCCGCGGTGACACGCGACACGGGCGCCGTCTCACAGCTCGTCCGCGTGGCGGCCAACGCCGTGGAGGTCCGGCTCCAGGAGGAGGGCGCGCATGCCGCGCATCTGCTGGCGCCGCTGCCCGAGGGGAAGATTGGCAAGCTCAAGACGCCCATCGCCGCCGTGCGAAGCGTCAACCAGCCCTTCGCGTCCTTCGGCGGCAGGCCCGAGGAGTCCGATGAAGCGCTCCGCACTCGGGCCGCGGAGCGGCTGCGCCACCGAGGCCGGTGCCTCACCGCGTGGGACTACGAGCGCCTGGTGCTGGGCCACTTCCCCGGCGTGTACCACGCCAAGTGCATCCCCCACGCGAAGGACGGCTCCTGGCTCGCGCCGGGCCACGCGCTGGTGGTCGTCATCCCGGACCTGCGCAACAAGAACGCGCGGGACCCGCTGGAGCCCAAGGTGGACGCGGACACGCTCAGCCGCATCGACGGGTTCCTGCGAGAGCACACCGGCATGCAGGTCCAGGCGCGAGCGAAGAATCCGCGCTACCAGCGTATCCAACTCGACTTCAAGGTGAAGCTCCGCCCGGGCTTCGAGTTCAACTTCTACAGCAAGCTCCTGGAACAGGAGCTCATCCAATTCCTGTCGCCGTGGGCCTTCTCCGCGGAGCGTCGGCTCACGTTCGGCGGACATGTCTACAAGTCCGTGCTGCTCGATTTCGTCGAGGAGCGCGAGTACGTCGACTTCGTCACTGACTTCAAGATGTACAGCCACACGGGGGGCAGCGGCGCCCAGGACGTCCAGGAGGCCCAGCCCCAGACGCCGGATGCGCTGCTGGTCTCCGCACCCATGCACCTCATCCAGGACGCGGAGGCGTGAAGGTCCGGCCATGCTCTCACTGACCATTTCCAGAGATGAAACCCTCGAGCCCCGGCTGGACCAGGAGCAGCTCTTCGCGCTCGGGTTGGAGCACGTGCGCCGGCTGGCCCACCGCGTCTGGACGGACCACAACACCCATGACCCGGGCGTCACCACGCTCGAGCTCCTGTGCTATGCGCTGACGGACCTGTCCTACCGGACGTCGTTCCCGCTGGAGGACCTGCTCGCCACCGAGAGCAACAACGCGGCGAACATGAAGTCGCAGTTCTTCACCGCGCGGCAGGTGCTGCCCATGCGCCCGCTGACGGTGCTGGACTACCGCAAGCTGCTCATCGACCTGCCCGGGGTGAAGAACGCATGGCTGCTGCCGGAGTCCGTCCGGTACTTCCTGGCCCCCAGCACGGCCCAGCTGTACTGGGAGGCGCCCGACCTTCCCGGAGTGCGCGAGGTCCACGTGCGCGGCGTCCACCGCGTGCTCGTCGACTTCATGGACGGCGTGACGGCGGAGCAGCGGGCCGCGGTCCTCCAGGCCGTCACCGCGCGACTGGAGGCCAACCGCAACCTGGGTGAGCGCTTCAGCGGCGTCGACGTCGTCACGCCCGAGGAGTTCGTCCTCTGCGGCGAGCTGGAGCTGGACCCCGACGCGGACTCGGCCCGGGTGAAGGCGGAGATTCTCTTCCGGGTGCAGCAGTACCTGTCGCCCCCGGTGCCCAGCTACAGCCTGAGCGAGATGCTGGAGAAGCGCCGGGCGGACGGCAGCCGCCACACCGTGCAGGACCTCTTCGAGGGGCCCGCGCTGCAGTGCGGCTTCATCGACGACGAGGAGCTGGAGCGCGCCGAGCTGCGCACGGAGCTGCGCCTGTCGGACATCATCAGCATCCTCATGGACATCGAGGGCGTGCGCGCGGTGCGCGACGTGCTCATCAACCCCAAGGGCGCGACGAAGGCCCAGGCCGACAAGTGGCGGGTGCCCGTCAAGGCCGGCCGGCGGGCCACGCTGGACCGGCAGCTCTCCCGGCTGGTGCTCTACAAGCGCAACATGCCGGTGGTCCCCACGGCGGCGCAGGTGGAGGCGCACTATGGAGACCTCGCGGAGGCGGCTCGCGCGAAGCTGGAGACGGTGGAGGAGTATGACCTGCCCATCCCCCTGGGCCGGGCCCGGAAGCCGGAGCGCTACCACTCGTTCCAGAACCACTTCCCCGCGCTGTACGGCCTGGGGCCCCAGGGGCTGCCGAGCGGCGCCAACGACGCGCGCCGGGCGCAGGCCTGGCAGCTCAAGGCCTACCTGCTCTTCTTCGACCAGGTGATGGCCAACTACTGCGCCCAGCTGGCGCGGGTGCGGGAGCTGTTCTCCACCGACCCCGCCGTGCACCGGACGTACTTCTACCAGGCCGTCACCTCGTTCACGGACTCCGCCCGCATCTACGGCACCAGCGACGTGGCGCGGACACTGGAGGACGAGGTCGAGGACGCCTCGGTGCTGGCCGACCGCCGCAACCGGTTCCTGGAGCACCTGCTGGCCCGCTTCGCCGAGCGCTTCCACGACTACGCCTCCCTCATGTTCTCGCGCTTCGGCGCGAGCCCTCGCAGCCTGGTGCGGGCGCAGTGCGAGTTCCTTCGCCACCAGCCCGCCATCGGCGCGGAGCGGGGCCTGGCCTACAACGCCAGCCTCCAGGGCGAGACCGACCTGTGGGACTCGGAGAACATCTCCGGCCTGGAGCGCCGGGTGGCGCACCTCCTGGGCCTCACCCAGACGCGCCGCAGGGACCTCGCCGCGCCTCCCGAGGACAGCTTCCTGGAGGTCACCACCAGCCCGGAGGCGGAGTCGCACTTCCTTGTGCGTCATCGGGAGTCGGGAGAGGCCCTCTTCCAGAGCGTGAGCCCCTTCGCCTCGGAGGCGCTCGCACGCGCGGCCATGCACCTGGCCCTCCGCTTCGCGCAGCTGCCCTCCGGCTACCAGCGCGTGAGCCCGGGGGCGGGCCAGTTCAGCTTCAACATCGTCGACGACACGGGCGCGGTGCTCGCGCGCCACGACGCGTCCTTCGACAGCGAGGACGCGCTGGAGACGGCCATCGACGACCTGATGGCGTACGTGGGGACGCACTACGCGGAGGAGGGCATGTACCTCCTCGAGAACATCCTCCTCCTGGCGGAGCAGGCGACGGACCCGTTCCCTCCCGTGTGCGTGGACCCCCAATGCACGGACTGCGCGGACGACGACCCGTTCTCCTTCCGCGTGCAGTTCATCCTTCCGGCGTATGCGGGCCGCTTCCGCGACATGGACTTCCGCCGCTTCGCCGAGGAGGTCATCCGCCAGGAGACGCCCGCGCACCTGCTGCCGAAGGTCTGCTGGGTCAGCCGTGAAGACATGGCGCGGGTGGAGCAGGCCTACAAGCCCTGGCTGGAGCTGAGGGCGGGGGTCTCCAAGGAGGGGCGCACGGAGAAGCTCCAGGCGCTCATCGATGCGCTGTACCAGGTGAAGAACGTCTACCCCGTGGCGCGGCTGGCGGAGTGTGACAGCGGGGAGTCGCGCCCCAAGTTCATCGTCGGGCGCGGAGCGCTCGGCAGCGGCAACACCGCGGAGTGAGAGCGGGACCGAGAAGGCTCGTCGGGAGCAAGCGATATGGCGCAAGCACTCATCAACTTGAGCAGCATTTCCTCCGGCTACACCGTTTTCGAGAAGGACCAGGTCCTGACCGAGAAGCAGCTCAACAGTGTCTCCAGCTATCTGGACGACCAGGAGCGGCTGACACGGGTGAGCCTTTCGGGCGTGGGCATCTCCTGCGGTCTGCAGGTGTCCCTCGCCGCCAACCGCGTGACGGTGACGCGAGGCGTGGGCGTGACGACGGACGGCGACCTCGCCCGGCTGTCCGCCCATGCCGTGTTCGACCGCTTCAAGGAATATGACGTGGCGGCGCCGGACTACACGCCCTTCGGCGTCGGACCCGCGCGCATCGCGCTGTTCGAGCTGGTCCGCGAGGGCGCGCAGGCCCCGGGCAATGTCTACCCGCTGGGCGAGTTCTCCTCCCGCACCCAGCGGACGCTGGGCACCATGGTGGCCGCGCTGCTGGTGGAGAGCTACGAGGCGGACGAGGACATCTGCTCGGGCACCGACTGCGACAACCTGGGCAAGACGGTGGTGAACACGCCCAAGGTCCTGCTCCTCGACCGGCCGAATGTCTCGCGCCTCAAGGAGACCTTCACGACGCCGGACCGCGCGGCCCGTGCGCTGACGCCCGTGGTCGCGGACCGGCCGTCCATCACCGCCGCCGCGTCGCTGAACGACCTGGCGGTGGTGTACCGCGCCGCCTGCAACAGCATCCACACGAAGCTGCTGGGCGCGCTGCCTCGCATCTACGCGAACTGCGCGGGCTTCCTCGCGGACCTGTTCCCCCAGGGCGACCCGACGCCCCTCTGGCTCGAGCGGCTGGCCTCGCTCCAGATGTCCTTCGCCGCGACGGGCACGGGCATCCAGTACTACTACGGCTTCCTCAAGGACGTGGTGGAGACGCACGAGGCGTTCCGCGAGCAGCTCTTCGGCGAGACGACGGTCTGCTGCCCCGACGTGAGCGCCTTCCCCAAGCACCTGTTGCTCGGCGGCGTGGCGGCCAGCGCGCCGGAGGACCGGACGGGGTACTACCCGGCGCCCGCGGTCAGCGCGACGACGGAGCAGCTGCGTCACGCGCGCTTCCTGGCGCAGAAGCTCCACGCGCTCATCACCACCTTCGTGCTGCCCACGGGCACGTTGCCGGTGCGGGTCACCCCCAGCCTCTTCGAGGACCAGAGCCTGGAGGAGCGCGCCATCCCCTACTACTACGACGCGAACATCCACCGGACCTGGAGCTACGCGCGCAGCAAGCGGGGCGCGGAGGCGACGAACTACTCCTACAACGCGGCCCAGTACAACGCGCAGGGCGCGGCGGCCAGCCCCCTCACCGCGCAGCTGGGGCGCTTCCCGTTCTTCCGCATCGAGGGGCACCTGGGCGGCAACGTGGACACGGTGACGGCGGCGCTCCAGACGGAGATTCGCAACCGGAACCTGCCCTTCATCGTGCGCTCCATCATGTTGGGCACGGACCGCACGCGGCTGCCGCGCAAGCGCCGGCGCTACACGGACATGCACCGGCTCCACCACATGGTGCGCCAGGAGCTGTCGCACCAGATGGACGACGTCATCTCCTTCAGCACCACCTTCAAGAACCAGGTGTTCACCGCGGTGGACCTGGGCCAGGTCCGGGACATCCCCGAGGACGGGCAGGGGACGCCCGCGCGCACGGTGAAGGAGACGGCGACGCAGAAGAGCACCGCCGTCCAGGCCAAGGCCACGGGCGCCAGGGCGCAGCTGGTGAAGCAGTATGGGGACTACCAGACGAACAAGGCGGTGCTGAAGGCGGACATGCGTGATGCGATGCAGGCCGCCGGCGAGTTCAAGTACGAGCTGGGCAACGCGGTGAAGACCGAGTTCGTCACGCCGTTCGATGCGTACATCGGCAACCCGCACCACTGGTGGCTCGACTGGCTGGATGAGGAGATCTCCCTCTGGGAGGGCGGCGAGGACGACAAGCTGCTCTTCAACAAGTTCCTCACCGACAACCCGGGCGCCGAGCACTTCGCCGGAGTGGTGAGAGGCGGCACGTTCGTCCTCGTCTACGACCTCACGAACACGGTGGTCGCGGACTTCATGCTGTCCTACCACTGCCCCGAGCCCGCCGAGCAGGTGGTGGACGAGAAGCCGCTGCCCCGGCCGGACATCAAGCCCGGGTGGATCGTCAACAACGGCATCAAGGTCCTGCCGCCCGTCCAGAAGTACGTGAGGGAGCGGCTGGACATCTTCCGCCAGGAGGCCGTCGACCCGAGGATCATGGAGGTCATCAAGCCGACGGAGGACTACTTCCGGGGCATCAAGGAGTCCTTCGAAATCATCGTCAAGAGCCCCTCGCTGACCGAGGCGCCCACCCGGATTCCGACGAACTACCTGGACATGAACCTGCGCGAGCTGGAGATGACGAGCCAGCGCGTGGACTTCGTGCGCAACCAGCTGCTCGAGCCGGGCATCACCGAGGCGGTGAAGACGCGCCTGCGCGCCGACCTTACCCTGGCGCAGCAGGAGCTGGCGGCGGCCATCTCCACCACCGCGCGGACGGTCTCGTCGTCGGGCAAGGACGTCGCCGTCGGCAGCGCCGAGTACAAGGCGCTGACCGAGGCGGGTCAGCAGATGATGAAGCTCGACTCGTCCCGGCTGAGGACCGCGAAGAGCGGGCTCCAGAAGGTGAGCACGGCGGGCAAGCCCATGCTGGCGTCGGTCATCACCAACATGATGACGATGAAGGGCGTCTAGGCCCATGGCGCCGCTCCCCCACAGGATTCGCCGGCAACGGTGGCGGGTCCAGACGCGGACCTCGGAGGAGGCTTTCGCCGCGCGCCAGCAGGTGCGCGACGAGCTGGAGGGCGTGCTCCTGCCCGCCTTCGAGCGCGCCTTCGACGAGGTCGCGCCCGGGGACGGCGTCGTTCATCTGTCCAGGCTGGAGCTTCACCTGAGCATCCCTGGCCTGGAGGGGCTCGTGGAGCGGCTGCCCGAGCTGCTCTACCAGCAGGTGCGGGAGCAGCTGGGCCAGGCGGTCCGTCGCGGGGCCGTGGGGGCGATGGGAGAACGGACGGAGGCGCCTGGGGGCGTCGCGGGACGTGAAGGCAAGACGACGGGGGCCCGAGGCTCGCGCGACGTCGCGGAGATGCGAGGACTCGGGCAGGGGCTTCAGCAGGGCGGCATGGGGCGAGGCGCCGTCGAAGGCGGCCTCACCGGACGCGCGGAGGCCCTGAACGGGGAGCCAGGCTCGGCGGGGCGCTGGCGGCTTCGGAGCCACTACCTGGAGACGGGCTCGCTGCCCTGGGCCCTGTCGGGACTGGAGCGGGAGCAGGTCCTGGAGACGCTGAGGCTGGAGGCCGCCGAGGCGCTCGAACACCTGCGCAGGCGTCCTGTCTCAAAGACAGGGCTCGACGCCGGTGCGGTGGCCTTCTCCTTCCGCCTGCTCCAGCTGCTCTCCGTCGAGGAATGGACTGTCCTCGCCACCGGGCTCGCGAAGGGTGACTGGGGCGCTGAAGTGGCCCGGGCCATCGCGGCGCTGAGCGGCGAGGCCACGCCGGAGCTCTCCCGCGACGCGCGGCTGCTGCTCGCCTCGGTGCTCCTGTCCGCGAGCCGCTCCGGGCCCGAGGTGGCTTCCACACAAGAGTGGGTGACGCACCTCGTGCGCGCGGTGGGAGATTCCCAGGGCCGGACCGCGGAGGCGCTGACCTCGAGACTCCCGGAGCCGGCGGGCTCGCTGTTCCGACGCTGGATGGCGCTGACGGAGGCGCCGCTCCTCAACGAGGCCACACCGCTGGCCATGCCTCCTCGCGAGCCCCTCTCTCCCGAGCGCGCCGAGTCACCTCCGGACGCGGCTCACGCGAAGGAGGCGCTCCGTGTCGCGGCCCGCCCACCGGAAGCGGGCGCGGAGGCGGAGCCCTTCCTCCTGTCGGTGAGCCACGCGGGGTTGCTGCTCCTGCACCCGTACCTCTCTCGCTTCTTCGAGAGCACCGGCGTCAAGGAGGCGAAGCGGCCGGAGCTCCCCGCGGACAAGCTGCCTCGCGCCGCCGCGCTGCTCCACCTGCTGGCCATGGGGGAGGCGGAGGTCCACGAGTTCGAGCTGGACTTCATCAAGCTGCTGCTCGGCCTGAAGCTCGATGCGCACCTGCCGGTCTCCAGCGGGCTGCTGCGGCCCTCGGACCACGAAGAGGCGGACGCGCTGGTTCAGGCCGTCATCGAACACTGGAAGGCGCTGAAGAACACCTCGGTGCAGGGACTGCGCGGTTCGTTCCTGCGACGCCGGGGCTTCGTGCGCGAACAAGAACACGGCCTGCTGCTCCGCGTGGAGTCACAGGCCTTCGATGTCCTGCTGGGGGCCATTCCGTGGGGAATCGGCACGGTGAAGCTGCCATGGATGAGACAACCAATCTTCACGGAATGGCCGACGCACTGACGGACAACGCGAAGGACCTCGAGCGCGAGTTCGAGTGGTTCGCGCGGTTCCTCGATGCCCGGCTCAAGTCCTACTTCGGCTCGGGAGCGGAGCCGCACCCGGACCCCAGGGCCCTGCCGCCTCCGTCACTCGACGGGAGCCGCTCGCCGTATGCGTCGTTCATCCAGCAGCACCAGGTGCCGCCGCCGCAGCGGCTCATCCTCCTGCTCGCGCTGCTGCCGCATGTCCGGCCGCAGCTGCTCGACGTGTTGTGGACGCGCAACGAGGCCACCCAGCGCGGCTTCACGGAGTTCGGAGGCGCGCACGGCGCCAACCACGGCGGGTTCATCCCCACGGGAGAGACCGCGGCCTTCCTGCTGTCGGGCGACGACCTGACCGCGCGCTTCGAGGCGACGCGCCTGTTCGAGGGTGACCACTTCCTCGCGCGCAACAACGTGCTGCACCTGTCCCCCGTGGCGGCCGGCGAGTCCCAGCTGGGCGGCGTGCTGACGCTCTCGCGCGAGTACCTGCACCGCTTCACCACGGGCCTGGAGCGAAAGCCCACCTTCAACAGCGACTTCCCGGCGCGGCTCATCCAGACCGAGCTCGACTGGAAGGACCTGGTCCTGCCGCAGAGCACCCTGGAGCAGCTCGAAGAGGTGAAGAGCTGGGTGCTGCACGGCCGCGAGCTGCTGCGCGACTGGGGCATGGGGCACAAGCTGCGCCCGGGCTTCACCAGCCTCTTCTACGGGCCTCCGGGGACGGGGAAGACGCTGTCCGCGTGCCTGCTGGGCAAGCACTGCGGCTGTGACGTCTACAAGGTCGACCTGAGCATGGTCGTCTCGAAATACATCGGCGAGACGGAGAAGAACCTCGGGCGCGTGTTCGACCTGGCCGAGCACAAGCGGTGGATTCTCTTCTTCGACGAGGCCGACGCGCTCTTCGGCAAGCGGACGCGCGTGGATGACTCGCACGACCGCTACGCCAACCAGGAGATCAGCTTCCTCCTCCAGCGCATCGAGGAGTTCGACGGCGTCGTCATCCTCGCCTCGAACTTCAAGGCCAACATCGACGACGCCTTCGTCCGTCGCTTCCAGTCGGTGGTGCAGTTCCCCGTGCCCAGGCCAGGTGAGCGCCTGCGCCTGTGGAAGGAGGCCTTCCCCGGGAAGGCGAAGCTGGAGGCGCGCATCGACCTGGCCCGCCTCGCGGAGCGGTTCGACGTCGCGGGCGGCACCATCATGAACGTCGTCCGGTACTCCTCGCTCAAGGCGCTGGGCCGGGGCGGAAACACCATCCTGCTCGAGGACGTGGAGGAGGGGCTTCGTCGCGAGCTCTTGAAGGAAGGGCGGTCGCTCTAGGCCATGGAAACCGCCCAGCAGAAGACGGTGAATCGCGCCGCGACGACGACTCCGGCCCCCGCGGCGCATCCCGTCGCGCAGAGCACGCTCCGGGTGTCCTCGCCCAAGGACTCCGCGGAGGTGGAGGCCGAGTCCACGGCGAAGAAGGTCATGCGCATGGGCGCGCCCGAGCCCACCGTGATGGCCTCGGGCGGTGAGCTGGGTGTCCAGCGCAAGCCGGCCCTGGACGAGAAGCTCAAGGACGGCCGCCGCGGCGGCATGAAGTCACCCCACGTCGCCCGGTTCGCGGAGGCGGTGGGGATGATGCAGCGCAAGGCCGAGGGCCAGCCCAACGTGGCCTCCAACGTCGCGGCGGACATCGCCAACAGCAGCTCCTCGGGAGCGCCGTTGCCGCTGAGCGTCCGCCGCTTCATGGAGCCGCGCTTCAAGGCGGACTTCAGCGGCGTGCGCATCCACACCGGCTCCAAGGCCGCGCAGCTGAGCCGTCAGCTCAACGCCCAGGCCTTCACGGTGGGCAATCAAATCTACTTCGGCAAGGACCGCTACCGCCCGGACAGCTCGGAGGGCCAGGAGCTCATCGCGCACGAGCTCACCCACACCATCCAGCAGGGCGCCGCGCCCCAGCAGGCCACCGTCCAGCGCAGCGAGGACGTCACCGTGACGCAGCAGTCGGCGCCTCAGGTCCAGCGCCTGGGCATCAGCGACGCGCTCGATTACTTCGCGGACAAGGCCTACAACATCCCCGGCTTCCGGATGTTCACCATCATCCTGGGAGTCAACCCCATCAACATGAGCCGCGTGGACCGCAGCGCGGCGAACATCCTGCGCGCCATCGTCGAGTTCATCCCTGGCGGCAATCTCATCACGCAGGCGTTGGACAACCACGGCGTCTTCGAGAAGGTGGGCGCCTGGGTGGAGCAGCAGATCAGCTCCCTGGGGATGACGGGCCGGCTCATCAAGGACGGCATCGACCGCTTCCTCGACTCGCTGAGCTGGTCGGACATCTTCGACCTGGGCGGCGTCTGGGAGCGCGCCAAGCGCATCTTCACCGAGCCCATCGACCGCATCATCAGCTTCGGCAAGGGGCTCATCACCGGCATCATCAAGTTCATCAAGGACGCCATCCTGCGCCCGCTGGGACGGCTGGCGGAGGGCACGCGCGGCTACGACTTGCTGAAGGCCATCCTGGGCGAGGACCCCGTCACCGGAGACCCGGTGCCTCGCACCGCCGACACGCTGATTGGCGGCTTCATGAAGCTGATTGGCCAGGAGGAGGTCTGGAACAACCTGAAGCAGTCCAACGCGGTGGCTCGCGCCTGGGCCTGGTTCCAGGGCGCCATGGGCGCGCTGATGGGCTTCGTGCGGGAGATTCCGGGCCTGTTCGTCCGGGCCTTCACCTCGCTGGAGCTGATGGACATCGTCCTCCTGCCGCGCGCCTTCTCGAAGGTGGCGTCGGTGTTCGGCGGCTTCATCGGCCGGTTCATCAGCTGGGCGGGGGAAGCGGTCTGGAACCTGCTCGAAATCATCTTCGCGGTGGTGGCGCCCGGGGTGATGCCGTACCTGAAGAAGGCGGCGGCGACGTTCCGCACCATCCTGCGCAACCCCATCGGCTTCATCGGCAACCTGGTGCGCGCGGGCATCATGGGCTTCCGGCAGTTCTCCACGAACTTCCTGACGCACCTGCGCGCCTCGCTCATCGGCTGGATTACCGGGGCGATGGGCGGCGCGGGCATCTACATCCCGCAGGGCCTGACGCTGCCGGAGGTCCTCAAGTTCGTGCTGAGCGTGCTGGGGCTCACCTGGCAGAACATCCGCCAGAAGCTGGTGCGCGCCGTGGGGGAGCCCGCGGTGCGGACGATGGAGACCGCGTTCGACCTGGTCGTCACGCTCGTGACGCAGGGCCCCGCGGCGGCGTGGCAGAAGATCCTCGAGAGCCTCACCAACTTGCGCGACATGGTCATGGAGCAGATCATGTCCTTCGTGAAGGACCGCGTGGTGCAGGCGGCGATCACGCGGCTGCTGACGAGCCTCAATCCCGCGGGCGCGTTCATCCAGGCCATCATCGCCATCTACAACACGGTGATGTTCTTCGTGGAGCGGCTGCGCCAGATTTCGCAGGTGGCGGCGTCGTTCATCGACTCGCTGGCGGCCATCGCCAGTGGCGCGCTGGCGCCCGCGGCGAGCCGGGTGGAGCGGACGATGGCGGGGATGTTGACGCTCGTCATCAGCTTCCTGGCGCGCATCGCGGGCCTGGGCCGGGTGAGCGACGCGGTGACGGGGGTCATCAACCGGGTGCGCCAGCCCATCGACCGGGGCCTCGACCGGGTGGTGGAGTGGATCATCGCCCAGGCGCGGCGGCTGGGCCGGTTCATCGCCCAGGCGGGCTTGCCGCAGGACCCCGCCGAGCGGCTCCGCCTGGGCATGGCGGCGGCGGTGACCGCGGTCAACCGGTTCGCGGGACGGCGCGTGGGCATGGCGGTGCTCAACCCGCTGCTCTCCGCCATCCGGATGCGGTACGGCTTCCAGACGCTGACGGTGGTTCCCGCGCAGCGCCGCTGGGACGTGCAGGGACAGGTCAACCCGTCGGCGCGGCAGAACACCAACGCGCTGAACGAGACCGTGCCGGCCTCGGAGGCGTTCCGCTACCGCATCAAGACGGAGCCGGGCGTCGTCCAGACGGCTCGTGTGGGCCAGTCCCGAGGCGGACAGCTGAGCGGGCCCGCGAGCGCGAGGTCTCCGCGTGGGTACATCGGCAACACGCCCGTGTCCCTCGGGGGGCCCCAGCCCGCCTCCATCGCGACCCAGTACCTCTCCGCCTTCGGCTCACCTCAGGAGGCAGGGCAGCGCTTCAGCCTGGTGGTCGCGGTGAACGCCGTCGACGACCTGGCCGGCCGCAACGTCGCCGAGGTCACCCGGCGTGCCTCCGGTGGCGCGGGTGCGGCGTACCCGTGGGCCGTCTTCGGGTTGATGTGGAGGCCGCGCTGGGCCGACCGGGAGACAGGAGCCGAGGCCGCGAGCGTCGCCGACGTGCGGCGTGTCTACAACGACGCGCAGCTCACTCCGCCCGCGTCCCGGGCAGCGGCGGAGGCCGAGGAGGCTCGCAACCGCTCCAACGCGGCCATCATCCCCTACGGGGCCTTGCGCACGCAGTTGCTCCAGTCCGGAGAGACCTCGTCCTTCCGAGCGGGCCTGCTGCGGCGCGCGGACACGGTCTTCGTGCACGTCTCCGACCCGGACACCGTCAACTTCAACCCGGCGCGAGAAGGGGCCGGGGCCGGCGGCAACGAGGCCCTCTTCCAGCGATTCGACCGCATCCTCAACGCGATGGTGCGCGACGTGGGACCGAGGTCTCGCCGAGGACGCCGGCAGAGCGATGGCGGCGCACCCATCGTCGCGACGGGTGGCTACGAGTTCGAGCTTCGGATGGACCCGCCGGTGACGGGGCAGACGGGGGACCTGCGCACGCGGCTCAGCGGGCAACTGGACATGGCCGTGCGTCAGGCGATGGCTTCCGTCGACCCTCGCTCGGTGTACTTCCCGGAGCCCAACCTGCTCATCCAGCTGACGCCGCAGACCCTCCGGGCGTCGTTCGGGCCGGGCCGCTACGAGTCCCGCCGGGTCATCGCGAGCATCGAGGCGAATGGCGCGCGTCCCGACCTGGTCTTCGACCTCCGAGGCTCCGTGGCGACGGGGGCGCAGCGGTTCGAGATCTCCGTCGAGGGAACCTCGCTCCGCTCGACGTGGGGGCAGATGGACGACCTGAGCGACCCCGAGCTGCGGGCCATGTTGACCAGCGCGCAGTCGCACGCCCATCAGTTCGTCTGGGCACGGCAGGTCGCCGCGTCGTACGGACTGCCGCCGCAGACCGCGCTCAATCCGCTGAATGCCCTGTGGGCGCGCTACTTCCCCGTCTCTTCGCTGCTGTGTGGTTACAGCGTGACCTCGCTGAAGCGGAACGTGGTGGGCGACCGCTTCACGAGCATGAGCGGCTACGGACAGGTCGACGACATCCGCCAGCAGCTGGTTCTCTCCATTGCCCGGAGGGAGACGCCCACGGAAGAGCATCGCCAGCTGGCCAACCGCATCATCGAGATCGCGCGACAGGGTGGCCTCGGGCTCGGCAGGGCCCTGGCGGAGATGTTCCGCCGGAGCAGCTCCGGCGGGTAGTCCGTTGCTCCCTCGCGAGCGGGCTCAGGGCCTGTTCGCGAGGAGCAGGGCCCTCAGCGTCTTGATCAACGGCTTGAGCTCCGCCGGCTGCTGAGTGGGGTCCACGACCGTGGTCCGCTGCTCGTCGCAAGACGCATAGGTGAGCTCGTAGCTCCCCTGGTCGAAACAATCCGGGCAGCCGTAGTTCCGGGCCCAGGGGATGGAGCTGCCGGTCTCGAGGCCGGCTCTCACGGATGCGAGCTCCTCCTCGGTCAGCGTGAAGTCCCGCGTCGTCCGAGGGGGCTCATGGGCCTCCGAGCGCGCCGCGCTGCCGGTGCCATCGCTCGAGAGCTCCAACCTGCTGATGCAGCCCTTGCCGCAGAAGCCGTAGGACTCCTCGAAGGTCAGCCTGAAGGCCCCACACTCCACCTCCCTCTTCGAGCCATCGTCGGTTCCGGTCGGGTCCCCCTCCGAACCACCACATCCCACCGCGAACAACGCGGCCGCGATTCCACCCATCCACCACTTCATCGGTACACACTCCTGCAAGAGGGTTCGAGCGTTGGAGCAAGTCCATGGCCAGCGCCAGGTCCCCGGAATCTCGTGGGGTTCCCAGTGGACCCGGACCGACTTTCCAAGGGACTCAACGGATTTCCGTGGGAGGTTCGTTCGGCCGCGGGCCCTGCGGGACGAATCTCGGAGAGGCGTGTCATCGAATGACTTCGCAGTCCGGAGGGAGGGGGCTCGTGTCGAGCGCTTGTGCTGGCTCGATGAGCGCGAGCTGTCGCAGCGGGAGCCGCGCGAGGGGCGAGAGGTCCCGGATGTGCGGGCAACGCGTGAGCGCCAGCCGCTCCAACTGGGGCAGCCCCGCCAACGGAGTGAGGTCCTTCACCGGAAGGTCCTCGAGGCTCAGGGTCTTCAGGGCCTGCAGCGCCTCCAGGGCCCGCAGGTCCAGCACCTGAGGGCAGTGCGAGATGAACAGCTCCTCCAACGAGGGGGCCTTCAGCCGGGGCGGGGCGATGGAGAGCTCGGAGAGGTGGAGGGTGTGCAGCTTCGGAAGTGACGCGAGGAAGGACAGGTCTTCGAGGCGGGGCACCTCCATCAGCACCAGCCGGGTGAGCGAGGTGAGGCTCCCCAAGGGGGCACCGTGGGAGAGTCTGTCGCCTCCCAGGGAGAGCTCCTGGAGTCGCAGGTCCGCGAGCGGGCGAAGGTCCCCCAGCAGGGGAATCCGCCGCGCTGACAGCCGGCTCAGCTTCGTGAGCGCCTTCAGGAAGGAGAGGTCGCGCAGGCCCACGCAGTCGTCGAGGGCCAGGCTCTCCAGCTCGGTGAGCGTCGCCAGTGGCCCGAAGTCCTTCAGCCGCTCGTTGCCGGACAGCTCCAGCCTCCGCAGTGCCTTCAGCGAGGTGAGCGGAGTGAGGTCGTCGAGGGTGGGGTTGAAGGTGAGGGTGAGCGAGCGGAGGGCGGGGAGCGCGCGGAGCGGAGAGAGGTCCGGCAGCAGCTCCAGCCCCGACAGGACGAGCCGCTCCAGGCGCGGCGTCTCCTGGAGGAAGTCGAGGCGCTCGATGGCCTCGTTGCCGGTGAGGTCGAGCACGCGAAGCTGATGTGCCTCGCGAAGGGGCGAGACCTCGACGTTCACCTGACTCGCGTTCACGGAGGTGAGCGGGGCGAGCGCCGAGCCCACCTCCAACGAGTCGCCCTCCACGAGCTGGAGGTGTCGGACCAGGGGCCACCAGAAGGGGGGCGCCAGGCCCTGCTGGATGTCTTGCCAGGCGGCGGCGGGGGCTTCGCGCGTGGTGTCGGGCCAGGATTCCAGCGCGGTCATGGCCCGGCCGAGGGCCTGCTCGCGCTCGGGGGCGGGCAGTGCTTCGAGCAGCTCCAGGGCCCTGGTGAAGCGGTCTGTCGAAGGGCGCTGCGAGAGCAGCGTGTCGAGCGCATCCATGGTCTGGCCTCTGGGCGTGAGGATGCGCGGGCGAAGGACGACGGGCTCTCGTCATCATCCGGAACCCTTGGCTCAAGAGCAACCCGGAGGGCCGGCTCAGAACGGAGGAGGCGAGGAGAACTCCAGCCGCTCGCCTGTCACGGGGTGGGTGAAGGCCAGTCCTTCGGCATGCAGCATCAGCCGCGTGCCTTCGACTCCGAAGCGTGGGTCCCCGACGATGGGCAAGCCCAGCCCCAGCGGGTGCGCGGCATGGATGCGCAGCTGCATCGCGTGGCGCGTCCGAGGCCACAGCAGCACGCGCGTCCGAGCCTCGCTGCTTTGTGTGGCCCGCCACTCGGTCAGGGCCTGCTTGCCATTCCGAGGGTTCGCGAGTGTCTCCAGCGCCCCCGAGGTCGTGCCGCGCAGAGGCAGGTCGATTCGCCCCTGCCCTTGCGCGTGCGCGAGGCGCCCATCGACCCACGCGACATGCCGATGCTCGGCCTCTCCGCGCGAGAGCTGACGCTGGAGCGCGGCCTGGGTCACGGTGTCACGCGCAATCAACTGGAGGCCCGAGACCTCTGCTTCGAGCGCAGGGAGGAAGTGCGTGGACGTCAGGTCGGGGAATCGCTCCAGGAGCCGGACGAGCACCGAGTCGCGTCCGGGGGAGTGCCGTCCCGGCACGGAGGGAAGTCCGTGAGGCTTGTCGACGACGAGCAACGACGCGTCCTCGTACAGCACTCGCACCGCGCTCTCTTCGATGGGAGGGGCGGGCCTCGCCGGAGCGGGCTCCACCTCCATTCCCTCCAGCATGAAGGGCAGCACCGTCCCACATTTGTTGTCGCAGGCCGGGTAGTACGCGCCCGACTGTCGTTCTCCCCCGACCGGTGTCGCGCCCCACCAGAACTCCGCGAGCGCCAGGGGCTTCCACCCATGGCGGTACGCACAGGCCAGCAGCTTGGGCGCCGCGCAGTCTCCCGCGCCTCCGGGCGGCGGACGAGGCGCGAACAGCGCGGACATGGAGCGCAGCTCTCCGCGCGCATTGGGGACCTCGAAGCCGGTGGAGAGCTGTCGCCACAAGGCACGGGAGCGCTCGGCCCGAAGGTGCGCGACCTCCCGGCGTTGGGCCTCGAGCACGCGCAGCTCGGCCTCCCGACCTGGGTGTTGCTGCGCGAGGCGGGCGCACTGCTCCGTCAGCTCCGCGTGCTTGCGCCCCATCGCGGCGAGCTCCGCCTCACCAGCGGGCAGGAAGGCGGCGCGGGCCTCGGGGTCGAACAGGGGCGGGACGAAGCCCTCCACCGTCCAGGCGCCTCCCAGCATTCCGGAGAACGCGCACAGGAAGCCCAGCCGTCCGGGGGACGCCTCGACGACCAGCACCCCGAACATCTTCCCGCCACCGGGCTGCCACAGCTCCTCCCACCGTGCCTGCTCGAGCCGCAGCCGGTGTTGCAGCGCCTCCGCGGCCACCCGGGCGAGTCGCACCGGGGGCCCTGGCGCGAACGGGCTGGGCAGTCGCGCGGGCACGTCGCCGGGAAGCGGCGGCGCGTCGAAGCTCAGCAGAATCTGGGAGTCTCGCGCCTCGCTCACGGTGATGCCCGGGGCGGCATCTATCAGGTCCGGACACCTCCGTGTGAGGCCGGGTGGCCTCGACGGCTCCACCCGGCCGCGCTCAACGTCACAGCCCCTACGGCTGCGCGACGCGCAGGTAGTACGACACGCCGCCGATGGCCTGGGTCTTCCCCTCGGCGGACGGGTCCTCCAGCACGGCCGCGAAGTCGTACTGGACGAAGTCCTCCGTCTGCTTGCCGGTGAACTCGTTGTCCTTGAACTCCAGGCCCACGTTGAACTCCTGAAGCGGCTTCAGGGGGATGTTGAACATCGCGCGAGTCGGGTCGGCGACGCGGAACTGCGTCTCACCGACGCGCTCGATGCCCTCCGCCTTGCCGCCCGCCGCCTGCCACAGCGCCGTCAACTCCTGGCCCAGGTCCACCACGATGGTGCCGCGCTGGATGAACGGGCGCTTCGCGTCGACCGTCAGCTCCCGGAAGCGCACGTTGAACAGGCGCTCCTCGCGCAGGGTGTTGCGCAGGATGAACGTGGCGTTGGAGAAGCCGAACGGCACCATGTTCACCACGTTGGTGTTGCGCCAGATGATGTTGTTGTTCTGGCGCGTGTTGTAGTCCGGGTTCCCAATCTCGACGAAGGTCATCGGGTCCGCGGGCGTCACCAGCCGCGCGAGCAGGCAGTAGTGTCCCTGGACGGGCGGGTTCCACTCCACGACGACTTCGTCATCCGCCCCGCTGGCCAGGTGCACCAGCGTCGTCTGGCCAATCTCCGTCCAGCCCGCAGGCCACGAGGTGCTGGTGGCCGCGTTGGTGCCGTACACCTTCACCACCACGTTGTGCGCGTCCACCGCGCTGCGGTTGCGCACCTTCACGTGCACGTAGTTCGTCTGGCCGAACTCCGGGTTCTCGTGCGGCCCGTTGCTGGTCGAGTTGCGGACCCAGATGTCCTCGCTCTCCCACATGCCGTTGCTCGCGGTGGCCGCGTCCGGCTCGTTGCCGGTGTCCCACGGCTTGTCCTTGCCCCACACGTCCGTGCGGCAGGCGGCGGGCACCGCGAAGCCGTTGGTCGGCGTGGTGCTGTTCGACGTGCCGGACACCGCGTCGCTGCCCAGGCCGAAGCCGGCGAACGCCGTCCACAGCCGGCAGACGTCCTCGCCCCCGTGCAGCGTCGTCGCCGCGGTGATGATGCCGTCGCGCACCTGCGTGAAGGTCGGGCTGCACGGCGTGTTCTTCAGGCCCTCCGTCAGGTACAGCAGCATGCGCTGGTTCCCCGCGCTGCCCATCGCGTTGTAGAGGTTGTTGTCGAAGCCCCAGCGGTCCACCAGGGCCCAGTACGCCTCCCACATGCCTTGCGCGAACACGGAGCCCACGCCGTGGGGGATGGCCATGCCGTTGATGCTGGCGTACGTCCACGTGTTGACCGTCGGGCTGGTGCTGTAGCGCTGCCCGCGGATGCCCAGGCCCGTCGTGGGCTGTCCCAGCGCGTACGTGCCCATGCCGCGCCCCTGGGGGCCGGTGTCCGTGGCCTTCGCGGTGTAGATGAGCGACAGCAGGTCGCTGATGCCCTCGCCCGGCGCCTGGTTGTTGTTGAGGCAGGACACGTTGCTGGGGCCGCCGACCAGGCGGTTGGAGATGCCGTGCCCGGCCTCGTGGACGATGATGCCGCTGTCCAGGTCACCGTCGCGGTTGGGGACGGTGGTGGTCCACCGGTACATCTGCATGCGCGGACGCTGGCCGTCCGGCGGCGTGTAGAAGTTGGCGTTGTTGACGCTCGTGCCGTCCTGCGCCTCGGCGCGCACGTCGTCGTTGCCCAGGCCCGGGTGGCCGTAGTTGTTGACCTGGAAGTTGCCGGCCGCCTCGTCGAAGCCGTACTGGTACTGGATGTCGTGGATGATGTTGTTCCAGTAGAAGAGGTTCGTGACGGCCGCGTCGCGGTACGTGCTGGGCGCGTTGGCCAGGTTCAGCAGGTAGCTGCACGTGAGCGACGTGCCGCAGTTGGGCTCCGTCGTCGGCGGCAGGTTGTTGGCGTCCGAGTCCTCGTACGCGTGGACGTTGTTGCCCCGGTGGATGGTGTACTCGGCCCCCGGGGCGCCGTTCGTGTCATGCCAGGCGAAGGGCGACGCCGTCAGGTTGGCGGGGTTGAGCAGGCTCACCCGCGCGTCCATGGGCGGCAGGGGCGTGGTGTGGTTGGGGCTCTCGATGGGGCGGCGGTAGACGGAGTAGGCATCCGAGGCGACCCAGTCGAAGCGCGTCCAGACCTCCCCCGTGGTGGCGTCCACCGTCATGTCATAGACGTGCTCCTGGTCCGGCATGTGGACCTGGAAGTTCCACACCAGCCGGACCTCGCCCGGGGAGACGGGCAGCAGCGCGAGCTTCGCGTCGATGGGCTCCAGCGACACGCCGGACGGCTCGACGCGGGTCTGCTGGCGCGGGCCGGAGTCCTTCTCCAGCGCGCGAGGCGCCGTCAGCGGCTTCAGGCCCAGGTGGCGCGCGGCGCCGGAGACGGCGGCGGCGGCGTCCAGGCGCGGCTGGATGCTCGCGACGGCGCGCGCGAGCGAGGGCATGAAGTCGCTGTGCACGCTGAGCACGCGGCCCTTTCCGTCCACGTTGATTTGCAGCTGGCCGTTGTAGAGCGGCAGGCCCTGGTGCGTCTGGCGCAGGTACAGGTGGGTGACACCGCTCTGCCGCGAGTAGACGCGGTCGGTGACCTCCAGGTTCGCCAGGTCCGTCAGCTCCAGGCCCAGCAGCTCCCGCTGCGCCTGGAGGAAGGAGAAGCCGATGGCGAGCGCGTCGCCGCTGCTGGGCGCCGTGAGCGCGCCCACCGGGTTGACGAGCGAGCGGACCAGGCCCGTGGAGGCGTCCGTCTCCACGCGCAGCTCGGGCACGCCGCGGCGCAGCGCGGCCTCACGGTCCTTCTGCACCGCGCTCAGTGCCTTCTTCATGCCGAGGTTGCGGGCGATGCGGGCATCGTGGTTGCGCGGGCCGCTCGCGTCCTGCACGACCGCGACGGCGGAGGAAGCGCCCAGCGCTCCCACCAGCACCAGCGCCTGGGTGAGGCGGCGGCGGAAATAACCCTGCGACATGTGAGCTCCTGCTCTGGGGTGACGCCGGCGGGGGATGCGGAACCGGCGGCCGGCACGGAGCAGTGGGCGTGCCAACGAGGCTTTCCTGGCAAAGACCGGAAGTGCTGTGGCGCCGCCCGTTACAAAGCGGGGCGTCTGTGGCGAGGCGGATTACAGCCCTCGCCACGGACGTCACCGCGACTGCTTGGACTCCCGAGGCGTGCCTAGGAGTCCGGGTTGCACACGACGTCGGGGCAGACCTCTCCGGGCGGGCAGTAGCAGGGGCCCGCGACGAGGAGGTCCACGCGCGAAGTCGCATCACCGAAGTCGATGAAGGTCCCCGGAGAGACCTGGACCCGCATCCGCCACTGGAAGGCGTGAGGGCCCTGGGTCATCGGCGCGACGGCGGTGAACGAGAACGTCTTCTCGGCGCCGGGCGCCACCACCTCCCCGGGCTCCATGGACACGGACGCGTGACCCCAGTTGTGCCCCGGGAGGGCGGGGACGGGCGCGAGCTGGTAGCCCGGGGTGCCTCCCCACGCCGCATCGCCCGAGTTCTTCAGCGTGAGGGTGACGGGGAAGCTCTGTCCGGGCGTCACGAAGGCGGGCAGCGTCTGACGGACGAACGCGGCCTTGGCCTGGGGCAGGACCTGGAGCGTGACGTCGGGCGACTGCTGCCCGAAGGGCCCCGTCGCGTTGTGCCACAGCCTCCACCGCATGACCTGGGGCCCCGACACGGTGGCGGGGGGCGTGACAGTCACCGCGAAGGTCTTCTGCTGGCCCGGCGCAATCTCCTCGCCCGGGGTCAGGTAGCCCCGGACGAAGTTCCACGCGCTGCTGCCGCTGGAGAGGCTGATGCCGTCACTGGCGCGCCACGTCTGCGTGCCCGTGTTCTTCATGGTGACGTTGTAGACGAAGGGGGTCCCCGCCATCACCATGGTCGGCCCCGACTGGCTGACGAAGGCCGCGTCCCTCGGCGGCAGCGTCACGGTGATGGGGAGGTCGTCGGTGAAGCCGCCGAAGCCGAACCACTCCCAGGTGGTGGTGTTCAGGCTCCGCATCCGCCACCGGAAGCTGTAGACGCCCGGCGTGCTGGGCGCGGTGACGGTGGCGGTGAAGGTGTACTCCTGTCCCCGAGGCACGGACGCGCCATTGGGAAGGAGGATCGCGTTGACGCCCCAGGTGGTGTTGTTCTCGGGATTGTGTGAGCCCAGCCGGGCGTAGCTGGCGGGAGTCCAGGTCTCGGTGCCCGTGTTGCGCATCGTGACGGAGACCTCGAAGGGGCGCCCCATCGGGACCGATGTGGGGACGCTCTGGCGGACGAACGTCGCGTTCCAGGCCTGCGCCCAGACGGCGATGTCCGTGCGCGGGGACGGCGCGCCGAACAGGCCGTGGCCCTCCTTCATCATCCGCCACTGGAAGGGCTGCGCGCCGAGCGCGAACGGGCTGTTGATGTTGAACATGAACACCTTGCTCTGTCCCGGGGCGATGCTGTCCGAGGCGGACAGCTCCACGCGATTCACGCCCCAGAACGAGGTGTTGCCTTCCGGCGCCACGGCCACCAGCTTGAACCCGCCCGCGGCCGTCCAGGTCTCCGCACCGGTGTTCGTCATCGTCACGCTGACGCTGTAGGTGCTCTCGGGCGGCAGGCCCCAGGGGACATGCTGGTTCGCGAACGCGGCGTCGAGGAGCGGGGGCGGGCAGCGGAAGGCCCGCTCATGGCTCAGGCCGGTGTGCTCGGCGTCCATGGCCGTGAGGAGCAGCCGGGCCTCCGTGCCCCGCGTGCAGGTGCCCTGTGCCGAGGTGGCGGTGCTCGAAGTGATGGTGGCGTTCTCGAGGACGGTCCACGTGTGCTGGATGGGCGCGACACCTCCCGTGGCGAGCGCGTTGGTGCAGGTGAAGGTGGCCGTGTTCACGTCCACACCGCACGAAGGTGTCGCGAGGTTCATGTTCGTGATGATGGCCTTGGAGGCATCCAGCATCCCGGCGCCACACACGTTCGTCGGGCACCCGGGGATGGGGTTCACGGATTGGAGGAGCCGCTCCTTCACCTGCGCGACGCTCCAGTGGGGACGTTGGCTCAGGATGAGCGCGGCCACGCCGGAGACGTGGGGCGCGGCCATGGAGGTCCCGGACAGGTAGCGGTAGCAGTAGTCGGAGCCGCTCAGCTGGGAGCCGGGCTTGGAGATGGCCCAGGTGGACACGGCCCCTCCCGTTCCGTTGTAGGGGGTGAGCCCGTTGGGGTCATGACAGCCCAGGCCATCGCCGAAGATGTCCGGGCCACCGCCGGGCGCGGAGAGCGTCACCAGCGGACCTCCGTTGCTGTAGAGGGCGCGCTGCCCGTTGCGCTGGGTGGCGGCCACGTTGATGACGCCCTCGCAGGACGCGGGAGTCACCACGCTGGGGTCTCGGTTGTCGTTGCCCGCGGCGGTGACCACGACGACGCCGGAGTTGATGGCGCGGGTGATGGCGGCTTGGATCAACGGGTACATGGAGCAGGGCTCCTCGTACGGCTTGAGGGTGCCGAAGCTCATGTTGATGACCCGCGCGCCGTGGTTCACGGACCAGTCGATGGCCTTCGCCACGTTGCTCAGGATGGGGTGGTTGTCGGTGGTGGAGACCTTCACCGGAAGGATGGGGCAGTCCCGGCAGATGCCCGCGACGCCCAAGGTGTCCCACTTCGCGCCGAGGATTCCCGCCACGTGCAGCCCATGGTGATACCGGCCATCCGTGGTCGGGTCCGGGTCCGAGGCACCGGGCTCCTCGTAGCCGAAGTCATGGCCGGGCCCCCAACGTCCGGACATGTCCGGGTGCTCCACCCGCCCGGAGTCCAGGACGGCGATTCTCACGTTGCCCGTGACGGTCTGCCACGCCAGGGGAAGCTGGATGGCGGGGTAGTGCCATTGAAGGGCGTAGTGCTCGTCCACGGGCGTGGCGAAGTAGTCGAGGTACAGGTCCACGTGGGCGTACTCGACGTCGGAGCGCTGGCGCAGCGCCTCCACGGCGGCCATGGTGGCTTGCTCCTTCTCGGAGACAGAGAGGCCCTTCTGCCCCTCCACCGTCACGAGCGTCCAGAGCTCCGCGCCCTCGGGCAGTGCCTCCGCCTTCTGGAAGGTCTGGCCCTGGAGCGACAGGGTGGTGACCGCCGCTTGCTTCTGGCCCGCCGGGAGGAACTTCACGATGACCCGACCTGGCACGAAGCGAGGCCGGACGGGCGTCTCCTCCAGTGCCGCCGTGGTGGCCGCGGGAGGGGATTCAGGCGGGGGTTCGGGTGGAACCGCGTCGCCGCAGTGCGCCCAGAGGAAGAGGAAGAGGCAGGCTTGGAGACAGCGCGCCAGGCGTGTCGAGAACACCGGTGCTCCTGGATGATGGCCGTGAAACGAGTGAGACAGCGTGGGCCATCGTGAGGAGTGGGTCTGACGTTCGCGGGTGATGTGCCCCATCCGGTCCCGCGGGAGTGCTTCGTGCTCGAAGTCCTCTCATCGCGCGAGAGAGGCTCGGGCACGCCCGCGTTCGTCGTGCGGGCGTGCGGGGCGCACGTGCCCGTGGTGGCTCACCAGCCCTGGCGGTCGAGCCAGCTTCGGATGGCGCGGGCGATGTCGTCGGGTGCGTCTTCGGGCGCGTGGTGTCCGGCCGGGGGCAGCGGGACGATGTCGAGGCGCGGGAGGGTGGTGCGGGCCCACTCGACGGTCTTTGGTGAGCTGAGGCCGCCGTCGCCGAAGGTCAGCAGGAGCGCGGGTTTGGAGGAGGGCTGGGCGAGCCAGGCGCTGTTGCGCTCGACGAGGGCGACCACGTCCGCGGGCTCACCGTCGATGGGAAGCTCACGCGGCCACTGGAGCATGGGGCGTCGGGACGCGGCATCGGGGAAGGGGGCGTAGTAGGCCGCGCGGGCGCTCTCGCTCAGGCCCGTCTTGACGCCATGGGCGAGGGAGCGCGCGAGGAACTCGTTCTGCTCGAGGACCATCTTCTCGCCGACGCCGGGCGTGCGCAGCGCGCGGAACAGCTTCTCGCCCTCGGGTGTCGAGTCGCGCCAGAACGTGGGCCGGAGGAATGTCTCGAAGACCACGACGCCGCGCACGCGGTCCGGGTGTCGCGAGGCCCAGTCCAGGGCGAGCACGCCGCCCCAGTCGTAGCCGACGAGCACGACCTCGCGGAGGTCGAGCGCATCGAACCAGGCGTCCAGGTAGCGCGCGTGGTCCGCGAAGCGATAGGCGATGTCGGGCTTGCCGGACTGCCCCATCCCGATGAGGTCGGGCGCGAGGGCGCGGCCCCGGTCGGCGAGCTGGGGCATCACGTTGCGCCACACGTACGAGGACGTGGGGTTGCCGTGGAGGAACACGATGGGTGAGCCGGAGCCCTCCTCACGGTAGGAGATGAAGGAGTCGAGGACGGGGACTTGCTGGATGGAGGGCATGGGCGCACGTGGGGGGAGGGAGGGGGCGGCGGAGTGGCACGCGATGAGCGCGCCGGTGAGGAGACAGCCAAGAAGTCGTTTCATGCGCCCAATATGCGGCCGGTGAGACGTTCCTGGCCGTGATGGTTCGTGAGCAGTATCCTCACGTGGAATGAGCATTCAGATAGGGGCCATCGACCTCAACCTCCTGCTGGTCCTCCACACCGTGCTCGCCGAGCGCAGCGTGGTCCGTGCGTCCGAGCGGCTCCACGTCACGCCGTCGGCCATCAGCAACAGCCTGGCCCGGCTCCGCGCCCTGCTGGGGGACCCGCTGGTGACGCGAAAGGGGCGAGGCATCGTCCCCACGCCGAGGGCGCTCGCGCTGGCGCCCGCGATCGGACGAGGGCTCAGGGAGATGGAGCTCGCGCTCCACGAAGTCCCGTTCGAGACGCTGCGGTGCAACCAGACCTTCACGCTGGCGGTGTCCGATGCCGGGCAGCTCACGTGGGTGCCGCGCATCGCGGCGCTGATGCGTGCGGAGCTGCCGAACGCTCGGCTATCGGTGGTGGGCATCGATTCGCTCGTGTCGCTGGGGGACCTGGGGGCGGGACAGGTGGACGTGCACCTGGGGCTCGCGGGAGAGGGGGCGGGGCTGCACTTTGAGCCGCTGGTGTCGGAGCAAACGGTGCTCGTGGCGCGCCGGGGGCATCCGGTGCTGGGCAAGCGGCTGTCGGCGCGAGCGTTGGGAGGGCTTCAGCACGTCCGCGTGGACATGGTGCCGGGCAAGAGCTTCCGGGACGCCGTCGCCGTCGCCTACGCACGGGCGGGCATTCCGCGAGAGGTCGTGATGACGGTGCCCTCCTTCACGGCGGCGGCGGCGGTCGTGGCGGCGACGGAGCTGGTCGCGACGCTGCCGGAGTCGCTCGTGCGGGAGCAGGGGGCTCGTCTCGCGGTGCAGCCCGTCGACGCGCCGTATCCCGCGCGCTCCGTCAAGATCTCCATGTGCTGGCACGAGCGCACCCACGTGGACCCGGCGGCGCGCTACTTCCGCGAGCTGGTGCGCAGGGGCGTGCTTCCCTGACGGAGGCGAACGGCCTGTTCCTACCGAGTGCGCCGCGGAAGGCGTGTTGATTGTCAGACTTTGAGAATTTCAGCTATTTCGTGAATTGCGCGTTTAATGTTGGATTGGGGTCGCTGCTCACGCGGAGGCCCGACATGGAAATACCATTGCTGCGAGGTGTGGTTCTGGCTGTGACGCTGCTGGCCGTGCCAGCCATGGGGGAGGAGGCGCCCTCGTTCGGTCAATGGATTGAGCTGCGCAGCTACAGGAATTTCAAGTGCCTGGAGATCCTCAGCTCGCTTGCGCACAACGGCGCGCACGCTGGCGTGTGGGGATGCCATGGCGGTGCCAATCAGAAGTGGTCCTTGGTTGGCGAGGAGATTCGCAGCGACATGCACAACAAGTGTCTGGAGATTCTCGATTCGGGACAGCACAACGGCGCCCACGTGGGTTTGTGGGACTGCCATGGCGGTGCCAATCAGAAGTGGTACTGGGACGGGAACTTCATCAGGAGCCGACTCAATAACAAGTGCTTGGAGATCCTGAGTTCGATCAATGCGGACGGGGCGCATGTCGGTGTATGGGACTGTCACGGCGGAAGCAATCAGCGCTGGTATTGAGCCCCAGGCCCCGTTGAGCAGGCGTCATGTTCATGGAGCCGCTCCCGTCCCCGGCAGCAAGGAGCCGTCGCTCCAGGCCACCTTGCCGTCCACCACGGTCAGCACTGCTCGGGTGAACAAGAGCTCCTCGGGGGCCACCGTGAACACGTCCTGACTCAGGACCGCGAAGGTCGCGGGCTGGCCCTTCGTGAGCTCCCCCGCGCCTGGAAGTCCACGGACCTGGGCCGCGGTCCTCGTCCAGCCCGTCACGGCCTGCTCCCGCGTCAGCGCCTCATCGGGGCGCAGCGGGAGCTGGGTGGTGCGCATCACCTCGGTCCAGGGAGAGGCGGGTTGGCCGAAGCTGTCCGAGCCGAGGGCCAGCGGGATGCCCGCGCTCAGGAGCGAGCGCAGGGGTTGGGCGTGGGTCGTCAGCTCGGGCATGAACCTCAAGGGGAACAGCGTCTTGAAGTCGGGGAAGTGGGTGGGCGTCTGCACCACCGCGATGCCCAGCGCGCCCGCCCGCGCCACCTGGCCCGGGTTCATCAGGTCCGCATGCTCCAAGGACAGGCGCCCGCGCCACGTCTCGGGAGGCCACGTCTCCAGTCGCGACAGCAGCAGCTCCACGGCCGAGTCACCCAGCGCGTCGACGAAGAGCTTGCCGCCTCGGGTGATGACGTCCGCCAGCACCGCGTCGAGCTGCGTCCTCGTCAGTCCCTGCTGCCCGAGCCATGGGACCTCTGCGTCCGGGCACGACTGGGGCGCGAGATACGGAAGGGAGACCCACGTCGAGCAGTCGACCGGGTTGCCATCCAGGAACACCTGGCGTCGGATGACTCCATCCGGACCCGGAGCGCAGACCTCGCCCTCCTGGTCGATGAGGCACACGGGAATGAACTGGTGGAGGGACACCTGCGCGGCGTGGACCTGTGCGGTGCGCTCCTCGCTCAGGGCTGACGGGAGGTCGAGGGTCGCTGTGTAACCGAACCGGAGGGCGAAGTCGGCGTACCAGTCATAGGCCTCGACGTAGTCCGAAGTCGGGACCCGGTCCGAGAGTGCCTGGAGCAGGGTGACTCTCGCGAGCCCCTGGGCATGGCCCGTCAGCCTGCCGCTGCTGTCGCGTGACAGCCTCCCGCCGAACGGGTCCGGCATCCCGTCCACATACCCGGCCAGCGCGAGCATGGCGGAGTTGGCCGTGGTGCCGTGCCCCATCCAGTCCACGGTCAGGACCGGATGGGACGACGTGGCCGCGTCCAGGAGGGCGCGCGGGTTGTCGCCCACGGTGGCGAAGTACCCCGTCGACACGAAGGCCATGATGGGGGTGCCCATGAGCGTGGTCTCGGCTCGCGCCTTCACGAGCCGCGCCACCTCTCGTGCGCTCGGACCGGGGCCTGGGACGAAGACCAGGTCATTCACCCACCACGTCGGGTGTCCCAGCCAGGCCACATGCGCATGGGCGTCCACCAGGCCCGGCACCACGGTGCGCCCGCCCAGGTCCACGATGGTGGCTTCGCGACGGGCGACTGCTTCGACGTCCAAGGTGGTGCCGACGGCGAGCACCTTGCCTCCTTCGACGAGGAGCGACTCCGCGAATCCACCGGAGTCTCGTGCGGTGAAGACCTTCGCGTTGCGGTACAGCGTCTGGGGGAACTCGGGCGGAGGCTCGTGGTTGCACGCCGCGACAGCCAGCGACAGCAACACGCACACAGGCTTGTTCATTGCGGACCTTGGGGACAGTAGGGAGGAACTTGCGTCCCGAGGCCAGGGCGTGAAACGGGATGTGTGTGCTGCTTGAAACATGTATCGAGCCGCGGGGACGGCGGCCGACCGCTGCCCGACACATGACGTGAGGGCTCGGTCATCGGGAGCGAACAAATGGGCGGGAGGGACGGAGTCGCGTCCCGACGTCAGTCACCGGGAAGCGGCGCGAGCCGGAAGGTGAACTCCTGGGCGAAGGTCTTCGCGGGCCAGACGGAGTCCTGTCCGATGCGGGTGTCTCGGGCGCTCCTCTGCTCGCGACAGACGGCGCCTGCGCGCCCCGTGCAGGGGTTGAGTGAGACGAGGGTGCATTCCGTCTGGGTTCTGCCCTCGTAGCAAGTCTTGCACTCATGGAGGGAGTCCCATGACTCGAGCTCCTCCTGGAGCTCCGTCCATTCCGCGCGCGAGGACTCCTCCGCTCGTTGCCAGCGGCGAGCCTCATCACAGGCGGTCTTCATGCAGGCCGCCTCGTTCGCCCCTTTCTTCTGGGCGCACGCCATCGCGCGTGACTCCACGGCCGATGACTCGGTGCACGACCATGCTGGCGTCGAGCCCATGCCTCTGTGCACCCGCTCCGAGGAAAGCTCGATGCGGGCCATCGAGCACTTCTCCGAAGACGGGCCCGCGCAATCCGGGTCAGCGGGAATCTGTGTGGGGCAGTCTCCCCCGTCGCAGGGAAGTATCAGCAGCTCGGAGGTGCGCTCCTCGAAGTACGCATAGCCGTACCAGTCGTGGGTTTGACCGCAGACGACGAACCGCTGCTTGCATTCGAGCTCGTTCGGCAGCGTCAGGGGGACACAGGCGCGGGAGTTCTTCACATCCTTCGGCGCGAGGCTCACGCCCGCGAGTCCCAGATTGAAGTACGCCGCCTTCCGCGTCTTCTCGTCGCCATGGCGGACCGCGAGCTGGGAGGCGCGGATGGACTCCGCCTTTCGTCCTCGCTTCAGCTCGCAAAGCCCGAGGTCCGCCCACGGCTCGCCCTGGGGGCCAGCGGCCTCGGCCGCCTTCCGTAGCAGGGGACAGGCCCGTGCGTAGTCCTTCGCGCGATAGAGCGAGAGGCCCGCCTCCCAATCACTGCCCGCGGGTTGGGCGAGTGCCGACGCCGCGAAGAGGAGACTCAGAGCCATGATGGACCGCATGCGGTATCTCTCCCACATCGGGACGTTCGCCCGTGCAGAGGAGGCGGATTGCAATCCCGATACCTCTCGCTACGCCTCGGCTTGAGGCTCTCCTGCCGCGGTCGGGCTCCCTCTGCGGCCCACATGCCACTCCTCCGTGCGACGGTGACCTCGTCCCAGGTCCTGGCGCGGCGCACCCCGAGGAGGCGGGCCGCATCTCCTCGACGTGCGCAAGGACGACACCAACCAGGAGCCCGCCCAGCCCATCGCCTCACTTCCCTTGGGCGTCCCCGCGGGGCTGCGAGTAGGAGTCCCCCTCGCTCAACACCATGGGCGACGGAGTGCTCTCCTTCTCCACGTACCGGGTCCAGGCGGGCACAGTGACGCCGCGCCACCGCGTGGCGCTCATCCCGGATGGCCGGGTGTCGGTCTTCTCGCTGAGCCCGCACGAGCCCTCCGGCTCCGCCAGGGTGGGGATGACGTCGTTCGTCAGGGATTGATCTTCCAGGGCACCGTCGCCGCGGGCTGGAAGCAGTGCGTCTGCACGAGATATCCCGAGCCCAGCTCCTGCACCACGCCCGCGCCGTACCCTCGGGCCTGACACCACCGGCTGACCTCCAGCTTGGAGTCGGTGTTCATGAACGCACCGGAGTTGGACGCGGGGCCGAGCTGGTCCTTGGTGACATCCATGACGAGGCCCGAGTTGAAGCATCCGACCCAGGCGCGTGAGGTCACCTCGAAAATCTGTCCCGTCGTCCACCCCAGGTTGTTGCACCAGCGATGCGCGGCGGCGGTGCAGTCGAAGGTCTGCGCGGCGCGGTCGTCGGTGCAGAGCGTGTGCAGGCGCGCCAGCTCCTCGAAGGTGACCGCCACGCTCTCGTGCTGGATGGGGGCGCACGCCACGCTGACCTCGGTGGACGTGGCGGCGGCGAGCGCTCCCAGGAGCGAGATGGGCGGCCGGTTGCCGATGAGCTGCTGAATCGTCTCGAAGACGTTGGTGCTGTTGGCCAGCGCATCATGGGCGCCGCGCTGGGCGCAGACGCGGTGCATGGCGGAAGCGCACGCCCGCGAGCCCAGTGCCGCGTAGCTGTTGCACTGGAAGGCCTGCTGGCTCATGCCGAACTGCCCCTCGGTGGGAGTCTCCTGGATGGCCTCGTCCAGGCAGTCCGCGCCGGGGGAAATCATGCAGATGGAGCGAGCCGAGCGCGCATGGTTGAAGAAGCGCACCTCGTCGATGGCGCCCTTGAAGGAGCCCTCGCCGCTGGTGGGACAGGCCTCGACGTTCAGCACGTTGCCCGCGCCGATGGACAGCACTCCCGTGCCCATGCGGAAGCTTCCGGGGGCCACGGGGAGCGCGCGGCCGCTGGGCACGCCGTTGAGGTACTCCCGGAAGGCACCGGTGACGCCGTCCCAGGTGTAGGCCAGGTGGGTCCACGCATCGAGCGGGAGCGGAGGGCTGCGCCCCAGCCGCACGCGGGTGCCATTGATGACGAAAGACATCTGCACCGTGTTGTCGGCCTCGTAGATGAGGTCGAGCGCCCCGGCCTTCTGGAAGAGGTAGCGATAGGGGTTGCCCGTGGTGCAGCCGGCATGGAGGCTCGCGTCGGGCTTCACGGAGAGCTGCACGGTGAAGCCTCGCACGAAGGCGCCCACGCCGCGCACGGTGCCAGCGGCGTCCGCCAGGTTCACCGTGAGGGCTCCGCCACCGGGGAGCATGAGCGCCTTGCCCTTGCCATGGGGCTCCCACAGCGAGCCGGAGGTGGACTGCGTCACGAAGTTGCCCGCGGAGGTGAACGCGGTGCCGGTGAGGGTGCCCGTGAAGAAGTAGCCGGAGGAGTCCGGGGTGCGCGTCAGATCGTAGGTGCCCGCGCGGGTGACCAGCTCGTTCATGGGCAGGCTGAGCAGCTGGAAGGGGTCTCTCAGCTCGCCGACGTCGATTTCGTTGTAGTCCGCCGTGTTGCTGCCGAAGAGGGCGATGACGTCGTGGGACTTCGTGACGGGCAGGTACTGGCGCTCGTTGGAGGCGCCGCGCGGGAAGTTCTGCGCGGGGGCGCGCTCCCTCTCGAAGTTCCACATGGGACCCGAGTAGAACAGGTGCGCGATGTCATTGCGGCCCGTGTTGACGGCGCCATCGATGTGGTACGCCGCGAAGCCGGTGTCCACGCCAATCAGGCTCACCGCCTCGCGGCGCGCCCCATCCTTGTAGAGGACGCTCGTGTACGTGACGTTGCGGCCCTCGTGGTCCACCCAGGGATAGGCGCCCCGGAGCAGGGGGCCTGACGTCGTGTCGCCGAAGGGCTCCCCGGTGGCGGCCTTGAGACCCCAGCGAGCCAGCGGGTAGCGCTGAACTCCCGAGGTCGTATCGTTGTACATCATCGACAAGGGGCGTGGGTTGCTCCAGCCGAAGGCGGCGCACGGTGTCGGGTTGTAGGAGTACATCAGGTGGTCGATGCCGCCATCGTTGAGGGGGCCGCCCTGGAAGATGAGCAGCCGGCCATCGGACGTCATCGTGGGCTCGATGCCCCGGAGGGTCGCGCCGGTGACGGTGATGAGCGTCTCCAGGTTGCCGGTGGTGAACGACGACACATCCGCTTGCGCGGTGAAGGGCTGGGATACCCGGATGTCCGCAGGGCGGCGGCGGAACACATTGGGGCCGTTGTACATCTGCGAGTCGACGATGTAGGGCTGGTACACCGCGAGCCCATCCACCATCTGGTAGGGCAGGGCGGGGTTGGTGAAGCAGAAGGCCAGCGCGTTCTCTCCATTCCGTACCTGGGTGATGCGCCCGTACGAGAAGGCGGTGGAGAAGTCGGGCTTGCCCTGCGCGTCATACGTCACGGCTTCGGGGCGGAACGCCTTGGCGACCCACGTCGTGGTCGTCGTCGTTGCGTCCTCCCGGATGTTGCCCACGAAGACGCGGCCGTCGACCGTGGAGGCGTGGCCGTTGGCGTTGAAGGGCGTGAGGATGCGTGTGTTCACCAGCGAGGGGCGCTCGGCGGCGAGCGAGTCGGTCGCCGCCACCCCCGCGACGCACAGCATGGCGACGCGTGGAACCCACCACGAACGACGGCGTTCCGACATGGGACCTCCTGATTGGGAGAGCCCATTATGGGAGCACGACTGACAAGGGCTGGGCGGGGACGTGCGGGGGCGCACTTCCTGCCCTGTGTTGCATTCGTTGGACGCCTGGCCCGTAATGACTGACAGCCCGCCCTGAGGCGGACTGTCTGGGGGATACAATGAAGAACCTGCGTTGGCTGATGTGCGCGGTGGCGCTGTCTGTCGTTGGCTGTGGGGGTTCGCCCATGGAGCAGGATGAGGTGCTTCCCGAGGACGTCCAGGAAGGGCAGCTGTCCCAGGCCGCCGTGACGTGCACGGAGACCTGGGGCGAGTGTCGTGTGGGCCGATGCGAGCTGGGGGCGCTCGACACGGTCCAGACCGTCACCACGACCTGCTGCGATGCGACAGGGGCCTGTACCACGACGCGTCGTCGCCTCTGTGGTTGTTAGTCATACTCGCCGGTAGAAGGCGCACCCCTGCGTGTCGGTGAGCCCTGGCAAGGGCCGAGGCCCTTCGTCCGCTTCGAGCGCTTGCTAGGGAGCACTCAGCTTCATCGGCAAGGGGGTATTGCCCACCCAGTCACCTCGGAGGTGGTTGTCGCCGATCTCCAGCCGCACGTTCGCCGTCGGGTTGCCGCCCGCATCCTGCTCCTCCATCTCGAGCTTCCCGCCCGTCACTTGTCCGTTCAGGAGGAGGGGCTTGAGATGGTTCTTGTCGAAGTACATGCCGGAGACGGAGCCATCGTCCTCCTTCTCCAGCACTGAGACGATGGGCGACTCGCCGATGAAGCCGTGGAGCACCTGCCCGAAGACGTCGCTCGAAGACGCCTGTCCTTCACCCAGCAGCATCCGCTTGCCATACGCCGTCAGATGCGGGCGCAGGGCCGCGTAGGGCAGTGACAGGCTGACATTGCCGACGTCATCGAGTCCGCCCCAGGCGTGGTTGGTGCAGCGGCCATCCGTCCAGACGGCATTCCCGCTCTTGAACTCCCAGCGGCCGTGGAAGGAGGACCCGCGGAGCATCTCGTCCTCGAACTCCTCGAGTTGGGTCAGGCACGCGCGGTTGACGTCCACGCGCTCCGCGAGGTCCGTGAGCGTCTCGTCATCCGCCTTCTTCTTGCGTGCGGCCTTCAGCGTCTTTTCAGCCTGGGCGATCTGCGCGCGATAGCGGCGCTTCTTCTCTTGATGCATGCGGCGGGTCAGTGCGCGGACGCCGGCGGGAGTGAACAGCTCCTGGGACCTGAGCAGTCGGCCCGTCTTCACGTCGAAGCTGTAGGCCACGCTGTACGGCTCGCAGTAGGCGCCGCAGTTTTCGGCGTCGAACCGGATCGTGAGCAGCCGGGCATCGTTGCGTGTCACCGCGAAAGTCTGACGGGCCAGCCCCGCCAGGTCGTACTCGGGAGCGGACAGTTGCGGTTCGGCCTTGGCGGGGGCTCGCGCCTTGAACCGACTGATGAACAGGCTGTCGTTGATGCGAGCGGCCAGCTCCGGGTTGCGGTGGGTGATGAACGGCATCCGGATGGCCTCTTGCGGGTAGCTGGGCTCGGTCTCCGGCTTGGGGATGACGGTGATCGAGGCCACGGTCAGCTCCTCCGCCCGCGCACCTCCCGTGAGCAGCGTGGTGAGCAGCGGGAACAGCACGAGAGGCATGGGAAGGCGCTTCATCGAGGGACCCCGGACAAGGCGACGAGGTGGGCATCATGCCGCACCGCGCGGTGGAAGCGCAGCCCAGGTCCTTCAGTGGCTTCCGGAAACATGCCGGGCGCGCGCTCCTGGTGGTGTCAGGGGGTGGGAGTGCTCTCGGACGTGGCGCCACCCTCGGTGGTGCCACTGGATTGCCGCTTCGCTTCCTCTTCGTAGGCGACGAGCACCAGGGCCCTGAGCTTCTCGATGTCGCTGGACGCGTTGAAGAAGACGCGGCTCTTGCCGAGTCCGTCAGGAGCGGTCTCCACCTCGAACCCAGGAGCGAGCAGCGCGGCTTGCTCCGTGGGCAGTCGCGTGACGAGCGATTTCTTCTTCCCGTTGGTGAAGGCCCGGAGGAACCAGGACGTCACCTTGCCCAGGTTGATGCCGAAGTAGGTGGTCGAGTCCTTGTATCCGATGGTCTGCTTGAGCGTGGACTCGGCGCACTGCTTCTGGACGATTCGGAAGATCTCCAACTCGAGCTCGGTGGTCTCTATCTGGGGCGCCGACTCGCCTGCTTCGGCTGCGCGCTGGAGGGCCTCGGCGGGGCTCGGCGGGCCGGGCGCGGGGGCGTTCTGCGCGTTGGGCTGGGCGATCTCCTGCTGAATCGATTTCGTCATCATGTCGAGGAGCGTCGTCTGGATGGACTTCTTGACGATGGGGATGAAGCGCTCGACGACGCTGCGAGTGACGCGTCCTGAAACCAGCTCGACTTCCGTGAGCAGGAACCGGACGAAGCTCTCCGAGGGATTGCGCAACAGCTCGTTGATGAGTGCGGTGACCTTTCCGACGAAGATGATCTCCTCGGCATGTCCTTGGATGGAGGACGCGTCGAAGAACTCCTTGGTGAAGGGGCGGAGGAGGTCGAGGTCCCGGTCGGTGAAGGCGAGGACGTTGAACTCCAGGAAGGGGGTCGTATCCATCACATTGGGGGATTGCAGGTCCGTGAAGAAGCGATAGCGCGTGCCGTTCGTCACGATGCCGAGGCGGACCGAGGGCGTGGCATTGAAGTAGCGAGCCAGCTGTCCGTCGTGGTCTTCCGGAGCGGCGTCCGCGGCCTTGCACTCGATGAAGAGCGAGGGCTGTCCCTTCAGATGCAGGGCGTAGTCGACCTTCTCCATGACACCGCCGCGCTTCTTGGCGAAGTCGGCGACGTACTCGGGCTGGGTCTCTGTCGGGTCGTAGATGTCGTAGCCCAGCGCTTGGATGAAAGGGAGGATGAGGGCTTGCTTCGTGGCCTCCTCGCCCTTGATGAATGCCTGTCGCTTACGGACCTGCTCCGAGAGCAGTCGCAAATCTTCACCGAGCCCCATGTTGTTCTCCCCAGGTCGGGCGCGGCCATCCGCCGCGGAACCTTCACGGTAGCGCACGGGCTTCGTGGCTCAAGCGCGGCCCGTCCCCCTCCGGTGGTATTGCCAGACGGAGCGGACCGGCTTAGGGGAAACCTTGAACAGGCTCGACCCCAAAAGACTGAAGTCATGGGCCGTGTATGTCAGTGCTCCTTCGCGGCTCACGTCCCCGGGCGAATCGCGCGGCGGGCCGAACCCGCAACAAGCGCGGCTGGGTCCGGGGCGTCGTCACGTGCCGTGACACCTCGGAGAAGGACTCCGCCGCTCCACCGGCCAACCTGGTGCGGATCCTCGACGTCCAGTCCGGGCTCGTGACCTACGTCTCCTCGGACCTCGCGATGACGCAGGTCCCTCGCTCCACGCGGTGGGCCTTCGTCTCCGAGGGCAAGGTCAGCGCTCGGACACCCGAAGGGCAGCAGGTCCGCGTCGACGTCGACAAGCTGGATGCGGCCAGGACGCTCGGCTACCGGCTCCTGTCCGACGCCGAGCTGGGGGACTCCGTGCCTCCATCCTTGTCTCCACCCACGGGCGACCGCTCAACGGAGTGAGAGGGACGCCGCGCGGACGTGCAAGGGGTGTGCAGCTCGTTGCACACTCCACGCGAGGAACTGTCTGGGTGTGCACGGCTCTCTACAAGGCTGCAAAGAGAACCGTGGAGGCACGTTGGATGCAGTGCCTCTCCTCCCTTCCTGAAAGGAATGTGCATGCGAAAGGGTTTCAAGGGGCTCTGGGCTCTGGGTGTCTGTGGGCTGCTCCTGCTGGTGGCACGGACCGACGCCCTGGCCTCGGCTCCGGCCGAGGTCGACAAGCCCGTGGCCGTGGTCCTGGGCCGTGAGATTTCGCGGGCGGCCCTCAGGCCACAGGAATCGGAGCGACAGGCCAGGCGCGCGACGCTGAGTCCCGAGAACTATGCGCGCTGGGAGTCCGCCTCCGAGATGCAGAGGCTTCAGGAGCTCCTCTTGGGCCCGCTCCTTCGGGACCATGCCAGGCGAAAGGGCCTTGTCCCTTCGAAACAGGACCTCGAGGCCGTGCGCGCTGTGTCTTCCGCAGTCGTAAGGGACCGCCGCGGAAAGCTCGAGGCGGAGCGGGACCGCCTGCGCGCGGAGCTCGGGCGCGTGGACCTGTCTCCCGAGCAGCGCAAGTCACTCCAGTCCGCGCAGGAGTCGACGGAGCGGGACCTGCGCCTTCAATCCGAGGAGGAGGACCTCGGGGCGGATGCGCTGAATGAAATCGAGGACGACGTGGCCCAAGGCGCGGTCCTGTCGTGGATGGTGCAGCGCTCACTGCACCGCGAGTTCGGCGGTGACATCATCTTCCAACAGGCGGGCCCCGAGGCCGTGGGCGCTTATCCTCCCTTCCTCGAGCAGCGACAGAAGGCGGGGGACTTCAAGCTCCTCGACAAGGATGTGGGCCGCCGGTTCTGGGAGCATGTGCGCCGCGCGCCGGGGATTCGGATGGAGCAGGACGCCCTGGAGACTCCGTGGTGGTCGAAGACTCCCAAGCGCTGACTCCACCAGGCCCTGCCCTCGTCCCATGAGGGCGTGGTTCTCGGGGGCACGAGGTGTGTGCACCGGAGGGCCGCATGGACCGGGCTTCGTCAAAGGGCGCGAGAAGGGGCTAGAGTCGCCGCCATTCGCCATGTCGACGAGCCCTTCTGTGTCATGGACCGCCGAGTCCTCCGCCGCTGCCTCGGGGGCCGGAGCCCGGTGGAGGCTGTCCCCACGAGGGTTCTGGCCGGCGGTGATTCTGGCCGGGTACACGGTGCTCGCGCTGCTCTACGGGGCGCAGCTGTTCGTATATCGGGCCTCGCGAGGAGAGCCACCTCGCCTGGGCGAGGCCCTGCTGACGGGGGCGTGTGTCTGGTACGCCTGGGCGGTCCTCACGCCGTTCGTCCTGGCGGTGACGCGTCGGATTCGCGCGACGGGCAAGCCCTGGTTCGTGCAGCTGCCGATGCACCTGGTGCCTGGGGTGGGCTTCGCGGTGCTCGCGCTGGGGCTGTTCGCGGTGCTGCGCGAGTGGCTCGTGGTGGAGGCCAGCGGCGGCTGGGCCGGCGCGTGGAGCTACTTCCTGTTCATCGCGTCGAAGACGACGGACTTCGACCTGCTCGTCTACTTCTCCCTGGTGGGGCTGGAGGCGGCGGTCGCGTACGCACGGCGGATGCGTGAGGAGGCGGTGCGCGCGTCGCAGCTCGAGGCGCAGCTCGCACAGGCGCAGCTCCAGCTGCTGCGCAGCCAGCTCCAGCCCCACTTCTTGTTCAACACGCTGCATGCCATCTCCACGCTGATGCACCGGGACGTGGACTCCGCGGACCGCATGGTGGGGCAGCTGAGTGAGCTGCTTCGCGCGAGCCTGGAGCGCGACGGGCGCCACGAGGTGCCGCTCTCGGAGGAGCTGGAGCTGCTCGCGCCCTATCTGGACATCGAGCGCACGCGCTTCTCCGACCGGCTCCAGGTGGAGGTGTCGGTGGCGGAGGAGGCTCGGGATGGGCTGGTGCCCTCGCTGCTGCTCCAGCCGCTCGTGGAGAACGCCATCCGGCACGGCATTGCTCCGCGCAGAGGGCCCGGGAAGGTCTGGGTCCGCATTCGCCGTGATGGCGCGAGGCTGGCGCTGGAGGTGGAGGATGACGGAGTGGGGCCGCCCGCGGGACGGACGGAGCTGGAGGAGGGAATCGGGCTGGGGGCCACGCGAGCGCGGCTGGAGCGACTGCATGGAGTCGAGCAATCCGTGACGTGGAAGGCGCGTGTGCCGAGCGGGTTCCTCCTCTCCCTCTCGATGCCCTATCGGAGGACGCGGTCATGAGCATCCGCACGCTCATCGTCGATGACGAGCCGTTGGCCCGCGAGCGGCTGCGGATGCTGCTGGCCTCGGAGACGGACCTGCATCCGGTGGCGGAGTGTGGGGATGGGCAGGAGGCGCTGGAGGTGCTGGCGCGTGAGCGGCCCGCGCTGCTGTTCCTCGACGTGGAGATGCCGGAGCGGGATGGGTTCGGTGTGCTGGCGGAGGTGGGGCAGGGGACGCCTCCGGTGGTTGTCTTCGTCACGGCCTGGCCGCAGCATGCGCTGCGAGCGTTCGATGCCGCCGCGGTGGACTACCTGCTCAAGCCGTTCACGGTGGAGCGCTTCCGGCGCACGTTGACGCGGGTGCGCGAGCGTCTGGCGGCGCCTCCTGGGGACTTGCGGCAGCAGCTCCAGCGGATGTTCCAGGAGCTGCGGCCCGAGCCGACGCCCCCCACCGAGCGGCTCGTGGTGAAGACAGGGACTCGCACGTTGCTCGTGGCCGTGGATGACCTGGACTGGGTGGAGTCGGCGGGGAACTACGTCACGCTGCACGTCGGCGCGGAGACACACCTGCTGCGCGAGACGATGGCGGAGCTGGAGGGCCGTCTGCCGTCGCGACGGTTTGCCCGCGTGCACCGCTCCGCGCTCGTGAACGTGGACCGGATTGTCTCCCTGTCACCCACGCTGTCGGGAGACCACAGGCTGGTCCTGAGAGACGGTCAGGAGCTGACGTTGAGCCGCACGTATCGGGCTCGGCTCGAGCAGGTGCTCGGCCATCCGCTGTGAGCGGGTGGGGTGTCAGTCGTTGCTTCGTGGAGAAGGCTCCTCGAGCAGCGCGAGGGCGAGGGGCCGGGTCTCCCGGTTCAGGTTGATGGGCATCACCGCTCGGATGCGCTCCAGCGACTCCCGGTCTCCGAGCAGTGCGAGCGCCAGGGACGCCAGCCCGTATTCATTGTGGGAGTTGGTCCTGGCGAAGAACGGCTCGCCGAACACCCGGCGCAGCGTCGGAATCGCCCCCGGGTCCCCCGCGAGCGCCTGGCGTACCGCGACCGTGAGCTGCCCGTAGCTCGAGTCCCTGTTCTTCGCCCACGGCGCGGGTTCCTCCCAGCGGGCCAGGTGCTGCGTCAGCAAGCCCCGCGCGCGCTCCACGAGCTGCTGTCTCTCCTCGGTCGTCATGATGTCGGAGAGGGTAACCTCATTCGCGGGGGCTCCGACAGCGAGGCACTCGTCCTCTCCCATCCGCGTCTCGTCCCTCCGCTCCGCGTCTCATCCCATCGGCGCCCCATGGCGCGAGTCCGTCCCTAGTTTCGTGTCCGCGATGGGAGGCACGACGCCTCCCGGGAGGACTGGGACATGAGGCAGCTCATCTGTGTGGGATTGGTGTCACTCGTCACCGCTTGCGCGACCAGCAGGTCCGCTCAGGCCCCCAGCGCGGGCACGGGCGCCGAGCAGGGCCGCGCGTTCAGCGAAGCGGCCGTCATCTTGATGCAGGCCTATGACTTGGAGAGCCGCTATGACGATGCCGTGGCGCTCGGTCAGTTCGCGGGTGAGCGCGCCCGGCTCCTGAAGGACGTGGGGGGCGAGGCCCTCATCCTCGCGCAGCAGGGCCGGGTCATGTCCCGGATGCTCCGCCACCGGACGGGCATGGAGCGCCCCCAGGTGCTCGAGGTGCTTCACCGAGCCCGCCGCCTCGCCGAGGAGTCCGGTGACGCGAGGGCCCGGGTCGCCGCGCTCAACTCGGAGGGCATCTACCACTACGCCATCGTGCTTCTGACGGGGAAGGGGGAGTGGGCCCACGTCGCCGCGTTCTTCGAGCAGGCCCAGGAGCTCGCCGCCGCCTCGGGGGACTCGCGAGGGCGCCTCGATGCCTTGTTCTACCGGGGCCTCACCCAGCAGTTCCAAGGGCAGGCCGAGGCCGCGGGGGCGACGTACTCGCAAGGACTGTTGCTCTCCCGCGCCGCGAACGATGTCCTGATGGAGTCCTACAACCTGCGCCACCTCGCCTCCCTCGCCGAGGACCGGGGCGAGCTCGACTCCGCCATCTCCTTGTACGAGAACTCCCTGCGGCTGCGGGAGCAGGTCGGCTTCACCACGGGGCAGATGTTCGCCCTGACCGCCCTCGCCAATGTGCGTGCGCGAAAGGACCCGAAGGATGCGCAGGCGTTGGTCCTCTCCGAGAAGGCGCTCACCCTGGCGCGAGCGGTGAAGGACCCCGCGGGCGAGCGTGAGGCCCGGACGTCCCTCGGCAGGCTCCACCTGCGTCGAGGAGATGTCCCCTCCGCGTTGCCCCATCTGGAGCAGGCCCTCTCCAACGCGGAGACCCACGAGGACTGGTGGTCCGCGGTCGAGACCTTGCTGGAGATGGGCCGGGCGCACTCGCTGCGCGGAGAGAAGGCGCTCGTGGAGGAACGGCTGCGCCAGGCGCGCAACGTGGCTTCCTCGCGGCATCTGCAGGAGGCGCTGGTCCTGGTGGAGAAGGTCGAGCGCGAGCTGGGCGCCGTGCCTTGAGGCGCGCGGCTCGAGGTCTCCTGACACCAGGCCCCGCCTCACCCTCGGGTGACGGGGCCGTGGTGGGTCAGGTCGTTCGCTGTGGATTGCGCAGGCGACGAACCAGGATGAAACCCACGGAGAGGGCCACCACCGCGATGCCCGCGGGACGGAGCATCGCGCTGAGGGTTCCCGCCGCGCCGACCGTCAATCCGAGCACGGGCAGGTACGCGACGAGGCACAGCGGACACTTCGGCAGGAGCGCGGCCAGGAGCCCCAGGGCCAGCGACAACGCGGGAGCGCGCACCGCCGGACGCCGCTTCTCAGGCTCCACGGCCATACTCGTCCCGCAAGCGAACCCAGCTCATGGGGTGGGCCAGCCCGGCCTCATCTCGGCCTTTCGGGAGGAGGTCCAGGAGCTGGTAGGCCGCGTTGACGGGCTCGATGCCTCGTCCGTAGGTCCCGTAGGTGTGGAAGATGTCGCCGCGCTCGTCCTTCGCGAAGACACTGAAGCCCGGCATGTCCGAGTTGGAATTCGGCAGTGGCCCGTAGTTGTAGATGGCTTCGCCACGCGCTACGGCATCTGCTCGGAAGGACACCTGGAAGTCGTAGTTGAACTCGCTCCCATGCGAGGACACCCACTTGAAGCGCCAGCCCAGGCGCTGTCGGAACGCTTGCAGCTTCGGCAGCTCCGCGCGCGAGATGGCGACGAAGCTCACATCCCGCTGACTCACGTGCTCGGCGACCCCGTTGAAGGAGTCCGCCCAGAACGAACAGCTCTTGCAGCCGGTCTCCCATTCGGGGGCGAACATGAAGTGGTAGACGAGCAACTGGCTTCGGCCCGCGAAGAGCTGCGACAGCGTCTGCTTGCCCTCGGGGCCTTCGAACACGTAGGGCTCGGTCACTCGCAGCCAGGGCAGGGTGCGGCGCGCGGCGCTCAGCTCGTCGCGCATCCGCGTGAGGGCCTTCTCCTTCGCCAGCAGCTCCTGGCGCGCGGCCAGCCACTCACTTCTCGACTCCGTCTTGATGGGGGGCACGGTGATTCCTCCATGGGGTGGATGGCCTCAGAGGTAATGGAGCGGGTGCGAGGGCAGGGAGTAACAAAGACGACGGGCTTCCCAACGCGGGAGGGTGGCTGGAGGATGTGCGTCATGGATGCGCTCATCACGGCGGCGGCTCGGGCTCTGGGGGAGGGTGACCCCCTGGGGGCACTCCAGCGTGTGGCGCTCAGAGAGGACGCGCCGGCGTTGGCCGTGAGAGGTATCGCCATGGCGCAGATGGGCATGTTCGCGAAGGCGACGCAGCTCCTGCGACGCGCGGCTCGTGCCTTCGGCTCCAGCGACGACCTCGCGCGGGCACGCTGCCAGGTCGCGGAGGCGGAGGTGGCCCTCGCGTCTCGGGACTTCGGCGGCGCGGACCTCACGCTCGACGAAGCGCTGAGCACTTTCGTTCGCCACGGGGACTCGCGGAACGCGCGCTACACGCGGTTGTTGCAGGCGCGGCGAGCCCTGTTGCTGGGGCGTGTCGATGAAGCCGCGCGGACTGTCGCGGAGCTCGACCTCCGCGGTGCGTCCGCGGTGCTGTCGGCGGTCGCGCATCTGCTGGAGCTCGAGGTGGCGCTGCGACGCGGTGCCGCCCGTGCGGCCCGTGTCGCGCTCGGACACGTGCGGAGCGCCACAGTGCGTGCGCGCATCCCCTCGCTCGATGCCGAGGTCGAGCATGCCGCTCGTGCCCTGAGCCTCCCCGCCGGGCGAGTCATCGCGCGGGGCGAGGTGAGGTGGGTCCTGCTCGATGAGGTCGAGTCGTTGCTGGGCTCGGAGCACCTCGTCGTCAACGCCTGCCGTCGCACGGTGCACGTGGGGGCGCGAGTGGTGACGCTGGCCACGCGCCCCGTGCTGTTCGAGCTCCTGCGCGGACTGGCCGAGGCCTGGCCCGGTGCGGCGACACGGGATGACCTCGCCCGGCACGTCTTCGGGGCGCGGCGTCTGGATGATTCCTATCGTGCGCGCCTGCGCGTCGAACTGGGCCGCTTGAGGGCGCAGTTGCGTGACCTGGCGGAGATCCACGCCACCCCGCGGGGCTTTGCCTTGGCTCCGAAGTCCTCGGTGGAGGTACGGGTCCTCGCGCCACCCGTCGATGGGACGGGCGGGGTGGTGCTGGCGCTGCTCGCGGATGGCGAGCACTGGTCGACCTCGGCGCTCGCGCTCGTGCTCGGTGCCAGTCAGCGGACGGTGCAGCGCGTGCTTTCCTCGCTGGCGGAAGATGGACAGGTCCGCGCGCTGGGCAGTGGCCGTGCGCGGCGCTGGGTGGCGCCTCCTGTCAGCGGCTTCACGACGACTTTGTTACTCCCGACGTCTACTCTCTTCGGGTAGAGCGGGCCCCGGGGCGAGGGACGGAGCACGGACATGGACACGACGCGGACCGAGGCGGAAGAGACACAGCCAGCGGAGATCCTCCGCGAGTACGGGCCATTCGATGCCGCCTCGCGCGTCCATGGCGTGACGTATGACGGCGCGAACGTCTGGTTCGCGGGAGGCGAGAAGCTCCAGTCCTTCGACCCGGCGAGCGGTGAGCCCGTGCGCGCCATCGACGTGCCCTGTGATGCGGGGACCGCTTTCGATGGCCGGTATCTGTTTCAGCTCGGAGAGGGCCTCATCCGGAAGATCGACCCCAAGACGGGGCAGGTGGTGAAGACCGTTCCTGCGCCCGGCAATGGCGGTGACTCGGGGCTCACCTGGGCCGAGGGGTTCTTGTGGCTCGGCAAGTTCCGGGGCCGGGTGATTCATCAACTCGACCCCGAGACGGGCGCTGTCCTGCGCACCCTTGAGTCCAACCGCTTCGTCACCGGCGTGACGTGGGTGCAGGGCGAGCTGTGGCACGGGACGATGGAAGGGGACTCGAGTGACATCCGACGAATCGACCCGAAGGACGGCCGCGTGCTTGTCCGGCTCACGCTGCCAGAGGGGCAGATGGTCTCGGGGCTCGAGTCGGATGGCGGCGACCTCTTCTACGCGGGCGGCGGGGCGAGCCGCACGGTTCGCGCCGTGCGGCGGCCTCGGCGCTCGCGTCGCTGACGTCGTGAGGTGGCCTCGGAGACTCAGGCCTCGGCGCGCGCCGCGTCCAGCGCCTCGGGCCTGGGGATGAGGTAGGCGCGGTCGATGGTCGCGAGCCCCAGCTTCTCCAGCGCGAGGCAGGCCACGAAGCCGAGGTCGACTTCGTAGCGGTGGTGGGAGAAGGACGCCGAGCCCGGATAGGCGTGGTGGTTGTTCTGGAAGCCCTCGCCCATGATGAGCCAGGCGGTCAGGTGGTTGTTGCGCGAGTTGTCGCGGGTGTCGAAGTTGCGTCCGCCCACCGCGTGCCCCAGCGCGTTGACGAGGCCGCCCTGGACCGGGTGGCTCATCATCCCCAGGAAGTACGCCGCGCCCAGCAGCCAGCCCACGCTCAGCGCCAGCGAGAGCCCCACGCCCGCGTGCACCGCGTACGGCAGCCACCAGAGGTTCTTGCGGTTCAGGGCGTTGAGCGGGAAGTCGAGGTCCTTCGCGTACTTCGTGTACTCAGGCTGCTCGCGAATCAGTCCGACGATAACGCGCTTGTAGCTGCGCAGCTGCTCGCTCGCGATGCCCAGCAGCCCCACGTTCACGGGGGAGTGCGGGTCCAGCGGGGTGTCGGAGTGCTCGTGGTGCAGCCGGTGCATCACCACCCACGCCTTGGGGTCCAGCCCGGTGAACCAGTTGCCGCCGACCACGAGCAGCCGGCGCAGCTTGGGGTGCAGCCGCACCGCCTTGTGCGCGAGCCCACGGTGGTAACCCACCGTGATGACAAGGATATTGAGCAGGTAGGCGCCCATGAAGACGAGCCCGCAGAGGATGAGGTACACGGAGGTCTCCCGAAACCGGCGGGTAGCCTACTTGCCGGTAACTTACGATTCAGTAACCTACGCTTGAGTAGCCTAGAGGTCAAGGTGGCCAAGAAACAGCGTTTGACGGGGCCGCAGCGGCGCGCCCAATTGCTGGAGGTGGGCCGAGAGCTCTTCGCGTCGCGAGGCTATGAGGCGACGGCCATCGAAGAGGTGGCGGCGCAGGCGGGGGTCTCCAAGCCCATCGTCTACGAGCACTTCGGGGCGAAGGAGGGCCTGTACGCGGCCATCGTGGAGCAGGAGATGGACACGCTGGTGCAGCGCATGTCGGACGCCATCGCGCAGGGCACTCCGCGCGAGCGCTTCGAGGGGGCGGTGCTGGCCTTCCTCTCCTATGCGAAGGAGGAGCCCGCGGGCTTCGCCGTCCTCACACGTGACTCACCGACGTCGAGCGCCCGGCGTGGCCTCACTCGCGTCATCGACGACCTGGCGCAGCGGGTAGGGGACATCTTCCAGTCGGAGTTCAGCCGAGCGGGCTTCAACGCCAAGGTCGCCCCGGTGTACGCGAACGCGCTCGTTGGAATGGTGACGCAGGTGGGCGTGTGGTGGGCGGCGGAGGGGCGGCCCTTCTCGTTGGAGCACGTGGCTCGGCACGTGGCGGCGCTGGGCTGGATGGGGCTGCGGCACCTGCCGCGTGAGCCCGCCGCGCTGGGGGCTCGGACCAAGGGAAAGAGCAAGGGCTGAGCAGGGCCGCAAGAGGGGCGGCGGGCCTCGGTCCAGGTGTCAGTGCGCGATGGAGGGCTGTCTCTCATCACGGTGGCGGCGTGGACCGTCGTCGAAACATCTCAGTCAGCGAGAAACGGGTCCGGGCCTCTTGCTGGGGGCGACTGCATCCCCGGTCATTGAGTCTCGTGTTGTAGTTGTTGTGTGAGTTGCATGAGACTGAGAGCGGACAGGTCGTTCTTCGCTCGCACACCCTTGCGACAAGGGGTGCCATGAAGGGATTGAAGCTGCTGCTGCTGGCTTGTGCTGTGTTCGCCGTCGGGTGTGGGACGGCGCCGGAGGAAGTGGCCCTGGAGGGAGGGGCGCTGGACACGTCCTCGAAGGAGCTTGCGACATGCACCGCCTGGTGTGACGAGACCTCGGTGTCCTGCACCTTCGGTAACACCTGCGTGGTGAATGATGGGCTGGGTGTGACATGCGATGGGCAGTTTCATGCGTGCCCCGCCTGCCCCTTCATCGAGTGCCGCGACCGCGCTGGGTATGCCTGCTACCCCGAACGCCTGACGGCTCCATGCTGTAGGAACGGCGTGGAATCCATCTGCCGCTGTCGCGGAGGAACCTGGCTCTGCTGATTCCGCCCCAGTGAGTCGCAGCTCGTGTCCTGTCCCAGCCCACGGTTGGCTGGGACAGCCCGCGCGGCAGCGAATCCGGAGATGTGAGCCTCACCGGGTTTTGTGGCTCTCCCGTACTTCGTGTGGTTCGTAGATTCAGACGGTGGGCAGCACTCGACGACGCAGTAGGTCGAAGCTGGCGCGGCCGTACATCCGCGCGCACTCCGCATCTGCGAGCAGTGTTGGGTGTAGCCCAGGGGGGCTGCGTGAGCCGAAGTGAGACGGAACCGCTCGCATGCCTCGGTGGTCCCCTCATCGGCCAGTTTTGACTTGCCCCACCGGCGTGGTGGACGGATTCCCACTCCCGTGGCCCTCAGGTAGCCGCTGGCTGTCTCTCGGCGCACCCCCGTCGCGTCCCCGATGGGCCTCAGACTCCAACCCAACCGCCCCAGGGCGGACTCCACGTCCTATCCGGGCGTCAATGTCTCGGTCCTTTCCGTTGGCCGCTTTTCAGGGGTCCTTCATTGGCCGGTTTTAGGTGACCACTGAGGAAGCGGCGCGCGAAGAATCTCGGAGGCGCCACGAAAAGCTCTCCCGCCTTCATCCGCCAGCTGTGCGCGCAAACCCCAGAGGGGCTGTGCGTGTACTGCGAGGCGATGCTGGGCCCCAAGCAGCGCTTCGTGTGCTCGCGCCGCGAGTGCCGGGCGGCGTACAACGCCGACTGGTGCCGCGAGAGGAGAGCGAAAGAGGCACCAGAGGAGCCCAAACCTGTTGCCGCGACGGAGGAGCGCATGGAATTCGAGGAGGGGCGGCGTCGCATCGCCATCCTGCTCGATGCCTTCCGCGTCTCCTTCTGCGATGACGCCGCACAGGGGAGGGGCGGATGACTGGGCTACGCCCACTTCTGCCGACGCGGGGGATGATGTCGCGGCGTTCGAGCGGGCCAAGGACCGGCTCCGCAATGCTGCAGCGGCCTATGCCCGCTCTCTGGAGGATCAGCAACCGCCGCCGCCAGCAGCACCACCACGTCCACGGAAAGCACCTCCGGAGGGGCAACTCGACATGTGGATATGCGGCTGGGCTGACATCCTGCCTGTAGTGCTTGGAGGGCCTGCACTCTCCGCCCTGTCGAGGGCATGGACAGACGAGTTTGGTGTCAATAGTCTGCAATTAATGCCAGGGCAGAGTGCATGGGGCGGGTACGCATTGGTGGTGTGGCTCCTTGCGGGTGGCTGTGCTGGTTCAGCTCAATCCCTGTCGGGGCAGGAGGAATATGCCCAGGCCACATGCATGGACAGCGGGACGTGCTGCATCCAGCGCTTCGGCCCAGAAGCGTGTGGACTCACCGCCGCCGAGGCCGCGGTGATGATGGGGAGCGCGAAGGCGGCAGGGGACGCCGCCCAGGAGTGGGACGACTCCCACAACGCGGACCTCCCTGAGTGGAAACGGCGCTGCATCCGCAACTACGGGGACTGCCAGGAGCGAGGATGGACGGGCTCCTGCTACGATTGTATGCGGTACTGCGAGGGGCAACAGGAGTGGCCTCTTGACAAGTGTGGTCCGCCACAGCGGAAGAAGAGGAAGTAGCGATGGCGGACAAACCGAACTGGGACCCCATCCGAGCTCTCGCGCGGCGCGTCCTTCGAGAAGACGGGCAACTCATCCTGACGGAGGATGTGCGGCAGCTCCTGGTTCGCACTGCCTCTGAGGTGGCCATCCCCGCCGCAGACGCCACTGCTGCATTGGCGACGGAGGCTGGTGCCCGGACCCTCCTGGAGGAGTGTTCTCGACGCATCCGGGAGGGCTCAGACAGGCTGACGGATGCTCTCCACTTCATGTACCGGCACAAGGATGCCGGCGACTTCGACAGAGCACGCCAGCTGATGCGCGACGTGTTGGCAGTCGAGGTGGTGCCCTTCTACCGGGACATCGCCGAAGGCCAGCTCGACGACATGGCCGACGACCCGTGACGGGGTGGCGTCATCGGCTCTTGCGAGGCGCCCTAAGCCCCCGGACATCATTGCTGTCTACCTGCGCCGCACCCGGTGGAGACGACCTTCAAGAAGCGCGGGTCTTCGATCCATCCGTCGCGGCGCCGAAGAGTGCGAGCGTCAGGTCCGCCACGCGCTTCTGACCGGCACCTTCGGAAAGGAGAAGCAGGGGAGGGCGCGCCACTCGCGATGGCGAAGTTCATCCCGCGCTTCATGTCGTACAGCGAGAACAACAACAAACACTCCAGCGTCGTCACCAAGCGGCAGATTTTGGATGACCACCTGATCCCTGCATTCGGGGACACGCTCCTTGGAGCCATCGGTCCAGCAGAGATCGAGGACTTCAAGGCCGCGATGCGGAAGAAGTCAGCGGGCATCCCCGGGCAGAAGGCTGCCCCATCTTCGAGGAGGCGGAACGCCTGATCGACGCTGCCGAGCCAGAGTGGCCCCCGTTGATTCTGATGGCGGTCAAGACGGGGCTTCGTCATGGCGAATTGATTGGGCTCCAGTGGGGCGACCTGGACTTGCGGCGCGGCAAGCTCAAGGTGCAGCGCTCCATCTGGCAGGGGGTGACGGACCTCCCCAAAAGCGGCCGGGAGCGAACCGTGGACCTGCCCAGCTCAGCCGTGGAGGCACTCAGGGGGCACCGGCACCTGCGCGGCCCCTACGTGTTCTGCCAGCCGGACGGCGAGCCGCTCACCGCCAGCATGACGGAGCACAGGCTCTCACGAGCGGTGGGGCAGGCGGGCATCACCCGCGAGCAGGGGCGCATCTCATGGCACGACCTGCGCCACACCTACGGCAGCCACCTCGCCATGCGTGGAGTCCCTTTGAAGGTCATCCAGGGGCTGATGGGCCACGCCACCATCGAAATGACGATGCGGTACGCCCACCTTGCACCAGAGGCCCGGGAAAGCGCCGTGCAGCAGCTCGACCGGCCCTCGCCTCATCAATCCGATGCCGCGCAGCATGGCGACGCCGGAGGGGCACATTGAGGGCACATAGGAGTAGGGCGGAAAACAAAAAGCCCAGCAACCCCTGAGGATTGCTGGGCTTCTCTTGGCGAGGAGTACGGGACTTGAACCCGTGGCCTCCGGCGTGACAGGCCGGCGTTCTAACCAACTGAACTAACTCCCCACAACATTCTTGGGCGGAACAGGGATTGAACCTGTGACCCTCGCCTTGTAAGGGCGACGCTCTGCCGCTGAGCTATCCGCCCGGAGGCGTGTTCCGCGCTGCGATGGGGGGGCTTTTATAAGTGCCCTCCTCCACTGTCAAGCACCTGTTTCGAACAGCCAGATCATTCGGTCAACGCGCGCGCGGACCGTGAAAATGCCCGCGCGCACGGTGACTTAGGGGCCTAGGGAGCAGGGGCTACGTCCACTGTGCCCAGATCCTCCAGGGTCACTCCGTTGCCGGATCCTCCCGGCTGCCCTTCCACCCCCCAGTCCCCGAAGCAGTAGGGCCCCGTGCCGACCCGGTACCTCCACAGGTACCCGTTGTTGAAGGAAGCGTTGGCGGGCAGGTCGGCCTTGAACTCATCCGCGCCGCCGTCGTTGTTGATGCTGCCGAGGACCCAGGTCCACGCCGGGCTCACCCCGGGGTCCTGGTCCTTGGGACCATGGCCAAGCTCCGCCGTGAGGTGGGGGCCTGGGGCCTGGGTGTCCGTCACCCCAGGCTCGTAGATAAGGCCGTACATCGTCCGGCCTCCGTTCAGCTGGCTCAGCCGCTGCGGCCACTGGAGCCGGCAGTAGTCGATGCCGGAGTGGTTCTCGACGGTCAGCACGTGCTGCTGTCCCTGGGAGTAGTCGCCCCCAGGGTTGCTCCCGTCCTTGTCGCAGTACGTCCAGGCCGTCCCCTCGGTCCTGTAGCGAAGGCTCACGGCGCGACTCGTGGTGTAGGCCGGCCTCAACTCCGCGGTGAACTCCTCCGCGCTCGCGGGCCCGGAGTATGTCGCGGGCTTCCAACTGAAGGCCCCGGGCGTCACCGAGGCATCCACATCCGCATTGCCCAGGCCGACCTGGACTTGAAGCTCGGCGGCGTCCGTCCCGTTCGTGGTGAATCCGGGGGCAGTCACCCGGCCTGTCACCCCCACTGCGCTTCCACTCCCCACGGTACTCTTGTCGACGAGCATGAGCTGACAGGACTCCGAGGCGTAGTCCCGCACCACCAGGGTTCCTGCCTGGGCGAGGTCGAAGGTGTCCCCTCCCTCGGTCGTCCCCTGCGCGTCGCAGTACACGAAGGGACCCGCTCCCAACCTCACGCGATAGGCGAAGTGGTAGAGCCCCGCCGTCACCCGGTTGGGGAGCGTGGCTCGATACTCGTCATCCTGGCCCGAGCCCGTGTCCGCGCCATGAGTCGCGGGGGCCCACTCCCAGCGCGCGTCCCCGGGACCCGCCCCGGCCGGTCCGACACCCAGCTCGGCGACGATGTCCGCTCCGGCGCCGTCGCCCGGTGTCACTCCCGCTTCGTGGACCTGGACCGCGATGACCCGCGAAGCCTGGGCCCCCAGCGCATACGTCTCACGCGGCGGTGGACCCGCGACCTCTCCTCCGAGCCGGCACCTGTCCACTCGAGGAGGGACGACTTCCACCACTGACAACGTGGAGGCTTGCCCCGTCTGGTACCCATTGGCGCTTCCATCCCGGTCGCAGTACGCCCACGCGCCCGTCGACTGATACCGGAAGCGAACGGCCACCGCGTACGTCCCCTCCTGCGACGGAGCCGTCAGCGCCGTTTCGTAGGCATCCTGCGCGCCGCCATCGGTCTCCGCCACGAAGCTGGCGGCCGTCCAGACCCAGCTTGATGTGGTCGCCGGATTCGAGTCCGCGGGTCCATGCCCCACCTCGGCCGTGACGCCAGCGCCCGCTGCCCCGTGGGTCGCATCCGTCACCGTTGTCACCAGCACCTGTCCGCGCACCACCGGCGTGGTGCCACCGGGTGTCGCGTTGAGCGTCGCGGGCCCCAGGAGCTGGCACGAGTCCACCGCGACGGGCCTCACCTCCAGCCCACCCGCCTGCGCCAGCGTGAAGCCGTCGGTGCCCAGTCCATCCGCGTCGCAGTACCGGTAGTTCCCCCCATTCACGTTGAAGCGGAACGCGAACTTGTAGCGCCCCACGGTGCCCGGATTGGGAAGCGGCGCCACCCACTCGTCATTGCTCTGGTTGTCGCCAGACGCCCGATTGAAGCTCGCGCCCGTGGAGGTCCAGTGCCAGCTCGCTGACTCCGGCGCATCGGTCTCGGGGCCGTAGCCCACCTGCCCCTGAATCCCCGCGCCCGCGCCCGCGCCCGGCGTGACACCCTGCATGTAGACCTGTGCGTAGAGGGGCTTCGGCGCCTGGCCCACTCGGTACACCTCGCTCGGCGGGGCCTCGAAGGCCTCACCGCCGAGCTTGCACCAGCCGATGGTGATGTCTTGCGGCGCGACCACATTGACGGTGCCCATCAACGCCGGGTCGAAGGTCAGCGTCCCGCCGTTGTTCCCATCCGAATCGCACAGCATCCACGCGCCGTCGTTCACCTTGAACCGGTACACGAAGCGGTAGCTGCCCACGGCCCCTGGATGCGGAAGCGTCGTCTCGAACTGGTCGTTGTTGCCGGACTCATCCAGGTACGTCGCCGAGGTCGACCAGTTCCACTGCGCCGACGTGGCCGGGTTCTCACCCACGGGGCCCCAGCCGAGCTGTCCCTCCACGCCCGCGCCAGCACCCTGGCTGTCCGTCACGCCATGCACGAACACTTGCGCGCGGACCTGTCGGTTGGCCGCGGCGCCCGCCACATAGTCCACCGTCTCCGGCGTGTTGACGTCCGAGCGCCCCATCTTGCAGTAGCCGATGACCTTGGGCACCACCACCGTGCCGGACACGGACAGCTGGCCCAACTGGTCCAGCTCGAACGCCTGTCCTCCATCGTCCGTGCCATTCCCATCGCAGACGCGCACGGGCCCGCCATTGGCGCTGAAGCGAACCGCGTAGCGGAAATCGCCGTTCTGCCCGGGGTTGGGGAGCACGGCCTTCCACTCGTCGTTGACCGTGAAGTTGTCCTTGTTGAAGACGAGCGCCGTGCTCCAGTTCCACACGGGCGAGTCGCGAGGGTCCTCGTTCGCCGGCCCCCAGCCGAGCTGTCCGGACAGCCCAGGCCCCGGGCCCTCCTTGTCCGTCACGCCCGCCATGTTGACCTGGGCATAGACCGTCTTCAGTCCCGCCGTCTGCGTCGTCTGGTAGCTGATGGCCTCGGGTGCCTTCTGGTCCTCGCCAATCTTGCACCAGCCCACGGGCGGCTTCGGCGCCTCGTTGCCCACCGTGAGCGTGCCCAGCTTCGTCATGCTGAACGTCAGCGGTCCCTCGGTGCTGTCATTGACGCCGTCCGCGTCGCAGACGCGCCACGCGTTCGCGCTGATGCTGAAGCGGAAGGCGAGCTTGTACGTGCCCACCGTGCCGGGGTTGGGCAGCTCCGCTTCCCACTCGTCATTGTTGCCGTGCTCGGCCTTGTACACCGCGGGCACCCACGTCCAGTCCCTCGACTCCCGAGGGTCCGTCCCCTCCGGCCCGATGCCCAACTGCGCCACCACGCCCGACCCCGCCCCCGCGCCTTGCGTGATGCCCGCAGCGAAGACCTGCCCCAGCACCTTGTGCCGCGTCGTGTCCGTGGGGCGGTAGAACACCTCCGGGTTGGCCCCGTTCCCGTCCGGTCCCAGCTTGCAGTAGTCCACGCGGGGCCGGGAGATGAACACCCGGCGCAGCATGTTCGCCGCCACGCCGTTGGCCATGCCGTCGCCATCCGCCATCACCCAGGTCTTCCCGCCGTCGATGGAGAAGCGCAGGGTGATGACCCACTCGCGGCTCTCGCCACCGATGGCGGGCTGCAACAGCACGTTGCCCTTGTAGATGTCCGCCTCGCCGCTGTCGGAGTCGCCCTCGTACGTGGCCTCCTCCCACGTGTAGCTCTCCGGCTTGAGCAGCTCCGCGTCCGCGGCGGCGAAGCCCACCTGTGCGCGCACGCCGCCGCCCTGGCCCACGCCTCGCGTCAGGCCCGCGACGGTGATGGCGCCTCGCACGAGCACCCCCACCGGCGGCCCGCCGCTGATGGCCTCCGTGTTGCCGTTGAGGACCTCGGCCTGGCTGATGGACGCGGTCGGGGGGCCCTCGTAGGTGAAGCCTCCGACCAGCACGCCGAAGCTGCTGTCCGGATTCACCACCCGGACGTCCACCTTCGCGGTGCTCGCCGTGGGCGAGTAGCCGTAGATGCGGAAGGAGTTGACCACGACGGTGCGCAGCGCCTCCTGGTTGCCCAGGTACAGCTTCGCGCCTGGCTCGAACCCCGAGCCGTAGACGTTGATGAGCGTGTTCCCGGCGATGGGGCCGCCCGTGGGCGTGACCTCCCTAACGGTGGGCGGAGTGGGCGAGGGTGGCGGATGTCCCTTCTGGGAATCACCACAGGCCAGCGCGAGCAACGGCAGGACGAGAAGGATGAAACGCGAACACCGCGACGACATCGGCCATCACCCCTTGACTCCGCCAGCGGTCAGTCCGCCGACGAGGTGTTTCTGGAGAGCGAAGAACAGCGCCATGACCGGCGCGGAGACCACCAGCGCGCAGGCGGCGAACTTTCCCCACTCCACCTTGTACTCGCCCACGTACCGCTGGAGGGCGACGGGCAGGGTGAAGCGGGTCGGGTCGTTGATGAGCGTGGCGGCGAGCACGAACTCGTTCCACGCGGTCATGAAGGAGAACAGCGCAGTCACGGCCAGCGCGGGGCGGGCCAGTGGCAGCACGACATGGATGAACACCTGGAACGGCGAGGCCCCGTCCATCACCGCCGCTTCCTCCAGCTCGCGCGGCAGCGTGTCGAAGTAGCCCTTCAACATCCAGATGCAGAAGGGCAGCGAGGTGGTGGCGTAGACCAGCACCAGCCCCGTGAGGCTGTCGAGCAGCGCCAGCTTCTGGAGGATGCTGTAGATGGGCACCAGCATCAGCGTCGCCGGGAACATCTGCGTGATGAGCAGCGCCTGCATCCCGCCTTCCTTGCAGGGGAAGCGGAAGCGCGACAGCGCATAGGCCGCCGTCACCGCGAGGCTCAAGCCCACCCCCGTGGTGGCGCCACCCACGATGAGGCTCGCCAGCAGCTGCCGCCCGAACACCCAGCGCCCCTGCGCATCCGAGCTCCAGAGCACCGCGCGGAAGTGGTCGAGCGTGACGGCGTCGGGGAAGGGATTGGCCGTGAGCGACATGCCGTCCACGGGCGACAGCGCCATCTTCACCACCCACAGCACCGGGTAGAGCGTCACCATGCACATCACGCTCAGCCCCGCGTGGATGCCCGCCATCTTCAGCCAGGAGGGCTTCTTCATCACGCGGACTCCTCGGAGCGCAGCAGTCGCTTGGTGAAGGCGGACCATCCCAGCAGCACCAGGAAGATGAGGACCGAGTACGCCGCCGCGAAGCCGTATTGCTCGTTGCGCTGGAAGGCCCAGCGGAACGCCTCGGACACCAGGATGTCCGTGCCGCCGCCCGGCTCTCCGCCCGACACGAGGTAGATGATGTTGAACATGTTGAACGTCCACACGCTGCCCAGCACCACCGCGGGCAGCATGGCGGGCTTCAGGAGGGGCAGGGTGATGCGCCGGAACTGCGTCCAACGACTGGCACCGTCCACCTCCGCCGCCTCGTAGAGCTCCTGCGGAATGGACTGCAGCGCCCCGAGCGCCACCACCATCATGAAGGGGAAGCCCAGCCACGTGTTGGTGGCCACGTTGGCCGCGAAGGCGGTGGAGAAGCGGGTGAACCAGCTCACCGGCTCCAGCCCCAGCAGCGCGAGCAGGCCGTTGATGGCGCCGAACTGCCGGTGGAACATGCCCTTCCACATCAGCGCGGTGATGTAGTTGGGCACCGCCCACGGGATGATGAGCAGCACGCGGTACATGCCGCGCAGCTTCAGCAGCGGGTCCCTCAAGAGCAGCGCCAGCCCCAGGCCGATGCACACGTGGAGCACCACGTTCACCACCGCCCAGAGGAGCGTCACCGCCAGCGTGAAGTAGAACGAGAGCGGCTCGCTGATGCTGTAGCCCCGGCTCGCCAGGATGTCGACGAAGTTGGCCAGCCCCACGAAGGTGTACTGCCCCGCGTCGTGGTGGAACAGCGACAGGCTCAGGCCCACGACGAACGGGATGAACACCAGCACCAGCACGCCCGCGGCCGCTGGCGCCACGTAGGTCGCCGCTCGAGTCAGGTCGGGATAGCGCTGGCGCAGGGACCGCGCTCCCGCGGGTCGCATCAGCACATACGCCGTGCCGCCCAGCGCCATGGCTCCCATGAACCCCAGCCACGGAACGGGATTCGCGTCGGAGGGGCGCTCCCGGTGCAGCGCGCGATAGCGGCGGTCCGCCAGGGCGCCTGCGTCCTCGGGCTTCACGCCGCCCTGGAGCACGGCGCGCAAGGCCAGCTTCATGGGCTCCCACACGCGCGCCATCTCCAGCGTGTTGGGCATGGGCGTCGCGTCGCGCGCCGCCTCGCGGAAGGAGGAGATGAGCGTGTCCTCCTTCACCTCCTGCGTCTCGTACGCCGCCACGTCCGCGGGAATCTGTCGGCCCACCGTGGTGCGCACCCGCGACGCCTCGCCCACGGACAGGAAGCGCGCCAGCGCATGCGCCCGCGCGGACTGCTCCGAGCGCGCCGAGACGAAGGCCGCCTCCACGCCCAGGAACGGCTTCATGGGTGTGCCCGTCTCGCTCACCGTGGGCAGCGCCACCACGCGGTAGCGCACGGAGGGCGCAATCTCACCCGCGAACCACGGGCCGCTGATGAGCATGGCCGCGCGGCCGTCGTTGAAGAGCGTCTTCACCAGCGCCCCGGACACCTCCTGCGGCATCCACCGCTCGTCCTGGAGCCGCTTCACGAAGGCCAGCGAGCGAGCCATCCCCGGCGTGTCGAAGCTGGCCCGGCCCATGGCATCGAAGAGAGGCCCGTCGAAGCCGAAGAGGAAGGGGGCGTGGAAGTAGAAGTCCCCGCTCTCGTACACGAGCCCGAACCGGCCCTCGGCCGCGTTGGACAGCGAGGGCAACATCGCCAACAGCTCCTGCGTCGAGGCAGGCGGACGCGGCACCAGGTCCGTGTTGACGTAGAGCGCGAGCGACTTGAGCGAGAGCGGATAGCCATACACCGTGCCATCCACCTCCAGCGCCTCCACCGTGTTCGCGAAGTAGTCCGCCCGGACGAAGTCCTTCGCGGTGGCGGCGACCAGGTTCTGCGAGTGGAAGTTGCGCAGCCGCTCGTGGTTGAAGATGAAGACATCCGGACCCGCGCCGTGCGGAATCGCGTTGGTCAGCTTGTGCGCGTAGGCGTCATACGGCAGGCCCAGCAGGTCCACCTTCACGCCGGTCGTCTCGGTGAAGCGCGCGGTCGCCTGGAGGAGCGCGGTCTCCTCGCCGCCTCGGTAGGCATGCCACAGCTTGAGCGGCGCGGGCGCGTCCGCCGCATGGGCACTCCACGCCACCGCCAGCAGCAGCAGGGCGGCCCACCTCTTCAAGACGCCACCTCCAGCGACGCTTGCTCCGTGGGATGGCGAAGGGCTCGAGCCCCATCCTCGGTGAAGAGGTGCAGCGCGTCCGCCACGGGGGCCAGCGTCGCCCGGTCACCCACGGACACCTGGGTGCCCTTGTCGAAGCGCGCGGCCACCGGCCCCGCCTCCGTGGTGACGAAGGCATACCCGTCGAACCCCAGCCGCTCCACCGCGTCCACCGTGCCCGACAAGGGACCCAGGGGCGCCACGCGCAGGTCCTGGGGCCGCAACCCCACCAGCACCCGCTGCGTCTCTGGCGAGAGGTCCGGAGGACACAGCAGCGTGAAGCCCTTGCCGACGAGGTTCGCCCCGTCGCGCCGGGCCTCCAGGAAGTTCATCGAGGGCGAGCCCAGGAAACCCGCGACGAACCGGTTCGCCGGCCGGTGGTAGAGCTCCAGCGGCGGTCCCACCTGCTGCAGCACGCCCCCGTTGAAGACAGCCACGCGGGTGGCCAGCGTCATGGCCTCCACCTGGTCGTGGGTGACGTAGATCATCGTCGCGCCCAGCCGGCGGTGCAGCCGCGCCAGCTCTCCGCGCATCTGCACCCGCAGCGCCGTGTCCAGGTTGGAGAGGGGCTCGTCGAAGAGGAACACCTTCGGACGCCGGACGATGGCTCGCCCCATGGCCACACGCTGGCGTTGCCCGCCCGACAGGGCCTTGGGCTTGCGCTCCAGGAGGTGGCTCAGCTCCAGCATCCCCGCGACTTCCGCCACCCGCGAGGCAATCTCCGCCGAGGGGAGCTTCCGCAGCGACAGGCCAAACGCCAGGTTCTCCCGCACCGTCATGTGCGGGTAGAGCGCATAGGATTGGAACACCATCGCCACGTCGCGGTCCCTGGGAGGCACGTCATTGACGCGTGTCTCGCCAATGCGCACCTCGCCCGCGTCCACCTGCTCCAGCCCCGCGATGAGTCGCAGGAGGGTGGTCTTCCCGCAGCCCGAGGGGCCGACCATGACGAGGAACTCGCCTTGCCTCACATGAAGGTCCACGCCCTTCACGATGAGGTTCGCGCCAAACGACTTCTTGATTCCGTTCAGGATGACGTCGGCCAAGACGTGCTCGAAAATTGAGGGGAGAACGGCCGCGCACCATACCTGGAGCCTCGGGCTTTGCCCAAACCTCCCAGGGAGGGCGCGGTGCGTTAGTGTCGTGTATGACTCGCCATGCTAAGGAAGCCCGCATCATGAGCACTCCCCGCTGGCTCCTCCCGAGGGGCGCGACCCTGGTCGCCTTGCTGACCGTCACTGGCTGCGGCGAGAGCGATTACGTGCGGCTCTATCACAGCGAGCCTCGTGCCCCGAGCTACTCCGTCCACGACGTGGAGTCGATGCGGCACATGGGGGCGACCTTCTCCGACCAGGGGGTCAACTTCTCCCTCTACTCGGAGAACGCCACGCGGTTGGAGTTGTTGCTCTTCGACGACCCGGAGCAGAACCGGCCCTCGCGGACGTATGAGCTGACGCGCTACGGGGACGTGTGGAATGTCTACGTGGAAGGCGTGGGGTTGGGGCAGCACTACGGCTTTCGTGCCTGGGGACCCAACTGGGAGTTCGACCCGGACTGGTTCCCGGGCGCCATCCATGGCTTCCGCGCCGACGTGGATGTGGAGGGCAACCGTTTCAATCCGAACAAGCTCCTGACGGACCCGTACTCCAAGGCCCTGCACCGGGACCATGACTGGAGCAAGGGCAGCACCGCCAGCGGTCCCGCCCGCACGGAGGTGACGTATGCGGCCTCCGCCAAGAGCGTCATCGTCGAAAGCCAATACGCCTGGGGCGAGGCGGAGCGGCGCTGGCGAGACAACCGGCAGGACGAGCAGTGGGCGGGCCACCGGTGGCAGGACCTCATCGTCTACGAGGTCCACGCCAAGGGCTTCACCGCGGACGGCGCCAGCGGCGTGCGCTTCCCTGGCACCTACCGGGGGATGGGCGAGAAGGCCGACTACTTCGCCGACCTGGGCATCACCGCCGTGGAGCTGCTGCCCATCCACGAGAAGCCGCTGGATGGCGGTTACTGGGGTTACCAGACCATCAACTTCTTCGCGCCCGAGCTGTCCTACGCGGCCCACCGCCAGCCGCACCAGGTCATCGACGAGTTCAAGTGGATGGTGGAGGAGCTGCACAAGCGGAACATCGAGGTCATCGTCGACGTCGTCTACAACCACACCGGTGAGGGCGGGCTGTGGCGCGAGAAGCTCGAGTCGGATGACGTGCAGCCTGGTGAGCCGCTGGACTCCCTGGACCCGGCCGAGGTCGCCGGCCTGTACTCCTTCCGAGGCATCGACAATCAGGCCTACTACGGGCTCAACGGCGACCGGCGCACGTACTGGAACAACACGGGTGTGGGCAACCAGACGCGGCCCAACCACCGACCCATGCGCAAGCTCATCATCGACAGCCTGCGCTTCTACGTCGAAGAGCTGCACGTGGATGGCTTCCGCTTCGACCTGGCGCCCATCCTGGGAGAGCGGGACCAGGACTACAACCGCTGGGACGACCCTCGGAACACGGTGCTCCAGGAGATTGTCGATGACCCGGTGCTCCAGCGCTACAACACGCGCATCATCGCGGAGCCCTGGAGCGCGGGCGGCTGGTATTGCATGCCCATGGGCGAGTTCCCCAACTCGCTCACCCAGCCCGGGCACGGCTGGTACGAGTGGAATGGCCGCTTCCGCGACTGGTGGCGCTCGTTCATCAACAAGGACGACTGGAAGCTCAACTCGAACGAGGGCTCGCTGTGTGGCAGGCCCGGCTCGGCCGATGGCCCGTTCCTGATGTACGGCAGCAAGGAGTGGTACGAGCGCAACGGCCGGCGCCCCTATCACTCCATGAACTTCATCACCGTGCACGACGGGTTCACGATGTACGACCTGTTCGCGTACGACGTGAAGCAGAACAAGTGCGGCCCGCTCAACCCGGTGTGCTGCGACACCCCCAACAGCCCCTTCTGCGACAAGGAGAGCGGCGAGAACCACAACCGCTCCCGCAACTGGGGCGCGCTGGGCGACGCGCGCGGCGAGAGCCTGCGCCGGCAGATGATGCGCAATGCCTTCATGGCGATGATGGTGAGCCACGGCACGCCCATGATCCTGGGCGGCGACGAGTGGATGCGCACGCAGCTGGGCAACAACAACGCCTACTCGACTCGCGCGGACAATCCCTTCAACTGGTACCAGTGGGGGACCTACCTCGCCCGCGACGAGCGTCATCGGATGTATGAGTTCGTCAAGGCCGCCATCCGTCTGCGCAAGGAGAACAGCCACGCCTTCGCCCCCGCCAGCTATGGGAAGGGCGCGCCGCTGGTGTGGAAGAGCGCTCGGAACACGGAGCCCGCGGACTGGGACAGCAAGCAGCTGATGATGCACTACCCGGACAGGTCCTTCGGGCCGGAGCTGGTGGTGCTCATCAACATGGAGCCTCGCGCGGTGGAGTTCAGCCTGCCGCCCGGGCGCACCTGGAAGCGCCTCATCGACACCCAGGCATATTTCGACAGCCCCGAGTACCTCTCCTCCGTGGGCCTGGACTCACGCGCCACGGGCAATGCTTGGCTGGAGGCCCCCGCGCCGGTGCCCGGCACGACCTATGGGGTTCCGGAGCGCACCATCGTCGTACTTCGCGCGGAGTAGGGGCTGGCAGGCTGAGTGCGCTATAAGCGGGGCCCGCCCATGCGAGTCCTGACCGCGCGCCTCGGCGCCTTCCTGTTGTTGCTCTTTCCGCTCGTCACCCGGGCTGACGCCACGAGGGACCGCTTCGGCGCCGCGGGCTACTTCCGCATCATGACCCGGCCGGATTTCTCCGGCGGCTCGGGTCAGCTCGGGTACTACTGGCTGTACGGGCGTCTGCTCAACGAGAGCCCCTATGGCGAGCTCAACCTCCGGCTGGACGTGCTGCAGTCCACGCCCGGGACGGATGAGGTCTGGGCGGAGGTCCACACGCGCTTCTCGGGCACGTCGTTCCGCTCCGCGGACCCGGGCAATGGCTCGTTCCTCAACTTCCGCGCGGACTATCTCTTCGTGCGCGCGGGGAACATCCTGTTGGACCGGGTGACGTGGCAGCTGGGCACGCTCGAGGACCGCTGGAATGACTTGCACCTCTACGACCAGCGCCCCGCGACGCTGCTCTGGGACACGGTGGGCCTGTCCGGCACCTACCAGGGCGACCGCTACGACGTGCTGCTGGCGGTGGGCGACAGCGGCTACACGCTGCGGCCCCAGAAATACAACACGGTGCTCACGGGCGCGGCCTCCTTCCGCTACCGGCTGATTCCGGGCCACCTCGAAGTGGGCGTGCGCGGACAGGTCGGCTACGAGTCGAAGGTGCGTGGCAATCGCAACGCGCTCTACAGGTCCGACGGCATCGTCTACGAGGACTACGTGCGGCGCGAGGTGGTGCGCCGCTACTTCGAGGCGAACCCGGGGCAGGAGGACCTGGTGAGGGACCTGGCGCCTCGCGACGCGCTGTCCTACCGGGCCATCGGCTACCTGGGCTTCGGCAATCTGGGACCGCTCGTCTGGGACAACCTCTACGTCACCTTCGAGCGCAAGCACCCGGAGCTGTCCTACACGGAGAACTACCGCAACCGGGACTGGACCGTGTACATCGCGGACCAGACGGACGAGCGGTATGAGCTGTCGTTCGGCAACGAGGCGTACTTCAAGCTCATCCCCGAGAAGCTGGAGGCGCTGTGGGGCGTCTGGGTGGGGTACGCCTTCAACGAGGACAACCTCATCAAGCCCGGAGACGACGACCGGCTCATCGCGTCCACGGTGGTGCGCCTCCAGTACTTCCTCACCGAGCGTGTCCACCTCCTGCTGGAGACGAGCATCGCGCGCGAGAAGAGCACCAACGGCAACCTGTACCGCAACCACGTGGACTCGGTGTTCACCAGCACCGGGGGCTTCCCCGACGCGCGCGGCCTGGAGTTCGGCGACAGCGACACGCGGGACACCTGGCAGGGCAAGGTAGGTGTTGTCCTCAATCCAACGGGCCGAGGCATCTACGCGCGCCCCAGCCTGCGGCTGCTGTATGGCTTGCAGTACTCCTCTCAGCACGCGGCGTTCGGCAACTCCTTCGTGGATAGCCTGGACCAGTACAACCAGTACGTCGGCCCCGAGCGCCACTGGCACTCGGTGGTCGCCATCGAGGCTGAAGGATGGTTCTGAGACAGCGATGGGCCCTCGCGTGGTGCCTGATGCTGATGGCGGCGGGGTGCCTCAAGCGGCAGGGGCCCCCAGTGCTCGCGCCCGAGGGCACGGTGGTGGCGGTGGCCTACATCCGGGACGACGCGCGGCGAGGCGCCGTGTCCCAGGTCCCCGAGGGCGTCCGCCAGCGCGTGGTGGAGGCCCTGGGCAAGCGCAACCTCCAGGTTCGTGAGCTTCCCTACGAGCAGTACGCGGCCGAGTTCGCGAAGGTGACGGACACGCAGCGCCGCTTCGCGATGCTCAAGGCCCAGGCGCCGGAGGCCCCGCTGCTCCTGCTGGTGGAGACGCGGGTGTCGTTCTTCGGCCAGGTGGGCGGGCGCTTCTCCTGGGACGTGTATGTGAAGACGACGGCGAACCGCGCCACGTCCACGCTGGAGCCCACCAGCGAGATGAATGACTACGGCGCCGCGCTCCAGTTCGACCAGCAGCGCGAGGACGACGCGCAGCTCGAGGTGGCGAAGCAGATTTCAGGACAGGCCGCGGCGGTGTTCGACTCGTTCCTCGCCTCGCCCATGCTGGTGCCCGCGACGGATGGAGGCCCGGGCCTGGTGCCAGGGCTGACCGCGCCCGCGGGTGAGGGCATCGAGCCGGGCAAGAGCACGCCCACCGAGCCGCCGCCTCCCTCCACTCCCGCGCCCCAGCCCTATCAGGGCCAGTGGAGCCCTCCACCGGGTGACGCCATCTACTTCGTGATGGTGGACCGCTTCTCCAACGGCAACCCCGGCAATGACGGCGCGGTGGACGCGAAGGACGCGCAGGCCTTTCACGGCGGAGACCTGCAAGGGGTCATCGACCGGCTGGATGGCTTGAAGGCGCTGGGGGTCCGCACGGTGTGGCTCTCGCCCGTGTTCCAGATGCGCACCGAGAAGTTCTACGGCTACGGCGCCTTCCACGGGTACTGGGTGGAGGACCTGGGCCGCGTGGAGCCTCGCTTCGGGGATGAGGCGCTGCTGGCCCGATTGTCGGAGGAGCTTCGCCGGCGGGACATGCGGCTCGTGCTGGATGTCGTGCTCAACCACGTCGGGCCCCAGACGCGGCTCACGCGCGAGAAGCCCGAGTGGTTCCATGGCCTGGGGCCCATCGCGAACTGGGAGGACGCGCACCAGTTGGTGATGCACGACGTGCACGGGCTGCCGGACCTCGCGGTGGAGAAGGAGGAGGTCTACGCGCACCTGCTCTCGCAATCACTCAGGTGGGTGGACGCGGTGAAGCCCGCGGGCTTCCGGTTGGATGCCGTCAAGCACCTGCCCCTGGACTTCTGGGCCCGCTACAACGACGACGTGCGGGCGCATGCGGGGAAGGACTTCCTGCTCCTCGGCGAGCTGCTGGATGGGGACCCCGTGCTGCTCTCGCGGGTGATGAAGGAGGGGCGCTTCGGCGCGATGTTCGACTTCCCGCTGACCTTCGCGCTGGTGGATGTCTTCTGCCGGGGGCGCTCGCCGTCGCACCTGGGGGCCACGCTCTTCAACGACAGGCTGCATCCCTCGCCCGACTCGCTGGTGACGATGCTGGACAACCACGACCTGCCTCGCGTCATGAGCGAGTGCGGTGGCGACGTGGAGAAGGTGCGTCAGGCGCTCGCCGTGCAGCTCACCGCGCGCGGAGTCCCGGCGCTCACGTATGGAATCGAAGAGGGGCTCAGCGGCGCGAAGGAGCCGGAGAACCGGGGCGACATGCGCTTCACGCCGGGCCATCCGCTGCGCGCGTGGATTGGTCGGCTGTTGGAGCTGCGGCGGGGCAGCGGGGCCCTCCAGCGTGGCGAGACGTGGGTGCTCGCCGCCCGGGAGGACCTCTTCGCCTACGCGCGCGTGACTCCGGATGAGGCCGTGGTGATTGGCATCAACTCGGGGGGCTCGCCCCAGGACGTGGACCTGCCGGAAGCGCTGGCCGGCTCTCGCGCCTCCGAGCTGATGACGGGCGCGGCCGTCCTTCCTCGCGGCCTCGTGTTTCCCGCCCATCACGTCACGTTGCTGCACCTGGAAGCGGAAGTGGCGGGTGGGTACGCGGCGCTCGTGAAGCAGGCGCGCACGCGGTGGCGAGGGGAGGGTGAGCGACGCACGGTGGTCCTGGAGACGGACGATGCGTCCCTGCGCGTGGTGGGCGGAGGGCCGGAGCTGGGAGGGTGGAAGCCCGAGCGCTCGCTCCGTCCACGAGAGGGCGCCATCACGCTCTCGCTGCCCGTGGGGGGCGTCTTCGAGTACAAGCTCGTCCGGGACACGGGCCCAGGGAGGTTCTCCTGGGAGGGCGGCGCCAACCGCCTCCTGCATGTCCCCGAGGGCACCGAGCCCCTGCGCCAGAAGGTGGCGTGGGAGCAGCGCCCCTCGGCCGTCAGCACCTTCTTTCAGCCGCCCCTCTCCGGGGCCATGACCGAGAGCCCGAAGTGAACGACCGACTCCTCCGCGCCGCACGCCGCCAGCCCACGGACACCACGCCGGTGTGGCTGATGCGCCAGGCTGGCCGCTACCTGCCCGAGTACCGGGCCATTCGCGGCAACATCGCGTTCCTGGACCTGTGCAAGCACCCGGACCTGGCGGCCGAGGTGACGGTGCAGCCAGTCACTCGGCTGGGCGTGGACGCGGCCATCATCTTCTCCGACATCCTCATCCCCGTGGAGGCGATGGGCATCACGTTGGAGCTGGGCGACAAGGGGCCGCACTTCCCGGAGCCCGTGCGCACGGCGGCGGACATCGACAAGCTGGCGATTCCAGACCCGGTGGAGGGCACGGGCTTCGTCGCGGAGGCCATCCGCCGCACGCGCAAGGCGCTCAATGACTCGGTGCCCGTCATCGGCTTCGCGGGCGCGCCCTTCACGCTGGCCGCGTACATGGTGGAGGGCGGCGGCTCCAAGAGCTACATCCTCATCAAGCGCCTGATGTTCGAGCAGCCCGCGCTGGCACACCGCCTCTTCTCCAAGCTCACCGACACCCTCATCCCGTACCTCAAGATGCAGGTGGCCGCGGGCGCGAGCCTCGTCCAGATTTTCGACTCGTGGGGCGGCGAGCTGTCGCCGTGGGACTACGAGCGCTTCTGCATTCCCTACCTCACGCGCATGGTGTCCGAGCTGAAGGCCACGGGCGTGCCCGTCATCGTCTTCGGCGTGGGCATGTCCACGCACCTGTCCTTGCTCAAGCGCACGGGCGCGGACGTGGTGGGGCTGGATTGGACCCTGCCCATGGACGAAGGCCGGCGCGTGCTGGGCCCGGACGTGGCGGTGCAGGGAAACCTGGACCCGCTGCACCTGTTCCTCCCGCGTGAGGAGCTGGACGGGCGCATCAAGGACATCATCCAGCGCGCGGGCCCGGTGGGGCACATCTTCAACCTGGGCCACGGCATCCTCCCTCCCACGGACCCCGACGCCGCGAAGTTCGCCGTCGAGGCCGTGCATCGCCACGGCGCTGCGCTTCGCCAGGGCACGCTGACGCCGTAGCCCCCTCGTAACCTCCCACGCCACAGCACCCCTCGCTTGTGGCGTGGAAGGTCGCAGCCCCCGGCGCTCACGCGGCGCGCCAATCCCGGTGGATGGCGGAGTTGGACCTTGGGCACAGCGGTTGCTCAGGGGTCGACACGCAGCCACACCTCATCATTCATCACGACGTGGACCCCTTCGACCCGGACGGTGCGGCTGAACCCGCAATCCCTCGAGGAGTCCATGCATCGTCAGCAGCCACGTCTCCGAAGCATTCTTGTCTCGGCCCTCAGTCTGTTGTCCCTGGTGTCGGTCGCCTGGGGCGGTGCCGCGCAAGCGCAGACCTTCACCTCGGGCGTCGCGGATGGCTTCGCGCTGCCCACCGAGCCGGTGTCTCCCAGCGCCGGCATGCTCGCGTACATCGCCGCGAACTACGGCTTCCCGGGCTCGCGCGCGCACGATGACGTGAGCGCCGACCGCTGGTTCGCGACCACGTTCACCAACCTGCGGCGCAATGGCCCCATCTGCGGCGCCACGCTGCGGATGACGGTGCGCAACCTGGGCAGCAACGACTCCATGGGCTTCATGTTCAACGGCCCGGGGGGCACGCCGCTGGCCGCGGGCTGGGGCGCGTCGCTGGCGAGCCTGGGCATCGCCTACAACACCACGGGCACCCTCCTGCTCAACCTGGCCTCGCTCCCCGGTGGCGGAAACCTGCTGCCCACGCTCAACGCGCAGGGCTTCGTGGATGTCTTCGTCCAGGACGACTCCGGTGTCGACGTCGCCACGCTCGTCATCACCCAGTGCCGCGTGGACGTGTACTCGAAGGACAACATCAACGACTTCGGCAACACGCCGACGGTGGACCCCATCTGGGTCAGCCCCGACATTCGCGTCTGCCAGAACGCGGGCTGCGTGGGCCACCAGAACCCCGAGTTCGGCCAGACGAACTATGTCTACGTGACGCTGCGCAACAACGGGCCGCTCGCGCCGGTGGGCAACGTGGCCAATGGCACGCTGCACGTCTACTACACGGGCTCCGGTGGCGCGGCCATCTGGCCCAATGACTGGGCCCTCATCGGCACCGTCACCGGCGTCAGCCTGGCCGCGGGCGCCGTGCAGGAGTTCATGGTGCCGTGGAACTCCGTGCCCGCCCCGGGCCACTACTGCCTGCTGACGCGCTGGGTCTCCCCGACGCAGGACCCGATGACGCTCGCCGAGGTGGCGGGCTCCAACACGCTCAACAACACGCGCTGGAACAACAACCTCGCGTGGAAGAACGTCAACGTGGTGAACCTGAACCCGCTCACGCCCGTGCGCGAGTTCGACTTCCGCCTGCGCAACCTCCTGCGCGACGCCCACGGCCTCGCGCGCCTGGAAGTCCGCATCCCGTCGAGCACCAGCGCGTCCTTCCTGGAGCGCGGCCAGCTCTTCCTCTCGCTGCCGCAGGAGCTGTGGGACCGCTGGCAGCGCCAGGGCGCGGGCTTCGAGGTGACGGGGGAGCGCACCGTGCGCATCGTCAACCCGAACGGCGCCATGCTCGATGGCCTGACGCTGGACCCGGGCGGCGAGCACCACGTCACCGTGCGCTTCGCCGCGCAGGCCACCGTCGCGACGCAGGGCACGTTCCAGGTGGATGTGGTGCAGCACTCGGCCAGCGAGGAGAACCGGGAGAAGGTCGAGGAGGCGGGCGGTGTTCGCTTCGACATCACCGTGAGTCCGCAGTCGGACACGAGCACCCCTCGGAAGTAGCGGGCGGCGTTCCGTCGCGTGAGTGACGGGACTCGGGGCGGCGGGCGAGCCATGACGCCCGCCTCCCCGAACTCGTCAAGGCGAGCCCCAGGGCAAGTGCTCGCGGATTGACTCTTGAATCAATGGAGGGTTGACGCGCCGCATCAGTGCTCACTAGAAAGCCTCACTCGTCGTCTCAGGAGGGTGAGGCACACATGGCAAGCGAGAAGCGCAGCGGCCCCCGTCGGGTGGCCATCGTCCGCGGCCTGCGGACCCCGTTCGTCAAGGCGGGGACCGTCTTCTCCGGGCTCACCGCGTTGGACCTGGGGCGCATGGTGGTCCAGGAGCTGGTGCAGCGCGCGGACCTGGACCCGGCCGTCATCGACCAGGTGGTCTTCGGGCAGGTGATTCCCACACTGACGGGGCCGTCCATCGCGCGCGAGGTGGTCATCGCCGCGGGGCTGCCCATGCGCATCGAGGCGGCGACGGTGACGCGCGCCTGCGCCACGTCGATTCAAGCGCTGACGACGGCGGCCAACTCCATCGCGGTGGGCGAGGTGGACGTGGCCATCGCCGGTGGCACCGAGGCGATGTCGGACCCGCCGGTGTTCACCAGCCGTCCCCTGGCGCACGCGCTGGCGGCGGCCTCCAAGGGGCGCACGCTGACGGAGAAGCTCAAGCCCTTCCAGCGGCTCAAGGCCCAGGACCTGGTGCCGGTGCCGCCCGCCATCGCCGAGTACTCCACCGGCCTGTCGATGGGCGAGAGCGCGGAGAAGATGGCGAAGGAGAACGGCATCTCGCGCGAGGAGCAGGACCGCATCGCGCTCGCGTCGCACCGCAACGCGGCGGCGGCGTGGAAGGACGGCCGCTTCGATGACGAGGTGATGCACGTCTCCGTCCCGCCGAAGTACGAGCAGACGGCCACGCGCGACAACATCGTCCGCGAGGACTCCAGCCTGGAGGCGCTGGGCAAGCTCAAGCCGGTGTTCGACCGGAAGTACGGCACCGTCACCGCGGGCAACGCCTCGCCCCTCACCGACGGCGCCGCGGCGCTGCTGCTGATGAGCGAGGAGCGCGCGCGGGCCCTGGGGTACGAGCCGTTGGGCTACCTGCGCTCGCACGCGTACGCGGCCACGGACCCGGGGGACCAGCTGCTCCAGGGGCCCGTGTACGCGGTGCCCACGGCGCTCAAGCGCGCGGGGCTGAAGCTGGCGGACATCGACCTGGTGGAGATGCACGAGGCGTTCGCCGCGCAGGTGGCGAGCAACCTCCAGGCGCTCGCGTCCAGGGCCTTCGCGAAGAAGGCGGGCTGGAGCGAGCCGGTGGGCGAGGTGGACCGCGAGCGGCTGAACGTGACGGGCGGCTCCATCGCCATCGGCCATCCGTTCGGTGCCACGGGCGCGCGCATCGTCACGCAGGCCCTCAACGAGCTGAAGCGTCGGAACAAGAACACGGTGATGTGCACCGTCTGCGCCGCCGGCGGTCTGGGCGCCGTGGTGGTCCTGGAGCGTGCGTGATGGCCATCAAGCTTGAAGAGCTCGAGGCGAAGCAGGGCTTCTCCCTCCAGGTGGAGGACGGTGTCGCCGTCATCACCTTCGACCTGCCGGACTCGGCCGTCAACACGCTGTCGCCGGAGGTCGCCACCGCCTTCACGCGGGTGTTGGAGGAGGTGGAGCGCGAGCCCTCCGTGAAGTCCGTGGTCTTCCTCTCCGGCAAGAAGGACACCTTCGTCGCGGGAGCGAAGCTGGACCTCTTCCAGGACATCAAGACCGCGGAGGAGGCCACCGCCATCAGCCGCCAGGGCCAGGAGAGCTTCGACCGGCTGGAGGCCTTCCCCAAGCCCATCGTCGCGGCCATCCACGGCGCGTGCCTCGGCGGAGGGCTGGAGTGGGCGCTGGCCTGCCACTACCGCCTCGCCACGGACAGCCCCAAGACGACGCTGGGGCTGCCCGAGGTGCAGCTGGGGCTGCTGCCGGGCGCGGGAGGGACGCAGCGGCTGCCCGCGCTCATCGGCGCGCAGGCGGCGCTGGACCTCATCCTCGCGGGCAAGAGCGTCAAGCCGTCCAAGGCGCGCAAGCTGGGCATCGTCGACGAGGTGGTGCCCACGCCCATCCTTCGCGCGGTGGCGCTCCAGCGCGCGCGGGAGCTGGCGGAGGGCCTGCTCAAGCCCGAGCGGACCCGAGGACAGGGGCTCACCGCGGGAGGGCCGAAGGGCCTGGCGGGCTTCTTCCAGGGACTGGCGAACAAGGAGCTGTGGGCGGAGGTGGCGCTGGAGGACAACCCGCTGGGCCGCAAGCTCCTCTTCGACCAGGCGCGCAAGCAGCTCCTGAAGAAGACGCGCGGCAAGTACCCCGCGCCGGAGAAGGCGCTCCAGGTGATTCGCGTGGGGCTCGAGTCCGGGCGCAAGGCGGGACTGGAAGCCGAGGCGCGCGCGTTCGGCGAGCTGGTGATGTCGGACGTGTCCAAGCGCCTGGTGGAGATCTTCTTCGCGACGACGGCGCTGAAGAAGGAGAACGGCACGGCCGACGCCAGCGTGAAGCCGCGCGAGGTGAAGAAGGTGGGCGTGCTGGGCGGCGGGCTGATGGGCGGTGGCATCGCCTACGTGGCCGGTGTGCTCCAGGGCGCGCAGGTGCGGGTGAAGGACAAGGACGATGCGGGCGCGGGCCGCGCGCTCAAGCAGGTGCAGGGCATCCTGGAGGAGCGGGTGAAGCGCCGCTCCCTCACCTGGCGCGAGGCCGCCGCGAAGCAGGCGCACATCACCGCGGGCACCGACTACAGCGGCTTCAAGTCCGCGGACCTGGTCATCGAGGCGGTGTTCGAGGACCTGAAGCTCAAGCACCGCATCCTCGCGGAGGTGGAGGCCGTCACCCGGCCCGACGCCATCTTCGCGTCCAACACCTCCAGCATCCCGATTACGGAGCTGGCCAAGGGCAGCCAGCGGCCTTCGCAGGTCATCGGGATGCATTACTTCAGCCCCGTCAACAAGATGCCGCTCCTGGAGGTCATCACCCATGCGGGCACCGCGGACTGGGTGACGGCCACGTGCGTGGACGTGGGGCGCAGGCAGGGCAAGACGGTCATCGTCGTGAACGACGGCCCGGGCTTCTACACCTCGCGCATCCTCGCGCCGTACCTGAACGAGGCCGCGTACCTGCTGGGCGAGGGCGCCGACATCGCCGCGCTGGACAAGGCGCTGGTGGAGTTCGGCTTCCCGGTGGGGCCCATGACGCTGCTCGACGAGGTGGGCATCGACGTGGCCCACAAGGTCGGGCCGCTCATGGAGGCCGCCTTCGGCAAGCGCATGGCGGCGCCCAAGGCGCTGGACGCCGTGGTGGCCGAGGGGCGCCTGGGCCGCAAGAGCCAGAAGGGCTTCTACCTCTACGAGAACGGCAAGAAGCGCGAGGTGGACCCGTCCGTCTACACGCTGCTGCCGCACGGCAAGGAGCGCAAGCGCTTCGATGCGACGGAGATGGCGGAACGGTTGGTGCTCCAGATGGTGAACGAGGCCATCCGCTGCCTGGGTGAAGGCATCCTGCGCAGCGCGCGCGATGGTGACGTGGGCGCCATCTTCGGCCTGGGCTTCCCGCCGTTCCTGGGCGGCCCGTTCCACTACGCCGACAGCGTGGGCGCCGCCGAGCTGCTGCGAAAGCTGGAGCACTACCAGGACAAGCTGGGAGAGCGCTTCACGCCCGCTCCGCTGCTGGAGGAGCACGTGAAGGCGGGCAAGACGTTCTACCCCCGCTGAGTCGAAAGACACCGGGGTGGGAGTCTCTCTTTCCCGCCCCGGTGCTTGACCGGAGTGGTGTTCTGGGACCAGCCTGCGCCGCGAATGGCTCGCTCCGCGTCCCGCACCATCACTCTCTTCGTGGTCGTCGCCGTCGTGCTGTGCAGCACCCTCGCGGCCATTGGCGCTCGGCGCATCTTCCACAAGAACCCGCAGAACCCCATCGTCCGCATCGACGAGTACGTCACCATGGGATGGGTGGCGTGGGATTCCAGCTGGTACATGCGCATCGTGCAGGAGGGCTACCAGTACACGCCGGGACAGCAGAGCTCGGTGGCGTTCTTCCCGCTCTATCCGCTGCTCATCCGCGCGGTGGAGACATTGGGACCCAATGTCTATCAAGCGGGGGTGCTCATCACGCTCTTGTGCGGGCCCCTGGCGCTCATCCTGTTCACGAAGTGGGCGAAGGTGCTGACCGACGAGGACACCGCGCTCAAGGCCGGGCTGTTGATGGCCACGTACCCCTTCGCGATGTACCTCTACGGCGCGATGTACTCGGATGCGCTGTTCATCCTGTTGGTGATTGGCGCGTTCCTGCTGCTGGAGAAAGGGCACCTGGCCCCGGCGGTGCTGGTGGCGGCGGTGGCCACGGCCGCGCGCCCGGTGGCGCCCGCGGTGGTGCTGGGGCTCCTGGTGCGCAGGCTCGAGTGGAAGCACGCGCGGGGCGAGAAGTGGAACGCGATGGACCTCTTGCCCGTGCTCTCCGGGCTGGGCTTCGGCTGCTACATGCTCTACCTGTGGCACCAGTTCGGTGACCCGTTCGCCTTCGTGAAGGTGCAGGGCGCGCCGGGGTGGGACCAGCAGCCGGGCTGGGCCACGTGGCTCAAGGCGCGGTGGTTCGACCGCGTGGTGGTGAACCCGTCGAACACGCGCGAGGCGGTCCGCCTGGTGATTCACGCGTTCTTCACCTTCCTGGCGCTGGCGCTCGTGTGGCCCACGCGCAAGCGGCTGGGGTGGGGCTATGCCGTCTACGTGCTGGCCATCGTCGGGCTGCCCGCGTGGTCCACGAAGGACTTCATGGGCATGGGGCGCTACCTGCTGTCCTCGTTCCCCGTCTTCCTCACCGCGGCGCTGATGTTGAAGGAGCGCCCCAGGCTGCTTCGCGGCGTGGTGGCGTTCGGCGCGGCGTCGGTGCTCTTCCTGTCCTGGGCCTTCGGCTCGGACCACTACATCTCATGACCACGCTCCTGGAGCAGGCCCTCGCGCTGTACTCGGGACTCCCCGCGGCGGAGCGCTTCCACGTCCATGCCCGGGCGTCCTCGGCGCCGCTGCTCTCCGTCGTGGAGCGGATGCCCGGTGGCACCGTGGCGGACATCGGCTGTGGCCATGGCCTGCTCTCCGCGCTCCTGTCGCTGGCGGACCCCGCGCGCACGGTGCACGCCGTGGACCCGGACCCTCGCAAGGTGGAGTGGGCGCGCAGGTCGCTCGGCGGACTGGCCCAGGTGAAGCTCGCCGAGGGGACGGTGGAGGACGCGCTCGCGCCCCGGCTGCCGGGGGCCTGTGACGCGGCGGTGGTGTGTGACGTGCTCTACCTGCTGCCCGAGGCGAAGTGGCCCGGCTTCCTGCGCACGGTGCATGGACTGCTCAAGCCCGGCGGGTGCTTCCTGCTCAAGGAAGTGGAGGGCGACGGCTCCTGGAAGCACCGCAAGGCGCTGGCGCAGGAGTGGGTGATGGTGTCGCTGTTGGGGCGCACGAAGGCCAGCGGCGGCATGGTGCTCAAGCCCCGCGCGGAGATGAGGGCCCTGCTGGCGGACGCGGGCTTCTCGGTGCGCGAGGTGGTGGACCTGGGGCGCGGCTACACCACGCCCCACGTGCTCTACGTGGCGGAGGCGAGCGTCGCGTAGGAGTGCAGCTGGACGCCGCGCTCCTGGAGCCGGGCCCTCACGCGGGGGCTGGTGAGCGCGTCCAGTTCCGCCTGCCAGCCATAGGTCCAGGCCGGGTCCTCCGGCACGTGCGGCGCGCCTTCCCCCGGGTGGCAGCCCAGCTCGAAGTCTCCCGAGGGGAGCGCGTCCAGGGCGGACAGGAGCGCGGTCTCGTCGAGCTTTCCCGCCTCGAACACGCCGCCCGCGCTCACGCGCCGCACGCCGTGGGGCGCACGCGGCGCGGTGCGTGCGAGCATCGTGAGAATCGTCGTCTTCAGCGCGGGGCCCGGAGTGCGCAGCCAGCCCACGCGGGGCAGGGCGTCCGGCCAACGCAACGGCAGTCGCTCGCGCGCGGCCATCGACTCCACCAGCGGCCGGATGCCCGGCAAGAGGTGCAGGTGCTGGTGGCCATCCAGGTGGTCCACCTCCACGCCCAGGGCTCGCGCGCGCTGAAGCTGGGCGTCGAGCTCTCTTGCCACTTCCTCGCGCCGCACCTTGCCCGTCAGCCACGCCTTCGCGAAGTCCGCCCAGCTTCCTCGCAGCCTTCCCTCCGGCGCCACCGTGGGGACGGTGTGCGCAGGCGCGGCGGGCGTCAGCCGGGTGGACAGCGCGAGGTGCAGCCCCACCGCGAGCCCCTGCGCGCGAGCGAGGGATGCGGCCTCGCGGGCCGTGGGGCCCGTGGCGAGCAGCGTGGCGCTGGTGACGATGCCCTCGCGGTGGGCCCTGAGGATGCCCGCGTCGAGCGACGCGTGCAGCCCCAGGTCATCCGCGTTCACCACGAGGCGCGTGGGGCGTGATGCCACGGCGTGCTCAGCCCCGCGCCGCCCGGCCCGTGGACGGCACCGAGTGCAGCGGCTGCACCGACGGAGGCAGGCGCACCGGCTGCGCGGGCGCCGACGGCGTGCGCGTCTCCGGGTACAGCCGCACCAGCTCCTTCACCATCTTCACGATGACGGAGGGCGAGGCCAGCGTGGAGACGCCGCGGGTGCGCGGGAAGTAGTCCACGCCCATCTGGAACACGCGGAAGCCCTTGCGGATGGCCTTCACCACCAGCTCCGCGTCGATGAACGAGCCCTGGCTCTTGAGCTCCATGGACTCGAGCACGCGGCGGTGCATCACCTTGAAGCTGAAGTTGATGTCCTTGATCTGCACATCGAAGAGCGCGCGGATGAGCAGGTTGTAGACGAACGAATAGACGATTCGCTTGGAGCCCTCGCTCGTGCGGTCGAACCGGAAGGCGCAAATCATGTCGCCCTCCAGGTACTCCAGCAGGTGCAGCGCGCGCTCCAGCTCCCGCAGGTCCCACGGCAGGTCGATGTCCGAGTAGACGATGATGTCCTTCGTCGACGCGGCGAGCCCCGTGCGCATGGCCCCGCCCAGCTTCAGATTCACCGGATGGGTGATGACACGCAGCTGGGGAATCCGCCGCGCCATGGCCTCCGCGAGCTCCTGGGTCCGGTCCGTGGACGCGTCGTTGACGACGATGATTTCGAAGTCGTCCGTGAGCTGGGGCAGGACCTCCAACGCTCGGCTCACTGCGCGCTCGACGTAGTCTTCCTCATTCCACGCAGGCAGGAAGAGACTGATGCTGGGGTACTTGGCCACGAGGACCTCGATGCTCGAAAAAAGGCTGGCTGGGCCGGCTCGCTAGCAAGGCCCGAGTCCTAAATCAATCACAGCCCTCCCACTCGGTAGCACCGCTGTGCTACCGTAGAATTACCATTTTACGGGGATGCTGTGAGCTCGACGCCCTATACCCTGCTGGTGGTGGACGAAGCGGAGTCGGCGATGGTCCGGCTGGTGAAGGCCCTGGGGACGGAGGGCTACAGCCTGCGCCACGCGGCTCCTGGCCCCGAGGTACGCCGGAAGGCCTCCGAAGTGGACCTGGTGTTGTGGTCCGTGGGGCCTCATGCGGAGCTGACCCGGGATTGGCTCGACAACCTGCTGGGTCCCGACGGGAGCAAGCGGCCGGCGTTGGTGGTGCTGGCCCACCGCGATGCGAGGGCCGTCTGGCTGGACGCCTTGGCCCAGGGGGCCGAGGTCGTCTTCGACCCATGGGATGCGGAGGAGCTGCGGGCCCGGGTGGCTCGGAGCCTGCGTTCGCGGGCCCGCATGGAGCAGCTGGCCCGGGAGGTGGGGGAGTTGCAGCGGCTGTCCTCGACGGACGGGCTGACGGGGGTTCACAACCACCGGTATTTCCAGGAGCGGCTGCGCGAGGAGTTCCGCCGGGCGCAGCGGTATGACGACCCGCTGGCGCTCATCCTGCTGGACCTGGACCACTTCAAGCAGGTGAACGACCGGCACGGGCACACCGCGGGGGACGGGGTGCTGCGCGAGGTGGCCGCCGCCCTCCAGCGCAGCGTGCGCGAGACGGACCTGGTGGCGCGCTACGGGGGCGAGGAGTTCGCTGTGCTCCTGCCGCGCACCCAGCTGACAGGGGCCCTCACGGTGGCCGAGCGCGTGCGCCGCGACCTGGGCACCCTGCGCGTGGGCCCGGACGGTGTCCTGAACGTGACCGCCTCCCTGGGCGTCTCCAGCTTCCCGCACCGCAGCGTGCTCAGCCCCGAGCAGCTCCTGCTCACCGCCGACGAGGCCCTCTACCGGGCCAAGGCCGACGGCCGGGACCGCATCTGCCTCCACTCCCAGCTGCCCCTGCTCCCGACTGTCTCCTCGCCCAACGATTGACCTGGGTCAAAGACCCGGGTCTGATTTGACCCGTAAGTCCGTGGTGAGTCTATGATGACCCCCGACTCTTGATTGTCGGGGAGTCGAATCATCTCGTGATTCCATGGGTTTGCAGTGCCCCACCGGCTGGCAAAAGCATTGCAAATGTCATGGGACGGAAAGAATCCCATGGGTCCCCTCGCCGCACATCGCCCCGAAGCAGACACCGCCCCGCGGGGAAGGCTGCTGCTCGTGGACGACGAGGAGAACATCCTCAAGTCCATCCGCCGGGTGCTCCGGCGCGGCGACTGGGACATCGAGACGGCGACGGACGCGGAGCAGGCGCTCAGGACGGTGGAGGCGTTCCGTCCGGAGGTCGTCATCTCCGACTTCCGCATGCCGGGGATGAACGGGGTGGAGTTCCTCACCCGGGTGAAGCAGCAGGAGCCGCGCGCCCAGCGCATCATGCTCACGGGCCAGGCGGACCAGCAGGCCATCGAAGAGGCCATCAACCGCTCGGAGATCTTCCGCTTCATCTCCAAGCCCTGGAATGACAGCCACCTGGTGTTGACGGTGAAGAGCGCGTTCGAGCAGTACGCGCTGCAGGCGGAGAACGAGCGGCTGTACCGGGTGACGCAGGCGCAGAACGCGGAGCTCAAGCTGCTCAACGCGGACCTGGAGGAGCGCGTCGCCCAGCGCACGCGGATGCTCAGCCAGGCCAAGCGCGAGTGGGAGCTGTCCTTCGACTGCATGGAGACGCCGCTGTGCGTGGTGCGCGGGCGCGACTTCGCGGTGCGGCGGGCGAACCTGGCGTACGCGCACGTGGCAGGGCGCTCCATCGAACAGATTCCTTCGGATGTGGCGTGCTACCGCTACCTCTTCGACCGCGACGAGCCGTGTGTGGGCTGTCCGCTGCCGGCGGCGATGGAGAGTGGCAAGGGCGCGCGGGGTGAGGTGCAGCAGGGGGGAAGGACGTACGTGGTGGCGGCGTACCCCATGACGGGGGACGAGCGCGTGGTGTGCACCTATCGCGACGTCACCGAGGAGCAGGCGATGACGCGCCGGCTCATCGAGACGGAGAAGATGGCGGCGGTGGGGCAGTTGGCGGGGGGGGTGGCGCATGAAATCAACAATCCGCTGGGGGGCATCCTGGCCTTCGCCCAGCTCATGTCGCGCGATGCGGGCCGCAGCGAGGCGGACCTGGAGTCGCTGGGGCTGATTGAGGAGAGCGCGCTGCGCTGCAAGCGCATCGTGGAGAGCCTCTTGAAGTTCAGCCGGCACAGCCGCGTGGAGGACCGGCGGCTGTTCGACTTGTCTCGCTGCGTGGAGGACGCCGCGGTGCTCTTCCGCGCGCAGCTCAAGGCGACGCCTCGTGTGGAGTTGTCACTGGGTTTGAAGGACGGTCTCCCCAAGGTGTACGGGGACCCGGGCACGCTCGCGCAGGTGGTGCTCAACCTGCTGCAGAACGGGCTCCAGGCGCTGCCGAACAAGGAAGGCCGGCTGAAGCTGGAGACGGGGCGCGAGGGCGACCGCTCCTTCTTCGCGGTGTCCGACACCGGCTGCGGAATCGAGGAGCGCTATCTGCCGCGCATCTTCGAGCCGTCCTTCACCACCAAACCCCCCGGTGAGGGCACCGGGTTGGGGCTGTCCATCGCGTACCGCATCGTTCAGGACCACGGGGGCAGCTTCCACGTCGACACCCAGGTGGGCGCCGGCTCCCGTTTCACCGTCTTCCTGCCCATTCCCCTGCAGCTCGAGAGGTTGCCGTGAACCAAGTCAAGCGCGCCAAAGTCCTCGTCGTGGATGACGACTCCGTCGTCCTCAAGGCCGTGACGCAGATTCTCCAGCGCGAGGGCCACCCCGTGGTGGCCATTGATGACGCGGTGGAAGGTCTGACGGCGGCCAAGGACCCCACCATCGACGTCGTCGTGTTGGACATCAAGATGCCGAACCTGTCCGGCATGGACCTCCTGCGCGGCATCAAGGCGGAGCGTCCGGACGTGGAGGTCATCATGATGACGGCCTTCGCCACCGTGGAGACGGCGGTGGAGGCGGTGAAGGCGGGCGCGTACGACTACCTCACCAAGCCCTTCGAGAACATCGACGAGGTGAGCCTCACGGTGGCCAAGGCCGCCGAGCGCAAGGCGCTCAAGGACCGCACCCGCGCGCTGGAAGAGGCGCTCACGGTGCGCAGCCAGTTCGAGGACCTCATCGGCCAGTCGCCGCAGATGCGCTCCGTCTTCAAGCTGGTGGAGACGGTGAGCCACTCCACGGCCACGGTGCTCATCCAGGGTGAGAGCGGCACGGGCAAGGAGCTGGTGGCGCGCGCCATCCACTACCGCAGCTCGCGCAAGGACAAGCCCTTCGTCGCCGTCAACTGCTCGGCGCTCACGGAGACGCTGCTGGAGAGCGAGCTGTTCGGCCACGTGAAGGGCAGCTTCACCGGCGCCACGGGCAACAAGAAGGGCCTGTTCGAGGCGGCCGACGGCGGCACCATCTTCCTGGACGAGATTGGCGACGTGCCTCCCGCCACCCAGGTGCGCTTGCTGCGCGTGTTGCAGGAGGGCGAGGTCAAGCGCGTGGGCGCCAACGAGCCCGTGAAGGTGGACGTGCGGGTCATCGCCGCCACGCACGTGGACCTGTCGCGCGCCAAGGAGCAGGGCAAGTTCCGCGAGGACCTGTTCTACCGCCTCAACGTCATCACCATCGACCTGCCGCCCCTGCGCGACCGTCCGCAGGACGTGCCGCTGCTCGCGCACCACTTCCTGAAGCTGTACGCGTCCAAGGCGGACAAGAAGGTGACGGGCATCTCCCCGCGCGCCATGGAGGCCCTCACCTGCAACCGGTGGACGGGCAACGTGCGCGAGCTGGAGAACGTCATCGAGCGCGCCGTGGTGCTCACGGGCAACGAGGTCATCGACGTGGAGGACCTGCCGCCCGGCTTCCAGTCGGCGCCCCAGGCCGACTCGGCGGTGGAGGTGTTCAGCCTGGCGCACCTGCCGTACGCCCAGGCCAAGCGCCTGGCGATGCGCGCCTTCGAGCGCCGCTACCTGTCCGCGCTCCTGGAGAAGAACAACCAGAACGTCTCCAGCGCCGCGCGTGCCGCGGGGGTGGACCGCTCCAACTTCCGCCGCCTGCTCAAGCAGTACGAGGTGGCGGGCCGCTCCATGAAGCCCCGTGTCCTGAAGGAGGACTCGGAGGCCGCCGAGCCCATGGAGGCCGCGTCGTAGGCTTCACCCGTCCTCGCCAGGCTCGCGGAGGCGCTCCGCGAGCTGACGCTGGATGTCCTCGTAGCGCTCGGACAGCTTCGCCTCCTCGCCATTCTGGGACGGGCTGTAGAAGCTCCGGGCGCGCAGGGCCTCGGGCAGGTAGTCCTCCGGGACGTAGTGGCCCTCGAAGTTGTGCGGATACTTGTAGCCGCCCCCGTACCCCAGCGACTTCATCAGCTTCGTCGGCGCGTTGCGCAGGTGCAGGGGCACCGGCAGCGCGCCTTCCTTCATCACGGCCTCGCGCGCGGCGGCATACGCCGTCAGCACCGCGTTCGACTTGGGCGCCAGCGCCAGGTACGTGACGGCCTGGGTGAGGGGCAGCGTGCCCTCGGGCAGGCCCACCAGCTGGAAGGCGCGCAGCGCGTCCACCGCCACGCTCAAGGCGCGCGGGTCCGCGTTGCCGATGTCCTCCGAGGCGAAGATGACCATGCGCCGGAAGAGGAAGATGGGGTCCTCGCCTGCCTCCAGCATGCGCGCCATCCAGTACAGCGCTCCGTCCACGTCGCTGCCGCGCATGGATTTGATGAAGGCGCTGATGACGTTGTAGTGCTCCTCGCCACCCTTGTCGTAGAGCAGCGTCTTCTGCTGGAGCGCCTCCTCCGCCGCCTTGCGGTCCACGCGCGCGCCGCCGTGGGCCGCCGCCACCTCCAGCCCCGTGAGGGCCTTGCGCGCATCGCCGCCCGCGGAGGCCGCGAGGAAGTCCAGCGCCTCGTCCTCCACCTCCACCTTGCCCGCGAGGCCCCGCTCGTCCGCCACCGCGCGGCGCAGGAGCGAGACGAGCTCGTCCTCCTCCAGCCCGCGCAGCGTGATGACGCGGCAGCGCGACAGGAGCGCGGCGTTGACCTCGAACGAGGGGTTCTCCGTGGTGGCGCCGATGAGCGTCACCGTGCCCTTCTCCACGTGGGGCAGGAGCGCGTCCTGCTGTGCCTTGTTGAAGCGGTGGATTTCGTCGATGAAGAGGAAGGTGCGCTGGCGATGCAGGTTCCAGCGCTCCTGCGCGCGGCCCACCGTCTCGCGGATGTCCTTCACGCCCGCGAGCACCGCGGACACCGAGTCGAAGGCGGCGCCCGTGGAGCGGGCCACCAGCCCCGCGAGTGTCGTCTTTCCCGTCCCCGGAGGGCCCCAGAGGATGAGGCTGGGGACCTGGTCGCTCTCCAGCGCCCGGCGCAGGAAGCGGCCCTCCGCGGTGAGGTGCTCCTGGCCCACGAACTCGTCCAGGGTGCGGGGGCGCATCCGCTCCGCGAGCGGCGCCCGGCGTGCCTGCTCCTGCTGTCCGGCGTGTTCGAAGAGGTCCATGGAAGCCTCAAACCTAGCGCCCGGGACGCTTGCGCGCCGGGGCGTCTGTCCGGTGGGCTGGCCCTCCCACAAATCCTGGGAGCGCCCGGGCGCCCGCCTGGATTATGAAGAGGGGCGCGTGCAGACCCTCGTCATCGTCGCGAAGAAGGACAACCCCGAGGCGGCGGCCCTGGCGGCCCGCATCCGGGAGCGCTACCCGCACCTCACCGTGCTGGGGGACCGCTCGCTGGCGCATGTCCTGGGGTGGGCTCGGGTGGAGGACCGGGAGCTGGCGGCCCGGGCGGACCTGACGGTGGTGCTGGGCGGTGACGGCACCCTCATCTACGCCGCGCGGCTCCTGGGCGGGCGCGGGGTCCCCATCCTGGGCGTCAACCTGGGCAGCCTGGGCTTCATGACGGAGGTGCCCGTCGAGGAGCTGTTCTCCACGCTGGACGAGGTGCTGGCGGGCCGCTTCCAGGTGGACTCGCGCATGAAGCTCACTTGCCGGCTGGTGCGCGGCGGGCGGGTGCTCATCGAGGACGAAATCCTCAACGACGTGGTCATCAACAAGGGCGCGCTGGCGCGCATCGCCGACCACGAGACGTCCATCGACGGGGTGCCCATCACCACGTACAAGGCGGACGGCGTCATCCTCGCCACGCCCACGGGCTCCACCGCCTACTCGCTGTCGGCGGGCGGTCCCATCGTCCACCCCTCGGTGGACTGCACGGTGCTCTCGCCCATCTGCTCGCACGCGCTCACCCAGCGCTCCATCGTCGTTCCCGCGGACCGGGTCATCCGCATCACCCTGCGCAGCGAGACGGCGGACACGTACCTCACGCTGGACGGGCAGACGGGGCACGGCCTGCAGGGCGGCGACTGCATCGAGGTGGTGCGCTCCGCCAACCGCGTCAACCTGGTGCGCAACCCGCGCGTGGCCTACTTCTCCATCCTCCGGCAGAAGCTCCACTGGGGAGAGCGCTGAAGGACGCGGGAGGCGCGTGTTCCTGTTCCTCTCGAAGGTGCTGGACCTCTTCCTGGCGCCGCTCACGTGGACCCTGCTGCTGCTGCTCGCGGGGGGCCTGGCGCGTGGGCGGCCTCGGCTCTCCCGGGTCCTCTCGGGGGCGGGGCTTGGGGTCCTCTATCTCTTCTCCACGGATGCGGTGTCCACGCTGCTGACGGACGCGGTGGAGAAGGACGCGCGGGACACCTTCCAGCCGGGCGTGACGTATGACGCAGTCATCGTCCTGGGGGGCGCGCTGGACCCGTCCGCCATGGAGCGCTCCGGACGCCTGGAGCTCAACGCCGCGGCCGACCGGGTGCTGCGCGGCTACGACCTGCTGCGCGAGGGCCACGCGCGCCAGGTCCTCATCTCCGGCGGCTCGCTGGATACGCGTCCCGACCCGGTGGTGGAGGCGGACGTGTTGTCGCGCCAGTACCAGGCCTGGGGGATTGCCCCGGAGCGCATCGTCACCGAGGGCCGCAGCCGGAACACGCGGGAGAACGCGGTGGAGTCCGCGCGCATCATCCAGGAGCGGGGGTGGAAGCGGCTGCTCCTGGTGACGAGCGCGGCGCACATGCCCCGGGCCGCGGGCTGCTTCGCCGCGGTGGGGCTGCGTCCCGACACGCTGTCGGTGGACGCGCGGATGCCCGCCACGGAGGGGCGGAGGCTCACCTGGGTGCCTCGGGCCTCCGCGCTCTCCCAGAGTACGGACGTCCTGCGCGAGCTGGCGGGGCGGGTCGTGTACCGGCTGCGAGGCTGGACGACGCCCTGAGGTGAGCGTCAGCCCGCCGCGCGCTGGAAGGGCATGGCCTCCAGGGGCGCGGTGCGCAGGACGGCCTCCTGCCGGAGCCACGACAGCGTCGTCAGCCGGCTCTCGTCGAGGATGCGCTGGGTGGTGATGCGGTCCGGATAGGAGCGCATGAACATGTTCGTGAAGTGCGTGCCGTAGTGGATGTACTCGTCGCGCGTCGGCGCGGAGAGCGGGCGCACACAGGCCTCGAACTGGGGCTCGTGGAAGTAGGCCAGCGCGAAGCGCTCGCGCGTGTTGAGCACGACCTTGTGCGGCGTCGACAGCAGATAGCCTCGCGTGAGGAACTGGAGGATGTCGCCCGGGAACACGGTGAGGACACCGGGCACGGGCTTCACATAGGTCCAGGGCTCGTCATGCTCGTACATGCCCGCGGAGCTCTCGTGCGGGAGCCAGTTGCGGGGCCGCTTCTCACCTTCGACGGGGGGCCGCACGTACAGCCCGCCCACGTCGTCCTGCGCGGCGATGACGAGCATCCCGTAGTCGGTGTGGGCGCCGATGCCCCGCGTGGTGGCGGGGGAGCGTGCGGGAAAGCGCAGCACACGCATGTGGTGCCAGCCATCATGCGTCAGCGTGGTGAGCGCGTCGATGTCCAGGCCCAGGCCCAGCGCGGTGAGCCGCAGGAGCCGCTCGCCCACCGAGCCGAGCTCATCGGCGTGGGCCTGCATGCCTTGGCGCCAGGCCTCATCGGGCCAGGGGCCCGGACCATGGCAGGGCCACTTGGACTGCACCCGCGGGTCCGTGAGGGGCACGTCCCTGCAGACGGTGAAGACCTCGGACAGGTCCGCCTCGGACGCGGTGAGCTCCTGGCCCGACGCGATGTAACCGGAGTACGTCAAGTCGCTCACGCAGCGCGCCTTCACCTCCAGGGGCTGGCGGAAGAAGCGACGGCTGAGCTCGAAGGCGCGCTGGCTCTTCTCGACCTGGGCGGGGCTCATGCGCACCTGGAAGATGCCGTCGCGTCTCCAGGCCCGGACCATGGTGAGCCCCAGCGCGATATCGGCCTCGCGTCCACTCACGGACTGCGGCAACTGGAATGTCTCCAACTCGATCATGGGAACTCCCGCGTGAGGGCGATGGAGAGCTTCCCGGGCTCGGGTTCTGACGTCGGAGATGAAGGGGGAGCTCCGCCGGCGCGCGAGTGGAGCAATCCCGCGCGTTCATCACCAGACGCGGGGCAGAAAACACCCCGGCTCCAGGCCGGGGATGTGTCTGGAACTGGATGCTTACTTGAGCGGAGGCGCGGGGCGGCGCGCGTCGGGCGTGAGTCCCGCGGCGTCCACGCGCGTGATGCGGCCCTCCGGCTTCGCGCGCGGCGCGGGGTGGCCCGTGCGGAACATGTCCGCGAGCACGTCCAGCGGCGTGCGTCCGTCCTTCAGAGCGGGCGTGGTGGGCAGGCCCTTGAGCATGTCGTAGCCATCCTTGCCGCTGGCGAGGAAGCTCAACGTGGCGATGCGGTACGTGGCCGCGGGGTCCAACGACTTGCCGTGCACCGCCACCTCCAGCACGCGCTGTCCGGCGGGCTTGCGCGCGTCGTACCTGAAGCGCAGGCCGGACACCTGGAGGAAGCGGCCGGGGCGCGAGTCCTCGCGGCTCAGGCTCACGCCATTCTCCAGGACGGCGCGCAGCGTGGAGCCGGGGACCTCCATCACCACGAGCCCGTCCGTGTACGGCATCACCGAGTGCAGGTCCCTGCGCGTCAGCACCCCGGCGCGCAGCACCGAGTCCGCGCGCAGCGCGCCCCCGTTCACCAGCGCCACGTCCGCGCCCGAGGCCTCGCGGAAGGCATCCGCCACGAGCGAGCCCAGGTTCGTCTCGCGCGTGCGCATCTGGGTGCTGCGGGCGTCCAGCGCCACCGGCGTGCGGCCCACGGGCTCGGCGAGGCGCGCGAACAGCGCATGATAGGGCTGCATCGCCTCGTTGAAGGCCGTGTCCTCGGGGACCTTCTTCGTGACGGGAATCAGCGACCAGGACACCTTGCGCACCGTGCCCGTCGCGGTGTCCACGTCCACCGTGAGCCGGCCCAGCTCCAGCGCGTCCGAGTGGACCTTGAAGATGGGCGTGCCCGTGGAGCGGTCCGCCGCGCCCACGTGGTCATGTCCGCCGAGCAGCGCGTCGACCTTCACGCACCGGGCCAGCGCCTTGTCCTCCGCGAGCGACAGGTGCGTGAGGCCCAGCACCACCTTGGCCCCCGCCGCGCGCAGCTTCGCCACGGCGTCCTTCGCGGCCGCGCAGACGTCGCCGAACTGCGTGTCCGGCCCCGCCTTCGTGGTGGTCTTCGTCTCGGGAATCACCACGCCGAAGAGGCCCACCGGGATGCCACCCAGCTCGCGAAGCTCGAAGGCCTTCACGCCCTCGAACAGCGCGCCCGTCTTGGCGTCCGTCACGTTGGCGCCCAGCCAGGGGAAGCGCGACTGGCGGATGCGCTCGCGCAGCACGTCGTCGCCGAAGTCGAACTCGTGGTTGCCCAGCACCGCGAGGTCCAGCCCCAGCGCGTTCCACGCATCCACCATGTGCCGGCCCCTGAGGGGCTTGCCGTCCAGCTCCAGCAGCGACTCCACCGAGGGCGACAGCGTGTCGCCCCCCAGCAGCGTGAGGACGTGCGGGGTGGGGGACTCGGCCAGCACGCGCTTGCGCAGCGTGGACACCCGCGCGAGGCCCCCCCGGCCCCCGTGCTCCTGGGGCTGCACCTGATACACGTCCGCCAGGTGGAGGAACGTCAGTCGCGTCGTGCCCGGAGCGGGCGCGGCGGCCTGGGACGTGCCCGGTGCCGACGCCAGCAACAGCGCGAGCGGCAGGAGCAAGACCCCTCGGCGGGCCAGCGCTGTCTTCGTCGTCATCGCGAGTCGTTCTCCAGAGGCGCCCGCACGGCGCCGGGCTCGCGGACCTACCGCACTCAGAGGACGAACGCGAGCACCCCGCCCGCACCCTCGCCCTTCCTCGAAAGGGCAGGGGGCTGCTGCGACGTGTCATCGTGCGAAGTTACAGAATTGAGCTGAATGCGGTTTGATCTCGCTTTGCTGCGGTTGCTAGGACCCATCCCATCAACGACAGGGAGGTCGTCACCATGCGACGCAACATGTGGAGTGCGCTGTTGCTGGCCGGAGTGCTGGGCTGCGGAGAGAGCGCGCTCGAGAATCCACTGGGCACGAAGGGCGGGGAGACAGGGCAGGTCGTCCAGCGCCTCAACGTCTCGAGCCGGCCGGGCATGGGGGCGGTGGTCTACGGCGGAGGCACGACGTTCCGCGTGTGGGCACCGCTGGCCTCCAAGGTGTTTGTCGCGGGCCAGTTCAGCAACTGGAACGGGTTGGAGCTGGGCAGCGAGGGCAACGGCAACTTCTCTGGCGACGTGCCTGGCGCCGTCAAGGGACAGCAGTACAAGTACATCGTCCGCAACGCGTGGGGGAACGACGAGTGGCGCGCGGACCCTCGCTCGGCGTGGCAGGTGAACTCCACCGAGGCCAGCATCATCTATGACCACGGCGAGTACTGGTGGAACGCGCAGCAGTTCAGCACGCCCGCCTTCCACGAGATGGTCATCTACGAGATGCACGTGGGCACGTTCAACGACTCGCCGGGGTGGGGGCCGGGCAACTGGAACAGCGCCATCGCGAAGCTCGACTACCTGCGGGACCTGGGCATCAACATGGTGAAGGTGATGCCGGCGTATGAGTTCGCCGGGGACTTCTCCTGGGGCTACAACGTCGCCTTCCCGTTCGCGCCGGAGAGCGCCTACGGGCATCCGAACGACATGAAGCGCTTCATCGACGAGGCGCACTACCGGGGCATCGGCGTCATCGTCGACGTGGTGCACAACCACTGGGGGCCCAGCGACCTGCCCATGTGGTGCTTCAGCGGCAACTGTCTGGACAACGGCGGGGAGTACTTCTTCACCGACAACCGCAAGTCGACGCCGTGGGGGAACACGCGTCCGGACTACGGCCGCCCCGAGGTGCGCGCGTACATCCGCGACTCGATGATGAACCTGCTCGACAACTTCCGGGCGGACGGCCTGCGCTGGGATGCCACGAAGTACATGCGCACCATCGACGGCACGGGCGACATCGCGCCAGCGTGGCAGGTGTTCCGCTCCATCAACCGCGAAATCAACGCGAACAAGGGCTGGAAGATTTCCATCGCCGAGGACTTCGGCGGCGGCGACTCCATCACCAACGACGCCACGTCCGACTTCGCGGGCGGCGCGGGGTTCGATGCGCAGTGGTCGGCGGAGTTCGTGCATCCCATCCGCACGGCGGTCATCGAGCAGAACGACGCGAACCGGAACATGTTCGCGGTGCGCGACGCGATTACCCAGGGCTTCAGCGGACGGGCGCACGCGCGGGTCATCTACTCGGAGAGCCACGATGAAGTGGCCAACGGCAAGGCCCGGGTGCCGGAGGAGATCTGGCCCGGCAACGCAGGGAGCTGGGCGGCGAAGAAGCGCTCCACGCTGGCCGCGGGCATCACGCTGACCTCGCCGGGCATCCCCATGCTGTTCCAGGGGCAGGAGATTCTGGAGGACGGGTTCTTCTCGGATGGTGACCCGGTGGACTGGGCCAAGCTCGGCACCTACGGCGGCATCCATGACCTGTACCGCGACCTCATCCGCCTGCGCCGGAACTGGAACAACAACACGCGCGGCCTGCGAGGCGGCAACGTCAACGTCCACCACGTCAACAACGCGAGCAAGGTGATTGCCTATCACCGCTGGGACAGTGGCGGACCAGGTGACGACGTCCTGATTGTCGCCAACTTCAGCGGCACCTACTTCCCCACCTACAACATCGGCTTCCCGCGCACCGGCACGTGGTACCTGCGCTTCAACAGCGACTGGAACGGGTACTCGTCTGACTTCGGCAACACCGCGTCGGCGAACACGGTGGCGTATGGCGGGGCCAAGGACGGCATGGCGAACAACGCGTCCTTCGCCATCGGCCCCTACTCGCTGCTCATCTTCTCGCAGTAACCGGTCGCAGGGGTTTCGGGCGCCCGGGGCTCGGGCGCTCGGGGCCTACACGGTGTAGCGGCGGCCCTGGCGCAGGGGCTCGATGACGCTGGCCTCGGTGTCGAAGTCATCCGGGTAGTGGATGAGGCGCATGCGGGAGCGCAGGTCCGCGGGCAGCGCGGCCAGCTTCTCGTAGGGCGTGTGGACGCCGTAGTTCGTCTCGTGGATGACCAGGTCCGCGCGCGACAGCCAGTGGATGAGCCCCTCGTCGAAGGCGGTGTCCGCGCTGTAGCCCAGGCACCTGCCCCCCGCGTGGATGCGCAGCGCGGTGGTGGGCACGTGGTGGTACGTCATGCGCGACTCGATGAGGAAGGGGCCGTGCCGCACGGCGGCCTCGGTGGAGAGCGGCGTGTGCTCGAAGTAGTCGTCGAAGTGCTTGTCGTTGGGGGCCTCGCCGCGCTTCTCGATGAGGCACTCCATGCCGGCGGCCAGGTGGCCCTCCCAGAGCCGCTCCGCCACTGCGGGGTGCGCGAGCAGCTCCAGCTTCCGGCGCAGGACGAAGAAGGAGAAGTAGCCCATGCTCTCCAGGCCGGAGGCGTGGTCCGCGTGGAGGTGGGTGAGGGCCACGGCGCTGACGCGGTCCACGTCGAGCGGGACGCCGGTGGCGAGCGAGGCCTCGCGCATCATCTTCCGGATGGGGTGCGGGCAGTCCACCAGGAGCACCTGGTCCTCGGCCTCCACCGCGAGACAGGACGAGTAGTGGAGGGCGGAGAAGGCATCCCCGACGCCCAGGGGAATGAAGGACAGGCTCATGGCTGGCTCCGAAGGGACGGGTCGAGTCGCTCGCGCAGCTTCGCCGCGACCGTGGGCGGACAGAAGGCCGAAACGTCCTCGCCTCGCGAGACGCGCTGCTTGAGGCCGCTGCTGCTCACCTCGGCGAGGTGGGCCTCCGCGGGGAGGAAGAGGGTGGAGATTTCGGGCGCGAGCGCGCGGTTGTTCTGGGCGAGTTCCGTCTCGAACTGCGCATCGGTGGCGCCGCGCACGCCGCGCAGGAGGACGCTGGCGCCGATGGCTCGCGCGTAGTCGACGATGAGCCCCTCGGTCCATGCCACCGAGACGTTGGGGTGCATGGCCACGGCTTCCCGCACCAGGGCCACGCGCTCGTCGGGCGACAGCAGCGTGTTCTTCGCGGGGTTGATGGCCACGACGACCACCACGTGTCCGAACAGCCGCGCTGCCTGACGGACCACGGACAGGTGTCCCGCGGTGACGGGGTCGAAGCTGCCTGCGTAGACGGCGATGGTCATGGCGACACCTCGGGCGCGGGGGTGTGGGGCGCCTGGGTTGGACGGAGGGCGAAGGGGACGTAGAGCGTACCGGCGACACAGAGCAGGGCCGCGAGGACGAAGTGTCCGGGGTAGCCGAGCGCCTGCGCGCTGAAGCCACTGAGCGCCGCCGCCGCGCCCGTGGCAATCACCACGAGCGAGGCCTGCACCGTGTAGTCGGTGGCGGCGTGCTCGGTGCGGCAGGCATCCATCATCGCGGTGAAGAGCGTGGCCGTGGCCATGCCGCTGGCGATGTGCTCCACGGCGCAGACCACCGTCAGCCACGCCATGGACGAAGGGGTGCTCGCCACGACTGCGTACAGCAGCACGGCCGTGGCCTGGACGAAGCCGAAGAGGAGCAAGGCCCGTTTCCGCCCCAGCCTCGCCACGAGGCTGCCTCCCGCGAGTGCGCCCAGGAGTCCCGCCGTGAAGCCCACCCCGCCCAGCATCCAGGCGATGTCCGTGAGCGACAGGCCCCGGTCCACCAGGAAGGTGCGCAGCATGCCCGTGGCCAGCGCTTCTCCCGCCTTGTAGACCCCGAGCAGGGTGAGCCACGTCGCGGCGCCGGGCCGTCGCAGCCACCACTGGAGGCCCAGGCTCGCGCGGGGAGGGGGCTCGGTGACGGGCTCGCGGTAGAGCGCGATGGGCACGGTGGCGACGAGGAGGATCAGGCCCAGCGCCAGGAGGGTGGGGCGCCAGCCCGCGGCGTCGAAGACGGCGAGCATGAGGCCTCCGCCCAGAATCATCCCCACGCGATACGCGGCCACCTGCACGCCGTTGCCCCAGCCTCGCTCGGAAGGGGAGAGCAGCGTCACCGCGAGGCCATCCGTCGCGACGTCCTGGGTCGCCGCGAGCAGGTTGACGCCGAGCACCGCGGCGAGCAGCCAGTGCGTGTCCACGGTGGACTCGGGCAGCGCGAGCGACAGCAGCAGGCCCGCGCTCAGGCACTGCAACGGGAGGATGTAGCCTCGGCGCAGTCCCCAGCGGGCCGAGCCATGCCGGTCCATGGACGGCGCCCAGAGGAACTTCAGGGCCCAGGGCAGCGCGAGCAGGTGCGCAAGTCCGATGGCCGGCAGCGAGAGGCCCTGGTGCCGCAGCAGCACCGGGAGCGCCTGGGTGAAGAAGCCGAACGGCAGGCCCTGGGAGAGATAGAGGCTCGACAGGAGCCCCAGCTTCACGGGCGTCTTCATGCGCCCTCCTTCGCGCTCACCGTGTCGAGCAGCCCCGCGGCCATCTGCTTCACGGTGTTGGCGGCCGAGCCCGAGGGGACGAGCCCCGGTGCGCTCGCGGAGAGCACGAAGTAGCCCTGCACCGCGGCGAAGAGACCCACCGACAAGGCGCGCGCGCGCCGCTTGCCGACGACGGACGCGACCAGCCCCTCGAGCAGCTCCAGGTCCGCGCGCACCACCTGCTCGTAGGCGGCGCGGACCTCGGGCTGCCGGATGGCTTCCGCGCTGATGGTGACCCAGCCCGCCACCGCGCTCGGGTCCGCGTCCGCGCCCGTCGCGAGGAATGCGTCCAGGAACGCCTCCACCTTGCCGCGGGCGTCCTCCGGAGCGATGCGGGCGACGCGCCTGGCCACCCGCTCTCGCGCACGGGCCGCGAGCTGCTCCACCAGCACGAGGAGGATCTCCTGCTTGTCGCTGAAGTGGTAGTGCACGAGCCCCGGGCTCAGCCCCGCGGCCTTCGCGATTTCGTTGACGGAGGCCCGCTCGTAGCCGCGCTCGGACATCACTCGCAGCAGCCCCAGGACGATTTGCTGCCGGCGCTCTTCGGTGTTGGACGGACGAGGCATGGTGGTCTTGTTTGTTGGTTGTGTGACCAACTTATAAACAGGGCTGCACGCGGCGTCAACCTGGCCTCGGGCGAGGAGGTCAGTCCTGGGAGTCCGAGCCGACGTGCGGGCCTGTCCGCAGGGTGGTCCGCTGTCCGGAGACCAGGGCGTCGATGCCCGCCGCGACGAGGTCCGGCACCTCGAGCGAAGGCAGGTGGCTGACCGAGGGCAGCTTCATGACGTGGAACCACGGGTGGGTCGCGCTGAAGGCGACCTGCTCCTCCAGGTACTCCCGCGTGTCGGGCTGGGCATACAGGTGCAGCGTGGTGGGCGCGGGGCTCAGGCCCGCGAGTGCGCGCAGCGGAGTGCCGTGTCGCGCCTGGCTCGCCGTGATTTCCCGCGCGGCGCGAGCCCACATCTCCTCGGGGACCTCGCGCATGTCCACGCGAAGGGTGCGCAGGACGTCCGGGTGCTCCACGCCGTGGGCCCAGGTCTCGAGCAGCTCGTCGCGTGCGCGCCCCCAGCGCTCGGACATGAGGCCGCGCAGGAGGGAGGCGAAGGCGGCAGGCGGCTCGGTGACGAGCCAGTCCAGGAGCACGAGGTGGGGCACTCGCCGCGGGCCCCATTCCCGGTGGAGGTCCACGGCCCAGTAGCCCGCCGTGGCGATGCAGACCGGTACCACCCGTCGCGCGCCGCTGGCCTTCAGCACCGCGAGCAGGTCATCGAGCACCGTGCCGCTGTCGAAGTCCCCGGTGCCTCGCTCCGAATCGCCGTGGCCTCGCAGGTCGACACAGAGGACGCGGTGGCGCTCGGCGCAGCGAGGCACGAGGGTGCGAAAGACGTCTCGCCCTGAGCACCAGGCGGGGATGAAGAGCAGCGGGGTATCGCCCTGGCCCACGTCGTCGTAGCGGATGCGGACCCCGTCGCTCGCGCGCACCTCGGGCATGTCTTCCTCCCCCTGTTGAACGGGACGCTCTCCTCGTCAGGTGGCCATGCGCGGGTGGCGCGACAGCAGCCGGGCGAAGGAGGGGAGGGGGCCTGGGTCGGCCGGGCGTCAGAACGTCAGCAGGGTGGTCACCTTGTCGCGGCCCAGTCGCTGGGGGCCTTCGAGGAAGTCGAGGCTGATGAGGAAGCTGAACCCGACGAGCTCACCGCCCAGTCGCTTCACCAGCTTCGCCGTCGCCTCCGCCGTGCCGCCGGTGGCGAGCACGTCGTCCACCACCAGCACCCGCTCACCCTGGAGGATGGCGTCCTCGTGCATCTCCACGCCGTCCGCGCCGTACTCCAGCGAGTAGCGCTCCACGACGGAGCGGTGGGGCAGCTTGCCGGGCTTGCGCGCGGGGACGAAGCCCGCGTCGAGCGCGAGCGCGATGGGCGCTCCCAGGAGGAAGCCTCGGGCCTCCACGCCGACGACCTTGGTGATGTGCTGTCCCCGGAAGGGCGCGGACATGGCGTTGATGACGCGGCCGAACAGGCGCGGGTCCGCGAGGACGGGGGTGATGTCCTTGAAGACGATGCCGGGCTTGGGGAAGTCCGGCACGTCGCGCAGGCGGGCCTGGAGGTCGGCGACGAGCGTGGTGTCGGAGAGGCTGGCGACAGGCTGGGTCATGGGAAGACCTCGGGGTTGACGCAGTGGGGAGGCCGCCGTCCCTCGAGCGCGGCCAGGAGGTTGTCCACCGCCATGGAGGCCATGCGGCCCCGGGTGGCGTGGGAGGCGCTGGCGATGTGGGGCGCGAGCAGGACGTTGGGCAGCGTCATCAGCGGGCTGTCCGGTGGAAGGGGCTCCGGGTCCGTCACGTCCAGGGCCGCGCCGCCCAGGCGGCCATCCCGCAGGGCCTCGACGAGTGCGTCCGGGTCCACGACGCCGCCCCGCGCGGTGTTGACGAGCAGCGCCCCGGGCTTCATCGCGGCCAGCTCCTCGCGCCCCACCCAGTGTCGGGTGGCGGGTGTCAGGGGCACATGCAGGCTGAGGATGTCCGCCTCCGCGAGCAGCGTGGCCTTGTCCACCCGGACGGCGCCCGTCTCCGCCTCCAGCGCGGGCCGGGCCTCCCGCCCCACGTAGAGGATGCGCATCCCGAAGCCTCGGGCCCGTCGGGCCACCGCCGAGCCGATGGCCCCCGGGCCGACGATTCCCAGCGTCGCGCCGTACACATCCGTTCCCAGGAGGAGGCTGGGGCTCCAGGTCCGCCAGTGGCCGGCCCGGACGTATGCGTCCGCCTCCGCGACCCGCCGTGCGAGTCCCAGAATCAGCGCGAATGCGAAATCGGCCGACGTCTCGGTGAGGGCGCCTGGGGTATTTCCTACCGCGACGCGGCGCTCCGTACAGGCTCGAACGTCAATGTTGTCGTAGCCAACAGCCACGTTGCTGACCGCCCGCAGGTGGGGGGCGGAGGCAAGCAGGCGGGCATCCACACGGTCCGTCAACAAGGTGACGAGGCCGTCGGCGCGGGCGGCCTCGGCCAGGAGGGCCTCGGGTGGGGGCGGCAGCTCCTCCTCCCAGACGGAGAGGTCTACCTGCTTGCTCAGTCGCCCGAGGGCCTCTCCGGGGAGCTGTCGAGTGACGAAGACTCGGGGGCGGAGGGTCCGGGGCATGGCGAGCGTTGATGGTCTCATAGCCTGATGCCGGTGGCTGCTTCCGCTGGCGGACTCAACCACATTTCCCGCGAGCGGGAGCGTCCTTGCTGTGCTAGTGGCAGGGGTTCCCCGGCGCTAGGAGCCAGGGGCCCTGCCTGTGCCAGCCGTGCAATCCACCGCCGACATCCGAGACGCCCTCCCTCCTCAGGACACCCAGTGGCTCAGGGCCCTGAAGGCTGAAGTCCAACCCACCATCTTCAAGAAGGGCCGGGAGGTGGCGGAGTCCCGCCGCGTCTTCGGGCTCCAACGTGAAGGGGACCGCATCCGCGCTCAGGTCGCGGGCACCACCGGTGAGCGCTATGAAGTCGCGCTCATGGTGGGCGACGGTCGCGCCACGTCCTCCTGTACGTGCCAGTCGTGGAACGCGTATGGCCCCCACTGCGAACATGTGGTGGCCGCCGCGCTCATCTACGCGGCGCGGTTCCGTCCGCCGCCCCGTCCGCAGCCCGTCGCCCCGCCTCCTCCCGCCGCCGAGCCCGTCGAGTCCGCCGCCAGCAACGAGGTGGTGGATGGCGAGGTCCCCGTGGAGCCCGACGTTCCCGTGGGGGACGCCGTCAGCCTGCCCGCGCTCGCCAAGGTGGAGAGCTGGCTGGGGCTCTCCGCGCAGCCGGACTACGAGTTCTTCTACCGGCTCACGGCCGCGAGCACGAACGCGGGCACGCGTCAGTGGGTCATGGACGTGCGCCGGCAGGATGCGCAGACCAAGGGCCCCATCCATGTGAAGCGCACGCTGCAGACGGGGGGGCGCATCTCCCCGGCCGACGAGCGCGTCTTCATGGGGCTGTCCCGTCACGAGCACCGCTATGACTCGCGCATCGTCCTGTCGGACGAGGAGCTGAGCGAGGTGATGGACCTGCTGCGCCAGCGGCGGGTCATCTACCGAGGCACGGCGCTCATCAACACGGAGGTGCCCGTGCGTCCGCAGATTCGGCTGGAGTCCCGGCCGGACGGCGCGACGGCGCGCATCGAGCTGCTGTTCCCGGACGGCGCCAGCTACTCGCTCAAGGACGTCATCCTGCTGTCGGGTCGTCGCACCTGGGTCATCCAGGGGCAGAACCTCCACCCGGTGGAGCCCGACTTCCCGCCCCGGCTGCTGCGCAAGTGGCTGCTGGAGCCGAGCATGTCCTTCCCCACCGGACAGCTGGACCGGGTGCTGACGTTCTTCGCGGCGCACCTGCCCCGCTTCCGCATGTCGCTGAAGGCGGACGATATCGAGGTCGACGAGGCGGTGGAGCCTCACTTCGTGCTGACGCTCGAGGGCAACCCGGAGCGCGTGAAGGTGCAGCTCGCCGCGCGCTACGGACAGACGACGGCGCCGGTGTCCCCCACGGCCACGCACCTGGGCTATGCCAGCGGCGTGGGCGGGGACAGCCGCAAGCTGTACCGCCGTCGCGAGGACCTGGAGCGCTCGGCCGGGAAGATGCTCCTGGACCTGGGGCTGCGCTTCGAGCCCCAGTCGCACGTGTTCGACGCGACGGGCGACGTGGCGCTGGAGTTCTGGGCGCGCGGCCTGGCGTCGCTGCCCGCGGAGTGGGAGCGCTTCGGGGTGCAGGCGCCCAAGGTGCGGCTGCGTCCCAAGCTCAAGCCGCGCATCCGCGTGGGCATGAGCGGCGTGCAGTGGTTCGACCTGGACGCGGAGTTCATCACCGACGACCAGGCCGTCGACCTGGGCGCGGTGCGCATGTGGCTGGACTCCGGCCGCCGCTTCGTCCCGCTGAAGGACGGCACCTTCGCGGAGGCGGACCCCGTCGAGCTGAAGCGCGTGGCGGACCTGCTGGAGGAGGCCGGCGCGATGCCGGGCCGCTCGCGCACGCGGCTGCCGCTGCATCAGGCGGTGGCGCTGGACCTGCTCGCGGACCTGGGTGAGTTCACCGAGGTGGAGGCGAAGGCGCGCCAGGCGATGATGGAGCTGCGCGAGTCGGCGGGAGTGCCCAAGGTGGGCGTGCCCGACGGCCTGCAGGCCACGCTGCGCCACTACCAGGAGGCGGGCCTGTCCTGGCTCTGGTTCCTGCGCCGCCACGGCCTGTCCGGCATCCTCGCGGACGACATGGGTCTGGGAAAGACGGTGCAGTCGCTCAGCCTCTTGCAGAAGATGGCCAATGACGAGGGGCGCAAGCCGTCGCTCGTCGTCGCGCCCACCAGCGTGCTCGCCAACTGGGAGCGCGAGGCGGAGCGTTTCACGCCGGGCCTGCGCGCCATGGTGTGGCACGGCCAGGACCGCAAGGAGCGCGCCGAGGACCTCAAGGGCATGGACCTGGTGCTCACGTCCTACGCGCTGGTGCGCCGGGACCTGGACCAGCTCTCCCAGGTGGGCTTCCGCTTCGTGATTCTGGACGAGGCGCAGAACATCAAGAACGCGGACAGCGCCACGGCGCAGGCGTGCAAGTCGCTGCCCAGCGAGACGCGCCTGGCGCTGACGGGTACGCCGCTGGAGAACCGGCTGTCGGAGCTGTGGAGCATCTTCGACTTCCTGATGCCGGGCTTCCTCGGCAGCGCGGACAGCTTCGGGGACCGCTACGAGCAGCCCATCCAGGTGGCCAACGACGCCTCCGCCCGAGACAGGCTGCGCCGCCGCATCCAGCCGTTCATCCTGCGTCGCTTGAAGACGGAGGTGGCCAAGGACCTGCCGCCGAAGACGGAGAGCGTGGCCTGGTGCGAGATGGAGCCCGGCCAGGCCGCCCTCTACCGGGAGGTCATGGAGGAGAGCCGCCGCAAGGTGAACGAGAGCATCGAGAAGGTGGGCTTCAAGCGAAGCCGCGTCTCCATCCTCGCCGCGCTCATGCGGCTGCGGCAGGTGTGTTGTGATCCACGCCTGCTCAAGCTGCCGCCCGGAACGCTCCTGCCGCCCAGCGCCAAGGTGGAGCGCTTCATGGAGCTGGTGCAGGACCTGGTGGCGGAGGGCCACCGCGCCCTCGTCTTCAGCCAGTTCACGGAGATGCTGGAGCTGCTCAAGCAGGAGGCCGACAAGAAGGGCCTGCGCTACCTCTACCTGGACGGTCGCACCAAGGACCGCATGGGCAAGGTGGACGAGTACAACCGCCCGGACGGGCCGCCCCTGTTCTTCATCTCGCTGAAGGCGGGCGGCACCGGTCTCAACCTCACGGCGGCCGACTACGTCATCCACTTCGACCCGTGGTGGAACCCCGCCGTGGAGGACCAGGCCACGGACCGTACCCACCGCATCGGCCAGACGCGCGCGGTCATCAGCTACAAGCTCATCACCCGCGGCACGGTGGAGGAGAAGATTCTCTCCCTCCAGCGCCGCAAGCGGGACCTCGCCGCCGGCGTGCTCGGCGGGGATGGGGATGAGGGTGCCCGCACCCTGACCGAGCAGGACATCCAGGAGCTGTTCACCGACACCTCTTCTTGAGTCGCAAAGGTTGGGGCTTCGACGGAAGCCCCAGCCTCCCCAGCCTCCATCCGTGCGGCTGACCGGAACGCCTGTGCAGTGTCAGGGGGACCTGTTAGGGTGTTCAGTGCCAGGGCCGTCGTACGGACATTGGAGGGCGCGCGTGCTGCTGGGTCTGCGGATTGCGAACGTGGCGGTGATAGAGGAGGTGGAGGTGGCGTTCGGAGCCGGCCTCACCGTCCTCACGGGAGAAACGGGGGCGGGCAAGTCCATCCTCGTGGATTCATTGAACTTGCTCCTCGGTGGGCGAGCGGACGCGGACGTCATCCGCGCCGGGTGCGAGGAGGCGTCCGTGGAGGGCGTCTTTGCGCGCACCCCGGTGCTGGGCGCGCGTCTGGAGGACCTGGGCCTGCCAGACTTGGGGGAGGAGGTGCTCGTCCGCCGGGTGCTGGGGCGCACCGGACGGGGCAAGGCCTACGTCAACGGGGCGCTGGTGACGGTGGGCGTGCTGGGGAAGCTGACCCGAGGGGCGGTGGACTTGGCGGGCCAGCACGAGCACGTGAGCCTCTTCGACTCCGGCCTGCACCGCGTGCTGTTGGACCGGTACGGGGAGATGGAGACGCCCCTGGCCACCTACTTCGGGGAGTACTCCGCGCTGCGGGAGGTGGACGCGCGCATGGAGGCCCTGGGCGGGGACGAGTCGAAGGTGCGCGAGCGCGCGGAGTTCCTGCGCTTCCAGCTCGATGAAATCTCCCGGTGGGACCCGGAGCCGGGCGAGGACGTGCGGCTGGACGCGGAGCGCAAGCGCCTGTCCAGCGCGGAGAAGCTCAAGCGCCACGGCGCCGAGGCGGAGCTGCTCGTGGCGGGAGATGAGTCCTCCGCGCTCGAGACGGTGGGGCGCGCGCTGGGCCTGGTGCACGAGGCTGTCAAGTGCGACGCGACGCTTTCGCCCGTGGCCCAGTCGCTGAGCACGGCCCTGTCCGAGCTGGAGGAGGCGCAGCGCCGGCTCAACCGGTACGTGGAGGGGCTGGAGTCGGACCCGACCCGGCTGGCGGACGTGGATGAGCGACTGGATGGCCTCAAGCGGCTGTGTCGCAAGCACGGCACCACGCTGGAGGGCGTGCTGAAGAAGCGCGGTGAAATCGAGGCCGAGCTGGGCACGCTGGAGAACCGCCAGGAGGTGCTGGAGGAACTGGCGCAGGAGCGGCGCAAGGTGGAGGAGCGGGCGCGCAAGGCGGCCCTGGCGCTGTCCAAGGCCCGTTCGACGAGCGCGGTGGAGTTCTCCGCCCAGGTGCGCGAGGGCCTGGGGCACCTGGCCATGGGCAAGGCGGCCTTCGAGGTGCGCGTGACGCCCGGGGAGACGCTGCGCCCGGACGGCCTGGACGACGTGGAGTTCTTCTTCAGCGCGAACCCGGGAGAGCCCGCCCGGCCCCTGGCGAAGGTGGCCTCCGGTGGCGAGGCGAGCCGGCTCCTGTTGGCCCTGAAGCGGGCCCTGGCCGGCAGCGACGCGTGTGGCTGCTACGTGCTGGATGAGGCCGACGCGGGCGTCAGCGGCGCCATCGCGGACGTGGTGGGGCGGATGATCAAGGAGGTGAGCGGCCACCGTCAGGTGCTCTGCATCACCCACCTGCCGCAGGTCGCGGCCTACGCGGACGCGCACCTGCTCATCCGCAAGGCGGTGAAGGCGGAGCGGACCGTTTCCCAGGTGACGGTCCTGGCGGCGGGGCCGGAGAGGACTCGGGAGCTGGCCCGGATGATGTCCGGCGTGGAGGTCACCCGGGAGGCGCTGGGGGCGGCGGAGGCCCTGGTCCGCTCGGCCCATCGTGCCCTGGGGTCTCCCAGGGCACGGAGGGAGTCTGGGCCGGAGGGGCCCCCCCGGGGACGTCTGCGGAGGACGGCTTGACGCACTGCAAGGTCATCCGTGTCCTTGCCCCATCCCAGGGTCTCACATAGCATCCTTGGTGTGTCCAACACCGCAGGGCAGACCGCGGCCTCCCGAATGAAAGTCGTCTCCGCTGGCCTGACGGATGTCGGGCGGAAGCGCAATCACAACGAGGACAGCTTCCTCATCGACGATGAGCTCCAGCTCTACGTCGTGGCGGATGGCATGGGCGGCCATGCGGGAGGAGGCACTGCCTCGCGCATCGCCGTGGAGACCATCGACAAGGAGCTCCGGCGGGCACGGGAGAGCAAGGAAAACCCGTTCCTGTCCGTGCCCAACCTCCAGGAATCCCCCATTCCGGAGGCGCTGCGCACGGCCGTGGAGAGGGCGTGTCTCGCCATCTACACGGCGGCGCAGGAAGACCCGCGGCTGTCCGGCATGGGCACCACGGTCATCTCCCTGGTGGTTCGCGACGAGCACGCGTTCTTCGCGCACGTGGGAGACAGCCGCGCGTACCTCATCCGCGGCGACCTCATCCAGCAGATCTCCGAGGACCACTCGCTGGTCAACGAGCAGATCAAGGCGGGGATGATCACGCCCGAAGAGGCCAAGCATTCCCGCTACAAGAACATCATCACCCGTTCCGTGGGCTTCGAAGAGGAAGTCCAGGTGGACGTGATGGGGCTCGTCTCCGAGCCCGGTGACGTGTTCCTGCTGTGCTCCGACGGCCTGGCCAACATGCTCGAGGACCGCGAAATCCATGAGGTCGTGGCCACCGCGAAGAGCTTCGACGATGTGCCCAAGCGTCTCATTGACTTCGCCAACGAGCGCGGAGGTGATGACAACATCACCGTCATCGTCGTGCGCGTCGCCGCCTGAGCCACGCGCTGCGTGGTCGAGAAACACCTCGGCCAGTCACTGTTGACCTTGACACTCTTGGAAACTGAATGGTAGCTGCCCAAACGTTTCCAACCCTGGCAGACGCAGCCAGAGGACGGAGCTGGAGGGGTGTGGCGGTGGGGGGAGGTGTTGGGCGTGCAGGAGTGACTTAGCTTCTGACGCCGGATGTCCCACGCAAGCAGGGAGCTGTCCCGTGGCGAAAAAGTCCTTCACGTTGATGGTGATCCCGGACCACGACGCGCCGGTGAAGCGGTACACCATCCAACGCTCGTTCCTGATGCAGGTGGGGATGGGGTTGATGCTTGTGGTGGGACTGGGCGCGGGCGCGAGCATCCATTACTTCCAGGTCGCGGCGGATGCCTCGGAGAACCGCATCCTGCGTGAGGAGAACCTGACGTTGCGCTCGCAGCTGAAGTCCGTGCGGGAGCGCATCGAGCACATCGGCTCCACGTTGGACAGGGTGGAGCGCTTCGACCAGAAGCTGCGGGCGATGACGCTCTTGTCGGACCCTCAGCGGAATCTGGCCATGGGCCCCACGGAGCCGGAAGCTGGGACGCAGGTGCCGACGACCGACACCCAGTTCACGCAGCTCACCACGACGGAGACGCCCAAGCTGTTGATGGGGCGGCTGGACAAGCTGAGCGCGGAGGCCACCCGTCAGGAGCAGAGCCTCCAGGAGCTCCAGGCGTACTTCCAGGACCAGAAGTCCATGCTGGCCTCCACCCCGTCCATCTGGCCGGCGCGCGGCTGGGTGACGAGCGACTTTGGTCAGCGCGTGGACCCGTACACGGCCGACCGGGTCATGCACGCGGGTCTGGACATCGCGGCGCCGCACGGCAAGGAAGTCTATTCGCCGTCGGACGGCACGGTGGTGTTCGCGGGCCTGGAGGGTGGCTACGGCAACGTCATCGTCGTGGACCATGGCTACGGCATCAAGACGCGCTATGGCCACCTGGCGAAGATGCTGGTGAAGGCGGGTGACCGGGTGAAGCGCGGCGCGCTCATCGCGGCGGTGGGCAACACGGGCCGCTCCACGGGTCCCCACCTGCACTACGAAGTCCGCGTCAACGGCATCCCGCAGAACCCTCGCAAGTTCATCCTGGAGGAGTAGCGGTACGCGGGGCCCGCGAAGGCCCGCCCCCAGGAAGTGTCGCGAGCAAGAGGGCCCCGAGTCGGGCCCTCTTCTTTTTTGCCCTCAGAGCGTCGCGGGACCCGGGATGGACGCGTCCAGGCGCAGACGTCTGCGCTGGAGTCCGTCCACGCGGCCGCTGCGCTGCATGACGTGCGCGCGCTCCAGCTCCGCCCAGAGCAGGGGCCCCAGCACCTGCCAGTGCGAGGGCGAATCCACCGTCACCTCCAGCAGGCTCACGGTCCACGAGGGGAGGTCCGCGTCAGGCGTGCCCTCGGGGAGGACCCGGCGCACGTCGCGTGACAGTCGCTCGTGCGTGGGGGCCGCCAGGTCCTCGCGCACGGTGAGCTGCGAGGTGGGCACCAGCAGGGCCGCGAAGGCGTCCGGGTGCAGGCGAACCACCTTGGCGCCCGGGTACTGCGCGGCGAGCGACTCCACGGTGCCGCGCAGGATGGCGTCACCCGTGGCGAAGCCGAAGCGGGCGTTGAGGTTGATCATCCCCTTCACGTCCGCGATGACCGCGCCCACGCGCCACCCGTCATGGTGCGCGTGCGTGGACAGGTCGTATTCCTCCTTGAGGAGGTTGCCCTGGGTGAGGGCGGGCACCTGGAGCGCCCCTGTCTTCGCGTCCGGGTGGCCGCGCCGGGCCTGCTCGGCCTGGAGGAGCGCCTCGACGGCGGCCTGCACGGGGGCCTGCGGGCTGCGGGTCAGCACCCACGGGTAGAGGGCGATGAGGGCGGTGGCGGTGGCGTCGTCGAGTGGGTAGGGCATCTGGCTGTCTCTCTAACGTGTCGAGGGCTGTCGCGCGGGTGCTTCCCCTCAGCGCAGCTGGTGGGCTGTCACCGTCACTTCATCCCGGTCGTGGTAGAGCTGGCGGAGGGTGAGCTGCTTCCAGCCGCCGTCCTCGACGAGCGTGTGGCGCACCCGCAGCAGCACGGGGTTCTTGTCCTTCATGGGCAGCTTGATGTTGGCCACCAGATGGCTGGCCCACCCCCGCCGTCCCCACTTGGCGAGCAGCTGGGCCACCTCCAGCGGGCGCCAGGCCATGTCGCAGAAGAGCCAGTCGACGGGCTCCTCCGGGGCGTAGGCGAAGGCGCTCTCCTGCACATGCTTCACCCGGCCATGGGAGGCCAGCTCCGGCATCAGCTTCGCCGGGTCCACGGCCACGACCTTCGCGCCCCGGGCCACCAGCCGCTGGGTCCACCCTCCCGGCGCCGCGCCCAGGTCCACGCAGACGTCGCCGCGGCCGGGCTCGAAGGGCAGTCCGTCCAGCGCCTCCTCGAGCTTCATCGCGGCCCGGGACGGGGACTCCCCCTCGCGACGCATGCGCCGCCGGCCGCCCGGGGCGAGGGAGAGCGCCTCACTCGCCGAGACGAGCCCCAGCGCCGTGACACCGTCCGGCGCGACACAAAGGGACACGAGCAGCGCACGAGACTCCCGGGCCCGTCCCGCGTCGTCGAGCAGCCGCTCGGAGGGGAGCCGTGCGCGGACGGCCGCCTCCAGCGCCTCCGCGGGGGCGGCCAGGGTGTTGCCTCGGGGGCTGTCGGGCGTGAAGGCCTGGACGACCCACGGGCGGTTGCTGGAGAGGGTGGCCAGGGCCCGGGCCACGGCCTCCGCCTGCGCGTCGGGAGGACCCGAGGGCAGGGCGGCGACCACTTGATAGGCGGCGCGCGCGAAGGCGGGGACGGTGGCGGGCCGCTGTTCACTCTCCACCAGGGCATCGCCGAGCAGGCGAGGGTGGGTCTCCGCCCAGGCGAGCTCCTCGAAGAGATGGGCTTCGAAGCCCGCCCGGCAGGTCCAGAGCCAGCGTCCCGGTTGGGGGACCTGGGTCTGTGGGGGCATGGGGGGAATGCGCGCCCTGGGCGGAGCGGGCGGGGGCGGCGCGGCGCGTGCAGGGGTGGCCCCACCCGGGGTGGGCGCCTTCCTGGGTTGGGGAGGGCCAGGGCGGCGAGGCGGCTTCTGGGGAGCGCCCCGGACAGGCCGGCGGCGTGGATTTCGCGGAGGGGACATTGCGTAGGCTCGGTTCCGCTTTACTCTGAACCGATGCGCGCTGGGCAACCGGCCGAGAGGAAGTTTCAGGGGGCGCGCGTGGTTTCCCACGAAGCCTCCCTTACATCTCCAGGGATTTCCCTTCACTCGCCGCCGTCCTTCGAGGATTCTCCGGCGCCGAGAGAGTCTACCGAATGATCGAATGGACGCTGAAGAAGCTCATCGGGACCAAGAATGAGCGTGAGCTCAAGAAGGCCCGCGAGAAGGTCATCCGCATCAACGAGCTGGAGAGCCGGATGCGGGCCCTCAAGGACGAGGACTTTGCTGCCGAGACGGCCCGGCTGAAGCAGGAGATCCAGAACGGGAGGCCGCTCGACGGCATGCTGTTCGAGGCCTTCGCGCTCATCCGCGAGGGGTCCCGTCGCGTCATCGGCCAGCGTCACTACGACGTGCAGCTCATCGGCGGCATGTTCCTTCATGAGGGCTGCATCGCGGAGATGCGCACCGGTGAAGGCAAGACGCTGACGGCCACGCTGCCCTGCTACCTCAACGCCCTGTCCGGGCGCGGGGTGCACGTCGTGACGGTGAACGACTACCTCGCCCGCCGCGACGCGGAGTGGATGGGGCGCGTCTACAAGTTCATGGGCATGACGACGGGCTGCGTGCTCCACGAGCTGTCCGACAAGCAGCGGCAGGAGGCGTACCGCTCGGACATCACCTACGGGCAGAACAACGAGTTCGGCTTCGACTACCTGCGCGACAACATGAAGTTCCGCTTGCAGGACTACGTCCAGCGCGAGCTGAACTACGCCATCGTCGACGAGGTGGACTCCATCCTCATCGATGAGGCGCGCACGCCGCTCATCATCTCCGGTCCCACCGAGGACAGCACGGACAAGTACTACCGGGTGGACCAGGTCATCCCGGGCCTCGTGCCGGACCAGGACTTCACGCTCGACGAGAAGCACCGCTCCGTGTCGCTCACGGACGACGGCATCGAGAAGCTGCAGAAGCGGCTGAGCGTGTCCAACCTCTACGACCCGGGCGAAATCGAGACGCTCCACCACGTCGAGCAGGCCCTGCGCGCGCACACGCTCTACAAGCGCGACAAGGACTACGTGGTGAAGGACGGCGAGGTCGTCATCATCGACGAGTTCACCGGCCGCTCCATGCCGGGCCGCCGCTGGTCCGACGGCCTCCACCAGGCCATCGAGGCCAAGGAGGGCGTGAAGATCGAGAACGAGAACCAGACGCTGGCGACCATCTCGTTCCAGAACTACTTCCGCATGTACTCCAAGCTGTCCGGCATGACGGGCACCGCGGACACGGAGGCCGAGGAGTTCGCGAAGATCTACAACCTCGACGTCCGCGTCATCCCGACCAACCGCCCGCCCATCCGCAAGGACCAGCAGGACGTGGTCTACAAGACGGAGCGCGAGAAGTTCGAGGCGGTGGCGGCGCAGATTGAGGAGCTGCACAAGGCGGGGCAGCCGGTGCTCGTGGGCACGGTGTCCATCGCCAAGAGCGAGGTGGTGTCCAGCTTCCTGAAGAAGCGGGGCGTCCCCCACAACGTCCTCAACGCCAAGCAGCACCAGCGCGAGGCCGACATCGTCGCGCAGGCCGGCCGCAAGGGCGCGGTCACCATCTCCACCAACATGGCCGGCCGCGGAACGGACATCCTCCTGGGCGGCAACGCGGAGGTGTTGGCGAAGGCGGCCGTGGGCCCCGCGCCGGAAGCCCCCGCGCCGCAGCCTCCCGCCGCGGATGGCGCCGCGCCGCAGCCGGACCCGATGGTCGCCTACCAGCAGGCCCTCGCCGAGTGGGAGCAGAAGCTGGCGCAGACCCAGGCCAAGCTGGACGAGGAGACGAAGAAGGAGCGCACGGAGGTGATGGAGGCCGGCGGCCTGTTCATCATCGGCACCGAGCGCCATGAGTCCCGTCGCGTGGACAACCAGCTGCGTGGTCGCGCGGGTCGTCAGGGTGACCCGGGCGCGAGCCGGTTCTTCCTGTCGCTCGAGGACGACCTGATGCGCATCTTCGGGTCCGAGCGCATCCAGGGGCTGATGGAGCGGCTGGGCATGGAGGAGGGCGAGGTCATCGAGCACATCTGGCTCACCCGCGCCATCGAGAGTGCCCAGAAGCGGGTCGAAGGCCACAACTTCGACATCCGCAAGAACCTGCTCGAGTACGACGACGTGATGAACCAGCAGCGGCGCACCATCTACAAGCTGCGTCGTCAGGTGCTGGCCGCGGGCGCGGGTGTCCCCCTGGTGGAGTACACCGAGGACCCCAAGACGCGCGTGAAGACCCGCTCCGAGCAGATGGTGAGCTGGGCGGACTTCAAGGAGATGGTGCTGGACGCGCTGGAGGACGTCATCGTCTCCATCGTCGACACGTACGCGCCCACCAAGGGCTCGGACGGGTGGGACCTGGAGTCGCTGTCGAAGAACGTCAAGGAGACGTTCGACCTCGACATGAACTTCGAGGGCGTGGGCAACCGCGACGAGCTCCAGGACCACATCTTCAAGGCGGCGGAGAAGGTCTTCCGCTCGCGTGACGAGGAGTTCGGCGAGAACTTCCTGCGCTTCCTCCAGTACAACTACCTGGCCACCATCGACCGGCTCTGGAAGGAGCACCTGCTGGGCATGGACCACCTGCGCCAGGGCATCGGCCTGCGTGGCTACGGCCAGAAGGACCCGAAGCAGGAGTACAAGCGCGAGGGCTACCAGGGCTTCATCCAGACGCTCTCCGCCATCAAGGCGCAGTTCGTCTCCCAGCTGATGCGCGTGCAGCCTCGGTCCGCCACCAGCGCGGAGGAGGAGGCGGTCCGCATCCAGCGCCAGCTCGCGCAGCAGCAGAAGCGGGCGGTGGAGGGCCGTGGCACGGCGGACGGCAAGCTGGACGAGGCCTCCGTGGCCGCGGCGGCCCGGCCGGCGGCCGCTCAGCAGGGCCCCCGCGTGGGCCGCAACGACCCCTGCCCCTGTGGCAGCGGCCGCAAGTACAAGAAGTGCCACGGCGCGGCGGAAGCCAGCGTCTAGGCAGCCCTCCCGGGACCTCCGGGAGCAGGTATTACACCGGCGCGGCGGCCGCTCCAGATCGGAGCGGGCCTGTCCGCGCCGGTCGTTTTCGTGACACGGGGCTCGGGCCCGGGGGCCACTCAGGACGGGTTGGAGGGCAGGCGGCCAGGCGCGGGCTGCCTACCCGCCACGCCCGGTGAAGCGAAGCTTGCGCCCCCCGGAAGGGTTCTGTTAAGGACCCCCCGCCTCGTAGTCGGGGGCGGGGCCCCTGGCCTCGGGTTGTACCCACTTCACACACGCCCGTGCCGGTCGCCGGTGCTCCCGTGAGTGGAGGTTTCCTCTGGAAAGAGGGCCTCGCTCGACGGAGGTCACGGCCGGAGCAGCACTCGGGTGTGGCGGAAATAACCGGAGAAACAACATGTCGATCGACACGCAGGAAACGCAGACGCAGCAGCAGGCCATGGCCGCCGCCGGCGGCATCACGATGCGGCAGCTCCTGGAGGCCGGTGTTCACTTCGGCCACCAGACGAAGCGCTGGAACCCGAAGATGAAGCCGTACATCTTCGGCGCCCGGAACGGCATCTACATCATCGACCTGCAGAAGACGGTCTCGATGGCCCGCGCGGCCTTCCGCTTCGTGGCGGACGTGACGGCGCGTGGTGGCTCGGTCCTCTTCGTGGGCACCAAGAAGCAGGCGCAGGACGTCATCCGCGAGGAGGCGTCGCGCGCGGGTCAGTTCTTCGTCACCAGCCGCTGGCTGGGTGGCACGCTGACCAACTTCAAGACCATCAAGCAGGGCATCGACCGGCTGAAGACGCTGGAGAAGATGGCCGAGGACGGCACCTTCGAGCGCCTGCCGAAGAAGGAAGTCGCCTCGCTGGAGCGTGAGCGCGAGAAGCTGGAGAAGAACCTGGGCGGCGTGAAGGAGATGTCCAAGCTGCCCCGCTGCGTCTTCGTCATCGACCCGAAGAAGGAGCACATCGCCATCCACGAGGCGACCCGCCTGGGCATCCCCGTGATTGGCCTGGTGGACACGAACTGCGATCCCGACGGCATCGACTTCGTGATTCCCGGCAACGACGACGCCATCCGCTCCATCAAGCTCTTCACGTCGAAGATCGCCGAGGCCTGCATCGAGGGCGCGGCCCGCTACCGTGCCTCGGGCGCGGCGGAGCGCGACGAGCAGGAGGAGCGCGAGGGCCGTGACGACCGCCGTGAGCGTGACGACCGCCGTGGCCCGCGCCGTGGCGACCGCGACCGTCGCGGTGGCGACCGTGACCGGGGCGGCGAGCGCCGTGGCCCCCTCGTCGAGATGAAGGGCGCCCCCGCGGTGGCCGACGCGCCTGCCGCCGAGGGTTCCGCTGAAGAGGGTGGCGAGGCGGCGGCGGAGTAGTCCTCCCCTCACTTCGAAGTCTTCGTGGCGGCCGGGTGGCGCATCAGGACGATGTCACCCGGCCGTCCGTGTTTTCCGTCGTACGCAGTATCCCCTTGAACCTATTTGCTCCGCCCGGCGCATGGCGCCCTCATTCAAGGCGGAGGCAGGAGACGAAGATGGCTGAGATCACCGCCCAGATGGTGAAGGACCTCCGCGAGCGGACCAGCGCGGGCATGATGGACTGCAAGAAGGCGCTGGCCGAGACGGGCGGCGACTTCGCGAAGGCCGAGGAGTGGCTGCGCAAGAAGGGCATCTCCCGCGCCGCTGGCAAGGAGGGCCGCGTCGCCGCCGAAGGTCTGGTCGGCACGTACGTCCACGGCGGCCGCATCGGCGTGCTGGTGGAGGTCAACTGTGAGACCGACTTCGTCGCTCGCAACCCGGACTTCCAGGACCTGGTGAAGGAAGTGGCGATGCAGATCGCCGCCGCCAACCCCAAGTTCGTCCGCCGCGAGGAAGTCCCGATGGACAACTTCGAGAAGGAGAAGGACATCCAGCGCGAGCTGCTCAAGCAGCAGGGCAAGCCCGAGGCGATGCTGGAGAAGATCCTCGTCGGGAAGATGGAGAAGTACTACGAGGGCGTCTGCCTCGTGGACCAGCTCTGGGTGAAGGACGACAAGAAGAAGGTCGGTGACATGATCACCGAGCGCGCCGCCAAGATTGGCGAGAAGGTCTCCGTGCGCCGCTTCGTCCGCTTCGAGGTGGGTGAGGGCATCGAGAAGAAGAAGGACGACCTCGCCGCCGAAGTCGCGAAGACGCTGAACCAGGGCTGAGTGCCTCCCAGCTCCTCCGGGGGCTGGGGCCACCCTGAGAGGGCCGTGTCACCCGTCCGGTCGGGATGGGGGGCGCGGCCCTCGTCATTGCGGGCTCTTGCGCGCCGGGGCGATGGGCAGCGGACGGTGTGCCCGCCGTGTCCGACTCGGGCGTTGATATGGCGCGAACCGGGGGATAGAAGCAAAAACGCATGTCCTCCGACACAAAACAACCGCTCCGTTACAAGCGCATTCTCCTCAAGCTCTCGGGCGAGGCCCTGATGGGGGAGGGGAAGTACGGCATCCACCCGCCCACGCTGAGCGGCATCGCCGATGAGGTCATCGAACTGGCCCAGGCGGGCGTGGAGGTGGCCCTCGTCATTGGTGGAGGCAACATCTTCCGCGGCGTCGCCGGGGCGACGGAGGGGATGGACCGGGCCAGCGCCGACTACATGGGCATGCTGGCCACGTGCATCAACTCCATGGCCATGCAGGACGCGCTCGAGAAGAAGGGCCTGCACACGCGCGTGCTGTCCGCCATCAAGATGGAGCAGATCGCCGAGCCCTACATCCGCCGGCGCGCGGTGCGCCACTTGGAGAAGGGCCGCGTGGTGATTTTCGCCGCGGGCACCGGCAACCCGTACTTCACCACCGACACGGCCGCGTCGCTGCGCGCCATGGAAATCAACGCCGAGGTCATCCTCAAGGCGACGAAGGTGGACGGCATCTACAACGCGGACCCGAAGAAGGACCCGTCCGCGCGCCGCTACCGCTCGCTGACGTACATGGACGTGTTGAAGCAGAACCTCAATGTGATGGACTCCACGGCCATCTCACTGTGCATGGACAACAAGCTGCCCATCATCGTCTTCGACCTCACGGTGCAGGGGAACATCCGGCGCGCGGTGTTGGGCAATGGCGAGATTGGTACCGTCGTGGGTGGCAGCGAGACGGCGTGGGCCTGACCTCGCGGATGCACCCGGACTCGCGTTCAAGGAGAACTCGACTATGAGCGGAGATGTCGTCGTTGAATTGAAGGGCCGCATTACGAAGACCATCGAGGACCTCAAGCGGGAGCTGAGCAAGGTGCGCACCGGTCGCGCCAGCACGGCCATCCTCGACAACATCCGCGTGGACTACTACGGCACGCCCACGCCGTTGTCGGGCGTGGCCAGCGTCAATGCCCCCGAGCCCCGGCTCATCGTCATCAAGCCGTGGGAGAAGAGCATCCTGAAGGAAATCGAGAAGGCCCTGCGCGAGGCCAACCTCGGCATCAACCCGATGAACGATGGCGAGATGATTCGCCTGCCCTTCCCGCCGCTCACCGAGGAGCGCCGCAAGGAGATCGTCAAGCAGGTGAAGGCGAAGGGCGAGGAGCACAAGGTCGCCATCCGCAACATCCGCCGTGACGCCAACGAGTCGGTCAAGGCGCAGCTGAAGGACAAGAAGATCACTGAGGACGACGAGAAGCGCATCTCCGAGAAGGTCCAGAAGGAGACGGACGCGGGCGTCGCCGAGGTCGACAAGGTGATTGTCGCGAAGGAGAAGGAGGTCATGTCGGTCTGATGGCCTTCGTGCTCCTGGCCGAGCCCGCCGCCTCCGTGGCGGGCGTGCTGCGCCGGTACCTGGAAGGGGCCGGCCACGAAGTGACGTCGGTCGCCAGCGCCGAGGAGGCGTTGCGCGCCGCGCGTGAGCGTCCCCCTGCCGTCGTGCTGGCCGCTGGGACAGGAGCACTGGATGGAGAGGCGCTGTGCCGGAGCCTGCGCGCGCAGGCGCTCCCGGTGCCGGTGCTGTTGATGTACTCGCCCGACGAGGAGCACGCGGAGGAGCGTGCCGCGCAGGCGGGTGCGGAGGGAGGACTGGTGGGCCCGCTCAAGCGCGCCACCGTCCTCACCTGCGTCTCGCTCCTCGTCCAGCGTGACGAGGCCCGCCGCGCCAGCGCGCCGGCGGCGCGGGGGCCCTCGCAGCCCCAGACGCCTGTGCCCGTGGCGAAGCCCGAGCCCGCGGCGACGAGCACCTCCGCGGACTTCGAGTTCCTCAAGCGCTTGATGCTGATGGAGGTGAAGCGCAGCCGCCGCTACCGCTATCCCATCGCCTTGCTGATGGTGGAGCTGGACCGCTTCGCGGAGCGCTCCTCGGCCCTGGTGCCGGCCGCGCGCAAGGGGGCGCTCGCGGAGGTGCTGGGCGTCTTGGTGGAGGGCGTGCGCGACATCGACGTGGCGGTGCCCTTCGCGGACAGCCGCTTCGTCGTCTTCCTGCCGCACACGCCTCGCTCAGGGGCGCGCATCGTGGCGGAGCGGCTGCGGGAGAAGCTCAAGTCCGTGGCGGGCCTGCCCACGGGCACGGCCTCCGTGGGCGTCGCGGTGTCGGAGCCTCCCGCGGCGCGCAAGGACGCGGCGCCGGGGGCCCCGGGTCAGGCCGTCAGCTTTGGCGGCCTGCTCAAGGACGCGGGCGATGCGCTGCGACGCGCGCAGGCCGCGGGTGGAGACTGGGTGGAAGTGGCGAGCGACGCCAGCCGGCCCGGCTAGGACGGGTAGATGAAGTCCGTGTCGCTGATGTCGTGGACCACGCTGGCGACGAAGCGGAAGAGCTCCAGGCCCCGTCCCTTGTCGTCGAGCCAGGTGCCCGTGGCTTCGTCGTAGCTGAAGTGGATGCCCTGGCCTCGTCCCGCGACCCAGATCTGCTTCACGGCGCGCTGGGTGTTGACGATGCACTTCTCCCGGGAGCGGGCGGTGAGGGTGAGCATGTCACCCGTGCTCTCCGCCTCCAGGATGTCCGGGTCGATGGCGTCCGCCGCGGAGATCATCCGCTTGAAGACGGCGGCCACCAGTTGGTTGTAGCGGGCTTCGTCCATCATGGCCGTACGGGCCTCACTGGATGACGTCGAGCACCTGCTGATTCGGGGCCGCGTAGAACAGGAACTTGTAGTGCGGCGCCTCGCCCTCGGTGCGCTCCAGGGCGATGACGGTGCCCGGGTTGACGGGCTTCGGGAAGGACTGCATCCCGAGCAGGTGCGCCGCCAGGGCGCCCATGGTGGGCTGGTGACCGACGAGGACGAGGTTCTCGTCCGCGTGCTCGCTCAGCACCGAGTCGACCGTGCCCACGGGCACGTCGGGCAGCAGGCTGCGGTGCGCCCGGAGCAGGCCCTCGTGCTTCGCGACGAAGGACAGCAGCTGCGCCGTCTGCACCGTGCGAACCAGCGGGCTGGTCAGGATGAGGCCAAGGGGGCCCATACGCTCGGAAAGCGCTGCGAAGTGCGCGGCCATGTTTGCCCGAGCCTTCGCCGTGAGCGCGCGCGCCTCGTCGCCAAGACCCTCCGGGATCTCCGCGTCCGCGTCGCCATGCCTAACCAGGAAAATCCTCAAAGTCCCTCCACCAGTGCGACAGGACCGCGGTTCGTACACGACCGCAGCCGGGTCGGTCAAAGGTAATGCGGCGATTGTTCAGTGGCCTGAACAGCCGCGGCGTGACAGACAGGACGCAGGCCGCCCTCCTCCACACGCGTCCGCGCAGCATATACGCGGGGACTGACGGGCCGTCTCTCTCTGGAAGGAGTCGAAATGCGCAAGGCGCTGTGGGTCCTGGCGGGGCTGCTGGCCTTCTCGGGCTGTAAGAAGGACGGGGCCGCGGGTAGCGAGGCACCCGGGGTGGAGGATGCGGGGCCCGCCGCCCAGGCGGCCGAGGAAGCAGCCGCGGCCGGTCCCTATCGGGTGACGCCGGAGAAGCTGACGGCCTACGTGGCGTACCAGCGGAAGATGCTGGAGGTGTACGGCTCCCAGGTGAAGGGGCTCCAGGGGCTGGGCGCGCTGGTGGATGCGGGCACGCCGGAGGCGATGGCGGAGCTGCGCGCGGGCCTGAAGGTGGTGGAGGCGAAGGCCAAGGCGGAGGCGGAGGCGCGCGCCGAGGCGGGGCTGAGTGTCACGGACGTCAACGGCATCGCCGAGGTCGTCACGGCCGTCATCGGCCAGCGCCAGCTGGGGCGCACGCTCCAGTACGAGGAGGAGCTGCACAAGCTGGAGCAGCTCCAGGAGAAGCTGCCTCCGGAGCAGCGCACGGAGCTGGCGGCGCAGGTGGCGTCCATGCGCGCGCAGGTGGAGTCGTTCCAGAAGCTCGCGGACGTGCGCCGCCAGTTCGGCGACGCCAGCGTGGACGCGGTCCTCACTCGCGAGGAGGACCTGCTGAAGAACTACCAGGAGATGATTCGAGTCTTCACCGGCACGCGCCGGTGAAGACCCGGAGAGGGCGCCGCCTCAGACGCGCTTGAGGTGGGGCGCCTTCTTGAGCAGCTGCGCGAGGAAGAGGTCGGCGACCTTCTCCATGACGGTGTTGCCGCGCAGGCGCTGGTTGAGGTTGACGAAGTCGACCTGGTCCAACCGCTGGTCCTGGTTGTAGCAGGAGAAGACCCACGTCTCCTTGCCCGTGCGCGGGTCCACGTGCCGCTGGAGGCACTGGGCGCAGATCTCCTTCATCATGCACTGCATCGGCGAGTTGATGGAGCCGATGGCCTCGTGGTCCGGCTTCAGGTGCGGCTGGAGCACGCCGTGCCGGGCCTCGGCCACCGCGCGCATCATCCGGTCCGAGCCGATGGCGATGATGCGGTCCACCTCCGACAGCTTGATGAGCGGCGCGGCGCTCAGCTTGCCCTCGGCGTAGGACAGCATGGCCTGCACCACGTTGCCGCGGAAGGCGGAGTCCTGCGGACGCCGGGGCTCGATGGTGTCGCCTGAGTCCACCGACCAGACAATCTGGTCCGTGCCGGCCTCGATTTCGTCCTGTTTGAAGGAGTCCGACTTGAGGCGGTAGCCGGCGAAGTAGACGACGCGGCAGCCGGCGGCCTTGAGCGAGCGCGCGATGGAGAACAGCACCGCGTTGCCCAGGCCACCGCCCACGAGCGCCACGGTCTCGTTGTGGCCAATCTCCGTGGGTGCGCCCGTCGGGCCCATCAGCACCACGCTCTCACCCGGCTTCAGCGCCGAGCACAGGCGCGACGAGGAGCCCATCTCCAGGACGATGGTGCCCATCAGTCCCTGCTCCTTGTCCACCCACGCGCCGGTGAGGGCCAGGCCCTCCATCGTCAGGCGCATGCCGTCGATGACGGGCGCGTTCCGCTCGAAGTTCTGGAGCCGGTAGAACTGGCCGGGCTGGAAGTGGCTGGCCGCGAAGGGCGCCTTCACCACCACCTCGACAATCGTCGGGGTGAGGCGCTTGACGGCCACCACCGTCGCGTTGAACGCGGCGTCCAGCTTCGCGAAGTGCGCGGCGCGCAGCTCCTCGCGCCGGGCCTGCGCCACCTCGTCGTCGAAGTCGAGCGCGGCCACCTCCTTCGCGTACAGCCGCGCCACCTCCGAGTAGCCATCCTTCGCGCTGGCCATGGCCTTCACCACGTTGCCCGCGTAGGTGGGGTGGTTGTCGCCGTAGAACGAGATGAAGCGCCCGTCCTTCGCGTAGGAGGTGAAGAAGCCCACCTTCGAGTCCAGGTCCTCGCTGGCCTCCACGGGCTCGAGCTGGAAGCCGCCCTCGGCCTCCACCAGCGAGTAGCCCTGGAAGTAGTCGCCGGCCTCGTCGAGCTTGAAGGTGCCCGGGTACTCGCGCTCGTACGTGACGTTGGGCGAGGTGCCCGCGGCCACGCACACGGTGCGCGCCGGCAGCTCGAAGAACTGGCCGCTGCCCTTGAGCTTGCCGTCCACCGTCACCATGCGCTCGAAGCGCAGCGCGCGCACCGCGCCCGTCGCGTCCGGCAGGGCCTCCACGGGGCTCATCCGCTCGATGAAGCGGATGCCTTCCTCCAGCGCCTTGGAGACCTCCTCGTGGTTGAGGCGGTAGGCGGGGGACTCGGTGAGGCTGCGGCGGTAGGCCAGGCTCACGCCGCCCCACGCGCGCACCAGCTTGATGAAGTCCGGCGCGCGGCCTTCTTCCTTCGCCTTCGCGCGCTCGGCGCGCACGGCGCGGCCATGCTCCAGGAAGGTCTGGTAGGTGGCGCGCTCCTCGACGTCGAGCTTCGCGAGGATGGCGTCCTCGCCCAGCTCCGCGGAGAGGCGCTCATGGCGCTCGATGGCCTTCTCCACCTGCACCGGGTAGTAGGCCATCAGCTCCGTGGCGGTGTCGATGCCGGTGAGGCCGCCGCCGATGACGATGGCGGGCAGCTGCACCTGGAGGTTGGCGAGCGAGTCCTTCTTGAAGGCGCCGGTGAGCTGCAGCGCCATGAGGAAGTCGCTGGCCTTGCGGATGCCCCGGATGAGGTTGTTCTTCATCCCGATGATGGTGGGGCGCCCGGCGCCGGCGGCGATGGCGATGTGGTCGAAGCCCAGCTCCCACGCGTCCTCGATGGTGAGCGTTCCACCGAAGCGCACGCCGCCGTGGATGCGGAAGCCGTCGCGCCGCGCCAGCGTCAGGTGGATGAGGGTGAGGAAGTTCTTGTCCCAGCGCACGGTGATTCCGTACTCGGACACGCCGCCGAAGCCCTCCAGCACGCGCTCATCCAGCTCGCGCGTCAGCGTGCGCCAGTTGTGGATGGGCTTGAGGGCGTGGCCGTTGCGGCCCACCAGCTCGTCGGCGAACGGCTCGATTTTCAGGCCGTCCATGCCGGTGACGCCGAAGCCCTCGTTGAGCAGGTAGTGCGACAGCGTGTAGCCGGCGGGGCCCAGGCCCACGACGAGCACGTTGCGGCCCACGTAGGGCAGGGCGTACGGACGGCGGATGTTGAGCGGGTTCCAGCGCGTGAGCAGCCCGTAGATTTCAAAGCCCCACGGCAGGTCCAGCACGTCCGTCAGCGCGGCGGTCTCCGCCAGCGGGATGTTCACCGGCTCCTGCTTCTGGAAGATGCAGGCCTTCATGCAGTCGTTGCAGATGCGGTGGCCGGTGCCCGGGCACATCGGGTTGTCCAGCGTCACCATGATGAGCGACGCCAGCGAGTTGCCCTCGCGCTTGAGCAGGTGGGCTTCCGAGATGCGCTCATCGAGCGGGCAGCCCGTGAGGGGGATGCCCAGCGGGTTCTTCTTGTAGCTGTGGCCCTCGGCGACCTTGTCCTTCGCGGGGAAGCCCGTGGAGCAGGAGTCCTTCTCGCGCTCGTGACAGAGCACGCAGTAGTCCACCTCGTTCATCACGTCGCGCGCGGTGCCTCGACGGTCGGTGAGCTTGAAGCCGTCGCGGTGGCGCAGGTGGTGCTCGAGGCCCTCGGTGGCCTCGGGGAGCTCCGCGTCCGGGCGCCGCAGCTGCACCAGCTGGTCGAACACCAGCGGCTTGGGCACGCGGTGCGTGGGCCAGTGGTGGAACTGGTCCTTCGTCTCCGGGTGCAGCGCGCGCGCGTACGTCCAGCGGTCCGCCAGCGACAGCAGCGCGCGGACGGACTGGAGCTCCGCGGCGTCATCGCCGTGGGTGACCAGGCTCGAGCCGAACGCGTCGCGTCCCTCGGGCGTCGCCACCAGCGCGGCGCGCAGCGCGGTCCACCGGGCGCGCAGGGCGTCCGCCTTCGCCTGCTCCTCCGCGGGCAGGTTGCCGGAGAACAGGCGCTCCAGCTCCATGAGGCTGAGCACGGACTCGGCGAGGCCTCGCTCGAAGTCTCCCGCGGAGAGCGCCTCGGGGAAGCCCAGCTGGAGCATCAGCCGCATGCGGGCATCCAGCGAGGGGAACTCGGAGAGCGACGGCCGGTCGGCGGCGCCCTTCTTGAAAACGCGGCGCGTGATGAACTCGCGCTTGAAGTTGAAGAGGGGAAGCTCCCCCTTCAGGTTCCCCATCAGCTGCTCGTGCTCCTGCTCGATGCGGAACAGGCGGGCGATGAAGCGCGACACGTGTCGCGCCACGCGCACCAGCAGGTCCGATTCGGCGGGGCCGGTGAGGCCCTGGCCTCCCGCCTGGCGGTAGGCGTCGAAGGCCTTGAACAGCTCGGGGTCATCCTCGGCGAGACGCGCGTCGAAGCTCTGGGCGAGCCGGCGCAAGCCGCGCGGACGATACAGGTCCTCGAAGGTGAAGCCCGGCACGCCCAGTTGGAGGGAAGGGCCAGGGTCAGAGGGCAGGTTGGTCAAGGCGCGCATAGGAGTGAAGCAAAGATGTAGGAGGAACCTGGGGCAACGGCTCGCGAAAGGGGCCTATTTCGCGGCGAGTCGGCTGGAATGCAAGCGGCCTCGCGGACAACTCGTGAGCCAAGGAAATGGGAACGAATGGCTCCGGTCCCAGGATGGACGCCCATTCTCGCTGCTCCTGGTGCAGCGCGCCATCGGTTGAGGAGTCCCCCGGTGACGGCTACGGTGCGCCCGCCAGGCGGGACGGGGCCTGCCGCCCCCCTGGGTGGCCCTTCCGACTCCCCCTTGCCTATGTCTCCCTTGTTCCGGCGGATGCTTCACCCCCTGGTGCTGCTGGTGTTCACCCTGCTGTCGGTGGTGCACACCTGGCCGCTCGTGCCCAAGCTCCATACCCACCTGGTGACGGGGCGGGAGGATGTGCTCGCGAGCGTCTGGCAGACGTGGTGGTCCCATCAGGCGCTGTGGGTGGAGCCCCAGAACCCCTTCTTCGCGCCCGGGCTGCACTGGCCCCTGGGGGCGGAGCTGTACTGGCACACGCCGGCCTTCGCGAAGTCGATGTGGGGCGCGGTGCTGGTGCCGTTCATGTCGGCGGAGGCAGCCTACAACCTGCTCATCCTGAGCACCTTCGTGCTGACGGGTTACACGGCGTGGTTGTTGATGCGCTACCTGCTGGAGCGGGCGGGAGTGGCCCCGGTGCTGGCTGCGGTGGCGGCACTGGCGGGCGCGAGTGTGTTCGACTTCTCCCGCTACCACCTGGCGCATGCGACGACGCACCTCAACCTGTCCGCCCTGGAAGGTCTGCCCCTCTACCTGTACTTCTTCTTCCGCTGGCTGGACGAGGGGAAGCGCAAGTGGCTGGTGGGGCTGGGGCTGGCGACGCTGTACACGATGCTGTGTGACTATTACTACCTGGTGTACCTGGCGCTCTTCTCGTTCGCCTGGGTGGTGATGGAGCGGTGGCGTCACGGGCCGCTGGTGTCGGTGGGGACGCTCAAGGACGCCACGGTGCGCAGGGCGGGGTGGGCGGCGCTCGCGGCGGCGGTGGCCTGTCTCCCCATGGCGATAACCCTCGCGGTGCACCTGTTCCCCGCACCGGTGTCGCAGCATCACGGTGACTCCGACTACTTCACCGACCTGTACGCCTTCTTCATCCCGGACACCTTGTCGGTCTGGATGGAGGCCATGCCTCGGTGGGCGCGTGAGTTCTCGGTGAACCTAGTGCGCGGGAAGATGGCCACCAACGCGGAGGAGGCGGGCTCGTTCCTGGGGTGGTTGACGCCCGTCATCGCCGCCTTCGCATGGTGGCGGGGTGTGCCGGACGGTCGCCGGTGGCTGGGCCTGGGGCTCGCCTTCGCGGTGCTGTCCATGGGCACGGTGCTGAACATCGGCCTGTCGGACCAGACCTCGCCCTTCGTTCCGCTGCTCCTCATCACGCTGCTGGTGGCCTGGGTGCCCGCCTGGCGTGGACGCCCATGGCATCGGGATGTCGTGCTGGTGCTGGGGCTGTGCACGGTGACGTCGGCCGTGGCGCCCTTCACCTCCTTCGGCCACGAGTTCCGCTTCGCCTTCCCCCTGCCGTACCTCGCCTTCAAGCACGTGGTGCCGCTGTTCACCCGAGGCGGCATGCCCGTGCGCCTGGCGCTGCCCGCGACGTTGGTGCTGGGCGTGCTCGTGTCCTTCGGCGCCGCGTACCTGGGGCAGCTCGCGTCGCGCTGGGGCAGGGCGGCCATGGTGGGAACAGCGCTGCTCGTGGCGGTGGTGCCCAACGTCGAGTACCTCAGCCGGCCACTGAAGATGGTGCAGATGCCCACGCTCCCGCCCATCTTCGACGAGATTCGCGACGCGCCCATGCCGGCGGCGGTCTTCACCGACCATGTGCTGGGGCAGTGGGAACAGATCCGCCACGGCAAGCCCGTCTCGGTGGCCCGTCAGGCGCGGCTGCCCGTGCGGGAGACCGCGCTGACGAACCTGCGCGTCTACCGCGCGCTCGAGGGGCGGCATGAAGGCTACGGCCCGGTGAGCCCCGAGGAGCGCGAGGAGATGCGCGCCTTCCTCAAGCAGAACCACTACCGCTGGTTCGTCGCCCACTACCACCACCCCGCGCGAGAGCGATTCGTGATGGAGGAACTGGGCGGCGAGCGGGTCTACGGCGATGGTTACGTCACGGTGTACCGCTTCCCGTGACGTGACGCGCGCTACCGCCCCTTGGGGCGGCGAGGCTTGGTGGGGGCCGGAGTCCCCGCGCGCCTGGTGTTCGCGGAGGCAGGGCGGGGCTTGGGGAGGACCTCGTGCGTGTCGGGCGCGCTCGCGGGCTCGGGCGGGGCCACCGCGGGGGCTGACTCGACGGAGGCGTCCGTCGTGAGGCTCGCCTGACGGGCGCGCAGCTGCTCCACCTCTCGCCGCAGGCGGATGACCTCGGCGGAGAGCTGGGCATACGAGTCGCGCACGTGCCCGTTGAAGACCCGCTGCCGGCCGAGCGCCTCGTTGATGAACACCTGGCACGACTTGCGGAAGGCCCACTTGGCCACCACCACGAGCTGCCCCACGCCGCCCCGGTGCGTCTGCAGCGGCAGCGCGCGCGTGGCGTCGGCGTTGTCCTCCAGCGCGTGCAGGTTGAAGGTCAGCGGCTCCACGCGGGGCTCCACGCCCTCGGCGGGGATGTCCACGGCCTCGGAGGTGGGGAGGCCGCGCGTTCGCAGTCGCTCCTCGATGCGGGCCATCAGCTCCCGCGCCGGAATGTCGCGTCCCAGCAGCTTCATCGGTGCTTCTCCTCGAGGATGCGTTGCAGCTCTTCCTGATAGGCGGCGACCACCTGCGGCCACCCTTGCTTCTTCACATACGCCAGGCCCTTGGCGCCCATGGGGCCTCGGGCCTCACCCACTTCACGCAGGCCCTGGATGAACGAGCCCAGGTCCGTGTACGCCCGTCCCGCTCCGCTGCGCGTCACCTGTCCCACCAGCACGTCCGAGCGCCCGTTCACCAGCACCGGCGTGCCCTGCGCGAAGGACTCCAGCGTGAGCAGTGACAGGCTCTCATAGCGGGAGGGCACCACCACCGCCAGCGCCCCGGCCAGCGCGTCGTGCTTGTCCTGCTCCGGGATGCGTCCGAGGTAGCGCACGCCATCGCCTTCCAGGGGCATGCTGGCGTCGCCCGCGAGCACCAGGTCCGGCGCGTCCGCGTACTTCTGCTTCAGGGCCTGGTGGTACTGGAGCAGCTCGGGCACACCCTTGCCGGCCTCCTGTCGGCCCACGTAGAGCAGGTAGTCGCGGTGCAGCCCGTGCTTCTTCCGGAAGCGCGCCCCGTCCGCGGACGGACGCTCCACGCCCACGCCCACCACGCGAGTCCTGGCGTGCCCGGGGAAGTACTTCTCGATGATGGTCAGCTCCTCCGGCGTCAGGCAGAGCAGCGCGCGCGGACGCTCGAAGACATCCCGGTATGCATCGAAGCGGATGGGGGCTTCGTCATGCGTGGTGGGGACAATCAGCGCCCGGTCCGCCACCAGGGGCAGGCCCCAGACGGTCGGCGCGTAGAGGTACGTGAAGAACAGGTAGCCGTCGTACTCGTGCCGCGTGGAGGCGAGGTGGCGCAGGAGGCCCGGCGACAGGGGGCCCTGCTCGGCCACCCACTGCTCCTCGCGCAGCCGCTCGTTGCTCTTGTCGAAGACCCGGCGCGACAGCCCGTTGAAGCCCTGGATGTTGCGCGTCCGCGTCGTCGGGAAGCGCAGCACGTCCACCCCGCGAATCCGGTCCGGCCCCTCCGGGAAGACGTTCTCCCACGAGAGGTGGTCCTTCGCGCACGTGGTCAGCACCGTGATGTCCCAGTGCGGGCTCAGGCGCTCCGACACCTGTGCGGCCAGCATCTCCGAGCCGCCCGTCACCTCGCCGTACCGCTGCACCACCACGGCGACGCGAGGCCGCTTGGGGGGCGCGCGCCGAGGCCGAGGCGCGGGCAGGAAGCCCTCCAGGGCGCGCGACAAGGCTCCTTGCACGGAGGCGGCGGAGAAGTGCTCCAGGCGGCGACGCTGGCCCGCGATGACAGGCTCGCGCAAGGACAGGTCCTCGCTCAGGTCCACCGCCAGCTCGGCGAGGAACGCGAAGCGCTTCTGGTCGAACGCGATGCCCGCTCCACCTAGCGTCTCCGGCACCGCCGCGGCGCCGTACGCCATCACCGGCACGTCGGAGGCCATGGCCTCGATGAGCGGGACACCGAAGCCCTCGTGCTCGCTCATCGACACGAACACGGACGCGGAGCGGTACGCGGCCACCAGCTCCGCGTGGTTCAGCCGGCCCAGGAAGCTCACGCCGCTCAAGCCACGCGCCTCGCGCTTGAGCGAGCGGAAGTAGCGGCTGCCCGGCTCGTAGCCCCCCACCATCAACAGGCGGGCCTGGGGGCGCAGTCGCAAGAGCTCTCGGTGCAGTGCGAGGAGGTCCTCGAAGCGCTTGTGCGGCATCACCCGGCTGACGCCGAGCAGCACCGGGCCCGGGCCCGACAGCTTCTTCAGCAGCTTCGCGTCGGCGCGGTCGCGGCCGAAGCGCTCGGGCTCGATGAGCAGCGGCACGGTGTGGACGTTGCGATAGCCCGCGACGCGCAGCTCCGCGGCGTTGTAGTCCGACACACCGATGGCCACGTCCACGAAGGGCGCCATGGCGGCGAGCTGCGCGCGTCCGGCCACCAGCGCGTTCTCCAACGTCGTCCCCGTGTAGAAGCGCGTGGGGCTGATGTTGTGGAAGACGAGGCCGCGCCGGCAGTTCAGGTGCATGAGCCGGCTGCTCAGCGGAGAGGCGATGCCGTGGTGATACAGCACCAGGTCTCCGGGCTCCGGCTTCAGCTCGGACGCGGGGCTCGCCAGTCCCTCCAGTCCCGCGCCGACCTCATCGGCGTACAGGCCTCCCCACACGCCCATGCGGCGCAGGAGGAGCTGGAGGTGCAACGCCGCCTGTCCGCTGGCGTCGCCGGGCACGAAGCTCGCTATCAACTGGTGAATCGCCATGCGCGCCCTGCCTATCACACGGCCGTGCTATGAGGCGCACCGTGTCCACTGGCCCCATCGCTTTCGACGCGACACTCTGGGATGAGCCCACCACGGGCATCGGCCTCTATACCCGCTGTCTCGCGGGGGCCCTGGAGGCCCAGGGCGTGCGGCTGGAGAAGCTGGGCGCGCGCGACTCCGGTGACCACCCTCGGGGGAGCGGCAGCCGCACCGCCTGGACGCTCGCCCGGCTCCCTCGGGTGCTCGAGCGCTCCAAGCCGCCGCTGTATCACGCGCTGGGAAACTTCAACCTCCCGCTGACTCGCGTGTCAGGCACGGCCTACGTCCTCACCGTGCTGGACCTGATTCCGCTCATCATGCCGGACACCGTCTCCGCGAAGTTCCGGTGGCAGTTCCGGCTGTGGCTGTCGCGCAGCCTGCTGCTGGCGGACCGGGTGGTGTGCATCAGCGAGCGCACGCGGCAGGACCTGCTGGAGCGCTTCCCGGAGGCCGAGTCGCGCGCGGTGGTGGTGCCCATCGGCGTGGACCATGTGCACGCGCCCGTGCTGGACGCGACGAGCGAGGACTTCCTTCGCGCCCTCTCGCTGCCCAAGGACTACGTCCTCTATGCGGGCTCGCTCGATGTCCGCAAGAACGTGGACCTGGTGTTGGATGCGATGGAGCGCCTGCGCGCGCAGGGGCGTCCCGCGTCGCTCGTGCTTGCGGGGCAGAGTTGGTTCGGCTCGGGGCGCGTGGAGTCGCGCATCGCTCGGTTGCGCGCGGAGGGACATGACATCCGTCCCCTGGGCTATCAGGCGGAGCCCGTGTTCTACGAGCTGATGCGGCGCGCGGCCGTGTTCGTCTTCCCCTCGCGCTATGAGGGCTTCGGTCTTCCTCCGCTGGAGGCGATGCGGCTGGGCACTCCCGCCATCGTCTCGACGGCGGGCTCGCTGCCGGAGGTCTGTGGGGACGCGGCCCCCGCGGTGCGGCCGGATGACGCGGAGGGGCTCGCGGAGGCCATCCATCGGTTGCTGCGCTCGCCTCGGGAGCGCGAAGCCTTTGCGGTGAAGGGGCAGGCTCGCGCGGCGCAGTTCACCTGGGAACGGACCGCGGAACAAACGCTGGCGGTCTACGCGGACGTGCTCCGACGCTGAGAAGCAGACCGAGCTCGGCGGGGCTGGCCGCCGACGAAGCACGAGTGGAGGTGTTGGATGCGAAGGCTCATGTGGAGTGCCCTGGTGGTGAGTGGTCTCTTCGCGGCGTGTGCGCATGCCCCCGCGAAGGACGAGCCCGCCGAACCCTCGGCGGAAACGGAGTCCCCCGCCGAGGCGAAGCCGTCGGACGGTGAGGCCCTCCTGGTGCGCTCGAATCCCCAGCCGCAGGACCCCCTCAGCATCGAGAGTGGGCGCGTGGAGGGGCGCACGCTGGTGCTCAACGTCTCCCACGGCGGCGGGTGCGCCGAGCACTCCTACGCGCTGGCCTGGGACGGCACGTTCCAGACGAACGCGGCGGCGGAGCCGGTGGCGAACCTGGTGGTGATTCACAACGCCAACGGGGACCGCTGCAAGGCCATCAAGTTCGCGGAGCCGCGGTTCGACCTGAGCGCCCTCAGTCGCGCGCTGGCCGACAAGTCCGGCAACAGCTCGGGCTCGGTGGAGCTCGTGGTGCAGGGGCTGGCCGAGCCCGTTCGCTACACCTTCTGACGGAGCCGCCCTCCGAGGGCTCATGGACCTGGACGCGACATGAAGCACTCGGAGGCCGTGGCACTGCTGGAGCGCTGTTTCGGGGGGCGGGAGGAAGGTGCTCCCCGTCTCATCGAGGCGGAGGACGAGCGCTTCGCCCTTCGCCCCAGCGCGGTGTGGCTGGAGTATCGCTGGTACGTCTCCGGACGCGGCATGGCGGAGGTGTTCCTCAAGTCGGAGCGCGTCCGTCCCGAAGCGCGCGCGGACGCGGAAGCGACGGTGGTGCGCGTCCACCTGCTCGGAGCTTCCGAGGACCTGTCGGAGCGCGCCGCGAAGTTGCTCGTGGGCGGCCGGCCCGCGCCCGAGCGCCTCATGGGCTTGTTCGGAGACGATGGCGTGCGCCGCGAGTGTGTCGCCTTCGCGCGCACGAGCGTCACGGTGGAGCACTGGGACACGCCGGGCCCGCGTCCGCTGCTGAAGGAAGCGCGCTTCAGTGCGCTGACGGCGCGGCTGGCGGACGCGGCCTCGACGCCGGAGGAGCGCCACGAGGCGGTGCAGCGCCTGGCCGAGGAGCGCAGCCCACGCGTCGTGGAGGCCTTGCTGGCCCTGCTGTCGCGTCAGCCGTCGCTGATGGCGCTGCGGGTGTTGTCCGAGTGGGGGGAGGTCCGCGCGAGGGCCCCGCTCCAGCAGGCCCTCGCGGCGGTGCGGCCCGACAATCCGTCGGACTTGTGGAACCTCACCGCGCTGGACCGCAGGCTCGAGGCCTGGGAGCTCATGGTGCGTCAGGCGACGGCACGGTGACACCCGCGGCGAGCAGGTCCTCACGCAGGCGCGTCAGCACCTTGCCCAGCAGATTCAGGCCACGCCACTTGGACGGGTCCTGGATGCGAGGGTCCTCCATCTTCAATCCCACGCCCCAGATGCGGTCCATGGGACTGGCCTCCACCAGCTCCGTGCCGCGACTGGCGAGCAGCACCTCGAGATACGACGCGTTCTGCGTGAACTTCGCGTGGTTGCCCGCGTAGACGATTCGCTCCCGCTCCCGCTCCCACGTCGCCACGTCGAAGCCACGGACCTTCCGCCCCAACGCCTTGTGCTCGCGAGGTGTCTTGGCCGCGAGGATTTCGGCCAGGATCTCCGTGTCACCGAAGAGGCGTGCCTTGCCCGCCATCATGAACTGCTCGGCACAGTTGTAGCGGACGCCGTCCACCACGAACGCCACGCGATTGAACTGGGAGAAGGGAGACTCCTCCTTCCAGAAGAAGGTGAACCGCCCTTGCCGTTGGGTGCCCGCCATCACATGCCTCCAGGTTGGTGTTTGTTTTACACCAACGTTGGCCGCGCGGCTTCCTGACGGTGCCGTCCATCGAATCGACGGTTCGGATGGACGGCGGGGAAGGGGGGAGTCAGGCCTGCGGACGGGCGGCGCCGGGGACCTTGGGGCCCAGGACGTCACGCAAGGCGTCCGTCACCGTCAGCTTGGGCGACCAGCCCAGCGCGCGGAGCTTGTCCGGAGCGCCGATGAGGCTGGGGATGTCGGAGGGGCGCAGGCGCGCGGGGTCCAGCTCGATGCGCGCATTCACGCCCGCGAGCAGGAGCATCTCCTCCAGCAGCTCGCGGATGGTGCGGCCCTCGCCGCTGCAGATGTTGTACGCCTGTCCGGGCTCGCCCTTCACGAGCAGCAGCCGGTAGGCCTCCACCACGTCGCGCACGTGGGAGAAGTCGCGCACGGCATCCAGGTTGCCCGTGCGGAGCACCGGGTCCACCGTGCCCAGTCCGATGGCGCGAATCTGCGAGGCGAACGAGGGCACCACGAAGGTGGGGTCCTGTCCCGCGCCCAGGTGGTTGAAGGGCCGGGCCATCATGACCTCCAGCCCGTAGCTGCGATGGAACTGGACACCCGCCAGCTCCGCCGCGGACTTGGAGGCCGCGTAGGGGCTCAGCGGAATCGCGGGCGTGTCCTCGGTGGCGCGGGTCCCCACGGGCACCGGACCATAGACCTCTCCCGAGCCCACCAGGACGACGCGCGTCTTGGGCGCGTTCTCCCGCAGCGCCGTGAGGAGGTTCACCACCCCCATGGTGTTCACCGCGAACACGCGCGAGGGGTTGTGGTGGCTCTTGGCCACCGAGCTGAAGCCCGCGAGGTGGATGACCCCGTCGGGCTTCGCCTCGGCCACGGCGGCCTTCACCGCGGCCTCGTTGGCCACGTCGAAGTGAAGGGCGCTGCTGCTGACCCCTTCTCCGCGGGGCCCGTGTGCTTCGACGACCTCGTCACCGGATGCGCGCAGGAGCGCGCAAAGATGCCTGCCGACGAACCCATCCGCTCCCGTGACGAGAATGCGCATCTACCGCTGCCCCGCCTTCACGCGCTCCAGGTCCGCGTCCACCATCATCTCCACCAGCTGCTTGAAGCGCACCTTCGGCTCCCAGCCCAGCTTCTCCTTGGCCTTGGCCGGGTCGCCGATGAGCAGGTCCACCTCGGCCGGGCGCACGAAGGCCGGGTCGATGACGACGTGCTTCTGCCAGTCCAGGCCCACGCGGCCGAAGGCAATCTCCACCAGCTCGCGCACGGTGTGCGTCTCGTTGGTGGCGACGACGTAGTCCTCCGCCTCCGGCTGCTGGAGCATGCGCCACATGGCGTCCACGTAGTCGCCCGCGAAGCCCCAGTCGCGCTTGGCGTCCAGGTTGCCCATGGGCAGCTTCTCCTGGAGGCCCAGCTTGATGCGCGCCACGTTGTACGTGACCTTGCGCGTGACGAACTCGAGGCCGCGGCGCGGCGACTCGTGGTTGAAGAGGATGCCGCTCACCGCGAAGAGGCCGAACGACTCGCGGTAGTTCACGGTGATGTGGTGGCCGTAGGCCTTCGCCACGCCGTAGGGGCTGCGCGGATAGAAGGGCGTGTCCTCCGTCTGCGGAACCTCCAGCACCTTGCCGAACATCTCGCTGGAGGACGCCTGGTAGAAGCGCGCCTGCGGACGCGTGTGGCGGATGGCCTCCAGCATCTTCGTCACGCCCAGCGCGGTGAACTCACCGGTGAGGACCGGCTGGTTCCAGCTGGTGGGCACGAACGACTGCGCCGCGAGGTTGTACACCTCATCGGGCTTGACCAGGTTCAACAGCGCCGCGAGCGAGAACTGGTCCAGCAGGTCGCCCTGGTGCAGCTGAATCTTGCCGTGCAGGTGCTGGATGCGCTCGAACTTCTCTTCCGACGAGCGTCGCACCATGCCGTGGACTTCATAGCCCTTCGAAAGCAGCAGCTCCGCGAGGTAGCTGCCGTCTTGCCCCGTGATGCCTGTAATGAGTGCGCGCTTGGTCGCCATGGCCTTTTTCGCTGTTGGCTGGAAGACGCACTTTGTACCTGACGCGGTTGCCCGGAGCCAACCGTTCCCGAAGCCTTCGGACTTGAAAGCAACGGGACGCGTGCGAAGTTACGTCGGACCCACCTGCCCGGAGCCCGGTCATGCGTCACCCCATCTTCTTCATCCTGGCGGCATCGCTGTCTGGCGCGGTCGCTTCCGCTCAACCCGCGCAGGTTCCGGCTTTCAGCCAGACGACACCGGGCCCCACCACCATCGGTGGTTCCATTCGAGACGTGGCCCTCTGGGTCTCACCGAGGAGCGCCGACGCGGGCACGGACGCGGGACCTGGTGGATTGCTCCTGACGGCCTACAACAACCAGAACGCGGGGCTCGCCACGTTTGGGTTGGATGGTCAACAGCTCGAGGATGAACAGCTGGACGGACCGGTGGCCAGCGTCGCGGTCCGTGATGGCTTTCGTCTGGGGGCGAACACGCTGTCGCTGGCCGTGACGAGCAACGTGAATCGCGGGCTGACGGCCTACTCCGTGGACGGTCTGCGCACGACGGACCGTGTGCAACGGATTGGTACCGGCCCCTTCCTCATCACCAGCGCCGCCTTCACGTCCGTGGCGTTCTATCGCAGCCCCAGCTCGGGCCGGCTCTTCGTCTTCGCCAGCAACGACGTGGGCTCTGTCTCGCAGTTCGAGATGTCGGGAGAGGATGGTGGAGTGTCCGCCACCTTGGTGAACCGGCCCCTCACCGTGGGCGGGGCCGTCACGGGCATGGTCGTCGACGAGGAGCGCGGCCACCTGTACGTGGTCCAGGCCGGCACGGCCATCTGGCGCTACGCCGCGGAGCCCGACGGTGGCGCCACGCGCACGCAGGTCGTCTCGCTGACGGCGACGGACACCAAGCTGTCCCGGAATGTCAATCGACTCGCGCTGTACCGCGCGGCCGGCACGGAAGGGTATCTGCTGGCGGCGGACACCCAGGCTGGCACCTTCGCCGTGCTGGACCGACGCTCGTATGCCTTCCTCGGGTCGTTCACCGTGGTGCCGGGGGATGGTGGCGTGGGGGGCGCGGTGGCGCCTCGCGCGCTCGCGGTGTCGTCGGGCCCCGTGGGGGCGTTCGCGGATGGCCTGTTCGTCGCGCAGAATTCTTCTGGCACGGGGACGGATGACCTGAAGCTCGTGCGCTGGGAGACGGTGGCGCAGGCCTTCAACCCGCCGCTGCGCATCGACACCCGGCCGACGGCCTCGGATGGCGGCGTGGATGGTGGTGTGGACGCGGGCTCGGACGGCGGCGGTGGAGGGGGCGTGGGTCCCGGGCCGCTGCCGGGCGGGGGGATTCCTCCCGTGGATGAGGGCTCCGGGTGCTCGTGTGCCTCGGCGTCCGTGCCTGGCAGTGTGCTCCTCGGCCTGCTGGCCCTGGGGTTTTCGCTGCGCCGTCGCCGCGTGCGTTGAAGCGCGTTGCCTCGCGGCTCGGGGCGCGGTGAAGTGGGGCGCTCATGCGTTCACCGCGTCCCTTCCTCATCGCGCTCGCCACCTGTGCCGCTGCCTGCGCGAGCACTCCTGCTTCCGCGCCTTCCAACCCTCCGCCCGCCGCGCCCGTGCGCATCACGCTCGTCGGGCTCAATGACTTCCACGGCCACGTGGAGCCCCACGTCCACCGGTTCGGCGACGGGCAGGTGGTGGAGCAGGGCGGCGCGGCGATGTTGTCGTCGTACGTCGCGCGGCTTCGCGCGGACAACCCGGGCGGTGTCCTCGTCCTGGATGGCGGCGACATGTTCCAGGGCACGCTCGCGTCCAATCTCACCGAGGGCGCCATCGTGGTGGACGTGTACAACCACGTGCAGGTCACCGCCGCGGCCCTGGGCAACCACGAGTTCGACTACGGCCCGGTGGGCCCCGCGCCCATGGCCTCGGGCTCCGGCGATGACCCGCTGGGGGCGCTCAAGGCGCGCGTGAAGCAGGCGCGCTTCCCCATGCTGTCCGCCAACCTGCGGGACGCCGCCACCGGCAAGATTCCCGCGTGGCTGGGCAACGACGGCACGCACCTCGTCACGGTGAATGGCATCCGCGTGGGCCTCGTGGGGCTCACCACCGAGGAGACGCCGCTCGTCACCAATCCCGCCAACGTGGACACGCTGCGCTTCGCGCCGCTGGCGTCCTCGGTGCTGGAGGCCTCGCGCTCGCTGCGTCAGCGCGGCGCGGACGTGGTGGTGGCGGTGGCGCATGCGGGAGGCAAGTGCGGGGACCTGTCCAACCCCCGCGACACGTCGAGCTGCGAGCGCGGCGACGCGGAGATTCTCGACATGCTGGAGGCGGTGCCTTCGGGGACGGTGGACGCGGTGGTCGCCGGGCACACGCACCAGACGATGGGCCACTTCTTCGGCGGCGTGCCCGTCATCGAGACGAATGGTCTGGGGCGCTCGCTGGGCGTGGTGGAGCTGTTCGTGGACCCGGTGAGCCGGAAGCTTCAGCCGTCGCTCACGCGCATCCAGGCCGCCATTCCGCTGTGCGCCCAGGTGGACTCGGTGCATGGCGACTGTGACGCGCGCAGCCTGCGCTCGCGCTCCGAGGTGAAGCTCGCGCCCGCGACCTTCCTGGGCGCGCCCGTGCCCCCGGACGCGGCGGTGACGCAGCTGCTGGCGCCCACGCTCGCGGAGGTCGAGGCGGCGCAGCGGCGCGGCCTGGGCGTGTCCTGCGCCTCGCCGATGTCGCGCGGCTTCCTGGAGGAGAGCGTGCTGGGCAACCTCATGGCGGACGCGCTCCGCGAGGCGGCGGGCGCGGATGTGGCGCTGATGAACCCGGGCGGCATCCGAGCGGACCTGCCAGGTGGGGCGCTGTCCTTCGGCCACGTCTACCAGGCGCTCCCCTTCGACAACACGGTGGCGGTGCTCACCCTCACGGGCACGGAGCTGAAGAAGCTGCTGGAGCTGGCGCACGCCGTGGACAAGGGCGCCGTGTTCGCCGTGTCCGGGCTGGAGCTGACGCTGGCCCGCTGCCCGGGCCCCGGTCGCCTCCAGGGCGTCACGCTGGAGGGCGGAAAGCCCCTGGTCCCGGAGCGCACCTACCGGCTCGCGGTGCCGGACTTCCTCGCCCGGGGCGGGGACGGGGTGGATGGGGTGACGAAGCCCCTGCCTCCCGAGCGCGCCGAGTTGGCGCCCTTCCGGGGCATGGACCTGCGCGAGGCGCTGATCTCCTACGGGAAGACGCATGGAGGGGTGCTCCCCAAGCCCGCCCTGGGCCGCGTGCGCTACAGCGGTGTCGCGGGCACCTGTCCCACCGCCGCCCGCTGAGGGAACCGGGGCTGAAAATTCAGCCCGGACCTGATCCGCTGGGGGTGAACCGCCCGGCCAACCCTTGGAAAGATCAGCGAAAACGCTCCCGGGCCGAATTTTCGGCCTGGGATCAGTTTTCAACGGAGGCAAGAGTCCTTACTCTAGGGCTCGCGGGGATTCGCGCCGAGGTGGCCCCATCATCAGGGACTGCGTGCGCGGGTGCCCGAGAGCGGGAGGGACCGACATGCTCTACAAAGTGACCCCGATGATGACGCCGCCGCCAGAGAAGGCGAAGCCGCGTGAGCCGGGGCAGCCTCAGCCGAGAAAGCGGCGCAAGTCCGCCGTCTACGACGCTGATGGTCACGAGGTGCTCATCTCCCTGATGTGTATCAAGTGCCGCACGCTGAAGCCGCTGGCCCAGTTCGGCCTGCGGAAGATGGCGGACGGCGCCATCCGCAATCAGCCGTGGTGCCGCACGTGCCGCTCCGGCGCGGGGACCAAGAAGCCCAAGGCCGGCAAGGGGGAGGCCGCCGCGCCCGCCGAGGCCGCGCCGGTGCTCCAGGTCGTCGAGGCCGAGGCCACCGCCTCCAAGTCCGACGACTCCGTGCCCCAGGCGCCGACGCCGGCCGCCCGGGGCTGAAGTCGCCGACGGGCGGCGGTCACGACAAGCGCAGTCCCGCGGGGAGCGTGTCACCAAGCGCGCGCGCTTCGTCCGCGGCTTCCAGCGCCACCACTTCGCGCACCATGCGGACCCACGTCTCCGACGCCTTCGCCGCGACGAGGGCCTGGGCCGCGCGCTCGCGCAGTGCGGGGTCCACGTCTCGGGTGCGGTCGCCCGTGAGCCGCGCCAGCTGCGCCGCCGCGAAGGGGGCGCCGTCAATCTTGCGCAGGTCCAGGTCCAACAGCAGCGTGAGCCACGCCTCCGCGGTCTCCACGTCCACCACCTTGTGGCTGCTGCCGTAGAGGGGCACGCGCGCGCCCAGCCGTCCCAGGGACCAGGCCCAGGGGCCCCCGGAGCGGGCCTCCGCCTTCAGCCGCTCGGCGATCCACCGCCCCACCTCCGCCTTGTCTCCCGGCGACAGGTGCTCCAGGGAGGCCGCCGCGCGCACCATCTCCTCCAACCCCTCGGGTTGGATTCCCTTGAGCTTCCCGGCTGCGGGGGCGTTGGGGGGAACCTTCCGGGCCAGGTGCGGCTGGAGGTAGGCGTACAGCTTCTGCTGCTGCGCCTCCGTCAGGCCGCCGGCGATGCGGCGCCACATCACCCAGAACTCCGTCCACACCGCCTTGTCCTGGTGGTGCTGCACCAGCGCGTCGAAGAGGCTGAAGGTCTGCTCCGCGCGCCAGCCGTCCAGCGGGTAGCCGAAGCCGGGGCGCAAGGTGAAGCCCGCGAGGCTGTAGAAGACGCGCTCGTGGTCCTCGGTGCGGCGCCGCTTGCTCGCGCCCGCGTAGAGCGTGCTCCACATCTCGCGCAGCACCGGCACGCGCCAGGTCTCCCGGGGGCCCAGGGCCTTCTCCAGCGTCTTGCCCAGCTGCTTCACGTCCTTGGGGCCCAGGGGCAGGGGCTTGTTGCCGTAGACGCGCTCGATGTTCTCCTTCGCCTCGGCGAAGCGCGCGGGCATGGACTCGGTGACGGTCAGCTCGTGTGAGCCGCCCGTGCCGCGCAGCTCGAACTCCAGCCGCCACCGCTCGTCCGCGACGTCGGAGACGCAGTAGAGCTCCAGCGTGCCAATCTCCGTCAGCACGGCCTGGAGGTGCACCGGCACGTCCGCCACCTTCCCCGACGCGCCCTTGAGCAGCGTGTGGATGGGCGGCAGCGGCTTCAGGTCCTCCGCGAGCGGCACCAGGTCTCCGGGCTTGTCGATGCGGTCGCTCGTCGTCGAGTAGAGCTGGAACTGCACCGGCCGGCCCAGGGTGAGCGTGAAGGGACGCGCGCCCAGGTCGACCTTCTGGCCTTCCTCGAAGCCTCGGGGGATGAGGCAGAGCGCGGGCTGCTCCGCGCTGTCCGCCGCGCGCTGGAGGCCCACGTAGTATGCCCGCGCCGCGCCGCCGCCGATGCGCAGGCCGTGCCCGCGCCGCACCAGCCCGTAGTACGCCGCGCCGCGCGCCACGGCGAGCTCCAGGGACTCGTGCCGCAGCAGCGAGATTCTCGGCGACTGGGGCCACCACGCCGAGACGGCCTCCACCAGCCGCTCCGAAATCCAGGGCGAGTTGAAGACGCCGCCGTTGAGGAGGATGGCATCGGGGCGGGGCAGGGCGCCCTCGAAGGGTGGTGTCTCGCCCAGCGCCGCGAAGCCCGCCGCCGCGTGCTGCGCGAGGAAGGCCGCGAGGTGCCGGGTCACCGCCGCGTCCTGCACGTAGGGCAGGCCCAGCTCCTGGAGCGCCATGCGCGCGGCGCGCCGGGGGCGCTCGGTGGGCGTGGAGCGAGGGAAGAAGCCATCGAGCACCAGCGCGTGGGCCTCCTCGCGCGTCAGCTCCGACGACAGCGTCCCGCCCAACAGCCGGCTGCCCTCACCCGCGAGCGACACGCCGTACTTCTCCGGCGGCGCCTTGCCCAGCAGCGCTTCCTTCGCGGTGCGCGCGGCTTGAATCGCCTGCGTCCACTGCGTCGCGGACAGGCGGCGTCCGTCCGGCAGCAGCTTCTCCTCCACCCTGCGGGCCAGCGCGGCGTCCATGTTGTCGCCGCCCAGCATGAGGTGGTCACCCACCGCGAGCCGTCGGAGCATGGGGCCTTCGGGGGACACCCCCGCGTGCACCAGCGTGAAGTCCGTGGTGCCGCCGCCGACGTCCACCACCAGCACCAGGCGGACGTTCGCGAGCGTCTGCTCCAGGTCCGAGCGGTGGCGGGCCGTATAGTCGTAGAAGGCCGCCTGCGGCTCCTCCAGTAGGGTGAACTTCTCCAGCCCCGCCTTGCGCGCGGCGCTCACCGTGAGGGCCCGCGCGGCCTCGTCGAAGGACGCGGGGACGGTGATGACCACCTCCTGCTTCGACAAGGGCGCGTCCGGGTGCGCGAAGTCCCAGGCGCGCGCCATGTGCGTCAGCAGGAGCGCGCTGGCATCGACGGGGGACAGCTTCTGGACGTCGGCCGGCGCGCCCCAGGGGAGGATGGGCGCGGAGCGGTCCACGCCCGGGTGGCACAGCCAGCTCTTGGCGCTGGCAATCAGCCGGCCCGGCACGCGCGCGCCCTGCCAGCGCGCCAGCTCGCCCACCACCCACGGGCCTCCGTCATCCCCCCAGGGGAGGCGCAGCGAGTCGGCGCTCAGCTCGTGGCCCGCGGGCACGTACACCGTGGAGGGCAGCAGCGCGCGCGGCGCCACTTCTCCCTGACGGACGAGCTGCGGGACAGGGAAGTCCTCCACGGGCGCGCTCGCGCCCCGGGAGGGGTCCACGGACGCCACCGCGCAGTGGGTGGTGCCCAGGTCGATGCCGACGATTCGCATACACCTCCGGTTGCCGGTCGGCGTTCTACTCCTTCAAGCGGACGTTGAGCTCCAGCTTCCAGCGTCCGGGGCCACCTTTCTCCAGGCAGCGCAGCTCGAGCGTGCCCACCTCCGTCACCGCGGCCTGCAGGTTGACGGGCGTCAGGTCGCCGAAGGCCGAGGGCTGTCCGGGCATCGTGGTCTCGATGGGCGCCAGCTCCTCCATCTCGCCCGTGGCCAGCGCGTCCGCGACGTCATCCACCATGACGCCGACGGTGTCGTCGCGCCGCATGGAGGAGGAGAAGAAGCGGAAGCTGGTGGGCTCACCCGTGACGAGGCCGAACTCCTGCGGCGGCACATCCGCCTGGGTGCCTTCCTCCATGCCGAAGGGCGCGACACACAGCGCCTTCACGGGAGGCTCGAAGCCGGGCACCGCCGGCATCGCCGACTCCACGCCCACGTAGTAGGCGCGCGCGGTGCCGCCTCGGATGCGCAGGCCATGTCCCTGCTTCACCCAGCCGTAGTACGCGGCGCCTCGGGCCACGGAGAGGTCCAGGTCCGCGCCCTCCAGCTCCTTGGCGGGCGCGCCTCCGTCCGCCTTCAGCCACAGGTTGAGCACCTCCATGACGCGCGCCTTGAGCGGGCCCGCCTTGAAGACGCCCCCGTTGAAGAGCACCGCCGTCGGGTGGAGGAACGACTTGTCGCCGATGGCCACCGGCGCGTCGTGACTGCTCGCGAGCGCCTGGGCCTGCCGCGTGAGGAAGGCCGCCAGGTGCCGGGACACGCCCGGGTCCTGCGCGTAGGGCAGCGCCATCTGCGCCAGGCCCGTGCGCCGCGCCGTGCGAGGCAGCTCCGCCAGCGGCGTCACCGGGAAGAAGCCATCGGTGAGGACGCGCTCCAGCTCCTCGCGCGTGAGCTCCGTGCGCAGCGTGCCGCCGATGAGCGACGAGCCTCGGCTGGGGACGGAGATGGACACCTTGTCCAGCGACGTGTCCGCGTACAGCGTCTCCTTGGCCTGGCGGCACCCGTGGGTGAGGGCGTTGAACTGCCACGGGTCCAGCTTCTTGCCCTCGGCCGTGAGGCGCTGGTTGAGCGTGTGCGCCAGCGCCAGGTCCATGTTGTCGCCGCCCAGGAGGATGTGGTCGCCCACGGCCACGCGCAGCAGCTCCACCTCGCCGTCGCGGTCCCTCACGGTGATGACGGAGAAGTCCGTGGTGCCTCCGCCCACGTCCACCACGAGGATGACCTCGCCGGGCTTCACCTGCTGCCGGAAGGACTCACCCATCGCCTCCAGCCACGCGTACAGCGCGGCCTGGGGCTCCTCCAACAAGGTGAGGTGCTCGATGCCCGCCGCCTTCGCTGCCTCCAGCGTCAGCTCCCGGGCCGCCGCGTCGAACGAGGCGGGGACGGTGACGATGACGTCCTGCTGGGCCAGCGCGTTGCCGGCGTCCTCCTTCTCCTTGGCGAAGGTGGTGTCCCACGCCTCCTTGAGGTGGCGCAGGAAGCGCGCGGACGCATCCAGCGGCGACACGCGCTGCACGTCCTCCGGGGCCTGCCACGGCAACATCGCCGAGCGCCGGTCCACGCCCGGGTGGGACAGCCAGCTCTTGGGGGAGGACACCAGCCGCGTGGGCACCTTGGCCCCGTGCGAGCGCGCCAGCTCTCCAATGATGGAGGTGGCCTCCGGGTTCCACGGCAGCGCGAGGCTGCCCTTGGGGAACTCCTGCGCGGCGGGCAGGTAGAGGAAGGAGGGAAGAAGCGGCCTCGCCTCCACGGTGCCGGGCGCGGTCAGCTGGGGGATGGGCAGCATCGACTGCGCGCGGCCCCGGGACTTTCCGTCCTCCAGGTTGAAGTACGACACCGCGGAGTGCGTGGTGCCAAGGTCGATGCCGATGGAATAGCGGGCCATATGCTCCCTTTAGGGTCCGGTCTGCGGATGCGCCGCGCGGCGCTCAGGCGAGCTCGACGTCCGCTGGCGCGAGCACCCGAGGGTCCATGGCGGGGCTCACCGTGGGGAACTTCACCTCGGACACGACCCATCCATGGTGACGGAGCGTCCCGGTGTGGGGCGGCTGGCCCGTCACGTTGCCGCTCAGGCGGATGCGCTGCGCATCGAAGCCCGCGGGCACGGTGACCCGGTCCCCCTCCGACTGGGGCAGCACCGGCTGGAGGGCGAGGTACTGGCCCACCACCTTGCGGCACCCCTCATGGACGATGCGGCAGGCGGCGCCCACCTCGGCGTCCGAGAAGGCGGCCACGTTCTCCTGGAGGAAGTCGACCAGCCGGCCCTCGCGCTGGAGCATGGAGAGGAGCGCCAGGGCGCTGGCGTGCTCTCGCTCGGGCGGCGGGGCGGGGGTGGGCTCGGGCGGCTTCACGGCCACTGGGGGAGGGGTGGGCTGGCCCGAAGGGAGCTCGGCGAGCTTCCCGGCGTCATACGCCTGGCTGGCGGGGAGCACCGCGCGGGCGAAGTCGCCGGAGACCAGGCAGCGCCAGAAGCAGAGCCAGGCGAGCCAGATGCGCGCGAAGAACGACAGGGAGGCGGACGGGTCAGTCATCGGCCCCGGATAACAAAGCCCGCCTGCTTTGCAATTCGGCAGTTGCTCGAAATGCCCCAAATGCAAAGGGCCTCACGGTTTCCCGTGAGGCCCTTCGTTTTCAACATGGTGGAGGTGGACGGGATCGAACCGACGACCTTCGCATTGCGAACGCGACGCTCTCCCAACTGAGCTACACCCCCACAACGGGCCCTGCGTGTTGCGCCTCGCGGTTTGGGGCCGCCGAGGTGAACGGGCTAGTACCGGACCCTTACGCAGGTGTCAAGCGCAAGCCTGCACAACTCATCCGTGCGATTGACGTGCCGCGCAGCGGATGCCATAAAAAACCCTCTTCTCCGGCGTACCCTTCCCGCCAGGTGCAGTCCCCCCCGGTAATGTCTACCTCCCCTTCAAAGACGTTGAGCCCGGCCGAGCTCGCGAAGCTCGAACACGCGTTCGCCTCCGACCCGTCATCGGCCGCCTACAAGCCTCTGGCTGAAGCGTACCTGAGCATGGGGCGCTTCATGGAGGCGATGGTCGTCTGCAAGAAGGGGGTGAAGGCGCATCCCAACGCCGCCGACCCGCGCCTCCTTCTCGCCCGCGTCTATGCCGAGCAAGGCAAGGACAAGAAGGCCTTGGAAGAGGCGCTCGGCGCCCTCCAGGTCCAGCCCGAGGACAAGGCCGCGTTGCGGCTGGCCGGTGCGCTCCAGCTGAAGACGGGCGAGACCGAGCCAGGCAAGGCGAACCTCCTCAAGGCCTTCAGCGCGGACCCGGGAGACCCGGACACCGTCACGCTGCTCCAGCAGCACAAGATTGAGCCGCCGCGTCCGGCCGCGCCCGCACCCGCGGTCGCCGCTCCCGTCGCGCCCGCGCCCTCCGCCGTCCAGCAGTCGGCGGCGTCCCTCTCTCAAGGGGCCGCGTCCGCCACGAGCCCGGAGCCCGCTCCCGCGCCGAAGCCCGCGCCGCGCGCGGCGCCTTCGGAGCCCTCGCGCACCGCGCCCGCCCAGCCGCGCGCCGCCGCGCCTCAGCCTCGCCGCCCGCAGCCGGTGGTGGTGGAAGAGGTGGATGACGACGAGGATGACGACCTGCCTCGCCGCCGCGGTGGCCGTGCCCAGGGTGGCAAGGGCAAGCTGATGACGGTGGCCCTGCTGGTGGCCATCCCGTTGTTCATCGGCGGCTACGGTTGGTACACGGCGCACACCCGGAAGATCTCCCGCGAGCTGAAGAAGCACCTGGAGGCCTCCGCGGAGCTGCTCAAGCGCGACTCGTTCGACAGCTACAAGAAGGCCTGTGAAGAGGCGGACAAGGCCATCGAGGTGAACTCCGACTCCGGCCAGGCGCACGGCTACCTCGCGTACGCCTACGCCATCCGCTGGGGTGAGCACGGTGGGGGTGACGATGCCCGTCGCCGCGCCGAGGAGCACCTGGCCGCCGGCAAGAAGTCGGGCGACGTCAGCTCGCACCTCATCGCCGCCGAGGCGCTGGCGCAGACCTACGGTGGGAAGGGCAAGGACGCGTTGGGCGGGCTGGAGGAGACGGTGAAGGGCCTGGATGCCCAGGGCCGCTCCAGCTCCCTGCTGTACCTCACGCTCGGCCTCATCCAGATGAACGCGGGCGACCTGGACCGCGCCCGGGACACGCTCGAGCGCGCGCAGGTGCTGGCGCCGGACGACCCGCGCGTCTACTCCGGCCTGGGCGCGGTGTACCGCCGCCTGGGACAGGACAGCGCCGCGTGGAAGAACTACGACCTGGCGCTGCGCTACGAGAAGGACCACCCGGAGTCCCTGCTGGGCCGCTCCCTCCTGATGCTGGAGCAGGACGAGCCCAACTACGGGCTGGTCCACACCATGCTCAAGAAGCTGATCGAGTCGGAGCCGCCGCCGTCGCCCCGGCAGCTGGCCGCCGCGCACCTGGCGCGCTCGCTGCTCGTCAGCCGCGTGTCCGCCGCGATGCCGAACCTGAAGCCGGACGTGCAGCAGAAGCTCTCCGAGGCCACCGCCGTCCCGCTGGACAAGGACAAGGCGCGCGCGGAGATGCAGAAGAGCGAGGAGACCGGCTTCACGCTCGACAAGCAGAACCCGGAGCTGCACCTCATCAAGGGCCGCCGCCTCCTGGCCGAGGGCAACTTCGACCAGGCCGCCGAGGAGATTCGCAAGGCCATCCGCGTGGACGGCTCGCGTGCGCAGTTCCACGTCGAGCTGGCCAAGGCCCTCATGGGCAAGCAGGGAGGCGAGAAGGAGGCCGCGGGGGCGCTCGAGACGGCGCTCAAGACGATGGGCGACAGCCCCAAGCTGGTGGTGATGCTGGGCAACGCCTACCGCCGCCAGGGCAAGCTGGATGAGGCGCTCACGCAGTACCAGCGCGCGGTGAAGGACCCCAAGGCGAAGAACCCCGAGGCGCGGCTGGCCATGGGCGCCATCTACCGGGAGCGCTCCGACTGGGCCAAGGCGCAGGAGCAGCTGGAGAAGGCGAGCCAGGAGTTCGTGGGACAGCCGGAGCGGTCGGCCATGGCGCTCACGGAGCTGGCGCGCGTCTACCAGGGCAAGGGCGACGCCGCGAAGGCGGACGAGACCTACCAGCGCGCGCTCAACGCCGACGAGGGCTTCGGCGCCGCGTACTACTACTACGCCACGCTGCTCGCGAAGGACGCCAAGCAGGGCTCCAAGGCGAAGATGCTGGCCCAGGAGTACCTGAAGCGCGAGCCGAGCGGCGAACACGCCAGCGCGGCCCGCTCGCTCTCGGGCGGGTGAGTCCGGAGTCGGACAAGCGGGGCTGATGCGAGCGGCCAGCACGGCGCGCATCGGCCCCGGTCCTCCGGGTTGATGGGGGGCCCCTCGCGGGCTATGCCCCAGGTGTTTGCCTCCTCACGCTTGTCACGACACCAGGACATCCCCCCAGGCCGCGCGTCGGTGCTGGGCGGGCGACCGTTCGCGGGCGCCGGGTCCGGGTGACGTGTCCTTGCCCACCCCCCAGTGGTGCCTGTATGGGAGGGCCCTTACCGCGTCGGCAGGGTTCCTGTCGGCCCGTCCCCTGGAGTCCGCTTGAGCGCGCGTGCCGAAGCCGTGTCGACGACCGCGTCCGACCTGCTCTCCTTGATGAAGCCCCGGCTCTCCAGCCTGGTGCTCATCACCACCGCGGGAGGCATGTTCCTGGCGCCGGGCCCGCTGTCCGCGGTCCACGCCCTGGTGACGTTGCTGGCCACGGCCGGCACGGTGGGCGCGGCCAACACGCTCAACTGCTACTGGGAGCGGCACAGCGACCAGTTCATGGAGCGCACGCGCAACCGACCGCTGCCGTCCGGGCGGATGGAGCCCGCGGTGGCGCTGTGGTTCGGCATCTCCCTGGCGCTGGTGTCGCTGCCCGCGCTGGCCCTGGGGGCGAACCTCCTGACGGCCGCCCTGGGGCTGCTCGCGCTGCTGAGCTACGTGTTCGCGTACACGCCGGCAAAGGCCCGCACCGCCGCGGCCATGATTGTGGGCGCGGTGCCCGGCGCGCTGCCTCCGCTGATGGGCTGGACGGCGGTGACGAACCAGGTGGATGCGGGAGGCTTCGCGCTCTTCGCCATCCTGTTCCTGTGGCAGATGCCGCACTTCATCGCCATCGCGCTGTTCCGCAAGGAGGAGTACGCCGCCGCGGGCCTCAAGTCCGTGCCGCTGGAGCGCGGTGATGACTCCGCCCGTGCCCAGGTGGTCCTCTACCTGGTGGCGCTGGTGCCCATGACGATGCTGCCCTTCCAGCTCCACATCGCCGGCTCCTGGTACCTGGCGGCCGCGGTGGTCCTGGGGCTGAGCTTCCTGGGCCTGGGAGCGTGGGGCTTCTTCAAGCGACTCGGGAAGCCCTGGGCGCGCCAGGCGTTCTTCTTTTCGCTCATCTACCTCACCGGATTGTTCGCGGCGCTGTGCCTGGACCGCGTTCCCCGCGGCTAGCGCGGGGCTGCCGGCGGGACACCGCCCATGCTTGATAGCTCGCCTCCCCCCTCTGCTGCCCCGTTGCTCCACCTCGAGGGGCTGACCCGACGTTTCAAGGGCCGTGTCGCGGTGGACGGGCTGACGCTGTCGGTGAGGCCCGGGGAGATCCTGGGCCTGCTCGGCCCCAACGGCGCGGGCAAGTCCACCACCTTCCAGATTCTGGCGGGCCTGCTGGCGCCCGACGCGGGTCAGGTCCGCTTCGAGGGGCGCGAGCTGTCGCTCAGCGACCCGGCGCTGCGCCGGCAGATGGGCATCATCTTCCAGCGCGGCAGCCTGGATGACCTGCTGACCGCGCGCGAGAACCTGATGCTCGGGGCCCGGCTGTACGGGCTGACGGGGGAGCGGGCTCGCGAGCGGGTGGAGGCGATGCTGGGCCTCATCGGGCTGTTGGACCGGGGCGACGAGCGGGTGGGGACGTGGTCGGGCGGCATGCGCCGCAGGTTGGAGCTCGCGCGGGCGCTGGTGCACCAGCCTCGGGTGGTGCTGATGGACGAGCCCACGCAAGGCCTGGACGAGGCGGCCTTCCGCACCTTCTGGGCGCACCTGAAGCGGCTGCGCGACGCGGAGGGCATCACCGTGCTGCTCACCACCCACCGCGCCGACGAGGCCGAGGTGTGTGACCGGCTGGCCGTGCTGGACGCGGGGCGGCTGGTGGCGTGCGACACGCCGGCGGCGCTGGCGTCGCGCATGGGTGGGGACATCCTCACGGTGGAGGCGTCCGAGCCCGAGGCGCTGGCGCACGAGGTGCGCGAGAGGCTGGGCGTGGACGCGAAGGTGGTGGAGGGGAAGGTGCAGGTGGAGGCCCGACAGGGCCACGCGCTGGTGCCTCGGCTGGTGGAGGCCTTTCCCGCCGGCCGGCTGTCGTCCGTGTCGCTGCGCCGGCCCACGCTGGCGGATGTGTTCCTCCAGCTGACGGGGCGCGCGCTGGGCGCCGATGTTCCGGCCGCGGACCCCGCGCCGAGGAGACGCCGATGAACGCCGAGGTTTCCACCGCGCGGCCCCCCGTGGCGGCCACGTCTCCCGCTCCGGCCGCGCCGGGGACGCTCGCGTTGCAGTGGGCCACGGTGCGCGTGTTGATGGCGCGGGACGTGGTGCGCTTCTTCCGTCAGCCCAGCCGCGTCGTCGGCGCGCTCGCGCAGCCCATCCTGTTCTGGTTCGTCATCGGCTCGGGCTTCGCCGGTTCGTTCCGCGTCGAGGGCGCGCAGGGGCTGGGCTACCAGCAGTTCTTCTTCCCGGGCGTCGTCACGATGGTGCTGCTCTTCAGCGCCATCTTCGCCACGATCACGGTCATCGAGGACCGTCGCGAGGGCTTCCTCCAGGCGGTGCTCGCGGGGCCGGGCTCCCGGCTGGCGGTGGTGCTGGGCAAGGCGCTGGGCTCGTCGGCCATCGCGCTGATGCAGGCGTCGCTGTTCCTGTTGCTCGCGCCACTGGCGGGCGTGAGCGCGTCCACCGTCAACCTGCCGCTGCTCGTGGGTGTGATGGTGCTGTCCGCGCTGGCGCTGACGGGCATGGGCATGTCGCTGGCGTGGTGGGTGCGCTCGAGCGCGGGCTACCACGCGGTGATGAGCATCGTGTTGTTGCCCATGTGGGTGCTCTCCGGCGCGATGTTCCCGCTCAAGGGCGCGGGGACGTGGCTGTCGTGGGTGATGACCGTCAACCCCATGCGCTTCTCGGTGGAGGGCGTGCGGCGCGCGCTGTACGGCGCGGAGGCGTCGCTGTCGGTGGGCACGTCCATGTCGGGCTCGGGGCTGGAGGTGCCGGTGCTGCTGGCCTTCGCCACGGTGTTCCTGGGCCTGGCGGCGGTGAGCGTCAGTCGGCGCGAGTAGCTCGGCCGGGCCGTTGGACAGGCCGGCGTCCATTCGCTACGAGGGACGGCGGACGAAGTTCGAGTTCTCCGAGGAGATTGCACGATGACGCTGCGCACGCTCGGCCTGACGATGCTGGGAGCCGCGGGGCTCCTGTCCCTGTCTGCATGCAAGAAGGAGGAGGCTGCTCCGGCCGCGCCTCCCTCCACCCCCTCGGCACCGAGTGCGGCGCCCGCGCCGGCGGCCGAGAAGGTCCACGCGGCCTCGCCGATCCAGGTGCCCGCGGGGAAGGGCGTGGTGAAGGGCACGGTGACCTTCACCGGGACGCCGCCGCCCGCCGCGGACCTGCCCGCGAGCAGCGACCCCGCCTGTGAAGGGCGGAGCGCGAAGGACGAGTCCGTGCTGGTGAAGGACGGCAAGCTCCAGAATGTGCTCGTGCGTGTGCGTGGCGCGGTCGCGGGATTCCCTGCCCCGTCCACGCCGGTGGTGGTGGACCAGTCGAAGTGCACCTACGTGCCGCGAGTGCAGGGCGCGATGGTGGGGCAGTCGGTGGCCTTCAAGAACAGCGACGGCACGCTGCATAACGTGCGGGGCCTGGTGGGCACGAAGGCGGCCTTCAACGTCGCGCAGCCCCCCATGGGCGCGGCGGTGAACAAGCCTGTCCCGGCGGACGACGTGCTGAAGCTCAAGTGTGACATCCACCCGTGGATGACCGCATACGTGGTGAGCAACGCCAATCCGTTCTACGCCACGACGGGCGCGGAGGGGGCGTTCACCCTCCAGGGACTGCCCGCGGGGACGTACACCGTCGAGGCCTGGCACGAGACGTTCGGCACGAAGACGGCCGAAGTCACCGTGAAGGATGACGCGCCGACGGAGGTGTCCTTCGCGTTCAGCGCGGCGGATGCCTCCGCCAAGAAGTGACGCGGACTGTCGCCGCCTTCAGTGAGAGAGCCGAGCCCGGTTCACTGGGGCTCGGCTCTTTCGTTTGCGACGCCGCCGCTCGTTTCACATGGGAGCTGCCCCGCGAAGGGGGAGCCCGATGGACCGGACTCGGCGCCCGCGCTACGCCACCGCGGGCTTCTCGTCTCGGACGGGGCCGGCCTTGCGCACCGTGAAGCCCACGCGTGCACCGCCGCCCTCGCGGTTCTCCGCGAAGGTCGTTCCATCGTGGGCCTGGGCGATGCGCTCGACGAGCGCGAGCCCCAGGCCCAGTGAGCCTGCCTCGCGCGCCTCCGTGCTCTGGTCCTTTCGATAGAACGGCTGGAAGATTCGCGCCGCCTCGCCCTCCTGGAAGCCAGGGCCCCGGTCCTCCACGCAGAAGGCGATGTGCTCATCCTGTCGCTGGATGCGCAGGGCCAGCGCGCCCCCGCCGTGCCTTCGCGCGTTGTCCAGCAGGTTGGCCAGGGCCCGGCCCAGCAGCGTGGCGTCGCCCACCAGCCCCGCGTCCGGCGTGTCCATGTCCAGCATCTCCGGCGGCAGCCCCGCTCGCTCCAGCGCTTGAATCGCGAGCGTCCGCCCATCCAGCACCCGAGGCGTTATCTGCCCGAAGTCCAGCCGGGAGCTCGCGAGCAGCTCGCCCACCAGCGCATCCAGCTCCACCACCTCCCGGTCCACCTGGTCCAGCGTCTTGGGATTGCCCCCCCCGTCGCGCAAGAGCTCCGTCAGCACCCGCAGCCGCGCGAGCGGCGTGCGCAGCTCATGGGACACCGCCGCGAGCAGCTCGCGCTGGTCCGCCACCTGCTTCTCGATGCGCCGGGCCATGTCGTTGAACGCCACTCCCAGCACCGCGAACTCACCCGTCGCATGCGGATGCACCTCGGCCCGGGCATTCAGCCGGCCCGCGCCCAACGCCTCGGTGGCCTGCACCAGCGCGTCCACGGGCTTGGCCAGCCTGCGCGCCATCTTCCCCGACGCCATCCAGAGGACGAGGCAGGCCGCGAGCATCGGCAGCATGAACTTCAGCGGCTCCTTGCCTCGCTTGTTTCCGTAGCAGAGGCGCGCCTGCCCCAGCGTCGTGTCCCCCCGCATCACCGGAATGGAGATCTCCGTGTGCTTGCAGAGCCCGCCCGCCAGCACGAGCACCTGTCCGCTCGCGTCCTTGATTTCGACGTCCACGTCCAGGTCCTTCGAGATGGACTGCGCCAGGGCATCCCGCCTCGCGGGCTCGTCCCAGACCTCCTCGAAGCGATGGCCCGCGAACGTGCGCATGCGCTCCATCTCCTGCCGCCACGTCGTTCCACCCACGAGGTTGAACACCGTGGCGACGACCACACAGGTCAAGAAGATGCTCAGGCCGAACCACAGGAAGAGCCGTCGGTGGAGCCGGGCACGCACGAAGTGCCCCAGCGTGCTCATGCGCCAGTGCTGCCGCCAGCTCATGCGCCGGTGGTGCTTCCAGTGCTCGCGCATGTGCGCATGCGCGGCCTCCCACGCCTGGCGCCGCACCCGGTCGGCCTCGCGGCGCTGCTCCTTGTAGGAGTACGCCTCGCCCTTCGAGTCATCGACCCAGTGCCACTCGACGTCGCGCTCCTTGTCGCCTCCGTCGCCCGACCCCCGTCGCTCCTTGTAGGAGTACGACTGGTCTCCCGAGTCGCTGACCCAGTGCCACTCGACCTTGCGCCCGTCCCCGCCTTCCTCGAACGAACAGTCAGAAGGCTCCTCGGGCGTGTCCTTGCACTGGGGAGCACACTCCTCGCACGCGTCGTCCAGCCGGGACCTCCATCCGCGGCGCTTGTCGTCGCGACGGCGCATCACGCCCCCTCTTTGGCGAAGACGTAGCCCACGCCCCGCACCGTCTTGATGAGGCGGGTGCCCACGTCGCCCAGCTTCTGCCGCAGGTGCGAGATGTGGACATCCACCGTGCGCTCGCCCACCACGGTGTCGCTGCGCCCCGCCTCCCCCAACAGCGCGTCACGCGGGATGACCCGCCCGGCCCTGCGCACCAGGGCCACGAGCAGGTCGAACTCCAGGCCGGTGAGGTCCACCAGCCGTCCCTCGCTGCGCACCTCGCGGCCGGCCACGTCGATGGACAGCCCTCCCGCCTCCAGCCGGTCCGCCACCGCGGAGGGCTGTGAGCGGCGCAGCACCGCGCGCAACCGTGCGAGCAGCTCCCGAGGGCTGAATGGCTTGGGCAGGTAGTCGTCCGCGCCCAGCTCCAGCCCCACCACGCGGTCCGTCTCATCCCCCTTGGCCGTGAGCATGACCACGGGGATGCGGCTCTTGGCGCGGATGCGCTTGCAGACCTCCAGCCCATCCATGCCCGGCATCATCACGTCCAACAGCACCGCGTCGTACGCGCTCGCCTCCAGCGCCGCCAACCCGCGCCCACCATCGGGCGCGTGGGCGACGCTGACGCCGTTCTGCCCCAGGTACTGCGCGAGCAATTCATACAAGCGGCTGTCGTCGTCGATGAGCAGGACACGCGTGGACATGGATGGGGCGGACTCTACCGTGCGGCCGGGGCGGGAGGCGGGGACATGGATGACGTCGGCTCGGACGACATGGAGCTGGCCGGGTGGGACTCGGTCCAGGGAGTGTGCGTCCGCCATCGCCCCGCCCACCCTCCCGTGGGGCAGGCGTGGTGATGGCGGCCGAGGCTGGCGAAGCCGGACGCGAAGCCTCCGACGGTTCCCAGGCTGAGCAGGACGATGAGCAGGCGACGGCGCATGGTGGATGTCCTCGGGGTGGGCGATGGGCATGGACTCACATCATCCGAGGGTCATCGCCTCGGGGGTGTTCACCCCGCCACTCGTGGCGCCGGCCGCAGCCGCGCCGGTGCCAGCCGTGGTGTCCTCCGCCCCAGCCCCGCTCGAGGATGTCCGCCAGCTCACGCCGCTGCCGAGGGTCCAGCGCCTCGTGCACCTGCGAGAGGGCGCCGAGCACCGTTCGACGGAGCTCCTCCATCCTCACGTCGTGCTGGGCGAAGCGCTCGCGCACCGCCGCGCTGTCGAAGTGTTCTCCCCGCATCGCCTGGGCCAGGGTGGTGCGGGTGGGCGTCAGCTCGTCGCGCAGGCCGCTGAGCGACTCGGTGAGCTCCTCGGTGGCCTTGATGATGACCTTCTCCTGTCCAGGAGAGGTCTCCAGCCGCTCGAACAACCAGCGCAGCTTCATGCGCCAGCCCCACTGGCTGCCGCCGCGGTGGTGATGGTGCCAGCGGCGTCCACCCCTCACCGTGTAGACGAGACCCGCGAGACACGCACCGCCGAACAAGAATCCCAACATGTGTCCTGCTCCTTCATGAGGCGGGCCCCATCCGTGGGCGCGCCGGGATGATGGGCAGGAAGGTAGAGGGCGGGTATGAAGGGCGCGCCGGAGCCGCATGAAGAAACGTGAAGGCCGATGCGCGGACTCGGGATGAAGCGACGAGTGTGCTCTGTTGACATCTCGAGCGACCGTCAGCCTCGCGGAATGTCCTCTGGTCGACGACTGCCTGCCCGGTGGGCGGGGAGCAGGTGGACAAAGAAGTCCACGAGGTAGATTGTCGCGGCAGTGTCGGAGCGATGTCCGCCCCGCACTGGTGGTCCGGCTGGTCCCGGGTCGCCGTCTAGCAGAAAGAAGAAGGTCACATGGCAACTGGTACTGTGAAGTGGTTCAACGACGCCAAGGGTTTCGGTTTCATCGCGCAAGAGGGTGGTGAGGATGTGTTCTGCCACCACACCGCCATCAACATGGATGGCTTCCGCACCCTTCAGGAAGGGCAGCGCGTGGAGTTCGAGGTGACCCGTGGCCCCAAGGGGCTGCAGGCGCAGAACGTGCGCGCCGCCAGCAACGGCTAGCGGATATCCTGGCCACCCTTGAGTGAGCCCGAGGCCCGGTCTTTCCTGAGGGAAGGCTGGGCCTTCGTCTTTGCGGGCCGCCGCCCTCCAGCCAGGCGGGCGTCGGTGCGGGGACGTCGCGCGGTGTCTCCTTCCTTACCTTCCCAGTGGAAGGAGACGAGGCATGGGAGATACCAGCGTGAAGAAGGTGGAGAGCCGGCGCTCTCCCAAGGGGGAGATGGGGCAGAAGTACCTGGCGTCCGGCGTGCGAGTGTCCATGCGGCTGTGGGAGGACGAGCCCCCCGGAGAGCCCAGGCCAGCGGCCCCTCGCGACTACGAGACGGTGGGGTTCGTCCTGAAGGGCCGCGCGGAGCTGCACCTGGAGGGACAGGTCATCCTGCTCAACCCCGGGGACTCGTGGCTCGTGCCGCGCGGCTCCAGTCACACGTACAAAATCCTGGAGACGTTCTCCGCCGTGGAGGCGACCAGTCCACCGGCCGCCGTCCATGGCCGCGACGAGCGCGAGCGCGAGTCGAAGTCCGCGAAGGCGTGAAGTCGCTCAGGGCAGCCGGTGGAAGAGCGGCAGCCTCGCGGGCGCGGGGTAGAGCGCCACGCCGTGCGTGAGGCCCAGGTCCGCGCTGGAGACGAGGACCGCGGGCGAGGGGGCTCCCGTCGCCGCGAGCTGGCTGGGGCCCAGGCGCGCGATGCTGCCCGACTCGTAGCCGAGCCAGAGTCCTCCAGTTTCGTCGAACGCGAGCTCTCGAGGACCGCCCACGTCGAGCTGGACGGTCGGCGCGAGTGTCACCTCGCCCGTGCCGCGCTGATTGTCGGGGGTGAGCCGGGCGACGATGCCGCTGCCCGAGTAGGCGACCCACAGGTTGCCCTCGCCATCGAACGCGAGGCCCGAGGGGCCCGTGAAGCTGTTCCCCGAAGGCAGGGTGGTCTTCGCGTCGATGCTCGTCACGGGTGTCACCGTGCCCGAGGCGCGGAGGCTCTCGGCCGCCACCTTGTGGACGCGCGAGCGCCCGCTGGAGCTGTCACCCACCCAGAGGTTGCCGCTGGGGTCGAACGCGAGGCCCGCGGGGTCGCCCAGTCCCGCGAGCTCGACCTCGGGGACGACGGTGGTGGTGCTGGTGAGCTGCGCCGAGCCCAGTCGGATGACCTTGTTGCTGAAGCCGATGGTGGCCCAGAGGTTTCCCTGGGCATCGAAGGCGATGGCGATGGGGCCCGGCGTTCCGCCCTTGAGGGCCGTGCCCGTCAGGACGACGTCGGGCGTCTTCGCGCCGGAGGCGCCCAGGTCGCGTGCGGGGTAGCGCCGGAGCTCACCCGAGCCGAGCGCCATCCAGAGGTTGCCGCGCGCGTCGAACGCGAGGCCGGACGCGCGGGGCACTGCGGGGTTGGAGCTGAGCAACACGGTGGCGGCGGGAGAGCCCGAGGCGCCCAGGTTCGCCGCCGCGAAGGCCTCGACTTCGGCCGCGCCGTTGCTGGTGGAGAGCCACAGCTTCTGGCTGCTGGGGATGAGCGCGTAGTCGACCGTGGACGCCGCCGCCTGCGCATCGCGGACGCAGACCTGCGCTTCCGGCGCGTCGAAGGCCGCGCGAATCAAGCCGCCGCTTCCGGCGACGGGCTCGGGCGTGAGGGTCCAGGCCCCAGCGGCGAGGCCCTCCAACCTCCCTCCCGTCACGATGACGCGGGACTCCATCCCCCGGCGCAAGGTGATGCGGGGCTGCGTGGCGGCGGGAAGTCCCCGGACGGTGAGCTCGAGGACGCCCGTTCCAGTGGCGGGACACTCACTCGGGTTGCCGGGGTCGTCCGAATCACCGCACCCGAGGGAAAGCGTGGTCGACAGCGCGAGAAGGATGAGACCGTTTCGCATGGCAGGGAGCCCCTTTCCGTGGCTTGTCCGGGATTGAACGCGGAGGCTCGAAACCATTCGGTGGGAGGGCTCTTCCCGCGCCGCTATTCGTACCAGGTGGGCACGAGCTGGCGGACCTCGGGGAGCTCGGCGAGGCGGCAGAGGGTGTCCCACGCGGCGGGGGTGAGCGCGCCGTGTCGCGCGTGGCACTCGGCCTCCGCGGTGGGGAAGAAGTAGAGCGTCTCCTCGGGCACGTTGCATCCGGCGCGGCCTCGCGAGGCGCCGGCCTCCTGGACCGTGGGGGCAATGGCCTTCACGCGGGCCACCAGCGCGTCATTGCCGGTCGGGAGGCAGAACTCCACGGAGCCGTCGTTCCGGCACCCTGTCTCCTGCGTGAACTTGAACTTCTGGCTCGTCGGGCAGGCCGTGGCCTTGGGCGGGGCGTCCGACGTGGGGGGCTCGCGGGGGGGCACGGCGCAAGCCGTCAACGTGGCGAACAACAGTCCGGGCAGCGTGAGTCGTCTCATGCGAGTCATCTCCGAAGGAGGGGAGATTCCAGCATGGCCGAGGCCTCGCGTGGGTGACCTCCAGGTGTCACCTACGGGCGGGGGGGAGCCCAGATGGCGCTGTGGGGCTCCGGCGCGTCGGGGGAGGTCTCCGCGGTGTAGAAGTAGGCGGCGATGGCGGCGCGCCCGCGTCCCTCGGGGCATTCCAGGGGCGTGGGGTGGCCGTGCCAGTAGTCATCGCCATGGGCCATCACGACGAGCCGGTCGAGGAGGGGCGCGATGCGCGTCTCGCACCGGGAGAGGTCGGCGCTCCAGAGTTCGAGGTCTCCGCCCCAGGCCGCCTCCCAGTCCGGGTTCAGGTAGTAGAGGACGGTGAGGCGCCGCGTGAGCGCGCGGAAGCGGTCCCGGTTGAAGTCGGCGTGCAGCGCCAGGTGTCCCCCGCGCAGCGTGAGGTGCAGCCCCGCGCCCCGGAAGTGCGGGTCCGTGATGAGGCCCTGCACCCCGGTGAGCGACTCCAGGAAGTCGATGAACGACATGCTGGAGAACTCCGAGAGCAGGTGCCGGAGTGCCCCGGGGACCTCCTCGAAGGCCTTGCGCTGCAGCTGGCCCAGGCGCGCGGCCTGCTCCACGTGGTCCCTGCGCTTCCAGGACGCGTCGTTCGCGCCAGGAAAGAGGCCCGCGAGCGCCGAGGCGAGCGGTGTCCCCAGGAAGCCGTCGATGGCGACATGCGGATAGGGGCGGGCGGCGGCGTACTGGCCACGATGCGCCAGCGCGAGCGCGCGGAGCGCCGTCCGGTCGAGGAAGAAGCTGGGCCCCCTCAGTGGACCTTCTTCGAGGGTGGCGGCACTCACGGGGGTCGGCGGAGCAGTCATCGCGGTCGAGACCGCGACATATGTCACGGACGTGGCGGTTCGGTCGAGGCGCTCCGCCCGCTCGCATGCTCCAGGACCCAGACGCCGTACGTCACCTTCCCCAGCAGCAGGAAGATGTTCCACTGGTCGTAGGCGCAGAGCAGCTCGAAGGCCTCACGCCCCAGCCGGGCCTCCACCCGCGAGCGGGCGCGCAGCACCTTGCCGAACCGCAGCGCGTGCCGTGCGAGTCCCTCGTCGAACGCCTCCAGGAATGGCGAGCCCTCCTCCGTCGTGGTGCCGAACTCGACGACGCGCAGGCCGGCGGACTCGTACGCGGCCTTCATGCGCTCGTGCGAGAGGGTGGCGGGGTTGAAGCCCACGCCGGACGTGACGCGCTCCGCCTCTCGTGGCTCCAAGAGGTCGGTGGCCAGCGCGCTGCAATTCATCATCGAGCCCCCGGGACGCAGCACGCGGGCGCATTCCCTCATCGCGCCGTCCAGGTCCTCGACATGGTTGAGCATGTCCAGACACCAGACGAAGTCCACGGAGGACGACTCCAGCGGAAGCCGCTCGATGCCTCCCTTCAGGAAGGTCATGCGCTCGTGGAGACCTTCCTGGAGGGCGCGCCCGGTGGCGAGCTCCAGGTTCTGGTCGAGCGGGTCCACCCCGATGAAGTCCCCCTCGTGCCGCCGCGCCAGCTCCACCAGCTGTCGCCCCTTGCCGCAGCCGACATCGACGAGGCGGGAGCCCGCCTTCATGCCGCGCCGCGCCGGAATCGCATTGAGCAGGGTGGACATGGGGCGTCCCCCTGGAGGCTCGTCCAGGTACGCATACCGTGTCTGCTCTTCCGCCAGGAAAGGCCAGAGAAAGCCATAGAAGGCTTCGATTCGCGCCGTGAGGTTGCCCATGGAGTTCCCTCTGCTCATCTCATTCCAGGAATGGCTAGCATGCCGCCAAGGGAACGTTCATCCCAGCCCTCTATACCGGAGTTGTTCATGCGTGGTTGCTCGGGTTCGTTCAGTCGGTTCATCGGCCTCTGGGTGGGGTTGCTCATCGCGGGGACTGCCTCGGCGAAGGACTCGCTCCAGGCGCGCCTGGATGCCTTCATCCGCGCGGAGCAGCAGCGGCAGGGCGTGGTGGGGCTCGCCGTGGGCGTCGTGCACAAGGGGAAGGTGGTCCTGGCGAAGGGCTATGGCTCCGCGAACCTGGAGCACGATGTCCCCGTGACGGCGGACACCCTCTTCCAGTCCGGCTCGCTGGGGAAGCAGTTCACGGCGATGGCGGTGATGGCGCAGGTGGAGGCGGGGCGGCTGTCGTTGTCCGACAGCATCACGAAGTACTTCCCCGACGCACCGGCGAGCTGGGCGCCCATCACGGTGCGCCACCTGTTGACCCATACCTCCGGCATCCAGGACCTGGAGGGCAAGCTCGATGAGCGCAAGGACTACACGGACGAGGATTTCGCTCGATACATCTACAAACTGCCCCTGGAGTTCCCGCCCGGGGCCCGGTGGGGTTACAGCAACTCGGGCTACGTGCTGCTGGGCATCCTGGTGAACCGGGTCGCGGGGAGGTTCTACGGTGAGGTTCTCGCGGAGCAGGTCTTCCGGCCCGCGGGGATGAAGACGGCGCGAGGCATCAGCGAGGACGACATCGTCCCGCATCGCTCGTCGGGATATCGGCGCGTGGACGGGGTGGTGAAGCACCAGACCTGGGTGTCGCCCTCGCTCAACACCACGGCGGACGGCTCGCTCTACTTCTCGGTGAAGGACATGCTGGCCTGGGATGCGGCGGTGGAGCGCCGGGCGCTGCTGCGCGAGGAGAGCTGGCGCGAAATCCTGAGCCCCGCGAAGCTGACCAGCGGCAGCACGCAGCCCTATGGCTTTGGTTGGGAGGTGTTGGAGCGCGCGGGGCAGCCGCTGCACAAGCACTCGGGGGCCTGGCAGGGCTTCCGCACCGCCTACGCCCGCTTCATCGGAGAGCGGCTCTCCATCGTCGTGCTGGCGAACACCGAGCAGGCCTCGCCCTCGCGCTTCGTCGAGGGACTCGCCGCCCTCGTCAACCCCGCGCTGGCGGTGCCTCCTCTCGCCCCGATTCCAGACACGGAGCCGGAGGTCGCCGCGCAGGCCGCGAAGCTGATGGAGCAGGTGCGCGACGGGACGGTGGACCCGGCCCGGTTCGCGTACGTCCCGGAGGGCTTGCTGAGCCAGCGCTTCCCCCACTACCAGGCGCTGCTGCGCAAGCTGGGGGCGCCGGGCCCGCTGGTGCTGGTGAAGCGCGAGGTGCGCGGGGATGACCGCCTCTACCAGTACCAGGTGCGCCTGGGCGAAGGCACATACCTCCTGTCCATGGGGCTCATCCCCGACGGGCGGGTGTCGTTCTTCGATGTGCGGGCGCCCTGACTCCGGCGCTTCGGGCTTCTCGGGGGGGCCCTACGGCGCCAGGTAGGCGCCGTGCTGCACCAGCGTGCTGGTGATCCACCGGTGGTAGGCGAAGTCCTGCTTCCCGTCTCCGTCGAGGTCGACGAAGCGAGCGCCCAGGTCGCCGAACCCATCCGCCGCGATGTGGAACGGCGGCGTGTACTCCGGCGCCCACTGCCACCCGCTGCCCGTGCTCACGTAGGCGCCCTTCTGCACCGTGGCGTTGTTGACCCAGCGGTGGAAGAGGAAGTCCTGCTTGCCGTCTCCGTTGACGTCGGCGAAGCGCGCGCCCAGGTCGCCAAAGCCATCTCCCGCGATGTGGAAGGGAGGCGTGAAGTCCGTGGACCACTGCCATCCACTCCCGGTGCTCAGATAGGCACCCTTCTGCACCGTGAAGGCGTTGACCCAGCGGTGGAAGAGGAAGTCCTCGCTGCCGTCGCCATTCACATCCGCGAAGCGAGCGCCGAGGTCGCCAAAGCCATCCCCCGCGATGTGGAAGGGCGGGGTGAAGTCAGGCGCCCATTGCCAGCCCGTGCCGGTGCTCAAATAGGCGCCCTTCTGCACCGTGGAGGGATTGACCCAGCGGTGGAAGAGGAAGTCCTGCTTGCCGTCACCATTGACGTCGGCGAAGCGCGCGCCCAGGTCGCCGTAGTAGTCCGCCGCGATGTGGAAGGGTGGGGTGAAGTCTGGCGCCCATTGCCAGCCCGTGCCGGTGCTCAGGTAGGCGCCCAGCTGCGAGAGGGTCGGGTTGATCCACCGATGGAAGAGGAAGTCCTGCCTGCCGTCACCATTGACGTCGGCGAAGCGTGCACCGAGGTCGCCGTAGCCCTCCGCCGCGATGTGGAAGGGCGGGGTGAAGTCAGGCGCCCATTGCCAGCCCGTGCCGGTGCTCAGGTAGGCGCCCTTCTGCACCGTCGCGCCGTTGACCCAGCGGTGGAAGAGGAAGTCCTGTCTGCCGTCACCATTGACGTCGGCGAAGCGCGCACCGAGGTCGGCATAGCCGTCCGCCGCGATGTGGAAGGGAGGCGTGAAGTCGGGGGCCTCCTGCCAGCCCATGCCGGTGCTCACGTAGGCGCCCTTCTGCACGGTGGTGCCGTTGATCCACCGGTGGAAGAGGAAGTCCTGCTTGCCGTCACCATTGACGTCGGCGAAGCGGGCACCCAGGTCGCCAAAGCCATCCGCCGCGACATGGAAGGGCGGCGAGAGGTCCGGCACCCCCCGCCAGGTGAAGGCTCGGTGGTGAAGTGAGACATCGCCAGCGGCTCCCTCCCAGCCCAAGGCGACGACGAGCCCGGTCGTGAGCAACCACGACCATCCATTCCAGGGATTGAAAGACATCATGACAGCCCTTCCACACAGGGGATGCCTGTTCGGCGGGCGCCACGTTAGAGATGGCTCTCGAGGGCAACAAGAATGGGCGGGAGGTGATGCGTCCAATAGCGAGACATTCGGCTCGGCGTGTCCGCTTTCGATTCTTGTGGAGCCCGGCGGCGCATCACCCTGGCCGGGTGCGGGGCGGTGAGTGCGTGGCGCGGGTGCTCCCTCGCGCCACGCCCACCCTCAGCGTGACTCGACGGCCTTCACCCAGTCTGGCTTCACGGGCGTGGGGCGATGGTCCTTGTCGAGGCGGACCTCGTTGCCCTGCTCGATGGTCCAGCACTCGAGCTCTCTGAGCCACAGGGCGTGCAGATGCGCTCGAGCCGCCTGCGGCTCCATGAACACATACGCCACGCGCGCGATGGGCTTCTCCGGGCCCAGGGGCTGGGTCTTCTTCGCGGCGCACGCGTCCCGCATCTCGCCCGGGGGCACCTCGCGCCCGTGGACGATGATGCGCAGGGCCTGGTTCCTGGCGTCGTAGATGCCCTGGAGGTCATGCGACATGACGTGGTCGGCGGCGATGAAGCCGCTGTCTGGATTGAGGATCTCCAGCAGCCGATGTCCCGCCCGCGCCTGCTCGAGCGCCGTGGCCGCATCCGCCGCCACGTCATGGAACTGGACCAGGGTGGTGTCGCCGGAGCCCTTCAGGACGCGCCAGGGGCCGAACTCCAGCCACCGACGGGAGACCAGCTGGTCATGTCCCTTTCCGCGGAAGCCGCAGAGCCAGCCATGGGGATAGTGCAGCTCGCCGAAGCCACGGGAGCGATAGGGCTTGCTCCCCTGGGCCCACTCCGGATGGATGCTCGCGAACGAGGCGAGCTCGAAGGGCGTGGGGCCCGAGGTGAGGGCCGACAGCATGGCCTTGGGGTCCGGGGCCTGCGTCGTCTTGAGTCGGACCAGCTCGCCCTTGTCCAGGGACAGGAAGGGGTCCCCATCTCCGGACCACCTCGCCATCGAGGACAGCTCGCCGCGCACCATCTGTCCCAGCCAATCCGCGCTGGGAGGTGTCTCCTGGTCATCCAAGGCCAGGTAGCTCGGCGGGCCACGCGGAGTCAGCCGCCCCGGAACGGACTTCAGGATGGCCGCGAGGTCGGGGCCCGACAGGCCGATCTTCAAGCTCTTCACCATCGACACCCTCCAGTCCCCACTCTAGCCCGCCTTCTATCCCTCGGACGGCAACTTCCAGGGGGCTTCGCCCTTGAGCCAGGCCTCCATCGCCGGGGTCCCCAGCTCCTGCTGGTCGGCCTGGGTGATGAACTTCCGCTCCCCGTTCGCATTGAAGATCTCGAACTTCACCGGGGCGCCATCCGGGAGCTTCTCCAGCTGGTCCTTCATGAAGTTCGTGTTGGCTTTGACGCCGCGCGGGTCGAGGAAGGACATGACCAGGGATTTGGCCTCCACATTGGCGAAGTCGTCGCCGACCTTGGCCTTCACCTGGAGGTTCTGGCTGGCAATCTTCACCAGGTCGCCGAACTGCTTCTTCTCGTCGGGCCCCAGGGCCGTGTAGACGTTCTTCAGCTCGCGCACCGTGCCGTCATTGACCTCCACCTGGTCCGCGAAGCGGTCCTTCTCCAGCGTCACGCCCTGCGCCTTCGCGTGGTCCTGGGTGATGGAGACCTGGGTGCTCGAGTCCTGGGTGCCGAAGGTCTTCAGGTACCAGGCCTCCGCCAGGTTTCCCTGCTCCTTGATGGCCATGCCATTGGAGACGGTGAGCATCTCGTCATGGCTCGCGGCGCGGAGCGCCTGCTGCGCGTCGCCTGTCCGCGCGAGCACGTCCTGGTACTTCTGGGTCGTCTCCAGATGCGCGGGGTTGGTGATGTGGTCCAGGAGCTTGTCTTTGTAGGGCCCCTTCAGGCCGTGGCGGATGTTGTCGTGGGTGGCTCCCGCCAGTGCGCCCTCGTTCTTCTTCAGGGACGCGATGATGTTCTCCCGAAGCGACTTCGTCGGGTCGGCCCCTTCGGGAACGATCTTCGCGTTCTCCATCGTGGTCACCCACTTGCCGAAGGGCGTCGTGGGGTCGTTCCCGCCCAGCTCATCGAAGGCCTTCTCGGCCGTGGTGCCCGGCTCGAAGCGCTTCGGAGGCTTGGGGCCTTCATCCGCGGAGTTGACGAACTTCCCCAGGTCCGTGTCGTACTCCCTGCGCGGGAGGTCCGAGGAGGACCTGATGTATTGGGGCTCCGTCTGGCCCGAGCGGAGGGTCCAATAATAGCCCTTCTCCGCGTCGGGCCAGCCGTTGGCCTTGGCGCGCTCGGCGCCCGCGCGCGCCTCCGCCGCCACGTACCCGCGAGCGGGCACCAGCGAGTCGACCGCGGTCTCGTGCGCGCGAAGCTGCGTGTTCAGGCTGTCCAGCTCGGAGCGGATGCGCGCGAGCTCCGTGGAGGACTCGGGCGTCTTCCCCGCGTTCTTGAGGCTGCCCACCGTGGCGGCCTCGGTCTTCTCCAGCTCGCCGATGAGGCCCTTGAGCTTCTTGACCTCCAGCTGGGACTCGAAGCCCTGCGAGCCGTAGCCGGGCATGCCGGTCAGCTTCTCCTGGAGTCGGCTCTTCATCTCGCGCAGCTTGCCCAGCGGCCCGTCGAACTTCTGGAGCTCGCGAGCCACGTCCATGTGCGCCTTCAGCTGCGCGGGCGAGACGTTGGGGCCGACCTCGACCCGGACGCGGCCATCGTCGTAGCGCACGTGCGCGGTGTTCCCGGTCAGCTCCGGGTTGCGCACCACGGGAATCTCCTTCGGCTGGAGCGCCTTCGTGAGCCCCGCGGAGGTCAACCCGCCCGCCGTCCCGCCGATGACGGCGCCCGTGGCGGCCTGCTCGGCCACGCGGGTCAGTCCGTCCGCGAGGCCGTTCTGCCAGGTCTCGCTCCGGGTGGCCGCATCCACCGCGCCGCCCGCCGCGCCGCCGACCACGCCTTCCTTGACGCCCTGCCTGGCGGCGGTGAGGACCGTGTTCTCCGCGACCTCCCGTCCCGCCGTCGTCGCCACGCTCTTCGCGGCGGTGGTGGTCGCGATGCTTGCGCCCTTGGTCACCGGAAGGACGACGGTGCCGCCCTCGACGGCGCCAATCAGCGCCTGGCGACCTGCGTCCTCCCAGCCCGCGGCGCCGCCTTGAATCAGCTCGTACGTGGCGGCCCGCGTCGTCGCGCCCAGGGCCGCGTAACCCGCGAGAGCCAGCGGCGTCGCCGCGCCGCCCGTGGCCACCACGGCGGCGGTGGTCGCCACCACCACGGCGGCCGTCGCCGCGCCCTCGGCGAGCGAGTCCTTGCTGCTCTGCAACGACTTCACGTCATCCGTGGCGAACCCGACGGAGCGGTCGGCCGTCCGCGTATCGCCGGACTGGATGGCGCGCTCGGCGTCTCCCAACGTCCGGTTGAGTCTGTCGTTGTCGGACTCGCCGCCCTTGATGCCTCGCTGGACGTTGTCCAGGACCCAGGTGCCGAAGCCGGACTCATTGGCCTGTTGCTCGCGCAGCCGGCGCACGCGCTCCTGCGCCGCGCCGGGGTCCTTGTCATTCACCGCGCCCAGGTCGAAGTCCTGCTTCACCAGCTCCAGGTGGTCCCGGCCGCTGAGCTCGGAGTCCAGTCGCGAGCGCAGGTCCTCGCCATACTTCCGCTGATACGCGGCGGAGATGTCGTTGATCTCCGCCTTGGACTTGCCCTTCAGCACGTTGCGGATGGCGTCCTCGTCGGTGCCCGCGCCATCCACGGCCAGCTTGAGCTTCTCGGCGGCGGCGTCCGCGCGGCCCTGCGTGTCGCCTTCCTTGGGTGGGTTGAGCAGGCGCAGCGTCACGTCCTTGTCCGCGCCGTCCCACTTGCGAATCTCGTCCTCGAGGGACTTGCCGGTCATCGTCTGATACTCGGCCTTGATGCGCTCCAGCTCCTCGGGCTTCTTGCCCTCGAGGACGGAGCGCACGCCCGACTCGTCCGCGCCGAAGAAACCATTCATGGCGCTGGTGAGGCGGGCCGCATCCGCCTTGGCCGGGTTGTCTTGCATCAACCCCATGGCCCGGTCGAAGTCCTCCGTGCCCAGCTCGTCCTTCAGCCGGTTCTTGAGCGCCTCGTCCTGCGCGAGAATCTTGCGCTGCTCCGGCGTGGCCTTCTCCAGGCGCTCGAAGATGCGGTCCTCGTCCGTGCCCCACCCGTCCATGTCCTTCTTGAGGCCGTCCTTGATGGCCTGGGCCTCCAGCTGGTTCTTCTGCTCGGGTGTCTGGGATTGACCCGCGGCCAGCATGTTGCGAGCGCGGCCGAGCTGCTCCGGGTTGAGCTCCTTGCCCAGCCTGTCGAGCATGAAGTCCTGCGCCGACTGGCCGGGCTTGAGGCCGCCATTCATCTCCGCGAACTTCTGCGCGGTGGCCTGCCGCTGCTCGGGCGTCTGCTTCTCCAGCACCTTGAGCAGGTCCTCGTTCGAGCCGAAGACGCCGTCCAGCTCCGCCTGCACCTGCACCGCGGCGCTCTTGGCCGGGTCGCCCTGGAGCAGGGCCATGGCGTGCTTCTCGTCCGCGCCGCTCAGCTCGTCGCGGATGACGGAGTCCATGTCCTTGCCGTAGTGGTCCTTGTAGCCCTTGCGGATGAGGTTGATCTGCTCGGGCGTCTTGCCCTCCAGCGTCTTGAAGATCTTGTCCTCGTCCGTGCCCCAGCCGGTGACGCCTCCCTCCATGGCGTCATAGAGGGACGCCGCGTCGCGGTCCGCGTCGGCCTGCGAATAGGCGGGAGCCTGGGTCGTCGGCGCGGCCTGGGGCGAGTCCGCGACCATCATCCGCTGGAGGGAGTCGGGAACCTTCGCCTCGGAGATGGCGCGCTGGCGCTCCGCGGAGCCCGGCGGCGCCGCGAAGATCTTCGCCGCCGCATTCCCGGAGAGGGTGCCCGCGGGCTGGTAGTGGGGCTGTTCCTTCAGGAAGGCCTGGAGGTTGTCGTAGTTCTTGCCCGAGGAGGGGTCGACGACGCGGTCCCCCTGGCGGATCACCACGTGTCCGGACTGGCCCTCGGCGCCGGGACGCGAGTCCTTGAGGAACACCATCTCCGAGCGGGCGCGCAGCGCGGGCGTGGCCTTGTCCACCCAGTCGGCGGCGACATCCAGGCAGTTGGCCTTGCCGTCGCGCGAGTTCTCCGTGAGGAGCGACGAGGACTCCGCGCTCTGCCCGGGCTTCACCTGCGGATTCTGCGGCGTGAAGCTGGAGCGCTCATGGCGCTCGGCCGGCTTGCGCTCCGCGGGCTTGGGGGCGGCCGGACGGGCTTCCTCGGAAGGTCGCCTCACCGGAACCTGCGTCGTCAGCCGCCTGCTGTTCCCGGTCCCATCGAGTGCCATCGTGCACCTCTCTGCCAGCCTTGCAACGAGCCGTGATGAAGCACGGAGCTCCCCCCATGCCGACGTCAGTGCGAGCGCGGGACTCCTCTTTGTTTGTCTGGAATCGAGGGTCTGGAGTTGCGTGGGTCCATTTGAATCCACCCATTCAACGCAGGTAGGCGGAAGGACGCAGAAGGGGAGAAGTGAAGGAGCGCTCCCGCATTCGCATGCGAAGGTGGGTGGTGGTCTCCAGACGTCTGGGGGGCCCGTCGTCCTGGGATTGGACTTGCGTGTGGGTCTCCACCTCCAGCTCGTATTGGAGGGGCCAGAGTCTGTCCAAGCTCATCACACAGCCCCCCGCCCCCCGGCTCTGGGTGCGGGGTTCGGTGGAGGAGGGTGGGGCGTACAGCTCCAACTTCAATCCCACCTCCTGCTTCTCCAGACGTTTGAGCTCCACCGTGGTGGTGGAGGGAGGCGTGGGTGTCTGGTGTTCCCAGCGCGCTCCCAGCCCCACCGGGGACGAAGGGAGGAACGTGCCCATGCCGCCCAACGTCTTGAGGAGCTGTTGGAGGGGCTCGCGGAGGTGCGGGGCAAGGTCGGAGGGGAGCGCCGCGTGGAAGTGACTCGAGCGGCCGTCGGGGCTCACGCGCCCCTCGCCGCGCAGGCCAGGGAGGGGCGCGAGCTCGGCGCGAAGGGCCTCCGCCTCCTTCTGGGGCGTGCCCGCCTTCACGAGCAGGTCCATCTGGTCCAGCGCGAAGCGGTAGTGAATCTCTCCATCCGGGGCGATGCGAGAGACCTCCACGGTGAGGTTCATCTGGATGCCGGGAGGCGAGGGCAGCTCGCGCGTGCGGCCGGAATGGCGCACGGAGATGTTGGTTTCTGAACGCACGGCGATGCGCTGGATGCTGCCGGCGAGCGGGCGGAGCTGGAGCAGCGTCTGAGGTGTCTGGCCCGGGTGGAGAACCTTCACGAGTCCATCCTGTCTGCCGCTGTCGAAGGGGCCCCCGCGTGCCGCGTCCCCAAGGCGGCCCCGATGCTAGACGGGATGTTGCTGAAAGCTCAAACGGTGCTCGGAGGGCGACGGGGCGAGCAGGGCTTCGGCCCGGGCGCGGGTGGCCTCGATGCACAGGCGCATCAGGCGTCCCAGCTCCGCTTGGGGGAGCAGGCCGTTTCGCGCGAGGAACGCCTCATCGACGCCAGGGATGGGAGGCATGGCGGGGGCCTGCCGTGAGTCCAGCTCCGAGAGGGCCTGTCGCAGGGCGTCCCTCGCGCTCCGGCCACCTCGCTCCAGGGCGAAGTCGAGGACGTCCCAACCCAGCTCCGCGTGGCGCCCCTCGTCCTCGGCGATGACCAACAATGTCTCTCGCACGACGGGGTCCGTGGCCCGGCTCGCGCCCTCTTCGGCGACGCGTGAGGCGAGCCCCTCGCTCAAGCACCCATCCAGGAGTGAACCTCGGACCAGTCGAGCCCAGTCGTTCTCCGTGCCGGTGGGAAGCGGCTGTGAAGCGGCCTGTGCGAGCGCTGGGAGTGTCCCCGCGGTCCACGGCATTCCCGAGTAGGCGCGGGCCATGGCGAAGCACCTTCGGGCATGGCGGACCTCGTCCAGGGCCGCGAGGTGGCAGTCCTCGAGCAGCGCCGACGGCGCCCCCAGCGCGGAGAGCTTGAGCGACAGCTTCGAGAAGGCAGGGACCGACGCATGCTCCATCCCCGCCGAGTACAGCCACGCCTCGCCCAGCACCGTTCGCTGCCAGGCCGAGAGCCCCGAGAGGTCGGGCACGGCGTCGTCCGTCCAGCCTTGACCGAGGGCTCGGCGCGCCACGCGGGCGCGACCTTGGAGCCGCAGGACGCGTCCCTTCGAGAAGCTGCTCGTGGTCAACTCGTGGATGAGCCAGGCCACGAGCCCCGTCACCGCGCCACCGCCCAGCGCCAGGATGGCCCCGGCGAAGCGCGCGAGCGGCGAGGAGCTCCGACTCACCAGGAGCTTGAGCCCCCACACGAGGGGGATGGGACCGCAGACCAAGATGAACAGCAGGACGCCAGACGCCGACTCCATGGCCACCCTTTCGCGAACCGGAAGCGGCGTGATTCGCCGTCCGACCGTCCCCTCAGGGGCCAGGGCATGATGCCTCACCTTGGCTGGAGGGAACGAGCCTCCATGGCTCAGTGCATCGTGGGTGCCATCGGCGCGAAGGGCCTCGCGGGACGAGGGGATTCAACCGTGTGTGCAAGGGCGGGCACACGGGTGGGTCGTGCCTGTGCATTCGGCTGCACGGTGGAGTGCGACGCTCAATCCCCGCGCAGGGCGATGAGGGGGTCGACCCGGGTGGCGCGGAGGGCCGGCACATAGCTGGCCACCAGCGCCACGGAAGCCAGGAGCGCGGAGGCGCAGACGTACGTCAGCGGGTCCGAAGGCCCGACGCCATACACCAGCCCCGCCATCATCCGGGTGGCGGCGAAGGCCAACCCGAGCCCGACGGCGAGTCCACACAGCGTCAGCCGCAGGTACTGCCCCATCACCCCCTTGAGAATCTCTCCGCCCCGTGCGCCCAGCGCCATGCGGATGCCGAACTCCCGCGTCCGGTGGCTCACCGCATGCGCGATGACCCCGGACAGCCCCACGGCCGCCAGCGTCAGCGCCAGCGCCGCGAAAGCGGTCGTCACCAGCATGTAGAAGCGCGGCTGGGACAGCGCCTCGCCCACCAGTGCCTCCAGGGGCCGCAGGTTGCCCACGGGCAGGCTGGCGTCGAGTGCCCGCACCTCCGCGCGCACCGGCTCCGCGAGGGTGAGCGGCGCGTCCTTCGTCCGGAGCACCACCGTCATCCGCCCGCCGAGCGCCTGGGTGAAGGGCGCATAGACTTGAGGGAAGGGCGCCTTGGAGAGCCCTTCGTGGCGCACGTCACCCACGATGCCCACCACCCGTCCTCCAAGGCGGCCGTTGCCGAAGTCGGCGCCGACCTCCACCTCTCGTCCCATGGGGTCCTGCCCGGGCCAGTAGCGGCGGGCGGCCTCCTCGCTGAGGAGCACCGCGCGATGCCCCTCACTCGCGCCGTCGCCGGACTCCAGCCACCGGCCTCGCACCAGCCTCAACCCCAGGGCCTGCGCATAGCCCGGTGTCACGATGCTCACCTGGGTGACTGGCTCCTCACCGGGCGGAGGCTCCGGCAAGGCCAGGTCGCGCAGGGTGGAGATGAGGTTGCGGCCCCCCAGCGGGAGCCCCTGGACGGCGCCTACGGCCTCGACGCCGGGAAGCGCCCGCAGCCGCTCCAGCAGTCCGTCGTAGAAGTCCCGCGTCGCGGGGGTGGCCCAGCCATAGGTGGAATCCGGCAGGTCCAGCTCGAAGGCGAGCGCCCCCTCCGGGCGGAAGCCGGGGTCCACCTCCCGCAGGTGGTGGAAGCTCTTGAGCAGCAACCCACCACAGACAAGCAGCACCATCGCGAGCGCCGTCTCCCCGACGATGAGCGCCTGTCGCGCGCGGCCTCCACCTCGCGTGCTTCCCTTCGCGCCCACGTCCCGGAGGCTGGCGGCGGGATGCTCCCGTGAAGCCTGGAGCGCGGGCAGCCATCCGAACAGGAGCGCGGTGAGCAACCCCAGGCCACAGGTGAAGGCGAGGCTTCGCGCGTCGATGGCCACGTGCTCGAGCCCTGGAATGCCCTGGGGCGACAGGCCCAGGAGGACATCCAGCAACCAGCCCGACAAGAGGATGCCCGCGAGCGAGCCCATCCCCGCCAGCACCATGCTCTCGACGAGGAGCTGTCGGATGATGTCGCCTCGGCTCGCGCCCAGGGCCAGGCGCACGGACAGCTCACCTCGGCGGCTCACCGCGCGGGCGAGGAGCAGGTTGGAGAGGTTGGCGCACGCGATGAGCAGCACCAGCCCCACCGCCCCGAGGAGCAGGAGCAGCGCGGGCTTCACGTTCCCCACCAGGGAGTCCCGCAGCGGCTCCACCAGGGCTCGGATGCCAGTGTTCGAGCGCGGGTTCTCCTGTGCCAGGCGCGCGGCCACGCCGGCCACATCCGCTTGGGCCGCCTCCAGGCGGACGCCGGGCTTCAGCCGCGCGTAGATTCGCTGGGAGCGATTGCCGCGGGCACCCGGCGACGTGAACCCCTCGTCCTGGACGGCGGGCACCCAGAGCTGGGTCTGCTCGGGGAAGTCGAAGCCCTCGCGAGCCACGCCCACCACGGAGTGGCGCACGCCTCCAATCCAGAGCGTTCGGCCGAGCACCTCGGGGCTGGCTTGAAACAGGCGGCTCCACAGCCCATGGCTCAGCACCACCACACGCTCCTGCCCCGGTTGAGAGTCCTCCTGTCGGAAGGCCCGACCGAGCGCCACGCGAGAGCCCATCACCTCGAAGAAGTCCGCGGTGCTGGTGGTGCCTCGGAGCCGCTCGGGCACCACGCCTTCCCCTCCGAGGCTCAACTGGGTCGTGCGCAGCGCCACCATGCCTGAGAAGGAGCGGGACTGGGCTCGCATGTCGAGGAAGTCGGGCGGAGAGGAGGGCCCGTGGTCCTCGTACCCGCTGCCGCTGTACAGGCGGACGAGCTGCTCGGGGGCCTCCATGGGGAGGGGCCGCAGCAAGACTGCGTCCACCACGCTGAAGATGGCGCTGTTGGCGCCCACTCCGAGCGCCAGTGTCAGGACCGCCACCAGGGTGAAGCCGGGGCTGTCGCGCAGGCGGCGCACGGCGAGGCGGAACTCATGAGGAAGGCGCGTCATCCAGCACTCCAACTCAGGCGAGATACGGTGCCCGAAGCCACCCGGTGGCCAGGCTGGCCTGACTCTTGAGCAAGCGAGATGCCAGGGGCGGTGTCCTCGGCGAGCGAGTGCGGGGGCTTCCCTGGATTCCCACAAGCGGGGTGGGGCTGCCCGGATATGGGATGCGGGGAACTGAGCGCTTCTGTTCCACCCTCGGCCGGACGATGATGTCGGGGGATGTCTTCACGTCTTGCCAGTCGCCCTCGTTGCTCCCGTTGCAACCTGTCTCGTCACCTGTGTCTGTGTGCCGAGATTCCCCAGGTTCAGACACGGACGCGAATCCTCCTGCTTCAGCACGTGATGGAGATCGCGAAGAAGAGCAACACGGGCCGGGTGGCGGCGCTGGCGATGCCGAACTCGCAGGTCATCATCCACGGCGCGCCCAGTGGGACGGACCTGGAGCTGCTCTCGGAGCCGGGGACCTGGCTGCTCTACCCGGATGGCCCCACGGCGCCCCCGGATGCACCGCCGCCGCGGCAGCTCGTGGTGTTGGATGCGAGCTGGTCGCAGGCGCGGCGGATGACGCAGCGGCTGCCCGAGCTGCGAGCCCTGCCTCGCCTGGTCCTGCCCCCGCCGGAGCCGGGCCTGCTCCGGCTCCGCGAGCCTTCGCATCCCTCGGGCATGTCCACGCTGGATGCCGTCGCGCGAGCCGTGGAGGCGCTGGAGGGGCGGGAGGTGGCGGAGCCGTTGGAGCGGCTCGCCGCGCTCCGGGTCCAGCGCATCGCCGCGTGCGGCACGTTGTATTGAAGGGCGCTCACTTCTCCGGCGACAGGCATTCCCACCACCACTGAACCGAGGCGATGGGCAGTGGCGTCAGTGTCACTGCGTCCCGGGTGGGGACTTCGCACGCCATGACGTTGTCCGTGGGGGCGCGAAGCTCCGGGTCGAAGTAGCGGCCGGAGACATTGCTCCAGTCGATGTTCGCGCGTACGAAGTGCCCCAGGCCCTTCAGGTACATCGACAGCGGGCGGCTGGCCTCCGCTTGTCCCTGGGCCAGCAGCCGCAGGAGCAGCGCCATCAGCGCGTCGCGCATGCGCAGGGCCTCGTGTCTGGCTTCGGCTTCCGAGCAGCGGCGCGCGTGCATCAGCACCGTGAGGAGGTTGTGCAGCTCGCCGCGGGTGTGCAGCTCCTTCTGGTGGGAGATGAGGTCGTTGTCCCAGATGACGAGGGTCGCGGCGACTTCGCTCGCCGCGCGAACCAGGGGGCGTGACAGCTCCTCGGCGGACAATTCCTGTCCATTGACGACGTCGATGAGCGTGGGGCACGCCATCACCGCGCCGCTGTAGAGTCGCAGCGTGATGTATGTCTCGAGGTCGCAGACGCGTTGGGCATCGCGATTGGCGGCCTCCCAGACCTGGCCGTGGAGATAGCCTCGGACGGCGTCGGACCAACGGTGGAGCTGCACGGGGCTCGCGTGACGGACCAGTCGTTGTTGGAGCCCTCTCAGGCTCTGGGCAAAGGGGTCTTCGGGGAGGATGCGTGTCTGGGGGGAGTCCAGCAGATGTCCCAGGAGGCCCGCGTAGGCGGCCATGCCGTGGGGCGGTTGTCCGAAGGCGTCTTCGTCGCAGAAGGCGTCATCGAACGCGAAGAGCCAGACGAAGAAGTCGACGGCGACTTGCAGCGCGGGCTCGGAGCCCGACGGCATGATGCGTGAGACGAACTCCCCGGCTCGAAGGCGGGAGAGGCGCAGCAGTCCGCGCTTGTCGACGTAGAGGCGCTGGCGCGCGGTCCATTCCTGGGTCATGGCTTCTACTGCTTCCGCGCGGGGATGAATGGCGGGAGGGATAGGGCAGTAGAGTGACAATCCTTGATGCGCCGTCAAGGGGGCCATGTCTGGGGCTCCGGGGCTCACATCGCTCCCGGACACGGTCTCCGGAAAACCTCTCGCCTCCGCATGGAAAGGTCGCGCGGTGGCGGGATGTGCTCACCAGTCAAAAGACCTCCTGCGTCTGGGGTTGGGCCGAGTCGTCGAGCAGACATTCCCAGAGGACGCCGGGGCACGTCGCTCAGAGGGGCCAGAAAGGACTCATGAGTGACGGCCCCGCCAGGAACAGGTGGCGGGGCCGCGCATCACTCAGTTCATCGACTCCAAGCTCTACGGAGCCGAAGCAGGGTGATGGCCGCCAACCCGGAGTGCCTGACAGCCAATGCGCCCGCTTCTTGGCTGTCGAAGCAGGGGCTTCGTCAGTTCATGGTCTCGATTCCCTGGACCAACGACGTGGAGTCGACCTCCGCCCCGAGCAGGTAGTAGGCGTCCTGAGGCTTTCTCACTATCTCCATGCATGAGGTGTACGGGGGCCCGGCGCTTGGGCTGATATAGACAGTCCCTTCGTGTCGCGGCCCCAGGTTGTAGACACGGACGCCAGCAGTGGGCCCCGAAGCGTCATGAAGGGTGGCATAGCGGTCGGCGGTGCAGGCGATACGATACCTGGGAGTGACCGGAGTCGTGCAGGCCGCATCCGCGAAGTACCGGATCTGGGAGAGTGTGGCACCGGTAAACGGGATGCACCGGAGTGTGCCGTCTGGGACTCGCTCGAAGGTGCAGCGGACACCCAACGCGGAGTCGAAGAGCTCCGTGGGTATCTTCACCGCTCCACCCACCTCCATGCCTCGCACGGTGAGTCGGCCATGAACCTCAAGGTCGAGTTCCTTTGCCTCGGGCCAATTCCTGGCGGGAAGTTCAGCGCCTGTACGATAGTAGCTCGTGTACCCGGGCCCAGGGGCGAACTGCATGCAGGTGGAGCTGTTTACAGGGTACGTAAAGGGATAGCGGACCTCCTCGCCGACCGCGATGACGGAGACCTCGGGATGGCATGCCTCCTCGTTGTCGGAGAGCAACGCGAAGCGAGGAGGGGTGCATGCCACGCGGAACAACGTCGCGAGCGCGCGTTCGGTGCAGGTCGGCTCCACTGAAACGGCGTCGCTCACGCCCATGGGTTCGTCGACGGGCAGGCATCGAAACTTCCCGTCACGCGCCAGGTGGACGGGACACTCCGTCGCGTGGGTGGTGTCGTGCAGGGATTGGAAGCTCTCAGACCCATCCTCGCCCGCGATGACGAAAGCCTTGATGCCCCTGCCACGCTGTTTCTCCCGAAGGGTTCCACGAACGAAGGAGTCGCCAGGCTCCACGACAGGCCCCAGGGGGTACAGCGCGTTGGCATGGCGCACGTCCAGGATGCATTCTCCGTTGGGTTCCAGGTGGTAGTAGCCCTGTCCCCAGACCTTCCCCAGGGAGTGGAAGCGTTGAGGTTCATCGCAGGTTCCACCCCCCATCGGAATGAGGGTGTCGGGGCGTGGCGCCTGGCTGAAGTAGAGCAAGGGGAGGGTGCAGCGGTCGTCGGCGTAGTTGTTCTCCTGGCTGGTTCTACTGATGACCCTGAGGTGGCCGGCGGTGATTCCCACGCAATAGTACGCGCCGTCAGGCGCCGCCTTCTGCCAGAGACAAGGCTCTTGTCGCTGGCTGTCGTAGAACTGCTGGAACCATCGCAGGCCGTCCTCCGTGGAGACTGCCTTGGCCTTGATCCGCGAACCGTCCACATGTCGCTCGATGGGCTCCGTCGCCACGGGCGCCGCCGCGACTCCGCACCCCACACCCCAGAGCAGGACCAACATGAATCCCGAATAGATGCGCCCCATGTTCCACCCCTCGCATGCGCCGGACGGCGCTTGACGCGTCTGCCATGTCGTGCCGATCTGCATCGCTTATCCAGCCAAGACCCCGGCGAAGACAACCCCGCTGTTTGTAACAGGGGCAACCTCAGGACGGTCATTCCATCCGAGACAGGTCAAGGGACGACCGCGAGACGAGTGCTTCCTCCAGCAAGAGCAGGCGTTCGTCTCCGGGCTGTGTGCGCATCAGGCCTTCGAGGGCATTCCTCGCGCGGCCCAGGTTCCCCTCGAACACGAGGAAGCCCACCGCGTGCAGTCGCTGCTCGGGAGTCGAGTCGGGCGCATTCAACACGGCTTCCCAACTCGTGGCCGCTTCGTGAGGTGCGCCGAGCTCTTGATACATCCTGGCCCGAGCCTCCGCGACCGCCGCGGGCTCCGCGTCACCGGGGCGCTTCTTTGGCAGCTTCGCCACGGTGTCTCGTGAGCGCTCGAACAGCGCGCGAAGCTCGGGGATGACGGTGTCGCCGGGTGTCAGGGATTGCAGCGTCTGGAGGCGGAGGAGGGCGTCGTCGAAGCGGCCCGCTCGCGCCAACGTCATGGCGAGGTTGAGGTGGCCGCGGTGGTAGCCGGGCTGCTGCTTCACCATGTCTTCGAACAAGGTAATGGCTTCTTCGTGCCGGCCGAGCTTTGTGAGGCACAGCGCCAGGTTGTTGTAGCCCTTGGCGCCCGTCATCCGGTTCTGGGTGCGCACCGAGTTCTGGAGGTGGACGAGTGCCTCGTCGTACCGGTGCACGTTCATGTAGAGCCCGCCGAGCTGCTGCTGGACGAACGCGTCATCAGGGCCGGAGACACGCTCGGCCACGCGCCACAGCCGCATCTCGTCCATCCAGTCGCGGTTGCGCAGGTGCGTGGCTCCCGCGAAGGAGAGCAGGACTCCACCTGTCACGGCCCCAGCGAGCTTGGGGCGGGCCCGCACGGCGTTTTCGATGGGGGCGGCGAATGCGATGGCCAGCATCGCCACGGGCACGTAGAGGAAGCGGTCCGACGCCAGCGTATGGATTCCCAAGGGAATCAAGTGAAGGACCAGCGCCAGTGCGAGCGCGCCCGCGGCCAATGCGGCCCGAGACAAGGGAGGCAGTCTTCCTCCCCATCGCCACGCCAGGATGATTCCCGCGACGAGGACCCCCGCGCCGAGCAGGACCCATGCGAGAGGCGCTTCGCCCACGACCCCCACCTGGAGCCGAGGCCGGAGCGCATCCACGAGCATCACCGCGTAGTGGCCGACCGCCGCGAGCGCGGTGGGTACGCGCTCGCCCAGGGACAAGCCCGTGCTCGTGCCTCCATCGAGCTCGCGAACGTCCGAGCGCAGCGCGTTCAGCCGGAGCGCGCCATAGACGGCGAGCGCCACCGCCAGGGGCACCAGGTTGCGCAGGGCCTGTCCCATGCTTCGTTCCCGAGCACGCACTGCGCGCAGCTCCAGGACCGCGAGCGCGAGGACTCCCGCCACCGCCACCTCCTTGCAGAAGAGGCCAAGCAACAAGAGTCCTGCCGACAGCCAGCGTCGAGGGGCCCGGTCCGTCTGATAGACGAGCAGTGCGGCGAGCATGAAGAGCGCGGCCAGGACATCGGTGCGTCCGGAGATCCACGCCACGGACTCGGTCAGCCGGGGAAAGAGTCCGAAGGCCGCCGCACCGACTGCCGCTCCCCAGGGCGAGGCGCCCCCTCGTCGGCACAGGAGGAACACCCACGCCACGACGGCGAGGTGGAACAGCAGGTTCGTCAGGTGGAAGCCCTCTGCGGCGCCGCCCCAGAGCGCGTACTCCACCGCGTACCCCAGCGTCACGAGCGGCCGGTAGTAGCCGCGCGAGACGCTCAGCGAGTCGCTCCAGAACATGCGCGTGAAGTAGTCCGGCAGCGGCGCCAGCTCGCGCACCAAGGATTGCTCCTCGATGAGCGAGTGGTCGTCCCAGACGAACGTGCCGCGCACCGTGTTGGCATAGGCGAGCGCCACGAGGAGCAGCGGGAGCCAGAGGGCCCGGCGCATCAGCCGGGCACGCGCGTCTTCGAAGTCAGGGGGCGGCGAGGAAGCCATGGGGAGCCATGGAGTCTACCCGCCCCTCGTCGAGACGTCGGGCTCTTCGGCCCAAGGGCGGCCGGACAGGCGAACGCCTCTCCAACCGTGCCGCCCTCGAGCTATTGGGAACACCAGATGCGAATCGTCCGGTCCGCGCCCAGCGTCACGAGCTGGCCCGTCCGTGCGAAGGCGATGCTTTCGATGATCCGCGGAAATTGTTCGGGGCCAGCGGCCCTGCCGTGGCCCAGCAGCTTCTCGCGAACCGTGAAGTCAGCGGTCCGCCAGAGCAACACCTCCGCAGCGGCATTTCCCGTGGCCAGGACGGTGCTGTCAGGTGAGAAGGCAGACACGGTACCGACCGAGAGTGACACGCGAGGCTGACCCCGCCGACCCAGGACCTGGACGGTCGTGGGGGGGAGCTGCCCCGTACTGGAGAGCCACTGTCCATCGGGTGAGAACTGGATGTTGTATCCTCCTTCGTTGCGCTCCAGCTTGAAGGATTGACTGACCTTGCCTCTCGCGACGTCCACGACCTCGATCTGAATGCCGTTGTTTTTGCCGGCGATGGTGAGGAATCGCCCATCCGGGGAGAAGCGGAGGGCGAACATCCCCTGCACGTTGATCTCCTTGATGCGCTTGCCTGTCGCGACGTCCTGCAACACGAGTTGGTCCTTCTCGAGGTCGAGCTGTGCGAGCACCGTGAAGTCAGGGGAAAGGGCGGAGAGGGAGGGGAACTGCAGTACCTGTCCGGTGACCAGGTCATGGATGTTCTCGTCCACGAGAATCCGGTCCATGTCCGGGCTGAGCTGGAGGCGCCAGGACGTGGCGAAGGAGGGCGCAACGACCGCGCTCAGGTCCGAGAGCTTCCAGATGCTCAGGACACCGTTGGTGCTGGCCGCGAGGTGCGAGCCGTCTGGAGAGAGCGCCAACGGACTTCCCAACCGTGGGCCCATCGAGAGGATGCGTGAAGTTCCAGGGGGCTGGATGGAGTGGGTGACGACCTCGCTCCCCCACGTATCGCAGGTCTGCCCCGTGCCATTGCATCCGAAGTGGCTGACCCCCAGGTCGACGATGAGCTCGGTGTTGTCCGCGTTGAAGGCCACACGGCTTGGACGGGAGCTTCCTTGTGAGGGGATGACCTGGTGCGGTGTCGTCCAGTCCGTGGTGCGGTAGACCCTGATGGCTCCTGACGCGGCTGCTTCCGCGTAGAGGCTCCCATCCTGGGAGAAGGTGCTCACGTCGAGACTCTCGGAGAAGGCCAGTGCCTTGACCGCCTTTCCGGTGTCCACCTCCACCACCGAGCCTCCGGCGGCCACGAGCTTTCCATCCGCGGACCAGGAGACCTGCCCGCGGGAGAGCACGAAGAGGGTGCGTGGCTGGGCGGCATCCGGAACTCGAACGACCCACGCGTCACGATTCGCCGCGATGGCGAGCGATGCGCCATCCGGGGAGAAGGCCAGCGAGTGGATGAGGGGCTCGTATCGTTCCATCCAAAGCCCCGCCTGGCTGCCATCCACCATGCTCCAGATGCGCACGGTGGCGGCGTCGCTGTGGGTGTCGAACCCTCCGGTCGCGACCCATGCTCCATCCGGCGAGATGGCCACGGCTGTCGTCCGGTCCGAGTGCGGCCGCGTGAAGGTCCGGACCAGGGTCATGTCCGGGAAGCGCCACACGCGGGTTTCCGTCTGGCTGGCCGCCACGAGGAGGCTGCCATTCCGGGCGAACGACACGCCCACCTGCTGGCCCGGCAGGTCCCAGAGGGTGTTCAGTCGGGTCCCGTCCGCATGCCGGTAGAGAATGAGCTGGCCTGCCAGGGTGGTGGTGACCAGGACGGACCCATCCGGCGACAAAGCAGACGCCGCGAGTGCTCCCGTGCCGAGGGCTCCGCAGAGCCGGAAGGGGCCCGCGCTCGACACGGGGGGCGCCTCGGGGCGGCTGTCCTTCGAACAAGCCCCGAGGGTCGACAATGCGAGGACCGCGGCGATGCCAATGCGTCTCAACGAAATGCTCCTGGCCGAATGCTGGAGGGTGGAGATTCCACCGCCCGCACTCCCAAAGCCAGTGACTGCCAGGAGCACGCGCGCTACTTCGACGACGCCGTGCCCGCCTCGCCAGCCGCGGCCTTCGGGCAGCTTACTCCGGTGACGCGCACGAGCCGACCGGGCGTGGGCGCCACCAGCGCCTTGCCTTTCGCCTTCCAGTGCTCGATGAGCCCATCGCGCAGCGTGAGCGCCTGACGCTCGCCCAGGTCGATGCTCTCCGGCGCCAGCGTCTTGAGCACGTCATCCAATCCGCCACCGCCCCGCGCCAGGAAGTCCGGCATCGCCACCCGGAAGCGCTTGTTGGCGGGCAGCGGCTTGCCGTTCGCCAGGGTGACCGACGCCAGCTTCGACACGCCGTTGCACGTCTCGACGCGCACCTTCAGCCCCGACACCTGGTAGATGCCCTTGCGCGCATACGCCGCCTCCAGCAGCCGCTTCAGCTCCTCCGTCGACACCGTCAGCACCGCGATGGTGTTGTCGAACGGCAGCACCTCGAACAGCGCGCCGTAGGTGAGCTCCCCCGCGGGCAGCTCCGCGCGCAGGCCGCCGCTGTTCAGCAGGGCGATGTCCGACTTGGAGACCTCCCGCAGCGCGTCCGACAGCACGCTCCCCAGCGGGCTCTCCGCCTCGTAGTTGCGCGTGAGCGCCGCCGGAACCTTCACCCCCAACGGCCGGCGCTGCACCTCCTCCACCTGGGCCAGCGCCTGGGAGAGCTGCGCCTCCATCGCCGCGTCCACCACCACCGGCTGGCCCCGGAAGGTCGCGGGCGCCAGCTCCACCTGCTTCGTGTCCTTCAGCTTCCGCTCGTCACACGTGCCCACGGCCGAGTCCACGCGCACGCACACCGGGATGGAGCCCTCCAGCGTGCTGCGCTCGGGCAGCACCTTGCGCGTCACCGGGTCCACGTAGAGGTCCACGAGCCCGAAGGCGCGGCCCTTGCCCGACGTCTCGATGACCGGCGTGCCCCGGATGAAGTGACCCACGGGCTGGTGCGTGTGCCCGGCCACCACCGCGTCCAGCGTCCCCTCGGGCAGCTCCTCCAGCAGCTCGACAATCTCGCTGTCCCCCCGGTCGCACGAGGAGGCGTCCCGCGGGTTGTCGTGCCGCTTGCACACCGCGCCCGCGTGCGCCACCGCGACCACCACCTCGGCTCCGCGTGCACGCAGGCCCTGGGCCGTGGCGAGCGCCACCGGAGCCAGCGGAGCGAAGCGCAGGCTCGCCACGTTCACCGGGTTGGTCACCTGCGGGGTGTGCGGCGTCGCAAGCCCCATGATGCCGATGCGCACCCCGCGCCGCTCCACCAGCAGCGTGCCGTCATTGCCCAGCCACGTCGGCACCCCGCCCGTCTGGCTGTCCGTGACGTTGACGCCCATGATGGGGAACTTCGCCTGCGCGATGCGCGCCTTGAGCGCGCCGAACGGGTCCTCCCCGTCAATCCCCACCGACAGCGGCCCCGCGGGCCCGAAGTCGAACTCGTGGTTGCCGAGCGCGGACGCCGAGTAGCCCAGCGTGTTCATCGCGTCGATGACCACCGCTCCCTCGGTGAGGTTGGAGGCGAGCGTGCCCTGGAAGAGGTCGCCTCCGTCCAGCAGCAGCACGCCGTCCGGGTTCTGCGCCCGGAGGATGCGCAGGTAGCCCGCGAACGCGGCCAGTCCGCCTTGCTCCACCGCCGCGCCGTTGGGCAGCGTGGCGCGGGAGGGCATGACCCAGCCGTGCAGGTCGTTGGTTCCCACCACCGTGATTCGGAGGGGCTCCGGCGCGACTTCCGCGGCGCTCGAGCGCGCGGGCGGTGGCACCTGGGGAGCGGCCTCCTGCGCGGGGGGCGTGGAGGCACAGGCGGCGAGGAGGGCGGACAGCAGCCCGAAACGGAAGGGACGCGTGGAGGAAGTCACACGCCCGTCTAGAACGGGCTCCCCGCCAGATTCAAGGGCCCTCGCTTCCAGGCGTCACCGCACCGGAAGCGAGGGCCCACGTGAGGCGATGTGGCTAGTTGCGCACGCGCAGCAGCAGCTCGGCCTGCATCGGGCTGCGGCGGCTGGTCGCCGTGCCGAAGCGGTTGTTGTTCGAGCGCCACTGCTCCTGGACGAACGTGACGTCGCTGTTGTTCAGGACGTTGAAGAGGATGAGCGTGAGCTCCATCTTCGTCTCCTGCGTCTTCACGATGCGGTTCAGGTCGTAGCGGGCCTGGACGTCGAACAGGAACTGGCTCGGCTGGCGCAGCTCGGAGATGGCCGCCGGGTCATTGAAGTCCGGGATGCCGTTGCTGGTGTTGTAGGCGTGGCCCGTGCCGCGCGGCGAGCGGACGACGCGCTGCCGGTCGACGGAGCCTTCCTGGAACATCCACATGGGCGCGCCCGTGCGGTAGTTGAAGCGCACGCCGAAATCGAGGCCGAACGTCGTGGTGTAGCCGACGGCGCCCTTGATGGTGTGGCGGATGTCCTCGGGGGACGGACCCTCGAAGAACTGCTTGAAGCGCGGGTTGGCGCCGTAGCCGTCGAAGTAGTCGCCCACCGTGCCGTTGCTGAAGCCCAGGGTGTAGCTGGCCAGCAGGTCCCACGGGCCCGTGCGGCCCTGCGCCCACAGGTCCACGCCCTTGTAGTCACGCCAGGCGTCGTCCGGGTTGTGGATCTTCACGATGGTGTGGTTCACGCCGTCCACGTAGCCAATCACGCGCTGACCGGACGGGTCCCAGATGCGGTTGACCTCCTCGTCGACCCACATGTTGGAGTACTTGCGGTAGGTCAGGTCGGTGCCGATGACCGCGCCCTCGCTGATGGCGTGGTGCAGGCCCAGCGACACCTCGTCCACGCTCGGCGGCGTGTGGCTGCTCTTGTCGAAGTAGCGGCCGGAGGCGCCACCCGCGACACTGCACTGCGTGTTGCCGACGGTGTCCGGCGCACAGTCCGCGAACGCGCCGCCCGCGAACGTGGAGCGGACCTGGAGCAGCTCCGGGTTGGCGTGCTGCGCGATGAAGACGTCGCCGACCTCGTTGGAGCGGCCGTAGTGCGCCTTCACCAGCGTGGTGCGGTTGCCGAAGATGTCGTACGTGGCGGAGAAGCGCGGGCCGATGCCCACCAGGTTGGTGATGAACTGGTTGTTGTCACCGTACAGACGGCCCAGGTCCGCGCGGAGGCCCGCGACCAGCGTCAGGTAGCGGTTGACGTTCCAGCGGTCCTGGATGAAGGCGCCGGCGGTCAGCACCGAGGCCTCCGTGGTCAGCGGCGCCTGGACGCCCTCGCTGTTGTAGAAGTCGATGCGCTCGTTGCAGTACTGGAACGTGGACGGGTCATCCGGGTTGCACTCGCCGTTGCGGTCGTTGAAGCGGCGGTTGCCAATCACCTGCGCCGTCTTGTCGCCGCTCAGGTAGCTGACCTGCACGCCCGCCTTCATCTGGTGGTTCTTCACCTTGAAGAGCAGCGTGGGGTCGAACTGGAAGCGCATGCGCTCTTCCGTGACCAGGTTGCCCACTTCGTTGCGCAGCGCGCCGGCGTTCCGGTACGTCGTGCTGTTGTAGATGTGGGCGATGTCCTGACGGTCCTCGTCCATGGGCCCGTTCCAGATGTCCTTGTAGGTGATACCCGTCTGGAGCTGGAACAGGACGTTGTCCGTGAAGCTGCGGTCGTAGTTGAGGATGGTGAAGAAGCCGCCGCGGTCGATCTTCGTCTCCGCCTCGGGGGAGGCGAACGTCGAGGAGACCTGGTTGGTGATGTTGTTGTTGTCGTAGTTGAACGCCAGGGACACGCGGTCCTTCGGCGTGGGCTGCCAGGTCAGCTTCAGGCGGGCCAGGCGCGTCTCGGTGTCGGACGGGCGGTTCTCCTCACCCAGCGGCGTCTCGCGGTGGGAGAAGTTCCACTGACCGGAGAAGTAGAACCACAGCTTGTCCTTGATGATGGGACCACCCACGCCGACGAGCGGGCTGTAGAAGGCCGTCTCGGACAGCGGCACCTCGTTCTGCGTGTAGTTGGCGACGTTGGGGTTCTGGTTGGCCGCGCCGCGGTACTTCGCGTTGGCCCACGCCGGCGACAGGATCATCGTCACGTCGTAGGTGAACTTGTTGGAGCCGCTCTTGCTGACGACGTTCTCGATGAGGCCCAGCGAGTTGTACTGGGCATCCAGGCCGCCGGTGATGACCTCGAAGTTCTCCACTGCGTAGAAGCTCATCGGCGAGCTGATGCTGCCGTCGACGACGTCGGACGTGTCCATGCCGTCGATGTAGAACTTGCCGTAGCGCGACAGGCCGGCGCGGAGGCTGGGCGCGTTGCCCTGGCCGACGCCCGCGACCAGCTGCGGCATGGCCTGCACCTGCGTGAAGACAGGCGAGGTGGCCGCCTTCTCCGCCGTCATCACCGCGCCCGTCTGGGCGGAGTCCGGGTTGATGATGGGGTTGACCTTCTCGACGATTTCATAGGTGGCCACCGCCTGCGTCTCGGTGAACACCTCCAGCTTCACGTCCACCTGCGTGGCCTGGCCCAGCAGGACGGTGATGCCCGTCTTCTTGATGGGGGCGAAGCCCGGGACGTTGACCTCCAGGACGTAGTTCTCGCCGGGGGGCAGGGTGTCGAACTCGAAGCGGCCGTCCTCGCCGCTGGTGCGCGACTGGGGCTGCTGCAGCGCCGGGCCGCTCACGGTCAGCGGCACCTCGGCGAGCGGCGCGCCCGTCGGGTCATAGACGTAGCCGGCCATGCGGCCGTAGTTCTGACCGGCGGCGAGCGCGGGCAGGGGGAGCGTCGCGAAGAACGCGACGAGCAGCAGCGCGAGCGCGCCACCGCCTCGGAGGAGAGAGGTCTTCATGGAAGGACTCTGAGCAGGAGAAGAGGTGGCGCTCACTGGTTGCTCCCCACGACGAAGAGCACGCCGGCGTAGCGATTGACGGTGGCGAGGTCGAGCTCGGTCGGCGCGCAGGCGTCGACGCACAGGCCGGTGTAGCTGGAGGCGGGCTTCGCGGTGGTCGCGGTGAAGGTGCGCAGACGCACCACCGGCGACCAGCCCTCCTCACCCGGGGCGGCGGCGAACAGGTACGCGGGCGTCTCCGACGCGGGCGCGCCCGTCGGCGGGCTCACCAGCACGCCGTCCATCACCTTCAGGTTGCCCTTCTCGTCGACCGGCACCGCGCCACCTTCCAGGTAGGCGAGCTGCAGGCCGCGGTACCAGCCGCCCTTGGAGGTGTAGGTGGACTCGGGGCTGAGCTTGTTGACCAGCGCCGTGAGGTCGATGATGGCGCGCAGGGCCACCGTGGTGCCCTCGCCCGCGGCACCGCCGAAGGCGCCCTTGGTGAGCGAGGCGGCGTCCTTGATGGCGTTGCACTGCTGGCCGCCGGTGCCCGTCCACGCCGCCACCTTCACCAGAGGCAGCACGGGCGGAGTGGTATTACCGGTGACGGTCAGCGGCAGCGCGGTGAACAGCGGCCACTGCTCGGTCTCGGGATACAGGTCGTTGCGGAAGTCGAACTCGGGCTTGCCGGTCCGACAGCCGTCGGCGAAGTCATAGGAGGTGGCGCTCACCCGGCTGGCGGGCAGGTACGGCCGGCCGGCCTCATCCACCGGGACACCCGCGGTGGTGATGGCGCCCTTGTCATCCTTGCGCTCGGTGGCCACCTGGCCCAGGTTGAAGAAGGGCACCTTGGCGCCCTTCACCATCGCGGTGGTGGTCCGGTAGGTGCCGCTGGTGGCGCGGAACTTGGTATCGAAGTTGGTGGCGTCGACTGCGCCCTGGTACTTGTCGCCGACCTCATCGGTCGACTCACCACACCCAACAACACTCAGGGCGGCGGCGAGCCCGAGCGCACACTTCATCTTTGTCTGCACGGAAAGACCTCTGGGAAGGGGACGAGGTGGCGGCCCTGTACCACGACTGTCCCGTCCACTGGTATCGTGTGGGGTGTCTTCTATGTGACACCCCAATCGTTCTGCTTATACAGTAGAATTACACCCAGGGGTCATTACTTCCTCGCCTGTGGTATGGGGCCCTCGGCATGTTCGCGCAGCACACCGACCCTCCCTCTCGCATCCTAGGCTTCGCCGCCTTCTCCATCGCCGTGCACGTCGGAATCGCGGCGGCGCTGGGGTGGATCCTGAAACCCATCGTCGTCGAGGCCGAGGTGCCGATCGATGTGGTGCTGAGCCTCGTCAAGGCCGCGCCACCTCCGCCGCCGCCTCCTCCTCCCCCTCCCGCGGCGCGCAAGACGACGCCCCGGACGGTGGAGAAGAAGCCCAAGACGGAGATTCGCCAGCCGGTGGAGGTCAAGCCGGTGGTCGACCAGAAGCCCCTGGAGCCGGAGCCGGAGCCCGAGGCCCCCGAGCCGGAGGCCCCCGTCGAGGGGGGCGTGGAAGGGGGCGTGGAGGGGGGCGTCGCCGGAGGCGTGGTGGGCGGAGTGGTGGGAGGCGTCGTCGGCGGGGTGGTGGGTGGGACGGTCTCCGAGCCGGTGAAGCCCAAGAACGTGCCGCCCTTCGTCATCGCGCGTGACGTGGTGCGGCAGACGCCGCCGAAGCTGTCCGAGGTGTTCAAGCAGGCCCACCGCGGCCAGACGCTCCAGGGCATCTACAAGGTGTGCGTCGCCACCAACGGCAGCGTGTATGAGGTGACCCCGGTGAAGTCGGTGCCGGGCGCGGATGACGACATCATCCAGGGGCTCAAGAGCGGCTGGGAGTACAAGCCGCAGAAGGTCCCGGTGTGCTTCCTCTACAACATCCCCATCACCATCCAGTAGCGCGTGGAGGCACGGCGTTCCGTCCCGCCGTGCCCTCGTGACGGGCGCGTGACCTAGACGGCGGAGAAGATGTCGCCGAGCGTGGCGAGCATCTGCTTCGAGTCCCTGATTCGGAACGTCGAGGCGGTGAGCCGGGCCGCCTCGATGCGGTCGACGCGCAGCATGCGCACCGCGCCGCGCAGGTGGTCCCAGACGAGCAGGAACCAGGCGGGCCAGCTGAGCAGCAGGTAGTGCGGCTCCACGACACGCTCCGTGCTCACGTCATTCGTGCGGTAGGTCAGCTCCAGGGCGCGTTGCTCGAAGAACGCCTCCTGGATGGGGCGGAGCACGGAGGCCGTCGGCGGCTTCCACGTCGCGGCGATGTTCCGGGAGCTGGGGCCGACGAGAATCCTCCGGCGCAGTCCGCTCACCCGGGCGCGGTCCTCGGGCGGGAACGAGGCGGCGAGCTTCTGCCTCAAGCCCTTGAGCGTCGACAAGAGCAGCGGCGAGCGCAGCTGCTCCGCGAGCGCCAGGGCGAGGAGCAGGTCGAGCACCTCGTGGGCGTCGAGCTGCACGCGCCCCAGGCCCGTCCGAGGCGGCACGCGCACCCCGCCTCCTCGCCCCGCGTCCGACTCGACGGGGACTCCGCGTGCTTCGAGCCGCGCCAGGTCCCTGCGGACGGTGCGCACGCAGACGCCCAGCTCCTCCGCCAGCTCGGCGGCGGTCCAGGAGGGACGGGAGGCGAGCAGGCCCAGGACCCGGTCCAGGCGGTCGATGACGGGTTCACGTTTCAAAGGTGACTCATTCTGTCACCTTTTCGGGAGAGGTTCATGGGGTCGCGAACGAACGCGGCCTCGAACACGAAAGCGGTGGACCATGAGCTTCTTGCGCGGAATGAGCACCCTGACGCTGTGGGCGGAGAACCTGCAGGCGGCGACCCTCTGGTACTCGGAGCTGCTGGGGACCGAGCCGTACTTCCGCAGTGAGAACGCGGGCCGGGGGCCGGGCTACGTCGAGTACCGCATCGGGGACCATCAGCACGAGCTGGGCATCATCGACCGGAAGTTCGCCCCGAAGGGGCTCGAGTTCGGCAAGGGGGGCGCGGTCGTCTACTGGCACGTGGACGATGTCCCCTCGGCGCTCGCGCGGATGCTGGAGCGGGGCGCGCAGCTCCTCGACGGCGTCACCGAGCGGGGCCCGGGCTTCGTCACGGCCTCCGTCATCGACCCCTTCGGCAACGTGCTGGGCCTCATGTTCAACCGGCACTACCTGGACATGCTGGGGGCTCGCGATGGCGCGCGCTGAGCGGCGGGCGGTCGAGGAAGCGCCGACACGGACGTTCCGTGGCGCGGCCGAGTTCGAGGCGTGGCTCGGCGAGCACGGCGGCGCGCGGGCCGGGGTCTGGCTGAAGCTCGCGAAGAAGGGGACGGGGATTGCCTCGCTGACGGATGACGAGGCGGTGGATGTGGGGCTGTGCTTCGGCTGGATTTCCGGCCAGCGGACGTCGCTCGACGAGCGCTACTACCTCCAGAAGTACGTGCCCCGCAGGCCGCGCAGCCGGTGGTCTTGCGTGAATGTGCGCAAGGTGGAGGCGCTGCTCGCCCAGGGGCGGATGCGTCCCGCGGGCCTGGCCGAGGTCGAAGCCGCGAAGGCGGACGGGCGCTGGTCCGCCGCCTACGAGTCGCAGCGCAACGCCACCATCCCCGAGGACCTGTCCGCCGTGCTGGCCGCGAATCCCCGGGCGGCGCGCGCCTTCGAGTCCCTGGGCAAGACGCGGCGCTACTCGCTCATCCTCGAGGTCGTGACGGCGCGCACGGAGGCGGGGCGCGCCAGCCACGTGCGCCGCGTCGTGGCGTCGCTCGAGTCCGCTACCGCTTCCGAGGCGCCGCGCCCGAAGCGGGCAGCACGTGGAGGGTGAAGGACAGCTCGGGGCCGAACGCGGTGCCCGCGTGCTGCATGCGCCAGCGGTAGGTGGCGAGGCCGGGGACGGTGGGCGCGGTGTGCGTGAAGGCGAACGTCTTCGACTGTCCGAGCAGGATGGCGTCACCGGCGTCCAGCCTCAGGTCGCGGGTGCCATCGAGCGAGATGCCCTGCGTGTCATTGGCGGCGCTCCACAGCGTGGTGCCGGTGTTGGTCACCGTCACCGTGCCCTGGAAGACCTGGCCCGCCTGGACGGAGGCCACGTCCGTGCCGGGACGCACGAAGCTCGCGTCCAGGGGCGGGGTGTCCAGGAAGGCGCCGAGAATCTGCTGACGGAAGGGGAGGAGCGTGGAGGTGTGGGTGGTGGAGGCGCCGTAGAGCCTGGGGTCTCCGGGTTGTGGCAGCGGGAACAGCAGGTCGTTGCTCTGCACGAAGCGAGGGAACCCCATGGGGAAGGTGCCCACGCCGCCTCCCAGGTCGCGTCCCTTGCTGTGCTCATGGCAGCCGCCACAGGAGAGCGACTCCGCGCGCGCCACGATGTGGTGGGGGGAGAGGGGGCTGCCGATTCGCTGGAGCTCCGCCTGGAGGGCGTCGAAGAACGGGTTGGGGAGCGGGGCCTTGTTGAACTGCTCGATGAAGTTGTCCACGCCGTCGCGCATGAGCTGCGGGCTGCTCTGGGCGGCGTTGTAGACGTCGGGGACGACGTAGTTGAAGCGGTGGAAGTCGTCGACGGCGAGGCTCGCGACCTGGGTGATGAAGTGGTCGCGGAAGCCCACCGCGAGGGGCGTGGTGTTCAAGGCGTTGAAGAAGTTCCCCCGGGGCGTGGACTTCGTGGTGACGGGGATGAAGCGCAACGTGCACCCCGTGGCCTCGCACTGATGCTTGAGCTTGAACTCACGCAGCAGCCACGGGGAGGGCTCGTTGACACCCTGTTGCATGAACTGATTGGTGCGCAGCTGGCCCGCGCCCGTGGGGTTGTCTCCATAGTGCTCGGGATGGATGACGGGATTGCGGTCCGAGCCCACGCCCTCGAAGAACAGCGCCTTCACGAGCCGTCCCCGCTGAATCGGGTCATCGACGGTGGAGAGGTCCGCCCACGCCCGGGCGACCGGACGACACCCCTCCAGCCCGAGCTCGGGGGCGGGATTGGGGAGGACGCCCTCGAAGATGAAGCGGTTTCGCGAGCGGGCCTGCGGGGCCGGAACGAACCGGGCGAAGGACATCCGATACTCGCCGCAGTGGGCGCCATCCGCGGGGGCCAGGTCGAAGCGATTGAAGAGGCCGACGAGGACATAGCTGTCGATGGACCCGGGCGTCCGGGCGGTCGCATCGTTTCCCTCGAGGGGCCGACAGACGTACGGCGCGCCGTTGAGGGTGTTGCCGTTGTCGGAGCAGTGCGGACCGCCGGGCAGGTCGGAGGCTCCCGGCGCGGGGTTCTGGGTGTCCCAGAGCTGGCGGAAGAGCTGCTCGCCCGTGAAGCCAGACGGTCCCGCCTGGCTGACGAGCTGCTCGAACACGCTCCGCGCCGTGATGATGGAGACGATGGCGTGGTCGGTGATGGCGAGCGAGCGCAGCGGGTCCAGCATCGCCGCGGTGCGGGAAGGGCGATGGGCCAGGGGCGTGGAATGAAGGCCCCCGCGCTCGGAGTGGAGGGGCTGGGCGGAGGCGGGGCTTCCCTTCAGGAAGAGAAGTCCCGCCAACAGCAGGCGAATGGAGAATGAATGGAGGGCAGGCATGGCCAGGGGCCTGCCAGTAAATCAGCGCACTGGGACGGAGAGGTCCAGGTCCCGCTCAGCCGGAAGCGACTGTCCTGTGTCTGTCATTTCCGCCATGCGTCATACAGGCCCTGCTCTCCCGAGGGGCGCAGGGCCCGCACGGGCAGGGACTGTGATTGAGGCGGCAGGGCCATCTGCGCGTAGACCCTGGCGGTGGAGAGGCCATGGGGTTCGCCGTCTTCGTTCGAGTAGGCGTAATAGACGGCCTGGATGCCACACAGGTGCATGGCGGCCAGACACATGGGGCAGGGGTGCCCGCTCGCGTAGATGACGCAGCCGTCGAGCCGCGCGCTGCCCAGGTGCTGACTCGCCCGGCGGATGGCGAGCAGCTCCGCGTGGGCGGTGGGGTCCTGGGTCTGGTTGATTTCGTTGACGGCGCGGGCAATCACCTGCCCGTCCCGCACGAGCACGGCGCCGAAGGGACGTCCTCCGGTCGGGATGTTGGCGCGCGCCAGCGCCAGCGCCTCGCGCATGTGGGCTTCGGCCGAGGGGGTGGGCTCCATCAGCGGCCTCCGGCGGCGACCAGCATCTCCGCGATGGCCGTCTGGTTGCGCTCGCGGGCGTGCTGGAGCGGCGTGACACCGCCTCGGTCCGCCAGGTTGACGTCCGCGCCCCCGTCGAGCAGGAGCCGCACGATGGACTGGTGACGCGGGCCTCCGTCGCTCAGCAGGATGGCCTCGAGCAGGCCCGTCCACCCCAGGTTGTTGATGTGGTTGGGGTCGACGCCCGCCTGGAGCAGCGTCCGCACCACCTCCACGTGGCCTCGCTCACACGCGGGAATGAGCGCCGTGCCGCCATAGCGGTTGGTGCTCTTCAGGTCCGCGCCCGCCTTGAGCGTCATGCGCAGGATGTCCAGCTCGCCCCGCGCGCCGGCCAGCAGATAGGCGCTGTCGAGCTGGCGGTTCTGGAGGTTCACGTTGGCGCCGGCCTCGATGAGGACGCGGGCCACCTCCACGTGTCCTCCCGCGGTGGCCAGCAGCAGCGGCGTGCTGTCCGAAGCGTCGCGCACGTCCACGGGCACGCCTTGCTTCAGCAGCTCGGACACCTTCGCGGCGTCGCCCTGGGACGCGGCCTGCAAGAGCTGCTCGGCGCTCTTGGGGTCCTTGGAGTCGGGGTTGCCCGCGACGGCCGCGGCACCGCAGCCCATCACGACCATCGCGGCGAAAGCCGCCCACAGGTTCGTCAGTGACATGTCTGCTCCTCCTGGCGTCTCCCTGTAGTCCCCGGGGCCGGCATTGGGAAACGAAATGGCTCACTGGCAACCAGTGGCTTCCTGAATAATGAACAGGTGCCCCTCGAAGGAGGCCAGGACCCGAGATGGACCTTCTCTTGCTGCGAAGCTTCGTCACCGTCGTGGACACGGGGAACTTCACGCGGGCGGGCGAGCGCCTGCACCTGACCCAGTCCACGGTGAGTCAGCAGGTCCTCCGGCTGGAGCAGAGCCTGGGCTGTCGCCTGCTCGACCGGGGCCCGCGCCATGTCGTGCCGACGGAGGAGGGCGAGCGGCTGTTGGGCTATGCCCAGCGGCTGCTGCGTCTGGCCGAAGAGGCGCGTGAGGCGCTGAGCCCGGTGCAGGGCGACAGTGCGCTGCGCCTGGGCGTGCCGGAGGACCTGGGCGGTGAGGCCCTGATGCCGTTGCTCTCGCGCTTCTCCTCCGAGCGGCCTCGCCTGCGGCTGGAGGTGGAGTGTGGCTTGAGTCATCACCTGCTGCGCCTGTACCGCGCGGGTGAGCTGGACCTGGTGCTGGTCAAGCAGTGGGGCGCGGACAGCGATTGCCATGCGCGGTGGCCGGAGCCGCTGTGCTGGCTCGACAGCGCGGCGAACCCGGTGACACGCAAGCCGGGCGCGGAGGCGCTGCCGCTCGTCGTGTTCCCGGTGGGGGCCTTGTACCGGCAGGAGATGATTCGCGCGGTGGAGGCCCAGGGGCGCCGCTGGCGGGTCAGCTATTCCAGCACGAGCCTCGCGAGCCTCGGCGCGGCGGTGCGCGCGGGGCTGGGCGTCAGCCTGCTGCCGGTGGGCAGCGTTCAGTCGGGGCATCGCGTGCTGACCGAGGCGGAGGGCTTTGCGCCCGTGGGAGGGCTCGAGCTCGTCCTCTATGCGCGCTCGGAGCTGGACAGCACGGGCCGGGCGCTCCGGGACCGGCTGGTGGAGTCGTGTTCCCGGCGCGCGGCGTCGCGGGCCCGCGAGCGGTAGTGCCTTGGAGGCACGCCCGCTGCCCGTGGGAGCGACGGAGGCGGTGACGGCGGAGCGGGGGTGGTCCCTACCTTGAGTGCTGGACAGCTCACGAGGGGGGACTCATGAAGACGCGCATCGCGCGACATGTTCATTCCATCCACTGCATCCTGCCGCCCTATCTGCTGCGCTCCATCGCCGAGAATGGAACGCCGCAGCAGCGCGTGAAGGCGCTGCGCACCGTCGCCACGGACAGCACCTTTCGCGCGCTGCGCTTCGCGGGAGGGAGGGTGGCCGCCGTCCCCGCCGTCCGCCGGGTGCCGGCGATGATGGTGGAGTCCCAGCGGCAGCGCACCATCTACGACTTGAAGGGCGAGGAGGCCTTCCCGGGAACGCTGGTGCGCACGGAGGGGCAGGGGGCGTGCGGGGACCTCGCCGCGGACGAGGCGTATGACGGCCTGGGGGCGACGTATGACTTCTTCTGGGACGTCCTGGGCCGCGACTCCATCGACGGAGATGGGATGTCATTGCAGGCCTACGTCCACTACGGGAAGGACTACGACAACGCCTTCTGGGATGGCCGCCGCATGGTGTTCGGCGACGGAGACGGGGAGCTGTTCAACCGCTTCACCATCGCGCTGGATGTCATCGCGCATGAGCTCTCCCATGGGGTGACGGAGTCCGAGGGCCCGCTGTGGTACTTCCGCCAGGCGGGAGCGCTGAACGAGTCGCTCTCGGATGTCTTCGGCTCCCTGGTGAAGCAGCGGCTGCTCGGGCAGACGGCGGACAAGGCGGACTGGCTCATCGGCGCGGGGCTGCTGGCGGAGGCCGTCGAGGGCAAGGCCCTTCGCTCGATGAAGGAGCCGGGGACCGCGTTCGACGACGACGTGCTGGGCAAGGACCCGCAGCCGGGCCACATGCGCGACTACGTGACGACGTGGGAGGACAACGGAGGCGTGCACATCAACTCCGGTATCCCGAACCGCGCCTTCTACCTGGTGGCCATGAACCTGGGCGGCCGTGCGTGGGAGCGGGCGGGGCGCATCTGGTACGAGAGCCTGAGAGACCCTCGCATCGTCCCGGACACGAGCTTCTCTGACTTCGCGCGCATCACCGTCATGGCCGCGACGCGCCTGTACGGCACGGGCGAGGAGGAGGGCGCGGTGAAGCAGGCCTGGGAAGAGGTGGGCATCCGCGTCTCGAGAGACCGCGTGTCGGTGCCTCAGTGGGGCCTGGGCACGGATGGCCTGCAGCAGCCTGGAGCGTGAGCCATGGCTCGGGGCGGTGTCCGTCTCCAGCTCTCACAGCAAGGGGGGCTCGCGGCCTTCCCGGGACTCGCACGGCCCCGGAGCGTGGAGCTGGATGCGCTCCCCGCCGAGGAGGCACGGGCGCTCGAGGACAGCTTGCGCGCCGCGCGCTTCCTCGAACTCCCGCCCGTGGTGGGCGCCGCCACACCCGGCGCGGACCAGCGCCGCTACACGCTCACCGTGGAGGAGGCGGGACGCAGCCACACGGTCCAGGTGGTGGAGCCCGTGGAGGATTCCCATCTGCGGGAGCTCTTGTCTCGCGTGAAGCGAGCCACGCGTCGACGCAGTGGATGAGTGTTGTTTGAGCAATTCCGAGGACGCGGGAGTTGAAGACAGGCAGCTCTGTCCTGGCGGGTTCCCTGGGGGGCTGCGGCACCGATATCCCTGAATCCTGATTCCAAGACATCAACGCCCCGTCTTTCCCTTCTGAGTTACATTCCGCCGAAGACCTCTCGGTTGTCAGCACGGGGGCGCTCCAGCAACTGCTCGAGGCCGAGCACGTCGCCGGGATGCCGGGGCCTTCGCGGAGGTGCGGGAGGGGACTCAGGTCTGGCGGGGCGCGGAGGTCGACACCGGTGTCTCATCCAGCCAGGGCTCCGGCACCACGTGGGCAGCCGCATCAGGAGCTTCGTGTCGACCGCCGTGTTGCAGCTCGTGAGGGGGCGGCGGATTCAGCTGGATGCCCCATCGGGGCCTGTCTGCCGGACGTCGTTCCCGGGGAGCTCGGAATGCATGTCACGGTCCGGATGCGGCTCCACCACACCAGCGGGTTGGGAGACTCGCCGACCCGATTCTCGGCACGTCCGAGGCCTTCGAGAGCGTCCGGCACCGGACCTTCACGTTCCACCGGGCGGATGGCAGTCGTCGCGTCACGCTCGCGGAGAACCTGACCCGCTACGAGACCCCCGGCCAGTCGCACCCCATCAACAAGGCGCGCACCCGGTTCGTCCTGACGGCGCTGTGCGGTCCCGCCGCCAGGGAGGCCTGCCTGGACGCGGCGGAGGGGGCTTGTGTGAGGGATTGAGAGGAGACTGTCCTGGATGTGTCATTGCCTGCTTTCCCACAGGCGATACACGGGCGCATTGATGGCGTGCCGTGCGTCCGCTACACCGGCATTCCCTCTCACATCGGAGTTGCGCCATGGCAGCGGCTACCCGTTTTGCATTCACGCAGCCGAGCTCCCCCAATGTCGAGTTCATCATCGAGCTGACCGATGAGAACGCCATTGCCCATGCACGGAGGATTCTCTCCGGGGAAGAGAAGAACGAAATCCATGTGCATGGCCGCATCATCAAGCGGCCCCAGCCATACAACCCGAGGTTCTCGTTCCATCTGGACCCGTCGACCATCCGGTTCTTCTCGATGGCCATCGAGGTCTGTGACGCGAACATGGTGTACGTCGAGGAGCACCTCGACGAGGCGGGAGGCGCGTTCCTGCCGGGCGGCCACTGGTGCCCGTGGGATTCAAGGCTCTCGCGCGAAGTGAAGTAGCCGGGGGCGTGCTTGATGCAGAATGGCGCCGTGCTCACGAGCTTCGTGGTGACGTTGGCGCTGTTCGCGGCCCCGGCCGCGCCCCGGACGTGGAACGTGTCCGGGACGGATGTGATGTTCGAGATGTCGTCCGAGGACCTGCGCGGCCTGCGAAAGGGCCAGCAGGTCTTCGGCTTCCAGTGGCGCAAGGAGGCGTTCCTCTCCGCCTTCAAGGCGAACGAGGAGGTGGACACCTCGAACTGGGAGGGCGCGCAGGAGTTCCGCGTGCTGTCGGTGGTGGGCCCCTGGGTCAGCTACGAGTAGACGGAAGGAGGTTACTCCGGAGGGGCCCACCCCTACGCCTATACCGGCTACGTCACGTGGGACGTGACGAAGGGCAAGGAGGGCTTCTCCCTGCTCGACGTGTTCGCGGAGAAGGAGGTCGTGAAGGCGCTCAAGGCCGACACCTTCGTGCGCAAGCACATCGGCGACGCGGCCGCGTTCAAGAAGGCCGCGACGGTGGATGCGCTCATGGAGAGCCTGGTGCCCGGCGACGACTGCGTGGGGTTCCAGTACGGGGTGGACGCGGTGAAACGCGCCGTCGCGTTCCATCACCTGGAGCGCGGCAAGGTCGCCATCCGCATCGCATTTGGCTACGACAACGAGGTGTGCCGGGGCAGCAAGTTCGTCGTGGGGCTGCTGCTCCCCATTCCTCCCGTACTGCGGCCCGCGCTGGAGAAGGCGGAGCGCCGGGAGGAGGGCTTCCTGATGAAGGACCTGAAGGCGGCGGGGGCTCCGACCGTCTCCTTCACCTGGGAGCCTCCGTCCACGCCCTGACCCTGAGCGCCCTCGGGGCCGCGCTTCGCGTGTGTCCTGTGGGGGCAGGGCTTGCTCCGAGCCGCTGGCGCCATCCCTCGGGTCATGTTCTAGGCAGGGGCATCATGCGTTCGAGGACCCTGCTTGCTCTCGTTGGATTGCTCCTGGTGATTCCCGCCAGCGCCGTGGAGGCGCGGCCGGTCAGCTCGGAGGCGCAGCTCTGGTACACGGTGTCGGCGCAGGGGAACATCGCCGAGCCGTTCGCGTACTACCTGGAGGCCCAGCCTCGCGTCAGCGAGCAGGACGGCCGCGTCATCTTCCGCTCCGCCGCGGGTGTCCGTGCGCTCCAGGACCTGTCGTTCTGGCTGGGCTACGCCTGGATTCCCATCTGGAACTGGACGGAGGGTCAGGCCCTGCGTCAGGGCGAGAGCCGGTGGTTCCAGCAGGCGCTCTTCACGCCCAGGTTCGGCGAGCTGAAGACCACCGCGCGCGCACGACTGGAGCAGCGCTTCCTTCCCGGCACGACGGAGGTCTCGCACCGGGCGCGGCTGATGCTGCGCGGCTCCTACCCGTTGGCGTCGGAGCCCCGCCTGTCCTTCATCGTCTGGGACGAGGCCTTCTTCCACCTCAACACGGTGGAGGGAGGGCCCCAGCGCGGCTTCGACATGAACCGCGCGTTCGTGGGCGCGGGCTGGAAGCTGGGCGCGCACTCCTCCATCGAGGTTGGCTATCTCAACGCCTACGTCCGCAGGCCGTCCTCGCGGACCGACCAGCTCATCCACGCGCTCGCCGTGTCCACGCCGTTCAACTTCATGTGACGGGCCTGGGCGGCCAGGCGAGCCGCACCTTCGTCCCGTGCGGCTCCAGGGCGGTGATGGACATCTCCCAGGAGAAGCGTCGCGCCAGCCGCTCCACGAGCGACAGCCCGATGCCGAAGCCGGTGCGCCCCGGCTCCACCCGGCCGAAGCCCACGCCCGTGTCGGAGATGCTCCAGTCCTCGGACGTGATGCGGATGACGATGCGTCCCTCGCTCGTGTAGGCGAGCGCGTTCTTGATGAGGTTGCCCATCATCACGCGCGCCACCGAGCCAGGCAGCGGCGCGAGGACCTCCGCCTCCGCTTCGATGACGACCTCCACGCCCCCTTGGGAGAGGGGGGCGCCGTACAGCGCGACCATCTCGCGCGAGATGCTCCCGAGCTTGCACGACTCCTCGGAGGGGCCGGTCCGCGCGAGCCAGAGGATGCCCTCCGTCAGCAGGACCATGTGCTGCACAGCCTGCTGGAGTCGGCCGAAGGTCTCCGCGTCCTTCGGCGGGTCCAGCTCCAAGATCTCCACCGCGCCCCGCGCCACGGCGAGGGGCGTGCGCAGCTCGTGGCTCGCATCCCGATTGAATGCCCGCTCCCGCTCGAGCAGCTCCCGGATGCGCGCGTCTCGTGCGCTCAAGGCCTCGGCCAGGGCGCGCACCTCGCTGACGCCGAGCCCCTCGGTCCTAGGCGGCGTGTCCGACTGGACCTGCGCCACCAGCTCCTCCAAGGGCCGGCTGAGGCGCCGGGCGACGAGGTGTGACAACCCCGCGGCCCCCAGCAGGGCCAGCAGCGCGCTGGCCAGCAGCAGCCCGGCGGTCGTTCGCAAGTGACGCGTGGTGCTCGCCAGCTCCGTCGTGTCGAAGACCACGTAGCGTGTGGGGCCCCCGGACGGGTCGGGCCTCACGGCGACATGAAAGAGGCCGTGACCGGGGGCACGCACCTCGCGCTCGCGACGGGGCAGGTCCACCGGCAGCGCCTGGGCGAGCCACGGCGGGAGGTTCTCGTGCCCCACATAGGTCGTCATGCCCGAGGGGATGCTCTGTCCGGCGGGCCCGTGCTCGGCGGCCTGCCGGTTCGCCTCCGTGGCCACGACGCGCCCGAGGATGACGTCCTCGAGGTCGTAGCTGAAGAGCGTGAAGAAGGCCCCCATCAGCAGGAGCGCCAGCGCGGCGGACAGCCCCATGGCGCCGAGGAGGAGACCTCGCACCGACCTAGTCTTCGCGCGCATCCAGGCTGTATCCCTCGTTGCGGCGGGTGGTGATGCAGGCGCTCAAGCCCAGCTCGGCGAGCGCGCCGCGCAGCGCGTAGACATGGGTGCGCAGGGCGCTGGACTCCGGAGCGTCATCGCCCCAGAGGTGGTGCGCCAGCGTGGCCGTGGACACGGGCTCGGGGGCGGCCTCCATCAGCAGCCGCAGGATGAGCGCCTCGGTCCGATTGAGGCGGGCGGTGCGCTCACCCCGTCGGATGAGTCCCGTGTCGGGCTCCAGCGTGAGGGACCCCACGTTCAGCCGCCGCCCGCTCGGAGGCACGGGGCGCCGGGCCAGGGCCTCCAGCCGCATCCGCAGCTCCCGCAGCGAGAACGGCTTGACGAGGTAGTCATCCGCGCCCGCGCGGAAGCCCTCCTCCTTGTCCTCCAGGGTGTCTCGCGCGGTCAGCATGAGGATGGGCACCAGGCGGGGCGCGAGCTGTCGGTAGCGCTGACACAGCTCGATGCCGCTCAGGCCCGGCAGCATCAGGTCGAGCACGATGACGTCGTACTCGTTCCCCAGCGCGAGCGTGAGGCCCTGGGGGCCCGTGGCGGCGAAGTCCAGCTGGAAGTCCGTCCCCAGGAACCTCGCGATGTTGGCCTGGAGGTCGCGGTTGTCTTCGACGACGAGCACTCGCATGGGGGGCAGGGAACCTCGAGGGAATGAAAGCGGCGACAGGTTACCAGCCCCTTCGTCAGCTGAAGGTCAATCGCGCGTTGACGCGTGGCTGACGGAGCCAGCGGCAGGGTGGCGGGGCTGCTCACTTCAAGGAACGCCTCGATGACCCGACTGCTCTCACTGTGTCTGCTGTTGTTGTCTGCTTCCGTGGCCCGCGCCTCCGCCGCTCCGGAGGTGTCGCTGGACGTCCGCGGCGCGGATGGCGAGCGAATCCCCACGCGGGTGCTGGAGCCCGAGGGGGCCGCGAAGAATCCCCCCGTCGCCGTGCTCTTGCATGGCCTCACCCGTCGCAAGGAGGACTGGCTGTCGGAAGAGGGGCCGACGCATGGCGGCGTGCTGAAGGACGCGCTGCTGCGGGCGGGCTATCGCGTCTATCTCCTCGATGCCCGGCGCCACGGGGAGCGCTCGACGCCGGACGCGAAGCCGGGGGCGCTCGCGAAGCTGGCGCACAAGGGAGAGCCCGCGGGGTACATCGCGATGATTGCCGACACCGTGCGGGATGCCCACGCGGTGCTCAACGCCGTGCTCGAGAAGCGCAAGCCGCCGCGAGTGCTCGTCGCGGGGTACAGCATGGGAGGGCAGGTGGGCATCCTGCTGGCGGCGCGGGAGCCTCGGGTCACGCACCTCGTGACGATGGTCCCTCCGCACATCGACCCGTCGATGGAGGAGATTGCCCCCGCGAAGCACGTGGCGAAGGTCCAGCAGGAGTGGCTGCTGCTGACGGCGAACCAGGATGACTTCTCGCCCGTGGCGGACAGCCGCGCGCTCTTCGAGGCCTCGCCGTCCCGCTTCAAGACACACAAGACCTTCGAGAGCGGGCACGTCCTCCCACGCGAGTACCTGGACGAGGTCCGCCGCTGGCTGAAGGAGGAGCGCAAGGCTCCGGCGCGAGCGGCGGAATCGAAGCGGTGATGGGGACGGGGTGCTGACGACGGTCGCCGTCCTCCCGAGGTGGCTCTTCGCGGGAGGACGGCGGGTGGGGCGTTACTGCTGGCGACCCTCGATGGCGCACATCAGCACCGCGGCGGCGATGCCGAGGCGGCGGTCGAGCAGGCCGCGCTCGTCCATGGAGAAGTCGAGGTCGATCTTCTGGATGAACGGGTTGAAGCGCTGGTGGAAGGCGAGGACCTGCTCGCTGCCCATCACACCCGAGAACGACTGCGGGATGAGGTTGGTCAGGAAGCGGCGGACCAGCGCGAGCGCCATGCTGTCCTCTTCAATCTTGCCCACCTCGTTGTCGTGGGTGTCGAGCACCAGCCACGAGTCGCGGAGGATGGAGCGCAGCCCCTTGCGGCGCAGGGCGCCGATGCGCTGGCCCGTGGTGGCGTCCATGACGTCGTAGGTCATCCCCAGGTCGATGATGCCGCGCGCCTTGATGGTGAGGAGCTCCTCGCGCATGTCCTCATCGCTGTAGACGCGCAGGTCCTCCTTCAGCTTGAAGGCCTTCATCTTCGAGTAGAAGGCGAGCGTGCCCGCCTCGTCGTAGATGTGGAACGCGCCGCCGAAGATCTTGAAGAACTTGCGGCGAATCATGTAGCGCTTCTGGCCGAAGCGACCGAGCGCGAGCTGGCTCGAAGGACGGGGCTGGAGTGCGGTAGACATCCCCCCTCCATAGCAGAGGCCGAGGATGGCGGGTGTCGACGCATTCTCGTGCCCTCACCGAGCAGCCTCGGCGAATCAGGGGAGTCCAGAGACTTCCCTGGTCCCAGCCCCCGGCTCCTCACATTGCGCGATTCAGAGAAAGTCGTGCGGAGGCGGGCGAGCGGGCCCAAGATTTCGCCGCATGAACACCACCGCGTTGGACCTGGCGTCGCGGGCACAGGTCTCCCAGGTCGTCGACCTGCTCCCCCGCCTGCTCGGAGCGGACCTCGTGGGCCTGTATCTCTACGGCTCCGCCCTGAACGGCGGCCTGCGTCCGAAGAGCGACGTGGACCTGATGGTGGCGCTCGCTCGGCCCCTGTCGACCGCGCGGAGGGAGGCGCTGGTCGAGCACCTGCTGGCCATCTCGGTCGACCCGAGGCTCGGGACACCGGGCCGGCCGCTCGAGGTGACGGGGGTCGTCCTGGAGGAGGTCCAGCCGTGGCGGCATCCGGCGAAGCGCGAGCTCCAGTTCGGCGAGTGGCTGCACGACGACTTCGTGGCGAAGCGGCTGGACGGGCCCGTCATGGACCCGGACCTCACGCTCCTGCTCACCATGGTGAGACAGCACGGCGTCGCGCTGTGGGGGCCGCCTCCGACGGAGGTCTTCGCCCCGATTCCCCTGGCCGATGTCGACCGCGCGCTCGCGGAGACGGTGGCGCAGTGGACGGGCGAGGACACGTGGCGGGGCGAGGAGAAGCACATCCTGCTGGCCCTGGCGCGCATCTGGATGACCCGCGTGCGGGGTGGATTCTTTCCCAAGGACGTCGCGGCGGCGTGGGCGCTGGAGCGGCTGCCGCCCGCGCATCGTCCCGTGCTCGAGGCCGCGCGAGCCGCCTACGTCGGGGAGCGCGAGGTCGAGTGGGCGCGCCTCGCCGAGGAGGTGGGGGCCTGCATCCGCTTCATGAAGGCCCTCATCGAGTCGCTGCCTTCTGACCACTCAGCGCGATGATGAGCGAGTTCTCCCGGTAGTCCCGCCAGAAGCCCTCGCCGAACTGGTCGATGGCCTCCTGGGGAATCTCGATGGGGTGCCAGGCGACGTTCCGGAAGCCCGCCTCCGCGAAGGCGGACTCGTAGGCGTCGGTGGACCAGCGGAAGTACTCGAAGGGCGTGGGGGGCTCGGTCAGGAAGAGGGCGCGGCAGTGGTGGCGTCCGTGCTCGAACGTCTCGCTCATCACCTCGACGCCGTACGCGGTGAAGTTCGAGCGATTCATGTCGAAGACGGGGTTGGCCGTCACCGAGACGAAGCGCCCGCCGGGCTTGAGGTTGGCGAAGGCACTCCGGCACATGTTCCGAAGCTCTTCGTGTGTCTGGGCGTAGTTCAACAGATACACGGAGGTGACCAGGTCGAAGTCCCCCAGCCGCGAGAGCTCCCGCGCATCCATCACGTGGTAGCGCAGCCCGACGGGCTGCTTCTGCTCGAACTCCCGCGCGAGCTGAATCATCTCCGGGGAGATGTCCACGCCCTCCACCCACTCGGCGCCGAGTGTCTTCAGGAACCGCGAGTAGTGCCCGCTGCCACAGGCGAGGTCCAGGACCCGCTTGCCGCCGAGGTCCCCGACCAGCCGTCGGAAGGTGTGACGCTCCGGAATGGGCAATGGCGTCGTCGTCTTGAACTCCTCGTACTTGCTCCCGATGTGGTCGAACTGCTCGGACATGGGTTGGCCTCCCTCGAAAGGAAAGTCAGACACGCGTGCAGGACGGCTGCCTGGAATCAATTCTCATCCATCGGGTGGTGGACACTCCAGCGCATGGCTTGGATGCGTCATGACCGCGCGTGCGCGTCGACACGGCTGGATGGACGTGCTCCGGGCCGCCATGACACAACGCGCCCATGGTGTTTCGACAGGGATGGATAGGTCTGTTGCTGGCCCTCACCGTGGGCTGTGCCACGCCCCGTGCATTGTGCCCTCGCGAGGGCGGTGACGCCTGGACCGAGGTCCAGAGCCCGCACTTCCGGGTGCGGACGAACCTGAACCCCGAAGCCGCGGCGGAGACCGCGCGGGAGCTGGAGCTGCTGCGCCGTGCCCTGCTGTTCGCGTGGGGGCCGGACTTCGCGCCCGAGGACTTCGTGGATGTCGTCATCCTTCGAGACCCGAAAGAGCTCTCCGAGTTCACCCAGGGGGCCTTCGCGGGACACAAGCGGACCACCGACCGAGGCTCGCTGCTCATCCTCTCGGGACACGACGAGGTGCCGGGCCGCAAGCCGCCGGGGCCGCTGCAAGCCCACGAGCTGACGCACCATCTGAGCGACTACGTATTGCTGCACAGGCCCAAGTGGCTGAGTGAGGGGCTCGCGGGCTACCTGGAGACCATCGAGCTCGCCTCGGACGGCTCCCAGGCCGTCCTGGGGCGGCCGAGTCCGTGGAACCTGGAGCGGGTGCGCGAGGACGGGTGGCTCGACCTCGACGCGCTCTGGGACTGGGATGGGAAGTCCATCACCGACCCCGACGCCCAGGCCATGCACTACGCGTCCGCCTGGCTTTGGGTGCACTACCTCATCAACAAGCATCCGTCGCGCTTCGACGCGTTCCAGTCCCTGCTGGCCCAGGCCGAGTCACCGCGCCGGGCCTGGAAGCAGGTCTTTGGCGACGGGGCGGACTTGCAGGCGGGGCTGGGCGCCTACGTCGCGAGCGGCCTCTACGCGGTCCTCACCCAGCCCTTGCCGCCTGTGCCGACAGCGCTCTCCTCGCGTGCGCTGGACTCCGCGGAGGTCCACGCCATCCGGGGGCTGCTCTATCTCAAGGCCGGTGGCGTGATGTCCTACGTCGAGCGCCTGGAGAAGGCTCGCGCCGAGGCCGAGCAGGCCCTGCGCGAGGACCCTCACAACGTCAGCGCCGCCGTCCTCGCCGCGCAGGCGTACGCGGACAACGACGAGCACCTGGAGCGGGCGCGGGCCCTGGTGCGGGCGCATCCGGACGATGGCAGCGCCTGGGACCTGCTGGCGGTGTACCTGGACGAGGCGGCCGAGCCCGAGCTGGCGGCGCGGGCGCGCCTGGCCGCCGCCCGATTGTTGCCGCTCAATGCACGGGTCCAACAGAACCTCGCCCGGCATCACCTGGCGAAGGGGCGGCTCGAGGAGGGACTGTCGGTGGCCCGCCGGGCGGTGGCGCTCGCCCCCGACAACCTCACGGGCCATGCGCTCCAGGCGGAAGCCCTCTTCCGTCTGGAGCGCTGCCCGGAGGCCGTGGCCCACCAGCGCCGCGCGGTGGCCCTGCTGACAGGGATTCACCCGGAGGCCTTCCGAAAGCAGACGCGCTCCATTCTCAAATCCTACGAAGCGAAGTGTGCCGAGGCAGTCAAAACCGCCCCGCCCTGAGCAGGGTTTGATGTGTTTGGTAGGGTCCCCCCGGCGCTCCACTCCTTGCGAGCGCCGCACCCGATCGAGGGGAATTCACATGCACAGCATTTCAAGAGGGGCCCGTGGCCTGGCCACGCTTTTCGGCGTGGCGACCTTGATGTCCATGGGTTGTGGTGATGCTCCGGAAGCACCCGAGTCGCAGACCGCCGAGGAGCAGGCCCCGCGCGAGGAGCGCTCCGCCCTCGTGGTCGGCGCGCCCACGGTGACGCTCGACTCCCCGAGCGGCGGCAGCTTCCTGCGGGGCTCCGTCACCCTGACGGCGACGGCCTATGACGACCTGGGGGTGTCCCGCGTGGACTTCTTCTCGGGGACCACGCTCATCGGTTCCTCCACCCAGGCGCCCTTCAGCCTGAGCTGGGACACGACGACGGGCACCTCCGGCACGCACTCGCTGACGGCCCAGGCCTTCGACGCGGATGGCAACTCCGGGACGTCCAGCCCCGTGAGCGTCATGGTGGACAACTTCCTGCCCATCCTCCTGAGCGGGGCTCCGAAGTACAATCCCCAGACGCAGAACTACGTGCGAGGCAACATCTCCGTGGGGTGGGTTGCCACGGACCAGAACCTCTCCGGCATCGCGCAGACGGAGTTCTTCCAGGACGGCGTCCTGCTCGCCACGCAGCCGGGCCACTCGAGCCCCGACTACTCCTTCCCATGGGACACGCGGGTGCTGGCCAACCGCACCTATTCGCTGATGCTCCGCGCGACGGACAACGCGGGCAACGTGCAGACCCTCACGCGCCAGCTGATTGTCGACAACGCGCCGCCGACGTCGGTGCTGACCGCTCCGGCCAACGGCGCGGTGGTCTCCGGGCTCGTCACGCTGTCCGCCTACGCGAGCGACAGCCAGGCGCTCACCTACGTCGCCTTCGAGGTCGATGGAGTCCTCCTGTCGCCCTTCGTCGGGACGGCCCCGTTCAACAAGACGTGGGACACCACGGGCAAGTCGGGGACCCACGTGATTGTCGCCATCGCGTATGACCGCGCGGGCAACAGCAAGCGCAGCAACGCCGTCACCGTCACCGTGCCCTGAGCCGAGGGCGGACGCCGGAGCTGCCTGGCTCGGCCAGACAGCTCCGAGTCGTCAGGGATGCCGGCCCAGGCGCTCGTGGCTCGTCACCCACTCCTCGGAGTTCCGCTCGGAGGCCACGGCGCACATGAGGGACAGCTCGCCCGCCAGGACGACGCCGGCGACAATCTCCGCGAGCCGGAGCACCTTCCCGCGTCCGTAGCAGTCCATCAGCTCCAGGCACTCGCGCTGGGTGGGAAGGCCCGTCCCTCCGCCATGGGTGGCCAGCACCAGCGAGGGGAGGGTGATGGAGGCATAGAGGTCCCCCTCCGCCGTTTCATTCGTGAACAGCGTGCCGGCCGCGGACTCCGCCAGGGCCGCCACGTCCTGTCCCGTGGCGATGAACAGGGCCGCGAGTGCGTTGGCGGATTGCGCGCCGGTGTTGTGGGAGCCCGCCAGCATGGAGCCCTCCGCGCAGATGCGTTGGTAGAAGACCGCCTGGGACACGTGGGTCCGCATCGAGCTCTGCAGCAGCTCCCGGGGGACCACCACCTCCGCTGTCACGCGCTTGCCCCGGGTCTGGAGGATGTTCAGTTGAGAGGACTTCTTGTCGGTGGAGATGTTCCCCTCCAGGAAGCTCGCTCGAATCGTGGGGTAGTTCGTCCGGATCCACTCCAGGGCCTCGAAGGTGGCCTTGCCCACCATGTTCTGGCCCGCGGCGTCGCCCGTCGTGAAGTTGAGGCGCAGGAAGACGAAGCGGTGGACCTGGAACGCCTCGATGCGCAGCAGCTTCGCCACGTGGCTGGTGGACTCCGCCCGCTCGGCGATGACCTCCTGTCGCGCGCGTATCCATGAGACGAAGTCTCGCCCCTGCCTCGCGTCGTCGAACACGAAGACAGGGGCGCGTTGCATGGAGTCATCCAACACCGTGCACCGGACTCCGCCACACGCGTTGAGGAGCTTGATGCCTCGGTTGTAGCTCGCGACCATCGTCCCCTCGGTCGTCGCCAGGGGGACGAGGTATGGACCGTACGCGTGCTCGCCATGGACGACGAGCGGCCCCGCGACACCGATGGGCACCTGCGCCACCCCCGTGAAGAGCTCGCAGGAGTTTCGTGCGTGTCGTGGGGCGAAGGAGTGTCGCGACACATGACTCAAGCGGATACCCGCCCAGTCCTCCACATGTGTCCGGCGCGCCTGGACGATGGATTCGGAATAATCGTCCTCCGCCTCACGGGGGAGCCGACCATTCGTCCAGGATGGTGACACGTCAATGGCTTCTGTCGCATCCAACCGCAAGACACCGTGTCGACCACACTCGAGCTCCACCTCGAGGCGATGCTCCCCCTTGTCGAGCGCGGGCACCGAGGTGCGGATGCACACGGTCCGCTGTCGTCCGAAGGGAAAGGGGCGCTCGGGGGAGACATGCTCTCCACGTGTGACAGCGCCCTCCTCGGGAAACAGGACGAACTCCTGGGGCGGGACCTCGTGCCCGTTGACTCGCAGCGGCCCCCACCTGACGACCTGCAGGTCCGCCAGGTGGTTGGTCAGTGAGACCTCCACGGCGCCCCGCCGGTTTCTCAGGCAAGGCTCCATTGAATTCCTGACGACGACATCCCCCCTGTCTCCATCTTCGTGGTTCATGCCCCCTCCGCGCGCCGGAACATGCCCACGCGCTGGCGCCGGACCACGGGCTTTCCGTGTGTGTGTATTGAGGGCTTTGAGACGGAGGCGGAGGACCTCGCTCCCGACGAGGAACCGTTTCGAGCTGAACGCGGTCTCCGGCGGGGATGGGCGCCTTTCCTGCATGACGCCCCGCGCATGCGCCTATGCTGTCGGCGCGAACCCATGCCCGGGAGGGGGCTGATGCCAGGCATCACCCATCGAGTCATCGAGACGAATGGAATCCAGCTCCATGTCGCGGAGGCGGGAGTGGGCCCCTTGGTCCTGCTGCTCCATGGCTGGCCGGAGTCCTGGTACTCGTGGCGCCACCAGATTCCAGCGCTCGCCGCGGCGGGCTTTCACGTGGTGGCCCCGGACGTGCGTGGTTATGGCCGCAGCACCGCGCCGAAGGAGGTCGAGGCGTACCGGATGACGGAGCTGCTCGCGGACTTCGTGGGGCTGCTCGACGCGCTGGGAGAGCGCACGGCGGTGGTCGTCGGGCATGACTGGGGCGCGGCGATGGCGTGGACCTGCGCGGCGCTCCACCCGGAGCGCTTCCGGGCCGTGGTGGGGATGAGCGTCCCTCACCTGGGGCGCTCGCCGATGCCTCCCATGGAGCTCTTCCGGAACATCTTCAAGGACCGCTGGTTCTATATGTTGTACTTCCAGGAGCCGGGCGTGGCGGAGGCGGAGCTGGAGGCGGACATCCCCAGGACGATGCGCACCCTCCTCGCGGGCACCCCGGGCTTCGACGTGACGGCGGAGGCGGTGCGCTCACGCAAGCCCGGGGATGGCTTCTTCACGGGCGTCGAGCCGCCGGAGAAGCTGCCCTCGTGGCTCACGGAGGAGGACCTCGCCTTCTTCTCGAAGGAGTTCGCCCGCAGCGGCTTTCGGGGCGGGCTCAACCGCTACCGCAACATGGACCGCGACTGGGCGGACCTGCCCGAGCTGGCGACGGTGAAGATTGAGCAGCCCGCGCTCTTCCTCGTGGGCGAGCAGGACCCGGGGCGCGCCTTCGCGCCGGTGGAGCACATGAAGCCGCTGGTCCCCCACCTCCGGGAGATGCGCATCCTGCCCGGCGCCGGGCACTGGATTCAGCAGGAGCGCCCGGACGAGGTGAACGCCGCGCTCCTGTCGTTCCTGAAGTCGTTGCCCGGCTGAAGTGTCTGGGGACCTCAGGGGTGTTGGTCGATGAGGTCCCCGGGCAATCGCGGCGAGGACAGCAGCTCGCGCAGGAGCTCCCAGCCGCGGTTGGGGTTGTCCTTTGTGCCGCCCCGCCGCTCGATGAAGTCCGCGACCAGGTCGCGGCCGAGGTTGTAGTTGATGAGGTAGGTGCGCTCCTCGGTGACGTTGAGCAGGAACTTCTCCACCTGGGGTCTGGTGAGCAGCCGATAGCGAATCAGGTAGTCGCTGGCCTGCTCCCGGGTGAACCGCCCATCGAGGAACCGGCGCGCGGCCTCGTTGTCGACATACGAGAGCTTCTTGAGCAGCGCTTCGACCCTCAGGTACGGCTCGACGCGGTCCGGCGGGAGCCCCGCGAGCGGGAAGAGGACCTCCCGCAAGTAGGCGGCTTCATCCGGGAACACGACGCGGGGGCCGTAGGTGGCGCTACCCTCGGAGATGAGCGACTGAGGGGAGTAGAGCGGGTAGATGGTGAACTCCACCCAGCCGCGCTCCCGTACGAGGTGCTGCTCGAGCAGGACGTTGTAGACGTGGTGCCCGGGGTAGCTCTCGTGGGCGCCCACTTCGATGGCGCGGGAGATGGTGATGGGCAGGTCCGTGTTGATCTGCACCACGCTCTGGTTGTGTCCCTTGTACCAATTGTAGGCGCCCCAGCTCTGGCCCGTCACGAACTCGAGCGTGACGGCCTCATCGTCGGGGAGCGGGATGTGCTGCTTCGTGCGGCGGCGCGCTTCGTCGATGGCGGTCTGGAACACGACCCGGAGCTTCTCGGGCGGGATGACGAAGCCCTGGTGGAACACCTCCAGCCGCTCGGCCAGTGTGCCCTGTCCAGGAAGGAGCTGCTCCAGCTCGGCGAGCGTCCGCGCGAACTCCGCCTCGGTGTGGGTCGGGGCGCGTGCGTTGTAGAGCGCCTCGCTCTCCTCGTCGAAGGAGAGCTTCTCCCCTTGGAGCAGCCGCGCGCGTGCGTCCATGGCGCCCACCTGACGCAGCAGGAAGGTCCGCCGCATGGCGACGAGCGGGTCCGCGGGAACGGGCGAGGACTCAATCAACGCGTGCAGCGCCCTCGCGTGGGCGCCCACCTCCGCGAGCGGCACGGACGCGTGCTTGGCTTCGTCGGCCCAGCGCTGGGGTCCATGGTAGGCATCCACGAGCGCCGGGTCGTGCTGGCCCAGGGCGAGCACCAGCTTCACGTACTGCTCCGCGAATGAGTCCAGCGCGGTGGCCGGGCTCGGGCCGGAAGGCACGGTGCCTCGGCTGGCGCACCCCGTGAGCCACATGAAACAGAGGAGCCAGGCCATCGCGCGTTGTGATGTCATTGCCTCACAACGTAGTCCTCGCGCTTCGAGGTGTCGATGCGACCGGCTCCGCGTCCCACGGCCGGACGTTCAGCTCGGACGTCCGTTCCCATCCCTCCCTGGCGAGTGTCTCGCAGCGCTTCCATCAGCGCGGCCTGGAGCGCCTTGCGGCTCTCGGGGAACCCTTGGCTGGGGAAGGGACGTGCGCCGTCAATCAGGGGCGCGAACTGGCGATACATGCTGTCCGAGCGCGCGGGCTCGAGCTGGTAGAACGCGCGGTTGGCCTGGAGCAGGTAGCGGGGCAGCGTGCCTCGCGGACCCTCACCGCTGAAGGCGATGAGGCTTCTCACCCGCGGGCTGCCGAGGAATGAGGTGAAGGCCCGCGCGTCCTCGGCGCACTGGCCGGTGCAGCTCGCGTTGACCACCAGCGCATCCACGAAGACGGTGGTGGCCGAGCCCTTCCCCAGCGGCACCGAGATGACCTCGGGCAATGCCATCCCAGGACGGGCCTTCAGGATGGTCGCCAGCCGCTCCGTGTAGCCGATGAAGCCGTTGGCCTGCTCTTGTGCGAAGGCTTCTTCCGCCGCCGTGTTGTCCGCGTAGTCGCCGTCGAGGCAGGGGTTGACGCCCGGCGCGCTCGCGCAGCTGTCGACGACCGTCTCGAAGGAGGCGAGCGCCGTGGAGTCCAGGGGCAGGGCGAGTGCGCTGGGAAGCGCGCTGGCCGGGTGTGTGTCCCTCCAGGCATCCAGGTACGAGGAAGGCAGCGTCCAGCTTCCGCTGAAGTTCGCGGCCAGGGGACGCTTGCCGGGCGCGCTGGCCCGCAGGAGGTCGACGAGGGAGGCGCCGTCGGTCGCGGAGCGGATGTTCGTGGTGCGCGAGTACACGACGTAGGTGCACAGGTACGTGGGCACGCCGTAGCTCGTGCCGGAGATGCGGACGGCCTCCTCGGCGGCGGGGTGGACGGTGTCCGGCTCCATGTCCACGGGCTGAATCCAGCCCTTCGACGCGAGCGAGCCCAGGATGAGCGTGTCCACCTCCACCACCTGCGCCGCCGCGGGACCCGAGCCGAGGAGCTGGCTCAGGACGCCGTCATCCGCCAGGTCATACGTGTCCAGGTTCGCGTCGAACACGATGTCCAGGTCGATGTCCGAGTGCTCCCGCTCGAAGTCCGCCTCGAGCCGGGCCTTGAGGCTGGCGAAGCCGTCACCCACCGTGTCCGGGATGTATGGGAACAGCACCGCCCGCACGGGCCGAGGCGGCGCGGGCTTCGGGTCCTCGGGCTCCGCGCACGCCGCCAGGGTGAGGGCCAGCGCGGCCAGGGAGACTTTCCAGGTCATGAAGGGTTCCTTCTCGGGAAGAAGGCTTCGCACTCTAGGGATGGCTGGGCGGGTTTGCTGCTCTTTCTTGAGGGAGATTGTCTTTGGGCCGCGTGCCCGGCAGGCTCGTTCGCGCGGGGGCGCGAGGCGGACTTGCCGCCCGGGTTGCGGGTCGTCCCCCTGAAACAGGAGTCATCATGAAGCTGGTATCGAGCAGTGCCATCGTGACGGGCGCGGGACAGGGCATCGGCTTGGGAATCGCCTCGCGGCTCATGCGGGACGGCGCCAACGTGCTGCTCTTCGGGCGGACGCGGGAGAAGGTGGAGGCGGCCGCCGCGGAGCTCAACAAGTCGGCGGAGGGGCGCACGCGGGCCGTGGCTTTCGCGGGAGACGTGGTCCGGTCGGAGGACGTGGCGCGCGCCATCGAGCTGGCGACGCGTGAGTTCGGCCTCCCGGGCATCCTCGTGAACAACGCGGGGACGGCGACGCTGCGGCCGGTCCTGGAGCTGCCCGTCGAGGAGTTCGACCAGGTCATGGCCATCAACCTCAAGGGGCCCTTCCTGTTCACCCAGCTGCTGGCGAAGGCGCTGGTCGCCGCGAAGCAGCCGGGCTCCATCGTCAACATCTCCTCGCTGAACCAGACGGCCGTGACGGACGGGCTCGCCCACTACTGCGCTTCCAAGGCGGCGCTGGCGAACTTCTCGAAGGTCGCGGCCTCGGAGCTGGGGCGGCATGGCATCCGGGTGAACGTCGTGGCGCCGGGGGCCATCCGCACGCCGCTCGCGGAAGGCGCGGGCCTCCTCACGGGCCCCATGGGGCGCGAGTTCCTGGCCCACACGCCGCTCGGCAAGCCCTGCGGTGAGCCGGAGGACGTGGCCAAGGTCGTGTCGTTCCTCTGCAGCGACCTGGCGTCCTGGGTGACGGGCGATACCCTGGCGGTGGACGGCGGCAATCACATCCGCGGACTGCACAGCTACGCGGACACGCTGGGCCTCACCCGCGCCGTCGAGCCTTCCTTCTGAGAAGAGACCGGGCCCGTCTGTCTCGCCAGACGGGCCCGCCTCACTCGCGCTACTCGATGGGCGGCGGGCACGTCTGCGGGCAGTCGAGTCCCCAGGTGCAGCTGTCGCACGTGAGGGGCGGCGTGACGGTGACGGTGCGCGGGGTCGTGCTCGGGCCGAACATCGAGGTCCCCTGGGCGAGCCGCCATTCGAACGGGTAGCTCCCGGTCAGGAACGGGGCGACGGCGGTGAAGGTGAAGGTGGCCTCCTCTCCCGGCGCGACCACCTGGGACGGCTGCAGCGGGATTCGCGCCACGCCCCAGATGAGGTTCTCCGTGGGATGCTGGGAGACCAGCTCCACGGGCTGCTGCGGGCTCCACGTCTGGGTGCCTCGGTTGCGCATGCGGACGGAGAATTGGAAGGCCTCGCCGTTGGCGAGCGTGTCGGGGACCGGGCTCTGCGCGACGAGCTCCGCGCCGAACGCGGGAATCCTCACGAACACGGTGACGCGCAGCTCGTCGCCGAACGGCACGCCGTCGCGCTGCATGCGCCACCGGTAGGTCTTGCTTCCGGGCGCCATGGGGGCGGTGAGGGTGAGGGTGAACGTCTTGCGCTGGCCGAGCAGGAGGGTCTCGCCCGGCGAGAGCGTCAGGTCCTGCACGCCATCCAGCGAGACGCCGCGCGTGGCATTGCCCGGACTCCAGAGCGTGGTGCCCGTGTTGCTGACCGTCACCTCGGCGGTGAAGGGCTGCCCGGCGACCACCGTGCGAATCCTCGAGTCGAGGTGATGCTGGAGCACGCCGAGCGCGGGCGTGTCGAGGAAGGCGCCCAGGAGCTGCTGGCGGAAGGGGAGGAAGGTCGCCTGCACCAGGTTGGAGAGCGTGAAGTGCGGGTCCTCGGGCGGAAACCCATCCGCGGGCAGCTCCGTGTTGTGGGTGAAGGCGGAGCGCAGGTCGGGGAAGAAGCTGACGGGGCCCCCCAGGTCCGTGTTGCTGCTGAGGTTGTGGCAACCCGCGCAGGACAAGGATTGGGCGCGGGCGACGATGTGCTCGGGGCGCAGCGTGCTGCCGATGCGCTGGAGCTCCGTGGTGATGGCCTGCGCGAAGGGATTGTTGGGCGGCGCGAGGAGGAACTGGTGGAGGTAGTTGTCCGAGTCGAGCATTCCCTCCGAGTTGCTCTGGGCCGCGTTGTAGAGGTCGGGGACCTCGTAGTTGAAGCGGTTGATGTCATTGACCGCGAGGCTCGCCACCTGGGTGATGAAGTGCGCCCGGAAGCCCACCGCGAGCGGGCTGGTGTTGCGGACGTCGAAGAAGTCGCCGCGAGGGTTGGCCTTGACGGTGACGGGCACGAAGCGCAGCGGGCAGCTTCCGCCGGGGAGGCACTGCTGCCGGAGCTTGAACTCGCGGAGCAGCCACGGGAAGGAGGCTCCCGGGCCTTGGATGAACTGGTTGGTTCGAATCTGTCCCGCGCGCAGCGCGTTGTTGCCGAGGTGATTGATGTGGATGACGGGGGGCTGGCCCGGGCCGGTGGCATCCATGAAGAAGGACTTCACGAGGGCACCCCGGGCCACGGGGTCGGTGAGGGTGGAGAGGCTGGCCCAGGTCTGGGCGATGGGGCGACAGCCTTCCAGGCCCAGGTCCGGGCGAGGATTGGGGACGACGGCTTCGAAGATGACCAGGTTGCGCTTGTTGGAGCCGAAGCCGCGGGCGAAGACGATGCGGTACTCGCCGCAGTTGGCGCCGTCCGGAGGGGCGAGGTCGAAGCGGTTGAAGAGCCCGATGGGGTTGTAGCGGGCCATGACGGACTCGGGGCCCAGGATGGCTTCCGCGCCCTCATTGGGACGGCAGGTGTAGGGCGCGCCGTTGAGGGTGCCTCCGTTGTCGCTGCAGTGTGCGCCGTGGGGGAGGTCGGGCTGGCCCGGCGCGGGGTTCTGGGTGTCCCAGAGCTGGCGGAAGAGCTGCTCGCTGGTGAAGTCCGGGGAGGTGCCCTGCTGGGTGAGCTGGTTCATCACCTCTTGGAGACTGAAGAGGGAGAGGGTCTGGAAGTCGGTGATGGCCAGCGAGCGGAGCGGGTCGAGCACCGCGGCGGTGGAGGAGGGCTGGTCGGCCAGGGCGGTGGTCTGGAGTCCGCCGCGCTCCGAGTGAGGGGCGCTCGCGAGGGCGGGGTTCAGGCTCGCGAGGAGCAGCCCGGCGCCGGCGAGTCGCGACGCGGTGCGACGCCAGGAGGAGGGACGTGGAGGTGCGGCACTGGAGCGGGGTGGGAGATGGCGCATGGATGTGGCCTCGGGGACACCGGTGTCCACGCCCTTACGTCGTCGCGGCGCGAGCTGGTTGATGACGATTTTCCAGCAGCGTGTCGATCGCCCCTGGCGTTGTTCGTCGCCGGGCTGAAGCACCGAACGGATTTCAACGAGAGCGAGCACCTGGCCCATGGCGACCGCGAAGAAGGCTGCACCCCGGAAGACGGCGACGAAGAAGGCCCCCGTGGCGAAGAAGACCCCCGTGGCGAAGAAGGCCCCCAAGGCGGCGGCACCCGTGTCGCAGGGGGCGGCGGTGGAGGCGTTCATCGGGAAGCTCGAGTCGTGGCAGCAGGAACTCGTGCGGGAGCTCGCCGCGCTCTTCGCGGCCGAGGCGCCCCAGGCGTCGACCTATGTGAAGTGGGGCCATCCCATCTGGGACCACGCGGGGCCCTTCGTGCTGGTGAAGCCCGCCAGGTCGCATGTGTTGATCGGCTTCTGGCGCGGCGGGCAGATGAAGGACGCAGAGAACATCCTGGAGGGGGAGGGCACCGGGATGCGGTACCTGCGACTCCAGTCAGGCCAGCGGCCGCCGGCTTCACTCGGAGCGTTGGTTCGCCAGGCCCTGGTGCTCAACGAGAAGCATGGAGATCCGCTGAAGCGCTGAGCGTCGTCTCCGCCTCTGCGCGACACTTGCTCGGGACGAGATTCGTGCCCTAGCGTCCGGCTCCGTCAGGGCGAGGGTTGTCGGGAGGGCTTTGGGGCCCCTGACGCATCGCCCAGCGCTGGCGGCTCAAGTCCGCACGGGAGAGGCTTCATGGGTGACATGCGAGTTCGCGGTGGTGCACAACGGACGCAGTCGAGCCAGGCACCGCAGCAGTCTCAAGCCACGAGCGAAACGCAGGCGACGACCCAGACGCAGGCCACGACCCAGGCGCAGGCGACGACGTCCCAGTCACTCCCCCACCAGGACTCCGAGTTCTCCACGGCCTCGCAGCCTGCCCAGACGTCCTCACAGCCGCAGACGCACGTGCCGCGTCGGGCAGGTGCGCCGGCGCTCTACAACGCCCCTCGAAGCCCCGTTGATGCCACGACGAGCGTGGCGCAGGTCTCCACGGCTCCACGTGCCCTGACGCTCGCTGACCTTCGGCCTGGGGACGTGCTGCTCAAGGTCGGCGTGGAGAACAGCGTCCACAAGGTCATCAAGGCGGGACAGTCGCTCCAGGGAATCAGCGGCTCGAAGGGGAGCAGCGAGACCGTGCACGCCGCCATCTACAAGGGCGAAGGACACCTGCTCGAGGCGGTCGGGACGGGCCTGTCCAAGTCGCCCGTGGAGACGGGCTGCACCTATCAAATCTACCGCTTCAACAACCCGGACGTCGCGCAGCGCGCGGTGGACATGGCCGAGCACCACACGGCCATGGGCACGGACGACGTGGTGCCGGGCTACGGCGCGTATGCGACGGTGGGCGCCGCGGTCTCCGTCCTCAAGGGGCAGGGAAAGTCCGACACCGCCAAGTTCTGGACGGGCGATGGGAGGTCGTACAGCGAGCAGGACAAGAAGGACTTCTTCTGCTCGCAGCTCGTCATCCGGGCCTACGGAGAAGGGGCGGCCATCGTTCCGGACTCACAGCCCATCATCCCCATGAATGGGCACACGCGCAGCAGCCCCCGCATGTTGGAGCACATGCTCAAGAACGACCCCGCCCAGTGGACCTGCGTGGGGAGCCTCAGTCTTCCACGTGAATGAACGGTCGTCCGCGCTCCGGGCCCCTGCTCGGAGTCCGCGCATCGTGTCGTGACCTCCTCGCGGTTTGAGGAAATGGGGGCGCCTGTCGCCCGTTGTCTCCTGGCAGACCTGTCTCCAGGAGTCCCCCATGTCACGCCGTGCGCCCCCACTCCTCTCGCTGTGGCTCTTGCCTTCCCTGGCGTTCGCCAGCCCTTCTTCCGAGGCCGAGCGCTGGTGGAGCCACGTCCGCGTGCTCGCGGATGACTCGATGGAGGGACGGGAGCCGGGCCGCGAGGGCTACCAGAAGGCCGCGAACTATGTCGCCGAGCAGCTCGCGGCGATGGGCATCAAGCCGGGCGCGGGTGACAGCTACTTCCAGGAAGTGGAGCTGGTCTCGAAGCGGCTGACGGAATCCAGCGCGAAGCTGACCCTGGTGCGAGGTGGCAAGCGCCTCCCGCTGACCCACGGGAATGAGGCCTTCATCTCGCAGCACCTGGGCGAGGCGGGGGAGGTGGATGCGCCCCTGGCGTTCGTGGGCAATGCCCTCTCGATTCCCGAGGCGGGGCACGACGACTTCGCCGGCATGGACCTCAAGGGCAAGCTGGCCGTGTTCCTCTACGGCGGCCCCGCGCATATCCCCGGGCCCCTCCGGGCACACCACAGCGCCACCGCGGAGCGGGTCAAGGCGCTCCGCAAGGCGGGTGTCGTGGGCGTCGTGGTGCTGTTCAATCCGAAGATGGAGGAGATGCCCTGGTCGCGCATCGCCGGGGCGCGCTTCGAGCCCTCCATGGACTTCGCCGACCCCGCGCTGGTCGAGACCCAGGGAATGAAGCTCAGCGTCGTCTTCAACAACAAGCACGCGGAGAAGCTGTTCGCCGGCTCGCCGTACTCCTTCAAGGACGTGGTGGCGCTGGCGAACGCGAACAAGCCGCTGCCGCACTTCGACATGCCCACCCGGCTGGAGGCCCGGTCCGAGCGGACGCTCGCCCCGGTGAAGTCTCCGAACGTCGTGGGGATGCTCCCCGGAAGTGATGCCACGCTCGCGAAGGAGTACGTGGTGCTCACCGCGCACCTGGACCATGTCGGCGTCGGCGTCCCCGTGAAGGGGGATGCCATCTTCAATGGCGCCATGGACAACGCCACGGGCGTGGCGGCGGTGCTGGAGGTCGCGCGCGCACTCCAGGCGGCGAAGCCGAAGCGCTCCATCCTCTTCCTGCTGGTGACGGCGGAGGAGAAGGGCCTGTTGGGGGCGCGCTACTTCGCGGCGAAGCCGACGGTGCCGCTGTCCTCCATCGTCGCCAACCTCAACATGGACATGTTCATGCCGCTGTTCCCGCTCACGCAGATGGTGGCCTACGGCCAGGACGAGTCCACCCTGGAGGCGCCGCTCCAGCAGGTGGCGACCTCCCATGGCGTGAAGCTGGTGCCGGACCCCGAGCCCGACCGCATGCTGTTCATCCGCAGCGACCAGTACGCCTTCGTCCGCAAGGGTGTGCCCGCCCTGTCCTTCAAGTTCAGCCCGATTGCGGGCTCCGCGCAGGAGCGCCTGATGCAGGAGTGGTACACGAAGTACTACCACGCGCCCGCGGATGACATGCGTCAGCCGATGGACCGCGAGGCGGCCGCGAAGTTCGTCAAGTTCCTCGCGGACCTCTCGCTCCTCGTGGGCAACGCGCCCGAGCGTCCCCACTACAAGGAGACCAGCTTCTTCCGCAGGTTCGAGACGACGCCCGCGGAAGCGGCTCGGGAGGGGACGCCGTAGGCCCCCGGGCTACTGCCCCGCTCCCGGCGCGGGCGTCGCCTGCGTCGGGGAGAAGAAGCCGAGGACCTCGCGAAGGAAGAGGTCCCGGCCTCGCTCCGGGCGGTCCAGGTGCACGAAGTGGGTGGCCTCGGGAATCACGATGGCCTTCACCGACGCGGCATGCACCAGGTGCTCCTGGAGGACCGTGACGTCCTCGGGCCGGCTCCAGAAGTCCTTCTCCGAGCGGATGATGAGGACGCGCGAGGTGATGGAGGCCGCGTCCCAGAGCTGCCGGCCGGTGGCCAGGTAGAAGCTGTCCTCCAGCGCTCCCGACGGCGCGCGGAACGCGGGGGGCGTGCGCGAGCCCGACAGCGTGTCGCTCGCGAGCGCCTCCCGCTGCAGCGACTCGGCGACCTCCGGTGAGCGCCACTGCGACTTGTCCTCCATGGGAATGGAGCGGTCCCAGACGCCCAGGAGCGAGGCCGCGGTGTTCCAGCGCCAGGCCTCCATGCCCTCGGCGTTGAACTGGCCCGGCCGCTTCGGGTCCTCGAAGCTCGTCCCGCGCCCCAGCATCGCGTGCTGGGCGCCTCCGGCGTAGAGCGCGTTGAGGACGACCAGGTGGCTGACCTCCTCGGGATGGAGGCTCGCGTACATGCCCAGCCAGTGACCTCCGGTGGCCCAGCCCAGCAGGGCGACGCGCGGCTGGCGCGTGCGCTTCTTCACCCAGGTCACCACCGCGTGGACGTCCTGCACGACTTCGTAAGAGCTCACGAGGGGGCGGCCCGTGGCGGGCACACGCATCGCCGCGGGACGGGTGGAGCCACCATAACCCCGCGCATCCATGACGAAGACGGTGTGCCCCGCGAGCGCGAGGTCCGCCGCCAGCGAGCCCCCGGCGACGGGGAGGTCGAATGAGGCACGGCCGGGGACACGCGCACCGTGCAGGAGGATGACGGGTGGAAGGCCCGAGGCGGACTTGCCCTTGTCGCGAACCTCGCGCACGGAGAGCTGGATTCCAGCCACGCCAGGGACGCGGTGCTCCGAGCGGGTGGGAGCCGCCTGCGCGGGGCTTGCGAGGAAGAAGCCCACGATCATCCAGCAGGAGACCAGGGAGAGTTTCATCACGCGAGTGGACACGGGGACTCCGGAAGTGGCGCGGCATCATGCGTGAAGAGGCCGAGCAAGCCCAGGACGGGCTTGTGGACGTCCCGAAGGTCACGAGGGGTGCCAGCGATGCGCCGGCGGTCTGGAGCGTGGAGCGCGGTCTCCCCGTGGACGCGCTGGGGCCAAGGCGGACCTCGCGCGCGCCTCTCTTCCCGCGTCCAAGGCGAAGTCGGCCGCGAAGGCCCAGGGCGCGGCGGCCTTGTTCGACCAGGCCGCCAGGGGCTCGAAGGTACGGGTGTTCAATGGCCGCGAGCTGGGAGCGGCGGGGTCCCACGAGGAGGACCGCCCCTTCGGTCAGGTGTCGGCCGAAGGGACGGCTCCCGCGCGAAGTGCTGCCTAGGGAGAAGCGGACTCGAGGGTGATGATGCCGTGACCGTTCTCGGTGCACGCGGCCTCGGTGGCGACCTGCTGGGGGCCGGTGTTCAGCGAGCCTCCGCCACCGCCGGAATAGCCACCACCCCCGCCACCGCCGTAGCAGCCGTTACCCGCGCCGCCACCGCCGTAACCCCCGTGCGCCCATCCACCGCACGTCTTGCCCGCTCCACCCTTGCTACCAGCGCTGAAGGAGAAGCCGCCCTCGCCGTAGTTTCCATCCGAGGCGCCGGAGGTGAACCAGCCACCGCCTCCCGCGCCGTAGCTCGCGGCCCGGGCTCCGCCTTGCCCGTCCGCTCCGCCCGCGATGAACCCGGACGTGTAGTTGGCACCCGTCGACCCCGCGGTGCCGGCGGTGCCCGTGCTGGCGTGCCGCCCATGCACCGTGGCCCCCGCGCGCAGTCTGCCGCCGCCTCCGGCGATGAGCAGGGCGCTGCCATTCCGCGTGACGAAGGAGCCACCACCGCCGCCCGCGCTGTACGTCGTCGCGGTGCCCTTCTGGCCCACGCGCAGCTCCAGCACGTCGTTCTCCTGGAGGGTGAAGACGCCTTCGACCTTCGCGCCGCAGCCACCGGAGAGGCCCGCCGCCGCGCTCGCGCCGCTCGCCCCCGTGGCGGAGATGCGGTACGCGCCCGTCCTGGGGACGGTCCACGTCCGAGGCGACGGCGGCCCCGTGGGCCCCGTGTACTCCACGCCGTCCACCGTGTTGGTGAAGGTGCGCGGACGCGCGAGGATGGCGAAGGGGGAGAATCCCGTGGTGACACCGCAGATCTTGATGACATTCACGGGCGGGTCCACGGTGTAGTCGATGCCGCAGCTCGCCTCGCTGGCGCAGCCACAGGCCGCCAGGTCCGCGCTGCAGTCGATGGCGGGCTCCGTCATGCCAGGAGGCGGAGGCAGCTCCTCCCACTGCCCCGACGGGAAGGCATCCTTGTTGAAGTGATACAGGCGCAGGAACTGGGACAGCCCGTTGCCCGCCCGGAACTTCCGGCGGACACACACCGTCGCCTCGGTGAACTGCGCGGTGGTGTCGATGTCGTAGAAGAGCGGGCTGCAGTCGACTCCTTCCGCGCTGGCGCCGTCGGAGCAGAAGGACTTGAGGCCCTGGGGCGTCTCGGGCCCCAGCGGTGACTCGACGACCGAGGTGACGCCCGAGCCCGACACCGTGGGGAAGCTCACCGTCACCTGGAGGTCCTGGGTGTTGGCGGGCGTGACGGACACATTCGTACCGGCGGACGTCAGCGCCGGCTCCGCGATGGTGATGTGCTGGTTGGAGAACTGCGTGGTGCTGCCATTGACGACGGCGCTCGCATCCAGTTGGTAGATGCCGGGCTCCGCGATGACCGTCAGCGCCGCGAGGCTCTTGCGGGTCCCGGGCCCATACGAGGAGGCGTTGACATTCCAGCGCGCGATGCCGCCCTCATAGTGGGTGCGAGACAGCACGGCGGACGGGTGCTGAGGAGGATCTCCGGGTCCGTCGGCTGGGCCTCCTTCACGTCGAAGTAGAGGGTGGTCTTGACGAGCGAGAGCAGCTCCGTGCCGTAGCTCAGGGTCGTGTTCGCGGGGACGGTGAGCACCGGCGCGTTGCTGCGTTTGTAGAGATGGTACACCTGGGCATCCAGGTAGGGCTCCTGGGCGACCAGGGACGGGCTGCCAGACTCGGCGCCGAAGGACAGGGAGATGCTCACCTTCCGCCAGAGGCCGTAGGGGAGCGCGAAGTCGAAGCGTCCATTCACCAGGCTTTCGTCCACGGCGGTGGCGACGCGGGGCGCGAGCGGGTCTTCCCGCTCGAGCCACAGCTGGCCCCTCGTGACATCCGCGTTGGAGAGGAATCCCGTCACGAGCACCGGCGCCTGCGCGGTGCCGAGCGACTCGGCGAAGTTCAGCGTCGTCGTCACGCTCGGGGGGATGGTGACCCGATAGGGCTTCGTCTCCGAGTGCTGGGGGGCGGGCAGGTAGTACGTGCGCAGCGCGACGTCATACTGGCCGGGCGGAACATCGAGGCTGTAGTTGGAGCTCCCGGCTGGGATGTTCTTCTCGCCTCGGATGCCCTCGGTGGCCGTGCCGAGGGCACCCTGGAAGTAGATGTGGTGGAAGTCCACCGAGGCGCCCGGGGGCGGGGTGATGTTTCCCACGAGTGTCCCTCGGGCCGTGAGGTCGAAGGCCCAGGCGACGCTCGTCTGTCCCTGGCTCATGTCGATGAGCTGCTACGTGAGCGGGCGCTGCTCCAGGGCCCCGGAGCTGGTGCGCAGGTAGACCACGCCCGAGACGAAGACCCGGTTCGAGGGGATGATGGGAATCCAGGCCGACGCGGTGGACGGCCCGGATGTCGGCAGGAAGTGAGAGACCTTCCCGCTGTATTGCTCCGTCGACGTGTAGGTGAAGGCGTTGATTTCGTATTGGGCGACGGTGCCTCCCGTCACGGTGATGGTGGTGTCGACCTTGCCCGCCGTCGGGTAGGTGAAGTCCACCGTGGAGGGCCCGGCCTGATTGTCGACGAGTGTGTGAACGGACCGCTCGAGCTTGAGCGTGGTCCTGGCGCCGATGGAGTTGCTGAACTCGGCCTCGAGCGTGGAGCGATAGGAGTGGCCGCTCTCCACCGTCAACGAGTACGGGCTCGTCGTGAATGGTTTGGACGCGGTGTGGCCCGTCGTGGACGTGGCCTCCAGCGTGAACTTTTTGAGGGAGAGCGGGCCGAAGCTGACCTGGGCCTTCATCTCCGCCGGGTTGAGTATCACCACGTCGGCGCTGGCCAGCCGCGACAGGGACAGCGCGACAAGGCACGACCACAGCATCCTGCTCCGCATCCTCATTGCTGCGAACCCCCTCTGTTTCAATGGTTGACATGAACACGGGCACGGCGCCCCCGATGCTCGCTCTTCGGAGTGACATCCGAAGGAGGACCACCGCGAGGAAGGCGCGTGCCCGGGTCTCTCGAATCTCTTGAGCCTGGAGCGAAACGTCGCGACAGCCGCTCCCGGGTGGGAGTTCGCTCCAAGTAAAATCCAGACAGAGATGGCGTTTCGTGTCAACGCGGCTGCGACAAAGGAGGATGTCTGGCCATTTCCCAGGATGGCTGGGATTCAACTCGAGACCTCGCCCGCGGGATGACAGGAAAGACAACCTGCTCAGGGGAGTCTGAAGACACGCAGGTTCTCTTCACCCTTGCGCACGTAGACGAGCGCGTCATGGGTCGCGAGGTAGAAGAAGCGATTCTTGACCAGCTCATGCCATCCGCCGAAGGCGCCGACCTCGTACTCGGGGGCCTCGGTGAGGGTGAGGGCGACCGGGTCCACCATCCACGTGCGGTACTCGAAGGTCCCGTCGCCATCGCGGTCATACCGGAACGCGGCGATGTATCGATTGAGCGGGGGCACATAGGCGAACACCTGGCCCTCGAAATAGGAGGTGTAGCAGCGGGCGCGGACCAGGTCGCTTCGCAGGCGCAGCTCGCCCCACTGGGTCGTGTCCAGGTCGTAGGTGATGAGTCGGGGGAAGGGCACATGGGCCTCCTCGTGTCCCGGAGCCGGGAAGCTCACCAGGGTGCGGCCGACCCGGGCCATCTGGGCGAAGGCCCAGGCGGGCGGCGTCACGACCTCCCACTTCCAGGATGCGTCCGCGGTGCCGAAGGACCACCAGCGCGAATAGTTGTAGTTCTCCGTGGGGCCGAACAGGTAGCGCCCCGCCTTCTCGTCCCAGAACGTCCAGCCGGCCGCGCCGCCGTAGCCCGTGGCTCCGGTATAGGCGGCCCCGGGGGTGTTGAAGGGGTTGTGGCGCTTCCACGTGTGAGTCTTCAGGCTGTAGCGCCACATGCGACGCACGCCGAAGGCCACCTCGTCGAGGTCCGGGTTGTAGACGAGCCCGTTGTACGTGTGACGGGCCACCGGGTTGCCTGTCGACGCGGCGGGCCGGTCGGGGTCGAAGAACTCGTCCGAGTACACGTCGCTGGTGGGGTTCGCCTTGGCGTACTCGGCGGCGGGGGGATAGGTGCTGTACGTGTTGCCCCAGGGGACACCCGCCCAGTGGGTGGAGTGGTCGGGGAGCTGCTCGATGCTCCAGCGCATCCGCGCCATGTCGAAGCGGTAGAGGCCGTTGTTGGAGCTGTCCGCGTGGCCGCCACCGAAAGCCCACCACCGGGCGCGTGGCGCATCGAGCGCCACCCCCGAGTAGGCGTTGATGACGCCCGCGATTCCCAGCGAGCCGAGGTCGCGGAAGCCCGGCAGCGCGGCCTTGACCTCCGCGTCGAGCGACGTGAGTGGGGTCCCCGCGACTTCAATCCACCGCCCCTTGGGAACGGTCGCCCAGGAGGCTTCGTTCACGAGCCCCGCCGAGTCGCGCCCTGGGGTCCATACGTCTCCCACGAGAGTGCCCGTCTGGGGGCCTTGCCCCCAGGTGAACGGGGGCAGCGGGCGGGTGCCACCGTCTGGTGCGGCGGTGCCGCCATCGGATGACGGGTTGCCGCCTCCATCGGGAGCCGGCTCCCCCGCGTCCGGCGTGTTGTCTCCGCTCTCGGCGGGGCCCGATGAGGCACAGCCCAGGAGCGTGCTCGCGAGGGCGAGTGACAGGAAGAGATTCCAAGGTGACGGACTTCGGCTCGGCCGGACTGTGGTCATTCGCAATTCCTCATCATCGCCATCGCGGCGCCCAGGTCTCGCGGGCGAGGCAAGCGACATGCCACGGTGTGGCAAGAGAGACATGCCTGGAGACAGGGCTCGCGGCGCGGGTTTCACGCGCGATTCCAGGGGGGCTGTCCCCCCAACCTGGGGCGTGACAGCCCCACAGGCGCTTGATGAGTTTCTCATACTCTGAGTGATATGTTCGTGGGGCTGTCCAGTCCAACAAGGTCCATGGAGGCATGAATGCAGGCTGGAAGATTCATTGGCGGTGCGCTGCTCGCGGCGGGGCTGATGTTCACGGGCTGCGGTGGTGCGCCGACTGACGACGTGGCGGAGCAGGACATGGCTTCACGCGAGGACGCCGAGCGCAACTGTGGCGAGCAAAGCTACGAGCTCGAGTACTACAGCGACGCGACGTACACGAAGCTGGTGGGCACCCGCGGCTGCGACTGTGGCATCTGGGCCCGCTGGGGTGTCACCTCGGCGTATATGCTCTCGTATTCCTACACCTGTTCCGCGGCGCCCTGAGCACGCCTGGCTGTGAATGAAGCGGACCCGCCCGGGAGGAGCGTTCCGGGCGGGCCGCGCGTCGGGGTTGGATACCCCTCGGTGCGCAAGGATTTCTCCGGACCGGTCGTGAGCACGGGCATGCTGGACGGAACCCGCGAAGGGTGCCCGTTGCATGAGCTCGACTGTGATGAATCTCCGTCTGTGTGTGGTGCTGGTCGCGGTGGTCCTGCAGGCCTGTGGTGGCGGAAGGAGTGTGCGCCAGCAGGCGGCGCCCGACGGCGCCGCGAATCCGAACATCGCCGTGCCCCCGGGGATGGGGCACTACTGCAGCATGCTCTGGCGCGGTGACCGCTGGGAGCTGGAGTGGGACGCCTCCTCGGAGTCGGACCCCTGTGGCCGTCTGCGTGGCCAGTTGGCCGAGGGCCGTGTCGCGCATGCCGGCCTCTACTCCACCCACGGCCTGAACAATGTCGTCATGCGCTGCCGGAATGCGGTCGACTACTGGCGAGGGGTGGGGGCTGTTCCCCTGAAGTCCGCCGTCGACGAGGCCCTGGCGAATCAGCGCAAGGGGTGTGTGTTCACCGTGGCGCCGGATGCGCTGCCCCTCTTCGATGCGCCCTTCTCGGCCTTCACGTGGGGGCTGGGACACGGCAACGGCTTCGATTTCGCGCAGGACCTCACGCTCAACGTCGATGAATTCGACCAGCCAGGCCTCGCAACCGCGAGCATCGTGGACCATCTGGGCCGAGACCAGTCGGACACGGGCTTCGTCAATGACCACGATGGTCATGATTGGGGAATGCCCATGGGCACGCCCATCTTCTCCGTGGCGGATGGTGTCGTCCTGCTCGCGAGGGACCGGCCTGTGCCTTGCGACTCTCCCATCCAGAAGGAGGTCTACATCCAGCATGTCGTTGGCTCGGGTGAATATGAGGAACGGTTCGTGAGCTACTACGCTCATTTCGAGTCGTACTCCGTCGCGACCGGGCAGCGCGTCGCGAAGGGGCAGGTCATCGGCAAGGCGGGCTCCACGGGATGCTCGAGTGGACCGCATCTGCACCTGGCCGTGACGCGCCTGACGAACACCGCGGCGGAGTACCGCCGGGCTTATTCCATCCCAAGCCAGGACCATCCGCCCATGACGAGCAACATCGAGCCCTATGGCTGGGCTGCGCCGCGAGGGTTCGACCCGTGGGCATGGCAGCACTACCCGCGCGGTGCCCTCAGCATCAACCTGTGGAGACCTGGGCAGGCTCCCACGAATCCGAACTTCTGATGGCTGTTCGTTGACCCGCTCCAGCCAATCTGGGTTGCTGCCGGTGGATGACGACGCGTTATCGGCTCTACCGAGGCAAGGAACACTGTGGCATCGACGTGGTGGGTGACCGCGTCAGCGTCAGCACCCGCCACGGCGAGGAGACCTTCGCCTGCCGCACGAACCGCGAGGCGCTCACGCAGGCCCGAGCGCTCGTCGCGGCACGGCTCTCCGAGGGATTCGCCTACGTCCAACGCCCCCAGGACCCGGATGCACCTCGGATGCAGCCCACTTCGCTGGGGGCGCTCAGGGAGCACTTCCAGGAGCACGGCCCGGAGTCCTTCGCCGAGGCCCTCTCCCGTGGAAACACCTGGCTCGCCGAGCTGAAGTCGGCGGGACACTCCGCCGCGCTGGAGGCGGAGTTCGGCGAGTGTGAGCAGGCGGTGGTGCAGGGCCGTCCCGTCGAGCCGGCCTTGCTCGAGCAAGTCGAGCGCGAGCTCGGCTTCGCGCTTCCTCCGTCCTACCGCGACTTCCTGTCACGGGTGGGGAGCGTGTCGTTCCTGAACGCGTGGTGGGATGCGACGACTCCGCCCGAGATGCTGGTCTCGCACTCCCGCTCGCTGATGGACCGGAGTCATGACTTCGCCTGGCGGGCGAGTGCGCTGTTCCGTGGCATCGAGTCGCCTCGCCTGCTGCGAGTCTGCGACCACCACAATGGCGATGACTGGTTCTACGTCTGTGACTTCCGGGATGCCGCGGGCGAAGCGCCGCTCTACCTGGGGTTTCACGAAGACTCGGAGCTGTATCAAGGCCCTGACCCGCGCGAGCTGTTGGCGGGGGCTGCGCCGCGCAAGCCCGCTCCACGGTTCGCGCGCTTCGAGCAATGGCTCAGCGAGCGCGTGGACCTGATGATTGACGAGGTGCAGGCGCGCATCCAGGCGCGGAGGACGCAGCGGAAGTCGTGAACCCGAGGGGCTCACGCGTGGGGGTCGCGCCGATTCTTTCTTTCTGGGAAGGCGCAACTCGCGATATCGGGCAGCGATAATCTGGTTGTTCTTCGCACCCCATCCCACACCCCAGGGCCCCCCATGTTCAACCCCATCAAGCGCTTCGTGAACAACACCCTCCTGCGTCCGCTCAAGGATGAGCCGCGACCGGAGCCGAAGCCGACACCGACGCCTGGTGCATCTCCTTCTCCGCGTCCCGACACCTTCGAGCCTTCGAAGAAGAGCCCCACGCCCTCTCCGAGCCCGGGCACGCCTCCTCCGGGCTACGGCACCGGGACGGCGCCCAAGGGCCCGGCGCCGCTGACGCCTCCGTCCACCGACCCTTCCAACCCGACGCCGGAGATGCAGGTGCGTCCCGCGAAGTCGGACCGCTACAACGACCGGCCCGCCGGTGCGGACATCGACACCATCGTCCTCCACCACACCGCCGACGGCTCCGACCGGAACAGCCTCACGACGCTCACCGGAGACACGGACGGGCAGGGTGTCTTCAAGAAGGGCGAGCAGTGGTTGAAGGACAAGAAGAACGGCAAGGTCAGCGCGCACTACATGATTGGCAAGGACGGGACCATCTTCCAGCTCGTCGGCGACCAGAAGCGCGCCTGGCATGCGGGAGACGGCGACCTGCGCGGTGACGGCAAGGATGTGAACGACCGTTCCATCGGCATCGAGATCGTCAACGAGGGCGACGGCAAGGACGGCTACACCGAGGCCCAGTACAAGGCGCTCGAGAAGCTCGTGCCGTACCTGGCCAAGCGCTACGACGTCCCCTCGGGCAACGTCGTGGGCCACAAGGAGACGAACCCGCAGAAGAAGGACCCGTCGGAGAACTTCGACTTCGGCCGCATCATCCGCGCCACCGAGAAGAAGATTCAGTGACGCGGGCCGCGCCTGTCTCGACTCACGGGATGGGCGCTCCGCGGTCGTTCTCGAAGGGAAGCCACGCCATGTCTCGCGCGGGAGATGGTTGTTGGCTGAGGAGTACTTCGAGGGGCTCTTGATTCCAACGCCGCCGAGGCGGTCTCCTGTCGCCACACGGGGCATGGAGGGCCGGCTGCGGTCCCCGTTTCGAGAGGGCTTGGATGATGAAGATGTCGTTCGTGAAGTCAGGCGCCCTGGGCGCCTGGGCGGGGTTGGCGCTCGGGTGCGGCGGTTTCGGCACAAGTGTCTACGACATCGAGATGAGCGAGGCCACGCTGCGCGCGGTGCCGTACGTCTGCGACGACGGTCGCCAGGGGGTGGGGGATGCCTGGGACGTCTCCGCGAACCAGCGGTGGACCGTCATCGAGGGTGAGCTCAGCGATGCGCACCTCGAAGTCCCGGGCTTCTTCCGGGCCCAGCTCGAGGGGGGATTCCCGGATGAGTCCCCCTACGTCGTCGGCGGTGCCTCCGTCGAAGACGGCCCGTTCCAGTTCGTGGGGCTCAACACCATCGTCGGCACCGACACCGGTGAAATCGTGGTGCAGCGCTTCGTCATCGAGGGTGACTCGCTGACCGCGAAGCGCATCCAGGGCTTTGTCTCCCTTCGAATCACCTACGCCCCGGCTGCGGACTTCAAGACCCGCACGTGTACCAGCACGGTGCGCTTCACCGGCCGCCGCGTGGACGACTGATGCTCAGGCTCCGAGCCGTCCCACGAAGGCGGTGCGAACCGCCTCATCGACGGCTCGCGCCTGGCCTTGGAGCTCCTCGGGCATCCAGTAGTAGAGCAGGCGTCCCTCGCTCTCCATCTGGGCGCGGATGAAGCGCATGCCTTGGGCCTCCGCCTGCTCACCGCTTCGGGGCAGGCACTGCTTGCACAGGCAGGGCAGGGCGGAGGCTTCCTGGTGCGCGGTGAAGTTGATGGGGCGGGTCCCGGAGCTCGACAGCAGGAGCTCCGCGTCCGCGGGAGTGAGGACCCGGGGCGTCTGGAGGGACATGCCCAGGGCGCCCTTGGCGGCCTGGAGTCCCTTTCCGGACTCGAAGCGGAGCTGAGGAATGGCCGCGGTGATGTCCGCGATGGGGACGCGATTCTTGCGGCCCACCCAGCCCTCGTCATCGGAGGAGAGCCCCTCCAGCACCGCGACGAGCCAGAGGGCTTCGTTGGGGGGCCGCACGGTGACGAGGAAGAGACGGCCACCGGCCTCGAGGGGGGCCAGGTGCTTGCTCTGGCTGCGATACCGGTCCGTGGGAAGGACCTGGCCGGGTGAGAGGCCCGGGGCCTCCTTCTCGAAAATGGCCTTGCTGATGATGGCCAGCATGTCGGGCATGGGCACAGTGTAGCAGGGCGCTTAGAGTCTCCGTCGATGCTCGACATGGACCCGGCCACCGTGAGGCTGCTGGATGAGGACGTCCCGGTGCGGCGCGAGGCGGCGGGAGCCGTGGACTTGGCGGTGCTCGCCGGGCGTCATGCGCTGAGACAGGCACTGCTCACGGATGAGGACGCGGAGGTGCGCGCCCTCTCCGCGCGCCGACTGGGAGATGCCCGGGACGCTCGCTTCGTCCCCGCGCTGCTCGAGGCGCTCGAGGATGCGATGCCGCTGGTGCGAGACCGCGCGTGGCGCGCGCTCGCTCGATTGGGGGCGGAGGCGTTGGTGCCTCGGGCTTCGCGCGCGGTGCGGGAAGAGCCCGCATGGTGGGTGCGGCGCGCGGCGGTGCGTGCCGCGGCCTCGGTGGTGGGGGTGGGGGCGGTGGAGGTGCTGCTGACGGCGCTGGAGGACCCGTTCTGGCGCGTGCGCCATGCGGCGGTGCAGGCGCTCAGCTGGCTGGGGGCGGGGAACGAGTCAGTTCGGCGGCGCGTGCGCGAAGTGGCGGCGACACCGGAACAGGCGCGAGGGCCGCTGCGCTCGGCGGTCGCGTGGCTGGAGCTGGAGTGGGGGACCGCGACGCAGGCGTCGCCGCTGGAGGGGGCTCGTCACGGTGATGGTGCCTCCCTCGGGCAGCCGTTCCTGTCCGAGGGTTCAGCGCCCGACGCGGGTGGCTCGCTGGCCAGTGAGGACCCGGCGGTGACCACCGCGCGTCTGGAGGCTCGGGCGGCCCAGTCCCTCTCCGCGCATGAGCTGGTGGAGTGGCTGGGGGATCCGCACGAACCGTTGCGGGCGCTCGCTCGTCGCCGGCTTCGTGAGCGCAAGGATCCGGAGGCGATACGCCTGGCGTTGCATTGGCTCGATGAGCCTCGGGTTCCTCATGCACAGGACGAGGCGCGTGCGCTGCTCGAGCGGCTCGTCGTGGACGAAGTGGACCTCGCGGAGCGCATCCTCGCGGCGCCGCCCAGGCCGGGGGCGCTGGCATGGGCCGCGCGCATCGCGGTGAAGCACGACCAGGCGCGACTGCTCGAACAGGTTCGGAGTCTGGCGGGGCATTCGGCCGCGGGCGTCCGCCGGGCGGTCATCTCGGCGCTGGTCTACGACCCGAACAGCCGGGGGCTTGTGCTGAATGCCCTCGATGACTCCGACGAGGGGGCACGTGCGGAGGTCATCGCGGCGTGGGAGCGTCGGCCTCGTTCTCAGGCCGCCGCGGAGGACTTCGCCACCGCGCTGGTGGAGTTCGCGCCGCGCGCCGTGTCGGTGCGGGAGCGTCGGGCCGTCGCGATGGCCGCGGCCTTCCTGGAGCTGCCCGAGCCCCTCGTGGAGGCCTCGCGAGATGACGACTCCTCGGTGCGTGCGGTGGCCCTGCGGGCGTTGGCTTCGCTCGACCTGCTCACGGAGACGGAGCGGCAGCATGCCGAGTCCCATGAGGACCCGTGGCTGCGTGCCGCGGTCCTGGACGTGGACAGCGCCCTCCGTGTTTGCATCGAGGACCCCGACCCGGGACTTCGGCGCCTGGGCCTGGAGCTCGCGCTCTCGAACGAGCGGATGAGCGAGGATGCGGCGCCTTCCATCGCGCTCGCTTGTGTCCATTCCCCCGACCCATGGGTGAGAGCTCGGGCGGCGGAACATCTCGACCCCGAGCGCGATGAGGCGGAGCTGCGCGCCTTGCTCCACTTGTCACGTGACACCGCGCCCATGGTGCGCATGGCGGCGGCGTCTCCGCTGGAGGCAAGCACTTCGCTCGATACGCGGTTGGACGCGTTGCTTCATGAGGCGCATGTCTCCGCTCCCTTGTCGCGTGACACCGTGCCCAGGGGGCGCAGGGCAGCGTCTCCGTTGGAGGCAAGCGCTTCGCTCGACACTCGGGTGGACGCGTTGCTCCATGAAGCGCAGGCCTCCGCTCCCTTGTCGCATGACACCGTGCCCAGGGTGCGCATGGCGGCGTCTCCGCTGGAGGCAAGCACTTCGCTCGACACTCGGGTGGACGCGTTGCTCCATGATGGGCAGGCCCCCGCTCACCTGGAGAGCGACGAAGACCTGCGCATCGCCGCATGGACCTGGCGCCTTCGGCATGCGGACGCCGCTTCCTTCGCCCGGCTCGTCGATGGCCTGCGTGGCTCCGTCGAACCTCCCCGCGTCGCCGCCCACCTGCGGGCCCTGACCCTGACCTTTCCCGACGCGCTCTTCACCACTGAACCCGAGCTCGCGCAGCTTCGCCCCACCGCCCCCGCCAGACCGCGCGCGCGGGCCACCTCGCGCCCGCTGCCTCCTCCCCGCGCCTCCTCACGTCCCCTCGGCGGCACGGGGCTCAACGTGTCTCCCCTCGTCCTCTCGGGCGCGCACCTCACGTCTCGCGAGCCCTTCTTCGAGGCGCATGAGGCCGGCATCAACACCTTCTTCTGGGAACCGCGCTACGCCGCGTTGACCCAGTTCCTCCGCGCGGGCCGAGGTCTCCGCGACCAGGCCGTCATCGTGGCGGGCACGTACCACTCCGGCGCGGGAGCCTTGCGCCGCGACGTGGAGGCCGCGCTGCGCCGCCTGCGCACCTCCTGGCTCGACGTCTTCCTCCTCTTCTGGGTCCGCGCCCCCGAGCGGCTCTCCGACGAGGACTTCGCCGAGCTCGAGCGCCTGCGCGCCGAAGGCAAGCTGCGCGCCTTCGGCTTCTCCACGCACCTCAGAGATCTCGCCCGCGACGCCCTGGCGCGCCATCCGTGGCCCGTGGTGATGACCCGCCACAGCGCCGCGCATCCCGGCGCGGAGACCGCCTTCTTCCCCGAAGCCCAGCGTCAGGGCACCGGCGTGCTCACCTTCACCACCACCTGCTACGGCCGACTCCTCCGCCCCGTGCCCGGAGCGCCGCCCGACGCGCCGCTCCCCTCCGCCGTGGACTGCTATCGCTATTCGCTGTCCCAGCCCGGCGTGAGCGCCAGCCTCACCGCTCCGCGCAACCGCCGCGAGCTCCTGCACAACCTCGACGTGCTCTCGCGTCCCTGGATGGAGCCCGATGCCCTGTCCGTGATGCGCGCCCACGGCGAGCGCGTGCGCGCCCAGGGACGGCAGCTGGACACCCTGGTGCGTCGTGCGCCCGGAGGGCCTCGCGAGGCCCTGCTCGCCCTGATGGAGGAAGATGAGCCCTCCGAGCTCGATACACTTCCTTCATCCTGAAACATGTGGTGAGCTTCGTTCCGCTCCTGGGGTCGCGTGCAGCCAGCCTTCCGTCCGCGATGTCACGTCGCGGCTGCCCATGACACCCATTGAAGGACGATGCGGTACGAGGTCCGCCTGGCGGGCTTCCCCGACCTCGTCCGCCTCTGCCGTGCAGGTGGCGGCGTCCCCAGGAGCTCGCAGTCCGCCTCATCGTGGTGGCCCTGGAGCACCTGCATGGACCTGGTCGCACTCCTCCTCGAGCTCAAGCCCCTGATGGAGGACCCGGAGGCGAACTTCCACCGCATCACGGAGCTGCTGGAGCGACACCAGGGCCTCGCCGAATACGAGGTGGCCCGCTTCTACGTCAGCCGGCACTGGAGCGAGGTCGTCTCGAAGAGGCTCGGGAGCGTGGACCCTCGTGAGCGGCTCGCGGCCGTGCGCCTCATCCCCTTGCTCTTCCCGCGCGTCGCCGCCGCGGGTCAGCTTCGCCGCCGGGTGAAGGACCCGGACTCCCGCGTGGGCTCCCACGCACGCGCCGCCGTGAAGAAGATGGGGCTGGCGGATGTCTCGCTCCCCGACTCGCGCATCGCCCCTCCGCGCCGCCCGAGCCCCCGCGCGCAGGGCGGGTGGAACCCCACCGGTTGGAACTTCGGCCTCTTCCCGGGCCTGCGCTCCACCCCCGTGAAGCGCAAGCCCGCGGACACGCCGGCCCTGCCGGAGCTGCGCACCCGCGAGGACGTGGCGAAGCTCGTGGGCGTGGAGCCCTCCGCGCTGGAGGCGCTGATGCGTCCGGGCTCTGGCCCCGGCGCGGGCTACGTGGAGTTCGAGACCCCCAAGCGCTCCGGAGGCATGCGCCGCATCTGCGCCCCTCGCGCGAAGCTCAAGGCCGCGCAGCGGGCCCTGCTCGAAGGGGTGCTCGCGCGCCTGCCCATGCACGAGGCCGTGCACGGCTTCGTGTCCGGCCGCTCCACCGTGACGAACGCCCAGGCCCACGTCGGCAACGCGGTGGTGGTGCGCGTGGACGTGGAGGACTTCTTCCCCTCGGTGCACTACCGCCGGGTGAAGGGCCTCTTCGAGTCGCACGGCTACAACGAGGAGGTCTCCTCCACGCTCGCGGGCCTCACCACCTGGCGGCCTCGCCTGCCGGACGGCACCGTGGTGTGGCCGGGCGTGCTGCCGCAAGGCGCGCCGACGTCGCCCGCCATCGCCAACCTCGTCTGCCGCCGCATGGATGCGCGACTGCACGCCCTCGCGAAGAAGGCGGGAGGCCAGTACACGCGCTACGCGGATGACCTGTCCTTCTCCTTCGCGAAGCCCCCGGAGCGGATGGGCCGCTTCCTCTGGTGGGTGAACGCCATCCTCCAGCAGGAGGGCTTCGCGGAGAACAGCGCCAAGCGCCGCGTCATGCGACAGGGTGGGCGCCAGCGGGTGACGGGCCTCACCGTCAACCAGCAGGTCTCCATCCCGCGCGAGGAGCGCCGCCGCTTCAAGGCCATCCTCGCCAACTGCCGCAAGCACGGCGTGGAGTCGCAGGCGCGAGGCCGCGCGGACTTCCCCGCGTGGCTGGAAGGCTATGCCGCCTACGTGCGCATGGTGCACCCCGAGCTGGGGGCGCGCTGGCAGCGCGAGGTGAAGGAGCTGCTGGGACGATGAGCGACTACCAGGCCCTGCTCGCGAAAGTCGTGGAGGACCCCGCCAGCGATGCGGCGAGGCTGGCGTGCGCGGAGGTGCTTCAGGCCAGCGACCCCGCGCGCGCGGAGCTCATCCGGGTGCAGGTCGCGCTGCCCGGTCGGATGGACCCGGCGCGGAGGCTCGACCTCAAGCGCCGCGAGCGGGCGTTGATGGATTCGCACGGCCGAGGCTGGTTCAAGCCGCTGCTCGCCGCGAGCGTGCACGAGCCTTCCTACAGCCGAGGCTTCATCGAGGAGCTGACGCTGCCGGAGGAGCCGCTCGCGACGCACGGGGCGGAGCTGTTCGCGCGCGAGCCCATCTCCCGACTGACGGTCGGCACACGTGACGGCATGGGCCTGGCGCTCGCGCTGGAGCAGCCCTGGTTCTCCCAGGTCCGCTGGCTGCGGCTGAAGGGCCCGGGGGTCGACGCGGCGATGCGGGCCCTGGCGTCCGCGACGCGAGTCGGCCGGCTCGACTCCCTGGTGCTCGTCGGCGCGGGAGACGCCTCCGTCCAGGCGCTGGTGTCGAGCCCGTCGCTGTCCGCCGTGCGCTCCGTCAGCCTCTCCAGCTGCGGCCTGACGGATGCCAGCATGGCGGTGCTCGCGAAGGCGGAGCTGCCCTGGGAGCGGCTCTACCTGTCCGGCTCCGGGCTCTCCGATGAGGGCGTGGCCGTCCTCGCGAAGGCGAAGGGCCTGGGCGCGCTCCAATGGCTGGCGCTCAACCGCAACGAGATTGGCGACGACGCGGCCATGGCGTTGGCGAAGAGCAAGGGCCTCGCGAGCCTCGAGCGCCTGGAGCTGTCGCGCACCGAGGTGAGCGAGGAGGGCGCGCTCGCGTTCCGCTCCACCAAGGCCCTGCCGAAGCTGCGGCGGCTGGAGCTGCTGGACATCGGCTTCGACCCGGACGTGATGGCCCCGCTCATCAAGCGGCTGGGGCAGGGGCTTCTCTTCTAGAGCGGGAATCCCCGGCCCGCCTTCTTCGTTGTCGCGCGACACCCGTGCGAGCGGAGACATGCATGCGTCGTCATCTGTGGCTGTGGGTCGCGGTGGGGCTGTTGGCGGGTTGTGTCCGAAGGGGGCCGCAGGACGCGGGGCGGGAGCCCTCCGTCACGGGCGCCGTCTCGGAGGCCGAGTTCAAGGCGCTGCACGTGCTGCGCACCGCTGCGCCGCCCGCGCCTCGGGGACAGGAGCTGGAGGTCGCCGGGATGAAGGCGTACCTGAGCCTGCCGCCCGGCGCGAAGGGGCCGCTGCCCGCGGTGCTGGTCATCCATGAGTGGTGGGGCCTCAACGCGCACATGCGCCACTGGGCGGACCGCCTGGCGGCCAATGGCTACGCGGCGCTGGCGGTGGACCTGTACGGCGGCGAGGTGGCCACCACGGGAGACCGGGCCCTCGCGTTGCTGCGCGCGGTGGACCCGGCGCGTGCGACCCAGGCGCTGAGGGCGGCGCATGCGTTCCTGCAGGAGGACCCGCGCATCCGGGCGCCGCGCACGGGCAGCCTGGGGTGGTGCTTCGGGGGGAGCTGGGCGCTGCGGACCGCCATGGCGATTCCGGAGCTGGACGCGGCGGTCCTGTACTACGCCAACCCCGTGGTGACGGACGTGGAGGCGCTGGCCCCCATCCGGGCCTCGGTGCTGGGCATCTTCGCGGCGCGCGACGAGGTGATTCCTCCGGAGAAGCCCCGGGCGCTACGAGAGGCGCTGGCGGCGGCGGGAGTGCGCCACCGCATCGTGGAGTTCGACGGGCTGCATGGCTTCGCGAACCCCTCCAACGAAGACTACGTCGAGGCCTCGGCCGCGGCGGCCTGGGCGGAGACCTCCCGGTTCTTCGAGAGCCACCTGCGTCCCTGACCGAAGGGGGCGAAGTCCACGTTTCCGGGCGGGGCGGAATTGACGTGGGTCCATTGGAACTACGGCCGTTCTGCGAAAGTAAGAATTCTTGGGGGTTCTGCTTGGTTCCGCTCGCTGGGAATGCTTGTTTCGGGGGCTCCCCCTTCTCCCGAAAAGGTACCCATCGATGAGGAACTTCGTCGCAGTGGCGGTCTCGGTCGTCTCGCTCTCGCTGTTCGGCTGCAACAACACGTCGCCGGAGCCGGTGCAGGAGCCGGCGCCGGAGACGTCGGAGCAGACGCAGGGGATGTACGTGACGGGCTCGGGCTGTGAGGTGGACGCGGACTGTGACTCGGGCCTGTGCTGGCACGAGGCGGACTCGTACCCGCTCTACAACCCGTACTGGATTCGCGCGAGCAGCTGCACCGAGGAGTGTGGAGGGCCGGATGACCACGAGTCCTGCCGCCTCCTCGGGCTGAGCCTCAACGCGCCGTATCCCAACACCGCGAAGTGCATCCCGGCTCGGGGCGTCTACGACGACGGCGACGACTCGATCGTCTACGTCTGCGACATGCTGTCCATGGGCTTGGGCAGCGTCGCCTGGGTGGAGTAGTCCCGCGCTGTCTGGCGCCGTCCGGTCGGCCGATGTCGCCGGGCGGCGCCCTTGGCGCATGCTGTGGGTGTTGGAGCTCAAACGAGAGGAATCCTGGTGATCAACTCCGTCCTTCCGCGTGTCGCCCCCACGGTCCAGAAGTCGACCACGACGCCCGAGGCCGCCCCCGCGCCCGCGCCAGCCCCCACCGCATCGCCCTACTTCAAGGACACCCTGGAGCAGGCCCGGCCGAGCCGGGTGAACCTCACCGGCGAAAGCACCTCGTCGGCCGCTGTCGCCGCGTCCGTGAAGCCCGCGCCGCTGGACTCGGGCGGCACGTCGACGGAGGGCCCCAAGCTGCTGCACCTGGACACGGGCTGGACGCCGCAGGGGCAGGGGTACGACGCGGGCCGCAAGGAAGTGCTCACGACGTACTACGACGACTGCCGGGGCGTGATGCTCTCGGTGCAGGACAAGGACTCGGGCAAGGAGACGCAGCAGGTGAAGCTGGGCGGCCTGAGCCCCGACCACCTGGCGGGAGCGCCCAGCCACGGCGGCGGCGTCTCGACGGACGGCGAGTTCGTCTACGTCTCCGACACCAAGCACCTCTACGTCTACAGCCGCGAGGCCATCGAGCAGGCCGCGAAGGATGGGACGGAGGTCCCCGCCCTCCAGGTGACGGAGGTCCCCCAGCCGGAAGACCTGAAGGACCCCGCGACGGGCATCGGGCTGGTGTCGGCCGGCAGCTACATGACGGTGAAGGATGGCTATGCGTACGTCGGCGCCTACAGCAAGGACGGCGACGGCAAGGCAGGGGCTGTCTGGCGCTACAAGCTGGATGAGGACACGGGCGCCATCATCAAGGGCTCGCGACAAGGCCCCATCCGCGCGCCGGACCGCGCACAGGGGATGATGGTGGTCGACGGTGCCCTCTTGTTCACCACCGGCGACCGGAAGCTCGTCTACCAGCCGTTCGATTCCAGCGGCGGTTCCTTCGAGGCGGACATCTCCCAGCGCAAGGACATCAGCAACGGGCAGATCGACCCCTACGCCCAGGGCTTCAACGTCGTCGGCAACGAGCTCTGGGTGACGTACGAGAGCGGCTCGCACAAGTACCGCGACAAGCTCGACTCCGACTTCGAGCCGCGCGAGTCCATCCAGCGAATCCCCCTGGAGTCGCTGGACCTCGACGAGGCGGGCATCACCCCGGAGCACCTCCAGAGCTGAGTGGAGGCGCCTGCTCCGGGGCAGCAGCGCCTTCTGGGCGCGCTCGAGGTCATGGATGACGTCCACCAGCGCGTCCATGGCCAGGTTTCGCGTCTGGGGGGCTCAGCGCGTGAGAGCCGCTCCGCCTCGCTCCGCTTGTGGCACGTCTGACAGGCGCGGCTGTTGATGTTGAGCAGCGGGCTTCGCACCTGGTGGTCGCTGACCTTCATCGCGCCCACGCGCTGGAAGGGCATGTGGCAGTCCGCGCAAGCGACGTCGCTGCGCGCATGGATGCCCTGGTTGTTCAGCTCGAACTCGGGGGGCTGCGACTTGAGCACCTTGGCGCCCGTGCGCGTGTGGGCCCAGTCGGAGTGCCCGTCCTCGTCGTAGTACGCCATGTCCTGGTCGAGGGTGATGCCCTTCGCCCAGGGGCCGTCAGGCGCTTCTCCTTGCCCTTGCAGCAGTGCTCGACATGGCACTGGCCGCGCACGTGCGCATCGCCTGACGGGTGGCGTCCTCGTTCACCTGGAAGTCCGGCACGCCCTGGCTGGCCTTGAGCGCGGCGATGCCTTCGATGAAGCCGGGGCGGGTGACACGCAGCTGCAGGGTAGTACTCGGGAATCAGCCCCGGAGGGGTGTGACAGTCATTGCAGGTGGCCACCGGGTGGTGGCTGCTCTTGCGTCAGCCGTCGTACTTCCTATTCATGTTTCGCGTGGGCTGTCTTCGCCAGGGATTGCCAGGCTCGTGCGATGGACCGAGCCTGGCGCTCCCCGTGAGACGCGGCTCAGCGCGTCTCGTGCTGCTTCGCCCAGGCGGCGACGTCCGGGTGGTTCGCCTCCACCCACGCGCGGAACTCCTGACCGGCGGACATGTACACCTCACCTCCGCCGAAGCCGCTGGAGGGCGGGCGCCCGAAGAAGCGCGCATGCAGCTCGTGTCCCAGCGTGGCCACGTCGACGCCGCGCTCCTTCGCGAGCCGCTCGAAGAACTGCTGGAAGTCCGCGCCCTTCATCTTCATGGCGCTCGCGGCCTGGGCCATGCTGTCCAGGTGCAGCGGCTCGTTCGCCAGCGCCGGGTTGTCGGCGACGAACTTCTGCACCTGCTCGGGAGACATGCCCGCGCCCTGGCGCAGCCGCGTGTCGAGCAGGTCCGGCCCCAGCGCGATGAGGTTCTTCGCGAGCGTCTCATCCATGCCGCTCGCGGTGAGCAGCTTCACCTGCTGCTCGCGGATGCGCTCCTTCTCCGGGTCCAGGTACTTGGCGGCCAGTCCTCCCAGGAAGAGGGCCGCGCCGAGAATCTGGAAGCCCGGCGCCGCGCCGAACAGCGCCGCGCCCGCCATCATCGCGCCGCCGAGGGCCTGTGCGCCGGAGGCCGTGGCCTTCCACTTGTCGCCGTCGCGCAGGAACTGGAGGCCCTGAATCGCGTCGCCCACCGCGCCCATCATGGCGCCCACGCCGGACAGCTTGCCGAGCACCGTCACGGACGTGGCCCACGTCGCTGTCTTGCCGAGCACACCGGTGACGAGCGTGGCCCCATCCGCGCCGACGCTGAGCCCGTCGCCGACAATCTTGAGCTTCGCGGCGAGGTCCGCCTGCTTCCAGCCCGCGGCGTCTCCCGCGAACGCGGTGCCGGTGATGAGCAGGCCCAGGCCGCGCAGCGCCTGTCCGCGAGGCGTGTCCGCGCTGAACGGCAGGCCCGTCTCCTGGTCCTTGAGCAGGGAGCGCAGGGACGCGGTCGTCTTGCGGACGTCCGCCTCCGAGGAGCCGGGCTTGATGTCACGCAGGAGCCGGACATAGGACTTCATGTCGTCCTGCTTCATCCCGAACAGGTCCGAGAAGCGCGTGAGCCCGTCGAAGATCTTCTGGGCCGCGCCCGGGGCCTTGTTGCCGGCGGCGAGGATGGCGCCGCTGCCCGCGCTCTTCACCAATGCGACGGCCAGCTTCTCGTGCAGGTCCTTGCCGTCCTTCAGCTTGCCCACGACGTCGAGGAAGAGCGGCTTGTTCTCCGCCTTGGCGGTGAGCTGCTCAGCCAGGAACGCGGCGCCGGCCTTCGTGTCCGCGAGCCGGGGAAGCTCTCGCACCAGCGCACCGACGCGCGCGTCATCGGCGCTGGTGGGCACACCATCCGGCACGGCGGTGGCGAGCAGCTTGCCCAACTGCTCGTGGTCCGCGAGGTCCTTCTGGATGCTGCCCTCGCGCATGTACGCGCCGATGAACTCCTTCTGCTGGTCCGGCGTGAGGATGGCCGCGGGGCCACCGAGCAGCGCGGTGAGCTTCTTCTGGTGCTGCTCCGACTTCCCCGCGGCCTCGGCGAACCGGCCTCGGAGCAGGTCGATGCTGTTCCACAGCGTCTCGTGGAGCTGCGCGCGCGCGGTCCCCATCGTGGGGCCGGTGTGGTTGGGAGGGATGACCTCGGTGCGGCTGAGGGAGCGCTCGATGTCGAACGCGAGCTTCGTGCCGATGCCGAAGTTGACGGCGGTGCGCACCGCGCTCGTCATCGACATGTTGACGAGGGTGGGGGGCGCGTCGCGGGTGAAGGCCTTGCCCACCATCCCCGCGGCCGGGTCCTTCATCAGCTCCGTGGCGCGCGCGAGCGCGTAGTACGTCTGGTGCTCGATGCGAATCTCCGCGTCGACCACCTTCTGCATCGCCGCCGGGTCCTTCGGGTCGACCCCGCGCTGGCCCGCGGGCGGGTGCAGCTTGCGGTTCGTCTCCGGCGACACTCCGGCGAAGAGCTGCCCCATCTTCGCGAGGGAGGGCTCCGCGGCGCGGACGAAGGCCTCCTGATAGGCCGGGTCCGGGTTGCTGGCGATGAACTGCTCGAACTGGAGCGCGCCCTTCTCCAGGCTGTTCTGGAGCGTGCCCTCCAGCGTCTTCGCGTCCTGGAGCGCGCGCGTCTTCACGTCCGAGGCGCCCGCGACGCTGATGCTGACGGCGCCCACGCCCGTGCGCGGCGTGAGGAGGTCGGGCTCCGGCACGGGGCGGTCCGCGCGGGGCTGCTCGAGCAGGCGGGTCAGGGCCTCGGTGGCGCCCGCCCCCGCGCGAGCTCCCGCGGCGGCCGCGCCGCCCTGGCCCTTCGAGGCGCCCTCCAGCGCGGTGAACGAGGGCTGTCCACCCGTGGGCGAGAAGAAGACGCTGAGCTGCGCGCGCGTCATCGCCACGGGGCCGCCAGTGTGCAGCGGGTCCGCGACCAGGTACTTGCCGTCCTGCGTCTTCCCCAGGATCGCGTTGAGGTGGCCGATGTCGCCCGAGCCCATGCGCTCGGGGAACTGCTCACGCCACGCCGCGTTCGTCTTGCCATTGGCGATGACGGGGTTGCCCGAGGCGAGCTGCTTGTCCAGGGCATCCCAGCCCTGGCCGTAGCGCGCGCCGAGCCCCGCGCCTTGGATGCCGTCGCTCACCATGGTGCCGCCCGTCAGCTCCCGGTCCCGGTTGAGCTGCGGGACACGCGAGCCGTCGGAGGACTTCACATAGGTGAACTCGGCCTCGCGACGCGGGCTCATCAGCGCGCGTGCGTAGTCGACCTGCTGCTCCTTGGTGAGCCCGCCGGGCATGTGGCCCGTGTACGCCAGCGACATGGCGAGGCTCGCCGGGCCACAGTTGGTGCTGCCGCGGGGGCCCGTCGGGTTGTACTCGGAGGTGAACTGGGTGATGAACGCGGCCTCGGCGGACATCGCGGAGCGCGGGGTGCCGCCCCCGGCCTTCTGCTGGGACAGCGCCTGGCCCAGGGCCTCGCGCGTGGCGCTGGCGTACTGCCCGTTCGTGGAGACGCCATGGTCGGCCTGGAACTGCTCCAGCGCGGCCTGCGTCTTGGGGCCGAACTCGCCCGGGCCCGTGGCGGCCTGCGCCTCGGTGAGGTAGCCCAGCTCCACCAGCGCGTCCTGGAGTTGCTGCACCTCGGGCCCGGAGTCGCCGCGCTTCAGGTCCTTGCGCGGGAGGGGAAGGGGCTCCTCTTCCTCGGGGGGGGGAGGCGGCGGTGGTGGCGGAGGCTGGAGCTTCTCGCGACGGACGGAGCCCCCGTCGTCCTCGAAAGAAGATGTCGAGTCGAACCCTTCGGAACCTGAAGAGTCCTGCTCCTCGACCTGGTTGTGGTTGGTTTCAGTCTCGGTCCGGGCTGTTTCAGTCGCGCCTTCGGATGAGCTGGTCTGTGTGGCACGTGGCGAGCCATCGACACGCATGGCGTGTTATCCCCCTCTGATACATCACAAGTGCTTCGTTCGGATTATCCGCTGGATTCACGGGGAGTTGCGCCCGCTTTTCCGTCCGGAGAAATCCCTGCTGCGTGACGACGATACGGCGCGTGAGCGCTCCTGATTGCGGCTCAATGCTTCGATAAGCGCGCTCTTGTCGCATGAGAATGCGCGGCGACGTCGTGCATATCGCGAGAGAGGGAGGCGACTTCGAGCCCCGAGGCTCCGCCCGCCGTGGCAATCCGCCACCCTGGGCGTGGCAACCTGCCAGGGCCTCCGGGGCCCAGTCCCATGAATTCAGGGAGATAGTTTGAGGCACGAGGATTGCTCGGGCGTCGCTCGATGCTCGTGTCTTCTCCGTTCCTCCGCCGCGTGTCTTCCCCATGATCCCCCGGCTCGCGCTGCTCGTGTTGGCGCTCGTCGCCTGTCGAGGCACCTCGGAGGTGCCCCCGGACGAACTGGGGGAGGAGTCCTCGCCCGCGGTCCTCACCATCGACGCGATGGACAACGAGCAGCACGTCCTGCGCGGAGGCTTCCCGGTGGATTCGGGGGTGTTCCGGGTGGAGCTCTACGAGGGCTCCGTGCTGCTCGGAGAGGCCCTGCTGGAGGCGGGCCGCTGGAGCATTCCCTGGCAGCCGGGGGAGGGCAGTGAGTCCCTGGAGGTCGTCGCCTATTCGATGGCGGGGACGGAGCTTCGCACGCGGCTCGACTTCCAGCGCCTGAGCTTCGCCGCGCCCGAGAATCTGTATGCCGCCGAGGCGCTGCTGACGCTCCCCTCCGAGCCAGACACCACCACGCGTTACACCTTGGATGGGACGGCGCCGGGGCCTTCATCGCCTGTCTACACCACGCCCCTGGTGTTGCTGAACAAGCGAGGACAGCCCGCGCCGCTGAGCCTCATCCCGACAAACCCAGACACGTCTCCGGAGACCTGGCGATGGAGGCCTCCCGCCACGCCGCCCGTGCTCGCGACGGTGGTGCGGCTCCAGCGGTTCTCGGGAGAGACCCCCGTGGGGCCCGGAGAAGCGCGCACCTATCTCATCGGACAGAGCGCCACGTCGCTGCCCGTCCTCTCGCTGGTGACGGACGCGGAGCACTTCTTCGGGCATGAGCAGGGCATCTATGTCCCGGGGCGGATGCATGACCCGTCTCCGGAAGGGACGGCGGGCTGGGGCACCGGCAATTACATGCAGGATGGGAAGGACTGGGAGCGGCCCGTCCACGTCGAGTGGTTCGAGGCGTCAGGCGCCCCTGTGCTCGCGCAGAACGCGGGCGTGCGCATCCATGGCTCGGGGAGCGCCGCGCTGCCGCAGAAGAGTCTGCGATTGTATGCGAAGGAGGACTATGGCCCCGAGTCCTTCCAGGCGGAGTTCTTCCCAGACCACCCGCTCCAGGACTTCAAGCGGCTGCTGGTCCGCACCTCGGGCCAGGACCAACTGAACAGCAAGCTCAAGGACTGCGCCCTCCAGGGATTCCTGCGCCAGACGAACCTGGCCCTCCAGGCTTGTCGCCCCACGGTGGTGTTCCTCAATGGCGAGTACTGGGGCCTGCATGAGATTCGGGAGCGGTATGACGAGTATTCCCTCGCGAGCCATCACGGGCTGAACCGCAAGAACATCGTCATCCTGGAGGGGGACGGCCTCCTCGACACGGGAGATGCCGAGGACGCCATCCCCTACGCGGAGCTGCTCGCCTATGTCCGGGAGCACGACCTCTCCGAGCCCGAGCACCTCGCGCATGTCGAGGCACGCATCGACGTGGAGGACTTCATCGACTACCACGTCGCGCAGCTCTACTTCGGCAACGAGGACTGGCCCGAGAACAACATCAAGTTCTGGCGTCTTCGCGGCGGCTCGACGACCGCCGGCGCGGGCGATGGCCGGTGGCGCTGGTTGATGTACGACCTGGACGCCGCGTTCGCGGGTGGGCCCGAGGCCAACTCCCTGGGCCGGCTGCTGCGCGACGAGCGGATGGCGGAGCCCTTTGTCGTGCTCTTCCGCCGCCTCATGACGTCGCCGGTGTTTCGCGAGCGGTTCGTCGCGCGGTTCCACTGGCACCTGGACAACACGTTCGCGCCGGAGCGGGTGCTCGCGATGCTGGACGCCACGGTGGAGCTCCTGGCTCCGGAGATGCCGCGGCACATCGAGCGGTGGCGGTATCCGGAGTCCGAGGAGTCCTGGCGACAGGAGATCCAGCGCCTGCGTGACACGCTGGGGCGCCGGCCGGAGGTGCTCCGCCGGTTCCTGCAAGAGGAGCTGGGCTCACCGTGAGGAGCGGGGACGCCGCCGTCCCTTCGTTGTCTCTCGAGTCCGGCCCTCTTCGGACATCCGCGTCGCGCAGGCCGGAGCTGGATGCCCTGCGGGGGCTGCTCCTCGTGCTGATGACGCTGACGCATCTGCCCACCCGGCTGAATGCCTACAGCAGCCAGCCCTTCGGCTTCGTCTCGGCCGCCGAGGGCTTCGTGTTCCTGTCGGCGTTCCTGGTGGGCGGTGCTCACGCGAAGGCGTGGGACACGCCGGGCCGGCTCTGGCGGAGCCTGCGGGGGCGCGCGCTCAAGGTCTACACGCACCACGTGGGGTTGCTGCTCTTCGCCTTCACCGTCATCGGCACCGTGGGCTGGGCCTCGCACCGTCCCGCGGTGCTCAACCTGCTCGACTTCTATCATCAGGAGCCCGTGACAGCGCTGTGGAGCAGCCTCGCGCTGCTCTACTGTCCACCGCTGCTCGACATCCTGCCGCTGTACGTGGTGCTGCTGGTCCTGACGCCGCTGCTGCTGCTCGCGGCGAGGGAGGCGGGCTGGGCGAAGGTGGTGTGTCTCAGTGGTCTGGTCTGGCTCTGGGCCCAGCTGGGGCTCAAGCAGATGTTGTACGGCGGGCTGGGGAAGCTCCCTTGGGTTCCGGTGAAGATGGGGCACTCGGGGGCATTTGATTTGTTCGCCTGGCAGTTCCTGTGGGTGTTGGGCGTGTGGCGGGGAAGCCTTCGGGCGCGAGGACATGTCGCGGGGTGGACGGGCTCTCGCGTGCTGCTGGGTGGAGCCTGGGGGCTGGGGCTCCTGTTCCTGCTGGCGCGGTATGAGTGGCCGCCTGTGTCCTTCCTGGTGGAGCACCCCGCGCTGCTCGACAAGTGGACGCTGGGCCCGCTGCGCCTGGTGAACTTCCTGGCGCTGGCCCTGCTCGCGGACAGGGGTGCGCCCTGGGTCTACCGGTGGCTGCGGCCGAGGGTGCTCGTGCTGCTCGGCAGCGCGTCGCTGCCCGTCTTCAGCGTCCATCTGGTGCTGTGTCTCTCGAGCCTCGCGCTCATCAACGAGAACGAGGCCCCGCTGGACAGTCTGGAGGAGGTGGCCGTCCTGGTGGTGACGTTCGCCAGCATGCTGCTCGTGGCCTTGCGCCACCAGCGTCGCGGCTCCGTCTCCTGATTCAGGGGCCGCTGCTCACGGTGAATCCCTGTCGACAAGCGGCGGGTTCCAGCAGCGGACGTCAGGGGCCGCGCCCATTGAACAAAGAACACGCGCCCTGTTTCACAATCCACCTCTCGCGGCCGGGCTCGCGACGCTGAGCTTGCTTTGCTCCCGTGTGCTGGCAATCCCATGGCGGTTCTGGAGACATGATGGACACCTCCCGAATCATCAGGACTTGTCGCGGTACGACGCCACCTCGTGAGACTCGAGGACGGGGTTCGAGGCGCGGATGGGAAAGGGCAGCGGCTCGCGGCGGGAGGCTCGCGGCGCTCGTGCTGGTGCTCGTTGCCTGCCTCCGCGCACCGGTGGTTTCCGCAGCGGAATCCGCCCTCACCATCGATGCGATGGACAACGAGCAGCACATCCTCCGGGGAGGCTTCCCGGTGGACGCGGGGGTGGTCCGGGTCGAGCTCTACGACGGCTCCGTGTTGCTCGGGGAGGCGCTGCTGGAGGAAGGGCGGTGGAGCATTCCCTGGGCGCCAGGGGAGGGGAGCGAGTTCCTGGAAGCCGTCGCCCATCTGTCGACGGGGACGGAGCTGCGCACCCGGCTCGACTTCCAGCACCTGCGCTTCAGCACGCCCGCGAAACTGTATTCCGCCGAGGCGCTGTTGACGCTGCCCACGGAGGCCGGCACGACCACGCACTACACGCTGGATGGCTCGGCGCCAGGGCCGTCGTCCCCCGTCTATACCGCGCCCCTGGTTCTGCTGAGCCGAAGAGGGCAGCCCGCGCCGCTGAGTCTCATACCGACGAATCCCGCCGAAGTTCCCGAGTGGTGGAGGTGGATGCCCCCCGCGGCGCCCCCCGTGCTCGCGACGGTGGTGCGGCTCCAGCGTTTCTCGGGAGAGACGCCCGTGGGCGCGGGTGAGGCGCGCACCTATCTCATCCAAGAGCCCGCCTATTCGCTGCCCGTCCTCTCCCTGGTGACGAACGCGGAGAACTTGTTCGGGTATGAGCAGGGCATCTATGTCCCAGGCCGCATCTACGACGAGACACCCCGCTGGCCCGACTACTGGGGGCCCGGCAATTACAGGCAGGATGGGGAGGAGTGGGAGCGGCCTGTCCACGTCGAGTGGTTCGAGACGACGGGGGCACCGGTGTTCGCCCAGAACGCGGGGGTGCGCATCCATGGCTCAGGCAGCGCCTCGTTGCCGCAGAAGAGCCTGCGGTTGTATGCGAAAGCGGAGTACGGCCCGGAGTGGTTCCCGGCGAACTTCTTCCCCAACCACCCGTTCCGAGGCCAGAAGCGACTGCTCGTCCGCGCTTCGGGCCAGGACCAGATGGGCTCCAGACTCAAGGACTGCATCCTTCCGGAGCTCTTGCGCCAGACACGGCTGGAGCTCCAGGCGTGTCGCCCCACGGTGGTGTTCCTCAACGGCGAGTACTGGGGGCTGCATGAGATACGGGAGCGGCTCGACGAGTACACCCTGGCGAGCCACTACGGACTGAACCGGAAGAAGATCGTCATCCTGGAAGGGCGCGGAACGCTCGACACGGGGGAGGCCGGGGACGTCACCCCTTACGCGGAGTTGCTGGCGTACGTCCGGGGGCACGACCTCGCGGTGCCTGAGCACTTCGCGTACGTCGAGGCGCGCATCGATGTGGAGAACTTCATCGACTATCACATCGCACAGGTCTACTTCGGCAACGATGACTGGCCTCACAACAACCTCAAGTACTGGCGCTATCGCGGAGGTGAGAACACGGGGGCCACGGGCGCGGGGGATGGTCGCTGGCGGTGGCTGTTGTATGACCTGGACTATGCGTTCGTGATGGGGCCCGAAGCCAATTCCTTGGGGCGGCTGCTGCACGACACGCGGCTGGGGGAGCCCTTCGTCGTGCTGTTTCGCGGCCTCATGAAGTCACCCATCTTCCGGGAGCGGTTCATCACGCGGTTCCACTGGCACCTGGACAATACGTTCACGACCGAGCGGGTGCTCGCGGCGGTGAACGCCGGGGCGGAGCGGCTGGCCCCGGAGATGCCAGAACACATCTCACGGTGGCGCTATCCTCCGTCGGAGTCGCACTGGCGCTGGGAGGTCCAACGCCTGCGAGAGGCCGCGCACCGACGGCCCGCGGCGCTGCGCCGGTTCATGCAACGAGAGGGGCTGGACGCGCCGCGTGGCGACGGCACCGGTCGTCCGGCCATCCATCCACAAACAGACATTCCCGCTCCCTTGAAGCGTTGAGGAACAAACACTCTCAATGCTTTCCCATCACAGGGCGGATCCGTCCCCTCGATTGTGACCTTTCCTCTCTCCGGTACCTCTGCAATTCCATGGCGGCTCCGGAGAACTCGTGGGGACCTACCGGATAGTGAAGAAGCTGGCCGCGGGCGGAATGGCCGAGGTCTTCCTGGGCAAGGTGGTCGGCGCGGAAGGCTTTGAAAAGCCTGTCGCGGTGAAGCGCATCTTGCCGTCCTTCGTCCAGGATGCCTCCTTCGTGGAGCTGTTCCTGCGCGAGGCGAAGCTCTCCGTCACGCTCCAGCACAGCAATGTCTTGCAGGTGCTGGACCTGGGTACGAGCGCCGGCCAGTACTACATGGTGATGGAGTTCGTGGATGGGGAGAACCTGAGCGCGCTCCTCAAGGCGGCCCGCGCGCGTCAGGTGCCGCTGGGCCTCCGGGAGATCTGCTTCATCGCCCATCAGGTGGCCGAAGGGCTCGCGTATGCCCATGGCCGCGCGGACCCCTCGGGCGCGCCGCTCAACATCGTCCACCGCGACGTCAATCCCTCCAACGTCATGGTCTCCTCCAACGGAGGCGTGAAGCTGGCCGACTTCGGCATCGCCAAGGTGGCCGACGAGGGACGACAGGAGACCCAGGCCGGCGTCATCAAGGGGAAGATCAACTACCTGTCCCCCGAGCAGGTCCATGGCCGCCCCGTGGACCAGCGCAGCGACATCTTCCTCCTGGGGTTGCTGCTCTACGAGATGCTCGCCGGGAAGCGGCTCTTCGAGGGCTCCACGCCTCAGATCATCCACGCGCTGGGCAGCTTCAACGAGCGCACCCTGGAGCCGCTCCCCGGCGTGCCCACGCCCCTGTGGGAATTGCTGACGCGCGCGCTGGCGGCCAACCCCGATGCCCGCTGCCCCGCCGCGCGCGAGTTCTCCGAATCCATCCAGAACTTCCTGTTCGACCACCGCCTGCGCGTGGGCTCCGTCGACATCGCCAGCCTCTTCAGCCGCGCGAATCCCGACTGGCGCTCGCCCCTGGTCGACCTCGCTGGTGCTCCCGGCGAGGAGATCCGCCTGGAGGACGAGGACCTCGCGCGCACCCGCTCGGCGCCCGCCCGGGAGGTGCGGCGCCACGCTGTCTCGTCTCCGCCGCCTCCCATGCTGCGCCCGGTGACACCGCCCCCCGCGGACGCCGCCGTGGCCCGCCCTGTCACCCCCAAGCCCGTCCTGGGAATCGAGCCGCCCCCCACCGCCGTGGCCCCCGTCATCGCCGCGGGACTCGGCCCGCGTCCGTCCCGGGCGCGGCAGCAACTGGGCACCATCCTCCTGACGCGCGGCATGCTCACACCGCACATGCTCAACCAGGCCCTGTCGCTCCAGAAGCAGCGGGGCGGGAGGCTCGGTCAGGTGCTGGTCCACGAGCGGTGGCTGGAGCCCGACAACCTGGTGCGCGCGCTGTCCGAGCAGAGCGGGCTGCCCCACATCACCGAGGACAAGCTCCAGTCCGTTCCCATCCCCGAGGAGCTGCTCAAGCAGATTCCCCGCGAGCTGTGTGAGCGGCTGTGCGCGGTGCCGCTCGCCGTGCGCGGACGAGAGCTCGTCTGCGCGGTGCTGGACCCGCGCGACGTGCAAGTCACGGACGCGCTGAAGTTCTCCACGCGCGCTGTCGCGGTCCAGGGGCTCTTCGCCTCCGAGCAGGGCATCCGGAAGACCATCCAGCGCTTCTATCCCCCCGCGGAAGAGGCCCCTCCGCCCTACGTGCGGGCGCATGACCCCATTCCCCTGGAGCCCTCACCGGAGGACAAGGCCCGCGACACGCGGATGATGTCGCAGTTCTCCGAGCAGTTCACCGGGCGCCGGGTGCTCGACGAGAGCACCTTCGCGGAGTCCAAGCCTCCCATGGCCGAGCCCGTGGCCCGAGCCAGCCCCGTGCGTGGCGACGTGCGCGCGCGCATGGTGCTGGTGGTGGCGGAGCCCTCCGAGCCTCGCGAGGCGGCGGTGCGGCTCCTCCTGGTGCAAGGGCTCGCGGCGGCGACCAGCCCCGCGGCGGATGCGCCGCGCGCGTTGTCGCTCGGAGGCTATGAGCTGGTACTGGTGCTCGAGGACGCGGTGGCGGACCCGGCGGGGCTCGCGCAGAAGCTGCGGGCCGCGCATCCCCAGGTGGAGGTGCGCCTGCTGCCCTCCTACAGCGCGGCGCTCCTGGGCGAGGGCGGCCCGCTGGCGAAGCTCGCGGAGCTCCAGGCCCGCCTGCTGGATGGGATGTTGTCCATGCTCGGGGGCAGCGCGACTCTGGCGCCCTTCCTCACCAGGCTGGCGCGGCGGCTGGTGTCGAGGCTGGGCGCGGGCCGCGTGGAGGAAGGTCTGCTCTCCGCCGCCGCCAGCGCGCTGGCCCTGGCCGCGCGGCTGGAGGAGCCCCGTCGCTTCATCCTGCCCACCCGCGCCCGCGCCCTGGGCCTCGTGGGGAGCGGCATGCCCGAGGTGAACGAGGTGCTCATGGCGGTGCTCCCGGAAGGGGAGGACCGCACGCCTCCAGGGGGCCGGGCCGCGGGCGCGCTGCTGTGCGCGGCGCGCTTCGTCCAGGAGGTCCAGAGCGCCCAGCCGCCCACGGCCAAGGCGGCCCAGGCGCTCCAGGTCCTGCGTCAGGACCCGCGTCTGCCGGTGGCCGTGATGGAGGCGCTCACCACGGAGCTGGAGTCGAGCACCCAGGCCGACAAGGCGGCGCCTCGCGTGGTGGTGGCGGAGACGGATGGCGCCAACGCGATGACGCTCCAGATTCGCCTCATGGCGGAGGGCCTGAGCACCGTGCGCGCGAGGACTCGCGCCGACGTGGAGAAGGCGCTGGCAGCCGGGGCGCAGGCGGCCATCCTCGCCGACCCGCTGCCGGATGGGGACCTGCGCGCGCTGCTCCAGGCGATGCGCAAGGCGCCTTCCACCGAGGACCTCCCCATCTACCTCATCGTCGACAAGGAGGACCCCGCCGCCTTCACCGCGGCGCTCGACGCGGGGGCGGACGACGTCATGGTCCGCTCCTCCAGTCCGGAGGTCCTCATCGCGAAGCTGCGCCGAGGCATCCAGCAACGCCAGTCGGCGCGGCGTGGCGCGAAGAGCGCGCAGTGAAGGCCGCGTGTTCATCACCCCACAGCACGCGGGATGACGCATGCGGGCGAGTCCGTCCTTGGCGACATCATGCGCGGAATCCTCCTTCCAGGAGTCGTGCATGCTGCTGAAGCCTGTCTTGGGATTCATGCTGGCGCTGGCCGTCATGGTGGGAATGGTTGTCACCTCCATGCCGAGCGACGAGCAGGCCCCGCCGGTGCCAGGGGCCTGTGACGCGGACCGGCAGACGTTGCTCATGTCGAAGCTCCGCTCCGGGCAGCCCGCGGAGGTGACCCCCGCGCTGTTCTCGGAGGAGCCCGTGGGCCTGCTGGGCTACTGCTCCTGGGATTGCTCGAGGTGCACCTCCACCGCCGAGTGTCGCGAGCGCAAGGCGGGGTCCTGCTACAACGTCTGTCCTTGAGTCCTGTCTCCCGGCGCTCCGTGTCTCGGGGCGCCGGGTGAGTCAGGGACGCCCCTCCCTGTATTTGGATGAGAGGGGTTGTCGCGCATATCCTTTCAGGAGCACTTCATCCCGAGTGATTCATCGGAGCGGGGTGGGGCGCTTCTTGGGGGGAGCATGAAGACGATTCTGGGGCTCATGTTGACGTGGATGGTGTGCCTGCCGGGGCTGGCTTCGGCCGAGACGCAGGCACCCGCCGGACAGGACTTCTCGAAGGTGTCCGACTCGCTCCTGCGGATGCGGATGACGAGTGAGCTCGAGCGGAAGAAGAAGGCGGAGGGCGAGCTCGAGTTCCTGAAGCGCGAGCTCCCCAAGGCGCAGAACTCACTGAATCAGATCAAGACACAGCAGCTCGACGCGGTGCAGCTGCCGTCCGCGATATCGGCGTTCAATCAGGACTTCGCCAAGGTGCTCGCGGTCGTGAAGAAGGGCGGCTCACCGTCGAGCAGTGATTACCGGCTCATCGAGCAGCGGATTGGGGATCTCTTCACCTGGGGGCTGATTCGCGCCGAGGACTTCCTGCCACGTCGGAACCTGCGTCCCGAGACACCGGCGCTGCTCCAGGAGCTCTACCTGGAGGTCGACCGGGCCGAGGACCCGCCGAGCTGGGCGCGTGTCCGGCCGCTGACCCTCCTCCAGAGCACCATCCGACAGAGCTACTCGGGGCCACCGACGGGAGGTCGGACCGGGGATGACCCCCTCAAGGCGGCCCTGCTGTCCGCGGAGTCACTGGCGGCGGAAGTGGCGCCGAAGCTCTTCGAGGACCTCTTGAAGCAGGACAAGGCGATGGCCGAGGGCCTCTGGCAGGCGCTCATCAACCGCATCCAGTCCACGAGCACCGACCGCCAGCACGAAGTGGACGCGGCCAATAACGCCATCATGGCCATCGACAAGGAGCTGTTGGGCCGCGAGGCGAAGAAGACGGAGGTGGACAGCAACCTGACCCTGGCCATCTACGGCATGGTGTTCGTGCTCTTCGCCATCTACCTGGCCACGCGCTGGTTCTCGCTCGAAATCCAGACCATCATCTTCCAGCAGCGGACCTTGGTGGAGATGATTGGCCTCGCGTTCCTGTTGCTGACCATCATCATCCTGGGGACAGGCCAGAAGATAGACCCGGCGGTGCTGGGCACGCTCCTGGGCACGGTTGGCGGTTACATCTTCGGACAGCAGATTCAATCGCGACGCAACGCCTCGGCGAGTGATTCGGCCCAGCCCCCCGTGCTCCCCGAGCCGAAGGTCGCGCTGACCCAGAAGCAGCTGGAGGACATGGTCGACGCGCTGAAGCGGATTGCCCAGCAGGGCGCGGGAGGGGCTCCGCCGCCCACGTCGGATGCCGCGCCTGCTGCTGGCGCCGCGAAGTCTCCACCTCCGTCGGTCTGAGCCGCGCGGAGGCGGGGGCATTGTTCACTGACCCGGCGGGGGCTGGTCCCGCTGGACGAGGTGTCCCGGGGCGAAGGTCTGCTAGTCCGGCGTCCGCCTGGACGTGTCTGGAGTTCCAGGCGACCGGAGGTGGTATGTGGCAGGGATTCCCTGGGCGTGTCTGGATGATGTGTGGGGTATTGCTGGTCGCGCCCGTGGCGGGAGCCTCGGAGGGGTATGCGATGACGTGGCGGAAGAGAGCCCATTCCCAGGGGGTGGACCTCATCGGCTGCATGGACTGCAATCCCTACACGGGCGACATGCCCTGCACGGCGGCGCTGCCCATCCTGTGCATCCGTGAGGACGGCTCCGCGGTTCCGCCAGGGGTGAGCCCGGACTTCTACAACGGCTGGGCGGAGGGAAACGTGGCCACCACCCTGCCCGTGCTGGGGGTGACGCTGACGAGCCTGGCCCTCGCGAACAAGCTGTGCGCGAGTGCCTTTGGCGATGGGTGGCGGATGGCGCAGTTCCACCATCCCCAAGGTGGATGGAATTGGTATGCCTACGGCAACGTCCGGACGGACAAGCGCTTCTGGGTGTACATCCGGGACCAGCCCGCCAACTGCTGGAACCCGTAGCCGCCACGTGGGCGGCGAGATGTGCGCCTGTTGAAGCGCGGGAACTCCTCGCTTGAAAACGCTCATCCGCTGTGCGCTATAGAGTCCCACCTCCGCTGAGAGGAAGGGATTCTCGAATGACGAAACGAGTCTTCGTAGCCAGCGAGTTCGCGCCCCTGCGCACCGTGGTGGTCGCTCGCAGCCAGCTTCGCCTGTCGGATGCGGGCGTCATGTCCCAGGAGCAGTCAGAGGCGCGGCTGGCCATCCTTCCCGAATCCGAGCGGGTGCTCGCGCGCCGCTTGATCGGGAAGGACCATGCGGAGGCGATGCCCGAGCGTCAGAAGGCCTGGGAGGGCGAGCGGCTCGCGCTGCGGGCCGTCCTGGAGAAGCACGGCGTGCGGGTGCTGCTGCCGTCGCTCCTGACGGAGGCGCAGAAGGAGGCGGGGGGCCCGTATGGCTACAGCAACTCCTTCGTGAGGGACCCCTGGTTCACCGTGGGCGACGTCGTTGTCGAGGGCAGCCTGCGGAGCCTGCACCGCCGCCGTGAGGTGCTCCCCTGCCGGAGCCTGTTCGAGCAGGAGGTCTACCCCGCGGACTGCACCTACGTGGCCGTGCCCCAGCCGGACGCCGCGCCCATCGATGCGCAGGGCGCCCATGTCGGCCCGTTCCTGGAAGGCGGCGACACGCTGGTGCTGGGCAAGCACGTGTTCGTGGGCAACTCGGGGAAGGCGTCGTCGGAGGCGGGCGTGGCCTTCCTGCGCAAGCTGCTGGCCTCCCGGGGCTACACCGTCGAGTCCGTCCGGCTCAAGCCGAACTTCCTGCACCTCGACTGCGCGCTGGGGCTGGTGCGCCAGGGGCTCCTGGTCGCGTGCCGGGAGGCGCTCCTCGATGGGCTCCCCGCCGTCCTGCGCGACTGGGAATGCATCGAGGTCACCGAGGACGAGGCCACGCGGCTCGGCACCAACGGCCTGCCGATTTCTCCCGACGTCTATGTCACCGACCCCATCTTCCGGCGCATCGGTGACGCCATCGCCCGGCATGGCGTGAAGGTCGAGTATGTCGACTTCACCATCTCCCGGGCATTCGGTGGCGCGTTCCGCTGCACGACCCAACCGCTGTGGCGGGAGTAACGCGCGTCAGGGCTTGGACGGTGCCGGCTTCGGAGTCAGTCGCTGGCACGCGCGCAGATAGTCTTTCCGAGCGGTCTCCACGAACTCGAAGCTCCCGGTCAACACGGCGTCCTCGACACACCGTTTGATGAAAGGGCCGGGCGGCTTCACCTGGTTGCAGGAGGGAATCGAGAGAGACTTCTGGCAGTGCTCCTTCGCTCGGGTCTCGAACGAGGGCGTGGGCTCGGCGGCCAGGGCAGGGGTGCCTGACACCAGGGCCAGGATGCAGGAGGTGATGAGCGTCTTGTCCATGGGCGGTCTCGAGATGACAGCAAGTCAGATGCCATGGCGGTGACAGCGACTGCTCCGAGGGGCGCGGACACGCCTTCGTGTCACGGACTGTCGAGCTTGACGTGTCAATCTGGCGGGTTGACGCGTCACTCGTGACAATGTCTCCCGTGTGCTCTGCTGGCGTCGCTCCTCTTGGAGATGACGGCATGCGCAAGTGGCTCCCCTATGGACTCATGTTTCTGGGCGCGGTCTCCGCGACGCTCTGGCTTGGAACGCGAGCTCCCGATGCGCCCCCCTCCAACGTGACTCCGCGACGCAACGACAGACTCGCCACGCACTTTGTGCCCACGCCACCTCCTCATGGGACGTTGACGCTGCAGGGGCGGGTGCTGCGCGAGGACCAGACGCCGGTGGCGGGGGTGGAGGTCTCCGCGTCCTGGAGCGCTCCTGGCGAGTCCCTGTCCGCACGTCCTTGTGGCGAGAACCCGCGGATGCCGCTGACGTTCCTGTACTGCACGGGCACGGCGGACGCTCAGCCGATCCCCAGGTTGATTGCGGAGGGCCGAGGCTCGACCCCCGTCTTGGGCCGTACCACCACGGCCACGGATGGCGCGTTCAGCTTGGAGGGGCTCCCAGCAGGCTCCGTCGCACTCTGGGTCCTGTCTGCCGAAGGCGTGGCGCTGAGCCTCGACGTGGCGACAGGGCAGCGGAATGTGACGCTCGTCCTTGCCCCCGGCGTGTCTGCCCAGGGGCGGGTCGTCGACGAGCGCATGCTCCCTGTGGCGAACGCCCAGGTGACGCTCTTCAACGTCGACCACTCCCGATACTTCGAAGCCTTCACCGATGCGGAGGGCCGATTCACCCTGGAGCGGTTGCCGCACGATGACCCGTGTGGGTGCACGACTGGATTCAGCGGACGCACCATTGGAGGTCCGTCTCTCCGGACGGCCGCGAATCGAGGGCTCCCTGGTGGACCGCGACGGGCGGCTCGTCTCGGCCCGCGTGGATGCCTTGTCGCTGCCGCCGCGGATGCACGGCGACGGTGACTGGGCGGAACCGCATGACCCTGGCCATTTCCGTCTCCTGGGCCTCGACCTCGGGGAGTATGTGGTCAGCCCGGGAGGTCCACTCGGATGGACGCGTCATCCACTTCCTTCCGCAGCGTGTGTTCCTGGGAGGTGAGGAGCAAAGGTCGCTCCACTTCCTTCGTGGCGAGCTCCCGCTCTTCAAAACCCATGAGCAGTGGCGCTTCATCCGAACCCTCCTGTCAGTGCCTCCCATGTCTTCGCGGAATCCTTCCAGCCAGGGCACCCCCACCCTCGAGGAGCGTCTGTCGTTCCCGGAGCTGCCGCTGGGCCGCTATACGTACGTCCTGACGGGGCAGCACCGGGACTCTTGGATGTGATTCACCTGGCCGTGGTGGATATCTCCATCCCGGGAGTCGTGACGGTGGACGTCCAGCCGCACTGGGGCCCAGCGCCCGCGCGGACGGTCCGGTGACAGGCGCGGTCATTCATGACCATGTTTGTTGCACCCCGGGTGTCTCGTGTCCCGGGTCAACGGCCTCAATCACTCTCGTGCCCTGGGAAAGACAGCTTGTTTCACCGTGAAACTCGCCCCATACTGACAGTGATGGCATTGTTCACGGGCCGATGGTCGGCCACCGCGAGGACGGCGGCGTTTGGGGAACGCCGAGCCGTGGCGGTTCAACGTGAAAGGTGAACATGCGCATCATGCAATGGATTCGAGGGGGAGTGGTTGCGAGCCTGGGCCTCATGCTGTCTGCGTGTGGGGGGCCCGAGTCGCCGGAGGCGGGCGCGCCGGGCGACCTGGGCACGGCTGAGCAAGGTATCAACAAGGTCACCAACAGCGGCTTCGAGGCCGCGCCGCCCGGAAGCTACAACTACACCGTGCTCACCACGGGGGCGACGACGCTGACCAACTGGGTGATTGGCGGCAGCATCAAGGTGATGAACAACTCGTACAAGACGCCGAACAGCGGGACGAAGTCCATCGACCTGAACGGCTACGGGGCGGGCAGCATCGAGCAGACCATCCCCACCGTGGCGGGAAATGGCTATACGGTGCGCTTCTATGTGGCGCTCCCGCCGGGCTGCACGGGCACGCGCACCGCGCAGCTCACCTACGGGTCGTCCGTCACGAGTGTCTCCAACTCGCTGCCGGGCTGGACGGTGCGGACGTACGTCTTCACTGCGACCACCTCCAGCACGCTCATCAAGCTGGCGAGCACGTCGGGCGGCGTGAGCTGCGGTCTGGCCATCGACGACTTCACGGTGGACGGGCCGTGAGGTCGCGGTGAGTCCACGAGACTGACGTCCCAGGGGCCTCGGATGCTCATGCCGCCGAGGCCCTTTTCATTCCAGGTTCTGTTGAAGACGCGCGCGTCCCTTTGCATATCGACGGGGCCGCCGAGGGTCGCGAAGGCCCGGGCAACACAGGTGAACCATGGGACAGAGCACGGACGCGCCGAAGAAGCCCGCATTCCTCTTGACGAACCCGAAGGGGTTGTTCGACCCGGCGCCCTACGGCTTCTCGCACGTGGCCCAGGTGGCCTCGGACACGCGGCTCATCTTCCTCGCGGGACAGGGTGGGGAGACGGAGACGGGGGCGCTCCAGCCTGACTTCGGTCTCCAGGTGCGGCAGGCATTCCAGAACGTCCGCACGGCCCTGGCGTCCGCGGGGGCGGGCGTGAGCGACGTCGCCAAGCTCACGTTGCTCGTGGTGGACCACACCCAGGACAAGCTCCGTGTCATCGGCGCGGAGCTTGACCGGGTGTGGACGGAAGGACTGAAACCGACGTGTACGCTCATCCCCGTGCCTCGGCTGGCACTGGACGGGATGCTGTTCGAAGTCGAAGCGGTCGCCGTCGTGCGTGGCTGAGCGGGCCGATTCGCGAACCGGCCCACCAGGCTACGGGTAGAGGATGCCCGCGCCCTGCTTGTCCAGGTTCGTCAGCGTGAGGTTCCAGGTGTTCGTGCCGTTGCACTGCGGATAGTGCATGACGGAGCTGGAGTCATAGGGCGTCAGTCCCCGCCACTGATTGTCCTCGAAGCAGACGCCCGCCTCGGGGCGGGTGTGCTCGTGGCGGAAGCCGAGCGTGTGGCCCAGCTCGTGGCGCAGGATTCCGTCCAGGCCCGGGGCGCCCGAGGAGAAGGACGAGTTGTCGATGAGGACGTTGCGGCTGCGGCGGCTGGAGTTGGGGAAGAAGGCACGCGCCAGGTACTGGCCATTCACGTTCACGGGGCTCACGTCGAACACGACGTTGTTGTTGCGCGCCGTGCAGTTCGAGTCTTGCGCGGACACGTGGATGAAGTTGATGCGGCCGGCGCCCTCCCACGCGCTCGTCGCGGTGTTCATCGCGCTGACGACCTTGCTGTAGTTGCTCCCGAACCCGCTGCTCACGCAGTAGGTGATGTTGAGCGCCGCGCTCGCGCTCCACTTCACGTCCTTGCCACCGGAGTAATAGACAGCCAGCGCGCCACGGTGGGTGTCCAGGCCGGAGTTCGCCTGCTCGAAGGCCTCGCGCAGCAGCTCCTCGCTCTCATAGGCCTGGTCGCCAAAGGCGATGAAGACGCCCGACTCGGGCTCCTGGAAGGTGACCTTCCGGAACTCCTCATAGGTCATTCCGGTGACGTCCTTCTCCGGCACGGAAGCCTCGGGGCCTCCACACGCGGAGCCAAGCAACGAGACACCCGCCAGCACGGCCATGGAACGCAGATCGAGCATCACTCATCCAGGGGATTACGAGGGTGGCACCGGCTGGCGGAGCGGCCTGGCCCTCCGGTGTGACGCCTCAGAAAGCAAACCAGGGACCAGTTTCAGTGCTCTAGGGATTCTCATGGTTTGCGAGATTTCTTCTCATTTCCGTGGAGCCGCCTCGCGCAGGGGGGCGAGGTCGCCCTGTCATGAGGCTTGACATGAAATCCTGGAAGCCCTGTTGATTCAATGGGTTGCGTGGGCTCATCGGCACTCTGGATGGAGCCGCGACATGACTTGTTCTCGGACAGAAGAGAGTCTTTTGCGACCCTTGCGGAAGCAGGTCAGAGCGCGCCGGAGTCATTGCATCCGTATGACGGGAGCAATCTGGTTGATTCGGCCCCGCTGACGAGGGGCCGCAACCTCCTTGTCTCGGAAGACTGCTGGGGGACAAGGATGAGAAGCAGGCCCGCGCCGCGGCGGACACGCTCATCGCGAAGCGGGGCAAGCAGGGCTTCACCGAGCGCAAGCGCTAGCGCGCGATGGTGCGCCAGTGAATGGGCGGTAGGACCCGGGGCCATTGCGTGCCCGCTGGGCGCGTCCCATCCTCCGCGCGGCGTCGCCGTCGGAACTTCTTCGACGCGCGCCAGCTCGGGGGCGTCATGGCGAACGACGATGTGAATGGCTCAACACCCAAGGCCCCACCCCGCATGGCGCGCAGGACGCTGCTGCGAGGCCTGGGAGCCGCCGGAGTCGGTGCCGCCATCACCGGGACCGGTCCGCGCGCGGAAGCCGCCCCGCAGCCGCCTCGTCCCCGCGCCACCGCGACACCCCAGGCCCCCACGTCCTCCGGCGAAATCACCGCGGACGGCGTGACGCGCGCGCTGGCCGTCCTCGATGACATCGTGAAGAAGGACAAGGCCGCGACCACCGTGCCTGGAATCGCGGTCGCCGTGGTCTACGACGGCGTGGTCCGCTACCTCAAAGGGTTCGGTGACCGGCAGGCCGGTGTCGCGGGAGATGTGGACCCGGACACCGTGTTCCAGCTCGCGTCCGTCTCCAAGCCCTTGAGCTCCACGGTCATCGCCGCCGCGCTGACGCGGCAGCTGGCCAAGGTCGGCTGGAACGACGCCGTGCAGACGGTGCGCCCGAGCTTCGCCCTGGCCGACCCCTGGGTGAGCCAGCACGTCACGGCCGCGGACCTGTTCTCACATCGCAGTGGCCTGCCAGACCACGTGGGGGACCTGCTCGAGGACCTGGGCTACACCGGAGAGCAGATCATCTCGAAGCTGTCGCTGTATCCGCTGGCGAGGTTCCGCGACTCGTATGCCTATACCAACTACGGCCTGACCGCCGGGGCCCTGGCGATGGCCGCGGCGACGGGGCGCTCGTGGCAGGACCTGGCGCGCGAGGTGCTCTTCGTGCCGCTGGGGATGACCTCCTCCAGCTTCTCCTTCGCGGAGCTCCAGGCGAGCAAGAACCGCGCGGCGCTGCACACCCTGGTGAACGGCCAATGGAAGCCGGACCTGGGCGCGAACAACGACGGGCAGGCGCCCGCGGGCGGCGGCAACGCCTCCGTGCGGGACATCTCCCGGTGGCTGACGATGGTGCTCGCCGGAGGCAACTTCCCGGGGCTGCCCACCCCGCTGATTGCCGCCGCGGAGCTTCAGACCATCTGGAAGCCCAGCAGCGTCATCCACGGTCCGACGGAGCTCGGCGGCCGGAGCAGCTTCTACGGCCTGGGCTGGAACGTGGACTACGAGAACACGGGAGAGCTGAGGCTGAGCCACTCGGGGGCCTTCGAGCGCGGCGCCTCGACGGCCATCACCGTGTTCCCCTCCAAGAAGCTGGGCATCGCGGTGCTCACGAACTCGAACCCTCGCGGCGTCCCCGAAGCCATCGCCGCCGAGTTCGTCGACGTCGTGCGCTACGGCGCCTCGACGCGGGACTGGCTGGCCTACATCGCGCCCTTCGTGGCCGAGCCGGTGACGGAGGACCAGACGAAGTACTCCAAGCCCGCGGTGAACCCGACGCCCCCACGCAACCTGAACGCCTACGTCGGCACGTACCCGAACCGCCTCTACGGCGACCTCACCGTGTCGCAGCGCGATGGGGCGCTCTCGTTCACCGTGGGGCCCAAGGCGGAGCGCTTCGCGCTCATGCACTACAGCGGTGACGACTTCTACTTCCAGACCACGGGCGAGAACGCGACCGGGTTCTCGGGGGCGCTGTTCGCGGCGACCCGGAACCGCGTCACCTCGGTGACCATCAACGCCTGGAACCGAGACAAGCTGGGTGTATTCACCCGTCGCTAGGTGATGTCTCACGACACCCAGGTCGGGGACTGCGAAGCGGCGGTGGCACCTGCGTAGACGGCTCGCCATGACGTCGCTGCCGTGAATGTCCGGGCCTGGAGCCGGGCCTGTCGAGGGAGAGGAGGTCTGCACCGGTTTTGCACTGTCGGCGGCGCTCACCGATGAAGGAGGTGTCCATGCGATGGATGCGCACGTTGACGCTGGGGGGGCTGGTGGTGTGTGGGGGCTGTACCGCGAGCCAGGTGGAGGAGGGTCAGGACATCGTCCTGAGGGGCAAGGCGGTGGACGAGGCCGGAGCGGCCCTGTCCGGCGAGCTCTTGAAGTTCTACCGAAGTGAGAACTCGGCCTGCGCGCTCGCGAGCTTCTCGTCGAGCTGGAAGACGGTGAAGACCGAGGCCGATGGCACCTTCAAGCTCGAGCTGCTGGGGGCGGACACTCGCAACGGGAGCATCGCGCGGTGCTTCGTTGCCCACACGCCCGCGCGGACCCAGGGCCGCGGTGTCTCGGCCGCCTTCCTCATCCAGGCAGGGGAGGTAACGATGCCCACCCTCCAGGAGTGGACGGGCGCGCCGACGGCCACGGCGGCGGCTCAAGGGGTGAGTGTGGGCTTCAAGTCTCTGTCCGGCACCCACGGCGCGGGGCCCGATGCGCACACGCTGACCGTTCGCGGCACGAGCCTCAGGCCCGTCTGGGTCATCTCCAAGGCCACCGCGCCCGCCACGCTGAGTGACTACGCCCTGGAAGACATGGCGGGGCTCAAGGCCTTCCTCACCGTCGAGCGCGACGCGAAGGTGGGTGAGGAGACGGTCGACATCACCTACACCAGTGACGAAGTCGCGTTGCCCCGCAGGGCGCTCGTCCCGATGAGCCGTGGCGCGACGTGCACCTACACGAACGCGGTGACGCCTTGCCCGCTCACCCAGGGCAGCCTCGGCGACATCGTGCTCTTCCAGTCGGGGGTTCGAGAGGTCGCCCTGCAGCTCCCTCGCGCGGCGGTGCTCCGCAAGGCCGTGCTGCGCAACTTCGCGGTGTCCGGCATCCTGAGCGAGCTGGTGCTGGAAGGCAGCGCGGACGGGACCCAGTGGACGTCCATGGCCAACCTGCTGCCGGACGTGGGGTCGCGGCCCTTCATGGAGCTGGACCTCACGGGCACGACACCCGTGTCGCACGTCCGCATTCGCGCGGTGGCGCGGGACACGACGGGGGAGCTGCGCTCGCTGGGACAGCTGTCCCTCTTCGAGTAGCCCCCTCTCGAGCTGGGGGCAGCGGGGCGGAGGGGGAACCCTCCGTTCCGCCGATTCGAGATGAATCCTCGCTCTCCCCTGGCTCGGGGCCGCTTTCTATCTTCCTCTCGGCTCGCCCGCGTCGGGCGAGCCGCTGGAGGACCCCTCGTGGCCCATGAACATCCCATCCCCGCAACCCACCACCCCGTCCCGGGCTTCGGTGCCGACCGCGCGGCCCACTACGACGCCCAGGCCGCCATCAGCCTCGCGGGCTTCCAGGCCGTGTATGAGCTGGGCGTCAGCGCGCTGACCGCGCAGCTGGATGGCCAGGACTCGGCCTCGCTGCTCTTCGTGGGGCTGGGCACGGGCGCGGAGTTGTTGCCGTACACCCGCTTCGACGTGCCGGGCTGGAGCTTCACCGGCGTGGAGCCTTCCGAGCCCATGCTCGACGTGGCTCGCAAGCGACTGGCCTCGGAGGGAATCCTCTCGCGGACGCGGCTGCACCTCGGTGAGCTGCACACCCTGCCTCCGGGTCCGCCGTTCGATGGGGCGCAGCTGATGGGGGTGTTGCACCACGTGGAGGGTGACGCGGCGCGGCTCTCGCTGCTGCGCGAGGTGACCCGGCGGCTCAAGCCCGGCGCGCCGCTGGTCCTCGGGTGCCGCATCGGCAAGGACCCCGAGCTGTCCAACATCGAGCTGCGCCGGTGGCGGGCTTACGGCATTCCGCTGGAGGACCTGGAGCGCAAGCGCCATCACCTGGCGACGATGCGGCCCATCGAGTCCGATGACGCGCTGTTCTCCCTGCTCGCGCAGAGCGGGCTCGTGTCGCCGCGCACGCTCTTCGTATCGCTCCAGTTCAAGGTCTTCCTCGCGCGCTTCGAGCCCGGGGCCGCTGTCTGACAGGGGTTGGGAGGGACAACATGTGGAATGAACGTTACTCGGACGCATTCGCCTCGTACGGCACGGAGCCGAACGACTTCCTGCGCGAGGTCGCCGCGCGGATTCCAGACGGCCCGGTGCTCTGTCTGGCGGAAGGGGAGGGCAGGAACGCTGTCTTCATGGCGCAGCGGGGCCATGCCGTCACGGCCGTGGACCTGTCGGAGGTCGGGCTGGCCAACGCGGCGAAGCTCGCATCGGAGCGAGGCGTCGCGCTCACCACCGTCCTGGCGGACCTGGGGGAGTACGACCTGGGCGAGGCGCGCTGGGCGGGCATCGTCTCCATCTGGGCGCATGTCCCTCCGGCGATTCGCGCGCGGCTCCATGCGGCGTGTGTCAGGGCGCTGCGGCCGGGGGGCGCCTTCGTGCTCGAGGCCTACACGCCGCGCCAGCTCGAGCGGCCAGGGAAGGGCGGCCCGTCGGACGTGTCGCTGCTGATGACACCCCAGGCCCTGCGGGCGGAGCTCGCGGGCCTGCGCCTGGAGCGCTGCGTGGAGGTCGACCGCGAGGTCTCCGAGGGGCGCTTCCACCAAGGCCCGAGCACCACGGTGCAGGTGCTGGGCTTCAAGCCCGGGCCGTGAGCCCCACGCCTCACGGGATGCCCGGTGGCCGATAGATGCACCGGGCGACCCGCGAGAGCACCTGGAACCCCAGGCGCTCCAGGATGGGGCGGCTCATGTCACCTGCCTCGACATGGAGGTAGGTGATGCCGCGCTGGCGAGCCTCCTCGGCGCGTGCCGCCACCATGGCGCGATAGAGGCCCTGGCCTCGGAAGTCCGGGTGGACCGAGCCACCCCAGAGGCTCGCGAAGGGGGTTCCCTCGTCGATGCGGAGCCAGCTCGAGCACACGGGCTTTTCTCCCGCCCAGCCCACGAAGACGCGCAGCAGCTCCGGCTGGGTTCGCAGCTCCTCGGTCAGGGATTGGAGCAGCCATTGGCAGTCCTGCTTCCAGACAACCTCCTGGACCTCCATGGCCGCCCGGAGCCCCGAGGCGGACTCCACGCGCCGGAGCTCCACGCCCCCCCGGGTCGAGGCCGGAGGCAGCGGGCAGGCGGTGTCGAACACGGCCAGGGACACCCGGGACTCGACCTGGAAGCCCGCGCGGAGCAGCCGGGCCTCGAGGTCATCCGGTGCATCCTGGTCGTAGACCTTCCACATGAACGCGCGCCCCAACGCGCGGAAGTGCTCCACTTGCGCCTGGATGACCCCGTCGGCGTTCCCTTCGTCCGTGTCCGCCCAGCACACCGAGTTGTCGAAGGGCGACGGTGAAGGGCCCAGCGCACGCACGACTCCCTCACCCTGCTCGTAGCGCCAGGCGGGGTCATGGGGAGCCGTGCGGCGCCTCACGTGCTGCTCGAACTGCTCGAGGAGGTGGATGGGGTACTCCTTGGGAGGGTGGGTGGACGTCTGGATTGTGCACGCGAACAGGCGCGAGAGGGAAGGCGGGGCCAGACTGGTCGCTGGAACACAATCGCCATCGCATGGCCCGCAGCCCACACCGCGCTCCTGTACCAGCCCGGTGTCCGGCCCGTGACGTGTCAAGACAGACAGGGCCCCTTCTCCTGGAGGACACCCGCTGATACTCCTGACGGAGCACTCCCGCGTGGCTTCCTTCTCCGTCCGAGTGGCGCCGCTTCAGCGCGCATGACGCCGGTCTACGAGCATTCCCTTGCATCGCGTTGCATGCCCCGCGACCGGGGCGGATGCCTGTCCATGTCGTCGCCCGCAATCGTTGATGCAGCCTGCAACAATGCCAGAAAGACCTGGGTTGATTGGTTTTGCGAGGCGCCGCATATCGCGCCGGCATGAACACAGCAGCAAGCGGTTTGACGGGATACGAGGCGTTGTTCGACGCTTTCACCGCATGGGGCATCACCACCTGCACGGGAGTCACGGGCGGTGGGCTCCTGCATCTGCTCCGCCACATGGAGCCCTACCCGCGTGAGGCGGCGCCGTCATCGAAGGACGGGCCGCGGTTCTTCTCGCTGGGAGAGTACGCCGCGGGCTTCGTGCCGTTGGGAAGCTACCTGGCGACAGGGGCGCTGGGGTGCTGTGTGGCCACGACGGGGGCGGCGACGAAGCTCCTGTCCTGCGGCTTGAGCGACGCCAAGCTGCATGACATTCCCGCGGTGTTCCTGGTGCCGCTGGCGTCCGCCGCGAGCCATGGGCTGTGCCCGCTCCAGGACACGTCCGTGCATGGCAACAACATCGTCGACCAGCTCAAGGCGGAGCTTCCCGGCGGGGTGTTCCTGCTCGATGAGCCCTCGACGCTCGTTGCGCTGCTCCTGCAGGCCCAGCGGCGGCTCCAGCGCTCCAAGCCCGTGGTGCTCGTCATCGAGCCCATGGCGCTCAACCAGCAGACGGGCGTGGAGTCCGGGGCGTTCTCCGCCCTCCACCCCCTGGCGCCCGACGCGGCTCGGATGCGCGAGTTCGTGGAGACGTTCCGGGACGCCGTCGATGACGGACGTCGGGTCGTCATCCTCGCGGGGGAGGAGCTGGCGCGTGTCCCCCGGGCCGGGCGCCTCACGACCCAGCTCTGCGAGCTGTTGGGCGCGCCCATCGTCTGGAGCATCAACGGCGCCAATGGCGTCGAGCGACAGAATCCCATGGGCCATGGCTACATCTCCTTTGGCGGGAACGACGCGGCCATGGCGCTCTGGTCGAGTCTTGGCGAGGACGACATCCTGCTCGTGCTCGGCGCGTGCCCGGACGAGTACACCGTCAACCTCCAGCCCTACAACGCGGGGCAGACCTTCGTCATCACCTCCATCGAGGAGGGCTACGGCCAGGCGAACGGGAGCTTCGCGCACCGCGCGCGCCACGCGTTCCTCCAGTGGGTGACGCCCCTGGACAGCGCCCTGCACGCGCTCGTCGAGCAGCTGGCGGTCCGGCCCCCTCGCTCCCAGCGCGCCCGGCCCGCGCCGTCGGACCTCAACGACAAGCCGAGGCAGCCGCCGCGCCCCGGACATGTGGACCTGCGCCAGTTCTTCTCGCGCCTGGACAGGCTCTGGACGCCCGGGACCATCGGCTTCGATGATGTCTGTCTTTCCTACAAGGATCGCCAGTACGTCACCCAGCGTCCCCACCCGAACGCGCGCTTCTTCTCCCTCTACCGGGGCTCGGCCATGGGCAACGTGCTGGGGCTCTGCATCGGTGCGCGGCAGGCCAGTCCCGAGGGACACGTCGTGGGGTTCACGGGGGATGGATGCTTCCGCCTCTTCGCGGGCTGCCTCTCGGAGGCGAGCACCCTGGACCTCCTGCTCTTCGTGCTCGACAACGGCAACTACGGCATCGTCGAGCAGGTCCTGCCCGTCACGCACCCGGGCCTCGAGTCCCACCGTCACCACACCGCGCTGACACGCATGGGCTACGGCGACGTCGCGCGTGCCTGTGGCTGGATGGCGTTCGACCTGAAGCCAGACTTGTCGAACCTGGACGCCATCATGGGGTTCCATCGAGCCCGCCCCGGCCAGTCCCTCCTGGTGACGGTCCCTGTCGATACCGACCAGGTCCTCGGTCCCAACCCTCGCGCCGCCAATCTCTGACCATGAACGCACTTCTTCCTCGCCGTCGTCTCGCCAGGCCCCTCCACGCAGTGTTGCCCTTGCTCGAGGTGCTCGACGCCTCCTATCAGCGCCTGCGACGGCGCCCTCTGGGCTTCGGCGCGTGTCCCGCCTCGCTGGAGCAGGCGCCCTTGGGCGAGCGGTTGGAGTGGCTCCACACGCAGGCGCCCTTCATGCTCCTGGCGCAGGACACCCAGGCAGACCCCGTCTACTTCTATTCCAACGCCACCGCGTCCGAGCGCTTCGGCTACTCCGCCGAGGAGTTCCTCGCCACCCCCGCGCGATTCAGCGCGCCACCCGAGGGGCGCGAGGAGCGCGCCGAGCTCATCGAGCGCACCTACGCGCTGGGCTTCACCGTCGGCTACTCGGGCGTCCGCGTCACCAAGACGGGACGCCTCTTCCGCATCCATGACGTGGAGCTCTGGGTGGTCCACGACGCCACGGGCATCCTCATCGGCCTGGGCGCGCTCGTGTGGACCGCGCCTCTCTAGCGCCATCCGGCGGAAGAGAGGCGAGCGGCGGGAGGGGCCTCAGGGCTGGCCCACCCGCTCCAGGATGGGCTCGAGCACCGCGGCCAGGTCTCCCATCACGTTGATGTTCCCCGTGACGATGCGGCCCGTCGCGGGGACCTCGAGCATGAAGCTCTGGTAGCCCGCGGTGGTGCCCAGGTGCCCGATGGCGACGACGCCTCGGGACTCGAGGCGCATCACCCCCAGCCCATAGCCCACCAACCGGGACTCGGGCTCTGGCGCCGGCTGGAACGCGAACATGGCGTCCAGCGTCTCCTTGCGCTCGAAGAGCGCCCCGGCGCGGAGCTTCTTCCAGAAGAGGCCCAGGTCGGTGACGCTGGTCACCAGGGCGTGACCACCAGACGCCCCCGCCATCGACGGGTCGACGAGGGTGATGTCCACGAGCTTCTCATCGAAGGAGATGTAGCCGCGCGCGCAGGGCGCAGGGCAGGTCGGGTCGCCCGGCTCGGGCAGCAGCGAGTGGGAGAGGCCCGCTCGCGCGAGGACTCGCTCACGGACCACCTCGCGCCAGCTCCTCCCCTCCACCGCCGAGAGGACTTCACCCAGGAGCACGTAGTTCGTGTTCGAGTACCCATACCCGGTGCCCGGCGGAAACACCGAGGGCTGTGCACGGGAGAGGTCGAGAATCTCCTCGAGCGTCCAGCGGTGCTCCGGGTCCTCGAAGATGCGCATGTCCACATCGGAGGTGACCCACTCCGGGATGCCGGAGCGGTGCGCGAGCAGCATGGCCACGGTGATGTCCCGTGCGTGCTCGATGCGGTTCGTCACGCTCGCGGGCAGGTGCTTCGTCAGGGGGTCCTCCAGCGCGAGCTTGTGCTGCTCGACGGACTGGAGCACGGCGGTGGCGACCAGGGTCTTCAGGATGCTGCCCGCGCGGAAGCGGTCCTGGGGGGACCGGGCCTGCGCCTGCTCGACGTTGGAGACCCCCGCGGCGCCGAGCCACGTCTGGCCTCGGCCCGAGGTGACGGCGAGGGAGGCACCGGGCGTCAGGCCCTTGGCGACGGAGTCCTCGATGAGGGCTTGCAGGTCGGCGTGCAGGGTCGTCGTGGGCTCGTCGTCATTGTCACAACCGCTGACGGTCCCCGCCAGACCGACGAACACGGCCAGGGAGAGCCAGGCGAGCTTCGACCTGGGACGGGCCCTGGCTCTCATCCGGGGCGACGCGACATGTCTCGTGGAATCCGCCTGACTGTCATCACAACGCTGGGAGTGAATGTTCATGCATCGAAAAACACCGCCTGCTCATGGGGGTGTCACCTCCGTTCGTCCCACCCGGCGACAGTGTCCGGCCGGGCTGCTCGCGTGGGGCTTGGGGCCACGCTAGAAATCCCAGCCATGTCACGAAGCTATGAGGACCTGGAGGCCGAGGCCGCGAGCGTGTCGGTGGAGGGCTGGGACTTCTCCTGGCTGGACGGGCGTGCCACGGAGCAGCGTCCCTCCTGGGGATATCAGCGTCGGATGGGGGAGCGGATGGCCCGGGCCTCCGCGGCGCTCGACATCCAGACAGGGGGAGGCGAGGTGCTCGCGGGTGTGTCGACGTTGCCACGGCTCATCGTGGCGACGGAGTCCTGGCCGCCCAATGTCGCGAAGGCCACGCGCCTGCTTCATCCTCGAGGTGTCGTGGTGGTGGCGGATGCGGACGAGCCGCCGCTCCCGTTCGCGGACGGCGCATTCGACCTGGTCGTCAGCCGCCATCCGGTGACGACGTGGTGGCGGGAGATTGCCCGCGTGCTCCAGCCGGGAGGGACGTACTTCTCGCAGCAGGTGGGGCCCGCGAGTGTCTTCGAGCTCGTGGAGTATTTCCTCGGTCCCTTGCCCGAGGAGCTCCACCGGAAGCGACACCCCGACGATGCACGCGCCGAGGCCGAGGCGGCGGGGCTCGAGGTCGTGGACCTGCGCTTGGAGCGGCTGCGCACGGAGTTCCTGGACATCGGCGCGGTCATCTACTTCCTGCGCAAGGTCATCTGGATGGTCCCGGGCTTCACGGTGGAGCAGTACCGGCCCCAGCTGCGAGCGTTGCACGAGCGCATCCTGCGCGACGGCCCGTTCCTCGCGCACACGACGCGCTTCCTCATCGAAGCCCGGAAGCCCGTGCCGTCGACGTGACGTGACGACCACCGGAGCGGAACCGATTCCCGCTCCGGCGGAGACTCACGTCACGGAGCCGGCAGGCAGCTCTGCCCGGCAATGGGGCCATAGATGGTGTCGGCGGACTGGAGCATGATGTACTTCATCCGGCCGACGAGGTGCTGGCTCGGTCCACCCACGCACGTGTAGTAGTAGTACGTGCCGAACAAGGGGCCGAAGCCGTTCAGGAACCGGTTTCCATCCAGGTACGCCACGATGCTTCCGGCGCCAGGGCCCGAGTTGAGGAAGTCCTCGACCTCCCACCGATGGACGAAGGGGCCCTGCACCTGGTTGCAGTGCTGCCGGATGAGACCGTCCATGCACTGGAAGTACATCAGCCGCAGGGCGGGACCGAAGCCCGGCTTCGTGAGGACGACCCACGCGTTGAGGGAGATCTCCGTCGCGCTGTTGGTGGGGCGGTTCTGCCAATACGACGTCAGGTGCTGGGTGCTGTAGAAAGGCCCCTCTTCCGTCTGCGCGGAGGCTTGGAAGGGAATCGCGGCGAGCAACGACAAACTCAGGAGCAGGAATCGGGTACGGCTCTGCATTGTGTTCTCCGATGAGGGGACTGCGCCGGACGCGTGCCCGGTCGGCCATTCCTTACGGAGCCAGTGATTTCCCTGGTTGATGGGGGAATATCCAGAAGTGCACTTCGATGAGCGGGGGCGGGGGCCCCAGGGGCCGGCTCCCCTTCAGGGGGTATGGCCGCCCCACGAGGGGTGGAGGACCCTGCGCATCGGAGGTGTCCATGCACTGGAGCCGAAGCTTCGTTGTCGCCGTCGGGGTCCTGCTGGCTGTGTCTGGGAAGGCGGCTGACGGGCCGCTCGCGGACCCGCCGACCCGACAGGAGGTCTGCCCGCGAGAGGGACCTGGAGGCGTGTGCCTTCAGCGGGAAGGGGACGCGGTCCGGGAGGTCGAGGATGTACCCCCCGCGCCCGAGTCCGAGGACGACCCCCCCGAGTACGAGCCTGCCCCCGCGAGGACCTGTTGCAAGACCTGCACGAAGGGCTGTCCATGCGGAGACTCGTGCATCTCGTGCAGCAAGACCTGTCGCAAGGGCCCCGGCTGTGCGTGCTGAGCGGCGAGGTCTCCGCTCACGGCATGAAGGCCAGAGGAGTCATCACGCCCGCAGCGTGAGGGCGCTGCCACCCGCGAGGTCCGTCTCCATCTTCGAAGCAGAAGAGGAGCGTCGCGAGAGGTAGGTGTGCCATGGCTGTGATGGTGATGGTGAAGCTGCGAAGTCAGTCGGAATACGACGCGGTGGCGCGCGAGCTGGTCCGGCGAGGGGTGACCTCGACCGCCTTGCTGTCTCACGTGAGCGCCGCCACCGACGAGGGCTTCCTGGTGGTCGACATCTGGCCTTCCCGGCAGGACTGGGAGCAGTTCGTGCGCAACGAGCTGGAGCCCTGCATGAAGGCCGTGCCGGGGATTGCCCGGCCTGAGGTCAAGATCTTCGAGGCCTACAACGTCGGCTGGCCGGGCCGGATGGCCGAAGCGGAGGAGCAGCCTCAGGCCCACTGAGCTGGCACGCGCCCGAGGACGGGTGCCTCAGGGCTGCTTCGAGGTGGGCTTGCCGTTCAGATAGGTCTCCACCACGGGAATCTTGTGAATCAGGGTGGGGTCCTTCTTCTTCGGGCCGTAGTCGAGGGGGTTGTCGCCGAGCACGACGAAGTCGGCGACCTTGCCCTCCTCGATGCTGCCCAGCCACGCGTCGAGCTCATGCTGCCGGGCGGGCTCGATGGTGATGGCGCGCAGGGCCTCCTCGACCGTGGCCGCGTGTTTCTCCAGGCCGAGGGTGCCGCTCTCCTGGAGCGAGGGATAGGCCCAGGTGCGGCGCGTGACGGCCTGCTCGACGAACCAGAGCGGGCGAGGTGGCGTCACCATCGAGTCGCTGTGGAATGAGAACGGGATGCCCTGGTCGCGGTCGAAGCCCACGGGGTCCAGGTTGTTCGCGGCCGCTTCGCCGAGCATGCCCCTGAACGCGTGGCCCCAGTACGCCACATGGCCGATGAGGTGCGTCACGTGTGCCTTGACGGTGGGGGTCTTCTGGCCGTTCGGCGCGAGGTAGTTCCCCTTGATGAGGTCGCCGAGGTTCTTGGACAGCTGCTCGGTGCCCACCGTGTTGTGGATGAACAGCACGGGGTGCGTGTTCACGGCCTGCTGCTGGAGCTGCGCGAAGGCGTCGATGGCCCACTGGTTCGCGTCGTTGCCGTTGGCGTGGAGCTGGAAGCGCCAGGCGCCCGTCTTCCACTGCTCGCTCAGCGCGTCGACGATGGCCTGGGTGTTCGCGAAGTCGGCCCGGCCCTCGCCCGCGTCCGAGCAGTGGCCCGTCTTCGAGTACGAGTACGGGGCCGCGAGCTTCGCGGTGCAGCCCTGCGTCGAGCCATCCACCCAGAGCTTGAGTCCCCCGGCGCCCAGCCACTTGGGCAGCTTGCAGTTCGGGTCCTCGCGCGGGTTGCACGCGGGGCTCGTGGGAGGGATGCCGTCGTGCTTCGCGCTGTCGTAGGTCACGACACCCGTGACGCGCATCGGGAAGTGCTCCTGCTCCGCCAGGAACTGCACCGCCTGGAGCTGAGACAGGCCCACGAGGCCGCCATCCGCGAGGGTCGTGAGTCCCGCGTCACGCATCGCCTGGATGCCGGGCTTGATCTCCTTCTCATAGGCCGCCAGGAGTTTCTTGGGATGTGACTTGAGCTGGGCCAGCGGCAGGCTGCTCTGCAGCGCCGTCATGAAGGGGTTGTAGCCCGAGGCCTCCTTGAGCAGGCCGGTGAAGGGGGCCGCGTTGTTGGGCGCCCACTCGCCGCCACCTTGTGCGACGGAGGCAGGGGGACACTGCGCCTGTCCCGCGCAGACGACGTCGATGGCCCGCTGGTTGACGTAGGCCAGGTGGCCGGACTGGTCGAGGATGAGCACCGGGCGGTCCTTGCTCACGCAGCGCTCGATGTAGAACTTCGGATTGTCCATGAAGTCCCCGGCGCTCTTGGCCTCCTTCGCGGTGATGCCGCACTTGAGGGGGTCGAACACCTGGCGTGACGGGTCCAAGTTCATGCCCAGGACGAACTCGTCCTTCGGGGCCTCGGGGGACAGCTGGATGGATGCCAGCGTGCTCAGCACGTCCGCGCGCGACTCGCAGGCCGTGGCGGTGGGGATGCGGTAGGGACCGGGCAGACAGGGCGCCAGGTTGTGTGACTCGAGGACGCTCTGGAGGAGGGTGGGCAGCAGGTGCAGGTGGGAGTCGATGAAGCCCGGCATCAGCACCTGGCCCGCCTCGAGCTGGATGACCTGGACGCCCGAGCCGAGTCCATCACGGACCGCCTTCTCGGTTCCTACCTCGAGGATGTGGCCCCGCTCATCCACCAGGACGGCCTCGGCGACGGACATGTTGTCGTCCATGGTGAGGACCTTTCCGAGGAAGAGGGTCTTGGTCTTGTCGCTGTCGGGTGGCTTCGCCATCGAACCCCCCGTCGTCGCGCACGAGGCCAGGAAGGCCAAGGACGCGGTGCAGACCCAGGAACGCGAAAGGAGAGGCCTGGGAGCAGAGCGCTCCCGCCGAGGATGTCTGTTCATGGTGCTCCGATGAGAGGTGTTCCAGTCCTATACACGGATGGACTGACGGCGGGTGCGAAATCGCAACAAGCCACGGATTGACGTGTCAGGGAATGCGTTGACACGTCAATGTTCCGGCTGACACGTCAGGATGTTTGTCCATTCAAGGGGTGCCCCCGTGCTAAGCCGCGCCCATGACCTTCGCCGAACTCCGTGACCAGTCGCTCGCCGCCCTCGCTTCAGAAGACGCAAAGACGGCGTTCAGGGCGATTCGTTCCGTCCTGACCTACCCTGGAATGGCCGAGCTGCGGACGAAGGCGCACTGGAGCGAGGCCTGGGAGGCGTTCGCCGGGGTCGCGGCGGTGTTCTCGGGCGACGAGCTGGCGCGGCAGGTGCGCGACATCGCCTTGCTTCCGGACGATGCGGGGGAGTACTTCGCCCTCGGGTATGAGCTGATCGAGCAGGGCCTTCACGACCTCGCGGCGACCGTCCTTCAACGCGCCTTCGAGCTGGCTCCGGACTCTGAGCAGGTCATCTATGAGTTCGTGGTGGCGTTGGAGCACCTCGGTGCGCATGGCCAGGCGGTGCAGACCTTGTGTACCCCTCCGGGACTCGTCGATACGCGCTTCATGGCCTGCTATCTGCTCGGCTACAACGCCTTGATGACGGGAGACCTGGACGAGCCCCGGCGTCGGCTCGCCCTCCTCGAGCGGCTGCACACCGTTCCGGCGGCACTCCCGGAGGAGCCCGAGGGGCTCGAGGTCATGATGACGCGCCTGCGGCACTTCCTCCGCCGCGCCGATGCCGTCCGTGGCGCGACGTCCCTGGACCGCAAGGACCTCCGTGGCTGGCAGTTCGTCACGACCGGGACGGTGTTGCTCCACCTGTCTCCGTATGGCTTCGACGAGGGGATGACCGGGCGCTATGCCTACGTCCAGGACGCGGGGGGGCTCTGTCTGGAGGGCCTCCGTCGCGTGGAGGCGGTCCTGAAGCACGTCGGGGTGGGCATCCCTCGGGTGTTCATCCTCCCGGAGCGACAGAGCGCCATTCTGGGCCTCGCCGTCGCGAAGCGGCTGGGTGTGCCCGCGGTGCCTTGGCCCGAAGGGGGCAGCGATGCGCCTGGACTCGTGGTGGCCTACGACCTGGCGGACCTCGAAGGCCCCCTGCTCGAGTCGCTGCATCCCCATCGCCCCGGGCAGGTGCTCTGGAGTCACCTCACCTGCTGGACACAGGCGAGCGCCTTCGCCGCCGACCTGACCACGTACCTGTACCAGAGCAAGTCGACACCGTGGGGCGAGCGCCTGAAGTTCAATTCCGAGACACGCCAGACGGAGCGGCTCCCTCCCGACGAGCGCCCTGTCGAGGTGCTGGCCGGGGAGTTGCTCGCGAAAGAGCTGGAGACGAACGCGCTGGACGACCTGCCCACGCTCCTGACGCTGGTCACCGCCATTCAGGGCCTCACGGGTGACGTGGCCCCGGGTTGGGCGCGGAGCGAGGGCGTCCGACATCGGCAGCTCACGGACTCTCCGGTGAAGAGCAGTCGGTTCATCTGAGAGGCCTTCGGACCCCGAGGGACGGCGTCGTCCGTGGGGTCCTTGGCAGCCACACTCCAAGTGTGGTGAGGTCTTCGCTGTCTGCTTCAAGGGGGGAGACCGATGTCAGACAAGCGCCCGGGCGAAGGCCCCGCTGCGGCTCCGCCGCTCAGCTTCTCCTATGACCCCGAGGACCGTGCAGGGCCCGTCTGGATGGGGCTCGGGTTGCTTTGCTTTGGTTTCGCGACCGGCGGCATCACGGGCATGTCCACGTTCGAAGGAATCTCCCAAACCCTGCTGACCACGGTCTTCGCCTTCGGAGGCGGAGCGTTGCTGACGTTTGGCGGCTTTGTGCGAATGCGGCAGCCGGGCTCGGGGACCGCGCTTCTTCGGGTCAGTCGTGTGGGCGCGGGCCTGTGTTGCTTCTCGCTCGGCCTGGTCGGCGGAACGCTGGGCGGCATCTCGCTGCGTGTCCATCTCGCGGAGAAAGCCATCCGCGGCCCCGTCAATGCGGCCCCTGCTCAGGGCCGTCCCCAAGACCCCGCTCCCAGGAAACCGGTCGAAGACCGTGCCTCGGCCTTCGTCCTCCACAGCGACATCCGGAACGAGTGCGCCCGAATCATGAGCAACCCGCTGACCATCTACAGCGGGGAAGAGGGCGCGAAGCTGGCCCGTGAGCACCTGGGATGGGTCCATGCGAATCTCTCGTGTGCCCCGTAGCGCGCTCCTGCTGGGCCTCCTCCTGGGAGGTGGGGCTCGGGCCGCGGAGGTCCCGACGTTCCTGGTGGATGCCATGCCCGCGTCCAGCGGAAGCGCCTTCGTCGTGAAGGACTGGCGCGCGGGACGACAAGGGCGATTCCTCCTGCTCACCGCGCTCCACGTCCTCCATCGCAAGTCGAGCGCGGCGATCTCCAGCGTGGACTGCTCGGACGCGGCCAATCCACTGAAGACGCTCCGCTGGACCATCACCTCCGGAACCCCCGTCCTCGTGTGGCCGCGATATGACCTCGCGGCGCTGGAGATTCCGCCCGGTGACGCGGTGGCACTCCAGCAGGAGTCCGCGGGGGAGGTGGACTTCAACGGGTGGCCGAAGGGGCGGACCCTCGCCGTCTATGTCCATGGCTTCTCCGAAGGGAGTGTCTGCGCGAACAGCCCCGGGTTTCTCATGGGCAAGCCCGTGGCGGAGAAGCTCGCGCAGTACCTGGTCTCGTTCTACGGAGTCGCGGGGCAAGGAAAGACGCCGGAGCAGCTCACGCAGCTCGCCCGAGGCTCCATCGCGAGTCATGTCCCCCTGATTCAGTACTTCTCTCCCGCGGCCCCAGGCGCGAGCGGGGCGGCGGTGACGTTGCCTGAGCGCGCGATGAAGGTTGTCGGTGTCCACAACGCGGGCCTCGCGGGCTCGAGTGTGTCCTGGGCCGTGGCCTTCGAGGGGCAACGTCTGGCGTTGGCTCAGCCGGAGGCCATCGCGCACCTTGGCTTCGGAGACTGGCCTCGCTTCGACAAACCGCAGCTCTCTCAAGCCCTGTCGTTGGATGTCTTCGCGGAGGACAAACAGGCGATGGTGCTGCGGTCCATGAACGACCGCTCCTTCGAGCTGGCCTGGCAAGCCGAGGTCAACGAGGGATGGAGCTCCACATCGCAAGCGGTGCGCGCGAGTGTGACGCAGGAGCTGGGGTGGCTGTCCCCCGTGAAGCGGACCGTCGGGTTCGGGCTTCGGTTCTCGCTCGGGTACCGGTGGTCGAAGGCGCGGGAGACGCTCAGCGGGCCCGACGAGGGCGAGTTCTGGGAGAAGGACCTCTGGGCCAAGGGCTTCTACTTCGAGCCGGAGCTGGAGATGCGCCTCTTTCAGCTCAGCCGGTACAGACCCGCCTTGGGTTTCAGTGCTCGACTCTGGAGCGCGAACTACTCGCTCTGGGAATCGTCCGCTCAGCAATGGGAGCCGTCGCTCGCGGGCAGTCTTCGCGTCTACCTGAGCCCGAAGGACTCCTTGCCCGTGTCGTTCTTGCTGGAGCTCCGCCTGGCGCGAGGATGGGAGGTTCGCCCGCGACACCGCTACACGGGAGTCGGGGCGAATCTCGACACGCGAGCCGATGCCCTCTCGTGGCAGCTGGGGACGGCCGTGGGGGCGGCCTACTGATGCGCTCTGCCCATGGCGCCGCACTCGCGTCCGGCCTCGTCGCGCTGATGCTGTGGGTCCATGCAGCGTCCTGCGCCGGCGGCCCCCCCTTGGCGCCATGCGAGCTCTGTCGAGAAGGGCTCGAGGTCTGCGTGAGGGAAGCGGAGTGTGATGACGGTGACTGTCCCGAGGTGACTGAGCGCTGTGCCGTCGCGTGTCGTCCCGAGGTGGTGGGCGCCAACACCTGCGCGAGAGGCCAGCCCTGTCTGCCTCATGGCGACGGGGGATATTGCGGCCCTTGTCAGAGCGACCAGTGCGCGGCGCGGGAGGAGTGCGTCGCGAACGCGTGTCGGCCGGTGGAGTGTGGAGCGACGACGCCGTGCCTGGAGCCCACCTTCTTCTGTGACCCGGTGGTCTTCACGTGCTACCCGAACAACGGTGCTTGCGGTTCGACCGCCGCGTGCCCCCGGTTCGATGGCCGCGCGCTTCGAACCGCGAGCCTCGAATGCAGTGAGGGCTTCTGCCGCCTGAACCCGACCGAGCATCCGCCCATCATCGGCTTGGACTCCGAGGGAAGTGTCGAGGTCGTCTCCCCGCGCGCGGGCCAGCAGTTCGAGTCCGCGACGGACTTCTCCGTGTCGTGGAAGGGCCTCTCGCGGGACGCCATCATCCTGATTCTCCGGGCGCCCCCCACCCACAGCCAGGACCTTCGAGAGTTCGCCATCTGGGGGGCGAGTCGCCCCGCTTCCTCGGTGCCCGTGGTGTGCCTCGGGGATGGGGTTGAAATCTTGGAGGGGACCTGGGGGCAGGCCTCAGCGAGTCTTCCGCAGGACAGGCCGCTCTATCTCGTCGTGCAGCTCGTGGATGGGCCGACGCTGGTCGCGGCCAGCCGTCCCATTCCGTTCATCCTCGGGAAGGGCTGGCTGGAAGCGGGGGAGCGCTGCGACGAGGACGAGCTCGGGCCAGGCGCCTGCGAGAACCCATCGACGCCTCAGGCTTGTATCGAGAACCGGTGCCGGAGGCTCTGTGCCTCGGACAGGGATTGCGTCGAGCTCCGGCAGTCCTGCACCTTGCCCCAGGACGGCTTGCGCTATTGCAGGTGAGGTGTCTTTCAGCGCAGCGCGAAGCGTCGACGGTAGGCATCGGGCGTCAGTCCGGTGCGCGCCTTGAATCGGCGGCGGAACGCGGTGGTGTCCGCGTAGCCCACGGCCAGGGAGATGTCCTCCACGGTGCGTGGCGTGGTCTCGAGCAGTCGTCGCGCGGCCTCGATGCGCAGCCGCTGCACGTAGTCGAGTGGTGTGTCGCCCGTGGCCTTGCGGAACCTGCGCAAGAGGGTCCGTTCCCCCAGGCTCGCGGCACTGGCCGCGCCGGTCAGCGTCACGGGCCCGTGCAGGTGTGCCTCCAGCCATTCCTGTGCGCGCAGCACGGCGGAGTCGCCATGGTCTCGGGGCGCGGCATGCACCGCGTAGGGGGCCTGGAACCTGCGGCCCGGCTCCACCAGGAGCATCTTCGCGCAGAGCGCCGCCAGCTCGGGTGACGCCAGCTTCGAGACCAGGTGGAGCGAGAGGTCGAGATACGCGGTGACGCCGCCCGCGGTGAGCACATCACCGAGGTCCACCAGGAGCAGCTCGGGCTTGAGCGACACGCGGGGGTAGCGCGCCGCGAAGCGCTGGGCGAGTCCCCAGTGCGTGGTGGCCTCTCGTCCCTCCAGGAGCCCTGTCTCCGCGAGCAGGAAGACGCCAGCGCAGACGGCCGCGAGCTTCGCGCCGCGCTCATGCTGCCCCTGAAGCCAGGTCGCGGCGGCCTGTTCGGCGACGAGGCCCTCCACGTTGCCCACGGCCGCGGGAACGAGGACGACGTCGAAGCGCTCGGAGGCGTCCGGGACACGCGCCGCCGCGAGCATCAGGCCATGGAAGCTCCGGGCGGGGCCGGGGCGCGGCGACACGAGCTCCGCGGCGAAGGGCGCCTCCTGGCCCTGCTCCTGGCTCAGGAGGTTCGCCATGGCGAACACGTCCAGGGGACCCATGACGCTGGACGCGACACATCCATCCAGGGCCAGCACCGCGATGCGCGTCAAGGAGGGCTCGGAGGCCATGGCCGCTTGTCGTTTTCCGCCCGGACTTTGTCAATCCGGACACTCCCGCCCGGGTCCCTCGGTTGGTTATTCCATGGCGCGAAGCTCCCCACTGACTCAGGAGGACCCCATGGCGAAGACCCTGGAGAACGCGGCGCTGGTGCTCATCGACATCCAGAATGACTACTTCCCGGGCGGGCGGTTCGAGCTCGACCGCTCCGACGCCGCGGCGGTCCAGGCCCGCGCGGCGCTGGACTTCTTCCGGGAGCGGAACCTGCCGGTCATCCACGTGCAGCACATCTCGATGCAGCCGGGCGCCACGTTCTTCCTGCCGGGGACGCAGGGGGCGGAGATTCATCCCCGCGTCGCGCCTCGTCCGGGGGAGGCGGTGGTGCTCAAGCACTTCCCCAACAGCTTCCGGGAGACGGACCTGCAGGAGCGCCTGCGGGCGCTGGGGGTGAAGCAGCTGGTGGTGACGGGGATGATGACGCTCATGTGCGTGGACGCCACGGTGCGCGCGGCGGCGGACCTGGGCTACCCCGTCACGGTGCTCCACGATGCGTGTGCGGCCCGCGCCATGGAGTTCAACGGTCAGACGGCCTCCGCGCCCCAGGTCCACGCCGCGTTCCTCGCGGCGCTCGGCATGGCCTACGCCCGGGTGGTCTCCACCAGCGACTTCCTGGCCCAGGCCTCCGGGCACTGAAGGCGCGGGGCCCTACTTCCGGGGCGAGAACACGACGATGGATGCGGGGGTGACCAGCCGGTCGTCGTCGCGGGAGGGGACGACCTTGCCCGCGCGCGGGAGGATCTCCGTGTCCATGCGGTCCAGGGGCAGGCCGCAGAGCTCCTTGAGCGTCTTCACCGTCACCGGGGCCGCCGTGCCTCCGACCGTCACCGCGAAGAGCTCCGAGTCACCCTCGGCACTCCTCACGTCGACCCAGACCTTCATCACGCTCGAGGAGAGAATCTCCCCCACGGGAATCTTCCCGGCGACCACCGGGAACCAGACGCCAGGAGAGAAGACGTAGAGCTCGACCTGTTGGATGCGTGAGTCGGGATGCTGCGTGAAGAAGTGGCGCACGCCGGCGAGCGTCTGGATGAACGGGTGGAGGGGCGTCCACAGGCGGTATTGCCCCGACGCCACCGGGCCGAGGTGCACCTGCGTGAAGCCCGCCTGGTCCGCCATGAGGAGTGCTTCGGACACCGCGCCCTGGATGATGCCGAGGTCCCGGCTGTCCTCGGGGTCGTCGGGATGGAGTCGCGACGGCGGAGGGTCGATGCGAGCCGCGACGGCGAAGATGGGCGCACGGCCGAACCGGAAGGCCAGGGGCGGCGTGGAGCCGTCGCGAAAGGCCTCCCACGGGGCCGTCGACGTGCTCTTGATGAGTCCGGCGTCACGGGCTCTCGCGAGCAGGTCCTTGGCCTGACGTCCGTGGATGGGTCGCTTGAGTCTCGCGCGACGCCCGGTGCTGATGATGACGCACTCCTCCTTCGCCGTCGGGACGGGCAGCGAGGCATAGCGGAGCCGGAGCTTGCGAGGGACCTTGGCGGCGCCGCCACGCTTCGGGCCGACGGTGGGGCTCGGCTTGTGGAGTCCATCGACCAGGCTGAATCCCAGCTCATCCGGCATCCAGGAGATGGGGTGCGTCGTCCCAGGACGTGTGTGACGAGGACGCTTGCCCACGGCCTCCGCCAGACGGTTGAGCAGGTCGGGCAGCTCCGCGTAGGTGTCGAAGAGCACGGGCGTGATGCCCAGCCGCGTCTGGAAGAAGCGGCGGTCCGGCGGCTCCTTCTTGGTTCCGAAGGACTCCTTGCAGAACAGCGCGAAGTGGGGATGGGGACCGGGGCCGTGGTGGTGTGCAATCTCCCCGAAGAGGTTGACGAGGTACTCCTCGAGGATGCCGGAGCCCAGGAAGAGCAGTGAGCGTCGGGAGAAGACCTCCGCGAAGGAGCGCCGGAAGTGGGGCTGGGCGTTGATGGCGTGTTGGTACTGCTGATGCCCGACGACCACCTGGCTGGCCAGCGCGAGGTGTCGCGGCTTGTCGAGGACACTCGACCGGTAGAGGGACGTGAGCTTCTTGGCCTGTCCTCCGAGGAACCCCTGGAGGGCCCAGAGAAGGGGCCGACTCGGGGAGTCCAGGGAGCGAATCACCTTGTGACAGTCCTCCACGCTTCGTCCGAGCACCTCCGGGATGTCCGTCTCCGCGATTTCATTCTCCGTGCCTCGCGCGGAGGAGCCCTGGCGTGCCGTGGCGGTCATCGTCGCCGGGTCTGACTGCTGCATCCGGCTCGCGATGTAGAGGTCGTCGTAGTTGGTGCTCAGGACGAGCGGCCAGTAGCACTGTGCCAGCGCCTCCGTCTGCGCGGGGACCTTGCATTGGCCGGGAGCCTTGCCGCCCACGTTGAGGGCCGCGCGGTAGGTCTCGATTCGCTTCCCCAGGGGCAGGGCGCTCAATCCCAGCACGGCCTTGTCCGCGAGCCGGTACATCGCCGCGCTCTCCATGCCGCCACCGTCCGGGGCCTTCGCATGGGGAACGCCAGATGCGTCCACCAACGCCTCGACGAACGCTTGCCAGCCCGTGCAGGCGCCCAAGCTCATCCCCGACCCGATGAAGGGCACCAGCTTGCTGCTCCGGTAGGCACTGGCGAGGTAGGGCAGGACATCATCGAAGCGCAGGTAGTCGAAGCTCACGCGGCCCCTTTCACGCCCGCTGGGCGCACCCGAGGAGTGTCGCTCAGGAGCCTGGGTTGCCCAAACCTCAATCCGAGCGCCGCTGGAGGACCCGCCTCCGTGCCGTGCTCTACTCACGAGGCGCCGCACGCACGTGCGTCGCGTGAACGAGACACCCGGGGATTGAAGATGCCATCCAGCCGTTTGACGAGAATCGCTGTGATTGGAAGTGGGCTCATGGGGACCGCGCTGTCGCGCGCCTTCGCGGCGGCGGGCCATGAGGTCGCTGTGTGGAACAGGACGCATGCCAAGGCGAAGGCGGTGGGCGGCGGCACCGTCGCCTTCGAGAACCTCCGCGAGGCCGTCTCCGGCCGGGAGCTGGTCGTCGTCTCGCTGTCGAACTACGCCGCCAGCGCCGAGCTGTTCGCCTCGGCGGACGTCGCCTCGGCGCTGTCGGGGACCACCCTCGTCCAGCTCACGAGCGGCTCACCCGCGGATGCGCGCAGCGGCCTGGAGTGGGCGAAGGCGCACGGCGTGGACTACCTGGACGCCGCGATTCTCGCCTACCCGAGCTTCGTCGCCACCGACTACGCCACCGTCTTCTACGCCGGCTCGCGCGCCGTCTTCGACCGGCATCAGCAGACGCTCCAGGCGATTGCCCGGAACTCCGTGTACGTCGATGAGAAGATCGGCTCCGCGGCGACGCTCGACTGCGCCATCCTGGAGGCCTACTACGGCGGCTGCCTGTCGATGCTCCATGCCGCGGCGATGTGCAAGGCCGAGGGCCTGGACCCCCAGCTGTTCTTCGCCCAGAAGAACTCCTTCCTCGGGCTGGTCTCCGTCACCGCCGACGCCGCGCAGGGCATGGTCGCGCGCGACGACTTTTCGGGTGACCAGTGCAGCCTGAACACGCACGTCGCCGCCATCGAGCACATCGTCCGGCTGAGCCGCGATGCCCGCATCAGCGCGCGCTTCCCGCAGGAGCTGCTCGAGAACTACCGGCGCGCGCTCGGCGCGGGGCTGGGCGCGCAGGAGCTGCCCGCGGTCTTCCGCACGCTGACCCAGGCGTGAGCGGGACCTCCGAGGCCGCTTCGATGTCGCGAAGCGGCCCCGGAAGCGGGACTACGGCAGCGTGCCCTTGTAGAGGACGGTGAGGGTGATGATGCCATCGGCGGGGATGGAGCCGACGATGGGCTCCTCCTGGTGCTTGGTGCTCCCGTAGAACGACGCGAGGCCAATCTGGTTCTCGACGGGGGCGGCCACCTCGACGGTGATGTTGAACTTCTGGTCGCCCATGAGCTGGCGCACCTGGTCCAGCGTCATCTGCACGGTGGTGCCGTTGGAGTCCTTGACGAGGAGGGTCGGCCCGCCCGCGGCGAGCTGTTGCGCGCGGAGCAGCTCGAACTGCTGGGGCGTGAAGTACCTGGCGCGCGTGGGCTTGGGGAGCCCCGCCACGAAGCCGGTGAAGTTGAGCCAGGAGACCTGTCCCTCGGAGTTCACCGGCGTGTTGCTCGCCCAGGCCTCGGCGAGCCCCGCGTTCCGCGTGAGCATCACCACGTCCTCGCCCACGCTCTTCCCCGCGGATTCACGCACCGCCATCCAGAAGCGTTGGAAGAACGGCAGGCTCTCGATGGCGCCTTCCTCCATGCGCCCGGACCGCACCGCGCGCGGGTGGAGGCCCGTGTTGATGATGGTCTCCAGGTCGGAGATGACGATGTCGCGGATGCCTCGGAAGCCGTGGACGCGGGAGCCCGCGGCGGAGGCTCCGAAGCGGGGCATGGGGGTGAGCACGCCGATTCCGTCCGCCACGATGTTGCCGGGGCGCGACTGCGTGTCCACGCCCGGCAGCTCCAGCAGGCTGCTGAGCACGAAGGACGAACCGAAGCTCACGCCGCCCTGAATCGCGGCGGCCTGCGTGTACTTCGGGTCCCCGTTGAGGATGCCCTCCAGCGCGCCCGGCGTCCCCAACGCATACGCGCCGACGCCGCCCATGCCGTCGATGGCCGCGCCGCGCACCAGCGCGCTCATGGCACCCTGTCCGCGCCCCGCGGCGACGATGGACAGGCGCATGCCGAAGTACGTGGTCAGCCCGTCCACCACGCCCCCGGCCACCGCGTTGCCCAGGTGGAGCTGTCCCGTGGCGTCGTACATGTTGCCCGCGTTGAGCGCGGTGCTGACGACGCTGGTCGTGAGGCCCGCGGTGCCCGCCTGGAGCGTGGCGGTGCCCAGCGTGACGCCGCCCACCGTGAGCGTCGCGCCCGCGGGGATGGCCGCCGCGGCGAGGATGGGGGCCGCCATGGACGTCACCAGCCCCACGCCGGCGATGATGGCGCGGCGCCGGTTCTGGACGTTCTCACCCATGGCGGCGATGGCGTCGCCGTAGCGGGGGAGGCTGGCGCGGAAGGTGGCGTCCTGCGTGCTGCCGGCCGTCACGGCCTGGGCGATGTAGGCCGGGTCGTTGGACGCGCGGACCTGGTCGGCGAGCTCGGAGAGGCTGTTGGCGTTGAGCGCGGCGTACTCGTCGAGGCGGGAGTTCTCGATGGGGTTGCCGCCATTGAGGACGTTGATGGCGGCGGAGGTGAGGCCATCCGCGCCATGGCGCGCCAGGTCCGGGTCGGCGAGCCCGCTCGAATAGGTGGCGAGGTCATCGAGGTAGTCAGCGGCCTGCGCGGACGAGAGCTTCCCGGCCTGGATGGCCTGGGCCACGGTGGCCGCGTGCAGGGGCGTGCCGAGCGCGGCGATGGCGGGGTGGCGCGCCAGCACGTCCGGAGGCGGCGTGGGAATCTGCGCGTCGGGCGGGATGAGCGGCTGGCCATCCGCGCCCAGGGGGACCTGGCCATTCGGGCCGAAGGCGCCCGTGAGTCCCTCGGTGAGGGACTCGAGCTGGATGAAGGCCACGGCGGTGGCGAGGTTGCCGTTGTGGTGGTCCACCAGCTGCGAGGTGAGCTGGGGGTTGTCGAGGAACGCGACGTACAGCCCCTGCCGCTGCTCGGCCGTGGCGCCCTGGAGCAGGTCGCCGACGTGGCCGTTGCGCAGCAGCTCGCCCATGCGCGCGGATTCGGTGGCGGCCTGGGCCGGGTTGCCCATCGCATACACCGCGCCGAGCCCCTTGCCGAGGGCCTCGCGGAACGACGCCTGCTCCATGGGCATGGGCCCGGCCTGCTGGGCGACGGTGAGGAAGAACTTCGCCTGTGCGCCATTGGGGGCGCTGGTGTTGATGGCCAGCGTGGCGGCCACGTTCATGAAGTCGCGGAGCGCGAGCATGCGGCTGCCGCTGTTCAGGAACGTCGGGTCGCTCGAGTTGGCCGGGTTGAGGCCCAGCGACGTGACGAACGACTCCATGCGGTCGGGGCCGACGGCGTCGAGCACGGCCTGGGCGGCGTCGGGCGTGGTGGCGGAGCTCAGGGCCCACGCGGCGACCTCGCCCGTGTGGACACCGCGAGCGGCGAGGGCCGGGTCCATCGCGGCGGTGGCGAGCGCGGCGGACATCTGGGGCGTGAAGCCTCCGGCGGCCACGGAGAGCTGCTCCATGGCGGCGTTGAAGCCCTGGAGGTCGGCCTGGGGGCCGCGAAGCGGCGCATAGCGCGAGGCCATCGCGGTGGTGAGCGCGGCGAACGCCTGGGGGTTCTCCTCTCCGGAGTCGAGCCAGAACGCGTCCTGGTCGTGGATGAGCGCGCCAATCTGCTGCGCGGAGGGGTAGGGCGGCAGGGCCCTGACCGCCGCGTCGAGAGCGGCCTGCTGGTCCGGGGTGAGGGGGCGCCCCTCGTTGGTGTCGGCCAGGAGCATGTTCTGCACCGAGGCCGGGATGCGCGCGGCATCCAGGGCCTGCTGGCGCTCGGCTGAGCCCGGAGGCGCGCTCAGCACGCGATTCATGGCCGCGCCGCTCGTGGTGTGGACGAGCTGGTAGTTGCCGGCGGCGTTGAACTCCTTGAAGTTCGCGTAGGTGCGGCCGGTGGACGGGTCGAAGATGGACTCACCCTGCCGGATGACGGCGTGGCCGGCGCTGCCCTGGGCTCCGGAGCGTGTGTCTCGCAGGAGGAGGACCTCGCTGCGCGCGCGCAACTGGGGCGTGGCGAGGGCGAGCCAGTCGCCCACCGCGTCCAGACAGTTGCGCTGACCATCGCGGGTGTTCTCGGTCAGCAGGGTGGTGGCGGGCGCCATGGCCGTGGTGGAGGGCGTCACGACGCCATCCATGGCGAGCAGGTTGCTGCGAGAGCGGCTCGGAGTGGCCGTCTGCGGGGCGCGAGACACGGTGTCGCCGCCGAAGAAGCCAGCGCGCTGAGGCTTGGGTGCGGGCGGTGGCGGCGGTGGTGGTGGTGCTGGCGGTGGGGCCGGTGGTTTCGACGCCGCCTGAGGCTTGGGTGGCGGTGGAAGCGGCAGCGGCAGCGAGTCGCGCTTGATCGTACTCAAATTGTTTTCCCCCTCTTGCTGCCGCCATGCTGCTGTGATCAGGCAGTGATTTCCAAGGGGGGAATTACGATTTCATTCGATTTATCTGGCGACAGTGCTGGTGACGCATGCGTGTGAGACGGCCACGAAACGACGTCACACGTCGTCATCAAAGACATCCGGCCGTGCCCATGGCTCGCTTGGCTTTCGAGAGGAACCCAGGCGCCTGTCTCACCAGACAGGTGGTCCGCGAGAGCCGGTGGAATCGAGAAGGGCCTGGGTAATTTCCACCTCACCGCCCTGTGCGACTACTCCGTGTCTCGCCCTGTCAGGAGGTACTCCAGACGGTCGCTCTCGGCGGCGACATGGCGGAGGGTGAGCTGGAACTCCTCGGCGGTGAGCCCCGCCTTGGGGACCCAGCCTTCGGCGTACACCCGTCCTCGGGTGTCGAGCCGGAAGCTGACGAGCTGGGAAGCTCGGTTGTATCGCCAGAGCCGCAGCGGGAGGTCGGAGATGTCTCGCACGGCGGCGGAGCGAGCGACGACGGCATGGAACTCGATGACCTCGTCGGTCTCGCGGACGCGGACGCGGTGGCTGCGCTGGTTCTCGAAGTCGACGATGAGCTCGTCGCCGTCGATGGTCACGCGCGAGCCGCGACAGAGTGCTCGCCAGTCAGAGCCCACGGCTGCCCTCCTCTCGGAGCTCGGCTTCGAAGGCATCGAGCCTCGCGTCGCGGCCATCGTCGAAGTGTTCCTGTTCCATCCGGTCCGCCTGCTCCGTGACCCGGCGCACCAGCAGCCTCACGCGGGTGGCGTCATGCTCGGGCGCGCCGAGCACCACATCGTCCTCGACGGTCAGGTCATAGAGCCGCGCCTGCTTGGTGAGAATCGCGCCGATGCGAGAGGAGATTCGCGCGCCGCGTGAGGCGATGGGCTCCGGGTCCTCGTCCGGCTCGGTCCGGCCGATGGGGCTGATGCAACGGACCACGGGGTGCCCTTGCTCGGACTTGAGCATCAGTGTGAAGGGCTGGACCCGGCCCGTCGGGAGGGTGACGGTCCCCAGCAGCGAGCCCTTGGGGGGATGGGAGGCCCAGGTGACGTGTGTGCCTTCCATCGAGAGGTGCTGGAGTCGCTCGAAGCGCTCGCGGACGCGGACGCCGAACGAGTCCTCGACCGCCAGGGCCGTCTTGTCTCCCTGCGTGGCCCACGGAGGAATGGGGAAGGCGCTCTTGAGCGGGCCGCTGAGCCGGTCGACCTGCTTCCGGGCCGCGACCATCTCCCGCCCCACGTCGATGCGCCGCTGGTCGGGCGCGGACACCGTCAGCCCCTCATGCATCAGTCGAAGGAAGGTGTTCATGCGCTCCAGGACCCGTTGCACCTGGAGGACCTCCACCGTGTCCTGGAGGTGGGGGAGGTAGACCTGGAGGCAGTCCTCGCCCCGCGGTTCGCCTCCAAGCGCGGAGAGCCGTCGGTCCGACTGCGAGCGGACGCGGTCGATGCGCCCCACGCGCTGCTCCATCGCCGAGGGCGTCCACGAGATTCCGTAGTGGTGGACCGACGAGCAGAACGTGTGCAGGTCCTCGCCTTCCTGGAGCAGGTCCGTGGTGACGAGGACGAAGGGATAGCCCGGCATCCGGAACTGGCGGACCAGTGTCTGGTTGACGTGTCCCGCCATGCCGCCCGTGGGCTGCTGTTGGCGAAGCAGGCTCGCCACGTAGCGCGCGGACTCGCCGAGCGGCGTCGTGCGTGCATCCGGGACGTTCACGTCGAGAATCAGCTCGAGGTTCCCGGCGATGTCCGTCAGCTCGTCGAGCGCCCCCCAGGGGCGCGGCGTGGTGGCGCGGAGCTGGGACTCGAGGAGGTCGAGGTACTCGCGCAGCAGCCGCCCGCCTCCGGTCTCCAGCTCCCGCTCATCGGCGTCGTCGAGATGCTCGGCGGCTTGTTCGCCGCGTCGGTGGATGGCCAGGGTGGTGCGGCCCGCCATCGCCGCGACGTACAGGTCGATGAAGGCATGCCCGAGCCGTGCGGCCACCGCGAGCAGCTCCGCGCGCAGCACCTGCTCGCGGTACTGGCTCCGGAAGTCCTCGACGGTATCTCCTCGGCTCGCGGGCTGGGGCCAGATGCGTGCTCGAAGCTCCGCGCGCTCGGGGCGGCGCAGCTCGTTGAAGAACGTGGTGCGCTCGAGGGCGGAGGCGAGCTCCTGGGGGGCCTCGGTCGCGGGCTCGCGAGACATCGATGTCCTGTATCGCTCGTCCCAGATGACCTGCGCCTGGACGGCCAGAGTCCCCGTTGCGCCTTCCTGGAGCAGCTCGAGCGCCGCGGCCTGCGCCGCCTCCATGCGACTGGCGCGGGTGACGACCTTGGCTTTGCGGCTCAGGTACTTCGCGGCCCGCTGGCGCAGTCGCTCCGTCGTCTCCTCCCGTGAGAGCTGGAGGGTGGCGGCCAGCGCGTTGAGCACCTGCTCGGGCTCGGCGCCCAGCAGCGCCATCACGGTGTTGTCCGCGAAGAACGTCGAGTAGGCGCCGCTTCCCTTGATGAAGCGGGCCTGGATGTTGGCTCCGCTCAGCACGCCCTTGGGACCTTCTCCTCGGAAGAACCAGGCGAAGAAGGTGTCCGTGCCGCCTCGGTCATCCACCTCCACATCCGTGCCGACCACGTCCTGGGGTGACGAGCTCCCCTCGTGACGGGTCCGCTCCGCGGCGCTCTTCTCGAGCCGATACTCGGCGACGACCTCATCGAAGCGCGCCCGCAGCCCTTCCGGAAGTCGTGCGCGCAGGTGGGGAATCAGCCAGTCGTCATAGCGCTCGTCGAGCTTGCGCTTCAGCTCCCTGACCGAGGCGACACGCCGGACGAACACCAGCGCCTTCTTGCCCGTCACCCACGCGGACGCGAGGCTGTCGACGACGGCATCCATCTTGGGGTGGGGCATCTCGCGCCCGAACTTGCGCCGATACCTGTCTGCCAGTTGGTTCAGTGCGCGAACGTCGATTCCCTCTCGCTCCTGGGCGAGGTCGGACTGCTCCGAGTCGTCGAAGATGCTCTCCTCGTCATCCTGGCGTCGCAGCTTCGCGGTCTCGAGGAAGCTCTCGAACGAGGCGAGCATGCCAATCTGGAACGAGTGGTTGAACTGCTTGCCGCTCAGCAGCTCACTCACCTTCTTCTGCACCAGCGCGACGAGCAGCCGCTGCCGGTCGTCCGACACGGTGATGGGCTCGTCGTGTTGATGGACACCCCCGGAGCGCCACTCCCGCCGGTACATGTTCTTGGTGTGCTCGCGCCCCGCGATTCGCATGGACGTCACGCGCCGGACGAGGAACTGGCCCGCGACCTCCTTCTTGCGCTCTTCGGGGACCTGGTCGTCGCGCAGCTCGCGAAAGCCTCCCGCGAGCCCGAACAGGTCGAGCTGGTTCCAGACGTGCCGGTAGGTCTCCTCGAGCGGCGTGGCTGACAGGAACAGCACTCGCTCGGCCCGAGGCCCGTAGCCCGGGAAGAGGCGGAGGTCCGGGGCGTCCTCCGGTGCATGGCGGCCGAACGCCTCCGCCAGCACCTGGTTACGCGAGGAGCCCGAGAGGTTGAATCCGTGCTTGAGGTTGTGGGCCTCGTCGACGATGACGAGGTCGAACTTCGGCAGTGCGCAGCACAGCGCCCGAGCGAAGTTCCTCTTGAAGACCTCTTTGTTGCGCAGGTCGAAGGCTTCGTCCCGCAGCCAGGGCAGGTGTCGTCTCAGCCCGTCGCGCAGCGCCGTCCAGCCCTCGCTCGCTTTTCCAACGGGGAGGCTGAAGCTCGACATCCGGACGAAGAAGTCCCGGTTCGGGTCGATGCTCGTCTCGTGGACCAGCTCGAGCAGGTTGCCGCAGTCGACGAGGGGTCGGGCAGGGCGACCATCGAGCGCGCGCATCCGGAGGTCGTCGAAGCGCACGTTGTGCGCGGCGAAGATCGTGAGCTCCTTCTGCCACTTTCGCTGGATGTTCTCGCGCGGGGTGATGACCAGGACCCTGAAGCCCGGATTGAAGTGGCGGAAGAGGGCGAGGGCGCCCAGTGCCACGTACGTCTTGCCCATGCCCACCTCGTCGGCGAGATAGGCAAGGCGGTGCTTGCGAAGGATGTTGTGGACGGCCACGGCCCCGCGCAGCTGTTCCTCCGCGCGGTGGTGGCCCGTACTCATCCGCTTGCCGAAGTCGAGCAGCGAGCGGGCGGTGTCCAGGTCGATCATGACTGCTCCTCCTCGGGAAGAGCTTCCGCGCGTTGGATGAACCACCGCTCGAACCAGTCGAGGAAGGCTGGCATCTCCGCGTTCCCGCTGGCCAGGGCCTCTCGTAGGGGCGCCGCTTCCGCCAACTGGGCCTCGAGCGCACGGACGTCGTCGCGATGCTCCGCCCAGTACTCGGGATGCGCCCGGCCCAGCTCGCGCAGCAGCTGCTTCGCGCACAGGGTGACGACGTAGTGGTCGACGCGCTCTCCCTTGCCCGCGCGCGAGTCCTTCAGGACGCGCTCGAGCAGACTGCCCAGCGAGTCGTACTTCTTGCCGAACAGGCGGTAGTCGGCCTCGCGGGTCCGCTTCTGCCCGAGCGCCTCCCGGACGTGTTTGTCCAGGCACTCGAAGGCATGGAAGATGCCGGCGAAGCGGTCGAACAGCGTGACTTCGGTGGGCAGCGGCGCCAGCCGGGTGATGAGCGGGTCGTCATCGCCCGTGATGTGGGCCCGGGCCTCGATGAAGGCCGCGCGCTGCTCGACGGTGAGCAGCGCCCAGTAGCGGAGGATATCCGCGGCGCTGAGGTCGAGCAGCAGCGAGGGGCGCTTGAACATCCCTTCTTCCTGCACGAGGAGGAATCCGGGTTGGGGTCTTTCACCCACCACCTCGAGGAGCGAGGTGGCATGAAGGGTCGTCTCCAGCTGTTGCGCCTGCGTGGCATCGAGGGGAACCCAGGTCCGAGGCGCGAGGTTGGAGAGCTCCAGCAGGGAGACGCCGCCGTTTCTCACGGACAACGCGGGAGAGGGCGTCGTGTCCGCCCAGAACGCGAAGGCCGCTTGGGTGTCCCAGTGAAAGCGCAGCATGAGCTTCGTGCCGCCATCCGTCGCGGCGCCTTCTGTTTCCTCCCGAGGCGAGAAGACCGGTGGCCGTCGGGTCTCGGTCTCCAGCCACCAGTCGGGACGGGACTCGGAGGTGACCTCGACGAGGAAGCCCGTCTCCCAATTGCCGCCGCGCCCCGTGAGGCGAAAGGCCGCGGTCGTCAGATTCGGTGAGCCGACGAAGATGAACTCGCGTCCGCGGCGCTTGGGCTCGAAGAAGCGATAGACCTTCGCGTGGACCGTGCGCTGCCGCGCATCCTCGGACTTGCCCAGCCGCAACAGGTCCGAGGGCAGCGTCCCCCAGCTCACGTCCGGCAGTGCGCTCAGCCAGGTGAACAGCTGCTCGGAGCACAGGGCTTCTCCCCGGTCATTCCGAGGGAGGAACACGCGCGTCTCCCGAGGTGTGAAGCGCGACAGGAGGTCCGTGAGCGGTGCCGACTCGCCTCCTTCGTCGAAGTAAGGAGAGATGACTTCGAGGCAAAGCCCACGGAGGAGCTTTCCCGTGGCGTCCTCGAGGAAGTCGGGAAGGGAGGCTTCCCCCTGGTGGAAGCTGGGAAGGAGCCGGACATCGGCAAACGTCTCCTCCTGTTGAGTCGTGCCACGCAGGAACTCGCGGAGGTCGCGGACGGCTCCATGGGTGGCTCGGAGTTCGTCGTTCACGCGACGCCCCTCGGCGGCACTGACCAGCGCATCGAGGTATCGCAGGAGCGAGGTGCGCAAGGGGGACGGAGCGCCTTCATCAACCTCCTCGACATGGGCCGCCTCCACGTTCTCCCACCAACCCGCGCGCGTGAGGTTGGCCGACGCGCATCCACAGAGCAGGGTCCTGGCGTGCTTGCCGTCCGGGCCGGGCTCCACGTCCTCGACGAGCGCGAGGACATTCTTGGGATGGAAGATGCCCGTGGGATGTCGAATGGGGATGCGGCGGAGGTCGAGCCTCGCCGTGCCCCCCTCGGGCACGAGGCCGTGCGCGTCGTAGTAGACGGCGATGCTCCCGGACAGCGGGCGGAGCGCTTCTTCCAACTGAACGAGCTTGATGGCGGGCGCGTGGCTGAGGGCGATGTCGAAGAAGATGGGGAGGACTTCGGCCTCGAAGAAGCCGGGCTCGAAGCGGAAGGTGGTGAAGAGGGCCGAGATGAGCCTTCGTCCCTTCATTCGCTCCAGGAAGTGCTCGGAGAGGACCGAGCGCGGAAGGTTGCTCATGGCGTGCCTCGGAGGTCGGCTGCGACGTTCCTCAGCGCCTCGATGAAGTAGGCATGGCGCCAGTAGCTCGGCAGGGCCTTGGCGTCGGGGAGCCGGCCCAGGTGCTCATCCCGGAGCCGCACGTGGAGCTTGCCATTCTTGAGCGTGGTCCAGGCCGCCGCTCCACGGGCCTTCATCACGGCTTCATTCTGCGACATGAGCTGGTGGAGGGCTTCTTCGTATTGGCTCGCATGGAGGGACTCGGCGAGGCGGAGCCAGCGCTGGCTGGAGTCGTCGTCGCCGGGGGTTCGCAGCTCGGGCTCCAGCTTTCGTATCGCCTCGAGGTTGAGGGTGCCTCGCGGGGCGGTGCCCCAGTGCTTGCGCACGCTCGAGGCAATCGCCGAGGGGGCTTGTTCATGACAGCCGAGCAGGTGCTCGAAGAGTGCCACGGCGGGGGCGAACAAGAGCTCCATGGTGCGAATGCGGTCGAGGCTGGCCGCGAGCTGCTCGCCCAGCTCTCCGCGCTTCATCGCGCGATGTGAGAGGGCTTCGAGGCTCTTGGGGGTGAGGACCCAGTCCTCGTCCTCCAAGGTCTCCGTGAGCAGCTCCGCGAACAGGCGCTGCTGGCCTCGGGTTCCGCGCGACGCATCGAGGTCCGCGGGGCCTCCGTGGAGGAGATGCTCCCGGTAGAGCTGGCGTTCCCCCGCGCGGACCTTCTTCAGGATGGCGCCAATGCCCTTGAGGATGGGCGCGTCGCGAGAGTGCTCGCGGTAATCGAGCGGATGGCGGGGGGCGCGCAGGCGGTCGATGATGCCGGACACCGTGCGGGCACCTTGTTGTTCGAGCAGGGGGAGCAGGTGTCGCTCCACGGCGTCTCGGGCGTCCGGGGTGAGCCGTGTGGGCTCGCCTTCGAGGAGACGGGAGGCGCGGGCGGGCACGGTGTAGAGACCCCAGAGCCCGTAGATGCGCTGGTTGCCGAGAATCTGCGCGCCCGAGTCGGTGCCCAGGTGGATGCGCTCTCCCTCCGCGAGTCGTCGGGCCACCCGCTCGGTGCCGCGGTAGCTCCGGTCCTCGTTGACGAGGGTGCGGGCGTACGCGGCCAGCTGCTCCCACTTCAGGAAGGTCGCGAGGTCCCCCTCGGAGCCGCCTGCGTCGGCGACACGTTCGACGAAGTAGTGCCCGAGCAGGAGGACGGTGAAGTCTCTCACCGAGGTGCTCACCGTCGTCAGGTTCGCGACGACGTGGCGCCCGAGCCGGGACCAGAGGGACTGGACACCGAGAGGATCTCTCGACCCCTTGATGGCGGCGCGAGAGTCGAGCTGGGTCAGGAAGGGTTGGGAGAGCATGGCCTCGAGTGCCGGCAGGGTAGCGCGAGTCTCCCTGCCGGACATCGAGTCCGCCATACCCCTCCCGGGGGAGGGGTGGAGTCACCGCCACGCTATCGGAGGGTCCAGGCCACGGTGCCTCCGCAGGTGTTGTTGGAGTAGCACCCGGCCCGGAGCTGGTAGCTCCCGGCGCCAGTCAGCGGGACCGTGTAGACGAAGTTCGACCCCACGCCTCCACATGCGTCATCGCTGAACGCGACCTGCTGGCCAGTCGGGCCGAAGAGCCGCAGGTAGGTGTCACCGGAGAACGTCGCGCCCGTCACCCCGCAGGTTCCCAGCGTGAGGGGCTGTCCGGCCGTCACGATGAGGACTTTGTTCACCGTGCCCACACTGGCGCTGTGGGTGTTGCTCGCGTGGTAGACGAGTGTCCCTGACCCCGGCGTCGGCGGGTTGAGCGTCCAAGCCACGGTGCCCGTGCAGCGGGTATTCGAAGCGCAGCCAGCGCGGAGCTGGTCGTTGCCCTCGGCGCCCGCCGGCACGGTGTAGACGAAGTGCGCCCCCCCAGCGCAGGCGTTGTCACTGAAGGCCACCTGCGTGCCGTTGGGGCTGTAGAGACGGAGGTAGGTGTCTCCAGTCGCATCCTCCAGGAAAAGGCCGCGGCCGGACGCAAGATAGAGAATGGCCCTGACTACAAGCAGACAGCCATTGTCAGGGTTTTCGTGGCTCAGCCTTTCGAGGAAAGGAATTGCACCAGCTCCGGCAGCAGGTCCTCCGCGCGTGCCGTCACCGTTTCGATGTTCTTGGCCGGAGTCGCGTTGGCCGGGTCGATGCTGAACATGCGAGCGTCACGTTTCCCCGCGATGGCACGGATGTGCTCCGTCACCCCCACCGAGAACGAGGTCCCGACGAAGACGACCAGCCGGGCCTGCCGCGCCAGTGCGAACACGCGCTCGATTTCGTAGCCCTCGTGCTCGGTGTAGTTCTCATCGAACCAGAGGATGTGCGGCCGCAGCCGGCTGTCGCAGACAGGGCCGCGCGGCAAGGTCTCCGGGCGTGGGTCCGCATGAAAGGCCCCGAAGTCCACCGACTCGAGCGGCACCGTGCCTCTCGGAGGTCCCAGCTTGCACCCCCGCGCGGTGCACCGTGCCTTGTCGAGGCTCCCGTGCACCTTCACCAACGCCCGACTCCCAGCCCGCTCGTGCAGGGAGTCGACGTTCTGCGTGACGAGGGCGAAGCCCCGGCCCTGTCGCTCCTGCCACGCCTCCCACTCGACCAACGCCAGGTGTGCGGGGTTCGGCCGCGCGCCTCGCGCCAGCTCGAAGCGGCGCAGGTAGATCTGCCAGGACTCGTCAGGCGCCCGCTTGAAGAAGGCCCGCGTCCCCTTCTCCATGACCTCGTTCGCCCACACCGCGCCGGGGTCTGTTCCTCGAAACGTCGGAATGCCGCTGGCCAGGCTGATGCCAGCGCCCGTGACGACGAGCACGGACTCGGCGGGGGCTCCACGGGCGGCGGCGACAAGGGCATCGACTCCTGAAGGCTTCATCGCGGGTCTCCTCGACGCCACGGACGCTCGATGGATTGGAGCATGACGCTCTTTGTTGCCCGTGTCCGCCCGCGGGGTGTCACCCCTCGGGTCGATGCCACGCGCCACGTCGGAGCAGCTCCTCGCGCAGCTGCCCCCGGGCCCGGTGCAGCCGGGTCTTCATGGTGGCCAGCTCCAACCCCAGGGCCTTGCAGACCTCGTCGCCGGACAGGCCCTCGAGGTCTCGCATGATGAGCACCTCTCGGTAGACGGGGGCGAGGCTCGCGATGGCCGCATGGACGGCCTGGATGAGCTCCCATCGCTCGAGCGCCTGCTGTGGGTCGACCGCCTCGGATTCGAGGACCGCCTCCCCCTCGGGCTCCGCGCCCAGGGCCCGCCGCTCGCGGACGAAGGGGCGGAGCATCCGCAGGCACGCATGACGCACCACACTCATCAGCCACGAGAGGACGCCAGCATCTCGCTGCACCTCGGGGCGCCTCGCGAGCTTCGTGAAGGCCTCCTGGACGGCATCGTCCGCATCGTACCCGTCCCGGCACACCCGCAGGCCGAACCGGTACACCCGGTCGTGATACGCACGCACCAACGCGGCAAGGGCTTCGTCATCCCCCCTTGCCGCGGCGGCGAGCAGCTCTGTGTGTGCGGCGCCCATCAACGTCCAGGCTCAAGGGGGCACGTCGAGCGCCCCATCAGCGCATAACCCAGGCAGCTCCCCGCCAGGGCCGTGAAGAGCAGATACACCCCCAGCCCTCCGCAGGCCGCGAGCCGGACCGCCAACGGAAGCGGTGCCATGACCGCACACACCAGCAACCCCACGCCCCCCAAGGCCCTGAACAGCCGCTCCAGATTCCCCACATTTCGCTTCATGACGTCCTCCTTGTACGAGGAGAAGTCACGTCGCGCCCGAAAGGATTCAGGGCCTCGGATTTTTCTTCAGCGGGGACCTCAGGCCGCGACCGCCTCCGTGATGCTCAGGGCGCTGGGCGTGGGGAGGATGCGCGAGAGCTTCAGCCCCGCCTGAGCGAAGAGCTTGCGGAAGTCCTCCTCGGTGCGCTCCCGTCCTGGCAGTGACGCCAGCATCATCACGTCCAGCACCTTGCCTCCGTGCGGCGCGTTGCCCGGAGGAATGACGGTGTCGAGGACGAGGACACGCCCGCCTTCCGCCATGGCCTCGCGGCAGTTGCGGAGGATGCGGACGCACGTCTCGTCGTTCCAGTCATGGAGGATGCGCTTGAGGACGTAGGCCTCGGCGCCCTTGGGGACGGCCTGGAAGAAGTCTCCCTCCACCAGGGCACACCGCTCGGAGAACCCCGCCTGGGCGATGCGCGAGCCCGCGAGCACCTGTCCATGGTCGAAGAGGACACCGCGCACCTGGGGCGCGAGCTTGAGCACCTCGATGAGGAAGCCCCCGTGCCCACCGCCCACGTCCACCACGCTGCCCAGCCTCGTGAAGTCATAGCTGGCGGCGATGGCGCCGTTCTCCAGGTCGGAGAGGCTGGACATGCCCTGGTGGAAGACGGCGCCCTGGGCGGGGTCGTGGTTGAGGTAGTCGAAGAAGGGCTTGCCGAAGATGCGGTCGAATGGCGTCTGTCCTGAGCGGACCGTGTCGACCAGCTCCCCGGTGGGGGCCCAGAAGATGCGCTGCGTGAGCATCCGCACCGCGGCGCGCAGGGAACCGGGGGCATCGCCGCGCAGGTACTCGGCGGCGGGAGTCAGCGAGAAGAGGCCCGCTTCATCCTCGGAGAACACCTCCACGCTCGCGAGCAGCCGGAGGACCCGGTACAGGGACTGGGCATGGACGCCCAGCTCCTCCGCGAGCGAGGCGGCACTCCGAGGCCCCTGTACCAGCTTGTCCGCGACGCCTAGCTCCGCCACGGAGGACAGCGCGCCGGAGAGGATGAAGCCAAAGCCCAGGTCGACGATGCGCTGCGCGGGATGCACGGTGGGTGTAGTCATGCGGTCCATCTTGGCCCACGCTTCCGACGTGAAGCCAATGGCCTCGCACACCCACCGTCAGGGTTTGGACCCTCGCGCCGCCTCCGCCTCGCAGCTACAAGGCCATGCTGGCGACATGCGCGGGGAACCAGTCCGGAGCCCGGGTCTTGGCTGGGAATGGCGTCGTGGACCCGAAGAGGCTGGCATTCGCCGTGTCCACGACCTTGATCATCACCGTGTCGTCCCCCCATTGCCACGACTTGAAGCGCCAGGCCCGTCCATTCAGCGAATGGACCTCCTCGTCCACCTTCGTCCAATTCCAGCCATTGTCCCGGGAGACGTAATAGGCGGCGCGGATGGGAGTGGTGTGATTCCAGTGGAGCGCGACGGTTCCGGCCTCGGTGGGCGGGTCCACCGGAGGCGGGAGGGTCACATCGAGGGCGTCGGTGACGGTCAGCATCACCACGTTGGTGGCGGCGTTGGGGGGGGCGCTGTCAATCACCCTCCACCAGGAGCGCTTGGGGAGGTGTGTGGTGTCGATGAAGTGGACCGGCTGGGTGGTCGTCTTGACCGTTCGCCAGTCTTGCGGACCCTCAGCCCGGTTGGCGCGCTGGACGATGTAGGAGCCAGACACGCCGTTGATGCTCATGATGGGGATTTGAGCGCCGCGCTGGACCTGGGTGGTGCTGGTGTTGAAGTCGATGGTGGGCTTCGGGAGCGGATTGGTGATCCACACGGGCGCCATCAGCACGTCGGAGCCCATGGCCTGCTCCAGCCGGATGACGTACACGGACTCATAGGGCATCAGGGAGAAGGTCCGCTTCAGGTTCAGGAGGGATGGGTCGTTGAACTCCTCGACATGGAGCGGTTGGTCGGGGCTGTGGGGAGACCACACCTCAAGCTTCGTCCACTGGGTCCCATCCCCAGCCAGGGCATTCAGGGTGGTGCCCCAGACCGTGAAGGACAGGGGCGAGGTGGACTGCAATGTCATCTCGCTCCCCATGGGGAGCCCGCCGCTCATGAAGAACCCCGAGCTGCGCGGGTGGGCCGTCCGGAAGACCCAGCGGTTGCGCAACGCCGTCAGGAAGTTTTCATAGTTCCAGGATGTCCCGAAGGGCATGACGACGCCCGTCCGGTTGTGCGCCGTGATGTGTCCCCAGATGAGCTCCCGCGGAACACCGGGCTCCTCGAAGTAGGGCATCACCCACTGGCCGTTGGCCCGCTCCAGGAAGATGTCGTTGAACGGATTGTGGTCGAACTCCACCTCCTGCCGGAAGGCGGCGTGCAGGTCTGAGTTGGAGGTGGGGGCCACCCGGAAGCCCCGCCTCAGGAGCTCGAAGTAGGAGGGGAGGCCGGTGTACTCGGCCAGCGCGATGGCATCGCGGACCTTCGCGATGGTCGTCGCGTTCCAGTTCACCCAGGTGGGCTGCCCTGGCTGGTTCGTGCTGGGAAGTTGAAAGTATGGGTCGGGAGTCGCGGGATGGTTGAGCTGGACGTGAACGCTGGCGGTCGGGTCCGCCGAATACTTGTCCAGAATGGCGATATGCCAGTCATTCAGGCTGCTGTTCTTCTTGAGGGGGCGGTTGAAGCTCGTGGCGTGGCCGACGTCGTCCGGGCCGACGTAGTCCTCCGAACCCTTGAGTCCCATGTATTGCGGCTGGCCGAAGGTATCGACCTGGTCGCTGTACTGGAAGATGCTGGCATCCTCGTCCGCATCACTCCATGAGGTGGCGTGGTTGGTGATGGCGAGGAAGTCGAAGCCGAAGAGATAGCCCGCGTCATGGACTTCGGAGCGGTTCACATTGGGCTGCACGAGCCCGAAGGTGTGTCCCCGGGAATGCACGTGGAGGTCCCCAAGGAAGGTCTTCCACCCAAAGTTGCTGATTTCCGTGGCAATGCGGTTGCGGTAGCCGTCCTGGCGGACCGCGGGACGGGGAATCCGGTCCCAGGAGGGGATGTTGGTGTCGTCCGAGGCCTGTGCCCCTGCGGGGGTGAGCAGGAGGGCGGCGGTGGTGGGGAGCGCATGAAGGAGAATTCGTCTGCGGGTGCTCTTCATTCCAGATGGTCCTTGGCCAGCGAATCCTCGGGCCTGATGCGAGGCTGCGAGGGTGGAGGATAACCCAGGTGACTGACATTCCGCTGGCCGTGAGGCGTTCATGGCAGGGAATAGGGGGTTCCACGGCCAGTCTGTCTCGATAGCGCTCATATTTCCTTGCAAAGGCACGCTCGGCCCTGTGCCCCCGCTCGGGGCATGGACACGCCCCGGATGCCCGTGACGTGTCCATGCGCTTGCTCGCCTGGGTTCTGCTCCAGGGATTGGGGGGACTACGGCCGCAGCTTGATGTGCAGCAGGTCCGCCCGTCGCGGCGTTGGTGTATACTAGGTGCCATCGAGCTCGAAGGCCGTGGTCAAGTCACCCTTCAGCACCACGCTGTCGTCCACGAGTGTCAGCCGGGAAGACAGGGGTTGGAGCGGGTCGAAGACGCGCACCCAGCGGGTCCTCTTGTCCGGACTGCATCGTGAAGAGATTTCCGGAGGCATTGCCAGACGATTCGCGGAGGAGGCGTGTCTGGGGTCCTCCTGGAAAGTGTCGCAACCTCCGTTCGGTGTCTGTCCACGAGCGCTTGCCGAGGAAGGGCTCCCGCATCCCGTCGTAGGCCTCATCCGGCTCCGCGCTGGCATGGGCCGTGCCCGCGAAGGTGAGGCGGCCGTCGAAGCGGCCCGAGAAGACCACGTCCCCCTCGGGCCGGAGGCCCACGTCGTACGGGTCGGCGAAGAGGACGTTGGTGTGATGGCTCACCTTCGCGAGGACCTCCCGGTGTGTCAGGCAGGCGTTGGTCGGAGTGGCACGCGCGGCGCCCGTCCACACGAGGAGCCAAGACGCACGTTCCACCGAGTCCTCCCGTGAGCTGAAGGGACAGCCCACGGCTCGTCGTGCCGTAGAGGCCGAAGGTGACCGCCCCGTTGCGGCGGAGCCGGTCCGTGACCTTCGTCGGATGCGTGTTCCAGGTTCCTTGGATCGAGAACCGCGAGGGGCTCCCGTCGTCCCGTGAGCTCCGACATACAGGCGCAGCGCCGCGCGCCGCACCGGCCGCGTCCGCCCCTGGACCTCGAAGCGCGGGTGTGCCTCCCGTTCGGACGACTGCTCCGCCCAAAGCTCCGTGGACACGCCCGTGGAGCTGTCCAACTCGCTCCATGAGCCGCTGGCCACCGCCCCCATGCCGGGCAGGGCGCTGTCGTCGGAGCGACTCGGCTGCGTGTCCCAGGTCGTCAGCTCAGTTCCCCGTGGCTGCTGCTTGGCCCGCCGAGACTCCAGAGCGGGCACGTTCGCACCCGCTCCGGACGAAGAGAGCCACTCCCAGACACCCACCCACTGCTCCCACTGTCCACGGTTTCACGTGACGTCTCCCCCGCGTGCTGCCATCGCGGTGGGAAAGCCACCCGCGCCTTGCTTTTGGGGAGCAGGCAGGCGGCTCCGAGTGTGAGGAGCACGTGCTACCGCTGAGGTGTGGTCGCCCCTTCAGGTGGGGAGTACTGCTGCACGCGCAACATCAGGTTCTCGGTGGGGAGGGGTTTGCGCTGTGCCATCAGCTGCTCCAGGTCGTCGTGAACGGTGAGGTAGCAGCCGCTCAGCTCGGAGCACTGGCCGCTGGCCAGCTTGAGCAGGTTGCCGATGCTCTGCTGGGCATCCACGGTCCTTCCGGCCTGTTTCTCAGCGCTGAACCACTGCTGGATGACCTGGAGGGGGCTGCCCTCGGTGCTGGGAGTGGCGAGGTAGTCCGGGGCGAGCCCCGTGGAGTGGACCAGCCCCGGGTGGTAGGCGAAGAGGGAGACGCCGTGGCGGCGGGTCTCGCAGGCGAGGTTCTCCGTCAGCTTGACGATGGCGGCCTTGCTGACGGAGTAGGCGGAGCAGGTGGGCCAGCGGAAGACGCCGGCGCTGCTGGCCAGGTTGATGATGATGCCGCTTCTTTGTCTCACCATGACCTGGAGGGCGGCGTGCGTGCAGTACACCGTACCCTTCAAGTTGACGTCCAAGGTGGACTCCCACTCCTCGAGGGACGTCTCCCAGAAGAAGCCAGGGGGATGGCAGATACCCGCGTTGTTCACCAGCACGTCGATGGCACCGTGGGTCTGGTGGATGTGGTCGAACGCGGCCCGGGTGGCGGATGCATCCGAGATGTCGAAGGCAAGCGTCTTCAGTCCCCCCAACTCTCGAGCGACCTCGTCGAGGGTTTGTCGAATGCGTCCGGTGATGATGACCTGGGCGCCCGCCGCCACGAAGCTCTGGGCGAAGATACGGCCCAGTCCACGGCCTCCACCGGTAATCACGACTCGTCTATCTTGTAACATGTATCAGGTCCTTCGGCCGCGACAGGCGGGGCTCCTCCTGACCTGGGCTTCCAGGCGAGAGGGATGACACATCCGCTGCGTCGCGGCGGGTGGTGCTTCCGCACGACGCCATTTGCGCGAGGCCTGATGATGTTTCAACCTGTCCGCGAGGGCAGTGCCGCCTCGCGGACGCTTGTCTGGAAGGGTGCGTGAGCTGGCCGCGGGGCCACGGGGAGAGTCATTACGGCCCTATTCGCCATGCTCAGTGGGCCGCCCGTGAAGCTGCGGCTCAAACGGCATTGGGTGCCCCATGCGGACGAGATAGCTGACGACTGTCACTGAACCGCGGACGGCATCTCTTTCGATTCGGGCCATGCTAGGGCCCTTCCAGAATCGAGCCATTCCCCCCGGTCGGCCCATCGTCTCGCGAAAATCAGTCTCCGCGGGAAAGTCGATCTCGAGACGGCAGAGTGTTGTGCGGCAGTCCAATACCCGCACCGAGGCGGATGTGGGGAGATTGGACGAGAGGGTCGCGCGCATCTCCCGCTGGGCTTCCGAGGCCCATCCGCTGTCGGAAGATTCCTGTTCAAAGGCGCGCTCGACCTGGGATTGGGCCGAATCGGAATCAAAAGGCTTGCTAGGGGCGTGGACGGGGGCGGTTTGCTCTTGTTCGTCGGACATCACCGTGCCCGTCGTTGGTTGCGCGTGTGAGGGTTTTTGGGTCGGTGCGGCTGACCATACCTCCATGGCCCTGTTCCTCTCCGCTCGAGCCGTCGAATCCCGCAACCGTTCCACGGTGGTGGAGACGCGTTCGAGTTCATTCTGGAGCGAGGCCAGGGATTCGCGTTGTTCCTGAGCACTCCACCATTGGAAGCACAAGGTTCCGATGAAGACTGCGCCCACGATGATTCGTTCGGCTCTCATTGACCCAGTCCTCGGGGAGGCACCAGGGGCGACCGTTCTGGCTCGCCCCCGGTGAATGTCTCTACCAGAGAATGCCGTTGACCCCGGCGCCCGGGCCGACTTCACAACAGACGAAAAGTTGGCCATTGCCTGGCACATAGGCTCCGGTCAGGGTGATGTAGCGTGCGCCAGTGCCAAAGGAGGAGACGTAATGAACCCCCGAAGTCCAGACCGAGGAGATTGCATCGTTGATGCCTGTTGCGTAGCAACCCACCGTGGCGGATGGACTGGGGGCATAGGCCACGACGTTTACCGTATACGAACCGGCAGGGTCGACCACTGCGGGGATGCACCATCCCTTGGTCGTCGAGCAGTTGTTTCGCGAGGAGCCGTAGTAGTTGCTGAAGCAGCCAGCATCCGCAGGGAGATAGGGACTCCCGATGAAGCCTGGTACGGCTCGAGCGAACGCCGCTCCTGGGGCAAGCATCGATGCGATGGATGCACATGCGAGAAGGCGATGAATTGACGACATGGGAACCTCCTAGGTGAGACAGTGGGACGACCGTCCTGCGGTAGGGAGAGGTTTGTGGGCGCGGCGTCGAGAGGTGCCTGGAGATGGTGTGTGGAGTTCGTGTTGAGTACGGGCAGAGATGTTGCGGCGGGCCGTCAAGCGAGGGGACTGTCAGTCCGTGATGGGCTCCGCCGGCGCGTCTGGCAAAGAGCGGAGATGTGCCATCTCGGGCAGTGCCGACGGGAGAGCGTGCGAGTTCGCGACTTCCATGCGCGTTGCCCTCGGTGGGGCCAGCGTGGGTCACGTCTGTCCAAACGGTGACCCCCCCCCCGAGTCTTTTCGATGCTTCTCTGTCCTGCTGCGTCGAACCCTCAAGTCCTAAGGCTGTCGGTGGGGGCGTCGAGCTCGCTGAGCGCGTACGGGGACTCCACTAGTTCTTGCGTCTGGTGTTGTGGATTGATTCTGTCTTAATCTGGAAAACAGTCAAATTGCTAAAATTAGGGGTGACTCCGTGAGTGCGGATTCGAGGATGCCGATAGCTGATGCCCTTCTTCGCGGTTCGCAGGTTCGTGCCTTGATGCGTCTGGTCGAAGAAGCGCGAACGCTGCCCGAAGGGTCATCGATGCGGCCCCGGTTTCTGCTCACGGGGATGTTGCGCATCCTCGATGCGGAGGAAGGTGCATGCGTCATGGAACGCGACTTTGGGCCCACAGGGCAGGGAGATTACACGGTCATCCTGTTGGACCGACGAAGCGGCAGTGCGCTGAGTGCTCTCGAAGCACTCCAGAAGATGGGCAATGCCAACAATCCCGCTATCCGTTCATTGATGGTACGCTCTTCCATGTCTGGGGAATTGGTCACCGCGATGCGGCGGGACCTCGTCGAGGACCGATATTGGTATGGGACCGCCTACGTTGAGGACTACCTCAGAGCGGCGAGGCTTGACGACTCGGTGTATTCGATTCGGCGGTCTGGGCTCGGTCAGGCGGTCCAGGGGATTGGTATCTACCGTGGATGGCGTGGGCGTGCGTTCGACGTCGCGGATCGAGAACTGCTTCACCTGTTCCATGCTGAATGTGGAGACCTGCTCGACTCACCCAGCTCGGAAGCCAATGCGGAGGCTTCAAAAGGTGTTCGGCTCCCCCGGCGTGAACGTCAGACACTGGAATTGGTCCTGGACGGGCTGGGCGACAAGCAGATCGCGGAGCGGCTGGGCATCAGCCGCTTCACGGTGAATCACTACACGAAGGCCATCTACAGACGCTTCGAGGTGAACTCACGAGCGGAGCTCATCGTGAGGTTTCGCGGGGCCCACTCGCGGGGGCCGGAACCATCCTTGCCGAGCCAGCTGTTGCTCAAAAGCCGAGCCTCGGGCCCGAGCCGCGATTCGTAATCCCGCCGGCTAGGCGAGTGGGCCGGCGGCGCCTTGGAGGAGCTTGCTCGCCCTCAGCCAGGTCAGGGCTTGGAGTGCGCAGAACCACGCGGCGGCGACCAGTCCGTGGCGCAGGTGGTTCAGCCGGCTCCACAGCACCGCGCTCGCCACGGACTCCGACGAATCAGCCGCCTGCATCAACCGCATCATCGTGGGGATGAAGTACGAGAAGGTGAGGAGCCGGTCCGCGAGCACCATCGCCACGGCCGCGAGCCACCAGACGCGCAGCGCCCCCGTGGCCCGAAGCGCGAAGAAGCCGCTCGCCAGGGTCAGCAACGTCAAGGGCCCCGTGCTGACGAAGGCCCAGAAGCGCAGCCCCACGTTGTCCCGTCGCGCCTCCTCCGAGAACCAGTGCATGCCCTGGGCGTCCAGCCACCTGGGGAGCACGATGCGATGCTCGTAGAGCCCCGCTCCGAACGAGAGACCGAGGTTCAGCACCAGGAGCCACAGGATGATTTCCGCCGCCGACAGCTTCATGTTCATCATGCGGGCAGGATGCGTCCCGAGCGCCTGGGCGTCTTTCGTGCTCTTGTGCCGTTTTTCGCGTTCCTGCGGTGTTCGTCATGAGTTCCCGACAAGCCCTCCTCGAGCAGATAGGCGCCGACATCGCCCACTTCCAGGATGCCTCCGCGGCCTTCGACGCCACCGTCGGAGAGGTCCTCGCGCTGGGCCGCGCGGAGCTGGCGTGCCTGGCTCAGCTTCACTTCGGAGGCCCCTCGGCCTTGAGCGCCGTCCCTCGGGGCACCGACGTGGAGCGGCTGGAGCTCGCGGGGTATGTCCGACGTGAGGCCGCGGGGAGTGGCCGGCGGCTCGTGCTCACCGAGCATGCGCGGGAGTGGATCGAGACCATCTGGGGCCCTCTTCGCCAGGAGGGTTTTCAGTTGATGTCGGCCTTGTCCGACGCGGACCTGAAGGTCCTCGCGGGCCTCCTGGGTGCCATGCGTGAGGTGCAGGACCGGCATGCGACCCGGGTCGCCAGACTCCTGCAAGCTCCCGGCGGCGCGGGGGCGGCTCGGCGGCGCGGTGGACTCTCCGCCGCCGCGCTCCAGCGCGTGCGACTCTTCATCGAGGCCCATCTGGCGCGGCCCCTCCGCGTGGAAGAGCTGGCGCGTCACTCAGGCTTGAGCGTCTTCTACTTCACCCGGGCTTTTCGCCAGTCCATGGCGATGACGCCCCATGCCTATGTGCAACAGCGGAGGGTGGAGCGTGCTCGCGAGCTGTTGAGCAACTCCTCCCGCTCCCTGGGTGAGATTGCGCTCGAGGTCGGCTTCAGCTCGCAGAGCCACTTCACCACCGTCTTCCGTCGGCTGACGGGCCTGACGCCCGCCGTCATCCGGCGCGGAGGGGCGTGAGGCGCGTTCTGCCCTACCGTCCCGGCGGCTTGAGGCGCTTCACCTTCTCCATGAGCTGGTAACGCAGGGGACGTGAGTCCTCGGGGCTCGACTTGAGGAGCCACTGCGCGGTTCGCCGCAGCGCGGGATGGAAAGGCTCCAGCTGCTGCTTGAGGGCCTCGTTCACCCGGTCCGCGACCTGGTGCAGCAGGGGCTTGGTGGGCGCGGTGTTCATCGCCGCCAGCTGCTGCTGTTTGTGCGCTTCCCCCTGGAGGATGCGCAGGGAGCGCTCCGGCTGGAGGGCCAGCGAAGGATGCTTCTGGTACAGGTACGCCATCACCGCGTAGCGGTCCGTCACCACCGTGGTGCGAGTCATCGAGTCCGGGCGCAGCCGGTACTGGAAGAGGGGCTCGGGAATGACCGTGCCCGAAAGCCCTCGCTCGGCGAGCGAGCAGAAGACATCCCAGTCTTCGTAGGCCGTGAGCCACTCGTCGTAGCCGCCGACCTCTTCCAGGTGCCGGCGCTCCATCAGCGCGGTGCAGGTAGAGGCCACGTTGAACACCCAGAGGGCATCTCGCTCGACGCCCCAGGGGGCCCAGCCGCCCACGACTCGCGCCGGGTCATCGATGAAGTAGGACACCAGCGACGTGACGAAGGCGAAGTCTCGTGAGCCTTCCATGACGGCGACGGTCTTCTCGAGGAAGGTGGGCTGGAGGAGGTCGTCCGCATCCAGCGGCAGGACATAGTGCCCCTTCGCCTCTCGCAGCCCCGCGTTCCGGGCCGAGCTGAGTCCCCCGTTCTGCTTGGAGATGATGCGCAGGTCCGGTGCGTCCAAGGTCTCCAGCAACGCACGGCTGTGCGGGTCGGTGGAGCCGTCATCCACGAGGAGGATTTCGTAGTCCGTGAAGGTCTGCGCGCGGATGGAGCGCAGGGTCTCCGGCAGGTAGCGCCCCATGTTGAAGTAGGGCACGAGGACGGTCACTCGTGGCGTGCTCCCCTTGGCCTTGGTCTTGGCCGGCGGGCGAAGCGCGGGGAGGCGGGGCGGATGCGCCGCGACGGCGGCCTCGACCTGCCGCGCGATGCTCGCGGGCTGGCAGTAGTCGGCGATTCGCGCGGGGGCCGCGTCGCGCACGGCTTGCTGCAGCGCGGGCGTGGTCAGCGCGCGCTCGAGGACCTCCGCCAGGTGCTTTGAATCTCCGGCCCGGAACAGGAGGCCGCTGTGACCGTCCTGGATGACCTCCGCCATGCCACCGGCGTCGCTGCCGACGACAAGGCAGCCGGCGCTCATGGCCTCCAGGCACACGTTGGGGAAGTTCTCCCAGAGCGACGGGAAGCAGCAGACCGTCGCCTCCGAGATGACGGCGGCGAGCTCGGCGCGCGGGCGGGGCGGCTCGAAGTGGAAGCGGTGCTTCCATTCCGGTGCGATGCGGCGCTCCAGCCACTCGCGCATGGACCGGCCGAAGGGCCCCGTTCGCGTGTCTCCTCCCACGAACTGGACCTCGGCTTGGAGTCCGCGGGCAAAGAGGAGCTGCATCGCCTCGATGAGATGCTGCACGCCCTTCCGGTACTCGAGCCGTCCGAAATACAGCACGCGCGGTGGCTCGGCGCGTGGGCGCGCCGTGGGCTGGGCGAAGGAGCTCGTGGGGAAGGGGTGCGGCACCACCACGCCCTTGTCCCCGAGCTCCAGCCGCGTCCTCACAAGGTCGAGCAGGGACTGAGTGGGAGAGAGCAGGAGGTCCGCGTCCCGGATGGAGCAGTCCTCCATGAACTCCTGCTGGGTGGCGTCCATGTCCAGCGTGGTGACGCGGTTGAAGCGCTGGACCTCGTGCGTGGGGGTGTGGAGGCGGACCGCGAGTACCGCGGTGGCGAGCGCTCCCAGCGTCCTCCGGGCTCGCAACGCGAAGTAGCCCTCGCCCTCATACTCGGGGAACTCGATGAGGTCGAACGGGTGCTGGGCGTGAAGCGATTGCAACGCGGTGTACGCCGCCATGGCATGCCGCAGCGGAGGAAACGGGAAGGCGCCCGCGTATCCTGGCTCCAGCTCGGCGACGGTGTGGACCCGCACCCCGGGGAATAGAACGGGCGCTTGTTCGAGTCCTGGGTGTGCCGCGGTGAGGACATGGACCTCATGCCCCGCGTCCGAGAAGGCCCGACTCATGAGGGCGACGTAGGTGCCGATGCCGCCCCCGAAGAATGGCGAGAGCTCTTTGGATACGAGGCAGATGCGCAAGGCGTGAACCCGGGTAGGAACGTCGGAGCGAGCAGCGTGGGTCGCGGGACTATAGGCTGGCCGAGGTCGGCTGGCGCTCAGGACTTTGTCGAGCGTGGCGCGAAGTGTCCTCGCTCGCATCCTTCCGGCCCGGATGGGAGAGTGATTCGATGACAGTCCTTCGATGGATGAGGCTCCTGCCGGTGACCGCGATGGCGCTCGGCTCCGGTTCTGCCCTGGCCGCGCCCGAAGCGAAGCTGGCGGTGCCCGAGGTGATGGAGGTCGGGGCGCTGACCTCGGCCTTCACGGAGTTCCAGCGAACGTGTGATGCCGAGGGACGGCGCCTGTGGGGCCACTCGCTGTGTGCCCCCCTCCTGGTCGTCCATCCCGACACGCGCGTCTTCGTCGCGAGCGCCTGGCCGGAGGGGAAGGGGACGGGGCCCTGGGTGGGCATCCTCCCCGCCGACCTCACCATCGCCAACACGGCCCTGTCGTGGATGGGGACCACCTGGGTCCAGCTCCGAGGCCCCTTGCCCGAGTCCCCCGCACGTCGCCGGGGCCTGCTCGCGCACGAGGCCTTCCATCGGCTCCGCACCACCCTGGGCCACGACGCGAAGAACGTGGACAACGCCCACCTCGAGGACCTCGAGGGCCGCACGCTGCTGCAGCTCGAGTGGCGCGCCCTGGCGGCGGCGCTGCGCACGACGGTGCCGGCGGTCCGCGCCAAGGCCGTCGAGGATGCGCTGGCGTTCCGTCACGAGCGCCGGGCGCGCTTCTCCTCGGCCGCGACGGAGGAGTGGCGGCTCGAGGACAACGAGGGGCTCGCCGAGTACACGGGCGTGGCGCTGGGCGCGGCGGATGCTCGGGGCCGGCGCGCGTTGGCGCTGGAGAACCTCGAGGACGCCGTCAAGCGCAGCTCCTTCGTGCGCTCCTTCGCGTACGCCTCCGGGCCCGCCTATGGCCTCCTGCTGGACGAGGCCGGGGCCCGCGCCCAGGGATGGAGGGCTCGCGCGCTGGCTGGGGCGGACCTGGGCGGGCTGCTCCAGGATGCGCTGGGGCTGAGCGCGCCCGCGCCTTCACCCGAGCGAGAGGCCCGCCATGGCGGCGCCGCCCTTCGTGAGGCCGAACGCGAGCGGGCTCGCCTCGCCCAGGCTCGCGCCGAGGCCCTGCGCAAGAAGCTGGTGGAGGGGCCCGTGCTGCGCCTGCCCCTGATGCGCATGCGCATCCAGTTCAACCCGGGGGAGCTCGTGCCGCTCGGCGAGCACGGCACGGTGTATCCCGGCGCGCGCATCGTCGACACCTGGGGCTCGCTCACCGTGACCTCGGGAGTGCTCCTCTCCTCGGACTGGAAGATGGCCACGGTGAATGCACCGGCCTCGGGACCTCGTGAGGCTCGCTGGGAGGGAGAGGGCTGGGTGCTCGAGCTGGCTCCCGGCTGGCGCGCCAGCGCGGGGCCGCGAACAGGAGACCTGGTCCTCCAGGCCCCCGAAGTCAGCGCTCCAGCCCCGCGCCCCTAGCGTCACCTGTTACAGGCGAGGCACCCGCTTGAGGGCCTTCGTGTTCCCCTCTCCCAGCGAGAAGAACGCGCCGCTGCTCGGAGCGAAGGTCAGCGCCTCCGAGTAGCCGGGGTTCGTCACCTCACACCGGCCTCCCAGCAGCGCGGCCACGACGCTCTGGCCCGGCTGCCGCTTCCACAGGAAGGTGTGGGTATACGTCTTGAGGAGGATCTCGTCGCCGTCCGGGGAGATGGCGCCGCCGGTGACGACGCGGTCCTCCTCGGCCGTGGAGGTCGGCAGGAAGTCGAGCTCCGCCACCAGCTCCAGCAGCCGGCTCACGCCCGGTGGGTTCAGCGGCGCGGAATAGCGATACACCTGGGAGTGGCCGCTGGGGACCTTGGTCACGATGTAGATGTCGCCCTGGGTGTCCACGAACATCGCCTCCGCGTTGGGGGACACGCCTCCGGGATAGGTGAACGGGAAGTGCTCCACTCCGCTGACCGACACCGTCGTGGGCGTCTGGGTGGCGCTGGCGGTGGGCTCGGGGAAGCGAACAATCTCCTTCACCGCGGGATTGCCGTTGTTGTCGCCGATGCGCCCCACGTAGAGGTAGTCCACCCCGCTCACCGGGCCGGGCCCCATGGCCATGTCCTCCCAGTCGAGGTTCAGGTTGTTGGAGAGCACGTAGGTCCCCAGGTAGTGACCGTCCACGGTGCTGAGGGCGTAGACGTGCTCCACGCAGGTGCCGCCGCTGGCGCCGCATCGGTCGTTGTGGGTCCAGACGACGTTGGCTTGCTGCCGGCTGGCCGCCAGGCCCGACGCATCCGTGAGGACCGTCACGTTGTGCGGCGTCAGGTTGACCGGCGCGCCGAAGGTCGGACATTGCGGCGGGGTCGCGGCGGGCGTCGCGGTGACGGAGGTGGAATACGCGGAGGTGTTTCCAGACACGTCCTCGGCCTTCACCATCAGCTCGTAGGCCGTGCCGTTGACCAGCCCGGTGAGGGTCACCAGCGGCTGGGTGAGGTTGTAGCGATAGCTGTACGTCGATGCGCCCGCGACGCGGTACTTCACGGTGTACCGGCGGAGGTCCGTCTCGGGATTCGGAGTCCACGACAGCAGGAGCACTCCGTCTCCTGGGGACGCCGCCAGCTGCGAAGGCACCGACGGAGGCGTCACATCCGCACCCGTGGGCGTCGGTGAGGCCTCGACGGGCGCGCAATAGGCGGAGGCATTGCCCGACGTGTCCTGGGCCTTCAGCTCGAAGGAATACGTCACGCCGTTCGACAGGCCCGCGAGTGTCACGGGCGGCTGACCCACGCCCCATTTGTAGGAGTACGTCGTCTGGCCCACCACGCGATAGCGGAGGGCGTAGTCCTTGAGGTCGGTCGCTGGACTCGGGTCCCACGTCACGATGACGCCCGCGTTCGCGGCGGTGACACTCAAGCCGGTGGGAATCGGCGGAGGCTCGGTGTCGGCGAGCGCCTGGCTTGCTTGTGTCGATGCGGTCTCCTCGGGCGAGGCTGGGGCTCCGCATCCGAGAAGGAGACACAGGGACGGGCCACACATCCAGGTGATGAGCGATGACCAACGAGGTGCCACGACTGCCTCCAGGCTGAACCGACGGGGTCGATGCGGCGGAGGCTAGACGTCACGGTGGCCCTCAACAATGTCCGCGCGGGATGTCCTCTCCTTGCCGGCCGTTCGTGAAGCCCTCCACGGGTGCCTGGAGCGCGGTGGCTCCAAGGCACGGTGAGGCCGGGCTCGGCGTGCGCTATCAGGCGAGCAGCTCGGTCATTCCATTGACCAGACGGAGTGCGTCCACTCGCGAGGGGACCCCCGCGTCACGCACGAGGAGCGGGGGCGGTGCGTGGCGCTCGACGTCGCTCCGCAGGCCCCGCAGCGTCTCCCGGCGCGCCTCGCGCAGGTGTTCTCTCGCCTCGGGCGGCAGCCGCTTGGCGGCCCAGGCATCCACGGCCCAGGCGAGCTCGGCATGCCGCAGCTCATCCCGAGCAATGGACGTCATCGCCTGGCGGACTTCTTCATCATTCGCGGTGCGGGCCTGCCAGCCCGCGACCAGCGCGCCGTAGGCCTCACGAACACAGCCCTCGGTCGCGTTCTCGAGACACATGCCCTCCAGGTCTCTCGGTTGGAAGGGGGCGATGTCCACGTCCGGCATCGTCGCCCCGTGTCGTCGCGCGAGCTTCTTCATGGTGCTCGTGTGCCGCACCTCATCTGCCGCCGACCGACGGGCCGCCTGAATCAATCGCTCGGGCGCGCCGTGCTCCCGCAGCTCATCCGCGAGCCGCTGGAAGGCGGGAACGGAGGCGGCCTCGAGCCAGGCCGCGTGAGCGAACATCATCCCCAGCTCACAGGACTCCCCTGGCCGCACCTCCTGGAGTCCCTCGGGCCTCCGGCCATCGTTCGAGCACGTCAAGTAGTGACACACCAGGTCGACCTTCGTGGAGTCGGGGATGGGCCGCACAACGCAGGTGTGGAGGGGGGCCTTCTCTGGATGCCTGGGGCACTGATTGCATCGTTTCGCGGGGTCGTTGGACGCGAGCTCGATGCCCTGAGCGGTCAGTGACTGGGGCCCGGTCGAGCAGTCCTCACTGGGGCCACAGGCGCACAAGGACATCACGGGCGCGGCGAGCCACAGTCCATGAAACGTGCGTCGCAGCTTGAGATTCTTGGGCGGGAGCAGGGGATTCCTCGGCGTGAATCCAACCCCCGGCCCGGTTGGGAATGCGATGACAAGCCTAGCGAAGTCGCGTGTTGGATGGCCATGGGGGGCTCGAGGTTTCCTGGCGCCCCCCGCCGCGTGCGTCGCGGACGCATGTTCGTCTGCCGTGAACGCATCCGCGCGATGCCATCCCCTCACCGGGCCGAGGGCGACCCGCGAGGACTGCCCGGCACATCCCTTGCTGAATGTCGGCGCTGATTCCTCTTCCTTCCCCAGACGAGCGCCCCATGTTCGAGGACCTCCACGTCGAGATTCGTCGTCCAGGCCAGCTGCCGGTGTATGGGCAGGTCCTTCGAGACCTGCGGGGTGGGGCACACGTCCCTGGCGAGGACTTCGAGGTGCGCATCGGCGGCACCGACACACCGGTGCGGGTCTCGCTGGCGCAGCTCTACGCGCATCCCGCGATGCGTTACACGGCGGGCGCCCACGTCCGGGTCGAGAACGCTGGCGGCGTCTGGTACGGGCAGATCGTCCACTACGAATCTGGCTTCTATGACATCCGCCTGGGCGGAGGCGGGGACGACGACATCATCCGCGTGCCCGTGTCCGAGGTCTCGCTCAGCGAAACCGTCCTCGCGATGCCCCAGTCACGCCTGCTCGCCGCGTGGACGCCGAACATCTCCAAGGGCGCCGAAGGCTCCGAGCAGATATTCCTGGCCCGCCTCCGCCGAGGCTTCGAGGAGCACCTCCCGGGCTTCGGCCGCTTGTCCCAGGACGTCGTCCAGACAGTCCTCCCCGACCTGGTGCGCAGGTGGTTCTACGACGTCAGCTTCGGCATCAACGCGACGGAGTGGTGGCCGGTGCTGGACCGCTTCCCACCCCAGATGCAGCGACAGGTGTCCGCCTTCGCCAAGGCCCTGGCGGATTGCTTCATCGCCCAGATGAAGCAGTCCCGCACCCACCTCGCGCGCATCCTCACGCGTTATGCCCACCTCCTGCTCGTCGTGAAGGAGGTCCGCACCCGCTTCGATGACGAGCACTACGGCCTCTTCGTCCAGCAGCTCTCCGACCGAATCGTCGTCGACCTGCCCTTGATGGGCATCCTGGGCGGGGAGATGAGCGGGGACATGTTTGGCATTGGCGCGACCCTCATCGCCAAGCCGAACTCCCTGCTCATGGTCACCCAGAAGGACGACCCGCTCGACCACGCCGACTCCCTGGTCGCCTTCACCCGAGGCTGTGTCAGCGACGGCAGCCGGGTCCGCAAGGTGGTGATTCCCAAGGGGAAGAACGTCAACGAGACCATTCGGAAGGAGGCCTTCGACTGGATGCAGAAGGCGAACTGCATCTGCTGGCTCAAGGGGTACGAGCTGGGCACCCGCTTCCTCAACCGGCGGGAGCTCTGGAGGGGCTCGGAGCTGCGCAACCGCATCCGCACGGTCTGGGGCGTCAGCGACGCGGGGGGCTTCACGAGCAAGCACGATGCGCTCGCGACGTGGCTGGAGAAGCGACACAAGGTCCCCGTGGGGAAGCTGGCGCGCTCGAAGGTGCTGGTCATCTGGAGCCGCTTCACGGGCAAGAAGGGCGAAATCCATATCGAGCACGACACCAGCTTCGAGGGGACCCGGCAGCTCATCGACCGGGCCCTGAACGCCTGGGGCTTCGACTTCGTGTTCATCGCGGGCGACAAGCCCATCGTCCACCGCGACGTGGGCAGCGTGGAGGGCCGGAAGCACAAGTTCGACGAGATGTGCGCCGTCATCGGCAAGGGCCGGGCCTTCAACCTGACCTGCTTCTGGGAGGACGAGACCTCCCGCATGTGGTGCGGCGGCCGGATGGACCAGTTCAAGCTGTACGAGTTCCTCCACCGCGTCGCCGACACGCGGCATCTGGGGATGCGCAGCGGCAACCTCGAGGCCATGGCGCTCATGGGCTACTGGGTGCGCTACATGGAAGAGGAGGGGAGCTGGGGCGCCTCGCGCATGACGCACTGGCACGACATCGGGCTGGGCTACGAGCGAATCGTCATCTCCCTGCCGCCCACGCGCTCCGGAAAGCACTTCGTCCACACGCTGCGAACGGTGCCCGTCTCGCTCGGGAAGAAGGCAACGGCGAGCGCCCCGAAGATGATGACGTACATCACCTTCCGCAACCGGGGTGTGCCTGGGACGGTGCAGGTGGCCAAGCCGAAGGACGAGCCCAAGCCGCCCGACATCGCGAAGCAGGTGAAGGGCTTCGCTCCCAAGGACCTCCTGGAGATTGGCCGTCACCTCACCTCGGTGAACTGGTCCCGCAGGTAGCGTGCTGCTACGGCTTGATGAGGTGCAGGATCGGGAAGGGCTTTCCCGAGCCGTCGAGCTCGGAGCGCCCCTGCTGGACGAAGCCCATGCGCAGGTAGAAGCCCACCGCCTGGGGGTTCTGCTCATTGACGTCGACGGCGCGCGCGCCCTGGGCCACGGCGTGCTCGAGCAGCGCACGGCCGATGCCCCGGCCATGTCGCGCAGGGTCGACGAAGAGCATCTCCACCTTCCCGTCGGCGGTCCCGATGAAGCCCGAGATGCGGCCCTCGTCATCCCGCAGGCAGGTGAGGCGCACGACGTCGAGATAGGTGTCGCGCACCAGCGGCTTGAAGAACTGGATGTCCTCTTCCGTGAGGAAGTGATGGGTGGCCCGGACGGCGGCTTCCCAGATTTCCACCAGTCGCTGGCGGTCGGCGGGGGACAGGGCGGCGAGGTGTTCCATGAGCGACCCGCTGCATTACCAGTAAGGGGAGCGCTGGTTCCAGTCGTCGCTCGGGCGAGTGATGGGGCCTCGGTGTCGTGACACCTCGTTCCCCTGACCGGAGAGCTCTTCCGCGCCAGCACTCCGGCTCCTCCGAGGCCCCGGGGGGCTGGGTCCGGCTTCGGCTCGATTCAGGGACCGTCTGGTCAGTCGATGTTGGCTTCGAGGCCATCCTCCCGGAGTGGGATTGTGGAAGGTGGCGTCAGCTCGCGCCCGCGCTGAAGCGTGAAGGGGCGTGGGCCTTCCTCGTGGCGCCGGGGGATTGGCCGAAGCGGCGACGGAAGGCATTGCCGAGGTGCCCCTGGTTGGCGAAGCCCGCCTCCAGCGCCACCTCCGCCAGGGGCCGCCGAGTGTCCAGCACGAGGGCGAGCGCATGCCGCAGCCGCACCTCCTGGATGAACTGGTGGATGCCCGTCCCCATCACCTTGCGGAAGACCCGGCACGCGTGGAAGGCGGAGACCCTCGCGCCCCGGGCGAGGTCCTCCACGGAGGTGCCCGCGTCGAAGTGGAGCGCGGCCTCGTGCGCGATGGCGTGGGCGATGTCCCGCTCGCGCTGGCTCGCGCCGCTGGAGGTGGGCTCGGGCGGAGCGAGGACGAGGCCCAGGGCCTCCTCCACCTGGAGCCGGTCCACGGGAGCGCCCGCGCTCGCGTGGGTCAGGACGGCGTGCAGTTTCCGGTAGGCATCCTCACCGACGGGGAGTGTCGTGGCGTCCGAGGAGTCCCAGCGACGCAGCCAGTCCCCCCTCACGGAGACACACGCGTCGCCGCTCCCGTGCGGGTGACTGATTTCACAGGGACGGCGCGGGCTGAGCCGCAGGCCGACGCCTGGAGACACCACGGCCCGGGTCTTCGGGTCGCGGAACTGGAAGCGACCGTGGAGGGCGAGCACGAGGCGGTTGCTGTCCACCGCCTCTTCCTTGAGCCGAGGCCCATCCTGTCCGTCGCAGGTCACCCGGTAGAGCTGGAGGTCCGGAGCGCTGAACAAGGGCGCGGCGTGCAGGCGCGGCATGTCGTCACCATGGCGTGCCCTCCTCGGCCCGGCAAGCACCGGGTCCCCATGGCCGAAAAGCCCTTGGGCGCAAGGATGTGTAAGACGCGGTCCTCGCTCGTTCCTAGGGTGCTGCTCCGACCATGCCCATGCCCGAGACGAACCCGAGTCCACAGCCCGCGTCCCCCCTCTCCCAGCGTGCCCTGGCGCTGTTGCGCGCCGAGGGGCCACTGCCCGCCCTGGCCGAGCCCCTCTCGTTGTTCGGTCGCTTCGTGGGGGCGTGGGACCTGGACATCTCCTTCTTCGATGTGACGGGGAAGGAGACCTATCGCCAGCCCGGAGAGTGGTCTTTCTCCTGGGTCCTCGATGGGCGCGTCATCCAGGACGTGCTCATCTATCCGAACCCCGAGGGGCTGAGTGCGTCTCCCGGAGAGCGGCGCATCGGCACCTCGCTGCGTCACTTCATCCCGTCGCTGGGCACCTGGCGGGTCGTCTGGATGGGGGCCACCGCGGGCTACCTCGTGTCGCTCGTCGGTCGCGCCGTGAGGGACGACATCCACATCGAAGGGCCAGACGAGGAGGGCAGGCCGCTGCGTTGGATGTTCACGGAGATCTCCGAGGAGTCCTTCACGTGGCTGGGGTTCCTCTCTGATGACGGGGGCGTCACGTATCGGCTTACCCAGCGGATGCTCGCGCGTCGCCGAGTGCTGGGGGGCTGAGGCAGCGCGGAGCCCGGATGGCCGCCGTCATGACGGTGAGGGCGGCCATCCGCTGTTCGTTCATCGAGGTGGCGGTGTTGGAGCCCGGTGGGTGTTGTCGTGCCTAGGGACGGGTGGGCGTCAGCGTGAAGGACGCCGCGCCGTTTGCGGGGATGCGCAGCGGCGTGGGGGCGAAGACCAGCCCTTCGTTGGCGCCATCGAGGACCCGGACCTGCGCGATGTAGAGCCCCGGCTCCGTCATGTTCGTCGTGAACTTGCCGGTATACGTGGGGTACTTCACCTCCGCGCCGCCTCCTTGCCCCTCCTTCGGGGTGAGCGTCACTTCCGCGGGGATGAGCTTGCCCTTCAGGTCGCGAATCAACAGCTCCACGGCGGCGCCGCGCACCAGCGACACATCGAAGGACTCCTGATTCGGGCCCAGCCTCATGCGCACGGGGAGGTAATGGGGCCGCGCAATCACCTCCATCACGAGCGGCACGGAGGGAAGGTGCTCCAGCACGAGCGTCCCGTCGTCCGTTGTCTGCATGGGGAGGTGGTGCATGCGACTTCCCGCGAGTCGCTCATCCTCGGGCTTGAGCATGACCAGGAGGGGAATCGTGCCGATGGCATCGCCCTCGGGGCCCTGGAGGCGCCCCGTGAAGGGCTTCCCCGTCTCGGGGTCCCTCAGGACGCCGCGCACCGTCCTTCCCGCCAGCATCGTGAGTGTCCCGAAGTCCTGGTCGCCCTGGTCTCGGGCTGGGAGCTCGCGGACCAGGGGCACGAAGTCCTGGTGCTCGATGAGCAGCCGGTCGCCGTCGAGCTCATCCCGTGGCACGTCGAAGCTCCCGTCCTTCGCGGTGGCGCCACGCTGGCCCACCTGCGCCTGCGGCAAGGGGGAACCATCCTCCTGGACCAGCCGCCCGCGCACGCGAGGCTCCCGCGTCATCACCAGCCGGAGCTCCGGCACATCGCGCGCGAAGCGGTAGGACTTCCCCACCAGGGTCCCTCCCCGAGAGCGTGCGGGGTCCAGTCGGTAGCGCTCCGAGGCCACGGCCAGCGCGTACCGGGGCTCGGACAGGTCACGCAGGACGAAGCGGCCCTCGGCGTTGGAGTGGACCCCATTCGAGCTGTAGGTCGCGTCGAAGGACGCACCATCCTGGCTGGCCTCGTCGATGGACTTGGCGAGCACTCTCACATCGGGGAGGGGGCGCCCTTCGGTGTCGACGACGAACCCGTGCAACGAGCGCCCTGCTTCCAGGCGCAGGACGATGGGCGTGGAGGCTCCACCCTCGCGCACCTCCACGTTCTGGGTGAGCTGCCGCTGCGTGGCGTTCCCTCCGGTCCAGAGCGAGGCCTTCAGGGTGTAGGGCCCCGGCGCGATGTCCTTGAAGAGGAAGCGCCCCTCCTGGTCCGAGGTCTCCATCCCCGCGATGGACTCCTCCCCTTCGACATGCAGGTAGACGAAGACGTTGTGCAGGGGCTTCCCCTCCGCGTCCACCACGAGCCCGGGCAGGGTGGGGCGTCGGGAGAGCACCAGCCGCAGGCCCCGCGAGGGAATCTCCACGTCCACGGACTCCATCGTGTAGTCCGCTGACTCGGCGTCAATCCAGCCCACGCCCTCCCCGTCGACGTCCACCGAGAACCGCCCCGACTCATCCGTGCTGCTCGCTTCGCCGTGCTGGTAGGAAGGGTTCTCCGGGTCTCCCTTGTGGAGGGCGAGCATCACCGCGACGTCCGGCAGGGGGGTGCCCTCGGCGTCGACCGCGATGCCCTCCACGGTGGCCGCGCGCTTGAGCGTGAAGTCCATCGGCGGCGTGTTCACCCCTCCCTCGTGAACCCGGGAGTCGTCGAGGTAGTGGGCGGCTTCCACGGAGACCTCTCGCCGCAGGGGCGTCCCGTGGACTCGGGGATGGGCCTTTTGGAAGGCCTCCAGGTCCACGAAGGCCATGGGCTCCAGGGGCCCCAGGCGATAGCGCCCCGCGGAGTCCGTGACGGTCGAGAGCCGATGGGAGAGCGCCGTCCCCAGGCGGAGGGCCGTCACCTGGGCGCCAGGGATGGACCGGCCCTCCTCGTCGCGCACGGTGCCTTCCAGGTGGATTCCCGACTGGAGCTTGAGGACCAGGTCCTCACCCGGAGGGGTGTAGATGCGGCCGAAGTCACCGTGTGAAGGGCTCTCCGCGAAGAGCCAGCCGGACTCCGCTTTCGGCACGGTGAAGCTGAAGCGTCCCTCGGAGTCGGTGAGGGTCGCGGCCCGGGTGTCGGCGCTGTCCCGCTCCAGCTCGACCTGGATGCCCGCGACGGGGCGGCCCTGGGGGGAGACGACACGCCCCGCGAAGCGCGCGGGATTCCCGAGCCGCACGGGCTCGCGCATCAGTTCTCCGTGCCAGAAGACCGCGCTGCCCCAGCCCTCCGCCATCACCACGGCGGCGTAGTCGGTGGGCGGGAGCATGCCGAAGGTGTAGCGGCCCTCGGCATCCGTCGTCGTCTCGAAGAAGAGCAGCCGTGAGCCGCCCAGGAGGAAGACCCGCGCATGGGCGATGGGCTTGTCGTCCAGGATGCTCACGACCCGTCCGCGGATGGCAGTGCCCGCTTCGAGCGGGAGCGACACGTTCTCCGTTCCCACCTCCACCTCTGGCAGGAGGGCCGCTCCCGTGTCGGCGAGGGCCCAGAGCATCACCTTCCCCGTCGCGAGCCCGTCCAGGGTGAAGGTGCCGTCCTTGCCCGTGGTGGCTTCGGAGAGGGGACGTGCCGCCCGCGCGTAGACGTCCACCTGCTCGCGCAGCTCCTCGGGGTCGAGCGCCCAGCAGGGGGGCTCACCCGTGGACGCGACGAATGCGCCGGGGACGGTCGACTCGCGCTCGATGCAGGGCATCACTTCCGCGAGCACGTGCTCGGAGGTGCTTCGGCCGACGAAGACGCGCGTGCCAGGGACGGGGCGCTGGTCTTCGAGCACCGTGCCGGTGATGCGCGCGTCTCCCGAGGGTGGGGGCGTGACCCAGTCCGGAGGTGGCCTCTGGGAGGGCGCGGCGGCGGAGGGTGTCTCGGTGTCCACGCGCGGCTTCGACACCCGGGTCCACGTGAGGCCGGCTCCGAGCACCAGGACCAGGACACCGACCAGGCCCATCCACCTCCCACGCTTCGCCGTGCTCACGTCCAGACCCATGCTCGCGATGTCCTCTCAGGCGGGGTGCCTGGCAGGAGAGCATGACGGCCGGGGCGGGGGCCAGGACAGGTGGGGGCCTGGCCCGGGTCACGGCGACTACGACATCGTGGTCGGGGTGTGTTGGGTGTTTCGAGACAGCCATCGCTCCCAGGCCTGCGCGACGGCGAGCGCCGTCCCGCTGTCGACGTAGCCACCGAAGCCCAGCACCTTGGCGAAGGACTTCGCGTCGTCGGCCAGCTTCTGGGTGTCCACGGCATAGGCCCCGTTGGCGGTGCGCCCGGGGACGCCGTTCGCGTCTCGCTGGATGTACTTGCTGTGCCTGGCGAACTCGTCGACCCGCTTCTGGTAGGCCCCGGTGCCGTAGTAGTCCTTCAAGGTCTGGCCGATGCTCTTGCCGGGACTGTCCGCCAGTCGCTTCGCGATGTTGAGCCCATCGATATCGCCATTCCAGTCGCCATCCCCCTCCTTCGCGATGGCGGCATCCAGGCTCGAGCCCGCGTTGGTTCCGTCGCGGACTTGATTGATGGCCGAGGCGACGTCACCCGTGAGTGTGACGGTGTCGAGATTGAAGGGGTTGGGGCCGGAGGGGACCTTGTCCTTGTTCACCTGCCAGTCGATAGCGGCGGCGACGTGACCCAGGTCCACCTTCTTCCCGTCAGGCGTCCGGCTCTCGCCGCTGTATCCGCTCACGGCCATACCCGGGACGTATTTCGGGTCGTGCGGAAGGCCCGCGGAGTTGATGTCCCCCTGGGTCGCCGGGGGCGAGCCGCGTCCATTGTTCCAGGCCGTGCTGTTGTAATAGGTCTGCCGGGCCAGCGTGGCGGCCTTCCCCTTGCCGACATCCTTCTCGAGCTCAGCGAACCGTTCGGTGAAGACCTGGAACCGAGCCTTCCCCACGGCTTCGGGTGAGGCCGCGACCTGCTTGGCTTCTTCCTTCTCCAGCTGAGCGACCTTTGCCGCACTCGGCTTGACGTCCTCGCGGGCCTCCTTGAGGGCCTTGCCGAGTTCGCTGACGCGCTTCACCTGCTCGGGTGTGGCGGTCCGGTCCTTGATGGCGTGCAGCGCCGCGGAGTACTTCTGCTCGAGGTCCTCGACGGTTTTCTGTTTCGCGCCGAGCAGCTGCCTCGCGGTGGAGAGCTCCCGCTGGGTCTTCAGTGCCGCCGCATCGGACTTGCTCCCGCCGATGGCCTGGACACCTCCGGCCTTGGGCGTCTCGAAGGAGTCGCGATAGCGCTCCGCCCCCGGCCGGGTGGACTTCTGGGGAGCGGACTCCGGCGTGGGGGTCGGCGGCGGAGGTGGCGGAGACCGCACGTGCTTCCGTGATGCTTGCTCGAGACGGGAAAGGGGAGCCATGACGCCCTCGCTGGAGTGTGCTGCGTTGCTCCCTGTAGGGCCGTGCCTCTCGTTCGGTTACATGGGCCTACGTTTTTCCGCTCCGCCCCCGGCAATCGGCCGCGGCTCCGTGGCGTAGGGGACGTGTCGGCTCGCGGCACCCGTGGGCCCGCTGTGTCCGATTCCGGGTAACACGGCCTGTTGTCCCCGGTGTTTCATCTCCCTCCCTGTGGCGCTCCATCCCGAACCACGAACCTCCTGATGAAGAACAAGGCACTCTGGGTCCTCTTCGCCGTTCTCTGCCTGGGCGTGGGCCTCTACCCGAGCATCTACCTCTTCACGGACCCGAACTCGGGCTTTCGGGCGAGGAAGGGCCTCGAGCTGTTGACGAACCCTGTCTGGAACGCGGCCTTCTACACGCACCTCGCGTTGGGAGGGCTCGCGCTGTTCATCGGCTGGACGCAGTTCATCGCGAGACTGCGGCGCAAGGTCCCGGGGGTGCACCGGTTCCTCGGAAAGGTCTATGTCGGGGCGGTCCTGGTGAGCGGGCTCACGGGGCTCTACATCGGCTTCTTCGCCACGGGAGGCATTGTGGCGGCGGCGGGCTTCATGAGCCTGGCCCTCGTCTGGCTCTTCACCACGGCGTCCGCCTGGTGGCACATCAAGAACCGGCGCATCGAGGAGCACCGGCTCATGATGGTCTACAGCTATGCGGCCTGTTTCGCGGCCGTCACGTTGAGGCTCTGGCTGCCCTTCCTGGTGCGAGGGACGGGCGACTTCATCTCGGCCTATCGCATCGTCGCCTGGCTCTGCTGGGTGCCGAACCTGGGAGTGGCCTGGCTGCTCACGCGCGGACAGAGTCCAGCGCGCGAGCTCGCGTCTTCGTGAGTGGGGGGCGGCTCCCGCGCGCTCATTCCTTCACGCGGGTGAAGTCCATCACCCAGTTGGTCTCCCAGCTCACGCCGTTGTCGGGAGAGAACGCCTGTTCCCAGCGAGCGGTGTCCTGACCCAGTCGGGTCCAGGTGAAGCGCACGCGGATGGGGCGGCCCTCGAAGGTGTCGTTCGTCTCGAACGTGCCCACGTTTCCCGTGAAGCTGCCCACCACGGCCGGGTCGATGGTGTGGCTCCGGTTGTCCACCCAGGTGATGGACCACTGCTTCGTCGCGGGGTTGTAGACGCGCAGGGCCACGCCCACGAAGCCGGGCCAGAACTCGCTGCGATAGGTCTCCTGGTTGCCGAGTCCGCCCGGGAGGGGCCGCTCCTCGGCGGAGGACTCGAAGGAGATCCACTCCGAGCAATCCTTCAACCGCTCCCGGAGCCGACGGTTGTGAACCCGCCAGGTGCCCATGAGGAAGTCGAAGTCCCGCGCCCCGTCGTTCTGTCCCTGTGTCCGCACGCCACCGGCTCCATTCAGGCAATCGAGGGCCCCACGCAGGCCCACCGAGCGCACACGGTAGGGGGCATATAGGACGAATCCCGCCCTGATTCGGACGGCGCCTTCTCACTCCCGAAAGGGTTGGATGCCTCGGCTTCGCTTCGCGAGGCCCGAGGCGAAGAATCCGCCGCAGTCCTCCTTGCGGGCACATCGCTCGCAATCTTCCGCGTAGAGGTTCTTCCAGTCGGAGATGCTCTTTCTGGCGAAGGGATGCAGCTCGGTGGGCAAGATGCAGAGCGGATGATTGTAGATGGACGTGTCGAGCCCCGCCCGGCTCAGCGTCCGGACCGCGGCGGTGAGCTGCGACTGGTAGTCGAGTGGGTCCACCCAGAGCAGCCCCAGGTTCGCCCGGGCAAAGCCCATCAGCTCCAGCCCCATCAGCGCCACATGGTCGACGAACAGCAGGTTGCGCGTGATGAACTCCGCGAGCTGGGGCAGGCGTGAGTATGTCTGGGCATGCACGACACAGCGCAGCTCCACTTTCACCCGGGCGCGCTTCAAGTGGAGGATGCCCCGCAGCGTCTCGTCATAGGCACCCAATGCCTGCACGACGTAGTCATGCTCCTCGGGCAGGTCCGAGTACAGCGGTATGCCCAGCATGAGGTCGGGGTGCCGCACCTGCGCCACCGCGCGCGCCAGCTCCGCGTTCGCGAAGCCTCGCCCGTTGGTGAGGATGTGGACGGACGTACGTGGCAGCTGGTGCTTCATCCGCTCCAGCAACTCAACGAGGCGGCCCTTGAGCAGGCTCGGCTCTCCACCCGTGATTCCAATCTCCCGGGTCTCCGGAGAGATGAGTGGAAGCGCCTCCATCAGCTCGTCCACGAGCCACGAGTCATCCTGTTTCCGAGGCGGCTGCGAACACATCAGGCAGTTGTTGTCGCAGCGCTCCGTCACCAGGAACGTGTTTGACGCCGAGGCGCGGCGATACAGCGTCGCCAATGCCCCTCGCTCGGGATGGATGCGCACCACGTCCCCCGCCGCGAGGTAGTGCAGGCTGGGTGGCAGGACATAGACATCTTCCAGCCCCGGACTCACCACGCCCTCCGACAAGAGGAGGTACCCCCGAAAGCCTGGCGGCAGCGGCTCACCCGGGTTCCGGACGAGGAGAATCTCCCGCTCACGAACAGCTGGTGCGTCGTCCAGTCGCTCCTGGACCCGGCCGATGAACGGCTCGGAGGAGCACGCCGAGAGGGGCTTCAGGCCGGCCGCCGTGAGTTCCAGGGCAGGCATGGTTCAGCGCCACCCCATGAGGATGTCGCGCGCGCGAGCATCATCCTCGAGCAACCCGATGAGGTGCCGCAGCACACTCATCTGCTTCTTGCAGAAGGCGCTGAACGCCTTGTGCCCGACGGCATCCTTCAAGGTCGCCTGATGGAAGACCGGGTCCGCGCCACAGCAAGGGAGGAAGGCGCAGTCGCTGCACATGGGCACGCCTTCCGGCATCGTGTCGCTCAGGTGCGCCAGCAGCGTCTCGGACGTCATGATGGACTCGTACGAGTCGCGGGAGAGGTGCCCGAGCCGGAAGGAGAAGTCGCCCATCTCCGCGAGCATCCGTCCCTCGTCGGAGGCGTACACCGCTCCATCGTAGTTGTAGACGAGCGCGCCGATTCCAAGGCCCGCGGGTGATTGGAGGTCGACATAGTTCGAGCCCCTCGGTGAAAAGATTTTCTGCATGAGGATGGCGGTGAACTCCTCCTGCAGTGGATACCCCTGTTCGTTGATGCGGAGGATGTGCGCGAGCCCTCGCTTGTAGAACTCCACCCAGGCCTCGACGTCGTACGGGCGTGAGGCGCGTGGGCGCACGGCGAAGCCATAGGGACTGAGGTTCCTCAGGAAGATGCTGTGGAACCCCTGTCGCACGTACTCGTCGATGATGTCCTCGACGCGCCCCAGGCTCGCCTGCGTCGTCGTCATCAGCGCGGAGATGGCGTCTGGGCCGAGCGCCTGCCGCGCCCGCCGAATCGCGTCGAGCGTGCGTTGGTGGCTGTCTCCGCCCCGGACGGGGCGCTGCGCGTTGTGGAGGTCCTCGGGTCCATCCAGGGATGTCGAGAGCAGCACGCCGTGCTCCCGACAGAAGTCGAGCACCTCGGTGGTGAGCCGGGAGAGGTTGCTCGCGATGACGAATTGGAGGTCCCGGCCATGCACCTGGTTCAGGGCCTTGGCTCGCTCGACGATGTACCGGATGCGCTCGAAGTGGAGCAGCGGCTCCCCGCCCTGGAACTCGACCTTGAGGGTGGGAGAGGGGCCGCGGAACATGAAGTCGAGCGCCCGGTCGGCATGTTCCTGGGACATATCGAACTCGAGGCGCCCCTCCGCCTGTCGCGAGACCTGGCAGTACGCGCAGGAGTGGTCGCAGCGAAGGGTAACGACGAAGATGTGCAGCCCGGTGAAGTTCGCGAGCTGCTCCGCGCGGGTCCGGTACTTCAGGGCCAGCAGCTCGAGGGCCACGCGCGAGTGTTCATCGAACAGGAAATGCCGCGACTTGAGCGCCTTGTAGGTCGGGCGGTTCGCCGGCAGCGAATGGCTGATGAACTCGACCAGCTCCTCCCGGGGCATCACGACGTATTCACCTACGTCGTTCGTCGCAATGTAACGGGCGTCATCCAGTCGGCTGAAGCGAAGCGGTGCGAGCTGGTAGCCCCGGGAGGACTGGTACCTGGCGCGGTCGTGGAACATGGCGTGCGTCGGCCTCAGTCCTGGCGAATCAGGTCGGTGCGAGAGAAGGCCTGCGCGACAATCAACGCTCGCAGGGCGCGGGTCTCGTCACCCACCTGCTCTCGCAGCTCCTGGTCCAGCAGCTCCTGGAAGAACAGCCGCACGGTCTCCAATGCATCCTGCTCGGTGATGGCGGGCGGGAAGGCGAAGCGGACAGGAATCCGGTCCGCGTCCGGCGAGCCGAGCACCGCGGTGCACCGCTCCGCGAAGCGGTAGGCGGACTTCTGAATCGCCGCGAGTCGGTAGACGCGCAGGTCGAGGACGGCTTGAACGGCTCCGTCCCGGAAGATGAAAGGAGGCTGCGTCTGGGTGTCCTTCGTCGTCACGTGTCCGCTCCTCACCATTCAATCGTGACGTGGCCCGTCTGACCCGCGACCAGCTCCACCTCGACCGTGGTGGTGCCGATGAACTGGTTCTCGACGCGGACCGTGTGCTTGCCCGCCGACAACTTCATGACCGTCGTCACGTCCACTCCCGCGGGCTTGTCGTCGACGAAGATGCGGCCACCGGGGTAGGCGACGAAGAACACCGAAGCGGGCTTGGGCGGAGGCGATGGTGGCTCTGGCTCCGAGGCGGGGACGTAGTAGCCACCACCTCCGGAGCCTCGGCTCCTGCTGCGGCTGCCGGAGTAGTGACTGCTGTGCGAGGAGTGGGAGCGGTGCGAGCGATGGCCCGCGAGCAGAATCTGGCTGTTGGTGGGTGGAACGACGAGCAGCAGCTCGTCGCGCGAGTCCTCTTCATCGCGCCGCCTCCAGGTGGGCTGAGCGGCCTGGAGCTCGATGCCCGGCACGAGCAGGCCCGACGGTGCGGCGCCTCCGAGCAGTCCCATGAGCGCTGCTCCAACGGAGAGCAATCGGGGGGATTTGGGATTCATGGCTTCACCTCACCGACACGCAGCTCGACCAGATACGTCCCGTTCCATCTCGCCAGGAGTGTCACGCCGCCATCCTTCCAGGTGGACTGGGTGGGGGCTCTTCCGCTTCGGGAGGATGGGGCGCTGGGCAGCTCGACCGGGTGCCCCAAGACTCGAGAGAGCAGCTCCTTCGTGGCCTCGGCGCGCTTCGAGTGATTGAGGACTCGCCCCTCTTTCTCCGCCCCCACCAGATACGCACCCACGCAGCGCCCATTCTTCAAGACACATGAGAGCGAGACGGACCCGGTGGTCTTCGACAGGAGGTCCGGGGTGCTTCCCGCCGTCAGTTGCAGCAGGGAGATGGCCACGGCGCGCTCGGCGCCGATGAGGGGAATCCGCTCCTGCTCCTCTCGTGCCCACACCTCGGCCTGGCGTACGTGCTCGCCCAGCTGCGCATCGGCGGACGGGGTTCCGAGCTCTCGGGCGAGTGCGGCCGTCTTGTGGAGATGCTGGACCCACTCCAGGGTGGCGACCTTGGGGCGGGGCGCGGGCGTCAGATGCGCCACGAGCGTCGCACGGACGCGTCCGAGCTGATTCTCCCGATTCGGCGTGGGCTCGGCGCGATGCGCGGCCGAGAGTGCCTTCCAGCGGCAGGGGGCCGTCGTGCAGGCCGCATGCTCCGCGTCATGGATGCGCGCGGTCAGCTCCCCGAGGTCTTTCGAGAATCCCAGCTCGAGCACGGGTCTGGCGGAGGCGAGCAGGGTCGAGGCGCTGCCCACCTCATCGCGCTCGAGGGCCGCGAGGACCTGTTGCCGGGTGAGGGCCAGGAGGTGCTGGTCGACCTTCGAGCGCGCGGAGGTGCCGGGCTTCAACAGGAGGGCATCCTTGACGACCTCGTCCACCTGTCGCTGCTGGAGCGCATGGGCCAGGTGGAGGTCCGTCCACTCCTTCTGGAGCGCGCGAGCTTCAGGCCCGCCCAGGGCGAGCAGCTCCGTCCTGGCTGTGTCGAGGCGTCCTTCCTGGATGTGCCGTCGGGCATCGCCGAGGCGGGGCTCCGCGCTCAAGGCCATGACGCCAGCGAGGAGCGCGGACACGGCCGCGCCGACGCCCCAGCTGCGGGCCTTCTTCTTCTGCCCCAAGGTTCCATCCCGGACGAAGCGCTCGGCCAGAATGGCGGACGAACCGAGGAACGCGCTCAGCCCCACCCACGAGGCGTTCCAGAAGTAGGCGCCTCTCAGGAGGTAGAGCAGCGGGATGCCCACGGACAGGGCGATGAGCATCATTCGCGCCGCGCGGACCTTTCGGGCGCGGGCCGCGAACTGATGGTCCTCGGAGGTCGGTGGCGCGAGCATCCGCTGACCCTCGAACTCAACGGTCGTGGGGGGCGCATTCGCGATGGTGTAGGTGACGCGTGCCGCGGGTGTCTCGAAGACCTGGAAGCTCTGGCGAGTCACTCGCTCGTGAGGCTTGAGCCTGACCTGCGTCTTTCCCCAGTGCTCCTGAAGCCAGTCCTCTGGGAGATGCGGCGCGACCTTCTCCCGGGTGAGCACGCTGTTCGCGCTGATTTCACCCAGGAGCTTCGCGTCCTTCTCCATGTCCCCCTTCGTCCACAGCAGCCGGCGCAGCTCCTCGTCCTCCAGCATCACCAGGAAGTCGAACCGGACCGACTCGATGAACTCGAGCCATCGCTGCTGTCTTCCTCGGCCCTGGCACGTCGAGCACGTCACCTGCCCCGAACGGCAGCTCGGGCACGGCACCATCCCCCGTGCACCGCAGGACCTGCAGTTCATGAGCCGGTGCGAACCGTTCGAGGCATAGCCATAGGCCTTCCGGGAGCCCTTGCAGTGGGAGCATTGGACGTGCTCCCGGCCTCCGCAGTTGGAGCAGGAGACCGTGCCTCGCCCTCCGCACGGCGTGCACTCGAGAATGGAGAGACTGCTCTCGCGGAGGCTCGCATGTGTCTCCGCCCAGGGGTCGACGCTGTCCGCTTGCCGCCGCAGACCGGTGACGCGCGGCGAGCCTTGGGTCGCGCCTTCCTTCCACACCACCTGCCTCTCGGTGATGGTGGAGTAGAGCCGACAGGCCCTGCGCGCCAGGGGCTCCACGGAGCGGATGAAATCCGTGGGATTCGCGGGAGGGACGGGCAGGCGCCGCGTCCACTCCGCGAAGGCCTGGACGGCGGCGTGCTTGATGGCCTCCGCGTCCACGGGGGGCATCGCGTCGGTGGCCTGGGGGGCGTGAGAGGGACGGCTCATGGGGAACAAGGCCTCGTCAGGGGATGCGTCACTGCAGCACCTGCTGGGCGGCGCGCCATGCACCCTGGACGTCCAGGTAGCGAGCGGCGTAGTCGCGGGCGAGCAGGTCCTCCGGCACGAAGCCGTCATGTTTCTCGAGCGCCATGTTCACCACGTGGGCGGTGAGGGACTCGGCCCGAGGGGGACCCTCCGCCACGAGTGCACGCAGGGCACGCTCCACGTCGGACTGCTGTGCCTCCACGCAGAGGACAGGCCCCAAGGTCTCCACCGACAGCCCCCGGGACTGCAGCGCGAGCGCCAGCGTGTGCACCACCGCGTCACCAGCCCAGGGAAAGACATGGACCTCCCGCCCCGAGGTGACGATGGAGCGCTCGGTGAGCCTCCATCGCTGGAAGGTCGCGCGAGCCTCCGTCAACAGGTCCTGCGCCCGCGCATCCAGATAAAGCGGGAGGCTGTCACTCGCGTAGACGGCACGCATCTGCTCCCGGACGCGGTCATGCACACCGCCCAATCCGGTGGACTCGAACATGGGGACGCGCCCCGCGGGCGCGGGCTCCAGCTCCACGACCTTCTCGTCTCCCTGCACGGCGAGCACGCGCCACCGCCGTCCGCCGAAGATGAGGTACGTGCCGACGAAGAGCGGCTGGTCGATGGGCATCGTGCCCAGCGTGCGACCTCCGGCCACCAGCCGGAACTCCTCCACCGAGGCGAAGGCCGCATAGAAGCTGTAGTGGTTGACGAGCCGCTCGCCCACGCGGCCCAGCAGCAGCGTCCCGTCCGAGGACTGCGAGAGCAGCTCCCGCTGTCCCAGGCCTCGCAGGAAGCGCACGAAGTCCTCGCGAGACACCTGCGCGAAGGGCCCCTGGTGGCACAGTGCCAGGAAGGCCTCGCCCGCCTTGACGCCGCCATGCTGGGCGATGAGCGAGAGCAGCTGCTGCACGAGCGTGGAGAAGTGGAAGGCGCCCGAGGCGGGAGGCTCGAACCAGTTCGCCAGGAGCAGCTCGAGCATGGCCACTGACTGGACCAGGCGCACGCGGAGCTGGTCTGACAGCGGGCTGGTGCTCGTCAGCTCCACTTCCTGAAGGTAGAGCCGAAGCACCGCGGGGCCTCCCTTCCGACCGCTGCGGCCCAGTCGCTGACGGAGGCTGGCCACGGAGGGCGGTACCCCCACCTGCGCGATGCTCTGCACGGCACCCACGTCGATGCCCATCTCCAGCGTCGTCGTGCACACGAGGCTGACGGGGCGCTGCTTCGCCTTGAGCGCGGCCTCCGCTTCCTCGCGCAGCTCCTTGGAGAGGTTGCCGTGGTGCGGGAAGAACTCGTTGGGCAGCCGTGCGTCTTCACACAGGCGGCGCAGCAGGTCCGCGTAGAACTCGACGTTGGCCCGGCTGTTGGCGAACACGAGGTTGTGCGTCCCTCTCAGCGTCTTGAAGAGGTGCGCTCCCACGTCGTGCTCATCCTCGGGAAGTCCGTCGGTGGGCTCCTCGTCCTCGTTCGTGCCCCGCCGCGCATCGGGCGAGCGCTTGCGATAGCCCCGAAGCTGGAGGCGCAGCTCGCCCCCTCCCGCGTCGGAGTTGCAGAGCCGGACCCGCGGGCCCGCCCCGGGCCGGAGGAACTCCGCGGCCAGCGACATGTCGCCCAGGGTGGCGCTGAGCCCCACCCGGGGCACGGTGCGGCGCAAGGTCAGCTCGATCCGGTGGAGGAGCGACTGGAGCTGGCAGCCCCGCTCGGTGCCGATGAACGCATGCAGCTCGTCGATGACGATGTGCTCCAGCTTGGAGAACAGGCCCGCGAGCGCAGAGCCCTGCCGGATGAAGAGCGCCTCGAGCGACTCGGGCGTGATGAGGAGGACTCCGGCGGGAGACTTGAGCAGCCGTGTCTTGTGGCCCTGGGACACATCTCCGTGCCAGCGGTGCACGGGGATGCCCAGCCCCTCGCAGAGTCCGTCGAGCCGCTCGAACTGGTCGTTGATGAGTGCCTTGAGCGGGCCGATGTAGATGGCGCGCACACTGCCCCCCGAATCCTCGGCGAGCCGGCTGCAGATGGGGAGGAACGCGGCCTCCGTCTTCCCGCTGGCCGTCGACGCGGAGAGGATGACGTCCTGTGTCCCCTCGAGGATGGGGGCGATGGCCGCCTCCTGGATGCCGCGCAGCTCCTTCCACCCCTGACTCCACACCCAGCGCCGCACCTGGAGGTGCAGCCGGTGGAAGGCGCTCGACGCGGAGCCACCCGGGTCAGAGCTTGAAGGATGCGAGCTCATCGTCCGCTCCGCCCGTGGGACCCACCGCCTCCATCTCGGCCAGAGGCGCCAGGTCGGGATTGACGTCCGCGGCGAGCTCCACGCCCCCGAGCAGCTCCTTCCAGTCCGCGCTCGGGTTCTGCTCGAGCACGGCCAGCAGATTGATGAAGGCCGTCACGGTGCTCCGAGGCGTGCGGAAGTAGGCCTCGCCGATGCGCTCGGAGCAGTGGGTCATGAAGCCCTGGAGTCCCTCGTCGGGCAGTCGCTGCGCGGACGCGTCCCCGGCGGAGTAGACGTGTCGCAGCTTGGTGAGCAGGACGTACAAGTCCTCGGGCGTGAGGTTGGCCAACCGGAGCACCGGCGAGCTGTAGTCGACCAGGTGCCCCACCGCGAAGGTGTTCTGGGCCAGGCGAGACTGGAGGGCCTCGTAGCTGTAGAGGCCGCGGCGGGTGTCCATGAGGAACTCGGGGGTTCCTCCCAGGATGAATCCCAGTCCCTCGGCGCTGCCCTGGAGGCAGTCATTGAGGATGCGGAGGATCTGCTCGTAGTTGGACGCGCGGGCCTTGGTGTTGGACATCTTGTAGAGGTTGACCAGCTCATCCAGGCACACCAGCAGGCCGTCGTAGCCAGACAGCCGGACGAAGCGGCCCAGGAGCTTCAGCTGGTCGTAGACATCCGCGTCGTCGATGATGGTGCGGACCCCCAGCGCCTTGCGTGCATCGGTGCGCGTCGAGAACTCGCCGCGCAGCCACTTCACGGCGTCGGCCTTGAGCACCTCGTTGCCGCTGTCATGGCCGCGCCAGTACGCGGCGATGACCTCCGCGAAGTCATAGCCCCCGACCAGCTCCGAGAGCGAGGCGAGCTTCTCCCGGATGACGACCTCGGGGTTCAGCGCGCGGGCCTTGGCGTCCGTGAGAGCGCTGGAGACGAAGCGCTCCACGACGCTCGCGAGCGCACCGCCCTCGGGACGGGCCCGGGTGGCCAGGTTGCGCATCAGCTCCGCATAGAGGCTGCGGGCCTTGCCGTCCGTCGCGTGGAGGCGCCGGTCGGGGTTGAGGTCCGCGTGCAGGGTGACCAGCCGCTTCTCCAGGGCGATGGAGCGGATGAGGTTGAGGAAGAACGTCTTGCCCGAGCCGTACTCGCCGATGACGAAGCGGATGGCGCTTCCGCCCTCGGCGATTCGCTCCACGTCGCGGACCAGGGCGCGGACCTCCTCCACGCGGCCCACCTGGATGTGCTGTTGGCCCACGCGAGGCACGACTCCCGCGCGCAGCGACTGGACGATGGCATCCCGGTCCTTCGGCCTGATGCGTCCCTGGGGCGTCGCGTCCGTCATGGCACCATCTCCTTGACCGCTTGTTCATTGAGCTGAAGCATTTCGTCGCCCTCGATGAGCGGCTCGCCGCACACCTCGAAGGCCGCGTCGTTGATGACGTCCAATGCACCGTCCGGGAGCAGGCCGAGCCCGCTGGCGAGCTTCTCCACCTCCGTCCGAGGCCACTCCGGTTTCGCGACGAGCGCGCGAAGAAGGGAGGTGTGGACGGCATCCAGGCCCGCGACTCCCGGCTCCGTCGAGGGTGGGGGCGTTGGGGCCGAGGGCGGTGGGGCCTCTTCTTCGGCGAAGATGCTTCCCAGAAGGCTGGAGACCGCGGCTGTCTCCGCCAGCTTCGCCTGGACGGTGCGCATGTCGAGTGCCAGCCGCTCGCTCTTCTCCGGGGGCGGCGCGGGGAGGGCAAAGCCCTTCTCGGGGGTTCCCGCCAGTCGCATGGGAACGGGCTCGGTCGCCGCCGTGGGGCGCGTGGCCGTGGCGGCGTGGACGCGCGAGTAGACGGTGCTCTCGTCCAGTCCGAGCATGGCGTACAGCTTCGAGAGCGTCTTGAGCTCCTGGGGGGACACGCTGCCGTCCGCCACGGCGACCTCGACCAGGAGGTTGCCCAGAGACGTCCGGGCCTCGGGTGTCAGGGCCTCCACGCGCTTCTTGTGGCCCGCACTGGATGCGGGGCGCGCGAGCAGCCAGGCGATATGGGCCCGGAGCCGGGCCTTCTCCGAGGCGAGCAGTCCTTGCGCTGCCTCCACCAGGGCTTCCATCCGGGTGACTTCGTCCATGGAGACGGTTCCATCGGCGGTCGCCACCGCGGCGGCGAGGTGGAGCATCGCGAGCGCGGACAGGTAGCTGGGGGTGGGGGCGGTGGGGGCGTCAGGAGGCAGCGCGAAGAGCTGGGCGTTCTCGTCGGCGGCGAGCACCGCGCCGCCCATTCGAGGGTCGGGCTCCATGCCGTAGCCCAGCTTCTCGAGGGCCTGGGCCAGACCCACGGCCTCGGACTTGGAGAGCTTGTTGGAGGAGGCGGTGGGCCAGTGCTTCAACAGCTCGGTGGCGGCCACGGGCGCGGAGGGCTTGCTCCCGAGTGCTTGTCGCAGCAGCTCGCGGAGGGCCCGTACCTCCGAGCCTCCCTCCATGGAGGTCGCGAGCTCGGGGGGCAGCAGCGCCAGGGCGCTCATGCTGTTGCGCGCGTCGGGGTTCTTCCCCACCCAACGGCTGTAGGACTCAAGTGACTCGCAGCAGTCCTCGATGAGTGCACGCACGGGCTTGAGGGAGGTTTCGGAGGCCTCGGTGACGGAGGCTGAAACCAAGCGCACCATGCCCGCGAAGGATGCGCTCGCGGGCTGGTAGCGCGCCTCCACCTGCGACTTCTTCGCTCGCGGGATGATGCCCGCACCATGGTCTCGCTGATAGCGCGCGCGAAAGAGGGCCTGGAACTCCTCGGGACAGCGGATGGCGGGAGTTCGTAGCTTCGTATCGCTGGCCTCCACGGCCCAGGCGAGGGCCCAGTCCGCCGGGAGGGGGAGCCCCTTTGAAGCAGCGGTGCCCGCCGCCACGCGGACATCGAACGAGGCCGCGCCAGCGTGGCGCAGGGTGAACTGGGGGGCCTCCTTCAGGAGTCCGTCCTCACCCGTGCGGCGCACGCGCAAGACGTCGAGGAAGGCCGAGGCGTAGCTCCGGAAGGAGCCGTTCTCCGCATGGGTTTCGAGGAGGCGTTGGACCTCGTCCTCGATGAGCCGGGCCTCGGTGAGGGCAGCTGGGTCCGTGCCCAGCTCGATGAGTGCTCGGCGTTCCAGTCCGTAGAAGAAGAGGAAGACGTACCCGATGTAGGCGGTGGGACTCCGCCGCCCGCTTGCGAGCCACTCCAGATAACCCGCTCGGGAGGCGGGGGAGATGTCCGAGTACGAGGGCCAGTACTTCATGCCATGCCCGTCGCGATTGGGGCGTGAGGCCACTTCGAGGCGCGGGTTGATGAGCGCGGGCTCGGTGCCAGGGGCGTTCACGGCCCGCAGCCGCCCACCCACGTAGACCATTCCATCCTTGAGCGTGTACCCGGCGACGGTGACGGACTGGCCGGGAGGAACCCACTCCGTCTTCCCGGGAACGGGAGGCCACAACGTGGGCGTGGCCTCGACGCGTGGCGCGGGGGCGACAGGCTTCGTGTCCGGAACGGGCGTCGACACCGCGACGGCGACCGGCTGCGAGGGCTCTACAGGCTTCTCTGGGCGCGCGGCGGGGGTGGGGGCCGCGGGTCGCACCTCCGCCAGTGGCTCATCCGGGATGCGGACATCGAGGCCCGGGGAGAGCCTGGGGGCGCGCGCGGTCTCGAAGCGCAGGGCAATGGTGGAGGCATCCGCGGAAGCGACCGCGGGTTGGGAGTGGGCCGTGGCCTTTGCGCCGGACCGGGCCAGTTGCTCGGCCTTCCACCTGGCATTGACCTTGTTGAGCCAGGCAATGCCTCCCCATGCGGCCAGCCCGGAGACAACCACACAACACAGCGCCCCTCCGACGCCATCCGATTGCGTGGCGGCCACCAGCGTTGGCAGCGCCTGAATCCATACCGCCATCATGTCGCTCCCCGCCTACCGCTGACCTTCTCCGCCAGACGAAGGGTAATCGGATACAGGGGGGCGAGTGTGAGGGAAAGTCAGCCGGGATGCCTACCCCCTGGGAGGTATGTCCATCGGGGCGGTCATGACCCATCATGGGTCTGAAAAGTGTCATAGTCCTTGCGTGTCAACACAAACGCCAAGGACCGGCGCGGGCCCACTCGAGCCCCGCCGGTCCACTGCCCTCAACCCTTGTCAGAACAGGTTGTGCGCGGGCCAGGCGCTGACGCCGTTCACGACATTCCACATGAGGCTGTCCAGGTTGATGTCGGACGTGCCCGAGCCGGACTTGTTGTTGGAGTTGGTCATGGCGGACCAGGTGAACTCCTCGGTGCGGCTGGGGCCGTAGCGGTCATCGGTCCGGACCAGCAGCGCCAGCGTGCCGGGGACGTAGCCGTTGTGCCACCAGTTGGGGAGGCTGTTCACCGACCAGCCCTTGGCGTAGTTGACGGGGTTGCCGTTCGTGTCGGGCGCCGTCGTGCGGGTGGTCATCGTGGCGAGCGTCGTCGCGTTCAGCAGGTCCGGGACGGTGGAGAACCCATCCGCTCGCACCGCGACGCGCACCGCGTCGATGGGCGTGACGACCCAGCCGCCGTGCGCATCCATGCGCCGCACCGGCATCCCGTACGGATTGGAGGCCCCCGCGCCCAGCTGGTAGTAGACGACCTCGTTGGGCAGACGCGCGCTCAGCGTGTCGCCGCCCACCGCGAAGCTGGTGGCGCCGCTGGGCGTGAACACGTTGTTGCGCATGTACGTGTCATAGGGCAGCCCCGTGACGCGCTCGATGATGCGACCCAGGACGCTGTAGCCGAAGTTCGAATACTGGTACCGCGTCCCCGGCGCGAACTCGAGCGGCACGTTCTGCAGCACCCACTGGATGAGCTGCGCGTGGTTCATGGACGTGTTCATGAACATCGGGTCCCCGGAGCCATCACCGCCATCGTTGTCCCAGCCGCCCGCGGTGTGCTCGAGCAGGTGCTGGACGGTGATGTTCAGGACGCGGCTGTCCGCGTACGTGCTCTGCAAACCGAACGTCTCCCCAAGCAACCCACCCCGGCCGAAGACGCGGTCCGTCAGCTGGATCTGCCCGCTCTCGATGAGCCGCATGATGCCGATGGACGTCATCGGCTTGGACACACTGGCGACGCGGAAGCGGTGCGAGGAGTTGACCGGCGTGTTGGCGCTCCGGTCGGCCAGGCCGTACCCCTTGGCGAACACCAGGCGCCCGCGCCGGGTGATGGCCAGCGACAGCCCGACGGTGTTCGTGCTGCTCATCGCCTGCTGGACGGTGCTGTCGATGTGCTCCAGGTCGGCCGCGCTGAACGTCAGGTTCCGCCAGAGCATGGCGAACTCGGGCGCGCTGCCGTTGTTGTGCGCCGCCACCATGACCGGGCGGTAGCCCTGGTACTTCAGGTCCATCACGGCCTGCTGGTACCCGGCCGAGGAGAGGCCATGCCGCGCGGCCGTCGGAATCCCCGAGGCCGCATGGAAGATGGCCGCGTACAGGTCCGTGCCGCCCACGTTGTAGCTGCTGACCTGCGCCAGCTCGTACCCCTGCGACGCGTTGGTGGTGAACGTGGACTGGTACTGGGCCGACGTCATGCCGTGATAGGCCCGCGACGCGGGGCCGCTCGTCTTGTCCCAGATGGCCGCATAGCGCTCCGCGCCCCCGGACGTGTAGCCGCTCACGTGCACGAGCCGGTAGCCCTGGCCCACCCAGTTGTTGAACTCCGCCTGGTACTGGGCCGACGTCAGGTCATGACGCGCCACCCACGCCACGCCATTGCTCGCGTGGAAGATGACCGCGAAATAGGCCACGCCTCCGACGCTGTACCCGTTGACCATCACCGGGCGATAGCCCTGCGCCTGCTGATTGACGACCGCGGTCTGGTACTGCGCGGACGTCAGGCCGTGGGAGGCGCGCCAGGACGGGCCGCTCGTCTGCTCCCAGATGGCCGCATAGCGGGCACTGCCCCCCTCTTCGTAACCACTGACATATGAGAGGCGATAGCCCTGGCCCTCCCAGGTATTGAATTCCGTCTGGTATTGCGCCGAGGTGAGCCCGTGGCGGGCGACCCAGGGGTCATAGGGACCGACCAGCGCCTGGGACGTGCTGCTGGACTCGGCGGCGGGGACTTCCTCTGGCGGAGCCCCGCATCCCACGAAGGATGCAGCCAGCAAGGACAGGGCTGTCAGAAGTGATTTCGTCTTGAGTGGACTCATGATGGGGAACTCCTGTTTTGGGTGTGGGTGTTGCGCTGAACCGCACGCCTCACCCCATCAGCAAGTCCCAGGCCGCTCGCCCCAGGTCAGAGGCTGAGACGAGGAGCCACGCGTGGGTGCGCCGCGGACCGGCGGAGGCGCTCGCAACCCCCGCCGGTCCTGCAAGTCTTGCCGGCAGTCCTGGCCGACGCCGGCGCCCTCCGTCAGAACAGGTCGTGTGCGGGCCAGGCGCTGATGCCCTTCACGACGGTCCACATGAGGCTGTCCAGGTTGATGTCGGGCGTGTCCGAGGAGGGGCTGTTGTTGGAGTTCGTCATGGCGGACCAGAGGAACTCCTCGGTGCCGCTGGGGCCGTAGCGGTCATGGGTCCGCACCAACAGGGACTGGGTTCCCTGGAGGTAGCCGTTGTGCCACCAGTTGGGAACGTTGTTCACGGCCCAGCCCCTGGCGTAGACGACCGGGTTGCCGTTCGTGTCGAGCGCCGTCGTGCGGGTGGTCATCGTGGCGAGCGTCGTCTGGCTCAGCAGGTCCGGGACGGTGGAGAACCCATCCACCCGCACGGCGACGCGCAGCAGGTCGATGGGCGTGACGACCCAGCCGCCGTGCGCATCCATGCGATGCAGGGGCATCTGGTAGGGGCTGTAGGCTCCCGGGCCCCGCTGGGAGTAGACGACCTCGTCGGGCAGTCGCTCGCTCAAGGTGTCGCCGCCCACGGCGAAGCGGGTGGCGCCGCTGGGCAGGAACACGTGGTCGCGCATGTACGTCTCATAAGGCAGCCCCGTGACGCGCTCGATGATGCGACCCAGGATGCTGTAGCCGAAGTTCGAGTACTGGTACGTCGTCCCCGGCGCGAACTCGAGCGGCACGGTTCGCAGCACCGTCTGGATGAGCTGCTCGTGTGACAGGCCCACGTAGGTCGCCATGGGGTCGGGGGTGCCGTCGGTGCCGTTGTTGTCCCAGCCGCCCGCGGTGTGCTCGAGCAGGTGCTGGACGGTGATGTCCAGGACGCGGCTGTCCTTGTAGGTGCTCTCGAGGCCGAAGGTCTCTCCGAGCAGACCGTTCCCGCCGAAGACGCGGTCCGTCAGCTGAAGCTGGCCGCGCTCCATCAGTCGCATGATGCCGATGGAGGTCAGCGGCTTGGACACACTGGCGATGCGGAAGCGGTGAGAGGTGTTGACGGGGACCTTGCTGGAGAGCTGGGCTTCGCCATAGCCCTTGGCGAACACGAGGCGCCCGCGGTGGGTGATGGCCAGCGACAGGCCGACCGTCTTCGCCTGGGCCATCGCCTGCTGGACGGTGTTGTCGATGTGTCGCAGGTCGGCCGCGCTGAACGCCGGGTTCCTCCAGAGCAGGGAGAAGACAGGCTGATTCCCGCTGTTGTGCGTCGCCACCACGACGGGGCGGTAGCCCTGGTACTTGAGGTCCGTCACCTCGAGTTGATACGCGGCGGAGGAGAGGCCGTGACGAGCGGCGATGGGCGCTCCGGGTGTGGCCTCGAAGAGGGCCGCGTACCGGTCCGTGCCGCCCACGTCGTAGCTGCTGAGCCGCGTGAGCTGGTAGCCCTGGGCCGCGTGGGCCTCGAGGGTGGATTCGAGCTCGGACGCGGTCAGTCGAGGGTGGGCCTTCCAGGCCGGGCCGCGGGCCTTGTCCCAGAGGGCCGTGTAGCGCGCCTCGCCGCCGGATGTGTAGCCACTCAGGTGCACGAGCCGGTAGCCCTGGGCCGCCCGGGTGTCGAGCTCCGACTGGAACACGGACTCGCTCAGGTCATGACGGGCGAGCCACTCGGAGCCTTCGTCCTGATGGAAGATGACCGCGAAGGAGACGACACCGCCGACGGTGTAGCCCTTGAGCACTCTGGGGCGGTATCCCTGGGCCTTCTGCTCGTCGAGGGTGACCTGGAACTGCTCGGACGTCAGTCCATGGAAGGCCCGCCACGCCCCATCGCTCGACTTCTCCCAGAGGGTGGCATGGCAGGCGCCGCCCCCTGCTTCGTAGCCGCTGACATCGGCGAGGCGATAGCCCTGCGCCATCCTCTGTGTGAGCTCCGTCTGGAGTTGCGCGTCGGTCAGTCCGTGGCGAACAGCCCAGGCGGCCTGGGGCCCCGTCAGCGCCTCCGACGCGGAGCAGGACTCGGCGGGGCGCTGTTCCTCGGGAGGCTCCTCCGCGCGAGGGGCTTCTCCCGGTGTCTGACATCCGAGGAGGGCCGTCATCATCACTGACAGCACCCTCTGACGCGGCTTCATGAAGCGGGACTGCATGCTCGACAGCTCCTGCTGGGGGATTGGCGCTGCCGACGGGGAACGAACGAAGCGGGCAGGACATCTCGGCCGCGGGAAGAAGAATCGATCGTTTTCATGTCCCGGAAATGGGACTCCAATACTTCAAGAATCCACGCAACCTCCCGCGCTACATGGCGAGAATCACGCAGCGCTTCGGGTCGGAGCGTTCGAAGTATCCAGAGGGGGAGTACACAGCCATGAGCATGAGAGGTCTCGGAGATGGGGGCGCTGCACACGTCCGACGTCGTCAAGCAGAGGCGACGCAGCGTGGGACAGAGCCGAGACAAGACGATGCGAGCACGGCCCGGCCCGCCCGGGGCTTCAGCTCGACGTCCACGTTCGACAACAAGGCCACGAAGCCCGGTGGGCGCCTGGATGGACAGGCTCCGGCTTCATCGCTGCTCACCGAAAATTCCAAGGACGCCACCGTCAACTGCCTGGACAGGGCCGCGGACTGGGTGAGCAAGGCCTCGCCCGAGCTGCGGGGCCGCTCGGAGCTGGTGTTCCTCAAGGACACCCGTGGCGGCGCCGAAGGGCAGGCCGGCCATGTGGTGGTTCGCCAAGGTGAACGAGTGTTCGATCCGAGCAGCGGCAAGAGCTACTCGGACATGCAGACGTACCTGAAGGAGCAGTCTCAATATCAGGAGGTGGGCTCGCTCTCCGCCAACACGGCGGCGAAGGTGTTCGCCACGGAGCCGGGCTCGGCGGAGCGCGCGCAGGCGCTGGCGCAGGCGAAGCTGTCTCCCGGGCTTCAGCAGATGATGCTCGCGGACAGCACGCCGCTGGATGCCGCCGTCGCGGCCACCGCGGGCCCCGAGTACAACGTCTCCGTTCCCTACCAGAAGGGGCCCGTGGCCGTGGAGCTCAGCTCCTCGCTCTCCAAGGACGTGAAGCGCGAGGACGGGTACGTCACCTTCAACGTCTCGGCGGAGGTGGCCGCCACCGTGACGGGCGAGGTGGAGCTGAAGCTGGCCCGGGTGTCGGCGTCCGCGAGTGTGGGCGTCACGGGCGGCGCCTCCATGAACTACGAGGTGAAGATGAAGGAGGAGGACTTCGCGAAGCTGGAGCGCGGAGAGATTCCTCCACCCCATCCCTTGCGGGAGGAGACCATCCCGGATGGGGCCACCATCGAGGTGGAGACGGGGCAGTTCGCGGGTGTGACGTCCACCCTGGAGCTGAGCGGCGGCAAGAGCTCGAAGGTGGATGGGGCCTTGAGCTCGACCTCGACGGAGACCGTGGGCACGGGAACCTCCATTGAGGTGAGCCGCACGGGAGACCTGTTGACGGTGACCGAGGGGCCCACGGAGTTCATCAACCAGGATGCGGCGCTGACGCTGGGGAATGACTGGGTCTCCGCCAGCTTCGGCAGCAGTACTTCCTTGAAGGAGTACAGCCTGCGCTCCGCGCGGTTCGACCTCGGCAACGACTCCGGAAAGGCGGCCTACGAGTCCTTCTCGAAGGGGGGAGGCATGCCCGCGCAGGACGGGCCGGGCGTGAGCAACACGATGCGCCAGGACAAGCTCTCGTGGGAGGGGGCGTTCTCGAAGTTCTCTCTCAATGTCGAGCCGTTCCCCACCCTCGAGTCGGAAGGCGTCAAGGATGCCACCGAGTTCGTCGTCACCCACAACTCGGATGGGACGAAGACGCTCACGGCCAGTGCCTCCTTTGGAGACGCGGATCGCCCCGAGCTGAACTACACGGCGAAGTACGACAAGGACGGGACGCTCGTTCCGGGCAGCGACTCGATGAGCCTCGTGTTCGACACGACGGACGACAATGCCCGAGAGCGTCTGGTGATGGCCTTTACGGGAGACGCCGCCAAGGCGAAGGCCGCGCGAGAGAATGACAACCCGCTCACGCTCACGCTCTCCGCCAGCGACATCCAGTCGATGCAGGCGCGGGTCGGGGCGGATTCCAACTCGAAGCTGTCGTCGCTCCTCAAGGACTACGACAACTCCCCTGCGTCCCAAGGCCTGGCCATGCTCAATATGGCCAAGGGCCTGGGCAACGAGATTGATGTGGCCTCGGAGTATTGGAACCTGGTGACGACCTCTGGAGGCACTCCGCTCTCGGGGACGGTGGTCTGAGACCGACGCGCCCGCGGTTCAGGGGGCGAGCAGCTTGAGCTTCCGGGCGCTCTCCGAGAGGAGGGACGCCCGGGACTCGTTGTTGAGCGAGGCGTCGGCGGGCGCGAGCTCGAGGGTGCGGCCAAAGGAGGCACGTGCCTGCTCCTTCTGCCCCGTCGCGACGTAGGCGTCTCCCAGGCTGTCGGCCGCGTTCGCGGACTTGGGATGGAAGTGCGCGACGAGCTGGAAGACGCGCACGGCCTGCTCGGCCTTCCGCTGGCCGAGTAGCGCATAGCCTCGCTCATTGAAGACGGCCTCCTCGACGACGGGCTCCTCGGGGAGCTCGCGTCGGAACTGTTCGACGGCCTGGATGACCGCGTCCACTCCCTGCTCCTCCAGCTGCGCGAAGACGGTGGCGGGCGGTGGCCGAGCGGCCATCGCGGGCTCAAGCGTCCATGTCGCCCACCCGTAGGTTGTTCCCGTCCAGTCCTTCCCGCGTGTTGCACGGAGGCGCGGGGAGGGCAGGGCAAGATTCTCCAAGTCTTCCAGGGGCAATCCTGCTAGCCAGGGCGGATGCGAACCACGGTCCTGCACCGTTCGCGCGCGCTCGCCGTCCTGGACTACCGGTGTGACGCGAAGCCGGGGGAGGCCGCGGTCGAGGAGCAGCACGCGGACTTCTCGGTGTCGTATGTCCGGCGGGGGAGCTTCGGCTACGACTCGAGGGGGCTCAGGCATGAGCTCGTCGCCGGGGCGACGCTCGTGGGCCATGCCGGAGACACCTTTCGCTGCACGCACGAGCATCACCTCGCGGGCGATGAGTGCCTCTCGTTCCAGTTCTCCGAGGCGCTCGTGGAGGAGCTCGGGGCCTCTCGCGAGGTGTGGCGAGTGGGGGCGCTTCCGCCTGGGCCTTCCTTGATGATGCTCGGTGAGCTGGCGCAGCAGACCGCCGAGGGGCGGACGCAGCTGGGCCTGGACGAGGTCGCGCTCGTGTTCGCGGCCCGCTTCGTGGAGACCGCCTCCGGAAAGCGAGGGGCGTCGCCTCGGATGCATGTGAAGAACCGGCGGCGCGCCGTCGAGGCCGCGCTCCTGCTGGAGGAACAAGCGGACGAGCCGTTGACATTGGAGGGGCTGGCGGCGGAGCTGGACCTGAGCCCGTTCCATTTCCTGCGCATCTTCCGCGCCGTGCTGGGCGTCACGCCCCATCAGTACCTCGTGCGCCTTCGCCTGCGTCACGCCGCGCGCCTGCTCGCGACGGAGGTTCCCATCGCGCGTATCGCCTTCGACGTGGGCTTCGGAGACCTCTCGAACTTCGTGCGCACGTTCCGTCGCGCGGCCGGTGTGTCGCCGAGCGCGTTCCGGAAGGCCTCGCGCGGAGACCGCAAGATTCTCCAAGAGAAGCTGCGGCACACCTCCTAATGAAGGGGGCACGGCGAGCCCGCGAGCGCGGGCCGCTGTCCCTGCCTGGGCGCAGGGCCCCTTTCACAGGAGCAGACCGCATGGCTTCCCTTCGCAAGGACATCACGACGCGTGCCACACCCGAGAGAGTGTGGGACGCCATCCGGGACATTGGCGCCCTCCACACCCGGCTGGTGCCCGGGTTCGTGCTCGACACGCGACTCGAGCCAGGGGCGCGCGTCGTGACGTTCGCCAACGGCTCGGTGGTCCGAGAGCCCATCGTGTCGGTCAACGAGGAGGAGCGGCGGCTCGTGTGGGGCGCGGAAGGCGGGCCGACGACGCACTACAACGGCGCGGTCCAGGTCTTCGCGGAGGGCTCGGGGAGCCGGGTCGTGTGGACCGCGGACTTCCTGCCGCACGAGGCGGGTGCTGTCGTTGGCCCGATGATGGAGGCCGGCATGGCCGCGATGCAGAAGGCGCTCGACGGCACCGCGGCCTGAGCTTCCTTCGCTGCTTTCTTCACGAAGAGAGGGCCAACGGATGGAGCGTCCGTTGGCCCTCGCCTGGATGAACGCTCAGGGCTTGCCGAGGCTCGTCCAGGTGTTGGTGGCGGGGTTGTAGCGCTCGATGGTGTCGTCGTTGTTCAGCGCGAGGAGGTAGCCGTTCGAGCTGAAGATCTTGGCCGCGGGGCCGTGGATGGAGTTCCACACCGTGCCGTTGTACTTCATGATGAACGAGCCATCCGGACGCAGGCCGTAGACGTCGCTGCCCACGGCCACGAAGCTCCTGCCGGAGCCGCCGATGGTCGTCCACGTCGAGCCACCGTCATGGCGCTGGATGGCGTCCTTGACGTTGGTCAGCCGGTACATGCTGGTGCCACCGCCGATGAGCTCGCTCGCTCCACCGCCGACGATGGACCACGAGCCGCCCACGCCGCTCCAGCGCGCGGTGTAGTCATCCTGCCAGGGGCCAATGCCATACACCGCCGACGTGGTCGCGGCGAAGCGCGAGCCCGGGCCGCCGATGGTGGCCCACGCGTTGGTGGCCGCGTTGTACCGGACGACGTTGCCGGTCGTCGGGTCCGTGCCGCAGAGCGTTCCGGCGCACGGGAAGATCTGCCCGATGGCAGCACCGATGGTCGTCCAGCTGGCGCCCAGGAACTTCACCGGCGGGCCCCGACCCGGAACCTGTCCGTAGACCGTGTCACCCACCGCGACGAAGGCCTGGCCCGGGCCGCCCACCACCGTCCAGCCGAGCGCATCGCGCCGGTAGATGTCGCCCGTGGAGCGCTTGCGCGCGTACACGGTGCCGCTGGCGGTGCTGAGCACCTGGGTGGGCGCCTCGTAGAGCGACTGCGCGCCCTCGATGTCCCACTGCGAGATGAAGTTCAGCTTGCGGGCCGGGTCGAGCCACCCCGGCTGCGAGGGGTAGTGCATGGCGCCGCGCCCGTCGTAGCAGGTGAGCGGACGATAGGTGCCCGTGGTCACCATGCCGCAGCCCGCGGCGGTGTCGTGCTCGTGCACGAAGCCCAGGGCGTGGCCGAACTCGTGCGTGAGCACCGCGATGAGCTCGGCGTCGGTCCACGTGGAGGTGGGGCCGAGCTCGAGGAAGCGCGTCGGGCGGGAGAAGGTCGGGAAGCCCATGCCGGCGGACAGGCCGGTGAAGCTGAAGTTGCGCTCGACGTTGTACTTGACGGTGTTGTTGTTGCGATTGCAGGTGGCGGAGTCCTGCGCCACGACGTGGACGAAGCGCACGTTGGCGGCGGCCTCCCAGCCGGACGCCGCGCGATGCATGAACTCCACCAGGCGGTTGTAGTCCGCGCCGAAGTCGCCCGGCCGGATGCAGTACGTGATGTTCCAGCGGTCGGTGCGGTTCCACGCGGACTCGACGCCCCCCGGGCGCCACACGGAGAGCGCGCCAGGCGTCCCGGTGATGCTCGCCCAGTACTCACGGATGGAGGCCATGTCGAGCATGCGCATGTCGCCCTCGACCAGGAAGTGCCCTTCCGGCGTGGGGACGACGTGCCTGGCGCGCCACTCCTCGAAGGCGGCGGCGGTGCTCTCCGGCGTGGTGGTGAGCGTGTCCTGCTCGGCTTCAGGGGCCTCGGGGCCGCAGCCACCCAACAGCAATCCCAGGGAGGCCAGGCCAATCGCTGGCAATCGCCAGCCGAAACGCGGAGCGTGAGTCCTGCTCGTCATATACATTCCCCCTCAGCGACGAGGCCCTGCCTCGGCGCCTGTGTCGTGATGTCGATTCGTCTCAATTCGGACGACGACTCCAAAACGGGGTTGGCGAGAAACCTTCTCGAAATGATGGCGACATCCGCTTGCGGTTGCAGTCAGGACGCGGAAGGATTCTTGGTGCGTCAACGTCATGCCACCCGAGGGAGCCCATTGAGCGCGCTGGAACGGCTGAAGGGGACAGTGTTCGCGTCTGGGGCGCGGACGCTCTATGTCGGGCCGCTGGTGGCTACGGCGCGGCACTCGCACCACGCGACCCAGGTCGTCGTCGCGCCGGAGGGCGTGGACCTGGAGGATGGCGCCCACCGGCGTATCCGCGTCCGCGCGGCGGTCATTCCCCCGCACATGCCCCATGGACACGGTGCGTGTGTGCATGGGGCCATCTTGTTCCTGGATGGGGACGACCTGGCGAGCCGCGCACTCGCTCGGAGTGCCGAGCCTCGATGCGAGACGTGGGAGCGGACTCCGCTCGAGGTGGAGGTTCCTCGGAGCCCGACGCCAGAGCAGGCGCAGGCGCTCATCGCGTCTGTCCTTTCCGCCCTCGACCTCTATCAGCCCCCGGGGCCGCGACATCCGGCGACGCGGAGGATGGGGGCCGCGCTCGACAGCTCGGAGCCCGTCGACCTCGCGAGGCTCTCGCTCGAGGCGGGACTCTCACCTCGGCAGATGCGCCATGCATTCGCTCGGGACTTCGGGCTCCCGATGCGTGCGTATGTGAGGTGGAGGCGGCTGCGTCGAGCCATCGCCGCGGTGGAGGAGGGCGCGAGCCTGAGCGCCGCCGCGCTCTCCGCCGGGTTCGCGGACAGCGCTCACCTGACCCGCGTCTTCCGTGAGCAGTTCGGTATGACGCCCTCTCAGGGGCTCAGCTCCATCACGTGGCGGACGCTCGACTGACGAGGAACTCGGGGACGCCATCCCTGCGGCGAGGCATCCCGGTCTGGAACATGACGGCGTCCACGTTCCCCCGGTGATGGGTGGTGTGGATGACCACGTGGAGGAGCATCGCCGCGGCGGTCATCGTCACGACCTTCCCATCGGTGAAGCGCACGTCGCGAGGCCGCTGGAGCTCCTCGGGCCGGAGCGAGGCCGTGGTCTCCACATACCAGCGGTCCATGAGCTCGAACTCGAGGTCCAGCTCCTGGAAGGAGGGGATGACCGCGCGCTGCGGCGACGCGAAGCCGTGCGAGACGCCTTGCAGGTGTGCCTGGAAGACGCACCGGACGACGTGGATGTGGTCGAGGGCCCGGAGAATCAGGTCCGCGCCCGGCTGTGTCTCGAAGGCAGCCACCGAGCGGAGGGCGCTGAAGAGCTGTCGATTGGCCCAGGCCGAGTGGGTGACGAGGAGCTCGAGAGGCGTTGAAGCGAGGGACACATCCGGGGACGGCAGCGGGGAAGGAAGGTTCATGCCCCGGAAGATAGGGAGCACTCGGAGGGGGCGCTTGAACGCAACGGCGGACCCGGGGACGCGTCGCGGAGGACGGAGGCAGGAGGAGGATTTCCCGTCCCACCTCCTCGCGGCGCCGTGGCTCAGCGAGCCTGGGCGATGCGGTTCTTGCTGCCGGTGTTGCTGACGCGCGGCTTCTTGCCCCTCTCCGGGCCGTGCTTCCAGGTGACGCTGTTGACGCTGCCGGTCGTCTCGATGCGGCGGACGGTGTGGACCGTGACCGTGTTGTTGCTTCCGGTGACCTCGACCGCCTCGCAGGTGCCCGTCAGGGTGACCTTGTTGTTGGAGCCGACGATCTCCACCGTGCCACCGTCCCCGCAGTCGTGCGTCACGGTGCTGCCGGTGTCCACCAGCTCGAGCGACCCTCCGCGCCGCGACGTCGTGTCCGCGTCGTCGCGGTCCTCGTCACGCGCCGAGGCGCCATCGGCCTCGATGTCGACGCCGCCGCCCGTGCGGACTCGCGCCGAACCCCCGTGCGTCTCGATGGTGGCGCCCGGCGCCTTCACCCTGACGCTGCCGTCCTTGCCGACCTGGACCGACGCGGCCTCATCGTCATCCTGAGCCGTGGCTGTCATCGACCCCAGGACACATGCGATGACGACGAAAGCCTTCGACCTGAATTGGTTGCGCATTGCGGTGGACCCCTTGTGTGGCTGGACGCGCAATGTACGCAGCGTGGCCGCGAAGATTCAAAGTCCCCGCGAGATATCGCGAGGGGCCGTGCGCGGCGCCTGCTCCGGCTCCCCCGGCTGGAGCAGGTGGATGCGCGTGCCCGCGGTGCCGGCCGCGAGCCCCGGCTTGAGGACCTGCTGGGTGTCGTAGTGCCCCCCGTTCTGCCGCCGGAACGGAATGGGCGCATCCGTGAACAGGCCCTCCAGCCGCGCCTGGTAGTCCGCCGCCACGGCCGGCCACTGCTCGAGCGTGAGCCGGTCGGACATGTAGACGCTGAAGGGCGGGAGCGCCTCCATCCCGGGGTAGTAGATGATGCCGTGCTGGATGGGGAAGAGCAGGTCGTCGAGCGCGCCGTTGACCCCGCGGTCGGTGTAGTGCGGAGGCCGGCCGCCGATGGTGACGGAGAGCAGGGCCCGCCGCCCCGTGAGTGTGCCTTCTCCGTAGCGGTCTCCCCAGCGCTCACCGCCGTGGGCGCCCACGCCATAGGCGAACCCGTAGGCGAAGACCCGGTCGACCCAGCCCTTCAGGATGGCCGGCATCGAGAACCACCACATCGGGAACTGGAAGATGACGGCGTCGGCCCAGAGCAGCTTCTCCTGCTCCGCCGCCACGTCCGCGCTCTGCGTGCCCCCCGCGAAGGCGTGCTTGGAGGCCCGGGCGTACGCCAGCCGCTCCCCCTCGGGATGCTTCAGGAAGTCGCGCGCGTCGGCCGTGGCCTTCCAGTTCATGGCGTACAGGTCCGAGACGCGAACCTCGTGCCCCAGCGAGGTGAGGTGGCTCACCGCCAGGTCCTTCAGCGAACCGTTGAGCGAACGGGGCTCGGGGTGGGCGTAGACAATCAAGACGTTCATGGGTCGTTCACCTTCACTTCGAACCCCGGCCGTGGCCGCGGTTGCCGTGGCTGCATGGCGTAGACCTACGATTCAGGTTATTTCTTCGCAAGTACGCACAAGTTTGGTCAGTACGCACAGAAAGGGAACCATGACTCGCAAGCGCGACGACGACTCGAAGACGAACTGCCCGGTGGAGTCCGCCCTGGGGGTCCTCGGTGGGCGTTGGAAGGGGGTGGTGCTGTACTGGTTGCTGAAGGGCACGCACCGCTTCGGCGAGCTGCGCAAGCGGCTGCCGAACTGCAGCGCGCGCATGCTCACGCTTCAGCTGCGGGAGCTGGAGGAGGACGGGCTCGTCAAGCGCACGGTCTACCCGGAGGTCCCGCCGCGCGTGGAGTACGAGCTCTCCGCCTTCGGCCGCTCCCTGGAGCCGGTGCTCCGGGGCCTCCACGACTGGGGGGACAAGTACAAGAGCCGCCTGCGGCGCGCGGCGTGACCGCTACCGGGCGGCGCGCTCGAAGCTCTCCCTCGCGCGCTCGCTCTCCGGCCGGTGGTGGTGGGCCCAGAGGGCGAGAGTGCTGACGGGCTCGAGCAGCGTCCGGCCGAGTGTCGTCAGCTCGGAGTCCACGCTGGAGGGCTTCGTCGGGCAGACGGTGCGCTTGACCAGGCCGTCGCGCGAGGAATCCAGCTTTGTCTTCTGGGGGCGCCGCTCCAGGTGAGCAGCAAGCGGTGGTGCGAGGACGCGGGGGATGGTACCCCAGGAGTGGGAGCGTCATGACCAGGTATCAATGTGTCGAAGTGGAGAACACGGCGGCGCGCGTGGCGCTGTGGCGAGCCCTGCACGTCCAGGTCGATGCGAAGCCGCCTGTGTTCGTGGACGAGACGGGCCTCGCGCTCGTGGCGCCGGAAGAGGGGTGGCAGTCGCGTCCGGACATGAGCCCGTTCACGCGCCCCTTCCGCGCATCCATCGTGGCGCGCGCACGTTTCGTCGAGGACCTGGTCGAGGACCAGGCCAGGCGCGGCGTCTCGCAGTACGTCATCCTGGGGGCGGGCCTGGACACCTTCGCACAGCGCAAGCCGGAGCTTGCCTCGCGCATGCAGGTCTTCGAGGTCGACCAGCCGGGTCCCCAGGAGTGGAAGCGCCAGCGCCTCCAGGCGCTCGGCTTCGGTGTCCCGCCCTACCTGAAGCTCATTCCGGTGGACTTCGAGGCGGGAGACAACTGGTGGGAGCGGCTCCTGAGCGCGGGGTTCGATGCCTCCAAGCCAGCGGTCGTGGCCTCCACGGGCGTCAGCATGTACCTCACGAAGGACACCATCGCGGCGACGCTGCGGCAGGTCGCGGCGCTCGCGCCAGGGTCGACGCTCGCGATGACGTTCATGCTGCCCATCGAGCTGGCGGACCCCGAGCTGCGCCCCGGGATTCAGCGCGCCGCGGAAGGGGCGCGAGCAAGCGGCACGCCCTTCATCAGCTTCTTCACGCCCGGGGAGATGCTCGACCTCGCGCGCCAGTCCGAGTTTCGTGACGTCTTGCACGTGTCCGCCGCGGACCTGGCGGAGCGCTACTTCGCGGGACGGAGCGACGGCCTCCGTCCGCCGAACAACGCCGAGGAGTTCCTCCTCGCGACGACGTAGTCCATGCACCGGACTCAGGGCGTGTCGTGGCTGGCTTCGCCGGGGGCGAAGCGGCGGAAGAAGCTGGTGTCATTCCAGCGAGGACGCTCCGGCGTGTTGGCGACCGCGAGCGTCAGGTCCCCGAGCATCTGGACGAACTTGACGGCCGCCTCCTTGTCCATGGGCTGGTGCGCGTCATCCGAGGGCGAGTGATAGTTCTTCGCGTACCAGTTCTTGTAGAGGCGCTCCTCGGCGGAGCCGGGCTCGTAGCCGAACTTGAAGAACAGCGCCGGCACTCCCTCGCGGACGAAGGAATACTGGTCGCTGCGGATGAACAGCATGCGGTTGGGCTCCGCATCCGGGATCAGCTTCACGCCATGCTTCGAGGCGACCTCCAGGAGCGGCGCGAGCAAGGTCGACTCCTCCTTGCCATGGGCCACGAGTCGCTCGAGGGGGAACAGCGGCAGGAACATGTCCAGGTTGAAGTTGGCGACGATGGACCCCTCGGGCACGGTGGGGCGCCGCGCGAAGTAGCGTGAGCCGAGCAGGCCCTTCTCCTCGCCCGTCACCAGGAGGAACAGGATGGAGCGCCGGGGCTTCCTCGCCTGAAGCGCACGCGCTACTTCCAGCACCGCGGCCACCCCCGTCGCGTTGTCCATGGCGCCGTTGTAGAGGGTGTCGCCGTTGACGGGCTGGCCGATGCCGACATGGTCCAGGTGCGCGGTGAGGACCACATACTCGCGAGCCAGCACCGGGTCACTGCCCGGCAGCTGCCCCACGACATTGGGAGATGACGCGCGAGTCGCCTTCCGCTCGGCGCTTGCCCGCAACCGGGCGGGCAGCTCGAAGCGCGGCAGCGGCTGGTTCGTGTCCGCGAGCTTCAGCACCTCCTGGAACGAGTGCCGAGCCCCGACGAACAGCTTCCGCGCATGGTCCGGATTGACGGTGAGCGCCACCTTCATCCCCAGGGTCTCGTCCAGGGTGGGGTCCGCGAAGGTCATCGCGGGCTGGAACCGGGACGAGGCGACGCGGGACCAGGGGGTCTCCGCGAGCTTGGGGTTGAGCAGCAACACCGTGCCGATAGCGCCCGCCTTCCGCAGCGCCTTGCCGCGCTCGGCCTGGGAGCTGGAGTGGGCGCGAAGAGGACCGGACACGTTCGCGGGGCCTCCCTGGAGGTAGACGGCGATCTTCCCCCGCAGGTCCACACCGGCCAGGTCGTCGTGCCCTGCCTCCGGGATGGACAGGCCATACCCCACGAAGACGAGCGGTGCCTCCACCTGTCCCGCCTCGCCCGTGCGCACGGAGAGGATGGCATCCCGGCCAATGACGAGCGGCGTGCTCTTCTTGCCGCGCACCAGTGTCAGGCGTGAGCTCGCATCCACGAGCTGTCGGGAGATGAGGGGGACCTCCTGGAGATAGCTGTCGCCCACCCCGGGCTTCACGCCGAGCGCCGCGAGCTCCTGGGCGACATACTCCGCGGCCTGGCGGTATCCCTCACTGCCCGTATCCCGCCCCTGCAGAGAGTCGTCCGCGAGGTACTGGACGTGACTCCACCAACGCTCCGCGTCCGGGGTTGGGGCGGCGAGGGCCAGCGAGGGCAACAGGAACAGGGACGTCAGCAGAGATGTAGGGCGCATGATGGATGGGGGGGGATGGAGACATGGCAGGGACTGCAATCGCCATGCACATCCGCCATGCCCACCGGAAGGCACGCACGGCCCTGGCACACGCTCGAGTGCCAGGGCCGCTGCCTTCGTGAAATGTCGAAACTGGGATAGGCCCTCCCAATCGCGGACACTCGGGCCAAGGCGGAGGGGGCCGCGAGCCCCTGGGCGACAGCCCGGCGCCGCGCGGAACTCAAACACCCGCCGATACGTGCGCAGGAGGAGATTCCAGTCTCCCGTTGCAAAGCGCGTCGAGACGGACTCGCGTGCGCCTGCTACCTCAGGAGGGAATGGAAAGGTTGCCCCGATTGGCGGTCGCGTCAAACGTGACGCCGGGGCTCATGGTGGTGAGTTCCAGTCCCTTGGAAGGAATGGCGCGGATGACGCCCACGGGACTCATTCCATGGAGCCGTCTGGTTTGCCCGCCAGGTCCACGCATGAGCTCTTTGGTGGTCATGCGCAGGTAGATGCCGCCCATGCGCGTTTCATCGAGCAGGGCGGGGTTGAGGTCGAGACGTCGGAGCCGGGCGCTGCCGCGGCTCTTCCACCCGATGTTATGGTGGGGACATGGAGACACCGCTCGATTGGCTCAAGGTTCTTTGGCCGTTCGCTGGCCTCATCGCGCTCTTGGTCGTCACGAACGTTCGTGAGCTCCGCCTGGCCGAGAAGCTGTACCACTCCATCGAGCTGGGCCTGGTGGATGAGGCCAGGTCCCTGCTCTCGAAGCATGCCTTCGCGGGCCGTCGCTCGACGGTCATCGCGAAAGCCATCGCGAGGGCCGTTGAAGCAAGACAGCCCGCCATCCTCGAGTTCCTGCTGAGCACGGACCTGAGGCTGCTCACCTGGGGCCAGAAGCTGAGTTCATTCCTCTACGAGCAGTCGCTGAAGGGGGGCTGGCGGGGCGTGGTCCTCAAGTGGCGTCAGGAGGGGTACCCGTTCGAGCCGTGGAGAGACCTGAGCGAGAAGGACAAAGCCAGGTTGAGGAGCAAGGCCGCTCGCGACAACGCGATGGAGCCCTCGAAGCTCCAGCTCCAGTACGAGCTGGGCCGGTGGACCGTCGCCTGAAGAGGCAGGCAGTCCCTGTTTCCGGGGTCGAGGGGCAGCCCATTCTCAGGACTGGGGCCGTATGCGATACGGAGCCACCTGCCGCCCATGCCCATTTCCATTCATTTTCCGCGGTCCCGGTCGCTTTCCCTGTGGCCCTTGCTGGCGTTGACCTTGGCTGTGGGGTGCTCCCAGCCCGAGGTACCGGCGACACCTCCCGTCACGACGCTCCCGACGGAGGCCCCCGGGAGCGAGGCTCCGTTCGATGTGGGGGCCGTCATCCGGCAGGTCCACTTCTCCTGGCGCGCCGACTCGGAAGGTTTCGGGGGCGGGCACTCGACCTATTCCGTCCGCGCGGGCCGTGAGGGGCTGTCGCTCACGCCCTACCACCATGGCGCTCGAGGCGTGGCGGACGTCCAGACTCCAGGGGCGGCCGAAAAGGCACGCTCACTCGACGTGGTCCAGAAGGGGGCGCCCTTGCTCTTGGGGACGCCTCGGTTGACCCGAGGAGGTCGGAGCCTGACGGACACACGCGCCGCCACCGGCACGGTGCAGTCCGATGGCCACCTGGCGCTCGCGCGTGGAGGTGTCACTGAGCACTTGCGCAACAGCGAGGAAGGCGTCGAGCAGTCCTGGACCTTCGAGAAGGCCCCCGTGGGTTCGGGTGCGCTGCTGGTGGAAATCGAAGCGAGTGGCCTGGCGTTCGTGGACACCTCTCCAGGCGGGCTGCACTTCGCGGACGCGGCGACGGGTCTGGGCGTCCGGTATGGCCACGCCACGTGGGTGGATGCGAGCGGGCGACGCACCTCCCTGGCGGCGCGCTTCCATGAGGGACGAATCCAGCTCCGCGTTCCCGATGCGCTGCTGAAGGACTCCGCATATCCCGCGGTGCTGGACCCCGTCATCGCCCCGGAGATGGGCATGGGGCAGCCAGTGCTCGGCCCCCAGGTCTCGGGCCAGTCCTCTCCCGTGGCGTCGGCTGTGGGGAGCACCTGGCTCGTGGTCTGGAAGGACATGTGGGCCAGTTACTCCGGGCAGATTACGGCTGCGCGGGTCTCCAGCGACGGGACGCTCTTGGACCCCACGGGCATCGCCGTGCGGACGAACGGTTCCGAGCGCGGCGGGCTCCAGGTCTCTGGCTCGTCGTCCGACTGGCTCATCGTGTGGCACAGCGCCAATGCAGACATCCAGGGCGCTCGTGTGTCCTCGGAGGGAGTGGTGTTGGACTCGAGCGACATCCCCCTCGTCGTGACATCGGCTTATGAATACAGGCCCTCGGTGGCCTCGTCTGGCTCGGGGTGGTTCCTGGTCTGGGAGGCGAGGTCGAGTACATCGTCGACCGCGGCCATCCGAGGGCTTCGCCTGTCATCCACGGCTCAGCCGCTGGGCAATCCCATCTCGGTGAACCTCTCGGGAATCTGGACGATCAACCCGCGCGTCTCATTCAATGGCTCGCGCTACCTTGTCGTCTGGCAGGCCCTCGAGTCGACCGCAGGGTCGACCTACGACATCCGAGGGGCTCGCGTCTCGACCGACGGCGTGGTGTTGGACTCCTCCCCCTTGAGCATTTGCACTGCGACGGGAAACCAGCGTGAGGTGACGCTGGCGGCCAGTGGCTCTTCGTGGTTGGTGGCCTGGACGGATGACCGTGATGGCACCAGCCGCGCGGCCATCTATGCGAGCGTCGTGTCGGACTCCGGAACGATGTCCGTGACGAATGGCCAGGTGTTGGCGTCGTCGTTGGGTACGGCGACGCTTGCCTCCGTGGCGAGCATGCCCTGGGGGGAGTGGTTTCTCGTCTGGCAGGATGCCGCGACGAACTGGCCGGACATCATCGGAACCCGAGTGGGGTTCGATGGGCGGGCGCTAGGCAGCCGCATTGTCCTGGCCAACGACGCGCGCTCAGAGACCACGCCGTGGGTCGCCTCGGCGGCGGGTGGGGGCACCGTGCTGGTGGTCTGGGAGGCGGCTGGCAAGTCGCAGGACATCCACGGGGCACGGGTCTCCTCGCGGGGCGTGAAGCTGGATCCCGCGGGGGTACTCCTGAGTAAGGCGACGAATCGCCAGTACGTGCCCGCGGTGGCCCACGATGGCACGCACTACCTTGTTGTCTGGCGGGACACGCGAGAGGGCGAGATGGACATCTATGGCACGCGCGTGACGAATCAGGGGGGCGTGCTGGACGGTGGTGGGCTCGCGCTCGGCACGGGAAGAGGCATCCAGGACGCGCCGACTGTCTCCGCGGGTGCTTCGGGGTGGCTCGTTGCCTGGGAGGACTTTCAGGATGACTCGCTCCCGAGGACCATCCGCGGCGTGCGGGTGAGCCAGGAGGGGCTGGTCCAGTTCGGATTCGGCATCAATGCCCTCTCCGGAAACAGGTTCACTCCCGCGCTGTCTTTCGATGGAGAGGATTGGTACATGGTTTGGGCCGATGGCCGCGACAAGTTGAGCGGTCAGGGCTGGGACATCTACGGCGCGAAGATTTCGTCGAAGGGAAGCGTCACTCCCGCGACAGGCACCCTGTTGACGCCTGGGGTGGACCGCGAGCAGTTCATGCCCGCGATCTCCTTCAACGGCACGGAGCACCTCGTCGTCTGGCGGGAGTACGTGCGCTACTCCTCCACGAACTACGACATCATGGGCACGCGCATCACCCGCGCGGGTGTCGCGCAGCCCCTGGGCGGGTTCGTCATCTCCAGTGCTCCGGGGGAGCAGTCCATGCCGGTGGTCGCATCGGCGGGGACGGACTGGTTCGTCGCATGGCAGGACGGAATCCCGGCGACGGGCCTGCGAGGGACGCGAGTGTCCTCCACGGGAGCGGTGCTGGACCCGTCGGGGCTGTCGCTCGTCAGCACGACGGACTCGAAGGAGAACCTCGCGATGGCTTCGGATGGACGGAGCCACTTCCTGGTCTGGCAGGAGCAGTCCTCGACGGGGAATGTCGACATCCGAGGGATGCGGGTCCGGACGGATGGGTCCGTGCTCGACGCGCCCTTCTCGCTGGCCTCGGCCGCGGAGAGCGAGGTGGCTCCGGCCGTCGCCGCGCATGGGACCTCCGAGTTCCTCGTGCTGTATCAGCGCCTGGGTGTCGCGAGCACGCCGACGGCCGAGCGGGTCGTCGCGCGCAAGGTCCTCTTCAACCGCCCTCCCGTGGCCGCGCCACTCACGCGCACCACCTCCGAAGACATGTCTGTTTCCGTGACGTTGACGGCGACGGACGCGGACGGGGAGGCGATGACCTATTCCGTCGCGACGCCCCCCGTGTCCGGCACGCTCTCCGGCACGCCGCCGAATCTCACGTACATCCCCCACGCGGACTTCCACGGCGAGGACCGGTTCACCTATCGCGCCACGGATGCCTCGGGGGAGAGCTCGGCGGAGACCCAGGTGGTCATCACGGTGACGCCGGTGGCGGACGCGCCGGTGGGGATTCCCGTCGAGGATGTGACGGGCGTCGAGGACTCCCCGGTGGAGCTGCCGCCGCTCTCGGGCAGCGACCCCGATGGTGACGTCCTCTCCGTCGAGGTGGAGACGCAGCCCTCATGGGGTGTGCTGGAGGGAGAGGCCCGTGCCCTGCGCTACGTGCCCGCTCCGGACTTCCATGGGGAGGATGGCTTCACGTTCATCATCCGGGACTCGACGGGGTTGGCGTCGGCGCCGGTTCGCGTGCGCATCCTCGTGGCGCCCGTGAACGATGCCCCCGTGGCCCAGGGGCAGAGCGCATCCCTGGACCAGGACACCGGCGTGGACCTGGTGCTGTCCGGTGGGGATGTGGATGGGGATGTGCTGACGTTCCAGGTCGACCGGGCTCCGGCTCACGGGACGTTGAGCGGTGTCGCGCCGAACCTGCGCTATGTGCCCGCGGCGCGGTATCACGGCGACGATGACTTCACCTTCAGGGTCCATGATGGGCAGGCGTGGTCCAGTCCCGCGGTGGTGCGTCTGGACGTGAGGTTCGTGAACTCCGCGCCGGTGGCGAAGGGGCAGGCGGTCTCGTTGGCGGAGGATGCGTCGGCGCAGGTGGTGCTCGCGGGGCAGGACGTGGATGGAGACGCGCTGACCTTCGAGCTGGTGGGCTCACCCGCTCACGGTGACTTGAGCGGCACTCCGCCCGCGCTCACGTACACCCCCGTCGCGGACTTCCACGGAGAGGACCGCTTCACGTTCATCGCCAGGGACTCGTCGGGTGCGACCTCGTCTCCCGCGACCGTGGTCCTCACGGTGACGGATGTGAACGATGCCCCCATGGCTCGGGATGCATCGGCCTCGACGGACGAGGACGTGGCGCTGGCTCTCACCCTCGATGCACGGGACATCGACGGTGATGCGCTGACGTTCGAGGTCGAGGCGGCTCCCGCGCACGGCACGCTGAGTGGTGCGCCGCCGGAGCTGACCTACACGCCGGAGCAGGACTTCCACGGTGAGGACTCGTTCACCTTCACGGTGTCCGACGGCACGGAGTCCTCCTCCGCCACGGTGTCCCTCACGGTGCGGCCGGTGAATGACGCACCTGTCGCCGTGGCGCAGGAACGCGTGCTCGAGCCCGTGGCCACGACGCTGACGCTCGAGGGCTCGGATGTGGAGGGGGACTCGCTCACCTTCGCCATCCACGCTCCGCCCGAGCATGGAACGCTCGAAGGCACTCCGCCCGAGGTCATCTTCCTTCCCGAGGAAGGGTTCCGCGGGACGACGTCCTTCTCCTTCACTGTCTCGGATGGCCTGCTGAGCTCGGAGCCCGCGACGGTGACGCTGCGCGTGGGCAACACCGCCCCCGTGGTGGCGTTCAATGCGGTGGCGCCGGAGGTGGCGGAGGGGGAGCCCATCTCATTCGAGGCGACGGCCGCTGACGCGAACGGGGATGTGCTGACGTTCCACTGGGACTTCGGAGACGGCGAGACGTCGGACGAGGTCCACCCCGTGCACAAATATGCCAACGAGGGACGCTACGAGGTGGTGCTGAGTGTCTCGGATGGACTCGCCACGGTGACACTGTCTCGGATGCAGGCTGTCCGCAACGCGGCGCCGGAGCTGGTGCCGCTGGATGTCCCCGCTCGCGCCGAAGAGGGCAGGGCGTTGGGTTTCCTCGCGCGAGCCCGGGACCCTGGGCCGAACGACACGCTCACCCTGACGTGGGACTTCGGGGATGGCAGTGCGCCTGTGACGGGAGCAGAGGTCTCGCACACCTACGCGGACGATGGGACGTACACGGTGAAGGTCACGGCCATCGACGACGCGGGCGCCTTCGTGCAGGAGGTGCGCGAGGTCCAGGTCGCGAACCTGCCGCCGGTGCCGGTGGCGGTCCCCGCCAGCACGCTCCAGGGAGGAGACGTGCTCACGCTGCAACTGGCGGCCATGGACGCGGCCGGAGCGAAGGACCCGTTGACCTGGACCCTCGTGGAAGGGCCCGGCGCGGTGACAGCGGAGGGGCTCTACTCCTGGCCCACGGAGGCGACGACGGACGGCCACTTCCCGGTGCGAGTCCGGGTATCGGACGACGAGGGCGGCGCGGCCGACCTGGTGCTCGACGTGCGCGTCACCGCGCGGTCGTCGGGGTCCACCTCGCCGCGAGGTGGCGGTGCTGGCGGTGGCTGCGCGTCCGGCCCCGGGAACCTGGCGCTCCCCGCCGCGGTGCTGGGCCTGCTGTCCCTGCTGGCGGCTCGTCGGCGCGGGCGCTAAGTCCCGTGCCTCGGGAGCGGCTCTCACTTTTCATGAATCCGAGCGCCGTTCCTACAGCGTGTTTCGTCCGTGCCCCTGTTTTCGGAAGGGGCGCGTTCTCTCGTAACGCGGTTGCGTTCTCCTGAGACTCGCCACGAAGTGCCCAGGCGCCCCTGCCTGAGCTGCTGAGTGTGTTCCTCAGGTGGCATGTCTCCTGCTGATGCGGCCCGTCAGGGGGGACATCACCTGGCCGGCCGTGGGCCGGTCCTGGTTGCGGCACGTGAAGCCTTCCCGTTCGCGTTCGGGCGTCGCTGGGGCGGCGCCGAGGACGAACACTTTCTGGGAAGGGCACCGCGTGAAGGCAACGAATCGGGAGGAGCTGTATCGGGAGACGCTGACGGAGCTGTCCCTGGCGCATCGCCACATGGCGCAGAGGGCCTATGACAAGGACGGTGTCTGTCTCTCCTTGGCTTGCCGATGGATTCGGGAGATCCACGCGGCTGACATCTGGATGGGCTGGTCGCTCAAGCAATCTCCGACGGACCGGCTCGCCAGGGTCCTGCTCGACATTCGTGACGTCGTCGTTCGACACAAGGCCTACCTCGCACAGCGAGATGCGAACGAGGCGAAGGTCGCGCAGCTTCGCGCGTGGGACCTGGTGAGGCGGGAGGCGGCGGCCCTCCGAGATGCCAAGCTGAGCGAGGGCGACAACGCGGCTTTTGTCGAGGCGGTGAAGCAGGCCCGGGGCTGGGTCGCGCAGGCGAATGGTTCGTGGGTGACGCAGCCGGAGCGCGCCCTCGCACAAGCCTACGGTCTTGGACTCGAGGGGGTCGGTTCCTGGGCGCTCGGCGACGACGACGCTGCCCATGCGACGCTCACGAAGGCCCTGAGGAACCTCCCCACGTCGACCGCGCATCTCGTCCTCTGGCGGGGAACGGGGGCGAAGGCGGAGAGCCACGCCGTGGGGCTCTACAAGACGCATGGCGCCTTCTGGCAGGACTGGTACGTCTTCGACCCGAACTTCGGTGAGTTCAAGTTCAACTCCCTGGCCAAGGCCGCCACGGCCGTCTGGCAGACGGGGATGTACCTGGGCATGAACAGCGTGCGCCTGGTCGAGGCCAGGAAGTCGCAGCCCGCCGCGGGGGCCGCTGCTTGACGCCGAGCGACGCTCGTCATGCCGAGCGGTTCAATGGTCGATGTTCTCCTGACCCGGCCTTGGGAGGCGTCAGAGCACGACGCTAGGGTCCCGTCGCGCCGGACGACTCCTGTCCGGCCTCCACCCTCGACCGAGGTCTCCCGATGCGTCGTCCTGTCTCGCTGCGCGCCCTCTCTCTATGTCTCGTGGGAGTCTGCTCACTCGCTGGCTGTGATTCCGACGACCCTCCTTCCAGGCCCGAGCCGCAGGACACCTCACCGCGCACGTTGACGCTGCTGCAGACGAGCGACCTGCATACCAACATCTTCCCGTGGGACTACTTCAGCGGGAAGCCCGACGCGAAGCGGGGCCTCGCCAAGGTGTCCACGCTCGTGAAGAAGGCGCGCGAGGCGAACCCGGAGTGCACGCTGCTCGTCGACACGGGCGACACCATCCAGGGGACGCCGCTGGGCACGTACTTCGGGCTCGTGGACAACGCCCCCCGCCACCCGATGGCCGTCGCGATGAACGAGCTGGGCTACGTGGCCATGGCCGTGGGCAACCACGAGTTCAACTACGGACTCGACGTGCTCGAGAAGTTCAAGGGCGAGGTCAACTTCCCGGTGCTGGGCGCCAACGTGCGCAAGAGCGCGGACGGCTCAGAGGCCCTCAGGCCCTACGTGCTCACGGACGTGTGCGACGTGAAGGTCGGCATCCTTGGCCTCGTGACGCCCGGCGTGGCGACGTGGGAGCGTGCGGAGAACATTCGTGGCCTGCGCTTCGATGACCCGGTGGAGACCGCGCGGACCTATGTGCCGAAGCTGCGTGCGGCCGGCGCGGACGTGGTGGTGGTCGCCATCCACGGAGGGCCGGACAAGCAGCCCACCGGCAGCGCGAGCAATCCCGCCTCGTGGCTCGCGGACTACGCGGACGGCTCGAAGTGGGCGGACCGAGGCAACCTGCCCGGGGAGAACCCGGCCGTGCAGCTTGCCCAGAGCGTGTCTGGCATCGACGTGCTCCTCACCGGCCACACGCATCAGCCCATCCCGAAAATGCTGCTGAAGAACCCGGAGGGCCGCGAGGTCCTCCTCACCCAGCCCAACCGCTGGGGAAGCCATCTCGCGGATGTGCAGCTCAACGTCACCTGGAATGGGGAGCGCTGGGTCGTGGCGGCGCATGACTCCAAGCTCCATGTCGTCGATGAGCAGGTGGCGGCGGATGAAGCCGTCACGCGGCTCACGCAGCCTTACCATGACACCACCGTCACCTACGTGAACCAGAAGATTGGCACCACCAGCGCGACGTTCCCCGGTGGCTTCGCCGCGCGCTACGTGGACAGCCCGCTGGCCGACCTCCTCAACATCGTCCAGGCGAACGCCGCTCGAGAGGCGGGCTTCGACGTGGACCTGTCCGTGACGGCCATCTTCACCAACGATGGCGCACTGCCCGCGGGGGATGTCACCCTGCGCGACGCGTACAGCATCTACATCTACGACAACACGCTGTATGTGATGGAGATCAACGGCTCCATCCTCCGGCGCGCGCTGGAGATGAACACGCTCTACTTCGCCACGCTGGACGCGAACAACCTGCCCCCGAAACCCGAGGGTGCGAAGGCCGCGTCGCCGGTGGTGGCTGACTACAACTGGGACCTCTACTCGGGCATCGACTACGGCTACGACCTCACGAAGCCCGCGGGCTCCCGGCTCACGCACCTGCGCTTCAAGGGGGCGGAGGTCCGGGACGACCAGACCTTCGTCATCGCCATCAACAACTACCGCGCGGGAGGCGGAGGCGGCTATTCCATGTTCAAGGAGGGGCGTGTCCTGTGGACCTCCGCGGACGGGGTGCGGGACTACGTCGCCCGCTATATGCAGTCGCACCAGAACCTGTCGCCGGACGCGGTGAACACCTGCAACTTCTCGCTCGCACCGGACCTCTATACGTCGTACTTCGGCGCCACACTCGGCGCGGCGAAGTGCGCGCCGAGGAAGTAGGCACGGGCCTCCTGGCGTGCCCGCGAAGGCGAGCCGCTGTCTGGGTGTGCGGGCCAGGATGCCGCGGTCGAGGCGCGGGGGCTTCCCCTGCGTCGTCTGCCCAAGGGCAGGCGGGATGTCTGCCATCAACACTCGGCGCGACCCGCGCGCCATTCAATGCGCCCGCGGAATCGCTCATACCCCTCTCTGAACTGCCACCCAGATATGGGGGAATCCATGAGAGAGTCTGGCTTGTCTGTTTTCTCGGCCGTGGTGACGCTGCTTGCCTTTGCTGGCGCGGATGCGGCGAACGGGTCGTTCGCGGTCGAGCCGGGGGGCGTGGCGGCTCCGGCGCTGGCGGGCTTCACGGGGTGGAGCATCGAGATGGGATGGTGCAACCACCAGGGGGCCCAGCTCCTCTCCGCCGACTTCGATGGCGACAACCGCACCGACATGCTGTGCCACGACACCCGGAACGGCGACAAGTGGATTGCCTTTGCGCGTCCGGGCGGGCGGTTCGTCTCGACGGACTGGTACAGGCCGATGGGGTGGTGCAATCACTCGGGAAGCCAGCTCCACACCGGGGACTTCAACGGGGATGGCCGGGCGGACCTGCTCTGTCACGACACCCGGAACGGCGACAAGTGGATTGCCTTCGCGTATCCCAATGGCACGTTTGGTGGGACGGATTGGTATCAGGCCATGGGCTGGTGCAACCATTCCTCCGGACGGCTCTCGGTCGCCGACTACAACGGTGATGGTCGCGCCGACCTGCTGTGTCATGACGTCAGCAGTGGCACCAAGTGGTTTGCCTATTCCACTTTCTGAGCACGTGCGAAGTCAGAGGTCACCGGGACTCCAGGCGGGGTCCCGCGTGACGCCAGTGAGGTGACAGCGGTCGCGCAAGAAATGCGCATGACATCATCATTCGTCGAATGTGTGCGAATCCCAGTGCAATGAGTGACACGGATGATACGGTGTCTCCGCGGCATTCACTGACAGGGAGTGGTGTCGTCATGGGCTTGTTCAAGCGAGCTGTCTGCCTTTTTTCATTGTCGATTCTTTCCGCCTGTGGTGGTCCGGTGGCCGAGGGTGGGGGAGACGGGCAGCGGCAGCGAGTTCGTCGTCTCGTTCCCTGACTTCTTCACCAGCACGACGCCCGGCACCGTCATCGCCTTCTGAGCGGAGACGGGGGCGCCGCTTCGATTCCTGGCGGAGCGGCCTCCCTACTTGAGCGGCGTCCGGGCCTCACCCGAGGGGGAGGACTCCCGTTTGAACGAGGCCCACGAGAGGGAGACTTCCGTGCCCGTGGCGTCTCTCCCGTGAAGGACATCCACGACCTGTTTGACCGTGGAGGCGAGCTCACGCGGGCGCACCTCGACGAAGCCTTGGAAGGCGCCTCGGCCGCGGTCTTCCTCCACCGTGATGAGTTCGCGCCAGTCGCGCGTCACCACCTCCACCTGGTCATCCCAGTGCAGCGTCATCCGCTCCACTCGCTCCCAGGTGACGGCGCCTTCCGCTCGGACGTCCACGGCGACCTCGCTGTGCCAGGTCTCCGCGCTCGCGCTCGTGCGTGACAGTGTGAGCGTGGCTGGCGGCAGCACGTCGGACGGCGGCTGTCCTCGCACGCTCACGAAGGCCGTGGCGCTCAGCGGGGACCCCGTGCGCCGCATGGCCGTGAGCCGCACCGTGAAGGTCCGCACGTCGGACGTCTTCGCGTCATAGGCATGCTCCACCTCGGGGCCAAGGCTGACAGCGCTCCGTCCATCGCCGAAGTCCCACGAGTACCCCTCCAGTGCCTCGGTCTCGGGCGACACGGCGCGGAAGAGAAAGGTCTCGTTGGTGCGCTGGATGACGGCGACCTCCAGTCGCTCGCGTGATACGGCGTCAGTGCAGTCTCGGACCTCGATTCGGAGCACCTGCTCGGCCAGCACTCCGACACGGCGGCCTCCCAGGTCCTTGCACACCTGGAAGCGCACGAAGCCCGTGCCCGGAGCGGCGGGCGCACGCCACTGGAGCCGGGCTCCTGGATGCAGCTCCGCCCCCGTCCCCTGTCCCGGCCACACCCACCGGAAGAGGGTCCCGGGCTCCAGCGTGCCTCCCACCTTCGCGGCCAGCGCGACCTGCCCGCCGGCACAGGCCCAGGGCCGGTCCAGCTCGATGCGCTCGATGAAGGCGCTGGAGGCCAGCACCACGCGCTCCTCACCCAGTGCCTCGGCCAGGGCCTCGCCAGAGGCCGCGGCGGGAACGAGAGCCATCGGTGGCGGCTTCGGGACACGGGCAGGCGCCATGACCACCGCCTCCTCCGATGCATCCAGCGCCACGCGGCTCGAGTGACTCGCCGGCGTCCCTTCATCACGAGCGGGGAGCACCAGCGCCACGCCGCACAGCAACACCACGACAGTCCCCAAGGCGAGAGCCCCTCGCCTCCGGAGGTGATGACTCGATTCGTGCGACATGCCTGAGTCCGTCAGCGGCGCTAGAAGCCGAAGTCGACGAGGTGCCGGAAGTACCCCTTCGAGTTCGGCCGATACCACTGGTCGTCCCAGCCCTTGAAGTCGACGTCGTCGAGCAGCCGCTCCGTCTTGCCGTTCAGCACCACGGAGTTGATGAGTGGGACTCCGGTCGACCCCACGTTCCGGGACGCCAGGGGCGATGAGGCCATGTCCAGGTACTGCGCGACATGGCGGCTGCAATAGTCCTGGGTGAAGCAGCCTTTGTCGCACGTGGCGAGCGTGTTGTAGGTCGCGTGCTTGTCCTCGGCGACATACAGCACGGGCCAGCCACGGTAGGCATTGCGCGAGTCGCTCAGGTCGTACTCGAGCTGCTCGTGGGAATACCAGGCCGACGAGTCACACACGCTCTTGTGGTGCGCGGACAGGTAGGCCCAGTCCAGGTACCAGCGGCCCGCGGAGTAGTGGACCTCCAGCAGCTGGAACTCGGGGTCGCCGTCATGGCCGGTGGTGACGCCGGTGTCCTCGAAGAAGGTGTCCAGGTAGAAGATGCGCAGGGTCCTCGTCGCGAAGCCCTCGCTCTTCACCGCGTAGTAGGGACGGCGCTCGTAACCACTCTCTCCGGTGTCGAACCAGAACAGGGGCATGAACCAGCGCGCCACCTGGTGTTCACAGTCGTCATTCAGCCCATCCTTGTCCGCGTCCGCCCCCGTTCCCCAGCAGTTGTCTCCATAGGGAATGACGGACAGCCCCTCCGCCCGGGCCTCCAGCGACGAGAGGGTGAGCAGCAGGCCCCACAGCACCGTGGCACGCATGACGGGGTGCATCCTCGAGGGCTCTCGACGCATCTCTCGGTCCATTCTGGAATTCATGAAATACTCGCGTCATATCCTTCCAGGAGCCGGAGCAACAAATGGTTCGCTCATCAGGTATCGCGCGTCGTGTCTTCTCGTGGATGAACCTGGCCCTGCTGCTCGGTGCCGCGGGCTGCGGTGGTCCTCTGGAGTCTGGGGCTGATGGCGCGCTGGAGGCCCAGGCGCAGTCCCTGAGCTACCCCAGCGGCAGCGCCCGGACGGTGGTGTCCCGGCGGGTCGTCTTGCTGAACAGCGCGGGCGCCTTCCAGGCGGCGGCTGGCTTCGAGCACTTCCGCGCGGCGGGGGCCTCGGACCTCGTGCTCCACAACATCCGCATCGCGGAGGTGGATGCACCCGGCGCGCGCGACGCCCTGGTCGTCATGTCCGCGGGCCAGAAGATTTCGAGCAGTGGCCACTCCAGCGGTGTCACTGGGCAGTCATCCAACTGGGACGCCACCTGCGACGGGGTCTCCTGTCCCAACGTCACGCTGGATGGCCGCTCGCTGGCGATGAAGCTGGACACCCTGGGGTGGTTTCCCCGAGGGCGGACGTACCTGTCCGTGGTCAACGACAGCAACTTCGACCACCTGTTCGACAGCGACACGAAGCAGCGAATCGTCAATGGCATCTCGGGCTGGCTCCAGGCCCAGGTTCGCCCGGAGACGCGCTCCATCTACCTGGCGGGCAGCTCGCGAGGCGGCTGTCTGATGATGCGGCTGGCGCAGGCCCTTCGCGCGAACACGACGCTCGACGGCATCGATATCTACGTGTCGTCGTTCGACGGCGTGTGCCGCAACAGCCAGGGAGAGCTGGGGACCTCCGACAGCAAGATCAACAACCCCGTGCGCCCCTGGGGCACGTTCTATGGCGCATGGGCCACGGACCTGAATGCCCAGTTCCCGCGCCGCCAGCGGCTGCACCTCTTCCAGGTGGTGGGAGGGCAGGAGGTGGCCCCCGCCACGGGCATCCGCGCGTTCGCCGGGTACGCCGGAGCGTCTCCGCCCTCGACGGGCACGAACCTCGACTGGGGTTGGTACAAGCAGACGTGGGTGAAGTGGAAGCACAAGGAGATTGGCAACCCTTACACGGACCCCAGCGCGTCGGAGCAGGCGCAGGCCGTGGCGGACACCATCGACGCGCAGCTGACGTGGCTCGACGCGCGGCTTCCGCGTGGTCCAAGCGCTCGATAGATGACGTCCCTCGGACTTGGAACTGTGATTTCCGGTTTTGCCTGCTAGGTGGGTTGGCGGGCCCGACAGGGTTCGGGCCCGAACCCTCACCCCCGAGCACCATGAGAACCAAGAATCTGAGTGTCGTTGCTGGCGTCGTGTTGTTGGCGTTGGGTCTGGTCGCGGAGGCGGCGTCGCTCTTTCGCAACACGGGCACGTTGTCCGGCTGGAACTCCGTGAGTCGGGAGCACCGAGGCTCGGTGAACGAGGTGACGAACGTCACCTACGAGGGGCCGACGGCCCTCAAGATGACCCAGGTCTACGACGCGGCCTACAGCGGCCGGTACCACTCGGAGGTGATGCGGAGCAACGTGTACCGTCGAGGGGACACGGGCTTCTATGGCTTCGCGTTCCGGCTCCAGGCGGATTGGCAGTTCCAGCCGCAGTCCTACAACATCGCGCAGTTCATCGCGGACTTCTCCGACACGGGCTGTGACGACTACATGCCGTCGACGATGGTGTGGCTGTCGGGCAACCAGCTCTTCACGCGCGTGAAGCAGGGCACCGTCTGCAACCAGAAGACGGTGACGTTCCGCAACCTGGCCACCGTGACAGCGGGGGAGTGGCACAAGATTGTGATTCAGGCGAAGTGGGCCACGGATGGAACCGGCTTCTTCAAGCTGTGGTTCGACGGCACGAAGGTCCTGGAGCAGTACAACCTGAACACGACGGTGGAGGACGACCGCTTCTTCCAGTTCCGCGTCGGCCTGTATGCCAACGGCTGGCGCGACAACGGTTACATGCAGGGCAGCCAGGGGACCCGGAGCATCTGGTTCGACGAGATAGGCGTGGGGACGACCTTCGCCGATGCCGACCCGGCGCAGTGGTAGTCACCCAGACTCCCCATGACGTCATGACGCACCGGGCAGAGACGAAGTGACCCAGGGGCCGCCGCGCATCGGTGGCGGTGGACCCCCCTTCTCCCAGGTGTCACTCCGTGTCGCCGCAACTCACGGACCGGGCGCGCGACAATGTCTGGAAACACTTGAGGCGTCTGCCTCATGACCACGCCGCCCCAAACGGGGCCGAGGGGGAATTCCATGACCACCATCCAGCGCGGTTCGCGTCGTCCCGTCGATTCGAGGACGACCGAGCGGACCGAGAGCCGGCCCGCGACGCGGAACGAGTCTGTGCGCACGAATGCCACCCAGGACGCGTTCCAGCCGGCGACGTCGGGCCGAGCGGCGGGGGCCCGGCTGGGCGCGACCGTGGGAGCGGCCGAGGTGCGGACGACGGGGGCGACGCCCGTGGCGCCCGCGGCGCTGTCTCCCTCGGAGCTGCGCGCCGCGGAGCAGGCCATCGCGCAGGCACATGACAGCCGGGATGCCACCGCCGTGGCGGAGTGGCTGAAGAACAACCCAGACCCGGCCAAGCAGGCCGCGTTCATGGACCTGATGTTCCAGTACGGCGAGGTGGCGGGTGGCATCCTGGATGACGTGCAGCGCCTGCCCGAGTCGGACCGCGCGCTGCTGTCCCAGGCCCTGGACAACGCCTACCGCTCCGGAGCGATTTCTCCCACGGAGTTGTCGGGAGCGGTCGCGGCGGCCCACCGTGGTGAGTTGCCGGGCGAGACGCACGAGGGCCTGGCGAGCATCATCGCCGGCACCGGCAACCCGGACCTCATCGAGACCTACGCGCGGCGCGAGATGGAGATCGTCCGCGAGAATGGCGGGTACGACCAGCAGCGCAGCGCGGCGGTGGCCACGGCGCTGGCGGGCCTGCCGCCGGACCGGCTCCAGGCATTCCTGGCGGCGAACCCCGAGGGCATGGCGGACGTCATCAAGAACATCAACGCCGCCGGCCCGGACGCGACCTATTCGCCCGCGCTGGGGCAGCTGCTGGATGCCGCGGGCCGCATCAACCCGCCCACGGCGGAGTCGTTGAAGGTGTTCACGGACTCCATCAGCCAGCTCGGGGAGAACCGCGAGTCGCGCGCCGCCGCCGCCCGCTTCTTCACGCAGCACGGCGACGCGGTGCTCTCCTCCCTGCAGGACCAGTCCGGCTCGCTGGGCCTGGATGGCCAGAAGAAGATGTCCGAGTTCTTCGCGCGGACGCTCTTCTCGCCGCCGCAGGACTACCCGGGAGGCGAGGCGTTCCGGCAGAACGTGATGCAGCGCCTGGAGACGATGAACGCCGGGCTCGCGCAGCACGCCAACGAGAACCCGCCCTCGCAGGATGCCAAGCGCAGCGCGCGCCTCATGGGCAGCCTGGTGGGGACGATCGAGGGCGGCTTCCAGGTGGCGGTGGACGAGCTCAACAAGCGCAACGACGCCGTGAAGGGCATGGTGGACCTGCTCTTCTCCGCGAAGAGCCTGCTGCCCAACCTGCCCATCCCCGGCGCGGGCAAGCTCAAGGACCTCACCATCGACCAGCTCCAGCGCTGGGTGACGTCCAGCCTTCAGGAGAAGGCCCAGACGCCCGCGCAGGCCATCCCCTTCCACCGCCTCTTCGGTGAGCAGATCGCCAACCCGGACCTGCGCACCGACTACGACGCGGCCCGTGGCGATGCCTTCCTCAACCGCCAGCGTGGCCTGACCTGATGTGCTTCCGGGGCGACCTCGAGCGCGGGTCTCGAGTCGAGGTCGCCCCTCTGTCGTCTCAGCTCTTGCTGACCGTCACGGAGATCTGACCCAGCTGCGAGACGCGATTGACCGAGATGACATAGCCGCCGATGTAGTTGATGGTGTCGACCCACGGCTCGGTGCCCTTGCCGATGATGGAGTCCTGGTCCTTCTGGTGCGAGACGAAGGACGCCACGGAGTTGGTCGTGGAGTAGTTCGGGTCCCACACGCTCACGTTGAGTGAGTTGTCGTCATTGTACTGGGTCATCACGGTGGCCTGGTTCTGTTTGGAGCCGCCGGGCCCCAGCGTGGCGCTGGACAGCGAGATGATCTGCGTCGAGTCCGGGACGCCGACGACGACGCTCAAGGTGTTGGGCGACTCGTTGATGACGGTGGTCAGCAGCGAGTTGTTGTTGGTCATGGGCAGCTGCGGATTGGCCGGGATGGGCATCGTCGTCTCCAAGGGTTCGAGGTGACGTCGCCGCGGTGATGTGTCCCCGCTGGCGAGCGTGTCTTGCCTTGAGCAATGACCATGCCTGCGTGAGACGGCTGCGATTCGCCGGTGGACCCCCCGTACAGCCCGTCGCCCCCCCGTGCTCGACGTGTCGACACGTGTCGAGCGACATGTCGGCCGGGCTGTGTCTGGGGCGCGAGGCTTCGTCCCTTGCCCGGGTGGATTCATCCCGCGCTGGAGGGGCTTGAACCCTTTGTGCGCTCGGTGCGGCCTGGAGGGCGTAGAGACTCCTCGGTGGAGTCTCGACGCAAGGCTCGGGGCTTCGCATCAAGCAGAGGGGGTTGTCGCATGGGCTTCAGGATGTCGAAGGGGCGCTCGCTCGTGGCGGGTGCTCTGGTCTCGATGTGGGCGCCGGGGTGTCTGCCCGGCCAGGACGATGTGGGGGCTTTGTCGGAGTCGCCTCGGGCGGACCTGGCGACGCGGACCCAGGCCGTGACGTGTGGCACCAGCCAGGTCCCAGTGATGACGAGCAGCACGTTGCCAGGGGGCATCGTGACTCGCTCGGGGGCCTTCAGCGCCGGGTACGAGGCCTGGCTGGCATTCGACGAGGTCGACAGCGCCAGCTCCATGTGGATCTCCGGGCTGAAGCAGACCCCCGCGTGGCTTGGCTACGAGTGGACGGATGGCCCCCGGCAGATCATCCGCTACGCCATCCGCTTCTCGAATGGCTCGCTCACGTCTCGCGCTCCGAAGGACTGGACGCTCCAGGCCTGGAATGGCTCGCAGTGGGTGGTGGTGGATACGCGGACCAATGAAGTGAACTGGGGTGGGACGGAGCGCCGTGTGTACTCACTGGCGGCCCCCGCGACCTCGTCGAAGTTCCGCCTCCAGGTGACGGATGACAATGACACTCGCACGGGCGTCGAGGTCGTCTCGATGGGGCGGTTCGAATTGCTCGGCTGTCCGCCGGACACGACGCCCCCCACGGTGCCTGTCCTCTCGCACTTCAGCCCGGCCTCTCCGTCCAGCATCGTGACCCCCGACCTCATCGGGAACGCCGAGACGAGCTCGAGGGTTCGCGTGTACGCCAACGCCACCTGCTCGGGGACGCCCGTCGTCTCCGTCATCGCGGGCACGGAGCGGACCTTCTTGACGTCCGTCCCGGTGACCTCCAACGCGACGACGGTCCTCACCGCCACGGCGACGGACGCCGCTGGAAACGTGTCTGGCTGCTCGCAGCCGCTGAGCTACGTGCATGATGGCCTGGCGCCGGCGGTGCCCGTGCTGACGGGCTTCCAGCCTGTGTCTCCGGGCACTTCGCTCACGCCGCAGGTGCGAGGCACCGCGGAGAAGGGGAGCACCGTTCAAGTCTTCAAGGGCTCGGGCTGTGTGGCGCCGGCCGTGGTGAGCGCCGTCGCGGATGCCTCCACGGGAGCGTTCTCGGCGTCCGTGTCGGCCACGGCCAACACGACCACGGGCTTCTCCTCGCGGGCCTTGGACCTGGCGGGGAACGTGTCGGCGTGTACGCCGGTCATCTCCTACGTGCATGACAACGTGGCTCCGGTGCCGCCCGCGCTGACGGGCTTCCAGCCGGTGTCACCGGGGAACGTGCTCACGCCGCAGGTTCGCGGCACCGCGGAGAAGGGGAGCACCGTTCAAATCTTCAAGGGCTCGGGGTGCGTGGCTCCCGTCGTGGCGAGCGCCGGGGCGGATGCCTCCACGGGGGCGTTCTCGGCGTCCGTGGCGGTCACCGCCAACGCGGTGACGGGCTTCTCCGCGCGTGTCACGGACCCGGCGGGGAACATGTCGACGTGTGCGGCGGTCATCCACTACCGGCATGACGGCATCGCCCCTCCCGCTCCGCGGTTCATGCCGGGCTTCATCCCCGTCGAGGGGAACGGCACGGTGGGAATCGTGCGCGCGACGGGAGAGGTGGACTCGCGCGTCACGCTCTTCACGAACGTCACCTGTGCCACCCTGTTCCCACCCTCGGGTCCCTTCGTGGTGGGCGCGGATGGCACGGTGTCGGTGGCGCTGACTCCGGGCCAGCGGACCGGGCCCTTGTTCGCGGATGCTCGCGACGCGGTGGGCAATCGCTCCGCCTGTGTCCCCGTTCCGGTGGGCTGTGACATGGGCTTCGCCGACTGCGATGGGAATCCGGCCAACGGGTGTGAGAAGGACCTGCTGTCGGACGAGGCGAACTGTGGGGCCTGCGGCACGGTGTGCGCGGGTGCTCCGTCCGCGCAGGCCGTGTGTGGCGCGGGGACCTGTGGTCTGGGTTGCGTGGTGGGCACGTTCGATTGTGATGGCAACGCGGCGAACGGCTGTGAGTCGCCCACGGCGTGTGCGCCGTTGGCGTGCGGCGTGGACATCCCGTCCGAGCTGATGATCACGGACTTGTCCGTGGTCGAGGACCCTCTCCGGACCACGGGTGATGGGGTGTGGACCTTCGGCCACCTCATGCGTGAGATGAACGGCGGTCAGGACCCGTCGAACCTGGTGCGCGCCTGGTTGTCCACCTGGATGGCGGACCAGTTCATCGGTGTGTCGGAGGTCCCGGCGCGGCCCAACATGGGGGGGATGGTGTTGTTTCCGTGGGAGGGCTCCGGCCTCCCCCTGGACTTCAACATCGCCCCCTTCCGGCTCCTGGCCATCGTCAACCGGATGGACCTGCGCAAGGAGGGAGCGTTCGCGGGCGAGGGACGCTTCGTGTTCGGTGTGACGGACCCCGACGGCAATCCGCTGCCGTTCACCGTCATCCTGGAATACATCCTTCCGGGGGGCTCACCCTCGGAGTTCCAGCGCTGGGCGCGAGACTGGCATGAGCTTGGACGCATCGGCGTCGGGAACCCGGGCTACAACGAGAAGCTCGAGGCGCTCACGAACCGCTTCACGAAGTCCTTCGTCGCGCGGGGCGCGTACCTGGGAAGCGCCATCCATCAGGTCCGCACCAATGAGAACGCGTTGGACCCTCTCTGGGAGCTGCGTGAGTTCCACCTGGGCCCCGAAGGGTTGACGCCCGCGCACGTCGCGCTGACACCCAACCTGTTCTTGAACGGCTCGCGCATCCTGACGGACTACATCAACCAGAACATGTCCTCCGTCCTCTCGGAGACGCACACCGTCCCGGAGTTCTTCGGGAACCAGCCCCTGCTCGCGGGCTCCGCGCTGACGCCGTTCAACTTCGCGTGGGCCGTGCCCTTGGTCTCCACCGAAGCGCGCCACAAGTTCTCGGTGAACACCTGCAATGGCTGTCACTCGGGGGAGACGAACACCTTCTTCCTGCACGTGGACCCTCGGCCCGAGGGACAGCCGGCGGCCCTGTCTCCCTTCCTCATGGGGACCGGGGACATGCCGGACCGGTTCGACCCCACGGTGACGCGGAGCTTCGCGGACCTGTTCCGGCGCCAGATGGACATGACGGCGCTCGTGTGTGGCGTGCCGACGGCGAACTCCTTGGTGCAGGCGAAGGAGTCCCTGGGGATGTCGATGCTCTCGGGGGGGGCGGTCCGACCCTCGGTGCCCGGCTTCCCGCCGGCCTCCAACCTGCCACCGGGACGCGTCCACTGAGGTGAGCTGAGCTGCATGCCGTGAGAACGGCGTCATCCTCCAGTCCGACACAACCTCGCGCACGGACGGCAGCTACACGGTGCTGTTCCAGTGCACGGACACCATGGGCCTGCGCGTCACGGGCTCAGGCCGCACGTAACTCGTGTCGGCGGGTACGGTGAGGGACCCGAGAGGCGTGCAGTCCGTGCGATGAGTACCTGTGGACGCTCCCGGGCACGGGGCTGAGCCAGAGCTTCCTCCCGTTCTCCGTCACGGCACGCGACACCTGGGGCCATGAGACCTCGCGCAGTCTCAACTGCTAGGTGGACACCGCGGCGACGACTCCGTCGGATGATTTCTGAGGTTGAGGGCCCGGGGGCCGCGCGGCTCGTGCAGCCCCTCTCTGGCAAGGAGCAGCTCCCGCCTCAGGCGGAGGTGCGGAGCTGCTCCACGAAGGCCTGGGCGGCGGAGGACTCCACGCCATGGAGTCGCGCCATGTCGCGAGCGATATCGGAGGGGTCGTCTCCCATGCGCAGTTGCATGCGGATGTTGTGCTCGAAGGGCTGGAGGATGCGCAGGGCATCCTCGCCTCGGGCCTCTTTGACGACGGGGGCCGCGCGCTGGCGCGAGCGTCCCATCTCCACGCGTGCCTGCACGTAGGTCACGATGTTGGACAGCAGGTAGTACCAGGTCACGAAGAACGAAATCGTGCCCCACCAGCCGAGGGTGAGGTTGCGCAGGGTGTGGTGCCAGAACGACTTGCCCAGACATGCCCGGCACAGCTCCGCGGCCGTTGTGTAGGAGCGACGCGCGAAGAACATGCCGATGTTGTGGTGAAGCTCGACGAAGACGGTCGCCTCGGACCGGGAGCAGTGGTCGCATCGCATGGCGGCGCACCCTAATGGGTTCCACGACTGGGTTCGAGCATGCGGATGCAATCCCTGGAAACCCTGGCGACCCGCGCGACGCCAATGGTTCGTGACGAGGAGAGGGCAGATATCTCGGCGGCGCCCGGCCCACTGCAACACCCGAGTGTCACGACGAACAGCGGTGGCGTGCATCCAGGGCTGGCGGCCGTTGCCGGAGTCCACTTGCTCTCGCTGGAGGAGGGCTGAACACATCCTGTGCTGTGCGGGTCGCCCACGAGGAATCGGCCTCCGCAGAGGACGTGTCAGTTGTTCTTCCCCTGCAGGAGCTTCCTGTCCGAATCCAGCGCGGGTTGTAGACGTGCTGGCCTTCGAGTGCGGCCTGGGGGCGTGTGGCCGTCAAACGTGTGGGCCGGCCAGCGGGTGTGGTGTACCGCTCACGGGGAGTTTGAGACCGTTCAGGTTCATGGGGCCGATGTGCCTGGGCGCTGATTCCATACTGGCGAGCATGCCTCTGCCCTCCGCGGAAAGTGCGCGACCTTTCTTTCACGTCCATCGGATGGGAAGGGGCGTGCGACGCTGGCTGCCTCTTGGGGTGGGATTGTGGCTCCTCCCGTTCGCGCTGCTGCTGGGTGTCGCCGCGCTGCGCATCCACGCGTCCCTGTCGGGATGGGGGTATGTCGTCGGCCTCGGGTTGGTCACCGTGGGGCTGCTCACCTTGCCCTGGCGTCGCAGGCGAGGACTGACCCGTGTCGGCCTGGGGGTGTTGTTGCTGGTGGCCGGGTCGCGGCTCGCCGCATCGGATTCCGAGCACCTGCAACTCGTGAGGATTCCCGAGGGACGCTCCCACTGGGTGAACCGCTTGGTGGCGGAGAGGGATGGGACCTTGTTCGCGGCCCATGTGTTGGTCCTCACCCGGTTCCTTCCGCGCTCCGACTCGAAGGAGTTCCTCGCGGCCTTGGAGACCGCCTTCGAGCGGCTGGAGGTCACCGGTGAGGTGAGTACTCCCGCGGTCTCCACCTATCTGGGGATGCAGTCTCCCGCGGGCTTCGATGCCGTGGTCATTCCCGCCCGGGGAAAGGCGGCTCCCGAGGTCGCGGTCGTCTTCCTTCATGGCTATGCGGGCAACTTCGCCGTGTATTGCTGGCAGATGGCTCAGGCGGCGTGGGCCATCGACGCGCTGACGGTCTGTCCCTCGGTGGGGCCTTCGGGGGCATGGTGGGCAAAGGACGGCGCGCGAACGTTGGGTGCGACGCTCGATTGGGTCGCGAACCAGGGTATCCGCCGTGTCTATCTGGCTGGGCTCTCGAATGGGGGCGTGGGCGCGAGCCTTCTCGTGAGCGATGTCTCTCATCCACGTGTCTTGTTGAGTGGGTTGGTGCTCATCTCAGGCGCCAGCTCCAAAGCGCCCATCCCTCGCGTCCCGACGCTGGTGGTTCAGGGTCGATACGACACCATGATGCCTACGTATGACATGCGTACCTATGTCGCGAGCGCGGGACATGTCGCCTCCTACGTCGAGGTGAACAGTGGCCACTTCGCGTTCCTCGACCGGAGGAGCGAGTGTGAGCAAGCCATCGCCACGTGGCTGGTACGACAGGAGGCGGTGGCGAGACGCTGAGGCTCCTCGGATGTTCCAGTGAGCGTGGTGACGTCCCCGGCATGCGGGACGCGGTTGTGCCTACAGTGGGCAGCTGTGTCGAACGCGCAAGGGGAGGGATGCATGCCGCGTGGAGGGAAACCCTGGGTCCGTTGCCTCGAGTGGCGTGCGCTGCTCCTGGTCTTTCTCCTCGGTGCGTCTGGTGTTGCGGAGGCCGCGTGTGCATCCAGTGCCGCCCTGTTGGACTGGAAGCATGCGGGGTTCGCCGCGCCGGAGGTGGCGCGTCGTGAGTCGTTGGTTTCGACGCTCGTCGACTGTCTTGCGTCTCCTGACCCCGCGCTGCGTGATGGAGTCGGTTATGAGGGACTCCAGGCGCTGTTGCGTGCGAAGTCGCTTGCACCGGATGCACTGCGTTCGTTGCGCGACCGCCTGGTGGCGATGCTCGCGGCGCCGGATCGACAGGGCGTGGCTCGCCCGTTCGCGGCGCTGGTGCTGGCGGAAGTCGCTCGTACCGACCGCGTCGAGCCCTGGATGGGAGCGGACGAACGCGGGGCGATGGTCGACCGTGCGGCGGCGTACCTGGTCTCGGTCGACGACTATCGCGGGTTCGACAAGAAAGTCGGCTGGCGCCATGGTGTCGCGCACGGTGCGGATTGGGTGATGCAGTTGGCGATGAACCCCGCCCTGGAGCGGAGCCAGCTGGAGCGCCTTCGCGACGCCATCGCCGCGCAGGCTGTGCCCGCTTCAGGCCATGCCTATGTCTTCGGGGAGCCCGAGCGACTGGCCCGTCCGCTGCTGTTCATCGCCCAGCGGAATCTGCACGACGAAGAGGCGTGGACGACCTGGTTCGCCGCGTTGCCCACGGCATTGGGGGCTCCTTCGCTCGCGTGGAAGGACGAGGCGTGGCTGGCGCGTCGCCACGACCTGGGCGCATTCCTGCGAGTGCTGTATCTGGAGGCCGACCGCAGTGCCGACGCGGGCGTCGCGAAGCTGCGGCCCGGCATCCTCGCGGCGTTGAAGGCGCTCCCCTGACGCGAGGGGGGACGTTTGTATGTGTTAGACTTCACCCCACGCGCCGCACGGTCCTTTACAGCGCCGTGCTTGTTCTAGTGCTGGGCCTCTAGGAGGGCGGCGATTTCGCTCCCTTCATGGATGCACGCGGGATTGGCTGTCCTCCTGGCACTCGGAGCCGGCGGGGTAGGGGAGTGGGCCCTCCTGGATTCGAACCAGGGACCAATCGGTTATGAGCCGACAGCTCTAACCGCTGAGCTAAGGGCCCCCATGCGTGAACAACCCGCGCGTGCGGCCAATGGCATAACTCCGCCCCCGCGCCGCTGGCAAGGGCCACTCAGCCGCCTCGTGCGCGCTTGCCCTTCGCGGCCACTGTCTTCCTGGCAGGGCGCGCCGCCTGCCCTCGCTCGGAGGGCTCCGGGGCCTGCTTGACGCGGAAGACCTGCCCCCGCTGCTCCACCTCCACGCCCTCGGCGCGCAGCCGCTTCGCCTGCTCATGCGCCACCGTGGCCGCCAGCACCCCTCCCGCCTTCGTCACGCGCCACCAAGGGACTTCCTGCCCCGTGGGGAGCCTCGTCATCTCCCGGCCCACGCCCCGCGCCGCGCCGGGCCTCCCCGCGTACAGCGCTATCTGCGAGTAGGAACGCACCTGTCCTCGGGGAATCGCCCGCACCGCTCGCCACACGGCTTCCGTGAAGGGTGGACGCTTCGCGGGGGCCGACTCCACCTGCTTCACCCGAGGCTTCGTCTTCGGTCGTCTCAAGAGCGCCACGCGCCGGACTCTAGAAACACGAAGGCCCCCGGTCCACGAATGGGAGCGGGGGCCTGGTGACTCCAGGTGGCCCTCAACGGGCCACCCGAGGCGTCGTCAGCTCTCCACGAAGGAGCGCAGCCGCTTGGAGCGGCTCGGGTGGCGCAGCTTGCGCAGCGCCTTGGCCTCGATCTGACGGATGCGCTCGCGCGTCACCTCGAAGTCCTGGCCGACCTCTTCCAGCGTGTGGTCGCTCTTCTCGCCAATGCCAAAGCGCATGCGGAGCACCTTCTCCTCGCGCGGCGTCAGCGTGGCGAGCACCTTCCGGGTCTGCTCCGCCAGGTTCATGTTGATGACCGCGTCCGCGGGCGACACCAGGCTCTTGTCCTCGATGAAGTCGCCCAGGTGGCTGTCCTCTTCCTCGCCGATGGGCGTCTCCAGGGAGATGGGCTCCTTGGCGATCTTCAGGACCTTGCGCACCTTGTCGAGCGGCAGCTCCATCTTCTCCGCGATCTCTTCCGGCGTCGGCTCGCGGCCAATCTCCTGCACCAGGTAGCGGCTGGTGCGGATGAGCTTGTTGATGGTCTCGATCATGTGCACCGGGATGCGGATGGTGCGGGCCTGGTCCGCGATGGCGCGGGTGATGGCCTGACGAATCCACCAGGTGGCGTAGGTCGAGAACTTGTAGCCGCGCTTGTACTCGAACTTGTCCACGGCCTTCATGAGGCCGATGTTGCCCTCCTGGATGAGGTCCAGGAACTGGAGGCCGCGGTTCGTGTACTTCTTCGCGATGGAGACCACGAGGCGCAGGTTGGCCTCCACGAGCTCGCTCTTGGCGCGCTCGGCCCGCTTCTCACCCAGGCGGATGGCGTCGTAGTTGCGGCGCAGCGCATCCACGGGGAGGTTGGCCTCCTCCTCCACCTTCTTGATCTTCCGCACCGCCGTGCGCACGTCGCGGTCCAGGACCTCGAGCTGCTCGGGCGTGAGGTTGAGCTGCTTCTGCAGCTTCTTGCCGATGTTGGGGTTCTCCCGCGACTCCTTCAGCTGCGGGCGAAGCTCCTTCATGGAGATGCCGTAGCGGCGCTCCAAGTCGCGCAGCTCGTCCTCGGCCTTCTCGACGCGCTCGATGAGGGACTTCAGGTTCAGGACGATGCGGTCCACCTGCTTCTTGTTCAGCCGCATCTCCTCCAGGACCTCCATCATCTTGGTCCGGAGGTCCTTCATCTCCTGCTTGAGCTCCTTCTTGCGCACCTCGGTCAGCTTCTTCTTGCCCGAGAGCTCTTCTTCCAGGACGTCACAGTCCTTGGCGAACTTGCGGAAGCGCTCGATCTGCTTGCAGATCTGCTCGATCTTGTTGAGCTCGCTCTGCGCCAGCTGCGCCGGGGCCTCACCCTCGCCGACCTCCTCGGGAGCCTCCTCGGCGCCCTCCGCCTGGGCCTCCTCGGGCGCGTCCTTGATGACGTCGCGCACGCGCAGCTTGGCCGTCTTCAGCTTGTTGCCGATGTCGAGGATCTCCTCGACGGCGACCTTGCACGCGAGCAGCGCGCGCAGCACTTCCTTCTCGCCCTCCTCGATGCGCTTGGCGATCTCGACTTCGCCCTCGCGCGTCAGCAGGCTGACGCTGCCCATCTTGCGCAGGTACAGACGCACCGGGTCATTGGACTTGCCGCCCGGCTCGTCGTCCTCGTCCTTCTCGTCCTCGTCGACGTCTTCCTTCTCCTCCTCGACGGTGACGGTGGGCTTGATTTCGTTGTTCTGAGCGGCCTTCTGCGCGTCGACAATCTCGATGTCGTTGTCGCCGAACATGCTCATCACGTCGTCGATCTGATCCGACGACACGATGTCCGCGGGCAGCGCGTCATTCACCTCGTCATAGGTGAGGAAGCCCTTCTCACGGCCCGCGGCGAGCAGGTCCTTGACCTCCTTGCGCTCGGCGACCGGGTCCTCCTCGATGTCGTCTTCGACGGCATCCGGGTCCACCTCGACGGCGGCGGCGGCCTCTTCCGCGGCCTCCTCGGGGTCCACGTCCTCCGACACCGCCGCGACGCCCTTCTTCTTCTTGGTCGTCTTCTCGACGGCCTCGGCCGTGGCCTCCTTCGCCTGGACGGACTCCGTCTCCTCCGCGCCCGCCTTCACCCCAGCGCCCTTCGCCGCGGGACTGTCCGGAGCCTTCTTCTTGCGGATCACCGGATCCACCTTCTTCTTGGTGGGCTTCACGGACGCCTTCGAGGGCTTCTGCGTCGGCATTCGGGTACTTCTCCTTAAGAAATTCAGGGGCTTGAGGCCTGGGGCGAGCCGGCCGATCTAGCGCAAAGTCAGGGTTTCTTACAAACGCGAACTCAAACCGGTTGCATGGGCGCCTTTGTTCCCGTGGGAGCGGGCCGCAGCTCCTCCAGGACACGCTTCTTGAGGGCCAGCAGTTCCACACGCTCCGCCTGGAGCTGACGGGTCTCTTCCGTCAGGTCGAACGCTCCCAACGTCTGCTCTGTCGCACGGGTTATATAAGCGAGCCGCTCGTTGATGCGCCGCACCATGATTTCCTGGCAGATGGTGGAGAACGCATGCTCGAGCTCCTGGCCTTCCGTGGGGAGCTGACGCCAGGAGGTTTCAATGGCTCGCTTCACCGCGTCGGAGGACTCGTAGAGCGCATCCTGCGTGCCTTGGCCTGTCGTCGCGTGCATGAGCGCCATGCGCAATCCCATGTGGGACAGCTCGTCACAGACGCGAAAAACATCCCTGCCAAGCAAGCGAGGCTCCCTCAGCACGGCGGCCACGTAGAGCGCCTCCATGGGGGCAGGGGGCTTCTCGGCGGGAGGGCGGACGGGCGTGGGAGCGGCCTGGGAGGCGGCGGGCTTGGGGAGGGGGGCCTTGCTGCGAAGCGCGGCCTCCACGTCGGCGGCGCGCCAGCCGAAGTGCTCCGCGAGCGCGGAGAACAGGGAGGAGCGCACCACGCCCACCGGCACCTGGGTCGCCACCGGCTTGAGTCGCTCGAGCGCCGCCATCTTCTCCTCGAAGGTAGCTCCCTTGCCCTGGGGCAGCAGGGAGGCGAACAGGTGGGTGGTGAGCGGCTGCGCGCTCTCGAGCAATTGCTCCACACCCTCCGCACCCTCTCGACGCGCGAACGTGTCTGGATCATCCCCCTGCGGAAGCAGCGCCACCCGAGCGGTTGCTCCAGCGGCGAGCAGGGGGCCGGCGAGCCGCTCCACGGCCGCCAGTCCCGCCGAGTCTCCGTCGAGCAGCAACACCAGCTCCCGCGCCTCGCCTCGCTTGAGCACCTGGAGGTGTCCCGCGGTGAGGTTGGTGGAGCACAGCGCGACGGCGTGGCGCACACCCACTTGATGCAAGCCAATGCAGTCGAAGTACCCCTCCACGAGCACGGCGGCCTTGCGCTTGCGGACCTCGTCGCGCGCCTGGTCCATGCCAAACAACGTCTCGCTCTTGTTGTAGAGCCGGGACTCGCGGGAGTTGAGGTACTTGGGGCCTTCCTCGGCGTGCACCAGTCGGCCGCCGAAGGCGATGGGCCGGCCCTCGGGCGCGCGGATGGGCACCATCAGCCGGCTGCGGAAGAAGTCGAAGCAGCCATCCCCCGTGTTGCGCTTGAGGACGAGCCCCGCCTTCATCCCGGCGTCGAGCATGCCTGTCTTCTGGAAGCGCTCGGCCAGGAGGCTCCAGGCGTTGGGCGCCCAGCCCAACCCGAAGGCCTGGGCGGTTTCGTCCGACACGCCTCGGCTGTTGATGTAGGCGCGGGCGGCGCGGCCTTCGTCGTCATGCCAGAGCAGGGCGCGGAAGTGCTCGGCGGCCTGGTCCGTGGCTTCCTTGATCTGCTGGCGCTCCCGCATGCCCGGGTCCTGCTGGGCCTCCAGGTCGATTCCCAGCTCCCGGGCCAGGTCCCGCACCGCGTCGAGGAACGTCTTGCCCAGGTAGCGCTGGACGAACGACACCGCGTCGCCGCTGGCCCGGCAGCCATGGCAGAAATAGAAGCGCTTCTCCGGGACGACGTAGAAGGAAGGCGTCTTCTCCTGGTGGAACGGGCAGCGGCCCTTCCACTCCCGGCCAGACTTCTTCAGCTCTACATGTCGGGAGACGAGCCCCACCAGGTCCACGCGGTCGAGGACTTCCTGGATTTTGTGCTCCGGGATCATGTCGGCCACCCCTCGTCCCGCACCTGGGCGGGCGCATTCCCGACATCCTGGCAGCCGTGCCTGACGCCGCCCGCCAGGTTGCCCACCCCAGCAGTCACCTCGCCCGTGAGGGCGGTGGACCGGGCGGGGACAACGGACAGGTGGGTAGGGGACACGATGGGGCTCCTGCGGCCCGGGGCGCCCTCCCCGTGGGGTGGTGGCGCGCGACGGGCTGGCCCTGGCACTTAATGACGGGGAGCCGGAGGAGCAAGTTTCCGCTCACTCCAGGCCCTCCATCCAGGGACCGCCGGACAGATGCCAGCAGTCCCTGAAGGGAAAGGGGAGGTCAGCCGAGCTTCGCCAGCTGGGCCTTGACGGCCTCGGAGATGGCGCGACCTTCGGCCTTGCCCTGGAGCTTGGGGGTGAGGTTCTTCATCACCGCGCCCATGTCCTTGGCGCTCTTGGCACCCACCTCGGTGATGGCGGCCTGGACGGCGGCGACCAGCTCGTCGGGGGTGAGCTGCTGGGGGAGGTAGCTCTGGAGGACGGCGATCTCCGCCTCCTCCTTCTCCGCCAGCTCCGGCCGGTTGGCGGCCTTGAACTGGTCGGCGGAGTCACGGCCCTTCTTGATGAGGCCGGTGATGACGCTCATCACACCCGCGTCGTCGAGGGCGGAGGCACCGGGCTCCACTTCCTTGTACTTCACCGCGCTCTTGATGGCGCGAATGACGGTGGTGCGCAGCTCGTTCTTGGACCGCATCGCGTCCTTCAGGTCCGCGTCGATCCGCTCCTTGAGGGTGGCCATATTGGTAACTCCGCTGGGGCTGTGATTCGGGGGACTCTGGACGACGGGAGCCAGGGCACCTGACTGCTCGAGGGCGCCCCGGCTCTCACGCCGGCCTCGCGACTAGAACGACTTGCGGGCCTTCTTCACCGCGCGCTTCTTGGCGGCGAGAGCCTTCTTCTTCCGCTTCACGGAAGGCTTCTCGTAGTGCTCGCGCTTGCGGATCTCGGAAAGGATTCCGGCCTTTTCAGTGGCCTTCTTGAAGCGCTTGAGGGCGCTCTCAATGGACTCTCCCTCCTTCACTCGGATACCGGGCATGCGATTCACCTCCTTCCGTCATGCGTCAATGTGTGTCTACCGCGAAAGGGGAGCGGGTATGTCCTAGCGGGAGGTAAAACGCAAGGACGCAAGACGGAAAAGCCAAGGGCGGATGCACTAGAGTGTCGGGTGCGTGAGCCCTGCCCTCATCCTGATGGTTCTGCTGGCGACCGGTCAGCGTGGTGGCACCGGAACAACCGACTGCTGGAACTCCTGCCAGCGCCATGTGGTGGACCGGGCCCTGCGTGCCCGGGTGTGCGGTTCCTGCCTGTCCGGGGGAAAGGTGGAGTCCTGGGTATCGGCGCTGGGGACCGTCCGGCCGACCCCGCGCGACGCCTTCGCCTCCTCTCGGAAGGACGAGGACTGGCGGGTGCGGTGGGCCTCCGTGCGCACCGAGGCCAAGGCGCGAGGCCTCACCGAGCGGCGCCTGTTGGCGGAGTGGGTGGTGAGCACTCCCACGTCATCGGACCTGCAGGCCTGTCTCACCGCCGCCCGCGCGGCCGCGGAGGCCGAGCAGTCGTCGGCCACGTTCCTGCGGGATGCGGGCGCGCGCGGGGCGGAGGCGGCGGCCCGGGTGTGGGCCCGCCGCGAGCCGATCCGCCGGGCGCTGGAGGTGGAGCTGTATGCGGAGGATGGGCGCGCTCGAGGTGTGGCGCTTGCTCACCTCGCCGCCTTCCAGGGGAAGAAGCCGGCCCGGGTGCTGCTGGAGGCCGCGGCTTCCCGGCCGGAGACCTCGGATGAGATTGCCGCCTCGGCGCTGAAGTCCGTGGCGGAGCAGCGGCGGACCTCGGTGGGGAAGCTGCTCCTGGACGAGGCCCGGCCCGCGGATGAGGCCCTCATCAACCGGCTCTTCGCCGTGTACTCGCGCGAGCTGGAGGCGCTCCAGCCGGAGCTGACCGCGCCGGAGCCCCTGCGGCGGGACTCGGCGGTGTTGTCCCTGGGCACCTATGGCCCCCTGGCGCGCAAGGAGCTGGAGCGTGCGTTGGAGGATGTGGACCCCAAGGTGCGGGGCTCCGCGGCGCGCAGGCTGGCCGAGGCGGAAGGGGTGCCCGTGAGCGTGGCGGCCGAGCGGCGGCTGGCGACGCGGGATGCCACCGTGAGCCGGCCGTGGCTGGAGGCCATGGTTCGCGAGAAGGGCTGCGCGAGCTTCTTCCTGGATGTGGCGGGCAACCCGAAGATGCCGGCGGAGATTCGAGGACAGGCCCTCGTCTCGCTCGCCGACTGCCGCGAGAGCGGGCAGTCGCGGATGGAGGCCCTGGCGCCCTACCTGCGCGACTCGCAGCCCGTGGTGCGCGCGGGAGCGGTGCGGGTGCTGGGCTCGATGTCCACCCGCAACCCCGAGGTGATGGAGGCCACCGAGCGCGCCCTGGACGACCGGGCTCCCGAGGTGGTGGCCGCCGCGCTCGCCGTGGTGGCCGGGCAGCGACAGGCGACGCGGGGGGACGCGGCGGCGGAGCTGCTCGAGTCGGACCACCCGATGGTGCGCGCCGCCGCTGCCCGGGCGCTGGAAGTCATTGGCCGCGCCTCGCATGCGAAGGTGCTGGCCACGCGCCTGCGCGAGGACTCCGTGGCGGATGTGCGTGTCGCGGCGGCGCTCGCGCTGGGACGGTTGGGGGGACCGCATGCCGCGGCGGCGCTGTCCGATGCGGCGGCCCGCGACGCGGACACCCACGTGCAGCACGTCTCGCGCGAGGGGCTGCGCCGGCTGGGCTTCCGTCCCTGAGGCCAGGGCTCAGGGGCCGCTGATGGCCTTGGCGTCCGCGCGGTTCCGGCCGGCGCGCTTGGCCCGGTAGAGGTACTTGTCCGCCGCGGCGATGAGGTCCTCGGGCTGGGAGAAGTCCGAGTCCAGGAGCGTGGCCACGCCCAGGCTGATGGTCACCTTGATGGGCGTGCCGCCAAAGACGAAGTCGGCCTTGTCCACCGCGTGGCGACAGCGCTCGGCGCAGGCGAGCGCCTGGTCCTCGGCGGACTCGCGCAGCATCAGCGCGAACTCCTCGCCTCCGTAGCGGGCGAGCAGGTCCTCGGTGCGCACCGTGTCGCTCACGCGCTGGGCGATGCGCGTCAGCACGTAGTCGCCGGCGGGGTGGCCGTACGCGTCGTTGATCTTCTTGAAGTGGTCCACGTCGAACAGCACCAGCGACAGGGGCACCCGGTGGCGCAGGCAGTAGCTGAACTCCTTGCGCACCGTCTCCAGGAAGTACTTCTTGTTGTAGACGCGGGTGAGGCCGTCGCGCGTGGCGGACTCGTAGATGCTGCGCTGGTACTGCTCCTCCAGCTCGTCCTGGATGGAGAACTTGAGGACGGTGTTGGAGCCAATCTGGATCTTGTCGCCGTCGTACAGCGGCGCGGCGTTGACCTTCAGGCCGTTCAGGTAGGTGCCGTTGGTGCTGGCCAGGTCCACCAGCTGGAAACGCCCATCCCCCAGCGCCACCACCTTGGCGTGCTTTCGGGAGATGCCGTCGTCCTCCACCTGGAACTGGGCTTCGGAGCTGCGGCCCAGCACGACCTCGGACCGGTCCAGCTTGAACATCCGTCCGATGCCCGCCGCGGACTTGGCGCTGATGACAATCAGATAAGCGCTTTGCCGCTGGGCGTTGCCCAGCAGGTCCGAAATGGAATGGACGGAAGTTTTCTCCTCGGACATCGCGCCACCCATCTTATGGGCCGTTTTTTCATGGCGGCAAGCATGCAACCGGCTTCCGCGCCACGAACCCTCATTCCGCCTTCGTCCGCCGCGTGGATCCGCGCTGGCCGCGCGCCGGAGGCTCGACTGTCGGCCGTCCGACGGTCAGCTCCCCGGCGACAGGCGTCTGGATGAAGCGCGCGAGCGCCTCGGGGGAGCGGGGATGGTAGGCCAGCCCCTGCATCAGCTTCACCAGCGCCGCCGACGGGGTCATGTCCGCGCCGCCCATGACCCCCTGCGCCAGGGCCGCCGCCCCAGATTCGTAGAGACTGAGGTCCACGCCATTGCGGTGGGCCTGGCTGACGACGACCACCGGCACGCCGCGCTCTCGCGCCTGGGTGAAGAGGGGCATGAACGAGCGCCCCAGCTCCGGGTCGATGGGGAAGTTGCCCGCGCCGTACGCCTCCAGAATCAGGCCCCGGACATGGGGGAGCAGTTGGAGGGGCAGGGCGGGATCCAGGCCCGGGTACACCTTCAAGAGGAGGACGCGTGGATCCAGCTTCTCGAACAGGCGGAAGGGGCCCTTGGCGCGCAGTCCCGGCTCGAAGGTGGCGTCCACGCCGAGCGTCCCCAGCACGGGGCAGTTGGGGCTGTCGAAGGCGTCGTACTCGGCCACCTTCACCTTGCGCGCCCGGTTGCCTCGGTAGAGGTGCGAGTCGAAGCAGATGGTGACCTCGCGCGGGCCCTCCAGCGCGGAGAGCACCGCGTCAATGAGGTTGAGCCGTGCGTCCGAGCGCACCTCGCCCAGCGGCCGCTGCGAGCCCGTCAGCACCACGGGGCAGGGCGGGTTTCGCAACATGAGCGACAGCGCGCTGGCCGTGTAGGCGAGCGTGTCCGTGCCATGGGTCACCACGGCCCCGTCGAAGTGGGGGAGCTGTTGGTGGAGGTGGGTGGCCATGCGCTGCCACAGCTCCGGCTGCATCTCCGAGCTGTCCAGGTTGCTGAACAGCTGCAGCTCGATGTCGGCGAGCTGGAAGAGCTCCGGCACCCGGGCCTTGAGCGTCTTGAAGAAGGCGGCGGGGCGCAGCGCGGAGGGACGGCCGCCGGCCATCCCCAAGGTGCCACCGGTGTGGAGGAGCAGGACTCTGGGCATGAGGGTAGAATGCCCTCCCTGCCAAGGCTTGCGTTGCTTTACAAGCCCCGCGCGCGTGGCTAAGACCCGCCGCGTGCTCCTCTCCTGCTGGAAGCGTGTCATTCCCCTGCTGGCCGCCGTGGCGCTGACCAGCTGGGGTTGCAAGAACCCGGAGGGCTCCGCGCCCGCCTCGACGCCCGCCCCCGCCGCGACGCCGGCTCCGGCCGCGCCGCCGCCCCCCGTGGAGCCCGCGGCCGCTCCGTCGGACCCCTCGGCCGTCCTGTCGGGCATCCCGGGCATGGACTTCTCCTCGCTGTCCGCGACGTCCAAGCGGGAGCTGGCCACGGTCCTCAGCGACGAGTTCTGCTACTGCGGCTGTCCGCACACCCTGGGCGCCTGTCTGAAGTCGCACACGGGTTGCCGCCACGCCAAGCGGATGGCCCGGGTGGCCGCGCGCATGGTGTCCGAGGGCAGCCCCGGCACCGAGGTCATCATCCAGCTGTCCCAGTACTACGGCTCGTTCCGTGAGCAGCGCTCGCAGTTCAAGGTGGACGAGCGCATGTGCATGGGGAGCGCGTCCGCCCCCGTGACGGTGGTGGAGTTCTCCGACTTCGAGTGCCCGTACTGCGCCAAGGCCCGCCCCATCCTGGAGGGCTTCGCGAAGAAGAACGCGTCCCAGGTGCGCTTCTGTTACCTGCCCTTCCCGCTGTCCATGCACGTCAACGCGGTGCCCGCGGCGCAGGCCGCCCTGTGGGCCCGGGACCAGGGCAAGTTCTGGCAGATGCACGACGCCCTCTTCGAGCAGCAGGAGAACCTGAAGCCCGAGGCCCTTCCCGCCCTGGCCAAGAAGCTGGGCCTGGATGGCGACAAGCTGGCGGCGGTGCTGAAGTCGGACGCGTACAAGCAGGAGCTGGAGGGCTTCCGCGCCCAGGGCCGCGCGGCCGGGCTCAGCGGGACGCCCTCAGTGTACTTCAACGGTCGTTCGGTCGACCTGAGCTTCGTCCAGGAGGAGCTGCTCCAGCACAGCCTGGAGGACGAGCTGGAGTGGCAGTCCAACAAGAACGCCTGGGCCGCCGACTGACGCGGCGATGACGCAACGGTTCCGCATCGACGCGGGGCAGCTCGTCCCCGAGGACCGCCAGAGCCCGTCTCCATTGACGGGGCGCTCGGGGACGTACGCGCTGATGCCCACGTCCCCGGACCTGCTGGTCTTCTCACGAGGCCCCTGCGAGGGCGGCACCATCGCCGCGCCGCGCGTGGTGCTCTCCGGCGACGCGGCCGGCTTCCCGTTGTCGGACCTGATGGCGTTCCTCAGCCAGTCGCGGTGGAGCGGCATCATCCGCGTCCACTCGCCGGCGGGTGAGCGCTCCGTCACCTTCCGCGATGGAGAGGTGCGGGGCGCCTCGTCGGATGACCCGTCCGACCGGCTGGGCGAGGTGCTGGTGCGCCTGGGCTATGTGGACCGCGCGCAGGTGGAGGCGGCGCTGCGAGGCCAGCCTCCGTCCAAGGTGGGCCGGGCCCTGGTGGAGAAGGGGCTGCTGAAGTCGCACGACCTCTTCAAGTGCGTCACCCACCAGGTGAGCGAGATCTTCCACGCCATCGTGCTGTGCCGGGAGGGGAGCTTCTTCCTCATCGACCAGCCGGTGGACGACAAGGCGAGCCACTCCATCCAGCTCTCCACCCAGAGCCTGCTGATGGACAGCATCCGGAAGATCGACGAGATGGCGCACTTCCGGAAGCGCATCCCGCACGGCCGGCTGTACGTGGCGCGCAAGCGGGCCTCGGACGGGAAGCTGGAGGAGGACGAGGACCGCGTGCTGGGCCTCCTGGATGGCCGTCGCACCATCCTGGAGCTGGGCCATGCCGCCCGGCTGTCCGAGTTCGACATCACCAAGGTCGTGTACCGGCTGCTCGAGGGGGGCTTTGCCTCCGTGACGGACAAGCCGCTGCTCGTGCCCGCGGGGCCGGTGCCCACGCCGGTGGGGCTGACGGCCGCGCAGCCCCATGAGGCGGAGCCGGGCCGGGCCGTGGCGGGTGGGGTGCCCGCGCTGGACCCTCGCCCCGTGGCGCGGGTGTTCAACTTCATCTTCCGGGAGATTCGCGACGAGGTGGCCAAGCAGGGGATGGACCGCGAGTTCATCGCCGCCGCCAACGCCGCGCTCGCCGGACAGGGCTTGTCGTCGTCTCCCGTGCTGGAGGGCCTGGCCTTCCAGGCGGATGGGAGCCTGGCCGAAGCGAAGCTGATGGAGGCCTTCGAGCAGCACCGCGCCCAGCTGGGCAGCGAGCCGATGGCTTCCTTCAAGCAGGCGCTGAGCGACGTGATGTTCTTCCTGTTGTTCCAGGCCGGTGAGCTCCTGGAGTCGCGTGCGGACGAGGACCTCGCCCGCCGTGTGAAGGAGCTCCTGGCGACGCTCGAGGGGCCGTGACGACGGATTCAGACTGGCCGCGGTTGACGGCGGATGTGCCGGGGTGTGGTGGTGCCTTCAAGCTGGTCCCCGAGGACTTCGAGGTCGAGGAGATTCCGGCCTACCTCCCGTCGGGCGAGGGCGAGCACCTCTACCTGTGGCTGGAGAAGCGAGGCCGCGACACGCGTGAGGTCGTTCGCGCGTTGTCCGCCGCGCTGGGCGTGTCCGAGGACGACGTGGGCGTCGCGGGCATGAAGGACCGGCAGGCCGTCACGCGTCAGCTTCTGTCCGTGCCCGCTCGTGGCGAGTCGAAGCTGGGCGACTTCGCGCTGGAGGGCGTGCAGGTGCTGTGGGCGAAGCGCCACGGCAACAAGCTGCGGACGGGCCACCTGCGCGGCAACCGCTTCCGGCTGCGTCTTCGCGGTGTTCGCGACGTGGGGGCCGCGCGGGAGACGTTCTCCCGACTGTCCGCGAGCGGAGTCCCGAACTACTTCGGCGAGCAGCGCTTCGGCCGCGCGGGCGACAACGCGGACCTGGGCCGGATGCTGGTGCTGGGGCAGCGACTGCCGAAGCGGCCGGAGCGCTTCCAGCGCAAGCTGTACCTCTCCGCCTTCCAGTCGCGCATCTTCAACCGCGCCCTCGCGGACCGGGTGCGGGCGGGCACGCTGTCCACGGCGCTCCTGGGCGATGTGCTGCGCAAGGAGGAGACGGGCGGCCTGTTCGTGTGCGAGTCGCCGGAGGTCGATGGGCCTCGCGTTGCTTCCTTCGAGGTGAGCCCCGCAGGGCCGCTCTTCGGCCCCAAGATGACGGCGGCCGGGGGCGAGGTGGCCGAAGTCGAGGCCCGGCTGCTCGTGGGCGAGGGCGTCACCCTGGACGACTTCAAGCGCGGTGGTGGCGAGACGGAGGGCGGGCGCAGGCCCTACCGCGTGCGCCTGGGCTCGCCGGAGCTGACGCCGGACGGCGAGGACCTGTGGCTCACCTTCGAGCTGCCTCGGGGCTCGTATGCCACCGAGGTCCTCCACGAGCTGCTCAAGGACGACTGAGGTCTCAGTGCCATCTGGTGCTGCCCCGCGGGGGGCACACCTTCGTTGCGCGGACAAGGTGCGACTGGGTCGTGCCTCAAATCGCGAGCACCTCCGTTGTCTCGCTGACGGCGCGCCGCCAGGTAGCGCTCCGAAGGGCGCGTTCCCGTCGGCAGCCAACGCGCCACGAAGCGGTGCCCTGAAAATACGAGCGCCTCCTCGGGACCTGAGCCCGGGAGGCGCCGATTCTCCTCGGGCCCTGGCCTCGGGGGCCAGGGCAGGGGAGCGCTACTGCTGGACGACGTTGAACTCCGTGCGCCGGTTCTGCGCGCGGCCCGCCTTGGTCGTGTTCGGCGCGATGGGGCGCGTCTCTCCGTAGCCCACCGCCTCCATCCGACCCGGGTCGATGCCCCGTCGCAGCAGCTGCGCCATCACCGCGTCGGCGCGCTTCTGCGACAGCTTCAGGTTCGTCTCATCCTTGCCCATCGAGTCGGTGTGGCCCTCGATGCGCACCTTGTGGATCCACGGGGCGTCGCGCAGCGCCTGGGCCACGTCCTCGAGGATGGCGGTGCTCTGCTTGCCGATGATCTTCGCGGAGCCGGACCCGAAGAGGATCTGCTTCTTGATCTCGATGCGGTCCTTCTTGATGACGACGTTCTTGTACTGCTTCGGGCAGCCGCGCTCTTCCTTCGTGCCCGGGTCGTTCACGCACGCATCGAGGCGATCCACCACGCCGTCGTTGTCCGTGTCCTTGTCCGCGCACCCGCTGTTCTCCGGCGGTCCCGCTTCATTCGGGCACTTGTCCTGCGCATCCGCGAGACCGTCCGCGTCGTTGTCCAGGTCCGGGCAGCCATCCTCGTCCTGGAAGCCGTCCTTGTCCTCGGGCTCGTCGACGCACTTGTCCTGACCGTCGTTGACGCCGTCCCCGTCCTTGTCCGGGCACCCCATGTTCTGCATGGAGCCCGTCTCGTTGGGGCACTTGTCCGCGGTGTCGACGATGCCGTCGTTGTCGTTGTCCAGCTCGGGGCAGCCGTCCTCGTCCTGGAAGCCGTCCTTGTCTTCGGGCTGGTCCGGGCACTTGTCCACGTTGTCGAAGACGCCGTCACCGTCACGGTCCTTCGGCGCCTCCGCCGGGCAGCCCTGGTTCTCCGCCACGCCCGCGTCCTGCGGGCACTTGTCGTTGGCGTCGAGCACCCCGTCGTTGTCGTTGTCCGGGTCCGGGCAGCCGTCCTGGTCCTGGAAGCCGTCCTTGTCCTCGGCCTGGTCGGGGCAGGGGTCGTCCTTGTCCAGCACGCCGTCGCCGTCGTTGTCCGTCTCCTCGATGCGGACCACCACCTGCTGCTGCGGGGTCTCCTTCGTGGCCACGGGCGTCTGCGGCTGCTGCGGCTCCGGGCGCTCGCGCACCATCACCTGGCGCGGGCCACAGTTCTTCGACATCGCCAGCGCGCGGTCCACCGCTTCGTCGGCCGTGCGGACGTGCGAGGCGGCGCGTCCGCTGTTGCCCTGGCTCAGCTCGCCCTTGGCGAAGTCGAGGTGGGCCTCGGCCGTGGCCAGCTCCACCGGGGCACAGCGCAGGGCACCGCTGCGGCGGGCCCGCTCGACGTCGGCCGCGAGCACCTGGGTGTCCGCGCGAATCTTGCTGCCGCTCACACAGCCCGCGGCGAGGAGGAACGTCAGCAGCGCGGCAAGGGAAGGACGCGTCATCGGAAGCGCTCGGTGCGTCACGGGTTCGGGCTCCGCTCGCTGGTGTCGGCGCTGCCCGCCTCGGACATGGCCTTCTCACGTGCTTCGTTGGCGAAGCGGGACGCCTTCACCGCGAAGTCCACGCCCGCTTGGTAGTCGGAGTAGCCCACCTCCTCGCGCGCCTTCGACAGATACAGATTGGCGGCGGTCCACTCGTACGGGGCCAGCTTGTCGGCCCCGGCCGTGCGCGCGGCCTGAATCTGGACCTCCGCGTCCAGGATGTTCGCGGTGGACTTCACGGGGCCGCACGCGGCGAGCGCCCCCGCCACTGCCACCAGCACCGTCAGCTTCTTCATAGGGTGGCGCCTCTAGAGGAGGAAAAGACGCATCGGTCGTATCAATCGCCTCTTGGGGGGTCAAGAATCGGGCAGACCCTCGGTCACAGGAGGCCCGCCCACCCTTGGAACTTTGACGGCGGGGCCCCTCCTTGCCATGGTCCGCTTCCCGTGCTCCCGTCCGTCCTTCCCGCCCGCATCCTGCTGCTGGTCACCCTGCTCCTGTCCCCCCTGGCCCTCGCCGGCCAAGGGGCCGCCGCGAAGCGGACCGAGCGCCGCAACGAGTCCGAGCGGGCCATCCAGGCGGTCATCCAAGGGGGGGCCGTCCCCGCGGCCGTCTCCCGGCTGCGCTACCTGGGCGAGGAGCCCCACGCCGCCGACGTCATCACCGACGCCCTGCGTCGCGTGCTGGAGGACAGGGTCCGCCGCAACCTCGTGGCCGTGCTCGCGGGGCTCGACACGCGCGCCGCGGAGCCCGCCCTGGTCCGGCTGGCCGGAGACGGCGACAGCACCGTGCGCATGTACGCCGCCCAGGGCCTGGCGCGCCTGAACAGCCGCAACGTCCAGGTGCTGCTCCCGCTGCTGAACGACAAGAGCAGCGGGGTGCGCCGCGACGCGGCCAAGGCGCTGGGGGCGTCGCACAATCCCAAGGTGGGCAAGCCGCTGATGGCCGCCGCCAAGGCGGAGCAGGAGCTGGAGGTCCGCGCCGCCATGCTCGCCGCCGTGGGCGAGACGGGCGACAAGAAGCAGGTGAAGCCCCTCAAGGAGTACCTGACGAGCGACTCGGAGAGCACGCGCTTCGCTGCCGCGCGGGGCCTGTGCCGCCTGGGCGCCCCGGAGGGCTTCGCCTTCGCCAACAAGCTGCTGACCGCGGAGGACCGCTTCGTGCGCCGGCAGGGGCTGGAGCTGTTCGAGGGTGTTCCCGCGAAGAAGGCGAGCGTGGCCATCAAGCCGCTGCTGGAGGACAAGGACCGGGGCCTGGCCGCTGGCGCCGCGCGTGTCCTCTTCCAGGGCGGTGACGCCTCCATGCTGGACTGGCTGGTGCTGGCCTCGTGGAAGGCGAAGGGCGAGGAGAAGCTGGCGTACGAGAAGGAGCTGGAGACGCTCCAGCTCCAGGATGATCGCCGCAAGGCCATTCTGCGAAGGGCGGGCGTGGCGCAATGACGTGGGCGGTGGTCCTGGCCGCCTCGCTCCTCACGCAGGCGGCCCCTGTTGCGGCGGTGCGACAGCCCACGCGGGCCAATGGCTGGGTCGGACTGGACGCGAGTGCGTTCTCCGCGCTGGTGGCCGAGTCCACGGACGCGCCGGTGGCGCAGCGGCTGCTGTCGATGAGCGAGCGCTTCGTCAACACGCCCTATGTCCTGTCACCCCTGGGCGAGGGCTCCGGCGTGGACCCGGACCCGACCTTCCGCCTGGACGCGGTGGACTGCCTCACCTTCGTCGAGCAGTCGCTGGCGCTGGGCCTGGCGCACGGCGAGCCCGAGGTCGCCCCGCTGCTCGAGCACATCCGCTACGCCCAGTCGCCGACGTACGAGGACCGCAACCACCTCATGGAGGCGCAGTGGTTGCCCAACAACGTCCGCAAGGGCTTCCTGCTCGACGTGACGCGCCGCTGGGGGGGCTCGGACGTGGTGGAGGCGACGAAGACGCTGACGGCCTCGACGTGGCAGTCGCGCTCGTCGCAGTCGCTCCAGCTCCCCAAGTCGCGGCAGCCGGTGGGCACCTACACGTTCGACATGATTCCGCTCGAGCGGGTGTCGGCCCACGCGCGTGACATCCCCTCGGGCACCATCCTGGTGGTGCTGCGCGAGGACCTGCCCTTCAAGGCCACGCGCATGACGCACCTGGGCTTCGTGGTGCAGCGCAAGGGCCGCACCTACCTGCGTCATGCGTCGCGCGGCGGCTACAACCGCGTCGTCGACGAGGACCTGGAGAGCTTCCTCCTGCGCAACTCGCGCTACGCGAAGTGGAAGGTCACCGGAGTGAGCCTCTTCGAGGCCCGTCGCCCCGACGCCACGATGCTCGGCCGCGCGCCCTGAGGCTCACGCGCTGGGGGGAGGCGAGGCCTCGGGCTCGGTCTCCCGCTCCTCTTCCTCGGCGGCGCGGACGGCCTCGTCGTTGGTGGCCGCTTCCTGGGCCCGCTCCCGCTCCACGAGGAGGGCGGCGCGCTCCTGCTCTCCCTCGGGCACCAGAATCTCCCACCAGGGCAGCAGGTTGCCGGTGGTCAGCTTGTCCACGACGCCGGAGCGCCCCGCGCGGATGAACACCGGGATGTCCCGCTCCTCGAGCAGCTCCGCGAAGACCTCCACCATCAGGGGATTGTCCGTGGTGGCGGCACGCACGAAGACGCGCCGGTCCAGCTCGTGCGGCAAGGGGAGCCCCCGGCTGTGCATCTCCTCGGCGGAGACCAGCGGCGGGTGGCTGGGGCAGTCCTCGCATCGCTCGATGTCATCCCGATACTCCGAGCCGCACCTGGCGCAGTACTTCATGTCGCTCCCTCCTGCCCGTGGCTGTCCTGGAGGGACATGGTAAGGCCAGTGTCCCTGCGTGACACCCGGGGCCAGTCCTTCCGTTCACTGCCGAGCGTCGTCTCCCACCCACTGGCGGGCCTCGTCTCCCAGCCTGCCCACGGCGCGGCTCAGCTGCTCCACGTCGATGGGCTTGCGCAGCACCAGGTCGCAGTACCCCGCGCCGCTCACCTCCGAGTAACCGGACACCAGGATGACCTTCGTGCGGGGCGAGTGGGCCTTCACCCGCTGGGCGAGCTCGGTGCCACACAGCCCTGGCAGCGACTCGTCCGTCACCACCACGTCCGGCGGCGCGCTCTCGAAGGCCCGGAGGCCCGCGAGCCCGTCGGTGGCGGTGACCACGTCGAACTCGAACTCCAGCAGCTCCGCGAGGAGCTCCCGGCTGTCCCCGTCGTCCTCCACGAGGAGGACCTTGATTCGCTCGGCACCCATGCGTCTGGGTAACCCTGGCACTGGTCGGAATCGTCCGCTGCGGTGGGACGCGCGGCCGTGCCTCATCGCCTGGAGGGCGAGCGAGTGGAGGAGCCCCCCTCACCCGCGGGCGGTGCGCTGTCCATCTTTGAGCCCTGGAGGTGACTGCATGAAGGTGTTGATGCGGGGCGTGCATCTGACGCTGACGGGGCCACTGAGGGAGTACCTGCAGGAGCATCTGGTTCGCCACATCGAGCGCTACGCCGACGACGAAGCGGCGGAAGTCGACATCGCGCTGGTCGACATCAACGGTCCCAAGGGAGGGGTGGACAAGGAGTGCCGGGTGACGGTGCGGATGCCGAACTTCGCGCCCGTCCACATCACGGAGCAGGCGGAGACGCTGTTCCACGCCATCGACGCGGCGCGTGACCGACTGGAGCGCAGCCTGCGGCGGGCCGTGGAGCGGCGCCGAGACGTCCACACGGCCGGTCTGCCCGACGACGTCGCGGCCAACGTGCCCAACTATTAGCCGGAGACGTGACTCGGTGTAGGTGGGGCCCGGTCGTCCTGGTTATCCACCGGGCGACCAGGCCCACGTTGTCCGCTGCCCGAATCTTGCTGGGTCTGAATGGTGAACGCTATAAGCGGAACCCTTCACCCATGGGCTAAAGGACGGCGATGGTCCGCCTCAAGTTCCTCCTCTTCGCGTTCCTGGTCATCGGACTGGGGCTTGCTCACCTCCCGATGTTGTCGGGACCGCTGCGTGCACGCGCTGTGGAAGGAGCCACGGCTCAGTCCGCCTCGGGCATCTCCGAGGTGTCGCGTCTCGTGGACGCGCGCCGTGCCGAGGTCCAGGCGCTGGCGCTGAAGCTGGCCGCCACGCCGGAAGTCGCGACGGCGGTGCACGCGCTGCTCCCCCCCAAGCCCTCGTCCGCCGTGCGTCCGTCGCCTCGGGACAAGGACCGGGACGAGCCCGCGGGTGCCGCGCTCCAGCCGCTGACGGCCGAGCGGTTCGCCGCCGTGCGCACCGCCGTCGACGCCGTGGTGCCCAAGGGGCTCAAGGGCGTGGTGGTGGCGCTGGCCGCTCCGGACGCCGCGTTCCATGCGGTCGCGGGCGCGGAGCCTTCGTCCGACGCCGCGAAGCTGGATGTCGCCGCGCTGGCGAAGGCGGGGAGCACGGTGGTGGAGGCGCTCGGGACGACACATGCGTTCGCCTCGGTGCCGGTGCTGTGGGGAGGGGACTTCGGGATGCAGCCGGCGGTGACGCTGGTCGTGGGCGCGCCGCTGTTCGACGAGGGCGCGCTGGAGGCCGCGGTCCAGGCCACGGGCGTCACGGCGCTGGGCCTGGTGAAGGGCGACAGCATCACCGCGGTGGGGCCGGAGAAGCTCCTGGCGGAAGGCTCGCTGACGCAGGTGGTGGCGAACTCGAATGGCGTGGTGCTGCGCCGGGGAAGCTTCCAGTCGCTGGGCCCCGTGTCGCTGCCGATGCTGACGGAGGGCGATGCCATGGGTGGGCAGGCGCCGCTGTCGGTGGGGTCTCGCCGCACGCTGCCGGGCACGTCCCTGGATGTCCTCGCGGTGGCGGGGACGCAGTCGGTGCTGGGCGCGCTCGCGGCGTACCAGCAGAGCGCGGTGGTGGCGCTGACGGGGCTGCTGCTCCTCACGCTGGTGTGGACCGCGCTGATGGGCGGTGGTGCTCGCTCGAGCGATGACGGGCTTTCGCAGGGGGGCTCGGACACGCTGAGCCTGTCCGCGGCCATGGCGGCGCAGGCGTCCGCGCCCATGGCTCCGCCGCAGCAGCCCGCGGTGCAGCAGCCCGTGGCCGCGGCGCCGACGCCGGGCCCGCTGCCGGACCCCTTCGCGTCCCTGCCTCCGGCGCCCGCGCCGCAGGCGACCCCGTTCTCCCAGCCGACGCCCCCTCCGATGGCGGACCCGTTCGCCCTGGCGGCTCCGGCCCCTGCGGCGGCTCAGCCGTTTGGCGCGGACCCGTTCGCGTCGGTGCCTCCCTCTCCGCTGGGGGAGCCGTTCGCGCTGCCTCCTCCTGTGCCCGCGCCGGCGCCCCAGGCGAATCCGTTTGGCTCGGGAGACCCGTTCGCCGCGGCGGATGCGTTCCCGTTCCCCGCGCCTCCTCCCGCGGCGCCGCCGGCGACTCCGTTCGCCGCGTCTTCGTCCATGCCCTTCGAGTCCGATGCGGGGAACTTCTCCGCGTCGGGGGAGTCGCTGTCTCCGGCGTCGCCTCGGCGGGGGGCATTCGCTTTCGAGGACCAGCCCACGGCGGCGTACTCGCTGCAGCAGGCGGCGAACCCGTTCGCCCTGGCGGCGGCCCAGTCTCCCGAGAACCCGGAGACCACGCGGGTCGCGGCGATTCCGCGCGAGCTGCTCCAGGCCAGCGCGCGGCCTCCGGAGGCGCCGATTCCGCTGCCTGCGCGTGCGCCGTCACCCGCGGCGATTCCGCTGCCGGGCGCGGGGCCCTCGGGCAACTCCGCGGTGGCGCTCTCCGAGGAGCAGCACTTCCAGGAGGTCTTCCGCGAGTTCGTCACCACGCGCGAGCGCTGTGGCGAGGCGGCGGATGGCCTGACGTACGACAAGTTCGTGCAGAAGCTGCGCAAGAACCGCGAGCAGCTCGTCCAGAAGTACGCGTGCAAGACGGTGCGCTTCCAGGTCTACGTGAAGGAAGGCAAGGCCGCGCTCAAGGCCACGCCCGTGAAGGACTGAGCCCGCGACCGACGTCGTGAGCAACACGCGAGCCCGGGGCGATTCGTCGCCTCGGGCTTCGTGCTTTCTGGGGCTGCGCTTGGGTGTAGGGGCAATTGCGTGACGGGTGTCGCCCCTGGGCGGACTCGATGGGGCGGTGCCCGTCGAGTCCTGCTGCTCGAGGCGACTACGGCACCGGGGGCGAGAGGCTCAGCCCTCCGCGCGTGGCAGCACGATGCTGAAGCGTGCGCCGAGGCCCGGCTCTCCGCCGACCTCGAGCTTTCCGCCGTGCTCCTGGAGGATTCGCGCGGCGATGGCCAACCCGAGCCCCGTGCCTCCATCTTTCGTCGTGAAGTACGGCTCGAAGATGCGCGCCCGGTGCTCGGCGGGGATGCCCGGCCCGCTGTCCTCGACCTCGATGACGGCGTCCGCGTCGGAGCCCTTCACCCGGACGCGCAGGTCGCCGCCCTTGCCGGCCATGGCCTCCTCGGCGTTCTTCACCAGGTTGACCAGCACCTGCGTCAGCATGTCCCGGTCCACCCGAGCCACCACCCCCGTCTGGAGCGCCGGAAGAATCCGGATGCCCTCGGGCGGCGTCGAGTAGAGCGCCAGCACGCTCTGCGTCAGCTCGGAGAGGTCCACCGGCGCCAGTTGCGGCTTGGGCATCCGGGCGAAGCGGCTGAACTCGTCGACGATGCGCCGCAGCCGGTCCACCTCCTCGAGCACCACGCCCGCGCTCTCCTTGAACAGCTCGGGGAAGCGGGGATGACGCGCCTCCTGCGCGGCGAGCAAGGTCTCCAGCGACATGCGGATGGGGGTTAGCGGGTTCTTGATTTCATGGGCCAGCCGCCGAGCGACCTCCTGCCATGCGGCGATACGCTCACTCGCCACCAGTCGCTCCGTCGTCGCCCTCATCTCGGACGTCATGTGATTGAACGTCCGGACCAGCTCACCCACCTCTCCAGTGGCCACCGCCGTCACCTGGACATCCAGCGCGCCTTCCGCCACCCGCCGAGCTCCCTCAGTGAGCGCCTCCACCGGCCGCGTCATCCAGCGCGACACCAGCAGCCCCAACAGCACCGCGAACGCACCGCCCAGGCCCGCGAGCAGGAGGAACGCTCGCATGACGCCTTCCTCGGCCTCGCGCGCGGCGGCACGGCTGAAGGTGAGCTTCACCGTGGCTGCCTCACCCAGCGGCAGCTCTCGCGACACCGTGGGCGGCAGCGCCGTCCCCGCCTGGGCGAACTCCGACTCTCCCGACACCAGCGAGACCTGCGCCTGCGTCAGTCGCGCGAGGTGCTGGGCCAGTCCCTCGTCGAGCAGCACGCCTCCGACCGCCCAGAGCCGCAGGTCTCCGTAGTCCACCGGCCGCGCCGTGACGAGCGCCGGCATCTGCCGCAGCCCCGACGACGTGCGCACCTCCACGCGCACGGGAACGGGCTTGGAGGATGCCTCTCGGGTGACGGCGAAGAGCGCGGGGTCCGGGTCTCCGCGCCGCGCTGGCAGGTGGCCGGAGGACAACACCGTGCCTCCCCGGTCGAAGAGCGCGAGCACCGTGAGTCCCCGCGTCTTCATCAACGCCTCGGCCGTCCCCGCCTGGATGGCGCGCGTGGGCCGCTCCCGAGCCTCTCGCGCCAGGTCCTCCATGGCGGGGCTCTCCACCAGCTCCTCCACCGCGCGGCGAGCCGTGGTGGCCGAGCGCTCCAGGGACTCCTGGGCACTGGCGGTCGCGGCCTGCATGCGAGCGTCCAGCTCTCGCGACAACGTGTCGCGCAGTCGCGAGAGGGTCGGCAGGACGACCACCGCGAGCGGAACGAGGGCCAGCAGCGCGAAGGCGAGCGCGAGTCGGGCCCTCAAGCGCAAGGAGTGCTCCTCTCGAAGTGCCGAGCCACCACGGGCCGCGCTCGCTTCAAGGCCGCCCTCCGATGCCAGCGCCCTCGGGCGGTAGCAGGTACGCCCCATCGAGTGACGGCAGGCCCTGCCCATCCATCACCAGGCCACCCACCTCCGCCATCGCCCGGACACCCAGCCCCTGCGCATACAAGGGCACCAGCGGCAGCGATGCACCCAACACCAGGGCGCGCTCGCGGGCCCGCGCATCCCGAGCCGCCGCGTCCGGCAGCGAGCCGATGGCCGGAAGCTCCACGCCCAGCAAGTCCTTGCGACCCGCCGCATCCAGCACCACCGCCAACGCGGGGCCCGGCGCCGGAGGCAGGAGCAGCGCATGCAGCATCAGCTCGAACTCCCCCTTGGCCCACCGTGCTCGAAGCGCCGCGCGCGCCAGCGGCTCCAGCGCCACGGTGTAACCCCGCTCGTGCAGCTTCACCTGGATGCGCTCGGCCACCGCGCGCTGGTCGTCGAGGGCCGCGTCATACACCAGCGTCACCGTGCGAGAGGTCTTCGACGCGGGCGCCGCCGGGCGAGGCCTGGGGCCCTGCTGCATCAGCGCGGGAGGCAGCAGATGGGGCATGGGCGCCGCGGGACCATGCACGAAGAGGCGCGTGAGGTCCTCGCGGTCGATGGCGCTCTCCACCGCCTGCCGGAAGTCCGCGGGGACACGTCGGGGCGAGAACGCGAGGTACGTCGCGTACAGCAACGGACCCGAGACGGTGTCCGTCTCCGAGGAGACCCCGAGCTCCACCTGCACCTGTCGCGAAGACCAGAGCCGGGCCAGCCCCCGCTCATCCGTGGCGGTGAGCTGCAACCGGTCGAGATACGGACGCCCACGAGGCCAACTCAGCTGCGCATCCAGTGCCCCGCGTCCCGCCGCCGAGAACGGGCCCGGAGTCGCAGCCGACGCAGGCGCGGCCAGCGCGGGATGACAGAGCCCCCGCTCCAGGTCGGGCCACGGGAAGGAGAGCGCCAGGTCCAGCGTGGCGCCACTCGCGCTGATCTGCCGCCCCTCACCGCGCAGCGGGAAGAGCAGGGCGCGGTACGGCGACGCACCCTCCACACTCGCCAGCCGCATCCACGCACGCGCCATCGCGCCCGCACTGGTGGCGGACGGCATCGTCAGCCGCGCGACCTGCGGCGTCGGTCGCGACAGCTCTCGCGCGAGCGCGGGATGCACCTCGCCCTCCGTTGTCACCGAGCAGACGGGCCGAGACAGCAGGCCCAGGAGCGTGGCCTCCAGCGGCGTGTCCGCGAGAGAAGGCTCTCCGACCTCGGGAGGCCCCGCATGGGCGACGCGCACCTCGCCGCCGTAGCGCGGACGGCTCGCGGCGAGCGCGGACAAGGAGCCCAGGAGCACGAGGCTGGTGACACAGAAGCGGGACGTCATGGCGCACCCTGGCGCAGAAGGAACAACTCCCCGGTGCCGTCGGGCTTCCACATCCCCACCACCACCTCGCGGCGCTCATCGCCATCCAGGTCGGCCACCACGACGAACAGCGCCCGTCCCGGGGGAAGCGAGCCCTGCCACAGCGGCTCGTGAGCGACGGGGTCCTCGGCCCTGAGTGAGTGGACACGCAGCACATCCGGCGAGGGCTGGAGCAGCGCCGACGTGGTGAGCAGCTCCGGCGTGCCATCTCCATCCAGGTCGCCCAGCGCACTGCCCGTGCCCAGCCCGACGAGGCGCGTGGGCGGCACACCCGGGCGCGCATAGAGAGACGCCGTCGCATCCGGGTGCACGAAGAGCATCCGGGGCGGAGCGAGGCTCGCGGTGGAGAAGGGCGCGGGGAGCGCCTGGGCCTTGCCGTCGGCGAACCGGACCTCGGCCTGGAACGACGTCTGTCCCGGCACGAAGCTCCCGCGCTCCACGGCCCCCACCGGCGCACCGTCGAGAGTGCCCACGGGCCGCAGCGTGCCGCGCCCCTTGTCCAACACGAGCACCTCCCCCTGTGCACGGCGCGAACTCCAAGCCGCCAGCCGAGGCGGTCCCGGCAGCACCGCCAGCGCCCCAAAGGGCTCGCGAGTGGGGGTGCTCGAGAAGGGCAGGGCGCTCAGCTCCCTGCGCGCCAGGAGGCGACCCTCCGCACCGAAGACGGACACGTCCGCCTCCGTCATCACCGCGATTTCATCCCGACCATCTCCGTCCAGGTCCCCCGCGGCGAGCGCGGCCACGGGCTGCTCCAGCCGAACCAGCGTGGCCCCCAGCAGTCGGATGCTCCTCGTGGGCCCTCCCGGTGAGACAGGGGGCGTCGAAGGCACGCCCAACGCAGCCAGGGCCAGCACCTCCGCGTCCGCATCCACCGACTCGACGAGCGCACCCGACGGCCTCGCGGGGCGCGTCGGCGCACGGCCCGACCAGAAGTTGACCCACGTGCCCAGCGCATCACCGCGCGCACGCAGGGCACCCGCTTCCACATCCAGCGTCAGCCGCACCAGCGTGCGAGCCCCCTGGGCACGAGCCACCCCTTCGGCGGCCTCCGCGCTGGGGGCATCGACCAGCGTGGGCGCGAGCCCCACGGCCGCGAGTCGTCCCGCGAGGACACTTCCCACCGCGCGCCGCAGCTCGGCCGAGCCACCCGAGAGATACAGCGCGACGGGCGCCTCCGCGGGCAACGCACGCACCGACGTGGCCAGGGCCTGTGACAGGCGCTGCACCGCGGGGGCGCTGGTGTCCGAAGTCGAGGGGGACACAGGCGCCGCGCTGGCCGCGAACGCGCACAGTCCCCAGGAGAGGACCAGAACCAGGGTTCGGCTCACAGACCCTTCCTGTTGCCTTCGTTGAGGAAGAACTCGTCGGTGGTCACCTGGCCCGGTGGAGGGGCCTCGGCGGTGGGCTGGGTGCCCTCGAGGAACGGCTCCAGTCGGCCCGGCACGGACGCCCCGGCGAGGAGCCCCGTGACGGGGTCGATGCGAACCTGGAGGACGCCGGAGGGCACCTCGAAGTCGCGGGCGGGGAGGCCCTCGTGCGCCGTGCGCATGAAGTGGAGCCAGATGGGCAGCGCGGCGCGTCCACCCGTCTCGCTGCTTCCCATGGGGGAGTTGTCATCGAAGCCCACCCACGCGCTGGCCACGTAGTCCATCGTGTAGCCGGAGAACCACGTGTCCCGAGACTCCTGCGTGGTGCCCGTCTTGCCCGCCGCGGGGCGGTTCAGCTCGCGCACCGCCTTCGCCGTTCCTTCCTCCACCACGCTGCGCATCAGCGACGTGGTGAGGTACGCGACGGCGGGAGGCAGGGTCTCCTCGAAGCCGGGCTGATGCTCCTCCAGCACCTTGCCGCGCGAGTCGCGCACGCGCAGCAGCATGAGCGGCTCCGCGTAGCGGCCATTGGCCTGGAGCGTGGCGTACGCGTTCACCGCCTCCAGAATCGTCACCTCGCCAGTGCCCAGCGCCAGCGTGAGGTTCTCCGGCATGGGCGAGTGGATGCCCGCCCGCCGCGCGAAGTCGATGACGGTGGGCGGCGTGAGCGACTCGATGAGGCGCACCGACACGGTGTTCTTCGACTTCGTGAGCGCCTGGCGCAGCGTCATGGGGCCTTCGAAGCGCCGGTCGTAGTTCTGCGGCTTCCACGTCTTGCCCGTGTACGGGTCTCGAATCGCCTCGGGCGCGTCGTTCACCTGGGACAGCGGCGTGTAGCGTCCGCTGGCCATCGCGGCGCCGTAGAGGAACGGCTTGAAGGACGAGCCCGGCTGCCGTCTGGCCTGCGTGGCGCGGTTGAACGACGAGCGGGCCGCGTCGTACCCACCCACCAGCGCGACGACGTGCCGGTTGTCCGGGCGGATGGCCACCATGCCGCCCTGCACCTCCGGAATCTGGTCCAGCGTCGCCTCCACGAAGGCCGGCGCGGGCGGCGCCTTCAGGACCCGCACGAAGACGAGCTGCCCCTTCGCGAACACGTCCGAGATGTTCTTCGGGGCGCTCTTTCCCTTCTGCCGCGCCCAGGTGACGGTGGAGTACGCCACCTCCGCGGTGCGGCCCACCAGGTCCACGCGCGCGATGTTGCGCTTCTCATCGATCTCGGACACATAGCCCGTCAGCCGCAGCCCTTCCTCCAGCGGCCGCAAGGGGACCGCGCCCACCAGCAGCTCCTCCTCCGACGGCGGGGCCTCGTCCTCGGACGACAGGTCCGGGCGCTGCTCCTCCGCGCCTTCCACCTCGGCCTCCGTGACGGCGCCGGGCTTCGGCTCCGCGGGCTTCTCCGCCTGCGCGAGCGGCGACAGGTCCGCGACGTAGCCCTGGTCCTTCAGCCGGCGACCAGCCTCCTCGATGCGGGTGACCACCATGCCGCGAAGCCGCGCCCACCGCGCGTCCTCCAGCGTGCCGCGAGGCCCTCGGTAGCCCTGGCGCCGGTCCATCGCCTCCAGCCCGTCGCGCACCGCCTGCTCCGCGGCGACCTGGAGCTGCGGAACCATGGCGATGTCCACGCGCAGGCCGCCCCGCATCACGGCCTCTTCGCCGTAGCGCTCGATGAGCGTGCGGCGAATCTCCTCCGCGTAGTACGGGCCCACCCTCGGCTTGGGGCGGGGCGCCAGGACGATGGGCTTGTCCAGCTCACCCTCCACGATCTTCAACGGCACGAAGCCCTGGTTCGCCATCTGCCGCAGCACGTACCGCTGACGCGACTTGGCCCGCGTCATGTTCGTCACCGGGTTGATGCGGTGCGGACTCTGCACCGTGCCCGCGAGGACCGCGGCCTCACCCACGCTCAAATCCTTGGCGTTCTTGCCAAAGTAATAGAGCGCCGCCTCCTCCAGGCCGTACCGCCGCTGCCCGTAGTAGGACTGGTTGATGTAGAGGCCGAGAATCTGGTCCTTGGTGAGCGCCTCCTCGACGCGCGGCGTGAGGATCCACTCGCGAATCTTGCGCGACAGCTTGCGCTCGGGCGTGAGCAGCAGGTTCTTCACCACCTGCTGGGTGATGGTGGAGGCGCCGGACTTGGTGCTGCCGGGGATGAGGTTCTTGACGGTGGCGCGCGCGATGCCGAAGGGGTCCAGGCCCACGTGCTTGTAGAAGTCCGCGTCCTCGGCGGCGAGGAACGCGTCGCGCACGTGCGAGGGCAGGGCCTCCACCCGCACCACGGTGCGCTTCTCGAAGGCGTACTCGGCGCAGATGCTCCCGTCGCCACACGTCACCTTGGTGACCTGGGGCAGCTGGTAGTTGCGCAGCGTGTCCACCGAGGGCAGGTCGCGGCTGAAGTAGAGGTACGTGCCCACGGCGACGAGCAGGCACAGGAGCAGGCCCACGGCCCCGGTGATGAGCAGCCGCTTCGTCCACTTCCAGAGGCGCGCGCCCAGGCTGGGGCGTGGAGGCACGGGCGCCGGGGTGGACGGGGGTGAAGCTTCGGGCGGATTGGGCATCACAGAGGCCAGGGTCATGGTGCTTCTCGACGGGGGCTGCACGTTAGACTGCCGGGCCGGGAACGGGAACCGCTGCGACACCCGCCTGGAGTCCGGTCTCCAGGCGGGGAGGCGTCACTGCGCGGAGAGGGCCGGGACTTCCTGGGCCCCAAGCCCAGGCGAGCCCAGGTCCGCCTGGGCCACGCGGTTGAGCCGGTCCACGTTGACGCGGGCCTGGACGTAGCGAGGCGACAGCCGGGTGGCGGTCGCGTACGCGGCGCGGGCTTCGTCCTTCTTCCCGAGCCGCTCCCAGGCCACGCCCAGGTTGTTGTGCACGTAGGCCACGTGGGGCAGCAGTTGCGCGGCCTGGGCGAGCACCTCGGCGGCCTTCGCGTCCTCTCCGGCTCGCAGGTACGCGAACCCGAGGTTGTTGAGGGCGTAGCCATGCTCGGGGTCCAGGTGGACCGCCTGCTGGAAGCGGAGGATGGCCGCGCTCAGCTCGCCCGCGCCCAGGTGCGCGCGTCCGAGCACCTGGTACACCTCCGCGTCCTCCGGGGCGCGGAGCACCGCCTCCTCACCCACGCGCACGGCCTCCGCGTGGCGCCCCTGGGACACGAGCAAGCGAGCCTGCTGGACGAGCGCCCCAGCCTCCTCGGGCACCAGGTTGCCCAGTCGGGCGTAGGCGACGAGCGCGACCTCCAGCTGGCCGTGGAGGCGGGCCAGCCGCGCGGCCATCGCGAGCGCGTCCGTGTCGGCCGGGTCGTCATGCAATGCGCGGCGCACCTCGGTGAGCGCGCCGGACACGTCGCCCAGGTCCTTCAGGGAGCGCGCGCGGCTCAGGTGGTCCACCCGGCGCGTGTGCTCATGCGACATCGCCAGGGCGTCCTCGGGCGCGGGGCGCGGCGCGGGCTCCAGGTTCTCCCGCGGCACCTCCGGGGCATGGGCCGGGAGGGGCAGGGGCGCGGTGGTGAAGCCTTGGCTCGTGCCGCTCACGGGGGCGGGCCTGGGCGCGGTGCGCACCTGCTGCTCCGCGAGGGCGACCCACGGGCGCCAGGCGGCCGGAATGGGGACGTCGCTCCATGCGGCCAGGCCCAGCGCGGCGAGGCACGAGGGCAGCAGTGCCTTCTTCAGCGTGGGGGGCAGGGTGAAACCCAGGGTGCGGCGGGGGGCCTTCCTCGTCCTCGGGCTCATGGCGACCTCGACTCCAGGCGGGGCGCCCGGAAAGGGCGCTCCAGGAGGACACCTGTGGGCGTCCTCCCACCTGGGGCTATTGCGATGGCCGTGCCAGCGCCTTCCCTTGGGGACGTGAGACGCGGTGTGGCTTCGCGGCCGCACGCGAGGGGAAAAAGCGTGGCGAGGGCGTGGGTGGCGTGCGACGGTGCCCGCGATGAAAATCGCCACCTGGAATGTGAACTCGGTGCGGGCGCGTCAGGAGCGGCTGCTCGAGTGGCTGAAGAGCGCGCAGCCGGATGTGCTGTGCCTTCAGGAGCTGAAGTGCACGGAGGACGACTTCCCGATGGAGGCCGTGCGCGCGGCCGGCTACCACGCGGCGGTCCACGGGCAGAAGACCTACAACGGCGTGGCCATCCTGGCGAAGGAGGAGCCTCGCGACGTGGTGAAGGGGCTGTCGGACGGCGTGGATGACACGCACGCGCGCCTCATCGCCGCGACGGTGGGGGGCATCCGCGTGGTGAGCGCGTACGCGCCCAACGGGCAGTCGTTGGACTCACCGCAGTACGAGTACAAGCTCGAGTGGTACGGCCGGCTTCGGCGCTACCTGGACACGCGGCACAACCCCGATGAGGCGCTGGTGCTCGGCGGCGACTGGAACATCGCGCCCGAGGACATCGACGTCTATGACCCGAAGGAGTGGGAGGGGCAGACGCTCTGCTCGGTGCGGGAGCGCGACGCGCTTCAGCGCCTGTGCGCCTTCGGGCTGTCGGATGCGTACCGGAAGCTGTATCCCGACACGCAGCGCTTCTCGTGGTGGGACTACCGGATGCTGGCCTTCCCGAAGAACCGGGGCCTGCGCATCGACCACCTGTACGTGTCCGCGCAGCTGGTGCCTCGACTGACGGGGGCGGACACGGACCGGGAGGCTCGCAAGGGCAAGCAGCCCTCGGACCATGCGCCGGTGTGGCTGGAGCTTCGGGACTGACGGAGGAGGGCGGACCGTGATGCGCAAGCGCGTTGGGCTGTGGCAGTCGATGGTGTGCGTGGGGTTGGGGGTGTTCGTCGCGGGGTGTGCGACGGTGGGCAGCGCGCCTCCCGCCGCGGCCGAGCCGGTGCCCGCGCATCAGGTCTTCGTGCTCGCGTCCGCGAAGCTGAAGGAGGAGCGCCGCCTCACCGTGTACCTGCCTCCGGGCTACGACGCGGCGAAGGAGGCCCGCTTCCCGGTGCTCTACATGCCGGACGGCGGGCTCCAGGAGGACTTCCCGCATGTCGCCAGCGCGGTGGATGCGGCGATTCGCGCCGGAGAGCTCCGGCCGTTGCTCGTGGTGGGCATCGAGAACACGGTGCGCAAGCGCGACATGACGGGGCCCTCGTCGGTTCCCAGGGATTTGGAGTGGGTGCCTGGCGCGGGGGGCTCGGCGGCGTTCCGGGACTTCATCCGCGAGGAGCTGATTCCCGAGGTGGAGAGGCGGTTCCGCGTGACGGGCGAGCGGGCCATCATCGGCGAGTCGCTCGCGGGGCTGTTCATCATGGAGACCTTCTTCCTCCAGCCGGAGCTGTTCGGCACGTACCTGGCGCTGAGCCCGAGCCTCTGGTGGAACGAGGAGGCGTTGGTGCGTGAGGCGGGAGCGCGCCTCGCGAGCCGCGCGGACCTGCGCGCGTCGCTGTTCGTGTCGTCGTCGAACGAGACGGAGGACATCGTCCCCGCCGTGGCGCGGCTGCGCGAGGTCCTCCAGGCGAGTGCGCCTCCGGGGTTGAAGTGGGAGGTCGAGCCCCGCCCGGACCTGCGCCACGACAACATCTACCGGTCATCCGCGCCGACGGTGCTGCGCAAGTGGCTGCCGCCCGTGGCCGAGGCCGGGCGGTAGACGCACGCTATGCGGGGCGAGGCACTCGGGCTCCCGGGTGTCCTCGCCAGCGGGCACGAGCGCGGAGCGCCGCCGCCCAGGATGGTTGAGTCCGGCGGTGGCCACGCGCGATTCGGAGCCGAGGTCCTGGTTTCTCGGTGCCTCGCGCGATGCCTCGTCGTCCGTGACGACTGATGCGTCGGTGTTCCAGTCGAGGCATTCAGCAAGGTGCGGTGCGTCGAGGTTCGCGCATCGGCACGTGCCGTCAACCAGATGCATGCGAGTCCTGCCCCGCGTTGGATGATGCGCCATCACGAGGTGCTTCCACGAGGAGCCGCTCATGCGCCATTTCCCAGGTCCTCACTCGGGCCTCGAGCCCCCGAGTGTCCGCCCCGTCCTGCGATGCCTTCTCACGGCCTCCTGGCTGGTGCTGAGCCTCGCGGGCTGTGTCGTGACCCGTGAAGCCGCGCCCGCGCCGCAGGTGGACACCTCGGGCCGCCTGGATGCACGCCCCGGACAGGTGACGGGCACGCGCGTGGCTCCGGGCGCACATCCCCTGGGATTGGGTGGAGCGCGCGACGGCCTGCTGTACGTGCCGAAGTCCCACCGACCGGACCAGCCCGCGCCGCTGATGCTGGTGCTGCACGGCTCCAGGGGCAACGCGGGGCAGATGCTTCAAGCGCTGCAAGCGCTGGCGGATTCCGAGGGCATCCTCCTGCTCATCCCCGACTCACGAGGGCTGACGTGGGACGACAAGATGGGGAAGCACGGCGAGGACCTGGTCTTCATCGACCGCGCGCTGGCCCAGGTCTTCTCCCGTCACCTCGTGGCGCGGGAGCGCATCAGCGTGGCGGGGTTCTCCGCGGGCGGGTCCTACGCATTGGCGCTGGGAATCCTCAACGGAGACTTGTTCTCCCGCGTCCTCGCCTTCGCGCCCGGGTTCGTTCACGCGGAAGAGCCCCAGGGCGCGCCGCTCATCTTCGTCGCGCATGGGGACAAGGACCTGGTGCTCCCCGTCGAGGGGAGCAGCCGGCGCATCGTGGCGGAGCTGCGCTCGGCGGGTTTCGCGGTGCACTACCACGAGTTCTCCGGAGGCCACTTCATCCCGGCGGACGTGGTCCAGGCCGCCATCCAGTGGCTTCGCGAAGCGCCCCCTCCGGCGAGCGGCCCGTAGTCCCCCCGTCTCTCGTGAGAGATGTCCAGGCGGTGCTGCCCGGAGGCGTCTACAATCGAGGGCACCATGACGACGCCGCGGCCCGAGTCACTCCCGTTCCCGGAGAGCCTGTGTCATCGCTGTGCCGCGCCGCCGCGTTATGTCGAGACGCGGACGTCGGTGTTCATCATGTGCCCGCTGTTGCCCGGGAAGTACCCGCCGCAGCCGGTGCGGGCGTGCGCGCTCTTCCGTCCCGCCGAGTCCGGAGCGAAGTGAGGGCAGCGGAGGGGGCAGGCCCTTGTCGCCGGAAGCAGGCGCGAGGGCGGGGCGATTGCGTGGTGCCTTGGCCGTCCCCACCTGTGGCGAGCAGGCCTGTTGCAGGGAGGGGGGACTTGATGGTTGCCAGGAAGAACTCGCGCGCCACGTCGCGCACCCGGATGATGCCTCGTCGGAGGCGGATGGTTTCTCGCACGCGCGTGTCGCGTCCTCGGCGTGTCGCCGTGTCCCGGCGCCGCGTGACGGCCGGGGCTCGTGCCACCGCCAGCAGCCGGTACACGCGGCCGGCGATGCGGGAGCGCATCCGCAAGCGCCTGCTCGCGGGGTCGCGCGGCGGGCGCGCGGGGCACTGGAGCGCGCGCAAGGCACAGCTCCTGAAGTCCGAGTATGAGAAGGCCGGGGGCGGCTACCGCATGCGGAAGCCGAGTGCCCGCAAGCCCCTCATGACCTCGGCACGCATGTCATCGCGCATGCGCACCCGGACGACGCGCGCGCGGCGGAGCGTCAGGACGTCCCGTCCGAAGCGCGTGGCCTCGCGCACGAGCCGCCGGTACGCGACGCGGATGCCCGCGATGCGCCGCACGCGCAAGACGGCGTCGCGCCGCTGAGCCCGAGTCGAGCCCGAAGCCCGCCGTGGGGTCCGCCCCCGGCGGGCTTCTGCCTTGCGCCACGAGCCTGTCCGCCGCTCAACGATGCAAGCCCACTCACAGGTGTCGAGGACTCGAACCCGAGGGGCGCCACACCTGCCCTCCTGTCGGGCGGGCGTCATGCGAAGGCCCGAGCGTGCATGCAGGGTGCGCGGAGCACCCGGATGTTTCGCATAAGCTTCCCCGAGTCGCTGGGGTCGCCACGCGCGCGCGGACGTTCGAGGACGGACACGGAATGGATTGCGACTGGCTCATCATCGGTTCGGGCTTTGGCGGGAGTGCCAGTGCGCTGCGGTTGACCGAGAAGGGCTACCGCGTGGTGATGCTGGAGAAGGGCCGGCGGCTGGGCGCCGCGGACTTTCCGAAGACGAACTGGAACCTGAAGCGCTGGATGTGGATGCCCCGGCTTGGCTGGCGAGGGCTCTTCAAGATGACGTTCTTCCGGCACGTCACCGTGTTGTCGGGCGTGGGCGTGGGCGGAGGCTCGCTCGTCTACGCGAACACCCTGCCGGTTCCGAAGGACGACTTCTTCGAGGCGCCCTCCTGGGGCCACCTCGCTTCGTGGAAGCAGGAGCTGTCCGAGCACTACCTCACCGCGAGGCGGATGCTGGGCGCCACCGTCAATCCGCTCATCACCGAGCCGGACCGGGTCCTCCAGCAGGTGGGCCAGGACCTGGGCCGGACGGACTTCCAGCCCACGACGGTGGCCGTGTACTTCGGCGAGCCGGGGGTCACCGTGAAGGACCCCTACTTCGGTGGGGAGGGGCCGGACCGCACCGGCTGCATCGCCTGTGGCGGCTGCATGTTGGGCTGCAGGCACGGCGCGAAGAACACGCTGGACCGCAACTACCTCTACCTCGCGGAGAAGCGGGGCCTGTCGCTGCACGCCGACACCGAGGCGACGTGGGTGCGTCCGCTGCCAGGGGGTGGCTACGAGGTGGAGGCGCGTCAGGGCTCGGGCTGGCTGCCTCGGAGGAAGCGGCGCTTCCTCGCGCGCAACGTCATCTTCGCGGGGGGCGTGCTGGGCACCCTGGACCTGTTGCTGCGGCTCAAGGAGCACCCGGAGGGACTCCCCCGCCTGTCGGAGCGCCTGGGGGACGGCGTGCGCACCAACTCCGAGGCGCTCATCGGCATCATCAGCGGGCGCAAGGAGCTGGACCTCTCGAAGGGCATCGCCATCGGCTCCATCCTCCACACCGACGAGCGCTCGCACCTGGAGCCGGTGCGTTATCCGTCGGGCTCGGGGTTCTTCCGGTTGCTGATGGCGCCCCAGGTGCGCGGCGCGAGGATGCTCTCTCGAGTGGCCCGACTCGTGGGCCTGCTCGCGCGGCACCCGCTGCGCTTCCTCAAGGCGTGGTTCGTCCCGAACTTCGCGCGGCGCTCCGTGGTGCTCCTCTACATGCGCACGCTGGAAGGCCACCTGCGCATGCGGCGCGGGCGCGGGCTGAGCACGGGGCTGCGCAAGGGACTCGTCACCGGGCTGCAAGCAGGCCCCGCGCCCACGGCCAACATGCCCGAGGCATTCGACCTGGCCCGGCGTGTCTCGGACAAGCTGGACGGCTACCCGATGACGTTGGTGAGCGAGACGGTGCTGGGCATCCCCACGACGGCGCACATCCTTGGAGGGTGCTGCATGGGGGACTCGGCGGAGACGGGCGTCATCGACCATCGCCACCGCGTCTTCGGCTACGAGGGCCTGTACGTGGTGGACGGCTCGGCCGTCTCCGCGAACCCCGGCGTCAATCCCTCGCTCACCATCACCGCGCTCGCCGAGCGCGCCATGGCGTTCATCCCACGCGCGCGGGAGGTGGACGAGGAGGCGCCATCCGGTGAGATGGCGCCCTTGAAGCAGGTGAACCGCTGACGCGGGCTACAGGCGGACCTGGAGCTCGTACCGGCGATTCTTGGCCTTCTTGGCCTCGGTGTTGTCCGGCTTCACCAGGGGGCGCTCGGCGCCGAAGCCCACGGCGTTGATTTCGCCGCGCTCGATGCCACGCGAGACCAGCTCCTTGACGATGGTCTCCGCGCGCTCCTCGCTGAGCTTCTTGTTCTTGGCGGCGTCACCCGTCGAGTCGGTGTGGCCGGAGACCTCGAACTTGTAGCTCTTCACGCCCGCGGCGGTGAGCTGCTTCTTGGCGTCGATGAGCGCGGAGGCCAGCTTCTTGAGCTTCGCGTCGCAGCCCGGGGCCAGCTCCGCGGTGCCCGTCTTGAAGCTGCACTGGTTCTTCTTCGCCTCATCGGTCAGCTTGGTGTTGACGCGCTTCTCGACGGAGGCCTTGCCCGCGTCGCCCGCGGCCTTCTTGATGGAATCGAAGGGGCTCTGCGCGGCGGCCACGCCCGGGAGAGCGACCAGCGACACGGCGATGCACAACGCCTTGAGCTTCATACGTGAGACTCCTTGGGTTCCGATGGAGATGGGAACCGGCCGCAGGCTGCCCAGGGGCGCGTCGTCCGTCCAGGGGCACATGACGCCCCAGGCGCCAGAACTCCAATGGACCGGGAAAACTTGCCTCGGCGTGCGAGGGGGGCAGCATGCTCGCCCGGAGTCCTTCCACGAAAGCGACAGCGAGGCAGCCGTGGGTAGCAGCGGTCGAACGGAGCAGTGGCGGCGGTTTCTTTCGGGACACCGGGTGGGCTCGGACCTGAAGCCCGCGGAGGCGCTGGTGGAGCGGCCTCCCGTCCAGGAGGAGCACCTGCCGCTGGATGAGCGCACGCCGTACGACGTGGACTACGACCGCATCGTCTTCTCCAGCGAGTTTCGTTGCCTGCACGACAAGACGCAGGTCTTCCCCCTGTCGACGAGCGACTACACGCGCACGCGGCTGACGCACAGCATCGAGGCGTCCTGTGTGGGGCGCTCCCTGGGTCAGCTCGCGGGCCGGGGGCTGAAGATGCAGGACGTGAAGGTGGAGCCCTCGCACCTGGGCACCATCGTCGCCGCGGCGTGCCTGGCGCATGACATCGGCAATCCGCCCTTCGGCCACTCGGGCGAGGCGGCCATCCAGCACTGGGTGGAGCAGCGGCTCGTGGCGCCCGGGACGCCGGAGCGCTCGAGCCCCTTCAAGTCTCGCGAGGAGTGGAAGGACCTGGAGAGCTTCGAGGGCAACGCGCAGGGCTTCCGAATCCTCAACCGCCTCCAGTCCCGCGAGCGGCGCGGCGGTCTGCGCTACACGGCGGCGACGCTGGGCGCGATGAGCAAGTACCCCCGGCCCTCGGTGCTGCCGGGCGGGCGCGCGTCGGAGAAGGCGCGCGTGTCGGAGAAGAAGTTCGGTTACTTCCAGGACGACCGCGAGCTGGCGCTGGAGGCGTATCGCGCCGCGGGGCTGCGGGAGCGCGAGGAGGGCGTCTTCTCCCGGCATCCATTGGCCTTCCTCGTCGAGGCGGCGGATGACATCTGCTACGCGGTCATCGACCTGGAGGACTCCGCGAAGCTGGGGCTGATTCCCACGAAGGAGGCCTGCGAGCTCCTGGACGCGGTGCTGCCCGCTCCGGTGAAGAGTGATGCGCGACCTCCGCCGGCGCACCCCGAGACGCGCATGGCGCAGGCACGCGCGAGGGCCATCGGTGTGCTCATCCAGGCGTCGGTGCGCGTGTTCCTGGAGCACGTGGAGGCGATGGAGGCAGGGGAGTGGGAGACGCCGCTCGTCTCCGCGCGCGACGATGTCCGCCTGCCGCTGAAGGTCATCAAGGAGCACACGCGGCGCCACGGCTACGAGAACGAGCGCGTGCTGCAAATCGAGAGCGCGGGCTTCAAGACGCTGGGCGGCCTGCTGGACATGTTCGCGGCGGCGGTGGTGACGGACGCGCCGAACCGCGAGGAGAAGAAGCTGCGGCAGCTCCTCCCCCTGGAACTGTTCCAGCGCTCGGACGCGCCGCTGCGTGGAGAGGACATCGACGGAGCGCTGGCGCGGTTGTCCAAGTACCAGCGACTCCTGTGTGTCACGGACTACATCTCCGGCATGACGGATGGCTTCGCGGTGGCGCTCTACCAGCGGCTGTCGGGCATCAAGCTGCCGACCTAGCGCCGTCCCCGTCGCGCCTCAGGCATGCAGGCCTTCCTGTTCCTGGGGCGCGCCCGTGCGTGACTCGCGGCCTCGGCGCTCCAGCAGGGAGAGGGAGTTGTCGATGGCGAGGATGTTGCCGGACGGGTCCTTGAACCAGGCGGACTTGATGTCGCCCATCGTGGCGATGCCGTTCTTCGTCTGGATGCCCATCTCGGGAATGTCGTAGTCCTCGAGCTTCACGCCCGCGCGCCGCAGCGCATCGGCGGTGGCCTCCACGTCCTCCACGGCGAACGCGCAGGAGGTGGCGGTGGAGCCGGACGGCGTCGAGCGCTCGTAGAGCAGCAGGAAGGACCCGTCGCTCACCTCGTACATGGCGGCGCCTTCTTCCTCCCCGACGTCGTGAAGTTCCTCGAACCCCAGCACCTCCGAGTAGAACCTTCGCGCCGCGCCCAGGTCCGTCACCGCGAGGGTGGGGACCGCCTTCGTTCTTCCAATGGCCATGTGTCGTGACCTCCTCCCTGGACAAGTGGGCACCGGGGACGAGGCGCGCAAGCAAGCCACCTGCCCGCGCGCAGACCCTCCGAGGCGGCGGCGGGAATGAACGTCGAAGTCCGTGAGACTTCGCTAGACTGAGGGCCTCGTGAGCCCCGTGGAACAGACGCCGTCCAGCCCGTGGCGGCGAGTGCTGAAGTGGGCCGCCATCTGGTCCGCTCCCGGGATGTTCTCCGGCGTGGAAACGTACTTCTTCAGCCTGTCGGCGCAGCGGCCCATGCCGTTCTGGCGCGCCGTCCTGACGCAGCTTCCGGCCTGGTACGTGTGGGTCCCCCTCACGCCGCTGCTGCTCCACCTGGTGCGGCGCTGGCCCTTGGGCAGACCCTTCCGAGCGAAGGCCTGGGCGGGCCATGGCGTGACGTGCCTGGGCGTGGGGGGCCTCTTCGCCCTGGTGTACTCGCTGTGCCAGCAGGCCTTCTCCTCGGGCCTGGCGGCGGCCGGGTCGCTGTCCTTCTCGACGATGGTGCTGCGCTACGCCGTGGGCTGGATGCCCATGATGGCGATGACGTACGCGGCGGTGGTGGCGGTGGCGCAGTCGCTGGCTTCGCAGGAGCGCGCGCGGGAGAAGGAGCGGCAGGCGGCGGCGCTAGCCGTCGAGCTCGCGGAGGCCCGGCTCCTGGCCCTCCAGGTCCAGCTCCATCCCCACTTCTTGTTCAACACGCTCAACGCCATCGTCGTGCTGGTGCGCGCGAACGAGACGGACACGGCCGCGAGGATGCTCGTGCTGTTGAGCGACATCCTGCGCCGGCTGCTCCAGCAGGGCGCGACGCAAGAGGTCTCCTTGCGGGACGAAGTCTCCGTGCTGTCTCGCTACCTGGAGATTCAGCAGCTGCGCTTCCAGGACCGGCTGCGCGTGACGTGGGAGGTGGATGACGCGCTCCTCGACGCGCGAGTCCCGAACCTGGTGCTCCAGCCGCTGGTGGAGAACGCCATCCGCCACGGTGTCTCCGCGCGCTCCGCGGCGGGCCGGTTGCGCATCGGTGCTCGGCGGAAGGGAGACGCGCTGGAGCTGGTGGTGGAGGACGATGGACCCGGCCTCCCCGAGGGCTTCGACGTGGAGCGCAGCCCAGGCATCGGGCTGTCGAACACGCGGGCGCGGCTCTCGCAGCTCTATGGCGAGGCGGGGCGCGTGAGCGTGGGCGCGCCGTCGCAAGGTGTGGGCACGGTGGCCACCGTCCTGCTTCCGCTCCAGCCCTTCGTCGCGGCGCCCGTGGCTGGAGGCGCGCGTGGCTGAGCTGAGTGTCCTCCTGGTGGATGACGAGCCGTTGGCGCGGCGAGGCTTGCGGCAGGCCCTGGACCGTCACACGGACATGGTGGTGTGTGGGGAGTGCCGCGACGGGCGCGAAGCGGTGGAGGCCATCGCGTCGCTGAAGCCGAAGCTGGTGCTGCTCGACGTGCAGATGCCGGAGCTGGATGGCTTTGGGGTCATCCGCGAGGTGGGCGTGGCCCGGATGCCCGCGGTCATCTTCATCACCGCGTATGACGCCTTCGCCGTGCGCGCGTTCGATGCGCATGCGGTGGACTATCTGGTGAAGCCCTTCGCGGACGAGCGCTTCGACGAGGCCCTGAGCCGCGCGCGCTCACGGCTGCGGCAGGAGGAGGCGGCGGAGCTGGGGCGGAAGCTCGCGGCGCTGCTCTCGGACGCGTCGGCCCGGCCCGTCTCCGCGCCGGTGCAGGACGCCGTGAAGACACCCGTGGAGCCGGGGCTGGGCCGGCTGCTGGTGAAGGTGGGGACGCGCTCGGTGCTCGTGCCGGTGACGGACATCGATTGGATCGCGGCCGACGACTACTGCGTCACGCTGCACGTGGGCGACAAGGAGTACGTGCTGCGAGAGAGCCTCGCGGCGCTGGAGTCCCAGCTGGAGGCCGAGCGGTTCGTGCGCATCCACCGCTCGGCCATCGTCAACGTGGAGCGCATTCGCGAGCTCCACCATGACTCACCCACGGAGACGGTGGTGGTGCTGAGCACCGGTCAGCGCCTGCGCGTCAGCCGTGGTCGCAAGGACGTGCTGGAGCGCAGGCTCGGACGGGCTCGCTAGCCGCGAGGTCAGGGCGTCGTGCCCGCGACGGGAGCGCGCGCCTTCTCCACCGCTCGAGGCAGCGCGGGCCAGTCGGTGGCCGCCAGGTGCATGCCGAAGACGCGCGCCACGTCGAGCTTCTCCCGGGCCGCGACCTCCACCGTCTCGGAGACCTGCTGCACGTTGAAGAACGAGCCGTCCGGCATCGGCTGCACCAGGTCGCTGGTGTAGAGGAGGCGGTGCTCGGGGAGCCAGACGAAGAGCATGCGCTCGCCGGTCTCCGTTCGCACCGGCACCAGCTCCACCCGGTTCTTCCCCGAGCCAAGCGCGGTGCGCTTGCCCACGGGACGGAGCACCGCGCCGCGAGGTGCCTTCGCGAGGGCATCCGGAGCGAGCGTGCGAGGCGTCTTCACGACGCGGTCCACGAGCGGCACATTGACGTCCAGCACGTAGAGGGGAACTCCGCGCGCGACGTACTCCCGCACACCGCCCACGTGGGGCCACGCATCGCTGGTGGACACGGTGGCCTTCACCTTCACGCCGGGGAAGCGGCGCTGGACTTCCTCCATCACGCGCGCGGAGTAGCCCGAGGAGATGGGGGCTTCGATGATGACCAGTCCATCGTCCTGCTTCACCAGGGCGATGTCCCAGGCCCCGGGGATGTGGACCACGCCGGGCGCCAGCTCGACGGCGGGACGGTCGGGACGGCCGAGGGGGCGGTCCTCGACGGTGCTCTTGCTCCGTGCGGCGAAGGCCTGCTTCACGGTGTCGGGGAGCGCGAAGTCCGCCTCGACGACCTTGGCGTCCAGCTCCAGCCGGGTGACGGTGAAGGAGTGATAGGAGCCACCGTTGCGCTCCCACTCCCAATGGCGCGGATAGCGCAGGCCCTCGGGCTCCAGCGCCCAGGCCTGGAAGAGGAGCCGGGTGCGGACGTCTCCCCAGACGCTCCAGAACATGTCGCCAGGATGCGCGGCGACGAGCTCCACCTGCGTGGGCAGCAGGGTCCGCGCATTCAGGAACAGCTTCACCGACGCCTGCCCATGCCGGAACGTCAGCACGTGGTGCGGGACGTCCTGCACCACCGTGTCGGGAGCGGAGCGCAGGTCCGTGGCGGCCAGCGCGGTGAGGAGGACGCGCTCGGGAGCGAAGTCGAGGTGCTCCTCCATGTCCTGCAACTGCGCGCCCCCCGCAGGACGCCACTGCCCACCCATCTCCAACCCCACCACGCCGTCGGACAACACCATCGTCGCGCCTTGCCACGCATCGCGCCCCCCGGCGCCGCGGCCCTCGGTCTTCTGGCGCAGGCGGCGCTGACGGAGGTCCCTCACCTCGTCGACCTGCTCGTACATGACGAGCCACGGGGGCGAGGGCCGCTCGGACTGCTCCATGAGGTTCCAGTGGCCGATGCCACCGATGCGGAGGCTGGAGAGGGCTCGCAGCTTCGCCTCTCCACCCATGGCCTCGAGCGCCGACTGGAGGCGGGGGCGCGCGAGGTCCTCGGCGGAGGCCGCTGAAGTGGCGAGGAGCAGGGCGGCGAACAGGAGCGGCAGTCGAGGTCTTCTCATGCACGCCACGATGTCACTGGCGGCTGAGCGGGACGGACGCATGCAGGGAACGGCGAGGGAAACGCGGCGAGTGGTCCACCCCGAGCAGCGAACGGTGGACGGGACCTCAGTCCCCCGCGACGGCGAGCTGCCAGTCTCCCGCCTTGTTGATGCCCACGCGCAGCCCCAGATAGGAGCCGTTGTCCTTCTGCATCGCCTTGAGCTGGGCCTCCGGGTAGATGCCGACGAGCGGCTTCCAGTCCTTCGCGCTCTTGAGGCCGGTGATGTGGACGGAGGGCCAGTAGTAGAGGTCTCCCTCCTGCGCATAGGGGAGCTCGAGCACCTGCGCGATGCGCGCGAGGACGGGCACGTCCCGGGCCTCCTCTTCCTTCCAGTACGCCACCGCGTCCGTGCCTTCGCCGAACGTGAAGCGCACGCCTTTTCCGTTCTCATCCACCAGCTTCGCGAGGCGCGCGTAATCACACGCCCGAGCCGCGGCGATGATGTTCTCGCGCATGGTCTCCACGGGCGGGGGGAGGGGAGGGACGGCGGCGCTCGGGGGCTTGGGGGGCAGGGCCTTCGCGGAGCACTTCACTTCGCTCGGCGGAGGGCCTGAGTCCTCGGGAGCGGCGGCCGCGCTGGGCGCAGGTGTCTTGGTGGCAGGAGGTGTCGGGCTCGCGTCCACAGGGGCGGAGGGGCTGGACGAGCGCTCCGTGCAGGCGAGGAGCAGGGTGGCGGCACAGACGGACACGAGCGTGGACCGGTTCATGGGCCGTCTATGTAGACCAGGAGGCGCGCCCGTGGCGTCTGCTTGCTCCGGGGCCCTCCATTCACGGATGGCTTGGGTCCAGTCCCAGACAGGGCGATACTCCGCGCCCATGTGTGGCCGAGTCACCGTCCGAACGTCTCCTGATCAGCTCGTCGTGGAACTGGGCCTCGCCGGCATTCGCACGGCGGTGGACCGTCCGCGCTTCAACCTGGCCCCCACGCAGCTCATGCCCGTGGTGCCCAATGATGGCGCGCGGATGTTGGATGCCTTCCGCTGGGGACTCATCCCCTCGTGGGCGAAGGAGGCCAGCATCGGCAGCAAGCTCATCAACGCGCGAGGGGAGACCGTGGCGGAGAAGCCCAGCTTCCGCAGCGCGCTGAAGCGGCGCCGGTGCCTGGTTCTGGTGGATGGCTGGTACGAGTGGAAGCAGTCGACGAAGCCGAAGACGCCCTTCCTCTTCCAGCGTGGAGACGGAAAGCCGCTGGCGCTCGCGGGGCTGTGGGAGGAGTGGACGGCGCCGGACACGGGCGAGGTGCTGCGCACCTGCACCATCATCACCACCGGCCCCAACACGCTGATGGCGCCCATCCACGACCGGATGCCCGTCATCCTCCCGCCCCAGGCGCAGGAGGTGTGGCTGCGCCCCGAGCCGCAGGACGCGTCCGTGTTGCTGCCCCTGCTCGTGCCCGCCGTTGATGGCGGGCTGGAGGCCTACGAGGTGGCGCGCGTGGTCAACTCGCCCACGAATGACGTGCCCGAGTGCGTGGCGCGAGTGGCCGCGTAGCGCGCCCAGGGCTCACGCCTTGTTCAGCACTTGGGCGTCCAGGCTCCATGGTGCTCCCCCGGAGAGTGGAGGGGCAGGGGGCTGACCCTGGCTGGCCCCGGCCGCGTGTCGGGGGCAGCTTGTGGGCTGGATGGGGGCCAGGCTTCACCGCGTCGGGCGGGTGAAGGGGCTCGGGCTCGGCCGGTGAGTCGGGCGAGGCCGAGCAGCGAGCCTCCGGAATGGGAGCGCCATGCTGACGGGAAGCGCGAGCATTGACCTGGACAAGGTAGACGAGGCGGTGAGCGGTTCCATCGTCGAGGCCGGACCGGACCACCTCACCGTGCATGACCTGGGCGCGGGCGAGGACCTCACCCTTCGCATCGACGACCGCACCCGCTACCTCTGGACCGATTCGCGGGCGCGGGGCCGCCTCACCGACGCGGCGCAGGTGCGCGTGGGCTTCTACATCGCCGCCGGAGTCCACGTGGCCGCGGAGGTCATCGTGATGGACCCCGGTCAGGGGACCTCCATCACGAGCATCCTCCCGGAAGACCTCCAGTGAGCCTCCGCCCGCCAGGTGCGGGCGCTACGAGGTCCGCTTGGGCGCGCGCAAGTCCGTGATGGCGAGCGGGTGGCGCGTGCCCTGAGGGGAGACGAGCGCCGCGTTGAGGATGAAGTCCTGGCCCATGCGCAGCTCCAGCGTGGTGGGGCCCTTGTGGGTCGTCCGCCAGTCCAGCTCGATGCGCACGGTGCCCAAGAGCTCGCGCTCCACGGTGGTGGTGTCCAGGGACTCGAACAGGGCCACGGAGATGGGGCCCGGGATGAGCGGCAGCTCGAGTGTCACGGACCGCGTGGCGGGCACGGGCGTGTTGGCGGGGATGACCTCGTGCTGCGCGCCACCGGGCACCATGATGCCGATGGGCATGGGCACCACGTCCGTCAGCCCGCTGATGCCGCGCGAAAGGTTGCGGCCGAGGATGGCCGCGCCCACGGCCACGCCCAGCTCCGGGTTGACCTCCTTGTCCGAGGACAGCCGCTTGAAGTGGGAGAAGCGCTGTCGGATGACGGGCATGCGCGTCTGCCCTCCCACCAGCACCAGCTCGTCGATGTTCTCCGCCTTCAGCTTCGCGCGCTCCAGCACGTCGTCGCACGCGGAGGCGGCGCGCTCGATGAGCTGGAACACCATCTCCTCGAGCTGCTTGCGCGTGAGCGTGTAGTCGAAGTCGACGAAGCCGCCGTCCTTCTGGGCGATGCAGGGCACGCGCATCACGGTGGACTCGCGGGTGCTCAGCGTCATCTTCGCGGACTCGGCCGCGAAGACCAGCCGCTGCATCACGACCTGGTTCGCGCGCAGGTCGAGGCCGTGCTGGCGCTGGAAGTCGGACACGAGGAACTCGACGATGCGCTCATCGAAGTTGGCGCCGCCGAGGAACGCGTCGCCGCCGGTGGCCAGCACCTTCACCACCCGGTTGTGCACGGCGAGGAGCGTGGCGTCGAACGTGCCGCCGCCCAGGTCGAACACCATGACCGTCTGCTCGGGGTTGCGCAGGTTGGCGTAGTACAGCGCCGCGGCGGTGGGCTCGTTGATGATGGCGCGGACCTGGAGGCCACACTGCTCGGCCGCCTGTCGCACCGCCTCGCGCTGGCGGATGCTGGCGTGCGCGGGAACCGTCAACACGCACTCGCGGAAGGGCTCTCCGGCGGCGTGGTTCGCCAGGGTGAGGATCTGCTTGATGACCAGCTGCGTGACGTCCGTCAGCGATGTCACCTTCCCGTACATCTTCACGGCGGTGTAGCCGTCGGGGGCCTCGACGAGCTCGAAGGCGTACTTGTCCTTGTGCTGGGTGACGTACTCGGACTGGTAGCGACGGCCGAGGAAGCGCTTGGCGCCGAAGACGGTGTGGCGCGGGTCGTCGATGATCTGCCGCCGCGCCGCGTGGCCGACGATGGCCTTGTCCGCCGCGTGGAACCACACCACCGAGGGCAGCGTGAAGCTCTTGTCCGTGACGGGCACCACCCTCAGCTTGCCCGCCTTGTCGAAGAAGGCCGCCGACGTGTTGGTGGTCCCGAAGTCGATTCCGAGGATGGGCGCCGTACTCATGCGCCTGGGAGTCTCCCATGTCCCGCGCGCCGGTTCAGCCCCGGAGATGCGACGGTGTGTGAGTTCCTACACGTGCTCCATGAGGAGGACGGCGACGGTGTGCGGGGCGAGCGCTTCGTAGAAGTGGGGAACATCCCCGGGAAAGGTCGCGTAATCCCCGGGCCCGAGCTCCACCGTGGTGTCCGAGGGACCTGTGCGCAGGCGCCCCTTGCTGACGTAGAGGTGCTCGACGCTGCCGGGGATGTGGGCCTGGGCCTGGCGCGAGGAGCCGGGCTCCAGGTTGATGACGTAGAGGTCCCTGCGCGCACCGGGAGGACAGGCCGAGAGCATGATGCCCGTGAAGTGGGCCTGCTCGGAGCGGATGGCGGCGCCCTCGCCCGCGCGGATGACCTTCACCTGGCGGATGGGCGGGTCCACGAGCCGGCTGAAGGGGATGCCCAGGGCGACGGCCAGGGCCCACAGGGTCTCGATGCTGGGATTGCCGGTGCCGGCCTCCAGCTGGGAGAGGGTGGACTTGGAGACGTTGGCGCGCCGGGCGAGCTCCGACAGCGAGACGTCCGCGCGCTCCCGCTCCCGGCGCAACGCACTGGCGATGGCATCCAACGGGCGGAGCGGCTTGGGCGTTCGTTTTACCGGCATGGTCGTTCTTATTGACGAACGGCCGGCTTCTGTCCAGATTGGTGTGTATGGGAAAAGTGGATCGCGCCCTCTTGCGGGACGTGGGGGCGGTGGCGCTTGCCGCGGGTGTGGTGGGTGTGTCGTTTGGCGCGCTCGCGGTGGCGGCGGGCATGCCCGTGTGGCTGGCCGCGCTCATGTCGGTGGTGGTGTTCGCGGGCGGTTCACAGTTCGTGGCGGTGGGGATGGTGGCCGCGGGAGGCAGTCCCGTGGCGGCGGTGCTCGCGGGCTTGTTGCTCAACGCGAGGCATCTGCCGTTCGGCCTGGTGGTGGCGGATGTGCTGGGGCGCAAGTGGCCCATGAAGCTGCTGGGCGCGCACCTGATGGTGGATGAGTCCGTGGCGTTCGCGCTGGCGCAGCGAGACCCGGAGCGCCGGCGCGCGGCCTATTGGCTGTGTGGCGGACTGCTGTTCGTGGGCTGGAACGTGGGCGTGGTGGCGGGCGGGTGGATTGGGAAGACGGTGGGGAACCCGGAGTCGCTGGGGCTGGATGCGGCGTTTCCGGCGTGCATGCTCGCGCTGCTGTTGCCGTCGCTGCTGCCTCCGAAGAAGGAGGAGACGGTGGCGGCCGAGGCTGGAGCCAAGGCGACGAAGGCGCGCAAGGTGGCGCTGGTGGGGGCGGTCATCGCGCTGGCGGCGACGCCGGTGTTGCCAGCGGGCCTGCCGGTGTTGTTGTCGATTCTCGCGGTGGGAGTGGCTCTGCGATGACGCTGCTGCCGATTCTGGTGTTGGCGCTGGGGACGTATGGCTTTCGCGTGGCGGGTCCGCTCTTGAGCGAGCGGCTGCGGCTCTCCGCGCGGGTGCAGGATTTGATGTCGCTGGCGACCATCGCGATGTTGGCGGCGCTCGTCGCCACGTCGACGCTGGTGGCGCAGGGCGGGTTCTCGGGAGGGGCTCGGACGGTGGGGGTGCTGGTGGGGGCGGTGCTCGCCTGGAGGCAGGCGCCGTTCATCGCGGTCGTCGTGGTGGCCGCCGCCACGGCCGCTGGGCTGCGCTTGATGGGGGTTCCCTGAGCCTCCGAGGCGGCGCGCCAATTGAGTGCGCGGGTGTTGTAGTAACTGTGTTGTGAAGTCCGGCGGGGCCTGGGTATGGTCGCGGGCCATGAATCAGGAGATGCCGGAGTCGCTGCGTCAGTGGGTGGAGGTCGAGGTCCAGGGCGGTTGCCGTTCCGAGGGGGAGGTGCTCGCGCGGCTGCGTGCGCGGTTCGTGGCGCATCCGGACGTGGGGGATGCGCTGGAGTCGTGGATGGAGCAGTCCCGCCAGTGGCTGGACGCGCAGGATGCCCGGGAGCACGGGTGGGGCGACGAGGCGACGACGAACGATGCGTTGGACCAGGCGTTCGCGGCCCTCCAGCGCGAGGGCATCGTGGCTTTGCAGGACGTGGAGGATGGCTGGGGAGAAGTGGCCGCGGGAGCGGTGCGCCACCCGGCGGTGGTCCGTGGCGCGGTCTTCTATTCGCGTGAGGCGCTGACGCGGACGCTGGTGGACGGGGAGGCGTTGCGGCTCTCGTTCACGTCCACGGCGCTCGTGCCCAAGTGCCAGGTGAAGCCGGAGTTGGAGAGGGCGCTCGCGGGGAAGGTCTGCGACACGCTGGCGAGCCACGGTATCGAGACGCATTGGGATGGCGACCTGGATTCGTGCATCGAGATTCCAGCGTTCCCGTGGCGGAAGCGGCGTCGCAATGAGTTGATTCCGGACTGGACCGTGGGGGGCGTGTGTCGCGGGTTGCAGCTCCTGGAGAATGTCGAGGAGGGGGCGGCCATCGAGGGGGCGAAGCAGTTCGTCGTCGAGTGCGCGAAGCGCCACTATGGCGAAGCGCTCAATTTCGAGGCGATTCAGGTGCCCGAGATGGATGTGTTCGATTTGTATGCGGTGATTGCGGTCGTGGAGAGTCACTCGGAGCCGCCCAACTCCTCAGCGCGACTCTTGTCGGAGATTGAGCCGCTCTTTCCCGGGGCGGGGTTCGTGGATGGCGATGAGATGTTGATGCAGATCTTCTACCGTCAGGTGGACCGACTGAAGGCCCGCGTCCATGACGTGCAGTACCCGGGGGTTCTCCGGATGACGACCGTGGACCACTTGATGCCCGCCGTCAGTGCGCGGGAGCTGTGCGAGGGCGTGCTGCGTCACCTTCCGGCGACCGCTCAGGAGTGATGGACTGTCTTTGCGTGTCCCGGTGCGCCAGGGTTTGGCTTTCCGGGACACGAATGAATTTCGTGCGAGGGTGCCGGTTCCGGAATTTCGTACCGCAAGCTGCGTGCCTTTCTGTTCGTGGAGCAGCAGGGCGGGTCGCTGGGGCGGAACGAGTTGATGGGGAGGCATTTCGTTGACTGCGGGTGATCACGTCGGTTGAAGCCCGTCGCCTCCTGATTGCGAGGCTCCGCAACGTCCTTCCGAGTTGGTGTGATCGTATTCCCGAGTCCTTCGCATCTCGGGGCAGGGTGCTTGTCCCTGGCCAGCACGATGGAGCCAGGCTGACTTGCCTTGGCGGAACTGCTTCGCGCATCGCGATAGATGTCAATCCCAGCCGAGAATCGAGGTGGTGACAAACCTGCAGTCCATCTTCGTCGAGGACGGCGCGTCTGAAGAGAACACGTAAGGGCGGTTGATGTTTGCTGCCATCCCGGAACAAAGCTCGGTGTCCTTGTCGACAGTGATTCGAGTCTGAGTGAATGTCCAGGATGATGTGTCCTTTCGCTCAACTACGATTGCAGTGACTGCGTTGCAGAGTCCCGCTGGTACTGGCGTGTTGACCCATTTGTTCTTGCTGATACGACGAAGCGTGGTTGAGAACGAACTCGTGCGGATTCGGCAGATGCGTTCTTGGGTTGCAATCAACTTGGAGAACGCAGCGATGCGACATTCGTCATCCTCGCATGCGCACGGAGCAGCCATCAGGGCCATCAGCTCGATGCGTGCAGCATCACGCCCGAAGGGCTCGTTGCTCGGTGCTTCCGCGGACTTCTGCAGGGTGGGCTTCCAGTCTGCGCACATCTTGGCCAGTTCTCGCCGAGTCGCCGCACTGTGCTTGAGGAACTCGGCTCGAAACTTCTCAGCTTCCTCCATCGCTTTGGACTCTGTTTTCTGCTCAATCCGGACCTGACTGAATACGCACGAGACCTCGTCTTTCGTCTTGCCCCGAGTGCACTCCATCGTCAGCCATGCATTCTCTTCAACCGCGGGGATGTTGATGAACTGAGGCGGCATCTCCGGAGTCGGGGTTGCGGCTGGTGCCGGAACTGACGCGAGGAGGAGTAGGAACACCAAGTGGCGCATCGGTCGAGCTTCCAGCACAGCCCGTTCCCCGGTCAACGCGCCTTGAGGGCCTGCCGGCAGGAGGCTTGTGCTTTCCATGGACGTCCTTTGCACCGATGGGGTTTCGCTCAAATCCTGGGTTGGCTCACCATGTCATGGCGATGATCGGGGAGTGTTCATTGCGAGACGATGGGAGGCAAAGGGCTCAGTGGTGAGTCGGGTGTGAGGTATTCTTCATTCCCAATGGAAACCATGAGAGCTGTATGGTTTTCGGCGCTGCTCCTGGCGTGGTCGGGATGTTCAACGACTCTCACGCCGACGATGCAGCAAGCCTGGGAAGCGGCGGAGCTCGAGTGCGACACCCCGCTCGAAGACGAGTGCGTTACGCTACTGTGTCTCGGTGACGAATGTGGCTTCTATCGATGCGATGAGGACTTCGCGCGGGTAGAACTCGCGCGGTTTCCTCCGGCCCGTCCTCCTGCGGCTGCGGCCGCGCCAGGGGCCGGCCCGAGGCGGAACTGGGGCGGTGCCCAGCGCCTCCCCAAGGGCGCGGTGATGACGTTCCCCAACTTCTACGGGGCCCCGGAAAAGGTCATCCCTCCGTCACACAGGCTGCCTCCGGGCAGATGGGAGAAGCACCACATCTTTCCCCAGGAGGAGGTCCTCTCGCGGTGGTTCGCGCGACAGGGCGTGAAGATTCACAACTACACGCTGCCGCTCCCATACGAAGTGCACCGACGAATCCATGAAGTCGGTGGGAAGGGCGGGCAATGGAATGATGCGTGGCGGCAGTACATGAGGAAAAACTCAACCGCATCGCCCGAGGAGATTTTCAAGCACGCGGGCGAACTCATCTACCGGTTCCAGCTCATGGGTGGGCCGATTCAGTCGTACTATTCGCGCCCGGGGACGTGAGATGGACCGATTCTATTTGTTGGATGAAGACCGCGACGCTGCCACCAAGTGCGGTGGGTACGTGGATGCTGCGCACCGCTGGGGCCTGCCAGGACTGTTGAGGTGCCCCTCGTGTGCAACTGGATGGGCCGCGACAGGTCACTACTATCCAGGAGTCGACCTCACCGTGCTTGGGGAGGAGGAAAGGGACTTCCGAAAGGCGAGGCAAGAGCCGTTCGCAGAGCTCGTGCGACTTCGTGAATTGGTGAGGCCCCTCGTTCCGCCAGGCGCGCAACTTCCGCCCGGGACGACCTTCGGTCCGTTGGTCGGCCGATGTAGCGGACGACTCCCCGACTTTGCCTGGGTCGTCGACGCGCTGTTGTTCCCTCGCCATGTGCTCGATGGGCTCCGGAGGGGAGGCATCCGTGGCCTCGAAGCTTTTCCTGCCGAACTCCGGACGCGCCAGAAGTCGCCTCTAGAGCTCATGGAGGCGCAGCTGGCTCACCATGGGCGGCTTCACCCAGATTGCATTCCCGCAGGCGTTGCGCGGCCCTGCGCGACATGCGGCAGATTCGCGCTCATGCGCCCCGATGAGCCCATCCTCGAAGCGTCGTCGCTACCAGCGGACCTGGACCTGTTTCGCGTGGGGAACTTCGCGACGATGGTCATCTGCACCGAGCGGTTCCTCGATGCAGTGAGCGCCATCGAAGGTGACGGACTCCAATGGCGGGAGCTTCCTGTTCGGACCGGGCCGCCAAGTCAGAGCTCGGCGACGACGGAGGGCGAACAACGCTTCCCCTCACAGTGAGGTGCTGACAGGACTGGTTGGGAGTAGTCCTCGACTCGCGAACCAGGGAGGCATGGTTCGTCTCTCTTTCATGCCGCACTACGCCCGCGAGGCATCAATGAAGTCGAATGGTCACGTGTCCGAGGCGCCGCGCCGCAGGCCCAGGGCCTTCATCTTCTTGTAAAAGTGGCCTCGTTCCAGGTCCAACAGGCGCGCCGCTTCCGTCACGTTGTCGTGAGTGTGGGCGAGGACAAACAGGATGATGTCGCGCTCCGCGTCCTCCACCTGCTCGCGGAACGTCTTGTCCGCGCGGGGGCGGAAGCCCGTCTGCACAGGGGGCGGCAGCGGAGGCGTTGCCAGCGCGGGGGCGGGGGTGCTCGAGGCCGCCACCACGGCGGTATCCGCCGACGGATGCGAAGTGTCCGCGACCGGCATCGGCTCGACAGGTGGCGGCACCGCACCTCGCCCACGAGGCAATAGCTCCAATGCATCCGTGCGAGTAACGACAGGCCCCTCGCACAGGATGGCCAGTCGCTCGACCAGGTTGCGCAGCTCGCGCACATTGCCTGGGTAGTCATAGGCACTCATGACGGCGAGCGCGTCCGGCGACAGCGTCAACGGCCGGCGCCCGTTCTTCGCACACGCCTCCCGCAGGAACGTCCCAATCAGGTCCGGCAAATCCTCGCGCCGCTCCCTCAGCGGAGGCGAGTGAATCTGGACGACGTTGATGCGGTAATACAAATCCTCACGGAAGCGCCCGGCGGCAATCTCCTTCTCCAGGTGCTTGTTCGTCGCCGCGATGACGCGCACGTCCACCTTGAGCGTCTCCGCTCCGCCCACCCGCTCCAGCTCTCCCTCCTGGAGCACCCGCAGCAGCTTCGCCTGCATCGCCGGCGGCATGTCCCCAATCTCATCGAGGAACAGCGTCCCCTCGTGCGCCAGCTCGAACTTGCCGCGCCGCACGCTCACCGCCCCCGTGAAGGCGCCCTTCTCGTGCCCGAACAGCTCGCTCTCAATCAGCTCGTGAGGCACCGCCGCGCAGTTGAGCTTCACGAACGGCCCGGCCTTGCGCCGCGAGTTCTGGTGCAGCGCCCGCGCGATGAGCTCCTTGCCCGTCCCGTTCTCCCCCGTGATCAGCACCCGACCCTCGGACGGCGCCGTCCGCTGGATGAGCGAGAAGATGCGCTGCATGGCCGGGCCACTGCCCACCATGTCGTACCGCCCCAGCTGCTCCCGCAGCTCCCGCAGCTCCTCCATCGCCGCCTGGTGCTTGAGCACGTTGCGCAGGGCCACCAGCAGCCGTTCCCGAGCAATCGGCTTCTCCAGGAAGTCCCGCGCCCCCAGCTGCGTCGCCTTCACCGCCGTGTCGATGGTGCCGTGCCCGGACATCATGATGACGGGCAGCTCCGGCTTGAGCTCCGTGAGGCGGGCGAGCGCCGTCAGCCCATCCATGTCCGGCATCTTCACGTCCATCAACACCGCGTCCACCGGGCGTGCGCTCACCACGTCCAGGGCCACCTGCCCGCTTGCCGCCAGATGTGTTTGATATCCCGCAAGCTGCAATGCCTGACTCAGGGTCAGCAGGATGTTCTTCTCGTCATCGACGATGAGCACGGATGCGGGCATGAAGGGCGCTCCCAGCCTGGGGCCACGTCACGCGGCCGCTCGCGGGCACTCGTGACAATCTCACGGAAATTATTTGGACATTCAAGGGTTTCGGGGCGCGGAGCGGGTGTCTCAAGCGGGACAAATGCTTTGACTCACCCCAGGGAACGAGACTACACGCGACGCACGACCCGTCCCCTACGGGTGATTCTTTCGTTTTCAAGTTTTCAGGAGGAATGATGCGTCGGATTTCTCTTTGGGCGGGTCTCGGCCTCGCGATGGCCGTGTTGACTGGCTGCCCCCCCACCTATCCCAACTGCAATGACGACTCGACGTGCTCCGAGAAGGGCGAGGTCTGCGTTCAGGGCCAGTGCCAGGAGTGCGCCACCGACGCCAACTGCAAGGAGGGCTTCACGTGCCAGGGCAACAAGTGCGCGCCCAAGCCCCCTGAGTGCACGGTCGACAATCAGTGCGGCGACGGCCGCATCTGCGAGGCCGGCAAGTGCGCCGAGGCCCAGTGCAAGGATGACTCCGGCTGCCCCTCCGGCGGCAAGTGCCAGGGTGGCCGCTGCCAGGCCCCCACGGACACCTGCGCGTCCAACTCCGACTGCGGTGAGGGCAAGGAGTGCACCGCCGGCCGCTGCGTGACGGCCGCCGCCGACAAGTGCGACTGGAGCCCCATTCGTTTCGGCTTCAACGAGTCCTCGCTGACCTCCGAGGCCCAGCAGCGCCTGTCCGACCTGGCCACCTGCATCAAGACGGGCCAGCAGGGCAAGCTGACCCTGGCGGGTCACGCCGACGAGCGCGGCACCGAGGAGTACAACCTCCAGCTGTCCAACCGCCGCGCGGCGGCCGTCAAGCGCTACCTGACGGACCTGGGCGTCAAGTCCAACGCCGTGACGACGGTGGGCTACGGTGAGACGCGCCCGGTGAACACCTCCTCCAGCGAGGATGCCTGGAGCGAGAACCGCCGCGTCGAGTTCCAGCGCTAGTTCCGGCTGGGGTAGGCTGTGCGCACATGGCCGTCCACGAGCCGGAAGCGCGTCAGTCCTATCTCGTCTTTGCCTGCGGCAGTAGCTGGTACGCGGTGCCCGCGGAGAGCGCGGCGGAGGTCGTCACCTTCCCCGAACTCACGCGGGTACCGGGCTCCCCGGCGCACCTGTTGGGCGTGTTCGCACACCGAGGAGAAGTCATCCCGGTGGTGGACATGGGCCTGCTGGTCGTCGGGGTGAGCCAATCCTCGCGGAGGGCCGTCCTGGTACGGCTCCCGCGTGGGACGCTGGCCCTCACGGCGACCACGGTGGCGGGTGTCTCCCCGGTGACGGGAGCGCTGGAGCCGCTGGGTTCCACCGGCGTCCAGGTCCACCTGCGAGGCCCCGCCAAGAGCGGCCCCAGGGACGTGGCCGTCATCGACCCCGACGGGTTGTTCGACCATCTCAGCCAGGGGGCGTGAGCCATGGCCTCAGCCAGTCCCGTCCGGGGCATGCTGCTGTGCCATGCGGGCTCGCATCGGCTCGCCTTCGCGGCGCATGAAGTGGTCTCCATCACCGCGCCGGATGGGGAGGACGCGGCCTCCGCGGCGCTGGCCTTCCGGGCTCCGCCGGCGGCCTCGAGGGTGCTGGTGGCGACCTCGGGGGGCACGGTGGGGGTGGATGCGCTGGAGATTGATTCGGAGACCCACTGGCTGATGCCCGTGCCGGGCGTGGTGGCGGGGGCCTCGGGGGGGAGCCTGCGAGGCTTCGTCCTGGCTCGAGGAGAGCTCTGGCCGCTGTTGGGACTGGCGGACTTCGAGCGCTTCTTGCGGAGGCTTCCCCGGGGGGCCGCATGACGGCGCCCCGGGAGGTGCGAGGCCTGGCGCGGTGGCTGTCCTGGCCGGTGGCTCCCGTCAGTGCCCTGGGAATCTCCCTGGCGCTGTTGCATGGGCTGCTCGCCGAAGCGCTGCCCTCCGGGACGTGGTTCCAGTTCCTGGTGCTCGTCGCGGGTGTGGCGGCGCTGTCGCTCTGGCTCATCCACTGGCATGCACGACGCTCGCTGCGGGTGCTCCAGGGCGTGGGGGAGGGGCATGTGCCTCCCTCTCCGGAGAACCTGAAGGCGGCGCTGCTGGAGGCGCGAGGCTTCCCCGAGCGGTGTTTCTCCTTCGCGCTCCAGAGCTGGCTGATGGGCGCGCTGATGGTGGCCTGTGTCTTCCTGCCCTGGGTGGACGCGCCGCTGTCGCTGGGGCCTCGCATCATCCTGGTGGGGGCGTCGCTGGGCTCCCTGACGGCGCTGCTCATCTACCTGCTGGTGGTGCGCCGGTGCCGGGAGGCGGTGGAGCTGGTCGCCTCCAAGGGGCTCTCGCCGCTGGAGGTGGTGGCCGCGGCGCCTCCTCGGCGGCTGCACATCCGCCGGCGCATGGTGCTCTTCACGGTCATCGCGGTGCTCACCCCGTCGCTCTTCATCCTCGACGCCACGGTGACGCGGGCCTCGCGGGCCATGGATGACGTGGTGTCGGCGCGCTCGCCGGGGGAGCAGGACGCGGCGCTGCGGCGGGCGGACGACGGGCGCGGGCTGGTGGTGGCGGGGCTGGTCGCGGTGCTGGTGCTCCTCACGGCGTACCTGGGGGGCACCGTCATCGCGGCCCCGCTGCGCGCCATCACCGAGGACGCCACCCGCATCGCCCAGGGAGACCTGCGCCCCCCGCGCGTCATCGCCGCCGAGGACGAGGTGTGGGCCATGTCCGCCGCCTTCGCGCAGATGCAGGCGCAGCTGGGCCAGGCCCTCATCCAGCTGCGGCGCGCCGGGCTCCAGATATCCACCACCACCGAGCAGCTGGTGGCCACGTCCGGCGAGCAGGAGTCGGGCGCGGATGAGCAGGCGAGCTCGCTCAACGTGACGAGTGCCACCACGGAGGAGCTGGCTCGCTCGGCGCAGCAGATCGCTGGCAACGCGGAGTCGGTGTCCACCATCGCCGAGTCGACCTTCGGCGCCGCGCAGTCGGGCCAGCGGGGCGCGGCCGCCTTCCTGGGCGCCATGCAGCGCATGAAGCAGGACAACCAGGCCATCGCCGACGCAGTGGTGCGCCTCAACAAGCGCGTGCAGCAGATTGGCAAGGTGGTGGAGTTCATCAACGAGATTGCCGACAAGTCGGACCTGCTGGCCCTCAACGCGGAGCTGGAGGGCACCAAGGCGGGGGAGGTGGGCCGAGGCTTCTCGCTGGTGGCCGCGGAGATGCGGCGCCTGGCGGAGAACGTCATCCGCTCCACCAAGGCCATCGAGCAGCTCATCGAGGAGATTCGCGACGCGACGCACGCCGCGGTGATGGCCACGGAGGCGGGGCTCAAGGCGATGGAGGCGGGCACGGTGCTGGCGGCCGAGGTGGATGAGAGCCTGAGCCTCATCCTGGAGCTGGCTCGGCAGACGTCGCATGCGGTGCGCAGCATCTCGCTCGCCACGCAGCAGCAGCAGACGGGCACCGACCAGCTCGCCGCGGCGATGGGCGACATCCTCCGGGTGACGGAGCAGAACTCGGCGGCGACCAAGCAGATGGCGGTGGCGAACGCGGACCTGTCCACGCTGGCGAGGGACCTCAAGCGCGTGGTGGAGCGCTTCCACGTCGCGGTGCGGGAGGAGGCATGAGCACGCGAGGCGGCGGGCGCAAGGCGTCGTTCAGCCGGCACCTGATGATGCCCATTCCCCTGGCGAACCTGGTGGGGGCGGGGCTGGGGCTGCACTACGCCCGGCTCACCCTGTCGGAGTCGCTCGCGGTGGACGGGCGCCTGTCCCTGCTCCTGCGGCTGGGGATGCTCCTGTGTGGCGTGGCCATGGTGATCGGGGCCGCGGCGGGGCTGAGCCGGCTGCGCACCCTGCGGGGGCTGGAGCGCGGGGATGTGGCGGCGACGCCCGAGTCCTTGAAGGCCGCCGTGCTGGAGGTGACGCGGGCTCCGGACGAGGCGTTCCTCACCTCGCTGGGGTTGTGGCTGCTCACCACGGTGGGGCTGGGGGCGTCGCTGTGGGGGCTGGCGGGGGCGGACGCGGACATGTCCCGGCGCATCGCGGGGCTGGGGTTCTTGTTCGGCCCGCTGACGTCGCTGCTGGTCCACTGCCTGGTCATCCTCCGCTCGCGCCAGGTGGTGCTGTGGCTGGGGGAGCTGGGGATGACGCATGCGCAGCTCATCGCGGCGATGCCTCGGCGGGCGGAGATTCGGGCGCGGCTGGTGGCGTTCGGTTTCATCTCCGTGGTGACGCCGGCGGTGCTGTCGGTGCAGCTCTCGTCGGCCTTGGGAGAGCGGGCGTTGGATCGGCTGGTGGCGAACGGGGCTCCGACGGCGGAGCTGGCGTCGACGCTGCGGCTGGAGGCGCTGGCGTCGGGCGGGCCGTTGGTGTTGCTCGTCTTCGGGCTGGCGCTGACGACGGCGTACCTGGGCGGCACGCTGCTGGGGCGGCCCTTGCGTGAGCTGTCGAACGAGGCCCGGCGCATCGCGGAGGGCGACCTGGCCAGTCCGCGTGTGGTGCCCGCGGAGGATGAAATCTGGGACGTGTCGGCCGCCTTCACCACGATGCGCGCGCATCTGGCGGACGTCATGTCGCAGCTCCAGCGCGCGGGGGCGCAGATCTCCGCGACGACGGAGGAGATCCTCACCACGTCCGGGCGCTACGAGGCGGGGGCCGCGGAGCAGGCAAGCTCGCTGGACGAGACGAGTGCGACGACGGAGGAGCTGGCGCGCTCGGCTCGGCAGATCGCGGAGAACGCGGGCTCGGTGGCGCAAATCGCTCAGCGCACGCTGGGCGCGGCGCAGCAGGGGCAGCGCAGCGCGGAGTCGTTCCTGGGGTCGATGGAGCGGATGCGCCAGGACAACGTGGCCATTGCCTCCGCGGTGGTGCGGCTCAACAAGCGTGTGCAGCAGATTGGAAAGATTGTCGCGTTCATCAATGGCGTCGCGGACAAGTCGGACCTGCTCGCGCTGAACGCCGAGCTGGAGGGCACCAAGGCGGCGGACGTGGGCCGAGGTTTCTCGCTCGTGGCCGCGGAGATGCGGCGCCTGGCGGAGAACGTGCTGGAGTCCACGAAGGAGATTGAAGGGCTCATCGAGGAGGTGCGTGAGGCCTCGGCGGCGGCGGTCTCCGCGACGGAAGGGGGCGTGAAGGCGGTGGAGACGGGGACCACGCTGGCGCAGCAGGTGTCGGAGTCGCTGCGGCAGATCACCCGGCTGGCGGGGAAGACGTCGGACGCCGTGCGCAGCATCTCCCTCGCCACGCAGCAGCAGCAGACGGGCACCGACCAGCTCGCGGAGACGATGGCGGACATCCTCCGCATCACGCAGCAGAGCCTCAACGCGACCAAGCAGGTGAGCTCGGCCAACACGGACCTGTTGGTGCTGGCCAGAGACCTGCGGGAGGTGGTGGAGCGGTTCCAGATTGGACGCGAGACGCTGCGGGAGGAGCGCGGGTGAACCCGAGCGAGCGCCTCCTCAGGCAGTTCCGGGACCTGGTGACGGTGCGTCTGGAGCGCATCAACCGGGCGCTCATGGAGTTGGAGGCGGGGGCGAACGTGGAGTCCGGGCGCGGGGCGCTGCGCGAGCTGCACGGGCTCAAGGGCGAGGCCCGGATGATGGGCTTCGACGACATCAACTCGCTGGTGCACGAGATGGAAGAGCTCGTGCGCTGCGCGGAGCCCAAGCGCTACCTGCTGTCCGCCGACTCCACGGATGCGCTGCTGAGCGCGGCGGATGCGGTGTTGCTGCTGTCGAGTGCGCCGCCGTCCTCGGGGACCGCTTCGCCTGAGGTGGAGCGGCTGGTCGGCTGGCTCCAGGCGTGTATTCGAGCCGAGGCGGAGCGCCTGTCGTCCACGGTGGCGGCGTCCGAGGGCGGTGAAGCCAAGGCGCAGGAGCCGAGCGCGTCGTCGGTCGCACTCGCGCGTGCGGCCGCCGTGGGGGCCGAGGCGAAGCGGGTGGAGGGGGCAGGGGAGGCGCGTGTTCCGGTCGCCGCCGGGCCGCCGGTTCAAGGCGAGCCAGGACCCGGTCGCAAAGGGGGCATCGAGGAAGACGTTCGTCGAGCGCGGGCTGGGACAGTCCACCCCTCTCCCGTCACGCAGCGAGCCGAGGGGGGAACGTCCCTGCCGACATCCGGCACGTCGACGACGGCCGCGACGCGAGGATGGCCTTCCGCGCCGAGAGTGGAGGCGACGCCCGCGCGAGGAACCCCGGCCATGCCTGGCCCAGGACTCCTGCTCACGACGTCCCCCGTGTCCTCCTCGAGCCCTCGCTCGTCGGCCGCGAAGACACCCTCCGCCCCGAGGCAACCCGAGACGCGCCTGGACGCCGTGCGCATCGACGTGGCGAGCCTGGACCTGTTGACGAGCGCCGTGACGAACCTCGCCCAGATTGCCCGGAGGCGCGAGCGGGCCCACGCGCGACGGCTGGCCCTGGCCCGAGAGCTGGGGCAGCTTGCTCGCGAGGCCGAGGACCTGGGGCCCGCCGCGGCGGCGCTGGTGGCGCGACTGGGCACGGCCAAGGAGCTCGCCGCCGACCTCCACCGCGAATCCAAGCTCCTGTCCAACGAGGAGCTGCGAGACCTGGGACAAGTCGTCGAGGAGGTGCAGGGCCTCCGGATGCTCCCGCTCTCCGTCCTCTTCGAGCCCTACCCACGCATGGTCCGCGACCTCTCGCGCGCCCTGGGCAAGGAAGTGGAGCTCGTCGTCGACGGTGAGGACACCCGCGCGGACCGCGCCGTCGTCGAGGCCCTGCGCGAGCCGCTCATGCACCTGGTGCGCAACGCCCTGGACCATGGCCTGGAGACGCGCGTCGACCGGGTGACCTCCGGAAAGCACCCGCGAGGCTGCCTCACGCTGCGCGCCGCGCGAGAGGGCAGCCGCATCATCCTCCGCGTCGAGGACGATGGCCTGGGCCTGGACCCCGCGGAGCTGCGCCGGGTGGCCGTCCGCCGAGGCATCCTCGACGAGAGCGCCGCCAACGCCCTCTCCGACGCCGCCACCCGCGAGCTCATCTTCCTGCCGGGCTTCACCTCCCGCGACGTCGTCACCGACCTGTCCGGCCGGGGCGTGGGACTGGACGCCGTGCGCGCTTCCATCCAGGGACTGGGCGGCGATGTGGGCGTGGAGTCCGCCCCGGGCTGGGGCACCATCTTCGAGCTGCGCGTCCCCGTCTCCCTCACCGTGGCCCCCCTGCTCTTCGTCCAGGTTGGCCACGAGACACTCGCGCTGAGCGCCACCCACGTCTCCCGCGCCCTCAAGGTGGAGCCCCTGCACCTGTGCGAGGTGGCCGGCCGCCCCGCGCTGCTCGTGGAGGGGAGGGTGTTGCCCCTCGCTTCCCTCGGGGCGCTCCTGGGCCTCGCCCCCGAGCGGGAGGTGCGAGAAGGGGAGCTCGTCCTGGTGGTCCGAAGCCAGAGCGGGGCCGCCGCCGTCGTGGTGGACCGGGTCCTGGAGGAGCGCGTCCAGGCCATCCTCCCCCTTCGAGGTGTCCTCGCCCGCTTCGCCCACCTCACCGGGGCCACATCCCTGGCGGATGGCCGGCTCGCCATGGTGCTCTCCGCCGCCTACCTCACGGCCAGCGCCCACGGGACGTCTCCGGTGAAGCTGCCCCGCTCGACGCCCGTGGAGCCCGAGTCCCGCCGCCGGAGGATCCTGGTCGTGGACGACTCACCGCTCACGCGGGAGCTCATCTCCAGCCTCCTGGAGGCGGTGGGGTACGACACCGTGGTGGCGGGCGATGGGGCGGAGGCGCTGGACGTGCTGGAGGGCCCCCCGGTGGACCTCGTCGTCACGGACCTGGAGATGCCAGGCATGGACGGGCTGGAGCTGACCCGGCGCCTCAAGGGGCATCCCACCCAGTCCCGCCTGCCCGTCGTCATTCTCACCACCCGTGGTGGTGAGGAGGACCGGCGGCGTGGGCTCTCGGCGGGGGCGGACGGCTACATCACCAAGGGGGACCTGGTGCGCCAGGACCTGGTGGATGTGGTGGGGCGACTGCTGTCCTGAGGGCAGTTCGCGCAACCTCCTGAGGACAGGACAGTGCATTGGCTATACTCGGCGCCTCGCGCACGGGGTATGGACAGGGCATGGGCAAGAAAGTGTCGGTGCTGGTGGTCGATGACTCACTCATCTGCCGACAGCTCATCTGCGAGGCGCTGAGCAAGGACCCCGACATCGAGGTGGTCGGTTCCTGCGCGGACGGCAAGCAGGCCGTGGAGATGACCAAGGAGCTGCGTCCCCACGTCATCACCATGGACGTGGACATGCCCGTCATGGACGGGCTCACGGCCACCGAGCACATCATGGCCGAGTGCCCCACGCCCATCCTGGTGCTCACGGCGGACCCTCGCTCGCAGGCGCCGGAGCTGACGTACCGGGCGCTGGAGCTGGGCGCGCTCGCGCTGCAGATCAAGCCCGCCATCGACGCCGGCCCCGAGGCGTGGAACCTGGTGCGGGAGATCAAGCTGCTCTCCTCGGTGCGCGTCATCCGCCACCTGCGCCGTCCGCAGAAGGGCATCACCCCGCCGCGCGTGACGACGTCCGTGCTGCCCGCGGTGTCCATGGGCGTGGTGGTGGTGGCCGCCAGCACCGGCGGGCCCCAGGTGCTCTACCGGATGCTCTCGGAGCTGCCCGCGGACTTCCCCGCGCCCATCGTCATCGTCCAGCACATCAACGCCGCCTTCGCCGAGTCGCTGGCGGGCTGGCTCGCCAACGCCAGCCGGCTGAAGGTGCGGCTGGCGCAGGACGGTGAGCCCTTGATGCCGGGCCATGTCCTCATCGCGCCGCCGGGGCAGCACACCGTGATTCCCTTCCGGGGCCGGGTGGCGCTCAAGGCCGGCGTGGAGCGGGACGGGCACATGCCGTCGGGGACGACGCTGCTGGAGAGCGCGGCCCGGACGTATGGTCGGCGCGCGGTGGGCCTGGTGCTCACGGGCATGGGCGCCGATGGCGCGGAGGGACTGCTGGCCATCCGCCAGGCGGGAGGCCTGACGCTGGCGCAGAACGAGGAGTCCTGCGTGGTGTTCGGCATGCCGGGCGCGGCGGTGGAGCGCAAGGCGGTGGACCACCTCATCCACGGAGACGAAGTCGCCGCCTCGCTGGCGCGGCTGGCCCGGGGTGAGTCGCTCGCAGTGGGGCGCTGAGCCGCCGGTGCGGGCCTCGGGTGGGCAATGGGCCTCCGTGCGCGCCTTCCTCACGGCGCGTACGGGCATGGCGTTGAGCGGCCCCCAGATTCGACGGCTGGATGATCGCCTCGCCGAGCGCTGCCGAGGCCTCACGCCGCACCAGTACCTCGCGTTCCTCAAGTCCCCGACGGGCGCGGCGGACCTGGAGGGCCTCATCTCCGCGGTGGTGGTGAACAAGACGGACCTCTTCCGCGACGAGGTGCAGCTCAACGACTTCCGGGAGCACGTGCTCGCGCCGCTGGTCGCGAGGGCGGGAGGGCGGCCCCTGCGTCTGTGGAGCGCGGGCTGCTCCACGGGCGAGGAGGTGGCCACGCTGCTGATGCTGCTGGCCGAGTCCGGCGCCAGTCCGGGCAGCACCGTGCTGGGCACGGACATCTCCGAGGCGGCGCTGCGGCGCGCGTGCTCGCTGTCGTTCACTCCCGAGCAACTGCGCCGCGTGCCCGCCGGGACGCGCGAGCGCTACTTCATGCCCAAGGGCTCTCGGATGGCGCTGGTGTCGGCGCTGCGAGAGCGCGCGAGCTTCCAGGTCCACAACCTGATGGACACGCCGTACCCCCGGCCCGCGGAGGAGGGGGGCTTCGACATCGTCTTCTGCCGCAATGTCCTCATCTACTTCACGGTGGAGTCCTTCCATCGGACGGTGGCGGCGCTGGCGGACAGCCTCGTGCCGGGGGGCACGTTGGTGCTCTCCTCGTCGGAGCCGCTGCTCCAGGTGCCTCCGGCGCTGACGGTGATGCGCACCACGTCGGCCTTCTTCCACGTCCGAGTGGGAGGGCTCCGGAGCCAGGAGCGAAGCGCGCCCTCGGGACGGGAGGACACGTCGCCGACACCGGAGCCCCGGAGCCCCGAAGCGCCCGCCCAGGCATGGGCCTCCGCCGCGGCCTTCACCGAGGCGGACCTGCTCTTCGCGTGTGTCCTGGATGGAGCCTCGTCAGGGGCCTCGGACGCGGTGGCGGAGCGGGACTTGCGCCGGTGTCTCTCCCTGGACCCGGACCACGCGGCCGCGCGGTACCTGCTGGGGCTGCTGCTGGAGCAGTGCCGCCGCCCCCTCGACGCGGTCGTGGAGTATCGCCGGGCCCTGGTGTCCCTGGAGGAGGGCCGCTCGCGCCCCGTCCCGTTCTTCCTCAACCCCAGCCGCCTCAAAGTGGCGTGTGCGCACGCCGCCGGGCGCCTGGAATCGTTGAGTGGTGCTCGCTGACGAGGCAGGCAGGCGGACGGATTGGGAAGTCGAAAACAGGGCGAGAGAAGTCCGGACGAGCCGGCGATTTGGCCCTAAGATGCCGACCCCATGCGAAGGCTCGTCCTGCTCGCCCTGCTCGTGGCGCTCCCTGGTTGTTTCTATCCCGCCGACCGCGGCCGCGCCCTCGAGGCGAAGGTCGACCGTCTCGGCGCCGACTCCGCGCAGATGCAGGCGGAGCTGAAGGAGGCGCGCGAGCAGCTGGCCGCCACCTTGCCGAAAATCGATGAGAAGGTCGCCGAGGTCACCAAGGCGCTCGATGGCCTGGACACCGCCGCGCGGCGCAAGGACGCGGACATCGGCATCCAGCTCCAGAAGACCATGGAGGACCTCTCCCAGCTCCGAGGCCAGGTGGAGACGTACATCCACAAAATCACCGAGCTGGAGACGGCCCTGGGCGCGCAGGACCAGAAGCTGCTCGCCATGCAGGGCGCCGCCGCGGTGAAGGAGGCCGAGGCCAAGAAGAAGGCCGAGGAGCTCAAGCGCCCCGACAACCCCAAGGACTTCCTCGCGCTCGCGAAGGAGAAGGCCAAGGCCGGCGAGGTCCTCGTCGCCCGGCAGCTCTTCACCGAGCTGATGAAGAAGTGGACCAAGGACCCGCTGGTGGGCGAGGCCCACTACGGCCTGGGAGAGACGTACCTCTCCGAGTCCAAGTGCCGCGAGGCCCTCTTCGAGTACGGCAAGGTGGTGCAGGACCACCCGAAGACGCCGTCCGCGCCGGACGCGTACCTGCGCTCCTCGGAGTGCTTCGCCCAGCTCAAGATGCGCGATGAGTCGCGCATGGCGCTCGAGGAGCTCGTGAAGAGCTACCCCAAGTCCGGCGCCGCCAAGACGGCCAAGGAGCGCATCGCGGAGCTCGACAAGTCCAAGGCTCCCCCGAAGAAGGGAGGCAAGAAGTGAGCATCCGTTCCCCGCGCCTCGCCGCGCTGGCGTTCTGGCTCCTGCCCCTGGTGGCGGGCGCCGCGCCCAAGCAGCTCGTGCTGCTCTTCACCGGAGACAATGGGGGCGAAATCGCCCCCTGTGGTTGACGACACAACCCGTCTGGCGGTCTGGCCAGACGAAAAGTCGCGATAGAGCAGGAGCGCGCCAAGGGTGTACCGCTCGTGGTGTTGGACGCGGGCAACGCGCTCTTCAGGAGCCGGGACAGCGGTGAGTCCCCGGATGCCCGTGCACGCGCGGAGCTGTTGCTCGCGCAGATGGAGGCACAAGGCACCGTCGCCATGGCGGTGGGCACCCGGGACCTGGGACTGGGCGTGGACTTCCTGCGCAAGCAGACGCGCAAGTCCAAGATGAAGCTGCTGTCCGCGAACCTGGTGGATGCGCGGGGCAAGCTCCTGTTCCCCGCGTCGCTGGTGACGCAGGTGGGCGGGTTCAAGGTCGGCGTGGTGGGCGCCTCCCCCGCGAAGGCCGAGCCGGAGCCCATGGACCCCAGCGTCAAGGGCAAGACGCCCGGGATGCGGAGGGGTTTGCCCGTCGCGCCCGCGGTGGTCGCCGAGGCGAAGCGGCTGCGTCAGGAGGAGCACGTGGACCTGGTGGTGCTGCTCGCCGCCGTGCCCTACGACGAGCTGCTCCAACTGGCCAGTGGCCTGGACGGCGTGGACTTCGTCCTCCAGTCCCATGACGGGCGGGGCTCGGGCATCTCGCAGCGGGTGGGGATGACCACGCTGCTGCAGCCCGGGGAGCGCGGCCGGCAGGTCGCGAAGCTGGAGCTGGCCATCAACGGCCCCGGCCGCTTCACGGACATCTCCGAGCAGGCGCGCGCCAAGGACCAGCTCCGCCTGGTGGAGTCCAACCTCGCCCGGGCGAAGGAGCGAATCACCCAGGCGACGGACCCGGCGCAGAAGGCGGCGCTCGAGTCGGCGGTCGCCAGCCTGGAGGCCCGGCGCACCGCCCTGCAGAAAACAGCGGCGGAGGGCGCAACCCCGGCGCCCCGGACGCATCTACTGTCCTACATACAGCTTGGACCTGACGTGCCGGGAGATCCGGCCGTCCAGAAGGCGGTGGAGCGCATCGAGCCCCCTGGCTCGACGGCCCACTGAGCCGTGCCAGGCTTGTGCCCCGGTCGGCGCGCCGTTATAAGCGCCGGCCACTGTCAGTGTCGGACCTCCTGGCCGTTGGCGGCCGGGGGCAAGGCACCTTGGAGAGCGTCATGAAGCCGGAACTGCACCCTGTCTACCCGCCGGCCCGCATCACCTGTGCGTGCGGGAACGTTGTTGAGACCCACTCCACCCGTGGCTCGTTCTCGGTGGAAGTCTGCTCGAACTGCCACCCCTTCTTCACGGGCAAGTACAAGCTCATGGACACGGCGGGCCGTATCGACCGCTTCCGCAAGAAGTACGCGGCCAGCCCGGCGAAGGACGCCGCTGCTCCGGCCGAGGGCGCCGCTGCCCCCGCCAAGGGTGGCAAGAAGGCCAAGGCCTGATTCCAGGCTGTCGCCGCGCTTCGCATCACAGTGAGAAGCAGCACCGTCGAGCAGGGTGACGGAGGGCCTCATCAGAGGCGCTCCCGCCCTGCTCGCGGCGCTTCTACGACCTGAGTCACCCGTCAAGTTTCAGGGTGCTACAGGCCAATAATTAGACGTAGCACTCAGGTGACTGCACAGTCCGCCGCGTCCCAGACGAAGAGTCCGACGGAGGCGAGATGTTCGCGGAAGCTGCTGCCCGAAACCTGAAGGTTGTCCGCCGTTCCCTGAGCGAGAACGTGCACGCGAAGGGCGACGCCTGGACGCTCCTGCGCGGGGACAGCCTGGAGCTTTTGCAGCAGTTCGAGCCCCAGACGTTCGACATGATTTTCGCGGACCCGCCGTACTTCCTCTCCAACGGGGGGACCACCTGCAAGGGTGGCAAACGCGTGTCCGTGCAGAAGGGCAACTGGGACGTGTCGCGCGGGGTGGAGGAGGACCATGCCTTCACCACGGCGTGGCTCGCCGCCTGCCAGCGCCTGCTCAAGCCCACCGGCACGCTCTGGGTGAGCGGCACGCAGCACGTCATCTTCAACGCCGGCTTCGCGATGCAGAAGCTCGGCTACAAGCTCCTCAACACCGTCACCTGGTTCAAGCCCAACGCGAGCCCCAACCTGGCGTGCCGCTACTTCACGCACTCCACGGAGCTGCTCATCTGGGCCTCGCCCAAGTCGGGCGGCAAGCTCCAGCACGTCTTCAACTACTCGAAGATGAAGGCGGACAACGGCGGCAAGCAGATGCGCGACGCCTGGGTGCTGCCTCCCTCCGGCGACGCGGAAGTCACCGCGGACGGCGAGGGCCGGCTGTGGACGCTCACCGTCCCGCGCGGCGGCGAGGAGAAGGCCTTCGGCAGCCACCCCACGCAGAAGCCCGTGGCCCTGCTGGAGCGCATCATCGAGGCGAGCACCCCCGAGGACGCGCTCATCCTGGACCCCTTCAACGGCAGCGGCACCACGGGCGTGGCCGCCCTCAAGCTGAACCGCCGCTACGTGGGCATCGACATGGATGAGAAGTACCTGGAGCTCTCCGAGAAGCGCCTCAAGGCGGTCTCCTCGAAGTAGCTCCGGTGTCCCCTTCCGTCCCGCGCGCGCTCAGGCGCGGGACAGGATGAGTTCCACGCCCTGCCGGGCGATGGGGTGGTAGCGCTCCCCGTACTGCTTGAAGAGCGAGCGCGCCAGGCCTCGGTGCTCGCGGGACGCGCTGAGCACGCCGTACAAGGGCTTGAGGTACTTCATCCGGCCCACCTCGCCCAGGAACGCCTCTGTGCGGCCCACCGCCGGCTCCCAGCCCGCGCGCAGCGCCGCCACGAGCCACGCCACCAGCACCTCCGAGTTGCGGCTTCGCGTGAGGCCAAAGCGCTCGTCGAGCTGCCGGAACAGGTCCTTGGGCGCGTCCGCCGGCATCCACTCCAGGAAGAGCTGCCACTCCGCGGGCGTCCAGTCCTTCACGGCGTCCACGGACGGCACCGTGCCGCGGGTGCGCAGCAGGGCCTCCAGCCGCCGCGAGCGGGGCGCGGGGGCGCTGACGGGCACGCCCGGACGGCGCAGGTATGCCTCCGCGTTGACGCGGTTGAGCACCCCGGGAAGCTCCCGCTCCGTGAAGGCGATGAACTCCTCGGTGGTGAGGGCCTTGAAGCGGTACGTGGCCAGGTAGCTGCGCAGGAAGCCGTCGAACTTCTCGCGCCCCACCGCGTCCTCCATGGCGCGGAGGAACAGGTAGCCCTTCTCGTACGGAATCTGGGAGAAGGCCTCGTCCGGGTCCACGCCCGTCAGGTGCGTGCGCAGCGCCGTGAGGTGCGGGTGCTCGCGGAAGTGGTGCAGGGCCTCGTCCAGGGCCCTCCGGCCCAGCGCGGCGTGCAGGGCGGCCACCTCCTGGCCGGCGAGTGCCTCCAGGATGCGGCGCTCGGCGAAGACGGTGAAGCCCTCGTTGAGCCAGAAGTGCTCCGCGGAGGCATTCGTGACGAGGTTGCCCGTCCACGAGTGCGCCAGCTCATGCGCCACCACGTTGACCAGGCTCTTGTCCCCGGCAATCAGGGTGGGCGTGAGGAACGTCAGCCGCGGGTTCTCCATGCCGCCGTAGGGGAACGACGGGGGCATGGTGAGCAGGTCGAACCGCTCCCAGTCATACGGCCCGAAGAGGGACTCGGCGGCGCGCAGCATGTCGTCCACGCCGGAGAACTCCTCCGCCGCGTCCTCGAGCTGTTCCGGCTCCGCCCACACGCGTGAGCGCGGGCCCAGCTCCTTCGGCGCCAGGCTCCCCACCGCGAAGGCCAGGAGGTAGGGGGGCACCGGCTGCGGCATCTCGTACTGCTCCTCCGCCTCCACGCCGTGCTCCTCGCGCCGCACGAAGCTGGCCGCCATGACGGCCTTGAGCGCCTTGGGCACGCGCAGCGCCGCGCGGTACCGGATGCGGATGCGAGGCGTGTCCTGCAGCGGCACCACGCTGCGCGCGTGAATCGCCTGGCATTGGCTGTAGAGGAACGGATGCTGTCCGCCCGCCGTCTGCGACGGTGTCAGCCACTGGAGCGCGCTGGCAGTGGGCGACGTGCGGTAGTGCACGGTCAGCTGCCGCACCCCCGCGGGCAATTCCACCCTCAGCCGGCTCCCCAGGATGGGCTCGGGAGGTGCCAGCATGTAGGGCAAGGGGCGACCCCCAGCGTCTACGACTCTGAGAATCTCCAAATCGCGCGTGTCCAGGTCCAGAGGACCGGCGGATGCTTCCTTCAGCGTCAACGTGGCTTCGGCGTGGAGCCTCCTCGTGTGGAAGTCCACTCGGGCCTTCCAGTCCAGGGTTTCCGTCTCGGGCTGCGTGCTGTCGTTGTAGGAGTGCGGGTCGGGGCGAGCCATGGAAGGTCTGTTTTCTTAGCCGGGGTGATGACCCCATGGCGAGGGGCTCCACCTTCCGAACAGATTGACTTTCGGGTCAATCGCCTACATTTGTGCAGTCCCCTAATTCCCTCAAGGGAGCCTCTTCCAATGACGACGCGGATCCGCAAGGTAGCTGTGCTGGGCGCCGGAGTGATGGGCAGCGGCATCGCCGCCCATCTGGCCAACTCGGGCGTGCGCGCGCTCCTCCTGGACATCGTTCCGCCGAAGGCCGCTCCGGGCGAGGACACCTCGTCCAAGGCCTTCCGCAACAAGTTCGCCCTCGGGGCGCTGGCCAACATGCGCAAGCAGAAGCCCAGCCCCATCATGTCCGAGCAGGTGTTCACCGCCATCGAGGTGGGCAACTTCGAGGACGACCTGCACCGCATCGCTGACTGTGACTGGGTCATCGAGGTGGTGAAGGAGGACCTGGCCGTCAAGCAGGCGCTCTTCGAGAAGGTGGAGAAGCACGCGCGCAAGGACGCCATCGTCTCCTCCAACACCTCGGGCATGTCGATTGTCGGCATGACGCAGGGCCGGGGCGCGGCGTTCAAGAAGAACTTCCTCGTCACGCACTTCTTCAACCCGGTCCGCTACATGAAGCTCCTGGAGCTCGTGGCGGGCACGGAGACCGACCCCGCGGTGATGAAGACCATCCACCGCTTTGGTGAGGAGGTCCTCGGCAAGGGCATCGTCTACGGCAAGGACACCACCAACTTCATCGCGAACCGCATCGGCGTGTACGGGATGATGCGGACCATCGCCGCCATGGGCCCCGCGGAGCTGTCCATCGAGGAGGTGGACAAGATTTTCGGCCCCGCCATGGGCCGCCCCAAGTCGGCCGTGTTCCGCACCGCGGACATCGTCGGCCTGGACACCTTCATCCACGTGTCGAAGAACTGTTACGACACGCTCACCCAGGATGAGGAGCGCAACGTCTTCGCCATCCCCGACTTCCTCCAGAAGATGGTGGAGAAGGGCATGCTGGGCGACAAGTCCGGCGGCGGCTTCTACAAGAAGGACCGCAGCAGCGGCGGCAAGGACATCCTCGCGCTCGACTTGAAGACGCTCGAGTACCGGCCGCAGGGCAAGGTGCGCTTCGAGTCGCTGGGCGCCGCCCGCGAGGTGGAGGACGTCAAGGAGCGCGTGGCGGTCGTCCTCAACGGGACGGACAAGGCCGCGAAGTTCGCCGAGCAGGTGACGCTGGACGTGCTGGCGTACACCAGCCGCCGCATCCCCGAGATTGCCGACGACGTGGTCAACGTGGACCGCGGCGTGCGCTGGGGCTTCGGTTGGGATTTGGGGCCCTTCGAGGTCTGGGACGCGTACGGCGTGAAGAAGGGCGTCGAGCGGATGAAGGCGCTCGGCCTGAAGCCCGCCAAGTGGGTGGAGGACATGCTGGCCGCGGGCCGCGAGTCCTTCTACGGCGTGGCGAACGGCAAGGACACGTACTGGGACATCCCCACGAAGTCCGTGAAGGTGGTGCCGGAGAACGCGCGCACGCAGCGCGTGGAGTACCTCAAGCGCGGCAACAAGAAGGTCGCCGGCAACGACTCCGCCACCCTGTGGGACATGGGCGACGGCGCCACGCTGCTGGAGTTCCACACGAAGATGAACTCCATCGATGACCAGATCATCGAGATGATGCACACGGCGCTGGATGAGACGGAGAAGAACTTCAAGGGCCTCGTCATCGGCAACGACGGCGCCAACTTCTCCGCGGGCGCCAACATCGTCGCGCTGGTGTGGGCGGCGAAGAGCGGCCAGTACGAGGACATCCGCAAGCTGGTGACGTCCTTCCAGCAGGCGAACCAGCGCATGCGCTACAGCCCGGTGCCCGTCGTGACGGCGCCCTTCAACCTGACCCTGGGCGGCGGCGCCGAGGCGACGATGGGCGGCAACGCGGTGCAGGCGAGCGCGGAGCTGTACATGGGCCTCGTCGAGGTCGGCGTGGGGCTCATCCCCGGCGGCGGCGGCAACATGCAGCTGCTCCGCAACATCTACGGCGCGTACTCCACGGACAAGGACTTCGACCCGCTGCCCTTCCTCAAGAAGGTGTTCCTGTCCATCGGCACCGCGAAGGTCGCCACCAGCGCCGAGGAGGCGCGCGAGGCGGGCTTCCTCTCCGCGTCGGACGGCATCAGCGCCAACCGCGACTTCCTCCTGTCGGACGCGAAGGCCCGCGTGCTGGGCATGGCGGACTCGGGCTTCCGCGCGCCGCGCCCCACGCGCTTCCGCCTGGGCGGCCCCAGCGGCTACGCCACCATCGACATGATGCTGTACGACATGCAGATGAACGGGCAGGTCAGCGAGCACGACCGCAAGATTGGCCAGAAGCTGGCCCGCGTGCTGACCGGCGGTGACACGAGCACCACGGCGCTCGTCACCGAGGACAAGCTGCTCGAGCTGGAGGCCGAGGCCTTCCTGAGCCTGTGCGGCGAGGAGAAGACCCAGGACCGTCTGACGCACATGATTGAGAAGGGCAAGCCGCTGCGCAACTAGCGGCCCGCCGGTATCCATTGACCACGACACAAAGATTCGCTGAATGCCCGGGGACTCCTCGGGCAAGGAGACAAGCAAAATGCCTGGTCGAGTCGTGATTGCCAGTGCGGTCCGCACGCCGTTCACCCGCGCGCACAAGGGCGAGTTCAAGGACACGCGGCCGGATACCCTGGCCGCCATCGCCATCAAGGAAGCCGTCGCCAAGGTCCCTGGTCTGAAGGGCTCGGATGTCGAGGACGTGGTCCTCGGCTGTGCGATGCCCGAGGCCGAGCAGGGGATGAACGTGGCGCGTCAGGCCACGCTCCTGGCGGGCCTGCCGGTCGACGTGCCGGCGATGACCATCAACCGCTTCTGTTCCTCCGGAACGCAGGCCATCGCCCAGGTGGCCGCGGCCATCCAGGCGGGCCAGATTCACGTGGGAATCGGCGGTGGCACCGAGTCCATGTCCATGGTCCCCATGGGCGGCAACAAGGTGAGCGCCAACCCCGAAATCATGGCGAACCACCCGGAGATCTACTCGTCGATGGGTGTGACGGCGGAGAACATCGCCTCGCGTCACAACGTGTCGCGCGAGGACTCCGACAAGTTCGCCGCCGAGAGCCAGCGCCGCGCCGCCGCCGCGCGGGAGCAGGGCAAGTTCGCCGCGGAGATCATCCCCGTCACGACCACCGTGTACGACGAGGAGGGCAACGCGAAGACGGTGACGGTGTCGGTGGACACCATCCTGCGCCCGGAGACGACGTTCGAGGGCCTGAACAAGCTCAAGCCCGCGTTCAACGCCAAGGGCGTGGTGACGGCCGGCAACGCGTCGCCGCTGACCGACGGCGCGGCGGCCGCGGTGGTGATGAGCGAGGAGAAGGCGAAGGAGCTGGGCGTCAAGCCGCTGGGCTACTTCCTGGACTTCGCCGTCGCGGGTGTGCCTCCGGAGGTCATGGGCATCGGCCCCGTGCCCGCGGTGCGCAAGCTGCTGGCGAAGAACAAGCTCGAGGTGAAGGACATCGACGTCTTCGAGCTGAACGAGGCCTTCGCTCCGCAGGCGCTGTACTGCATCCGTGAGCTGGGCATCTCCGAGGACAAGGTGAACCCCAACGGCGGCGCCATCGCCCTGGGCCACCCGCTGGGCGTGTCCGGTGCGCGCCTGGTCGCCACGATTCTGCAGGAGCTGAAGCGCCGCAACGGCCGCTACGGCGTCGTCACCATGTGCATCGGTGGCGGCATGGGCGCCGCGGCGCTCATCGAGAACGCGAAGTAGTCGCGCGCTCGGGCTTCAGGACCTGAAACTTCGCGGGCCCCGGGGAAGTGCTTCCCGGGGCCCGCTTTCTTTTGTGCGCGCTCAGTTCACGGGAGCTTCGGGGTCGTCCACGGGGACGCCGGCGAGGCGCAGCACGCGCAGCGCGTTGGTCGTGTCGACGACGCCCTCGCGCAGCGTGTAGTCGAAGACCATCTTCCCGTCCTCCAGGTGGTCGCGGAAGTGGACGTTGAGCACGTGCGCGCCGGGCTCTTGGGCGAGCGCCGTCAGCGACAGGTCGTGTGTCGTCACCGCGCCCGCGGCCCCGGTGGACAGGAGGAGCCGGAGCACCTCGCGCGAGGCGAGCTGGCGCTCGCGGGTGTTGGTGCCCAGGAGGATTTCGTCGAGGAGGAACAGGGCCTGCCCGTTCGCCGTGCGCGCGGCGTCCAGCACGGCCTTGATGCGCTGCACCTCCGCGTAGAAGTAGGAGACGCCGCGCTCCAGCGAGTCCTTCACGCGCATGCTGGTGAGGACCTGGAGCGGGGACAGGCGCAGCGACGTGGCGCACACCGGGGCGCCCGCGAGGGCCAGCACGACGTTGGTGCCCATGGCGCGCATCAGTGTCGTCTTGCCGCTCATGTTGGAGCCGGTGATGACCAGGGCGTGCCCGGGGCCGGGCAGGGAGACGTCGTTGGGGACGGGGGCGTCGAGGAGCGGGTGGCCCAGCTGCCGGGCCTCCATCACGGGGCCTCGGGCCTCCAGGGTGGGCCAGGCGAAGGCGGGGCGGTCATGGGCGAGGCCGGCGATGCAGGAGAGGGCCTCGAGCTCGGCGAGGGACTCGAACCAGTGGCGCAGGCGGGCGCCGTGCTTCGCGCGCCAGTTCTCCAGGGCGAAGAGGGCGTGGATGTCCCAGAGGGTGAGCCAGTGCACCAGGGGGTGGAACTGGTGGCGCTTGAACTCGATGAGGGAGAAGAGCTGGCTGAAGCGGTGGAAGTGCGCCGAGACGGGCGGCTCGCCCTGGGGCTGAAGGCCCTGCTGGAGGTTTCGCAGGAGGGGGTGTTCGAAGCGCTGGCTCTCCATGCGCTCGAAGAGGGGGGCGTAGCGGACGAAGCCCTGCTCCCCCTTCTCCACGGCCTCATCCATCTTCCGCAGCGTGCGGCGGGTGGCCACGGCGACGGCGAGCTGCGCGGCCAGTCCGGCCCAGACGGAGGAGCCGGGGAGGACGCCGACCTCGCCCAGGATGAAGAGGGCCAGCGTCACCGGGGGGAGGAGGATGGCGAGGGGGCGGGACCAGCGGATGGACGTGAGGGAGGGGCCGGCCTCGGCCCATTGGATGAAGAGGGCGGGGTCGGCCTTCTCCTTGGCCACGGTGCGTGCGTCGACGCAGAGGTCCTGGCGGAAGTCCACGCGCGGGGCCAGCTCCCGTGCGGCGCCCTGGCGGGCCTCCACGGCTTCGACCGGGGCGGGTGAGGAGAGCCAGGAGGCCAGGCGTTCCTCGCCGGCGCGGGTGGCCGTCTCGTTGAGGAGCTGGAAGAGGCTGCCCTGGCCGAAAACATCCAGGTCGGGGGTGTAGAGGTGGGAAGGGGAGGCGAAGCGCTCGCCGCGCTCGGTGAACTCGTGCCAGCCGTGGCCGAGTCTCGCGAGGCCGCGCTCGTTGAGTGTCACGTAGAGGCGCTGGCGGGCCTCGCGGCGGAAGATCTGGTGATGGAGGACGGCCAGCACGCCGTAGGCGACGCCGGCGCCCACCGCGCCCCACCACCAGGTCTTCGGGATGCGGCCGGTGATGATGAGCCCTCCGAGGACGACGGCGACGAGGAAGGCGAGGGTGCGGAGGTTGGCGTAGCGAGCGCTGATGCGGTCCAGGGCGGACAGCTCGGCCTGCGCGGAGGCGCGGCGCTCGGTGTACGTGGTGTGGGGAGTGGGAGGCGTGACGTTCGCGGACACTGTGGCCGCGCATGCTGTGCTTCCGGCCTCCCCAGGGCAAGGGCCCCCTGTCACGGTGTGTCTCGCGGACGTTCCAGGCGTCAGCCGCTCGTCACGAAAGGGGTGTTTCGTGCACCCCAGGCGGTGTGGGCGGACCTGCTGTTCGACGCTGTAGATGTGAGCGGTCAGGGGGCACAAGGCTTAGGACAGGCCGGAGGCGGCACAGGCGCTCTCGGTCCAGGCCTCGATGCGCGACGTGCTCACCAGATTGCCGTAGCCGGTGGTCCCCTCGAAGCGGCCGCAGGTCTCGTCGTCCTTGCGGCCCAGGTCCAGACACATTCCGAGCCCAGGATGCGGCCCGCTTCGGTGGAGCTCAGGGGGCAGGGGCGTATTCGCAAGTTGAGCCTTTTTGTTGAAGGTCTTCTGGAGGGGGCCTTTCTCGGTGAGTTGCTGCCAGGGCCCGATGCCCGCGATGTGGTCCATGGCCTCGATCTTCGGGCTGGAGAGCCAATCCTTGTCCTCATTGGTCAGTCCAGCCAGCGCCCGGGCGATGGTCGTGCAGAGGTGGTCGGCGCCGTCGAGGCCAGAGGTGCCTCTGCTGATGATCTGGAGATGGGCCGCGTAGCTGCCGCTGGTGCCGAAGACGCGCTTGCCCGTCGGGGACCCCGCGTCGGGCTCCGAGCCGGCGTCTGAACCCCCATCTCTTCCTTCTGTCCGCAGTCCTTGGGGGCGCCGACCGTCACGTCAGGGGCGCATGCCACAAGGAGGAATGCCCACATACAGCTCAGTCGCTTCGCGCTCATGACGATTTCCTGTGCACCTTTGAGTGACTCCTTGTTTGGGCTGGCGAGCTGAATCCGTCACGGGGAATTCGGGGGCGTGCCGTGTGTGCGGAGAACAAGGGGCACCGCGAGGACCTGGCATGCGAAGAGCGGATTGCTCCAGGGGTTGGCGTTCAGTGTGTGTCGTGGGGACTCCGCGAGGATCCAGGTCTGGATTGGGTAGGCCTGGGGAATTTCACCAGGAGGCGGTTGCAGAGTCTTGCTTTGTCCCGGCCGCCTCTGGCAGGTGTGAATGGGAGTGAAGACGCAGAGGGTGACGAAACTTGTCTGGTTGACAATTTTTGTCACCAGAAGGGCTGGGAAGCCTAGGGGGGGGCGCCACTGTGAGGCAGGTCTGCGTGACAGTTTTCTGTCGTTGAGGGCGGCAGGGGGATAGTTTTCTGTTATTGAGGGGAAAGGCGTTCGTAGAGAGGAAAATGGTTGTTCGGTGGTGAGGGTGTATTGAGGTGTTTGGTGTTTGCGGGTATGGTTCGTCTTGGCAATGCCGGTCCTGGCGGTCACTTCAACTCATTGCGAGGCATTGCCGGAGCCCATGCATATGAAGAAGCTGATGATGGTGTCGGTGGTGGCGGTCCTGGGTTTCGCGGGTGAGGCGGCGGCTACACCGACGGGTCTGCGGAAGATTCTGAACATGGGGTGTGAGACGGACCGGAACATCTGCTGGGTGGATGTGTCGGGCGCGGCGGTGGGCCCGGCGGGGTGTTCGAGCACGTCGCTACGCTTCTCGCCTGCGTCGACGAACGGGAAGAGCATCCTGTCGCTCCTGACGGGGGCGTTCCTGGCGGGCAAGGAGGTCAACTTCGAAGTCAACACCACCACGTGCTTCGCGGAGCAGCCGACCTTCCCGGTGATTGGCTACATCAACTTCATCTGAGTCGAGGCTTCCAATGAAGATGCCCAGAATTGGCTTGCGAGCGGCGCAAGCGCTGGCGCTCGTGTTGGCGGTCTCCTGCGGCGAGGCATCGGACATCGGAGTCCCTTCTCGTGACGAGGCCTTTGACGATGGGTGGAAGGCTTTCCGCGCCCAGGTGATGGAGAGCCCCGTGCGCCCCGGGGTGTTCATCGTCGAAGGGGACATCGCCATCTACGGCGAGGATGCGTTGCGAAAGTATTACAAGGAGTACATGGCTCGTGCCTCTCAACCGCTGACGGTTCGGTTGCGGGACGCCGGCGGTGGCATCGTTGTGGATGATGTCCTGGGGCAGGAGCAGAAGCACTCGTTGACCTACTGTATCACGCACAGGTTCCTTCCGGCTCAGCATGCCAAGGTGGCTGCCGCGATGAAGGCGGCGGGGGAATCCTGGAGTCGGCGGGTCGGGGTGAGCTTCACGCATCTTGCGTCTGAGGACCTGTGGTGTGACCCGGAGGACCCAGGATTAAACCTCCGAGTGAACTTCGAGGTCCGATATGTCTCTGGGCCATCTGCTTTCATTGCCTCGGCTTTTCCTCCGAGTTCCACTGATCGCATCCTTTGGATCTATGAGAGGGCCTTTGACCCATTGACGGCGAATGGACAAACCTTGGAGGCGACGCTGCGGCATGAGTTGGGGCATGTGCTGGGGTTCCGGCACGAGCACATCTGGATCTCCCCGATTCCTGGGGTGTCAGATTGTGAAGCTGAAGACCTGTTCCAGCCTGGGCACCAGGACGACGCGAGGCAGCTCGTCGGTGGGTATGACGCCCTATCGGTCATGCACTACGCCCAGTGTCGACCAGCAGGTTCTCCGTGGGCCTATGCCCAGACGGAAACGGACTATCGCGCCGCCATTTCTCTCTATGGGTTGGCTCCGTCTCTGATTGTCTCGGCTGTCACGACCTTGTAGTCGAGGTGTTGCGGGCCTGTGCGGTGACGTCCTCGTCGCCATGCTGTGAGACGTATTTCTGGAGAGCCTCGTGACCCTGTGGCGGGTATGCCCAGGGGCAGGAGGAGTTCATGCCCCATGGCCCTCGGGGCAGTCAGAAGAGGGGGCTCAATGAGTTGTCATTCATTCCAGGAGTCCAAACATGAAGAAGCTGATGATGGTGTCGGTGGTGGCGGTCCTGGGTTTCGCGGGTGAGGCGGCGGCTACACCGACGGGTCTGCGGAAGATCCTGAACATGGGGTGTGAGACGGACCGGAACATCTGCTGGGTGGATGTGTCGGGCGCGGCGGTGGGCCCGGCGGGGTGTTCGAGCACGTCGCTACGCTTCTCGCCTGCGTCGACGAACGGGAAGAGCATCCTGTCGCTCCTGACGGGGGCGTTCCTGGCGGGCAAGGAGGTCAACTTCGAAGTCAACACCACCACGTGCTTCGCGGAGCAGCCGACCTTCCCGGTGATTGGCTACATCAACTTCATCTGAGTCGAGGCTTCCAATGAAGATGCCCAGAATTGGCTTGCGAGCGGCGCAAGCGCTGGCGCTCGTGTTGGCGGTCTCCTGCGGCGAGGCATCGGACATCGGAGTCCCTTCTCGTGACGAGGCCTTTGACGATGGGTGGAAGGCTTTCCGCGCCCAGGTGATGGAGAGCCCCGTGCGCCCCGGGGTGTTCATCGTCGAAGGGGACATCGCCATCTACGGCGAGGATGCGTTGCGAAAGTATTACAAGGAGTACATGACTCGTGCCTCTCAACCGCTGACGGTCAATCAGAGGCCTGTTGGGAGCGGGAGCAGTGTGTTTGTGGACGACGTCTGGACTGATGCCGCGAAGCATTCGTTGAAGTATTGCATCTCTAATGCATTTGGCGCGCAGAAGAATCTCGTGATTGCCGCAATGGCCACGGCCGCGGAGTCATGGAGTCGACGAGTTGGGGTGACGATTAGCTACATTCCGGCTGAAGATGGAATGTGTGCCCAAGAGCCGCCGGACTTCAATCTCAACGTGACTTTCGACGTTAAGCCTAGTCCAAGTGCAGAGGAACATGAGTATAACGCGTTGGCCTTCTTTCCGAGTGCTGCTCGTCATGAGGCGCGGTTGAACATCAGCCCGAATGCCTTCACTACGTCAAGTGGAGGACGTACGCTTGAAGGGATTCTCCGCCATGAGTTGGGTCATGTGCTGGGATTCCGTCACGAACAAATGTGGGCGGAGCCGATAGGCGTCTGTGCCGATGACATCTTGGGTGAGGACACGGGAGCACCTGGGTATGGGGATGATGGTCGACTGCTTGTGGGAGGGTATGATGCAGTGTCGGTCATGTTTAGTCTCAAGTGCAGGCCTCCCGGTTCAGTGGGAGGCTATGTCCAGACGGAAACGGACTACCGCGCTGCTATTTCGCTTTATGGGTTGGCTCCATCCTTGATCGTCTCGGCTGTCACGCAGCTGTAGCCGCGACATTTCAAAGGCACTCGCAGGAAGTCTCCTGGCCATGGGCAGACCTCCCATGGCCAGGAGGGCTCTTCAGCCCCACAGCTCTCGGGGGGGCCAGAAGAGGGTACTCCCCTCGAAGCGGATGCCCGGCTCGCGGTCCCTGGCGAGCAGCAGCGGTCCATCCAAATCAACCACCTCCGCGCCCTGTGCCACGAGCGCCGCCGGCGCCATCGCCAGGGACGTGGCGACCATGCATCCCACCATGAGCTGGAGCCCGTGCCCTCGTGCTTCCCGGGCCAGGGCCAGGGCCTCGGTGAGTCCTCCCGTCTTGTCGAGCTTGATATTGATGGCGTCGTACTTGCCCACAAGCTCTGTCAGCCCATGTCGGTCATGCGCGGACTCATCGGCGCAGACCGCCACCGGGCGGTGCAACCCTCTCAATGCCTCATCATCGGACGCGGGCAGGGGCTGCTCCACCATCACCACCCCCAGCTCCGCACAGGCGGCCAGCAGCGTGGGGAGCTCCTCGGGCTTCCATCCTTCATTCGCATCCACGATGAGCCGACTCTCGGGCGCCCCCGCGCGAATGGCTCGCAGCCGCTCGAGGTCCTCCGTACTCCCTCGCCCCAGCTTCACCTTGAGCAAGGGCCGGTGCGCGGCCTTCTTCGCGGCCACCCCCATGGCGTCCACCGTATCCAGGCTCAGTGTGTACGCGGTGACGAGTGGACGGGGCTCGGCCATCCCCAACAACTCCCAGACCGCCTTGCCCGCCTTCTTCGCCTCCAAGTCCCACAGCGCACAGTCCAAGGCATTGCGCGCCGCACGGGGCTCCAGCACCTCGGGGACACCGTCCCGCCCCAGGCCCGCCTCGATTCGGGGCCTCGCGGCCTCCAGGGCCCGCAGCACCCCGTCCACCGTCTCGCCATACCGCGCGTAGGGGACACACTCGCCGCGCCCCACGGCGCCGTCCTCCTCCAGCGTGACGACCACCACCTCGGCGGAGGTCTTCGAGCCCCGGGAGATGGTGAAGCTGCCCGCGATGGGCCAGCTCTCATGCTTGATGGTGACCTTGCGCATGGCCCCTCAGCCCCGAGCCGGGAAGCGGCGCACCAGCTCATCCACCAACGGCCCGACCCCTGTCCGAATCGGGTCGACACACGGAAGCCCATGCTCCCGTCCCAGCCGCTCCAGGAGCCCCAGGGCCTCCGGCTCCGCCAGGTGCTCGGTGTTGATGGCCAGCCCGGTGCACTGGATGCCCGGGTTCGTCAGCTGCCCCTCCAGCACGGTGCGCTCGATGACCGCCTGGATGGACGGCAGCGCATGCTGGACGCCCCGCATCTTCGTGCGCGTGGGCTCATGACACACGACGAAGGCATCCGGCTGCGCGCCGTGCAGCAGCCCGAGCGTCACCCCCGCGAACGAGGGATGGAACAGCGACCCCTGTCCCTCCACCAGGTCCCAGTGGTCCACCGCGTTCTCGGGTGACAGCCACTCGGCCGCGCCGGCCACGAAGTCGGACACCACCGCGTCGATGGCCACACCGCGGCCCGAGATGAAGATGCCCGTCTGCCCCGTGGCGCGGAAGTCCGCCTGGAGTCCGCGCGCGCGCATCTCCTTCTCCAGCGCGAGCGCCGTGTACTTCTTCCCCACCGAGCAATCCGTCCCCACCGTCAGCAGCCGCAACCCCTGACGCCGAGTCCCCTTGCCCGTCGCGAACTCCATGTCCGGAATCCGCACGTCATGCAGCGCGCGGCCATTGCGCCGGGCAGCCTCCGCGATGGCGGGGAAGGACGACAGGCGCCTGTGCAGTCCCGTCGCCACGTCCATGCCCGCGTCCAGCGCTTCCACCAGCTTGCCCACCCAGTGCTCCGGCAGCACGCCGCCCGCGTTGGCCACGCCGACGATGAGCGTCCTGGCGCCCTTCGCCTTCGCCTGGGCGATGTCCAGGTCCGTCAGGCCGCAGTCCGCCTTGCAGCCGGGGAGCCGGAGCTGGCCGACACACAACTCGGGCCTCCAGTCGACGATGCCGTGCGCCGTCTTCGCCGCGAGCTGGTCGGGTACATCTCCCAGGAACAACAGGTAGGGCTTCTGGATCTCCACCAACGTCCTCCCCGCGCCCCGGTCTGGGGCCTTCTCGGTTGCAGGACTTTTCAGCACTTCCCCGAGATGCCGGCAAGGTCAACGAACCCACTCGGGCGCGACGGCGCAGACGATTCCGAGCAGAGACGCAATGACCGTCAAGGCGAAGAGGATGGGGACGGCCACGCGGCGCTGAGGCACCCCCGCGGTCCGCATCAGCCCCATCACGGCCCACGGTCCCACCAACGGAACGAGCGCCACGGTGGACCAGAATCCACCGCAGTGCGACAGCAACCGGTGCACCATCGCCCCGCGTGGCCGGGAGCGCAGCCGGCGCCACATCTCCCACCGCTCCAGTGCGTCCCAGCCCAGGTCCACGGCGAGGACCTGGAGATATCCCAGCGGCACGCACGTGATGACCACGGCCCACGGGGGATAGCCCAGGCCGAGGATGCCCAGCGGCACGGCCGCGAGGATGCCGCCCACGGGACTGACCGCCACCAGGATGAACGACAGCAAGGCGCTCACGTTCGTGTGCTCCCGGCTTCATCACGGAGGCCCGGGATGGACCTCCGTGAGCAGGACATATCCGGCGCTCACGGCCGGAGGGTGAAGAGACTGTGACGCTCGGACAACGCGGCGAGGGCGAAGCAGTCGACAACGTCATCGGCTCGGAGCGCGCACCGCGAGCGAGACATGTGTCCGTCAGGTGATGGTGTGCATGAGCACATGTGTCATGTCGGGCGGTGGACTCGGCCCAAGGGTTGAAGAGGTTGCATCACGTCGTTACCTGGACGGCCGTGAGGTACTGGCTCCCATGGCTGTTGCTGCTCTTCGCGGGGTGCGGCGTCTTCGAGTTGCACCCCTACGAGGTCCGAGGGGGCGAGCAGCACGTGAACGCGCGTGCGCTCGAGAAGCTCCCGAGAGACCGCGGTGACGGCTCCTTCCGCTTCGCGGTGATGGGCGACATCGGCGTCTTCCTGAAGGAAGCGAACGACGCCATGAAGGACGTGGCGACGCGGGATGTCGACTTCGTCATCCAGGTGGGGGACCTGACGGAGTTCAGCTCGGCCCAGGAGTATGGCCGGGTGGCGAGCCTGCTCAACGATGCGCCGGTGCCCGCACTGGCCGTCATCGGCAATCACGACCTCCTGGGAACGGGGCGGCAGCTCTTCCATCACCACTTCGGCGCGGCGGACCTGGTGTTCGACTACGGCGGGAGCCGCTTCGTCCTCTTCGATTCGAACTCCCGCGAGTTCGGCTACCCCGGCAACGTGCCGGACCTGGACCTGCTGCGCGCGGAGCTGCGGTCACCGCCGCGCGGAGGGCACCTGTTCACCTTCTCCCATGTGCCGCCATGGCACTCGGACTTCGACCCGTCGCTGAAGGAGCCCTTCGAGCACCTCCAGGCGGAGCGCAATGTCGTGGTGTCCTTCCATGGCCACGTCCACCGCTTCGGCAGCGATGTGCGCGAGGGCGTGCGCTACTTCATCACCGACGCCCTCGAGCTGCGGAACTACCTGGTGGTCACCGTCGCGGGTGCATCGGTGCGCATCGAGCAGGTCTTCTACTGATGACTCGCTCGGGACTCATGGCGGGACTGCTGCTGGTGTGGCTGCTCATGGGACTTCCCGCGCGCGCGGAGTCTCGGGCGTCCGACGCGCCGTGGTACGTGCCGGACCATGCGTCGCTCCAGTTCGCGGGCTCCATCGGGATGCTGGCCGCGGGGCCGGGGTGGGCGTTCCTGGATGAGCAGGTGGACGTGCAGCTGCTGCTCGGCTGGGCGCCCCGGTCCGTCGCGGGCGCGGACTTCGTGACGCTGACGCTCAAGGCCCAGTGGCATCCGTTCCACATCGCCCGGGGAGACTGGAGCATCCGCCCGCTCACCGTGGGCGCGGCGTTCAGCTACACCTTCGGCGACCGCTACTTCCTGACGCTGCCGGACCGCTACGAGTCCGGCTACTACTGGTTCAAGACGGCGCTGCGCCCCGCGCTCCTCCTGGGGGGAAGCGTGGGGCACGCGATGCCGGAGCTGGGTGTGCCTCTGTTGGAGGGGTACTACGAGCTGGTCGCCACCGACTACCGCATCGTCCAGTTCGTCCAGAACCCGCTCACGGTGAACACGGGGCTGTTCTCGCTCGCGCTGGGGGCTCGGCTCCGCTTCTGAGGGGCGGGCACTCCGAGCGCCGCATCAGCGCGGAGGCGTGGTCGCGGTGCTCGTGGGCTCGGGGGACTCCTCGCGCTCCGCGTCGCCCCCTCGGAGGCGGCGCAGGATGCGAGGGGCCTCGGCGGCGAAGCGCTCCTGCGCGTCCGGCAGCGGGCGGTCCCACATGTCCGAGAGCTCCGTGCCCGGCAGTCCCGCGCCGAAGCGCACCTTCAGCTCCCGGCCGATGAGCGCGTAGCGAGGCTCCCAGCCGATGGTGGTGAGCAGGTAGCGCCGAGGGTCCGGCCGCGTCATCGGAATGCCGTCACCCAGCTTCTCTGGCGGGTGCGTGTCGCCGAGCAGGTCGAACAGCGTGGGCACCAGGTCGATGTGACCCGTGACGGAGTCGACCTCGCCCGGGGCCAGGCGCTCGTCGAAGATGAGCATGGGGACATGCAGCTGGAGCTCGGTGACGTCGCTGGCGTGGCCCACGCGGCCGTGCTCGCGGAACTCCTCGCCGTGGTCTCCGGTGAAGACGACCAGGGGGCGCGTGCCTCGCGCGGCCTCCCACTGCGTCAACAGCTCCTCCACCTTGGTGTCCACCTCGTAGGCGGAGTTCCACGCGCGCGCCTTGAGGTGCTCGGCGGGGACCCGCGCGGTGGCAAGCCCCCCATCGCCATTCCACGCCGGAGAGAACACGGCCGAGCGCGGCGGGTAGTCGTAGTCGAAGTGCGTCCCCGCGAAGAAGACGAAGGTGAAGAGCGGGACATCGCTCGGCGTCGACCGGGCCAGGTTCACCGCGTCCTTCACCATCTCCGCGTCGCGCAGGTGGCTGCGGCCCTCGTAGTCCGTGCGCAGGCCGCCGTGGACGTCGCGGAAGACCGTGTCCTTCAGTCCCATCCAGTCCACGGAGGACGCGGCGAAGAAGGCCTGTCGGTAGCCATTGGCCTTGAGCGCGGGGAACAGGAGTGGCGCGCGCCCCGCGCCCACCACCGCGTCCCGGCGCTGGGCCTCCAGGCCGAAGAACAGGCTGAAGAGGGAGAAGTCCGTGGAGCTCGCCGCGCTGTGGTGATGCAGGAAGCGCGTGCCGTGCTCCGCCCGGCGCCACAGGTGCGGCATGACCTGCGGCGTGAAGAAGTCGTCGCGCAGGCTCTCCGCGAGGATGAGCAGGATGTCGGGGCGCCGCGTGAAGCGCACGGCGGAGGGCTCGATGCTCGCGGCGGGAGCGCCGGCCTCGGGGCTGACGCCCAGGCGCAGGCCGGAGGCGGGCGGCCGGTCCGTCAGCCGCGTGAGCAGCGTGTTCATCCGCACCGGGGCCTGGAGGGGCAGGGTGGTGGCCGCGTGCAGCACCGCGCCGCCATGGGCGAAGACGAGATAGGCGCTCGTCAGTCGCTCCGCGGCAGTGATGAGGACCAGGAGCGCGACGAGCCGTCCCACACGGCGAGGCCGCTGGACGCGTCGCAGGAAGCGCAGGCCGGTCCAGACATCGAACGACAGGACGGCCAGCGCCGCCAGGGCCGCCATCGCGAGCTCATGCGGCGCGAGCCCCGTCTCCGCCAGCGCCCGCGGCTGGAGCGCGACGGCGAGCACCAGGCCGTTGATGTGGAAGCCCAGCGACGACAGCACCAGCGCATCCACGCCGAGCATGGCCACGCCCAGGGCCACCGCGACGGTCATCGTCAGCGCGTAGCGCCGCCCGAGCAGCACCAGGGGCAGCGTGGCCACGAAGGCGAGCAGCCCCAGGAACAGGGCCTGGACGACGCCGCCCGCGAGCAGCACGGGCCGCAGCGACGGGGCCAGCCGCTCCACGGAGGCGAGCAGCGGGGCTCCGAAGAAGAGCAGCGCGAGCAGCCCGTGCAGGGTGCACCAGAGCAGCGCGGGTCCCAGCAGCGGCCGGGCGTCGGCCAGTCTCTGGCGGAGCCTCTCTGGGGGCGTGAGGGTGGCGGGAGGCGTCCGAGACATCGCGCTTCCTGCTAGCCCGCTCGCGGGCGATGTTCAAGGAATGACACGCGCCCGGCTGCCCCCTTGCGGTGGGGGCTCGTCCCGCCTGGGGACAGCGGGGGCGCCGCACGGAAGCTCGTGACGGCGGGCGCGGCGGTGCCAGGATGGGGGGCCCATGCCGCCACGCAAGCTCCTGCGACACCTCGTCTGGCTGGAGTCCTTCACCGCCGCGGTGGAGGCCGGCAGCATCGACGCCGCCGCCGAGCACCTGGGCGTGGCGCGCTCCGTGGTAAGCGAGCACATCCGCTCGCTGGAGATGGCGCTGGCGGACGGCGCGACGCTGCTCGAGCGAGGCCCCGGCCGCCGCCTCCAGCTCACCGCGCGAGGCGAGCGCCTCTTCGCCGGCACGCAGACGCCCCTGCACCAGCTCGACATGAAGCGGCTGATTGACCTGGCCAGCGCCGAGCCCGTGGTGCGCCTGGGCCTCAACCCCACCTTGTCCCTCTCCTTGCTGGGCAAGGTGGCACAGGACGCGGCCGCGCGCGGCCTCAAGCTGGTCCTCAGCTTCGGCGGACCGCATGAACTCACCCGCCAGGTGCAGACCCGCCAGCTCGACCTGGCCCTCGACTTCACCCCGCTCCCGCCCCATGAGGGCGTGGAGTCCGAGTCCCTGCTGCGCATGCCCTTCGTCGTGCTGGCGGGGCCCGGCAGCGCGCTGGCGAGCACGGCGGCCTCCCGGCGCTCCCTGCACGTGAGGGACTTGGGAGGGCAGCCCTTCGTCGACTGGCTGCGCGATGACCCCTACGGCGGCGCCAACAGCGCGCGCTTCGCGGCGCACGGCGTCACCGTGGCCGAGGTGGCGCGCGTCGAGAGCTTCCTGCTCCTGTACGACTTGCTGCGGGCCTTCAGCGCGTGCGCGATTGCTCCGGACCTGCGCCGCATGCACCCGTTCCCTCCCGACATCCACGCGTGGCCGCTCGAGGAGGAGGAGCCCCAGGCCGTGGAGGTCGTGGCGCTCTGGCCGTCGGGTGCGCTGAGCCTGGGCGCCACGACGTTGCTCGACGGACTGCGTCAACCCGTATGAGCGCTCGTCGTTAAACCGACGAAGACGTCGAATTCTGCCGGATTTCCGAATCCCAACGCCATCGGTATCTTCCTGGCAACTGGAAGAATCCACCTGGAGTGTTCGGATATGACGCCAACGGAACTGACGATATCCCGCCTGCCCGCGCATCTGCGGCGCTACGTGGTGAGCCAGGACTACGCGGCGTATACGCCGAGGGACCACGCGGTCTGGCGCCACATCATGGGCAAGCTCCGGGGACACCTCGCGGAGCGGGCGCACCCGGTGTACCTGGAGGGGCTGGCGGCGACGGGCATCAACGCCGAGGCCATTCCCAGCCTGGATGAGATGAACGCGCAGCTGTCGCGGCTGGGCTGGTCGGCGGTGGGCGTGCGCGGCTTCATCCCGCCCGCGGTCTTCACGGAGCTCCAGTCGATGGGGGTGCTGGCCATCGCCGCGGACATCCGCACGCACGAGCACATCGAGTACACGCCCGCGCCGGACATCGTGCACGAGAGCGCGGGGCACGCGCCCATCATCGCGAACCGCCGCTACGCCGAGTACCTGAAGGCCTGCGGCATGGTGGGCTTCAAGTCGATTGCGAGCGTGGAGGACCAGGCCGTCTTCGAGGCCATCCGCAACCTCTCGGTCGTGAAGGAGGACCCGGACGCGAGCGCGGACGAGGTGGCGCACGCGGAGGCGCGGCTGGCGGCGGCGAGCGCGAGCCGTCGCTACGTGAGCGAGAGCACGCGGGCGGCGCGGCTGTACTGGTGGACCGCGGAGTACGGGCTCGTGGGGAGCCTGGACCAGCCGCGCATCTACGGCGCGGGCATCCTGTCGAGCATCGGTGAGGCGGTGCACTGCCTCACGCCCGCGGTGCGCAAGCTGCCGCTCACCGTCGCGTGCGCGGACGCGGACTACGACATCACCCGGATGCAGCCGCAGCTCTTCGTGGCGCGCGACTTCGAGCACCTGTTCGAGGTGTTGTCGGAGTTCGAGTCCACGCTGGCGTGGAAGCGCGGGGGCGACTTCGGGCTGGAGGTCGCTCGCGAGGCGCGCACGGTGAATCACCTGGTGCTGGCGGATGGGCGCGAGGTGACGGGGCGGGTGAGGGAGTCGGTGCTGGCGTCGGGGCCGGTGGCACCGGGGCTCACGTCCGCGCTGGTGCGGATGGAGGGGCCCATCATCGTCTCACGCGGTGGGAAGAGCGACGGCGCGCGCCCGTGGAACGGCGAGGCGCTGGTGGCCTTCGGTGCGGGCGAGCTGCCGGAGCGCGGCCCGTTCAAGGTGTCGATGTCGAGTGGTCTGGAACTGGAAGGTTTCGCGGCGGGAGGCGGAGAGGTCCTGGCGCTCCGGGCGCGGCTGGGTGGACGGACGTTGGACGTCCCCGCGGTGACGAAGCTCTTCCTCACCCCGCACCTGCCCTCGGTTGCGGGAGGTCCAGCGGACCCCGAGACGTGGGACCAGTGGTTCGGCGAGCTCGAGGCATTCGCCGCGGGCGACGGCGAGGAGCAGGCCCGCGCGCGCAAGTCGCTGGCGCTGCACCCGTCGCTCGCCGCGCTCTACCGGGAGGTGCGCACGCTGCGCGAGTCGGGGAAGGCCCGGCCGGAGCGGCTCTCGCAGATCGCCGCCGCCGCGACGGACTTCCAGGACGACTGGCTGCTGCGCACCGAGGTCGACGAGCTGCGGACCGCTCGCGCCTGAGCCGGGTGGAAACGACGAAGGCCCGGCCCCGCTTCAGGTGCGGGGGCGGGCCTTTCATGGGAGTCGCGGGCGCCCGAGGAGGCGCTGCTGCTCACTTCTCCTTCGAGGCAATCTTGCGCAGGGCCTTCTGGTCGCGGACGCAGAGGATGCGGCCGACGTTGCCCAGCACCCCCTCGCGCTTCATCTCGTTGATGAGCGTGGACACGAACGAGCGCGACGCGCCGACCAGGTCCGCCAGGTCCTGCTGGGTGATGCCGCGCAGGTCCGTCTCACCGCCGTGGGGGCAGCGCTCGCCGTGCGCCTCCACGAGCGTCAGGAGCGTGTCCGCCAGCCGCGCGGGGACTTCCTTGAAGGTCAGCCCGAGCACGCGCTTGCGCAGCGCACGCACGCGCTCGGCGTAGGCGCGCACCACGTCGACGGCCAGGGCGGGGCGGGCCTCCAGCTGCGCGCGGAAGTCGCGGCCCTCGATGCTCCACACCTCGGCCTCGCCCGCGGCGATGGCCATCTCCTCGATGGGCGTGCCCTCGGGGCGGAACAGCTCGCCGAACAGGTCACCCGGGCGGAGGATGGACACCACGGAGCGCGTGCCATTCTTGCCGATGCGCATCAGCCGCACGCGACCGGACTTGAGCAGATAGACGCGGTCCGTGTTGTCGCCGGGGCGGTAGATGGTCGAGTTGTGCGGGAAGGACTCGACCTTGAAGTACCCCTTGAAGTCGATGGCTTCCTGTCCCGGAACGAGCTTGTTCGCGGTCACCATCATCCCGGAGCTGGTCGCCTGGAGCGGTGCCACGACGTTGGAACCGATAGGGCCGAGGGGGCGATTGAAACCGTGCATGGCATTCACTCCGTGGAAGGAATCAGGGGAAAGCAAGGCCGCCTGCTTCGGCGGCAACGGGGCTTTCCAGTTCCAAGGAACGTGCCAGACGGGAATGAAGTGCTCCGGGGGGAACACATCCAGGAATGCCGGGTACTTAGCGCTAGAGGCCCGTAGCACCCACCTCGCTGTGTCCAAAACCTGAAACAAAACGTTCAAACAGTCTGATCAAGTTGAACGAAACGTTCAAAGCGGACGCGTCACTGTCGCGGCCTGGACAGTGTTCACGGGTCGTCCTTCACGGTGAACCCGTGCCCTAGAGGGTTCTGTCTCTGTGAAAATTTGTACTTCTGGAGTTTGCGCTCCAGGGTGGGTCGACTGATTCCAAGAATCTGGCACGTGCGACCCTTGTGCCCTTTGGTGACGGCCATGGCACGGGCGATGAGCATGCGTTCGGCCTCCTCGAGCGTGGGGATGAGGCTGGCGTCGTCGACGGCGGGCGCGGTGAACATGACGTTCGTCGCGGTGGTGCGGCCAGCCTCGGGGGCCGGCGTGATGTCGAGCGATGGCAGGTCATCACCCCTCAACACATCGCCGGGGGCGAGGACGACGGCGCGGGTGAGGACGTTCTCCAGCTCGCGCACGTTGCCGCGCCAGGGCAGCCGGGTGAGGCGCTCCATGACCTCGGGAGGCACGCGCGTGACGCGCTTGTGCACCTTCTCGTTGATGCGCTCGAGCAGGTGCTTGACGAGCAGCGGGATGTCCTCGCGCCGCTCGCGCAGCGGGGGAATCAGGAGCGTGATGACCTTGAGGCGCTGGTAGAGGTCCTCTCGAAAGCGGACGTGCTCCACTTCCTCGGAGAGGTTGCGGTGCGTGGCGGCGATGACGCGGGCGCGCAGCTTGATGCGCTTGACGCCGCCCACGCGCTCGAACTCGCGCTCTTGCAGCACGCGCAGGAGCTTGGACTGGAGCATCAGCGACATGTCGCCAATCTCGTCGAGGAAGACGGTGCCGTCCTCGGCCAGCTCGAACTTGCCGGGCTTGCCCGACATGGCGCCCGTGAACGCGCCCTTCTCGTGGCCGAACAGCTCGCTCTCCAGCAGCGTGTCGACGATGGCCGAGCAGTTGATGCCGATGAAGGGCCGGGGCTCGTCGTACGAGTAGTTGTGGATGACGCGGGCGATGAGTTCCTTGCCCGTGCCGCTCTCGCCGGTGATCAGCACGGTGGCGGCGCTGCCGGTGACCTTGCCGATCTCCTTCACCAATTGCTGCATGGACGGGCTGGTGCCGACGATGTCGCCCAGCCGCACGGCGGCGTTCTCCCGGTTGACCTCGTCCGCGCGACGCGAGAGCTGGCGGTACTCGAGCGCGCGCTCCACGACGAGGTCCAGCGCGGCGGGGTCCGGGAAGGGCTTGTGGATGTAGTCGAACGCCCCCGCCTTCATCGCGCGGATGGTGGTCTCCATGTCGTGGTAGGCGGTGACCAGGATGATGCGGGCATCGCCGCACAGACCCTTCATCTCCTCGATGATCTCCAGGCCGGTGCGGTCCGGCAGCATCATGTCGAGGATGACCACGCTGGGCATGGCCTCCTGGGCGGCGCGCAGGCCCGCGGCGGCGCTGGTGGCGGTGGCCACCTGGTAGCGAGGCTGTCCGTCGTGCTCTATCTCCTCGAAGTGCATCTTGAGCGTCTCGAGGAGCGACACGTCATCGTCAACGATGAGAAGGGTCTCCATGTCGTCCTTCTCAGGTGGCGAACGTCAGGGTGAACACCATGCCGGGTTCGGCGCTGCCCTCGGCCGCGACATCTCCACCTTGTCCCATCATGACGCGCCTGAGCGCGGCCAGGGACAGGCCCGCGCCGCGGGCCAGGCGTGAGCCGAACGGCTCGAACAGGGTGCCGCTCTCCTCGGGAGGAAGGGCGGCGGCGGGGTCCTTGAGCACCATCAGCACCCGGCCCGGAGGGCCTCGGCGCAGGGCGACTTCCACGGCACTGTCCTCGGGTTGGGCCATGGCGACGTTGAGCAGCACCTGGGCCAGCACGGGGCGCAGGCGGTTGGGGTCCACGCGCACGCGAGGCAGGTCCTCCTCCTCGTCCACGCGCACGTCGATGCGGCGTTCAGCCAGTTCCAGCGCCACCATGCCCGTGGCCTCCTGGAGCACCGAGCGCAGCGCGTGGGCATCCAGGTTGGGCGTCGTGTCGCGGCCGTACTCGGACAGGAGCCACAGCATGCGCTCCATGGTGCGAATCTCGCGGTTGGCGATGGTCAGCCGTCGCCGGTCGCGGTCCGACAGGCCGGTGTTCCGGGCCAGCGTCTGCACCGCCATCTTCACGGACGACAGCGGGTTGCGAATCTCGTGGCTGAGCGAGGACGACAGCCGGGAGATTTGGACGGGCGGCGCGCCTTCCAGCAGGGCGTTGAGGTCCTGCACGCACGCGGCCGACTCTCCTTCCTCCAGGCCGAGCGTCAGTCGCAGGGGCGTGGCGTCCTCTCCGCCGAGCTGCGAGGAGATGAACTCCACGTGGCGGCGGTGCTCCTTCGCCAGGGCGTCCAGTTCGCGAGCGCGCTCGGGAGACACGCCGAGCACCAGGTGAAGCGGACGGTCCAGGAGCTCCTCCGCGGGGCGGCGAAGCACGGCGGCGCAGTCTCCCTGCGCGCGGGTCACCCGCAGGCCTGGGGACCAGGCGAGCAATGCGGCTTGCAGGAGATGGGCGTTCATTGGTGGGTCCCGAACATACCGAGTAAGGTTCCGCGCTGTCCCCTTATGTCCCTCAACGCGCGTTTCCCGAAGAACCTTGTGTCGGTCCTCCTCTTCCTGTCGGGAGGGACCGCGCTGGTCTACGAGCTGGTCTGGTCCAAGTATCTCGGGAATGTCCTCGGCAACAGTGGCCAGGCGCACGCCGTGGTCCTCGCCACCTTCATGGGGGGCCTGGCGCTGGGGGCGACTGTCTTCGGGCGGACAGCGGACCGGGTGAAGAGTCCACTGGCACTCTACGGTGTGCTGGAATTGGGGGTGGCGCTGTACGCGCTCGTCTTCCCGCACGTGCTCGACACGCTCGGGTCGCTGTGGCTGTCGGTGGCGCCGGGCGTGCCGGATGGCTGGCGCGTGGGGCCTCGGCTCCTGGTGGCGGCCCTGTCGCTGGTGGTGCCCACGCTGCTGATGGGCGGGACGCTGCCGGCCCTGGTGCGTCACTTCGCGGACAGCCTCTCGGGCGTGCAGCGGGAACTGGCGCGGCTGTACGCGGTGAACAGCCTGGGCGCGGCGCTGGGTGTCTTCATCGCGGGGACGCGGCTGGTGCCGGTGCTGGGGCTGTCGGCCTCCGCGAAGGTGGCCGCGGGGCTCAATGGGGTGCTCGCGGTGGCGGCGCTGCTGCTGGCCCGCAGGCATCCTCCCGCGCTGGCGCCCGGGGCCTCGGCGCCGGTGGCGGACGAGTCGGCGAACGTGGCCTATCCCCGCGTGGCGGTGCGCGCGGCGCTGGTGGGCGTGCTGCTGTCTGGCTTCACGGCGATGCTGTACCAGGTGACGTGGATCCGCCTGCTGTCCATCGTCCTGGGCGCGTCGACGTACGCCTTCACGCTCATCCTGACGGCGTTCATCCTGGGCATCGGCCTGGGGAGCTTCTGGCTGATGACGCGGGCGCAGAAGACGGACCCGCTGCGGCTGTTCGGGCGCATGCAGGTGGCGCTGGTGGCGAGCCTCTGCGTGGCCTTGCCGCTGTATGTCCGGCTGCCGCACTTGTTCCGCACCGCGCAGTGGATGATGACGCGCTCGGTGGAGACGTGGCCGCTGTTCCAGTGGCTGACGTTCGGCTTCTGCTGCCTCGTGCTGCTGGTGCCCACGTTCTTCATGGGGGCGGCGTTCCCGGCGGCGGCGCGCGTGGCGACGGCGAAGGTGTCCGAGGTGGGGCGCGAGCTGGGCGGCGTGTACCTGTGGAACACGGTGGGCACGATTACGGGCTCCGCGCTGGGCGGGCTGGTGCTGATGCCGTGGTGGGGCATGGAGGGCAACTTCGTGGCGGGCGTGGTGGCGAACCTCATCGCCGCGGCCCTGGCCTTCCACGCGGTGCCGGGGCGTCCGGCGAGTCCTGCTCGCGCGCTCTGGCCGGTGGGGGCGGCGGCGCTGCTGGCGGTGGTGGTGCTGGGCGGGATGAGCGGCTGGTCGCTGCGGCTGTCGGGCATCGCGTCCATCCGCTCGCACCAGAAGCCCCCGGAGAGCTACGCGAAGCTGGTCGAGGAGACGGAGCGCGACATCCGTCCGGTCTTCTATCGCGATGACACCTTCGCCACGGTGATGGTGGCGGACTACCCGGCCGCGGGGCTTCGCTTCATGAAGCTCAACGGGAAGATCGACGCGTCCAACGGCAGTGACGTGGAGACGCAGGTGGTGGCGGGGCACCTGGGGGCGCTGCTGCATCCTCGCGACCCGAAGAACGTGCTGCTCGTCGGGGCGGGGGCCGCGATTACCGCGGGCAGCGTGCTGGCGCATCCGGTGGAGCGGCTGGACATGGTGGAGATTGCTCCGGCCGTCATCGACGCGGCCCGCCTGTTCAAGGAGGACAATCGCAACGCGGTGGATGACCCTCGCACGCACGTCCACGTGGACGACGCGAAGACGTTCATGGCGCTGGCGCAGCGCAAGTATGACCTCGTGGTGAGTGTGCCCTCGAACCCGTGGGTGGCGGGGGTGTCCGGGCTGTTCACCCGGGACTTCTTCCAGACGGTGGACCGGCACCTCACGGACGATGGTGTCCTGGTGCAGTGGATCCACACGTACGAGAGCAACGACGAGCTCATCCGGCTGGTGGTCCGCACGCTGCGGGACACCTTCCCCCATGCGACGACGTGGCTGGGGCCGCATGACCTGGTGCTGGTGGCCAGCCGCAAGCCGCTGACCTTCGATGCCCGGAAGCTGGCCGAGCGCATGGCCGCGCCCGACGTGAAGGCGGACCTGGAGCGGGTGGGGCTCACGGATGTGTTCGCGCTCCTGTCCAAGCAGGTGCACAGCGAGGACGGGCAGCTTGCGTTCGCGGGCCCGGGGCCCATCAACACGGATGACCAGAACCTGCTGGAGTACGCCTCGCCCATCGCGTTCTTCGTGGCGAACCTGGACGTGCGGGTGAAGGATGAGCGCCGGTCTCCCGAGGGCAGCTCGCGCCTCTTCCTGGAAGAGTACCTGAAGCAGCACCGGCCGACGCCGGACGAGGCGGCCCGGCTGTACCGCAACATGGAGCGCTACCACGCGCTGAACGACCCGCTGGTGCGAGGCGTGGCGACGCTGTGGCGCTCGGTGGCGCCGGAGAGCCGTGACGCGGCGGTGGCGGTGGCCAAGGCGGCGCTCGCGCAGAAGGACCTGACGCTTGCGGCCTCGCTGCTGGAGCCCGAGATCGCCAAGGGCGTGCGGGAGCCGGTGCTGGTCGCGACGTACCTGAAGCTCGTCACCGAGCAGACGTGGGCGACGCGGACGGCGTGGACGCCGGTGAACCCGATGCCCGCGCTGGAGCTGGGGCGGCTGGTGGCGGCGGAGCATCCGAAGGACTCGGAGCTGGCGCGAGCGGTGCGGGGCCTCTGTGATGCGCTGCCCCCGTCGGCCTGTGCGACGACGGGGACGCCCGTGGCTTCGCCTCCGGTGCCGTGAGCTCGGGAGGCCGTGGTTTCGCTCGGGCACCTGATGTGGAACGGACCATCTGCTCAAGTCCGCGGGCCTTGGCGCGAGCAGCTCGCGCCAGGCACCTGAGCAAGAACCCCGAGCATGGAGCTTCTCGCTTGCGAGTGACTGCCTGCGGTTGTCGCGGTGCTCTCCCGAGAGGTTTTGCGTCGCCCTCGGGTGTTCTCGCCCGCTACGGCGTCGCGAGCGCGTGCAGCAGGTTCACGTAGCCGTCCGTCCATGCGCGGCGCCCGAGCATCTCCGGCGTGGCGCCAACCGGCTGGAACGGGAGCTCCCTCGCGAGGTTCGCGGCCGTGTCCGGATTCGGGCTCATCGCGAACCAGATGCTCGGTGAGCGGCCCGACGCCAGCTCCTCGACCGAGAGGGTCTCCGGTCGATTCACGAGCCCTGGCACGTTCAGCTCCGCGCTCAAGCGCGTGAGCACGGGGACGAGGTTGAAGAGTCGGCTCGAGACGTGGAACAGCAGGATCCCACCCGGCCGCAGCTTGCGCAGATAGAGGGAGATGGCCTCGCGGGTCAGCAGGTGCGTGGGGACGAAGTCACTCGAGAACGCATCCAGGACGATGACGTCGTAGCCCTGGTCCTGGGCCTCCTCGATTCTCAATCGCGCATCCCCCGCGAGCACGCGCACGTTCGCCTGGCTCGAGCCCAGCAGGCTGAAGTGTCTGCGCGCCAGTCGCTCCACCTCGGGGTCCAGCTCGTAGAAGTCCCACGTCTCCCCAGCCCGCCCATAGGCGGCGAGGCTCCCGATGCCCAGGCCCACCACGGCGACCCGTCCCCGGGGAATCAGCGCCGAGGCGAACACGCGGCCCACGGCGGAGCCTCGGTGGTAGTACGAGAGCGGCTCCCCTCGCTCTTCAGGCGCCAGGTTCTCCACGCCGTGCACGGTGCTCCCGTGCTGGAAGAGGCGCAGCCCCTCCGCGTCCTTCACCGTGTACTGGCCATAGAACGTGCGCGAGCCCTCCAGCCGCCCTCGTGCGAGCGCCCAGCCCGACACCGCGAGGATTCCGACGACGAACACCGCCGCGCCTGCGGAGACATAGGGCGCGAGCCGAGGCACCGGCAGCCCCTGGTTTCGCCGCGCGGCATCCCGGGCCGCGAGCCCCGCGAGGATGAGCAGTCCCGCGACGCCATGGTCCAGATAGGGGAGCGCCAGCGAGCCCATCAGCAGCGGAATGCCCAGCGCGAGCATCAGCGTCCCGGCCAGTCCTCCCAGCGACACGTGCAGATAGAACGAGCCCAGCAGTCGGGAGTCCGTGGGCCGGCACCACACCAGGTTCCCATGCATCAACAGGCAGCCCACCCAGAGCACCGTGCTGTGCAGCACCAGTGACGGAAGCGACGTCTGCGCGCGCGCCAGCGCGAACAGCGCGGCCACTCCCGCGAGCACCAGACTGCCCACCGCCAGTCGATTCAACCCCGTGGGCGTCGGAGGCCGGCGGGAGAAGCAGACGATGAGCGTGAGCAGATAGAGCGACAGCGGGAGAATCCACAGCAGCGGGATGGAGGCATCCAGCGTGAGCACGTTCGTCACCGCGAGCAGCAGCGCATTGGCGCTCGCCGACAAAAGCAGCCACGTGAGGCGCGAAGCCAGCGGCGCCTTCGGCCTCGGCTCCACGGGGGCCGAGGTGTCCTTCGCCTCGGACACGCCCGCCCGCACGTTCCGGATGCACAGCGCCGCGAGCAGCGCGAAGAGCCCATAGCCCACGTACCAGACGAGCAGCTGCGTCTCGAGGTCCAGCGCCGGCTCCACGATGAACGGGAACGTCAGCAGCGCCAGCAGGGCCCCCGCGTTCGAGGTCCCGTAGAGGAAGAAGGGGTCCTCCCTCGACGGATGCGACGTCCGGGTGAGCCAGCCCTGCGCGACGACGCTGGTCGTCGACAGCGCGAGAAAGGGCCAGCCCAGCGACAGCGTGAGCGTCAGCAGGATGGCGGCGACCGGAGGCAGCTCGAAGTGGCGCAGCCGGAAGGGGAGGACCACCACCGCTGTCAGGACGACGGCGAGGTGTGCCCACCGGTAGCGACCTTGGAGGACGTGCGGGGTGACGCGGCTCGAGTAGAAGTAACCCAGCAGCAACACCGCCTGGTAGAACACCAGGCACGTCGTCCAGATCGCCGCGCTGCTCCCATACGAGGGCAGGAGCACCCGGGCGACGATGAGCTCCACCTGGAAGAGCAGGAACGAGCCGAGGAAGACCCAGAGTCGGAACGGCAGTCCGGTGCGCCAGCTCGACGGGGAATTCAGGGGGAGTGCCTCCATGCGCCTTTCCGAGGATGGCGGAGATTGGAGGCGGGTTGTAGCCCGGCGGTGGCGGGACGGCGCCCCGGGAGTTACACTCGGAGAGAGGGTCGGCGGGTAACGCTCCGTCGGAGCCACCCCTTCTGGACCCTCCTGCGGGGCATCAAGACACCCCGCGCTCGCTCGGACTCCTGCTCTCCAAGCAGCGTTTTGGGCCTAACCTTTCGGAATCACTGAATATTTCGCCTATCCTCCCGATGACGGATGGAGGGGAAGGTGGGATCTCCCGTAGGGTGCTTGTGAACCCTGCGTCCCAGGGTGCGTTTCAGACTTCCAAATCCCGATTCCACCCCAGGAGAGTCCCCATGAAGGCGATCTCGAAGAAGAACCAGCTCCGCAAGGCTCGTGGCCAGGGCATGACCGAGTACATCATCATCGTTGCCCTCATCGCGATCGCCGCCATCGGCGTGGTCACGCTGTTCGGCGACAACATCCGCAAGCTGTTCGGCGCCTCCGCCGCGGCCCTCGCGGGTAACTCCAACGTTCAGAACGACGGCGAGAGCTCCAACGCCCGTCTGAACAAGAAGACGATGAAGAACTTCGGCGAGAACAACTACTACTGAGCCTCGCTGGCTGGCATCGCGCGGGTCGCGAATGCCTCCCTCAAGCGGCGGATGCTGGGTTCCTCCAGCTCCGCCGTTTTTCTTTTTGCGGGTGATGAACCCGAGGGCTTGACCCTCACGTGACGTGAGGAATTAGTCATCTCATCCGAGGTGGAGAGAGATGGCCCTGACCGTCAGTCAAGTCGCTCGCCTGGCCAAGATCAGCGTGCGCACGCTGCACCACTACGACGCGCTGGAGCTGCTGTGCCCGTCGGAGCGCAGCGATGCGGGTTACCGGCTGTACTCGCAGGCGGACCTGCGGCGGTTGCAACAGGTGCTCTTCTTCCGGGAGCTGGGTTTCCCGCTGGAGGAGATTCGCCGCATCCTGGGCAATCCCGACTTCGACCTTCGCGCGGCCCTGCTCATGCAACGCCGGTTGTTGGATGAGCGCGCCGAGCGGCTGGATGCCTTGAGGCACGCCGTGGATGCGGCGCTGGCCTCCATTGACCAGGGGACGCAGATGAGTGGCGAAGAGATGTTCGAGGGGTTCGAGCCAGCGCGCTACGAAGACGAGGTGAAGGAGCGCTGGGGCGACACGGAGGCGTATCGGGAGTCGAAGCGACGGACCGCGAAGTACAAGAAGGACGACTGGCGCCGCATCAAGGAGGAGGCCGATGGCGTCTTCGACGGTCTGTCGCGGTTGCTCGAAGCGGGCCGCGCGCCGACGGAGCGCGAGGCCATGGACCTGGCGGAGGCTCATCGGCAGCACCTCATCCGCTGGTTCTACCCCTGCACCCCGGACTTCCACCGGGCGCTGGGCGAGATGTACGTGAGCGATGCGCGCTTCACGGAGAACATCGACAGCAAGCGGCCCGGTCTCGCGCTCTTCGCGCGGGATGCCTTCGTCGCGAACGCCGCGCGGCAGAGCAGCTAGCCCGGCTGGACCTTCGCGCGACGTCGCGGCGCGAACATCACCCCCACGAGGGTGAGGCCGCCGAGCAATGACAGGACGAGCCCGAGGCGGAAGCTGGTGGGCTGGTAGTCGAAGCGGATGTGGTGCTCGCCAGGGCTCAGCCTCACCGCTCGCAGGGCGAGGTTGGCGCGGTGGATGGGGACGTCCTTCCCGTCCACTGTTGCTCGCCAGCCGGGGTAGTGGCTGGCGGACACGATGAGGTAGCTCTCGTCGCAGGCCGTCACATCCAGCGCGAGGTGCTGGGCGCTCTGTCGCTGGGTGCTCACTGTTCCCTTGCAGGCGGGGCGGTCCAGCGGCTCTCCGGAGGAGAGGAAGGCAATCTCCCGGAAGGGCTGGTCCGGGTCGAGCACCGCGTCCAGGGCCTCTTCATCCGTGACGACCCGTGCTCGCTGCACGAGGAAGGCATGGGGCAGGGCGGTGCGCGAGCGCGAGAGGGTCGTGCCGTCTTCCGCTTGATGCAGCAGCTCCAGGTCTTCGTAGGGAGGAGGGCCCTGGCGGAGATAGTGGGTGACGCCGGCGAGGTCGTAGACACCGCGCTCCCCCGCGAGGTGGAAGACGTTGGAGCGCAGCGGCTCGGGCGCACCGTAGCCCTCCAGCGCGGGCAGCCGCTCCTCCACGAAGCGGTTCGGCATGAGGCGGTCGAGGCTGCGCTCGATGGTGTTCGTCACCACGGCCCGCGTCGGGTCCTCGGGGCCTTCGATGTCCGCGCTGATGCGCCCGGGGAAGGGCTCGGGCAGATGCGGGCGGAGGGAGAAGGGCTGCCGCAGGGCTTCCCAGGGCGTGTACTTGGGAATGCCAAGCAGCGAGTGCGCTGCGGCGAGTTCGAGAATCGCGAGGGCCGCCAGCCCATGACGGACGCGGCGCGGGCGCGCGAAGGACCAGGGCAGCAGCCAGAAGACGAGGACCGCGAGGCCCAGTGCGAAGGGAACCCAGGGGGCGCCGGCCTCGGCGGAGGCTCGCATGGGGAGCTTGCGGACCAGCGGGCCACTGATGGCGATGGCCACCCCCATGCCGATGAACGTGAGCGCCGCCTTCCATCGCGACGGAGGCACGCCGCGCGCGAGCCTTCCCATCGCGTCGAGCCCGAAGGCGGAGAGGACGGCGAAGCAGAAGGCCGCGCCCACGAAGTACTTCGCCGGGTAGCGGAAGAGGGAGAAGGGCGGGAACGTCTGGATGAACCATGCGGCCGGTGGAAGGTGACGTCCCAGGCTCAGCATCACGAGCCCCAGCGCACCCACCACGAAGGGACGAACACGGCGAGGGCCGTGGAGTCCGCCCAGCACTGCCAGGGCACAGGGCAGGGTGCCGAGGAAGAGGTTGAGGATGAACCACTGGTCCTCGCCCCAGTACCTGTCGCGAGGCCAGTCCGCGAGCGGCCACACTGTGGAGAGGACTTGCGGCCACGAGACGGACCACGCGAGCTGCTCGGACCAGCCTCGTTGTGCCCGGAGGGAGTTGCCGGCGAACTCCGCTGCCGGGAGCAGCACCACCGACGCGAGCACGATGGACAGAACGAAGCCCGCGGTGACTCGCGCGACCGCGAGCACCCGTGCACGAAGCGCAATGGGCTGTGCCTTCCGTGACGTCGACACCGTCACGGCCTGGAGGGTGGCCCCCGTCGTGGGCAAGGCCCGTGTGGCCATGTCATGAGGGGCTGTGATTGCCGCTGGGCTCTCCGTGCCCGTGGCGAGCAGTGGTTCTTCGCGGGCACGCTCCGATGACGCCAGGCCGACGATGCCACGGTGTGGTGGCGTGGAGTTAGCGACAGGCCCCGATGCCGAGGGACGCCCGAGTGCCGCCACGAGCACCGCGACGATTCCCTGCCACAGCGTGGTCTCCGGTGAGCCCGCGAACAGGGACATCGCGGAGGTCACCGCGAGCACCACCAGCGGTCCCCGCCCGAAACGCGCGGTGAGGTCCAGCGCGGCGAGCACGATGAACCCGCTCCACGCCGCCGCATCCACGACGTTCTGCTGGATGCCCAGGTCCGTCATCATCGGCGACAGGCCGAACATCGCTCCCGCGACCAGCGCCGCGGGCCACGATGCGCGCAGCCTTCGCGCGAGGAGGAACACGCCCACGGCCGCGAGCGCCGCGTGCGCGACGTGCATCACCGTCATCGATGCGATGGGCCCCGCGAGCAGCACCGCCACCCAGCGCGGCGGGTAATACACCTGCGAGTACAGCGTCGCGGCGAACGGCTGACCCAGTCGCAGGTACGGATTCCAGAGCGGCAGCTCTCCCGCGCGCAGCGACTCGAGCAGGAAGGCCGAGTCCGGGAAGAAGATGCGGAACACATCCCGTCCCGCGAGCAGGTTGCCACCGAGCACGGGGCTGTACGCGAACGCGAGCAGGGCCAGCAAGCCCGCCACGGAGAGGAGCACCTTGCCCCACGACACCGGACGTCGCTTCATGGTTGTCCCGCCGAGGTGGAGCGCTCGCGGACCCACAGCACGTAGTCCGCGTCGCGGCTCTCCTCGCGCCAGCCACCTCGTGCGCGCAGGTTGTCGAGCAGGATGTTGCCCGGGTTGACCGACTCCCAGACCAGGTAGTCCGGGTCGTAGCGCGCGAGGGCTTCCTCCCATCCAGGCTCGCCCCAGACGAGCTTGTCGTGGTCCTCGTGGATGGACAGCGGGAAGGGGTCGTTCCGGCTGTCGATGAACACCTTGTAGTCCGGCCCCGCGAAGTAGGAGATGGGGCCGCCGATGACGAAGAGGTTGAGGACGCGCCCCGGTGGCTGCTTGCGGAGGGCCTCCAACGCACCGAGCGGAATCACCGAGCGATTCACGCCCTCCTCCATCGTGCGCGGACGCGCCACGTGGACGCCCATCAACACGACCAGCGCCAACGCGGGCCAGAGGGCGTTGCTCGACCGGAGGCTCCAACCCTCGATGAGCCCATCGAACCGTCGCCCCAGTCGCGCCAGCACACCCGGCGCGGAGACAGCCGCCTCGCCGCGAGACTGCACCGCATGCTCCAGCAGCGCGAGCGCCAGGAGGACAGCCGCGAAGGGCGCATGACGTTGGACCTTGAGGGCCGCCACCCCCAGCACCGCGGCGGGCAGGAGGATGGCGGCCTTGCGCAGCGGCGCGCGTCCCACCGCGAAGAGCGCCGCACCCGCGAGCGCGAGGTACGCCCAGCTCGCGCGCAGGTCCAGGTCCAGCGGGCGCCACTCGATGATTCCCTGGGTCGACGACAGCAGCGAGTGCTGGAGTGGGTAGAGATAGATGCGGGGACCATCCGGCCCGAGCCCGGCCGCGAGGAACATGGCGACGGCGAAGCCCACGGCGCGCAAGGCCCGGCGGCGCGTCACTTCACCCGGGACATCCAGCACCTGGCCCACGGCGCTGGCGCCAAGGAGGGCAGGGCCCAGCATCCAGCTTCCATGCAGGTTCGCCCACGCGACGCCGAGCACTGGAAAGAGCCAGAGCACCCGGTCATTGCCCCCACGCCATGCCTGCACGCCGAGAACGCACGCGGTGAAGAGCAGATGGCCCAGATGGAAGGGACGCTCCTGGGGCCACGTGGGCGCATGCACGGCGAGGATGCAGCCGAACGCGGCCAGGGCGGCGAGCCCCAGGCGTCCCGAGGCGGCCCGGCCCAGGGCACTCCAGAGCAGGACGGCGTTGGACGCCACGAGCGCGGCGATGAGCATCGCGGGCCCGGCGGCACCCAGGACGTGGATGAGGGCGACACAGAGGACGCCGAAGCCCCACTCGTGGGGCACCCACCCGGCCGTGCCGGTGACGCTGAAGGGGTCCACACGGGTGAAGCCGTGCTCCAGGACGAACCGGCCTCCGGCGAGGTGGAAGAAGAGGTCGAAGTTCTTGAGGGGTGACAGGCCCAGCCGCACCGCGAGCACCAGGGCGGCGAGGGCTGCCGGCCCAGGGAGGACGGCCCGCATTCGCATTGGGGACTTCAGCCTACCTGGGGCCACCCGGCCTGTCATGGCCCGGGCCCAGGGGGCCGGTGTCTCCCAATGACTGTCGTGCCCCCGTTGCCGTCTGCCATTCGAGCGGCACCCGGCCCGGAATGGGGCATCCCAGGCACACCCTCGGGGTGGGTTCCCTCGGTAATGGAAGCACACGCTGTGAAAGCCGGACTTCGTGCTATGACGGGGGCCGGACATGGAAGGTCGCCTGCTGCTGAAGAACTGCGCCGTGTTCCGGGCGGATGGACGGGTCCGGCGCGGAATGGCCGTGGTGGTCGAGGGCGGCGTCATTCGCCGCGTCGCGCCCGATGCCCAGGTGCCTGTCCTTCCGGGTGACTGGGAAGTGGCCTGCCGGGGACGGCTCGTGGCCCCGGGCCTGGTGGACAGCCATTCCCATCTCGTCAACGGCCAGCTGCTCCCGCCCAACGGGCAGTTCCTCCTGCTGCCTCCGCGCGAGCGCCTGGAGCGCATGCGCCGCGTGGCCCGGCACGTCACCTCCGAGGATATCGAAGCGCTCACCCGCTTCGCCGCCGCGCGTGCGCTGCGCAACGGCGTCACGCTGGTCGTCGAGCACCTGGCTTGCTCGGACGTGGCGGGGGGCCTCGCCGCCCAGGCCCGTGCCGCCGAGAGCGTGGGCCTCCGGCTCGTGACGAGCCACTCCACCCACAGCATGGACGGAGCGTCGCAAGCCGACGGGTGGCTCGAGGCCAACGCGGACTTCGCCCGCCGCCACGCCAAGCACGGGCTGGTGCGCGGGGCCCTGGGCTTCCACGCGTCGTACACCTGCGAGGACGCGCTCCTCTCGCGCATCGCGAAGCTCAGCAACGAGCTCGATGTCCCCACGGTCTTCCACCTCGCGGAGAACGAGGACGACCTCAGCACCACGTATGCGCGGCACGGGCAGCGCGTCGTGCCTCGCCTGGATGCGCTGGGGCTGCTCGGGCCTCGGGCCATCGCGGGGTATGCCCGCGCGCTCGACAGCGCGGAGGTCGCGCGCCTGGAGCAGAGCCAGACGTTCGTCTCGCTCGCGGCCCGGGGTGTGCGGACGCTGGAGCGCGGCACGGACCCGATGGAGGCCATCCTCCTGCGCCTGCACCTGCTCGGTCTGGGCACGGGCGGACACGGCACGCTCCAGGAGGAGCTGCTCGCGGCGCTCGTCGGGGTCCTCCGCATCTCCCGCGCGGGGCACCTGCCGGACGTGGACAGCACCCTCGCGCACCTGCTCGTCAGTGGCCCCGCGGAGCTGTGCACCCGCTTGTTCGGTCTGCCTTCAGGCACCGTCGAGGAAGGCAGCATCGCGGACCTCGTCGTCTATGACTCCGTGCCCGCGGCCGACCCGGAAACCGGTTACTCGCCGTACCTGATTGGTCAGCTCTCCCGCTCGCCCGTGGCCTGGACGGTCGTCGATGGTCGCGTCCGCGTGCGGGAGGGCCAGCTGCTGAGCACCGACTACGTGGACGTGTCCCGCGCCGCCACGGAGGCCCTGGAGCGCGTCTGGTCTCGCGCGCGGCTGGGAAGCTGATACAGGGGGGCTCATGCCCACCCTCGTGGACACGCTCCGGACCGCGCAAGCCCGACGCGGTGTCCTGCTGACCGATGCCCGCACCACCGCCTTCCGTGTCCTCCACGGCGAGGCGGATGGCGTCCCCGACGTCACGGTGGACCGCTTCGGTGGCCTGTATGTCGTCAGCCTGTATCGGGACTTCACGGCCGTGGAGGAGGAGGCGCTGCTCGACGCCGCCATGGCCGCGTGGACCCCGGCCAGCCTCTACCTCAAGCGCCGTCCACGTGAGGCTCGGGTCCTCGCCAACGTGGCCAAGGAGACCCTGGCGCCGGAGACGGCCGCGCGTGGGGCTCCGGTGGAGTCGCTCACGGCGCTCGAGAATGGCGTGTCCTTCCTCATCCGTCCGGGGCAGGGCCTCTCGGTGGGGTTGTACCTGGACATGCGCGACACGCGGGCGTGGCTCCAGCAAGAGGCCCGGGGCCTCACGGTGCTCAACCTGTTCGCGTACACCTGCGCGTTCGGCGTGGTCGCGATGGCCTCCGGCGCGAAGCGGGCGCTCAACGTGGACGCCAGCCGGCGCGTGCTGGAGTGGGGCGAGGAGAACGCGCGCCTCAACGCGCAGCCCGTGGACCGCTACGACTACATCGCGGGGGACGTCTTCGACTGGCTCAAGCGCCTGGCGAAGAAGGGGGAGCGCTTCGACCTCGTCGTCTCCGACCCGCCGTCGTTCTCCAACACGAAGGAGGCCCGCTTCTCCGCCGCTCGCGACTACGCCCGTCTGGCGGAGGCCGCCGCGCGGGTCGTCGCACCCGGGGGCCGACTGGTCGCCTGCTGCAACCACGCGGGCCTGCCCATGAAGCGCTTCGAGTCCATGGTGGCCGAAGGGGTGGCGCTTGCGGGCCGTCAAGGCCGGGCGCTGAGCTCCTCGGGGCCTTCTTCCCTCGACTTTCCGAGCGCTCCAGGTCAGGAGCCGGCTCTGAAGGTCCACGTCGTCCAACTTCGTTAGCGCCAGGCCCCCTGGCGCGGGTAAGGTCGGGACGTCATGTCTCCCGTCGCACCGCAGCAGCGTGAGGCCGGTCGCTTCGGCAAGTACCGGCTCGTGGACCGCATCGCCGTCGGAGGGATGGCGGAGATCTTCCTGGCGCAGCAGGAGGATGAGGACGGGCGCGAGTCGCCGGTCGTCATCAAGCGCATCCGCCCGCACCTGTCCAAGCACGCGGCCTTCGTGAAGATGTTCCTCAACGAGGCGCGGCTGGCCGCCCAGCTCAACCACCCCAACGTGGTGCAGATCCACGACCTGGGGAAGATCGCCGACAGCTACTTCATCGCGATGGAGTACGTGGCCGGGCGGGACATGCGGCGCGTCGTCCCCAAGGCGGAGGCGCTCGGGATTCCGTTCCCGCTGGTCTACGCGATGAAGATCGCCTCGTGTGTCTGCGCGGGCCTGCACCACGCGCACACGAAGGTGGACCTCTACGACAACCCGCTCAACATCGTTCACCGCGATGTGTCGCCGGAGAACATCGTCGTCGCCTTCGACGGCTCGGTGAAGATTCTCGACTTCGGCATCGCCAAGGCCTCCAACCAGGTGAGCCAGACGCGCACCGGCGAGGTCAAGGGCAAGCTCAGCTACATGAGCCCGGAGCAGTGCCTGGGCAAGGCGCTGGATTGCCGCAGCGACGTCTTCTCGCTGGGCGTGGTGCTCTACGAGTGGCTCACGGGCTTCAAGCTCTTCACGGGAGAGTCCGAGGTCGCCGTGATGCGCAGCATCACCGAGGGGAAGATCTACGCGCCCTCGTACTTCCGCGAGGACCTGCCGGAGCGCGTGGAAGTCATCCTGATGAAGGCGCTGGAGCGAGACCGCGAGCGGCGCTACCAGACGGCGGCGGAGATGCAGCGCGACCTGGATGACTTCCTGGACGCGTACGACTTCACGCCCACGCCGCTGCACCTGGCCAACTTCATCAAGCAGCTCTTCGAGGAGGAGCTCCAGGAGGAGACGCGAAGGACGAGGACTCGGGCCGCCACCGCGCCGACGGCGGAGGATGCGTTGGAGCTGTCGGAGGTCGCCAGCGCGATGGAGACGGCGAGCCCGCCCGTCGCGGCCGAGCCCCCTCCGGCCGTCACCGCGCCCCTCACCATTCCGCCGGGCATCGCCGCGCTGGCGCCGGGGGGCTCCGACGACCGCACCGAGCCGCGCATGCTGGCCGTGCCGCTCACCGCCGAGCTGATGGAAGCGGTGGAGTCCGTGGCGCGTCGCAACGACCTCCCGCCCGGGCGCATGGTGGCGGAGATCCTCGAGTCCTGGCTCAAGTACCGCTGACATGCCTCGGTTGAAGCTGACGCTCGAATACGAGGGCACTCGGTACGTGGGCTGGCAGGTGCAGGCCAACGGGCGCTCGCTCCAGGCGGTGTTGGAGGAGTCGCTCGGCAAGCTGCTCGGGGTCGAGTCCGTGTCCGTCCGCTCCGCGGGGCGCACGGACGCGGGCGTACATGCGACGGGGCAGGTCATCTGCTTCGACACGGAGCGCACGCTGCCGATGAAGGCGTATGTCCAGGGGCTCAACGGCATCCTCCCCCCGGACGTGGCCGTGGTGAGCGCGGAGGAGGCCCCCGAGGGGTTCGACCCGAGGCGCTGGTCTCGGGGCAAGCGTTACCGTTACCGGGTGAACAATCGCCGGACGCGCTCTCCGCTGCTGCGGACGACCCACTGGGAGGTGTTCACCCCGCTCGACGTGGAGGCCATGCGGAGGGCCGCGGTGCACCTGGTGGGGCGGCACGACTTCTCCGCGTTCCGGGCGTCGGACTGCCAGGCGAAGCACGCGGTCCGCGAGGTGCGCGGCCTGCGCATCGAAGGGGAGTCAGGTGGGCCCATCGCCTTCGTGGTGGAGGGCACGGCCTTCCTGAAGCACATGGTGCGAAACCTCGTCGGGACGCTGGTGGACGTGGGCAAGGGCAAGCGGCCGGAGGCGTGGGTCGCGGAGGTGCTGGCCTCCGGGGACAGGAAGCGGGCGGGCCCCACCGCGCCGCCCCAGGGGCTGGTGATGGAGGAGGTCTTCTACGGGGATGGGCCGCCTCCTCGAACGACGGGCGGCGAGGCAGACGAGGACGAGGGCTGAACTGGGGTAGTCTTCGTGGCCGTGAGCCCCAAGACGAGTGTCCTCGAGCCGCTGCGCGTCCGAATCCGCCGATTCCAGTTCATCGTGGGACTGGGCTTCATCGCGCTTGTCGCGGGCTCGGCCCTCAGTGTGTCGCTGACGCTTCGGCTCAGCCTGCGCGTGCAGGCGCTGCCCTTCATGCCCCTGAAAATCCTGGCGGCGGTGCTGCTGGAGAACGTGTGGCTGCTCGGCGTGTTGCCGCTGCTCTGCTACGGCGCGGGCCGGGTGATGGAGCTCAAGCCCTGGCACACGGCGGGTGGCGCGGCCGTGTCGGGCTCGGCGTTCGTCATCGCGCTGGGCTTCGTGCAGGGCGGCGTGGACTCCCTGTGGATGGGCGGGCTGGGCTCCGTGCTGAACGTCGTGGCGTTCGGTGCCGGCGTCGTGGTGAGCGCGAAGGCGCTGATGATGGGCCGGGCCGCCGCCGCGCGACAGTCCGTGCAGACGCAGGCGAAGGCCGAGGAGCGCAAGTCCGAGTACGACGAGTTCCTCCGCGCCGCCGAGCAGGGTGGGGCGCGGCTGGAGCAGCGCGAGGCCCAGAGCGCCGCGACGGCGAGCACCGCGGCGGATGCGCCGTCGCCCGTGGCGGAGGCGTCCGCGCCTGTGGCGGCCAGCGAGAGTGCGCCCGGGCCTACGGAGGAGCGCGCCGGGCAGGTCGTCCACCTGCCCGAGCAGGCCGTGTCTTCTGCTCCCGCCGAGACTCCCGACACGTCGAAGACCCCCGCCGCCTGAGTCTGGGCTGGGTGTCCATGGGCGGAGAGGATGGACCTCCCCGCCCATCGGACGATGCCATCAGGTGCCGGTGGCGCCGGCGGGATGCGCTGGCCCCGCGGGCGCGGAGGTGTGGGCCTCCGCCGCGTCGGCTTGGGTGATTCGTTCGTCCAGCTCCGCCGTGAGCCGCTCGAAGGCTTCCTTACCGATGGTGGCGGACTGGTACGACTTGAGCAGCGCCTCCTTCTCGACGATGAGCATGCGGCGGACCGCCTCCTGGTGCTCTTCCTCGTGGAAGCGCATGGACTGCTGCTTGAGCTCCGTGAGCTCCTTCTCCGTCACGCTTTCCTTCGCCTGATAGTCCTTCTCGAGCTGGTTCAGCACGTCGCCCGGAATCTCGCGGGAGCGGCGCATGCCCTCCAGCGCGGCGAGCGCCGCGTGAATCGCGCGCAGACGCCCGCGCGCAAGCTCGTACTGCTCCTGGTACGCGTCCTTCAGCCCGGTGATGCCCAGCTTGCGCAGCAGCGGCGCCATCGAGAGGCCCTGGATGATGATGGACAGCACCACCACGCCGAACGTCATGTTCACCAGGAGCTCGCGGTGGGGAAAGTCCGAGGGAAGACTGAGCACCAGCACCATCGAGATGGCGCCGCGCAGGCCACTCCAGGTGAGCACCGCGCTCCAGGACCACGGCATGCGCTCCGACGTCAGCCGCAAGAGCGCGGACATGCCGTACACCACCACCGCGCGCCCCACGAGCACGGCCACATAGGCCGCGAGGATGGGCTTCCACGACGCGAGCAGCGAGCCCAGCTGCACCTCCATGCCGATGAGGAGGAACACCACCGAGTTGAGCGCGAAGGACCAGTACTCCCAGAAGCTCTCCACCGCGACGCGCGTGGTGGGGCTCATGCCCTCGTGCGTCGCCCAGTTGCCGCAGAGCATGCCGGCCACCACCGTCGCGATGACGCCCGAGTAGTGGAAGTTCTCCGCGATGACGAACGAGCCGTAGGCCGCGATGACGGTGCAGGTGATCTCCACCATCGCGTCGTCCACGCGCTGGATGACACGCGCGGCGATGTAGCCCACCACGCTGCCCACCAGCATGCCCATGCCCACGACCTTGATGAAGTTGAAGGCCGCGCCGCCCCAGGTGAACTGCCCACCCGTGGCCACCGCCACCACCAGCGTGAAGAGCACCACGGCGGTGCCGTCATTCAGCAGGCTCTCACCCTCGACCAGGATGAGCAGGCGCTTGGGCGCGCCCAGCGACTTGAACAGGCCCACCACCGCGATGGGGTCCGTCGAGACGATGACCGCCGCGAACACCAGCGCCGGAATCAGCCCGAAGCCCTCCGCCGAGTCCATCCCCTCCACCCAAGGCGAGAGGATGAGCGCCGTCAGTCCCGCCGACGCCGCGACCCCCGGAATGGCCATCGAGTGGATGGCCACCTTGTTCTTCCAGAACTTGCGGAACTCGACGTGGAACGCCGCCTCGAAGAGCAGGCCCGGAAGGATGATGGCGAACAGCAATTCCTTGGTGAGATGCGGCGGCTCGAAGGCTCGCACCGCGCCCAGCGTCAGCCCCGCCACGACCAAGGCCACCGTGTAGGGAATCTTGAAGTATCGCGCCGCGATGGCCACCGCGGTCGCGACTGCGAAGATGAGGACGAAGGCCAATTCGAAGTGCATCGTTCCTTGCCTGGTTTGACGTCAAACGTTCCGGCCGGACATATAGCGCAGATGCGCTCCAGGACGATGCCCCCGGGCGGGAAACAGCGTGGCGGGTGCTCGACTACCCGCCTCCCAGCAGTGGCTCGAAGAGGACGCGAGGGTCCAGCCCCGGGGGGAGTCCGGAGACACCTCCGTCGTTCACCTCGATGACGGCCCAGCCGCCGTCCTCGAGCATCGCGACGTCGAGGGCGAAGAAGGGCGAGTCGATGCGGCGGCCCAGGGGCTCGAAGGCGGAGAAGTCCGGCGTGTCGACGTCGAACTCGTGGTGCTGCTCGGCGGCGAGCAGGCGCCCGCGTCCGAAGAAGAGGCGGAACTCCAGGTGCGCGGGCCCGGTGGGCGTGCGGCCGTAGACCTTGAGGGGCAGGTACTTGCGGACGACGAGTCCCCGCTCGAAGCGCTCGCCTCGCTCCTCCACGAGGTTGGCGCAGATGCGCGCGAAGTCCTCGCGCGTGGCCTTGGCGGGGACGAAGCAGGCCTCCTCCCAGCGCTCCTTCGCGGACTTCACGTGGTCCTTGAGGATCCACGGGGAAGGGCCGAGCGCCTGCGCCGCCCTCCAGGCCTCGTCCGCGTCGGTGCCCTCCGTCCAGACGGAGCGCGCGGTGTAGCGCGAGAGACAGGGGTACCAGAGTGGCAGGTACAGCGCGGCGGCGTATTGGTCCGGCGTCGTGATGAGTCGATGGCCTCGTTCGGAGAGGGCCTCATCGAGCGTGGTGTACTCCTCCTCGGTGAGCATCCACCCGCGATAGAGCAGCCGCAGTCCGCCGCGCTTCGGCACGGCCTCGAGCGCGTGCTCGGTGTTGCCGTTGAGCAGCGCGGCCAGGTCCACCTGGTAGGTGTCGAACCCCAGGGACTCCGCGGCCTCCGCTTCCACGTCGAAGGTGTCGTACTGCGAGGGGTTGCGTCCGAAGAGGACAGCGCGTGCGCGGGAGGGCATGGCTAGCGCACTCCCTGCTTCGCGGAGGCCGTCCGAAGCGGGCTCGCCAGGGCGAGTGTGGAGACGAGGGAACCGACGCGAGGACATCCACCTGCGGCTTCCGCGATGGGCATGCGCGACCTTTCATCCACGAGGACACGCCTTCCTCTCCGAGCAGCAGGGGAGGGGCGCGAGGGCGACGTGGACGAGGGCATTCCAGGAGTCTGACGCGTCGGCGGCGGATTCTCACGCTCGAGCGCGCACTCGGTTCCTGGAAACAGGGGGGGCTTTTCGAGCCCGACTTCCCGGCACGGTGAAGCCTGACAAGAAGCACCCCGGCCCGCTCCGGAGGTCCTCCGGAGCGGGGGAGTCAGCGGCCTACGGGTAGCAGGCCGCGTGCCGCAGACCGGTGTCCTCGGGCAGGCCCAGGGACACGTTGAAGTTCTGCACGGCCTGGCCGGCCATGCCCTTCACCAGGTTGTCCAGCGCGGCCATGACGGCGACCGAGCGGCCCTTCGTCGCGACGGAGATGTCGCAGAAGTTGCTGCCGGTGACGGCGGCGATGCGCGGCGTGCCCTCGACGATGCGGACGAACTTCGAGCCCTCGTAGTAGCGGCGGAACTTCTCCGTCAGCGACTGCGTCACCACCGCGCCGCCGTGCTCGGGCCACTCGAACTGCACGGTGGCGAAGATGCCGCGCACCATGGGGGCCGAGTGCGGCACGAAGGCCAGCCGGTGACGCTGGGCGCCGTGCGCCACCAGCATGACCTCCACCTCCGCCTCGTGCTGGTGCTCCAGCGGCTTGTACGCGCGGAAGTCATGCGCGCGGGTGGGGTGGTGCGTGCCCTCGCCCGGCAGGGAGCCGGAGCCGGAGGAGCCCGTGACACCCGACACGGCCAGCAGGCCCAGGCCCGGCGTGGACGCGATGGGCAACAGCGCCAGCTGCACGGCGGTGGCGAAGCAGCCGGGGTTCGCGATGCGCCGCGCGCCCTTGAGCTCCTCGCGCTTCCACTCGGTGAGGCCGTACGTGAAGGTGCCCAGCAGGTCCGGCGCCGGGTGCGGCTTGCCATAGGCGCCCGCGTACCGGCCCGGGTGGTCCAGCCGGAAGTCGCTGGACAGGTCCACCAGCATCACCCTGTCGGCGAGGCCGACCTCGGCCCACTTCTTCTCCAGCGCCAGGAACTGCGTGGCCAGCTCGCCATGCCCCAGCGCGCTGAACACCACCGGCTGCCGGGAGTCCGCCAGCCATCGCCAGTCCGGCTCCGCCTCGAAGCGCGCGTCCACCAGGCCACGCAGGTGCGGGTGCACCTTGTGGACGGGCTCGCCCGCGTGATGACGGGACACCACGCGGATGCCCGCCACCGCGGGGTGGCCGGAGAGAATCCGCAAGAGCTCGCCGCCGCCGAAGCCGGAGGCTCCCAGGATGTAGATATGCGCCTGCGTCATGACTTCCTCCCCGCTCCCAGCTTGGGCGCGAGCTTCTCCAGGATGAGACCACCCAGTGCCGCCGCGTCCGCGCGAGCGTTGCGCGCGGGCACTCCCACCACCTGCTCGACGAAGCGCACGCCCACCGCGTTGTCCGTGGCGGGACCCGCGAGCACGTCCACGTCGATGCCGTACGTCTCCTTCAGGTGGCGCACGCCGCCGGCGGCGCCCACCGGGTCGTTCGCGCACATCACCCACGCGCCCGCCAGGCCCTTGAGCTCCGGGTCCGCGAGAATCGCCTGGACGCCGTACTCGCCCATGATGCCGTCACCCGTCTCCGCGACGATGACGTCCACCTCCGCCGCGGCCATCTCGGAGAACAGCACCCGCGCCACGCGCGCCGCCGTGCGAGGCCCCGTGCACACGATGCCCGCGTCCGTGAAGTCCATCACCACGTCCGCGCCGGAGTCCTGCATGCTCAGCGTGTCGCGCATCAGCGACACACCCGTCAGCTTCGCGCCGCCCACGCGGTAGCCCGCCTGCGCCAGCTTGCGCACCATCGCGCTGGCCGCGTACGTCTTGCCCGCGTTCATGCACGTGCCCACGACGTAGACGACGGGGCACTTCACCGGAACCGAGCCGCCCTTCAGCGCGCCCGAGGAGATGTGCGCCGGCTGGCCCTCGCGCGACATCAGCTCCGGGAACTCCAGCACCTGGCCCAGCACCTCGGCCTCGAAGGGCACGCCCACGCCCGGGTTGTGCGAGGTGCACTTGCCGATGACGCCGCCCATGTTGAGCACGTTGAGCTTCTGGCCCACCACGACGGACTCCGGCACCACGCCTTCGTAGCCGTGCAGCGCGTTGCGGTGACCCAGGGCGCCCACCATGATGTCGCCCCCGTGCAGCGTCACCAGGCGGCCGTTGCAGTCCTCGAGCTGGTTGTAGACGCTCTTCTCGCCATGGATGCGCACGGCGACGACGGCGCCTTCCTCCGCCTTGACCTCGGAGGTGAGGTGAACCGTGCGGCCCAGGCCCAGGTTGCGGGTGACGCTTCCGACCTTGTCGACGAAGACCTTCATGATGTCAGCCTCCCTTCGCCCGGTGCGAGAGCATCTGCGCCACGCCGTACAGCTTGGCGAAGCCCGCCGCTTCCGAGCCTGTCCACAGCACGTTGGCCTCTCCGTACGTCGCCACCTTCGCGTCCATCAGCGAGTGCGGCGAGCGCACGCCCTCCACCACCATCGAGCGCGGGTGGAGCATGAGCCGCACCTCGCCCGTCACGCGCTCCTGCGAGGACGTGAGGAACGCCTCCAGGTCCTTCACCAGCGGGTCGAAGAAGTGCCCCTCGTGCAGCAGCGAGCCGTAGAGGTTGCCCACGGTCTCCTTCCAGAAGAGCTGCTTGCCCGACAGCACCAGCTTCTCCAGCTCGCGGTGCGAGGTGATGAGCAGGTGCGCGGCGGGGGCCTCGAAGCCGACGCGGCCCTTGATGCCGAGGATGGTGTCGCCCAGGTGCACGCCCCGGCCGATGCCGTACTGGCGGCCCAGGACGTTGAGCGCCTCGACGAGGTCCACGGGGCTCAGGGCCTTGCCGTCCAGCGACGTGGGGATGCCCTGCTCGAAGCCCACCGTGAGGGGACGAGGCTTCAGGTCCGTGGGAATCTCACCCGCGGGGAAGGCCGCCTCGGGCAGCGCGCTCCACGAGTTGAGCGTCTCGCTGCCGCCCACGGACGTGCCCCACATGCCCTCGTTGACGGAGTAGGAGCCCAGCTTCGGCGGCATGTGGATGCCGCGCTCGGCCAGGTACGACAGCTCCTGCTGCCGGCTCAGGCCCAGCGTGCGGATGGGGGTGAGCAGCTCCAGGTCGCCCGCCAGCGAGCGGAAGGCCACGTCGAAGCGCACCTGGTCATTGCCGGCGCCGGTGCTGCCATGCGCCAGCGACTGCACGCCCTTCTCGCGCGCCACGCGCACGACCTCCACCGCCTGGCACGCGCGCTCGGCGGACACGCTCAGGGGGTAGAGCTGGCCGCGCAGCACGTTGCCGGCGATGAGGTGGCGCAGGTAGCCCTGGAACAGCGTGGCGCGCGCGTCCACCTTGATGTGCTCCACCGCGCCCAGCTTCGCGGACAGCGCGGCGATGTTCGCCAGCTGCTCGGGCGGGAAGCCGCCCGTGTCCACGGTGACGGTGGTGACGGTGTAGCCCTGCTCGCGCAGGTACACCGTGCAGAAAGCGGTATCGAGTCCGCCGGAGAAGGCCAGCACCACGTTCTTCTTGCTCATCACTTCACTCCTCACGGGGAAGGGTTGTCCAGGTCCCAGACGCGCGCGGAGGCGGTGGCCAGCGCGTGGTGGGTGTCGTCGAGCCAGGCGCGCGCGGCGGCCAGCTCCTCTCGGGCCTGGGGCAGGCCCAGGTTGCCCGCGCCACCCAGGTGGGTGGCCGTCAGCGCCTCGCGGTCCGGGCGGAAGGTGCCGTCGGCGAGCTCGCGGCCCACCTGCCGGTACGCGTCCCGGAACGGCTGTCCGCCCGCCACCAGCGTGTACGCATGGTGGGCGGCATACAGCGTGTCGTCACAGGCGCGCGCCGCGGCGTCCGCCTTCACTTGCAGCACCGGCACCAGCCGCGTCAGCACGTCCAGCAGCGAGCGGCTGGACGTCAGCGCCGCGAGGGTGGGGCGCTTGAGGAGCTGGAAGTCGCGGTGGTAGCTGGAGGGCAGTCCACCCGCGATGGCCTCCACCTGGTGCGCCAGCCCGCGCAGCTCGCGGCAGCGGCCTCGCGCCAGCTCCACCACGTCCGGGTTCTTCTTCTGCGGCATGATGGACGAGCCCGTGGTGAACGCGTCCGGCAGCCCGAGGAAGCCGAACTCGTCCGTGCTGTAGAGCTGCACGTCCCACAGCCACTTCTCCAGCGTGTTCGCGACGCCGCACGCCCAGCTCAGCACCGCCAGCTCGTGACGGCCCCGGCCGTTCTGCGCGTCGATGGGGCTTCGCTGCACCCGGCTGAAACCCAGAAGCCGCGCGACATACTCCCGGTCGATGGGCAGCGGCACGCCGAAGCCCGCGGCGGCGCCGAGCGGGCAGCGGTCCAGCCGAGCCCACACGCCGCGCAGCGCCTCCAGCTCCTCCAGCAGCCCCTCCGCGAAGGCCATGCCCCACATGCCGAACGTGGACGGCATCGCGCGACGCAGGTGGGTGTAGCCCGGCATCGGCACCTGGGCGTGCGCCTGCGCGAAGTCGAGGAACGCCTCCGCCAGCTTGACCGCGCCCGCGCCCAGCGCGAGCACCTCCTCGCGGAGGAACAGCCGAGTCGCGAGCAGCACCTGGTCATTGCGCGAGCGCGCCAGGTGGATGCGCTTGCCGGGCTCGCCGATGCGCTCCACCAGCGCGGCCTCGAGCGCGGTGTGTCCGTCCTCCTGCTCGGGGAGAATGGTGAAGCGGCCCGCGCGCGCCTCGTCGTGCAGCGTCTTCAGCGCGCCGACGAGCGTGCGAGACTCCTCGGGCTTCAGCAGGCCCACCTTGCCCAGCATGCGCGCGTGCGCGGCGCTGCCCAAGGCGTCGTGCGGCGCCAGGGACAGGTCGACGATGGGGTCGTCGCCCACGGTGAACCGATGGATGACCGCGTCCAACGCGGCACCCTTGCCCCACAGGGTTTCAGCCACGGGCCGCCTCCTCGAAGTAACCGCGCAACAGTTGCGTGTAGAAGGCGGCGCCGGCTTCCAGCTCCGCCAGGGTGAGGTACTCGTCCGCCAGGTGGCTGCGCAGCGTGTCGCCCGGGCCCACCTTCACCGTGGGAATCTCGCCCAGGAAGGCCCAGTCGGACGTGGTGCTGGAGCCCACGGGCTGCTCGCCCGACGCGGCCATCGCCGCCCGGACGATGGGCTGATTCGAGGCCGTCGCCTTCGGCAGGTACCGCGCCGAGTGCACCTTCACCTCGCTCTTCAGCACGCCGCCCAGGCCCGTCGCCACCTGCGCGTGGTCCATGCTCGGCGTGGTGCGCAGGTCCACGAAGAACTCGCACGCATCCGGAACCTGGTTGCGCGCCAGCCCGCCAGAAATCTGCGTCACCTGCGCGCGCGCCTCACCCAGCAGCGGGTGCGACGGGAAGCGCAGCTCCGCCAGCGTGGCGATGTCTCCCGCCGCGACGTGGATGGCGTTCACCGCGCCCGCGGAGTGCGCGTGCGCGACATGGGCGCTCTTGCCGTGCGCGGTGCAGCGCAGGAGCAACATGCCCCGCTGCGCCGTGCAGGGCTTGAGGCTGGTGGGCTCGCCCACCACGGCGGCGTCGAGAGGCCCCAGCTCGGGCAGCAGCGTGCCCAGGCCCTGGCCTCCGGTCTCCTCCTCGGCGGTGAACGCGAAGACGACTTCACCGCCGAGCGACGCGCCTTCCTTCAGCAGCGTCCGGGCCGCGACGAGCATCCCCGTCACGCAGCCCTTGGCGTCGTTGCTGCCCAGGCCGTACAGGCGGTCCTCACGCCACTCGGGCGCGTGGGGCGCGTACGTCCACCCGGCACACGGCTTCACCGTGTCCAGGTGCGAGTTGACGAGCAGCCGGCGCGGCCCGCTTCCCACGGAGAACCACACGTTGTGGCCCTTGCGTTGGACGCGCGCACCCCAGCCCTCCGCCCATCCGGACACCGTGTCCGCGATGAGTCGCTCGTCACCCGAAACGCTGGGGATGGCCACCAGCGCCTGGAGCAGCTCCGCCGCCTTCATCCCGCGGTCCCCGCGTTCTTCGGGGCCTTCTCCCGCACCACCATGGTGCCGCTGCCCTCGTTGGTGAAGACCTCCTCGAGGAGCGCGTTGGGCGCCACACCGCTCACCAGGTGCACGCTGCCCACGCCGCCGACGAGCGCGTGGCGGATGGCGTGCGCCTTGGGACGCATGCCGCCGGAGATGGTGCCCTGGTTCTCCATGGTCGCCAGGTCCGTCAGGTTCGCCAGCGTGACGAGCGACGTCGGGTCGTTCAAGTCGCGCAGGAGGCCCGGCACCTGGACGAGGAAGAAGAGCTTCTCCGCCGACAGGGCCACCGACAGCGCCGCCGCCACGGTGTCCGCGTTGGTGTTGTAGACGGAGCCATCCACGCCGCCCGAGAGGGGCGCGATGACCGGCACGTAGTCCGCGGAGCGCAGGTGCTCCACCACGCGCGTGTCCACCTGCTCGATGTCGCCGACGAGCCCGTAGTCCACGAGCTTGCCCTCGGTGGCACCCGGCTCCGTCACCATGACGGGCGGACGCTTGCGCGCCTTGATGAGGCCGGCGTCCACGCCGCTCAGGCCCACCGCGGGCACGCCCGCCGCCTGGAGGTCCGCGAGCAGGTCCGTGTGCAGCTTGCCGGCGAGCACCATCTTCGCCGCGTCCAGCACGGGCGCGGAGGTGACGCGGCGGCCTGCCACCTTCTCCACCGGCAGGTGGAGGGCGTCACAGAGCGTGTCCAGCTCCGGGCCGCCGCCGTGCACCACGACGGGGCGGATGGAAAAGGTCCACAAGAGGGCGATCTGCTCACACGCGGAGCGGCGCAGACGGGGGTCGCTCAGCATGGCGCCGCCGAGCTTCACGACAAACGTCTTGCGCCGGAACTGCTGCACATATCGCGCGGCGTGGCGCAGCGCGGAGTACGGGTCGGGTGACAAGGGCACGGGAGACCTCGAAAGAAAGAGAGAAGGAGAGGCGCGCCTGGGTGGCGCCGCTCAGCGGGACTGCGAGCGCATCCAGTGGAGCAGGGAGCGCTGGACATGGAACCGGTTGCCGGCCTCATCCACCACGCGGCTGCTCGAGTGGTCCAGGACCTCGTCGGCCACCTCCACGTTGCGGCGCACGGGGAGGCAGTGCAGGAACGCGGCGTCCTTCGCCGCGCGGGACATGGTGCGCAGCGTGGGCATCCAACCGGAGTAGGACGCCAGCAGCGCGGTGACATCGTTGGGCGAGAAGGCCGCCGCGGCCGTCGGGCCCCAGGACTTGGCGTACACGGCGCGGCTGCCCGCGAGGGCCTCGTCCTGCTCATGCGTGTACGTGATGCTGCCGCCGGTGGCCTTGGCGTACGCCTCCGCCTCCGCGCGCACCGCGGGGTGCAGCTCGAAGCCGGGGGGGTGCGCCACGCGAACCTCGCAGCCGGCCGCCGCCGCGCTCAGGAGGAACGAGTTGGGCACCGCCTTGGGCAGGGGCTTGATGTGGGGCGCCCACGTCAGCGTCACCGGCAGCTTCTTCGTGGAGCCGAACGTCTCGCGCAAGGTCAGCACGTCCGCCAGGCCCTGGCAGGGGTGCTCACGCGCGGACTCCATGCTGACCACCGGCACGGTGGCCCACTTGCGGAAGGCGTTGATGATGGGGTCGACCTCGTCCTCCTCGTCGCCGCCACCTTGCGAGAACGTGCGCACGCCCAGCATGTCCACGAAGCGCGACAGGACGGGAGCGGCCTCCTTGAGGTGCTCGGCCCGGTCCGCGTTCATCACCGCGCCCTCGCGGTGCTCCAGCTTCCAGACGCCCGCGCCCACGTCCAGGATGATGGCGCTGCCCCCGCCGCGCAGCATCACCGCCTCGAACGAGGTGCGCGTGCGCAAGGACGGGTTGAAGAACACCATGCCCAGGATGCTTCCTGGGAAGAGCGCGCCCGGCGCCTTCTTCTTCCAAGCCTCCGCCTGCGCGAGGACCGCCTCTACGCCCTCGGGGCCGAGATCCTTGATGTGGGTGACGTGCTTCATGGGCCTGCGCTCCCCGGCCTGGACCGGATGCATACGTGGATGAATATGCACGCGTATGCGTGCAGTTCCGCGAATAGGCGGCGGATATTATGCAGAAGGACGCGGCGCGCAAGAGCATTTTCCCCCGAGGCCGATCATTCAGGCTTCTTGCATGGAGATTCACCTCCATGCATCTTGGTGAAAATGAACCTGGACGACGAAATCCTTCGGCTCATCACGGAGCGGGAGATCAGCGATCAGGCGGTCTTGCAGGAGCTGCTGGAGGCGGAGGGGCAGGCGCCCAGCCAGTCCACGCTGTCCCGGCGGCTGAAGAAGCTGGGCGTCCAGAAGGTGGGTGGGCGCTACCAGCGCATCTCGTCGGTGGAGCCTCCGACGGTGACCGCCGAGCGCCAGCGCATCCGCATCATCGAGGCGCCGCCCAACATGCTCGTCGTCCGGACGGCGCCGGGCTACGCGCCCGCGCTCGCGGCGGCGTTGGACCGGGAGCCGGAGGTCCCGGGGCTCGCGGGCACCGTCGCCGGCGACGACACCATCTTCGTCGCGGTGACGGACCCATCCCGGCTGCGCGAGGTGCGCTCGGTGGTGGAGCGGCTGATGCTCCAGAGCGCCTGAGCCGAGGGCCGCCGTGAGGCTGGTTACACGGCGGTTACACCTTTCTGGGGGGCTCCATCGTTACTGTCCTGACCGTGCTCGCAAGGGCACCGCTACCTGAAAGGACTCACGATGAAGCCGGCCCTCAAGCTCCCTGTCATCCTTGGCGCAGCCGTGGTGCTCGCGGGCTCCGCGCTCCTGCTGGGCAAGCCCGCGGCCCCCGAGGCGCCTCCCGCGAAGCCCGTCGTCTCGCCGCCCGCGCCCGTCGGCGTCGCCCCGACGAGCCCTCCGGCGAAGCCGGTCCAGGACCAGGGCTCCGCGCCCGTCATCCAGATCGCCATCCTGCTGGACACCAGCGGCAGCATGGACGGGCTGCTGGACCAGGCGCGCACGCAGCTGTGGAACATCGTGAACCGCTTCTCGAAGGCGAAGCGCGACGGTGTGGCGCCTCGGCTGGAGCTGGCCCTCTACGCCTTCGGCTACAGCGAGGAGGGCGCCAGCCAGAACGAGATCCGCCAGCTGATGCCGTTCACCTCGGACCTGGACTCCATCTCCGAGCGCCTCTTCGCCCTGCGGACGTCCGGCGGCTCCGAGCACGCCGGCGAGGTCATCATGGAGGCCACCCGGAAGCTCACCTGGAGCAAGAACCCGGACGCGATGCGGCTCATCTTCATCGCGGGCAATGAGTCGTTCGAGCAGGGCCCCATCGACTTCCGCGATGCCATCCACACCGCCCGCCGCCACGGCATCACCGTCAACACCATCCACTGCGGCGACTACGAGACGGGCATCTCCGACCACTGGAAGGAGGGCGCGACGCTCGCCGATGGCAGCTACATGAACATCGACCAGAACCTGAAGGTGGTGGAGCTGGCCGCGCCGCAGGACGAGGAGATTGCCCGGCTGGGCGCGGAGCTCAACAAGACCTACGTCGTCTATGGCGGCGCCTCGGGAATGGAGAGCCAGCTGCGCCAGGTCGCGCAGGACAAGGCCTCGCGAGGCGTGTCGATGTCCAACATGGTGGCCCGCTCGATGGCGAAGTCCTCTGGGAACTACTCCAACGAGAGCTGGGACCTGGTGGACGCGGTGAAGAAGAACAAGGTGGACCTGGGCACGGTGCCGGCCGCCGACCTGCCGGAGCCCATGCGCAACCTGGATGCCGAGGGCCGCAAGGCGTGGCTGGCCGCGCGTGAGCAGGAGCGGGCGGAGCTGCAGCGCCGCATCCAGGAGCTCAGCAAGGCGCGTCAGGAGTTCCTCATGGCCGAGCGCAAGAAGCAGGCGTCCCCGGAGCAGGACACGCTGGATGGCGTCATCGGCCAGGTGGTGACGCGCGAGGCGGCCAAGCGCAAGTTCACCTTGGAGTAGGATGCCGTCATGGCCGCGCGCCGAGTGCTTGTCGTCGAGGATGACCCCGCCATCCGGCGCGGAATCGTGGATGCGCTGCGCTTCGAGGGCTACGAGGTCCTCGAAGCCGGCGTCCGGGAGGAAGGCCAGCGAATCGCCGAGCGCACGCCGGTGGACCTGGTGCTGCTGGACCTGGTCCTCCCGGACGGAGACGGACTGGACCTGCTCCAGGCGGTGCGAAAGAGCCGGCCGACCCTCCCCGTCATCATCCTCACCGCCCGAGGGCAGGAGGAGGACCGGGTGATGGGGCTGAAGCTGGGCGCGGACGACTACGTGGTGAAGCCCTTCTCCGTGCGCGAGCTGCTGGCGCGGGCGGGCGCCGTGCTGCGGCGCTCGGCGGAGCGCCCCGTGGGCACCGCTCGCGTCGAGTTCCCCGGAGGCCACTTCGTGGTGGAGCGCCGGGAGCTGACCTTCGATGACGGCTCCCGGACGGACCTCTCCGAGCGCGAGGCGGAGGCCCTGCGCTACCTGGGCGAGAACGCGGGGCGGGCCATCTCCCGCGAGGAGCTGCTGGAGCGCGTGTGGCACCTGCCCGCGAGGAGCGTGCAGACGCGCACGGTGGACATGACGATGGCGCGCCTGCGCGAGAAGCTCCGGGATGACTCCACCGAGCCGCGCGTCATCCTCACCGTGCGAGGCAAGGGCTACATGTTCTCCACGTCGGACGGCGCGAGATGATTCGCTCGTGGCGCGTGTGGCTCGCGGTGAGCGCCTGCTTGTTGTTGGCGCTGGCCGGGGTGGTGTGGCTGTCCGTCTTCGCCTTGCGATTGGACCGCGCGGACCGGCAGGCCCGCGAGAGCGCGGCGCGTGAGGAGAACGTGCGACTGGCGCTGTGGCGGCTCGACTCGGAGCTGCTGCCGCTGGTGGCGAGGGAGAGCGCGGTGGCGGTGGGGGCCTACGAGGCCCTGTCCCCCGCGAGGGGCGTGGTGGACGGGGAGCGCCAACCGCTTCAGGAGGGACGGGCGTGGGTGGCCTCGCCCTTGATGTCGGGGCCGCCGGAGCATGTCCTGCTCCATTTCCAGATGGCCCCCACGGGAGAGGTGTCCTCGCCGCAGGTGGTGGAGCCCTCGCTGCGAGACCTGCTGGGCGTGCCTCACCCCGAGGTCGGCGAGCGGGTGCTGCGGCACCGGCTGGAGCAGGTGTCGCATCTGCTCCGGGTCGTCTCCGTGCGGGAGGCCCTGGTGAAGCAAGCCTCCTCGGAGCTGAAGCAGCGGTCGTCTCGCGAGGAGCGGAGGCGGATTCCCGACGAGCTCCAGTGGACGAAGAACGCGAGCGAGTTCGATGCGCGCTCGCGCAGTGCTCGGCAGGCCGCGAGCCAGAACCTGGCCGGCTACAACAACGTGTCGAACATCTTCCCCAAGGTGGCCTCGCCCGAGGTGGCGGAGGACATGCGGGCCCTCTGGGTGGAGGACGCGCTCTTCCTGGGGCGGCGCGTGCAGGTCAACGGCGAGGAGTTCATCCAGGGATGCTGGCTGGACTGGCCCGGGCTCCAGCGCTGGCTCCAGGGGCGGGTCGCGGACCTGCTCCCCGGCGCGACGCTGGAGCCCGTGAAGGACGCCACGGCGGAGACGGGCGAGGGGCGGATGCTGGCGGCCCTTCCGGTGCGACTGGTGCCGGGCGCGGTGCCTCGGGAGAGCGGCTCGTCGGGGGCGCTGTCGTCGCTGCCCGCGGTGTTGACGGTGGCGTGGAGCGGCGTGCTGCTCGCCGCGGTGGCGGTGGTGGCGCTGCTGGCCGGAGTGATGTCCTTGAGCGAGCGCCGGGGCGCGTTCGTCTCTGCGGTGACGCACGAGCTGCGCACGCCGCTGACGACGTTCCGCATGTACACGGAGATGCTCGCCGCGGGGATGGTGCCGGATGCCCAGCGCCGTCAGGAGTACTTCGACATCCTCCACCGCGAAGCGGAGCGGCTGAGCCACCTGGTGGAGAACGTGTTGTCCTATGCCCGCATCGAGCGGGGGCGCACGCCCGCGAGGCTGGAGCGGGTATCGGTGGGCGCGTTGCTGTCTCGCATGGAGGAGCGGCTGTCTCAGCGCGCGCTCCAGGCCGGCTTGTCGCTGTGTGTCGACGTCCCGCGCGACGTGGTGGTGATGACGGACCCCTCGGCGGTGGAGCAGGTCCTCTTCAACCTCGTGGACAACGCGTCGAAGTATGGGGTGAGCACCGAGGACCCGCGCATCCACATCGAGCTCGAGCGGCGAGGCTCGCGGGTGGGGCTGTCAGTGAGGGACCACGGGCCCGGGGTCGACGCCGCGACGGCGCGCAAGCTCTTCGAGCCCTTCTCCAAGTCCGTGCAGGCCGCGGCGAAGTCCGCGCCGGGCGTGGGGCTGGGGCTGGCCCTCTGCCGCAGGCTCGCGCGCGGCATGCGTGCCGACCTGCGTCATGAGCGCGTCCGCGAGGGCGGTGCCCGCTTCGTGCTCTGGCTCCCCGTCGCCTGACGTCGGGTCCTCGACACACGGAATCAAGCCCGCACGGTGGATATCCGCGCGGCGCATGTCGACCTTCCACGTACAGGCGGGAAAATCCTACCCAGCAGGGAATTGTCGGCATTCACGAAAAACAATTCTTTGTTCTCAAGATCTACGGCGGAGGTCGTTCGACTTCTTGGCAGGCGCGGCGAAGTGACTCGATGGGATGTGAGACCCAGGAGGACACGATGGGCATGCCGGAGATGGCCTCTCTGCTGGAAGGTGCTCGCAACGGGAGCTCGGAGGCTCGAGACAACCTGCGGCGGGTGACGTACCACGAGCTTCGCGAGATGACGCATGCGGCCATGAGCAGTGGGACGCCGTGTCCCACCGTCCGGCCCATGTTGTTGTTGCGAGACATGTGGCTTCGGCTGGCCGGGCATGTGACGGACGTGGACCAGCGCAGGCAGTTCCTGGGCGCGGGGGCCCAGGCGATGCGGCGTGTGCTCGTGGACGGGGTGCGTGGGCGGGATGCCCGACGCAGGGAGGCGCAGCGTGAGTCGCTGCGGCTGCGCGACGAGGTCCCCGACTCCCCGGTGGGCGTGGATGTCGACGTGCTGGACCTGGAGCGGATGCTGGTCTCGCTGGAGTCCTTCAAGCCGCGCCTCGCCCGCACGGTGGAGCTGCGCTACTTCGCGGGGCTGAGCATCCACGAGACGGCCGCGGTGCTGGGCGTGGCGCCCGCCACCGTCCGCCGCGACTGGGCCTACGTGCGCGGCTGCATGTGTGAAGGCGCCGGGCACTGACGCCCAGGCCCGCCGGCTTCAGCGCAGCAGCAGTCGCCGCACCAGGGGCAGCGGCAGGCTCCCCTGCGAGACGAAGGCGTCGTGGAACTGCTTGAGGCTCTGTCCCTTCGCGCGCTGGAAGTCCTTCGCCAGCCGCAGCACCTCCAGCTTGCCGAACGTGTAGTAGAGGTACGTGGGGTTGTAGGCGCCGCGCCGCGCTTCCTCGAAGGCATTGGCCGGCTGCTGGAAGCACTTCTCGCGGAACAGCCGCGCGGCGTCCTCCACCGTCCAGCCGGCGGTGTGCAGCTTGATGCCCGCGACATAGCGGCAGTCGCGCAGCAGGGCCTCGGAGAGCTGGGCCAGGCGCACCTTGGGGTCACCACCGCCGAAGCCCTGGTCCAGCATCATCTGCTCGGTGTAGTGCGCCCAGCCCTCGGCGTTGCTGCCCACGGAGATGAGCTTGCGGACCTGGGTGGGGAAGCGGGGCGCGTAGAGGAACTGGAGGTAGTGCCCGGGCCAGACCTCGTGGACGTTGATGACCGACACGACGGGCGCGTTGTAGAGGCGCAGGTGCTCCTCCTTGTGCTTCGCATCCCAGTCCGGCTCCACGGGCGTGACGTAGTAGAACGCCTCGGTGGCCTTCGTCTCGTAGGGCCCCGGCGTGTCCATGGACGCGAACGAGCCGGAGCGCGCATACGGCGGCGTCTCCTCCACGCGCGGGCGCACCTCCGAGGGAATGGTGACCAGGTCCTTGTCGATGAGGAACTGGCGCACGCTCTCCACCGAGCGGCGCACCGAGGGGATGAGGTCCTCGGCCGTCGGGTGGTCCTCCTCCAGCTTCGCCATCACCTGGGCAGGGGAGAGGCGCGGGTTGATGCGCTTCGCGGTGGCGACGAAGTCCTGGAAGTCCTTCTCGAGGTTGGCCTCGCCGAGCGCGAGCAGCTCCGGAAGCGGCAGGTCGATCATCTCCTCGTAGCGCAGCTTGGTGAGGAAGTGCTCCTCGCCCAGCGCGTACTTCCCCGTGGAGCGCGGCAGCAGGTCCACCTCCAGCCATCGCGCGAAGTCCCGCACCGAGGCCACCGCCGCCGCGTTGGCGGAGGTGAACTCGGCGAGCAGCGCGGTGTCGCCGCCCGCCGCGTCCTTGGCCCACGTCGTCACCGAGCCCTCGAAGAAGCCCACGGAGCCCTTCGCCATGCGGATGGCCAGGTCGGTGAACTCGCGCGGTGGGGTCTGGACGTTGGCCTTGCCCGCGGCGAAGACGGACGGCACGGCCTTCAGCCGCGCAATCACCGAGCGCAGCCGCTCCGCCTTGGGGGCGAAGTCGCGCTTCATCAGCCCGTCGATGGCGCCCCCTGGAAGCCCCGCGTACTGCATGGGGTTGTGCTCCCAGCCTCGCAGGACCTTCAGCTCGAACTGCTCCGCGAGGAGCTGGCTCTCCAGCGCGGACCCGTCGATGGCGTCGTCGAACGACAGCGAGCCCGGGTCCACCGCGCGCAGCCGGGAGAGCAGCGTGTCCAGCTCGGCGATGCGGGCCTCGATGCGCGGCCGGCTCCAGTCCTCCAGTCGGGTGTCGTACTCGTGCAGGCCCACCGAGGTGCCGCTGGACGGAGAGAAGTCGAACGACGCGGCGAAGATGGCGTCCACCAGCTCCGGGAACTTCTCGGGTGCCCGGACGCTCGCCGGCGAGGACTCCGCCGGAGGCGTCGCTGGGGCCTGCTGGTGGGCGCAGGCGCTGAGGAACCCGCAGGCGGTGAGGAGCAGCGAGCGAACGGGGCGGAAGGCTGGGCGCATTCCGCCGTTCTACCAAGGCGACTCAGGGCTTGCTCAACAGCTCCAGCGCGGAAGAGGTCAAGGCCGTGACACCCGTGCGCAGGGTGCGTTCGCGGTCGGGAATGAAGCCGGAGGAGTGGAGCGACGGCAGCGGCTCACCCCCCGAGCGGGACTGCTGGAAGCGTCCTGGCTCCACCGCGCCGAGCCACAGCATCACGGCCGGGACTCCCGCGCGGCCATACTCGGAGAAGTCCTCGCCGCCCATCACGGGCTGGGCCTCGCCCACGTTCTTCTCGCCCAGCGTGCGAATCAGGGACGCGGTGAGCCTGCGCGTGAGCGCCGGGTCGTTGTAGGTCGCGGGGGTGCCCTCGGTGACGGCGATGTCGGGAGGCCGCGTCGCACCCGAGACCAGGGCCTCCGCCTTCACGATGCGCTCGATGCCCGCGAGCAGGGCCTTGCGCACCTCCGGCTTGTACGAGCGGACGGTGAGCTGGAGCCGGACTTCATCCGGGATGATGTTGTGCTTGGTGCCGCCTTGGATGGAGCCCACCGTCACCACGCCGGGCTCCAGCGGATGTTTCTCGCGGCTGACCAGGGTCTGGAGCGAGAGCACCGTGCGCGCCGCCATGACGATGGGGTCCACCGTGGTGTGCGGATACGCGCCGTGCCCGCCCTTGCCGTAGAGCGTGATGTCCACCGAGTCCACGTTCGCCATCGCATAGCCGGGCACATACTCCACGCGGCCCGCGGGAGCGGCCGTGGTGTTGTGGAGCGCCACCGCGAAGTCGGGCTTGGGGAAGCGCTTGAAGAGGCCATCGGCCAGCATCTTCCGAGCCCCCGCGCCGACTTCTTCCGCGGGCTGGCCCACCATCATCAAGGTGCCCCGCCACTGGTCCTTCTTGCGCGCCAGCAACGTGGCGGTGCCGAGCCACACCGTCATGTGCACGTCATGCCCGCACGCATGCATCACCGGCACCGCCTGGCCGTCGCCACTCTTGACGGTGACCTTGCTGGCGTAGGCCAGGCCCGTCTTCTCCTCCATGGGCAGCCCGTCCAGGTCCGTGCGCAGCATCACGGTGGGGCCTGGACCGTTGCGCAGCAGGGCCACCACACCCGTGCCTCCGACGCCCGTGGTGACGTCGAAGCCCAGCTTGCGCAGGCGCTCGGCGAGCTTCGCGGCGGTCTTCTCTTCCTGGAATGCCAGCTCGGGCGTCTGGTGCAGGTCCCGATAGAACACGTCCAGCTCGGGATAGAGGCCCTCCAGCGCGCTCAGGACCGGAGAGGGTTGTGCCGCGAGCGAGTGTCCGGTGGGCAGAGCCAGGAGGACGACGAGCAAGGCCAGCAGGGAAGGGCGGTTCACCAGGAGGTCTCCGGTCCGTTGCGAGGGCGGCGCTACTACACCACATCGCCGTCCCGGGCTGCTCGTGTCTGGGAAGCGGCGGCCTGGGCGCGCGCGACGTCCGGAGAGAAGCCCGTGTCCCGCAGGAAGTCGAACCAGCGCTCCAGCACCGTGGACACGGCAGGCAGCTCCAGCCCCATGCGCCGGGCCACCGCGAGGGTGGACTCCACCGGGTAGCGGGCCGTGTCGAGGAAGTCGAGGGTCTCCGTCGCCGTCCCGAGCAGCCGCTCCGGCAGCCAGCGCACCCACGATACGGGCAGGGCGATGCGGGGTGCGCTCCGCCCCGAGCGCTTCGCCGCCCAGCGCAGCAGCTCATGCAGCGGCGGCGTCGCCGGGTCCAGCAGTGTGTACTCCTGCCCCTGGGTCTCGGGGAGCTCCACGACGCCCGCGAGGAACCTCGCCACCGTGTCCACGGCCACCACGGGGACGAAGGTCTCCGGTGTGCCCAGCAGGACGGGCATGTCTCCCGTGTGGATGCGCTGAAGCGTGTCCCCCAGGCCCAGGCGCTGCACCGTGGCACCCGTGCGGCTGTCGCCCACGACGGAGGCGGGATGCACCGAGGTGATGGGCACGCCGAGCCGCGCCGCGGTCTCCAATGCCACCTGATGCGCCAGGATCTTCGAGGCCTCATAGGCACCCGAGCGGGAGTGGCGCAGCTCGGAGGCGGGGATGACCGTGCCCGAGGCATCCAACCGGGGCCCGATGCGATAGCCGCCCACGAGCACGAGCCGCCGCGGGGAGGTCAGTCGAGACGCCAGCTCCACCACGGCGCGAGTCCCCTCGACATTCGTCCGCTGCGCCAGCGCGGGAGGCAGGTGCCATGCGAAGCGCGCACCCAGGTGGAACACATCCCGGACGCCCGCGAGCGAGGCTTCATCCGACGTGCGGAGTCCCAGTCGCGGCGCATCCAGGTCGCCCTCCAGGAACACGAGCTGGCGAGGCTCCCCTCCAAGCGCCGCCACCCAGTCTCGATACTCCTGCGCCCGCGCCTGGGCGTTGCGCGACAGCAGGGCCACGCGTCGGCCCTGACGCGTGAGCTCCGGCACGAGCCACCGTCCGATGAGCCCCGTGGAGCCGATGACCAGGGAGTCCGCTGATGTGTCCTTCATGGATGTCCTCTCTTTAAGTAGACCGGTTTGCATATTTTCTGCGTGTGACGAAGGGGCCCTGCCGCGTCGGCGAAGGGCCCCGGGTCAGTCCAGCGAGAGCAGTCGCTCCAGCTCCTTCGACAGCTCGTCCACGGGGGCGCGGCTGCGGTGGGCCCGCATGAGGAGCAGCGCCCCTTCGATGGTCGAGAGCAGCAGCGCCGAGCGCCGACGGGACTCCGTGGGTGTGAATCCCTCCGCGCGGAGCCGCTCCGTGAGGAGCTGCTGCCACATGCGCAGGGCCTCGGCGCCAGCGGCGCGCACGGGCTCGGGCGTCGCGCCCGATGACAGGACGACGGCCGAGACGGGACAGCCCTTCTCGAAGCCGGAGGCCTCGGCCCGGTCCGCCAGCACGGTGAGCGCGCGGCGCAGGCCGGCGACCAGCCCCTTCGCCGAGGAGAGGTGCTCCTCGAGCAGCCGTGTCACCTCGGAGGCGGAGACCTGGAGCGCCTCCACGGCGAGCTGCTCCTTGCCTCCGGGGAAGTGGAAGTAGAGCGAGCCCCGAGGCGCCTTGCCCGCCTCGAGCAGCTCCTGGATGCCCGCACCGGCATAGCCGGCGCGCTCCAGCATCTCCGCCGCCGCGGCAATCATCCGACGACGCGTGTCTTCACCCTTGCTCACGCCAGGATGAATATACCGGTCGTCATATTTTGTCGAGCCGTTCTGGCGCGAGGCTCAGCGGCGGCTCTTGCCCAGCCTGCCGACGTAGATGACGTGGCGAGGTCCCTTGGTGCCGTGGGCGTGGGGGTGGAGGACCTCGACGGTGAAGCCGCTCTTCTCCATGCGCCGCTCGAAGCCGGCGGCGGGGCCGGCGCTCCAGATGGCCAGGGTGCCGCCCGAGCGCAGGGCCTGTGCGGCGGTGCCGAGCCCCGACACGCCATAGAGGCCCTGGTTGTCGGGGTGGGTGAGGGCGCTGGGGCCGTTGTCCACGTCGAGGAGGATGGTGTCGAACGACGCGGAGTGCCGCTTCATCACGAGGCCGACGTCGCCCTGGATGACGGTGACGCGAGGGTCCTCGAGGGGCGCCTGGGCCAGCGGCGCGAGGTGCGGGCCCCGGTTCCAGTCGACGACGGTGGGGAGCAGCTCCGCCACGGAGACGCGCACCCCCGGGCCCACCTGGTCCAGGACGGCGCGCACGGTGTATCCGAAGCCGAGCCCTCCGACGAGCACTCGGCCGGTGCCTCGGCTCACCAGGTCCGCGCAGCCCGCGCGCGCCAGCGCTTCCTCCGAGCCATGCATCCGGCTGGACATCAGCGTCTGTCCGCGCACGCGCAGGACGTACTCATCGCCACGGCGGACGAGGGTGAGCTCGCCGACGTCCGGAACGTTCGCGCTTTCGAGTGTCTCCCAGGGCTTCATGCGCCCGGCTCATCGCCCGGAGTGGGCGCGTGGGTCAAGCACTCCTCACGGAACACCGGGCCCTCGCGCGATTGCCTGTCCACAACCCCTCGCGCCGTCCGCATCCATACCCGTGCGAGCAGCCGTGACGACACGGCGCCCAATCCCAAGAGGAGGCACCCAGGTCATGAACGAGCGCGAGGCAACCCTGCGGAAGATGGACGCCGAGAAGCAGCGCATCGACGCGCGAATCGCCGAGGTCGAGGCGGAGTCCGACCTCCGCGAGGCAAAGGACGAGCTGAAGGAGCTGCGGGGCGCGAAGGAGCGACGGGAGGCCTTCCGCCGCAAGCTGGAGGACCTGCGTCAGCGCGGGACGGAGGACTTCGAGCGGGGCAAGCAGGAGCTCTTCCGCGCCTGTGAGGAGACGGGCAAGTCCCTGGATGAAGCGGAGAAGCAGGCGGAGGTGAGGCGAGCGGCCTACGAGCGCAAGCGCGACGCGGAGCTGCGGCAGATGGGGGCCCAGTTCGACGGGTGGGAGGCGGACCTCTCCCGCTCCCGCGCCGAGGACGCGCTCCTGTCGAAGCAGGAGATGCAGTTCCTGCGCAGTTCCTTCAAGAGCACGGGCGACGCCCTGCGCCGGCTGATGACGTCCAAGGGCGGCGACTGGGCGAGGCTGCGCAAGGAGTACGAGGCGTCGTGGAACGAGCTGAAGGAGAACTCCCGCAGGATTCGCGCGGACAGCCCCGAACAGCCCGAGTCTCCGCCGTCCCCGTCCTGAGCCCCACCGGTCGAGCGGCGCACAAGAAAGGGCCCCTCTCCCGCCGAGGCTGACGGGGAGGGGCCCTTGAACTGCTCACGAAGGTGCTACGGCGCGCGCTTGGTGCCCTTCGAGTTGTCCACCAGCACCTTGGCGAAGGTGAGCCCGTTGGGGCCCGCATCCGCCTGGATGGTGTCGCCCGGCGCGAAGTCTCCGTTGAGGACCTTCAGCGCCAGCGGGTCGAGCAGGTTGCGCTGCACCGCGCGCTTGAGCGGACGCGCGCCGTAGGTCGGGTCGTAGCCGCGCTCCGCGAGCAGCTCGCGGGCGGAGTCCGTCAGCTCCAGGGTCAGCCGCTTCTCGGCGAGCAGCTTGCTGAGCTTCGCGAGCTGCAGGTCGACGATGCGGTAGATGTCCTTCTTGCGCAGCGGCTCGAAGATGACGATTTCGTCCACGCGGTTGAGGAACTCCGGCCGGAAGTGCGCGCGCAGCGCGTCCATCGCATCGTTGCGCGTCTTCTCGTCCAGCTCGTCCTTGCCCGCCATGCCCGCCTGGATATCCGCGGAGCCGATGTTGGACGTCATGATGAGGACCGCGTTCTTGAAGTCCACCGTGCGGCCCTGGCTGTCCGTCAGCCGGCCCTCATCCAGGATCTGCAGGAGGATGTTGAACACGTCCGGGTGCGCCTTCTCGATTTCGTCGAAGAGCACCACCGTGTACGGCCTGCGGCGCACCGCCTCCGTGAGCTGGCCGCCCTCCTCGTAGCCGACATATCCCGGAGGCGCGCCCACCAGCCGCGCCACGGCGTGCTTCTCCATGTACTCGGACATGTCGATGCGGACCATGGCCGTGTCGTCGTCGAAGAGGAACTCCGCCAGCGCCTTGGCCGTCTCCGTCTTGCCCACGCCCGTGGGGCCCAGGAAGATGAACGAGCCGATGGGCCGGTTCGGGTCCTGCAAGCCGCTGCGCGCCCGGCGCACGGCGTTGGACACGGCCTCGATGGCGCTGCGCTGACCAATCACCCGCTGGCCCAGCCGGTCCTCCATGTGGACCAGCTTCTGGACCTCGCCCTCCATGAGCCGCGAGACGGGGATGCCCGTCCACTTGGCCACCACGGCGGCGATGTCCTCCGAGTCCACCTCTTCCTTGAGGAACTTCTGGTTCTTCTGCAGCTCCTCCAGCTTCGCGTTCTGCGCCTGCAGGTCCTTCTCCAAGGACGGCATGACGCCGAACTTCAGCTCGGCGGCGCGGTTCAGGTCGCCCTGGCGCTCGGCCGCCGCCTGGTCGTTCTTCACCTTCTCCAGCTTCTCCTTCAGCCCGCGGATGGCGCCGATGGCCGACTTCTCCGCGTCCCAGTGCGCCTTGAGCGCGTCGAAGCGCTCGCGCAGGTTGGCGAGCTCCTTCTCGATCTGCGCCAGGCGCTCCTGCGAGTGCGGGTCCGTCTCCTTGCGCAGGCCCTCCTTCTCAATCTGGAGCTGCGTCATCTTCCGGCGCATGTCGTCCAGCTCGGTGGGCATGGAGTCGATTTCGATGCGCAGGCGGCTGGCGGCCTCGTCGACCAGGTCGATGGCCTTGTCCGGCAGGAAGCGGTCCGCGATGTAGCGGTGGCTGAGCGTGGCGGCGGCCACCAGCGCCGTGTCCTGGATGCGCACGCCGTGGTGCACCTCGTAGCGCTCCTTCAGGCCACGCAGGATGCTGATGGTGTCGTGCACGCTGGGCTCGCCCACGAAGACGGGCTGGAAGCGGCGCTCCAGCGCGGCGTCCTTTTCGATGTGCTTGCGGTACTCGTCCAGCGTGGTGGCGCCGATGCAGTGCAGCTCGCCCCGCGCGAGCGCGGGCTTGAGCATGTTGCCCGCGTCCATGGCGCCCTCGGCCTTGCCCGCGCCGACGATGGTGTGGATTTCGTCGATGAAGAGGATGACCTGTCCCGCGGAGTCGGCCACCTCCTTGAGCACCGCCTTGAGCCGCTCCTCGAACTCGCCGCGATACTTCGCGCCGGCCACCATGGCGCCCAGGTCCAGGGTGATGAGCTGCTTGTTCTTCAGGCTCTCCGGCACGTCGCCATCGACGATGCGCCGCGCGAGCCCCTCCGCGATGGCCGTCTTGCCCACGCCCGGCTCACCGATGAGCACCGGGTTGTTCTTCGTGCGCCGGCTGAGCACCTGGATGCAGCGGCGAATCTCCTCGTCGCGGCCGATGACCGGGTCCAGCTTCCCCTCGCGCGCGGCCTCCGTGAGGTCCCGCCCGTACTTCTCCAGCGCCTGGTAGGTGGATTCCGCGTCCTGGCTCGTCACGCGGCCGGAGCCACGGACGTCCTTGAGGCTCGACAGCACCCGCTCTCGCGTGACGCCGGACGCCTTCATGATTTCGCCCAGGGCGCCCTTGTCCTGGGTGAGCGCCAGGAGCAGGTGCTCGGACGAGATGAACTCGTCCTTGAGGGCCTTGGCCTCGTCGTCGGCCTTGTCGAAGGTCTTCAGCAGGCGCTGGCCGAGCATCGCGCTCTCGCCGCCCTGCATCTTGGGCAGCTTGCCCAGGGCCTCGCCCAGACGCGACGCGAACAGCTTCACGTCCGCGCCAATCTTGCGAAGCAACGGGTCGACGATGCCGTCCTTCTGTCCCAACAGCGCCGCGGCGAGGTGCTCCGGCTCGTACTGGGGATTGTCGGCGCGGCGGGCCAGCGTCTGGCCTTCTTGAATCGCTTCCTGCGCCTTCACCGTAAACTTATCGAGTCGCATACACCCAACGTAAGGGTCGACTCGTGCTTGGCAAGTTGACTCGGTGCGTCAAGGTTGCGCCTGGGTCTGCGCCGGAAGCAGAATACTTTGGACTCCTGGTAGCGGCTGGCTTTTCGAGGTGCTTGAGTTGCCAGGGAGGTCTCGGCTCGGTTATAGGCGGCGCCCACCCTCGGGGGGCTGAACACCTGGAAGCGCACGGCGGTTACCTCATTCGACTCGAGAGCTTTGGCGGGCTGGAGCTGCTCCAGCAGGCCCGCGAAGCCTTGCAACTGGACGGCGCGTCGGCCGCCACCGGGTTGCACGTGTCGGTCAATCGGCGCCGCAAGGTGGTTCGGCTGGCCTACGTGGCCCCCTTCACGCAGGGCCGCCCGGGTGCCCATTGGTATGCCGCGCACCATGCGCTGCCCCGGCTGCTCTCCCGCGCGGCCAACGCCACCGTCCATGCGTACGTGTATGACCCGGACGAGGGCGAGGAAGTCATCGCCTACGGCAACGGTCGGCGCGTGGGCGGCGAGCGGGTGGTCTACGAGAACGTGGACCTGCCCGAGGGCCGGCCGGAAGACCTCGACGAGGCGGCCTTCAAGCACATGCAGTCACGGTGGCCCATGGGGCACCTGGCGCACGTCTTCGGGCTGTCGCGGCAGGAGCTGCTGAAGCTGCCCCGGGCGGCGCAGGGCCGGGTGCTGGTGCTGGAGGGCACCCCGGCGGACGCGGACGCGGCGCTGGAGGCCCTGTTGCCGGTCTCCGTGGCGCCCCACGCCCACTGACGGCTGGGACTACGAGTCGGCCGCGGTGCGGTCTCTCGACCCCAGGGCTTCGCGCACGGAGTCGCTGCGGAAGAACTGCCCCAGCAGGGCGAACGTGCCCGCGATGAGGGCGGTTCCGGCGACCGTGAAGCCCAGGCTCATCACCTGAGTCACGGTGGAGACCATCTCCGCGGCGGAGGCGTCCTGGTACTCGGGGCGCTTGATGAGCATCTGCGAGACGGCGTGGCTGGTGCGGCGGGCGACCACAGCCCACTGGGCCCCGTCGATGGTGCGCAGCACCGCCACCGCGATGGCCGCGCGTCCGAGCAGCAGGCGGATCCGCTCCGCGGGCATCCCGTGCGGGCGGAGGATGCGGCCCGCGGACACGAAGACGACGGCGCACGCGATGGCCATGACCCCCATCAGCAGGGCGCGCGGCTCGCGCATGGGCTCCAGGGCCTGGTACTGCGCCTCCAGGAGCCGCTGGAAGTCGGCCGGGTCATTGCCCAGGAGGAACGGCGAGCCCGCTTCCATCCGCCGGGAGCGGGACTCGAAGAAGTGGGCCAGCTCCGTGGCCTCGCTGATCGCCGCCCACCCGGTGAGCGCGGCGAGCACCATGCAGGTGATGGCCGCGAAGCGGATGGGTCTGGGCAGGCTGTCCGACTTCGAGGGCGACACCATCACCGCTTGCTTGCCTCCACGAAGCGCAGGCGCATGTCCGCGAGCAGACCGTCGAAGAGCTTCTCTTCGTCGACGGAGAGGTTGCCTCGCGTCTTCTCGCGCAGCATCGACAGCAGCTCCAGGTTCTGCCGGGCCAGCGGCAGGTCCTTGCTCGTCTGGCCCGTCTCCGGATTCGGAGCATCACCGAGGTAGATGAGCACCGCGGTGCCCAGCCCCACGATGAAGGTGCTGAAGGAGATGGCCTCCTCGGACGCGGAGCGCGCTTCCCCCCGCATCACGAAGGTCTCGCCGCGCTTCTCGTCCACGGGGCTCATGGGGTGTTGGACTCCCCGCCCTCGTTGGAGGAACCCGAGGCGTCGGAGGTGTCGGGGATGTCGGCGGCGGAGGCAGCGGCCTCCAGGTCGGCCTCGTCGTTGGAGACCTCGTCGTCGCTCTCGTCCTCGTCGTCCATGTCCTCATCATCGTCTTCGTCGTCGTAGTCCTCGACGTCGTCGACCATGAGCGTCTCCACCGGGGTGGCCTTGTCCGCCACGTCCGGCAGGCCCTTGAGGTGGCGCTCCAGCGCCTTCTCGTCCAACTGGCCCGAGCGCAGGTACCGCTCCGCGGTGCGCTTATCGAGATACTTGGGGTCCACCGTGTCCGCCATGTTTCAAATCCTCAGAATTGCTTGGAAAACAGCGCGCCACCTTATAGCAGAGGGGCCTCCTGTCAACGCCGCCGTCCCGTCTTCCTGGTGCCGATGAACGCCTCGCTTCGTCCACTGCTTCCCCCGGGCCCCTATCTGCTTTGCGACGACACCGTGCGGCCGGACATGCCGCTGGTGTCCAAGGCGGAGCGGCTGCTGGAGGGCGGGGCCCGGGTGGTGCAGCTGCGGATGAAGCACACGCCGGTGCGCGAGGCGCTGGAGGTGGCTCGCCAGGTCGTCCAGCTGTGCCGGCGCGCGGGCGCGGTGTGCCTGCTCAACGACAGGGTGGACCTGGCGCTCCTCTCGGATGCGCACGGCGTGCACGTGGGCGACGAGGACGTGCCCGCCGAGGCGGCGCGCTCGCTGCTCGGGCCCGGCCGCCTGGTGGGCGTGACGGTGCGCGGCGTGGAGGGCGCGGTCGCCGCGCGCGAGGCGGGCGCGGACTATGTGGGCGTGGGCCCCGTCTTCGGCACGACGACGAAGCAGGTGCCCGCCCCGGTGTTGGGGGTGGAGGGGCTCGCGCGCGTGGTGAAGGGAAGCCCTCTGCCGGTGGTGGGCATTGGTGGGGTGGGGTTGGACAACATGGGGCGGGTGGCGGCGACGGGCGTGCATGGCGCCGCGGTGGTTTCAGATGCGCTGCTCGCCCAGGACATCGCCGAACGCGTGCGCCTGCTCGGCCGGGCGTTTGAACAGGGGCGGGTGGGGGGGTAGGTTCGACCGACGGACCCCCTCATGAACAATCACCCGCGACACCATGGCCAGCCGCCCCGGCGGCCCAACATTGGCATCACCCCGGATTGGAGCCAGCCGGAGGATTCGCCCTTCGCGCGGTACGAGCTGAAAGTGCCCTACGCGGAGGCGGTGCTGCGCGCCGGTGGGCTGCCCTTCGTGTTGCCGTACGCGGATGACCCCACGTGTGTGGATGCATACCTGGACCGGGTGTCGGGGCTGCTCGTCACCGGGGGCGCGTTCGACATTCCTCCCGAGACCTATGGCGAGACGGCCCGCGAGGGACTGGGCGCGCTGAAGGAGGGGCGCACGGCGTTCGAGGCGGCGCTGATGCGCGGCGCGCTCAAGCGCAACATGCCGGTGCTGGGCGTGTGCGGTGGCATGCAGCTGCTCAACGTGGTGCTGGGCGGGACGCTGTTCCAGGACATCGGCCGCGAGGTGCAGGGCGCGCGTGAGCACGAGCAGAAGCATGACCGGACGCAGCCGCAGCACCCGGTGGACGTGCGCAGCGGCACGCTGCTGGCGGAGGCGGTGGGGCACGGGCAGCTGATGGTGAACTCCACGCACCACCAGGCGGTGCGCAGCGCCGGGACGGACGTGAGCATCACCGCGCTGGCGCCGGATGGCGTGGTGGAGGCCATCGAGTCCACGGTGCATGCCTTCGCGGTGGGGGTGCAGTGGCATCCCGAGTACATGTCCACGACGATTCCCGTGCACGTGGGGCTCTACAAGTCCTTCGTGCAGAAGGCGCGAGAGCATCGGCGGTGAGTCCCCGGGTGGTGCTGTTGGCGGGGCTCGAGCCCACGGGCCGGGCGGGGCTCCTGGCGGATGTCGCGGCGGTGCGGGCGCTGGGCGGGCAGCCGGTGGCGGTGCCCCTGGCGCAGACGGCGCAGGGGCGGACCACCTTCTCGTGGAAGGCCTCTCCGCCGAGTGTCGTGCTCGCGCAGCTGACCGCCGCGCGGGAGCTGGGTGGGGTGCAGGCGGTGAAGTGGGGCATGGTGCCGGGCCCCGCGCAGCTCGCCGCCGCGAGTGCGGGGTTGAAGGGGACGGGGGCGTGGTGGGTGGTGGACCCGGTGGTGCGCACCTCGCGAGGACAGCTGCTGTCCCGCCTGTCCGCGAAGCGCTACCTGTCGCTCGCGGGGCCGCGCGTCGTGCTCACGCCGAACCTGGATGAAGCGGGGTGGCTGCTGGGGCGCGCGGTGCCGGACTCGGTGGATGCGGCGCGAGAGGCGGCCATTGCATTGCTGGCGCATGGGTTCGGCGCGGTGCTGGTGAAAGGCGGGCACCTGCCGGACGCCCAAGGGCTGGCGGATGTGCTGGCCACGCCGGAGCGCGTGCGGGTGCTGCGAGGTGAGCGGTTGGAGCGCGCACCGGAGCGCCGGGGGACGGGCTGCAGGCTCGCGTCCGCGCTGGCGACGGAGCTGGGGCGAGGGCGCACGGTGGAGGCGGCCACGCGCACGGCCCGGGCGCTGGTGTTGCGCTACCTCCGCACGGGCCACGAGTAGCGCGAGGGCGCCGTGCTCGTGGGGACTACTCGCCTCGGCTGCGGCTCTCGAAGCGGGTGTACTCGGCGAGGAACACCAGCGGGATTTCACCGATGGGGCCGTTACGCTGCTTGGCGATGATGAGCTCGACGGGGATGACCGTGGTCTGGGCGTTCTGAGGCGCTTCTCCGCCTTCCTCGACCTCCTCACGGTGGATGAACATCACCACGTCGGCGTCCTGCTCGATGGAGCCGGACTCACGCAGGTCCGACAGCATGGGCTTGCCACCCTTGCGCTCCTCGACCTTACGGCTGAGCTGACTGAGCGCGATGATGGGGACCTCCAGCTCCTTGGCCAGCTGCTTGAGCGCACGGGAGATTTCGGCGACTTCCAACTGGCGGCTCTCGACCTTGCCCTTCTGATGCATCAGCTGGAGGTAGTCGATGATGATGAGCGACAGCCGCGGGTCCTTCTGCTTCACACGCCGCGCCTTGGCGCGCAGGTCGAACGGAGACAGACCACCGGAGTCGTCGATGTAGATGGGCGCGTTGTAGAGCGCACCCGCCATCTCCTGGAACTTCTCCTCGTCGTGCGGCGACAGGCGACCGCCGCGCAGCTTCTTCATGTCCACGCGCGCGGTGGAGGCAAGCAGACGCATGAGCAGCTGGTCTGCGGGCATTTCGAGACTGAAGATGCCGACCGCCTTGTTCTCCTTGAGCGCCGCGTTCACCGCCATGTTCATGGCGAACGACGTCTTGCCGACACCAGGACGCGCCGCGAGGATGATGAGCTCGCCCGCGTGGAGGCCCGTGAGCTGGTTGTCGAGGTCGATGTAGCCGGTGGACAGGCCCGTGATGCCCGTCGCCGCCGACTTCATCTTGTCGAGCAGGTCCAGCGTGTGCTCCATCAGCTCGCTGACCGGCCGCAGGTCTCCTTCGCGCTTCTTCTCCGCGAGGAGGAACACCTTGCGCTCGGCCTCGTCGAGCAACACCTCCAGCTCGCCCGTCTCCTGGCTGGCGAGGTCCTGAATCTCCCGTCCGACGTTCGCCAACCGGCGCCGCAGCGCCTGGTCCTTGACGATGTTCGCGTACTGGACGGCGTTGGAGGCCAGCGGCACCACCTGGTCCAGCCGCATCAGGTACGCGGGGCCACCGACAGCGACCAGCTGCCCCAGGACCTTCAGCTCTTCGGCCAGCGTGAGGTGGTCGACCTGCTTCTGCTGGCCGTCCAGCCGGATCATCGCCGCGAAAATCTGCGCATGCGCCGGGCTGGAGAAATCGTCCGCGTGGACGACTTCGCCCACTGCGGCGATGAGCGTGTTGTCCGCGAGCACCGAGCCAAGCACGGCGCGCTCGGCGGCAAGGTCCTCGTGGACCTTCCGCCCATCTCTGACGTCGAGGGAGTTCTCCATGGCTGCCCGTCCACTGTACAGGCGGCTCTGACATCGCAGAAGAAATCCGCCACAGACCTGTAGCGGCGGGTGGGCGGATGGGTGTGGACCTCCCCTCTGGGTGGGCTGGACTCCCTGGAAAGTCAGCCCTCCAGGCCCCAGCGCTGGAGGAACGCGTCACGCCACGTGCGGCTGAGCACCACTGTCGTGCCGTTCCGCAGAACCAGGATGCCGTCGCCGTGTGTCCACGGCTCCAGCTTCGCCACCGCGTCCAACTGGATGATGTCGCCCCGGTGGACGCGGACGAACCGCGCCGGGTCCAACCGTTCCTCCAGGGCCCGCAGGCTCTGGCGGATCAGATGCTCACCCTGGGCGGTGTACACGCGCACGTACTTGTCCTCGGACGACAGGCGCCACACGTCGGCGAGCCGCAGGGGCACCCACGCCTCGCCCGCCTTCACCACCAGCCGCTCCAGGGGGCGCCGGGAGGCGTGGGTCGCCACGTCCCGCAGCAGCGCCTGGAGTCGGCCTGCCTCGGGCCCTCCGCCGAGCAGCAGCGCGTGGGCCTTGTCCAGCGCCCGGGTGAAGCGCTCGCCGTCGTAGGGCTTGAGCAGGTAGTCCACCGCATGCGCCTCGAAGGCCCGCAGCGCGAAGTGGTCATAGGCGGTGGAGAAGATGACCGCGGGGGTGTGCTCGGGCCCCAGCGCCTCCAGGACCTCGAAGCCCGTCAGCCCGGGCATCTGCACGTCGAGGACCACCACGTCCGGCCGCAGGGCCTCGATGCGCTCCAGGGCCTCGGTGCCATCGGAGGCTTCGCCCGCGAGCGTGAAGCGCGTCTCCTGTTCCAGGAAGCGCTTCACCTTCGCCCGCGCGGGGGCCTCGTCATCCACGACCAGCACGCGAAAGCCCGTCACGGCCTGACTCCAGGCTGCATCGGCAGCGTCAGCGACACGCGTGCGCCTCCCTCGGGGCCTTGGCCTCGCTCCAGCCGCGCCTGCGCTCCATGCAGCAGCGACAGCACCTGCTCCAGGTGCGAGAGACCCACGCGAGGGCCCGCGGCGGGGGAGTCCTCACCAAAGCCTCGCCCCGTGTCCTCGACCTCCAGGCGCCACAGCCCTTGCTCCGCCTGCGCGCGGATTCGCACCTCCAGCGCCTCACGACGGTCCTGGTTGTGCTTCACCGCGTTCTCCACCAGCGTCTGCAAGGCGAAGCAGGGGACCTGCGCCGACTCCAGTCCCGGGTCCACGCTCCAGCGCACCGAGAGCCTGTCTCCGAAGCGCGCCGACAGCAGCGAGATGAAGCGCCCCGCGTGCGCGCGTTCCTCGGCCAGCGTCCAGGTGGGCTCACCGCGCTCCAGGCTGGCCCGGAGCACCTGACCCAGGTCGCTGAGGAGCCTGTCCGTGCGCGGCAGGTCCTCGTACATGACGGAGCTGATGGCGTGCAGCGAGTTGAAGAGGAAGTGCGGATGGAGCTGTCCGGTGAGGGCCCGAAGCTGCGCGGCCCGGAGCTCGCCTTCGAGCTCGGCGGCCCGCAGGGCCCGCTCGTGCCGCTCCCGCCACGCGGCGAGGAGGACGATGACCGTTGCCCCCAGGCTGTAGGCAATCACGTCCTTTGCCACCTCCATCGGCAGGCGGAAGCCGAGCGGTCCGTACTCGTACTCCCCCCAGCCGAGGACCGCGTAGAGCGGGTGGCGCATGCCCAGCATGAGCAGGATGTGCACCGTCGAGTAGAGCGGAAACGTCAGCCCGTGCACGGCCAGGAAGCGCGGCCACCCCACGCGCGGAGACGGGGCGTTGAGCGCGGCGAACTGGATGATGGGCAGCGCCAACCACGCCGACAGCGCTCCGGTGATTTCCCAGAAGTAGGCGCGCGACGCCGGCAGCGTCGTGAGGCCGTTGGCGAGCTGGTCCAACCGCACCGCGCTGCCGTACGACACGCCCACCACGAGGCAGAGGGCGAAGGTCGCGAGCGCGGGCTGGAGTCGGACGCGTGGCCATCGCCAGGGGCGCGGCTGCGTCGCGGAGCTGGAGGCGAGGAGGGGGGCCATGGGAGGTCCATCACGCAGTATGCCCTGGCAGCGCGGGAGCGGCGCGGGCCTGGGGCTCGCGGGCCTTCAGGCCGAAGAAGGGCCGAAGCCAGGACAGGCGGGCCACCGCTTCGCTCAGCACCCACGTCACCAGGAAGGACGACACCAGCACGCAGCCGAAGAGCGTCCACGGCCCCACCGGCAGGTGCAGCAGGGCGAAGCCCACGACGATGATGACCGTCTGGTGGAGGATGTAGAACGGGTACGAGCGCTCCGCCGCGTACCGCAGCCACGGGCGGCGCGTCTGGATGCACCGGCGGGCCCACGCCAGCGCCGTGAGGATGAAGAGCCACTGCGACGACGCGGCGCCGAGTGTCTCCGGCACGAGCGGGAACTCGTTCTCCGGCGCCATCACCGCGAAGAGCACCGCGGAGGCTCCCAGCAATACCCAGCGGCGCTCCACGAGCACCTCTCCGAGGCGCGGAGCCCGCCCGAGGAGGTGCCCCGCGAGGAACAGCCACACGTAGTGGCCGAAGTTGCGTGGATCATCGAATAGCCCGTGCGTCACCGGATAGGCATGCAGCCACAGGTCATTGAGCGCGAGCGGCGCGGCCAACCACACGACGTTCGTCCCCCGGCACAGCCACGCCTCCAGCTTCTCCAGCCAGGGCTTCGAGCGCGGCTGGCCCAGCCACGCGAACAGCGGCAGCGCGAGCACGCAGTAGACGAAGAGGTAGACGACGAACCAGAGGTGGTGCCAGCTCAGGCTCCCCGCGGGATAGGGCACGAGCGTGAACACGGACGGGTAGAAGTCCGCATAGCCGCCCTGGAACGCCCCGCGGAACACCCGCTCCACGTAGATCTGCGGCGGCACCACCACGAGCATCCCGAAGAGCACCGGCACCAGGAGCCTCCGCGTCCTGTCCCCGGCGAAGGCCCGCACGGAGCGATGCCGCAGCGCGAGCGCCGTGCCCATGCCCGAGACGACCATCAGCAGCGGCATGCGCACGTGGTGCAGGATGTCCATGGGCCACTCCAGCGCGGGGAGCGCCACGGGTGACTTGAGGTGCCAGTCCCACGTGTTGAACATCATCCCCGTGTGGAAGAAGTGCAGCACCAGGATGGCGACGACGCGGAGCCAGTCCAGGTCGGGGCGGTGGGCGTCACTGGGTGAAGCAGGGAAGGGCGCGGGCGTGCTCATGGGTGAGCCTCCAGTGCCTCCCGGGATATGCACTCCGCCCGGAGCCCTCCTCGGGACTGTCGCGGGACGGACTGGCGGCGGCGCCAACCGGACGCCCACGCAAAAGGCCGCCCGGGTCTCCCCGGACGGCCTCTTGTGAAGCAGGTGCGTGGCAGCGCGCCGTTACTCGGCGGCGACCTCGACCTTGATCTTCGCCGTCACCTCGCGGTGCAGGCGCAGCTCCACCTCGAAGCTGCCGAGCGTCTTGATGGGCTCGGGCAGGTGGATGGCGCGGCGGTCCACCGTCTGGCCCTGGGACGCCACGGCCTCGGCGATGTCCAGCGCGGTGACGGAGCCGAACAGCTTGTCCTGCTCGCCGACCTTGCGCTTGATGGTGACCTTGATGGAGCCGACCTTCTTCGCCTGCTCCTCCGCGGCGCCCTTCAGCTTGGCGTTGCGGGCGGTGATGACCGCCTTCTCGTGCTCGAGCTGACGGAGGTTCTGCTCGCTGGCCAGAACCGCCTTCTTGCGAGGCAGGAGGTAGTTGCGGCCGAAGCCGTCCTTCACGGTGACGAGCTCCCCGGACTTGCCGAGGTTCTCGATGTCCTCACGCAGAATGACCTTCATGTTCAGTCTCCTGTTGTGGACCCGGCGCTCAGCCGACCACCGCGTTGTAGGGGAGCAGCGCGATACCACGGGCGCGCTTGATGGCCGTGGCCACCTCGCGCTGGTGCTTCGCGCAGTTGCCGGAGATGCGGCGGGGGATGATCTTGCCGCGCTCGGTGACGAAGTACTTCAGCGTCGCCTGGTCCTTGAAGTCCACCGACGCGTTCTTCTCCGCGCAGAACCGGCAGATCTTCTTGCGGCTGAAGCCACGGCCACCGCCGCGCTTCTCGTCATCGCCGCCCATGCCACGGTCACCCCGGTCGCCGCCGCGGTCACCACGGTCGCCACCACGGTCACCCCGAGGGCCACCGCCGCCGAAGCCACCACCGCGGCCGCCCGCCGCCGAAGAGCCCGTCTTGCTGTCCATACCGTTGCTCATGAAAATTCTCGTTTCCTGGATAGGTCCCTAGAGAATGTCCCAGGTGGCGCTCAGGCCTCCTCGGACGACTCCTCCTCCGACTCGCTGCTGGACTCCTCGCCGCTCTCGCCGCGGAAGCCACCGTCGCGGTCAGGCGCAGCGCCAGGACGGGTCTCCTCCACGTCACCGGCCAGCTTCAGGTCCTCGAGGACCGGGCGCGTCTCGGGGTCCACCTCGTCCGCGACCTTCACGGAGATGTAGCGGGTGACCTCATCGAGGTTCTTCAGGTTGCGCTCCACCTCGGCCACCAGCTTCGAGCCGCCCAGGTAGCTGGCGTGCACGTAGATGGCGCGGGGCTGCTTGGCGACGGGGAACAGGGTCTTCTTCTTGCCCCACACCGTGAAGCGGAGGACCTTGCCACCCTCGCGGCTGACGATGCCACGGACGCGCTCCTTGAGCTTGTCCACGTTGTCATCCGTCAGGTCCGGCTTGACCAGGAAGATGGTCTCGTACTCACGAAGCCGCTGCGCGGCCTGCGTCTCTGCCATGTTTTCTCTCCCCTTGGGGTCGAGTGCCCCTTGGACAATCCAAGGAGCGGGGAAACGGCGTGCGGCCCGAAGAGCCACCACCGGGAACGGGAAACCGCGCGCCCGTCACCCTCGCGCTACGTCCCGTGTACCAACACGGGAAGCTGAAAAAGAACATCCCACCGGACAGGTATCCGGCGAGCGAACGGGCCTTCTAGGAGGGCCCCCCGGGCAAGTCAAGCTCCCGCAAAGCCCGCCTGCCCGTTCTCCAGGCGCCCGGCCCCTCAGGCCTTCCGGTTGAAGCGGTTCATGGCCACCGACAGACCGTCCCGCACCCAGCACTCCGTCATGTCCACGGCCCGGGCGATCAGCTCGTCGAGCTGGCGGCGCTCCCCGTCGTCGAAGTTGGACAGGACGTAGCCGGCCACGCGCTCGCGGGCGTTGGGGCCCGTGGGCTTGTCGATGCCGAAGCGCAGGCGGACGAAGGCCTCCGAGCCCAGGCTGGAGACGATGCTCTTCAGGCCGTTGTGCCCGCCGCTGCCGCCGCCCGCCTTGAGCTGCAGCCGGCCCAGGGGCAGGTCCAATTCGTCGTGGATGACCAGCACGTCCTCGGGGGCGACCTTGTAGAAGCGCGCCGCCTCCGCCACCGAACGGCCGGACAGGTTCATGAAGGTCTGCGGCTCGATGAAGAGGATGCGCTCCCCGGCCAGCGTGCCCTGGCCCACCTTCGCGGCGAACTTCTCCTGGTTCAGCTCCGCGCGCGCCCGGGAGAGCAGCGCCTCCACCGCCATGAACCCGATGTTGTGCCGGTGTCGCTCGTACTCGCGCCCCGGGTTGCCCAAGCCACAGATGAGCTTCATGAAAGCTCCAAAAAGAAACGGGGCCGGGCCCCAGAGAGGCCGGCCCCGAGTCCAGGGTACACCGGAAGAGGACTACTTCTTCGCGGGAGCCTTGGCCGCCGCCGCGGGAGCCGCCGCCTTGTCGCCGGCCTTGGCCGCCGCCGCGGGAGCCGCCGCAGCAGCAGCCGCCGCCGCGGGAGCCGCCTCGGCCGCCTCGGGCGCGCTGATGACCGCGATGGTGTAGTTGACGTTCGTCTTGATGGAGACGCCCGCCGGCAGCTTGATGTCGTTGACGTGCATGGCCTCGGCGATCTTCAGCGCCGTGACGTCCGCCTCGATGCGCTCCGGGATGGCCGCCGGCAGGGCCCAGACCTCGAGCTCGCGGCGGGCCTGGGTGAGCAGACCACCGTCCGCCACGCCCTGCGCCTTGCCCGTGAGCACGAGCGGCACGTTCACCTTCACGGCCTCGTTCTCACGCACGCCGATGAAATCCACGTGCAGGATTTCACGGGTGACGGGGTCCATCTGGTAGTCCTTCAGGAGGACCTGGTGGGAGCCGCTCGCCAGCTTCAGCTGGATGAGGGTGTTGAACTTGTGCGGCGTGTTGATGGCCGTGCGGACCGCCTTCGGGTCCACGGCGATGTGCACGGGCTTCTCCACGTGCTTGCCGTACACCACGGCGGGGACCAGGCCCTGGGCCCGCAGGCGACGGGCAAAGCCCTTGCCGGAACCTTCACGCGACTTCGCCTCGAGGGTGCTCTTCTCGGTGGACATGGAAAATCCTTGGGGATGGGTACCGCGGTTTTCACCGGTGCCCTGGCGCCCTCGGCATCCCGCCCCAGTGGCGGGCCCCGAAGACGGCGCCCATGACGTGAAGGGAACCGGTGGAGGGGGCCGGACATGCCAGCCCCCCGACATGGAGTCAAGTCGCCCGGCGGGCGGGCGCTCCGGAGGTCAGACGAACAGCGAGCTGAGCGAGTCCGCCCGGTGGATGCGGGCAATGGCCTCGCCGAAGAGGCGGTCCGTGTTGAGCACGCGAATCTTCGCGCACGCCTGGGCCGCGGCCGACAGCGGCACGGTGTCCGTGAAGACGACCTCCTCGAGCACCGAGTCCTGGATGCGCTGGATGGCGGGGCCGGAGAGGATGGGGTGCACGGCGTAGGCGACCACGCGGCGGGCGCCCTTGGCCTTGAGGGCCGCGGCGGCCTGGGCCAGCGTGCCGGCGGTGTCCACCATGTCGTCCACCAGCACCGCGTCCTTGCCGGACACATCGCCGATGAGGTTCATCACCTCGGACGCGTTGGGGCGCGGACGGCGCTTGTCGATGATGGCCAGGCCCGTGTTCAGGCGCTTGGAGTAGGCGCGCGCGCGCTCCACGCCGCCCGCGTCGGGCGAGACGATGACGAGCTCCTGCGACTCCGGGAAGCGCTTGCGCAGGTCCTCGAGGAACACCGGCGAGCCATACAGGTGGTCCGAGGGGATGTTGAAGAAGCCCTGGATCTGCCCCGCGTGCATGTCCATGGACACCACGCGCTCGGCGCCCGCGACCTCCAGCAGATCCGCGATGAGCTTGGCGGTGATGGGCGTGCGCGGCGCCACCTTCCGGTCCTGCCGCGCGTAGCCGTAGTACGGCATCACGGCGGTGATGGAGCCGGCGCTCGCCCGCTTCAGGGCGTCGCACATGATGAGCAGCTCCATCAGGTGGTCATTGGCCGGCGGGCACGTGGACTGGAGGATGAACACGTCCTGGCCGCGGACGTTCTCTCCAATCTCGACGTGGATCTCACCGTCGGAGAAGCGGCCCACTTCTGCCTTGCCGAGGGGGCGCTTGAGGTACTCGCAGATTCGGTGAGCCAGGCCGGGATTCGAGTTCCCGGCGAAGATCTTGAAGTCGCGCGGCAGCATGATGGGGCCGCTGACTAACCTGGACACGGGCGGATGGGAAGGATGTTAGTCGAGATCCGCTGGCATCGGACCGAGCGTCCCGGCTTGCGCCTGATGGAGGTGCCGCTCGTACTCGATGAGGATGACACGCTCCATCTGGCTGCGTGTGTCCGCGTTGAGCGGGTGGGCGATATCCTTGTACGTCCCATCCTTGCGCTTCTTCGCCGGCATCGCGATGAACAGCCCCGAGGAGCCGTGGATGACCTTCAAGTCGCGAATGACGAAGCAGTGATCCAGGGTGATGGTGACGTACGCCTTGAGCTTGTCCTCTTCGACCGGAAACACCCGGACGTCGGTGATGTTCATGGTCCCCCCCCGAACCCGAAAGGTCGGAGCTGGCGGGAAGCCTGGGACATACCGGGTGCAAAATGCAAGGGTATGGTGATGGCTTTTGATCGCGATTGTTCCACTCGCTCACAATCCAGAGGGGCGAGCAGGACTACCCAAGGGCTCCCGGCCAATGCAGAACCAGGTGGGTCAGAAAAGCCAGATGGTAGATGACGATGATGCCGTACACGACGGCGCCCGCGCGGATGGCGATGCGACTGGCGCGCAGCCGGCGGTGCAGGCAGAGCAGCCACAGCCCCGCATTCACGATGAGCAGCTTGGCGAACATGAAGAAGAGCGGTGACTGCTCGTACGCCAGGCGCATCAGCGGGTTGAGCTCCTCCGCCACGCCCAGCTGAAGGAAGAGCAGGGTGAACAGCCCGTCCATCAGGTTGAGCATCAGCAGCGCCACCGACGCGGGTGACGCGTAATAGGAAGCCCGCTCGCTCCGGACCGCGCCTCGAACCTGCTCCACCACCGTCGTCGCCACGCGCCACCCCCCTCAGTCCGACTTCGCCGGTGGTTCCTTTCAAGCCGCTTGCCAAGGAATGCGGGGGCGATGCGGGACGACGGGCGGGCGGACAGGCGCACCCGTGGGAGCACCTTTCATGAGGACGCGGTTGGCGGTTGACTCCCGCGGGGGGGTGACAGACTATCCGCGCCCCTCCGCCCCCAGGCCAGGCGAGCGTTCCGTGCACCAATTCCCCAAAGATATCGGGTGGATAGAGGTCATCTGCGGCTCCATGTTCTCCGGCAAGACGGAGGAGCTGATCCGCCGCGTCCAGCGTGCCGTGTACGGCAAGCAGAAGGTGCAGGTCTTCAAGCCTCGCATCGACAACCGGTACGACGAGACGCAGGTGGTGAGTCACTCCAAGCTGAAGGTGACCTCCACGCCGTTGGAGCGGGCTGAAGAGATTTTTTACAAGCTGGAGCCCGACACCCAGGTGGTGGGCATCGACGAGGTGCAGTTCTTCGGCGCCGAGGTCGTCGCGGTGGTGGAGGCGTTGGCCAACAAGGGGCTGCGCGTCATCTGCGCGGGGCTGGACCAGGACTACCAGGGGCGCCCCTTCGAGCCCATGCCGCAGCTGATGGCGGTGGCGGAGTACGTGACGAAGGAGCTGGCCATCTGCGTGGTTTGCGGCAATCCGGCCAATCGCTCCCAGCGCATCGTGTCCAGTGGTGAGCGCGTCGTCGTGGGCGCGGCCGGAGCGTACGAGCCGCGGTGCCGCAAGTGTCACGTGCCGGAGCCCACCGAGGGCACGCCGCCGCAGACGCTGGAGCTGTTCGACTGACACACACGGCCTCGGCCACGGGGTTGGGGCACGAGAGGAACCCAGCGAATGCGTGACACCCTGTACGCGAACGTGCCCTTCCAGTTGAACGAGATGACCCACCACTATGGACGAAACGTCCATCTGGTCGGCAATCCGTTCCTGCTCTCCCAGTTGGCCACGTTGTGCGCCAAGGGTGTCATCCAGCCGCAGATCAACCGGCTGGTGGAGACGCTCTACGTCGACCTGGTGAAGACGGTGGTGAACGCGGAGTTCCCCCGGAAGATGGTGAGCCTGCCCACGCGGATGATTGATTACACACCGCAGGGGCTCTACCAGGGGGAGGTCATCGACCCGCAGGTCCGGGTGGTGACGGTGAACATCGCGCGGGCGGGCACGCTGCCCTCGCAGGTGACGTACGACCTGCTCAACGCGACGGTGGACCCGACGGTGGTGCGTCAGGACCACATCATCATGAGCCGGATGATCGACGCGGCCGAGTCCGTGGTGGGCTCGCAGATTGGCGGCGCGAAGATTGGCGGCGACGTGGATGACGCCATCGTGCTGTTCCCGGACCCGATGGGGGCCACGGGGGGCAGCCTGTCCACGGCCATTACGCTCTACAAGGAGAAGGTGCCCGGGACGCCCCGGCGCATCATCACCCTGAACCTCATCGTCACGCCGGAGTACCTGCGGAAGATGACGACGGACCACCCGGACGTCATCATCTACGCGCTCCGGTTGGACCGGGGCCTGTCTCCTCCGGAGGTGTTCGGCACGGCGCCGGGCGCGCTCTGGGAGAAGGAGCGGGGCCTGGATGACAGGCAGTACATCGTCCCCGGAGGCGGCGGCTTCGGGGAGATCATGAACAACGCCTACGTGTAGCGCGGAGGAGACCTTGGCGTTCTACGAGCAGGAAGTCGGAGTCCTGATTCCCGAGGACAAGCTGCAGGCACGCGTGCGGGAGCTGGGCGCGCAAATCACCCGGGACTACGCGGGCAAGGAGCTCACGTTCGTCTGTGTGCTCAAGGGCTCCACGTTCTTCGCCATGGACCTGGCGCGGGCGGTGGACCTGCCGCTGACGATGGAGTTCCTGGGGGTGTCCAGCTACCAGGGCGGCACGGAGACGACGGGAGAGGTGCGCATCACCACCGACGTCAGCAAGCCCATGGCGGGCAAGCACCTGCTCATCATCGAGGACATCATCGACACGGGGCTCACCATGAGCTTCCTGCTGGAGAACCTGCGGGCCCGGCACCCGGCGTCGCTGAAGCTGTGCTCGCTGCTGGAGAAGCCGTCGCGCGCCCGGACGAAGATCGACATCGACTACAAGGGCTTCGTCATCGATGACCACTTCGTGGTGGGCTACGGCCTGGACTACGGAGAGAAGCTCCGCAACGTGCCATTCATTGGCGTGATGAAGGGCAAGTAGTCACACCGCTGCCGCGCGGGGAGCGGGTTGGCTCCTCGCGTGGCCGGGCATCCTCGTCAGGGGTGGCGAAGCCTCAGGCGCCTCGCGCGTGCTTCCTCCCGGACTCGAGGGCCGGTGGCGTGTTGTCCCCGGAACAACCATGCGCAGCTTCCCAGGTGGAACCATTGGTGCCGCGAGGCGCTGGACGCATGAGCACGTGTCCCAGGTGCGCGTGGCCGGAGAGGGTGCGCATGCGTTCATTGGAGAGGAAAGCCCCGGCCGCGGGCATCGCGGCCAAGGGCGATGAGGCGATGAGGAAGTACGTGGCCGAGTTCGTCGGGACGTTCGTCCTGGTGCTCGGCGGCGTGGGAGCGGCCGTGCTGGCGGGGGACCGCATTGGTTTCCTGGGTGTCTCGTTTGCCTTTGGTCTGTCGCTCCTGGCCATGGTGTATGTCATTGGCCCCATCTCCGGCTGCCACGTGAATCCCGCGGTGACGGTGGGGCTGTCCCTGGCGGGCAAGTTCGAGAACAAGCACCTGCTGGGCTACATCGTGGCGCAGTGCCTGGGGGCCTTCCTGGCCGCGGGGGTGGTGCTGGCCATCGCGAAGGGGATTCCCGGGGGCTACCAGGCGTCTGTCGCGGGCCTGGGCTCCAACGGGTATGGCCTTGCGTCTCCGGAAGGGTACAGCGCGGGGGCGGCCTTCCTGACGGAGGTGGCGCTCACCTTCCTGCTCGTGCTGACGGTGCTGGGGGCGACGGACGCGCGGGCGCCGGTGGGCTTCGCGGGGCTGGCCATCGGCCTGGTCCTGACGCTCATCCACCTGGTGGGCATCCCGGTGACGAACACGTCGGTGAACCCCGCGCGCAGCCTGGGGCCGGCGGTGTTCGCGGGGGGCACGGCGCTGGGGCAGCTGTGGTTGTTCATCATCGCGCCGCTGCTGGGCAGCGGACTGGCGGCGGCGGTGTACCGCACGCTGTTCCGTCCCGTGGCGGCCATCTCCGCGCGCACGGCGGAGCGCTCGCTGGATACGCAGCGGGCCCAGCGCATCGCCGAGGACCGGGGGGACAGGACGCACTCGCCGGTGTGAGGCGAGGCCCCTGGGCTTGGACGCCAGCGCGCCCGGGCGTATACGAGGAGCGTGCAGAGGGGCCGAGCCTCTGCCGCTCCCCGCTCCGGGATGACGGAGTGGAGTGGTGTCCTCCATGCTCTTCGAGCCGACGCGCCTTCTGGCCTTCCTCCTCGCCGGAGTGGCCCTCAACCTGACCCCCGGGCCGGACACGATGTATGTGCTGGCGAGGAGCATGGGACAGGGCCGGTCCGCGGGGTTCGTCTCCGCGCTCGGCATCAGCGTGGGCTGCCTCTTCCACATCTGCGCGGCGGCCCTGGGGTTGTCGGCGCTGCTCGCCACCTCCGCCCTGGCGTTCCTGGTGGTGAAGTGGGTGGGCGCGCTCTACCTGGTGTGGATGGGCGTGCAGATGCTGCGCAGCAAGACAGGGCCCCAGGCGGTGGAGGGGCTCCAGCCCGCGAGCCTCTGGCGCATCTTCCGCGACGGCGTCGTCACCAACGTGCTCAACCCGAAGGTGGCCTTGTTCTTCCTGGCCTTCCTGCCGCAGTTCGTGGACCCGTCGCGGGGCTCCACGGGCCTGCAGTTCGTCCTGCTCGGGCTGCTGTTCGACGTGACGGGGACGCTGTGGCTCGTCTTCCTCGCGGGCGTGGCAGGAGGCTTCGGCGCGTGGCTGAGGCGCAACCCGCGCTTCTCCGCGTGGCAGCAGCGCGTGACGGGCGGCGTGTTCGTCGCGCTGGGCGCCAGGCTCGCGCTCCAGGAGCGCGCGTAGGCGCTGTCCGCGTGGGGCACGGGCTCAGCGGAAGACGGCGCCGCCGAGCAGGTAGAGGGCGTAGCAGGCCCAGGGCAGGAAGAAGGCCAGCGCCAGGAAGTTGAGGCCCGCGACCCACACGGGCACGGGCCGGTTGCGCCAGGGGAGCAGCAGCGCGGAGCCCCCCGCCAGCATGGGCACGGGCAAGAGGTTGAGGGCGGCCAGCTTGGCGCTGGCGAGGCCCCAGGCGCGCAGCACCTCGCCGGACTGGAGCAGGGCGATGAAGCGCTCCAGGCGGCCGGGGAGGGCGGAGGGCTGGAAGGGGATGGCGAAGCCCGAGAGGAACTGGCCCAACCCCTCACGCGCGCCCAGGCACGCCATGGCGACGCCCACCAGGAAGAGCCAGGGCACGAGGATGACCGCCAGGTGCAGGCCCACGGGGAGCCGACGCAGGCGGTTCTCCAAAGGCGCGTCCTTGGCGCCTTCCGCGGGCGGGCCATCGAAGCTCACCGAGCTGCCCAGGGCGATGGGCCTGAGCGACCACCGGATTCCGCTCAGCGTCACCGAGAACAACGTGGGCCCGTAACCCAGTTGCACCGCCGTGGGGCGCGCGCCGAAGGAGGTGGCCACCGCCGTCTGTCCCAGGGCCCAGAGGACATTGACGGCGAAGAAGAGCATCCAGAGCCAGAAGAGCAGGGTGGCACGTTCCATGGGAGTGCCCCCTGCTTAGCATGCTGGATGGAGGGCCTTCACCCCGCGGGCTTCATTGGCACGGACTGTTGGGGTTGTTCGTCACGGCGACCACGTCCAGGGTGATGGAGTTGGGGTGGGTCTCGATGCTGTACCAGGAGATCTGGTGGTGGCCGTTGCCGGTGCCCGACGGGTTCGCGAAGGCGGCGAGCCGGTAGCGCAAGGTCTCCGTGAAGGTGACGTTGCGGTTGGCGGAAATCATGCTCGCGCTGAAGCGCCAGGCCGAGACGTTCTCGACGGTGAAGGACGAGCCCGAGAGCGAGTTCAGGTTCTTCACCCGGCCGCCGTAGCCTCCTTCGTACATGTTGGCCCACCAGCGGCTGAACTCGTCCGGCGGGTCGTTGATGACGTTCCACGGGTCTCGGATGAAGTGGTACCACGTGGCCGTCCCGGAGGTGACGCCGCTCCGGTTCGACAAGCCCCAGCCCTCCTGGGTCCGCGTCGTGGGCCCCTGAATCGCGGACCAGTAGTTGGGCTGGCAGCCGCCGTCCTTCAGGTACTTCACGTGCAGCGGGATGGAGAGCTGCGTGACGAGCGGGGAGCTGTTGGTGGTGTCGGGGCTGGTGGAGAGCAGCGCCGCGTTGCGGTTGTTGGTGCACTGCGCCTGGAAGTCGAACTGCCAGTAGCCCTTGGCGTTGTCGGCGCGAATCATCAGCGTGCGGGGGCTGAAGGTGGCCTGCTGGACGCGGATGACGACGTAGTCCGCGCTGGCCTTGCCATTCTCCCGGTAGACATAGAACGAGCTGTTGAAGCCGAACTCGATGGGCTGCGTCTTCCCCTTGGTCGCGTTCCAGGTCTCCTTGGTCAGCGTCGAGCTGTAGCTGCCCGTCAGGTTCCGGATGCCATACAGGACACCCTGGGGAGGAATCAGCCCGGGGCCGCCCGTGGTCGGCTGGGGGCCCGCCTGATGGACGCCGAACATGCTGGCCCAGTCGCGCTGGGTTCCATCCTCCTCGGTGATGGCGCGCGTGGACCGCGTGGGCGTCAGGTTCGAGATGACGGGCCGGGCGGTGGGAGGCTGTTTGTCTCCGCCCTCGAGCAGGTGCTCGGTGACGCTGAGGCGAGGGGAGGTGTCGAGCACGGTGATGGAGTAGCTGGAGGGCGTGGTGGCCTTCAGGTCCCGGGAGACCATCAGGGCGGCGGCCCCCTCCTCCACCTGGCACCCGATGAGCTCGGCCAAGGTCTGACACGCCCTGGCATCGGGGTGGCGGAGCACCAGTATCTTCCCCGTGTCCAGGGTGGGGCGCAGCAGGGGCGCATACTGCTCGGGCTGGGTCGAGGCGCAGTCCACCCAGTGCACCTCGGCGAGCTGGAGTCCCTCCGTGCCAGGCTTCGCGCAGATGTCTCCCTGGACCTTCAGCGCGCTGAAGTCCTGGCTCGTCGTGGACCCCGTGAAGAGGATTTTCGGCTTCGTCCGTGTCGTCGGCTCCATATGCGACTGGCCTCCATGGCGTTGCACTGCGTTGGGGCACCCGGCGGACCACGCACCGGGCGCTTCGACTGCTTCACGTGATGACAGCCGTGCCGCTCACTTCATGCCGGGCAGGAAGAGCTGCTCCGCGTGCAGGTAGCTGAGCGCGTACCCGAGGGAGGTTCCGAAGGTGCCTCCCAGCGACAGCGCGATGACCTTGCGCATCCCTTCCACCTCGAGCTGCATCGTGGGGCCCGTGAGGTTGTAGTTGGCCCGGCGCAGGCCATCCGTCAGTCCATCCACGGAGTCCAGCGAGCGCGCCACGCGGGTGAGCATGGCCTTGCCGCCGTTGGCGACGACGCTCCCCAATGCACCTCCCACTCCGCCCAGGACCGCTGCGAAGGTGAGGTCCGCCGTCAGGGGCGCACCCGCGACGGCATTGCCTATCAATTGACTGCTCAGGCCAGACACCACGCCGCCAATGGCATCCACGCCCGCGCGCAGGCCGATGTTGAGGAGGCTTCGGCTGGCGAGGTTGAGGCTGGTCGCCGCCAGCTCACCCACGCCGGCGAAGCCGCCCGCGATGGCTCCCGCCGCGGCGCCGATGCCCACCTGGGTTCCCCAGTCCTTCCAGCTGAACTCCTTGCCTGTCGCGTTCGCGCTGATGTTGTAGGCCAGTCCTCCCAGGCCCGCGCCCACCATTCCTCCCACGGCGACGCCGATGGCGAACGCCGCGACCCCTTGCAGGCCCGGGACGAACGACAGCGCGATGCCTCCGGCGATGAGCGCGATGTCTATCGTGTACGAGACAATCTCCTGCCAGTGTTTGGAGACCCAGTTGGGCAGCGTGTTGGTGAAGAAGTTGGCGATGCTGTCGAAGATGCCCAGCCCCATCGGGTCGATGAGGGTGACAGGGTCATTGAGGACGTAGGCGTAGCGGTTGAACGCCCCCATGCGGTCCTCGGATGCGCCCATCTGGGCGTCGGCGGTGATGAAGCCTCCCAGCAGCGGGCTGTAGTAGCGCGAGGCCGCGTAGTAGAGGCCCGTGCTGTCCAGCTCCAACCCCGAGTGCTTCCGCCGGAAGTCGTCACTCCCCGAGCGCAGGCGGGGAGTGCCGAACGGGTCGTAGTCCAGGGTGCTCGCCACCTGGCCGCGCTCCTCGGTCACCAGCGACGTGCTCTGCGTGTTGTTGAGGTGGAAGTAGCGCGTGCCCACTGACGGCACGCCCGCGGTTCCTCCGGGTGGTGTGCCTGACTCCGCCAAGGTGACGGAGGCGACGAGCTGGTCGCCATCCAGGACGTAGCGCGTGTGCTGGCGGGCGCCGTTCGCGAAGGCGACCACCTCGTAGCAGGGGGCCACGTAGTACGTCGTGAGCTGGGGTTCGACCTTCTTCAGCCGCCGTCCATCCTGGTCATAGGTGAAGCGGACGTCGCCCGCTTGCTGGAGCCTCCGAGCGGAGTCGTAGCTGAGCGTGAGGGTGGAGCCCTGGTACTTCAGCTCGATGAGGCTGCCATTGGCGTCGTAGCGGGTGTGCAGGGCATCGGGGCTCGCGGGCGTGTAGCCCCGGGCAATCTGGTGGCCCGCGCGCTCCAGCGTCAGCCCCGCCTTGGTCGTGAGGCTGCAGGCCCCGTCGTAGGCGAACTCCTGGAGGCCGTAGCCTCCACCCTGCGCCTTCACCAGCTGGCCCAGGCCGTCATGGGTGAAGCTCTGGGTGAGGGGCGCCTCCAGCCTGTCTCGCACGGCGCTCACCTGCCAGAAGGCATTCCACTCCAGGGTGCTCGCGGAGGCGGGGCGCTCGTCCTTCGTGAAGACATCCTGCGTGAGCAGGTGGCCGTCGGGCGTATACGTCCAGGTGGTCCGCACGCCATTGCCATAGCGGGCCACCGCGGGGGCTCCCAGGGCGGTGAAGTCCGACTGGACGAGGTGCTCCTGCGTGCCCTCCGTGATTTTGAGCAGGCGTTGGAGCGCGTCGCGGTGGTAGCTCACCTCCGTCTTCGCGGCGTCGGGATAGGTGATGCGGGAGACGAGGCGCGTGGGCGTGAAGTCCTGGTTCAGCGTGTACGCGGTCCCGTCGAGTGTCAGCTTCACGGACGTCGTGTTGTCATCCGCATCGTGCCCATAGGCATACGTCGAGCCGTCGGGGAGCCGGACGCTGGTGCGCTGTCCCAGGGAATGGGGACTCGTCTGCTCGTCGTAGGTGTAGCTCGTCTGGTCCGCGCCGGCCTTCTTCGACGTCACGCGCCGGAGCGCATCGTGCTGGAAGGTGGTGACGACTCCGGCGCCGTCGGTGTGGGTCCATTCCCGCTGTTCATCCCGGTAGGCGTAGGTCTCCCGGGTGAAGGTGGTGCTGCCGGAGCGGGTGGTGATGGCGGTGTGCCGGTCCAGGCCGTCATAGGCGAAGGTGGTCTCCACCTTCGGGTCCGTGGCGCTCAGTCGCCGTCCCACGGCGTCGTAGGTGTACCGGGTGGTGTTGCCCTGGCCGTCCTGGAGCTCGGTGAGGGCTTGCGAGTCGCCGTAGTAGCCGTGGGTCATCGTCCGGGTGCGAGGTGCGCCGGACGAGGCTCCTTCGGTGAGGACGACGCGGTTGACGCGGGGATAGACATACGTCGAGACGTTGGGGGCCGTGCCGGCGGCGGAGGTCTCGCGGCGCACCACGCGCTCATATTCGTCGTACGTGATGGCCTGGGCCCGCTTGGAGGTGTCTCCGCTGAAGTAGGGGAGGCTCTGTTCAATCGGCTGGTCATGCGAGTCGAGGACGGTGTCCTCGATGATGGCCCGGCCCACGAGCGCGCCGTTCTCCAGCCCCTGGTTCGTCGTGCGGGTGACGCGGCCAAAGCCATCCACATACTCCGTGCGCACCGCCCACACGTCCTTCTTCCAGTCCTGGCGCGTCAGCGTCTTGCGGAACCTGCCGAGGGCGTCGGCGCCGCGCTCGAAGCGCAGGGCGGGGACCATCGTCTCACCGGGCCCCATTCGCTGGGTCTCCACGGGGCGGCCCAGGCCGTCGTGCTGGTGAACCTCGCGTGTGCCATTGGGCTGCGTCTGTGACGTCAGCACGCCGGTGGTGGCGTCGTATTGGAATTCGAACTCCAGTGCGCGCCCGGAGGGGGTCTGGATTTCGGTGTGATAGGTCGTCTGGGGTTGTCCGTATTGCCCAGACACCGCCATCAACCGCTGGCCGTCGAGGATGAAGCGGTCGTCCAGGTCGTAGTTGACGCTGCCGTGGCGGCAGTCCTGCGCGACGGTGCGCCCCGCGCGAGTGATGGAGGACACGCCACTCAGGCCCCAGCCCACTCCGAGGAGGCCGTCACTCCCGCCACTGTTGTAGGCGATGCCCAGACTGGGAGCGAGGCCCGCCGTGCCCGGAGGGACCTTGAGCTCGAAGGCGTAGGCCGCGCCGCCATCCTTGTCGACGCTGAACTGGTCCGTGAGCCTTCCCGTGCTGTCTGCCATTGCATGCCCCCGTGAGTGGAACGACAAACGAGACACGTCCGCGGCCATGCGCGGTGTGTGTGGGGTTTGTATGACTGACGGAGGTCCGCCGAGGCCCCCTGGAGAGGGATGGCCACGTGCGAGGATGGGGGACGCGCGGGAACCGCTTCTTACCTCCACCGCCTTGGCGTGTGGATGACCCAGAAGTCACAGCAGCCCGAAGAGAGCGGAAGTCTGATGAGGACGACTGGCCAAGTCGAGTCAAAGATTGGCGGGGGAGACCGGCGTACGTGGAGACTGTTTGCCATCGACACGGACGCGCGGGATGCGGTCTCCCACCGGGTGATTGCGGACCACCCGGCGGAAAGGCGGGCCCGGAGAGGGGGCCCGCCCTGAAGCGACTTCTAGAACGTGGCGTCCAGCACCACGTCGTTGGCGGCGCCCACGCCGACGGCGACCTGGTAGGCGGACACGCGGCGCTCGAAGAAGTTGGTGAGCTCCTGCACGTCCTGCAGGTCCATGAAGGACAGCGGGTTCTTCGTCTTGAACACGGGGGCGATGCCCAGCATCTGCAGGCGCTGGTCCGCCACGTACTCCAGGTAGCCGCGCATCTCCTGCACGGACAGGCCCGCGACGCCGCCGCTCAGGAGGTCCTGGGCGAACTGCGTCTCGCACTCCACCGCCTCGCGCATCATCGCCTCCACGTCGCGCTCCATCTTCGCGTCGAAGAGGTCCGGCTCCTCCTTGCGAGCCACCTGGATGCACTCGAAGGCGAAGCCCATGTGGGCGCTCTCGTCGCGGAACACCCAGTTCGTCCCGGCGGCGAGCCCGTTGAGCAGGCCCTTGCTGCGCAGGAAGTACACGTAGGCGAAGGCGGCGAAGAAGAAGAGTCCCTCGATGCAGCCCGCGAAGCAGATGAGGTTCAGGAGGAAGCGCCGCCGCTCCTCCTTCGTCTTCAGCGCGTCCACGTCGTGGATGCTGTCCATCCACTTCATGCAGAAGCGCGCCTTGCGCTGGATGGAGGGGATGTTGTCGATGGCGGCGAACGCCTTGGCGCGCTCGGCCGGGTCCGGCACGTACGTGTCCAGCAGCGTCAGGTAGAACTGGACGTGCAGCGCCTCCTCGAAGAGCTGACGCGACAGGTACATCCGCGCCTCGGGGGCGTTGATGTGCTTGTAGAGGTTCAGCACCAGGTTGTTGCCGACGATGCTGTCGCCCGTCGCGAAGAAGGCGACCAGGCGGTGGATGAGGTGACGCTCGGCGTCCGTCATCTTCGACCGCAGGTCCACCAGGTCCGTGGAGAAATCCACCTCCTCCACGGTCCAGGTGTTCTTGATGGCATTCCGATACATCTCGAAGAATGCCGGGTACGCCATCGGGCGCAGCGTCAGGTTCAGTCCGGGTTCCAGCAGCATGAACCGATCAATACATGTGCTGCTCAAGATTGATCAAATTCTGTGAGCAACCCGCTGCATCGCTTTGCACAGCGCCAACAGTTTCGCCTTACACGACACGAGCACACGTCGACACGCGTGCTCGTGACGTCAAAGAAATCCGTGAAACAGGAGGCGGATTACTGGCAAGCCTCGCACGCTTCCGGGTTTTCCAGCGAGCACGCGACAGCCTCGGCATCCGTCACCGTGGAGGCGGCGGCGACAGGGGCGGGCGCGACGGGCGCGGTGGCGGTGGCGCCGTTGCCGGACACCGTGGCCTTGGCGATGCGCGTGGCCGGGCGCGAGCGCAGGTAGTACGTCGTCTTCAGCCCCTTCTGCCATGCGTAGAAGTACATGGAGGAGAGCTTGCCGATGTTGGGCGTCTCCACGAAGAGGTTGAGCGACTGGCTCTGGTCGATGAAGGCGCCGCGGTCGGCCGCCATGTCGATGAGCGAGCGCATGGGGAGCTCCCACGCCGTGCGGTAGATGGCGCGCAGGCTCTCGGGCAGCTCGGTGAGGTCTTGGATGCTGCCCTCGGCGAGCTTGATGCGGTTGCGCACCGCCTCGTTCCACATGCCGAGCGCCTGGAGGTCGCGCACCAGGTAGCGGTTCACCTGGAGGAAGTCGCCCGACAGCGTCTCGCGCTTGAAGAGGTTGGAGACCTGCGGCTCGATGCACTCGTAGCAGCCGGCGATGGAGGCAATCGTCGCGGTGGGCGCGATGGCGATCATCAGCGAGTTGCGCAGGCCGTGCTTCTGAATGCGGGCGCGCAGCGCGTCCCAGCGGGCCGGGTCCTCCGGCGTCACGCCCCAGCTGTCGAACTGGAGCTCACCCTTGGCCGCCCGCGTCTCCGGGAAGGACGGGTGCGCGCCGAACTGCTCGGCCAGCTCGCACGAGGTGCTCAGGGCCGCGAAGTAGATCTCCTCCGAGATCTTCCTCGACATCACGCGCGCCTCGGCGGAGTCGAACGGGAGCTTGAGCTGGAAGAAGACGTCCTGCAGGCCCATCAGCCCCAGGCCCACCGGGCGCCAGCGGCGGTTGGAGTCCGCGGCCGTGGGGATGGGGTAGTAGTTGAGGTCGATGACCCGGTCGAGCTGCTTGAGGGCCAGCTGCGCGTTGGCGCGCAGGCGCTCGAAGTCGAACTGGCCGTCCACCACCATGCGGCCCAGGTTCAGCGAGCCCAGGTTGCACACCGCCGTCTCACCCTGGCTCGTCACCTCCAGGATTTCGGTGCACAGGTTGGACAGGTGGATGACGTTCTGGGGCAGCCCGGTCTGGTTGCTCTTGCGGTTGCTGATGTCCTTGAAGGTCATCCAGCCGTTGCCCGTCTGCGCCAGCGTCTTCATCATCCGGGCGTAGAGGTCGCGCGCCTTCACCTTGCGCACCGCGAGGCCGGAGGCTTCCGCCTCCACGTACGCCTTCTCGAACTCCGCGCCGAACAGGTCCGTCAGGTGCGGGACCACCTTCGGGTCGAACAGGCTCCAGTCGCCCTCCGACTCCACGCGCTTCATGAACAGGTCCGGCACCCAGTTGGCCAGGTTCAGGTTGTGGGTGCGGCGGGCCTCGTCACCGGTGTTGTCGCGCAGCTCGAGGAAGTCCTCGATGTCCGCGTGCCACGACTCCAGGTACACGCAGCACGCGCCCTTGCGCTTGCCGCCCTGGTTCACCGCGGCGACGGAGGCGTCCAGCGTCTTGAGCCAGGGGACGATGCCGTTGGAGTGGCCGTTGGTGGAGCGGATGAGCGAGCCGCGCGCGCGCACGCGGTGGTAGCCCACGCCGATGCCGCCGGAGAACTTGGACAGCATCGCGATGTCCGAGTACTTCCGGTAGATGGCGTCCAGGTCGTCGGCGGGCGAGTCCAGGAGGAAGCAGCTGGAGAGCTGCTCGTGGCGGGTGCCGGAGTTGAAGAGGGTGGGGGAGCTGGGCAGGTACTCCAGCGAGCTGAACAGCCGGTACAGCTCGATGGCCTCGCGGGCGTTGTCGCCGCTCAGCGCGCACGCCACGCGCAGGAAGAACTCCTGCGGCGTCTCCAGCACCTCGCGCGTCTGCGGGTTCTTCAGGAGGTAGCGGTCGTAGACGGTGCGCAGGCCGAAGTACTCGAACAGGTCGTTGCGAGTCGGGTCGATGGCCGCGTTGAGCTTGCGCGCGTTGGCCTGGACGAACTGGAGGAGCCGGTCCGCGATGAGGCCGTGCTTGTGGCCCGCGGCGACGGACTGGCTGAAGGAGTGGATGTCCTGGTTGCTGACCTCCTTCTGGATGAAGGTGGCCAGCAGGCGCGCGGAGAGGCGCGCGTACTCGGGCTCCTCGACGATGAGGGCGGCGGCCGTCTGGATGGAGAGACTGTCGAGCTCGCGCGTCGTCGCGCCGTCGTAGAGGCCGGAGATGGTCTTCGTGGCCACGCGCATGACGTCCACGCGGGACAGGCCCACGCAGCTCTTGCCCACCGCGCGGACAATCTTGTTCAGGTCCACCGGCTCCGCGGTGCCGTTGCGCTTGCGCACGCGCATCTGGGTGGAGGTGAAGTCGCTCGTGGCGGGCGCGGGCTCACTGGCCACGCTCACGGTGGGCCCAGGGTGACCATTGGGCGCGGGCGGAACAGGCATGGGCGCGGGGCTGGGCTTCACGGGCGTTTCGAAGTTCACGAGCGGCTCACTCCAAACGAAAGACAAGGCAATGGCGTGGCCCTTGGACAAGCCTCGAGCTTGCCCTGGGAGCGGTTCCCGAGCCACGAAAAATACTGCACGGATGTGTAGGGGAATAGGTCCGCTCTACCGCCGCGGACCTACCGTCTTGGGAAGCAACGGAGGCTCAGCTGACATACGGGGTAGATTGCTGTGTGTAAAGAAACCACAATCCCTCCCTGAGCCCCTTGGGACGCCGCCTGGTTGGTGGGGCGTCACAGACCGGGCACAAGGTATGGGGGGCCCCCGTTGGTGTCAACGCGAGATCTAGTGCTCGCGTAGGTCCGACCCTTGCAATCTATGATCGATCTCCAACAGCCTTCGTCACGTTCTCCTCACAACAGTGAGTGAGGAGACTGGCGACGCTCCGTACGCGGGCCGTGGAATCGAACCTGGGAGGGAGGATGACCCGTCCCCCGCTCAGGGAGTCGTGCCGGAATCCGCCCCATCCCCCACCGGAGAGGCCGGCTGGGTGGCGTCCGGAGGCGCGGGGGTGGGGGCAGGTGGGGGGGAGGCCGGCTGAGACTCCCAGGGTCGCTCCTGGGGCCCACTCAGGGTGTGGACGGCGCGGCGGAGGGACTCCTCCAGGGCGCGGGCGGAGGGGGCCACGACGGTGAGCATCTGGTTGGCGCTGCGCGCGTGGCGGCTCTGGCTCTCGGCGGCGAGCTTGAGCTGCACCATGGCGTCGCCGATGAGGCGGCGGGCGTCCTCGAGCTTCTGGCGGGCCTGGTAGTAGGCCACCTCGGTCAGGAGCTTCTGGAGGGTGAGGCGCTGCTCCTCGGTGACGCCGGAGAGCTTCTCGGCGCGGCGGAGGTAGTAGAGGCCCTGCTCGACGCGGGCGGGCTCCTCGGCGCCGATACGGGGGCGGGCCAGGGACTCCAGGAGGGGGAAGAGGGCCCGGTCCAGCTCATCGCGCTCGGTGAACTTGCGCAGGATGAGGGAGGAGACGTCCTGGCCCTCCAGCGGGATGGGGGCGTAGGCGTCCGTGAGCCGAGGGTCCCCGGGCCGGTAGGGCGCGGAGCCCATGGGGGCCATGCGGCCCTTCATGACGACGAGCTGGCCGTCCACGGGCTCCAGGGTGAAGGTGCGCGCGTTGAGCTGGGAGAGGAGGAAGACGACCAGGCCGCCCAGCCCCAGAATCACGAAGAAGACGAGCAGCCGCGTGAAGGTCCGCCGTGCCCGATAGCCAAAGCCCTGCTGTGCCGTTCCGTTCATGTCGCCTGCTCTCCTGACGTCCGGGCGCCGGGCCGATTTCGCGGCGCGGCGCTTTCCTTGGGGCGCGGAGGCCCACGGCTATACTCCTACCCCCGAACACACCCATGCATCACACATTCCGTCGCATGGGGCCCAGTGAACTGCTGCCCCGCTACATCTTCGCCGAGAGCCTCTTCGCCCGTCGCCGGGTGCTGGAGGTCGACGCGGTGGCCTCCACCGGAGGCGAGAGCGCCCGTTTCCTCGTGGAGCGGGGGGCTCGCGCGGTGGTGGCCTGTGACGCGGACCTGAAGGCGGTCCATGCGGCGCAGAAGGCGCATGGTGGGCCCTCGCTGCGTTATCGCGCCAACATCTACGACGACTTCGAGCCGGGCAGCTTCGACGTGGTGCTGGTCGCGGACCTGGCCCCCTACGTCCGCGCGCCGGAGCTCCTGGCGGAGTTGGCGCGGCTGGTGGCGAAGCAGGGCTTCCTCGTGGGCGGCCTGCGCAACGTGGCGGGGCTCGCGCTGCCGCAGTTGATGGAGGCGGAGGAGGGCGGGGCGCCGCCGACGTACGGGCTGCTGCTGGATGCGCTCCAGGTCCACTTCCCCCATGTGGAGGTGGCGACCCAGTCGCCGGTGCTGGGCTACCAGCTCGCCTTCGAGAAGGGCGAGGGGCTCCAGGTGGACGGCACCCTCGTGGAGAACGGCGAGGCGGCGTACTTCGTGGTGGTGGCGGGGCTGGAGCCGTCGCGGGTGGTGGACCCCACGTGGGTCCAGCTCCCTCCGGAGCCGTTGGCCTTCACCCGGGGGAAGATGGATGAGGTGGTCGCGCGCGCGAAGTCGTGGGAGGAGCGCGGGGCCCGGTTGAAGGAGTCCCTGTCCCGGCTGCGCACGGAGCTGACGGACCGCGAGGCGCAGGTCGCGGCGCTCAAGCCGGAGCTGGAGGATGCTCGGGATGAGGTGGCGCGGCTCACCGCGCAGCTCGAGCAGGCCCGTGGCACGCCGGAGTCGCAGCGGGAGCGGGATGACCTGGCCGGCAAGCTCCGTCGGCGGGAGCTGGAGCTCCAGGTCGCGCACGAGCGGCTGGGGGATACGGACCGTCGGCTCGCGGCGCAGCGGTTGGAGGTGGAGGCGGCGCAGCGGGCGCAGGCGGAGGCGGGTGTCCAGGTGCTCGCGGCGCAGGAGACGCTCCGATTGGAGCGGGCTCGTCGCGAGGAGCTGACGGCGACGTTGGAGGAGGCCCGGGAGCGGCTGACCCAGACGTATACCCAGGTTCGCGAGCTGCAGGACGAGCTGTCGTCGCTGCGCATCGACCGGGAGAAGGACCGGCTCTCCTCGGAGCGGGCGGTGGAGCAGTCCGAGGACCGCCGCCGTGCCGCGGAGGCCGCGCGGGAGCGGGAGCTGCGCATCGCCGAGCAGTACTCGTCGGCCCTGGCGGCGGTGGAGCATCTGAAGGAGGGGACGGCCCGAGCGGAGGAGGCGGCTCGGGTGGCGGCCGCGGCGGTGTCCGTCAAGGAGGCGGAGCTGGCGCGGGCGGCGCGTGAGCTGACGGATGCGTCGGTGCGCGTGGCGGCGGCGGAGGGGGCCCGGCGGGACGCGGAGGAGCGGCTGGCGGCGCTCGTGGCCGATGGGCGCGGGCAGGAGACGGAGCTCGTCGCCGCCCGGGAGCGCGAGGAGCGGCTGCGGCGGGAGCTGGCGGCGCTCACCGAGGCTGAGGCGTCTGCTCGTGCCACGGCGGGGAAGTTGGAGGAATCGCTTCACGAGGCTCGGGCGAGAATCTCGGAGCTGGAGGCGGAGCGGACTCGGTTGGAGGAGGGGCTCACGGGGGCGCTGGAGGCGGAGCGCTCCGGGCTGCGGGAGCGGCTGTCGTCGCTGGAGCGTGCGCTGGAGGCGGAGCGCGCGAAGGCGGAGTTGCTGGCGGAGGAGGCTCGGACCGAGGCCGCGATTCGGGCGGAGAGCGAGGCGCGCAAGCTGGAGCTGGAGGAGGAGCGCCAGGCGCTCGTCCGGCGCGTGGTGGAGCTGGAGGCGGAGGTCTCCACGCTGAGCCGTGGGCGTCGCGAGGATGCGGCGCGGGTGGAGGAACTCTCGGCGTCGCTGCTGGCGATGCAGTCGGACCTGGAGACGGCGCGGCAGGAGCGCGACTCCACGGCGGGGCTGGCGGCGCGGGTGGGTGGGGAGCTCGACCAGGAGCGAGAGGCTCGGGCGGCGGTGGAGGAGGCGCTGCGCGTCTCCCGGGGCAAGTTGGAGAGCGCGACCCAGCGGCTCGTCGAGGCCGAGGCCTCCTTGGCGCGCACGCGAGAGGCGTTGGACGCGGAGGTCGAGCGGCGCGCGCGTTGGGAGGCCGCGCTCGCGGACGTCCAGGCCCAGCTGCAGGAGGAGGTCGAGCGGCGCTCTCGGGCGGAGGCGTCGCTCGCGGAGGCGCAGGGGCGGATTCAAGGCGAGGGACAGCAGCGAAGCCACGTCGAAGGGACGCTCGCGCAGTTCCAGGCTCGGCTCGAAGCGGAGGTCTCGCGACGTGAGCGCGTCGAGACCTCGCTGGCGGAGACCCAGGCGCTGTTCGAAGAGGCAACCGAGGAGACGGCGCGCGTCGAGGAGGCGCTGGCCGAGGCTCGGGGTCAGATTCAGCGGGGCGTGGCTGCGAAGGCGGAGGTGGATGCCGCGCTGGCCGAGGCTCAGGCGCGTCTTGATGACAGCGCCGCGGCGAAGGCGGAGGTCGATGCCGCGTTGATGGAGGCGCGGGCCCGTCTGGACGAGGTGAGTGCTCGTGCCTCGGCGGAGCTGGCCGCGGCGCAGGCGCGGATTCAGCAGGGGGCCGAGGCCGAGGCCGCGCTGGCAGAGGCCCGGTCCCGTCTCGAGGCGAGCGCGGAGGCGAAGGCCGAGGTCGATGCCGCGCTGGAGGAGGCCCGAGCCCGGCTGCGAGAGATGGATGCTCGCGCCCTGGCGGAGTTGGCCGAGGCCCATGCAGTCATTCAGCAGGGCGCGGATGCGAAGGATGCGGTGGCCGCCGCTCTGGCGGAAGCCCATGCGCGCATCGAGCGAAGCACCGCGGCGAAGGCGGAGGTGGATGCCGCGTTGCGAGAGGCTCGGTCTCGTATCGAGGCCGGCGATGAAGAGAAGGCAGCGGTAGAAGCCGCGCTGGAGGAGGCGCGGTCTCGGATCGAGGCCGCCCTCGAAGAGAAGGCGGCGGTAGAAGCGGCGCTGGCGAAGGCCCAGTCGCGTATCGAGGCCGCCGTCGAAGAGAAGGCTTCGGCTGAAGCCTCGCTGGCGGAGGCTCGGTCTCGCCTCGAGAAGGAGGCCGAGGCGAAGGCGGCGGCGGAGGCCGCGCTCGCCGAGGCCCAGGCACTTGTCGCCGCCAATGCCGAGACGAAGGCGGAGACCGACGCCGCGCTGATGGAGGCGCGGTCTCGTCTCGAGGCTGGCACCGAAGAAAAGGCGGCGGTCGCCGCGTCGCTCGAGAAGGCTCAAGCCCGGCTGCGCGAGGACCTGGCGGAGGCTCAGTCCTGGATCGAGGAAGGTGCCGAGGCGCTGGCGGAGGCACAGACCCGTCTGTACGAGGTGAATGCCCGGTCCGGTGCCACGCTGTCCGGAGACCCCCTTCGCCTTCAGGCTGAATCGGAGCAGCGTGCCCGGTTCGTCGCCGTGCTCGAGGAGGCTCGGGAGGGCCTTGCCGCTGAGCGCGAGGCTCGTGGGCAAGAGCCCGCATCGCTGGACGAAGCTCGCCGGCTGCTTGCCGCCGCGCGTGCGGCGCTGACGGCGGAGCTGGTGCGGACGCGGGAGCGGGCTTCTGATGTGGACGCGGTGGTCGCGCGCCTCCAGTTGGAGCTTGCCTCCGAGAAGGACCAGAGGGCCCAGGCAGAGTCCGCGTTGTTGGTCGAGCGCGAGGCGCTGAACGCGGTCCGCGTGGAGCTGGAGACGGAGCGCCAGGAGCGCAGCGACGGCGAGGCCGGACTGGCGCGGGTTCACGAGCGGCTCGAAAGCGAGCAGCGTGCCCGTTCCGAGCTGGAGTCCTCGTTGGCGCGGGCTCGCGAAGCGCTGTCCACGGAGGAGGCTGCCCGAGCTGAATCGGAGGCCGCACTCGCGGAAGAACGAGCGTCGCTCGCCGCCGAGCTGGCCCGAGAACGCGAATCGCACGAGGCCGCGCTGGCGGAGGCTCGACGTGAGCTGGAGGCCCGTGCGCTTCGGATGCGGGAGCTCGAGCAGAGCGCGGAGCAGCGCGAAATCGAACGCGCCCAGGCCGAGGAATCGGCTCGCGAGCTGCGAGAGCGCCTCGAGTCGGAGGTGGCGAGCGCGAACGCGCGACTGGCCACCTCGGAACAGGCGCTGGGAGATGCGGAGGCGGCGAAGCGCGCGATGGATGCGCAGCTCTCCGAGCGGGACTGGTCGCTGCAAGAGCTCCAGGCGCAGGCGGAGCGGCTCCGAGAGGAGCTTCGCGCGAGCGAGGAAAAGGTCTCCCGGCTGTCGGAGTCCGTCTCGGCGCACGAGGCCGAGCGTCAGCGGTTCGAGGAGCGGGCGGCGACCCACCAGCGCGAGCTGGAGGAGACCGAGACCGCCCTGGAGGCCACGCGTCAGGAAGTGCTGGGGCTGCGTGGTGAGATGAACCACCTGATGGCCGCGCGGCAGGACGCGATGCGCCTGGGCATGGAGCTCCAGCGCGCCATGGCCGCGTTGCATGACCGAGGCATGCATATCGCCCGGCTCGACGCGGAGTTGGTGGACGCGCAGGACCGACTGGCCGCCCAGCGCGAGAACGCCGAGTTGTTGATGGTGCAGCTGGAGACGGCGCGCCGCTTCGCGGGGAAGGCCACCGCGATGGAGACCTCGCTCGAGAACGAGCGTGCCTCCCTGGAGTCCACGCGGGCGGAGCTGGCTCGCGTCACCGAGAGTGCCCGGGCAGCGCAGGAGCGTGCCACGTCGCTGGAGGCGCAGCTGGAGCAGGCTCGCTCGGATTGGGAGTCGAAGCTCACCGAGTCGACGGCCCTGCTCGATGCCGAGCGCACGGCGAAGGAGTTGCTGGAGTCGAAGCTCGCGGAGGCGAAGGCCCAGCTCGAGGAGACATCGTCACAGCTCGGTGTCCACCGGAACGACACCCTCGAGCTGGAGCTGAAGCTCACCGAGACGGCGACCCAGCTCACCGCGCAGCGGAACGACCTCGTGGAGCTGGAGTCCAAGCTCGTGGAAACGGTGGCCCAGCTCGAGGCGGAGCGCACCGCGAAGGATTCCCTCGAGTCGAAGCTCGCGGAGTCGGCGGCGCAACTCGAGGCAGCGCACACGAACAGGGTCGAGTCGGAAGCGAAGTTCGCGGAGTCGACGGCCCGGCTCGACGCTGAGCGCACGCACAAGGTCGAGTTGGAGGCGAAGCTCACGGAGACGGCGGCGCAACTCGAAGCGGAGCGCACGAACAGGGGCGCACTCGAGTCGAGGTTCACGGAGACGGTGGCCCAGCTCGACGCCGAGCGTACGAGCAAGGTCGAGTTGGAGTCGAAGCTCGCGGAGTCGGCGGCGCAACTCGAAGCAGAGCGCACGAACAGGGTCGAGCTGGAGTCGAAGCTCGCGGAGACGACCGCCCAGTTCGAGGCAGAGCACACGAACCACGTCGAGCTGGAGTCGAAGCTCACGAGCACGCTGTCCCTGCTGGAGGAAGTCCGGGCCAGCAAGGAGGCCCTGGAGGCCCGCCTCGCCGAGTCCGTCTCCCTCCTCGACTCCGCGCGGGCATCCAAGGACGCATCGGAGTCGAAGCTCGAAGCCCGTATCTCCGAGCTCGAAGCCGCCGCCACGGAGAGCGCCGCCACCCTCCAGTCGCTGCAAGAGCGCGCCGGCCGCGCCGAATCGGAGCGCGAGCGCCTCCAGTCCGACCTGACCGTCGCGCGGGCCGCCCGAGTCCGCCTGGAAGGGCGCATCACCGCGATGGAGACCGCGTCCACCGACGCCGTCCGGATGCTCGACACCGAGCGCGCCGAACGGGCCCACGTCGCCGCGGCGCTCGAAGACGCCCGCCGTCAACTCCAGCAGCGCGAGGGCTCCACCTCCGACCGCCTCACCACCCTCCGCACCGAGCTCACGCGCCTCCAGGAGCAGACCCAGGCCCTCACCGCCGAGAAGCAAGAGCTCCTCAACGACCGCTTCGAGCGCGCCCGCCTCGAGCCCCTCGTGAAGGACCTGCAGGCGCGACTCGCCACGATGGAGGCCGAGCGCGCCGAGCTCCTCAAGAGCATGGAGGAGCTCAAGGCCTCCTCCCAGCCCGAGGCCGTTCTCGAGATGGCCGCGGAGATGGAGCAGCTCCAGTCCCACGTGGAGCAACTCCAGGAGATGCTCGAGGTGCAGGAGAAGGAGCTGACCACCCTGCGCCGTCAGGCGGCTCGCTCGGGCGGCAACCCCCTCCAGGACGGCGCCGACCGTGCCAACCCGGAGCCCAACGCCGTGAAGGGCGACGCGTCCCGACGCACCGGAGCGCCAGGCACGCCCGCGCGCTCGCCCACCATCCCCCAGGTCAAGCCCCCGCGCGGCGCCGTGCCGGCGCTCGACATGCCCCCGTCGAAGAAGGCGGACGAGCGCGAATGACGGTCCGCGACTAGGATTGCCCTCGTGGACGTTCGCGAGCGCATCTTCAAGTACCAAGGCCTGGGCAATGACTTCGTGGTCCTGGACCGTCGCCGGTCCGGGATGGACATCGACGCCGAGACGTCGCGCTGGATGTGCGACCGCAGGCTCGGCATCGGCGCGGACGGTGTCCTCGCGCTCCTGCCTTCCGAGCAGGGCCTGGCCCGGATGGTCGTCCACAACGCCGATGGCAGCATCGCGGAGATGTGCGGCAACGGCCTGCGCTGCGCCGTGAAGTACCTGGTCGACCACTCCGCGGAACACCCCGGCCGACTCGATGTGGAGACCGGAGCGGGCGTGCTCACCTGCGTGCCCGGCTACGGCGACGGCGGAGTCGTCGTCGTGGACATCTCCATGGGCCCCGCGCGCCTCGTCGCGCCCAACCTCCCCTCGGGTGCCACGGGGCGCCCCTTCCTGGACTCACAGCTGCAGGGGTACCCGGACCTGCGCGCCTCCGCGGTGAGCATGGGCAACCCCCATCTGGTCCTCCTGGACCGTCCACTGGAAGACGCGGCGAAGCTGGGGCCGGAGCTGGAGCGGCATCCGGCGTTCAAGGACCGGACGAACGTCGAGTTCGTCCGAGTGGAGCCGGACGGCCTCACCGTCGTCGTGTGGGAGCGAGGCTGTGGGCTGACCCAGGCGTGTGGAACGGGGGCGTGTGCCTCGGCGGTGGCCGCGGTGCTGGCGGGGCGGCTGCCCGCGGACACCTGGCTGCGAGTCACCTTGCCCGGAGGCGACCTGGCCATCCGCGTGCCCGCCGACCTGTCCGACATCCGCCTCCGTGGACCCGTCGCGTTTGTCTTCGAGGGCGTTGTCGCGCTTCCATCGGGCCGGTAACCTCCGCGCTCCCCCTTCGCTCCCGGGTCTGACAGCGCGTGGCCGGTCCTATTCTCGTCGTTGACGACGACCTGTTCTTCCGCCAGCTCGCCAGCGACATGCTGGCCCGTCATGGGCACCGTGTGGTCGCGGTGGAGAACGGCACCCAGGCGCTCGAGGAGGCCGCACGCACGCCGTTCGACCTGGTCATCACCGACGTGGTGATGCCCGGCGTGGACGGCTTCGCGCTCACCGCCCGCCTGCGCGAGAGGGACCCGGACCAGGAGGTCATCCTGGTCAGCCATCGCCTGGACGTGAAGGGCTCGGAGATGGCGCTGCGCTCGGGCGCGGCGGACTGCCTCGTCAAGCCGGTGGAGGAGACGGACCTGGTGCTCGCGGTGGACCGCGCCCTGGAGCGCGCGGCCCTGCGTCGCGAGCGCGCGCAGCTGCGCGACGAGAACCTGGAGTTCGCCCGCTTCCACAACCTGCACCAGCGCTGCCTGGAGCTCATCTCCCAGTCGGACCTGGAGTGGCTCCAGGAGCGAATCATCTCGGAGCTGTCCGCGGTGTGCGACGCGCAGAGCGCCGCGCTGTGGGTGCTCGACGACCGGGGCGACCTGGTGCTGCGCGCGTACCGGGGGCTGCTCGACAAGCAGTTCCTCGCGGAGAAGATGAACCCGGAGGGCCCGCTGGCCGCGCGGCTGAAGGATGCGCAGCCGTGGCTCGCCCGGGATGAGCGCTCGGTGGTGCTGTACGTGCCGCTGATGGTGTCTGGGGAGATTGTCGGCCTCGCGCAGCTCTCCGACCCGCTGGCGGGAGACTTCCGGCCCGAGCACTCGCGGGATGCGCGCGTGCTCGCGGACTTCGCCGCGGTGGGCGTGAAGAACGGCCGGAGGATGATGGCGCTCCAGCGGCTGGGGCTCCGCGACCGCGAGACGGCGGCCTACAACCTCAGCTACTTCACCGACTACGCCTCCAAGGAGATCTACAAGGCGCGGCGCTATGGTCGGACCTTCTCGCTGCTGACTTTCTCCATCGACAACCTGCCGCTGGTGCGCGTGCGCCAGGGCGCGGCGGACGCGAAGAAGGCGGTGCGCGGCATCATCCGCGCGCTGAGCAAGATCATCCGCGACTCCGACGTCATCGCGAAGGCGAGCGACCAGGAGTTCTACCTGCTCCTGCCGGAGACGGACTTCTTCGGCGCGATGATGTTCGTGCGCCGCGCCGTCGCCGCGGTGCGCGAGGAGCCCGAGGTCCAGGACGTCGAGTCGCGCCTGCCCCTGGCCCTCGTCGGCGGAGCCAGCACCTTCCCGAAGGACGGCGAGGACTTCGACGAGCTGGTGCACCGCTGCCGCCGCCGCATGGACGAGCGCCGCGCGTCGCTCCAGCGGCGCCTGATGTTGGACGGGCTGCCGTTCTGGGACGAGGTGGACCTGCTGCTCGGCACGCCCAACAGCCCCAAGCTCCCGCTGGACGAGCGCGCCGAGCCCAGCCGCCGGGGCAAGGTGGCGGACGTCCTCTTCGACGAGCTCCAGGCGGAGATCGCGCGCGAGCTGATGCGAGACCCGGGCTCGCGGGGCCTCTTGTACGTGGGCGGGCCGGAGATCCGCTCGGACCTGCCCATCGCCTCCGGGCTGGAGTCGGCGCCGCCGGACCTGTCGTCGCGCATCTACCTGTTGGGGCGCCGGGTGGACCTCGAGTCGCATCCCGCGCTGACGCCCGTGTTCCTCGAAGGGGACGAGCGGGTGTCGCGGCACGAGTTCATCCTCTGGCTCTCGGAGAGCGCGGCCTATGCGCTCATCCAGCGGCGGGGGCGCGGCGCGACGTGGGGGTTCCACACCTCGGACACCGCGGTGGTGGACGGGCTCATCTCCAAGCTGCAGGCCGAGTACGACCTGCAGCCCTACTGACACGAAGCGGAGCGCCACGTGGCCCAGGTCCGCAAGATTCTCATCGCCGACCCCGACCTCGAGTCGGTCCGTGCGCTCTCCCGCGCGCTGCGCACCAAGGGGTATCAGGTGCACTACGCGCCGGATGGCTCGCGCGCGCTGGAAGTGGCGGTGCTGCGCCACCCCGACCTCACGCTGTTCGACGAGGGCTGCCGCCTGTTGGAGGCGCGCACCTTCATCCAGATTCTCCGCACCAACCCTCGCACCGAGGACATCCCGGTGGTGCTCACCACGTCGAGCTTCGACGGGGACCGCTACCGGGGCCTGCGCGACGGCTACCTGCGCAAGCCCTTCAACCTGGACGAGGTGCTCAGCCGCATCGAGCACATCTTCCGCCGCAACGAGGCGGCCAAGGACCTGAAGGTCGAGCAGCAGGAGATTGAAGGCTCGCTCAGCCAGCTGAGCATCCCGGACCTGATGCAGCTGCTCGGGATGAACCGGCGCAGCGGGAAGCTGTCGCTGGAGCGGGGCAACGAGCGCGGCGAAATCCACGTGGCGGAAGGCCGCCCGGTGAACGCGAAGCTGGGCCGCGTGGAAGGGGAGAAGGCGCTGTTCCGCCTGCTGGCGTGGGCCGATGGCACCTTCACCTTCTCGCCCGGTGGAAGCCCGGCGCGACCGCGCATCAACCGCGCCATGGACGACGCGCTGCTGGAGGGCATGCGCCAGTCGGACGAGGTGAACCGGCTGATGCCGGGCCTGCCTCCGCGCCACACGCGCCTGATGCTGGCGCCGGACCTGGACCTCCAGCAGGACCAGCACCCGGTGACGGCGCAGGTGGTGGGGCTGTTGCGTCAGCCGCGCGCGCTGGGCGAGGTGCTCGACCTGGCGCCCGCCACGGACCTGGAAGTGCTGGGCGTGTTGTCCACGCTGATCCAACGCGGGGTGGCGAAGCCCGCGGACGCGGATGGCGCGGACGCGAACGCCAACGAGCTGCTGGGCGCCGCGGAGGTGCACGCGCTGCGAGGCCGCATCCTGCGCACCAAGGCGCCCGCGAAGGTCGCCACCGCGAAGATTTTCGTCTGCGGCAGCGGCTCCTCCGCCGCGCGCCGGGTGATGGCGCGGGTGCCCGGCCTGGAGGCCCTGTCGGCCGAGCCCACCGCGGTGAAGAGCGGCTTCGGGACGCTGGGGCGGCTGGTGCTGAGCGAGGTGCTGCGCCTGGACTTCTGCACCCTGCCTCCCGCCGAGGCGGCGCGGCCCCTGTGGCGGCCCTTCAGCGCGGGCGCGGTGGGCGCGCTCTTGATGGACGTCTCGGAGCCGGCGGTGGGGCTCGCGCACTACCTGGCGTGGGAGGCGCGGATGCCCATTGTCGTGGTGGGCGCGGAGGTCCCCGCGGCGCTCCAGGGGGCACCAGCGGGAGCGCTCAGCGTGGTGGACGACCTGGGCGAGGCGCTGCGGGCCTTGCTGGTGCAGGCGCTCAACCCCGCCCCCATGCTCCCCGGAGTGCCCCAGGTGCAGCGGGCCATCGCCTCCGGGGCCTGAGGCTCCGAGCAGGTCAGGCGGCGGGCTTGGCTTCGATGCCGAGCGCCTCGTGCGCGAAGCGGAACATGCGAGCCCGCAGCTGCTCCAGGGCATCGAGGGCGCTGCGGCCCGAGCGATTCGCGGCGTCCTCCAGCCGCTCGCGGCAGCGCAGGTCCGCGCAGAGGATGACGCCCACCCGGCGCTTGCTGGTCACGTCCGTGGTGAGGAGCGTGACTTCGCTCGACGAGCCGTAGTGGTGGCACCAGTCGCACAGGCGCGAGACGTTCTCTCCGCCCATCGAGTCGCGGCGGAAGATGATGCCGATGGGCTTGTGGCTGCCGGGCGCGGAGAAGATCAGATACACGCGAGCGCCCGAGGTCTCCGTCCACGCGAGGTAGTCACGCACGAACAAGGGGAATGAGAGCGCCGGCGGCATCTCCATGACGCGGCGGTCTCGGGGGCGGAAGGACTGGATGAGCTCCCGGTCGGACTCGAATCGGAACACGGCTGCTCCTTGGCGGACGTCTGGACCTAACAGGCAGCGAGTGCCGATTCTACCGGAACCCAGCGTGCGGTCTGCCCCCTCTCGCCCTGGCGGCAGGGGGAGGGGACGCCCTGTGCTGGCCTCACTGCGTCATTCCCAGACAACCCAATCCATGAATCATCGGCTGACCGACGCATGACATGGCGATGGGAGAAGCATCCGGACCATGGACCGGCGCCTCGCCGGCCACATCCCTGACTGGAGCCCCTCTCCCATGGACCGAGCCCCGCTGCTGTCGAGCAAGGAGCTCATTGCCAGGACCCGCCCCTTCGCCGCGCAGGACACGGCGCGCTCGGGCTGGAACCTGGTCGCCACCTACGCCGCGCTGGCGGCGGCCGCGACGTTGGCCGTGGCCGCGCCCTGGTGGCCCCTGCGCGCCCTTGGTGGTGTCCTGGAGGCGCTCGTCCTCATCCGCGCCTTCATCCTCTTCCACGACGCGATGCACGGCGCGCTGTTGCCCTCATCGAGATGGGCCAAGGTGCTCTTCCATCTCCAGGGCATCCTCACGCTCACGCCCGCGCGCATCTGGAATGACACCCACAATCATCACCACGCGAACACCGCCCGACTGGCGGCGGACTCCGCGGGCACCTTCGTGACGTGGACGACCGAGCAGTGGCGTCAGGCCTCCGGCTGGCAACGTCTGGCCTATCGCGTGGAGCGCCATCCGGTGACGCTCCTGTTCGGCTATGTCACGGCGTTCCTCTACAGCCTCTGTCTGATGCCCTTCGTGAAGAACCCGAAGCGCTATTGGACGTCGGGCCTGGCGCTGGGGGTGCACGCGGCCCTGTCGGTGGCGCTCTGGGTCTACGCCGGGCCGGCGGTCTACCTGTTCGCCTTCGTGGGCCCGCTGTTCCTGGCGTATGCGCTGGGCACGTACCTGTTCTACGCGCAGCACAACTTCGACGACGTCCACATCCTGGCGGAGTCCCACTGGACACACTCGGACGCGGCGCTGGAGGCCTCCAGCTACCTGCGCTGTGGCAAGGTGATGGCGTGGTTCACCGGCAACATCGGCTACCACCACGTGCACCACCTCAACCCGCGCATCCCGTTCTACCGGCTGCCGGAGGCGATGGCCGCCATCCCCGAGCTCCAGCAGCCCCACGTCACCACGCTGAGCCCCAGGGACATCGTGCGCTGCCTGCGGTTGAACCTGTGGGCGCCGGAGCTGGGGAAGATGGTGCGCTACCGCGACGCCTGGGCGCGCGGCTGAGTCCTCCGCCGAGCCCGGCGCGCCACGCATGGGCACGCCGGGCTGGAGCAGGCGCTCAGTTGTCGAGCATGGGGCGGCCCTGGTGGGCCACCAGCAGGTCATGCATGTCGTTGGCGTGCTCCTCCTCCTTGGCGAGGATGTCCTCGAGGAGCCGCCGCGTGGTGGGATCCCGCTCCGCGAAGAAGCGGACCAGGTCGCGATACGTCTCGATGGCGATGCGCTCGGCCACCAGGTTCTCGCGAATCATGTCGACGAGCGTCTGTCCCTCGACGAACTGGCTGGAGCTGCGCTCCATCAGCCCTTCCGGGTTGAAGTTCGCGTGTCCCCCCAATTGATTGATGCGCTCGGCGAGCCGCAGCGCATGCTCCTGCTCCTCGCGTGCGTGCTCGGCGAACTCGTCCTTCACCGCTTCGCTGTGGATGCCCACGGCGGCGACGGCGTTCGACGTGTAGCGCAGCACGCAGACAATCTCCGTGGCGAGCGCGTCGTTCAGCAGCTTGAGGGTGGTCGCCACGTCGCCTTCGTAGTTCTCGGTGATGGCGCCTTCCTCCAGGTGCTCCCGCGCGCGGCGGCGAATCTCCTGGAGGTTGCTGACGAAGGGCTGTGTCTCGGACATTCCGGGCCTCCTTCCAACCGGTCAGTACGTGACAGGAAGGTTCGGCGTCCGGAGCGGAATCGACCACCCTCGCGCGGGACGCCGGTGCCTGTCCGTCCCTCCCGAGGGGACGGAGTCAATGCCCGGGGTGCGGCGCCTCGTGCGGTGTCGCGTGAGGCTCGGGGGAAGGCTCGGTGGGGCGCTCGGTCGGTGGAGGTGGGGGCCTTGGCTCCGGGTGCTCCTCGGCCGGTGGGGACGTGTGGTGCTCGGGAGGCGCGGAGGGGGCGGGGTGCTCAGGGGGCGGCGGTGGCGGCTTCTCCGGCGGGGATTCCGTGCGCGACGCGGGAGGCTGTCCGGTGGGCGGCGCGCTCAGCCTGGCGCGGCGCACGGGCTGGCCGGTGACCTGGGTGACCGCCTCGGCCGAGGGGCCTCGGTTCCACTCTCCGGTGCGCGCCTTCACCCGCTCTCCCGCGAGCTCGGTCCGCTGGAGGATGCCGGGGACGCGGTCGGGCGCCACCACGTAGCGGCCCACGTCCGGGCGCGAGAAGTCGTGCACGTTCACGAAGTTCCACGCGAGCTCCACGTCCACGCCGGGAGGCGCGAAGGGGACCCAACCCACGAAGCCATCCCCCCAGCGCCAGTCCACCCAGGACGGCGCCCACTCGTCATCGGGCCACCACACCCAGCCCACCGATGGCTGGAGGAACCAGCGGCCGTAGTGGAAGGGCGCCCATCCCCAGGCCCAGTCCGTCTGGAAGGTCCAACCCCAGTCGCTCATCGCCCACTGCCCACCCGTGGAGTAGGGCACGAAGCCGTCTCCCACCGCGGAGGCCGAGGGCTGCCACACCCACCCCACCTCCGGGAGCTGGGTCCAGGTGCCATAGGGTGACAGCACGTCGCGGAACGTGGAGACGGGGCTGCCCAGGGTGGGCGAGGTCGCTGTCACCTGGGGGCCGTACTCCTCCTGGGCGCTCGCGCAGCCCACGACGAGCAGCATGGCGCTCGCGCACAGGCCTCCATTGCGGAGCCAGTGAGAGGGTTTGGTCGTCCAGGGGGCCATGGTCGTTCTCCGGGGGAAGACTCCACTTCCCAAGGTGTGTCGTCCCGGTCGGGGAAGCCGCCCCCCGGGGCGATGTCACGGGGCGCCCGATTGCTCGGGGCAGGGGGGCGAGGCGTCGGGGCGCGTGTCTCGTGTTCTCGCTCTCAAGGCGGGCGTCTGGGCGGTGACCGGCTCGCTTCGCCATGGGCAGACAAGGCAGACTGTCTGGGTGCGCTTGAGAAAGTCCGCGGTCGCGGTCGTGCTGTTGCTGCCTGCCGTTGCGGTGGCCGGAATGCCTCACTTCTCGCTGACGGAGCTCGCCAGCGAGCGGTTGGAAGCCATCTCGTTCTTCCTCGCCCTCTACGTGCTGGTGTCGGTGGGGGTCTGGGGGCTGTGGCGCCGGCTGCGCCGCGACGTGACGCGCTTGCCCGTGCTGAGCTTCGGCTCGGCGCTCGCGATGGTGTTCCTCCTCGGGCTGGCGCTCCAGCTGGTGCTGTCGATGATTGCCGGAGGCCGTGAGCTGATGACCCCGGGCGCTTGGGAGAAGTCGGGCGTCACGCATCGCCTCGCGCCCACGCAGCTCCCCTCGGATTCGGAGCTGGTGCTCCAGGCCCGGCGCCAGCGGCTGGATGAGCTGCGGCTGGCGCTCTGGGCGTATGCCGCGGACCATGGCCGTGTGTTCCCCGCGAGTGACCAGGGGCCGGAGATTGCGTCCGCGCGCTGGAAGGTGCTCGGGGACTCCGGCATGCACTTCATCTACGTGGGAGGGCAGAAGGCGGACGAGTCGTCGCTGCCGTTGGCGTACGAGCCGGGCATCTTCGGACGCGAGCGCTGGGTGCTCTTCGCCAATGGAGACATCCAACGCCTGCCCATCGAGGCCATCCACCGCGCGCTGATGACGGAGGCCACGCCGTGACGCGGCTCAAGGTCCTCTCCTGGCTAGGTGTCCTCCTGGTGGGGCAGTGCTTCCTCCTCGCGTTGGGGCAGACGTGGGTCTTCCTGGCGCCCTTTCTGCTCGTGTTCGGATGGATCTCCTTCCTCCAGCGGGTGATTCCCGAGGCGACGTTCAGCGGGAAGGCCATCGCGGAGGCCCTCGTGGTGACGGGGGTGCTGGCCGCGGGCGCGCATGTGTTCCTGCGGCGGTTGTGGCGACAGCTCCATGCGGACTCGCCGGGGGCGTCCGAGTGGCCGGTGCGCTGGAGCGTCATGCTGGTGGCCGCGATGGTGCTGCTCTTCACCGCGACCATGGCCTCGGTGGGGGTGGCCCATCATGTGGGGTGGATGATGTCGGGGCGCGCGCCCCTGACGCGCAGCTCCTGGCCGCAGTGGAACGTCGACGGCTCTCGGTCCGCGGGCTGGCTGTGCGAGGCCGCGCTCCAGCACGTCAAGGCGGGGACGCCCCTGGAGCAGCTCTCGCTGAAGCTGCTCAAGGACCCCGATACGCGAGCGCGGGCCGAGGCCCTGCACATCGTCTCCAGGGTGAGCGAAGACAAGGAGACCTACCTCCTGGTGTTCCCGCGCGACCCTCGCTCGCGCGATGAGGCGGGGGGCTCGTACTGTGGCCCAAGCCAGGAGCGTGCGCGGCCCCTCGACGCGGCGGCCGTGCAGGCCTGGCTCTCCGAGGCGGGGCACTCGCCGCCACCACCTCCCTCGCCCGAGTCGGTGCAGCGGGGTCTTCCATGACGCCGCGCCGCGATGGGTTGGCGGTTCAACAGTCGGGGAAAGGCGCGGGGCGCGGGTTGCCGTGGGCGTGGCGGCTCGCCGGATAATCACGGCCCATGGGAACGCTCACGCTCAGCGCCTCCGCGCACCTGTGGGAGCAGTTCCTCGTCGGCGCGCTCGACGGGGAGCAGACGGTGGTTCCGGAGGTGCCTCCCATCCTCTCGAGGTGGCAACGCTCGCGAGCGCTGGGGGCTCCTTGCACGGGCCTTCCGCACGAAGGGCCCAGCGTGGGCGGTGCCGCGCTGGTCGAGCGTCGCGCGCGGCTGGAGCCCGTCTGGCACGAGGTGCGAGACATCCTGGACGTCCTCGCCGCGGCGCCTCTTCCCTCGGGCCGGGTCGCGCTGCTGGCGGACCGGGAGGGCGTCATCCTCGCCACGCGTAGCTCGGGGGGCTCCTTCGGGGGACATGCCGACGACGTGCGCCTGGTGGCGGGCGCCTGCTGGGATGAGGTGTCGCGCGGCACGAACGCCATCGGCACCGCGCTGGTGGAGTCCTCGGCGGTCGCGGTCGTCGGACCCGCGCACTATGCGCAGCGGCACCATGGGCTGGTCTGCTACGCGGCGCCGGTGAGGGACGCGTTCGGCGAGCTGGTCGGCGTGCTGGACGTCACCGGCCCCGCGAGCGGCGCGGACCCGTTGGTGCTGGTGGCGGTGGCGAGCATCGCCCACTCCGCCGAGGCGCGGCTGCGCGAGGTGGCCTGGGCGCGGGTGGCGTCCGCGGTGCGAGGAGGGCTCGAAGCGCGGCTGGCCCGAGAGGATGGCCCCGTGCTGCTCATCGAAGCCCCTGGCCGCGTGCGGCGATTGAATGGGGCCGCGCGGACGGTGGTGGGCCTTTCGCGGGGCTCGCCCGAGGAGCTGTCCTGGGGGCGGGTGCTCGGCTTGTCATGGGCGGCCTTGAAGGACGCGGCGCTGCGGGGCCACTCGCTGGAGGCGCGTCATCCGTCGACGGGCGCGCGGTGGCGTGTCCAGGTGGAGGCGGTGGGGGAGGGGGACGTGGCGCTCGCGGTGCTGGTGCGGCTGGAGCCTTGGCTCACGCGTGCCGTGGCGAAGCGGCTTCCCGTGGCGGAGGACGTCGGGCCTGAGGGCGGGGCCTGGGCGGCGTTGAAGGGAAGTGATGCCCAGCACCGGGCCCTGTTGAAGGAGGCCGCGCGCTTCGCGCCGACGATGCTGCCCGTGTTGCTGTTGTCGGAGACGGGCACCGGCAAGGAGCTGCTCGCGCGAGCGGTGCATGCGGCGAGCTCGGTGTCCTCGGGGCCGTTCGTGGCGGTCCACTGCGGGGCGCTCTCGTCGACGTTGCTGGAGAGCGAGCTGTTCGGCCATGCGCCTGGAGCCTTCACGGGGGCTCGAGCGGGTGGGGCGGAGGGGAAGCTGGCGGCGGCGGACGGGGGCACCTTGTTCCTGGACGAGCTGGCGGAGATGCCCGCGGCCTTGCAGGTGTTGCTGCTGCGCGTGTTGGAGGACGGCGGGTACTCGCGCGTGGGCGAGTCCCATGTGAGGCATTCTCGCTTCCGGCTCATCGGCGCGACGTGCCGGGACTTGGACGCGGCCGTTCGCGCGGGCACGTTCCGCGGCGACCTCTACTATCGCCTCCAGGGCGTGATGCTGCGCCTTCCCCCGCTGCGGGAGCGCGACGACCTGGCCGTGCTCGCTCAAGACCTGCTGAGTCAGCTCGCGCTCGAAGGTGGCCACCCCGCGAGCACGCTGTCGACGGCGGCGCTGGCACGCCTGAAGAACCACACCTGGCCCGGCAACGTGCGCGAGCTGAAGACCGTGCTCCGGCTGGCGCTGGTCCGGGCGGGAGGCGCGCGGGTGGTGGACGTGGCCGCGCTTCCTCCCGAGCTGGGACTCGGCCCCGTGGCCACTCCTCGCCGAGAGGACGCGGCGGGTGCCTCGGGCCTGCGAGCGCTCGAGGCCCAAGCGGTTCGCGAGGCGCTGGAGCGCAGCGGGGGCAACATGGCCCGCGCCGCGCGGCGGTTGGGCGTCGCCCGCAGCACGCTCTATCGGATGGTGGAGCGCCTGGGGCTGATGCTTCCTCCTCGCGCCTGAGCTCGGAGGCGGGACACGCGGCAGTGTCGCGGGACGCTCCAGAGGTGTCCGACGGAAGTGTTGCATCGCGGGACACGACGCGTCGCGGTGTCGGCGGTGGGACAGGTGGCACGCGGGGTGCTCTGGGGGGCGCGGCTTCCACCCGCAGCTCCACCTGAAGGAGAGCGTTCATGATCTACGCCGCCCCCAACCAGCCTGGCTCGAAGGTGAAGTTCAAGTCCCGCTACCAGAACTTCATCGGTGGCCGGTGGGTCGAGCCCAAGCGTGGCCAGTACTTCGAGAACATCACGCCCGTGACGGGCCAGGTCTTCTGCGAGATTCCCCGCTCCACGGCGGAGGACATCGAGCTGGCGCTGGACGCGGCGCACGCGGCGAAGGCCGCCTGGGGCCGCACCTCACCCACCGAGCGCGCCAACATCCTGCTGAAGATCGCCGACCGGCTGGAGCAGGAGAAGGAGGTGCTGGCGCTGGCGGAGTCGTGGGACAACGGCAAGCCCATCCGCGAGACGCTCGCGGCGGACCTGCCGCTGGCCATCGACCACTTCCGCTACTTCGCCAGCTGCATCCGCGCGCAGGAAGGCTCGATGAGCCAGCTGGACAACGACACCGTCGCGTACCACTTCCACGAGCCGCTGGGCGTGGTGGGGCAGATCATCCCGTGGAACTTCCCCATCCTGATGGCGGCGTGGAAGCTGGCCCCGGCGCTGGCCGCGGGCAACTGCGTGGTGCTCAAGCCCGCGGAGCAGACGCCGGTGGGCATCCTGCTCGTCACCGAGCTCATCCAGGACCTGCTCCCCGACGGCGTCCTCAACGTGGTCAACGGCTTCGGCGTCGAGGCCGGCAAGCCGCTGGCGAGCAGCCCGCGCGTGGCCAAGGTCGCCTTCACGGGCGAGACGACGACGGGGCGCCTCATCCTCCAGTACGCGAGCGAGAACCTCATCCCGGTGACGCTGGAGCTGGGCGGCAAGAGCCCCAACATCTTCTTTGACGACGTGATGGCGCAGGACGACGACTTCCTGGACAAGGCGATGGAAGGCTTCGCCATGTTCGCGCTGAACCAGGGCGAGGTCTGCACCTGTCCGTCGCGCGCGCTGGTGGGCGAGCGCATCTTCAACCAGTTCATCGAGCGGGGCCTGGAGCGCGTGAAGCGCGTGCGCCCGGGCAACCCGCTGGACACCGACACGATGCTGGGGGCGCAGGCGTCGAACGACCAGCTCGAGAAGATTCTCGGCTACATCGACATCGGCAAGAAGGAGGGCGCCAAGGTGCTCACCGGCGGCGAGCGCGTCATGCTGCCCGGCGACCTCAAGGACGGCTACTACGTGGCGCCCACCGTGTTCCACGGCAACAACAAGATGCGCGTGTTCCAGGAGGAGATCTTCGGACCCGTCGTCAGCGTCACGACGTTCAAGGACTTCGACGACGCGATGCGCATCGCCAACGACACGCTGTACGGCCTGGGCGCGGGCGTGTGGACGCGCGACGGCAACACGGCTTACCGGGCGGGCCGCGCCATCGAGGCGGGCCGCGTGTGGACCAACTGCTACCACCTGTACCCGGCGCACGCGGCGTTCGGTGGCTACAAGCAGTCCGGCATCGGCCGGGAGAACCACCTGCGGATGCTGGCCCACTACCAGCAGACGAAGAACCTGCTGGTGAGCTACAGCCCGAAGGCGCTGGGGTTCTTCTGATGAGCGACACCCGTGCCGGGCCCGGCGCGGGTGGGCAGGCGGAGCCCGAGGTGGCCCGGGTGGCGGTGACGCCCGAGGCCGCCTCCGTCATCCGCTCCCTGCGCACCGAGCATGGGCCGCTGATGTTCCATCAGTCGGGAGGGTGCTGCGACGGCAGCGCGCCCATGTGCTACCCCGCGAAGGAGTTCCGCGTGGGCCAGCGGGACGTCTTCCTGGGCGAGGTGGAGGGCTGCCCTGTCTACATCGGCGGCGCGCAGTTCGAGGCCTGGCAGCACACGCACCTGACGCTGGACGTGGTGCCCGGCAGAGGCGCGGGCTTCAGCCTGGAGTCCCCCCGGGGCGTGAGGTTCCTCACCCGCAGCCGCGTCTTCACCGACGAGGAATACGCGCGGATGAAGCACCAGCCCCCGCCGCGCCGAGGACCCCCGGAGTAGGGGGCACGCGCCGGCAATCGTTCAGTCCCCGACAGTCGTCGAGACCCGGGGACCGAACCCGCCTCGAGCCCGTCCCGGTCGAGGCGGGGCTATTCCCGTCTCCGGGTTGCAGGAGCAGCGCGGTAGGGGCTGGCTCGTCAGGCGGCCACTTCGTCGAGGATCTCCAGCGCGTCCCTGACGCCGGGGAGGGCGGAGAGCAGCTCCAGCTCGGCGGTCTGGAGGACGGAGGTCCGCTTGCCGGAGACGCGCTCCATCGTCAGCTCGATGCGGTGGTCGCCCTTCGCGTTGACGCGGCGGAAGATGCGGGCGCACCGCCCCTCCGCCCGGCAGGCGAGGATGTCCTTCTGGAGGCTGCGCAGGCGCCGGAAGACCTTGAGCGCCAGCCGCCCCTCGGGGGTGTCGAAGGTGTGGAAATGCCGATTCCGCGACAGCGGCTGGCTGGGGTCGTGAAGCCGCTCCACGAGACGCCGAACGAATGGGTCCATCGACGACGGAGGATAACATCCGCTACCCTGCGGCTCAGCGATGCCTTGGAGAAATCGAACCCTGCCCTGGACCCTGGCCCTCCTCCTGCCGCTTGCCTGTAAGGAACCGGAGGTGGCGGCCGTCCAGAACCGTGCTCAACAAGCCCAGTCGGCCCTGGGCGAAGCCCGCGCGCACCTCGCCAATGGCCAGGCCCCCGCGGCCCTCACGGCGCTCAAGCGCGCGGCCACCGCCGCCCCGGACAGCGCGGAGCCCTACCTGTTGATGGCCGACGCCCACCTCATGAACAACAACATGGGCGCCGCCATCATGTCCCTCAAGCAGGCGGAGGCCCTCATCCCGGGGACGGACCCCACCATCCAGAAGCAGCTCTCCGAGCTGTACCTGAGCAATGGCAACACCCAGGAGGCCCTCACCATCCTCACGACCCTGCGCGACTCCCGGCTGTTGACGGAGGCCGACACGCTGGGGCTGGCGCGCTTCCAGGCCCGCGAGGGGCAAATCGAAGCGGCCTTCGCGACGTTGGAGAGTGTGCTGCGCGACAGCCCGGATGACCCGGAGGCCAAGGCCATGGAGGCCGAGGTCCTGCTCATGAAGGGCGACGAGCTGCTCGCCGCCAACCTGATGGACAAGCTGCTCCAGCAGAACCCCGCGCACACGTCCGCGCGTCTGCTGCGCGCGCGCTACTTCCTGGTCAACGGCGTGCCGCAGATGGCGGAGGCGGACCTCCAGGCCGTGGAGGGCAAGGACGCCCAGCGCGCGGACGTCATCATGCTGCGGGCCCGCGCGCTCCTGGCGCAGGGCCGCGCCACCGACGCGGAGGCCACGCTCAAGCCCCTGGTGGACGCCGAGCCGCAGAACGCCGAGGCCCTGGCGTGGATGGCGGAGACGGTGCTGGCGCAGGGCCGCCGCGCGGACTCGCTGACGCTGGTGGACCGCGCGCTCCAGTTCCGCCCCCGGCTGGCCCGGGCCCTCTACGTGCGAGGCCGCGCGCAGGAGGAGGCCAACGACAAGAAGGGCGCGGAGGAGAGCTACCGCTTCGCCCTCAGCGCGGAGCCTCGCTTCGCCCCCGCGCACTCGCGCCTGTGGCGGCTGTACCTCCAGACGGAGCGCAAGGTGGATGCGTACTCCGCGCTGGAGCGGCTGCTCGCGCTGAGCGAGGCGTCGCAGGAGGAGAAGGTCGCCCTGGCGAAGCTCTCCGCTCAGCTCCAGACGCAGGTGGCGCGCGCGACGAAGCTCATCGACGAGGCCCTCAAGCGGGAGCCCGACAACGCCGAGTACCAGGAGGTGAAGAAGGCCCTCCTGGCGCTGGCGCCGAAGCCCGAGAAGAAGAAGCCCACCGGGCCCATCATCATCCGCGGCGGCCGGCGCTGACCTTCGCCTTCGCGGGCTTCAGCGCGGGGGCTCCGGGCAGTCCCGGGGCCTCCGCCACCACGCGCTCCAGGGCCTTGAGGCCCTTGCGCTGACCCACCGCCACCACGGTGAGGTTCTCCTTCCGGAAGTAGCGACGGGCCACCTCGCGGACGCGCTCGGCCGACTGCGAGTCCACCAGGTCCGCGCGGTGGGCGAAGGTCTCCGGCGCGCGGAACAGCTCCGTGCCGCCGAACCACCCGGCCAGCTCCCCCGGCGAGTCTTGGGAGAACTCCAGCAGCATGCGGTGACGGCGCTTGGCGCGCGCCAGCTCCTCGTCGCCAATCAGGTCGTCGCACAGCGTGCTGAGCACCCGCAGCGACTCCTGCACCACCTGGGACGCCTTCTCAGGGGCGCTGGCGGCTTCAATCTCGAACAGGCCCGCGTCGTCGTATGCGTCCAGCGACGCGTGGACGGAGTAGGCCAGCCCACGCTTCTCCACGATTTCGAACGGCAGGCGCGAGGACAGACCGTCATCCAGCACGCGACGGATGATCTGCAGCGCGGCGTAGTCGTCGTGCTGCTCCGGCACGGTGCGGAAGTTGAGGCGGAACTCCGTCTGCGATTCGTCGTGCGAGACGAAGTGCAGCAAGGGGCCCGGCGCGGCGGCGGGCGGAGGTGTCTCCGTGCTCGCGAGGCCCTTGGGCAGGCGGGCGAAGGCGCGCTCGGTCAATTCCAGCACCTCGTCGCGGCGCACGCGGCCCGCGGCGGTGACCACGATGTTGCCGGTGACGTAGTGCTGGGCGAAGTGCTCCAGCACCTGCGAGTGCTGGAGCGCGGAGACGGAGTCGCGCGTCCCGGCGATCTTGAGCGCCAGCGGGTGGTTGGGGAACAGCAGGTGCTTGGACAGGTTGTCCAGGTCGATGTCCCGGCCCTTCTCGTCGACCTCGTCCAGCATCTCCTCGAGGATGATCTGCCGCTCCACCTCCATGTCGGTGAGGCGGGGGCGGGTGAGCATGTCCCCGAGGATGTCCAGGCCGACGCGCAGGTGGGCCGGGTGCAGCGGCGTGTAGTAGTAGCCGTGGTCCCGGGTGGTGACGCCGTTGAGGTTGCCGCCCACCTCCTCCACGGCGGCGTTCATCTTCACGGTGTCCGGCCAACCCTCGCTGCCCCGGAAGAACAGGTGTTCGAGGTAGTGGCTGACGCCGTTGTTCGCGGCCGTCTCGTGGCGGCTGCCCGTGCGGACGTAGATGGCGAGCAGGGCGGTGTGGAGGTGGGGCGTCTCGACGGTGACGACGCGGAGCCCGGAGGGCAGCACGTCCCGATACGATGTGAAGCTCATGCGCGAGGAAGCCTTAACACGAAGGCCGTGCCCTGGCCGGGAATACTCTGGCAGGAGAGCGAGCCCCCGTGGGCCTGGAGAATCTGTTGACTCACCGCCAGCCCCAGGCCGGTGCCGCCCTCCTTGGTGGTGAAGAACGGCTCGAAGAGGTGTTGGCGCACCTCCTCCGTCATGCCCTGACCTGTGTCCTTCACCGTCACCTCCACGTCCTGCTCCAGGGGGCGGGTGGCGATGGTGAGCAGGCCGCCGTGGGGCATCGCCTCGCGGCTGTTGCGCAGCAGGTTGAGGAAGACCTGGCGCAGCTGTCCCTCGTCGGCGAGCACGGCGGGCGTCTCCGGCGCGAACTCGCGCACCACCTCCACGCCCGCGCGCATCAGCTCCTCGCGTGAGAAGTCCAACACGCCGTCGAGGACCGCCGTCACGTCGCGAGGGTCCAGGTCCGGCCGCTGGGGACGGGCCATGCGCAGGTAGTGCTCGGTGACGTCCGCCAGCCGGTCCACCTCGCGGGTGACGGCGGACAGCAGGTCCTTCACCTCGCTGGCCTCGCCGGGGTCCGGGAAGGTGGCCTGCTCCACCGCGTCGCCCAGCAGCTCCACGTTGAGTCCGATGGAGGACAGCGGGTTGCGCACCTCGTGGACGATTTGCGCGGAGATGCGGCCGACGGCGGCGAGCTGCTCGGCGCGCATCAGCGCCTCCGCCTGGGCTTTTATCTGCGCCTCGCGGGCCTGGAGCGAGCGCGCCATCTGGTCGAACGCCCGCGCGAGCACCGCCACCTCGTCATGGCCCCTCACACCGAGCTGCGCGCTGTAGTCGCCCTTGCCGATGCGCGACACGCCCTCGATGAGCGTGCGCACCGGGCGCAGCGTCCGGGCGGACCAGGCCGTGGCGCCCAGGCCCAGGAGGATGGCCGCGACGGAGAGGCTGATGATGGCCAGGCCCGTCTGCCGCTCGCGCTCCTCGGCGCCGTCCACGCGCTCGCGGATGCGGTTGGAGAGCGACAGGCGCAAGAGGCGCAGCTCGCGGCCGATGGCGTCCTCCATGCTGAGCACGTCCGCGGTGGCGCGCTCCACCTGGGCCTTGTCCGGGGCCTGCTTGCTGAAGGCGTCGAAGACGCTCTCCGCGGCGCGGCCGTATTCGCGGTAGCGCGTGTCCAGCTCGGCGAGCCGCGACTCCAGCTCCTGGATGAAGCGCACCTCGCTCTCCGGCGCCATGGCGCGAAGCTGCGTGGCCCGCTCGCGCGTCGCCGCGAGCCGCTGGGAGATGAAGGTCGTGGGCACGTAGACACGCGCCAGTCGGATGATGGCGCGGCGGATCTCCGCGCTGTCCTCCTCCAGCATGCGCGAGGTGTGGCGTTGCTGGTTGGCGTGGTTCATCTCCATCTCCGCCGCGTCCTGGGAGAGCTGGAGATAGCCCTGGCTCACCAGCCGGATCTCCAGCCGGTTGCGGTGCAGCTCCGCGACGCTGAAGAGGGACACCAGGCCGAAGGTGACGAGCACCACCGCGTAGCCCAGGAAGATGCGGGTAGCGAGGGAGAGCTTCATGCGCGCGGAGGCCGGACAGAGGCCCGGAGGCCATCGCTACGCGTCCCGGGGCTGGGACGCAAGCAAAGCGGTCCTCCCGTGTGGGCGCTGGCCCTCCTGACCCATGGACTCATGGCGGGGGAGGATAGCCCGGCCGCCTGCTCCAGGCGCGGGGGCATTCGTGCAAGTCAGTTGCAATCGCCCCGGGGGCTGGGGCGTAGGGCGGCGGTGAGCCCACTTGCCCGCCCTCCCAGGAACCCCGCCGTGCCCTCGTGGGTCCATATCCTCCTGGGGGCCGTGTTGGCTTTGGGGCCGCTGTCCTCCAGTGCGCAGTCCGCCCCACCGGTCCCGGTGGTCGCGGACGAGGCTCGGAAGCTGCTGGGCATCTGGGCCGCGGAACCTGTCTTCGGGCCGGAGGTCCAAGGCGAGCTCACAGTGGTTCGAGAGGGGCGCACCTGGCGCGCGAGCATCGCGGGCTTCGAGGCGCCCGGGCACCTGGAGAAGGACGCGCTGACGGTGGTGCTGCCGGGAGGGCAGGGGACGTTCCGAGGCAAGGTGGGCGCCGATGGGAAGAGCATCCGAGGCCACTGGGTGCAGCCCAAGGTCGTCGTCGGAGGCGTCCAGTACGCCTCGCCCGTGGATCTGCGCGCGCTGCGCGAAGGGGCCTGGCGGGGCACCGTGACGCCGTGGGCGGACCGCCTCACGTTGTACCTGGGGGTGTACGAGCGCCCGGATGGCTCCATCGGCGCGTACCTGCGAGACCCGGAGAAGGGCTTCGGCCGGCAGTTCGCGTTCAACGTGTCGATGCGGGAGGGTGCCGTGACGCTGGTGGACCCGCGCGGGCCCACGACGCTCGAGGGCACACATGACGCGCGGCAGGACCGGCTGACCGTGTCCCTGCTCTTCCTGGGGCCGCTCCAGTTCACCCGGAGGGACCGGAACCAGGCGGTGGGGCTCTACGCGCGCACGCCCGCGCCGGGCCCGTATGTCTACCGCGCCCCCGTCGCGGAGTCGGATGGCTGGGCGACGGCGTCGCTCCAGGACGTGGGCATGGACCCCGCGCCCATCGCGGCGCTGATGCAGCGCATCCTCGACACGGAGCCGGGGCCCACAGCGAAGCCGCTCATCCAGGGCGTGCTCATCGCGCGTCGGGGCAAGCTCGTGGTGGAGGAGTACTTCCACGGCTTCGACAAGGAGCGCCTGCATGACCTGCGCTCCGCCTCCAAGACGCTGGCGCCCGTGCTGGTGGGCACCGCCATCGAGCAGGGCGCGAAGCTCTCTCCCCAGACGCCCGTCTACTCGATGTTCCCCGCGTACAAGCCCGCCGCGCCCATGGACCCGCGCAAGGCCCAGCTCACGCTGGAACACTTGATGACGATGACCTCGGGGCTCGACTGCGATGACAACAACGAGGAGTCCCCGGGCGGAGAGGACCGCCTCCAGTCACAGGAAGGCGACTGGTACACATACACGCTGGACCTGCCGCTGGGCCGGGCTCCAGGAGCACCGCAGGCGGTGTACTGCACGGCGGGCATCAACCTGTTGGGCGGCGTGGTGCGCCACGCGACGGGAACGTGGCTGCCCGAGCACTTCGAGCGCACCGTGGCCCGGCCGCTCCAGTTCCGTCGCTACGCGATGAACCTGATGCCGGATGGCGAGGCGTATCTCGGTGGCGGGTTGTACGCGCGGCCTCGGGACGCGCTGAAGCTGGGGCAGCTCTACCTGTCCGGCGGCGTGTGGAATGGCCGGCGCGTGGTCAGCAAGGGCTGGGTCGAGCGCTCCACCGCGCGGCACTCCGTCATGAGCATGAGCCCGGAGCGCACGTATGGCTATGCGTGGTGGCGTCACGAGCTGAAGGTGGGCGAGCGGGTGTACGCGGAATACGAGGCCGGCGGCAACGGAGGCCAGTACGTCATGGTCATCCCCGAGCTGGAGCTCACGGTGATGTTCACCGGCGGGAATTACGGTCAGTTCAACCTCTGGAAGACGTTCCGGGAGGAATTGCTGCCCCGATACATCCTCGCGGCCGTCCGTCCGTAGGCCCGGCGGGGGCTCCGTCCCGCGTCTTGGCTCGACGCGTGGATGCAAACGTGGGTAGAAGGCCGGGCCATGGAGCCCGTCTCGAAGAAGAAAGTCTCGCTGGTGACCGAAATCTCGAAGGAGTTCACCTTCGAGGCCGCGCATCGCCTCCCGAATGTCCCCCCCGGCCACAAGTGCTCGCGTGTCCACGGGCACAGCTACCGCATCGAAATCACCGTCCGGGGACCGGTGGACCCTCACTTCGGCTGGATCGTCGACTTCTCCGAGCTCAACACCGCCTGGCAGGCGCTGCACGCGCAGCTGGACCACCGGCTGCTCAACGACGTGGAGGGGCTGGAGAACCCCACGAGCGAGCTGCTCGCGGCTTGGGTCTACGAGCGGCTGAGCTTCCCCAACTTCCCCGCCGCGCGCGTGGTGAAGCTGCGCGTGTCCGAGACGTGCACCTCGCAGTGCACCGTCTACCCCGCCGAGGGCTGAGCCCTCAGGTCTCCACCTGGCCCAGGTTGGCGTGCAGCACGGCGCCATTCACCGTGGCCGTGGTGGCGCAGAAGTAGAGGACGTGGGCGATCTCCTCCGGAGTGATGAGTCGCCCGAACGTGGACTTGGAGGCGATGGTGGCCCGGAGCTCGGGCTTGTCGCCCAGGTGCTCGCGCAGGAGCTCCGTGTCGGTGAAGCCGGGGCACACGCAGACGGTGTGGATGCCCGTGCCCACCAGGTCCTGGCAGGTGGCGCGCATCAGCCCGACGAGCGCGTGCTTGGACGTCACGTAGGTGGCGTTGTTGCGGACGGCCTTCTCCGACAGCGTGGAGCCCACGTAGAGGATGGAGGAGCCCTCGCGCAGGTACGGCCGCGCCAGCCGGTTGAGCACCGCGGGCGCGACGAGGTTGACCTCCAGCACCCGGCGCAGGTGCTCCGCCGTGAGCGCGAGCGCGTCGTCGTGCTCGTAGAGCGCCGCGTTGTGCACCAGGGTGACGCGGCGGGGGGACGGCCCCAGGTGCTCGCGCAGGGCGGCCTCCACGCGAGGCTCCCAGTCGCCGGAGCCCAGGTCCACGCGCAGGTCCACGACACCGGGCACGCCGCTCTCGCCGCGCGACAGGTTCAGCACGCCCCAGCCTTCCTTCCGGAAGCGCGCCGCCGCGGCCTGTCCGATGCCTCGACTGGCGCCGGTGATGAGGGCCCAGTCCGTCACGCCGCCTCCCACTCCCAGGAGGACCACTGACCGGGGCCGGAGGCGCACTTCACCACCAGCTTCAGGACGCCATCGCGGCGCATCGCCGAGCCATCTCCCACCAGCTCCTCGCCGAAGACGCGCGCCAGCTCCTCCAGCGTCACGTTCGCCACGGGGAGCACCGTCACGTCGCGGGCCAGGAAGTGGAGCTCCTCGCCGTTGAAGCGCGCGAGCACATTGCCCTTCGCGTCCCGCTCCAGCTTCAGGTGCGGGGAGCGGTCCGGGAGGAAGAAGGTCTCGTTCCAGGCGTGGCAGCGCTCGATGATGGTCCGCTTCAGCGGGCCGTAGTCGGAGAGCATGCCGTTGTCGGTCACCTCTCCCGTCAGCGCGACGAAGACGGTGAAGTTGTGGCCGTGCAGGTTCTCGCGGTGCGTCGCCGAGAAGATGGTGAAGTGCCCGGCCGAGAACTTCATCTCTTCCTTGTGGAGCTCGAGGGTCGTCGTGCGTGGCATGGGCTCCCCAGGGGTTAGCACCAAGCCCCATCCACCTCAACGGGCGTGCTCCAGGCGCGGTGCGGGAAGTGTCACGCCCCGGCACGTCCTGGCGTCGCGGCGGGCAAATGCGCGATTCTGGGGGGCCAGAATGCTCTGGTCCCTGCTCACGATGGGTGTCCTCCTGTCGGCGAAGCCCTCGCCGGCGGATGAAGTGGTCTTCGTCCCGTGCCCTCACTCGACGCCGGAGTGGACGGCGGCCCAGGAGCGCCTGTTGGCCTTCGACGCCCGACTGAGCGGGTTGCCGGACGAGGCCGACGCCCAGCCCGTCGAGGAGGCCCTGCGTGAGCTGCTGAAGTCGCGCTGCTTCGAGATGAGTCGCGAGGAGCGCACCCCCGCGTCGACGGAGAAGGGCGTCCCACCCGCCTTGTCGCTGAAGGCCTGGTGGCGGGAGGGGGGACGGGCGTGGGTGGAGTCCTATCTCGAACTGGGCAAGCCCGGCGTGCGCACGGTGGTGCTGCCGCCCGGTGTCCGCCCGGCGCTGGCGCTCGAGACGGCGGAACCCACCCACCGGCTGGCGTCCCTCCTGTGCTCGGCGGCGGACTCCGACTGCGCGAAACAGATGGAGCCATGGGCCGCCGGGGTCGATGCGGCCTTCGCCCGGGAGCGGGAGCGCCAGGAGAAGACCACGCAGCTCACGGAGAAGATTGCCCGGCGGTGTGCGCAGGACGCCCGGAAGAAGCCCGCGCGCTGGCGCTACACTGCCTGGCGGACCTGCTATCGCGCCTCTGATTCGTACGACGCCCAGCCTCCCGTGGTCCGCATGCGGGCGCCGGCGGATGGCTGGCTGGTGCTGCGGGGCCGTCGCGGGCACTACGGCTTCTGTGACGAGGTGCGCGCCTATCACCTGGGCACGGGCACCGCGTGGGTGTCCCAGAGCTGCAGTGAGCTGGCCCTCCATGAGGACAAGGACCGGCGGGGCGCGGTGAACGCCAAGGCCACGGACGAGGCCCGCGTCGCCCAGGTGATGGTGGGGACGCTGGCGCTCGAGCCCTTGAGGGAGATGGCCCGCGCGGTGCTCCTGGCGGACGAGCCCGAGGGCCGAGGTCGCGCGCTGCCCACCTCGGTTCCGGTGCCGGAGGGCTACCGGATCGAGTGGCGGGAGCGGAAGTCGGGCATCTCCTCCGTGGGCATGGGCGGGGGCGCGGGGTGGTTCACCACCGCGCAGACCCGCCTGAAGTGGTCATGGTTTCCACCCGAGCGCGCCGAGCCCCTGACGGGCGAGCTGACCTGGCCAGACTCGTCCCAGCCGATGGAGGACCTCGCCGACCGCCTCGTCGCCGCGGCCGAGGAGACCTTCAAGCAGGGCTGCCCCGCGCGCCTCGTGCCCACCGCGCTGCTCGACTTCACCCAGGCCCCGGGCGTCAACCGGCTCGATGCCCCCGAGGGAGTGGTTCGCCCCCAGGACGCGGTGCTCACCGCGCTGCGCAACTGGCAGCCGCCTCCGGGCTGCTCCGTCCCGAAGGAGTAATTCCTCCCGCCCTCCCGCGTTTCTCCCAGTGCCTGGGAAGAATGCGTTGCGAACTTCGGGAGGGGGTAATTAGTAATGGGACATGTTGCAAATTACCTCCCTGGTGAGGCGTGTCAGGTCCCGCGCGCGCGATTCGTCGGCGCGCTGTTGTTGTCATTTTTTGCGATAGCGCTGCATCGGGTCTCGTGTGGGGGGACCGTACCCGCTCGATGACCTGGCGTTCCGCGGTCGCGGTTCCCAGCTCGAAAGTCCCAGGCCCATCAGTCGCCCGGCGGTGAGTCCCGCTGGCCGGGAGACGTGTGGGTCGTTGTCCCTCGTCCTGTAACCCGGGGCCACCTGTCAGCGCGCGTGGGCGCGAGCGCTCGAGGTGTGTCCCGACCCCTGAAAGTCCTGGAGTCAGCCATGAATTGGAGACGTACGGCGGTGGGAGGGGCGTTGGCCCTTCCGCTGGTGGTGGGCGGTCTTGTCCTCGCGAAGGGCGAGGGCGCGGATTCGCAAGGAGGCGCCCCCAGCGCCCAGATGCCCGCGACGCCCGTGGTCGCCGCGGAGGTCCTCAGCAAGCCCGTCGCGGACGTGGCCGAGTTCACCGGCGTGCTCGCGGCGGTGCACAGCGTGGAGCTGCGGCCCCGCGTGGGCGGCTACATCGAGTCGGTCCGCTTCGCCGAGGGCGGGCTCGTCACGGCGGGGCAGGTGTTGTTCCAGCTCGACGCGCGCACCTTCGAGGCGGCCTTCGCCCGGGCGAAGGCGGACCTGCTCCAGGCCGAGGAGCGGCAGACGCTCGCGCAGAAGCGGTTCGAGCGCGGCGAGAAGCTGGTGGCCGAGCAGGCCATCTCCCAAGGTGACTTCGACGTGCTGGTGGCGGAGCGCGCGGAGTCCCGCGCCCGGGTCGAGTCCGCGAAGGCGGCGGTGCGCGCGGCGGAGATCGACCTGCAGGACACGCGCGTGCGCTCGCCGGTCAGCGGCCGGGTGGGCCGGGCCCTGGTGACGCAGGGCAACCTGGTGAGCGGCGGCAGCGCCAACGCCACGGTGCTCACCACGGTCGTCTCCGTGGAGCCGTACTACGTCTACTTCGACGTGGATGAGGCGACGTACCTGCGCTTCTCGGGCACGGCGTCGGGTGCGCGCGGCAAGGATGGCCGCGTCAACTCGGTGCCCGTCCGCGTGGCGCTGCGAGGCGAGGACAGCTTCTCTCGCGAGGCCCGGCTCGACTTCCTGGACAACCAGGTGTCGGTGGAGACGGGCACGGCGCGGGCTCGGGCGGTGCTGCCCAATCCGGATGGGAAGCTGACGGCGGGGCTGTACGCCCGCGTGCGGCTGGAGACGGGCGCGGCGCGTCCGACCATCCTCATCCAGGACCAGGCGGTGGCGACGGACCAGAAGGGCCGCTACGTGCTGGTGATTCGCGCGGACCAGACGCTGGAGCAGCGGCGGGTGGAGTTGGGGCCCCTCGATGGTGGCTTGCGCGTGGTGCGCGGCGGCCTGTCGGCGGGTGAGCGGGTGGTTCTCAAGGGGTTGGCCCGGCCGGGCATGAAGGTGGCGCCGACGGTGGTGGCCATGGCCGACTCCGAACATGTTGGAGGCGCACGGCCGTGAAGTTCGCGCACTTTTTCGTCGACCGGCCCATCTTCGCGGCCGTGTTGTCCGTGCTGCTGCTGATAGGCGGCGGCTTGTCCCTGGTGCAGTTGCCCCTGGCTGAATATCCCGCCGTGTCGCCGCCCACCGTGGTGGTGAGCGCGGCCTATCCCGGCGCGAACCCGTCTGTCATCGCGGAGACGGTGGCCGCGCCGCTCGAGCAGGCCATCAACGGCGTGGAGGGCATGCTCTACATGTCCTCGCAGTCCACCACCGACGGCCGGGTGGCGTTGACCATCACCTTCGGCATGGAGGTGGATGCCGATACCGCGACGGTGCAGGTGCAGAACCGCGTGGCGCGAGCCATCCCGCGCCTCCCGGCGGAGGTGCAGCGGCTGGGCGTCATGACGGAGAAGACGAGCCCGGACATGCTGCTCGTGGTGCACCTCATCTCCCCGGACGGGAAGCTGGATCCGCTCTACCTCTCCAACTACGCGGTGCTTCAAGTGAAGGACGTGCTCCAGCGCGTCTCCGGCGTGGGCGGCGTGGGCGTGTGGGGCGCGGGTGAGTACAGCATGCGCGTCTGGTTGGACCCGCAGCTGTTGGCCGCGCGCAACCTCACCGCGAGCGACGTGGTGGGCGCCATCCGCGAGCAGAACGTGCAGGTGGCCGCGGGTGTGGTGGGGCAGCAGCCGGATGAGCGCTCCGCCTTCCAGCTCACCGTCACCACGCAGGGCCGGCTCACGGACGAGGAGCAGTTCCGCGACATCGTGGTCAAGGTGGGCGAGGCCGGACAGGTGACCCGGCTGCGCGACGTGGCGCGCGTGGAGCTGGGCGCGAGCAACTACTCGGTGCGCGCCCGGTTGGATGGAAAGCCGGCGGTGGCCATCGGCATCAACCAGGCCTCGGGCTCCAACGCGCTGGACGTGTCCGCGGGCATCCGCGCTCGCATGGAAGAGCTGAGCAAGGCCTTCCCGGAGGGCATGGAGTACCGCATCGTCTACGACCCGACCCTCTTCGTCCGCGCGTCCATCTCCAACGTGGTGCAGACGCTGGCGGAGGCGGTGGTGCTGGTGGTGCTGGTGGTGCTGCTCTTCCTCCAGACCTGGCGCGCCTCCGTCATCCCGCTGGCCGCGGTGCCCGTGTCGCTGGTGGGCACGGCGGCGGTGATGCAGATGATGGGCTTCTCGCTCAACACGCTGTCGCTCTTCGGGTTGGTGCTCTCCATCGGCATCGTGGTGGATGACGCCATCGTCGTGGTGGAGAACGTCGAGCGACACATCGAGCAGGGCTCCAGTCCCAAGGAAGCGGCCCGCAAGGCGATGACCGAGGTGACGGGCCCCATCATCGCCATCACCTCCGTGTTGTCCGCGGTGTTCATCCCCACGGCGTTCCTGGGCGGCTTGACGGGCCAGTTCTACCGGCAGTTCGCGCTGACCATCGCCATCTCCACCATCCTCTCGGCCTTCAACTCGCTCACGCTCAGCCCGGCGCTCGCCGGAGTCCTGCTGCGCGGGCACCACGGCCCGAAGGACGGCCTCACGCGCTTCATGGAGAAGGCGTTCGGCGGCTGGCTCTTCCGTCCCTTCAACCGCTTCTTCGACAAGGCCTCCGCGGGCTACGTGTCGCTGGTGCGGCGGGTGGTGCGCATCAGCGTGGTGGCGCTGGCCCTCTACGTGGGTCTGCTGGGCCTGACGTGGCTGGGCTTCAAGAAGGTCCCCGCCGGCTTCGTCCCCATGCAGGACAAGTACTACCTGGTGGGCCTGGCGCAGCTGCCTCCGGCTTCATCGCTGGAGCGCACGGACGCGGTGGTGAAGGAGATGTCGGACCTGATGCTGAAGGAGAAGGGCGTCGCCAACGTGGTGGCCTTCACGGGCCTCTCCATCAACGGCTTCGTCAGCTCGCCCAACTCCGCGGTCGTGTTCGCCATCCTGGACGACTTCGAGAAGCGGAAGTCTCCGGACCTGTCGGCGAACGCCATCGCCGGCCGCCTCCAGGGGAAGCTGGGCGGCATCGAGGAGGGCTTCGCGGCCGTGTTCCCACCGCCGCCCGTGCCGGGCATGGGCACGCTGGCGGGCTTCAAGCTCCAGGTGGAGGACCGCGCGGGTCTGGGGCCGGAGGCGCTCTACACGGCCACCCAGGCGTTGGTGCAGAAGGCGTCGACGGACCCGTCGCTGACGGGGTTGATGACGACCTTTGAAATCAACGTGCCCCAGCTCCACGCGGAGGTGGACCGGGTGAAGGCGAAGCAGCAGGGCGTCCCGCTGAGCTCCGTGTTCGAGACGCTCCAGATTCAGCTGGGCTCGCTCTACGTGAACGACTTCAACCGCTTCGGCCGCACGTATCAGGTGAATGTCCAGGCGGACGCGAAGCACCGCATGGAGTCGGAGGACATCGGCCGGCTGCAGGTGCGCAACGAGCGGGGCGGCATGGTGCCACTGGCGGCGCTGGTGGACGTGGGGCCCTCGTTCGGTCCGGACCAGGTGCTGCGGTACAACGGCTATCCGGCGGCGGACATCAACGGCGCGGCGGCTCCGGGCGTGAGCACGGGACAGGCCGTGGCGGCGATGGAGCGGCTGGCGGCGGAGACACTGCCCGCGGGCATGACGTTCGAGTGGACCGACCTGACGTACCAGGAGAAGCAAGCGGGCAGCGAAGGACTGTTCGTCTTCCCGCTGGCCATCCTGCTGGCGTTCCTCATCCTGGCGGCGCAGTACAACAGCTGGACCTTGCCGCTGGCGGTGTTGCTGACGGTGCCGCTCGCGTTGTTGAGCGCGCTGGCGGGGGTGTGGTTCGTGGATGGGGACAACAACATCTTCACGCAGATTGGCCTGGTGGTGCTGGTGGGCCTGGCGGCGAAGAACGCCATCCTCATCGTCGAGTTCGCCAAGGCGCAGGAGGATGAAGGCATGGGCGTGGTGCAGGCGGCGCTGGAAGCGTGCCGGCTGCGTCTGCGGCCCATCCTGATGACCTCCATCGCGTTCATCATGGGTGTGGTTCCGCTGGCGGTGGCCACGGGCGCCGGCGCGGAGATGCGCCAGGCGATGGGCGTGGCGGTGTTCGCGGGAATGCTGGGCGTGACGCTGTTCGGTCTGGTGTTGACGCCGGTCTTCTACATCGTCATCCGGAAGCTCACGGTGCGCGGCGAGGAGCGCCCTCCCGCGGAAGTCCCGGCGGGGATGTCGGGTGCGGGAGGTCACGGATGACCGGCGGAGAGGACTTCCGCTGAAGTGAGACACGAGGGCCGCCTTCCGCAGGGGAGGCGGCCCTTCTTCTTGGTGGCTCCCGGCGCATGCGGCCCTAGACTGGCGCCGTGTCCAGGCCCTCCGAGCAGAGCCCCACGGGCGGTTTTCGCGCCCGTCTCCATACCGTCATCTTCGAGGCCGATACGCCCGCGGGGAAGGCGTTCGACGTGGCCCTGCTGTGGGTCATCGTGTTCAGCGTCGCGGCGGTGATGATGGAGAGCGTGGCCTCCATCCGCGTCCAGTACGCCACGGCGCTGAGCGTGGCGGAGTGGGCCTTCACCGTCATCTTCGCGCTGGAGTACGTGCTGCGGCTCGTCGCCGTCCGCAGGCCGCTGGACTACATGCGCAGCTTCTTCGGGGTGGTGGACCTGATGGCCATCCTCCCTTCGTTCCTGAGCGTCATCTTTCCCGGGGCGCAGACGCTGCTGGTGATTCGCGTGCTGCGCCTGCTGCGGGTCTTCCGGGTGCTGAAGCTGGGACACCTGCTGGGACAGGCGGAGGTGCTGCTCACCGCGCTTCGCGCGAGCCGGGCGAAGATCACCGTGTTCCTCGGCGTGGTGCTGAGCATCGCCGTCATCATGGGCGCGCTCATGTACATGGTGGAGGGAGAGCGGCACGGCTTCGACAGCATTCCCCGCTCCATGTACTGGGCCATCGTGACGATGACGACGGTGGGCTTCGGAGACATCACGCCGAAGACGGTGCTGGGGCAGTTCATCGCGTCGGTGTTGATGATCATGGGCTACGGCATCCTCGCGGTGCCCACGGGCATCGTGTCCGTGGAGCTGGCGAAGGCCTCCCGCATGAGCCCGGACACCCAGGCGTGTCCAGGCTGCGGCAAGCAGGGGCACGACCTGGATGCGCGCTACTGCAAGGCGTGCGGAACGGCGCTCGATTGGGCGGTCTCGAGGCCCGAGTCGGGGTGAGGCGGCAGGAGCCGCTTCTCGAGATCCTCCTCACGCAGGTTCGGCATCCGCTCCAAGACGAGCTTCTTGTCCCGCTCCCATTCGTCCCGGACCGTCGTCACGCACGCGCGGCCGATGTGGACTTCGCCGAGGTAGATGGCCTTGCCGGCCTCCACGGTGAAGGGGGCGCCGTGGCCTTTGCCGATGGGGCGGCGCCCTGTCGAGCAGGTCGTCCGGAGATACTGCACTTCTCCCGCGCCGACCTTCCGAATCGAGAGGTAGCCTGGCGGGTCGTGAAAGTCGAAGTCACCCACGGCGTTCTCCGCGGGGATGACACCGACCTTGCTTTGCCCTGGCGAGTGGCCGTCGCTGTAGAACAGGAGGAGGGCGGAGGCGCCCACGTCCTCATCGTCCTTCCGGGGGAAGAAGGCTTTGTGGATGAAGATGTCACCCTCCACGCGTGTGGAGACGATGACGAGTCCGTAGTCCGGGTTCTGGGGGAACTTGAAGTCACGACTCACGTCGCGAGTCGCATAGCTGCTGATGCCGTTGCAGCTGGCGAGGAACACCAGGCTCAACAGGCCACTCCATCCTCGATGATTCATGGACCGCTCCTGTGCAAGGAATCCATGCGGCCATGTTCGAAGAGGGACAGGGCCGTGTCGGCTGTCCTCCTGGGTGGTTGTTGGATGCGAGACCCTTCGTGCTTCCGTGTCGTGGCTGACTTCGGGTTTGCTGCGGGCCAGCGGTGCCTCGTTCCCTCTCCACCCGAGAAGTGAGCCCATGCGCGCATTCCTGACGACCGTGGCCTGTACGACCCTCCTGACCCTCGCGGGGAGCGCACAGGGCCAAGCTGCTCGGAAACCCACGGACCAGAGTGGAAACCTGGCCCCGGACCGGGCCGCGGGCAGTCAGCAGTCGGTTCCCCTCGAGGAGCCGACGCCCACCGGAGCGCCCGTGGAGACGGCGCCTCCCAACGTCCCCGAGTTCAAGCCCGCCTTCGAGGGGCAGACGCGCGCGCCCGCCGTGAAGACTCGCACCGCCATCCAAGTCACGGAGGTGGCCTCCGGCTTCAATCATCCTTGGGCCATCGCGTTCCTGCCGGACCGGCGCATGCTGGTGACGGAGAAGCCGACGGGGAAGCTCTTCATCGTCACGCCGCAGGGCAAGAAGTCCGCGCCGGTCGAGGGGCTTCCCCCGGTGGATGGCCGCAACCAGGGCGGGTTGCTCGACGTCGAGGTGGGGCCGGACTACGCGACCAGCGGCCTCATCTACTGGAGCTATTACGAGCCTCGCGAGGGCGGCAACGGGCTCGCGGTGGCGCGCGCGAAGCTGGTGGACGGCGCGAAGCCCCGCGTCGAGGGACTGAAGGTCATCTTCCGCATGCAGCCGACGCTCGACTCGACGCTGCACGCGGGAGGCCGGCTCGTCTTCACCCCGGACGGCCTGCTGTTCATCACGCTGGGCGAGCGCTCCGTGATGGAAGGGCGGGTGCAGGCGCGCGACCTGGGAAGCGACTTCGGAAAGATTGTCCGCATCCGTCCGGATGGCTCGATTCCGCAGGACAACCCGTTCGTGGGCCGCAAGGACGCTCGGCCCGAAATCTGGTCGCTGGGCCACCGCAACGTCCTGTCCGCGGCGCTCGACAGCCGTCATCGCCTCTGGGAGGTGGAGATGGGACCGCGCGGTGGTGATGAGCTCAACCTCGTCGCGGCGGGCAAGGACTACGGCTGGCCGACCATTGGCTATGGCGAGGAGTACTCGGGCGCGCGCATCCACAAGTCCACGCAGGGGCCGGGCATGGAGCAGCCCGTGTACTACTGGGACCCGGTGATTTCGCCCTCGGGCATGACCATCTACTCGGGGGACCTGTTCCCGGAGTGGAAGGGCCACTTCTTCATCGGCGGTCTGTCCAGCCAGGCGCTGGTGCGGCTGGTCCTCAAGAACGACCGTGTCGTGGGGGAGGAGCGGCTGCTCCTGGACCAGGACTCGCGCATCCGCGAGGTCGTCCAGGGCCCCGAGGGCGCGCTCTACCTGCTCACCGACGAGCGCAACGGCCGGCTGCTCAAGCTGACGCCGCGCTGACTCTCACCGCAACATCCGGGTCGCAATCCCGAGGGGGCTGCGCCATCTCCTGGGTCTACCGGGCCACTTTCTGAAGTGGCCTCGGGAGGAAGGGAGCAGGGCATGCGGCGCGGAGAACGAAGCGGACAGGGATTCTGTGCGAGGGCCCGGCCATGAGCGCACCGGCGCGTTTGAAGCGGGCGGTGCGAGGGCCCTCCGTCGAGGAGCGGCTGGAGGCGCTCGACTGGACGGTCCTGGCCTCCGAGCTGGATGCACGCGGCTGCGCGAGCTTGAGCCGGATGTTGACGCCCGACGAATGCTCGGCGCTCGCCGGGCTTTACGCGTCGGAGGCGCCGTTCCGCAGCCGTGTCGTCATGTCGAGGCACGGCTTCGGGCGAGGGGAGTACAAGTACTTCGCCTATCCGCTCCCCGACCTCATCGCGCGCTTGCGACACGGGCTCTACCCGACCCTGTCCTCCATCGCGAACCGCTGGAACGAAGCGATGCGCATCGACACGCGCTACCCGGGGACACACGAGGACTACCTCCAGCAGTGCCACCGCGCCGAGCAGCTCCGGCCCACCCCGTTGCTGCTCCGGTACGGCGAGGGGGACTACAACTGCCTGCACCAGGACCTCTACGGCGACGAGGTGTTTCCCCTCCAGGTGGCCTTCCTCCTGTCGGAGCCGGAGCGCGACTTCACGGGAGGCGAGTTCGTGCTCACCGAGCAGCGTCCTCGCATGCAGTCCCGAGCGGAGGTGGTGCCGCTGCGTCAGGGGGATGGCGTCATCTTCCCGGTGCACCATCGGCCCGTGCAGGGGACCCGGGGCATCTACCGCGTCAACATGCGCCACGGTGTCAGCCGCATCCGCTCCGGACATCGCCACACGGTGGGCATCATCTTTCATGATGCCCGGTGAGGGCGCGGGCCACCGGGGCTCGCGGGATTGTGGCTATCATCCGCGCCCACGGTGGACGGGCGCGCGATGCACGACTTTCAGGCGATTCTCGACGAAGTGATGGCGGCGGTGCGGCCCGTGGTGGGGCAGGGGCGAGTGGCGAACTACATCCCCGCCCTGGCCTCGGTGGACCCTTCGCGCTTCGGCATGGCACTCGCGACCGTCGACGGAGAGGTCTTTGGCGTGGGGGACTGGCGCAGGCCCTTCTCCGTGCAGAGCATCTCCAAGGTGTTCGCGCTCGCGCTGACGTTGTCGCGCGATGGGGACGCCATCTGGCGCAGGGTGGGCAAGGAGCCGTCCGGCAATCCGTTCAACTCCCTGGTGCAGCTCGAGTACGAGCAGGGCGTGCCGCGCAACCCCTTCATCAACGCGGGGGCCCTGGTCATGACGGACCGGCTGCTCAGCCTCACGGGGGACTCGCGAGGCGCGGTGCGCGACTTCCTCCGCGCGGAGAGCGGCAACCCGGCCGTGGACTTCGACCCGGTGGTTGCCACGTCGGAAGCGGAGCATGGCCACCGCAACGCCGCGCTCGCGCACTTCATGAAGAGCTACGGCAACATCGAGAACCCCGTGCCCCTCGTCCTGGAGCACTACTTCTGGCAATGCTCGCTGTCGATGAGCTGCGCGGACCTGGCGCGGGCGTGTGGCTTCCTCGCGCGGCATGGACAGACGGCGAGCGGGACTCGCTTGCTCTCGCGCAGCCAGGCCAAGCAGGTCAACGCGGTGATGCTCACCTGTGGCACCTACGACGCCGCGGGAGAGTTCGCGTACCGCGTGGGATTGCCCTGCAAGAGCGGCGTCGGAGGCGGCATCATCGCCGTCATCCCCAATCGTTGTGGCTTGTGTGTCTGGGGCCCGGGGCTCGACTCGCACGGCAACTCGGTTGCCGGTGTGGAGGCGCTGGACCGGTTCACGACGCTGACGGGACTCTCGGTGTTCTGAATCGGGAAGGCGAAACCGGTCCTCGTGGAGATGCTCTTCCGCCGAGGACCGGCTCCCACCGCCCATCCCTCACGCCCGAGCCGTCCCATGGCGAAGCAGTCCAGCCACTTCGTTGCTGTGACTCGCCCGTCCGTCCCGCCGCCGCCGCCCGTACCGCTGCTGCCCCGTCCTACCCGCCGCCCGTCCTGCCCCGACCTGCCCGCCGCCCGTACCGCACGCCCTCCACACTGTGCCGTGGCGGGCGCCGCCAGAGGACTTAGCAGGGCGCGTGCCGCCTCTTCGGGCTCTGAGGAGCCCAACGTTTCCAGGGACTTACGACACTCGAAAGCCCCAGGGCGCGAGCCGCCCCGGTAAGAAGTCGGGTGACGCGGAGGCTGGAAGCGGGAGCACCGCTTCCAGGGCCTTCGCCTCCTTGCTCACCGCGCCGGAGCAGGCGCCGGAGCGTCGTCCTCCGCGTCCTCTCGCCGGGCCTCGCCGCGCACCTTCTGCATCAGCACGTAGAGGCCGGGGATGAAGATGAGGTTGACGATGGTGGACACGAGCATGCCGCCGAAGACCGCCGTGCCCAGAGAGTTGCGCGCCGCCGCGCCCGCGCCCTGCGCCGTCATCAGCGGCACGACGCCCAGGAGGAACGCGATGGAGGTCATCAGGATGGGGCGCAGGCGGACCTCGGACGCTTCGATGACCGCGTCCAGGGCGCTCTTGCCGCTCTCCCTCAGCTGCTCCGCGAACTCCACGATGAGGATGGCGTTCTTGCTGGCAAGGCCCACCAGCATCACCAGACCCACCTGGCAGAACACGTCGTTCGCATAGCCCCGCAGGAGCTGCATGCCCAGCGCGCCCATGATGGCCAGCGGCACCGAGAGGATGATGACGAACGGGAGGCTGAAGCTCTCGTACTGCGCCGCCAGCACCAGGAACACGAACAGCAGACCCAGGCCGAAGATGATGAGCGTCTGCCCACCGCTCTCCTGCTGCTCCAGGCTGATGCCCGTCCACTCGCCCGTCATGCCCTGCGGCAGGTTCTCATCCGCCAGGGTCTTCATGGCCTGCATGGCCTGACCGGAGGAGACCCCCGGCGCGGGCGCGCCGTTGACCTCCGCCGAGCGGAACAGGTTGTAGTGGCGGATGACCTGCGCGGACACCGTGGGCGTCACCTTCACCACCGACTCGAGCGGAATCATCTCGCCGCTCTCGCTGCGCACGTAGAACGAGCCGATGTCCGACGGGCTGTCGCGGAACTGCTGCTCGGCCTGGAGGTACACGCGGTAGGTACGGTTGGCGTAGTTGAAGTCGTTGACGTACTGGCTGCCCATGTAGACCTGCAGCGTCCCGAAGATCTGCTCGATGGGGATGCCGAGCGCCTTCGCCTTCTGGCGGTCCACCTCCACGTCCAGCAGCGGCGTGTCCGCGTTGAAGGCGGTGAGCACGCCGCGCAGCCGTCCGTCCGCGTTGCCCTTCGCCACCAGCTCCTGCGTGGCGGTCGCGAGCTCATCGAGCGTGCGCGTACCGGCGGCGTCCTCGACGATGAACTGGAAGCCGCCGACGCTGCCGACGCCGCGGATGGCGGGGGGCTGGAAGGGGATGACGCGCGCGCCGCCAATCTTGCTCAGCGGGCCCCGCAGCCGCTCCACCAGCGCCGCCACCGTCTGGTTCTTTCCGGGGCGCTCCTCCCACGGCACGAGGCTGGAGAACACCGTCGCCAGGTTCGGGCCCGAGCCCTGGAAGGAGAACCCGCCGATGGCGAACATCGCGCGAATCTCCGGCTGCGCCTTGAGGACCTCCTCCACCTGGGCCAGCACCTTCTCGGACTGGGCCAGCGACATGCCCTCCGGGCCCTGGATGGAGATGATGACGTAGCCCTGGTCCTCGTCGGGGATGAAGCCCGTGGGGGCCATGCGGAACAGCGCCACCGTGGCGGCGATGCACGCGAGGAACGCCACCAGCACGATGAGGGGGCGCTTGAGGAACACGCGCAGGCTGCGGCCATACAGGGAGCGCGTCGCGTCCAGCACCTTGTCCACCCACCGGAAGAACACCCACTTCTCACCGTGGTGGTGCTTGAGCATCCGGGCGCTCAGCGCGGGCGTGAGCGTCAGCGCGCAGAACGTGGAGAGCGCCACGGACGCGGCGATGGTGAGCGCGAACTGCCGGTAGATGGCGCCCGTGGTGCCGGGGAAGAGGGCCACCGGGACGAACACCGCCACCAGCACGATGGAGATGGCAATCACCGCGCCCGCCACTTCCTTCATGCCCTCGCGCGCGGCCTGTCGGGGAGACAGGCGCCGTTCCACCATCAGTCGCTCGATGTTCTCGATGACGACGATGGCGTCGTCGACCACGAGGCCCGTGGCCAGCGTGAGTCCGAAGAGGGTGAGGGTGTTGATGGAGAAGCCCATCAACTGCACGAAGGCGAAGGTGCCCACCAGCGAGACTGGCAAGGTGAAGGCGGTGATGAGCACGCTGCGCCAGCCGTGCAGGAACAGGAAGATGACCAGGATGACGAGGGCGATGGCCTCCACCAGCGTCTTGAGCACCTCGTGGATGGACGCGCGCACCGCGAGCGTCGTGTCCGTGCCCGTCTGGTACGTCATGCCCGGAGGGAACTGCTGCGACAAGCGGTCGAGCTCCTTGAAGACACCGTCGCGCACGTCGAGCGCGTTGGCGGTGGGGAGCTGGAACACGGCGAGACCCACGCCCGTCTTCCCGTTGAAGCGCAGGAGCGTGCCGTAGCTCTCCGCGCCCATCTCCACGCGGCCCACGTCCTTCACGCGCACGCTCTTTCCCGTCGCGTCGCGCATCAGGATGATCTCGCCGAACTCCTCCGGCTCCACCAGACGGCCGCGCGCGCGGACCGCGAGCTGGTAGGGCTGCTCCTCGCTGGAGGGCGGCTGGCCCACCTGGCCGGCGGCGACCTGGAGGTTCTGCTCCTGGAGCGCCCGCGTCACGTCCTGCGGGGTGAGCTTGCGGCGCGCCAGCTCCGTCGGGTCCAGCCACAGGCGCATGGAGAACTTGCGCTCGCCGAAGATGCGCACCTCGCCGACGCCGCGCACGCGCTTGATGGCGTCCTTGAGGTTCACGTCGGCGTAGTTGCTGAGGAACTTGGCGTCGTAGCGGTTGTCCGGGCTGGACAGACCCACCGTCATCAGCATCTGGTTGGAGGCCTTGTTGACGACGATGCCCGTCTGGTTCACCTGCGCGGGCAGGCGGGCGGCGGCGCGGCTGACGCGGTTCTGCACGTCGACGGCGGCGACTTCGATGTCGCGCGTGGCCTCGAAGGTGACGGTGATCTGGCTGGTGCCGTCGTTGCTGCTGGTGGAGGTGATGTAGCGCATGCCCTCCACGCCATTGAGCTCCTGCTCGATGGGGATGGTGACGGCGCTCTCCACGATTTCGGCGCTGGCGCCCACGTAGGTCGCCGTCACCGTCACCTGGGGCGGAGCCAGGTCCGGGTACTGGGAGATGGGCAGCGTGGGGATGGCGATGGCCCCCACCAGCGTCAGCAGGATGGAGCAGACGATGGCGAAGACGGGTCTGCGGATGAAGAAGTCGACGAACACGGCGTTCAGGCCCTCATTCTCGTGGCGACATCCGGGCCTCGCGCGCGGGTGCGGCGAGGCCCGGGCCTGCTCAGCGGCTGCCCGCCGTGGCTGCACCGGCGCCAGGAGCGGCGTCGGGGGACTTCACCTTCACGGCCATTCCGTCGCGCAGCGCCTGCAGCGACGAGACGGCCACCCGGTCGCCCTGCTTCAGTCCGCTCTCGATGACGTAGGCCATCTCACCCAGCGTGCCCAGGGTGATGGGGCGGCGCTCCACCACCGTCTTGCCTTCCTTCTCCTGCACCACCATGGCGAAGGGCTGACCGCTCAAGCGCACCACCGCGAGCGCGGGCAGCTGCAGCGCGTCCCGCTTGGAGTAGACGACGCGCGTGCGCACCAGCTCGCTGGGACGCAGACCCACCGTGTTCTGGAAGGCCGCCTTCACCTCCACCAGCTGCGTGCGCGGGTCCGCCTGCGGCGCGACGAAGAACAGGGGGCTGGTGAGCAGCACCTGGCCCTTCGAGTCCAGCACCTCCAGCACCGTGTCCGGCTTGAGCGAGCGGGCCCGCTCCGACGGCAGCGACACGCTGACCTCCAGCACGTCCGCCTGGGCGATGGTGGTCAACGGCGTGGTGGCGCCCACGAAGTCACCCAGGCGCACCAGCACGTCGCCCACCGTGCCCGCGAAGGGCGCGCGCACGGCATGGAACTGCAGCTGCACCTGGCGCTGGGCCACCTGCGCCGCGGCGGACCGGGCGGCGGCCTCGGAGGCCTCCAGCTGCGCGCGGCCCTGCTCCATCTCCTGCGCGCTGGCGAGGCCTTCCTTGTAGAGCGCCTCCGTGCGCGCGAAGGTGCGGCGCGCCAGCTCGCGGTTCACCTCGGCCGAGCTCTGCTGGGCCTGGGCGCTGTCGAGCGCGGCGGTCTCCGTGCGCGAGTCGACCTCCAGCAGCGTCGCTCCGGCCTCCACCTTCTGGCCGGGCCTCACGTGGATGCGCCGCACGTAGCCGGCCACCTGCGGAAGCACCGTGATGTTCTGCCGCGACAGGAGCGAGCCCAGGTACTCGCTGGTGTCCCGCACCTCGCTGGGCGTCAGCGTCAGCACCTGGACCTCACGCGGCGGAGGGGCCGCGGGCGGAGGCGGCTTGCTCCCGCACCCCGCGGCCACCAGCAGGGCGGTACTCCACAACGTCATCTTCAGCGCCGTCAGGGGGCGCACCCGCTTCACCAGTCGCACCGGGCCTCCGTCAAGAATGCGTCCAGGCGCGCCTGGACAAGCTCGAATTCGCGCAGCGCCAGCGTCAACTCCGCCTGGCGCAGGGCCGCTCCGCTCTGCACCAGCTCCAGGCTGTTGCCACGGCCCACTTCAAAGGAGCGCCGGGTGAGCCGGTCCGTCCGGTCCGCGAGCTCGCGCGACTCCGACGCCGTCTTCACCAGGGCTTGTGCCACGTCCACGCCGCGCCGGGCCTGCTCCACCTCGACGGCCGCGTCGCGGCGGTTGCTCTCCAGCGTCTGCTCCGCCTGCTTCTCGATTCCCTCGCGCTCACGCACCAGGCCGCCGCGCAGGCCGCCTTCCCAGATGGGGACGGACAGCACCGCGGCGATGCTCCACGACGAGAAGCGGCCGAAGTCCGGGTCCGTCGTCACGCCTTGCAGGTTGCTCGTCAGGCCGAGCGTGGGCAGGTAGCCCGCGGACGCCTGCCGCCGGCTGTCGCGCGAGGACTCCACCTGCGCTCGCGCGGACACCAGGTCGGGACGGGACTCCAGGTCCTCCAGCGGCGTGCACGCCTTGCGCGCATCCTCCATCAGCCCGTTCAGGTTGAAGGATGCCTCCACGCCCACCGCGTGGCCGAAGCCCAGGGCGATGCCCAGCGCCTCGCGGGCGCGGCGAAGCTGCTCGTCACCCGCGACGAGCGCGCTGCGCGCCAGCGCCACGTCCTGGTTCACCCGCACCACGTCGAGCTGGTTGCTGGCGCCCAGGTCGAACGAGCGCGTCGTCAACGCGGAGCGCTCCAGCGCCTGGAGCAGGCCCACGCGGTTGAGCTCCGCGGCCCGCTCGGCCGCGACGGTGGCCACCAGCGAGCGCGCCAGGCCCAGCGTGAGCCGGCGGCGCATGTCCTGGAGGCTCGCCACCGCGCCGCGCTCGGCGGCGGCGTTCGAGGACAGGTTGCGCCAGGCACCCACATCCACCAGGGACTGGCTCAAGGACGCGGTGACGGTGCCGACGATGGGCGTCGTGGGCTTGCGTCCCTCCAGCGCGGGCGTGGCGAACACCCCCACGGGCGTGTCCGAGTTGAGGAAGTCATGCGCGGCGCTCGCGGAGGCGCGCGCGTTCGGAAGGAGCGCGGCCAGGGCCTGACGCCAGCGACCCTCGGCGCGCTGGACGCCCGCCTCCGCGGTCCGCAGGTCCGTGGAGCGCTCCCGGACGAGGGTCAGCGCCTGCTCCCAGGTGCCTACCTGCTGGGGGGCCGGAGGGACCGGAGCGAGCATGGGGTCCTCCACCTTCGTCTGGAACGGCACGGGGGGAGGAACGGGGGCACTACTCGACGCGGGGGGCGTCGAGCTCGCGACGAGCGCCAAGAGAAGGACGGTGGGGGCGGACATACCAAGGGGCCAGGCAATGTTGACGACAGGTGTGGATCGACTCCCCCCCAACAGCCAACCGCGCCAGCCGATGTAATTGACAACCATTGTAGGCCACAACTATTTCGTAGGCTGAGATGACCTTCGCGGAGCAACTGGCCTCGCTGCGTCGCACCGTCCGCCGCCACCTGACCGAGAAGCTCGGGACGCGGACGAACCGGCCATTCACTCAACTGCTGGCGCTGAAGGTCATTTCCGAGGGAGTGAGCCGACAGGCGGCGCTCGCGGAGCGGCTGATGGTGGACGCGCCCGCGGCGAGCCGGCTGGTGGACCGCCTGGAAGAGGATGGGATGGTGGTGCGGCGTGCGGGCTCGGACCGGCGGTGCTTCCGCCTGGAGCTGACGGCCGAGGGCGTGCGCGAGCTGGGCCTGCTGATGGACGCGCTGCGGGAGCAGGACGGCGAGCTGGGCGAGTTCCTCCCCGAGCCGGAGCTGAGGGAGCTCAAGCGGCTGATGCAGAAACTGCAGGCCGGGCTGGCGCTGCGCGCGGGGGGCGCTGGCTGTTCCGCGGCGGACACGTGCGGGCCGGCGCTGGGACTCGAGCCCGAGAACGACGAGGGGCCCGGCTCCCGGAAGTGATTCCGGAAGGCCGAGCCCCAGGCTCGTCACGACGAGGTGTCTTGGTCAGGCCTGCTGCGCGGGCTTGGCCTCGGCGTCGGCGGTGGCCTCGGGGGTGGGAGCCTCCGGAGCGGCGGCCTGCGTCTCGGACTCGGCGCGCACGCGGATGGTCTCCTCGGTGCGCTGGTCGCTGGCGGCCATCTCCTCCGGGGTGAGCTCGGTGCGGTCGGCCAGGATGCCGGACTTCTTCTCCAGGTCCTTGATGGCGCGGCGCATGAGGTCGCGCTCCAGCAGGGTCCGGTTCAGGCGCTTCTCCAGCGCCTTGTACTTGTCCTTCATCAGGTCCAGGTCGCCCTTGGTCGCGGCGTAGACGCGCTGCTGCGTGTCCGCGCGGCCCTTGACCCGGCGCACTTCCTTCTCCAGCTCCACGGCGCGGGCGCGGTCCTTGGCGGCGGCCTGCTCCAGCCGGTCCATCTTCTCGCGGTCCGCCTCGCTCAGCTCGCGGATGACGCGGCGGGGCGTGCGGTCCTCGCGGGGGGCCTCGGCGACGGGGGCCACGGGCGCGGAGGCGACCTCACCCTCCTGGGCGGGGGCCGAGGCGGCCTGCGGGGCGGCGGCGACGGGGGCCGGGGTGGGCGTGGGGGCCTGCGGCTCGCGGCGGCGGCCACGGCCCTCGGACTCGGTCTTCAGGCGCTGGTTCTCCGTGAGCACCTGCGCCAGCTCCAGGCGGGTCTGCTCGAGCTGGATGGACGCGTTGCGCTCCACCTCGGCGCGCGCCTTGGCCAGGTCCTGCGAGCCCTTGTCGGATTCCTTCGCCTCGAAAATCTTGCGCTTGGCCTGCTTGAGCTGCTCCTTCACCTCTTGGAGCTGCCCACGCTGCTCATCCAGCTCCTTCTGCTTCCGCTGCAGCTCGCCTTCCGCCTTCGCACGCGCGGCCTTGTGGTCCGCGTCCAGCTCGCCACGGGGCGCGTTGGAGGACGAGGAGGAGGGGAGGGCGGCCTGCTTCGGGCCGCCGAAGAGATTGAAATACAGAGAGATGGCGAGCCCGACTGCCAGGGCGATGACCAGGACCAACACGGGACGACCTCCACGGGAGGGATCTGCAAAAAGCGGGGCAGCCTAACGCCCAGCACAGGCCCGTCAAGGGTGGGCTGGCGCTATCCCCGGGTTTGGCGCCTCCATGCCCTGTTCCCGTCCCCGGTGCACGCTGGAAATCCACACCCCCACGGAGAGGAGTCATCCAGGCGGGGACTTCCCCGCTTCGCCGGGAGCCGCGATGCTGCGTCGCCCCGCGCTCCCCTGGAGTACACCCGTCGCATGGCCCACCTGGAGCTGAGACCCAAGCTGCGTGTGTCGAGCTTCCGCAAGCTGGCGGTGGGGAGCTGGGAGACGGCCTATGACCCCACCGTCTATGGGACGTTGACGGTGCGGATGGACCGCGCGCTGGCCTACATGGAGACCTTCCGGCGGAGCACGGGGCTGGAGCTGACGGTGACGCACCTGGTGCTCAAGGCCCTGGCCGAGGCGCTGCGCCGCTGCCCGGACGCCAACGCGGTGCTGCGCTTCCACCGCATCTACCTGCGCCAGCGCATCACCGTGTCCGCGCTGCTGCGCACGGACGGTGGGCCGGAGGCGTGGGCCGCGGTGCGCGTGGAGGACGCGGATCAGAAGGGACTGCGCGACATCGTCCAGGGGCTGGCGTCTGGGCGGCAAGCCCCTGGGCCAAGCCGCTGGCTCGAGTGGATTCCCACTCCGCTGATGGGGCTGTTCACCCGGTGCGTGTCGTTCCTGGCGGTGACGCTCAACCTGGACCTGGGCCGCTTCGGGTTGCCGAGGGACGCGTTTGGCGCCGCCATCGTCACGGACGTGGGCGCGCTGGGGCTCGATGGGGCCTATCTGCCGCTCGTGCCCTTCACGCGGGTACCGGTGTTCCTGGCGCCCGGCGCCGTGCGCGACACGCCGGTGGTGGAGGAGGGGCGGGTGGTGGTGGGCAAGGTGATGAGCCTCAACGCGTCCATCGACCACCGCTTCATCGACGGCTTCCACGCGGGCGTGCTTGCCACCGCGTTGAAGGAGCTGCTGGAGGACCCCGAGGCCGCGTTCGGTCCACCGGATGCGGCGGCCTCGGGGCGCTGACGTGGGAGGGTGAACCTCCCGCGCCACCTTGTTGCATCAGTAGGCGTATTCCCAACCGCCACGAGACCTCGAGCCGCCCGTGCTCGCCCTCATGCCGCGCAGCCGGCGCACGCGCTCCGGGATGGGCGGGTGGGTGGCGAAGAGCGACATGACGCCGCCGTGGTGCAGCGGGTTGACGATGAACAGGTGCGAGGTCGCCGGGGCCCGGTCGTAGGGCATGAGCTCCGCGCCGCGTTCCAGCTTCAGCAGGGCATCCGCCAGGGCATCCGGGTCCCCGGTCAGCTCGGCGCCCGCCGCGTCCGCGCCATACTCGCGCGAGCGGCTCACGGCGAGCTGCAGCAGTGTGGCGGCGATGGGCGCCACCAGCAACAGGCCCAGGTTGGCGAACGCGCTGCCCAGACCGCCTTCGTCGTCGTCGCTCCGGCTGAGCATGGAGCCGCCGAAGAAGAAGAGCATCTGCGCCGCGTAGCTGATGACGCCGGCCAGCGTGGCCGCCACCGTGCCGATGAGCGTGTCGCGGTTGCGCACGTGCCCGATTTCATGCGCGAGCACCCCTTCGAGCTCCCGCTTGTCGAGAATCTGCAGGAGCCCGGACGTCACCGCGACCGCGGCATGCTTGGGGCTGCGGCCGGTGGCGAATGCGTTGGGCGCGGCCGTGGGCAGGATGTAGACCTTGGGCTTGGGCATGCCCGCGCGCGCGGCCAGCCGCTCCACCATCTGGTGCAGCCACGGCGCCTGCTCGTAGGGGAGCGGCTTCGCGCCGTGGATGGCCAGGGCAATCTTGTCGCTGAACCAGTACGAGCCGAAGTTCATCACCACGGTGAAGAAGCCGGCGAACATCAGGCCTTGGGCGCCGCCCAATCGCTGGCCGATGAGGAGCACCAGCGCGGTGAGGCCCGCGAGCAGCACCGTCGTCTTGAGGGCGTTGCCCAGGCGGTGCCACCCACCGCCGCCGTGCAGCGCCGGACGTCCGCCGTCGTTCCGGGAAGTGTCGTGGGTGCCAGGGTAAGCCATGTCGTCTCGTTCCTTTCAGCCCGCTCAGGGGCTTCAGAAACGTAAACAGGGAGGCGGGCTCGTCAATGAAAGCCCCCCGAAGGCGCCATGAATCCAAGGGGTTGGGGCCTCGCCTGGAGACCGGGCAAGCAGGTGACGTTCAGTGCGCCTGCGCGCGCAGGGTGGGGCGCAGGCGGATGGGAGGCGAGTCGGGCGCGGGAAGAATCCAACGCTTCGCGCCCAGGCCATCCACCTCGCGCGCGAGGTCCACGTCCGGGTCCACGAGCAGCTGCGCCGCGCGTCCGTTCAAGGACACACGTGCATCCGCGCGCACCTGCACGGGGCCCAGTCCTCGCGCGTCGAAGTCACGGGCGATGTGCCGCGCGAGCTGGAGGATGAGGTCGGGCTGGACGGACATCTCCCGCTCTTGAAGTCGCGTGAGGTACTCACCTGGAGAGACGTGCCACTCGCGCCCCGTGGCCGACTGGATGACGATGAACGTCACGCTGCCGTTCTTCTCCCGCGCCATCACCCGCCAGGAGAAGCGCATGCCCTGCTCGTGCCAGAGCACGTTGCCGCCATACAGGTGCGTGCGCAGCGGCATCGCCACCTGGAGGAGCGCATAGGCGAGCGCCACGCCCAGCGCCGCCTGTGCCTTCCATCCGGGGACGTGCATCGCGGGAGCGGGCGGGGGCTCGACGTGCTCCGCGCGAGCGCCGCCCCGCAGGCGCGCGGCGATGCGTCGCGGCCAGGATGAATCGAAGAAGACGAGCGCCGCCGTCACCATGATGAACGGGAACATCCCGATGGGGAACAGCACGGACGTGGCGGCGTGGAAGCCCACCACCACGACGTACGCGAAGGGGCGCAGCCGGCGCGAGAGCAGGAACGCGGCGATGGTGGTGTCGAAGAGGAAGCCCGACCAGGCCGCGGCGTAGGCCACCCAGCGCTCCTCGAGCAGCGGGCCCACGAAGGGCATGCTCGTGCGAGCCGCCAGCCAGATGTTGAGCGGCTGCGCGTGGAGGAGCCAGTCGGTGGTGAGCTTCGCCAGGCCCGCGAACACGTAGACGACCGTGACCTGGAAGCGCAGCAGCAGCGTGCACCACGCGGGCAGGGTCTCGCTTCGCAGCGCGGGCTTGCGCCACGCGTCCAGGGAGAACGCGCGGTGCGCGGGCACGAAGATGAGCAGCCCGAGCAGCAGGCTCACCAGGTAGTAGTGGTTCAGGTAGTTGCTGACGTCGACGAGCTGGACGTACGAGAAGGCGACGAACAGCAGCACCGTCGTCACCCGGTAGAACAGGCCCGCCGTCAGGCACACGCCCAGCACGCCGAGCGCGGCGAACACCGCGTGCATCCACGGCGCGGGCAGGGCGGGCACCCAGTCGAAGCCCCAGTAGGTGAAGTGGAAGCGGGGGCGGGTGAACAGCACGTCCACCCAGCCATAGGCCAGGAAGCGGATGGACGAGACGGTGATGAGCAGCCCGAGCGCCATCCGGAACGCCACCAGCGCCGCGATGTCGCGCGGCGCGAGCAGCAGACTCCAGAGGCGTTCGAGACGGGACGCCCGGACCGGCTCAGTCATTGTCCCCTTCGACGGACTGGGGCAGCTCCAGGTCCAGCACGGTGACCATCTCCGTCTTCAGCACGTCGGTGACGCCCTTGAACGCGTCATGGAGCGCGCGCACCGAAGCCTTGTCCGCCGCCAGCGCGTCCTTCAGGTCCGCCTCCTCGATGCGGCCCAGCGCGTCCTCCACGCCGGCCAGTCGCTCGCGCATCTTCTGTACGAGCGGCTCCGCGCCAGAGGCCACGAGCAGGTCGTCGAAGCCCGTGCCGGAGTAGCCCTCGCCGCACCCCTCCGCGAGCATGCGGAAGCCCTTGAGGTTGGCGCGGAGGTTGGCCTTCGAGCGGTGGGCGAACTGCGACTCCAAATGCTCGGGGCAGGACTCCGTCGAGCAGTCGCGCAGCCCCAGCGGCCGCGCCAGCTTCAGGTCCTTGCCCTCGCGCTCGAAGTAGAACATCGCGTCGCTCACCGAGTTGAGCGCGGCCTGGTTCGTGGGGAACACGCGGTTGCCGGAGCCCGCCGTCTCCAGCGTCTGGACGAAGTTGTCCTGGTCCGCCGCCCACGCCTTCACGAGCTGCGCGGCCCGCTGGCTCACGTCCTTGGCCACCACCGCGGCATAGGCGCGCTTGCGAGCGGCCCGCTCATCCGCGGACAGCGCCGCCCACGTCCCCTGCGCGACGATGGGCGAGGTGCCCTGGCACGCCGTCGACGCGTCCTCGTGGAACAGCAGGTACTCGAGCGCGTACAGCCCGCGCCGGCTCACCAGCGAGGTGGCGAAGCTCTCCGCCTCGTAGCTCTTGCTGACGACCTGCTCCTCGACGGTGCAGCGGCTCACCAGCGGCCAGGAGTAGACGTTGTCGCGAATCTCCGCGCCGCCCGCCGCGCTGCGCGGTGCCGCCGGGCCCACCTGCATGACCTCCGCCACCTGCCACACATCCATGGCCTCGTGGAACGCCGCGCGCGCCTGCGCTTGATTCGCCGCATCGGGCTGGGTCGCGTACCGGCTCACCGCCTCCGACAGTGCGACGCTCGCCGTCTGGAACTGGCGCGCCGTCTTCTCCACGCAGGCCCCCGTCGCCTTCAGCAGCGCCACTCGCGCCGTGTCCGAGGGGTTGGGCTCGCCCGGGCCCGGGGTCTCCTTCTTGTCGGACCCCTTGCATCCCGAGACGAAGGCCAGGGCGGCGAGGAGCAGGAACGCGCGGGGGCGGCGCGCGGCGAAGGGGCTCGGCGTCAGGTGGTCCATGGCCGCTTCTTACCCATGAAGTTGCCAATGACAATCAATTTCAAAGTATTAGGGCGGGTTGCCAGCTACCCGGGAGTTGCTGCCTTGACAACTTAAGGATTCCTGGCTTAGGCAGCCGATCTTTCGATTTTGATAACGATTATCGCTAGCAGGTTGTGGCGCGTTTCCCAGGGAGAGGGGTTCACGATGTCGAGCAGGATGGAGCAGGGCAGGTCGTTCGCGGGCGTGGCGGTGCTCACGCTGGCGCTGGCGTTCATGGGCAGCGCGTGTGGCGACGACGACCCGAAGGAGCCGCAGGGGACGCCGGACGCGGGTGGCAACCCGGACGCCGGCCAGCCCGACGCGGGGCAGCCCGACTCTGGCCCCACCGCCGTCATCGACAGCGACGTGGCGCTGGCTCGCTTCAACGAGAACGGCACGCTGGACACGACGTTCGGCGCGGGTGGCACCACGCGTGTGGACCTGAGCACGGTGGCCGGTGGCACGCGTGACTCCGTCTGGGGCCTGGCGGCGGACAGCAGCAACCGCCTGGTGGTCTTCGGTGCCCGTCGCGGTGATGGAGACCGCGTGGACGCGGACCGCTTCGTCCTGCGCCTCACGGCGGAGGGGGCGCGCGACACGGCGTTCGCCACGGAGGGTGTGCACACGCTCAACATCAGCAACCTGAGCGACGGCGCTCGCAATGGCATCGTGGACCGCAACGGCAAGATTGTCGCGTCCGGTTACACCAGCCAGCCGACGGGCGCGGGCACGCAGGCCGCCAACCGCATCGTCCTGGTGCGCCTGGATGACGCGGGCAAGCTGGACAACACCTTTGGTTGGAAGGGCGTGGTGAACTCGGCGCCGTTCCTGGGTCAGAGCGAGTCCAACCCCGAGTGGGGCATGGCGGAGGCGTACGCCGTGGACCAGTTCTCCGACGGCAGCTACGTGACGACGGGCTACGGCCGCAGCGCGGCGTCGGGCGCGGTGGACGTGGTGAACTTCAAGTTCTCCGCCACGGGTGAGCGCGACAAGAACTGGGCCACGGGCGGCGTGGCGCTCCTGGACCTCATCAACGACAACGACCGCGGCCGCAACCTGGTGGTCCTGAACGACGACCGCGTGTGCACGGTGGGCAGCGTGACGCCGTCGGCGGGGAAGGTCGCCGCGATGGTGTTCATGCTGGACAAGAACGGCGCTCGCGACACGACGTTCGCGGCGGAGGGCTACAAGGCGTACGACTTCGAGCGTCCGGAGCAGGCGTTCTTCGGCGTGGCGAAGTCGAAGGATGGCAAGTGGGTGGCCGCCGCGGGCTACCGCGCGGGTGGCAACCAGGATGACGACAGCGTGCTGGCCATCATCCCGGTGGGCGGCACGGGGACCGAGTTCGCCAAGGCGGTGCCCATCTCCGAGACGGAGAACGACCGCTTCTGGACCGTGGCCTTCGACGCGTCCAACCGCGTCTACGCGGCGGGCTTCGTCACCGAGGGCGGCGACAACCGCATGGTGATTGCGCGCTACAACACGGACGGCACGCTGGACACCACGTTCGGCACGGGCGGCGTCGTCAAGCACAACTTCGTCGCCGGCAAGGTCGAGGAGGCCGTCCGCGGCATCGTCATCCAGGCCAGCGGCAAGGTCGTCGTGGCCGGCACGGCCGACAAGTAGCCGTCGCTCGAGTTCGTAGTACGTAGTGCCCGAGCCGGAGCGGAGGGTTCTCTCGAGGACCCGGCCCCTCCGGCTCGTGGCGTCTGACGCAGTGCCGCCGCACCACCGAGACAAGGGCGTACTTCGCTGATGGCATGGCTCAAGGACAGGTCGAGGCGGGCACGGAGCGCTGTGGCTCCGTTGCTCATGTGGGGATTGGCTTCATCCGCGGCGGCCCAGACGGTGCCGCCCGAGGAGGGCGCCGCTCCGGCCCAGCCCGGCGAGCTGGACACGGCCGCGCCGGTGGATGCCGCCGCGACCTCGGCTCCCGCTGTCGAGCCCCAGCCCGCGACGGAGGTGCCCGCTCCGGCCCCCGCCGTGGAGGCCGCGGCGGAGACACCCGCGACGCCCGGTGACGCGCCGACGGTGGAGAGCGCCGGGGGCGAGCCGCCCGCGCCCACCGTGGAGCTGATGCCCGAGCCGGAGTCGAAGAAGTTCGAGAGCGTGGTGGTGGGGACGTCGGAGACGCGCACGAGCGGCTCGGTCCACATCGTCAAGCCCGCCCAGCTGGAGCGCTACGAGAAGGACGACCCGAGCACCGTGCTGATGAGCGTGCCGGGCGTCTACGCGCGCGGCGAGGATGGCTTCGGCCTGCGGCCCAACGTGGGCCTGCGCGGCGTCAATCCGGACCGCAGCAAGAAGGTCACGCTGCTGGAGGACGGCGTCCTCTTCGGCCCGGCGCCGTACTCCGCGCCCGCGGCCTACTACTTCCCGCTCGTCACCCGGATGCAGTCGGTGCGTGTGCTCAAGGGCCCGTCGGCCATCCAGCACGGTCCGCAGACGGTGGCGGGCTCGGTGGAGTTCATCACCCGGGACATCCCCGCGTCCGAGTCCGCGTGGCTCGACGTCGCTGGCGGCGGCTACCTGTACGGCAAGGCGCACGGCGTCTTCGGCGCGAGCACCGAGCGCGCGGGCTTCCTGGTGGAGGGCATCCACCTGCGCAGCAACGGCTTCAAGGAGCTGGACGGGGGCGGCACCACGGGCTTCCGCCGCAACGAGTGGATGGCCAAGGCGCGCTACCGCCTGGTTCCCGAGGGCGAGGTCCGCCAGACGTTCAACCTCAAGCTGGGCTACTCGGACGAGCTGTCCAATGAGACGTACCTGGGCCTGTCGGACGAGGACTTCCGCGCCAACCCGCTGCGCCGCTATGCCGCCAGCGCGCTGGACCAGATGAAGTGGCACCGCACCCAGGTGGCCGCGAGCCACGTGCTGGAGTCCGGCTCGCTGGCCATCACCACGACGGCCTACCGCAACGACTTCGCGCGCGTGTGGCGCAAGGTGAATCGCTTCGGCGGCGCCGCCATCGCCAACGTGCTGGCCGACCCGACGAGCGCGCGCAACGCCATCTACTACGGCGTGCTCACCGGACAGCTCGACACGTCGTCCACCCAGGACACGCTGTTCATCGGCCCCAATGACCGAAGCTTCGTTTCCCAGGGCGTCCAGAGCGTCGCGCGCTGGAGCACCACCACCGGGCCGCTGAGCCACAGCCTCGAGGTGGGCGCCCGCTTCCACTACGACAGCATCGACCGGAAGCACTCCGAGGACGCCTACCGCATGGAGGGGGGCGAGCTGGTCCGCGCCGGGGAGCCCACGTTCATCACCGCGAGCAACAAGGACGCCACCCACGCTGTCGCGCTGCATGTGACGGACGCCATCGCCTGGGGCCCGTTCGTGCTGACGCCAGGTCTGCGCCTGGAGGTCATCCGCTCGCGTGCGGCCGACCGGCTCAAGGGCGAGGCCAAGGAGGGCGCGCTGGAGGTGCTGATGCCCGGCATGGGCGCGTACGGCGCGGTGACGCCCGAGCTGGGCTTCTTCGCGGGCGCGTACCGGGGCTTCTCGCCACCGTCGCCGGGCCAGCCGGACTCGGTGAAGCCGGAGAAGAGCATCAACTACGAAGGCGGCGCCCGCTGGACGCGCCGAGGCGAGCGCTTCGAGGTCGTCGGCTTCTTCAACGACTACACGAACCTCACCGCCATCTGCACCTTCTCCGGTGGCTGCGTGGATGAGGACCTGGACCGGCAGACGGACGCGGGGCGGGCTCAAATCTTCGGACTGGAGGTCTACGCGGAGAAGACGTTCCGGCCCGGCGGTGGGCTGACCTTCCCGCTCTCCGCTTCGTACACGCTCACGAGCACGGAGCTGCTGAACGACTTCCGCTCGGCGGACCCGCAGTTCGGCGCGGTGAAGGCCGGAGACGAGCTGCCGTACGTGCCTCGCCACCAGGTGTTCGCCTCGGCGGGGGTGGAAGGGGCGCTGGGCGGCGTGTTCGTCAGCGCGCTCTACATCGACAGCATGCGCGAGAAGGCCGGGCAGGGCGAGGCCGCACCGGGGGAGCTGACCGACGCGCTGCTGACGTTCGACGTCAACGCGAACTGGAACTTCACGCGCTGGGGGCAGCTCTACCTCAGCGCGCGCAACGTGCTGGACGCGGAGGACATCGTCTCGCGGCGTCCCTACGGCGCTCGTCCCAATGCGCCGCGCACCGTGATTCTGGGCTTCAAGCTCGCGCACCACTGAGTGGCGAGAACCGCGCGCCCTGGCTTCGCATGGCCAGGGCGTGCCGTGAGGAAGGCTTCACCTCAGAGGTAGAAGCGGTCCGTCACGCCCGCGGTGCGCTGGAGGATGGCGCTCCAGCCCAGCCACAGCTCGAGGCCGCTGCGCGCCGTCTCCGACTCGGCCCCCAGCGCGCCGAGCGAGCCCGTGCAGCCAGCGAGCGTGCACAGGCCCGACTCCTTCAGGTGCTCCAGCAGCGCGCGGAGCGTGGGCATGCCGCGCGACTCGAAGCGCTCCGAGATGTCGTCGCGGCCCTGGAAGTCCGGCTCGTCGAGTGAGCCCTTCAGGAATCGCTCGAGTGCCCACCAGAAGAGGTACACCTCCGCGCGTCGCCCGGACGCGGTCGCCGCCGCGGCGATGGACAGTCCCTGGTGGACCCGGTCGTAGTCTCCGCTGTGCAGGAAGACGACGACCTTGGGCAATGCGGGCGCGCTCACGCGGGGCCTCATACCGTCCAGCAGCCGCATCCGTCCATTGGCGTCCCGCAGCGAACCGCTCGGGGTCCTTTGGCTTGCACCGCTCCCCTGGCGCTTGCTAGGAAACCCGCGCCCCTTCAAGCACTTACACGACTTGAAGGTTTTCGGGGACGGACCGACTCAGCCATGGTCGAGGACACCACAGCACGGCGTAAGGACGCTCATCTCGACCTGTGCGCCAAGGGCGAGGTGGAGCCCGTCGAGAACAGCACCCTGCTGGAGCACGTGCACCTGGTCCACTGTGCCATGCCGGAGATGGCCGTGGAGGACGTGGACCTCTCCACCTCGTTCCTGGGCAAGCAGCTGCGCTACCCGTTGCTCGTGACCGGAATGACGGGCGGCACCGAGCGAGCAGGCGCGGTCAATCGTGACCTCGCCCTGGTCGCCGAGCGCCATGGCCTGGCCTTTGGTGTGGGCAGTCAGCGCGCCATGGCCGAGGACGCGGCGAGGGCGGTGACGTTCCAGGTGCGGCAGGTGGCCCCCACGGTGGCGCTGCTGGGGAACATCGGGATGTACCAGGCGGTGGGGCTGGGCGTGGACGGGGTGCGGCGGCTGATGGATGCGATTGGCGCGGATGGAATCGCGCTGCACCTCAACGCCGGGCAGGAATTGACCCAGCCGGAAGGCGACCGGGATTTCCGAGGCGGTTACGAGATAGTGCGGGCGTTGGTGGGAGCGCTCGGCGAGCGGCTCTTGGTGAAGGAGACCGGGTGTGGCATTGGCCCGGAGGTGGCTCGCCGGTTGGTGGAGCTGGGGGTGCGCAACCTGGACGTGTCCGGGCTGGGCGGCACTTCGTGGGTTCGGGTGGAACAGCTTCGGGCCTCGGGCGTACAAGCCAAGGTGGGGGCGGAGTTCAGCGCGTGGGGGATTCCCACGGCGGCGGCGGTGGCGACGGTGCGCACGGCGGTGGGGTCGCAGGTCCGACTGGTGGGCAGTGGTGGGATTCGCACCGGGTTGGAGGTCGCGAAGGTGTTGGCGCTGGGTGCGGACCTGGCGGGCATGGCGCTCCCGCTGTTCCGGGCGCAGCAGGAGGGCGGGGTGGAGGGGGCGGAGCGGGCCTTGGAGGTCATCCTCACAGGGCTGCGGCATGCGCTGGTGCTGACGGGGAGCAGGAGCTGCGCGGAGTTGCGGCGGCGTCCTCGGGTGGTGGGCGGGGTCTTGAAGGATTGGATGGCGGCGCTGTAGTGCGGGTGTCCGTCGACGTGGGAAAGAAGGAAGACTCAATATGTCTGAGACGGTGACGTCCCGGCTCGCCGGGTTCCACAAGCTGCCGATGGACGAGCGCCTCGCGCAGCTCGCCCGCATGTTCCGGCTGTCGCCCGGTGACTTGGAGCAGCTGCGTGGGACCGAGGCCCTGCAGCCGGTGCTGGCCAACCAGATGATTGAGAACGCGGTGGGGACCTTCTCCCTGCCGCTGGGCCTGGGGCTCAACCTCCAGGTCAACGGGCGCGACTACCTGGTCCCCATGGCGGTGGAGGAGCCGTCCGTGGTGGCCGCGGTGTCGTTCGCCGCGAAGATCGTCCGCGAGGCCGGAGGCTTCAGCGCCGAGGCTGACGAGTCGATGATGATTGGCCAGATCCAGGTCACCCGGTACGGCGACCCGACCGAGGCCACGGAGAAGATTCTCGCGCACAAGGAGCAGATCCTCGCGCTGGCCAACAGCTTCCACCCGGCCATGGTGGCCCGGGGGGGCGGCGCCAAGGACGTGGAGGTTCGCGTGCTGCCGGCCCCCGAGGGCCCGCGCGGTGAGCCGCTGCTCGTCGTCCATGTCCTCATCGACACGCAGGAGGCGATGGGGGCCAACCTCATCAACACCGTGGCGGAGGGCGTGGCGCCGCTCGTGGAGCAGATCACCGGCGGCAAGGTGTACCTGCGCATCCTCTCCAACCTGGCGGACCGCCGGCTGTCGCGCGCCACGTGCCGCATCCCGCTGTCGCTGCTGGCGGACTTCGAGATGCCCGGTGAGGTCATCGCCGAGGGCATCGCGCAGGCCAGCCGCTTCGCGGAGGCGGACCCGTACCGCGCGGCCACGCACAACAAGGGCGTGATGAACGGCATCGACTCGGTGGCCATCGCCACGGGGCAGGACTGGCGCGCCATCGAGGCCGGTGCGCACGCGTTCGCCTGCCGGGGCGGCCAGTACCGTCCGCTGTCGACGTGGTACCTGGAGGAAGGGCACCTGGTGGGCCGCATCGAGCTGCCCATGGCGCTGGGCATGGTGGGCGGCCCCATCAAGGTCCACCCGGGCGTGCAGTTGGCGCTCAAGCTCCTGCGCGCGTCGAGCGTGCGCGAGCTGTCCATGGTGTTCGCGGCGGTGGGGCTCGCGCAGAACTTCGCGGCGCTCCGGGCGCTGGGCAGCATCGGCATCCAGAAGGGCCACATGGCGCTGCACGCGCGCTGCGTGGCGGTGACGGCGGGCGCGCGTGGGGACTGGGTGGAGAAGCTCGCGGACCTGCTGGTGAAGGCGGGGCACGTGAAGGTGGAGAAGGCGCGGGAGATTCTCGCCAGCCTGTCCGCCGAGGACGCCGCGGCAGCCACCGGTACGACTCTCTGAGCGCCGTGACCCCTGGAAATTCCCTGTCCACGTTTGGCGCTGGCAAGGTCATCCTCCTGGGTGAGCACAGCGTCGTCTATGGCCACCCCGCGCTGGCGGGCCCGCTGTCCCAGGGCGTGAAGGCGCGAGGCGTGCCGGCGAAGAAATGCCAGCTCGTCCTGCCCTCCACGCTGAACCGGGCGCAGCGGACGCTCTTGCAGGGGGCCTTCGCTCGCGCCGCAAAGCTCGTGGGCGAGCCGCCCGTGAAGGTGTCGTTGGACCCGGAGCTGCCGCTGGCCGTGGGGCTGGGCAGCTCCGCCGCACTGTCCGTCGCGTGCGCGCGCATGCTGCTGCTCGCCGCGGGCAAGCCGCCCTCGCCCAAGGAGGCCGCGCGCCTGGCGTGGGCGATGGAGCAGGAGTTCCACGGCACGCCCTCCGGCGTGGACCACACGACGAGCGCGGAGGAGCAGCTGCTCCTCTACCGCAAGCAGCCGGGGGCGTCCTCTGTGGGCAAGGGCAAGACGGTGGACAGTCCGCGCGCGCTGAAGGTGGTGGTGGCGCTGGCGGGCGAGCGCAGCCCCACGAAGAAGACGGTGGCGGCGTTGCGGCAGCGGCAGGCGCGCTGGCCGGAGCGCTACCAGCGCATCTTCAAGGAGATGGGGAAGCTGGCGTCGGAGGGGGCGAAGGCGGTGGAGGCGGGAGACCTGGAGGCGCTGGGGGACGCGATGAACGTCAACCAGGGGCTCCTGTCGGCGCTGGGCCTGTCTTCGACGCCGTTGGAAGAGATGGTGTATCGACTGCGGAGCCTGGGCGCGCTGGGCGCCAAGCTCACCGGCGCGGGTGGGGACGGCGGGGCCGTGGTCGGTCTGTTCACTGATCCTGAGGCCGCGGTGGTCCAGCTCACCCGGCAAGGTGTGCGCTGCTTCAGCAGCCAGCTCGCGGGTCCGCGGGCGTTGTGAGAGTTCCCATGAAAGCCACAGCCCTGGCGCATCCCAACATCGCCCTGGTGAAGTACTGGGGGAAGCGGGACGACGCGCTGATTCTTCCGCACCAGTCCAGCCTGTCCATGACGCTGTCGCCGCTGTCGGTGACGACGACGGTGGAGTTCGGTGTGGCGACGGACGCGGTGGACATCAATGGCCACACCGCGAAGGGCAGCGAGCGCGAGCGCGTGCTGAAGCTCCTGGAGTCGGTGCGCGCGCAGACGAAGCAGGAGCTGGGGCCCGCGAAGGTGGTGTCGCGCGGGGACTTCCCCATGGCGGCGGGACTGGCGAGCAGCGCGGCGGGCTTCGCGGCGCTGGCGGTGGCGGGGCGCGCGGCGGCGGGGCTCCCGTCGGACGCGCGCGCGGCGAGCATCCTGGCGCGGCTGGGCAGTGGCTCGGCGTGCCGCAGCGTGGAAGGCGGCTTCTGCGAGTGGCTGCGCGGCGAGCGTCCGGATGGCGAGGACAGCTACGCGGTGCAGCGCTTCGATGCGGCGCACTGGCCGGACCTGCGCATGGTGGTGGCCGTCGTCGACCGGGGCGAGAAGGACGTGAAGTCCCGCGACGGCATGAAGCAGACGGTGGAGACCAGTCCGTACTACCCGGCCTGGGTGCGCGACGCGGAGGCGGAGGTGCCTCGCGCGCGTGAGTTCATCGCCCGGAAGGACTTGCAGGGACTGGGAGAGCTGTGTGAGCGCAACGCGTGGCGGATGCATGCCACGTCGCTCGCGGCCGACCCGCCGCTCTGCTACCTCAACGCGGGCACGCTGGGGCTCATCCAGCAGCTGCGCGAGGCGCGCAAGAAGGGCGTGCCCGTCTGGTTCACGCTGGACGCGGGGCCCAACCCGGTGCTGCTGACCAACGCGGCGAACGAGGTGGCGGCGGAGGCGCTGGCGCGTGCGTGTGGCGCGCTCGACGTGGTCCGCTGCGTGCCCGGTGGCGACGCGGTGCTGAAGCAGGAGCACCTGTTCTGATGGACCGCGCCCTCTCGGCGCCGGGCAAGCTGTTCGTCTCCGGCGAGTACGCGGTGCTGTGGGGCGGGGTGGCGCGCGTGGCGGCGGTGGCGCCGCGCACCGGGGCCTATGTGCGGCGGCGCGAGGATGCGCGCGTGCACGTCTGCCTGGAGGAAGGGACGCTCGCGGGCAGCGTGACGCCGAAGGGTGTTCGCTGGGCGCGCGAGGTGCCGCAGGGGTTCCTCTTCGTCGCGCGTGCGCTCGACGAGGCGCTGCGGGCGCATGGCCGCGCGAGCCCGGGCTTCGACCTCGCGATAGCGCCTTCCGCGGTGGGCCCCAATGGCCAGAAGCTGGGCATGGGCGGCAGCGCGTGTGCGACGGTGCTGGCGGCTGAAGGTGCGCGCTATGTGCTCGAGGAGCGCCACGACACGCTGAAGCTCGCGCTCCTGGCGCACACGCTGGGACAGGGCGGCAAGGGCAGCGGCGGCGACGTGGCGGCGAGCTTCGCGGGCGGCGTGCTGCGCTATCGGCGCTACGACGTGTCGCCGCTGGTGGACGCGAGCAACGGCGGGCGGCTGGGGGCGGCGCTGGCGGAGTCCCCCTCGGTGGACGTGTGGCGGCTGCCCGCGCCTCGCGTGGCCATGGCGTATGCGTTCACGGGCGAGAGTGCCTCCACGAAGGTGCTCATCGGCCAGGTGGAGGCGCGGCTGGAAGAGGTGGGCCGGCGCGCCTTCGTGGCCCGCTCCGACACGGTGGGGCAGGCCGTGGAGGAGGGCCTCGCGGGAGGCGACTTCCGAGCCTTCACCGAGGCCGTGACGGCGCAGCACGCGTTGCTGCTGGAGCTGGGCCCGCTGGAGACGGAGGCCATGCGGCGTGTGCTGTCGATGGCGTCCGCCTACGGCTGCGCGGGCAAGCTGTCGGGCGCGGGGGGAGGAGACGGCTGCATCCTCTTCGCGCCGGACGGGGAGGCGCGCGCCGAGCTGTGCAAGGGACTGGAGGCTCGCGGCTTCCACACGCTGCTGCTGGAGCCCGAGCCCGGCGTGCGCGGAGAGACGCACGTGGACGCGCGGCTTCGCGCGTGGATGGACGCGCTCGTCTGACTCAGAACATGTGGCCGAAGGTGACGTAGACGCGCTGGCGTCCCGTCTCCGTCGAGCGCGCGTAGTCCAGGCGGACGATGGCGGCGCGCCGGGACAGGCGCACGCCTCCGCCGATGCCCGGGTGCCACTCGTGCCACTCGCCGTCCGGGACGCCCGGGTGCCACACGCGGCCCAGGTCCAGGAACATCACCGCGCCCACCTTCATGCTCTTGCCGAAGACCTGGAGGTTCGCGGCGTGGAAGCGCAGCTCCGTGTTGGTGAACGCCTTGATGTTGCCGGAGAAGCGGTTGCGCTCGATGCCGCGCACGCTGCTCATGCCGCCGATACCCTCGGACACGTTGACGCCGCCCGTGTTGCTCCACTCGAAGAACGGGACGTCGCCGAACAGCATGTCCAGCGTCAGCCGCTGCGCGAGCGTCAGGCGCGATGAGAGCCGCACGTAGCGGCGCTCGCTCAAGGTGATGCCCGCGTACTGGTATCGGCTGCCCGTGGCCTGTCCGGAGACACGCAGCGCGATCTCCTCCACGCCGCCCTCCAGCGGGTCCGTCTCGTCGTCGCGGGTGTCCCACAGCGCGCCGACCAGGAGCTGGCCCGTGGAGCCGCCCTCGATTCCGAGCGGACGCTGCTGCGTCAGCATGGAGTGGTCATACGCATCCACGCTCGTGTAGCGCCACGCGTAGCCGACGTAGGACTGGAGCGGATGCTGGGGCCCGAAGGGGCGGCCTCGCAGTCGGAACCACGCGCCGGGCGCTCCCTTGTCGAAGGCGTAGCGCTCATTGTCCACGTCGCCGCGGAAGTCGGGCGCGGACAGGTTGCCCGCACCGAAGAAGGGACTGCGCAGCTCCCGCTTGTACTCGAGCCCCGCCTCCAGCCGCAGCGGTCCGATGAGCCGAGGCCCGTCGTAGCGCAGGTAGTGGCTCTGCACGCCTCGGCTGCTGAACAGCACCTGCGCGCCGATGCCATGCGCGTACGGCGTCTTGCCCGGGCCGTACAGGTAGATGCCGCCGACCGCGCCGTAGCTCAGCCCGTGGTCGGAGCTGAACGTCATCATCGGCAGCGCGATGATGTCCGAGCCGGAGTCCGTCTGCGTGGGGGGCAGTCCTGGCGCTGGCCGGGAGGGCGACTTCACCGGCGCGGCGGCAAGAATGACGAGCAGGACAGCGGGAAGGAGCATGGGGACCGTGGTGACGCGTCACTGTGTCGGAACCATCCCGACAGAAGGACGGCGCTACTTGCCCGCCTGCATTCCAGGAGGGCTGCCTTCGACTGAAGGCGGCCGTCCCCCCAAGTGCTCATTTTGGCTGCTGGGGGAGGGGAGTCGTCAACGTGAGTGCTGCCATGACTCCAACTTCTGGGATGTGGGCACGTGCGCTTGCGCGGCGGATTCGTTCGAAAGTTCCGCCCGTGGCGGCGCATGGGCGCAGGAACCTGTTGATTGTCCACCTTGACGGCGTACCCAAAGCCCTTCTGGACGAGGCGATGGTTGCCGGCCAACTACCGTTCTTCTCCCGACTCATCCGGTCCGGCGAGTTTCTCCTGGATGACGCCTTTTGGGGCGCGCCGACCTCCACGCCGTACTTCCAAGCGGGGCTCCTGTACGGGCTGAGGCACTCCAATCTGCCGGCGTACTCCTGGTTCGACCGCGAGCTGGGACGTGAGCTGCGGATGAACGTGCCCTCGGACGCGCTGGAAATCGAGCGGCGACTGCGGGGCACCGGGCGCGACAGCCTGCTGGATGGCGGAGGCCATGGGTACTTCACGCTGTTCCGTGCGGGCGCGGAGAACGCGCTGAGCATGAGCACGCTGGGCAGCCTGAAGCTGATGGCCCAGGCCTTCTCCTACGAGATGATGGGCCTGTCCTCGGGGCGGACGCGAAGTGTCTGGTCCTTCCTGCGCTCGTTGGGCGCGGAGACGTGGCACGCGGCGCGAGAGACGGTGCGCTGGGCTCGTGCCCTGGGGAGCTGGAGCCACGAGAGCGCCTTCCTCGTCAGCCGCATCTTCTTCCAGCGGTTGGGGTGGAGCTTCGCGCACACCAAGGCCCTGGTGGACATGGCGCGCGGCGTGCCCGTCATCTACCTGGTGTACGGCAACTACGACGAGACGGCGCACCGCCGAGGCCCGCGCTCGACGCTGGCGCGCTCGGAGCTGCACCGCGTGGATGCGTACCTCGCGGAGCTCTATGCGATGGCGCGCTCGGTGGAGCGGCCCTACGACGTCGTCATCCTCTCGGACCACGGCCACGTGGACAGTGTCCCCCTGGAGCAGCGGCAGGGCGCGCGTCTGAGGCCCCTGCTCCTCGACGGGCCCCCCGTGCCGCTCTCCGATGACGTGCTGCGGGGGCTGTGTGATGGCCGTGCTCGGCCGGAGCAGGACGTGCGTCCTCGCGAGCCCTTCACGCCCGTGGTCGTCGAGTGCGGCAACTTCGCCCACGTCTATCTCTCCGGTGAGCACGAGGCGCTGGAAGCCCATGCTCTGCTGGCGCGCTACCCGGAGGTGGTGGCGCGCGCGACGCGAAACCCGGACGTGGGGCTGGTCGCGATGAAGCGGGGCCGCTCCGCCGTGCTGGTGGTGCAGGGCGGTGTCTATGGCCTGGAAGACCTGGAGCGCGCGCCGCTGTCCTCCGAGTTCAGCCGCCTCGCCGTGAGGGACTTCCTCCGAGGCTTGCCCTCCATGACGACGGCGGGTGACCTGGTGCTCTTCGGCGAGGCGGTGCGCCGAGGCGGCACTGTGGGCTTCGCCTGGGAGTTCGGCTCGCACGGGGGCCTGACGCGCACGGAGGCCAACAGCCTGGTGTGCTGGCCCGCGGATGCCCCCGTGGACCTGTCCGGGTTGAGCCACTGCGTGGACCTTCACGACCGGCTCGCCGAGGCCTACCTGGAGCCCGCGCGCTGCCTGCGGTGGGCGCCGTGAGCCGGGGGCCTCGGCCTTCACCGAGAGGCGGGAGTCTCTCCCAGGTGCTGTTCGTGGTGTTGGGGACGCTGTTCTCCCTCGTCCTGCTCTCCACGGCCTTCTTCCGCTGGAACCCCCGCGGGCCGGGGCCGCTGCTGGTGCCGCGCTTCTCGTTCGCGGACTTCCTGGGAGACCTGCCCGGGCACCTCGTGTGGCTGATTCCCTTCGTGCTGCTCCAGGGGAGTGTCATCCCGCTGCGGGCCGTGCAGTGGCAGAGCACGCTGCGAAAGCGGGTGCCCTTCCGCGAGCGCTACCACCTGGTGGCCATTGGCGCCTTCGCCCACAACGTGCTGCCAGGGAAGCTGGGAGACATCCTGCGCGCCTTCCTCCTGTCGCGCACGGAGCGCATCCCGTTCCTGCTGTGTCTGGGCACGGTGGCCGTCTGCAAGCTGATGGAGTTCGCCGCGCTGATGCTGGTGGTGTCCCTCTCCCTGCTGGGCCCCTTTGGCGACACGCTCTCCCGCTTCCAGGGGCAGCTCCAGGTGGCCGTGTTCCTGTGCGTGGGGCTGGTGGTCCTCGTCGTGCTGCTGGCCCGAGGCGCCACGCCCCTGGCGGCCTGGCTCCACCGCCGCCACCGCTTCCCCCGGCTGGAGGGCTTCCTCCACCACGTCAGCGACGGGCTGGGCTCGGCGCGCTCCTTCGGGGGCATGGCCAAGGTGCTCTTCTTCTCGGCGGGGCCGGTGCTCGCGTCGGTGCTGGCCTACGGGCTGGCGCTCCAGGGGCTGGCCATCCCCGGAGGCCTTTTCGCGGGCGCCGTGGTGCTTGGCGCCATCTCCCTGGGGCAGGCGCTGCCAGGAGTCCCCGCGGGGATGGGGCTCTACTACTTCGTCACCAGCTGGGCGGCGCGCAGCCTGGGCTCGTCACCGGAGGACGCGGCGGCCTTCGCCACGCTCACCCACCTGGGGACGGTGCTGAGCCAGGCCGGAGTGGGGGCCGTCTCCGTCTACGTCCGGAAGATTCGGATTCGAGATCTGCGGAAGGGCGGGAGCCTGGCGCGCGAGGCGGCGCAGCACGTGGCCCACGAGTCCGTCGAGCCCGCTCGCACGTGAGCGAGGCAGACCCCAGAAATGCGAAAGGGGCCCCGGCTAACAGGCCGGGACCCCTTATCGACAATGCCCAGGAGAGGACTCGAACCTCCATGCCCTTGCAGGCGCTAGACCCTGAATCTAGTGTGTCTACCAATTCCACCACCTGGGCAGGTGGTTTACCGCCGCGCTGTGTCGCGCTGCGATGGGCCGGACATATAGGTGTACTGCCCCGCCCCGTCAAGAACTACGTAACAACGTCACTTCTTCAGCGGCCATTTCCCCTGGGCCTCGAGGCCGCGGCGGATGACCGGGTTCTCATCCATGAACGCGGTGAGGGACTCCTCGGTGATTTCGACCACCACGTCCTCCTGGGCGAGCTCCGTCTGGCAGCTCAACCGGGAGTACGGGCGCACGTCGAACCCCATGTCCAGCCGGTCCGCTTCCGCGTCCGTCTGCTCACTCAGCGAGTCGAGCCCCTTGCGCACCCAGATGTGACAGGTGGAGCAGCCGCAGACGCCGCCACAGCTATGGCCCACCTGGGCACCACACTGCTCGGCCGCGTCCAGAAGGGTGGTTCCGGCGGGCACGTCCGCGCTGACCTCGGCCAGCGGGCTCTTGAATGTCACCTTGGGCACGTCAGTACTCCTCCACCGAGTGGCCAGCCACGACCTGGGTGATGGCCTGGTTCATCACCCGCTCGATGAAGGGCCGCGACGTCTCATCCAGCGCGTGGACTGCTTCCTTCAGCTTCAAATAGTCCTGGCCCGCCGCCACCTCGCGCACCTTCGCCATGGCGGCGTCGATAGTGGCCTTCTCCTCGCCCTGGAGGAGCGTGCCGTGCTCGCGCAGCTGGCGGTCGGCCTCGGCCAGCACCCGCTCCGCGTCCACGCGCTGCTCGCGCAGCTGCCGCGCCTGGATGTCGTCCTCGGCGTACTCGATGGAGTCGAGCAGCATCCGCTCGATCTCCTCTTCCGTGAGGCCGTGGCTCGGCTTGACGGTGATGGACTGGGCGGCGCCGGTGCTCTGCTCCTTCGCGGAGACGGAGAGGATGCCGTCGGCGTCCACCTGGAAGCGGACCTCCACCCGGGCCATGCCCGCCGCCAGCGGAGGGATGCCGGAGAGGGTGAAGCGCGCCAGGCTGCGGTTGTCCTCCACCAGCTCGCGCTCGCCCTGCACCACGTGGACGTCCAGGCCCGTCTGCCCGTCCTTGAACGTGGTGAACACCTGCGCCGCGGCGGTGGGGATGGTGGAGTTGCGCTGGATGAGCTTCTCGGTGATGCCGCCCATCGTCTCGAGACCGAGCGACAGGGGAATCACGTCCAGCAGCAGCACCTCGTCCTGGCGGGACTCGTTGGTGAGCAGGTCCGCCTGCACCGCCGCGCCCAGCGCCACCACCTGGTCCGGGTCGATGTCGCCCAGCGGCTCACGGCCGAACAGCTCCGCCACGTACCGGCGCACCGCGGGCACGCGCGTGGAGCCGCCCACCAGGATGACCCCGTCCAGTTCGCCCGGCGCCACGCCCGCGTCCTTCATCGCCCGGCGGCACACGAGGCCCGTCTTCTGGACGAGCGGCTGAATCCACGCGTCGAAGTCCGCGCGCTTCAGCGCATACGCCCGGCCATCCACCGTGAGCGTCGTCTCCGCGACGTCGGTGAGGGACTCCTTGGCCTTGCGCGAGGCGGCCAGCGTCTCCGCGACCAGCGCGGGGGAGGGCGCCGCGATGCCCAGGTCCTGGAACACCTTCTGGGCGATGGCCCGGTCGAAGTCGTCGCCCCCCAGCGCGGAGTCGCCGCCGGTGGACTTCACCTCGAACACGCCATCCACCAGCTTGAGGATGGAGATGTCGAAGGTGCCGCCGCCCAGGTCGTAGACGGCGAAGGTGCCCTGGCTGCCCTTGTCCAGGCCGTAGGCCAGGGCCGCCGCGGTGGGCTCGTTCAAGAGCCGCAGCACCTCCAGGCCCGCGAGCCGGCCCGCGTCCTTGGTGGCCTGGCGCTGGGCGTCGTCGAAGTACGCCGGCACGGTGATGACGGCCTGCTCCACCTTGCTGGAGAAGTGGGCCTCCGCGCGGCGCTTGAGTGCGCGCAGGATTTCACCGGACACCTCGATGGGGGTCACCGGGTTGCCGCCCGCCACGTCGAAGCGGACCACCTTGCCGCCGGGGACGAACTGGTAGTGCCCCAGCTTGCGCGTCTCCGCGTCGTCGGCGCTGCGGCCCATGAAGCGCTTGGCGGAGCTGATGGTGTCGGTGGGGTGCTCTGCGGCCAGCGCGCGGGCCTTGGCGCCCACCACCACGCCGCCGTCCTTGCCGTAGTGCACCACGGACGGGAGCAGGAGCGCGTTGCCCTCATCCACCGGGACGCAGTGGGGCTTGCCCTGCGACACCGCCGCGACGAGCGAGTGCGTGGTGCCCAGGTCGATGCCCACCGCCTGCCCCTTGGGCTTCAGCGGGTCGTGGATCTGCAGGTAGCCGTTCTTGCTCACGACAGACTCTCCTCCTCGAACGCTTCCACCTGCTCGAGAAAGCGCGTGAAGTAGCGCACCCGCCCCAGGGCGTGCGACGCCTTTCTCACCTGGGCCTGCGCATCTTCCCCCGTCCCGCCGCCTTCCAGGGCGCGCAGGGTGCCGGCCGCCTCGTCGAGCGCCGCCTTGCGCCGGCCCTCCACCTGCGTCCCCATGGCCTGCACCCGCGCCAGGTCCTTCTTCTCCATGGCGGCGTCCAGCGCCTCGCGCAGCTCCATGACCTCCTCGAGGAACTCCAGGGGCATGTCCTTCTGCGCGCCGGCGTCCTCGCGCTCCAGGTCCACCCCGTGCAGCTTCAGGAGGTAGAAGGCGCGGCGCACCGGGTCCTTCAGCGTCTTGAAGGCCTCGTTCAGCGCGGTGGTGCCCTCCAGGGCCTTGAGCCGCTCTTTCGCGTCGGCCTGGGCCACGCGGTCCGGATGCAGCTGGAGCGACAGCTCCCGGTACTGCTTCTCCAGCGCCGGCACGTCCACGTCATAGCGACGCGCGAGTCCGAAGACGTCGAAGTGGGTCCTCACTCGGAATGCTCCATGGGGCGGACAAACGAAAGGGGCCCGGTGGTTGGCCGGGCCCCGCGTGACGGCGTCCCTTCCGGAAGGGAAGGGACCCGAATGGACCGACGCTCAGACGGAGAAGCTCTCTCCGCAGCCGCACGCGGCCTTGATGTTGGGGTTGTTGAGCTTGAAGCCGGAGGCCATGAGCGTCTGCTCGAACACCAGCTCCGTGCCGATGAGGTACAGGTAGCTCTTGGGGTCCACGAAGACGCGCACGCCGTCCTTCTCGAAGATCTTGTCGCGCTCGCGGGACTTCTCGGACCACTCCATGGAGTACTGAAGCCCGGAGCAGCCGCCGCCCTTCACCGCCAGCCGGAGACCGGCCTCGGGCGTCTGGCGCTGCTCCAGGAGCTCCTTCAGCCGAGCCACGGCGCTGTCCGCCAGGACGATGCCCTTGGGGGCCGCCTTCGCCACGGGCGCGGGCGTGGGTCCCGGGCTCTGCGTCGTCTGCTGGGTCGCCTGTTCGCTCATGGTCTGCCTCCTGGAGTCTCGAAATACCGCGGGCCGCTCGAGCCCTACGATGCCTGGGCCTTGCGAGCGGCGCGCTTCTTCTTGAAGTCCTCGATGGCCGCCTTGATGGCGTCCTCGGCCAGCACCGAGCAGTGGATCTTCACCGGCGGCAGCGCCAGCTCGCGGGCCACGTCCTTGTTGGAGATGGTCATCGCCTGGTCCACCGTCTTGCCCTTCACCCACTCGGTGACGAGCGACGAGGACGCGATGGCGGAGCCACAGCCGAACGTCTTGAACCGCGCGTCCTCGATGAGGCCGTCGTCCGAAATCTTGAGCTGGAGCCGCATCACGTCGCCGCAGGCGGGCGCACCCACCAGGCCGGTGCCGACGTTCGGGTCTTCCTTGTCCATCGTCCCGACGTTGCGGGGGTTCTCGTAGTGGTCGATGACCTTGTCGCTGTAAGCCATGACAGCTCCTTCAACCGATGCTTCTCACCAAAGGTTCCGAGGGGCAATGCCCACCGGGGGAGGGGCCATGCGCCCCACTGATTGCCTGGAAAGGCGCGCTAATGCGCCGTCCACTCGATGCTCTTGAGGTCGATGCCTTCCTTGGCCATCTCGTACAGGGGGCTCATGTCTCGCAACTTGCGCACCTTGTCCACGACGAGCTGGACGACGTAGTCGACCTCCTCCTCGGTGGTGAAGCGCCCCAGGCCGAAGCGGATGGAGCTGTGGGCCAATTCCTCGTCCACGCCCAGCGCGCGCAGCACGTAGGAGGGCTCCAGCGAAGCGGACGTGCACGCGGAGCCGGACGACACCGCCACGTCCTTGATGCCCATCATCAGGGACTCGCCCTCGGCGTGGGCGAAGGAGATGTTGAGGTTGCCCGGCAGCCGGTGCTCCATCGACCCGTTGATGATGGTCATGTCCAGCGCGTCCGTCAGCCCTTTGCGCAGCTTCTCGCGCAGGCGGAGGATTCGGGCGGCCTCGTCGGCCAGTTCCTCGCGGGCGAGCTGCGCGGCGTGGCCGAAGCCGACGATGGCCGCGACGTTGAGCGTGCCGGAGCGCATGCCGCGCTCATGGCCGCCGCCGTCGATGATGGGGGCGATGCGCACGCGCGGCTTGCGGCGCACGTACAGCGCGCCGATGCCCTTGGGGCCGTACATCTTGTGGGACGTGATGGAGGCCAGGTCCACCTTCATGGCCTCCACGTCGAAGGGCACCTTGCCGATGCCCTGCACCGCGTCGCAGTGGAAGAGGACGCCCTTCTTGCGGCACAGCGCGCCAATCTCCGCGATGGGCTGCACGACGCCAATCTCGTTGTTGGCGAACATGATGGAGACGAGCACCGTCTTCGGCGTCATCGCCTCCTCGAGCTTCTCCAGGTTGACGCGCCCGTCCTTCTCCACGTCCAGGTACGTGACGCGCGCGCCGCCGGTGGGCATCTCCGCCCACTTCTTGTACGTCTCGTCGTTGTCCAGGTCGTGCTTCGTGGCGAGCTCGGCGACCTCCTCGGGGGAGACGTCGCGGCCGGCCAACTGGCCCAGGCGCAGGAGCTTCAACTCGTCCAGCCGCTCCTGGCGCACGCGCTCCAGGCGCTTGCAGGTGTCCAGGATGGCCTTGTGCTCGGTCTTCAGGGTGATGATGTGGTCACCCTTCGACTTGTAGTACTCGACGACGCCCTTGATGGCGAGGTTGTCGGACTCGGTGGCGCCGGAGGTGAAGACAATCTCCTGGTCCGTCGCGCCGATGAGCTCCGCCACCTGCTGGCGGGCCTTCTTCACCGCCGCCTCGGCCTTCCAGCCGAACACGTGGTTGCGGCTGGCCGCGTTGCCGAAGTCCTCGCGCAGGTAGGGAAGCATCACGTCCAACACGCGCGGATCCATCGGCGTCGTGGCGTGGTTGTCCATGTAGATTGGCAGCTTCACCATTGCTTCCCACACCTTCCTGAAGGGCTGATACCGGCCCCCGCACCCCGGCGCCACACAGGGGGCGCGCTGCGGCAGGCATACACCGTCTCACATGAATGTGGACCGGACTGGTCAATTATAAAATCGGGTGCCCTCGGGTCAAGGGAACATAAGGCACCCAACAGAGACCCAGGGGGCGACCCGACGAGTGGATGTCGGCGAGGCGACTGCGGGAGCCGGATGTATCAATCCGGGTGAGCCGTCCTGGAGCGCCCTGCGCCGGAATGGTGCGGTGGAGGACCGGGCGGTGGCCCAAGCGCTTGATTTCCCGAGAAGCGCCCGGCTGGCCGGCTGCCTGCAACCTGGGAGAGCGCCAGGAGGCAGGCATGAGCGCGAACGCGAAGCAGACGTCCCGGACGAAGGAGCAGGCGGAGTCAACGGAAGGCGGCCGGGGGCAGCTGGTCCGGATGGACGGGGGTGGGGCGGGGCTGGAGCGCAGCCGCTACGCGGAGGGTTGGCGCGCGGGGAAGCCCGCGGAGGACCCGGAGAAGATGAAGCGCTGGGGGCTCATCACCGCGCGGCCCAGCGAGTTCCTCGTCCACATGCGCCGAGGCCGCGTGCGCGAGGTCAGCGGCCAGGGCGCCAGCTGCTTCAAGCTGCCGGGGGACTCGGTGGCCATCGTCCCCACCAGCATCCAGCGGCTCCAGTTCACCGCGGATCAGGTGACGAACGAGAAGGTGGGCGTGCAGGTGACGGGCCTGGCGGTGTACCGCATCGCGGATCCGCTGGTGGCCTTCCGCATGCTCAACTTCTCCTTCCCGGAGCGCGCGCAGGAGAAGCTGGCGGACCTGTTGCGGGAGATGTTCGTCGGCGCCGCGCGGCGCCTCGTCGCCAACCTCTCCGTGGAGGAGTGCCTGACGCGGCGCAAGGAGGGCATCGCCGCGGAGCTGATGCGTGAAATCGCGCCGGTGCTGTCGGGCCGAGGCCGGCTGGAGGACACGACGGACGCGGGCTGGGGCGTGCTGCTGGACACGATTGAAATCCAGGACGTGCGCGTCCTGTCGTCCACCGTCTTCGAGAACATGCAGGCGCGCTTCCGCCGCGAGCAGGAGCGTCAGGCGCGCGAGGCGGAGCTGGCCAAGGAGCGCTTCGTCCACCGCGAGGAGACGGAGGCCGAGCGCCAGCTGAGCCTCCAGCGGCTGACGGCGCAGGACGAGGTGCGTCAGCAGAAGCAGACCGCGGACGAGCAGGCCCGGCTGGAGACGCTGGCCATCGACGCGCGCGTGGCCGAGGCGAAGCTCGCCCAGGAGCGCACCCTCAAGCAGGAGCAGGTCACGGTGGAGCGCGAGGTGGCGCTCACGAAGCTGGCCGCGGAGCAGGACGTCCGCCAGAAGAAGCAGGTGGCCGACGAGCAGGCCAAGCTGGAGGCGCTCAGCGCCGAGGCGCGGCTGGTGGAGGCGAAGATCGTCTCCGAGCGCGCGCTGGCCGCCAGCCGCGCCCAGGTGGACATGGAGAAGCTGTCGCGCGAGCAGGAGCTGGAGGCGGCGCGCGCGCGCATCGACCTGGAGAAGCTCAAGCGCGAGCAGGACGCGGACGTGGGCCGCGCGAAGCTGGAGCTGGAGAAGCAGAAGCTGGCGCAGGAGGCGGAGGCCGCGCAGGCGAGATTCGAGCTGGTGCGGCTGCAGCGCGCCCAGGAGGCCGACGACGCGAAGGCGCGCATGGAGCTGGAGCGCCTGCGCCGCGAGCAGGAGCAGGCCGCGGCGCGGCATGAGGGCCAGGTGGCCGAGCAACTCCAGGAAGTGGAGAAGCTCCAGGCACAGCTCCAAGTGGTGCAGTCCCGGCGAGCCATCGCGGAGGCGGAGGTGGCCATCGCGGAGCTGGAGGTGCGACGGGAGCACGCGCGGCAGGAGCTGGAGCTGTCGAGGGCCCGCGCGCTGCGTGACATCGAGAACACCATCAGCCCCGAGGTCATCCAGATGACGCTCGCGCAGCAGCTCCCCCAGGTGGCCGCGGCCTTCCAGCAGAAGATGGGCGAGGTTCACGTCACGGCCGTGGATGGCGCGAATCCGTTTGGCTACATCGCCGCGGCTGTGGAAGGAGTGATGGGGCTCGCGCGTTCAGCGGGCTTGAAGGTGCCTACCCCCTCGCTTGCCCCCACGGCGCAGTAGCCCGCCGCCCGGGGCCTGCGTATACAAGGCGGGCCCCTGGGACGACGGAGCAGAGCGCGCATGAATGGCAAGAAGCTGGGAGTTTTGGCCGTGCTGGCGGGCGTGGCGGTGGCCGTGGTGCCGTGGCTTCTTCCCACGGGCCCCAGCACCGAGCTCGACGCGGCGCGTTTCCTCGAATCCGGCAGCCTCGTCCTCGGCGCCGCCATCGTCTTCGCCGGGGGATTGCTCACCGCGCTGACACCGTGCGTCTATCCGCTCATCCCCATCACCGTGTCGGTGTTCGGCGCCCGCAAGGCGGAGAGCCGCGGCAAGGCGATGCTGCTCACCACGTCGTACATCGTCGGCATGGGTGTGGTGTTCAGCGCCCTGGGCATCCTCGCGGCGAAGACGGGGCAGGCCTTCGGCTCGATGTTGGGACACCCCGCCGTGGTGACGGGGCTGGCGGTGTTCCTGCTGCTGCTCGCCTCGTCCATGTTCGGCGCCTTCGAGCTGGCGCTGCCCTCGGGGTTGCAGTCGCGGCTGAACTCGGTGGGCGGCGCGGGCGTGGCGGGCGCGTTCCTGATGGGCAGCGTGTCGGGCTTCCTCGCCGCGCCGTGCACGGGGCCGGTGCTGACGGGCCTGTTGGCCTTCGTCGCGAAGACGGCGAACACGACGCTGGGCGCGACGCTGCTCTTCATCTACGCGCTGGGCATCGGCGTGCCGTTCTTCATCCTCGGCGTGTCCACGGTGCGGCTGCCCAAGAGCGGCGTGTGGATGGAGTGGGTGAAGAGCGTGCTGGGCATCGTGCTGGTGGCCCTCGCGTTCAACTACCTGAAGGACGCGTCTCCGTGGGCGCGCGGCGTGGTGAAGGCCGCGGGCGCGGAGCTGGGCCGGGTGCCGGGCGCGGCGCTGGCCGGGGTGCTGGCGGTGGTGGGCGTGCTGGTGGGCGCGGTGCACCGCTCGTTCAAGGAAGGCTCGCGCGAGTTCTCGCTCAAGGCCGTGGGCGTGGTGCTGGTGGTGGTGGCGCTGGTGATTCGCGGCGGGGCGCTGGACGCGGGGCCGGTGGGCTCGCTCTGGGTCCGCATGGGCGTGGCCGAGCCGCCTCGCGCGCCGTCCTGGCAGTGGCACCACGTCATGCCGGCCAAGAAGGCGACGTTCTCTCCGGAGGACTTCGAGAAGGTGCTGGCCCAGGCGAAGGCGGAGGGCCGCCCGGTGCTCATCGACTTCTTCGCGGACTGGTGCCAGGCCTGCAAGGAGCTGGACCGCGAGACGTATCCAGCCGCGGAGGTCATCTCCCAGTCGTCCGAGGGCCAGTTCCTCAACATCAAGATTGATGCGACCAACAGCGAGGACGCGCTCGACGCACTGATGGAGCGCTTCGGTGTGGAGGGCCTGCCCACGGTGGCCTTCGTGTCCCAGGACGGCACGGTGCTGACGCGTCCTCGCATCACCGGGTTCCTGGAGCCCACGCCGTTCGCCGCGGAGATGCGCAAGGCGCGCTGCTCCGACGGCGGCGGCTCCTGCTGAGCGTCAGTCCTCCGCGTCCTCGTCGCAGGACGGGAAGGACTGTCGGCCTCGGCTCGCGAGGACGCGGTCGATCATCCGCTCGTGCAGTTCATAGAGCGGACGCGCCACGTCCTCGCCCTCCAGATGCGCGAGGGCCCCGGCCATGGCCTCCAGCGTGGACATGCCGTCGGGATGCGGCGGTCTGCGCAGCCGTCGGGAGTCCGGCGGCGGTGGAGGCAGCTTCAGGCCCGGCAGGCGGCGCAGCGCGGGCATCCGCTGCACCATGCGCCGCGCCTGGCCCCAGCTCCCATCCAGGACGATGAGCCTGCGCGGTGGCGGCGCTTCCGGTCCGGGTATCTGCTGGGCATCCGGGAAGAGCAGCCAGGTGGAGCCGTCATCCTCCAGCACGGATGCGTCGAACGGCTGGCCCGGTGAGCCATACGAGACGATGCTGCAGCGGGGCAGCGCGAGCGCTGCCATGCGCGCCGTGTTGGTCGACTTCAGCGTCTCCTTGTGGTGGCGGATGATGAGCAGCTCCGTGCGCGTGGGGACGCTCGGGAGCTCGGCGCACAGACACAGGAGCAACGGCAGGAAGCAGCGCGGACAGCGGCCCGCGAGGTCCTCTGGGGTTCGAGACCTCATTTCCCCTGACGGTAGCGCTCCATCAGCACGCGTGCCTCGCGAAGTTTCTCCTCGACGTAGCGGTCATCCGCGTCCGGCTCGTAGTCGGCGTCGGGCACGTCGAGCTGGAAGATGGCGGACAGGAGGATGGGGGCCACCTCCAGCCACTCGGCCGTGCGGTTGAGCGCGGCCTGCCTGCGCCCCGCGAAGGTCTCCGGCCCGTCCTCGGGGCCACACCGGCAGATGCGCGCCGAGTCGCCCGAGACGTCCACGTAGAGCCCCAGCACCTCCGCGTCGACCTCGGCCGCCAGCGCGCACGTGGCCTCGCTGACGTAGGCGGCCATGGCCTGCGCGGCGGAGCGCTCGGTGAGCGAGCGCACCAGGTACACCTGCCAGCCGGCCTCGGACAGCGCGCCGGACTCCTGGATGGGGGTCAGCTCCGCCGGTGGCGCCTGGATGCGCGACAGCAGCCGTCGCACGGGCGCCTCCAACCGCTCCAGCCTCGCGCTCGACGCGGGACAGAAGAAGAGGACGCGATACTCACGGCTGTCTGCTGCGGTTTCCATGGGCATACGGCGTCGCCGGTCGCTCTGGCAAAGGAGGGACTTCTGCTGAGTCCCAAGAGGACCAAAGGAATCACCGACCTTGCAAGTGGGGAGTTGGGCGGAGGGTTCAGGGTGCGGCGGACGGGACCGGCGCGGTTGACGCGGGCGCCCTTCGCTCGGAGGCGACCCAGACCCCCGCGCAGAGGACCAGCAGGCCCCCCACGACGCCCATGGGCGTGAGGGACTCGGAGAAGACGGCCCAGCCCACCACCGACGCCGTCAGGGGCTCCAGGTAGGTGAGCGCTCCGGCCGCGGCGGTGGGCACCTGCCGCAGCCCGGCGTTGAAGAGGCAGGTGCCTGTCAGTCCACACACCACGCCACCCGCGAGCACCTGGAGCGTGGCCCCATCCAGCGCCGTGGGCAGCGCATCCGTGCCGGCGATGAACAACAGCACCACCGCGGACACGGGCGCATGGAGCGACGCGACGGCCAGGGGAGAATAGGACCGTGTCGCTGCTTTCGTCCCCAGGACGATGGCCGCGAAGAACAGGGCGCTCCCGGCGCCCAGGGCCGCGGTCATTTGCGCGCCACCGCTTCCGTCGGGCCGGCCGATGAGCATCATCAGCCCCATCAGCGTCACGGGCGCGGCTACCATCGCGCGCAGCGAGCGCCGCTCGGCCAGCACCCACGGCGCCACGAGCGCCAACAAGAGCGGCGCCAGGTAATGCGTGAGCACCGCCACCGACACGGGGCCGCGCTTCATGGCGGCGAAGAAGAGGCTGATGTTGCCCGCGTCCGCGAGGGCCACCACGAGCAGGGCCGCTGTGGCGCGCCGGTCCTTCCAGGGAGCGCCGCGCAGGAGCCAGGGCACGGGCAGCGACATGGCGACGAGGGCCAGGAACGCGTTCTGGGACCAGGACAGGCCGGCCGGGCGAAGGAAGAGAGACCAGCACCCCCAGAGGGTGGCTCCGGCCGCGACCATGGCGAAGTGCCGCACGACAGATGACTCCTGACGAGGCCGCGTCGCCTCCAGGCGACGACGGGGCGCGCAGACTAGGGACATCTGCCACACTCCGTCCATGGGGCCCCTGTTCGCCTACAGCCTCGTGCCGGTCCTCTCGGTGTCGCTGCTCCTGTGCTTCACCGCTGCTCCGCGAGGCCGTGATGCCCGGGGCCTGACGCTCTACTGTCTCGCCACGGCCGTCTGGAGTGGGGCCCTCCTGCTGATGTGTATTCCCCAGGCCGCCTGGCTGGGCGAGCGCTTCGCCGCCACGGGGGCCTTCACGGCCGCCGCGTACCTGCACGTCGCGTTTGACGCCACCCGTCAGCGCTCCTATCGCCTCGTCGTGCTGGCCTACGTGGTGGCCACCGTCGTCACGCTGGTGGGCGCGCTCTTTCCCGACGCGTTGTATGGCCCGCTCGCGATGCAGCGCGGCCCGCTGTTCTGGCCCGTCATCGCGCTGTCCGTCTCCGCGGCGGGGGTGCCGCTGCTGCACCTGGCCCGCGAGTACCGTCGGGAGGCACCCGAGCGCAGGCCCCTGCTGTTGAGCCTCGTGTTCGTGGGGGTGCTCGCGTACTCGGGAGGGTTGGGCACGGCGCTGCTCCTGTCGGCGGGCCATGCGCTGCCCGTCGGGATGTACCTGGTGCTGGCCGCGCTCCTCGTGCTGGTCCAGGTGGTCAACTCACAGCAGCCACCGGGAGAGCGCAGGCTCCTGGAGCGCAGCCTGGTGTACTCGGCGCTGGCGGCGGTGCTGTCCGCGGGCTTCCTCTTCGGCGTGCTCACGCTGATGGCGGGCAGTGGGCAGCCCTTCCTGTTGCAGTACCGGCTGGGCGCCTTCTTCCTCCTGGCCCTCGCCGCGCTGGCCTTCGAGCCCGTGCGCCAGCGGCTCCAGGAGTGGCTGGGACAGCGGCTGCTCAAGGGCCGAGCGACGGGGACGCAGTTGGTGGCGGCCCTGGCGGAGCAGGAGGCGAGAGCGGACCAGGCGGCCCGGCTGGCGGAGCTGGGCCAGTTCACCTCCGCGGTGGCGCATGAGGTCCGCAACCCGCTGGGGGTGCTGGCCGCGCACCTGAAGCTGCTGGAGCGCCAGGGGGTGGACGCGGACGCGGTGGCCGCCATGCGCGAGCAGATATCCCGCGCGGGGCACTTCGTGGAGGAGCTGCTGCGGTACGGGCGGCCTCGGCCCCTGGAGCTGCGCCTCGTGGAGGTCCAGGCCACGGTGGCCCTGGCGTACTCCACCGCGCGTCAGGGATTGGGCGAACTGGCGCCCGAGGTGGCCTTCGAGTCCCCCGACGGCGAGCCCGTGACGCTGGAGGCGGACCAATCCCAGCTGTCGCAGGTGTTTGTGATTGTGCTGGAGAATGCCTTGCTCGCGCTGCGGGACGTACCCACGCCACGGCTGCGCGTGAACTGTCTTCGCGAGGAGGCGACGCTCCGGGTCCTCGTGGAGGACAGCGGTCCGGGCATCGCTCCGGAGCTGCTCCCGCGTCTGTTCCAACCCTTCGTCACGGGGCGCCGCCGGGAGGGGCCTCGCCCAGGGACAGGGCTGGGATTGGCCATCGCCCGAGGCATCGTCGAGCGGCATGGAGGGACGATGAGCGCCGGACGCTCCGCGTCACTCGGCGGGGCTTGCTTCGAGGTGCGTCTGCCCTTGAGCCAGCCTGCGCCACTGTCCGCCGCGGCCTCCTGAGGTGCCCTCCGGGGCAGGTCCCTGTCGCCTCGAGAACACTCTCACCTTCACGGTTCCCGGGTGTGGCTGGGGAACCGTTGCTGTGAGGAAATGAGTGGGACGGCAATAAAGCAGACGTGCCGCGTTCTCTGGGGAAAGGGAGGTGGGGGCCATGAGCGCGAGACCAGAGCTGAGGGTCGTGAAACCGCCGGGGTGCGCACCCGTTGAAGACTTCGAAGTCTTCGCACGCCAGTTCCAGCCCGCCTTGTTTGCCATTCTCCGGAAGTCTTGTGCTGGGATTGAACACGAGGCCGAGGATCTGGTGCACGATGTGTTGCTGCGTGCGCTGCTCCGGTGGGAAGACCTACAGCATTGGGATGCCTTCAAGCAGCGCTGCTGGCTGGGAAGGGTGGCGAAGAACTGCTTCCTGGACCGGATTCGTCGGCGGCGGAGCGAGGCGGACCGGCTGCGGAGCCTGCTGAATCTCCAGGATGAGTTCGACGGGGACGACGTGGCCGCGCAGGAGGAACTCTGGGGCCATGTCGGTGAAGAGGACCTGAAGCACGCCCTGGGCTTCTTGAGTGCCCGGCTGCGTCAAACCTTCGAGCTGTTCCTGCAAGGAATGACGTACGCGCGCATCGCGAAGGAGACAGGGGTGCCGCAGGGCACGGTGGGGGCGCGGCTGCATCACGCTCGGTTGGAGCTGCGGGAACTTCTGAGAGAGACAGCCGAGCGGCGTCGGCGGGAGTGGCGGCGATGAACAGCGCATGCAATGACTTGCAGCGCTTCCTCGACGGGCAGATGAACGCGGGGGAGCAGGGTCGGTTTCGGGAACACCTGGGGCGATGCCTGCATTGCGAGGCCGGCTTCCTCGAGGGGATTCAGCTGGAGCTGCTCGCGCACAAGGCGCTGACGCCGGAGGTGAATCCATCGGAGGGCCTGTCTCCACCGAGGCCCCCTCCACCGGAGCCCGGTGGCTGGAAGTCCCTGCTCCGGAGGCGTGGAGGGCTGGTGTTGCTGGTCGCGGGGCTCGCCCTGTCCCTGCTCGTCCCGAGCCTCGACCACGCGGGTGTGGACTCGATGTCCTGGCTCGTCAAGGAGGGCTCGCGTGTCCTCGAGGCGCGCGTGACGTACCCCGCCGTGGACTCGCATTACCGGCCGTTCGTCCCGAACCGAGGCGGCGCCGTGTCGGCTCCTGGCGTGGAGACGGTGCCCATCCAGGCGCTGTCGAAGCTGGAGGCGCGAGGAGACCTGCATGGCATCGCCACGGCCTATCTGCTCCGTGGCGCGCCCCGGCAGGCGGAGGCCTTCCTGAAGCGGCTGCCCCCGTCGGCGGACCGGGACAGCGACCTCGCGTTGCTCGCGCTGGAGGACGCGCGCCAGGGCGGTGGGCCCGTGGATACGCACTCGGCCCGGCTGGAGGAGGCGCTCGTGCTCCTCGATGGCGTGCTGCGCGCGGCGCCTCGGCATCCGCAGGCGCTGTGGAATCGAGCCCTCGTGCTGGGGGAGCTGGGGCTGTCGCTGCAAGCCGCCGACTCTTTCAGCGAGGTCGCGAAGTTGGAGGAGGCCGGATGGAGCGCGGAGGCGGAGACCCGGGCGCGAACGCTGCGCGAGGCGACGCTGCTGCGAGGGCGCAAGTGGAAGGAGGCCTTCGCGTCGACTCGGGACCTCCTGACGGACCCCGCCGCGCCGGTGCCCTTGGAGTTGGCGCGTGAGCATCCGGGCATCGTGCGGCTGGGCTTCTATGACGCGGTCCGCGCGGCGACCACGCGTGCGGAGGTGCTGCGGCTCCAGCCTCTGGCGCGGGCGCTGGATGAGCGCTACGGCGGACAGGTCCTCCAGCGGTGGGTCTCGCAGGTCGCGGAGCGGGACTTCGCGCGACGAGCGCCGCTGGCTCGGGAGTACGCGCGAATGGTGCTGGGCACATTGCCGCCCTCGGGCGAGGTGATGGCGCGACTTCGGGACTCCGGAGAGGAGGACCTTTATCTCGGGGCGCTCGTGCGCGCGGCGGCCGGACGACACCCGGCCGACGTGGCGACGCTGGTTCGACTGGGCCGAGCGTCCGAGGACCCGTGGATGCAACTGCTCGTCGAGGTGGAGCAGGCGAAGGTGGAGCAACGCGAGGGCCGGTCGTGGGCCGCGGAGACGCGGCTCTTGGAGTCGCTGGAGACGTGCCTGAAGCAGCGCATGGTGTATCGCTGCTTGAGCCTGGAGCGCGCGCTCGCGGACCTCTACCTGGAGCTGCACCGTCCGGCGGAGGCGTTCCAGCATGCGTGGAGCGGGTGGGGCCGCGCGAGGGAGGCGCTCGAGTGGCAATACGAGCAGGTGTTCCTCCAGTTGCTCGCGGACGTGGCGCGCTACCAGCACTCCTTCACGAGCGCTCGCGCCTACCTCGAGGAGTCCTTGCTGCGCATGCCGGAGGACTGCGCCCAGCGCACGCATGTCCACAGCAACATCGCGCTGTTGGAGTGGCAGCGGTTCCGTCCGAAGGCGGCGCGCGAATCGCTGGAGCGAGCGCTGGAGTGTGAGCGACCCCTGGGATTGACGGGGGCCCTGACGCTGTCGGAGATGGCTCGCTCCATTCCGAGCGGGAATGACGCGCAGGTGCTGCGCCGAGCCCTCGCGGACCTTCGCCGCGGCGGAGTGTCCCCAGGCCGCGAGGCGCTGCTGCTCTCCATCGAAGGGCAGTTCGTGATGGAGGCGTCGCGCGACGCGGGACAGTCGCTCATCCATCGAAGCCTGGCGCTGGCGGAGCAGGAGCCGGACAGCGTGGACGCGCGCAAGGCACACGCCTTCGGCTACGCCACGTTGATCTCCGAAGCGGGGCGCGAAGGGGCCTGGGACGAGGCCCTTCGGTTGATGGGGCAGGAGCTGCTCCTGGAGCCCGTGCCCATGCGCTGCCTGTTGGCCGTGTCGCTCCAGCATGAGCGGACCCTGGTGCTCGTGCGAGACGCCAAGGGCGCGCTGAAGGGCAGCTACTCGACGGAGCGCAAGGAGCCGCTGCGCGATGACGCCTCGGGGCTGGTCCCTGCCGAGCTCCTGAAGGAGCTGGTGGGCTGCACGCACGTGGACGTCCTCACGCGCCCGCCAGTGCATGGCCTCACGGGGCTGCTGCCGGACTTCCTGGCCTGGAGCTATCGCGTGGGGCGCGGCGTGCAGCCTCCCGCCGTGGTGGGAGGCCGCTCGAACCACCTCGTCATCACCGAGGTCTCCAGTCCTCCGTCCCTCCGCTTGCCGAAGCTGGGAGCGCTCACGCCTCCGCGAGTACCGGACCCGTGGCGGGTGGAGCTCCGAGGCGCGGAGGCCACGCCGTCGCGGGTGCTGAGCGAGATGACGGAGGCCTCCGAAGTGGAGATCCACACGCACGGGCTCTACAGCTCGTCCATGTCGGATGCGTCGATGGTGGTGCTCGCGCCGGACTCGGACGGGAGCTTCGCGCTGACGGCCGACAAGGTCCGGCGGACGCGACTGTCGCGTGCGCCGCTGGTGCTGCTGGCCGCCTGTGGCGCGGCGAGGACGGCGCCCTTTCCCCATGAGTCCTTCAGCCTGCCCATGGCCTTCATCTCGGCGGGTGCGAGCGCGGTGCTGGCATCGTCGGTGGAGATTCCCGACACGGCGGGGGCCTTCTTCGAGAAGGTGCGTGAGCGCATCCGCGCGGGCACGCGTCCTTCCGTGGCGCTGCGGGACTCGCGTGCCTCCTGGCGGGAAGCGCACCCGGAGGACGCGCGGTGGCTCTCACACGTCCTCCTCTTCGAGTGAGGTCCGGTCTCACGGGTGGATGGCCACCTTGATGACGCCGTCGCGCCGCTCGCCGAAGAGCTCGTAGGCGTCGCGGATGTCCTTCAGCGCGAGGCGGTGGGTGAACAGGGGGCCGAGCGCCTCTGTTCTCCCGTGCTATCGCTCGAAGAGCGCCACGGCCTGGACGTAGTCGAGCGTCACCCGGAAGAACTTCAACGCATTGCCACCCAGCACTCCCGCCACGGGCTTGTCCATGAACTGTGCCGAGTACTCAGTGAAGGTCGCGTCGGGCCGGGTGGCGAACCAGACGGGGCCGACCACATGGCCCGCGAGCTCGAGGCGGGGGACCTCGATGAGGAACACGCCCGGAACGTTGGCGTCTCCCTCCTCGATGATGCGCCAGTCGGGGTGGCGCTGGTGCCAGCGCTCGTAGGTGGAGAGGGAGATGATGCTCGCCGCGCGTCCGAGGGTTCGCTCATCCGCGAGTGCTTTCCGCGCGGACTCCGACAGCCACATCACCGTCCCCGTGTCGAGGACCAGGTCGAGCACCTCGTCATCCACTCGCGCCTGGAGGCGAGGCGGATGGGGCTCCGTGCTGCTCGACGGCCCTGACCGGAATCCCAAGGGGACTCGATGCCGCGCTTCCACTGTCGGGAGGTCGCCCGCGGCGCGCAGCCAGAGCTTCTCGCCAGGGTAGTCGAACGTCCAGACGCGCCCCTCGAACCAGCGGGCGCCGAGGACTCCATCCCCGAAGGTGCCCATCTCGACGGGGGCGGGCGCGACGGGCAGCAGTCCTTCGTCCACCTCCGGTGCCGGAATCCAGGCCCCTGGTTGGAAGTCGGGGAGTCGAACCCCCTCCATGGCGCTCATGCTGTCGAGCGGCTTGGAGCTCCTCCTCAGTCCCAGCTGCAAGGCTGTCTCGGGTTGGATGAAGAGGCCTCCCCCCGTGGCCGTGAAGAGCGCGAGCGTCATCCCTTCCTGAGTCGTCGGCTGGACGAGGAAGAGGTTGTCGTTGAACAGCACGGGAATCGAGACCGTGCCGCGAGGCCGCGAAGGGATCTTCCCGTGGGAGTCGTTGATGTGGGGCGTCGAGACGCAGGACATCCACAACACCCCCAGGAGCATCCACGAGAGTCGCTGCGACATGTGTGTGATTCCCTTGTGCGCTCGCCAGGGGAGGCGCGTGTCTTCAATAGACATAGGGCGCGCGCCTGGCCCAGGAGCTCTTGCCGTAGTGCTTGTGGAGATGGCGGAACGCCGCGTGAGCCTCCGGCGAGTCTTGCTGGCAGCTGTACTGACTGGCGCGGACGGCGCGGTAGAGCGCGATGGGCGAGCGAGGGTCCTCGGGATACGCCTTGGCCCAGTCGAGCGCCACGTTCGAGAAGTACACCACGGAGGGACCTGCCTCGGAGAGCACCTTCCACTCGGCGGCGGCGGCCTTGCGCTCCTCCGCGGTCGTGAAGGGGAGCGGCGGCGGCGGCCCCTGGGGCAGAGAAGGGGCACACCACCCATTGCGCTCCCGGGAGCGGATGGAGATGAGGTTCAGCTTCGGGTCGATGCTGTCGATGCGGTCCCTCCCGGACACCAGCGTCGCGGAGACGGCGGGAAGCCCCATGATCAGCAGCCGCGCGTCGAACAGGCGCTCCTCGGAGCTCTTTCTCGCGACGATGGCGAGCAGCTCCTCCTTCGCGGTGGGCTCGTGGAGGGCCAGCTCCTTCGCCGCGGCCTGGAGCGCCTCGTCATCTCCGACGACGGCGGCGCGGGCGAAGGCCGTCCAGCGAAGCTGCCTGCGCGGGACGGGAGGCACGAGGCTGGTGCGGGACAGCTCCCCCAGGCGGCGCGCGGTGAGCTGCGGGTCGAGGTGCGTGACGGCTCGCACGCTGAACGTCACGGGCCGCTCCGCCAGCGGTGTCATCACGCCATCGCTGAACGTGTCCAGGTCATCCTCACCCACCAGCCGCCACGTCGCGTGGGAGAGCGCCCCTTCCCAGTCCTGGGCGAGCACCATGCGCTCTTCGTTGAAGAGGTTGTCGGTGGAGACCAGGTCTCGCGTCATCTCTGGCTTCACCTTCGCCAGCCACGCGCGAGCCGCATCGTGCTCCTGCTGCTCGTTCAAGAGATGCGCGGCGCGATACGCGAGCGTCAACCCCGCGGGCGCGGTGACGGGCACCTCCGCCGCGGCCTTCAGCAGCAGCTCCAGGTCCGGATAACCCACGCGTGCCTTGAGCAGCGCGGTGACGAGCCAGGGCTGGCGGTGATTCGCCTTCCATCGCGCCACGGCGACGTCATAGGCCTTGCGGTTCTCGTTCTCCTGACCGGTGTCCGGCGCGGACACGGTGGCGACTCCGGACCGCGTGACGCGAAGCCACTCCAGCAGCTCTCGGGTGGAGGCGGGGCTGGAGTCGCAGGTGTTCTCCGGCAAGGTGAAGAGGTCGAGGTCGCCCAGCTCCGACGCGAGCGCCGACCCCGTCCCGGGTTGGAGCACGAGCGCTGGCAGCTCGCAGGCCCAGGCCGCCAGCTGCGTGCGGACACGGATGAGGCTGCGCAGGCGCCGCGCGGGGCCGTGGAACTCCCGCAGCTTGGGCTTCGCCAGCAGCGCGGTGAGGGTCGCATCCGCTTCCCGGAGGCGCGCGAGGAAGGTCGCGTCCTGGCTCGTGCCGATCTCCTGTCCTTCGTCCGGCTGCTCCATCAACGCGCGACGCACCTGCGTGCGCGCCACGAGGTACTCGGCGCGAGCCTGGTAGGGCGAGTCCGCGCGTCCGGCGATGTGGCGGAAGCTCGCGAGGGCCTCGTCGAAGCGCCTGCAATAGAAGTGGGCCGCGGCGGCCTGGTACTCACGCTCGGCTTGTCGACGGGACTTCACGGAGGCGGGGAGGCCCTGTGCGGTGGCCTCGTCCAGCGCGGGGAGACGCGTGCAGTCTCCGCCGAAGACCGCGTCCTGCGCGGAGAGCCACTCGCTCACCAGGCCCGGGTGATTCTTCCATTGGAGGGAGAGGACCTTCACCGACTCCGCCGCGCGCTCCAACGCGTCAGCTTGGATGCGATTGAAGCTCACCAGCTCCCCCTCGCCCGTGTGGAGGGTCGCCGGCCGGTCTCCAAAGGAAGGCATGGCTTCCTTCCGGGCCGCGAGCCAGCGCGCCTCGCCGCGCGTCGTGTCCCCCTCGGGCACGTCGCCCTGCATGCGTGCCCAGGTCTCCACCAGGAAGCGCTGCTCATCGGGCGTCGTGGGGATGCCCATCATCGAGCGCCACGCGAAGGCGAGGTACATGGGCCGGTATCCCTCCCGAAGCACTCCCAGGCGTCCCGCGGCGAAGGGCTCGAAGGGGCGGTCGGGATGGGTGGAGTGGATGTAGACGGGCCCGATGTACGTGGAACCACAGGCCTCTGCTCGGCGGGAGGGCCACAGGAGGGTGAGGCCCACGAGGCCGATGAGCAGCGTCTTCATGATGTCGGGTCCTTCATCGCCTGCGCGGGCGCGTCTCGCGTGCACGGCAAGGCATAGCAGAGCAATGCCGATGCCAGTCGATTGTCGGATGTTTGTTTAAACAAGCAGGACCCTGGGCGTCTTAAGGCTGAGGGCCGAGCGCTTTCCGATTTCACAGGGGGGGACCGCACCGGGCCCAGGGAGCGGGTGACATATGGCCAGCTGCATGTACGAGATGAAGGCGTTGGAGGACGTCCCGGAGCTCGAGGGGTTGAACTTCTCCGCCGCGGGGCCGGGGTACACGCCGGTGCCTGATGCGTCCCGGCACATGAAGCCGCCGGAGGAGCCGGTGGTGATGGCCGCGCCGGATGTGCGCGACCCGCCTCCCGACCCGGAGCCGGGCGTGACAGGGCAGGAGGCTCCCTGCCCGGAGCCCCAGCCGCAAGGCACCCAGGCGCGGGGGCGGGCACGCTAATCCAGGGGTCCCCAGGTGGAGGGTCGGCTCCGCCCTGGGGGCAGCCCTGATGTCGGGGAGCCATCGGAACCCCGCGAGGTTTGGTCGTTTTCTGGACGACGACCCAAGGATTCCGGGGGGCTGCGTTTCGAGTGGGCGTGCAAGGAGGACGCGAGGTCGATGAAGGACCATCGCATTGCCTCGGTGAAGCGATTCGCCGTGGCCTACAGTGCCGGCGTGGCACACGAAGGCTTCGAGGAGTTTGCCCAGCGCGTCAGGCCCATGCTCGTGGCCCTGGCGAAGCGTCTGTGTGGCCAGGGTGGCATCGACCCCGAGGACCTGGCGCAAGAAGCGCTGGTCCGGGCGCTCGTCCACCACGCCAACCTGTCCGCTCAGCCAGAGCCCGTGTACCGGGCGTGGCTGTGCCGGGCGTTGACCAATCATTTCCTGGACCAGTGCCGCAAGCGAAGGACGGAGCTGTTGGAGCAGGAGCGCCGGGACATCCGGCTGGTGCGCGAGGATGTGGCGTCTCCCGACGCCCACACCGGTGAGATGTGGGAGCGCATCACCGACGCGGACCTGGTGAAGGCCATTTCCCGGCTGCCCAACCCCCGGGTGCGCGAGGCGTTCGAGTTGCACGCCAAGGGCATGCGGTACCGCGCCATCGCCCAGCAGATGGGCGTGCCCGAGGGGACCGTGGGGAGCTGGTTGTTCCAGGCGCGCAAGGAACTGCGTGAGCTGCTGTTGCCGCTGACGGGCGGGGGAGGGGCCGCATGAGCCCTCCGTGTAACAAATTGTATCTGTTCCTGGATGGCGAATTGCCACCCGTCGATGAAGAGAACTTCCGCCATCACCTGGCGCGCTGCGTGATGTGCGCCACCGGGCTGCACGAGGCGATGCAGTTGGAGTTGCTCGGCTTCCAGGCGATGCATCTGGACGGAGAGACGCCCGAGGACCTGGTCATCGTTCCCCGGCTCGAGGAGCGGGTGGCGCGGCCCAGGCCCACGTGGCGTGGACGCCTGCGCGCCCGGGTGCCCGCATGGATGCGGCGCACCCAGGGATGGGCCGCGGGCGCGGCGGGGCTGGCCGTGGTGGCCCTGTTGCTGGTGCTGACCGTGAATGTGGCGGGCGGCACGCCTCCCGAGGTGTGGCTGGCGCATCCCGCACACCGCTCGTTGGAGGCACGCGTGGCCTACGCGCGAGCGGATGGCTACCGGCGCTACGTGCCCATGCGCGCGGGCCCCGAGGTGTCCCTGGTCACCACGCCGCTGCCGCTGCGCGAGCTGGCGGAGCTGGAGGAGCAGGGGGACCTGCACGGCATCGCCGCCGCGTACCTGGTGCGCAAGGACTTGCGGCAGGCCTCGGACTTCCTGCGCCGCACGCCCGCGTCGTTGGACCGGGACAGCGACCTGGCCCTCGTCGCGCTGGAGCAGGGGCGGCGCGAGGATGCGCTGGAGATGCTGGAGTCGGTGCTGCGCAAGTCTCCGGACCATCCCCAGGCGCTGTGGAATCGCGCGCTGGTGTTGCGGGAGATGGGGCTGACGCTCCAGGCGGCGGATGCCTTCGACGAAGTGGCGGCGCTGGGCGAGCCGGGCTGGAGCGAGGAGGCGCGGATTCGGGCCCTGGCCCTGCGCAGCGAGACGATGCGGCGCTCGCGAGACTTCCACGACGCGCGGGCGGCGGCGCAGAACCTGGCCACGCTGGAAGGGGCGCGGCTTCCATTAGAGGAAGCCCGGCGCTTCCCGGGCGTGGTGCGGCTGGGCTTCTACGACGCGGTGAGGGCGGCGCCCACGCGTGAGGCGGCGCTGCGGCTGTTGCCGCTCGCGGAGGTCCTCGATGACGTGCAGGGCGACTCCACCTTGCGCGACACCGTGAACCGCGTGGCCGGCGCGGACTTCGCGCGACGGGGCCCGCTGGCGCGCGACTACGCCCGGCTCCTGCGCGGCGAGCACCCCACGCCGGACGCGTTCCTGGAGACGCTGCGGAGCTCCGGAGAGGACGACCTGTACCTGGGCGCACTCGTGGCGCGCGACGTGGTGGAGCGCCACCTGGAGGACTTCGAGCGCATCGCCCGCGCGGGGGGAGACGCGTGGCTGACGCTCCTGGCGGAGCGCGAGCTGTCCGTGCGCGAGGAGCATGCGGGACAGTGGTGGAAGGCCGAGCAGCGGCTCCGCGCGGCGCTGGCGTCGTGCTCCGGGCGGGGCCTGGCGTACCGCTGCGCGACGCTCCGGCGCAGGCTGGCGGACCTCTTCGTGCGGCTGCACCGTCCCGCCGATGCGCTGGAAGAGGCGCGCGACGGGTGGCGGCTGACGCGCGAGCTGGGAGAGTGGAACCTGGAGCAGCAGTTCCTCCAGGAGATGGCGCAGATTGCCCGCTACCGGCAGAGCGCGGCCAGCGCGCGGGCCTTCCTGCGCGAGTCCTTGGCGCGCATCCCGGATGACTGCGAGCAGCGCACGTATGCGCATCGCAACCTGGCCATCGTCGCGTGGGCGGACTTCCGTCCCGACGAGGCCCGACAGGAATTGGAGCAGGCCACGCGGTGCGGGCGCCCGCTGGGGATGGCGGGGGCGTGGGTGCTCTCGTATCTGGCCCGCCATGGCGCGCAGGTCCGTGACGAGGACCTGCTGCGGCGCACGCTGGATGAGCTGCGGCGGGGCTCTCGGACACAAGGCGAGCAGGCGCTGCTGACGTTCCTGGAAGGTCAGTTCATGTTGGAGCGCGACCGCGCGTCGGGCCGGGCGCTGCTCCAGGGCGCCATCGCCGCGGCGGAGAAGCTCCCGCTGGATGTGGACGCGCGCAAGGCGCGCAGCTTCGCGTACGCCGTGCTGATGAGCGACGCGGGCCGCGTGGGCTCCCAGGAGCAGGTGCTGGAGCTGATGGGCCAGGCCCTGCGCGTGCCCGTGCCGCGCCGCTGTGTGCTGGCCATGGCCGTGGACCACGAGCGCACCGTGACCGCCGTGCGCGACGCGAACGGGACGCTGGCGGGCACGTATGACGAAGGGCGGACCGCGCCCCTCCATGGCTCCGCCGAGGGGCTTGTCCCTCCGCGCCTGGTCGCGGCGCTCCGAGGGTGTGAGCACGTGGACGTGCTGGCCCTGCCGCCCGTGCATGGCCTGCCGGGGCTGCTTCCCGTGGAGCAGGCGTGGAGCTACCGCGTGGGGCGGACGCGGATGCTGCCGGAGGCTCGGGGGCAGGGCGGGCATCACCTGGTCGTGACGGGCGTGGAGGCTCCGGCGTCGCTGGGCCTGGAGACGCTCATGCCCCTGGAGGCCCCGCGTGTCCCCGACCCGCTGCGCGTGGAGCTCCGGGGCGCGTCGGCCACGCCGTCGCGGGTGCTTCGGGAGATGGCGGAGGCGCGCGAGATTGAAATCCACACCCACGGCATCTTCAGCCCGGAGCTGTCGGACGCCTCGCTGCTGGTGCTCGCGCCGGAAGCGGACGGGCGCTATGCGCTGGCCGCGTCGCAGGTGCGGGAGCAGACGCTGCTCGGAGCCCCGCTGGTGCTGCTCGCCGCGTGTGGCGCGGCCCGCTCCGCGCCGTTCCTCCACGAGCCGGTGAGCCTGCCGGTGGCCTTCATCGAGGCGGGGGCGCGCACCGTGCTCGCCTCCACGGGCGACATCCCCGACACCGCCGGGCGCTTCTTCGAGTCCGTGCGCGAGCGCATCCGCGCCGGGACGCCTCCCGCCCGAGCCCTGCGCGACGAGCGCCTGGCGTGGCTGGCCCGCGAGCCCGCCGCGACGTGGCCCTCCCAGGTCCTCCTCTTCGAGTGAAGTGTCGGCGACCCATCAAGGATTCCGACCCGTGACGTTCTGGAGCTGACGCCACGTCGTCCCGACGGCGCGTCGCTCTTGAAACATCGAACAGGGGGGAATCCCATATGAAGCCGAGCCCGAGGAATCCTGGCGCGGAACGAATCTCCGACGAGATTCCTGATCCACCACCGGAGCGGGACCGGGGCCTTCGTGCTCCAGTCGAGGAGGCGGACAGCTTCTCCGCGAAGCTCGCCATCCCCGTCACGCCCACGCCGGACGAGACGCCCGCGAACGACGACCGCTGAAACACGAAACAGGTGTTTCAAGGTTTCCTTCGTTTGCTGAAGATTTGCTTGTTTTTCGGGCGTTTCTCGTGAGGAGAGGCGCCCTTTTTATTTTCAACCGAGCGGCTCAAGAAAACGGGCTCGGTGCGTATTTCAGGAGGAAGGGGCGGGCGACGGGGGAGTAACGCTGCTTCGACTGCATCGCGACGAGGGGGGAGTGATGTTCCGAGGTGATGCGTGGGACCAGGGGGGGACGCACGGGATGTGGGCACCGGAGGAGGGGCGTGGGGCAGGGGGAGCCTGGGGGGCGTTGTCGGGGGGGAACGAGGAGCGGGAGTCGGGTGGGTGGGGCTGCACGCGGTGGGCCGCTTCAGAGGGGGAGGGGCAGGACCAGGAGGCGCGGGATGTCGAGCTTCTCCTGGAGGACGACCTGGATTTCCAGGTTGCGAGCTACTGAGGTTCGAGGCGCGAGGGTTTGGGAGCGCTTCACACTGGCTGGCGGCGTCGGGGGACGACCGCCACCTCTGCGGCTGGCGTCGTGACAGGCGGGGGGATGTGACGCGAATGGCCTGAGGGTCGTGGGGGGCGTCATCCGCGAGGGTTGGGGTGGAGCGACAGCGGGCGTGGGCGGCAGAGCGCGCCCCAGGTCCTCCGCCTCCGGAGTCTCCAAGGGCTCCGGAGGTGGGGGACTTCGGTCTCGAGACCTTCAGGCGTTAGGGTGGGGCTCCTGGCCGATGGGAGTCCCGATGACCTTGTTGAAGTGGGCGGTGGTCCCGCTCGTGTTGCTCTCGGCATGTTCGTCCACCCGGAAGGAAGGGGCGGGCGCCGAGCCGCTCCGGTTGTTGCCCTTGTCCCAGCAGCTCGCGCTCCGGCAGACCTGGCTGGAGAAGCGCCACGGCATGCTGCTGGAGATGATGCGGCGGCACGGGGTGGGCATGTGGATCATCGTCAACGAGGAGTTCCACGATGATCCGCTCACGCAGTTCGTGGCGCCGCCGCTCCCGTACGCGGGCAATCGCGACATCTTCGTCTTCGTGGACGCGGGGGCGGACGGCCTCCGGCGCGTGGCGTTGACGGGCTACGGGGAGGAGGCGCTCCAGCGCTTCTTCGAGATTCCCACCGAGGGCAGGTCCTCGGCGGAGGTCCTCGCGGAGCTGGTCGCCCGGCACCAGCCCCAGCGCATCGCCCTGTCGACGGGGGGCAAGCGGGGCGTGACGCGCAGCCTGACGCGGGATGGATACCTCTTCGTGAAGGAGGCGCTGGGGGCGGACGCGGAGGCGCGGTTCGTCAGCGCGGAGCCGCTCATCGAGGAGTACCTGGACACGCGCATCCCCGAGGAGTGGGAGCACTACCGGGGCATGGTGGCGCTCACGGATGCCATCGTGAAGGAGGCGCTCTCCTCCGCGGTGGTGGTGCCGGGGACGACGACGGTGGGCGACGTGCGCCGCTGGCTCTACGACAAGGTGGGCTCGCTGGGCGTGGGCACGTGGTTCCAGCCGGACCTGCGCGTGCAGCGCCAGGGCGGCGTGGGGACGACGTCACGCGGGTTCCTGGCCGTGGCGAAGGAGAGCCTGGTCATCGAGCGGGGAGACCTGCTCCACGTGGACTTCGGCATCAGCCACCTGGGTCTGCACACGGACTGGCAGAAGATGGCCTACGTGTTGCGCGAGGGAGAGACGGACGCGCCCGTGGGCTTGAAGACCGCGCTGGCCAACACGCACGCGCTCCAGGACGTGTTGATGTTGAAGGCCTCGCGGCCGGGCCGCTCCTCGGCGGAGGTGTTCCAGGAGACCATGGCGGAGATGGGGGCGCGGGGCATCCAGGCGGATGTGTACAGCCATCCCTTGGGGAACCAGGGCCACGGGTTGGGCGCGTCCATCGACTTCCGGTCGGCGACTCGCAAGGAGGCACCGAAGCCGCTGCGCGAGGGCTCGTACATCGCCATCGAGCTCAGCACGACGACCCCGGTGCCCGAGTGGGGCGGGCAGAAGGTGGCGGTGATGGAGGAGGACCCGGCCTATCTCACCGCGGAGGGCTGGAAGTTCTTCGTGCCTCGGCAGGAGGCCTTCTACCTCATCCGGTAGAGGCCGCTTCAGAAGCCCAGCCCCAGTCCCACGCCCAGCGCCCACATCCGCGAGGGACTGGGGGACGGGGGCGCCTCCGGGTCTCCCAGGTCGATGCGCACGCCGGCCCGCGCGAACAGCGGGCCCAGGTGGACCCGGAGGAAGGGCTCCACCGAGGCGCGTGCGTTCTCCCCATCCCAGGTCGCCTTGGAGAGGTGCGGGGAGACCACCTGCAGCTTCACGCCGGGCTCGAGCAGGCCCAGTCCCAGCGCGGCCTCCAGGCTGCCCTGCGCGACGAAGTGGGTGTCTCGCGAGGCGCTCGAGGTGGGCACGAGCATGCCGAACGCCACGTCCGCGCGAAGCTGGAGCCCGGGCAGGTCCAGGCCCAGCGTCAGGGGCACCACGAAGGACGTGGTGTCGAGCGCCCACAGCCACGGGTCCGCGAGGCCACGCACGGCCGCGGCGGTGTCGTAGTTGAGGCCCTCGGCCTGGGCGGCGCGAGGCGCGTCGGGGCCCGAGTCATTCCTGCGGGCGAGCGGAATGGCGACGGCCACGCCGATGCGCGTGAAGAGGGTGTCATCCGCGAACGCGCTGACGTGGTGCAGGCCGATGAGCAGGTTGGAGGAGCCGGAGTGACTCTGGCGGCCCACCGGGTCGCGGCGAGGCTCGAACGACGTATAGGGCATGCCCCAGTCGAGGCGGAGCTGCCCGCTCTCGGACACGCGGAAGCCCGCGGACAGCGTGGGCGAGACGTGCCGGGTGGACACGTTGCGCAGACGGTGGGCCGAGGAGAACGTGAGCGTGGTGGCGAGGAAGTTGTCGGGCTCGCGCACCTGCGCCTGGGCCCGCGGCGCGGCCAGGAGTCCCAGGAGGAAGGCGAAGAGCCATCCCGCGCTCCGGCCGTGGAGCGTGCGGGAGGAATGAGACGTCGGCATGGCGGTGCATCCGTCGAGGACTCGTCCGGCTCACGGCCTCGTGCTGCTGCAACACCCCTGAAGACGGGAAGGGTCACCGTCATTTGTCCGAGGCGTGCTTTTTTCTCGCGCCGCCTCGAGCGCGCCTTCACTCGGGCGTCGTCGTCCCACGTCCGGACACGTCGGCCCAGGTGAGGCCGAAGCGCGCCAGGTATTTCTTGAGGCGGTCCGCGTCGTTGACGCTCGCCTTCCGCGCGCGGGATTGGGTGAAGAGCACGCGCCCGGCCTCCGACAGCGAGCGCACGCCCTGGCAGACGCCCAGCACATCCGCGAGCTGCACGCGGTCGAACCGGTCCAGCTCCTGGGCCAGCTCCTCGCCCATCACCTCGGCGACCTTGTCTCCGGTGCCCACGGCGCGCAGCGGTCCCGGGCGGGTGCCTCCGGTGCGCCACTGCGCGCGCAGGCGCTCCAGCTCTTCGTCCACCACGTCGCGGGTGATGCGTCCTCCGGGCGCGAGGGTGGCCATGCGCAGCACCGCGGCGTTGAGGTCGCGGAAGTTCCCCGTCCACCGCGCGTCGGGCGAGGTGGCGAAGCGCAGGAAGCGCTCCTGGGCCTCCTTGTTCAGGGTGATGCGCGTGCCCATCGTCTCCGAGGCCCGGTCCAGCTCATAGAGGAGGTTGGGGGCGATGTCCTCGGGGCGCTCGCGCAAGGCGGGCAGCTGGAAGGTCCACAGGTTGATGCGCGCGAGCAGGTCTTCTCGGAAGCGACCTCGTTCGACGTCATCTCGCAGGTCGCGGTTGGTGCCGGCGATGAGCTGGAAGTCGCTCTCCACCTCCCGGTCCGAGCCCACCGGCAGGAAGCGCTTGTCCTCCAGCGCCCGCAGCAACATGGCCTGCTCGTCCGCGCCCAGCTCGCCAATCTCATCCAGGAACAGCACGCCGCCGTGGGCTTGTCGCAGCAGGCCGGGGCGGTCCTGGAGCGCGCCGGTGAAGGAGCCCTTCACGTGCCCGAAGAGCGCGGACATGGCGCCGTCACCGCGCAGCGTGGCGCAGTTGAGGTCCACGAAGGGCCCGCTCACGGTGGCCCGCGTCTTCTTCAGTGTGTAGATGCGCCGCGCGAGCTGCGACTTGCCCGCGCCGGTGGGGCCGGTGATGAGCAGCGGCGCGCGCGAGTTCGTGGCCACCTGCTCGATGCGCTCGATGAGCCGGTTGAAGGCGGCGTTGCGGGTGTCGATGCCCGACTTGAGGAAGGACAGGCCCTCGCGCTGCTCCTGTTGGAAGCGCTTGGCCAGCGTGTCGTAGCGCGACAGGTCCAGGTCGATGAGCGTGTGCGTGCCCGGGCTCGAGCTGTCCCGCTTCTCGGGAGACAGCTGCACCAGTCGCCCGGGGATGAGCCGGCTTTCGACGAGGAGGAACATGCAGATCTGCGCGATGTGCGTGCCCGTCGTGATGTGGACGAGATAGTCCTCCTCCTCCGGGTTGAAGGGGTACGCGCGCACGTAGTCGAGCAGCGCGCCATACGTCTCCTCCAGGTCCCACGGGTTCCGGATGGCCATGGGCACGGTGCGCACCGTGGTCTCCGGGGACACCTGCCGGATGTCGGCGACCAGCGTCCCGGCGATGGCCGTCGCGGTTGGCGGGTGCAGCAACTCCAGCCGGTGCACCACCAGGTCCTCCTGCTGGCACAGCGCCACCGTGGGCCGCCACTTGGACCACCGCTGCGGCCCCTGGCCCGTGTCGAGCGTCGTCCCGAGCATGCCCAGGACCACCGTCTGCCTCGCCTTGGTCTTCGCCATTCCGATAGGACTTTATCCCATGGGATATGGAACGGGGACGATTCGTGGCGGCTCCCCTCGGAGAAGGGGTTGGCACGCGGGCTGCTCTAGGGGTGCCCGTGCCCGGGACATCGAGCCCAGGGCGAACGACCGAAAGGTGAAGGCCATGAATCAGAATCCGGTGAACTACGAGGTGCTGTCGGACGAGGCGGGTCGCCCCATCAAGGCGTGGACGGTGGGCGTGCCGTTCGAGGACGAGGCCAAGAAGCAGCTCCGGAACGTGCGTGGCCTGCCCTTCATCCACAAGTGGGTGTCGGTGATGCCGGACGTGCACCGCGGCTACGGCGCGACGGTGGGCAGCGTGGTGCCGACGGTGGGCGCGGTGGTGCCGGCGGCGGTGGGTGTGGATATCGGCTGCGGCATGATTGCGGTCCGCACGACGCTGCGCGCCGACCAGCTGCCGGACTCGCTGCGTGGGGTGCGCTCGGCCATCGAGCGAGCGGTGCCGCATGGCCGCTCGGATAACGGCGGCCGCAACGATGTCGGCGCGTGGCGTGTGGCGCCGGCTTCCCATCAGCAGGCGTGGGCGCGACTGGTCGAAGGGTATGACCGCATCGTGGGGAAGCACCCGCGCATCGGCCGTGGGCCGGAGCTGGCGCACCTGGGGACGCTCGGCACGGGAAACCACTTCATCGAGCTGTGCCTGGACGAGTCGGATGGCGTGTGGCTGATGTTGCACTCCGGTTCGCGGGGCGTGGGTAACCGCATCGGGAGCTACTTCATCGAGCTGGCGAAGGAGGACATGCGCCGCTGGTACATCAACCTCCCCGACGCGGACCTGGCGTACCTGCCGGAGGGGACGGAGCACTTCGATGACTACGTCTTCGCGGTGAGCTGGGCGCAGGACTTCGCGGCGACGAACCGCGAGATGATGCTGAAGGGCGCGGTCGAGGCGCTTCAGCTGAGCGGTGAGCTGCCTCCGTTCGAGCTGTCCGACTCGGCGGTGAACTGCCACCACAACTACGTGGCGCGTGAGCACCACTTCGGAAAGAACTGCTTCGTGACGCGCAAGGGCGCGGTGCGAGCGCGTGAGGGTGACCTCGGCATCATCCCCGGCAGCATGGGGGCGCGTTCGTACATCGTCCGTGGGAAGGGAAACGCGGACAGCTTCCATTCCTGCAGCCACGGCGCGGGCCGGGTGATGTCGCGTGAGGCGGCGAAGCGGCGCTTCACGCTCGAGGACCACGAGAAGGCGACGGCGGGTATCGAGTGCCGCAAGGACGTGGAGGTGATTGACGAGACGCCGGCTGCGTACAAGTCCATCGATGCGGTGATGGCGGCGCAGGCGGACCTGGTCGAAGTGGTCCACACGCTGAAGCAGGTCGTCTGCGTGAAGGGGTAGTCGAGGCCGTGAAGGACAACCCCAGACACGCGAGGTGACCATGCCGGGATGACGACACCGAGGCGCCCGTTTCCCCCAAGAGGCCGAAAGGCCGCCAGGGTGGGGAAGCGGGCGCCGCTATTTCGTGAAGGGTGTCAGAATGCCCGGGTGGGGCCGTGAGGCGTGGGGCTCAGGAGACGACACACATGTTGCGCATCGATGGTTCCAAGGGAGAGGGCGGCGGGCAGGTGCTGCGCACGTCGCTGGCGTTGTCGCTGGTGACGGGGACGCCGTTCACGATGACGAACATCCGCGCGGGGCGGGCGAAGCCGGGCCTCCTGCGTCAGCACCTGACGGCGGTGAAGGCGGCGGAGTCGGTGGGCGCGGCCGAGGTGTCCGGCGCGGAGCTGGGCTCTCGCGAGCTGACCTTCAGTCCTCGCGCGATTGCCGCGGGCAACTACCACTTCGCGGTGGGCACGGCGGGCAGTGCGACGCTGGTGTTCCAGACGGTGCTGCCCGCGCTGCTGCACGCGGCGGAGCCCTCCACGCTGGTGTTGGAGGGAGGGACGCACAATCCCGCGGCGCCCCCGTTCGACTTCCTCACCCGGGCGTACCTGCCGCTGCTGAACAAGATGGGGCCGGAGGTCTCCGCGACGCTGGAGCGTCCCGGCTTCTTCCCCGCGGGCGGCGGGAAGTTCCGCGTGGACCTCCAGCCGCGAGCGCTGAAGCCCCTCTCGTTGCTGGAGCGCGGACGGGTGCTGCGCCGCGAGGTGAAGGCCGTGGTGGCGATGATTCCCTTCGACGTGGCGAAGCGGGAGATGGAGACCGCGGGGGCGCTGCTCAAGTGGCGTCCGGACGAGCTGCGCGTGGAGGAGCTCAAGCGCACCTCGTGCCCCGGCAACGTGCTGGTGGCGGAGGTGGAGAGCGAGCACGTCACCGAGGTCTTCACGGGCTTTGGTGAGCGCGGCAAGCGCGCGGAGGTCGTGGCCGAGGAGGTGGCGTCGGAGGTGAAGCGCTACCTGGACGCGGAGGTGCCGGTGGGTGAGCACCTGTGCGACCAGTTCCTCCTCCTGCTCGCGCTGGCGAAGGGTGGGGCGTTCCGCACCGTGCCGCTGGACGGCCATGCGGTGACGCAAATCGAGACGATGTCGCACTTCCTCGATGTGAAGGTGGACGTGCGAGAGGTGTCCCGCGAGGTCCGCGAGGTGGTGGTTCGCGGCTGAGTGCTCCCTGGCGAACACGGCCAGGGGAGCAGCTCCCTGGGGGAGGGTGGCTGCGCACGCGCCCTTCCGTTGCTATGAAGCGACTGTGTCCGACGTCACCGAGCCCACAGCGTCTCCTCTCGACTCCGCGCTGGCCCGCGCCAGTGAGGAGCTGGGTCTGCCCAGCTACTACCAGTCCTGCGTGCGGCCCCTGCTGCGCAACCCGGAGGGCCGCTGGCCTCGGTGCTGTGGCGGCGGCTGTGAGCCGTGTGCCCAGACGCTCATCCAGGTGGCGCTGCGCACCCTGGAGCTCGTGGGTACGCCTCGCCAGGCCCCCTTGCCCGACTGAGTGCTCCCCATGGCCTCTTCCCAGCCGCTGCTGCTCGTCGACGACGATGCCGCCTTCCGCAAGGTCTACGGCAAGCTGCTGCGCGACGCGGGGCATGAAGTGGTGGAGGCGGGAGACCGTCCCTCCGCCCGCGCGACGTTCGAGGCACGGGCATTCCCCCTCGTCCTGCTGGACCTGATGCTGCCTCCGGACGGCAGCGTGTCCGCGGGGCTGGAGGGCCTGGCCGCGCTGCTCGACGCGAGGCCGGGCACCAAGGTCATCGTCATCTCCGGAGTGGGGGACACGCGTCACTCGCTCGAGGCGATTCGCCTGGGCGCATACGACTTCCTCACCAAGCCGGTGGACCCGGACGTGCTCCTGGTCGTCGTGCAGCGCGCGCTGGCCCGCGTGGCGCTGGAGCGGCAGGTCGAGGCGCTGCGGACCTCCCTGGCGCAGGCGTCGAGGGACGCGGCCATGGTGGGGCAGAGCCCCTCGTTCCTCGCCTCCGTCTCCCTGGCCGAGCGCGTGGCCGCCAGTGACCTGCCGGTGCTCATCACCGGGGAGAACGGCACGGGCAAGGAGCTGCTCGCGCGAACGGTGCACCTCAAGAGCCGCCGCCAGTCGGGGCCCTTCATCCCCGTCAACTGCGGCGCGCTCCCCGAGACGCTGCTGGAGAGCGCGCTCTTCGGCCACGTGAAGGGCAGCTTCACCGGGGCGACGCGAGACCACCGAGGTCTCTTCGCCGAGGCCGATGGCGGCACGCTCTTCCTGGACGAGCTGGGCGACATGACCTCGGCGCTCCAGGTGAAGGTGCTGCGCGCGCTGGAAACGGGAGACATCCTGCCCGTGGGCGCGGACCGCCCGGTGCGCGTCGACGTGCGCCTCATCTCCGCGACACATCGCGACCTGGGGCGCATGCTCCAGGAGGGGGCGTTTCGCGAGGACCTCTACTGGCGCGTGAAGGGCGTGGAGGTCCGGCTGCCACCGCTGCGCGAGCGCGCCCTGGACCTGCCGCTGCTCGCCACGCACTTCCTCAACCAGTGCGCGCACCTGTGTCCGGATGGACGGGCGCGGCTGCTGTCGGAGGCCGCCGCGGAGGCGCTCGCGGCGCATGCCTGGCCGGGCAACCTGCGTGAGCTCCGGCACGAGATGCAGCGCGCCACGGTGCTGGCGGGAGAGCGTCGCGAGCTTCAGCCCGAGGACCTGTCCTTCACCGGCAGCGAGCGCCCGCGAGCCAGTCCCACGGGCGCCACCACGCTGGCCGCGAAGGTGGAGGCGCTGGAGCGCCTCGAAATCGAGGAGGCCCTGAAGCGCCACGGTGGCAACCGCACGCACTCGGCGGAGGCACTGGGCCTGTCACGACAGGGACTCCTCAAGAAGCTGGACCGCTACGGCTTGACGTGACGCTAGAAGAGCCGCGCGCCCAGGCCCGCCTTCAGCGACCAGCCTAGCCGCGTGTCGGAGAGTCCCTTGCGCTCCTGGAAGGACTCCAGCCCGAGCTGTCCCGCGAGCAGCACGGACATGCCGTTGCCCAGGTACACCTCGACGCCGCCACCGCCGAGCGCCTGCACCCGCCGCGACTCCGACTTGGAGAGGCCGATGTCCACCGGCACATCCACCAGGCCGAGAATCGACACCGTCTCCGCCACCCGCCAGTCCAGGACGAAGCCTGGTGACATGCGCAGCAGCACGCCCGAGAAGTTCTGGTCGTCCATGTACGTGGAGCCGGAGTTGAACACCACGCCCAGGCCCAGCGACGGCGCCATCGACACGGAGCCCTGCTCGTAGACCTTCAGCCGCCCCACCAGCTCCAGCGCGGCGGAGATTTGAAACCAGTTGAAGCGCGCGCGCGCCTCCAGCTCGACCTGGGAGAGGCCCTGGCGGAAGCCCACGCCCAGCTCGGGCGCTCCCGCATAGCCATACAGCGCCGTCGTCCGGCCGGGCAGTGTCGCGGGCGCAATCACCGCGCCCATCCGGTCCTCGTCGTCCGAGGCGCGGAGCGTGAGCCTGGCCTGTTCCTCCGCTTCAGGTTGCGCGGGAGTGGCTTGCTGGGCCGCCGAGGTGGAGGCCAGGAGCAGCGAGGACGCCAGGAGGGCCCGAGAGACGAAGTGAGTCATGCCGCACACCCTACCGCGCCATGCTGGTGACGGAAACTCAACGATTCCGAGGGCTTGTGTCGAGGTTGCGATCTTGTCTGGGTTCGCTGGAATAATTTCGTATCCATGACTGCCGCGTCTACCCAACACCCCTCGCGTCTGGCCTCGGTGCCGTCGGAGGGAGGGGTGCGTCGTCGAAGCGGGCGGAGCCGGGCGCGGGTGCTGCTGGTGGACTCGGATGCGGGGGCGCAGTCCGCGCTCGCGGCGGCGTTGGTGGAGGCGGGCTTCGAGGCGCTGCTGGTGAGCGGGGTTCAGCCCGCGCTGGAGTCGCTGTCCACGGAAGGCCCGTTGCCCAGGCTGGTCATCTCGGAGGTGGAGCTCCCCGACGGAGATGGCTTCGGCCTGTGCGGACAGATTCGCGCGGACGCGCGCACCGCGCACCTGCCGGTGTTGCTGCTCGCCCGGCGGGTGGAGGAGTTTCATCGCGACCTCGCGGGCGGCGTGGGCGCGGACGACTATCTGGCGCGGCCGGTGGCGGTGGAGGACGTGGTGTCGCTGGCGCGGCTCAAGTCGGGGCGCGCGACGGGGACGGCCACGTTCACGTCACACACCGCGCGGCTGTCCTTGCCGCAGGTGACGCGGGCGCTGCTGTCGGGTGTCCGCTCGGGGCGGTTGGTGCTGGCGGAAGGGGAGGGCTGGTTCGCGTTCCGTCATGGGCTGGTGGTGGATGCCTTGTTCCACGGCGAGCGCGGGAGCCTGCCGTTCCGCCGCATGTTGGGCTTCGCCAGTGGTGCGTACTCGGTGGCGCTGGGGCCGGAGCTGCACAAGGGCTCGTTCACGATGGACCGGGCGTATCTGTGCGACACGGTGTTGCCGGCGCTGGAGCGCTTCGATGCGCTGAGGGCGCGAGGCCTGCCGCTGGCGTCCCGGCTGACGGTGGACTTCACGCGGCTGGCGGCGGAGTTGCCCTCGCTGCCCGAGGACGTGGGCGAGGTGGTGCGACTGTTCGATGGGCGACGCACGATGCGCGCGGCGCTGCTCGAGTGCCGCTACCCGGAGGTCGTGGCCTACGAGGCCGCGACGCGGCTGTTCGCGCTGGGCGTGCTCGTGCCCGCGTGTCTCATCGAGGAGCGCGAGAAGGCGAGTGGCGCGTCGGGCCCGACGGGCTTCTTCGAGCCCATGCCCTCGGTGGAGTCCGAGCCCGACCGCGCGACTTCGGCGCGACAGGACGCGGACTGAAGAGGGTTTGACTCCACGCCCCGGGCTGGGAGAGAAGGCCGCCCAGGGGCGATACCTTCATGTCCGGTCACAATCGATGGTCGAAGATCAAGCGCCAGAAGGCCGCGATGGGCGCGACCAAGGGCAAGCTCTACTCGAAGGTCATCAAGGAGATCACCGTCTCCTCGAGGCTGGGCGGTGGAGACCCGAGTGGCAACGCGCGCCTGCGCGTGGCGCTGGGACTGGCTCGCGAGGCCAACATCCCCAAGGACACCATCGAGCGCGCCATCAAGAAGGGCACCGGTGAGCTGGAGGGGGAGAGCTACGAGGAGGTCATGTACGAGGGCTATGGCCCCGGCGGCGTGGCTGTCCTCGTGGAATGTCTCACCGACAATCGCAACCGCACCTCCGCGGACGTGCGCTCCGTGTTTGGCCGTCACGGCGGCAACCTGGGCGCCGAGGGCGCGGTGGCCTGGATGTTTCACAAGAAGGGTGTCGTCACCGTGAAACCGGGCCCCGCGGAGGACGCGGTGCTGGAGAAGGCCTTGGAGGCGGGCGCCGAGGACGTCGTGCCTCAGGGGACGGACGGCTTCGAGGTGCGCACCGCGCCCGCGGACCTGCACACGGTGGCCGTGAGCCTGGAGTCGGCGGGCTTGTCGCTGGGTGAGCAGAAATGGATGTATCTGCCGCAGAATACCGTCCAGCTCGACGGTGATAATGCGAAGAAGATGCTCAAGCTGATGGACGCGCTCGAGGACAACGACGACGTGCAGAACGTGCACGCGAACTTCGAGATGGACGAGTCCTTGATGGAGTCCCTGTCGCAATAACGGCGGGTGGAACGGAGCAAACGGTGCGCGTTCTCGGGGTGGACCCCGGCAGTCGCTTCATGGGCTACGGCGTGGTGGAGGAGAAGCGAGGCCGGCTGGTTCACGTGGGCCACGGTGTCATCAAGGTCGATGAAACAGCGCCCCTGGCCCTTCGTCTGAAGGAACTGCATGGCGCGCTGTGCGCGCAGCTCGTGTTGTTTCGTCCGCAAGCCGTGGCGGTGGAAGGTGTGTTCACCTTCCGCAATGCACGCAGCGCGCTGGTGCTGGGGCACGCCCGGGGTGTGGCGTTGCTGGCGGCGGCTCAAGAGTCCCTGCCCGTCTTCGAGTATCCCCCCGCCAAGGTGAAGAAGTCGGTGGGCGCGGGCGGCGCGGGCGGCAAGGACGCGGTGGCGCGGATGGTGCGGACCTTCCTGGGGCTGGAGGCCTCGGAGCTGGGCCGCGCGGATGCGAGCGACGCGCTGGCCGTGGCGCTGTGTCACCTCAACCACGGCCGCGCCGCCATTCCCATGGCGGGCTCGGCTGGCAAGAAGCGCAAGGGCGCCGCGGCGCTCCTCGCGGACAGATTGGCGCCGTCCTACCGGCGCCCGGAGGCGGGATGATTGCTCGGCTGCGTGGCGTGGTTCTGGAGAAGGACGCCGAAGACGCTGTCATTGACGTGCAGGGCGTGGGCTACCGGGTGAACTTCTCGTCGCTGTCGCTCGGCAAGCTGCCCCCGGAGGGACAGCCCGTCGACGTGCGCGTGCGCACCGTCGTCCGTGAGGACGCCTTCGACCTCTTCGGCTTCCTGTCCAAGGCGGAGGAGGACGTCTTTCTCCTGCTCAACGGTGTCTCGCGCGTGGGGCCCCGCATGGCGCTGGGGGTGCTGTCCGGCATGGAGGTGCCGGAGCTGGTGGCGGCGCTGTCTCGCGGAGAGGTGGCGCGGCTGGCCAAGATTCACGGCGTCGGAAAGAAGACCGCCGAGCGGCTGGTGCTGGAGCTCAAGGACAAGATGAAGACCGTCCACCTGGAGGCGGTGTCCCGGGGGACCGCGCCAGCACCTGCGGGGGGGACACACTCCGACCTCGTCTCCGCTTTGCTCAACCTGGGCTACAAGCCCCCGCAAGCGGAGAAGGCCGCGGAGCTCGCCGCCAGCCGGCTGGGGGCCGACGCCTCCTTCCAGGCCCTCTTCCGCGAGGCACTCAAGTCCTTGAGGGCCGGCGCCTGACGGCTTCTCGACGGGCTGGGGGTTGTTTCTGACCTGGGGAGATCAAATTCAGGACCTCCAGGACTAGCCCGCACAAGCATCTCTCCTTTGAGAAAGCGAAACGGTCGGGGGTCCGACGCGCCCGGTGTCCGCTTGGTGGCAAGGGTCGGCGTGCGTCGCAGGATGGCGGACACCCTGGGAACCCCTCTTCCCACAGTGGGTAGTCAATTCCGCCAGCGGTGACACTTTCCAGCCACAGCGGTGGCGGCAGTGCTCCACCCAGGGCAAGGAGTTGCTCACATGAAGGCATGGCGTGGCATCCCGATGTTTGTGTCCGTTGTGTTGGGGGGGCTCACCGCGGTGGGGTGTGGTGCTCCGCTGGAGGGGCGCGACTCGAGTGTCGTGGGGGTGGAGGCGGCGCTGGAGGCCGAGCCCGAGGGGCCGCTGGCTGTCGAGGTTCCGACGGCGCGCCGTGAGTGTGGACCGGACCGCGTGGGGCCTCCGGGCTCGAAGCCGGAGTGGCTGGCGCGAGGCGAGGGGCGGCTGTTCTACAGCGCGGAAGGCGTGGAGCAGGGGCGCGAGCTGTGGAGCAGCAGCGCTGGAGGCGCGGAGTGCGCGAACGTGGTGAAGGACATCCGTCCCGGGCCCATGGGTTCGGTGCCGCGCTTCCTGACGCCGCTGGGCAAGTGGGTGCTCTTCGTCGCGGATGACGGTCAGCACGGGCCGGAGATGTGGCGGACGGATGGCACCGCCGCGGGCACGGTGATGGTGAAGGACGTGTGGCAGGGGGAGCGAGGCTCCGCGCCGCGCGCGCTCACCCGCGTGGGGAACTGGATCTACTTCGTCGCGGAGGACTTCGAGCACGGCCAGGAGCTGTGGCGCACGGACGGCACGGACGTGGGCACGCAGCTGGTGCACGAGTTCCAGCCCGGCGCCGGCTGGCGTCAGCTCACGGGGTTGGTGGCGTGGGGAGACCGGATTGCGCTGGTGGCGTACTCGGCGGACTCCGCGGTGTTGTGGAGCGTGGACCCCCGCGGACTGGCGCGCGCGCACTACCACTCCCCCGTGGGGGTGTTCTTCTCGCTGACGGCGGTGGGTACCCGCCTGTTCTTCCTGCGAGACATCGGGACGGATGTCGCGGAGCTGTGGGTGACGTCGGACCGTCCCGGCTCCGCGGAGAAGGTGCGCGACTTCACCGGAGAGATTCCGTCGTACCTCACGTCGATGAACAACATGTTGTTCTTCGTGGCGGGCTCGGACGGGTACTTCGGGGAGCAGGGGGACACGCGCCACGGTGGCGAGCTGTGGCGCAGTGACGGCTCGTCGTCGGGGACGCGCCTGGTTCGCGACATCTGGCCGGGGCCCAAGGGCTCGCTGCCGACCAGCCTCGTCGTGATGGATGGCGTGCTCTACTTCGCGGCCGAGGATGGCTGGCGCGGGCGCGAGCTGTGGCGCAGCGACGGCTCCGCGCTGGGGACGTGGATGGTCTGGGACATCGAGTGGGGCTCGAGGGGGAGCGACCCGGAGCAGCTCACGGCGGAGAACGGCTGGCTGTTCTTCTCCGCGACGACGACGCGCCATGGCCGTGAGGCCTGGACCAGCGACGGCTGGCTGTGGCGGACGCGCCGGCTGACGGACATCGCGCCCGGGACGTCGTCGTCGGACCCGCGCTCGTTCGTTCGCGCGGGCAACGAGGTGTTCTTCCTCGCCGGGGACATGCCCATGAACGAGGCGCTGTGGGCGGTGCCCTTCCGCCCCGCGTGGCCGTGCGCGCAGTCGGGCGAGAATGCGCAGGGATGTCAGTGACGTCAGGCGGCGCGTCGGTTGGCGGGCGTGGGGCGCACGTCTCCGAAGTTGGGCGCGGGCAGGACGATGGTGGGCGCGAAGCCCGGCGCCAGCAGGTGCGCGGTCAGCACCGACGACGGGTGGCAGTTGATGAACGAGCGCTCCACCGCGGAGGGGCCCGCGAAGAGCTTCTCCACCACCATGGACGAGTACTGCGCCAGCGAGTCCTCACGCGTGTTGCCGTTGAGAACAACCTCCCAGCCCATCTGCTCGGCGAAGCGGCGAACGCCGGGGATGGCGGACAACAGCGGGGTGTAGCTCTCGGTGGCGACGCCGTTCTCGCTGGTGACGAACACCTCGCGCGACGTCGCCACCGCCAGGGACATGTTTCCGCGCGTGTGGCCCGGGGTGAAGAGCAGGGCCGCGCCCACGCCCAGCCACGTGTCTCCCTCCAGGCACACCACGCGCTCGTCGGGCACGTCGGCGCCGCCGGGGACGCTCCACACGGCTTGCAGCGGGTGGGGCTCCTTCACCGCGTCCCATTCCTCGCGCTGCACCAGCAGCCGGGCCCGAGGGAAGTACGCCGTTGCTCCACCGCCTCCCAGCCAGCCGCGCAGGTCCTGCAGGTGCAGGTGGTCGAAGGCCAGGTAGTCCACGTCCGCGGGGGTCAGCCCGAGTGAAGCCAGGTGTCCGCGCACCGTGCCGCGCCGGGTGGACATGAGCTTGTCGGAGAGGAACGGGCCGTAGCGCTCGCGCAGCGAATGGTAGAAGGGCGCCGTCTGGCTCCGCTCGTAGTCGGTGGGGTTGAAGAGCAGCGTGCGACGCACTCCCTCGGTGTCCACGAACTGCACCACCTGCATCCGGTGGGTCAGCATCACGTAGGGCGCCGGTGACAGGCTCGCGCCGCTGAAGGCGAACAGCGCGGGATACGGAAAGGTGACGAGCTCGCAGGTGGCGACCGCCGCGACCGGGCCTTCCTGGACGAAGCGCTCCCGTGCGAGGAGCGCCGCGCGCCGCAGCTTCTGGAGCCGAGGGCCAGGAAGCGGCTCGGCGTGGGCCTCCACGAGAAAGGGCAGGGGGCGGAAGGCGGGGCTCTGGCTCATGGGCTCACCGTGGAGGCGCGGGGAGGGCGAAGCGGGTCGAGTGGGTGGGGACATTTTCCCCCGCCCCGGACAGGGCCGCGCGTCCACTTGCGCAAGGACCGGGTCCGAGCGTCCGCCAGTCCACAGGCCTCGCCCGCGTTCGTCGGGGAGACCTCACCCTCCGCGAAGCCACCCGCACGCGAGGCCTCGGCCCGCGCTCCAGGCCCTGGCCGCCTGGCCTGCGAGGCACCCCGTGGGAAGGGTCCGAGGATGTGGGCGACAGACGGGGCCTTCCTGTATAGGGTCCCATGGTCATGGCGAGGAAGTCCGACACTCTCTCCGAAGAGGTCCTCCCGGAGGACGTCCGGCTCGAGGCCTCCCTGCGTCCGCGCTCGTTCGACGAGTATGTGGGGCAGGGCCCCGTCGTCGAGAAGCTCAAGGTCTACGTCCAGGCGGCCAAGAGCCGTGGCGAGGCGCTGGACCACTGCTTGTTCTCGGGCCCTCCGGGTCTGGGCAAGACGTCGCTGGCGCACATCATCGCGAACGAGCTGGGGGTGGGCATCCACGTGACGAGCGGCCCCGCGCTCGAGCGCAAGGGGGACCTGGCGGGTCTGCTGACCAACCTGGACGCGCGCGACGTCCTCTTCATCGACGAAATCCACCGGCTCAACGCGGCGGTGGAGGAGTACCTCTACCCGGCGATGGAGGACTTCCGGCTGGACATCACCATCGACACGGGGCCGGCGGCCCGGGCGATGAAGATCGACCTGCCCCCGTTCACCCTCATCGGCGCGACGACGCGCACGGGCCTGCTCACCTCGCCGTTGCGAGACCGGTTCCAGATCCAGGAGCGCCTGGAGTACTACGACGCGAAGGCCCTGGAGCTCATCCTCCACCGCTCCGCGCGCATCCTCGGCATCCCCCTGGAGAAGGACGCCGCCCACGAGGTGGCCACCCGCTCCCGAGGCACGCCGCGCATCGTCAACCGGCTCCTGCGCCGACTGCGCGACTTCGCGGAGGTGGAGGGCAACGGGCGCATCACCCTGGAGCTGGCGAAGAAGTCCCTGGACCGGCTGGGGGTGGACGCCAGCGGCCTGGACTCCATGGACCGGAAGATCCTCCTCACCATCCTGGACAAGTTCGGCGGGGGCCCGGTGGGCGTGGAGACCATCGCCGCCAGCGTGGGCGAACAACGCGATACGATTGAGGACGTGTACGAGCCATTCCTCATGCAAGAGGGCTTCCTGCAGCGCACGCCCCGGGGCCGGATGGCCACGCATCGCACCTACCAGTACTTCAAGAAGCAGCCGCCGCCCACGCCCCAGGGCAGCCTCTTCTGACACTCGCGAGCCATGAGCCAGGCCACCTCTCCCGCGTCTCCCGCTTCCGGCCCCACCCCCCAGCGCGTCGCGCGTGACTTCTACGCGGACCTGATGCGGGCGTCGCAGACATCGCGCGCGGGCTTCCTCGCCGAGCGCGAGCGCTGGCTGCGCGGCGTGCCCGTGGACGGCCGCGAGGAGCTGCTCTTCGAGTTCGAGATGCTGCTGCGCGCCGTGGAGCGCTACCTCAACCTCACCGCCGTGGTGGACGCGAAGGACCGGCCGCTCGTCACCCGCGACTTCCACGAGGAGCTGGTGGACGTCCGCGACGCCATGGACCGCGCCATCCGTGTCGCACGTCACCTCCAGGACCCGGACAGCGACCAGAAGATGGTCTTCCGCAAGTACGTGGAGACCCAGCTGGCGGATGACCGGGTGCGTCGCGCACTCATCGAGGAGGAGCTGGACCAGGAGACGCCGCCGGAGAGCCTCTTCGTGCTGCGCGAGGACCTGGACGCGCTGCGCAACCTGCTGGACCACCTGCTCCAGCTCCCCACCGCGCGCCTCAATCTCTTCCAGGACCTGGGCAAGCTGGCGCTGAAGGAGATCGTCCTCAACCGCTACTTCCGGCCCTTCCGTCCGCTGGAGTTCCGCGTCGAGTACGACCGGCTGCGCTCGGTGCGGCTGCTGGACACGCTGGCCCCCATGGCGGAGGAGTCGCGGACCGTCTTCACCACCGCGTTCCTGGGGCTGTTCCGCCTGTTGCACTACCTGGCCTACGTGGACGCGGAGGGCACGCCGCCCACGCCCCGGCGGGTGAGGGTGTTGCTGGCGCTGGTGCGCAGCGAGACACACGCCCTGGCCACGTGGATGCACGCGGAGCTGTCCCCCAAGGCGGGCTCCAAGGCGCTGCAGGCCGCGGCGCTCCGGGCCGCGAGGGACCTGGCCAAGGAGTCCGAGCGCATCGGCCGGGAGGTGCTGGCCCACGTCGACAAGGAGCCGGACGCGCCCGCCCGCGCCGCCGCGGCCTTCACGCAGCTGCTGCGCGCCCAGGTGGTGGCCTTGGTGGAGGCGCTCGCGCCCAATGGCGGCCTGACCGACGGCGTCTTCGACACGCTGGTGAGCCCCCAGGACGCCGCGCTGCGGCTGCGCAAGGACCTGTGGGTCTACGCCCAGCTGTGCCGCACGGCGGAGGGCTGCCTGCGCGCCGACGACGTGCCGGCGGCCGAGCGGGCGCTGGACGCCCTCAAGTCCTTCCTCGCCTACTTCCACGACGGCGGCTATCAGCTCCTGCGCTACGCCGACTACGACGCGTTCGACCGCTTCACCGCGCTGCTCGTCGAGCTGCCCTGGCCCCCGGAAGGCCCTGGCATCCGCGCCCGGCTCGCGGAGGACCTGCGCCGCTTCAGCCAGACACTCGAGTCGACGTTTCACGCCGTCAGCCGGCGCACCCTCCTGCAGGGCCGGGGCTTCGACCGCCAGGAGGCCGAAGCGCTGCGGGACAGGTTCGTCTCCGCGCTGTCTCGCTGAGACGTGTCTCGGGCGGGATTTTTCCGACCCACGCCCATGCGCGCCGTATGACGCAACCCCCCACGGCGCGTGCTCATACGGCGCGTGTTTGCTTCCAGCCAGTTCCTTGCGCTATGGACGCGCCCGTGTTGCATGGAAGACACGCTTCGTTGCGAAGCGCGTCACGGAGGCGGGCGGGGAATGGGGCCGCGAGGAAATCCCGGACACCAATGTCACGGTTTCGGGTGGAACTGACCGGGCCTCAGACGGGGGAGGGTGTCTGGCCACGAACGGCACCCACCGCGATGTCAGAAAAAGGCCAGCCGTTCCAAGGGGTTCGAGTCACTCGCACCCCTCACCACGGTTCCTGGGATGTCACGCTGTTGTGGCATGCCACTTGCTCAATCTGCGCGTCGCGTCAGACCACTGTTGAACGATTCCGGCGCCATCTGGCCAGATGACCGTTCGGAAGTCCCGCAGCACGAGCAGCCACGAGGCGACACCGACATGCCCCCGTCTTCCTACAACCAGCGCACCCTTTCGAAGACCGCCAGTCTGCAGGGCATCGGGCTCCACTCGGGCGCGAAGGTGACGCTCACGCTGCGTCCGGCCCCCGCGGGTCACGGCATCGTCTTCGTCCGCACGGACCTGCCCCGGCCCGTGAGCATCCCCGCGCTGGCGGAGTACGTGGTGGACACGTCCCTGGCGACGACGCTGGGCCGCGATGGTGTGAAGGTGGCGACGGTGGAGCACTTCATGTCCGCCATGGCGGGCCTGGGCATCGACAACGCCCGCGTGGAACTGGACGGCCCGGAAGTGCCCATCATGGACGGCAGCGCCGCGCCCTTCGCCGCGCTCATCCAGGAAGCCGGCATCCGCGAGCTGGACACGCCCAAGGAGCTGCTGGTCATCCGCAAGTCGGTGTCCGTGGTGGATGGCGACAAGCAGGCCTCGCTGACGCCCTCCACGAACTTCCGCATCAGCTGCACCATCGACTTCGAGCACCCCGTCATCCAGGGCCAGGCCTTCGACCTGGACTTCAGCGACCGGGAGTTCTCGCGGGAGATCTCCCGCGCGCGCACCTTCGGGTTCCTGCGCGACGTGGAGAAGCTGAAGAAGCTGGGCCTGGCGCGCGGCGGCTCGCTGGACAACGCCATCGTCGTGGATGAGCTCTCCATCCTCAACCCGGAGGGTCTGCGCTTCACGGACGAGTTCGTGCGGCACAAGATCCTCGACGCCATCGGCGACGTGTCCCTCTTCGGTCGCCCCGTCATCGGACACCTCACGGCGTACAAGACGGGCCACGCGCTCAATCACAAGCTGGTGCGCAAGGTGCTTTCGGACCCCAGCTGCTATGAGATTGTCCCCGCGCGTCGACTCGACCTGGAGGGTCTGGAGTTGGGCCTGCCGGGACTGGCGGGAGCGCTGGCGTTGGAGCCGCTCGTCGCCTGACGCTGTCTTGGCATTTCCTTGCAGGCCGGGGCCGCCTGAACTAAGTCGCGGGCTTATGCCCATGCGTCCAACCCCTGTCATCCTCGCCGCGTTGCTGGCGGCTTCCTTCACCGCCGGTTGCAACAAGGAGAAGGCGCCGGCCGCCGCGCAGGCGCCGGCCGCCGCGCAGGCCACTCCGGGTGAGCCGACCCCGGACACGGTGGTCGCCACCTTCGGCGATGGCCAGAAGATCACCTACAAGGAGCTCAACGACCGCATCCAGGAGCCGATGGCGAACCTGGAGAAGCAGAAGTTCCAGCTGCGCAAGCGGGGCCTTGATGGGATGGTGACGGAGAAGCTGGTCGACGCCGAGGCGAAGAAGCGCGGCATGACGCAGGACCAGTTCCTCAAGGCGGAGATCGACGACAAGGTTCCCGCGCCGACCGACGAGAAGATCAAGGAGGTCTTCGACGGCGCCAAGGGCCAGCTGCCGCCCGGCTCGACGTTCGAGCAGATGAAGCCGCAGATTGTCGACTTCCTCACGCAGCAGCCCAAGCAGGAGCGCGCCCAGGCCCTCTTCGGCGAGCTGCGCAAGAACGCCAACGTGCAGATCACCCTGCCGGAGCCGCCGCGTCCGCCGGCCGAGCGCAAGCAGGTGGCCGCCACGGGCCCGTCGAAGGGCGCGGACAACGCCCCCATCACCATCGTGGAGTTCAGCGACTTCCAGTGCCCGTTCTGCAGCCGCGCCAACGCGTCCGTGGACCAGGTCATGAAGGAGTACGAGGGCAAGGTGAAGCTGGTGTTCCGCCAGTTCCCGCTCGACTTCCACAAGGAGGCGCAGAAGGCCGCCGAGGCGTCGCTGTGCGCCGGGGACCAGGGCAAGTTCTGGGAGATGCACGACAAGCTGTTCGCCAGCCAGAGCGCGCTGCAGGTCGAGCACCTGAAGTCCTACGCGGGCGAGCTGGGCCTGGACAAGGCGAAGTTCGACAAGTGCCTGGACTCGGGTGAGAAGGCGGCCACGGTGAAGAGCGACATGGCGGACGGCCAGAAGGTCGGCGTCAGCGGCACGCCGGCGTTCTTCATCAACGGCATCATGCTCTCGGGCGCGCAGCCGGCCGAGGAGTTCAAGAGCATCATCGACGCCGAGCTGAAGGCCCCGGCGCAGAAGTAGTTCGAACGGCAGGAGGACACGGGCGGTGGCCCAGAAACCCAAGGCCACGCCCCGCGTCGGTGGCGAGGCGACTTCACTCGAGCTGGAGAAGTCCCTCGCCGCGGGCCTGTCCTCCTCGCGTCCCCTCTCGGCCTGGTTCCACGGGCCGGAGGGGATGGTGCTCCTCCACGAGCCCTCGGGCTTCGCCGGCTTCCTGGCTGGCACCCTCGGGACGCTGTCGGTGGAGGAAGTCTTCGCCCACGTCCTGACGGGCATCCGCAGCGGGCTGCTCGCGGTGCAGAGCGGCGCCGTTCGACGGACGGTGTCCTTCCGGGACGGGCAGGTGGTCTTCGCCACGTCCACGGAGCGCTCGGAGCGGCTGGGCGCGGTGCTGACGCGGCTGGGGCTGGTGACGCAGGCGCAGCTCACGCAGGCCCTGTCTCGCGTGACGCCGTCGCGGCGCATCGGCCAGGTGCTGACGTCCGAGGGGCTGGTGTCCGAGGCCCATCTCTACGGCGCCATGACGTACGTCGTGCGCGAGGTGGTGCTGAGCCTCTTCGAGCTGACGGAAGGCAGCTTCCTCTTCGTCGAGGGCCCCGCGCCCATGGCCGACGTGGTGAAGCTGCCCGAGCGCACGCGCGACCTGGTGCTCACGGGCATCAAGCGCTCGGAGGAGCTGTCTCGCTTGCGGCGACGCTATCCGGAGGACCTGCGCGCGGAGCCGGGGCCCGCGGGGCCACGGCCAGGGGAGGAGCGCTTCTTCCAGCGGATGGGCGCGGGCGCGACGCTGAGCGACTTGCGCGCCGTGCGCGAGGGGGGACAGCACGCCTTCTTCTCGTGGCTGGACGAGTGCGTGCGAGGCGGGCACCTCCAGGTGCGCCCCACGGCTCCTCCCGCGGCGCCCGTGCCCGCGGTGGAGGGCATGGCCTGGGAGCTGTTGTCCGCGGAGGAACGCTACAACCTGCTGCTGTCCTTGATTCACCGCTCGCTGCGCGACGCGGGGAAGGACGTGGACCTGCTGCGGGGCTTCCTGGATGCGCCGCCCGCGGGGCTGGAGGATGCCTTCGCGGGGGTGGTGCCGGGCCCGGACGGGCGGGTGGATGTGACGCGGCTGCGCGCCAACCTCTCCACGGGGGGCGAGGCCGTGGCACGGGCCATGACGCTGGAGGCGTTGGACGCCATCGTCTCGTATGCGCTGTTCTCCGCGCGCAATGTGTTGCCGCCCGACGTGGCGGAGCGGTTGTCCAACACCTACCGGACCCTGCAGGGAGGTCTGGCCTAGCGGGCGGCCCGTGCCCACGTTCGCTGCCACGTTGTTGGTGGTTGGGGGACGACGGCATGGCTGGGTGGCGGAAGCTGGCGTGGGGATTCCTGATGTGTGGCGTGGCGTGCAGTGGCTCACGTCAGGCCGTGAAGCCGGACGTCGCGGGGCCAGGCACGGGAGGCTCGGGCGCCTCGTCGGTGGCCACGCTGGCGTCCGCGGTCTCGGGGCCCTACGTGGACGAGGAGCTGGGCTTTGAGGTCATCCGGCCCAGTGACGAGTGGCAGCTCGACGCCACCAACGAGCGCACACCCGAGGGGCTCTCGATTCCCGTCGTCCTGCGCCATCCACCTTCCGGTGCGCAGGTGGTGGTCCAGGTGGCCCCCGCGGTCGCCACGCCCACCCAGTTCGCCGAACGACTGACGGAAGGATTGCGTCAGCAGCCGGGCTTCACCACCACGGACCCGGTGCCGCTCACACTGTCGGACACCGCGGTGGGCTTCGACTTCCAGGTGGGGGACGGCGTGAATGGCCGCGTGGTGGTGCGCGAGGGCAGGGAGGGTCGCATCCTGATGATGCTGGCCACATGGCCCGCCCAGGCCGTGGCGAGCGTCATCCAGAACGTGGATGAGCTCCTCGTCGGCATCCGCCCCTTGCCCGAGCAACAACAGAAGGCGCTGCCCAAGTCGATTCCGCAGGCGGCCGTGCACTGAAAGACGAAGCGCGCGGGCCTCGGTGGAGGCTCCCGCGCGCTCGAGTGGCCCGTCACGTCGTGCGCGACGGGCCTTGGGACTGAAGCGAGGGCTCAGCTCCGCGCCGACTTGCGCGAGCCCCGAGCGGCGCGCGTGGGCCTGGCGCTCGTCGCGGGAGCCTCAGCGGCCTCCGTGGCCTGGTTCTGCGCGCGCAGGCGGACCCACTCCACCAGCGTCCGCACGCCCACGCCCGTGGCGCCCTTGGCGTTGTAGCCGCGCTCCTTGGGGCTGTTGGACGGGCCGGCGATATCCAGGTGCACCCACGGCGTCTCGCCCACGAACTCCTTGAGGAAGAGCGCGGCGTTGATGGAGCCGCCCCAGCGCTCGCCGGAGTTCTTCATGTCGGCGACCTCGGAGCGCAGCGCGTCCTTCTGCAGGTCGCTCACCGGCAGGCGCCACATGTCCTCGCCCGCGGTGCGCGCGGCCTGGAGCACCTCGTTGACCGCGCCGTCATGGTCTCCGAAGGCGCCGACGATGTAGTTGCCCAGCGCGACGATGCACGCGCCCGTCAGCGTGGCCAGGTCGATGACGGCGGACGGCTGGTGCTCGCAGGCCCAGGTGAGGATGTCGCCGAGGACGAGGCGCCCCTCGGCGTCTGTGTTGGTGATCTCCACCGTCTTGCCCAGGCGGGACGTGAGGATGTCGCCGGGCTTGTAGGCGTTGCCGGCGGGCATGTTCTCACACGCGCCGATGAAGGCATGCACGGGGAAGGGCGGCTTGACGGCGGCGATGACCTGCATGGCGCCCAGCACGGCGGCGGAGCCGGCCATGTCCGTCTTCATCTCCACCATGCCCTCGGTGGGCTTGAGCGACAGGCCGCCCGAGTCGAAGGTGATGGCCTTGCCCACCAGCGCCAGCGGCGGGCGCTTCGCGTCGCGCGCGTTCTTCGGCGTGTAGACGACGTGGATGAGGCGGGGCTCCTCGGTGCTCCCGGCCGCGACGCCCAGGAACATGCCCATGTCCAGCTTCTCGATTTCGCGCTTGCCGCCGATGGTGATTTTCAGCCCGTGCTCGCGCGCGGACTTGCGGGCGGCCTCCGCCAGCACCGCGGGCGTCACCGCGTTGGGCGGCTCGTTGACCAGGTCGCGGGCCCAGTTGGTGGCCTCGCTCACCGTCTTCGCCAGCGCGAGAGCGTCCTCCACCTCGCGAGACTTCTCGGTGCCCTCGGGCAGCACCAGCGCGACCTTGACGGGCTTCTGCGTGCCCTTCTCCTCGCGCGCGGAGGACTTGTACTTGTCGAAGCGGTACGCGCCCAGCTCCAGTCCCTCCACCACCGCGCGCACCGCGTCGGCGGAGGACGGCGTGGCGGGCAGCGCCACCGCGATGGACGCGACCTTGAGGCGCTGAGCCGCCTTGGCGGCGCGGCCCAGGGCCAGGCGGAGCACTTCCGGCTGGAAGCGGGCGCGATTGCCCAGGCCCAACAACAGCACGCGGCCCGCGGTGGTGCGGCCAAGCGTGTGCATCATCAGGGACTGGTCGGCCTTGCCCTTGAAGCCCTCTTGGGTCGCGGCGCCCCGAAGGCGGCCCTCCAGCGCGCGGTCCGCCGAGGCCAGGCTGACCGGGGCGCCCTCACTCAGCTCGCCCTCGAAGAGCGGAATGACGAGCAGCTCGCCATTCGCAAGGGTGGCGTCGCCGGTGACGAAGGTGAAATTCATGGGCCGATGAACTCCTGAACGGGAGAGGGGGGAATCGAAGCCGCGGACTGTAACGCCCGCCTTGTTGCACGCAAAGCGTTGGATTCCATTCGAGCGTTGCATTGCCGCGAGGGGCTGGGTAGCAGTCAGGGCAATGCCCACCTTGTTGATGCATCTGACCGCCATCGAACGGTTGGCCGTGAATCCCGGAGAGCTGCCGGCGGATTGGGTGCGCGCGCTCTCCGAGGACCTGCCGTACGCGCGCTTCGGCGCGGCGCTGCCGGACCTGCCGCTGTGCGAGGGCATCCGGGGCGGGCTCGCGGCGTTCCTTCCGGAGCGCGAGCTGCCTCCCTTCGCGCGGCTGTATCACGAGCGCGCGCCGGTGGGCTTCGGGCTGAAGATGGCGGAGCTGGTGGCGACGGGCGCGCTGGTGGGCACCGAGCCGGGGTTGGCCCTGCTCGCCGGATACTTCACGCACCTGTGCTTGGACCGGCGGCTGTATCCGGTGGTGGACGGGCTGGTGGAGCGGCACCGCCGACGGGGCGAGCGGCCCTTGTCCGCGCACCGTGACATCGAGTGGGCCCAGACGCTCTTCTACCTGCGCGAGCTGCACGGCATGGACCTCCTGGGCACGCCCCGGCTGCGCGAGAAGTGTCAGGTGGTGAAGAGTCCGGGCTTCCCATGGCGCGGCATCGGGCGCGGCATCTACGAGCTGGTGCGGCTGTCCTCGCAGGAGCGCGTGGGGCAGGCCCCCGCCAAGGCCGAGGTCGACGGGTGGGTGCGCGGCCTCTATGTCTCCGGGTTGTTTCTCTCCAGCCCCATGGGACGCACGCGCGCGCTCCCGGCGTTTGCTCGCTTGTCCTTCCAGGAGCTGTATCGCAATGACACCTTCGACTTCGCCCAGGAGGTCGAGGGTGCGCTGGAGTCGGCGCGGGGCGTGCTTCGGAGGTTGCACGGCTACATGGCAAGGGGCACCTTCACACCCCGTACGCGAGCCCGCTTCCTGGAGGCCTTCCCCGAGGGAACCCTGGGGGCCCGCGCCGCGTAGCGGGCGGCCCCATGCCCCGGGGTGCAGGAGATATTACGCGCGCGGAGCAACCGTCCTGGCGAGCCAGGTTCCCCTCGGGGAATGCCGCTGGGCGCCGTGCGGTGGCGCTCCTATTCTCGTGAAGGAATGACGGTTCTTCTCCTCATGGTGGTGGGCGTGCTCGCGGGGGCGCTGGGGGCGATGCTGGGCATTGGCGGCGGCATCGTGTTGGTGCCGGCCCTGGTGCTGGGCTTCAACGTCCCCCTGGAGGAGGCGATACCGGCCAGCCTGTTATGCGTGGTGGCCAACTCCTGCGCCGCGGCGGCCGGCTACGTGGACAACCACCTGAGCGATATCCGGCTGGGGCTGACGTTGGAGTTGTCCACGGTGCTGGGGGCCATCGCCGGAGGACTGGTGGCCGCGCTGCTCGCGCCCGCGATGGTGGCGGTGGTGTTCGGCCTGTTCACCCTCTACGTCTCGCTGCAGATGCTGTTCCTGCGCTCGCCGCGCGCGGAGCCCGCGACGCTCGACGACTACCGGCCGACGAACTATCCGCTGGGCATCTCCGGCTCGTTCGTGGCGGGAGGGCTCTCCGCGCTCCTGGGCGTGGGGGGCGGACCGCTGAAGGTGCCGCTGATGAGCTACGGCATGCACGTGCCCTTCAAGGTGGCCAGCGCCACCAGCAACCTGATGATTGGCGTGACGGGCGCGGCGAGCGTGGCCGCCTATGCCCTCCGCGGACACCTGAAGCTGGCGCTGGTGTCTCCCCTGGTGGTGGGGGTCCTGGCGGGTGCGTATGCCGGCGGCCAGCTGATGCCCAAGGTTCCTACGACGGTGCTCAAGAAGCTCTTCGCGCTGGTGCTGCTGGTGGTGGCGGGGCAGATGTTGTGGAAGGGAGGGGCGGGACTGTGGCCGAGCGTGTGGAAGTGAGAGAGGAAGAGCCGGACGGTGGTGGCGTGCCGCCGCCTGTCTCCGCGGCGATGATGGCGGACCCCCTGTCCCTGGGACACAACACCCTGGTGGCGGCCCGGGCGAGGGTGGAGACCGCCCCGGAGCTGGATGCGGAGCCCGTCACCGCGGCCACCGCCCAGGCGCCCGCGCCGGGACTGGGCCGCGTCCGGGACAGGACGCTCGCGGGAGACCGCTGGATCGCGCGGGTGCTGCGCGTGGGCGCGCTCTTGAGCGGCGGCATGTTCGTGCTGTCGCTCTGCCTGGAGGCGCTGCCGGAGACCGAGAGCATCCACGTCGCCATCGACCAGCTGCGCAAGGCGGCGGCGTCACTCCTGCTGGTGACGCCCGTGGCGCGGCTGGGGGTGGCGGGGACGCTCCTGGGACTGCGCGGCGAGTGGCGCTATGCCCTCATCGCCGTGGGCGTGTTGGGCCTCCTGGCCCTCGCGGTGGGCGCTGGCATCCAGGCGTGATGCGGCGCCCCTCGGGTGTGTGGCGGCGTCCTCAGGCGCCGCGCGCGGCGAAGTGGGCCAGGATGTTGCGCACCTTGGCGACCTCGTCCGCGCGGCCCTGCTCCTCGTAGAGCGGGAGCACGGCCTCCAGCTGCTCGCGCGCGGCGGCCAGGTCCTGCGTGTAGAAGCAGGACAGGCCCAGGTCCCAGCGGGCGCGGGCCTCGTACACGTGGTCGTGCAGCTCCTGGTAGAGCTCCACCGCGCGCAAGAGGTGCGTACGCGCCGCCTCGTGCTGACCCAGCAGTCCCTCGGACTCGCCCAGGAGCAGGTGTCCCAGCGCGAGCGCCTCCGGGTCCTCGCCCTTCTCCAGCATGGGAATGGCCTCGAGGAAGCGCTTTCGCGCCGGCTCGTACTCGGCCTTCTCCATGCGGATGTCGCCGATATCCAGCAGCAGCCGCGCGGTGCGCTCGGTGTTGCGCGTCTGGCGGTAGAGGATGAGGGCCTCCTGGTACTTCTCCTCGGCGGCCTCCGGCTGGCCCAGCGCGCGCAGGGACTCGCCGACGCACGCGCGGCACATGGCCTCGCCCTCGCGGTCCTTCGTCTCGTTGAAGAGCATGGCGGCCTGGGCCATGAGCTCCACCGCGCCGCGGTGGTCCTCGAAGTTCGCCTTCACCACGCCCAGCCCGAAGCAGGCCTGGGCCTGGCCCGGCTTGTAGCCAGCCTCCTTGAACAGGGCGAGCGCCTCCTCGTAGCACTGGCGGCTCGCGGCATGGTCCTCGAGCAGGCCGTGCACCTCCGCCAGGCTCACCAGCTCCTGCCCCACCTGGGTGGGCGAGCCGGTGATGCGCAGCGAGGCCAGCGTGTTCTTCTGCTTCTGGAGCGCCTCGAGCAGGTGGGCGCGTTCGGTGTCTTCGGAAGGATGCATGCTCACGCGTCACCACCCTTGCGGCGCCGGGCGGCCTTGTCCAACGAATCGTGCTTCTCGCTCCGGTCAGCGCCGTTGACGCCCGGATGCAGCGGGTCGCCATTTCCGGTGGCGGCGTGGGCCCCCGCGGTGGACCCACCGTGGTGCCCGTGATGACGGTCCTTCTCCTGCTTGTCGCCCTGCTCGTAGCCGAGCAGCGGGGAGAAGAAACAGTCCTTCTTCGTGTACTCGTCGAAGGCGAAGGCGAAGCGGTAGCTGGCGGCCGCGCGCTGGTTGCAGTCGGTGCGCTCGCAGAAGCGGCAGGAGATGCCGGAGGGGATGGCATCCTTGCGCAAGTCATGGGTGGGCAGGCCGTACGCCAGGAACTTGGCGTTCTCCGCGTGGGTGCCCAGGCCGATGGAGTACGCGGTGCCCTTGACGATGGAGCCCTCGATGGGCTGCAGCTGCACCTTCGCGAAGCAGAAGTACGTCGTGCCGTCCGGCATCATCGAGTACTGCCGGGTGAGCTGGGACGGGTTGAGGAAGGCCAGGTGCACGGCCCACTTGCCGCAGCTGCCGCCGCCGGTGGCGAAGCGGATGCCGGTGCCGCTGTAGCGCTTGGAGATGTTGCCGGCGATGTCCGAGCGCAGGAAGTGGAAGGGGATGCCGGGGCGCTTGGGGTCCGACAGGTTGCACAGCCGGTGGGCCACCGTCTCGTAGGTGGAGCCGAAGATGCTCGACAAGAGCTCCACGTCGTAGCGCGTGCGCTGCACCTCCTTGAAGAAGTCCCCGTAGGGCAGCATCAGCGCGCCGGCGAAGTAGTTGGCCAGGTTCACCTTGATGAGCCGCTGCGTCTCCGCGTGCCGCATGCGCCCCGCGCCGAGGATGCGCTCCACCAGCTTCTCGCGGTCCAGCATCAACAGGCCCATGGACGCGGCGATTTGAAACTTGAGCGGCTGCTCGGTGAGGTCCGGCGACAGCGTGAGCGTCTGCTCCTCCGGGTCCAACCGCCGCACCACGGACGAGCCGCTGGGCGCGGTGTCGAAGCGCACGCGATAGCCGAAGCGCCGCTCCAGCAGCTGCACGAGCTGCCCGCTGGTGAGCTGCCGCTCCAGGCTCACGTCGCGCCGCAGCTCCTCCGCCTGCTCTTCAATCTCCGGGAAGTAGTTGCGGTGGGTCTCCAGGAAGTCACTCACCTCGTCGAACGGTGAGTAGTCGAAGCGCACGCCGGGCACCGTGCCGTTGCCCGCACCGCCCTGCGCGCGCGTGCGCTCCTCCACGTTGAGCTGCGCCAGCACGTTCTCCAGCTGCGTGCGGGTGTTCTTGTAGAGGTTGAACAGCGCGGCCACCGTGCCGGCCAGCTTCGGCTCCGCCGACAGCGACTGGAGCGACTCCGGGTCGATGTCCAGGCTCTTGAGCAGCGGCTCGTCGAGGAGCTTGGCGAGCGCCTCATCCACGCGGCCCTCGCCCAGCGTGGACATGAACTGCTCGGGGTCCTGGTCGAAGTACCTCAGCGCCTTCCAGAGCAGCGGGAAGGGCATCACCCGCTTCCCCTTCTCGATGAGGTTCAGGTAGGCGGGAGAGACTCCCAGGTCCTTCGCCGCGTCGGCTTGCTTGATGTTCCGGGCAAGACGCAGGCCGCGGAGCTTCAAGCCCACGTTGGCGTTCAGTGCGTTGTCGTTCATGGCTGAGTCGGGTCCGTCGGGTGCTCCAGGCCTCGCGCCCCGGGCCCCTTCAGCCACTTTGCAAATCGATTTACCGATTTGCAATCAACGTTTTCGGAGGCCCCCCTCCCTGTGCGGATGGCGACGAACGGGGCGTCCTCCACCGGGCGCTTACCCTTTGAGTATCTGTAACCTCATGGAATTGCTTGAAGTTATCCTCGGGTGGATGTGCGTCCGGAGCGCCTCTCGACGCACGTTGTCAAATGTTTACCGCCGCGGCGCGCCACACGCTCGACACGTATTGGTAAACGAGTATTCCTGGTTTACATGGGGAGCAGGGGAGCCACTCAAGAGATCATCCCGCGGAAGATGAGCGACACGTTGGTGCCGCCGAACCCGAAGGAGTTGCTCATCACCGCGTCGACGCGAACCTCGCGCGCGGTGTTGGGCACGCAGTCCAGGGTGATGCGTGGGTCCTGTCGCTGGAGGTTGATGGTGGGGGGCAGCACGCCTCGCGTGAGGGCGAGCACGCTGATGACGGCCTCCGCCGCGCCCGCGGCCCCGTTCATGTGGCCCGTCATGGACTTGGTGGAGGAGATGGCCACCGCGCGGGCCGTCTCCCCGAAGACCTGGGCGATGCCCTGCGCCTCCAGCAGGTCCCCCACGTCGGTGGAGGTGCCGTGCGCGTTGATGTAGCCGATGTCGCCGGGGCCCATGCCCGCGTCCTTGAGCGCGGCGCGCATGCTGCGCTGGGCGCCCTCGTGCTCGGGCGCGGGCTGGGTGATGTGGTACGCGTCGGAGCTGGCGCCGTAGCCGGTGAGCTCCGCGAGGATGCGCGCGCCTCGGGCCTGGGCGTGCTCCAGCGCCTCGAGCACGAGCATGCCGGCGCCCTCGGCGATGACGAAGCCATCCCGGTCCGCGTCGAAGGGGCGGCTCGCTGCATGGGGCGCGTCGTTGCGCAGGGACAAGGCGCGCATGGCGGCGAAGCCGCCGACACCCAGGAGCGAGATGGGCGCCTCCGCGCCGCCGGCCACCGCCACGTCGAACTCGCCGCGCTGGATGCCGCGCATCGCCTCGCCAATGGCGTGGGCGCTGGTGGAGCACGCGGAGTTGGGGGCCCAGGAGGGACCCTTGAAGCCGTGGCGCAGGCTCACGTAGCCGGGCGCCATGTTGATGACCATCTGCAGGACGAAGAAGGGGCTGATGCGGTCCGGGCCCTTTTCCATGACCAGGCGGAACGTGTCCTCCAGGCTCCCGATTCCGCCAATCCCCGAGCCGATGATGGTCGCCACGCGCTCGGCGTTCCCGGGCGTGACCTTCAGCCCCGCGTCCGCCACCGCCATGTCCGCCGCCGCCACCGCGAAGTGCGAGAAGCGGTCCATGCGCCGGGCCTCGCGGCGCTCGATGTGGTCCTCCACCCGGAAGTCCTTCACCTCGCCGGCAATCTGGCAGTCCAGCTGGCTCGCGTCGAAGAGGGTGATGGGGCCCACGCCGCTCTCACCGCGCACCAGCGCGGACCAGCTCTTCTCCACGCCCGTGCCGCAGGGGCTGATGAGCCCCATTCCCGTCACCACGACGCGCCGCTTCTGCATCCACTGCTCCTTGGATGGCACGCCAGGAAGGCGAACGGCCCGGCCGCTCGCGCGCCCTCCCATGTCCGGCGTGCACTGGATTCCCCTTTGTATTATGAGTGTCATCCCATCTTGCAAGTGTCGTTGCGAAGAAGAATGTCTCCCGCTTGAAATCGGGAAATGATGAACATCATTTCATGACGAGGTGTGGGTTCCATGAGTGAAGGTGATGCTGGGGAGCGCACCAGGACCGTGACGTGGGCGGACCCTCGTGCGGGCATGGCGGCGGCGAAGTCGATGTCGGGGCTGGAGTACCTGTCCGCCATCGCGCGGGGGGAGGTGCCAGGGGCGCCCATCGCCCGGGTGCTCGGGTTCTCGCTGGTGGAGGTCTCTGAAGGGCGGGCGGTGTTCGAGGTGGAGCCCGCGGAGTTCCACTACAACCCCATCGGCACGGTGCATGGGGGCCTGGCGGCCACGCTCCTGGACTCGGCGCTCGCGTGCGCGGTGCACAGCACGCTGCCGGTGGGCGCGGGCTACACCACGCTGGAGCTGCACGTGAACCTGGTGCGCGCCATCACCGGTGACACCGGGCGGCTGACGTGTACGGGCGAGGTGATTCACGTGGGCGGCCGGGTGGCGACGGCCCAGGGCCGGCTGACGGACGCGAGCGGCAAGCTGTACGCGCATGGCACCACGACCTGCATGGTGTTCCGGCCCTCGGGCCCGGGAGGCCGGGAGTAGGAGACGGCACGACGATGCGGTACGCACCCGAGCACAAGCAGGCCACGCGCGAGAGAATCCTGGCGGCGGCGGAGACGCTCTTCCGGAAGGAGGGCTTCGCGGGCGCGAGCGTGGAGCGCGTCATGCGCGCCGCAGGAATGACCGTCGGCGGCTTCTATGCGCACTTCGCCTCGAAGGACTCGCTGCTCACCGAGGCCGTGCGTGCGTTCTTCCAGCACCAGCACTCCCGCTGGCTCGGAGGACTGGAGGAGCTGCGCGGCGCGGAGTTCCTGAACCACTTCGTGCGCCGCTACTTGAACCAGAACATCCGCGACAACATGGAGACGGGCTGCATCATGCCGTCGGTGTTGTCGGACCTGACGCGTGCGGCCCCCGAGTCGCGTGAGGCGCTCGCCGAGGGCGTGGAGGGACTGGTCGCCGCGCTGCGAGCGCGAGTCCCTGGTGAGGAGGGGGTCACCGGACGGCAGCGGGCGCTGGCGACGGTGGCGCTCCTCTTCGGTGCGATGACGCTCGCGCGGGCGACGAAGGGCCTGCCCCTCTCGGACGAAATCCTGGAGGCCGCGCGGGCGTCCCTGCTCGCCGGAGGACCTCCGCCGACGAAGAAGCGTCACTGACGTCCGCGGTCCCTGCGCCAGCGAATCGGCCTTGTATGCTCCGGGCCCGGTGGAGGTGGCGATGTCGCGCGTGCACTGGTGTCCGCTGCTGGCTCTCGTTCTCTGCGTGGGGCTGTCATGCGTGAGTGTGCCGGGGCCCCGCCCCTCGAAGGACCCGGCCACGCTTCGCTACACCGTCACGTTCGTCCGCGAGCCCACGCGTGCGCTCGACGTGGAGGTGGTGTTGGTGCGGGGCACGCCGCGCGTGTTCCGCTTCACGTCACCCGGTGGCGTGGCGTCGGTGAGTGCCTATCGCGAAGACGGTGAGCACTTCGAGGTGCCGGTGACGGAGGAGGGCCGCGTGGCCCTGCCCTCGGACATCCGCTTCCTGCGCTATCGCTATGCGCTGGAGTCGCGGACGCGCTCACGCAGGCAGGGCCTGTTCGCGGGAATGGGGGAGGGAGATGCATGGCATGTCGCGGGGCGCGCGTACCTCATCCGTCCTCATCAGACGCCGCCGGACCTGCGCGTGGAGTTGGCGGTGGAGGGCGCGGACGCGCTGTTGCCCTGGCAGCCGGATGAGGCGGGCCTGTATCGCCTTCGCGCGGAGGACCTCGTGGACTCGGGCTTCCACGGCTTCGGGGGGCGCCGCTGTCAGGTGGTGGTGCCGGACGCGGTGCTGGACGTGGCGGTGCTGGGCCGCTTTCGTCAGCTGGATGACAATCAGGTCTGTGGCTGGCTGAAGCAGGCCGCGGAGGAAGTGCTCACGGTCCGCCGGGCCTTCCCGTATCCGCGTATCACCGTGCGAGTCATTCCCGTGCCTGGACACGCGGGGCCCAGCCTCTTCGGCATGGTGCTGTGGAGCTCGCCGCCCAGCATCTCCGTGCTCGTGGGGCAGGACGCGAGCGCCGCGTCCTTCGAGCGGGATTGGGTGGCGCTCCACGAGATGCTGCACCTGGCCCATCCCGCCTTCTTGCCGCGCGTGCCTTGGCTGTCGGAGGGCCTGGCCACGTACTACACGGAGGTCGCGCGCGTGCGCTCCGGCCGGCAGAGCGCGGAGCGGGGATGGGAGGAGTTGGTGGATGGCTTCGCGCGCGGACGTCGTGTGGCGGGAGCCCGCACCATGGAAGAGGTTGTCTCCGGAAACGGATTCTCGCCCGGCACGTACTGGACGGGCGCACTGCTCGCATTGCATCTCGATGTGGAAATACGCCGTGCTACTGGAAACCGTCGTCACCTGGAGGATGTGTTGGAGTTGCTCGCGGAGCGAGGACCGAGCTCGACGTTGGGAGCGTTTGGCGTGGCGGTGGATGCCATCGCCGGAAGACCACTCTTCGATGCATTGCTCGCGCGTCACCTCAAGCGCGCGGCTTTTGTGGAGCAGGAAGGTCTGCTACAAGCGCTGGGTGTGACGGCGGAATCAGAAGGCATTCAATTCGTCCCTGCTCGCGACAGTTTGTTGCGCGAGGCGATGGAAAGTCGGGGATACATCCGCGAGTCACCCGGCATCCGTAGATGAGGTTCAACGTCTCGAACCCCACGCGGTACGCGGTACCAGCAAGTCGTTCCCCCTCAACGCAGTACCGAAAGGAAGCAAGCACCATGAACGCGAAGGCTCTTGCGGCGATTGTCGGCACCCTGTCCCTGGCCTCCCTCGCCACTGGCTGTGCCTCCACGAAGGCGGCGGAGGGCCAGCCGGCCGCCGCGGAGAAGGGCGCCGAGGGCAGCTGCGGCGCCGCGAAGACCGAGGAGAACAAGGCCGCCGAGGGCACGGATGCGGCCGCCCCCGCGGCGACGCCGGAGAAGGGCGCTGAGCACTCCTGCGGCTCGGGCGGCTGCGGCGGTCAGAAGAAGTAATCCAGGCCGTATCCAGGGCCGGTGATGTCACCGGCCTCCTGGGCGGTGGGAAGAGGACCTCCCGCCGCCCGGTTCATGAGGCTCCCTGGAGGTGCATGGCCGTGGTGGTGACGTACGCGCGAAGACACGGACTGAAGTCGCTGGGCGCGGGCGTCGGCTTGCGCAGGAGCTTCTACGAAGAGCTGCCCCGGACCGAGCGTGCGCTCGACTGGGTGGAGATCATCCCGGAGAACTTCCTCTCGCTGGGAGGCCGCTCTCACCGCGCGCTGGAGGCGTGCCGCGAGCGCTGGCCGGTGTTGCCGCATGGCGTGGGGTTGGACATCGGTGGGCCGGATGCGCTCGACGTGGACTACGTCACGGGCCTGGCCGCGCTGGTGAAGCACGTGGATGCGCCGTTCTTCTCGGACCACCTCTGCTACTCGCGGCTCGATGGCGTGTATCTCCATGACCTGCTGCCGCTGCCGTTCAGCGAGGCGGTGGTGGAGCACGTCGTGCCTCGCGTGCGCGAGGTGATGGCCCGCGTGGGCCGCCCCTTCCTGCTGGAGAACCCGAGCTACTACGCGAACATGCCCGGGGGCACGTTGTCCGAGGCGGACTTCCTGCGGCACGTCGTGGAGGAGGCCGACTGTGGCCTGCTGCTCGACGTGAACAATGTCTACGTCAACGCGCGCAACCACGGCTACGACGCGCGCGCCTTCGTGGACGCGCTGCCGCTGGAGCGCGTGGTGCAGATCCACCTCGCGGGACACACGACGTATCCCGACGTCATCATCGACACGCACGGCGACCGCGTCTGCGACGACGTGTGGTCGCTGTATCGCTACGTGCTGGAGCGCACCGGACCGGTGTCCACGCTCATCGAGTGGGACCAGGACATCCCGTCGATGGCGGCGGTGCTGGACGAGGCGGACCTGGCGCGGAAGGTGCTGCGGGAAGGGGAGGCGCGATGAAGCCCGTGCTCAAGCACTTCTTCGACAGCATGGGCGCCTATCTCGCGGACCCCGGGCATGCGTCGCTGGAGCGGCTGTTCGCGGAGCATCCGGGCTGGGCGGCGCCGTCCTCTCGCGTGTCGCTCTACGGCGACTTCGTGCGAGGCCATGTGCGAGGCGCGCTCGAGAAGCTCTTCCCGCTGGTGCGGAGCGCGGTGGGCCCGGACGCGTGGCGGTTGCTGGTGGAGGACTACACGCGCACCCGGCCCGCGCGGCACCATGAGGTGAACCACCTGGGCGAGGGCTTCGCCTCCTTCCTCGCGGACAGCCTTCCCGCGCGAGCGCTCGCGCCGTTCATCCCCGCGCTGGCGCGCTTCGAGTGGACGGACTTCGCCGTATTCGCCTCACGGGTGGAGTCGCCCCAGCAGGTGGCGGTGCTGACGCCGAACCCGACGCTGGTGGTGCTGGAGCATTCCTTCCGGCTCTGTGCCTACGTGCGTGCCCGAGGCGTGGGCGCACCGCCCGCGCCCGGCGAGGAGCTGGCGCTGGTGTGGCGGCATCCGGAGAGCCTGGCCTCGTACTACCTGGAGGCCACGCCCCACGCGCTGCTCGTGCTGAAGATGGCGGTGGAGGGACTGTCCGCCGCGGAGGTCTCGGCGGCCACGGGCATGCCCGAAGCCGACATCCTGGACGCGGTGGCACGCCTGTCTCGGGACGGCCTGGTCCTCGCGCCTCTCGGCTGACGCGGCTACCGGGTGAGCACCGAGCACACCCGTCCGAGGCGGGTGTCCTGGCAGTGGGACAGCTTCGGGCACTCCAGGTCCTCGGTGCAGGGCACGGTGCAGCGGTTGTCCAGGCAGACGCCCTTGGCCAGGCCTTGCTTCTGGCATTGGCCGTCGTCCACGCACTCCGCCCCCATGCTCTCCAGCGCGCCGCAGCCGACGAAGCGCGAGGGGTCCGGCAGGCAGCGCCCCCTCTGGCAGGTGAAGCCCGCCTCGCAGCGGTTCGCCGCGAAGTCCTGCTCGTCCTCGTTCACCGTCTCCGTGCACTCCTTCACGCAGACCTGGCTCCCATCGGAGAAGGGCTGGCAGGTGGCGCCCTTGTCGCAGCTCCCGTTGTCGCCACAGGCGCCGCAGCTCGGGCCCGCCGCTCCGCAGCGGAAGCCCTTGCACATCATCCCTTCGCCGCACTGCCCATCCTGCACGCACTCCACGCACCTGCCGCCGGGAGCGCACACCAGGCCGTCCGCGCAGCCCGTCAGGCCGCAGCGGTTGACGATTCCCGCGTTGGGCACCAGCTCGAGCTTGAGCTCCTTCTTCTCACCCGGCCCGACACACGCCTCGGTCGTCACGGCGGGGAAGCCCGCGCCGACGAGCGTCAGCGCGTAGCACCCATCCGGCAGCGGCCCCACGCGCAGGCGGCCCGCGCCATCCAGAATCAGCCGTTCGAAGGGCGTCTCATGCACGGCCACCTGCACGCCCGCGACGCGCTCGCCGTGCGTCGCCTTCACGCGCATCTCGAAGAAGCCCGCGCTCCGGGCCTCCACCCGAGCCACGTCCACCGCCTTGCCGCCGGAGACCTTCACCGCCACGCGCGCGGCCTTCTCGGGGGTGGCGACGATGAAGAGCTCCGCGGCGCCGGTGGGCACGCCCTCCAGCTTGAATCGGCCGGCGGCATCCACCGTGGTGCGCACCTCGGGGTCCTCCACCAGGGCGACCATGGCCACCGCGGGGTCGAACTCGGAGAGCTGTCCCTGGATGGTGCCCACGCGCAAGGGGGCGTTCTCCAGGTTGCCGCAGGCCCCGGTGCAGAGGAGGAGCGCGGCACCCAACGTGATGTGAAGTCTCGAGTGCATCAGAACCGGTACCCCACACCGGCCCAGGCGCCGGTGAAACCCACGGCCTGTCCTTCCCCGTCCACGACCACGTACGTGAGCATGAGCTGCGCCTGCGTCATCAACTCCAGCCGCTCGCCCATGCGCAGCACCACGCCTCCGACGACTCCGGGGCTGACCGTGAAGAAGCTCTGGCCACCGGCGGTCGTCTCCTCATCAAAGGACCGCCCCAGGTACAGGGCGGCCACACGCGGGCCGGCGAATAGCGACAGCCGCTCCCATCTCCACAGGTAGGGCATGGCCACCCCCGCGGAGAAGGTGGTGTAGCGGAAGGGCACCTCGTCCTCCGGTTGGAGCATGAGGGCGCGCTTTCCCGTACTGAAGCTCACATCGAACATCAGCCCGAAGTCGCGCAGCGGCCGGTCCTCCAGCCGCAGGGAGAGGGCGAGCTCGGGGGCCACGGGCAGCAGCTCGGAGCGGCTGCGCGCGTCGACGAAGGAGAACATGCCGCCGAGCAGGGACAGGGAGCGCCGGGGAAACGCCTCGGACAGCAGCTGCTCCAGGGGGAGCCGCTCTCCCAGGCCCACGTCCACCTCGCGGCGCACCAGCACCGCGTCGCCCTTGGTCAGCTCCACCGTGCGCTTGCCGGGCACCACCGCCGCGCCGCCGGGCAGCTCCGCGCGCGGCTCTCCATCCACCTTGAGCGTGAAGCCATCCAGCCGAGGGTTGTAGGAGAACAGCTCCGGGCGGCCCGTGCGCGCGATGCTCCCCGACAGCACCACGGGGTCCGCGCCCACTTCCATGATTTCCGCCGAGGGGCGCTGGCGTCCTTCCGTGAAGGCGAAGGTGCGGCGCCGCGCGTAGTCGTGGGCCTCCGTCGCGGTGACGGCGCCGTCCGCGTTGCGGTCCGCGCCACCACCCAGTCCCTCGATGAGGAAGTGCGTGTAGATGTCGTTGCGCAGCCCCTCGTCCTCGCGGGCCGTCTCGCCCCAATCACAAGCGGCGAACACCATGGAGGCGCGGGACGACTCCTCCAGCGGCCGGGCATAGAAGCCCGACTTGATGCCGTTCAGCTCCGTCTCCAGCTCCTTGGGCAGCAGCGACTTGCCGTTGCCGCTGTGACAGGAGGCGAGCACCAGGAGCCGCCGCCGGCTGGGGAGCGAGTCGAACTCCGCCTTGAGCGCGTCCATGGCGAGCGCTGTCTGGGCCACGGCCCGGTAGGACGCGTCGCGTGTCACCAGGAAGCGGCGCAGCTCACCCGTGGCGTCGCGGGCCAGGGTTCCATGCGCGGAGAAGTAGACGACCACGACGTCGTCCGGCCGGTGGGCCTCCTTGCGCAGCTGCCGCAGCGCCTGGAGGATGGCGGCGCGCGTCGTCTCCTCGGGGCGCGTGAGGACACGCACCTGGTCGAAGCGTCCGCGCGCCGGGTCCTGCATCGCCGCCGCCAGGTCCGTGGCGTCCTTGGCCGGGTAGCGCAGGCTGCGCCAGTGGGGGTCATCGAACTCGGAGATACCCACCAGCAACGCCATGCGTCGGGGGGTGTACGCGCTGGAGAGGGCCTCCTCGTCGAGCCGAAGAGGCACGAGCCCTCCCTTCTCCGTCCCCGGGGGCGAAGAAGTCGCGCAGGCCGTCAGCGCCGCCAGCAGGATGGGAAGGAGAGTCCTCACACTCACCAGGTCAGGGGAGATTGTCGCCGCTTCTCACTCGCACGTCGAACCGGGTGATGGCCAGGGTGCCTTGTTCCCAGCGCTCACCTTCGCCCACCAGGACCCGCATCACGTCGTCGGCGGAAGGCTCCAAGCCCGAGGGGGAGGCGGCCAGCCACAGCGTCAGCGGCCCGGACTCTCCCTCGAGGCTGACGCCCGAGAGTCCCTGGGCGCCCTGCAGGTCGTGGGTCCCCGCCTCCAGCGCGAACTGGCCCAGGAGCTCGGGGGGGTGTCCCGCGCGCTGCTGGAAGAGCAGGGCGGTGCCGGCCTCGGTGGCGTGGTAGCGAAGCAGGAGCACGTCGCGGGTATCCACGAGGGTGCCCGGGTCCAGGCGGCGCAGACTGCCATCCGCGCCGCGCGCCACCACCGCCAGCTCCAGCGCGATGCGGCCCACCTGGCCCTTCACGCCAGGCGCGGGGGGCTCGGTGCCCAGGTCCGCGTTCGGCTGCCGCAGCCGAGGCACCATCACCACCGCGAGCAGCGCCGCCGCCACCGCGCCCGTGATGAGGCCCCAGCGCCGCGCGACGGGCTGCGGCGCCTTGAGCTGCTTGCGCACCCGCGCGAAGCCGACCTCGTCCAGGCGCGGCTCGGACGGGGCGGGGGCCAGGGCGAGGAGCGCGGCGTCGGTGTGGCCATCCAGCAGGTCGGGGCCGGAGTGGGAGGCGAGGAAGAGCTCACACACCTCACACGCGGTGGCCAGGTGCTCGCGGAAGTACGCCTCCGCTGCTGGCTCTCGACGGGCAAGGGCGCTGAGCGCCTCGTCATCCAGGTGTCTCATGACCTCTCACTCCCACCGACCTGCGAGCACTCGCCGCAGCAACTCTCTCTTGATACGACCCCGGAAGCGCTCGAGTCTCATCGTGACGGCGCTTTTCCCAACGCCCAACTGCTCGGCAATCTCACGGGCCGACAGCTCTCCTTCGATATAGAAGAGCTGGACTGTTCTCTTCTCCTCGCCCTCCGGAAGCTCATCGATGAGCTGGCGGACGGCGTCGATGTCGCGCTCGAGCTGAAGCGCCTCTGGGATGGCGGGGACGCTCTCCGGCTCGGGGTCCGCGATGTCGTCCTCCAGGCGCCGCAGGTTCGCTTTGCGCTCCAACCGGGTCCTCGCCCGGTTCCGGGCAATGGATAACAACCATGCCTCGAAGGCCGCTGCTTCCTTCAAGCGCGGCAGGGCGCGGAACGCCCGGACGAAGGTCTCCTGGATGACGTCCTCCACCTCGTCGGAGTCCAGGGGCGCGAACCCCGCCATCAACCTCGCCACCTGAGGGCGAGTGCGCCGGTACAGCTCACTGAAGGCAGAGGTCTCCCCACTCGCCGCGCGCCGCACCCACTCCGCCAGTCCCTCCGTGGAACCCACCTGTCCCTCCAGACCCCCGGACTTCGCCGGTGGCCACGACCCTTTTTCCTCGGTTTTCCTTCCGGCGTCACCTGGAAGCCGCTGGAACCCCTCGCTTCCCGCTAGCTCCCGGGGGGGCCTCGGGGGGAAGAATGGGGGCACGTCGTCTCCATTCCGCGAGGACCCCGCCATGCGCGTCATCAACTTCAACCCCGGCCCCGCCGGCCTGCCCCTTCCCGCGCTCGAGCGCGCCCGCGAGGAGCTCCTGGACTTCCAGGCCACGGGCATGTCCGTGATGGAGCACAGCCACCGGGGCAAGGACTACGAGGCCGTCCACGACGAGGCCATCTCCCTGCTGACACAGCTGGTGGACCTGCCGTCCAGCCACCAAGTGCTGTTCCTCACGGGAGGCGCGTCGCAGCAGTTCGCGCAGGTGCCCATGAACTTCCTCACCCCCGGCGCGAGCGCGGACTACCTCATGACGGGCGTGTGGAGCGAGAAGGCCCTGGACGAGGCGAAGTACTACGGCGCGCCCCGCGTCGCGGCGACGACGGTGCAGCCGGACAAGCACTACACCCGCGTGCCCCGACAGGACGAGCTGAACCTGGACCCGAAGGCGGCCTACGTCCACATCACCACGAACAACACCATCTACGGCACGCAGTGGCACACGTTCCCGGACGTGGGCTCCGTGCCGCTGGTGGCGGACATGAGCTCCGACTTCCTGTGGAAGAAGATGGACCTGTCGCGCTTCGCCCTCACGTACGCGGGCGCGCAGAAGAACCTGGGGCCTTCCGGTGTGACGCTGGTGGTGGCGGCCAAGGACTTCATCGCGCGCGGGCGCAAGGACATCCCGAAGATCTTCCGCTACTCCATCCACGCGGAGAACAACTCGCTCTACAACACGCCCCCCACGCTGGCCATCTACCTGGTGCGCAACGTGCTCGCGTGGATGAAGGACGTGGGCGGCCTGGCGCAAGTCGAGGCATGGAACCGCCAGAAGGCGGACCTGCTGTACGGCGCGCTCGACAAGTTCTCGGGCTTCTACCGGGCGCCGGTGGAGCGCGAGTCCCGCTCCGTGATGAACGTCGTGTTCCACCTGCCCACGCCGGAGCTCGACGCGGCCTTCGTCGCTGACGCAAAGCAGCAAGGAATGGTGGGGCTGAAGGGGCACCGCACGGCGGGGGGAATCCGGGTTTCCACGTACAACGCCGTGACGGTGGAGAATGTGCGCACGCTCGTCACCTTCATGGAACATTTCATGAAGACGCGCGGGTAGGCTGCGTCTCAACACACGGAACTGATTCCACCTGGAGGTTTCATGAAAGCCACGCTGTCCGCCGCCGCGCTCTGCTTGCTGTTCGCCATGCCTGCCTTCGCCAAGGAAGTGGCCGGGGTGAACTATCCCGATACCGCCAAGGTGGAGGACAAGGAGCTGAAGCTCAACGGAGTCGGCCTGCGCAAGAAGGTGGTCTTCAAGGTCTACACCGTGGGCCTGTACCTGGAGAACCCGTCGAAGGATGGCGCGGAGATTGTCGCGTCGGATCAGATCAAGCGCGTGCGCATGTACATGCTGCGCGACCTGGACAAGAAGACCATCACCGACGCCATCTCCGACGGCTTCAAGAAGAACGCGGGCGCGAAGCTCGCGGAGCTCAAGCCGAAGCTGGACACCTTCAACGCGGCCATCCCGGACCTGAAGAAGGGCGACGAGCTCATCCTGACCTACATCCCCGGCACGGGCACCAAGGTGCAGAGCACCAAGGGCGGCCAGGAGATTTCGGTCGAGGGCAAGGACTTCGCCGACTCGCTCTTCTCCGTGTGGCTGGGCAAGGACCCGGTGGATGGCGGCCTGAAGGACGGCATGCTCGGCAAGGACTGAGCACGTCCACGTCGTGAAGGGCCCGGGCGCTCCGTGTCTCGTCGAGAGGCGCGGGGCGCTTGCTGTTTTCGTCCGGGGCCCGGAGGCTTTGAAATACGCGGGGACGCGGAGCGTAGTAGGAACGAGCCCGGCTGCACGGCGGCGATGCCGGGGCGGGTCTCCACCCGCCGGTCAGGAGGATGTCATGGGAATTTGCGCGTGGCTGGTGCTGGGAGGGATTGCGGGCTGGTTGGCGAGCATCATCAAGGGAACGAACGCGAAGATGGGCCTGTTCGCCAACGTCGCGACCGGCGTCGTCGGCTCGATGATTGGCGGCTGGCTGTTCAGCATCCTGGGCGGCCGGGGCGTGACGGGGCTCAACCTCTACTCGCTGGCCGTGGCCACGGTGGGCGCCGTCATCCTCATCAGCATCGTGCAGGCGATACGCAAGTAGGCCGAGGAAGCCCCTCGGCGGCCGTCAGAAGAGGCTGAGCTGAGGTGACTCCGGGGGCTTGCGAGGCGGGCGCCGGAAGGTCTCCGGCGCCTCCTCGGTGATGTACGAGGCGCGCATGCCCACCCTGCGCGCCGTCGTCGCGAACAGGCGATGGATGGTCTCCGCGTAGAGCCCCTCGCCGCGCATGCGGTGCTTGAAGCGCGAGTCGTTGAGCTCTCCGCCCCGCGTCTCCCGGATGCGATGCAGGACCCGGTCGGCGCGCAGCGGGAGCTTCGCGCGCAGCCGCTCCTCGAAGACGTCCTTCACCGGGCCGGGAAGCCGGACCATGCTGTAGTGCGCGCGGGTGGCGCCGGCCTCGCGCGCGGCGGTGAGCACCCGGTGGATGTCCTCGTCGTTGAGCCCGGGGATGATGGGCGCCACGGAGACGGCCACGTCGATTCCGGCCTCCGAGAGGCGGCGAATCGCGAGCAGCCTCCGCTGGGGTGAGGCCGCGTAGGGCTCCATCGCACGTGCCAGCTCCGCGTTGTGGAAGGGGAGGCTGATGCTGACCCAGAGCCGGGCCTCGCTCGACAGGCGCTGGAGCACGTCGAGGTCTCGCTCGACGAGGACGCCCTTGGTGATGATGCCCACGGGGTTGCGGTACTCGGCGCAGACCTCCAGGCAGGCGCGGGTGAGTCGCAGCGAGGCCTCCAGCGGCTGATAGCAGTCGGTGACGCCGCTGAAGACCACGGTCTCCCCTTTCCACGAGGGGCGCTCGAAGTGGGCTCGCAGGAGCTCCGCGGCCTGGGGCTTCACCACGAGCTTCGTCTCGAAGTCGGTGCCCGCGCCGAAGTCCAGGTACTGGTGCGTGGGCCGCGCATAGCAGTACGCGCAGGCGTGCAGACAGCCGCGATAGGGATTGACGCTCCAGCTGAAGCCCACGTCCGGGCTGTCGTTGTGGGAGACGACCTGTCGGCTGTGGTCCTCCCAGACCTCCAGCTTCGAGGGAGGGATTTCGTCCAGGTATTCGACTTCGGTGCTCGCCCAGGGGTTGGGCGGATTGTCGATGGGACGGGCTTTCACGCAGGCCAGCGTGCGACTGAAAGTCCGTTCAGTCAAGTGCCCGGTGGACGAGGAGCCGTCCGACGCGCGTGTATCTCACCGGGTCATCCAGAAGAGCATCCCGTTGACGTCCGCGAAGCTCAGGTAGACGAGCCCCGCCCACGGGGTGCCGGGTGTGTCGCGGAAGCCGAGGCCCAGCCGGATGCGCTCCTGGGCGAAGTCCGCGTACACCTCCGCGCCGAGCGCCCACTGCTCACGCCCCTGCTCGCGCCACCGCGCCTCCACCGTGGGGCCCGCGCCCACCGAGGCGAACGTGGACACGGTTGCGGCCAGGCTCGGGGTGAAGCTGCTCGAGACCTGGGGGACCGCGGAGTCCTTCCAGCGAAGCTCGAGGGGATTGAGGCCCAGCCGCACGGTGAGCTGCTCGTTGGGGCGGAGGGTGGGCTCGAACCAGCTCAGCATCAGTCCCCGGTGCGCCACGTCGATGGAGGCGCGGTAGGGCAGCAGGGTGAAGAGCCACGGCGTCGCGGCGGACGTTCCCGAGGGTGTCTGGCCCAGCGGGACGGAGGAGGCATTGATGCGCAGCGACTCGCGCAGGCCGGCCCCGCGTGTCGTCAACAAGCGGACCGCGTTCAGGGCCGGGCCGAGCTCCCAGGCCGGCCCGGCTTTGCCCTGGAGGGTGGAGACGCGGCTCGTGCCGCGCGTCGCGAGCTCCAACGTCCAGCGCGTAGGGTCGGCCAGGAAGAGTCGCATCGACTCACTTCGCGGCAGATAGCCTTCTTTCACCAGCCCCTGGCTGAGCTCGTCCAGGTCCAGGTCCGCCAGGCACTTGCCGCGCGCGAAGGGGTCCTGACAGAACACCTCCTTCGACATCAGCACCCTGAGGACCTGCGAGACGGTGATGGTGTCGTCCAGCAGGTTTCGATGCTGGGGGAAGGGCGGAAGGGTCGCCAGCCACGCCCACTCGGGGCTGGCGAGGACGCGTTCCTGGCCGTCCTTTCCGAGCGTGGCCGCCAGCTCCCGCTTCGCCAGGGTTTCGATGACGTGTGACGCGGGGCCGGAGCGCGCCACGTCCAGCTTGCCCGTGATGAACCTCAGCTTCTCGCCGATGCAGCGCTGCCGGGACTCTGGCTTGTCGTTCCAGACCTCGGGGTTGTACGGGTCCTGCTCGGTGCAGAAGTTCTCCGCGAGCTGGTGCGCCGCCTCGTAGACGCCGATGTAGTAGTCCGTCATCCGCAGCGGCTCGTCGAGGAACGCCCCGAAGTTGAGGAGCTGGGCGGAGGCGAGCGGCGAGAAGCGGCTGGAGACCACCATCGAGCGGTCCTGCTTCAGGTTCGCGAGGGTCCCCGCCTCCTTCTCCCGCGTGGCCAGTGATTCCTTCAGCGACGAGAGCCGTCGCGTGTCGCGCGAGCCCGCGCAGGGGAGGACCTGGCCCAGCGTCGCGGTGACGCCGAGCAGGGCTTGCCGCAGCTCCTTCAGCTCTTCGGGAGTGGCGCGGCCGTAGTCGGAGCGGTTGAGCTCCTCGGACAGGAAGCCCAGGCCGAGCGCCGCGAGTCCGAGTCCCTGGGAGACCTCCTGTGCCTCCATTCCAGAGGGCGGGGCGGCCCTCCCGCACAGGGCGCCGCGCTGGGTGAGCAGCTCCTTCAATCGCAGCGACGTGGTGACCAGCGAGGAGAAGGGCACGGGCTTCTCGCTGTCGACCTGGGTGGCGTCGACCGCCGACAGGCAGGCCTGCGTCGAAGTTCCCGGTGACGACTTCTCCAGACAGCGGATGAGTCGCCAGCCGAACGCATGACGCTGCTCGCCCGTGGGCGCGGTCTGGATGGGAGGACTTCCCGCGAGCTGGGCGAGCTCCGACAGCCAGGCCGCGGTGCCTCGGACGTGGCTGCGCAGCGTCTGGTTCCAGCCCTTGTTCTGGATGGCGGTGTGCAGCTGGAAGCTCCTCGCGGTGCCGATGGCGCTGAGGATGAAGTCGACCTGCTTGCTGAGGTCCGGAACCTCCTGGGTCTTGACCCCGGAGGGCGAGGCGGGGAGCCGCCGGAAGTCCGGGTCCACGAAGAGGTAGGTGAGCGGACGCAACGGATTGGAACCGTTGACCTGCTGCTGTGTGAGGAATTGCTCCGCCTGCTGCAGCGCCACGCCCACCGGGGCATTGTCGAAGACGCCCCCGTCGAAGAAGTCCTGGCTGCACACCTGGAGCGGCGGGACGCGCGTTCCCGGAGGTGCGGCCTTCCGGAGTCCCTGGGCGATCTGCTCACAGGCCGGGGCCGAGACGGTGGACGAGGCTTGCGGCGCGCTGGTCGAGCAGCTCGGTGCGCAATACGAGAGGCGCACCGGGCCAAAGGCAAACGGAAACGCGCTGGAGGCTTCGATGGCCTTGACGACGGCGTCGGCATCCACGGAGGAGGGACTTCTCAGCGCCGGCTCCGAGGTGGGCGACCTCGGTGTCTCGGTGAGGTACACGAGGGCGTCGTTCGTGCCTTCCTCTGTCAGGAATTGATTGCGGATATGCGCGGACCCTCCGGCGTCTGTCTCCAGCTTCCACAGGATGCTGAAGCGCTGGCGAGGGATTCGCAGCCCCGCCTCCTCGACGGTCTCGGGCACGGCTCGCGTGACGGTGATGCCGAGGGGAACCTCGCAGGGGTATCGGTATTGCTGTCGCAACTCGTTCTTGTTTCGCCAGTCGAGCCTGCGGTGGAAGGACTGAATGACGGACTCGAAGGCCTGGCGGGTGAGCAGGCCGTCCGTGGCCGAGTAGCGCGGCTCGGCGAAGGAGAAGGGGTTCTCCTGGGACGAGGGCAGGAGGGTATCGAAGCCCACGGGAGCCCAGGTGTCCCGGAAGTCATTGTTATCGACGGTGTTGATGCGGCCCTGGTCATCCTTCGCGCACCAGGCGAGCGCGACCAGCAGGGCATTGATGCTGCCGGCCGAGGCCCCTGTCACCGTCACGAGCCGAGGATGGCGCTCGGAGAGGTTGGCCTGGGCGTCCTTTTCAATCTCCCGGAGGTAGCGGACCAGCGCCCACGAGAGCCCGGCCTCGTAGGCGCCCAGGCTGACGCCGCCGCTGATGGTCAGGGCGAAGGGCTCCGATTCCCGCCAGCGTGGAGTGGCCGGGGAGGCGTCGTCAGTGGGGGTGGACAGGGTCAGCGAGCTCAGCAGCAGCGACAGCGGGAGAAGCGGCATGGCGGGCCGGAGCTTACGCTCTCCATGGGGGCCCGGACCCTGGGCGACCACGTGGGTCGTGCGAACCCCCGACCCAGAGCTTGGGAAGCTCGGGGGCGCCTCAAATGAAACCGGGGGCCCCTCGTGAGAGAGGCCCCCGGGGACTGTCTAGCGGCTTGCCTCGGTGCGGGAAGTCCGTGCGGGGCTCAGCAGCCGGACGGCACGGCGAAGCCGTTGGTCACCGCGGTGACGTCATCCGGTCCCGTCGTCGTCGCGTTGGTGCCCATGCCGTAGGCGGCGAACGCCCTCCACAGACGGCACACGTCCTCGCCACCGTGCAGGGTGGTGGCCGCGTTGATGATGCCGTCGCGCACCATGAGGAACGTCGGGCGGCAGCCCGTGCGCTTCATGCCCTCGGTGAAGTACAGCATCATGCGCTGGTTACCGGCGTTGCCGTTGGCGTTGTAGAGGTTGCTGTCGAAGCCCCACTGCGTGACGAGCGCCCAGTACGCTTCCCACATGCCCTGGGCGAACACGGAGCCCACGCCGTGCGGGACGGCCATGCCGCGCAGGCTCTGGTACGTCCAGGTGTTGCGCGTGGAGTCCAGCGTGTACGGCTGGCCGCGGATGCCCGTGCCAGTGGTGGCCTGGTTCAGGGCGTAGGTGCCCATGCCGCGAATCTTGTTGGCCGTGTCGCCGGTGCGCGCCGTGTAGAAGAGCGCGAGGAAGTCGCTGATGCCCTCGCCCGGCTGCTGACGGTTGGTGAGGCACGACACGTTGCTGGGGCCACCGACCAGGCGGTTGGAGATGCCATGGCCGTACTCGTGGACGATGATGCCCGTGTCGAGGTCACCGTCCTTGTCCGGCGTGGGCGCCGTCCAGATGTACATCTGCATGCGCGGGCGGCTGCCGTCCGCGGGCGTGGAGAAGTTGGCGTTGTTGGTGCCGCTGCCGTCCTGGGCCTCGGCCTGGACGTAGTCGTTGCCCACGCCGCCGCGGCCGTAGTTGTTCTGCTGGAAGTTGCCGCCCGCCTCGTTGAAGCCGTACTGGTACTGGACGTCGTGGATGACGTTGTTCCAGTAGAAGAGGTTGGTGACGGCGGCCGGGATGTACGTGGAGGGCGCGGCCGAGAGGTTGATGGGGAAGACGCAGTTGATGGCGGCGCCGCAGTCCGGCTGGCCGGTGGTGGGCGGCGCGTTGTTGGCGTCGCGGTCCTCATACGCGTGGACGTTGTTGCCGCGGGGAATGGTGTACTCCGCGCCGGCGACGCCGTTGGTGTCGTGCCAGCCGTACGGAGACGCCGTGGTGTTGGCGGGGTTCGCCACCGTCGCCCGGCCGTCCGAGGGCGGCAGCGGAGACGTGTGGTTGGGGCTCTCCACGGGGGCGGGGTAGACCTTGTAGGAATCCGCGGCCACCCAGTCGAAGCGCGTCAACACCTCGCCCGAGCCGGCGTCCACCGTCACGTCGTAGTCATGCTGGGAGTCCAGCGTGTGGACCTGGAAGTGCCACACGAGGCGGGCCTCGCCGCGCCGGATGGGCAGCACCGCCAGCTCCGCGACGATGGGCTCGCGCGACAGGCCGTCGACCTCGACGGAGGTGCGCTGCTTCGCGCCGGGCTCCGCCTTCAGGGAGCGGGGGGCATCCGCGAGGCGCAGGCCCAGGTGCCTGGCGAGCCCCGCCACGGCCTCGCCCGCGCTCAGCCGAGGCTGCACGCCGGCGATGGACGTGTCCAGCGAGGGGAGGAAGTCGCTGTGGACGCCCAGCACGCTTCCGTCCTTGCCCACGTTGATCTGCAGCTGGGCGTTGTAGACGGGGAGACCCTTGTAGGTCTGTCGCAGATACAGATGCGTGGCGCCACTGACGTCCGAGTAGACGCGGTCCGTGACCTCGAGGCTGGCCAGGTCGGACAGCTCCAGGCCGAGCGCGGCGTGGTGCTTCTGGACGAAGTCCAGGCCGATGGCCATCGGGTCGCCGCTGCTGGGGCCGGAGAGCGCGCCCACGGGGTTGGAGAGAGAGCGCACGGTGCCGCTGTGCTCGTCCAGCTCGACGCGCAGCTCCGGGATGCTCTGGCGTAGCTGCTCCACGCGGGCTTTCTGGGCCGCGGAGAAGCCGAAGCGCGCCTGCGCGTTGTACGAGACGCGCGCGTCGAAGTGGCGCTCGCCGCTGGACTCGGGCGCCACCGCCATCGCCGCGGAGCTGGTGAGGGTCGCCGTGAAAACCACCGCCTGGAACAGCCGCCTTCGGTATGCACCTACGGTCATGTCGTGCTCCTGCGCTGCGGGTGAGCCGCCCTGGGGGAGGGCGGTACTGGGAGTGCGAGAAAGCACGTATTGACCGTAAATATCAAGTAATCAAGATTAGTCTGAAAAATGTGATTAAAGTGGAGATGTGGAGTCGTGGATGACGCGGGGTGTGGTGGGCGAGGAGCGTCCGACGCGCTGAGTTGTCGAGAGAGGAGCGTCCCGAGTGGAGGGGGAAGTTCTCCAGCAATTTGAGGGTGTTCGTCGGGCGGGGGAGCGGAGGGGAGGCGGCAACGTCCTTGACGCTCACGGGGGCCTGCGGTACATCCCACCCCGTCGCTCGCGGTGGTAGCTCAGTTGGTAGAGCACGAGCTTCCCAAGCTCGGGGTCGAGGGTTCGAATCCCTTCCGCCGCTCTCGAAGGCCGGTGTTCCCTCAGGGGAGCACCGGCCTTCTTGCTTTGGGGCTCAGGCCACGGGTTCAAGTCCCGTGCTCCTCCCGCCGAGTCAGGCTTGGCGAGAGATGATGCGGTCGAAGCAGGCGTCTCAACAAAGAGGGATTGGACCGCAGGAGACGAGCACCCGCCTGCATGGCGAAGAGCGCGGGTGCCGCGACATGGGTCTTTCCCTCCTGCTCACAGGCAGGACGCGTTGTTGGAGAAGTCCGGGTAGCACTGCGCGCCGAACAAGCGGACGGCGGTGAAGTACGCGGACCGCGCCCAGTCGGGGCGCTGGCGCATCCGGATCTCCATGCGCACCGGGGTGTTCGGCGGCAGCAGGGCCTCCACCTCGCCATAGAAAAAGACGGACAGCGGCAGGCTCCGGACGGCGGCGTCGGTCCAGGCCGTGCCGTTATACGTCTGCAGGGCCAGCACGACCTCATCCTGGACGTTCGGCCGTAGGTCTCCGGGGCTCGTCTCGAACTGCACCGAGCCGCGCACCTTCCCGGGCTGGATGTTGGTGAAGAAGCCTGTGACGTGGCCGAGGACCTGGTAGCCGTTGCCCTGCGCGAGGCCAGCGGCGAGATACGGAAGGTGGGTCTCCTGGACGTTGTAGAGCACGTTGCCTCCGCGCCAGTCCATGTTGGCCATGCTGGCGCCGCTCCGCGGACGGATGAGGCAGCCGACGGTCTCGGGACAGTAGACCTCCCACTCGGGCGGCACGAAGTTGCCCTGCCAGATGGGCAACTCGATTTCATAGCCATGGGTGCCCGGGACGTCGGCCTCGGCGCTCCCAGTGTCGCAGTCCGCGCAAGGCAGGGCCTGCTCCGCCGTGGAGGCGGTGCGCGCCGCGTCCTCAACCGGCGTCGGGTTTCCACCACAGCCCAGCCACAAAAGCGCACACATCGACGAAACAAAGGTCTTCTTCATGGTTGTTCTCTCTCCGCTCTCAGCCAGCCGGTGGGGCTGCTGAAGTCCAAGTGGGATGGATTTGCTGACATGGACAGATAGGGAATGCCGCTGCCCGTTCAAACTTGGCCGGCGCAGCGTAGCCGATTGCCGAGTGCATGCGCTGCTGGTTGTGGAAGACCTCGATGGAGCCGAGCAGTCATTCCCTTGCATCGTCGACGCTCTCGAAGACCTCACCTGACTCCGCATCGAGCGTATTGAACTCGCACTCCATGGCTGATTTGGTGTCGCAGTGGCCGCGTCTGCTCATGCTGCAAGTGAGGCTGTTCCGGCGAGGAGGCGGTGGTCATCCTCACTCGCGCAGGTGCATTCCTGGTTTGAGCGATGGAGGAGCCCCTCGGCCAGCCGGCGGTGACGTAACGCCCTGTCGAGCAGGTTGGCCGCCACCGGGTGTGTGGGTTCGCTCGTTGTCGTGCTTCGTGAGCGACGACGTGGCCACCCCGCCTGCCTCGGTCGAACGGGCAGATCGCGCCTGCCAGTGCTATCGGCCGGCACAGACCTTGGAAGCCGTGACAGTCTCGAGTGCCGCAATTTCTGGAACACACAGTGTCTGGCCGAGCCGCGCGTCGCTCCCTCCGCCAGGAGCGATGTAGGATTCTCCTTCACCGCCTCGTACAGCCCCTTGCTCCTCCCCAGTTCCACCTTGAACGGGCACCTGCTCCCTTCTGTCGCCCATGGGCTTCTCGCGAGCCCTGCGTGAATGGGGGGACCCGTGCCAATCACAACCACCAGCGAATGCCCCCTGTTGAGCCGCGTGTGTCCTCACGAGCCCGTCGCCCGGAAAAGAGAAAGCCCCAGGTCCGCAGAGGGACCCGGGGCCTTCGGGAGCATCACCGGTGTGGGCCGGGAGCTACATGATGGGCATGAAGACCTTGAAGCCCGTGCGGCCGTTGTTCGTCGTGTTGCGCTCGATGAAGTCGCTCGCGGACGTGTGGCCGTCGCCGGTGGTGATGGCGGTGTGGCCATAGATGCTGCCCAGGCGCGTGGAGGTGCTCTCCCACGTGAGGACGAGGCCCGGAATCTTCAGCGCCTCCTCCAGCGACATGTTGACCTGCTTGAACTTGTCGCGCGGCAGGTTGTTGTCGATCTGGTTGCCGTTGCCCGACACGCCGATGCCCAGCGCGTTGCGGATGGCCCGGCTCACGCCCGTGGCGCAGAGGCCCTGGCTGTTGTAGCCGCCCATGCCCATCGCCGCCTGGCGAGCCGCCTCGGCCAGCCGACGCATCGCGGGCGACGCGTTGCTCGGGCCGGCGCCCGTCGGACCGCCGACATCCTCGCCCCCGCCCACCGGGCTGCGGCCACCGCGGAGGCCCTGGCGGCTCCCGCTCGACTGGAACGAGTCATTCGTGGAGTGACCGACCTTCAGCTTCGCGCCCGTGAAGATGAGGTCGCGGTTCGCGATGTTGTTGTCGCGGACCAACTGGTCGACCGTCGTGCCGAACTTGGCCGCCAGCTTCGTGAGCGTATCGCCCTTCTGGATGACGTAGTCCTGGGGGATGCGGGGGCGGTTCCGAGATGTCGTGCGGTAGTCGGTCATGTGATCTCCTGCCCCTATTCTCCGGGTTACCCCCGAGGAGTTGCGCCCCGCCCCGCAGATTCCATGCTTGTTTACGAAACTGTGAGAATTCCGCCCAGGATGTACTCCTCCCGAGACACAGGCTGATACAGGCCCCGGGAGCCCAGGAGGTCCTCAGACGAGCGGATGCCCGCCATCCACGCGCAGCACATCGCCCGTGGTGAAGCCGTTCGTCATCAGGAACACGGCTGCGTGCCCCACGTCAGCGGTCGTGCCGATGCGGCCCACGGGGAGGCGACGCGCGTGCTGCTCGAAGCGCTGGGCCTTGGCGTCGCCCGCGAGGCTGTCCCAGATGGGGGTGTCAATCCAGCCAGGCGACAGGGCATTCACGCGCACCGGCGCCAGTTCCAGGGCCCACGCTCGCACGGCGGACTCGATGCCCCCGTTCACCGCCGCGATGACCGAGCCATTCGGCGAGGGGCGTGCCGACGCGATTCCCGTCGTGAACGTGAGCGAGCCACCCGGCTGGAGCCGCGCGTGCCTGGCCACGTGGAAGGCCGCCATGAGCTTGGAGTCGATGACGCGCCGCGCGAGGGCGAAGTCCATCTGCCGGATGGAGAGGTAGTGCGCCTCCACCGTGGTGACGACCACGTGATTCACCGGGGGCAGCGCCTCGAAGAGGCGACGCACGTCGTCCTCCCGAGTCGCGTCCGCGGCATGCGTGTGCACCCGGCCCGGGGCTCCCAATCCGGCCGCGGCACGCGCCAGCTTCTCGGGAGAACGGCTCACCAGTGTCACCGACGCACCTTGCTCCAGCGCCGCCTGGGCCACGCCGAGTCCGATGCCGGAGGAACCACCCACCACCACGACATGTTGTTGTTCGAGGTTCATGCCCCAAGGACTAGCGAAAGGGAGTGATTGCAACCATGGGACGATGTGGAAGGCTGCATCCCATGGGTGGAATGATGGCGAGTGAGAACCTGCGCATCTTCGTGGCCGTGGCCCGGCAGCTGAGCTTCGGGGAGGCCGCGAAGCGCCTGGGCATTCCGGTGAGCACGGTGAGCCGCCGGGTGGCGCTCCTGGAGGAGCAGCTGGGAACCCGGCTCCTGCAGCGCACGTCGCGACGCGTGGGGCTCACCCCGGAAGGGAGCCGGCTCTTGGGGCGCGCGGGGCCGCTCCTGGACCAGCTGAGCGAGGTCCTCGACCAGTCGGTGGACCGGGAGGAGGAGCCCGCGGGCAAGCTGCGAGTCACCGCGCCGGTGACCACCGGAGCCCAGCGACTCGCTCCGCTGCTCTTCGCCTTCGCCGCCCGGCATCCGCGTGTGGACGTGGAGCTGGTGCTCACGAATGCCCTGGTCGACCTGGTGGAAGAGGGCTTCGACCTCGCCTTCCGCGTGGGGCCCATCCGCGATGCAGAGCTGGTGGCGCGGCGGTTGTGGAGCATCGAGTCCGTCCTCGTGGCCTCACCTCGCCTCGTGCGCGAGCACTTGAAGGGACGCTCCGTGTTGACGCGTGCGGAGCTCGAGGACGTGCCGGCGGTCCTGACGCAGTCGCGAGGTGTGTGGCGCTTGCGACGCCGGGATGGCGGAGTGGATGAGGTGAGGCCGCGCCACGTGCGTGCCACGGTGAATGACCCGAGAGTGGCCCTGGCCGCGGCCCTGGAAGGACTGGGGGTGGTCAGCGTGCCCAGGGAGATGCTGGACGCCCAAGGCCAGGCGCTCGTGCCCATCTCGGTGAAGGGACGCACGCTCGAGCCCCGGGAGGTCTTCGCCGTCTATCCCTCACGCAGACAGCTCTCCACGCGAGCGCGCCGGGCGCTCGACTGGGTGATGGAGCATGGCTGAGGCGGGGAGACACGTCGGGGCCGAGGTGTCTTCCCAGGTCCTCGCCCATGTGTTGGTTCACGGCACACCTGCCCCGAGCGTCCGGGCAGGTGGCGTGTTTCGTCACGGTGCTCAGAACAACAAGACGCCGTTGGGAATCACCACCGAGCTGGAGGCGAAGGGGACCACCGAGCGTGCCGCATCCAACGCGAGCACCGCGCGGCCTCTCGTGGCGAGGTCGCTGACCTTGACCTCGAAGCTCAGCGGCGCCCCTCGTGCCTCGAGCTTCTCATGCTTGCCATGGCGGTCGAACTCGCCGAGGTCCGCGAAGTAGACCGTGATTCGGACGCGCTCCAGGTCCGTGGGCACGTCGAAGTGCGCGAGCAGCGGCGAGTGCCCCGCCGTCGCGAGCTCCAGCACGCGGGTGCGTTGAAACACAGGCAGGAGCTTGCCCTCCAGCGTGGTGACGCTCACCCGTGAGATGGGCAGCCGCATGGAGGTGAAGCCCTCGAGTCCCACTCCGCGCATGCGCAGCTCGAAGCGGCGCTCCGCGGGTGGCTCCGCGCGGGGGACCGGCTCGGGAATCGTCGGCGTGGCATCAGGGGAGGGCGGAGGCGGGGGCGCTTCGGGGGAAGGGGGCTCGGCTTCGGGGCCGCGGGGCTTCTCCGCGCTCCCGCAGGCGGTCAGGGCAAGAGCCAGTGTCGAGGCTCCGAACAGGGACAGCATCCAGTGCTTCTTCATGTGGAGATTCCTCTCGAGCTTGATTCGAATTCGTTCCTGGAACCTGGGAGCCGTTCAGGGCGAGCAGGTCTGGCCTGACGCGGACGTGGGGTCGACGGCGATGCTCTCGGCGAGCTGGGGCGTGGCGGGCCCGGGCACGAAGCCTGGCGGGAACGGCGCGGCATCGCAGGAGTTGTTGAACGCATCCACCTGGGGGACGAGGGCGGAGATGGTCGCGCAGTCCGTTCCGCTCAACGCGCTGACGGCCGCCGTGATGAGGGTGGGCGGCGTCGGCGTCGCGCCGAAGAGGCGCTGGTTGCAGGTGGCCACGAGGGTCTGGCGAGCGAGCAGGAATCGCAGACGGTCCAGCTGGCTACGGGGCGTGTCGTCGGGATACTTCGCCGGGTCTCCCCAGAGGATGCCTTCCGCCGAGGGCAGGGTGGTGATGGTGCCGATGGCCCCCAGCGGAATCGGGCCGAGTGCAAGGCATTGCTCGAGCGCGGGGATATGGGTTTTGTAGAAGCCCAGGGTCCGTGTCGCGTGGGAGCACTCAGGCGGAGGCGGGGGCTGTTCGCAGACGACGCGCGCCGAGCAGATCGCCGCCCCTCCTTCGAAGGTCGCGGTGAAGACGTTGTCGATGCTCAGGTCATCCGTCCCATCGAGAATCGCCAGCAGCTTGCAGTCGCTGAAGCTCTCGATGGTCAACGGGAAGGATGACGTGAGCGAGCCGCCCACCGGGATGCTCACGGGAGGCGCGGGGATGAATTCGAAACCCTCGCTCGTGAGGATGCTGTCCGTGGCGGACAGGAGGATGGAGGGCAGCGTGGGGTGGACGTTGGTGACCTTGAAGCTGTAGTTCGCGAGGAAGGGGAACGTGGAGGCCACCACGACGGGGGCTTCGTTGACCTTCTTCTCGCACGTCAGCTCATGCGCCCCCGCGGCACTCGCCCATCCGAAGCCACAGCACAGTACCGTCCCCGCCCAGAAACGACCCCACGCCTTCATATGCTGCCTCACTTGGACTTTGCTCGAGCCGCGATGGCTCGGTGCGTGGCGTCTTTCATTCGCTGTGCCACACGATGCGAAGGGCGGCGCACCCTGGGCGCCGAAGCCCACGAGGTTTCACGAGGGCTCGAGTTGGGAAGAAGTGTGCTGCTGGGATGACGCTGCTCCCCCCCAGGCACGCCTGAGTCTTCTGCTGAGGGGGCGGAATTCAGCCCTGCGTGGCTTTCCACGAGCCAAGACACACGTTGATTCACCGGGCGCTTCCTCGCGACGGGTTGCTGTCGGGACAGCGGGAGTCCGAGTGGCTGCCTGGCCCTGGTTCTGGGGTGGCGCCCCTGCTCGCCAGGTCGCACGCTCTTCCTCGTGAGAGGGAGGGGCAGGCTGGCGGTCGAGCCGTGGTTCAATGACTCGGACCCGGCGGGCGACGTGCGCCGTGCCTGGGCGTACTTCTACGAGCACCACTTCCAGGCCACCGTCTGTCACTGACGCGTGGACAAGGCAAGGCCCCCTGAGATGCAACTCCCAGAGGGCCTTGTCCTTCATGTGTCTGGCGTTGCTACGGACTGATGGAGAAGCTCCCGCTCCAGGCGCCGTAGGAGAGGGTGGTGATGCCATTGCGCGTGGTGCCCGTGTAGCTGCTCTGTCCCGGGCGGATGGTGACAGTCAGGGTCCCGCCGCTGGCGGGAATCGCTCCCGCGTGCACGCCGGCCGCGCAGGCATTCGAGTCGTCCGTGTAGAGGTCCGTCCCCCACACCGTGCCGCCACTCACGGCGGGGCAGCTGCATCGAATCTGAGTTCCGTTCTGCCCTCGGTAGGAGATGAAGTTGTAGCTCGAGCAGGCCGAAACGGGCGGCGTCTGGCCGCCGACGGTGAAGCTCCCGCCCCAGGCGCCATAGGCGTTCGTGGTGATGCCATTGCGCGTGCTGCCCGTGTAGCTGCTCTGCCCTGGCTGGATGGTGAGGGTCACCGTTCCACCGCTGGCGGGAATCGCTCCCGCGTGAATGGAGGCGTCGCAGACGCTGGAGTCATCCGTGTAGACGTCCGTCCCCCAGACCGTCCCTCCCGTCGCGCCAGCGCAGGAGCATTGAATCCGCGTGCCGTTCTGCCCACGGTAGGACGGGACGTTGTAGGTCGAGCAGCTCGCGACGCCGGTGGTGCCATAGAGCGCATTCAGCGCGGTGATATCCGAGCCGGTCCACTCGCCGGTTTCGGAGTCTCGGAAGCAGGAGTTCATGATCGACCCGCCGACGACGGCCGTCGTGGGAGTCCCCGGGATGTGGATGGCGCCCACGCCCGCGTCTCCCTCGTCACCGCCGACATTGCAGCTGATGCTGCGGTTGTAATAGTCCGAGTGGCGGAAGCCGATGGCATGACCCAGTTCGTGGGTGATGACGTGCTCGTTCACGTCGGCGCTGTAGCTGTTCAGGCCCGTGCCGATGTTGATGATTCCATAGGGCATTCCGCCTGATGGGAAGCCCGCGGAGCCACCCGTGCCGCCCATGGTCTGCGCGGTGATGTTGGCCGTACACCCGGTGCTCGGCCCGCGTGCGAAGGTGAGGCGCAGCCCTCGCTCGTTGTAATTGGCGATGGCCAGGTTCAGTCCCTGGCTCAGCATGTTGTAGGTGTTGAAGTCCGCGGTGGGGTTGACACAGATCTTCGTCACACCCGCGCCGACCTGGTTCGTCGTGCGGTACTGCTCCTCGCTCGCAGGAGGCGCCTGGAGCATCTCGCGCGAGGCTTCGAGGGTGACGTGGGCGTCACGGCCCACATACACGTCACCGTCGGAGACCAGGATGTCGCTGGCGGGAAAGCCCGCTTGGAGCAGATTGGAAACAATCTCGTCCTGCACCGCCTGCTCCGCCTGGAGGTCACCACCGCAACCGGCCAGCAGGGCGCCGCAGGTGACAGCAAGGACGGCTGTCTTCTTGAACATGGGCTCTCCGAGTTTCTGACTGCGAGGAATGCGCCGCCGACCTGGGATTCCAGCGACCGTGCGGCGCCTCGGGAGCATTTGCCTGGGCTGAGAGGCATACAAGATGAAATTCGAGAATAGTTTGATTTAATTGTGTGCGCGAGAGAGGGCACCGTCGATTCCGGCACTCCCGAAGGGATGCGCCCGCGGTGATGGAGCCGTGATGGATTGGAGAGTCCCTCGTGCGCCGCACGAGCCGCGGCCCCTGGAAGATGGCGACCTTTCGCGGCTCCGAGGTGTCTTCCATGAAGACTGTCATTCCGAGAGTGCTGTGTGGGCACCTCCTGCTGCTTGCGTCCCCGCTGTCCCGCGAGGCCGCGCGCGAGCGGGGCGAGCTTACGCCGTTGATTTCGTGTCCCTGACTCCCTCCGCGACAGGCTGGCAGGACGGTGGGGGCCGCGTGGAGGTGCTAGCCCGCTATCCGGCGTCCAAGGAGTACGAGCGGCACCTCTCGGAGCTGCCCAAGCGCGTGGACTCGGTGGAGCTGTACCGGAGGGCGCTGGAGGAGGGTATCTCCACGTCACCGGGGACCTTGTTCTCGACGCGTGCGCGATACCGCCATTATCTCCGTATCAACTGCGGGAACCGTTGGACTGCGACGCTCGAGCAGGGGCTGCTCCGGCTCGCCCGACTGGCGGCCACCTTTCATCGCGATTCCTGACGCGGAGCTTTCCGACGCCCTCACGAGTGGACGGTCTCCTGCCCGGAAGTGCCAATCAATTGCATCGACCATCGAATCGTGTGTACGTCATGCGTCCGGCCGATGTGTCGACGATGGACTGGGCTCGGTGAGCTGGTGTCCGGACCTCGTGCCCGGGTGAGACGGACAAACACGAAGAGCCATGAGGAGCGGAGCGATGCGCGGACTGGCGAACCTTTTGGGGCTGGGGGCCGTGTTGGGGATGCTGGTGAGTGGCACGGCGTCCGCGGCGTGCTGGGCATGGCCCTCCAGCCCGACGTACGACATCCGGTGGGCGGTGGGGATGGACAGTGCGACCGCCGACGATGACGCATCCCTGGTGACCGACAATGCACTCCTGCGGTTCTTCTTCCCGACCAAGTGTGCGGGGACCTACGGCTGCGACATCGTCGAGTATTCCATCCAGTGGTACAGCGGCTCATGGCAGACCTTCACGCCTGGCATGAATGATACGGACCCGGCGGGATACGCGCGCCGGGCCTGGTCCTACTTCTACGACCACAACTTCCGAGCCACCGTCTGCAACTGAGGGCCGGCGAGGGCGCGAGGTCCCGGAGGTGTCACTCGGGATATGTCGACTTCGCGCTCTCCTTTTCTTTCTTCTCCTTCGCGCGCCGCTGCTCCTCGCTCCAGTGGCGGAACTCCTCCTCGCGCTGGCGAGCCTCCTGCTGCTTGCGCGGATACTCCGCGATGATGATGGGCGCGAACTGCTCCAGGGCCGCCTTGAGGGCGGGGAAGGGCACTTCGTCCTTGTCGACCAGGATGCTCCACTCCGCCGAGGTCGAGCCTCGGCCCATCTCGAAGCTCACGTCCTGGCTCGCCCAGGAAGGGACTGGGACGTAGATGACGTGGCTGGAGTTGCCCGAGCAGTCCCGGATGACCACGGAGTCCGGATACTTGCGTCGGCCCTTGCCATCCACCTGTCGGTAGAGGACTTCACAAGCCCCGAGCGGGCGGAGCTGCTCCTGGATGGCGGCGAGCTCGGCGAGGTGTCCCACGTCCGAGGTGCGCAGGAGGCCCCCCTTCTTCATTCCCACCGTCACTGTCCCCAGGCCCAGGCCCACGGCAATCGTGGCGCACATGAAGGCAATCACCGTCGTGCTGGAGTACTTGTTGCCGGGCGGAGGGGGTGGTGACTCGAGTCCGGGGGCGGACGCAGTGGCGGGGGGCGTGGCGGAGCCCCGGAACAGACCGCTCACGTTGTACCCGACGAAGAAGGCCGCGACCCAGGAGACGATGCTCAGCAGGCCGGGCGTGGGCGAGAAGGGCAACACGTTGTTCAACTGAAGCCACGCGAGGGTCCTCGGGGCATTCACGGCGCTGGTGGCCATCATCAACCCCGCGGACATCAAGGCCCCCACGAGCGCCGAGGGCCCGGCGAACGAGGAGGACGCCAGGCGGGCGAGGACCTCGGACCGGGCAGCGACCTGCTTCAGGACCCGCCGGCCGGTGAAGAATCCCAGCAACAGGGGAAGCCACAGCAACAGCAGATCGCCGACCATCGGTCCTAGAGATGCGCTCATCCTGAAACCATGCTCCAGGTGTTACTTGGTTCCCAAGAGGGAATTTGTCTCGGGAGACACTTGGAGCCTGGTCATGTCGGCGGGCCTGGGCTTCTAGCGCTTCGATGAGGGCGCGTCGGGCCGACCCAGGACGTAGCTGATGGCCGCCTTGCCAGGGACGGTCACCTCGCCGACCTCCCAGGTGTAGCCCGGCACGGAGAGGGACTCCGTCATCGCCCGCAGCTCCCGAGGGTGGTGGACCCGCAGCGCGGACACCAGGCCGTCCCAGAAGATGAGCAGGGGCGCCACGGGAATCACATACGTCAGCAGGAGCCTCCAGGGTGTCAGGGGGCGCACCATCGGCGTGAAGAGCAGGACGAGCAAGGGCACCAGTGCCATGGAGAGGATGCCCGCGGGCGTGCGGCGGACGGTCTCGAACGCGGCGATGGGGAGGCGCTGATCCCTGGCGTCCGCGAGCATCTGCCGGACGTCATCGGGTCGGAAGTGGTGCAGGGCGTTGAACAGGGTCCGCATCCCCCTCAAGTCCGCGGGGACCTTCCGCGCGTCCACCGAGCGCTCCAGGTAGGTGACGCCCTCTCTCCGGGCGTGCTCGGCGGCGTCCGCGTTGGGGTACTTGTCCGACAGGAGCACGCGAGCATCCACGCCGTGCTTCTCGGCGAGCAGGCGCTTCAAGCGGGGCAGGGGGCCGCGGCCGCCGGAGCCCAGGTCCAGCAGTTCGTTGCTTCCGGAGGACGCGAGGCCCCGGGCCAGGACCCCCGCCGCGCCATCGAAGAGGCCCAGGCGGGTGCTGACGGCGTGCAGATAGTCGGTCGCCAGGTCCCGCAGGGCGCGGGGGAACCAGTCCTGGTCGATGAACTCGAAGAGGTGCAGACGCGGGACGAGAGGACGGGGCGGGAGTGTGTCGTTCATGCCTCCAGGGTGCCGGTGGAGGTGCGCCGCCGCAGTGACAGCAGGCGCCAGAACGGCTTGCCGCATGCGCCAACCGGCGGCTACGGTTTCCGGGTGACGAAGACGTCCTCGAGTGGCGTGCCGTCGCTCTCCGCGCGCATGGCGCGTCAGGCGCTGCGCATCGCGAGCAAGCTGGGGCTGCCCGTGGAGGAGCTGCTCCAGCGCGCCTCGGGGCTGCGCCTGTCGGACCTGGACGACCCCGAGCTGCGCATCCCCTACGCCGTCCTGGATGACCTGCTGGAGCAGATGGCGGAGCTGTCCGGCGACGCGAACCTGGGGCTGCACCTGGCCCGCGTGGACGTGGTGGACCTGGATGACCCGGCGACCTTCGTGGTCCTCACCAGCGCCACGCTGCGGGACTCGATGGAGCGTGGGTGCCGGTATCAGCGTGTCTGGGGAGATGGAGAGCGCTTCCGGATGGAGGACACGGAGCGGGGCGTCCGGATGCGCTTCACGCCCGTGGGGACGTGGCGCCCGGCGCACCGGCACCTCGTGGAGGCCGCGCTGAGCCAGTTCGCCACGGGCGTGCGCGCCTTCACGGGAGAGAACGTGCCCCCGCTGCGGGTCCGCTTCACGCATGCGGCTCCCGTGGACCTGCGTGAGCACGAGGCGCTGTTCCAGTGTCCCCTGGAGTTCGGCGCGCCCTTCAACGACATCGAGTTCTCTCGAGAGGACGAGCGGCGTCCCTTCGTCCATGCGGACGCGCTGCTGCACCGCATGTTCGAGCGGCTGGCGCAGCGGGAGCTGGAGCGGCTCCCCGAGGTGCGGACCACCGCGGACCGGGTGCGCGAGCAGGTCCGGCAGGCGCTCTCGGGCGGAGATGCGTCGTTCGGAGCCGTGGCGCGGGCGCTGCGAGTCCCGACGCGGACGCTCCAGCGCCGGCTCGCGGAGGAGGGGCAGTCCTACGCGGCCATCGTGGAGGCCCTGCGCCGGGAGCTCTCCGGCATCTACCTGCGCCGGAGGATGTCCATCGCGGAGGTCTCCTTCCTGCTGGGCTACGCGGAGCCGGCCGCCTTCCACCGCGCCTTCAAGCGGTGGTGGGGCATGAGCCCGGAGCGCTACCGCCGCGAGCTCCTGCCTGGTTCACCGTGAGCTAGAAGTCGCGAATCGAGTCCATCACGGAGACCACCGCATCGCGGTCCAGGGGCTCCGCCGATGCGCCCCCCACGGACTTGAGACGTTCATCCACCGCGTCGCAGATGCCCATCAGCGCGACGTAGATGTGCTCTCGCTCCTCGGTGTGGATGAAGGTGTCCTTGGCATCCAGCTTGTTGAAGCCCTGAATGTAGGTCGTCACGATGGGCGTGAGCGTGGACACGAGTGCCGCGGGCGAGCCTTTGTGCTCGGAGGCGGCCGCCAGCGCCGCCGACCGGGCCTGTCGATACAGCGTCGCGGCCTTCTTGGCCTGCGCGGGAGTGATGTTCTCCGCCCCGTCCCAGACGCGAAAGGGATTGTCCAGGTTCTCGGCCAGCCACTCCGCCTTGCGCGGCTGCCGCACGGACAGGTCCAGTCCATCACGGGCCGCGTTCTTGTAGGCCTTCTTCACGGACGCGGCGAGGTCCGCGGGGATGCTGGTCATCCAGAGCCGGCCCAGGTTGGGGAGGCGCTCGGGGCCGGGGAACTCGTCGGCCGCAATGCCAAACATCTCGTTCAGGGTCAGCACCTGGAGCGAAGGGAGCGCGGCGAGCTCCGCGGTGTTCCTCAGGTAGCCCGGGGCACCCCAGACGCGTAGCTCGGTCAGCTTCGGGAAGCGCCGCACGATGGCGGACACATCCAGGTCCTTGGCGGGATTCACATGCAGACTGTCCAAGTCACTCAGTCCGGACCAGTCCGTCGCCAGCTGTTTCAGGGACAAGGTCAGCCACTTGCCATCGGCCTCGGCATGAATCTTCAGCTCGGGGCTGAATGTGCCGGACGCGTTCAACTCGCTCAGCCCCTGGTTCAAGTAGAGCTCGTGGACGCCGGTGAGGTCCAAGCGGAGCCTGCTCAGGCGTGAGCCTCGGAGGTCCACGACGCGCTCACCGTGGTTCGTGATGTCCGCCTCATAGACGAAGGGCCGGCTGCGGAGGAACTCGAACAGTCCCGGGACGGGCGCTTCGCAGCCCACGAAGGTCAGGATGGGGAGCACATCGAACGCGGACAACGTGGGGGCCGCCTGGAGCACCTCTGTGTAGAGCCGCTGTGTCGAGCGAGACAGCTCCTTCTCGCCGAGCTTGAGGACCACCTGGTTGTCGCGTGTGTCGGCCAGGGCCTTGAAGACATCCCGTTTGTCCTTCGGAATCTCCTCCCACTCGCGTTGCCGATAGATGCTGTCACCCGAGGGCCAACCTCCGTAGCTCTTGGTGTCCTTGTCCACGAGCGGGGGCCGGTTCCCCACGAGGGTGAAGTCGCGCGGAATCTCCGCGGAGACCCAGAGGTGCTCGAGGTGCTCCTTCCAGAAGAAGAAGTTGAAGGTCGCGGGCACCATCGACGCCACGGCCGCCGCATCGGGCAAGGTGGGGCCGACCCAGTCCAGGGTCAGGACCGCGGCCTGTTCGCTCTTCCCGTCGACCTTCAGCGCGGTGACCTGCACCGCGGTGTAGCCATTGAGGCGAGGTGTGTAGACAGCGAAGATGTCTCCAGGTGTGGGCTTCATGGGGTGAACCCTACCTCGCCCCGAGGACTTCTGTGTCGAGGGTGACTCGACTGCTCTCTCAGTCGAACCCGATGTTGAAGACATACGGCCCCAGCGTGAAAGGGCGATAGTCGACGCGCAGGGTGTCTCCGCCTCGATACGTGTCACCTCGGCTGGAGGTCACCACGGCGTCTTCGTCGAGGACCCAGACGAAGATGTGGTGCCCGCCGGTGTACCACCGTGCATGGTGCGCGGTGATGCCCGGGCCGGAGACCCGCACGTCACAGTCCTCCGCGGAGCCGATGACGATGCCTTGCTCGCGTTTCCAGTGACGCTCGCTGAACGCCACCCGCTGTGTCTCCACCGCGCCGGACCGCGTGTCCTCGATGGTGAAGAGGGCGTTCTTGTACATGCGGCCCATCGTAGCCGCTCACGATGGGGGCTGCATCGAGGGCCCCGGTCCTCGACTCCTCCGGGGCCCGTCACCCACCTGCGTGCTACTCGCCCTCTTCGACGGTGAGCTGGTACGAGTCCTGGAAGTTGGCCTCGCGGTTCTTCGCGTCGCGCACCTCGAAGATGTAGACGCCCGGCTCGGCGCTGTAGCGGATGCTCTCCGGCTGGTCGCCCTTGGCGCGGTCCGCCGTCTGCACGAGCGAGAGCTTCCCGTCCGGCTGCACGCGATGCAGGTACAGCCCCACGTCGACCTTGAGGATGCCCAGGAGCGTCGCCTTCAGCGGCGTGCGCACCGGCCGGTCCGACAGGTCGAGCCGGTAGTAGTCCGTGTCCTTCACCGGGAACACCGTGCCGCGCACCGCCTTGCCAGGCGTCAGCTCCTGCGCGCGTTCCACCGTGTTGTTCGGCTCGCGCTCCTCGCCGCCGTTGTCCGGCACCGTGGTGACGCTGATGCGGTAGGGCTTCTCCGCGTTCTCGAAGTCCTTCACCCACTTGCCGTCCACCTTGCGCGACGCACCCTCCACGCGGAACCAGCAGCTCCCGTTGCACGCGACGTTGTTGAGCCGCTCGGGCTCCTTCAGGGCCCCGTCATTGGCGCGCAGCAACACCGTCTCCTGCTTGCCGTCGCCCTGGGGCGGCTCCACCATCGACAGCACCAGGTCCAGCCGCTCCACCCCCGACAGCTCCACCTTCGCCAGCACCGGCTCCGTCGTGCGCAGCACGAAGTGGTCCACATCCCCCTTGGGCGAGATGAACCCCTCGCGATAGCTCCCCGCCGTCAGCGACGTGGCCTTGTGGAGCTCGTCATTGGGCTCCAGCTCCGCGTTCGCTCCGGCCTCCTCCTGCGTCACCGTGAGCGTGTAGGGCGCGCTCGAGTTGAACGTGCGGCGGGCCTCCTTGCCCGTCCCCGTCCAGCCGCCCTTCACCACGACGAAGACGGTCCGGTCCGTGGCGCGCACGCCGATGTTGCGCAGCGACAGGGCCTCGCCCTCCTTGCCACGCAGCGAGAACAACGGCGCCTCCGCCGCCGACAACACGGAGACCTCCGGCCGCACGCCCTCCACGCCCGACAGCTCAATCTTCAGCGCCACGGACGGCGGCTCCGGCGGAATCACCGTCCCCGAGTCCGGCGTCATCGCGACCGCCCCCGAGCCCGCGGGAGGCGGCTCGCCCCCACCAAAGGTCCCCGTGGGCGAAGGCGGCACCACGCCTTCCTCGGCGGTGCCCGTCGCCGTGCCATTCTCGGCCGCCGGGGCGGGGGAGGGCGTGCCCTGCGCGGGGGCTTCGCCGGGCGCGGCGGCCCCTGGGGGAGCGACACCCTCCGTCCCCGGGGCGGGCGCTGCGCCTTCGCCCCCTTCCGGCGTCACCGAGGCGTCCGGAGGCGCCGTGTCGGGCGAGGGCACGGCGGGCTCGGGCAGCTCCACCCGGTACCAGTCCTCGTCGCCCGCGTGGCCCAGGTAGGCCGTCACCGTCTGTCCCAGCGGGAGGCCCACCGCGTCCACCGCGCGGTCATTGGGCTCGTGCTCCTCGCCGTCGTTCGCGGCGCGCATCGTCACGGTGAGCGTGTAGGCCCCACCCACGCCCTTGCGCGCGGGGGCCACGCGAAGCCAGCGCTCCGTCTCCACGTAGAGGTTGGGGAAGCGCTCGGGCTTGCCTTCGCCCTCGCTGTTGATGGCGGCCAGCCGGTTGCGGTCCCGGTCATGGACCTCCAGGGTGATGTCCCCGCCCGGCAACCCCGACACGGTGACGTCCACCATCCGAGGCGATGAAGGCGCGAGCCGGTACCAGTCCTCGTCCACCTTGTTCGGCTGCGCCGACAGGTCCGCCGTCACCGTGCTGTCCCGGGTGAGCGTCAGCGCCTGCTCGGGCCGCTCGTTGGGCTCCTGCTCGGTCAGCGCCTGCGGCCCCGTCTCGACGGGCCCTGCGTCAGGGACCTCGGTGGGTTTGTCCTCCTTGCAGGCGACCAGCGTCGCGGCCAACACACAGACCCACCCCCAGCGTCGCTTCACGTTGTCTCTCCGCATCGGGCCGCATCACTTCCTTGCGGCGTCCGGGTGTCAAGCACCCCAACACCCGGACGGGCGCTTTCATCCGCCCCCGTTCCAGCCTCGCCGCGGTCCGCCTTGACGGGCCGGGGACTGGAGCACCCCGCGCGGAGCGATCCAAGATGGGCCCATGGTCCGCATCCCCCTCGTCCTGTCGCTGCTGGCGACCGCCGCCGTTGCCGCGTCCAACGCTCCACCCGGCTACGCCCAGGCCTCCGACTATCTGGAGCGCGAGCGCCAACCCGAGCGCTACTCACCCCTCCACCTGCTCGATGGCCGCGACACCACCGCCTGGTGCGCCTCGGGCGAGTCCCCCGCGCCCGTCACCATCGGCTTCAAGGACGTCGTCTCCATCGACGAGGTGCGCGTCTACACGGGCGATGGAACGGACCGGGCCTCGTACAAGGCCCATGCGCGCGCCAGGAAGCTCACCCTCACGAGCGTGAGCTCCGCCAAGAGCCTCAAGGTCGAGGACAAGCGCGGCCTCCAGGTCGTCCCCATCAGCCCCGCCCTCACGGGCAACCGCTTCACGCTGGAGGTCGTGGAGCGCTTCGCTGGCGCGCGCGAGGGCGCTCCGGTGTGTGTCACGGACCTGGTCTTCTACTCGGGAGGCAAGGCGCTCAACGGCACCTGGCTCGCGCCGCGCCTGCGCTACGACGCCCGGCTGGCCCCCTTGCTGGGGACCTGGTTCGGTGGACTGGAGGGCGCTCCGGACCGCTTCCTGTCCCTCTTCGTCGATGGGACGTTCCGCTTCGCGTACGAGCCCTTGGAGGGCGGCGAGCCGAGCTCCGTGACGGGCAGCTACGCACTGTCCGGTACCCGACTCACGCTGGAGGTCCCTAACAAGGGACGCGTGACGGCACGCCTCCAGCGAGCCGCTCCGGACGGGAGCAGCCCGGCTGGAGCCACGCTGGAGCTGGAGGGGGCGGTGGCCGAGGAGTGGGGCCGCGCCTTCCGCGGCCAACCCTGAGCGCCGAAGCGCCGACGCCCGGCCGCCCGACTCAGAGGGCGGCTTGCTTCCGCTTGCCGCTGAAGTGGCGGAAGAAGTCGATGATTTCCTTGGTGGCGACGTCGACGTTCGTCGCGTCCTGGAACTCCGACTCCAGGAAGATGCCGCCGCAGGACTCGCAGGTGTCGTAGTGAAGCGGGTGCTGCCGGTCTCCACCGTCGACGCGAACCAGGTCGACCTTGCAGTCCGGGCATTGGCCGGTCAAAGCCGCCGCGTCGACCTTGCCGCCCTGGCTCTCCAGCCCGGGGAGGTTGTTGTGGAGCAGGAGCCGATTCAGGTCCGCGGCGTCCGTCCACAACCCGCCGCACTCTCCACACTTTCGCAACGTCTGTTCATCCCCCGCGAGATCGGTCATCTCGACGTTGCAGCTGGGGCAATCCATGGCGCTGTTCATTCTCCTGCAGTGGGGGAACCATGTCCCCAGTGGTCGGAGAATGATAGGTCGCGCGAAATTTCGGATGCAACCCACGTTGCCGCTTCTGTTCGCAACGCGCCGTCCGGGGTCGTCAGGCCCCGTGCCCCTCAGGCCTTCGCCTTGACGCGCCGGATGTCCGCACCCAGGGCACGCAGCTTGCGCTCCAGTCGCTCATAGCCACGGTCCAGGTGGTAGACGCGGCTGACGTCCGTGCGCCCCTCGGCGCGCAGGCCCGCCAGGATGAGCGAAGCGCTTGCCCGCAGGTCCGTGGCCATGACGGGCGCGCCGCTCAGCGACTTCACGCCCTTCACCACCGCGGTGTGTCCCTGGATGGTGATGTCCGCCCCCAGACGGTGCAGCTCCGGCACGTGCATGAAGCGGTTCTCGAAGATGTTCTCGCTGATGACGGATGTTCCCTGGCTCACACACATGAGGGCCATGAGCTGGGCCTGCATGTCGGTGGGGAAGCCCGGGTGCTCCGTCGTGGTGATGTTCACCGAGGTGAGCGTCTTGGGCGCCTTGCACCGGATGCCCCCGGCCTCCGCGGTCAGCGTGCACCCAGCCTCGCGCAGCTTGTCCATGACGGCGTCCAGGTGCTCGGGCACCGCGTGCTTCACCAGCACGTTGCCGCCGGAGATGGCCGCCGCCACGAGCAGCGTGCCCGCCTCGATGCGGTCCGGGAGGATGGCGTGCTCCACGGGGGTGAGGCCCTCCACGCCCTCGATGGTGATGATGGAGGTGCCGGCGCCTTCGATGCGCGCGCCCATCTTGTTGAGGACCTTGGCCAGCTCCTCGATTTCAGGCTCGCGGGCGCAGTTCTCCATCACGGTGCGGCCCTTGGCCAGCACGGCCGCCATCAGCACGTTCTCCGTGCCGGTGACGGTGATGACGTCGAAGTTGACGGTGCCGCCCTTGAGCTGCTTGGCGCGGGCCTCCACGTAGCCCTCCGTCAGGTGGATTTCCGCGCCCAGCGCCTTGAGGCCCTTGAGGTGCTGGTCGATGGGCCGCGCGCCGATGGCGCACCCGCCCGGCATGGACACCCGGGCCCGCCCGAAGCGCGCGACGAGCGGCCCCAGCACGAGCACGCTGGCGCGCATCGTCTTGACCAGGTCGTACGGCGCCTCCGGGGTGATGTGGCCGGTGACGCCCACCTCGCAGACGTCCTTCTTGCGACCTTCCAACCGCTCCGCGCCGCAGCCCATGGTGCGCAGCACCTTGAGCATGGTGGCGACGTCGGCCAGGTCCGGCACATTGCGGAACGTGGACGTGCCATCCGCCAGCAGCGCGGAGGCCAGGATGGGCAGCGCCGCGTTCTTCGCGCCCGACACGGGGACCTCGCCGTGCAGCTCGGCGCCGCCCTTCATCACGATCTTGTCCATGATTCTTCCGGCCCTCAGCCCTGTGGCCCGCTGGCCGCGGGCTGTGTCCCAAATGCCATGCGCTCCCGCCGCTCCAGGTCCTTCTCCACGCGCGCGTCCTCGTAACCGGCCGCACGCAGGAGCTCCAGGACGGCGGGGCCCTGCGTCTCCCCCATCTCCAATGCAAGGAGGCCGCCAGGCTCCAGCCACTTCCGGGCCTCGCTCACCACTCGCTTGAGGGCGACCAGTCCGTCCGGCCCTCCGTCCAGCGCCAGCTTGGGCTCGCGGCGCACCTCGGCCGACAGGCCCGCGATTTCATGCGTGGCGATGTAGGGCGGATTGGAGACGATGACGTGGAAGCGCGCGTCCGGGGGCAGGGGAGAGAAGAGGTCTCCCTGGAGCACCGTCACCCGGTCGGAGACCTTGAGCGTCTCCGCGTTCTCGCGCGCCAGGGCGCACGCATCCGGGGACAGGTCCGTGGCCGTCACGGACAGCTGAGGCCGCTCGGCCGCGAGGCTGATGGCGATGCAGCCCGAGCCCGTGCACACGTCCAGGGCCCGCGCGGGGGCGTCCTTGGGCAGCACGCGCAGGGCGGCCTCGACGAGCAGCTCCGTCTCCGGCCGGGGGATGAGGACGCGGGCGTCCACCTTGAAGGCGCGGTTGTAGAACTCGCGGGTGCCCGTGAGGTACTGCGTCGGCTCGCCCGACAGGCGCCGCTCGATGAGGGCGCGGAAGGCGGACAGCTCCTCCTTGGAGAGCGGGCGGTCCAGGTCCACGTACAGCCGGACGCGGCCCGTCTTGAGCACGTGCGACAGGAGGATTTCCGCCGTGAGGCGGGGGGCATCCACCTGGCGCTTCTCGAAGTGCTGCGTCGTCCAGGTGAGGACCCTGCGGATGGTCCAGGTCTCGCTGCTCATGCTTCCGGCTGGGACCTGGGACCGCCGCCCGTCTGCGCCTTGAGGGCTTCGGCCTGGTAGAAGGTGCGGCAGGCGGTGATGATGTCCTCGATGTCGCCCGTCATCACGGCCGGCAGGTTGTGGACCGTCAGGCCGATGCGGTGGTCCGTCAGCCGGTCCTGCGGGAAGTTGTAGGTGCGGATCTTCTCGCTGCGGTCGCCGGTGCCCACCTGCGAGCGGCGCGTGGAGTCTCGCTCGGCGCGGATGCGCTCCTGCTCGATTTCATAGATCTTCGCGCGGAGCATGCGGAGCGCCATGTTGTAGTTCTTGAGCTGGCTCTTCTCCTGCTGGCACTTCACGACGATGCCCGTGGGCCGGTGCGTCAGGCGCACCGCGGAGTCCGTCGTGTTGACGCTCTGGCCGCCGGAGCCCGTGGAGCGCATCGCCTGGCGGTCGATGTCCGCCTCGTTGATCTTCACGTCCACATCTTCGGCCTCCGGCATGACGGCCACGGTGATGGTGGAGGTGTGGATGCGGCCCTGCGTCTCCGTCGCGGGCACGCGCTGCACCCGATGCACGCCGGATTCATACTTGAGGCTGCTGAAGACAGCGTCGCCCGACAGCGTGACGGTGGCGTCCTTCACCCCGCCCGCGTTGCCCGGGCTCATGTCGATGATGTCCGACTTCCAGCCTCGCGTGTCCGCATACCGGAGGTACATCTGCATGACCTCCTCCGCGAACAGCGCCGCCTCGTCGCCGCCCGCGCCCGCGCGAATCTCCAGGATGACGTTCTTGTCGTCATTGGGGTCCTTGGGCAGCAGGAGCACCTTGAGCTGGCCCTCGAGCGAATCGCGCTGCTCCTTCAGGCCGGGCAGGGCCTCGCGGGCATAGTTCTTCTCGTCCGCGCCGCCGCTCTCGAGCCAGGCCTCCACTTCCTTGAGGTCGGCGAGCACCTGGCGGTACGTGCGGAACGTCTCCACCAGCTTCTCGATGCCCGCGCGTTCCTTGGAGACCTTCTGGAGCCTCGCCGAGTCGGCGAGCACGTCGGGGTTCGACAGGTCCGCGGTGAGTCGCTCGAACCGGCGCTCGACGTCTTCGAGTTTGTCAATCATCGTCGTTCCGGGGGTATTGCCCCTTTGTCCGGCTGCTGGCAAGGGCGGACGGAGTCAAGAAATTCCTTGGCCGCTCGGGCGGTAGCATGAAAGAAGGGCCGCCCTCACCGCCCACGTCTTGTGTCCAGGCGGTCGGTCTCACATCACCACACGGAGTCCTTCCACATGCCCGCCCAGAAGGGAAATCGTTCCAAGAAGAAGGTCGCCAACCGCGCGAAGGGTCGGAAGGCCCAGCTCAAGCGCCGCCGTACCCGCGCCAAGCGGGGCCAGTCCAACAACAAGGTCTGACGCGCCGCTTACTCCCTCCCTCCAGTCGCGGGGGAGGGAGCCGGCCGGGCCCACGGCTCCAGCTCGGGGAGCATGCGCTCCATCGTCGCGGAGCTGTTGACCAGCAGTCGAAACACCTCCTCGGCCGCCTCCCCGGTGACGGGCACAGGCTGGAAGGGGAGCTCCGGAAAGCGGTCCGTGCGCAGCGGGAACACCTCACTGGAGAGGTAGCCACCCGGACCGAAGCGGCCCTTCCACAGGGCCCCCCGCTTGTCGCGTGGGTTCCAGTTCCCTCCAAAGACGAAGTTGCCCAGCGAGTAGACGACGGGGGCGCCCCGGTGCAGCTCCATGGCCTGGAGCACGTGGGGATGGCTGCCGAGCACCCCCGCGGCGCCCGCGTCGATGGCCGCGTGGGCCAGCCGGACCTGGTAGGGCTCCGGGACGTAGGTGCCCTCGCGGCCCCAGTGGAAGAAGGGCAACACGACCTCCGCCTGGTGCCTGGCGGCGAGGATGTCTTCGCGCAGCATCCGCTCCATGACGTCCACGTCGGAGAAGTGGCCGGCGACCCCGGGGGTCGTCTCCGTGGCGTAGACCTGGGGCGGCTCGATGTTCCGCTCACCCAGGAAGAAGTACCCCAGGAGGGCCACGCGCACGCCGCCCACGGTGATGACGGCGGGCTTGCGCGCCTCGGCGAGGTTCCGGCCCGCCCCGAAGTAGGGGATTCGCGCGGCCTCGAGGGTCACCAGGGTGTCCACCAGCCCCTGGGCGCCGTAGTCCATGAGGTGATTGTTGGCCAGGCTCACCGCGTCCACCCCGCCGGCCAGGAGCGCGCCCACCAGCTCCGGCCTCGCGCGGAAGTTGAAGTTCTTCGCCAGCTTCTCGCCGCCCTCGGTGAAGGGGCACTCCAGGTTGACGACGAAGAGGTCGGAGGCGTCGCCCAGCGCCCGCACCTCCTTGAAGCCGTAGGCGAGCAGCTCCTCCCGGGAGCGGCCCTTGGCCACCTGCTCGTCGAACCACTTCTGGTGGTTGTGGCCGAGCGTCACGTCGCCGCCCACCAGGAGGGTGATGGGGCGGACGGGCGTGCCGGCGTCCTCGGGGCTGGCGAGGGGGGCCACGGCGGGGGGGCCCGCGTCCTCGGGGGCCGCCTGGGCCCGCGCCGAGGGGGTGGGGGCGGGGGCGTCCGTCACCGCGGCGGGGCGTGGATGACAGGCGGAGAACAGCAACAGCAGGAAGGCGGCGTGGCGCATGGGCGGAGGGAAACTCTACCTTGCACCCGCGTTTGCGCGGCGCGTAGATTGCCCGGCGCTCTCATGGCCCGGGAAAAGGACAACATCGCGCTCTCCGACGAGCACAACACTCGTGGAATCGAGCTGGCGGACCGGGGTTGGCTGGACGAGGCCATCAAGGAGTTCAAGAAGGCCATCGACCTGGACCCGAGCTCGGCCCACGCGCACGACAACCTGGCCACCGTCTACGCGGAGAAGAAGCTCTTCCGCGAGGCGCTCGGCGAGTACCTCACGGCCCTGAAGCTGGAGCCGGAGAGCGCCACGGCGCACTACAACCTGGCCTGCTTCCTCTCCACTCACGCCGGCGAGATGGCGGTGGAGGAGTACAAGGAGGCCATCGAGCTGGACCCGGAGTATCCGGACGCGCACCTCAACCTGGGCCTCACGTACGCGGACCAGGGGCGGGTGGAGGAGGCCATGCGCGAGCTCCAGGCGGCCATCGAGCTGGACCCGCAGGACGCGTTCCCCCGGCACGAGCTGGCGGCGCTGATGATGGACGAGGGCGACTACCGCTCCGCCATCACGCTGCTCAAGGAAGTGGTGCGGCTGGAGGCGGAGAACTTCGAGGCGCAGCTCGACCTGGGCATCTGCTACGCGCAGAAGGGCTTCTACGCGGAGGCCGAGCGGGCCTATGAGCGCGCCCGCGCCCTCAACGCGGAAGACCTGCTGCTCAACTACAACCTGTCCGCGCTGTATGCCCTGTGGGGCCGACCGAAGGACGCGGTGCAGTACCTGAAGGCGGCGCTCACGGCGGACCGGCAGAAGGTGATGGGGTGGCTGTCGACGGACCCCATGTTCGACGCCCTCAAGGGCGACGCCGACTTCGAAGCGCTGTTCTGAGCCATGGGAATGGAATGGGTGTTCCTGGGGCTGGCGATCCTCCTGGTCTTCGCCAACGGGTTCTTCGTGGCGACCGAGTTCGCCATCGTGAAGATTCGCGCCACGCGCCTCCAGTCGCTGGTGGACGAAGGCCAGCCGGGCGCGGCCCAGGCGCTGCGCATGGTGGAGAAGCTGGACGCGTACCTCTCCGCCACGCAGTTCGGAATCACGCTGGCCTCGCTGGGGCTGGGCTGGCTGGGTGAGCCCGCCTTCGCCAAGCTCCTGGAGCCGGTGCTGACGAAGCTGGTGCCCGAGGGCGGCAGCACGACGCTGGCGCACACCGCGTCGGTCGTCATCGGCTTCAGCATCATCACCTTCCTGCACATCGTGCTGGGGGAGCTGGCGCCCAAGAGCCTGGCGATTCAGCGCGCCGAGGCGACGACGCTCGCGGTGGCGCTGCCGATGCGGGTGTTCTACTTCCTCTTCTACCCGGCCATCGTCCTGCTCAACGGGCTGGCGGCGTGGGTGCTGCGCGTGTTCGGCCTCCAGTCGGTGGGCGAGGCACACGAGGCGCACAGCGAGGACGAGCTGCGCGTCATCCTCCACAGCTCCGCGCAGGCGGGGGCCATCACCACGGCGCGCGCGGAGCTCCTGGAGCGCGCGCTGGAGATGGCGCAGAAGACGGCGCGTCAGGTGATGGTGCCGCGCAACCAGGTGAAGTTCCTGGACGTGGAGGAGCCGCTGGAGAAGTGCATCTCGGATGCGCGAGCGGCGGGCCACACGTGGCTTCCCGTGTGCCGGGGCAACCTGGACGAGGTGGAAGGCGTGGTGAACGCCAAGGACCTCTTCTTCCTCCTGTCCCGAGGCGAGCTGCGCAGCCTGGCGCAGGTGCAGCGGCCGGTGCTCTTCATCCCGGAGAACGCGACACTGGAGCAGCTGCTCGCGGAGTTCCGTCGCCGCCGCCGCCAGACGGCGCTGGTGGTGGACGAGCACGGCGGAACGTCGGGCCTGGTCACCATCGCGGACGTGGTGGCGGAGGTCGTCGGCGATGTGGCGGAGCTGGGGCGTCGGGTGGAGGAGGTTCGCTCGCTGCCGGGGGGGCGCTTCGAGCTGCCCGGCACCGCGCAGCTGGATGACCTGGAGGAGCGGCTCGACGTCAACTTCGACCTCGATGAGGACGAAGAGGGCGAGGTGACGACGATTGCCGGCTACCTGATGACGCGGCTGGGGCGGGTTCCCGAGAAGGGCGACTCGCTGAAGCTCGACATGTGGCGCATCCAGGTGGAGGAGGTCGATGGGCCCCGCGTCGTGCGGGTGACGGTGGAGCCCCAGTCCCGCGCGGCGCCGCGCTCGCCCACGGAGGCCCCCGCGGCGTCGCCAGGAGAGCCCGTCCAGGGCGCGGCGGGGACAGGAGACGTTCCGCCCGCGTCCTCCTCCGGCGGCGAGTCCTCCGGCGCCTGAGCCCGCCGGGCGCTCACGGCTCGGCGGGAGGCTTCTTGTCGGCCGCGGCGGCCTTCTTCACGGGCCGCTTCGCCTTCGTGATGGCCTTGGCCTGAGCGGGGCGCGGACGCTCCACCTGGAGCAGCTCCAGGCCCGTGCCGTCGGCGGTCGTCAGCTTCACGATGCCCACGCCGGGCGCGAGCCAGACGGTGGTCTCCATGGAGCGGCCCTCGGCGCCTGGACGCGTGGCCCGGGCGGTGACGACGTTGCGCACCTTCAGCGCCTTGAAGGTCCCCGCGGCCACGGTGACGTCCTCCTCACCCTCGACGGTGGCCGCCTTGTCGAACGTGGTGGCGATGGTGGGACGGAGTCCGCCCGTCTTGCTCGCCGGAGGACGCAGCTTGACGGAGAGGCTGTTCTTCCACGTGCCGCCAGGAACCAGGCTCGCCGGTGCGGGCACCGCCACACCCTCGGAGCTCACCACCTGCACTTCCATCCCGGACGCCGACAGCAGCGCGCCCTCCAGGCCGCCCAGGCCCAGGTTCATGCCTTCGGCGCTACAGGTTGCTTCAGTCTCGCCCTGCCGGTCCTTGAGCTTCACCAGGAGCTTGCCGCTCAGCCCCTCGGGCGTCGGCGTCACCCCGTGGGTGCTCATCACGAACGTGGAGGACGTGCCCGCCCGGTAGGTCAGCGTCAGCCCTTCCTCGAGGGGAAAGTAGGGGTTGGGACAGGCCGCCGGGGCCTCCACCGCCTGCGTGTCAGACCGGGGTGCTACCTCCGGCGTAGGGGACGCTCCCATGAGGAGCATCACGGCAAGAAAGGGCTGGAACGTAGGCAACCTCCGGAAAAGTCAATGGGAAGGTAGGGTGGGGTGGCCAGGGTGCAAGTCCGGGAGCGGACCTTCCTTGGTTGGCCAGGCCCGCCAAAGAGGCAAGCAGCCGAACGTATGGCCACGCGAGGCATGGTCACGCTTGATCGCCTGGGAACCGGCTGGTAGTCCTCCAGAAATCATTCCGAGGCCGATTTTTCGGCCTCGCGCTCACTTTTCACTCGTACCTCGCGCGTCCCCCAGGAGCCCGCTGGCATGCGTATCAAGCGGTTGGACATCACAGGCTTCAAGTCCTTCATGGAGCGGAGCGTCTTCACCTTCGATGAAGGGGTGACAGGCATCGTCGGCCCCAACGGTTGTGGCAAGTCCAACGTCGTGGACGCCATCCGCTGGGTGATGGGCGAGCAGAGCGCGAAGAACCTCCGTGGCCGTGGCATGGAGGACGTCATCTTCAACGGCTCGGAGAACAAGCCGCCCCTGTCCATGGCGGAGGTGTCGCTCACCTTCCTCGTGGACGACACGGACCAGCTGGCGCCCCAGTACCAGGGCTTCGCTGAGATCACCGTGACGCGGCGCCTGTTCCGCAACGGCGACTCCGAGTACCTCATCAACAAGACGCAGTGCCGTCTGCTCGACATCACCGAGCTCTTCCTCGGCACGGGCGTGGGCACCAAGGCCTACTCCATCATCGAGCAGGGCCGCGTGGGCCTCATCGTCTCCAGCAAGCCGGAGGACCGGCGCCACCTGCTGGAGGAGGCCGCGGGCGTCACGAAGTACAAGGCGCGCCGCAAGGCCGCCGAGCGGAAGATGGAGGCCACCGAGGCCAACCTCCTGCGCGTCACGGACATCACCACCGAGCTGGAGAAGCGGCTCGACACGCTGTCGCGTCAGGCGAAGAAGGCGGAGAAGTACAAGAAGCTCAAGGCGCGCATGCGGGACATCGACCTGCACGCGGCCAGCCACCGCCACCTGGAGCTCCTCGCGGAGAAGCAGGTCCTCCAGTCGCGCCTGGCCAACCTGGGCACGGAGGAGCGCGAGAGCCTGGACCGCGTGAAGGAGCTGGAGGAGGGGATTACGCGGCGCCGCGCGGAGCTGGACGCGGAGGCCGCCGCCCTCCAGGCGCTGGCCGCGGAGGTCCACGCGAAGGAGAGCGCGCTGCAGCGCGACTCGCAGGACCTGGCCTATGGCCGCCGCGACCATGAGGAGACGAACGCCCGCGTGACGCAGGCCCGGGCGGAGCTGGATGGCCTCCTGGCGAAGCAGGCGGAGATGTCCGACGCCATGGCCGCGCGCGAGGCGGAGCTGTCTGGCATCGCCGGCTCGTGGAAGGAAGACGAGGTGTCGATGCAGGTGGCGCAGGAGGAACTGCGCCGCGTCACCCAGCTGCAGACGGAGGTGGCGCTGCGGCTGGAGCAGGAGCGCGCGGGCCTGGTGGCCGTCGCCGCGCGTCTGGCCAACCACGAGAGCAACCTCGTCAACCTGGCCCGCCAGCGCGTGGACCTGGAGACCCGCCGCGCCAAGCTCCAGGCGGAGCTGGAGGCGCTGCGCGCGCAGGAGACGCAGCTGGAGGCGGTGCGCGGCGACGTGGCCCGGCGGGTGGAGGACACCCGGCACCTGGCCGCGGAGCTCGCCGAGCGCAAGGGGCAGGAGGAGGACGCCCTCACCCGGACCCGCGCGGCCTTCACGGAGAACGAAATCCAGGTCATCGCGCTGCGGGAGGAGCTGAGCGACAAGCGCAGCCGCCTCTCCTCGCTCGAGGACATCCAGAAGAACTACGACGGGTTCGACCGGGGCGTGCGCGCCGTCATGGTGCGCGCGGGCACGGTGGCCCGGGAGCAGGGCATCTTCGGCCTCGTGGCGGATGTGCTCACCGTCACGCCGCGCTACGAGCGCGCGGTGGAGGCGGCCCTGGGCGAGCGGCTCCAGCACGTCATCGTCGAGAGCCGCGACAAGGGCCTGGAGCTGGTCGACTACCTCAAGGGCCACGCGGAAGGCCGCGGCAGCTTCCTGCCGGTGCCCGCGCTGGACGCGCTGCCTCCGGTGCTGGAGCCCGACTTCGAGCGCCCGGGCGTGCTGGCCCACGCGCTGCGCGAGGTGACGCACGAGGAGGCCCTGGCGCCCGTGGTGCGCCTGCTGCTGGGCGACGTCATCATCGTCCAGGACGTGGCGGCGGCGCGGGCCTACGCGGAAGCCGGTGGCCCGGTGTGCACGCTCGTCACGCAGGACGGCGAGGTGTTCCGCGCGGATGGCACCATCGTCGGCGGTGAGCGCGAGGGCGCGGCGGTGGGCGCGCTGCAGAAGAAGCGCGAAATCGCGGAGCTGGCGACCGAGGTCGCCCGGGTGGAGGAGCGCTACAACGAAATCCTCACCCGGCACTACACGCTGCAGAAGCAGATGGGCCACACGGAGGGCGTCCTCAAGGGGCTGGCGAAGAACCAGCACACCGAGGAGGTGAACCTCGCCAGCCAGGAGAAGGACCTGCACAAGGCGGGCGAGGACCTGGCGCGCGTGCGCGAGCGTCTGCGCGCCCAGGAGCAGGAAGAGGCCCAGCTGGCGCAGAGCCAGACGGCGCTGGCCCACGAGGAAGAGGCGAGCCGCGGCGAGGTGGCCCACGGCCAGACGGACCGCGAGGGCCGCGAGGAGCGCGTCAAGCAGCTGGCCGCCGAGCAGGAGTCGCTGCGCCAGCGCGCGGAGATGGCCAACGCGGACCTCACGGGCCTGCGCATCAAGGTCGCCGCCGGCAGCGAGCGCGGCGAGTCCGCGCGCAAGGAGCTGGACAGCCTCGTCACCCAGCGCCGGGACATGGAGACGCGCGTGGCGCGCCTCCAGGCGACGCTGGCCGAGGGCGGCACGCGCACGGGGGAGCTGGCGAAGCGCATCGCGGAGACGGAGGCCGGGCTCGCCGCGCGCGTGGAGGAGCACCGGCTCGCCGCGGAGGCACTGGAGGCCCGTCGCTCGGCGCACGCCGTGGCTTCGGTGGAGGTGCGTGAGCAGGACACCCAGTTCCGCGAGCTGCGCGGCCGGGTGGAGGAGCTGATGCAGGGCCTGTCGCAGATTTCGCTGCGCGAGCGCGAGATTGCCCTGGAGCTGGAGCACCTGTCCGCGGGCATCCGCGAGCGGCACCAGGTGGACCTGGCGCTGGAGCTGCACCGCTACCACCTGCTCCCGTCGCTGACGCCGGAGACGGAGGCGGAGCTGAAGGACCTGCGCGGGCAGGTGGAGAAGATGGGGGAGATCAACCTCACCGCCATCGACGAGCACGCGGAGCTGGCCAAGCGCTTCGACTTCCTCACGGCGCAGAAGACGGACCTGCTGTCCTCCATGGAGCAGCTCAAGGAGGCCATCCAGCGCATCGACGCCACCAGCCGCGAGCGCTTCAAGCAGACCTTCGACGTGGTGAACGAGAAGTTCCAGGCCATCTTCCCCCGCCTGTTCGGCGGAGGCCGCGCCAGCCTCGTGCTCACCAGCGACGGTCCCAACGGCGAGCCGGGCGTGGAGATTGTCGCCCAGCCGCCGGGCAAGAAGCTCCAGAGCGTCAACCTGCTCTCCGGCGGCGAGAAGGCCCTCACCGCCGTGGGCCTCATCTTCGGCATCTTCCTCATCAAGCCCACGCCCTTCTGCCTCCTGGACGAGGTCGACGCGCCGCTGGATGAGGGCAACGTGGGCCGCTACAACGACATGGTGAAGGAGATGAGCCGCCAGTCGCAGTTCATCCTCATCACGCACAACAAGCGGACCATGGAGGTCTCCAACACCCTCTATGGCGTCACCATGGAGGAGCCGGGTATCTCCAAGCTCGTCAGCGTGCGCATCCGCGAGGCCACCGCGGCCAACGACGACAAGATGTCCGCGTAACGCCCCCGCCGCTTCCCGGGACGCCTCAATCAGGGCGCCCCGGGGGCTTCGGTTCGGGCGCTCCAGAGGCTGGAAACACAGAAGGCGCGGGCCCCGGACTTCCGGGCTCCCGCGCCTTCGTGCGTTTCACGCCTGGGGCGTGGTGACGGCTACTTCTTCTTCTTCGGCCCGTAGTTGACCTTCGGGCAGATGCCGGGGGCCGCCTGGGCCTCCGCGGTGGCCTTGGTCAGGTCCTGCTGCGTGGTCTCCAGGGACGCCTTGCCGGCCGTCTCCACCGGCGTCCAGCCCTCCGCGTCGGTGGCCTTCAGCTCCTGCACCAGCGCCAGGGACGCCTGGTCCACGGACTGCTGCGCCTCCAGCGCCTTCACCACGCCCTGCGAGGCGTCGACGTAGGCCTTGCACTTGCTGACCATCTCATCCAGCAGGCCGGAGTTCTTCGTCGAGTTGAACTTCTTCACGACGTTGTCGTACGCGACCGCGGTGTCCATGCGCGCGCCCAGGGCGATGGCGGCGGCGGCGGCGCGCTGGTTGCGGATGAGCTCGAGCTGGAAGAAGCGCAGGTTGGCGGGCAGCGTCGTGGCCGTCTCGCTGCCGGCGGAGTTGAAGTGCACGAAGCGGTGCGGGTACGTCAGCTTGTCGGACGTGGCGTTCGCCGGCACGGCGGCGAGCTTCGTCTTCAAGCACGCGGCGACCTGGTCACCCTCGGTGCTGCCGGAGGGGTCGAACGCCACCTCGGAGACGGGCTGGCCCTTGACCAGCGTCACGCGCGCGGTGAGCACCGGCGGCGTGGAGTCCTTGAAGTTGGCGTAGCAGTCGCACCAGCTCGGCTGGGCCAGGCGGATGGCGCCGGAGTAGTCGGAGCCCTCGTTCATGCCGAACTTGACGCTCGCGCTGGTGGCCGTCTCGTGCTCGAACGTGGCCGAGGCCTCCACCGGCTGGGCGCCCTTGCTCAGCAGCGGCGGCTTGACCAGCTTGTCCACCGCGGCCTGGATGCAGGCCTGGCCGGTGGGGCTGAGGTTCTCACCCGAGACGGCGTGCGTGGCGCTCGTGTCCGTCACCGTGGACTTCACCGTCACCTCCGTCTTCTCGGCGGGGCCACGGTTCTTGGGGTCCACCAGGCACTCCATGACCTCCGGGCGCGTGGTGAGGATGGCGCCCACGAGCACGGCCTGGTTGGCCGGGGGCAGGGCGAGGTCGCGGGGGAAGCAGGTGGCCACGTCGAAGGCGGGCTGGTTGCCAATGCGCACGCGCTCCTCGGTGGGCTGCGGCTTGCCGTTCGGCGCGGCCGTTTCAGCGGGCTTCTGCTGACCGGCGCAAGCAGCGGTGAAGACGACGGAGGCTACGGCGAGACGACGCAACATGCGGGTGTTCTCCCTGGGGTGAAACTGCGAGGGGACTCTCACTTCTCCAGGCCCTCGGCGTTCTTGAGGTCCTTGAGACGAAGCCCGTTCTTCTTCAGAAGACGGTAGAGGCTCTGCATGGACAGCCCGGTGCGCTGCTCGGCGGCCTTCATGTCGAAGCCCACCGTGCGCATCACCTCGGCGAAGTAGAGGCGCTCGAAGTCGGCCAGCACGCGGTCCTTGGCCTCGTGGTACGGCATGCCGGTGACGAGCGTCGACACGTGGTTGCCGGGAGGCTGGCCCTCCGGACGGCGCGACGGCTGGGCGAGGAAGTCCAGCCAGCTGGTGTTGCCCGTCTCCTCCATCAGCGCGCCGCGCTCCAGCACGTTGCGCAGCTCGCGCACGTTGCCCGGCCAGTCGTAGCCCTCGAAGAGGGCCAGCGTCTGCGGGGTGAGCGTGACGCTGGCGCGCAGCGTCTGGGACAGGGCCTGCGCGAGCGAGGGCAGGTCCTCGCGGCGCGTGCGCAAGGGCGGCAGGCGCACCCGCGCGACGGCCAGGCGGAAGTACAGGTCGGCGCGGAAGCGGCCCTGGCGCACGTCCTCTTCCAGGTTGCGGTGCGTGGAGGCGATGACGCGCACGTCCACCGGCACCGGCTGCCCGTCCAGCGACGGCACCTCGCGCGCGTCCAGCACGCGCAGGAGCTTGCCCTGCACCATCAGCGGGAGCTCGCCCACTTCATCCAGGAAGAGCGTGCCGCCGCGCGCGGCCTCGAAGACGCCGCGGGCTTCCTTGTCCTCCGCGTCGCTGGCGCGCAGGCCGCCGAACAGCTCGCGCTCCGCCTTCTCCTCGGAGATGAGGTTGCAGTCGACGACCTTGAAGGGGCCGTGCCGCCGCGCCGAGTGCTGATGCACCGCGCGCGCCGCCAGCTCCTTGCCGGTGCCCGTCTCGCCCTCGATGAGCAGGCTCATGTCCTCGCGGGCCACGCGCCGCAGCTCCGTGAAGACCCAGCGCATCTTCTCCGAGGAGCCCACCAGCGCGCCGAAGGACTCCGCGCCCGCGAGCTCCACCTCGGTGGGCTTGGCGGACACCTTCACCGCGAGCTTCGTCTTGCCCAGCTCCACCTTGTCGCCGCGCCCCAGGTACGCCTGGAGCACCTGACGCCCGTCGAGGAACGTCCCGTTGCGGCTGCCGGTGTCGCGCAGGAGGAGGCCTCGCGGCGTGCGCTCCACTTCCAGGTGGCGGCGGCTCACCGTGGTGTCCGTCAACACCAGGTCGCTCGCGGGGTCGGAGCCCACCCGAACCAGGCCGTCCTGCGTCGTCACCTTCTTGCCCTTGTCGGGGCCGGACACGACCTCCACGGTCCACTCGTGAATGGGGACGCGGGTGGTGCGGCCTTCCTCTTTGTCCGTCTGGGTGGTCTGGGTGACCTCGGGCCTGGGTTCCATCATGGGTCCTCTTTAGGTGCGAGGAGACCGGGCGGGCAAGCCCGTCGCACCGTCTGCGCGTGCCCCGCCGTCAGGGCAACACGCGTGGAAGAATCTTCCCAGAAGGCTGTTGCACGGGCGCCCTCTGTGGAATCGACGCCCCGAGCGGGAGGGCTCGAGACTGGGGGTGGGGGAGGGCGAGCGGGCATGGCCCCAGGAACACCAGAAAAGCGTGCTCCCAAGAGGCTTTCCAATGTCCACCACCACACGGTGGCCGCCGCGCGAACCTGGGCCGCGACGGGCCCGGGCGGAGGCCGTCCAACGTGCCGTGTGGTGTTGGTGGAAGTGGGAAGGGCCGCTTGCGACTCACGGCCCGGCATCCAAGACGAACACCCCGCGCGAATCCAGTGTCACGCGCGGGGTTTGCGTCAATACGTGGCGGGGGCGTCGCTGGCGGGGAAGGACTCCTTGGACCGCTCATCGACCCCGTCATCGGACGGGTTGCCACCGGACTTCACGCCCAGGTTGGCGAAGGCGCGCTCCGCGGGGGCCTTGGCTGGGGCCTTGTCCGAGCGCCTGCGAGCGCCCACCGGCGTGCGCAGGGAGGCCATGCGTGTGCCGAGCAGGTTCTTCGCACGCTCCGCCAGGTGGCGCTGCTCCTCGCTCCAGTCGCGGAAGAACTGCGCCAGCTCCGGGTCTCCCGCGGCCTCTGCTTCCTGGGTGAACCGCTCCGCCGCCGAGGCACCCTTGAGCAGGTGGTAGAGCGCGCTGATGACGCTCTGGTGGACGTCCCGGCGCTCCGCCTGCCTCACTTCACCTGCCATTGCCGCCTCCCGAGAAAGGGTGGTGCTCCTGGGGTGAAGCTATGCACCGCGGTGGCGGGCGGCCCCGGCCGGGCGTCCGCCCGCCTGCTCGTGACGTCAGGCCTGGAGCATGGCGTCCAGCTTGCCGTCCTTGTCGAGCTGGGCGAGGTCCGAGTAGCCGCCCACGTGCGTGTCGCCGATGAAGATTTGCGGCACGGTGCGCTGGCCCCCGCTCATCTCCACGAGCTTCGCTCGGGTGTCGTCGTCTCCAGTGACGTCCAGCTCCTGGAAGTCCACGCCCTTGCGCTTGAGCAGGTCCTTCGCGCGGACACAGAAACCACAGTAGTTCGTGGTGTAGATCTTCACGGGCTTCACGTTGATGCCTCCTTCATTCCCAACGTAAGGGCGTGGCCTTGCGCGCGCCACCAAGGGCCATGAAAGCACGACGGCCCCCGGTTCCCTGACAGGAACCGGAGGCCGCGCGTGGAGCAGTCACCCCGGAGGGACCGGGGTGGGGGCGACTACATGCCCATGCCGCCCATACCGCCCATGCCGCCCATGCCACCGGCGCCGGCGGGGATGTCCTTCTCCTCCTTCGGACGCTCGGCCACCATCGCCTCGGTGGTGAGCATCAGGGAGGCCACGGACGCGGAGTTCTGCAGCGCGGTGCGGCTCACCTTGGCCGGGTCGATGACGCCGGCGGCCAGCAGGTCCTCGTAGGTCCCGGTGGCGGCGTTGAAGCCGTACGCGCCCGTGCCCTCCTTGACCTTGTTGACGACCACGCTGCCCTCGAGGCCGCCGTTGCCGACAATCTGACGCAGGGGCTCCTCGACGGCGCGGCGGATGATGTCCACGCCGAACTTCTCACCGTCGACGAACGTCTGGCCGTCCAGCGCCTTGAGGCACCGGATGTAGGCCACGCCGCCGCCAGGAACCACGCCCTCCTCGACGGCCGCGCGGGTCGCGTTGAGCGCGTCCTCCACGCGGGCCTTCTTCTCCTTCATCTCCGTCTCGGTGGCCGCGCCGACGTTGATGACCGCCACGCCGCCCACGAGCTTCGCCAGACGCTCCTGGAGCTTCTCGCGGTCGTAGTCGCTGGTGGTCTCCTCCACCTGGGCGCGGATCTGCTTCACGCGCGCGGAGATCTCCTGCTCGCTGCCCGCGCCGTCGACGACGGTGGTGTTGTCCTTGTCCACCGTGACGCGCTTGGCGCGGCCCAGGTCCTGGAGCGTCAGCGTGTCCAGCTTGATGCCCAGGTCCTCGGCGATCATCCGGCCGCCCGTCAGGGTGGCGATGTCCTCGAGGATGGCCTTGCGGCGGTCGCCGAAGCCCGGCGCCTTCACCGCGCACACGTTCAGCACGCCGCGGATCTTGTTGACGACCAGCGTGGCCAGGGCCTCGCCTTCAACTTCCTCGGCGATGATGAGCAGCGGCTTACCCGCGCGCGCCACCTGCTCCAGGATGGGGAGCAGGTCCTTCATCGAGGAGATCTTCTTCTCGTGGATGAGGATGAGCGCGTCGTTCAGCACCGCCTCCATCCGCTCCGGGTCCGTCACGAAGTACGGAGAGAGGTAGCCGCGGTCGAACTGCATGCCCTCGACCACGTCCAGGGTGGTCTCCAGGCCCTTGGCCTCCTCCACCGTGATGACGCCCTCCTTGCCGACCTTCTCCATCGCGTCCGCGATGATCTGGCCGATGGTGGCATCGCCGTTGGCGGAGATGGTGCCGACCTGGGCGATCTCCTTCTTGTCCTTCGTCGGCTTCGCCAGCTTCTTCAGCTCGCCCACGATGACCGCGACGGCCTTGTCGATGCCGCGCTTGATGTCCATGGGGTTGTGACCGGCGGCCACCAGCTTCGCGCCCTCGCGGAAGATGGCCTGCGCCAGCACGGTCGCCGTGGTCGTCCCGTCACCGGCGACGTCGGAGGTCTTGGAGGCAACCTCCTTGACCATCTGCGCGCCCATGTTCTCGAACTTGTTCTCGAGCTCGATCTCCTTCGCCACCGTCACACCGTCCTTGGTGATGGTGGGGGAGCCGAAGCTCTTCTCGATGACGACGTTACGGCCCTTGGGCCCCAGGGTCACCTTGACCGCGTCGGCCAGGATGTTGACGCCGCGGAGGATGGCCTCACGGGCGCGCACGTCGAAAAGTAGGTCCTTCGCCATGATGGAGATTCCTTGGAAAGGGGTGGGAGCGGATTACTTGTCGAGGATTCCGAGCACGTCCTCTTCACGGAGGATGAGGTGCTCCTCGCCGTCGAGCTTGATCTCGGTCCCGGCGTACTTGCTGAAGAGGATGGTGTCGCCAGCCTTGATGTCCATCGGACGCACGGAGCCGTTCTCCAGCACCTTGCCGTTGCCGACGGCGATGACCTTGCCCTCGAGGGGCTTCTCCTTCGCCGTGTCCGGGATGAAGAGGCCGCCCTTGGTCTTGTTCTCCTCGGCGACCCGCTTGACGATGAGCCGATCCTGCAGGGGACGAATCTTCATGGTCTGCTCCTTCGATGGGCGCCCGCCATCCGGGAACTCCGGCTGGCCCATGGCGCCTCAGGGGTTGAAGATGGGCCGTGACGGCCCGCGGCATTAGCACTCGTACCTCACGAGTGCTAACGCCCAGTCGCGGCGGATAATAACCAGCGAAGTCGACCCGTCAAGCCACGCGGGTTGAGCGCAATCCACGCTGCCAACTGCCCGGCATTGCTGTCCTTTTTCACTCCGGGCACCTCCGTGACGCATCTGGCGCCGGTGCGTGCCCTGGGCCTGGAAATTGGCACTCGCAAGGCACGAGTGCTAGCGCAAGTGCCCGGAATCATTGAGGGGCTCTTTTGCGACACTCCGGGCAGATTGCTACCGTTCCGTCATCCCCGAAGGCCGAGGGATGGCCGGGTGGGTGGACGGGAGTGTCGATGAGTCAACTGGTGGCGTCCCTGTCTCTGAAGGAGTTCTTCAAGTCGCTCCTCGACGAAGTCACGGCGCGTCAGAGGGTGCGGCTGGAAGAGGTGACGGAGTTCTACCTGGTGAACCTGCTGGCGGAGTTCGCGAGCGCGGACACCTTGTTCGACCGCCAGGAGGATGGGCGCCGTGCCCATGAGCCGCTGGCGGTGCTGTACCATCAGGCGCTGCAGCAGGAGCGGGAGGCCCGCATCCGCACGCTGAGGCGCCTGGGGGACGTCTCGCTCTACACCGTCGGCTTCTTCTCCGGCGCGCTGGAGGGCGGGGTGGTGGGGCCCGACTACTACATCCAGATGGGTGGAACGGCCTACGGCCAGGTGGCGGAGCTGTCCCCCCGGGCGGGCTTCGCGGGCATGTACCGCGAGCTGCACGACAAGTTCCGCGCGGTGGTGGAGGTGCTGGAGGAGATCTCCGCGCGGGGCCTGGTGAGCGCCGGGCCCAGTGGGGCGCTGAAGGTTTACGAGACGTGGGCGCGCACGGGCAGCGACCGGCTGGAGCGTGTGCTGGTGGACGCGGGAATGATGCCGCGGACCTCCAAGGGGCAGCTTCCCAACTGAGCGCGGGGATGGAGGCGTGATGATTGGCCGCGTTCAGGACCACCTGGAGGCCATCTACGGCTTTACCTGTGAGGCGCGGGCGGAGGTCTTCGTGGTGGACACGGAGGCCGCCGTCCGGCTGGGCGCCACGGGCCGGAGCGACGAGGAACTGCTGGTCCACGAGTCCGAGGACTCGCTGGAGCTGGCCCTGTACCTGTCGCCCGCGCTGCTCGACCGGCTCAAGCCCTACGAGGCCGGCCCACCGGGGCAGCTGCTGGATGGGGAGCTCTCGGGCTACTGCCAGGTGGCCGAGGGCGTCAGCCACTTCCTCTACATGGCGCACACCGCGGCGCACGGGCGGACGGTGTCCCTGCTGGAGCTGGAGGCCCAGGCGGAGGTGGACAAGTTCGCCGTGTGCCTGCTGCACCGCTGGGGCGAGGGCGTGGGCGCGTGGGCCCAGGTCCTGTTCTCCCGGCTGTTCGAGCGGGTGTCCTACCGGGCGCGGCTCTCCGCCCAGGAGCGCTGGCGGTACCAGGAGGCCAACCGGCTCTCCCAGCGGTTCTGCTCGCGGCTGATGGGGCATGTCGCGAAGCGGCGGTTGGACCGGCTCCTCACGGACCTCCGGTATGCCTACCGGCTGGGGGCGGAGGCGAAGCTCCGCCACTTCGCCCACGGAGGTTGAGTCCCCGCGGCGCCTCGCTATCGGTTAGGGTAGGTGGGCATGCCACGCGAGGCGTCCGCAGGCGGGATTGTCATCCGGGAGAGTGACGGCACCTGGGAGGTGGTCGTCATCCGTCCCCATGGCCGTCCTCTGTGGGCACTGCCCAAGGGGCACGTGGACCCGGGTGAGACGCCGGAGCAGACGGCGAGCCGGGAGGTCCGTGAGGAGACGGGGCTCACCGCCGCGCTCATCGCGCCGCTGGGGGAGATTCGCTACGTCTACCAGTTCCGGGGACAGCGCATCTTCAAGCGCGTCCACTTCTTCCTCTTCCGCTACCAGGAGGGAGCGCTGGGGCCGCTGCCGGGGCCGCGCGTGGAAGTGGATGAGGTGCGCTGGGTGCCGGTGGGACAGCTGGTGCCCCTGCTCGGCTACAAGGGAGAGAAGGCCGTGGCCGCGCGCGCCGTGAGGTGGATGCGTGCACAGGGCCTGCTTCCGGAGGCCCCTTCCCCGGCCGTCGGGCCCGAGGGGAAGGGAACCTAGGAACGTCGGTACCGCTTGCTACTTGCGGGGCTCCTCGCCGGCGTACTTGCCGGAGAGCGCCTCGCGCACGTCGCGATCAAACTTCACGCGGCCGGTCGCCACCTCGCGCAGCGAGAGCACGGGGGGCTTGTTCTTGGACTGCTCGATGATGGGGCGGGCGCCGGCCATCAGCTGACGCGCGCGCTTCGCACCGAGCAGCACCAGCGCGAACCGGTTGTCGACGAGGGGGAGGCAGTCTTCGACTGTGACGCGAGCCATGGAACGTCCTTGGGATTTCGGTGGGCTACGGAAACGGTGAAACCTAAAGAGCGCCCCTGGGGGAGTCAAGGAAGGACGCACATGCGGGGGAGCGGGCGGACAGGCGCCGTCCCCTCGGGGCACTCAGGTGCCCGCCCCCTGGGTGTACCACCAGGCCCAGAGGATGAGGACGCCCTGGAGGGGCAGCCGCGCCCAGAGGAGGGGCCGGGGAATCTTCCGGAAGCGCTCCGGCTGGAGCGCCATCTGGAGGTTGGCGGGGAAGATGGCGACGAACAGGGCGATGAGCCCCCAGGCCGACACCGTCCGCGTCGCGGGCACCAGCAGCCCCACGCCCAGCAGCACCTCGGCCACGCCGCTCCAGAAGACCAGGGGCCCATGCCACGGCAGGTACGGCGGCATCATCTGCACGTAGACGCGCGGATTCACGAAGTGGTTGATGCCGCCGGCCACCATGAAGAGGCCGAGCACGTACATCAGGACGTGTTTCATGCGCCCTGGAAGGCCGTGTCGACGATGGCGCGGGCCTCTTGGAGGATGGCCTTCAAGTGGGCGTCGTCGCGGAAGCTCTCCGCGTAGATTTTGTAGACGTCCTCGGTGCCCGAGGGCCGCGCGGCGAACCAGCCGTTCTCCGCGACGACCTTGAGCCCGCCGATATCGGCGCCGTTGCCAGGGGCGCGCGTGAGGCGCTGGAGGATGGGCTCTCCCGCGAGGCTCGTGGCCTTCACGGACTCGGGCGAGAGCTTCTTCAGGATGGACTTCTGCGCGGGCGTGGCCGCCTGGTCGATGCGCGTGTAGTACGGCGTGCCCAGCCGCCCCGAGAGCTCTCGATAGTGCTCCCCGGGGTCCTTGCCCGTGCGCGCGAGGATTTCGACCGCGAGCAGGTCCAGCAGCATCCCGTCCTTGTCGGTGGTCCAGACGGTTCCGTCGCGGCGGAGGAAGGCTGCGCCCGCGCTCTCCTCGCCACCGAAGCCCAGCGAGCCGTCCAGCAGGCCGCCCACGAACCACTTGAAGCCCACCGGGACTTCGACGACGCGGCGGCCCAGGCTCTTCGCCACGCGGTCGATGAGGCCGCTGCTCACCAGCGTCTTGCCCACGGCGGTGCCCGGCTTCCAGCCCGGCCGGTTCTGGAAGAGGTAGTGGATGGCCACTGCGAGGTAGTGATTGGGGTTCATCAACCCCATCGAGCGCGTGACGATGCCGTGCCGGTCCGAGTCCGCGTCGTTGCCGAAGGCCAGGTCGTACTGGTCCTTGAGCTTGACGAGGTTCGCCATCGCGTAGGGCGATGAGCAATCCATGCGAATCTTCCCGTCGTGGTCCACCGGCATGAAGCGGAACGTCGGGTCCACCGTGGGATTCACCACGCGCAGGTTCAAGCCATAGCGCGCGGCGATGGGCTCCCAGTACGCGACGTTGGAGCCGCCGAGCGGGTCCGCGCCAATCTTCAGCTTCCCGCCGCGCAGCGCCTCCATGTCCACCACGGAGGCCAGGTCCTCGACATACGGCGTGATGAAGTCGTGCAGCTTCACCGTGGGGGCCGTGCGTGCCTTCTCGTAGGGCGTGCGCTTCACTCCCGAGACGCCGTCGCCGAGGAGGGCGTTGGCGCGGCGCTCGATGCCCGCCGTGACGTTCGTATCCGCGGGGCCACCGTTGGGCGGGTTGTACTTGATGCCACCGTCCTCGGGCGGGTTGTGGGACGGCGTGATGACGATGCCGTCCCCGAGCCCCGCCGTCCTGCCTCGATTGAACGTGAGGATGGCGTGGGAGATGACCGGCGTGGGCGTGGCGCCGTCGGTGAAGCGCACCTGGACACCGTTGGCGGCCAGCACCTCCAGCGCCGTGCGCTGCGCGGGCGCGGAGAGCGCGTGGGTGTCCATGCCCAGGAACAGCGGCCCGTCGATGCCCTGCTGCTGCCGGTACTCGCAGATGGCCTGGGTCACCGCGATGATGTGCGCCTCGTTGAAGCTGGTGCGCTCCGAGGAGCCGCGGTGCCCGGACGTGCCGAAGGCGACACGTTGCTCGGGCACGGCCACGTCGGGGCGCTCCGCGTAGTAGCGCGCGCGCAGCTTCTCGGGGTCGATGAGGAGGTCTTCCGGCGGGAGCTTTCCAGCGAGAGGATGGGCCATGACGGGCCCACCATAGGCGCACGGCGCGCGGAAAGAACACCCGTTGTCCGCGTGCTGTCCTCGGGTGGACCGAGACCCTCCCCGCCCTGTCCCCTACGTCCCCGTGGCGCCCGAGGGCGTGGGCGGGGCTTCCTCATCCGGCAGATAGAAGGCCCCCGAGCGCGCCGCGAGCACCGCGGCGGTGAGCAGGCCCACCGTCAAGCCGAACACTGCGATGCTCGCCAGCGTCACCCAGTCGGTGACCCCCGCGGGCTGGAACAGCGCGGCGAAGGGCGTGGCGAAGTCGAAGCCCGCCTCGGGTGTCTTGCGCAGGTTCTGGACCGCCGTGAGCAGCGCGGTGAGCGCCGCGCCCACGCCCATGCCCACCACCGCGGAGAACGCCGCGCTGCCCATGAGCACGGAGCGGCTCACCGCGCGAGCAACGGGGCGGCTCTGCACGTCGAAGTTGGGGTCCCTCACGCCCAAGGGCACGAAGCGCGCGAGCAGCAGCAGGCCCGGGATTCCGCCCACCATGGTGAACCAGAAGAAGGGCTCCCAGCCGATGGCGTACACGAGGAAGCCCGCGATGGGGCCGGCCACGACGCGCGGGATGGAGAAGAGGCTGGAGAGCAGCGCGAACTGGGTGGCGGAGAAGCGCTTCTGCGTCAGCCGCATCAGCAGCACGGAGAAGGCGCCGGTGCCCAGGCCCTGCGTCACCTGCTCGAAGCCGATGGCGCAGTACATCAGCATCACGTTGGGCTCACCCGCGCGAGCCACCAGGACGTAGCCGATGTTCGACACAATCTGGATGACGCCGAAGACCCACAGCGCGCGGCCCAGGCCCAGCACCGTCGTCCACGCACCACCGATGAGCGTGCCCGCGATGGTGCCGAACAGGCCGATGGTGCCCAGCGCGACGCCTCGGTGGATGTCGCTGTAGCCCATGTCCACCAGGAAGGGCCGCAGCAGCGTTCCGCCGAGGTTGTCGGCCAGCTTGTAGAGGAACACGAACGCGAGGATTTCGAGCGCCCGGTGCCGCGCGAGGAAGCCCACGAAGGGATACCAGACGGCGTCCCGCAGCGACTTGGGCGGGGTGAAGTGCTCCTCGGGCTCCGGCGCGAAGCGGGTGACGAAGAGCATGGGGATGTACAGCGCCGCCAGCCCGATGACGACCCACTTCCAGGACACGCGGCCCGCGAGCGTGATGGAGGCCGAGCCCGCGATGAACATCGCCGCGCGATACAGCGCGACGCGCGCGCCCACCGCCACGCCCTGCTCGTCCTTGCGCAGCACCTCCACCGCGTAGGCATCGATGGCGATGTCCTGCGTCGCGGAGGCGAAGGCCACCGCCATGGCCAGCGCGCCCACCACCCACGCGGCCTCGGGATGGTTGCCCACGCCCGCCAGCGCGAGGGTCGTCGCGAAGAGCGCCACCTGCGCCACCGCCATCCAGCCCCGGCGCCGTCCCCAGAAGGGCGGCACGTACCGGTCCATGAGCGGGGACCAGAGGAACTTGAAGGACCACGGGGCCTGCGCCAGCGTGATGAGGCCGACGACGCGGATGTCCACGCCGATGCTGCGCAGCCAGTCGGGGATGGCAATCCACACCAGGCCGAGCGGCAGACCCGACGAGAACGAGAGCAACGTGACGGAGGCCGTCCGCCACGAGGCCATGGCCCGCGCGAGACTGGCCCAGGTCCCCGGCCGCGCCGCCTTCTCCCCGCTCTTGTCCTGCTCGCTCATGGCGGCGGACTCTATACCAGCCGGGTAGTCAGCCCAGGGGCTCCCGCGCGCTGACGCTCGAAGGGTTGCCCGGTCACCGGTCCAGCGCCGTCATGTCCGGGCAGGTCGAGCGCACGCCCTCGGTCGGGTTGATGAAGTCCCAGCTCCGGGCGATGAACGTCACCCGCCCCCCGTTGTCCCAGCACTCCTTGTACTCGGCGCCCTGGATGTCTCCCTTGAGAATCTTCAGGGAGCCGGAGCCCCGGCCGTCGGGGGCCCACCGGGTGGTGAGCGCCACATCCTCCAGCAGGCCTCCCGCGACGAAGTCGGTGCCCTGAAGCTCGAAGGTCATCTCCGCCACGCCGCCCTCGCCCTGACGGTAGGTGTACTTGGAGGGCAGGAGCAGGGGCTGCATGCTCACGAAGACGACCGACACACTCGTGGGCAGCTCCCTCGTCTTGTAGTGAATCTCCTCGCGCTCCAGCAGGTCGAGCCCCAGGATGAAGCCCTTCTCGCGCGCCCGCCGCAGCTCCAGGATGAGGCTGCCCTCTCCCTTGCGGATGCCCCCGTTCGCCTGGAACGAGCCCACGATGAAGCTCCACCAGGCGTCGTCACCCTCGCCGGCGCGGCGGTACTGGAGCTGATAGTCGAAGCGCTCGCCCTCGCGCGTCATCACGAACCGCGCCTCGAAGCGCCGCTCCCGCCGGTCGGGGTAGGGGCCCCACACGCGGCGGTCGGGCTCGCGCTCGGTGGGCGGCGCGGAGCGGATGTTCTCCAGCGACGCCAGCATCGAGTCGACCACCTCGTTGAAGCGCCGTCCTGTCTCGTTCGTGTCGACGATGATGCCCGACGGAGCGCCCAGCCGCCCCACCGCGAGCGAAGTCTTGCCCGCGATGCGCGCGCTCCAGCCGGCCTCCTTGTCCTGACCCGGGACTGTCGCGGCCAGGTCCTCGCGCTGGGGCAGGGCGTTGAGGAACTCCAGGTCGTCGTTGGAGAAGTCGCCGCCGCATGCGGCCAGGGCCAGACAAAGAAAGACAGGCACCAGGTGTCGCATCGAACGCTCCTTCAAGGCTGATACGTGACGAGCGCGCCCAGCTCCCAGAAGCCCAGCGAGCGTTGCTCATCCACGGTGTAGAGCAGGTAGTGGAGCCGGGCGCGTCCCGTCACGTGCAGGCGCCGCAGCGGCTGCCAGCGCAGGCCCGTCTCCAACCCAGGGGAGAACATGGCGTACTTCTGGTCGGGATAGGCCGCATCCGCGAAGTCGCGCCGCATCACGAGGTACGCCATGCGCACGCCGACGAAGGGCGCGATGCTCCCGCGCGGCCACTCGGACTTGAGCGTCGTGCCCAGGCTCATCACCGAGTACTTGTACGCGGGCCCGCTCAGCGTGGGCAGCGCGAGCAGCGCCTGCTTCCCACCCAGCGCCACGTCCACGCCCCAGACCCAGTCCCGGCGGAAGTAGTCGTGGAGCTGCGCCTCCGCGCCCAGCAGCCCCACCGACAGGAACAGCGACTCGCGCGTGGGCGCATCGAAGAAGGACTGCACGCCTCCGGACAGGCCCACCGTCCACCAGGCGCCTTCCGCGGAGGCCACGCCCTTCACCGGGTCGTCGGAGAAGGGGGCATCCCTCAGTCGCGCCTCTTCCAACACCACCTGTCGGCCGCGCGCCACCTCCACCTCGCCGATGCGCAGCCGGTCCGAGAGCCGCCGCTTCACGCGGTACGTCCCCGGGGCCAGCGCCACGCGGCGCTCCAGGTCGGGCGCCTTGTCCAGCTCCGCCACCACCATCCCCGCCGAGTCCACGAAGTAGTACGTGCCCGACGGCGCGAGGCCCGGCACCACCAGCCCATCGCCCGCGGCGCGCAGGTCCGTCAGCACCAGGTCGCCGTTGCCCGCGAGGTCGTAGCTGAACGTCGGGTGCTGCGCGCCGCCGCTGCTCGCCGCGGTGTCCGCCACCGTGCGGGCGTACGCATGCGAGTACGCCTCGAACAACGTCACCCGCCCATCCCCGCTGCGGTCCGCGTCGCCGAGCAGCCCGCTGGCCAGGTGATGGGAGAAGTAGCTGCCACCGAGCGCGTCCGACTCCTGCGAGTCCTCATCCGCCGAGCTCGAGGTGAGGATGACCAGGCCGCGAGAGTCGCGCTCCGCGCCGGATTCGATTTGGAAGGCCGGTGCCTTGCGAGCGCCCTTGGTGCGCGTCAGCGCGCCGGAGCGGCACGAGTCGAGAATCGCGATGCGGATGTCCGCGGACGTCGCCGACAGCCGCTTCTTGAGGTCCTCGAAGCCCACGCGGGAGTTGCCGAGCCGCAGCGTGCCGTCCTTCGCGTGGCCCGAATAGTAGACGAGCAGCGCGGTGCGCTCGCCCCGGGCACGCGCCTCCCGCGCGCGCGCCTCCAGCTCCGTCAGCGCGGCGAGGAAGTCCTTCGACGACTCGTTGAGCAGGAGCTTCGCATCGCCAGGGGCCACGCCGCCCAGGCGCGCGAGCAGCCCGTGCATCTTCCGCGCATCGTCGCGCGCGAAGCGCAGGGGCCGCGTGTCGTCGCCCCCTTCGTCATTGCCGACGATGAGCGCGAAGCGGCGCAGGCCCTCCGCCCTCGCGCCCGAGGCCACGAGCACCAGGATGGCGGCCACCGCGCGCCAGAACGAGAGCAGGGGAGGGCTCATGGCTTGAGCAGCACCCAGTGCGTCTGCTCTCCCGGCACCGCGAGCGAGGTCATCCGCTCCACGTCCCCATCGGCCGCCGCGAAGGCGCGCCGCGCCGCTTCCACGAGCGACTCCACCGTGAAGGGCTCAGCGCTCATCACCAGCACCACGCGCTCCACGCCCGAGCCCGTGAGCTCCCAGCTGCCTTGCAGCCAATGCAGCTCCGAGCCCGCCTCCATGGTCGCGCTGGTGCCGGACTCCGGATGCAGCGGCGTCACCTCGCCAATGGCGTCCACCGACACCGCGGCCATGTAGCGGTGGGTGCCGGCCTTGTAGCCCAGCATCACCCGCTCACCGGGCTCCAGGGCCTCGGGGGCGTCGGGCCGGGCCTCGCGTTGAGGGCCTGGGCCTCCACCGATGCGCAGCTCCGCCACGTCGCCGCCCTTGCTCCGGTCCCACCCCGCGCCTTGTGGCATCAGGGGACGGGCCAGCACCACCACCAGCACCGACGCGGCCAGCGCCACCGCCGTGCCCACCCAGCGCCGGGGCGCGGGCCTCACCGCCCCCTGTTGCTGCTGCCGCTCCAGCGCCCGAGCCACCCCGGCCTCGAACCGCTCGTAGGGATGCTCCTGCTCGAAGCGCGTCTGATTCGATTCGATGCCGCGCAGCATCCCGCCACACGCCGTGCAGCTCGCCGCATGGGCTCGGACGCGAGCGGCCTCGGCCAGGACCAGCTCACCGGCGTGCAGGCGCCGCAGTGTCCATTCCGACTCGTGCGCGCTCATCGAACCCTCAGCTCCTCTCCGCCCAGCGCGGCGAAGTGCTCCAGCCTCTTGCGGACGGTGGGCACCGAGCGCCCCACCACCGCGGCCACCTCTTCCAACGTCATCCCATCCACGTGGTAGTGAATCACCGCCGCCTGGGTCTCCGTGTCCACCCGCGACAGCAGCCTGCGAATCAGGTCCCGCGTCTCCATCTCACCGGGACCTCCATGCGCCTCCGGGCGCGCGGCCGCGTCCCGTTCGAACCACCGCCGCCATCCCGCGCGCTCCGAGCGGAGCTGGTTCAGGCAGTGGTGCGTGGCGATCTTCATCAACCACGTCAGGGGCGAGGCGTCCGCGCGGAACTCATCCACATGGGAGAGGGCGCGCGCGAAGACGTCATGCATCGCATCCTCCGCCCGCGCCTCATCCTTCAACAGATAGCGGCAGCGCCCCAGGACGCTGCCGCCATGTCGTGTGTACAGCTCCCGCAGGAAGTCGCGTCGGTCCGGGAGAGGACCGCCTTGGATGACCCTGAGGGCTGGCTGCCGTGTTGCTGTCACACGGAAGAGACTACCGCGAGCCGCGCTACAGCGTGGAGTAGACCGCCGTGGGGAAGCTTCCGCAGGCGTTCACCGTGCCATGGCCGACATCCGGGCGGAAGCTCACCGCGAAGTAGACACTGAGGAAGCGGCCATCCCAACACTCGTTGACAGTCGCCTCGCCGAACAGGTCTCCGCCCGACACCTTGATGTCCGAGCGACCCGCCCCCGTGCGCTCCCAGCGGCTCTTGATGGCCAGACGCTCCAGCTTCGAACGCGTCGGGTCCACATCCATGTTCTGCCTCACCACGTAGTCCAGCTCACCCCCGGCGCCCGGCGTCTGGGCGAAGCGGTAGTTGGCGCTCGCCTGCTCACCCGAGCCCGTGGAGCGCGAGAAGTCCGCCTCCACCGTGGCCACCGCGTCCGGCGCCTTGCGCGAGTAGCGGACCTCCAACGTCGCCATGCCCTCCGGACCGCCATTGTTGCCCGGCAGCGCGTTGCTCCGCTCCCAGTCGATGAGGAACTGGCCGGAGCCGTAGCCGGAGAGGCGCTCGCCATTCGCATCCTCGGCCGCCGTGTGCGAGCCGGAGAGCACCGCCTTGAAGGCCGTGTCGGGCTCGAGCTTGGCCTTGGCCTCCAGCACCCACGAATACGTGTCGCCCTGCGTGTGGGTGACGGTCAGCTTCCACGCGATGAGGCTCAGGGGCTGCGAGTGCGGACCCCACACGGCGACGTCGCCGTTGATGGAGGTGGGCGGGTGCTTGACGATCTCCTCGATGAGGTTGAGCACCCCCAGCGTCCCGCCGTTGATGGTCGCCGCCGCCGCGACCGTGAGGACGTAGTACTCGGACGTCTGGCCGGGGCCGGCGTACTCGGTCATCAGGCCCTGACCCTTCGGGGCGGGCGAGTTCACCTCCACCATCTGCTTCGAGGGAACACCCCCACGGAACGACGCTTCGTCCTGCTTCGAGTCGGAATCACCACATCCGGCGAGCATCATCGCGGCACACAGCAGGCTCTTGCGCAGCATGGTCCATCTTCCTTTCGGGCGGCCCCCGGCGGGCGGCCGAGCGGCAACGTGTTCGCCCCTATGGACACAGCCCCGCCCAAAAACAGAAAGCGCACCTGCTCGGCGCTGAAACCCATTGGGATTCCAGGGGGTTGGAGGCCGGCCGGCTGCCAGACGGACGAGTTCACCCGGCCGTCGGACGCTGGAAATCCATCGTCCCTACCTTTCGCGCATGGAAAAGCGACACCCCAATCATCCCGGGGAGATGGGCACGGACGCGGGGCTCGCCGAGCGCGAGCGCACCGCGGATGAAATCAATGCCCGCGCGCGGGCGGTGGGGTTGTTGTGCGACGCGGGGGTGCCGTTCGTCGTCGGCGGTGCCTACGCGTACGCCACCTATACCGGCATCTACCGGGACACGAAGGACCTGGACCTGTTTCCTCGCAAGGCGGACGCGCTCCGGGCGCTCCAGGTCCTGGAGAAGGATGGGTGGCGCACCGAGCGCACCGACGAGGTGTGGCTCTACAAGGCCTTCAAGGGGGACTACTTCGTCGACTTCATCTTCTCGTCCGGCAACGGCGTGGCGGCGGTGGACGACGAGTGGTTCGAGCACGCCAGCCGCGCCACCGTCTTCGGCCATTCATGTCTGGTGGCGCCGGCGGAGGAGATGATCTGGTCCAAGGCGTTCGTCGCGGAGCGCGAGCGCTACGACGGCGCGGACGTCAACCACCTCATCCTGAAAGCAGGCCAGCGCATGGACTGGGCGCGGCTGATGCGCCGCTTCGACCGTTACTGGGAAGTGCTGCTGAGCCACTTGATGATGTTCCGCTTCGCCTATCCCTCCGAGCGCGATGTCATCCCGGACTGGGTGATGGCGGAGCTGATGCGGCGGACGATGGACAGCATTCTCGAGGGCCGGTGGGAAGCGCGGATGTGCCGGGGCAACCTCGTCTCGAAGGTGAACTACCACGTGGACATCCACCACTGGGGGTTCGGTGACGGGCGGGCCTGGGACGAGAACGAACGACAGCAGGGGGGCGAGCGTGTCGCGGGACCCGAGCTCGAAAATTCGGTTGGCGGCAGTCGGTGACTTGCACTGCCGGGAGGACCAGCACGGACGCTTCCGTCACCTCGTGAAGCAGGTCAACGCCACGGCGGACCTGTTGGTGTTGTGTGGCGACCTGACGGACCGTGGCCTCCTGGAGGAGGGCAAGGTGCTCGCCGAGGACCTGTCCGCGCTGCGCGTGCCGTGCGCGGCCGTGCTGGGCAATCACGACTACGAGCATGGACAGGTGAAGGAGATCTGCGCCGAGCTGGCCAAGGCGGGGGTGCACATCCTCGACGGGGACCACTTCATCTTCGAGAAGGTGCTGGGCGTCGCGGGCGTGAAGGGCTTTGGCGGCGGCTATGGCAACGCCACGCTGCAGGCCTTCGGTGAGCCCCAGACGAAGGCCTTCGTGCAGGAGGCGGTGACGGAGTCGCTCAAGCTGGAGGCCGCGCTGAGCCACCTGGACACGCCCAGGAAGGTCATCATCATGCACTACGCCCCCATCCCGGAGACGTTGGAGGGGGAGAACATCGAGATCCGCCCCTTCCTCGGGACGAGCCGCCTGGCCATGCCCATTGACCACTACGGCGCGGAGGCGGTGTTCCACGGCCACGCGCACCATGGCGCGCTCCGGGGACAGACCAAGAGCGGCATCCCTGTCTACAACGTCGCGATGCCGCTGCTCGCGCGCCACACCCCGGACCAGCGCTACGTGCTGCTGGAGGTCTAGACTCCGCTCCATGCAATCGCCGGATTGACGGCGCGTTCTCCTGTTGCAGGGACAGGACAGGAACGAGAGGACGGAGCGAGGTCATGGGCACGCAGCAGGTGCAGAAGGTCTGCATCATCGGCGCCTCGGGGAAGCTCGGGCAGTACATGGTCCGGCACGCGCTGGACCGGGGCTACGAGGTCGTCGGTGTCTGTCGGGAGCGCAGTGTCCCGAAGCTCGCGGAGTTCGCGGACCGGATGACGGTCATCCCGGGACCGACGAATGACCGGGACGTCGTCCGCGCGGCCGTCGCCGGCTGTGACGGCGTGCTGACGGTGCTGGCTCCCTGGGGTGTGCGGCAATACTCGTCAGGCACGGCGCAGGCGGTGCTCGACTTCGCCGCGCCCGGTGCGCGCCTGGTCTTCTCGTGCGGCTGGCACATCTCCAAGGACGGCAAGGACCAATACTCGTGGCAATTCAAGGCTGGCGTCCGTGTCGTCACCTGGCTGGCCCGTGCCCTGCGTGCGGTGGATGTCGATGACCAGGTGGAGGCGTGCCGCCGCATCTTCGCCAGCAACCGGCGATGGACGGTCGTCCGAGGCAGTGACCTGGAGGAAGGCGAGAGCCAGGGGCTGCCCGTGTGGAGCCACCATGTCGGCGACCCGGTGCTCGCGAGCAACCGGACGCGGCGCGTGGACTATGCGCGCTTCATGGTGGAGGCGCTGACCGACGACTCGCTCATCCACGCGGCGCCCGCCATCGTCGGATGCCGCACGGAGAGCGCGCTGGCCCACGCGAGCCGGACTCCATCACCCGCGTGAGCTCAGGCGGTGACGACCATTCCGCCTTCGACCTTCACGGGCCAGGGCGTCAGCGAAGCGCCATGGCACGGGCCTCCCACGCACTGGCCATCCGCCACCTGGAAGAGGGCCCCATGCCACGAGCACTGGATGAGCTGCTTGTCGGGAGTCAGGTACTGGTCCAGCACCTTCGCCAGGGGCAGGCCCGCATGGGGACACCGGTCCACGTAGCCGAGGACCTGGTCACCCCTGCGCACGAGGAAGCCATGGAAGAAGGCCTCTTCAATCTGCATCACGATGTTGCGCGCGCCCGGGTCCTCCAGTGAGTCCACCGGGCAGAGCGTGACGTCGGGAGGCGTCGTGTAGACGCGCTGCCGGGTTGGAAGGCTCAAGGCAGGCGGGCCTTCTCGAAGCCGTCCCAGCAGTGGTCGTAGTCCAGCTGCATCGCGGGCGTCTCCATCGCGAAGCGCGTGGGACGGAAGACCCAGCGGGACTCGAACATGAACGCCAGCGTGTCCTGGATCTTGTGCGGCTTCAGGTCCACCTTCACCGCCTGCTCGTAGCTGGAGCGGTCCGGTCCATGGCCGCTCATGCAGTTGTGCAGCGACGCACCGCCCGGAGCAAAGCCGCCGGCCTTCGCGTCGTACACGCCATGCACCAGCCCCATGAACTCGCTCATCACGTTGCGGTGGAAGTAGGGCGGCCGGAAGGTGTTCTCCGCCACCATCCACCGAGGCGGGAAGATGACGAAGTCGCAGTTGGCCGTGCCCGGCACCTCGCTGGGCGACGTCAGCACCGTGAAGATGGACGGGTCCGGATGGTCGTAGCTCACCGTGCCGACGGTGTTGAACCGCGCGAGGTCGTACTTGTACGGCGCCAGGTTGCCGTGCCACGCCACCACGTCGAGCGGCGAGTGGTCGAACTGCGAGGACCACAGCCGGCCCTGGAACTTCTGGATGACGAGCGTCGGGCGGTCCACGTCCTCGAACGCGGCCACGGGCGTCAGGAAGTCCCGCGCGTTGGCGAGTCCATTGGCGCCGATGGGCCCCAGGTCCGGCAGGCGGAAGAGGGCGCCATGGTTCTCACAGATGTATCCGGCGACGGGGCCCTCGGGCAGCTCCGCGCGGAAGCGCACGCCGCGAGGCACCACGCCGACCTCGCCGGGCCGCAAGTCCAGCACGCCCATCTCCGTCACGAGCGTGAGCTTGCCGGCCTGCGGAACGATGAGCAGCTCACCGTCGGCGTCGAAGAACACCTTGTCCGTCATGGACCGGTTGGCGCGGTACAGATGGACGGCGACGCCTGCGCCGACACCCGGGTCTCCGTTGCCCGCGTAGGTGACCCAGCCCTCGATGAAGTCCGTGGGCTCCGTGGGTGCGGGCAGGGGGCTCCACCGCAGCCGGTTGGGCGTGGGGGGAACCTCGTCGAACGGCCCGCCGCGCAGGAGCCCCTGCGGGTGGACCTTGAAGGACGCGTGGTTGGCGCTGGGCCGCAGCCGGTACAGCCAGGAGCGCCGGTTCTCCCGGCGCGTCGCGGTGAAGGCCGTGCCGGAGAGCTGCTCCGCGTAGAGCCCGAAGGGGGCTCGCTGCGGAGAGTTCTGCCCCACGGGGAGGGCGCCCGCGACGGCCTCGGTCGCGAACTCGTTTCCGAATCCGGAGAGGTAGTCGCCGGGCGCCTTGCGCAGCCCGCTCTTCGGAGTTACCGCGCTTCGATTCTCGAGAGTCACAGCATGCCTCCGAAGATGTCGGGCTGACGGCTACCGCTTGTCGACCTTGATGACGCCGCGGCGGATCTGGTCCAGCTCGATGGACTCGAAGAGCGCCTGGAAGTTGCCGTTGCCGAAGCCCTCGTTGCCCTTGCGCTGGATGATCTCGAAGAAGATGGGGCCGAAGAGGTTCTCGGTGAAGATCTGCAGGAGCAGGCCCTCCTGCTCGTTGCCGTCGATGAGGATGCGGTTCTTCTTCATCCGCGCCAAGTCCTCGCCGTGGTTCGGCACGCGCTTGTCGACCAGGTCGTAGTACGTGTCGAGCGTGTCCTGGAGCAGCACGCCTCGGGCGCGCAGCTTCTCGACGGTGCCGTAGATGTCCTGGGTGGACAGGGCCAGGTGCTGGATGCCCTCGCCCTTGTACAGGCGGATGAACTCTTCAATCTGGGACTTGTCGTCCTGGCTCTCGTTGAGCGGAATCCGGATGTTGCGGTCCGGCGCAATCATCGCCTGGCTGAACAGGCCCGTGGCCTGGCCCTTGATGTCGAAGTACTTCTGCTCGGTGAAGCCGAAGATGCGGTTGTAGAAGGTCGACCAGGTGCGCATCTGGCCCCGGCGCACGTTGTGCGTCAGGTGGTCCAGCGACTCCAGGCCCACGCTGTTGCGCGCCTCCGCCTCCGCGGCGCCGGGAATCTGCTCCCAGGAGTCGTAGATGGTGCCGCTCGGCCCGTGCCGGTCGATGAGATACAGCAGGCTGCCACCGATGCCCTGGATGACATAGTAGCCCTCGCCCAGGGAGCTGGTGGTCGGGTCCGCCGCGATGGCGCCGCGCTCCAGCGCCAGCTCATAGGACGTGCGGGCATTGCCCACGCGGAACGCCATGGCGTTGGCGGAAGGACCATGCGCGGCCCGGAAGTCGGCGGCCTGGCCGGAAGGCTCACGGCTGATGAGCAGGTTGATGTCGCCCTGCTTGTAGCGGACCAGCTCCTTGGTCGGATGCTTGGAGTAGGCGGTGAAGCCCAGCGCCTCCACCAGCTTGATCATCGCCTCGGGTGCGGGGCTCGTGAACTCCACGAACTCAAAGCCGTTCAGCCCAAGAGGATTTTCCGCAGCGCTGACCATGAGAGTGCCTCCGCACATCGTCTACGAGTGTGACCGAAAAGGTAGGCAGGTGCTTCCGGGGAGGAAAGCACAAAGAACTGCCAGAGATTGTCAGTCCTCTCCACAGTCTCCAGGGCGAGGCCGTGCGTGAATGCGCACGGGTCCCGCGTCAAACGGGCAGTGCGCCGCGTCAACATGGGACATCTTGGATTGAGAGACTTACGGGGTTACCGCAACATCAAGGGGTGGCGGCGTCGTCTGGCGCGGGAGCGGGGAGGGCGTCGGTGAGGTCCTCGGCCCGTCGCGGCAGCTCGAGTCCTTCCAGACCGACCTCCAGCACCTCGGGTCCGGAGCCGCGCGCGTAGCTCATGTCGGCGGAGTCCGGGACGGGGGTGCCCAGCCATAGCCGCGCGAGCTCGAGGCCTTCCTGATTGAGCAACCGCACGCCCGCGGAGCTCTCGCTGATGCCGTACTTCGCCCAGCTTCGGGGCTTCGCCTCGCCGAAGGCGGTCGCCTTGAGCGAGCCCAGCGCGCGCAGCAGGGACACCACGCGGAAGTGCTGGGCCTTGCCCGGCGTCGGCGACTCCACGTGCCATGCCTCGGTGCCGCCATCACCGGGCGCCAGGTTGGCCACGGTGATGGGGGGCGCGCCGCCGCCGGGATGGAACACCACGCGCCGCACGTCCTCGCGGCGGAAGCTCAGCACGTGCTGGTCCTTCAGCTCGCGCACGTCGACGTCCAGCACGGCGAGCGCGCTCTCCGGGACTTCGCCCAGCACCGCGTGAGCGCCTTGCTCCCGCAGCGCATGGACGCGCACGACGCCCTCTTCCGTCACCTGCGCCAGGCGGATGCGAACCGGCTCGCCCGAGCGAAGGGTGAAGCGTGCGTCGACGTAGGGCGCCTCCAGGCCGAGCTTCTTGCGCAGGGAAGGTGAGTCCTCGGGGAACGAGAGCGCCCGCTGCTCCTTCAGCGACTTCAGCAAGCCGGAGATGCGGGCCTCGTCCGCGCGCTCGGCCACGGGCTTCGTCAGCCGCCAGCGCGGCGTGCCCACCTCGTGCTCCAGGACGTAGCCGCGTCCTTGCGCCCGCACCTCGATGCTCACGAGGGATGCGGTCTCCAGCTCACCGAGCAGCTCCTTCGAGCGCAGCGCGAAGGTGTCCTTGTCCAGGCTCCACCGCACGGAGCCCTGTGCCGCGTACACCTTGGGGTCGCCCTCGCGGCGCACGTACACGGAGCCATCGAACGTGTTCTCGACGCCACCGTGCAGCGTCACGGTGTGCAGGCGGCTCGGGTCATCGGCACCGCCGCCGCTGGCGTCCGGAAGGTAGGCCCGGGCCGTGACGGTGAAGACAGGCGAGCGGAGGCCGTACTTCTCCAGGTCCGCGTCGGTGGGGGCTTCATTCACGACGGGGCTGGCCGTCGAGCTGCCCAGCGTCTCGAGCAGGGCCTCCACGGCGGCGGCCTCCGCGCGGGCCTTCACGGGAGCCACCAGTCGCCACTCGCCCTTCTGCTCGCGAGACAGCTCGGTGGTGGTTCCCTGGGCCCGGACGGTGATGTGCGTGAAGACGGGCGCGGGCGCCTGGGTGCCCTGAGCGCGAGGAGGGGCGAAGAGCTGCTCGGAGTCGGCGTGCTGCTCGCGGACCTTCGGTGCCGAGGGCCGCTGGGAACCGCGCCACGCGTAGAAGCCCAGACCTCCGGCGCCGAGGACGAGCAGCGCGACCATGCTCTTCCCCGTGGCGCTCACTTGTGCCGCCGCGCCAGCCAGATGGCGATGCCCAGGCCCATCAGCGTGAGAGGGAACAGGTCGGTGGCGATGAAGCGCATGCGTTTCACGGCGGACATGTCCAGCTCCAGCGTCGACACCTCCCGGTCCGGAGGTCGCACGGTGATTCGGGCCACTTGATGGGACGCCCAGGCCAGCGCGTTCATCACCAGGTTGCGGTTGGGCTCATGTCCCCAGTTGGAATCCAGGAGCAGGTCCGCGTCACCCAGCACCACGAGCCGTGCCTCGCCGAAGCGCTTGTCGGGCACGTCGCTCGTGTCGCGGGTGATGGCGGCGGCGAGCGTGAGCTGACCCGCCTTCTCTCCATCGGAGGGCACCGCGTTCTGGGCGGGCGTGGTCTCCACCCAGCCGTTCTGCGAGGTGTGGACCATCGGCTCCACGCGCACGCCCGGAGCCATCCCTTCCCTCAGCAGGCCGAGGCTTCGCACCATGGGCAGCTGCACGGTCAGGTTGCGCTGCACCAGCGGCTGGACGATGGTGTGGTTGCTGTAGAACTTGGAGACAAGCACGTAGGGGTTGCCGCTGTTGAATTGCGAGTCCGCGGCGACGCCCTCGTCGAGCTGGATGCCGTACTCGGCCAGCAGCGGCCCGAGCCCATCCTCCAGCCCGACATCCGTGAAGTAGAGCAGGCGGCCACCGCCGGCCAGGTACTTGCGCAGCACCTCCACCTCCGGCTGCGTGTACGGCACCCTGGCTCCCGCGATGATGACGAGCGAGGCGTCGCGCGGGATGTCCGTCGTGCCCACCAGGTACATCGCGTCCGCGGCGTAGCCTTCGTGGAGCAGCTGTCGGCGCAGCTCCGACAGCGCCGCGCCAGGGTCGGTGGGGTTCGCCTGCTCCTTCTCGAGCGGCCATTCGCCATGGCCCGTGATGAAGTACACGCGCTGCGTGCCCACCGACGTCAGCCGGATGAGGGCGTTGGTCAGGTCCTGCTCGGAGACGCTGGCGGCGGTGGTGTGCGGGGCGTTGAGGCCCTCTCCTCGGACCAGCACGACGCTGGCTTGGCCCGGCCTGAGGTTGAACCGCGCGGCCAGCTCCGGGCTGCTGCTCGGGTCGAGGAGCTGGTACTCGAAGCGCTCCGGCGCCTGCTCGTGGTAGCGCTGGAACAGCGACTCCAGCAGCGCGTTGGCGTCATGCGTGGGCGGTATGAAGCCGATGGCGACGACCTTCTCCTGCAGCGACTCCAACGCGGTGACGGTCTGCGGCGAGAGCGAGTGGATCCTCCCCTGCGTCAGGTCCCACCGCGCCCCCTTCGTGGCCGCCAGATAGTTGAGCGCCACCAGCCCGCACAGCACCCCCAGCACGATGAGCGTGGAGCGCAGGGCGGCGAAGCTCGCCTGGCTCGTGGCGAACTGGCGGAAGGACCGGAGGTTGGTGGCCAGGTACACGCCCACCAGCACCAGTCCAAGCCCCGCCTTGACGATGGCCGCGCCGAGGCTGCCGGACGTGATGAAGAGCGTGACGGGGCTGGACAGGAGCAGCATGAGCCCGAGGGCGCCCAGGTACTGACCGAGGTGGGTCGCTTTCATGGGTCCGGGTTTCCCTTTCGCATGAGCACAGGCTGCATCAGGCCCATCGCCGCGCCTCCACGGTGCGGTGCGTGAGCAGCAGCGAGAAGGCGATGACGGAAGCGAAGAACACGAGCGCCTTCACCTCGAGGATGCCCCGCGTCATCTCGTGGAGCTGGGCGTCGAAGGACAGGTGCAGCAGCACGGAGCGCAGGGGCTCCGCCGCGGACTGCGCGACGCCGGTCAGCATCATCCACGGCAGCAGCACGGTGAAGGTGAGGAAGGCCGCCAGCATCTGGCTCTCCGTCAACGCGGAGATGAACAGGCCCACCGCCATGCAGGTGGCGCCCCACAACAGGACGCCTCCGAAGCCCAGGAGCACGGTGGCCCAGTCCAGCGCGGTGCCGGACTCGGCGTGGCCATGGAGGGAGAGCAACAGCGGGAAGATGAGCGTGGTGCCCAGCGTCGCGGTGATGATGCCCAGGCCGCCCAGGTACTTGCCCAGGACGAGCTCGATGGACCTCACGGGCACGGTCATGAGCAGCTCGAAGGTCTTGTTGCGCTTCTCCTCGGCGAACAGCCGCATCGAGAGGAAGGGCGCGACGAACAGCGTGATGGCGATGACGATGCCCCACAGCGGGACGACCACGCCGTCGGTGAGGTTGCGATACGCATGGAGGTTCGGCGACATCTGCTCCCACGACGTGGCGCGTGCCTCGGCCTGTCTCAGCTGGAACTCCACGAGCAGGTTCACGAAGAGGAACGACGAGAGCGCCGCCATGGCTGTGAAGACGCCATAGGCCCACGGCGTGGTGAAGTAGACGGACAGCTCCTTGCGAGCGATGGCCAGTGCAGTGCGCATGAACCGGAGATTCCTTGAGGGGGAGGGCGGGCCGTGCTCAGGCGGCGGTCAGCTTGATGAAGACCTCTTCCAGCGACGCGCTCTCGGCCGTGCCTGGTGCCCCGGCCAGCTTCCGCAAGTCGTCGTAGGCGGCGATGCGCCCCTGGTTGAGGATGAGGACCTTCTCGCACGTCATCGTCACTTCCGGGAGGATGTGCGTGGAGAGGATGACGGTGTGCTTGCCCGCGAGGCCCTTGATGAGCGCACGGACCTCCGCGCGCTGCGCGGGGTCCAGTCCTTCGGTGGGCTCATCGAGGATGATGACGGGCGGTGAGCCCAGGAGCGCCTGGGCGATGCCCACGCGCTGCTTGTAGCCCTTGGAGAGATTCTGGAGGAGGCGCTCCGCGACGTGGGTGACGCCGGTGAGGGCCGCCACGCGCTCCACCTCGTCGGAGAGTCCCCGGGGCGGCAGTCGCTTGAGCGACGCGACGAAGCGCAGATAGCCGCGCACCGTCATCTCCGGATAGAGCGGCGGCGTCTCCGGCAGGTAGCCGATGCGGCGCTTCACCTCGAGCGGATGCCTGGAGACGTCGAAGCCCCCCACCCGGGCCACCCCCTCCGACGGAGGAATGAAGCCGGTGAGAATCTTCATCGTGGTCGACTTGCCCGCGCCGTTCGGCCCGAGGAAACCGAGGATTTCTCCCTCTTCCACGCTGAAGGTGAGGTCGTCGATGGCCACGCGGTCGCGGTACCGCTTGGTGAGGTGCTGCACCTCGATCATCGCCATGGGCAGGCTCCAGGGAAGACGCGCTCGAGCCTGGGCCGCCGGCCGTGGAGGGGTATCTCGGACGGCCCGGGCAGACCGCGGTCGACTATAGGGGGCGACCTTGGGGTGTCAAGGCGACGTCCGGTTCCTGGCCCGACGGCTGCCCGGGCTGGCCGCGCTCCTGCAATAGCCCCATCGGTGTGGTTCCCCGGACACACCCAACAAGGGTAGTGAGACGCTCATGCCTATCGTGGTCCAGAAGTACGGCGGCTCGTCGGTCGCGGACGTGGAGAAGATTCGCAAGGTGGCCCGCCGCGTGAAGGACAAGCGCGACGCCGGGTACCAGGTCGTGGTGGTGGTGAGTGCCATGGGCGACACCACTGACGAGCTGCTCGCGTTGGCCAAGCAGGTGTCGCCCGACCCCGCGCGGCGCGAGCTGGACATGTTGCTGACGTGTGGCGAGCGCATCTCGATGGCGCTGTTGTCCATGGCGCTCCAGGAGATGGAGGTGCCGGCCATCAGCTTCACGGGAAGCCAGAGCGGCATCATCACGAATGACGCCCACGCGCAGGCGCGCATCGTCGAGGTGCGGCCGTACCGCATCCATGACGAGCTGGCGCGAGGCAAGGTGGTCATCGTCGCCGGCTACCAGGGCGTGTCCTACAAGAAGGAAGTGACGACGCTGGGGCGCGGCGGCTCGGACACGACGGCGGTGGCGCTGGCCGCGGCGCTGGAGGCGGAGGCGTGTGAAATCTACTCCGACGTCGACGGCATCTTCAGCGCGGACCCGCGCGTGGTGCCGGACGCGCGCAAGCTGGAGTCGCTCAACTACGACGAGATGCAGGAGCTGGCGAGCGCGGGCGCGAAGGTGCTCAACGCGCAGGCGGTGGAGTGGGCGAAGTCCCGAGGCATCGCCATCCTGGCCCGCACCGCGCATGCGCCGGGCAGCGGCACGCTGGTGCGCGAGCTGACGGCGCCATCGGACACGCGCGTGAAGGGGGTTACCTCGGACGCGGAGCTGGCGGTGCTGGCCGCGGGGAAGGAGGTCCCGCTGGCGGAGCTGCTGGAGTTCCTGGACGCACGAGGCGTGCGCGGCCGCTCCCTGGGCTTCGATGGATTGCCCGGGGGCGCGGGGCACGCGTATCTGCTCGTGCCGCTCGCGGACATCCATGGGCCCGAGGCGCTTCGCAAGGAGCTGGCCACGCGCTTCAGCGGCGCGGTGTCCTGGCGCGAGGAGCTGGGCACCGTCACGTGCGTGGGCGTGGGCCTCAACGCGGACTGGGCGCCGCTGCGTCAGGCGCTCGCGGTGGCGGAGGAGCTGGGGGCCCAGGTGCATGCGGCCCATACCTCGCCGCTCCAGCTCACCCTGCTGGTCGAGAAGCCACACCTCAAGCCGCTCACGGCGAGGCTGCACCGCGAGCTGCTGGGGAGCTGAGCCTTCACCACTCGAGCAGGTGGAGGCCTCCGGCGGCCTGGAGTCGCTGAGCCGCCGGAGGCTTCGGACGCGCTCACCTCACTCGGTGAGCGAGGCGGTCGCCGCTTGGGTGTTCTCGGGGCAGCCGGACTCCACCGCGCCGATGTCCGGGGCCGCGCCGCAGAAGGGCAGGCCCAGGTCCATGCCCTGGTCCACCGCGCCCACCCCGGGCGTGAAGGTCTTCGTGTCCGTCAACGTGGTCGCGGACTCGCGGGAGTTCACATCCAGGTTCCGCTCCTGCCGCCAGGTGGCGAGGGGCGTGCCCTTCCAGTCGTTGGCGGGCGCGAAGAAGTCGCCGAACGTGAAGTTCGCGCCGGATGGGTAGCCGTTGGACTCCATCGTCAGGCCCGGGGCCTGAGGGCCCAGGTTGACGGCGTGGCGAGCGTTGAAGAGGTTGTTGCGCACGACGACGTTCGACGAGGGCCCTCCGGTGCCATGGCCCACCACCAGCGCGAAGCCACTCACACCTGTCACGGTGTTGTGCAGCACGCGCACGTCATTGCCGTTCTCGATGCGGATGGCGGCGCCCTCGGGCGACTTCAGGTCGTGGATGCGGTTGCGGCGCACGGAGACGTTGGTCGGCGGCGCGCCCACCCGGTTGCCCCCCACGGAGACACCCAGCGTGGCGTCGGAGATGTCGTTGTCCTCGATGGTGACGTTCTTCGCGGAGTAGTGGACGACCACCGCCTCACCTCGGGCCGTCGAGGTCCGGGCGAAGCCATGCATGGTGTTGCCGCGCACCGTGACGTTGTGACACGTCTTGAGGTCCACCGCGTTCTCGCGGTTGTCATACATGCGGTTGTTCTCGACGAGGAGCCCGTTCGCGGGTGTGTCGTTGCTGAAGCCCTCGGGCCCCAGGCACTGCACGGAGTCGCCCGAGTTGTCGTGGATGTCATTGCCGCGCACGGTGATGTCCCGCGACGTGGGGGCGATGACGATGCCGTGGGAGTCGTCGGAGCCCTGGGCGAAGTGATGGATGTGGTTGTTCTCGATGGTGACCCCGCGTGCGCCACCATCGGTGCTGATGCCACTGCCGAAGGTGCCGGAGTGCAGCTCGTTGTCGGCGAGCACCGTGCCCTGCGTGTCACCGGCGAACGTCACGGCGAGCTGCCGCTGACCGCGCACGTCGAACTCGAAGCCCTCGATGCGCCAGTTCGGCCGCTGGACGAGGGCCATGTACCAGCCGTCACCGGTGGGGACGAGCTTGGGCTTGCCCTCACCGCGCAGGGTGATGGGGGCCTTGGTGGTGCCGGCGCGCACGCTGGAGTCGAACACCAGCTTCTCGGCATAGGTCCCCTTCTGGACGCGGATGATTTCGCCGGGCCCCGCCTGGGTGATGGCCTTGGAGATGGTGCGCAGGGGCTTGTCCTGGGTCCCCGGCGCGGTGTCGTTGCCGGAGGGGCTGACGAACCACTCGCGGGTGTACTGGACGGAGGCCGGCTGCTCGGCGGGAGCGTCGGGGTCGGTGGTGACGGGGGGCCGGGTGGGTTCGGGCGCGGGCCTCGTGGGAGGCACGGTGGGGCGCGTGGCATCGGGGATGGCGCCCACGGCGGAGGGGGGCTCCTTGTTTCCAGTGCATGCGGTGAGTCCGCCCACGGAAACGGCTCCGATGAGGCAAAGGCTGCGCAGTGTGGACATGGGGGTCGACTCCTCTGGGGGTTTGAGCGAGCCGAGAACGTTCGTGGGGACGAGCGCTATTCTGCTCGCCGCTCCGTTCGTTCCCTCGTGAAGCAGGCGGCCTGTCTGCCTTCCCGCGCGAAAGCGCTGGTGAAGGGCTGCCGTGGCTCGGGTTCAGTGGCTAACACGCGGATGCGTGCGAATGACGCGAGACCGTGATTGGCCACCCGCCGAGCCGCGAGGGTCCGCATGCCTCATGGCAGGGCAGTCGAGGAACCGTCGCAATGCTCAGGGCAGCAGGCCTGGGATGCTTCCGCCGGGCCTTGGCGCGATGTGGAAGCGGATGGCTCCCGGCGAGAGCACACACGCGGGGGGCGCCGGGGCGAACCAGACGGAGCCACGTGTCGCGCTCGTGCACAGACCGAGCAGCGGTGCATTCGAGTAGGGCACCCACGGCACTCCGGAGCCTGTCTCCACGGAGGAGCGGGGCGTCTCGGGTGGCTCATTCAGGGCCAGCGTGCTGATGGGCGGTGACGCTGTGTCGGGCGTGAAGGCGAGGCCCTCGGGAATGGGCTCCTCGCTCTCGGGGCGGCCGATGATGTCCTCGATGCGCTTGCTGCCTTCGTCGCGTGGCGCGACGTTCGCCGTGGTGCACGCGGCCAGCAGTGACGTGGCGAGCACTCCGGTCATCGTCATCCGATTCCGCTGTGTCCGACGAGAACGAGGGCGCGAGCGCATGGGCAGGCCGCCATGTTCTCCCAGGGCCATGTAGGCAGAGAAGGGCCTGTCCGGCGGGCCTCGCTTCGGGCCGAGGCGTGAGGGGCCCGGTGGCGTGCTTGCCCGGTGCGGGCGGCCTGCCGTGCTCCGTCCTTCGTGGCGTTCCTAGCTTGCCCTTGCCCGAAGTGGTGCGCGGAGGTCGTCGACCATGCTGTGTCAGAACTGCCGGACCCGCCCAGCCGCGGTCATGCTCAAGAAGGTGACCAACGGGCAGGAGACCGCTCTCAACCTCTGCAATCACTGCGCGAGCGCGATGGGGGTGGGGCTGCCCAACAACAATGGGTTCGGCAGTCTGGAGAGCCTCGTCGAGCAGATGATGGGGCCGCGTCCCCGAGGCCGGGAGAACCTGCTCGCGCAGCTCTCCGAGATGGCGCAACAGGTGCTTGAGCGCGCGGCGCGGATGACGCTGGACTCGGGCTACGAGCGGATGCGCATCGAGCACCTCTTGTTGTCGCTGGTGCACTCCGTCCCGGAGTTGCGCGAGGCGCTGAAGCAGGCGGGTGCGCCCGTGGACGCGTTCGAGGCGAGGCTGGATGCGGTGATGCCGCGTCGCGAGCCGCGCAAGGCGCAGGGCGTGGCGTTGTCCTCGGGCGTCAAGCGGGTGCTCCAGATTGCCCGGCTCCAGGCGCTCCAGATGGGGCACAGCTTCATCGGGCCCGAGCACCTGCTGCTGGGCATCCTCATGGAAGGGGAGAGCTTCGCCGCGCAGTTCCTCTCGGGCGTCGACGTCAACGAGCTGCGCAAGCGGCTGGCCGCGTCGGTGGGCGGGGCCAACGTGCCCTCGGCGGGAGGCGGAGGACGGCAGGGGAGCGGGGGACTGCCTCCGAACCTCACGCGCTTCACGCGAGACCTGTCGGTGCTCGCTCGCGCGGGAGAGCTGGACCCGGTCATCGGACGCGAGAAGGAGATCACCCGGGTCATCCGCATCCTGAGCCGCAAGACGAAGAACAACCCGGTGCTGATTGGCGAGCCGGGCGTGGGCAAGACGGCCATCGCGGAGGGGCTCGCCCAGCGGATTGTCTCGGGGGATGTCCCCGAGGTCCTCAAGGGCAAGCGTGTCCTCTCCCTGGACCTGGGGAGTGTGCTCGGTGGCACGAAGTTCCGAGGCGAGTTCGAGGAGCGCTTCAAGGGGTTGATGGATGAGATTCGCGCCCTCAAGGGGCAGATCATCCTCTTCATCGATGAGGTCCACACGGTGGTGGGCGCGGGCGGCGCGGAGGGCGCGGTGGATGCGTCCAACCTGCTCAAGCCCGCGCTCGCGCGAGGCGAGCTTCAGTGTCTGGGGGCCACGACGCTGGATGAGTACCGGAAGAACATCGAGAAGGACGCCGCGCTGGAGCGTCGCTTCCAGCCCGTCATGGTGGCCGAGCCCACGCCGGAGCAGGCCATCGAAATCCTGCGAGGGCTGCGGGACGCCTATGAAGCGCATCACCGCGTGAAGATTCTCGACGCGTCGCTCACGGCGTCCGTGGAGCTCTCGGACAAGTACGTCAACGACCGCTTCCTCCCGGACAAGGCCATCGACCTGCTCGACGAGGCTTCGGCGATGGTGCGGCTGGGGGCTCGGACCGCGCCGGACCGGCTGGGGGAAGTGGAGGCGATGCTGGCCCAGAAGGAGAAGGACAAGGGCGCGGCGGTGGCGGGGGAGCGCTACGACGAGGCGAGCCGGCTCAAGCTGGACATCGACACGCTGCGCACGGAGCTCGAAGGGCTGCGCACGCAGTGGCAGCTGAAGCGCGGGGTGACGGAGCCCGCCGTGACGCCGGAGGACATCGCCACGGTGGTGAGCGAGTGGACCGGGATTCCCGCGCGCAAGCTGCGACAGGAAGAGGGGCAGCGGCTGCTGGAGATGGAGGATGCGCTGAAGCAGCGCGTGGTGGGGCAGGAGGATGCGCTCCGAGCCATCTCGGAGGCCGTGCGTCGCGCCCGTGCGGGCTTGAAGGACCCGAATCGCCCCATCGGCTCGTTCTTGTTCCTGGGCCCCACGGGCGTGGGCAAGACGGAGACGGCGCGCGCGCTGGCCGACTACTTGTTCAACGACGAGGCGGCGATGATCCGCCTGGACATGTCCGAGTTCCAGGAGCGTCACACCGTGAGCCGGCTCATCGGCGCGCCCCCGGGCTACGTGGGCTACGAGGAGGCGGGCCGACTCACGGAGGCCGTGCGCCGCAGGCCGTACTCGGTGCTGCTCTTCGACGAGGTGGAGAAGGCCCACCCAGATGTCTTCAACCTGCTGTTGCAGATCCTGGACGACGGACGGCTGACCGACTCGCGGGGCCGCACGGTGGACTTCAAGAACGCGGTCATCATCATGACGTCGAACCTGGGCTCGGAGGCCATGGGCGCGGCGCGGGCCGCGATGGGCTTCCAGCGCTCGGCGGACGAGGAGCGCACGGGGCGGGAGCGCGCGCGGGACGCGGTGATGAACGCGCTGCGCGGCCACTTCCGGCCCGAGTTCATCAACCGCATCGACGAAATCATCGTGTTCCATCCGCTCAACGCCGAGCAGCTCCGGCGCATCGTGGACTCGCTGCTGGACGCCACGCGCCGCAAGCTGCATGGGCAGAACCTGAGCCTGGAGCTGACGGACGCGGCGCGCGACTCGCTGGCGGAGCGGGGCTTCGAGCCTCGCTATGGCGCACGCCCCCTGCGGCGAGTCATCCAGCGTGAGGTGGAGACGGAGCTCAGCCGGATGTTGCTGCGAGGCGAGGTGAGCGAGGGCCAGCGCATCCTCATCGACTTCCAGGACGGGCACTTCGTCTTCAAGGCCGAGCCCGGGACTCGCGAGGAGGCTGTGCCCACCCCGGCGCCACCCGTGTGATGTCGTTACGGTGAAGGACGGGTGCTCTCGAGGATCCACGCGAGATAGGGCGCGTGGCCGTCCGCGACGTCGACGCAGAGCACCTCGGGGACCTGGTACGGGTGCAGCGCGATGATTCGGGCGCGCAGGGCGTCGAAGAGGGACGCGCGCGTCTTGAAGAGGATGAGCACTTCCGCGTCGTCCTGCACCTTGCCCTCCCACCGGTAGATGGAGCGCAGCCCCGGGAGGATGTTCCCGCAGGCCGCGAGCTGCTCCTCCACCACGGTGCGAGCCAGCTCCGCGGCCTTGTCGGTGGATGGAGCGGTGACGAGGACGAGGATGGCGTCGGTCATCGCCTCAGCGTCCCATGCTGCGCATGCCGGTGGGCGGCGGGTGCAGCGAGTCCATCTCCTGGCGCGTGCGTCGGCGGTCCGGCGTGTCCTTCGGCAGCTCGACGAAGGTGCACATCTCGCAGAGCCGGCTGTAGATGCGCTCACCCACGCGCTCGCGCAGGAGCTCGGTGTCCTTCACGACGGCCTTGGCATCCTCCGTCGTCCGGTATCCCGTGGGGCCACCGGGCCGCGCCTTCCGCTCGGGCTCCAGCGAGTAGTTCGTCGCGAACAGCGTGGTGCGCCCCGCGTTGTAGCGGCGGGCGATGAGCTCATCGAGCGTCTCCATCTCGAACGGGCTGCCGCGTCCCTTGCCCAGCTCGTCGATGGCCAGCACTTCCACTTCCGACAGCGGCCCGATGATTTCACCGCCGCTCTTGCCCTCCTGGAAGCCGCGCCGGATGGTGGCGTAGAGCAGGGAGATCTCCACGTAGCGCGCGCGAACCCCCATCTCGATGACGAGGTGTCCCAGCGTCGCCGCGAGCAGGTGCGTCTTCCCCGTGCCCACCGGGCCACTCAGGATGAAGCCCTTGGACGTGGCGCCCTTCACGAACTGGTGGCCGAAGTGCATCGCCACGCCGCGGCCCCGGTCCTGCGCCTCGTTGAAGGCCCGGTAGTTGTCGAACGACGCATGCGCCACCACGCCGGGCAGCCGCACCTCGTTGTAGAGCGCCACCCGGCGACGCCGCAGCGTGCACCCGCACGGCTCCATCACCTCGTAGCGCCGAGGCCCCACCTTCTGGCTGAAGGTGCCCTCGCGCTCCACCAGCACGTGCCCGCGTCCACCGCAGATGGAGCAGTTCTCGGAGCAACCGCACACGCGCGCCAGGGCCTGATCTCCCTGCCGTTCGACGACGTACGTCCGGCCGGCACAGACACGGCAGACGTCGCCGCTCGCCTTTGTTCCCACACCCATCTCGCGCATCGCCATAGCAGAGCCCTTCGCCGCCTCATCGCAAACTGAACGCGTGAGCAGTCCTCGCCCTCGTCAGACTTCCTTCACGCCCAGTCGCCGCCGCACCGCCGCCACCAGTCGGAATCGCCGGGATACCTTTCGTGCACGCACCGACATCACCTGCTGTTCAGTACCCACCGAAAGTGCGCCGCGCCACACCTCGCGTCGCTGCGGGAAGGGCAGGGCGCGCAAGAGCGCCAGGAAACTCAAGGCTTCCTGCGCATCCATCACCGCCGGCTCCTGGGGGACACGCGCCAACACCGTGTTTCGCAGCCGCGTCACCTGGTGCGACAGGGTGGGCTCACGCCCCGCCAGGTCCTCCAGCGCGTCGATGAGCCGGGCGTGCCGCGTCTCCTCCCACGACAGCGCCTTGCGACGCTTCGAGGTGGGCTCGGGCGGGGCGCTCGCACCCGCCGCCAGCGAGCGGTACTTCTTGATCTCCGCGTCCACCTGCCGGCGGCACGCGCGGAGGTTGCGCAGCACGGGCTCACCGGGGCGCGCATCCCACAGCGCCTTCTCCGCGGAGCGGGAGATGCCTCGAGCGACCACTTCGAAGGGAACACCCTCGCGCGCCCACGCCGTCAGCAGCTCCGCGTCGAGCGCGGACAGCATCAGCCCCGAGCCGCGCACCGCGAGGAAGTAGTCCTGCACCAGCTCCTCGAAACTGGCGCTCTCCGGCAACAGACTCATGATCCGACAACGCTCCGGGCTTGGTGGGCGACCGGACAGCCGGCCGACCGTCCCCCCATACCCGGTGGGTCCGACAAGGCAACCCTCTTGACACTATTTTCACAGCAGATCTGAAAGTTTTTCGGCCTGCTTTCCACTTCTGGAGCGGCCAGCCAGTCAGGGTTGACCCGTCCCGAGGAAACCGCGCATAGTGGTTCTCCCCGAATGGAAATTCCCGAAGATTCCCGGCCACTTGCCACAATGATTGGCAACCGGGGACGCCGGTCCCCCTCGCTTTAGGAAGACCATGCGCCGTTCGCTCCTCGTCTGCCTCGTGCTCCTGGCCTCGGCATCCGCCGCGCAGGAGAAGAAAACGCCGCGTGACGCTGACCTCGGCCGGAAGTCCGCCACTCTGGTGGACAAGTCCCTGGCTGGCGACATCACCCGCGAGAAGAAGAAGGAAGAGGTTGCCCCCACGCTCCAATACGACCAGTTCCGGCTGGGCGTGGAGCTGCAGGTGGCCTCCAAGCGACGCGAGCAGATCGCCTCGCTCAAGAAGATCATCTCCCTCTCGCCCGACCCCAGGGAGGTCCCCAGCCTCCTGTTCCGGCTGGGCGAGTTCTACTGGGAGGAGTCGAAGTTCTACTTCTTCGAGGCGAACCGCCGGGATGACGACCTCATCAAGGCGATGAACGCCAACGACACCGCGGGCCAGCAGCGCGCCAAGGCGGAGAAGGCGGAGCTGCTCGGCAAGCAGAAGGAGTACGGCAAGCTCGCCGTCGAGCAGTACACGAAGATCGTCCAGGAGTACCCCAAGTTCGAGCGCACGGACGAGGTCCTCTTCTTCCTCGGTCAGTACCTGATGGAGGAGGGCCAGGAGCGCAAGGCGCTGGTCGCCTTCAAGCGCCTGGTGGAGAAGCATCCCCAGTCCAAGTTCATCCCGGACGCGTACCTGGCCTTCGGCGAGTACTACTTCAACAACTCGAAGGGGAAGCGCCCGGAGCTGGAGAAGGCGCTCGTCGCGTACAAGAAGGCGGCGGAGTTCCCCGAGAGCCAGGTGTACGCGTTCGCGCTCTACAAGCAGGGTTGGTGTCACTTCAACCTGGGCGACTACGAGGCGGCGAAGGACCGCTTCAAGACGGTGGTGCTCTACGGTGAGCTGGCCGGCGCCAACGCGGTGGAGAAGGACGGCGGCAAGAGCGGCCGTGGCTCGCTGGTCCGTGAGGCGCGCACCGACTACGTGCGTGCGTACTCGCACCAGGGCGACGTGGCGCAGGCCCGCGCCGACTTCGGCAAGGTGGCCTCCAACCCGGATGACCGCTTCACGATGATGAAGCAGCTGGCCAACCTCTACTACGGCGACGGCAAGGACCGCGAAGCGGCCATCACCTTCAACTCCCTCATCAAGGAGAAGCCGCTGTCGCCCGAGGCGCCCGGCTTCCAGGGGAAGATCGTCGACTGCATCCTTCGCATGGGCAACAAGGAGCGCACCGTGGCCCAGGTGCGCCGGCTCGTGAAGATCATGAAGGAGGTCGAGAGCTCCGGCGTCATCAAGGATGACAAGGACAAGAAGCTGCTCGCGGAGGCGAAGGAGCTGTCTGAGCGCACCCTGTCCAACCTGGCCGTCACCTGGCACAACGAGGGCAAGAAGACGCGCAACGAGGAGACGTTCCGCTACGCGGACGCGGTGTACAGCGACTACCTCACGCTGTTCCCGGAGAACCCCAAGGCGTACGACCTGCGCTTCTTCTGGGCGGAGCTCCTCAACGACAACCTGCAGAACTTCGAGAAGGCCGCCGCGAACTACACGCTCGTGGTGCTCCAGGACGCGAAGGTGCTGGAGGCCAAGGACGACAAGGGCAAGGCGAAGCCGGGCAAGCCCGGCAAGTGGCTGGCGAACGCCTCGTACAACGCCGTCCTGGCCTACGACGAGGTGGTGAAGGCCGCCGAGTCGCGTGGCGAGGCGAAGAGCGAGGCGGTGAGCTCCGACATCACCAAGAAGGCCACCATCCCCACGCTGAAGAAGGCGCTGCTCGACGCGTGCGAGCGCTACCTCAAGTACGTGCCGAAGGGTGAGAAGCGGGTGGAGATCGCCTTCAAGGCGGCCAACATCTACTACCGCCACAACCACTTCGACGAGGCGGTGCTGCGCTTCAGTGAGATCGCGCTGGGCTACCCCGAGTACAAGTTCGAGGACGGCTCGCGCGCGGCGGAGATCAGCGCCAACCTCATCCTCGACTCGTACAACCTGCTGCAGGACTTCGCGAAGGTGAACGAGTGGGCGCGGCGCTTCTACGCCAACGACAAGCTGGCGACGGGCAAGTTCCGCGACGACCTGGCCAAGCTCATCGAGCAGTCGTCCTTCAAGCTGGTCAGCCAGCTGGAGGAGAAGAAGGAGTTCGCCAAGGCCGCAGAGGCGTACCTCAACTTCGTGCACGACTTCCCGCAGACGGAGATCGCCGACCTGGCGCTCTACAACGCGTCCGTCGACTACTACAAAGCGAAGATGTTGGATAAGACCATCGAGGTGCGCGCGCGCCTCTTTGCCCAGTATCCGCGCTCCAAGTACGTGCCGGACTCCATCTACGCCAACGCCGAAGCGCTGGAGGCCATCGGCGACTTCGAGCAGGCCGCGGGGACCTACGAGCTGTACGTCCGTGGCTACGAGCGCAGCGTGACGGAGAAGGGCGCTGGCAAGGCGAAGGGCAAGAAGAAGGACGCCGGTGACGACAAGCCCGCGGTGCCGCAGAAGTGGGACGAGTCCAAGGCGCAGGTGGCGCTGTTCAACGCCTCCACCTACCGCGAGGGCCTGGGCCAGACGAAGGCCGCCCTGAAGAACCGCGAGCGCTATCTGGAGCTGTGGCCGCGCGCGAAGGACGCGGACGACATCCGCCTGTCCATCATCGACCTGACGGGCAAGAGCGGCGCGGCGATGAAGGCCATCAAGATGCTGGAGGAGTACGAGCGCGACAACATGCGCTCGGCCAGCAAGTTCCTCGCGGCCGAGGGACGGATCATCGACCTCTACAAGAAGATGAACAAGTCGCGCGACGTGGCGCGCATGTACAAGCGCGTGGGAGAGCACTTCGACCAGCTGCCCCGCCGCGTGCAGACGTCGCTGGAGAAGAACGCGCTGGCCACCGCCGCCCAGGCGCAGTTCCTGGCGGTGGACCTGGACTGGGCGGAGTACCGCCGCCTGAAGCTGTACTGGGGCGCGCCGCCGTCGCCGGACCGCTTCCGCGCGAGCATCCAGGACAAGAGCAAGGCGCTGCAGGTCGTGGAGAAGAAGTACGTGCAGACGGTGGCGCTGGGCGCTCCGGAGCCGTCGCTGTGCGCGCTCAACCGCATCGGCCTGGCGTATGACCACTTCGCCGACCGCGTCATCAACGCGCCCATGCCGCGAGGCCTGGATGAGGAGTCCCAGCAGGCGCTGCGCGACGAGTTCTCCAACCAGGCCCAGCCGCTCAAGGACAAGGCCACGGAGGCGTTCGCCGCCACGGTGGCCAAGAGCCGCGAGCTGGACGTGTTCAACGACTGCGCCGCGGAGAGCTTGAAGATGCTGCGCACGACCTACCAGCCGGACCGCTACCCGCTCATGCCGGAGGAGAAGGTCGCGCTGAAGAGCCGCGAGCACATCATCGGTGGCGACGTGCTGGCCGCCATCCAGGACGTGCCGCCCCCCGCGCCCAAGGCCGTGGCCGAGGCGCAGAAGAACCAGAAGGCGACGCTGCAGGAGGACCTCACGGACCTCACCGCGCAGCTGCGCTCGCAGACAGAGACCCAGGTGGACGCCAAGTCCACTTCCTCCACCTCGGATGGCACCAAGCCCGCGAAGGCCGCGGGCGCGGATGAGGAGCCGGAGGACTTCCTCTAATGAACTGGACGACCCGTACCATGCGCCTGTTCCCCCTCCTGGTGGCCACGTCGCTCGTGGCCGCTGGCTGCACGTCGTCCACGGCCGCGGGCCCGGCGGCGGCGGCCAAGAGCCCCACCGCGCAGACCGTCAAGGAAGCCCCCGCGGCGCCCATCTCCAACACGGCCAAGGCGAAGTTCGAGGACGCGGTGAAGTCCTTCGACACGCAGAAGAAGGCCAAGGCGTTCGACTACCCGGCGCTGGAGCGCAAGTTCAAGTCGGCCCTGGAGTCGGACGCGAACCTGGCCGAGGCCGAGTACAACCTGGGCGTCATCGCCGAGCGCCAGGGCAACCTCACCGAGGCCAAGGCCCGCTACAAGGCCGCGCTCACGAAGAAGCCCTCGCTGCGCCAGGCGTCGGAGAACCTGGCCGTCATCGAGCAGAACGCCGGCAACGTCGCCGGTTCGGTGGCCCTCTACCAGGAGGTCCTCCAGCGCTACCCGGACGACGCGCAGTCGCGCGCGCGACTGGCGGAGATCTACCGGCAGCAGAACGACCACGACAAGGCGATGGAGCTGTCCCGGGCCGCGCTGATGCGGGACCCCACGTCCACCACCGCGTTGAAGGTGATGATCCGCAGCTACCTCGACCGCAAGCAGCTCACGATGGCGAAGCTGGTGGCCATGCGCGGCGTCAAGCTGGACGGCGCGGACCCGGAGCTCCACCACCTGGTGGGCGTCATCCAGCTCCGCGAGGGCGACGCGGACAGTGCCCGCTTGTCGTTCAAGAAGGCGCTGGAGGCTCGCGACGACTACGTCCCGTCCCATGTCGCGCTGGCCCAGCTCTCGCTGGACTCGGAGGACTACCCCGGCGCCGAGGAGCACCTGCGCCGCATCCTGCAGGCGGATGGCAAGAACGCCATCGCGCACCTCAACCTGGGCCTCGCGTACAAGGGGCAGGGCCAGTACGACAAGGCCATGCAGGAGTATGACGAGGCGGAGAAGCTGGACGCGGAGCTCGCGGCCGTGAGCCTCAACCGCGCCATCATCCTCCACAAGGTGAAGGACGCCCCGGAGCGCGCCGTCGAGCTGTACAAGAAGTACATCGCCATGGCGGGCGGAGACGTGGCCCTGTCGGCGGAGTCTCCCGTCTTCGGTCTGCTGCGCGAGGCGGAGGCCATCGTCGGCGCCAAGCGCGAGGCCTCCATGGCCGAGCAGCAGGCGAAGAAGATGGAGGAGCTCCAGAAGCAGCAGCAGGCCCAGATGCAGGCCGCGGAGAAGAAGCAGGCCCCGGCCCCGGCGCCCAATGGCGGCGCGGTGGCTCCCGCGGGTGGCACGGGCACGACCGCCCAGGCCACTCCGGCGGGTGGCATGACGCCTCCTCCGGCGCCCGCACCCGCGCCTCAGGAGAAGAAGAGTCCAGGCACGGCGGATCCTTCCGAGCCGGGTGAGCCTGAAGACGACCTGCTGTGAAAGTTGGGATGTCCCCGGGTGCCTTCGATGTGGCGGGCCCCGGGGGGATGATGCGAACCTGTGCTGCCCCCGTCGTGGGCATGCCGTGTGGCACGGACCCGGCGGGGTCCTCGTGGGAGACAGTGATGCGGAAGGCTCTGATGTTGTTCGCGGTGCTCGCGGTGTCCCCGGCGTTCGCGCAGGACGACGCTGCCAAGCCGGCAGGTGGGGGCGGAGAGGGCAATGTGCGCTACTCCAAGACCACCAACATCGACTTCGAGGATGACACCATCGAAGGCGACCTCACCAAGCCCGACGGCGAGTACATCGAGGCGCGCGACAAGGTGAAGCACTCGAACCTCATCCGCGTCCGCGAGGACTTCGAGGACAAGGTCATGCAGTCGGTGGGCGAGCTGTAGTCATGCGTCCGGTCGCCGGTGGGAACCTGCCGGCGCGAGCGTTGTCCATAGCGAGCAACTACCCTACGCAGGAGCCCTCATGGCCGTTCCCCTGACACTCAAGGTCTTCAAGGGCGACACGCTGGTCGCTTCCAAGGACTACGAGCGCGACATCATCAAGATTGGCCGTCTGTCCTCGGCGCACCTGTGCCTGGAGGATGAGAAGGTCAGCCGCATCCACTCCGTCATCGAAGTCGCCAGCGACGGCTCCATGTCCATCATCGACATGGGCAGCGTCGAGGGGACGTACGTCAACAACAAGCGGGTCAACAAAGGCCAGCTCACGTTTGGCGACGAGATCCGGGTGGGTGGCACCACCATCCGCCTGGAGAACCCCGCCGCCGTGGCCGCCGTGAATCTGGCGGCCGCCGCGAGCACGGACGAGACCACGGAGAAGAACCCGGTGGTGAGCGCCGCCGCGCCTGCCGCCGGTCTGGCGCAGGCAGCCGCCGTCGCCGCTCCCGCCGCCGCGGGCGCGCTGGATGCGTCCGTGGCCGCCACGCAGAAGAACGCCATCGTGGCCCCGGAGCCCGAGCCCGAGGCCCCCGAAGCGCCCGCCCCGGAGGTCGCCGAGGCCGCCGCGCCGCGCCCGCGCACCGTGCGCCGCTCCAAGTCGAGCGGCCCGCAGGGCGTGGGACTGCGCTTCTCGTGGGGAGATCAGCGGGTGGGCGAGTTCTTCGTCGCCCCGGGCGCCAAGCGCGCGGTGGCGGTGGGAAGCGCCGCGGGTGTCGACTTCGTCATGGGGGACGACAAGCTGGGTGCCCCCCGCTTCGAGGTGCTGCGCACCGACGGCCAGTCGTTCGTCGTGCGCTTCATGGGGAAGATGAAGGGCGGGCTCATCCGCAAGGGTGAGACGCTGGACCTCAAGGCGGTCCTCGAGGCGGGCAAGGCCTCGCACGAGGGCGATGCGTACTCGCTCACGCTGGAGGCCGAGGACTTCTTCTGGGTGGACCTGGGAGGAGTGACGCTCGAGGCCTCGTTCCAGGCCGTCCCCAAGCGCGTCGTGGCGCCGCTGGGGGAGACGCTCGACTACACCGCGCTCAACATCTTCCTGTTGGTGTTCTTCGCGGCCACCGCGTTTGTCATCACCGCGCTGAACCGCACGGGCGAGGGTGACGAGTACTCGGACGAGCTGTCCTCCAACTCGGCGCGCATCGCCAAGCTCATCATCAAGCCGCCCGAGGTGCAGAAGAACAAGTTCCTCGAGCGCCTCAATCAGCAGAAGGAGGCGAAGAAGAGCGGCGAGATGGCGGCCAAGAGCCGCGGTGACGAAGGTCAGATGGGCAAGAAGGACGCGCCCAAGACCAACAATCGCACCGCGCCCAAGGGCGACCCGAACAAGAAGGACGAGGCCCGCGCGCTGACGGCCAAGATCTTCGGCGGCGGCAAGGGCGGCATCTCCACCGTCTTCGGCAGCAAGGGCCTGGGCGGCGACCTCAAGAGCGCCATGGGCAACATGTTCGGCGCCAAGGCGGGCGACTCGGGCGGCTTCGGCGGCCTGGGGCTGCGCGGCGGCGGCGGAGGTGGCGGCGGCACGGGTGACACCGTGGGCATCGGCGGCATCGGCACCAAGGGCCGCGGTGGTGGCACGGGCACCTACGGCACGGGTGTGGGTGTGCTGGGTGGCAAGTCGTCGGTCGACGTGAACATCGCCTCGTCCGAGGTGGAGGTCATGGGCTCGCTGGACAAGGAACTCATCCGCAAGGTCATCCAGGCGAACCGCGGACAGATTCGCTACTGCTACGAGAGCCTCCTCAACCGCTTCCCGAAGCTGGGCGGCAAGGTGGCGGTGAAGTTCGTGATTACCGCCACGGGCTCTGTGGCGTCGTCCTCGGTGGCCCAGAGCACCGCGGGCAACGCGGAGCTGGAGACGTGTGTGGCGGGCCGCGTGCGCACGTGGAAGTTCCCCGAGCCCAAGGGGGGTGGCGTGGTGGTCGTCACCTATCCGTTCATCTTCAAGCAGTCCGGCGAGTAGCACCGGCGCTCTCAACCGTTACACGGGCGGCCCTCTCCGGGCCGCCCGCGCAGTCACCCCGGCTCCCGTCCCCCGCTGGAGCTCCGTCAACCTCAGGACCGCATGAAAGCCCTCGCTCCCATTGCCCTGTGTGCCGTGTTCGTCCTCCCCGTGGCCGCGAGCGCTCAGCAACCACCCCCCACGGCGACCGGCGACCGGCCGGCCGTGACGTTCGATGAAATCGAGCGGGGCTTCTACTTCGCGCTGTACGGCGGCCCGCTCTTCATGACGAACCCGCCCGCAGCCGAGGGGACGCCCCGGCCTTTCTCCTCCGGGCCCATGGCCCAGGTGGAGATGGGGTTCGACCTGAACGAGCGGGTGTCGCTGGGCCTCTTCGTCATGGGCTCCAGCATCCGGACCAGCGCCGAGTACGTGGGCGAGTCCGGGGGCAAGGTGTCCGGTGACTTCTTCTCTCTCGTCCCGGGCGCCGTCCTGCGCGCGCGCCTGGTCGGTCTGGCCGACAGCCAGGAAGTGAAGCGCACCTGGTTCTATCTCCGCGCCGGCGCGGGTTATGCGATGTTCTCCCCGAAGAGCCTCCTTCCGGATTCCGACATTCTTGTGTTTGCCGGGCCCGGAGTGGAGTACTACACACGGTTGCGCCACTTTTCCGTGGGGGTCGAGGTCACGGGGAACTACCTCGTGTCCGGTGGCTCGTTCGGGTTCGCGGTGGCGCCGAACATTCGCTACGCGTTCTAGTTCTAGCGGGAGAAAGACGTGCCTCAGGAGAATGGAAGCGGTGGGCCACGGCAGGGTGGGCGTGGTCGTGACGCGGGTGCGCCGGGTCAGGGCCCGCGCCGTGATGGCCCTGGCGGTGGTTTTGGAGGCCGAGGTGGCCCGGGAGGCCCTGGACGGGGCGAGGGCCGTGGGCGCGGTGAGGGCCGCGGCCGTGGCCGTGACGAAGGGCCCGTGGGCCCGGGGCAGCGCGTCATCTCCGAGCTGAGTGTCCTGGAGAAGGCGTTGTCCAAGACGGACTTCGGCGCCGAGAAGGGCCCGCTGCAGGCGATCGTCCGCTCGCTGCGGCCCATGCGGCTGAAGTCGCTGGAGGACCTGGACCTCAACACGCGAGGCCGCCTCATCACCACGATGCTGCGCGTGCAGCGTCAGCCCAAGCCCGCGGCGCCGGAGGCTCCGGCCGCCGATGCGAGCACGGCTCCGGTGGAGGCCCCCGCGGCTCCGGCCGAGGCGGCTCCCTCCGAGGGCGCGGAAGCCGCTGCTCCCGCGGCGGAAGGTGCTGCTCCCGCCGAGGCCGCCGCTCCCGCGGTGGACCCCGCGAAGGAGAAGTTCGACGCGTGGACGGACGTCATGTTCCTGGTGGGCCAGGTCTGGCGCGCCGCGGGTGACAAGGACCGCTCCGAGGCGGCCTTCTCCGCCAGCGGCCGGCAGCCGGGTCCCGAGGTGGAGGAGCCCGCGGCTCCCCAGGCTCGGGCGGAGGCCCGTCCGGAGCGCCGTGAGCGTGGTGAGCGTCCCGAGAGGGGCGAGCGCCGTGAGCGTGGTGAGCGTCCCGAGAGGGGCGAGCGCCGGGAGCGCGGCGAGCGCCGGGAGCGTCCCGAGCGCGGTGAGCGTCCGGAGCGAGGCGAGCGTCGCCCCGCGCCGGAGCTGACGGGCGATTGGAAGGAGCAGGCCAAGCAGCTCGAGGGCATGGGGCGCACGCGTGACGCGGCCCGGCTCCATGAGCGCAACGGCGGCTTCGCCGAGGCCACCCGGCTGTTCGAGGCGGGTGGGGACCTCAAGAGCGCGCTGCGCACGGGGCTCGCGGGTGGCGACAATGACGCCGCGCGCCGCCTGGTGAGCACGCTGCCTCCGGATCAGCTGGCCCCCACGCTGGAGAAGGCCGGCGCCTACGAGCTCCTCATGGAGCACTACGTGGGCAAGGGCGACTTCGAGAACGTGGCGCGCCTGTATGAGCGTGCTCGCCAGTTCGACCAGGCGGCGCTCGCGTACGAGCGTGCGGGGAAGCTGACCCTGGCGCGCAAGGCGTACGAGCGCTCGCGCGACATGGCCAGCGCCAACCGCATCCGCGGGCTCGAGGTGAAGAGCCTGGTGGAGCGCGGGGACCGTCTGGGCGCGGCCACGCTCCTCGTGGCGGCGGGACAGCGCCGCGAGGCGGTGGAGGTGCTGGGCACCCTGCCTCCTCCCAAGGCGTTCCACTTCATGCAGCGCCTGAAGCTGGATGAGGAGGCGAAGGAGCTGGCTCAGCGCGAGCTGGCTCGGGCCGAGCAGGAGCAGAAGCCGGCGGGCCGTGCCCGGTGGCTGGAGCTCCTGGGCGACGTCGCCGCGTCCGCCGAGGCGTGGGAGGCCGCGGGGCGCAAGGACAAGGCCCTGCCGCTGCACGAGAAGCTTGGCAACGTGGCTCGCGCCGCTCAGCTCGCGGAGGAGCTGCAGCAGCGGGAGAAGGCGATTGCCCTCTACACCCAGCTCAACGACAGCGCGGGTCTGGAGCGTGCGAAGGCACTGCCGGAGGCGGTGGCCGTGGCACCGGCTCCCGCTGAACCGGCGGGCGAGGAAGGCGACGCTTCCCCGGATGCTTCGACGGCTGAGTAGCAAGAAGACCAATGATTCCCGCCCTTTGGCGGGTTTTGCATGATTGCTCGGGGGCGCTCGCGGCCGGTAAAGTCCGGCGGCTGGCGCCCCCGCTGCATTCCATTTTCACCCCCCGAGGCCCGCCCTCCCCATGCAACCGTCCACGTCCCCTCGACCCACGCTGCGCGTGTCCGATGACCGGAGCTTCGTCGAAGCCGAGGCCGCGCTGGAGAAAGCCGGCCGAGTGGAAGAGCTGATCCGCTTGTACGAGGGTCGTTCGCGCGACGTCGCCGCCGATGAAGCGGTGCGTCTGTTGTGCCGTGCCGCGGAGCTCGCGCATGAGCGCCAGCGCAACGCGCCTCGCGCGGAGGAGTTGCTCAAGCGCGCGCTGCTGGTGGCGCGAGAGCCGCTGCCCGCGCTGCGGGGCCTCAAGCGTCTGCACGAGACGCGGCAGGATGCCGCCGCGCTCGCCGAGGTGTTGGAGCGACTGGGAAGCGCCACGCAAGGCGAGGAGAGCGCGGGCCATTACCTGAAGGCCGCGGACCTCTACGAGCAGAAGCTCTTCCGTCGGGACCGGGCGGTGCTGTGCCTGCAGCGCGCCGCGCGAGCGAAGTCGGACCGCGCCATCTTCCGCCGCGTGCGGCAGCTGCTGTTGTCCGAGGAGCGATTCCAGACGGCCTTCGAGGCGCTGGAGCGCGAGCGCGAGGCGCTGGGCGACGCGGGCATGGCGGAGGAGTACGCGGCGCTGGCGGAGCGGCTGGTGGACGACCCCACCGAGCACGAGCTGGCGCAGCGGGTGTTGGACGTGGCGCGGGTGTTGGAGCCCCAGAACGCTCGCGTCGAGAAGACGACCCGCGCGCTGCAGCGCTTCGAGCAGACGTGGCGCGACCGCGTGCGGATGCTGCGGGGCATGTCGCTGGAGGAGCGGGACCGCAAGAGCGCGGCGCGGCTGTCGCTGCTCGTGGCGAAGCTGTTCGCCTGGTACGACCCGGCCTCCGCCGGCAAGGTGAAGGAGGCGCTGGACCGGTGCTTCCTGCTGTGGCCGGGGATGCCCGAGGGCCTGTCGCTCATCGAGAAGATGGCGGCGCGCGCGGGCGGGGACTTCGCGCCGGCGATTGCGCAAATCGAGGCGATGGCGGGCGAGGTGAAGGACCGCGGCGCGCAGGTGGACCTGTGGCTGCGCGTGGGCACGATGCGCCTGGGGCGTTTGAATGACGCGCCGGGTGCGCTCGCGGCCTTCGAGCGGGCCGTGGCGGCGGACCCGTCGCGCGCGGATGCGGCGAGCCTCACGGCGGAGCAGCTGTTGGAAGGCGGTCGTCCGGCGGACGCGGTGGCGGTGCTGGAGCGCTACCTGGGCACGGTGAAGGACAAGCCGAGTCAGGCGGCCATGCGGCTGCGTCTGGCGGAGCTGTGTCTGTCGCAGCTCAAGGACGCGGCGGCGGCGCGCACGCACCTGGAAGCGGCGCTGAAGCTGGACCCGACGCATGCGCTCGCGGCCTTCCAGCTCGCGCGACTCCTGGCGGAGGACGAGGAGCTGGAGGCGGTGGTGCCGCTGTTGGACCTGGCGCTGCTGGCGCCTCGTCCGCGTGCGGAGCGGGTGGCCTTCTGCGAGGCGCTCGCGTTGATGTTCGAGGAGAAGGAGGACGCGCGAGGCGCCTTCGAGGTGTTGTCGCGGGCGCTGGAGCTGGACCCGGCGCGGCCTCTGCTCCTGGGCTCCGTGGTGGAGCACGCGGAGAAGGCCGATGCGCGGCCGGCCCTCGCCTTGGCGCTGCAGCGTGCCGCGCAGGCAGCGACGGTGGCGGAGGTCTCCGCGACGTTGTGGCGGCAGCTCGCGCTGTTGCTCCAGGGGCCGCTGGCGGACCCCGTGCGCGCGGAGGCCGCGTGGCGCGAGGTGCTGGCTCGCATCCCCGGCGACACGGCGGCGGCGGAGGCCGTGAAGTCGCTGCAGGCGGCCGCGGCGCTCGCGGACGACCCGAAGGCTCGGCTGGAGGCGGAGGTGACGCGGCGCGAGGCCGCTGGCGCCGCGCCGGAGGAGCTGGAGCCGCTGGTGCGCGAGTGGGTGCAGCTCGCGCCCGAGGAGATTGGCGCGGTGCAGCGGCTGCAGGGCCTGTGCGTGGCGTTGTCGCGCTTCGATGAAGCGGCGGCGCTGGCGGGTCGGCTCGCGGCGCTGGCGGAGTCGCAGCTCGAGCGCAACGAGTGGACCGCGCGCCAGGCGAAGCTGTACGCGGAGCGGCTCGGGCGTCAGCAGGACGCGGCGGACCTGTTCCTCGGGCTCCTGGCGGAGAACGTCTCGACGGGTGTGGTGGTCGGCGGACTGGAGCGACTGGCCGCGGCGGGCGTGCGGTCGAACGAGGTGACGGAGGCGCTGGCCACGCACTATGGCCGGGCGGGAGACCACCAGCGGCAGGTGGCGGCGCTTCAGCAGCAGCTGGAGGCCACGACGGAGCCGGCCGCGCGCAAGCGGCTCTTCTCGCTGCTGGCGAGCATCCACGAGAAGCAGCTGGCCGACAGTCGCGCGGCCTTCGACACGCGGGTGCGCGTGGTTCGCGAGGACCCGAAGGACGAGTCGTCGCGCGCGGAGGCGCTGCGGCTCGCGCGGGACTTGTCCGCGCACTCGGAGCTGGGGCGCGTGCTGCGCACGCTGGCGGCGGAGCTGGAGGAGCCGGCCGTGGCGCTGGCGCTGCTCACCGAGGCGGCGGGGCTGACGGAAGAGGGCGGGCTGGTGGCGGATGCCATCGTCGCGCTCGAGGCCGCGGTGGAGCGCGCCCCGGAGTCGGGCGCGGTGCTGCAGCGGCTGGTGCGGCTGTATGGGCGAGCGGGGCGCGCGGCGGATGCCGAGGAACTCCTGCGCAAGCGCATCCACGGCGCGCGTGGCGCGGAGCGGTTGGAGTTGCTGCTCCAGCTCGTGGACCTGAACACGGAGCTGGGACGCCCGGCGCAGGCCGCCGAGGCGCTCCAGTCCGCGCTCTCGCACGGCGCGGAAGAGGGGCGGCACCTGCCTCGCCTCGCGGAGCTGTACGAGAAGGCGGGCCGCACCCGCGAACTGGGCGACACGCTGGCTCGGATGATCGCGCTCGCGGAGTCGGCGGGTGAGACGGACAAGGCGGCGCGGCTGAAGCTGCGCCGGGCTCAGCTGCTGCAGGGGTTGCAGGACGGCAGCGCGGAGGCGGTGCAGAGCTACGCGGATATCCTGATGCAGCGTCCGTCGGACCCGGACGCCATCGCGGCGCTGGAGGCGATGTTGGCGTCGGGGACCGCGCGCGAAGCGGCGGCGCGTGTCCTGGTGCCCGCGCTGGAGCGGACCAAGGACCATCGCAAGCTCGTGGCCACGCTGGACGTGCTGGCGGAGGTGGCGAAGGACGACGCGGCCCGGGTGCAGGTGCTCAGGCATGCGGCCCAGGTGCACCTGGCGCACCTGCGTCAGCCCGAGCTGGCCTTCGCGGCCCTGGCGCGAGCGCTGCGGCTGGCCCCTGGAGACGCGGGCCTGCGCTCCACGGCGCGGCAGGCGGCGGAGGACGCGGACGCGCTCGACAGCTACGCGGAGATCATCGAGGAGCTGGCGGAAGAGGGTGACGTCGGCCCCGCGCGCGTGGCGCTCCTGCGTGAGCTGGCCGAGGTGCACGAGAAGAAGCTCGACGACAAGGCGAGCGCGGTGAAGGCCCTGCGTGCGCTCCTGGCGTTGGAGCCGGGCAACCTGGACAGCCTGCGTGCCTTGCAGCGGCTGCACCGCGCGGGCGAGGAGTGGGCCGCGCTGGCGGAGGTGCTCGAGAAGCTGGCGGCCGCGTCGCCGGAGCCCGCGGAGCAGCTCGCGTTCCTGCGCGAGGCGGCGCTGCTGCACGAGACGCGGCTGTCGGACCCGGAGAGCGCGGCGGAGGCGTGGCGTGCGATTGCGCGGCGCGACTCGGCGAACCGCGAGGCCGCGGCCACGCTGGACCGGCTCTACACGGAGCTGGAGCGTCACCAGGACCTGGCGTGGGCGCTGGCGCTGCGCCGCAATCAGGAAGGGCAGAGCCCGCAGGGACGCGAGGTGTCGTTCCGGTTGGCGGAGCTGCAGCGCACGGTGCTGGATGACCCGAACGCGGCGCTGGGGCTCTACAAGCGCATCCTCTCCGAGGACTCGGGGCACCCGGGAGCGCGAGGCGCGCTGGAGGCCTGGGTGAAGGCGGCGGTTCCCACGAGCGGCGCCGCGCTCGAGGTGCTGGACCCGGTGCTGGCGCAGGTGGGCGACCATGCCCGCCGCGTGGCGCTGCGCGAGGCGCGGATGGAGTCCGCGCTGACGGTGGAGAAGACGCTCCTCGCCGGAGAGGTGCGCCGCATCTACGAGCGTGACATGCGCCAGACGTCGCTGGCCTTCATGTCGGCCGTGAAGTCCTTCGCGCAGGGGCTGGACCGCGAGGGCGTGCGTCCGGACCTGGAGCGGCTGGCTCGCGAGACGGGCTCGCACGAGGTTCTGGCGGAGATCTACGAGTCCGCGGCGGTGGAGCTCACCGCGGGAGACCCGACGGCGCTGGAGCTCCTGCGCCGCGCCGCGGAGCTTCGCGAGACGTTGGATCAGCCCGAGGAGGCCGCGCGGCTCTGGAAGAACCTGCTCGCGGACGCGCCGCAGGACCGGCAGGCGCTGGAGGCGCTGTCTCGACTGTACGAGAAGGGGCAGAACGCCAAGAGCCTCTCCGAGGTGTACACGCGTCAGGCCCAGCTCTCCCAGGACGCGGATGAGCGTGTGGGCCTGCTGCTCAAGGCGGGCGAGGCCTACGCGAACGCGGGTGAGGATGCCCGGGCCGTGGAGACGTATCGCTCCGCGCTGGCGCTGCGGCGGGTCCCCGAGGGGCTGCTCGCGCTGGAGAAGCTGTATGCGAAGGGGCGGCGGTTCGTCGAGCAGGCGGACGTGCTGGACCAGCTCGCGGACGGCGCGGCGGATGATGGCGCGCGGCGTGGGTGGTTGCTGAAGCGCGCGCAGCTCCTCGAGAAGGAAGTCGGGCCTGCCGAGGCGCTGCCCGTGTATCGCCGTCTGCTCGAGCTGGCACCGGGCGATGGCCAGGTGGTTGCGGGCCTCGAGCGGTTGATGGCGCACGACGGGCCTCGCGTGGAAGCGGCGCGGCTCCTGGAGCCCGTCTACCGCGGCTTGAACGACGCGCGGAAGCTGGTGGAGGTCCTGGACGTGTTGCTGCCGGGCGTGGCGCCGGAGCGGCGGCTGGAGGCCATCCAGGAGGCGGCGACCCTGCGCGAGGCGCTGGGGCAGACGTCGCTCGCGTTCGTCGCCCGGCTCCGGGCGTTCAACGAGTTCCCGCAGGAGACGTCGGTTCGCGACGAGCTGGAGCGGCTGGCGGCCGACTCGGGGTCGTTCGAGGAAGTGGCGGGCGCTTACGAAGACCAGCTCGAGCGCGGCGCGCAGGAGCCGCTCGCGGGCGACCTGTGGCGACGGTTGGCGACGCTCTATGACAACCGCCTCAAGCGCTACGACCTGGCGGTCCGCGCGCTCGAGGAGGTGAGCCGCAGGGACCCGAAGAACCGGGGCGTGCTGGAGTCCATCGCCCGGGTCCATCGGCGCACCGGTGCGCATCGCGAGCTGGCGCTGGTGATGCGGCGTCAGGTGGCGGCGGATACGAACGCGACCTCGCAGGTGAACCTGCTGTTCGAGCTGGCGCACCTGGCCGAGGAGACGCTGGCGGACAAGGCGCTGGCGGCGCAGTCGTACCGCGAGGTCCTCGCGCTGCGACCCGAGAACACCAACGCGCTCAAGTTGTTGGGCCGCGTCCTCGGGGACATGGAGCGCTGGCCGGAGCTCGCGCAGCACATCGAGCGGGAAGTCCAGCTCGCGGACGAGCGCGGCGCGCAGGAAGAGGCGTCGGACCTGCGCGTGCGGTTGGGCCGGTTGAAGTTCTCTCGCCTGGACGACCCGCGCGGCGCGCTGGAGCTGTACCAGTCGGTGTTGACGCGCCGGGCGGGACACGCGGGCGCGGTGGGTGCGCTGGAGGAGATGGCACGCTCGGAGAGCCCGTTGCGAGGCGCCGCCGCCAGCGCGCTGGAGCCAGTCTTCGTCGCCGTGGGCAACCACCTGAAGCAGGTGGAGATGCTGGAGTCCCGCGTGTCGGCGGAGGCGGTGCCGCAGGAGCGCGCCGCGCTGCTGCGCCGCATCGCGGAGATGTACGCCGGACCGCTGGAGAACGCGGAGATGGGCTTCCTCGCGGCGACGCGGGCGTTGCGCGAGCTGCCGGACGACCTTCGCTCGCTGGAGCTGTGCGTGTCGCTGGTGGACCGCGCCGAGGCTCCCGAGGAGCTGAGCGCGGTGATCATGGAGGTGGCTCCGAAGGCAGGAGATGCCTCGAGGGCGGAGCTGTACCGCGCGCTGGCACGGCTTCAGACGGACCTGGGCGAGCCTGCCGAGGCGCTGGCGTCGTGGAAGCGGGTCCTGGAACTGCGTCCCACGGACATCGAGGCGCTGGACGGCACCGTGCGGTTGGTGGCGTCGCAGGGCAAGCCCACGGAGCTCCTGGAGGTGCTGCGCCGTCAGCTCGCGGTGGCCGAGGAGCCCTCGCGCCGCGCGACGGTGCTCCTGCAGATTGGATTGCTGCAGGAGGACTCGCTGCAGGATGCGCTCGGCGCACTGGCCACCTTCCGTCGCTTGCTGGAGCTCAAGCCGGATGACATGGCCGCGCTGGAGCGGATGGAGACGCTCTGCCAGAAGCAGGAGCGGTGGCCGGAGCTGGCGGATGTGTTGGCCCGCCGCATCGCGCTGATGCCGCCCGAGGCGGGGCTGGAGTTGAAGTTCCGTCTGGCCTCGGTGCGCGAGACGCGCCTGCTGGACCGGACGGGCGCGCTGACGATGTACGGCGAGGTTCTGGCGGTGCAGCCCAACCATCCAGGCACGGTGGCCCGGATGGAAGGTGTGGTGGCTCGCGAGCCGCAGAACCTGCTGGCGGTGGAGACGCTGCTGCGTGCGTTCCGCGCGAGCGGGGATGTGCCGAGGTTGGCGCAGCTCATCGAGATGCGTGTCGGCGTGTCCACGGACGCGTTCGAGCGAAAGGCCCTGTTGGGCGAGCTGGCCACGCTGCGCGAGGCGCAGGGTGAATCGGAGCTGACGTTCCTGGCGCTCTTCCGCGCGTTCAAGGAGGACCCGAACGACGGGGAGGTCCGCCGGCGGCTTGAGAACTCGACCGACGCCTCCGACAGCTACGACGAGCTGGTGGCGGCGTACGAGGAAGCGCTGCCGCGAGTGGCCGAAGCCGCTGACGCGGCGCAGGTGTGCCTGAAGCTGGGCCAGCTGCTGGAGTCGAAGCTGCGCGACTCCGACCGCGCGGTGACCTACTACGAGCGAGCGCGCACGCTGCACGCGGCGGTGCAGGGCCGGGCGCTGGTGGCGTTGGACCGGCTGTACCTCGAGCTGCAGGCGTGGCCGGAGCTGGCGGGCATCCTCGAAGCCCTCGTCGCGAACGCGACCGAGCAGGCCGAGCGCATCGGGTATCTCTTCCGCCTGGGGCAGCTCTACCAGGAGCGGTTGGACAGCCCGGACCGCGCGGCGAGCGCGTATGAGGCCATCCTCAAGCTGGAGCCGGGCCACCTGGCCTCGGCGCGGCTCCTGGAGAACATCTACGAGAACGCCTCCGCGTCGGAGAAGCTCTACGCCATCCTCAAGCTCCAGGCGGAGAAGGTGGTGGGGCCGGAGCGCGACCGCGTCGTCTCGAAGATGGCGCAGGTGTCCGCGGAGGGACTGTCGGACCTGGGTGGCTCCATCGAGCTGTACCGCGAGCTGCTCGCGAAGAACTCGCGCAACGAGCAGGCCTTCTCCGCGCTGGAGTCGCTCTACGAGCGCGCGGATCGGCCGCAGGACCTGCGCGAGCTGCTCGAGGGGCGGCTGGCGCTGACGTTGGACCCTCGCGAGGTGGTCCGTCTCAACGAGCGTCTGGGGCGCGTGGTGTATCGGCTGCTCAAGCAGCCCGAAGCCGCCGTGCCGTACTTCAAGGCGGCGTTGGACCGAGACGCGCGCAACCGCGCGGTGCTGGACACCCTGCGCGACCTGTACGACGAGACGGAGCAGCGCGAGGAGCTGGTCGGTGTCCTCCGTCGGCTGATTCCGCTCCAGGAGAACAGCGAGGGCGTGAAGGCCCTGCGCCTGCGTCTGGCGGAAGTGCTTGCGGGGATGGGGCGCCGCGAGGAGGCGCTGGACGCGGCCCGGCGCGCGCTCGAGGTGGAGCCGCACCAGGTGGCGGAGCTGGACCGGGTGCACGCGCTGTTCATCTCGCTGCGCGCATGGAACGACGCGGTGCGCGCGCTGGAGCTGAAGGTGCAGGTGCACCTGGCGGCCGAGGAGCGCGAGCACGCCGTTACCACGTACTTCGAGGTGGCGGACCTGTGGGCGGGGCAGGGCGGCAAGCCCGAGCAGTCCTCGGGGGCGCTCGAGAAGGTGCTGGAGCTGGACCCCGCGAACCGCACGGCCTACGAGCGCGTGTGCGTGCTGTACCGGACGTACAACGACTGGCGCGCGTATGCGACGGCTGTCGACCGCTACCTGCCTCACTTCGTCACGGACGAGGAGAAGCTGGCCTCGCTGCGCGAGCTGGCCCGTGTCCAGGAAGAGCGGCTGGGACAGAAGGACGTGGCGTTCCTCGCGTTGTGCCGCGCGCTGCAGATCGACGCGTCGGACGACACGCTGCGCGAGGAAGTGGAGCGGCTGGCGGACGAGACGGGCAGCCACGAGGAGCTGGCCGCGGTCTACGAAGAGGTGGCGGATGAGCTGCCTCGTGGCCCGCTGGCGGAGCGGCTCTACGCGACGCTCGCGCGAGTGCACGACACGCGGCTGGATGACCCCAAGTCCGCCGAGGGGGCGTTCCGGAAGATTCTCGAGTTCGACCCCACCAACGCCACCGCGCTGGATGGTCTCGCGGCGGTCTTCCAACGGCGCGGACACGAGCGTGAGTACGTGGTCGCGCTCGAGCAGAAGCTCGAGGCCGCGGGCTCCATCGAGCAGCGCAAGGGCATCCTCCGGGAGATCGCGCGCGTCTGGGACGAGAAGCTGGAGGACCCGGCGGAGGCGGCCACCGCGCTCCTGCGGGCCTTGGAGCTGGAGCCGGACGCGGAGACGCTCGGCGTGCTCACCGCGCTGTACCGGCGTCAGCGGGCCTGGCGCGACGTGGCCATGACGCTGCTGCGCGCGAGGGACCTGGCGGATACCGCCGAGGAGCGTGCGCGCATCCAGGTGGAGGTCGCCGGTGTCTTCGAGCGCGACATCGCGGACGACGAGTCCGCGGTCGCCGCCTATCGCCAGGCGCTGGAACTGGACCCGGTCAACCGCGAGGCGCTGGAGTCACTGGAGCGGCTGCACACCAAGCTGGACCAGCCGGCGGACCTGCTCGCCATCTACGAGCGGATGCTGGAGCTGAGCGAGGACTGGCGCGAGAAGGTTCGCGTCCTGTTCCGCAGCGCCACCATCTGGGAGGACAAGTACCAGAACCCCGCCAACGCGGACGTGTGCGTGGAGGGGGTGCTCTCCATCGACCCGCAGAACGTCCAGGCCATCAAGGCGCTCATCCGCCTGCGCCGGGCTCAGTCGCGGTGGGAGGACCTCATCATCGCCTATGAGCGGCAGCTCGCGCTGGCCGTCAGCCCGCAGGAGCAGGCGGAGCTGTACGTGGACATCGGCAACGTTCAGTACCAGCAGCTCAAGGCGGTGGACCGCGCGGTCAACAGCTACCACGCGGCGCTCGCGGTGGACGCGGAGAGCCGTCCCGCGCTGCATGCGCTCGGCAACCTCTACGAGCGCAGCGGCAACTGGCCCTTCGCGTTGGAGATGTTGCAGAAGGAGGCGGAGCTCGCCGGCCAGTCGAAGGACGCGGTGGAGCTCTACTTCCGGCTCGGGAAGATCAACGAGGACATGCTGATGGACACGGGCAGCGCCCGGAACGCCTATCAGCAGGCCATCGCCATCGACGTGGGCCACCTGCCCAGCATCCGCGCCCTGAAGGGCATCCAGGAGCAGGAGAAGGACTGGAGCGGCTACGAGCAGACGCTGCGCCAGGAGGCGGAGCAGACGGAAGACCCGGCCGCCAAGGGGCGCGCCCTGTTGGATGTCGCGCGCTACCACGCGGAGACCCGCGAGGACCGCGAGACGGCGACGGGCTACTGGGAGGAGGCGCTCAAGCACATCCCGGACAGCCTCGAGGCCGCGCGGGCGCTGGCGGATGTCTACATCGCCCACGAGGAGTGGGCCGATGCCGAGCGGATGCTGGACATCGTCACGCGCAAGCTGGCGGAGAAGGCGATGGTGGAGAAGGACGCCGCCGTCGCCGCGGACTTGTGCCGTCAGCTCTACCGCCTGGGCTACGTGGCGGAGAAGCTCGGGAAGCGCGACAAGGCGCTCAGCTGCTACGAGACAGCCTACGAGCGCGATGCGACGTACCTGCCCGCGCTGGAGGGCTACGGCAACCTGCTGGTGCAGACGCGCCGCTACGAGGGCGCGCTCAAGGTCTTCCAGACCATCCTCATCCACCACCGCGAGGAGCTCACGGACCTGGAGGTGGTGGAGGTCTACTGGCAGCTCGGTGACATCCACGCGGCGCTCAACCAGACCGACCGCGCGCAGAACCACTTCGAGAAGGCGCTGGCCATCGACCCGGGCCACGAGCCCACGCTGCGGGCGCTCGTCATCCTGATGGACAAGGCGGGCCAGTACGAGAAGTCGGCGGACCTGCGCCAGCAGCTCGTCGGTGTTCTCGAGGGTGAAGCCAAGGCGAAGGTGTACCTGGACCTGGGCCGCATCTCCCGAGACCAGCTGCACGACCCGTACATGGCCATCGATGCGTTCACGGGAGCGCTGAAGGTCCTGCCAGATGCGCTCGAGGTGATGGACCAGCTCTACGTGCTCCTGCGCGAGACGCGGCAGGGGCAGAAGGCCGCGGATGTGCTCGCGCGCATGCTGGCGCTGCCGACGCTGTCCTCGGAGCCTCACAAGGCCAAGCGCGTCTGGTTCGCCTTGGGCGAGCTTCGCCGTGATGACTTGAAGGACGTGGAGGGGGCCGCTCAGGCGTTCAATGCCGCGCTGGACCTGGACCCGCGCTTCGTCGAGGCGTTCAGCTCCCTGGAGGCGATGCTCGGTGGGGCTCGCCAGTGGAAGTCACTGGAGGAGAACTACACGAAGATGCTGGGCCGGCTGCCGAAGACGCCGGAGACCCATGTCGCGCGCATGGCGCTGTGGCGCGCGCTGGGTGACCTCTATCACCAGGTGCTCAAGCACCCGGAGGGCGCGGTGGCGGCCTACGGCGTGGCCGCCAAGGGCCTGCCCGACGATGCTGGCGTGCAGGAGGCCTTCGCCGAGCTTGCTGGCAACATGCCGGGCAAGGAGGAGGAGGCCATCGCCGCGCTCCGGCGTGCGCTGCCCCACACCGAGTCTCCGCGCAAGGTGTGCGGACAGCTCGTCCGCCTGGCGGCGATGCGCAAGGACTACGACCTGGCGTGGCTCGCGGCCCAGGCGACGTCGGGCCTCTTGGGTGAAGAGGGCGAGGACGAGAAGGAGATCCTCGTCAAGCTCGGGCCCCACGCGAAGAAGAAGGAAGTGGCGCAGCGGCCGGTCGACGACCAGCTCTGGAACTCGTACCTGTTCCATCCGAAGGCCCGGGGCCCCCTGGCGGAGCTGCTGGGGCTGCTCTTCGCGAAGGCGGGGCACCTGTATGCCGCGCCCTTCACGCAGTATCAGCTCGTGCCGCGCAAGCACCGCATCGACGTGGCCAGCGCGCAGGAGTACCACGTGCACCACTACCGGTACGTGGCGCGCCTGCTGGGCATGGAGGCGGTGGAGCTGTACTCGCCCTTCCTCGTGGCCACGCGCGAGCGCATGGCGAAGCGCTCCAACGAGCCCGCCCCGGAGCCGCAGGTCAACGTCGAGCTGCTTCAGACGCACCCCGCCTCGGTCCGTGTGGGTGGGAAGTACTTCGCGGAGCAGGGGCAGAAGGAAGTGTACTACCTGCTGGGCCGGGCGCTGGCGCTGGCTCGGCCGGAGCTGGCCTTCACGCAGTTCGTGCCCGCGGAGCGACTGGAGGCCATCCTCCAGGCGGCACTGAACCTCGTGGTGGGCAATGTGCGCATCGCCGAGTCCCTCCACGGTGTCGAGCCCGAGCGGCGCGCGCTGGAGAAGGTCCTCACCGACATGGACCGCGCGGCACTCAGCAAGGCGGCCCGGGCGTGGCTGCCCACCGCGACGCCGCAGTCCGTGCGCCAGTTCCTCGAGGGCGCGGAGCTGACCGCGGCCCGCGCGGGCCTCTTCGTGGCGGGGGAGATGGAGCCGGTGCGGCGACTGGTGCAGGGGGAGACGGGAGCTTCGTTCCGTGTTCCGCCTCGCACCAAACTCAAGGAGTTGCTCGTGTTCGCCACGTCCGAAGAGCATCACCGTCTGCGTGTGGCCGTCGGCACACACGTGGAGGTGCAGGTGCGCCGATAGCGCGGTAGAACCCTGAAAGGGTTCACGCGTTGATGAGCATTCGGGCGGTCAGGGGACTGATCCTTGACCGCCTCGGGTGGCCACTTCTACGATTCTGACGGGATTTCTCCCGTCATTTCCGAGGCTTGCGGAAAAGATGCGTTTCGTCTGTGACAGCTGCCGCGCGCAGTACATGATCAGCGACGACAAGGTTGGCCCGAAGGGGGTCAAGGTTCGTTGCAAGAAGTGCGGCCATACCATCACCGTGCGCCCGGCGGGCGCCGGGACGGGGAAGGATTCCTCGTCGGAGCCCGCGACTTCTTCCACCGCGTCGGTTGACGCCAGCACGCCGAAGAAGGAGTCCGACGCGTCGGCCGCCTCCACGGTGCCCGCGACCCTGGGGACTCCGCCCGAGGGCGGCCTCTTCACGGACGTGGAAGAGGATGAGATTGGCGCGGTCTTCGACCAGGTGCTGAGTTCGGGCACGCACAAGATTCCGTCTGGCGAGGCGCTCGGCGAGGCCGCGGCGCGGGAAGCCACGGCGGAGAACGTCCGCAAGCTCGCCGAGGCCGAGGCCGAGCCGGACAAGGAAGAAGATGCGAAGCCCGCCGTGTCGCACGACTGGTACGTCGCCATCGACGAGAAGCAGGTGGGACCGCTCTCCGTCGAGAAGGTGAAGGACGCGTGGGACCGAGGCGAAGTGGGGCCGGACAGCCTCTGCTGGCGTTCGGGCTTCAGCGACTGGATTCCGCTCTCGGAGACGGCGGAGCTGGCGTCGGTGTTGGCACCGCGTCCCTCGAAGCCGACCATCGTCGCGCCCGAGCCCGTGTCGGGCTCCCAGCCCACGGTGCAGTCGGGTCCCGTGCAGTCCGCGTTCAGCGCGGGCAAGTCGTCGAAGGGTGATTCGGTGCTCGCGGCGTCCTCGGAGGCGCCCGCGGGCTGGAAGCCCTCCGCCGCCAGCGTGCTGGCCTCGCTGGTGAAGGAGGAGAACGACGCGCTCGCGAAGCCTCCTCCGACGCCGGCACCCGCGCTGGGCCGCGAGCCTGTGTCGCAGTCGCGTCTGCTCGACGTGCCGATGCCTCCGCCCGAGCCCGTGTCCTCGCCCGCGTTGATGGGAGCGAGTGCGGCGATGGCCGCGCAGATGGCGGCGCCTCAGGGGCCACAGGCGTTTCCGCAGCAGCCCATGGCGCCGTACGGGCAGCCCGCACCGTATGGACAGCAGCCCTACGCTCAGCCCGTGCCCGCACCGTATGCGGCACCACCGGGATATGCGCCCACGTATGCGCAGCCGGCACCCGCGGGGGGCAAGGGGAAGATGGGCCTGGTGGTGGGGATTGTCGTGGGCGTGCTGGGGCTTGGGGCTGGAGGCTTCGCGCTGACGCGTGGCAATGGCGGCGCGGAGACGCCGAACCAGGCGCAAGTGGCGCCGCAGCCGGTCGCGGTGGCGCCTCCTGCCGCCGCTGCGCCTCCTCCTGTGGCCGCGCCGCCCCCTGTGGCCGCTCAGCCCGTGGCGGCGGCCCAGCCGCCTCCCACGGCGGGAGCTACGGGCACTCAGCCGCCTCCCGCGGCGGGAACGGTTCCTGTGGCGAATCCGGCTGTGGCGACGGGGACGCCGGCAGTCGCGGCGACGCCTCCCCCGGTGGCGGCTGCCCCTGTGGCGACTCCGCCTGTGGCGGCGCAGCCGCCTGCTGAGACCGCGAAGCCCCTGGAGAACGCTGTGGCGAAGGTGGAGCGGCCGTCGACGCCTCGGCGGACTACGGGGGCCTCGTCGTCGACTGCGCGGCGCGAGGAGCCCGAGGCGAAGCCTTCGCGGCCGGAGCGGTCATCCTCGAACGATGGCGAAAGCGATGACTTTGACGAGCTCTTTGGCACGAAGAAGCCGAAGGCCGAAGCCAAGCCCACGGAGGCTCGTCCCACGGCCTACATTCCGCCGGAGCCTGGAGGTGGTGGGGTTCCCGACACGCTTCAGCGTTCGGACATCATGGAGGTGGTGCTGAACAACAAGCCCGCCATCGTGAAGTGCGTGAACGAGCAGAAGAAGAAGGACCCGATGTTGAGCGGCAAGCTGGTGATGCGGTGGTCCATCCAGACGAGCGGCAAGACGTCGAACGTCACGTGCAAGACGGATGAGTTCAAGAGCACGTACATGGCGAGCTGCATCTCGGGCCTCATCAAGGGGTGGGCCTTCCCGAAGCACAAGAAGCAGGGCGAGCCCATCGACTTTCCGTTCACGTTTTGAGCAGACAAGGGTGTCGCTGGGTCTTCCGCGACACGTTTGTCCTGCCGAGGTCCGATGTGAGTGTTCGCTTTCGTGACTGCTGAATTTCCACGAGGGCGAGGCGTCGGTGAGGGTGTCGACACTCGTTGACACATCAGGACGGGGAGGACTAAAGCCGACCCGCTTGCATGGATGTCGGGGCCTGAACTCAGAGGCCGGAGGCCCCGGGGTAGATGATTCCAGGCAGACTCACGGAGGGAATTCCAAGATGCAGCTTCGCAAGATGATGCTGATGCTCACGGCGCTGGGCGCGATGAGCGGTTTGATGGCTGGTTGCGGTGACGACGACGGCGGCGCGAAGGGCTGCACCAGCAACGACGAGTGTGCTGGCACGGAGATTTGCCACCCGGATGCGAACGTCTGTGTGACGACGTGCTCGACGGGCTCCGACTGTCCGGACACGGCGAAGACCTGTGCTTCGATCGACGGCTCGGCCACCGGCACGAAGATCTGCCAGTGCTCCACGGACGCGCTCTGCAACACCGGCTCCGAGACGGCCGACATGGTGTGCTCGGACCTGGACAACGTTTGCGTGACGAAGTGCACCGCGAACGCCGACTGTGGCTCCGGCCGCAAGTGCGACACGGCGTCTGGTCAGTGCGAAGAGGATGGCGGCAACCCCGGCGATACCTGCAGCGGCACGGCTCAGAGCACCTGCAAGTACGGCCAGTTCTGCGGCAGCGGCATCTGCAAGGAAGTCTCGGCGCCGACCTGCGCCAACTTCGACCCTGCCCGGGGCGGCAAGCAACCGATTTGGACGGTTTCGTCCACAGGCCCGATCATCTACGAAATCACCCAGGTGTCTTTCGGTCAGGATGCATGGTGCAGGCCCCAGGGCTCTGCAACCGGCATGACGGCCAAGGCGCGGGTTCGTGCCTACATGTCCGCCGGCGGCTCGGCAACGTTCCCGTCGCAGTATACGGCGCTTCCTGGCCTCTTCTATGTGCGCGTCAATGGCACTGAGTTGGATGGTGTTGGCACCGTCGCTGAGTCCACCTACAAGGTTTCGAATGCAGGTAAGAATGCAGAGTTTGTCATGAACTTCTGCCCTGGCGAGAGTTCGACGACTCTGTCCATTGGTGTTTACTTCACCAATGGTAACGAGGTTTGCTCTCAGTTGTCGCGGTAGCAGTTCATGGCGAATCACGCCATTCTCTGTATGGATTGACGTGAGCACGGAGCCTCATCCCAGTACGCGGATGGGGCTCTGTGCTATCTGGGCAGAAGCGCCAGGGGGTGCTCATTGCTTCCAAGGGATGTCATGTGAATATGGCTCCCTCTGTTTCGTTCGAATGCGAGACGGCACTTGGCGCCAGTCGCATGAAGGAGACCATGATGAGCAAGCGTTTTGCTGTGCTGTGTGTGGTTGCGGTTGCAACGCAGGCCCTCGGTGAGGACGCAACTGCCATGCACGAAGATCGTCTCGAGTGCCCAGTGGGCGCCGAGCAGCGCGTCGAGCGAGGCAGTGAGGGCAATCGCACCTATTGCATCAAGGTAGGTTCGACTCCGCAGAACCGTGTGCTGAATGGCCCCTTCGTTGCCTATTGGCCCAATGGGCAGAAGCACTCTGTAGGCCAGTACAAGGCTGGTTTTCGTTCCGGACTGTGGACGTTCTTCGACGCCAAGGGCGTGAAGACAGGTGAGACCCAGTTCGAGAACAACGACTACCATGGTCTGCGGGTCGAGTATTACCCCAACGGCGCGAAGAAGCTGGAGCAGTCGTGGGTGAAGGGGAAGCGCGAGGGCGTCGAGGCGTCCTACTCTGAAGACGGCCGAAAGGTCTCTGAAGTTCGCTATGCGGCGGACAAGCCGATTGTCGCCAAGTAGCTCCCGGAACGCTGTGCCGCACTTGAAAGGCCCTCACTCCGAAACGGAGTGAGGGCTTTTCATGCTTCTACTAGAATGCTCTCCTGCATCGCCATGTTCAGATAGGAAAATCAGGTGTGAAGGCCCCCTCTCTAACTCCAGTTCTTCCTGACATCCCCGTTCGAACAGTTGAAGAGATGGGGCTCCGTGAGCTTGAGCGTATCCGCCTCATTTTGAGGGGGGGCTCGGTTATCGACTGGCGGCGAATGCACTTCCAGGTCAGGGAGGAGGTTGATCGATTCCTGCGCCTTTGTCAGCTCGATGTTTCCCGTCCATATGACGAAGCATGGGCCCGCTTGGTGCTGGCGGATGCAGTGGCGTATCTGCGCAAGACCTTCAACTATCGCGTGGCGGATGCTGTCGCCAGGCCCGGAGAAATTCACGATCTTTTCCTCTTGGCCTCAGGTGCCAAGGGAAATGCCAGGCACCGTCGCATCGCATGCGTTGTGCTGAAGGTGATGCACGTCATCCAGCATATCGAGGGCCGAGACCTGCTTTTTCGCTTGGCCATTTCTGAAGCGGAACTTGCGGAGCTAGTGACAGAGAAGGTTCTGGGCGTTGCGCGGGAAATGCAAGAGAAAGGGCTCCCGGTCGTTGAATTTGCGCACTCCATCAAAACACAGGACTCGCTTGTCACGAAACTCCTCGCGAAGAAGGAGACTGTGGCAGCTCAGGTGTATGATCGGACCCGTTTTCGGATTGTGACTCGCTCGCGAGAGGATTTGTTGCCAGTTCTCTATTCTCTCACGCAGCGGTTGTTTCCCTTTCACCTCGTTGTGCCTGGTCAAACAGAAAATACGCTGTTGCCATTCAAGAGGGTGCTCGAGGAAAATCCTCATTTTGAGCAATTCATCCCTAATCTTCACCTTGATCGCAACTATGAGGACCGGGAAGATCGCAGCGGCAATACATTTTCTGGTAGCTCTTATCGTGCTCTCAATTTCGTGGTGGACATTCCGGTGAGAATGGATGCCTACCTGCCCCCTCCTGAAGAAGACGCGCGACCCAGAAAGGGCCGCGTCGTCATCTCTCTGGTAGAGTTTCAGATTGTTGATGAAGAGACTGCACGACAAAATGAGTTGGGTGAGAACTCACATGAGTCGTACAAGCGCCGACAGAAAAAACGTGTATTGAAACGTCTCAGCCAGGGATTGGTCGTGCCCAAGCGCGGGTAGTAATTCCTTCTGAGTTAGCGGTTGGCTTTGACCACAAAGATGTCAGATGCCGCCCCGTTGAACTCGTGCCATGCAACCATGAAGTGGCCTCCATTCTCCATCGCGAGTGATGGCGCGAAACTTCCTGTATTGGCTCCTGGAAAAATACTGAGCGCGGAGCCCATGGAGGACCAGTGGTTTCCTTCCCAGCGCTTTACGAAAATGGCGCGCTCTGGGGTTTGGAAACCACTCCATGCGATCACTGGCCGACCCTGATGGTCAATGACAAGAGTGGGGGCTTGGTTTGAAGTCATGAATTGACTGGGCTTTTCATCCAGGAACTTCCAGGAACTACCATCGTGATTGGCGACGAAAATAGAGCCATCCGTGCTTCTTGGGGGATACTCGACCCACGCGACATAGGGGTTGCCTGCTCCATCCACTGTAATCGAAGGCGTTTCAGCTCGCGCCCCATTGGAGTTGATGATGAGGGGAGGTCCGACCTCGATTGAGTGATTTTTCAGGACGGTGATACCTCGGAATGAAGAGGTTTCTGTCTCCAGAAGGGTAGAGTAGGCCGCAAAGATGGAGTTTGATCCATACGTAGCAATGGACACTCCCCATGGCTGAAGCCCTTCGCGTGGGAATGCTGTTGGAGAATTCATCCATGCCGAGCCCGCCGGAGGGAGATAGAAGCCTTCGAGTCGGCTGCTGAGATCCCTGATCGAAGTGTAGAGATGGAGATGCCCATTCCCATCGAATGCAATGGAGGCATACTCACGTTGCTCATGATCCCCGGCGCTTACTGGTGGAAAACTCGGAAGAACAGCCCAATCGCTACCTGTCCATCGCCGACCATATAGGTTCCTGTTGACGTCATCGGATGTTGACTCATCCCAGATGACAGTAGGATTGCTGCTGCTGTCGAGAGCCATGTCTGGGTGGTCCGCGTGGGTTCCATTTTCAGATAGCGCACTTAGCGGTGTCCCCAATCTTACCCAGGCAGACCCTGTCCATCTTGCGACAATAATGTTCCGACTCGCCCCGTCCGATTCGGACCATGCAATGTGAGGCACCCCGTTCGTGCCAATCCGTAGCACGACGTCTTCAGCAGAAGTGCTGCCAGGATACTCACTGATCGCCCCACCCATCGGCAGCCAGTAGGGAACGGTAAAGCTCCAAGTCCCCTCGGCCGTCAGGGCATTACCCGCCATGTCCACAATCGGCTGCCCATTGGTCCCCAGATTCACAGTCACAGTCGTCGAAGTGGGCAACACATTGGGTGGAGTCACTGTCACAGTCAAAGTCCGACCATCCGCCGAAAGCGCCACGGTCGACGGAATGGCCGTACCGCCGCTCGCCGAGAGCCCCACATTCGCGGCCGTCACACTCGAAGCGCGGACCGGCTCGTTGAAAGTCACCTGAATCGGCGTCTGGACACTCACCTGTGTCGCCCCCGCCGCGGGCTGCCGCGACTCAACACGCGGTGCACTGCGGTCCACCACAACGACGCGCTCCGAGCTCACGTACGTCGACCCGCCCCGCGTCGCCCGAGCCTTCAGCGTGAACTCCCCCTCCGTGTCCCACTGATACCGGTACGGAGCCGACGTCCACGTCTGGATTACCGTGTCCCCCTTCAGCAGCTCCACCTGCTCTGCCTGCCCCCCCTCCACGGACACCTCCAGGGCCAGAGGTCCGTTGACCACACTTCGGGACTCCGTGGGCGACACCCAGGACACCGCCAGGCTCCCCTGGGGAACCACGTTCAGCACCACGCTCCTGTCCCGCTGAATCGTCCCTGAAATCCCGCGGACCGTCAGCGTCAGGCTCAACGGCGCGACATTCGCCGCAACACTCACATTCAAGGTCGCCGTGGTTCCGGATGCTGGAATCGTCACGCTCGGTGCGCTCACGCCCGAGGGCGGATTTGCCAGCACCACCGCCACGCTTCCCTGGAACCCATTCTTCCGGACCACGGAGACCAGGAAGCTCTTCGCCCCGCCCTGGAGCACCGTCTCTTCCTGCGGAGCGACCCCGAGCTCGAAGTCGTGAGCCGGGTTCTCACCGCCATCCGCCCCACCGCCGTCCGGCCTGTCGCCACCTCCATCCGGTGGGTCCACGACCTCCGGGACATTGATGCACCCAAACAGCAAGAAGAACGAGAAGAGGGGAGTGAGCAGGCGAAGTCGGTTCGTCATGAAGGGCCGCTGTGCAGAGAGCGTTCCAAGCCCAAACCCCACTCACGGGGCCAGGCCGGGCCCTCTGCCTACCACGGCAACGCCCGGCCCCGTGACCCACCCCCCATGGTCCCACCCCCTGGACACACATCCGGAAACCGCAACACCTCCAAACGAAGAAGCCCGCGCCCCGGAGTCCTCCGGGCAGCGCGGGCTTCACCATCTCGAGCCTGTAGGACTCGCTCCTACTTCTTCTTCCGGTTCTTCTTCTTGTTTTCCTTCTCCCGCTTGCGGCGCTCCTTGATGGCGTCGCGGTCCTCGGGCTTTCCGCCAGCGGAGGAGGGCGGGGCGTAGCCCATGAGGCGCGCCTTCGCCATGGCCGCCTGGCCCATGGGAGGCGTGTAGCCGGGGGCCACCTGGGGCAGCTGCATGGGCATCCCCATGCCCGGCATGCCGCCGCTCATCATCTTCTCCATCATCTTCGGGTCCCCGCCGAACATGCTGGAGAGGTCCATGTTCCGCATCTGCGAGAGCTGACCCAGCTGCTTGAAGCCGGGGATGCGGCCCAGCAGGCCCGGGTTCTGGCCGATGGTCCCCATCACCTGCTGCATCATCCCGAACTTCTGGAGCAGCTCGCGCACGTCCTCCGGCTTGCGACCGCTGCCCTTGGCGATGCGACCAATCCGGCTGGCGTTGATGAGGTCCGGGCGCAGGCGCTCCTTCGGCGTCATCGAGTCGTACATCGACTCAATCTTGGTGAGCTCCTTCTCGTCCGGATTGAGGTGCTCGGTGAGGTCCCCGAAGAGCGGGAACTTCTCCAAGAGGTCCTTGAGGGGACCCATCTTGCGCACCATGCGGATCTGCTCGACGAAGTCCTTCATCGAGAACTGGCCGGACAGGAGCTTGCGCGCATCCTCCTCGGCCTTCTTCTCGTCGACGACCTTCTCGAAGTCCTTCATCAGGCCGACGATGTCGCCGAACCCGAGAATCCGGCCCGCGAGGCCCTCCGGACGGAACTCCTCGAGCTTGTCCATCGACTCGCCCATGCCGAGGAACTTGATGGGCTTGCCCGTGACTTCCTTGATGGACAGCGCCGCGCCGCCGCGGGCGTCACCGTCCAGCTTCGTCAGGATGAAGCCATCCAGCGTCAGGCGCCGGTCGAACTCCGCGGCCGTGCGCACCGCGTCCTGACCAATCATCGCGTCGCACACCAGGAGGATGTTGTCCGGGTGCACGTTCGACTTGATGGACTCCAGCTCCGACATCAGCGCTTCGTCGATGGCGAGCCGGCCGGCGGTGTCGATGAGCACCACGTCGCACTTCTGCTCGCGCGCGGCGGCGTAGCCCCGCCTGGCCAGCTCGGGCGGCTGCACGCCGGGCTCGTGGTAGACGGGGACCTTGAGCCGCTCGCCCAGCACCTTGAGCTGGTCCACGGCGGCCGGGCGGTAGATGTCCGCGGCGACGAGCAGCGGCTTGCGCCCCTGCTGAATCAGCCGGTTGGCGAGCTTGCCCGTGGTGGTCGTCTTACCGGAGCCCTGCAGACCCACCATCATGATGCCGGAGAGCTGTCCCTTGGGCTTCAGGTTCAGGCTCGTGTCGACCGGCCCCATCAGTGCCTCGAGCTCGTCGTGGCAGATCTTGATGAAGTGGTCCATCGGGCTGACCTTGCGCTTCTGGCCCGAGGCATCGGTGAGGGTGGTCTGGACGAGCTCGCCCACGGACTTCTCGCGAACGCGGGCGACGAACTTCTTCACCACGTCGAAGGCTACGTCGGCCTCGAGGAGCGAGACGCGGATGTCGCGGAGCGACTCGTCGACCAACTCTGGAGTGAGCTCGCTCTTGCCGGCGAGGCGGTTCTTGGCGGCGCGGAAGCCCTTGGTGACGGTCTCAAGCATGGGGGGCGCTTTATAACAGGGGGGAGATGGGATGCGACGGTGGAGCGCATCCGGGCCGTCGAAGACTGAAGAGCCGGGCCCCCACCCCCCTCCCGCACGGGCTGGATGGGGGCCAAGGTCCTGATTTCACCAACGCTCTCGAGGGGTTGGGGCATCCCGATGGCCCGGCCGCCCTCCGGGCCGGCGGCGGGCCTCCGTCGGCCCACGGGCCCCTCACCGCCCCGAAGATGGCCGCTTCGCCTCCGGGTTGATGCTGAAGCACGGGAAGTAGTTGGCGTCCCCCGTGTGGTACGCCTCGGCGAGCGCGGGCAGTTCCTCGAAGGCATGGATGCGAGGCCCCACGTCGGGCATCCAGCCGTGAGTCTCCCCGAAGGTCACCGCGTCCACGCCCTCCTGGTAGCGCGCGAAGTGGGTGTGGACGTGCTGATGCCGGGCGACGCACTCCCGGGCGCGCAGGAGGGAGACGGACATGCCCGCCTTCCACCCCGCGGTGGCCAGCACTCCCTGCCGGGCCAGGGCCTTGAGGCTGGCGCGATAGACGGGCGTGCCGAGGTACTCGAGAAACACATGCACCATCTCCCCGCCCGTCCGGCGGGAGACCTCGGCGACGAACTCGGCTTCGGCCGTCAGGTAGCGCTCGCGGTAGCCGGCGTCCTTGCTCCAGCGCTCGGGCTCGTAGCGCATGGCGCCGAAGTCCCGCCGGTCGATGGCCTCCAGCCCCGCGGCGCGAATCTCCTCCAGGTGCCAGGGCGTCCCGGACAGCATCACCGCGCGACAGCCATGGAACTGGGCCAGCGTGAGCTCCGCGAGCGTCGTGCCCCCGCCCCAACCCCAGACATGCGGGGACGGGCACTCGGCCTCGGAGACCTGGAGCCGGAAGGCCCCCTGGGCCACTCGCCAGTTCGCCCATGCGGTGACGTAGCGGACGCTGAAGGCGGCCCACTGGGCGGGGGAGTAGCGCGAGTTCTCGGGGAGGGGGATGAGCTGCCGGCCCTTGAGCTTCATCAGCGTGGCCATGCAGCCCATCTGCCGGGGCGCGTCGTAGCCCAGGGCCTTCGTCATGAAGCCGTGGCCGTCCGTCTCCCCACTCGAGAACAACATCGCGAGCTGGCCGGAGCGGACCTCGGTGACGTTCCTGCCCGTCTCCAGCACGCGGACGACCCCCGCGTTGCCCAGGACCACCTCCTGCTCCTGGCGGGCCTTGCAGACGTCCACGGGGCGTCGCTCGAGCGCGTGTTCGGTGTTGGCCTCCCAGCAGCCGAAGAGCGGCGCGACGAGGACCTCGCCGTCTTGGATGGCTTCGACGGTGATGCGGGTTCGCGTCAACTGGGCTCGGCGCGGTTCACGAGAGCTGCCCGCGTGGATGACCCAGGCCTCGGCTTGATAGCTCATGTTCGCAACCCCGTTGCGACATCGTGTGGCTAAGGCGTGAGGTGCTCGCGACGGCGGTGGAGAGGGGGGATTCGGGGCTCCGGCATCCGCGCGCGCAGCCACCGTGCAATCAACTCGTCCGCCAGCACTTCCACGTTCATCGCGTCGAAGAAGCGGGAGACGGGCATGTCGACGGACAGCTCGCCGCGGATGCGTCCGGTGAGCTCGATGAGCCGGAGCGAGTCGAGCGCGAGCTCCTGGAGGGAGTGGATGGGGACGTCCGGCTCCTGGCCCCGGAGCACGACCTGGGTGACGGTGTCCCGCAGGTAGTCCGTCATCAGGCTCCGGCGTTGCTCCGGCGTCGCCACGCCCAGCGCCGTGAGCACATCCACGGGAGGCGGAAGTGGCGCCCGCCGGCAGGCGCGCGCGAGTGCTTGCGCCGAGCCCCGCGAACCCGAGGGCTCGTGTCGGCCTCGCTCCGGGAGGAAGGTGGAGGCCACCGTCTGCGGTGTCTTCAAGGCTTGTCTCAGCACCGTCTCGAAGTCGGCGAGCAGCCGCGATGCCTCCTCGCGCGCGAAGCAGTCGCGGGAGTACTTGAGCGTGCCGGAGATGACGCCGTCCTCTTCATGCAGCGCGAGGAAGAGGTCGAAGTCGCACGTTCCTCCCTCGAGCTCCAGGGGCGTGATGCGCAGGTTCGCGAGCTGGAACGGATGGCGAGGCGTGTTCTCGAAGGCGAAGAGGACCTGGGATAGCGGCTCTCCGCCCAGGTCGATTCCATCCAGGAGCTGAACGGGCAGGTCCTGGTGGGGAAGGGCCCCCACGACGACCTCGCGCACCTGCTCCAGCAGCTGCTGGAAGGTGGGGTCCTTCCTCAGGTCCGCGGGGAGAACGAGCAGGTTGACGAAGTAGCCCACCAGGTGCTCGGTCTCCGCTTGCGGCCGGTTGGCGATGGGGCTGCACACGAAGTGCTGCTCCTGTCCGCCGGAGTACCGGTGGAGCAGCAGGTGGAACGCGGCGAGCAGCACCATGTGCACCGTGGCGCGGGCTTCGCGGGAGAACTGGAGGACCGCGCGGGAGAGCTCCGGCGGGAAGCGCAGGGGTAACCGCTCCTGCTGGCGCGTCCGGGCCGCGGAGGTGTTCCCCCTCCTCGGACGCGAGGTGAGTCTGGGCCCCTGGAGCCGCTCCTTCAGCTGCTCCCGCCAGTACGCTCGCAGCTCCTCGCGGCAAGGGCCTCGCAGCCAGGCACGCTGCCAGCGGGCGTGGTCCGAGCAGTGGACCTCCCGCATGGGAAGAGGTGAGTCGAGGCCCTGCTGGAACGCGGCGTAGAGCTCCGAGAGGTCCCGGAAGAGCACGTCCAGGGACTCGTCGTCGCAGATGATGCGATGGACGCAGAGCATCAGGACGTGCTCCTGGGCGTCCAGGACGAACAGCACCGCGCGGAACAACATGTCCCGCTGCAGGTCGAACGCGCGCCAGGCCTCCTGCTGGAGGGCCGCTCGCATGGCGATCTCCCGCTCCTCGAGCGTGGACACCTCGTCGCGAAGGCTGACCGTGGGGAACACGAAGGCCCCGGGGGCGCGGACGTACTGGACCACCTCTCCCCGGCTGGAGCCGAACGACGTGCGCAGGGCTTCGTGCCGGTGCTCCAGGGCCTCCAGCGTCAGGCGCAGGGCGCGCCAGTCCAGCGGGCCCGACAGGCGGAAGGCCACGGGGAGGTGGTACGCCGAGCCTCCCGGGTTGGCCTGGTCCAGGTACCACAGGCGTTCCTGCTGAAAGGACACAGGGGAGGTCTCGGCGCGCGGGTGTGTCACCAGCGGCGGGGCCGCCGAGCGCAGCGTGCGCAGGCGCTGGAAGGCTCTCCAGATGTCCGGATGCATCAGGCGGACTCCCGTTGGTTCGAACACGTCAGTCGGGAGCAGGTGAAGGTCCGGATGGCGCGCAGGCTGCGGAAGTTCTCCATCGCGATGTCGGAGGGGGTGACGGAGATCTCGAACCGCTGCTCGAGGAAGTTCACCAGTCGGAAGATGCCCATCGAGTCGATGATTCCGCGGGTGATGAGGCTGGTGTCCTCACCCAGCTCCGGGCCCTTGCTCCGATAGAGGAACTCCTTCTCGATGTGCGCGCGGATGATCTGGCCGACCTGCTCCTCGGTGTAGCTCGTCACGGGTTCTTTCACGGACGTGGACTCCGGCGGATGGATACCTCGGGGGAATGGCTCACACGAGCTGCCGTGCCTGCTCCTGGAGTCGGACCTTGTCCTGCTTGCCAGTGGTGGTCCTCGGCAGGGATTCGCAGGTGTCGATGCGCGCTGGAATCATGAAGCGGGGCAGGTACTCGCCGCAGTGCCGCCGCAGGTCCTGAGGGCTCACGCTCGCGTTGTCGCGCAGCACCACGAAGGCGCGCAGCTCGTTGCCGGCGAGCTCGTCCGGCAGCGTGAGCGCGGCGCTCTCCTCGACGTCGGGGTGGCGCAGGAGCACCTCTTCGATGGCGCTCAGCTCGATGCGCTGTCCTCGCACCTTGACCTGCTCGTCCCTGCGGCCCAGGAAGCGCATCACGCCGCGCTCGCGCACGACGCGGTCTCCGGTGCGATAGGCCAGGGGATGCCCCGGAATGGGGCCCAGTCCCTGCCGCGTGGGCTCCGCCTGTCCCCAATACCCGCTCATCAGCGTGGGGCCCGCGACGCACAGCTCCCCTTCCTCCCCGTCCGCCGCCAGGACGCCGTCATCGCGGACGATGAAGGCCTGGTTGCCACAGCACACCTGACCGATGGGCAGCGGCGCGGAGCGGGACAGGTCCGCGAGGGTGACGCGATGGTACGTGCAGACGTTCGTCTCGGTGGGGCCGTAGAGGTTGAAGTAGCGGGGCCCGGGGATGGTGGCGGCGAACTCGCGCAGGTACTTGATGGGGAAGACCTCTCCCGCGAAGAGCACGGTGCGCAGCCGGGGGAACCGGTGTCGCGACAGCTCGCCCCGCGTCACCAGCTGCGTCAGGACGGACGGCACCGAGTACCAGATGGCGATCTCCCGCGTCGCGATGAAGTCCGCCAGCTCCCGGGGAAAGACAGACAACGAGGTGGGGACCAGCACGAGCGCCGCGGAGCCCTTCACGGTCGCGAACACGTCGAAGACAGACAGGTCGAAGTGGAACGGGGCGTGGCTGCTGACATGGTCCCCGGGCTGGACCTCGGCCAAGTTGAAGGCCCACTCGATGAAGGCGTGCGCCGAGCGGTGGCTGTGCATGACGCCCTTGGGCTGGCCCGTGGTGCCAGACGTGTAGAGGACGTAGGCCAGGTCCTCGGGCGTGGCCTCGGGCGCGGGGGGCACGGGGTCGGCGGACTTCGCGCGCACGTCCTCCCACGTCAGCGTGACGGGGACGATGGGACGCGATGCCGTCGGGACGGGCTGGTTCGCCGCGTCCGCGTCCACCAGGAGCAGGCACCCCAAGGTCTCCACTTCCCGGAGCGAGTCGAACCAGGCGCGCGTGGTGAGCACGCCCGCGAGCCGGCAGTCGCGGACGATGAACTTCACCCGCCACTCGGGCGAGGACGGGTCGATGGGGACGTAGGCCGCGCCGGCCTTGAGGATGCCGAACAGGCCCACCACCGCCTCGAGCGACTTGTCCAGGTGCAGCCCGACGCGCGAGCCATGGCCAATCCCCAGCTCCCGCAACGCCCGCGCGACCTGGTTTGAGGCTCGGTCCAGCTCTTCGTAGGAGCACAGCCGCGTCCCGTCGATGACGGCCGTCTGGCGAGGGGTGGACCGGGCGCTTTCAGAGAGATACTGAAACAACATGGATGTGTTTCTCCATCACAGGCCCATGGAGCGGGCCACGAGCTCGCGTTGGAGCTCCGAGGTTCCGGAGAAGATCCGGCTTCCCAATGCGTCACGCACCTCACGCTCCAGCTCCGTCTCGGTGAGGTAGCCAAGTCCGCCGTGCAGCTGCACCGCGTCCATGCTCGTCTGCACCCAGGACTCGCTGACATGGAGCTTGACGAGCGAGGCCTCGAACATGGCCGAGCGTCCCTGCTGCTTGAGCCAGGCGAAGCGGTACACGAGCCCGCGCGCCGTCTCGAGGCGCAGCTTCATCTCCACCAGCTTGGTGGAGACGGCCTGGAACCCGCCGATGGCCTTGCCGAACTGCTGGCGCTCCCGGGCGCGCCGGATGCAGCGCTCCAGGGTGCGCTCCATCGCCCCCAGCGCGGGCGCGAGGACGAGGCCACGCTCGTACTCCATCATCTGCGAGAACAGCGTCAGGCCCGCGCCTTCCTCACCCAGGCGGCTGGAGACGGGGAGCTCGCACGACTCGAACCGCAGCTCGCCCAGGCTCGCCGTCCGCATCCCCATCCGGGGGCCGGCGTGCTCGATGCGCAGCCCCGGCAGCCCCTTCTCCACGATGAAGGCGGTGAGCCCTTCGCGTCCCCGCGACGGGTCCACCGTGGCGAAGACAATCAGCACGTCCGCCACGGGGCCATTGGTGACGAAGGCCTTGCGCCCCTGGAGGACGTAGGTGTCGCCCTTGCGCGTGGCGGTCGTCTGGATGGCGGCGACATCCGAGCCCGCTTCGGGCTCCGTCATCGCATGGCCTCCCAAGCGCTTGCCGCGCGCGAGCCCTGGCAGATACCGCTCCCGCTGCGCCTCGTTGCCGAACAGCAGGATGGGCAGGGTGCAGGCCCACAGGTGCGTGCCCAGGGCGAAGAGCAGCCCGTTGTCGGCGCAGGCGTAGCCCAGGCCCTCCAGCGCGTGCGCGGTGACGGAGAGCGACAGCTCACTGCCTCCGTACCGGCGGGGAATGGGGAAGCCCGCGGCACCGAAGCTCGCGAGCCGCTGCCAGCCTTCTTGATTGAAGTCGCCCCGTGCATCCAGGGAGACCAGGTCGAAGGCGAGTCGCTCCCGTGCGAAAGCGACCGCCGCCGTCCTCATCCGACGCTCGTCGGGGGTCCACGCGAAATCCATGCTGGGTTCAGCCTCCGCTTCCCGTGACGGCCTTCACCATCACTGTCGAATGGGAAGGAACCAATGGAATACATTTCGTGGCGCCGTGCAGATGCTTGTTGTTGACTTGAAGGCGAGGATGAACCCAAGGACAGGGAATGTCGTTCGTCCCTGGGTCCCGGGCCTGCGGCTCTTTCAGGACAATGAAAACTGCGATTCATTCCGAGTCTGAGAATCCGATGAGGTTGAACAGGAATTCGCAGCCGGCATGACACCCGCGCCGGGTTGATGGGCACGGAGACCGCGTCCGTCCATGTAAGTGTGGCTTCCTTGATGTTCGCTCCGCGTGTGGGTACGTTCCGCTACACAACGCATGGCGCCCGTCGTCCAGATAGAGGGAGTCTCGTTCCGCTACCAGCATGGCGACGGCGATGGCCTGGATGACGTTTCGCTGACCCTGGAGCCCGGTGAGCTGGCGGTGGTGGTGGGGGCGAGTGGTTGTGGAAAGACGACCCTCACGCGGGTCGTCAACGGCCTGGTGCCCCGGTTCTTCGAGGGGAAGCTCCAGGGCACGGTCCGCATCAACGGCCAGGACGTGGGCGGGTGGTCCATCGGGCAGATTGGCCAGCAGGTGGGGAGTGTTTTCCAGGACCCTCGCTCGCAGTTCTTCACCACGTCGGCGACGTCGGAGGTGGCCTTCGCCTCGGAGCACTTCGGCGTCCCCACCGAGGTGATGAAGGAGCGGGTGGACGAGGCCTTCGAGCGGCTGGGCATCCACAACCTGCGCGGCCGGAGCGTCTTCGAGCTGTCGACGGGCGAGCGGCAGAAGGTGGCGCTCGCGTCGGCGTATGCGATGCGCCCGAGCGTCTATGTGCTGGATGAGCCCTCGGCGAACCTGGACCCGCAGGCGACGCGCCACCTGGGGCTCATCATCGACATGCTGCGCAAGGACGGGGCGGTGGTCCTGGTCGCGGAGCACCGCCTGTATTACCTGGCCGGCATCCTCGATAAGCTCATCCACATGCGGCAGGGGCGAATCGTGGAGGTCTTCGAGCGCAAGGCCTTGCACGCGCTGCCGCCGTCGGCGCTGGAGGCGCGTGGGCTGCGCCAGGTGGACCTCAGCCACGCGAGGCTGGGCGCGCTGCCTCCGGTGCGGCGCGACGACATCTACTTCCAGAGCCACGACGTCTCGCTGGCCTTCGGCGAGCGGGTGGTGCTCGGCGGCGTCACGGCCCAGGCCTCGCGCGGCGAGGTCGTGGGGCTCATCGGCCGGAACGGCTCGGGCAAGACGACCTTCGCGCGCGTGGCCACGGGGCTCCTGGAGCAGCGCACGGGCCGCATCCGCCACGCCTACAAGGTCGTCTCCGCGAAGCAGCGGCGCGCCGCTTCGTTCTTCGTGCTCCAGGACGCGGACTACCAGCTCTACACCGAGTCCGTCCTCGACGAGCTGATGCTCGGGCTGCCGGACCTGGCCTCGACGCGGCGGCGGGCGATGGAGACCCTGGCGCGCTTCGACATCGAGCGGCTGGCGGCGCGGCACCCGCAGTCCCTCTCCGGAGGGCAGAAGCAGCGCCTGACGATCGCCGTGGCCGCGATGCGCCGCGCGGACGTCCTCTTCCTGGACGAACCCACCAGTGGCCTCGACGCGACGAACCTCCAGCGCGTGGGCGAGGAGGTTCGCCTGCTGGCGGACCAGGGGCAGGTCGTGTTCGTCATCTCGCACGACTACGAGCTGCTCGCGCAGTGCTGTCCGCGCATCCTGCGGCTCGAGGGCGGGCGCACCGCCGCCGACTACCTGCTGGATGTCGGCTCCGCGCGGCGCCTGCGCATGGACCTGGACCTCCCCTCGGCGCGCTCCCCTTCCTGGGTCTGGGCATGAGCGCGAGCGAGGCCAACGTCTACGCGGGCCTGGACGCGCGGCTGAAGCTCTTCCAGCTCTTCCTGGTGAGCCTGTGTGCCTTCGTCACGAAGACACTCACCGCTCAAATCCTCCTCCTGGAGGTCGTCCTCGTGCTGGGGCTCGTCGCGGGGCAGCGGCAGACGGTGGCGCGCTTCCTGTGGATGGCCGTCCCGCTGGTGCTCTACGTCGTCTTCGGCGGCGCGGGCACGGGCACGTCGATGTGGGCCTTCTTCCTCCGGTTCCTGGCGTTCGCCGTGCTGAAGTTCTCGTCCCCGGCGCTGCTGGTGCTGTACCTGGTGCGCCTGGAGGACCTGTCCGCGGTCATCCAGGCCCTGGAGCGGCTGCGGTTCCCTCGGCAGGTCACCTTGCCGCTCGCGGTGGCGATCCGCTTCGTGCCCTCGCTGCAATACGAGTACGCCAGCATCCGGGATGCGATGCGGCTGCGCGGCGTGGCGCCCACGCTGCGGCGCTTCTACGCGTACCCCGCGCAGACGCTGGAGCTCACCGTCATCCCGCTGTTGATGCGCGCGGTGCGCATCTCCGAGGAGCTCTCCATCTCCGCCCTCACGCGCGGCATGGAGCGCGAGGGCGACAAGAGCTGGTACCAGCCGCTCGTCTGGACGCGGACGGACACCCTGGGCCTCATCGCGACGGCGCTCGTCGGCGTGCTGCTCTTCGCCGTCGACCACGTCGCGATGTGAGCCCGCCCATCACATGGGCCGGGAGGCGGGCGTCGGGGGCTGCTCCTCGACGATGACGAACTCCACGCGCCGGTTGTTGGCCCGGCCCTGGGGGGTGGCGTTGCTGTCGATGGGCTTGGTCAACCCGAAGCCCGCGGACTCCAGCCGCTCCTCGGCGATGCCCTTCTGGATGAGATACTGGCGCACCCACTTGGCCCGCCGCGCGGACAGGTCCTGGTTGTATGTCTTGGTGCCCGCGTTGTCGGTGTGGGCCTCGATGCGCAGCTTCTTGATGTCGGTGTGCGTGCGGAGCAGCTCGAAGACGTGGTCGAGAATCGGCAGGGACTCCGGGACGGCGTTGTCCTTGTCGGAGGCGAAGGAGACCTTCTCGAGCGTGCGCAGCTTTCCTCCCTCCACCACCACCTTGGCGGGCTCCGGCGCGGGAGGCGGCGGGGGCTTGGGCGCGATGAAGTCCTCCACGCAGGCCTGGCAGCAGCGGAACTCCGTGGTGGTGGTGACAGGGGGCGGCTTGCTGCCGCAGATGACGCTCTCGAGCATGCTCTGGAGGCCGCTCAGCGAGCGCTGCACCGTGTAGGCCTGGCCGCCTGTCTCCCTGGCCACGCGGGCGTACTCGGACTCGAGCGCCTCCAGTCCCTTGACCTTGCTCGCGCCCAGGTAGGTGTGGACGCGGACGTCGGCGGCGACGGCGGCCTCGATGGCGTGATTGGCGGCGGCGATGTCCCTGGCGGCAATCTCCCCTCCGCCGTTGAGCCCCTCGTCGCCCAGGAAGAAGATGGCGCGCTGCGCGCCCGTGCGCCAATCGAAGTGGGCGCTGAGGTCCTGGATGGTGCGTGCGCCGTCCTCGCGGACCTTGCCTCCCGCAATCCACGTGAAGCGCCGGCTCTTGAGCTCCGCCTCGTCCGCGCCGACGGACTTCAGCAGGTAGTCGCGCACGGTGGTGTCGAAGCGCGTGCCTCCGAAGGTGCCCTCGATGCCCAGGTAGGTGACGCGCAGGTTCGACGGGCAGCGCGTCTGGGCGGCCTTGATGGCGGAGCCCACCATCTCACTGAGCCCCACGGCCTCCTCGCGCATGGACTTGCTCGCGTCGATGGCCACGACCAGGTCCACGGCGGGCACCGTCATCTGGCCTTCCGTGACGGTGACGGTGGGCTCGGCCCAGCGCGGGAACTCCACCACGCGGTTCTGGCTGGCGAAGTCGCCCTCCTTGCCGCGGTGCAGGGAGACGGTGCCGGGTTTCGCGGGGGAGGCGCCCGCCGCCTTCAGGTCGACCGTGCTGTCCGGGTTGGCGAGCTCCAGGGAGAACTGCTCCGGCGCGAAGGAGAGCGCGCGGACGTCCTGGAGTTGCAGGCTGCCGACGATGGCGTCGTGGTACCAGAACGCCGTCACCTTGGGGCCGCTGGCGGGGGGAATCGTGACGGGGCTCGGGCTCGGCGGGCCTTCATGGGTGAAGCAGCCCTTGCCGAACAAGCCGCCGTCCGCGCCGAGCACCCGGAACGTGTAGCTCGTGGTCGCGGCCACCGCGGCGGTCGGACCCTCCACGGCGGCCTGGCAGCAGCCGCGCGCGGGCGCGCCGGCCTGGGGCGCCGACTTGCTGCCGCAGATGACACTCGTGAGCATGTCCTGGAAGCCCTCCAGCGACTGCTGCACCAGGAAGGACTGTCCGCCCGTCTCCTCCGCGACGCGGGCGTATTCGTGCTTCAGCGCCTCCAGCTCCCAGGGGGCGGCCTTGGTCACCCCCAGGTAGGTGTGGACGCGCACGCGGGCCTTCTGCGCGGTCTGGATGGCCTTGTTGGCGCCGACGAGGTCCCTCGCGTTGACGTCGCCACCTCCGTCCAGGCCCTCGTCGCCCAGGAAGAAGACGGCGCGCTGGGCCTCGGGGCGCCAGTCGAAGTGGTTGGAGAGGTCCTCAATGGCCCGCCCGCCGTCCTCGCGGACCTTGCCTCCGGCGACCCAGGTGTAGGCGCGGCTCTTGAGCTCCGCCTCGTTGGCGCCCGCGGTCTCCCGCAGGTAGTCGCGCACGGTGGTGTCGAAGCGCGTGCCCTTGAAGACGCCTTCGATGCCCAGGTAGGTGACGCGCAAGTCACAGGGGCAGCGCGTGCGGGCGACCTCGATGGCGGCGTTCAGCGTCTCGCTCAGTCCGACGGCCTCCGGGCGCATGGACTTGCTGGCGTCGATGACCAGGACCAGGTCCACCGCCGACACGGTGCCCGCGCCCTGCGTGCCCTCGGGGAGGGCCTCCGAGGGCTGGGGGAACTCCAGGCTCCGTCCCTGGCTGGTGAAGTCATTGCCGCCGTGGCGATGGCTGGCGATGGGGCCGGGCTTCGCGGTGGTGGCGCTGCCTGCCTTCAGCTCCACGGACTGATCCGCGCTGGAGAGCTGGAGGGCGAACTGCTCCGGACCGAAGGCGAAAGCCCGCACGTCCCCAAGCCTCAGGGTGCCCACGAGCGGGTCGCTGTACCAGAGCTCCGTCAGCTTCGGGCCGCTGGCCGCGGGAATCGTGACGGCGCCTCTGGCGGGCGGGCCTTCATGGGTGAAGCAGCCCTTGCCGAACACGGACCCATCCGCATTGACGACCCGGAACGTGTAGCTGGTGGCCTCGGACGTGGACATGGTTTCCCTCTGCGATTCCAACGAACGGGAAGGTCAATTGCTCGCAGCGGACCCTGGGATGCAAGCGTGCATCCGCGCAGCGAACGGACCTGAACATTGCGGGTGTCTGGGCATGGCGGGCGACAGGGAGCCCCCACCCCGTGGGCCCCACGGTGCCGGAGCAGCCCCCGGGCGCGCAACATGGATGTCGCGTCTTTCGTGAATTGTTGGATTTCGCTCGGAGTGTGTCAGGCGATGTTGGCGGGGCAACGCTTGGAGCGAAAGCCAGAGGAAAGGACCCCCCATCTGTGGTCTTTCTCAAAGCCTCGCACGTGGGGGGTTCCGGCATGGCCTATGGTCTGCAGCACCTGAAAGCCCGCGATCTCATTACGATTGGCGTCTTCAACGCGCTCATCATCGTGGTCTACATCGTCATGCAGACCATCCTGCAGCCCATGCCAGGGATGGGACTGTTCAATGGTGGGGTGAGCGCCTTCATCATGGCGCCGCTCTATCTCATCCTGGTGTCACGCGTTCAGAAGCGCGGGGTCTTCTTCATCACCGCGGCGCTCTATTCCTTGCTGGTGATGTCGGTGGGCATGTACTCGGCCGTCCCGCCCGTGCTGCTCGCGGGGGTGCTGGCGGACCTCATCGCCGGGGTGCAGTCGTTCCGGAACCTGTCGGCGGTCATCACGGGCTACATCGTCTTCAAGACGCTGGAGGCGGTGGGCAACTACTCCGTCGTCGTCATCAACCCGGAGCGCTTCGCGGCCACCATGGAGCCCAGCCTGCGCGCCCGGTGGCTGGAGGGCGCGGCGATGTTCAACGCCTGGATGGGGGCCTTCGTGCTGGTCTTCACGGTGACGGGCGCGCTCGCGGGGGGCGTGCTCGCCAGCCGCATCTTGCGCAAACACTTCATCAAGGCGGGGCTGGTCTCCGCCGAGCCGGAGAAGGTGGAGTTGGCGGTGCCTCCCATCTGATGCCTGATGAACAGGTCCTGAGCGAGGTTCCTGGGGATGGGATGCGCTGAGTGCCACGATGTCTGTTGAAGGAGATGGGATGTCGACAAAGACGCTGGCCACGGCAGTTGATGCCTCCACCGCGCGGTTGGCGAGCGAGGCGCACCCGGTGTTCCTGGACCTTGGCAAGAAGAGCGCCAAGGCCGTCAAGAAGCTGCGCAAGGGAAAGGGACGGCTCCTGGATGATGTCCGGGAGACGCTCCAGGACCTCCAGACGAGTGGGCGTGTCGCGGCGAATGCCCAACCGGTGATTGTGATTGTCCGGGCGAAGCCCAAGAGGAAGAAGCGGTCCTTGGGCGGGTTCTTCTAGTGGGTTTCCCGGATTCCCACGGTCGCTGAAAGTCTTTGATTGGGGAGGACTCCGTGGTCAAGAAACTGAAGCTCGCGAAGTCGGTGGATTCCATCAGCTATCTGCATCCCGAAGACGGGATGATCACCATCGCGAAGAACAAGCGCAAACGGAAGCGGAGGAAGGGCTCCAAGCAGCTGGCGGGGGCCTCCAAGATGATGCGTGCGATGAGCGCCGCGCAGCTCGCGGGCGCGGAGGCCATGGCGGACCGCAGCGCGAAGGCGGACAAGGAGGAGAAGGACGGCGCCATCCGGAACCTCGCCTCCAACAGCCAGCGTGCCATGGAGAAGGCAGCCAAGGTGTTCCGCAGCAAGTTCGAGTGAGCTCCGTACCTCCCTGAGGAGCGCCCTGCGCGCTCCCTCTTCTCCCTGGTGCGGACGCAATGAATGACATTGAAGTCGGGCCCCCGGTTTCCCTGCGGAGATGGAGGCGGGGCCTGCGTGCATTGGCTCGCGGACGGCTGGTCCGAGGGCTGGTGCGAAGCCTGGTTCGTGTCAGTCAGCAGCCGTCGACCGCCTCGCGTGAAGGCGCGAGGGTCCGCCGGTGCTTGGATGCATTGGGGGGATTCTGGCATCGGGCCCGGTGGCTGCTGGCCTCGCGCCTGGATGTCTTTCCCGCGCCGTTCTGCCGTGAGTTGGAGGGACCCGAGGAGGATAGCGGATTGCGTCCGATGAACGACGCGCGCGCGGTGGTCGCGGGCGCCATGGGTGGTTTCATGGAGCAGCGGCTCGTGGATTTCGACGAGCGGCCCGCGCGCGTCTCGGTCTTCGGGCAGATTCATGCCGCCACCTTGAAGCGCACCGGCGCTCCCGTCTGGGTGGCTGTTCGCGACCCGGACGCCGAGCGGCGATTGAATGACGAGCTCCAGGAGATGGAGCTCTTCTTCGCCCGGCTCGCGCGGACGAACGAGCTGCGCCACGTCCCCTGGGAGCGGCTGGCGCGCGAGCTGCGTGCGTCGTTGAGGGACGGGTTGGACCTGCGCATCCAGGCCCATGCGATGCGGGAGCTGCGCAAGCAGGTCCGCCGCTATCCGGGCGCCAGCTCACCGCGCGTCTACCAGCGGCTGTGTGGCCCGGAGGTCCTGGTGGCGGAGCGCGTGGAGGGGCCGTCGCTGGAGGAGGTGGAGGCCCGCCCGCTCGACGTCGGGGGACCCGAGGCCTGGTTCGTGGAGCATGGGACGGACCCGGAGGTGCTGGCGTCCCGGCTCTGGCGTTCCTACATGCGCCAGCTCGTGGAGGCGCGGACGCTCGTCCCCGTGCAGGGGATGAAGGACATCCTCCTCCTGGGCGACAACGCGTTCTGCTACCGCTTCGAGCCGTTCGTGCTGCCGCTCGAGCTGGGCGTGCCCCGCGCGGAGGCCTTCCACTTCCTGCTGCACGCGCTGCTGCGGCGCTCCTACGAGGGGGCCTTCTTCCCGCTGCTGCGGCTGGCCGAGCCCCTGCCTCCGCTGGAGCCCTATCACCTCAAGAAGGTGGTCTCCCGGGAGGTCCGTGCCTGGGCCCAGCGCGCGGAGGTGGAGACGCTGCCCAGCGAGACGCGCTCCTTCGGTGCCCTCTTCGAGACGGTCCACGCGACGATGCGGCGGCACTCCATCATCTTCGACTCGGCCGTCCTGCGCGCCTGCCAGGAGCTGCGCCGCCTGGAAGGGGCCTTGTTCACCCTGGACACGCACTTCCGCGTCGCCTCCGAGCTGCGGCGCTTCTTCAAGCGCAGCGTGCGGCGTGCGGCGCGGCGGCTCACGGCCCAGGCGCAGACGCCCCAGGCGCCCGACTGGGAGGCGATGGGGCAGGCCTCCTTCGCCGCCATCGAGTCCGCGCGGAGCTCCGCGGAGCAGGCCTCTCGGGCCTCCTTGCCCTTCGCCTCCGAGTCCACGCTGGTGGCGTATGTCTTCTCCCATGCCGCCGGATTCGTGAGTGCCGTCTTCATCGTGACGGTGGTGTTGCTTGTCATGTTGGTGGCACGGATGACACTCGCGGTTCCACTCTCCACGGACTCCTGGGTGGAAAGGGCCGTTGCGAGTGGAGGCCTGCCGGCCGTGCCTGTGTTTGTGATGGGTTTGGTGAGCTCGGCAGTGGGTGCGTGGGGACTGCGGCGACTGGCGCTGCGCTTTGCTGAGAGAGATAGCCACCTTCCCGCGCGGAGGGGGTTATAACGAATGTATGCGAATCCATGTGTTTCCGGGGCAGGGCTCGCAACGCCTGGGAATGGGGGCGGAGCTGTTCGACGGCGCACCGGATGAGCTCGCGGCGGCGGATGCCGTCCTGGGCTGGTCGGTTCGTGAGCTGTGCCTCCATGATGTGAATGGAAATCTTCACCAGACGGCATGGACGCAGCCCGCGCTCTATGTCGTGAATGCCCTGTCATATCTCAAGAAGGTGCGTGAGACGGGCCAGCGGCCGGAGATGGTCGCGGGGCACAGCCTGGGTGAGTACAACGCGCTCTTCGCCGCGGGGGCCTTCGACTTCATCACCGGCCTGCGGCTCGTCCAGCGCAGGGCGGCGGTGATGGCTCGGGCGCGTGAAGGAGGCATGGCCGCGGTCATCGGGCTGTCCGCCGCCCGCGTCAGGGAGGTGTTGCGCGACGAGGGCTTGAGCGACCTGGACCTCGCGAACCTCAATGCACCGGAGCAGCAGGTCCTCTCGGGGCCGCTCGAATCACTCGCGAGGGCCGAGGGCAGCTTCAGCCGGGTGGGCGCGAAGGCTTTCAAGCGATTGCCGGTGAGCGCCGCGTTCCATTCGCGATGCATGCGTGAAGCACGACAGGAATTCGAGACCTTCATCGAGGACTTCGTGCTCTCGTCGCCTCGGATTCCCGTGGTGTCGAATGTCGAGGCGAAGCCCTATCCCCGTGGCGCCCTCAAGCGGTTGCTCGTCGAGCAGATCACCTCCCCGGTGCGATGGGAGGAGTCTGTTCAATATCTGTTGAAACAGCCCGGCGCGGACATCGAGGAGGTCGGGCCGGGACGTGTGCTGACGGCGCTGGTCGCGCAAGTCCGTCGGCAGGTGGAGTCATGAGTGCCGGGGACGGTGGGTCGTCCCGGGTGGAGCTGGGGGCTTCCGCGCGCCTGAGATGTGCCTTCGTGGGGGAAGGCTCGATGCTGATGGCGTGCGCGGAGATCGCACGCGAGCGTGGGCATTGCGTCGCGGCGGTGATGACCTCGTCCGAGGCGCTTCGTCAGTGGGCGCGAGAGGCGGGGGTACCGGTGGGCCCGCTCTCGGTGGAGCCCGAGTGGCTGCGCGCCCAGGACATCGACGTCCTGTTCAGCGTCTATTGTTTCTCCATCATCCCCGGGGCCCTGCTCGACGTCCCTCGGCGGGGGGCCATCAACTACCACGATGGTCCGCTGCCTCGGTACGCCGGGTTCCATGCGGCCACCTGGGCGCTCCTGAATGGTGAGCGCGAGCATGGCATCTCGTGGCACCGGATGACGCCGGAGGTCGACGCCGGACCGCTCCTGCTCACCCGCGGGTTTCCCATCGGCGAGGACGAGACGTCCTTGTCGTTGAACCTCAAGTGCTACGAGCAGGGACTCGAGTCCTTCGGCGAATTGCTCGACGGACTGGTCCGAGGGGACTTGAGCGCGAAGCCTCAAGAGCGCTCGGCCACCGTGTTCCATCCGCGCAGGATGAAGCCCGCCTCGGGATGCCTCCTGGATTGGGCCTGGCCCCCGGAGCGAATCGCCGCGTTTGTTCGCGCGCTGGACTTTGGCATCGCCGCGAATCCCCTGGGCACGCCCAAGGTGCTGATTCGAGGGCGGGCCCTGGGGGTGGGAGAGGCCCGGCTGCTGCCGACGCGGAGCGGGCCGGAGGCGGGGACGGTGCTCGCGTGGGAGGGGGCGCGGGTCCGGGTCGCCACCGTGGGACAGGACCTTCTGTTGGGGGCGCTGGTCGATGCGGAGCGCGGGGCGCTGACCTCCGCGCAGCTCGTGGCGCTGGGGGTGGACGTAGGGGCCCGGTTCGACAGCGTGACTCCAGCGCTGGCCGAGGCGATCTCTCGATGGGTTCCTGTCGCCGCGCGTGACGAGGCGCAGTGGCGCTCGCGTCGGAGCACCCAGCCCGAGCCGCCGCCGGAGACGTGGGGACCCTCGGTGGTGGCGCTCCCCGAGAGCCTCCTCGCGCTCATCTCGGGCCTTCGCGGGAGAGCCGAGGCGGACGAGGTGGTCACCTCTGCCTTCGTCTCGGCGGTGATGTCTTCCGAGCGGAGCACCCAGCTCCAGGTGACCCTGCGGATGGAGGGCCGCGAGGCGCTGGCTCCGGTGATGGGCCTCTTTGTCCGCGAGTGGGACCTCGAGGTCTCCGCGAAGGACGGGGGGCCGGTGGAGGTGCGTGAGTCCCTGGGTCGTGCGTTGACCGCGGCGCGGGGACCGTTGCTGCGCTTCGCCGACCTTCGGATGCGCTACCCCGACCTCGCCTCGCGAGGGCCGACGGTCGAAGTGGAGTGGGGGGCGGCACCTTCATCGCATCCGCGGAGCACGCCACGCTGGCTCCTGCGGCTGACGGCGGAGGGGGCACAGCTCGAGGCCCGCGTGGATGCGGGCTCCACCTCGCGGGTGGTGGAGGCCTGGGAGAAGGCGCTCGAGCTGCTCGTGCGCCGCGTCGAGCAGACCACCGAGCACCTCGAGCGATGGCGTGAGGTCTACGAGGCCTCGTACGAGGGGGAGCCTGGCGCGGACCCGCTCTTCGACACCACGTGCTGGCGAGACAGCACGGGGCAGCCCATTCCCGCGTCGGACATGCGCGAGTGGGTCGAGGCGACGGTGGAGGGGGTGCTCGCGCTGTCGCCTCGGGCCATCCTCGAGCTGGGGTGTGGCAAGGGGCTCCTGCTGTGGCGGCTGGCCCCACACTCCGTGAGCTACTGCGGCGCGGACTTCTCCGCGAACGCGGTGGCCCATGTCCGTCGTCATCTGCACCGGCTGGGGGAGGACGCGCGGAAGGTCTCCGTGGAGGTGGCTCCGGCGGATGACCTGCGCGCCCTGGCGCATCGTCGCTTCGACACCGTCATCCTCAACTCGGTCATCCAGTACTTCCCCTCGTCCGAGTACCTGGCGCGCGTCATCGAGGCCGCGCTCGAGCTGCTCACGCCCGAGGGCTTCATCTACCTGGGGGATGTGCGCAACCTGCGGCTGCTCGGGGTGCAGCGCCTCGCGGAGTCGCGAGAGGGCACGGGGGGACAGGTGGAACCCGCCGCTCGGCGGCTTCAGCGCTCCCTGGAGGACGAGTCGGAGCTGGTGATGGACCCGGCGTTCTTCCTGTCGCTGCGACGGCGGTTCCCTCGCATCGCGGGCATCTCGCTCACTCCGAAACGCGGCCGGGCGCACAACGAGCTGACCCGATATCGCTACGACGTCGTCCTGCGCGTGGGGGCCGCGCGGGCCCCGGCACCTCGGGTGACTGTGTCTCGCTGGGACGAGGTGGGCGGGATGCCCGGGTTGCTCAGGTCGCTGGCGTCCTCTCCGGGCCTCATCGCGGTGCGCGACATTCCGAATGCACGGACCCAGGACGTGGCCCGACGCGCCGCGCGGCTCCTGGGTGGGGCGGTCGTGGACTCCTCCGCCACCGGCGTGGAGCCCGAAGCGCTGACCGCCCTGGCGGGTCCGGACTGGACGTGTGCCGTGAGCTGGCACGACTGCGGTCCCGAGGGGGAGTTCGACGCGCTGTTCGCTCGTGGTCGCTCCCGCCTCGAGCTCGCGGAGCTGGCTCCCGAGCTGCTTCCCGTGAAGCATGAGGCCCGTGCCCTGGCGCACGAGCCGCTGCGGGAAGTGGCGTCCGACCGTCCCGTGGACCGCTGCCTGCCCGAGCTCGTGCGGGAACAGGCCGCGCTGGCACCGGAGGCCGTGGCCATTCGCGCGGGGGGCTCCGTGCTGCGGTACGGCGAGCTGGTGGCCCACGCGTCGCGCATCGCGGCGATGCTTCGGGCGCATGGCGTGGGGCCGGGGGCCCGCGTGGGCATCCTCCTTGAGCGGGGCCCGCAGCTCATCCCCGCCTTGCTGGGCACGTTGGAAGTGGGGGCTGCCTACCTTCCGCTGGACCCGACGTATCCGCGAGAGCGGCTGGAGTACATGATTGAGGACGCGGGCGCGCGCTGCGTGCTCGTGGACCGCTCGAGCGCGGAGGTTCGCTTCAACACCCTGGCGCTGAGGGTGGATGACGTGAGGGCTCCGGCCCCGCTTCCCGCGCCGCCGTCCGTGGCCCAGGGAGACTGGCCCGCGTATGTCCTCTACACCTCGGGCTCGACGGGGCGCCCCAAGGGCGTGGAGGTCTCCCACTCCAGTCTCACGAACCTGCTTCAGTCCTTCGCGCGACTGCTGAAGTGCGGACCGAAGGATTGTCTCTTCGCCCTCACCACGGTGTGCTTCGACATCGCGGGGCTCGAGCTCTTCCTGCCGCTGCTCACGGGCGGCACCGTCGAGCTCGTGTCGACCGAGACGGCACACGATGGCGTGAAGCTGCTCCAGGCGCTCGAACAGGGTGGGGCGACGCTCCTCCAGGCGACCCCCTCTACCTGGAAGATGCTCATCGAGGCCGGATGGACGCGACGGCTCGACCTGGTCGCGCTGTGTGGCGGTGAGGCGCTGACCCGTGAGCTCGCCGATGCGCTGCTCGCTCGGGTCACTCGACTCTGGAATGTCTATGGGCCCACCGAGACCACCATCTGGTCGACCGCTGGCGAGGTGCGCTCCGGGGCGCCCATCACGCTGGGGAGCCCCATCGACCGGACGCGCTGCCATGTGCTCGATGAGCGGGGGCGCCCGGTGGCTCCGCTCGAGACGGGGGAGCTGTTCATCGGCGGTGACGGTGTGGCCCGCGGCTATATCAATCGCCCGGAGCTGACCGCGGACCGCTTCGTCCCGGACCCGTTCGGGCCGAGCGGTCGAGTGATGTACCGGACCGGGGACCGCGTGTGCCTCCTGGAGGACGGCTCCCTCCAGTACGTCGGACGCGCGGATGCGCAGGTGAAGCTCGCCGGCTATCGCATCGAGCTGGGAGAAATCGAGGCCGCGCTCGAGAAGCTGGAGTCCATCGCGGACGCGGTGGTCGTGCTCCGGCGCGCGGAGGGACAGGATGACCGGCTCATCGCCTACGTGCGCCTGTCCCGCCCACGCTCGACGGCGGGCCTGGCGGAGGAGCTGCGCCGCTGGCTTCCCGAGTACATGGTGCCGTCGGCGTTCCATGTGCTCGAGCGGTTCCCGCTCACGCTGAACCAGAAGGTCGACCGCGTTCGCCTGGGCAAGGAAGACCCGGCGGCGCTCACCGCCGAGCTGGGGGCGGCCGTGGGCTCGGCTCCGGTGGGGGAGGGCCCGCGCGCCTCGGAGCTCGCGGAGGTGCTTCGCGAGCTGGCCCAGAAGGTGGTTCCCAACGCGGGTCCCATCGAACTCGACCGACCGCTGGGGGAGTATGGCCTCCGCTCCCTGCGGTTCACGGCGTTGGCCGTCCAGATTCGGGCTCGGCTTGGCGTGGAGCTGTCGCCGACGGCCTTCTATCGGTTCACCACGCTTCAAGCGATGGCCGCGCATCTGGCGGAGGACCCGCGGGCGCGGGTGGCTCCCCGGGCCTTGATGCAGCCGACAGCGGTTGTCGCCGAGCCGCCTCGCCCGGTCGCCGCCGCTGAGGCACGTGCGGCGGCCGAGGTTTCACGGAAGGCCGAGGACGGGCGCATCCGCGAAGGTGAGCCCCTCGCCATCATCGGCATCGCGGGTCGGCTGCCGGGTGGGGCGGACCTTCCGGCGTTCTGGGACTCCCTGGCGCGCGGGGCGGACGGTGTCCGGGGGATGCCCCGCGAGCGTCCGGGGGCGGAGGCGTTTCGCGCCACGCTCGAACGCTCGGGCGTCGAGCCAGACTTCAAGGCGGGCTTCATCGACGACGTGGACCGCTTCGACGCGGCCTTCTTCGGCATCTCACCGCGCGAGGCGGAGTTGCTGGACCCTCGGCAGCGGCTCCTGCTCGAGACCGCGTGGCACTGCATCGAGGACGCGGGGCTTGATCCAACGACGCTGGCAGGCAGCAGGACCGGCGTGTTCGTGGGCTCCGCGGGCTCGGAGTACTGGGAGGTGCAGTGCCGCGAGCAGCAGCCCGTGGATGCGTACACCCTCTCGGGCGTCTCCGAGACGGTCCTCACCAATCGGCTGTCGTTCTTCCTGAACCTTCGAGGGCCCAGCTCACCCATCAACACCGCGTGCTCCAGCTCACTCGTCGCGCTTCACCGCGCCCGACGGTCGATGCTCGCGGGCGAGTGTGACCTGGCGCTCGTGGGGGGCGTGAACCTGGTCCTGGGACCGCTGTTCCACGTCAGCCTGGCTCGCGGCGGCTATCTCAGCCCGAGGTTCCGGTGCAGCACGTTTGACCGCTCGGCGGACGGCTACGTGCGCGGCGAGGGCGCGGTGATGCTGTTGCTCAAGCCACTGCGTCACGCGGAGCGGGATGGCGACCCCATCCACGCCATCGTGCTCGGCTCGGCGGAGAACCATGGAGGCCGCGCGCAGTCGCTGACCGCACCCGACCCGTCCGCGCAGGTCGAGCTGCTCCGCGCCGCGTATCGCGATGCGGCCATCGACCCGGCGACCGTCTCGTACATCGAGACGCATGGGACTGGCACGGTGCTCGGGGACCCCATCGAGGTCAACGCGCTGAAGGAGGCCTTCGCGGGCCTCTACTCCGAGTGGGCCCATGCGAGCCCCCAGCCCACCTGCGCGCTGGGGGCGCTCAAGTCCTCCATCGGGCACCTCGAGGCCGCCGCGGGGCTCGCGGGCGTCGCCAAGGTCGTCGGGGCCATGCGCCTGGGGGTCATTCCCTCGAACCTCCACTGCGCGGAACAGAACCCCCACGTCGAGCTCGCGGGCAGTCCCTTCTTCCTGGCCACGAGGGCGGTGGAGTGGGGACGGACGTCCAAGCCTCGACGGGCGGGGGTGAGCTCGTTCGGTTTCGGGGGCTCCAATGCGCATGTGGTCCTGGAGGCGCCTCCTCTTCGCGCCGTTCCCGCTGAGGCTGCTGTCACGGGGCCCGAGCTGTGGGTGCTGTCGGCGCGGGACCCGGAGCGGCTGCGTGCTCAGGCGGCGGCCTTGCTGCGGTGGTGGGAGCAGGGCGGCGATGAGCGGCTCGTGGACGTGGCCTACACCCTCCAGGTGGGGCGTACCGCGATGGATGAGCGGCTGGCCTTCGTCGCATCCAGTCGTGAGCAGGTGGTGGCTGTGCTTCGGCGGTTCCTGGAGGAGGGGGCGGGGACCGGGCTCGCGGTGGGGAATGCTCGCTCCAACCGGGGTTGGGCTTCCCTGCTGGAAGGCACGGCGGGACGGGGCTTCGTCGCGGAGGTGGCGGCGAGTGGAGACCTCGCTCGGCTGGCGCAGCTCTGGGTGGGGGGCGTCAAGCTCGACTGGACCGCGTTGCCGCGCTCCACGACACCGCGCAGGGTCCACCTGCCTGGTCATGCCTTCGCGCATGAGCGCTTCTGGCTTCCCGTCGTGACGCGGCCCTCGCGGGTCGACTTCCGGTTGACGGGCGAGGACGTCTTCTTCGTCGACCATGTGGTGCGCGGCGACGTGGTGCTCCCCGCGGCGGCGATGGTGGAGATGGCTCGCTCGGCCGGGACCACCGTCACGGGGCAGCCTGTCACCCGCTTGGGCGGGCTCGTCTGGATGCGGCCGGTTCGGGCGGAGGGCGGGACCGCGAAGGTCGCGTTCCAGTTCCAGCAGGACGGGTCCTTCTTCATCCAGTCGAGCGGCGAAGGAGGAGAGGGGGTGCGGCATGCGCAGGGACGCGTGTTGCCTCCGGAGCCCTCGCTGGCTTCGCGCCGCTTGGACCTGGCGGCGATCCGGGCCCGTGTCCTTCCTCGCGTCTCGCGGGAGGACCTCTATGCGAGCTTGCGGCGGTACGGCCTCGAGCTTGGTCCCGCGTACCGCCCGGTGGAGGAGGTGTGGGCCTCGGAGCACGAGGCGCTCGGGGTGCTCTCCCTTCCGACAGGAGCACGAGAGCAGGGGCCCGCGGACGTTGTCCTTCATCCGGGGATGATTGATGGCGCGCTGCAGGTCGCGCTCGCGGGCTTCTGGAATCACTCCGCCAAGGAGCTTCACCTTCCGTTCACGATGGGGGAGGTGCGGCTCTCGGGGCGTCTCCCCGCGCGGTGCTTCGTTCACGTGACGCGTGCCGCGAGCGGGAGTGGAATCGACCTCGCGGTGGCGGATGCGCAGGGCGACATCCAGCTGGAGATTCGCGACTTCTTCTTGCGGCCCGTGCGGGTGGAGCAGGCTCCCGTGGCTCCTCGGGACACCGTCTACTTCACGCCTGCGTGGGTGGCGGCGCCGGCTTCGCGCGGTGATGAGGAGCCCGAGCTGCTTCTGTTGGACTCGGGCACGGAGCGATGGGCTCGGCTCTCGAAGCAGTGGCGCGGCAGGGTGGTCCTCGTCGAGCAGGGGCCAGACTTCCGGCGCGTGGAGCGTGGTCACTACGTGCTCCGCGCGGGGGCTCGGGAGGACTATCGCTCCTTGTTCGCGGCCCTCTCCGAGGAAGGCTTCTCACCCCGGTCTGTCGTCCACGCGTGGCGCGGGGATGGGAGCCCGCGGGGCGAGCTGGCCACGGGGTTGTTGGCCTCGCTGTTCCTCACGCAGGCCGCGGCGGTGGCGGCCTCGGAGCTCGAGCTTCGACTCCTCTTCCTGCACGAAGGGGAGGAGGGGTTGCGCCGGCCCTGGACAGGGGCGCTCGCGGGCTTCGGCAAGACGCTCGCCTTGGAGCATGCGGGGGCTTCGGCCACGGTGGTGGCTGCTCCCGCCGCTGACTTGAGGGGACCGTCGTTCGTCGACCTCGTGCGGACGGAGCTCGTGTCGGGGGACAGCGAGGTCAGCTACCTGGAAGGGCCGCGCCAGGTTCGTGTCCTGAGGGAGCTGCCGGTGGGGCCTGGTCGCGGGGCTTCGCCGCGCTCGGGTGGGGCGTACCTGATAACGGGCGGAGCGGGGGGACTGGGGCGACTCTTCGCCCAACGGCTCGCGGCCCAGGGCGCACGGTTGGTGCTCTGCGGTCGGTCTCCGCAGACGGCGGCGCTGGGTGAGTGGCTCTCCTCGCTGACCGCGCTGGGGGGCGAGGCTCTCTATGTCCAGGCGGACGTCACGCGCGAAGTGGAGGTCGCGCGACTGGTGGCGGAGGCGAAGCGGCGATTCGGTGGGATTGCCGGCGTGATTCACTCGGCCGGGGTCATCCGGGATTCACGGCTGACGCGAAAGACCGTGGCCGAAGTGGAGGAGGTCGTCGGGCCGAAGGTCACCGGCGTCACGCTGCTGGACCAGGCGCTGCGCTCGGAGCCCCTCGATGTGTTCGTGGTCTTCTCCTCCGTCGCGGGGCTGGTGGGGAACGTGGGGCAGGCGGACTACGCGTTCGCCAACGCGTTTCTCGACGGCTTCGTCGAGAGCCGCGAGGCCCTTCGCGCGCGAGGTGAGCGCTTCGGGGTCACGCGCTCACTCAGCTGGCCGCTGTGGCGCGAGGGGGGGATGGCGGTCGATGGGCCGACCGAGAGCTGGTTCGCCGACGTCCTGGGCCTCCGGCCGATGGCTACGGCCACGGGGCTCGCGGCCTTCGAGGACGCGCTGGCGCTCGAGGCGCCTCAGTTGTTCGTCGCGGAGGGGAATGTCGAGCGCATCCGTGCTCGCTTCGCTCCGGCGAGGAGCGCGGCTTCACCCGTGAAGTCGCAGCGGGCCTCGTCTTCCATGTCGGCGGAGCTGCTTCGCCCTCGGCTCACCGCGCTGGCGGCGGCCATCCTCAAGCAGGAGCCTCGCAAGCTGAGTCCGGAGCGGGAGCTGGGGGAGTTCGGGTTCGACTCGCTCTCCTTCACCGAGCTGGCGAACCGGCTCAACTCCGAGTTCGGTCTCTCCCTGACCCCCGCGCTCTTCTTCGAGCAGTCGACGCTCCAGAAGCTCGCGACGCATCTGGCGCCTCGAATCACGACGGAGGTGCCCGCACCGGAGGTCGAACCTCCCGCGCCTGCGCCGAAGGTTGCTTCCCGGCCCCCTCGCGCGCGGCATGATGAGCCGATTGCCATCGTGGGCGCGGCCGCGGTGCTTCCAGGCTCCGAGACGCTGAGCGGGTTCTGGAGGAACCTCGAAGCAGGGAAGGACCTGGTTCGGGAGATTCCCTCGGAGCGTTGGGATTGGCGCTCGGTGGGAGGAGGCTCCTCGTCGGACGCACTTCGCTGGGGGGCGTTCATCGAAGGCGTGGACCAGTTCGATGGTCGATTCTTCGGAATCTCTCGCCGTGAGTGCGAGCTGATGGACCCGCAGCAGCGCCTCTTCCTCCAGACGGTCTGGCGCGCGGTCGAGGACGCGGGATGGAACCCAGCGAGCCTGCGAGGAACCCGGACCGGGCTCTTCGTGGGGGTCTGCACGTCGGACTACGCGGAGCTGCTGGCGCAATCCGGAGGGCAGGTCGAGGCGCACACGTCGACGGGAAATGCCCGCTCCATCCTGCCCAATCGCATCTCGCATCTGCTGGGGCTGCGCGGGCCGAGCGAGCCCATCGACACCGCCTGCTCGAGCTCACTCGTGGCGGTGCATCGGGCCATCCAGGCGCTGCGTGGGGGGGAGTCCGATGTGGTGATTGCCGGGGGCGTGAACCTGGTGCTCTCGCCGTTCTTCCACCTCTCGTTCTCGCATGCCGGGATGTTGAGCACCGGTGGGCGCTGCCGGACGTTCGACCACCGCGCGGATGGCTATGTGCGAGGGGAGGGCTCCGCCGCGGTGGTGCTCAAGCGGCTCTCACAAGCCGAAGCAGATGGGGACGCGATTCACGGCCTGCTCATCGGCAGCGCGGTGGGGCATGCCGGCCAGGCGAACTCGCTCACCGCGCCGAATGGCGCATCCCAGGCCGAGCTGTTGGTCGAGGCGTACTCGCGAGCCGGGGTCGACGTGCGGACGGTCGGCTACATCGAAGCGCACGGGACGGCCACCCGGCTGGGGGACCCCATCGAGGTCCAGGCGCTGCGGAGGGCGTTTCAGGATCTGTCGCGGGACGACTCGGTGGTGGCGCCGTGGTGTGGCGTCGGGTCGGTCAAGAGCAACTTCGGACATCTCGAGGCGGCGGCGGGGCTCGCGGGGCTGCTCAAGGTCGTCCTCGCGATGCGCGAGCGGACGCTCCCGCCCACGCTCCACTTCGAGAAGCTCAACCCGCACATCGACCTGGCGAAGAGTCCCTTCTTCATCGTCGAGCGCAACACGCCGTGGAAGGTCGAGGGGGATTCGCCACGGCGCGCGGGCGTCAGCTCCTTCGGCTTTGGCGGCGTCAACGCGCATGTGGTGGTCGAGGAGTACCCCCGAAGCAATCGTCGGGACGATGCGGAGCCCCAGGTGCTCGTGCTCTCCGCGCGAGACAAGGAGCGGCTGGAGGTGCTCGCGGGAGAGGTCGCCACGTGGTTGCGCGAGACACCTTCGACGGAGGCGAGTCTCGCGGATGTCGCATACACGCTTCAGACGGGGCGGTCGGCGATGGCCGTGCGGTTGGCGGTCGTCGCGGATGACCGGCTGAAGGCCGCCGAGGCGCTCGCGCGATTCGCTCGGGGCGAGGTGTCCGAGCGCGTCTGGTTCGGAGAGGCGCGAGACGACGCTTCGGATGCATCCGTGCGTCGGGCGGCTCGTTCCACGATGGAGGAGCTGTCATCGCTCGCCGAGGCATGGGTGAAGGGGACGGAGGTCGACTGGGCCACTCTGCCCAGGAGGCACACGCCGCGCCGCGCGCATCTGCCGGCCTATCCGTTCGCACGCGAGCGGTACTGGCTGCCTCGCCGCCAGGAGCCACCCATCAAGGGGCCTCCCGTCACGCGGACCGCTGATGCGCAGCCTTCGCCCGCGGCGAGAGAGGTGAAGGGACAACCTCCGACGCTGTTGCGCAGTGAGTGGATACCGGTGCCACTCGAGGATGGCGGTGGTGCTCAGCGAGCCTCGGTCGTCGTCGGAACGCGAGGGGATGGCGTCGCGCAGACAGGGCGGCCGCTGGTCATCATGGACAGCGGAGGGCTGGAGCTGGGCCTGTCACTGGTCCGGTTGCTTGGTGACTCCGCGCTCACGGTTCATCTGGGCAGCGAGACGCGCGCGTACTCGGACCACGTATGGCACCTGGCTTCCGACGAGGATGACGGGTGGGAGCGGCTGCTCCCGCGTCTCGGAACACTCGGTCAGGTGTGCTTCGTCGCGGGACCTGCTCCTTCCGCGACCTCACCCGTTGTCTCGTTGCTTCGGTTCGTTCGCGCACTGGCCCGGGCGGACGCGGGGACTGTTGAGCTGAGAGTCGTCTCGACCAGTGCCTGCTCCATCCTGGCTGGCGACAAGGTGGCTCCTGGCGGCGCCGCGCTCGCGGGCTTCGGCAAGGCCGTCGCACGCGAGACACCTCGAATCCGTGTCGCGACCGTGGACGTGGCGCGTGAAGAAGTGGGGCCCGGTGCTCCGGCGGCGACTCGTGAAGGCGTGGCCCGCGCCATCCTCTCCGAGTCCCCGAGTGCTCGTCCCCGAGATGTGGCGCTCCGTCGTCAGACCCGGTTCGAGCGCGCCCTCGCTCCCCTGGCGCTGGCTCCCCCTGACTCGTCTCCCTTCCGGCGGGGTGGGGTCTATCTCATCGTCGGTGGTGCCGGAGGCCTCGGCCTTGCGGTCGCGAGCCACCTGACCCGCACCTTCGCGGCCCGGGTGGTGTTGGTGGGCCGCAGGCCCCTAGATGCGGCGCTGCGTGACACCCTCGACGCGCTTGCTCGCGAGGGCGGCGAGGCCCTCTATGTCGAAGCGGACTGCTCGGACAGGGCCCGCATGCGCTCCGTGGTCGACGACCTCAAGCGCCGCTTCGGCGCGCTTCATGGCGTCTTCCACTCCGCGCTCGTGCTGAAGGACCGGGCGCTACGAGACCTGGAGACGCGGGACCTGCTCGCCGTGCTCGCCCCCAAGGTCGACGGGGCCGAGGCCGTCTTCGAGGCCGTGCGCGATGAGGCGCTCGACTTCGCCGTCGTCTTCTCGTCGATGCAGTCCTTCTTCGGGAACGCGGGGCAGGCGAACTACGCGGCCGCCTGCGCACTCCAGGATGCGATGGCGCACCGGTTCAGGGAGCACCTGCCGCTGCGAGTCATCAACTGGGGCTACTGGGGCTCCGTTGGAGCCGTCGCCACGCCCGAGGCTCAGCGACGGATGGCACAGCTCGGACTGGGCTCCATCGAAGTGCCCGAGGGACTGGCGGCGCTGGAGTCGATTCTCGCCTCTGGCGAGCCACAGGTCGCCTGCCTTGTCGCGAAACCCGACCTGCTCCAAGCGCTGTCCCCGAATCCGATGCCCGAGAGCCGGCCCGTCGCGGGACACTCGACCCTCGATTTCGAGCGCACCCTGGCCGCCGTCCGCCGTCCGGCGTTCGTGTCCCTCGACGCGTTCCGCCAGGGGCAGGAGGCGCTGGAGGAAGAGGGGGCGCGTGCGCTCGCGACCATCCTTCGACAGCTCGGCATCCTGAGCGCGGCGGGGGACCTCCACGAGAAGGCGGGCCTCGCCGAGCGGGCAGGTGTCATCGCGCCACATCGGCGGCTCCTCGATGCGCTCATCGCGCCCGCGGTGCGGCTCGGATGGCTCCAGGATGAAGGCCCCCGCCTCTCCGTGGTTGCCCTCCCCGTGGAGGCGTCGCCGGAGGCTTCCTCCCGGCGGCATCCGCTCCTGTCCGCGCACCTGACGCTGCTCGACACCGCCGCCGCCGCTTTCGTCTCGGTGCTCCGTGGGAAGCGGCGTGCAACGGATGTCCTGTTCCCCGGGGGCTCGTCGGCCCTGGTTGCGCCCATCTACTCGGACAACCCGCAGGCGCAGGCGCTGCGCATGCAGGTGGCCGCGGCGGTGGAGGCGGCTCTTCGCGTCTCCCCCAACACCGGGGCAGAGCCCTTCCGCGTGCTGGAGATTGGCGCGGGGACGGGAGGGACCTCGGCGGCGGTGCTCTCCGCGCTGCGTGACTCCGGACGCACCGTCGAGTTCGTCTACACCGATGTCTCCCCCGCGTTCCTGCGACACGGCCAGGAGCGATTCTCGAAGGACTTCCCGTTCGTTCACTTCAAGCCGTTGGATGTGGAGCGGCACCCGGGCGCGCAGGGCTTCGAGCGAGGCGGGTTCGACCTGGTGCTCGCCGCGAACGTCCTTCACGCCACTCGCTCCCTCGCCGAGTCGCTGCGACACGCGAAGTGGCTCCTCAGGCGGGGCGGCTGGCTCCTCCTGCAAGAGCTGACCCGGGTCCAGCACTTCACGACGCTGACCTTCGGCCTGCTGGATGGCTGGTGGCGATTCGAGGACGCGCACCTGCGCCTGCCAGACTCACCGCTGCTCGACGTCGCGCGCTGGCGGTTCTTGCTCGACCGGGAAGGCTTCACCTCGTGCGCCGTGATGGGGGACGACGACGCGGAGATCTCCTCGCTCCCGGAACGGCTGCTGCTGGCGCGCAGCAACGGACTGGTTCGCGAAGAGCGGTCTCCTTCCCCCCAGGTTCAACCCGCGCCGCCCGCGCGGCCCGCTCCACGCTCCGAGGTACGGGTGTCTTCCATCGAGCCCCGCGCGCGACAGTGGCTTCGCTCCCTCCTCCGTGAAGAGCTCCGACTGTCGGACGGCGAGCTCGCCGATGAGGATCGCTTCGCCGAGCTGGGCCTCGATTCCATCCTCCTCCAGCGCTTCAACCATCGACTGAGCGAGGGGCTCGGGCCCGTCCCGAGGACCCTGCCGCTCGAGAACGACTCCGTCGCGCGCCTGTCCGCCGCCTTGATGGCTTCACATCGTGAAGCCCTGGAGAAGCACCTCGGTGCAGCTCCGGGAGAGGTGGTGCACATCCCCCAGGAGACACCCGAGGGCATCGCCGTCATCGGCATGGCCGGCGTGTTCCCGGGTGCCAAGGATGTGGACTCGCTGTGGCGGAACCTCCGCGCAGGGGTTCGCGCCATCCGGGAGGTCCCTCCCGAGCGCTGGGATTGGCGTGCGTTCCAGGAGAAGTGGTCCCTGCCTCGATGGGGCGCGTTCCTCGACGATGTCGACCACTTCGACCCGCTCTTCTTCGGCATGACTCCGCGGGCCGCGCGTGCGCTCACGCCGGAAGAGCGCCTCCTGCTCGAGACGAGCTGGGCCGCGCTGGAAGACGCCGGCTACACGAGTGAGTCCCTGCGCGAGGAGCGCGTGGGTGTCTTCATCGGCGCGAGGCCGTCCAGCTATACCCAGCGAGGTGGCGGCCAGGACGCCGCCGTGGATGCCAGCGCGAACGGTCTGCCGTGCCGGGTGTCCAACTTCTTCGGCTTCACCGGGCCGAGCCTCGTGGTGGACGCGGCGTGCTCATCCTCCATGGCGGCGCTCCACCTCGCGCGCGAAGCCCTGCGGCGGGGTGAGTGCACGCTGGCCCTGGTCGGCGGCGTCAACCTCTACCTGTATCCCTCCCAGTACAGACGGCTGTCGGAGTTGCGGGTCGTCTCCACGCGCCCGGACAACGAGCTGTTCGATGGTCAAGGCGACGGCTTCACACCGGGCGAGGCGGTGGCGGTGGTGCTGCTGAAGCCCGCGGCGCGGGCCGTGGAGGATGGCGACAACCTCCATGGGTTCATCCGGGCCACGTCGCTCTCCCACAAGGGCAGTGCCTCCGACTACTTCCTTCCCTCGCCGGTGACGCAGGCCTCCCACCTGGCCGGTGTGCTGCGAGAGGCCGGCGTCACCGGAGAGACCCTCGGTGTCTACGGCGCCCAGGCCCAGGGGGCCTCGCTGTCGGACATCACCGAGTGGCGTGCGGCGACTCGCGCGCTGCTCGAGACCGCGGGGGAGGCGCGTGGCTTCTGCGCCTACAGCTCCGTCAAGCCCTACGTCGGCCACCCCGAGACCGCGTCCGGCGTCCTGCAGCTCATCAGCGCGCTGCTCCAGATGCGGCACGGCGAGCTGTTGCCGCTGCACGTGGCGAGCAAGCTCGCGCCCGAAGTGGATGTGACGGCGTCACCGTTCTTCTTCCCGACTCACGCGATGGAGTGGCCACGTCGCCAGGAGACGGGTGTGCCCATGCCTCGGCGCGCATGCATCACCGCATGCGGCGCGGGAGGCGTGGAGTCCTTCGCGGTCCTCGAGGAGTCCATGGAGGCATCGAGCTCCGGCATCTCGGCAGGTCCCCAGGTGATGGTGTTGTCCGCACGCTCGCAAGCGCGGTTGCGTGAGGTGGCCTCCCGACTCGCCGGGGCCGTGCGCGGCGGGGAAGGGCGCCTGTCGCTCGCGGACATCGCGTTCACGTTGCAGACCGGACGTGAGGCCTTCACCGAGCGATGGGCGGTGGTCGTCTCCTCGCTTCCGGAGTTCGCCACGGCCCTCGACGCGTTCGCCGGGGGGCGGACCGTGGGGGTGCGCGGCTCGGCTCCGCGGCATGTCCCCGAGAGCCACCTGGTGACGCAGGCCCTCGCGGAGGGAGACCTCGAGTCCCTCGCGGGGCTCTGGGTCTCCGGGCAACGCGTCGACTGGCGCCAGCTCCACCGTGGCCCCGTGCGCCGTGTCTCGCTTCCGACCTATCCCTTCGAGCAGCGGAGCTGCTCGCTCGACCCCGTGTCCCTCGCGCCAGTCGCTCAGGGCGAGCGCACTGCCCCGCCGGGGCCGAGGGAGGAGAGCGCGCGGCGAATCGGCGCCTACTATGACGCGCTCTTCGCGGACCCCACTCCAGGCGAGGGGGACGAGCCGCATCTCACCTTCGCGCCGCTGCTCCAGGTGCCCCCGGGCTTCTCCTGGCTGCTGGCGTACCACGAGCCGGAGCGCTACCCAGCGTTCCGTCAGGCGCTGCGGATGGGACAGCAGCAGGCCAAGCGGCTCCTGCTGGACGGTGTCGACCTCACGCGGGTCCGCCGGGTCCTCGACATTGGCTGTGGCCTGGGGGTGGACCTCATCGCCTTGATGCGTGAGCTGCCCCAGGCCGTCGCGCACGGCTACAACATCTCGCCCGGACAGGCGCGGAGCGCGACCCAGCGCGTGGCGCGAGCGGGGCTCGGCTCGCGCATCGAGATCTTCAATCGGGACAGCGCGACAGACGCGTTCCCGTCCACCTACGACCTGGTGGTGGGCTTCGAGGTCTTCCCTCACATCCAGCGCAAGCAGGAGGCCCTGGACAACATCGTCGCGAGCCTGGCCCCCGGGGGGCGAGTCCTCTTGATCGACTCCGTGGCCTCCACGGTGCCCGTCGAGCTGCCCGAGCTCGCGATGTTCAGCAGCTCGCTCACGGAATACGCGGCGATGTTGACGAAGGCGAGGCTGAGGCTCCGCCGCTGCATCGATTCGAGCCGCGAGGTGATTCACTTCCTCGACGACCCGAACTTCGAGCAGAACCTCGCGCGCCTCACGCGGGAGAAGCCCGAGGCCGCGGCCTTCGAGACGTTGCATCGGAGCTGGGTCCACTTCGGCAAGGCCCTGCGGCGGAAGCTCTTCTATTACATGCTGCTGGAGCTCGAGCGCGCCGACTCCCTCTCGGAAGAGGCCCTGCTCGCCGAGAACCTCGAGGCGCTGCAGCACCCCACGCCCCACGCCGACGCGGTGGCCGCCTCCGGCCCACGGAAGCGCCCTGCCGCTCCGTCGCCGGACGATGGGGCCGCCCTGCGCGACACGCTCCTGTCGCTGGCCGCGGAGGTGATGGAGCTGGGGGCGCATGAGCTGGACCCGGATGCGCGCTTCGTCGACCTGGGCGTCGGGTCTCTGGAGGGGTTGGCGCTGGTCGATGCCATCAACCGCCGGATGGGCATCACGCTGAAGATCCAGGCCCTCTATGACCATTCGAGTGTGAGGGAGCTGGCGCGGCATGTCGAGGAGACCTTCCCGAAGGTCGCGCCAAGGGCGCACGCCACTCCCAAGCCCTTGCCGCCCGTGGAGTCACACCCGGGGGACTCGCGCATCGCGGTGATTGGCTTCGCCGGACGCTTCCCCGGTGCTCGCGACACGGAGGAGCTCTGGGAGCTGCTCGACGCGGGCAGGAGCGCGATTGGAGAGGTGCCCGTCGAGCGCTGGGACTCCGAGCACTACTTCGACGCGAGGGTGGGGACTCCCAACCGGACGAACAGCCGCTGGGGAGGATTCCTCTCCGACGTGGACTGCTTCGACCCGGCGTTCTTCGGCCTCTCGCCCGCGGAAGCGGAGGTGATGGACCCGCAGCAGCGGCTGTTCCTGGAGGAGTCCTGGAAGGCGCTGGAGGACGCGGGACAAGCGCCGTCGATGCTGGCGGCCAGCCGGTGTGGCGTCGTCGCGGGCGTCATCAGCAATGAGTACGGCGCGCTGCTGCCGCGCAGCGAGCATCCCGAGCGCGCCGGGCAGATGATGCTGGGCAACGCGACGTCCATCCTCGCGGCGCGCATCGCCTACCACCTCAACCTTCGCGGGCCGGCGCTGGCGGTCGACACCGCCTGCTCCTCGTCACTGGTCGCGACCCACATGGCGTGCGGGATGCTCCAGCGGGGCGAGGCCGACCTGATGCTGGCGGGGGGCGTGACGCTCTACCTGTCCCCGCAGACCTACGTCGAGATGAGCCACGCGGGCATGCTCTCTCCGACGGGCCATTGCCGCTCCTTCGATGACGGGGCGGACGGCATCGTCGTGGGCGAGGCCGCGGCGGTGGTGGTCCTCAAGCGGCTCGAGGACGCGCTCCGTGATGGCGACCGGATTCACGGCATCATCCGAGGCTCGGGCATCAATCAGGATGGGCGGACCAACGGCATCACCGCGCCCTCGGGGCGTGCGCAGACCGCGCTGGAGCTGGAGGTCTGGCGTCGCGCCGGCATCGACCCGAGGACGCTCGATTACGTCGAGGCCCACGGCACCGGGACACCGCTCGGCGACCCCATCGAGGTCGAAGCCCTCGCGACGGCGCTGCGCCAGCATTCGCTGGACCGGCACTTCTGTCTGCTCGGGGCGGTGAAGAGCAACCTCGGCCACACGTCGGCGGCGTCCGGCCTGGCGGGGCTCATCAAGATCCTCCTGTCGCTTCAGCACGAGCGCATCCCCGCGACGCTTCAGGTGGCGCAGCCGACCCATCATCACGACTGGGCGTCGAGCCCGCTGGAGCTCGCGAGGACCGCACGTCCCTGGACTCGTGAGGAGGGGCGTCCTCGCCGCGCGGCCCTGAGTGCGTTCGGCTTCAGCGGCACGAACTGCCACATGGTCATCGAGGAGGCGCCGCTCCCATCCGTTCGCCCCGTGCCCCGGAGGGCGCACTGGGTCCTCCCGCTCTCGGCCAGGTCCGGGGAGCGGCTTCGCGCGATGGCGGAGAACCTGGCGGTCTGGCTGGAGCGCCGCCGAGGTGTCTCGGATGCGTCGGGGCTGCTGGAGCGGCTCGCCGCGACGTTGCAGCTTCGGCGCGCGGTGATGACCGAGCGGCTCGCGGTGCTGGCCACGAGCCTGGACGACGCTCGGAGGAAGCTCGCCGCCTTCGCGCGTGGAGCGCTTCCGGAGCAGGTGTTCAGGGGCACGGCGGGGACCCCGGCCGCGCAGGGCGGGAGCGAGGTGGAAGGCGCTCGATGGGCACAGCGCTGGGTGACGGGGGGCGAGGTCGACTGGGCCTCCCTCTACGCTCAGGGCGCTCCGCCTCCGGTGAGCACGCCGGCCTATCCCTTCGCTCGCGAGCGGTACTGGCTGCTCAACACGGCGGCCTCCCTTCCGCGCTCCGCCTCGCCCGCCGTGGACACCCGGGACCTGGCGCCGAAGCCGGACTCCGTGAGTCCCTTGCTCGCAGTGGGGGAGCTGCGGACGCGGACCGAGCACTTCCTTCGCGCGCTCGTCGCACGGACCCTGAAGCTCGCCCCCGAGCGCATCGCGCTGGACCAACCCCTGGATGGGTACGGGGTCGACTCGCTGATGGTGAATCAGCTCGTGCGCGACCTCGAGCGACAGGTGGGCCCGTTGTCGAAGACGGTGCTCTATGAGCACGCGCGGCTCACCCAGCTGGCGGAGTACCTCGTCACCGAGCGTGGGGAGGTGCTCAACCAGCTGCTGACGCCGGAGGCCGTCGCGCCTCCGGTGGTGACGCCGGAGCTGGTGACGCTCATCTCTCGCGAGCCTCTCGCGCGGGAGGGGGCCTGGAGCGACCGCATCGCCATCATCGGCGTCAGTGGCCGCTACCCGGGCGCGGAGGACCTGGACCAGCTCTGGGACAACTTGAAGGGCGGGGTCGACTCCATCACGGAGGTTCCCCCGGAGCGGTGGGACCACCGCCGCTACGAGCGGGCCTATTCGAAGTGGGGTGGCTTCATCTCGGACCCGGCCGCGTTCGACCCCCTCTTCTTCCAGATCTCCCCTCGGGAAGCCGCGCTCATCGACCCGCAGGAGCGACTGTTCCTCCAGGAAGCATGGCACTGCATCGAGGACGCGGGCTACCCGAGGAAGGCGCTCTCCGGCACCCGCCTGGGCGTCTTCGTCGGCGTGCTCTACGCGGACTATCAGCTGTTCGGCGTGGAGGAGGCCGCGGCGGGCCGGGCGCCGTTGATTTCACCCCTGTCGTCCATCGCCAACCGCGTCTCGCACTTCCTCGACCTCCGAGGCCCGAGCTTCGTCGTCGACACGATGTGCTCGTCATCGCTCACCGCGCTGCACCTGGCCTGCCTGTCCCTGCTGTCGGGAGAGAGCGAGATGGCGCTGGTGGGCGGCGTGAACCTGTCGCTGCATCCGAACAAGTACCTCCAGATCTGCAGCCGAGGCTTCGCGTCCACCGACGGGCGCTGCCGCAGCTTCGGCGCGGGAGGCGATGGCTACGTGCCCGGGGAGGGCGTGGGCGCGCTGTTGCTCAAGCCGCTCTCGCGTGCGCTCGCGGATGGAGACGTCATCCACGGCACGATTCTGGGCAGTGCCATCAACCACGGCGGGAAGACGCAGGGCTACACCGTTCCCAACCCGCGCGCTCAAGGCGACGTGATTCAAGATGCGCTTCGGGTCGCGGGGATTCCCGCGCGGACCATCAGCTACCTCGAAGCGCATGGCACGGGGACGTCGCTCGGAGACCCCATCGAGCTCATCGGGCTGCGGCGTGCCTTCCGGAACGAGACGGCGGACTCGGGCTTCTGCGCCACCGGTTCCATCAAGTCCAACATCGGCCACCTGGAGGCCGCCGCTGGAGTCGCGGGCCTGACGAAGGTCCTCTTGCAGTTCCGCCATGGATGGCTCGCGCCGTCGCTGCACTCGGAGACGCTCAACCCGAACCTGGAGCTCGCGGACTCGCCTGTTCGTGTCCAGCGGACGGGGGAGTCGTGGCGGAGAGGGGAGACACCTCGGCGCGCGGCCGTCAGCTCGTTCGGGGCGGGTGGCTCCAATGCCCATGTCATCCTCGAGGAGGCGCCGGAAGCGCCGTCCCTCGCTCCGGCGCAGCCCGAGGCGGGCTTCCTGCTGGTCCTCTCCGCGCGCAACCGCGAGCGACTGGCGGCGACGGCCTCCTCGCTGCACACGGGCTTGCGTCGGCTCCCGGCGGTGGCGCTTCGGGATGTCGCCTACACGCTGCAGGTGGGACGGGATGCGATGGATGTGCGCATCGCGACCGTCGTGCACACGCTCGAGGAGGCCCTGGAGGTGCTGGCGCGGGTGGGGCGGGGAGAGACCGCTGGCGTGTCCTGGGCGGAGCTCACGCCTGGCGCGACAGGCCCGAGCCTCGACGAGGAGGTCCTCCATGCGCGCGACCTGAAGGCCATCGCGGAAGGCTTCATCGCGGGGGCGGAGGTTCCCTGGGAGCGCTTGTACGCGTCGCCGCGGCCTCGGCGCATCTCACTGCCGGGCTATGCGTTCGCGCGGACCCGCTACTGGGCTCCCGTGGAGCCCCCTGCTCGTCCGGAGGCCGGCGCGGGGTCCACGCTGCTGAAGGCGACGGAGTGGAAGGTCCGGGACCACCGGGTGAACGGCAGGGCGGTGCTTCCCGGGGTCGCGTACCTGGACCTGGTGGCGCGTGCCTATCAGCACCCGCGCGGGGAGGGGAGCGCGGTCCAGCTCTCGGACGTGACGTGGTTGCGTCCCGCGTTCGTCGACTCCGAGCTGGAGCTTCAGGTGGTGCTGACGCCGCGTGAGCAGCGGACGCTCTTCGAGGTGCGCTGCGGAGCCGTGGTTCATGCGCGCGGCGAGGTGGGGGCACTTCCGCCTCGGACCGAGCGCAGGTCGGTTCCGGAGGTCCAGGCCCGCTGCACGCGAGAGCTCGATACGGCGGCGCTCCGGGAGCGGTTCTCGCGCAACGGTGTGGCCTATGGCGCGGCCTATCAGGGGCTTCGCGAGCTTCGGGTGGGGGAGGACGTGGCGCTCGGGAGGGTGGTCCTGCCGACCGAGGCGACAGAGGGGAGCGAGCGGTTCGTGCTGCACCCCGCGATCCTCGATGCCGCGCTCCATACCGTCGGGGCGCTCGCGGAGCAGTCGGATGCGGCACCACGCCTGCCCTTCAGTGTCGATGCCGTCGAGGTCCTTCGTCCTCTGCCCGAGCGAGTCTTCGCCATCGCGAGGACTCAGGGAGGCGAGCGGTACGAGGTCACCCTCGTCGATGAAGCCGGTGAGGTGCTCGTCATCCTGCGCGAGCTGAACCTGCGCCCGCTCCAGCCGCGCGAGCTGGACTTCTTCTTCCAGCCGCGCTGGGTCGCACAGGAGGACGAACGTGCGAAGCCGTCCCCCGCGTCCGGCCAGCGAGTGGTCGTGCTCTCGGGGCCTCGTGCTGGGGGACTCGATTCCGCGCTGCGCACGGCTCATTCGGGAGACCGTCTCTCTCACTTCCCGCTGGGCGAGGTGCTGACGGACACGGTGCTCGCGAGCATCGGACAAGCGGACGTCATCTACTTCCTCGGCATCGACGTGGGGGCTTCGGGGCTTTTGGACCTGGCCGCGCTCGATGCGGCTCAGCGGACGGGGGCGTTCGCGCTGCTCCAAGTGGGGCGAGTGCTCCTTGCGAGCCAGTCGCGCGCGACGCTGAAGGTGGTGACCTGCGACACGGTGGCCATCGATGGAGCGGAGACGCTCCGGCCCTTCGGTGCCTCCCTTCATGGGCTCACCCACTCGCTCGCGCGGGAGCTCCGCGCCTGCACCGTGCGGTGCTACGACGTGGCCTCGGCCGAGCTCGCCACGCCGGGGTTGGTGGAGGGCCTTCGCGACTGGCTGCGCGGTGAGGTCGAGTCGCGCCCGGGAGACGTCATCGCGCTGCGCCGCCGCAGGCGGTTCACGCGAAAGCTGATGCCGCTGCGGTTGGAGGCGTCGGTCCCCTCTCCATTCCGCGAGGGCGGCGTCTATCTCATCCTCGGGGGAGGCGGAGGCATCGGGCTCGAGCTGGGTCGGTATCTGGCGCGGGAGTCCCACGCGCGGGTCGTCCTGGTGGGGCGCGGTGAGCCGGGACCCGAGCAGCAGCGCGCGCTCGCGCAGATGGAGGCGCTGGGGGGACAGGCGCTGTACCTGCGCGCCGATGGCAGGGACCCGGCGCGGATGAAGGCCGTGGTGCGCGAGGTCCGGGAGCGGTTCGGAGGGCTCCACGGTGTCTTCCACTCCGCGCTCGTGCTGCGGGACCGCTCGCTGGAGTCCATGAGCGAGGAGGACTTCCGGCTCGTGCTGGAGGCGAAGACGGCGACCAGTGTCGCGCTCGTGCAGGCGGTGGAGCAGGAGCCGCTCGACTTCCTGGTCTTCTTCTCCTCGGCGCTCTCGTTCAGCGGCAATGCGGGGCAGACGAACTACGCCGCGGGCTGCACCTTCGAGGACGCGTTCGCCGCCGCTGTCGCCGAGAAGGTTCCCTTCCCGGTGAAGGTCCTCAACTGGGGCTTCTGGGGAACGGTCGGCGTCGTCGCGAAGGAGTCCTACGTCAAGCGACTGTCGGCCGTCGGGCTCCGCTCGATGGGGCCCGTGGAGGGGTTCGAGGCGCTTCGCAGGGTCCTGGCCTCGCCGCTCGCCCAGGTGGTGGCCATTGATGCGAGCCCCCGATTCCTGGAGCAGCTCGGTGTCGAGCCCGACGCGCGTGTCTCCGTCGCCGCGTTCGCGGGCCGGGATGATGCGGCGCCTCCTCAGGTGGGGCCTCGCGTCGACAAGGCCGTGCAAGAGGGGCTGGAGGAGATCGAGGCGATGGCGGCGCGGAGGCTCTCCGTGTTGCTTCGCGCGGAGGGGGCGCCTCGAGAAGGGGAGGCGCTCACCGTGGAGCAGCTGGCTCAGCGCCTCCGCGTGGTGCCATCCTACCGACGCCTGTTCTCGGCGGTGGTCGGTGCCTTGCTCCGTCGAGGTCACCTCGTCGCCCGAGACGGTGCGACGCTCACGTGGGGCTCCGAGCCGCGAAGCGCGCCGGGGCTCGACGTGAAGCAGGGCCTCGCCGTGCGTTACCCGGCGGTGAACGCTCAGCTGGAGCTGGCCTGGGCGTGCCTCGACTCGTTCGTGGCCGTCATCCGAGGCGAGAAGCTGGGGACGGAGGTGCTCTTCCCGAATGGCCGGATGGACCTGGTCGAGCCCGTCTACAAGAACGCGACGCTCGACCACTTCCATCGTGCGACCGCCACGGCTGTCGTGGCTCGCGTCAACGCGCTGGCCACCCAGCGCTCCGCCGACCAGCGGATTCGCATTCTCGAGGTCGGAGCAGGCACCGGGTCCTCCACCGCCTTCGTGCTCCCGGCGCTGGAGTCCGTGGCCTCGCGAGTCGAGTACCACTACACCGACGTCTCCGATGCCTTCGTCCAGCTGGGCAGGCGCACGTTCGCCGCGCGCCATCCCTTCGTGCGGTTCGGTGCGCTCGACATCGAGAAGGACCCGGGCGCGCAGGGCTTCGAGGCGGGCTCCTTCGACATCATCCTGGGGACGAACGTCTTCCACGCGACCCGCAGCGTGAAGCGGTCGCTGGCGGGGGCTCACGACCTCCTGCGACGGGGCGGCTGGCTCATCCTCAGTGAGGGCACGCGCAACCAGGACTTCCTGACCGTCACCTTCGGCCTGCTCAAGGGCTGGTGGTCGTACGAAGAAGAGGAGGAGCGCCTCGAAGGAGGCCCGCTGCTGAGCGTGCCGATGTGGCGGGCGCTGTTGTTCGAGACGGGCTTCCGGCGTGGCTTCAGCCTCTGCTCCCCGGAGCGTGACGACCTGGGGGCCTTCCCGCAGGACGTGGTGATTGGAGAGAGCGACGGCGAGCTCGTGCGGTGGGCGCCGCCCGCGGTGCCTCAGCCCTCGCCAGGGGAGGCCATGGTGGCGAAGCCCGTGGCCGTGGCGCTCAGCGGTGGTGACCTGGAACGGCAGGTGACGGCGGTGATGGTCTCCTGCGTCCGGAGTGCGCTGAACATCTCCGACGAGGAGGTGGACCCGCGCAGGCCCTTCGCGGACTACGGCGTCGACTCGATTACCGGCGTCGAGGTCGTGGCGCGGCTCAGCGATGCACTAGGCCTGCGCATCAAGCCGACGACGCTGTTCGACCATCCCGATATCTCGGGCCTGGCCCGCGCGCTGTGCCAGGAGCACCGCGTGGCGCTGGAGAAGAAGCTGGGTGCCGTCGCGCCTCCTCCCGAAGCGCGGCCTCCCGAAGCGCGGCCGCTCGAGGACGTGGAAGGGGGCGTGCGGTCCGTCACGCTCACGGGGCCGGGGTTCGACCGGGTCCAGGTGCGTCGGCTGGCGAAGCGTGTCCTCGGTGCGGACGACGTGCGCGTCCAGGTGCATGCCTTCGGGCTCAACTTCGGCGACCTGCTGTGCATCCAGGGGCTCTACCCCACGATGCCGGACTACCCCTTCACCCCGGGCTTCGAGGTCTCCGGGACGGTGACGGAGGTGGGGGCGAACGTGACGCGGTGCCGCGTGGGCGACGCGGTGATGGCACTCACCGGGCGCCGCCATGGAGGACATGCCGCCGAGGTCTGCGTGCCCTCCGCGTTCGTCGTGCGCAAGCCCGCGAACGTGAGCTTCGAGGAGGCCGCCGCCTCGCCCGTGGCCTACACCACCATGCGTGAGGTGCTGGAGCTGGGCCGCGTGCGTCGGGGAGACCGCGTGCTCCTCCACACGGCCGCGGGAGGCGCCGGACTCTTCGGCTTGCAGCTGGCCTTGCGCGCGGGAGCGGAGCTCTTCACCACCGCCGGGTCGACAGAGAAGCTGGACTACCTGCGCGGCGCTGGCGCGCACCACGCCATCAACTACCGGACCGAGGACTTCGCCGCGCGCGTGCGAGAGCTGAGCGGCGGTCGGGGCGTGGACGTGGTCATCAACACCCTCGGCGGCGAGGCCATCCAGAAGGGCATCGACGTGCTCGCGCCCGGGGGCCGCTACATCGAGCTGGCGATGGCGGGCCTCAAGTCCCACGGCCGGTTGGACCTGTCGCGCTGGGTCTCCAATCAGTCCTTCGTCAGCGTGGACATGTCGCGCCTGGGAGACGAGCGGGCGGAGCGGCTCACAGAGGCGCTGGACGCGATGGCGGAGGACCTGGCCTCGGGGCGGGTGCGTCCGACGGTCGCTCGCGTCTTCGACTTCGCGGAGGTGGGTGAGGCGTACGCCTATCTCCAGGAGCGGAAGAACATCGGCAAGGTGGTCGTGCGCGTGGAGCAGGTGAAAGCCATGGAGACGTCGCGTTCGCCAGGAGTCGGAACATCCACGAGGTATGAGGGCCCCATCGCCGTCATCGGCATGTCGGGGGCGTTCCCGGGGGCCCCGGACCTGGACGTGCTCTGGGACAACCTCGCGGCGGGACGCAGCGCCATCACGGAGGTGCCGCCGGAACGCTGGGACTGGCGCCCGCACTTCGACGTGCGGCGCGGCCAGCCCGACAAGACCTACAGCAAGTGGGGCGGCTTCCTCGACGGCATCGACCGGTTCGATGCGTCGTTCTTCCGCATGGCGCCCTCGGAGGCCGCGCTGACGGACCCTCAGCAGCGCCTGTTCCTCACCGAGTGCTGGAAGGCGCTGGAGAGCGCGGGCCATGCGGTGCGGCGCTCGTCCTCGTCACGCTGCGGTGTCTTCGTGGGATGCGACCCCGGGGACTACCGGACGCTGCTGCGCGACCACGGCGCGAACCTCCAGGCGCAGGCGTTCTGGGGCAATGCGGCCTCGGTGATTGCCTCGCGCATCTCGTACTTCCTCGACCTGCGCGGCCCGAGCCTCGCGGTGGACACGGCGTGCTCGTCGTCCCTGGTCGCGCTGCACCTGGCCTGCGAGAGCCTTCGCTCGGGCGAGTGCGACATGGCGCTCGCGGGCGGGGTCTACGTCGGTGTCACGCCCGCCTTCCATCTCATGGCCAGCAACGCGGAGATGTTGTCGCCGGATGGGAAGTGCAAGGCCTTCGACGACGGCGCGGATGGCTTCGTGCCGGGCGAGGGCGTGGGTGTCGTCGTGCTCAAGCCGCTGGAGCTGGCCGAGCGCGAGGGTGACACCATCCACGCGGTGGTCCTGGGCTCGGGAGTGAACCAGGACGGTCGCACCTACGGCATCACCGCGCCGAGCATGCGGGCCCAGGCCGAGCTCGAGCGCTCCGTCTATCGCACGTGGGGCGTGAATCCCCGCTCGCTCCAGTACGTGGAGGCGCATGGCACGGGGACGCGCCTGGGCGACCCCATCGAGCTCGATGCCCTGACGCAATCCTTCGAGTCCTTCACCGAGGACCGCCAGTTCTGCGCCATCGGCTCCATCAAGGGGAACATCGGCCACGCGGCCACGGCGGCGGGCATCGCCGGAGTCCTCAAGGTGCTCAAGTCCCTGGAGCACCAGCAGCTTCCTCCGTCGCTCCACTTCTCGCGCCCCAACGGGCACATCCGCTTCGCGGAGAGCCCGTTCTTCGTCAACACGGAGCTGCGCCCATGGCCGCGTCCCGAAGACGGGGGACGCCGCCGCGCCGCGATCAGCTCCTTCGGGTTCAGCGGAACCAACGCACACGTCGTCGTGGAGGAGTACGTGCGGCGCGAGGAGCCCCTTCAGGCGGAGGGACCCTGGTTGATGGTGCTCTCGGCCCGCAACGAGGAGCGGCTCGGGGAGATGGCCCGGCGGCTGCGCGCATTCGTCGCGGCGAGGCCCGAGGTCGTCCTTCGGGACCTCGCGTACACGCTGCAGAACGGCCGCGAGGAGATGGAGGCTCGGCTGGCCTTCGTGGTTCGGAGCCGGGACGCGCTGTTGTCCGCGCTGGACCGCTTCGTGGCCGGCGACCGGCTGGGTCTTGCCCATGGTCGGCTCGAGCGAGGCGCCGCGCGCAATGACGCGGAGGTCCAGTCGCTCCTCGCGCATGGGAGGGACACGGATGCGCTCGAGCGGTTGGCGACCCTCTGGTGCTCGGGAACGCAGGTCGACTGGAGAGGGCTCCCACAGCAGCGAGGGGGCCACATGACGCCGCTGCCGACGTATCCGCTCCAGGCGGAGCGGCACTGGGTTTCGCCGATGAAGGCGGCGGCGACCCCCATCGCCTCCGTGCAAGAGGTGTTCGAGCCGGTCTGGACGCCTGCCTCCGAGGTGAAGTCCTCGGGGCCTGGTCGCGGGGCCGTCGTGATGCTGGGCGGTGGCGAGGAGCTGCGGACCGCCTTGCTCGAGCAGGCTCGCCGCGAGGGGGCCGAGGTCCAGGTCCCGTGGCGTGTCGTCGCGGGGGAGCACTTCCGTTCGGATGCGCGGACCCGGACCGTCTGGCTCGAGCCCTCGCGAGCCGAGGACTTCTCCTCGCTGCTCGACGTGCTGGGTGAGCCTCCAGCCGCGGCGATGCATCTGTGGGCGCTGGAGTTCGCGGGCGTGCCACCAGAGCGGCGGCTTGACCTGGGGGCCCGGTCGCTCATCGCTTGGGCGACCGCGCTCCAGCGCCGCCGTGACCGGGGGGCCGTGCGCACGCTGGTCGTTCATGACAGTGCTCCCGAGTCGGCGGCGTGTGCGGCGCTCGTCCGCACGATGAATCGCGAGAGCTCGCTGTGGAGCTGGCGTGCCGTGGGGCTCGATGGGCCCGTGGGCGCGGAGGCGCTGTGGCGCGAGCTCCGGGCGGAGGGCGCGACTGAGGTGTGGCTCTCGCAGGCGGGCCGATGGGCTCGGGCCCTGCGGCCAGTGCAGTCGAAGTCCTCCTCGCCCACGCGAATCTCGGGTGAAGGAGCCGTCCTGCTGACGGGTGGGACGGGCGCGCTCGGGCGCGGCGTCGCGCGCCACCTGCTCTCGTGTGGCGCACGGAAGCTGATGCTCGTGGGGCGCTCGCCGATGAGTGCGCGGATCCAAGCGCAACTCGACGCACTTCGCGGTCTGGGCGCGGAGGCGGTCTATCACGTCGCGGACGTGGCGCGCCGGGCGGAGGTCGACGGGCTCGTCGCCGAGGCACGGCGTCGCTTCGGCGGCCTCTCGGGGGTCGTCCATCTGGCGGGCGTCGTGCGGGACTCGCTCGTTCGCAACAAGACGCGCGAGGAGCTGGACGCGGTGCTGGCCCCGAAGGTCCTGGGCTGCCTCCACCTGGATGAAGCAACGGCGAACGAGCCTCTCGAGTTCTTCGTGTCGTTCTCTTCGCTGACGTCCCTGGTCGGCAACGCGGGCCAGGCGGACTACGCCTTCGCCAATCGGTTCCTGGATGAGTTCGCGCGCACGCGGGCGCTCCAGGTGGCGCAAGGGACACGCCGAGGCCGGACGCAGTCGATGCTGTGGCCCTTCTGGCGCGAGGGCGGCATGCGGCCCGCAGGCGACCTGGTGGAGGCGGCGCGCTCGGGCGGAATCGAGCCCCTCTCCGAAGCGGAGGGGCTGGCGCTCTTCGACCAGATGCTCGCGCTTCCGGGCTGTGTGTATGCGGCGTTCAGCGGTGAGCGCTCGCGCGTCTCCGCGGCGATGTCGGAGGCGGGATGGCCCCAGGCGCCCGAGGGAGTGGTCGAGCTTCCGAGGCGAAAGGCGCATTCCTTGGGGACGGCGCCGCGGGAGCCACGCGTGACTCGAGTCCCGGTGCTTCAGGGGGTCCTCGAAGCGGTCGCGTCCGAGTTCGGCATGTCGGCCGCCTCGGTCGACGCGACGGTGCCGTTCGATGAGCTGGGGGCCGACTCCATCATGTTGCGGCGGCTGCGGCGGCGGCTGGAGGAGCGCTACGGATCTCTCCCCGCGACACTCTTCCTGGATGCACGCTCCCCGCGCGAGCTCGCGGAGATGCTCGGCGCGCGGGCCGTCGAGGTGGGTGAGGTCGAGGCGCCGCGGCCTCTCGTGGCCGCGCAAGCCGTGAGCGCCTCGGAGCCCATCGCCATCATCGGCGTGGCGGGCCGGTATCCGGATGCGGACGACCTGGAGTCGCTCTGGGCCAACCTGCGCGAGGGCAAGAAGTCCATCCGCGAGGTGCCGTCCTCCCGCTGGGACGTCACCCGCCAGGACGAGGTCTATTGCCGCGTCGGCGCCTTCCTGTCGGACGTGGACCGCTTCGACCCGTACTTCTTCGGCATCACGCCCGTCGAGGCCCGCTGGATGAATCCCGAGGAGCGCATCCTCCTGGAGGTCGTCTGGCGGCTGTTGGAGAACGCCGCCATCCCCCGACGGACGCTCGCGAAGGAGCGCGTGGGTGTCTTCGTGGGCGTGACGTCGATGACCTACCCCCTGGTCACGGCCGATGCCCAACAGGACGCGCCCGGCGACAGCACGTTCTTCAGCCTGGCGAACCGCATCTCCCACTGGTTCGACTTCACGGGGCCCAGCCTCGCCATCGACACGGCGTGCTCCTCCGCGCTGGTCGCGATTCACGAGGCCCGCGAGAGCCTGCTGCGAGGCTCCTGCGACGTCGCGGTGGTGGGCGGCGCGAACCTCTACCTGCACCCGAGCAAGTACCTCCGGATGTGCCGGAACCGCCTCGTGGCATCGAGCGCACGCGGCATCTTCGCGCGAGGAGGGGAGGGGTTCATTCCGGGCGAAGGCGTGGGGGCGGTGCTGCTCAAGCCGCTGTCCCGGGCGCTGCGGGATGGGGACAGGGTGCTCGGAACGATTGCTGGCTCCGGTGTCGCCCACAGCGGGAGGACGAACGCCTACCTCCTGCCGTCACCCGAGGCCCAGGCGAACCTCATCCGTCGGGTGGCCACTGAAGCGTCGGTGGAGCCGGGCACGGTGGGGTACTGGGAAGCCCAGGCCATCGGCTCGGAGGTCGTGGATGCGGCCGAGTGGAGCGCGCTGCTCCGGGCGGTGGGCACCGCTTCCCCGGAGACGCCCCGGGTCATGGGGTCCCTGAAGGGGAACCTGGGGCACATGGAAGCGGCCTCGGGCATCGCGCAGCTCACCCGGGTGCTGTTGCAGTTCGAGCACGCGGAGTTCCTGCCGACGCTCGTCGCCGACGAGCTGCACCCCGGCATCACCCTCGAAGGTGCTCCCTTCCGCCTCCAGCGAGACGCGGCGCCCTGGCCCTCGCCGTCGGCTTCACCTCGGCGCGCGGCCATCACCGCGCTGGGGGCGGGAGGCGTGTCGGCGCACCTCCTCGTCGAGGAGGGACCTCGTCGGCTGGAGTCCCCGGTGTCCGAGCCACGCCCCGAGTTGATCGTCCTCTCCGCGCGGAGCGAGGCGGCGCTGCGGACGATGGCGCTCGCGCTCGCGGACACGGTTCGTCTGCCGCGCGGGGCCCGGCTCGCGGACCTCGCCTGGACGCTCCAGGTGGGGCGTGAGGCCTTCGCGCATCGCGTGGCTTTTGTCGCCGCGACGGCGCCGTCCCTCGCGGATGCGCTCGAGGCCTTCGCCAGCGGTGGTCGCGTCAACATCCCTCACGCCCAGGCCCGCGTGACCGGCGGTGCGCCCACCTCCGTGAGCGAGGTCGAATCCCTCTGTGCGCGTCGCGGTGAGCCTGGCGTGCTCGAGCGGCTGGCCCAGGCCTGGTGTGGTGGCGCGGAGCTGGATTGGCGCAGGCTGCTGGGGAACGTCTCTGTCGAGCGTGTCGCGCTTCCCGGGCACCCCTTCGAGAAGATCCGGTGCTGGGTGGAGGCCGATGCACCCGTGGGGGTCGTCGCCAGCTACTACGACCGCCTCGCGAACTTCTTCGCCGCGGAGCACGGAGGCGACGGGCTGCATTTGAACTTCGCCCCGTTGGCCGCCCCGATGAAGGGCTTCTCCTGGCTCCTCTCCTATGTGGAGCCCGAGCACCACCGCGAGCAGCTCGCCCGAGCGACCTCCGCCCAGCGGGAGGCGAAGGCCCGCTTGTTCTCGGCCGTCGACTTCCACCAGGCGACCGCGGTCTTCGACATGGGCTGCGGTTACGGCACCGACCTGCTGAGCCTCGCGACCCGCTATCCGCACCTGCGTTGCGATGGCTACTCGCTGGCGCCGGGGCAGCTCGACATCGGCAACCGCAATGCGGCCAGGGCGGGTGTCTCGGAGCGGGTGCGCCTGCTCCACCGGGACAGTGCCCGCGACGAGCTGCCGGAGATGTACGACGCCGCGCTCGGCTTCGAGGTGACGTTCCACATCGAGGACAAGGACGGCCTCTTCGGGAACCTCTCCCGGCACCTGAAGGTGGGGGGGCGGTTGTTGCTCGCGGATGTCGTCGCCATGACGGCGGTGGATGTCCGCGCCGCTCGGCTCGGACAGTTCACCCCGACGCAGGAGCAGTTCGCCCGGCTCCTGGCCCGCCATGGGTTCGAGGTCGAGCAGTGCATCGACGCCAGTCGCGAGGTCTCCCACTTCCTCCATGACCCGGACTTCGAGGCCCACTTGAAGGAGCTGGCGGCGCGCCATCCCGAGCTGGCCGCGCTGGAGCCGGAGCATCAGGGCTGGCACCACTTCGGCCTGGCGCTCGCCGAGGGCTTCTTCCGTTACGTGCTGCTCGTGGCGACCCGGGTCGAGGGAGGCTCGGCGCAGTCGCGAGAGGCGAAGAACCTCGCGCGGCTGGAGAGCGCGGTGCCCTATTCCGGCGGACCTTCGACACCTGTTCCCCCGAAGGGCCGCCCGCGCTCCCTGGGCGAGAAGGCCCCTCGGATGGAGGTGCGCGACGTGGAGAGCGGTCTCTCCGTGCTCGCGACCGAGGTCCTGGGGATTCCGGCCGAGCGGCTCGACCTCGAGGCGACGTTCTCGGACATGGGCGTGGGCTCGTTGCAGGGGCTCCGATGGGTCGAGCGCATCAGCCGCTCGTTCCACGTCGAGCTGGGATTGGAGACGCTCTTCAGTCACCCGAGCATCCGCGCGCTCGCGCGCCACATCGCGTCGCTGAGCCCGTCCACCGCCGTCTCGGAAGAGGCTCCTCGTGCGGCTCCGGCGCCGAAGGATGGCGCGGTGGCCGTCATTGGCATGGCCTGCCGGTTCGCGGGGGCGCGAGACGTCCAGCAGTTTGGCGAGAACCTCCGGGCGGGGCGCTGCTCCGTGACGGAGGTGCCCGCCTCGCGTTGGGACACCGGCACCCACTACGACCCGAGCGGGACGAAGGGGCGCAGCCGCAGCAAGTGGGGCGGCTTCATCGACGACGTCGAGCGCTTCGACGCGGCGTTCTTCCAGATATCGCCCCGTGAAGGGGAGGTCATGGACCCGCAGCAGCGGCTCTTCCTGGAGGCCGCATGGGCCGCGTTGGAGGAGTCCGGCCATGCGCACCGCGACCGCGCGCTGCGCTGCGGTGTCATCGCGGGAGTGACGGGGAATGAGTACCAGTCCCTGCTCCCGTCCGACGTCGTGGTGGACCGGCTGGGTGGCACGCTGCTGGGCAACACCGGCTCGATTCTCGCGGCGCGCATCGCGTACTTCCTCGACCTGAAGGGGCCGGTGCTGACGGTCGACACCGCGTGCTCGTCGTCCCTGGTCGCGGTCCACGAGGCCTGCCGCAAGCTCCAGGACGGGGAAGCGGACCTGATGCTCGCGGGAGGGGTGACGCTCTTCTTGAACCCCCTGACCTTCGCGATGATGAGTCAGGCGGGCATCCTGTCTCCGCGGGGACTGTGCCGCCCGTTCGCCTCGGATGCGGATGGCATCGCGGTGGGAGACGGGGTCGGCGTCGTGGTGCTCAAGCCCCTGGAGGCGGCGCTCCGGGACGGGGACCCGATTCATGGCGTGATTCGCGGCTCGGGGGTGAACCACGACGGGCGCACGAACGGCATCACCGCGCCGAGCTTCGATGCGCAGAAGGACCTCCTGCTCGACGTGTACCGTCGGCATGGCATCGCCCCGGAGTCGCTCGGCTTCGTCGAGGCGCATGGGACCGGGACGCCCCTGGGGGACCCCGTCGAGGTCTCCGCGCTGACCGCCGCGTTCCGTGAGCACACGCCTCGGCGTGGCTTCTGCGCCATCGGCTCGGTGAAGGGCAACGTGGGTCACACGGCGGGCGCCGCTGGCATCGCGGGGCTCATCAAGTGCCTGCTCTCCCTGAAGCAGCGGACGCTGTTCCCCACGCTGCATGCCCCGAAGGAGAACGAGCGCATCGACTTCCCGTCCACGCCCTTCTACGTCAACCGCGAGGCGCGGCACTGGGAGTCGGAGGGAGCGCCGCGCCGCGCGGCGGTCAGCGCGTTCGGCTTCAGCGGCACCAACTGCCATGTCGTCGTCGAGGAGGCCCCAGCGGAGCAAGAGGTCCCCGAGGTCGCTCCGGTGCTCGTGCCCATCTCCGCTCGAGACGAGCGGGCGCTTCGTGAGTCGCTCCGCCGCTTGAGCGCCGCGCTCGAGGGCCGTGCGCCTCGCCTCGACTCGGTCGCGGCGACCCTCCAGGCGCGCCAGGAGGAGGAGCACCGGTGCGCCATCGTGTGTGGCTCCTTGGAGGAACTCCGTGCCGCGCTGTCCGCCGCGGTCGAGGGGGCTCCGCATCCGGGTGTCCATCGCGGCCATGCGCGTGCCGCGGCCCAGGTGCTTGGCGGGCTCGGCGACAACGCCATGGAGGGGGACCTCATGGCGCTGGCGATGCAGCGCGGAGACCTCGGGCAGATGGCGCGGTGGTGGGCCTTGGGGGTGGCGCTGGACTTCCGCCGCCTCTGGCCGGGAGCGCTTCCGCGACGCGTGGCCTTGCCCACCTATCCGTTCCAGGGGGAGCGCTTGTGGGCGGTGCCCAGGTCGGAGCGGCCCAAGCTGGAGTTCCTCCTCCAGCCGGAGTGGCGCGCGGCGCCTCTGCCCTCGGGTGAGGAGATGGCGGCGACCCTCGTCGTTCATGCCCCGGACGGCCGCTCGGCGGCGAGTCTCCTGGGCGGCGAGTCCGCCTCGCTGCTCGGGACGGATGGGGACTTCGAGGCGGCGCTGCGAGCGCTGCCGCCGCCGCGTCGGATCCTGTTCCTCGGAGGCGCGCAGCTCACGCCGGTCGAGCTGGGGGATGCACGCGCGCTGGGGTCGGTGCAGCAACACGGGCTGCTCGCGCTCGCGCGGCTGATGAATGCCCTGGCCTCGCTGGGCAAGCTGGAGGCCGTCGCGGAGCTGGTCATCGTGACGACGGGCGCTCAGCGGACGAGCGAGACGGACTCCCTCCAGCCGTTCGGCGCGGCGCTCTGGGGCATGGCTCGGACACTCGCGCATGAGCACCCGCGGCTGGCTGTCGTGGCGGTGGATACCGAGCACCCGCTGGGGCGCGAGGAGTCCTCGGCCCTGGCGCGCAGGCTCGCTCGTGAGCGGCATGCCCCCGGGTTCCAGGGCGTGGCCTACCGGGGAGCGCAGCGGCTCATGCCGTCGCTGCGCCGGATGCCCACGGCGGCTCCCTCGACCACACCTCTGCGGGAGCGAGGGGTCTACGTCCTCTTCGGAGGCGGCGGTGGGGTGGGGCTCGAGCTCGCGAGACACATGGCTCGCACGGCGCGCGCCCGCATCGTCCTGGTGGGGCGGGGTGAGCCGACCAGCCGCCAGCGCGACCAGATGGAGGAGATGGCCGCCCTCGGTGGCGAGGCCGTGTACCTGCGCGGCGACGTCAGCCAGGCGGAGAGCATCCGCTGGGTCCTGAGCGAGACGCGGCGCCGGTTTGGCGCGGTCAACGGCATCGTCCAGTCCGCGGTCGCCATTCGCATGGCTCGCGTCACCGAGCTCACGGAGGAGGACTGGAGCACCGTGCTCGCCGCGAAGGTCACGGGGATGCAGGCCCTGCGCGATGCGGTCGCGGGGGTGCCGCTCGACTTCGTGCTGGTCATCTCCTCGACGCAAGCCCTGTCGGGTGACCCAGGCTTTGGTGCCTACGCCGCCGCGTCGTCCTTCCAGGATGCGTATTCGCTCGCCTGGGGCGCGGCGGATGGGACCGTCGTGAAGCTGGTCAACCTGGGGTACTGGGTCCGTTATGGGGCCTCCGCCGCCGTCGAGGCCTATGAGCGGAAGATCTCCGCGCTCGGCATCCAGTCCATCACTCCCACGGAGGGCATGGCCGCCTTCGAGGCCTGCCTCGCCGGGGCGCAGGCTCAGGTCGTGATGTTCAAGGGCTCGGAGTCCGCGCTCGCGGCCTTGGGGTTGGGAGAGGCTCCCGCGCGCGAGCCCCCGCGCCGACTCGATGGGGCGCTCGCGGTGGAGCCGACCTTCGATGTCGAGGCGTCGCGGCGCGCGCTCGATGGGCTGGACCGCATCGCCCGGCGCTGGCTGCTGCGCTGCTTCCGGGAGAAGGGGTTGCTGCGCGCGGGGGGACAGCGGTTCTCGCAGGAGACGCTGGCGAACCGTCTGGGCGTCCAGTCCTCCCATCGGAAGCAGTTCGACGCGTTGCTCGACATCCTCGTGCGGGATGGCTGGCTGACGCTCGACGGTGAGGAGTACACGACGGCCGCCTCGCTCGAGGACGCCCAGCTCGATGGGCGGTTGACGGGCGTGGAGGAAGAGGCGCGGGAGCTGGCCCGTCGGCACCCCGAGGTGGCGCAGCACATCCACCTGCTGAGCGCGAGCCTGCCTCGCTACTTCGAGGTGCTGGGCGGACAGGTCCTGGCGACGGATGTGTTGTTCCCGGGCTCGTCGGTGGAGATGCTCGCCGCGCTCTATCGGGGCAACCCGGTGGCGGACTGGTACAACGACCTCGCCGCGCGCGCGGTGGCTTGCTACGTGGAGCAGCGCCTGCCGTCGCTCGCGCCGGGTGAGCGAGTCGAGATCCTCGAAGTCGGCGCGGGGACTGGCGGCACGAGCGCGGCGGTGTTGGAGCGGCTCCGCGTGCATGCGGACCGCGTGCGCTACGTCTTCACCGACCTCTCCACCGGCTTCCTGCGGCGGGCACAGAAGCTCCTGGGGTCCGCCCATCCCTTCGTCGACTTCCGCCTCTTCGACCTCGAGCGGGAGGCGCGAGCGCAGGACCTGGGCGCGGCGTCCTTCGACGTGGTGCTGGGGGCGAACGTCGTGCACGCGACGAGCGACCTGAAGGCGACGCTCCGAGGGCTGCGTGGACTGCTCCGGGAGCGTGGCTGGCTGGTGCTCTACGAGGCCACCGAGGTCCAGGACTTCGCGACCATCGCCTACGGCCTCCTGGACGGCTGGTGGCGCTTCGAGGACCCCGAGCACCGTCTGCCGAGGTCCCCGCTGCTCCACGGGAATGCCTGGCTGGAGGTGCTCGACCGGGAGGGCTTCCGCAGCCGAGGCTTCGGCCCGGTGGATGCGCAAGGTCGCGCCACCGCGAGAATCCTCGTCGCGGAGCAGACCGGCCTCCTCGAGAAGTCACAGGCCCAGGCCGCGCCGGCGCCAGTCGTGGCTCCGCCTCCGCGCGCCACGCACTCCGAGCCCAGCCCTCCAGCGACCTCCCTGCGAGAGGCCATCACGGCCATCGTCGTGCGCGAAGTCGCCGCCTCCCTGGGCTTCGCCGAGAAGGACATCGAGCTGTCCGCGGCGTTCCCTCGCTATGGCGTCGACTCGATTACCGGAGTCGACCTCGTCAACCGCCTGAACCACGCCCTGGGTCTCCAACTGCGCACGACGGTCATCTTCGACCACGCCAACGTCCACGAGCTGGTGGGGGCGTTGACGCGCGAGCATGGGGACAAGCTCGCGTCGTTCGTTCGAGCGCCGGTGCCCCCGGCTCCCGCGCCGAGCCCCGCTCCCGTCGTTCCGGGTGCGCCCGCCAATGACCAGGCCATCGCGGTGATTGGCATGTCGGGACGCTTCCCCGGCGCGGCGAACCTGGAGGAGCTCTGGCGAAACGTGCTGGCGGGACGGTGCTCCATCACGGAGGTTCCTCCCTCGCGATGGAGCGCGAACGAGCAGGCGGAGCAGGGCACTACCGAGGGCTCGCGCATGCCCTGCAAGTGGGGCGGATTCCTGGACGGCATCGACCTCTTCGACGCGGGCTTCTTCAACATGTCGGGGCACGAGGCCGCGGTGACCGACCCGCAGCAGCGGCTCTTCCTGGAGGAGTGCTGGAACGCGCTCGAGAACGCTGGCTATGCGAGCGAGAAGGTCGCCAACACGCGCTGCGGCGTCTTCGTGGGGGCCTCGGCCGGGGACTACTACACGCAGATGCGCTTCGCGGGCCGGGGGCGCGAGCCGCACGCGTTCTGGGGGAACAGCGTCGCGGTGATACCCGCCCGCATCGCGTACCACCTGGACCTGAAGGGCCCGAGCGTGTCGAACGATACCGCCTGCTCGTCGTCCCTGACGTCGCTGCATCTGGCGTGTCAGAGCCTTCGCACGGGGGAGTGCGAGATGGCCATCTCGGGCGGCGTCTACATCTCGACCACGCCCAACGTGCACATCCTCGCCAGCAACGCGGGGATGACCTCCGCCCAAGGGCAGAACCGTGCGTTCGACGATGCGGCGGACGGCTTCGTGCCGGGGGAGGGCGTGGGCGCCGTGGTGCTCAAGCCCCTGCGCGCGGCGGTGCGAGACGGTGACACCATCCACGGCGTCATCGTCGCCAGTGGGCTGAACCAGGACGGGCACACCTACGGACTCACGGCGCCGAGCGGTGCGTCCCAGGCCACGCTGATTGCCTCCGTGTACGAGCGCGCGAAGCTCAACCCGGAGACCATCACCTTCGTCGAGTCCCACGGCACCGGTACGCGCCTGGGAGACCCCATTGAGTTCGGCGCGCTGACGGATGGCTTCCGGCGCTTCACCCGCCGCGAGGGCTTCTGCGCCATCGGCGCGCTGAAGAACAACATCGGCCACGCGGCGGCGGCGGCGGGCGTGGGCGGGGTGCTCAAGGTCCTCTTGATGTTGCGCCACCGGATGCTTCCGCCGCTGGCGCGCTTCGAGAAGCCCAGCCGGCACCTCACCGTGGAGGGCAGTCCGTTCTACTTCAACACGGAGGCGCGTCCCTGGACGGTGCCCGCGGGCAGCCCGCGTCGCGCCGCCATCAGCGCGTTTGGCGTCAGCGGCACCAACGCCCATGTCGTGGTGGAGGAGTACCTCCCGAAGCACGAGGGCGTGAGCCCACGGGAAGGCGTCAGGCCGTTCGTCCTCTCCGCGCGCGACCGGGAGTCGCTGGCCCAGGTGGCCGGACGTCTCGCGGAGCACCTGCGCTGGGAGTCGCGCGACGGGGGGCGCATCGACCTCGACGACCTGGCGTACACGCTGGCGGTCGGCCGCAAGTCCTTCGAGGAGCGCGCCGCGTTCGTCGCGTCCTCGCTCGACGAGGTCCTCCGGCATCTCGAGACGATTGCCGCGGGGCATGAGGACCGCGTGGTGCATCGGGGAACGGTTCCGGCGGACACCAAGGCGGAGGCCCCTGTCCCCGAGACCGACCCTCGCCGCTGCGCGGAGCGATGGCTCCAGGGCGCGGTGATCTCCTGGGAGGCCCTGTGGCCGGGCGCCACGCCTCACCGCATCCCGCTGCCGACCTATCCCCTGCGACGTGAGCGCCACTGGTATCAGCGGACGGAGCCGAAGGCCTCACCCCCTCATGCCTTCGAGCCGGCCTGGGTGGAAGCGCGACACCGCGCGGGAGCGTGGAGTGGGGGCGCGGTGGTGTTGTTCGACGAAGGCACCGAGGCCCGCTCGGTCCTGCGAGAGGCCTTCCGCTCGGAGCCGCTCATCCTCGTGGAGCCGGGGGACACCTACGCTCAGCCGGGAGAGCACCACTACCGCATCAACCCGAGCCTCCCCTCGGACTATCAGCGACTGCGGTCCGAGCTCGCGAGCCGGGGAGTGGAGCCGCGCCTGCTGGTGCACCGCTGGTTCGCCCCGTCCTCTCCCTACGCGGGGGCAAGCGCGGGCAGGGCGGCTGAGGCGCTCTTCTCCTCGCTGCTCTTCCTGGCCCGGGGGTTTGGCGCGGAGGGCCGAGGTGTGCCCGTCCGCCTCCTGCACGTCTTCGAGTCGTCGCCCACGGAGACGTCCCCGGCGCACGCTGCTTGCGCGGGGCTCTTGAGGACGCTGGAGCGCGAGAACCCCTCGTGGCGCTGTGCGAACGTCGAAATCCAAGGCTCGCTGAACGAGAGCGGTCCGCGCATCGCCCAGCTCCTCGGCGCCGAGGCCGCGAGCACCGACAACGACGTCGAGGTGCGCTTCTCGGGCAACCGCCGGCTGGTTCGCCGCTTCACCGAGGCCGCGCCCCTCGTCTCGACGGAGGCGCAGGGCTCGCTCGCCGAGAAGGTCTGGCTCATCACGGGTGGGGCAGGGGGCGTCGGTGCTCACCTCGCCCTGTTCCTGACGCGAGCCCAGGGCGGCCGGGTGGTCCTGTGCGGACGCACGCCCGCCATCTCCCTCCTCTTCCCCGTCACGGAGTGGCTCGGGGACCGAGGGTCCTACATCCAGGCAGACGTCACGAAGGCCGAGGAGGTCCGCCGCGCCGTCGCCTGGACACGCGAGCGCTTCGGCCGGATTGATGGCGTCCTGCACTCCGCCGGCGTGCTCCGCGACTCGCTCATCCTCAACAAGTCGCTGGAGACCGCGCGCCAGGTGCTCGCGACGAAGATCGACGGCGCGCACCACCTCGATGAGGCGACCCGCGAGGACCGCTTGTCGTTCTTCGCGCTGTTCTCGTCGCTGTCCTCCGTGACGGGCAGCCTCGGCCAGGCGGACTATGCCTTCGCCAACCGCTACCTCGATGCCTTCGCGGAGCATCGGGAGTCCTTGCGGAGCGCGGGCCTTCGCTCCGGAAGGACCCTGTCCATCAACTGGCCCCTCTGGCGGGACGGCGGAATGCGCGCCGACGAGAAGGTCGTCTCGCAGCTGCGGGAGGCCTTCGGGTTGGAGCCCATCACCTCGGAGCAGGGAGGACAGGCGCTCCTCGATGCCTTCCGTGCGCGGGGCGCCCAGCGCCTCATCCTGGGCGGCGATGTCTCGCGGTTCCGCGGCGCGTTCACGTCGGCGGGAATCTTCGGGACGGGATCGCCCGAGGCTCCCGCGATGGCGCCAGCTCCTGTTCCTCGCGCCGCGCCTCCGGTCGATGGCGGCCCGGCGATGGAGCAGGTGAACACGCGAGTCCGGAGCATCGTCGCGCGGGGGCTGGGGATTCCCTCGGACCGCATCGGCCTGGATGATGCCTTCCAGCGGCATGGGATGGACTCCGTGCTCGCGGTGTCGATTGCACGCGAGCTCGACCAGGACTTTGGAGAGGTCCCGAAGACGCTGCTGTTCGAGCACGACACCCTGCGGGCGCTGGCGGGCTGGATTGCCACCCATCGCTCCGTGCCCGTGGAGCCAGTGGCGGTCCGACCCGTTCCCGTCGAGGTGAAGGTCCAGGCTCCCGTCGCGACCACGCGAACGGATGAGCCTATCGCCATCATCGCGTTGAGTGGGGTCTACCCGGGGGCTGGTGCGGACCTGGAGCGCTTCTGGACGAACCTGAAGGAGGGCCGTGAGCAGCTCTCCGCCTGGCCTCGGGAGCGTGCGAGGGGCGTCGCGGCGGAGCTGCCCTGGGGTGGCTTCCTCGAAGGGGTCGACCTCTTCGACCCGCTGCTCTTCGGGATGACGCCAGCGGATGCGTCGCTCGTGGATCCTCAGGAGCGGCTCTTCCTCGAGACGGTGTGGAGGCTGTTCGACGAGGCCGCGTACTCGCGTGCGCACCTGAAGGAACAGCAGGAGCGCCGAGGGGGCGTCGGCGTCTTCGTGGGGGCGAGCGACCCGCAGTACGCCTTCCTCGCGAAGGACCGGGCGACGGCCGCGTCGGTGGGGACGTCCTCCGCGGCGGGCATCGCGAACCGCGCGTCCTACTTCTTCGGCTTGAGGGGCCCGAGCCTGACGCTCAACACCGCGTGCTCGTCGTCGCTCAGCGCGCTGCACCTGGCCTGCGAGAGCCTGCGCGGCGGTGGCTGCGCGATGGCGGTGGTGGGAGGCGTCAACCTCATGCTGCACGCGGAGAAGTACGCGGCGCTCCAGCGCGCGGGATTGCTCACGCGCGGGACCCAGAGCCGCAGTCTGGGCCAGGGCGATGGATACCTGCCGGGCGAGGGCGCCGGCGCGGTGTTGCTCAAGCCCCTGGTGGCGGCTCGCGCGGATGGAGACCGCATCCTGGGGCTCATCCGCTCGACGTGGAGCGAGCACGGGGGGACCACGGCCGGCTACGCGGTGCCCAGCCCCAAGGCCCAGGCGCGGGCACTCTCGCGGGCGCTGTCGCTCGCGGGGCTTCCCGCCTCGGCCGTCGGGTACATCGAGGTGGCCGCGAACGGCTCCGAGGTCGGTGACTCCGTCGAGGTGGCGGGGCTCGCCCACGTCTTCGAAGGCAGCGGGCTGGCCCCGGGCTCGTGCCCGCTGGGCAGCGTGAAGTCGAACATCGGCCACCTCGAGGCTGCTTCGGGAATCTCCCAGCTGACCAAGGTCCTGCTCCAGCTGCGCGAGGGACAGCTCGCGCCGACGCTGCATGCCGAGCCCCTCAACCCGTTGATCGACCTGCGAGGGACACCCTTCCGGGTGCAGTCGCGCCTGGCGGAGTGGCCTCGGCGGGAAGGGGCGGCCGGCCGGGTCGCGGCCATCAGCAGCTTTGGCGCGGGAGGCGCCAGCGCCCACGTCATCGTGGAGGAGGCGCCGGTGGAGGCGCGGGCCCCTGCACGGAGCGGTGCGTCCTTCATCGTGCCCCTCTCCGCCCGCGGTCCGGAGCTGCTGCGCCAGGACGCGGAGACCCTCGCCTCGTTCCTCCGCTCGGACGAGGGGCAGCGGCTCTCGCTCGACGAGCTGGCCTGGACCCTTCAGCACAGGGAGCCCCTGTCCACGCGCGTGGCCTTCCTCGCGAGCGACCTGCCGAAGGTCCACCAGGTGCTCGACGCCATCGCGCGAGGAGTGGGCGCGGAGGGGCTCCACCAGGGCGCCGAGGGGACGTCCTCGGTCAGTGCCTTGCTGGAAGGCGAGGAGGGGCGGGCCTATGTGGCGGAGCTGTTCGCGCGGGGCAAGCACGACAAGCTGGCGCGGCTCTGGGCGGAGGGGGCGCACCTCGATTGGTCGGGGCTCCTGGGCACCGGAACACCACCGCGGCGTGTGAGGCTCCCGCCCCGAGCCCTCATCCGCCGCCGCTGCTGGGTCGATGACGCCGTGCCCTTCGCTCCGGACGTGGCGAGCCCGGCCCCCGTCGCCCGAAAGACAGGGGACTCCGTGACACAGCAGCTCACGCGGATGCTCGCGGAGCTCACGCAGCTGGAGGTCTCGGAGATCGACCCGTCCCGTCCCTGGGCGACGCTCGGGGTCAACTCCCTGACGCTCGTCCGGCTGCGAGATGGCATCGAACGAGACCTCTCGGTGCGCGTGGCCATGTCGGTGCTGGGGAGCTGCCACACCGTCAACGAGCTGGCGGAGCAGCTGCGCTCGGCCTCCGCCGCGCCATCTGTTCGCGAGGTGCCTCGGGTCGCCAACGGGCACACGAACGAGAAGCTGAGTGATGGGAGCCTCGAAGAGCTGTTCGTCCGTCTGGGTGGTGCGCCGTCGCGGAAGGGGGAGGCCTGACATGTTCGTCCCCGATGACCCGTCGCTCGAGGCGTTCCGTCAGCTGCCCCGGGAAGAGAAGCTGCGACGCATCGCCGCGCTGATGGAGAAGCGCAAGGCGGAGTTCCCGCTGACGGAGCTCCAGGAAGCCTTCTCCGCAGGGCGCCTGATGGGCGCGGCGGCCGAGCGTGTCGGCTGCCACTTCTATCTGGAGCTCAACCTCGCGGGGCTCGACGTGGGCCGGCTGCGCGAGGCGTGGAAGGCGCTCCTCCAGCGACACGCGATGCTCCGCGCGGTCATCCTGCCCCACGGCCGTCAGTCGGTGCGCGCCGAGCTGCCCGCCGTGGAGTGGACGGAGTACGACCAGAAGGACGCGAGCGCGAGGGCGCTGTCGGACCACCTGGCCCGCGTCCGCGCGGAGCTGTCACACAAGGTCTACGCTCCGGAGGACTGGCCGCTGCACGAGGTGCGCATCACCCACGCCCCTGGTGGCTGGGGTGTCGTGCACCTGAGCATGGACGAGTGGATTGTCGATGCGACCAGCCTGAGCCTGCTGCTGACGGAGTGGCGCGCGCTCTACGAGCGGCCGCAGGACCTTCCGCCGCCGCTGGGCTGCTCGTTCCACGACTACGTCGAGGCTCAGCAACACTTCGAGGGGACGCCTCGCTACCAGGAGGCCCTGGACTACTGGCTGTCGAAGCTGGAGCCGCTGCCAGGAGGGCCCTCGCTGCCCTCGGCGGGGACGAAGGCGGCGGGGAGGGCGCGGACCCGTCGCACCTTCAGCCTGGAGGAGCGAAGCTGGTCCCGGCTGCGACAGCAGGCGGAGGCGCTGGGGGTCTCGCCGACCGTGGTGGTGCTGACCGCGTTCACGGAGGCCCTGGCGCAGCTGAGTGCGGAGAAGCGGTTCGCGCTCGTGATGACCTACGCCCATCGGCTGCCGTTCCATCCCGAGGTGGAGCGGCTCGTCGGCCCCTTCACCTCCACGGGCTTGTTCGTGGCGGACGAAGGCGTCGACCAGACGCGGACCGAGAAGGCCCGCGCCTATCAGCGCCAGCTCTGGGAGGACCTCGACCATGCGCAGGTGAGCAGCGTCCGGGTCCTGCGTGTTCTGCGGACCCGGAGCCGCGCCACGCCAGCAACGGCCTTCCCCGTGGTCTTCACCAGCATGTTGGGACTCGACACGTCCGAGCGAGACAGCGGGTGGCTCGGGCAGGTCACCCACATGGTGTCGCAGACGCCGCAGGTCCACCTCGACTGTCAGGTGGCCCAGCGCCATGGCCGCCTCCATGTGCACTGGGATGTGGCCGAGGACGCGTTCGTGCCGGGGACCGTGGAGGTGCTCTTCCATCAGTTCCAGCTCGCGCTGTCTTCGTGGAACGCGGCGGGGGAGGAGACGCGCCACGCCACCGTCGAGCCACCCGCGCTCCTCGCCGTCACGTCGGAGGTCGCGCACCGCGAGGAGGAGTTCCCCCTCACCGATGTCCAGCAGGCCTATCTGGCGGGGCGCGGTCCTCGGGGTGGGAGCGATACGAGCTGCCAGATCTACCAGGAGTTCGATGCGACCGAGCTCGACGTTCCGCGACTCGAGTCCGCCTGGCAGGCGCTGGTCGAACGGCACGAGATGTTGCGCGTGCGCTTTCTTCCGAACGGGCGGCAGCGCTTCCTGTCGAGGTGCGAGCCCTACCGGTTCTCGCTCCTGGACCTGCGGGGGCAGGTGGATGCGGAGGCGCGGCTCGAGGTCATTCGCCATGAGCTCACGCATACGGCGTTCCCGCTCGAGGGCGGACCGCTCTTCGCCATCCGGGTCTCGCGACTGGAGACCTCTCGCTGGCGCATCCACTTCGCCATCGACACCCTCGTCGCGGATGGGCCGAGCATCGCGCTTCTGTTCGAGGAGTGGTTCGCGCGCTACGTGGACCCGTCCACGGGCGCCACGCGAGCCCCGGGGCTCAGCTATCGGGACTACTGCGTCGCGCTCCAGCGGTTTCGGGTGACGCCGCTCGCGGCCGAGCACCAGGCGCATTGGGAGCGGCGGCTCGCGGAGGCGCCCGGGGGGCTGCCTCCCTCGTTGAGAGGGGGCGCGCCGATGACCCCCGGTGCCGTTCCCGCGAGGGAGCGGCGCACGGGTGTCGTGCCGGAGTGGAGGCGCTTGAAGGCCCATGCGGAGCGCTGGGGCGTGGACCCGGAGTCGGTCGCGCTCACCGCGTTCTGCGAGGTGCTGGCCCGACCTCACCCGGAGAAGGACTTCACCGTCGTGGTCGTGGACTGGCGGCGATTGGCGGTGCATCCCGACGTGGACGAGGTGGTCGGCGACTTCACCGCCCTGCGCTGGTGCGTTCGCGAGGCCATCCCCGGTCTCTCGTTCCTGGAGCGGGTGCGGCGCAACAGGGAGCGGCTCCAGGCGGATGCCCGCTGCGGCGCCGTCAGCGGCCTGGGCGCCCTGCGCAAGCTCGCGAGGAGCGGAGGGCCCGACCGAGGCGTCTTTCCCGTGGTCTTCACCAGCCCGCTGCCTCGGCCACCGCTCCAGTTGCCGGCGGGGTTCTCCACGGGCGAGGGGCTCTCGCACACCCCCAACGTCCTGCTCGACACCATCCACTTCGAGGTCGACGGACAGCTTCGCTTCCACTTCGACGCGGTCGCGGGCGCCATCCCCACCGAGGCGCTCGAGCGCGCCTTCACGGAATACGAGCACCTGCTCGCGAGGCTCTGCGCCGAGCCCGACTGGGAGCGGCTCGCCGTGGAGTCCTCAGCGGTGATTCCTCCCCGCGCACGCGCGGACGTGCATCCGCCTCACGAGGGGAGGAACGACACCCACGTGGCCTTCCCGCTCGAGCGCTGCCTGCATGAGTGGATGGAGGACCAGGCCGACAAGACGCCCGACCTGGTCGCGGTGCGCCAGGGGGAGCGCGCCCTGAGCTTCCGGGAGCTGGAGGCCGAGGCGAACCGCTGGGCGCATGTGCTTCGCGGGCTTGGCGTTGGAAAGGACTCGCTCGTCGCCGTCATGGCCGAGCGCTCCGTGGAGCTGGTCGTCGCCCTGGTCGCGGTGCTCAAGGCGGGTGGCGCCTACCTCCCGCTCGACCCCGAGTATCCCGAGGAGCGACTGAAGCTCATGGCCGACGATGCGCGGCCCCAGGTGCTCCTGACGCAGCGGCGCTTCGAGCACCTCCTGCGCTCGTTCAGCGGGCACCGGCTCTCACTGGATGGTGAGCCCTCGGTGAAGGCGCGGCAGTCCACCGCCCGCCTCGCGAAGGTCGCGGACCCGGACCACCTGGCCTATGTGCTCTACACCTCGGGCTCCACGGGGAAGCCGAAGGGCTGCATGGTGTCGCACCGGGCCATCTGCAACCGGTTGCTGTGGATGCAGCTCCGCTATCCGCTCTCCGAGAAGGACCGGGTGCTGCAGAAGACTCCCTTCACCTTCGATGTCTCGGTCTGGGAGTTCTTCTGGCCGCTGATGACGGGGGCGGAGCTGGTGCTCGCGACCCCGGGTGGACATCGCGACAGCCGCTATCTGGCGACGTTGATCCAGGACGCCCGAATCACCACGTGCCACTTCGTCCCCGGCATGCTGGCGCTCTTCCTGGAGGACCCCAAGGCCGCGGGCTGCGTGTCCCTGCGACAGGTCTTCACGAGCGGCGAGGCGCTGCCGCCCGCGGTGATGGAGCGCTGCCTGAAGACGCTGCCCACCGGTCTGCACAACCTCTACGGCCCCACGGAGGCCGCGGTGGATGTCAGCTTCTGGGAGTGCCGCTCACGCGCGGATGGGAAGGTCCCCATCGGTAGACCCATCGCGAACACGCGGCTCTTCATCCTCGATGAGGCGTCGCGGGAAGTGGGCGTGGGCGCCGTGGGAGAGCTCCACATCGGCGGCGTCAATCTGGCGCGGGGCTACCTGGACCGTCCCGGCCTGACCGCCGAGCGATTCGTGCCAGACCCCGTGAGTGGAACGCCGGGGGCTCGGCTGTACCGGACGGGCGACCTGGCGCGCTACCTGCCGGATGGTGAGATCGAGTTCCTGGGCCGCGCGGACTTCCAGGTGAAGCTCCGAGGGAACCGCATCGAGCTTGGTGAGGTGGAGGCCGCGCTCGGCGCGCATCCCGAGGTCGAGGAGGTGGTCGTCGTCGTACGAGACCACGACACGCCGGACCCCAAGCTCGTGGCCTACGTGGTCCCGCGACAAGGGAAGCGGCTCTCGTCGGAGGTCCTGCGCGCCTATGCACGGGAGCGGTTGCCCGCCGCGATGGTGCCGAACGCCGCCGTCGAGCTGCCCGAGCTCCCACGGACACGGCACGGTAAGGTGGACCGCGCCGCGTTGCCCTGGCCCGTGAGCCCGCCGACGCAGGGGCACGGTGAGGGGGCGGGCCGGGCGCAGGTCGAAGCCGAGATCGCCGGCTTCTTCCGAGACAGCCTCCAGGTTCAGGACGTCAACGTGACGAAGGACGTGTTCGACCTGGGCGCGACGTCCTTCACCATCGTGCGGATGGTGCAGTGGCTGGAGCGAGCCAAGGGCGTCTCGGTTCCTCTCGAGCTGTTCCTGAAGGACCCGACGATTCGCGGCATCGCCTCGCACGTCACGGCCCAGTCGCACACGCCGCCTCGCGTGGAGACCGTCTCCGAACAGGTGAGCTTCTTCTCCGCGGAGGAGCGGCAGCGCTTCAAGGACCGGGCGCTGCACCTGCGCCACGACGTGGCGGGACTCCCGTCCCTGCCCCTGGAGCACTCGGCCCAGGACGAGGCGTCCTATGCGCGGAGAGGATGCCCGGAGCGCTTCCTGCCCGGGCCGATCTCCTTCGAGCGCTTCAATGCCTTCCTGTCGCTGCTCCGGCAGGGGAGCGTGAAGGGACAGCCTCGGTATCTGTATCCGTCGGCGGGGGCGCTGTACGCGGTGCAGGTCCACCTGTACGTCAAGCCCGGGGCCATCGAGAACGTACCGGGAGGGACGTACTACCTGCATCCCGTCGAGGGACGCCTGTATCGGCTCTCCGAGTCGACCCTCGAGCGTCACCACCACTTCTATTACAACCGGCCTCACTTCGACGGCGCGGGCTTCGCGCTCTTCCTCGTGGCCCAGCCGGAGGCCATCGCTCCCATCTACAGGGAGGCCGCGCTCGTCCTCGCCGCCCTGGAAGCGGGCTACCTGGGCCAGCTGCTCATGATGCGGCAGGCGGAGTTCGGGCTGGGGCTGCGGCCCATCGGCGCCATCAACGTCGATGAGGTCCGCGCCTCCTTCCGGCTGAGCGAATCGCACATCGTCGTCCACAGCCTGCTGGGAGGGCGCGTGGACTACGACGAGGTCCGCGCATCCGCCACGACGGACGTGCCGGACATCGCCATCGTGGGCCTGGCAGGGCGCTACCCGCAGGCGGAGGACCTGGGGCGGTTCTGGGAGAACCTGCGCTCCGGCCATCGCGCCATCCGCGCCGCGCCGGAAGGCCGCGAAGGCGTGGGGCCGGGACGCTCCGCCGGGTACCTCGAGCACATCGACCGCTTCGACCATCTCTTCTTCGGCATCGCTCCCGCCGAGGCACGGGCGATGGACCCGCAGGAGCGCCTGCTCCTCACCGTGATGTGGGAGACGCTGGAGAACGCCGGCTACACGGCTGAGGGACTGAATGCCTCCGCCCGGCGCGTGGGTGTGTTCGTCGGCGTGATGTGGAGCGACTACCAGAACGTCGGCCAGACGGAGTGGACTCGCAGCGGGATGGCCAAGGCGTACTCGGTGCACTCGGCCATCGCCAACCGCATCTCCCACGTGCTCAACCTGCGGGGGCCGAGCATGGCGCTGGACACCTCCTGCTCGTCGGCGCTGACGGCCCTGCACCTCGCGCGAGAGAGCATCCTCCGAGGCGAGTGCGACGCGGCCCTCGTCGGTGGCGTGAACCTCCTGGCGCACCCGTATCACCTCAGCCTCCTCTCCAGCCTGGGCCTGGTGAGCGAGAGCGGCCGGAGCTGCGCGTTCAGCGCGGAGGGCTCGGGCTGGGCGGCGGGGGAGGGCGTGGGCGCGGTGCTCATCCGACGCTTGAAGGACGCGGAGCGGGAGCGCGACGTCATCCACGCCGTGCTCAAGGGCACCTCGGTCGCGCACCTGGGCGGTGGAAGGGGCTTCGGTCATCCGAACCCCACGGCACAGGCGGCCTCCATTCGCGAGGTGCTCGACGCGGCGGGAGTCGCGCCGGAGACCCTCGGCTACGTGGAGACGGCCGCGACGGGCGCGAGCATGGCCGACGCGGCGGAGATGGCCGCGCTGAGCGAGGTGCTGGGGACCCGAGCCCGGGCCTCGGGGCCCTGCCTCGTCGGCTCGGTGAAGCCGAACATCGGCCACCTCGAGGCCGCCTCGGGCCTCTCCCAGCTCACCAAGGTCCTGCTCCAGCTCCGCCACGGGAGCATCGCTCCCACCATCGACAGTGAGCCGCAGAGCCCGCTCATCCGCCCCGCGCCCGAGGTGCTCGCCGTCAATCGCACGCTGGTGGATTGGCCTCGCGCTGGAGACGTTCCTCCGCGTGCGTTGATCAACGCCTTTGGCTCCACGGGCTCGTGCGCCCATGCCGTCATCGAGGGGTATCGCGGCCCCGCACGGAGGTCCTCGGCGGTGGGGCCCTGTGTCGTCGTGCTCTCGGCCGTGACACAGGCACAGGTCGCGAGGTCCGCCCGGCGCCTCGCCGACCACCTCACGGCCCTGCCCGTGGTGGAGCGGCCGTCCTTGGCGGATATCGCCTTCACGCTGGCGACGGGCCGGCTGGCGATGTCGTCCCGGCTGGCGGTGGTGGCCGAGACCGTCGATGACCTGGTGGAGAAGCTTCGCGCCGTCGCTCGAGGTGCCCAGCCCGGTGCGGCGGGTATCCATCAAGGGCAGGTGACGGAAGCCAGGGCGTCACAGACGTCGTTGACGGAGAAGGGCGCCGACGCGGACACGCTGGGGCGTGGATGGGTGGAGGGACGGGCGGTCGATTGGACGCGGCACCTCCCCGCGGAGGCTCGCCGGGTCGAGCTGCCCACGTACTCCTTCGAGGAGCACGTGCACTGGCTCGGCGGCGCGGCGGAGTCGGTGTTGCCGGAACCGGTGATGCCCGCGGCGACGGCGCGACCGGAGCTGGAGGCCGTGTGTGACTTCCTCGCGCGCGTCTACGCCGAGGAGTCCGAGCTTCCCCTTGCGCGCGTGGAGCCTCAGGTCCGCTTCGAACGCCTGGGCCTCAACTCCTATCTGGTCGGCCGGCTCAACACCCGGCTGGCGCGGGAAGGGCTGGGTGGACTCTCGAAGACACTCTTCTACGAGCGCCAGTCGCTCCAGGAGCTGGCGTCGTACCTGCTCGAGAAGCACGGCGAGGTGCTCCGGAAGCGCTTGAGCGTGGAGGGCGAGAAGGTCGTCGCCGCCGCCACCACGAACGAGCCCATCGCCATCGTCGGAGTGGCGGGCCGCTACCCCATGGCCGAGGACCTGGACCAGCTCTGGGAGAACCTCGCGCGGGGCCGTGACTGCATCGTCGAGGTGCCCGCCCAGCGCTGGGACCACACGCGCTACTTCGACCCACGCCGTGGCCAGCCCGGGAAGACGTACAACAAGTGGGGCGGCTTCATCGAAGGGGCCGACTGCTTCGACCCGCTGTTCTTCGGCATCACGCCGCGAGACGCCGAGTGGATCGACCCGCAGGAGCGGCTGTTCCTGGAGACGGCCTGGGCCACGGTGGAGGACGCCGGCTACACGCGCGAGTCGTTGAAGCGGAGCACGGGCGGCAGCGTGGGCGTGTTCGTCGGTGTCATGTATGGCGAGTACCAGCTCTTCGGCGACCCCGCGGGCCAGGCGCCGGTGGGACAGGCCTATGGCTCCATCGCCAACCGCGTCTCCTACTGCCTCGACATCAGCGGGCCGAGCCTCGCCGTCGACACCCTGTGCTCCTCATCGCTGACGGCCATCCACCTGGCGGTGGAGAGTCTGCGCCGAGGCGAGTGCGCCGCCGCCATCGCGGGCGGTGTCAACCTCTCCCTCCATCCCAGCAAGTACCTGCTCCACGCCCAGGCCCAGATGTCCGCGAGCGACGGCCGCTGCCGCAGCTTCGGCGCGGGAGGCGATGGCTTCTCGCCCGGAGAAGGCGTGGGCGCGGTCCTGCTCAAGCCACTCGCCCGAGCGGAGGCGGACGGAGACATCATCCACGCGGTCATCCGCGCCACGGCGACGAACCATGGCGGCCGGACCAGTGGCTACACGGTGCCGAATCCGAGCGCGCAGGCCCGCTTGATTGAAGCGGCCCTCGCCGCCGGATGCATCGAGCCGGAGAGCGTCTCGTACATCGAGGCCCATGGGACGGGGACCTCGCTGGGAGACCCCATCGAAGCCGCGGGCATCATGGAGGCGATGTCGGCCCCGGGCCGGGAGCGCTGCGCCGTCGGCTCCATCAAGTCCAACATCGGGCACCTCGAGTCCGCGGCGGGAATCGCGGCGCTCACCAAGGTCCTCCTGCAGCTGCGGCATGGGCGCATCGCTCCCTCGCTGCACTCGCGTGTCCTCAACCCGCACATCGACTTCTCCGAGAGCCCCTTCTTCGTCCCGCAGGAGCTCGCGACGTGGGAGGCCGGACGCGACAGCGAGGGGCGGCCCCAGCGTCGCCGCGCGGGCATCAGCTCCTTCGGCGCGGGCGGTGCGAATGCACACGTCATCGTCGAGGAGTATCAGTCCCCCGCGCGGGCCCCCGTGGCCCACGAGGCGAAGCCTGAGTTGCTCGTGTTGTCGGCGCGGACGGACGAGCGACTGAAGGTCGCCGCCGGGCGGCTCGCCGCGTTCCTGAGGCGTGACGACGCACCTTCACTCGAGGACATCGCGCACACGACTCGCGTGGGACGAGAGTCGCTGGCGCGGCGAGTCGCCCTCATCGCCTCGACCCGGGCGGAGGCCGCCGCCGCCCTTCAAGCCTTCCGCGAAGGAGAGGTGTCCTCCGCGGTGATTCAAGGGGCGTCTCGGATGGAGGCCCCCGCCAGGGAGGTGCGCTCGCTCGACGTGGTCGACTCCGAGCGGGCCCGACTCCGAGACTTGGGTGCGCGTTGGGTCTCGGGCGAGGACGTCTCCTGGCGCGAGCTGGGCGTGGGCGCGAAGCGTGTCTCGCTGCCGACCTATCCGTTCGAGCGACAGCGCTACTGGCTGCCCGTGACCGTGCCCGTGCGGCCTCCTGTGGATGGAGCCCAGGTGCTCCTCTATCAGCCGGAGTGGAGGCCGCTCCCCGTCGTGAAGGGGGCACCCGCGCCCACGGGGCCGGTGTTGATCTTCGACACGAACCCGCCGTTCGCGGCTCCTTGGGCGGAGGAAGCGGCGGCCTCCTGCACGCGGGTCCTGCCCGGGCGCATCTTCCGGCGACGGGATGAGTCCACGTACGAAATCAATCCCCACTCCAAGGACGACTTCCACCAGCTGACGTGGGAGCTGCTGCGCCGTGGAGCGCTTCCTCGCTCCGTCCTCTATCGCTGGGCGCATCCCGACATCCTCTCGGGCGAGTCCGTCGACGATGCGTTCTTCTCGGTCTTCTGGCTGACGAAGGCCCTGATGGTGGCGAAGGCGGAGCGGGTGGACCTCCTCTTCATCCACCCCTGGGAGAAGGGGATGACGGTCCCTCGCTTCGCCGCGATGGCCGCGTTCGCCAGGTCGCTGCGTCGCGAGAACCCGGGTTATCGCTTCAAGACCCTGGCCGTGGACCCGGACGTGCCTGTCTCGCCCCTGGCCTCGCTCGTCGCGGGGGAGCTGTCCACCCTCGAGTCCGAGCCCCTGGAGGTCCGGTACGCCGAGGGACGGCGCTGGGGGAAGTTCCACGTCCCCGTCGATGCCGCTCGAGAGCACGAGGGGGCCACGGACATGCCCGGCCGCCCCGTCTACCTGGTGACGGGAGGTACGGGGGCCATCGGTCTCCTGCTGGCGGAACACCTGGTGGAGACGGAGCGCGCGCGTGTGGCGTTGCTCGTGAGGACGCCTCCGACCGAGGCCCAGGAGCAGCGGCTTCGCTCCTTGCGCGACGTCATCGTGATTCACGGCGATGTGTCGCGGCCAGAAGAGGTGACGGCGGCGGTGGTCGCGGTCAAGCGGCGCTTCTCCGCCCTCCACGGCGTGATTCACGCGGCCGGAACGCTGCGAGATGGGCTGCTGCGCGACAAGAGCGCCGAGGATGCACGCGCGGTGCTCTCCGCGAAGATGGCCGGCGTCCTGGCCCTGGATGAGGCGACGCGCGACGAGTCCCTGGTGTCCTTCGTCTGTGTCTCGTCGCTGGCGGGAGCCCTGGGCAACGCGGGGCAGTGTGACTACGCCTACGCCAACGCGTTCCTCGACGAGTTCACGCTGTGGCGCGAGCAGCAGCGCCTGGCGGGACTTCGTCAGGGTGTCACTCGCTCCATCCTGTGGCCGCCGTGGGCCGAAGGTGGGATGCGGGTTCCCGAGGCGCTGATGGCGGAAGTCACGCGGCGCACGGGGATGCTCCCCCTGCCGAGCGACGAGGCGCTGGGGCTCTGGTCGCGGGTGACGAACTCCGGTCCCCCCGTGTGCGTGCCGCTCTACGGAGACCCCGCGAAGCTCCACCAGGTGTTCCAGGGCGAGGTCGCGCCGCCCGTGGTGGAGCCTCCACCTTCGCCACCGCCACGGGACGGACTCCAGGACACGATGGAGCTGCTGACCCGGGTCCTCGTCGAGGACACGAAGATTCCGATGGAGGAGTGGGACGCCGGTGCGCCCTTTGCTGAGTACGGCCTCGACTCCCTGGCGGTCGGCCGGGTCACCCGTGCGCTGGAGCAGTTCTTCGGCCCGCTGCCTCAGACGCTGATGCTCGACCATCCCACTCCCCGGGAGCTGGGGCTGCATCTCTCCTCGCTGCGGCGGACTCCGCCCCCCGTGCCGTCACGTCCAACGGTCTCCCCGCGTCCGGCTCCGGTGCAGCGGGCCGAGCGAGAAGAGCCGGGGCCCGATGACATCGCCATCGTGGCCTTCGATGGTCGTTATCCAGGGGCAGTCACTCCCGAGGCGTTGTGGGCCAACCTCCGCGCGGGGGTCACCTCCATCACCCCGGTTCCATCCAGCCGCTGGGATGCGCGAGCCCACGCGAACATCTACTGCGCCACCGGCGGCTTCATCGCCGACGTCGAGGAGTTCGACTACCGCTTCTTCCACATCAACCCCGCGGAGGCTCGGCAGCTCCACCCCGAGGAGCGCCTGCTGCTCCAGTGCGTGTGGTCCCTGCTGGAGCGCGCGGGCCAGGGACCCGCGTCCGCGCGCGACCCGCGGACGGGCGTGTTCGTGGGCGTGACATCGCTGACGTATCCCCTGCGCTCGGTCGAGTCGTGGGTGGAGCGCGGGAACACTCCGCCGGATGTGACGACATACAGCCTGGCCAACCGGCTCTCCCACTTCTTCAACTGGAGCGGGCCCAGCCTGGTCGTCGACACGGCGTGCTCGTCTTCGCTCGTCGCCCTCCACCTGGCCTGCGAGAGCCTCCGTCGGGGTGAGTGTGAGTCCGCCGTGGCGGCAGGGGCGAACCTCTACCTCCACCCCTCCAAGTATCTGCGCATGTGCCAGAACCGCCTCCTGGCGACGCGGCCTCACGGCATCTTCGCGCGAGAGGGCGACGGCTTCGTGCCGGGGGAGGGCATTGGCGCGGTGCTGCTCATGCCCCTGCGGCGCGCCATCGCGGGTGGCCACCCGATTCAGGGCCTCATCAAGGCCACGGGCGTCGCACACAGCGGCCGGACGACCCACTTCCTCACCCCCTCGGCTTCGGCGCAGGCGGCCTTGCAGCGCGAGACCCTCCAGCGGTCCGGGCTGTCGGTGGACCGCATCGGCTACGTCGAGCTGCAGGCCATGGGCTCCTCGGTTGGAGACGCGGTCGAGTGGTCGGCGCTGAAGCAGGTGTTCGAGGCGCGGAGCAATGAGCGGCCGTGCGCACTCGGGTCGCTCAAGCCCAACATCGGGCACCTGGAGTCCGCGTCGGGAATGGCGCAGCTGGCGAAGGTGCTGCTCCAGCTGCGGCACGAGGAGCTGGCCCCGAGCCACTTCGCGCCGTCGCTCAATCGAGACATCTCGCTGGAAGGAGCCCCGTTCCAGCTCCAGCGCGAGCTGGCGCCGTGGCCACGAGGCGGGGAGGCGCCTCGCGCCGCGCTCCTCTCGTCCCAGGGCGCGGGAGGCATGCAGGCCTGTGTCGTCATCGAGGAGTACGTGGACCCGGAGGCGGGGACGCGTGTGCCGGTGCCGGAGCGCGAGACGCTGGTCCCGCTCTCTGCTCGGACCGAGGCACAGCTTCGCGAGGCGGCACTCCAGCTGCGCGCGTTCACCGCGACGACCGAGGATCCCCTGTCGAGCATCGCCTTCACGTTGCAGACCGGGCGCGAGGCCTGGCAACACCGGCTCGCGGTGGTCGCCGGGAGCCGCGAGGAGCTGGTGAGGGGGCTCGACGACTTCCTGGAGCGGCGTGAGTCTGGCCCGCGTGTCCTGACGGGCGTGGTCACCCGGCTGCACGAGCCGATCACGGTCGAGTCCTCCGAGTGGGCCGGGGCGCTGGCGCGAAGGGACCTGACGCGCCTGGGCCAGTGGTGGACCCACAACGTCTCGATTCCCTGGAGTGAGTGGATGGAGGGGCCGCCGCCTCGCCGGATCCTCCTCCCGACCTACCCCTTCGAGAAGCGTCGCTGCTGGCTGCTGGACGAAGCGGAAGGCACCGTGGTGAGCCGGTACTACGACCTCTTCGCCTTGGACTCCGACGTGGATGAAGGGGAAGCACACCTCGTCTTCGCTCCGCTTCGCGAACGCCCCGATGGCTTCTCGTGGCTGAAGACCTTCGTCGAGCCCGCGAAGCATCGGGCCGTGTATGAGCAGGTGGTGGCTTCGCAGCGGGAGATGAAGGAACTCCTGCTCTCGCGCCTTCCCCTCACCCCGGGCGAGTTCCGGGTGCTGGACCTCGGGTGCGGTCTGGGCACGGACCTGCTCGCTCTGGCGCAGCGCCATCCCATGATTTCGGGCCATGGGCACACGCTCTCACCGAGACAGGCCGAGGTCTGTCAGCGGAGGTTCACCACCGCGGGCCTCGCGCACAGGCTGGAGGTGTCGTGCCGCGACAGCGCCCATGGGGACTACGCGGACACCTATGACGCCATCATCGGCTTCGAGGTGACGTTCCACATCGCGGACAAGGAGAGCCTCTTCGGCCTCGTCTCGCGTCACCTCAAGCCCGGCGGCATGCTGCTCCTGGTCGACGTGGTGACCACCACGGTGACCGAGATTGAGGCCGCGCATCTCGGGCAGCACACCTCCACGCAGCAGCAGTTCGCGGAGGTGCTGGCGAGGCACGGGCTGGAAGTCGTCGAGGTGATTGACGCGAGTGCCCCCGTCGGCCGCTTCCTGGACGACCCGGACTTCGAGAAGAACCTCGCGAGCCTCAGCGCCGCGCACCCCTCACTCCTCCAGACCGAGCCCGAGCACCGGGGCTGGCACCGCTTCGGCATGGGCCTGCGGATGGGGCTCTTCCGCTACCTCCTGATGGAGGTCCGTCACGCGGGGCCCTCGACGGACTCGCTCCTGGAGCGCAACGCGGCGGCGTTTGCTCATGCAACGCCGTATCCGGGCGAGCCTGCTCGGCCCGCGCTCCCTCCAGAGCGGCCACGCGTGGCACCCGAGCCGGGTGGGTCCACCGAGCAGCAGCTTCGCGCGCTGGTGGCGCGCATCCTGGAGTACCGCGAGGACGAGCTCGATGCGGACGCGCGCTTCACCGAGCTGGGGATGAGCTCCTTGCAGCAGGTGCTCCTCGTCGAGGAGGTCAACCGGACGTTTGGGCTGAAGCTCAAGGCCCACTCCATCTACGACCACTCGTCGATTCGCGACCTCGCCCGGCATGTCGGAGCGGGAGTGCCTGGCCGCCCGGAGCGCGTGCCCGCCGAGGTTCGCCCGAAGCCCGTGACACCTCCTCGCGCGGACGTCCGCGTCCAGGCGGACGACATCGCGGTGGTGGGCCTCTCGGCGCGCTTCCCGGGGGCGAAGGATGCCAAGGCCCTCTGGGAGAACCTCATCAAGGGCGTGGACTCCGTGCGGGAGGTTCCCTCGGAGCGCTGGTCGCTGGACGGCTTCTATGACGCGCGCGGAGGCACGGGACGGAGTGTGAGCAAGTGGGCCGGGTTCCTCGATGAGGTGGACTGCTTCGACCCGCTCTTCTTCAACATCGCCCCCGTCGAAGCCGAGGTCATGGACCCCCAGCAGCGGCTCTTCCTGGAGGCGTGCTGGCATGCGCTCGAGGACGCGGGCCATGCGGGCCCACGGCTCTCCGGCCTGCGCTGTGGCGTCTTCGCTGGGGTCACCTCGGCGGACTACTCGTATCGCGTGGGCTCTCCGGCCGTCTCCGAGCAGATGGCCCAGGCGATGCTCGGCAACGACCACTCCATCCTCGCCGCCCGCATCGCGTACCACCTGAACCTCAAGGGGCCGACGCTGGCCGTGAACACGGCGTGCTCGTCCTCCCTCGTCGCGGTCCACCTGGCCTGCCAGAGCCTGCTGCGGGGCGAGACGGAGATGATGCTCGCGGGCGGCGTGTCGCTGTACCTCAACCCGAACGCGTTCGTCGTCATGAGCCAGGCGGGAATCCTCTCGCCGGGAGGCCGCTGCCGCACCTTCTCTGCGGGGGCGGATGGCATCGCGGTGGGCGAGGGCGTGGGCGTCGTGGTGCTCAAGACGCTGGGGCGCGCGCTCGCGGACGGCGACCACATCTACGGAGTCATCAAGGGCTCCGGCATCAACCAGGATGGGAAGACGAACGGCATCACCGCCCCGAGCGCGGAGTCGCAGAGTGCCCTGGAGCGCTCGGTCTACGAGCGCTTCGGCATCCACCCCGAGACGCTGACCTATGTCGAGGCGCATGGGACGGGGACGCTGCTCGGAGACCCCATCGAGGTCGCGGCGCTGACGTCGGCCTTCGCGGCCCAGACGTCACGCAAGGGCTTCTGTGCCATCGGGTCCGTGAAGAGCAACATCGGGCACACCTCCGCGGCGGCGGGGGTGGCGGGGTTGATCAAGGTCCTCCTGTCGCTCGAGCACGGGATGCTGCCGCCCACGCTGCATGCCTCGGAGGTGAACCCGCACATCGACTTCGAGGAGAGCCCGTTCTACGTGAACCACCTGCCGCGTCCGTGGGTGCCCGACACGGGCCTGGGGTTGCGGCGCGCCGCGCTCAGCGCCTTCGGCTTCAGCGGCACCAACTGCCACATGGTCATCGAGCAGCCTCCGCCCCGACGGGACGCCGAGGAAGCCGAGGAGGTGGTGCTCCCGCTGTCCGCGCAGACGGATGCGCAGCTGCGAGAGCTGGTGGAGCGGCTGCGGCGTCAGCTCTCCCAGCTCGAGCAGACGCGGAGCCTCGGTGACATCGCCTACACGCTCCAGAGCGGTCGTCGTGAGCTGCCCTGCCGGCTCGCGCTGGTGGCCTCGGGGCGGAAGGAGGCGCTGGAGCGCTTGCGTGGGGTTCTCGCGGGCGAATCGGAGCTCGAAGGGGTCTACCGCGCCGGCGTCGACGCCTCTCGGACGTCCGTTGCCCATGGGGTCGCGGCGCGATGGGTGAAGGGCGAGCAGGTCGACTGGAGCCCGCTGCATGAAGGCAAACGGCGCCAGCGGGTCCCGCTGCCGCTCTATCCCTTCGCGCGTCAGCGCTACTGGGTCGATGAGGCACCGAAGCGCACCGCGCCGAGTCCCTTCTCGCGGCGACTGCAGGGCTCCGAGTTCTACCTGACCGACCATGTGGTCGATGGGCAGCGGGTGCTCCCGGGCGTCATGGCGCTCGAGTTCGCCTGGGCGGCGTGTGCGGGCTCCTTGGGCACCCCCGCGCGCATCGAGTCGATGGTCTGGACCCGGCCCGTCCACCACACGGGGACACCGCTCGACGTCGAGCTTCGCCTCGCGCCGGGCGGTGATGGCGCGGACTTCGAGCTCGTGGATGGGCGCTCGAAGGACGTCTATTCACAGGGGCGCATCGTCTTGTCGCGCCGCTCCAGCGGCGTCGAGCGCATCGACGTCCAGGGGCTCCAGGCGCGTGCGGTGCGGGTCCTCGACGCGGACGCGGTCTACGCCCGGTTCGCCGCGCGGGGCCTCGTCTACGGCCCGCGCCTGCGCTCCATCTCCCGACTCTACTCCGGGGCCGAGGTGGCTCTGGCGGAGCTGGCCCCGCTCTCCGCTCACGATGGACTCACGCTCCATCCGTGGTGGTTGGACGGCGCGCTGCAAACGATTCTCGGCCTCTCCTCGGGGGACGTGGGCGACCCGTCGATGCTGCGCCTGCCGTTCTCGATGGAGGCGCTGGAGCTGTTTGCGCCGCTCTCCTCGGCTCGCTACGCACACGTCCAGCGGACCTCTGGGAATGGGGCCGGGGCCGTCGCGAAGTTCGACCTGTGCCTCCTCGATGGTGACGGACGGGTCCTCGCCCGGATGCGTGAGCTGGCCTTGCGCGCCACGGGGGCTCGCACCGCGGTGGCTCCGTCCCCGGCACCTGTTCCTCGGGTGCCACGCGAGGGCCCTCTCGATGGGGTGGAGGGCCACCTGCGGACGGTCTTCGCGCGTGTCCTCAAGCTGGCGCCCGAGCAGTTCGACGCGGCGGAGCCCTTCGAGAAGTACGGCATCGACTCCATCCTGGTCACCCGTCTCACCCGCGAGCTGTCGAAGGACTTCGGTCCGCTGTCCATGACGCTGCTGTTCGAGTGCCAGACGATGGGGGAGCTGGCCCGCTACCTGGCGGAGCGTCACGGGGACGCGGTGCTCCACCTCGAGAGCACGGCCACCGACCCCGCGCCCCGTGTCGTCTCGACGCCGGTGGTGGAGGACGGCATCGCCATCATCGGCGTGAGTGGTCGCTATCCGCAGGCCGCCACGCTGGAGGACTTCTGGGAGAACCTGCGGACGGGGCGCGACAGCATCGTCCCGGTGCCGAGCGAGCGCTGGGATGTGAATCGCTTCTTCAATCCGGACCGGACGCGGCTTGGCTCCACCTATACGCGGTGGGGTGGCTTCCTCGATGACGCGGACAAGTTCGACCCGCTGTTCTTCAACATCCCTCCGAGCGACGCGGGGTTGATCGACCCTCAAGAGCGACTGTTCCTGGAGACGGCCTGGGCCACGCTCGAGGACGCGGGCTACACGCGCGCGCGGCTCGGGAGGCGCGTGGGCGTCTTCGTCGGAGTCATGTATGGCGAGTACCAGTTCCTGGGCGTGGAGGCGCTCCAGGCGGGAGGGACCATCGCCCTCAACTCGTCCTATGCCTCCATCGCCAACCGGGTCTCGTACAGTCTGAACCTCCAGGGGCCCAGCCTCGCGGTGGACACGATGTGCTCGTCGGCGCTCACCGCCATCCACCTGGCCTGCAATGCCCTGCGCCAGGGGGAGTGCGAAGCGGCGCTCGCGGGAGGCGTCAACCTCTCGCTGCATCCGAACAAGTACCTCTCGCTCAGCCAGGGACAGTTCGCTTCCACCGATGGGCGCTGCCGCAGCTTCGGCGAGGGCGGCGACGGCTACGTGCCCGGCGAAGGGGTTGGAGCGGTGCTCCTCAAGCCGCTCGCCCGAGCGGTCGCGGACGGGGACCGCGTGCTGGGGGTGATTCGCGGCAGTGCGCTGAACCACGGCGGCAAGACGAACGGCTACACCGTGCCGAACCCCAAGGCGCAGGGCGAGCTCATCGAAGCCGCCTTGCAACGCTCGGGAGTCGACCCGCGCACCATCGGCTTCGTCGAGGCGCATGGGACGGGGACGTCGCTGGGTGACCCCATCGAGATCTCCGCCCTGACGCACGCCTTCCGCCGGTTCACCGAGGACGCGCGCTTCTGCGGCATCGGCTCGGTGAAGTCGAACATCGGCCACCTCGAGTCGGCCGCGGGCATCGCCGCGCTGACGAAGGTGCTGCTCCAGATGCGGCACCGGACCCTGGTGCCCACGCTTCATGTCGACTCGCTCAATCCCCACATCGACTTCGAGCACTCTCCGTTCCGCGTCCAGCGCTCGGAGGCGCCTTGGGTGCCCGTCGTGCCGACGGAGTCCCGGCTGCGCGCGGCCATCAGCTCCTTCGGGGCGGGAGGCTCGAACGCCCACCTCGTCGTCGAGGACTGGGCTCCGCCCGCGTCTTCAGCGCCGCGTCCGGAGGTCCAGGGGGCCTGGCTGGTTCCCCTCTCGGCCAGGGACGAGGACCGGCTCACCGACGTCGTGCGGCGCCTGCGAGACCACCTGCGTGGAGCACGCGAGGCCGTTCGGCTCGATGACCTCTCCTACACCCTCTGCGTCGGTCGTGAGCAGATGGATGAGCGGCTGGCGTTGGTGGTCTCGTCGGTGGATGAGCTCGTGGCCGCGCTCGGCAGGTGGCTTGGCGGAGGGCGTGACGAAGCCACCTTCCATCGGGGCCGGAGGGCCCCCGGTGGCGCGCGGGATTCCTTGCCGGTAGGGGAGGGAGGCCCTCCGCTCGAGGTGCTCGCTCGACGTTGGGTGCGGGGCGCGGAGCTTCCCCTGACCGAGCTTCCTCGGGAGGGTGCGCGCATCATCGCGCTGCCGACGTACCCCTTCGCACGCGAGCGTCACTGGTTCACCCCGGCGCTGTCGCCCCGGAAGGAGCCGCGTCCCAGCACGCGCCTCGACCGCGACTCCGTGGGAGTTCGAGGGCATGAAGTCGCGGGTCGGGTCATCGTGCCCGCGGCGACCTTGTTGGAGCGGGTGCGCGCCTCCGCGGGGAGCGACTCCGTCATCCTGCGCAACGTCGCGCTCACCGAGCCCGTGGACGTGACGGCGGGAGCGGTGGAGGTGACCGTCCACTTCACGCCGACGTCCGACGAGGGCGTCCAGGAGTTCGAGGTCATCAGTCAACATGGGGAGACTCGACGCGTTCACGCGCAGGGCCGTGTGGCGCGGCGGACCGGGGCGATGCCTGAGCGTGTCGACCTCGAGGCGCTCCGTGCCCGCTGTGGCAGCTCGCTGCGGGGCTCCGACGTCTACTCCCGCTTCCGTGAAGCAGGGCTCGACTACGGGCCCGCGTTCCAGTCCATCCAGACGCTGCAGGGCGGTGAGGCTGATGCGCTGGCGCTGCTCGCCCTTCCTTCGGAGCAGGAGTCGTCGCGCTTCGCGCTGCACCCCGTGTTGCTCGATGGTGCCTTCCAATCGGTGGTGGGGCTGTTCCTCTCGCGGGAGGCGCCATCGAACGGGCCCGCCACCGTCCCCTTCGCGATGGGCGAGGTGGAGCTCCTGGGGGCACTGCCATCGCGGTGCTGGGCCCATGTCGCCCGCTCCACGCGCGATACCTCGAACGCGCTGCTGCACAAGTACGACGTTCGCCTGCTCGATGACGCGGGCAACGTCCTGGCGAGGGTCTCCCGGCTGGTGAGCCGACCGATGGCCACTCCCGGAGCCCAGGGGACGCACTACTTCCGCCCCGTCTGGGTGACCTCTGAAGTGGCTCCTGTCGCGCCGCCTGCTCCCCGGGTGACGCTGGTGCTGGACACCCGCGACGACGTGCGGACCGCGCTTCCAGCGCCAGCGGTCCTCGTCCAGCCAGGAAGCGCCTTCCGGCGCGTGGACCGCCTCCACTACGAGGTCTCACCCCGCTCGGAATCGGACTTCAGCCAGCTCTTCGACGTGCTTCGGTCGGACGGGCTGGAGCCTGAGTGCATCCTCCATCTCTGGCCTCTGCGCTCGGCGCCCTCGCTCGCGGACTTCGAGTCGCTGTTCCAGCTCACCCGCGCATGGGTGCGGCAGCGGGGCAAGAAGCCGGCGCGTCTGCTCAGTGTGTGCGAGGCGAGCGGCGAGGGCCGTCCTTTCTGTTCCGGACTCGGCGCATTCCTGCGCAGTGTCTCGCTCGAAGACCCGACCCTGCGTGGCTCGGTGCTCACCGTCACGGGGGCGAAGGCGCTGACGGGGGAGTGGCTCGCGACGCTCCTGACACGGGAGGTCGGGAGCCAGGAGCCGGAGGTCCTCATCGACGGAGAGGTCCGGCAGGTCCGCGGGCTCGAAGAGGTCCGCCGTCCCATTGAGTGGGAAGGGCTGCCCCTGAAGAACCGTGGGCGCTACCTCATCACCGGGGGATTGGGTGGACTGGGTGGGCTGGTGGCCACGTTCCTGGCCCGCCAGTTCAAGGCGCGCCTGCTGCTGTGTGGTCGCTCAGCGCTCGATGCGATGGGGGCGGAGCGTCTGCGCCAGCTCACGGCGGTGGGCGCGGACGTGCACTACCAGGTGGCGGATGTGGCCGAGCCCGCGGATTGCCAGCGCCTGGCCGTCGAGGCGAGGACTCGGCTCGGAGGGCTGGACGGCATCTTCCACGTCGCGGGAGTGCTTCGTGACTCCCTGCTGCGAACCAAGTCCTTCGCGGATGCCGAGCAGGTCCTGCGCCCCAAGGTCCACGGGGCGATGAACCTGGAGGCGGCTTTCTCCCAGGAGCCGCTGGAGGTCTTCGTCTTGTTCTCCTCCCTGGCGGGGGCGCTGGGCAACGCGGGGCAGAGCGATTACGCGTTCGCCAACGGCTTCCTGGATGGCTTCGCGGACTCGCGGAGCGGCTGGACCGTGTCCATCAACTGGCCCCTGTGGGACGGGGGGGGAATGGGCCTGCCTCCCGAGGAGCGGCGCTGGTTGGCGGAGCAGCTCGGGATGACACCGCTGTCTCCCGAGGCGGGGCTCGTGGCGCTCGTCGATGCGCTGCGACTGCCGCACTCCCGGCTCCTGGTGATTTCAGGTGACGGCGCTCGCGTGCGGACCTGGACGGGGGCTCGAAGCGCTCCACTCCCTGCCTCCGTGCCCGAGAGTCCTTCGCCCGTGGAGTCCTCGGATGAAGGCCCTCGCGAGCGCATCGAGCACTGGCTGGGTGGACTGTTGCGAGCGGAGCTTCAGCTCGGCGAGCGCGCGCTCCGGATGGAGACGCCCTTCGAGCAGTACGGCCTCGACTCGGTCCGGGCCATCCGGTTGACCCGCGTTTTGGAAGGGGAGCTCGGCGAGCTGTCGAAGACGCTGTTCTACGAGTACCCCAGCCTTCGCGAGCTGGCGGGCCATCTCCTGGAGAAGTATCGCCCGGTGCTGGAGCGGAAGCTGGGGGCCCCCGCGACTCCCGCTGCTCCTCCTGCTCCGACGCGGCCCGAAGCCGAGTCCCTCCGAGCCCGAGCGCAGGAGCGCTCCGGGGACATCGCCATCATCGGCGTCGCGGGTCGGTATCCCCAAGCGGAGAACCTGGAGGTCTTCTGGGCGAACCTTCGCGAGGGACGGGACTCCATCACCGAGATTCCCGCGTCGCGCTGGAGCCTCCAGCGGAGCTTCGACGCCGACCGCTCCCGGCCGGGTACGAGCTACGGGAAGTGGGGCGGCTTCCTCGACGGCGTCGCGGAGTTCGACCCGCTGCTCTTCAACATCTCGCCGAGAGAAGCGGAGTGGATGGACCCGCAGGAGCGGCTGTTCCTCCAGACCGCCTGGCACACGTTCGAGAGCGCTGGCTACACGCGCTCCCGACTCACGCGTGACGTGGGGGTGTACGTCGGCGTGATGTATTCCGAGTACCAGCTCCATGGCGCGTCCACGCGTGACGCGGAGCAGGGCTCGGCGGTCAGCGGCTCCTATGCGGCCATCGCCAATCGGGTGTCGTTCTTCTTCGACCTCGCGGGCCCCAGCATCGCGCTGGACACGATGTGCTCGTCCTCGCTGGTGGCGCTCCACCTCGCGTGTGAGGCGATTCGCGGCGGCGAGGTCTCGATGGCGCTCGCGGGCGGCGTCAACGTCTCGGTGCATCCGCAGAAGTACGTCAACCTCAGCGCGGGACAGTTCCTCTCCACGGATGGCCGTTGCCGCAGCTTCGGAGCGGGTGGGGACGGGTATGTCCCCGGAGAGGGCGTGGGCGCCGTCCTGCTGAAGTCGCTGGAGCAGGCGGTCCGCGATGGGGACCCCATCCACGCCATCATCAAGGGCAGCGCCATCAACCATGGCGGGCGCGTGAACGGCTACACCGTCCCGAATCCGAATGCCCAGGCGGACGTGGTCGCTCGGGCCCTCTCCCGCGCGGGAGTCTCGGCGGCGGACCTTGGCTACATCGAGGCCCACGGCACGGGGACCTCGCTGGGGGACCCCATCGAAATCGCGGGCCTCGACCGGGTCTTCCGCCAGGCGGGGGCGAAGTCCGGGAGCTGCGCCATCGGGTCGGTGAAGTCGAACATCGGCCACCTGGAAGCGGCGGCGGGCATCGCGGGCCTCACGAAGCTGCTGTTGCAGCTGCGCCACCGGGAGCTGGTGCCCTCGCTGCACAGCGAGCAGCTCAATCCCAACCTCCGACTGGAGGAGACGCCGTTCACCGTCCAGCGCGAGCTCGCGCCGTGGCCCGAGTCGTCGCGTGGACCTCGGCGGGCGGGCCTGAGTGCGTTCGGCGCGGGCGGCGTCAACGCGCACTTCGTCCTCGAGGAGTACCTCCCTCCGCGCGAGGAGCCATCACCCACGTCCGCGATAGGGCCGCTGCCGTTCGTGTTCTCCGCGAGAACGGAGGCGAGCCTCCTCGGCATCGTGAAGGCGATGGTGGGGTTCCTTCGCGGCTCGCGGGCTGCTCCTCGGGATGTCGCCTTCACGCTCGCTCGGGGCCGGGAGGCCATGGAGCACCGGCTGGTGCTGATGGCGTCGGACCTGATGGAGCTGTCACGGCGGTTGGAGCAGGTGCTCGCGGGAAGGACGGAGCCCTCCACGTCTCGCGGCCGGGTGCCGCTGGGGCGCGAGATGCTCACGAAGGTGGAGGGGCGTTCTCTCGAGGACCTCGCGCGGCTGTGGGCCACGGAGGTCGACCTCGATTGGTCCCAGCTGCCCGCGCTGAGGGGTGGGCGGATCCTGCCCTTGCCGGGGTACTGCTTCGAGACCCGGCGCTACTGGCTGTGGCCTTCCGAGACAGAGCCCCTCGCGTTGCTCCGAGGGCTCCGGGATGGCGCGCTCTCGATTGAAGAGGTGGAGGCGAGGATGCCCGCGGGGGAGGTGCGATGATGAGGACTCGGACTCGGATTCTGCAGGCGGTGCGGTCCGGCGAAGTGACTCCCGAGGAGGGGCTTCGTCAGCTCCAGGCGCTCTCGTCCTCGACGCCTCGACCCGAGGCGCCCCTCGCGATGTGGCGCTCCCAGTGGCGAGCCACCGGGGCCTTGCCGGATGGGGACTCGCGAGGAGCGCTGGACGATGTCCTCATCCTGGACCGCGATGAGCGCTTTCGCGCCGCGTGCCTCTCGGCGCGGGCATCGGGGCCCGTGCTGGTCCTGCGAGGGGCACACTTCGAGCGAGTGGACGCCCGGACGTATCGCGTCGATCCGCGAAGTGCGGAGGACTTCCGCCGTCTCGTCGAAGCGCTGAGTGCCGCCGGGACACGGCCCGCGCGAGTCATCTCCCTCTGGGGCGCCACGGAGGTGTCTGAGGGCACCGCATCGGTCGAGACCGCGCTGGAGGAGGGCTTCGACGCCGTCGTGCACCTGATTCAAGCGCTGCATGCACAGCGCCTGGGCGAGTCGTTGACGTTCCTCGCGGTCCACCTGGAGCGCGGAGGAGCCCCGGTCGCGGCGCTCGCGGGGCTGGGGCATGCGCTGTGGCTGGAGAATCCGCGGCGCGTCCTGCGCACCATCGAGCTCCGTGATTCGGAGGCGCGGTACTCACGGGCTTGTGTCGCGGCGCTCCTGGCGGAGCCGGAGGGTCCACCGGCCCGGGTTCGCTATGCGGACGGCCAGCGCTGGGTGAAGGTGCCGGACGCGGGAGAGGTCGTGCCGCGGCGGCCGAGCCCAGGGAACCCGCGGCTGCGCGAGCGTGGTGTGTACCTGGTCACGGGAGGACTCGGGGGCCTGGGACGCATCCTCGCCGAGCACCTGGCGCGGTGCTGCCGAGCGCGGCTGGTGATTTCGGGGCGCAGGCTGCCGACGCGGGAGGATGAGGCGAGCCTGGAGGCTCTGCGGCGGCTCGGTGCCGAAGTGCTCTACGTCCCCGCGGATGTGAGCCGACGAGAAGGTGTCTCCTCGCTGCTCTCCGAGGCCCGGCGGCGCTTCGGCGCACTGCACGGTGTCTTCCACGGTGCGGGTGTGGCGGCGCGCACGGGCATCCTCTTGGACAAGGCCCTGCCCGCCATGCGTGCCGTGCTCTCACCGAAGGTGGCGGGGGCGGTGCTCCTCGACGAGCTGACCCGCGACGAGCCCCTGGACCTCTTCGTGCTGCTGTCCTCGCTGGCGAGTCAGGGGTTCAGCGAGGGCGTGGCGGAATACGCCTTCGCCAATCGCTTCCTCGATGAGCTGGCGGAGCAGCGCGCGGCCCGGGTGAGGCGGGGCGCGGGAGGCTCGGGTCTCTCGCTCTCCATCTCCTGGCCCTACTGGCGCGAGGGAGGCATGCGCCAGAGCGAGCCGGTCATCGAGGACATGCGAGAGCGCGCCGGACTGGAGCCGCTCTCCACGGAGGATGGGCTGACGCTGTTGGACCAGGCGTTGGAGTCCGGTTCCACCTGGTGCCTGCCCATCGCGGGGGACCGGGCCGTGTTCGCGAAGTACCTCACGCAGTTCGAGCCTCCGTCCTCGCCCTCTCGCGCCACCACGGTCTCTCGGGGCTCCCAAGCCCAGCGTGTCTGGCTCGAGGACCTGCTCAAGCGCCTCACCGCGGAGCTCGCGGGGATGCCGAGTGAGGAGGTCGAGCTGGAGCGGCGCCTGACGGACTACGGGCTCAACTCCATTGCCCTCACGCGCCTCATGAAGTTGTTGTCGGAGAAGCTCGGCGCACTCCCCAGGACCTTGTTGCTCGAGCACCAGACGCTGGCGGGTCTGCGGGACTATCTCCTCCAGCACCATGCGGCGGCGCTGGACTCGGCGGCCGGGAGTCCCGGCGTGGTCTCGCCTGTCGAAGCTCCGGCGAGCCTCCCTGCGAGGGCGGCTCGCACTGCGTCACCTCGCACGGTGGCCATCGTTGGCTTGAGCGGCCGGTACCCGGGGGCCCGCGACGTGCGCGCCTTTCGCGACAACCTGAGGGAAGGCCGTCGGGCCCTCCGCGAGCTTCCTCGCGAGCGAGGCGACTGGAGTCGCTGGTTCGACGCTCGGCCCGAGCAGGCCGCGCACGGGAAGATCTACCGTCGCACGGGGGGCTTTCTCTCCGGGGTCGAGCTGTTCGACCCGCTCGCGTTCCAGATGACTCCCGCCGAAGCCAAGGGACTCCATCCGGAGGAGCGTCTGCTCCTGCAAGCCGCCTGGGAGGCCATCGAGGATGCGGGGTATGCGCACACGGCGCTCGAGGGGAAGCGCCACGGGGTCTTCATTGGCGTCAACGGCCTGAGCTATCCGCTGCTGGGCTTGGAGCGCTGGTCGGAGCGCGGAGACGTACTGCTCGACCAGAGCACCTTCGGCCTGCCCAATCGCATCTCGCACTTCTTCGACCTTCGGGGGCCCAGTGTCCCCATCGACACGGGGTGTTCATCGGCGCTGGTGGCGCTCGATGCGGCCCGCAAGGCCATCGCGCAGGGGGATTGCGACGGCGCGCTCGTCGGCGCGGTGAACCTGTACCTGCACGTCTCGCGGTTCTCGACATTGTGCCAGGCGAGGTTGGCTTCGACGCGAGATGCCCCGCTCCTGTTCGAGCAGGGGGGCGATGGCTTCGTGCCGGGCGAGGGCGTCGGGATGGTGTTGCTCAAGCCGCTCGAAGACGCGCTGCGGGATGCCGACCACATCCATGCGGTGCTCCGCGCGACCGCGGTGAGCCACAAGGGCCGCAGCGCGTCCTTCCTGTTGCCATCTCCCCCCGCGCAGCGGGCCTTGATGGAGCAGACCCTGACCGAGGCAGGGGTGGCTCCAGCGGACATCGGCTATGTGGAGCTTCAGGCCGTGGGGGCCGAGGCGACGGATGTCTCGGAGTGGCGGTCGCTGAGCGCGGTGTTCAGCGGCGCTGAGGCGGGGCGTCGGTGCGCGCTGGGCTCCGTGAAGCCGCTGATAGGTCACCTGGAGGCGGCGTCGGGGATGGCGCAGCTCACCCGCGTGCTGCTGCAGCTTCGCGAGGGGGAGCTGTTTCCCACGCCCGTGGCGGCGAACCTCCATGAAGGAATCTCACTCGATGCGGCGCCTTTCCATGTGCCGGAGGAGCGAGGGCCCTGGCCTCGCCCGCAGAATGCGCGGGGGGAAGGTCCTCGCCGGGCACTGGCTGGTTCGGCGGCGGCGGGCGGAACCCAGGCCTTCGCCGTGCTGGAGGAGTGGGTTCCTCTCGCTCGGGCTCCGATTCCGCGCCGCGAGGAGCTGTGTGTGCTCTCCGCGAGGAGCGCGGAGCAGCTCCGCCGCACGGCGAGCGCGCTTCGCGACCACCTCCGCTCGGAGGAAGGACGCGCCCTGAGTCTCGCGGACATTGCCTATGTGCTCCAGACCGGACGTGCGCCGTTCGCGCACCGGTTCGCCGCTGTCATCACCGACACGGAACAGCTGCTCCCGTTGCTGGAGGCGGTGAGCCGGGAGGGCGGGGCGGGGGAGACGGCCCGCGTCGCCGTCGTCGAACGAAGTCGCTCCCCAGGGGCGCTGTCGGACGCCGCCGCGGCGGCCATCTACGAGCGCCGCGAGCTCGCAGTCGCCGCGGAGCAGTGGCTGGCTGGCAAGGTGATTGATTGGGCGCGAGTGCCAGGCGCGGACCTCTGCCGCCGCGTGTCGCTCCCCACGCATTCGTTCGAGCAGCGCCGTTGCTGGAACGAAGAGCGCACCGAGCCGGAAGAGAAGGCACCCCAGGGAGTGGTCTCCGACTACTACAACCGCTTCGCCGGAGACGTCGACCCGAAGGAGGAGATCTACCTCATCTTCCCCTACTTCCCGGAGAAGCTCCCGGGCTTCTCGTGGCTGATGACGTTCTTCGAGCCGCATCGGCGGCCCGAGCACGCCCGGTACATGCTGGCCCGTCAGAAGGACATGAAGGCGGTGCTGTATCGCCATGTGGACTTCTCGCGCGTCCGCACGGTGATGGACATTGGCTGTGGACTGGGGACGGACCTCATCCAGCTCGCGCTGCGCCATCCGGGGCTCTCGGGGGATGGCTTCACCATTGCGCGCAAGCAGGTGGAGAGCGCGCGCTCGCGCATCGAGAAGGCCGGGCTGTCTCAGCGACTGCGCGTCGAGTGCCACGACAGCTCGAAGGACCCGTTCCCTCGTCGCTATGACTTGATCATCGGCTTCGAGGTCATCTTCCACATCGAGGACAAGCACGGCGTGTTCGGCAACATCGCCGAGCACCTGGAGGAGGGGGGCCTGGTGGTGCTCGCGGACGGCGTCGCGAACACCGTGACGGAGATCAACCTGCCGCACCTGGGGCAGTACACCCAGACGATTCCTCAGCTCGCCGAGGTTCTGGCGCAGCACCGGTTGCGCGTCGTGAGCTGTGTCGACACGAGCGACGGCGTCAGTCGCTTCCTCGATGACGAGCACCTCGAGGAGAACCTCGCCCGGGTGCGCGCGGAGTACCCGGAGGCAGTCCACGAGGAGGGGCAGCACCGAGGTTGGACGAACTTCGGGAAGGCCCTGGGCGCGGGGCTCATCCGCTACCTCTTGTTCACCCTCGAGAAGGCGCCCCTGGGGGAGGACCGGGCCGCGCTCGTCCAGCTCAATCGGGCACGCATCGAAGGCGCGCGGCCCTTCTCGAGCGCGCTCGAGGCGCTCGAGGTGGAGAGACCGAAGTCCACGCAGCGGGCGCCCGTCGAGGCACAGCTCATCGCCGTCGCGGCCGAGGTCTTCGAGATGTCACCGTCGGAGCTGGACCCGACGGCCTCCTTCAAGGACTACGGCATCAGCTCCTTGTCCGGGCTGCGCTTCATCGACGCGGTGAACCGCCGCCTGAACCTGCTGCTGAAGATGGAGCACTTCTTCCAGTGCCCCGACCTTCGCTCGCTCGGAGCCTTCATCCAGGCGCACGAAGAGGTTCGCACCCCGGCCCCCTTGCCCGAGGCGCCTCCTGTGCGCGGCGTGGCGCGCGACGAGCCCATCGCCGTGATTGGGATGTCGGGCCGCTTCCCCGGCGCGGAGAACGTCCAGAAGCTGTGGGAGAACCTCCGGGCGGGCGTGGACTCCGTCACGGGCTTCCCCGTCCAGCGGCTCGTCGCGGAGGGCTGGGAGCCCGAGGCCGCTCGGAAGATGGCCGAGGGGTGTTGGGGTGGATTCCTCGACGGCATCGAGGACTTCGAGCCGACGTTCTTCGGCATCTCTCCCGCCGAGGCCGAGATGATGGACCCGCAGCAGCGCCTCTTCCTCGAGCAGTGCTGGGGGGCACTGGAGGGAGCGGGCTACGCGGGCAAGGGCAGCTGGGGCTCCCGGTGTGGCGTCATCGTCGGGCTCTCCGGCAACGAGTACCAGGACAAGGTGCATGGCGCGCTCAGCGCGGACCAGCTGAGCCACGCGATGCTGGGCAACTTCGCGTCGCTGACGGCGTCGCGCATCGCCTACTTCCTGAACCTCCGGGGTCCCACCATCACCGTGGACACGGCGTGCTCGTCCTCGCTGGTGGCGGTGCATCTGGCGTGTCAGAGCCTGCGCAATGGCGAAGCGGACCTCATGCTCGCCGGTGGCGTGACGCTCTATCTCACGCCGGAGCCGCTGGGGGTGATGCGGCATGTGGGGATGCTCTCGCCCTCGGGGCGGTGCAAGGCCTTCTCCGAGGACGCGGACGGGATTGCGATTGGAGAGGGCGTGGGCGTGGTGGTGCTCAAGCCGCTCTCCCGGGCGCTCGCTGACGGGGACGTGATTCACGGCGTCATCCGTGGCTCGGGGACGAACCAGGATGGAAGGACCAACGGCATCACCGCGCCCAGCCTCGATGCCCAGAAGCTGTTGGCGGTCGATGTCTACGAGCGGAGCGGGGTGAATCCGGAGACGCTCAGCTACGTGGAGTGCCACGGCACGGGGACCAAGCTGGGGGACCCCATCGAAATCGCCGCGCTCTCCGAGGCGTTCCGCCGCTTCACGCGCAACCGCCAGTACTGCGCCGTCGGCTCGCTGAAGAGCAACGTGGGGCACACGACGGCCGCGGCGGGCATCGGAGGGCTCATCAAGGTCCTGCTGTCGCTGCAAGCGCGAGAGCTTCCGCCGACGCTCCACGTCCGGACCGAGAACAAGCACATCGCGTTCAAGAACACGCCCTTCTTTGTGAACACCACTTTGAGGGAGTGGGCATCGTCCGGGCCCGAGCCGCGCAGGGCGGCTGTCAGCGCCTTCGGCTTCAGCGGTGCGAACTGCCACGTGGTGGTCGAGGAGGCGCCCTCGGCACAGGGGGCCCGCGACGCCCGCCGGCGACCCGCGAGTCCATGGGTGGTGCCTGTATCTGCGCCAACGCCGGAGCGGCTGCGGGCATATGTCGAACAGCTCCTTGGCGCGCTGAGTGCGGAGGGGATGGACGTGGGCGACGTGGCCCACACGCTGCAAGTGGGGCGGCGCGAGCTTTCTCACCGTGTCGCGGTGGTGGCGTCGTCGCTGGACGAGCTTCGGTCCGGATGGAGTGCCTTCCTCGCGGGGCGTGAGGTGGCGGGCCTCCACGTCGGACAGGCGCGCCCGGGTGTGTCGCTGGCACCGGGGGAGTCGTCACCTTCCGCGCTTGCCTCGGCGTGGGTGAACGGCGCGGAGCTGGAATGGCGGCTGTCGCCGGAAGGTGTCGTGCCTCGGCGTGTGCTCCTGCCGGGCCTGCCGTTCGCGCGGAGGCGCTGCTGGATGACCCGGAGGCCGGGGGCCCCAGTGGCTTCATCCGTGGTGGAGCCATCCCCGGAGGTTCGATTCTATCGGCCCGTCTGGGAGCCCCTTGCGCCGACGGCCCTGGTCGATGCAGGGCAGGCACCGCTGCTCCTCCTCAACGTGGACCCGGCCTGGAGTCAGGTGCTCATCGAGGACCGGCGAGCGCGAGGCCAGGGCGGGTCGGTGGTGCTCTCACCGAGCGCCACCTTCACACTCCAGCAAACGCCGCAGGGGCTGCACTGTGGTCTCGATGCCTCCAACCCCGCGCACCTGGAGCGGTGTGCTCGGGCCATCCAAGACGCGAGGCTGGTTCCTGGTGCCGTGGTCGTGGGGACGGAGTCGCGAGGCGCCGCGCTTCAGGTTCGCGAGCTCCCCGCCATGGTGCTGGTCCTCCAGTGGCTGCTTCGCCTGGGAGAGGCGCCGCCGCGCAGGCTGGTGTTCGCGGTGCGCTCGGATGGTGCTTCGAATCCGGTGGCCGAGTCCCTGGCCGGGCTGGGCGCTTCACTGCGGAACGTGTTGCCGGGGCTGCATCTCGAGACGCTATGCGTTCCCGTGGACGTCGAGCCCGCGGTCGCTGCGCGCGCGCTTCGCGACGAACTCGAGGCGACTGATTCGCAGGCGCATGAGCTGCGCATTTGCGACAACGGAGAGCGACAGGTCCGCGTCTTCCGTCCCCTGGAGAGAGCCGTGGGGCGTGGTGCGGTGGTGCGCCAGGGAGGCGTCTACCTCATCACCGGAGGGAGTGGGGGACTGGGGCAGCTCGTCGCTCGCCATTGGGCGAAGCGGCATGGTGCGTCCATCATCCTCACGGGGCGCAGGTCCTCGGAGGCCGCGCTGGACGCGGAGCTGCGTCATCTCCGCGAGCTGGGTGGTGACGCGCGCTACTTCCAGGCGGATGTCGCGGACGTGGGGGCGATGCGTGCGGTCATCCAGGAGGTGGAGGCCACCTTCGGACGTCTCAACGGTGTGGTGCATGCGGCGGGCGTCATCGACCCGGTCTCGTTCCTGGAGAAGGACGGCGCATCCTTCTCGTCGGGACTGAAGCCCAAGGTCGAAGGTGTGCTGGCGCTCGACGAGGCGACACGCGGCTGTGCGCTCGACTTCTTCGTCCTCTTCTCCTCCATCTCCTCCATCTTGGGGGACTTTGGTGGAGGCGACTACGCGATGGGCAATCGCTTCCTCGACGGGTTCGCGCGGCAGCGGGAGGCGCGCCGTGCACGGGGGGAACGTACGGGGAAGACGCTCTCCCTCAACTGGCCCCTGTGGCGGCATGGCGGGATGCACCTCGCGCCGGAGACGGAGTCGACGTACCTGCGCGCGTCGGGCATGCGCTATCTGGAGGATGACCGCGGTCTGGAGGCTTTGGAGACCGCGCTTCAGCTGGAGGAGTGCCAGGTGGCAGTGCTCGCCGGGCAGCGTGAGCGGCTCGACGTGCTGATGGCCCGGGGTGTGGAGCCGCGTCGCGAGGTCCCTGTCGAGAGAACTCCCGTGCGGGTCGCTGATGCCAGCTCGCTGCGTGATGCGCTGCGGAAGGAAGCCGCTGCGGTACTCGCGTTGCAACCCGAGGAGCTGACCTTTGAAGGGAACCTGGGGGATTTCGGCTTTGACTCCATCAGCCTGAAGACCTTGTCAGGCAGGTTGTCTGCTCGGTTCGGCGTCTCGCTCGCGACCGCGCAGTTCTATGCCCACCCGACGTTGAACGCACTCGCGACCCACCTCGCGACGATGGTCCGACCCGCTTCCCCCGAAGCCCCGAGGGAAGCCGTCGCACCTCCGAGTGGCTCGGTGCCAGGGGGCAAGGCCGCGCCTGTCGTGGCGGCGCGGGCTCCAGAACCCCCTGTGGCGGCGGAGCTGCGCGGAGTCGTGGCCGCGCGAACAGCAGAGCCCTCCGAGGTGGTGGGCATGAGCGGGGGCGTGGCCGCGCGGACAGTAGAGCCCTCCGAGGTGGCGAGCCTGCGCGGAATCGAGGCCGTGCGGACAGCAGAGCCCCCTGCGGTGGGCTTGAGCGGCGTCGTGCCCGCGTGGACCCCAGAACCCCGTGCGGCGGCGGGGCTGGGCGGAGTCGTGGCCGCGCGGACAGCAGAGCCCATCGCGGTGGTGGGGATGAGCGGACGGTTCCCGGGCGCGGAGGACGTGGAGTCGTTCTGGAATCACCTGACGCTGGGGCAGACAGCGATCTCCCGCGAGAGGCTGGGGCGCTACGACGACGCGGAGGAGAATGAGGACACGTCCGAGTTTTGGGGCGGCTACCTGAACGAGGTGGACCGGTTCGACGCGGACTTCTTCCGCATCTCGCCTCGCGAAGCGGAGTTGATGGACCCGCAGCAGCGACTGTTGCTCCAGACCTTCTGGAGCGCGTTCGAGGATGCGGGCCTCACGCCGGGCCGAGTGAGCGAGGACCGCACGGGTGTCTTCGTCGGAGTCGACAAGTTTGACTACGCGGAGCGGCTGCATCGCTCGGTCGAGGCGGTGGACCCGCACTCCGCCGCGGGCATCCACCCCTCGATGATCGCCAACCGCGTCTCCTACTTCTTCAATCTCAAGGGGCCCAGCGAGGTCATCAACACCGGATGCTCCAGCGCGGCGGTGGCGCTGCATCGGGCCTGTGGCGCCCTCCGGAATGGGGAGTGCAATGTGGCGCTCGTCGGAGGCGTCAACGTGCTCCTGAGCCGAGGCGGCTTCCTGGCCGCCGAGCACCTGGGGGGAACCAGCAGGAGTGGACAGCCGAAGCCCTTCGACCGGGACGCGGATGGCTCTGTGCGCGGCGAGGCCGTGGGCGCGGTGCTGCTGAAGCGCGTCTCCCAGGCCGAGGCCGACGGTGACCGCATCCTCGGTGTGTTGCGAGGCAGTGCGGCGGCGCACGGTGGGCGTGGGCATTCCCTGACGTCACCCAACGTCGCCGCGCAGACCGACGTCATCGTCGAGGCCCATCAGCAAGCGGGCATCGAGCCGGAGACGCTCCAGTACATCGAAGCCCAGGGCGCGGCGAACGAGCTGGGTGATGCCATCGAAGTGGAGGCGTTCAAGGCCGCATTCCGGCGCCTGTCACCCTCCGTCCCCGTGGGGACCTGTGGCATCAGCTGCCTCAAGGGCAGCATCGGCCACACGGAAGGCGCGTCCGGCATCGCCGCGTTGCTCAAGGTCCTGAAGTCCTTCCAGCACGACGTCCTCCCGGGCGTGGTGGGCTTCCAGACGCTTCATCCGCAGCTCCAGCTGGAGAACTCTCCGTTCTTCATTCTCACGGGAGCGCGGCGCTGGCGGGTGCATCCCGTGCGCCGGGCCGCGATTCACTCCTATGGCTTCGGAGGCGTCTGCGCGCACCTGGTACTGGAGTCCTATCCGCCTCGAATCGAGGCCCCGCGCGCCGAACCTCCGCGCCTGGTCGTGCTCTCGGCGCGGGACGACGAAAGGCTCGACGCGCGCATTCGCGACCTGGCGGCCTTCCTCGACGCGCGGCCTCCGGAGCGAGCGCTCTCCCTGACGGACGTGGCGTTCACGCTGCTCGACGGACGCACGGCCCTGGACGCCCGGCTCGCGGTGGTGTGCTCCTCCCTGGAGGAGCTGGGCTCGCTGCTGCGACAGGTCCTCGCCGGGGTCACGCTGCCCTCGGTCTTCCGAGGCGAGGTAGGCCGGAAGGACGGTGCCCTGGCGGGCCTGTTCGATGGCGCGGACGGCGGTGACATCGTGCGGATGCTCATGCGCTCCGGGAACCTGGGCAAGCTGGCGCGAGCCTGGGTCGCGGGAGCGGTGCTCGACACCTCGCTGCTCTTCGCGGGAGAGAAGCCTCGGCGGGTGGGGTTGCCCACCTATCCGTTCCGGAAGGAGCGTCACTGGCTGAAGACAGCACCGGTGAGTCGTGTGCCCGTCACCTCACAGCCCGATGAGCCGCCCTCGGTGGTCACCGACCTCCAGCGGATGCTCACGGAGCTGCTGAAGCGGGACAGCCTGGACCCGGACAGGCACCTGGTCGAGTACGGGATGGACTCCTTCATGATGACCACCTTCATGAAGGCCGTGCAGCGCCGATACGGCGGCGCCGTGCCGCTGTCCGCGCCGCTGGCGCACCCGACGATTCGCAAGCTCGGGGCCTATCTCTCCCGGCTGGAGGGCGTGTCGCCTCCTGCACGGACGGACGCGTCGCCTGGGGTGACTCCAGAGGCCACCCAGAGCGGCCCGTGTCCCGAGCTGCTCCCGGTGAACGTCAAGGGACAGGCGCGCCCGTCGTTCTGGTTCCACGGAGCCCCCGGGCTCGCGCAGATGTATTACCGCCTGTCGGATTCCCTCGGGCCCGAGTACCCGTTCTACGCCCTCCAGGCGCGAGGCGTGGACGGCAGGAGCGCGCCGTTCACCACGCTCCGGGGAATGATGGACCACTACATCGACGCCATCCAACGGGTCCAACCTCATGGCCCCTACGTGCTGGGGGGCTACTCCTTCGGCGGCCTCCTCGCCTTCGAGGCCGCGCAGCAGCTCAAGCAGCGCGGTGAGGAGGTCAAGCACCTCATCATGTTCGACACCTATCCGCCGGAGATGCTGGAGGCCTTCGAGCGCTCGGGCGGCCCGCCGATGGAGGGGATGCGAGAGGTCCAGCGATTGATGAACGCGATGATGTTCTTCTCGGCGGAGCTCGACACGCCCGTCTGGGATGTCATCTCCGTGGACGAGCTGCGGAAGATTCCCTCGGGAGCACAGCTCGCGCACCTGGCGCGGCTCATCAAGCAGCGCGTGAAGACCGCGCTGGGGGTCGATGAGATCTACTCGTTCCTGGCGGGTGTGGACACCATCGTCGGGATTACCGAGACCATCACCCGGGACTACCGGCTGACTCCCTACGACGCCTCCGACGTCCTCTACTTCAAGACCGCGCGGTTCCTGGCCCCCGACAGCGGGTTTGTGATTCCCGATGTCTCGCCCGAGGACGTGGGTGTGTCGAGCGAGACGCTGAAGACGCTGGACGCACTCGACTACACGACGGCGTGGCGAGACGTGACGCGCCGCACGTTCAAGGTCGTGAACTTCGAATGTGACCACATGAGCTTGTTCCTGAAGCCAACCCTCGATGAGGTCTGCGGACACCTCCGGACGTTGCTCGCCCCGGGAGCGTGAGGTCATGACCAGGATCTATGTGTTCCCGGGACAGGGTTCGCAGGCGGTGGGCATGGGCGCGGAGCTGTTCCGGGCGTTCCCGCACGAGGTGGCCTTCGCGGACGCCATCCTCGGGTACTCCATCGAGGAGCTGTGTCTACGGGACTCCGAGAAGCGCCTGAACCGGACGGAGTTCACCCAGCCCGCGCTCTTCGTGGTGAATGCGCTGTCCTACCTGCGCGCCGTGGAGAAGGAGGGGACGCGTCCGGACTTCGCGGTGGGGCACAGCCTGGGGGAGTACAACGCGCTGTTCGCGGCGGGGGCCTTCGACTTCATCACCGGGCTGCGTCTGGTGCAGCGGCGCGGCCAGCTGATGGGGCGGGCGGATGGCGGCGTGATGGCCGCGGTGGTGGGGCTGCCCGAGGAGCAGGTGGCGCGGTGCCTGCGCGACGTGGGCCAGGAGGAGATGGACATCGCCAGCCTGAACTCACCGGACCAGACGGTCGTCTCCGGGGCGGCGAGCGCCTTCGAGCGCGTGGAGGCGGCGCTGCTGTCCGCGGGGGCGCATCAGGTGGTGCGCCTGAAGGTCAGCGCGGCGTTCCACTCGCGCTACATGCGAAGCGCGGAGGAGGAGTTCGCCCGCTTCCTGTCTCAGTTCGAGTTCTCCTCGCTCGACTTCCCCGTGGTCTCCAACCTCCACGCCACGCCCTACGCACCGGAGGCGATTCACGCCTGCCTCGCCGGGCAGATGAGCAAGGCGGTGCGGTGGACGGAGACCATCCAGTGGCTCGCGCGTCAGCCGGAGCCGAGGTTCGAGGAGCTGGGGCCCGCCAAGGTCCTGACGCCGCTCATCCAGAGCATCCTGCGGCGGACGCAGGCGCCTCGGGCACGCACGGCGTGAGCGGGGCTCAGGCGGCGCGGAGCTTGGAGAGCACCCGCGCAAGGCCCGTGGCCTCGCGGCCGAAGGGAGAGCCCACGGCGAGGACGGTGGACGCGGAGCCCGCGAGGTTCGCGGTGACAAGATTCGCGAGCGTCCCCGACGGGGTGACGTCCACGTAGCGCGAGGGCCCCAGGGTCTCCACCTCGAGGATGGCGTCGCGAAAGCGCATCGGGTCCAGCGCCGCGCGCAGCAGGTGCGAGGCATCGGGCGCGAGGACCTGGCTGGCGGTGCGGCTGGAGAAGACCTTGATGCGCGGCGGAGAGAAGGGGACCTGGAGGAGCGCGGCGGAGGCGCCCGTGGGCAGCGGCTCCACCCAGGGCGAGTGGAAGGGCTGGCGCACGGGGAGCAGGCTGTAGAGGAACTTCCGGGCGCGCAGGTGGGCCTCCACGTCCTCCATCCACATGTCGGGGACGGCGATGACGTAGTGCGTGGGTCCCAGGACTCCCGCGAGCGCCGCGCGGCGGGAGAGCACGGGGGACTCGCTGAACGTCGCGGGGTCCGCCATGAGGGCCATCATTCCTCCCGCGCGACAGCCTCGCTGAAGCGCGAGGGCCTGCTGCCCGAGGGCGGGGAGGACATCATCGAAGGAGCAGGCGCCCGCGATGGCGCACGCGGCGACCTCGCCGAGGCTCGCGCCCAGCACCGCGGAGGGGCGGATGCCGGCGTCGATGAGCGCGGCGGCCAGCGCGTACTCGTAGACGAAGATGGCCGGGTGGGTCAGCTCCAGGTCGTCGAAGTCCTCGCTGATGCGGTGTGGGGCCTCGTAGAGCTCATGGAGGAACGAGCGCCCAGTGATGCGCCGGATGACCGCGTCGCCGCGCTCCATCCAGTGTCGGAAGACGGGGTTCTGTCGGTAGAGCTCCTCGCCCATGCGGTAGAGCTGGGAGCCCTGTCCTCCAAAGAGAAAGACAATCTCGCCCGAGTCGATGCGCATGGTGCGTCCTCGTTCAGGTGACGGTTTCGTGGAGCCGGGTGACGACCCGGTTGGCACTCAGGAAGGCCTTGCCGCAGAGCGCGAGGAGCAGCAGCCCCTCCCACCAGGCGAAACGCGGGAGGCCCCACTGGGAGCCCGCGGGTGACTCGGAGGCTCCCGCGAAGAGGTCCAGGGGCAACGGGCCCTGCCAGGCAAGCCAGAAGGCCAGGAGCCCGAGCCCGAGCGCCACCGCGCTCACCTGGACGACCCGCATGGTGGACAGGATGAGGAACTCTCCCTTGGTGAGGGAGGACTTGAAGCGGAGCCGCCCCAGCTGCTCCACGCGGCGCAGGTTCGACGCGTGGGTGAGGGCGAGGCTTGCCTCTTCGTTGTGCCGAAGGATGGCGCCGCTGTGAAGCATGGCGAGCACGGAGGGCCGGACGTTCCACGCCTTCTTGCGCGCGCGCTTGCGAGCCCCCTTCTGGTAGCGCTTCATCTCGGAGGGGTGGTCGAGCGTGGGCAGGAGCTTCTGGATGGCGATGTCCAGGGTGCCGAAGGCGCGGTTCATCCGCAGGAAGGACCAGTTCATGCTCATGCGGTAGCGCTGGAGCACCGGCTGCATGTAGTCGCCGAGCGCCTGGACGGACTTCTCGTGATGCGGGAGGTCGGGGACGAGCGTCTTGCGGTGCCAGGTGCGGAAGGCGTTGAGGAGCTCGGCCTGGAGCGAGTCGATGCCCACGTTGGGCAGGTTCGCCGACGTGGAGAGCATGTTGAGGATGGCCGTCTCGAAGTCGCGCTCGGCGAGGGCCTTCATGTAGCCGTGGAACGAGTCGAGGAAGTCGATGTCGAGCCGGCCGACGGAGCCGAAGTCAATCAGACACACCTGACTGTCTTTGAGCAGGACGATGTTGCCGGGGTGGAGGTCTCCGTGGAAGAGGTGCTCCTCGAACATCTGCCGGTAGAGGGATTGGAGCAGGGTGCGGCCGACCTCCTCCAGGTCGACGTTGTTGTCGCGCTGCCAGCGCAGGACCTTCTCCGGGTCTGTCTCCTTGACGTGGAGCAGCTCGCTCATGAAGACGCCGGGGATGTATTCCAGGACGATGACATTGGGGCGGCACCACTCGGTGAAGACCTGGGGGACGTAGATGTTCTGGTGCTTGCGCAGCTTCTTGCGGAAGGTGGCGAGCGCGGCGGCCTCATAGCGGTAGTCGAGCTCCTCCTTCACGATGTCCTGGAGCTCCCACAGGGCGTCCTCCCAGTTGAACAGCTCGGAGGAGGGCAGGAGGCTCAGGGGGCCGAGCAGCGACTGGAAGAGGTCCAGGTCGCGCCAGAACATGGAGGGGGCATCGGGGCGCTGGAGCTTGACGGCGACCCAGTGTCCGCCCTGGCGCAGCCGGGCGATGTGGCACTGGCCGATGGAGGCCGCGGCGACGGGGACGGGGGAGAACTCGGAGAAGACGGACTCGAGGGGACGGCCGAAGGCTTCTTCCAGGTAGCGCCGGGCGACGCCGGGGGGGAAGGCGGTGGCGCGGTCATGCAGGTCCGAGAGGGCGAGGCAGAACTCGGTGGGGAACAGGTCATTGCGCAGCGCGAGGAGTTGGCCGAGCTTGATGAAGACGCCGCCCAGGGCGTCGAGGGTGTTGCGGACGATGGCGCCTCGCTCCGCGGGGGAGGTGAGGACGGGGTTGGAAAGCTTGCCCCACATGGACATGAGGGACTTGAGCACCACGCGGCGGCGGCGCTCCGGGTTGAGCGTCAGCTCGGCGATTTCGACGGAGTGGGGCAGCCGCTCGCGAAGGGGCGTGGGGACGAGGTCCGGGTCGAGCAGCTTGAGCCGTGACACGCGCATCGGGTCATCGTACCGAAGGTGGTCGATGACCCGAGAAAGCGGACAGGCCCCGCGAGGGAGGACGTTCAATAGTCCACGGCGGAGCGAGGGGGCTGCTTGCTCCAGGCGCCGCGAGGTCCGTGTTGAAGGTGTCGGAGGCTAAACCGAGGTTCGTAATTCTCGATCAGGTCGGAGAGCAAGCGGGCGCGGGAGGGGCGGGAAGAGAGAGCAGGGGCACCTCTCGTTCGGCTCTGTGTGCGCAGAAGACCTGAGAGCGAGAAGGCCCTGCCCGAGGGCAAAGGTAGGCAGTGGTTGAAGAGAAAGCAGCGGCGAGCGCTGCTTCGGTGGGCAGCCAGGAGCGGCTGCCCGCTCACCTACCGCAGATGCATGGCGGTGGCGGCCGTGGGGCGAGGAGCTTCGTGCCATGCCGTCGCTCGAGCGTTGGAGTGCGCGACCTCGACGGTGGTGAGCGCGGTCCGCCGCTACCGGGAGGGCGGGCGGCAGGAACTTCGGGACAGGAGGGAGAACAACGGACGCGCCAAGGTGGACGAGCGGTTCCGCGAGCGGCTGGTACGAGTGCTGGCGGGGACACCGGAGGATTGGGGCTGGTGTCGTCCGACGTGGACACGGGAGTTGCTGTGCCAGGAATTGGCGCGCCGAGGCTTGGCGCGCGTGTCGGTGGCCACCATGGGGCGCACCCTCGCCTCGCTCGGCGCGCGGCTCAAGGCGGCCAAGCCCATCGTCGAGTGTCCTTGGCCCGGGTGGAAGCGACGCCGTCGGCTCCACGAGTTGAGGTGTCTCGAGGTGTACGGCCCTTCCAAGGAACCCGTTCTCCATGTGGACGAAGTCGACATCCACCTCAATCCCAAGGTGGGACGTGATTGGTGCCTGCCTGGGCACAGGCGAGTGGTGGTGACGCCCGGCAACAATCAGAAGCGCTACCTGGCTGGAGCTCTCAATGTCCGCACGGGGAAGCTGACGTGGGTGGAGGGAAGGAGCAAAGCCAGCATGCTCTTCGTCCAGCTCCTCTGGCGTCTGGCGAGTACCTATCGGCGCGCTCGCCGCATCCACCTCGTCCTCGACAACGCCGCCGTCCACTCGAGCAGGAAGACGCGCAAGGCGCTCGCGCAGTTCGGCGGGCGATTCGTCCTCCACTTCCTGCCGCCCTACTGCCCTCAGGGCAATCGCATCGAGCGGGTGTGGCTCGACCTGCACGCCAATGTCACCCGCAATCACCGCTGCCGCACCATGGACCGGCTCATGGCCCGGGTACATGCCTACCTCACAGCTCGCTCAGCCCAGCACTCTGCCAGTCCATCCCTGCGCCGCGCCGACCTCAGGCGCACCGCCTGAGGCCGGACGAGATTCACGATCCCTGGTTTAGGGCGTGGTGGCTCGCGCCGACTCGCAGTCGTTCATCCAGGAGATGCTCTCGAAGTTGGTCCGCGTTCCGGTGCGGACCGGCGTGCGGCCACAGTCACAGCGCTCCGTGCCCGCCTCGGTGGAGTAGGTGGCGTCGGTGTAGAAGACGATGAAGTGGTCGGTGATGCAGCGCAGGAGCGGGTCTTCGCGCGTGGCCAGCTCCGACGGGGCTGCTGCTCCTCCACAACCCAGCTGTGCCGCGACGAGGGCGAATCCCAGAATCAATCGTAGACGCATGGAATCTCCAGGAAAGGGCTTCTTGAGGTGAGGACGGCGAGGGGATGATGCCACGGCATTGGATTTGGGGGCTGTCGATGTGCTGGGGTGATTGTGATTGGGTGGGGCGCCGGGAAGCGTGGCTGAGTCAATCGCGCCCCGAGCGGCTGGCTGTCGAGGGAGCGTCTGGCCAGACATGCGGCCTCTGGACCTGGAGCGCGGGCTCCCATGCGGAGTGAAGGCGCCCCCCGCCGTCAATGCGCTTGGGGGAGGGCTTCGTGTAGGATAGAACAGATGGGAGTCGTCCTGGGGGACAGGGGTACCGGTAAGGTCCGGATTTTACTGGGCACGAGTGGCGGAACAGGCAGACGCAGCGGACTTAAAATCCGCTGGCCCGTAAGGGTCGTCCGGGTTCGATTCCCGGCTCGTGCATGGATTTCGTCAGTAATGACTGACGGTTAGCAGCGACCTCCGGCCATGTTGCACGTATGTCGCACGCCGGGGCAACGGGCTGGTCGAGAACGGTGACTGCCGCCCTTCGGCTATCGGGACTCAGATGGGCGTAGCGCATGGTCATTTCGATGGTCGCGTGCCCCATCAACTCCTGAATCACCTTCAGCGGAACTCCTCTCATTGCGAGATGGCGTCGCAGGTTGTACCAGCCCTCGATGTACTGAAAGACAGCCATCCGCCCCTCTGAATGAGTCCGGAAGGTCCGGCGGTCGAGCAGTTCGCACTCCAAACTGGCGAATTAGGAATCGCAGAGGGCATTGTCGTACGCGTCACCGACACTGCCCATGGAGGGACGCACGCCAGCTCGTGCGCAGCGCTGCCCGAAGCCCAGTGAAGTGTATTGGCACCCCTGGTCCGAATGATGAATGACGTCCCTGGGTTGGCGCTGGGCTACCGCCATGTCCAGCGCGGCGATGACGAACTCCGCCTTCAGATTCGCGGCCATGGCCCACCCGACGACTTTGCGACTCCACACGTCGAGGACAACAGCCAGGTAGAGGAATCCCGCCCACGTTGGGATGTAGGTGATGTCTGCCACCCACAACTCGTCGGGCCTGCTCGCCTCGAATCTTCGCTTCACCAGGTCCGCCGCGGGCCGCGCCACCTCATCTCTCCTCGTCGTCACGCAGTATGCCCGCCGGCTGACTCCTCCCGCAGCACCGTCACCTCTCGCCGCAGCCTCGCCAGTTCCTGCTTCTCGTCCGTCGTCAGCCCGTCCTGGCGTGTGCCCTCGTCCACCTCGCCCTGACGCACCCAATTGCGCACCGTCGTGTCGGTGACCTGGAACTCCTCGGCCAGGCTCCTGGTTGTTCTCCCTGCCCTGGCCAGCTCGACAATCCTGGCCCGGAACTCCGGAGGGTATGGAGGCTTCGGTTTCGGCATCGTTGCGCCCTTCTCCCACAGTTGAACGGACTCAACGAAACCGACGCAACTCCAGCCTGCTCCTCGAGGTCCTCCTTCGAACCACAGCGGCCCTCATCGCAATCACTGCCGGGAGTGGCAAGGCTTGCCCCCGTCCTCTCGGCAACCCTTGCCGTTCCCCACGGCCGTCCTCTCTGAGTGGCCATTGGCATTCGGGTTGCTCTACCCGGGCTCACTCCGTGTCGCGGAGCCGCATGGTGCGGTGTCCCGGCTCGGAGCCCCCTCGGCCATGCTCGGCGGACGGTCGCTCCGCTCGCGCATGGCTGTCATTGAAAGGACCGGGTCTCTCCGTGCGCAACCTCCTCCTCGCCCTCCCGCTCGCCACCCTCACCGCCGCCTGTGGCGGTGAGCCCCTCGCACCCGAGACGCCCTCGGTCGCCGATGAGGCCACCGGCCAGGCCGCGCAACAGGTCACCCTCGACGGCACCTATACGTGGCGCGTCAATGAGATCTCCTTCACCTCCTCGGCCATCGGCTCGGCCACCAACCGCACCTGCTTCCTCAGCGCTCTCGGCGGCAGCCTCCAGGAGAACCCCTCCAACGACGGAGTCCGGAGCTTCGCCGGAGTCAACATCTCCGACGACCGGTGGCTCATCGTCGTGAGGCAGAACGCGGACGCGGCCCTCTCCACCACCGCCAGGTGTGTCAATACCGCCGCCAACCGCACCGCCGAGGTCTCCTGGTCCAACGGCGAGGCCGCCAAGGTCCTGGGCGCCGTGACGGCCGACCGCCGCTGCTTCCTCACCCGGGTTGAGGCCTCCGGCGCCTTCAACTCCACCTCCGAATACGTCCGCGTCTGGAACGACGGCCTCAACTGGTACCTCGGGGGTGACCTCGCCGACGCGGGTGGCGCCCGCGCCATCTGCGTCGACATCCCCGATAGCGTCGGCAATGGGTGGCAGTTGATCTCCGGCTCCGGCGGCCAGAGCACGGACCTCGCCTACAACCCCGGCGGCGTCGCCTGCTTCCTCTCCGGCATCGGCGGCCGTTTCAACCAGGACAGCTACTCGGACGGCGTGAGCGTCGACTACAACTCCGGCACCCTCACCTGGGAGATGGCCCTCTCCCCCTTCAAGCGCGGCTGGGCCCACTGCGTCAAGTAATCCCTCTCACCCCAAGGCCTGGGTCCGTCTACAGCGGGCCCAGGCCCCTCTCCCAGACATCCCTCACCGCGCTCAAGTCATCGAAGCCGCACCCCGTCGCCCCCGCGATGACCGTCTCCACCAACGGAAACCCATACCCGCGATACGCCGCGATGCTCGCCCGGATATCCGCCACCGCCGGGTCTCTGTCCCCATACACATAGAACAGCCGCGTCGACCCCCGCTGCCCTGCGTCCCACTCCAGCGCGCCACTCCACGACGCGGACCCTCCGCACCCCAACGCCACAACGCCTCGGTACCTGTTCCCATACCGAGGCACGAAGCTCCCCGTCAGGAACACCGATCCCCCCGCGGACCCTCCGAACAGGATGGGCTCGTTCACGATGTCCCACCGCTTGCGAAGCGCGTTGATGACCTCCACCAGTGCCGCCGCGTTCTCTCCCGCCTCGTCCCGGTCCGCCGCCGTCTCCGTCCCCGTACACGTCGTCAGCGACGGCCGCGTCCACCACGCGCATCGGTTGGGGGCCATCGCCGACACGTAGAGCGTCTGTAACCGACCGATGGGAGACGTCCAACGGATGCATTCTGGGCCTGACCCAGTTTCATCGACAGGTTGGTTATGCGGCCAGCCTGCTCGTCGCGGCCACTCGCTCGAACTCGCTGGGGCAGTCGATGGGTAGTGATCCAGGTGGACGGGTTCCTCGGTGTCGATGTTCTGGGGGCCGATGCCTGGTTCGGGAAGACGCCACCCCTTCTGGAAGAACCACGCATTCGGACACCGTTTGTGTTTCTTGCGCTGGGAAACGCTTGATGCCTCCGCGATGACTGATGCGCTGTGCTCCGGACTTTCGACGGAGTGAGTCGCCCCATGTTGATGTGCGTGACTTCCAAGAACAGTCCATCGGCCGCAATGATTTGGGTGGCGCCACTCCGTGTCTTGGATCTCTGGAAAAAATCAATAGCCACCCGACACAGTGGATTCTGACCTCGTTGCAAACAGTTGTGGATTAAAGTGGCAACATGACGCGCAAGTGGAGTGCTGTCGTGGCTTTTGTGGCAACGGTGTTCTCGGGCTGTGGCGGGGTAGAGCAGGACACGCCGCCGCAGGTTGCTGTCGAGGAGGAAAGCACCAACGAGTATTGCCGGCTATATCGGGGCATGGGTGAGACGTCAGGTGCCGGATGCGCGAACGCACAAGAGCTTGCGCTACGACTGTGCAGGTCTATTGGCTCTGATGAAGTTCGCTTTGACTGCTTGCTGCCAGAACCCTTTCCCCGAGGGTGCTCAAAGCGAGTAGCCATGCCTGGGCACAGCGAGAGAGACAGCCTGGCGCAGACTTCCCATGTGTGTGGCATGGTTGCGCTTGTCTGAACTTCTTGCGGCTAATGGGTCTTGGCCACGACGCTCCCCAGGCTTCTCGGTGGGGGCGTTCAGCAGTTCGTCCGGCAAGCAAGGGAAGCCGGTAGGTGTCTGGGCATGCTCCAAGAACCGGCAAGGCTCGCTCCGTGCAGGACGCCGGTCCGCGGTCTCTGACAGCTCAACCGCTGCAACTCCCACAGCCCCTCACGTCAGGGCACTTCCCGATACCCCTCCGCGCGCGAGACTCCAAGTCCCGGATGTAAATGTTGAACCATGGTGGAGTGCATCGACCGGCAGCGGTCGTAACGCGTCCTTCCCAGTCGACGCAAAGGACGCGATGTTCTCTCTTCTTCCCCCCTCTGGAGTGAGTCGCATGCGCATCCTGTCAATGCCCCTCATCGTTGCTGCCCTCCTGGTCGGTTGCCGAGAAGATCCAGAACCCTCGCCCCCGGACTCGGGCACTTCGCAGCAGGACTCGGGTATCCCTGGTGATGACGCAGGCGTCCCCCAAGACGACGCCGGTGTCCCCGGGAATGACGCGGGTATCCCCCAAGACGACGCGGGTGTTCCTGAAGATCCGCTCCCCAGTGGTCCCCCGGTTCCGCAGGGCCCGCCCAACGTGCCCGAGTTCGATCCGGCCTTCCCTGGACAGACACGCGTCCCCGCCATCCAGACGAAGACGCCCATCAAGGTCACGGAGATTGCCTCGGGCTTCAGGAACCCCTGGGCCATCGCCTTCCTGCCTGACCAGCGCATGCTGGTGACGGAGAAGGCCACCGGCTCGCTCTTCATCGTTACGCAGCAAGGCGCGAAGTCCCCCAAGATCAGCGGCCTTCCCGCCGTGGACGCACGCGGTCAGGGCGGGCTGCTCGACGTGGAGGTGGGCCCGGACTACGCCACGAGCCAGCTCATCTACTGGACCTACTCCGAGCCTCGCTCGGGCGGCAACGGACTGGCGGTGGCGCGTGCGCGCCTCGTGGACGGTGCGCAGCCTCGTGTGGAGAACGTCCAGGTCATCTTCCGCATGATGCCCACCCTCGAGTCGACGATGCACTCCGGGGGCCGGATGGTGTTCACCCCGGACGGCAAGCTGTTCGTCACGCTCGGGGAGCGCTCCATCCTCGAAGGCCGTGTCCAGGCCCAGGATGTGAAGAGTCATTTCGGCAAGGTGGTCCGCATCAATCCGGACGGCACCGTGCCCCAGGACAACCCGTACCTGAGCAACCCGGATGCGAAGCCGGAGATCTGGTCCGTGGGTCACCGCAATGTCCTGGCCGGGGCGCTCGACAGCCAGAACCGCCTCTGGACGGTGGAGATGGGGCCGAAGGGCGGTGACGAGGTCAACCTCACCCTGGCAGGCAAGGACTACGGCTGGCCCACCATCGGCTATGGGGAGGAGTACTCCGGCGCGCCCATCCACCAGAGTCCCCAGGCTCCGGGCATGGAGCAACCCGTGTACTACTGGGACCCGGTGATTGCCCCCTCGGGGATGACCTTCTACTCCGGGACCCTGTTCCCCGAGTGGCGGAACAACATGTTCATCGGGGGCCTGGCCGCCCAGACGTTGGTGCGCCTCATGTTGCGCAATGACCGCGTGGTCGGCGAGGAGCACCTCCTCAAGAACCTCAACGCACGCATCCGCGAGGTGGTTCAGGGCCCCGATGGCGCCCTCTACCTGCTCACCGATGCCACCAACGGCAAGGTGCTCAAGGTCACGCCTCAGTGACGCAGCTCGCGTTCGCGGTGCGGTCCGCTCTCCCCGAGAGGCCCAAGGCTCGGGGATGAGTGCTTCATCAGGCCCCTGGGAGCAGCGTCTCCCCGGGGCCTTCTCGAAAGAGGGGTGTCGAATTGCCGACACTCAGGCCGACCTCCGCGAGAGAGGAGCTAGGCGCGACTGGCGCCTCGACTCTCGCGTGTGGATGGATGGGTGTCATTCCTGTCTGGTCATGAATGGCTTCGGCCTGGCTGTTCATGCCCATGTCCTGAAGGTCCAGGCTCCCGCGACTCCGAGCGCCGGAGGCCCACATGCCTCGAGCCGTGAACTTTGCCCTGCCTTTCGAGTCCGCGTGCAGTCCGGACCGAGACGCCGCTCGCCTCCGCAACCTCACCTGGGCACGCCGACTCGGGCTGGTGACCAACGCGGTCGATGAGCAGCGCTATCTCGCGTGGGACATCGCGGACCTCACCGCGCGTTGGCTCCCCTGTGCTTCGGGGGCCGAGCTGGACCTGGGCATCGACGCCATCGTTGTCGGCACCCTCATCGACGATCAGTTCGACGGTGCCCGCGCGCTGTCCCCCGACCAGCTCAGCGAATGCTGTGACATGCTGCTGGACGTCCTTCGCTTCGATGAGAGGTATTCTCCCTCCTGTGTCCTGGCCGCCGCGCTCGCCGATGTGTGGGAGCGCCAGCGCCGTGGCGCCTCTCGCGAATGGGCAGAGCGTGCGGCGCTCCACTGGCGTTGGTTCATCGAGGCGTTCCCCAAGGAGGCCCGCTGGAGACAGGGCACCGCGCTCCTATCCCTCGACAGCTACCTCACGCTGCGCCGCGAGTCCGGCCTCGTCTCCATGATGGTGGACCTGATCGAGAAGGCGAACGGTTTCGAGACGACCGCACGGGCCCGTCAGGTCCCCAGTGTGCAACGACTGCTCGTCGTGGCCTTTGACATCGTCGACACCATGAATGACGTCTGCTCGGCCGACAAAGAGCTCTCTCGGGGAGATGTGCACAACCTCGTCCTCGTCCTGCAGGCGGAGCAGGGACTTTCTCGCGAGGCGGCGCTGGCGGAGGCTCACGACTGCATGCGGCGCTGGTGTGACGAGTACGTGCGCATCGCGGCCAGGCTCCCCGAGGATTGTGTCCAGCAGGGGCTGTCGAGCGAGGAGACCGATGCCGTGCTCCGCCTCGTCCGGGGAATCGAGGCGGCCATCGGGGGGCACCCGGACTGGTACCGAAGCACCGGGCGCTACGACACGCGGTTTCCCCTGGGGGAAGCCGCCTATACCGAGGACTTGATGCGTCCCCTCGCGCGGGCGAGGTGACGGCTAGAGCATCTGCTCGAGGGCGCCCTGAAGCTCGGAGTCGCCATAGAGCTTGTCGGAGTAGCCGTAGAAGCTCTCGCGCACGAAGAGTGTCTTGTCCTTGATCTCGACGCTCTTGTCTCCAGCGTCATCGGCGCTCTTGGCGACGTTCTGGAAGACAATCTTGTTGAACTTCGCCTTCACGGCCTCCTTGCCCATGTCGTCCTTGCAGATCTCCTTCATCACCGTGACGACGAGCCCAGGGCCGTAGGACTCATAGTAGTAGTCGTAGCAGTCCAGGATGGTCGTGTTCTCGGGGAAGCTCGCGATATCAATCTCGAACGGCAGCTCGAATCCAATCGCCGCGTTCAGCTCCGCCTGGAACCGAGGAGCATGCGTGTCCTTGATGGTGGCGATACGACGGCGCTCTGCGAGTCCCATGCTGGAGTCCTGGTGCTAGAGGTGGGTGGATGTCACCCCGAGTATTCCCAGGGGCCTGCTGTGCGTCAACCCTGATTCGACCCGTGCCACGTCTCGAGGGGGCTTGGACGGCGCGGTTGGGTTCTCGTGCGTCACCGAGAGCCCAACCGCGAGACCTGTCGCTCACGTTCCTCGTGAGTCGCCGCTAGCCACAGAGGCCATTACACGGCTTGCGGTTGAACCAGCCACACCCCGACGTGGTGCGCCGGCAGGAGTAGGCCCTGCATGCGAAGTCGCCGCACCAGGAATCCGAGCGGTTGCATTCGCAGAGAGGGGCCACGGACTCCTCGGAGCTGGAGGTGTCCGGAGGGCCGAGCGTCGAAACGATGAGGCGGGCCTCCTTGGGGTCGAAGGCCGCCTTCACGGCGGCCTGGGCTCGCAGCAGCTCGGGCGTATCGACCGGCGTGTAGAGCTCGGGCGTGAGTGTGGCCATCGCCAGCTCCAGGGCGGAGAGCTGCCTGGCGCTCAGTCGTGGATGGCTCGCGATGTATTGCCGGACGTGCTCTCGCCACAGGGCGACGCGCTGCTCTGGTGGCAAGGCTCCCTCGATGGCCCTGCGGTACTCCATGGGGTAGCGGCTGATCTCAGTCAGCGTGGTCGGGAGCGTCTCCTGGTTCGCGTCGAGCCATTCCTGGATTCGCTCTTGAGCCGCCGAGCAGTTGTCCTCGGCACGTGCCTGGGTGGGAGAAACCACCAGGGCCGTTCCGAGCACCAGGGTGGCCAGAAGCGACATCATCCGTATCGTGTTCACAAGAGACTCCCTTCGATTGTGCGGCTCCATCCGCACGGGAGTCGTCTACCAGTTGGAATTGATTGCCTGGGGAGTTTCCGGTTGTTCTTGTTTCTGTTTTCGAGTGTGTGTGATTTGCCTGACGTCCGCCGGGCTTTGTGTCCGAGGAAGGGCTTGATGTCATTGAGTCGGCTGCGGGCAGGTGAGGGGGCCCGCAAGGTTTCTACCCCAGGGCCCCCAAGCCCTTCGCGATGCGGGGAGGCGCGACCCTCCGTCACAACACCTGACTCAGCTCCCCACGACGCGCACGCGCTCCGCCTGCGGCCCCTTCTTTCCCTGGCCTATCTCGAACTCCACCCGCTGGTTCTCTTCGAGCGACCGATACCCCGCGGACTCGATCGCGGAGAAGTGCACGAACACGTCCTGTCCGCCGCCGTCGACAGCGATGAAGCCAAAGCCCTTCTCCGCGTTGAACCACTTCACCGTTCCAGTTGCCATGCGTGCTCCTTCCACTGAGTCCCGCGCCATTCTCCCCCGGCCATCGCCCCCCGCTTCTCCCTTTTCAGGCCCTCGTCTTCCCCTCGACACTCCCTGGCCTCTCACTCCCGTTGTCCCCAAGGTGATTCGATGAAGAAGCCCGTCGCCGCGCTGAGCGCGGTCTGCATGCTCCTGGCCCCCTCGATGGTCCAGGCCGAAGAGGCCGACCCCTCGTGGACCCAGGCCGCGAACGCCGCCTGCAGCAAGGCCGCGGGTCGGTCAGCCAAGGTCGTTCCGGATGTGTCCGTGGTGGAGGTCGAGAAGTGTGACAACGTCACGTGCGACGCGGGAGGGCGCAAGCTGAGCATCAACCTGCCAGACGGCAGCCCCTGCATCCGCTATCTCATCGTGACGCCCCCTCCCAGGCCCGTGAAAGGAACGTGCGTGAAATCCGTTTGCCGGACGAAGTAGGTCCCCGCCTGGGGCGGGTTCGTCCCGGACCGGGCCGCTTTCGTCACATCCCGCGTCCACTGCTTCCCTGTCACCGCTATCCCTGACCGAGACATCGTGCGCAGGTCGCGCACGCGCAGGGGGAGCGACACCATGATGCCGTGGAAATCCATGCAACGGTTTGTCCTGCCCGGGGCTCTCACCCTGGGCGTGCTGTGCGGGTGCTGGGGAGAGGACTCGGCCGACTCCACCGCGGATGCGACACGCTCGCAGGCCCTGACCTGCACGAACCTCGTGCCCGTCATGACGTCCGCGACGGCACCGTCGGGCATCGCCAGCGCCTCCGGCGTGTTCAACGCGTCCAGCCTCTATTCGGCCTGGAAGGCCTTCGATGGCAACTACTCCTTCTGGCTCTCCGCGGAAGGGCAGACACCCGCCTGGCTCGCCTATCAGTTCTCGGACGGGCCCAAGACCGTGCACCGCTATGCCATCACGTACTCGAATGGCTCCATCGTCACACGCGCCCCGATGAACTGGACCCTGGAGGGCTGGAACGGCGCGGCCTGGGTCGTGGTGGATACGCGCACTCAACAGACGGGCTGGTCCAGCCCTCTGCGCCGGGAGTTCAACGTCGCCTCGCCGGGCGCCTATGTGAAGTACCGGCTGAACGTCACGGATGACAACGACACCCGCACGGGCAACGTCGTCATCTCCATCGGAGCCCTCGAGCTGCTGAGCTGCGCGGGACCGGTGACGGTCTGGACGAGGACCTCGGGGGCGACGGGTGGCATCACCCAGTCCTATGACCTGACGGGGCTCCCATCGGGGCGCACCTACCTCACGGGCTTCACCAATGTCGGCCTGGAGGGGGTCCCCGGCACGGGTGGTTTCACCGATGGGTTCCTCACCGCGCGAGACGCGAACGGCGGGGTCCTCTGGTCCCGACAGATGGGGTCGCCCACGTCGGCCGTGTGGCCGTTCGCCGTCGCGACGACTCCGACATCAGGCCATGTGCTCGCCGCGGGCATCGTCCAAGGTCCGCTCGATGGCGCCACGGAAATGGGCGAGCGCGAGGCCTTCGTCACCCAATACAATGACGCCGGCGTGCGGCAGTGGACCCGGCTGCTGGGGACGTCGAGCGGCAACGTCGAAGCCTATGGCGTCGCGGTGGATGGCTCGGACAACGTCTTCATCGGGGGCTCCACGACGGGCAACGTGGATGGGAACGTGCGTGCTGGCCTCCACGATGCGTTCGTCAGCAAGCACGACGCCGCGGGCAATCGGCTTTGGACGCGGACGGTCGGCATGTCGGGTGCGCGGACCGAGAGCCGCCGCGTCGCCACCGACAGCGCGGGCAATGTCTATGTCTCCGGCTGGACGACCGGTGCGCTGGACGGCAACACGCTGAACAGCAACTCCGACGTCTTCGTCACCAAGTTCAACGGCAACGGGGTGAAGCAGTGGACCCGGCAGGCCGGGACGAGCACGGGGGGCGCCTACAACTACGACACCACCACCGACGCGGAGGGGAATGTCTATCTCGCCGGCGGCAGCCCGGGCGGAATGGACGGTGTTTCCAACGGCGTGAGCCCGACCAGTCCCTTCGTCGTGAAGTACTCGCCGAGCGGCGTCAAGCTGTGGGTCTGGGAGCTGAGCTCGGGCTCGGGCGCGGCCGCGTCGGGCATCTTCGCGAGCGCCGATGGCCTCTACGTGAGCGGAAGCGGGAGCGCGGACGTGTCTCGGAGCGACGACACCCGCGGCGGGGCGACCCACAGCTTCGTCGCCAGGCTCGACTTCAGCGGCAACTTGATGTGGGTGGTACAGCAGCCTCCGGCGAGCAAGAACGGAGTGCCCATCGACGTCCAGGTCTACGGCCTCTCGGTCGACTCGGCGGGCAGCCCCTACCTAGGCGGCTTCCTGTATGGCGACTTCGATGGGAACACCCTCAAGGGCTCCCCCGACGCGTTCGTGACGAAGCTGGCGCCGCGGTAGTCCCACGAGCGCACACGCCCGTGCCCGGATTCGGGATTTCAGATTCCAAGATGTAGAAGTTCTAGGATTGCAATAGAGTCTTGGTGGCGTAGGTGTCTTAATTTGTCTTCGGCGAGCGGTGACAGTCATTCCCCGGTGCGGTGTTCCAACGAGATTCTCGTCTGTCTCCGAGGAACACATGCACCGGAGTATCAAAGCCCTGCCGTTGGCGCTGCTGATGGGGTTGTCCGCTTGTGGGAATGACGACCCGGGGGAGGGGCCCCCGAAGACGGTGGAGGGGGAGTGGGCCACCGAGACGTACGGCCTCGTGGTGAGGCTTCACGGCAACCAGGTCGAACTCTTCGAGCGGACGGAGGTGAGCTGCCTCCCGCTCGCCGAGGGTGAGCTGAAGGACGGGCGGCTGCCCGAGCTCGACCTGCGCTTCCGGCGGGAGGGCGATGCGCTCGTCATCGAGGACTCCGGGACGCTCTTCGTCCGGGGCAAGCGCGCCCCCGTGCCCGACCTCTGCACCCGCTCCCTCCCGTCACCGAAGGACCCGGTCCTCAACTTCGAGACCCTCTGGAGCACCTTCAACGAGCAGTACGCGCTCTTCGACCTCTACGGCGTCGACTGGCGCGCCCGCTACCAGCAGTTCCGGCCCCGCGTCTCCGCCACCACCACGGACGACGAGCTCTTCGCCCTCATGTCGGAGATGCTCGCGCCGCTCCGGGACGGCCACATCAACCTCTCGGGAGGAGAGCGGCACTTCTCACCCAAGCCCTTCCCCGACGAATTCTACGAGCACCATGAGGCGGTCCTTCAGTACATCGACCAGCGCTTCCGGAAGGGGCCCGGCGTCACCCTGACGGGCGGTGGCCAGCTCGCGTACCAGTCCCTCAACGCGCGGGTGGGCTACATTGCCATCTTCAAGATGATGAAGTTCACGGAGGCGTCCGGTGCGGCCTCCGACGTGGCGGCGGCGGGCAAGGCCATCGACGAGGCGCTGGCCGCCCTGGGCGACAAGGATGCCCTCATCGTCGACGTGCGCTTCAACACGGGCGGCCATGACGCCGTGTCCCTGGCCCTCGCGAGCCGCTTCACCACGACGGAGAGGCTCGGCGTCTCGAAGAAGGGCCGCACGCGCGACGGCTTCACCTCCGTGCGAGAGTTGCGCTTCGGACCCGCGGGGCCTCGCCCGTTCACCAAGCCCGTCTATGTGCTGCAGAGCGGCCTCAGCGCGAGCGCGGCGGAGATCTTCACCATGGCCATGGCCCCGCTGCCCCAGGTCACCCTCGTCGGGGAGCGCTCACTCGGGGCCCACTCCGACACGCCCACCCGCCAGCTCCCGAATGGCTGGACGTTCGGCTTGTCCATCGAGCAGTACTTCGCTCCGGACGGTCGGATGTACGAGAGCGTCGGCGTGCCGACGGATGTGGTCATTCCGCTCGACTGCGCGGGCATCGCCGCGGGCACGGACCGCATCCTCCAGGAGGCACTCCGCCTGACGGCCGCGCTGCCTTGAATCACGGGGACGGACGCGACTTGCGTCCCGCGCGCTTGGGGGCCTCATCGTGGAAGCCCGCGACGAGCATGCCCAGGTTCCGGGCGAGCCCGACCGCGGTCTCGATGGGGACCCGCGTGTCCTTGAGCTTGTTCACCGACGGGTCGAGGAACACGCCCGTCGTGTCGGAGAAGTCCGCACGCAGCAGCATGCAGCCCCGGAAGTTGCTGCCGCCCAGGTCCGACCCCGTGAAGTCCGCGTCCGTCAGGTCCAGGTCATAGAAGTTCGACTCCCGCGCGACACACTTGAGGAAGGGCGTCTTCCTCAGGCTGAGCCCCACGAAGGAGCAGTAGGAGAGGCCACACTCCTGGAAGCTCAGCTCGGGGTTCGAGGACAGGTCGCTCCAGTCGATGCCCATGAGCTTGGAGCCCTCGAAGCGCACCTCCCGGAGCCCGGTGGAGAGGAACCGGGCTCGCGTGACGTTGCTGCCGCGAACCACACACGCCTCGAAGACGGTGCGCTGCCAGCGGCTCTCCTGGAGCTGGCAGCTCTCGAAGGTGCACCGGTAGAACTCCTTGTCGCGCAGCTCGAGACCTTGGAGGTCGACACCCTCGAAGGTCTCGTTCGCGAAGTACTCCTCGCGTTGCAGCCGCTCCGCCAGGGCCTTGTCCGCACCGTCACTCGTCGCCATGAATGGAAGTCCTCTGCCGCTCGATTATGCAGACTTCCTCCTCGGGCGAAACCCAATTCATGGCATCGCGCGGCTGTCATTCCGTCTGGAATGAGGCAAGGCCAGACACCCCTCCTGAAACATCAACGGTGGATGACGTGGCGGGCCCACGGTCGTTCGCGGCGAGAGGTGCTCCCATCGCGGTGCTCCCCTGGGTTCCTTCGTCGCACGGCGAGGCCCTGGCGGGCCTCTGGTGGGCGAATTTCAGGGCAGCAGAATCGACACAAAACGCCGGGTCGAGCCTTCAGGGGGTCGGATTCGCGACCGGGAAGACCAGGTCGTCGTGGTCCGCCCAGCCTTCCGGCGTGCAGCTCGCCTGCATGGGATTGAAGCCCGCGACGCCTCGAATCGCCTGGAGCCCGCCCGGGGGGAGGACGAAGGTGGTGGAGAGCTCGGTGGCTCCCGACTCCGGGAAGGGGAGCTGCCCGAGGTACGTCCAGTTCGGGTTGCGCGCGTCCGCCGCGTGGAAGAGGTCCACGGGGCTCAGCCAGCTCCCGGCACCCGCGACCTTCGCGGAGATCGTCACCACGCGTCCCGCCGTGAGCGGGCCTCCGTCCTGGCTGGTGATGCGCAGCCCCTCCAGCGAGGTGCTGACGTAATAGGTCCCATAGCCATCCGGGCACGAGGCGCCCAGCGTGTTGGGCTGGTTGCGCTCGGGGCCCGAGGTGCCCATGCCCTCCACGAGGCGCCCGGTGCCGCACGAGGACGTCAGGGCCGTGCAGCGGGGGGCGAGGAGCTCCGGGTCGAAGTCGGCGATGCCTCGGTTGCGCACCGTCACCGCGACGGGCGCGGAGCGGTGGCCCTTGAGGCTGGTGTCATAGGCGCGGACCTCAAGCACCGCGGGGCCGTTGAGCTCCTGGAGAGTGTCCCAGGCGAACTCGAACGGGAAGGTGTCGTCGCTTCCGCGGAGCAGGCCATCGACCCAGAAGTCCACGCGCCGGATGCCGGAGTCATCCACGGCCAGCACGTGCACCCGCGAGGTGTCCCGGACCGTGCTCCGAGAAAAGGGAGTGAGGATGTGGGCCCAGGGCTGGTGGTGGTCACCGGCCACGGTGGTGAAGTCCGTCTGGAGGAGCAGGTTGGGCGTGGTCGGCATCACGTTCGCCACGCGCCCCGGCACGGCCGCGGCGATGAGCGCGTCCCGGGCCTGCGCGGGTGTCGCGGAGGGATGTGCCCCCAGGAAGAGCGCCACGGCGCCCGCGACATGGGGCGTGGCCATGGACGTGCCGGAGTAGGGCGCGGAGGCCGTGTCGTCCACGACGCCCGCCGACTCGATGTCCTCTCCGGGGGCGAACACGTCCACGCAGGGGCCGTAGTTGGAGAAGCTGGCCTTGGCGTGGTCCTTGTTCGTCGCTCCCACCGTGATGACTTCCGGGGCGCGGGCGGGGGAGATGCCGCAGGCGTCCACCGTGTCATTGCCCGCGGCCACGACGGTGGTGATGCCCGCGGCCACGGCGTTGCGGACCGCCTGGTCGATGACTTCGGAGGCCTCGAAGCCGAGGCTCAGGTTGGCGACGGCGGGGGACTGGTGATTCGCGATGACCCAGTCGAGGGCCGCGACGATGCCCGACGCGGTGCCTTCTCCCTCGCAATCAATGGCGCGCACGGGATGCAGCGTCACCGCCTTGGCCACGCCCCACGTCGTGCCTCCCAGCAGACCCGCCACGTGCGTCCCATGGCCGTGGCAGTCCTCCGCGTCACCTCCAGGCGTCAGCGCGTCGAAGCCGTTCCCCATCCGCCCCTGGAACTCCGTGTGCGTGGAGCGGATGCCCGTGTCGAGGACGTAGGCGTGGACTCCCGCGCCGGTCAGCCCGGGCTGGTAGCGGCCATCGAGCGGCAGGTCCTTCTGGTCCAGGCGGTCCAGGTTCCACGGGACGGTCCCCGCGACCTGATGGAGCCGGACCTTGAGGTCCTGCTCGACGAGCGCGACGTCCGGGTCCGCGCGAAGGGCCTCCACGCGTGAGTCATCCAGCTCCGCCACGAAGCCCTGGAGTGCATGGGAATAGGTGCGCGCGACCTTCGCGTCATATTTGCTCGCGAGTCCCATCACCTTCTCTTGTGTGCCCATTCCCTTGGTGGCGCTCGTGGTCGTCGAGGGACGCAGCATGACGATGTAGCGATGGGGAATGCGTTGCGCGACGGGGGCCTGGGGCGCGGGCTCGCGGGGCGTCGAGTCGGCGCAGCCACCGAGGGCGAGGAGGGAAGACAGAAGACAGACGGGTGACGACAGGCGGAACTTCCGCATGGGTGTGGACCTGTGGATGTGCCGGCCCGTTTCCTGGGCCAAGGGTGGCGGGAAACAGCCGGCGTCGTGTTGTGCCGCTTGGACGCCGCGCCGCTTCGCGTTGATCAATTCAAATCACTTCGCGCAGCCGCTCCTCCAGGAAGCGACGTTCGGGCTCGGTGCGCACCAGGGCCAGGGCCCGGCGATACGCCGCCGCGGATTCCTCTCTGCGTCCCAGTCTGCGCAGCAGCTCCGCGCGCGCCGCGGGGAGCAGGTGATAGGAGGTGAGCCTTCCGGAGGCCTCCAGGTCATCGACCAGCGCGAGGCCATGCTCGGGCCCCTTCGCCATCGCCACCGCGGCCGCGCGGTTGAGCTCCACCACGGGTCCAGGGGCCAGCTCGGACAGCCGGTGATAGAGCGCGGAGATCTGCTCCCAGTCGGTGTCCTCGGGGCGTCTGGCCTGCGCGTGCAGCGCGGCGATGGCCGCCTGAATCGTGTAGGGCCCGAACGCGCCCAGGGCGAGCGCGGCCTCCAGCTGCGCCAACCCCTCCTCCATCTCCGACGCGTCCCACAAGCTCCGGTCCTGCCGGTCCAGCAGCACCAGTCCTCCGTCCTGGGCCACCCGCGCGCGGTGGCGGGAGTGGTGCAGGAGCAGCATGGACAGGAGGGAGGCCACCTCGCCATTGCGAGGGAGCAGCGAGCGCGCCAGTCGCGCCAGCCGCAGCGCCTCCGCGCACAGGTCCACGCGCAGCAGGGCGTCTCCCTCCGTGGCGGCGTAGCCCTCCGAGAACAGCAGGTAGATGGCGTGCAGCACGCCGTGGGTGCGCTCGGCCAGCGCATCCAGCGCGGGGATGACGTAGGGGATGCCCGCGTCGCGAATCTTGCGCTGCGCGCGCACCAGGCGCTGCGCCATCGTCGCCGGCGGAACGAGGAAGGCTCGGGCGATCTCCTCGGTCGTCAAGCCACACAAGGTCCGCAGCGCGAGCGCCACCTGGATGTCGACCGCCAGCGCGGGGTGGCAGCAGGTGAAGAGCAGCCGGAGCGAGTCGTCCGGGTGGGCCTGCCAATCCGCGCCATCGGGAGCGGTGGAGAGCTCTTGTTCGAGCCGGGCCAGCACCTCCAGCTCATCCACCCGGGTCCCGAGCCTCACGCCGCGCCGCATCCGGTCCACGGCCTTGTTGCGCGCGGCGCGGATGAGCCACGCCCGGGGCTCGGCGGGCACTCCGTCCTGGGGCCACTGCTGGAGCGCCGCCTCGAAGGCCTCCTGCACCAGCTCCTCCGCCGACGCGAAGTCTCCGCCCATGACCCGGATGAGCGTGGCCACGATGCGGCCGTGGTCCGTGCGGTAGGTCTGCTCGAGGATGGACAGCCAGGGAGACATGAGGGCGGCACGGCCTGGGCCCAGGAGTCCTGTCCTGGGCCCGAGCTTCCTTCTTCAGCCCATGTTCTTGGAGTAGTCCATGATGGGGCGAATCTCGATGGAGCCGGTCCGCGCGTTGGGAATGCGCGAGGCCATGGCGATGGCCTCATCGAGGTCCTTCGCCTCCACCAGATAGAAGCCCCCCAGCTGCTCGCGCGTCTCCGCGAACGGGCCATCCGTCGTCAGCCGCTTGCCGTCGCGGATGCGCACGGTGGTCGCGGTGGGCGTCGGCTCCAGGGCCTCCGCCGCGATGTAGCTCCCGCTCTTCTCGAGCGACTCCGTGAAGACGGCGTATTCGCCGAGGATCTTCTGGGTCTCCTCTTGAGAGAGCGACTCCCAGATCTTCTCGTTCTCGTAGATCATCAGCAGGTACTTCATGGGGGGCCTCACGACTTTGGGGGGAGCTCAGTCTCCCATCCCCGAATCGAATGGGGATGGGCGGAAATCGACCGGGGAATTTCCGCGGGATTATTTTTTGCCCCCCAGCGTGGGTCAGCCGGGCCGGTTCAGCGGGGAGAAGTGGCTGAACGGGCCGTGGCCCTGTCCCAGGTGCAGCGGGTGCTCCAGCGCCGCGGTGACGAACTCCTTGGCGCGTCGGGTGGCCTCCCATGCGTCCTGTCCCAGCGCGAGCCCGGCGGTGATGGCCGCGGAGAGGGTGCAGCCCGTGCCATGGGTGTTCTGCGTCTTCACCGCGCGAAGGAACAGCGCCTCCATCCGCTCGCCGTCGAACCAGACGTCCAGGCCCCGGAGCTCCCCCGTCATGCCCCCGCCCTTGACGAGCACCGCGCGCGGGCCGAGCTGATGGATGCGCCGCGCGGCCTCTCGCATGTCGTCCAGCGTGCGCAGCTCCAGGCCCGCGAGCAGCTCCGCCTCGTGGCGGTTGGGCGTGACGATGTCCGCGAGCGGGAGCAGGTGCTGCTTCAAGGCGCCGACCGCCGAGTCGTCGATGAGGCGCGCTCCGGCACGCGACACCATGACGGGGTCCACCACGAGCGAGCCCAGCTTCAAGGACTTCAGCCGCCACGCGACGACGGAGATGATGTCCGCGTTGACGAGCATGCCCGTCTTCACCGCGCCGACGCGAAGGTCCTCCGCGACAGCGTCCATCTGCGCGGCGACGGCCTCCGGGGGCATCACGTCGACCCGGGTGACGCCTCGGGTGTTCTGCGCGGTGATGGCCGTGAGCGCGGTGGTGCCGTGCACGCGGTGATACGAGAAGGTGTTCAGGTCGGCCTGGATGCCGGCGCCGCCGCCGCTGTCGGAGCCCGCGACGGTGAGTGCCGTCGGCACGGACGAAGAGGTCTGCATGCGGCGCATGCTGCGGCACCCGGCAATCGCGGGCCACTCCAATTCCCCCCGCGGATGGCTGGCCGAAGGCTGAGCAGCGGCTCGCTGGAGTCACTCAGGGTACGGCTTCAGGCACAGGTCGCCGTTCCCCGTCCCTGGGTCCATTCTGACTGAAGTTTTCCGATTTATAAGATTATGAGGACAAATCATATTGTCCTCGATAGGGTCTTCGGGACATGCAACCCGAATCCTCATCTCGTTCGACACTCTCAAGCGGGCTGTGGCGCACTCTTCGTCGCAGAGCCTGGATTCTCCTGGCGGGAGTCCTCTTGTTGCTGGCGGTGGGGCTCCTGGTCGGGCGGGGGACCGGAGGGGTGGCGGAAGGTCGAAGCGAGGCCCCGGGCGCCGAGTCGCCGCGGCCGTCATCCCAGACTCCGCGTGCGGGCGGAGGCCCTGCATCGGCGCAGGCCGTGGAGGAGGCGGAGGCGCAGGCGCCTCGCTACGCCGCCACGACGTGCTGGAGCGACCTGGAGCGCTTCAACGAGGGCGTGAGCCTGGAGACGTTCCGGGACTGGGCCGCGCCGCTGCTGGCGTCCCGGGACCCGCTGGTCCGCATGTACCTGAAGGAGCGGCTGACGGAGCTCATCGGCAAGGATGCGGGCCGGGCGGGGCAGGTGCTGGAGTGGACGCGTGAGGCGGGGCCGAAGGAGTTCAAGGTCTTCGCGATGGCGCTGAAGGACTCGGAGGCGGTGCACCTTCCGGAGGTGGCGCGGCGGCTCGTGGAGATGGGCCTGGACCCGGAGCTGGACTCCGAGCGCCGCGCGGGCCTGCTCTCCTCGCTGGATTCGCAGAAGCAGCTCTCGCCCGAGGTGCTCACGCGGCTCACGGACTTCGCCAAGGACCCGGCCTCGGGAGAAGGGGGCTGGGCGGCGGCGAGGACCATCGCGCGGGTGATGAAGAACGACCACGAGCGGTCCGCCAACGCGGCGCCGTACCTGGACAAGCTGCTGAGCATCGGCACCCAGTCGCTCGACGAGCACGTCCGCTACATGGCGCTGTCGACGCCCATGGAGACGGCGCCCGTGCTGGATGACCGCGCCATCGACGGGTACTCGAAGGTCCTCACCTCCGAGGGCAGTCCGGATGGGCGTGGAGCGGCGGCGCACAACCTGGCGTTGTCGTCGGACTCGGCCAAGGTGCTGGACACCTTCTCGCGCGCCTTCGAGCCCGAGCAGGACGTGTGCGTGCGCTGGGCGCTGTTCCGCTTCTCCGCGCGCGCGGCGGGCCGGGACGCGCTGCCGACCATGGCGAAGATGGCGCTCATCGACCCGCGCTTCCAGCCGACCTACCAGGACTTCGAGCGCATCTACGCCAGCGGCGTCGTCGACTTCGAGCGCGTGTGGCTCGCGCTCTCGGACCAGGACCCCTACGGCTGCCTCCACCGCGACTGAGCTCTCCCATGACGCGCACCTCCTTGCTGGCCCGGGCGCTGTGCCTGCTGTGGCTGCCCGCTCTGCTGACTCCCCTGGCGTCTCTCGCCGAGCGCCCCTCGCTCCAGCCGGAGACGTGCTCCGTCGAGGGGCTGATGGACTCCATCCGCCGGGGGCTCCAGTCGAAGTCCCCCGCGTACCGGCGCTACCTGCGAGACCTGTTGAAGGAGTCCGCCGTCACGCTCCCCGAGGAGCAGCTCCGCGCGGCGTTCGAGCGCGAGACGGAGCCCTTCATGGTGGAGCACCTGGCCGCGGCCCTGGCGGCGAAGACGGACCGGGGTGAGAGCCCCTCCACGATGCAGCTGGTGTCGAAGCGGGCGCTCAACGACGCGGACCCGGCCGTGCGAGCGGCCGCCACGCGCGCGCTGCGCCGCACCAGCGCGGAGGAGCACACCGGCGACATGTACTCGCGGCTGGTGCGGGACGCTTCCGCGGAGGTGCGGAACGAGGCCGCGACGAACCTCATCGAGGACAACCGCTACGTCTATGCGGGGTTCCACGGGCCCGCGTCGGACACGGCGGTGGCGGCGGCCGCGGCGTCCTCGGACTCGAAGGTGACGGGCAGGATTCTGGGCAACATCTCCACGGCGGCCATCAGCGCGGAGTCCGCCAGGACGCTCCACTCGCTCCTGGGCCATGACAGCGCGGAGGTGCGCGCGGGAGCGGCGACGGCGCTGGGCGGGGTTCCCGCGTCGGAGATGGCGAAGGCCCGACAGGCGCTGGGGGCGATGTATCGCTCCGAGACGGACGTGGGGGTTCGCACGGCGATCCTCCAGAGCATCGCCCGGCTGGGGTTCTCCCGCGCGGTGCCGGAGCTCCAGGCCTTGCGCCAGGTGGACACTCGTCTCGTCCCAGAGGTGGACGCGTGGATTCGCGCCTTGAGTACCGGTCTTCAGGAGTGGAGCCTGCTCCTGAGGGAGAAGCAGCGATTGCGGCAGGCTCATTGAGCAGCAGTCCCTCCGAGGGCCGTACAGCCGGCCCGAAAGGAACAACGATGCGTAGCTCCAAGTCGCGCCTCACGGCGCTCGCGGCCCTGGTGACCATTCCCTCGGCCGCGCTCGCCTACACCGCCGTCGCGCCGTTCCCCAGCACGGTGAGCGCCACCACGTACTACTCGAGCGGCACGTACCACGGTGCCGTGGACGTCGCGAACTCGCGCTGCAACTACTGGGGCGCGGAGACGGGCGTCTCCGCCACCGTGTACTGGAACGTGACGGTCCGCACCACGGGCGTGGTCTGCAACGGCAACGGCAGTGGCAACCAGAACGAGGCGCTGCTCAACCTCGGCAGCGGCTGGTCCTTCCGCCAGTGGCATTGGATCAAGACCAGTGACTCGTATGACCGCACGTGCAACCGCTGCCAGGTGGGCAACCTGGGCGGCACGGGCAACTCCACCGGTCCTCACTCCCACTTCCAGAAGGACCAGTACGGCACCAAGAACACCTCCTGGTACTCGTCGTACACCTCGAGGGGCGAGGCCTTGGACCGTGGTGAGCTGATGGGCTACATCTAGTCGCACCGGCAGCGCCGGCCGGGGAGTCAGGGCCTGATGGCTCGGCTCCCTGGCCGGAGTGCTCACGGGCCCTGCGTCAACTTGACGCGCTCGCGGGCTGGGGACTCCCAAGGTATGAAGGGGCGTGTTCCGCCCGCCCTTCGACTCGCAGGCGAGGCCGCAGCCGCCGCGCTCCGCGTACTACCACGCAGCCCAGGACGTCGTGGACCTGCTGTCGTCCAGCGCCATCGCGCTGCGCTGGCTGGTGCGACTGCGCTGGCATGCCGTCGCGGGCACCGCGCTGACGGTGGGCGTGGCCGCGCGAGGCCTGCGGCTGGACCTCCCCGTGGTGCCGCTCCTGGCGCTGGTGGTGCTGACGGGCGCGTCCAACCTGCTGTTGACGCTGTGGCTCCGTCGCCACCCGGTGGTGAAGTCCCATCACCTGGGCGCGGTGCTCGCGCTCGACACGCTCCTGCTCACGGGGCTGCTCGCGCTGTCGGGCGGGCCGGAGAATCCGTTCGCCATGCTGTACCTGGTCCACGTGGCCATGGCGGCGCTCGTGCTGGGGCCTCGGTGGACGCTGTCGCTGGCGCTGCTGGCCGTGGTGGGGCCGGTGCTCCTGTTCCAGTTCCATGTCCCGCTGCGCGAGCTGGGGGACGGCACGGGCTCGGTGCTCTCGGGCCCGGGACGCGTGGTGGGGACGTGGGTGGCGTTCTCGCTCACGGTGATGAGCGTCTCGCTGATGGTGGCGCGGGTGTCCGCGGCGCTGAGGGACCGGCAGGAGGCCCTGGTGCGCGCGCAGCTGCTGGCGTCGCGCGCGGAGAAGCTGGCGTCGCTGAGCACGCTGGCGGCGGGCGCGGCGCATGAGCTGGGCACGCCCTTGGGGACCATCGCCATCGCGGCCAATGAGCTGGACGTGCTCATCCAGGAGGAGCCGCAGGAGGCGCTCGAGGACGCGCGCCTCATCCGCGACCAGGTGGAGCGGTGCCGCGACATCCTGGAGCGCATGAGCGCGCGCGCGGGCCAGACGTATGGCGAGGCGCCCGAGCAGACGACGACGAGCGCGGTGCTCGAGCGGATGCGCGAGGAGCTCACCTCGGGAGAGCTGGCGCGAGTGCGCGTCGAGGAGGCGACGGCCGTGGCGCTCTACTTCCCGCCGCGAGGGCTGGTCCAGGTGCTGGTCAACCTGGTGCGCAATGCCCTGCACGCGAGCGAGGCCACGCAGGCTCCCGTGCTGGTGCGAGTGATGGGAGATGGGAGCCGCACGCGCTTCGTGGTGGAGGACCGGGGCACGGGCATTCCTCGCGACGTGCTGGAGCGGGTGGGGGAGCCGTTCTTCACCACCAAGCCCGCGGGGCAGGGGATGGGGTTGGGTTTGTTCCTGGGACAGACGTTCGCGGAGCTGTGCGGAGGACGGCTGGAGCTGGCCTCGGAGGAGGGCTTGGGGACTCGCGCCACGCTGGAGCTGCCGTGCCGGAAGGGGGCCGCCCATGTCGCCGCTTGAGGTGTCTCCCGTGGTGCTCGTCATCGATGACGACGAGCCTTTTCGCGAGCGACTGGTCCGGGCCTTCGGCCGCAAGGGCTTCACGGCGCATGGCGCGGACAGCGCGAAGCAGGCCCTGGAGCGCGCGGCGGAGCTTCGCCCCGGGTATGCCGTCATCGACCTGCGACTGACGGACGGCTCCGGGCTGGACCTGGTGCGCGACCTGAAGGCGATGGATGCGCGGACCACGATGGTGGTCCTCACGGGCTATGGAAGCATCGCCACCGCGGTGGAGGCCGTGCGCCGAGGCGCCACGCACTACCTCTCCAAGCCCGCGGACGTGGACGACATCCTGCTGGCCTTCGCGGGGGCGACGCTGCCCGCGGGGGAGGCCGCGTCGCTGGAGCACCAGGTGCCTTCGCTGGCTCGCGCGGAGTGGGAGCACATCCAGCGCGTGCTCGCGGACTGCGGCGGCAACATCTCGCAGGCCGCGCGCCTGCTGCGCATCCAGCGCAGGAGCCTCCAGCGAAAGCTGTCCAAGCACCCGGTGCGGCAGTGACGCCGGTGGGGTGCGTCACCAAGACGCACAAACCGCCTGTCTCGCTTCGTTAGGGTGAGTGATGTGGGAGGTTCGATGTCCTTGGGTCGTGTGATTCCGCTGTCCATCCTCCTGGTCTCGGTCGCCGCGGGGTGTGAGCGCCGCTCCTCGTCCGAGCCGACGGGCTGGAAGGCCGTGGACGGCGGCATCGTCTGTGAGGGCGGTGGGCTCCAGCACCTCGCGTGCACGGGGCTGTATGGCGAAGGGGGAAAGGGCTGGGGCACGAAGACGGTGGCGCGCGAGGTGCGGGCCTATGAGCCGGGGTTCCAGCTCTGGAGCGACGGACTGGAGAAGGCTCGCTACGTCTACCTGCCACCCGGCACGCGCGTGGAGACGTCGAAGCCGGATGAGTGGCGCTTCCCGCCCGGGACGAAGTTCTGGAAGGAGTTCCGCTGGAAGGGGCGCCCCATCGAGACGCGGCTGTTGTGGAAGAAGCCGAACGGGACATGGCTGCGCACCACGTACCGGTGGAGCGACGACGGCAAGCGGGCGACGGAGCTCACCGACGGCGAGAAGAAGGTCCCCGACACGGGCACCCCGGGCCATGAAATCCCGAGCCAGACGGACTGTGTCGCGTGCCACGGGGGACGCGAGGACGAGGTGCTGGGGTTCGAGGCCGTGTCGCTCGCGCACGAGTCCGCGAAGGGGCTGACGCTGGCGAAGCTGGTCGAGGAGGGCCTGCTGTCCCATCCCCCCGAGAAGGCGCCGCGTGTCCCTGGCACGCCCCTGGACCAGGACGCGCTGGGCTACCTGCACATGAACTGCGGCGTGTCCTGTCACAACACCAACCCGCTGGCCCTGGGAGGCGCGTCCGGGCTGATGCTGCGCCTGGAGGCCGCGGAGCTCGGCGGCGTCGAGCAGACGGACGCGTGGAAGACGTCGGTGGGCGTGCGCTCGTTCTTCCGGACGACGGGGCTGTTCGGCGACTCCGTGCCGCGTGTGGCGCCCGGCGATGTGAAGCGCAGCACGATGCTGCACCGCATGAATGCGCGCGGGCTGCCCGTGCAGATGCCGCCCTTGGGCACCCACGTCGTGGACAAGGAAGGCGTCGCGCGGGTCCAGCGGTGGATTGAGTCGCTGCCCGTGCCCCAGGAGCAGTGACGGCCAGCGACTGTCCCGGCTGGAGCCTGTCCACCCCGCGCTCTGTCCACTCGCTGACACGCGAAAGATGCGCGGGACTCCCACCTCGTGGTGGGACGAATCCCAGAAGGGGACTGAACATTCAGCTTGAGGCGCCGGGCGACTTGCCGGAACCTTGAAGCGATGAAGCCCTCACTTCCGGTCATGGCCGCCGTGGTTCTCCTCGCGAGCGCCGGAGGGTGTCGGCGCCAGCCCGAAGCCGGGGCGGCGCAAGGGGAGTCCCTGCCGCGCGTGGAAGCCCACGAGCTGCGCTCCCTGGACATGTTCCAGCGCATCGAGGACCCGGCGCAGCGCTCTCGCGCCCTGTTCCTCGAGACCAGTCGCGTCTACCTCCATCCCCGCTGCTCGAACTGTCACCCCGACGGCGACAGCCCCTTCCAGGAGACGGGGATGAAGCTCCACGACCCTCCGGTGACGCGAGGCCCCGAGGACAAGGGCGTCGTGGGGCTGACGTGCGAGGGCTGTCACCAGGACCGCAACGTGGAGCTGGCACGAGTGCCCGGCGCGCCGAACTGGCATCTGGCTCCGCGCTCCATGGCCTGGACGGGCAAGAGCCCCCGGGCCCTGTGCGAGCAGCTCAAGGACCCCGCGAGGAACGGAGGCAAGACGTTGGAGCAGCTGGTCGAGCACAACAAGCATGACGCCTTGGTGGCGTGGGGCTGGGCTCCGGGCTCCGGGAGGGAACCGGCGCCGGGGACTCAGGCGCGATTCGGGGAGCTCGTCGAGGCCTGGGTGGCCACCGGTGCCGAGTGCCCCAGCGAGGAGGCACGGCCGTGAGCATTCGAGTGCGCGTCAATGGCGAGGACCGGGAGCTGGACGTCGACCCGGAGATGCCGTTGTTGTGGGCGCTGCGCGACGTCCTGGGGCTGACGGGGACGAAGTACGGCTGTGGCGAGGCGCTGTGTGGCGCGTGCAGCGTGCACCTGGATGGACAGGTGGTGCGCGCGTGCGTGACGCCCATCCGCCGCGCGGACGGCCGCACCGTCACCACCATCGAGGGCCTGTCGACCGATGGGAACCACCCGCTGCAGCGCGCGTGGGTGGAGCTGGGCGTTCCCCAGTGTGGCTACTGCCAGGCGGGGCAGCTCATGTGCGCCGCGGCGCTGCTGGCGACGACGCCACGGCCCACGGACGCGGACATCGACCGCTCGATGGCGGGCAACCTCTGCCGCTGTGGCACCTATACGCGCATCCGCTCGGCCGTGAAGAAGGCCGCGGGCGTGCCTGATGCGAAGTGACGAGGACGCGATGAGCCAGCAGCCCGTGGTGTTGACCCGGCGGTCCTTTCTCGAAGGGCTCAATCTCTCGGTGGGAGGGCTGGCCCTGGGGCTCGTCCCCTCCGTCACTCTCGGGGAGGCGGAGGCGGCGCCTCGCGCGGCGGCCGCGGAGCTCAAGCCCAGCGTCTTCGTGCACGTCGCCTCGGACGGGCTCGTCACCATCGTCTGTCATCGCTCGGAGATGGGGCAGGGCATCCGCAGCTCGATGCCCGTGGTCATCGCGGACGAGCTGGGCGCGGACATGGCGCGGGTGAAGGTCGTCCAGGCGGACGGTGACGCCGTCTATGGCGACCAGAACACGGATGGCTCCAGCAGCATCCGGAACGGCGTCTACGAGGCGCTGCGCCGCACCGGCGCCACCGCGCGCACCATGCTGGTGGCCGCCGCGGCGAAGCGCTGGAAGGTGAAGCCCTCCGACTGCGAGGCGCGAGACCACGCGGTCTTCCACCGAGGCGGGAAGCGCTCGCTGGCCTTTGGCGAGCTGGTGGCGGACGCGGTGAAGCTGCCCGTGCCCAAGCCCGAGTCCGTGCAGCTGCGGCCCCGCTCAGAGCTGCGCCGCGTGGGCCGGGAGCTGCCGCTGCTCGACGGGCCTTCGTACGTGAATGGGACCGCCGTCTTCGGCGCGGACGTCCGGCTGCCGGGGATGCTCATCGCCGTGGTGGCGCGTCCGCCCGTGGTGGGCGGCAAGGTGGTGCGCTTCGACGCGGCGAAGGCGCTCGCGATTCCCGGCGTGAAGCAGGTGCTGGAGCTGCCCGCGCCGCAGGCGCCCTACCTGTTCCAGGGCTGGGGCGGCGTCGCGGTGCTGGCCGAGAACACGTGGGCGGCGATGCGTGGCCGCGCGGCGCTGGACATCACCTGGGAGAACGGGCCGAACGAGTCGTACGACTCGGCGCAGTACCGCCAGGCGCTGCTGGAGTCCGTGCGGATTCCAGGCACGCCCGCGCGCTCCGTGGGCGACGTGGACCAGGCGCTGGCCAAGGCCGCGCGGGTGGTGGAGGCCGAGTACTACGCGCCGCACCTGTCGCATGCGCCCATGGAGCCCCCCGTGGCGCTGGCTCGGGTGGAGGGCGGCACGTGCGAGGTGTGGGCGCCCACGCAGCATCCGCAGGCGGCGCGCACCGAGGCGGCGCGTGTGGCGGAGCTCCCCGAGGACAAGGTGGCGGTGCACGTCACGTTGTTGGGCGGTGGCTTCGGCCGCAAGTCGAAGGCGGACTTCGTCGCGGAGGCGGTCTTCCTCGCGAAGGCGGCGGGTGTGCCGGTGCGCGTGCAGTGGACGCGCGAGGATGACCTGCGCCACGACTACTACCACTCGGCCAGCGCCCAGCGGCTCAGCGCGGGGCTCGATGCCTCCGGCAAGCCGACGGCGTGGCTGCACCGCACGTCCTTCCCCGCCATCCGCTCCACGTTCTCGAACGACGTGACGGGGCCCGGGGCGAGGGACCTGAACCAGGGCGTGTTGGACCTGCCGCTCGCCATCCCCAACGTGCGCGCGGAGATGGGGCAGGCGCTGGCGAAGGTGCGCATCGGCTGGCTGCGCTCGGTGAACAACATCTTCCACGCGTTCGCGCTGGGCTCGTTCATGGACGAGCTGGCCCATGCGCGAGGGCTGGACCCCCGCGACAACCTGCTGGAGGTGATTGGCCCCCCGCGCCACGCCTCGCTGGCGGAGCTGGGCGTCTCCGCGCTGCCCAACTACGGCGGGTCGCTGGAGGAGTATCCCGTCGACGCGGGGCGGCTGCGCCGGGTCATCGAGCGGGTGACGGAGCTGTCGGGCTGGAGCGAGCGCGCGAAGAACGGCCGCACGCTGGGGCTCGCCGCGCACCGCAGCTTCCTGACGTACGTGGGCGTGGTGGTGTCCGTGAAGAAGGACGACGCGGGCAAGGCGCGCGTGGACGAGGCGTGGGTGGTGGTGGACGCGGGGCTGGTCGTCAATCCGGACCGGGTCCGCTCGCAGATGGAGGGCTCGGTCATCTTCGGGATGAGCCTGGCGCTGTATGGCTCCATCACGATGAAGGGCGGCGCGACGCAGCAGTCGAACTTCCGCGACTTCCGGCTGGTGCGTGTCGCGGAGGCGCCTCGGGCCATCCACGTGGACATCATCCAGAGCGAGTCCCCATCGGGTGGCGTGGGCGAGCCGGGTGTCCCCCCCGTGGCTCCCGCCATCGCCAACGCGCTCTTCGCGCTCACGGGCACTCGCGTCCGCGACTTGCCGATCATCCAGTCGCTCGCCGTCTGAGATTCCCACCCTCGGCTCGGGGGGGGCACATGGCGCCGCGCGGCTTGAAGTCTCCGTGCGGGATTGGGAACGTGGCGGCATGAAATGGAGCGCCGCGTTGCTGTGTGGAGGTCTGGTGTTCTCCCCGACGGTGGAGGCCGCCGGGTCCACGCCTTCCGCCCGTGAGCGGGAGGTGATGCTGTTGACCGGGGCGATGCTGGGGCCCACGCCCATGCTGGAGGACCTCCGCTCCCTGGTGGACGAGGTGGGCGGACGGGCCACGGGCTCGGAGTCCAACCGCCGCTCGGTGGAGTGGGCCCTGGAGCGCTTCCGCAAGGCGGGCGTGACGGCGACGTCCGAGCCCTTTCAGATGCCCGCCCTCTGGCTGGAGCAGAGCGCCAGCGCGACGGTGCAGGGCCGTGGGGTGCGCTTCGCGCCGCGCATCGCCGCCATGCCCTTCTCCACCGCGACGCCCAAGGGCGGACTCAGCGCGCCGCTCGTCGACGTCGGCCGGGGCACGGAGGCGGACTTCACGCGCGTGGGCGCGAAGGCCCAGGGCGCGTTCGTCCTGGTGGAGACGGACGAGCTGCAGAACGTGGATGACCTCTTCCGCGAGTACGGCGAAGCGGTGGGCATCGAGGCGCGCGCGGTGGCCTCCGGCGCCGCGGGCCTGGTCTACATGGGCAGCCGCCCTGGCAATCACCTCTACCGGCACAACGTGTCCTCGGGCCCGAAGAACACCCGGCCGATGATGGTGATGGAGCGCGACGCGGCGAAGCGCGCGATGCGGCTCTTGCGCGCGGGCACGGGCCTGACGCTCAACGCCGCCTTGGACTTGAAGACGGGCGGGCCCTACGAGTCGCGCAACGTCATCGGCGAGATTCGCGGCGCCACGCGGCCGGAAGAGGTCGTGGTGCTGGGCGCGCACCTGGACAGCTGGGACCTGGGCGGCGGCGCGCTGGACAATGGCGCCAACGTGGCGATGCTCATCGACCTGGCCAGGCAGATGCAACGGCTGGGGATGAAGCCCGCGCGCACCATCCGCTTCGCGCTGTGGAACGGCGAGGAGCAGGGCATGTACGGCTCCGCGGGCTATGTGCGCTCGCACGTGGCGGAGCTGGACGGGCACGTCATGGCGCTGTCCGTGGACATCGGCTGCGGACGCATCAACGGCTTCTTCACCAACGGCCGTCCTCCGCTGGTGCCGCTGGTGGACCGGGTGCTCGCGCCCGTGGCGGGACTGGGGCCCTTCACGCAGGTGGACGTGCCGGTGGTGGGCACCGACAACCTGGACTTCATGCTGAGCGGCGTGGCGAACCTCATCGCCAACCAGGAGTCCGCCACGTACGGGCCCAACTACCACTCGCGCTCGGACGAGTTCGAGCAGTGCGACGCGCGCACGCTGCGCACCAACGCCGCGGTGGTGGGGGCGCTGGCGTGGGGCTTCGCGACGCAGGAGGAGCGGCTGCCGCGTCAGAGCCGCGCGGAGGTGGAGGCGCTCATGAAGGCGACGGACCTTCCCGCGCAGATGCGCTCGTTCAACGTCTGGGACGAGTGGGAGTCGGGCAAGCGCGGACGCCCGGCCGAGCGTCAGGCGTCGCCCGCGGCCCGCTGAGCCGCCGCGTCGTCAGCGCGTCTCGCGGAGCTCCTCCAGCCACGCGTTGACCTGGGGGAGCACCTTCTTCGTGGGGTCCGCCTCCAGCGCCAGCGTCCTCGCCTCCTCGGCGAGAAGCAGGGCCCGCTTGCGGTCCCTGCCGGACTGCCAGAGGGCCTTGGAGAGCAGGAGCTTCACCTCCGCCAGGTGCCCCGGGCCCGGCTGGGCCTTGTCCCATCCGGCGACGGCGCGCTCCAGCGGCACGAGGGCGTCCACGGGGCGGTTCAGCTTGAGGAGGTTGGCGCCCAGGTCCCGGAGGGCCAGCATCCACTGTCCCTCCACATCCGTGGGCTGCGCGAGCTGGACGTCCACGGCCCGCTGCGCATAGGGCAGGGCCTCCTCGTGGAGTCCCTTCATCGTCAGGATGCGGCCGATGAGGCGCAGCGGGCTCACCAGGCTCGCGCTCCAGTTGCCTTGTGTCTTCTCGCGGATGGCGAGGCTGCGCTTGAAGCGCTCCATCGCGAGGTCGTACTTCCCCTTCGTGAAGAAGAGCACGCCCATGTTGGCGTGGATGACGGCGGCGCCCATGCTCTCCGGCCCGTCCGTCTTCGCGACCACGGCGAGCGCTCGCTCGTAGATGGGGAGGGCTTCGTCCAGGCGCGACTCCATCAGGAGGGTGGAGGCGAGGTCGTTGAGCGCGTCATAGACGCGGGGATGCTCCGGGCCCAGCGTGCGCTCGAAGACCCCCAACGCCTCGCGGGCCAGCTTCTCCCCCAGCGCCAGGTCCTCCAGGTCCCTGAGCACGGGGACCATGGCCAGCCGCACGCGCGCCACCTCGGGATGCTCGGCGCCGAGCGCCTGCTCGGTGATGGCGGCGGCGCGCTCCAGGTGGGCGCGGGCCTCCGCCAGTCGCGGGTGGATCCACTGGGTGGTTCCCAGCTCCAGCAGGACGTCCGCGACCTCCAGGCTGTCCGGGCCGAAGGTGGTCTCGGCGATCTCCAGCGCCTGGGTCTGGATGGCCACGGCCTCTTCGTATCGCCGTTGCTTTCGCAGCAGGGTTCCGCTGTAGGTGAGGAGGTGGACGCGGGCCAGCTCGTTGCCGCCCCCCAGCCGTTCGAGGGCGGCCGAGGCGCGCTCCTTCCAGCGGGAGGCCAGGTCGTACTCATCCAGGCCGATGCACGACACGCGCACCAGCAGCGTCCAGGCCCGGGCCGCGATGGCGTCCTGCCGGGTGGCCTCCGCGGCGTTGAGTGCATCGAAGAGGGACTCCTCCGCGCCGCGCCAGTTGCCGGCGCCCTCGCGCAGCTCGCCCAGCAGCAGCGAGATTTCAGCGCTGTCGTGCCGGTTGCCGGTCCGCTTCGAGGCCTTGACCGTGGGCTCCACCAACGTGACGCCTTCCGCGTAGCGTCCCGTGGCCAGGAGCGCGCGGCCTCGCGCGAGCGTGGCCCGGAGCGCGGCATGTTGCTCCCGCTCCTCGGGGCCCTCCGGCAGCGAGGACCCACCCGGCGCCAGGGCCTCCGAGCAGCCCGAGAGGGGTGGCAGTCCCTTCACGGCGCGGTGCGCCTCGTCCACCATCCGAGGGTCCGCCTGGGTCAACAAGCGGGTGAGCGCGGAGACATCCGCGAGCCGGTTGTCGAGGCACCGCATGCGCCACGCCATCACCTCCTCCGGCTGGTTGCCCCGGACGCGCGTGGCCTCGCACGCGGTGATGCGCGTGGTCGTCCAGGCCGCGGTGTAGGCGTCCAGGTCTCGTCGCACGCGCTCCCAGGCCGAGAGGGCGTAGGGGCGGCCCGTGGCGGCGAACGCGGTCGCGATGGCGGCGTGTTGGCTCGGGCCCCAGACGGCCATCATCTCCTCGGAGGCGGTGGCGCAGGCCCGGGCACCGCGGGTGTGCACCGCGTGCGTCACTCCCACCGCCGCGGCCAGCACCGCCACGGCGCTGGCGAGCTGGAGGCCGCGCTTCCAGCGGATGGCGGGGTCCTTCTGGAGCGCGTCGAGCAGGGCGGAGATGCTCGGGTAGCGGTCCTCGGGACGACGGGAGAGGCCCCGCAGCAGCACGCGGCGCACCCAGGGCGGGACGCGGCTGCCCGTGGGCGCGGGCCGCACCTGGCCCGAGGATGCGAGCGAGGCCAGCTCCGCCAGCGTGGCGCCCTCGAAGGGGCGCGCGCCATAGAGCGCTTCATGCAGCGCGACGCAGAAGGAGAACTGGTCCCCCGCGGCGCTCGCCCGGGTCTGGCCCAGCAGCTGCTCGGGGGCCATGTACGCCGGCGTGCCGCCCGTGAGCGAGCGCTCCACCACCTTGGGGCGGGATGCGTCCTCCTGCGTGAGCGGCGCGCCCTCCGGCGCGGTGGGGGTGCCCAGCCGCGCGAGTCCGAAGTCGGTGACGTGGACCCCGCCGTTGCTGCCCACCAGGAGGTTGGCGGGCTTGAAGTCGCCGTGGATGACGCCCGCGGCGTGCGCGGCTTCGAGTCCCCGGCCCGCGTCGAGGAAGAGCTCCAGCACCTTTCGCCAGGGCCGGGGCTCCGCCTTCAGCCACTCGTTCAGCGTCTGCGTCTCCAGGCGCTCCATGGCCAGGAAGACGTGCTCGCCGAAGGTGCCCACGTCGTACACGGCGACGACGTTGGGATGGGAGACGCGGGCCATGGCCTGCGCCTCGCGCAGCAGGTGCGCACGCTCCTTGTCCGAGTCCAGTCCCAGGGCGCCGGTGCGCAGCAGCTTGAGGGCGACGCGTCGGTCCAGCTCCGGGTCGTACGCGCCATACACGACGCCCATGGCCCCCGCGCCCAGCACCTCGAGGACGAGGTAGCGGCCCACCGCGGTGCCCTTCTCCAGGGCCGCGTCCTCGCGCCGGAGGGCGGCGGGCGCGGGCTCGGTGGTGGAGAGGCTCCGGTCGGAGTCCGGGCTCTGCGCGCGCAGCCCGTCGGCCACGAGCATCCGGCACGAGGTGCATGTGTCGAGGTGGGCATCCACGCCGGCGCGCTCCTCGGGAGGCAGCTCGCCCAGCAACAACTTCATGAAGACGGTCTCGTCGACGCAACGCATGAAGGGGGGCACGACTCGTCGGGGAGGAAGTGGGAGGGCGAGGATAGCAGAGTGCGTGCGGGCACCAGGGCCGCGCCTTCGTCGTGTCGGGGTGACGTGTCGAACGGGGCTGTTCGACATGTCGCGGAGGGGGGAAGGCCGCGGGCCTCCAGGCGGAGCGGAGGGGGCACGGTGCTTGCTCAAGGCCGGGGCGTTCCCCATCCATCGGAGGCCCCCATGACGAGTGAAGTGAAGGACCCCACGCGGCTCCAGCGGCTCCTGGCCGAGAGCATCCAGACCTATCTGTCGGGACAGGAGGAGATCGGCGTCTCGGCGGCGCTCGCGGTGGGGGACGCGCGAGCCCTCCAGGCCTCGGGACTGGCGGACCGGGAGAATCAGACGCCCGTGCGCGAGGACACGCTGTTCATCATCGGCTCGGTCCAGAAGGTCTTCACCAACACCCTGGCGGCGGCGCGGGTCATCGAGGGGCGCATGTCGCTGGAGGAGCCCATCGTGCGCTTCCTTCCTCCGGAGGTGCGCAAGGAGGGCAGCGTCATCCGCCAGGTGACTCCCGCGAACCTGGGGACGATGACGGCCGCGATGCCCACGGCGAACGTGCCGGGCCAGCCGGCGGCGGCGCTCTACCGGGGCGAGCCTCCCACGCCCCAGCTCCTGGACTTCTGGAAGGAGTTCAACCCCGAGCGGCACATCGGCACGAGCTACCAGTACTCGAACGTGAGCGAGGTGACCCAGGGCTTCACGATGGTGGGCGCGGCGGAGCGGAGCTACCCGGAGCTCTTCGCGCGCGACCTCCAGGGGCCACTCGAGATGACGGACACCTTGGTGGATTTGAAGGGCATCGGTCCGCAGCGCATCGCGCAGGGCTACACCGCGGAGGGCAAGCGCATCGGCTTCCGAGGCGTGGGCTTCAACTCCACGGCGACCGACATGCTGCGCTTCCTGGAGGGGAACCTGTTCCGGGTGCTGAGCATGCCGCTGCTCACCTACCGCGCCATGTGCCTGGCGCATGAGCCTCGGTTCCAGATTTCACCAGGGCACGCCATCGGCCTGGGCTGGTACGTCACCGAGGTGGGCTCCGGTGCGCGGCTGGTGAGCAAGGCGGGCGGCAACGGAGGCTTCCTCGCGTGGGCGGGCTTCATCCCCCAGCGCTCGGCCGCGCTGGTGCTGCTGACCAACGGACACCTGTCCGGCTCGGGGCACAAGTCGTTGCCGGCCACGGGGAAGGCACTGCTGTTGAAGGCCGCGGGCCTGGACCCCGCGGTGCTCGCGGGGCTCGAGGACGCGGACGAGGGGCTCCTCCAGGAAGAGGTCGGGGCGTAGCGTCAGGACGCGGGCACCAGCTCCACGTGGCCCTCGGGGCTCACACGCAGCACCACATGCGGGTGCGGCGTGTGGGCGTGCGCGGCCAGCCACTGCGCCAGGGGGACCACCGCGTGCTGCTCCACCGCGCGCTTGAGGGGCCGGGCGCCGTACCGCGCGTCGAAGCCCGTCCGCGCGAGGAACTCCACCAGGTCGTCGCCGAAGGTCACCTTCACCCCTCGCCGCGTGAGGCCCTCGCGGTTCAGCGCGGTCTCGAGCGTCCGGCGCACGAGCGTCCGGATGATGTCCGGGCCGAGCGCGCGATAGGGGACCACCTGGTCCAGGCGGTTGAGGAGCTCCGGGCGGAAGAACGCCGTGGCCGCGCCCAGGTAGTGCGCTTCCATGTTCCGGGGGCTGTCGCCGCTGAAGCCCAGCGAGCGCGACGCGGAGTCGGCGCCGAGGTTGCTCGTGAGCAGCACCACGGTGTTGCGGAAGCTGACGGTGCGGCCGGTGCCGTCCGTGAGGCGGCCCTCCCCCAGGACCTGGAGCAGCAGGTCGTGCACCCCCGCGTCCGCCTTCTCCACTTCGTCCAGCAGCACGACGCCGAAGGGCTGCTCGCGCACACGCCGGGCGAGCCCGCCTTGTTGTCCGCCCACTTCGCCCACGAGCCTCGCCGCGCTGCCGGGCGCGGCGTACTCGGCCATGTCGAAGCGCGCGAGCCGGGCGACGTCGCCGAAGAGGTACTCGGCCAGCGCCAGCGCGGACTCCGTCTTGCCCACGCCCGTGGGGCCCAGGAGGAGGAAGGCTCCGAGCGGACGCGACGGGTCCGCCAGCCCCGTCTTCAGCGTGATGATGAGGTTGCGCAGGAGCAGCGTGGCCTCGTCCTGTCCGACGATGCGCTCGCGGAACCGGCGCAGCAGCGCATCCGGGTCCAGTCGAATCGAGGTGTCCACCAGCTCGCGCGGATAGCCCGTGCGGGTGCAGAACGCCTGCGTCACCGCGCCCGCGTCCACGTCCTTGCCTGACGCGCTGGAGGCCGTGGCCGCGCGGAGCAGGGACACCGCGCCGCCCGGAGGAGGGCCTTCGCCGAAGCGCTCCGTGAGCTCGGCCGCGCGGTCCAGGGCATCCGGAGTGAAGCGCACCTTGCGCGACTTCGCGACGCGCTGGGAGGCATGAAGCACGGCGGCGCGCGCGGCCACGGGAGACAGGGGCGGCACGGTGAGGTGGCGCAGCGCCTGGAGGAAGGCGCCGTGTGTGCGCTCCGCTCGCGCGACATCCTCGGGCGTGGCCTCCAGCACCAGCGTCACCTCGCCGCCTTCGAGCGCGGGCAGCAGGTGGCGCGCGACGTCCAGGCCCGAGTCACCACCTCCGAGGGAGAGCAGCTCCGCGAGTCTGTCCATGTGCAGCACCGCGCGCCGCACCCGCAGCTCTTCAATCATGTGCTGCACGCGCGCCTGCCACTGCCCCAGGTAGCGCATGCCGGCCATGATGCGGCCACCCGACGTGCTGTAGACCTCCAGCCCGTGAAGCGGATGTCCCGAGGGCGCGGCCTCCGCCCGATGCACCAGCTCGTGGACCAGCGAGGTCTTCCCCACGGAGGGCGGTCCTACCAGGAGCACGCTGGCGCGCGAGGTGGACGTGACGGCCTCCGCGAGCATCGTCACCTCCGCGGTGCGCTCCCAGGCGCGCTCCATCAAGCCCGCGCGAGCCTCCTCGTTGAGGCAGCGGCTCGCCTCGGAGAGCCCGGGAGGCGGTGGAGGGCGGTAGGGCGTCGACTTGCGCTCGGCGGAGAGGAGGGCGGCGCGGGTCGTCTCCCGGCTCTTGGTCGTGACGGAGAGGGTCTCGACGGTCTCGTCACCCAGGTAGGCCAGCGAGTGCAGCCGCTCCAGCGGGGCCATGTAGAGCTCGTGCCGGACGAGCTCCTCCACATAGGCCTCCAGGTCCGAGGCGTCTTGCAGCGAGCCTTCCACGTCCAGGCGGGGCACCCAGACATGCATCTGCCCCTTGGTGGCCGCGCTGGACTTCTTCGCGCCGCGCTCGGGCTTCGGCCGGCCTCGCGTCACCACCGTGAGCTTGAGGGGCACGGGCAAGAGCCGTCCGTGCTGAACGGCGCGCACGGTGAGGTTCATCTTCTTCGTGCGCAGGTCCGGCCAGTACGTCTGGGACTGCTGCAGCTCGCCGCGCTTGATGAGCCGCCGCAGCACCTCCGCGATGTCGATGCGCGCGGTCGCGAGGTCCGGGGCGAACGTGGCGAGGTTCGGGTGCGTCAACACATGGGCCGCCACGCCGAGTCCCGGGTAGTTGCGCACGAACAGGTGAAAGTGCTTGTCCATGTCAGTGCGCTCCTCGGCGCTGGCCGCGCAGCACCCGTGCCACCCAGGCGACGGAGTCCGAGGGGGACTGCCCGCTGCTCAGATGAACCATCTTCTCGAGGTTTCCCTCCATGACGACCTGTCCCAGGGCCTGCTCGCCGGACTCGTCCGAGCGACGGGCCTCGCGCTGCTGCTGGTTTTCGGCGTCGCGGGCCGCCACCACCCGCGCGATGTCCTCCATCTTCTCGGACGCGGGGGGCAGCAGTTCCACGCGGACGAGCGCGGGCCGCACTCCGTCCTCCCGGGGGAGGTGCACCAGCGCATAGCCCTGCAGCACCCGGAGGAGGTCGCTCAGGCCCATCGCCGTCATGCTCACCACCAGGCGCCGGACCCGGGCTCGGGCGGGAAGGGGCGTCTCGTGCGCCGCCCAGGTGAGGCTTCCATCGGGCTCCAGGCGCTCCTCGTGAATCACCACGCGGCCCAATCCCTGTGGCAGCGCTTTCAGCACGGCCGTCAGCGCGGCGGCGGGCGTGTCCGCGAGTCCCTCCACAAGCAACGCGCGGGTCTGCGCACCCGACTCACGATGCGCGAGCTGATGTGCCAGCCACTCCAGCTCATCACGCAGGCTCACCACCTTGGGGAGCCAGCGACGCAGCCGCTCCTCGGCGGACACGGGAAAGGGCTCCGTGGCGAGGAAGGGCCGAGGCCGCAACCCGCCCTGCCGCCCCGACCCCCCGGTGTCATGCTCATAGCCCGCTCGGCCCTTCTTGACGGGCCGCTCCTCCTGCTCCAGGAACTCACGATGCGCGAGCTCGTGGTCGCGGACATCCACGGCCTCGGCGGACAGGCGCTCCAGTTGTTCGCCCAGGACCAGGGTCTCCTCGGGGCTCGCGGCCTTGGGCGCCGCCGCGAGCGTCGCGAGCAGCGTGTCCACGCGCGTGGTCACCTCCTCCAGCGCGCGGAACACCGCGGGCAGCTTCCAGGTGGCGGTGGACGGCTCTGGCGTCCAGGAGGGCTGCCGGGTGAGCAGCTCCACCGACAGGCCCATGTCATTGGCGCGGCGGAACAGCTCCACGCGGGCCAGCTCCTCGCCCTCGCGCCGGACGAGGTGATGCGCAAGGGGCACCGTGAGGCGGCGCTCCAAGGCGCGCTTCAAGGGACGGGCGCCGTAGCGCGGGTCATAGGCCTGCTCCACCAACAGGTCGAGCAGCTGCGGCTCCACCTCCACGACGACGTTGCCTCGGCGGATGCCTCGACGCGACAGGAGCGACTCGAGGGCGTGCTCCACGACGACGCGCAGCGCGGAGGGCGTCAGCGAGCGGAAGGGCACCACGCGGTCCAGCCGGTTGAAGAACTCCGGACGGAAGAAGGCGCGGACCGCGGAGAGGTAGTGCGCGTCCGCACTCTCGCTGGCGTGCTGGAAGCCCGTGCGGGCGGCGGCCTCGCGCACGCCCAGGTTCGAGGTGAGGACCACCACCGCCTGCCGCGCATCCACGGTGCGGCCCGCGCCATCCGTCAGCCGACCTTCGCCGAGGAACTGGAGCAGGGCGTCGAAGACGCGAGGGTGGGCCTTCTCCACCTCGTCGAACAGCACCACGCAGAAGGGCTGGGTGCGCAGCGCCGTGGTCAGCTCGCCATCCGGCGCACCGGGCAGGCCCAGGAGCCGGGTGATGCTGGCGGAGGACACGAACTCCGACATGTCGAAGCGCACCATCCGCTCCTCGCTGCCGAAGAGGGTGCGGGCCACGGCCTTGGCCGTCTCCGTCTTGCCCACGCCGGTGGGGCCCACGAAGAGGTAGGTGGCCAGCGGCTTGTCGGGAGGCTGCAGCGAGCGCTGGAGCGTGAGGATGGCGTCCACCACGGCGGTGACGGCCTCCGGCTGCCCGGCCACCTGTGAGGCCAGCTCCCGCTCCAGGACCTCGCGAGGCTTGGGCGGCGCGCTTCCCAACACGAAGTCCGGCAGGCCCGTCTGCGCGCGCATCGCCGCGAAGACGTCGTCCTCGGAGAAGCGGCGCACGTTGTTCTCGACGGTGCCGGGCCTGGAGATCACCCGCCGCAGCAGGCGCACCGCCTTGCCAGGGAAGGACTCGTGCGCGACGAAGCGCTGCTGAAGGTCCAGCAGTGTCTCCAGCGCGAGCGGAGACATTCGCGGCGCGGGGCCTCCTCCGCCCATGCTCTCGATCTGCCGCAAGGTGCCGAGCAGCGCCGGCAGCGTCGCGCGCGGCTCCAGGGCCGGCACCTGCACCACGCGGAACAGCGAGGCGAGCGTGGGGGCTTCTTCACGCACGCGCTCGAAGCGCTCCGGGGTGGACTCGGCCAGCACGGTCAGCTCGCCGCGCGCCAGGTGGGGCTCCAGGAACTGCGCGACGTTGGTGCGCTCGTTGGCCGTGCGGCCCGCGTAGACGAGCGAGGCCAGGTCATCCACGTAGAGGACGTCGCCGACCTCGACCAGCTCCTGCACCACGCCGCGAGCGCGAGCCTCCCACTGGCCCACGTAGCTCATCCCCGCGATGAACTGGTTGCCGTCCACCCGCCACACGTCGCGGCGCTGCCCCGCGGCGTCCTGCCGCGTGGTGAGCCGGCGCACCACCTCATGCACCAGCGCCGTCTTGCCCGAGCCCGGCGGTCCCACGAGGATGACGGCGGCGCCCTCACGGCCCTCGAGTGCGTCCGCCACCTCGCGGACCAGGGACTCTCGGCCGAAGCAGCGCTCCAGTCCGTCATCGCGCGCGGCATGGCTCAGGTTGCGCGCCACCGCGCGCAGCTCCACGAGGGTGAGTCGCCGACGGTTGCGGCGGGCCTCGCGCTGCTCCGGGGTCTCCGGTGGCGCCGCCTTCTCCTTGGACGGGTCTGCCTGTGGACGACGCCTGCGCGGGGGCGTGGGAGGACGCGGCGGCGTGCGAGGCAGGATGGACGGCGCATATGCATCCACCTCGAGCAGCTCCAGGCGCTCCCGGACCTCCGTCCAGACGCCCTTCAGCTCCTCCAGCTCGTGCTCCACGCACCACGCGCACAGCCGCCGCGCGAGCGCGCGGGAGAGGTCGTCGGGGTTGGAGAGCGCGAAGCGGGCCTCCGGGAGCCGGGTGGGCGTGACGACCCAGAACTCATCGCGAGGCCACTTCTCCAGCAGCACACCCATGCGGCCCTTGAGCACGACGTGCAGGTTCTTCTCGGGGTCGCGCGTCTCGGCTTCGACCTCCACGTGCCGCAGCGACAGGTGGGGGGGCAGCTGGTAGCCGGCCACGCTCGACGGACTTTCCTTCTCGAAGCGCTCCATCACGGCGAGCGCCAGGTCATCGCGCAGCGAGGACAGGCTGGGACCCACGAAGTGGATGCGCGGCGAGAGGGTCGGGACCCAGGCCTCGACGAGGCGGCCGCCCATGGAGGCGACGACCAGGGGGAGTTTGAGTTCCATGGGGTCAGTCCTTCTCCGTGGCGGTGAACACGCGCCAGTTCATCCAGCTCTCCAGCAGCTCATCCAGGCGCAGCGAGCCCGCGTCGTAGCGCACGCGCGCTTGCGTCCGCAGGTCCTCCACGGAGCCGCCCGAGGTCTCCGTCGAGCCTGGACGAACCCGCCGGACTTCCTGGCGGGAGAGCTTCTTCTCCAGCTCACCGAGCTCCGGGAGCGCCGACGTCGTGTCGCGAGGGTGCGAGGAGAAGTGCACCTTCACCAGCGTCGCCTGGCTGCCTTCGATGAAGCGGTGCACTCCGTGCTCGGACGCGAGGAGCATGGGCAGCGTCGGCCCGGAGATGCGCACGGCGTAGGCGAGGGGCACGGGCTTGAGCTCGGCCACCGTGGCGTCGACCTTCTCCTCGATCCAGACCTCCGGCACGCGGACCTTGGAGGCCTTCTCCTTCTCCCCCTCCTTGGGCGTGGGCTTGCGGAAGACGTATCGCTTGTAGGAGAGCGAGTGCCGCTGGCACCAGCCTTCGTAGGCCCGCGCGAGGAAGCAGGCCCGGTTCCAGCCGCCCCGGCCCGGAACGAGAATCAGCGTGGCGCCCTTCGCATACTCATAGAGGCTGGAGTACAGCCGCTCCCTCAACGGGAGGAACGCCTTGCGCAGCGAGGTCACCTCCCGCGCGAGCGACTCGGCCTGGTCGACCGCGCGCGACAGGTGGGCCTCGAACAGCAGGTCCTCGATGGCCTCCGTCTGCTGGGCGCACTCGCGGAAGGTCTTGTCCAGCTCGCGAGCGTCTCCGGACTTTCTCGCCACGTCCTCAGCGAGCGAGCGCTCCTCCCAGAAGGACGGCTGGCGGGACATCTTGTCGAAGACGGTCAGCTCCCGGCGCAGCGCCACCATGGGCGGCGAGTGGCTCCAGCGCTGCACCTCCGCGCGCAACGCGGCGGCATCTTCCAGGACCTGTTCGATGGGCTGCCGGCCCAGGCCCTCCGTCTCTCCCCCCAGGCCCTCCGCGCGCAGCGTGAGGTGCTCTTGACCGGCCTCGATGTGGAGGCACACCGGACCGCCTCGAGGATGCTCCGCGAGCCAGGCCGCCACGGGCACCACGAGCTCCCGCTCCAGGGCCCGCTTGAGGGGGCGCGCGCCGTAGCGAGGGTCGAAGCCGCGCGCCGACAGCCAGTCCAGCGCGGACTCGGAGACCTCCAGCATCGCGTCGTGCCGCGACAAGCCGGAGCGGCGGCGGATGGCGTCCACCTCGCGCACCACGAGCTTGCGCAGCAGCTCCGCCGACAGGGGCGAGAAGACGATGGTGTCGTCCAGGCGGTTGAACATCTCCGGACGGAAGAAGCGCTGTACCTCCGCCAGGTAGTGCGTGCGCAGCGCCGCGCTGTCGGGCGTCCCGCCCAGCGAGTCGAAGCCCACGCGCGCGCGCCACGTGTCCGCGCCCAGGTTGCTGGTGAGCACGATGACGGCGTTGCGGAAGTCGGTGAAGCGGCCCGACGCATCCGTGAGCCGGCCCTCGCCGAGCACGCCCAGCAGCGAGTCATGGACGGCGGGGTGGGCCTTCTCGATTTCGTCCAGCAGCACCACGCAGAAGGGCTGCCGTCGCACGGTGGCGGAGAGATAGCCCGGCGTCGAGGAATCCCCCAGCAAGCGCACCAACGCGTCGGGGCCCGCGTACTCGCCCATGTCCAGGCGGACCATCCGCTCGCGCGAGCCGAACAGCAGCTCCGCCAGCGCCTTGGACAGCTCCGTCTTTCCGACGCCCGTGGGGCCGACGAAGAGCAGGGAGCCCAGCGGCTTGCGCGTGTCCGCCAGCCCCGACTTGAGCACGGACACGACGGACGCCACGCGCTCCACCGCGGCCTGCTGGCCCAGCACCCGCGTGGAGAGGAAGTCGCGGACCTGCGCGGGCTCCAGCGGCATGTCATCGCGCAGGAGGGACTCCGGGATGCCGGACTCGGACGCGAACTGGCGCACGGCGTCCCAGCGCGTGACGCGGGGCTGGGCCGTGTGGGCACAGGCGGAGAGCAGCCGGCGGAGGAACGCCACCGCGTTGCCCACCTGCGCGCCGTACGGAAGGAAGCGACGGCACAGGAAGCGGCACTCCTCCAGCGCCTCGGGCAATACCTCCAGGGGCGTGGCGCCCGGCGTCTCCTTCGCCACGAGCGAGAGGATGCGGGCCAGCGACTCCGAGGACGGCTCCTCCACGCGGATGACCGAGAAGAGGCGCGCGAAGCTGGCGTTGCGGCGCTCCACCAAGGCCCAGGACTCCGGGGTGGCCTCGGCCACGACGGCGACCTCGCGGGTGGAGAGCAGCGGGAGCAGCAGCTGCGCCACGTTCTGGTCGCTGTGCGCACTCTTGCCCGCGTCGAGCAGATCGATGGCATGGCCCAGCGCGAGGATGGCGTGCGACTCGTTGGCCTCGCGCACGGACTTCATCACCTGCTGCTGCCAGTCACCCCACATGCCCTCACCGGCGATGAGGCGACTGCCATCGACGAAGAAGAAGGGGCGCTTGCGCTCCTCGGCGGTGGCGGTGCGCGCTCGCAGGGCCTCCGCGAGCGCATGCAGCACGGCCGACTTGCCCACGCCCGAGGGGCCCACCAGCACCAGGGCCGGGGCTTCCTTTTCGGCCAGCCGCGTGCGCAGCAGCGTCACCAGGGCCTGCTGCTCGTAGGCCGGGTCCAGCTGTCCGTCGGCCGCGAGCCGATGCCAGGGCACGCCGATGCGGTCCAGCGTGGGCGTCGGCGGCGGCTTCGAGGGCTTCGCGCTCGGGTCCTGCCGCTGCACGCGCTTGCGAGGCTCCCACGTGTCCTCTTCGTCGCGGGGCTCCTCGGAGTCGTCGTTGCTCGACTCTCCGGGCTCGCTTGGCGCATCCGGTGGAAGTGGAGGCGGGCGGATGTCCATGCGGAGCTGGCGAGGGCTGAGCGCGGTCAGGCGCGTGGGCGTGGCCCGCACCTCCACGTCGATGAGCGCCTCCGGTCCATCCGCGCGCAGCGCCAGGAGCCGCGCATCCGAGTGGTTCTCCAATTGGTCGCGCAGCCGGTCCGTGGCCTCGTCGGGCACCGTCTTGCCCTGGAACCACCAATGCGTCTCCAGCCGGGGCAGGTACAGCCCGACGTAGGACTGGTGGGTGGGCGCGACGGTGCCCAGGAAGGTGAGGGGGGCCAGCGAGTTCTGCTCGGCGCCCCAGACGGGAACCAGGGGCACCGTCATGGGGCGCGCGGTGGCGCCTGTCGCCGCGATGAACTCGGGGACGCGGCGGGGGTGGATGCGAGTGAGCTGGTCATCCAACGCCAGCATCAACTCCTCGGTGGCCTTCTCCACCGTGTCCGCGTGCACGGAGAGGTGCGGTAGGGACAGCGGGGTGAGTGTCACCCGTCCGCTGGCGTGCCGCTGCACCCAACATTGAAAGCGAAAGTTCATGAAGTGTGCTCAGGCTAACACGAGGCCGCGCAGTGACGGCGCGACCCGTCATGGGCTGACGCGCTCCGCCATGTGGATGAAGGACCCGGCGGCTGGACAGCCAACGGTCTTCAGCGAAATCCTTGCCCTCGCGACATCTGCCGGGGGGCGTGTGATGGAAGCGAGTCGTGCGAGGCTGATTGAGTCCATCCGGAGTTCCGTGCTCGGTGAGGGGAGGGTGCTCGACGGGCCCTATGGACCCCGGCGGCTCACCTATGCGGACCATGCCGCGTCCGGGCGCTCGTTGGCGTTCATCGAGGACTTCATCCGGGACCACGTCCTCCCGCTCTACGCCAACACGCATTCGGAGACGTCCGGCACCGGTGCGCAGACGACGCGCTTTCGCGAGGATGCCCGCGACGTCATCCATCGGGCGGTGGGCGGCGGGCCCGATGACGTCGTGCTCTTCTGTGGCTCCGGTGCGACGGGCGCGGTCTGCAAGCTCATCGACATCCTGAACCTGCGCATCCCCGCGGACCTCGATGCGCGCTTCGACTTGCGCTCGCGCATCCCGCCCGCACAGCGCCCCGTGGTCTTCGTGGGCCCCTACGAGCACCACAGCAACGACCTGCCCTGGCGCGAGTCCATCGCCGACGTCGTCACCATCGACGAGGATGGTGACGGCCGCATCGACCAGGCCCACCTGGAGCGCGAGCTGGAGCGGTATCAGCACCGCCCGCTGCGCATCGGCAGCTTCTCCGCCGCCAGCAACGTCACCGGCATCCTCAGCGACCAGGAGGGAATCGGCGCGCTCCTGCGGCGGTACGGTGCGCTCTCCTTCTGGGACTTCGCCGCCGCGGGCCCGTACATCCGCGTGGAGATGAACGGACGCGAGGGCTGCCCACGCGTGGAGAAGGACGCGGCGTTCCTGTCCCCGCACAAGTTCATCGGCGGCCCGGGCACGACGGGCGTGCTCGTGGTGAAGCGCAAGCTCCTGGGCAACCGCATCCCCACCGTGCCCGGAGGCGGCACGGTGTCGTACGTGAGCGGCAGCGAGCACATCTACCAGAGCGACCCCGTGCACCGGGAGGAGGGCGGCACTCCGGCCATCGTCGACTCCATCCGCGCGGGGCTCGTCTTCCAGCTGCGCGAAGCGGTGAGCGTGGAGACCATCGACGCGCTGGAGCAGGGGTTCGTCCGGCGCGCGCTCGCGCACTGGGGTGGCAATCCGTCGCTGCGCATCCTGGGCAATCCGTCGCTGCGGCGGCTGCCCATCGTGAGCTTCCTGGTGCGCCACGGAGATGCCTACCTGCACCACAACTTCGTGGTGGCCCTGCTCAATGACCTGTTTGGCATCCAGGCGCGTGGAGGCTGTTCGTGTGCGGGGCCCTACGGCCATCGCCTGCTCGGCATCGACCCCGTCACCAGCCACCGCTTCCAGGACGTCATCGTGCAGGGCACGGATGGCGTGAAGCCCGGCTGGGTGCGGCTGGGCTTCAACTACTTCCTCTCCGAGACGACGTTCGACTTCCTGCTCGACGCGGTGGACTTCGTCTCCGCCGAGGGCTGGAAGTTCCTGCCGCACTACGCGCTGGACCCGGTGACGGGCCAGTGGAGGCATCGCGGCCACCAGCGCACGCTGCGGCGCCTGAGCGACCTCTCGTACACGAGCGGCGTGAGCGAGTCCCCCATGCCCGGTCCCTCCGCGCCGGAGTCGGAGCTCCCCTCGTATGTGACGTGGGCGCGGAGCCTCACCTCGCGCGTGCTCCACGATGCGGCGGAAGGCGCGGGTGCCGATGCCTCGCTCTCTCCCGCCGCCGAACGCCTGCGCTGGTTCCCGCTGCCCGAAGAGGTGCGAGAAGTCCTGACGCGCGAGCACGCCGCGGCGACGCCCGAGGCGCCCTTCCGGCTTCAGCGGGCATGAGGAGGAGGACGACGTGGGTGGCAGAGGGTGTGCGACTGTCACCACCTGGCTGGGACTTGGGGGAGGCGAGGGAGCGTCCCGGGTGGGGGTGCGTTGACAAGCAAGAAGGGCCCGTGCATCGTGCAGCCACTTTCATGAGCCTCCGACCGACCACCCACGCCTGTTGCTGCTGTGACGCACCAGCGGTGGGCGCCTGTCGACCCGTGGCCTGAACCCCCGGGAAGAGCTGGTTCGAAGAGCCCACCATCCGCGAGGAGGTGGGCTTTCGGCTTTCTGAGGTACCGAAACCACGTCCATCGCGCCCCTCTCGCAGTCGAGGAACCGCATGGCACGTCCCTCACCGCATCATCGACTCTCCACCTTCGCCGCGGGGCTGGTGCTGCTCCTGGCGCCGCTCGCCGCGGCCCAGACAGCTCCACCTCCAACCCAGACACCCGCCTCCTCGGAGGGCGCCGTCATCAAGGCGACCCCGGAGGGCTTCTCCATCGCCTCCGCGGACAAGGCGTTCCTGCTGAAGCTGCGCGGCTACGTCCAGATGGACGGCCGGTTCTTCGAGAGCAAGGCGGACCGCTCCGGCGCCACCACGTTCCTCATGCGGCGCGCGCGGCCCGTCCTGGAGGGGACGCTCTTCCAGCTGTTCGACTTCCGACTGATGGCGGACTTCGCGCCCAACGTGCCGCCGCTCTGGGACGCGTACCTGGAGTTCCGTCCGCGCAAGGAGGTGCGCGTGCGGGTGGGCCGGTTCCGTCCTCCCGTGGGATTGGAGCGCAACCAGTCCGCGCTCAACGTCCCGTTCATCGAGCGCGCGCTGCCCACGGACCTGGTGCCCAACCGCGACGTGGGTGTGATGGTGCATGGGGAGCTGTTCGGAGGCGTGCTGGCCTACGCGGTGGGCGGCTTCAACGGCACCGCGGATGGCGCGAACGCCGACAGCAACATCGACGACAGCTTCGACCTGGCGGCGCGTGTGTTCGCGCATCCGTTCCGCGCCACGGACCTGCACCTGCTCTCGGGGCTGGGGCTGGGCGTCGCCGCCTCGCGCGGCAACCAGTTCGGTTCGGCGTCCACGACGGGTGAGGCGCCGCTGCGCACCATGGGGCAGCAGACCTTCTTCATCTTCCGCACGGGCGCGGGGGCGGGGCAGACGGTGATGGCCCATGGCGAGCACACCCGCATCTCACCGCAAGGCTACTTCTACGCCGGCCCGCTGGGCGCGCTGGCCGAGTACGTGAGCTCCACGCAGGAGGTGAACCTGGGCGAACAGCATGCGCGCCTGCGCTTCGAGGCCTGGCAGGCCACGGCGACGTGGGTGCTCTTCGGCGGCAAGGCGGCCTACGAGGGCATCAAGCCCACGGACCCGTTCGGTGCCGCGTCGGGAGGGTGGGGCGCGGTGGAGATTGGAGGCCGCTTCACGGAGCTCGACGTCGACCCGGATGCGTTCCCCCTCTTCGCGGACCCGACGGTCTCCGCACGCCACGCGAAAGGCTGGGGCGCCGTCGCCAACTGGTACCTCAACAACAACGTCCGCGTCGCCGCCACGTATGACCACACGACGTTCAAGGGGGGCGCCGTCGACGGAGACCGCATTCCCGAGTCCGTCATCATGTCCCGCTTCCAGGTGAGCTGGTGAAAGGCCCGTCCATGCGTACCCATTCCTGGCTGTTCCCACTCCTCCTGGTCGCCTTCGTGGGCTGCTCGAAGTCCGGGAGCGAAGGCTCCGCCCCTGGCGCCGTCACGCTGCTCAACGTCTCGTATGACCCCACGCGGGAGCTGTACGTGGACATCAACGCGGCCTTCTCGAAGCACTGGGAGGCCACGCACCAGCAGAAGGTCACCATCAAGCAATCCCACGGCGGCTCCGGCAAGCAGGCGCGGGCCGTCATCGACGGGCTCGACGCGGACGTCGTCACGCTGGCGCTCGCCTACGACGTGGACATGCTCCACGACAAGGCCTCGCTGATTCCCGAGGGCTGGCAGAAGCGGCTGGCGAACAACAGCGCGCCGTACACCTCCACCATCGTCTTCGTGGTGCGGAAGGGGAACCCCAAGGGCATCCGCGACTGGGATGACCTGGTGCGAGACGGAGTCACCGTCATCACCCCCAACCCCAAGACGTCTGGCGGCGCGCGGTGGAACTACCTGGCGGCCTGGGGTCATGCGCTGCGCAAGCCCGGAGGCACCGAGCAGAGCGCACGCGCCTTCGTGGAGTCGCTGTTCCGCCACGTGCCCGTGCTGGACTCCGGCGCACGAGGCGCCACCACCACGTTCGCGGAGCGCGGCCTGGGAGACGTGCTCATCGCCTGGGAGAACGAGGCCTTCCTGCTGACGGACGAGGTGGGCCAGGAGCGGTTCGAAATCGTCGTCCCGTCGACGAGCATCGTGGCCGAGCCGCCCGTCACCGTGGTGGACCGCAACGTGGACAAGCGAGGCACCCGCGCGGTGGCGGAGGCCTACCTCCAGTTCCTCTACTCCGAAGAGGGGCAGCGGCTCGTGGCGAAGCATCACTACCGCCCGCGCTCGCAAGAGGTCGCCCGGAAGGAAGGGGCGCGCTTCCCGAAGCTGACGCTCTTCACCATCGACGAGGTGTTTGGCGGCTGGCGCAAGGCCCAGTCGGCGCACTTCGATGACGGTGGGGTGTTCGACGCCATCTACGTCCCGCAGGCGCGCTGAGCCATGGCCACCCATGCTCGCAGGCACGTCCTGCCTGGCTTCAAGCTGTCCCTGGGCTTCACCTGGACCTACGTCGGGCTGCTCGTCCTCATCCCGCTCTCCAGCCTCTTCCTCAAGACGTTCTCCCTGACGTGGCCGCAGTTCTGGGAGACGGTGACGGCGCCTCGGGCGCTCGCGGCGTACCGGCTCAGCTTCGGTGCGTCGTTCGCGGCGGCGCTGGCCAACGTCGTCTTCGGACTCCTGGTGGCATGGGTGCTCGTGCGCTACCGCTTCCCGGGCCGCTCCTTCGTGGAGTCGCTGGTGGACCTGCCCTTCGCGCTGCCCACCGCGGTGGCGGGGCTGACGCTCACCACGCTGTTCTCCTCGAAGGGTTGGTATGGCCAGCACCTGGAGGCGTTGGGCTTCAAGGTGGCCTACTCCTCCGTGGGCGTGGCCGTGGCGCTGACCTTCATCGGGCTGCCCTTCGTGGTGCGCACGGTGCAGCCCGTGCTGGAGGACATCGACGCGGATGTGGAGGAGGCCGCGGCGACGCTGGGCGCCACCCCCACGCAGACCTTCACGCGGGTGTTGTTCCCGGCCATCCTCCCCGCGCTGCTGAGCGGCTTCACCCTGGCGTTCGCCCGGGCGCTGGGGGAGTACGGCTCCGTGGTCTTCATCTCCGGCAACATGCCGCTGCGCACGGAGATTGTTCCGCTGCTCATCGTCACCAAGCTGGAGCAGTACGACTACGCGGGCGCCACGGCCATCGCCGTCGTGATGCTGGTGGCATCGTTCCTCCTCCTGCTCGTCGTCAACGTGCTCCAGCGCTGGAGCCACCGCCGGCTGGAAGCCCGGCCTGGAGCGTGACGGACATGCTCGCCCCTTCGATTTGGATGTCGCGGCGCAACACGCGGACGCTGGAAGGCTCGGCGTGGGTCCGCTGGTCGCTCATCGTCCTGGCGCTGGGCTTCCTGGCGCTCTTTCTCTTCGTCCCGCTGGTCGCCGTCTTCACCTTCGCCTTCCAGAAGGGCTGGGAGGCGTACCTGGCGGCCATCGTCGAGCCCGAGGCCCGCTCCGCCATCTTCCTCACGTTGACGGCGGCGGCCATCGCGGTGCCCCTCAACCTCGTCTTCGGCCTGTCCGCCGCGTGGCTCCTGGCGCGGTTCCGCTTCCGGGGACGCTCGCTGCTGCTGACGCTCATCGACCTGCCGTTCAGCGTGTCCCCCGTCATCGCCGGGCTCATCTTCGTGCTGCTCTTCGGACGAAAGGGCTGGCTGGGGCCGTTCCTGGCCGAGCACGACCTCCAGGTCATCTTCGCGGTGCCGGGCATCGTCCTGGCGACGGTGTTCATCACCCTCCCGTTCGTCGCGCGGGAGGTGCTGCCGGTGATGCAGACGCAGGGCAGTGACGAGGAGGAGGCGGCGCTGACGCTGGGCGCTGGAGGCTGGCGCACGTTCCTTCGCGTGACGCTGCCAAAGGTGAAGTGGGGTGTTCTCTACGGCGTCATCCTCTGCAACGCGCGAGCGATGGGGGAGTTTGGCGCCGTCTCCGTGGTGTCCGGGCACGTGCGGGGTGTCACCACGACGCTGCCGCTGCACGCGGAGATTCTCTACAACGAATACGATTTCGCGGGTGCGTTCGCCGTGGCGTCTCTGCTGACGCTGCTCGCGCTCGTGACCCTCGTGCTGAAGAAGTACGTGGAGTGGAGGAGCGAGGTGTCATGAGCATCATCGTCGAGCAGCTCACCCGGCGTTTCTCCCCGGGCGGCAGTCCCGCCGTCGCGGATGTCTCCTTCCACGCGCCCAAGGGCGCCATCACCTCCCTGCTGGGGCCGTCCGGCGCGGGCAAGTCCACGCTCCTGCGTCTCATCGCGGGACTGGAGGTCCCCGATGTGGGTCGGGTCCTCATCGACGGCGTGGACTGTACGTCCCTGCCCGTGCAGCAGCGCAACGTGGGCGTCGTCTTCCAGAGCTACGCCCTGTTCCGCCACATGACGGTGCGAGAGAACATCGCCTTCGGCCTCAATGTGCGGAAGCTGCCTCGCGAGCAGGTGGAGGCTCGCGTGGACGAGATGCTGCGCCTGGTCCAGCTCGAAGCGCTGGGCGGACGTCATCCCGGTCAGCTCTCGGGTGGACAGCGTCAGCGGGTGGCGTTCGCGCGGGCGCTGGCCATCCGTCCTCGGGTGTTGTTGCTGGATGAGCCCTTCGGGGCGCTCGACACCCGCGTGCGGGAGGAGCTGCGGGAGTGGCTCCACGCGCTGCACGAGAGCACGGGGCTGACGACGCTGCTGGTGACCCATGACCAGCAGGAGGCCCTGGAGATTTCGCAGCACGTCGTGGTGATGAGCGAGGGGCGTGTGGCGCAGTCGGGCTCGCCGGAGGACATCTACGACCGGCCCGCGTCGCCCTTCGTCGCGTCGTTCATTGGCGGGGCGAGCGTCCTGCGAGGTCACGTCCTGGAGGGTCGGGTGGCGGTGGGCTCGCTCGCGCTGGCGGTGCCTCCGGCCGCGCGTGAGGGTGAGGCCGTGCATGCCTTCGTGCGGCCCCATGACGTGAAGCTGGCGCGCACGGTGGTGGGGGGACGAGGGCCCTCGCCGGTGATGGGCACGGTGGAGCGGCTGAAGTCCGTGGGCGGCTTCGTCAAGGTGCTGCTGCGTCTGCCTTCTGGGGACGAAGTCACCGTCCAGGTGCCTCGCACGGAGTTCGATGAGCTGGGGGTCACCGAGGGCGACGCGGTCCACGCGGATGTGCGCACCGCCACCGTCTTCGTGGGGGACTACGCCATCTGACGACGCGTGGGTCCTCCAGGGCGGGCGCCTCTTCGGGGGCGCTCGCCGCTGGGGCTGGGGTTACAGCATCCACCGCCAGGAGAGTCCCGCGAGCGTGGTGTAGCCGACGACGGAGCGCTCGATGGTTCCTTCCGGGGAGAGGAAGAACACGGTGGGGAACATGTTCACCCGCCAGGCCTGCTGGACGGAGTCGTCGCCGAGCAGCACGGGATAGTCGACCGCGTGCTCCTGGGCGAAGCGCTGGACGGCGGCTTCGTCGTCGTAGGCGAGCGCCACGGAGATGACGTGCGCGGAGTCTCCCGCGAGCTTGCGCAGCTGGGAGATGTTGGAGGACTCCGCGCCGCACACACCGCACCAGGGGGCCCAGAAGGCGAGCACCACGGGTTTGCCTCGCAGGGACTCGAGCGAGACGGTCTCTCCGGTGAGGGTGCGCAGCTTGAACTGGGGTGCGGGAGCGCCGGAGCCTGGCAGGTGTCGGGTCTGCCAGGCGGCCACCGCCATGAAGATGAGCGCCAGGAAAGCCAGGTCGACGCCCCACCGCACCCACCAGCGCTGACGCGCCTTCGCCCACGCCGCTCGCGCGTTGCCGAGCGCTCCGGACCCACCACCTTGCATCCCGTGCCTCCTCGAGGTGACGCGGGGGCGGAAAGGGCCCTCGCGTCACGCATCATGCTGTCATCGACGGGGTCCCTCCAGGAGGGGGACCCCGCGTGGCTTCGAGACTACGTGGGGCTGGGCAGCTCCTCGAGTTCCCAGGGGGTGGTCCTCACGCTCTCACCGGCTTGCCGGTGGGTGCGGCCCAGGACCTTGCCCAGCGAGTGGCTCGCGCGCTCCAGGGCCCGGTCCACCGCGGTGGCGAAGCTGGCTTCCTCCGCCTCCGTCGCGAACTGCTTGCCGTGCTCGAGTCGCACCGTGACCTTCGCCACCTTGTCCACGCCTCCGCGTGGGCCGTTGATGTCCTCCAAGCGCACCGTCACGTCTCTGACCTGGTCCGACAGTCGTCCCATCGCGAAGCGCACTCGGCGTTCGACGTAGGTCCGCAGGGTCTCGGTGAGGGCGATGTGACGGGCTCGGATTTCGATTCTCATCCTCGGCTCCTTCTGGCCCACCATGGGCCTGTCTCCTATCTGTTGGGCCGGGGCTTCTGGCGCCAATAGGAAAACTCCCGCTGGAACCTCGAAAAAACGAAGGGGTTCAGGCGGGAATGCGAGTGGGCCTATCGTGTTCGCCCCAATCGGCCCATTTCCGGGGGACGATGGGGCGGACGCTCGGAGGCTTGCCTGGATGGGTCCCGCCCCTCGTGCGGAGGTGCCTGTGAAGAAGGTCGTGCTTGGCGCTGTCGCCGTGCTGCTCATCGCCGGAGTGGCGATGGCGGTGCCGTTCTTCCGCGAGCAGCTCGAGGCGGATGACCGCGGACTCGAGCCGGGTGGGCTCCTGGGGTTCGCCATCCCCAACAAGCCGCTCCCAGGGCAGGACACGCCTCCGTGCCCGGCGGAGGTCGATGGAGTCCCCGTCGTGGCCGTGCGTGGCGGATGCTGGGTGAAGGTGGAGCTGTGGCTCCGAGGGTGCGGCTCCGTCGGCTACGTCCACGAGGGAGACTGCTACGTGCCCACGAAGACGTCGCAGGCGCACGCTCCGCCGGAGTAGGTGCTCGGTCTGGGCGGGAGGCGGGGGTTCCGGGGGAGGGTTGGTGCCCGGGATTGTTGAGTTTCTTCAACAATCCCGGGCACTTCCACTGCGCGGGATACAGGATTCGAACCTGTGGCCTTTGGCTCCGGAGGCCAACGCTCTATCCAGCTGAGCTAATCCCGCAAGACCGCACCGGCGAGGCGACAAGTAGCTGAACTCCCGGGCCGAAGCAAGCCCACATTCCGGCGAGATGCCCACCGGAGGTCGAATCGGCGGCCTCGGCCGGGGCTCCGGGCCTGACTCGTGGCCGTTCAAGCCGTGGATCAGCTCCCGGACGCGGCAACAGGGGCGAGACCGGGACCTGGGCCGCAGGGGCCCGTGGGGACCCGCGTGATTCAGTGACGGCGCTCTCAGCGCCCAGGCTTCAGCTCGCCCTGGTCATCAGGGTGAGCCATCGGCTGCGCAATTCCTTGCACGCATGGGCGGGCTTTCTCACGCAATGATTGTCATGAAGGGCTGCTCAATGAATGAGCCGAAGGGAATGGGTGCTGTCCGGACCCAGGGGACTGATTGAAGGTTTCTCCTTGGGTTGAAAGGTGAGCGCGAACAGCCAGGATTTCCTGGGTGCTTCGTATTGGAACTGCCCACGGTCGTGGGCTGCTCACTCAATGGACAACTCGAGGAATCAATCAATGCGAATCAATGGAGTGCTTGCGGGCGTCGTGGCGGCGCTGGGTCTGGTGGCGTGTGGTCCGGCGTCGGTGGGCGAGGAGAAGAGTGAAGAGAACCTGGGGTCCTCGGAGGCTGCCATCTGCGGCCCGGGTTACTTCTACTGCCCTACGGACCTGGCCGAGTTCTGGTACGAGTCGCTGCGGTGTCCGCCTCCCATCGTCAAGCCGGCCACGGCCCAGGCGAACTGCGAGGCGTACTGCGACGTCACCTGCATCGACGCGGGCTGGCAGTCGCCGTGACGTGAGCCTCCAACGGGCTGTTTGACCCAGGCCCCCCTGGTTCACCGAGTGGGACCCGCCGCGGTTGCGCGGTGGGTCCCACTTTTTGTCGTGCGTGCGCGGACCGAGGCTGGAAAAAAGACCTGTCACGCCCTCATCCCCTTCCGCCTAAGAGGGGAAAGGGCGGCACGAGGCCGCCTGCCCGAGGACTTCTTGATGCCTGCCCCACGACCGAGGACGCACCCCCAGGGAGTGCCTGCCTGACCCGAGCCCGAGAGGGCATGGGGTCGTCCAGTGGGACGCCCCCGGGTTGGACGCGCTCGCGATGAACGTGCGACTGGACTCGGAGCTCGATGCGCTCATGGCACGGCTCGCCGATGGCGACCGAGGTGCGTTCACCCGTGTCTTCGAGCTGCTCTGGGAGCCCATCCAGACGCTGTGCCGGAACCTGCTCAAGAACGAAGCCGACGCCGCCGACGCGGGCCAGGACGCCATGCACAAGATCCTCGAACGGGCTTCCGACTTCGACAGGACGCGCCCGGCGATGCCTTGGGCCCTCGCCATCGCGGGATGGGAGTGCCGCACGCTGGCCCGCCGCCGTGAGCGCAGGCGCGAAGAGGACGAGGCCTCCATCCCCTCCCAGGCCGGACCTCACGCCGAAGAGGTGTTCCTCCAGCGCGACCTGACCGCCGCCGCGATGGCCGCCCTCGGTGAGCTGTCGGACGTGGACCGCGAGGTGCTTGTCGCCACGTTCTGGGACGAGGCCGCCTCGGTTTCGGGCCCCACGCTCCGCAAGCGCCGCGAGCGTGCGCTCGACAGGCTTCGCAAGACCTTCAGGAGTCTCTATGGGCTCGACTGACCTCCACCTGATTCAACGTCGAGTCCGCCGGACCTACGAGCTGGCCCGACTCCGGCGAGCCTTGATGGGGATTCTCCCCGTCGTCCTCGTCACCGCCGTGGCTGCCTTTGTCGCGACCCGGCCCACCGCGCCTCTCGCGTTCGGCCTCGTGACTGCCTTCGCGGGCGCGATGATGCTCTGGCACGGCAAGGACCCTCAGAAGGCCTTCCTCCCGGGTGTCATCGCCGGACTCGTTCCGCTCGGGCTCGCGTTGGGGGCGGGGGCCCTGCACACCTGCGGCGCGGGCAGCTGCTCCTACGTCTGTGTTCCCGCCTGTGTCCTGGGCGGCGTGGTGGCGGGCTTCGCCGTGGCGGGAGTCAGCCTCCAGCGCCGAGCGGGCGTGTGGTTCTGGGTCTCCGCCTCGGGATTGGCATTGCTCACGGGCGCCATGGGCTGTGGCTGCATGGGTTCAGCAGGTGTCATTGGGATGGGCCTGGGTTTTGGCGCGGGGATTGTCCCTGGTCTTCTGCGCCGCGTCTTCGGTAAGGACACCCGTCAGCCAGGCGACCTTCGGTGAAAAAGGAGAGGAAGATGAAAGTGACGAGTTGGGCCGTGGTGGGAGTGATGATGCTCGCGGGCGCTTGCGCCAGGCGCGAGGAGGCTGTTCAACCGGCTCCGGCGAAGGTCGAAAGTCCCCAGGCAGCCGCGCCCGCGATGCACATGAAGCCCGCGCCGTCGGCCCCCACCGCGGCCATGGGGCAGCCGGGCTCCCTCACCCGCCTCGCCGACCCGAGCCTGGTCTGCATGGTGAACAACCAGCTGATGGGCAAGCCCCAGATTCCCATCGAAGTCGCCGGGCAGACCTACTACGGCTGCTGTGAGATGTGTAAGGACCGGCTCGCGAAGGACGCGGCGGCGCGGACCGCGACGGACCCGGTGAGCCAGAAGCCCGTGGACAAGGCGAAGGCCGTCATCGGCATCACCCACGACGGCAACGCCATCTACTTCGAGAACGAGGAGACCTTCTCCACCTACTCGAAGCAGCTCGCCAGCGCCACGAAGTAGCCCGACGCTCTCAGCACAGCGCAGTTCCCCAGGTGGCTCATCCGCGTGATGGGCCACCTTTTTTGTTTCACGCGACCCGCTCCCGCCGCCACGGGAGAAATGTCTCCAGGTGTCACGCCCGGCTCGCGGCGCGCCTAGAGGGGCATCGAGCCATCTGGACTCAAACGCACGCACTCGCGAACGAGCGGGGTGCGCATGCCGTCGTGTGTCTCATCAAGGAGCCGTTGTGTATGGGGTTCGCATTGCTCTCGCGAAGCGCGGGTGCCGCGCTGGTCATCCTCCTTCAACCCGCCGTGGCCTGGTCTCAATCGCTCACCTTGCGTGAGGCCTTGGACACCGCGCTCCGGAACCATGGCGCCATTCGCGCGAAGGAGTCCCGGCACGACGCGGCCCGATACGACCTCTCCCATACGAAGCAGGCCTATCTGCCCGAGGTCGTGCTGTCCGCGCAGCAGGCCTACGGCACCGTGAACGCCATGCATGGGCCGCTGTATTCGCCGGGCGGCCCCTCGAATGCCTCGACCAGCGCGCCTCCGCTGCCCGAGCAGAACTGGAACGCCTCCTTCGGCGCCCTGTACTCGGTGCTCGTCCATTGGAATGTCTCGACGCTCGGGCGGCTGGACCGGCAGATCGAGCTGTCGTCGAGGACAGAGGACCTGCGGCGGCGCGAGCTCGAGCTCGAGAGGTTCAGGCACGGCGTCCGTGTCTCCCACGCGTATCTCAATCTCTCGACAGCCCAGCGTCTCCACCACATCCAGAAGGAGAATGTCTCGCGCCTCCAGGTCGTGCTGGAGACAGTCGAGAGCCACGCTGGCAGCGGGCTGTCTCCCGGAGTCGATGCCTCCTTCGCGCGCGCGGAGCTCGCGAATGCCAGGTCCTCGCGACTCAAGGCCCACGACGCGGAGCTCCTGGCCTCGAAGGAGCTCGCGGTGTTGATGGGGGTTCCCTTCCGGGAGTTCCAGCTGGAGCCCACCTTCCACCAATCCACGCCCGAGGCCACCGGGCCAGCAGCCGTCACCCCGAGCCATCCGGTCCTCGCGATGCACGAGGGGCAGGTCCTCCAAGGGTCACAGGAAGCCCAGGTCGCCTCCGCCGAGGGACGGCCCACGCTCTTCGCCTTTGGCCTCCTGCAGGGGCGTGGCTCGGGTTTCCGCAACGACTACGGACAGGACCCGACAGCGTTCTCCCGCTCGTACACGGATGGCGTCGGCATCGACCGAGGCAACTACGTGGCGGGGCTGGGCCTGAGCTGGAACCTCTCCGCGCTGGTGCGCGGCTTCACCCGTGAGGCCGCTCGAGAGGGCCGCACCCGCGCGCTCCACCACGAGCAGGAGCTGGCGGCCCAGGAGCTGGCGGCGCAAGCGCGCTTCGCCGAGCACAAGTTCCACCTCGCGACCGAGGTCTCCCATGAGTCGCGTGTGCAGCAGTCCGCCGCTGCGGAGGGCTTCCAGCAGAGCAGGGCCCGGTACGACAGCGGGCTGGGGACCATCGTCGAGCTCACCCAGGCGACCTTCGCGGTGACCCGGGCGGAGGTCGACCTGGAGCTGGCCCGGAACGGCGTCTGGCAGGCCTTGCTGCTCAAGTCGGCCGCGGCGGGCGACCTCAATCCCTTTCTTCAGCAGGTCCGTGGAGCCCGGAACCCATGAGCATCCTGAAGGTATCACTGCGCCGGCCCGTCACGGTGCTGGTGCTGGTCGTCGCCATGCTCTTCTTCGGCGTGCGAGCGGCCCAGGACATCAAGGTCGATGTCCTGCCGGAGCTGAACCTCCCTGTCGTCTACATCGCCCATACCTTCAACGGGTACACGCCCGCGCAGATGGAGGGGTACTTCACCAAGATGTACGTGAACATGATGTTGTTCACGAACGGCATCAAGGGCATCGAGACGAAGAACTCCCAGGGCCTGACCCTGATGAAGATTGCCTTCTACGAAGGCACCGACATGGGGCAGGCGGTGGCGGAGATCAACGCCCTGTCGAACCGCTCCCAGGTGTTCCTGCCGCCCGGAGCCCCTCCACCCTTCATCATCCGCTTCGACGCCTCGTCGCAGCCGGTGGGGCAGCTGGTGTTCCGCAGCGAGACGAAGACGAACAACCAGCTCCAGGACATCGCCAACTTCACCGCGCGCCCGTTCCTCATCTCCATCCCCGGCCTCACCACCGCGCCACCGTTCGGCGGCAGCCCGCGCACGATTGAAATCAACATCGAGCCGGAGAAGCTCCTCGTCCACAACCTCACGCCCGAGCAGGTCGTCGAGGCCATCGCCCGGCAGAACGTGACGGCGCCGTCCGGGAACGTCCACATCGGGGACACGACGTACCTCACGCCGACCAACAGCACGATTCGCGCCGTCGAGGACTTCGGAAACATCCCCCTCTTCAAGGGCTCCGTGGCGAATCTCTATATCCGGGACATCGCCACCGTGAAGGACGGCGCGGACGTCGCCACCGGCTATGCCCTGGTGAACGGCAAGCGCTCCGTCTACCTCAACGTCGCCAAGTCGGGGAACGCCTCGACGGTGCATGTGGTCCAGAAGCTCAAGGAGTCCATTCCTCGCATCCAGTCGAACCTGCCCGACGACGTCCATATCTCCTATGAGTTCGACCAGTCCGTCTACGTGGTGGGGGCCCTGAAGGGGCTGATGACGGAGGGCATCCTCGGCGCGGTGCTGACGGGGCTGATGGTCCTGCTGTTCCTGCGGGACGGGCGCTCCGCCCTCATCGTCATCGTCACCATTCCCATCGCCATCATCTCGGGCGTGCTGTTGCTCAAGCTGTTCGGACAGTCCATCAACATCATGACCCTGGCGGGGCTGGCGCTCGCCGTGGGCGTGCTGGTGGACGAGAGCACGGTGACCATCGAGAACATCCACCAGCACCTCCAGCGCGGGAAGACGGTGGCGGTGGCCGTGTGGGACGCGTGCCGCGAGATTGCGTTCTCGAAGCTGCTCATCCTCCTGTGCATCCTCTCCGTCTTCGCACCCGCGCTCACCATGGGCGGCATCCCCGGCGCGCTGTTCCGGCCGCTCGCCCTGGCCATCGGCTGCTCGATGGTCATCTCCTTCCTGCTCTCCCAGTCGCTCGTGCCGGTGCTGGCGAACTGGATGCTCAAGGCACATGGGGCGCGTCAGGGCGGGGAGGGCGCGACTCCTGCCGTGGGACGCGTGCGCCGGGTCGTCGAGCGGCTGATGCCTCGGCGGCGGTGGCTTGTTTCAGCGGGTATCAGCGCCCTGGGGGTCCTGGCGGTCGTGTCGCTCCAGCGCATCGGCAAGGACGTGTTGCCCCGTGTGGACTCCCAACAGCTCCAGCTCCGTCTCCGCGCCGCGGAAGGCTCACGTATTGAGAAAACAGAGCAGGTGGTTCATCAAGCCATGGGAGTCATCGAAGAGGTGGTGGGGGCGGACAAGGTCCGGATCTCCTCCGCGTACGTGGGACAACACCCATCGTCCTTCGCCATCAGCCCCATCTACCTCTACAACGCGGGGCCTCATGAAGCGTTGCTACAAGTCGCCTTCGAGGGAGAAGTCGGCGATACAGACACGCTGAAGGACCGGCTCCGTCATCGGATGCGAGTGGTGATGCCGGAGGTCCAGGTCGCGTTCGAGCCCGTGGAAATCACCGAGAGAATCCTGGGGCAAGGCTCGCTGTATCCCATCGAGGTCCGGTTCTCCGGGATGAAGAAGAAGGTGAATGAGAAATACGCGGGGCTGTTGCTCGAGCGGCTGCGAGGCATTGCGTACCTGCGTGACCAGCAGCTACAGCAGTCACTGCGCTACCCCGCGCTGAACGTGGAGGTGGACCGCGTCCGCGCGGCGCAGCTCGGTGTCGACATGCAGGACATCGCCCGCTCGTTGACCGCTTCCACGTCCTCCTCGCGATACACGTCCAAGAACATGTGGGTCGAAGGCATGATGGGCATTGCCTACGACGTGCAGGTCCAGACGCCCGCGAGCGCGCTGAGCAGCGAGCAGGACCTGGCCCAGGTGCCGCTCCTGAAGAACGCGAACCGTCCCGTGCTGGGCGACGTCGCGACCATCACCCCGGGCGTCGCCCACGGTGAGACCCACAACCTGGGGACCCTGGCGTTCGCCTCGGTCACCGCGAACGTCCATGGCACGGACCTGGCCCAGGCCCGGCGCGACGTGCAGGCGGCGATTACGTCCTTGGGTGAGCTGCCCAAGGGGGTGAATGTGCAGCTCGCGGGGCTCTCCGTGGTGCTCGACGACACCCTGAACAGCCTGGCGAACGGCTTGGTGGTCGCCATCGTGGGGGTCTTCCTGCTCCTGGCGGCCAGCTTCCAATCGTTCCGGCTGGCCACCGTCGTCCTCACGGCCGTGCCCGCCGTCGTGCTGGGGGCGCTCGGTGCGCTGCTGCTCACCGGCTCCACGCTCAACCTCCAGTCCTACATGGGCATCATCATGGCCGTCGGCGTCTCCATCTCCAACGGCGTGCTGATGGTGGCCAGCGCCGAGCAGCGCCGCAAGGCGGGAGTCGGTGCCATCCAGGCCGCGCTCGAGGGCGTGTCGCTGCGCGTGCGCCCCATCCTGATGACGACGCTGGCGATGCTCGCCGGAATGCTGCCCATGGCCGTGGGACACGGCGAGGGCGGTGACCAGATGGCGCCGCTGGCGCGCGCGGTGCTCGGGGGATTGAGCGCCTCCACGCTGGTCGTCTTGTTCGTCCTGCCGCTCGCGTTCGCCTGGGCGCAGGGCTCCGTCCCCACGACTTCCAAGTCTCTTGATCCTTCCGATGTGGAGAGTGAACACCATGCGATGGGAGCTGTCTGAAATGCGTGCGCGAGCCAAGCGCTGGTCTGTCTTGTTGGCCGCGGGGGGACTGGTGAGCGTGAGCGCCTGCCGGACCGCGGAGGCGCCCGCGAAGACTCCCGAGGCCGCGAGGCCCTCCGCACGGGCCGCCCCGGAGACCTTCCGCGTCGAGTCCTCCCTCATGGAGTCCCAGCTGCGACTGCCCGCCGAGCTGATGGCGGACCAGACCGTGGACGTCTACGCGAAGGTGAACAGCTACGTGGAGCACCTGCGCGTCGACATCGGCTCCGTCGTCCGCAAGGGCGACCTGCTGGTGACGCTCGAGGCTCCTGAAGTCGAGGCGCAGCTCGCCTCGGCGAAGGCGCGGCTGGCCGCGATGGAGGCGCTGCACGTCGCATCGAAGGCGAGCTACGAGCGGACGCTGAAGACCAGCCAGACCGAGGGCGCCGTCGCCCGGGACGCCATCGACCAGGCACGCGCCAGGGAGCAGGCGGACGCCGCGCAGGTGCTCGCCGCCAAGGCGACCCATGACGAGCTCGCGGCGATGAAGGGCTACCTCGTGATGAAGGCGCCGTTCGATGGCGTGGTGACCGAGCGCAACGTGGAGCTGGGGACCTACGTGGGGCCCTCGGGCCGAGGCTCGAACAAGCCGATGGTGGTCGTGAAGGCCCTCCAGAAGATGCGGCTCACCGTGTCGATTCCAGAGGCCTACAGCCCCTATGTCCGACCGGGCGGCGCGGTGACGTTCACCGTGCGCTCGCTGCCCGGACGCGTCTTCTCCGCGAACATCTCCCGAAGGGCGGGGGCGCTGGACGCGGCGCTGCGCTCGGAGCGCGTCGAGGCGGATGTCGACAACGCGGAGGGCCTGCTGCTGCCCATGATGGTCGCGGAGGCGCGGCTGACCCTCTCCTCGCCGGGGCCCACCGTGGTGCTGCCTCGCACGGCCGTGGTGGAGAGCGGAATGGGGACCTATGTCCTGCGCGTCCAGGACGGCGCCGCGAAGCGCATCCCCGTGACGCGGGGCCTGCGCGTCGGCGAGAAGATCGAGGTCTTCGGCGCGCTGGAGGCGGGGGACGAGCTCGTGTTGAGGGCGACAGAGGAGATGAAGGAGGGGATGCACGTCGCGGAGGGCTGAGCCTCCAGGACGTGACGGCTACTCGCCCTCCGGCTTCGGCGGCGGCAGGTGGATGCGCACCGTGCGCACGCGCCGGGGAGTGGCCTCCAGCACTTCGAGCTCCAGGCCATTCCTGGTCTGGAGCTTCGTCCCGGGCTCGGGAATCGCTCCGCCCGCCAGCGCGATGCTCAGCCCCGCCACCGTCGAGTAGTCCTGGTTCTCATCCAGGTCCAACCCCAGCTCGCGGTTGATGTCCCGGATGGCCGCGCTGCCTTGCACCACCGCCGCCACCGGGCTCTCCCGGAGCACCAGCTCCTCGGGCGTCTCCGACTCGCTGAGGATGTCGCCCACCATCTCCTCGACCAGGTCCTCGATGGTCAGCAGGCCCACGACGCCGCCGCGCTCGTCCACGACGACGGCCAGCTGCATGCGCCGCCGCTGGAGCTCCTTCAGCGCATCCATGGCCCGCATCGTCTCGACGAGGAAGAAGGCGGGCCGCATCACGTCCTCCAGGACGATGAGGTGCCCCTCCCACGCCACGCCGAGCAGGTCCTTGGCGATGACGTAGCCGACGATGTTGTCCATCGTCCCCTCGAACACCGGCATCCGCGAGTGCCCGTGCTCGAGCAGCGTCTGGCGGATCTCCTCCGCGCTCGCGTGCCGCCGCAGCGCGATGATCTGCTCGCGCGTCACCATCAGCTCGCCCACCGTGAGCTCGCCCATCTCGAAGGCCCGCGAGGCAATCTCTCCCGCCCGAGGGTCCAGCGAGCCCTGCTTCGCGGCCTCCTCCACCAGCGCCTGCAGCTCCTCCGCCGACAGCCGGCTCTCGCTGAAGTTCGTCTTGTCGCCGAACAGCCGCAGCACCACGTTGGAGCTCGCCGTGAGGAACCACACCACCGGCCGCATCAGCCACGACAGCCCGCGCAGCGGGGGGCCGATGAGCAGCGCGTAGCGCTCTCCCGCCCGCAGCGCGAGCGACTTGGGCACCAGCTCCCCCAGCACCAGCGACAGGTAGGACACGATGACGACGACACCCGCCAGGGCCACCTCGTCCGCCGTCTCCTCGGGCAGGCCCAGGCCCGCGAGCAGGGGGGCCAGGCGGTTGGCGATGCTCGCGCCGCCGAAGGCCGCCGCCGTGGCGCCGATGACGGTGATGCCAATCTGCACCGTCGCCAGGAACCGCTCCGGGTCCGCGCGCAGGGCCTCCACGGCCTTCGCGGAGCCGCTCCCCTGTTCCACCAGCTCCTTCAGCCGGGTGCGGCGCAGGGAGATGACCGCGAGCTCCGCCCCGGCGAACACACCGTTGGCCAGGACGAGCAACAAGATGATGAGCAGCTCCGAGACGATGACGGCCCTCCCTTCAGGAGCCCTCTACCGTACCCTTTGAGCTCCAGCGGCTCACTCACCAAGTGATTGCAAGAGGAGAGACAGTTGGTCCCGGCTGGCGCCCTTGGGGAGGTAGTAGTGGGGGCCGGACATCAGGGCATGGCCCACGTCCTGGGCCGCCGCCGAGGTGAGGAACACCACGCGGGGCTGCTCCCCCCGCGGAAGGTGCTCCACGACCTCCAGGCCGCTCATGCCCGGCATGTTGAGGTCCAGCAGCATGACCTCGAAGCGTTCCCCGCGCCGAAGGCTGTCCAGGGCCTCCTGCCCGTCGGCCGCCTCGAAGGTTTCATACCCCAGGTCCTCCAGGCAGAGCCGAAGGAATTCCCGCCAGTCCGCGTCGTCATCGACGACCAGGACTCTTCTCGCGCATTCGTCCGCGTCCAGTCGCGCCAAGCATCCTCCCGACACGGGGAGAACCTCCCTGCGCACCCCTGGCATTCACGCTCCAGGAAGGCAGGCTCATGCTCGCGCAGCGAGGGAGCGACCTCAGAACAGCGCCAGGCCGAGCTGTGTCACCAGATATTGGAGCGCGGGACGCACGTTGTGACTGGCCGTGCGAGGGCGCACCGGCTGGGCCGAGTGGTACCACTCGGGCTCGCCCACCAGCCGACCTTCCGAGTGCCGGAACAGTCGGAAGCGCCCCAGGTCCGTGGAGCTGCCCGCGTTGCACACCCGCAGGGCGCGGCCCCGCACCGGCTCCAGCACGGACTCCCCCGGACGGTGGCGGTGGCCATGCAGCACCAGGTCACACCGCCCCTGGATGCGCTTCACCAGCTCCGCGCCCAGCGACAGCTCCGAGGCGTGAGGCCAGCCCAGCTTCGAGGCCAGCCGCTCCGGGAGGCTCTCCTCCGGCAGCGGCAGCACGTGGTGGTGCACCAGCACGGCCACCAGCGCGTCGCGCGGCGCGGCGTTCAGCGCGCACTCCACCTTCTCCACCGTGTCGCGGGAGAGGGTGCCGTGGCTGGCGAAGTAGTTGCGGTTGTGTTCGCCCGTGGAGTCCACGCAGACGAAGTAGATTCCGGGGCAGCGCACCGTGCGCACCTTGAGGCCATCCATCCACCCGCGCCCCACGTCGTTGCCGGGGCGGTCATGGTTGCCGGGGATGAAGGTGAGGCGGCCCACGTCGAGCAGCGGCGAGAAGATGTCCAGGAACCGACGGTACTCCTCGCGCAAGCCCTGGTGCGTCAGGTCTCCCGTCACCACCACATGGTCAGCGCCGCACTCGGTCAGGGCCGTCATCAACGCGCGCGCGGCGGTGTCGCTCGTGACGCTCAGGTCCAGGTGCAGGTCCGACAGATGCGCCAACGTCCGGATGGGCATAACAGGGAAGGTAGGCATTGCTCGCGGCGCCTTCACGTCCCGCCGGTGAAAGCGTTGCAAGCGAGATGAAACAGTTGTGCATCAGCCAGCGACCCACTCGTCCCGCGGTGCCAGCGCCGCGTTGGCGGAGGACATGGCCACGCGCGGCGGGAGGAGACGCGTCCCGGGACCGACCCGCAGGCGTGTGCCTCGCCAGTCCACCGTGCGGAAGAAGACGCCGTGCCACCAGGCGATGAACAGCAGCGCGTCCTTGGCCAGCACCGCGGGAGCGCAGCGCCAGGACACCGGCTGCGGGCGCAGCGCGCGGAAGGCCGCCAGGTCCACCACCACCTTGCCCAGCACCACGGCCAGGGCCACGGCCACCGCTTCGTGTGTGGGGCTCAACAGCGCGCCAAGCACGGCGAGCGGTGAGGGGTTGAGCAGCGCCTGCGCCACGTAGGTGGGCGGCGTCACCGCCGTCCGGTGGATGACACTCCAGCGCAGGTAGCGCTGGAAGAAGGCGCGCACGCTCTTCTCCAGGGACACGTTGAAGACGGGCGTACACGCGACATGCACGCGGCGGCCCAGCTTGCGCGTCACCCACTGGCCGATGACGTAGTCCTCCGCCAGCACGTCGCGCACCGAGTAGAAGCCGCCCAGCGCCTCCACGTCCGCGCGTCGGAGCGCCATGGACTTGCCCACGACGATGTCCTGGTCCGCGAAGCGCTTGGCGCCAATCATCCCCGCCGCCGCGCTGGACGTCAGGTAGAGGTTGTCCAGGAGCGAGCCGAAGGTGCGCTCGCCCATGCCCGCGACGGGGTGGGTGACGCAGCCCACCGTGGGGTCCGCGAAGCCCGCGGCAATCTCCTCCAGGTAGCCGGGCGCCACCCGCGTGTTGCTGTCGCTGATGACCAGCACGTCGAAGCGGGCGCGGTCCGCCAGGGTGATGAGCTGGTTCACCTTGGGGTTGAGGCCCGGCGCGCCTTCCTGCAATTCCAGCCGCATGATGCCGGGCCAGCGGCGCACGGCTTCCTTCGCCACCGCGTAGGCCGCGTCGCGCGTGTCCTTGACGCCCAGCACCACCTCGTAGTCGCCCGGGTACTCCAGGCGGGCGAAGTGCTTGAGGTTGGCCTCCAGGTCGTCATCCGCGCCGCACAGGGGCTTGAGGATGGAGATGCCCGGCCAGGCCATTCCGGCGGGGAGGGCTCGCGGCTGCTCCCGCCGGTGGCGGAGCACGAGCACGTATTGGATGAGGAGGGCGGTGAGGCCGAAGCAGGCAGCGAAGAGGAGGAGGGCTGAAGCAAGCGACATGCGCGGGCGGTCCCCAGGGCTGTCGCGCGGTCATCGCGCGACCTGGGTGCCACGCTAGGGGGCCCGCGCGTCAGGGAGGCGGAGCCCCCGGGGCGCCTGGGCCAATTCCGGGTGACAGCGCCGTGAAGCGCCGCCGTCCTCAGTCGCCCAGGTTGCGGCTGCGGGGATGGCGGATGTCCTTGCCCCGCACCATGTAGACGACCATCTCCGCCACGTTCATCGCGTGGTCGCCGATGCGCTCCAGGTGCTTGGCGATGAACATCAGCGCGGTGGCCCGGCGGATGTTCTTGGAGTCCTCCATCATGTACGCGAGCAGCTCGTTGAAGATCTTGAGGAAGAGCGCATCCAGGAGGTCATCGCCCTGGAGCACCTCCTCCGCCTTCGTCGCGTCGCCGGAGACAAAGGCATCCAGCGAGCGCTTCACCTGCTGCTGCGCCAGCTCCGCCAGCCGAGGCGTGTCCACGTACGGCGCCAGCGGGGGGACCTGGTTCAGGTCCATGGAGCGCTCGGCGATGTTGACGGCCAGGTCGCCGATGCGCTCCAGGTCCGTGACGATCTTCAGCGCCGTGGTGATGAGGCGCAGGTCGCTGGCGGCCGGCTGGCGCAGCGCGAGGATGCGGCGGCACAGCTCGTCGACTTCAATCTCCAGGCGGTTGACGTCCTTGTCCGCGTGGACGACCTTCTCCGCCAGCGCGCTGTCGCGCTCCGTCAGGGCCAGCATGCTCTGGGCGATGAGGCCCTCCACCTTCGCCCCCATCGCGAGCAACTTCTCACGCAGGTCCCTCAGGTCCTGCTCGAAGGCCTTGTCCGTGTGCGTCAAGGGCATCGCCGCCCATCCCTTCTCTTCGCTCACCCGAACTTCCCGGTGACGTAATCCTCGGTGCGCTTCTCGCGAGGGTTGGTGAAAATCTGCTCGGTGGGCCCGCATTCCACCAGCTCGCCCATGTAGAAGAAAGCCGTCCTGTCGCTCACCCGCGCGGCCTGCTGCATGTTGTGGGTGACGATGGCGATGGTGTACGTCGCCTTCAGCTCGTGGATGAGCTCTTCAATCTTCGCGGTGGCGATGGGGTCCAGCGCGCTGGCGGGCTCGTCCATCAGCAGCACCTGGGGCTCCACGGCCATGGCGCGGGCGATACACAGGCGCTGCTGCTGGCCGCCGGACAGGCCCAGCGCGCTCTCGTGGAGCCGGTCCTTCACTTCGTCCCAGAGGGCCGCGCCGCGCAGGGACTTCTCCACGCGCTGGGCGAGCTGCTGCTTGTCCTTCATGCCGCCCACGCGCAGGCCGTAGGCGACGTTCTCGAAGATGCTCTTGGGGAACGGATTGGACTTCTGGAAGACCATGCCCACGCGGCGGCGCAGGTCCACCACGTCCACGCTGCGGTCGTGGATGTCCGTGTCGTCCAGGAGGATGGTGCCGGTGTGGTTGGCGCCCGGAATCAGGTCATTCATCCGGTTGAGCGAGCGCAGGAAGGTGGACTTGCCGCAGCCGGAGGGACCGATGAGGGCGGTGACGCGCCGGTCCAGGATGGCCAGGGAGACCTTCTTGATGGCGTCCTTCGTGCCATAGCGGAGGGTCAGCTCTCTCGCCTCCATCTTGGGGCGGGGGGCATTCGGAGAAAGGGACATGGAGGGGACCGTCAGTGGGCGCCCGCGGCCTTGCGGCGCGTGCGCGTGCGGATGATGACCGCGACGAGGTTGAGCGCGAAGGTGAGCAGCAGCAGCACCAGCACCGTCGAGTAGAGCAGGGGGCGCGTGGCCTCCACGTCCGGCGACTGGGTGGCCATCACATACGTGTGGTAGCCCAGGTGCATGAACTGCGAGTTGAGGTGGGTGGGCAGGTCCGGCAGGAAGTAGGCGGCGCCCGTGAAGAGGATGGGGGCCACTTCGCCCGCGCCTCGGGAGATGGCCAGCACCGCGCCCGTGAGGATGCCGGGCAGCGCGCCCGGGAGCACCACCCGGGCCAGTGTCTGGGATTGCGTGGCGCCCAGCGCGAGGCTCGCGGTGCGGTGGTCCATGGGCACCGCGCGCAGCGCTTCCTCGGTGGAGACGATGACCACCGGCAGGGTCAGCACCGCCAGGGTGAGCGACGCCCACAAGAGGCCCGGCTGCGCCCAGTACATCTCTTCATGGCCGAGCGCGCGGTCCATGCCCTGGCCCACGAAGAGGATGAAGAAGCCCAGGCCGAACAGGCCGAAGACGATGGAGGGCACGCCCGCCAGGTTGACGACGGCCACGCGCACGATGCGCGCGAAGAGGGAGTGGGGCGGGGCGTACTCGTGCAGGTAGACGGCCGTCAGCACCCCCACGGGCATCACCGCCACGGTCATCAGCAGCGTGAGGGCCGCGGTGCCGAAGATGGCGGGGAAGATGCCGCCGCCCATCATCCCGTCCGCGGGGGGCTGGGTGAGGAAGGTCCACGTGACACCCGCGGCCCCGTTCTCCGCGATGTTGAAGAGGATGATGGCCAGCACCGCCACGATGACGAAGGCGGCCAGGGCGGTGAGCGACGTGAGCGCCAGGCCCACCGCGCGGCGTGTGCCGGGCTTCACGCGGCACCTCCGGTGAGCTTGCGGACGACTCTCCGGGTCCAGGAGGAGGCCAGCATGTTGAGCACGAAGGTGAAGAGGAAGAGCTGCACGCCGATGAAGAACAGGAGCGAGTAGTGCGGACTGCCCACCACCACCTCACCCATCTCCGCGGCGATGGTCGCCGACAGCGAGCGCGCTGAGTCGCCAAGGCTCCAGGAGATGACGTCCGCGTTGCCGGAGGCCATGAGGACAATCATCGTCTCGCCGATGGCGCGGCCGAAGCCCAGCACGCAGGCTGCGAGGATGCCGGGGGCCGCGGCGGGGAGGACCACCTTCCACGCGGTCTCCCAGGGCGTGGCGCCCAGCGCGAGCGACGCCTCGCGGTAGCTGCGAGGCACCGCGGTGAGCGCGTCCTCGGACACCGTGAAGATGACGGGGACGATGGCGAGCGCCAGGCCCAGGCCCGCCAGCATCGCGTTGAGCGGGCGGTCGAAGTGGAAGACGTCCTTGACCACCGTGGACATCACCATCAGCGCGAAGAAGCCCAGGACGACGGAGGGGATGCCCGCGAGCAGCTCGATGACGGGCTTGAGCAATTCGCGCAGCCTGCGGGGCGCGAACTCCGCGGCGAACAGCGCGCCGAAGACCCCCAGGGGCACCGCCACCATCATGGAGACGACGGTGGTCTTCAAGGTGCCCACGAACAGCGGAATCATGCTGACCTTGGGCACCTTGGAGACGGGCTGCCAGCGGAAGGCGGGGCGGCCGGCTGGCACGTCCTGCGCCAGGAACATCTTGGAGAGGCTGGCCTCGTGGCGGGCCTCGGCGTCCAGGAAGAGGCCGAGGGCCTCCTTGGCCACGAAGATGATGATGAGGATGAGCGCCGCGATGCCGGTGAAGGCCATGAGGGTGATGAGCCCCGCGATGACCTTCTCCCGAAGCTGCCGCCTCCGCGCGGCCGGCGACAACGAGGGCGCGACGAGTGGCTGACTGAGACCCTGCTCCATGATGGCCTGTCTATCCATAGTGGGTCGGGGCCTCGCGTGACATTCGTGTGACTGTCTCGGGACGGCCTACTTCACCGGGAAGTATCCGACCTTGGTGACCACGGCCTGACCTTCCGGTGAAAGCGCGAAGTCGATGAACGTCTTGGCCTCCCCCGAGGGCTTGTTGCGCAGGTAGAAGTAGAGGTCGCGCGACAGCGGGTACTTGCCCGTCTTGATGTTCTCGGCCGAGGGGGCGACCTCTTCGTTGCCCTGCTTGATCTTCAGCTCCTTGATGCCCTTGGCGTACGCGGCGCCGCCGTAGCCGATGCTGTTCTTCTCCTTGGCGACGGCGTTCACCACCGCGGCGGTGCCGGGCAGCGTCTGGGCGGAGGCGACGTAGTCCTCGCCGTCCAGCACGTGGTCCTTCACGAAGACGTAGGTGCCGGAGGAGTTCTCACGGGAGTAGATGATGATGGGCGCGTCCGGGCCCCCCACCTGCTTCCAGTTGGTGATGTCCCCCACGTAGATGCCGCGCAGTTGCTCCACGGTGAGGGCATTCACCGGGTTGCTCTCGCTGACGTAGAAGGTGACGCCGTCCTTGGCGACCGGAATCTCCACGCCCGTGGTGTTGTAGCGGGTGCGCAGCTTGGTCTTCTCCGCGTCCTTCATCTCGCGGCTGGACATGGCGATTTCGGTGGTGCCGTTCTGGAGCGCGGCGAGACCCACACCGGAGCCACCGCCCGTCACCTGGACCTTGGTGCCGGGCGTCTTCTTCATGAACTCCTCGGCCCACCGCTGGCCGAGGATGACCATGGTGTCCGAGCCCTTCACGGTGACGTTGCCCGCCTGGGCGGCGAGCGGGAGGGCGAGCAGCAGGCCCGCGACGATTGAACCGAGGAATGTCTTCATGGCTGGTCAGCTCCTGCGAACGTGTGGAATGTGGTGAGTGGCTTGTCGGAAGGTAGGGCCTAGTAGCGGGCCTGCATCTGAAGCGTGAACAGGTTGTCGTGCGGCTCCTGCGCGCCGGAGGGCGCGGCCGTCATCGGCATCTCGTAGGCGGCGGTGACCTTGAGGTTCTCTCCGAAGTAGTGGAGGAGCGACACGCCCAGGGTGCCCACCGTGTTGGTGGAGGCGGGGCGGCCGTCCACGGCCGCGTTCTTCTTGCCGTGCTCCGGGTCGAACCAGTCGTAGCGGACGGCCACGGCGTTGGTCAGGCCCACATTCTGGACAATCAACCCGTACCAGCCGCTGGCGGGCACGCCGAGCTGCTCCACCTTCACGTCGCCGGAGCTCTTCCAGTAGCCCTTGCCGACGATGTACTCGCCCTTGATGGAGGTGGCGCCGAAGGGGAGCACGTCCAGGTACACCTGCGCGTCCAGGCCCAGCCGGTCGCGCGTGTGGGCCTTGCGGTAGGCGTCCGACGGGGCCTTGGCGATGGAGTAGCCGTGCCAGCCGGAGACGCCGCCGGACAGCCAGCCCAGGTCGAAGCCCGCGCGGCCGATGAAGTCCTTCTCCTTGTCGTTGTCGGAGCCGACATAGCCCTGGTTGAAGATGCCGTCGCCGTCGAAGAGTCCGACGCTGACGTTCACCTTGCCCTCCAGGAAGTTGCCCGCGAACTTGATGCCGCGGTCGCGCTCGTCCGGGAGGAAGGCGCGGATGACGCGGGTGCGCTCGGGCATCTCGCGGTCGCTGGAGGACTGGACGGCTTCATAGCCGAACGGCCACTTCATCTGACCCAGGGTGAGGGAGAGCTGCTGCTTCGTGCCGGGGATGAAGAGGGTGGCCTCGGCGTCGCGCACGGTGACGCCCGGAGCCGCGGGCACCGCGTCGATCTGCAACATCATCTGCGCCCAGTCCGTGGTGTAGGTCGTCTTGAGGCGACCCCGGCGCACGCTGAACTTGCTGAAGCCGCCCGCACCCGACTCATCCAGGCTCTGCTGGTACTGGTAGCGGCCCTGGACGTAGCCGGAGATCTTCAGCTTCTTGAGGGACAGCAGGTCGTTCTTCGTCTCGGTGTTCTGCTCCTCGAGCGCGGCGACCTTCCCCTCCGCGATGGTCATCCGCTCGTCGATATCCGCATCCGCGGGGGCGGCGTCCGCTTCGGAGGTCGTCGCGGGCGCGGCGCCGTCCTCGGCGGGGGCTTGCGTGGGGGGCGCCGGGGGCGTGGCCTCTTCGGTGGGGGGCGACTGCTGCGCCAGCGCGAGGGTGGGACTCAGGGTGAGGACGAGGAGGGCGTTGGCGAGGCGACGCATCGGGGAGGGTTTCAAGAGGGTCACGAAACTGGCTTCTAGGTAACGTCCGTGGCTGTTTCAGGTCCGTCAGGTGACATTGCTGTCACGAAGTCACGGGGACGGTTCGACGATGCGGTACCCCACCCCTCGCACCGTCTCCAGGAGCGCGCGGGCGGGCCCGAGCTTGTCGCGCAGGCGCATGACGTGGGTGTCGATGGTGCGTGTCTCCAGGGATGAAGACAGGCCCCAGACCTCCTCGAGGAGCTGCTCTCGCGTCTGCACCCGGCCCATGCGGGTCATGAGGTGGCCCAGGAGCCGGAACTCCAGCGCGGTGAGGGGGACTTCCTTCTCCTCAACGTAGAAGCGGTGCGCGGTGAGGTCCAGTTTGAGGGCGCCCAGGGCCAGGGGGGCGGCCTGGGAGGAGGGGGGCACGCCGCCTCGGCGGAGGATGGCCTTGAGGCGCAGCACCAGCTCCCGCACGCTGAAGGGCTTGACGACGTAGTCGTCCGCGCCGACCTCGAAGCCGCGGATGCGGTCCGACTCCTCGCTCTTGGCGGTGAGCATGACGATGAGGATTTCGCGCGACGCGGCCTGGGCGCGCAGCTGCCGGCAGACGTCGATGCCGGACATGTCGGGGAGCATCAGGTCCAGGAGGACGAGCTCGGGCGGGTGCTCGCGCGCGGAGGCGAGCGCTGTTTCTCCCGTGGCCGCCAGCTGCGTGGAGAAGCCGGCGTCGCGCAGGTTGAAGTCGATGAGCTGGGCGAGATCGGGTTCGTCGTCGACGATGAGGACATGGGCCATGGCGGGCCGGAGTCTGCGCGGCCCGGTTTCCATGCACGTGACGCGTTTGCAACGTTTGTGTGAGCGCGGTTGCTTGGGCGACAAGCTGCCCCGCGGCGCATGGACTCACGGGCGCTGGGGTCCAGGTGACAACGCCCCCCAACCCAAGGGGGCCTTCGCGCTTCGACTCACGGTCACTACGTACTGCGCGCCGTTCGACGCGTCGTCGGAGGGCGGCTTCGGAGGTCGCATGTCCCGAGTGTCCCGCATGTCGTCAGCACAGCTCGCCTGCCTCGCAGTCCTCGTCTCCACCACCTCGGCCCTGGCCTCGGAGGATATCGAAGCAATGGCCGCGCCCCCGTTAGCAACCTGTGTCGGCTCGCATCGTCAGACGTTCACCCCGGGCCTGCGCCTGTTCCCCGCGCTGGTCCACTACACCGAGGATGTCGTGCTGAGCACCTGTGTGTCCCAGGACCCGACGCTCGGCTCGGTGAGCTACAGGCTGGAAGGGGACTCGCTGGCCAACTGCGCGCTGGCGACGATGAGTGGCCGGCTCAACCTCACATGGAGCTCCGGTGAGACGAGTGTCGTGGAGCTCGCCGCGCCGCTGGTCATCAGTCCGGTGGGGCAGGCGGTGACGACGTCCTACGGGCGCGTGGCCTCCGGGAAGTTCGCCGGCTCCCTGGTCATCAACGAGGCGAGCATCCAACCCAGTGCGCCCAGCGCGCTGGCGTGCCTGTCGACGGGGCTCGCGGTGTCCATGGGCGTGACGAGCATGACGTTCCTCCAGCTGGCGCCGCCCATCCCGCCGCTGCCGGTTCCGAACCCCACGCCGACGCCCACGCCGACGCCTTGAAGCGCCCCGCAACGTGAGTTGCGGGCTGGAACTCCTGGCGCAGCGGGGGTGCGCCGAGTTGTGCCAGGGTGCGAGATGTCTGTGGTTTGGTGGACCGCCAGGGGTTCCGTTGTTCACGAAGCGACACAACCTGTCTACAGAGATGGATGTGTCATGTTGCTCATGGGTTGGAAGTGACTCATTGGAGAGGAATTGCGCCGATGTGAGGTGATAGATGGCAACGGAGTTCGTGGGTCCCCAGGGGGCTCGAGGGGACGCGTCAATCCAGACTGTATTTTCCGGCTTCCAGTGCCTGTCGTTGGAGGAACGACGGGAGCGGATGGAGACGGGACTGGGGTTGGACGCGCAGACACTCGATGGGCTCACAGGAGTGGAAGGACCGAGACTGGAGTCGACGTTGTCCACGGTGGAGAACGCCGTGGGCTTGTTCAGCCTTCCGCTGGGGTTGGGGCTCCCGCTGAAGGTCAACGGAAGGGACTACGCGATTCCCATGGTGGTGGAGGAGCCGTCCGTCATCCCGGCCCTCTCGTTCGTGGCGAAGCTGGTGGGCGAAGCGGGGGGCTTCGTCGCGGAAGCGGACCCTTCGCTGATGATTGGACAAATCCAGCTCACCCGCTACGGGCCGCCCAGCTTCGCCATGGCGCGCATCCTGGAAGCCCGCGCGGAGCTGCTGGCGCTGGCGAACGCGATGCACCCGCAGCTGATGGAGGAGGGCGGTGGCGCGCGGGACGTGGAGGTGCGCCTGTTGCCCGCGCCGGAGGGCCCGGGCATGGAGCCGCTCCTGGTGGTGCATGTGCTCGTGGACACGAAGGAGGCCATGGGGGCCCACCTGGTGAATACGATGATGGAGGGCATCGCGCCCCGCATCGAGCAGCTCACCGGGGGCAAGGTCTACCTGCGCATCCTCACGCACCTGTCGGACCGGAGACTCGCGCGGGCACGATGTTCCATTCCGGAGCGTGCGCTGGCGGACTTCGGGCTGGGCGGCGTGGAGGTGGCGGAGGGAATCGTCCAGGCGAGCCGCTTCGCGCAGGCGGACCCCTACCGCGCGGCCACGCACAACAAGGGCATCATGAACGGCATCGACGCGCTGGCGCTGGCCACGGGACAGGACTGGCGCGCCCTCGAGGCGGGGGCCCATGCCTTCGCGGCTCGCACGGGGCGCTACGGGCCGCTGTCCGTGTGGCGGCGTGAAGGCGGCAACCTGCTGGGCGACATCCAGCTGCCGCTGGCGCTGGGCACGGTGGGGGACACGCAGCGGGCACACCCGGGGGTCCAGGCGGCGCTCAGGGTGCTGGGGCATCCGCCCGCGCGGGAGCTGGCGTGCATCTTCGCCTCGGTGGGGCTCGCGCAGAACCTGGCGGCGATTCGCGCGCTGGGCTCGGCGGGCAACCAGCGCGGACACATGGCGCTGCAGGCGCGCTCGGTGGCGACGAGTGTCGGCGCACCGCCGGAGTGGGTGGAGGCCATCGCCGCGCTGCTGGTGCAGGAAGGCGAGGTGCGGGTGGACCGGGCGCGGCAGGTGCTCGACCGGATGCGTGGCGGGGAGGGCGCTCCGCTGGAGCCACCCCCTCCCGGTGCCCGGCGACAGGGGGAGCAGGTCTGAGTTCCGGTTCCCTCGCGCCCAAGCCCTGTGCAACAACGGTGGGGTGAGCACCTCGGACACGCCACCACCACCGCCCACTTCGCCGCCACCGCGCACGCTGCCGGTGCCCACGCTGACGCCCACACCGGGGCAGCTGGCGCACGCCCAGCGTCGCGGTGGCCGCTCGGCGCTCCTGGGGTTGGGGTTGGTGGGCGTGGTGGCGCTCACCAGTCCCGTGCTGGGCTACCTGGAGGACGTGGGCAACGCGCGCGAGGAGCTGCTGGGGCACCTGTCCAACCAGGCCCGCGTGCAGGCGGACGCCTTGGGGGTGCACCTGCTCCTGCTGGAGGCGGAGCTGGCGCGCGTGGCGGAGCACCCCATGCTGCTCCCGGAAGATGGGGCTTCTCCCGCGGAGCGGGCGCTGCTCGACAGCGCCTTCTATCACTCGTCGCTCTTCTCCGAGGGCGTGGCGCTGCTGGGGCCTCGAGGCGAGCGCGTGTGGAGCGACCCGCCGGGCATGTCGCTGGGCGTGGTGCCCATCACCAGCCGCCCGTGGTTCCAGCGCATGTTGCAGCGCAAGGCGCCGACCATCGACCTGCTCGAAGGCGAGGGCGGGCCGCTCGTCGTGGCCGTGCCCCTGGTGAAGGAAGGTCAAATCAAGGGCGTGCTGCTGGGCGAGGTGCGCACCGAGGCGCTGCCCACGCGCTCCACCGAGGAGACCGCGCTGTTCCTGATGGACGCTCGGGGCCGTCTGCTGTTGCCCGCGGCGTCGCGGGGCTACCAGGAGGGCTTCGCGGAGTCGCTGCGCCCGCTGGCGCGCGCACCGGGGCCCTTGATGATGGACGGCACGCGGATGATGGGCGCGGCGGCGTGGGTGGGCCGGAGCGAGCTGCTGCTCGTGGTGCTCGAGGAGGAGGAGTCGGCCACGGCGGGCCTGCGCTCGCGCTTCCTGCGGCAGCTGGCCTTCCACATCGCGCTGCTCACCTGCACGCTGGGCTTGTTCCTGGTGCTGCTGCGCCACTCGTACCGCTCGCTGCTGGAGGCGGAGGAGCGGCTGCGCAGGCAGGAGACGATGGCCGCGCTGGGCACCGCCGCGGCGCTCATCGCGCACGAGGTGAAGAACGCGCTCAACGGCATCCAGGCCGCGCTGTCCGTGTTGAGGAAGACGCCCGCGGGCAGCGAGCTGCCGGTGCGGGGGCTGCGCTCGCAGGTGGAGCGGCTGGGGCACCTGGCGCGCTCGCTGCTGTCCTTCGGCGCGCCGCGTGCCGCGCTGCGCCGCAGCTGTGAGATGCGGCTGTTGGTGGAGGACGCGCTGCAGGCGGTGCGCATGCTGCCGGAGTCGGAGGAGGTGGAGCTGCGCACGTCGCTGGAGGAGAATCTCACCGTGCAGGGCGACGCGGCGCTGCTGGTGTCGGCCATCGACAACCTGGTGCGCAACGCGGTGGAGGCGGGCGCGGTGGCCAAGGACACGGGCCTTAGGCCCGAGCCGTGGGTGGTGGTGAACCTGACGCGGGAAGGAGCCGACGCGGTGCTGGTGGTGGAGGACAACGCGGGCGGGGTGGACCCGAGGCTGGAGCCTCGGCTGTGGGAGCCGTTCGCGACGGGACGCGCGAAGGGCGTGGGCCTGGGGTTGCCCATGGCGCGCACGTCGGTGGAGGCTCACGGTGGAAGCCTCACGTATACGCGCCGTCCCCTGGGCAGTCTCTTCACGCTGCGGCTACCCCTGGAGTCCACGTCATGAGCACCCATCTGCTGCTGGTGGACGACGACCGGACGTTCGCGTCGCTGGCGGCCACGGTGCTGCGGCACGAGGGCTTCCGGGTGACGCTGGCGCACTCGCTCCATGACGCCCGCGCGGCGCTGGCCCGGCAGGCCCCGGAGGTGGTGGTGCTGGACCGCCGCCTGCCGGATGGCGACGGCATCCACTTCCTGCCGGAGCTGCGCGCGCAGTTCCCCGACACGGCGGTGATGATGGTGACGGCGCACGGCGACATCGCCAGCGCGGTGGACGCCATCAAGCAGGGCGCGCGCGACTATCTCTCCAAACCGGTGGAGCTCGACGACCTGGTCCTCCGCGCGCGCCGGGCCGCCGCGGACCTCCAGCTGCACGAGCGGCTGCGTCAGGCGGAGAGCGAGCTGGGCGGCAGGCGGCGCCTCTTGCGTCCGCGCGCGCCCGCCATGGTGTCCGCGCTCCAGATGATCGAGCGCATCGCCACCGCGCCGCGCAGCCCCGTGCTCATCACCGGGGAGACGGGCGCGGGCAAGGAGGTGCTCGCGCGGCACCTGCACAACGTGCAGGGCGGCCAGGGGCCCTTCGTCCACGTCAACTGCGCCGCGCTGCCGTCCTCGCTGGTGGAGAGCGAGCTGTTCGGCCACGAGCGCGGCGCCTTCACGGACGCCCGCGCGGCGCGGCGCGGGCTGGTGGAGGTGGCCGACGGCGGCATCCTCTTCCTCGACGAGATTGGCGAGCTGCCGCTGAGCCTCCAGGCCAAGCTGCTCACCTTCCTGGACCAGGGCGCCTTCCGACGGCTGGGCGGCACGACGGAGCTGACGAGCAACGCGCGCGTGGTGACGGCCACCAACCGCGACCTCACGCGCGAGGTGGCCGAGGGCCGCTTCCGCGAGGACCTGTACTTCCGCCTCAGCGTCTTCCGCGTGGAGATTCCGCCCCTGCGTCAGCGGCGCGAGGACGTGCTGCCGCTGGCGGAGTCGCTGCTGGTGGAGCTGTGCGCGGAGCTGGGGCGCAGGCCCGTGGACTTCACCCCCGCCGCGAGGACGCGCCTGGAGCGCTATCCCTTCCCGGGCAACGTGCGCGAGCTGCGCAACGTGCTGGAGCGCGCGCTGGTGCTGGAGCCCGGCCCCGCACTGGAGCTCCAGGCGCTGGAGCCCCGGGGGCCGATGGGGCCCGCCGTCGCGGACCCGGATGCCTTCGTCGTCGGGGGGCCTCCGCGCGCGCTGGATGACGTGGAGCGCCTGTACGTGAAGCACGTGCTGGGCCGCCTGGAGGGCCGCCGCATGGAGGCGGCCAAGGTGCTGGGCTTGTCGTACCCGACGTTCCTCCGCAAGCTCGACGAGTCCTGAGGCGTCGGGCGGGGCCCCGGCCACCCGCCAGGCGGGCACTTCAAGTTCCTTGCTTAAATTTCTTGAAGTCCGCCGCGGGCACTTGAATTTCCTTTCATTGCCCGCCCTCCGTCGGAGGCCAAAGCTCCCTTTGAAATCAGCAGGTTAGGCCAGATGCCTCATGGCACGAGCATTGCCATGACGCGCCGCGAGACTCAGCGCGCGCCACCGTGGGGTGGCGTCTTCTCGTGGAGGTGTTTGGCGATGTCGACGAGTCAAGGCAACGCGGGCTCGGCCTGGAAGTCGTGGGCCGCGGACCTGCCTGCTTCCCTGGTTGTCTTCCTGGTAGCGCTGCCCTTGTGCATGGGTATCGCGCTGGCGTCGGGAGCGCCCATCGTGTCGGGCCTCATCGCTGGCGTGGTGGGTGGCCTGGTGGTGGGCCTGTTGGGTGGCGCGCCGCTGCAGGTGAGCGGCCCCGCGGCCGGCCTGGCGGTGATGGTGTTCGGCTTCATCCAGACGATGGGGCTGGCGATGACGTGCGCGGCGGTGGCCGTCGCGGGGCTCATCCAGATGGGGTTGGGGTGGATGAAGGTCGCTCGCGCGGCGCTGGCCATCTCCCCGGCGGTGATTCACGGCATGCTCGCGGGCATCGGCATCCTCATCGTGCTGGGCCAGGTGCACATCGTGCTGGGGGGCAGCCCTCAGTCGAACGCGTGGCAGAACCTGAAGGAGCTGCCCGGGCAGGTGATGGACCTGCACGGTCCCGCGGCGATGCTGGGCCTGCTCACCATCGCGTTGATGGTGGTGTGGCCGATGTTGGCCAAGGGCAAGCTGAAGCTGGTGCCCGCGCCGCTGGTGGCGGTGGTGGGGGCTTCGGCGGTGTCGGTCATCTGGGGCGCGGACGTGGCGCGCGTGGAGCTGCCGGCCAATGTGTTCAGCAGCATGCAGTGGCCGGCGCTGCCCACCGGCAACTGGGGCCCGTTCGTGACGGCGGTGCTGTCGCTGGCGCTGGTGGCGAGCGCGGAGTCGCTCCTGTCGGCGGTGGCCACGGACAAGATGCACACGGGGCCTCGCGCCAACCTGGACAAGGAGCTGTTCGCGCAGGGCGTGGCGAACACGGTGTCCGGGCTCGTGGGCGGTCTGCCGATTACAGGCGTCATCGTCCGCAGCGCGGCGAACATCGCGGCGGGCGCTCGGACGCGCATGTCCGCGCTGATGCACGGCATCTGGCTGTTGCTGTTCGTGACGATGCTGGGCTCGGTGGCGGGGCTGGTGCCGCTCACGGTGCTCGCGGGCCTGCTCGTCGTCGTCGGCGCGAAGCTGGTCAACATGCACCACATCCGCGAGCTGTCGAAGCGCGGTGAGGTGGTTGTCTATGCGGCGACGGTGGCGGGAGTCGTCGGCATCAACCTGCTGGCGGGCATCGGCCTGGGATTGCTGGTGGCCATCCTGCGGTTGTTGTGGCGGCTGGGCAGCGTGAAGGTGGACGTGACGCAGGCGAACGGGGAGCACCTGGTTCGCGTGTCGGGCTCGCTCACCTTCGTGGGTGTGCCGCGGCTGTCGACGGCGCTCGCGCAGATTCCCGCGGGTTCGAAGGTGCGCATCGACCTGTCGGTGGATACGCTGGACCACTCGGGCTTCGAGGCCATCGAAAGCTGGAGTGACACGTATCGCAAGACGGGCGGCTCGGTCGTCATGGAGTCGCTCGAGGAGGTGTGGGTCCGCAGTGGAACGACCCAGGCCTCGCGTTCTGTTCTCAACACTTCTGTTTCCTCCAACAAACTCGCCTCCGAAGGTGCCCCATGAAGAAGCTCATCCGAGGACTGCTCGACTTCCAGCTCAAGGGCCGGCCCGCGTATCGAGAGACTTTCGCGCGGCTGGCGAACGGACAGAACCCCGACTGCCTCTTCATCTCGTGCTCGGACAGCCGGATGGTGCCCAACCTGCTCGTGACGACGGACCCGGGCGACCTGTTCGTGGTCCGCAACGTGGGCAACCTGATTCCGCCCTCGGACACGAAGGGCGTCTCCATGGGCGACCAGTCCGAGGCGGCCGCGCTCGAGTTCTCCTTGAGCAACCTGGAGGTGGAGGACCTGGTCATCTGCGGTCACTCCAGCTGCGGCGCGATGAAGGCGGTGCTCGCGGGCGGCGAGGTGCCGGGGGCTCCCAACCTCCAGGCCTGGCTGAAGCATGGCCAGGAGGCGCTGCGGGCCCTCAAGGAGGGCAGCACGGTGGGGGAGGGCCTGGCCGAGTATGATCGGCTTTCCCAGCTCAACGTGCTCCAGCAGCTCCAGCACGTGTCGTCCTACCCGCTCGTGAAGGAGCGCGTCGCCGCCGGCAAGCTGCGGCTGCACGGCTGGTGGTTCGACATCGCGAGCGCCCAGGTCCACGTCTGGCGCCCGGGGCACGGCCGGTTCGTGCCCATGACGGAGCTGGTGGGCGAGGCGCTCCTGCGCGAGCTCAGCGGCGACATCCTCCACCCGGGCGAGGGCTCGGCCGCGAACCAGGAGGGGAGCCCCCCGCGGCTCTCCGTGGCGAGCAACCACTAGGCCTCGCACCACATGTAGGCCCCAGGCCACGGCCCTATCGAGGCCGTGGCCTTTGATTGGAATTCAGACGGCGGAGAGGAAGGATGCGGCCGGCGCCGCATGACTCCCTTCTTCTTCACGTTCGTCGTCCTGTGCTTCTCCGTGGGCGCGGGACTGTTGGGCTCGCTGCTGGGGATTGGCGGCGGGCTCATCCTCATCCCCGTGCTCACCCTGCTGCTGAAGGTGGACATCCACTACGCGGTGGGGGCGTCCATCGTCTCCGTCATCGCCACCTCCAGCGGCGCGGCGGCGGCGTATGTGCGTGAGCGCATGGCCAACCTGCGCGTGGCCATGTTCCTGGAGCTGGCCACCACCGCGGGCGCGCTCACCGGGGCCTTTCTGTCGGGCCGCGTGGGCGGGCGCGGCGTGTACCTCGTCTTCGGCGCCGTCATGGCGTACTCGGCGCTGGTGATGCTGCGCCGGATGAACGGAGGCGTGCCGGCGCCCGTGCCCGAGGATGCGCTGGCGGACCGGCTGGCGCTGCACGGCGGCTACTGGGACGAGTCCACGGGCCGCGAGGTGCGCTACCGCGTCACCCGTCCCCTCGCGGGGCTGGGGTTGATGTACGTGGCGGGCACGGTGAGCGGCATGCTGGGCATCGGCTCGGGCGCGCTGAAGGTGCCAGCCATGGACCTGACGATGCGGCTGCCGCTGAAGGTGTCCACGGCCACGAGCAACTTCATGATTGGCGTGACGGCGGCGGCCAGCGCGGGCGTGTACTTCGCGCGAGGCCACATCGACCCGTTCATCGCCGGGCCCGTGTGCGTGGGCGTCACGTTGGGCGCGTGGCTGGGCTCGCGCCACCTCATGACGCGGGTGGATGCGGCGTGGCTTCGCGTGCTCTTCGTGGGCGTGCTGCTGTGGGTCGCGTTCGAGATGCTGCACAAGGGGTGGACGTCATGAAGGAGCCTCCGTCGACCGAGCCGCGTCCGCAGGCGCCCGCGCCTCGCGTGTCGTCACCGCCCGAGCCGGAGGCCGTCCCGCTGGTACCGGAGCTGCTCATCAGCGACCTCCTGCGCCACGGCGTCGTCGCCAGCCTGTCGCTGGTGACGCTGGGCACGGTGGTGACGTTCTTCCGCCACCCCGACTACCTCGTGTCCTCGGAGGCGCTGGAGCGCCTCACCGCGCCGCACCCCGTGCCGCACGGGCTGGCGGAGGTGGTGGCCGGAGCGATGGCCGCGCGCGGGCAGTCGTTCGTCATGGCGGGGCTCCTGGTGATGATGGCCGTGCCGGTGATGCGCGTGGCGCTGTCGCTGCTCATCTTCCGGCAACAGAAGGATAGGCTCTTCGTGGCCATCACCACCGCGGTGCTGGTGCTGCTCCTGGTGTCCTTCCTGGTCGGCGCGGCGGAGGGCTGAGGCTCACCGGTCCCCGTCGTAGCGCCTCAGCACGCGGCCGGGCGAGGCCCACCAGACGAGCTGGAAGTCGCCATCATCCCCCGTGTGCTGCAGCGCCACGGCGGTGCCCTTGCGCAGCTTCTCCGGGGCCTGGACGTCGTCGCCCAGCGCGAGCGCCAGGGCCTGCTCCAGCGAGGGGTTGTGGCCCACCAGCGCGAAGCCCGTGCCCAATTCCCGCGCGAGCTTCAGGATGCGCCGCGCGCCGCTCCTGCGTGGAATCAGCGCGGGGTGCACCTCCACGCGGGACAGGCCCAGGGCCTCGGCCAGGAGCTCCGCCGTCTGGACGGCGCGGACCAGGGGGCTGGTGATGATGCCTCGCAGGGGCGTGAGCCGGGCCAGCTTGCGCGCGTGCTGGCGGAAGAGGGCGCGGCCTTCGGGGGTGAGCGAGCGGGCCTCGTCGCCCAGGACGTGGGTGTCCTCGGCTTCGGCATGTCGGACGAACAACAACGGGAGCTCTCGAGGAGACATGGTGGCCTGCCCTCAACCACCCGGGGCCACGCCTCGCAAGCAACGCCCTGGCGACAACTGCCTAGCCGTCCAGGTCGTTCAACACATCCAGGGGCAGCGGCGCGGCATCTGTCACGGTTCCGTCAAGGTCCGTGGGCAGCGAGGCGGGGTCCACGTCCACCGGCGCACGGCCTTCCAGGGGCACCGCGGCGTTGCGCACGGGCGCGCCCGGAGGCGGCCGCAGCACGGGGCCCGGAGGCGGCAGGCCGGAGTGGCGGCGCGCGGCCTCCATCAGCGCGTGGTGGTGGCGGTAGCGCGCCTCCACCAGCTTGTGGATGAGCAGCGGCCCGCCGGGGACGCGGCGCGCGGTGAGCGCCTGGGTGGCCTTGCGCACCGGATAGCGCACGCGGCGAATCTGCACCCGCCAGCCCTTGGGCGTGTACGTGAAGACGCCGTAGGCGGGGCGCAGGTCTCCGTCGCGGGGAATGCCCGCGCTGGCCACGTCCGCGATGAGCATGCGGCCCACGCGGCGGCGGTAGGGGAAGTGCAGGTGGCCGAAGGCACACGCGGCGGCGTCCAGGTGCGCGAAGTACCGGCGCACGGCGACGTCATCCAGCGTGGGGTCCAGCGACTCCTCGAGGTTGCGCGGGTTGGCGTGGCAGACGAAGAGGTCCTGGCCCTTGCGCGGCGTGTAGCGCACGGAGAAGGGCAGGGCGCCCAGCTTCTGCAGGAGCGAGTCACCCAGCTGGTCTCGCGTCCACCGCAACAGCTCCGTCTTCCAGTGGTCGCGCTCGCGGTAGGCACCCCCCAGGTAGTTCCCGGCGAGGTAGCAGTCCGTGTTCCCCATCAGCACCGAGTCGCAGCGGTCGAAGAGGAGGTCCACCGTCTCGCGCGGGTGCGCACCGCGCAGGGCCAGGTCGCCGGCCGCGACGATGTAATCCGGCGCCACGGAGCGCGCGATGTCCTCGAGGACGGCCTCGCAGGCGGGGAGATTGCCGTGGATGTCGGCGAGGATTGCGACCCGCATGGTCGCCACATCCTACCCTGTCGCAGTGCCGGCGCGAGCCGCCTGGGGCAGAAAAATCGTGAACGTGCTCCCCTCGTTCGGTTGGCTCTCGACCTTGACCTCGCCGTCCATGGCCTGGAGCAGATGCTTGACGATGGACAGGCCCAACCCCGTGCCGCCCATGTCCCGGCTGCGCCCTTTGTCCACCCGGTAGAAGCGCTCGAAGATGCGGGACAGATGACGCGGCTCGATGCCTACCCCGGTGTCCCGCACCCGCACCACGCACCGGCCATCCTCATACGCTCCGTCCACGTCCACACGCCCACCCGCCGGCGTGTACTTCACCGCGTTGTCGAGGAGGTTGAGCAGCACCTGCTCGACGGCTCGGGGGTCTCCCACCGCGACCAGGTCCGGTGGAACATGGAGTGAAACCACCTGGCCCTTGCCCTCGGCCTTGGGTCGCACGGTGTCGGCGGCGCGGGCGGCGGCCTCGGCGAGCGGGACTTCCGTGAGTTTCAGGCTCACCTCCCGCGACTCCAGCCGCGACAGCTCCAGCAGGTCCTCCACCAGCTCGGACAGGCGCTCGGACTGTCGGTGGATGATTTCCACCATGCGTGGGGCCATCTGCGCGTCGCCCAGCGCGCCGCCCTGGAGCGTCTCCGCGTAGCCGCGGATGGCGGTGATGGGGGTGCGCAGCTCGTGGGAGACGTTGGCGACGAAGTCCTTGCGCACCTTCTCCAGCCGGCGCAGCTCGGTGACGTCGTGGAAGACGGCGGCGCTGCCGGGCAGGTCCTTGCCCAGGGGGGTGACGCGGATGGCCAGCGTGCGGGGGAACAGGCCCTCGAGCGACAGCTCCAGGCGGCTGGAGGCGCCCTCGCGGCAGGCGCGGAGGACGGCGTCGTGGAGCTGGTCGTCGCGGATGACGGCGATGGGGCGCTGGCCAGGGATGGGGGCGACGGGCTGGAGGATGTCCCGCAGCGCGTCGTTGTGGCGCACCACGGTGCCGTCGGCGTCCGTCACCCAGATGCCCTCGGCCATGCTGTCCAGCACGGCGGTGAGGGTGCGCGACTCCTGGACGAGCTCCGCGTTGCGCGCCGTCAGGTGCGTGTGCAGCGAGTCGATGGCGCCCTCGAGGCTCGCGACCTCCTCCAGCCGGTCCGGGTCGGGGGAGGGGCCTCCACCGCCCTCGGCGCGGCCGCGGGTGTTGCGCTCCAGCTGGTCCAGCTGTCGCTGCAGCGCGCCGCGGCTGAGCCCCAGCGCCATGAGGGAGCCCGCCAGGGTGATGAGGGCCACGGGCACCGCGCCGCCGGGTGTTCCCAGGGCGACCACGAGCAACCCCACCAGCGTGGCTGGCAGGAGCAGGGGCAGGAGCGTGTAGCGCAGGGGCATGTGTCGCGGGCCTTCAGGTGTCGGACGGCGCCAGCGCTACGGAGGGCTGAGCTTGTAGCCCACGCCGCGCACCGTCTCGATGATGTCGCCGGAGGGGCCCAGCTTCTCGCGCAGGCGCTTGATGTGCGTGTCCACCGTGCGGGTGTGGATCTCCGCCTGGATGCCCCAGACATCGGAGAGGAGCACCTCGCGCGTCTGCACCCGGTCGATTCTCTCCAGGAGCGTCTGCAGCAGGCGGAACTCCAGGGCGGTGAGGATGACCTCCCCGTCCTTGACGCGCACCTGGTGGCGCGAGGTGTCCAGGACAATGTCGCCCGCGGCGAGGACTTGCGCGGGGCCGCTGTCGTCCGTGTCGCCCCGGCGCAGCACCGCCTTGACGCGCAGGAGCAGCTCCCGGACGGAGAAGGGCTTCACCACGTAGTCATCCGCGCCCAGCTCCAGCCCCTGGACGCGGTCCGACTCCTGGCCCTTGGCGCTGACGATGATGACGGACGTCTTGCGCAGCTCCGGGTCCTGCTTGAGCAGGCGCAGCACTTCTCCGCCGGCGATGTCCGGCAACATCATGTCCAACAGGAGCAGGTCCGGTGGGTTCGCCCGGGCGCGGGCCAGGCCTCCGGCGCCGGTGTTCGCGGCTTCGGTGTCGAAGCCCGCGGCGCGGAGGTTGTATTCGACGAGCCCGGCGAGGTCCTGCTCGTCCTCGATGATCAGGATGCGCGTCATGGAGTCCTCTGGGAAAGGTGTAGCGGCGTGGCGCTAGACGCGCGGGGGTGGAAGCGCCCTCCCGCTCAGGGGGCGATGGACGGGTCGCAGGACTGCTCGGTCAGCACCAGGGGCGCGGCGACCACGGGGGCGTTGTCCCCGGAGTTGACGACCTTGAGGTAGTTGCAGGAGCTGCCGAGGAAGCGGGAGGGCGAGCCGACGGCCAGGGCCTCGATGACGAGCGCGTAGTCGCGCCCCACGGGCACGTCCACCGCGAGCGCCTGGCTGCCGCCGTTCTGCATGGCGGCCAGGTCCACGGTGAAGCGCAGCGCGCGGCCCTCGTTGCCGCGCGGGTCCTCGAGCACCACCAGGTCCTCGCGCTTCACCTGCGTGTTGAGGCAGGTGCGCTGCAGCTCCGTGCAGTTGCGGCGTGAGCCGTCCTTCACAACGCTGACCTGGAGCGCGTGGACCTCGTCGGCCACGGCGCGCGACATCACCACGTCCAGGCCGAAGCGGCCGGAGGTGGCCGACGTGTCGGGCCCGCATGCGCAGAGGCCGAGGGCGAACGGCAGGAACTTCAAGTGGCGCGAGCTCATGGCTGGGAAGGGTCCACGCGAATGGTGATGGGGACGCGGCCCCGGTCCTCGGAGGAGGAGAGGGCCACGATGCCTGCGGTGCCGCCGATGGCCACCGCGCCCACGGCCACCCAGAGCCAGGGGCTCTTGTACCAGGGGCGCCCCTCGGAGACCTCGGCGGCGGTGGTGGCCTGCACGCGCGAGGAGACCTGGAAGAGCAGGGGCTGGAACGAGTCGCCCCGTCCGGCGAGCCGGCGCTGCGCGGCGTCCACCACCTCGAAGTAGTACTCCACCTCGTAGGGCTCCGGCTCCACGGGCACGTCGTAGGCGGGCACGACGGCGCGGAAGTGCTCGCGCGCCTCGCGGTCCTTCACGAAGTCCACGGAGTTGTAGGCCTGGTCTCCGGCCCGCCGGTAGAACAGGCGCGCGCGAGCCCCCAGCGCCAGCTCCTGGATGGTGGCCTCCACGGTGATGGGCTCGCCGCCGGGCGGATCCGGAATCGGATCCACGTCCAGGGTGACGGGGCGCACGCGCCGGCTGCGGATGTCCTCCTTGATGCGCGCGTAGAGCGAGCGCAGCTTGGGAGGGGCCGAGCGGGGCAGCTCGTAGTCGGGCCGGGCCTGGAGCAGCTTCTCGTAGGCCTCGCGTGCCTGGGTCTCATCCCCCAGGTACAGCGCGGTGAGGCCCAGGAGGCGGTAGAGCTCCACCAGCTGGTCGTCGGTGACGTCCGGAGCGTCCAGCCCGGCTTGGAGGGTGCGGCGGGCCTCCTCGAACTCGCCGTCGTCGATCTGCTCCCGCGCGCGGGTGATGTCGGGGCTTGCTGGCCCGAGCTGCGAGAGGACAGGCGCGGGGAAGAGAGGACGGGCCAGCCCCGGAGGAGCCAGCAGGCCCACGACGAGGAGCATCGCTCCCACCCGCGACCGAGAATCGTGCCTGTGCATCGAATCGACCCTATCAAAGCGTTGTCTGGAGGATCCACGAAGGGCGCCCCACCGGAGGTGACGGCGCAGTGACATCTTCGGGGTGCTGTCGAACTGGGGCGTGTTGACGCTCGGGGGGCCGCCCTCTATGTTGCCCGCCCCCATTTGACCTGGAAGTCTCGTAAATGCTCGTAAAGGTTGAACAAATTCATGATTCGGGGCTCAAGCTGGATGAGCCCCTCGCCCAGGAGTTGCTGGGCACCGCGCTGGAAGGTGGGGAGTCCGGGCAGGATACGGGCTTCCGGGCCATGAAGCCGTCGCGGCTCAAGGCGACCCTGCGCCGCGTGAGCGGTGGCGTGCTGCTGGAGGGCCAGTTCACCGCCCACGTGGGCAGCCCCTGCAAGCGCTGCTTGAAGGACGTGGAGCTGGCGCTGCCCGTCTCCTTCCACCTCAACCTGGTGCCGGAGTCGATGGCGCGCGGTGAGGGCTTCTCGGACGACGACGAGAAGTCCATGGAGAAGAAGGAGCGGCAGCAGGGCGAGACGGGTGGCTCCTTCGAGCTGGATGACGTGGACCAGGAGGTCTTCGATGGGAAGACCATCGACCTGGACCCCATCGTCCGGGAGCAGCTGCTGCTGGCGCTGCCCATGAACGTCACCTGCAAGGATGACTGCAAGGGGCTGTGCTCGCAGTGCGGCACCAACCTCAACGAGGCGAAGTGCCAGTGTGAGACGAAGCCGGTGGACCCCCGCCTGGCGCCGCTGAAGAACATCAAGCTCAGCAACTGAAGCACCTGGGACAGGGGCCCCGCCGGAAGAGGCGGGGCCGTGAAACAGCAAGGGCCGCGACCTCCAGGTGGGAGGCGCGGCCCTTCGCATGACACGACGCTCCTGGACGGGAGCGTCATGAGCAGGTCATCAGGCTTCGGCTTGGGGCAGCAGCTCGCGGCCCTTGTACTGGCCACAGGACGTGCAGGCGCGGTGCGGCATCACCGGCTCCTTGCAGTTGGGGCACTTGGTCACCTGCACGGCGGTGCGCAGGTTGTTGTTGGCCGCGCGACGGCGGTCACGACGCATCTTGGAAGTACGCTTCTTGGGGACACCCACGGCTCACCTCTATCTCACGCGCTGTGCCGGGGTCCCCGGCTCCCTGCGCAACATGTCGTCCAACACCAAGCCAGGAGGGTTCGCGAGTGACTCGCGTACTCCCTGTCTGGCTAGAAAGGCGGCGGAACCTAGCGGCTCGCAAGGCCCGAGTCAATGCGCGTGTACGAGCGCCGGGAGGACCACCGTCCACCGCCCTGATACCCCACGCGGCAGGTCAGGACAACGCCCTTGGCGCCCGCCCCATTCTCCCCCTCGCGTGGATCATCCGTCGGGGCCCGAGGCGCCGAACCCGCGCCGGGGCAGCGAGTCGTTGCCCCCCTGGGAGGTTCCTGGTGTGCTGCGCGCCGCCTGGCCCGGGAGGTGTAGGGACAGGGTCGACATGGCAGGCGCACGCAGAAGGGGATGGTGGGGATGAGGCTGGTCTTGGATGCGATGGGTGGGGATCACGCGCCGGGGGCTCCGGTGGAGGGAGGTGTGCTCTTCGCCCGGGCCCACCCCGACCACGAGGTGGTGCTGGTGGGGGACACGGCGAAGGTGACGCCGCTGCTGGGCAAGGGGCTGCCCCCGTCCAACCTGCGCATCCACCACGCCTCGGAGGTGGTGGAGATGGACGACCACGCCTCCACCGCCTTCCGCCGCAAGCGCGACTCCTCCTTGAGGGTGGGGTTCGAGCTGGTGCGTGACGGTCACGCGGACGCGCTGGTGTCCGCGGGCAACTCGGGCGCCGTCATGGCGGGGGGGCTCCTGACGCTGGGCCGGCTGCCCGGGGTGGAGCGTCCCGCCATCGCCGCGCTCTTCCCGGCCCTCAAGGGAGGCGGAAGGTCCCTGCTCCTGGACGCGGGGGCCAACGTGGACTGTCGCCCCTCGCACCTCGCGCAGTTCGCCGTGCTGGGCGAGGCGTACGTGCGCCTGCGCCTGGGCGTGGCGCGCCCCCGGGTGGGCGTGCTCTCCAATGGCGAGGAGCCCTCCAAGGGGACACCCCTGACGCGCGAGGCGAGCGAGCTGCTGCGCCAGTCGGGCCTGGACTTCGTCGGCTACGTGGAGGGCAAGGACCTGTTCTCCGGCGACGTGCAGGTGGTGGTGACGGACGGCTTCACCGGCAATGTCGTCCTCAAGACATCCGAGGGCGTGGGCATGGGCGTCGTGGGGCTGTTGCGCCAGGCCATCGAGAAGCGGGGCGGCCTGTCGGAGAAGCTGGGCGCGCTCCTGCTCCAGCCCGCCCTGGCGGGCCTGCGCCGGGTGGTGGACTACGCCGAGTATGGGGGCGCTCCGCTCCTGGGCCTGCGCGGCGTGGGAATCGTGGCGCATGGGCGCTCCAGCCCGCGCGCTATCCACAACGCCCTGGGTGCGGCCCTGGCCACGGCCCAGGCGGGACTCCAGGAAGAGTTGACGCGTTGCATTGCCAACGCGGCCGCCTGGCTCCCTACCCATCAGAGGGGAAAAAAGGGGACAGACGAAGCTGTTTCCGATTAGAGAGCGGGGCCCCGTCAAGCCCGGCAACTTCAACGCCCGCTCCTGGGAGGCGCTGCTGGAGCGGCAGGAGATTCCTCGCGACAAGTGCCGGCCGAAGCTGCACAAGTACGGCAACACACCGTCCGCGTCCCCTCCCCAGGTGCCGGATGGAGCCCACCGCGCCAGTCGGCGCGAGCCCGGAGACGCCGGGAGGTGGGCCAGCGCTGAAGGCCTGGGGCGGCGCGAGGCTGCGCTGGAGCTGTCACTGGGACGGGACGATTCAGGAGGCTGAGACCGCACATGGCGAAGGTCGCATTCGTGTTTCCCGGGCAGGGCAGTCAGACCGTGGGGATGGGCAAGGACCTCTTCGAGAAGTTCCCGGAGGCTCGCGCCGTCTTCGAGGCCGCGGATGACGCGCTGGGCGAGAAGCTCTCCAAGCTCTGCTTCGAGGGGCCAGAAGATGCGCTGAAGCTCACGGCCAACACCCAGCCGGCCATCCTGACGGTGTCGGTGGCGGCGCATGCCGTGTTCTCCAAGCGGGGGCCGGTGGCGTCCTTCGTCGCGGGCCACTCGCTGGGGGAGTACTCCGCGCTGGTGGCGGCGGGCGCCATGTCCATTGGCGACGCGGCCCGGGCGGTGCGCGCGCGTGGCACCTTCATGCAGGAGGCGGTGCCCGCGGGCGTGGGCGCCATGGCCGCGGTGCTGGGCCTGGAGCCGGGCAAGGTGAAGGCGGCCTGTGACGAGGCGGCCGAGGGGCTGGTGGTGTCCCCCGCCAACTACAACTCGCCTGAGCAGACGGTGATTGCCGGCAACGCCGCGGCGGTGGAGCGCGCGGGCGTGAAGTGCAAGGAGGCAGGCGCCAAGCGGGTGATGCCGCTTCCGGTGTCCGCGCCCTTCCACTGCGCGCTGATGGAGCCGGTGAAGCCGCGGCTGGCGGCGGTGCTGGGCGGGCTGGCGATGTCGGCGCCGTCGGTGCCGGTGGTGACGAACGTGGAGGCGCGGCCCAACGCCGACGTGGCGCGGGTGGTGCCGCTGCTGCTGGAGCAGGTGAGCTCGCCGGTGCGCTGGATTGAGTGCGTGGAGGCGCTGAAGGCGGAGGGCGTCACGCGCGTGGTGGAGCTGGGGCCGGGCAAGGTGCTGTGCGGCCTGGTCAAGCGCATCACCAAGGACATCGAAACCTTCAACGTCGAGGACTCCGCGAGCCTGGAGAAGGCCCTCGCGGCGCTGGGGTGAGCGCATGAGCTTCAAGGACAAGGTGGTGCTGGTGACGGGCGGCTCGCGGGGCATCGGCCGCGCGTGCGCGGTGGCGTTCGCGAAGGCGGGAGCCTCCACGGTGGTCATCAGCTACGCGGGCAACGAGGCGGCGGCCCAGGAGTCGGTGGCGCTCATCCAGGCGGAAGGCGCCAAGGCGGAGGCCATCCGCTTCGACGTGGCGGACACCGCCGCGTGCGCGAGCGCGGTGGAGGGCATCATCAAGACGCACGGCCGGCTGGACGTGCTCGTCAACAACGCGGGCGTCGCGGTGGACGGCCTGGTGATGCGCGTGAAGGACGAGGACTGGGACAAGCAGCTGGACACGAACCTGAAGGGCGCCTTCGCCCTCATCCGTGCCGTCAGCCGCCCCATGATGAAGCAGCGCTCCGGCGCCATCGTCAACGTCACCTCGGTGGTGGGCGACATGGGCAACGGCGGACAGGTGGCCTACTCGGCCTCCAAAGCAGGACTCGTCGGCTTGACGAAGTCGGTGGCCCGCGAACTTTCCAGCCGTGGGATTCGCGTCAACGCGGTGTCGCCGGGCTTCATCGGGACGGACATGACGTCCCACCTCAATGACGACCTGCGCCAGAAGATGCTTGAGGGCATTCCGCTAGGCCGGCTGGGCAACCCGGAGGAGGTGGCCCAGGCCGTCCTCTTCCTCTCGGGGGATGCCTCGTCCTACATCACCGGCGAGGTCCTCAAGGTCAACGGCGGCATGTACATGTAACCCAGCGGTTGGATTGCTGGCGGTCGTGGGATATACCGCCGCCGCTTTCGACAGGGCTCGGGAAGCCTTCCGGGCCTTCATCTGGTTCCTGGAGGATTCAGCACTTATGTCGACGTCAACAATTGAAGCCAAGGTCAAGAGCATCATCGCGGATCAGCTCGGCGTGGGAGACGACGAGATCAAGCCCGAGTCTTCCTTCATCGAGGACCTTGGCGCCGACAGCCTCGACATCGTGGAACTCGTGATGGCGATGGAAGAGGAGTTCGAGGTCGAGATTCCCGACGAGGAGGCCGAGAACATCAAGACTGTTGGCGACGCCATCAACTACATCACCACCCACAAGCAGTAGGCAGCACCACGGCGTGCCGGGGGGCGGGGATGACGCCGCGGTCAGCGGCGTCCCCGGCGTCCCAGTCGCCACCGGAGAGGACCGTGTCACACCGTCGAGTCGTCATCACCGGTACCGGGCTCATCTCGGCACTGGGTACAGGAACCGAGAAGAACTGGCAGGCGATGCTCGCCGGCAAGTCAGGTATTTCCCTCGTCTCCCGCTTCGACACGGGGAAGATAGACACGCGCATCGCCGGCGAGGTGAAGGACTTCGAGCCGGAGAAGTTCATCGACAGGCGCGAAGTGCGCCGGATGGACCTCTACGCGCAGTACGCCATGGCCGCCGCGTCGATGGCGGTGGAGGAGTCCGGGCTGCCGGTGGGCCTGGACAAGCCGAACGGGTACGCGCCTGAGCGGGTGGGCGTCATCGTCGGCTCGGGCATCGGCGGCATCTCTTCCCTTGAGGAGCAGCACCGCAAGGGGTTGGAGAAGGGGTTTGACCGGCTGTCGCCCTTCTTCATCATCCAGATGATCGTCAACATGGCGCCCGGCCTCATCTCCATGCGGTACAACTGCAAGGGCCCCAACTGGGCCCCGGTGTCCGCGTGCGCCACCAGCGCCCACGCCATTGGCGAGGCGTGGAAGTCCATCAAGCTGGGGGAGACGGACGCGGCCATCGCCGGAGGCGCGGAGGCGGCCATCACCCCGCTGGGGCTGGGTGGCTTCTCCGTGATGAAGGCGCTGTCCACGCGCAATGACGACCCCGCGGGGGCCAGCCGTCCGTTCGACAAGGAGCGCGACGGGTTCGTCATGGGCGAGGGCGCCGGCATGCTGGTGCTGGAGGAGATGGAGGCCGCGAAGAAGCGCGGCGCCAAGATCCTGGCCGAGGTCGTCGGGTACGGGGCCAACTCGGACGCGTACCACGTGACCCAGCCGGCGCCGGAAGGCGAGGGCGCGGCGCGCTGCATGCGGCTGGCGCTGGCGTCCGCCGGGATGCGTCCGGAGGAGGTGGGCTACATCAACGCCCATGGAACCTCGACGCCGTTCAACGACGCGAACGAGACCAAGGCCATCAAGGCGGTGTTCGGCGACCACGTGCGCAAGCTCGCGGTGTCGTCCACCAAGTCCATGACGGGCCACATGCTCGGCGCGGCGGGTGGAGCGGAGGGTGTGGTGAGTGCGTTGGTGCTGTCTCGCAACGTGCTGCCGCCCACCATCAACCAGACGACGCCGGACCCGGACTGCGACCTGGACTACGTGCCCAACCAGGCGCGCGAGGCCCGGGTGGACGCGGTGATGAGCAACTCGTTTGGATTCGGCGGCACCAACGCGGTGCTGCTCTTCAAGCGCTTCTAGGCGACCCGAGGGAGATACCGCGTGAAAGTCATCCTTGCTTCGGACCACGCGGGCCTGGAGCTCCGCCAGGAGTTGGTGGCGGTGCTCCGGGAGCGGAACGTGGCCCATGAAGACGTGGGCCCCTTCGCGAAGGACTCGGTGGACTATCCAGACTTCGCCGCCCGCGTCACTCGGGCGGTGGTGTCCGGCGAGGCCACGCTGGGCGTGCTGGTGTGTGGCACCGGCATCGGCATGAGCATCGTCGCCAACAAGTACCAGGGCATCCGCGCGGCCCTGTGCACCACGGAGTTCGAGGCTCGCATGTCGCGGGCCCACAATGACGCCAACGTGCTGTGCCTGGGCCAGCGCGTGGTGGGTGCCGGCGTGGGCCGGGCCATCCTGGAGGCGTTCCTGGACACGGCGTTCTCGGGCGGTCGCCACGAGCGTCGCGTGCAGATGATTCGCGAGGTCGAGTCCCAGCGCTAGCGGCTGTCGCCGTCCCCCTTTGTCGTGAGGAGATCCGCCATGGAGAACATTCGCACGCTGGCCCAGGTGGACCCCGAGATTGCCCGGGCCGTCCACGAAGAGACGCAGCGCCAGGAGCATGGCCTGGAGCTGATTGCCTCGGAGAACTTCGTCAGCCCCGCGGTGATGGAGGCGGTGGGCTCCGTGCTCACCAACAAGTACGCGGAAGGCTACCCCGGCAAGCGCTACTACGGCGGCTGCGAGGTCGTGGACGTGGTGGAGAACCTCGCCATCGACCGCGCCAGGCAGCTCTTCGGCGCCGACTTCGTCAACGTGCAGGCGCACTCGGGCAGCCAGGCGAACATGGGCGCGTACATGGCGCTGATGAAGCCGGGCGACACGATGCTGTCCCTGGACCTGAACTCCGGCGGCCACCTCACGCACGGCGCCGCGTTCAACTTCTCCGGCAAGCTCTACAAGGTCGTCCACTACGGCCTGACGCGCGACACGGAGACCATCGACTACGCGCAGGTGCGTGCGCTCGCGCAGGAGCACAAGCCGAAGGTCCTCGTCGTGGGCGCCAGCGCCTACCCGCGCACCATCGACTTCGCGAAGTTCCGTGAGATCGCCGACGAGTCCGGCGCGGCCATGTTCGTGGACATGGCGCACATCGCGGGCCTCGTCGCCGCGGGGGTGCACCCCTCGCCGGTGCCCTTCGCGGACATCGTCACCACCACCACGCACAAGACGCTGCGCGGTCCGCGCGGCGGCATGGTGATGGGGCGCGAGGCCTACGCGAAGACCATCAACAGCCAGATCTTCCCCGGCATCCAGGGCGGCCCGCTGATGCACGTCATCGCCGGCAAGGCCGTGGCGTTCCGTGAGGCGCTGACCCCGGAGTACAAGGCCTACCAGCAGCAGATTGTCGCCAACGCGAAGGCGCTGGCGGAGGCGCTGAAGTCCGCGGGCCTGCGGCTGACGTCCGGCGGCACCGACAACCACCTGATGCTGGTGGACCTGCGCCCCAAGCAGCTCACGGGCAAGGTGGCCGAGGCGGTGCTCGACAAGGCCGGCATCACCGTGAACAAGAACATGATTCCGTTCGACCCGGAGAAGCCGATGACGACGTCCGGCATCCGGGTGGGCACGCCCGCCATCACGACGCGTGGCATGCGCGAGGCGGACATGGCGGTGGTGGGCAAGCTCATCGGCGCCGCGCTGGATGCGGCGCAGGACGACGCGGCGCTCGTGCGCATCCGGGGCCAGGTGAAGGAGCTCGCGCAGGGCTTCCCGCTGTACGCCTCCCGACTGAAGTAACCCGGAGCCTCGCGCCGCACCTGTATGCGCTGCCCGTTCTGCCAGGATGCCGAAAACAAGGTCATCGACTCACGCGAGTCGCACGAGGGCTCCGTCATCCGGCGGCGCCGCGAGTGCCTGGCCTGCAAGCGCCGCTTCACGACGTATGAGCGGGTGGAGGAGCTCTACCCGCTCATCGTGAAGAAGGACGGCCGCCGCGAGGCGTTCGACCGCGAGAAGATTGTCAGCGGGCTGAAGAAGGCCTGTGAGAAGCGGCCCGTGTCGGCGGAGCAGCTCGAGGAGACGGTGGTCGCCATCGAGCGGCTCCTGCAGGGCATGGGCGAGAAGGAGATCAACTCGTCCGTCATCGGCGAGGAGATCATGCGCCGGCTGCAGCAGCTGGACGAGGTGGCCTACGTGCGCTTCGCCTCGGTGTACCGCAGCTTCCGCGACATCTCCGAGTTCATGCACGAGCTGAAGGACTTGCTCGAGGACCAGGAGCGCGAGCGCAAGGCGAAGCCGCTCCTCCCGGGCCGAGGAAGCTGAGGGAACACATGCGGCTGCTGACGCGGGCACGGCTGGAAGCCACCCGGGCGCCCCGGGCGAAGCGGGCGGCGGACTTCGACCGCGCGGTGGCCGAGTTCTTCATGCGCATCGCGCTGGAGGAGGCCGCCAAGGGCCTGGGCCGCACCAGCCCCAACCCCGTGGTGGGCGCGGTGCTGGTGAAGGGCGGGCGCATCATCGCCCGCGGCTACCACAAGAAGGCGGGCACCGCGCACGCCGAGGTGGTGGCGCTGGAGGCCGCGGGCTCGAAGGCCCGGGGCGCGGACCTCTACTCGACGCTGGAGCCGTGTGACCACTATGGCCGCACGCCGCCGTGCAGCCTCGCCATCATCGAGGCGGGCGTGCGCCGCGTCTTCTGCGGCTCGGCGGACCCGAACCCCAAGGTGAGCGGCAAGGGCGTGGCGCGGATGCGCCGCGCGGGCGTGAAGGTCGTCACGGGCGTGCTCCAGGCGGAGGCCGACAAGCTCAACCGGCCCTTCTTCAAGGCCATCAACACGGGCCTGCCGTGGGTGACGCTGAAGGCCGCGGCCACGCTGGATGGCAAGCTGGCCACCGCCACGGGAGACTCGCGCTGGGTGACGGGCGAGAAGGCGCGCGAGTGGGTGCACCGGCTGCGCGACTCCGTGGACGTCATCCTCGTGGGCGCGAACACCGTGCGCCAGGACGACCCGAAGCTCACCACGCGCCTCCCCGGCGGCAAGGGCAAGGACGCGCTGCGCGTCGTGGTGGACAGCCACCTGCGCCTGTCGCCGCGCTACAGCGTCTTCAGCCAGAAGAGCTCGGCGCGCACCATCATCGCCACGCTGGAGGACCCCGAGGGGCGCAAGGCGAAGCGCTTCCTGGCCCAGGGCGTGGAGGTGTGGCAGCTGCGCGCGAAGGCGGACCGGGTGGACCTGAAGGCGCTCCTGCGCAAGCTGGCCCGCTCGGGCCTCAACCACGTGCTGGTGGAGGGCGGGGCGGAGATGTACGGCTCCTTCCTGCGCGAGCACCTGGCGGATGAGCTGGCGCTGTTCCTGGCCCCCAAGCTCCTGGGCCGCGAGGGGCTGTCCTGGGCCGGGGACCTGGGCGTGAAGGAGATGGCGCAGGCCCTCTCCGTCAAGGACCTCTCCTTCGAGCAGCACGGCCAGGACATCCTGCTCCAGGCCCTGCTGTAGCGCCCCCTTGCCGAGGCCGGGCGGACCACAAGCCGCCCTGATGCCCCGGTTCAGTGTGTCGGTGCATGGCGGACATCGGGGCCCCGCGAGGGTGGCGGCTCCGGACGCTCGGGTATATGCCCGGGGCATATGTTCACCGGGCTCATTCAGGACATCGGCAGGGTGGAGCGCGTCATTCCGGGCGGGATGACGGACTTGTGGATTCGCACGTCGCTGGGCGCGGCCTCCTTCGCGCTGGGCGAGTCCATCGCCGTGGATGGCGCGTGCCTCACGGTGGTGGAGCGCACGGGCGACACGTTCCGCGTCCAGGCGGCGCCGGAGACGCTGCGGCGCACGACGCTGGACGCCGTGCGGCCGGGCGACAAGGTGAACCTGGAGCGGGCCCTGGCGCTGGGGGACCGGCTGGGCGGGCACCTGGTCTCCGGGCACGTGGACCAGGTCAGCACGGTGCTGGAGACCCGGCCGGAGGGCGGCTCGTGGGTGATGGTCTTCGGGCTGCCGGAGGCCCTGGCGCCGTACTTCATCGAGAAGGGCTCGGTGGCCATCGACGGCATCAGTCTGACGGTGAACACCGTGGGGGCGGACCGGTTCAGCGTGCAGCTCATCCCGGAGACGCAGGAGCGCACCACCCTGCGGGCCAAGGCGGTGGGCGCCCGGGTCAACCTGGAGGCGGACCCCATCGGCAAGTACGTGGCGCGGCTGTTCCTGCTCCAGCGAGGGCAGGCGGGGGGACTCCAGACGGGTGGGGTGACGGAGGCGGCCGTCCGGGCGGCGGGCTTCGGCACGCCGTAGCAGGCGACGCCGGGGCCCGGGGTGGTGTAGGAAGCGCCGCATGCCTCGCTACATCGAAGGTGACTTTCTTCCCCCCAAGGGCCGCTTCGCGATTTGTGTCGCCCGCTTCAACGGCTTCATCACCGAGGAGCTGGCCAAGGGCGCCGTGGACACGCTGGTCCGCCATGGCGTCGCGGACGCGGACGTGGACGTGTACCGCTGCCCTGGCACCTATGAGCTGCCCGGCCTCGTGCGCCGTGTGACGGAGTCCCGGCAGTACGTGGGCGTCATCGCGCTGGGCGCCGTCATCCGGGGCGGCACGCCCCACTTCGACTACGTGGCGGGTGAGTGCGCCAAGGGCATTGGCGCGGTGGCGTTCAACGCGGCGGCGGCCAATCCCTCCACGTCCGTGACGTTCGGCGTGCTGACGACGGACACCGTGGAGCAGGCCATCGACCGGGCGGGCGTGAAGGCGGGCAACAAGGGCGCCGAGGCCACGCTGGCCTGCATCGAGATGGTGAACCTGTTCTCGCGGATGACCACGCTCGACGCGAGGAAGGGGTAGCGATGGGCGCGCGCAGAACAGGCCGTGAGCGGGCGTTGCAGGCGCTCTACCAGATGGAGATGGCGCAGGGCGCGTCGGTGAATGACGCGCTGGAGTCGGCGTGGTCCGCGTCCGATGAAGACAAGCGGGACCCGGACGCGGTGCGGTTCGCCCGTGAGCTGGTGGAAGGTGTGCAGGGGCACCGCGCGGAAATCGACCGGCTCATCGAGTCGCACAGCCACAACTGGCGCCTGGACCGCATGTCCCGCATCGACCGCAACGTGCTGCGCGTGGGCATCTTCGAGCTGAAGTACCGTCCCGACATCCCTCGCAAGGTCACCATCAACGAGGCGGTGGAGCTGGGGAAGAACTTCGGGACGGAGGAGTCCAGCGCGTTCGTCAACGGCCTGTTGGACCGGGTGGCGGTGGCGCTGAACAAGCAGTGAGGGGCTGAGTCTCCACCGGAGGAGCAGGCGCCGTGAGCCAGACGACGACGCACGACATCGGGATGGAGGGCCTGGACTCGCTCAGTGGCGTGGACGCCCTCTGTCTCTTTGTCGCGGAAGATGACCGGCCGCTGCCGGCCACCGCGGGCTACGTGGACTGGCGCTTGTGCGGCGCGTTGTCGCGGGTGCTCAAGGGCGGGTTCTTCTCCGGCGCGAAGGACGACTGGCTGCTGCTGCCGTCCGACGGGAAGCTGGGGGTGCCTCGCATCTTCGTCGTGGGGCTGGGGCGCCGCGGCCAGCTGGACGCGGGCGGGCTGAGCGAGGCGCTCGCGTCGGCGGGCAAGGTGCTCAGCCGGGCCCGGATGGAGTCGGTGGCGCTGGAGATTCCCTCCGGAGGTGCGCTGGATGACGCGGCGCGGGCGGAGGGATTCCAGAGGGGCTTCACCCCAGCGTTCAAGGGAGGACGCGTGGCCCTCCTGGCGGACAAGGGGCTCGTCCGGCTCCTACCAGCCAGGAAGGGTTGAGACACAGCGACCAGGCGGGGCTTCTGCTAGAGTAGGGGACCGTCCGGGGCGTGTGCACATGCGTGTCAAGGTGCTGATTGTCGAGGACTCCAAGGCGTCGCGCGAATACATCGCGTCGACGGTGGAGGCCGTGGAAGGCATCGAGGCCTTCGTGACGTCGAGCGGCTTCGAGGCCCTGAAGCTCCTGCCGCGCCACCGCTTCGACCTCATCATCACCGACATCAACATGCCCGACATCAACGGGCTGGAGCTCATCAACTTCGTCAAGAAGAACCCCAACTACCGCGACGTGCCGCTCTTCATCATCACCACCGAGGGGCATGAGCAGGACCGCGACCGAGGCATCGCGTTGGGGGCGGCGGAGTACCTGGTCAAGCCGTTCGAGCCCGGGAGCCTGGAAGGGCTCCTGCGTCGGTACCTGAAGCTGCCGTGAGCCCCCCGAGCAAGGCCCTGGCCGAGTTCGTGGCCGAGGCGACGGAGATTCTGGAGTCGCTGGGCAAGGACCTGCTCGTGCTGGACGAGCGGCGGGGCCAGGAGGCGGACCCGGAGCGGGTCAACGGCATCTTCCGCGCGGCGCACTCGCTCAAGGGGCTGGCGGGGCTGTTCGGCCAGGAGCGCATCTCCCGGCTGGCGCATGGGACGGAGGACCTGCTGGACCGGCTGCGGCTGGGCAAGCTGCTGCTGGACGACGCGGTGCTCGACACGCTGATTGAAGCGCTGGACGCGTTCCAGGCGCTGCTGGCGGAGACGGCGCGGGGCTCCGAGACGGAAGTGCTCACCCAGCGCGTCAACGGCATGGCGGAGCGGCTGGCCCGGCTGGGCGAGCCTCCCCCCGCGCAGGACGAGGACCCGCTGGAGCGGCTGGAGCTGGAAGCGCAGGTGCGCTCGGTCTTCACCGAGTACGAGGAGCACCGGCTGCGCGAGAACGTGCGGCGCGGCGTGGCGCTGTGGCGCGTGCGCGCGGCGTTCGACCTGTCCGACTTCGACAAGGGGCTGGCGGACCTCAACACGCGCCTCAAGCCGATGGGCGAGGTCATCAGCACGCTGCCCTCCGCGCGGCCGGGAGGCGCGCATGGCATCGCCTTCGACCTCATCTTCGGCACGCAGGTGACGCCGACGGAGCTGGAGGCGGGCCTGAAGGGGACGCCCGCGGAGCTCTCGCCGCTCACCGTCCGGCCGCCCGAGCCTTCCGCCTCGGTCCGCTCCGCGGAGGCCCTGCACCGCGCGGTGGAGTCTCCCGCCATCGTGCTGGGCACACCTCCCTCGGTCGAGGCCGTGGCGGCTCCGGCGAGTGCCCCTCCCGCGAAGCGCGGAGGCAAGAAGCGTGGCACGCGTGCGGCGGTGGCGGCCTCGCCTGGAGGGCAGCCGCAGCTCCCGCTCGAGGACCCGATGGCCGGGGCCACGCGCACGAGTGCGGTGAAGGCCCTGGAGGACCTCGCGCTGTCCCCCGCGTCCGGGCACTTCCCCTCGATGGAGGGGATGAGGTCCAGGGCCGCGGGCCTCGAAGAGGGGGTGCCCGCGAGCGGAAGCTCCGGAGCGGGGCCGTCGCTGGTGACGTACCTGCAGGGCCCCGGGGGGCGTGCCTCCGTCCGGAAGGCGGAGGCCTCGGTGAAGCAGCCTCCGGCGGCCGTGGCCGCCGCCGCCACCGTGGAGACCTCGCTGCGCTCGCTGACGCAGACGGTGCGCGTGGACATCGGCAAGCTGGATGGCCTCATCAACATGGTGGGCGAGCTCCTGCTCATCAAGGCCAACCTCCAGCGGCTCGCGGAGTCCGCGCGGCAGGATGGCGTGGTGCCGCTGTCGAAGCTGTTCGGCCAGGAGCTGGCGCGCGAGACGCGCGGGCTGGAGCGCAAGCTGGAGGCACTCCAGGAGGGGCTCCTGGAAGCGCGCATGGTCCCCGTCGGTCAGGTGTTCGACAAGCTGGCGCGACTGGTGCGGCGCATCACCCGCGACGCGGGCAAGGAGATCGACTTCGTCATTGGCGGCGGCGAGGTGGAGCTGGACAAGCTCATCGTCGAGGAGCTGAGCGACCCGCTGATGCACCTCATCCGCAACGCCATCGACCACGGCGTGGAGGCCCCTGACGCGCGGCTGGCTTCGGGCAAGTCGCGGCGGGCGGTGGTGGCGCTGCGCGCCGAGCAGAAGGGCAACCACGTCGTCATCGAGGTGCGCGACGACGGCGCGGGCATCGACGAGCTGCGCGTGCGCGAGGTGGCGCTCTCGCGCGGGCTCATCACCTTCGCGCAGGCGGAGGAGATGGGGCGCCGGGAGCTGCTCAACCTCATCTTCCTTCCAGGCTTCTCCACCGCGCGCAGCGTGTCGGAGCTGTCCGGCCGAGGCGTGGGGCTGGACGTCGTCAAGAACAACCTGGGCAACCTCTCCGGCATCATCGACGTGTGGAGCGAGCGCGGAAAGGGCACCGCCTTCCACCTGACGCTGCCCGTGACGCTCGCCATCATCCGCGCGCTGGTGGTGGGCGTCAGTGCTCGCACGTACGCGGTTCCCCTCAACAGCGTGCTGGAGATTCTCTCGGTGCAGCCCCGGGAGATTCGCACCGTGGAGCGGCGCGAGGTGCTCGACGTGCGCGGTCAGACGCTGCCCTTCGTGCGGCTGTCGCGCCTGTTCGGCCTGCCGGAGCGGCCGGTGAACCGGTACTTCGTGGTGGTGGTGGGGCTGGCGCAGGAGCGTCTGGGCATCGCGGTGGACGAGCTGCACGGCCAGCAGGACATCGTCACCAAGCCCCTGGGGGGCCGGTTGCAGTCCGTCCGGGGGATTTCCGGGGCGACGGACCTGGGCAACCGAACGCCCGTGCTGGTGCTGGATGTCGCGGCGCTGCTCGAGGACGGACTCTCTTTGGAGCGCAGGCGGGCCTGACGCGAGAGGCGGTCGGCTGCTATCCTCGATGGCCGTGTCCCGGTTCGCCGAACTCCTCGACGACTTCTTCTTCCGTCCGGACGAGGACGTCGGTGGGCTGCAGGATTTCGCCGCCGGCAGCGATGGCCTGGCGTCCCTCGTGCCGGAGGAAGTGCCGGAGGAGTACCTGGCCTTCCGCCTGGAGGGTGAGTCCTACGCGGTGCCCATCCGGTCCGTGCGCGAAATCTCGAAGGTGCCTCCGCTGACGGAGATTCCGCGCGCGGAGCCACAGCTCCTCGGGGTGATGAACCTTCGCGGCGAACTGCTGCCCGTGTACGACGTCAAGGTGCGCCTGGGGTTGGCGGAGCGAGCGCCCCTGGTCGCGGGGCCCGATGCCCCCGTGCCTCCGAAGGAAGCGCGCATCCTCGTGCTGCGCACGGAGACAGGGCCCGCGGGCGTGTGGGTGGACAGTGTCGCGGGCGTGGTGAAGCTCAAGCCGTCGATGCTGGAGCCGCCACCGCAGGGACTGAGGCTGGGAGACCGGGACTGCGTCGTCGCCATCGGCCGGCGTGGACCGTTGCTGTACATCCTGCTGGACGCGGAACAGGCGCTGGCGTCATGAGGGACTCGGTGAACCTGCTGGCGCGGCTTCCCTCGGCCGGACCCGATGCGCCGGGAGAGCACTCGGACACCGTCGTGCAGCTGTGCGCCTTCTTCGTGGGGGATGACGAGTACGTGCTCGACATCCAACGCGTGGAGGAGGTGCTCCCGCTCCAGCGCGTGACGCCCATTCCGCATGCCCCCTCGTTCGTCGAGGGGGTGCTGCACCTGCGAGGCGCCATCCTCCCGGTGGTCGACCTCCGCCGGCGGCTTCAAGGCACGCCGTCGGTGGAGTCGCGCAAGGGGCGGCTGCTGGTCTGCAAGCTGGGGCCAAGGCGCGTCGCGGTGCGTGTGGAGCGCGTGGCGGAGGTGATGCGCTTGCGGCGGGGCGACATCAAGCCCGCGCCCGCGCTCGTGGTCGCGGGACGCTCGCCCTTCGTGGTGGGCGTGTGCGGTCCGCCGGACCGCCTGCGGTTGTTGTTGGACTTGAAGGCCTTGCTGCGCGCGGAGCTGGAGAAGGAAGCCGCGCGGCCACTCAGGTGAGCGCGAAGGAGACACCCATGGAGCGCAGTGACGTGGACGACCACCGCCGCATCCAGGACCTTCGCCTCGGCCTCTTACGCACCTCGCGGTGGGAGGGGGCGGAGGGGAGACGGACCCCGCTGGGCATGTTCCCGAGCACCCACGCCAGCGGGTTCAACGAGCGCAATGGCTCGGCCCAGGTCTTCACATGAGTCGCCAGCAAGGCTCGCCCGCGGAGGAGGCTCGGTACCGCGCGCTCCAGGACCTGGACCCGCGTGGGGACAACCTCGTCGAGGTGCTCATCGCGGGCCTCCATGACGAGAGCTGGCGCGTGCGGCACGCGGCGGCGGAAGGACTCCAGCGACTGTCGACGCCCTCGTCCGAGCAGGTGGCCACGCGGCTGGTGCGCGTGTTGGGCGAGCGAGGCGAGACAGGGGCGCGCAACGCGGCGGCGGAGGCGTTGGCGGGGCTGGGGCTCGCGGCGCTCGGGCCGCTGGTGAAGCTGCTGGGCCATGTGGACCCGGACCAGCGCAAGTTCGCGGCGGACATCCTGGGGCAGCTCAGGCGACCCGAGGCCGAGGCCCCGCTGGTCGAGGCCCTGGGCGACGCGGACCTCAACGTCCGCGTGTCCGTGTCGGAGTCCCTGGGGCGCGTGGGGGGCGAGCACGCGGCACGTGCCTTGGAGCGCTTGCTGGGAGATTCGGAGCCGCTCCTCCGGCTGTCCGCCTTGGAGGGCCTGGCGAACCTCAAGCGTCCGCCGCCACTTCCAGTCGTCGAAGCGCTGCTGGAGGATGCTCGGCTGCGGCGGAGTGCGTTCCGCGTGCTGGGCCTGCTTCCCGAGGTCGCGGCCACTGTGCGTCTCTGTGGGGGGCTGACGTCGGAGCTCCGCTCGATGCGCGAGGCGGCGCTCGCCGCGCTGGGAACGCAGGCGACGCGGGTGACCGCCGAGCAGCGCGGCGAACAGGACGCCGTCATCCGAGACACGCTGCGACGCCTGCCGGACGCGCGAGAGCGACTGGCGCGAGCACTGGAGTCCGAGGACGTCGCGGTGCGCGCGGGGGCACTCGTCGGGGTCGCCGCGCTGGGAGACGCGTCCCTGGCGGTGCCGGTGGCGGAGGTGGCGCGCGAGGACCGGCTCTTGCGAGACGTGTTGTCCACGCTCGGGCGGCTGGGCTTGGAGGGAGGCCGCGCGCTGTTGGCGGCGATGGCGGACCTGTCCGTACCCGCGCGGGCCGCGGCCGTCGAGGCGCTGGTGGACCTGGTGGACCCGAGCTCCGTGACGCCGCTGTGTGCGTTGCTCGAGTGGGCGGAGGACGACCTGCGCGGGGTGGTGGTGCGGGCGCTGGGGCGGACTCGCTCGCCGGAGGCCGCGAGCCCGCTGGTCGACCTGCTGCGGGATTCGGTGACGGCGGGCGCGGCGACGCGGGCGCTGGGCGTGCTCGCGGGAAGTTGCAGGGCCGCGGTGGTGGCCACGCTTCAGGAGGCGGTGGAGCGGCGCGCCACACCCGCGGCGGTGGCGGTGCTGGCGCGCGTGGGAGGCAGGCCCGCGCTGCCGCTGCTGCGGCGTCTGGCCCGGGACGTGGACCCTCGCTGGCGCGCGGCGGCGGTGGATGTCGCGGGCGAGGTGGATGGCGGCGTGGGGAAGGAATTGGCGCGCGCCGCGCTCGCGGACGAGGCGGCCCCCGTGCGGGCGGCGGGCGTGCGCGCCATGGGCCGTCTGGGCGGGTCGGACGCGGGGGCCCTGTTGCGTCCCGCGCTCCAGGACGAGGATGTCTTCGTGCGGAGGGTGGCGGTGGAGGCGGTGGGTGAGAGCGGTGCGAGCGACAGGGCCGCGGACCTGGAGGCGTTGGTGCTGCACCCGGACGGCGCGCTGGCGACGGCGGCGGTGCGGGCGCTGTCGCGATTGGGACTGGTGGAGCCGCGCATGTTGCGGGAGGCCTCGGAGCATCCCGACCCGGAGGTGGTGAAGGCGGTGCTGTCGGCGGTGTCGGGGGAGGGGCTGGCGCTGGCGGTGTCGCTGTTGGAGCATTCCCACTGGGACGTGCGTGCGGCGGCGGCTCGGGTGCTGGGGGAGTCTGGCGGAGCGGAGTGTCTGGGGGCGGTCCGTCGAGCGCTGGAGGCGGAGACGGACGTGCTGCCCCGGCAGGCGATGGCGGACGCGGTGGCGCGCTTGTCTCGGCGCTGAGTGGGGGACTCGGGTGGCTCGCTTCGACGACAGCCGACCGGAGATGTCCGCGGAGGAGTTCCGTCTCCTCCGGGACCACGTGTACTCGCACTGCGGCATCCTGGTGCACGAGGACATGAAGTTCGTGATGGAGCGGCGCCTGTGGCCTCGCCTGGAGGTGCTGGGCGCTCCGGACTTCAGCGCGTACCACCGCTACCTGCGCTACGACGCCAACCGGCACGTGGAGCTGGAAGCCGCCGTCGAATCCCTCACGACGCACGAGACGTACTTCTTCCGCGAGCCCTCGCAGTTGAAGGCGTTCCGCGAGGAGCTGCTCCCCATCCTGGAGAAGCGCAACGCGCGCACGCGCCGGCTGCGCCTGTGGTCCGCGGGGTGCTCCTCCGGAGAGGAGGCCTACACGCTGGCGATGCTCCTCAAGGACGAGCGCCGCTTCGACGACTGGGACGTGGAGGTCTACGGCACGGACATCTCCCGGCGCGTGCTGGCGATGGCTCGGCGCGCGGAGTATGGGCCGTCCGCGCTGCGCGCCACGTCGGCGGACCTGCTGGAGCGCTTCTTCCTGCCGACGGGGCACGCGAAGGTGCGGGTGCGCGATGAGGTCCGCGCGATGGTGTCCTTCGGCCACCACAACCTCCTGGACGAGGCGGGCAGTCAGCTCGTGGCGAAGATGGACGCGGTGTTCTGCCGCAACGTGATGATCTACTTCGACCAGGCCGCGCGCAGGAAGGTGCTGCGCATCCTTCGAGACCGGTTGGTGCCGGGGGGCTACCTGCTGCTGGGGCACTCGGAGAACCTGCTGAACCTGGGCGCGGACTTCGAGCTGGTCCACCTGCGAGGCGACCTGGTGTATCGCCGGCCCGAGCTGCCGGGGCTGCTGGGGAGCGAGCCGCGATGAGCGAGCGGACCCCTGTCTCGGTGCTGGTCGTCGATGACTCCGCGCAGAACCGGTACACGCTGACCCGGCTGTTGGAGTCCACGCCGGACGTGCGCGTCCTCGACCGGGCGGCGGATGGTGAGGAGGGGCTGAAGAAGGTCCTGGAGCTGAAGCCGGACGTGGTGACGTTGGACCTGGAGATGCCCAAGCTGGGCGGCTTCACGTTCCTCCGGCTCTTGATGCGCACCTCGCCCACGCCCGTCATCGTCATCTCCAGCTACGCGCACCGCTCGGACGTCTTCAAGGCGCTGGAGCTGGGGGCCTTCGACTTCATCGCCAAGCCCGCGCGCGGCACGCAGGAAGAGCTCGAGAAGATGCGCGTGGAGCTGCTCGAGAAGGTGCACGCGGCGCTGCACGTGCGGCCCGGACAGCGTCACGCGTCGCCGGGGGCCCGCGCGCTCGCGGTGGCGGGAGAGCTTCCGCTGGTGGTGGCGGTGGGCTCGTCGACGGGAGGCCCGCCCGCGGTGCAGCGGGTGCTGGAGGGACTCGCCTCGGAGCCGACGCCGTGTGTGCTGGTGAGTCAGCACATGCCCGCGCAGTTCACCCGGGCCTTCGCGGAGCGATTGGACCGCATCGGTCCGTTCACGGTGACGGAGGCGAGCGAGGGAGACGTGGTGCAGCCGGGTCACGTGTACATCGCCCCGGGAGGCCGGCACCTCGTGGTGGTGGAGCGAGGCACTCGCCTGGAACTGCAGACGCCGCCCCCCACGCCGTTGGACAAGTACGCGCCGAGCGTGGACCGGCTCTTCACCAGCGTCGCGCAGGTGTTGGGCAATCGAGCCTTGGCGGTGGTGCTGACGGGGATGGGGGCGGATGGGGCCCAGGGCGCGCGGGAGATTCAGCGCGTGGGCGGCGAGGTCTGGGCCGAGTCCGAGGAGACGGCGGTGGTCTTCGGCATGCCGGGCGAGGCCGTCGCAGCGGGGGCGGTGAAGCGGGTGCTGCGGCTGGGAGAGATTGGACCCGCCCTGGCGGCCTGGGCCCGGAAGCGGCGGTGAGAACACCGGGCGTCGGCCGAGCCCCGGGTGTTAGTGTGCGCGGGTCATGACGCAGCAGATTCGAGCCCTGGTGGTGGACGACTCGCAGGCCATGCGGCGCAGCATCATGTACGCGCTGCAGCGCATCAGCGGGATGGTCTGCACGGAGGCCCAAGACGGTGCCGAGGGGCTGAAGAAGTTGACCCAGGGGCGCTTCGACCTGGTGCTCACCGACATCAACATGCCGTTGATGGATGGGCTGAAGCTCATCCACCACATCCGGCAGGCGACGGACCATCGGGGCGTGCCCATCGTCGTCATCACCACCGAAGGCGCCGCGGCGGACCGCGAGCGGGCGATGAACCTGGGCGCCAGCGCCTACCTGGTGAAGCCCGTGCAGGCCAAGGTGGTGATGGACACCGTGCGCGACCTGCTGAAGCTGGACTGAGGCCCGTGCGCGAATGGACTTCGTCCTTCGAGTCGCGAACCTGGAGAAGCGCTACGGCGCGCTGAAGGCCGTACAGGGGCTGAGCTTCGCGGTGGCGCCGGGCGAGGTGCTGGGGCTCGTGGGCCCCAACGGTGCGGGCAAGACGTCCACGCTGCGCTGTCTCGCGGGCATCCTGCCGCCCACGTCGGGGCGGGTGGTGGTGGCGGGCTATGACCTGGCGAAGGACTCGGTGGAGGCGAAGCGGGAGCTGGCCTTCCTTCCGGACGAGCCTCGCTTCTTCGACTACCTCACGGTGTGGGAGCACCTGAACTTCACGGCGCGCCTCTACAACGTGGAGGACTGGGAGGCGCGAGGCCGCGCGTTGCTGGAGGAGATGGAGCTGACGGGCAAGGAGAAGGCGCTGCCGAGCGAGCTGTCGCGAGGCATGAAGCAGAAGCTCTCCATCGCCTGCGGCTTCCTGCACTCGCCCAAGCTCATCCTCCTGGATGAGCCGCTCACGGGGTTGGACCCCATCGGCATCCGGCGCATGAAGGACTCGCTGCGCCGGCGCGCGGAGGAGGGCGCCGCGTTGGTGTTGTCCTCACATCTGTTGCCGCTGGTGGAGGAGCTGTGTCACCGGCTGCTGGTGATTGCCGGTGGACGCGCCATGGCGCTGGGGAGCCTGGAGGCGATTCGCTCTCGGCTGAGTGGACCGGATGCCGCGAATGCCTCGCTGGAGGACTTGTTCGTGCGCATCACCAGCGGAGCGGGGACGGAGCCGCCCTCCCCGTGAGCTTCTCGAGCGCGGTGGTCTTCTTGTGGCTGGCCTCCGCGCGCAACCGCCTGAGGGTCCAGCTCCAGCGGCTGCGCAGGCCGCGCTACCTCCTGGGCGCGCTGGTGGGGCTGGGCTACATCTACTTCTTCTTCCTGCGGCGGTTGGACTTCTCACCCGGGATGAGACAGGTGCCCGACGGGGTACGCCTGTTCGCGGAGCTGTCGCTCGTGTCCTCCGCGCTCGTCACGGTGTTCTCCTCGTGGACGTTGGGGCCGGACCGCCCGTCGCTGACCTTCTCCGAGTCGGAGGTGGTGCGGCTGTTTCCCGCGCCCGTCACGCGGCGCGCGCTGCTGCACTACAAGCTGGTGCGCGGCTGGATGGGCGCGGGCGTGGGCGCGCTGTTCGCCACCCTGTTCGTGGGCCGGCTGGTGGGCTCGACGCCGGGCTTCTTCTTCGTGGGCGCGTGGCTCTCGCTCGGGACGCTGTACCTGCACACGACGGCGGCGTCCTTCGTCCGCACGCGCCTGTCGACCTGGGGCACGCGAGGGCAGGTACTCCGCTGGAGTGTGGCGGGGCTGGTGCTCGGCGCGGTGGTGCTCGCGGGCTTCTCCGCGCTGGATTCGCACCCGTTCCCCCGGACGGTGGGCACGCCGGGGGTCCTGCGGAACTGGATGCAGGCGCTGCTGGCCACGCCGGAATTGAGCATCGTGCTGTGGCCTGGGCGCCTGCTGGTGGCGCCCGCCCTGGCGCGGAGCTCCGGGGACTTCGTCTCCGCGCTGTTCCCCGTGGGGGTGCTCCTGGTGGCGCACTACGCCTGGGTGCGCGCGGCGGCGGTGCCCTTCGAGGAGTCCGCGGTGGAGCAGGCCGAGACGCGCACGCGTGAGCGCGCTCAGCGGGGAGAAGGCGCTCCCTCGCGCGGGGTGTCGCTCGCCTCGCGCAAGACACCCTTCCGGTTGTCGGCGCGGGGGCGTCCCGAGGTGGCGCTTGTCTGGAAGAACCTCATCATCCGCAGGCGGATGGCGGGGGGCATGCTGTCGGTGCTGGCCGCGCTGCTGGTGGGCACCCTCGTGGTGGCGACGATGGGCGAGGTCCGCCTCTTCACGGACACGCGGCGCGTGCTGGGGCCCATGGCGTTGGCGCTGGCGGCGATGCTCGCGGTGGTGGGGCCGAGCGCCTTTCGCATGGACCTGCGCATGGACCTGCCCAAGCTGGACCTGCTGCGCGCGTTGCCGCTCGCGGGCTGGCAGGTGGTGGGCGCGGAGCTCGCGGCCTCCGCGCTGGTGCTGGGCGCGCTGCAACTGGGCCTGCTGGCCGTGGGACTGGTGAGTGGCCCGGGCGCGGAGGACCCGTGGCTGCTGGCGTGGTGGTGGCCCGGGGGGCTGGCACTGGTGATGGTGCTGCCCTCCGTCGCGCTGGCGGGGCTGTTCGTGCAGAACGCGGCGGTGGTCCTGTTCCCCTCGTGGGTGCCCGCGGACAGGGCAGGGGGCTCCCGGGGCATCGAGGCCTTGGGGCAGCGCCTGGTGACGCTGATGGGCTCGCTGGTGGTGTCGCTGCTGGGACTGTTGCCCGCGATGGTGGTGGGGAGCCTGGTGGGCTTCGTCCTCGCTGGCGCACTGGATGTCTGGGCCGCTCCCATCGCGGGTGCGGCGGCGTCGGCGGTGCTGCTGGGCGAGGTGGTGGTCGGCGTGTTCTGGCTCGGCCGCGCTTTTGAACACCTGGATCTCTCCGAGGACCGTTCTTAGTAACGGCGAGCGTCCGCTGCCGGACGCGTGCGCTCGGAGCGCTTGTGTCGCCTGGGTCGCGCGCGCACGTTGGCGCGGACCCGAAGGGACAGGAGCGCGACATGAAGCTGGGGTTCGTGGGACTGGGCAATATGGGCTTGCCCATGGCGAAGAACTTGCTCGCCGCGGGGCATGAGGTGGGGGTGTGGAACCGCACCGCCGCGAGAGCCGAGCCCCTGGTCCAGAAAGGCGCGCGAGTGGCCGCGACACCGGCTGACGCGGCGAGGGGCGCGGAGGTCGTCTTCAGCATGCTCGCGGATGACCGCGCGGCGGAGGCGGTGGCGCTGGGACCTCAAGGCATCATCGAGGGGCTGGCGAAGGGCGCCGTGCACGTCTCGTCGAGCACCATCTCCGTGGCGCTCTCCCAGAAGCTGATGGATGCACATGCGAGCGCGGGGCAGGGCTATGTCTCCTCGCCCGTGTTCGGCCGGCCCGAGGCCGCCGACGCGAGGCAGCTCTGGGTGCTGGCCGCGGGCGCGAAGGCGGACGTGGAGCGCTGCCGGCCCGCGCTGGAGGCCCTGGGGCGCGGGCTGACGGTGCTGGGTGAGCAGGCGTCGATGGCCAACGTGGCGAAGCTGTCCGGCAACTTCCTCATCGCGGCGATGCTGGAGACGCTCGCGGAGGCGTTCGCCTTCACGCGCAAGTCCGGCATCCAGCCCCAGCAGTTCATGGAGCTGTTCCAGAACGTCTTCGCGCGCTCGCCCATCTTCGAGCGCTACGCGCAGGCCATCGCCGACGAGAAGTACTCGCCCGCGGGCTTCGCCATGCGGCTGGGGCTCAAGGACGTGGGCCTGGTGCTGGAGGCGGCGCGCGCGGCGGAGGTGCCCATGCCGCTGGCCAGCCTCGTGCGGGACCAGTACCTGGGGGGCGTGGCTCAAGGGCACGGGGACCTGGACTGGTCCGCCTTGGGGGCGCTCGTCGCGGAGCGCGCCGGCCTGCCCGGGCCTCGGTGAGACAGACGACGGGGCCTCCAAGATTTCGACCTTGGAGGCCCCGGGGTGAGCTACTTCCGGCTGTCGATTTCAGCGACCGGAATCGGGAACCACGGGTGCGGCGGGAAGTCCGGGCTCAGGTTGCGCGGAAGCGTGTCCAGCCGCCCGAAGCGACGCATGTCGATCCACCGGTGACCGCCCTCGAACAGCAGGGAGTAGCGCTTCTCGTACAGGAGCGCGTCGACGATGTTCGCCTCGGTGAGCGCCTTCTCCGGCAGGCGGCCGGAGCGGGTGCGGATGTAGTTGATGTCTTCCGCCGCGGGGCCGAAGTTGCGCAGCCCGATGTTGGCCTCGGCCCGCAGGAGGATGAGCTCCTCGTTGCGGATGATGGGAATCGAGGTGTCGGCGGTGGGGTAGATGGAGAAGCGCAGGTCCGTCGTGAGCCGGCCTCCTCCGCCCGTGGTGGCCGCCGCCAGCTTGGTCACCTTCCGCTTGAAGCGATCATCGGCCACTTCCGTCGTCGCGCCGACCTTCTCGGCGTCGGCCTCGAGCGAGGGGTGCGCGTAGACGTTCCGGGAGACGAGGCCGTTGTCCGTGTCGCCCGAGGACGGGCGGAACACGTGGTACACGCCGACGTTCAGGGACGCGAGCGCCGCGGCCTTCGAGGCCTCGTCGGCCGGAGCGTTCGCGCTGATGAAGGACTCGGACAGCGCCGTCAGGGCCTCCTGGTGCTTGCCCGCGTACACGGACGCGCGCGCCCGCACCGCGCGGTTGAACTTCTGGAAGTTCGCGGGCGTGTCGAAGCCCCGGAAGCCCGTGCTCAGGCGGAAGGAGAACGCCCCGCCGGCATTGGCCAGGTGGCCATGGCCCTCATCCAGCAGCTTGAGGATGTGGTTGAACACCGCCTCCTTGTTCTCGATGGGGGCCAGCTGGCCCAGCGGCCGGTCCACGTCGATGGGCGCGCCGTTGGTATCCCGGGTGTTGATGATGACCAGGAAGTCCAGCGCCATGATGGTCTTCGCGAAGCCCCGGATGCCTTCCTTCTCCGCGTCGCTCGGACGCGCCCCGACCTTGTCCAGCGCCGCCAGCAGCGTGTTGGCGTTGCGGATGTTGGCGTAGGGATTCGCCCAGTGGTTGCCGCCGTAGGCGGCGCCGCCCGGGTCCATGACAGGGCCGAGCATCTCGTCGATGGCGCGGGGGTCCGCGGGGTCGAAGACGTAGGCCTCGCGCCCGATGACACCCAGCTGCGCGACGTAGCCGTTCGGCGGGGACACGTTCGCGCGGTGGCCGATGATGAGGCCGGTGGCGGCGCTGTTGACGCCGGACTCGGTGGGGTTGTTCCTGAAGTCATCCAGGCTGGGGTTGTTCAGGTCCCCGATTTCCATGCTGCCGCAGCCGCTCAGTCCGAGCGCGGCGACCAGCGCCACCATTGCCTTCTTCGTCTGGGAGATGTTCATGGCCTTAGAACCCGACGTCGAGCGACGTCCAGAAGCTGCGGCTGGGGGGGAAGGGGGCGACGTCGATGTTGCGAGCGATGGCCTGGTTGCCGAAGTTGCTCACTTCGGGGTCCAGACCCGAGTAGCCGGTGAACGTCAGCAGGTTGCGGCCGCTGATGCTCAGCCGCGCGCTCTGCACCTTCGGAATCGCGGACACCCACTGCTTGGGCAGGTTGTAGCTGAACGTCACCTCGCGCAGCTTCAGGAACGTCGCGTCCTCGATGTAGACGGCGGCGCTGCGCGTGCGGTCCTGGACGCGCTGGCGGCCGGCCGTCTCGAAGTCCGCGGACGTGCCCGCGTCGTCGTAGAGGTAGCGCGTCAGGTTGATGATGTCGCTGCCCTGCTGCCAGTGCCACAGGAAGGACAGGCTGAAGTCCTCGTAGCGCAGCGTGTTGGCGAAGCCCATGGTGAAGGTAGGCTCGGTGTCGCCAATCTTCCCGACGATGGGGATGTTGTTCGCGTCGCGGCCGATGTTGCCGACAATCTGCGTCGCCGACTGGCCCTCCTCGATGTAGAACGAGCCCAGGGAGTTGCCGAAGCCACCCGCCTGGAAGGGCGCGACCGGCAGGTCCGTCACCTTGCTGCGGTTGAGGGCGAACGTCGCGGAGCTCGTCCACTCGAAGGCGCCGCGCACCGGCGTCACCTGCACCATGGCCTCCACGCCGCGGTTGCGCAGCGCGCCGCCGTTGACGAACTGGGTGGTGAAGCCCGTGGAGCCCGGCAGGGCGCGCTGCAGCAGCATGTCGCTGATGGCGCGCTGGTACACGGACAGCTCCAGCATCACGTCGCCGTCGAAGAGGAGGGCGTCGATACCCGCCTCGATTTCGCGCTGCCGCTCCGGACGGATGTTCGGGTCACCCGCGACGCCCGTGCCGACGAGGCCCGGTGAGCCCTGCACGTTGGTGCGCGAGTTCATGCCGTTGAACCGCATGCCGTACTGCGGCTGGTTGCCCGTCTCGCCGTAGGCCACGCGCACCTTCAGCTCGTGGACCAGCGGGATGGTCGCCGGGATGCGATAGGCGGTCGCCAGCTTCGGGTAGAAGTAGAGCTTGTGGGGGTTGCCGTTGGCGCTGGTCTGCTCGCCACGGATGGCGCCCACCACCGTCAGGCGCTCATCCAGGAGGAGCAGCTCCTCCTGGAGGTAGTAGCCGCGGTCCCGGACGTGCGACTCGTTGTCGCGGACGTTGATGACGGTGCCGGAGTCGATGCCCGGCTGGCCCGCGTTGAGGTTCTCGCTGACGACGTACTTGGAGTCGATGCGGCGCTCCTCGAACTGGAAGCCGGCGGACGTCGTGGCCGACATGAACTTCGAGGCGGGCTTGTACGAGTGCACCAGGTTGATGCCGCTGTTGATGTTGCGCACCTGGCTGGTGCCGAACAGCGACGTGCCCGGGAGGGTGTCGTCGACCGGCTCGAAGTTGAGCTCGGGAGGGAACAGCAGCTTGTTCTCCTGCTGGAAGCGGTCCACGCCCGCGTTGGCGAGCAGGCGCAGGTTCTGCTCATCCGTCTTGAACAGGTGGATGGTGGCATCACCGGAGCCGATGAAGCGCCACACGTCCTCGTCGTTCTTCACCATCGCCGCCGTCTGCAGCGGGTTGGCGCCGTTGGCGAGGAACGGGTTGCGCGGATAGATGCCGGCGGCGTCCGGGTCCATGTTCAGGAACTCGGGCACCGTGGGCATCACCATGTAGTTGGTGATGGTCTGGTTGTCGTTGTTGGTGAGGCCGCGCTGGCCCAACGTGTGGATGAGGTTGGTGGCGACGTTGACCTCCACCGCGTCGCCCAGCCCCTGGGTCAGGTTGAGGCGGAACGACTGCTTCTCGTAGCCCGTGTTGGCGATGATGCCCTCGTCGTTGCGGACCATCGCGGAGGCGAAGTACTTGGTGTTGCCGCTGGCGCCGCTCACGCTGGCGAGCGTCTCCGAGGACAGGTCACGACGGCCGGACAGCTTCGCCTCGTGGTCGTACGTCTTGCCCGTGTAGAACTCCGCGGCGCGAGGGCCGAAGACCTCCACGGCCTCCTCGACGGTCTCGAAGCGGCGGGTGCCCAGCTTGTTGGCCAGCGTGTACATGCCCAGGCGCTGGGTGATTTCGACCTTGGGGTCGCCGGACTTGCCGCGCTTGGTGTTGATGATGACGACGCCGTTGGCGGCCTTGGAGCCGTAGATGGCGGCGGCGGATGCGCCCTTGAGGACCTCGATGCTCTCGATGTCGTTGGGGTTGATGTCCGCGATGCGGTTGACCTGGTTGTCCTGCGTGGCGTTCGGGTTGGAGCCGCGCACGGACTCGGTCACCACGAAGATGCCGGAGGCGATGGCCGCGTCGCTGACGAGCACGCCGTCGATGACGTAGAGCGGCGCCGTGGAGCCGTTGATGGTGGACACGCCGCGCAGGCGCATCTGGATACCGCCGCCCGGGGCGCCGGAGTTGGACTGGATGTTGGCGCCGGCGATCTTGCCCTGGAGGGCCTGGTCGACCGTCTGGGCCGGAGCGCGGTTCATCTCCTCCGCGTTCACCGTGGCCACGGAGTTGGCCAGGTGCTTGCGGGCCAGCTCACTGGCGCGACCCACGACGACCATCTCCTCGGAGAAGATGTTGTCGAGCGCGACGTTGATCTCCCGCTGGGCGGCGCCCAGACGCACTTCACGCTCGCCGTAGTCCTGGCTGGAGAAGAGCAGCGTGACGGAGCCCGGCGGGACGTTGGGCAGGGTGAAGGTACCGTCCAGCTCCGTCTCCACGCCCTGCGTGGTGCCCTTGATGATGACGCGCACCAGGGGCAGGCCTTCGTTCGTCAGCCGGTCCGCGACGCGACCCTTCACGGTACGCCCCAGCACGGGCGCGGCCGCGGGGGCGGCCGCCGTGGGAGCAGGAGCCGCGGCCGGAGCCTCCGCTGCTGGCGCGGGCGCCGGAGTGGCAGGAGCCTGAGCCGCTGGCGCCGGCTGTGGCTCCGCCGCGGGTGGGTTGCCTTCCTGCGCCATTGTTTCCAACGAGAAGAGTGCGATTACGCACCCCGGAATCAACGCTCTCTTAAGCGTCATTCGGATAGTTCCTCGCAACGGTGGGAACGGCCCCCCCAGCAGGTGCCGTGGGCGCGAATCGTCACTGCCTGAACTGAATCAAGTCAATGGCAGTCCCAGTATTTCAAGAACGTTGGCCAAATCCATCCAAACGGAAATATTCCGATCTCGTATCGAGCCCTGCTGACGCGCAGCGCGATGAACGAGCGGACGGGAGGAGCGCGAGGCCCTCCCTGTCCGGGCTCATGGTGGATCTCCCCGAGCCCGACCCATGGGGATGGGTGTTGCAACCGGTTTCACGGCACGGCCCGCATGTCAGGCTTTGCCAGCCCGCGTCAGTGCAAAGGCTCAGCGGGCGCGTCGCGGCATCTGCGGGAGACTCAGTCCGCGAGCATGCGGGTGCGCGAGAGATATCCGCGAAGCAGCGCGGCGATCTCGTCGTGGAGCGCGCGAGACGCGAGGGACGGACGGCTTCGCAAGGCAAAGACTTGCTCGCCCTTGAGTCGCAGGGCCAGCGTGTGCATGGGGAGTCCCTTGTCGCGAGCGGGCGTCACCTGGACGATGACGTCCTCGATGTCCTCCGTGCCATGCGTGTGCTCGGAGCGACCTCGCAGCGACCGACGCTCCACCGTCACCTGTCGGCTGAGGCAGTCCACGGTGCAGACGGTGAAGGCGCAGCCGTGGAGGAAGACGAACCAGAGGAACGCGGCGACCAGGAGGAAGACGAGGGGCGCCGGCGTGGAGAGCGGGTGGGAGGCCTCCTGGAACACGCCCGCGACGAAGAGCGTGGCGATGAGCGCGAGCGCGAGGACGAGCCAGGGCGGCTGCTCCGTCCGCACCCGCAGCCGGGAAGATGTCTGCTCCAGGACCTTCATCCGTGTTGCCCCCGTGTGCCGCCAGGACGAGCTCGGCCCTGTCTAAGCGCGGAGGCCCGGGCGCGGAAACAGTCCCGTGCAGGCAGGGGGGCGCGACCTCGGGGGCTCCATGTGGGATAGGGGCCGGCGCGTCGACTGGGGGGAGGCGGGGCGGCCGGGGCCTCCCCTTGGGGGGGGCACAGAGGGCGCGGGCCGTGGGTTCTCCCGGGTCAGCCCGAGAAATCGGGTCCCGTCGGCCCTTCGGAGGGCCACGTCCTGGCCGATGGGCGGCGGGGACGACGGGAGCCCGGCAAGACTAGTTGCCCCCAGGGCCAGCCCTCCCATAAGAGGCGCAGCGGACATGGCGATGAACGAGCGTTACGAGCCCCAGGCGATTGAAGGTAAGTGGCAGGCCCGTTGGGACGAGGCCGGCATCTTCCGGGCGGGTAAGCGCCCGGGCGCACCCAAGAAGTACGTGCTCGAGATGCTGCCGTACCCCAGTGGCAAGATGCACATGGGGCATGTGCGCAACTACCTCATCGGGGATGTGTACGCGCGCTACTTCCTGATGCGCGGATATGACGTGCTGCACCCCATGGGGTGGGACGCCTTCGGGTTGCCCGCGGAGAACGCGGCCATCAAGGAAGGGGTTCACCCGGCCGTCCGCACCGCGGAGAACATCGTCTCCTTCAAGAAGGAGATGAAGAGCCTGGGCTACAGCTACGACTGGGAGCGCGAGGTCAACACCAGCGCGCCCGAGTACTACCGCTGGAACCAGTGGTTCTTCATCCAGATGCTGGATCGCGGGCTCGTCTATCGCCGCTTCAGCAAGGTGAACTGGTGCACGGGCTGCCACACCGTCATCGCCAACGAGCAGGTGAAGGACGGCGTCTGCGAGCGCTGCTCGTCGCCGGTGGTGGACAAGGAGATGCCCGAGTGGGCGTTCCGCATCACCCGCTTCTCGCAGGACCTGCTGTCCTCGCTGGACACCCTCAAGGAGTGGCCGGACCGCATCACCTCCATGCAGCGCAACTGGATTGGCCGCTCGGACGGTGCCGAGGCGGACTTCCGCGTCCAGGGGCATGACGCCTCCCTGCGTGTCTTCACCACGCGCCTGGACACCATCTACGGCTGCACCTACGTGGTGCTCGCGCCGGACCACAAGCTGGTGGACCAGGTGACGACGCCGGAGCGGCGCGCGGAGGTCGCGGCCTTCGTCAAGCGCATGGCGGCGCAGTCCAAGACGGAGCGGATGGGGGAGGGGACGGAGAAGGAGGGGGTCTTCACCGGCGCCCACGCCATCAACCCGTTCACGGGCCAGCAGGTCCCCATCTGGATCGCCAACTTCGTGTTGAGCGACTACGGCACCGGCGCGGTGATGAGCGTGCCCGCGCACGACGAGCGGGACTTCTCCTTCGCGCGCAAGTACGCGTTGCCGGTGAAGGTCGTCATCCAGCCGGCCACGGGCGACAAGCTCCCCGCGGGCGAGGCGCTGGAGGCCGCGTTCACCGAGTACGGCGTGCTGGTGGACTCGGGTGAGTACACCGGGAAGACGTCCGAGGTGGCTCGCCAGGAGATGGCGAAGAAGCTGGAGCAGGACGGCCGGGGCAAGGTCACGGTTACGTACCGCCAGAAGGACTGGGGCTTCAGCCGCCAGCGCTACTGGGGCACGCCCATCCCCATCGTCTACTGCGAGAAGTGCGACCCGGAGCGCCAGGGCATTCCCGTGCCGGTGGAGCAGCTGCCGGTGCGCCTGCCGGAAATCGACGTCCAGGAGGTGCTCACCGGCAAGGGCGAGCCCCCGCTGGCCAAGGTGCCCTCGTGGGTGAACACGACGTGCCCGAAGTGCGGCGGTCCCGCCCGGCGTGAGGCGGAGACGATGGACACCTTCGTCGACTCCTGCTGGTACTTCGCGCGCTACCTGTCGCCGCACTACGACGCCGCGCCGTTCGACCCGAAGGAGGCCCAGCGCTTCCTTCCCGTGGACATCTACGTGGGCGGGCCCGAGCACGCGGTGATGCACCTGCTCTACTTCCGGTTCTGGACCCGCGTGATGAAGCTGTTGGGGTTGAGCCCGGTGGACGAGCCCGTCACGCGCTTGATCACGCAGGGCATCGTCAACGGTCCGGATGGCCGCAAGATGTCCAAGCGCTGGGGCAACGTGGTGGCGCCCGCCTCCATCGTCCAGAAGTACGGCGCGGACACGGCCCGGGCCTACGTGATGTTCGCGGGTCCTCCCGAGCGCGACTTCGACTGGTCCGACGACCAGGTGGAGGGCGTGTTCCGCTTCCTCAAGCGCGTCTGGACGTTGGCGTCCACGCACCACGCCGCGGTGGCCGGTGCCACCCACTCGGGCCCCTTCGAGGGCAAGGCGCTGGAGATCCGCCGCGCCGCGCACAAGGGCCTCAAGCGCGTGAGCGAGGCCATCGAGCGGCTGTCGTTCAACACGGCCATCGCCGGCACCATGGAGTGCGTCAACGCGCTCTACGCCGCGGGCACGCCCGAGACGCCCGCGGAGAAGGCGGCCATGGCGGAGGCGGTGCGGCTCCTGTCGGCGATGCTCACGCCCTTCGCTCCGCACATCGCGGATGAAATCGCGGAGGCGTACGGGAGCAAGGAGCTCACCGTGGCCCAGCCCTGGCCGGACTTCGACCCCGCGCTGGTGGTGGATGACGTCATCCCCTACGCGGTGCAGGTGAACGGCAAGCTGCGCGCGGAGATTCAAGTGCCCGCCAACGCGGTGGAGGCGGACGTTCGCGCCGCGGCGGAGGCGGATGAGCGGGTCCAGGCCGCCATCACCGGCAAGACGGTGCGCAAGTTCGTCTTCGTGCCCAAGCGCCTGGTGAACTTCGTCGTCGGCTGAGCGAGGACCCGGGTGCCCACCGAGGTCCTCGTCATGTGCCCCACGTGTGGCCACCCCCAACCGGCGGGTGGCCCCCGGTGCAATGTCTGTGGCGCCTCGCTCCCGGAGGCGCCCGTGCCCCCCGCGCCCTCGGGTCCCTTCGTCTCGGTGGACCTGGGCGCGGGGCACTCCCTCGAAGGGGACCACGGGCGGCTCACCTACCGCATCGCCCCGGGGATTTCGCCCAGCGTGGTGGAGCTCGCCCAGCTCCGCGCGCTGACGCTGGAGTCCCGCCCCTTCTTCGAGGCGCTGCTGCTGACGGCCTTTGGAGTGCTGGGCGTGGTGGCCTCCAGCCTCGCGCTCAAGGTCGTGGCCTTCGGGCTCGCGGGGGTGGGCGTGTTGCTGGCCGCCGTGTGCCGGGTGCATGCCCTGGTGCTCGAGGTGGCCTCGGGCGCGAGTGTCCGCTGGTCGCTGGGCCTGGCCCGGAGGGGCTCGGAGCGGGACGCGAAGCTCCTGGCTGCCTGGCGGTCGCTGGCCCAGGCGCTGCGGGCGCGGGACGTCGTGGTGCGGGACGCGGACGGGGCGGCGCCACTCCCTCTGTCGTCGGAGCCTCCCGAGGGGCCTCGCGCTTGACGGAGGGGCGCGGCCGGGTAGGGTGCCGCGCATGTTGCTTCCCTTCAGGTCCGCCTCACGGCGTCTCCGTCTGGCCGTGCTGCTGGGCGGAGGGACGTGCCTGGTGCTCTCCTCGGGATGTGGTTACCGCTTCACGCCTCGGGGCGAGGGGCTGCCCGGCGGCGCGAAGACGGTGTGCGCTCCCATCTTCACCAATGAAACGCCGGAGCCCGCGCTGGAGACGCTCTTCACGCGCTACCTGCGCCAGGAGCTGACGCGGGTGGGGAAGCTCGGCGCCGGGACGTCCTGCGACGCGAAGGTGGAGGGGACGGTGCTGCAGGTGTGGAGCTCGCCGACGATTGTCGGGCGCTTCTTCCGCGTCCATGCGCAGGTGCGGCTGCGGTGGGTGAAGGAAGGGCAGCAGCCCCAGGAGACGGTCGTCTTCGGCACCGAGGACTATCTGCCGGGAAGTGGCGACGTCCTCGAGGCGGAAGCGAATCGTCAGGCCGCCATGGACCGGCTGGCAGCGGTGTTGATGCGCGACGGGTTTGATCGGCTGGCCAACGCCTGGTGAGGAGGCGAGCACCTCCTCCCAGCGAGCCTGCTTCTGAGCCTGCGAGGGGACTTCGAGAAGTCCCCTGGGTGCATCAGGCCTGGCGCGCGCTCTTGGCGGCGGCCTTGGCGAGGCGCGAGATGCGGCGCGAAGCGGTGCGCTTGTGCAGCACGCCCTTGGAGGCGGCCTTGTTCAGCGCCTTGGAGGCCGCCTTGACCGCGTCCGTCTTCTTGGCGGCGTCCTTGGTGCCAATGGCCTCACGGGCGGACTTCACCGCGTTCTTGACCTCGGTGCGGACGGTGACGTTCCGGGCGCGGCGCTTCTCGGACTGACGGTAACGCTTCTCTGCGGACTTGGTGTTGGCCAAGAGAAATCTCCAAGCAAAAGGCAGGCTAAAAAGAGGGGGCCGTCCTTACTGCGACGCCTCGAAAGCGTCAAGGCGGGCGTGCGCAGCCAGCAGGGTTTTCTGGACTCTGGCTGCGATCAGCCGCCTGCGCGGGGGCAAAATCATCCGGCGATGGGGGTGTATTCCCACATCAGGCCGGCTGGATCACGGAAAGTCAGGTGTCCGGGGGCGGAATCCACGACGGAGCGGGGGTGGGCCTGCTCCATCACCTGCCGCAGCCGGGCCACGGCCAGGGTGGAAGGGGCCTCCAGCGTGAAGGTGGCCCCCGAGGCGGGGTGCTCCGCGCGGTGGAACACCAGGCGCACCGAGCCGCTGTCGTACCGGGCCGTGTCGGGCTCCGAGCGGGAGGTGCTCCAGCCCAGGGTGGTGGCCACCGAGTCCCAGAAGGCCCGTTGGGCCTCGAGGTTGGAGACGCCCAGGCGGAGGGTGGCGAGGGGCGCGCGGGGCAGCGACCTGGGCGGCGGCAGGGCCTTCTCCTGGGCCTTGGCGGCCTGCCAGTGCCGCTCCATGTGCTCCAGGGTGGCGCCGCCGAAGGGGACGCCCTCGTCGTGCAGGGCGGACTCGATGTGCTGGAAGCGCGCCGTGAAGCGGCGGATGGCCATGCGCAGCGCGTCCTCGGCGGGCGTCTTCACGAAGCGCGCGAGGTTGGCGAGCGAGAACAGGACGTCCCCCAGCTCGTGCTCGATGGCGTCGCGCTCCCCGGTGGCGATGGCGGCGTCCAGCTCGGCCAGCTCCTCGGCCAGCTTTCCACGCACGCCCGCGAGGTCCGGCCAGTCGAAGCCGATGCGGCTGGCCTTCTCCGTGAGGCGCTCGGCGCGCAGCAGGGCGGGGGCGGCCGTGGGGACTCCGTCGAGGACCGAGCCCTCCTTGCCCGTCTTGCGCTTGCGCTCCTCGGCCTTGAGCTTCGCCCAGTTGGCCAGCACCTGCTCGGCGCCATCCACCTGGACCTGCTTCTCGCCGAAGACGTGCGGGTGTCGGCTGGTGATCTTGTCGCTGATGGCCTTGCTGACGTCGGCCATGGTGAACTCGCCCAGCTCCGAGGCGAGCTGGGCATGGAAGACAATCTGGAAGAGCAGGTCGCCCAGCTCCTCGCAGAGCGGGTGCCAGGGGCCGCCCTGGGCCACCCGGTCCATCTCGTCCAGGACCTCGAAGGCCTCCTCGACCAGGTAGGGCCGCAGGGAGCGCAGGTCCTGCTCCCGGTCCCAGGGGCAGCCGCCCTCGGCGCGCAGCCTCCGCATGATGTCCACCAGACGTTCCAGCTCCGCCCCAGGGGTCCCCATTTCGTTCACGTGTCCCTCCGTGTGGGGGTGCTCCCCCGGCGTGAGTTCCTCTAACACGCGGCCCCCCGGCCGCATCCGGGAAAGGCGGGAGTGGACCTGGGAGGTGTCGTTCCTTTCGTGCCCGGGCCAGGGTCGCCTATCATCCCAGCCCTGGATGATCCGCCTCCCGCTTGCCGCCTTGCTCCTCTGGGGCCTCCTACTCCTGACTCCGGCGTTGGCATCCGCGCAGCTCGAAGCGCCCACGCGCCTCCAGGAGGTGGATCCAGGTCCGCTCGAGCCCGACCTCCAGGAGGAGCCCCTGGACAGCCAGGAGGCGGACGACGCGGGTGCGCCCGACGACGATGAGCTCGAGCGCGACGAGGCGCCCCGCAAGTCACCGCGAGGGGCCAAGGCCAAGGAGGAGGCTCCGTCGGCCCAGGCGCGCCCGACGGGAGGCACCCAGCCGCCCCAGGCCGGGGGCGCCGCTCCCGTCGTCGTCCCGCCACGGCCCGTGTTGAGCCCCGTGCTGGTGCCGCGCATGTCGGATGCCGAGGTGCTCCAGGTCTGGGACCGATGGCGCAAGGCCCGGGCGACGAATGACTCGGCCTCGGCGGAGAAGGCGCAGCGGGAGCTGGCGACGCTGAGGCAGGAGTTGTTGGCGGCGGACTTCGAGCCCATCAGCGTGGGCTTCGTGCGCGAGGCGGGCGTGCGCGGGCGGGCAGGGGACACGGCGGGGGCCCTCCACCTGGCGGAGCTGGCCGTGGAGCTGTCGCCCAGGCTGCCTCAGGCGCGCTTCGAATTGGCGGAGCTCTACGCGCTGGCCGCGCCCGAGCAGATGGGCCGGGTCTTCGCGCAGCTCCGCGCGGCCTTCGTGTCCATGGCGTTGGATCCACGCTACCGGGGGCCAGCGCTGGCGGACCTGGGCTCGCTCCTGCTCCTGGCGTGGTCGGCGACGGCGGTGGTCCTGATCGGCCTGCTGTTCGTGCGCCGGGTGCGCTACGCGCTGCATGACTTCCACCACCTGCTCCCTCGCGCGGTGGCCCGGTGGCAGTCGGGGGTGTTGGGCGTGCTGCTGCTCGGCCTGGTGCTGACGGTGGGAATGGGCCTGTTGCCCCGGCTGCTCGTCTTGCTGGCCGTGGTGGTGCCCTACCTCACCCGACGTGAGCGGGTGCTGTCGGCCGTCCTTCTCGCGGGGTTGGGGCTCGCGCCGCTGGCGGCCGGACAGCTCACGCGGGTGACGGCCTTCGCCGGGACTCCCGCCGAGGACGTCTTCGTTCTGGAGCGCGGTGGCTTGTCCGCGGAAGGGGCGATGGCTCGCGTCAAGGCCCGACAGGAGTCTCGCGTGGCCACCTACGCGGAGCTGATGGCGCTGGGGTACTACGAGTCGCGGCGCGGGCTTCTCGAGGATGCGCGGACTCACTTCAAGGCGGCCTCGGCCCTGCGCAGCGGGGATGCGCGGCTGTTGACCCGCTTCGGCAACACGCTGGTGGGGTTGGGGGACGTGGACGGGGCCGCGCAGCTCTACGTCCAGGCGTCGCAGGCGGATCCCCACATGGCCGCGCCCCACTACAACCTCGCGCAGATCTACCGGCGCAAGGCCAAGACGCTCCCGGACGAGGAAGTGGGCAAGGAGCTGGATCGCGCGGCCACGGCCACGGCCTCCGCGCAGTTGCTGGACAGCTCGCTCCTGCTGCGCGAACCCCCCCCGGATGACCGGCTGCTGCTGAACCTGCTGATGTTGTCCCCGCAGGTGCCGGAGTCGGAGTGGCTGTCGCTCGCGGATGGGCGCGTGGCGGGCCAGCGCGTGGAGGCGCAGCTGGGGCGCTGGCTGTTGCCGGGGGTGACGCCGGGCCCGGTGGCCTGGGCGCTTCCCGCGGTGGTGGCGGTGCTGCTGGGCCTCTGGGGAATGCTGGCGGAGAAGCTGAAGGCGGCGAACGGGTGTGAGCGGTGCGGCCGGCCCGTGTGCCGGCGGTGTGATCCGGAGCTCGTCAGCGGCGGAACCCAGTGTGGCCAGTGCGTGAACGTCTTCTCGCGACGAGGGCTGGTTCCGCAGAACCTGCGCCAGCGCAAGGCGGACCAGGTGGAGCGCCACCAGGCCTGGGCGGGGCGCGTGGCCTACGCCGTGGGGGCGGTGCTCTCGGGCGCGGGACACGTCTTCTCCGGAGGGGCGGTGCGCGGTGCGCTCTACGCGTTCCTCTTCTTGTTCGCGCTGGCCGCGACGCTGCTGCACCAGGGCCTGGTGCGAGCGCCGTATGGAGACGCGCCGCTGTACTTCAAGCTGGTGCCGGCGGTGGTGTTGCTGGTGGGCGTCCACCTGATGTCGCTGCGTGGCCTGCGCCGGCTGCGCCGAGGGGAGTAGAGACCATGTCCCTGAAAGGAACCCTCAAGGACTTCGGCATCGGCGACATCCTGCAGCTCATCGGGCAGCAGCAGAAGACGGGCACGCTCCAACTGGACAACAAGGACCAGGAGGTGCGCATCGGCTTCCAGGACGGCCACATCATCAAGGTCGAGAGCGTCACCCGGAAGCGCAAGGACCTCATTGGCGCCATGCTGGTGCGCGCCGAGCTCATCACCGAGACGCAGCTGGAGGCCGCGCTGGAGACGCAGCGGCGCACCCTCAAGCGGCTGGGGGATGTGCTCGTCTCCAGCCATGCGCTCACCGCGGACCGCTTCCAGTCGATGATGCAGCTGCAGGCGACGGAGACGCTCTACCGCCTCTTCACCTGGAAGGCCGGCACCTACGAGTTCATCCAGGGGCCGGTGGAGCCCGAGGCGGAGGCCATCCATCCGCTGCGCGCCGAGACGGTGCTCATGGAAGGCTTCCGGATGGTGGATGAGTGGCCCGTCATCCGGAAGTCCATCCACCGCGACGACCTCGCCTTCGAGCGCCTCAAGGCGCTGCCTCCCCCGCGCGAGGGCGAGGAGGGCGGAGAGCTGGGCTCCATCGGTGGCACCGAGCGCCGCGTCTACGATGAAATCGCGGTCGGACGCGACCTGCGCAAGCTGGTGGATGTGTGCTGCCTGGGGGAGTTCGAGACCTGCAAGGCCCTGCACAACCTGGTTCGGGGCGAGTACGTCCGCGTCGTCCACCCCGAGGGGGCTCCAGCTCCCGCGCCGGGGGAGGAGCGGCTGGTCTCCCGCATGGTGGGCGTGGTGGGGCGGGTGATGGCCACCATGGTCGTCCTGGCGGCGCTGGCGGTGGTGGTGTCCCGGGTGGCGCTCGCCGAGCCGGAGCACACGCGAGCAGCCACGGCTTTCGCCGACGCGGCGGCGCAGCGTCATGTTTCCGATGCCCAACGCGTCCGAATCGAGTCCGCCCTGGAAGTGTTCCTTCTGGAACGGGGGGAACTGCCGGAGCGTCTGGACGCCCTGGTCCAGGCTGGATTGTTGAGTTCAGACGAACTCAGATACCCGTGGCGGGAGGAATTCTACTACCGGCGGTTGCCCGCTCGGCGGTTCGTCCTCCTGCCTCCCCTGCGCTAGCCTTCACGCGAAGTCGTGTTTCGGAGGCGGGGGAGCGGCGTTACGTTGAAGACAGCGGTACCGACCGAGGAACGACACGCATTGCGAAACCCCGCCACGTTGGAAGCGCCCGCAGCCGTCACCGCCTCCGCCAAGGTGGACGTCCGTGACAATGAGACGGCCCTTGCGCTGTGCGGCAACCAGAACGAAAACCTCAAACTGATGGAGCGACGCCTCGGGGTCCGGGTGGGACAACGAGGGACGGAGTTCCACTTGTCCGGCCCCTCCGACGCGGTCGCCTTCGCCGTGCGTCTGCTGGAGAACCTGGAGGGGATGATTCGCGCGGGGCGTCCCGTCTACCGCGAGGACGTCGAGCAGGGCATCAAGGTGCTCGGCCGGGGCGCGGAGTCGCTCCAGGAAGTCATGCTGGGGCCGGTGCTGAAGAGCTCCGGCAACCGGCAGATTGCGCCGAAGAGCATCGCCCAGAAGCGCTACGTGGACGCCATCCGCGCTCACGACATCGTCTTCGGCATCGGTCCCGCGGGTACGGGCAAGACGTACCTGGCCATGGCCATGGCGGTCGCCTTCCTCCAGGAGCGCAAGGTCAAGCGCATCATCCTGGCGCGTCCCGCGGTGGAGGCGGGTGAGAAGCTGGGCTTCCTGCCCGGCGACCTGCAGGAGAAGGTGAACCCCTACCTGCGGCCGCTCTACGACGCGCTCCACGACATGATGGCCGCCGAGCGCGCGGCCCATCTGGTGGAGGAGGGCGTGGTGGAGGTCGCCCCGCTGGCCTTCATGCGCGGCCGGACGCTCAACGATGCCTTCGTCATCCTCGACGAGGCGCAGAACACCACCGTGGAGCAGATGAAGATGTTCCTGACGCGCCTGGGCTACAACAGCAAGGCCGTCATCACCGGCGACGTGACGCAGGTGGACCTCCCCACGGGGAAGCTGTCCGGCCTGTCCCACGCCCGCGCGGTGCTCAAGAACATCGAGGGCATCCACTTCTCGGAGTTCTCCGACATGGACGTCGTCCGCCACCCGTTGGTGCAGGAAGTCATCCGCGCCTACGACAAGGCGGAGGTGGCCCAGAAGGAGGCCCAGGCCGCTCGCGAAGCCGCCCAGGCGGCCATCGTGGCGGCGCCGGAGTCCAGCGTGGCTCCAGTGCCCCCGGAGGCTGCTGTCGGCTGAGCCAGTCAACGTTGCACACGTATGCCCACCCGTCCTCACCCTGGCGGGCGGGCATACGTATTTCCGGCCCCGTGAATTTTCCGGCGCGCTGCGGCCTTGATGGAGCCACGGCCCCTATCTAGGGTGAGGACCTCCATGGACGAACCGGAACCGCAGTCCCCCGCGCCCAGTCCGTTGGACGCGCTCGCAGCACGCCTGGGTCTAGGAAACGGCGTCTGGGGGCGGCGTGCGGTCCAGGTGTTCCTGCTCCTGATGGTCTCGGTGGGGGCGGGGTTCGCCATCTCCCCCGGCCTCTACAGCCAGCAGATTCCCGCCTTGACGGGCGAGAACCTGGGCAAGCCCTTCCGCGCCAGCTCGCCCGCCGGCTTCAAGGCCGCGCGGGACTACGAGGTCGTCCACCGGGCCATGACGACCCAGCGTCGCCAGGACGCCCGGGCCGCCGTCAAACCCGTCTACGACTTGAACCCGGCCGTGGTGGGACATCTGCGCACCGTGGTGCGTGCGTCCTTCGCCACCATGCGCGAGCGGCTGGTGGAGCTCGCCGACGCCAAGGCGGAGAGCGAGCCGGACGAGGGCCGGAAGTCGCGGCGCAACCCACCGCCCACTCCTGAACAGGTCGAGCGCGACCGCCGCGCCCGCGAGGAGATGCAGGCGGAGCTCCAGGAGCTGCTCTTCGGCCAGCGCGACGCGGGGCTGGAGTCGGAGGACTTCCAGGCGCTCTTCGCGAAGGGGTTCTCGGACGAGGTGGAGGTGGCCACCCTGGCGTTGCTGGAGCGGGCCTACCGCTCCGAGCAGGGCCCGGTGCACGTGGCGGGCTCCCGGGAGGAGCTGGCGCGAGAGGCCCCCCAGGGGCTCACGGTCCGGGACGTGGTGAACAAGGGCGAGGAGACCCTCCCCAATGGCGCCCCCCAGGTGGTCGACGTGCGCGAGGCGCACCAGGAGATGGACCGCTTCGCCTCCATCCCGGGCAACCTCCTGCCGGATGCGCCGGGTGTGCAGCGCCGGGCCGTGCTGCGTCTGGCCAAGCGGCTGGTGCGGCCCAACCTGACCATCAACATCGCGGAGACGGATGCGCGCCGGAACCAGGCCGCGCAGGCGGTGAAGGACGCCGTCATCTCCATCAAGAAGGGCCAGCGCGTCATCGGTGATGGCGAGCTGGTGAATGAAGGCCACCTCGTCGTCCTGCAAGGGATGCGGGCGGAGACGGACGGGCTGGACCTGGTGCAGGTCCAGCTGGGCGGCACGGGGTTGGTGGCGCTGCTGGTCGTCTCCTCGTACTTCTTCTGCATCACCGCGTTCCGGCGCTTCCGGCCCACGCGCAAGGACGGGCTGCTGCTGGGCATCCTGCTGGTGGGGATGCTGGCGCTGTTGCAGCTGTGGGTGTCCATCGCGGACGCCATCCAGGACCGCTACACGGCGCTGCCCATCGAGGCGCTCTACTACGTGTTCCCGGTGGCCGCGGGCGCCATGCTGGTGCGCTTCATCCTCACGCAGGAGCTGGCGCTCTTCTTCGCGGTGGTGTTCGCGAGCCTCGCGGGCGTGATGCTCGGCAACTCGCTGGCGTTCGGCATCTACACGCTGGTGGGCTCGCTGGTGGCGGCCGACCGCATCGTCAAGGCGAAGGACCGCGTGGGCATCTTCCGGGCGGGCCTCGTCACGGGCTCGGCCAACACGGTGGCGGTGCTCTTCCTGTTCCTGGTGGAGGGCAAGGGGCTCTCGTCGGACACGGCCATCACCGCGGTGAGCGCGTTCATCGGCTCCTCGCTCGCGGTGCCGGTCATGGTGATGGCGCTCACGCCGCTCATCGAGATGACGTTCGGCTACGCGTCCGACATCAAGCTGCTGGAGCTGGCGAACCTCAACCACCCCGCGCTCAAGGAGCTCATCGTCCAGGCGCCGGGCACCTACCACCACTCCATCATCATCGGGACGCTGGTGGAGAACGCCGCGGAGACCATCGGCGCCAACCCGCTGCTCGCGCGCTCGTGCGCGTACTACCACGACATCGGAAAGGGCCGGAACCCGCTCTACTTCGGGGAGAACCAGAAGGGGGAGAACCGGCACGACGGGCTCGCGCCCGCGATGAGCGCCGTCATCATCAAGCGCCACGTGACGGAGGGGCTGGAGATGGCGCGGCAGTACCGACTGCCGAAGCTGGTGGCGGATGCGATTCCGCAGCACCACGGCACGCGCACGGTGGGGTATTTCTACCACAAGGCCCTGAAGGAGCAGGAGGGCAAGGAAGGCGCGCCGCCCATCGATGAGAGCATCTACCGCTACCCGGGCCCCAAGCCGCAGTTCCGCGAGGCGGCGCTGGTGATGATCGCCGACGCGGTGGAGGCCTCCACGCGCTCGATGTCGGAGCCCACCACGTCCAAGCTCCAGGCCCAGGTGCAGAAGATCATCAACCTCATCTTCTCCGAGGGGCAGCTCGACGAGTGCGACCTGACGCTGAAGGACCTGAACCTCATCTCGCAGTCCTTCCTGCACACGCTGGAGGGCATCTATCACACGCGTCCCGTCTACCCGGCGGGCGCGGTGGGCGGTGGCAAGGTGCCGCCGCTGGTGGTGGCGGGAGGCAAGGCGATGGATGTGAAGGACAAGGCCCGTTCGGCGGGGGCTTCGTGAGTAGGACGCGAGGAGTGACGGCGTGAGACTGCGCAAGGGCAAGGTCATCCCTCGGGATGACGGCAAGCGCATCGAGGAGTTCGTGGGCGCGGCGACCACGGGCACGGATTCAGCGTCGGTGGCGCGGATGCTCGCGCCCCCCGGCTGGTCCGAGCCCGCGCAGCGGCCGGAGTTCGACGAGGTCGTCCTCGTTCTCAAGGGTGAGCTGACGCTGGTGGTGGAAGGCCGCCGGGAGCGCATCGCCGCGGGCGAGGTGGGCCTGGTGCCGCGCGGCAAGCGCGTGGTGTATCGCAACGACGGCAAGGGCGCGTGTGACTACTGGTCCATCTGCGCTCCCGCCTTCAAGCCGGAGCGGGCGCACATCGAGCCGCCCGCGCCCCGCGCGCAGGAGAACGTGGTGACGGTGCAGGTGGCGCACACGCAGGGCAAGGAGTGGGGCCGGCAGCTGACGGCGTGGTCTCGCGACTACCTGCGACGGCTGTCGCTGACCGACTGCGAGCTGTCCCTGTCCGTGGTGGATGACCGGGCCATCCGTCGCCTCAACCGCACCTGGCGGGACAAGGACAAGGCGACGGACGTGCTGAGCTTCCCCGCGGGAGAGCTGCCCCGGGGGACGCCGGGCCCGCGTCCGCTTGGGGACGTGGTCATCTCGCTGGACACGGCGAAGCGGCAGGCGAAGGAGTACGGCCGCACGCTGGAGTCGGAGATGGCGCGTTATCTGGCGCACGGCCTGCTGCATCTGTTGGGTCATGACCATGAGCGTCCTCGCGACGCGAAGCGGATGGCCGCGCTGGAAGAAGAGCTCCTGGGCGAGCGAGGTATGGTGGCGGACTCTCTCCAGGTGGATGCGAAGGCCCGGAGGGCGAGAAGTCTGATGTAGGGGCCTCGCATGGCCCCCTGGCGGACATTCCGCCATCCTGCCGATTGAGTCGCGCGGCGCGCGTGATAGGTAGTCCGCCTCCCGCGTGTTGGACATCGCCATGCTCCGCTTGTCGCTCATCGTCCTTTGCCTGCTCGGCTCGTTGCTCGCGGCGCCCGCTCGTGCGCAAACGAACGCCGTGCCGCCCTGGGGAACGGGCGAGAGTCAGGCCGAGGACCTTGTCGTCTCGCTGGTGACCTTCAGTCCGGGCGATGACGTGCCGTCCTGGTGGGGCCACGGCTCGCTCGTGGTGGAGGACCGCCGGCTGGGCGTGGCCCGTGTCTACAACTACGGGATGTTCTCCTTCGACGACGCGATGCTGGCCCGCTTCGCGATGGGGCGCCTGGAGTTCTGGGTGGGCCAGGCCCGGGTGGACGGCACCTACCGCTACTACCGCGCCGAGGACCGGGACGTCCGCATCCAGGAGCTGAACCTGACGATGGAGCAGCGGCTCCAGGTCTCCAAGCGGCTGGCCGACAACGTCCTGCCCGAGAATCGCGAGTATCTGTATCACCACTACAACGACAACTGTGTCACGCGACTGCGCGACATGATTGACGTGGCCACCGGTGGCCAGCTCCGCGAGGCCGACCGGGCTCCGGGGCGGATGACGCTGCGCGAGCACACGCGGCGCTACACGGCGCCGAACCCGCCCATGAGCGTGCTGCTCGACTTCATGATGAACGACGAAATCGACCGCCCCATCACTCGCTGGGAGGAGGCCTTCCTCCCGGACGAGCTGGAGGCGCAGGTGGCGTCGCTTCAGGTGAAGGACGCACAGGGCCAGTCGAGGCCCCTGGTGGCGCGGCAGTGGAACTACTACCTGTCTCCCGACCGCGCGCGTCCTCCCGCGGAGCCGCCCCCTTGGGGGCCGTGGATTCTGGCGCTGGGCCTGGCGCTGGGCGGCGGGGCGCTCGGGCTCGCGGCCTGGGCGCGGCAGGGAAGCCGGCTGGCGCGAGTGGTCCTGGGGCTGGAGAACGCGCTCCTCGGGCTGGTGCTGGGGATTCCCGGAACGGCCCTCTTCGTCATGGGGTGGGTGACCGACCACACGGTGACGTACCGCAACGAGAACCTGTTCCTGGCCAACCCGTTGACGCTGATGGCGGTGCCCTGGGGCATCTCGCTCATGCGGGGCAAGAACCCGAAGACGCGCGCGCGCCTGTTCAAGCTCTGGGGCGTGCTGGCGGCGCTAGGGGTGTTGGGGGTGGTGCTCAAGGTCCTGCCGCCCTTCGACCAGGACAACTGGCGGCTCATCGCGCTCATCCTCCCCATCTCCCTGGGGCTGGCGGGGGCGTTCGGCCTGGACCGGCTCCTGGCGCGTTTCACGGGCGCGGCCCGCGTGTCAGCACCACGGGACGAGGCCGTGGTTTCGCTCAAGTCCCCCTGACGACTTTTCGTTTCAACCCCTTCGCGCGGGGTGACCGCTGGTGGCACCGCGCGCCCGACGAGGAAGCACGAACATGGCGAACGATTCGATGGAGAAGATCAACGGCCTCAGGGAGCGCGTGTTGGCGCTCCGGGGGCATCTTTGACCTGGACCGCAAGCGGTCCCGCATTGCGTTGATTGAGCGTGACAGCACGCTGCCGAACTTCTGGGACGACAACACCAAGGCCCAGGCGATGTTGAAGGAGAAGTCCACGCTGGAGCTCAGCGTCGGCGCCTACGACAAGGTGATGCGCGGCCTGGATGACGCGCAGACGCTGCTGGAGCTGGCGGCGGAGGCCGCGGACGAGGCCACGGCCCAGGAGGCGGAGGCCTCGCTGGAGGGGCTGGACGCCGAGGTCGCGAAGCTGGAGCTGGCGCGCATGCTGTCCGGCGAGCAGGACCGCAGCAGCTGCTTCATGGACATCAACGCCGGCGCCGGTGGCACCGACTCGATGGACTGGGCGGCGATGCTGCTGCGCATGTACTCGCGCTACTGCGAGGCCAAGGGCTGGAAGGTCGAGATCAGCGACGAGGTGCCGGGCGAAGAGGCGGGCTTCAAGAACGTCTCGCTGCGCATCGAGGGCGACTTCGCCTACGGCTACCTCAAGGCCGAGGTGGGCGTGCACCGGCTGGTGCGCATCTCCCCGTTCGACGCCAACGCGCGGCGCCAGACGGCGTTTGCTTCAGTGGACGTCTATCCGGAGGTCGACGACACGATTCAAATCGACATCCCGGAGAAGGACATCGAGCTGAAGTTCATCCGCGGCGGCGGCGCCGGTGGACAGAAGGTGAACAAGACGTCCTCCACCGCGCAGCTGCGCCACCTGCCCACGGGCATCATCATCACCTGCCAGACGGAGCGCTCGCAGTCGGCCAACAAGGACATGGCCTTCAAGATCCTGCGCGGCCGCCTGTACGAGCTGGAGATGAAGAAGCGCGAGGCCGCGCGCGACGCCGCCGAGGCCGCGAAGAAGGACATCTCCTTCGGCTCGCAGATCCGCTCCTACGTCCTGGCCCCCTACCGCATGGCGAAGGACCTGCGCACCGGCGTGGAGACGGGCAACGTGGACTCCGTGCTGGATGGCGACCTGGAGGAGTTCATCACCGCGCAGCTGTTGGGCGTGAAGAACCCCAACCGCAACGCGGCGTTGGACTGAGCCTCCCGACCGGCGGAGGCGGGCACCCCCCCGCCTCGCCGGCCCTCGACGAAGTTCCGGGAACCTTTTTCCCGCCGCGGTGTCGGACGCGCGGCGGGGAAGGGGAACGGATAGGCTTCAGGGGCCAGGCCCTCCTTTCTGGGATGGCCGTCGCGGGAGGACACCGGTGCAACCGGGCGGGGTGCTCGAAATCGGACAGGACGGGTCCGCTGGCGCGGCGGCCGAGGCTCGGCGCGACGACGCGGCGCTGCTGGCCCGGCTGCGTCAGGGCGACTCCGACGCCTTCGAGCAGCTGGTGCACCTGCACCAGGACCGGCTCTACGACTTCTGCGTCCGCATGGTGGGCGACCGGGAGGAGGCGCATGACCTGGTGCAGGAGATCTTCGTCAGCGTGCACCAGAACGTCCGCCGCTTCCGCGAGGACTCCCGGCTGTCCACCTGGCTGTTCCGCATCACCAAGAACCACTGCATCAACCGGCTGAAGTACCTGAAGCGCCGGGGCCGGGGCCGCTCGGAGGAGTACGACGAGGCGAGCGCTTCCTGGGTGGACGGCCCGGGGGCCCCGCCCACGCCCGATGTCGCGCTGGAGTCCGCGCGCGAGCGGGCCCGGGTGCAGTGGGCCATCTCCCAGCTCGACACCGACGCGCGCATGCTGGTGGTGCTGCGCGACATCGAAGGGCTGAGCTACGACGAAATCGTGGACATCACGGAGCTGCCCGAGGGCACGGTGAAGAGCCGGCTCCACCGGGCGCGTGAAAAGCTGGCGAACCTCCTGGGGCGGCTTGAGCCATGAGTGGTTTCCATCGCAAACTTCCAGACGTGGACCCGCGGATGAACCACCGCGAGGCGAGGGCCCTGTTCCTCGCGCTCGCCGACGACGAGCTGCCTGCCCCTCAGGCGCAGGCGGTGCGCTCGCACCTGGATGGCTGCGATGAGTGCCGCCACGGGTGGGAGGGATATTCGCGCACGGTGCGACGTCTTCAAAACGTGGAGCGGGAGAAGGCGCCGCCCGCGCTGGCCTCGGTGGTGATGACTCGCGTGCGTCGGCAGCGGCGCTTCGGTCTGCGGGGCCTGCACATGGCTCATATGCAGCACCGCTTCCCCGTTGAAATCCTCATCCCCATCCTGCTCGCCGTGGCCGTGGCCGCCTTCCTGGTGTTGGCGGCCCCCTGAACCTTCCCGATGTGTTGCGTTGCGTCCCGAGGGAGGCTTGGCTACGGTGCCGCGCCTCTTGGAAGGGCGCGCGATGGCTGACGACCAGAACAACGACCTGGGCTCGAAGGAGCAGGAAATCTACGACCAGCGGCTGGAGAAGGCCGCGAAGTGGCGGGAGGCGGGCTTCAACCCGTATGGCAACGGCCACCGCCCTCAGCACCTCGCCGCGGACATCCTCGCGAAACACGCCGACGACACCGCCGAGTCTCTCGAGCAGACGCCCGTCACGTACGACGTCGCCGGCCGCCTCGTCGCGATGCGCTCGTTCGGCAAGGCCGCCTTCATCAAGCTGAGAGATCGCTCCGGCGAGATCCAGATCCACATGAAGAAGGACGCGCTGGCGGAGACCTACGAGGTCTTCAAGCTGTGCGACCTGGGTGACTTCCTCTCCGCCACGGGCACGTTGTTCCGCTCGAAGACGGGCGAGTTGACGCTGGCCGCGACGAAGTTCTCGCCGCTCACCAAGTCCCTGCGCCCGATGCCCGAGAAGTGGCACGGCCTGACGGACGTGGAGATCCGCTACCGCCAGCGCTACCTGGACCTCGTGTCCAACCCGGACGTGAAGCAGACCTTCCTCCGGCGCAACAAGCTCATCCGCTTCATCCGCGACTTCCTCGACGCGCGGGACTTCGTCGAGGTGGAGACGCCGATGATGCACCCGCTCGTGTCGGGTGCGGCGGCGCGGCCCTTCACCACGCACCACAACGCGCTCGACATCGACCTGTACATGCGCATCGCTCCAGAGCTGTACCTGAAGCGACTGGTGGTGGGCGGCCTGGAGCGCGTCTACGAGGTGAACCGGAACTTCCGCAACGAGGGCATCAGCACCCGGCACAACCCCGAGTTCACGATGCTCGAGTTCTATCAGGCGTACGCCACGTACGAAGACCTGATGGACCTGAGCGAGGAGATGATCTCCGAGGCGGCCAAGGCCGTCACCGGCGACACGAAGGTGAAGTACGGCGAGCACGTGCTCGACTTCGGCAAGGGCTGGAAGCGCATCTCCATGACGGAGGCCATCCGCGAGGGCGTGGGCGGCGCGCTGACCGACAAGGACATGTCGGACCCCGACAAGCTCCGCCACGAGCTGCTCAAGACGACGCGCGGCGAGGCCGAGCGCCGGGCCATCGAGACGATGAACCACGGGGAGCTGGTGGGCGCGCTCTTCGAGGCCCACGTCGAGCACACCCTGATTCATCCCACCTTCATCACCCATTTCCCCACCGCGGTCTCCCCGCTGGCCCGCAGGAGCGACCAGAACCCGGACTTCGCGGACCGCTTCGAGCTGTACGTGGCCGGGCGCGAAATCGCGAACGCGTTCTCCGAGCTGAACGACCCCCTGGACCAGAAGGGGCGCTTCCTGGCCCAGCTCGACGCGAAGAAGCGCGGCCAGCAGGAGACGATGGACTACGACGAGGACTACATCCGAGCACTCGAGCACGGCATGCCGCCCACGGCCGGCCAGGGAATCGGGATTGATCGGCTCGCGATGTTGTTCACGGATTCTCAGAGCATCCGCGACGTCATCCTGTTCCCACTCCTCAAGCCACTGGCGAAGTAGCCAGGAGGCCTCGTGCACTCGGCAGAACGGCAGACCGTCCACCGCTGGAGCTTCATCTGGGCCGGGGCTCTTGTCGCCTTGGTGGGGTTCATCCTCCTGGGGGTGTCCATCTCCGCGTCCGGTGCCTGGGCGGAAGTGGGCTCCTTCCTGGGTCTGTCCCTCTTCGGGTGGGGTGGGGTGGCCCAGGCGGTGAACGGGTCGGTGCTCCTGCCGGCGCAGGCGGCCGTGAAGGAGTCCCTGGTGCTGGGCCGGCCAGGGTTCCTGCTGCTGGGGGCCGTGGTCTGGGTGGCGGGCTGGGGACTGGTGGCCCTGGGAATCCGGCGCGCGCCGGAGCCCACCGGAGGGCCGAGCCCCGCGGCCGGGGCGCCGCTGTATCCGCGCCTGGCGCGCTACCGTGACTTCTACTGGAGCACGCTGGGGGCCTACGGCGGCGGTGTCCTGCTGGCGGAGATGGTCTACATCTTCCTGCAGACGATGCTGTCCAGCGGCGTGCCCTCCACGGAGCTGGGCATCGCGCGGGACGCGGGCGGGGGGCTGGCCATGCCACCCACCGTCGCGTTCGGCATCTCGCTGGTGGGAGCGGCCTTCGTCGCCTTCGTGTCCGGCTTCATCGGGGCCTCTCGCGCCCAGCGGCTGGCGCTGCCGGAAGCCACCATCGGCGTCTTCTACCTGGGCCTGCCCGTCCCCATCCTCCTCACGCTGCTGGACCACATCCCCAGGCTCCAGGCCTCGCTCGGCTACCGGCTGCGCGAGGTGACGTATGTGGCGGGGCTGATTGGCCGGCCGGAGCTGGCGTACTGGCTGACCTTCACGGCGCTGGTGCTCGCGCTGGTGCTGGGTATCAACACGGGCTTCATCGCCGCGGGCAGCGGGCGCGTGGACCTGAAGCTGGGGTTCGAGCTGTTCGTCGCGCGCCGCCACGTGGCGGTGTTCCGGCCCTCGCTGCTGTTGGGCACGCTGGCGGTGTTGATGTTCGGCATCATCCCGCCGCTGCTCGTCTACTTCATCATCCGCTCCGCCGAGGCCGCCGTGGAGCGCACGCGCATCCGCGCGCTGGGCATGGCGGACCCGCTGGCCGCGTCGGAGGCGCTGCACTCGCTGAAGCTGCGCGAGCAGTCGCCCACCATGATGATGACCGCGCTGTCGGTGGGGGGCGTGGGCGTGGGCGTCATGGCGCTCATCATCGTGCTGTCGGTGATGAGCGGCTTCGAGGCCGACCTCCAGAAGAAGATCCTGGGCACCAACGCCCACGTGGTGGTGACCCGGTACGCGGGGGACATGCCCGACTTCAGCAAGGTGATGGACACCGTCGGCAAGGTGCCCGGCGTCGAGGGGCAGTCCCCCTTCATCATCAACCAGGTGATGATTGCCTCGGAGGGCAACGTCGACGCCGTCATCATCAAGGGCATCGACCCGGCCACGGTGGGCGAGGTGACGGACCTGCCCAAGAACATCCTGGGCGGCGGCTCGCTCGACATCCTCCACACGCCGGAGAAGATCCTCTCGCGCGGCCAGGACGAGGAAGCGGCTCCGTCCGAGGGCGGGGCGGGGGAGGACAGTGGCGACGACATCATCCGGCGCTCCGGCAAGCCGAAGAAGACGCCCGTGCTGCCCGGCATCATCATCGGCCGAGAGCTGGCGTCGCAGCTTCGGGTGGTGGTGGGAGACCGGGTGAACGTGGTGTCTCCGCTGGGCACGGAGCTGGGGCCCATGGGGCCCTTGCCCAAGAACCGTGCCTTCCGCGTGGCGGCCGTCTTCTACTCGGGGATGTACGAGTACGACGCCAAGTTCGTCTACATCCTGCTCAAGGAAGCGCAGGACTTCTTCAGCGTCCAGGGCGCCACGGGCATCGAGCTGAAGGTGCTCGATATCGATGACGCGCGCCGCATCGCCGGGCAGGTGGCGAAGACGCTGGGCGGCTATCCCTACCGGGCTCGCGACTGGGGAGAGATGAACAAGAACCTCTTCTCCGCGCTGCGCCTGGAGAAGCTGGTGATGGGGATCATCCTGTCCATCATCATCATCGTGGCCGCGGGGCTCATCGTCGCCACGGTCATCATGCTGGTATTGGAGAAGCGCAAGGAGATCTCCGTCCTCAAGGCGCTGGGCGTCTCGGATGGAGGCATCGTGAAGATATTCCTCGCCGAAGGTCTCCAGATTGGCGTCGCCGGAGGGGTCCTGGGCCTGTTCTCCGGCCTGTCCTGGTGCCTCTTCATCGAGAAGGTGGGCATCAAGCTGGACCCCGAGGTCTATTACATTCCCGCGCTGCCGGTGCGCATCGAACCTTTGCAGACCGCGTTGGCCGTCGTCATCGCGGTGCTCGTCACCTACCTGGCTTCCATCTACCCGGCCCTCAAGGCGAGCAGCGTGGAGCCGGTGGAAGGCCTCAAGGCGGAGTAGCCATGACGCTGTTGTCCATCCGCAACGTCTTCAAGAGCTACTTCCTGCACGGAAAGCGCATCGACATCCTGCGCTCCGTGTCGCTCGATATCGCCAAGGGAGAGCTCGTGTCCCTGGTGGGGGCCTCCGGCGCGGGCAAGAGCACCTTCCTGCACGTGCTGGGCACCCTGGACGCCCCCGCCGCGGGCGAGGTCTTCTTCGAGGGCCGCTCCGTCTTCGCCATGAACGACGCGGAAATCGCCGAGTTCCGCAACCGCACCATCGGCTTCGTCTTCCAGAGCCACTACCTCCTGCCGGAGTTCACCGCCCTGGAGAACGTGGCCATGCCGGCCCTCATCCAGCGCCGGGAGCGCACCGGGGCCTACGCCTACGCCCGGGAGCTGCTGGAGCGGGTGGGATTGGGGCAGCGGGTAGACCACAGGCCAGGGGAACTGTCCGGTGGTGAAGCCCAGCGGGTGGCCCTGGCCCGCGCCCTGGTGCTCAAGCCCGCCGTCCTCCTCGCCGACGAGCCGACGGGCAACCTGGACCCGGCCACCGGCGAGGGCATCCACCAGCTCCTCCGGGACGTCAACCGGGAGCTGGGCATCACCGCCGTGGTGGTCACCCACAATGAGACCCTGGCCCGTTCCATGCCCCGCCGCCTGCGGCTGGCCGGCGGGCAGGTGTCGGAGGCTTGATGGCTCCGCGCTTTTGGATTGAGGGCGTCGCGCCCCTTCCCGTACATTGCCCCGCCTTTTCCCGGCCGGTCTCCCCTTGAGGCACCCCGTTCTGTCGCGCAAGTCACTGCTCCCGCTGATAGCGGTCGTCCTGTGGTCGCTCGTGCCTGGCCCCGTCCGGGCACAGGTGAACGGGGGTGCGCCTTCTCAGGCCCCATCTCCGAGCACTCCCGCGCCCACTCCCCAAGAGCCCGAGCGCCCCTCGGACGCCCCCGTCGAGGAAGCACCCGTCTCGTCCGAGGACGAGGCCACCCGGGTGGTGGAGATTCGCGTCGAGGGCAACAAGCGCGTGGAGGCCGAGGCCATCCGCCGCGCCCTGCGCACCAAGGTGGGTCAGCCTTGGGACCCCTCCCGCAGCGCGGAGGACCTCCGGGCCGTGTGGGCCCTGGGGTACTTCCAGAACGTGGAGCTGCTGCGGCAGAAGCTGCCGCGCGGCATCGCCTACGTCGTCCGGGTGGAGGAGCGGCCGGTGGTCCGCTCCGTCGCGCTCAAGGGCAACGAGGAGCTCAACAAGGACGACTTCAAGGACGACATCGAGGTCAAGGCCAACACCATCCTGGACCTGGAGACCGTGCGCAACACGGTGAAGAAGATCCAGGCCAAGTATGTGGAGAAGGGCTTCTTCCTCGCCGAGGTCTCCCACGAGATCAAACCCTCCGCCGAGGGTGGTGGGAGCGTGGACGTCGTCATCGTCATCAACGAGCACGCCAAGGTGATGGTGAAGCAGATCACCCTCATCGGCGCGGAGAAGGTCCCCGCCTCGGTGCTCAAGGAGACGATGATCACCCGCGAGGGCGGCTTCTTCTCCTTCTTCACGGGCGAGGGCACGTACCGCGAGGACGCCTTCCAGCGCGACCTGGCCGTCATCCAGATCGCCTACTACGACCGCGGTTTCATCAACGTCAAGATCGACAAGCCCACGGTCCAGCTCTCCGCGGACAAGCGCTACATCTACATCACCCTGCGCATCACCGAGGGCGAGCCGTACGACATCGGGAAGATCGACCTCGCGGGTGACCTGCTCCCGGACGTGCCCAAGGAGCGGATGATCGAGCTGATGAAGTCTCGGTCCAAGGACCGCTTCAACCGCTCGCAGCTGTCGCAAGACATCCTGGGCCTGTCGGACGTGTATTACGACCGCGGCTACGCGTACGCGAACATCAACCCCGTCACGAGCGTCAACGCGGACAACCGCACGGTGGACCTGACCTTCGACGTGCAGAAGGGCCCGCAGGTCACCATCGAGCGCATCGACATCAGCGGCAACACGAAGACGCGCGACAAGGTCATCCGCCGCGAGCTGCGCGTCTACGAGGGTGAGCTCTACAGCGGCACGGGCGTGCGCCGCAGCAAGGAGCGCGTCACCGCCCTGGGCTACTTCGAGACGGTGGAGATCACCCAGCGTCCGGGCAGCACCGACGACACCATCGTCCTCCAGGTGGAGGTGAAGGAGAAGGCCACCGGGACCTTCCAGGTGGGCCTGGGCTTCTCCAACGTGGAGAACTTCATCTTCACGGCGCAGATCTCCCAGAACAACTTCCTGGGCTGGGGCCAGAGCGTCTCCGCGTCCGCGCAGATCTCCAGCCTGCGCTCGCTCGTGCAGCTGTCGTTCTACGACCCGTACTTCCTGGACACCAACTACCTGCTGTCCGCGGAGTTCTTCCGCGTCCAGGCGGACTACGAAGGCTTCATCCGGAACTCCACCGGTGGAACCATCTCCATCGGCTACCAGTTCATCGACGACCTGCTGGGCACCATCGGCTACACCCGGGAGTGGGTGAACGTGGAGGCGGGCTCGAACCTGGGCGCGGTGCTGCTGGCCAACCAGTTCCTGTCGGGCACCACCAGCGCGGCCCGGCTGTCGCTCTCGTTCGACCGCCGCGACAACCGCCTGTTCCCGTCGCGCGGCTTCTACCATGTGGGCTCGGTGGAGTTCGCCCCGGACTTCCTCGGGGGCTCGTTCCTCTTCAACCGGTACACGGCGACGTCGCGCCTGTACTTCCCGATGCCGCTGGGCTTCGTCTTCAAGACGAACGCGTCGCTGGGCTACATCCAGCAGCTCGACTCGAACAAGCCGCTGCCCATCTCCGAGCTGTACTACGTCGGTGGCATCAACAGCGTCCGCGGCTACTTCCTGCGCAGCATCAGCCCGACGGTGAAGGTGCCTCGCTCGAGCAGTCCGGACGCCACTGTCACGGACTTCCTCGTGGGCGGCAACAAGCAGCTCGTCTTCAACTTCGAGCTCGAGTTCCCCATCTTCGAGAAGGCCGGCCTGCGCGGCGTGCTCTTCTACGACGCGGGCAACGCCTTCGCTTCGAACGAGCGCTTCTTCGAGGACAAGCAGGACAAGCTGCCACTCGGCCTCTTCCACTCGGCGGGCTTCGGCTTCCGCTGGTTCAGCCCGATCGGCCCCCTGCGCTTCGAGTGGGGCATCCCGCTCACCAGGCGGCCGGAAGACGAACGGATTCTGTTCGAGTTCACTATCGGCAACTTCTTCTGATAAGCCGTCGCCCTGTCGTCCCGGCCCCGCCCTGGCGGGAAGGGTTGAACAAGCCCGGGCGTCTGACGTCGGACCCTGTACCCTTCCCTGAGGAGCTGTTGAACATGTCGCTTCGCACCACTGTCGCGGCCCTGGCCGCCGTCCTGTCGCTTGCCCTGCCGGTGGCCTCTTCGGCCGCGGAGATGAAGGTTGCCTACGTGGACCTTCAGCGGGTCCTTCTCGAGGTGGATGACGGCAAGGCCGCCAAGACCCGCCTCCAGAAGTGGCTGGAGGACAAGCAGAAGGAGATCGACAAGGAGCAGTCCGCCCTCCGCGCCGAGAAGGAGGCGCTGGACAAGCAGGCGAGCGCCATGGCCGCCGACGTGCGGGGCCAGAAGGAGGCGGAGCTGCAGCGCAAGGTGATGACGCTCGCCCAGAAGTGGGAGAAGAGCCGCGCCGAGGCCGCCAACAAGGAGCGCCAGGAGATGGAGCCCATCATCAACAAGATCGACCAGGTGGTGGCCTCCATCGCGCAGCGTGACGACCTGGGCCTCGTGCTGGAGAAGCGCGACTCGGGCATCGTCTTCGCGAAGGCCCAGTACGACATCTCCAACGAGGTCATCCGGGCGTACAACAGCTCCAAGAAGACGGCGGCGAAGGACGCCCCGACGAAGTAGACCGCGCCACGTGAAGACCTCTCCCGCCCCTCGTCGGCTCGGGGAGCTCGCCGCCCATGTCGGGGGAGAGCTTCTCGGGGACTCTGAGCAGCTCATCCACGGACTCAACGGGCTTGAAGAAGCGGGCCCGGGAGACGTGTCCTTCTACGGAAACACGCGCTACCGCCGCCAGTTCGAGGCCACCCGTGCCTCGGCTGTCCTCGTCGGCGGAGACGTGCCTCCCCGCGACGGCGTCGCGCTCGTGCGGGTGGCCAATCCGCACCTGGCCTACGCCAAGCTGCTGCGCCTGTTCCATCCCAACACTCGGCCCGCGCCGGGCATCCGCCCTGGAGCGTGGGTCCACCCCGAGGCCACCGTCCATCCGGAAGCCACGGTGATGGCGGGCGCCACCGTCGAGGCCGGCGCGAAGGTGGGGGCTCGCTCGGTGCTGTACCCGGGCGCCTACCTGGGCGAGCACGCCGAGGTGGGCGAGGACAGCGTCCTGCACCCCAACGTGACGGTGCGCGAGGGCTGCATCGTGGGCTCGCGCTGCATCCTCCACTCGGCCTCCGTGGTGGGTGCGGATGGCTTCGGCTTCGCGTTCAACCCCGAGGGCGAAGCGGGCCCGGAGCACTACAAGATTCCCCAGGTGGGCATCGTCCGCATCGAGGACGACGTCGAGCTGGGCGCCTGCTCCTGCATCGACCGCGCGACGGTGGGCGAGACGGTGGTGGGCCGCGGCACCAAGGTCGACAACCTGGTGCAGGTCGCCCACAACGTGAAGATTGGCGCGCTGAGCCTCATCTGCGCCCAGGCCGGTGTGTCCGGCTCGGCGGAGATTGGCATGGGCGTGGTCCTGGCGGGCCAGGTGGGTGTGGTGGGCCACATCCGCGTGGGCGACATGGCGAAGGTGGGCGCGCAGTCCGGCGTGGCCCATGACGTCCCGGATGGCCAGGTGGTGAGTGGCTCTCCCGCCGTTCCCCATCGCGAGTGGCTCCGCGCCAGCGCGGCGGTGAACCAGGTGGCGGACCTGCTCAAGGAAATGCGAACCCTGCGCCGCAGGGTCGAGCTGCTGGAGAAGGAGAAGGGGGAGTGATGGACATCCGAGAAATCCAGAACTTGCTGCCGCACCGGTACCCGTTCCTCCTCATCGACCGGGTGGTGGAGATTGTTCCGGGCCAGAAGATCACGGCCTTCAAGAACGTCACCATCAACGAGCCCTTCTTCAACGGCCACTTCCCGGGGCACCCGGTGATGCCGGGCGTGCTCATCCTGGAGGCGCTGGCCCAGGCGTCCGCGATTCTTGCGTACAAGAGCGAGAACATGGACCCGTCCCAGAAGGTGACCTACCTGATGGGCGTGGATGGCGCGCGCTTCCGCAAGCCGGTGGTGCCGGGAGACCGGGTGCAGCTCCTCATCGAGGTGCTGCGCCACAAGGGCGCGGTCTGGAAGACGAAGGGCACGGCGACCGTGGATGGCGTGAAGGTCGCCGAAGGTGAGTTCCTGGCCACGGTGGTGGACAAGGACGCTGGGGCGGAAGAGGGCGCGGCGTCCTGACCGCGAGCTCGAGAGGCAGAGGAGACGACATGGCTCAGGTTCATCCCACCGCGGTGGTTCATCCCGATGCGCGTCTACACGAGTCGGTCCAGGTCGGACCGTACTCGGTGATTGGGCCGCAGGTGACGATTGGCGAGGGCTCCCGCGTGGGGCCTCACGTCGTCATCGAGGGCCGCACGACGATTGGTGCGCGCAACCGCATCTTCCAGTTCGCCTCCATCGGGGCGGACCCGCAGGACTTGAAGTATGCGGGGGAAGACACCGAGCTCACGCTGGGTGACGACAACCAGGTGCGCGAGTTCGTCACGCTGCACAAGGGCACGGTCGGTGGGGGCGGTGCCACGCGCATCGGCAACGGCACCCTCTTGATGGCCAACAGCCACGTGGCCCACGACTGCATCGTGGGGAACGGCTGCCGCATCGGCAACGGGTCCGCGCTGGCCGGCCACGTGGAGATGGAAGACCACGTCATCATCAGCGGCCTGGCGGCGGTGCATCAGTTCACCCGCCTGGGCCGCTTCTCCTTCATCTCCGGCGGCGCCATGGTGACCATGGACATTCCGCCGTACGCGACGGCGCAGGGTGACCGCGCGGAGCTGGTGGGGCTCAACACCGTGGGCCTGGAGCGCGGCGGCTACTCCAAGGAGCAGATCGAGCGCGTGAAGGAGGCCCACCGCATCCTGTTCCGCTCCAAGCTGGGGCTGCAGGAGGCGCTGGCGCGGCTTCGCGCGGAGCTGTCGGGGCACCCCGAGGTCGACCACCTCGTGAGCTTCATCGCGCAGAGCAAGCGCGGCCTGACGCGCTAGTCTGCGGACATGGAGAGCAGCGCGCCGCCGGACGGCAAGATTGGTCTCATCGCGGGCAATGGTCAGCTTCCGTTCCTCTTCGCTCGCGCCGCGCGGGCACGGGGACTGGAAGTCATCGCCGTGGCGCACAAGGGAGAGACGGACCCGGCGCTGGCCTCCGAGGTGGGCGCGCTGACCTGGGTCCGTGTCGGCCAGGTGAACCGCATCCAGAAGGCCTTCATCGCCGCGGGCGTGAAGCAGGCGGCCATGGCGGGTGGCATCAGCCATGTGAAGGCGCTGACGGACGCTCGGCCGGACCTGGGCGCCGTCCGCATCATCTCCCGCCTGCGCAGCTTCCGGGATGACGCGCTCCTGCGCGCGGTGGCCGCGGACTTCGAGTCGCGCGGCGTCACCATCATTGCCCCCACCGACTACCTGGGCGAGGTGCTCTGTCCGCCCGGCCACCTGGCGGGCCCGGTGCTGAGCGAGGCCCAGGAGAAGGACGTGGCGCTGGGGCGCGAGGTGGCGGTGCTCCTGGGCCAGGCGGACGTGGGCCAGACGGTGGTGGTGCACCAGGGGCACGTCCTGGCGCTCGAGGCGGTGGAGGGCACCGACGAGGCCATCCGCCGAGGCGGCAAGCTGGGAGGCGCGGGCGCGGTGGTGGTGAAGCGCTGCAAGCCCCACCAGGACCTGCGCTTCGACCTGCCGGCGGCGGGACCCCGCACGCTGGAAGTGATGAACGAAGTCGGGGCCAAGGTCCTCGCGCTGGAGGCGGGCCGCACGGTGCTGCTGGACGCGCCCGCGCTGTTCGCCGCCGCCAAGGACTCGGGCATCACCCTCATCGGCGTGCCCTGAGTCCGGCCCGGAAGGGCGGGGGGCCAGGGCCGGTGCATGTCTCCCCGGCCGCCCGCGAGGTGGGTCGTGGCGGGGGGATGTCGTCACGCGCCGCCGCGTCTTGTTCGCGAAGCATTTCCTCGCATGGAGCACCGTCCTACCCTGTCGCGGTGGAATCCACCCAGCCGGGGCGCCGTCGCCGCATGCCCCGCGAAGCCGGAGGCCGACGCCGCGCCATGAATGCCCGCCTGGTCCTGCTGCTGTGTCTTGCCGTCTCGTCGCCGCTGCCCGCGTTCGCCGAAGCCATCCGGGTGTCCCTGGAGGGCCGTGCCGCGGTGGGCGAGAAGCTCCCGGCATTGCTCGTGCACATCGACGAGCCGATTGCTGGCTTCGAGCTGAAGCTGAAGCGCGGGGACGGGAAGGTGGTCGAGATGAAGGGCGGGGGGAAGCCAGGCATCACCCGACGCATCGAGCTGGAGCAGCCCGAGGGCCGCTTCCACTACGAGGGCGAGCTGGTGGTGCGCTTCCCCGACGCCGAGGCAGCCAGCATGCCGCTGTCCTTCGACACGGAGCTCAACGGGCCGCTGCGGTTGGAGGTGCGTCCGGAGGACGTGGACGTCGCGGGGCGCAAGCTCACCTTCCTGCTCTCGCGTCCCGCGGGCCGCGTGGAGCTCACCGTGCTGATGGACACGGGGAAGAAGGCCTTCGAGGGCGAGGTGCCCTTCAAGGGCGAGCCAGCGGGCACGCCGCTCGGAGTGAGCTGGCCACCCGCCGAGGGCCGGGTGATGAAGATTTCCCTCCGGGCCTTCGACACATCGGACTTCTACACGGGTGTCGACCTCTTCCCGTGGCGCGTGGACATTCCCCATGAAGAGGTGGGCTTCGCCTCGGGGCGCGCGGACATTCCCGCCGCCGAGCGAGGCAAGCTGGACAGGAGCCATGCGTTGATTGCGGAGGCGCTTGCGAAATACGGACGCTTCGCGGCGGTTCGCCTCTTCGTGCTCGGGCACACGGACACGGTGGGAGACTCGAAGGACAACCGGGAGCTGTCGCTCAAGCGGGCGCGGAGTCTCGCCGCGGCCTTCCGTCAGCGCGGGTTGAAGGTCCCCATCTTCTACGAGGGATTGGGTGAGGAGTCGCCAGCCGTGCGGACTCCGGACGAGACGGCGGAAGCGGGCAACCGCCGGGCCGAATACATCATCGCGGTGGAGGACCCGGTGCTGCCTCGAGCACCCTTCTCGCCGCGGTGGAGGAAGCTGTAGCGGGCGGATGAAGCGTGAGGAGGCAGGGATGGACCGATTCCAGCGGTGGGCCTGGGGCGCGATGGGTGTCGCGCTCCTGGCGGGGGCGGGCTGCGCGCATCAAGCGCCGCTCGCGGAGCGGCGGGAGGTGGAGGCGGACAAGTGCAGCCTGGTTCAATCCGTGCTGAAGGAACCCACGCCCTCCCGGATGGTGGAGGAGATTGCCTCCCTGGGCCGCAACGAGCCCACGCCGGTGAGGGTGTACGTCCGCCGGCCCGAGCAGGCCATGCTGGAGCGCTTCTTCGAAGGGGATGAGCCCCACTGCGGCGACGCCACCTTCAAGGTCGTCCAGGAGTCGGTGCTGGACGCGGTGGTGGTGTACCTCCAGGAGGTCCAGGAGGGCGGCTATGCCTACGACGCGCGCCGCTCGGGACCCGACGAGCTCACGCTGGAGGGCCAGCCCCAGGGGACACTCCGCCGCGCGGGGCCCGCCTGGGTCGCCGGCACCTGAGCTACTTCAGGAGCTCCTTGGCGCCGTCGGCCATGAACTGCACGGCGATGGCGGCGAGGATGAGGCCCATCACCCGCTCGACGATGGCGACGCCGGACTGACGCAGCACCCGCTGCACGAGGCCCGAGGCGCGCAGGATGAAGTAGCTGGCGACGAAGGTGAGGATGATGGCGGCGAGCACCGGCAGGGTGCCCGTCATCGAGTTGCCTCGGGCCACCAGCACCATGGCGGTGGCGATGCCACCGGGGCCCGCCAGCAGCGGGATGGCCAGCGGGACGATGGCCACGTCTTCCTTCACCGCGCCCTCACGCTCCTCGGTGGGCGTGGTGCGTGTCTCGGAGGGCCGGGCCCGGAGCATGTCGAGCGCCGTCATCAGCAGCAGGATGCCGCCCGCCACGCGGAAGGCGCCCAGCGACACGCCGAACACCTTGAAGATGACGGTGCCGAACAGGGCGAAGAAGGTCATCAGCCCGCCGGCCACCAGACAGGCGCGCAGGGCCGTGCTGCGGACCTTCTCCTTCGTGTCCCCGGCCGTCATCGCCAGGAACAAGGGCACCACCCCGATGGGGTCCACCACGAAGAAGATGGCCGGCAAGGCCACCAGGAATTGCGTCAGGTAGACCGTCATCACCGCACGACCTTCCGGGCTACACCGTGAGGCGAAGCTTCCACACCATGGTGAGCGCCTCGGCGAAAATCTTCTTGTTCATCTTGGAGTGTCCCACCCGGCGGTCCTCGAAGATGATGGGGACCTCGCGCACGGTGAAGCCGCGCTTGAGCGTGCGGTAGGTGAGCTCTATCTGGAATGCGTACCCGGTGCTGTGTACGGCATCCAGGTCGATGGACTCCAGCACCCGCCGGTGGAAGCACTTGAAGCCACCAGTCAAGTCGCGCACGCCCACGCCCAGGATTGTCCGGGCATACAGGCTGCCGCCCCGGCTGATGACCTGCCGACCGACGCCCCAGTTCACCGTGCCGCCGCCCGTGACATAGCGCGAGCCGAGCACCAGGTCCGAACCCGCCTCGGCCGCGTCCAGCATGCCCGACAGGTAGCGCGGGTCATGGCTGAAGTCGGCGTCCATCTCCATGATGTACGCGTAGCCCTGCTCCAAGGCCCACCGGAACGCCGCCAGGTACGCGCGCCCCAGGCCTTCCTTCTTCTCGCGATGCAGCACGCGCACCCGGGAGTCCTGGGCCGCGAGTGCATCGGCGAGCTGCCCCGTGCCGTCGGGCGAGTTGTCGTCGACGATGAGGATATCGACGCGCGGGTCGGCCCTGAGCACCGCCAGGGTGATGGCCTCGATGTTCTCCCGCTCGTTGTAGGTGGGGATGCAGACCAGCGCAGGGTTCATGGCCGGGCGGACATACCCTAAATGGCGCGCGGGGGCAGTAGCTCCATGACCGACTCCGCCGCCCGGGCGGCGGCCCCTGACTCGCCCAGCCGCCCCCGGACCTCCGCCAGGCCCTTGAGCATCTCGTCTCGCGGGGTTCCTGGGGTCCACACCCGGCGGACCTCCTCCGCGATGCGCTCGGGGGTGGCCTCCCCCTGGATCAACTCCGGCACCACGCGCCGGCCGGCCAGCAGGTTGACGAGTGACACGAAGGCCACCTTCAGCATCATCCGCCCCACCCAGTACGTGATGAGCGAGACGCGGTAGATGACGACGAGCGGACGCTGCATCAGTCCGGCTTCCAACGCGGCTGTCCCCGAGGCGACCACGGCGGCGTCGCTGGCGCCGACGACCTCGGGCGCCCGGCCCTCGATGAGGACGGGCGTCACGCCGCTGCCCTCGAAGCGGGAGACGACCTCCTCCCGGGGGATGGTGGGGGCCACGGGGACGACGACCTGGAGGCCGGGGCGTTCAGCGGACAACGTCTTGGCCGTGTCCACCATGGTGGGAAGGAGCCGGCGAATCTCGCTCATGCGGCTGCCCGGGAGCAGCGCCAGGGTGGGGGCATCCGGCTTGAGCCCCAACTGGGTCCGGAACGCGAGAGGGCTGTCGGGTGCGGGAATCTGCTCCACGACGGGGCTGCCCACGTAGCGGGCGCTCACGCCGGCCTCGCGGTAGAAGTCCTCCTCGAAGGGGAGGATGCAGAGCATCCGGTCCACCAGCCGCTTGATGGTGTGGACCCGGCCTCGGCGCCAGGCCCAGATCATGGGCGAGATGTAATAGGCGACGGGGATTCCCAGGGCCTTGAGCTTCTTGGCCAGGCGCAGGTTGAAGTCCGGGATGTCGACGAGGATGGCGGCCACGGGGCGGCGCTCCGCGGCGGCCTGGGACAGCCCCTTCATGATTTGAAGGATTCGCGGGATGCGAGGGAGCACCTCGGTGATGCCCATGACGGACACTTCGCGCGCGTCGAAGAGCAGCTCGACGCCGGTGGCGGCCAGTCGCGAGCCCCCCATGCCGAAGAAGGTGAGGTCCGGGCGGCGGGCCTGCAGGGCTGCGACGAGGTCGGCGGCGTGCGAATCGCCAGAGGCCTCGCCGGCCACGACGAGAATGCGGGGCGGTGGCGTCATGAGAAGGGGGCGCATCGTACCCTGATGCAAGCCCGGGTGAAGGTGTAGACTGCGCTACCCTTGAAGACGCTTCTGCTCGCCGAGAGCCATCCTCCCACGCTCGAACACCTGAGGGGCCTGCTCTCCCAGGCCGGGTATTCCGTGCGCGCGGTGAATGACCCCATCGCGGTGCTGGAGCATTTCGCGGCGGACAACCCGGATGTGATGGTGCTGTCGGTGGACCTGCCTCGCCTGGACGGCGCGCACGTGGTCCACCACATCCGAGGCCACAGCCAGGGGGCGCGAGTGCCCATCGTCGCCATCGACAAGGGGCACCTGGGCCGGGCGCGGGGCGTGGGCTCCGTGCTGGACCTCAAGGTGAACGCCTACGTGGCGGACCCGCTCAAGCCGGGCGAGCTGGTGCCTCGGCTGGAGTCGCTGGTGCGCGCGGCGCAGGCCGTGCCGCTGACGGGGCTTGCGGCCACGCTGTCGCGTCCGGCGGTGAACAGTGGCGAGCTGAAGGGCTATCCGTTGCCCGGCCTCCTGCACTCCATCTACCGGCTGCGGCGGGACGGTGTGCTGGTGGTGGCGCACCGGGGGCTGAGCCGGCGGGTGTACTTCCTGCGCGGCGGGCCGGTGAACTTCGACTCGACGGCGAAGGAGGACTCGCTGCCGCGCTACCTGGTGGAGCGCAAGCTGGCCACGCCGGCGCAGGAGGCGCGGGTGGTGGAGGCGCTGGCCTCCGGGTTGCGCATCGGCGCGGCGCTGGCGGACGCGGGTGTGGAGGCGGTGGGCGAGGAGCTCTCGCAGCTGCTGCGCGACTACACGCGAGACAAGCTGGCGCGAGTGCTCGGGATGCGCGAGGGCCGCTACGCCTTCTACTCCGGCGACGAGTACACGTCGGAGGTGGCCTCGGTGGACCTGCCGCCGCTGGCGCAGGTGCTGGAGGGCGCGCGCAAGGGCTTCCCGCTGAAGGTGATGGCGGCGTCGCTTCGAGCGCACCTGGGCGAGTACCCGGTCCGCTCGCCGGAGTTCGGCCGCGACATGCAGGCGATGGCGCTGGACACGGACGACATCAAGATCGCGATGCAGGTCAATGGCCGCATCGTCTTGAAGGAGTTGTTGGCGCACGGGCGTGGCGAGCTGCGCGCGGCGTACTCGCTGCTGTGGTTCCTCAAGCTGACGGGCGGGGTGACGTTCTCCGCGACGCCGGTGGCGACGGGGACGGACATGCTGTCGGCGGTGGTGGTGCCGGACCGGATTGGGCCTCGCAAGCGCAAGTCGCTGCCGGTGGAGACGGCGGCGTCGCTGCGCGAGGAGGCCGTGCGCATCATCACCCGGAGCTACTTCGGCAGCCTGGGACTGGATATCGCCGCGGACGCGGAGGCGGTGGAGCGCGCGTACCACGAGACGGCGATGCGCTTCCATCCGGACACGTATGCGGAGTTCGACCTCTCGGACCTGCGGGACTTGTTGGACTCGGTGCAGGAGAAGCTGTCCGCGTCGTACCGGGTGCTGAGCGTGGAGGAGAAGCGCAAGGCGTATCTCCAGTACCTGTTCAGCAAGCTGGACGTCGGGCGCAACACGGCGGTGGTGGTGGACGCGGAGATTGCGCTGCGCCGGGGCGAGTCCTCGCTGAAGCGGCGCGACTTCGTGACGGCGATGAAGGCCTTCGAGGAGTCGGTGTCGCTCAACCCCAGCGAGCCGGAGTACTACGCCTTCCTTGCCTGGGCGACGTACCAGGGAGCGGGCGGCCCGCTGGTTCAGCGTGCACAGAAGGCGCAGAAGGTGTTGAAGAAGGCCTTGTCCTTGGGGCCGTATGTGGAGCGGCTGCACATCATCGCGGCCATCATCGACATGGACCTGGGGGACGCGCCGCTGGCGCGGAAGAAGCTGCTGAAGGTGCTGGAGTACAACCCGTACTCACAGCTCGCGAAGGCGGCGCTGCGCAAGGTGGGACGGTAGGGAAATGCGGCGGACACTCTGGCGACTGTTGCGCTACACGCGCCCGCATGTGGCGGTGCTCGTGGTGGCATTCGTATGCATGGCGTTGGTGGGGCTGACGACGGGGGCGTACGCGTACCTCACGGGCCCCGCGCTGCGCTTCCTGCTGTCGGGAGGCGAGGAGGGCTTCGCCGGCGCGAACCGGGTGCCATGGCTCGGGGACCTGCCGCGCGACGCGGCGCTCTGGGGCTTCCCGCTGGTGATGGTGGTGGTGGGCGCGGTGAAGGGCGTGGGGTACCTGGGCCAGTTCTACTTCATGGGCCTGTTCGCGCAGCGGGTGGTGAAGGACGTGCGGCGGGAGCTCTTCTTGAAGCTCACGTCGCTGTCGCCCGCGCAGCTCGCGAGGGAGCGTCAGGGAGACCTGCTCAGCCGCTTCTCGGCGGACGTCACCGCGGTGGAGACGGCGGCGATGTACACGGTGGGCTCGTACCTGCGTGACAGCCTCCAGGTGCTCATCCTGGCGGGAGTGGCGCTGTCGATGAGTCCGCTGCTGGGCGGGCTGATGCTGGTGGTGATTCCGCTCGCGGCGCTGCCCGCGTCCCAGTTGACGCGCAAGGTGTTGAAGGGGACGCGCGAGGGCCAGACGCAGCTGGGGCACCTGGCGGGCCAGCTCCACGAGGGGCTGGGCGGGCTTCGGACGATTCAGGCCTTCAACGGGCAGGAGGCGGAGCTGGCGCGGTTCGCGTCGCACGCGAAGGCGCATGAGGATGCCGTGGTGGGCGCGGCCTGGGCCCGAGGTGCGGTGCCGGGGGTGATGGAAGTCCTCGCGGCCGCGGCGTTGGCGGGAGCGTTGGCCTTCGCGGCGAGCACGCGGCTGATGGAGCCGGAGGCGCTGCTCTCGCTGCTGACCGCGGTCATCCTGGTGTACCAGCCGGTGAAGGACCTGGGCCGGGTGACGCAGTTCGCGATGCAGGCGGGGGCGGCGGGTGAGCGGTTGTTCGCGCTCCTGGACTTGAAGCACCCGGTGGAGGATGCGCCGGACGCGGTGCCGGCTCCGCCGTTGTCGCACGCGCTGCGCCTGGAGGATGTGCGCTTCGCGTATGGCGAGCGCCAGGCGCTGGACGGGGTGACGTTGGAGTTGAAGGCGGGGCAGGTGACGGCACTGGTGGGAGGAAGCGGAGGAGGCAAGAGCACGGTGACGTCGCTGCTCCTGCGCTTCGAGCGTCCCCAGTCGGGCCGGATGACGTTGGATGGAGTGGACGTGGACCGGTACACGGCCGAGAGCCTTCGCCAGCAGTTCGCGCTGGTGACGCAGGAGCCGCTGTTGTTCCAGGGGTCGGTGCTGGAGAACCTGCGCTATGCGCGGCCGGACGCGACGCGTGAAGAGGTCGAGGCGGCGGCGAAGGTGGCGAACGCGGACGGCTTCATCCGAGCGCTGCCCCAGGGCTACGACACCCGTATCGGCGAGCGAGGCGTGACGTTGAGCGGTGGTCAGCGTCAGCGGTTGTGCATCGCGAGAGCGGTGCTGGCGCGCGCCCAGGTCCTGGTGTTGGACGAGGCGACGAGCAGCCTGGACCCGGAGAGCGAGCGCGAGGTGCAGGCCGCGCTGGCGATGGTGTTGCCGGGGCGAACGGCGCTGGTCATCGCGCACCGGTTGTCCACCGTGGTGAACGCGGACGTGCTCCATGTCATGGAGGCGGGCAAGGCGGTGGAGAGCGGCAGTCACGCGGAGCTGCTCCAGAAGGGCGGTCGCTACGCGGCGCTGTGGCGGATGCAGACGGAGGGCTCCGCCGAGCGAGGTGCGGCGTGAGGCTCGAGAGGACGTCAGCCCGGACATCGGGCCCGATGCTTCGTAAGGTCCGCCTCGGTTTCGAGATGCGAGGAATGGACCTGTGAAGCAGACAGCGGGAGGGCTCCGGAAGGCCGTGGGCAAGGGTGTGCGAGCGGTGTTGGGGCTCGTCCTGTTGGTGCTGGGCATCTGCGGTTTCTTCACCGTGCCGGCGTCGCTGACGGAGTACCCGGTGGTCCTCCCGAAGGAGGGCCAGCCGAAGTGGGCGCGAGGAGCGTTTCATGTCCACACCACGCGCTCGGATGGGCACGGCAGTCCCCTGGCGGTGGCACGCGCGGCGAAGGCGGCGGGCCTCGACTTCGTGGTGCTGACCGACCACAACGACTTCACTCCTCCCTCGCCCACGTGGGTCGATGGGGTCCTCCTGGTTCCAGGGGTGGAGATCTCCACATCCGCGGGGCACCTGGTGGCCTTCGGCATGGCGCGTCCGCTGGAGGGCATGCGGCGATGGATGCCCGCGAGCGACGCCGTGCGAGCGGTCCACGAGGCGGGAGGCATGACCGTCCTCGCGCATCCGGTGCAGCGTCACAATCCGTGGACGGACGAGTCGAGCGCGCAGGAGGCGAAGGGCTTCGAGCTGTACTCGGCGGACACGTTCTTCCGCCATGCGATGAGTCACCCGGTGAGCCGATTGCTGCCCGCCGTGGGCGCCTATCTGGCGAACCCGATGCACGGGGTGATGGTGCTCGTCGCGCCGGAGCCGGGACCGGGAGCGCGCTTCATGGAGCTGTCGGGAGATGCATCGAAGCTCGCCTTCTGCGCGCACGATGCCCACGGCCTTCCGTCCTACGAGTCTGTGTTTCGCTCCCTCGCGATGTACCTGCCGCCGGCCCAGGCGCCCTTGCCGCTGCCCGAGGATGCGAAGGCGGCGGCCGCGCTCGTGACCGGGGCGCTGCGGGGTGGATCCGCCGTCTGCGCGTTCAGGGCCCTGGGGGAGCCCGAGGGCTTCCTGCTGGACGGAGTGGACGCCGAGCGTCGGGAGGCCCGTGTCGGAGACGTGCTCGAGGTGCATGTCCCGGGCATCCCGGACCCGGAGCGGGTGCGCGTGGAGGTGTGGGGCGCGGGGCGGCTGGGGCCGGATGGGACGTCCGTGGAGCTGACGGGGGAGGGGGTGGTGCGCGTGGAGGTGTGGGTTCAGGGGCCTGGGCGTTTCTTCGGGTCGGAGTGGCGACCCTGGATTGTGCCGAGCCCCGTGCGTGTACTGCCTAGGGGCCCTGGCATCTGATAGAGGGCCGGGGAGCCGTCCATGCGACTCCTCTACATCCTCGCCACGTATCTTCTCTTCCCGCTGCTCTTCCCGGTGCTGTGCCTGTACCGGAAGACGCGCCACGGCCTGTGGCAGCGGCTGGGGTTCTATGCGCGAGGTGCGCTGCCCCAGCGAGGTGACGGGCCCGTGGTGTGGTTGCATGGCGCGAGCGCGGGAGACCTGCTCGCGCTCTCCCCCATGTTCGGTCCGCTGAGGGCCCGCTTCCCCGGGTGCCAGCTCATCCTGTCGACGATGACCGACAGTGGCCATGCGATGGCAACGGGCCGGCTCGCGAAGGACATCGACGGCGTGGTGTATGTGCCGTACGACCTGTGGGGCGCGACGCGCAGGGCCGTGAAGGCGATTCGCCCCGACATCCTGGTGCTCGAGTACACGGAGGTCTGGCCCAACCTCATCCGCGCGGCGAAGCGAGGCGGCGCGCGCGTGGTGATGACCAACGGGCGCTTCTCCCCATCGAACCTAGGCCGCTACCGGTGGTTGTTCCGGCTCATCGGCAATCCGCTGAAGGACTTCGACCTGATGTTGATGCGGACGGAGGAGGAAGCGGAGCGAGCACGAAGCCTGGGCGCGCAGCCTGACTGGGTGAAGGTGACGGGGAACACGAAGTTCGACTCCCTGGCCTCGGGGCCGGCGGCGGAGGATGGTGCGCTGCGCGAGGCGCTGGGGCTCCCGGTGGGAGCGACGGTCTGGATTGCAGGCAGCACGCACGAGGGCGAGGAGGACGTGCTGTTGGGCGTCTATGCGCGCCTGCTCACGCGGTGGCCGGAGCTGCGGCTGGTGATTGCACCCAGGTACGTGGACCGGGCGGCGCGCGTGGTGTCCCTGGCGCGTGAGACGGGGCTGAGCGTGGGGCTTCGCTCGCAGGGCAATCCCGAGCGGGCGCAGGTGGTGGTGCTGGACACGATCGGCGAGCTGTCGCGGGCGTACCGCCTGGCGACGGTGGTCTTCGTGGGGGGCTCGTTCACGAAGCGGGGTGGGCAGAACATCCTGGAGCCCGCGGGACAGGGGCGGCCGGTGTTGTTCGGTCCGCACATGGACAACTTCCGAGACAGCGTGACGGTGCTTTCGGGACATGGAGGACTGCAGGTGGTGGACGCGGAGGCGCTACACACGAGGCTCGTGGAGCTGCTGGAGGACCCAGGCCGCATCACGGAGCTGGGGGCCCTGGCGTTGGCGACGGTGGGGCGGATCTCCGGTGCGAGCGACCGGAACGCGGAGGCGATGACGACGCTCTTTCCTCACGGAAGGCCCACGCCGCGATGACACTCATCATCCACCCCCACTTCCACAAGCGCTACACGGGCGTCACGCGCCACGTGGAGTCGGTGGTCCCCTCGTTGGTGAAGGACCTGGGCGCGGAGACGCGAGTCATGGGCTCGGCGCTGAGCGAGGACCTGCCGCGAATCACCTGGCCGGAGCTGCTGCGTCGCTCGCGCAGGGAGCCCGTGGTGTGGCATGCGCATCGGAACAACGAGCTCCTCGCGGGCATGTTGTTGAAGCTCGTGGGGCGTCAGGTGCGGCTGGTCTTCACCCGGCACACGTCGATGGAGCCCAGCGGCTTCACGCGATTCCTCGCGCGAGGCGCGGATGCCCTGGTCTCGCTGACGCGTCAGGTGGCGGAGGTGATGGGGCTGCCGTCGACCGTCATCTCGCACGGCATCGACCTGAAGCGCTTCCACCCACCGGAGGACCGCGCGAAGGCGTGGGAGCGGCTGGGGCAGGGGCGCCGCTTTGGGGTGGGCGTCATCGGCCGGGTCCGGAAGGAGAAGGGGCAGGGGGACTTCCTGGAGGCGGTGCGCCCGCTCCTGCCCGGGTATCCCGAGTGGCAGTCTGTGTTGGTGGGGTTGGCGAAGGGCTCGGACCTGGAGTGGATCAACGGCCTTCGCGCGGGCATCGAGGACCGGGTAGCGCTTGTCGGAGAGCAGTCGGTCATCGAGCCTTGGTACCAGGGGCTGACCGTGCTGGTGCACCCGTCCTACGTGGAGGGGTACTCGCTGGTGCACGTCGAGGCGATGGCGTCCGGTTGCTGTGTGGTGGCGTCGAAGCTGCCGTATCTGGACACGCTCATCGAGCACGGGCGCACGGGCTTCTTCTTCGAGCCAGGAGACGCGAAGGCGCTGCGCGAGCTGCTGGACATGTTGATGAGAGAGCCGGAGCGAGCGCGAGAAGTGGGGCGCAACGCGGCGGAGGAGGCGCGGAGGCGGTGCGGCGTGGAGCACGAGGCTCACGCGCTGGACTCGCTGTACCGCACGCTGCTGGGGCGGTGAACGCATGCGCATCCTGCACTTGCTGGCGAGCCCCTTCTACAGCGGACCGGCGGAGAACGTGGTGTTGCTCGCGCTGGCGCAGCGGGAGGCGGGCCACGAGGTGACGGTGGCGGTGGACCGTCGGCGCAAGGACATCCCCGCGGAGGAACCCGCGGTGCCGCGCCTGCGGGAGCTGGGCCTGTTGGACGAAGGGGGCCTGGAGTTGTCCGTGAAGTCGCCACCCTGGGGTGTGTTCAGGGATTGGTCTCGGCTGCGGGCAAGGTCGGTGGACGTGGTGCATTCGCACTTCAGCCACGACCACTTCCTCGCGAGATGGGGCCGGCCGCGCGGCGACACGGTGGTCGTGCGCTCGCTGCACGCACCGCGTTCACTGCGCTCCTCCTTGCCCGCGGCGGATGGGTACACGGTGCCGGCGAGCTCACTGCTGCCGCGCTTGTTGGAGCAGGGAAAGCTGGCGCAGGTCCTTCCGGCACTGGTGGACCCTCGCTTCCGCCCCGCCGAGGACCGCGAGGCCTTGCGACGCGAGCTCGGCCTGAAGGGGGCTCCTGTCGTGGGCATGGTCTCCACCTTCCAGCCCTCGCGTCGGCATGAGGTGGGGGTCGAGGCGTTCGCGCTCTATCGACAGCAGCGACCGGATGCGCGCTTCGTCCTGGTGGGGGACGGTCAGCTGTTGGAACCGACGCGGAAGTGGGTCGCGTCGCGAGGCTTGTCGGACGCGGTGGTGTTCGCCGGCTATCAACAGGGCGAAGACTTCGCGCGTTGGTTGAGGGCGTTGGACGAGGTGTGGCTGTTGGGGTTGGGGAACGACTGGAGCGCGCGAGCGGCGGCGCAGGCTCGCGCCTGTGGCGTGCGAGTGGTCGCAGTGGAGGAAGGAGCGCTGCCGGACCTGGCGGATGTGCGGGTGGCGGAGCCCACGCCCTCGGCGGTAGTACAAGCCGCGTTGTCGAGTCAGCGCGCGCCCGTGGTGCATCCGACGAACGCGAGCATCGCCGACGACATCCTCGCCCTCTACGGCAAGGCGGCCCAAGCGCGTCGTGACGCGAGGGCCCGAGGGTGAAGACGGATTCCCCCACGGCCATCGAGCGGGTCTTCTATCCGCCATCGCCCGAGCCCTGGAGCCGGCGCCTGGTGCTGTCTCCGCTCACGGCGCTGTCGTGGACCTATGCCGCGGCAGTGCACCTGCGCGGGGCGCTGTATGACCTGGGGCTGCTGCGCGCGGAGCGAGTCGAAGGGCTTCGAGTCGTCTCCGTGGGCAACCTCAACGTGGGAGGGACGGGGAAGACGCCCGCGGTGCTGCACCTCGCGGAGCTGTTGGTGCGAGCAGGGCGCAAGGTGGGCATCCTGACGCGAGGCTACGGAAGGCGCTCGACGGAGGCGCTGACCTTCATGGGGGCGGAGTCATTGCCCTCGGTGGAGGAGGCGGGGGATGAGCCCCTGCTGCTCGCGAGCCGCTGTCCGAGCGTGAGGCTCTTCGTGAGCGCGGACCGGGTCGCCAGTGCCTACCGGGCGCGAGACGAGTACGGCCTGGACACGGTGCTGCTCGATGATGGTTTCCAGCATCGGCGCCTCGCGAGGGATGAGGACCTGGTGGTGGTGGACGAAGCCGTGGGACTGGGCAATGGCCACATGCTCCCCCGAGGGCCGCTGCGCGAGCCCGCGTCCTCCATGAAGCGGGCGACCCTGCTGTGGGTGCGCACGTCCACGCCGCCCGCCTCCGATGCGCGAGTCCCTCGAGGCGACGACTTGGATGTCCGAGTCCCATCGGGCTTGGGGATTCCTCGGGTCCGAGCGCGCTATGGCCCATCGGCCTGGGTGGACCCGGAGGGGCGGCTCCATCCGACGGACGCCCTCCGAGGCCAGGGCGTCCTGGCATTGGCGGGGCTTGGCCGGCCGGGGGGCTTCCTGAAGACCCTGAAGTCGTTGGGCGTGGAGGTTCTCGATGCGGCGCTCTACCCGGACCATCACCGCTTCACGGCGGAGGAGCTCCGGGCTGTGGAGGCGCGGGCCGCGAGGTGCGGGGGGCGGGTGGTGACGACCGAGAAGGACGCGGTGCGTCTGCCCCCGGGCTTCACCGCGTGGAAGGTGCGGTTGGGGGTGGACGTGGTGGAGGGGGAGGGCCACTTGCGCCGAGCGCTTGGTCTATCGGCCGCGTCTGACGACTTGTGAGACGGGGAGGGCTGTGGGACAAACCGCCGCCATGGCCGCGGTCTCGCCCGTTCGCTCGTCGCCCTTGCCCTCCCGTCTGCCGCTCGCGTTCGCGCGCCGCAGGGTGCTGTTGGTGGGGGACCTTGTTGCAGACCATTACATCTACGGTCAGACGGACCGCGTGAGCCGAGAGGCTCCGGTGCTCATCGTCCGCTACGAGTCCGCCGAGGTGAAGCTCGGCGGCGGGGCGAATGTCGCGGCCAACGTGAGAGCGTTGTCGGGGCAGGTGACGGCGGTGGGGGTGCTGGGCGCGGATGAGATGGGGGGCGAGCTGCGCCGCCTGTTCTCCGAGTCCGGTGTGCGGCTGCACGCGGTGGGTGGCCGAGGCATCGCGACGGAGACGAAGACCCGCATCCTCGCTGGAGGCGTGAGCACCACGCGGCAGCAGATGCTGCGCCTGGACCGGGGACAGCATGCGGCCTTGCCGCCCCGAGTGCGCAAGGCGCTGGCGAAGCATGTGGCGGAAGCGGCTCGGGACGCGGACGCGGTGGTGGTCTCCGACTACGGCGCGGGAGTGCTGGGGGACGAGGTGCGCGACGTCCTCCGGAAGCTGGCGGCGGACGGGCTGCCGGTGTGTGTGGACAGCCGCTATGCGCTGCCCTCGTTCTCGGGGCTGACGGTGTGCAAGCCCAACGAGCCGGAGCTGGAGGCGCTGTCGGGGCGCTCGGTTCGCTCGGAGGAGGACTTGCTGGCCGCGGGGCGGGAGGCACTGCGCAGGCTCGACTGCCGCGCGTTGTTGGTGACGCGAGGCCGTCACGGCATGGCCCTCTTCGATGCGGATGGTGGTGTCGACTTCATCCCAGTCCATGGCGCCAAGGCGGCGGTGGATGTGACGGGGGCGGGAGACACGGTGATTGCGACGTTCTCGCTGGCGGTGGCGGCGGGAGCCTCGTTCGGTGAGGCCGCGCGATTGGCGAACGTCGCGGGGTCGATGGTGGTGCAGAAGCCGGGGACCGCGACGGTGTCTCGGGACGAGCTGTTGGCGGAGCTGCGGAGTTCTCGATGAGCACCTTGGGGAAGATTCAGTCGCTCGAGCAGGTCGCCGAGGCGCGAGCCCGCTGGAAGGCGGAGGGTCGCACGGTGGCGCTCGCCAACGGCGTGTTCGACCTGCTGCACGTGGGCCACGTGCGCTATCTGGAAGGGGCACGCGAGCTGGCGGATGTGTTGGTGGTCGCGGTGAACTCGGATGCGTCGACGCGGGCATACAAGGGGCCCGGGCGTCCGCACATTCCGGAGGGCGAGCGCGCGGAGCTGGTCGCGGCGCTTGCGTGTACGGACCGAGTCATCGTCTTCGACGAGCCCAACGTGCGCGGCATCATCCGGGTCCTGAAACCCGACGTGCATGTGAAGGGCACGGACTACACGCCGGAGAGCATCCCCGAGGGGGACGAAGTTCGAGCCTACGGCGGGCGCACGGCGGTCTCGGGAGACCCGAAGGACCACAGCACCACGGAGCTGGCGCGCAGGCTCGGTCGCGAGGGCGCGAAGTAGGTCATGCCGGTGCCGGATTCAGGGTGGCTCACCGTGCTGGGCTGCCCGCGATGCAAGGGCCGCCTCACGCCGCACGTCGTCGAGCAAGGCCTGGAGACGCTGCGCTGCGAGCCTTGCCGGTGCGAGTGGCCGGTAGAGGACGGCGTGCCCCACCTGCTTCCCGAGCTGGGGCGCAAGTGGGACTCAACTAGCGAGTGATCTGCTCCGCGAAGGAGCGTGCCTCGTCGGCGGCGCGAGCCTCCAGTGCCTGTCCAGCCTCGCCATCGACGATGCTCGTGAGGTCGACCATCCGGTGCGGCGCGATGGCATGACCCCATCGCTCCATGTCCATGCGGAGGAAGAAGGCCAGGGTCGGAGCCCCGACGGACACCGACAGGTGCATGGGACCGGTGTTGTTGCAGACCGTGAGGCCCGCGTCGCGCATGAGGGCGGCGAGTTCATCCAGATTCGTCGCGGGCGCGAGCCGCGCGCCAGGCGCCGCGGCGACCACGGTGCGAGCCAGCTCCTCTTCCCCAGGCCCCCACGTGACGATGGGAACACGGCCCGCCGCGAATAGGGCGCGGGCGGCGGCGGCGAACGCCTCGGGGGGGATTCGCCGAGGGCCCAGCCGTCCTCCCGGATTGATGACGGCCCGAGGCGTGGAGGCGTCCGCGCCCAGGAAGGCGCGGAAGGACTCGCTGATGGAGGGCTCCCGGAAGGAGAGTCCTCGGGCGATGGTGCCTCCCGTGATGGGGGTGAGCAGGTGCGTGCGCTGGACCGCCTCGTTGCGGGTATCGGCGCGCGCCGGAACGGAGATCGAGTGCAGTCGCGTCACGGGCCATACCGCGGGGCCGATGACGACGGCGCGAGGGCCCGCGAGCCGTGAGACGAGGGCGCTCGTCACCGAGGGGGACTCCCAGTTGGCGCAGTCCACCACCAGGTCATACCCGGCGCGGCGCAGGGCTCGGATGCCGGGGGCCAGGGGGCCCATCCAGATACGCCGCCGGTCGAAGGCGATGACGGAGTCCGCGTCCGGATGGCCCGCCAGTACGCGCGCCACCTTGGCGTGGACCAGGACATGGACCTCGGGGGCCGGGTGGACGTGGGCCTTGAGGGTCCGAAGAAGAGGGGTGGTGAGCAGGGCCTCGCCCACGCGGTTGTCGGGCCGCACGAGCAGCACCTTCCGGGGGACGGGGATGGAACTGCCAGGACGGAGCTTGCGGCCGGGGCGCCAGAACAGCACGGACGCCACGAGCGCTAGCGCCAGCTTCGCCCACAACTCGAGCCGCTTGTGCCAGGACATCGCGGCGCGGACCCTACACAGAACTGAAAGCCGTGCAAGCACGCTGCTTGACCTGCGGACAGAAAGCCCCTAGCAACCGCCCAATGTTGAGGAGCATGACCGGGTTTGGCGCGGGCCGTGCGCGCGTGGGAGACGAAGAGGTCTCCGTCGAGCTGCGCTCGTTGAATCACAAGTTCTGCGAGGTGAAGGCTCGCCTCCCTCGAGAGCTTGCGTCCTTGGAACCGAGCGTCACGAAGCAGGTGAAGGACCGCCTGGCACGTGGCTCGGTGGAGCTGCTGGTGAAGCGGCAGTCGTCCACGGCTTCGGGGACGGTTCCGACGGTGGACCTGAACCTGGCGCGAGAGTACCTGCGCACGTTCCGGGAGCTGGCCCAGGAGCTGGGGCTCTCGGGAGAGGTGGCCTGGTCCCAGGTGGCCAACCAGCAAGGCGTCATCCGCCTGGAAGAGAAGGGCGTGGACCCGGAGGCCGCGGCCCCCGCGGTGACGGCGGCCTTGGACCAGGCGCTCTCTGCGCTGGAGAAGATGCGGCTCATCGAGGGTGAGGCCCTCTATGCGGACCTGGATGCGCGCCTGAAGCTGCTCGAACAATGGAGCAGCGAGGTGGCCCAGCTCGCACCCCGCGCGGTGCAGGACTACCAGCAGCGCCTCACGGACCGTGTCGCGGAGCTGGCCCGGGGCGTCGCGGTGGACCCGCAGCGGCTGGCCCAAGAGGTCGCGCTCTTCGCGGAGCGCACGGACATCGCCGAGGAAGTCACCCGCCTGGCCAGCCACCTCGAGCAGTTTCGCGCCTTGATGGCGAGCACGGAGCCCACCGGGCGCCGCATGGATTTCCTTGTGCAGGAGATGCACCGCGAGGTGAACACGACCGGCTCCAAGAGCCAGCACGCGGAGATCTCCGCGCGCGTGGTCTCGATGAAGGCCGAGGTCGAGCGCATCCGCGAACAGGTGCAGAACGTCGAATGAGCGAACCCACCATCCTTCAACCAGGCCTGCTGCTTGTGCTCTCCGCGCCCTCTGGCGCCGGGAAGACCACCCTTGCCCGTCAGTTGCTCAAGGAGACGCCCCAGGCGCACTTCTCGATCAGCGTTACGACCCGGCGTCCTCGAGGCAAGGAGCAGGAGGGGGTGGACTACCACTTCGTGGACGTGGCCACCTTCCAGTCGAAAATCGAGCGAGGCGAGTTCGTCGAGTGGGCGGAGGTCCACGGCCACTTCTACGGAAGCCCGCAGTCGACGGTCGACATGGCGCGTGCTCAGCGGGGCGTGGCCATCTTCGATATCGACGTCCAGGGTGGCCAGGCCATCAAGCGAAAGCACCCGGATGCGGTCCTCATCTTCGTGCTCCCCCCTTCGATGGAGGAGCTCGAGCGTCGCCTGAGGGATCGCCAGACGGACTCCGATGAGACCATTCGTCGCCGCATGCTGGCGGCTCGCTCCGAGATGGAGCGGGGAATCTCCGCCTACGACTATGTGGTCGTGAATGACGACTTCGAGCGGGCCTACAGTGAGCTGCGCGCCGTGGTGGTGGCGGAAGGGTGCCGCCGCGGGCGGGTGGACCTCTCGCGGTTGAAGCTCGGAGTAGGGGCCTGACGAGCAGCTGGCCGGCCGCCAAGAAGCAAACAGGAGGCAAACTTCTTGCGCGGCCCCATGGCTTGGTGGATAAGCCGCCCACCTCACGGCGAGGCGCGGTCGGCGAAAGCCCCCGCGACGAGCAGGCAGCCGTGGATTCTTTTGGAGAGCTTCGGGGAATCAACGCGCGATGCGCGAAGGTTCTCGGAACCACGTTGAACGCAAGAACGTGGAGTCCCGAGTCAGTGGGGACTGCTTCTGTAGAAGAGTCGACCTGATGGTGAGGGTCCGGTGGGCGATGGGGTGGTGGGTGGGACGTCGACTCGTGGGAGTCGACACCGGATGCGGGTCGACGAAACGCAGTTGATGGGTTGACGGATGATGCGGCGGTGGTAGAAGCCGCGCCCCTCACGACGGAGCCCGCGCACTGGCGCGGAGCACTTCGGCGTGGGAGTTGTGCGGGACATCGTAAATACGGCGGTCAACGAAGCGAGTTGACAGAAGTCGCGGCGGTGGTAGAAGCCGCGCCCCAGCGAAAAGCCCGAGCGGTAGAGAGGGCGGAAGCGGTGGGGAAGTCAACGAAGCAGCGGTTGACACGGGGTGTGGCGAGAAGATAGAAGCCGCGCCCCACTCGAAGAAGAAAGCGGAAGCCACTGGGCGGCGCTGGAAGCTTCGAAGGGTCGAAAAGAGGGACGCAAGTCGAAGTTGACAGCTGACGCGGACCTGAATAAAAGATGCAACCCCGCCGCAGAAAAGAAGTCGCGGTGGAGTGATTAAGAAAGTATCAGCAAGTCGCGGAAGAAACAAGCGGCTCGGTCTTTGAAAACCAAATAGCAAGCCCAAGAAGAAGAGAAGGATTGCGGAAACCGCAGTCAATCTTTGAGGGGTGTCGGAGAGGGAGCGCTGAGAAGCGCAGACCACCGGCGCCTGTAATGAATCAGCGAGTTGGGGTTCCTTAGCCGGGCCCTGGCTGACGCCGGTTCAAATCATCCAGAATAAAAATTGGAGAGTTTGATCCTGGCTCAGAACGAACGCTGGCGGCGTGCCTAACACATGCAAGTCGAGCGCGAATAGGGAAACCTTAGTAGAGCGGCGCACGGGTGCGTAACACGTGGATAATCTGCCTGGATGCCTGGGATAACCAGTCGAAAGATTGGCTAATACCGGATAAGCCCACGGTTTCTTCGGAGACTGAGGGAAAAGGTGGCCTCTGTATACAAGCTATCACAACCAGATGAGTCCGCGGCCCATCAGCTAGTTGGCGGGGTAATGGCCCACCAAGGCGACGACGGGTAGCTGGTCTGAGAGGACGATCAGCCACACTGGAACTGAGACACGGTCCAGACTCCTACGGGAGGCAGCAGTGGGGAATTTTGCGCAATGGGCGAAAGCCTGACGCAGCAACGCCGCGTGTGTGATGAAGGTCTTCGGATTGTAAAGCACTTTCGACCGGGACGAAAACCCGTAGCCCAACACGCTACGGCTTGACGGTACCGGGAGAAGAAGCACCGGCTAACTCTGTGCCAGCAGCCGCGGTAATACAGAGGGTGCAAGCGTTGTTCGGAATTATTGGGCGTAAAGCGCGTGTAGGCGGCGTGACAAGTCGGGTGTGAAAGCCCTCAGCTCAACTGAGGAAGTGCGCCCGAAACTGTCGTGCTTGAGTGCCGGAGAGGGTGGCGGAATTCCCCAAGTAGAGGTGAAATTCGTAGATATGGGGAGGAACACCGGTGGCGAAGGCGGCCACCTGGACGGTAACTGACGCTGAGACGCGAAAGCGTGGGGAGCAAACAGGATTAGATACCCTGGTAGTCCACGCCGTAAACGATGAGAACTAGGTGTCGTGGGAGTTGACCCCCGCGGTGCCGTAGCTAACGCATTAAGTTCTCCGCCTGGGAAGTACGGTCGCAAGACTAAAACTCAAAGGAATTGACGGGGGCCCGCACAAGCGGTGGAGCATGTGGTTTAATTCGACGCAACGCGCAGAACCTTACCTGGTCTTGACATCCTCGGAACCTTTCAGAGATGAGAGGGTGCCCGCAAGGGAACCGAGAGACAGGTGCTGCATGGCTGTCGTCAGCTCGTGTCGTGAGATGTTGGGTTAAGTCCCGCAACGAGCGCAACCCTCGCCTTTAGTTGTCACGCAAGTGAATCTCTAGAGGGACTGCCGGTGTTAAACCGGAGGAAGGTGGGGATGACGTCAAGTCCTCATGGCCTTTATGACCAGGGCTACACACGTGCTACAATGGCCGGTACAGAGCGTTGCCAACCCGCGAGGGGGAGCTAATCGCATAAAACCGGTCTCAGTTCAGATTGGAGTCTGCAACTCGACTCCATGAAGGCGGAATCGCTAGTAATCGCAGATCAGCACGCTGCGGTGAATACGTTCCCGGGCCTTGTACACACCGCCCGTCACACCATGGGAGTCGATTGCTCCAGAAGTCATCTCACCAAGAGATGCCCAAGGAGTGGTCGGTAACTGGGGTGAAGTCGTAACAAGGTAGCCGTAGGGGAACCTGCGGCTGGATCACCTCCTTTCTAAGGAGACCGGGCATCGGACTCCGCGCTTCGGTGCGAGTAGGCGATGCCAGCAGCTTTCGAGCTGCCGAGGTCGACCAGGTCAACGTTTCCGAGTCCAATCCGACTCTAACAACTTCTTAGGGCTTGCTGTTTGGTTTTGAAGGACTGAGTGCGCGGGAGACGCGGCACCAGCTCTTTGAGAATGAAGGACGCTGTAGGGTAAAACCGACGCGGTAGCTCCCTGGGCCTATAGCTCAGCTGGCTAGAGCGCGCGCCTGATAAGCGCGAGGTCGGTGGTTCAAGTCCACCTAGGCCCACCATTTCCGCGGGAGTCCGAGGAAAGCGGTGACGCACCCAGCATGGTAGAATGGCCCGGACTTACGGGGCTGTAGCTCAGTTGGGAGAGCGCTAGCTTTGCAAGCTAGATGTCGTCGGTTCGATTCCGTCCAGCTCCACACGTTTATTTCCCGAAGTTGAGGGAAGCGTTCTTTGACAAGTGCATACGAAGGGTAAGTTGCAATTTCTGCTGAGTAACAAGTTCTCGCAGAACGCAGCTCACTCCCAACCGAAGTCGTCGCCGTGAGGCGAGACTGAGGTGGAGGCGAGTGGCTGTGAACTACAAGCGAAATAGTGAATTCTTCCGGGCCTGCTGCGAAGAGCAGGGGTCTGGGCCTTGGTTTCGAGTTTCGACAATCCGCCGGGAGGCGGGCGTTGGACAAGAGATTAGGGCAAGTAAGCTACTAAGGGCGTGCGGTGGATGCCTAGGTGCCAAGAGGCGATGAAGGACGCGGGTGGCTGCGAAAAGCTTCGGGGAGCTGTCAACCAAGCGTTGATCCGGAGATGTCCGAATGGGGAAACCCAGCGCTGCGAATAGCGGCGTTACCTCTCACTGAATACATAGGTGGGATGGAGCTAACCAGGGGAAGTGAAACATCTCAGTACCCTGAGGAAGAGAAAACAACGAGTGATTCCCAAAGTAGCGGCGAGCGAAATGGGAGAAGCCCAAACCGGAGTCACGCAAGTGGCTTCGGGGTAGTGGGTCCACGGTAGGACTTTGACTGGCTAGCGGAAGCCTCTGGAAAGAGGCGCCAAAGAGCGTGATAGCCGCGTACGCGAAAGCTGGTTGGAGCTGAGTGGGTTACCCAAGTAAGACGGGACACGTGCAATCCTGTCTGAATCAGCCGGGACCATCCGGTAAGGCTAAATACTCCTTGGCGACCGATAGTGAACTAGTACCGCGAGGGAAAGGTGAAAAGAACCCCGGCAAGGGGAGTCCAAAGAACCTGAAACCGCATGTCTACAAGCAGTTCGAGCTCTACGGCGCAAGCCAGAGCGAGAGCGTACCTTTTGCATCATGATTCGGCGACTTAATATACGTAGCGAGGCTAAGCCGATAGGTGGAGCCGGAGCGAAAGCGAGTCCTAAAAGGGCGAATAGTTGCGTGTATTATAACCCGAAGCGGGGTGATCTACACATGGCCAGGTTGAAGTGCGGGTAACACCGCATGGAGGACCGAACTCATGAAAGTTGAAAATTTCTGAGATGAGCTGTGTGTAGGGGTGAAAGGCCAATCAAACTCCGTGATAGCTGGTTCTCCCCGAAAGATATTTAGGTATCGGCTCGGACAATTCAATACTGGAGGTAGAGCACTGGAACGGCTAGGGGTCTCACCAGATTACCAAACCGTACCAAACTCCGAATGCCAGTAATTGTTAATCCGGGACGCAGTCAGTGGGTGATAACGTCCATTGGCAAGAGGGGAATAACCCAGACCGACAGCTAAGGCCCCCAAATCTAGTCTAAGTGAACACTAGAAAGGATGTGGCAGGTCATTGACAACCAGGAGGTTGGCTTAGAAGCAGCCATCCTTTAAAGAAAGCGTAATAGCTCACTGGTCAAGACAGGCCGCGCCGAAAATGTAACGGGGCTCAAGACTAGTGCCGAAGCTTCGGGTCACACGTAAAGCGTGTGGCGGTAGGGGAGCGTCCCAGTTGCAGCGAAGGTCGACCGGAAGGGCGGCTGGAGCGACTGGGAGTGCTGATGCCGAAATGAGTAGCGATAAAGGGGGTGAGAAACCCCCTCGCCGTAAACCCAAGGTTTCCTGGGTCAAGTTAATCTTCCCAGGGTTAGCCGGAACCTAAGTCGAGGCCGAAAGGCGTAGATGATGGAAAGCGGGTTAATATTCCCGCGCCATCTTGCAAGCGTTGAACTAAGGGAGGACGGAGAAAGCTAGACGAGCTGACCGGCGGTTGTGTCAGTCTAAAGGCGTAGGGGTGTCGCGTACGAATAAAGGCGCGGCAGCTATCCTCGAGACCTTATGGCGCCCCGTAAGGGGTAAGTCGTCGATGCTCTGCTTCCAAGAAAAGTCCCGTAGGGAGCTTGCAGGGTGTCCGTACCGTAAACCGACACAGGTGGGTGAGGAGAAAATCCTAAGGCGCTTGAGAGAACTCTCCTCCAAGGAACTAGGCAAATTTCCACCGTAACTTCGGAAGAAGGTGGGCCTCTGGTAGGTGAAGGCGTACAGCCGGAGCTGATAGAGGTTGCAGAGAAATGGCGGTAGCGACTGTTTACCAAAAACACAGGACTCTGCGAAGGCGACAAGCCGACGTATAGGGTCTGACTCCTGCCCGGTGCTGGAAGGTTAAGGGGATTCGTCAGCCGCAAGGCGAAGCGATGATCCGAAGCCCCAGTAAACGGCGGCCGTAACTATAACGGTCCTAAGGTAGCGAAATTCCTTGTCGGGTAAGTTCCGACCTGCACGAATGGAGTAACGACTTCCGCGCTGTCTCGGAGAGGGACTCAGCGAAATTGAAATAGCTGTGCCGATGCAGTTTACCCGCAGCAAGACGGAAAGACCCCGTGAACCTTTACTATAACTTGACAGTGACACTAGGGATTGACTGTGTAGGATAGGTGGGAGCCTTTGAAGCCGGGCCGCTAGGTTCGGTGGAGGCAACGGTGAAATACCACCCTGTTGATTTCTGGTGTCTAACCATGTCCCGTTAGCCGGGATTGGGACACTGTCTGGTGGGTAGTTTGACTGGGGCGGTCGCCTCCCAAAGAGTAACGGAGGCGCGCGATGGTTCCCTCAGCCCGATTGGAAACCGGGCGGCGAGTGCAATGGCATAAGGGAGCTTGACTGCGAGACGGACACGTCGAGCAGGTGCGAAAGCAGGTCATAGTGATCCGGTGGTCCTGAATGGAAGGGCCATCGCTCAACGGATAAAAGGTACTCCGGGGATAACAGGCTTATCTCCCCCAAGAGTTCACATCGACGGGGAGGTTTGGCACCTCGATGTCGGCTCATCGCATCCTGGGGCTGGAGCAGGTCCCAAGGGTTTGGCTGTTCGCCAATTAAAGCGGTACGCGAGCTGGGTTCAAAACGTCGTGAGACAGTTTGGTCCCTATCTGCTGTGGGCGTAGGATACTTGAGAGGCTCTGACCTTAGTACGAGAGGACCGGGTTGGAGGCACCGCTGGTGTACCAGTTGTCTCGCCAGAGGCATCGCTGGGTAGCCATGTGCCGATTGGATAACCGCTGAAAGCATCTAAGCGGGAAACCGACCTCAAGACCAGGTATCCCGGGCGCAAGCCCCTGAAGACCCGTCGAAGACTACGACGTTGATAGGCCGGGTGTGTAAGCGCGGTAACGCGTTGAGCTAACCGGTACTAATTGGTCGAGAGGCTTACTTCCCCCTATCTCTTGCGCGCCCCCTACAGGGGAGTAAGGGACTCGGGGCCAAGGCCGAGGCTGGAATGCACACGCATTCCCCCGGAAGAAACACTTAGCGCACAGCGAGGCTTGTACTCGCAGAATGCTGCAACTTACCCTTCGTATGCACTGTCTCTTGTTTTCCGGTGGCAATGTCGGAGGGGTCACACCCGTTCCCATCCCGAACACGGAAGTTAAGCCCTCCAGAGCCGATGGTACTCCGCGGGAAACCGCGTGGGAGAGTAGGTCGCTGCCGGATTCTTTTTGAGAAGCCCTCGTCGCCTCGTGCGACGGGGGCTTTTCTCTTTTCCGGGCATGGCTTCTGGGGCTTCGCGGCGCCAGCTCCAAGGCCGTTTTCCAGGGCAATTCGGGCCTCCTTGACGGGTGACGTCCCACATGGGACGCCAGGTCCCTGTCTCACTCCCTCAGGAAGGGAGGCTTGGGGGAGCCAAGGTGCTGAATTCCTTGGGGTTTCGGGGGCGTTCAGGTGTTTGACTCGCTAACAGTGCTGGGTCTAGAGTCCACTCCTCCGCCCGGTCTGCGCTCCGCCTGCCGCGGTGCTCACCCCGGCTCCGGACGCTCCACGAGATGAAGAAGCCGACCCTTTTTGGGAAGTACCTGCTCCTCGAGCGCATCAACGTCGGCGGGATGGCCGAGGTTTTCATCGCGAAGGCCTTTGGCGTCGAGGGCTTCGAGCGCATCCTCGCCATCAAGAAGATCCTCCCCACGATGGCGGAGGATGAAGAGTTCATCACGATGTTCATCGACGAGGCGCGGATCAGCGTTCAGCTGAACCACGCCAACATCGTGCACATCCACGAGCTCGGGAAGCACGACGACACCTACTTCATCGCGATGGAGTACGTCGCGGGTCGCGACGTGCGGACCATCTTGGAGCGCTACCGGCGGCGCAAGGAGATCATGCCCACCGCGCAGGCGGTGTTCATCGCCTCCAAGCTGTGTGACGGCCTGGACTACGCGCACCGCAAGAAGGACGCGCGCGGTCAGGACCTCCACATCATCCACCGCGACGTCTCTCCGCAGAACGTCCTCATCTCGTATGAGGGCGAGGTCAAGGTCATCGACTTTGGCATCGCGAAGGCGGCCAACCGCTCGCAGAAGACGCAGGCCGGAATCCTCAAGGGCAAGTTCGGCTACATGAGCCCGGAGCAGGTCCGGGGCATGCCCATCGACCGGCGAAGCGACATCTTCGCGGTGGGCGTGTTGCTGTACGAAATGCTCACGGGCGAGAAGCTCTTCGTCGGCGAGTCGGACTTCTCCACGCTGGAGAAGGTTCGCAACGCGGACGTGCCGCTGCCGCGCGAGTTCAATCCCAACATCCCCCCCGGCCTGGAGAAGGTCGTCCTCAAGGCGCTCGCTCGCGAGCCCGAGGACCGCTACCAGTGGGGCTCGGACCTCGCCGAGGACCTGATGCGCTTCCTCCTCGCGGGGGATGCCATCTACTCGTCGAAGCATCTGTCCTCGTACATGAAGGAGGCGTTCGCTGAAGACCTCCTCCGTGAAGCGGAGAAGATGGAGCGCTTCGCGGGCATCGAGCGCCCGGATCAAATCGAGACGTCCGGCGTCACCATTCCGCCGGCCGCGCCCAGTCGCCCGAGCGCCAAGCGCTCACCACCGCCCGCCGTGGTGGTGACCGGGTCTCCCGCGGGACGTGCCATCACGGGACAGGCGCAGCAGCCTCCCCCGGGCTACATCCCGCCGCCCACCGCGGAAGAGCTGGAGGAGATGGGCGTCGGCGCTGGCGACAAGACGCAGATCGTCGACTCGACCCAGACCTTCATGTCCCCCGAGACGCGTGTCGCCGAGAGCAGCGTGCTCGTGGACGACAGCATCACGGGCCGGTCCGCGAATCCCACCGCGCAAGGGCGGGATGCGGAGCCCTCGGTGCGCCGGGGCAAGAGTGGTCCGAAGTCCCAGGTGGTCATCGCGCCCGAGGACGGAGAGCCCTATGGGGGCGCGACCATGATTGGTCCCGCGCCGACGGCGCCTCCGTCGCGCTCGTCCGAGATGGACGAGCCGCCCGAGGAGACCACGGGGAACATCGACCTCCCCGTGAGTGCTCGGAGCGGTGCCCGTGCTCCGCAGCGCAATGGCAAGGCCGCTTCGCAGCGTGCGGAGCCCGCGTATGACGATGGCCAGCACGATGACGGCGACTACGACACGCACGATGGCTCCTTCGACGCGGGGGCCTACGCCGATGAGCCGCATGGGCAGGAAGAGGTCACCGGAGGCTCGCTGACCCCGGCTCCCGCACCCAAGAAGGGCGCCAAGGCCGCTGCCGCCGCCAAGCCGGTGCCCGCCGCGAAGGTCAAGGCCACCAAGCCCAAGAGTTCTTCGAACAAGCCGTCGCTGGCGCAGTCGCTCACGAGCCTGCCCAAGCCGGTCCTCTACGGTTCCGCCGCGGGCATCGCGGTGGTCCTGCTCCTCCTCCTCGTGCTCGCGTTGAAGGGCCCGTCGGGTGAGCAGGTCACCTTCTCCGTGATGCCGACCGAGGGTGCCACCATCGAGGTGAACGGGCAGCTGGTCGAGCCCAACATGCTGCTGTCGCTCCCCGTGGGCGAGTATCAGGTGGTCGCCAAGGCCCCTGGCTTCAAGGCGCAGCAGAAGATCGTGACCGTCGTCGAGGGTGCCCCCCTCGCGGTCTCCTTCAGCCTGGCGCCCGTCACGGACACCGCGACGGGTGAGCCGCCTCCCTCTCGGCCCACCGAGACCGCGAACGCCGGCACGCAGGAGAACCCCTCTGGGGAGAATGGTGCCCAAGGACAGACGGGGACACCCTCCGGGCAGAATCCAGAGCCGGGGACCCAGGTGGCGGAGAACAAGCCGCAGGATCCTCCGCCGTCTCCGGGCTCCAACACGGAGGCCAAGCCGCCCGAGGCCCCCGTCGCCGCCAACAAGCCGCCCGTGGAGAAGCCGGTCGAGAAGCCGGTGGAGCCTCCTCCGGCGCCCGAGCCGCGGAAGCTCGCCGCCATCTTCGAGGGAGACGACGGAGCGGAGATCTCGGTGAACGGGAAGCGGGTCGGACTCACCCCGGATGCACGGATGCCCAACCTGGAGGAGGGGAAGACCTACCAGTTCACGGCGAAGCTGGCGGGCTACAAGACCTACTCGGGCAAGTTCGTCGCCAAGGCGAAGGGGGAAGGGGACGAGCTCACCGTGTCCTTCGCGCTCGCCAAGGTGGAGGAGGTTGTTCGGGCTGAACCGACGCCTCCCAAGCCGGCTCCGACGCCCGCTCCCACCCCGAAGTCCAAGGCCACGGGGACGCTGGCGTGCAGCACGAAGCCCGCGGGCGCCGAAATCCTGGTTGATGGCAAGAAGACAGGACGTCAGACGCCCGTCACGCTCGGCAGCCCGTTGGTGCTCCCAGTGGGCAAGCGGAAGATCTCCTTCCGACTCAATGGGAAGACGACGAAGCCGACTGTTGTCGTGATCTCCGAGGGTAAGCTGGAGAAGTTGGTCAACATTGCCATCGAGTGACAAGTCGGGCAGGCGGCGTCGGCGTCGATTTGTTGAATGATTCAGGGCCGGGCGGGATATGACGCCCGGCCTACGACGCTACATGCTGAGGTGATGCGCCATGCAATCGACGCCCATCTGGGGCAAGGCTGAGGCCGGCTCTGCTCAACAGCCGTTTACCTATCCGCTCCGCCGAGAGTTCGTAGAGCCCGACTGGCGACGCATCCCTGGCTACAAGGACGTCACCCAGGCGGAGTGGGAGAACTCTGTCTGGCAGCGCAAGAACACCGTCAAGAACCTGAAGGAGCTCAAGGCCACCCTGGGCGCGCTCCTTCCGGATGACCTGGCGGAGAGCCTCGAGCGGGATCAGCGCGAGCGAGCGACGATGTCCATCCTCGTGCCGCCGCAGATGCTCAACACGATGAACTTCCAGGACCTCTGGAACGACCCCGTGCGGCGCTACATGCTGCCGGCCTTCGCGGACCGGTTGACCGACTGGCCCAACCATCCGAAGGCCAGCCGCGACAGCTTGCACGAGCAGGACATGTGGGTCGTCGAGGGCCTCACGCACCGCTATCCGACGAAGGTCCTCGCGGAGATGCTGCCGACGTGTCCCCAGTACTGTGGGCACTGTACGCGCATGGACCTGGTGGGCAATGACGTGCCCCAGGTCAGCAAACACAAATTCTCCATCGGCCCGAAAGAGCGCTACGAGCAGATGCTCGAGTACCTGCGCCGCACGCCGACGGTGCGCGACGTGGTGGTCTCCGGTGGCGACATCGCGAACCTGCCCATCCAGCAGCTCGAGCCGTTCGTCAGCGCGCTGATGGACATCCCGAACATCCGGGACATCCGCCTGGCCAGCAAGGGCCTGATGGCCATTCCCCAGCACTTCCTCCAGGACTCGGTGCTCCAGGGCATGGAGCGGCTAGCGAAGAAGGCCATCGAGCGGGGCGTGGACCTGGCGCTGCACACGCACGTCAACAACGCCGCGCAGCTCACCCCGCTCGTGGGCAAGGCCGTGCGCAAGCTGCTGGACATGGGCTTCCGCGACGTGCGCAACCAGGGCGTGCTGCTGCGTGGGGTCAATGACAGCGCACAGCAGCTGCTGGACCTGTGCTTCACGCTGCTCGACCACGCGAAGATCCTGCCGTACTACTTCTACATGTGCGACATGATCCCCAACAGCGAGCACTGGCGGGTGTCGGTCGCGCAGGCGCAGAAGCTCCAGCACGACATCATGGGCTACATGCCCGGCTTCGCGACGCCGCGCATCGTCTGTGACGTGCCCTTCGTCGGAAAGCGCTGGGTCCACCAGGTCGCGGAATATGACCGCGAGCGCGGCATCTCCTACTGGACCAAGAACTACCGCACGGGCATCGAGCTGAACGACGCCGACGCGCTCAATCGCAAGTACGAGTACTTCGACCCCATCGACTCGCTGCCCGAGGCCGGGCAGGCGTGGTGGCGGGAGCAGACCAAGGCCGCGTGATGGATTCCTCCGCGCTGCTGGCGACCGCACCCGCGGAGCCTCGAGTCATCCGCACCTCGCTCAGCGCGGAGGGGCGCCAGCGCCTCTTTCCCCAGGCCACCGATGCCGAGTGGGGGGATTGGCGCTGGCATCAACGGCATGCGGTGCGCGGGCTCGAACAGCTCGAGCGCTATGTGCCGTTGACCGCCGATGAGCGCGCGGGCGTCCAGGAGACGTCCGCGCTGTTCCGCATCGGCATCAGCCCGTACTACTTGTCCCTCATCGACCCGGAGCATCCGTTCTGCCCGGTGCGCATGCAGTCCATTCCGGTTCGGGCGGAAGCACGCGTGCGCCCCGGCGAGCTGGAGGATCCGCTCGGCGAGGACAAGACGCGTCCGGAAGAGTGCATCGTCCACAAGTATCCGGACCGGGTGTTGTTCCTGGCGCTGGATACGTGCTCGGTCTACTGCCGGCACTGCACGCGGCGGCGCATCACCCAGGGGGGCGTGGCGGAGCTCTCCAAGGAGCAGATGCGCCGGGGCATCGAGTACATCCGGCGCCACCCCGAGGTTCGCGACGTCCTCATCTCCGGGGGAGATCCCTTCCTGCTCAGCGAGCAGCGACTGGAAGAGCTGCTCGCGCCCCTGAGCGAGATTCCGCATGTGGAGATGATCCGCATCGGTACCCGAGTCCCTGTCGTGCTGCCCATGCGTGTCACGGATGCGCTGGCCAGCCTGCTGCGGCGGTACGCTCCGGTCTTCGTCGTCACGCACTTCAACCACCCGAAGGAAGTGACTCCCGAGGCGCGAGAAGCCTGCGAGCGGCTGATCGACCATGGCGTGCCCGTGGAGAACCAGGCCGTGTTGATGCGGCAGCTCAACTCGGATGCACGCATCATCAAGGAGCTGTCACACCTGCTCCTGCGCACGCGGGTGCGGCCGTACTACCTGCACCAGATGGACGTGGCGGAGGGCTGCGAGCACCTGCGCACGCCCATCGCCAAGGGCATGGAGATCATCCAGCAGCTGCGTGGTCACACCACCGGGCTCGCCGTGCCGCACCTCGCGGTGGACCTGCCTGGCGGCGGCGGCAAGGTGACACTCCAGCCGGACTACGTGGTGGAGTGGGGCGAGCGGGAGACGGTGTTCCGGAACTTCAAGGGTGAGCGCTACGCCTATCCGGAGCCGGAAGAGACCGACTGCTCCTGCCCCTACGATGAGACGTGGCGGGCTCGGGCCCAGGCGTTCGGCTATCACCGGAAGGGCTGAGCCTCCCGGGGGGCTGACTCCCGTCGGGCTGTGTGCCCCGGGAGTCGAAGGTGCCGCGCTCAGTCCGCGCTGCGTGCGCTCTTCCGCTTGCTGACCTTCTTCTTCACCTTCGCGGCCTTCGCGCTGGCCTTGCGCGCGGGCTTCGCCGCGGGCTGAGCGACCTCGGTGTCGCTCATGATCTCCACAGGCACTTCATTGTCGGACGCACCGACCGCCTGCGCACCCACGGACGCCTCCGCGTCCTCGGCGCCTCCCGCCGCGCTGCCTCCGCCCGTGCCACCTTCTCCCTCCATGGCCTCCGAGTCCTCCACGGGAATGCCAATCTCGACGACCGGCGTGTCACCCTCGAGGGACTCCAGCTCGACGGGGTTCTCGTCGTCGAAGCCTTGCTGGATGGAGACTTCCTTCTCCTCGGCGGCCTTCGCGGCGGCGGCGGCATGGTGCGCCTTGGCCGCCTTGGCCTGCTCATCCAGGCGCTGACCTTCGGCCTTCGCCCGCTCATTGCCCTCTTGGCCCATCCGCGCCGTGAAGCGCTCGTACTCCTTCGCGGTGACGCCGTGCTTCTCCAGGACAGCCGCGGTCGCCGCGGACGTCTTGCGGATGGCCTGGCCCCGCTCCTCGTTGCTCATCTCCGAGGACTTGCGGTTGCCGAACTCGTCATCCACCTTCTGGAGGGCAGTGGCCTCGTCCCGGCGGATGTGCGCCACCTTCTCGGGGGTCAGCTCGCCCCCGTCGTCCGCTCCAGCGACGCCCGGAAGGACCCACAGGGCAGCCACGAGCATGGAAATGGAACGGGACATGGCACGGCTCCTCGACGATGGATGCGGCTTCGCCATCTAACCACGGCCGTGGACCCGCGCGCACCGGTTGCGTTGCTTCTCAGCCTCTCGGTGAAGGTGAACATTTCGTCCGGTGTTTCACGCGGCAGTCCGAGCAGGGGCTCAGCCGTTCTGACAGGTCATGCAGCCGTCCCGTGCATCGGAACACTGCTCCCGGCCTTGTGCGCAGCGAGGGGGCAGGTCGTCCCGGTCCGGATTCCGGTCCACGAGCGCGCACAGCTCCTCGGCCACCTCGCAGGTCTGGGCCGCAACGTCGCAACGGTCGCCACAGGCCAGCTCATCCTGCGCCGCGCGGGCCCGCTGTTCCTCCAGCCGCGCGGAGACGTCGTCGATGGCCATGTCGTCGTCGCCCGCGACACGTGTCTCCACCGGGTTTCGTGCGCAGCCAACCAGCAGCCTCTGTCCAAGGACGAGCACCACGACGGTGACGGGAAGGACTCGCATGCTCTTCCCTTAGGCGCGGCGGACTCTTCGCGTCCAGGCGCCGGGGCTCCGAGTGTTGAGCATCGGCCCTCGAACGAGGAGGGGCTCAGCCCGCGTCTGGCGGCGACTGCCGGGGAGGGGGAGGTGGGGGCCGTGATGGCTCCTGGGGGCGTGACAGGTACAGATAGGCCGTCAGTGCCAGCAGGGCCGCGACCGCGAGCTTCCGCATCCAGTCCTCGCGACGCCGTCGCGGTGAGGCCTGTTCCTCTTGCGTCGCGGCCTCCATTCCCGTGGCGACCTCTCCACGCACCCCGCGAAGGCGACGGCAGACCTCCACCACCGGCACCAGCCCCGTGGGAACGGGGGCATCCTCCCGCTCCAACGCCTCGGCGAACATCCTGGCCCAGGCGGCTTCCTCCTCGCCCTCGGCGGGTTCCCTCGCCGTGGGACTCAGGCTCCTTGTCAGCGCGACGCCCGCTCGGAGCAGCGAGACCGAGAGCGCGGCGTCTGGCACACCCAGGAAGCGAGCACAGTCCGTCAGGGAGTCGCCCGCCACCAGCCGTCGGGTCAGCAGGGCGGCGGCACGGGGCTCCAGCTCGCGGAGGGCCACGACGAACGCCGACGGGGGGAGACGGGACGGGGGCGGCTCGGAAGGTGTCACGGGCGCGCCATCCTCGCCCATCCTTCGGCCGTTTTCTTGAGGCACGTGCGCACGCTTCTACACTCCCAGGCCATGTTGCGACCTGTTGCACTCCTCCTGTTGCTGCTCGCCGCCCCGCGCTCCTTCGCGGTGGAGACCCTGCGCATCGCCATCGAGGACACGGGTGGAGAGGTGCGCATCAGCGGGCGAGGGCTTGGCTTCGGCGCGGACAGCGAAGAGGCCACCTTCGTCGCCATCCCCTCCGATGTCGCCGTCGTCCGCCGCAAGGCGGGCAAGCTCGAGGTCAACGGCGCTCCGGTGCTCGGAGACTCCGTGCGGTTCCGCTCGGGCCTGAGTTCCACCGAGGACGCGGGGAGCAGTCCTGGAGAGCAGCCCATCAAGGCCGGTGGCACCCAGGTGCGTGGCGACGTCGTCGTGCGCCCGCTTCGAGAGGGGCTCCAGCTCATCAACGTCATTCCCCTGGAGGACTACCTCGCCGCGGTGCTCGGCAGCGAGATGCCCGTGTCCTTCCCGCTCGAGGCCCTCAAGGCCCAGGCCGTCGCCGCGCGGACGTACGCCCTCCAGAAGAAACTGGAGAGCTATAGCAACGCGTTTCATCTGGGCAGCAGCGTGCTCCACCAGGTGTATGGCGGCGTCAATCGCGAGGACCCTCGAACCCGCACGGCCGTCGATGCCACCCGGGGGCTGGTGCTCACCTACGAGCTCGCCCCCATCGAGGCGTACTTCCATGCCTCCTGCGGAGGCCGCACCGAGTCCGGGCAGGACGCGCTCAACCGGGACTTGCCCTACCTCCAGGCCGTCGACTGCCCCTGCGGACGTCTGCCCGCGAGCCGCTGGTCCGCCTCCATGTCGGACGCTGAAATCAAGTCCGCCCTCAAGCGGCCCGCCCAGGGGATGAAGGTGACGGCACGCACGTCCACCCGCCGAGTCACCCGCGTCACGATGGGCGATGGCAGCTCGCTGGACGGCGTGGAGCTCCGCCGCCGGCTTGGCTACACGCGCCTCAAGAGCCTCGATTTCGAGGTGGAGCGGGTCGAGCACGGCTACATGTTCTCCGGACGCGGCTATGGCCATGGGGCCGGGCTCTGCCAGTGGGGCGCCAAGGCGCTCGCCGACAAGGGCAAGGGGTACGTGGATATCCTCACCCACTACTACCCCGGGGCCGAGCTGCAGCAGCTCTACTGACGTCCCCTGTGTCGGCGTGCTTTCCGCGGTGGCATGGGGGCTGCTACAAGCGCCTCCCCCGTGTCGTCCCGCCTCTCTGATTACGATTTCGAGCTTCCTGAGTCCCAGATCGCGCAGGCCCCGCTGGCCCAGCGGGATGCCTCCCGGCTGATGCACGTCCGTCGCTCCACCGGCGACGTGAGCCACCGGCGATTCTCGGACGTGATGGAGCTGCTCCGCCCTGGTGACCTCCTCGTCCTCAACGACGCCCGCGTCATCCCCGCGCGTCTGCTGGGACAGAAAGCTGGCACCGGCGGCCGCGTGGAGTTGCTCGTCGTGCGGCCCGCCGCCTCCACTCTGACGTCGGCCGCGCTCGATGGTGCGCCGGAGACGCTCGACTGGCTCTGCCTGGGCCAGGCCTCCAAGGGCCTCAAGCCCACCCAGCGCCTCACGTTCGCGGGTGGACTGGAGGCCGAGGTCCTCGAGGTGCTCGGAGGAGGGGAGTATCGCGTGCGCTTCCATGCGCCGTCGGGGGCCTCGCTGGCCGCGCTGCTGGATGCGGCGGGCAAGCTGCCACTGCCCCCGTACATCACCCGCGAGCCCGATGCGGCCGACGCCGAGCGCTACCAGACCGTCTATGCACGGGCATCCGGAGCGGTGGCCGCGCCCACCGCGGGGCTGCACTTCACCCAGGAGATGCTGGCGGCGCTCGAGGCTCGGGGCGTGCGGCGGGTGCTGGTGACGCTGGACGTGGGGCCAGGGACCTTCCTGCCGGTGCGCGAGGACGACCTGGACAAGCACCACATGCATCCCGAGCGCTTCACCGTGCCGGAGGCCACCGCGCGCGAGGTGAACGCGGCGCGAGCCGAGGGCCGGCGCGTGGTCGCCGTGGGCACCACCGTGGTGCGTACGCTCGAGTCCGCCACGGACCCGGCGACCGGGAAGCTGCGCGAGGGCCCCGGCGAGACGACGCTCTTCATCCGCCCGGGCTTCACCTTCCGTCAGGTGGACGCGCTGCTGACGAACTTCCACCTGCCGCGCTCCACGCTGGTGGTGCTCGTCAGCGCGCTGTTGGGGCGCGAGCGGACGCTGGCCGCGTACGCGGAGGCGGTGCGGGACGGGTATCGATTCTTCAGCTACGGCGACGCCATGCTGGTGTCGGAGTGAGTGCCATGGGTGAGCAGGACGCAGGGACGCGCGGAGCTTCGCGCGAGAAGGGCGACACGCGCGTGGCGCCAGGGCTGGTGCGCTTCGAGCTGCTCCACGAGGACGCCTCTGGAACGAAGGCCCGGCGCGGCCGGCTGCACACGCCCCACGGCCCCGTGGAGACCCCCATCTTCATGCCGGTGGGCACGGTGGGCAGCGTCAAGGGCGTGGGCCCGGATGACCTGGTCAACCTCGACGCGCAGATCATCCTGGGCAACACCTACCACCTCATGCTGCGCCCCGGCGAAGCGCTGGTGGGGGAGATGGGCGGACTGCACCAGTTCGTCTCCTGGAACCGGCCCATGCTCACCGACAGCGGCGGCTTCCAGGTCTTCAGCCTGTCGGAGAAGCGCAAGATTACGGAGGAGGGCGCCGCGTTCCAGTCCCACCTCGACGGCGCGCGTCACTTCCTGACGCCCGAGCGCTCCATCGACATCCAGGAGACGCTCGGCGCCGACGTCATCATGGCCTTCGACGAGTGCCCGCCCTCCATGGCGGAGCGCTCCTACCTGGAGAAGTCCCTGGCGCGCACGACGCGCTGGCTGCATCGCTGCGTGAAGGCCTGGGGCCGGGAGCGCTCGTCGCTCTTCGGCATCGTCCAGGGGGGCCTGCACGAGGACCTGCGCAAGCGCCACGCCGAGGAGGTGTGCGCGGTGGACCTGCCCGGCTACGCGCTGGGCGGCTACTCGGTGGGCGAGGCCCCCGAGGCCATGCATGCGGGCGTGGCCTACTCCGCGCCGCTGCTGCCCCGAGACAAGCCCCGCTACCTCATGGGCGTGGGCACCCCGGTGGACCTGGTCACCTGCGTGGAGCACGGGGTGGACATGTTCGATTGCGTGCTGCCCACCCGTTGCGCACGCAACGGATTGCTCTTCACCTCGGAGGGCAAGCTCACCATCCGCAACGCGGCGTTCGCCAAGGATTCGCGGCCGGTGGACCCGGCGTGCTCCTGCTACACCTGCCGCAACTTCAGCCGGGCCTACCTCCGGCACCTGTTCGCGGCGGGGGAGATCCTCGCGATGCGTCTCAACACGCTGCACAACCTCCACTACTTCCTGGGGTTGATGGCCGACGTGCGGCGTGCCATCGCGGAGGACCGGTTCGCCGCCTTCGCCCGGGAGTTCCGGGAGCGGGCGCGGGCCCAGGAGGCCGAGCGGACCCGTGGCCGCTGAGCGGCCAGATGGGATGTCGGGGTTCCCGCGTTCGCTTGCTCACATGGGGGCCCCTTGCTAAGACGGCCCCCCTTTCAGGATGGGTTCCTTGGATAGTGTGGGGGGTCCCCCATCCCAAGCCTTCCACAACCGACGAGGCAGTCTGTGGCTGAGAGCTTTTTGATGCTGGCGCAGGCCGGGAGCGGGTCGAGCCCGCTGAACACCCTGGTCCTGCTCGTGGGCCTGGTGGCGATCATGTACTTCGTCATGATCCGCCCCCAGCAAAAGCAGATGAAGGAGCACCGCACGCTGCTCGCTTCGCTCAAGAAGGGCGATGAGGTGGTCACCACGGGCGGCATGCTCGGGAAGATCCACCTGGTCGACGAGCGGACGGTGACGCTGGAGGTCGCCAGCGGCGTGCGCATCCGCATCCTGAAGACCTCCATCAGTGCCAAGGGCACGGTGGCCGAGGGCGCGCCCGCCGCGACCTCGGAGGAGAAGAAGGAAGAGAAGAAGAAGGAGGAGAAGTAATGGACCGCGGCTGGTGGTGGAAGTTTGGAATGATTGTCGCGGTGACGCTGGGGACCCTCTGGTTCCTGGTTCCGTCGTACTACTCGCTGGTGGTCATGGACCGTGACCAGCGCAACAACCTGGCGCTGCTGCAAGAGCGGCTGCCGAAGTGGGCACCTCCCGCGAAGTACCGCCTCAATCTGGGGCTGGACCTTCAGGGCGGCATCCACATGGTGATGCGCGTGGACACGAAGACGGCGCTCCAGAAGCGGACCGAGCGCCGGGGCCAGCAGATCGCCACGTACGTCGCCGACAAGAAGCTCGGCGAGGTCACGGCGGACACGGATCCGGAGAAGCTCCAGCTCACCTTGAAGGCGAAGGACCCGGCGACCATGGACGCCATCGAGAAGGACGTCCTGAGCACCTTCGGGGACTTCAAGCGGATCAGCCGCTCCGGCGACACGCTGGTGCTGGCCCCCGACGAGACCCAGGTCAACCGCTTCCGTGAGGAAGCCGTGGACCAGGCGATGCTCGTCATCCGCCGCCGCATCGACAAGTGGGGCGTCGCCGAAGTGGACGTGCGCAAGCTCGGCACCGACTCCATCCAGATTTCGCTGCCCGGCCGCAGCAACCCGGAGCAGGCCAAGGAGCTGGTGGGCACCACCGCCCAGCTCGAGTTCCGGATGGTGGACGACACCAACCCGCAGTTCTTCGCGCAGATGCTCCAGACGACGCCGGCCCCGGCGGGCAGCGACATCACGCTGACGGACGAGGGTGGTTTCGCGCAGCTGCAGAGCCCGTCGCGCGAGGCGCTGCTCGAGTACACCAAGGACAAGGTTCCGGAGAACCGCCAGGTCGTCACCGAGTGCATCGCCAACCCGATGAAGAAGAACGAGTGCTCCTCCTACCGCACGTACCTCCTGGACAAGGCGGTCCCGCTGACGGGTGAGAGCCTGTCGGGCGCGGACGCGTCCGTGAACCAGATGAACGAGCCGGAGGTGAACATCTCGTTCGACCCGGCCGGCGCGCGCGAGTTCGAGAAGCTGACCGAGGCGGGCGTGGGCCGTCGCATGGCCATCGTGCTGGACGACAACGTCCACACCGCTCCCAACATCAACGAGAAGATCGGCGGCGGCCGGGCCCGCATCACCATGGGCCGCATGGGTGCTCGCACCCGTGACGAGTGGCTGGGCGAGGCGCAGACGCTGGCGCTGGTGCTCAAGGCGGGCGCGCTGCCCGCGCCGGTGACGGTGGGCGAGATTCGTCAGGTGGGCGCGAGCCTGGGTGACGAGCTCATCAAGAAGGGCAGCCTCTCGGCGCTGGTGGGCCTGGGCCTGGTCGTCCTCTTCATGGCGCTCTACTACCGCAAGGCCGGCATCATCGCGGACATCGCGCTGCTCCTGAACGGTCTGCTCATCCTGGCGGGCTTGGCGTTCTTCAACGCGACACTCACGCTGCCTGGCATCGCGGGGTTCGTGCTGACACTCGGCATCGCGGTGGATGCGAACGTGCTCATCAACGAGCGCATCCGCGAGGAGCTGGGCAACGGCAAGTCCGCCAAGGCGGCCGTGGACCAGGGGTACGACCGCGCCTTCTGGACCATCTTCGACGCGCACGTGACGGCGCTCATCGCCGGCTTCATCCTGTTCTTCACGGGCACCGGGCCGGTTCGCGGCTTCGCGACCACGCTCATCGTCGGCCTCTTGGCCTCGCTGTTCACGTCCATCGTGGTGACCCGCGTCATCATGACCTACTTCGTCCACGGCAAGAACGCGCAGACGGTGTCGGTCTAGCCGACGGGAGCACGGGAAACTGCCATGCAGATCCTCAAGAACAAGACGAACTTCGACTTCATCGGCAAGCGCAAGCCTGCGGTGTTCATCTCCACGCTCGTGAACCTGGCCATCCTGGTGGGAATCGCGACGGTGGGGTTCAACTACGGCGTGGACTTCGCTGGCGGCACCGTGGTGGAGCTGAAGTTCAATCACTCCATCAGCGCGGCCGACGTGCGCGAGCGCGCCCAGAAGGGTGGTCTGCACGACGTGAGCGTGCAGAACATCGGCAGCGCGGACGAGAACGCCTTCCTCCTTCGCATGGGCGGCGTCACGCAGCTCACCGAGGAGAATGCCGAGAAGGCGAAGAAGGCCATCGAGGCGTTGGGCAACATGCGCAACGTCTACGCGGACCTCGCCAACGGCATCATCAACTTCCGCTCGGCCACGCCCATGGCGGCGGAGACCATCAAGAAGGCCGTGGAGGACTCCGGCACAGGCGTGCAGGAGGTCCGTATCCTCGGTGAGAGCCAGGCCGGCGCGGGCACTGACTACCAGGTCGTCGCCAGCGGCATGGCGGACAAGGTGTACTCGGCGCTGGGCGCGGGGCTGGAGAAGCCGGACTTCGAGCAGCGGCGCGTGGACTACGTTGGTCCGCAGGTCGGCAAGCAGCTGCGCAACCGCGGCGTCATGGCGCTGCTCTACTCGATGGTCGCCATCCTCATCTACGTGGCGTTCCGGTTCGACTTCAAGTTCGGCCCGGGCGCGCTGCTCGCCATGATTCACGACGTCATCATGGTGGCCGGCTACTACCTGGTGAGCCGCCGCGAGTTCGGCCTGACGGCCATCGCCGCGCTGCTGACCATCGTCGGCTACTCGGTGAACGACACCATCGTCATCTACGACCGCATCCGCGAGGACATGGCCAAGTACAAGGGCAAGCCGCTGGCGGAGGTCATCAACATCGCCGTCAACGACACCCTGGGCCGCACCATCCTCACGTCCGGCACCACGGCGTTGTCGCTCATCGGTCTGCTCATCTTCGGCGTCGGCGAGATCTTCGACTTCGCCATGGCCATGCTGGTGGGCATCCTCGTGGGCACGTACTCCTCCGTGTACATCGCCAGCCCGCTCACCATCTGGCTGGACGAGCGCGCCGCGGCGAAGGAAGCCCGTCACCGCGACGAGATGCCGAAGCCGGCGTAGGCGCGACCCGCCATGCGCCCCTTCCACGGGGCGCATGACGCGGACGAGGGCCCTGGTCTCCTCACGGAGGCGGGGCCCTCGTCGTTTTTCGGGCCGGGGCTAGAAGCGCGCGCCCAGCGTCACCGAGCCGTCCAGCAGGCCGCCCTTGACGTCCTCGCCGTTCATCGCGCCTCGGGCGAAGTCATCATCCAGGAGCAGGCGCCAGGTGGCGCGCAGGCCCGCGGTGAGCGCGCCGCTGTTGAACTCCAGGCCCGCGGCGACGGGCAGTTCCTCCTGCGTGTCCGAGTCGTAGAGGCCGCCAATGCCCGTGCCTCGGACGTCCACGTAGGTGAGCCCGAAGCCCGCGCCAACGAAGGGGCGGACTCCCGTGAAGAGCGGCGGGGAGAGCTTCACCAGGGCGCTGCCTCCTTGCCGGACGATGGCGGGGCCATCCCCCAGGAGCCGGATGTCGTCGAGGCCGTTGCGGGAGCCCTCGTAGCCGACCTCGAACCCCAGGAATGTGGTGGGCTGGACATTGAGTGTGAGTCCCCACGCGGGGCCCGTGTCGGTGAGATCTCCCAGGTCGCCCGTGTAATCACCCAGGCCCCCCTTGAGGAACACGTTCACATCTCCGCGCTTGTCTTCCGTCGCATCGTTCGCCAACGCTGGACTGGCGGCGATGAGCGCGAGCGCGCAGACGCTTGCTTGGATGCTCGTGGATGTCATGAGTCCTCCCTGTCAGGTTGTGTGCAGACAGGCTGTGCATCGCGCGGCCGCCGCGCTCCCCACGGGCAGACAGCTGGGCGAGCGCACGCCTGAACGTCCGAGCAGGAAGGGAAATGTCGTGCCCAAGGTTGGACTTTCCTCGTCAGACGTCTGAGGTACTGTCTGCCGTGTCAAGATTTCGTCCCGGCCACGGAGGGGTTCCGTGCGCCGAGGAGGGGAGCTCGCGCGTGCGGTGGTTGCTTCCAGACGTGGTCGAGGAGGAGGTGGGGTCGCTGGCGGGGGAGTTGTCACTCCATCCGTTGGCGGCGCGGGTGCTCTTGCATCGCGGTTACCGGACGCCCGAGTCAGCGTCGGCGTTCCTGTCGGACCGGCTGGCGGACCTGCCGGACCCGTTCCGGATGAAAGGAATGGCGGCGGGCGTGGACCGGCTGGTGCGCGCGCTGCACCGGCGCGAGAAGGTGACGCTGTACGGGGACTACGACGTGGACGGTGTGTGCTCCACGTCGCTCCTGTGCCTGTTCCTGCGGGAGCTGGGCGGCTCGCCCTCGACGTACATCCCCCACCGGCTGGATGAGGGCTATGGCCTCAACCTGGGCGCGGTGGAGCGCATCGCCGGGGATGGGACGCGGGTGCTGGTGACGCTGGACTGCGGCATCACCTCCGTGGCGGAGATCACCCGCGCGAAGGAGCTGGGGTTGGACGTGGTGGTGGTGGACCACCACACGGTGCCTCCCACGTTGCCTCCGGCGGTGGCGGTGCTCAACCCGCACCAGCCTGGCTGCGAGTACCCGACGAAGGCACTCTGCGCGGCGGGCGTGGCCTTCAACCTTTGCATGGGCCTGCGCAAGCGGCTGCGTGACGAGGGTTACTTCGCCACGCGCAAGGAGCCCAACCTCCGGGCGCTGATGGATCTGGTGGCCCTGGCCACCGTGGCGGACGTGGTGCCGCTCACGGGCGCCAACCGCATCCTGGTGACGCATGGGCTCCAGGAGCTCACGGCCGCGCGCCGTCCGGGCGTGCGCGCGCTGAAGGAAGCGGCGGGCATGGACCCGGACACGCCCATCACCGCGGGCCAGGTGGGCTTCCGCCTGGGGCCCCGCATCAACGCCGCGGGCCGGCTGCATGACGCGTCGCTGGGCCTCCAGCTGTTGTGCTCGGAGACGCTGGAGTCGGCGCGCTCGCTGGCCTCGGTGTTGGACCGGGCCAACGCGGAGCGGCAGGGCATCGAGAGCCACATCCTGACGCAGGCGCTGGCCCAGGCGGAGGAGCGCAAGGACGCGCGCGGCTTCGTGCTCTTCGACGAGGGCTGGCACCCGGGCGTCATTGGCATCGTCGCCTCGCGCGTGGTGGAGCGCTACCACCGGCCCACCGTCATGGTCGGCGTGAAGGACGGGGTGGGGAAGGGCTCGGCGCGCAGCATCGAGGCCTTCCACCTGTTCGACGCGCTCAACGGGTGCTCATCCCTGCTCACGAAGTTCGGTGGCCACAAGCACGCGGCGGGACTCACCATCGACGCGGACAAGCTGCCCGCGCTGCGCGAGGCATTCGAGAAGATTGCCTGGCAGCGGCTCACGCCCGAGGACCTCATCCCGCGGTGCCGCGTGGACGCGGTGGTGAGCGCGCGGGAGTTGGACGCGACGGCGGTGGAGGCGCTCCAGCGGCTGGGGCCCTTCGGCCAGGGCAACCCGGAGCCGGTGCTGGTGCTGCGCCATCAGGTGGCTCGCCCGCGCGTGCTTCCGGCCAAGGCGGCGGGCAGCAACGGACACCTGAAGCTGGCCCTGGTGGAGGCACCGGAGCTGGATGCCATCGGCTTCGGCATGGCGGACCGCGCGCGGCTGGTGGAAGGCCCCGTGGACCTGGCCTTCCAGGCGGGCTTCGACACGTTCCGGGGGCAGCGCAAGCTGTCCCTGCGGCTCAAGGACGTGCGGGTCGCCGCGTAGGGAGGGGCCTCGTCAGGCGAGGCCCCAGCGCACCCGGCCGGGCGTCATCAGCGCGCCCACTCGGGCCAGCTCGTTGAGGCGGAAGCGCTCGGCCTGGCGCTCGAAGGCGTGGCGACAGCGCTCGGAGCAGAAGAAGTACCGGCGCTTCTTGTACTCCGACGACGGCTGGCCCTCCGGTGTCTCCAGTTGCTTGCCGCACACCGGATCCCAATGCTTGCCCTGGCTCTGCCCCTGCACGCCCTTCATGCCCCACCTCCCCCGCCACACCCGACGGTGGGCATAAGCAGGGCATATGCCAACCCCCGCGCTCCTCGGAGGAGCCAGGGACGGCAGGTCGAAAGCCCAGCTGGAGGTGGAAAAACTTCCGCGAGGCCACGCCCTGCTCGAGCGAGCGTGGCCCCCGCGAAGTGTTGACTAGAAGGCGACGCCGACGCTGCCGCCCAGGAAGAAGTCGTTCAGGTAGCCGCGGCGGTAGCCGATGGCCTCCAGACGCAGGGCGAGCCGCAGGTTGCCATCGCTGGTGAGGCGGGGACGGCCGCGGAGGCCCAACCCGTACTGGATGACCGGCTTGATGCCCGTCACCTCCGTCTCCTTCGTGTCCACGGTGATGGAGGTCGACATGTACGAGATGCCGCCGCCCACCTGTCCGAAGACGCCGAAGTCGGACTTGCCGAACTTGAGCTCGTAGGCCGGCGCGATGGTGAAGTAGTGGTACGTGGAGCTGCCCTTGATGAACTGGGTGCCGTCGCTCTGGCCACCAAAGGTCCACCGGATGTCGGCCCAGAGGGCCTCGCGCAGGGGCTCGATGTTGAGGATGCGGCCGTACTCCCAGGTGGCGCGCACGCCCAGGCCGACGGTGGTGTCGGCGAAGCGACCCTGCGGGGACGACAGCAGGAGCGCGCCCGCGAGGAGCTCCACGGCGAAGCCCTTGTTGGGGTCGTCGATGCCGGCCAGCTCCTTGAAGTCGCCGTCCTCGCCCTCCTGCTCGGAGACGCGGCGGAACTCCTCGGCCTGGTCCGTGAAGCGGCGGCGGTATTCCGCGGCCTCTTCCTCGTCAATCTGCTCCTGCGTCGGGCCCGGGTCGTCCTCCGGGTAGGCGTATGGGTCGTCGTCCTGCGCGAGCGCGGGCGCGGAGGTGAGCAGGCCGCCCACGAGGCAGCGGGTGAGCCAGGTCTTCACGGTGACGGTTCTCATCAGTCGGCACCCAGGCGGGGGCAGGTGGTGCCGCCAGCGGCGCTGGGCGGGCAGAGGTTGGGGTTGGTGGTGCCCACGAGCTGGTCCCTGGGAATCTGCAGGTGGTCCATCAGCTCATTGCAGACGGCTTCCTTCAAGCGCAGGTCCGTGACGTGGCTGATGATGGCGCCCGCGGCCACGGCCATGGTGAACTTCGACTGGTCGCCGAGGTAGCGGCGGGTGAGCTGGAGGATGCCCGGCGTCGCGGTGTTCTCGTCGTTGTACGCGGCGACGATGGAGCGCAGCAGGATGTCCCGCTGCCCCGTGGACTCGCCGGCCTGGTACAGGGCGCTCGCGAGGATGGTGCCCACGCGGTACTCCTTCCCGCTGAACTGGCTCAGGCTGCTGTCGCGGAGGCTGTCGCGCAGGGAGTCGTCGATGCAGCGGTCCGTCTTGGCCAGGTCGCGCTCGTCGGCCAGGGGGCCCTGCTCGGGGCCGTGGAAGGATGAGGAAAGGAAGCGGGTGTCGCAGCCGTTCTTGCTGCGGCAGGTGGCGCCGTAGGCGTGCAGGTCGGCGAGGCCCTCGTCGAAGGACTTGAGGATGTTCGCGCCCGGGTTGGGGCCGCCGGCGGTGGACCAGGAGATGAGCGCCTCCGGGAAGGGGCTGCCGCCGTACGCCTTCAGGTTGAAGATGCGGTGCGAGTACTCGTGGGTGATGACGCCCGCGTTGATGGAGAGGGGCGCGCGCTGCAGCTGGTCGAACGGCAGGACGAGGAAGGACTCCATCGCCGAGAAGTAGAGGGCGTTGTCCTTCAGCGGCCCCGGCTGGATGTCCGCGAGGACGAACTCGGGGAAGTAGTACGTCTTGACGGGCTTCTTGAAGTCGGCCACCGGGATGTTGGTGACCTCCCGGAAGTAATCGAAGGCGCGCTCGAGGTTGTAGTACGCCGTCACCATGTTCCAGGTGTGGAAGTCCGCCGGCCACAGGACGTCATCCTGGTTGATGTAGTTGGCGGCGACGTCCCGGCCCTCGCCCTTGAGGAGGGCGGCGGCGAAGGCCTCGGCGGTGGTGGCCTCGGCGAGGGCCTGGTCCCGCGAGTCGTAGACGATGCGTGCGCCACCGTGGATGTCCGCCACGGTACCGCTGAGGCCGACGATGTCGTCGACCGTCTTGAGCTCGACCTCTTCAGGGACGTACTGCCCGTTGCCGGAGAGCACCAGGGCTCGAATCTTGACCGGGGTCTGCGGGTCGGGCGCACAGCCGGCGGCCAGGCCCAGCACCGCGGTGGTGGCGATGACTGTTCGGAGCATGGGGCCGTTTTACTCCGGTCTGCTCGGAACGTGTATTCCCCTCGGAAACTCCGGGGCGCCCCCGGGGACTCGAGCCCCCGCGCGGCGGGCCTGCCTGGCTGGTACGCACCTGTGGTGAGGCCGTGGGCCTGGGGCGTGGGGGGCGGCGTCAGGACGCGCGTGGGGCGCCGACCGTCGGAGAGGCGTCAGGAGCACGCGGACTCCTTGACGCATCGTTTCCACGGTCCTTAAGGTGCCGCGCCTTTCCCATCCGAACAACGCAGGCGGTCTCCATGGCGGTCCCATTCATCTCCGAGGTCAAGCGTACCCACACGTGCGGTCAGCTCACCGCGACGAATATCGGCGAAGAGGTCGTCCTCTTCGGCTGGGTGCACAATCGTCGAGACCACGGCGGCGCGGTCTTCATCGACCTGCGAGATAGGGACGGCTTGACGCAGGTGGTGTTCGAGCCGGACCACGCGGAAGCGCACGGACTGGCGGGCAGCCTCCGGTTGGAGTTCTGCATCGGCGTGCGCGGCAAGGTCGTGTCGCGTGGCAAGAACGTGAACCCGAAGATGAAGACGGGTGAAATCGAGGTCAAGGCGAGCGACCTCACCATCTTCAACCGCTCGGAGCCCACGCCGTTCCCCATCGAGGATGCCATCGACACCTCGGAGGAGAAGCGCCTGGCGCACCGCTACCTGGACCTGCGCCGCTCGCCGCTCCAGAAGTCGCTGATGACGCGCTCGAAGATGAACGCGCTCACGCGGGCGTACATGGTGGAGAAGGGCTTCCTGGAGCTGGAGACGCCGTTCATGGGCAAGTACACGCCCGGCGGCGCGCGCAACTTCCTGGTCCCCAGCCGCATGAACGCGGGCAAGTTCTACGCGCTCGCGGAGAGCCCGCAGCTCTACAAGCAGCTCTTCATGGTGGCGGGCTTCGACCGGTACTTCCAGATCGTGAAGTGCTTCCGCGACGAGGACCTGCGCGTCGACCGGCAGCCGGAGTTCACGCAGATCGACGTGGAGATGAGCTTCGTCAACCAGGACGACATCTTCACGACCATCGAAGGTCTCCTGAAGAAGCTGTGGGGCGAGGTGCTGGGCATCGACGTGCCCACGCCCTTCATGCGCATGGACTTCTACGAGTCCATGGCGAAGTACGGCAACGACAAGCCGGACCTGCGCTTCGGGCTGGAGCACACGGTGCTCACCGACCTCATCCGCGAGCACGGTGAGGCGGGCGGCGTGCCGATGATGTTCGAGGCGGTGCAGAACAAGGGCATCGTCAAGGCGATGGTCATCCCCGCGGACAAGGCGATGAGCCGCGCGGAGAGCGACAAGCTGGAGGAGTTCGCGAAGCAGGCGGGCGCCAAGGGCCTGGCGCGCGCGAAGGTGGGCGAGGGCGGTGAGTGGACGCAGTCCCCGCTGTCGAAGACGATTTCGCCGGCGCTGCGCGCGGCCATCAACCAGGCGGTGGGCGCGAAGACGGGCGACCTCCTGCTGTTCCAGTTCGGCAAGGAGGCGCTGGTCCACACGGTGATGGCGAACCTCCGTGTGCACATCGCGAAAAAGCTGGGGCTGATTCCGGAGTACGGCAGCGGCGGCCAGTGGAAGTTCCTGTGGGTGGTGAACCCGCCGCTGTTCGAGCACGATGAGGAGACGAACACGTGGGTGGCGGCGCACCACGCCTTCACGCGTCCGCATGACGAGGACGTGCCGTACCTGCTCACGGACCCGGGCCGCGTGAAGTGCCACCGCTACGACGTGGTGCTCAACGGCTTCGAGATTGGCGGCGGCTCCATCCGTCTGCATGACCCCAAGGTCCAGGCGGAGGTGTTCAAGGCGCTGGGCATCGGTGACGAGGAGGCCCAGGCCAAGTTCGGCTTCCTGCTGGACGCGCTCAAGTTCGGCGCGCCTCCGCACGGTGGCATCGCGCTGGGCATGGACCGGCTCGCCTTCCTGCTCACCGGCACCGAGTCCCTGCGCGACGTGATTCCGTTCCCCAAGACGAAGACGGGCACGGACCTGATGACGGGCGCGCCGGGCGACGTGGACGACAAGCAGCTTCGCGAGCTGCACGTGCGTCCGGTGCCGCCGCCGCAGAAGTAGTCAGACGATGGAGGCGAGGGGCTCCGGCCCTCCCTCCAGTGTCTCGCGCAGGCGCTGGAGTCCCTTCTCCAGCGCCGCGCGGGTGCGTGGGGCTCCCAGGCAGACGCGCACCGCGGACGGTGCGGTGGCGGGCCCCACGTTGAAGAGCTCGGCGGGCGTGACGGTGACGCCGCGCCGCCGGGCGTGTGACGCGAAGGGCTCCGCGCGCCACGGTGCGGGGAGCTTCAGCCACAGGTGGTACGTGGCGCCTCGGCTCAGTGGGCGGGGCAGCCAGTCTCCCAGCAGCTTCTTCGCCAGCTCCATGCGCTCCTGGGCCTCGCGGCGACGGCGGATGACGAGCTCGTCCGCGGTGCCTTCGCGCACCCAGCGCGCGGTGATGTCGGCCATCAAGGCGGGTGTCATCCTGGTGGCGAGGCCCGCCTCTTCCGCGAGCCGCTCGGTGCTGGTGCTCTCGGGCGCGGCCAGGTAGCCCAGGCGGAGTCCCGGCGCGAGCAACTTGGAGACTCCCGCGATGAACCAGCCGGACTCGGGTAGGAACGAGCACAGCGGCGCGGGGCGCTTGTCGAGCAGCAGGCCGTAGGCGTCGTCCTCCACGACGGAGAGCCCGTGCTGGCGAGCCACGGCGGCGATGCGGCGGCGGCGCTCCTCGGTCATCACCGCGCCGGTGGGGTTCTGGAGGTTGGGCAGGCAGAAGAGGACCTTCGCGCCCGTGCGGCAGGCGGCCTCGAGGGCGTCGGGGAGCAGGCCGTGCTCGTCCATGGCGACGCCGTGCAGTCGCAGGTGGAACCGGTTCGCGAGGACCTTGAGCCCGGGGTAGGTGAGTGACTCGCAGAGCACGGTGTCACCGGGCCGAGTGAGTGCGCTGAGGGCGACCTCCATCGCGTGTTGTCCTCCCGAGCAGACGACGACGCGCGAGGGCGCGACTTCGAGGCCGAATCGCTCGAGCCACTGGGCGCCGGCTTCTCGGTGGGACGGATGTCCCGCGTGGGGCTGATAGTCGAGCAGCTCCGACAGCCTGGGTGAGCGCTGCAGTGCCTCCAGTGATTTGCGCAGGGCCGTGCCCGCCGGGTCGCCTGGAGGTGTCGCGGGCCAGTTGAGGCCGAGCTCCACGAGTGCATCGTCGCCGAGGTCGGGTGCGGGCGAGGGGAGATGGCGAGGTGTGTCCCGATGGCGGACGAAGGTGCCTCGGCCGACTTCGCCGCCGATGAGGCCTCGGCGTTCGGCCTCCGCGTAGGCGCGTGTCACGGTGCCGACGGTGACGCCCACCTTCTCCGCCAGCTCACGGTGGGTGGGCAGGCGAGTGCCCGCGGCGAGGCGGCCCTCCTCGATGTCCGCGCCGAGTGCATCCGCGATGACCCGGTACAGCGGGCCTTCGCGGCCTCGGAGGTTGGGCGTCCAGATTGTCATGGTGACAATTCATACGGTTGACGCGCGGGTTTGCGCAATGCATCCATTGTATCGGTACATGTGAAGGCCGCTGTCCGGGCGTGGGCCCGTCGCGGCCAGGGGAGCGCACTCCATGCAGGTGACGATTGTCGATGCCTTCACGCAGAAGCCTGGTTCCGGGAACCGAGCGGGCGTGGTGTTGGACGCGGCCGGGCTGAGCGTGGAGACGATGCAGCGAGTCGCCGCCGCGGTGGGGGCGTCGGAGACCGCGTTCCTCTTGTCGGGTCCGGATGGGAACGGGGTTCGGCTGCGCTACTTCACGCCGACGGATGAGATTGATTTCTGCGGCCATGCGACGGTGGCCACGTTCCATCTGCTGGCGGAGCGAGGGCTGCTGCCTCGCTCGGGGGCGACGCGGTTGGCGTGCGCGGCGGGTGTGCTCGACGTGGAGCTGGAGGCGATGGGCGAGCGTGGGAGCCGGCCGTGGATTGTCACGCCTCGGCAGCCGTGGCTGGAGTCGCCCGTGTCGCTGGAGCAGGTGTTGGCGCTCGTGGGGGGAACGGTCGCGATGGTGGACGACGCGCTTCCCGTTCGGCGCAACGGGCATCGGTTGATGGTGCCGTTCCGTCGGAGGGAGGACGTGTGGGGGCTGGCGCCTCGTTCGAGCGAGCTGGCGGAGCTGCTTCGTCCGCATGGGTTGGGGGGCGTGTATGTCTTCACGCGAGAGACGCGTGAGGCCGGCAGCATGGCGCACTCGCGTTACTTCGTGCCGGGCATGGGCGTACCCGAGGACCCGGCGACGGGGTCGGCGGCGGGGCCACTTGGGATGTACCTGGCCATGAATGGCGTGCTGCCGCTTCCTGCCGAGGGCGGCACGGTCCGCGCGCGCATCGAGCAAGGCGATGCGATGGGCAAGCCTGGACGCATCGAGGTGGAGGTCACAGGCAAGGATGGGCAGCCCGAGAGGGCTCGCATCGGCGGAGTCGCCGTGACGGTGCTCGAGGGCACGTTGCGCATGTGATGCGAGCACGTGGCTTCGTCGCGCTTCCGGCGAAGTCATGCGCCGAGGGCGGGAGGCGGCCGATGGGCAATCCCGGGCGCATCGAGATGGAGGCAACCCGTAAGGGAGATGCAGCCCGAGTGGGCCCATCTCAGTGGAGTCTCCTTGCTCATGCTCGAAGGCGCCTTGCGAGTGTGAGGTGGGCGCTTGGCTTCGTCGCGCTTCCGGCGCAGTCACGGGGCCGAGCTCTGCAGGTGGCCCATCGGTTGCCGTGATGACGGTCACCCCGAACTCTCGGCCCGTTCGGGCCGGGGTGATATGCGCGACAGGAATGCTCGACCTCGGGCGTCCGCGGCGCATGCGATTCTTTGCCTATCCCTACGTCGGCCCTGAGGAGATTCGCCGCCGCTCCATCGCGGCACCTCCCGGTGCACTCATCCTCTCGCCACCGGACCTTCCATCCTGGCTCGCCGACCACCCCGATGCGCTCGTCGAGGGCGCGACCTACGTCGTGGACCTGCGCGGGCGTCTCCGCCTTGCCCCTCGAAGGTCGGAGCACGTCGCCTGCGCCGGAGGTGAAGAGGTGCTCGCCGCCGGTGAGATGGGCTTCGTCTCCCAGTGGCGGACTCCCACCGTCTCCGCCGTCAGCAACCTCTCGACGGGATACCGCCCGGATGTGTCCTGCTGGGACGCCGTGGCGGAGTCCTTGGCCCGGGCAGGGCTGTCGGCTCCCTCTGGCTTCACCACCTCGGTGCACTTCCGCCGCTGTCCAGCCTGTGGCGAGAGCACGCTCGTGAAGGAACAGTGGTTCGTCTGCACCTTCTGCGACGCGGACCTCCCCTTGGAGTGGAACGTTTCGGCCCGTCGGGAGGTGGACGTTGTCGCGGAACTCGACCGGGCTCGACGCCTCGGGCCGGCCTGAAACCGTGCCATGTTCCGAGACTCAAGAGGCCTCGTGGGGCTCCCGTGACCTTGCTCGACCCCGTTCTCGGGACTTCGCATGAGCTCCATGGAACGGGGCGCACGGTGAAGTCCTGCATGCGGTGCGTCAGCCGCTTCGCACCTGTGCGGATGGGGTGCCGACCTGGGAGGTGCTTCGCGTAGTGGAGTGCCGAGCCACAACCGCGTAAACAGGCAGATTCCAGGGAGGGGTAGGTGCCGATGAAGACGTTCCTCGTGGTCAACCCGCGCAGCGCGAATGGCCAGACGGGAAAGCGCTGGGTGGAGATTGCCGCGCAGGTGGGAAGGGTGCTCGGCGAGTTCGGGCACGGCTTCACCCAAGGCGGGATGGACGCCGCGCGCATTGCCCGCGAGGCCCTGGACCAGGGGTACGAGTGCATTGTCGCCGTGGGCGGTGACGGCACGCTCAACGAAGTCACCAACGGCTTCTTCCGCGACGGCAAGGCCATCAATCCGAACGCGGCCCTGGGCCTCATCCCTCGAGGCACCGGCGGCGACTTCCGCCGTACCTTCGGCTGGGGCCTGGACCTGGACTCCTCCCTCGAGCGCCTGCGCACCGACACCACCGAGCCCTTCGACGTCGGCCGACTCGACTTCATCGACAACGACGGCAACCCCGCGACGCGCTACTTCGCCAACATCGCCTCGTTCGGTGTCAGCGCGGTGGTGGCCGCCGAGGTGAACAGCGGCAGCAAGGCGCTCGGCGGCAATGTCAGCTTCTTGTGGGGCACGGTGAAGGGGTTGCTCAAGCACACCGAGCGCAAGGTGACGCTGTCCACGGATGGAGGCCCCGCGGAGACGCTCGACATCACCGCCGTCGCCGTGGCCAACGGGCGCTACTTCGGCAGCGGCATGTTCGTCGCCCCCGATGCCATCACGCACGATGGCGCCTTCGACATCACCATCTGGTCCGGTTACGGCCTGAGTGACTTCATCCTCAAGTCGAAGGGCGTCTACAACGGCTCGCACGTCACCTGGAAGGGCACGCGCCGTCTGCGCTGCCAGACGCTCCACGCCGAATCCGCCGACGGACACGACGTCATTCTCGACGTCGACGGCGAGACGCCCGGCCGTCTTCCCGCGACCTTCACGCTGCTGCCCTCGGCCATCCGCATCAAGGTGTAGCCCCCGCGCGAGCTCCAGTCTCGCCGCCGCATTGTGGCGGGATGGAAGTTGCGGGAGTGTCGTCGTCCGGGCGCGCTGAAGATTTGTGCGGGGACTGCGATGTCCGAGCCACCCGTGCACGCCGCGTGTCGACTTCGATGAGCGTCGACTCGCGAGGGGCATGGGGCTCCTCTGGGACGCTTCCTCCACGCGACCATGCACACTCCCAGCTCCCTGGCCCGTCGTTCCCTTTGCTCGTCCCTGGCAAGGCTCGCACAGCCGTTGGCGATGGCACTGCTGCTCCCGCTCCCCGCGCTCGCGGCGCAAGTGCCCGTGCAGTGCAACAACACCACGGCTGATGACGAGACAATCAACGCCGCGGTCGCCGCGAGCGCGGCGGGCGATGAGCTCGTCATCTCCGGACCGTGCCTCATCAACTCGACGATTCGCCTGCGGGGGCAGCGTGCCTACCGAGGTGGAGAGCCCTCGGGCACCGTCATCCGTCAGGCGAACGGGGCCAACCTCGCGGCGCTGATGGCCAGCGACACGTGGTTGGATGCGCAGACCTATACGGGCGACCCCGTGAGCGTGAAGAACCTCACGCTGGAGGGCAACGCCAGCAACAACCCCAGCAAGGCCACCGATGGTCTCGTGTTGATGTCCTGGAACTCCACCGCGGAGAACCTGCGCATCAATCACATGCGTGGCTCGGGCATCCGTCTCACCAACACCAACAGCGCGGGGACGGCCATCGTCAACACGCAGGTGAACGGGCGCATCGTCCACAACTTCATCAGCGACTCGGGTCTGCATGGGGTGTACGTCCAGGACTCCGGCAACTCGGTGACGGATTGGGACCTCATCGACAACTGGATTGCGGATTCGGGAGAGAGCGCCATCCGCATGGAGAACGCGGCGGGCTGGAAGGTGCGCGGCAATCACCTCTACGGGGTGGGGCAGTCCGCCCTCGTCGCGCGCCGGATGTTCGGCACCACCATCGCCGACAACTACGTCGAGGGCTTCGGTGAGGGCACCACCGCGGGGACGTGGGCGGGCATCGACGTCACGGTGCAGGGCGACGCGGCCTCGGTCATCTCCGACAACAAGGTCTTCAACTTCGGCGGCGAGCCCAACGCGGCCTCGCGCTACCACTACCTGTCCATCGGCCAGGTCAACTACGGCACGGGCTTCGTCTCGGTGACGGGGAACGCCATCCGAGGCATCGGCGGCGCCACCAGCCGGGGCCTGAGCTACGAGAAGGGTGGGGGCACCGCGCTGACCGTCACCTCGACGGGCAACCTCGTCACGGGCGTGGGCACCGCGCGCCACGTGGGGACGGGCGTCACCGTCAACGCGGGCCTGTAACTCCCGAGCCCGTGCTGCCCGAGCGACGGGGTGAGGGCCCTGTCGCTCGGGGTGGGCCTTGCCCGGACACCCGACGTCCCGCGTCGTGTCGAGGCGGGATGGTGGGACAGGGCGCGAGCGTGTGAAAAGGGGGGCTCGGCTGCCTGTGGGACGGACATCCCGCTTGGGCCATCACTGCGTTCTGAGGCAACCTGCTGAATCATGTGATGTCCAGCGCTATGCCTGTTCGCTGGATGCTCGGCGCCGTGTCGCGGTGGCCGGACGAAGCAGGAGATGCCGATGGCTCCACAGCGCGGACCCTCTCAGCTCGACCTCTTCACGGGAGCACCCGTGGAGGCGCCCTCGCGGGGCCGTGGACGTGCGCAACCCGTGGAGCCCGCTCCGGTGCCGGAAGCCCTGGCCACGCTGGGCCACGAGCTTCCCCAGGGCATCTACCTGGGCACCTCGTCATGGACCTTCCCGGGGTGGAATGGCCTCGTCTTCGACCATGAGGCCACCGCGTCACAGCTCGCGCGAGAGGGCCTGTCCGCGTACGCGCGCCACCCCGTCCTGCGCACGGTGGGCATCGACCGCACCTTCTACGGCCCCGTCACCGCCGAGACGTTCGCCGAGTACGCCGAGCAGGTCCCCGCGGACTTCCGCTTCCTCGTGAAGGCCCACGAGGCCTGCACCCTGGCGCGCTTCCCGATGCATGAGCGCTACGGCGCGCAGCGAGGCCAGCCCAACGAGCGCTTCCTCCATGCCGGGTACGCGGAGGAGTTCGTGGTGCGCCCCTTCGTCGAGGGCCTGGGCGACAAGGGCGGCCCGCTCGTCTTCCAGTTCCCGCCGCAGGACCCGCAGGTACTCGGGGGCGTCGCGCGCTTCGTGGAGCGGCTGCATGCCTTCCTCTCCGCGCTGCCCAAGGGGCCGCTGTACGCGGTGGAGGTGCGCAACGAGGAGCTGCTGACGGAGGGCTTCGCGCAGGCGCTCGCGGATGTCGGCGCCAGCCCCGTGCTGGCCATCTGGGCGCACATGCCGAACATGGGCCTTCAGGCGAAGCGCACGCGGGCATTGGATGCACGCGCGCTGGTGGTGCGGTGGATGCTGCCGCCGAACCTGGGCTACGAGGAGGCTCGAGCCCGCTACGCGCCGTTCAACCGTCTGGTGGACGAAGATGTGCCCACCCGGGACTTGCTGGCGCGCGCGTGTCTGGCGGGACTGCGACGCGAGCGCCCCGTTTTCGTCACCATCAACAACAAAGCCGAGGGGAGCGCGCCACTGTCCGCTATCAAACTGGCGGAACGTATCGTCTCCGGCAAGGCGCAGGAGGGGAGCCAGCGGAGCGTCACGTCATGAACGCCCCTTGCCTCCGCGCACAACTCTTGCTTACTTGATGCGGCATGAAGTCCGTCCTGGTCGCGGCCCTGGTAGTTCAGATGACGACAGCCGGAGGCGCCGGCGCTCGTGATGAGCGAGCGGACGAGCGCGACGCGGCTTCGGCCGATGACCTGAAGAAGAACCTGGCCGCGTTGAAGCATGAACTCTCCGAGGTCTCCGAGCAGTACCGGGTGGCCCGGGAGCGACGTCGGCAGGAAGCGGAGCGCAAGAAGCGAGAGTCGGGGGAGTGGACGAATGAGCCCGCGGCGACCAGCAGCTCTACCTCCCGGCGAGGACTGGCTCCCTCCGGAGGGAACGGAACCCCCGCCCGCTGAGGACGCGTTCGTCGAACTTCCCATCGACGGCAACCTCGACCTGCATTTCTTTCACCCTCGCGAGGTGAAGCCCCTGGTCATCGAGTACCTCTGGGCCTGTCGCCAGAAGGGGCTGCTCGACGTTCGCATCATCCACGGCAAGGGGACCGGAGCGCTGCGTCGCACCGTGCACTCCCTGCTGCCCAAGCTGGAGGAAGTGGAGTCCTTCCGCTCCGCCTCCGAGTCAGACGGAGGCTGGGGCGCGACGTGGGTGCGACTCAAGCCGCTGGCGGCGGCTCAGGACAGCCAGAAGTAGGCGGAGGCGATGAGCGAGCGCTTCTCCGTCACCTTGGCCTTCTGGGCGAGCTCGGCGAGCTGGCGGTCCTTGGAGGCGTAGCGCTTCTCCTCCTCGTTGCGCAGCGAGGACAGCTTGCGGCGGTACTCGCGCTCCAGTCGGTCGGCGTGGGCGCGGGCCTTCGCTCGCTCGGCGACGTCCTCCACCGGGGCCACCTGCTTGCGCGCCTCGATCCACTGCTGACGCGCCGTCTCCACGGCCTCGCGAGACTCCATGAGGCAGTCCTCGACGTAGCGGTCCGCGCGCTCCTTGGCCTTGTCCAGCTCCAGCGCATTGCGGCGCTCGGCGGCGCGGATGATTTCATCCTTCGCCGTCATCAGCGACTGCTCCTGCATGAGCTGCACGGACACAGGCGCGGGCTGGCGGCGCTTCTCCTCCTTCGCCTCCAGCTTCACGAAGTGCGCGCCGTCCTGGAGGGGCAGGGCGCGGAAGTTGCCCTCGCGGTCCTTCACCAGCACCAGGTGGACGACCTTCTCCTCGGGCTTCAGGCCCGTCGTCTCGAACTTGTAGGCGAACCACCAGCCCTCGCTGCCGGCCAGTCGCGCCAGCCGTGAGGGCAGGCCCGCGGCGTCGAGCTGGAGGTAGCTGACCGCGTCCTGCTTGCGCTCCTTGACGGCATAGGCAGCCTTGGCCACCTCCAGCCGTCCCGACGCGCGGCTGCCCAGCACGGAGTTGGTGAGGGCGCGGGCCTCCTGCTGCCGCTTCGCGAGCGTCTCCTTCGTTTGCTCGTTCTGCCCGCGCAGGCGGCGGCGCACGTCGCCGTCGAAGCGCTCCATCACCACCGAGCGCATCGCAGTCATGCGCTGGCTGATGCGCTGCTCCAGGTCCGAGCGCAGCTTGTCGAACGCGGTGTTGATGTCCTCGGGCTTGCGGCAGGACTGGTAGATGTCCAGCACGCGGCGCTCGAAGTCCACGCCGCTCTCCAGCGCGCCCAGGATTTCGTCGGAGGCGCCGAAGACGCCGTCGAAGAGGTTGAGCTTCTTCTCCAACAGCTCGAACAGGCGCGCGTCCGCGGCGTTCATGCGGTTGAGGAAGTTGATGACCAGCACGTCCCGCTGCTGGCCGTACCGGTGGCAGCGGCCGATGCGCTGCTCCACGCGCTGCGGGTTCCAGGGCAGGTCGTAGTTGACGACCAGGTTGCAGAACTGGAGGTTGAGGCCCTCGGCGCCGGCCTCGGTGCAGATGAGGATCTGCGTCTTGTTGCGGAACTCGTCCACCAGCGCGCGCCGCTCCTCGGGCGTGCCGGCCATGTCACCGGACAGCAGGGAGATCTTCCCCTGGTAGCCGCTCTCCGACAGCAGGTTGAAGAGGTACTGCTGCGTGCGCTTGGACTCGGTGAAGATGAGCGCCTTGACCGGCCAGCCGTGCGACTGCATCACGCCGAAGGTGCGGTCCAGGCCCCGCTTGAGGGCCTCGCCCTTGGCATTGACCTTGATGGAGTCCGCCAGGTCCGCGTACTGGCGCAGCTCCCACACTTCCTGCTCGAGCACGCGGATGTTGGGCGCCTTGGCCGGGTCGTCCGACCACTCCTCGCCCTCCTCGACGAACTGCTTGGCCTCCTCGGGCTCGAACATCGCCAGGGCCTTCTGGCCCAGCTTCGCCGCCTGCAGGCGCTTCTCCAGGTTGTCGGAGAGGCGCCGCAGCGTGGGGGCGATGGCGTACGTGGAGGACGCCAGGAGCTTGCGGTAGCAGAGCGTCAGGAGCGTCTTCTTGCCGGGCTCGATGGCCGCGGCCTCCGAGCGCTGCAGGTACTCGCTGACCTTCTCGTAGAGATCGTGCTCCTCGGGGGAGGGGGTGAAGTCCTCCACGATGGAGCGGCGGTTGGTGTACCGCACGTACTCGCGCACCTGCCGGCGCAGGGTGCGCTGCACCACGGGAGCCAGCCGCTCCTTGAGCTCGGTGGCGGCGGCCTCGGACATGCCTCCGCCCTCGTCCACCCGGTAGCGGCTGCGGAAGGCGTGCTCAGGGCCGAGGATCTGCTCGTCCAGGAGCGACATCAGCCCGAACAGCTCCATGATGTCATTCTGGAGCGGCGTGGCGGTGAGCAGCAGCTTGGGCTTGCCGGCCAGGGAGGCCCTCAGCGCCTGGCCCATCTTGTTGTTGGCCCGGTGCGCGTTGCGCAGTCGGTGGGCCTCGTCGATGACGATGAGGTCCCATGGAATCTCCGACGTCAGGTGCGCCTTGTTCGCCGCGAAGGGGTGCGAGCAGATGACGGGGAAGGGCTGGTCGAAGCAGTTGCCCGTGGCGCGCACGGTGCGGCCATCCACCAGCACGCTGTCCAGGTCGAACTTCTCCCGCAGCTCGCTGTTCCACTGCGCCCGGAGGGTGGCCGGCGCGAGGATGAGGATGCGCGTCTTTCCCTCGGCCATGAGCTGGGCGATGACCAGGCCCGCTTCGATGGTCTTCCCCAGGCCCACCTCGTCGCCCAGCATGCAGCCGCCGCGCGACAGCGAGTCGAGCGCGAACATGGCGCCTTCGACCTGGTGGGGATTGAGGTCGACCTTGGCCTCGGACAGGGCGTTGGCCAGCCGCTGCTGGGTGTCGCCGCTGCGTGCGAGGAGCTCCTCGGCCAGCAGCCGCTCGTGGAAGGGGGTCAGCGACCGGACCGGTTGCTCCGCGGACTCCGCCATGCCGGCGAGGACCGACGCGTCCGCCTCCACCTCCACCCGCAATCCCCTCGCGACCTCCGCCAAGACCGTCTCCATCCGTGCTGTTTCAGGGTGCCCGCCGAAGGGGGGGGCAAAAGAGACCGGCCATTTTGTTGACGGAGGGCACGGTGTAAAGGGGGTCGTTTCCGAGGCCGAAAAATCGGCCTCCGCGCGATTGGCACGCTTCTTCGTGAGCGACGCGCGCGCGCACCGTATGTGCCTGTCACACGAACTTTCCGCTGGACATCACCGCGAGGACTACAGGAGTCCGCGAGACTTGACGTCCAGGTACACGTTGAGCGTGGCCGCGCCAAAGCCCTGGGCGGGGGCTCGGACGACCAGGGCTCCGGCATCGCGCAGGGTGGTGGCGGTGCGGCGGAACTCCGATTCGAGCCGCGAGGCGGCCTGTCGCGAGTACGCGTCCTGCACCTCTTCGGGCACCTGGGTCGCGGCGGCGCGCACGTCCTCGTCCAGCAGCGAGGCGACGACGGGCAGGTGCCGGGGGCGCAAGGCCAGCGTCCGTGTGAGCAGCGCCGAGGAGGCGTCCGGGTCCACCAGGTCCGTGAAGAGCACCACGAGCGTGCGGCGCGTCTGCCGGGCGAAGGCGAAGTCGTAGGCGCGGCCGTAGTCGCTCTCTTCCAGCGCGGCCTCGGCGCGGTAGAGCGACTCGGTGATGAGGCGCAGGTGCTCGTGTCCCTTGCGCGGGGGAAGGAAGGTGAGCACGTCGCTGGCGAAGGCCATGACGCCCACGACGTCGCCCGCGTCCAGGCCCACTCGCGCCAGGCGGAGCGCCGCGTCCACCGCGTGGTCCAGCTTGCGCCGGCCCCGCACCTTGCCCGCCATGTGCCGCCCGCAGTCGAGCAGCAGCAGCATGGGCTGGTGCCGCTCCGGCTGCCACGTGCGCACCAGCGTGTGGGCGTGGCGCGCGGAGGCCTTCCAGTCGATGTGGCGGTAGTCGTCGCCGGGGCGGTACTCGCGCAGGGACTCGAACTCCCGGCCCTCGGAGGCGCGGCGTCGCACGGTGCGCTCGGAAGGCGCGTCGGAGGAGCGCGCCAGCGTGAGGGCCTCCTTCGAGAGCGCGGTGAGGTCCGGGTAGATCTTCACCGACTGCGCCGAGGGTCTTCGCACCTGTCTCGCGCACAGGCCCAGCGGGCCGGACAGGCGCAGGTGCAGGTCTCCGAAGTGCGCATCGCCCCGCGAGGGTGGGGTGACGAAGTAGGTGAGCCGCGTGGAGCCGCGGGGGGCCAGGGTGAGGGACTGGCGATGGCCGGTGCTGACGACGGTGCTGGGAGGCTCGTCGCGGACCTCCACGCGCAACGGGGCGGTGCCCTCGTCGAGCCGCTCGAACACCCAGTGCACGGCGTTGCGAGTGCCCGAGGAGAGGATGGGCTCCACCTCGCGCGAGACCTTCACGTCCTCGGCGCGGGGGGCCCGCAGGAAGTCCACGGCGCACAGGGCGAGCACGGCCACGTTCATCGCCAGCGCGAGCCAGCCGAAGGTGGGACTGGCCACGGTGAGCGCGGCGGGGAGGAGCCCCCCGGCGAACAGCGCCACGGCGAGGCCCGTGGGGACCGGCCGCCCCTGCCTCACCGAGGGACCCGTACCCGCTCGAGCGTCTGCTTCAGCACGTCGTCCGCGGTGACACCCTCCACCTCGGCCTCGGCCTTGAGGAGCAGGCGGTGGTTGAGGACGCTGGGCACCACGCCCTTCACGTCGTCGGGTGTGACGAAGTCGTTGCCCATCAGCGCGGCGCGAGCCTTGGCCGCGGCGAGCAGCGCCTGTGCGGCGCGAGGGCTCGCCCCCAGCCTCACGCGGGGGCTGGCGCGTGTGTCCCGTACCACGGCGACGACGTACTGGAGAATCGAGTCGTCGCAGGTGACGCGAGCCGCGCGGGCCTGAAGCTCCATGAGCGTGGGCGCGTCGAGCACGCGGTCCACCGAGGGAGGGCGTCCCTCGCGCTGGTGGAATGCGCGCAACATGGTGGTCTCCGCGTCGCCCTCCGGGTAGCCCACGCGCACGCGCATGAGGAAGCGGTCGAGCTGGGCCTCGGGGAGGGGATAGGTGCCCTCGAGCTCCAGCGGGTTCTGCGTGGCCACCACGAAGAAGTGCGGCGGCAGCGGGTGGGTGACGCCGTCGATGGTGACCTGCCGCTCCTCCATCGCCTCCAGCAGCGCGGCCTGGGCCTTGGGTGGGGTGCGGTTGATTTCATCCGCCACCAGCACCTCGGTGAAGATGGGCCCCTTCACCAGGCGGAAGGCGTTGTCCTGCGGCTGGAAGACGTTGGTGCCGAGGATGTCCGCCGGCATCAGGTCCGGCGTGAACTGGATGCGCGTGAAGAGCAGCCCCAGCGCCCCGGCCATGCTGCGCGCGGTGAGCGTCTTCGCGACGCCGGGCACCCCCTCCAGCAGCACGTGGCCTCGAGCGAGGAAGGCCGTCACCAGGTCGGCGAGCACACGCTGCTGGCCAAAGACGGTTCCGCTCAGCGCGGCGGTGAGGCGGGAGAGGGGCGAGGCGTCGGACATGGTGGCGGGACGCTAGAACGACGTGGCTCCGCGCGGCACCCCTTTCGTGAGGTGCGCGCGGAACGAGGGCACGTCAGTCGTCGTTGCGGCTCTTCAGGCCCAGGAACGCGCCAATCAGCGCGGCGATGGCGCCCAGCAGGCCGATGAAGACGCCGAAGCTGGGCGAGGAGTTCATCATCTCCGAGTTGCCGATGGGCGAAGGCACCAGCGTGGTGTCCGACGACACCTTGATGAAGACGACGCACCAGATGACGCACGCGATGGTGGTGACCAGCTGCCCCATCCACGGCACCACGGGGTTGAGGTTGGGGAAGGTGGAGCGCGCGCGGATGCCGATGGTCACCATCACCGCCAGCGCGAGCAGGAACGCGCCGAAGCCCATGCTCATCAGGCCCAGAGCGTCGCCGTCCGCGGCGGTCTCCTTCCACGGCACGAAGCACGAGAGGATGACGGTCCCCGCGCCGTAGAAGGCGATCTTGTCCCCGACGCTCATCGCGCCCAGCAGGTCCTTGGCGTCCTGGATGAGCTCGTCCGGGTTGACGATGGCGTTGTTCTCTTCGTCGTCCGAGTCCGGTCGGTGCGCGCGGTCCCAGGGGTCGGGGCCCGCGGAAGCCGCGGGGGCGGTGGCCGCGGCGGGGGCGGAGCGGCGGGGCGCCGTGTTGGGCGCGGGGCGAGACGCAGGAGCCGGGCGACTGGCGCGCTGGGAGGCGCTCTTGGCGATGTCGTCCATGCTGCGGACGTTGGTGGCGTCGCCGCTCGCGGCGGCCGGAGGGGGCCTGCTGCCCGAGGACTTCGCGGCGGGCCGAGGCCGCGCGGGAGCAGCGGGTTTGGGTGCCGGGCGTGGGTCTTCGTTCGCGCCCGTGGACTCATCATCGTTGTCTCCCGGGGGCTCCGCCGAGAGGAACGAGCCGTCGATGATGTAATCGCAGACGGAACAAATCGATGCGTTGGCGGCTACCTTCGAGCCGCAGCCAGGGCAGTTCAGAACCAGCGCTCCTGCAGAGGGATGCGAAGGCACATCTTCGGAGCCCCAGGCCGCGCGTGTCAAACCGCATGCGACCTAACCCCTGGATTTTCGCGGAGAATTGGCCTAGGCCGAGGCCATGCGACGTCCGAGCCTCCGCGGCCTGTCCCTGTCACTCCTCGTCCTGGTTTCGGGTTGTGCCCACACCGGACGAGGCTCCGATTCATCGCCCCCGGACCCGGAGGTGATGTCGCGAATCCAGGACTGGGAGGACCTGCGCTCGCTCGGGGACGGACAGCTCGTGTCCCTGGCCACCAGCGCTCCGGACTCCCGCGTGCGCGCTCGGGCGCTTCGGGCGCTGGCGCGCATCCAGGATGTGGCCACCCTCGACGCGGTGGTCGCGGGGCTGCGGCACGAAGAGCCTCTGGTGCGAGGCGAGGCCGCGTTCGCCGCGGGTGAGCTGGCGCTCTCCTGGGAGCCGCTCACGGAGGCGGAGCGGGCGCGCCTCACGGCGCCGCTGCTGGAGGCCGAGGCGGTGGAGCGCGACGCGCAGGTGCACCTCACCCAGCTCGACACGCTGGGGCGCCTCGCGACGCCCGAGGCGTTCGCGCGACTGGTCGAGCGCATGAATGGGAGCGAGGTGGAAGTCGCGGGTCGGGCCGCGCTGTCGCTGGGGGTGGCGGCCCGTCGCGGTGGCGCGGCGGTGGTGAAGGACGTGCCCCTTTCGCCCGCGCAGGCGCTGATGGCGGCGGACCGGCCCGTCGCGGTCCGGTATGGCGGTGCGTACCTGGTGGCGACGGCGAAGCGCGCGGAGGCCCTGCCCACGCTGCGCCAGTGCTTCGCGGACGGGGACGCGGACATTCGAGCCCTGTGCGCGAAGGCCATGGGGGATGTCGGCGGGCCCGAGGATGCGGTGGTGTTGGGCGCGCTGTTGAACGACTCGGTGCCGAGGGTGGCCGCGGAGGCGGCGCGTGCGCTGGCGAAGCTCGCGGCCGCGTGCAGCGGGCCGTGTGTCCCGCTCGAGGTCCTGAAGACGCTGGCGACTCGGGTGGCACGTGTGGCGGAGGGAAGGGTGACGCCGCTGCCGATGGGCTCTGCGCCTCGCGAGGCGACACAGGCTCGCTCCGCGGAGGGGCATCCCATCCTTGCCTTGGCGCAGCAGGGTCTGCCCGACTTCGGCGCGCCCGTGCTCGAGTCGCTGCGCGCCGCCATCGCCGACCCTCGGCTGCGAGGGCAGGCCTCGGAGGTGGCGCTCGCGGACCTGGGGTGGCTCGATTGCCGGCTGGCCGCGGCGTTGGATCGTCAGCGGGGAGCACTCGCCGAAGTGCTTCGCTGCGGCTGGGCGAGGGTGTCCGAGGAGCGCAGCCTGTCGCTGGGCCTGCGTGAGGTCGCCCTCTCCCGGAACAAGTCTCCCGCCGAGTTCGCGGAGCAGTACCTGCGCCATCCGTCCGCGCGAGTCCGGCTCACGGCGATGGAGGTCCTGGCCGAGCGCCCCACGCCTCGGACGGCGTCGGCGGTGGCCGAGCTGCTGCGGAGCGAGGACGCGGTGGTGGCGGGCTCGGCCGCGGCGACGCTGGGCCAGCTGAAGGACCCGAGCGCGCTGCCGGGTGTGAAGGCGCTGGCCGACCGTGTCCCCACGGAGCCCGACCTGGCGGCTCCGGTGGCGGGTGCGCTCGTCGCGCTGGAGGGCGCGGCGGCGGAACCGCGCATGCGCCAGTGGCTGATGCATCCCCACGCCAACGTGCGTCGCGTCGCGGCCACGGCCCTCACCGAGCTCACCGGCAAGCCCGTGCGCTCCGAGCGGGTGGCCTTGCCTCGGGACACCTTCCGCCCCGAGGCCGCGCCTCGAGGGGCCGGGCTGGTGCTGCGCACGGACAAGGGAGACATCACCGTGCGCCTGGCCGTCGAGGACGCACCGTTGACCTCCGGCAACCTGGATGGTCTGGCGCGCAAGGGCTTCTTCAACGGCGTCACCTTCCACCGCGTGGTGCCGGACTTCGTCGCGCAGGGCGGAGACCCGCGCGGAGACGGGGAGGGGGGCCCGGGCTACTCCATCCGCTGCGAGATGACCCGGCGGCCCTACCAGCGCGGCGTGCTGGGCATGGCGCTCTCCGGGAAGGACACCGGCGGCAGCCAGTTCTTCTTCACGCACGCGCCCCAGCCGCACCTCGACGGCCGCTACACGGTCTTCGGCGAGGTGGTGTCCGGCATGGACACGGTGGATGCCCTGCTGGAGGGCGACGTGATTCGTGAGGTCACCCCGGTGACGCTGCCGTAGCTCGCGAGGTCAGGCGCCGCTCGCGCGGGCGAGCGGCTCCGGAGGCCCGAGCGGATGGCTGCGCCAGCGCTCGTGCTCTTCCTTCTCGAGTGTCTCCACCTGGTGACGGATGCGCTGCCACTCCGTCTCGGGGATGCGCAGGAAGGCATCCGCGAGGTTGGGGTCGAACTGGGTGCCCGCGCAGCGGCGGATCTCCTCGCGCGCCACGCTCATGGGCCGGCCCTTGCGGTAGGGGCGGTCCGAGGTGATGGCGTCCACGGTGTCGGCGATGCTGAAGATGCGCGCGCCGATGCAGATGTCCTCGGAGGCGAGCCCCTGCGGGTAGCCCTTGCCGTCCCAGCGCTCCTGGTGCTGGAGGACGATGAGCGCCGCCTCGTGCAGGTAGGGCATCTTCGCCATCATCCGGTAGCCGAACTCGGGGTGCTTGCGCATCTCCACCCACTCCTCGGGCGTGAGCGGTCCGGGCTTGAGCAGGATGGAGTCGCGCACGCCAATCTTGCCGATGTCGTGCAGCAGGGCCCCTTGCTCCACCACGTCGAGCGCCGCGCCCGCCAGCCCCACCTCCTCCGCGAGCCTGCGCGAGTAGAGCGACACGCGACGCGAGTGCCACTGGGTCTCCGTGTCGCGGTAGTCCAGCGCGCTGATGAGCCCGTCCAGCAGGCCCGTCGTGCGCTCCACCACGCGGCGCTCCAGGTCCTGGTTGATGGCCACGAGCTCCGCGTTCTTCGCCGCCACCTCGCGCGACAGCCGCTCGTTGGTCTCCACCAGCCGGTAGTGCTCCACCGCCTGTCGCACGCTGCTCGTCAGCTCGCTCAACGACCAGGGCTTGCCGAGGAGGCGGAACACCTCGCCGCGGTTGACCGCCTCCGACGCGACGCGGAAGTCCGCCGCCGCCGTCAGCATCAACCGCACCGCCTTGGGGTTCGTCTCTCGCAGCACGCCCAGCAGCTCGATGCCGTTGAGGTACGGCATCATGAAGTCCGTCAGCACGACGCTGAAGCCGACCTCGCGCGCCGCCAGGGCCGGGTCGCTGTGCGTGACGACGTCGTAGCCTTCCGTCTCGAGGATCCGTGAGAGCGCGGCGAGGATGAGCACGTCGTCATCCACCACGAGGATGCGGTCCATGTTGGCGGGTCTCCGGCAGGTCGCGGGCTTGTCTATATTTATACACGTCTTGCCGGGTCCCCTAACAGGCCCCCCACCCACGTTTGTGGTTGCAAGCCCCGGAAATCATTGGAAGTTCTTGCAAATGGCAAGAGCAGCCAAACCAAGTGATGCTTGCTTGCCCGCCAAGGTGTGATTTATGGTGTGCGGCAAGGCTGCGTTTCATCGCTAACCCCTTGGAATCCTGGAGCAATCTCCGATGGCTAGAGCCCCAGCAGGGCCGGTGCCGGTGGTGGTCATGGGGCTGGGGTTCATCGGGCAGGAGATTGCCAAGGCTGCCCTGTCCAGTCCCGAAGTCGAGTTGATTGGGGCCGTGGATACCCATGCCGCCCTGGTGGGTCGTCCACTGGGAGACGTGCTGGGAGGACCGGCGCCCCGCGTCAAGGTGGTGGACTCGTTGGAGAAGGCGGTGGGGCGTCGCAAGGGCGCGGTGCTGCTGCACGCGACGGGCTCCCGGCTGCCGCAGGTGATGGACCAATTGCTGGCGGCGCTGAAGCTGGGCCTGCCGGTGGTGAGCACCTGCGAGGAGTTGGCGTTCCCGTACCTCAAGTACCCGGAGCTGGCGGACAAGCTGGATGCGGCCGCGCAGCGCGCGGAGGTCTCCATCCTGGGCGCGGGCGTCAACCCGGGCTTCGTGCTGGACCGGCTGGTGGCCACCGCGGGGCTGGTGTGTGGTCCGGTGCGGCGCGCCACGGTGACGCGGGTGGTGGATGCGCGCACCCGACGCGAGGCACTCCAGCGCAAGGTCGGCGCGGGCCTGACGGAGGAGGAGTTCTTCGAGTTGGTGGATGGTGAGCAACTCGGCCACGTGGGGCTGGTGGAGTCCGCGGCACTCGCGGCCCTGGGCCTGGGGTTGGATTGTGATGATTACGAAGAAGAGGTAGCCCCCGTCTTCGCCGAGGAAGACATCCTCGGTGGCGCGTTTACCGTGAAGAAGGGGCGGGTGGCGGGCATGTTCCAGTCAGTGGTGGGGTTGGAGGACGGACAAGAGCGGGTCCGACTGGAACTGACCATCGCCATGGGGGCGGATGAACCGAAGGACCGCATCGAAATCGACGCGGAGCCTCGTTTGGTGTTGGAAATCCCGGGGGGAGTGGCAGGCGACCGGGCCACCGCGAATGTGCTGGTGAATGCCGCGCCACGCTTGACGGCTGCCGAAGCAGGGCTCCTCACGGTGCTCGAGCTTCCGGCCGGACGCTAGAGTCAGGAGAGGGCCAATGCTGGACAAGAATGCCATCGGCCGTGCCTCGCCGCCGACGCTCAACGAAGTGGAGAAAGGTGCCATCCGCCGCTTCGCGGAGGCCATCGGGGACTACAATCCCATCTACTACGACGAGGAGTACGCTCGTGCGTCCGGCTACCCGACCATCATCGCTCCGCCCACCTTCCCGGCCTCGTTTCATTCGGCCGCGGACCTGAGGGAGCTGCTGGGGGTGGGCATCAAGAGCCTGCTCCACGCCGAGCAGGGCTTCGACTACGAGCGGCCCATCTTCGCCGGGGACCGCATCTACGTATCCACCCGCGTCGCGGACGTCTCCGAGCGCCAAGGCATGTCCGGCAAGATGGACATCGCGGTCATCGAGGACGAAGGCCGCGACGAGGAAGGCAACCTGGTGTTCCGCGCCCGCCGGACGTTGGTCGTCCGAGCCACGAAGGAGACCCCGTGATGCCCGCCCGCAAGCTCTACTTCGAGGCCATCCGCGTCGGCGATGAGTTGCCCGCGCTGGCCAAGGCCCCCGTGGACCGCGTCCAGCTGGCGCGCTACGCGGGCGCCTCCGGGGACTACAACCCCGTCCACGTCGACGAGCTCTACGCCAAGAGCGTGGGCATGCCGAGCGTGTACGCCCCCGGGATGCTCGTCATGGGCATGCTGGGCCAGCTCATCAGCGACTGGGCCCGGGGCGGGCAGATGCGGCGCTACAACGTGCGCTTCATCAAGATGGTGTGGCCCGGCGACACCGTCGTCTGCAAGGGCCGGGTGAGCAACCGCCACGGCACCGCGGGCCGCTACTTCGTGGATATCGACCTGTGGGCGGAGAACCAGCGCGGCGAGCTGGTGATGAAGGGCGGCGCGCAGATTCAGCTCTTCTACTCGCTGGAGGACGAGAACCGGCAGCGCTCGGGCCAGTCCCCCATCGTCATCGAGGTTCCTCGCGAGAGCCTGGCCAACACCCCGGCGGCCGCGCCGGGTGGGGGAGCAGGCGATGGGACGCCCGCCTCCGAGGACGACGACGCGTCCGACGAGCGGCGCACCGGCGCCACCTCCAAGAAGACGGCCCCCCGGGAGAAGCCCGCCGCCAAGACGGCGACACTCCCGTCCCCCAAGAAGCCCAAGAAGTAGCGTTTTCCCGCCCTCGGGCATGAGGGGCCCAGGCTGGGGCCCCTCAACGCAGGGTGTCATTCAGGGTTGACTCAAAAATCAGTCGCCGCCACACTTCGTGTGTCTCATTCGTGCCGCTGACCCAAGGCCCTCCGGGGAGGGTAGGCAGCGAGCCAACACGCAGGAGTGGCCATGTCCGCCGGCATCAACACCTACAAGACCGACCTTCGAGAGATTTTCTTCACGTTGTTCGAGCAGTTCGGCTTCGGCCAGGTGGCCGGTCAGGCGCCGTATGACGCCTGGGGCTCGGACGAGGCCCGGGCGGTCCTGTCGGAGACGTACCGCTTCGCGCGCGAGGTGCTGGGGCCCCTCAACTCGGTGGGCGACCGCGAGGGCTGTCGGGTGGAGAATGGCTCGGTGCTGACGCCCACGGGCTTCAAGGACGCGTGGAAGAAGCTCTACGAGCAGGGCTTCAAGACGGTGTCGGTCAGCCCGGAGCACGGCGGCCAGGGCGCGCCGATGATGCTGCAGGTGACGGTGGAGGAGTTGCTATCGGGCTCCAACTCGGCCTTCAACATGTACCCGGGCCTGGCGTTCGGCGCGGCGGAAGTCATCGCCGAGTGCGGCACGAAGGAGCAGCAGCACCAGTACGTGGAGCGCATGCTGAACGGGACGTGGGGCGGCACCATGTGCCTCACCGAGCCGCACGCCGGCTCCGACGTGGGCGCGGCGAAGTCCACCGCGCGCCGAAACGGCGACGGGACGTACAGCATCAAGGGGACGAAGATCTTCATCTCCGGTGGCGACCACGACATGGCGGAAAACGTCATCCACCTGGTCCTCGCGCGCATCGACGGCGCGGCGCCCGGCACCAAGGGCCTGTCGCTGTTCATCGTCCCCAAGCTGCGCATCAACGCGGATGGCAGCGCGGGCAAGGCGAACGACGTCTCCGTGGGCTCCATCGAGCACAAGATGGGCATCAACGGCTCGGCCACCTGTGTGCTGAACTTCGGTGAGAGCGACGGCTGTCTGGGCGAGCTCGTCGGCACCGTCGAGCACGTCGGCATGAGCCAGATGTTCAAGATGATGAACGGCGCGCGCATCGCCGTGGGCATCCAGGGCGTCTCGCTGGCGGCGGCCGCGTACTACAACGCGCTGGACTACGCGAAGGACCGCAAGCAGGGCTCGCACTTCACCAAGTGGAAGGACCCCACCGCGCCGCGCGCCGCCATCATCGAGCACCCGGACGTCCGGCGCATGCTGCTGGACATGAAGGCCCACGTGGAGGGCATCCGCGCGCTCATCATCAAGCTGGCCCACCACCTGGACAAGGCGCGGCAGCTGGCGGGCAAGGACGACGAGGCGGCCACCTACCACAAGGGCCAGGTGGAGCTGCTCACCCCGCTCGTGAAGTCCTACGGCTCCGACCAGGCGTACCGCATCTGCTCGCAGGCCATCCAGGTGTACGGCGGCGCCGGCTACATCCAGGACTACCCGGTGGAGCAGTACACGCGTGACTCGAAGATCTTCTCCATCTACGAGGGCACCAACCACATCCAGGCCATGGACCTGGTGGGCCGCAAGCTGGGTCAGGCCGGCGGCATGTTCTTCCAGCAGTTCATGGGCGACGTGGGCTCCTTCGTCGAGGCGCACCGCGAGAACCCGGTGTACGGCGACGCGGTGAAGTCGCTGGCGAGCGCGCAGGAGGCGCTGATGTCCTCCGCGATGATGCTGTTCGGCTGGTCGCAGGACGGCGGCAAGTTCCCGCTGATTCCGCTGTCCGCCAACCGCTTCCTCAACATGATGTCCGAGGTCGCCGTGGGCTGGCTGCTGCTGGACGCGGCGCTCATCGCGGACAAGGCCGCGGCCGCGCTGTCGGCGGACCACCCGGACCGCGCCTTCTACGACGGCAAGAAGTTCAGCGCGCTGTTCTACGCGCGCAACGTGCTGCCCGGCGTGGAGCAGGCCGCGCGGCTCATCGCCCTCGAGGACACGTCCCCGGTGGACATCTCCGACGCCGCGTTCGGTGGCGTCTGAGTCGAAGCGCTGAACCGGGAGGGCTCACGAAGCCGTGAGCCCCTCTCGACGCAAGAAGGCCACCGGGAAGCCGACCAGGGCTTCGACGGTGGCCTTCGTGTTTCCGGGGCGCTATTCGCCTTCGCGCACGCCGATGGCGAGCTGACCCAGGCCGGCCTTCTTCGCCAGCTCCATCACCTGCACCACGGTGCCGTGGGGGACGCCCTCGTCGGCCTGGACGATGACGATGGTGTCCGGGTCCTTCACCTTGGCTTCGTCGAAGGCCTTCTGGAGCTCGTCCTGGCTGACGACATTGCCGGCCAGCACGAAGCGCCCGTCCGCGAGCACCGCCACGGACAGGTCCGTGGTGCGCGCGGTGACGTCCGCGGCGCCGCCCTTGGGCAGGTTGACCTTGAGGCCCGCCTTGGCGCCTCCGCCGGGTCCCTGCTGGACGATGACGGAGCTGGTCACCATGAAGATGATGAGCAGCACGAGGAAGATGTCGGTGAGCGGGGTGATGTTGATTTCGGCGAAGACGCCCTCGTCGCCTTCGTCACCGGACCCCGGTGTCTTGCCCATGGCCATGGTGGTTCTCCCCGGAGGCTCAGGCCGGCTGCGAGTCGGTGCGAGGCGGGGTGGGGGAAGCGGCCTCGGGGCGGGGCGCGGGCTCCGGGGGGACACCCGAGGCGCGCTCCTTGAGCAGCTCCGCGAACTCGTCACCCAGCAGCCGCAGCTCCACCAGCACGCGCGACAGCCGGGCCTGGAAGTAGTTGTAGAAGACCATGGCCTGCACGGCCACGAGGATGCCGACGGCGGTGGCGACGAGCGCCTCGGAGATGCCCGTCATCACGGCGCCGGTGCCTCCCGTGCCGCCCGACTCCACGTCCAGGCCCAGGTCCTTGAACGAGCGCATGATGCCGGCCACGGTGCCGAACAAGCCCACGAAGGGCGTGATGGAGCCGATGGTGGCGAGAATCCACAGGTTGCGGCGCAGCTTGAGGCCCACCTGGGCGCGCTCGCGCTCCACGGCGGCCTCCACGCCCGCGCCCCCGGAGGCGCGCGTGCGCTCCCAGCGGTCGAAGCCAGCGAGGAAGATGTCCGCGGCGACGGCGTTCGAGCGCTCGGCTGCGGTGCGGGCGGCGACGACGTCTCCGCGCAGCAGGTGCTTGTTGACCGCCTCGCCCAGCAGGCGGGAGCGCTCGCTGACGCCCCACAGGGCGATGAGGCGCTCGACGGCGACGATGAGCGCGCCCACGGAAGCGAGGATGAGCAGCGCCAAGGTGACGCCGCCGAGGCGGAGGTAATGCAGGATGTCGTTCAGGCTCATTGGTGGGTGACCTGGCAGGGCGCCATGGCCCAGACTAGGACATATGAACCGCGCAGCCGCCGCAATCTTCCTGGTCGTGCTCTGTTCGGCCTGCCCCAAGCGCATCGAGTTCGGGCCGGAAGGGCAGCTCACCGACGCCGACGTCGTCTATCAACATGTCCGGCGGAACCAGGACAATGTCGTGACGCTGGAGGGGGACGCGAAGCTGCGTGTCGAGTCCCCCCAGCAGAGCGGCACCATCGGGATGTTCCTCGCCGTCACCCGGCCCGCCCTGTTGCACCTGGAGACGTTCGACTTCTTCAACCGGCCGCTCGCCTCCCTCGTCGGGGACGGGACGCGCTTCGGGCTGTACCAGTCCGAGGGGAACACCTTCTACCAGGGCCCGGCGAGCCCGCAGAACGTCTCGCGCTTCCTCCCGGTCGTCCTGCCAGGCGAGGAGCTGGTGGCCATCATGCTGGGCCAGGTGCCCCTCATCCCGGCGGAGCGCAAGACGCTGGAGCTGGACACGAAGGAGGGGGTCTACGTGCTGACGCTCTACCGGGGCGCCGCCACCCAGGTGCTCCGGGTTCACCCCAAGTATCTGCGCGTGGTGAAGAGCGAGGTGCGGGGCGTGCCGGGGTACGACCTGGGCTTCGACGACTTCCTGGAGCGCGGGGGGCTCATCTTCCCGGGCAAGGTGGAGCTGGTCGCGAAGCAGGCGGCCACGCGGCTGGAGCTTCGCTACCAGCAGATCAAGCTGAATGGCCGGCCGGACCTGACGCTCTATGAGCTGACCCCGCCCGAGGGCGCGAAGGTCGTCGAGGTGGATGAGGTGGGGAGGGAGCTGCCAGCCGCTGGGCATGAGTCGCCAGCACCCCCAGTGCCGGGTTCCTGACCTGTCAGGCACGAAGAAGGAGCGCCGAGGCTGGAGTCGGGTAGAGTGCCCCCTACGACATGGCACAGATCAAGCTCGGAGAACTGCTGATCAAGGCGAATGTGCTCCAGGAGAGCCAGCTCAAGGCCGCGCTCGCCGAACAGGCGAAGTGGGGCGGAAAGCTCGGGGAGATCCTGGTCCGGATGAGCCTCGTCTCCGAGGACATCCTGGTGCGTGCGCTGTCCAAGCAGTTGGGGATGCCGGCGGTGAACCTGGACTCGGTGCAGGTGCTGCCGCCGCACGTGAAGGCGAAGATTCCGGTCCAGACGGCGCGGGACTTCTCGGTGTTGCCGCTGCAGCTGCGCGACGAGGGCAAGACGCTGGTGGTCGCGATGAGCGACCCGCTCAACGTGCGGATGCTGGACGAGCTTCGCGCGGTGGCCAAGTGCCGCATCGTCCCGAACGTGGCGGGGCGCTCCTCCATCGCCCGGGCTTTTGCTCGCCTCTACGAGCAGAACATGGAGCTGGAGGACGCGGACACCAACTTCAAGGTGGTGGACGCCCAGGGCCGCACGGTGGTGAAGAACCTCAAGGACCTGGACCCGGCGGCCGCCGCCGTCGCGTCCGCGCCCAAGCCCCCTCCCGCCGCCGCGCGTCCCGCGCCGGCGCCGGAGCCCGCCCGAGGTGGAGCGGGAGGCAGCCCCGCGGAGCTGTTGCGCAGCGTGGAGGAGGTGCAGCGCAAGGAGGTCGCGGCCCTCAAGGCCATGGTGGAGCTGCTCATCGAGAAGGGCGTGTTCTCCCGCGAGGAGTACCTCGCCAAGGTCAAGCGGTAGCCCTTCGTCATGCGCAAGAAGATTGGTGAGCTGCTCGTCGAGGCGGGGGTGGTGACGGAGGAGCAGGTGCGGGTGGCGCTCGGCAGGCGAGGCGCTCCAGGCCAGATGCGCCTGGGCGAGACGCTGGTGGCCCAGGGCCTCTGCGCGCCGATGCACGTGGCCCGCGCGCTGGCGGTGCAGCACGGCCTGCCCTTCGTGGAGTTGCCCGAGGAGATTCCCTCCGAGGTGTCCTCGCTGGTGTCCCTGGACTTCCAGACGGAGCACCGGGTGCTGCTGTTCCGCCTGGAGGTGGAGGGGCGCAGCGAGCGCATTCATGTCGGGGTGGAAGACCCCGGAGACCTGACGTTGGTGGATGAGCTGCGCTTCCAGCTCCGCAAGCAGGTGCGGGTCTTCGTCGTGGCGTCGGACGACCTGGACACCGCGCTGGCCCGGGCGCGGGGAGAGCCGCTGGACATCGTGGAGGCGATGCCGCTGGAGGAGGAGGGCCTGGGCCACTCCGACTTCGCCGCGGGGACGCCACTGGAGTGGGAGATGCCGGAGACGCCGAAGCCCCCCGCCGTGAGAGCTCCACCCGCCGCCGCTCCCGCCGCGCGCCGGCCCAGCACACCGCCTCCTCCCCCCGCCGAAGCGCTTGGGCCAGGGGCGGGAGGGGACTCACTCGATGACCTGCTGGGCGTGAAGCCCTCCGCGCGTCCTCCGCCTCCGCCCGCCCTGGGCGCGGAAGACGAGGATCCGCGACCGAGGGTGCCGGTGGTGCTGTTCGGTGGCGCCGCGAAGGGCTCCCGACCCGCGCTGGCCCTCACGCCGACGCCGGACTTCTCCGAGGATGACCTGGCCATCCTGGACGACCTCGAGCGCATGTCCCGGGGCGACGAGGCGGTGCTGGACACGGAGAAGGTGAAGCCCGCGCGCATGGTGGCCAGCCTCATCCGCCTGCTCATCCGCAAGGGGCTCATCCAGGAGGTGGAGTTCCTGGAGGAGCTGGCGAAGAAGTGACGCACGCCGCGTCGCCCACGCACGCTGGCCCCCTGCTGGACGTCCGGGGACTCACCGTGGAGTTGTCGCGGGACGAGGGGCCGGTGCGCGCGGTGGAAGGCGTGTCCTTCTCGGTGCCTCCGGGCGGCACGCTGGGCGTGGTGGGGGAGAGCGGCTGTGGAAAGAGCCTCACCGCGCTGTCCGTGTTGCGCCTCGCGCCCCAGCCTCCCGTTCGGGTGGCGGCGGGAGAGGTGCTCTTCCAGGGACGCGACCTGCTGAAGCTCTCCGACGAGGAGCTGCGGCGCGTGCGAGGACGTCATGCGGCCATGGTGTTCCAGGAGCCGATGACGTCGCTCAACCCCGTCTTCACGGTGGGCGAGCAGATCGCCGAGGGAGTCCGGCACCACCTGGGCGCCTCTCGCTCACAGGCGCGGGAGCGCGCGGTGGAGATGTTGAGGCAGGTGGGCATTCCCGCGCCGGGCGAGCGCGTGGATGCCTGGCCTCATCAGCTCTCCGGCGGAATGCGTCAGCGGGTGATGATCGCGATGGCGCTGGCGTGTGACCCGGCGCTGCTCATCGCGGACGAGCCCACCACGGCGTTGGACGTCACCATCCAGGCGCAGATCCTGGACTTGCTCAAGCGCCTGCAGGCCGAGCGCGGAATGGCGGTGATGCTCATCACCCACGACCTGGGCGTCGTCGCGGAGAGCTGCGACACGGTGGTGGTGATGTACGCGGGGAAGGTGGTGGAGCAGGCGCCGGTGCGGGAGCTGTTCGCGAGTCCCGCCCATCCGTACACCGCGGGCCTCCTGCGCTCGCTTCCCGCGTTGGGCGGCGAGGTGGAGGGGAGTGGCTCAAGTGTCCGCCGCAGGCTGCGCGCGATTCCCGGCATGGTGCCCGCGCTGGGGCGCTTGCCGTCGGGCTGTGCGTTCCGTGAGCGGTGTGAGCGTGCGCGAGAGGAGTGCGTTCGAGTGGCGCCGGTGCTCGAGGTGAAGCGCGGAGGCCAGCTCGTGGCCTGTCATCATCCGGTGCCCGCGCCATGAGCTCCGAGCCGCTGCTTCAGGCCAGGAATGTCGCGGTCCACTTCCCCGTGCGCGGGGGCTTGCTTCAGCGCACGCGCGGCGCGGTGAAGGCCGTGGACGGCATCAGCCTGGATGTGTTCCGGGGCGAGACGCTCGGGCTGGTGGGGGAGAGCGGCTGCGGCAAGAGCACGCTGGGCCGCGCGTTGCTTCGGCTGGTGGACCCCACCGCGGGCTCGGTCCGCTTCGACGGGCAGGAGCTCACGGGGTTGTCGCAGCGCCAGTTGCGGCCGCTGCGCCGGCGGATGCAGTTCGTCTTCCAGGACCCGTATGCGTCGCTCAACCCTCGGATGACGGTGCGCGACATCCTGGGCGAGCCCTTCGACATCCACGGCCTCGCACGAGGTCCGGGAGAGCGGGAGCGCGAGGTCGCGTCGCTGCTGGATGCGATGGGACTGCCTCGCGAGGCGCTCGGGCGCTATCCACACGAGTTCTCCGGTGGGCAGCGCCAGCGGCTGGGCATCGCTCGCGCCATCGCCTTGCGCCCGGACCTGGTGGTGGCCGATGAGCCCATCAGCGCGCTCGACGTCTCCATCCAGGCTCAAATCGTCAACCTGCTCGTGGACCTGCAGCGCGAGCGGGGCCTCACCTACGTCTTCATCGCGCACGACCTGAACATCGTCGAGCACATGTCCACCCGCGTGGCGGTCATGTACCTGGGGCGCATCGTGGAGCTGGCGCCGGCGCGTGCGCTGTACAGCCGTCCTCGCCATCCCTACACCCAGGCGCTGCTCGCGGCAGTGCCGGTGCCGGACCCGGGGAAGACTCGCACGCGCATGTTGGTGCCGGGAGAGCCGCCCTCTCCGCTGGCGCCTCCTCCGGGGTGTACGTTCCATCCGCGCTGTCCGCTCGCCATGGAGCGCTGCCGGCGCGAGTCCCCGCCGCTGTATCCGCTGCCGGACGGGCACTTCGCCGCATGCTTCCTGGCGGAAGACGCGTCCCGGCAGTCCACACCCGCGCCACAGTCTGGAGGGGCCGTCGGTGTTCTGGCTCAGTCACCATCACCCGGATGAGTACAACCGCACGTACCTGCTCGGCGGAGTGCGCGTGTGCGCGCGCTGCCTGGGGACGTACCCGGTGCTGTTGGCCTCGATGGTGGGGTTGTTCGCCGCGCGGGCTCCCCTGTCGTGGGAGTGGGACGTGCCGGTGGTGCTGCTCCTCACGCTTCCCGCGCTGGTGGACTGGGCGGTGGGGCGCTTTCGCCCGGCCTCGGGTTCCAACGGTGTGCGGACGGCGACGGGCATCCTGCTGGGCCTGGCGCTTGGCCGCTCCCTCCAGGTCCATGTCCAGCGGCCCCTGCCGACCGTCCTGCTGGCCCAGGCCGCATTGGTGACAGTCGTCGCGCTCCCTGTCATTCTCGCCACTTACCGGAAGCCACGACCGGATTAGACCCTTGCGCACCGTCGCCCGTTAAGAGGGCTCGGGTTGAGGGTGGGCCGGAGTGAGCGTGGCTCCACGAGCGATGGGGGAGTGTTGGGACCGGAGACCTCAGACGAGCGGTTGATGCTCGCCTTCCAGGCGGGAGACGCTCGTGCGTTCGAGGCGTTGGTGCGCAGGCACAGGACACCGGTGTTCAACTTCATCCTGCGCTTCGTCGGCCAACGCGCACGGGCGGAGGACGTGCTGCAGGAGACGTGGCTGAAGGTGGTACGCAGCGCCGGCGAATACCAGGCGAAGGCCCGGTTCACGACTTGGGTCTACACCATCGCGAGGAACCTCTGTGTGGACAGCGCGCGCAAAGAAAGCTACCGCCAGGCCGCGTCCCTGGAGTCGCCGGTGAAGGGGGAGAATGGCGAGGAGGGCCGCGCCTTGTCGGATGCGCTGCCGGATTCCGGAGCCAGCCCCGAGCGGGGGGCCTTCAACGCGCGCCTGCGCCCGCTGCTGGAGCGGGCCCTGGCGGCCCTGCCGGAGGAGCAGCGCGAGGTGTTCGTCCTGCGTGAGTACAGCGGCATCCCGTTCAAGGACATCGCGGAGGTGACGGGTGTCTCCGAGAACACGGTGAAGAGCCGGATGCGCTACGCGCTCGATGGCTTGCGCCGCCGGCTCGCGGAGCTGGGCGTGGACGGCGACCTCGCCGAGGATGGAAGGACGGTGGTGGGATGAAGCCGCAGAACGTCCATGCGCACGAGGACCGCCTCCTCGACTTCGCCTATGGCGAGCTGCCCGTCTCGGAGGCTCAGGTGGTGGAGTCCCATCTGCAGGGCTGCCCCCGCTGCACGCAGACGCTGAACGAGATTCGTGGTGTGCGCGTCACCATGGCCCAGCTCTCCGAGGAGCCCGCGCCGGACGCGGGACTGGAGTCGCTGCTGGCCTATGCGCAGCAGTCCGCGCGCCGTGCCGCCGCGGGGCCCGTGCCCCAGCCCTCGCGCTGGCGCCGCTGGCTGCTGCCCGTCGTCGGGCTTGCCTCCGCGGGCACCTTGAGTGTCCTGACCTTCATGGCCGTTTCGCCGGAGCTGACGCGGCCCCATCTGTCCTCCGTGGAGGCGAAGCGGATGGAGGCGGCTCATGCGCCTCCTCCTCCGATGGGCGGGACCGTCGCCAAGCCCACGGCCGCTGCCCCGTTCGCCGAGGCGCCCGCGCAGGCCCTGGCGGACGCGAATCAGTACGGTGGCGACAAGGACGCGGTGGCATTCGCGAAGGAGGCCGCGCACGTGGAAGGCGCGGAGGCGGAGCGCGCGCAAGGCTGGGAGGAGGCGGGCAGTGGCGGTGGGGTAGGGCCCCGTCGCCGCGCGGATGAGCGGAAGGCCCAGGCGCCTTCCGCCCAGAAGGCGAGCCGTGAGAAGGCGCCTGGCCGCATGGCGCCGAACCTGGATGTGGAGGGTGCGGCGGCGCTGGATAACGTGCCCTCGGCCGCGGTGGCCACAGCGCCGAGTCCTCCTCGCGATGCGCTGCGGCTGGGCGGTGGTGGCTCGAAGCAGGAGTCCTCCCGGGCCGAGGTGCTGGGGGGGCCGGCGAAGTCCTGGGATGAAGCCCCCGGTGCGCCGGCCTTGGAGTCCGTCACCGAGCCCTTGGCACGAGGTGGTGTGGCGGCCAGCGCGCCCGCCCCCGTGGACCAGGCGACCGGACGCGTTGCCCTGGCGGAGGCGCCCCCTGCGCCGGTGGAGACCGCGAAGGAGATGCCCTCGCGCACCCAGCAGCCGCGCCTGCCCACGGCGAAGAAGGCGAAGGGGGAGGTCTCCCTGGAGGCTCGCGCCGCGCCTGCCGCCGAGCCCCAACAGGAGTCGGACGACCAGGCGGCCCCGGCGCCAAGGCAAAGCGTCGCGGAGCTGTCCCGGCTGGCCCAGGAGGCCTACCGCGCGGGCAACCGGGCCCAAGAGGTGAGTCTGCTCAGACTCGCACTCGACGCGGGGGCGACCGGCTCAACGCGTATGGATTTGCTCAGCCGCGTGTGTGACGCCGAGCTGGCTTTGGGGCGCCGCGCGGCGGGTGTCGCGGCCTGTCAACAAGTATTGGCGGAATCACCGGGGTCTCAAGCCGCGCAGGCGGCGCGGCGGCGCTTGAGCGAGACGCCTGTCTCAGGCGCGCCTGAGAACGCGGCGGATGCCAAGCCCGCCGAGTAAACCTCCGCGATTTTTAGATTTTAGGAGGTTGATACCTCGGCCGCTGTCCATTTGACCGATGCGTCATGCGGGCGCTGATCGCGATAATGGCGCCATGGGAATGGAACAGGAAGGGCGGTCGCGGGGGACCGCCAGCCGGCAATCCGGTCAGGCGGCGGTCGAAGCGGCGATGATCATGCCGCTCGCGGTGTTCATGACGCTGGGCATCATCCAGCTCACGCTGATTCAGCACGCGAAGTTGATGACCGAGTACGCCGCGTACCAGGCGGCACGGGCCGGCATCGTGTGGAACGGCAACAACGAGCGCATGCACGACGCGGCCATCATCGCGCTGCTGCCGACGTTGGGCCGCACCGATGACATCGGCAACCTGGCGAAGACCTTCGCCATCCATCAGATCTACGACTCGGCCATGCGCACGCTGAACTTCGGCGGCGGCCGGGTGCCTCGCACGGTGAACGGCTCGAACCTGTTCGGCCTCATCCGCGTGGACACCGTCAATCCGGCGTACTTCACGCCCATCGACACCATCTGGAAGCTGCGGACCGGCTACAACTGGCAGGAGCTGGACTTCGACGGGGCGGACAGCTTTCCGGAAGTGCCCTCGCTCGAGAACAACATCCGCAAGTTCTTCAACCTCCCGGAGCCGGACAGCTCGGAGCTCGTGTATCGCAAGGCGACGCGGCTCACCATCCGGCTGCGCTACTTCTACGAGATGAAGATCCCGTTCGCGAACTGGATCATCTTCACCGCGTGGTACGCGTCCCAATCCAACGTGGCGCTGCGAGGCGCCATCGACCGGGCCACGCTGGACCCGCGCGCCAACATGATGGCGGATGGGAACATCTCCGGGCTCGTGGCACGTGCGCGGGGCATCGAGCACGAGCAGGGCTACGACTCGCTCTACGCCCCAGAGATGTGGGTGCTCTGGGGACTCGCCACCGGAAGCATCCCGCTGGTCTCGAGCCTCGTGGGCAAGCGCTACTTCATGCCACTGACGGCGACCTACTCCATGCGCATGCAGTCCAACTTCCATCGGAAGTGGGTCATGCACCTCAACCCCGACTGGGGCCTGTAAGAGGACGCACACACCATGTTCACTCAAATCCTCCGCCAGAGCTTCCGTCGCCAGGAAGGCCAGGCTCTCGTCCTGGCCGCGCTGATGGTCCTGGTCATGTCCATCGCCGTGCTGACCACGGTCAACATCGGCCACACCGTGCACGAGCGCGTGCGTCTGCAGAACACCGCAGATGCTGGCGCGTACTCCATGGCGGCCATGGAGGCGCGCGCGTTCAACTTCTACGCGTACGCCAACCGCACGCAGGTGTCTCACTACGTGTCGGCGATGATGTGGCACTCGCTCATCTCCGTCATCTACGGAGCGGAGGCGTTTTTCACGGACCTCTACGGGTTCATGAAGACCCTCAATCCGTGCGCGGGCAAACGCAAGAAGTTGTGGATCATCTTGTGTCCCATCATCGAGGTGATTCCGTACATCGGTCCGGTCATCAAGGCGATCAACAAGATCATCACGCTGTACAAGACGGCGTTCCTCCAGCCGCTTCAGCGCGTCTTGAAGGCAGTCAACCCTGACAGGTGGCTGGGGAAATATGTCGTGCCAGCACATCGTGTGTTCAATGGCGCCATGTATTTCACGTCACAAGCCGTGATGATGTCGGCGGCCACGCATGTGTTGCAGACGACGCAGGGCGTGCTGGACGCGAACGACACGAACCTCAACTCCATGGCGAGCCAGCTCATCACGGGCGCCTATACCACTTGCCTCTTCAGCCAGGCGCACAGCGCGGCCGCGGGCGGGAAGCCGTTGGCCCCGAATACATGGAAGAACCCCTTCGGTGCGCTGGATGTGAAGGCCCGCGCGGCGAATGACCCGATTGCGCGAGCCAAGCGCTCCATGGGCGGCATCACCAACGCCACCCGCTACTCGTGTGACCGCAGCTCGGGTGGGACGTGTCCGGAGCGCTTCATCACGTCGCGCCGCCTGGGAGACATCCTGCCGCTGCCAGATGCGCTCGGCTTCATCCGAGACATGCTCAACAACGGCGTGAATGCGCCAGGTCTGTTCGAGTTCCAGAAGATGGGACAGACGCGCATGCTCTCGGCGACGTTCCCGGCGGCGAAGAACCTCATCGACAGGGGAGGCTCTCAGCACAACTACATCCGCGACTGGAACGACAACCTCTACCCCTGGGGCATGACGGCGCAGGGCGACAACATGGGCGCGGACGATTTGTACTGGCTCAAGCTGGGGCCGGCCGAGGTCGACGTGGTCGTGGGCAAGGCGGACAATCCGCTGTCCTGCAACAACAAGGACCCGTACACCCGCTGCTTCGGCGACAACCGCAAGGGGCTCGGCGACACCTCGCGCACCAAGGTGCCGTACATGCGCATGTTCAAGCCGAGCGTCTGGGCGCTGAACCAGGAGGACTCCCAAGGCGTCAACGGCGGTGTCCACTGGCGCGTCCACTATCCCCAGAACAGCGAGAACTGGCGCCAGCACAGGGCGCCCAAGGGGCCCGAGCGTCAGGTGGGGGTCCACGAGGAGAAGGTCTGCGTCCTCGAGCTCCTGAAGGGGTGCTGGTTCAAGGTGAGCGTGTACACGGCCAACGTGCGCCCGGCCCAGGATGGCAATCATCCGTGGGGCGGTGTGACGCCGTTCATGCACTTCGAGCCGGGGCAGTATGGCTCGACGTGCAACCCCGCGGCGGATGCGAACATGGGCCAGATGGCCACGCGCGAGCAGGACTTCAACCAGCCCACTGCGTGGCTGTATCTCAACAAGTCCCCCGAAGATGTCGTGAACCGGGAGAACAAGGACGGCACCGGGACCAATGCTCCGGCGCTCCTGAATGAACAAGGCAAGGTGAAGTTCGCCCTCACGCCTGACTCCGAGGGGCTGGACATGCTGAACAAGCGCAAGAAGTTCCTCAGCCTCCTCGAGGGAATGAACGTCCTCTCGCGCGGTCAGAGCTATTACCACCGCCCCGGCAACTGGACGGAGCAGCCCAACTTCTTCAATCCGTACTGGCGCCCACGTCTGGCGTCCGTGTTCCAGGGACGCCATCAGCTTCCGGTGGTCGGGCAGATGATTGACTCGCTGCCGAGTGCGCTCCAGGGCTTCGGCCCGAAGGTCATCACGCATTGAGGCCCGCGATGAGAACCCGAATGTCTCGCAAGAGTTTTCATCGCGGTGGTGCCACGGTCGAGTTCGCGCTGTCCGTGCCCCTCCTCGTGATGATCCTGATGTTCAGCATGTACCTGACGGAGTTGGTCCGGGCGAAGCTGAAGCTCCAGGAGATGGCGCGCTACGCCGTCTGGGAGATGACCAGCTACGCGCTCACCGACTTCGCCAAGGGGCAACACGACGCCGCGTTCGAGGATGCGCGCAAGGAGGCCCACGAGGAGCTGATCGAGCGCTACAAGGACATGGACTCCGTGGAGCCCAACAACCCCGCGGGGTCCTTCATCGCGCGCTACGCCAACGTGCAGGGCACGATCACCAACAAGGAGATTCCCTTCCTGGAGTCCGGCATGTTGGGGAGCCCTGGCAGCTCGGGTGAGGGAGGCTCCTTCGCCAGTGGCGTGTTCGGGCTGCTCAACCGGGGCGCGGGCTCGCTGCTCAACTCCTGGGGCTTCAACAACAAGGGGTGGGTGGAGTCGGAGGTTCAGATGAACTTCCAGAACGCCATCCTTCCTCGCGCCTACCTGGATGAGAACTCAGGCCCGGGTGGCTTCTTCCAGACGGATGTCTTCGGCGGTCACGACCTCTCCAACCTGCAGCTTCGCTCGCGCTATTCGATGTACGCCAATGGCTGGCACATGCCGGATGGTGGTGACGCCATCGTTCGTGCACGGCGAGCAGGCAACCACCGCTCGGGAAGTGACGCGCACGGCCTCCACATCCAGGTGAAGCGGATGGCCTTCCTGGGGATTCCGCCGGATGGCGAGAGCGGCATCGGCAGCGTGCTTGGCTTCTTGGGGAACTTCCTGCCGAACTTCCTGGGGACCTTTGTCGTCTCTCGCAACTACGGTATCTCTCCTGCCCAGAAGTCGAACTGCAACGGTCTGGATAAGTACGAAGAGCTCCCGAGCAGCGGCCTTCACGCGATGCGCGGCCTGCTGGACCACGAGCGTCCGGACTGCTTCGACACGGCCCCGTTCCGCGACGAGATGACGTACGAGAACAGCAACTACATCAAGGTCTTCAAGGCGCGCGGCGAGTTCTTCATGGGCTGCAAGAAGGCCATGGCGGATGACCCGTCGGATCCTGATGCCCAGCAAGAGGCTACGAACAAGGATGAGCAGGACAACAAGATCCGCTGCGGGGAATAGCGTGCTTGTTCGCCTCCTGCTGGGGTTGGCGCTCATGGCCACGGGGCCGGCGCTGGCCGAGCAGGAGGTGCCCGTCTATCCCGGGACGATTCACACGCGCATCGGCAACGACCTGGTGATTGGGGGCGAGTACTACCGGCTGGCCTACTTCACGACGACGGACCCGATGAAGAAGGTGGTCGCCTACTTCGCGAAGAAGTGGCGCGATGAGGGCTACCCGACGGTGGTGGAGGGCGACCAGGAGGAAGAGGCCGTGGTGTCCGCCATCTTCACGCGCGAGGGGCTGCAGCGCGGTGTGGTGCTGCGCGTCCATCAGGGCAAGACGGTGGGCTTCACGGCACTGCGAGACTTGTGGACGCGCCCGCCGAAGTCTCCAGCCGCGGGCCTGGTGACGTTGGAAGGCACCATCTACAGCCAGGACGTGACGGCGCGCGATGACCCGGGTGGCTCCCAGAATCGTTCGGCGCTGGTGATGGGTGAGCTGTCCGACGTCCAGCAGCGCGTGAGCGCGGAGCTGGCGCGCCAGGGCTATGAGCCCGTGCGCCAGTCGGTGACGAAGCTGGGCGGCGGCACGCAGGTGACGATGGAGCACGCGCGCAAGGGCGAACAGGTGATGACGACGGTGTCTTCGGTGGACGAGGGCATGTCGACCGTCATGCAGACGTGGGTGGGTTCGGACCGTCTGGACGCGGTGCCCAACGACGACGCCGTCCGCAAGAGTCGCGAGGCCTGGGAGAAGGAACAGAAGGCGAAGGCGTCGAAGGGAGCGGGGAAATGAGGGTGGGGTTGGCCATCGTCGCCTTGCTGCTGGCGGTGACGCCGGCGCAGGCGCAGCAGGAGAATCCGGCGGCCCGCACCGTCATGGCGCACCTGTCGAAGGGGGCACGTGCGGCGCGCGTGGGCGACTGGGTGACGTACCGGTTCGACGGTGGTGCGGGCGGCAATCGCGTCTACTACTGGCGCATGGCCGTGGTGGGCGAGGAGAAGGACAAGGCCGGCCGGGACTCGCTGTGGGTGGAGATGGAGGCCGGGATGCATCCGGCGATGAAGGCGCCCCTCATGCAGATGCGGATGCTGGTGGCCCGTGAGGGTGAGCAGATCCGCTACGACGCCATCTCCCGTCTGTTCATCGGTGGCCCCACGGATCGCCCGCAGGAGTACTCGAAAGAGGCCCTGGACCACGTCCTCAAGCAGATGGAGGAACAGGGCCGCGAGGACAAGATGCCGGACCCCGACGACGAGAAGACCCCCATGCCCGTGGGGCTCAAGCCCGTGCTACGCTCAAGCAAGGAGATGCGGGTGATGACGCTCGCGGGGACCGTGTCGGCGGTGTCCGTGGAAGTGGTCGTGAAGAAGACCGTCGTCAAGCGGATGTGGCTCAGCCGCGAGATTCCGCTGATGCAGTTGGCGAAGATGGAGATTCCAGGCATCGCCCACTCGATGGAAGTGGCGGAGTACGGTATCGACGCCAAGCCCCGCATGGTGCTTCCCGCCCCATCGGCCCCCAAGGTCCAGCTGGAGTATGCTGACCGTATCTTCCCTGACCTTCCCGGGACGGAAGCTCCCGACGAGTCAGGCCCTTCGGAGACCCACCCATGACCATCCCCAAGACGCAGCAGCGCCTCCGCGCCTCCCAGCGTGGGCAGGCCATGGTCGAATACTCCATGCTGAACTGGATCCTCGTCGTCGCGCTGGTCGTCGGCGCGTCGGTCAAGGTCCGCTGGTCCGATGACGTCCAGTCGAACGTCATCGACCTGTTCATGCGCTCGTACCAGATCTACTACGACTCCTTTTACTTCGTGCTGAACCTGCCGTTCCCGTGACGACCCGAAGCGTGGTGGGGGCGTCATCGCCCGTGGGTTTGCGGCTGCTCCACGCGGCGGTGTTCCTCGCCATGGCAGCGGGTGTGCTGTACGTCGCGGTGCCCGAGTGGCGGCACGTCCTCCTGGTGCTGGGCCAGCCGTTCCATGTGGGCCCGTTGCCTCGGTGGCTGTTGCTCGCGGGCTCTCTGGTCGCCGCGGTGGGGGTGGTGCCCCTGGTCTGGGGATTGGTGCGTGGACGCTCCGCGCCGCTCTGGGCCTCGGGCGCGGTGCTGCTCTCGCTGGTGGGCGCTGTCGGTGCGGGGGATGGCCGCCCGCTCGCGGAGGCCCGCTCGGAGGAGTCGGCGAACCTGGCCATCCTTCGTGTGGGGCGCCGCGTCCACCTGTCCATGGTGCAGGAGCTTCAGGCGCACGGTGGTGCTCCCACCGACGTGGAGTCCTGGCGCAAGGCGCTCGAGGTGGCGGGGCCGTCCCTGGACCGGATTCGTACGCGAGAGCTGCGCGCGGTGGCCCCGCATGTGGTGTGGCTCGAGTCGGACGGGGACTCAGCCGAGCCGTTGGTTCCTGGCTCGCTGAGGGTCCATGTGACGCCGGATGGCGTCGCCTTCAGCATCCGACTGGTCGGGTTGCGAGACGGCCAGCCCGTGCTGCTGCTCGACGACCGGGGCAAGGAACTGGTGCTGCGCGGGCTCTTCAATCCCGACCTGCCTCCCGCCGAGAAACCCGCGGTTTCGCCCATTCCCTGACGGGTTTGACTCACGCCGGTGTTGCCGACGACCCGGGAGTCGGCCAGTCTCGGGCCACCTCGTGACGCGGTGGCCCGTGGCCGGAAGGTTCGCCACCGCCTCGACAGCGAGGACAAGGAGCGCGCAATGGCGCATGCGGCCTGGAAGTGGATGGTCGTCGTCGCGGGCGTTGGGGCAGGGGTGCTGGCGTGCAGTGACAATGGAGGGGGCGGCGGCCCCATCACCTTCGATGCGGGCGTGAACAAGGAGCGCCCGGGCTTTGGTGAAGACCCCGGGCAGCCTGTGGGGAATCCCTTCAACTTCCCCACCGGAATCGAGCTTGCGGGCGACCCGTATGGCGCGAGCGACGCGGACGGGGACTGCGGCAACGGCGTGGCGCCGCAGGGGACGGGGCAGGGCGTGCTGGTGTGCGTGCCGCTGCGCAACCTCTCGGGGGCCCCGGTGACGATGACGTTCGAGCCGGCCCTCGTCATGCTGAGCGCGTCAGCGAGCCGGTATCAGAACGGCATGTTGATGGACCGCATCCGCATCACGATTCCGCCCACCGGCATTGGCCCTGGCGGGATCGACGCGGGCCCTGATGCGGGCACCGAGGAGAAGCCGTTCATCGTGCCCCTCCACATGTACTGCCTCAACGAGAAGCGCGCGCCCTCCGAGGAAGGTGTCCCCTACCGGCTGGGGCCCGTCTCCACGGACTCGGACATCCAAACGCTGCTCCGGCTCCTGCAGGGCAAGGCCATCAAGAGCCAGGACGACATCACCGTCGTCCAGGACGCGCTCTACAACATCACCGAGTACAACGGGCTGACCTCGGAGGATGAGCGGCGCATCGCGAACCTCCCGAAGGGCTGACGCAAACGCCCAATCCAACAAGGATGGCGCGGGATTCGGTGCTGTCGCGGGAGGTGGTTTTGACACCTGCTCTATCGCACGGCTAACATCTCGCGCCATCGGCGCCAAGGTGCGCCTTTCTAGATTTCTACACCCTTGACCGCCTTTGCCGCCGAACGGCGCCCCCCCGTTTTGGAGGTTCCTGAACCATGCTGAAGGGCAAGACTCCGCTCGTCGTTGCGCTCGTGCTCGGCCTTCTGGCCGGCGTCATCGCGTATTCCGCCATCAAGAAGAAGGAATCCGATGTCCGCCGTGGCTGGAACCTGGTCCCCGTCGTCGTCGCGGCCCAGGACATTCCCGAAGGAACTGTCATCACCTTCGAGATGATCTCCCAGCGCTCCGTGCCTGAGCAGTTCGTCACCTCGTCGGTGGTCCGTCCGGACTCGGCGTCGTACGTGGTGAACCAGAAGGTGCTCGTGGCGCTGCAGGCGGGTGATCCGCTGCTGTGGAGCCAGTTCGAGACGACCAAGGCGGCCGAGCGGTTGTCGTCGAAGGTCCAGAAGAAGATGCGCGCGATGACCATCGACGCGAAGAACGCCACCGCCGTCGGCGGCTGGATTCGCCCGAACGACCACGTCGACATCATCGGCACGTTCCGCGACCCGCAGACGGACGAGAACGTCGGCGTCACGCTGCTGCAGAACATCATCGTGGTGGCCACGGGCAAGATCACTGGTACCACCAACGTGAACCTCATCCCGGAGAACCAGCGCGAGTACAACAACGTCTCGCTGATGGTGCTGCCGGAAGAGGCCGAAATCCTGGTGCTCGCGACGGAGCTCGGCTCGCTGACGCTCTCGCTGCGCAACGAGGACGACGTGGACCTCATCGAGGAGCGCGGCCGCGCCACCATCAGCACGCTGCTGTCCGGTGAGCGCACGCGCGTGCTGGAGAAGAAGCGTCAGGAGATCATCCAGATCATCAAGGGTGGTGGCGAGAAGGCCGCCGCCGCTGGCGCCCAGTAACGGGCGCCTCGCCGCCCTCAGCCCCCGGGAAGCGCCCGCATGCTTGCTGGAATCGTCCTCCTCCTCGTCACCGGCTCGGTCTTCTTCTTCAGCCTGGTGATCTTCAGCGTCCTGTCGAAGGCGTATGAGCAGTACCAGGAGCGCTACGTCGCCAAGTCGATGAACGACTTGAGCGACATGTTCCTCTTCATCGATGCACGGCAGATGTTGGTCCTCAACATCGCGTGCATGTGCTTGCTGGGCATCCTGTCGTACATCATCTTCAACCCCATCCTGGCCGTCGTCGCCACGGTGTTCGGCTTCTTCCTGCCGATGCTGCTGGTCAAGCACTACCGCAAGCGGCGCATCAAGAAGTTCAACATCCAGTTGGTGGATGCGCTGCAGGCCATGGCGAACGCGTTCAAGGCGGGTCTCACCTTCCCGCAGGCCATCGAGCATGTGGCGCGCGAGGCGATGCCTCCGCTGTCGCAGGAGTTCGGCCTGTTCGTGAAGGAAGTGAAGCTGGGTGTGCCGCTGGAGGAGGCGCTCATCAACATGGGGCGCCGCGTGGGCAGCGATGACCTGGAGCTGGTGGTGGTGTCCACGAACATCGCCCGTCAGCTCGGCGGCAACATGGCCGAGATGTTCGAGACCATCTCCACGGTGATTCGCGAGCGCTTCCGGCTCGAGGGAAAGATCGACGCGCTCACCTCGCAGGGCAAGTTGCAGGGGTGGATTGTCGCGGCCATGCCGGCGGTGCTCGGCATGGTGCTCAACTACATGCGGCCGGACCTGATGGAGCCCATGATGAACCACTTCTTCGGGTGGATCCTCGTGGTGCTGATCGCCATCATGGAAGTGATGGGCATCCTCATCATCCGGCGCATCGTCAACATCGATATTTGAGGGGTGCCCGGTGGATCTCCTGACCCAAGTGTTGGTCGGCAGCTCGGCGCTGCTCTTCGCCGGAGCCGTGGGCTTCTTCGGACTCGGCATGTACCAGGTGCTCTTCGAGCGCTTCCTGTCGGAGGTGCGCGACGAGTCCCAGGGCGGCATGAAGGGCTTCGGCTCGGTGGCCATCCGCCGGCTGGGCGCCTTCAACCGCCGCTTCATCTGGCCCAGCTACGAGGCGAAGTCGCGCCGCAATCTCATCAAGGCGGGCGAGCCGCAGGGCTACAAGCCCGAGGACATGATGGCGCTCCAGGAAGTGAGCGCCGTGGTGGGCCTGCTGATGGGCCTCATCATCGTCAACGGCATCGGCCAGAACCTGGCATGGTCGCTGCTGTTCCTGCTCTTCGGCATGTACTACCCGCTGCTGTGGCTGAACGACCAGGTGAAGAAGCGCCACCTGCTCATCAGCCGCGCGCTGCCGTACAACCTGGACCTCCTGACGTTGTCGGTGGAGGCCGGTCTGGACTTCACCGCCGCGCTGGCCAAGGTGGTCGAGAAGGGCAAGGCGGGTCCGCTTCGCGAAGAGCTTCAGCTCGTGCTCAAGCAGCTCAAGATGGGCAAGACGCGTGAAGAGGGTCTCAAGAGCATGATCGTCCGCGTGGACCTGCCCTCGCTGACGACGTTCGTCACCGCGCTCATCCAGGCGGACAAGATGGGAACGAGCCTGGGCAAGGTGCTGCGCATCCAGTCCACGCAGATGCGCATCGACCGGACGCAGCGCGCGGAGAAGCTGGCCGGTGAGGCGCCGGTGAAGATGCTCTTCCCGCTCATCGCCTGCATCTTCCCGACGGTGTTCATGGTGCTCTTCGGGCCCATCGTGTTCCAGTTCTTCTTCGGCGAGCTCGCGGGGTAGTCCACTGCCCATCCTCCTCTCCATCACCAAGGGGCTCCAGGAGGGACGGGAGCTCGTCTTCGAGCAGGCCGAAGTGAAGATTGGCCGCACCTCGGAGAACGACGTGGTGTTGCACGACCATGGTGTCTCCCGACACCACGCGCGCATCATCATGCGGGGTGGGCAGTACTTCGCCGAGGACGTCGGCAGCGCCAATGGCACGGCGCTCAACGGTCGGTCGTTGACGGGTGAGCAGCTCCTCCGCGACGGCGACCGGTTGGGTGTCGGCCCCGTGGAGTTCACCTTCGTCTGGGTGCCTCCCGAGGGTGATGAGGACGCCACACGCCCCATCCGGCGTGTCCCCGTCGCTCGGAGCCCGCTGCCCTCGGTGAGCCTGGACTCCAGCGGTCAGGAGTTCCTCTCCACCGGAGAGCTTCCCGCGGTAGTGCCCGTCGCGCCGCGCTCCGTGCCCGTGCTGGCGGAGTCGTTCCTCGAAGAGCGCACCGAGCTGGGGCTGTCCACCGTGGCGGGGCCTTCCGTGGCCCCGAGCTTTCCTCCTGTGCCGGATGGCATGCTCGAGGACCGTGAGGAGCGCACGGAGGTGGCGCTGCCCACCGTCGCGCCTCCTGGCGGCGCGCCCAGACTTCTTCCCGTGATGGAGTCGCTGGCCGACGAGCACACGGAAGTCGGCATCCTCACCGGAGGGAATCCCTTCGCTTCGGCCAGCCTGGGGACGGTTCCGCTGCCTCCCGCCCTGGAGCGGACGGATGTGCTCGCTCCGCCAGCGCTGCCTTCTGTCCCCGCGCTTCCACCGGATGAGCCAGAAGAGCGCACCGAGCTGGCGCTTCCCACGCTCAAGGGTGTGGCAATGCTGTTGGAGGAGGCGACCGCCGTCGATGTCGACGACGAGTCCACCCGGCGCATCACCCGGGTACCCGTGACCGCGCCGCTCGCTCCCCCGGCTCCTCCCCCGCAGCTTGCGCGGCCGCAGCCGCATGTGGCTCCGGTGCCTCCCGTGCCTTCCGCGAGTGGGCCAACGGCGGCCGACCGGGCTCGGGAGAGGCGAGACCTGGCGCGGACCCGCGGTGGCCAGTTCGTGCTGTGGTGGCGCGACCTCTCGGTGGCCCGCAAGGTCCTGACCTCCCTGGCGCTCCTTTGTGTCGTGGCGGTGGGGGGCGGGGCGGCCTCGGTCTACCTGGGAGGTGGGGCGAATACGGGGACGGGCGGCCGCGAGCCGACCACCCTGGGTGTCGAGGCCACGCCGGATTCCTTCGGCCTCGGGGAGGGGGTGCGCTGGGAGCGCTCCGACCAGAAGGTCTTCGAGTTCCAGTTCGTGGCGCCCACCCGCGCCGTGGCGCTGTTGCGCTACCAGGCCAAGGACATCTCGAAGGAGGAGGTGGGCCTGGTCCTCAACGGGGTGAACCTGGGTTGGGTCCCACCGGATACCACCACCACCGCCGAGCGGGAGCTGGAGCTCATCCTCCCCGTCGGCACGCTCAAGCGCGGCGAGCTCAACACCGTCGCGTTCGACAACGTCCGCAACCCTCCGGGTCAGGAGACCTGGCGCATCTGGAACCTGCGGGCGGAGATCATCCCGGTGCCGGAGCTTCCCCCCGAGCAGCTCCTGTCCCAGGCCCGCGAGTACGCGTCGGCGGGGCGGCGGTTCTTCGATGCCAAGGGCGTAGGCTCCGAGAACCTGTTCCGCGCCTGGCAGCAGTTCCGCGCCGCCTGGTTGACCCTGGAAGCGCTGGACACGAAGCCGGAGCTGTACGAGGACGTGCGGTTCTACCTGTCACAAGCCTCGGCCGAGCTGGACCACCAATGTGCCCAGCTCATGCTGGAATTCCAGCAGAGTGTGCAGTTCCGGAGCGCGAGGAAGGCCCGAGCGGCACTGCAAGAGGTCAGCAGACGCTTCCCTACCACCGAGCATCGCTGCCACAATCTGGCCAAGGAAAAGGCGTTCGAGCACGAGCTCTGAACTGGTGCTCTCTTTCTAGGAAGTCGGTGATTCGTCATGTCCAACGGTTCCCCTCCTGCTCGTCGCAGGCCTCCTTCCGGGACGCCCTCGGGAGGGGCTGGAGCTCGTCCAGCAGCCCGCAGGCCGTCGCCCTCCGCGCGTCCTGCTCCGGTCTCCGCCTCCACGCGTCTGGTGTGTGTCGCCGGTCCCAAGTCGGGTGAGGAGTTCCAGCTCGAGCAGGGCGAGTACGTCATCGGTCGCGCCACCGACAACCCCATCTGCATCCCCGACACGTCCGTGTCCCGCAAGCACGTCATGGTGCGCAAGTCGGGCGGCGGCTGGACGGTGAGCGACCTGGGCTCCGGCAACGGGACGCTCGTCAACGGCGATGCGATTGGTGACGAGACGCCCCTGGCCAATGGGGACGTCATCACCCTGGGCGACACGGAGCTGCGCTTCGAGGACGTCGCCAACTCCACGAACGTGGTGTCCGCCCCCCCCGCGCGCGGCCGTCCTGGCCCGTCCTCGGCCGCGGGGCGAGGTGGCGCGCCCGCGCGTCCTGCTCCGCGAGGGGAGGGCGGCCGGGTGCGCAGCGCGCGTTCGACGGCCAATGCTCCGCCGGACCCGGAGGCCCAGAAGAAGAAGCTGCGCCTGATGATGCTGGGCGGTGGTGTCGTCCTGGTCCTCCTGCTCGGTCTTGGATTCCTCAAGATGAGGGCGGTGAACCGGGAGGCCCAGGAGCTCGCCGAGCGCGGTGTGATGGAGGCCGAGCGCAAGTCGCTGAGCAAGACCTTCCAGGACGCGAAGAACCTGGTGCGCGAAGGCAAGTGGGTGGAGGCCAAGGCCCTGCTGGAAGAAGTGCAGAGCCGCGCGCCGGAGTACCCGGGTGTGAAGGACTACCTCGACCATGCCGAGCGCGAGATTCCCGTCCAGGGACGTCTGGCGGACGCTCGCGAGGCGCTCGCGAAGACGGAGCTGGGCAAGGCCGCGGCGGCCCTGGCGAAGGCGGGCGAGAGCCAGTTCCTCTACGAGCAGGTGAACGCGGCGAAGCGGGAGCTGTCGGAGGTCGCGGACAAGCGCACGCGCGAAGCCCGCTCGGCGCTGGATGGTGGCCAGCTGGACCAGGCGAAGATCATCACGGACGACGTCCTGAAGGCCTTCCCGGAGCACCGCGACGCGAAGCTCATCAACGAAGAGGCCGTGCGGGCCATCGCCGCTCGGGATGCCCCCAAGCCCGTCATCACTGGTCCCGCGCCCAAGCCGTGGGAGCCCGCGGTCGAGCGGTTCCGTGACGGCGACATGTCCGGCGCGGTGTCCATCCTCAATGCGTGCATGGCGAAGACGGCGCAGTGCAAGAAGCTGCTCGCGCAGATCACCGAGTTCGGTGGCCTCTACAAGCGCATCGAGGACCTGGACGCGAAGGGCCTGTCGAAGTTGCTCGCGCTGGACAAAGACATCACCGAGGGGCGCACCAGCAAGATGGCTCGCAACGCGGGAACGCGCGCGGCCACCATCTTCTACAAGAGCGCCAGTGGCGCGAAGGCCGCCGGCCAGTGGGCCCGGGCCATGGAGTACGCGCGTCGCGCGCTGCAGGCCGAGCCGGGCCACGCGGGTGCCAGCAACATCATCAGCGAGATGAAGACGAAGGCGAAGGACCTCTACCTGCAGGCCTACTCCCTGAAGGACGGCAGCCCAGAGGACGCGCTGCCCAAGTTCAAGGACGTGGTGGCGATGACGCCTCCGGACGACGAGTACCACGAGAAGGCGAAGACCTGGGTCGAGAAGCTCTCGCGATGAAGAAGCGCAAAGGCGCGGGCGGCGAGTCTCCGCCGCCCGCCACGTTGGGATTCCAGGGGGACTTGTTCGGCGCGACGTCCGCGCCGCCTCCTCCTCGAGTGGTCGCGTTGCCGAAGAAGGCGCCGCCTCCCCCCCCGTCTCCGGTGGACGCGGATGGCACGGGACTCCTGGGGCCGCTCGAAGGAGTGCCCGCGGCACCGCCCAAGCCGGAGCGGTTGGTCCTCTCGGTCGGTGAGCTGACGCGTCAGCTCAAGCAGACGCTGGAGTCGCGCTTCGCCCGCGTGCTGGTCCGCGGCGAGGTGACGGGCTTTCGCGGCGCGAACGCGCGAGGCCACTGGTACTTCTCGCTGAAGGACCCCGTCGCCTCCATCGATGCGAAGGTGTGGGCGTCACTCGCAGGGCGCATGCGCTTCGCGCTTCGCGACGGCATGGAGGTGCTGGCCGAGGGTAGCGTCGACCTGTACGAGCCGCAGGGCCGCTACAGCCTCATCGTCACACGGCTGGAGCCGGTGGGCGAGGGCGCGCTGGCGCTGGCCTTCGAGCAGCTCAAGGCGAGGCTCGCGGCGGAGGGCCTCATCGGCGACCGCCGCGTGCGGCCTCCGCGCCCGCTGCCGTTCCTGCCTCAGCGCATCGGCGTGGTGACGAGCCGCACGGGCGCGGCGCTGCAGGACTTCCTGCGCGTGCTGCACTCGCGCAACCCTCGGCTGAGCGTGCTGCTGGCGGATGCTCGCGTGCAGGGGGAGGGCTCGGCACCCGAGGTGGCTCGGGCGATTGCCCGGCTGGCGCGCACCGACGTGGACGTCATCGTGGTGACGCGCGGCGGTGGCTCGGTGGAGGACCTCTGGACCTTCAACGAGGAGGAGGTGGCGCGGGCCATCTTCGCCTCACCCGTGCCGGTGGTGTCGGCCATCGGCCACGAGATTGACTTCACCATCTCCGACTTCGTGGCGGACTGGCGCGCGCCCACGCCCAGCGCGGCGGCGGAGCGGCTGGCGCCCGTGCTGGCGGACCTGGAGCTGTCGCTGGCGACGCAGGCGGGACGGCTGCGGCGGGCCATGGAGCGCCGGGTGCTGGAGCTGCGCGAGTACCAGGGCCAGCTCGCCTCCCAGCTGGAGGACCCGAGGCGGATGCTCAACCATCAGCGGCTGCACCTGTCCGAACAGGTGGAGGCGATGATGCGGGTGCTGCGTCCCGCGGTGCGCGAGCGGCGTGAGTCGCTGCGTGCGCTGGCGGAGCGACTGCAGCGCTCCCGGCCTCAAGCCCGATTGGGCGAGCAACGTGCCCACTTGTTGAAGCTGGCCGCGCGTCTTTCAGAAGCGGCTCGCGCGGGTGTGGCCTCGCGGCAGGCGACGTTGTCGGCGGCGCGGCTGGGGCTGGAGCGTGCTTCTCCCGTGGCCCTCATCGCGAAGGAGCGTGCCCGGCTGGCGGCCCACCAGGCGCGACTGCGGGCACTCCAGCAAGGGACGCTTGCGGACGCGCAGCGGCGCTTCCAGCGTCTCGAGGGACGGCTGGACGCGATGAGTCCACTGAAGGTGATGTCGCGCGGCTACTCCGTGGTGTTCCGTCAGCGTGATGGTGGGGTGGTGCGCTCGGCGGCGGACGTGGAGGTGGGGGAGCGCCTGGGCATCAAGCTCGCGGCGAATGGAGCCCGGACGCTGGGCGGATGTGAGGAAGTCGAAGCCACCGTGACGGCTGTAAAAGGGCCGGTGGACTGCTAACGGGCCACCCTCTAGAGTCCCGCGCCCCGAACGGGGAGGTGGAAGGCTGTGGCGAAGGCGGACAAGGCGTCCAAGGCGGACAAGACAGCGGAGACCGAGGTTCCTGGCCAGTACGGGGACGTCGTGACCCGTCTCGAGGAGACGGTGGGCCGGCTGGAGAGCGGCAACCTGTCGCTGGAGGACTCGCTCAAGGCGTTCGAGGAGGGCATCCGGCTGGTACGCCGGGGTGAGAAGCTGCTCACCGAGGCAGAGCAGCGCATCGAGCAGCTCCTCCAGGACGAGGATGGCGCGGACGTGGTGGCCCCGCTGTCGGTGGCGGCCCGTCCCTCGGCCCCCGCGCCTGCCCCGGCGGCGCCTCGTGCGCCCGCTCCTCGGCCTCCTCCCGAGGATGACGTTCCGTTCTAGGCGGCGCGTGACCTGGGCTCCGGCATGTCGAAGCCGAAAATCACCATTGTCGACGATGACCGCGACACGCGGGAGCTGCTCGCGGCGGCCCTGGAGGACGAGGGCTTCGAGGTGACACTCGCGGCCAACGGCCTGCGGCTGATTGCCTCACTGCAGCTCCACCGCCCGCAGGCCATCCTCCTGGACGTCAACATGTCCTGGATTGATGGCTTCGAGCTGTGCAAAGCGGTGAAGAAGAACGAGCATTTCCGGGACATCCCCATCATCTTCATCAGCGGACGGGGCGACTCGGAGGACAAGCGACGGGGCCGGGAAGTCGGCGCCGCGGACTACTTCGTCAAGCCCCTGGATACGGACAAGCTCGTCCGCCGCATTCGCGAGCTGGTGGCATCACCGGCTTCCTAGTTTCCCATCCGTCTCAAGGAGCATCGACGCTTGGCCCACTTCGACCTGGATACCTTCCTGCGGACTCAGCAGGCGCGGGTGGAATCGCTGTTGCTCGAGCGCGCGGAGCGGCTCGCGAGCTCCGGGGCTCCGCCTCGGTTGGTGGAGTCGATGCGCTACTCGCTGATGGCGGGAGGCAAGCGGCTGCGGCCCGTGCTGTGCCTCGCCTTCGCGGACACGGTGGCGCGTGCCACGCTGGTGTCGCCCCTGTCCGGAGATGCGGCGTGCGCGCTGGAGTTCATCCACACGTACTCGCTGGTGCATGACGACCTGCCGGCGATGGACGATGACGACTTCCGTCGCGGCCGGCCCACCAACCACAAGGTGTATGGCGAGGCGATGGCCATCCTCGCGGGCGATGGGCTGCTGACGGAGGCGTTCGCGCTGCTCGCCAACGGGCCGGAGCCGGTGCGTGGAGCGCTGTGCGGGGAGCTCGCGGTGGCCGCGGGGGCTGCGGGCATGGTGGGCGGGCAGGTGCTCGATACGGCCGAGGACCGTCCCGCGCAGCTGGACTATCTGGTGCGCATGCACCGGCTGAAGACGGGGGCCCTCATCCGGGCCGCGTGCCGCATGGGCGTGCTCGCGGGAGGCGGTGGCGCGGAGGCGCTCGTCCGCGCGCAGATGTACGGCGATGCGGTGGGGCTGGCGTTCCAGATCGCCGATGACGTGCTCGACGTGACGGCCACGCGCGAGGAGCTGGGCAAGCCCGCGGGCGCGGACGCGGAGGCGGGGCGCTTCACCTTCCCCGCGGTGGTGGGGCTGGAGGAGTCGCGGCGGATGGCGCGGGAGCAGGTGGCTCAGGCCGTGGAGGCGGTGCGTCCCCTCGAGGGCGAGGACGGTCCCTTGGCGGCGCTCGCGCGCTACGTGGTGGAGCGGAAGTTTTGATGGCCGAGCTGCTGGCGCGCATCGCTTCTCCGTCGGACGTCCGGGCCCTGCCCGAAGCGGACCTGCCGCGGCTGTGCGCGGAGCTTCGCGAGGACATCATCGCCATCTGCGGCAAGGTGGGGGGGCACCTCGGTGCCTCGCTGGGGGCCGTGGAGCTCATCGTCGCGCTCCATCGCGTCTTCCACTCGCCCACGGACGCGATTCTCTTCGACGTGGGGCATCAAGCGTACGCGCACAAGCTGCTCACCGGGCGGCGGGAGCAGATGCACACGCTGCGGCAGGCGGGCGGCGTGGCTCCCTTCCTGGACCCGCGCGAGAGTCCGCACGATGCGCTGCTGGCGGGCCACTCGTGCACGGCCGTGTCGGCGGCGCTGGGGGTGCTCGAAGGCCGTCGGCTGATGGGGCACCGAGGCCACGTGGTGGCGATGCTCGGTGATGGCGGTCTCACCGGCGGCCTCACGTTCGAGGGACTGAACAACGCGGGGGGCAGCCACCTGCCGCTCGTGGTGGTGCTCAACGACAACCAGATGTCCATCAGCGCCAACGTGGGTGCCATCCCCTCGCTGCTGCGCACTCGGGGCGCGCGAGACTTCTTCCAGGGGCTGGGCTTCACGTACGTGGGGCCCGTGGATGGGCATGACCTGGACGCGCTGATTCGGGCGCTGCGCGAGGCTCGGGCGTCCAACCGTCCCGTGGTCGTGCATGCGCTGACGCTCAAGGGCAAGGGCTTCCCGCCGGCGGAGGCGGATGCCCAGACGCGCGGGCATGCGATGGGCCCCTACGAGTGGCGCGATGGCAAGCTGGTGCGCTCGCGGGGAGGTCATCGCACGTACAGCGAGGCGCTCGCGTCGGCGCTCGAAGAGGCCATGGCGAGAGATCCTCGCGTCGTGGCGGTGACGCCCGCGATGTTGGAGGGCTCGGCGCTCAATGCGCTCAAGGCTCGCTTCCCGGACCGCGTGCACGACGTGGGCATCGCCGAGCAGCATGCCGTCACGTTCTGCGCGGGGCTCGCGGCCGCGGGTGCTCGGCCGGTGTGTTGCATCTACTCCACCTTCCTTCAGCGCGCGTACGACCAGATCATCCACGACGTGTGCCTGCCGGGCTTGCCCGTCGTCTTCGCTGTCGACCGGGCAGGACTGGTCGGCGCGGATGGCGCCACGCACCAGGGCACCTACGATGTCGCGTCGCTGCGTCCTCTCCCTGGGTTGACGCTGTGGGCACCCCTGGTGGGCGAGGACTTCGAGCCCATGCTCGCGACGGCGCTCGATGCGTCCCATCCCTCCGTCATCCGCTTCCCGAGAGGCACGCTGCCTCCGCTGCCCGCGGAGGTGCATGTGGATGCGGCGCCGGTGCGTGGGGGGCGCTGGTTGGTGCGCGCGGAGAAGCCTCGGTTGACCGTGGTGACGTTGGGGCCCCTGGGGCTCGCGGCGCTCGAGGCGGCTCGACAGGAGGCCGGGTGGAGCGTGCTCGATGCGCGGGGCCTGTCTCCGCTGGACGAGACCGCGCTGCTCGAGGCCGCTTCGTGTGGCGCCGTCCTCGTGGCGGAGGAGGGCACGATGCGTGGAGGACTGGGGAGCGCGGTGTTGGAGCTCTACGCGGAGCGGGGTGTCTCTCCGCGCGTCCGCGTGCTGGGCATGCCCGATGCGTTCATGCCCCATGGTGATGCGCGGGTGCAGCGCGCGGAGCTGGGGCTCGATGCCGCGGGGATGCTGCGCGCGGGGCGGGCGTTGCTGGAGGGGAGGGGACCGTGAAGCCTCGCAAGGAGCGGGTGGACGTGCTGGTGGTGGAGCGCGGGCTCGCGGAGTCTCGCACCAAGGCCCAGGCCCTCATCCTCGCCGGACAGGTGGTGGTGGATGATCAGCGCGTCGACAAGCCCGGCTCGCTCGTTCCGGTGGAAGCGGAGCTGCGCCTCAAGGGGGAGGTCCTGCCGTATGTCTCGCGCGGTGGGTTGAAGCTGAAGGCGGCCATCGATCGCTTCGGGTTGGACGTCGCGGGGAAGGTCGGCGCGGACATCGGTGCGAGCACGGGTGGCTTCACCGACTGCCTGCTTCAGCACGGCGTGGTGCGTGTGCACGCCATCGACGTGGGATACGGCCAACTCCACGAGAAGCTTCGCAAGGACCCGCGAGTCCGCTCGCGTGAGCGCGTCAACGCGCGCTACCTGACGGACGAGGACCTGCCCGAGAAGGTGGGCGTGGTGGTCATCGACGTGAGCTTCATCTCGCTCACGCAGGTGCTGCCCTCGGTGCTGACCTACCTGGAGCCGGGCGGGCTGCTCGCCGCGCTGGTGAAGCCCCAGTTCGAAGTGGGGCCGGACCGCGTTGGCAAGGGCGGCGTGGTGAAGGACCCCGTCGCGCGTCAGGACGCCATCGACACGGTGACGGCGTTCGTTCGCGAGCAGGGGCTCACCGTGCGCGGGGTGATGGACTCCCCCGTTCCCGGGCCCGCTGGCAACGTGGAAGCGCTCCTCGTCGCCGAGCGACCCTGAGTCACCAGGGAAGGGCCCGCGGACGAGCCCTTCCCGGACCGGCCTAGCGAGGCCGGGCGCTGCGGTACTGCGACGACGGCTGGAGCAGCAGCAGCTTCTGGTTGGTGCGCATCCAGAGCCGCCCCGTCTCGTCGAACGCGGCCCCCATGGAGACAGGCACCTGGTAACGGAAGAGCTCGCGGCCCTCTCCGTTGACCCCCGCCGTCTGATCCACCCCCACCAGCTCGACGGGAAGCGTCGCCGTCAAACCCTGGGGCGCCGGGCCGTTGAGGAAGAACAGGTCCGTGGACGGATTGCCGGGCAGCAGGAACTTCACGTGGAGCGCGCCGTTGGCGTCGATGGAGCGGGTCTCCCGGTTGCGGACAATCCCCGTCGCGGCCTCCAGCGTCCACACGCGCTGGGTGGTCGCGGCGGCCACGCGGGTTCCATTGGCGTACGTGGTGATCTGCTTCATCTCGCCGGCCAGGGCGCCCGTCGACCACTTCGACGTCGCATCCTCACAGCCGGGCAAGGTCGCGGAGCAGGCGATGACCACGGACTTGTCCTCGGGGAGGGGGTAGCCCAGGAAGAGGGTGCTCCCGTCCGCACTGAAGCCACCCACGGGCATCATGACGGCGGTGGTGCGCTTCCGGACGATGGTCGTCTTGAGCAGGTTGCCGGTCGCGATATCAAGCTCCTCGACGATGACCTCCGCGCTGTTGTCGTCCCGGTAGGCGATGTGGCTGGCGAAGATCACCTTGCCGTCGAGGATGACAATCTGCCCGATGGGGTCGCCGATGAGGACCCGCTGGTACTGCCACTTGACCGCGTTGGCGCCCTGGATGTCCGAGATGTGGTTGACGCGGTAGATGAGGCCCTCCTTGGACCGGACGATGGCGTCCCCACTCACGGGGTCGACGGTCAGGTCGTTGACCTTGAGGCCCACGGGGGTCTGCGAGGTCCTTTGGAGGGTCGTGCCGTCGCTGAGGATGGCGAAGGCGCCATGGTCGGGGGTGTACACCCAGCGCTTCTTGGTGGCGTTGACGCCCGCGACGCCCGTGTGGCGCGGGGTGAAGACCGTGGACCCGTTGCAGAAGGTAGGCACCTGGACGCTGCCCGCTGGAGCTCCGCTGGCGTTGTGGCGCAGCAGCGTCTCGATGCCTCCGGGGGTCGTCTTGAGACAGCTCAGGAAGCTTTGATTGCTTCCGGAGCCATCGACGGCGAGCGGATGGGCATAGACCTGATTGCCCTGGGGATCCTCCACCACGCGGGCCACGGGGAAGAAGATGGCGGGCTGGGGCAGGGACGTGTTCTTGCGGCCGTCCTCGCACACCACCTCGGCGATGAGCGAGAGGCTCGCGGCGATGCCCACCAGTGGCTTGGCGTAGGGGATGTCCGTCGCCAGCAGCTCGACGGGTGAGTCACCGTTGACGTAGGGGAACGCCTTGAGGAAGGTGTCCCGGTCGTAGATGTTGAGGGTGTTGACCTTCTCGCAGCCCGACACCTGGACCCGGAGCTTGAGGCTCGTGCCGGCGACATTCCCTTCGGGGACCGTGAGCGCGACCTGCGGTGGGTCCGGCGTGGGTGGGGGCGGGTCATCGCCACACGCCGTGGCCAGGCTGGAGACAAGAACGAAGGCGCATCGCCATGCACGCCGAGTCAAGGCTGAGTGGAGCATGGCACCGCACTCTACCTTGCTCGCACCATTCCCGGCATCAACCCCCTCCAGAATCGCACCCGGAGCCTGGGTCCGGGACGATTGGCGTCCTCCTGAGGCTCGCGACGTGATAGCCGGCCCGTCCCATGCGCGGAGAACGAATGCTCGAATGGACGGGAGGCGACCAGGCGACGGCCTTGGAGACTCACGCGTTCGTCAAGGGGCATCCCTGCGGGAAAGCCACGAGGGGCATGGCGCCTCCGGGTCCGCACTCTCAGTCTTCGTTGCCCCGGGGTGTGCGCCGCTCTGGCTCACGGACGTGAACGGCGGCATGATCGGGATCCGAACCATGAACCCTTACGCATTCAACGGGTTTTTGCAGCCTCCCCAGCGTGTCCCGATCAGGGATGCCCAGGTGCGAGGTTCACTGTGAGAGTCGAGATGCAGGCGGAGCAGCGGGGACGCGTGCTGGTGGTGGCCGGGAAGGAATCCGGCGACGCCCTGATGGAGCGGCTGACGGCGAGCGGCTACCACTGCGCGACGGCCGAACGCGAGAGTGGCCTGGCGGAGCTGGCGGATGCGTTGCAGCCGGAGGTCGTCCTCCTGTCGGTGACGGCCAAGCGCGCTGGAGAGCTGCTGGAGTCCCTGCGTCGGGTGGAGCGCCTCCAGCGGTTGCCCGTGGTGGTGGACGTGGGCCGCTCGCGCTCGGCGGAGGCCTTCAAGCGCCTGGCGGTGGATGACTGGATTCGCGGCGCGGACGAAGTCGTTCCCCGCCTGGAGGCGGCGCTGCGGGCGGGTCGCCTGAAGGACCGCGAGGAGCGCGTCCGGCTGCGCATGGGCATGCTGCTGGAAATCACCCAGGCGGCCACCAGCTCGCTGGAGCTGGAGGAGATTCTCCGCATCGCGGTGGACAAGGTGGGCCGCGTCACCGGGACGGACCGGTGCTCGGTGGTGCTGGTGGAGGGCAGCCACGCTCGCACGGGCAAGGTGGTGGCGACGCAGGAGGACCCCAGCCTCGTCCAGCTCGACATCGAGGTGGCGCGCTATCCGGAGCTGCGCCGTGCGCTCGAGACGCGCGAGCCGGTGCTCATCGAGGAGGCTCAGAGGGATCCGCTGATGGCGGAGGTGCGCACCTCCATCGTGCCCCTGGGCGTGAAGTCCATCCTCGTCCAGCCGCTCATCTGCCAGGACGACCTGCTGGGCGCGCTGTTCCTGCGCGTCTCGCGCATGGATGCGTCGTTCGGCCGGGATGAGCAGGAGTTCACGCAGGCCGTGGCGGGCGTGCTGGCCAACTCCATCCGCAACGCGCGGCTGCACACGGCGGTGAAGAAGAAGCGCGAAGATCTGGAGATGGCCTACGTGGAGCGGTACCACGAGCTGCTCGAGGCCAACCGCCGGCTCAAGGAACTCAACCGCCTCAAGGACGAGATCATCGCGGTGGTGAGCCACGACCTGCGCGCGCCGCTCCAGGTGCTCCTGGGCCATGGCCGCCTCCTGCTGGAAGGGCCGCTGGAGTCCCAGCAGAAGCAGTCCGCGGAGGCGATGATCCGCCAGGGCAAGAAGATCCTCGGCCTGGTGGAGTCGCTTCTCGAGAAGGGCAAGGGCGAGGCCGCGCGGCTGTCCATCGAGCCTCGCGTGCTGGACGTCGCGCAGCTGTGCCGCGATGCCGTCAACGAGCTGGAGATTCTCGCCGCCGAGCGCGGCGTGGTGCTCCGGGCGGACTGCCCCGACAGCCTGATGCTCATCGGCGACGAGGTGAAGCTGCACGAGGTGCTCCAGAACCTCATCACCAACGCCATCCACCACGCGCGCGACGCCGGAGAGGTGGTGGTGTCCACGCGGCGCCTGGGCCGTCCGGACGGCGACGCGGCGAAGGTGACCGTGCAGGACGACGGCGTGGGCATCCCCCAGGACGAGCTGCACCTGGTGTTCGACCGCTACCGTCACGGCGGCAAGGGCACGGGGCTGGGGCTCGCCATCTGCAAGGAGTTCGTGGAGCTGCACGGCGGCGAAATCTGGGCGGAGAGCCCGCCGGAGCACGGCTGCCTCTTCGTCTTCACGCTGCCGCTGGCGCAGGAAGCGCCGCGCAACCCCCGCCCGCCCGTCGCGACGGCGACGCTCCACGAGCAGCCTCGCGTGCTGGTGGTGGAGGACGAGCCGGAGATCGCCGCCGTGCTGTCGGAGGTGCTGCGCTCGAAGTACCGCGTGGAGGTGGCGCGGGATGGCGCGGAGGGCCTGGCGCGTGCGCGTGCGCAGCGTCCGGACCTGGTGGTGATGGACGTGTTCCTGCCCAAGCTGGATGGTCTGGACGCGGCCATGGCGCTGAAGTCGTCGTCCGACACGGCGAACATCCCCGTCATCCTGCTGTCCGCGCACCAGGGCGTCGCGGAGAAGGTCCGCTCGCTCAACCTGGGCGCCGTGGACTACATGAGCAAGCCATTCAACGCGGTGGAGCTGCTCAACCGCACGGACCGCGCGCTCAAGCTGCGGCAGGGTGAACGCGAGCAGATGGAGCGCGAGAAGGCGCAGCCGGCGCTCCAGCGGCGCACGGGCAGCGATCCGGCCACGGGGCTTCATGACCGCCGGGGCCTTCTGCTGCGGCTGGAGCAGGAACTGGCGCGCAGCCGGCGTTACCTCCGGGCCTTGAGCCTGGCGGTGCTGCGTCCGGACCGGCCGGTGGAGTCGATTCCGGGCAACATCGCGGACGTCATGCGCAAGCGGGTGCGGCACCCGGATGCCATCTCCCACCTGGGAGGCGGCGTCTTCGTGGTGGTCCTCCCGGAGTGCAACGCGGAAGCGGCGCGCAACGTCATCAGCCGGCTGCTGCCGGATGTGGAAAAGGTGACGGACACCGAATACCGCTCGGCCGTGGCGGATGTGAGCCAGGACAGTGACTCGGTGGAGCAGCTGCTGGAGAAGCTGGGGGCACCGCCTCCGGATGAGGGCTGAGCCGCCTGCACGCGGGATGGGGCCGCGCTAGACTTCGTCTCGCGTGAGCTCCTCCCGTCTCCTCGCCTTCCTCCTGCTCGCCGCCCTGTGGGCGCCTGGGGCCGTCGCGGCGGCGCCCTCGCCTCGGCGTCCGCGCGTGGACCGGGAGGCGATGCGCGAGGCGATGGACGCGGCGGCGTCGGACGAGGGGGCCTTCTCCTCCTCGTCCAGCTACACCCAGTTCCTGCGCGCCCGGCTGGCGCACCACGCGGGAAACCACCGGGCCGCGGTGGACTCGCTGAGGTTGGCGCTGGCCACGAACGATGGGCACCCACTGCTGCTCACCCGGCTGGCGGAGGAGTACGCGCGGCTGGGAGACCTGGACAAGGCGGAGCGCGAGCTGCGCCGCGCCGTCGAGCGCTCTCCCGCGTACTACTCGGCGCACGTCCTGCTGGGCCGCGTCCTCCTGGAGTCGGGCCGCTTCACCCGGGCCCGGCTGCACCTGCGGCGGGCCATGGCGCTCAAGCCCCGCGAGCCGGAAGCCTATCTGGTGCTCGCGCAGCTCTACCTGGAGACCGGCTCCGTGGCCGAGGCCGTGCGGGTGGTGGACTCCCTGGCCCGAGCCCTTCCAGGAGAGGCGTCTGGCTACCGGAGGCTGGGCCTGGCCCTGGCCGAGCGCGGCGACATCCTCCGCGCGGAGCGGCTGCTGAAGGAGGCCGCCACCAGGGACCCGGGCGACGTGGAGGTGCTGGGGACCTTGGCGAAGCTGTACGAGGAGACCGGCCGCCCCGCGCGCTCGGAGGAGACGCTGGCGCGTGCCTTGGAGCGTGAGCCGGACAGCGAGGAGGTGCTGCTGGCGGCGGGGCGCTCGGCGCTGAAGGCGGGCTCGCTGGTGCGGGCTCGGGCGTATCTGGACCGGCTCCTGTCGCTGTCGAGAGAGCCGGAGACGGCGGTCCGGGTGGCCTTCATCTACCTGTCCGGGCGGGAGCCGGATGCCGCGGTGGCTGTCCTCGCGGCGGCACGTGCCTCGAATGGCCAGGAGCCTCGGCTGGCGTACTACTCGGGCCTGGTGCGCGAGAAGATGCGGCGCTTCGCGGACGCGGCGGAGGACTTCGCCGCGGTGCCGGAGGGCTCGGACGTCTTCGCCGATGCCCGGGTGCGTCGTGCCCGGTGCCTGTCGCTGGCGGGACAGCACGCCTCGGCCCTGTCGCTCCTGCGGGCCGCGTTCCAGGCCGCTCCGGACGACCTGGAGGTGCGTGCCGAGTACGCGCGCGCCCTCGAGCGAGGAGGCTCGCCCTCCCGCGCGGAGTCCTTGCTGAAGGAGGGCCTGGCCCGAGGCGTCTCGGCCTCGCTGTACGACGCGCTCGCGGGCACGTTGCATCGCCAGGGGAGGGGTGGCGAGGCGGTCGCGCTGCTGAACGACGCCGTGACGCGGACGCCTCGGGACCAGTCCCTGCTCTACGTGCTGGGCGCGGCCTGCGAGCGGCACGGAGACCTTGCGGGGGCCCAGGCGCGCATGCGGGCCGTGCTCGCCGTGGAGCCGGACCACGCCTCCGCCCTCAACTTCCTGGGCTACCTCCTGGCGCAGTCGGGGAAGGACCTGGACGAGGCCGAGCGGCTGGTGCTTCGCGCGCTGGAGCTGCGCCCCGATGACGGCGCCTTCCTGGATTCCCTCGGGTGGGTCTACTTCCGGCGAGGGGACTACCCGCGCGCGGTGGAGGCGCTGGAGCGCGCGGTGTCGCTGGCTCCGGACGAGCCCGTCATCCTCGAGCACCTGGGGGACGCCTATCAGCGCGCCTCCCGAAGGGAGGACGCCGCCGGAGTCTGGCGCCGGGCGCTGGAGGTGTTGGCGTTGGATCCCGAGTCGGCCGAGCCCCTGGGGCAGCGGGAGACGCTGGAGCGCAAGCTCAAGGCGCTATCCATGGGTGCGGCGGGCCGCTAAGTTGCTAGCCCTATGGCTCGCATCGACGAGGGCTATTTCACCAGCAGGGATGGCACCCGGCTCTTCTGGAAGACCCATCTCCCGGACTCCCAGCCGCGTGCACACGTCGCGGTGGTGCATGGCTATGGAGACCACTTCGGCCGCTACCAGTACGTGACGGACGCCCTCGTGGCGGACGGCTTCGCGGTGCACGGCTTCGACTACCGGGGCCATGGCCGCGCCGAGGGCCGCCGCGCCTACTGCGAGAAGTGGCCGCACTACGTCGACGACCTGGAGGTCTTCTGGGAGCGCGTGCGTGGCGCGGCCGGTGGACTCAAGACGTTCGCCCTGGCCCACAGCCACGGTGGCCTCATGGCGGCGCACTGGGCGGGGGCTCGCACCGTGGAGGGGCTGTCTGGACTGGTGCTGTCGGGGCCGTACTTCAAGCTGGCCATCACCCCCCCCGCCGTGAAGGTGATGGCGGCGCGCGCCGCGGGAGCGCTGGTGCCCTGGCTGGGCATCGCCTCCGGCCTCAAGGTGGAGGACCTGACGCGCGACCCCGAGGTCCAGCGCGCCACGAAGGAAGACCCGCTCTACCTGTCCATCGCCACGCCGCGCTGGTTCATCGAGTCCACCAAGGCGCAGGCGGAGGCGATGTTGCTGGCGCCGAAGATTCAAGTCCCGCTGTTCGTGCTCTGCGGCGCGGAGGACGGAGTCGCCGCTCCGGCGGCGGCGCGGGTGTTCTTCGAGACGGCGGGTTCGGCGGACAAGAAGTTCAAGGAGTACCCGGGCATGAAGCACGAGCCGCTCAACGAGGTGGGGCGCGGTGAAGTGTTCCGGGATATCTCCGGCTGGATCTCCGCGCATCTCTGACATAATCAAGGCAGCCGGCTCCTCGGAAGGAGCAGGCTCTGGGTGAGGTCACCGCATGGCACAGGGTGAAACGGGCATCATCGGCAAGGGCATCGTCATCAAGGGAAGCCTCACGGGTGGTGGGGACCTTGTCATCGAGGGTCGGGTGGAGGGGCAGATTGCCCTGAAGAACCACCTCACCATCGAGAGCACCGGCAAGGTGCAGGCGGACATCCGGGCCGAGGAGTTGACCATCAACGGCGAGGCCAGCGGCAACATCGATGCCTCGACCCGCGTGGCCATCAACGCTTCGGCCAAGGTGGCCGGCGACATCAAGGCGCCGCGCATCGTCATCGAGGACGGTGCCGTGTTCAACGGCTCCATCGAGATGGACGTCCGGCTGCCGGACGACATCTGAAGCTCACGCCGCGGGTGGCCGCGGCATACACCTTTCGAGAGGGCGGACTACACTCATGGCGAATACGGTCATCGGTTCGAGCATCGTCATCGACGGAGAGATTTCCGGAGACGAGGACCTGGTCATCCAGGGCACCGTGAAGGGGAAGATCTCCCTCAAGGAGAGCCTCTACGTGGAGGGCAGTGGCGTCGTCGAGGCGGACATCGAGACGCAGAACGTGGAGATTGGCGGCAAGGTGACGGGCAACATCGTCGCCAGCGACAAGGTGGAGCTGAAGACGGACTGCCGCGTGGTGGGCGACATCAAGGCGCCGCGCATCCTCATCGCCGACGGCGCCTCCTTCAAGGGCAACGTCGACATGGACATGAAGGAGCGCTGATTCGTGGCCACCCCGAAGGAGCTGAGCAACGAGATCGTCAACAACACCGTGGTGGGGCCTTCCATCCTCATCAGCGGTCGGTTGACGGGCGATGAGGACCTCACGGTTCGAGGCCGCGTGGAGGGCGAGCTGACGCTCAGCCGTACCCTCATCGTGGAGCCGTCGGGCGTGGTGAAGGCCAACGTCGCGGTGCGCAACGCCATCGTCAGTGGCGTGGTGGTGGGCAACATCAACGCCACGGAGAGCGTGGAGCTGACCCGCGAGGGACGCATGGTCGGGGACATCCACGCCCCGCGCGTCATCATCGTGGACGGCGCCAGCTTCCGCGGCCGCGTGGACATGGGTGACGTGGAGCCCGGCCGTCTGCCGTCGGAGCGCCCGGTGGTGGCGCGTCCCGCCGCGGTGACGCGTCCGACGACGGCCCCAGCGCGCCCCAGCGCCGTTCCCGCGCGTCCCGCCACGCCCACGCCGCCGCGTCCGCCGCCGCCTCCCGCGGCCTCGCGCCCGTCGGCGCCGACGCCCACGACTCCCGCCCGCCCCGCGAGCAAGCCGCTGCCGCCGCCTCCGCCCCCTCGGGTTGAGTCGCGTCCGGCCGCCCCGCCCGTGGAGCAGACGACTTCTGCCGAGCCGCCAACGCCCTTCTCAGTGGGTGCTGGCGCCAAGAAGAAGGTCGTGGTGAAGAAGAAGACCCGCTAGAGCGCACATCCCGCGCCGCCGGAGCAGGCGGCGTGGGAGTCCGCGAAACAGGGGTGCCACCATGGACGCCGAGCACAGGGTTGACGGAGAGGAAGGGATGCCGGGGTCTCCGGAGGGTGGCTCGTCGTCGGCACCCGAGGCGATTTCGGCGCGTGGCGACGGTGGCTCCGAAGTCGCCGCGCAGGGCGAGCCCTCGTTCGCGGCACCCGCGCGTGTCGACGGTGGGGAAGGGGAGCCAGGCTCCTCATCCGCCACGTCGACGGACGCGAGCGGTGCATCGCCAGAGGGAGGCTCGGTGGAGTCCCACGGAGTCGCCGCGGAAGGGGCGCCCGGCGCGGGCGAGCCCGAGCGGACCATGGAGTCGTCGGTGGGTTCGTCGGAAGAGTCCCAGGTGAAGTCCCCCCCGGAGTCCGGAGACTCCAGCGGGGAGCCGAAGCCGGAGGCGCGGACCGAGGAGGCCCCTGTCTCGGAGGCGCGGGCCGAAGAGCCTGCGACGCAGGCCGCGGCGTCGGCGGAGGCCCCGTCCCCGGAGTCCGAGGCGCAATCGGAGCCGGAGTCCGATGCCTCGGAGGCCGATGAGGAGCCGGGACTGGAGCTGCTGGCCGCTCCCGAGCAGCGGCTCGCGGGGCGCGTGGTGACGGTCCTGATGCCGTTGGAGCGGCTCGAGGACGACGTGGGTCATCGCCTCCGTCCGGAGGGTGACGTGTCCGGGCTGGCGACGGACATCGCTCGGCTGGGGCAGCTGTTCCCCGTGGACGTGCGGCCTCGGGGTGGCGAGCGCTACCAGTTGGTGTGCGGCTTCCGGCGCGTGGCGGCGCTGCGCTTCCTCAAGCGGGACGCGGTGCAGGCGCGTGTCCACACGGACCTGTCCGACGAGGACGCGCTCCTCATGTCGCTGGCGGAGGCCATCCACGCCACGCCCGTGGACCCGGAAGTGCTGGAGGCCAAGCGCGCGCAGCTGGAGTCCCAGGGGCGCCTGAGCGCGGCCGTGGCGGACATGCTCGCCAAGGCGCTCGCCACCGAGGACTCGCTGGCACCCGAGGGCGTCGAGGAGGAGATCGACGCGGACGAGCTCGCGGGCGATGTCTCGCAGCGGCTGGGGGCCATCAACCAGGACCTCTCGCTCCTGGCGGATGTGTTCGCGTCGCTGGATGAGTCGCGCCGCGCGGAGTTGTTGATGCAGCTTCGGTATTCGTCGGAGCTGGTCGCGTACCTGGAGGGACTGTAGTGCTCACGGATTCTCTCGCCCGCGACAAGGCCCGCTTGCTGGAGTTGCTCACGCAGCGCTCCTTCGAGCGTCGGCGTGTGGTGCTCTCGTCTGGCAAGGAGTCGGATTTCTACATCGACTGCAAGCGCACGGCGCTCCTGGCGGAGGGCCACTTCCTCATCGGCCGCCTGTTCCTGGACGCCATCCGCCGCGAGGCGCCGGAGGCGGTGGGCGTGGGCGGGCTGACGCTGGGCGCGGATCCGCTGGCGTCGGCGGTGAGCCTCACGGGCTACCTGTCCGGCCATCCATTGTCGGCCTTCATCGTCCGCAAGGAGCCCAAGGGCCACGGCACCGGCCAGTGGATTGAAGGGCTCAGCGGCCTGGGCACAGGCGCGAAGGTGGCCATCGTCGAGGACGTGGTGACGACGGGTGGCTCCACCATCAAGGCCATCGAGCGTGCTCAGTCCGAGGGCCTCACGGTGCTGGGCGCCTTCGCCCTGGTGGACCGGATGGAGGGCGGTCGCGAAGCGGTGGAAGCCGCGGGTCACCGGCTCTTCACGCTGTTCACCCGCAAGGACTTCATTCCGTGAAGAAGCTTCTCGCCACGGGAGCGCTGCTGGGCATGCTGTCCGGCTGCTCCTCCTTGCCTCCCGCCGTTGGCGAGCAGGCCCCCACGCTGCATGACGAGGGCGCGGAAGAGGCCTACCGGGCGCTGCTCGACAAGTACTCGGCGAACCAGGAGATCTACGACGGGTTCGACACGCGTCTCTTCGCGGGCGTCACGCTCCAGACGCAGACCTTCCGCGAGGCGCGTGTGCGCCGTCAGGCCGCCTTCCAGGTGTTGCCGCCCCCGAAGGTGGAGCAACTGCTCGCCGAGGAGCGCACCGAGGCGGGCCAGGTGCACGAGTTCTTCCTGGGCGTGCACGTCAACGACTACCGGTACCTCGACTTCGACTTCAAGCGGTCCATCTGGCGCATGGCGCTGGTGACGCCCGCGGGCGAGGTGACGCCGGTGCGCATCCGCCGGCTGGGGCGCGCGGACCTGGAGATGCGCGCGTACTACCCGTACACGAGCGTGTTCTGGGTCGGCTACGAGGTGCAGTTCCCCACGGTGATGTCCTCCGGCCAGCCCGTCATCCCGCCCGGGACGGAGCAGGTGACGTTCCGCCTCGCCTCATCGCTGGGCAAGGCGGAGCTCAAGGTGTCCGCGCAGTAGTCGCTGGCGCGCCTTCCGTCACGTCTGCTCGGGCCGCTTCAGCCACTTCTCCGTCACCTTGAGCGTGGGGCCGGCCATCATCCGGTCCACCAGCTCCGACGGAGAGGTGCTCACCGCGAAGGGCAGGGCCTGCTCCTCGGGGACGAAGCCCTCCTGTGCCATGTGCCGCGCGAGGGCCACCAGCGGCTGGAAGAAGCCCCGTGTATCCAGGAGGCCCATGGGCTTGCCGTGCAGGCCGAGCTGCGCCCAGGTGGTGATTTCAAACAGCTCATCCAGCGTGCCGAAGCCCCCGGGCAGGGCGATGAACGCATCCGAGCGCGCCGCCATGAGGGCCTTGCGCTCATGCATGGAGTCCACGCGGATGAACTCCGTGAGGCCCAGGTACGCCAGCTCGCGCTTGCCCAGGAACTGGGGCAGCACCCCCACCACCTTGCCGCCCGCGGCCAGGGCCGCGGAGGCGACGGTGCCCATCAACCCCACGCTGGCGCCGCCGTAGACGAGGGTGATTCCCCTGCGGCCCAGCTCCGTGCCGAGCTGCTCGGCCGCCTCGGCGTACTCGGGGCGGTTGCCCGGCCGGGAACCGCAGAAAACACAGATACTGCGCACGTCCATCTCAGAAGGCTCCGCGTCGTTCCGGGTGGGCCGCGTAGAGCGCCACCACCGCAGTGAGGAAGAGGATGATGGGCAGCGCGAGCGCGTACACCCGCCGCCCCTGCCGCATCGCGATTCCGCACGGCAGGCCGAAGAGGAATCCCCCCAGGTGGCCGGACCAGCTCACCATGGGGAGCAGGCTGAGCACGGCCACCTGCACCAACCAGGTGCCCAGCTCCCGCCGGCCCTGCCGGGTGGCAATGGGGAGCATGGCGCCCGCCCAGCCCAGGATCATCCCCGAGGCGCCGACCATCGTCTTGTCGAAGTCGAAGAGCAGGGAGAACGCGGACGCACCCAGCGCGGTGACGAGCGACAGGCCCGCGAAGCGCAGGCTGCCGATGCCTCGCTCCAGCGTGAAACCGAGCGTCACCACCACGGACATGTTGAAGGCGAGGTGGAGGATGCCTCCATGCTCGAAGGCCACCGCCACGAGCCGCCAGTACTGTCCGGCCTGCACCGCCGGGCCATACAGAGCCCCCAGGGGAAGCTTGTTGGCGCTGAATGACGGCAACACGCCGAACTCCTCCAGCGCGAACACGCCGACGCACAATCCGATGATGGCGTAGCAGACCCAGGGACGGGGCTGCGGCGCCTGCGGCGGGGGAGGGGTTCCGAACGAGTGGCTCGGACCTCGGCCTTCGGGCCCACCGCCAGGTGCGTCGAGGATGTGTCGCGGTCCGGAGGACATGTCGCTCACAGCTCCCGGGAAAGGGTGGTGTCGCGCAGCCAGTGGTGGTCGTCGGTGTGGGGATAGTCGAGGGTGAAGTGCAGGCCGCGGCTCTCCTTGCGGCGGCTGGCGCAGTCGACGATGAGCAGCGCCACGTCGGCGATGTTGCGCAGCTCGATGACGTCTCGAGTCACCTTGAAGCGCCAGTAGTAGTCGCGAATCTCCTCGCGCAACAGCTCCAGCCGTCGGCGCGCGCGCATCAGCCGCTTGTCCGTGCGCACGATGCCGACGTAGTTCCACATGAGCCGGCGAATCTCATCCCAGTTGTGGGTGACGACGACGCTCTCGTCGGACTCCACCGCGCTGCCCGGGTCCCACTCCGGCGGGTCCTCGTGCGGCGTGGGCAGCGAGGCCAGCTCCGCGACGCTGGCCTCCACGGCGCGCTGGCCGAACACCAGCCCCTCCAGCAGCGAGTTGGACGCGAGCCGGTTGGCGCCGTGCAGGCCCGTGCAGGACACCTCGCCGATGGCGTACAGCCCGGGCACCGACGTGCGCCCCTGCAGGTCCGTCACCACGCCGCCGCACTGGTAGTGGGCCGCGGGGACGACGGGGATGGGCTGCACGGCCATGTCGATGTTGAAGGCCTTGCAGGTGGCGTAGATGTTGGGGAAGCGCTCGGTGAGGAAGGCCCGGCCCATGTGCGTCATGTCCAGGTACACGCACTCATCACCCGTGCGCTTCATCTCCGCGTCGATGGCGCGCGCCACCACGTCGCGCGGGGCCAGCGCGCCCAGCGGGTGATAGCGCTCCATGAAGGTCTGCCCGCCCTTGAGCCGGAGCTTGCCGCCCTCGCCGCGCAGGGCCTCGCTGATGAGGAAGCTCTTGGCCTCCGGGTGGTACAGGCAGGTGGGGTGGAACTGGTAGAACTCCATGTTCGCCACCTGCGCGCCCGCGCGGTACGCCATGGCCACACCGTCGCCCGTCGCCACGTCCGGATTCGACGTGTACAGGTACACCTTGCCCGCGCCGCCCGTGGCCAGCACCGTCACCCGCGCGAGGAAGCGCTCGATGACCCCGCTCTCCAGCAGCGCGTACGCGCCCAGGCACCGGTTGGCGCCGGAGCGGGGCTGGCGCCGGTCCAGGATGAGGTCGATGGCGGCGGTGTTGGAGAAGAAGGTGATGTTGGGCGTCTCGTCACACTTCGCCAGCAGGGCGCGCTGCACCTCGCGGCCGGTGATGTCGCCCGCGTGGATGATGCGGCGCTCGGAGTGCCCGCCCTCGCGCGTCAGGTGGAACTCGCCGGAGGTGTTGCGGTTGAACTCCGCGCCCAGCGTCACGAGCTCGCGGATGCGCTCGGGCCCCTCGCGCACCGTCACTTCCACCGCGTCCTTGTGGCAGATGCCCGCGCCCGCCACGAGGGTGTCCTCGATGTGCGCATCGAACGAGTCGGTGGGGGCGAGGACGCTGGCGATGCCACCCTGGGCGTAGGCGGTGTTGCTCTCGCCTCGCTCGCGCTTGGTCAGCACGGCCACGGTGCCATGGCGAGCGGCCTGGAGGGCGAACGAGAGGCCCGCAACTCCGCCGCCCAGGACGAGGAAGTCGAACCGATGGGGCATGGCCAACAGCCTTAACGACTGTAAGTGCCGGAAACAAGGCGTTTTCTTGAGGACTTTCCTCCGTGTGTCTAAGGTTGGAGGGCCGATATGCGTGCCATTCCCGCGCTGCTCCTGACCGTGCTGGCCTTCCCGCTGTGGGCGGGAGCGTCCGAGTCCATCTACCGGTACGTGGAGAAGGACGGGACCATCGTCTACACGAACGTCCCGCCGACGGGCTCCAAGGCGGCGAAGAAGATGAAGGGCTCCTTCGCCCAGGCTCCCTCGAAGAGCGCGCCGGTGGTGGGGCGCTCGCGCACGCCTCCGGACCTGGACCCGCACATCGCCGCGGCGGCGCTGCGCTACCGCATCCCGACGGCGCTGGTGCGCGCCATCATGCATGCGGAGAGCAACTTCAACCCGAACGCGCTGAGCCACAAGGGCGCCAGCGGGCTGATGCAGCTCATGCCGGGAACGGCGTCGGACATGTACGTGAAGGACATCTTCGACGAGCGCGAGAACATCGAGGGCGGCGTGCGCTACCTGCGGGTGCTCGCCAACATGTTCGACGGCGACATGGTGAAGATGATTGCCGCCTACAACGCGGGCCCGGACGCGGTGAAGCGCTACGGCGGCAAGGTGCCCCCTTACGAAGAGACGCAGGGGTACGTCCGCAAGGTGCTCCAGCTCTACTACCACTACAAGGAGCGCGAGCGGCCCGCTGAGAGCGGTCCCCGCGAGCCCAACTTCCAGAATGACGACGCGCGTGAAGGGGCGGGCGGAGACGAGCCCCGCTGACGACGAGTTCCTCCAGCAGCTCCAGCGCGGTGGCGAGCTGCTGGCCGCCAACAAGGTCATCGAGTCGAAGGAGTTCCTGGAGCGCGCCCACCAGCTCCAACCTCGCAACGAGAAAGCGCAGAACCTGCTCGGGCTCTGCTACTTCAAGCTGGGCCTGTTCGACCGCGCGGCCGAGCTCTACGAGATGCTGGTGCGCGACAACCCGGTGGACCCGACGCTGAGGGTCAACCTGGGCCTCGTGTACCTGAAGACCAACGCGCTCCAGCGCGCCGTTCGCGAGTTCGAGACGGCCACGGACCTGTCGCCCGAGCACCAGAAGGCCCAGAACTACCTGGGCCTCGCGCTCGCGCAGATGGGCGAGTACGGCCGCGCGCGGGAGCACTTCCTGCTCGCGGGCAGCGACGCGATGGCGGACAAGATGTCGCGCGCCATCGCCGGGGAGAACTTCTCGAAGCCCACGCCCGCCCCCGTGGCGTCCGCCGCGCGAGTGGAAGCCCCGCCTCCCGCGCCCGCACCGGCGCCGCAGAAGGCCCCGCCCCAGGACGAGACCCTGCCCGAGGAGGAAATCCGCTTCGCCGAGGACGAAGGCCCCAGCGCGCTGTCGGAGAGCGAGGGCGGGCCCGTGCTCACGGCGACGCCCGAGGAGGTGGAGCCGTCCGTGCCCGCCGCCGCGCCGGAGCCCACCTCCGTACCCGTGACGAAGGTGCAGCTCACCCAGGTCGCCGCGCGCGTTGCCCCGGCCTCCGCCGCGCAGGTCCTGGCGAAGCTCGCGGCCTCGGTGGTGCTGGAGGCGGAGCGCTCGAAGGGTGCCTTCATCCAGGCGGAGGGCTCGTTCGGCATCGTCGTGGACGGGGAGCTGCTCACCCGCCTGGAGGGGATGGTGGCGCTCCAGGGCCAGCTGGTGTTCCAGCCGGAGATGAAGCGCTTTCGGGGCAGGGCGACGGACAAGCCCTTCGGTGAGGGCTCGGCCCGGATGGTGCGGGCGCGCGGCAAGGGCGTGCTGCACCTGGAGCCGGCCGAGCACCGCGAGTTCTTCGCGGTGGACCTGGGTGAGGACTCCGCCTACTTCCGGGACGAGAACGTCTTCGCCTTCGAGGAGCCGGTGATGTTCGAGAACGGCCGGGTGCCGTCGGACATCGCGCCGGACCTGGACCTGGTGCACCTGCGAGGGCAGGGGCAGGTGCTGCTGAGCCTGCCCGGGCCGCTGCGCTCGGTGGTGGTGCGCCCGGAGGCCCCGGTGACGGTGCCGCTGACGCACCTGGTGGGGTGGCAGGGCAATCTCACGCCCCGCGTCGTGTCCCTGCTCAAATCCCCCACCGGCGAGACCTTGCGCACGGCGGTGGAGCTGGGCGGTGAAGGTTTTGCCCTCATCGCCCTCGCGGTTCGCTAGAAGAGCCCGCCATGGCCACGGACCGAGCGAGCCGCAAGCAGCGCAAGCGGGAGGAGCGGGCGCGCCGACGCGCGGAGCGCAAGCCCAGCGTGTTGGTGCAGGAGTTCTGGAACCTCCCCAACATGCTGACGCTGGGGCGCATCTTCCTCATCCCCCCGTTCGTCTGGCTCATGTACGACGCCGACCCGCTGAGCTCCCTGCTCGCGGGCCTGGTCTTCGCCGCCGCCGCCATCACCGACGTGGTGGACGGCTACCTGGCGCGCAAGTGGAACCTCATCACCGTCGTCGGCAAGTTCATGGATCCGCTGGCCGACAAGCTCATCGCCATGGCCGCGCTGGTGATGATGGTCCGCCTGGGCCGCATCGCCGCGTGGGTCGTCATCGTCCTGCTGGCGCGTGAGCTCATCGTCAGCGGGCTGCGCACCATCGCCGCGAGCGAGGGCATGGTCATCGCGGCGGGGCAGGAGGGGAAGTGGAAGACGTCCCTCCAGCTCGTCGGAATCATCTCGCTGTGCGTCCACTACGTGCACCCGCTCACGCTCGGCTCGTTCAGCGCGCCGGTGGACTACAACCTCGTGGGCAAGGTGCTCGTCTACTTGTCCGGCGCGTTCTCCGTCTGGAGCGCGGTCGTCTACTTCCGAGCGTTCCTCGCGATGCTCGCGAAGCGCGGCGACGAAGCCCCGGTTGCGAAAAGTGTTTGACGTGTTCGGGGGGCCTCTGTATACCCCATCTCACTTCGGGCGCGGCGCTGACGCGGTGCGAACGAGGTTGCGGTACCTGATGCGGGAATAGCTCAGCGGTAGAGCATCGCCTTGCCAAGGCGAGGGTCGAGGGTTCAAATCCCTTTTCCCGCTCCAGAACAAAGGCCTCCTGGGAAACCAGGGGGCCTTTTTGTTTTTCGCGCCTCCTCAGTGACACGCATGTGGCCGCGTGCGGGTGGTTGCCCGGAACAAGCCTGGTTGGGTGAACGTTTCATCGTCCCGCGGGGCGAGCATGAAGCGCACCGCGAGGCGGGCCTGGCTGAGGAGAGGGCGAACAAGCCCCTCAGGAATCTGAGTCACCGTGAGAGTGCATCTGGTTGCCTCGCACGCACTCGGGGCCTGCTATATGAAGGCCCCCTCATGATTCGCCTCGTCCGAGAACTCTACCAATACCGTGGACTGCTCCTGAGCCTCGTGCAGCGCGAGCTCAAGGCGCGCTACCGGGGGTCGTTCCTCGGGTTCCTCTGGACGTTCCTGAACCCCACGCTGCACATGATGGTGTACGCGCTGCTGTTCACCGTCGTGATGAAGCAGAACATCCCCAACTTCCCCTTCTTCATGTTCGTGGGGTTGCTGCCGTGGATCTGGTTCTCCACGTCACTGGGTGGGGGCGCGAGCGCCATCAGCGACCGGCGAGACCTGATGACGAAGGTCCGCTTCCCGGCGCAGGTGTTGCCCACGACGGTGGTGCTGACGAACCTGAGCAACTACCTGCTGTCGCTGCCGCTGATGGTGGGGCTGGGGCTGTTCTACGGGCAGGCGCCCACGTGGCACATCCTGGCGTTCCCGGCGGTGGTCGTCATCCAGCTCATCTTCACGCTGGCGCTCACCTATATCCTGGCCGCCATCAACGTGACGTTCCGGGACCTGCAGCACATCGTCAACAACCTGCTGACGATGTGGTTCTTCATGACGCCGGTGCTGTACCCCATCTCCACCATCAAGGACGACTCGCTGCGTGATGTGGTGATGACGCTGAACCCGATGTCCAGCCTGCTCGTGTCCTACCAGGCCATCTTCTACGAGCACCGGTGGCCGGACCCGGGGCCCTTGGCGGCGTTGGCCGTCTTCTCGTTGGTGCTCATGTGGGGCGCCTCGAGCATCTTTGAATCCCGCCGCGAAGACTTCGCGGAATCCATCTGAGCTGTCGCCATGCAGGAACCCCTCGACGCCATTGTCATGCGCGATGTCGTGAAGAGCTTCCGGAAGAGGACCATCCGGGGCGAGTACACGACCTTCAAATCCGAACTGATGCGCTGGTTGCGCGGCCAGCGCGTGCCCCGGGAAGCGGGGCTCATCACCGCGCTTCGCGGCATCAACCTCCGCATCCCCCGAGGGAAGACGGTTGGCATCATCGGCCGCAATGGCTCGGGCAAGAGCACGCTGCTGAAGCTCATCACCGGCATCTATGCGCCCACCTCGGGTGTCATGGAGATCAACGGCCGCATCTCCGCGCTGTTGGACCTGGGCGCGGGCTTCCATCCGGACTTCTCCGGCAGGGAGAACATCCTTATCAACGGCATCATCCTCGGAATGTCGCGCGCGGAAGTGCGGGCGAGGATGGATGACATCATTGCCTTCAGTGAGCTGGGCGAGTTCATCGACGAGCCGGTGCGCACCTACTCCAGCGGCATGTACATGCGGCTGGCGTTCGCGGTGGCCACGCACGTGGACCCGGACATCCTCATCGTCGACGAAATCCTCGCCGTGGGTGACGAGCACTTCAGCAAGAAGAGCGTCGCCAAGATGACGGAGTTCAAGCGGCAGGGGAAGACCATCGTCCTGGTGACGCATGACCTCTCCACCGTGGAGCGCTGGTGCGACCTGGCCATCTGGATTGATGGTGGCTACGTGCGCCGCGTGGGTCGCCCCTCGGAGATCGTCACCGAGTACCGGCAGGCCATTGCCCTGGCGGAGGCGCAGTCGGTGGCCTTCACGCCCCCGGCGCTGACGGAGGGCGGCGGCGCGCTGCCCGAGGTCCACTCGGTGGTGGGCGGGGACTGCCCCGTGCGCATCGCCGGGCTGCGGCTGGTGGATGCCTCCGGTGGGGAGGCGCAGAACCTGTCGCCCGACATGGGCGTGGAGGTCTGCGTGGACTTCTCCGCCCGAAGCGGCTGCGAGGACGTGGAGTTCGAGGTCTCGCTCCAGTCGCAGGATGGGCGCCCGCTGTACGAGACGAGCACCCGGCTGGAGGCGGTGCCGCTGCCCCGGGAGCTGCCGCCGTCGGGGCGGATGCGCCTGGTGCTGGAGCGCCTGGGCCTGCTGGCGGGTACGTATGTCCTGGTGGTGACGGCGCGGACGGCGGGTGGGGTGTCCACGGAGCGGCGCTCGTTCGAGGTGAGCTCGAACGTGGCCGAGCGCGGAGTGTTCCGTCCGGCGCACCACTGGGTGGTGGAGCCTGTCCCGGTGCCGGTGGAGTCCGCGCTCGCGGGCGGTGGTCATCCCTGACATCCGGGGCTGACTGGCGCGGCGAGGGGGCGCGTCTCCCGACGGCCGGGATGTGAACGAGAGAGGCGGTACGTCGGTGAAGACGGTCCTGGAGAAGCTCGCTGGAGAGGCGGGGGCGCCTGATGCTGCCCCGGGTGCGGGGGAGCTGGCTCGAATGGTGGCCGCGGTGCGCTCGCTGCTGGATGCGCGGCGCCCGTGCCTGCCCGAGGCCTGTGAGGACGTGACGGCGCTCGAGGGCGCCTTGAAGCTCCTCACGCAAGCGCTCCATCGGGCGCGGCCGGACGGAGCGCTGGCGCTCTCTCCGCTGCAGGAGGCCGCTCGGCTGGCGGTGCCTCACGAGTTCTCCGTGCCGGACTCCCACCGCGCCCGGCTGGGCCGCGTGGTGACCGCCACCAAGCGCGCCTTCATCGAGGGCCTCCAGCCCTTCCATGTCGAGTCGCTGCGGCCGCAGGCGGACTTCAACAAGGCCGTGGTGCGGGTGCTCGAGTACCTCTCGGTGCACCGGAGCTTGCGGCTTCGCGAGGACCTGACGGCGTGGGTGCGCGCGCAGCTGGAGCCTCGGGTGGACCCGACGCGCTGGAAGGTGGCGCGCTCGCACCGGGGAGGGCCCTTGGGCTCCGTGGTGGAGGCGGCCAAGCGCTCCTACCTCTCCGCGGCGGGGCCGTTGCTCGAAGGGCTCCTGCGCGGCCAGGCGGAGTGGAACGAGGCCATGGTGGAGGCCATCGCCGGCGCGGCGGGGCTCCAGGTTCCGGACGAGGCCACTGGCGCCACGTGGATTGCCTCGCTCGTCGAGCGCAATGATCCGCTGCGGGCCACGGCGCTGCCGCGTGCCCTGCGGGCGGGGGGGCCCTTCTGGACGGAGCTGCTGCGGCGGCAGACGCGCTTCAACGAGCAGGCGGTGCTGGCGCTCGCGGGCGTGCTGGGCACTCGCACGCCTCCGCCGCGTCCCCCCGAGCTGGGGGATTACGAAGGCTGGTGTGAGCGCCGGGAGCGGGGAGACCTCGACCGGGCGCGCGAGGCGGTGGCCTCGTTGGCGGTTCGCCCCAAGGTGACGCTCGTCACGCCCGTGTACAACACGCCCGAGTCCTTCTTCCGCGAGTGCGCGGCGTCGGTGCGCTCGCAGGTGTATCCCGACTGGGAATGGGTGCTGGTGGATGACGCCAGCACGGCGCCTCACGTCGCGGGGATGCTGCGGGAAGCCGCATCCGAGGACGCGCGCATTCGCGTGGTGACGCGGGAGCACAACGGAGGCATCGCCCAGGCGACGAACGCGGGGCTCGTGGTGGCGACAGGGGCGTGGGTGGGCTTCCTGGACCACGACGACACGCTGGCGCCTCACGCGCTGGCGGAGATGGTCCTGGCTGCCTCGGCGGACCCCTCCCTGGACGTCATCTACAGCGACGAGGACCGGCTGGACTCGGAAGGGCGGCGGACCGCGCCCTTCTTCAAGCCGGACTGGTCTCCGGACCTGCTGCGCTCGGTGAACTACGTCTGCCACTTCCTGGTGGCGCGGCGGGAGCTGATCGAGTCGGTGGGCGGCGTGCGCGAGGGCTTCGAAGGCTCGCAGGACTTCGACCTCATGCTGCGGCTGAGCGAGGCCGCGCGAGGCATCGGCCATGTGCCGAAGCTGCTCTACCACTGGCGCGCCAACCCGGCGTCCTTCTCCAGCCAGGAGGCGGGGCTGGCGAAGGCCACGGACGCGGGCGCAAGAGCCCTGCGCGAGCACCTGGCGCGCAAGGGCGAGTCGGCCGAGGTGACGAGCCCCGCGCCCACCCAGTACCGCGTCCGCTACCCGGTGAAGGGCACGCCGAAGGTGTCCATCATCGTCCCGTTCAAGGACCGGCCGGACCTGCTGGAGCTGCTGCTGCCCGGGCTGCTGGCGCGCACCGCGTATCCGAACTTCGAGGTGCTGCTGGTCTCCAACAACAGCACCCAGCCGGAGACCTTCGCGCTGCTGGAGCGCCTCACGGACCCCCGGCTGGTGAAGCTGACGTGGGACTTCCCGTTCAACTACCCGGCCATCAACAACTGGGCGGCGAAGCGCGCCACCGGGGACCTGCTGCTCTTCCTCAACAACGACATGGAGGTGATGGACTCCGGTTGGTTGGAGGAGCTGGTGGCCCAGGCGCAGCGCCCCGAAGTGGGCGCGGTGGGCTGCAAGCTGCTCTTCCCCGAGGGGACGGTGCAGCACGCGGGCGCGGTGGTGGGCATCACCGGCATGGCGGGCCATCCCTTCTGGCGGCTGCCGGACGGCCCCATCTCCACGCCCTTCGGGCACACCGACTGGACGCGAGACTGGCTGTCCGTCACCAGCGCCTGCGTCATCTTCCGCCGCGACGTGTTCGAGTCCCTGGAGGGCTTCGACGAGCGCTTCCAGGTGTGCGGCAGCGACGTGGACATCGGCCTGCGCTTGAACCAGCGCGGCCTGCGCGTGGTGTACACGCCGCACGCGCGGCTCATCCACCACGAGTCGGCCAGCCGCCGCGCGGACGCCATTCCGGAATCCGATTACTGGCGTTCCTACGTGTCATATCGCCCGTGGCTCGGCGAGCGGGGCGACCCCTTCTACAACCCCAACCTCACGCTGCTGGGCACGGACTGCTCCCTGCGCCACCATGAAGAGACGGGGGAGACGCTGGCCCTGCGCACGCTGACGCACGATGTGCCCAGCGCGCAGGACGCGGCGATGGAGGCGCGGGCGGTCGCCCAGCGTCACCTGGTGGAGCACCTGGGGGAGCTCGACTTCACGCCGGAGCAGGCGGAGGCGTCTCGGGCACAGGCTCCCGCGGCCCTGGCGGCCCTGCGCTCGCGCGGCAAGGTGCGCACCGCCTCCTGGTTCATCCCGGCCTTCGGGCATGTCTACGCGGGCATCCACACGCTGTTCCGCTTCGCGGACCTGATGCACCGCCGCCACGGCGTGAAGAGCGACTTCATCGTGTACGACAAGCCCGGGGCCAGCCCGGGTGACTTCGAGGCCCGGGCCGCCACCGTGTTTCCCCAGGCGGCGGGGGCCTTCCGCGTCCTCGCCGGCGCGGCGGACCTGGAGTCGCTGCCCGCGTGTGACCTGGCCATCGCCACCTACTGGACCTCCGTCTACCAGGTGCTGCGCCATCCCCGTGCCGGCGTGCGCACCTACTTCGTCCAGGACTATGAGCCCATGTTCTTCGCCGCGGGCACCCAGTCCGCGCTGGCGGAGCAGACGTACCAGCTGGGCTTCCAGGGCATCTTCAACACCCCGGGCCTGCGCGACACGGTGAAGGCGCTTCACGGCATGGGCGGATTCGCCTTCGAGCCCGCCGTGGATGGGGTGACCTTCCATGACCGCCGTCCGCCGCGCCGCGGGCCCGTGCGCGTCTTCTTCTACGGCCGCCCGGGCAACGAGCGGAACGGCTTCGAGCTGGGCCTGGCGGCGCTCACGCGGCTCAAGCGGGAGCTGGGCCCCGCGGTGGAGATCGTCACCGCGGGTGCGGAGTGGCACCCGGAGTCCTACGGCGTCCGGGGCCTGGTGACGAACCTGGGCGTGCTCCCCGCCGAGCGCACCGCGGCGCTCTACCGCGAGTGTGACGTGGGGTTGTGCTTCATGTTCACCCGGCACCCGTCCTACCTGCCGCTGGAGATGATGGCGTGCGGCATGACGGTGGTGACGAATGACAACCCCGCCAACCACTGGCTGCTGGAGGACGGTGGCAACTGCTTGCTGGCGGCGCCGACGCCGGGCTCGGTGCTGGCGCGACTGAGGGCGGCCGTGCTGGACCCGGAGCTGCGAGTGCGACTGGGAGCACGAGCCGCCGAGCGTGTCCGCCGCACCACGTGGGAGCAGGAGGTGGACCGGATGATGGAGAACCTGCTGGCCCTGGAGTCCAGGCCGGCTCGCTCCGCCGTCGACTGATGTGCAAGGTGTTGCACGCCTGGCTGGCGGGGGGGCGGGCGGTTAGCCGAGAATGGGACGAAGGCCAATCCGACCGGGGTCCTCCCTGGGCGCTTTTACCATTCACTTTCAGCACGTCTCTTGCCTGACCGGTGCCAAGCGTGGGAATGGTTGCGTTTCTGCGGGAACCCCGCTGACAACCCACCTCCGGTTCATGTAGGCGGCGTCGTTTCACATCGGCACATGTACAAAGACATCAAGAGCGAGGGCCCCGCTGGGGACGCGGCCCAGATGAGCGAGAGTCTCCACTTCTGGAAGACGACCAACGGCCACTCCTATCGGGAACTGGCGCGCGTCCGGGAAGGACAGGGAAACATCGCGAGGGGTCAGCAGGAGCGCGTCCTGACCACCCTCATTCGCTCCGAGCAGCGCCGGCTGGACCGGACGCTGTCCGTCCTCGAGTTTGGCTGTGGCTTCGGTCACCACGCGACCTACATCTCCCAGCTTTCCCGCGTCCGCTACCACGGGTACGACATCTCCGAGTCGATGACGGCGCCGCTCCGACAGGATCCGCCCGCGTCGCTGCTCCCCGTCGAGGAGCGGATCTTCTGCGGGGACGATCCGCTCGTGGCGATGGAGGGGCGCAAGTTCGACGTCGTCTTCACGGTCTCCACGCTTGTGCACAACCCGAGCGAGCGCATCACCGGGATTCTGGAGACGCTGGGCCAGCTGGTGCTCCCCGGCGGCATGCTGGTGCTGGTGGAGAACCCGCTGATGCCCACGAGTGTGTGGGATGCCTCGAAGCACCCGGGGAGCTGGCTCCACGCGTTCGCGGACCTGCTGCCGGAGGGGTGGGACCTGCACCACGGGCCGGGACTCGTGGATTCCCACGATGTCTACGTCCTCAAGCGCCAGGGTGGAAAGGGGCGCCGCTACTTCCAGCTCCTGGGCCCGGAGGCTCCGCGCGACGAGTCCCAGCCGCTGACGCTCGAGGCGCTGCACTCGCGCGCCACGCCCCGGTTGTTGGAGTGGGCGAGCCGCGCGAGCAAGTCCCTGTCGGAGCCCGCGGCGAACCTGGAAGCCCAGGTGACGGAGCTGACCGAGCAGCTCGCGGTGGAGACCGAGCGCTTCGAGCGCCGCCAGCGCCTCCAGTCGCTGTCGGATGACCTTGCGCGCTTGAGGTCCTCGCGCGTGTCCTTCCCGGACGCGCCCGTGGGCTACTCGCCTCCGTCGTCGCCTCCGGGGTTCATCCACAACGCCGCGCTGGACACGCGCTGGGCCTTCGACCTGCCGCAGTTCGGGCGGGTGATGCAGGTGTTCCACCAGGAGTGGCACGGCATCCGCGCGGCCTCGGGCTATCTGCCGGGCCAGAAGCTCGCCATCACCGCCGAGCGGCCCATGGATGAGCGGGAGCTGCGCGCCGCCATCGAGGTCATCGACCGCAGCGGCTGCCGCTCGGTCATGGTGCATGGCTACTCGAACAACGCCCACGACTTCATGGTGCTGCTGCGCCGGGCGATGGGCTCGTCGGTGCGCATCCTCTCGGTGTGGCACGGCTCGACGGCTCAGTTCCATTACACGTTCGAGCTCGAGAGCTTCGCGCAGCTCGTCGACTTGAAGCGGCGCGGCGTCATCGATGGACTGGCCACCGTCAAGCCGGGCATGCACCTGCTGGCGCGGGAGATCTTCCCCAAGACGGTCATCAACCTGCCGCCCAAGCTGTCGGAGGCGGAGCGGACGTCGCGGGTGCGTGCCCTCACGCGCACCGCGCTCATCCCGACGCCCAACGACTGGCGGAAGAACTTCTACACCAACCTCTTCGCTTGCCAGGCTTCGCCTCGCATCAGCGATGTCTACGTCACGGCGAACTACCGGCTGCCCGAGCCGCTCAAGGCCTCTCGGCGCATCCACCATGTCTCGCGTCCGAGCCGCACCGAGCTGTTCGAGCTGATTCGCCGCTGTGACATCGTCCTCAATGCGTCGCTCTCCGAGTGCCAGCCCATGACGGGACTGGAGTCGCTCGCGCTGCGGATTCCGTGTGTTCACGGACCGCTCAGCCTGGGGGCGCTGGACTCGCATCCCTATCAACAGCTCGCGCAGGTCGCAGGCGTGGACTCCGTGGAGGTGGTCACCACGGCCATCGAGCGGATGGTGTCGTTGCGTGAGCGTGCCCCCACCGAGCTCATGCAGATGATGGCGGACTACGAACAAGCCCTGGTTGCCGAAGCCGTCAGCGTCCTGGAGGCGTTCGTTCAATGATGAGCCCTCGCCGCGTCTGTCTTGTCACGGATGAGCTGTATCCCTTCACGGCGGGCGGCATTGGCCGCATCCTCCACAACCTCATCGAGGAGTCGCTTCGGCGCACCGAGGACGTGGAGATACACGTGCTCTTCCCGTCCTACGTGACGGTGAGCCCGCTCGAGGTGGAGCAGTACTTCCAGGGCAAGGTGAAGGCTCACGTCGCCAGGTCCCGTCCCGAGTGGGACGTGAGCTTCGACGAAGGGGGTGTCTATCCGCCGCCCGGCGCCTTCACGGACACGCCCTGCCATGCGCAGTCGATGGAGCTGCTGCTGCACCTGCGGCGACTGGCGGCGGAAGGGACTCACTTCGACGTCATCGAGTTCCCCGACTACCGAGGCTGGGCGTTCTGTGCCATCCAGGAGAAGCTCCTGGGCTGTGGCCTGCTGGAGTCTGAAATCGTGGTGCGGCTGCACTCGACGGCGGGAATCCTCGCGCCGTTCGAGCGGCAGGTCCTGAGCCGCGAGAGCCTGGGCACCTTCGAGTTCGAGCGCAAGGCGTTGCTGGACGCGGACCTCGTCGTCGCGCACGTGCCGGGCATCGCCGAGTTCAATCGCGCCTACTACGGCTTCTCGCGGACGTGGCTGGACAAGGTCGTTCAGGAGTTTCCGCCCGTGGCGCCCAAGTCGGAGCTGGTGCCGCTGCGGAGTGAAGGAGAGCGGGACCTGCTCTTCGTCACGAAGATCCAGCCCTTCAAGCGCTCGGACCTGTTCATCCGGGGCGCGGCCTCCTTCATGCGCGCCTTCCCTGAGTATCGAGGGAACGCTGTCCTGGCGTGCCACACCGCCAACGCGGCCTATCTGACCTATGTCCAGTCGCTGATTCCGGAGGACTTGAAGCCGCGCTTCATCTTCTCGGGGCCGAGCAAGGACCGCGACGAGATGATGCGGCAGGGCATCGTCGTCATTCCCTCTGACTACGAGTCGGTCAACCTCACCGCCTACGAGGCGTCCGGGGCAGGGGCGACGCTGGTGCTCAATGGGGCGTGTATCGCCTTCGCGCCGGGCAGCCCTTTCATCAACGGGGTGAACTGCCACACGTTCAACGGCACCGTCGAAGGGCTCGTGGAGACCCTGGAGCGCGCCTGGCGCTCGCCGACGCTGCGCCCGGTGGAGTGGACGGCGGACGTTCCGTACTGGGAGAAGGAGCGGAAGAAGCCCGAGGTGTCGACTCAGGCCAGGCGCTCCGGACTGCCCCGCGTCAGCGTCCTCATCACCAATCACAACCTGGGACGCTTCCTGCCGGAGACGCTGGAGAGCGTCGCCGCCAGCAACTACCCGGAGCTCGAGGTCATCGTCGTGGACGATGCCTCGACGAGCGCGTTCGACCATGAGGTGCTGGCGCGCATCGAAGAGGACGCCAAGACGGGCCTCAGCGGCGTGAAGCTCATCCGCAACCTGTCGAACCGGGGCCTGCCCGCCTCGCGCAACATCGGCCTGCGCGCGGCCACGGGGGAGTACATCCTGCCGTTGGACGCGGACGACTGCATCAGCCCCACGTTCATCCGGATGGCGGTGGAGGCGCTGGAGCGCCACCGCGAGTTCGACGTGGTGGTGCCGTCCACCGGGTACTTCGACTCGGATGAGTCTCGCGCCCAGCGGCGCTTCATCGACTACGCGCTCTTCATCGGGGATTGTCCGTCGCTGGGCATGGTGGCCAACCGGCTGTCCTGCGCCACGTCGCTGATGCGCCGCTCGCTGTTCGACCGCATCCGCTACAACGAGCAGATGACGAGCTACGAGGACTGGGACCTCTACCTGCGCCTCGCGCACGCGGGGCACCGCTTCCTCGTCACCAACGCGCTCCACTTCCACTACCGGCGGCGCAAGGGGTCGATGATCTCCGGCGTCAATCCGCGCCGGCACCAGGAGCTGGTGTTCCAGCTCCACCAGAACCTCGCCCGCCCGCTCCCGGAGGGAGTCCAGCTGGCGGCGTTCATGCTCTTGTCGTCGACGTCGGACTCGCAGCGGGTGGCGGCGGAGCCGCCCCTGGCCTCGGCCGTCGTCGCGGCGGTGGCGGAGGTGCCCCTGCGCTACAACGTGGTGGACACGCTCAACTCCACGCTCAAGCGCATCCCCGCGGTGCACGGCTTGCTCAAGCGCGCCGCCAGCGGACTGACGCCGGATGGCGCCGAGGAGCGCCCCACGCGCTATGCGCTGGTGGACCTGGTCAACCGGACCCTCAAGTCGGTTCCCGCCGTCCACCCATGGGTGAAGCAAGTGGTGAAGACCACGCGGCAGTGGGGCAAGACGGGCGGCTAGCGTCGGCCCGAGCGGCGTCGGGTGTTTCCTCCACCGGGCCCTCGTGAGGGCTCGGGCGGAGTGTCATTCGCTCCAGCGGGCTCCTGGGCCGTGGCCGTGCCCGCCCGGGCTGCTTCCTCGATGCGCGCGAGCCTCCGCTCGACCTCCTGTCGCCAGGTGGCCTGCGTCCGCGCGTGCTCGCGCTGCACGTCGTGAATCGTGGCGAGGGCATCGAGGATGGACTCGTTGAACTCGACCTGCTTGCGCAGCGCCTCGTTGATGAACGGCTGGAAGAGGAGCCGGAACGCACGCTTCGCGAGCACCAGCGCGGGCCCCGAGACGCCGCCTCGGTGTGACGTCACCGGCCCGGCATAGCGGCTGTCCATCTTCCCTCGCGCCTCCAGGAGCAGCGTGGGCCAGGGCGCGGGAGTCGCTTGCCGCGTCGAGGACTCCAGCGCGCGGCGCAGGGCCTCCTTCGCCTCGGTGGAGGCCTCCGGCAGCTTCTGGGTTTCCCTCGCCACGGCTTCGGCCGAGGGGGCATCGGTCAGCAGGTCCTCAGCGCGCACGCAACCCCTCCAACAACGTCGTGATGGCCGCCTCGGAGCCCGAGGACCCCATCATCACCAGGCGGTCCCGCAGGTGACTCCGCGCGGACTCCAGGGCCGTGGTGGGCTGTCCCGCCACCTGCACACCCCACGCTCTCGCACCCAGATAGGGCAGCAGCGCCTGCGCGCTGAGCGTGTCCACCCCCACCAGCACCACCGGCGCCGACGACACTCGCACCGCCGTCTCCAGCGACGACGAGCCCGGAAGGACGTCGCTCAGCCGGCTCGAAGGCTGGTCCGGCGTGAAGTGCCACACGGGCACTCCCTCCACCTGCTGCTCGCGCAGCTCCATCGACGCCGCTTCGCCGCGCGGCCTCAGCGCCAGCACACGCGCGCCCGGTATCCGCTCCGCCAGCCGCCGCGTCAGCCGGGACGCCTCCGCCTCGGGATGCATCGTGTAGCCGGGGCACACCAGCTCCACGGTGGCGGATGGCGTCGAAGAGGCGACCTCGCTGGGGCGGGAAGACAGCAGGTCATCCAGCGCCGCGCGCACCTGCTCCGCGACGAACTCCTGCGACAGCGCCCCCAGCCGGGCCCGCTGCGACTCGAGCACCTGCGCCCGCAGCGCGGGGTTGCGGTCCAGCACGGCGAGCAGCTGCGCGACCTCGGTGGGATCATCCGACAGCGTGGTGAGGCCCGCGCCACCCATCGTCTCCGGGACCGCCGCCGCGCCGTAGGCCACGACGGGCACGTTGCGGTACATGCCCTCCAACAGCGGCACGCCGAAGCCCTCGTGCCGGCTCATGGAGAGATAGGCCGACGCCGTCGCGAAGCACGCGGAGAGCTGCGCGGGACTCACCCGGCCCATGAACACGACGCGCTCGATGCCCAGGACGTCCTTGAGCCCGTGCAGGTACGCGCCGTAGGCGCTGTCCCGGTGGAGATAGCCCGCGATGATGAGCCGGCTGCGCGGCTGGTAGAGACGCTGGTACGCGGCGAAGACGCGCAGCACGTCATCCACCTTCTTGCTGGGAACCGCTCGGCCCACGAAGAGGATGTTGGAGTAGCCGTCGCTCAGCTCCGCCTGGAGCGCGGAGTCCGGCGGCGTGTCGAACGCGGTCCAGTCGATGGCGAAGGGCATCGTCACCACGGAGCGATAGCCCGCGGCCACCAGCTCCTCGGCGCTGAACCTCGAATAGGTGAAGGCCCGCTCGACGTGTGGCCGCAGCTCCAGCAGCTCATCCCGGGCCGCGTCGCACGCGGCGGCCACCTTGCGCTCGAACCCCTCGAACAGCCGGGCGGGCGTCACGTTCTGGTAGATGATGGCCTTGCGGCCAGGCACTCGAGCGATGAGTGGCACGAGCCGCGACTGGAAGCTGTGCTGGATGAGGAGCACGGTGTCCGGGCGAGCTTGCTTCTCGTACTCGCGCACGTGCCGGACCTGGTCCTTGCACGCGTCATCCCAGTCCTCGGCGAAGATGTCGGAGGTGTAACCCCAGCCGCGCAGGAGGCCCTGGAGGTAGCGCGCCTGGTTGCCCACCCCGTCTCCCCACGCGAGCCGTGGCACGAGCTGGTGGACTTCCCGGGGAGTCGACGTCGAGGGGCTGCGGTGGCTCTCTTTCACGCCCGGCTCCCTTAGCGCCGCGGGGGGGCGTACACAAGCGCGGGCATCCCGAGCGCCTTGACCGTCGCCACCCCCTCCGATACGCAGGCACACTCTCCGAGCTCTCGAGGCCCGCGACACATGAACGTATTGGTGACAGGAGGGTGTGGCTTCATTGGCTCCAACCTCGTGAGGTACCTGCGACGCGAGCGACCCGACTGGACGGTCGTCAACCTCGACCAGCTCACGTATGCGGGCAACCTCGAGAACCTGTCGGACCTGGAGGGCGACCCGCGCCACGTGTTCGTCCGGGGCGACATCGGCAACCGCGAGCTCGTCGAGCACCTGATGTCGGTGCACGCCATCGACACCGTGCTGCACCTGGCGGCCGAGAGCCACGTGGACCGCTCCATCCTCGGGCCCGAGGTCTTCGTCACCACCAACGTGCTGGGCACCCAGCGCCTCCTGGAGGCCAGCCGCGCGCGGGGCGTGAAGCGCTTCGTGATGGTGTCCACCGATGAGGTGTACGGCTCGCTGGGCCCCACGGGCGCCTTCACCGAGTCCTCTCCGCTCAAGCCCTCCAGCCCGTACTCGGCCAGCAAGACGAGCTCCGACCTGGTCGCGCTCGCCTACCACCACACCTTCGGCATGGACGTGGTGGTGACGCGCTGCTCGAACAACTACGGCCGCTACCAGTTCCCGGAGAAGTTGATTCCCCTCATGGTGGTCAACGCGCTGCACGACAGGCCGCTGCCGGTGTACGGCGACGGGGCCAACGTGCGCGACTGGCTGCACGTGGAGGACCACTGCCAGGCGCTGCTGCTCGCGCTGGAGAAGGGCCGCGCGGGCGAGGTGTACAACATCGGCGGTGGGGCGGAGCGCCGCAACATCGACATCGTGAAGGCGATTCTCGGCCTCGTGGGCAAGCCCGAGTCGCTCATCCAGTACGTGAAGGACCGGCCGGGGCATGACCGGCGCTACGCCATCGACCCGTCGAAGATTCGCGCGGAGCTGGGGTGGACGCCCGCGCACACCTTCGAGCAGGGGCTGGCGGAGACGGTGCGCTGGTACTTGGACCACCCCGCGTGGTGGGAGCGCGTGATGAGCGGCGCGTACCGGCAATACTTCGAGACGCAGTACCGCCACCGCCTCCAGGGGAAGGCCTGACATGCGCTTCCTCGTCACGGGCTCGAATGGCCTGGTGGGCAGCCGCGCCTGCGCGCTGCTGGAGACGCGGGGCCACACCGTCGTCGGCCTGGGGCGAGGGCCTCGGCGCACGGGGGGCTCGTACGGCTACGTCTCCGTGGACCTCACTCGCGACGCGGAGGTCGCCGAGGCGCTGTCCACGGCGGCCCCGGACGTCGTCATCCACTGCGCCTCCATGACGGAGGTGGACGCCTGCGAGAAGAACGTGGAGGCGGCGTATGCGGCCAACGTGCAGGCGACGGCGGCGGTGGCGCGAGGCGCGCGGACAGCGGGGGCCCACCTGGTCCATGTGTCCACCGACTACGTCTTCGATGGTGACGCGGGCCCGTACGACGAAGCGTCCGTGCCCAACCCGCGCGGCGCCTATGCGCTGACGAAGCACATGGCGGAGCAGGCGGTGCGGGTGCTCGCGCCGGGCTCCGCCATCGCCCGGACGGCGGTGGTGTACGGGTGGCCCCCGGTGGAGGGGCGGCTCAACTTCGGCGCGTGGCTGGTGACGAACCTGGAGAAGGGGCAGTCGGTGCGGCTGTTCGACGACCAGATTGTCTCGCCCTCGCTCGCGGACAACGTCGCGGGGATGTTGGTGGAGCTGGGCGAGCGCAAGCTCGGCGGGGTGTGGAACACCTGCGGCGGCGAGGTGATGGACCGCGTGGCCTTCGGACGGGCGCTGTGTGAGGTGTTCGGGTTCGACGCGGGGCTCGTCATCCCCACGCGCATGGCGGACCTGAAGCTGCCCAGTCCTCGGCCGCTGAAGAGCGGGCTCAAGACGGACAAGGCCCGCGCGGAGCTGGCCGAGAAGCCGCTGGACCTGGCCACGTCGCTCTCCCGTTTCCACGCGAGCTGGAAGGCCGCGCGAGGAACCTGACTTCGAGAGGTGGATATGAAGGGCATCATCCTCGCAGGGGGCTCGGGGACCCGGCTGTATCCCCTGACTCGCGTGGTCAGCAAGCAGCTGCTGCCCGTGCACGACAAGCCGATGATCTACTACCCGCTCAGCACGCTGATGCTGGCGGGCATTCGCGAGGTGCTCATCATCTCCACGCCGCAGGACCTGCCTCGCTTCCGCGAGCTGCTGGGCCGTGGCGAGCAGTGGGGCATGCGCTTCGAGTACGCGGAGCAGCCCCGGCCGGAGGGCCTGGCGCAGGCGTTCGTCATCGGCCGCGACTTCGTGGGCACGTCCCCCGTGTCACTCATCCTGGGGGACAACATCTTCTACGGCCATGGACTGAGCCAGCGCGTGCGCAACGCGGCGAAGCGCACGTCGGGCGCCACCGTGTTCGGCTACTACGTGAAGGACCCGGAGCGCTACGGCGTGGTGGAGCTGGACGCGAACAACCGGGCGGTGAGCCTGGAAGAGAAGCCGCTCAAGCCCAAGTCGAACTACGCCGTCACGGGGCTGTACTTCTACGACAACCAAGTGCTCGACATCGCCGCCGCGCTCAAGCCGAGCCCTCGCGGCGAGCTGGAGATCACCGACGTCAACGCGGAGTACCTGCGCCGGGGCCAGCTCGACGTGGAGCTGATGGGCAGGGGCTATGCGTGGCTGGACACGGGGACCCACAGCTCGCTGATGGAGGCCTCGAACTTCATCGAAATCATCGAACGCCGCCAGGGGCTCAAGGTGGCGTGTCCCGAGGAGATTGCGTACCGGATGGGCTACATCGACGCGAAGCAGCTGACGGCTCTGGCGGAGCCGATGCGGAAGAACGAGTACGGGCAGTACCTGCTGGCCGTCGCGGAGAACCGGGGCGCGGTGTCATGAAGGTGACGCCGTTGGAGATTCCGGACCTGCTGCTGGTGGAGCCCAAGGTCTTCGGTGATGACCGGGGCTTCTTCATGGAGCTGTTCCACGCGAAGCGGTACGCGGACGCGGGCATCCCCGGGCCTTTCATCCAGGACAACTACTCGCGCTCGTCGCGAGGCACCCTGCGCGGCCTGCACTTCCAGGAGCCGCAAGGGCAGGGGAAGCTGGTGCAGGTGCTCTCGGGCCGCGTGTACGACGTGGCGGTGGATGTCCGGCGCGGCTCGCCGACCTTCGGGAAGTGGGCGGCGGTGGAGCTGTCCGCGGAGAACCGCCGCCAGCTGTGGATTCCGCCGGGCTTCGCCCACGGCTTCTGCGTGACGAGCGAGTCGGCGGACTTCCATTACAAGTGCACCACGCTGTACGCGCCGGAGACGGAGCGCTGCATCGCGTGGAACGACCCGGACCTCGGCATTCCCTGGCCGGTGTCCGAGCCGCTCATGTCGCCCAAGGACCTGCGCGCCCCGCGTCTCAAGGACGCGCCCGTCCTCCCTTCGCTCTAGCGACACGCCGGGTGGCGCCCGCTCAGTAGGCGCCGCCCTCGCGCAGGTTGATGCCGTGCTCGAGGTACGCCTTGAGGCACGTCATCATGTGCATCCAGCCCCCACAGTTGTCGTACGACGACTTGAAGCCCTTCTCGTCCGGCTTCCAGCCCGACTCGCGAATCTGCACCAGCGTGTTGCCGGCATCGATGGGCTTGAAGTTCATCTCGATGAGGGTGTTGTAGCCGCCCTCCGCGGCCTCCCACTCCAGGGTGATGCGCTCGTCCTTCGTCACCTCGCGGACGACGACGTCGAACGCGTCCGGAGCCTCCGTGAAGCTCCACTTCACCGTGGTGCCCGACACCAGCGGCGCGCTGGCCGTCTTCACGAAGTAGCCGCTGAGCTTGCGCGGATTCACGACGCCGTCGAAGACCTCCGACACCGGCTTCTGGATCTTCAACTGCACCTGGAACTTGGGCTCCATGGAATGGCTCCTCGTGGGGGTGGGGTTTCGTTCGACGATATGTTATAGAAATATAACATGTCGAGGGCGGAGAAGGACGACCTCATCTTCAAGGCGCTCGCGGACTCACGGAGGCGGGAGGTGTTGGACCTGCTGAAGGCGGCGCCGCGGACGACGGGAGACTTGTGTGCGCACTTCGAGGCCACGCTGGACCGGTGCACGGTGATGCAGCACCTCAAGGTCCTCGAGCGCGCGGGCCTGGTCATCGCCGTGCGCGAGGGGCGCGTGCGGTGGAACTACCTCAACGCCACGCCGTTCAAGGAGATCCACGACCGGTGGATCTCCCCCTATGCGGCCGAGGCGGTGAACCTGCTGTCCCGCCTGAAGCGCGACCTGGAAGAGGAGGACTGAGCCTTCACGCGCCGATGCTCAGGCGCGCCTGGTCGCATTGCTCGCAGCCGGCGTCCTGGGGGCACAGGAAGGTGAGGGGCTCGGCGGTGAGCTGCTTCACGGCGACGTCCACCACCGCCCTCGCGTCACAGAGCCGTGCGTGGGCGTGGCCGACGGTGCCTTCTCGTTGGAGGTCTCGGGCGCGCAGCCAGCCGTCGGCGAGCGGGAAGCGCGAGCAGCAGTGGTCCGTCTCGGCGAGCATCACCGTGCTCGCGACACCGTCGACCTCGACGACGCAGGGATGGGAGACGGAGTAGGGCACGCGTGCGAGCGCCTCCGCCAGGTGGAGGGTCGTGTTCTCTCCGTGGCTCACGCCGAGAAGCAGAATCTGCCCGCCCAGGTCGTGGACCCGGCCCACGGGGCTGTCGGGGCCGTGGGGCGGCGAGAGCGGCTGGGGACGGCAGATGTCCGCGGCGTGAGGGCCCTCGGCGGCGAAGGAGCCTCCCGGGTGGGTGCTTCGTGTCACGCCGGGCTGGCGCCAGAAGAGCTCCGCGGTGATGCCCATGTCCTCGGTGGGGGTCGAGGTCGGGTCGAAGACAGTGTCTCCGCGGGTCATCGTGGGCATGACCAGGGTTCCGCGTGGACCCAGGGCCGCGCGCAAGGCGCCGATGAGCCCCAATGGGCCGCCCTCGACGGGGCGCACGGCCTTGAAGGACGTGTGGACCAGGAGCACGCCGCCCTCGCGGACCCCCAGCGACTGGAGCTGCTCCACCATTCGAGCGTGACTGACTTCGTGCATGAGGGACCCCTGCGGAGAGTCTTCCATGGAGAGGCGTGCGGTGGGAGAGGGCAGCCGTGGGGTCGTGTGCCTCGCCGCGTTTCCCGTGCGCATTCGCGTCGCCTTGGTTAACGGAGGAGCGCCGGGGGTGATGCCTGCCCGGGACGGGGCGGTCCCGTCCTTCGTTCCGCGAGTGCGCCCCGGGGCCCTCCGATGATTCCCTTCTCCGTTCTCGACCTCTCTCCCATCCGCCAGGGCAGCAACGCGGGGGAGGCTCTGCGCTCGACGCTGGACCTGGCTCAACATGTCGAGCGGTGGGGCTACCAGCGCTTCTGGCTCGCCGAGCACCACAACATGACGGGCATCGCCAGCGCGGCCACGGCGGTGGTCATCGGCCATGTCGCGCAAGGGACCTCCACCATTCGCGTGGGCGCAGGGGGCATCATGCTCCCCAACCACTCGCCGCTCGTCATCGCCGAGCAGTTCGGCACGCTCGAGTCGCTGCATCCCGGGCGCATCGACCTGGGACTGGGGCGTGCTCCCGGCACGGATGGCCGTACGGCCATGGCGCTGCGGCGCAGCCACGTGGATACGTCCGATACGTTTCCCCAGGACGTCGTGGAGCTGCAGGCGTACTTCCAGGAGCCCACGTCGCAGCAGGCCGTGCGCGCCGTGCCCGGCATGGGGCTCAAGGTGCCGCTGTGGCTCCTGGGGTCCAGCCTCTTCAGCGCGCAGCTCGCCGCGGCCATGGGGTTGCCGTTCGCGTTCGCCTCGCACTTCGCGCCGCAGCAGATGATGCAGGCGTTGCACCTGTATCGCACCCAGTTCCGGCCGTCCGAGGTGCTCCAGAAGCCCTACGCGATGCTGGGCGTCAACGTCTTCACCGCCGACACGGAGGCCCAGGCGCAGCGCCTGTTCACCTCGTTGCTGCAAGCCTTCATCAACCTGCGACGCGGACGCCCGGGGCAGCTCCCTCCACCCGTGGACAGCATGGATGGGCTCATCACCGAGTACGAGCTGGCGCAGGTGGAGACGATGCTGGCGTGCTCCTTCGTCGGAGCGCCCGAGCAGGTCGGGGAGGGACTGCGCTCCTTCATCGCGGAGACGAAGCCCGACGAGCTGATGGTCACCTCGCAGATCTTCGACCACTCCGCGCGGCTGCGCTCCTACGAGCTGCTCTCGCAGGTGCATGCCCGGCTGTCGGCCTGAGTCGGAGGGGCGTCATCCTGGGCCTGCGCGGCGAGCGCCCTGGCGCGTGCTACTCCGACACGTCGGGCGGCAGCATCTGCCGACACCGGGTGATGCCGCGCTGGGCATCGGCGAGCTGCGGATAGTCCTTCTTCAATGCGCGGTAGAGCGTGATGGCGTCCGCGCAGTTGCCCTCGTCCTCACGCGCGCGAGCCCGCGCCAGCCGCTTGGAGGCATCCTCGATTCGGGTGCCGAGCTCCGCGAGCTTGGGCTCGACCACATCCAGTCCCAGGCTCCGCGCGAGCGCCAGCTTCTCCGAGGCCTTGGACAGCTCCCCATCGTTGAAGTCGTCGCCAATCTCGATGAGCCGATCCAGCGCCTTCTCTTGCTTCCGCGCCAGCGCGGCGGCGTCCTCCGCGACTGCCTCGGGCGCGGGTGGCCTGGCGCTCTCGGGCTCGGGACGGGGCGGCTCCGCGGGCCGTGGCGGGGGAGGGGATGGCACCGGCTTGGGGGGCTCCGCGACGGGCGTGGGGACTGGCTGGTCCTTCGCGCCACCTCGGACCGTCACCACGCCGAGCCCCGCGGCAATCAACATCCCCGCGATGCTCAAGCCCATCACCCAGCCCGTGCGGTTCTGCTTCGCGGGCGTGTAGGGCGACATCGCGTGAGCGGTCTTGTCGAACCCCGCTCGCTCGGGCGGTGCCGGCACGGGGGTGACGGGAAGCTGCTCGGTCCTGTCGATGGACGGGCTGTCCTCCACGGAGGGCACCGGCGTCATTCGTCCCGTGTTGACGCTGGCCAGCTCGGTCGGCGCCTCCGCGGCCCCCCGCAACATCGTGTCCTCGGTGCCATCGCCGTAGATGAGCGTGCCCGAGGCCACGTTGCCGCTCGTGCCCATCTTCACCACGGGGTTGACGCCGCTGATGGGCGGCCGCCCGATGAGCGTGGGCAGCGCGTTGCTCAGGTCCGAGGCGAACGCCTCCATCGTCGCGTAGCGCTCCACGCGCTTCTTCGCGGTGGCCTTCTGGATGACCGCGTCGAGCGCGGGCAGGTCCAGCTCCGCCGCCACGTCTCCCAGCCGAGGCGTGGGCTGATTCACCTGCCGCTGCATGATGTCCGCGACGCTGGTTCCGTCGAACGGCTGCACGCCCGTGAGCAGCTCGAAGAGCACCACGCCCACCGCGTAGATATCCGCGCGTGAGTCCACGTCCTGGCCCTGCGCCTGCTCGGGCGACATGTACCGAGGCGTCCCCGCCACCGCGCCCTGCGCCGTCAGCCGCGTGGCGCTGTCCGCGATGCGGGCGATGCCGAAGTCCAGCACCTTGACGTGCCAGCCGCGCAGGCCCTGCCGGACCATGATGTTCTCGGGCTTGAGGTCCCGGTGCACCACGCCGCGCCCGTGTGCATACGCGAGCACGTCCGCCACCTGGAGGATGATGTCCCCGGCCTCGTGTGCGCTCAGCCGGCCCACGTTCGCGAGCAGGCGCTTGAGGTCATCGCCCTCCACGTACTCCATGGAGATGTAGAGGTTGCCCTCCTCGTCCTGCCCGAAGTCGTGCAGGTTCACCGCGTTGGGGTGGCCCACCCGCGCGTAGCTCTTCGCCTCGTTGAGGAAGCGCCGCGTGACATCCAGGTCCAGCGACAGGCCGCTGTGCAGGAACTTCATCGCGACCTGCTGCCCGATGCCCACCTGCTCCGCGAGGTACACGGAGCCCATGCCGCCCTGGCCCAGCTTCTTGACGATGCGATACCGCCCCGCCACCGTGCGGCCCAGCATCCGGTCCACCCGCTGGGTCACGGTGAGCAGCTCCGTGCCTCCACAGCCCGGACAGGCGCCCGTCCAGGTGTCGTGCTGCGCCTCGCATCGCTGACAGATGAACAGGGACATCCAGGTCCTTCCAGGGGTGAGGGCGTCGACCGCTCAGCGCGCCGCGGCCGGCGAGTAGCGCTGGAAGAGCAGCTGCTCCAGCTCCCGCGCGCCATCTTCCGCCGACGTCTGCTGCGCCACCGCCGCGCGGAGCAGGTCCGTGCGAGGGTCCTCCGCGAGGTCCGCCTCCATCACGGTCAACGCCCCACGCAGGTCCCCCGCACGCTGGAGCGCGGCGGCCCGCCACACGCGATACTCCGCCACCCCAGGCGCCTCCGTGGCCGCCTTGGCGAACAGCCCCTCCGCGCCGCGCGCGTCTCCGCCTTGGAGCGCGACCAGGCCCTCCAGGAACTGTCCCTTCGCGGAGGACTGCGGCACGGGCTCGCCCGTATCCCGCGCCCAGTCCAGCAGCGCCCGCGCGGTGCTCAGCTGCTCCGTCGCCAGGGCCTCGCCCGTGAGCGCGCGGCGGTGGACGTCCTCCGCGCCGGTGCGGCTCGCGGTGCTCAAGCGCGTCGCCATCTCCGCCAGGTCCACGCCCAGATAGCCCTCCGCGATGAGCGTGCGCAGTCCCTCGCCCGCGCCCCCGGTCTCCGTGAGCCTGCCGGCCTCGAGCGCCTCGAAGAAGGCCGCCTTCATCTCCACGTGCCGCGCCGTCGAATCCGCGGGCACCGGGCCCTTCTTCTTCCGAGCGGCCTTGAGCTGCCGCTCGCACAGCTCCAGCTCACCCTGGGCCTTGGGGCGCTCCTGGATGTCGGGCGCGCTCTTCAGCCACGCGCGATACGCGGCGCACGCGCCCGCCGTCTCCTTGGCCCCGATGCGCGCGCGGCCCAGGCCCAGATACGCGGGGAGCAGGGCGGGATTGGCTCGCGTGGCCCGGAGGAACAGGCGCGAGGACTCCGCGTACTGCCGCTTGTTGTAGAGCTTGGTGGCCTCGGCGACGAGCGCGTCGGCGTTGCCCACCGAGGGGCCCACGAGCGGCTCCGCGAGGGCCACACCGCTCAGCATCACCACACACGTCAGCAACAGCCGGCGCGACTCAGAACGCATAACCCACCCCTCCCCGGAAGTTGCTCGTCCCGGCCAGCTTGCCCAGCAGGGAGAAGCCCCGCTGGTAGGCCACGGACGCGTAGAGACCCTCGTAGACGAAGATGCGCGCGGTGGCCTGTCCGGACACGTGCAGGTCCAGCGCGTAGAGGCCGTCCTTGAAGTGAGGCGAGAAGCCCGAGCCGTCGTCCTGCTCCTTCGCGAGCGCCCCGCGCATGTCCAGGCCCGCCTGGATGGCGAACGACACGGGGCCCAGCACGTAGCGAAGCTGGGGCTGGAGCGCGCGCAGCGACAGCACCTGCACCTTCGTGTCGACCTGCGTGAGGCCCGTCATCCCGGGAGACGCCTGCGCGCCCGGCGGCACGTTGACGCCCATGGTCCAGACATCCCCCGTCGAGTACCAGGTCGCCCCCACCAGCATCACGCCGAAGTACTGGCCATACCGCCCGTACTCGAGTCCCAGTCCTCGCAGCTGCCGCGAGCCTGGAGACCGCACGCCCGTGCCGCGCACGTCGCCCACGCCGTTGTCCGTGTTGACCGGCTGCGCGGTGAGCTTGTCGGAGGTGAGGCTCGCGAACTCATACGACGCCTCCAGGTAGCTCTGCCTCGCCATGGTGGCCGCCTGGCGCCGCCGCATGGCCAGCTTGAAGGCCTGCATCGATGTGGGCTTCAGCTCCCGCTCCAGCGTGTACGTCGCGCCGGGCGCGATGTCCGCCTCGACTTCGTGCGGCTCGTAGCCTTCCTGCGTGAGCCGCAGCGTCCGCTTCCCGGGCTGGATGCCCTGGTCCACCGTGTCCTTCCCCACCACCGAGCCATCCACGAGGATGGCCGAGCCCTCCGGCAGCACCTTCACCACCAGCCGCGCGGGCACCTTCTCCAGCGCGGGGCTCAGCTTCACCTGCTCCCGCGAGGCGACCACCCGCGTCTCCTCGCGCGGCAGATGCGACGCCAGCTCGAACCGGAACGTGTGCTCTCCCGGCAGCACCTCCGTGGCGTAGGGCGTCACACCGACCTTCACTCCGTCGATGAACACCGTGGCGCCCGCGGGCTGCGTCACCGCCTCCACCAGGGCGTTGAGCGACAGGAACTTCACCAGCACGCCCGCCAGGGCCCGGTCGAAGGAGGGATTGCTGGTCTCCGCCTCCGCGCGAGCGCCACTCTCTGAACGAATGCTCACCGCGCGGAAGCGATAGCCCGCGTCATCCTGGCCCACCCGCACCAGCACCACGCGCTCCAGCCCGAGCGAGGCCAGGTACGTCCCCAGCGGCTCCCGACACCGGGCGCCACCGGCCAGGCAGCCCAGGTCGCCGCTGCGTCCCTGGAGGTGCGTGGCCAGGGCCTTCGCGCCCACCACCTGCCGAGGCTTCACGTCCGCGGGCAGCAGCCCCGTGATGCCTGTCTCGGCCCGCTGCACCAGGGCGTCCTGGCCGGGGTACATGGGTTGAACGAGCCAGAGCGTCTCGGTCGGAGCCTCGGTGCGAGCCTCCGAGGCGGCGCCAGGTGTCGCACTGGCCATGAGCGCCAGACTGACACTCAGCAGAGAGGCAACGAGCATTGCGTCCTCGGGGCGGACTGAGTCCTGAAGTGGGCGCCGGGTCCTCCTGGACGGAGGCGACCGGGCGTGAAGTGTTTTTTACAAGATGAAATGCTTTTCAGGAAGCCAGCCCCCTGGGGGAGGGACGGCCAGGGAAGCGGCTTGGGGTTGCGGGGGCGCCGCCCGGGACGGGGATGACCAAGCTCCCTGGGGCCTACATGGGCGAGGGGCGTGATGGTCTTGCCGGGCAAAGGCATGGCGTGGAAGGAGTTCTTCAAGCTTCTGAAGGAGGAGTGGAAGCGCGACGACGTGAGCAACGTCGCGGGGGCTTTGACGTTCCGCGCCATCCTCGCGCTGTTCCCCTTCCTGCTGTTCCTGGTGTCGCTGGCGGGCGTCATCATCGACCCGAACCAGGCCCAGGTGCTCATCCAGGAGCTGGGCAAGGTGGCTCCCAAGGAAGTGACGAGCATCCTGGGGCAGCGCATCGAGTCGCTGGCGAGCAGCAACCCGGTGGGTCTGCTGACGGTGGGTGGCGTGGGCGCCATCTGGGCAGCCTCCGGTGGAATCGTCGCTTTGATGGACGCGCTGAACACGGCCTACGGCGTGAATGAAACGCGGCCGGTGTGGAAACTTCGACTCATCGCGGTGGGCACGACGCTGATGGCCGCGGTGGTGACCATCCTGGCGGCGCTGGCGGCGGTGGTGGCGCCCGCCCTGGCCGGCAAGCTGCCGGGGCCCGCGGCCACGGTGGTGCTGTGGCTGCGCCTGCCCGTGGCGGGCCTGCTGATGATGTTCCTGTGGGCCGTCCTGTATTACGTGCTGCCCGATACCCGGAACCGCTTCCGCTTCATCACCCCCGGCTCCGTGGTGGGGGTGGTCATCTGGGTGGCGGCGTCCTGGGCCTTCTCCAAGTACGTGGCCAACTTCGGCAAGTACGACGTGAGCTATGGCGCCATCGGCGGCGTCATCGTGTTGCTGTTGTGGATGTGGTTGTCTTCACAGGTCCTCCTCCTGGGGGCGGAAATCAACGCCATCCTCGAGCAGCGCTCGGCCCAGGTGGAGTCGAAGCCCCGTCCGGCGGAGGCGCGCGCGGAGGAGGGTGGGGCGAAGCTCTCCCGGACGCCGCTGGCCGCCGCCGCGAAGTGGGCCACGGGGCTGGGATTGGGTGTATTCTTCCTGAGGCGCAGCTCCGGCCGTTGAATGTGCTTGCACGGTGAGTGATGCCCGTGCAACGTCGTGGCTATAGCCATCGGGCGTTGACTGACGGGTGGCTGACCCCCTCCCCACATTCGCGCGCTCTGGTGTCCGTGAATCTCCCGGTCTGGGGCGTGGTCCACGCCTTCCTGGAGCTTCGATGTCACGGCCTTCGTCCTGGTTCCGAGCCCCCGGGCTCGTTGGAGTCCTCGCGCTGTGGTTGGTGAGTGCGTGTGGCGGTGGGAGCGGAGGACCCGCGCCCGATGCAGGTGGGCGCGAGGATGCGGGTGAGCGTGAAGACGCGGGTCCGCGTGAAGATGGGGGCCACCCTCCGGTCCGGGACACCGTTCCTCCCACGACGGCCGTCTCGCCATCGGGCGGCCTTTTCAAGGCGCCGACCACCGTGACCCTCACGTGCAGCGACGTGGGGCTGGGCTGTGACGTCACCTACTACACGCTGGATGGCAGCTCGCCGACGACCCGCTCGCCTCGCTACACGGCGCCGCTGCGCATCGAGACCCGCGCGACCCTGCGGTTCTTCTCCGTGGACCGCGACGGCAATCGCGAGAACGAGCGTTCGGCGCAATTCGTCGTGGATGTGCACCCGCCCACCGTCTCCTCGACGCCTCGGACGGGCACCTATGGCCATGGCCTCACCGTCTCCTTGACCTGTGATGACGGCGATGGCTCCGGCTGCGCCGCCATCTACTTCACGAGTGATGGAACGACCCCCTCGACCGCCTCGACTCCCTACGCGTCGCCGCTGTCGATTCCCGACACGACACGGCTGCGTTTCATCGCCGTGGACCGGGCGGGCCACGTGTCCGCGGAGGGAGACGAGCGGTTCCTGGTGGACACGCAGCCCCCTGTCACCACGGCCTCTCCGAAGTGGGGCCCGTATGCCGCGCCCATCCATCTGACGCTCTCGTGCAGTGACACAGGCAGCGGCTGCGCTCGCATCCACTACACGCTGGACGGGACGAGGCCGACGAGAAGCTCTCCTGTCTACGAACGGCCCATCCTCATCGAATCCCGGACGCAGGTGGGGTTCTTCTCCGTGGATGAGGCGGGCAACGAGGAGCCCACCCGGTCGCTGCCCTACATCGTCGACACCACGCCGCCCTCGACGGTGGCCTCTCCCTCGGGTGGGACGTTCAACGTCGGGACGACGGTGTACCTGCCGTGTGATGACGGCCTCTCGGGCTCGGGCTGTGACGCCACCTACGCCTCGTTCGCGCGTGACGCGAACGCGCCCGTGCCTCCCTTCCAGTTGGTCGTGTCGGGTTCGACCGCCGTGGTGGAGAGCGGTGTGTTGCGGTTCTACTCGGTGGACAGGGTGGGCCACGCGGGGGCCGTGCAGATGGTGACGTTCATCATCGACCGGGAGAAGCCCTCGATCTCAGCGGCGCCACGGGGGGGCACATACTTCACCCCCCAGATGGTGACGCTGACGTGCGCGGACACAGGGGGCACGAGCTGTTCCCAGCGCTACTACACGCTGGATGGCTCCTGGCCGACGCGACAATCCGCGCGCTACACGCAGCCGCTCACCCTCTCGAAGACCTCGACGCTGCTCTTCTTCGCGGTGGATGGCGCGGACAACGACAGCGACATCGTGCGCGAGGAATACACCTTCAAGTCGGATACCTCGGCGCCCACCACCGTGGCCACGCCCTCGGGCGGATTGTTCCGCACGGAGCAGTCGGTGACGCTGTCCTGCGGCGACGGCGCGGGCATCGGCTGCGCGAGCACGCGATACACGCTCGACGGCTCCGAGCCCACCGAGACCCACGGCCTCACGTACACCGAGCCCCTCCTGCTCTCCACCACCACGCGTCTGCGCTTCCGCTCGGTGGATGCCCTGGGCCATTGGGAAGCGCCGCGCCAGGAGGACTACGAGTTCGACAGGGAGGCCCCGCTGACACGCGCGGAGCCCGTGGGCGGTGCCTTCGATGGACCCCTGGCCGTGCGCCTCACGTGTCAGGACACCGGCAAGGGATGCAGCGAGACGCGCTACACGGTGGATGGCTCGGAGCCCTCGAGCAGCTCTCCGCGCTACTCGCAGCCCCTCCTCGTCGGGCAGACGACGACGGTGCGCTTCGCCTCGGTGGACCCGGCTGGAAACGTGGAGGCCACTCGCCGGGAGACGTACGTCCTGGATGCGAGCACCTCGGCCTCGTCCCAGATTTCCATCGTGCGCGACTCCACGCCGAGCCCCACGCAGCCGCGTCCCATCGACGGTGCCTTCATCACCTTCGTCAAGCCGGACGTGGGGACGACTCCGCTCGAGCCCGAGGGCTTCTTCCTCCAGGCGGAGACGGCCGGCCCCGCGCTGTTCGTGGAGGTCCCCTTGGCGTCGCTCAACCCCGTCCCCGTGGGAGGCGAGCGGGTGCGCGTCCAGGTGAACAGGCTCATCCGGAGCACGGTGTTCCGCGCGGGCATCGACCCCGCGAGCTTCACGGTGCTCGGGACGGGCTACCCCGTGAAGGCGCTGGCGCAGGACGTGAGCGGCGTCGTCCTGCCCACGAGCATCCCGCAGTACTCCTCCGAGCTCGTCACCCTCCGCGGAGAGCTCGTCGGCACGTACACGAGCGACGGAACGGGGAGTGGGTTCTCGTCCATCCGGCTCGCGACGGTGGGCGTGCCCACGGGCTCCACGTATGACTATCGGCTGCTGTTCCGCCTGCCGGAGCTGGAGCAGAGCCCCGAGCTGACCCCAGGTTGCCGGGTGGCCTTCACCACGCCGCTGTGGGCGAATGGCGCGTATGCGCAGCCCACGCTCTGGAAGTGGGAGCAGCTGGAGGCAGTCGCATGTGCCTCGCCCCGCGTGGTGTTCGCGCAGGCGCTGTCGGCCACGCAGGTGGAGGTGCGCTTCGACCGGCGGCTCGATGCGAGCACCGTGGACCCCTCCGGCAGCCAGTTCAGCATTCCGGGCCTCACCGTCACCGGCGCGGCGCCTCATGGGACGTCCGAGGTGCGCCTGCAGACGACGTCACAGGTGCCGCGCGCGCGGTACGAAGTGACGGTCTCGGACACGGTGAAGGACCGGCTGGGGGCTCGGGTGCAGGAGCCGTCGAACACGTTCGACTTCCGAGGCTTCGCCACGCCCGCGCGGCTGCGCATCTCGGAGATCGACCCCAGCCGGGAGTTCGGCGCGGAGGGCCGCGTGGAGCTGGAGGTGCTCCAGTCGGGCCCCATGACGAACATCGCGCTGTGGGCGGGCGGCATCGAGCGGCCCCTTGCCACGCTCCCCGATGTGGACGTGGCGCTGGGGGACATCATCGTCGTGCACCTCTCGGAGGTCGCGCTCAGCGGAAGCAGGCTGCCGCGCTCCGAGGTCGCCCAGAAGGACGAGCTGCCCAGGAGCCTCTATCCGCTCGCGCACGATGCGGCGTGGGACGTGCGAGGCACCTTCTCCTTCGCGCTCCCCCGAGGGGACCGGGTGCTGCGGCTGAAGGACCCGTTCGGAAACCTCCAGGATGGCGTTGCGCTCATCCACCCCAGCTCGCGTGTCTCCACCTTCATCACCGAGCTCTACGCCCTCCAGGATGAGCAGCAGTGGAAGCCCGCATCGTGTGGCGGAGTCCGCTGCACCTCCGTGACGAGCCCCACGTCCGACGAAATCAGCGTCAACATGCGGCCGCTGTTCGACTCGGGCGGCGGCGGCATGTCCCTGAGCCGCATTCGCGTGGAGGACAGCGACGCCATGCTGGACTGGGCCGTGCGGACCCGCTCCCTGGGCCTCCCCAACTTCTAGCCCCCAGGGCCTTCCGCACCCACCCACGGGCAGGCAAGCAGCCGGAATGACGGGGTTCGCCCGGTTGCATGCCGCGGGGGTGGGCGATAGGTAACCTCCGTGGTTTCCATCTCGAGCCTGGAGGTCGAGTGAACAGCCGATTCACCATGGCGGCCCACATCGTCGCGATGCTCTCGAAGTGCGCGTGCAGTGACGCGGGCCCGCTCACGTCCGAGGCCATGGCGCGCAGCATCCAGACGAATCCCGTGGTGGTGCGCAGGCTGCTCGGAGACCTGGCGCGGGCGGGGCTGGTGGAGACGAAGCGGGGGGCGCGCGGCGGCGTGACGCTGGCCAAGCGCAGCGACGAAATCACCCTGCGGGATATCTACGAGGCGGTGGAGGAGGGCAGCGAGCTCTTCGGCCGCCACCCCGTCGGGCCCGCCCCGGATTGCGACATCGGGCCGTGCGTGGCCCAGTACCTGGAAGGGGTCTTCGGCCGCGCGGAGGCGGCGCTCAAGGAGAGCCTGGAGCGCACCACCGTCGCGCAGATGTCCTCGGACCTCACCGCGCTCTTCCAGTCGCTCAGCCCTCCGGAGGACCCGAAGGGCTGAAGTCGCCGGGGCGCACGCGCGTCACTGGGGCAGCGCGTTCATGTCCATGTAGATGACCTCCCAGTGGTGGCCATCCAGGTCGAAGAAGCTCCAGCCGTACATGAAGCCGTGGTCCACCGGGTCCGCCGCGTACGAGCCGCCCGCTTCGACGGCCTTCTTCACCAGCTGGTTGACGTCCTCCCGGCTGGCCGCGGACAGCGCGAAGATGCCCTCCGTCGACTTCGCCGTGTCGCAGATCTGCTTCTTGGTGAAGTCCTTGAAGCGCGACTCGGAGAGCAGCATGACGAAGGCCTCCGGGCTGAGGACCATGCACGTCGCGTTGTCGTCACAGAAGCGGGCGTCGAAGGTGAAGCCCAGCTGCGTGAAGAACGCGTTGGTGCGCTTCAGGTCCTTCACGGGGAGGTTGATGAAGACCTTGCGGAAGTTCGTCGTAGCCATGTGTGCCTCCAACATCAGGTGGTTTCACAGGCATGGACCGGCGGGCGGCCCGAAAATCATCGGTCGCCCGGAAAAAAGTCCGGGCCCCGGTTTTCAGGCCGCCGGGGAGGCGGGCGGTGCTTCGTCAGAGCGCCGGCAGCTCCAGGGGCAGGCCGAAGCGCGGGAACAGCGTCATCACGTCCAGGAAGTAGTTGAGCGCGACGATGCGGCCGTCCTCGATTTCCAGCACGGTGAGGGACCAGGGCGTGTAGGTGCCATTGGGCCCCCCGGGCTTGTACTGGGCGAAGGCGGGAGCGCCGCACGCCAGGGTGGCGATGTGGCGGGAGCCTTTGCACCCGGCGCCTCGTCCCAGCATCCAGGCGCAGACCTTCTCCGGACCCCGCAGCCACAGCGACAGCGGCGGCATGGACATGGTGACGTCGTGGTGCAGGAGCGCGCTGAGCGCGGCCATGTCGTAGCGCTCGAACGCGTCGACGTACTTCTGCACCAGGGTCGTCTCATCCTCCGTCAGCGGGCCGCGCGGCGCGCTCAGGTCCCGGGTGGCCAGCGTGGCCCGGGCCCGCTGCAGCGCGCTGTTGACGGCGGCGACCGTCATGTCGAGCGCCGCGGCGACCTCGACGGCGGACCACTCCACCACCTCGGTGAGAATCAGCACCGCGCGCTGGCGGGGCGGCAGGTGCTGGAGCGCGGCGACGAAGGCCAGCCGGATGCTCTGCCGCATCATCACCAGCTCCGCGGGCGTCGCGTTCGACGGCAGCACGAGCGCGTCCGGCACGGGCTCCACCCACTCGGCGGCGGGCTTCTCTCCCAGCGGCGCGTCCAGCTCGAACGGAGGGTGCAGCTCCATGGGCCTGGCGCGGCGGTTGCGCTCGCCCAGGAGGTCGATGCAGACGCGGGTGCCGATGCGGTACAGCCAGGTGCGCAGGGAGGAGCGGCCCTCGAACTGGTCCTGGTGACGCAGGGCCCGGATGAAGGTCTCCTGCACGGCATCTTCTGCTTCGGAGACGGAACCCAGCATCCGGTAGCAGTGACCCGTGAGCGCGGTGCGGTGCTCCTCCATCTCGTGGAGGGTGTGCGGGGCCTGGGGCTGCTCGGCGAGGCCCGTCAGGGGTGTCTTCGGGGGGGAAGGGACGTCGGCCATGGCGCTGCGTCTAGCAGGCCACTCCGGATGGGCCAAGCGCCGGGAGGTGGACCTCCACCCTCCCGGCGAGGCGCGGCGCGGCTTCAGCGGCGGTTCGTCACGATGTCCGCGTGCTTCTCGCGGAACTCGGAGTACGGGCCGTTGAAGTCGAGGACTTCCTTGCCCGCCTGGAGCGACCAGATGCGGGTGGCGACCTCGGAGATGAGCTCCTGGTCGTGCGTCACGACGATGACCGTGCCCTCGAACTTCTGGAGGCCCTCGGCGAGCGCGGAGATGGACTCGAGGTCCAGGTGGTTGGTGGGCTCGTCGAGCACGAGGACGTTGTCCTGCATGATCATCAGCTTGGAGAGCAGCAGGCGCACCGTCTCACCACCGGAGAGGGTGTCCGTGTTCTTCATGCGCTCCTCGCCGGAGAAGAGCATCCGGCCGAGCACGCCGGAGATCTCCTCGTTCGTGAGCTTGTCGTGCAGGTCTCGCAGCCACCCGAAGCAGGTGGTGCCCTTGCGCACGGCGCCGTGGTGGTCCTGCGGCAGGTAGCCGACGGTGGCCTGGTGGCCCCAGACAATCTTGCCGGTGTCGGACTCCAGCTGGTTGGCAATCATGCGCACCAGGGTGGACTTGCCCACGCCGTTGCGGCCGATGACGCAGATGCGCTCGCCCTTGCACACCAGCGCGTTGAAGGGACGGATGACCTTCTCACCGTCGAAGGACTTGCTGATGCCCTCCACCATGAGCGTCTGCCGACCGCTGACGACCTTCTGGTCGAAGCGGATGAACGGGCGGGCGATGTTGGAGCGCTTGAGGTCGTCCGACTTGAGCTTCTCGATCTGCTTGATGCGGCTCTGCACCTGGGAGGCGCGCGTGCCGGCGCTGAAGCGGGCGACGAAGTCCTGGAGCTGGGCGATCTTCTTCTTCTTCTCCGCCGTCTCGGACTCGATGCGGCCACGCACCTGGGCCTTCTGACGGACCATGTCGTCGTAGCCACCCGTGTACTGGATGATGGTCTCGTAATCGATGTCCGCGATGTGCGTGCAGATGGAGTTGAGGAAGTGCCGGTCGTGGCTGATGGTGACGAGCACGCCCTCGAACTCGTGGAGGAAGTTCTCCAGCCAGCGGATGGAGTCGATATCCAGGTTGTTCGTGGGCTCGTCGAGCAGGAGGCCCTCGGGCTTGCCGAACAGGGCCTGGGCGAGCAGCACGCGCAGCTTCAAGCCGCCGGTGAGCTGGCGCATGGGCCCTTCGTGGAAGGCCTCTTCGATGCCCAGACCCGCGAGCAGCGTGGCCGCGTCGCTCTCCGCGGAGTAGCCGTCCTCCTCCGCGATGACGCCCTCCAGCTCACCCAGGCGGTTGCCGTCCTCCTCGGTGATGTCGGACTTGGCGAGCAGCTGGTTCTTCTCCGACATGGCCTCCCACAGGGGCTTGTTGCCCATGAGGACCACGTCGAGCACGCGGTTCTCCTCGTAGCGGAAGTGGTCCTGGCGGAGGATGCCCAGCTTGCGCGGGCGGATGATGCTGCCCATGTCGGCTTCCTCGTCTCCGGCGAGGATCTTCATGAACGTGGACTTGCCCGCCCCGTTGGGGCCGGTCAGGCCGTAGCGGCGGCCCGGGGAGAAGGTGACGTTGACCTCCTCGAAGAGCTTCTTGGGCCCGTAGGCCTTGGAGACGTTGATGACGTTGAACATGGCGGGGGCGTTGTAGCGGAATTGACGCGGAGCGGCCAAGGAAGCGTGGATTCGCGTCCCCTCTGTCGCGCGGTGACCTGAGCAAACGCCTGGAGGTACACGAAAAATGCCTGGAATGGCGGGCTCTTGAGTGTCTGCCCGTCCGCCGGGCGGGGGGAGGGCCAAGAGGGATGGACTGTCGGGCGGGGATGACGGGTATAAGGCCCCGCCCATGGCCGTTCGCTTCGAGCTTCTCACCACCGACCCCACTGGCGCCCGCGCGGGCATTCTTCACACCCGCCGCGGCTCGTTCCGCACCCCCATGTTCATGCCGGTGGCCACCCATGCCGCCTTCCGGCACCTGGCCATGGAAGAGGTGAAGGAGACGGGCGCCAGCATCCTCCTGGCCAACACCTACCACCTGATGCTTCGCCCCGGCGCGGAGGTCTTCAAGCGCTTCGGCGGCATCCACCCCTTCATGCAGTGGGACGGGGGCGTGCTCACGGACTCGGGTGGCTTCCAGATCTTCTCCCTGCCGGAGGACCGGCTCATCACGGAGAAGGGCGCGCACTTCCGCAGCTTCTACGACAACAGCCGGCAGCTCTTGAGCCCCGAGTCCAGCATCGCCATGCAGCAGGCGATCAACTCGGAGATCATGATGGTGTTGGACGTGTGCATCGACTCGCGCACGGACGAGGCGGGCACGCGCGAGGCCATGGAGCGCACCCACCGGTGGGCGGTGCGCAGCCTGGCGGCGAAGAACAAGGTGGACTCGGGGCAGGCGCTGTTCGGGATTGTGCAGGGCGGCGTGTTCCCGCACCTGCGCGACGAGAGCGCGGCGTTCCTGACGAAGCTCCCGTTCGACGGGTTCGCCATTGGCGGCCTGGCGGTGGGCGAGACGAAGGTGGAGCGCGAGGAGATGACGCTGCGGACCACCGCGTCGCTGCCCGCGGACAAGCCGCGCTACCTGATGGGCGTGGGCACGCCGACGGACCTCATCGAGGCGGTGCTGCGCGGCGTGGACATGTTCGACTGCATCATCCCCACGAAGATGGCGCAGCAGGGCTACGCGTACACGTTCCAGGGCCTGGTGCGCATCACCCGCAGCGTGTTCCGCCTGGCGGACGAGCCGCTGGATGCCGAGTGTGATTGCTACGTGTGCAAGCGCTACACGCGCGGCTACCTGCAACACCTGATGCGCGGCAAGCACCACCTGGGCTCGCGCTTCCTGTCGGTGCACAACGTGCGGCACTACCAGAAGCTGATGGGCCGCATCCGCGAGGGCATCCTCTCCGGGACCTATGACCAGGTGTCGCGCGAGCTGAAGGCCGCCGTCGCCACGCCCAAGGACTTGAAGGAAGAGGCCAGCGCGCGCGACCTGACGCTGAAGGAGGTCGGGTGAGCGCGGAGGAGAACCCGCGCGACGGCGACTTCGAGCTCGTCACGCTGCGCAATGGCTCGCGGGCCGTGCGGCACCTGGGGCACGGCGAGGTGATGCACCCGTCGGTGGGCCCGTGGAAGGAGGCGCTCGGGCTGTATGTCGAGCAGCCTCGGCTGGCGGAGCGGCTGTCCCAGCCGGGCCCTCCGCTCGTCATCCATGACGTGGGGTTGGGGGCCGCGACGAACGCGGTGGCCGCGCTGACGTGCGCGCGCGAGCTGGGCGCGGCGAGGCAGCGGCCGTTGGAGGTGGTGAGCTTCGAGGTGGACCTGGCGCCGCTGCGGCTGGCGCTGGCGGATGCCGCGGGCTTTCCGTTCCTCCAGCCGTTCCGCGAGGCCGCCCAGACGCTGATGCGGGACGGCGTCTGGGAGGAGGACGGCCTGCGCTGGCGGCTGCACCTGGGGAACGCGGTGCCGTTCCTGGACGGGGCGCTGCCGGTGGCGGACCTGGTGTACTTCGACCCGTTCTCGCCCGCGTCGAACCCGGACATGTGGACGGAGGGCGTGCTGACGAGGGTCCGCCGGCACTGCCGTGAGGACGGCGACGGGGCGCTGCTGTTGACGTACAGCGCGGCGACGCCGACGCGGGTGACATTGCTGCTCGCGGGCTTCTTCGTGGGGGCGGGCGCGTCCACGGGGACGAAGGGCGAGACGACGGTGGCCTCGACTCGGCGCGAGTCGCTGGTGGCGCCCCTGGGGACGCGGTGGGTGGAGCGCTGGACGCGCTCGTCGTCGCGGGCGCCGCATGGCGCGGAGCTGACGCCCGAGATTGAAGCCCGGGTGCTGGCCCATCCGCAGTGGCGGTAGGTCCTCGTCTCGTCTCGTCGAGGCAGACAGCGGGGGCGCTTCGCGGTATCCGGGAAGGGCGATGAGCAAGGCCCTTCACCTGGAAGAGTGGGGCGGCACCGGTCCGGTGCTGCACCTGGCGCACGCCAATGGCTTTCCCCCGGGCACGTACCGAAAGCTCATCGAGCTCCTGAAGCCGCGCTACCGCGTCGTGACGGTGCACAGCCGCTGTCTGGTGCCGGGCTCGGACCCTCGCTCGATGCGGACGTGGGACGACATGGCGGAGGACCTGATTCAGGCCCTTCGCGCGGCGAAGCTGGACGGAGTCCTCGGTGTGGGCCACAGCATGGGAGGCGTGGCGACGCTGCTGGCCTCGGTGAGGGAGCCGGGGTTGTTCCGGGCCGTGGTGGCGCTGGACCCGGTGTTGTTCTCGGGGTGGCGCAAGCTGGCCATCGACGTGCTGCGAGGGGTGGGGCAGCTCGGCCGTGTCCCTCCCGCGAGCCTGGCGCGCAGGCGGCGCGCGCACTGGGGCTCTCGTGAGGAGGCGGCGCTGAGCTACCGCAAGAAGCCGCTGTTCAAGGTCTTCGATGCGGAGTGCTTCGAGGACTACCTCCGGTATGGCCTGACGGAGTCGCCCGAGGGCGGCGTTCGTCTGACGATTCCCCGCGAGTGGGAGGCCCGGGTCTTCGAGACGTATGCGAAGGATGTGTGGCGCTCACTGCGCGCCGTCCGCGTGCCGTCGCTCATCGTGCGGGGGCAGGCCACGGAGACGCTGCTGCCGGCTGCGTTCGCGAAGGCCCGGCGAGTCATGCCGGGGACCCTGTTCAGCGAACTTCCTGGCGGACACCTGTTTCCGCTCGAGGACCCGGGGGCATGTGTCCGCTGCATCCACTCGTTCTTGGAGGCGGTCGAGAATCGGGCGGGTGCGGTGCTGAATGACACCACGCCCGGTGGGGAACACGTCTCCGGAACGTAGCGCCCCCGCCAATGCCTTGGCCCTGGAGCGTGTGCCGCTTCGTGTTGGCGCGACGGTGGGAGCCCCCTATGCTTCGGGCTCCGTCCATCTCCAAGTCCATACGCCAGAGGATCCATGGCCCCGCCGAACGTTGGTAGCAAGCCGACTGTCTTCACTCCCCCTCGAACGACGCAGACGTCGCAATCCACGTCGATCCCTGCAGCAGAGATGGAGAAGAGTCAGGCGGCCACCAAGACTCAGCAGACGCAGGGGGCCGCGACGACGACACCCGCGAAGAAGGATGATTTCGCGGGCAAAACCGACTCCGCTACCCAGACGGGCAAGCCACACTTGTCGTCGACCTTGGAGCATCCCACTCTGGCGTTGAACAAGACAGGGCAGAAGCCTGCCAGCCTCGTTCGGCGCAACAGCATGGACATGGCGAAGTTCCATCAAGGCGCGGAGGAGATGCTCCGGACCTTGAATCACCAGACGCACATCGAGCCTACGCCGCACATCAAGAAGCAGTGTGACGCCATCAACGAGAAGGTCCCCAGCGCGAAGGTTCTCCATTACATCGATCAGAGCCAGAACCCCATCATGGCCGACCCCGCGGTCAAGGCGGCCTTCGCCGAGGGATCGCAGGGGGTGTGCAGCCACATGACCTCCCAGTGGATCCACATGAATGAGTCCGCGCCCAATCAGGCGGCTGCCGTCGCGGACTTCGCCGTGTTGGTGGAGCACAAGTTCGGCAATCTCGTCATCGGACAGCATGCGGAAGCGGACATGGTCAAGGAGCTCAAGTCTCTGGCCGCCGACATGAAGACGGAGGGCGCGACTTCCAAGCGGTTGAAGGCGGAGTTTCAGACGGCGCTCAACGACAAGGGGCCGACTTCAACGGAGGCTCAGTCGCTCGCGGGCCAGCTCAATGCTTCCTATGACAAGCAGGAGGCGATCTTCAAAAAGCTTACGGCCGTGAGCGACAAGATGCGGCGGGGTGAGCCTGTCCTCGAGGGAAACATTTCCGAGCTGTCCTCCAAGCTGAACTCAACGACGCTGGAGAACGGCTACTACCGCCTGAGCATGACACCGAAGAATGGCCGAAGCGCGGATGGAGATGAGTCCGGGCATGTGGTGGGAATGCACAAGACGGATACCACGTGCCGTTTCATGGATGCGAACACGGCGGAGTGGGAAGTCCCCAATCCGGCCGACTTGAACAAGCTCGCGGTCGCGCACGTGGACAAGATGTACACATCCAGCTTCTTCCGTTCCTCCGGCAGCGGCTTCGATGCCGGGGCCTTTGAGCTGCGCCTCGTCTCCAAGACGCCCTAGCTTCTGGCTTCGTTGCTCGCCGATTCGAATCCTGGCCTCAGTGCAGCCACTGCACCTCCGCCCGGCGGTTCTTCTCCAGGGCCGTCGCCGAGAGCGGGCGCTCCTCGCCATAGGACAGGGTGGACAGCCGGGACGACTCCACGCCCAGCCGGCGCAGGTAGTCGCGGACCACGGAGGCGCGGCGCTGGCCCAGCGCGAGGTTGTACTCCGTGGTTCCCAGCTCGCAGGTATGGCCGGTGATGCTCACCCGTGCCTCGGGGCGCTTTCGCAGCGCATCCGCCAGCTGCGTCAGCGTGTCGCGGAACTCGGGCATGAGCGTCGTCGAGTCGAGCTCGAAGTACACCGGCTCCATCGTCAGGGGAATCAACTCCACGTCGGGGGACTCGGTCATGGAGGAGGACCGCTCGTGCTCCGGCCGCGCGGTGACCGGCGCATCGGATGTCTGGTTTTGTGGGGGGATGACGGCCCCGGGCTGCCGCGCCGCACAACCCAGGACCGTGAAGAACACCGCGAGGAGAAGAGGGCGCATGCCTCGGTGACGAAGCATGCGCCATGCCGTGCGACCTTCCTTCGAGCGACACCCGCGACCTCCCGTCGCGGCGTTGCAGAACGCCCAGGTGCCGGTGGCTATTTGCCTTCCGAGCGCTCTCGGCGGTGGATGGTGGAGACGTCGATACCCAGCAACTCCGCGGCTCGTGTCTTGTTTCCCCCGCACCGGGAGACAGCCCACGCGATGTACTCACTCTCCAGCCGACGCAAGGGAATCACCTCCCTCTGGGCCTCCAGAAGCGGATGTTGTTCGGAGGACCCCTCGGAGAGATGTGGCCGGAGTTGCTCCATGTCAACTGTCTCCCGGATGCCCAGCACCACCAGTCGCTCCACCAGGTTCTCCAGCTCGCGCACGTTGCCCGGCCAGCGCTGGGCACACAGCGCCGCGAGGCAGTCCTGCTCGAAGCGCTGCACCGGGGAGCGCGGGTTGCGGGCGCGCGCCTGAGCCAGGAAGTGCTCGGCGAGGGCGGGGATGTCCTCGGGGCGCTCGCGCAGCGGAGGCGCTCGCAACGTCACCACATTGAGGCGGTAGAACAGGTCCGCGCGGAAGCGGCCCTCCTTCACCCGCGCCTCCAGGTCCTGGTGGGTCGCCGCCACCACGCGCACATCCACCGTCCGGGAACCATCCGCCCCCACCGCCCGCACCTCGCCCTCCGCCAGCACGCGCAGCAGCCGCGCCTGGAGCTCCGGCGCCATGTCCCCGATTTCATCCAGGAACAGCGTGCCCCCATCGGCCTCCACGAACAGGCCCCGCCGGGCGCTCGTCGCCCCCGAGAACGCGCCCTTCACATGGCCGAACAGCTCGCTCTCCAGGAGGGTGTGGGGCAGGGCGGTGCAGTTGACCGCGACGAACGGTCCCGCACGTCGAGTCCCCTCGAAGTGCAGCGCCCGCGCCACCAATTCCTTGCCGCTGCCGCTCTCGCCGCGCACCAGCACGGGCGCACTGGACCACGCCACGCGCTCCACCAGCGAGTACAGCGCGCGCATCGCGGCGCTGCGCCCCACCATGGCGCCCAGGCGCCCGCGGTCCTCGGCCTGCTGCTTCAGCGTGCGGTGCTCGGCGCGCACGCGGCGCTCCTCCAGCGCGCGGCCCACGTACAGGCGCACTTCGTCCAGCCGGAAGGGCTTGGCGAAGTAGTGCCAGGCGCCGCGCTTCATGGCCTCCACGGCGTTCTCCACGCCGCCGAAGGCCGTCATCATCAGCACGGGCAGGTCCGGGTCCAGCTTGCGCGCGGCCTCCAGCACATCGAAGCCATCCACGTCCTGCATGCGCAGGTCGCAGATGACGGCGTCGTAGACGGCCATGCGTAGCCGGGCGATGGCATCCGCGCCGCCAGACGCCACGTCCACCGTGTAGCCCGCGTCCGCCAGGGGCTCGCGCAGCATCTGTCCCATCTCGACGTGGTCGTCGACGACGAGTACCCGGGCTCTAACCGACATGGTGCTCCTCTCGCGCGGGGGCCGCGGCGGGCCATTGCAGCGTCACCCGTGTCCCCTGGCCGGGCGCGCTGTCCAGCTCGATGCGCCCGCCATGGTTCCGAACGATGTGCGCCACCATGGTCAGCCCCAGGCCGGTGCCCAGTCCGCGCTTCTTGGTGGTGAAGAAAGGGTCGAAGACCTGATGCAGGTGCCGCGGAGCGATTCCGCAGCCGTCGTCCTCGACCCGGATGCGGACCTGTCCCCATGCACCCGAGGCATCCGCCTCCCCGAGTGACGCCGTCAACCGCACCTGTCCGCCGGGCCCGCACGCGTCACACGCGTTGAGCAGCAGGTTGACGAGCACCTGCTGGAGCTGGTCCGCGTCCGCCGCCAGGGGAGGCACGGTGGGCGAGACCTCCAGCCGCAGGTCCACGCGTCGCCGCTCCGCCTCGACGCGCAGCAGCTCCTGCACGCTCGAGGCGAGCGGCACGAGCGGCACCGCGCGAGACTCCGCGGGCTGCAGGCGCGAGAAGTCCAGCAGCTGCCGGATGGTGCGGCTCACCCGGTCGATCTGCTCGACGATGGTCCCCAGTCCCGGAGACTGCGGATGCTCCGCGCCCAGCTTGGTCTGCACATACTCGGCGCGGCCTCGGATGACGCCCAGCGGGGTGCCAATCTCGTGGGCGATTCCCGCCGCCAGCACGCCCACCGTGGTCAGCTTCTCCGCGCGCAGGAGCTGTCCCTCCAGCGCGCGCAGGTCGCTCAGGTCCTCCAGCACGAGCAGCGTCCGGACATCGGGCTGATGTGGCTCCAGCGGGACGGCGTGGACGTTGAAGTGGCCCTCCTCCTCGAAGAGCTGCAAGGGCACGCCGTGGAGGCTGCGCACGCGGTTGTCGCCCCCCGCCGCGTCGACCAGCTCCTCCAGGCGCTGGATGACGGGCGCATGGGCCTGGGGAAACGCCGCCGCCAGCGTCGCGCCCACCGCGTCCGGAGGCATCCGCGAGCCGATGGCGCGATTGGCGGAGGTGATGCGCCCGGACGTGGACAGGGCGAGGACCCCCGTGGGGATGTGGTCGAGAATCTTCTGCGTCTTGTCGTGCAGGTGGGCCAGCCGGCTCGCGTGGCGCAGGCTCTCTTGCAGCGCCACGGCGCGGCTGCGCGCGAGCACCACGTACACGCCGAAGGCGATGAGGAAACACGAGACGAGGAGCGCCGCGAGCGACAGGCGCAGCACCAGGTTGCGCTCATGGGAGCGCAGCCCTCGGGTGGAGGAGAGCATGGCCAGCGGCCACATCGCGCCATTCTTGATGCGCACGGGCGCGAAGCTCGCCACCACCTCCGCGTCGCCCAGCCCCAGGGTCAGGGCCTCCGCGCGCTCGATGAGCCGCGAGCCTTCCTCGCCCTCGCCCATGCGCCGCGCCAGCTCCGAGAAGCCCGGCGTGTCGCGGGGATGCGCGGCGAGCCGCTGATAGTGGGCCGCGAGCGACGGGGCACTCAGCGGCGTGGGGGCTCCATGCGCGCCGAGCAGCAACAGGTGCGTGTCGCTCTCCGCGGTGAGCAGCTTGAGCGGCGCGAACAGGGGCTCGGCATTCACCAGCACCACCACCGCGCCGCCGCCTCCCGGGGCATCATCGGGCAGGGCGGTGGCGAAGGCTCGCAGCCAGCCGGAGGCATCCGTGGACAAGGGCGGCGAGGACGCGATGTGGCCGGACGGCCCCTGCAGCGCGCTCTTTGCGGTGCGGGCCAGCTCGTCGGCCGGGTACTGCCGGGCGAGTGACTCACCGGTGCGCCGGTCCAACAGCCGCAGCTGCTCCCGTCCGTCCGGCCCGAAGACGACGATGGCCTTGTACTGGCCCACGGCCTCCAGCAGCGCGCGCAGCTCGCGGCGGTGCTCCTCGGCGGTGCCGGGCTGGGACAGCAATTCCACGGTGAAGCGCAGGTCCTCGCCCACGTCCTCCAGGGCCTCGGAGACTCCCCGCGCGGCCTCCTGGAGCTGGGCGCGCCGCTCCCGGGCGAACTGGTCCACCAGGGCCTGCCGATCTCGCTGGATGAAGTGCACAGCCCCGCCGATGACGCCGGTGAGCGCCGTGCACAGCAGCAGGACAGGCAGCAGGGAGGAGCGCATGAGGGCAGATACCAACATCCCGGCGCGAAGCGGGGAGAGATGCCCACCCGGAGGGTGGGACTTCGCGCCGGGAGCTGGCCCGGGGGGCGGGCGGGCGCTCAGGGCCTCGAGGCCTGCTGGTTGAGCTTCAGCGAAATCTCCCGGACCTTGCCCTGGATGTGGCGCAGGTTCGCCGGGCCCATGCGCAGCAGGTGCTTCTGCGCGGGCGTGAGCGCCTCCAGCGCCGGGTCCGCGTACACGTACAGCGCGCCCCGGGGCACCACCTCCACCTCGCCGTCCAGCACGGGCACCGCGAGGACCTGCGCGAAGGCGCGCTCGAGCGTCGAGTCGAAGCTGCTCCCGGGCGGGGCGCTCTCCTGGTGGAGCTGCTCGGCCAGCTTGCGCACCTCGCGGTAGGTGTCCACGAGCAGCGTGGAGTCGAGGCTCGCCACCACGAGGCCCAGCGTGTCGTAGCGCGTGTAGGAGCCCTGAGAGATGACGCTCCGGCCGTCGTGGGTGCGGACCCGGAAGTCACCGCGCGGCGCCAGGAAGGCCACCACCGAGCGAGGGCTCTCGCCGCTGGCCATGTTCGCGACGACGGCGACGAAGCGGCGCAGCAGGTCCGACTCCCTCAGCCACGCGCCGAACTCGGAGCGGGACGAGGCTCCGGCGAGTCGCGAGCGCAGGAGGGCGTCCATCTGGGCCGAGGAGGGCAGGGGCGGCGTGTCGGGGGCCCGGACCGCGACGGGCACGGCCTCCGTGGGTGGGGTCGTGGCGGTGTGGGGTGTCCCGTGCAGCAGGCCGTGCCAGACGCCGGCTCCCGCCAGCACCGCGGCCACCAGCACCACCAACCCCCAACCCCAGAGCGCGCCACGCTCGAGCTTCACCATCGCACCGTTCTCGTCACCGTTGCTGTCCATGAGTCCTCCGCGACGGGACCCAGGGACTGCAGCGACGATGCCAGCCGGAAGGCGATGGGGTGGGGCCGCGGACTGACTCGGGAGCGAGGCTCTCCGGAGTCATCGGTGTGCCCGCTCGGCCGCGGTGCGAGCGTGGCGTTTCGCGCGCCACCCTGGCGGATTGCGACAGGGGGCGCGAAGGACTCAGGCGCGAGGGCGCGACGCGCCCGCGGCTCCGTCCTCGGGAGGAGGCATGGCGGCTTCGGCGGTCAGCTCGGCCCACCGGATGTGGAACGTCGAGGAGACCCCATCGAACTCCTCGGGGAGCACCACCACCCGGTGGCCACCGCACAGCTCCACCGCGCGCGCCAGCAGGCCCGCGGAGAACGTGGGCAGGTCCGCGAGCACATCGTTCATCCGCAGCTCCACGAAAGTGGGACTGCGCTCAACGATTTCGACCACACTGAAGTTGTTGCCGGCGCGAAAGCCCATCCCCGCGCGCAGCAGCATCCGCCGGGGGCCCGCCAGCCGGACGACCCCCAGGAGCGCGCGGCCGAAGAAGGTGCCGAAGTACGCGTCCATGAAGCGCTCGCCCAGCGAGTAGTAGGCGGCCTCGGCGGGGACGCCTCCGTAGACGTGACCGGCGGCGATGCGGAGGAACTCCTTCCACTGCTCCAGCGTGTACGTCCGCCCCAGCTTCTGGTCGAGGTCCAGCCCCGCACGGCGCAGGTGCTCGCGGCACGCTGGCGTGAGCCGGTTCTCGAGGGCGCGCACGAAGAGCGCTTCCACGGTTTGCGTGAAAATCAGCTTCTCGGAAGAAGTCATAGGGTCGCACCCTACACCGGTCGGCCCATCGGATGCTCGCCCACAGGTGAATCGGCGTTCAGTGACCCTGTCCGCGAACGACAGCACGACTGCTTTGCTCGAAAAAGGCGTGGAGTCACCAGGGGTTATCGAGCGTTGCGCGCTGCGGCGGCGGCGCGGGATACGGGCCTTTCAAGCCCGTGACGGTGCTGGGGGGCGCGGGCTCTTCGGTGCTTCCCTGGATGTATCGCGTGCCTGGCGGCTCCCGGTGCTTCGTCAGGTCGGTCGGGAAAGGCGCGGCGCGGCGGCGGCGCGAGCGACCTGGGTTCGCAGCCAGCGGTGGGCGGGCTCATCGTCGAAGCGCTCGTGCCAGAGCTGGAGGACGTCGAAAGGAGCGAGGGTGACCGGAGGGGGCATCAGCCTGACGGGGCACAAGTCCTGGAAGAGCTCGGCGAGCCGTCGAGGTGCGGTGAGGACGTGGTTGGAGCGGACCACGGAGAGGGCAGCGGTGAGGAAGTAGGGCAGTCGCAGGCCGATGCGCCGGGATTGCCCCAATCGCTCCAGGGCCATGTCCACCGCGCCGGCGCCGTCGCCTCGGGGGCTGATGAGGACATGGGGAAGGCGCAGGTAGGTCTCCAGGTCCAGGCCGCGCTTCACGGCGGTGTTGTCGCGGCGGACGATGCAGACGAAGTCCTCACGAAAGAGCCGTTGCTGGCGAAGCGCGGGGAAGGGGTCTGGGAAGGCGGCGACGACCAGGTCCACCTCGCCGCTCTCCAGCTGGGCCTCGAGCTGGGGAACCACCAAGGGGCGGATGGTGATGTCGACGCCAGGGGCTTCGGTGTCCAGGATCTCCAGCAGCGGCGGCAACAGCGTGGCGGCGTGGTAGTCGCCCGAGGCGATGGTGAAGCGGCGCGAGGAGGTGCGCGGCTCGAAGACGGACTCGTTGCGCAGGGCGCGCTGGACCTCGAGCAGGCCCCGGTGAAGAGGGGCGGCGAGCTGCTCGGCGCGAGGCGTGCGCACCATGCCGCCGCGGCCTCGGATGAGCAGGGCATCTCCAATCAGCTCGCGCAGCTGGGCCAGGGCATGGCTCATGGCGGACTGGGTGATGCCGATGCGCTTCGCCGCGCGGGTGACGCTGACCTCCGTCAGCAACGCATCCAGGGCGACGGCGAGGTTGAGGTTGATGCCCGACAGGTCCAGGCCTGTGTTCGAAGGCTGAGATGTGCTGGGGCGAGGGCTCCGGCTGACGCGGCCCTTGCGGCGGGCGGTATGCATGGGACTCATGGCGCCATGTCTAACATGCAGTCGCCGCATGTTTGGAATGGGAGCACCTTGACGCCATCTCGAAGTCGTTGGAGGCGTCCATGCACATCGTCATCAACACCCCGAATGGAAACATTGGCAGGAATCTCGCGCTGCGGTTGCTGGAGGCGGGGGAGTCGCTCACCGTCATCAGCCGGAGTGAGGAGAAGGTGGCGGAGCTGGTGAAGCGAGGCGCGAAGGTGGTGGTGGGGTCGACGGATGACGCGGCGGTGTTGGACCGTGCATTCTCGGGAGCGAAGGCGGTCTTCTGGCTGACGCCGCCGCCGGCGCGTCCGGATTTCATCGAGTGGTCGGAGGGCCTGGCGAGGTTGGCGGCGAGCAAGGCGAAGGCGCACGGCGTCGCGCGGGTGGTGGTGCTGTCGAGCATTGGCGCGCAGTCGGGGCGGGGGACGGGCCCGGTGGGTGGGCTGCTCGCGGTGGAGGAGGCGTTCAAGGCGGCCGTGTCCGACGTGACGATTCTGCGGCCGGGCTACTTCATGGAGAACCTGCTGAGGGAGGTGCCGGCGCTGGCGGGCGCGGGCGCCATCTATCTGCCCATCCCCGCGGACCGGAAGCTGCCGTTCGTCGCGACGGCGGACATCGCGCGCAAGGCGGCGGAGGTGTTGCGAGACAGCGCGTGGAAGGGGCACCGGTACCTGGGCATCCACGGGCCGCAGTCGCTGGCGTACACGGACGTGGAGAAGCTCCTCACGGAGGTGCTGGGGCGCCCGGTGCGCTACGTCCAGGTGTCACTGGCGGACGCGCGCAAGGGGATGCTGGGCGCGGGGGTGCCAGGGTTCCTGGTGGACATGCTCGCCGAGATGTATCAGGCCGTGCTGGAGGGGCGCATGGACCCCCTCGAGGCGAGGTCCCCGGAGACGACCACCACCACGACGCTCGCTTGGTGGGCGAAGGAAGTCCTGGTGCCCGCACTGGAGCAGGCGCGCACGACGGCGGCATAGTCCGCCCCCTGCGTTCAAAGGGACGCGGGCATGGGCAGGGGCCGCGTCCCAAAGTTCTTTGAGGTGGCTCCAGGGGTAAGCGAACATCCCCCGAAATGTCTGGCGAACCGGCACGTGGCGCTGAGGTCTCTCCATCGCGGTCATGTCCTCGGGACGCGACGCTGGCGGAATTTCGCGAGGGGGGGCTTTCCGAGGAGCTTCGGGCGCACGTCCTGGCACACGTGGAGGGCTGCGCGGCCTGTCAGTCGGCCCTCGCCGTGGGGGCGAGCGCTCGAGCGCTCCTCCCCAGCGGTTCGGCGCCTCCCGTGGAGGCGACGTTCCACTCCTTGGAGCCTGGCTCGCGCGTCGGCCGGTACGTCGTGCGAGAACGCCTCGGTGCGGGCGCCATGGGCGTCGTCTATGCGGCGGAGGACCCGGAGCTGGGCCGCCGAGTGGCCCTCAAGATGCTTCATCCCGAAGGCCACCAGCGCGAGAAGCTGCGGAAGCGGCTGCTCCGTGAGGCCCAGGCGCTCGCGCGGCTCTCCCACCCCAACATCGTCACCCTCTACGATGTGGGGACCCACGGTGACGCGGTCTTCCTCACCATGGAACTCGTCGAGGGCGTCACCCTCGCGGAGTGGATGCGGGAGTCTCGACCTTGGAAGGACGTGCTCCGCGTCTTCCTCGATGCTGGGAAGGGCCTCGCCGCCGCACATGCCGCGGGCCTCGTTCACCGCGACTTCAAGCCCGCGAACACCCTCCTGGGCAAGGAGGGCCGCGTCTTCGTGACGGACTTCGGCATCGCCGGGGAGCTTCATCCGGAAGCAGGCCCTCCGCTTCCCGAGGATGACAAGGCGTCAGTCATGCCCTGGGGGAGCCTGACCCGGACGGGTCAGCTCATGGGGACTCCCGCCTACCTCGCGCCGGAGCTGGTGATTGGCCAGCACGCGGATGCCCGTTCCGACGAGTTCAGCTTCTGCGTGGCGCTCTACGAGGCGCTCTTCGGCGTACGTCCCTTCCAGGGCGAGACATTTCAAGAGGTGATCAACGCGGCACTTCAAGGAAGGGTGAGCCCGCCCAAGGACGGAGTGAAGGTCCCGTCCCGGGTTCGACGCGCGGTCCTCCGAGGGCTCCGCCCCAGGCCCGAGGAGCGCTTCCCCTCCATGCAAGCCCTGCTGGCTGCGCTCGCGCCACCGCCCCACCGACGGGTGCTCCCGTGGGCTGCCGCGGCGGCGACAGGCCTGTTGGGCGCCCTCGTGGCGCATGGCGTGAGCGTGGCGCACCAGCACGAGTCACGCTGCGAGCAGGAGGTGGAGAAGCTGGCCGCGGCCTGGAGCCCCGCACGGCGCGAGCGCATACGAGCGGCCTTCCTCGCCACGGACACGGCCTATGCGGCGGCGTCCTGGGAACGCCTCGGGGTGACGTTGGACGCATACGCCGACCAGTGGCGCACGCTGCGGACCGAGTCCTGCCTGTCGACGGAGAGTGGCACCACGGACACCGCCGCGTGGCAGACGGCCGCGTGCCTCGATGCGCGACTCTGGCAGTTCGCCGCCACCACCCAGGTGCTGGAGAACGCGGACGCGCTCATCGTGCAGAACGCGCCCCAACTGACGGCGTCCCTCGAGGGACTCGCCGGATGCCGGGACGCGCCGGGGCTCTCCGGCCGTCCTCAGCCGCCTGACGCGCTTCGTCCCCGGGTCGATGCGGCACGGCACACGCTCGCCCAGGCCCGGGCGCACTACCTGGCTGGCCGCTATCGCGAGAGCCTCGCGGTGACGACGGCCCTCCTCGAGGACATCAAGGGGCTCGACTACAAGCCGCTGACGGCGGAGGTGCTCCTGCTTCACGGGACGAGCCACGGGGACATCGACCAGCCGAAAGAGGCGGAGGAGTTCCTCGACCAGGCCCTGTGGGCCGCTGAAGCCGGGCGTGATGATGAGATGGTGGCTCGTGCCTGGCTCGAGCTCATCTGGGTGGTGGGTGAGTCATTGTCCCGCCCCGCGGACGGGGAGAAGATCGTGCGACATGCCCAGGCCGCCGTCGAGCGGCTGGGGCGCGAGCGCTTCCCGGACATCACGAGCGAGCTGCACCTGCGTGTGTCCGCGCTGCGGTATCAGCAATCCAGGTACGGCGAGGCGGAGCAGGAGGCCCTCCAGGGCCTGGAGTTCTCACGCGCGAGGATGGGCCCGGACAGCCTCCGCACGGCCCAGTTCCTTCATCAGCTCGCGCGAGTCCGCATGTTCCAGCTCCGCCGGAAGGAGGCGCTGGACCTCCACCTCCAGGCCTTCGAGGTGCGCAAGCGACTGCTGGGCCATGACAACCCGGCGCTCATGGCCTCCTACGACCGGGTCGCGGCGAGCTACCAAGGGTTGGGTCGGCATGAAGAGGCCATCGACATCTGGCGCGGGGCCTTGGCCCTGCAGAACGCGGCTCCAGGCGAGGAGAACCTCGTCGTCGCGACCATGCTCTTGAACCTCGCCTTGAGCGTGCGCGTCAGCGGCCACCTGGAGGAGGCGCGCCCCCTTCTCGAGCGGGCGCGAGCCATCTTCGCGCGCATCCGTGGGGCTGACCACTACCTCGTCGCCGGGGTCATCGTGGAGCAAGCCATTCTGGAGGGAGACCTGGGCGAGAACGACAAGGCCATTGCCCTCGCCACGGATGCCGTGGAGCGGATCCAGCGCTCCATGGGGGCGGACGCACCTCGCGCCGCCATGTCGCTGACGACGCGAGGGGCCGCGCATCTGGCCGCGGGCCACTATCTCGAAGCGCGGCGGGATCTTCAGGACGCGCTGCATCGCGTGGAGGCATCAGAGGGCGAGGGGGCCGCGACCTCTCTGGAGGTGCTTCTGCCCCTGGCCAAGGTGGCCCTGGCACTCAAGGCGCCGAAGGAGGGGCTCGAGTACTGCGAGCGTGCGCGAAAGCTGACCGAGAAGATCCAGAGTCAGGAGTCCGAGGATGGGGCCAACGCGCTGACCTGTGTCGGAGAGGCGTACCTGGCGTCGGGCTCGGTGGACAAGTCGCTCCCGCAGCTCGAGCGCGCCTGGCGCATCCTCACCCAGATGGAGGGACAAGGAGACCCCTTGGCCGTGGGTCACACCGCCTTCGTGCTGGCCCGGGCGCGGATGGAGGCACGTCCGTCTCCTGACCGGGCGGGTGCGCTCGAGATGGCCGAGGAGGCTCGGACGCGATTGGAGTCAGTGGGAATCCGCGGGCGACGGGAGCTCGAGAAGGTGCTCGCCTGGCGGAGGCTCCAGGGGATTTGAGGCGCAGGGCTCGTGCCGGAGGTTGGGTTTGGCCGGTGCCTCGGTGCATCCAAGGTCTGCGTAAGGATTCAGATACGCAGTCAAGCTCGAGACGGGTTGTTGTCTGTAGATGGATGTGATGTGCCATCGGGCACGTAGAGTTGACTCGGTTTCCTCCGGCCCGCCCACCTGCGGCCGCTGTCGCACCGGGTGCTGGCCCGCGGCGGAACTGGGGGGCTCAGCACCTTCCCAAGGGCGCGGTGATATCGCCCCAAGGAACCGAGACGCCTCATTCGCCGCCCCCCCTTGCCGCGCCCGGGTTCACCCTCCCTGCTCGCACAGGAAGTTCGCGCCATGTGAGTCCGTCGCCCTCGATGCTGCTCACCGCATCGAGGAATCTTTCGGTGCAGATGACCATCGTCTCGAAGTTCCCCAATCGGAACAGGTCCAAGCCCGAGGGTAGGGTGCTTGCATCCAGAACGGGCTCATCGGGCCGCCGGAGTCCGAACCATCCGCACGCCTTGCAGGGCGGGGCGACGCTCTCCGGAATGCAGTCCGCGTGAAGTTGGCCATGGTGAGCCAGCTGAACCTCAAGAAGATCAGACTGCGCCCCTGGCCGAGCGAGCAGTGCCGTTGGAAAGGCCTCTACCTCGCGGACACCTCGCTCTTGGAGCCCCCCTATGACATGAGGCTGGGCCAGCAGGATGTCACCGAGCCAGGCAAAGTCAGGGAATCGCCCTCTGCACTTCCCAACGAGCGGCCCAAGGCGTGACCCCGGCTGGAGAGCAGCACGTGGTGGGGCGAGCGGAACGACGAGTTCGCGCAGACGTAGGAACTCCGCAAGAGGCTCTGGCCTCGCCTTCCGGAACTCGCGCTCAGCATCCCCCAGCGCCATGAGGTTGACCCCGGGGAAATAGCTGCCGCTTCCCGCCCATGTTTTCGAGCAGGATGGGCAGTTCAACAGCCCAGGAAGCCCCCACCTGTGGCCCGCGTTGAGGGTCCCACCATACGAGGCTGCGACACCTTCGTCCTCTTGCAACCAGAAGAATCGGCCCATTTCGCGTTCATGTTCCTGGCTGCGAATAGTACGACTGAATGGGGCCACCGAGGAGTTGAAACCGGTAGATGAGTTCACCGGCATGCTTGAAGATCTCTTCCGGGGAGGCCTTCGGGTTGGTGTTCTTGTACTGGCGCCAAGCCTTGTTCCACTCTCCGCCTTGCCCTCCCACCTCGTGAATCCGCCGATGTACTGCGTATGGAAGTGGGAGCGTGTAGTTATGAATCTTCACTCCTTGCCCCTCGAACCAGAGCCGAAGATCCTCCGCCTGCGGAAAGATGTGATGCTTCTCCCATCGCCCAGGAGGGAGTTGGTGTGATGGCGGGATGATCCTCTCGGGAGCTCCATTCCAGTTGGGGAATGTCATCACCGCACCCTTGGGGAGGTGCTGTGCCCCGCCCCAATTCCGCCGCGGGCCAGAGCCTGGCGCGGCAGCAGCCGCAGGTGGCCGTGCCGGAGGGAAGCGTGTCAGCTCAATGTGGCCGACGTCCTCGTCGCAGCGGTAGAAGCCGCATTCGTCACCGAGACACAGGAGCGTTACGCATTCATCCTCGAGCGGGACGTCGCACTCGAGCTCAGCCGCTTCCCAGGCTTGCTGCATCATCGGCTTGCCTGCCGTTAAGCAGGCTGGCCATGTCACGAGCAGCACCGAAAACCAAACAAGTCTGAGGATGTTCATTGGGCCGCGGAGCATGCACCCCAGGCCAAGCATGGCAGAGCCTCTCGCTTCGCTTTGTCTTACGGCTAACACTCGACAATCGATACGCTGCCGGTCTATCGGTGCACCAAACGACACGTTGGCCAAAAAGGTGGGTGCGCAATGATTCGATGGATAGTGGCGATGTTCTTTCTCCTCTTCACCGCGTGCAGCAGCCCGCCTCCGAAAGAGCCCGAAGCCCCAACTCGCACGGCTGCTGACGTGCTGGGTGTTGGCACGGACTTCATGCCGAAGTACACCGTTGCGAGCACGGAGCGATTTGATTTCACTGGGACTCCCCGACTCTCCATGCGAGTGACTGTGCCGAGCGGGCTCTCGCGCATGGAACTCGAAGCGAACCTGCGCCACGCCCTTCTGCGGGCCTACGAATCAGGACCTGTGCAATACGGTGCCGTGAGCGTCTTGGCATACAGTTCCACGAAGACGGATGGGGCATTCGATGCTGCGTCGGCAGACTTCGCCCCGGGCGGGAAGTGGAGCGAGGCCAGCAAGGATGTCCCATTGTCGAAGTGGCGGGTCCATTTTACGTTCGCAGACAGCTACTTCCAGGAGAGGAAGCCGCTTTCCGTCGGAACGCGGGCAATCCTTGTACTGAGCATGCCGGGAGTCGCGAAGACGGTAGCTCTGTCCAGCAAAGCAAACCGGTGGCTCGATGAGGATATCCTGGCGAGGCTCAGTCCAAGCACGCCTGTGCTCATTGTCGACCAAGCAGACTTCGGAATCGTGGGTGTCCGCTACGAAGTGGAGACGACCACAGGCAAGAAGCACAGGGGGTGGGTTCACGCGTCTGCTCTGAAGGTGGAGTAGAAAAAGACCTTCATCCGAGAACAGGCCTAGCCACGAATTCGAACCACCCCATACCGTAGGGTAATATAGATCTTCACACTGCGTGCAGTCACATCCAGGCATGCACGCAAACGGGAGGGAGAGCTGATGGGAGGCCCTGTCCAAATAATGGTCGAGGAGCTGCAGTTTGCCTGCCAACGCCTTGGGTCTGTGGAGGTTCTCGACCGAGCCGCAGTGTACATCGTATTGGATGTGGATCAGAATGGTTCATGGCGCGTACTGGATGTTGGGCAGTCAGGGGCCGCCGACACTCGATTGGCAAGCCATGACCGACGCTCAGAGTGGGAACGGGCATCGACAACTGGGAATATCTGGGTGGGGGTCCATTACACTCCTACGAGCTTGCTGCCACAGGCCAGACGCCTCGAAATCGAGAAGGCTCTTCGCACCAAATACAAACCACCATGTGGCTACAGATAGGATTGGCTCGCTGAGTGCGTCAGTTGTTTGGACTGCGATCCATCTCAATGTACTCCGCCTACGATTCGGGTGTGGGGCGCGGCCAGATTTCTGTCCTAGGAATCGGCCTCATGATGGGTCTCGTACTTGCGCATGATGGTCGGCCGTTCGAGCCGTGCGGGCCCTGGGGCCAGGGCCCAGGATGCCTGGCGCCTTCACACTTCTTCACGCGCGAGCCATACGTGTTCATCCCCCTCCTCACGGGGATGCGGAGAATGGCGCGCAACGAAGGACACAGAAGGAGCGCGGGTCATGGCATCAGGAAAGGCAATCCTCGGCGGGATGTTGGGACGCTTCTTGTTCCGGGAGGCCCGAGTCGGGCGGGTCCGTGAGCTGTCTCCCCACTTCCGGTGGATGGAAGTCGGCGGCGAGGACCTGCGAGACGTCGAGTGGTCTCCTGGAGACAAGGTCCAGGTCTTCCTTCCAGGCATCGGCATGAGGACATACACGCCGCTGGTCTGGGACCCGATGCTGGGGTCCACGCAGTTCCTCGTCTACCTGCATGGCAACAGCCCCGGCGCCCAGTGGGGCCGCACCATCAAGCTGGGTGACCGTTGCCAGTTGTTCGGCCCGCGCGACTCCCTCGCGCTCGACTCCCTCGAGGGTCCTGTCGTCCTCTTCGGCGATGAGACGTCCTTCGCCGTCGCCCACACCCTCAAGAGCGCGAAGGTCCCCTCGACGGACATCTCTCGAGTGTTCGAGGTCTCCTCCGCCAACGAGTCACTCGCGGTCCTCTCCGCGCTGGACATGGCGGATGCATCCATCGTGGAAAGACTCCCAGGCGACGCACACCTCGCCGAGGTCGAGTCGAAGCTGCGCACCGCCCTGCAACAGCACGGACGCGCGAACCTGGTGCTCACGGGGCGCGCTCAGTCCATCCAGGCCCTGCGAGCCCGCCTCCGCACGAGCCCCATCCCCTTCGCCACGCAGAAGGTGAAGGCCTACTGGTCCGAGGGGAAGGTCGGGCTCGACTGAGCCCCCATGTCGCGCCGATGACGGCTGCCTCACGGTTGCACCGTGAAGAGTCTTGCGCGCAGGTCCGCGCCGTTCTCAAACAGGGGCATCCATGGACGCGCACGCCCCCGGACCCCGAAAGTCGGACCCTTCCTACAACGTGCTGCACCAGCAGCACACGCGGCAGCCGCTGGACGTCATCTTCAAGCCCCGCTCCGTCGCCGTGGTCGGCGCCAGCGAGCGCCCTGGCAGCGTGGGGCGCACCGTCCTCTGGAACCTCATCAGCAATCCCTTCGGCGGCACCGTCTATCCCATCAATCCCAAGCGGCCCAATGTCCTGGGCATCCGCGCCTGGCCTTCCCTCCGCTCGCTCCCCGAGCCCGTCGACCTCGCCGTCGTCGTCACCCCCGCGCCCGTCGTCCCCGAGGTCATCCGCGAGTGCGCGGAGCTCGGTGTCCAGGGCGCCATCATCATCTCCGCCGGCTTCAAGGAGACCGGTGAGGCCGGCGCACGTCTGGAGCGCGAAATCCTCCAGATTGCCCAGGCCGCGCGGATGCGCATCATCGGCCCCAACTGTCTGGGCGTGATGCGTCCCCCCACGGGCTTCAACGCGACCTTCGCGGGAGCCATGGCGCGCCCAGGCAACGTGGCCTTCATCAGCCAGAGCGGCGCGCTGCTCACCGCCATCCTCGACTGGAGCCTTCGCGAGGCCGTGGGCTTTAGCGCCTTCGTCTCCGTGGGCTCCATGCTCGACGTGGGGTGGGGCGACCTCATCGACTACCTCGCGGACGACCCGATGACGCGCTCCATCCTCCTCTACATGGAGTCCATCGGCGACGCGCGCGCCTTCCTCTCCGCCGCACGCGAGGTCGCACTCACCAAGCCCATCATCGTCATCAAGGCCGGCCGCACGGCCCAGGCCGCGCAAGCCGCCGCGTCCCACACAGGCACGCTCACGGGCAGCGACGAGGTCCTCACCGCCGCGTTCCGCCGCACCGGCGTGCTGCGCGTCGAGTCCATCTCCGACCTCTTCTACATGGCCGAGACCCTGGCGAGGCAGCCCCGCCCCGCGGGACGCCGTCTCACCGTCCTCACCAACGCAGGCGGCCCCGGTGTCCTCGCCACGGATGCGCTCGTGTCGGGCGGAGGCGAGCTCGCGGTGCTCGGCGACGAAACACGACGCGCCCTGGACACCTTCCTGCCGCCCCAATGGAGCCACGGCAATCCCGTCGACGTCCTGGGCGACGCCGACCCGGACCGCTACGCGAAGGCGCTGGAGGTCGCGGGCCGAGACCCCGGAAGTGACGGGCTCCTGGTCATCCTCACCCCGCAGGACATGACGGAGCCGACGCAGACCGCGGACAGGCTCAAGCCCTACGCGAAGCTCCCCGGCAAGCCAGTCCTGGCGAGCTGGATGGGCGGCTCCGAGGTCGCCGCGGGAGAGCGCATCCTCAACGACGCGGGCATCCCCACCTTCGGCTATCCCGACACGGCCGCGCGCATCTTCAATTACATGTGGCGCTACTCGTACAACCTGGCGGGCCTGTATGAGACTCCCACGCTGACGGAGGAGCCCACCGGAGGCCGGGACGCGGCGCGCCGTCTGGTGGACGCGGCACGAGCCCGAGGCCGCACGCTGCTGACGGAGTACGAGTCCAAGCAGCTCCTGTCCGCCTACGGCATCCCCACCGTGGAGACGAAGCTCGCCACGAGCGAAGACGCCGCGGTGTCCGAGGCCAACGCCCTGGGCTACCCCGTGGTCCTCAAGCTCCACTCCTTCACCGTGACGCACAAGACGGACGTGGGCGGCGTGAGGTTGAACCTCCAGGACGCGGACGCCGTGCGCCACGCATTCCGAGGCATCCGCGAGCGCCTGGTGGAGCTCGGCCAGCCCGAAGCATTTCAAGGCGTCACCGTCCAGCCCATGGTGCGGCTGAGCGGCCTGGAGCTCATCGTGGGCAGCAGCCTGGACCCGCAGTTCGGTCCCGTGCTGCTGTTTGGCGCGGGGGGCACGCTGGTGGAAGTGTTCAAGGACCGGGCGCTCGGGCTCCCTCCGCTCAACACCACGCTCGCGCGGAGGATGATGGAGCAGACGCGCATCTTCCAGGCACTGCGCGGCGTGCGAGGCGCGAAGCCCGTGGACCTGCCGGAACTGGAGCGGCTCCTCGTGCGCTTCAGCCAGATGGTGGTCGAGCAGTGCTGGGTGAAGGAGGTGGACATCAATCCGCTCCTGGCCTCATCAGAGCGGCTCCTGGCCCTGGACGCTCGGGTCGTCCTCCATCCGTCCACCGTGACGGAAGCCGAGCTGCCGAAGCTCGCCATCGAGCCGTATCCGCAGCAGTACGTGGCTCCCTTCCAGCTGAAGAACGGAGAGGAGCTCCTCCTCCGCCCCATCCGCCCCGAGGACGAGCCTCGGATGGAGCGCTTCCACCGCACGCTCTCCGAGCAGACGGTGTTCATGCGCTACGCGGGGCTGATGCAGCTGAGCACCCGCGTGGCGCACGAGCGACTGGCGCGCATCTGCTTCAACGACTACGCGCGGGAGATGGCGCTGGTGGCCGAGCGCAAGGGCGGAGAGCTGCTCGGCGTCGGGCGACTGACGCGCCTGCGAGGCACCCAGGACGCGGAGTTCGCCATCCTCATCAGCGATGCCGTGCAGCACCAGGGATTGGGCTCGGAGATGCTGCGGCGGCTGGTGGAGGTGGGGCGCGCGTGGGGTGTGCAGCGAATCGTCGCGGATATCCTCGCGGGGAACCGGGCCATGCAGAACATCAGCAAGCGGCAGGGGTTCTCCATCCTCCCTCACGAGGAGCTGGCCCCGGACATGGTCAAAGCGGTGAAGGTGCTCTGACCCACGCCCGGGGCCGGGGGCCTGCTACCGGGCCTCGAGGTTCAGCTCGAGGTCGAACGACACATCGCTCGAATCCGCGCCGCTCTGCTTCACCATCACCGCGATGATGTTGTCACCCGCGACGAACGCCGACGCGTCGATGGTGGCGGTGCTGATGAGCGGCTCCTTCAGCGAGTTGCTCGCGAAGGTGCCGTGGCCCAGGCCGTTGTCGGTGAACCGGGAGTAGACGAGCCGTCCGTTCACCCAGATGGCCACGCCGTCATCGTGCAGCACGCGCAGGTTGGCGGAGCGGATGGCCTCGCTCAGGGAGAGCTTCTTGCGGAAGTAGACCGTGGGCTGGCTGGGCGTGGTCTTGTTGAGCACGGTGTGCTCATCGCCGTCGCCGTAGCCCAGCTTGCCGGGGCCGGAGCGCCAGGCCGAGTCATCGAACCCGAGCGTGGTCCACTGGCTGCCCGGGTCGACGTTGCGGTCGTCGAACTTCCAGTACTCCCCGAAGGTGATGGCCCGGAACCGCGGCACCGCGGTGATGGTGAACGGCGTGTCGGTCTTGTCCGCGATGTCGGGCCGGGCCGGGTCCGAGATGCGCAGGACGCCCTGCGTCGTCTCCGCGTGTGGCACCGTCCACTCGAAGAAGCCGAGGTTCGGCATGCGGGTCTCGACGGTGGACCAGCTCGCCCCGTTGTCGGCGGAGAACTGCAAGCTCACGTTGTCGACGCCGAAGCCGTGGGTCATCCACTGGAGCATCTGGACGCTGCCGGGGCGGAGTGTCTCGCCGCCATTGGGGCTCTCGAAGAAGAGGGCGTCGTGCTGCATCCCGTCGGTGGTCACCTTGAGCTCCAGGTCGAAGGACAGGTCGCTGGAGCTGGCGTTGGCTTGCTTCACCATGACGGCCAGGGTGTTGTCGCCCATCACGAAGCGGGAGGCGGGGATGGTCGTCTGGCTCAGGTTGTTGTCGGCGCAGGCTCCGTCCGCGTAGGAGGCGTGGGCCGGGTTGGAGATGAGCCTCGAGTAGACCTGCGTGCCATTGAGGAACACCGCCACGCCGTCATCGTGAATCAGCTGGAGCGTGGCCTTCTCCACCATGCCGTGGATGGTGAACTTGCGGCGGAAGTACACGGTGGGCTGGGGAGGCGTCGACTTCGTCAGCACGGTGCGCTCGTCGGACTCGCCGTAACCCAGCTGCGCCGGGCCCTTCTTCCACGCCGCGTCGTTGAAGCCGGGTTGCATCCACGTCGGGCCCGGGTCGACGTTGCGGTCGTCGTACTTCCACTCGGCGCCGAAGGCCACGGCGGTGAAGCCCGAGTCGGGAGGCGGCTCGGTGGGCGTGGGCGTCGTGCCGTCGCCGCCCACGCGGATGATCTTCGCCACCGAGGGGACCTTCTGCCCGTTGAGCAGGAACAGCATGTAGTGGCCGGGCGGGGCGACGTTGGCGTTGGCGGGCGCGGTGATGGTGAGGCCGCCGTTGCTGGCCGTGAAGCGCAGGCGCATGAAGCGCTGGTTCTCGTCGAAGGCGTGGGTGACGGAGCCCAGGCGGATCCACGTCGCCTGGGTGATGCGGGCCGCGTCGGGCGTGGTGACGCGGAAGTTCTCGCCGTACGCGATGGCGCCAGGCGCGGAGGTGATGGTGGGGCGGGCGCCTCGGAAGAGGTACGGCGGGGAGAAGACCTGCATCGTCTTCACGTTCTTGCTGCCCGCGGAGAGCACCCGGCCATCCGGCAGGAGCACCGTGGTGGAGTGGTAGCCGCGATACGCGGAAGCCGGAGCCAGCTCGGTCCACTTCTCCGTGGCGGGGTCCCAGAGCTCCGTCTCGTAGCGGGGGAACTTGGGGTTGTCCGTGCCGGGGCCGCTGTGTCCCCCCGTGACGAGCACCGTCCCATCCGGGAGCACCGTGCTGTTGTGCTGACGACGCACGTACCGCATGGGCGGCACCGTGCGCCACGTGGGCTTGGTGGTGTTGAGGTCCAGCACCTCCACGTTGTTGGTCGGCGGGTTGTCGCCGCCGGTGAGGAGCACCTTGCCCTCGTCGTACATCACCGCGCTGCCCGCGTTGCGGCTGTGCGCGTAGCTGGTGCGCGGCCCCACCGACCAGGCGCCCTTGCCGTTCGTGTCCAGGTAGCGCGCGGGCTTCCAGTATCCAGCCATGAACGTCTTGCCTTGCGGCGTGACGAACATCCAGGGGTAGTACATGAGCTCCAGGCTGGCATCGCTCAGGTTGCGCCACGCGTTCTTCGAGGGCTGCCACACCTGGGGAATCAGGTTCTTCGAGCGGTCCTCCTTGGCGCCGCCAATCACCAGCATGTCGCCGTTGGGCAGCGTGGTGACGGTGGGGTACCACCGGCCCGCGTTCATGTTGGGGATGCGCGTCCAGGTCAGCTTGAAGGGGTCGAAGATGGTGGCGTAGGGCAGGCCCGAGTCATCCATGATGTGGCCGCCGGCCACCAGCAGGCGGCCATCCGCCATGAAGGCGTGGCCCGCGCAGAAGATGTTGAAGCCCGCCTTGGGCAGCGCGGTGAGCCCGTTGGTCTGCGGGTCCCAGAGCATCGGGTTGTCGCCATCCCCGAACTCGGAGAAGAACATCACCTTCCCCGTGGGGAGGACGTGGGTGTGCACCGCGGAGTAGGGCCACTTCTGGACGGGGGTCCATTGGCCGACGGAGGCCAGGTCGGGGGTCTGCGCCTGGGCCACCGAGACTGCGGCCCATGCGGCGAGGAATGCGACACGCCAGGAATGCAACATCACGCTGCCCCTTTGTGGGTCTGGTCGAAAAGCCGGGCAACGGTAGGCACCCCCCAGGTGGGCCACATCGTTCCCCCGTCCGTGGGCAGTGACGTGGGGTGGACCGATGGGGGGACTGGGGGCGGGGCTTGAACCCTCGGTGAGGGCCCACCCGCTGGATTTCGCAGCGGACGCCAAACAGTCCCTGCTTTAGAGTCGCGCGCGTGATGGCCACCCCTGAAACCCAAGCGCCGCTTGCCGCCCTGCTCCCGAAGAAGGGAGAGCCCGCGCTCGACGCGGACAGCATCCTGGACCGCTTCGTGGGCTACGTCTCATCGAACGGGCTCAGCCTCTATCCCGCCCAGGAGGAGGCCATCCTCGAGATCCTCGCGGGCAAGCACCTGTTCCTGAAGACGCCCACCGGGTCCGGCAAGTCGCTGGTCGCCACCGCGATGCATTTCAAGGCGATGGCCGAGGGCAAGGTCTCCTTCTACACCTGCCCCATCAAGGCGCTGGTGAACGAGAAGTTCTTCGCGCTGTGCGAGGCCTTCGGCGCGGAGAACGTGGGCATGCTCACGGGCGACGCCAGCATCAACCGCGACGCGCCCATCATCTGCTGCACCGCGGAGATTCTCGCCAACCTCGCGCTGCGCGACGCGGGGGCCCGGGTGGATTACGTCGTCATGGACGAGTTCCACTACTACTCGGACCGCGACCGCGGCGTGGCGTGGCAGATTCCGCTCATCGCGCTGCCCAAGGCGACGTTCCTCCTGATGTCGGCCACGCTGGGGCCCACGCACATCATCGAGGAGAGCCTGCGCAAGCTCACCGGCCGCGAGGTGGCCACGGTGCGAAGCACGCAGCGCCCGGTGCCGCTGGACTTCGACTACCGCGAGTCCGCGCTGCACGAGACCATCGAAGACCTGGTCGCGCGCAAGAAGTACCCCATCTACCTGGTGAACTTCACGCAGCGCGCCGCCGCGGAGCAGGCGCAGAACCTCATGTCCGTCGACTTCTCCACCAAGGAGGAGAAGGAGGCCATCCGCGTCGCGCTGCTGGATGCGCCCTTCGACACGCCCTACGGCAAGGACTTCCAGCGCTACCTGCGCCACGGCATCGGCATGCACCACGCGGGCTTGCTGCCGAAGTACCGGCTCCTGGTGGAGAAGCTGGCCCAGGGCGGGCACCTCAAGGTCATCAGCGGCACGGACACGCTGGGCGTGGGCGTGAACATCCCCATCCGCACGGTGCTCTTCACCCAGCTCTTCAAGTTCAACGGCGAGAAGCTGGCCACGCTGAGCGTGCGCGACTTCCAGCAGATCTCCGGCCGCGCCGGCCGCAAGGGCTTCGACAACGAGGGCAGCGTCGTGGCGCAGGCCCCCGAGTACGTCGTCGAGAACATCAAGCAAGCCGCGAAGGAGGCCGCGGGCAAGAAGAAGGCGCCCAAGGCGAAGCCGCCGCAGAAGAACTTCGTGCAGTACGACAAGAGTACCTTCGAGCGCCTCCAGACGGGCATGCCGGAGCCGCTCGAGTCGCGCTTCGCCGTGTCGCACGGCATGATCCTCAACCTGCTCCAGAGCGACCACGTGCGAGGCACGGGCGGCTACCGGCGCCTGGTGGAGCTGATTCAGCGCTGCCACGACTCGGACTTCCTCAAGCGCCGCCACCTGAACAACGCGGCGCGCGACTTCCGCACGCTGCGCGGGGCGGGCATCGTCGAGCTGGTGCGAGGCGAGAACGGCTCGGGCGCCACGGTGAAGGTGGCGCAGGAGCTCCAGCAGGACTTCAGCCTCAACCACACGCTGTCGCTGTACCTGCTGGAGACGCTGGAGCTGCTGGACCCCACCACGGAGTCGTACGCGCTGGACGTGGTGACGCTGGTGGAGTCCATCCTGGAGAACCCGGAGGTGGTGCTCTACGCGCAGCTGAACCAGCTCAAGGGCGAGAAGATTCAAGAGCTGAAGGCGCAGGGCATGGAGTACGACGACCGGATGGACGAGCTGGAGAAGCTCGAGTGGCCCAAGCCCAACCGCGACTTCATCTACGGCACGTTCAACGCCTTCGCGCGCAAGCACCCGTGGGTGGGCGAGGAGAACATCCGGCCCAAGGCGGTGGTGCGGGACATGTTCGAGCGCTTCATGTCCTTCCACGACTATGTGCGTGAGTACGGGCTGCAGCGCAGCGAGGGCGTGCTGCTGCGCTACGTCAGCGATGTGTACAAGACGCTGGTGCAGACGGTGCCGGACCGCTTCCGCACGGAGGAGGTGGAGGACTTCATCGACCACCTGCGCGCGACGATTCGCCAGGTCGACTCGAGCCTCGTGGACGAGTGGGAGCGCATGCGCAACCCGGACGCCGTCGTCGAGGCGAAGCCGGAGGTGTCGCTCAAGCCCAAGGAGCTCACCGAGGACCCGCGGGCCTTCGCCGCTCGCGTGCGCGAGGAGCTGCACCGGATGCTGCGGGCGCTGGGGCAGAAGCGCTACACGGACGCGCTGGCGCTCCTGGACAACCCGCTGGGCGAGTGGACCGCGCCGAAGCTGGAACAGGCGATGGTGCCGTACCACGAAGAGCACAAGGTCGTGGTGCTCACCCCGCAGGCGCGCAAGCCCGCCAACACGTTCCTCAAGGAGACAGGGCCCAGGCTCTGGGAGGTCCAGCAGCGCATCATGGACCCGGAGGGTCATGGCGACTGGATGCTCGACTGCGAGATCGACCTGAGGGACCGGCGGCTGGATGAGGGCCCCATCCTCATCCTGCGCCGCATCGGACCGTAGAGCCGCTCAGCGCTCGCCGGTGGGCGCGAGCGCCTGCTGGGAGGTGCTGGTGGGCTCCTCGCCCAGGGTGGACTCCTCGACGTTGAAGTCGCCGTGCCCGTCGGGGACCAGCACCATGCGCCAGTCGTGGGTGGAGAGCACCACGTGCTCGGCGTCGCACGCGACGGTGACCCCTGCGTCCTCGACGGTCCACGAGCCGACCCAGATGGTCGTCTTCTCGATGCACTCGGTTTCGCCGCACTCCTCGGTGGCGGCGACCCACAGCCGGCCTTCCGGGGCCGCGGCGCACCTCACGGGCTCGACGTGGCGCAGGCGCGGGAGCGCCATGTCATCCGGAGCGCCTGGGTAGAGCTCCACGAGCTCGGATGCGAGGAAGTTCCCGTCGAGCGCCTCGCGGGTGACCTCCGCCTGCTCGGCGGGTTGCTCCAGCGCCGTGGGCTTGGCCAGCGCGCCTTGCGCGGCCAGCGAGCCGCAAATCACCACCGCCTTCCACCACCGTGTCGTCCACATGGTTGCGCACTCCCGTGCGGCGTCGAGGGCCGCGTCTCGTGCCGGGCATCTGTGCAAGGCATGGACCGGGCCCGAGTGCGGGCGAGGAGCCACAGGGCGGCGTCGGCCATGTGGGACGGCGGGCCGCACGCGGTGTCGAGCCTTTCGCCGGATGCGGCGTCAGCCTGGCGGGAGGGCCTCCGTCTGCGCGGCGCCGCGCCGGACAGCCCCCCGCCATCTCGGCGAAGAGCGCCGCCGCGCGGTCATTCCCTCACATCACGGACAAGGCAGGGCAGGACCATGGGTCACTACGTTGAGCGGACCACGGGCATGTTTGATTCCGTTCGCTACAGCACCAAGACATCCCCCGAGCTTCGGGGCGCGATGCAGAAGAAGGTGGCGGAGCTGAAGGGTCGCATCGACGAGCGCGAGGCGCGGATGCGGCGGATTCGCGAGGAGTATCGGATTGACGCCGAGCGCCTGGCCACGCTGGTCATGCAGTTCCAGAAGCAGAGCCGGAACTCGGAGATGGTGTCGTATCAGACGCAAGGCGGCGCCTCGGGCGACCAGCTGGTTCCCGCGGGTGTCATCGCGAACATCATCCGTGAGCGGGAGATGGTCGACTCGGAGCGGGCGCAGGTTCGCAAGGTGGAGCTGGTGCTCCGCAACCTCTCCGACACCGAGCTGTACAACGACCCGAAGACGGGAGAGGTCAAGTCCCGTCAGCCGCTGCATCAACTGACGGATGACGAACTCGAGTACCTCGGGTTCTGACGTGCCCGGCGGTCCCTGGGACATTGCCCGCGCGCGGGCAGGGGGAAGCGGCTAGTGTCCACGGCATATGGCTCGTGTTCGTGCCGTGGATTCGCCGCTTCGCCGTGATGTCCGCCTGCTGGGCCGGCTGTTGGGAGAAGTGCTCGTCGAGCAGGAAGGGCAGGACCTGTTCGACTTGGAAGAGGATGTTCGCCGGTTGGCCATCCAGCGGCGCCGGGGCCCGATGGCGGGACGTCGCGCCTCCGCGGCCGAGCTGGCGGAGGTCCTCAAGCGGCTGCCCCTGGAGCGGACGGAGCCGGTGCTTCGCGCCTTCTCCGTGTACTTCCAGCTGGTCAACCTCGCGGAGCAGCACCACCGCATCCGTCGCGCCCGCGCATATGCCGGCGCCGAGTCCCCCCATCCCCAGCGAGGCTCGCTGGAGGCGACGTTCCTCTCGCTCAAGGACGCGGGCATTCCCGCGGCCCGGGTGCGTGAGGCGCTCCGCCGGATGCAGGTGACGTTGACGCTCACCGCGCACCCCACGCAGGCCGTGCGGCGCACGCTGCTGGAGAAGCTCTACCGGATGGCCGGCCTCTTGGAGGAGCGGGACCGCAGCGAGCTCACGCCGAGGGAGAGCGTGGAGAACCTGGAGTCGCTCCGCGAGGAGATCACCACGCTGTGGCAGACGGATGAGCTGCGCCGCGAGCGCCCCACGGTGGGCGACGAGGTGAAGAACATCCTCTGGTACGTGGAGGAGGTGCTCGCCGAGCAGCTCTCGGAGCTGCCGGAGCTGCTGGAGTGGGCCTTCGAGCGCGCCTATGGCGAGTCGCTCGGGCCCGTGGATACGCCGGTGCGCGTCCACTCATGGGTGGGCGGGGACATGGATGGAAACCCGCTCGTGACGCCGGAGGTGTTCGCGGACACGCTGCGCGCCCACCGCGCGCGCGGGCTGCGCTTGTTGATGCAGGGACTCGAGCGCCTCGGAGGAATGCTCTCGCAGTCGGACCGGCACGCGAAGCCGTCGCCGGAGCTGCTCGCCTCGCTGGAGCACGACGCCGCGCAGCTCCCGGAGGCGGAGCAACGCCTGGGGCCTCGCACCGTCGGCGAGCCCTGGCGCCGCAAGCTGCGCTTCATGGAGGAGCGGCTGCATCAGGCGCTGCGCCACGTGTTGGCCCAGCGCACCGGCGACGCGGGCGCACTGCCGCCGAGCGCGTACCGCACCCCCGAGGCACTGCTCGCGGACCTGGACCTGTTGGCTCGCGCGTTGGAGCAGGCCAAGGGCGCGAAGGCGGGACTGCGCCAGGTGCTGCGCATGCGGGAGCGGGTGCTCGCGTTGGGGTTGTCGCTCGCGGAGCTGGAGGCCCGGGTCCCCGCCGAGGACGCGGTGAGTGCGGCGGCCTCGTTGGAGCCGGGAGGGCCCGCGCCGTCGGACGGTGGCAAGCGGCTGCTCGCGGTGCTGGACCGGCTGCGTGAAGCCCAGGCGGAGGCGGGGGAGCCCGCGTGCCGCACGCTCATCCTGAGCATGGCCAGCACGGCCGAGGATGTGCTCGCGGCCTTCAAGTGCATCAAGCACGCGGGCCTGTGGGACGCGAAGCGCGGCTGCGCCACGGTGGACGTGGTGCCGCTCTTCGAGCAGCTCGGCGCGCTGGATGCCGGGCCGGACGTGCTGCGGACACTCTTCGCCAACGCCGAGTATCGACGCCATGTCGACGCCCGGGGCGCGCAGGAGGTGATGGTCGGCTACAGCGACTCCGGCAAGGAGGTCGGACTGCTGGCCGCGAGCGCCGCGCTGTACCGCGCGCAGGTCGCGCTCACCCGCGCGGCGAAGGAGGCGGGCGTCCCCCTGCGGCTGTTCCACGGGCGCGGCGAGTCCGTGGCCCGAGGCGGTGGCCCCGCGCAGGAGGCCATCCTCGCGCTGCCTCCCGGCGCGGTGGCGGGCGGCTACAAGGCGACGGAGCAGGGCGAGGCGCTGGACCACAAGTACGCCCGCCCCGAGCTGGCCCGGCGCACGCTGGAGCTCATCCTGGGCGGTGTGCTGCCGCACCTGCTCGACGCGCAGCCTCGGCCTTCCGACGAGGATGAGCAGGCCTTCCGCGCCGCGTTCGACACACTCGCCGAGACGGGGAGGGTGGCGTATCGCTCGCTCGTGTGGGAGGACCCCCGGTTCCTGGAGCTCTTCATGGCGGCGACGCCGGTGGAGGAGATCGCCGCGCTGCCCATCGGCTCGCGTCCCAGCAAGCGCAAGGCGGGGGGACTCGAGTCCCTGCGCGCCATCCCCTGGGTGTTCGCCTGGACGCAGAACCGCGCCATCCTGCCGGGGTGGTACGGCGTGGGCTCGGCGCTGGAGGACTTCGCGAAGAAGCCCGGCGGGGCCGCGCTCCTCAAGCGCATGTATCGGCAGTGGCCCTTCTTCAAGGCCGTCATCGACAACGTCACCATGGTGCTGGCCAAGTCGGACATGGCCATCGCCGGGCGGTATGCGGCGCTGGCGCCCGCGTCCACGCGTCCGTTGTGGCGCCTCATCCAGCAGGAGCACCGCCGCACGCGCAAGCAAGTGAAGCGGCTGACGGGGGAGCAGCGGCTCCTGGACCACAACCCTCAGCTCCAGCGCGCCATCTCCCTGCGCAATCCCTACGTGGACCCGATGTCCTTCCTCCAGGTGGAGCTCCTGCGGCGCAAGCGGGAGGGCGCGAGCGACTGCGACCGGCCGCTCCTGCTTTCGCTCAACGGTATCGCGGCCGGCATGCGCAACACCGGTTAGTCTTTCCCGCGAGGAGGTGACGGATGGCCCAGGACACGTTCACGGTGGAGGACGTCAACCCCAAGCATGGCTTCGCGAGGCTGCGTCCGGCCTCGGGGGAAGGGCTGCTCAACGCGCCCCTCTATCCCGAGCCCGAGTCCGGTGCGCCGCCCTTCCAGCTTCGCGTGGGGGACACGGTGTCGGGCGTGCGCCGAGGCCAGTCCGTGGCGGACGTGGCCTGGGTGACGCGCGTGGAGCCGCCCTATGAGCTGGTGGAGCGGATGGGTGAGCTGCTCGCGAAACTGGAGCAGTGGGAGCTGAAGGTGCCGGCCACGGCCCTGGAGCTCGCGGAGCACCACTGGCGCGACAGCCGCGAGGACCCGCTGCGCGCGGAGCTGGCCTCGCAGCTTCCCTCGTTCTTCGACTGGGAGCTGGCCCACCCCTACGAGGACGGCGCGCTCCTGGAGCGGCTGGAGGCGGCGATGCAGCCCTATCTGCCGGGCTTCGCGGTGAAGCCACTGCAGGGCCGCAATGCCTTCGTCGTGGACCCCGGTGGCGTGGAGGTCGAGGCGGGGGAGGGCAACTGGGAGGCCCCCGCCACCACCTTCGAGCCGCTGTTCCGTCAGGTGAATGCCGTGCTGGAGAAGGCGGGGGCGCCGGTGCGCTGGGTGCCCTCGGAGAACGACTGGCTGTTGTCGCCTCCGGGGCTGGCGGAGCTGCTCGCGCTCCACGGGGTGCTGGGGCCTCGCGGCTGAGGCACGGGCGCTACAGCGCTCCTCGCTCGCGCAGCACCCGCGCCACTTCGGCGGCGATGACGCGATGGCCCTCCGTGGTGGGATGGATGCCGTCGGCCGTGAGCCCTGGCAGGTACAGGTGGACGTTGGTGGGCCTGCGTGTCACGGCCTCCAGGTCGATGATGCCCGCGCCCGCGCCTCCCGCGCGCAGCCACGCGTTGAACTCCAGCCGCTGCGACTTCACGAGGTCATAGCTGCCGTAGTTCGTCTTCTCCTTGGGCAGCAGCGTGCTCACCCAGACGCGGCAGAAGGGTTCCAGGCGCTGCACCAGCAGGCGCATGCGCCCCTCCATCTGCTCCTCGGCTCCCGCCTCGCCCAGGTCATTGGTCCCCAGGAGCACCAGGCAGTCGGTGACACCCTTCACCGCGAGCACCTCGCCGTCGAGCCGCATCAAGGCATCATAGAAGCCCTGGCCACTGACGCCCGCGTTGACCACGGGCACGCCCAGCTGGGACTCCACCAAGGCGGGCCAGGCGTTGCGCGCGTCGTTGCGCTCATCCACGTAGCCCTCGGTGATGCTGTCGCCCACCGCGAGGAAGACGCGGCCCGGAGGGCCTTCCACGGACACCGTCGCCACGCCCACGGAGCGCTCGAAGGTCTCCCCGCTGAGCGTCCCCGACGACATCGCATGCGTGCCCGGGCGGATGGTGCTGCCGGGGAACGCGTTGATGGTGCTGGCCGCCAGCGCGCCGCGGGCCTCGAAGGTGATGGCCAGCTCCTCGCGGAACTTCACCGGGAACACGACGGGGTCCGAGGCCATCCGCATCCGCGGCCCCGACGTGAAGCCCGGCTTTCCACCGAAGGCGAGGGGCACGGGCGCCGACAGCAGCGTGCCATCCGGCCCGGCCCTCGCGACGCTGGCGCGCTCGAGCGTGAGGCTTCCGTCGCCCGCGCGGAACGTCACTTGGAGCCGCTCTCCCGCGCGGGCGATGGGGATGCGCAGCCGGAACGTGGTGACACCGCCCACGGAGAAGGAGCCGCGCAGCGCTTGATGGAAGCCCGGCTGGAAGCCGGGAACTGGCGCGGGGGGAGGTGTGGGGCGCACGCCTCCGTCGTCGTTGAGCACGAGCGCGGGCGCGACCTCCAGTCCTTCGGCCGGCATGCTCGTGACGGAAGAGGACTCATCCTGCTCCCAGGCTCCGGAGGACTTCCCGTCGCTGGGCGTGCACGCCAGCTGCGCGCTGCCCAGACACGCCAGGACTCCGAGCCACGTTCGCCACAGTCGCATCGTCGCTCCCTCCCGACGACGGAGGATGCGCACCCCGGGGGCTCACGACGAGCGGCTTCCACTCGCGCAAGCCCCGCGGCTCGCGACGCACGTCTCCCCGCCCCCTAGGCGAGTGGGAGACGACGCTTCCCACTTCGGGCGCGTGGGCTGCCCTGGCGGTGTCTCGCGATATCCCCGCGTGGCGAAAACCCTGCCCCGCGCGGGAATCGTCCTTCACGGCACGCACGCTCCCACGCCTGGATTGTCATTCAGCGGACGGCACGTCCCGGCGGCACAGGCAGGCGTGCCGGAGGGGCGGCACAGGGGCTGGCAGCGCAGGCCCTGCCCCGTGTTCACACACGTGCTCCCCGGCACGCACTGGTTGCTGAAGTCACAGGCGTCACCTGTCTGCCGGGTGCCCCTGCCCGCGCACACGGGCCCGGACGCGGAGGGGTAGCAGCTCAGCGGCGCCGCGCAGCCTTGCGCGAACGGGTCACACGGCGGCGAGCGAGGTCCACACAACAGCGGCAGCTCCGAGGTGCCCGGCAGCCGCAGCACCGTGCTGCACTCCCCCGAGGCGCCACACTGCGGCGTCGCGTGGCACAGCCTTCGACAGAAGAACCCCGTGCCTCCATCGCCCAGCCGCTCGTCCTTGCAGAACAGGCCCGCGGCGCACGTGTCGAACTCGACGCCCGCGTCCGTGGGCGCCAGCGTGCAGCGGGTGCCTTCCGTCGCGGCGCCGGCCTCCACGCACCGCCGCTCCGTCACGCCCCCCGCGCTCACGTAGGTGCAGCGCTGGCCCTGCGCGCAGTCCTGCCGGACGACGTCACACGCCGCCGCGAAGCACTGGCTGCCAGTTCGACCCTCCGAGAGGTCGGCGAAGTGGCAGCTCTGGCCATTCTCACAGCCTTCCTGCCTCGCGACGTTGCAGGCGAAGTCGGAGGAGGGGCCGCCATCCTCCGGGGGCGCGCCGCCGTCGGGGTGTCCCGGCACCCCCGCGTCGCCGCCGCCATTGGGCCCGTGCGGGTTGTCGTCGCTGCACCCGGGTGTCCCGAGCACCAGAAGGAGGGTTCCCGTCAACACCGCGAGCCACACACGCATCCCTTGCTCCCGAATCAAAGTCCCGGAGCACTTATCCGATGGCGCCCATTCGTGGGGGGCCCCTTGAATCAGGCCTGGAAAGCAGCGGACACTTGTCAGACGACCGATGCCCACGGGGTGGCTCGGCGCGTCAGAATCCCGTCGGTCGTTGGGAAGGCGGACCACCGCCGGCAGCGGACTGGGGGTAGCGGGTGAACATGACTGGCAAGGCGGCGGAAGCGGAGATGACAGGAGACGCGGCCGCATACGCGAACCGGCGCGCCGATGAGCGCGTCACCGCGAAGTTCGCGGTCCGCTTCGAGCAGACGGAAGACGCCGCGCGGGCCCTGCGGGTGTTCTCCATTAACGTCTCCGCGGGCGGCCTGTGTCTGCGCACGCGCAAGGCCTACGACGTGGGCGCGCAGGTGCGGCTGTCCATGGACATCGCGGGCGAGGAGTTCCACCTCACGGGCATCATCGCGTGGGTGCGAGACGAGCAGGAGGCCATCGGCGTGCGCTTCACGGACGTGAGCGACGAGGACCGCGAGCGGCTCCACCGCGTCGTGGCGAGCTTCAAGCGCTGACGCGGACGTCGCGGCGCGAGCCCCGGCCGTGGGACGACGAGGGCCGCCCGGACTAGCGGCGGCCTTCGGTCTCCAGGTGGCGGAAGACGCCCGCGTCCACCTCGGAGAAGCCGCAGGCGGTGTAGAAGCTGCGCGCCTCGGGCGTGGTGGCCATGGGCGAGACGAGCTGGAGCTGCCGCGCGCTGAGCACCTTGCAGCGCTCCAGGATCTGCTTGATGAGCGCGCGTCCCACGCCTCGGCGCCGCCAGGTCTCCGTCACCACCAGCTCGTCGATGGTGGCCACGCGTCCACGCAGCCGGAGCTGCGGCCGGTGCGAGAAGGACAGCATGCCCACGGGCCGGTCCTGCGCGTCGCCCGCCACGAAGATTTCAATCTCCGGATGGCTCACCACCCAGTGGACGGTCTGCTGATCCGTCCCTTGGGGGTAGCCCAGCTCGCGAAGGAGCAAGGCCATGGCCTCGGCGTCGCCCCGACGGGCTCGGCGGATGCGGAAGGCGGGGGCTTCTGCGGCCCCGGGGCTGACGGTCCGGACGATTGGCTGTGACAAGGCAGTTTGGATTCTAACGAAAGGGCCGCCGCTCCTCCAAAGAGGAACGGCGGCCCGAGGGATTCCGTGGGGACGGGCCCACGGGGTATTTGTGGGTGCCGCGCTTACGGTTGCTCGCCGGCGAGGGCGCGCAGGGCCGTGGTGATGTCGTTCTGCTGGGGCACGGAGGCCATCTCCAGCGTGTCGGCCAGGCCGATGCCGGGCACGAACTTGCCGGCCAGCAGCCGCGGCGGCGCGAGCAGGGAGTAGAAGAGCTCGTCCACGGTGCGGCGCACCAGGTGCTCACCGAAGTTGGTGACCTCGGTGTCCTCGTTGACGAACAGGACGCGGCCCGTCTTCTGGATGGAGGCCTTCATCATGTCCCAGTCGTAGGGCCACAGCGAGCGCAGGTCGATGACCTCCACGCTGATGCCCTCGTCGGCGAGCGTCGCCGCGGCGCGCGCGCACAGGGGCAGGGTGCGGCCGTAGCTGACCACCGTCACCTGATTGCCCTCGCGGACGAGCTTGCCCTTGCCGATGGGCACCGCGAACGCCTCCAGCGCCTCCGGCCACTGGGGCTTCCACTGCGAGCGGTCACCCAGCGGCGCGTCGATGAGCTTCGACAGGGTGCGGTCGTCGTCGGGCTCGCCCGGGATGCGCTCCTCTCCCTTGACGCGCAGGAGCGCCTTGGGCTCCAGGTACATGACCGGGTTCTGCTCCTTGCACGCGGAGATGAGCAGGCCGTACGCGTCCAGCGGGGTGGAAGGCATGACCACCTTCCAGCCGGGGATGTGCGTCATCGTCGCGTCGAACGAGTGCGAGTGGTAGATGGACCCGCGGATGCCGCTGCCCACCGGCGTGCGCACCACCATCGGCAGGTTCCAGTCACCGTTGCTGGACCAGCACGTGTTGCCCGCGAGCTTCAGCAGGTCGATGGTGTTGTAGACGTAGTCGCAGAACTGGATCTCGGCGACGGGGCGTCCGCCGCCCATCGCGATGCCCATGGCCGCGCCGATGATGCCGCGCTCGTCCAGGGGCGAGTTCCACGTCGTCTTCAGGCCCTGCGTGCAGGTGAAGACGCCGCCCAGCGGGGCGCCCACGTCCTCACCGAAGATGTCCGTCACGCCCAGGTGCGTCTCGGCGTAGTGGAGGGCCATGCGAATGGCCTGTGCCATGTTGGCCATGGGTTACTTGTCCTCCGCGAAGATGTGCTTCCAGATGCTCTCGGGCTCGGGCAGCGGCTCGTCCCGGGCGATGCGGGCGGCCGCGGCCATGTCCTCGGTGTAGCGGTTGCGCAGGTCGTCCATCTGCTGACGGGTGAGCACGCCGTCCTGCTCCAGGCGCTTCTCGAAGTCCTTGAGGCAGTCGACCTCGTCCGTCACGTAGTTCGCGCCGGACGCGGACGAGTGCCCGTACAGGCGCGACACGTTGGCCTCCAGGAGGAACGGCTTGCGCTCCTTGCGCACGTACTCCATGGCCTCCTTCAGCTCCAGGTAGGCCTCCACCGGGTCGTTGCCGTTGATGGTCTTCGAGCGGATGTTGAACGCCTTGCCGCGCTCGCTGACGCGGGGCTCGCCGTGCTGGCCTTCCGCCGACGTGGAGATGCCCCACTTGTTGTTGGTGACGATGATGAGCACCGGCAGCGGGTTGGCGGGGCGGCTGCTCCACACGAGGCAGGTGGCGAAATCACCCTCGGCCGTGCCGGCGTCGCCGCCGGTGACGATGGTGATGCCGTCGCCGCCCACGCGCTTCTGCACCATCGCGGTGCCGGGAGCGATGGAGTACTGCACCTCGATGGGCGAGCTGACGGGGGCCACGTTGTACTTGCGCAGCGAGAAGTGGCCCGCGAAGTTGCGGCCGCCGGAGTACGGGTCCGACGCGGTGTTCTTCATCTGCCGCAGGGCGCCGATCGGCTCCTCGCCCAGGGCGAGCAGCGTGCCGGACTGGCGGTAGTGCGCGTGGAGGAAGTCGTACTCGGGGCCCTGGCCCTTCTTCATCAGCAGGCCGAGCGGGACGTTGAACGCCTCCTCGCCGGGTCCGCCAATCCAGAAGTAGCCGTGGCCCTGCTTGTACATCTGGATGAGGCGCTCCTCGAGGACGCGCGTTTTGACCATCAGGTCGTGGATACGAACCAGCAGCTCCCTGTCGAGCGGGAGCGGCGCGGATGATTCTTTGATGAGTCGGGGTCGAGACACGCGCGGGCTTCCTCTGGCTGGAGGGGACGCCCCTATAACCCGGATGAGGCCCCATGTCTCAAGCACCTGGATGCCGGGCTGTTGGCCCCTCGCTCAAATGGGGGCCGGTGGCGCGGCGCGGCAATCAGCCTCGCTCATCCGACTTAGGAGCCCGGGTCTGTCGCACGAGTGTGACGCGGTCCGTTAGCCCCGTGTCCTGGCCCGCCCGGGCGGAGATGGTGGCCAGGGTCTCCTCGGACAGGCGCGCCGCGTGGGGCCCGGAGAGCAGCGCGAACAGCTCCGCGGTGCGGCCGGCCTCCAGCAGCGCGAGGACCAGCGCGTGGCCCGCGTGGGAGGAGGGCTCCCGGTCGAAGGCCTCTTGAAGCGGGCGCACCGCCAGGGCCGCGAGCCCGCTGTCGAGGAGGAGCTGGCCCACCGCGGCCGAGTCCGGGGGCGGCTCGGGCTCCTCGGCGTCCCGCCGCGCGAGTCGCTCCTGGACGGAGGCGGCCCGGGGGCCTGGTGGCTTGGGCTCCCCACCGCCGGCCGGGGCGCTGGCGCCTCGTCCCAGCAGCTCGTCGAGCGTGACGGCGCCTTCGGCGGAGGGGCGCTGCGAGGCGATGCGGCGGACGGGCGCGGGGCGGGGCGGGGGGAGCCTGCGAAGTTGCCGAACGTTCAGCCACCCCAGCAGCACGGCCAGCAGGCCCACCCAGACGGTGCGGCTCCACAGGGCCCAGCCGAGCATCACCGCCGAGGTGCCGATGCCGAGGAGGCGCAGGGCCCGCTCATGGCGGGCTCCCGCCCGTGCCCGCATGAACGACGCGAGCGCGTCTCCTCCATCCAGGGGCTGCACCGGCAGCAGGTTGATGAGCGCCCAGCCCACGTTCACCCAGAGGACCTGCCGTGCCAGCTCGTGCGCGAGTCCTCCTGCTTCCGGCGCGGTGGCGCGGGACACCGTCCACGCAAGGCCCCCCAGCAGGAGCCCCATCGCGGGGCCCGCGAGGCTCACCAGCACGGCCTGGCGGTGGCTCACCTCCCGGGTGCTCTCCGTGGTGCCCCCCAGCCCATGGAGGGTGATGCGGGCGTCGGCGCCGAAGCGCCGGAGGGCCCAGCCATGGGCGCACTCGTGGAACAGCACGGAGACGAACGCCACGCCCATCCACAAGGCCCACCGCTCCGGCGCGAGGCCCACCCCCCAACCCGTCGCGAGCGCGGAGAGGAAGAAGAACGGATGGACGCGTACGGGAAACCCACCGACGTGGAAGAGGGGCTTCATGGGCTCGAGATGGTAGTCAACACCGTGAGGCAGGGTCTCGCGAACCAGGGGAAGTGCGCTAGAGTCGAAGCCCTTCCGCAATCGACCCCAGGCGTTGCCTTTCCGGGTGTGGCCTTGTCCTCCAGCACGAACACGCGTCTGAACCCCGAACCCGAGCCCGGTACGTCGCCGGGGACGTCCCCCGGAGCCGCGGCTTCGTCCGCGGAGCGGACGGGGACCCGGGAGATCACGGGTACCACCGAGTCCACCTCCACGCGCCTCCACGGGGGCGTGGGCCTTCCCCTCGCGGAGTCGACGAGCACGCTCATCGCGCCGCTCGAAGCGGGGGAGCTGCCCAACGTCGCGGCCATCCGCGGTCCTCGGCTGGACCAGATCCTCCTGCTCACCACCACGGCGCTGGTGGTGGTCATCGTCGGACTGCTGGCCGCGCTATCGGTGGCCTCCACCCAGTCCCAGTTCGAGGAGACCGCGCGCCGCTCCACCGAGCGCATCCAGGAGCAGGCCCGCGAGCTGGGGCGGACGGTGGGCCAGACGCTGGCGCTCACCTCCGTCACCAACCTGCGCGACAACAACTACGCCTTCCTGGAGGGCGTGGCCGGCTCCATCGTCACCACCAACCCCAACATCCTCCGCGTCCAGATTCTCGACCCGGAGGGGCTGGTGATGGCGGACAGCGAGGCGAAGGAGGCGGGGGCCCCGGAGGCCGAGGCGCCCAGTCCGCGCACCGCCGAGCAGCGCCTGGTCCAGGCCTTCTACCGCAACCAGGCGGTGTACGAGATCCAGGAGCCCATCGACTACGGCTCCAGCAGCGGCAAGGGGCTGGTGGTCATCAGCTACTCGCTGCGCTCGCTCCAGGAGCAATTGGAGGTGCTCGAGCGCGACAAGCAGGCCACGGTGCGGGCGAACACCCTGCGCATGCTCGTGCTGGGGCTCGGCTTCGTGGTGCTGGCGGGCGTCGTCGCCGCCTTCCAGAGCCGAAGAATCACCCGTCCATTGGGCGTGCTCACCCACAAGGTGATGCAGCTCGCCGCCGGAGACCTGGCCGCGCGCACGCAGGCGGCGCCAGGCGCGGGCCGCGAGGTGCGCACGCTGGGCGTGGTGTTCAACCACATGGCCGAGCGCATCAAGGTCCTCCTGGATGACGTGCGCGCCAAGGCGCAGCTCGAGCGCGAGGTGTCGCTGGCGCGCACCGTCCAGGAGACGCTGCTGCCGGGACGTGACGCCGTGCAGGTGGGCCCGCTGCGCATCGCGGGCCTCGTCGTCACGGCGGATGCGTGTGGTGGCGACTGGTGGTTCCGCGCCGCGCTGGACGCGCAGCGGGTCGTCATCGGCATCGGCGACGTGACGGGCCATGGGCTCTCCACGTCGCTCGTCGCCACGAGCGCCACCAGCGGCTTCGCCTCCGCGATGACGCTGCGCGAGCCCTCGGAGGTCGACGCGCGGATGCTCATCACCGCGCTCAACGTGACGCTGGCCAACGTGGGCCGGGGCGAGCACCAGATGTCCAGCGCGCTGGCCGTCATCGACGTGTCCAACGGCTTCATCGACTACGCGGCGGGGGGGCACCCCAGCCCGCTCGTCTACAACAAGCACTCCGGCCAGACGGCGTCGCTGCCGGCGCGAGGCCCGCTCCTGGGCGCGTCGGTGTCGTCGCAGTTCACGTCCCGCCAGGCGCAGCTGCGGCCCGGCGACATCGTGGTCTGGTACACGGACGGCCTCACCGAGTCGCGCGATGGCTCGGGCCGCCTCTATGGAACGCAGCGCCTGGCCGCCGCGGTCCAAGCCCACGCCCACCTCTCCGCGGAGGCCGTGCGTGAAGCACTGCTCGCGGATGCTCGAGCCTTCAGCGCGGGACTCCCGCAGCGCGACGACATCACCGTCGTCGTGGCCGAGTACAGCCCCGTCTGACCCTGGACGAACCGCATGCGCCGCCGCACACCTCTGTCCTCCCCGCGACGCCTGACGTCGGTGCTCGCGCTGCTGGCCTCGCTCTCGGGGCCTCCCGCACTGGCGCAGTACCGGCCTCCGCCCATGTCCGAGTCGCAGCGGCTGGTGAAGGAGGGCGAGTCGGCCCAGGTGTCCGCCAGCGCGGCGAGCGCCTCCGGCGACAAGAAGGACGCCGAGGAGAAGTACCGCAAGGCGCTGGGCTTCTATGAGCAGGCGCTGGCCGCGGAGCCGGGCTCGGTGACGGCCGCCGCGGGCGTGGGCTCCGTCGCCAACGCGCTCCAGGACTGGACGCGCACGGTGGAGCGAATCAAGTCCGTGCAGGCGGCGAACCCGTCCGAGCTGTCGCTCGCGTATCCCCTGGGCGTGGCCCTCTTCAAGCTGCGCCGCTTCCCGGAGGCGGTGCCGATGTTGGAGCAGGTGGCCTCGGCGGACCAGTCCGAGCACCTCATCGTCCACTACTACCTGGCCAGCTACTACCTCTTCGCCCAGCAGGGCGACGCCGCGGTGACGCGCCTGCAGCGCTACCTGTCGCTGCGCCCCGCGAAGCTCTCCGCCAACGACCACCAGATTCACGAGCTCCTGGGGCGCGCGCACGTGCTGCGCCGGGACGTGGCGGCCGCGCGGGCCTCCTTCACCCAGGCGCAGGCGGGGCGGCCGGAGTCCGCCACCGTGCAGCTGGGACTGGCCAGCGTGCTGGAGCTGGAGGGCAAGCCGGCCGAGGCGCGCACGTTGTTGGAGGGGGTGACGACCCGCTTCCCGCAGGTGGCCGAGCCTCGGGAGAAGCTGGCCCGGCTGTACCTGGCGTCGGGCGAGCTGCCGCGCGCGGAGGCGCAGGCGGTGGCGGTGGCGAAGCTGGGCGCGACGCCCGCCGCGTACCTGCTCCTGGGGGATGTGCGGCTGGCGCAGAAGCAGGCCCCGGCCGCGGAGGAGGCCTACCGCAAGGTGCTGGAGCTCCAGCCCGGACTGGTGCTGGGACAGATGGCGGTGGGCAAGGCGCTCCAGGCGCAGGGGCGCCACGAGGAGGCCATCCAGTTCCTGGAGGCCGCGGTGCGCTCGGGAGCCAGCAGCGTGGAGCTGTGGGCCTCGCTGGGCTCCGTCAACCGCCGTGCTGGCCGCTTCCAGCGCGCGGTGGAGGTGCATCGCCGCGTCGTGGAGATGGTGCCTCGCCAGGCGCTGGGCTGGATGCTGCTGGGCGCGGACCACTTCGCCACCGGGCAGTGGGACCAGGCCATCGAGGACTATGGCAACGCGCTCGTCGCGGAGCCGGACCACGCGGGCGCGAAGCAGTGGCTGGCCCGCGCGCTGGCCCACCGCGCGCGAGACCGCAGTGGGGCGGGGCGGGCGGACGATGCGGTGCGCGACCTGCGGCGCGCGTTCGACCTGGACCGGAGTGTCCCCATGGCCCGCCGGCTGGTCGCGGCGCTGATGGAGACGCGGGCCTACGGCGACGCGCGCAAGGTGATGGAGCAGGGCGCGACGCTTCCGGGCGCCACCTGGCGCGAGCAGCTGCTGCTGGGCTACGCGCGGCTGGGGGCAGGGGATGCGCAGGCGGCGCTCGAGGCCTTCGAGCGCTCCGGGAAGCAGACGGAGGAGCCGGACCAGCAGGCGGAGGCGTCGGTGGGCGCCGCGCTCGCGGAGGTGGAACTGGGCCAGGTGGACGCCGCCGTGCAGCGGCTCACCGAGGTGGGCCCGTCGCGCTCGGCCGCGGGCGTGGCCCAGGCCAACCTGCCTCGCGTGCTGGTGCGCCGCGCGCTGTCGCGGCTGGAGGCGGGTGACATCGAGGGCGCCGACCGGGACCTCGACGCGGTGGACAAGCTGGGCACCGGCAAGCGCTCGGACCTGGCGAAGCTGGTCCTCTTCGCCCGGGGCCTGACGCGAGCGGAGTCGGGCCGTCACGCCGAGGCCAGCGCCGCCCTGAAGAAGGCCCTCACGCCCGCGCAGCCCTGGGCCTGGCCCAATACGCGCGCCCTGGCGGATGCCTTCGCCCTCTACAAGAAGGGACAGGTGGCCGCCGCGCGCAAGCAGCTGACCGCCGCGGCGAAGAAGCCGATGCCCGGACAGCCCAAGTGGCTTGCGTCCATGACGGGGGCGCTCCATCGCCGCGAGGCCTCGCTGGCCTACGCGGCCGGCAACATGAAGGGCGCGGAGAAGGCGCTCAAGGCCGCGCTCGCCACCGAGCCCGAGGACGCGGTGGTCCAGCACAACCTGGCCTGCGTCGACTGGCGCAAGGGCAAGGCGGCGGACGCGCTGGCCACGTGGCGCAAGCTGGAGTCGTCCGTCGCGGTGGCCTCGCTCAACCTGGGCATCGACGCGCAGGAGCGCCGCCACGAGCCCGCCGAGGCCGTGGACGCCTGGCGCCGCTACCTCGCCTCCGGCTCCGGGCCGCGCATGGCCCAGGTGCGTGAGTGGAAGGAACGTTTGCAGAGCCTCCATGGTCTCGCCGAGCCCGCGGGCTCGGCGTCGGCGACCGGAGCCACCGTGGAGGACACCACCCCATGAAGATGCTTCGCTTCGTCCTGGCCGGCCTCGCGCTGGCCCTCTGCCTGAGCGCTCCCGCGAGCGCGGCCCCGGCCCCGAAGAAGACGACGCTGGGCGTCTTCCTGGCCACCACCTTGAGCGACGGCCAGGAGCGCTTCCAGTACGCGGAGGCCCTGGCGGCGAAGCTGACCGAGTCCATGGGACGCCCCGTGGCCGCCAAGAGCTTCGGCCGCTACGAGGACTTCTCCCGCGCCATCTCCGACGGCCTGGTGGACTTCGCCGTGGTGGAGGGCTGGGCCGCCGTGCAGCTGGGGGCTCGCGCCACGCCCCTGGCCTGGGCCTCTCGCCCCGGTGAGTCCCAGCAGCGCTGGGCCATCGTCTCCACCCAGCGAGGCTCGGTGAAGGACCTCGCCGGCAAGCGCCTGGCCCTGGTGAAGGGGGCGGGTCCGACGGACCCCAAGTTCGTCACCCATGCCGTCCTCGGCGGCGACCTGGACGCCCAGCGCCACTTCAAGCTGGCCCCGGTGCCCAATGTGGAGTCCGCGCTGAAGATGCTGGAGGCCAAGGGCGCCGAAGCCGCCCTGGTGCCGGTGTCCCATGTTCCCAAGGACAAGGACGTCCGCGTCCTCTTCCGCAGCTCGCGCCTTCCGGGCGCCGTCCTGGTGGACCTGCGCAACCACCGCGCGGCCCTGGACACGGCGCTGCCGGGCGTCGGCGCGGTGGCACCGTTCGAGGCCTTCGCTCGCATCCAGGGCAAGGAGTTCGAGGACTTCCGACGTCTCGTCACCCAGGGGCCCCCTCGCCGCCAGCCGGTGTTCGCGGACGCCGCCGACACGCGCGTCTCCACCCAGGCGCTGGTGCGCGCGGAGGAGCTGGGCCCATCGCTGCCGTCCTTCGCGGGTGACCTCGCTGTCTCCGCCGAGCAACCGGATGACTGAAGGGGTGGGCCGTGCCCCCGTCACCTGGGAATCGGCGGCGACGTACACTCTGAAGGGTCCCGCACTCTTGATTTTTAGGGGCTGAGAATCACCGACTTGGCCCAGCAAGGCCTCTGGGGTAGCTTGCCTTCTGACGGCGCGTGCGAGCAGGTGGGCGGATTCGTCCCAACAAGACCGATTGCCCTGGCGCCGCGCCCGCCACCCGGGGCGTACAGGACCGCGAGGGGCCCCTCCCATTCGCGGATGAGAGAACGATGCACTCGAATGTGTCTGGTGAGCCGCTGCGAGGTGCGGTGGGAGTTCACGCGGGGCGCCGAGGTCCGCGCGCGATTCTTCCGTGGTCCATCCTGCTCTGCGCCCTGGCGGTGGCCCATCCGTCGCTGGCCCAGGCCCAGTCGTCCACGACCACGTCCGAGTCCGCGCCGAAGGTGAAGCGCAAGAAGCGCGTGGCGACGCCGGGAACCAAGCCCGCCGCCACCGCGAAGCCCGCGGGGACGAAGCCCGCGCGCACGGCGAAGAAGCCGCCGAAGTCGCGCAAGGCCCCCAAGGTCGAGGAGGCTCCCGCCGCGTCGGAGATTCCGGTGCTGGGCGCCGGCCCCGAGACGAGCGACCCGTCCGTCACGGCCACGGAGCCGGTGGTGGCCGAGCCCCCCGTGCCCGTCGAGCCCACGCCGATGGTGGAGACGCAGCCCACGCCGGCTCCCGCCGCGCCGGTGGCTGCCCCGGTGCACTCCGCGCCCGCCACCGCCAGCACCCTGGATGTGGTGGCCCCCGCGACGGGCTCGCAGAGCGCGGTGCTTCCGGCCAGCCAGACGCCCGCGCCCGTCGCCCGGGACAACGTCCCCATCAGCGCGCCGTTCGCCGAGCCCGCCATGGACCGGCCGCTGCCGCCCCCCTCGGGCCTGGCGAGCCTTGACCCCACCACGGGCGCCGACCCGCTGGAGGAGTCCGTCAACCGCGTCCTCAGCGAGGCGGTGGTGACGACGGCCTCCAAGCGCAACCAGCGCATCGCGGACGTGCCGCTGACGGTGTCGTGGATTCCCGCCGAGGAGCTGGAAGGCACGGGCCAGTTCTCGCTGTGCGAGGCCATCCAGTACTTCCCCGGCATGGAGTGCCGCCGGGGCTCCATGCGCAAGGCGGCGGTGAGCGCGCGCGGCCTGGGCTCCAACTACCTGTCCAACCGGCTGCTGCTGCTCAAGGACGGCCGCCCGCTGACGGACCCGTGGACGGGCCAGTTCTACGCGGATGAGACGACGCCGCTGGTGAACCTCAAGCAGGTGGAGGTCATCCGGGGCCCGGGCTCCTCGCTGTACGGCTCCAACGCCTTCAGCGGCGTCATCAACATCATCGAGCGCCAGCCGTCCGACCTGATTGCGCCGGGCCGCAACGTGGGCATGGAGGCGCGCGTGCTGGCGGGCCAGGACCAGACGTGGCGGGTGCACGGCACCGCGGCGGGTCGCGGTGGTCCGGTCGAAGCGCTGCTGGGCTACTACGGCTACGGCTCCGACGGGCCGCAGCTCTTCAACGACGCGGCCACGGGCCTGGTGGACAAGAACCAGGACTCGATGGTGCACCAGGTCAACGGCAAGGTGCGCGTGGGCCCGCTGGCGCTGGACGCGGACTTCACGGACGCGAGCATCGGCCGGCCCGGTGGCACGCACGGGCAGATCTCCACCGTGGGCAACTGCGGTCGCTGCCACTACACGCCCAACGACGAGGAGTCGGTCCAGAACTTCAACGCCTCCGCCCAGGTGGACCAGCAGGTGACGGACAACCTGCGCGTGTTCGGCCAGGCGTACGGCTTCTTCAAGCGCCGCGACGTGCAGATGGAGAGCGCCTTCGGGGGCGAGCCCACGCGCGCCCTGGGCAAGCGCCGCCGGCTGGGTGGCGAAGTGCGCGCGCTGTACTCGGCGGGCCCGGTCTCCGTGACGGTGGGCGGCGATGTGAAGTTCGACAACGTCAACGTGCCCAACGTGCTGCCGGAGCTCTCGATGGACGACACGAAGCAGACCATCTACGGCGGCTTCGTGGACGCGGAGTACCGCCCGTTCGAGCGCCTGGTGTTCAGCGCGGGTGCCCGCTACGACCGCTACGCGATTCCAGAGAAGGTCTGGCGTCAGCGCACGGACCAGATCTCCCCGCGCGCCAGCGTCGTCTTCCACGCGGTGCCGGAGCTGCTCACGGTGCGCACCAACTACGGCCGCGCCTTCCGGGCGCCCACGCTGGCGGAGCTCGCCATCAACCAGCAGATGTACGCGTCCACCTTGATGGGCAACGCGGACCTGCGCGCGGAGACGCTCGACACCTTCGAGGCCGCGGTGGACTTCTGGCCCTTCGACCGGCGGGTGCGCCTGACGGGCACGGGCTTCTACAACGTGGCCAACAACTTCATTAACCAGGAGCTCGTCTTCGGCTCGGTGTCCCAGTTCCGCAACCAGGGCAACGCGCGCATCGCGGGCTTCGAGCTGGAGGCGGCGGCGCAGATTCCGTCCATCAACTCCTCCTTCGACGTGGCCTACCAGTTCCTCGACGCGAAGAGCGTGCCCTACGACAGCGAGATGCCGGAGACGCGGCTGGACTACGCGCCCACCCACCGCATCTACGCGCGCGGCCGTACCAACATCGGCAAGGTGGCCTTCGCGGAGCTGTATGCCCTGTTCGTCGGGCCGCGCTTCGACCCGGGCTTCCAGGTGGACGAGACGACGGGCCTGCCCACCCAGCGCGTGGAGCTGTCCGGCTACATCACCGCCAGCGCCCGCGTGGGCTTCAACGTCTACGACGGCATCTCCGTGTCCTTCCTGGGCTCCAACCTCTTCAACGCGGCCTACGAGGAAGCCCACGGCTTCCCCGCACCGCCGCAGTCCTTCTTCAGTGAAGTCAAGGTTCGCTACTAGGCACCCTGTTTGAGCACCGCGTCCCACTTGGAGGCCGGGGGCCTCCTGCTGATTGCCGATGCCTCCCTGCCCGCGGCGTCCCTGGAGCAGGTGGCGCCCCTGTTGGCGCAGGGCATGGTGGGGCTCCCGGAGGCCTCCGCGTCTCCGGCGACTCCCAGGGACGTGGTGCTCTTCGACGGCGTGCTCAAGCCCGAGCACGCGCAGTGGCTTCGCCGCGAGCCGCCCGCGCTGCTGCTGGCGACGCGCGAGCGGGATGGAGGCCCCTCCCAGTGGGAGGCGCAGCTGTTGGGCTCGCTGCTCCGCGAGGGCTCCATGCTGCCGGAGCGGGCGGAGGTGGTGGGCCACCCGCTGCGTGGCGTGGTGGATGTCCAGCAGGCGGCCACGGCGGTGGGGATGGCGGTCGAGTCCTCGGAGGGCAGCCGGGCCGCCGCGGGGCTGGCGGCGGATGTCGCCCACGAAATCGCCGTCAACGCGCTGCTGGATGCGCCAGTGGATGCGCAGGGCGCTCCTCGTTATGCACACCGACGCACGGAGGTGCGCGAGGTGGCGCCCGAGGACGCGTGCGAGCTGCGCTACGCGGTGGAAGACGGACGGATATGGCTGGAGGTCGTGGACCGTTTCGGGGGACTGCGTCCGGAGCCTTTTGCCCGGGCGCTGGAGGGCTGGGGGCGGAAGGTGAAGGTGGACGCGTCGGGCGGCGGCGCCGGCCTGGGGTTGCGGCGCATCCTCGAGCACTGCGACGCGGTGGCGGTGAGGGTGGTGGTGGGGCGGGAGTCGCGAGTCGTTTGCGTGGTGGACCTGGGAGACGCGCGGCGGCGCGCGGCCCAGCCCAAGTCACTGATGTTCTGTTTGCATGAGGTCAGGGTCGGTGGATAGCCAGGGTTCCAACGCCATCATCAGCCGGCTCCGTGTGGGTACCATCACCCACGTACGGATTGCGGGTGTCATCGACGAGACCTTCCCGCTGACGTCGGCCACGCCAGAGCTCAACGGGCTCCTGGTCGTCGACCTGGGGCGGGTGGACCGCATCAGCTCCTTCGGTGTCCGCCGGTGGATTGAGTTCGCGGCGAAGCTGCCCCCCGGAGCGCTGGGCCTCTACGTGGTCCACGCGCCGCCGGTCGTGGTGGACCAGCTCAACATGGTGGAGGGCTTCGCCGGCGTGGCCCGGGTGCTCTCCGTCCTGGCCCCGTACTCCTGCCCCACGTGCAGCGAAGACCGGATGCGGGTGGTGAACCTGGTCGACGACGCACAGGTCCTCGCCGAGGGGCTCGCGCCGGCGCACCGCTGCCCGGTGTGCTCCAACCCGCTGGAGTTCGCGGACCAGCCGGAGGAGTTCTTCGACTACGGCCGCCGCCAGCAGTTCGGCACCGTGGACCCCGTGGTGATGCGCTACCTGCGCGCGAGCATGCCCACGGAGCAGCCGGAGCTCCCGCAGCACCTGAAGATCGTCCAGGACGACATCACCTTCGTCACCCTGGCCAGCGCGCTGAAGGGCGACCTCAACGTGCGCCGCCTGGCCTCCGGGTTGGAGGGCCGCGTCGGCTTCGACTTCAGCCACGTGAGCAAGGTGGAGCCGGAGGCGCTGGCGAAGCTGGAGCAGGTGCTGGACACGGCCGCGCAGGGCGCCCAGGTGGTGCTGTGCCGGGTGCCCCCGCCGGCGCTCGCGGTGCTGTCTCGCTCGGCGAAGCAGCTCCCCGCGCGGCTGTCCACGCTGTGGCTGCCGTGTGAGTGCCGCAACTGCGGCCAGGTGAGCCACCAGCGCATCCTGGCGGCCGAATACCAGGCGCGGCTGCGGTCGCAGCAGGCGGGCATGACCCGGGAGTGCCCCATCTGCGGTGGCACCGCGCAGGTGCCGCACATGCCGCAGTTCCAGGGCTTCCTCGCGCGCGTGCAGCTGACGGACCGGCCGCTGGAGGACCTGGAGGCGCTGGAGGCGCGCGCGCTCAGCCAGTACCTGTTCGGCTCCGCGAACGTCGACCCGCAGGCGAACAAGGGCTCGCCCACCGACCTCTCCAACTCGCTGGGCAACACCAAGCTCACCATCATCAAGCGCCTGGGGCAGGGCGGCATGGCGGAGGTCTTCCTCGCCAAGCAGGTGGGCGTGAAGGGCTTCGAGAAGTTCGTGGTGATGAAGAAGGTCCTGCCGCAGTTCGCGCAGAACCCCGAGTTCGTGGACATGTTGTTCGCGGAAGCGCGGGCCAACGCGCGGCTGACGCACCCCAACGTCGTGCAGACCTTCGACGTGGGCGTGTCCGACGGCGTGGCGTACATCCTGATGGAGTACGTGCGCGGGCCGGACCTGAAGCGGCTGGTCGTCGAGCTGCGCCGCAAGGGCCTGGGGCTGCCGCTGGAGCACGCGCTGCGCATCGTCGCGGAGGTGGCGGCGGGCCTGCACTACGCGCACAGCTACGTGGACCCCGCGGGCACGTCGCACCCGGTGGTGCACCGCGACGTCAGCCCCCACAACGTCCTCATCTCGCTGGACGGCGCCATCAAGCTGAGCGACTTCGGCATCGCCAAGGTCGCCGGCGAGGACAACACACAGGCGGGGGTGCTGAAGGGGAAGATTTCGTACATCTCCCCGGAGGCCGCGTCGGGCCGCGCGCTGGATGCGCGCAACGACGTCTGGGCGCTGGGCGTCGTCCTCTTCGAGCTGCTCACCGGGCAGCTTCCGTTCCGCCGCGAGCATGACGCGGCCACGCTCAACGCCATCGTCCGCGAGCCCGCGCCCGTGCCTTCGCAGCTGCGGCCGCACGTCCCGCAGGACGTCTCCGACCTCATCCTCCGCGCCCTGGTGAAGGACCCTGCGCGCCGCACGCCGTCCGCCGCGGCGATGCGCGAGGAGATTGAAGCGGTGATGGCGCACCACCGCCTGAACTCGTCTCCCGCCGCGGTGGCGCAGTTCTTCAAGGACACGCTCGGCGACCGGCTGGTGGAGTACGCGCCGTCCTCCAGCTCCGGGACGGGTGAGCACTCCAAGCCCATGCCCACGGGGACGGGCAGCGGCGAGCTGGCGGCCCCCGTCGATGGGAAGACGCCCAACAAGGGCTCCATCATTGGCGGGACACCTCGCCCGACGGGCAGCGGGAGCCTGTCCGCGCCTCCCGTGGCGGGGAGTGCCCCGCGTCCCGCGCCGGCGGCCTCCCGTCCGATGACGCCTCCGCCGGTGGCGGCGCCGCGTCCTCAGCAGCCCCCCGCGCCCGTCGCGGCCCGCCCTCCGCAGCAGCCCCCGGCGGCTCCTCGCCCCGCGCCCGTGCCTCCGCGCGCGCCGATGCCTCCCGCCGCGGCAGACCTGGACGCCGTGGAACGGACCGAGGTCCTGGTGGTGTCGGGTGGCGGGCTTCCTCCGCACATGGCCGAGGCTCGCCCGGTCCCGGCCCCGGCGCCGCGTCCCTCGAGCGCGGGGCAGCCCGGGCTCACGGCCGCGCCGCGCCCGTCTCCGTCGGACTCGCAGGCCCTGGGGGCGCCCCCTCGACAGGCTCCGGCTCCGAGAGCCTCCGGTCCCGCCCATCCGAGCCCGGTGCCGACGCCGCGTCCTCCGGCCCCCGTGTCCGAGGCCCCCGTCGCCCCCTCGCCGGACAAGGGCTCGCCGATGAAGTGGGCGGCGCTGGGCGCGGGCGTGTTGATGGTGGTGGCGGTGGTGGCCGTGGTGATGCTGCGCGGCGCGGGCTCTCCGTTCGTCAACCTGGAGGACGGCGAGCATGTGTACGTCGGTGGCGTGCGCATGGCGCCCGGCACGTCGGCCCTGGAGGTGTCGCCGTCGGGCCCGCTGCTCATCTCCACGGCGGTGAACGGGCGGCTGCGCCGGTTCGGCACCACGCAGCAGCGTGAGGGGATTGACGTGCGCACGCTCGCGGACGCCATGCCTCAGCCCGGGACTCGCGGCACGCTGAGCGTGTCGAGCAGCATGCCGGGCTGTGAGGTCAAGGTGGGCGGAAGCCCGCTGCCGCAGCGCACGCCGCTGACGAGAGCCGCCATCGAGGCCGGTCGGGAGCTGGAGGTGGAGGTCGCCTGTGCGGGAGCCGCGAGCAGGCACTGGGTGCTGGCGGTGCCGGGGCAGGAGATTGTCGTGATGGTTCGGTAACACGATGCGAGACCTCGGGGCCCTCGAGTCGGGGGCCCCTGGAGGTCGAAGGGCATGTGACCCATGAAGGGCTGGACCCTTTTCCCCCACCTCGTCGTGCGAACGACGGGGTTCCCGTTCGACTGGCTGGAGCGGCTGGGCTGCCCGGAGTCGGCGGAGTGGGCGCGTCGCCTCGAGTCGGAGCGGCGCGGGCTCGTGGCCTTGAGGGAGCAGGGGCCTCGGGTGAGGCGTCCCCCGCGCGAGCTCCTCGCCGCGCTCAAGGCGGGGCGCCCCGTCGACACCGAGGGGATGGAGTCCCCGGAGCGCTTCGCCGAATGGAACACGCGCGCGGCGGCGGCGCAGGAGGCGGAGGCGGGCCTCGCGGCGGCGCTGGAGCGAGAGCTTCCGGCGGTGGAGTCCCAGCTCGCCACGCTGTGCCGTGAGCCGCGCTTCCTGGAGGCGGTGGCCAGCTCCAGTCCCCCCGTGGCCAAGGACCTGCTCGCGGGCCGAGGCGGCTCCCGGGTGCGCAGGCAGGTGGCGAGCTACCTCCAGCGGCTGTGCGCGAAGAACGAGACGATGGGCTTCTTCGGCCCCATCAACTACGGCCAGGTGGACCCCGAGGCGCCCACCGGCGTGTCGCTGAAGTGGTCGGGTCCCGAGACGCTGGTGGGCCGCAACACCTTCGCGGCGTCGTGGTGGGTGCAGGGCGTGGCTCGCGCGATTGCGTTCGACCCGGACATCGCCTCGTGGCTGGTGCCGCGAAGGAAGGCGTTCGCGGAGATGCCCGCGCGGAAGACGGGCCCCGTGCCGGTGAGCGCGGAGGAGCTGCTGCCTCGGCTGGTGGAGCTGGCGGATGGGACGCGCACGCTGTCGGCGCTGGCCTCGTCGCTGGGGGTGGCGCCAGGGCTCGCGCGAGAAGCGCTGCGGCTGGGCTGCGACAAGGCTCTGCTCACGCACCAGTTGGAAGTGCCGACCGCCGTGCACCACCCGGTGGACGACCTGGCGGAGCGGGTCGCCGCGCTGCCGGGCGCCGGGGCTCGGCGTCATGTCGAGGGCTTGAGCTCGGTGCTGGCGTTGATGGCCCGCTACGGCGCGGCGGACGCGAGCGGGAAGATGGCGCTCCAGGACGCGTGCGCGCGGCGGGTGAAGGAGCTGTGGGGCGTGGTGCCTCCGACGGAGCGTGGCCCCGCGTCGGAGTCGCACAACTTCTACCAGGACCGGCTCGCGCTGCGAGAGGAGTGCGGCGGAGACCTCCGCATCGAGGTGCGCGGCGAGCGTGCGCGCGAGCTGGAGACGCGCCTGGCGCCAGCGCTGGCCTGGATGTCGGAGGCCGGGTGGCGCACGCGGGAGGCCGCGCGTGTGGCGGTGGCCCAGCGGGTGGGCGCACGCACGGTTCCTTTCTGGAAGGTCGCGGCGACCACCGCCGATGTGCCGGTGCCGTTGGACACGTCCGTGGCGGAGCTGCTCGCGATGGGGATTTCCGATGCGGGGGCGTCCTCGGTGGAGCTGGGGAGTGTGGAGCTCCCGGCCTGGGACACCTCGCGGACCCTGCCGCTCATCACGTCGGTGGACCTGCTCGTGGGCGCGCGCGACGTGGAGGCGTGGGGGCGGGGTGAGTACACGCTGGTGATGGGGGACATCCACGACACGGCGCTTGTGTGGGGCTGGGCGCTCCAGTTCCATCCCTCGCGCGCGAAGGTGGAGAGCGCGATGGTGCGTGCGATGGGCGTGCTGCCTCGCGCGGTGCCTTTGGTGACGGTGCTCCCGTCGCGGCGCACGGGCCTGCTGCCTTCGGAGTTTCCGGGGCCGGTGGTGGAGCTGGGGGGCGTGAGCGCGCGTGCCGCCGCCTGGCGAATCCCGTTGGACGACCTCTTCGTGGAGAGCGACGGCAAGAGCGCGCGGCTGGTGTCGAAGCGGCTGGGCTCCGAGGTGTGCCTCTACAACGGCGAACTGGACAGCGCGGTGCACACCGCCTTCTCGCTCCCTCGCATCCGCTCCCTGCGGGTGTCGATGGGGGACCACACGCCTCGGCTGACGCTGGGCGGAGTGGTGGTGCAGCGTGAGCAGTGGCGGCTGGACGCGGCGGCGCGTGAAGCGTTGCTGGCATGCAAGGATGACCGAGCGAGGCTGCGGGTCGCGGTGAGCCTGTGGGACGCGCGAGGCCTCCCCACCTGTGTCTTCGCGAAGTTCAAGGGCGAGCGGAAGCCCGTGCTCGTGGATGTGCGCAGCCCGCCCTTGCTGCGCGTCTTCCTCAACCTGCTGGAGCAGAAGGAAGACGTGCTCCTCTCGGAGATGTTGCCAGGGCCGGAGCAGCTCTGGCTCCGGGGGCCCCAAGGCCGTCACACCGTGGAGCTTCGCTGCACGCTGTTGTGGGGCGGTCCCTCGATGGGCCCTCGTCCGGAGCCGCTCCCTTCTCCCGAGGAGGAAGCATGAAGTGGTGGGTGTTGCCTCCGCACCGGGATGTGACGCTGGTTCCCGAAACACCCGAGGGGTGGCACCCCCTGGACCTGGCGAGAGGCTTCACCCGCCGGGTCTTCTCCGCTGAAGCCCTCGAGGTCGAGGCCCAGGCTCGCGAGGGCGCGCCACCAACGCCGCGGTCGATGCGCGAGCTGCTCCTGCTGCGTGTCGCGCAGGGCATTCGAGCGCGAGGCCCCATCGCGGAGCTGCGTGCCCTGGGCGCGGTGCTGACGGCCCTCTCGGGTCCATCGCACGGTGTCCGGCTGCGATTGGATGACGTGGAGCTGGAGACGGGCACCACGGAGCGCGGCGCGGATGTCGAGCGCGCCGCGACCCTCTCCACGCCGTATGCCCGGGAAGTGGCCACCTTCGCCACGCGAGTCGCGGGGGCCGAGCGCGTGCGACTGTGGTTGGTGCGAGACCTCCAGCTTCCCGCCGCCGTGGCGCTGGCCCAGGTGTGCCCGGCCGATGTGGCGCTCGAGGTGGCGGGGCCCTTCGCGGAGACCCATCGCGACGTGCTGGCGCGAATGCCCTCGTTCCAGCGCGCCACCTTTCCGGAGCCTGTTCCTCCGCTGCGCTGGCGAGTCGTGCCGCTGGATGCGGAGCCGAGCCGTGATGACGTCGTCTGGCTTCCCGATGCACAGGGGGCCTCCAGGCTGGAGCACGTGCGAACCCTCACGGGCGGCGCACGGTGGGCGGGGCACGTGTCGCTCGACGCACTGGGGACCCCCGACCTGCTCGTGGAGAGCGGCTGTCACACGGCGGTGGTGGAGTTCTGCGCCATCACCTCGGACCACGTGGTGGACATCGACCACCAGTTGATTCCCAGGACGCTCCTTCAACGCGGCTTCGAGCGTCTGCGCGCGGCGGGAGTGCGCGTCGTCGCCGAATGGTGGGTGGGGGCGCCTGGGATGGATGTGCCGGTCCTGGACTCCACGCTGACCCTGCTCGAGGACGAGGGTGCCGCGTTCTTCGACCTGCTGGCGGGAGTGCGCCCGTTCCACCTGTCGGTGGAGCGCATGGCATCGAACATCGATGTCGCGCACAGGTGGGGTGTGCCGGGAATGCCTCCGGTGGACCGCGACCTCCGTCGCTCGGTCCCCATCGAGCGGCCCGGGACGATTCCCGCATCACGGTTGCAAGAGGTGCTCACCTCGCTCACAGGGCGTCTGTCGAGTCGAGCGCCGCTGAGTCCGGGGCGGGTCGCGGGGGCCTTCCTGGCACTCCGCTCTCCGCGAGCGGGGGCGCCCGCGACGCACCTTCGCCTGGACTCGGACTGCGCGGTGGTGCGGCTCCCTGCCTCTCTTGAAGGGGCGAGCACGCCGTCCTGGTACGCGGCCAATCTCCGCACGGGTGTCGTGCTGGCGATGGATGCGCGGATGGCGCCCGAGCTGTCCCGGCGGACCGTGCCCGCGCCTTTGGCCGAGGTGTTGTCGATGGTGCCCGAAGCGCGTCGCGCGAAGTGGGCGGAGACGCTGGTGTCGAAGTCCATCCTGGAGAGGACTCACGGATGAGCGAACGCTGGACCCTGGGGGATGTATTCGTGCTTCGGCACGCGGGCTTCCCCTTCGATTGGCTGGAGTCGCTCGGGGTGTCCGACGCGGTGGTGGAGGAGGCGAGGCAGTTGCTCGCGGACGAGCGCGCGCTGGTGGAGGTGGTGCGTGCGCAAGGCGATGACTCCGGGAGCCAGGCACTCCAGGATGCGCTGGAGCGTGGGCTTCGTCCCACGCTGAAGCCCAAGCATGACCCCTCCCTTCGTGAGTCGCTGGAGCGCTACCTCGCGAGGCGCGAGTCCCTCCAGGAACGCTACGCCCAGGAGCGGGCCGCCCTCCGCCCCCGGTTGCGCGAGCGCGCGGCGGACCCCGCCATCCAGGAGGCCGTGTTCCTCTCCAGTCCGGCGATGTTCGACAACGTCTGGGCCCGCTACCTGCGCGGAGACGAGCGCAAGGACACGTCCGACGCGCGCAGGGTGGAGCGGCAGGTCTACACGTACCTGCAACGCTTCTGCGCGAAGAACGAGACCACCAGCTTCTTCGGCCCCATCTCCTACGGCGAGCGCACGGACGAGGACGGCTTCGACGTGCGCACCGTGCCCAGCGGCGACACGCGCCGACGCACCTTCTTCTCCTTCTGGGCGGTGACGGAGCTGGCGCGCGCGGTGGGGCGTGAGCGCTCGGTTCGGGCGCACCTGCCACTGCGGCTCAATCCCCTCTTCACCGTGACGCCCGGCCGCGCCGCGTGCGAAGCGCTGAAGCTGGATGTGCCCCTGTCCGAGTCCGCCGAGCGGCTCCTCGCCGTGCTGAAGGACCATCCCACGCCCGCCGCGGCGGCGAAGGTGCTGGGGAGCGCGGTGGAGGACGTGGAGCGAAGCGCGCTGCCGCTGGTGAAGGGCGCGCTGCTGCTCTGGGGCCTGCCATTCCGCCCCAATGACTTCACCACGTTCGAGAGCGTGCGCGACGCCGTGGCCGCGCTGCCTTCGGAGCTGGAGGCGCGAACGCGGTGGTTGGAGAAACTGGACACGCTCGCGAGGCTGAAGGCCGGGTTCGAGTCGGCCGACCTGTCGCGCCGCCGGGTGCTGTTGCTGGAGCTGGAGTCCCACTTCACGCAAGCCACGGGCAAGCCCGCGCGGCGCGGTGACGGGCAGGTGTACGCGGACCGGCTCATCCTCTACGAGGAGGCCAGCTCTCCATTCCGTCTTCGCTTCGGGCGCCGCTTCACCGAGGAACTCGAGGCCGCGCTGACGGGCCCCCTGGAGCTGTCGGCCGCCTATGGCGAGAAGGTCCAGCGAGGCTTCCGAGAGCAGGTGCGCGACGCGCTGGGCGCGGACGAGAGGCCGCTCGGCTTGCTGGACTACGCGGTGCGCCTGCGGCCCGACCAGGTCTCCGGAAGCCGCTTCTCCCCCGTGCCACCCGTGCTCCTGGACGAGGACGGTGCACGTCACCGCGCCTTGCCGGTGGATTTCCTGGGCGCGTCCACGCCGGGAGGCCGGTACGCGCTGCCCGATGTCTGCCTCGCCGCGAAGCGGGACGGCGCGGGCTTCGAGGTGATGCTGGCGCGTGTGCACCACCACCTGCTGCTGCGAAGCTGGCTGAGCGTCTTCTTCCCGTCGCGAGAGCGCTACTCGGCGGTGGCCTCGCGGTGGCTGGAGGCGGACCCCGCGGCGCGAGGCCTCGTCGGCCTGTCCATCCGTCGCCGCAACAAGGGCTTCTACGTGTTTCCGGGCCGGCGGCTCGTCTACTCGGTGTCGGACGTGCTCGACGTCGAGGAGGGGGCCCTCACGCCCTCGGACGTGAAGGTGGTGCCCACGCCCCAGGGCCCGGAGCTGGTGGATCTCCACGGCGAGCGGCTCCACCTGTACCTGCCGCTGGACGACTTCTCGTCCTATCCGCCGTTCGCGGCGTTGGCGCATCCCCAGGTGCTGCATGCCCCGCTGCGCACGAAGGGGAGTCACCTGCCTCGGCTGAGCGTAGGCGGCGCGGTGTACCAACGTGAGCGCTGGGAGCTGTCGTCGGCGCGACTGGCGAAGGCCTCGGGGTTCGACCTGTTCCTCGCCGCGCAGCGCGAGCGGCAGGAGCGAGGCTGGCCTCGGTTCGTCTTCATGCGCAGCTCGAAGGAGCGCAAGCCCTACCTCATCGACACGTCGAGCCCCTTCGCGCTGGACCTGCTCTCCCACCTGTCTCGCGAGGCCGAGCGCCTGTCCGTGGAGGAGATGTACCCGGCTCCCGAGCAGCTCTGGCTCCGGGATTCTCGAGGCCGCTACACCTGCGAGCTGCGCATGCAGCTCACCCGCTGGACCGCGGCTTCCCCTCAGGCTTTCCAAGGGAAGTCGCTTTGACACGAGGGGGGCCTCCGCGAGCAGAATGCCGCACCGCACCGAAAGCCCGGCTTCCGGGGCCTTCTGGGATGGCGGCTGCTTGGAGAGAACCATGTCCGGAGAGAACACGGCCGAGCCCAAGAAACTGCGGCGTCCCGTCGCGGAGCTGCGCGCGGAGCTGCTGGAGAACCCCGATGTGAAGGAGCAGGCCCGGCTCCTGAAGGTGGATGTGGCGGCCTATGTCGAGAAGATCCTCGACTACGCGCAGCACCCCGACAAGCCGGCCCAGCTGACCATCACCCCCGACGAGGAGCTCAAGGCCGAGTACCCCGACGCCCCCACCGTGGACGAAATCGCGAACCACATCGAGAAGCTCCGCACGGGCGAGGTGGCCATCAGCCGCGCGCACCAGCGGGACGGCTTCAGTGCGGGGCAGGGGGATGAGCGCTACAAGTCGGCCCTCGCCACGGACGCAGCCCAGCTGGGAGCCCCTGAGTCACGAAAGAACCCGGCCTCCTCTTCCACTCCTGGTAATTCCGAGAAAAAGGTGGGCTGAGCCGACGGTGACGTCGCGACTCCCTCTAACCCATTGTTTCCAGGGGCTTTTCGGGGCTCCAGAACAATCGCTCGGACACCACGGAACTTCTCCCGCGAGCCCCCGATAACTCCACTGTCAGGCTTACTTCGGCGGCCCTGCCGCCCACAAAAACCACTTTCTTCCGTCAAAACCTTAGGAGGCTACGACCATGGGACTTCTCGGCAAAATCCTGAATGTCGGCAAGCAGATCCTCTCCGCCGTCAACCCCATCGCCGGTGCGGCGCTGGGCTTCGTGGAGAAGCTCGCGAAGGGTGAGAACCCCCTGAAGGCCGCGCTGAGCTCCGTCACGGACCTCATCCCCGGCGGTGGCGCGCTCAAGAACATCCTGGGCAAGTTCGCCGGCAAGGGAATGATGGACGGCGCGGGTGGCAACTCGCTGCTGGACGCGGGCCTGAAGATGGCCACGGGCCAGGGCAAGGTCACCGACCTCCTGGGCGACCTGTTCAAGGCGAACAAGCAGGGCTTCACGCCGCAGGGCATGGGCAACGTGGCGGAGCTCGCCGCGCAGCAGATGAGCAAGCTCATCAACTAGTCGAACGCCCTCCGCTTCGAGGAGACCTGGCGCCGCGCTTCCCTGAGGAGTGCGGCGCCGGTTTCGTTTTGGAGAGGCGCTCTGGTACTTCAGACCTCGTGAATCCTCCGATGAGCACCGGCTTGGACGTCCTGGTCCTGGGAGCGGGAGTCGTGGGCCTGTCCGCCGCGAGGCGCCTGTCCGCGACGGGGGCTCGCGTCACGGTGCTGGACGCGGTGGACCCGGGAGGGCGCGGCTCGCGTGCGGCGGCGGGTGTGGCCATCCCCTCGGTCCGCCTCTACGACGACCCGGTGATGCTCGAGTTCTCCCGTGCGGGGAGGGCCGCCCTGACCGACGACCTGGGCGCGCTGCCCGAAGGGGCCTTGCTGCGGCGAGGGCAGGGCATCCTCCGCATCGTCGCGGACGCGAAGGGCCAGGAGGCCCTGGCGCGCAAGGCGAGCGGCTTCCCGGAGGAGGTGGGCACCTGGGTGGATGCCGCGCGGCTGGTGGAGCTGGAGCCCGCGCTGGAGGGGACGCCGCTGCTGGGCGCCTTCGAGTCGGCGCGGGGCCACATGGTGGACACGGAGGGCTACGTCAACGCGCTCCTGGGCGCCGCGGCGCGCGCGGGTGTCCGCTTGCGACTGGGAGAGTCCGCCCGCTCCGTGGAGGAGACACCGCACGGCATCGAGGTGCGCACGGACCGCGAGGTGCTGCGCGCCGACCAGCTCGTCGTGAGCGCGGGGCCGTGGTCCTCCACGCTCGTGGGCTTGCCCGCGCTGCCGCTCAAGCCGGTGCGGGGGCAGATGCTCGTGGTGCATGAGCCCGGCGTGTTCTTGTCGCGAGTCGTCTCCGGCCCCACGTACCTGGCGCCGTGGCGCGCGGGCGAAATCGTCGTGGGCGCGACCGAGGAGGAGGCGGGCTTCGTGGAGAACGTGACGCCCGCGGGCCTGCTGCACTTGAGCGCCACGGTGGCGAAGCTGGCGCCGCGTCTGCGCGAGGCGCGCTTCGTGCGGGCGTGGGCGGGGCTGCGCTCGGTGACGCCGGATGGCCGTCCCTACGTGGGGCTCTTCCCGGGGCTGCGGCGCACCTTCGTCGCGACGGGGCTGGGAGGGCAGGGCATCCTCACCGGCGCCCACGCGGCCCAGGCGCTGGTGGAGCTGATGGCGTGGGGGAGGGGAGACCTCGCCGCGCCCTTCTCGCCCGCGCGAATGGCGTCACGGCCGCCTGTTGGTGGATAGTCGCGCGGCATCTCACGGCGGGCCCGAGGCTGGAGCCGCCGAGGGGGGAATCCACAATGAATGACGATGGGACCCGCACGAATCCGCCGTCCTCCGGGGGGAAGTACCTGCGCCTTCCGCTGCTCCTGGTGACCGCGGTGCTGTCCATGGGAAGCGGCATGGGCAACCCAGGCTGTGGCGACGACGCCCGGCCCACGACGTGTGAGCGAGGCTGCGCCGTCAGCGGCACGTACGTGATGCGCTTCGAGGATACGAGCTCGCTGGGCCCTGACTGTGGCACGGCGGGCGTCACGCTCCCCGAAGGCGAGGAGCTCGTCCTCAAGCGCGAAGGCAGCAGCCCCACCGTCCTCGCGAGGTTGGAAGGCATCGGGCTCGTCGGCGAGTACTTCGGGACGGGCTACTCCAACCTGACGCTGCGAGCCGGCGTCCAGACGCATGGCCGGGACGAGCCCATGTCGGAGCTGGAGTATGAGCTCGATGGCTACTTCGACCACGGCCCCATGCGCGAGGACGAAGCGGTGCGCTTCGTCGGGACCTTCTCCGTCTCGCGGGTGAACGTGCCCTCGGGCGCGCCGGGCTGTGTCGTCAACCGCCGTTTCACCGCGACGCGCTAGTACAGGCTGACCGAGTCGAACGGGCGATTGAGCTTCGTCCGGGGGCGCGGCATGAGCGCGTGGATGGCCGCCGCGTCACCCCGGGCCAGGGCATCCACCAGGGCCCGCGTCTGCTTGGGCCACGTGGAGCTGGCCAGGGCCCGGCGCAGGGGCTCCGCCCAGTCGGTCCGCTCGGCGGCGAGGCCCATTCCGGCCAGGCTCTCGGCGGCCATCAACGGCTCGCCGATGTCGTGCGCGTGTTGCTCGGCGCGCGCGAACCAGTCCACGGCGGACGACCGCTGGCCCGCGTCCAGGAACACGCGCCCCAGCTCCGCCGCGATGACCTGCCGGTGGAAGGAGTCGCGCAGGGCCTCCGCGCTGGCGTAGGCCTGCTGGAAGTGCTCGATGGCGTCCTCGCGTGAGCCCGCCGCGAACTCCAGCCCCGCGAGGCGGTAGCGGTGGTGCTTGGAGAAGTTGACGCCCCAGCGCTCGCTGATGCCCTCGAAGCGCCGCCAGGTGTTGATGGCGTCGGTGAACTGCCGCGCCGACTCCTGGAGATAGCTGGCGTTGGAGATGAGGTTGATCTTCAGGTGCGTGGCGCTGGCGTCGTGCAGCTCCCCCACGCAGCGCATGGCCAGCTTCTCCTCCACCAGCGCCTTGTCCAGCTTGCGCTCCAGGAACCACGTGAGCGCGCCGACGTTGCGCAGCCAGCCCTCCTGGAGCGCGCGGTCCTCCGCCGTGCCTTGCGCCAGCGCGGCCAGTCCCGCGGCCACCTCGGCGCGGGCCTGTGGCAGCTCGCCCAGGCGCTTGGTCATCGTCAGCGCGCGGAACATGTGCAGCCGCGCCCGCATCTCCGGAGGGACCCGGCACTCCAGCCCCTGGGCGAACGACGCCAGGGCCTCGTCGTGCGAGCCGGTGAAGACCTGCACCACGCCGATGCTCCGGTGGAACAGCGCCTTGAGCTCCTCCACGTCGCCCAGGCTGCTCCGGTCGATTTCGATGGCCGGCGTGACGAAGCCCGTGTCCAACGACTCCCAGGCCTGGGCCACGCGCGAGGCGAGGCGCGCGTCCGAGTCCTCCCCCAGGAGCCGCAGCCCTTGCTCCGCGGACAGCAGCGCGCCCTCGTAGTTGGTGGTGAAGAAGCAGCTCCGGATGCCGTGGATGGCGGCGGCCACGCGCGTCGCACGCTCCTCCGCCGCGTCCACCACCAGCCGCAGGTAGCGCCCCTCCAGGTCCACGGCGGGCTCCACCTCGCGCGAGGAGCGCGTGCACGTGCCCTCCGCGGTGGGCGCGCGCAGGCGCTTGCTCAGCGAGTCCAGGTACTCGCGCCGCCGCGCCTCGAAGACGGTCGCGCAGTGGGGCCGCCGCATCTGCCAGCCGGTGAACAGCAGCGTGCCCGTCAGCCCATCCAACCGGGCCCACTCCGCCGCGCGCATCATCCCGCGCAGGCTGACCAGGTCGCACTCGCCCGCGCCATGCAGCACCAGCGCGCGGCCGGTGGAGCGCAGCGTCTCGACGATGGCCCGCGCGGCCACGCTGAGAATCCAATACGTCTGCTCGGATTCACGATGGAGCCTGCGCTCGGAGGGCGAGAGCGCCAGGTCTCCCAGGTCCGCGACGCCTTGCATGCTGCCCGGAAACAGCCGGTTCCACTCCGACGGATGGGCATCCGCGACGGCGCGCACGACGCTGGGGGCACTGTCCTCGCAAGCGCGCAGCACCTTCCTCAATCCACCGAAGGCGATGGGCAGCGCCACCCCCACGTCCACTTCGATGGCCCGCTCGGGGAGCGTGGTGGGGAGGGCCTGCTCCACGGACACTGCGAAGAGTGCTCCAGCCACAGCGGACGGGGGAGTCACGAAGGCCTCACTCGAGATGGGAGAATCGAGGGTGCGCGTCCGGGAGGTGCCCGTGACGGCGGTGCATCTTCACAATCTATGAGCAACCAGGCAATTGACGGAGGGTCTGAGACCGGAATGTTTCGGAATGTGTTTCACGCACGGCTCAGGGACGTGACTCGGCGGAGGCGGGCGCGGAGCTCCCTGGCCAAGGCCACCGCCAGAACGACAGGTCCTCCCTGGCGAGTGAGATCTCGCTGGCCAGCACAAATCCGGCGACGTGTTTCTGCAGATACCTTCGCGGAAGGGATTGCAGCCCTATGGGCACCCACCCGCCCTCCTCGCTCATGACGTAGGCCAGGTCGAGGGTGGCTCCGCGTTGCGACACCCTCTCGAACAGGGTGGTGCCGCAGGGGGTTGAGAGCTCCTCGGCGAGCGCGGCATAGGCCTGAGGATGGAATGGCTCCAGCAGGGGTTGCAGGAAGCGGTTCCGATTGCTGGCCTCCACCAGGGCGATGCAGCGGGTGATGCCAGAGCCGCAGGCGCGTGCCCGCCGTCCGATCGCCACGGGGGTGTAGATTCTCGAGTAGTCGATGCTTGTCCAGATCGCCTCTCGCAGTCGCGCATTCTGTTCGGGGCTCTGGGGGCGCCACGCCGCCGGGGGGTCCTTCATCAAGGCATGGGCCTGCTGCTCGTTGTCCAGGATCCAGGCGGCGCGCTTCGCGTTGTCGACCAGGTCCGTCCGATACATGAGCCACGCGAGGTGGCGCACATCGCGGGCTGCCTCGAGTGCCTGCCCTGTCCGGATGCCCTGGATGAGCCGGAACTTCGCCCACTCCGAGAGCACCGTCATGTGAGGCGAAGGGTCGTTGAGCAGATCGTAAGGATCCGCTGGCTTGATGGGGCGGTTCACCAACAGGTCCCAACGGTCAAAACGTTGGAGGTCGCGCATCCAGCTGAAGTCCAGCATGGACAGGTCCACGTCCGAGGCGAACCACTCCTGCAGGGATTTTTTCTCATGCAGATGGGCCGGGAGATGCAAGGGCGAGCCCTTGGGCAGCTCACGGTGGTTCTCGCCCCAACCCAACCAGAAATTGAGCACGGGACCGGCATCTCCCGGGGAACGGGCCTCATGAAACCAGGGGTCCATGGCGACCTCTGCTTGCAGCGCGCAGTAGGCGTCCAGACCCTCGGCGAGCTCCTCCTTCTTCGCGTCGAGCGCGGGTTCATACCGGCGAATGAAGAACCACTCGATCAAGGCGCTGGCGGCCACGACGAGGAGGCTCACGCCACTGAGCGCCCACAACAAACCCCGCAGAGCGCTGCCGTGCACGGTATTCCCGCGAGTGTTCATGCGGACGAGTCTAGCAAAGCCTGTTGGGCTTGTTTTTGACAGTCCCCGTCGCCCCTCGCGGGAAGGTGCGAGCGGTGTGCGCACGCGCTGTTGACGTCCGAGCGGGAGGCGGCCCGTCCCCCTGGACAGAACCCCGCCCGCATCGTCCGTTAGAGGCTTGTAGAGAGGACGTCGCCCAGGGGTCGTGATGCTGGTGCTGCCCGGCTATCAGGACATGCGGAGAATCTACCGCGGCCACCGCTACGAGGTGTTCCGCGCCTGGGCGCCAGGGGGAGAGGCTCGGGTTCTGAAGGTCGTCCGCGAGGGGCCTCTGGCGGAGAGCAGCTCGGGCCTGCTGCGGCATGAGCACCTGATGCTGGGGGAGCTGCGCGACATCGCGGGTGTGGCCCGGGTCGTGGGGATGGACTCCGTCGCGGGCCTGCCGGCGCTGATTCTCGAAGACGCCGGACCGCACGACTTGCGCGAGTGGCTGCGCCGCGGCGCGCTGGACGTGGACATCTTCCTGGAGCTGGCCATCGACCTGGCGATGTCGCTGGGCGCGCTGCACCGTCAGCACGTCATCCACCGAGACCTCAACCCCGCCAACCTGGTGGTGGCCCCCGGGGGCCGCCGGCTGGTGATGATCGACTTCGACCTGGCCACGCGGGTGCAGGGCCTGGTGCGCTGGGCGGGCATCCCGGGCGGCTTCGAGGGGACCCTGCGCTACATCGCCCCCGAGCAGACCGGGAGGATGAGCCGGAGGGTGGACCACCGCGCGGACCTGTATGCGCTGGGCGCCACGTTCTACGAGATGCTCACGGGGGAGCCGCCCTTCGTGTCGGCCGATGCCGCGGAGCTGGTGCACGCGCTCCTCGCGCAGCCGCCCGTGCCGCCCGTCGACAAGAACCCCAACCTCCCCGTCCTCCTCTCCGACGTGGTGCTGCGGCTGCTCGCGAAGGTGCCCGAGGAGCGCTACCAGAGCGCGGAGGCGCTGGTGGAGGACCTGCGCGAAATCCAGCGCCGCTGGCGAGGGCCTGGAACCCCCATGGCCTTCGAGCTGGGCCGGTATGACCTGGCGCGCGAGCTGGGGCTGCCCGACCGCCTCTATGGCCGCGAGCGCGAGCGGGCGCTGGTCGACGCGGCGCTGACGCGTGCGCGGGCCGGCGCGCGGGAGTGGGTGATGCTGGCGGGCGCCTCCGGGAGCGGCAAGACGTCGCTGGCCCTCTCGCTGCGCGAGCAGGTGGGGCCGGGCCGGTTCCTCAGCGGCAAGTCGCCCGAGCTCAAGGGGCAGACGCCGTATGCCTCGCTGGTGGAGGCGGTGCGCGGGCTGGTGGTGAGCGTGCTGGAGCAGCCCCCGGACGAAGTGGACGCGTGGCGGCAGCGACTCCAGGCCGCGCTGGGCACGCAGGGGCGGGTGCTCACGGAGCTGGTGCCCGAGCTGGAGCGCCTCATCGGTGAGCAACCCCCCGTCGTCCCGCTCGGTCCTCGCGAGGCCGGCAGCCGCTTCCTCCTGGTGCTCCAGGCCTTCTTCCGGGACCTGGCCACCGCGGACGAGCCGCTGGTGGTGTTCCTGGATGACCTGCAGTGGGCGGACGCGGCCACGCTGGAGCTGCTCACCCGGCTGTCGACGGACGCGGAGCTGCACCACCTCCTGCTGCTGGGCGCCTATCGCCCGGGTGAGTGGGGCCCCTCTCATCCGCTGGCCCGGCTGCTGGCGTCGCTCTCCGACGCGGGGGACGGTCCACGCAAGGTGGAGCTGTCCCCGCTGGACCTGCCCGCGCTGACGTCGCTCTGCTCGGACACGCTGCGGTGTGACGCGGAGCGGGCGCGTCCGCTGGCCAGCCTGGTGCTGGAGAAGACCGCGGGCAATCCCTTCTCCGTGGGCCACTTCCTGCGGCACCTGCACCGCACGGGGCTGCTCACGTACGACCTGGAGGAGGGCTCGTGGTCCTGGGACCTGGCGCGCATCGAACAAGCGGAGGTCACCGACAACGTCGTCGAGCTGATGCTGGACTCCATCCGCCGGCTCCCCGGGCGCACGCAGCGGCTGCTGACGGTGGCCGCGTGCATGCGAGGGCAGGTGGACCTCTGGCTCCTGGCCCGCGTGGTGGATGCGCCGGTGGAGGACACGGCGGGGGCGCTCTGGAGCGCGGTGCGCGCGGGCCTGCTCGTGCCGGAGGGGCGCGGGCCTCGCTTCCAGCCGCCGCACCCGGAGCCGACGCCGGAGGGCCTGACGGTGCGACAGGCCACGTACCGCTTCGCGCATGACCGCGTGAGGCACGCCGCCTACTCGCTGCTGTCGGAAGAGGAGCGCCAGTCCCTGCACCGCGCCCTGGGGCGCCACCTCTGGGAGAGCGCCACGGCGGCGGAGGCCGAGCAGCGCGTGTGCGAGGTGGCCGACCACTTCCACCTGGGCGGCGACGTGGTGTCGTCCGCGCGCGAGCGCCAGTGGCTCTCCGAGCTCAACCAGCGCGCGGGACGCAAGGTGCGGGATGCGTCCGCGTTCGAGGCCGCGCTGGCCTATCTCATGCGCGCGCGCTCGCTGCTCCCCGAGGACGCCTGGAGCACGCAGCCGCAGCTCATGATGCGCCTGCACCAGGACGCGGCCGAGTGCGCGCAGCTCACGGGAGACCGCCTGCTCTCCGAGCGCCTCATCGACACGGCGATGGCGCACGCGGTGTCGCCGCTCGACAGGGCGGACCTGTACGTGCTGCGGATGAACGCCAGCATCCTCGCCCGGGACCACACGGCCGCGCTGCGGCATGCCCGCGAGGGCTTGCGGCTCTTCGGCGTGGAGCTGCCGGAGGGGGATGCCACGGAGGCGTGGCAGGCGGAGCTGCCCCAGGTGGAGGCGCGGTGGAAGGCGCGCTCGGAGGAGGAGCTGTTGTCCGCGCCGCTCATGAGCCTGGAGGCGGACGTGGGCTGCATGCGCCTCTTGATGAACGCGGGCATCGCGGCGTGGTTCTCCGACCCGCCGATGTTCTCGTTCATCTACACGCGGATGCTGAGCCTGACGATGAAGTCCGGCAACAGCGTGTACTCCGCCTTCGCCTACGTGTGCTTCGGCCTCATCTACGGCGAGGCCCGGCGCGACTACGCCGCGGGCCATCCCTTCGGCCACCTGGGCATGGAGCTGAGCCGCCGCATCGCCGACCCGCGCGAGGAGTGCCGCGTCCTGGCCGCGTTCCTCTTCTACATGCGGCACTGGCGCGAGCCGCTCCGCTCGTCGATTCCGCTGCTGCGCCGAGGCATCGCCGCGGGCCTGGAGAGCGGCGAGCCCCAGTACGTGGCGTACCTCCTGGCGAGCACCAGCTTCACGCGCTTGCGGTTGGGCACGGAGCTGGACCGCGTCCACGCGGAAGTCGAGGCGGCGCTGGCCTTCGACCGCAAGAGCGGCCAGCGCGCCATGGCGGACCTCCAGCTCGCCGTGCGCCAGGCCGTCCGGTGTCTGCAAGGCCGCACCCGCGAGCGGCAGAGCTACGACGACGCCACCTTCGACACCTGCGCCTTCCTGGAGCAGGCGAAGAGCGACCCGACCATCCTGGGGCAGTACTTCATCCTGCGCCTCCAGACGTCCTACCTCCTGGGAGACCTGGCCGGAGCGAGGGAGATGCTGCGCGCGGCCGAGCCGCACCTGCGCTTCATGCCGTCGCTCTTCAACGTCACCGAGCACGTCTTCTTCGGCGCGCTGGTGCAGTCGGCGGGAGGCGACAACGGCACGGAGGCGGAGCGGCGCGCACGCCGGGCCCAGGTCGAGGAGGCGTGGCTGCGCTTCCGGCACTGGACGGCGAACTGTCCGGAGAACTTCCGCCATCGGCACCTGATGCTGTCCGCGGAGCGCGCGCGCCTGGATGGCCACTTCACCGAGGCGGCGGAGCTGCTGGACGAGGCCATCGACCGCGCGCGCGAGGAGGGCTTCGCGCAGGACGAGGCGCTCGCCAACACCCTCGCGGGCCGCCTGTACAGCGCGCTGGGCCGCAAGCGTGTCGCCATGCTGTACCTGCGCGCCGCGAGAGAGGGCTATGCCCGCTGGGGCGCCAAGTCGGTGGTCTCCGCGCTCCAGGAGGAGTTCCCGGACCTGCAGGTGGTGGATCCCGGTCTCTGGGACCAGGCCGTCACACCCACGGGGGATGACTTCCGGGGCGCGTCGCTGGACCTCTTGAGCATCCTCAAAGCCGCGCAGTCGCTGTCGGGCGAGGTGGCGCTGGAGCAGTTGCTGGAGAAGCTGATGGCGGTGTGCCTGGAGGTCGCGGGCGCGCAGCGGGGCGCGCTGGCCCTGGAGGAGCAGGGCACGCTGCTGCTGGAGGCCGTGGGGGTGGTGGGGGAGCCGATGTCCCGGCTGCACGTGCCGCTCGCGGGCTCCGAGCAGGTGCCGGAGTCGCTGCTGGGCCATGCGTACCGCACGGGAGACGCGGTGGTGCTGGGAGACGCCGTGCACCAGGGCCGCTTCGTGTCGGACACCTACGTGGCGAAGCACCGGGTGAAGTCGGCGCTGGTGGTGCCCATCCGCCGGCACGCGCGCACCATGGGCGTGCTCTACCTGGAGAACAACCTGGCCACCCACGCCTTCACGCCGGACCGGGTGCGCGTGCTCCAGCTGCTGTCCTCGCAGATGGCCATCTCGCTGGAGAACAGCCTCCTCTTCGAGGAGCGCAAGCGCGCCGAGGAGGCCGTGCGCTTCCTCGCCGAGTCGAGCGTGGTGCTCGCGGAGTCCTTCGACTTCGAGGTCACGCTCACGCGCCTGGCGCGCCTGTCCGTGTCCTTCCTGGCCACCGTCTGCTCCATCGACGTGGTGGAGACCTCGGGCGGCATCCGCCGGCTCTCCACCGCGCACGCGGACCCCTCCTTCGAGCGCATCGCCCGGGAGCTGCAGGAGTCGTACACCCCGCACTGGGACTCCTCGCAGCCCGCCACCCAGGTGCTCCGCACCCGGCAGCCCTTGCTCATCCCGGTGCTCACCGACGAAATCCTGGAGCGGCTGTGCCGCGATGCACACCACATCGCGCTCATCCGCGCGATGAAGGCGCGCACGTTGATGGCGGTGCCGCTGATTGCGCGAGGCCGGATGCTGGGGGTCATCACGCTGGTGTCCTCGGTGCCGGGGCGGCGCTATGGCCCCGCGGACCTGGACCTCGCCCAGGACCTGGCGCGCCGCGCGGCCATCGCCCTGGACAACGCGCGGCTGTACCACGAGTCCCAGGAGGCCATCCGGCTGCGCGACGAGTTCCTCTCCATCGCCGCGCATGAGCTCTACACCCCCATCACCGCGCTCCAGCTCTCCGTGCAGGGACTGGCCCGAAGCGAGGCGCCCACGCGAGACGCCGTGCAGCGCACGTCCCGGACGACGCAGGCGCAGACGCGGCGGCTGGCGCACCTCGTCGACGAGCTGCTCGACGTCTCGCGCATCCAGACGGGGCGGCTCCACCTGAACCTGGAGACGGTGGACCTGGGGGCCGTGGTGCGGGACGTGATGGAGGGCTTGAGCGACGCCATCCGCCGCGCCCAGTCCGAGCTCATTCTCAGGCTGGCCCCGGACTGCACCGGCCGGTGGGACCGCGTGCGGCTGGAGCAGGTGGTGACGAACCTCATGTCCAACGCGCTCAAGTTCGGCGCGGGCCATCCCATCGAGGTGCGGCTTGCGCAGCGGGACGGACGGGTGTCCATGGATGTCATCGACCAGGGCATCGGCATCCCCGCCGAGCGACTGCCTCACATCTTCGGCCGCTTCGAGCGCGCCGTCTCCTCGCGCGAGTACGGAGGACTGGGGCTGGGGCTCTACATCGTCCGGGAGATCATCGCCGCGCTCGGAGGCCAGGTCCGCGCGGAGAGCGTGCTGGGGGAAGGCTCACGCTTCACGGTGGAGCTCCCCAGCGAAGGCCCTGGAGACCCGGCCCGCCACGCCAGCGCGAAGGCCCCCTGAGCCGCACGCGAAGCCATCAGTCGTGGGTGCCGATGTGCTGGTCGCCGTGCCGCTCGCAGACCCAGTGGAACGCGCAGGAGCACGCCACCGCTCGGGCACTGGAGCAGCACCTGCCACCGAAGTGCTCTGGCAGCGGAGTCTCATCCTCGGAGGGCGGGTCCGGCAGCAGCAGCGGCGTGCCCCGTCCCGACTCCGCGGGCCTCGTGCCGCAGCACCCTCGCGCCATGCAGCGCGGACACAGGGACAGCTCGCAGTTGGCGCACCAGTCGAAGATTTCACCGGAGCTTCCGCGCCGCTCACATCCACCACAGGTGTCGAACAAGGCCGACCTCCAGGATTGACGTGAAGCAGGGTAGGGCGGGGGTCTGACAGGGAGTGCCGCAAGTGTCCATTGCGCCTCTGTCCGAGGGTGGATCCTTCCGCCGGTGAACGGCAAACGCGACGCCTGTGGGGCACTGAACGGTTGCTCCGGGTGCGTCGGACGCACATGGAAGAAGCTTCGGGGTAGGGCCAGTCACACGCGGAAGGAATGGGCCTCCATGAGCAGGGAACGGCACATCATCGGAGTCTTCGGGTCGGGCCAGGAGGAGCACCTGGAGCGCGTCATTCCGTTGGCGCGCTGGATTGCCGAGGCGGGCTTCGACCTTCTCACCGGCGCCGGCAGCGGCGTCATGCGGGCCGCGGCGGATGCCTTCGTGCGTGTCGTGGGCCGCCGAGGCATCTCCATCGGCATCGTCCCCGGCACCGTGCGGGACGGCGACTACGTGCCCCGAGCCGGTTACCCCAACCCCGGCGTGGAGCTGGCCATCTACACCCACCTGCCCCTCAGCGGCGAGCAAGGCACGGAGCCGCTCAGCCGCAACCACATCAACGTGCTCACCCCCCACGCCCTCGTCTCGCTCCCCGGCGGCGCGGGCACTGCCTCCGAGGCCGCCCTGTGCTCCCGTTACGGCAAGCCCATCATCCTGTTTGGTCCCTCGGAGGCCTTCCGCCGCTTCCCGGCCGAAATCGAGCGCACCGACTCACTCGAGCGTGTCACCGAGTTCATTCGCGCCGCCATCCACGAGCCTGCTCGCCTCCACGCCCATTGAACACAGTAAACAAGAAAAGCTTGGATTGGTGGGTCGTGCTCGAAGACGGGGAGAAAGCGACTAGGATGGGGTGCTTGGGGGGCATGTTCCGCTCCGCGTTGAAGACCCGGGTTCCGCGTCGTCTCTCGTGCGTCGACATGATTAGCGCCGACTATCCACTGGCAAGCTGGTTCCTGGCCGTCTCGACGACGTTCTTCCTGCTGGTCTTCGCGCTGCCGCTCTTGCTGATGCCGCTGCGCTGGGCGCGGTGGTTCGGGTGGGCGCCGGTGGAGGGGAACGCGGACCTGACGGTGTACTTCGGGCGGTGCCTGGGTGGGGTCGCGCTGGCCATCATCCTCACGACGGTCCGGTACATTCCGGACCCACGGGGCCAGCCGGCCCTCTTCGAGCTCATCGGCTGGGTCTGCGTGGCCATGGTGGGGGTCCACGTGTGGGGCGCGCTGCGAAAAGCCCAGCCGCCGCTGGAGACCGCCGAGACGTTCCTCTACGCCGGGGTAGGCGTGGTGGCGCTGTGGATTCGCTTCCGGATGTTGGGGTGAGGGCGCCTGCATGTTGGCGGACATCGACCTGGTCCTATCCTCGCTGCGCCCCTACATCCCCGGCGCGCTGATTCGCCGGCTGGCGCACACGGAGGCGCATGCGCTGCCTCCGGTGGAGCCGGTGCGGGGCGCCATCCTGGTGCTGGACATCGCGGGCTTCACGCCCATCGTCGTGGGGCTGAGCGGCGAGGGGCCTCGCGGCATCGACGCGCTCCAGCACCTCTTGCGCAGCTACTACACGGAGATGATCGACGTCGTGAAGTCACACGGCGGCGACATCTACCAGTTCGCGGGCGACTCCATCCTGGCGTGCTTCGAGCCCGTCGTGGATGAAGGCGACGGGGAGGCGGTGACGCGCGCGGCGCGGTGCGCGCTGGACATGCAGCGCAGGCTCTCGCGCTTCTCGCGGCTGGAGCTGCTGGGGCAGCGCTTCGGTGTGTCCTCGCGCATCGGCGTGGGCGTGGGCGAGTCGCACCGCATCGTGCTGGGGACGACGGGCATGTGGATGCACCCGGCGCTCATCGGCCGTCCGCTGGAGCAGGCCGTGGCCGCGGAGAAGCGAGCCCGCGTCGGTGAGGTCCTCCTGAGCCCCGAGGCGTGGGCGCTCCTGCCGGACCTGGCCCGCGTGGGCGAGGAGCGCGACGGCGCCTTTCGCCTGGAGCCCTCCGTGCCGCTGGAGGCGCGCACGCTTCCGAATGTCTCTCCACCGGGAGGCGAGGAGCTGGTGGGGCGGTGCGCGCTGTTGCTGCACCCGGTGCTCTTCACACGCATCACCAGCGCGCACCAGGAGCTGGGCGGCGACTTCCGCGACCTCACCTGCTTCTTCCTGCGCTTCAAGACGGACCACGCGCCGTCGGAGGTGGAGGGCTTCACCCGCCAGCTCAACGCCTTCTACGAGTACGTCCAGCGGGAGAGCGCCCACCACGGCGGCGTGCTCCTGATGACGGACTTCACGGACAAGGGCAACGTCCTCTACGTCCTCTTCGGCGCACCGACGGCGCTCCAGAACAAGGAGGTGCTGGCCAGCAAGCTCGCGTGCAAGATTCTGCGCGAGCGCGAGAACTTCCCCTACGTGCGCGAGCTCCAGATTGGCATCGCCACGGGGCACGCGTACTTCGGCGACATGGGCTCGCCCTTGCGCAAGGGCTACTCCGCGCTGGGTGAGGTGGTGAACCTGGCCGCGCGCTTGATGACGTACTCGAGCGCGGTGGGCATCCACATCGACGCGCACACGGAGCGCAAGCTCCAGCAGGGCGGCTTCACCACGGAGTTCGTGGAGGACGCGACGCTCAAGGGCGTCTCTCGCGCGGTGCCCGTGTACCGGCTCAAGGGCGAGGTGCGCCGCAGCCTCACCGTGAAGGGCCGGGGCAGCCTCATCGGCCGCGTGCGTGAGCTGGGGCAGCTGCAGCTCGCGCTGAAGGAGTCGCGGGAGCTCACGACGGGCCGGCTGTGTGTCGTGTCCGGCGAGCCCGGCATCGGCAAGTCGCGCCTGGGCGCCAAGGTGGTGGAGGACGCGGAGGCGTGCGGCGCCCGGTGCCTCTACGGCATCTGCTACTCGTACGAGATGTTCACGCCCTTCTTCCCGTGGAAGGAGGTGCTCGTGCAGCTGTTCGGCCTGCACGAGGGCGATGACGTGGACACGCAAGGGACGCGGCTGCGCCAGGGCCTGGAAGGACTGGAGGGCGTGGGGCCGGAGTGGGTCCCGGTGATGGCCAACCTCCTGGGCCTCGCGATGCCGGAGGACGTGTCCACGGCGGCGATGGACGCGCGCCACAAGAACCAGAAGGTCTTCCACATCATCTTCCAGCTCCTGGAGAAGCACACCCAGAAGACCCCGTTGCTCCTCTTCTTCGAGGACCTCCACTGGGCCGACAACATCTCCATCGACCTCATCGAGTACGTGGCGACGCGCTTCACCTCGCTGAAGCTGACGCTGCTGGTGACGATGCGGCCGGGGGACTCGCTGCGCAACGTGGAGAGCCTGCCGTCGCTGCGCAGGTTGGAGCTGTCCAGCCTGGAGGACGAGGACGCGCGAGCGCTCCTGCGCGTCCACCTGCGCATGGACCCGCCGGACATCATGCTGGAGGACCTGCTGCTGTCGAAGGTGCAGGGCAATCCGTTCTTCGCGGAGTCCATCGTCCAGGGACTGGTGGAGGGCGGCTACCTGGGACCGGTGTCCCCGGGAGCCCAGCGCCGGGAGCTCAAGCGGGGACTGCAGACGCTGGTGCTGCCGGACTCCATCCAGGACGTGGTGCTCGCGCGCATCGACCTGCTGGGCGAGACGGAGAAGCTGGTGGTGAAGGTGTCGTCCGTCATCGGCCGCATCTTCTCGCTCGACGCGGTGGCGGCGCTGGCGCCCGGCTCGCTGTCGCGTCAGCGGCTGCGCAAGGCCATCGACACGCTGACGAACCTGGGCCTCATCCTGACGGAGGTGGAGGAGCCGCTCACCTGCATCTTCAAGCACATCGTCATCCGCGACGCGGCCTACAACACGCTGATGGTGTCGGCGCGGGAGGACCTGCACCGGCGGCTGGCGCGCTTCCTGGAAGCCCGGGCCGGAGAGAACCCGGTGGCCTCCGCGGGTATCCTCGCGTTCCACTTCCTCGCGGGCAACGACGAGGTGAAGGGCCTGGAGTACACGCTGCTGGCGGCACGCAGCGCCCGGGACCAGTACGCCAACGACGACGCCGTCCACCACTTCAACAAGGCGATTGAAATCCTGGCGACCACGGTGTCGCTGGACCCGGACGAGGTGCTGGTCAAGACGCGCCGGGTGATGCAGGAGCTGGCGGAGACGCTCTTGCAAGCGGGCAACTACGCGGGCGCCATCCACATGTTCGAGCAGTGCCTGGCGGACGAGGACCAGCAGTCGCGCCGCGCGGAGCTGCACCTGGGGCTGGGACGCGCGCACCAGGAGAAGGGCGAGTCCAAGCGGGCCATCCAGGAGCTGGAGCGGGCGATGGTGCTGATGGGGCTGCGCCTGCCCAGCGGCCTGTTCTCCGTGGTGTCCCGCACGCTGCTCGCCTTCTTCCTCCACCTGCTCTACGGCGTCTTCCCGTGGCTCGCGAGGCCGCTGGGGCCCTTGCAGCCGCTGTACGAGCGGCGGCTGTCCACCATCATCGCGCTCATCAAGATCTACTACTTCAAGGACATCTCGAAGCTCACCTGGGCCACGTTCGTGGCGGTGTGCCTGGCGGAGCGCACGCGCTGGGAGCGCGGCATGAGCCTGGCGAGCAGCTCCTACGGGGCGCTGCTGTTCGGCTCGGGGTTCCTGGGCTTCTCGAAGCAGTGGTGCCTGCGGGCGCTGGACTACGCGCGGAGGGCGAAGGACTCGGCGGCGGAGGGGATTGCGCTCAGCCGACTGGCGACGCTGGCCGTCTTCACCAACGACCTGTCCGGCGGCACGTACTACGCGGAGCAGGCCATGGCGCTGCTGCGCCACGTGCGAGACATGTGGGAGGTGCAGACGGCGCTGATGATGCTGGGCGCCAGCCACTTCTTCTCGTCGCGCTTCGAGAGCGCCGAGAAGATCTTCGTCGAGATGGGGAAGACGGGCGCGGACCTCCACGCGCTGATGCACCAGGGCTGGGCACACTCGTGGGTGCCCATGTGCCGCTACCTGCGCGGCGAGGGCGAAGTGGGCGAGCTGTGCGCCGAGCTGGAGCAGGGGCTGCGCATCAGCATCGAGGTGCAGGACCTGGCCAACCAGTGCGCCAGCCTCAACCACCTGGTCAACGTGACGGTGCTCGAGCACCAGGTGGAGGAGGCGGGACTGATGGCGGTGCGCGCGGTCGAGGCCCTGTGGCGCTATCCGGTCCTGGTGCCCTTCCTCCAGATTGGCCTGGTGGGCGCGGCGGAGGGCGCGCTGTTCGCGCTGGAGCAGGGGGCCATGGCGGTGCCGAAGGAGACGCTGTGGCGCATCGTCCAGCGCTGCCTGTTCAAGGCGCGCTTGCTGGCGCGGCGCTATCCGTACCTGAAGGGGCCCGCGCTGCGGGTGACGGCGCGCGCGCTGGCCCTGCGCAAGGGCATGCATGCGGCGGAGCCCTTGTTCCTGCGCGCCATCGCCTGCCTGGAGGACACGCCCAACCGCTGGGAGACGGGGGTCGCGTACCACGATGCCGCGGTGGCGCTGCCGCACCGGCGCGAGGAGTTCCTCGCTCGAGCGCGGGACATCTTCGAGTCCATTGGCGCGCGCGCGGAGCTGCGGCGGCTGGACCGGCTGGCGGCGGAGCAGCGGCTGGTGCCGGCCTCGGCGGACTCGCCGCTCGCGGTGGCGCAGCTTCGCTGAGGCGCGTGTCGAAGTGAGCCGGGGTGCCCGAGTGTACGGGCCATGCTGGATGCGGTCGCCCTGACCGCGGTGAGGCTGCGGCAGTCGGCGCGCGGCGTGCTTCTGCGGGAGAGGCAACGCTGCATGGCGTCTCCGGTCGCCCGGAGGGGAGCTACCTTAGGACCGTTAGTAAGCGTGTCGGACCCGTACGGCCAGACACCCCGGCATCACTGAGTGTTTCGACGAGACCGCCGCATCCGACGCAGCGGCCCACCTGTCCTGACACGGCGCTGGCGCTCTCGGTCAGCGTGCATTCACTTCGTGTGCTGCACGTGGAGCGTCACGAGAATTCGCCATGCCTGGTGCGCGCATCCTCCCTAGGATGAGGGTCCCCCTCGACTCTTCATCTGCGAGCTCCCCCATGCCCGTGACTGCCTGGAACATCGACCCCGCGCACTCCTCCGTCCTGTTCATCGCCCGCCACATGGTGGTGGCGCGGGTGCATGGCCGCTTCGAGCGCGTCGCCGGGGTCCTGCGCGTGGACGCGGAGCAGCCCACCCAGGGAGAGGTCGAGGTCACCGCCGAAACGGCCAGCATCTACACGGGGGCGCCGGACCGGGATGCGCACCTGCGCTCGGCGGACTTCCTCGACGCGGAGGCGGCGCCCAAGCTCACCTTCCGGAGCACCGGCACGGAGTCCACGGGAGGCGCGGGCTTCCGCTTGAGCGGTGAGCTGACCATCCGCAACGTGACGAAGCCCGTGGTCTTCGAGGCGCGTCACACGGCCACGTCGAAGGACCCGTGGGGCAACACGCGGCTCATCTACACCGCGCGCGCCACCCTCAACCGCTCCGACTACGGCATCCGCTGGAACAAGACGCTCGACAACGGGGGCTGGCTCGTCGGCGAGAAGGTGGACATCGAGCTGGACATCCAGGCCGTGCCCGCCGCGAGCTGAGACACCCGCCTCACGGCGCGGGGAGGAAGTCGGCGACGACGGCCGCGTGGTCCGAGCCGCCGAAGCCGCCGCCGCCCTCCCGCGCCGCGCGGAACGAGCCGGGCACGTACGTCCCGGCCGCGCCGTTCGCGATGTACAGGTGGTCGATGGCCTGCCGCTGCCCGGAGTAGACATAGGTCCACGTCTCCGAGTCGGGCCGGTCCTTCGCCACACGCGTGAGGCTGGCGTTGAGCTCCAGGGCGAGCAGCGGCGGCGAGCCCGGAACGTCGTTGAGGTCTCCCCCGAGCACCACCAGCGCTCGCGGTGAGCGCGCGGCGGCCTGGGTCATGATGTCGCGCGTCGCGTCCGCCTCGGCATAGCGGCGGCCGGGGTCGTCATCCACCTTCGAGCGGTAGTGCGCCGCGAAGACGATGACCTGCTGGCCCTTCACGTCCAGGTGGACCTCCAGCAGCTCGCGCGAGAAGCGCGTCGTCGAGCCGTTGGGGCGGACCAGGGTGCGGTCGCGGTGTCCCAGCACCTGCGTGATGGGGAACGCGGAGAGCACCGCGACGTCCACGGAAGCCGCGGACCCGGTCTCTCCCAGCACGCCATGGGGAAACTCGGGGAGCCGGGCCTTGAGGGCGTCGAGCCCCGCCTGGGTCTCTATCTCCGCGAGCAGCATCACATCCGCGTCGAGCAACTCGATGCCGCGGGCGAGCTGGTCTGCCTGGGCGGCGAACGCGCTCGGCGAGGGCAGGGCTTCGTACTCGGAGCCACCGCACCTGCCGGAGTCGCAGACGGTGTCGAAGAGGCGGTGCACGTTGAGCGCGGCGATGCGCACGCTGCCCTCGGGCCGGATGGCCACCTCGCCCTCGCAGGGGCGGGTGGGGCACGGTGTCTCCGGGCCGGGGGACTCGGGAGGAGGGCGCCCGTCGCAGGCGGACACGCCGGACACCAGGCCCAGCAGGAGCCCGGCGCGGAGGAGTGACGTCACGGACAGGCGGACGGGGCCGCGCACGAGGGAGGGAGGCATTGGGGAGTGGACAGTACCACCGTGCGCGAGGGCCTGTTCCCGGCTTGGATTGCACTCACGGGATGAGCTGCTAGGTTGCCGGCGCGTCGCGGCCCCGCGCATGTCCGCTCAGTGCATCATGCGAGGGAGGGCGGGTGGTGCCCCGCAGGGGCTCCGAGGGACGGGGCGGCCGGATGCCATCGCGAGGGATGATGCGGCACTGTCCCGGGCGCGAGGCGCGCGTTACGCATGTTCTCAGGGGCGCTGAGCGTGCGAAGGGTGAGGTTGTCGAAGGAGGCGTGACATGGTCTGGGAGATTCTCATTGGAGCGGTGGTGATGACGCTCGTCACGATTCTCGCGACGGGGCCCGGGATGTGGAGCTCGACGTGGGGCTGGAAGGACCGCGAGAAGAAGGGGAAGGACGCCCCGAAGAAGGACGGGTAGCGGGAGGGACGTCGAGCGTCCCTCCGCTGGCTCCGTCTGCGAGGCGCGCGCGGGTCACTCCACGAGCATGCGCTTCACGGGAGCGGGGTCCACGGCCACCATGAGCGGGCGGGTGAACTGGGTGAAGGAGACCAGCGCCTGACCGGGCGCGAGCCTCGACACGCGATTCCAGAGGCTCTCATCGATGCCACCCACCGCGCGCTGCATGCGGGCGATGACGGAGCTGTCGGTGATTTTGTGCACGATGAAGTTGTTGAGCAGCCCCAGGACCTCTTGAGGCAGATGCTGTGGGAGCTGCGTGACGAACACGAGCCCTAACCACCGCTTGCGGCCCCGCTTGGCGATGCGCGCCACCTGCTCGAACAGCACGGGCATCTGGGAGATGCGGCTGGCGGAGAGGAACTCGTGGGCCTCCTCGATGACGATGAGGACCGGGGTGACGTCCTGTCCCTTGGCGCTGGCGCGGGTGTAGCGGGCCTCCTGGGTCTCCTGGAGGCCCCGGAGGATGTCCGCGATGACCAGGTTGTTGAGCTGCGGCGAGTCGGTGTCGGAGAGGTCGATGACGGAGACGCGGCCGGGTGTGAGCATCGCCTCGTAGTCGACCTTCGGGGTGTTGCCGACGTCGAAGATGTTGAGGCGGCGCAGGCGGTGGAGCTTGCTGGCCAGGGCCCTCCAGCTGATTTCATTCCGGCTCGTCTGTGCCATCACGCGCGCCATGACGCGCCCCGGGTTGGCGCGGAACTCGCTGTAGAGGGTGGGTCCTCGGGACACCGGCTCCTCGCTGGGCGCGGCTTCTTCGGCGTCCCTGCGGGAGCTGCGTGAGCGGCTCCGCGTCTCCGTGCGGCCCTCATCGCTGAGGCTGTAGAGGTAGGCGCTCACGACGTCCAGCACGTGCTGGATGGTCATTCGAGGGTAGCCGGTGGAGAGCTCGTCGACGTCGAGCGCCGCGCGGTGCTCCTCGGGCGTGGTCGGGAAGATGTTGAAGTCCTCGAGCAGCATCTTCGTGACGTCGTAGGCCTTGAGGAAGCGCTCCTGCTGCGCGTCCGACATCTCGAGAATCTCGGCGAGCGCGTAGGGGGACAGGCTGGAGAAGGCGAGGGAGAAGGGGCGCAGGTTGCGGTGGCGGGGGTTGAGGCTGGAGCGGCCCGTGAGGTGGTGGATGTGGAGGTCCTTGACGCCCTCGGCCCGCTGGCCGCGGCGACGGAGGGCCTCCAGCATGGCGGGGTGCTCCGTGGGGCGGTCCACGTGGGTGTATTCACCTTCCACGTCGAAGATGATGGTGGCGATGCCCTGCGTCTGCGCGCGGTGGATGAGCGTCGCGACGGTGGTCGACTTGCCGCCACCCGTGGTGCCGATGATGCCGGTGTGGCGAGGCAGCACGGCCTTGTCGCGCGGATGGATGCGGGCCTCCATCTTGTTGTAGCCGACGACCATGCCCATGCTCAGCTCGCCGCCGACGCCGAGGACTCGGGCACTCTCCTCGTCATCGAGTTTGAACACGGGACTCTGGGGGCGGGGGCGGAAGCGAGGGGGCTCCAGCACGCCGCCCCCCGTCTCCTCGCCGAGCAGCTCCACCTCGGCGCGTCCGTGGTAGTCGAAGGTGTAGGTCATTCGCTTCCCCTGCGACACCACGCCGATGGCCATGGTGGAGCCTGCGGGGACGGCGTTGGGCTCGGCGAAGGGGCCCTTGACGACGACGCCCAGGTAGCTGCGCTGGTCCTCGCGCGACTTGATGCGCACGAGCGTCTGCGAGGCCAGCTGGGGCAGGTCCTCGCGGGTGATGAGGAGGGTGATGAGGTTGTCCTCGCTGGAGGAGGTATCGAAGTGCGTGAAGGCCACGGCCTTCATCAGCTCCTCGTCCTCGGGCGTGGAGGGCTTCACGCCGAGCTGCAGGGACTCCAGCTCCTCCAGGGCCTCCGGCGGCGTGGGCCGCACGACCGGGTTGTCGCGGGACTCGGCGGTCGGGCCGGGGTCCTCGGCGGAGGGCGGCTCTTGTCGGGCCACCTCGTTGGAGCGGGCGCTGAGAGGGAGGGGCCGGGACTCCTGGCGAGGGGCGGGAGGCTGCGGCGCTCGCTGGGGCGGAGGCGGGCTCGTGGGAGGGGGCCGGCTTTCCCCCGAAGGCGTGGCCGAGGAGTCGCGCTGGAGGGCCTCGATGATGCGGGCGCGGGCGGGCTGAGACCGCGGGTCTTGCGTCGGCTCGTTGGCGCGTGGGCTCGTAGGCCGAGCGGGGGGCGGGTCGAGGAGCGGAGACTCTCGTCGGTTCGAGTCCGGGGCTCGTCCGTTGACGGGAGGCGGCGTGCCCGCGGGTCGAGCAACGGGAGTGGAAGGAGCTCGCTGGAGCACCTCATTGGCGCGCGGACTGGCGGGGGGAGGTCGGACGGGCTGGCGCGGAGGCTCCTCGATGGTCGCGGTCCGGCCTCGCGTGGGGCTGTATCCCTGCGGAGCGCCTGTGCTGCCGTTCGGACGCGACGTTGTCGATGCCGTGCGTTGGGAAGACGCCTCCCACGTGGCTTGGGTTTCCGGGTACTTGGGCGGTCTACCGTTGCCATTGCCATTGCCGTTTTCTGACATGACTCCCTCCACCTACCTTCGAGACCTTGAGTCGTTGAAGAACTGCAGCCCCGCGCCGACCTGCGAATAGGCGTCCTGGACGAGGCCCAGGAAGCCGTCCTCGCCGAACGCGCTCCGGCACGTCATCTCCGCCATGTCGAGGAGGAAGGGATAGCCCCGCTCTCGTCGGAACAGGCTGTCCGCCATCGCGATTCGAGCCGCGACATGGACGTGCTCGCGATGCGCATGGAAGAGACGGGGCGGAGCCCTCGTTGATGTCCGGAAGACACCGGTGAGGATGTCGGGGCAGCACTCCTCCACGAACCTCGCCACGCGCTGCCGGCTTTCCGCGTCGTACTGCCATCTCCCGACGACTTGCCGGCCAAAGCGGGCCATCGTCTCGATGACCGTGTACTCACCCGGATGGAGTGCACTCCCCAATGTCAGCCATCCGCGGTCCTCCAGGATGGGATTGACGAATACGAACTTCTTCTGGCGCTGGACGAGCCGTTGGAGCACCTCGAGCGATGCATCCAGCAACCGCTGATAGCCCGAGCCTGTCAGCAGGTCATAGGCACAAGGGTTGCCCTGGCCGATGCGCCACTCAGCACGCGCCTTGTCCACCAGCGCCGTCCGCTCCGCGTACGCACGGATGCCGCGCCGGGCAAGGCGGGAGTAGGGGGCTTTCCGTGTCGACGAGGAGTTCTCCTGCCTGCGCGTGATGCACTCGTAGACCTCGTCGATGAGGTTGTTGTGCTTCTCGGCCATCTCCTTGCGGAACAGGCGTTGGGAGAAGGTGCCTTGCGTGCCCCCGTAGCCCACGATGGCGATTCCAATCTGGGTGATGCCCATGGGCAGGCTTTCGTAGGATGCGAACGTGCCATTGACGGCCTCGACTCGTCCCGCGAACAGCAGGCTCTGGCAGATGGACTCCAGCTGAGCGGGCTCCGCGGAGTACACGCCCGCCTCCGTGGGGCCACCCGGGTGTCCTCGGATGAGGGGGAGAATCTCCTGGCGGATGCGTCGACATAGCGCGGTCTCCGCTGTCACCGCGCCGGCGATCTCCTTCGTGAGGAGTTCCATCATCTCCGCGACGGCGTTCTCGGGCAGCCACGTGTCGAGGTTGAGGGTCCTGCTCATGTCCTCGCCGTAGTCCGCGAGGAAGTTGTCATCGCCTTGCAGATCTTCGGGGTCCAGCCAGGGTTTCGTGTCAGCCATGGTCATCTCCGGTCCCCGCCCAGCATCCGCGCGAAAGAGAAAGGCGGCGGACGTCGGTGCAGGAGCAGCATCTGGGCGTACTCTCGAGCCGCGGCACGCGTGAGGCCGAAGCGAGTGGCGAGCGCCTCGGCCCCCTCGTCCTCGGGCAGGTCGCTCAAGGTCTCCTGGGCGAGTCCGGAGGGCGCGAGCAGCTCATAAGCCAGTCGGTCCGCTCGGCGCTCCGCGTGGAGAACCTTGGTGGAGCGGATGGCCCCGGAGGGGCTTCGCTCCATGAGCTTCACCTGGACACCGATGGGAATCTGGCTGAAGTGGGAGGACAGCCTCTCACTGGGCGTTGGTCGGCGCGTGTTGTCCAGCACAGACAGGATCGACTCTCCGAACACACTCAAGGCCCACCTTCGTGGCAGCAGATGGTCCAGGACGTAGTGGGCAATCTCATGCGCCAGGGTGAAGCGTTGTTCTTCGAGGGTGTCCATGCTGTCTAGAAAGAGGATGGCGCGCCCCTGTCGCGCCACCATGCAGCCAAACAACCGGCGCGGAGTCTCCGCCACGCGATGCTTGATGTGATGGCGCGCCAGACGAGCCTTCACACCGTCTGAGGTCAGGTTTGGCTGAGCGATCAAGGTAACTCCGCGGTGGATCTCGACCTCGGAGTCCAGCCTCCTGGGAAACACCTGGGGCATGGGCAACCCGGATGCAGCCACTGCCTCCTCCAACCAGTGTGCTGTCATGAGTGGGTCTTGTCCTCCTCGGAACGGTCTCTCGCCGCCAGCAGGACGGAGTCCTCGCCAGGTTCCTCTCCGTCTGCTCCTGCGAGTTGCAGAGCATCAATGACCTCCACACGTCGGAGAACCCGGGCCAGCTTCAGGAGATCCACTTCAAAACGTTTGGCGATCTGGCCCACTTGTTCGGCGAATCCCTCGCCGTCCTCCGGACGGTGGCAGAGCGACATCCACTGGGTTTGCTCTACCGTGCAGCCCAAGTCATCGGCGAGCTGTTCTGGGGTTCGCTCCTCCAACTCCCGGTAGCGTGCGAAGGCATGCCCCAGGGTCGACGGTTCGAGCGAGCTGCGCCGCGCGGCGGTTTCAAGCCAATCAGGGGGCGACATCGAGATCCTCCCTTCCGAGGCGCTCCAGGCGCTTCATCAGCCGGTCCCGGTGGCGCTTCACTTCTCGTCGGCGCTCCTCCTCGGGCATGGGCCCCAGGCCGAGTGCCTCGGCGAGTCGCTCCGTAGAGCCCTCGCCCTGAAGTACGAGACGGAGGAAGGCCTGTTCCCTCGGAGAGAACCCGAGAGCCTCCATCCGTTCTGCGAGCAGCCGTGCTTCCACCGTGGCTTCCAGGTCCTCATTCGGAGCCCGGGCCACGAGTTCGACAACGCCCGCGTATTCCTGATTTCGCCGGTCCTGGCTCTTCCGGGAGCGCAGCCGGTCCAAGGCCTTTCTCTTGGCGATGCGCGTCAAGTAGGTGGACAGCCGGGAGAGGCTGGCGTCGAAGCGTTGGGGCGCGGCCAGGTAGGCGAGGACCGCGTCGACGGCGGAGTCGATGGCTTCGTCCAGGAGGCATTTGACCTCCTGGCGCAAGACATAGATGAGCGTGTCGTTGAAGGCGCGATGGACATCGAGGCGAGCCGTCGGGTCGGCGGGGCCTTTGAGGACCCTCGCGTGAAGTGCCTCTTCCTCCGCCTTGTTTGGATAGCGCATCCCCACACCTCGCTAGGAGCTCATGGCTCCACTTCTGGAATGACCGCGTCGTGTGTGCTCATTCGCCACCATCCCACGGAGTTCGACGCATGCGCGAGTGCGCATTGTCTTCCGAGGTTGTTTCCAGACTCGTTGTTTGTCTGTACCTCGTGGGTGGTATGCCCGACGGGGAGGGGGAGCCGCGTCGTCGCACTGTGCATTCCGGCTCCGAATGAGACATGTGATGGCGATGTGACCCACCACGCCTGAACCCTCTCTCTGCGAGAGGACCCATGTCATTCATGACCTGCCGAGTCGCGTCCACCTGATGAAAGCCGGATGACGCGGTCCTCATCCGCTGGGTTGTCATTGGTGGGAGAGCTGCGATTGCTGTCGCGGTGTGTGATCTGCTTCGACACGCCCGAGATCACCGTGCGCCTGTTGATCCGCGTGGGTGGTGATCCAGTGATCACGTCTCGTTTGTGGTTGCCCGATCTGGCGGTGGCCTCCGCCATGAGAGAGTATTCGGGCATCGAGCTGGATCAGCCGCTCGAGCCAGGAGGTCTTGGTGACCAGGGGTTTCTGATCCAGGTGGGCGCGCGGCTCTGCATCCAGAAGCGAAGCCACCGCGCGGAAGCGGGGTCGCATGAGGAGCGCCGACGCCGCGGTGTGTCGCATCGGGTTGCATCGGCCAACATGGAGAGGGAGGGCACATGGCGGAACGTCGAGGTGGCTTCGGACCGGGGCTGGCTGACCCCACGCTGGCGCCTGCATCCCTGGCGCGTCGTGCCCGCACGTGGTGCCATTCGCTCGGCTCAAGGCGGACGCGGAGCAGGCCCGAGCGAGTCAGGCGCGACTCGCCGGGGCCCCGGATGCTCCCGGTGGTGCCGCTGTTCGCGCAGACGACGGACGCGCCTCAGTCCGATGCGGGCTTCCCTCGGCTCCCTCTTCATCGACCAGGTCCGCGTCGTCGCGCCCCTTCACTTCAACCCATGACAGCCGGGCCTCACGGGGCCCAGGACAGGAGACAGACGTGAGGCCTCAGACGAAGGACGTTTCGCGGACCGACTGGGTGGTGGCGCTGGAGCGCGAGGTCGCCGTGCTCGAAGAGGCGCTGGACTCGAGCCCCTTGGCTCGAAACCTCTTCGAGGGACGAATCGACTCGGAGGGATATGCCCGTTTCCTCGCGCAGACGTATCACTACGTGCGCTGGACCACGCCGCTGCTGGAGATCGCTGGGACGCGGATGCGGCAATCCGGCTTGCACCCGGCGCTGGCGGAGCTGCTCGTGAGCAAGTCCGCGGAGGAGCGGGGGCACGAGCGGTGGTTGCTCGCGGACCTGCGCAACCTGGGGTGGCCGGCTGAGCGTGTCGAGACCACGCCGCCCTGCGGCGCGGTGAAGGCTTATGTCGCGTGGAACCAGTACACGACGCAGGAGGGAGTGCCGACGGCATTCCTCGGCACGGCCTATGTGTTGGAGTCGCTGGCCGTGCGGCGAGCAGGGAGCACGGTGGATCGGCTCGTCTCCGCGGCGCGGATTCCCAACATCCAGAAGGCGGTGACCTTCTTGCGAGGCCACTCTGACGTGGATGGAGACCACGTCGGTGCGCTCACGGAAGTGTTGCGCACGCTGGACGACCCAGAGGAGCAGGAGGTGCTCATCCACTCCGCGCGGACCACTCGCCTGCTGTATCCCGGACTCTTCCTCGAGAAGTAACCGCCAGGAGCTACCTCCTTGGGGGGAGAGACGCGTCGCGAACGAGGAGCGCATCGTGCACGGCGAAGGCGGGGCCCGGGGGCCCCGTCCTCACACAAAGGAGCGTCCATGTTGCGCTACATCACGGCGGTTCACCTGGAGGGTGGTCTCGGGCTGGAGCACATCGCGGAGTACAAGTGGGACGAGCCGAAGACCCGGCGGAAGGGCAACAGTGCTCCTTCCGAGATGGTGGAGTGGGTCCGGTCCGCGGGTAACAACGCCTACGTCCGCGCGAAGACGGGGGACGTCCGGGTCGCCGTCGTGAATGCGGATCCGCCCTACCTCCGGACAGAGCCCAATGCGCTGAAGCAGGACAACCTGCTCGCGCTTCCTCGCTTCTGAGCGCGCGCAGGAGCTTGAACCACGTCCAGGAGACGCGGTGCCTGGCCACTTGGACGTGGGCAGCCAACCAGGCAGGACATTCCAAGGTCAGCTCCGCAACCACCTGTGAGGTTACCAGGGCATGTCAGAGCCGAAGTGTATGAATGAAGCGTCATGGACTTCTCGACGCTGGAGACCTTGCGTCTGAAACATCCCGCCTGGCGGCTGTTGGTCGCGGGCAATGCCTCGCTCATCGCCAGCTTCCTGCATCGGGTATTCGTGGCATCCAATGCCCGCGCCATCCCGCAGCGGGAGCTGGTGTTGCGGCTGGAGGACCATCTTCACGCCCTCCGCGAGCAGCGAGGGGAGACGGCCTTTCCTCGAGCCGCGAGCATCTATCTCGACGAGTGGGCCGCCGATAGCGCGGGGTGGCTGCGCAAGTTCTATCCCCCCGATACCGACGAGCCACACTTCGACCTGACGCCCGCGGCGGAGCGCGCCCTCCGATGGCTGAGCCAGCTCACCGAGCAACCCTTCGTGGGCACCGAGTCCCGATTGCTCACCGTGTTTCACCTCCTCCAGGAGATGACGGAAGGGACGGAGCCGGACCCAGGCGCGCGGCTCGCGGAGCTGGAGCGGCGCAAGGCGGAGCTGGAGGCGGAGATGGCTCGGGTGCGTGCGGGCCACCTGGACCTCCTCGATGAGTCCGCGCTCAAGGACCGCTTCCAGCAGATGTCCGACACCGCGCGCGGCTTGCTGTCCGACTTCCGCGCCCTGGAAGACAGCTTCCATGCGCTGGACCGCCGTGTGCGTGAGCGCATCGCCACCTGGGAAGGCACGCGGGGCGAGCTGCTGGAGACCGTGCTGGGGGAGCGAGACGCCATCAGCGGCTCGGACCAGGGGCGCAGCTTCCGAGCCTTCTGGGACTTCCTCATGTCCCCCGAGCGCAAGGACGTCCTCACGAAGAACCTGGAGCGCATCCTCGCGCACCCGGCGATTCAGTCGCTGCAACCCGACCCGCGCCTCTTGCGCATCCACTTCGATTGGCTGGAGGCGGGAGAGCACACCCAGCGCACCGTGGCGAGGCTCTCCGGCCAGCTCCGCCGCTTCCTGGATGACCGCGTGTGGTGGGAGAACCGTCGCATCCTCCAGGTCCTGCGAGGCATCGAGAAGCACGCCCTCGCCTTGCGAGCGAGCCCTCCCGAGGGCCCCTTCCTGGAGCTGGACGAGCTCGCTCCCACGCTGGACCTCCCGCTGGAGCGCCCGCTGTACTCTCCGCCGTCGCGCTCGCAGATGGCGGATGAAGAGGTGTTGGAGGCGACGGAGGACGTGCCCTCGGACGCGCTCTTCAACCTCGCGTACATCGACAAGACACGGCTGCGCTCGAACGTCCGGCAGGCGCTCCAGGACCGTGAGCAGGTCTCGCTCGCGGACCTGGTCCGGAGCCATCCCCTGGAGCACGGCCTCGCCGAGCTCGTCGTCTACCTGAGCCTGGCATCGGAAGACCGGAAGGCCTCGGTCGACGAATCGCGGACGCAGGAACTCTTCTGGACCGATGCGCGGGGACTCCCCCGTCGCGCGACCCTTCCCCTGGTGCTCTTTCTCCGATGACCGCTCCCATGTCTCATGTCGCCGAAGCCCCGGATGCCCTGTCGCTCGTGGTCGTCTCGCTCTTGAAGGGCGTGGTCTACCGGGAGGAGAGCCCCTCGCTCTGGCAATCCTTGCTCAAGTTGCATGCACGGGTCAGTGACCAGGTGTCCGTGCTGGGGTTGGGATTGGCCCTGGATGAGCCGGAGGGTTACGCCTTTCTCCGCCAGCGCGCGGAAGGAGAGGGGACGAGCGAGCTGCCTCGGCTCATCGCTCGGAGGCAGTTGGGCTACGGCTTGAGCCTGCTGCTCGCGCTCCTGCGCAAGCGCCTGGCGGACGCGGATGCGGCGGCGGGGGGAACGCGTCTGGTGATGCGTCGTCATGAGCTTCAGGAGCTCGTGCGGCTGTTCCTCCCGGAGGGCACGAACGAGGTGCGCTGGGTGGAGCGCGTGAATCAAGACATCGAGCGGGCGGTGGGCATGGGATTCCTCAAGCCCCTGGGCGAGGAGGACACCTTCGAGGTCCGTCGCATCCTCAAGGCCTTTGTCACCGCCCACTGCCTGGAAGGGCTGGAGCAGCGGCTCGCGGCCTACCACGCGCAACTCATCGAGGAGCAAGGAGGTCGGGAATGAGCACGGTACGTCCACTCCTGCAAGCGGACCTGTTGGACGTGGGCACGCCCAACGCGCGAGCGGGGTTTCGCCTTCGTCGGTTCGAGGTCTTCAACTGGGGCACGTTCCATCAGCGCTCCTGGCACCTGGACCTTCAGGGGGAGAGCGGGCTGCTCACGGGAGACATCGGCTCGGGCAAGTCGACGCTGGTGGATGGGCTGGTGACGCTGTTCGTCCCGCCGCAGAAGCTGGCCTACAACAAGGCGGCGGGAGCGGAGGCGCGGGAGCGCTCGCTGCGCTCCTACGTCCGAGGCCAGTACAAGTCCGAGCGAGGAGAGACGGGGCAGGGCGCTCGGCCCGTCTTCCTGCGTGATGCGCCGACCTACTCGGTGCTGCTCGCGCACTTCCACAACGAGGGGTATGGGCAGGACGTCACGCTCGCCCAGGTGATGTGGATGCGCGAGGCGGAGGGGCAGCCGGCGAGGCTGTACATCGTCGCGGATGGAAAGCTCTCCATCACCGAGCACTTCTCTCGCTGTGGCTCGGACCTGAATGCCCTGAAGAAGCGGCTCAAGTCGCTCGCCCGCGAGGTGCACGAGACGTTTCCGCCGTATCAAGCCGCGTTCCGCCGGCGCTTCGGGCTGGAGAACGAGCAGGCGTTGGACCTGTTCCTCCAGACGGTGTCGATGAAGTCCGTGGGCAACCTGACGGACTTCGTGCGCCAGCACATGCTGCCGCCCTTCGACGTCGAGTCCCGGCTGGCGGCGCTCATGGGGCACTTCGATGACCTGCACCGTGCCCACGAAGCCGTGCTCAAGGCGAAGCGGCAGGCGGGGATGCTCGAGCCGCTGGTGGCGGACCACGAGCGCTTCACCACGCTGTCCACGGAGCTGGAGGACCTCAAGGGATGCCGTGAGGCCCTGCGGCCGTGGTTCTCCGAGCAGAAGGCGGGGCTGTACGAGGCCCGACTGGCGGAGCTGGAGGCGGAGCGAGAGAAGCTGCGCGCGAAGGCGGAGCGAATCCAGGAGACACGCGAGCGGCACCTCGCGGACAGGGAGCGGCTGCGCCAGTCCATCTCGGACAACGGAGGGGATCGGCTGGAGACCGAGAAGGCGGAGCTGGTCCGGCGCAGGCATGAGCGGGACGAGCGCATGCGCAAGGCGGACCAGTACGCGCGAATGGCCCAGTCCGTGGGGCTCCCCGCTGCGACGGAGCTGGAGGTCTTCGTGGCCAACACCCGCGACCTCAAGAGCGAACGAGCCCGCACCGCGAACGAGCTGGCCGAGGCGCAGAACTCACGGACCGAGCTCGCGATGAACCTGCGCGACCTCAAGAAGGAGCACGAGACGGTCTCGGTCGAGCTGGAGGTGTTGCGCCGCCAGCGTTCCAACATTCCCGCGCGCTTCCTCCACCTGCGCGCGAGGTTGTGCGCGGACCTGGACCTTCCCGAGGAGCGATTGCCTTTCGCGGGGGAGTTGCTGCGCGTCCGCGAAGAGGCGCGGGACTGGGCGGGGGCCATCGAGCGTGTGCTGTATCCGCTGGGGGTCTCCCTGCTGGTCCCCGACGAGGACTATGCGCGGGTGAGCCAGTGGGTGGACCGCACGCACCTCAATGCGCGTTTCGTCTACTTCCGCGTCCGGGAGGAAGCCTCGCCTCGTGGGGTGTCGCCGCGGCCCGAGTCGTTGTTGCTCAAGCTCGCGTTCAAGCCGGGAGCTCCTCTGTCGGCCTGGCTGGAGGGGCATCTGGCCCGCCAGTTCGACTACGCCTGCTGTGAGACCTCCGAGCAGTTCATGCGGGCTCGTCAGGCCCTCACCCGGATGGGACAGGTGAAGACGGGTGGGGACCGGCACTTGAAGGATGACCGGAGCCGCATCGACGACCAGTCGAACTGGGTGCTGGGCTGGACGAACGACACCAAGCGGAAGGCCTTGGAGGACTCGGCTCGTTCCTTGGAGCTGGGAATCCAGGCCGCCTCTGCTCGCTGGTCGACACTCGAGCAACAGTGCGCGCGGCTGCAGCTGAGGACGGAGCAGCTGGGGCAGCTCGCGGTCTTCGAGAACTTCAGTGAGCTCGACTGGCGCCTGGTGGCGGGTGACATCCATCGGCGCGAGGAGACGCTCAAGGTGCTCCAGGCCGAGTCCGATGTCGTTCAGGGCCTCTCCCGGCAACTCGACGCGGCCGAGAAGGACGTGGCCACGGTCGAGGCGACCTTGAAGGCCGTGGAGAAGGAGCAGACGCGAAACGAGGAGCGAGAAGCGACGACGCGAAAGCTCCTCGTGGCGTGCCAGCGGACGGCGAGCGAGTGCCCTGATTCACTCCGGTCCCGCTTCCCGCGAGTCGCCCGGTTCAGCGAAGAGGTGCTCGACGGGATGGCGCTCGAAGTGGACACGTGTGACGAGCGCGAGCGGCAGGTGCGGGACCGGCTCCAGTCGCGCATCGACGCGGATGGGCGCAAGCTGGAGCGGGTGCGGGATTCCCTGCTCGCCGCGATGCATGCCTATCGCACCGCGTTCCCCCTGGAGACCCAGGAGCTGGGCGCGAGCCTGGAGGCCGCACCGGAGTACGTGGCGCTCCTGGCCTCGCTGCGCGCGGACGACCTGCCGCGCTTCGAGGCGCGCTTCAAGAGCCTGTTGAACGAGAACACCATCCGCGAGGTGGCGAACTTCCAGGCGCAGCTCCACCGCGAGCGTCATGGCATCCATGAGCGTGTGGAGATCATCAACCGCTCCCTGCGGGCCATCGACTACAACCCGGACCGGTACATCGTCCTGGAGCTGGTGCCCACGGTGGACCTGGACATCCGCGACTTCCAGCAGGACCTGCGCGCCTGCGTCGAAGGCTCGCTCATGGGCACGGATGACGACGCGTACTCCGAGCAGAAGTTCCTGGAGGTGAAGCGCATCATCGAGCGCTTCCGAGGTCGTGAAGGGCAGGGGGAGCTGGACGCGAAGTGGACGCAGCGGGTGACGGACGTGCGCAACTGGTTCAGCTTCTCCGCGTCGGAGCGCTGGCGCGCGGACGACCAGGAGCACGAGCACTACGCGGACTCGGGCGGCAAGTCGGGAGGCCAGAAGGAGAAGCTCGCGTACACGGTGCTGGCGGCGAGCCTCGCATACCAGTTCGGCCTGCAGTGGGGCGAGACGCGCTCGCGCTCGTTCCGCTTCGTCGTCATCGACGAGGCCTTTGGCCGAGGCTCCGACGAGTCGGCGACCTACGGCCTGGAGCTCTTCCGTCGCCTGGACCTGCAGCTGCTCATCGTGACGCCGCTGCAGAAGATTCGGGTCATCGAGCCGTACGTGGCGAGCGTGGGCTACGTCCACAACGAGGAGGGCCGCTGCTCGCGGGTGCGCAACCTCACCATCGAGGAGTACCAGACGGAGCGCGCGGCTCGGAGCGCCTGAGTCCACACGCCTCGAGGACCTCCAACCTCCGCGAGTCGGCGGGCACCCCCGCGGGCCGGGGAGTGACGCCTTGACGCACTGGGGTCGCTTCGCTACGAAAGCGCCCATGACTACTATCGTCGGTGTCGTAGGCCGTGAGATTCTGGACAGTCGCGGCAATCCCACTGTCGAAGTCGATGTCGTCCTCGAGAACGGCGTGCGCGGTCGTGCAGCGGTTCCGTCAGGCGCCTCGGTCGGCACGCATGAGGCCGTGGAGCTTCGCGACGGCGACAAGAGCCGCTACCTCGGCAAGGGCGTGCAGAAGGCCGTCGCCGTGGTGAACAACGAGCTGGCGAACGCGGTCCGCGGGATGAACGCGGAATCGCAGCTCGAAATCGACCAGACGATGATTGCCCTCGACGGCACGCCCAACAAGAAGAAGCTGGGCGCCAATGCCATCCTCGGTGTCTCGCTGGCCGTGGCGAAGGCCGCCGCCGCCGCGCGGGGCCTGCCGCTCTACCGCTATGTCGGCGGCGTCTCCGCCAACCTGCTGCCCGTGCCGATGATGAACATCATCAACGGCGGCGCCCACGCGGACAACGCCATCGACTTCCAGGAGTTCATGATCATGCCCGTCGGAGCGAAGTCGCTCGCCGACGCGGTGCGCATGGGCGCCGAGGTCTTCCACACCCTCAAGAAGGGCCTCTCCGAGGCCGGCCACGGCACCAACGTGGGTGACGAGGGCGGCTTCGCGCCGAACCTCACCTCCGCCGAGGCCGCGCTGGACTTCATCATGAAGTCCATCGAGAAGGCCGGCTACCGCCCCAACGAGGACATCTGCCTGGCGCTCGACTGCGCCGCCAGCGAGTTCTACAAGGACGGCGTCTACGACTACGAGGGCGAGGGCAAGAAGCGCTCCGTCGACGAGCACGTGAAGTACCTCGAGGGCCTCGCGGCGAAGTACCCCATCGTCTCCATCGAGGACGGCCTGGCCGAGGACGACATGGCCGGCTGGAAGCTGCTCACGGACCGCATCGGCAAGAAGGTGCAGATTGTCGGCGACGACCTGTTCGTCACCAACGTGAAGCGCCTGGCCGACGGCATCAAGAACGGCATCGCCAACTCCATCCTGGTGAAGGTCAACCAGATTGGCACGCTGTCGGAGGTGATGGCGGCCGTGGAGATGGCGCACAAGGCCGGCTACACCGCCGTCATGTCCCACCGCTCCGGTGAGACCGAGGACGCGACCATCGCGGACCTCGCGGTCGCCACCAACTGCGGTCAAATCAAGACCGGCTCGCTGTCCCGCGCGGACCGCACCGCGAAGTACAACCAGCTCATCCGCATCGAGCAGGAGCTGGGCAAGCAGGCCCGCTACGGCGGCCGCTCCGTGCTGCGCGTCCAGTCCTGAGGTCCTGACGTCCCGAGGTCTTCGTCCGGCGGTCGGGTCTCTCACCCGGCCGCCGTTCTCTTTTCCCGTCACGCGGACGTCCCAGTCCCGCGGTTCGCGCCGGGAGCGGCACCGCACGTCGCCGGCGGAGGCCCGCTCCTCAGGGCTTCTCCGCGTGGACGACGGCGTACTCGTCGCAGTTGAACAGCGTCAGCCATTGGAGCTGCTCGAACTCCATCTGCCGGGCGCGCCGCACGTCCTCCCGCACCTTGGCGACCGTGATGTCGCCCGGCCTCCGCTCGGCGGCCGTCATGCCTCGCAGCGCCGCCAGCGCCGTGTTGACGGCGGGGTAGACATCCGAGGCGATGGACTCCAGCCGGACCTTCTGAAATCCCGCCTCCCGCAGCTCCGCGAGGTAGCGCTGCGTGGTCCAGACATTGGCCTCCGGAAAGGCAATCCGGCCCCGCCAGTAGCGGTGACGCAGCCGGCGGCGCAGCCCGCTGCCCGACTCGCGGTCCGTCTTCTGGCACATGTCCGCCATCACCAGACGCCCCCCCGGCCTCAGCACCCGGATGGCCTCGCGGAGGAAGTCGCCTCGGGTCCGGAAATGCATGGCGGACTCCAGGGCGAAGACGACGTCGAACTCCCCGGAGCCGTACGGAATCCGCGTCGCCGAGCCCAATTCCAACCGCACCACCGACTCCAACCCCATGAGCCTGACGCGCTCCTGGCCGATGCGGACCTGGTTGGGTGTGACATTGATGCCAATGATTCGCGCGGGACGGTATTCCTCCGCCCAGAGGATGTCCTGGTCCGCATAGCCAAACCCGCAGTCCAGGACCGAGTCGTGCTTGCTCAACCGCGCCGTGCGTGCGAGCAGGTGGGCCAGCTGCGCCTGTGCGGTCATGAACAGCTCACCCACCCGCTCGCAGTTCGTCTCGTCCACCCGCTCCACGTCGCGCCAGTAGCCCAGGTTTATCCAGAAGGGCTCCCGGCCCGTCACGACGTGGATGTCTTGGGGCTTGGGGAGGCCGGTGACCCAGGCGCCCGTCTCGTTCGAGTAGAAGCGCTCCGGGTCCGCCAGCACCGCGCTCTTGAGCTGCCTTGCGACCTGCATGACGTTGAACATCACGAGCCTCCTCGACAGCGATGCCAGTCATTATGACCGGAAAAGCATGGGTTGAGGAGCTGTCGGGTTTGGAGGGTCCTGAAAGGCAACCGACGTGACGGGCCCTGGAAGAGCCCGTCACGGGGTGAGAGCGGTTACTTCAGGAGCTCACCCTTCTCGGCCTTCTCGACGAGCGACGCGGGGGGCAGGAAGTGCTTGCCGTAGCGCTCCGCCAGCTCGCGCGCCCGGAGGATGAAGCCCTTCAGCCCGGTGCCGGTGGGGCCCTCGTAGCCGTTGATGAACTGGGCCACGCCGCCCGTCCAGGGCGGGAAGCCGATGCCCAGGATGGAGCCGATGTTGGCGTCCGCCGCCGAGCGCAGCACGCCCTCGTCGAAGCAGCGCACCGTGTCGATGGCCTCGGCGAACAGCATCCGGTCCTTCATGTCCTCGAAGGGGATGGTGTGGCCCGCGCGGGTGAAGTGCTGGGCGAGGCCCGGCCACAGTCCCACGCGCTTGTCGTCGGCGTAGTCGTAGAAGCCGCCGCCGGTGGAGCGGCCCTTGCGCCCATGTTTGTCAATCAACGCATCGATGACGGCGGCGCTGCCGTGCTCCACCCACGTCTGGCCGGAGGCCTCCACGGCCGCCTTCGTCTCCTGACGAATCTTGCGCGGCAGCGTCAGCGTGAGCTCGTCCATGAGGGACAGCGGCGCGGCGGGGTAGCCCGCCTGGAGTCCCGCCTGCTCGATGGAGGCGGGCGCCAGGCCCTCGCCCACCATGGCGATGGCCTCGTTGAGGAACGTGCCGATGACGCGGCTGGTGAAGAAGCCCCGGCTGTCATTGACGACGATGGGCGTCTTGCCAATCTGCACCGCGATGTCGATGGCCTTCGCCAGCGTGGCGTCGCTCGTCTTCTTGCCCGCGATGAGCTCCAGGAGCGGCATCTTGTCCACGGGGGAGAAGAAGTGCATGCCCACGAAGTCCTCGGAGCGCTTCACCCCTTCCGCCAGCTGGGTGATGGGCAGCGTGGAGGTGTTGGATGCCAGCACCGCGTCCGGGGCCACGACGCCCTGGACCTCCTGGAAGACCTTGTGCTTGAGCTCCACGCTCTCGAAGACGGCCTCGATGACCAGGTCGCAGCCCTGGAGCGCCGCCGGGTCCGCGGTGGGGGTGATTCGCGCCAGCAGCGCGTCGCCCTTCTCCTTCGTCGTCTTGCCCTTCTGCAGGCCCTTCTCCACGAGCTTGACGGAGTACTGCTTGCCCTTCTCCGCGGCGGCCTGGCTCACGTCCTTGAGCACCACGTCGATGCCCGCCTTGGCGCACACGTAGGCGATGCCCGCGCCCATCATCCCCGCGCCCAGCACGCCCACCTTCTTCGCGGTGTGCTGCGGATAGCCCTTGGGCCGCCCGCCGCCGGAGTTGATGTGCTGCATGTCGAAGAAGAACGCCTGAATCATGTTCTTCGCGACCTGGCCCGTGACGAGCTCGGTGAAGTAGCGCGACTCGATGGTGAACGCGGTGTCCACGTCCACCTGCGTGCTCTCCACCGCCACGGCCATGATGGCGCGCGGGGCGGGCAGGTTCGTGCCCTTGATCTGCTTGCGCAGGTTGGCGGGGAAGGCGGGCAGGTTGGCCGCCAGGCCGGGCGAGGACGGCGTGCCGCCCGGAATCTTGTAGCCCTTGGCGTCCCACGGCTGCTGCGCGCTCGGGTTCGCCTTCACCCACGCCTTGGCCGCGGGCAGCAGCGCCTCCACGGAGTCCACCACCTCATGCACCAGGCCCACCTCCTGGGCCTCCTTGGGGCGGTAGCGCTGGCCCTGGAGCAGCACCTTCATCATCGCGTCCACGATGCCCAGCATGCGCACGGTGCGCACCACGCCGCCGCCACCGGGCAACAGGCCCAGCGTCACTTCCGGCAGGCCAATCTGCGCGCCCTTCACGTCGGCGACGATGCGGCGGTGACACGCGAGGGCAATCTCCAGCCCACCGCCCAGGGCCGCGCCGTTGATGGCGGCGACCACGGGCTTGCCCAGCGTCTCCAGCACGCGCAGCTGCGCCTTGATCTCCTGACCGAACTCGAAGGCCTGCTTCGCGTCCTCCTTGCGGATGCGCAACAGGTCCTTGAGGTCGCCGCCGGCGAAGAAGGTCTTCTTCGCGGAGGTGAGGATGACGCCGGTGATGGAGGCCTTCTCCTTGGCCAGACGGTTCACCGTCGCCCGCATGGACGCGATGTACGCGGCGTTCATCGTGTTGGCGGACTGGTTCGGGTCGTCCATCGTCAAGAGGACGATGCCGTCGGCATCCTGTTCCCAGCGGATGGTGTTCTGCTCGCTCATGGGATTCGCTCGAATCTTGTCGGAAGGAAGTCTTGGAGAACTCAGACGCGCTCGATGAGGGTGGCCACGCCCATGCCACCCCCGACGCACAGGGTGATGACGGCTCGGCGGGCATCGCGCCGCTCCAGCTCGTCCACCATGGTTCCGAGGATCATCGCCCCGGTGGCACCCAGCGGGTGGCCCATGGCGATGGCGCCGCCGTTGACGTTGAGCTTGTCGCTGGGGATGCCCAGGTCCTTCTGGTACTTGAGGACCACGGAGGCGAAGGCCTCGTTGAGCTCGAACAGGTCGATGTCCTTCACGGACAGCCCCGCCAGGTCCAGCAGCTTGCGCGTGGCCGGCAGCGGGCCGGTGAGCATGATGGTGGGCTCCGCGCCGGACGTGGCCACCGCGGCGATGCGCGCGCGCGGCTTGAGGCCCATGGCCTTGCCCGCCTTCTCGGAGCCGATGAGCACCAGCGCCGCGCCGTCGACGATGCCGGAGGAGTTGCCCGGCGTGTGGATGTGCTCGATGCGCTCCACCGCGTGGTACTTCTGGAGCGCCACGGCGTCGAAGCCGCCCATCTCCCCCATGCCCGCGAACGAGGGGCTCAGCTGACCCAGCGAGGCCACCGTCGTCTCCGGCCGCATGTGCTCGTCGCGGTCCAGGATGGTGAGGCCGTTCTGGTCGACGACCGGGACGACGGACTTCTTGAAGTAGCCCTGGGCCCAGGCGTGGGCGGCGCGCGCCTGGGACTCGGCGGCGTAGCGGTCCACGTCCTCGCGGGTGAAGCCCTCCAGGGTCGCGATGAGGTCCGCGGAGATGCCCTGCGGCACGAAGTACGTGTCGTAGTTGGTGGCGGGGTCCATGGCCCACGCGCCGCCGTCGGAGCCCATGGGGACGCGGGACATGCTCTCCACGCCACCGGCGATGACCATCTGCTCCCAGCCCGAGCGCACCTGCTGGGCGGCCATGTTCACCGCCGTCAGGCCGGAGGCACAGAAGCGGTTGAGCTGCACGCCACCGACGGTCTCGGGGAGGCCCGCGGCCAGCACCAGCGTGCGCGCGATGTCCGCGCCCTGGTCACCGACAGGGGAGACGATGCCCAGCACCACGTCGTCGATCTGCTTCGGGTCCAGGTTCGGGTGGCGCTTCTTGAGCGCGTTCACCAGGCCCACGAGCAGCGACAGGGGCTTGGTGCCGTGCAGCGCGCCCTTCTTGCCCTTGCCTCGCGGAGTACGGACAGCGTCGTAGATGAATGCTTCCTGGCTCACCGGGAGCCTCCTTGGGAATCCGGTTGGACTGACCTGTGACGGACGGAGCGAGTATCCGCGAACCGGTGGGGATGGGGTATTCCTTCCTGGAGGACCCATACCCTCCGAGGAATCGCGGAGGACCGTGCGCGACAGGTGTCTGGGATTGCGAGGAGGCTCCTGGCGGGAGCGTCAGAAGTGACCGCCGAGCCCCACCACGGCGCGGTCCTGGACCACCCCCATGGACGGGGCCATGCCGAGCGGGAGGCCGAACCGTCCCTTGCGCGCGTCCCGGGGCGAGCGTCCGCGGCTCAGCTCGCCACTGAAGTCATCCCCTCCGGTATCGGCGGCGAGTCCGAGATAGCCCAACCCCAGGCCCGCTCCCACCACGAGGCCCGTGAGGATGCTGCGCTGGCAGAAGTCGTCGTCCGTGTAGTCGGAGGCACAGACGGTGATGCCGGTGACGAGCCCCAGGCCCGTGAGAATCAGGGGCACCAGCCAGATGTGTGTGGCGAGGGCGTCGTCGGAGTCGCCCATGTCGATGTTGAAGGCACGCGAGCGGCCCCCTTCGGCCTGGGCCCGCGCGGCCACGGTGGTGCGCTCCCTCAAGCGGGCCAGCAGCAGTCCCTGGCTGAAATCGAGCGCGCGGGGCTCCGCGGCCAGGACCGCGCCGGGCGTGGCAAGCCAGAGACAGAGTCCGAGGAGGGCGGGGACGGAGGTCTTCATGTGGGGGACGTCCAGGGTGCGGCGCGGACCGGCCCCGCGCGCCAGGCGGAAACGTACGCATCTAGACAGAATCGCAGCCCTGTATTCACCCCACCCCCCGGCTTTTTGCGCAACGGGCCCGGGGAGGCCCGTGAGTTCCAGGGGTTACGACGCGCGGGCCTGGAGCGCCTGGCGCGCGGACTGAATCGTGTTCGCCAGGAGCATGGTGATGGTCATCGGGCCCACGCCGCCGGGGACGGGGGTGATGGCGGAGGCGACCTGGCTGACGGCGTCGAAGTCCACGTCGCCCACCATCCGGTAGCCCCGGGGCGAGCCCGGGTCCGTGACGCGGTTCTGCCCCACGTCGATGACGACGACCCCCGGCTTCACCATGTCCGCGGTGATGAGGTTCTGCTTGCCCACCGCGACGATGAGGATGTCCGCCTGCCGCGTGAAGGAGGCCAGGTCCGGCGTGTGGCGGTGGGTGATGGTGACGGTGGCGTCGGGGCCGGGCGCCATCAGCAGGGACGCCAGGGGCTTGCTGACGATGAGGCTGCGGCCCACGATGACCACGTGCTTGCCGCGCGTGGGGATGTCCTCCCGGCGCAGCATCTCCAGGATGCCCGCGGGGGTGCAGGGCACGAAGGCGCGCGGGTCTCCGACGAAGGCCAGGCCCGCGTTGCGCGGGTGGAAGCCGTCCACGTCCTTGTCCGGGTGGATGTGCTCCAGCACGGCCTTGTAGGGCAGGTGCGCGGGCAGGGGGAGCTGCACCAGGATGCCGTGGACCGACGCGTCGGCGTTGAGCCGGTCGATGGCGGCGAACAGATCCTCGGTGGAGACATCCTCGGGCAGGTGGAGCGTCTGCCCCTTCATGCCCAGCGCCTCGCACGCGCGTGTCTTGCTGGACACATAAGCCTGGCTCGCCGGGTTGTTTCCCACGAGCACCACGGAGAGTCCCGGGGTGACGCCCTGGGCCTGGAGGTCCGCGACCTGCTGGGCCATCTCGGCCCGCATCACCCGGCTGATTTCGGTTCCATCGATGTTCCGCGCCATGGGGCCTCCATACGCCATCCGTGGAGGCTTGCCGCGCTCTTTCTGGGCGGAACGCCCCCTGGTCACCAGTGGCCAGGGGGCGTGGGGGGAGGCCTAGTAGCGGTAGGTCTCCTGCTTGTACGGGCCGGTCTTCTTGACGCCGATGTACGCGGCCTGCTCCTCGCTCAGCTCGGTGAGCTGGGCGTTGAGCTTCTTGAGCTGGAGGCGGGCGACCTTCTCATCCAGGTGCTTGGGCAGCACGTACACCTTGCCCACCTGGTACTTGTCGCTGTGCGAGTACAGCTCGATCTGCGCGATGGTCTGGTTCGCGAACGAGCTGGACATCACGTAGCTGGGGTGACCCGTGCCGCAGCCCAGGTTCACCAGCCGGCCCTTGGCGAGCAGGATGATGCGCTTGTTGTCCGGGAAGATGACGTGGTCGACCTGGGGCTTGATCTCCTCCCACTTGTACTTCTCCAGCGAGGCGACCTCGATCTCGTTGTCGAAGTGACCGATGTTGCACACGATGGCCTGGTCCTTCATCCGCGCCATGTGGTCGTGGGTGATGACGCTCTTGTTGCCCGTGGCGGTGACGAAGATGTCGGCCTTGTCCGCGGCGTAGTCCATGGTGACGACGCGGAAGCCCTCCATCGCGGCCTGGAGCGCGCAGATGGGGTCGATCTCCGTGACCCACACCTGGGCGGACAGCGCGCGCAGCGCCTGGGCGGAGCCCTTGCCCACGTCGCCGTAGCCCGCGACGACGGCGATCTTCCCGGCGATCATCACGTCCGTGGCGCGCTTGATGCCGTCCACCAGCGACTCACGGCAGCCGTACAGGTTGTCGAACTTGCTCTTCGTCACGCTGTCGTTGACGTTGATGGCGCGGAAGAGGAGCGTGCCCTTGGTGGACATCTCCTGGAGGCGGTGGACGCCCGTCGTCGTCTCCTCGGTGACGCCCATGATCTTGGCGGCCTTGCGGGTGTACCAGGTGGAGTCCTCGGCCAGCTTCGCCTTGATGGAGGCGTAGAGCTCCCGCTCCTCCTCGCTGGTGGGGTTGGAGATGACGCTGGGGTCCTTCTCCGCGCGCTTGCCCAGGTGCATGAGCAGCGTCGCGTCACCGCCGTCGTCCAGGATCATGTTCGGACCCTCGTGGTCGCTGCCCGCGGGGCCGAACTCGAAGATGCGGTGGGTGAAGTCCCAGTACTCCTTGAGCGTCTCACCCTTGTGGGCGAACACCGGGGTGCCGTTGGCGACGAGCGCGGCGGCGGCGTGGTCCTGGGTGGAGAAGATGTTGCACGACGCCCAGCGCACCTGGGCGCCGAGCGCCTGGAGGGTCTCCACCAGCACGGCCGTCTGGATGGTCATGTGCAGCGAGCCGGTGACGCGCGCGCCCTTGAGGGGCTGCTGCCTGGCGTACTCGTCGCGGATGGCCATGAGCGCGGGCATCTCGCTCTCGGCGATCTTGATCTCCTTGCGTCCCCAGCTGGCGAGCGAGAGGTCGGCGATGGCGTGGTCCTGCTTCTGGTGCGGGGTGACTGCGGTCATGACTGAGGCTCCTGATTGAGGTCGCGTGGCGCTTCGTACGAGGACCCGGCGAGCCGTGGCAAGCGGTCTCACCCTCGCAAGCAGCGCGTACAGGTGAGTGCCGTTGGGACAATCCGCTTCGAGCCTGGGGCTTGGGGCCTCGCAACACTCCTCGAAGTCGCGGGCGAAACTACGGGAAGCCCCGGCGAATTTCAAAGGGAGATTGCCCTCCAGGGGGACGGGCTGACGACCGCTGGACGCCTACAGGGTGCTCGACGGTGGGAGAAGCGGGGGACCGCGGGGCCGGGCCACCTCCGGGAGGCGAGGACCTGCTGCGTCGGGCGGCGGCGAGCCCGCATCCGCGCCCGCGGGTTCACCCCGTGACGTGGGCCCACCCGGCCCCGGAGTTCATGGCAATCATTGACAATGAGAGACAGCGCGGACGCTGTGTGTCCAATGTGTTGCATTCGTGAGCCCCGCGAGACGTCCGTCCCCCGCCAGGTCTCGTGGATTGTGCGCCGCCGCGAGGATTTTGTGTCGGCACGGGCCTCGCCGACACTCAGCGAGTTTGTCCGGGTTTTCACGGTGTGCGCGTGTTCGTCGCGAATATGTATGGGATTGCTGGGAGGATGGGTGTAGAGAGCCCGGGCGTTGTGTTTGAGGGGGCTCCAGAGTTTGTGTGCTTTTGAAGGCAATCTGCGAGGCACGGAATGCAAGAGGGTGCGTGTAGCGCCGGGCTGGAGGACTGCGAGGGGATGGCGCTCATCGGCCTGTCCTACCGCGTCGACTCGGCGCCCCGTGAGGTCGACGTCTTCGATGCCCACGCCTTCGGCATCTCTCCAGAGGAGGCGGGCGCGCTCGGTCCTCGACAGCGGCTGATGCTCGAGCTGTCGTGGGAGGCGCTGGAGGATGCGGGAATCGCGCCCCGGTCCCTTCGCGGCACCCGGACGGGGGTGTTCGCCCGCGTGTCCTCGCGTGACGCCGCGGCGCTTCCATTCCAGACAGGCCGTGGGAATGCGGGCGGTCTCGTCGCCCGCTGTGTCTCCTATTGTCTGGGCTTCGCGGGCCCAAGCCTTGTCATGGACCAGGCGTTCCGTGAAGCCTGTCGAAGCGTGCGGGGAGGGACGTCGACCCTGGCGCTCGTCGAGGACATTCCATTCGACCCGGCCCATCCTCGCGGCGGTGCGGGCGTCGTCGTGCTCAAGCCCCTGCCGCGCGCGCTCGCTGACGGCGACTCCATCTACTGTGTCGTCCAGGAGGGCGAGTGGAGCGTCGATGGAGCGGTGGGCCTCTGCGAGGTGATCGCGCGGGCGCTCGCCCTTCGAGGGAAGGGGCGTCCGCACGGACTTCCACCACCACGGGGGGCGCGGCCCGAGCGGCGTGGCGTCCTCGTCCAGGAGCACCAGCCCTTGTCGTGGCCGGTGCGTCGGGCGGAGGGGCGGAGTCCTCCCAAGGTCGCATTCGTCTTCGCGGGCGCGGGCTCGGCCTGGTGGGGGATGGCGCGGGACTTGTTGGGCACCGAGCCTGTCTTCCGCGCGAGCTTCGAGGCGTGTGATGCGGCGTTCCAACCCATCGGCGGCTGGTCGCTGGTGGAGGCGCTCATCGCGCCGCTGGCCCGTTCGAAGCTCGACCGAGGGGCGGTGCAGCTCCCCGTCGTCCTCGGGGTGCAGGTGTCGCTCGCGGCGCTGTGGCGCGACTGGGGCATCGAGCCGAGCGCGGTGATGGGCTTCAGCGCGGGGGAGTGGGCTGCGGCGCACGTGGCGGGGATTCTGTCGCTGGAGGAGTCCTTCGCGCTCACCCAGCACTTCCTGACGGTGATGCGCGATGCCTTCGGAGGCGTGGCCATGGCCGTCGTGGGCTTGCCGGCCGCCGAGGTGGAGCTGTGCCTTGCGCCGTATGCGGGCCGCGTCGCCATCGCCTCCGAGAACAGCCCCACCTCCACGGGGATAGGCGGAGAGCCCGCGGCGGTCCAGGAGCTGACGTCGCGGTGGCTCGCGGAGGGAATCTTCGCCCGGAGGGTGGACATCGATGTCTCCGGGCATCTCCCCCCGTTCGAGCCCTTCATGGCGCGTCACCTCCGGGAGTGTCCGGCCCTGAAGCCCCTGCCCGGGCGGGTCCCCATGATGTCGACGGTGACGGGCGCCGTGGTCGATGGGGCCTCGATGGGGCCGTCGTACTGGACGGACCACATCCGCAAGCGCGTGCGCTTCTCCTCGGCGGTGAAGGCCCTGCTCGAGTCCGGGCACGAGGTGTTCCTCGACGTCAATCCGCACCCCATCCACGCGCGCTCGGTCGAGGAGGGCTTCGTGGGCCGCTCGGATGGAGCGAAGGTTCTCGCGAGCCTGCAGCGAGGAGAAGCCGCGCACGCCACGCTGCATCGCGCGCTCTCGGTCCTCGTGGAGCGGGGCTGTGAGGTGCGCGAGGAGCGCATCCGCCCGCGTGCCGACACGCCCGCCACACACGAGGGCCCCGCCGAGCTGTTCGTCCTCTCCGCGAGGACGGAGCCGGCGCTGCGCGAGCAGGCACGGCGCACCGCCGAGCACCTGCGCGAGCGCAGCGGTGCATCGCTGGCCGACCTCTGCTTCACGGCGAGCCATCGGCGCGACCACCATGAGCACCGGCTGGCGTTGGTCGCGCATTCCCGGCTCGCCTTGGCTGACGGACTGGAGGACTTCGGGAGGAGGGCGACCCCCAGGCTCCCCTGGGCGCGGGGCGAGGTGCGACCGGGGATGGCTCCGCGCCTCGGCTTCGTGTTCTCGGGGCTGGAGGGCTTCCCGTTCCGGGAGTGTGCTCGCGGGCTGATGGACGAGCCCTGCTTCCGCGAGCGCTTCGAGCGCTGTGAGCAGGTCGTCCGCGCGCTGACGGGGGAGTCGCTCCTCCAGGCGGTCCAGTCCGAGCAGGTTCGCGCCGAGGTCGAGCTGCCCCTGCTGTTCGCGTTCCAGGTGTCGCTCGCCGCGCTCTGGGCCGCGTGGGGCATCCGTCCCGACGCCGTCGTCGGCCATGGTGTCGGGGAGGTCAGCGCGGCGCACCTCGCGGGCGCGCTCTCGCTCGAGGATGCCCTGGCGCTGTTGGTGGGGCGCACGAGGGCCCCGACTCCCCATGCGCTCTCGCGGCCCCTCTATTCCTCCGTGCGCGGGGGCCGCCTCTCCACGTTGGATCTCGACTCGGCCCACTGGCGGGAGAGCCTCTGGCGACAGCGGGCCCTGTTCGAGCCGGTCCTCCAGACGATGCTCGCGGAAGGGGTCCGCGTCTTCGTGGAGCTGGCCCCGGACCCGGTGCTGTCGCGAATGTTGAGTCGGACCCTGGAGGCCTCGGGCCTTCCGGGAACCACGGCGCTGTGCTCCTTGCGCCGTGACCAGCCGCCCCGCCCGACGTTGCTGGAGGCGCTGGGAACACTTCACACGATGGGGCGCGAACCCATGTGGAAGGGGCTCTTCCCGAAGGGGGGACACATGGTCGAGCTACCGACGTATGCCTGGCAGCGCGAGCGCTCGGGCTCCAAGGCCGAGGCCTCTTCCTCGATGCCCGGGAAGGGCCCTCGCGCGAAGCCTGGCGGCGCGGAGCCCATCGCGGTGGTGGGGATGTCGTGCCGCTTTCCTGGGGGTGTCCGAAGTCCCGAGGACTTCTGGCGCCTGCTCGCCGACGGTGTGAACGCCGTGCGCGAGGTGCCCGCGGACCGCTGGGACCTGGAGGCCTGGTACGACGCGGACCCGGAGGCTCCGGGGAAGATGTACTCGCGGCACGGCGGGTTCCTCGACGACGTGGATGCCTTTGATGCGTCCTTCTTCGGCATCTCGAAGGCGGAGGCCCGCTCGATGGACCCACAGCAGCGGATGCTGCTGGAGCTGAGCTGGGAGGCCTTGGAGAGCGCGGGCGTGGCGGCGGAGCGGCTCCAGGGCACCGCCACCGGTGTGTTCGTCGGCCTGTGCTTGAGCGACTACGCGCTGCTGGAGCTCAACGCGCGAGACCCTCGCGGCATCAACGCCTACTCGGGCTCGGGGAGTGTCCACAGCATCGCGGCGGGTCGAATCGCCTACGCGCTGGGGCTGGAGGGGCCGGCCGTCGCCGTCGACACGGCGTGCTCGTCCTCCCTGGTGGCCGCGCACCTGGCCTGCCAGAGCCTGCGCGAAGGGGAGTGTGACGTCGCGCTCGTCGGAGGCGCGAGCCTCCTGCTGTCTCCGAGGATGTCGGTCTACTTCTCGAAGCTCCGGGTGCTGTCGACCGATGGCGCATGCAGGGCCTTCGACAGCGCCGCCAGCGGCTATGTCCGAGGAGAAGGCGCGGGCGTCGTCGTGCTCAAGCGCCTGTCGGATGCGCTCGCCGAAGGAGCGCCCATCCTGGGCGTGCTGCGCGGCTCGGCCGTCAGCCAGGGCGGGCGCTCCAATGGACTCACGGCGCCGAGTGGTCCCTCCCAGGAGCGGGTCATCGAGCGCGCGCTGCGGCAGGGCGGTGTCGCGCCGCTCGACGTCGGCTACGTCGAGGCCCATGGAACCGGCACCTCCCTGGGTGATTCCATCGAGGTGGAGGCCCTCACCTCGGTGCTGGGGCAGGGGCGCCCGCGCTCGGCGCCGCTGCGCATCGGCTCGGTGAAGACGAACCTGGGCCACCTGGAGGGCGCGGCGGGCATCGCCAGCCTGCTCAAGGTGCTCCTCGCCTTGCGACATCGCGAGCTGCCGCGGAGCCTGCACTTCGAGACGCCGAGCCCCTACATCCCCTGGGCCGAGCTCCCCATCGAGGTGGTCTCCGCGCATCGCGAGTGGTCCGTCCCCGAAGGCGGCTCGCGCATCGCGGGCGTCAGCTCCTTCGGGTTCAGCGGGACGAACGCGCACCTCATCGTGGAGGAGGCGCCCGAGTGTCCCCGACGCATGGAGGCTCCTCCGGAAGGCTCGGAGCTGCTCGTCCTCTCGGCGAGGGACCCCGAGGCCCTGCGTGAGTCCGCCGAGCGCTTCCACGCGCTGCTCGTGGATGGAAGGGAAGGGCGGAAGGCCTCACTTCGGGACGTGTGCTACTCGGCGAGCTGTCGTCGGAGCCACCATGAGCATCGGCTCGCCGTGGTGGCTCGTTCCAGACAAGAGGCGGCGGTGGCCCTCGACGCCTTCCGCCGTGGCGCGACTCCTCCAGAGGCACGCTCCGGAATCGCGTCGCGCGGAGGGGCGCCGGGCGTCATCTTCGTGTTCAGCGGAGATGAGGAGCTGTGGAGCGACAGCGCGGGAGAGACCCTGGGCGCGGCGCCGGGCCTTCAAGACCTCCTGCTGTCCGTGGATGCGGTGCTGAAGCGCCTGGCGGGAGGGCCCGTCACCGAGAAGCTGCGAAATGACCCCGGCCGCTTCGATGTCGGACGCGTCGAGCGGCTCGCGCGCTTCTCCCTGCAGATGTCGCTCGTGGCGCAGCTGCGCGCCTGGGGCATCGAGCCCGACGCGGTGCTCGGTGACGGCTTCGGTGAGATCATCGCGGCGCACGTGGCGGGCGTCCTCTCGTTGGAAGACGCGGTGCACCTCCTCATGGCGGGGGTGGTGGGCGAGCGGGTGGACGTGAGCGCTCACCTTCCGACGATTCCCCTCTACTCCTCGGTCACCGGCGCGCGCGCGATGGCGGGCGACTTCACGAGCGACCACTGGGCGCGGCACCAGGAGGGGCCGTCGCGCCTCGAGTCCGCCATCGCGGCCGTGGAGCAGGACGGGCTCGGCACCTTCGTCGAGCTGAGCCCCGCGGCGCTCCTGGCGCCCGTCATCCAGCGCTGCTTCCCGCAAGCGACCGTGGTGCCGGCGCTGCGAGAGGACGCGTCCATGCGCGAGTCCCTGCTCTCGTTGCTGGGCGGCCTGTTCGTCGCGGGTGTCTCGCCCGAGTGGGAGCGCCTCTTCCCCGAGGGCGGGGAGTGGGTGCCGCTCCCGTCGTATCCATGGAGGAAGGAGCGCTACTGGGTCGCGAACCCCGAGCCCGCGCTTCCGCTTCCGGAGGTGGTGGCGGGGCTCGTGGCCGCGGCGCCGGAGGCTGTGCGTCCGGAGCCCGAAGCCCTGCCCCCGCTCCACGAGCTGGTCCAGCTGCCGGCCGAGCAGTGGCGCGCGCGCGTCGAGACCTTCCTCCAGACCGAGGTCGCCACGCTCCTGGAGCTTCCGGGGGGACTGCCCGATGCGCGGCTCCCCCTCGTGCGCTTCGGCTTCGACTCTCTCATGGGGATGAAGCTCAAGGCGCGGTTGTCGCAGTCGCTGGGGTTGACGGTCTCCGCCGTGACGCTCCTGAGCGGCCTGAGTCTGGACGGGCTCGTGAAGCTCGCCCTCGAAAGCCTTGCTGCCCGGCCGCCCTCGACCGAGGTGGCCGCCAACGACTCCATGGAGGAGTTCCGATTTTGAATGCCACCGAACTCATTTCAGAGCTGATGCGGTTGGGGGTGGAGCTCAGGGTCGAGGACGAGCACTTGCGCATCCGCGCCGCGCGCAACGTCATCACTCCGGAGCTCCAGAAGCACATCGCCGCGAGGAAGGATGAAATCCTCGAAGCGCTGCGCCGGGCCCTGCCACGCGCCGAACTCTCCCACGAGCCCTTCCCGCTGACAGACCTCCAGGAAGCGTACCTGGTGGGGCACGGCATCGACTTCGGAGTCGGGGGCGTCTCCTGTCACCTGTACCACGAGTTCGATGGACAGGGCCTGGACCTCGGCCGCTTGTCGGGGGCCTGGCAGCGCCTCATCGACCAGCACCCCATGCTGCGCTCGGTGGTGCTCCCCTCGGGTGAGCAGCGCGTGTTGGAGCGCGTGCCGCCGTTCTCCATGCCCGTGATGGACCTGCGTGGACAGCCACCCGACGTGGTGGAGGCGAAGCTCGCGGAGGTCCGCCGGGAGCTGTCGAACCGGTCCACGCCGCCGGGGCACTGGCCGACCTTCGAGCTGCGCGCGACCCTGCTCGATGGAGGCAAGGCGCGCATCCACGTCGACCTCGACGCCATCACGATGGATGCCGCGTCCATGATGGCGCTCTCGGACGAGTGGCGTGAGCTCTACGCCGACCCCGACCGCCGCCTGGAGCCGGTGCCGGTGACGTTCCGGGACCACGTCCTCGCGGAGAGGGCCGCGCGGGAGTCGAGCGCCTGGCGGAGCGCGGAGGCCTACTGGACCGCGCGCCTGGACGACCTTCCCGATGCGCCCGTGCTTCCGCTGGCCACGTCGCCCGAGCACCTGGTCCGGCCCGCGTTCCGCCGTCTGCGCGGGGGACTCGATGCGCGCCGCTGGGCGCTGTTGAAGGAGCGCGCGGCGGAGGCGGGGCTCACGCGCTCGGGCGTCGTCTGCGCGGCGTTCTCGGAGGTGCTCGCGAGCTGGAGCGAGACGCGGCGCTTCTGTCTCAACCTCACCCTGTTCCAGCGCCCACCCATCCATCCGGCCATCGACAAGGTGGTGGGGGACTTCACGACGAATGTGCTGCTGGAGGTGGATGGAAAGGGCATGACGTTCCGCCAGCGCGCGCTGGCGCTGCGAGACCAGCTCGCCCGGGACATCGAGCACCTGGAGTTCAGCGGGGTGCGCGTGATGCGCGAGCGCGCGAGGCGGCGGGAGGGAAACGGCGGGCTGATGCCCGTCGTCTTCACCAGCCTGCTGGGGCACCGCTCCGCCCGGGCCGAGGGAGGACTCCTCTTCGGGTGGTTGGGCAAGCAGGCCCACGCCATCTCCCAGACGCCGCAGGTGTGGATCGACCACCAGGTCCTCGAGGACGACGGTGTGCTGCGCTTCTCGTGGGACAGCCCGGAAGGGCTCTTCCCGGAGGGGCTGCTCGAGGACGCATTCTCCGCGCAGGAGGCCCTGCTCATCCGGCTCGCGGACGACCCCGCGGCCTGGGACGAGGCCACGCCGGTGCGACTCCCGCCCGCGCAGGCACAGCGGCGCGAGTCCTTCAACGCCACCGCGACTCACATCCTGGAGACGCGGCTGGACGACCTCTTCCTCGCACAAGCGGAGCGCTCACCCGAGCGCGTCGCGGTGCTCGACGAGAGCCGCACGCTGACGCATGGCCAGCTCCGAGGACATGCCGGTGCGCTGGCGGAGCACCTCCTGGAGCTGGGAGCCCGGCCCGATGAGCTGATGGCCGTGGTCCTGGAGAAGGGCTGGCGTCAGGTCGTCGCGGTGCTGGGGATTCACCTGGCGGGGGCCGCGTATCTCCCCATCGAGCCCTCGCTCCCAGATGAGCGTCGACGGCTGCTGCTCCTGGAGGGGCGGGTCCGCGTGGTGGTGACGGACGCCTCGCGCGCGGAGCGGCTCGCGTGGCCCGATGGGGTTCGGGTGGTGACCATTCCCGACGTCGCGGACCGGCGTCCGCCTCGGCTGCCTTCGCGGCGGGCGTCGGACCTGGCGTACTGCATCTACACCTCGGGCTCGACGGGGCGCCCCAAGGGCGTGATGGTGGAGCATCGCGCCGCGGCGAACACCCTGCTGGACATCAACGCGCGCTTCAAGGTCGGCCCCGAGGACCGCGTCTTCGGCCTCTCGTCGCTGGGCTTCGACCTCTCCGTCTACGACATCTTCGGCAGCCTCGCGGCGGGGGCGGCGCTCGTGCTGCCTCGGCCGGATGCGACGTGGGAGCCCTCGAGCTGGCTGCGGTGGCTGCGCGAGCAGCGCGTGACGGTGTGGAACTCGGTCCCCACGCTGATGGAGATGCTGGTGGACCTGCTCGAGTCTCGCGGCGAGCGGCTCCCGGCCTCGCTGCGGTTGGTGTTGCTCAGCGGCGACTGGATTCCCGTCACCCTTCCGGACCGCATCCGGGCCCTGTCCAGCGAGGTGCGAGTCATCAGCCTGGGCGGTGCGACGGAGGGCGCGGTCTGGTCGATTCTCCATCCCATCGGCAAGGTGGACCGCGCGGCGCGCAGCATCCTCTACGGCCGCCCCATGGCGAACCAGCGCTTCCACGTGCTGGACGAGACGCTGTCTCCGCGACCCGAGCACGTTCCCGGCGACCTCTACATCGGCGGAGAGGGCCTGGCGCGAGGCTACTTCGGTGACGAGTCCCTGACGCGCGAGCGCTTCATCGAGCACCCGGTGACGGGCGAGCGCCTCTACTGGACCGGAGACCTGGGCCGCTTCATGCCCGGCGGGGACATCGAGTTCCTCGGCCGCAAGGACTTCCAGGTGAAGGTGGGCGGGCACCGCATCGAGCTGGGGGAGATCGAGGCCGCGCTGCTCAAGCACCCGACGCTGCGGGACGCCGTGGTGGCCGCGCCGGGAGAGAGGAGCCTCCGCAGGCTCGTTGCGTACGTCGTCCCCGCGACCGGGCAGAGCGCGCCCTCGGATGAAGTGCTGCGCCAGTTCCTTGGCGAGACGTTGCCGCACTACATGGTCCCGGGCGTCTTCGTCAGCCTCTCCGCGCTGCCCAGGTCCTCGAATGGGAAGGTCGACCGCAAGGCCCTGCCCGAGCCCGCGGCGAAGCCGACCGTGCACGCGCCCGCGACGGATGCGCGGCACGGACCGCTGCTCGCGAAGGTCAGCGAGCTCGTCGCGGAGACCCTCAAGCGTCCGCACATCGATCCGGAGGCCCCGCTGCTCCGGCTGGGCGCCACGTCCGTGGAGCTCATCAAGCTGGCGACGCGACTGGAGCAGGTGTTCGGGCACAGGCCCCGGATGACGGAGTTCCTCACGCTCCGGAACGTCGCGGAGATCGTGGCGTACTACGCCGAGCGTCAGCCCTCGGAGTCCAAGGGCGCGGCGACCGAGGCGGGGTTGATACTGGACCTGGAGCAGCGCGAGGTCTGGAAGCGCGCCCGCCACGGTGTGCGCACCTTCGAGTTGGTGACGACGGTCGCGCTCCCGGGCCTCTCGAATGAGGAGGCGCAACGCAGGCGGGCCCTGGAGCGGGCCAGCCACCGGAGCTTCTCCTCGGAGCCGACGACCCTGGAGTCCGTGGGGCGACTGTTGTCGTGCCTGTGCTCCATCGATGTCGAGGGTCGCTTCAAGTACCAGTATGGCTCGGCGGGCGGCACCTACTCGGTCCAGCTCTACCTGTCCGTGGCGCCCGGAAGAGTCAGGGGCCTCGCGGAGGGGGCGTACTACCTGGACCCCGTGCGCCAGGGGCTCGTCCGGCTCGCTGACTCGAGTGGGGTGGACGCGTCGCTCCATGCGCCCACCAACCAGCAGGTGTTCGCGGGCTCGGCCTTCTCGCTCTTCCTGGTGTGCGACCGCCGCGCCGTCGAGCCGCTGTATGGCGAGAAGTGGCGGGACTTCGCCTTGCTCGAAGCGGGACTCATGTCGCAGCTCCTGGAGTCGCGCGCCGCCGAGCAGCAGCTGGGCCTGTGTCAGGTGGGCGGGCTGCGCTTCGAGGCCCTTCGCACCGCCTTCCGTCTCGAAGAGCGGCACGTGTACCTGCATGGACTGCTGGGCGGTGCACTGGCCTGGGAAGAGGGTGCGCTATGAGTGCCTCCGAGCTCCTCGCCGAGCTTCAGCAGAAGGGCATCGAGCTGTGGGCGGAAGGGGACGCGCTGCGCTTCCGCGCGCCGCCCGGGCACCTCACGGAGTCACTGCGCGCGGTGCTGCGGGAGCGGAAGACCCAGCTCCTGGAGCACCTGCGCTCCATCCCTCGCGCCACCGACGAAGCGCGCTTCGCTCCGTTTCCGCTCACTGACCTCCAGAACGCCTATTGGGTGGGCCGGCAGGACGCCTTCGACGCGGGTGGGGTCGCGGCCCACGGCTACCTGGAGGTGGCATTCGACGCGCTGGACCCGGAGCGGCTCGAGCGGGTGTTCCAGCGGCTCATCGAACACCACGACATGCTGCGCATGGTGGTCCTGCCGACGGGCGAGCAGGTGGTCCTCGCCTCGGTGCCACCGTTCCGCATCACGACCTACGACCTGACGCACGGGTCGAAGGCCGAGGCGGAGCGGCACCTGGAGGCGATTCGCGGGGAACTCTCGCATCAGGTGCTACCCGCGGACCGCTTTCCGCTGTTCGACGTCCGCGCCTCGCGACTGCCGGACGGGACGGTCCATCTCCACGTCAGCTTCGACCTGCTGATGGCGGATGCCTTCAGCCTCCAGCTCCTCATCGAGCAGTGCACCCTGTTGTACAAGGACCTGGACGCGCCGCTGCCCAGGCTGGAGCACACATTCCGCGAGTACTTCAGCACGCTCGCGCAGCGGCGTCGGGAGCAGGGGGCCTCGGCGTATCAGCGCTCGCTCGAATACTGGCGGAAGCGGCTCGAGACCCTGCCGGGTCCACCGGAGCTGCCGCTCTCCGCCGACGCGGACGTGCGCGGTCCGCGCAGGTTCGTTCGCAGGAAGGCGGAGCTGGAGCCCGCGGCCTGGCGGGCCTTCCGTCGGCATGCGTCGGCCGCGGGTGTGACGGCCTCGATGGCGCTGGGCGCCGCGTTCGCGGAGGTGCTGCGCGCGCACAGCCGAAGCAACCGCATGACGCTCAACCTGACGTTGTTCAACCGGCTGCCGTTCTTCGAGGACGTGGAGCAGCTCGTCGGCGACTTCACCTCGGGCATCCTGCTGGAGGTGGATGGCACGAACGCGGAGACCTTCGCGCAGCGGGCGCGGCGTCTCCAGGGGCAGTTCTTCGAGGACCTGGAGCACTCGGCCGTGTCGAGCGTGCAGGTGATGCGCGAGGCGAACCGGCTGGGCCGCCTGGATACCAGCACGGGCATGCCCTACGTGTTCACGAGCCTCCTCACGGAGACAGGTCGCGTGCTGCGCCTGGGCCCCGGGGTCCGCATCGTCGAGGTCCTCAGCCAGACGCCGCAGGTCTGGCTGGACCACCAGGTCTTCGAGCTCGATGACAGCCTCTACTTCAGCTGGGATGCCGTCGAGGCGCTGTTCCCTCCGGGGCTCCTGGACACGGTGTTCGCGGCCTATGTCCGGCTGCTGCGTCGGTTGAGCGAGGACGCCTCCGCGTGGGAGTCCCCCGCGCGTCAGCCGCTCCCGCCCGAGCAGCTCGCGCGACGGGAGTCCTACAACGCCACGCGGAGTCCGGTGTCTCCGGAGCGGATGGAGTCCCTGTTCCTGCGGCGGGCGGCGGAGCGTCCAGCTGCTCCCGCGGTCATCACCAGGGAGGCGGTGCTCAGCTATGGCGAGCTGGAAGACCGCTCGGCCCGGGTCGCCTCCTGGCTCCTGTCTCACGGAGCGGGGCCGGACCAGCTGGTGGCCATCGTCGCGGAGAAGGGGCCCGAGCAGGTCGTGGCCGCGCTGGCCATCCTGCGGGTGGGCGCCGCCTATCTCCCCCTGGACCCGGCGCTGCCGACGGAGCGGCTCCACGCACTGCTGCGCGACGCGCGAGCAGGGCTCGTCCTCACGCAGTCACACCTCGAAGGGGTGCTCGGCTGGCCCGGGAACACCGCGCGACTCGCGGTGGACCAGGCCCTGTCCCTCCCCGTGCGGGCGGGAGATGTTCCCACCGTGCAGGGCAACGGGCTGGCGTATGTCATCTACACGTCCGGTTCGACGGGGCGACCCAAGGGCGTGATGATCGACCACCGGGGCGCGGTCAACACGCTGCTCGACATGAACGAGCGCTTCGGCGTGGGCCCCGAGGACCGCGTCTTCGCGCTCTCGTCCCTCAGCTTCGACCTGTCGGTCTACGACGTGTTCGGCACGCTGGCCGCGGGAGGCGCCATCGTGATGCCCGCGCCCGGGACTCAGCGGGACCCCGGCCACTGGCTGTCGATGCTGGAGCACGGGCGCGTGTCGGTGTGGAACTCCGTGCCGGCGCTGATGGAGATGCTCATCGAGTTCGTGGAGGGCGAGCAGCGCCGACTCCCCGACTCCCTGAGGCGCGTGTGGATGAGCGGCGACTGGATTCCCCTCACGCTGCCGGACCGCATCCGCGCGCGGCGCCCGGACGTCGAGCTGGTGAGCCTGGGCGGCGCCACCGAAGCCTCCATCTGGTCGATTCTCCACCGCATCGAGGCCGTGGACCGGACGTGGCGAGCCATTCCCTATGGCGTGCCCATGGTGAACCAGAAGTTTCACGTGCTCGATGAGGCACTGGAGCCTTGTCCGGAGTGGGTGACAGGCCAGCTCTACATCGGCGGCGTGGGCCTCGCGCTGGGGTACTTCGGCGATGCCGAGCGCACCGCCGCGCGCTTCGTCACGCATCCGCGCACGGGCGAGCGGCTCTATGCGACGGGGGACCTGGGGCGCTTCCGCCCGGAGGGCTACATCGAGTTCCTGGGCCGCGAGGACTTCCAGGTCAAGGTGCAAGGTCATCGCATCGAGCTGGGAGAAATCGAAGCCGCGCTGAGCACGCACCCCTCGGTGCGCAGCGCCGTGGTCAACGCGGTGGGGAAGCCCGGCGGCGCTCGTCGACTGGTGGCTTACGTCGTCACGGATGCGGCCTCGATACCGGCGCCAGCGGAGGCGCAGCTCGCGGAGGCGCATGCGCCAGCGCCTCGGCTGGGCGTCATCTCGGACCCTGTCGAGCGGCTCGAGTTCAAGCTCAGAAGCCCCGGGCTGCGCGATGACGTCGGGCACAGGGACGCGGTCTCGCTCCAGCGGCCGGTGCTCGACGCGGAGGCGCTGCGGCGGGTCACGGCCCGGAAGAGCCATCGCACGTTCCACGCGGGTCAGGTCAGCGCCGAGCAGCTCGGGGCGCTGCTGGGCTGCCTCATGCAGGTCCCGTTGGAGGACTCGCTGCTGCCCAAGTACCAATATGCCTCGGCGGGTGGGCTCTATCCGGTCCAGGTCTATCTGCACCTGAAGCCTGGGCGCGTCGCGGGGCTCGCGGGGGGCACGTACTACTACCATCCGAAGAATCACCAGCTCGTGCTGCTGACGGCGGATGCGGAGCTGAGCCGGAGTCTGCACGCGCCCGCCAATCGCGCGGTCTTCGACGGCGCGGCGTTCTCGGTCTTCCTCGTGGGCCAGCTGAGCGCCATCGAGCCCTTGTACGGGGAGCTGGCGCGTGACTTCTGTCTGCTGGAAGCCGGCTACATCGCGCAGCTGCTGATGAGCTCGGCGGTGGGGGGCGAGCTGGGACTCTGTCCCGTCGGTGGTCTGGACTTCACCCCGCTGCGAGGGCTGTTCGCGCTGGGCGAGCAACATGTGCTGCTCCACAGCTTCCTCGGGGGCGGTGTGGGAGGCGAGGTGCGGGTCTCCTCGGGCGCGTCGCTTCCCGATGAGCTGCGTCGCCACCTCGTGGCGAAGCTGCCGGACTACATGGTTCCCAGCGCCTTCGTGCTGATGGACGCGCTTCCGCTGACGTCCAATGGCAAGGTGGACCGCGACGCGCTCCGCCCGCCCAGCGAGGCGCCGGTCGCCCGGGCCCCCACGGCGCGAGCGCCTCGGACGGAGCTGGAGCGCTCGCTGGCCACCATCCTCCAGGAGGTGCTCCAGCTCGACGAGGTGGACGTCCATCGGAACTTCTTCGACCTGGGCGGCACGTCGGTCCAGGTGGTCCAGATTCACCGCAAGATGCGCGAGCGGCTCAAGGTCGACCTCCCGATTGCGCAGATGTTCCGCTTCACCACGGTCAGCGCGTTGGCGGAGTTCGTCTCCGCCCGAGGCACCGAGCCCTCCGCTGCCGCGCCACGCGTGGAGGTCCGCCGTGAAGTGCCTCGGCCGTCCGTGCAGCGCGTCCCGGAGGCAGGGCTGGAGTCCGCGATCGCCATCGTGGGCATGTCCGGGCGCTTCCCTGGCGCGAGGACGCTGGAGGAGTTCTGGCGGAACCTGCGCGAGGGCGTCGAGTCCGTCACCTTCTTCACCGACGCGGAGCTGCGAGGTTCGGTGTTGGATTCCTCGAGGTTGGACCATCCGGACTACGTCCGGGCCGCGGCGGTCCTCGACGACGTGGAGCTCTTCGACGCCGAGCACTTCGGCTTCATGCCGAAGCAGGCACGGCTGACGGACCCTCAGCACCGCATCTTCATGGAGTGTGTGTGGGAAGCCATCGAGGATGCCGGGTATGACCCGAAGCGGCTCGACACGCTCGTGGGGATCTACGCGGGCTCCATCCTCAGCAACTACCTCCTGTATCACCTGGGCTCGAAGGTCGGGCGCGAGGGCATTGTCCGAGACCTCCAGTCGTTGATTGGGAACGACAAGGATTACCTGGCCACCCATGTGTCCTATCGCCTGGGCCTGAAGGGCCCCAGCGTCAGTGTCCAGACGGCGTGCTCCTCATCGCTCGTCGCCGTGCACATGGCCAGCCAGGCGCTGCGCAACCGCGAGTGCGACATGGCGCTGGCGGGAGGCGTGGCCGTGCGACTGCCGCAGAAGTCCGGCTACCTCTTCGAGCAAGGCGCCATCCTCTCCCCCGACGGTCACTGCCGAGCGTTCGACGCGGATGCACAGGGGACGCTCTTCGGCAGCGGCGCGGGGGTGGTGGTCCTCAAGCGATTGAAGGACGCGCTCGCGGACGGTGACTGCATCCGCGCGGTCATCCGAGGCTCCGCCATCAACAACGACGGAGCGATGAAGGCCGGCTACACGGCCCCGAGCCAGGAAGGCCAGGCCGCGGTGATCTCCGCCGCGCTGGCCGCCGCGGGGGTGAGTCCCGCGAGCATCGGCTACATCGAGACCCACGGCACGGGCACGCCCCTGGGCGACCAGATTGAGCTGTCCGCGCTTCAGCAGGCCTTCGGCGTCGACACGGTGAAGGCAGGTTCGTGGCCCATCGGCTCGGTGAAGACGAACGTGGGGCACCTGGAGGTCGCCGCTGGCATCGCGGGGCTCATCAAGACGGTGTTGTCACTCCAGCATCGCGCCTTGCCTCCGAGCTTGAACTTCAAGCGGCCCCCCGACGACTTCGCACGAAGTCCCTTCACCGTGAACACGCGCCTGATGGAGTGGCGCCGCGACGAGACACCGCGCAGGGCGGGGGTGAGCTCGTTTGGCATCGGCGGGACGAATGCGCACGTCGTGTTGGAAGAGGCGCCGGAGGTGGTGAGGAAGGAAGAGAAGGAGGCGGGCCGGGCACACGTGCTGACGCTGTCGGCGAGGAGCGAGAAGGCGCTGAGGGAGTTGGCGGGGAAATACGCGAGGGGAGCAGAGGGCGCGGTGGGGGACGTGTGCTTCACGGCGAACGAGGGGAGAGGGAGGTACGGGCAGAGGGTGGCGGTGGTGGGGAGGACGCTGGAGGAGCTGAAGGAGGAGCTGGGGAGGTACGAGAGGGAAGGGGTGGTGGAGAAGGGGGCGGTGGGGCAGGCGAAGAAGGTGGGAGGAGAAGAGGTGGTGCTGCTCTTCACGGGGCAGGGAGTGCAGGCGGAGGGGATGGGGAGGGAGCTGTACGAGACGGAGGAGACGTTCCGGGAGGAGATGAGGAAGTGCGACGAGGTGGTGAGGAGGGAGACGGGGGAGTCGCTGGTGGAGGTGCTGTACGGGGGGAAGGGGAAGTTGCTGGAGAAGAGCCGGGTGTCGCAGGCAGCGTTGTTCGCGGTGGAGTGGAGCCTGGCGCAGGTGTGGAAGAAGTGGGGAGTGAAGCCGGCGGCGGTGATGGGGCACAGCCTGGGTGAGTACGTGGCGGCGTGCGTGGCGGGGGTGATGGGTTGGGAGGAAGGGCTGAAGCTGGTGATGGAGAGAGGGAGGTTGATGGAGGGTTTGGAGGAGGGGGGGAGGATGGTGGCGGTGATGTGCGGGGAGGAGGAGGTGAGGAGGGAGGGAGGAGGAGGGCTGATAGCGGCGGTGAACGGGCCGGAGGAGGTGGTGCTGTCGGGGAGGGAGGGAGAGGTAGAGGAGGTGGTGGAGAGGTTGAGGGGGAAGGGGAAGGAGAGTCGGAGGCTGAAGACGACGCATGCGTTTCATTCGGCGTTGATGGAGCCGATGAGGGAGGAGTTCGAGAGGGTGGCGGGGAGGGTGAGGATGGAGAGGGGGACGGTGGAGTGGGTGTCGAACGTGAGTGGGCGGGAGGTGAAGGGGGACGAGGCGAGGGAGGGGAAGTACTGGGGGAGGCAGCTGAGGGAGCCGGTGAGGTGGTGGGAGGGATTGAGGGGGCTGTATGAGAAGGGGTACCGGGTCTTCGTGGAGGTGGGGCCGAAGGCGACGCTGACGGGGATAGGGAAGAGGTACCTGGGGGAAGCGGAGTGGGTGGGGAGCCTGAAGCCGGGGAGGAGTGACTGGGAGGAGCTGCTGGGGAGCGCGGCGAGGCTGTATGTGAAGGGGGTGGAGGTGAAGTGGGGTGAGGTGGAGGGAGGACGGGAGAGGCGGCGAGTGCCACTGCCCACGTATCCCTTTCAACGCGAGCGCTTCTGGCTGGAGCGCCCCCGCGAGAGCGCCCCCGCTGCTGCCCTGATTCCCACCGGGCAAGGACTGCTGGGTCGTCGCCTTCAGTCACCTGCTCTCAATCAAACGGTTTTCGAGTCCTCTCTTGGCGCGGGCGTGTTGCCGTTCCTCTCGGAGCATCGCGTCCAGGGTGTCTCGGTGTTGCCTTCGACGCTCTTGATGGAGCTGGCGCGCGCGGCCGGAGCGAGGCTCCTGGGCGCTGGCGCGCATGCGGTCGAGGACCTGAGCATTCATGAGGCCCTCGTCCTGCACGGCGAGGCGGAGCGAACGCTCCAGCTCATCACTCCGTCTGGGGGGGATGACGTGTTGTCGTTCCAGATCTTCAGCGCGGACCCTCGCGCGACGGAGGCGGAGTGGAAGCTCCATGCCACCGGGACGCTCCATCGGGCAGCGCGAGACGCCGCCGCTCCCGAGAAGCGTGCCCTCGAAGGGTTGGTGTCGCGGTGCCCGAAGGAAGTTCCCGTCGCGGCGCTCTATGAACACTTCCAGGCGCGAGGGATTCAGTATGGCCCCTCCTTCCGCGGCGTCGAGCGCATCCTCTTGGGGACGGGTGAGGCCCTGGGATGGATTCAGCTCCCTGAGGACCTCTCATCCGACGCGCTGGGAGAGAACCTCCACCCGGTGCTGCTCGATGCCTGTCTCCAGGTCTGCGGCGCGCTCTTCCTCGAAGCGGACGCGAGCCTGTACCTGCCCGTCTCGGTGAAGAAGCTCCGGGTGTGGCGTGCGCCTGGAACGTCTTGCTGGAGCCATGTGGCGATAGCGCGAGAGACCTCTGATGCGAGGAGCGCGCTGACCGGGAGCGTCTGTCTGTTGAATGAAGAGGGTGAGGTGTGCGCCGAGCTGGAGGGACTCCGCTTCCAGCAGGTCAGTCCCTCCGCGTTGCAGCGGCTTCTCGGAAAGGGCCGGGACTGGACCTACGAGGTGAGCTGGGAGCCACGTCCCCTGGCGGCTCGGACTCCCGCCGGGCGCTCGGCCCACCCGGAGAGCTGGGTGGTGTTCATGGACGAGGGCGGCGTCGGTGCTTCGCTTGCCCGGACGTTGGAGGCGGGAGGCTCCCGCTGTGTGTGGGTCCGTCCCGGTGCCGCTTATGCCTTGCAAGGAGGACACTCCTTCACCCTGGACCCCACGCGCGCGGACGACTTCGCGCGGCTGTTCCGTGAGGTCGCTGGACCCGGGGCGCCCGCGTGCCGGGGAGTCGTGTTCCTCTGGGGGCTCGATGCTGGGACAGAGGCGTCCGTCTGCCAGGGGGCATTGCTTCTGGCGCAAGAGCTCGCGAGACGTAGCGCGGTGGTGCCGCCGCGCCTCTGGATGGTGACGCGAGGGGTGCAGCACACGGGGCACGAGGCGTCCGTCCCGGCGGTCCTGCACGCGGAGCTGTGGGGGCTCGGGCGCTCGGTGGCCTTGGAGCATCCAGACTCCTGGGGTGGGCTCATCGACCTCGACGCGGTGGCACCCGCGCATGAGCCGGAGCTGTTGCTGGCCGAGCTTCAACAGCCCCCCGAAGGCGAGCAGGTCGCCTACAGGGATGGCCAGCGATGGGTCGCGCGACTCGCACGATGTCCCGTGGCGAATCCCTCGCGACCGTCCGCCGCGCGGGTTCATCCGGATGCGAGCTACCTCATCACCGGAGGCTTGGGTGCCCTGGGCCTGCGTGTGGCGCGGTGGCTGGTGGACCAGGGGGCGCGGCACCTGGTGCTGATGGGGCGCTCCGCTCCGAGCGAGGCGGCGCGCGACGAGGTGCGCTCCCTGGAGCAGGCAGGGGTGAGCGTCGACTGCGTCCAAGGGGATGTCTCCCACTCCGAGGAGGTGTCCCGCGTCCTGGGGGCCATCGCGGCGAGCGGCCATCCCCTTCGCGGTGTGCTGCACGCGGCGGGTGTGGTGGAGGATGGAACCGTCCTGTCCCTCGACTGGAAGCGCTTCGAGCGCGTGCTGGCTCCCAAGCAGCAAGGGAGCTGGAACCTGCATCAGCAGACGAAGTCCCTGCCGCTGGACTTCTTCGTCCTGTTCTCGTCGTCCTCCGCGCTGCTGGGCGCCGCGGGACAGTCCAACTACGCGGCGGCGAATGCGTTCATGGATGCGCTCGCGCATCATCGCCAGGCGCTCGGCCTCCCCGCCGTGAGCATCAACTGGGGGCCCTGGAGCGGCGGAGGCATGGCGGCCTCGCTGGAGGTCCCCGAGCAGCGTCGCTGGTTCGAATGGATCGACCCGGCCCAGGGGCTGGAGCTGCTGGGGCAGGTCCTGGATTCCGGACGCACGCAGGTGGCGGTGCTGCCCGTCGACTGGTCGCGGTACGCGCGGCGTCAGTCCGAGTCGAGCGCGATGGGGTTCTTGCGGAACGTGCTCGACGACGCACACGTCTCCCTGCCCCGGTCGAAGGTCATTCCGATGTGGGAACGACTGAAGGGGCAGCAGCGGAACCGTCAGCAGGAGACGCTCTTCGACCACATCCACCAGCAGGTCGCGCAGGTGCTGGGGTTGGACGCGGCGAAGCCGATGTCGGGGAGCTTGGGGTTGTTCGACGCGGGGCTCGACTCACTCCTCGCCGTCGAGCTGCGGAACCGCCTCCAGACGAGCCTCGGTGTCGAGCGTCCGTTGGCGGCCACGCTGGTGTTCGAGCACCCGAGCATCGACGCCCTCACGGACCATCTGGCCACGGAGGTCTTCGCTCTCGGCCCGTTGATGGCCGCCGCGCACCCTGTTCCCACCGAGGGGAACGGTGACGGATTGACGGAGCTCGAGCAGCTCCCGCCCGAAGAGCTGGGGTCGAGGCTCGACCTGAAGCTCGCGGCCCTCGAGAAGTGGATGGACGGGGACTAGCCCGTCCGCGTCGACGACCAGGAAAGAGGCACGACGATGAGTACCCGCGTGGAAACGCACGACCCCAGTGCGCGCCTGGCTCGCGCCCTGATGGCGCTGGAGAAGATGCAGGCGAGGCTGGAAGCCAGTGAACGCGAGAAGCGAGAGCCCATCGCCATCATCGGCATGGCCTGTCGAATGCCCGGCGGCGCGCACAGTCCCGAGGCGCTCTGGCGGTTGCTGCGCGAGGGGCGCGACGCCATCGTCGAGGTGCCACCGGACCGCTGGCCCATCGACGACTACTTCGACCCGGACCCGGGCGCGGACGGAAAGATGTACACGCGGTGGGGTGGCTTCCTGAAAGGGGTTCGCCTCGACGAGCTCGATGCCCGGTTCTTCGGCATCGCTCCGAGGGAAGCCGCGAGCATGGACCCTCAGCAGCGGTTGATGCTGGAGGTGACGTGGGAGGCGCTCGCCAACGCGGGGCAGGTGCGCATCGCGAACAGCCTCACGGGCGTGTTCGTGGGAGTGATGCTCAACGACTACTCGCTGCTCCAGGCGCGAGAGGCGGACCCGGCGTCGATGGACGCCTATCTGGCCTTTGGCACCGACCCGAGCTTCATGGCGGGAAGGCTCTCGTACATCCTGGGGGCGCAAGGCCCGAGCATGGCGGTGAACACCGCGTGCTCGTCGTCGCTCGTGACGGTGCAGCTGGCGTGTCAGAGCCTGCGTGCGCGCGAGAGCAACATGGCCATCGCGGGCGGCGTGAGCGTGATCCTGGCACCGGATGGCCACATCGTCTCGTCGCGGCTCCGCTCCCAGTCCCCCACCGGGCGCTGCAAGACGTTCGATGCCTCCGCCGATGGCTACGTGCGCGGCGAGGGATGTGGCGTCGTGGTGCTCAAGCGTCTTTCGGATGCCTTGGCTGATGGGGACCCGGTCCTGGCCCTCATCCGAGGCGGCGCGGTCAACCACGATGGCCCCAGCGGAGGGCTCACCGTCCCCAGCGGTTCCGCGCAGGAGGAGGTGATTCGCAGGGCCCTGGCGAGCGCGGGAGTGGAGCCCGCGCAGGTGAGCTACGTCGAGGCCCACGGCACGGCGACACCGCTCGGAGACCCGATCGAGGTCCGAGCGCTCCAGAAGATCTTCGCGCCCGGTCGCGAGCGCACGCAGCCCCTGTGCCTGGGGTCCATCAAGACGAACCTCGGGCACCTGGAGGCGGCGGCGGGCATCGCGGGGCTGATGAAGGTGGTGCTGATGCTCCAGCACCGGGAGATTCCGCCGCATCTTCACCTGAGGGAGCCCACGCGAGCCATTGCGTGGGATGAGCTGCCCCTGGCGATTCCGACCCAGGTGCGCCCGTGGGAGGTGGAGTCGAGGCGCCGGCTGGCGGGAGTCAGCTCCTTCGGACTGAGCGGCATCAACGCCCACCTCGTCATCGAAGAGGCGCCGGAGCGGAAGCCGCGTGTTTCACCGCCTTCGGATGCGTCGGAGCGTCTCGCGCACCTGCTGCCGCTGTCCGCGCGCGACGAGAAGGCGCTCCGCGCGCTCGCGGAGACCTATGAGTCCTGGCTGAAGAACGAGGCGGTCCCGCTGGAAGACCTCTGCTACTCGGCGAGCGCACGGCACAGTCACTACGAGCAGCGGCTGGCGGTGGTGGGCCGCACGCGAGAAGAGCTGGCGGACCACCTGGAGGCCTTCCTCGAGGAGGAGCCTCGTCCGGCCATAGCGCATCGCGAGGCCTCCACGCGCCGGCCGAAGGTGGTGTTCGTCTTCTCGGGGCAGGGCTCCCAGTGGCCAGGCATGGCGCGAGAGCTGATGCGTGTCGCGCCCGTCTTCCGCTCCACGCTGGAGGCGTGTGACCAGGCGATGCGGGCCCACGTCGACGGCTCGCTCGTGTCCGTGCTCTCGGGAGAGGGCGATGGGGCACTGCTGGAGGACATCGGCTTCATCCAACCGGTGTTGTTCGCCATCTCGGTGGCGCTCGCGGCGCAGTGGCGCGCGTGGGGAATCGAGCCCGACGCTGTCGTGGGACACAGCATGGGCGAGGTGGCCGCGGCGCATGTCGCGGGAGTGCTGAGCCTGGAGGACGCGACGCGGGTCATCTGCCGGCGCAGCGCGCTGTTGCGGAGGGTCCGAGGCAGTGGAGGCATGGCGCTCGTGGAGGTCCCCCTGGCGCAGGCCCGCGAGGCCCTGGTGGGGTTCGAGGACCGCCTCTCCATCGCCGCGAGCAATGGCCCGACGACCACGGTGCTGGCGGGCGCACCGGAGGCCCTTCAGCAGGTCATGGTGCGGCTCCAGGAGCGCAACGTCTTCTGTCGGGCCATCAAGGTCGACGTCGCCTCGCACTCTCCACAGGTGGAGCCGTTGCTGCCCGACCTGATGGAGGCGCTCGCCGGGCTCCAGCCGAGGGCCGCCTGTCTTCCCGTCTACTCCACCGTGACGGGAGGGCTGACGGTGGGGCTGGACTGGGATGCGGCCTATTGGCGGCGCAACCTGCGTGAGCCGGTGCTGTTCGCGCCCGTCATCCAGCAGCTCCTGAAGGACCACGCGAGTGTCTTCCTGGAGCTCAGTCCCCATCCCATCCTGGCGCAGAGCCTGGAGCGGATTCAGCGGGACTCGGGCGTGGACGGCCTCGTGCTGCCGTCGCTGCGGCGGGAGGAAGGCGAGCGGGAGGTTCTCCTCCAATCGCTGGGGGCGTTGCACACGGCGGGGCACCCCATCGACTGGCGAGCCCTCTTCCCTCGCGGTGGCCAGTGTGTGCCGCTGCCCGCCTATCCCTGGCAGCGCGCGCGATACTGGAAGGAGCCGGTGACCGAAGGCTCGCGCGTGATGCGCCCCGTGCTGCCTCGAACCGAGGCCGTGGAGCGGGCTGAGCACGGGGATGGAACGGCCTCGCGCTTCTATGACGACTCCGCGGAAGCCGCGCGGGTGCTCGCGCAGGACGAGGTCTACCTGACGTTCGGCATCCAGCGGCGGCGCGTGCCTGGGTTCTCCTGGCTCAAGAGTGTCTACGGGCTCGCGGAGCAACCCGAGCACTCAGGGCTGCTGCTGGAAGGACAGCGGGGCCTGCGCTCGGTGCTGTTCCGAGGGGTGCGCTGGGCCTCGGTGAGCAAGGTGCTCGACTTCGGCTGTGGCTACGCCTCGGACCTCATCGCGCTGGCGCGGGCGCATCCGCACCTGAAGCTGGATGGCTACACCATCTCCTCGGAGCAGGCGGCCCTCGACACCGAGCGGGTCCGGGCGCGGAGCCTTCAAGGTCGGGTCCGGGTCTTCGCGCGAGACAGCGCGAAGGAGGCATTTCCGGACCGCTACGACGTGGCCTTCGGCTTCGAGGTCGCCACGCACATCGCCGACAAGGCCGCGCTGTTCTCGAACCTCGCGCGTGCGCTCCACAACGGCGGGTTCCTGCTCCTGGCGGACTTCATCTCGAACGGGGCCTCGGCCATCAACGTCGAGGAGACCGCGTCGTACAACGTCAACGCGGAGGAGTGGGCGGAGCTGCTGGCCCGTCATCAGTTCCGCCTGGTGGAGGGCGTGGACATCAGCCCCGAGGCCGCGAACTTCCTCGACGACCCTGGGTTCGACCAACACCTGGAGCTCGTGGCCCGGCGGTTCAAGCTGAGCGACCTGGTGAAGCGGAACTTCGATGCCATGCGCAACTTCGGCAAGGCGCTCGAGAAGGGGCTGATGAGCTATGCCCTGCTGGTCGCGCAGAAGGACACGCTCGCCAGTGGTGCGTACCTGGCGCGGGTGAATCGCGCGAAGCTCGGGGCACTGACGCCGCTGACGGCCTTCGAGGACGGCGGAGCGTGGGCGGCGCCACCGGAGGACGCGGAGGCGCAGGTCGCGCGTGAGTGGCTCTATGAGCTGACCTGGCCCGAACAGGCCCGGCGCGACTCGACGACAAAGGGCGCGACGGGTGGAAGCTGGCTGCTCCTCTGCGACCGGAAGGGCGTCGGAGAGGCACTGGCCACCCGCCTGCGTGCACGAGGCGAGCGCTGCCTGCTGCTTCAGGCCGAGCCGACGCTCTCTGACCCCGCGGAATGGAAACGAGTCCTCGATGCGTGGGCCGCGGAGAGTCGTGGCGCCGTTCGCGGCGTGGTGCACCTGTGGAGCCTGGACCTGCAGGAGGCCTTGGCTCCCGATGTGTCGGCGGCAGGCGAAGCGCTGAGGCTCGGCTGCGGGAGTGTGCTGACTCTGACGCGGCACCTGGGCGAGGCCGCGCGCGTGTGGCTGGTGACTCGAGGGGCGCAAGCGGTGGTGGAGGGGGACCCGGTGTCCGTCGCGCAGGCACCGCTCTGGGGCGCGGGTCGCGTCCTCGCGCTGGAGCATCCCGAGCGTTGGGGCGGACTGGTGGACCTCTCACCCGCGCCGGATGACGCGGAGCTGGAGGCGCTGTGCGACGAGCTGTGTCTCTCGGATGGAGAGGACCAGCTCGCGCTTCGGGGGCACAAGCGCCACGTCGCGAGGTTGATGCGGCGCGAGCCTCCACCCGCGCGTGACTCCTCCTGGCGCGGCGACGGCGCGTACCTCATCACGGGTGGGCTCGGTGGGCTCGGTCTCAGGACGGCCAGCTGGCTCGTCGCGCGAGGTGTCCGTCACCTCGTCCTGTCAGGGCGCACCGAGCTGCCCGAGCCGGAGACCTGGGCCTCCTATCCGAGTGACGGTCCGCATGCGGCAGCGCTCCAGGCGGTCCGAGGGCTCCAGTCACAAGGCGCCTCGGTGCGGTACGTGCGCTGTGACATGGGGGAGCCCGCCCAGGTGCGCGCGCTCATCGACGCGTGTCGGACGGGCCCTGTTCCACTCGTGGGCATCCTCCACGCGGCGGGAACCGCCGAGCCTCGCGCATGGCGGGAGACGGACACGCGGGTGCTGACCTCCGTGTTTCAACCCAAGGCGCTGGGCGCGTGGCTGTTGCATGAGCTGACCCAGGACCTCCCGCTGCATTGCTTCGTGTTGTTCTCCTCCGCGGCGTCCGTGTGGGGCTCGCAGAACATGGCGGCCTATGCCTCGGCGAACCACTTCCTGGACGCGCTGGCGCACCACCGAAAGGCGCGAGGACTCCCAGCGACGAGCGTCAACTGGGGACGCTGGAGCGAGGGAGGCATGGCGGGCTCGGAGGAGGCCCGGCGCTTCTTCTCGGAGGTGGGCTTGGAGGTGGTGCCCACGTCCGCGGCGCTCTCACTGCTCGGGCGTCTGGTGGATGCGGGAATCACCCAGCGGACCGTGGCGGCGGTGGACTGGGCTCGGTTCAAGCCACTTCAGGAGGCGCGGCGGCGGCGCCCGTTGCTCGAACACCTCTCGGTGGAGGGGTCGACGGCGCGCGCGAGCGTGGACCGGCCCGAGCTGTTGGTGTGGTTGGAAGAGGCGCCCTCGGGGCGTCGCCACGCGGTGCTTCAGGACTACGTCCGGCGCGAGGCGGCGCGGGTGCTGGGCGCGGAGCCCTCGACGCTGGAGCCCCGGCGAGGCTTCTTCCAGATGGGGATGAACTCGCTGATGTCCGTGGAGCTGAAGAACCAGCTCGAGCGGAACCTGCGACACAAGCTCCCCTCGACGCTGGCCTTCGAGCACCCCTCGGTCGCGGAGCTGTCCGAGTACCTGTCCAGGGAAGTGCCCGCGCTCGCGGCGCTCATGGCTTCGTTGCCGGAGCCGGACGCCCTGGCGAGGGACGAAAGCATTTTCGAGCTGTTGAGCGAGGCGGGCCGGATGTCGGAGGCCTCGCTGGATTCGCTGGTCCAATCACTGCCGGGTGGGGGCACACATGAGTGAAGTACTGGAGAAGCTGGTGCGAGGGCTCTCGCCCGAGAAGCGTGTGAGCCTTGCCAGGATGTTGTTGCGCTCGGTGGGAGAGGCTGTCCCGGAGAAGAGGGCGGAGCCCATCGCCATCATCGGAATGGGGTGTCGCTTCCCGGGCGGTGCGAGCGACCCGGCCTCCTTCTGGAAGCTCCTGCGCGGCGGTGTGGACACGGTCCAGGAGGTGCCTCGGGAGCGCTGGGATGTCGATGCGCACTACGACGCCGACCCGTCGGCTCCTGGGAAGATGTACACGCGGCATGGGACCTTCCTGGAAGGGATTGACCTCTTCGACCCGTACTTCTTCGGCATCCCTCCCCGCGCGGCGGCGAACCTGGACCCGCAGCATCGCCTGCTCCTGGAGGTGACGTGGGAGGCGCTGGAGAACGCGGGGCTCTCGCCGAAGAGCCTCGCGGGAAGCAAGACGGGCGTTTTCATCGGCGGGGCCACGGGCGACTACACGAAGCTCCTCCAGGGCAACGGGCCCGAGCGCATCGACGTGTCCTATCTCACCGGCAGCCTGCTCACGTTCGCGACGGGCAGGCTCTCGCACCTGCTCGACCTGCAGGGGCCGAACCTGGGCGTGGACACGGCCTGTTCCTCGTCGCTCGTCGCCGTGCATCTGGCGTGTCAGAGCCTGCGCTCGGGGGAGAGCACGCTGGCGCTGGTGGGGGGCGTGAACCTCATCCTCCTGCCCGAGGGGATGGTCACCACCTGCAAGTCCCGGATGCTCGCGGTGGATGGGCGCTGCAAGTCCTTCGATGCCGCCGCGGATGGCTACGGCCGAGGCGAGGGCTGCGGCATGGTGGTGCTCAAGCCGCTCTCACGCGCGATGGAGGAGGGGGACAACATCCTCGCCGTCATCCGGGGCACGGCGGTGAACCAGGGTGGGCACAGCAGCGACCTGACGGTGCCCAACGGGCTCGCGCAGCAGGCGGTGATTCGCGGCGCGCTCGCGGACGCGGGGCTCGAGCCCTCCCAGGTGGACTTCATCGAAGCGCATGGCACGGGCACGTCGCTGGGGGACCCCATCGAGATGCGCGCGCTGGGCGCGGTGTTCGAGCCGAAGAAGGCGCGCGGTGAAGTGCTGCGAGTGGGCTCGGTGAAGACGAACATCGGGCACCTGGAGTACGCGGCGGGCATCGCGGGCCTCATCAAGCTCGTGCTGTCCTTGCAGCACCGGGAGCTGCCGCCGCACCTGCACTTCAAGCGAGGCAATCCCTACATCCCATGGGACGAGCTGCCCGTGGAGGTGCCGACCCAACGCACTCCCTGGGAGGCGCGCGAGGGAAGACGCGTGGGAGGCGTGAGCTCGTTTGGCGCGAGCGGGACGAATGCGCACGTCGTGTTGGAAGAGGCGCCGGAGGTGGTGAGGAAGGAAGAGAAGGAGGCGGGCCGGGCACACGTGCTGACGTTGTCGGCGAGGAGCGAGAAGGCGCTGAGGGAGTTGGCGGGGAAGTACGCGAGGGGAGCAGAGGGCGCGGTGGGGGACGTGTGCTTCACGGCGAACGAGGGGAGAGGGAGGTACGGGCAGAGGGTGGCGGTGGTGGGGAGGACGCTGGAGGAGCTGAAGGAGGAGCTGGGGAGGTACGAGAGGGAAGGGGTGGTGGAGAAGGGGGCGGTAGGGCAGGCGAAGAAGGTGGGAGGAGAAGAGGTGGTGCTGCTCTTCACGGGGCAGGGAGTGCAGGCGGAGGGGATGGGGAGGGAGCTGTACGAGACGGAGGAGACGTTCCGGGAGGAGATGAGGAAGTGCGACGAGGTGGTGAGGAGGGAGACAGGGGAGTCGCTGGTGGAGGTGCTGTACGGGGGGAAGGGGAAGTTGCTGGAGAAGAGCCGGGTGTCGCAGGCGGCGTTGTTCGCGGTGGAGTGGAGCCTGGCGCAGGTGTGGAAGAAGTGGGGAGTGAAGCCGGCGGCGGTGATGGGGCACAGCCTGGGTGAGTACGTGGCGGCGTGCGTGGCGGGGGTGATGGGCTGGGAGGAAGGGCTGAAGCTGGTGATGGAGAGAGGGAGGTTGATGGAGGGTTTGGAGGAGGGGGGGAGGATGGTGGCGGTGATGTGCGGGGAGGAGGAGGTGAGGAGGGAGGGAGGAGGAGGGCTGATAGCGGCGGTGAACGGGCCGGAGGAGGTGGTGCTGTCGGGGAGGGAGGGAGAGGTAGAGGAGGTGGTGGAGAGGTTGAGGGGGAAGGGGAAGGAGAGTCGGAGGCTGAAGACGACGCATGCGTTTCATTCGGCGTTGATGGAGCCGATGAGGGAGGAATTCGAGAGGGTGGCGGGGAAGGTGAGGATGGAGAGGGGGACGGTGGAGTGGGTGTCGAACGTGAGTGGGCGGGAGGTGAAGGGGGACGAGGCGAGGGAGGGGAAGTACTGGGGGAGGCAGCTGAGGGAGCCGGTGAGGTGGTGGGAGGGATTGAGGGGGCTGTATGAGAAGGGGTACCGGGTCTTCGTGGAGGTGGGGCCGAAGGCGACGCTGACGGGGATAGGGAAGAGGTACCTGGGGGAAGCGGAGTGGGTGGGGAGCCTGAAGCCGGGGAGGAGTGACTGGGAGGAGCTGCTGGGGAGCGCGGCGAGGCTGTATGTGAAAGGGGTGGAGGTGAAGTGGGGGGAGGTGGAGGGAGGACGGGAGAGGCGGCGAGTGCCACTGCCCACGTATCCCTTTCAACGCGAGCGCTTCTGGGTCGACTCGCTCATTCCCAATACAGATGTCCTGGTGTCGTTCTACCGGTCCGTGGCGCAGCTCGCGGAAGGCAATGTCTCGGGGGAGTCGCCCTCGCTGCGCTTCGCGACGTTTCGCGAACCCGTGCCGGGCTTCTCTTGGGTCGCCATGTACCGTCCCGCAGCCGACCCCGAGAAGGCGGCGATGTACCGGACGTTCTACGAGCTGGCGCTCAAGTCGAATCAGGAGATGGCCAGGACGCTCTACCGGGGCCTCGACTTCTCGTCGTTCAAGCGCGTGCTCGACATCGGGTGTGGCCATGCCGCCGACCTCATCGACATGGCGAGGGCGCACTCCCACCTGGAGCTGCACGGCTGCAACATCTCACCGGACCAGATTGAAGCGGGGCGCCAGCGCATCCGCGCGCTGGGCTTGGATGGGCGAATCTCGCTGCACTACCAGGACAGCTCCCGAGACCCCTTCCCCGCGACCTACGACCTGGCCATCGCGTTCCAGGTCATCCACCACATCCGCAACAAGGCGGACCTGTTCGCGAACCTGAGCCGGAGCCTCCGCGAGGGCGGCTTCCTGGTCATGGCCGAGACGGTCTCGAACATGACCACTACCATCGAGCACCCCGAGTCCACGACCCAGTTCGTGCCTCAGGCCGAGTGGGCGGAGCTGCTCGCGCGCAACCACCTCCGAGTCGTGGAGGCGGTGGAGGCCAGCCAGGAGATCGCCCACTTCCTCCATGACCCCGACTTCGAGCGGAACTTCGCGGACGTGGCTCGCGGGACGGACGAGGTCACCCAGAAGCACCTCCACGGCATCCACATGCTGGGTGAGCTGCTCCGGCGTCGGCTCGCGGCCTATCTCCTGCTCACGGTGACGAAGGACGAGTCGCTGGACGTCGACGCGATTCGCCGCATCAACCTGGAGCGGCTGGGCGACCGGGTGGCCTATGGAAAGACCTGCGACGCCGTCGCGGCGGGCACGTACGTCCTGCCTCCCGTTCCCGATGCGGCGACGCTCCAGGCCGCCTCCCTGACGGCGAGCACCTTCTCCAAGGACCTGCTCAGCGCGGAGCCCGCTCAGCGAGGCCCCCTCCTGGACAGCTACCTGCGCGAGCTGGTCGCGAGCCTCCTGAAGATGCCGGTGGCGCGGCTGGACTCGGAGCAGCCACTCAACACGCTGGGCCTGGACTCGCTGTTGTCGCTGGAGCTGAAGCACAAGATTCACGCGGAGACGGGCGTGAACATGCAGCTCGATGAGCTGTTGCAGGGGGCGAGCGTCGCGCACCTGTCCCAGCGGCTCGCCGAGCAGCTCAACGGCGGAGCGAGGACACAGGGGGCGGGCCCGGACTGGGAAGAAGGCGAACTGTGATTGCCGGCGAGCTGGTCGCGGAGCTGTCTCGGCAGGGCGTCTCGCTCTGGGTCGAAGGCGAGCGGCTGAAGTACCGCGCGCCGAAGGGAGCGCTGTCGCCCGAGGCCCTGTCGCTGCTGACCACACACAAGGCCGCGCTGGTGGACCATCTCCGCCAGGGCGCGGCGGATGGAGAGTCCGTCCACCCGCTCTCCCACGGACAGCAGGCTCTCTGGTTCGTCGCGCAACTGGCTCCGGACAGCATCGCCTACAACACGGCGCTGTCGCTTCGCATCGTCACCGAGGTGGACGTCCCGGCCCTGCGACGCGCCTGCCAACGACTGGTGGAGCGGCACGGTGTGCTGCGGACGACCTTCGGCACGCGGCAGGGGCAGCCCGTGCAGAAGGTGCGGCGGAAGGACTCCGTCTGCTTCGAGCACGTCCTCGCGACGGACGAGGCGCCCGAGGCCCTTCGCGCCCGCGTCACCCGCGCCTACGAGGCACCGTTCGACCTGGAGCAGGGGCCGTTGATGCGGGTGCACCTGTTCTCCCGAGGCCCTCGGGAACACGTGCTGCTCATCGCCATCCACCACATCGTCTACGACGGCTGGTCGCTGCTCATCCTGGGCGAGGAGCTGCTGCGGCACCTCTATCCGGCGGAGAAGGCAGGTGTCCCCGCCGCGCTCCCCGCTCCTCGTGCGACGTACACGGACTACGTCCGCTGGCAGTCGGAGATGCTCGCGGGCGCCACCGGGCAACGCCTGTGGGACTACTGGTCGAAGCAGCTCGCGGGGGCACCGCCGTCGCTGGACCTGCCGTTCGCGAAGCCTCGGCCTTCGGTGCAGACCTACGCGGGGGCGTCCGTGCCCGTGTCGCTGCGGGGGACGCTCCCTCGACAGCTGCGGGCCATCTGTGAGCAGGAGGGCGTCACGCTCTACACGCTGCTCCTCGCCGCGTACCTGGTGCTCCTGCATCGGTACTCGGGGCAGGAGGACCTCCTCGTGGGGTCTCCCTCGCTCGGGAGGACCCAGCCTGAGTTCGCGAAGGTCGTCGGCAACTTCATGAACATGGTGGTCCTGCGAGGTGACCTCTCGGGGGACCCTGTGTTCAGGGACCTCCTCCGGCGGCTCCGGCAGACCGTCGTGGGTGCGCTCGCGCACCAGGACTTCCCGTTCCACCTGCTCGTGGAGAAGTTGAACCCGGAACGCCACGCCGACCGCTCACCCCTCTTCCAGGTCGTCTTCATGCTCCAGCCGACGCCCAAGGGAGACATCTACCAGGGGGACGAGGCGAATCCCTCTCTGCCGGGCGGACTGGTGCTGCGCCCCTTCGACCTTCCCCAGCAGGAGGGACAGTTCGACCTGTCCCTGGAGCTGTCCGAGACAGAGGACTCGCTCGGGGGCGTGCTGAAGTACCGCACGGACCTGTTCGACGCGGCGCAGGCCCAGCGGATGGTGGGGCACCTCACGACGCTGTTGGAGGGCATCGTCGAGTCTCGCGAGCAGCGCGTGTCTGACCTCCCGCTGCTGACGTCGGAGGAGCGCCGCGAGGTGCTCGAGGACTGGAACGACACCGCGACGAAGGGGCCCGTGCGGGAGGCCTGCATCCATGCGCTGTTCGAGGCGCAGGTCGAGCGCACACCGGATGCGGTCGCGCTGGTTTCAGGTCGCGCGCGTTTGACCTACCGCGAGCTGAACCTCCAGGCGAACCGGCTGGCGCATCGACTGCGGGCGCTGGGCGTGGGGCCCGAGGTGCGCGTGGGCCTCTGTGTCTCGCGAGGGCCCGGGATGGTGGTGGGCATGCTGGCCATCCTGAAGGCGGGGGGCGCCTACGTGCCCATGGACCCGACCTATCCCGCGGATCGGCTCGCCTACATGCTCACGGACTCGCAGGCACCGGTCGTGGTGTCCGAGTCGCGGCTGCGCGGGTTGCACCCGGACGCGGAAGTGAAGGTCGTGCTGCTGGACGCCGAGGAGGCAGCGGCCGACGACACCGTGGAGACGCCGTCGAGCGGAGTGGGCGTGGAGAACGTGGCGTACACGCTCTACACCTCGGGGTCCACGGGGCGCCCCAAGGCGTGCCTGGTCTGTCATCGCAACGTCGAGCGCTTCTTCGCGGCCATGGATGACGCGATGAAGGGGACGTCGCCCGGTGTCTGGCTCGCGACGACGAGCATGTCGTTCGACATCTCGGTGCTGGAGCTCCTGTACTCGCTGACCCGAGGGTTTCAGGTGGTGCTCCGGAGTGAGCAGGGGGTTGGCCGCAAGCCCGTGTCTCGCGACGGCTCGAACAAGCCGCTCGAGTTCAGCCTGTTCTACTTCGCGAGCGACGAGCGGGAGCACGCGAGGGACAAGTACCGACTCCTGTTGGAGGGAGCGCGCTTCGCGGACGAGCACGGCTTCACGGCGGTCTGGACCCCCGAGCGGCACTTTCATGCGTTTGGAGGGCTGTACCCGAATCCATCCGTCGTCAGCGCGGCGCTGGCGACGACGACGCGGAACATCCGGCTCCGGGCGGGAAGCATCGTGCTGCCGTTGCACAACCCCATCCGGGTCGCCGAGGAGTGGTCCGTCGTCGACAACCTGTCGGGGGGCCGCGTCGACCTCTCGTTCGCGTCGGGGTGGCACCCCAACGACTTCGTGCTCGCACCCGAGCGCTTCGCCGATGCGCGGAGCCAGTTCTTCGAGCAGGTCTCCCTCGTCCGGAGACTGTGGAAGGGCGAGGCCGTGTCCTTCCGGAATGGCCAGGGGCAGGACGTGCGGGTCCAGTCGCTGCCACGTCCCATCCAGCCCGAGGTCCCCGTGTGGGTGACAGCGGCGGGCAATCCGGAGACGTTCCGCGCGGCCGGAGAGGCTGGGGCCAGCGTGCTCACGCACCTGCTCGGGCAGAACCTCCCCGAGCTGTCGAAGAAGCTCCAGCTCTACCGCGAGGCGTGGAAGGCCGCCGGGCATGGACCGGGCCCAGGCCACGTCACGCTCATGCTCCACACCTTCATGGGCGAGGACGTCGAGGCTGTCCGGCGGAAGGTGGATGCGCCGCTGCGGCAGTACCTGAAGAGCTCGCTGGGGTTGCTGCGCTCGGTCATCGGGCCACTGCCCCATGGCGAAGTCCTGGAGTCCCTGAGCGACGAGGACGTCGACCTGCTGCTGTCGAGGGCCGTGGACCGGTACTTCCACCAGATGGGCCTGTTTGGCGATGTGGAGTCCTGCCTGCCCTTGCTGGAGAAGCTGCGTGAGGTCGGCGTGGATGAGGTCGCCTGTCTCATCGACTTCGGCGTGGACGTCGAGTCGACGCTCGCGGGGCTGCGCACGCTCGCCGCACTGAAGGAGCGGTGCCAGCAGCTCGAGGCCCCCGAGGAGGACATCCCCGCGCTCATCGCCCGGCACGGCGTCACGCACTTCCAATGCACGCCGTCGATGCTGCGGATGCTGCTGCTGGAGCCCGAGGGCGCGGAGGCGTTGCGTCCGCTCGAGAAGCTGCTCGTCGGAGGAGAGCCGTTCCCCGCGGCGCTGGCGCGGCAGGTCGTCGAGCACGTCGAGGGCGACGTCCTCAACATGTACGGCCCCACGGAGACGACCGTCTGGTCCTCGTTCGACAGGGTTCGCGGTGACGAGGCGGGTGTCTCCATTGGTCGTCCCATCGCGGACACGCGGATGTACGTGTTGGACAGGCGGCTGCGGCCGGTTCCTCTCGGCGTCCCGGGTGAAATCTTCATCGGAGGGGAGGGCGTGGCGCGAGGCTATCTGCACCGTCCGGAGCTGACGGCGGAGCGCTTCATGCCCGACCCACTGGGGACGAAGCCGGGCGCCCGCATGTACCGGACCGGAGACCTGGCGCGGTACTCGCCGGAGGGACGCATCGAGTTCCTCGGGCGCCTGGACACCCAGGTGAAGGTGCGAGGCGTGCGCATCGAGCTCGGGGAGATTGAAGCGGAGCTGCGGAGGCACCCGGATGTCCCGCAGGCGGTGGTGGTGGCTCGCCCGGATGCGGAGGGGGAGGTGTCACTGGTCGCCTACGTGGTGACGAAGGTCTCACCGTCGGAGCTGTCGCGACGGCTGCGGGAGCGCCTCCCAGCGCCGATGATTCCCGCGCACTTCGTCCAGCTCGATGCGCTGCCCATGACGCCCAACCAGAAGCTGGACGTGCGTGCGCTCCCGATTCCCGACGCCCCCGCGTGCGAGGTCTCCGCGGCGTACGTCGCACCGCGTGACGCGCTGGAGCTGGAGCTCGTCGCGCTGTGGGAGGAGTTGTTCGACCTGCGCCCCATCGGTGTCACCAGCGGCTTCTTCGCGCTGGGCGGACACTCCGTGCTCGCGGTGCGGCTGATGTCCCGACTGCGCGCGAGGTTCGGCCGCGCGCTTCCCGTGTCGCTCCTGTTCCAGGCGGACACCATCCAGGACCTGGCGGACCTGCTGCGCCGACGCGAAGGGGGGGCGCGTGTCCGCGAGCCGCTCGTGCGAATCCAGGAGGCGGGGGACAAGCCACCGCTCTTCTTCGTGCATCCGACGGGCGGAGACGTGCTGTGCTACGCGCCGCTGGCTCGGCAGCTGGGGCCTCGGCAGCCGTTCTTTGCGCTGCAGGCGTTGACGGGCTCCGACGCCGACTCCTGCTCCGTCGAGGAGATGGCGGCGCGCTACCTCGGGGAGGTGCGCCGGGTGCGCCCGAGCGGACCGTATCGGCTGGGCGGTTGGTCCACGGGTGGGATTGTCGCGCAAGCGATGGCTCGACAGCTGGAGGCCACCGGTGAACAGGTGGAGCTGCTCGTGTTGTTGGAGACCTGGTCTCCGGACCTCTACCAGCGGGCGCAGGAGCCCGGAGCGCTGATGGCATGGTTCGCCACGGACCTGCTCGGAGGAACAGCGGCGGCGCGGTTGGACCCCGCGCGGCTGGAGTCGCTCGATGAGGGGGGACGGCTCCGTTATCTGGTGGAGCATGCGAAGGCGCTTGGAGCCCTGCCGGGTGTCGACCTGCCGGAGCTGGAGCAGCGCTTCCGTGTCTTCGCGAGGAACGCGCGGGCGTTGGCGCGGTACCGGCCGGAGCCCTACGCCGGCCGGGTGCTCTTCCTTCAAGCAGAGCAGTTGATCTCGAACAGGGAGGAGCCGATGCCAGCCCCCGTGGAGAGCTGGGGTGAACGTTTGTCGCAAGCGCGGATGCAGTCGGTCCCCGGCAATCACTACACGATGCTGCAGGCACCTTACGTTCGTGAGGTCGCGGACCGGATGACCGTTGTTCTGGAGGAGCTCGGTGCGCCCGTAGCGGCGCGTTGAGGCGAGGTGTTTGGAATGGGTATTCACATCGCGAGATTCAAGGCGGGCGGCGAGGTCCGGTGGGGGTGGGTTCGAGCGGGGCAGGTGGTCCCCATCCCCGGGAAATACGTATCCCTGGCCGAGTTCCTGGAGAACGGTCAGGAGCGCGCCTGGGCCATGTCGACGGGCGGTGGTGGGAAGGGGCAGCCCCTGGGCGAGGTCGAGGTGCTCAGCCCGGTGACATCTCCCTGCAATGTGGTGTGTCAGGGGCAGAACTACCGCAGCCACATGTTGGAAGTGGGACAGGACCCGGACGCGAAGGACTTCAACCAGTTCTTCCGCAAGGCGTCCTCCTCGCTCACGTCGAGCAGGAGCGACATCGTCCGACCCCAGCGCGTGCGGATGCTCGACTACGAAATCGAGCTGGGCCTCGTCATCGGCCGAGGCCTCCATCAACCCATGCAGGTGACGCGAGAGCGGCTGCACGAGGTCGTCGCGGGCCTGGTGATGGCCAATGATGTCTCCGCGAGGGACCTTCAGCTCCTCGAAGGTCAATGGCACAAGGCCAAGAGCTTCCGGACGTTCTGCCCGGTGGGCCCCTTCCTCTACCTGCTGTCGCCCGAGGACCGCGGCCGGTTGATGGACCTGCGGCTGTCCTTATCCGTCAACGGAGAGCTCCGGCAGAGCGCGAGCACGGCGGAGATGATCTACCCGCCAGAAGAGACGCTGACGGAGCTCTCGGAGGTCATGGACTTGTTCCCCGGAGACCTGGTGCTGACGGGGACACCGAGCGGCGTCGCCGCGGGCCGGACGGTGTCGCGCCTGGCGCGGCGCGTGGGGAGCTTCATGCGCCTCTTCTTGTCGGACAGGACGCTGGCGAAGCTCATCCTGAAGTCGAGCAACCCGGCCGCCTATCTGAAAGAGGGCGATGTCATTCGAGCCTCCATCACCAGTCCCGACGGTGTCATCCACCTGGGGATGCAGGAGAACCGCATTGTCGCGCAGGAGGCGATGGCGGTGGTGGAGGACACGGCGCCTGCGATTCGAGTGGGGGGCATATGAACAAGGACAAGCGAGAAGCCGATAGGACCGCGCTGGGCGTGGCGATGTGGCGAGCCCTGGGCGCGCGTGAAGAGGACGCGAGCGTCCGCAACCCCGACTTCATGGCGGAGGACTTCCTGGACCCCGTCTCGCGCGCGCTGCTCTCGGTGGCGCCCGTGCGGGCGTGGTTCAAGAACCACTTCGGGCGCAAGCTGCCAGGGGCGTATGGCTTCGCCACGGCGCGCACGCTGCACCTGGATGCGCTGTTCCAACAGGCGCTCGATGATGGGGCTCGGCAGGTGGTGCTGCTCGGCGCGGGCTATGACAGCCGTGCGTACCGGTTCCGCGAGCGGCTGGAAGGTGTCCGGGTCTTCGAGCTGGACCTGCCATCGACGCAGCGACGCAAGAAGGAGCGGCTGGATGCGCTGCTGGGCGCGGTGCCGGATTGGGTCAACTACGTGCCCATCAACTTCGATGTCCACCGGCTCGAGGATGTCCTGCCCGCGTGGGGCTTCGACTCCACGCTGCGGACATTCTTCCTCTGGGAGGGCGTGAGCATGTACCTGACGGAGCAGAGCGTCAGCCGGACGCTGGGCTTCGTGGTGCGCCATGTGCCGCGCGGGAGCAGCATCGCCTTCGACTACGTGGCCCTGGGGGCCCTGAGAGGGGATGTCCGCTACCCCGACTCCCGGCAGTGGGGCCGGCAGCTGGCGTCGATGGGACATCCCATGACGTTCGGCATCGAGGAGGATGACTCGGATGCGTACCTGCGCCAGCAGGGGCTGGAGGTGATATCGCGCATCGGCTCCGCGGACATGGAGCGCGAGTACCTGACGAAGAGCAACGGCGAGCTGCTCTGCCACACGTCGAACATCCTCAACATCGTCCACGCGCGCGTCGCGTAGTCGGGTCCATCGGCCATGGACTCTCTTCGTGTCGCCGCGTTGCAGCTCCGCTCGGAGAACGGGCGCGTGCGGCACAACCTGGAGCATGCGCGGCCGTTCATCCGAGAAGCGGTGGCCCGGGGAGCGCGGCTGGTGCTGCTGCCCGAGTTCTCCGCCACCGGGTACGTGCGGAGCCCCGAGCTCTGGCAGTGGGCGGAGACGCTGGACGGGCCCACCGTTCGCTTCATGCGAGAGGAGGCGGACCTGGGGAAGGTGCACCTGGGGGCCTCGCTCCTGGAGGTGGAGGGGGAGGACTTCTTCAACACCTTCGCCCTGATTTCGCCTGGAGGGAGGGTGGATCGGGTGCGCAAGCGCCGAGCACCCTCGTATGAGGCGTATGGGTTCCGGGGGAGTGTGGATGACCCGTGTGTGATTGATTGCGCGCTGGGGCGAATCAGCGTGGGGATCTGCGCGGACAATCACTTCAGCGACCTGGCAAGGTGCATCGAGGACTCGCGGGCCCAGCTCCACCTGATGCCGCACTGCTACGGCGTGGGGAAGGAGAACCCCTGGAGCTTTCCTCGCGCGCTCATCGAGGCCTCCTGTCGACAGATGGAGTCGCTGCCGGTCCGCTATGCCCGGCACTTCGGCGTGCCGGTGGTGCTCGCGAATCAGTGTGGGCCCTGGGAGGGCCCGCTCCCGGGGCTGATGGGCAGGATGGTGAAGCCGGACCGGTTCCTGGGTCGCTCGTCCATCGTGTCGTCGCAGGGGGAGCGGCTGTGCGCGCTGGGCGAGGACGAGGAAGGCGTCATCGTCGACACGGTGGAGCTGCGCTCCGCGGACTACGAGGGGGAGGAGCAGCGCATCACCCGCGCACAGGGGGACTGGGGCTGGTCGTCGCTCGGGGAGCCCGCGTTCGCGACGGCGTCCTTCGCGTTCAAGATTGGCGCGATGGAGTGGCTGGGGCGGCGAGCCTACGCGCGGAGCGTGGAGCGCAGGCAGTGGGCTCGGCGCGTCCAGGAGGCGCTGGGGCGTCTCGAGGACCCGCCGGCGGAGCACGGGGCGCGTCGAGGGATGCCGTAGCGGGGGGGCCCTCGGGACACGCCCTGCGTCCCGAGGGCTGTCGAGAGGTCAGCGGACTTCGAGCTCGTAGAGCCGCGTGGCCGGGTCCCCGTTCTGGGTGGGGGTCGATACATCGAGGCGGATGTAGCGCGCCGACACCGGGGTGATGGGGTGGGTCGAGACGTTGCTGGTGTTGTTCGTCACGGTGACGGGCGTGCTCCAGGTGGTGCCGTTGCTGGAGACCTGGAGGGTGAAGGCCCGGGTGTTCCAGTTCGCCGATTCACCCCCGGCGCCCGCGTGGCGGAGCGTGAAGCTGCTGACCGTCTGCGCTGAGCCCAGGTCGATCTGCATCCACGAGGGTGAGACGAGCGAGCAGAACTTGTCGGTGTTGCCGCCGGAGACACTTCCGTTGACGGCCTTGGCGGCGGCCTCGTTGCTGTTGCACGGGGTCGAGCTGGTGGTGGGCTTGTTGAGCGCCAGGTTGATGTTGCCCGCGCCGACGGAAACAGTCTGGGTCCTGGTATGGCTTGCGCCGCCGTTGTCGGTGACCGTCAAGGAGACGTTGTAGTTGCCGGCGCTCGCGTAGGTGCGTGAGGGGTTGGTCGCGGGTGAGGTGGTGCCGTCGCCGAAGTTCCAGCTGCGCGAGGCGATGGTGCCATCGGCATCCGTGGAGGAGTCGGTGAACGTCGCGGTGAGGCTGCTGACGGTGAAGCTGAAGTTCGCGACGGGCGGGGTGTTGCCGCTGACGGCGGTGTTGATGGCTGCCGCGTACTGCGCCGACGTGCCCTGGGCGGAGCATTTCTGGATGTCGTCGTAGAGCCACATGAAGCCGCCACGGATGCCCGCGGTGGTCTTCCAGTTGGCCATCCGGGATTGGACGGTGGCGGGGCTGTCGCCCGAGGTGCAGTTGGTGCCGTTCTTGGACCAGAGGCCCGGGTCCACGGTCATCCCCATCGCCGTGTTCCAGCTCGCCGGGTTGTTGCCGGCGCCGCCCGCGTAGACCTGGAGGTAGATGGCGTCTACGGCGCTGCCGAGGTTGTTCCGGAGGTTCCGCCAGAACGTCTGCTGGGTGTAGGGCGCGAAGGTGATCTTGTAGCCCTGTCCGATGAGCATCTGGCTGAAGGTGGTGGTCGGAGTCAGGTCGTAGGCGCTCTCGTCATCGAAGTTCACCGCGTCGGCGCCGGTGGCGTTCTTCAGGGCGAGGAAGTTCCGGTAGAGGATGCTGTTGGTCCCGGTGCCACAGACGATGGTGGAGCCACAGCCCGCGGCGGTGCCGTTGACCAGTCGGGCCATGCGCTCGAAGTCAGGGACACTCCAGGCGCCGATGGAGACTTCGATGCGGCGCACGGACGTGGGAGCGGTCTTGAGGGTGGCGAGGCGGGTCGGCCACCCGGGATCTCCCATGTAGGCGCCATTCTTGACGACGGGGATGTCGTTGTAGACGAGGTCGCCGTTGTCCTCGATGTGGAAGCTCCAGAGGATGACGGTGGTGAAGCCCGACGCGCGAAGGTCATCCATCACGGCGGTGCCGCCGGAATAGAACGGCCCGCCGCCATAGATTGCCGAGGCCGCGAGCGCGGCGGGTGTGGCGAGGGTGATGGCGAGCGCGGCGAGGACTGACAACAGGCGATAGGGAAGGGGGGCAGCGGACTGCTTCGAGAGAGGCATTGGAACGCTCCACGGCGCGAAGAACCCGGATCGCCAACAGTGGCGACGGGGCGACACTGGGAATGCTGGATTCACCGTGTCAATTTTCCGCGCGGGTCACGTCGGGCGGAAACGTTCAATCGCAGACGGCTGGGTGTCTATCCATTCCCCGAGGCCCGACGTCACATTCCCAGGGGACGCATCAGCGCGTCTGGCACTGGAAAGACGGCTTCCTTGGGCAGGAGTCGAGCGGCATGGTCCGCGCGCCCTTCGTCCAGGTGCTTGCGCATCTTCTGCACGAGCGGCGTCAGGTCGGTGATGGAGACAATCCAGTCATCCACGAAGCGCTGGATGATGGCTCGGCCCAGGCCGACCTGGATGCTGTCATGCGGCAGTCCGGCTCCGCGCAGCGTGCGCTCGGGGTCCCACTGGACATGGACGGGGGCGGCCTCGAACGCCTTGCGCCAGGCCTCTGGGGAGGCGTGGGCCTTGGGCTCGAAGCTCGTGAGCACCGCGGCGCTGAGCGCCTCCACCCAGCCCGCGCGCCGGATTCGCACCGCGAGCGTCCGCTCCTGTCCGCTCTTGCGCCCCCAGTTGGAGCGATGCATGAGCCACAGGAAGCTGGGTTTGATCCACGTCATCCGTCCCGTCGAGAAGGGCGGGCGGAACGTCTGCGCCTTCACCGCCACGTCCGCGATGGCATCCGGGTAGGCCTGATACATCACGATGGATGTCCGGTCGTAGTCGGCGCGGACTTCTCGGGTGGCGCTCACGGTGCTGGTGGGGGCGGGGAAGGAGGGCGGCGGCCGGTCGTCACGGGTCGCACCCTACCACGCGAGGGTGAGGCGTCGGGCGGTCAGTGGACGGTTCGGAGTGGGGGCTGTGGAGGATGCCGCAGACCCCTGCGACGCGGGGCCTATGCCGGGTCGTGGAGATCTCTGAGAGGGTGCTCCGTGTTTCGCTTGGGGCGAGGCATTTCGTCACACTGGTGAGGCTGACTTGAAGCGTTCAGATTCTCGCGGCTCGATCTTCGTAGCATTCGCGGTCTCCTCCATGCTGGTCCTTCCGCTGGCCGCACAGGCGGGGGCATGGCCCGCGGGCAAGAAAGCAGAGTACATGGGGCAGTGCATGCAGGTGGCGGCGCTCCAGGGCGTGGACGCGAAGAAGGCCGACCAGAAATGCAAGTGTGGCGCGGATGCCATCGAGAAGAGCTTCACGACGGCGGAGATTGAGGTGCTCAGCGGGAAGGAGACCGCGGACCCGAAGTTGATGCAGCGTGCGATGACTGTGATTCAGACGAAGTGCGGGCTGCAGGGCAAATGAGACACCCCGGAAGGGCTCGAGGAGTCGTTTCGCACGAGACCCCGAGCCCTTTCCGGTCCGCCGGTGGCCCTATTCGAAGGCCGTGAAGGCGAAGGTCGCCTGGAGGTCGACGTCCGCGCCCTTGCTGGTGAACGTCGGCGCCGCCGGGCCGCGCAGGACCACATTGAACTTGCCCGCAAGGAACAGCGTGTAGTCGTTGGCCGACATGGCCTTCGAGTCGAAGGTGACGACGAACGGCACGGGCCCGCTCCCGGAGGGGTTCTCCACATGGCCCGCGACGTGGGTGTTGTTGGACTCCTCCATGCGGAAGAGGATCTCGACGCGGCCCGAGAAGACCTCGGAGAGTGAGGTCGCACCCACGCTTCCCGCGCCCAGGGTGAGGGTCAGGTTCGAGATCTCGACGTGCCCGGGGGACTTGCCGTCCAGCTCCTCGCGAGCGTTGTCGACGAAGACCTTGAAGGGATTCCCTGACTCGGTCGAGATGCCCTTCTGGGACGTCACCGTGGCATTGACCGTGTCGGACGACTTGGCCTTGAGGTTGATGCCGACGGGAGCGGAGTAGGAGACCGCATCGTCACCGCAGCCGATGAGGGTCTGCACGGCAAGGAGGACAACCAGGAAATGTCGCCTGTTCATGGGGATTCTTCCGGGAGAACAGGGAGCGCACCTGGCGCCCCCTGTGGCATGGGACTGTGCCCATGAAGACCCTGGGAGTGGGAGGGTGGCCACAGGAGGGGCCATGGGCCGCTCTTCGTTGCCGTTCGTGCCGAGTGGAGTGTCCCTGCGTCGTGGGGACGCAAGGAGCGGACCGACACTGCTGGGGGGGACGTGGGTCTCGGCTACCTCGGTCGAAAACCCGAGGGGTTGGGTGAAGACTGAAGTCGAAGTCCGCGTGTCTCATCAAGCCGGAGCAATTTCCATCCGGCGCGCTCTCCACTCACGCTGCCCCCTCGGACTTGCCAAACTCGCATGATGGCATGCCCCGCGCTTGTGTATCCGCATGCGTGAACTTCGACGATGCGGGAATAACCATCGTAGCTGATTTCGAGTCTGCGCCCCGCGTGCAGGGCCTCGCATGCAATCTGGATATGCATTTGCTGCTCCGGTCTGAGTCGGTTGAGCGCCTTGGATGATATGGGATGGAGCTCTCCATATATCCTTCTGCGCCTGTCTTCGCGGTTGCCGCGCACTACGACACCAGAAATAGGATTCTCGCTTGATGTCGGAGCATGTTGCATCGGGGGCTGGTTGGTTTGCTGCTGTTGATGGGTTCGATGTGGACCCGAAGCGTGAATGCGTTCTTGCCATTCGGGCTTATTGCTCGAAGGGGCGTGTGGTTGTAGGGAATTTCTTTGAGGGTATATGAAGAGAGAGCAGTTGAGGAACGCTGGTAGTGCAACATTTTGTGATCTTCCCGGGGCTTGATTGAAGGTTCTTTTCGTGTGGTGACGAGTGCCGATTGTCTCGAGAGGCATTGCTCGGGTGTTGATTGAGGTAGCATCCCCTTCCGAATTTGCGCGCGGTGCCTTCTCTGGTGATGGTCCTCGCGCGGTGACGATTGGCGACACGTACTCGCCCTGATGCGATGCGAGGCAATATCAGTGTGGCATTGTAAGATTCTTCCGGCCTGTCTATTCCCCATCGACCTGTCAGACAGGAATGCCAGCATGCCCTCCAGTTGCCTTCTCCTGATGGAGGGCAAGGGGTGAGAGATGCGTGCTGGCCTTTGGGTGCTTTGCGCTGCCCTCTTTGCCGCGGGTTGCGCTGGGGTTGACTCGTCCACTCGCAGAACCACCTTCCAGCAACGAGGTGCGTTGCCTGGAGAAGATGGGGTGGATGCGGAGAGCGATTCGCAAGAGGAGGAGGGGCCTTCATCCAGGCCCCTGTGGTACCGACACCCGGAGTTGAGGGAATCGACTCGCGTACGGCCTGCGCGAAGGCCGCGAAGCGATGCGTTCGAGGCGTTGCTTCGGGATGCGGGGTTGGGGGAGCAGGACTCTCGTCCCGTCGCAAGCAGCTCCATCACTCCAACACATGCGGCGCGACTGCTGAACGTGCTGTTGGTCAAGGATGTGACGCTGGGGCAGTTCCCGGCCCGTGTCGCGGTGGGCTTCATGCTGCGCGAGGTTCTGGCCACAGGCGAGACATCGCGGGCTGAGCTGGCGCGGCGTGCGGCGCGCTTCAAGCACGTCGCGGTGCTCCGGCCTGATGGGTATCTCGCGTGGGTCCCGAGTGGGCGGACACAGCAACGCGTGGCGCCTGTCGAGTGGAGGGATGGCGCCTTCCGCGCGCACGGCTTCGAGTTGGGGCGCTTCTACGACGGACGCACGGGTGTCTTCCGGCTGCTGGACGCGGAGCTGCGTGAGTCCAACGGGTTCCCCATCGCGGACGTCCACGACGATGCCGATGTCATCAGTCGCGGTCTGGACGGGGCGGAAGAGGCATTCGTGGGGCTGGCCCTCGCGGTGGGGAAGTTCTTCTCAACCTCCCCAGCGGAGAACCTCGAAGCGTTCCGACAGATGCCCGCCGCCGTGGTGGCGCTCATCGAGTCGTCCCCCGAGTACTTGGAGCGCTTCAAGTACATGACGCGGGGCGAGCAGATTCAGGCCACCTCCAAGATGGTGACGAACCTCATCGCCACTTGGGGAACCGCATCCGCCGTAACGCGCACGTTGCACGGGACCTCGCTGGCCACGGCGGAAGCCTCGGTGCTGGTACTGTCGGGACGAGGCGTGCTCTCCATGGAGAGTGTGGCCGTGCCGGTGGGGCGTGCTGCGGCGGTGCTGAGTGGCGGACCAGGCGCGGCCATCATCCTTCAGCGAGCAGGGGGAGGGGGCGGGGGTGTTTCAGGGGCGACGTCGACCTCGGGCCCCACCGGAGGGAAGTCCTACTCGTCGTTCAAGTCCTTCAAACGGGCGATGGGGCGAGCGGGGCCGGGGAAGGAGTGGCATCACATCGTGGAACAGACGGACGGCAATGTGGGGCGGTTCGGTCCGAAGTCGCTTCACAACACGGAGAACATCGTCGCGCTCGACAAGGACCTTCACTCCAAGATCAGCGCGCTCTATTCGTCGATTCAGTATCGAGTGACTGGGTCCAGGACGATGACTGTACGAGACTGGTTGCGTGGTCAGTCGTTCGAGGCTCAAAGGGATTTCGGGTTGCGGGCCCTCGACAACGTCCGGAAAGGTGCTTGGTGATGGACGAGCTTGGAAGATTGATAGGGGAGTTTGCGCATCACACCGTCGCGCAGACCGAGGCGATCATGCGTGGAGACGCGAGGACCGGGAACAAGCATGCGGACAAATCGCTCGCGGCGTTCGACCGGCTCAGGTCACATGGCGACGCGGGGCGTGATGCGCTGGCAACGCTGTTCGCACATCCTCGGATGGACGTGAGGACCGCTGCTGCTGTTCTTCTGCTCCGCTACCGGACAGCCGAGGCAAAAGCTGTGCTCGAAGAGGCTGCGAAGGGAGAGGGGCTCATTCCATTTGGGGCCCAGGAAGCCCTCAAGCGGTGGGAAGAAGGAACCTGGGCACTAGACCCGGAGTAGCACCAACAGAGGGCCCCCTGGGCATGTGGCGCTGGCTGAGCCAGGGCGAGAAAGGTTGGACCGAGCGGGGCTCTTGAATCCGCTCCACATCCAACCGGAGGGGGTAGGTAGGGCAGGGGAAGTTCCCGCTCGGCCCGTCCTCGCCGGATGCGTGACCAGCATCGTTTCGGCCTTCGAGTTACCCGCTTCGGCTTACGACGCGCTAACAACATCCGGGAGACTCCACTGGACGCGTCCGGACAGGTCCAGGACCGCCGAAGTGGCGGTGATGGGGCGTAACCCCTCGGAAGTATTAGCGGTAGAGCACGAGAATCGAACTCGCCAAGGACGTCTCTCAACGTCCCCCATTGGTTTTGAAGACCAAGCCAGCCACCAGGTCCGGAGGCCCTACCACCCGCGATTAGTGCCGGGCGCTCCGGCCCTCGTCAACGCTCTCTCGTCGCCGGCTTCAACCCCGGCAGCCCATTCACCATCGTCTCCAGCAGCGTGTCTCGCAGGTCCTCCGCGCTCGTGTCCTTGAACGCCGCGCACGTCAGCTTCAGGCTCACAATCCCATGCAGCCCCGCCCACAAGGTCTCCGCGAGCCTCGCGGGCTGCGCCTCCGCCGACAGCCGCCCCGCTGACTTCAGGTCCTCGAACACGCCGCTCAGCAGCGCGAACGAACGCGGACCCGCCCCATCCGGCGCTCCCTGGAAGAGCTCGCTCGACAGCTTCGGGTCCTCCATGAAGATGAGCCGGTACGTCTCCGGGTGCGCCAACCCGAACCGCACATAGGCCGCCGCCATCACCGCCAGCCGCTCCAGCGGCTCCTTCGCCGCGGCCGCGGGCTCCAGCTCCGCCAGGAACTCCCCGAACCCCCGCACGCACAACTCCCGGGCAATCGCCTCCCGGTTCTCGAAGTGCAGGTACAGCGTCGCCGGCGCGTACTCCACCGCCTCCGCCAGCTTGCGCATCGACAGCGCGCTGAACCCCTCCTTCACCACCATCTCCCGCGCCACCCCCAGGATGTGCTCGCGCAGCTCCGCCCGCTGCCGCTCCTTCCGTTCCGAAATCCCCATCCCCACACCCTATGACTTGACACCTCGAACGGCCACCAGTATTTGAACGGTGTTCACAGAACGGTGTTCAGAAAAGTCTCGCCGTTCAGAGGGAGAGTCCGTCATGGCAGGCAAGGTGGCGTTGTTCGGAGCCTCGGGAGTCATTGGCCAGAGTGTGGCGAACGCACTGAAGGCCCAGGGAAGGGCCTACCGGGTGGTGGGGCGCTCGCGAGCTTCCCTGGAGGCCCAGTTCGGGGCGGACCCGCTCGCGGAGGTCGTGACGTGGAACCCCGATGACCCGGCCTCGGTCCGCGCCGCCGCGCGCGGCGTCGACACGCTCATCTACATGGTCGGGGTCAACTACTGGCAGTTCCACCTGCACCCCGCGCTGATGCGCAAGACGCTCGACGGCGCCATCGCGGAGGGCGTGAAGCAGTTCGTCCACATCGGCTCCGTGTACCCCTACGGCCCGCCTCGCACCACGCCCGTGCGCGACGACCACCCGCGAGAGCCCCACACCTACAAGGGCCGCATGCGCAAGGAGCAGGAGGACCTCCTCCTCGCCGCGCACGCCGCCGGCTCACTCCAAGCCACCATCCTGCGCCTCCCCGACTTCTACGGCCCCGGCGTCGAGGCCAGCTTCCTGCACCGCGCCTTCGTCGCCGCCGCCTCGGGCAAGCGCGCGCAGCTCATCGGCCCCATCGACACCCTCCACGAGTTCATCTTCGTCCCCGACGTCGGCCCCATCGTCACGGCGCTCATGGACACACCGCGCGCCTACGGCCGCTCCTGGAACCTCGCGGGCCCGGGCGCCACCAGCCAGCGACAGATGGTCGACGAGATGTACCGGCAGACCGGCCGCCCCACGAAGCTCATGACGATGGGGAAGGGGATGCTGCGCCTGTTGGGCCTGTTCGACCCGTTCATGCGCGAGCTCGTGGAGATGCACTACCTGATGACCACCCCCGTGCTCATGGATGACACGGAGCTGCGGCAGCTGCTCGGCGAGGTGCACAAGACGCCCTACACGGAGGGCATCCGCCAGACGCTCGCCTTCACGAAGCAGCACCTGGCCGCCGTCAGTCCAGCCCCCGCTGCCACAGGTCGTCCTCATCCAGTCCCATGAGGTGACCGACCTCGTGCATCACCGTGATTCCAATCTGCTCGATGAGCTCCTCGCGCGTCTTCGCGAAGCGCTCCAGGTTCTTCTGGTAGAGCACGATGGACGCCGTCAGGTGGTCATACGCGTTCGTCACGCTGCGCTCACCCACGGGGGTGCCTCGGAAGACGCCGAGGATGCACGGGGACAGGGGAGGGGACTGCCCCACCAGGTCCTCCTCCGACGGGATGTCCTCCACCGCGATGGTGACGTTGTCCAGGTACTGCTTCGCATGCCGAGGCAGCGCCTTCACCGCGTCCTCCACCGCGCGGTCGAACTCCGCCTCGCCCAGCTCCACCGGAGGAGGGAAGTCCTCGGGCACCAGTGACTGGGCCTTGTCGAAGCGCCGCTTCGCCTCCTTGAGGTCGCCCCGCCGCTCCGCCATCAGCCCCAGGTAGTGGTGCGCCCACGCCTCGTCGCCCGCGTCCTTCAGCACCGCCTCGAACTCGGCGCGGGCGACCTCGAAGCGGCACAGCTCGAACAGGGCGATGCCCCGCTCCAGCCGCGCCTCCTTCGAGCGCGGCATGTGGCCGAGCGCCGCGTCCAGGCTCACCAACGCCTGCTCGCACTCGCCCATCTGGTTGTGCCCCATGCCCTCCAGCAAGAGGAACTCGTAGAGCATCTCCACGTCGTCGGCGCGCTCGGCCAGCCGCTTGCCCCGCGCGCACAGGCTCAGGCCTTCCTCCACCGCCTCGCGGTCCTCGCCCGCCTGGCAGACCAGGCAGTCGGCCGCGCCGAGCAGGATTTCGAGGTCCTCCGGGGCCACCTTCAGGGCCTGGCCATAGGCCCGGCCGGCGTCCTCCAGGCGGCCCAGCTCCGCGAGCACCGCCGCTCGGTAGTGCAGGGCCTCGGGCAGCTCCGGTGCGTCCGAAAGCAGACCTTCCACCTGGGCCAACGCCGCCTCCATGTCGCCCGCCTCGAAGGCATCCGCCACCGCCTCCAGACGCGCCTTCGGGTCCCCCGACCCCGATCGCTTCCCGGTCCGCTTCTCCATGGCCCGGCTCATAAGAAGGCCCGCTGTGCGTTGTCAACGACGGGTGCGGCTGTTACGTTCCAGCCCCCTCCGCGCTGGTGCGGCGTTCCGTCCCGTGAACATCCTTGTCGTCGACGACGATCTCGAGCTGTGCACCTTGCTCTCTCGCTTCCTGGAGATGCATGGGTACACCGTGTACTCGGCGTCGGATGCCCTCCAGGCGCTCGACATCCTCGAGCGCAACCAGGTGGGCATGGTCATCACCGACTACATCATGCCCCACCTGGACGGCATCTCCTTCACGGAGATGTTGAAGGCCGACCCGCGCTTCCAGTCCATCCCCGTGCTGCTGATGACGGCCAGCACGGATGGGAATGTCGTCGACCGGGGCCTGCGCAAGGGCGTGGCCCTGACGCTGAACAAGCCGTTGGACATGGGGCAGCTGCTCGCGCTGATGCGCTTCGCCGAGTAGCCCCGCCCCCCCTCCACGAGTCGTCCGCTCCCCCACACGTCCGCCCTTCCTGGTTGACATCCCAGGGCCGGCCCTTATGTTGGCGCTCGCCATGGCCGAGTGCTAACGGCCTGCGTTGTACCCACAAAAATTCCAAGTAACTTCAGGAGGTTGCGATGGCAGCGAAGGAGATTTTCTTCCACCAGTCCGCGCGTGAGGCCATCCTGCGCGGCGTCCGCACTCTGGCGGACGCGGTCGCGGTGACGCTCGGTCCCAAGGGCCGCAACGTGGTCATCGAGAAGAGCTTCGGCTCGCCCACGGTCACCAAGGACGGCGTCACCGTCGCCAAGGAGATCGACCTCGAGAACAAGTTCGAGAACATGGGCGCGCAGATGGTGAAGGAGGTCGCGTCGAAGACCTCCGACAAGGCGGGCGACGGCACCACGACGGCGACGGTGCTGGCTCGGGCCATCTACGAGGAGGGCCTGAAGCTGGTGGCCGCGGGCCACAGCCCGATGGACCTCAAGCGGGGCATCGACAAGGCGGTGGAGGTGGTGGTGGAGGAGCTGAAGAAGCTCTCCAAGCCCACGTCCGACAAGAAGGCCATCGCCCAGGTGGGCACCATCTCCGCGAACGGGGATGAGACCATCGGCACCATCATCGCCGACGCGATGGAGAAGGTGGGCAAGGAGGGCGTCATCACCGTCGAGGAGGCCAAGGGCCTCGAGACGACGCTCTCGGTGGTGGAGGGCATGCAGTTCGACCGTGGCTACGTCTCGCCGTACTTCGTGACGAACCGCGAGCGGATGGAGGTCGTCCTGGACGACCCGTACATCCTCATCAGCGAGAAGAAGATCTCCTCGATGCAGGACATGGTGCCCATCCTGGAGCAGGTGGCGCGCGCCGGTAAGCCGCTGCTGCTCATCGCCGACGACATCGAGGGCGAGGCGCTGGCCACGCTCGTGGTGAACAAGATCCGCGGCGTGCTGAACGTGGCCGCGGTGAAGGCGCCGGGCTTCGGCGACCGCCGCAAGGAGATGCTGAAGGACATCGCCACGCTGACCGGTGGCATGGTCGTCAGCGAGGAGCTGGGCCACAAGTACGAGAACCTCTCGCTCAGCGACCTGGGCCGCGCCAAGCGCATCACGGTGGACAAGGACAACACCACCGTGGTCGACGGCAACGGCAAGAAGGAGGAGATTGAGGGCCGCATCAAGCTGATCCGCGGGCAGATCGACACGGTCACCAGCGACTATGACCGCGAGAAGCTCCAGGAGCGTCTGGCGAAGCTGGTGGGCGGCGTGGCCGTCATCAACGTCGGCGCGGCGACCGAGACGGAGATGAAGGAGAAGAAGGCCCGCGTCGAGGACGCGCTGCATGCGACCCGCGCGGCCGTCGAGGAGGGCATCGTCCCGGGCGGCGGTGTGGCGTACCTGCGCACGCTGAGCGCGCTCGAGGCGCTCAAGCCGGGTGGCGAGCAGAACTTCGGCGTGGAGATCATCCGCCGCGCGCTCCAGGAGCCGCTGCGGAAGATCGCCAGCAACGCGGGCGTCGAGGGCGCCGTGGTCATCAACAAGGTTCGCGAGGGCAAGGGCGCGTTCGGCTACAACGCGCGCACCGACGTCTACGAGGACCTGGAGAAGGCCGGCGTCATCGACCCGACGAAGGTCGAGCGCACCGCGCTGCAGAACGCGGCCTCCGTCGCGTCCCTGCTGCTGACCACCGAGGCCATGGTCGCCGAGCGCCCGAAGGGCAAGGCGAAGGGCGCGGGTGCCGGCGCGGGCATGCCGGACTACGGCGGCGACGACATGGAGTACTGAGCCACGCTTCCGTGTCCCGGGCCTCGTGCTTGGGACGCGGAGGGTGAGCGGACCTCGGCCCCGGCTGCCTCACACGAGGCACCGGGGCCGTTGTCGTTTCGAGTCAGGGCACGCGGCCCACGGCGCCTCGGGTGCCGCTCTCCTGCGAGGTGTAGAGCAGGGTGTTCCCATCGACGATGAGTCCGCCCGGGCCCGTGCCTGGAGGGCCCACCGCGTCGGTGACGCCGGGAGGGCAGCCTCGGACGCGGCGCAGGAAGTCCGAGCCGCTCGCCACGGACTCCTTGAAGTAGACCACGCCGTTGAGCTCCACCGGGAACAAGGGGCCTTGCAGTCCCTCCGCGAGCACTCGTGCCTGGTCTCCTCCGGCCCGAGACACCTTGAGGACCCGGCCCGAGCCCCCGGAGCCTTCGGTGATGAGGAAGTGCGTGGGGGTGAGCTCCAGCGACGTGCCCGAGGTGATGCTCGGGTCCACGCGCTGGGGTGGGGTGCTCTCGTCCAGGGCCGCGCGGTAGAGGCCCGGCTCGCCTCCCCCCGTGACGAGGAACCAGACGTTCATTCCGTCGACGCGGGCGCCGCGGACCTGGGTGCCGGGCTCGCCCTCGAAGAGCACGACGGACGAGGGGGTGGCGCCGACGGTGTCGACCCGGACGAGCCTCCGCGCGCCCGTCGCGACCACGACGACGTCCCGGCCATTCAGCCGGGTGGCGAGGACCTCCGTGCCTCCAACCGTGACGTTGTTCACAGATGACTCGATGGGCACGGTGCCGCGCTCACCAGTGGCCTTGTTCACACGCCACAAGCCCACCTGGTCCAGCACGTAGATGTTCTTCGCATCCACGGCGATGGCATCGGGGGCGATGAAGCCCTTGGCGACGGAGACCACGTCGCCGCCCGCGCGGGGAAGGCGGAGCAGCTGTCCCTCGCCATCGACTTGCTCGGGCTTCAACGAGTGGGACTCGGAGATGTAGAGGTCCGTCGCGTCCACCGCGAGGCGCCTCGGGGTGTTCAGGCCGGGCACGAGGATCGTCTCGCGCACCGACGGGGGAGGCTCACAGCTCCCCGCGTCTTCTTCGCCGGTGCCGCCGTCTTCCGGGGTGCCCCCATCGTCCGTCGAGCCGCCGTCCTCTCGGGTGCCGCCGTCGTCCTCCGGCGCGCCCCCATCGGGCCGGGAGCCCGAGTCCTCCGGGCCACTCGCGTCCGGTTCGCCCGGTCCCAGGGGCCTGTTCGAGGAGGAACACGCCACACCCAGCACCAGGACGAACAGGAGCGCGAGTCTCATGGGACGCCTTTCTTGAATGCGCGGGTCAGCTCTCGGCTGAGCGCCGTGGTGTCGGACAGCAGCTTGGGCAGGCACGCCGCCGCCCCCGCGCGCAGCGACTCGAGCGCGGTCTCCATCGTGAGGTGCTCGGCGAGCACCACGAAGGGCGCGCCTTGGGCCAGGGCCTTGCCCAGCTCCAGCGCCTTGCGCCCATAGGCCGGCGCGAAGTCCCAGCTCACCACCACGCCCGCGGGAGGCTCCAGCGCGATGAGCTCCGAGGTCGGCAGCACGCGGGCTTCGAGTCCCGCGAGCTCCAGCGCCTCGGAGATCTGCGCCGCCGTGGCGGGGTTGTCCTCCAGCACGTCGACCCGTTTGACCTGGGCGAGCGGGCTCGGCTGCGGAGGCGGCGCGGACAGCGTGGAGCGGAGGAGGGCACGCACCTCGCGGATGTCGTCGAAGGGCTTGAGCAGGTAGTCCACCACGCCCAGCTCCAACGCCTGCTGCGTCGTCACGAGCGAGGGGTAGCCCGTCATCAGGATGACTCGCGACGAGGCGGAGAGCCGGCGCGCCTGCTGCGCCAGCTCCAGTCCGGACAGGCCCGGCAGGTTCTTGTCCGTGACGATGAGGTCCACGGGGGATTCGCGCAGGAGGTCCAGTGCCTCCTCGCCGCTCGCCGCCTCGATGACCTCGCACTCCTTGCCCATCAGGTCGCGGAACACCATGCGGATGATGGTCTCGTCATCCACCACGAGCAGCCGCTTGCGTGGGCCCGGGGCCACCTCGGACGCGGGGAAGAGCACGCGGAACACGGTGGCTGGAGGCGGCACGTCGCGCAGCGCTCCGTGAGGGGCCAGGTCGATGCGCGCGTCGTGCTCCTGCGCGATGCGCCGGCACACGGACAGACCCAGCCCCGTGCCTCGCTTGCTCGCGGTGACGTACGGCTCGAAGATCTTCTCGCGCAGCTCGTCGGGGATGCCGGGGCCCCAGTCCGCCACGTACAGCACGGGCGACGGGCCCACGGTGGTGAGCACCACCTTCACGCGCCCCCGGCCGGACATCGCGTCGCGCGCGTTGTTGAGCAGGTTCAGCGTGAGCTGCTCGATGAGGCGCGCGTTGCCCTGCACGAAGATGTCCTCGGGGGCTTCCACCTCCAGGGACATGCGCGCCGAATCCGGGTTGACGCTGAAGATCTTCGCGGCGGCCCAGATGGGCGCGGCCAGGGACAGGCGCTGCTGCGGCGCGGGGCGCTCGCTGGCGAGCCGGATGAAGTCGGAGACAATCTGCTCCATCCGCTCCACCTGGGCCATCAGCAGGCGCAGGGGGCCGGTGGAGCCGCCGTCCTCGGCGAGGAGCTGGGCGTAGGCCTTCACGCCGAGCAGGGGCTGGCGCAGCTCGTGGAGCACTTCCGCGGCCAGCTGCGTGGCGTGGAGTCCGGAGCGCTGGAGCGCCGCCGCCGCCGCGCGCGCGGCAGGCACGTCCCCCGCGTCCAGGGCCTGGAGCAGTTGGGCGAGCGGCGCGGGAGTCTCCATGTCGTGAAGCATGACGGAGGGGACCACGCCACGCAACGCGCCTGAGGGAATCCGTTGACCGGCCCGCTGGGGGCGCGGATGCTCCCCATGTTCGCGTCGGTGCCCGGGAAGTCGCCGGGGACCGCCTCGCCTCGGAGGGCCTTCATGCCGCAGACCGACCCGTTCCACTCCATCGTTCCCCGGAAGCTGACCGACTCGGAGCTCGCGCGCGCCATCCGGCTCAACATCGAGGCGGAGCTGGACGCCATCAACCTCTACGCCGCCCACATCGACGCCACCGACAACGAGGAGGCCAAGGCCGTCCTGCGTCACGTCATGGACGAGGAGCGCGAGCACGCCGCGCTCTTCTGGCAGCTCATCGCGCGGTTGGACCCGGAGCAGGCCCAGCACGCCCAGGAGGCCGTGGAGAAGTTCAAGCTCATCATCTCCGGGGCCCCGCACGAGTCCGTGGAGGCGGTGGGCAAGGAGGGCGCGAGCACCGAGGTGATGGAGCCTGGCCTCGCCAAGCGCCTCACCGTGGGGAACATGCGGCCCTGAGGGCTACGTACCGGTGGCGGCCTGGCGCCTCTCGGCGGGCGGCGCTTCCAGGTCCTGCGCCGCCATGTAGACGACGTTCCGGGTGCCGCGCTTGCCGCGGTACATGGCCCGGTCCGACAGGTCGATGAGCGTGGCCTTGTCCCGTGCGTGCTCCGGGAAGCTGGCCACGCCGATGCAGGTGGAGAGCTTCAGCGCCAGCCCCTCGCGTGCGAGGAACTGGTGCGTCTCCATGGTGCGGCGGATGCGCTCGGCCACCTTGAGCGCGCCGCCCGAGTCGGTGTTGCGCAGCATCACCACGTACTCGTCGCCGCCGAAGCGCGCCACGACGTCGTGGTCTCTCACGCAGCCCTTCACCACGCGTGCCGCCTCGACGAGCAGCTTGGAGCCGACGAGGTGGCCGTGCGTGTCGTTGATGGACTTGAAGTGGTCCAGGTCCAGGAAGAGGAGGCTGAAGGCCCGCTGCGTCTGGAGCGCGTCCTGGACCTCCCGGTCCAGCACCAGGTCCAGGTAGCGCGTGTTGAACAGGCGCGTGAGGTCGTCGATGTACGCCAGGTCCTCCACCGCCGCGAACCGGCCCAGGTTGCGCAGCGCCAGCGCCCAGTTGCGGACCAGGTAGCCCGCGGCCTCGGCGGCTCCGTCGGCGGTGTGCGGCTTCGCGTAGAAGAGCACCGCGTGGCCCAGCACCGTGTCGCCCTCCACGGCGGGGAAGGTGAGGATGCGCTCGAAGGGCACGTCCAGCACGTCCAGCTCGCGAGGCGCCCGCGCGTCCATGAGCTGGTCGCGCAGCCACGCCACGACGGTGTCCTCGGTGCCGGGGGGAAGTCCTCGGGTGCCCTGTGCGCGCAGGCCCAGGTTGGCGTCGCGCTCCAGGAGCACGATGGCGCCCGCGGCGGCCATGGACTCCAGCGCGCTCGTGGTGGCCGTGGCCAGCTTCTCGCGGTCCAGCGTGGTGGCCAGCCGCTGCCCCGCCTCCAGCAGCGCGACATGCCGGCGCAGCGAGGCGTTCTCCCTCAGCAGGTCTCGCGTGGTGAGCGCGCGCCGCACCGCGTGCTGGAGCGCCTCCGGGGCCACGGGTTTGACGAGGTACTCCGCCGCGCCGCTCTTGATGGCGCGCACCGCCGGGTCCACCTTGTCCAGCGCGGTGATGACCACGACCTCCACGCCGGGGTGCCGCTCCCGCACGTACCGGAGGACTTCCATGCCGTCGCCGCCAGGAAGGATGAGGTCCGTCACCACCGCATCGAAGCGGTCCGCCGCGAGCGCCTGCCGAGCGTCCTGCAGCGTGCCCACCGCCGTGACGGTGTGTCCCACGCCCGTGAGGTAGTCGCCGTAGAGGGTGCGGGCGATCTTTTCGTCATCGACGAGGAGGATGCGCGCCATCTCCCGCATGGCTTAGCACCATCCAACGGAACGCTGCTAGGGTCGCCCCCCGTGTCGCCCTTTGAAAGCGGTCGCAGACTCTGCTTGCTCGTGGAAGCCGGGGAGACCCACTACGCCGTTGAAGCCACGTCTGTCATGGAAGTGGCGATGCCTGGTGCCCATGGGAGCAGCCTGCGAGGCGTGCTCGAAGTGAAGGACCTGTCGGCGCTGCTCGGCGGTGCTCCGGAGCCTGAAGCGGGCATGGTGGTGGTGCTGGACGTGAGCCCCACGCTGGCGGTGAGGGTGCGCTCGGTGGTGGAGGTGGCGGATGTCGCGCGCGCGCCGTTCTTCCTGTTGCCTCCAGGACTGGCGGACTCGCTGGCGCCGCTGAGCCGGGGCGCGGTGCTGCACAAGGAGCGGCTGTACCTGGAGCTCATCGCGGAGGCGCTGCCGCACCGGGTTGGGCCCCGCGCCGCGCCTGTACCCCCGCGCCCCGTGCACTGGGCCGAGTCCGTGCCCGAGCGGGCGCTGGTCTTCGAGTCCCAGGGGCGACTGTTCGGTGTCCCCCTGGCCTTCGTGTCCCAGGTGGTGGCCCGGGGGGATGCGTTCAGCGTCCTGCCCGTGCAGAGCGGACCGGTGGCGGGTATCTTTCCCCATGCCCAGGTCCTGTGGCCCATCTGCTCCGTTCCCGCCCTCCTGGGGGCACCCGCCGTGGCGGAGCCCTTCTTCCTCCTGGCGGAGCTGGCGGGGCGGAACGTGGGGCTGACGGCCACGCGGGTGCTTGGCGTCCTCCAACGCTTCGAACCGGACAAGACGGCCGGCACCTTTCGCGTTCCCGGCCTGGCGGAGCCTGTGCTGTTCCTGGACCTGCAGCGCATGTTTTCTTGATCGTCCCGGAGCGCGAACCGTAAGCTGCCAGGCTTGATAACGTGTCGTGAGGTAGGTTCTCACGAGCGGTTTCTTCAACGAATTCAGGGGGGTCCACGCTCCCCGAGGCCCGATACCGATGCCCAAGAATCTGCTGGTCGCCGATGACTCGCTCACCATCCGCAAGGTGATCGGCATGATCTTCGCGACCGAGGACTTTCAGGTGACCGCGGTGGACAACGGGCTGGACGCCATCTCGCGCTGCCGCGAGCTGCGCCCGGACGTCGTCCTGGCCGACGTGATGATGCCGGGCAAGAGCGGCTACGAGGTCTGCGAGGCGCTCAAGAGCGACCCGGCCACCCAGGGCATCCCGGTGATGCTGTTGGCGGGCACCTTCGAGGCCTTCGACGAGAACCGCGCCCGCGCCGCTCGCGCCGATGACCACATCACCAAGCCCTTCGAGAGCCAGGTGCTGCTGGACAAGGTGAAGGCGCTGGTCGGTCAGAAGTCCAACACGCTGCCGGCGTCCATCGCCACGCAGGTGATTCGTCCCGCCGCGACGCCCGCCGCCGCGCCGGCCCCCCAGGCCGCTCCCGCCGCGGCGCCCATGGCCGCTCGTCCGGGTGTGCCGCAGGCGCCGGGTGCGCGTCCTCCCGGGGCGGGGATGCCGCCTCCGGGCGCGGGTGCGCCGCGTCCTCCGGGGCCGGGCATGCCGCCGGGCATGGCGCGTCCTCCGGGTCCGGGCATGCCGCCTCCGGGTGCGCCGCGTCCTCCGGGGCCGGGCATGCCGCCGGGTGGGCGTCCTCCGGGTCCGGGCATGCCGCCTCCGGGTGCGCCGCGTCCTCCGGGGCCGGGCATGCCGCCGGGCATGGCGCGTCCGGGTGTTCCTCCTCCGCCGGGGGCTCCGGCTCCGGGCATGCCTCCGCGTCCGGGGATGCCTCCGGGTCCTGGGGCTCCGGGGATGGCGGCTCGTCCGGGTGCTCCCGCGCCGGGAATGCCGGGGGGACTGCCCCGTCCGCCGGGAGCCACGCCGCTTCCGCCCATGCCGTCCGCCGCGCCGCAGCCCGCGGCCCGGGCTCGGGATCCATTCGGTCTGGGGGCTCCCGCCGGACAGTCCGCCGCCGTGGCCGCTCAGCCGGCCATCAGCATCGAGGACTCGCTGCCCGACACGAGCGGCGCGGAGGAGATCTCCCTCGACATCGGCGGGCCGTCGGTCCCCGTATCGAAGCCCGCTTCGCCCGCGGGTCGTCCGGTATCCGCGGACGGGGGCGAGGCCCTGCTGCGCGAGGCGCTGTCGAAGGCCTCCCGCGAAGTCATCGAGAAGATCGCCTGGGAGGTCGTACCGCAGCTCGCGGAGACCATCATCCGTGAGGAGCTCGAGCGGCTCATCAAGGACCGAGAGACCCAGCACTGAGGCGAGCTGCGTGCTCGCCGTAACCTCCTGAACTTTCCGCCGGCCCCGACAAGGGGCTGGCCCGTCCTCAATGACTGATACGACCGAACTGTCCAAGGCCTACGAGCCCACCGAGGTCGAGGCGCGCCTCTACGCCTTCTGGCTCGAACGCGGCTACTTCCACGCCGCCGCCACTTCCGACAAGCCCGCCTTCTCCATCGTCCTGCCGCCGCCCAACGTGACGGGCAGCCTGCACATCGGCCACGCGCTCACCGCGACCATCCAGGACATCCTCACGCGCTGGAAGCGGATGAGCGGGTTCAACGCGCTCTGGCTTCCCGGCACGGACCACGCGGGCATCGCCACGCAGATGGTGGTGGAGAAGGAGCTGAAGAAGACCGAGGGCAAGAGCCGCCACGACCTGGGGCGCGAGGCGTTCCTCCAGCGCGTCTGGACGTGGAAGGGCAAGTACGGCGCCCGCATCGGCGAGCAGCACCGCTTCCTGGGCGCGTCGCTAGACTGGGACCGCGAGCGCTTCACGATGGACGAGCAGTCGTCCGCGGCGGTGCGCGAGGTCTTCGTCCGTTTGTACGAAGAGGGCCTGATGTACCGGGCCCAGAAGCTCATCAACTGGTGCCCCTCCTGCCGCACGGCGCTGAGCGACCTGGAGGTCGAGCACGAGGAGAAGGCCGGCTCCATCTGGCACATCCGCTATCCCATCAAGGACAGCGACCGCTCGCTCACCGTGGCGACGACGCGCCCGGAGACGCTGCTGGGCGACACCGCGGTGGCCATCCACCCCGAGGACGAGCGCTACCAGGGCCTCGCCGGCAAGCTCGTGGTGCTGCCGCTGTCGGGCCGTGAGATTCCCGTCATCGCGGACGCGGAGTTGGTGGATCCGAAGTTCGGCACGGGCGTGGTGAAGGTGACGCCGGCGCACGACTTCAACGACTACCAGACGGGGCTTCGGCACAAGCTGCCGATGCTGACCATCCTGGACGAAGCCGCGCGGATGACGAAGGACACCGGCAAGTACGCCGGCATGGACCGCTTCGAGGCGCGCAAGGCGGTGCTCGCGGACCTCCAGGAGCAGGGCCTCCTGGAGAAGGAGGAGCCGCACAAGCTGAACGTGGGCACGTGTCAGCGCTGCGTGACGGTGGTGGAGCCTCGGCTGTCTCCGCAGTGGTTCGTGAAGATTGAACCGCTGGCGCGTCCGGCCATCGAAGCGGTGGAGCAGGGCCGCACGAAGTTCGTCCCGGAGTCGTGGACCAACACGTACTTCCACTGGATGCGCAACATCCACGACTGGTGTGTCAGCCGCCAGCTCTGGTGGGGCCACCAGATTCCCGCGTACTACTGCACGTCGTGCAGCCCTCGGCAGGGGGATGACACCGACCTTCCGTTGGATGCCCCGACGGTGAAGGTGGGCGGCGTGGACTTCGCTCGTTCGGAGCCCATCGTCGCGCGCGCGGCGCCCGAGTCGTGCCCGAAGTGCGGAGGCAAGAGCTTCATCCAGGACTCGGACGTGCTCGATACCTGGTTCTCGTCCGCGCTCTGGCCGTTCTCCACGCTGGGCTGGCCCAACAACACCGCGGAGCTGAAGACCTTCTACCCGACGTCCGTCATGGAGACGGGCCACGACATCATCTTCTTTTGGGTCGCCCGGATGATGATGATGGGCCTGCACTTCATGGGGGATGTGCCCTTCCGCACCGTGTACCTCCACGCGATGGTGCGCGACGAGAAGGGCGAGAAGATGTCGAAGGTCAAGGGGAACGTCATCGACCCCTTGGACGTCATCCTCGGCGCGAAGCCCGAGCAGCTCAACGCGACGCTGAAGAACAAGTTCCCGCAGGGCATGCCCGCATTCGGCGCGGACGCGCTGCGCTTCACGCTGGCATCGCTCACGCAGCAGGGCCGCGACATCAAGCTGTCGATGGACCGGCTCGCTGGCTACAAGGCGTTCTGCAACAAGCTGTGGAACGCGAGCCGCTTCGCCCTGATGAACATGGGCGAGTTCCAGTACGACGGGCGCTCGCCCAAGGAGCTGTCGCTCACGCTGGCGGACCGGTGGATCCTCTCCCGGCTCCAGCGCGCGACGCGGGATGCCCAGGCCTCGCTGGAGACGTACAGCTTCGCGGAGGCAGCCTCCACGCTGTACCAGTTCCTCTGGGCGGAGCTCTGTGACTGGTACATCGAGCTGGCCAAGCCCGCCCTCTATGGCGATGACCCGGCGGCGAAGGACACCACGCGCGCGGTGCTCGTGTACGCGCTGGACCGCGTGCTGCGGCTGATGCACCCGTTCATGCCCTTCATCACCGAGGAGATCTGGCAGAAGCTGCCGATGTCCCGGCCGACGGAGAGCATCATGATTGCGTCGTACCCGGCGCCGGACCTGGCGCTGGTGGACGAGGCGGCCGAGTCCGAGATGGCGCCGGTCATCGCGGCCATCGAGGGACTGCGCACCATCCGCGGCGAGAGCAACCTGTCGCCCGCGACGAAGCTGAAGGCGGTGGTGCAGAGCCCGGACGCCCGCACGCGGGAGCTCCTGGAGCGCTGGCGGGGATACCTGCTGCCGCTCGCCGGTCTTTCCGAGGTGCAGGTGGGACCGCCGGGGGCGAAGCCTCCGCAGGCCGCCGCGTTCGTGGCGACGAACCTGGAGATCTACGTTCCGCTGGCGGGTCTCATCGACCTGGACGCGGAGCGGGACCGGTTGCGCAAGGAGATTGCTCGCGCCGAGCAGGAAGCGGCCAGCGTCCTGCGCAAGCTGGAGAATCCCAACTTCGTGGCCAAGGCTCCGCCCGACGTGGTGGAGAAGGATCGCGCTCGCGTGGCGGAGTTGAAGGAGCGCAAGGCCAAGCTCGAAGATCACCTGCAGCGGATCGCCCCGGAGCCCTCCATGCCCGAGAACCTGCCGTCCGAGAGCAGCACGTCCACCGAGGAGAGTGTCTCCCCCTCCGAACCGGCCCAGGTGAAGGTCGCCCCGACGAAGGCAGAGAAGGGCGGCGTTGACCTGGGCCAGGAACTGAAGGGGGAGCTGGGAGACGCGGCGCGTGTGCCCGAGGAGGATCCTCAGGTCCATGCCGCGCTCGAGAAGCTGCGCGAGGGAACGAAGGAAGGTCTGTCTCCGACCGACCACCATGACCTGGGCGTGGCGTACATGAGCATGGGGCTCGTGGACGACGCGATGCGCGAGTTCGGCAAGGCGAAGGAAGGCGGCGACGTCCGCGAGGCCCCCGCCGAGGTTGCCGAGCCGTCCAGGTCCGAGCGTCCCGCGAAGAAGAAGGCGAAGCCGGCTGCTGAGTCAGAGTTGGCCGCGACGGCCGCCCCCGTGACGAAGGCTCCCGCGAAGAAGGCTGCCACCGCGAAGTCCGAGGCGGGTGCCACCAAGGCCGCCGCGTCCAACGCAGTGGCCGCCGAGCCCCCCGCGAAGGTGAAGGCTCCGGCGAAGAAGGGCGCGAAGGCGGGTGGCAAGCCCGCCGCGAAGAAGGGCTCGAAGTCGGGCGCCGACAGCGCCGCGAAGAAGGGCTCCAGCGCGAAGGCCGGAGGCAAGGCCTCCGCGAAGAATGGCGCCAAGGCTGGTGGCAAGGCCTCCGCGAAGAAGGGCTCCAAGGCTGGTGGCAAGGCCTCCGCGAAGAAGTCGGGCGGGAAGGCCTCCGGCGGCAAGGCGGTTGCGAAGAAGGCCGGTGCCAAGGGCCCGGCGAAGAAGGCGCCCGTGAAGACGGGCAAGAAGGCTGGGGGCAAGGCTCCAGCGAAGAAGGTCTCCGCTCGGAAGGCGGCGGCGAAGAAGGTCACCCGGGCGAAGCCCTCGGCACGGGCGAAGGCCCGGCGGTAGCAGGAGGAGACGTGCAGCAGGATTACCTTGATCGACTCATCGACCTCGCCCTCGACGAAGACCTGGGGGCGGCGGGAGATGTCACCTCGCAGGCCCTCATTCCGCCTGACGCGGAGGGCAGCGCGGAGTTGGTCGCCAAGGAGCAGTTGGTCCTCGCCGGCCTCGACGCCTTCATCCGGGTCTTCCACAAGGTCGACCCGGATGTCGAAGTGGAGCTGCTTCGCCAGGACGGCCAGGAGGTCAAGCCGAAGGTCGTGGCCGCCCGGTGTCATGGGCGGCTGCGGTCCCTGCTCGCGGCGGAGCGCACCGCGCTCAACCTCGTCCAGCGCGCTGCTGGCATCGCCACGCTGGCTCAGCAGGCGATGACGTCGGTGCGCGGCTCGAAGATGCAGGTCCTCGACACGCGCAAGACGCCTCCGGGCATGCGCGTGCTCGCCAAGGACGCGGTCCGCATGGGCGGTGCCACCAATCACCGCTTCGGCCTCTTCGATGGCGTCCTCATCAAGGACAACCACATCGCGGCCGTCGGAGGCTCCATCAGCGAGGCGCTTCGCCGCGCCAAGGCCCATGGACCTCGCCTGTGCAAGATTGAAATCGAGGTCACCAACCTCAAGCAGCTCGCCGAGGCGCTCGAGCACGGCGCCGACGTGGTGATGCTCGACAACATGGACGACGCGCAGATTCGCGAGGCCGTGAAGCTGGCGGCGGGGCGAGTCCCGCTCGAGGTCTCCGGTGGCGTCACGCTGGACCGGCTGCCCCGGCTCGCGAAGATGGGCGTGGACTTCGTGTCCATGGGCGCGCTGACGCACTCGGCGCGGGCCATGGACCTGTCGCTCGAAATCACCGGCAAGAAGGCACGCCGGCCTCGCGCCTCGCCTTCGCAGGGTTAGTGCGTCACCTCGGGCCCTCGCTTCTCTGCGCGAGGGCCTGTGCCTTGAGCCCCTCCATGTCGGGAGTGAAGCTCCGCTCGGGCACCCGCCGAGGCCGGTGGACCCGGTCCATCCGGAACATGCGCGCCGCTTGCTTCTCCACGTCGCGCGCGAGGATGTACCAGACCGGAGACTCCACCAGCAGCCCGTGGGGCTCCACGCAGCGACGGGTGCGTCGGCCGTTCCGGTCCTCGTAGTCGAACGACAGGCACACCTGCTCACGGAACGCCTGCTCGAAGACGGCGAGCAGCTCCGCGGGAGGCGCCCCCAGCTCCGACAGCACCCGGGGACTCGCGGGGCGGCCCACCACGACGCGCTGGCAGAGCTCGCGCATGTTCCGTGCGCGCTCTCTCGGCACGCTGGCGAAGAGCTTGTCCAGCCCCGAGCGCGCCGCGCTTCCCCACGGCAGCGAGCTCCCCGTCGAGGACAGGCTCGCGGCCAGCCACAGCGCGACGACTTCCTCGATGGACAGGTGGACGGCGGTGACGCCCCGGTCTCGTTCCAGGCGCACGCCTCCGCCGGGGCCCGTGTCACTGGCGATGGGCATGCCCTGCTCGCGGAGCGTGGCGATATCGCGATGCACCGTGCGGACACTCACGTCCAACGCGGCGGAGATCTCCGCGATGGTGGTGGCCTCGCGACCGCGCAGGAAATCCACCAGGCGCATGATTCGGCTCACTCTCGCCATTTCCTGACAGTTTCTGACAGGGATGGGGCGTACTCAAGGATTCATGGCGCGGACGGACGCGCCCCTGAACCCGACGAGGTGGTCATGAAGGGCCCTGCTGGAGAGCTGTACGTGGACGATGGTGGCGTGGGGGGGCTTCCGGTGGTGTTCATCCACTCGAGTGCCGGGAGCACGAAGCACTGGGCGTCGCAGCTCGCGCACGTGCGCAAGACGCGTCGGGCCATCGCGCTGGACCTGCGGGGGCACGGCCAGTCGGCGGTCCCCGAGTCGGCGGAGTCCTCCGTCGAGGACTTCGCGGCCGACGTGGCGGCGGTGGTGGACGGGCTGGGCCTGGAGCGGTTCGTGCTCGTGGGGCACAGCCTGGGCGGCGCCGTCAGCGCGGCCTACGCGGCGGCGCATCCGTCGCGCGTGGCGGGGCTGCTGCTGCTCGACCCGGCTTCGGACGGACGTCAGATTCCGACGGAGCAGGCGCAGGGGCTGATGGCGGTGCTGGCCTCGGAGGCGTGGCTGCAGGTGGTCGAGGAGTACTGGGGGCCGATGCTCGCGCCCTCGAAGCCCGAGGTGCGGGAGCAGGTTCTCGGCGGGCTGCGCGCCACGGCACAGTCCGCGGTCCGCTCGGGTCTGGGCTCGCTGCTGACGTTCGACCCGGTCTCCGCGCTGCGGAGCTATCCGGGCCCCAAGCTGTCCCTGGTGACGGAGTACAACCAGGGGCCGGATGCGTACCAGAACCTCGTGTCCGCGCTGCCGTTCCAGAAGGTGGAGCCCGTGACGGGCCACTGGGTGCAGCTCGATGCACCCGAGTGGGTGAATGGCGCGCTCGACCGGTTCCTCGCGGCCGTGCGGTGAATCGACTCGCGCGCCAAGGTGCTCACTTCCCGGTGAGCACCTCGGTGAGCGGCTTGCCCTCGGCGGAGGCCGGCATCCCCATCTCCAGCAGCGCGGCGATGGTGGGCGCGACATTCACCGGGTCCGTCTCCGTCAGGTACAGGCCGGGCTTGATGCCCTTGCCCGCGAACACCACGGGCACCTGCGCGTCATACGAATGCGGCGTGCCGTGGTTGCTCCCGTCCGGCGCGTAGTAGAGGACGTGGAAGGGACGCGGCACGTACATCACGTCGCCACTGCGCCCCGGGAAGTAGCCCTTCCGCACCGCGGTCAGGTAGCCCATTGGATCCGGCGCCGTATAGAGCTCGTCGCGCGTCACCGCCGTCAGCACGTGCGGCTGCTTCGCCAGGAAGTCCGCCACCGCGCGTCGCACCTGCGCCCCATCCACCTTGCCCGACTCCAGCGCGGGGCCGCGCAGGTACACGTCCATCTCCTCCATGAGGACGGTGACGTCCGGACCGAAGCGCTCCTTCACCATCGCGGAGACCTCCTGGAGGACGGCCTTGGGCTGGATGCGCTGCGCGGGCAGTCCCGCTTCGGCCCACTGCTCGGGGGGCGTGGCTCCGCCGTGGTCCGCCACCAGCACGATGGTCAGGTTGGCGCGGCCTCCCGCGGCGCGCTCGGCGGCGGTGAAGAGGGCGCCCAGCGCCTGGTCCAGGCGCAGCATCGTGTCCTGCATCTCCCACGAGTAGGGGCCGTACTCGTGAAACACCTCATCCGTGCCGCTGAAGCTCACCGCGAGCAGGTCGGGCACGGCGTCCTGTCCCAGGCCCTCGCCAGCGATGGCCGCCTTGGCCGCCTCCACGAGCAGGGTGTGTGAGTCCGGCGAGACGGCGTACGCCTTGTAGAAGTCCGTCCCGGGCGCGGAGAGCCCGCCCGTCAGCGGATGCGGGAAGGTGCGGCCCAGGCCATACGAGTCCGCCTCGTAGCTCCGGTCATCCTCGCCCACGTACTCCTCGCGCGGACGCATCAGTTCCCACTTCTTGCCGAAGGACGCATCGGCGAGCTTGCGCTCATTGAACTGCTTCATCCACGCGGGGAACTCCTTCGTGTACCAGGTGCCCGTGACGAACTTCCCCACGCTCGCGTCGAACCACCACGCCTGTCCCAGGCGGCCCGCCATGGCGATGGCCGAGCGCGACTTGAAGGACATGGACACCGTCTTGCCCCGCTCCTGCGTGGCGAGCCGCAGGCGGTCCGCGAGCGTCTCCGCCATGAGGTTGGCGGGACCCGAGTCACTCCCGGGCTTCTGCGTCGCCTCCAGCACGGGGTGGGTCGGGTCGACGTACGCGTAGACGAGCTTGCCGCTGGCGGCATCCACCCATCGGTTGTCGACGATGCCGTGCCGCCAGGGGTTGGCACCCGTGGCCAGCGTGGTGTGGCCGGGCGCGGTGCGGCACTTGGCGTAGGCGTACCTCGCGTAGGGGAAGTAGGCCCCCGTGTCGAGCAGCCGCCCCAGCGCGCCCTGGAGCCGGGGCCGGTTGCGCAGGAGGACGTCGCTTCCCAGCGCGTCCACGGTGATGAGCAGGGTGAGTCGGGGCGGACGCGCGGCGGCGGGGAGGGCAGCCAGCGCGGCCATCAGGGCAAGGGCTCGAATCATACGTTCAAGAAGCTGCACTGCCCGGTGGGGCGGATGCAACCTCCGAGTGCCTCCGTGACTTGGACGCAGGCGGTCAGCCCCTGCTACGGTCCGCGCCCTCATGGTCGAGGCCCGCCTTCGCGTCATCTACGGCGACACGGATCAGATGGGTGTCGTCTACTACGCGAACTACTTTCGCTACTTCGAGTTCGCGCGCAGCGAGTACTTCCGCGCGCACGGCGGCAGCTACCGGGAGATGGAGAGTTCCGGGTTGATGCTGCCAGTGGCGGAGGCGAGCTGCGTGTACAAGGCCCCGGCCCGCTACGACGACGTCCTGGTCATCCGCGCGACAGTGAGCGAGTTGCGCCGGGCCTCGGTCGTGTTCACCTACGAGCTTTTCCGCGAGGGCGAGCCGCGCACATTGCTGTGCACCGGTCGTACCCTGCACGCGTGCGTGGGCCGCGATGGCAAGCCCACTCGGTTGCCGGAGTCCGTGGCCCGGCTGCTGGAACATCCGAACGCAGCACCCTGAAGGAGCACAGAAGATGGATCGCAACCTGGCAATGGAGGTCGTGCGCGTCACCGAGATGGCGGCCATCGCTTCCGCCCGACTGATGGGCCGCGGCAACAAGAACGAGTCGGACCAGGCCGCGGTGGACGCCATGCGCCGCGCGTTCGACTCGCTGAACATCGACGGCACCGTGGTCATCGGCGAGGGTGAGCGCGACGAGGCGCCCATGCTCTACATCGGCGAGAAGGTGGGCCGCCGCGCGGAGGGTGACCCGGGCGTGGACATCGCCCTGGACCCGCTGGAGGGCACCAACCTGTGCGCCTACGGCCGTCCGGGCTCCATCTCCGTGGTGGCCATGTCCAGCCGCGGCGGGCTGCTCAACGCGCCGGACACGTACATGGAGAAGCTGGCGGTGGGCCCCCGCGCCCGAGGCGCCATCGACCTGCGCAAGACCCCCACGGAGAACCTGCGCTCGGTCGCGGAGAAGATGAAGGTCTACGTGGAGGACCTCACCGTGGTGGTGCTGGACCGCGAGCGGCACCAGGACCTCATCAAGGAGGTCCGCGCCGCGGGCGCCCGCATCCGGCTCATCGAGGACGGTGACGTGGCCGGCGCCATCGCCACGTGTTTCGAGGGCACGGGCGTGGACGTGCTGATGGGCATCGGCGGCGCGCCCGAGGGCGTCATCTCCGCCGCGGCCATCCGCGCGACGGGCGGCGACATGCAGGGCCGGCTGGTGCCCCGCAACCAGGGGGAGATTGATCGCGCCAAGAAGATGGGCATCACCGACATGTCCAAGATCTACACGGCGGAGGAGCTGGCCCAGGGCGAGGTGATGTTCGCCGCCACGGGCGTGACGAGCGGCGACTTCCTCAAGGGCGTGCGCTTCTTCGGCGGCGGCTGCGAGACGCACTCGGTGGTCATGCGCAGCAAGACGAGCACCGTGCGCTTCATCCAGTCCCTGCACAAGTTCGACAAGAAGCCGGGGTACGCTGCCTTCTAGGCCGTTCCACCGACCCACTCGGAGACCGACACCATGCCTGGCGCCACGCGGACCATCGTCATCAACGCCCCCATCGAGAAGGTGTTCGACGTCATCACCCAGTATGACCGCTACCCGGAGTTCCTCTCCGAGGTGAAGGCCATCCGCACCGCCAACCGCAAGGGCAACACCGTCGACGTCCACTACACCGTCGAGGTGATGAAGACGGTGCGCTACTCCATCCGCGTGGTGGAGGAGCGGCCCACCCGCATGGCCTGGTCCTTCATCGAGGGTGAGGTGATGAAGGACAACAAGGGCAGCTGGGTGCTGGAGCCCGAGGGCGAGGGGAAGACGCGCGCCACCTACAACGTGGAGATGGCCCTGGGCCTGCTCGTGCCGAAGACCATCGTCAACGCGTTGGTCGAAACGTCGCTGCCGAAGATGCTCGAGTCGTTCAAGCGCCGCGCCGAGGCACCCTGAAACAATCGTTTCAGGGTCTGTTCGGACCTCACACCCGGAATCGACCCCGCTCGCCTGGAGGAACCAGGCGGGCGAGCCCTTGCGCCTGGGCCCCTGGCACCCTCAACCCCGGAGTCTTCCAGGGAACGGGTCTGCTTGCGGGCTGTCGCGAGGGCATTAGAATCAACACCATCCCGACCGGAAGTTTCGGCTCTCCATGACATCTACGCCACGGTTCCCCTGGCCCGGATGTCGGATGGCGGACGAGCAGCCGTGCGAGATGACGGCAGCGTACCCAGTGCGGAACCAGGGTTCTTAATTTGCATCCAAGAGTTGTTGAAGTGCTTTATGGGCGGGACGGCGGGCGTACATCGGGGTACGTAGGCTGAGGGGAGACGGAAGACCCATGCTCGACGCCTTCATCATCGAAGAAATCAAGCGCCGGGAGCGCCGCCGGGAGGAGCGAGAGAGGCCCGTGGTGGAGCTGCCGCTGCCCATGCCCGAGGACCGCCCGCGTCGTCGGACGGAGACCGAGGACGAGAAGCCCCAGCGAGGCGTGGTCGTCATCGACCTGCTGGGCTGAAGAAAGGCGTGGCCCTCTGGCCGCGCCTCGTGGAACCAGGCCCGCGGTGGGCGTCCCAGTGAGGACGGACCCCCGCGGGCTTCGTCCATCCAGCGCCCCGCGCTCGCCGCTCAGGTGTCGACGAGGCTCAGCAGGTGGCGGGGATGGTAGACGTCCCAGAGCGGCCCCTTCGTCGTGGCCAGGGCCTCCAGCACGTGCTTGCGCCACTCCGCGGGAAGGGCCTCCTCGCCGTGGAAGGCCCCCACCAGCGCCCCCGTCACCGCCGCGTGGACCTCCGTGTCGCCGCCCCGGTGGACGACGTCGACGAGGGCCGCCTCCGCGGTGGGCGCGTGGAGCAGCTCCCAGAAGGCCAGCCGGAAGGCGACATGGATGGCGTGCTGCGTGCGGTGCAGGTGCAGCTCCGGCCCGTACAGGCGCGGGTCGTCGTCGCGCGCGCGGGCCAGGTCCTCGCGCAGCAGCGCGGAAGCGGTGGAGACCTCCTGGACGTAGTCGGGCGCGGAGCGTCCGAGCGCCGCGCCGGCGACCAGCAGGCCTGACTCGGCGGCGGTGAGGAGCTCGTCGGGCTTGAGGTCGGCGCCGCTCGTCACCGCCTTGGCGATGGCCGCGGTGAAGGCGGCGCACGCCAGCTGGCTGCGCGGGTCGAAGTTCGTGAGCGCGGAGTCTTCCAGCGTGGCGGTGGTGCGCGCCTTGGGGTCGTTCGACAGATACACGCCCAGCGGGGCGATGCGCGCCAGGCTGCCCGCGCCCGCCACCTTCCGGTGTCCCCGAAGCCAGACGCGCCGGGCCGCACCCAGCGGAGGCAGACCGGAGTTGCACTCGTCCAGGACTTCCTTCAGGGCCTCGCTGACCTCGAAGGCGTGGGGCTGCCAGGCGCGGTAGCGGCGCAGGACATCCGTGGCGTCGTAGCGCTTGAGGTCTCGCAGACTGTGGCCCAGGCAGCAGGCGAGCTGCACCTCCTCCGTCACCTGTCCCTTGCGCAGCTCACGCGGCCCGCCGCCCGTCATGCGCGAGTACGGGCCATCCGCCATCGTGGGGAAGGGGGCGGACAGCAACGGACGGTGCGCGGTGGGCACCGAGAGCGCATTGCCCACGGCGAGTCCAAGCAGGGCGCCCCGGCGTCGCTGGGCGAGGAGGGGGTCGGGCCCTTGAGGGGCATTGCGTCGACGGGGCGGCGGCATTCGGCGGGTGGACACTGTAGCAGCGCCGCCCGTGAGCGTGCTTGCCCACTCCCAGGGCCTCTTCTACAACCGCGCGGCTATGCCGAAACCGCGCATCCTCGTGTCCAACGACGACGGCTATTTCTCCGAAGGACTTCAGGCACTGGTGGAGGCGGTGAGTCCCCTGGGAGAGGTCTGGGTGGTGGCGCCGGACCGCGAGCAGAGCGCCGCGTCCCACGCCATCTCCCTGCACCGGCCCCTGCGCATCAAGGAGGTCCGGGAGCGCTGGTTCGCCGTGGATGGCACGCCGACCGACTGCGCTTATCTGGCCATCGTCCATCTCCTGAAGGATGCTCGCCCCACGCTCATGGTGTCCGGCATCAACCACGGTTCGAATCTGGCGGAGGACGTCACCTACTCGGGGACGGTGGCGGCGGCGATGGAGGGGGCCCTGCTGGGGATTCCCGCCATCGCCTTCAGCCTCGTGGCGCGGGGGACGTTCGATTTCGCGCCCGCCGCCCGGTTCGCCCGCTCCATCGTGACGACGGCGCTCGAGCGCCCGCTGCCCAAGCGGATGTTGCTCAACGTGAACATCCCCGGCGGCGTGGAGCCGGAGGGCTACAGCGTCACCCGCCTGGGCCGCCACTCGTACGGGTACAACGTGGTGGAGAAGGAGGACCCGCGCGGCCGGAAGTACTACTGGATTGGCGGCAGCGAGTATCAGCACGAGGACATTCCAGGCAGCGACTGCAACGCCGTGCACATGGGCCGGCGGGTGTCGGTGACGCCGCTCCACCTGGACCTCACGGACCATGGCCGACTCGAGGACCTGGGGAGCTGGAATCTCCCGGGCTATGCTCGACACGAGCCGGATGGTGCCTAGCGTTGAGCCCGGGGACCTTCAGCCGAGCGAGCCGCTCGCTCCAGGTGCTGCTCCTGTCCGCGCTGTTCGCGGGCTGCGCGGCCACCCGAGCATCCGCTCCTGAACCCGAGCTCACCCTGGAGCCCACCCGCTCGTCCGCGGCTCCCCGCGCGACGGAAGTCTCCTCGCGCGGTGACGAGGCTCCCGCCTCCGCGCCCTCGGGCACCTTTCCCTTCGCGCTGAGGTCCGCGCACGCGGAGCCGGAGCTGGTGGCGGTGCGTCACCGCGTCGCCCCGGGCGAGACGGTGTATCGCATCGCTCGCACCTACGGCCTCACGGTGGAGGAGCTCAAGGACGCCAACGGCATCAAGGACGTGAGGACCTTGTCCGTGGGGCAGGAGCTGACGATTCCCGGCGTGGAGCGCAGCGTGCCCGTGGAGGCCCCGGAGGCCCTGGCCGCCGAGGCGGACCCCGAGCCCGTGCGCACGTCCCGGGACGCTCCGCCGCGCCGAGGTGGCCCGGTGGTGGCGCGGCGGGAGGAGCCTGCGCGCAGGCCGTCGTCGCGCCCCGGCGCCGCGAGGCCCCGGCTGGCCACCCAGGGGATGATTGACTGGCCCCTCAAGGGCGTCCTCTACGGCCGCTTCGGGAAGAAGGGCCGCGAGCCGCATGACGGCATCGACCTGGCCGCCCCCTCCGGCACCCCCGTGAAGACGGCCCAGGAGGGCACGGTGCTCTACGCCGGCGAGCAGCGCGGCTACGGCAACATCGTCATCGTCGAGCACTCCAACCGGCTCATCACGCTCTACGCCCACAACCGGGACCTGCGCGTGCGCACCGGGCAGAAGGTACGCAGGGAGCAGGTCATCGCCACCGTGGGTGAGTCTGGCAAGACGTCCGGTCCCCACCTGCATTTCGAGGTGCGCCTGGATGGCAAGCCCGTGGATCCCCTCGACTATCTGGGGCCGATGCCGTCCTCGTAAGAGGACGAGCGGGGGAGCGCGAGTCGGCGTGCTCCGGGCTTGGGGCGGGGAAGGGTAGAGTGCCGCGCCGTGCCGCACTCCTTCACCGCGCTGTTCGCCGTCCTCTTCGTGCTCCTGGCCCCATCCGTGGGGGCCCAGGTGGCGACGGAGCCGTCCGTCCCTCAGGCCCCGACTCCGGCCGAAGAGCCCTCGGCCTCGCCTTCGCCCTCGCCCTCGCCCGAGGAGGCCCCGCTCAGCGTCGCGGTGCTCTCGTTCGACGCCAACCCTTCCGCGCGGGACTCGGTCGCGGGAGTCACCTCGCTCATCACCTCGCGGCTGGCGGAGTCGCCTCGCTTGTGGGTCGTCTCGCAGCGGGACGTCGACGCGCCGCTCGACGAGGCGAAGCGGCGCCAGCTCGCGGAGCTCAAGTCGTGTGAGCGAGGCGAGTGCCTCAAGGAGCTCGCCACGCTCACGGGCGCGCGCTTCGTCGTCACCGGCCGCGTGGACCGCTTCGGCGACACGTACCTGCTCAGCGCCAACCTCGTGGACACCGAGCGAGGGCAGAGCCTGGCGATGCCCCGCGCCGAGGCCCCCGAGGCCGACTCCCTGTTCCCCGCCGTCTACGCCGTCGCGGACGCGCTCGTCATCGAGCTCCTCCAGCCGGGTTCGGGGCAGGGGGCGCGTCCGCTCATCGGCGGTGCGCCGCGCGTGGGTGGAGGCGGCCTCTCGCTGGGCCTGCGCATCAACAACAACTTCGTCGACAAGCTGTCCGCGCTCAACCCAGGTGGTGACCTGGAGGTGGGCTACTGGTTCCATCCGGAGTGGATGGGCTTCATCCAGGTGGGCTTCACCTACGTGCACTCCACCGCGGAGGGAGCGAAGGGCGGCCTCAACGTCCTCCCCAGCGTCGTCGGCGCGCGCCACTACCACAACGTGGAGAGCTCGCTGCGCCCCTACTGGGGCTTCGGCCTGGGCGTGCAGCTCTCCTTCGGCGACTTCGGCATCTTCCAGTCCACGGGGCCCTTGCCCACCGTCGTCGGCTTCATCGGCCTGGAGTACCTCATCGCGGGCCACGTGGGCGTCCAGCTCGAGGCGGGGACGAACGTGGCCCAGGCGGTGCTCGGGCTCGCGGAATCCAAGCTGGGCGACGGCCTCAATCTGGACCTCAACCTGGGCATCGCGTACCACTTCTAGGATTAGGAGCCCCCATGAACTCGCGCCTGCGCGCCTTGCCGCTGATTGCCCTGCTCGCCTCCGCCGCGTGTGACGACCGTCCCAAGGTGACGCCGAAGGACCACGCCGAGGGGCTCTACGTCAAAGGCACCGCCGAGTACCTCCAGGGCCACTTCGAGGCCGCGCTCGCCTCGTACGAGCAGATGCACGCGCTGGCCCCCAACGACCCGCGCCTGCCCGCCGCCCGAGGCGAGGTCTACATCTCCCTGGGCAAGCTCAACGAGGCCGCCACCGAGTTCGAGGCCGCCCTCAAGCTGGAGCCCAAGCGCTCCACCAACTGGAGCCGCCTGGGCTTCGTCCAGGCCCAGCTCGGCAAGACGGACGAGGCCCTGGGCTCGCTGCGCAAGGCGGTGGCCCTGTATCCCAACGACTTCAACGCGCTGGAGCAGCTGGCGGAGATCCACCTCAAGAAGGGCGAGCAGGACGAGGCCGTCCGCCACTTCACCCTGGCCGCCGCGGCCGCCTCGGGGGAGTCGAAGTCGGAGCTCCTCCTGCGCGCGTTCGAGGTGCTGGGCAAGCAGGGCCGCCACGCGGAGTTGCTCGCGCTCGCGCAGAAGTCCGTGAACGAGGGCGTGCGCTCCTCGGGGGTGTACACCACGCTGGGGGATTCGCTGGTGCGCGCGGGCAAGCTGCGCGAGGCCGCCGCCGCGTATCAGGAGGCCGCGGGCCTGTCGCCCAGAGACCCCACGCTCTGGGAGCTGGTGGGCACCATCCACCTGCAGCTGGACAAGCCCGGGGATGCCATCGCCGCGTACAAGGAGTCCCTGCGCGTGAAGGACCGCGCCATCGTCCACGTGGCGCTGGCCCGCATCCAGCTCGCGATGAAGAGCCAGGAGGGCGCGGAGCAGGAGCTCGCCGCGGCGCTGGAGTCCGTGCAGGGCAACGACGTGCGGGAGCTGAGGGAGCTGGCCGACCTGCTCGTCACCATGGGGCGCAAGCCGGACGCGCTGCGCATCCTGGCCAACCTGAGCGCCGAGCACGACTTGCTGAAGGACGCCGACCTTCAGCTCGCCACGGCGAGGCTCGCCCACGAGCTGAAGGATGTGGCCCTGCGGACCGCCGCCTGTGCCCGCGCGGCCGCCGCGGACCCCCGCGTGAAGAAGTGCCCCTGAGCCACCCGGGCCCAAGGGCGCGGCACTACGCGCGCCCGCCCTGCATCTTGCGGTACACGCCCACCACGAGGCCCAGGATCATCGTCGAGCGGAACTCCGTCCGGCTCACGTAGATGGGCTGCATGGTGGCGTTCGCCGGCTGGAAGCGGATGCGGTCGCCTTCGGGGTAGTAGCGCTTCACCGTGGCCTCGTCCTCGATGAGCGCCACCACGATGTCGCCCGGCTGGGCCGCCGGCGTCTTCTTCACGAAGAGGTAGTCGCCGTCGTGGATGCCGTCGTCGATCATCGACTGGCCCTTCACCCGCAGGGCGAAGACCTCCCGGCCGTTGACGCCTCCCAGGAGGAAGCTGTCGATCTTGACCGAGTCCTCCATGTTCTCCTGGGCGAGCAGGGGCGCACCGGCCGCCACCTTGCCCAGCAGGGGGACCTCGATCATCCCCGCATCCCGCTTGGCCCCCAGCCCCAGCAGCAGCCGGGCTCGCTTGGTGGGCACCAGCGAGCGGCTCTGCTGCTCGCCGCGGTTCAGGTAGCCCTTTCGCTCCAGCGCCTTGAGGTGGTCGTTCACCCCGTTGGTGGAGCGGATGTCCATGTGCTCGCCAATCTCCCGAATCGTCGGCGGGAAACCGCGCGTCTCGGTCTCCTTGACGATGAAGCTGAGAATCTCGCGCTGGCGGTCCGTCAGCTCTTCCATGCGCTCCCTCGCTCGGCCGGCCTGATTCCCTTGGGACAGTTCCCCAGGCAACAGGCTTTCAGTGTCCACTTTCCCTGAACAGACGTGTAGAGTCAATCCGTTCAGTGTCCCACTGCGCACCCCGAGTGCGTGTCGAACTTTTCGGCATTCTCAGTTCTTGAGGGCAGTAGACGATCTCGACGTACAATTCCGCCTGCTTTGTCCGAGCTCCGCCACACGCTGCTCTTCGTCGACGATGAGGCCGACGTCCTGGACATCCTGTCGCGGATGTTTCAGCGCCGGTATCGCGTCCTCACGGCCCTGAGTGGTCAGGCCGCATTGGAAGTCCTCCGTCGCGAGCAGGTGGACGTGCTCGTCACGGACCAGCGGATGCCGGAGATGACGGGCATCGAGCTGGCGGCGACCGCACGCGCCGAGGGCTTCGATGTCACCACGCTGTTGTTGACGGGGTTCACGGACCCCGACGACCTCATCGCGGCCATCAACCAGGGACAGGTGTATCGCTACATCACCAAGCCCTGGGACGTGAACGACCTGCTCATCACCGTGAAGAACGCGGTGGAGTACACGCAGCTGCGGCGGGACAAGGAGCGGCTCATCCGCCAGCTCCACCAGCGTGTGGAGGCGCTGTTCGTGCTGTACGAGGTGAGCCGGGCCAGCGCGAATGACCCGGCCAGCTACGACAACATCATCGACCGCGTGCTCATCGCCGTGGCGCGGGTGCTGCCGTACGACTGTGGCGCGGCGCTCATCGCACCGGATGAGTCCCGCAGCGCGACGCTGCGGCTGCGCTGCCATGGCACCGTGGGCGAGCAGGCGCTGTTGGGCGTGAAGGAGTCGATGCTCGGCGCGTACCGCAAGAGCAGCGGCCTGCTGTTGCCCGAGGACCGGGTCATCACCCGCGTGGCGGGGACGACGACGCAGGACGCGGCGGCGCCCGCGGTGTACCCCAGCCAGCTCACGGTGAACCTGGTGGCCGGAGGCCGCCCGGTGGGCATGTTGTCGCTCTTCAGCCAGCGCGCGGACGCGTTCACCGAGGACGACGGCGTGCTCCTGGATGTGCTCGCCAACCAGACGGCGGACGCCATCCAGTCCCTGCGCTCGGCGGAGGAGGAGGCCCGCCACCGCATGGAGCGGATGGTGGAGTCCATGGCCGACGGCGTGGTGCTCACCGACGAGAAGAACGACATCGTCGTGATGAACCCCGCGGCGCGGCGGCTGTTGCGCGCGGGCGACGACCCGGCCGACCACACCAGCCGGATGATGGAGGAGCGGCTGGGCTTCCAGCCCTTCCACCTGGTGCGCGGCTGGGAGTACAGCGGCACGCAGGTGCTGCGCGAGGAGGTGAAGCTCTTCGACCGCCACGTGCAGACGACCACCACGCCCGTGAGCGACGCGCGCGGGACGCTGCGAGGCGTGTGCGTGGTGCTGCGCGACATCACCGACCAGAAGCGCCTGGAGGAGCGCAAGGACGAGTTCGTCTCCATGGTGAGCCACGAGCTGCGCACGCCGCTCACGTCCATCTCCGGCGCGCTGGACCTGGTGCTCAACTTCATGGCGGGCGACATCAACGAGCGGCAGCGCCGCTACCTGTCGCTCGCGCGGGATTCGACGGAGAAGCTCAACACCATCGTCGATGACCTGTTGGACCTGTCGAAGTTCGCCAAGGGCCGCCTGCGGATGAACTTCGAGGTGGCCTACCTGGACGAGCTCGTCCAGCGCGTGGTGGAGAAGTACGGCCCGGCCTTCGGCGAGAAGCGCGTGCTGGTGACGTCCAAGCTGCCGCGCCACCCGCTGCGGTGCCTGGCGGACCCGAACCGGCTGAACCAGGTCCTCAACAACCTGCTCAACAACGCGGTGAAGTTCACCCCGGAGGGCGGCGAGGTGCGCGTGGAGCTGCACGCCACGTCCAGCCTCCCCGGCTACGTGGTGCTCTCCTGCTGGAACAGCGGAGACCCCATCGCCGAGGACAGCCTGGAGCGCATCTTCGACCGCTTCGAGCAGGCGCGCACCAAGGCGAACCGCACCGTGCGCGGCACCGGCCTGGGCCTGGCCATCTGCCGCAACATCGTGGAGTCCCACGGCGGCCGCATCTGGTGCGAGCCGTGCGCGGACGGCGTGCGCTTCATGGCGGTGCTCCCCACGGAGCCGCCGCCGGAGCTGCGGCAGACGGACGACTCGGCGGAAGCACCAGGTCCTCGCCGCCGCGAGAGCCGGGGGCGGGTGCTGGTCATCGAGGGCGAGCCGGAGGTGGGCTACATCGCCAAGGCGCTGATGTCCGCGCGCGGCTACGAGGTGCGGCTGGCCTTCAACGCCGAGGAGGGCCTGGCGAGCGCCCGCAAGCACCACCCGGACATGGTGCTGGTGTCCGTGCGGTTGCCGGACGTGGACGGGTTGCGTCTGGCGGAGATTCTCCGGCACGACCCGGAGACGCGCCGCGCGCCGCTGCTGCTGACGTCCGCTTTCGACGAGCGTCAGCGCGCCTTCCGCGCCGGCGCGGATGCGTTCCTGGTGCGGCCGCTGACGCCGGACAAGCTCCTGGCGACGGTGGACTCGCTGGTGCGGGGCCGCTCCGGTCCAGCCCATGGCCGCGTGCTGGTGGTGGACGACGACCAGAAGATCGCCGTCATCTGCCGCGAGGTGCTGGAGAACATCGGCTTCGACGTGATGGTGGCGGGCTCGCTGGACGAGGGGCGCCGCTCCCTGCGCGAGCGCCGGCCGGACGTCATCCTGCTCGACGTGACGCTGCCGGATGGCGACGGCTTCCTCTTCCTGGAGGAGATCAAGGCCGAGCGCGCCAGCGGCCACATCTCCGTCATCTTCATCTCCGCTCGCGCCGAGACGTCCTCGAAGGTGCGCGCCCTCAAGCTGGGGGGCGACGACTACCTCACGAAGCCCTTCGACGCGCTGGAGCTGGGCGCGCGGGTGGAGAGCGTGCTGCGGCGCAAGGAGCAGGAGCTGTCGGCGTCGCCCACGACGCAGCTGCCGGGCTCCACCGCCATCGAGCGCGAGGTGCAGCGGCGGCTGGTGGCGCGGCGGCCCTTCGCCTTCTGCTACCTGGACCTCGACAACCTCAAGGCCTACAACGACTACTACGGCTTCGCGAAGGCGGACGGCGTCGTGCGTCAGACGGGTGACCTGATGCGTGAAATCTTCGCGCAGGAAGGGGTGCCCGGAGACTTCCTGGGCCACGTGGCCGGGGACGACTTCGTCTTCATCGCCGCGCCGGAGTCGGTGGACCGCGTCTGCCAGACGGCCATCGAGACCTTCGACCGCATCATCCCGCTGTACTACGACCGGCAGGACCGGGAGCGGGGCCACATCGAGGCCGAGGACCGCTTCGGGGAGCGCCGCCGCTTCCCCATCATGAGCGTGTCCATCGTCGCGGTGATGACCGACGGCACCCAGGACCACGCGGAGCTGGCACGTCGTGCGGCGGACATGAAGAAGCGGGCCAAGGCGATTCAGGGCTCCGTCTACCTGCGCAGCGACCGGGAGCAGGTGGTACGCTCCGTCGCCGGGTGAGGCTCTACCAGCAACTGGTCCTGTTCATGCTCGCGGCGACGGTGCTGCCGCTCGCCGCGGTCGGCTTCCTGCTCCTGTCGAGCGCGGAGGCGGAGCTCGCCGCGCGCATCGACGCCGAGCAACGCACCCAGGCCGCCGCCACCGCGGAGGCCGTGGGCGCCTCGCTGATGGAAGTCGTCGACGCGCTGGCGCGCTCCGCGGAGCTCATCAACTGGCAGGACGCCACGGAGGCGGAGACGGTGGGAGGGCTGCGCCTGCTGTACGGCCAGTCCCCGGCCGTCAGCGCGGTGTTGAAGCTGGACTCGCAGGGCCAGCTCGTGGGCTCCCCCGTGTTCCGTGCGCAGGGCGCGGAGGGCCATCCGGGCTTCCAGGCGGATGGGGTGGAGCGGATGTTGAGCTCGGTGCCCGTGCAGCCGCTTCGCGCGGGCGGCAAGGGCCAGGCGGCGCTGGGCACCGCGTATGTCCTGGGAGAGAGCGGCCGCGCGGCGGTGACGGTGGCCGTGAAGCTGGCGGAAGGGGAGGACGCGCCCTTCGCCCTGGCCGAAATCGTCTTCGCGCCGCTCGAGGCCGCTTTGCGCCGCCGCCCGCCCGGGGCGATGGGGCGGGTGGACCTGGTGGACGAGGACCGGCGCATCCTCGCGAGCTCGGAGCCGGAGCGGCGGATGACGACGCTGGCCCCGGAATTGGTCGCGCACCTCCTGGCCCCGGTCGCCACCGAGCCGGACGCCGTGCGCAGCTTCCGCGTGGAGGGGCCTCCCCGGCGGGTGAGCGTGGCCCGCGTCACGCGCGGGCTTCGCTTCGACGTGGTGGTGGAGGTGGACGAGGCCTCGGCCCTGGCGCCGGTGCGGGCCATGCGGCGGACGGTGCTCGCCTCCATCGGCGCGGCCTTCGTGGTGCTGCTGGGCTTTGGTGCGCTCTTCACCCGGCGCTTGAACCAGCGGCTGTCGGAGGTCGTCCAGGGCGCGGAGGCGTATGGGCGCGGAGAGTTGGACCGGCGCGTCGCGGTGCGCGGACAGGACGAGCTGAGCGAGCTGGCCACCACCTTCAACCGCATGGGCGAGGAGCTGGAGGCGGCTCGCGCGCGGATGCTGAGCTGGAACGACGAGCTGCGTGTACGCGTGGACGAGGCCACCCAGGAGCTGCGCAGCGCCCAGGCCCAGCTGCTCGAGGCGCAGAAGCTCGCGGCGGTGGGACAGCTCGGCGCGGGGGTGGCGCACGAAATCAACAACCCGCTGGCCGGCATCCTCGGCAACGTGCAGCTGCTCATGCTGGACCGCGGCCCGGCGGACCCGGACCTGACGACGCTGCGCAAAATCGAGCAGAGCGCCAAGCGCTGCAAGGAGATCACCCAGAACCTCCTGCGCTTCTCCCAGCAGCGCGAGCGCGCGGACCTGCGCCCGGTGGACCTCAACGCCGTGGTGCGTGACGCGCTCAGCCTCACCGAGCATCAGGTCCTCAGTGACGGAGTGACTCTTGTCACTCAGTTGGCGCCGGGCCTCGGCCGAGTTCGCGCGGACCCGGGGCACCTGTCGCAGGTCGTGCTGGCCCTGTTGTCGAATGCGCGCACGGCGATGCTGAAGTCACCCACCCGGCGGCTCACGCTGCGCACGGGGCAGCGCGACGGGAACACCTTCCTGGAGGTTGAGGACACGGGGAAGGGCATCTCTCCCGACATCCGCCCCCGCATCTTCGAGCCCTTCTTCACGACGAAGGACGTGTGGTCCAACGTGGGGTTGGGGTTGAGCGTGTCCTGGCGAGTCGTGACGGAGGCGGGAGGGACGCTGACGGTCCGCTCGGAGGTGGGGCAGGGGGCCTGCTTCACCGTGGAGTTGCCGAGGGCCTGAGCTTCCCACGCGGGCTGTGATAGCTAGGAAGTCGCATGGCCGAGCCCCGCTCCACCCGGCGCCAGACGCCCTTCTACGTCGGCCTCGTGCTGATTCTCGCGGCCTTGCCGCTGGGCTGGTTCCTCTTCCTCCACCATCCACCTCCGCCGCCTCCACCTCCCGCGCCGCCCGTGGCGCCGGTGAGTCCTCCGGAGGAGGAGAAGGCCCTGGAGCTGGAGCTCACCGAGGTGACGGGCACCGTCGAGGTGAAGGAAGGCGACGGCTCCTGGCGCAAGGCCTCTGTCGGCATGTCGCTGCGGCGCGATGACAAGGTGCGCACGGACGACGGCTCGTACGCGGTGCTCATCGGCGGCGAAGTGGTGGAGTTCCGCATGGACCCGGGCACCGAGGTGTCCGTCGAGGACCTGAAGCCGACCCTCTCGAGCGTGCGGCTCGCCAACGGTATGGCCACCGCCATCGTTCGCTCCGGCAAGCGCCACACCTTCGAGGTGAAGGCCGCGAAGAGCGACGCGGTGGCGAAGCTGCAAGAAGCCGGTGCCTTCACCATGACGAGCAACGGCGAGGGCACCGTCGCCGTCGGCACGCGCGAGGGCGAGGTGACGTTGGTGGGGCAGGGCAAGGTCGTCATCGTCCGCGCCGGCCAGCAGTCCGTGATTCGCCCGGGCCAGGCCCCGTCGGAGCCATCCCCGGTCCCCACCAGCCTGCTGCTCAAGGTGGACTGGCCCGCGGAGCGCACCCGCCGCGACAAGGACCTGATTGTTCGCGGGCAGACATCTCCCGGAAGTCGCGTGCAGGTGAACGATGTGCGTGTCACTGCAGACGCGGACGGGCGCTTCGAGCGCAAGGTGAAGCTCAAGGAAGGCTCCAACACCATCGATGTCCGGGCGGTGGGCGTCAGCCGCGTCGAGCAACGCGACAAGGCGGAGCTCATCGTCGACACGCGGCCCCCCTCGCTGAAGACGGACCCGGACATCTGGAATCAGGCCAGCGACGGCGCGCATTGAAGAGCGAGCATGCGGGCGAGCGGCTTGACCCTTGAGGGAGGGGCTTCCTAGACTTCGTTCCCACAGTCGTTCCTGTTCAAGGGCAATCCAGGGCGAAAGCTCTGGTGCGCAAAGCCGCGGGGCCTGAAGTCCGGCCGGCCGTGGTTGCCGTGGGAAGCACGCTCCGGGGTGGATTCCGGGCCCACTGCGCCTTGTGCGGGCCATGGGTCTGTCGTTGTGGAGTCCCCCCTCGGAAGGTGGTTGCCGATGCCACGTGCTCTCGCCCTTGTGACGTGTCTGCTTCCCGCACTGGCCGGCGCGGCTCCCGAAGTCGGTGAGCTCTCGGGAGTCTCCAAGCTGGTGAATGGCGGCCCGGGAGACCAGACGGATCCGCACGTGAGTGGGGCCCTGGTGGCCTACACGAGCGAGTCCGGCGGTCAGAGCGAGATTCGCTACCACGACCTGGTCACTGGAGCGGACCAGGCCATCCCCAACGGCGGCGCGTTCGACTTCGTGTCGGACGTCAGCGGCAAGACGGTGGTGTTCACCCGCGTCAGCACCTCCAGCGCCATCTACACGTACGACGTGGCCTCGGGTCAGGCCCCGGTGGAGCTGGCGCCCCAGGCGGGCAGCAGCCGCAGGTCCGCGGTGGTGGGCGGCCGCACCGTGGCCTGGCAGGACTTCGGCTACACCGGCAGCACGCTGGAGCCGGAGATCGCCATCTATGACCTGGACAAGGCCACGCTCACGCGGCTCACGAATGACCGGATGCTGGACCGCACGCCCTCGGTGTCTCCCGACGGGAAGACGGTGGTCTGGGTCAAGTGCGATGCGACGGGACAGGGCTGTGACGTCTGGCAGGCGCGCTGGAGCGGCTCGGGCTTCTACTCGCAGGCGCTCACGGGCAGCGAGGGCGAGGAGTCCCAGCCGGACACCAACGGAGACCTCGTCGTCTACGCCAGCACGCGGATGGCGGAGGGCGGCTCGGACCGGGACATCTACTGGAAGTCCGCCAACGGCGGCACCGAGCAGCGCCTGGCCCTTCCGGGGAACGACGCGAACCCCAGCATCAGCGGCTCGCTGATTGCCTTCGAGCGCAAGGACCCGACGAAGGGCGACTTCGATATCGCGCTCTACAACCTGGACACGCAGACGCTGTATCGGCTCACCGATGCGCCGGGAGACGAGAGCCTCAACGACTTGAGCGTGAGCGAGGACGGCACCGTGCGCGTGGTGTGGACCGCGCGGGAGAACGGCGACTACAACGTGCACGCCTTCACCTTCAAGCTGCCGGGCAGGAACCCGTGTGTCGACGCGGCGGCGACGGAGGGTGAGGCGGCGCCCACGCCGGAGTCGGTGTGCTTGCAGCCGGGCAAGACGCCGCTGCTGGCGGCGCTGGAGGTGGCTCGCACCACGGGGCAGCCCAACGCCGTGTCCCTGGGCTTCTACGGCCAGGGCGCCGGTGTGTTGTGTGTCGACAACGGATACAGCGGCGAGCGCGCGACGTCGGGGTGGGTCTGGCTGGATGGCGCTGAAATCGTCGACCCGTCCAGCTTCAAGCCCACCGTGTCGCTCGTGGCTCGCAACGTCACCCTGAAGGGAAACACCTGGCTCGCGTCACTCATCTCGGGAAAAGCAGGAAGCTCGTTCCGCATCCGCATCTACGGCAACGCGTCGCAGTGCGGCGCCGCGGACGCGGAGGCTCCGGCCGAGGAGGGCGCACAGCGCATCCCTGGCCAGCACGTGGCGCCTATGTCCCTGGATTTCGGTGGGGTGTCAGTCGTGACCTTTGTCCCGGAGGAGTCGGAGCGCGGCGTGGGGTGCAGCACGGGCGGAAGCTCGCTGGCCGCGGCGGGGCTGGTGCTGGTGGCGCTGTGGCTGATGCGTCCTCGGCGTGAGTTCGGGGTGGTGAGGCGGAACAAACTTCGGCGGAGCGGAAGGGCCCTGTAGACTCCGTGCCGTCCTGAAACGTTTTCTCCCTCCCCCAGCCCTGCTGCTGCTGTGCGTGTGCGCCGTCTCGGCCTGGGCCGACACGCTCGAGGTCCTGGGACCTTCGTCCGCCGTGACGCCCGAGGGCTTCCCCGTGGCCGTGGTGCGCAAGGACGCATCCGGCGCGCCGGTGCCCTTGTTGGGCACCCCCATGCTCTCCACCGAGGGCGCGGACGTCCGGCCCGGTCAGGCGCAGCCGCCGCTGGCGGGCTTCGTTGTCGTGCCGCGCCCGGGCTCGCGCGACGTGGTGGTGCGGGTGCGGGTGGATGGGTTGGAGGCCCAGGCCCGCTTCGTGCTCGGCCCTCCCGCCACCGAGGTCAAGCTGGGGCTGGAGCCCGCCGCGCCGGTGAAGGGGCGCGACAAGGAGGCGGTGCTCACGGTGAGCCTGTTGCGGCCGGATGGCACGGCCGATGACAGCGGAGCGCCGCCGGTGGTTCGCGTCAGCACTGGCCGGGTGGAGGGGCTGGAGCGCGTGGCGCCGGGCACGTACCGGGCCCGCTATGTCCTGCCGGACACGCGGCATCCCGAGGTGGCCATCCTGGTCGCGTTCTCCGCGTGGCCCAGCCCCCAGTCGGTCCATGGGGCCTATGGGCGGGTGCTCGTGCCGCTGGCGGCCTCGGTGAATCTGCCAGGGACGACGGAGCCGGACGCACGCATCTCCATCGACATCGCGGGCGAGCGCTTCGGTCCGGTGACAGCGGGGCCGGATGGTCGCTTCCGGCTGCCCATCGTCGTGCCGCCGGGGCATCGCTTCGGGCAGGGACTGGTGATGGACCGCGTGGGCAACCTGCGCCGGGAGCGCATCGACTTGATGCTGCCTCCGACGGACGGGCTCGCGTGTGTGCTTCAGCCGCAGCGGCTCCCAGCGGATGGTGTGTCCCGGGCGAGGCTGCTGTGCGCGACGAGTGACCCGATGGGCAAGCCCGTCGAGGACGCGAAGGTGACGGCGCAGGCTCGGCACGGTGTGCTCAAGGGGCCGTCGCGCGCGGTGGGCGGCATGCTGGAGTGGCTCTACACCGCGCCTCGCTCGTTGACGGGAGATGAGCACATCGAGGCGGCGTGGCCTCAGCGCGGCGCGGGCTCTCGCGAGGGGCTGGCGCTTCAGCTCGTGCAGGGGCCGGTGGCGGAGGCGACGCTGGCCGTGTCGGACTCGCTGGTGCATCGGGGCGGGCAGTTGGGCATGACAGTGCTCACGCGCGATGCGCTGGGCCGCCCGCGTCCTGGGGCGATGGTGTCGTTCGATGCGCCGGAGGGACGCTTCACGCCTCCCGCGGAGTCCTCGCCGGGTGAGTTCACCAGCGCATGGCACCCGCCGGACTCGGGTGGTCAAGAGCAGGTGACCTTGCTGGCTCGGGCCTGGGGCCCCGCGGGTGGTGAGCCCGCGCGCATCTCCGTGTGGCGCCTGAAGGGTGTCCTGCATGCGAGTGTGTCGGACCTGGCGGGACTGCCGGTGCCCTCGCAGCCTCTGCGCGTGGATGGGCACCCGGTGACGACAGGGACCGATGGAGCGGTGTCACTGGGACAGCTGTCACCCGGGACACACCTGGTATCGCATGGCGTCTGGACGGGGCTGGCGAGGACGCTTCATGTCCTGGGGGACGCGGGGCTCGCGTATCCGCTGGATGCGCCTGGGCTTCCCGATGCCATCTCTCGGCAGGTTCGTGTGGCGCCCTCGGTCCCCGTCAACGTGCGGCTCCTCGTGGACGGGACGCGTGTGACGTACTGGGTGGAGGACGCGAGCGGGAAGGTGTTGGACGGGCGCCAGGTGCATGTCGCGCTGTCGAGTGGTGCTCGCGAGGCGCAAGAGGTTCGTGATGGACGCACGTCCTTCACGGTGCGCGCCGAGCGCCCGGTCAGTGTCTCCGTGGCGGACGTGGACACGGGTGTCACCGCGCTGGCCGAGGTGCGCCCATGACGCGCACGGCGGCGATGGTGCTGGTGTTGGGCCCCTTGCTGTGGACGGGGATGGCCGCGGCGCAGGGGGTGCCCATGGACGTGCCGTCGCTTGCGTCCACCCTCGCGGGCCGCGTGTGTCTGGACACGAATGGCGACGGGCTGTGCGGCGCCGATGAGCCGGGCCTCGCCGACGTGCGCCTGGTGCTGGCGACGGGGCGCGAGGTTCGCACGGACGCCCAAGGGCGCTTCCACCTCACGGGCGTGGACTCGCGCACGCCGGACCTCACGCGGGGACTTCACCTGCGGCCGGGGCGTCACCGCCTGAAGGTGGACGTGCGGACGCTGCCTCGCGCGAGTCAGGTGACTCCGGAGGCCGCCACGGTGGAGGTTCCGTGGGGCGCGGTGGTGCTCCAGGACTTCGCGGTGCGGATGCTCTCCAGCGATGTTCGGCCGCTGGCGTTCTCCTACGCGCATCAGCCTCCCGAGGCCGACGTGGCCTCCGGCCAGGACGCGGTGCGCTTCCGCGTCGCGGGACAGGCGGGTGCGGGAGACGAGGTCAGGGTCGGCGACGTGAGCGCGGACGTGGATGCGACGGGCGCGTGGAGTGCGCTCGTGCCGCTCATCTCCGGCGAGAACATGCTGTCCCTCACCGCCACCGCGCGTGATGGCACGGTGCGCCTGCATCGCCAACGCATCGACGTGGTGCGCCGCGCGGAAGGTTGGCTGGTGGTGCCCAGGGCCCTGGAGCTCGTGGCCACGCTGCGACTTCCCTCGGCACGTGGCGAGGCCACGGCGACGGGTGTCGCGCGAATCACGGTGGAGGCGGCGCCAGGCACGAAGGTGACGGGGCCGGACGGCGAGCCCGTCGACCTCGGCGCCGAGGGCCGCGTGGACGTTCCCGTGACGCTGCGCTCCGGGCTGAACCGCGTGCCGCTGTCCCTCGCGCTTCCGGGGGCGAGCCCGCGTGAGCTGTCGCTGGAAGTCCTCGCGGAGCCCCAGCCCTTCGCCGTGGGCCTCCTGGACGTCGAGCTGGCGTACCTGCTGGACGGCGGAGACTTCCAGCTCCGAGGGCGAGGCACCGCGCACGGAGAAGCGCGCCTGGGGCCCGTGGATATCGTGGGGGAGCTGGACCTGCGTGACACCGACGGCCGCACGCTGCGAGGCGCGGACCTTCCAGACTGGCTGCGCCCCCGTGTCGCGGAGCGCTTCGAGCGTGCCGCGGACCCGGACTTCTCCCCCGAGGAGTGGGGCGATGACTCGGTGTCGTTGACACCCAACCCGACGGAGTCGCGGCTGCGGGTGGAGGCCCGGCACGCGGAGTTCGGACGCGCGGGCCTGGGCACCTATCGCGCGCTGATTCAAGACCGCGAGGTGGGGCGCTACCACCGGCCGCTCTTCGGCCCGTACGCGGAGCTGCGGTCTTCGGACGGCTCGGACAAGGGACACCCGCGCGTGGGCGTGGACGCGTTTGGTGGCGCGCTCTCGGACCCGACGCGAGGACTCTCGGCCGTCCCCGCGCACGAGGAGCTGCGCGCGACGGGCGGCAGCCTCTACTACCTGGGCGCGGTGTCGGTGGCGGAGGGCTCGGAGCTGTTGCGTGTCGAGGTGCGAGACGGCGTCACGGGCCTGCCCCTGGCGGAGCGGCACCTGGTGCGAGGCCGCGACTACGACATCGACTACTTCGCCGGCCGCATCCTCCTGTCGCGTCCGCTGTCCTTCCTCGCGGCGGAGACCTTCCTGCGCACGGACCTGGTGACGCAGTCTCCAGAGCCCGTGTTGGTGGCGGACTACGCGGCGCTGCGCGCGACGAGCACGCAGGACTCGGGAGGCGGCGAGCTGTGGGCCGAGTGGGCGGGAGTCCACCTGGGCCTCGCCGGAGTCCGCGAGGGGCGCGAGGGCCGGCCCTATACGCTCTACTCCGGACGTGCCTCGGCGAAGGTGGGGGCCTACGCGCTGGAGGCGGAGGCGGCTTCGAGTCGCGGCACGGCCGTGGACGTGGGCGTGTTCGGCGTCTCCGATGATGGCGGCTTGAGCTTCCTGCGTCCGGGGGCGGGACTGGGGACCGGAGGCGAGGCGCTGGGCTTGCGAGCTCGCGGCCCCGGCCTCTGGGGTGACGGCTCCGTGGATGCGTCGTATCGCTGGCGCGAGCGAGGCTTCTCGGACGGCGCGCACCTGGACGCGGCCCGCTTCCAACAGCTCTCGCTGCGGGTGCGCCAGCCTGTGGGCAAGCTGCGGCTGTCGCTGCTCGCGGATGGACGCCACTCGGCGGACCCGCGTGAGCCCTTCGTGGACAACCCCTTCTCCGCGAGCACCGTGGGCGCGAGCGTGGGATGGGAGGAGCCCACCTGGAGCGTGAGCGTGGAGGCCCGGGACTCACGGCTGAAGGCGGCCGAGGTCGTGGGGCAGGGCGATGCGCTCTCGGGCGGTCGCACCTCCGCGGGTGTCGCGGGCGGCTACCAGCTGTTCGATGGACTTTGGTTGCAGGCGTCGCACCGGCAGAAGCTGGCCCTGCATGGCGCGGGGCCTGGGCGCATGAACGACACGTTCACCGCGGCGGGGGTGGACGTGGAGCTGGACCGCGACACCCGTCTGCTGGCGCGGGGCGGATGGGGCCCGAAGCTGGGGCCCCGGGCGTGGGCGAACGTGGAGTCGCGGCGCGGCGCGGACGTGTTCTACGGCGGATACTCGGTGGACGTGGACGGGCCGGACTTCGGCGCTGGACGCACGCTCACGGGCGCGAGGGCGGAGCTGCCCGACAGCGGCACGGCGCTCTTCGTCGAGGAGGTGGGCCTGCATGACGCCAGCTCCGTGCGCCTGTCGCGTGCCGTGGGCTTCCAGAAGACGGTGCCCGGTGGCTTCACCGTGGGGGCCCGCTACGAGCGCGGGGTTCGCAGCCTCCTGGATGTGGATCCGCCGCTGCGGCGGGACGCGGGGGGCGTCTTCGGTCAGTGGCTCTCTGACTGGCTGCGCCTGGAAGGCCGCGTGGAGTTGCGGCGGGAGAAGGGCACGCCGGAGCGCGGAGCCTCCGTGGAAGTGGACCGCCTCCAGACGGTGGTGGCCCTGGCCGCCGAGGCGCAGCTGCTTCGCGAGGTGACGGCCTCCGGCCGCGTGGACTTCGCTCGCACGCTCAATGACGATGTGCTGGAGGCCCGACTGCTGGAGGGCTACGCGGCGGTGGCGTGGAGGCCGGGGCCGTGGCTGGTGATGGCGCGCTATGCCGTCACGCGGGAGCTGCTGCCGGGCACGCGTGCCGCGTTTGGTGACCGGGCCCTGCAGATCCTCTCGCTCATGCCGGCCGTCCGGTGGGGAGACAGGTTCGCGGTGGGCGCGGGCCTGCACGCGGGGCGCAGCAGCCTGAAGGACTCCGCGCGTTGGGTGTGGACCGGCACGGTGCGCCCGTCTGTCCGGGTGGTGGGCGGCCTGGAGGTCGCCGCGGAGCTGGCCCGTCGGACGTCATCTCCCTCGGGGGAGCGACTGACCGCGGTTCGGGCGGAAGTGGCATATCGGATGAATGAGACGCTCCGAATGGCCGTGGGGTACACACTGCTGGGCTTCAGCGGTTTGGGTCTGGCCTCCGAGTCGTCCGAGAATGAGGACCGGCTCTACTTGAGGGCGGAGCTCGCCTACTAGGAGTATTGCGTGCGCGCCGGCATCGTCATCTGCCTCTGTGTGGGTTTGTCCACGGCGGCGTCCGCGGAGTGGAAGGTCGGGCTCACCGTCACGGGCGAGCCCTATGACGTGAAGGCCTGGCGCCCAGGCACCGTCGCCATCGCGCACTCCACGGGGGCGGAGCTGCACATCGATGAGGTGCCGGTGGCCCAGGTGCCGTTCTCTCCCGGGATTGGCACGTTGCTGTTGTCGTCGGGTTGCTTCGCGGGAGTGGGGCCTGACGGAACGGTCTTCGGCCAGGATGCGTGTCTGCCCGGCGGTCCGCTCTTCGAGGACTTCTCTCAGGAGTATCGGATTCGCCGGCTGATGCAGACGGCGTCGGGCGCCAGCTATGTGGTGCTGGGAGGCGACTCCTCGGGGCTCCAGGTGTTGACCGCGACGCCTTCGGGCACGCCGCTGTTTCCTTGGCGCCGACTCGTCCATGCGTCGGGCTTTGATTTGTCGACGGATGTGATGGGGGTGACGGAGACGGCGGGGAACGTTCCTCACGCGCTCATCGTCATCATCGGTCCGCCCAACATGTATTGGATTCGCGACGACAAGATCGAGGCGCAGGTCAGCGTGCCCGCGTCGTTGACCACGCGAATCGCCCAGACGGTGGATCTCATCCCCACGAGTGGTCCCCATCCCATCGCCCTGATGGGCAACGCGGATGGACTGTTTCGCGGGCAGCTCCAGCCCTCGCCGATAGGGACGTACCTCACGCCCTTCGCGAAGGTGCCGTTGGATGGCATGGGCGCGGTGGACATCAAGTCGGTGGACGTGAACACCGAGAAGGGCAGCGGCAAGGGCACGGGCTTTGGTCTCGCCGTCGGGTCTCGCAACGGGGGCGAGCCCGTGGTGCTGGGCGCGGTGCCCGCGGCGAGCGCGGCGGAGGCGGGGACGCAGTGGCGCGTGCATCCCGCGTTCGAAAACGCCTCGCTGCCGGTGACGGACCCGTTCCACCAGGTGTCCTGCGTGGACTCCACCTTCTGCGTCATCACCCTGAAGAACCAGGGGCAGAACGTCTTGTATTACTTCAACGCCGCGGCGCCCCGGTTCGCGGCCATTCCAGACCCGGTCACCATCAACGAAGGAACCTTGCGGACCCTGGACATCTCCGCGTCGGACCCGGACTTCGACGCGGTGCGAGTCTCGGTGGAGACGCCTCCCTCGCTGTTGAGCGTCGACGCCACGCCCCGCGTGGATGGGGTGACGCTCTCGCTCTCCGCGCCAGAGGTCTGTGAGTCGACGACGGCGCAGTTCTTCGTGCATGCGTCGGATGGACTGGCGGCTCACGACCAGCGCTCCACGGTGACGGTGCGCATCGAGAACACGGAGGGGCCGAGACCTCCCGTCGTCACTCCGCTCAACGCCACCACCTCCGCGGGCGGAGCGCCCATCGAGTTCACCGCGTCGCCGGGCGTCGGGCCCTGCGCACCCGTGGACTACACCTGGAGCGATGAGCCGGGGCAGCCGCCCCTGCAGAAGGGCGCGCTTGGACGCGCCACCTTCGAGCCTCCGGCCTTCGTCTGCTCACCCACCGGCGCGCGCTACACCTATTCGGTGAAGGCACTCGACAAGGGGCGGCAGGCCTCGATGCCCACGACGATGACCGTGGACGTGCGGCCGTGGGGGAAGCCCTCGGCGCCATTCGTGTCGGATGCCGTGCGGCGACTGCCGTCGGGCGGCAGCCTGGAGCTTCGTCCCGAGTCGCTTCACCCCTGTGACGGAACCCAGGGCCTGCCCGTGGTGGAGACGGTGTGGCGCCTGGCGAATGGCACGCCGGGCCTCCCGTCGGGGCTCACGGTGAAGAACGCCTCGGGCGGCGCCGTGGACCTGTCTTCCCCCGTGTCCTCGCCTTTGCTCCAAGTGTCCTCGACGGCCTGCACCGGAGGCGGCGTGACGTTGAGTGTCCGCAACCGGATGGCGGCCAGCGGTGGTGGCATCCTGGAAGGCCCCGAGTCCCGGGTGCGGGTGGAGGTGGACTTCGTGCCGGAGGATGTGTCCTCCGCGAAGCTCGACATGTTGCTGCACACCGAGGGCTCGAAGGACGTGCAGGCCAATCTCGGCACGTCGCTGCGTTGCCCGGGTGCGCATTCGCTCAAGGCGCGCATGTTCCTGGAGTCCTCGGACGGCACGCTCCTCGCCTCCGACGTCGTCCCGGTGCCCGGCGCGTGGGCCTTCGAGTTTCCGGCCGTGTGCTCGGACACGCCGTTCACGGTGCGCGGTGAGCTCTTCGCCGAGGGCTCTCCTCCCATCGAGGCGGGACGCGCGCGTCAGACGTTGACCGCGCAGGCTCGTCCGGTGGCCTTGGGAGAGCTGGAGGGCGAGGCGCTGGTGGCCCGCTGTGGCGTGGGCGCGACGGCCACGCTCACCCAGATGATTCCGCCCGAGGCCTGCACCGACGTGAAGGTCTCCTGGGAGCAGGAGGGAGGACCGGCGCTCGAACACGTCGAGCTCGCGGGCCGGCAGGTGACGCTGGAGACGCGCGAGACGGGCCTGCAGGAACTGGTGGGCGAGTCCGTGGCGGTGCGAGTCACCGCCGATGGGGGCGGGGGCAATCGCGCCGTCCGCCGGCACTCGCTGCCCATCATCGCGGAGCCCTTCGTCGACGTGGCGCACTCCTCGGAGGCCGTGTCGGGTCAGGAGACGGGCCTGGTGGGCGTGGTGGTGGAGCTGAGCAACACCACGGCCTGCGCGGTGACGGGCCTTCGCTTCGTGGAGTCGCTTGAGGGCATGGACCTGGTGCCGGGCAGCGTGAAGCTCGCGGGCCAGTCCGTGGTGGCGCGGCCCATCGAGGGCGGCTTCCAGGTGGAGGGCCTGTCGCTGCCCGCGCATGGCGGGAGTACGCTCACGTACGTGGCGCGGCCCGGGCTGTTGTCGTCGCCGCGCTTCAGCGGTGAGGTGTTCCTCAACGGCGTGCCCGTGGCGGGGCGGTCGCGTCGCGAGCCGTCGTCGTCGTGTGGCTGCTCACAGGGCAGCTCGGGCGCGGCGCTGATGGGGTTGCTGGCGGTGGCTCGGTTGCTGCGCCGCCGTCGCGGTGGCGGCGCGCGGGCCTGAGTCAGAGTCCGAACGAGATGCGGTGGCGGCGGCTGGGCGTCTCCGGCCGCTCCTCCAGCACGCCCAGCAGTTCGAGTCCCCGCAGCGTGGCCAGGGCCTGCCGCTCCGACACATCCGTGAGCGCGAGCAGGTCCTCCACCGTCTTGCTTCCGTCCGCATACGCCAGGAGCAGGGCCTGCGGGCCTTGCAGCTTCAGCTCGTGCAGTCCGTACGGCGGGTCCGCGGTGGGGAACAAGCGGCGCCCGTGGCCCATGTGCTGGCGCAGGGCCACGAGTGTCTCCGTCTTCTCGACGCCCTCGAGAATCAGGTTGCCGGGGAAGACGGACAGCTTCACCAGGTCCGTGCGCCGAGGCCGCATGGCGCTGAAGCCGTAGGCCCCGTCCGTCCACGTGAAGGTGGACCAGAGCAGCTCGCGGACCTGCTCCTCGAGCAGCTGCTTGCGTCGCTCGGCATCCAGCACGCCCCGGCGAATCATCGCCTCGCCCGTGCGCAGCCCTTCGCTCTTGGCGAACGCGGCGACTTCCGCGAGCCGCTCTTCCGTGAGGACACCCCGGCGCACGCAGAAGCGCCCGAAGCGCTCGTTGGCGAGGTTGGAGGCCGCGTACACGATGTGACCGGACTCGAAATAGACGACCTTGAGGATGGAGCCCTGCTGGAGCTTGAGCTCTCCGTGGTGTCGCGACTCGTAGTAGGCGTTGAGGAGCCTCGCGACGGAGGTGTCCCGGAGGTTGCCGGCGAGAGACCACTCGGGGAGCGCGCGCTTGCCCTTGGCGGGAGCGGGGGACGGAGCGGGCTCGGCGCCGGACCACACCTTCTCTCGATGGGCGAAGGGCAGGGGAAGCGCGGCTTCTTCGTGCTCCAGACCCGGCAGCGGCGCGGAGTCGGGGATGGCCTGCATGGGGGCTCCCGTGTCCGCGGACTCCTCGGGGGCCGGCATCAGCTCCTCCAGGACGATGAGGTCCACGTCGTCGAGCAGCTCGTTGGGCGCGTCGTCGTCCTCGACCGGGGGAGGGGCGCGGGGCGCGGGGACCACACCGCCGGCCTGTTCGAGCGCCTCCAGCACCTGAATCAACTCGAAGGGCTTCTCGTAGAAGGCTCGGGCGCCGTGGACCTGCACGGCTTCCTGGGCGAAGCGGTCGCCCTTGTAGACGCCGCTCACCGCGATGGCGGGGATGCCGTGGGCGCGCAGGGCGCCGAGCACCTCGCTGCCTCGGATGTCCGGCAGCAGCAGGTCCACCAGCGCCGCGTCCCACTTCGCACCGGGGCTGAGCGCTTCCAGGGCGGCCTCGCCTGTGTAGACAGCGCGTGCCTCGTGACCTCGGCTTTGCGCCGTGGAGACGATGAGAGAGGCCAGCTCGTGGTTGTCCTCGACGATGAGCAGTCGCGCCATGGGCGGGCGGACCATAGCATTGCGCCCATGAACGTTCAGGGCTTCCACCACGTGGCCATCCAGGCGCGCGACGTCGAGCGCGTCACCGCCTTCTACAGGGACTTGCTGGGCTTTCCCGAGCTCACCCGGCACTCGAGGCCGGATGGCTCCCTGCGGAGCATCTGGGTGGGCGTGCCTGGGGGGGCTTTCCTGGCCATCGAGGCGGCGGGGGGCGAGCCAGAGCAGGGGCCGTTCCGGCATGAGCGGCCCGGCTTGTTGATGCTGGCCTTCCGGATTGCCCGGGCGGAGCGAGACACCGTGGTGTCCGAATTTGCCCGGCAGGGTGTTCCGCTGGAGCACGAGACGCGGTGGACGGTGTACGTGAGAGATCCCGAGGGGAACCGGGTCGCGCTCAGTCACCATCCCGAGGATTAGGGGCGGGGGTGTGCGCTTGCGGAGTGGGAGGGGCGCGGCTACAAGCCGGACATGCGCCTGGGTGAACAGCTCCTGAAGGACGGCCTCGTCACCGCCACCGCGCTCGAAGAGGCGCTCGAGGCGCAGGTGGTGCACGGCGGTCGGCTCGGGACGAACCTGGTGGAGCTGGGGCTGGTGTCCGAGGCGGACCTGGCTCGGACGCTGGGCACGTTGCTCAACTGCGCGTTTGCTTCCGGAGAGATGGTTCCGGATGCGAAGGCGCTGGAGCTGGTGCCCGCGAACCAGGCGGATGACAAGGAGCTGCTGCCGATGCGGGTGGATGCGACGCGGTTGAGCGTCGCGGTGGTGAACCCGCATGACTTCACGACGCTGGACGCGATTGCGTTCAAGACGGGCAAGCGCGTGGTGCCGGTGGTCATCCCAGAGTTCCGGATGAACCAACTGCTGCGGCGCTACGCGAAGGCGTTTCGTCCGCTGCGGGCCATCGACATGAACGCGGTGCGACCGCGTCCGAAGCCGGGCTCGCGAGAAGAAGCGGAGCTGGTGAAGTCGCGCGAGAAGCCGCCCGACTTGATGAGCGAGGAGGAGTTCCAGTCGCTCTACGCGCAGGCCCTGAGTGGCGGCGCGGAGGATGAGGTCGAGCTGGACACGGAGGAGATCATCACGGGGGTCGAGGTCTCGGACGCCCACCCCGTCGTGCAAGGGCAGCTCGCTTCGGCGCGTGCTCAGCCGACCGCCGCGGCGGGCAGGGATGCTCCCGCTCCTGGGCATGCGGGAGCATCCGTCGTGCCTCCGCCTGCTGGACAGGCAAGGCCTCTGGCGCCCGCAGTTCACACGCCGCCTGCTCCCGTGCCGTCGCACGCCGCACACGCGCGTGGTGCGCAGCCACCGCCGCCTCCCACCGCCCAAGCGCAGCAAGGTTCGCAGGCACAGCGGTCGGCCGAGCAGGCGGCGCCGAGAGCCCCGCAGGCTCATCCAGGTGCTCACGCCGCACAGGTTCCGCCGGGTGCAGGGCACGCGATGCAGGGCGCGCAGCCGACGTATCCGGCCGCACAGGTTCCGCCGGGTGCAGGGCACGCGATGCAGGGCGCTCACGCTGGCGCGCAGTCCTCGCATCTGGCCGCACAGGTTCCGCCGGGCGCAGGTCACGCGATGCAGGGCGCGCATCCCGGCGCGCAGGTTCAGGGAGTTCCATCTGGTGCGCAGGTGCCGGCTCCTGCCGGAGGTGCACGGCCGCTCGCGGGGCAGTCCGCGGCAGGTCTCGGTGGTCGCCCGTCGGCACCGCCTCCCGTGCCCGAAGGGGCGAGTCCTCCTCCCCCCGAGGTGCCTCTTTCTCCGCTGTCCTTCGCGGAAGCCCAGGCGGAGCTGGCCCGCAGCTTGGACCGCGAGGACGTGGCTCGCACGGTGCTTCGCTTCGCCGCGGGCAAGTGGCGCCGCAACCTGCTCCTGTCCGTCCAGGGCAGCCTGGTGACGGGCTGGCACGGCATGGGCTCGGGCGTCCGCGAGTCCTCCGTGCGGCGCATCGGCGTGGCGCTTCGGGAGCAGAGCACGTTCCGGCTCGTGCGGGACACGCGCTCGCACTACATCGGCCCCGTCCGCAGGGATGGCGCGATGGCGGTGTTCTACAAGCTGCTGGGCGGCGGCTTCCCGACGACGGCCGTCATCCTTCCGCTGCTCGTTCGAGGCAAGGTCGTGCACCTGCTCTACGTCGACAACGGGCCGGACCAGCTCACGCCTCCCGACGTGGGAGAGCTGCTGATCCTCTCGCAGAGCGTGGGCCGCTCGTACGAGGCGATGATGAAGCGCCGCAAGGGGGCGTAGGTTCCCTTCGAGGTGCTCGGTAGAAGAAGGACGAGGTCACGTCGTGGGACCGGGTGCGACCCATCGCGAAGATGGGCGTGGGGTCACGGGAGCGAGCCTTGGAAGACAACGGCAACCAGTGGACCGGAGCCGAGGAGGCTCGGCTTCGAGACCTCCTGGCCGCGATGGAAGCCGCCAACCAGGGCGACTTCTCCCGTCGCGTGCCCGTCCTTGGAACCCATCCGCTGCTGGACCGGCTGGCGGAGACGTTCAACGCGGGGGCCGCGCGGTTCGCCTCGCTCGCTCAATCCGTCTCCCGCGTCGCGCATGAGGTGGGCGTGGAGGGGCGGCTCGGGGGACAGGTCGACGTCCCGGAGGCCTCGGGCGCGTGGAGGGAGCTCGCGGACGGAGTGAATGTCCTTTCGAGCAGCCTCACGGCGCAGGTCCGGGACCTCATCCGGGTGAGCGGCGCGGTGGCGCGAGGAGACCTGTCGCAGACGTTGACGGTGGAGGTCCGGGGCGAGTCGCTGGTGTTGAAGAACATCGTCAACACGATGGTGGACCGGCTGACGGCGTTCGCGCGGGAGGTGAATCGCGTCGCGCGACAGGTGGGCGTCGAGGGCTCGTCCGAGGACGCGAGCACACCGGATGGTCCCTTGGGCGTGTGGAAGGACCTCAACGACAACGTGGGCTTCACGGAGAAGCTGGCGCTCGCGTCGCGGCACAAGAGCGCGTTCCTGGCGAACATCAGCCACGAGCTGCGCACGCCGCTCAACAGCCTGCTCATCCTGGCGAAGATCCTGTCGGAGGACTCGGCCCATCGGCTGGGGCCGAAGGAGGCGGAGTACGCGAGGACGATTCACGCCTCGGGTGTCGACCTGCTCAGCCTCATCAACGACTTGCTCGACCTGTCCAAGGTGGAGGCGGGGCAGCTCCGGGTCGAGCCCGCGGAGGTGTCGCTCTCGGAGGTGAAGACGCTCCTCGAGCGAGACTTCCAGCATGTCGCCGAGCAGAAGGGGCTGGGGTTCTCGGTCTCGCTCGTGGGGGCGGTGCCGCCGACGGTGCGCACCGACTCGATGCGGCTGCGCCAGGTGCTCAAGAACCTGCTCGCGAACGCGTTCAAGTTCACGCACCTCGGCCGGGTGGAGCTGCGCATCTCCCAGGTGAATCCCGGCCTGTTCCACTTCGAGAGCGAGGTGCTCAACCGGGCGGAGGGCGTGCTGGCGTTCAGCGTCGTGGACACCGGTATCGGCATCGCGCAGGACAGCCTTCAGCGCATCTTCGAGGCGTTCCAGCAGGCGAACCTGAGCACGAGCCGAAGGTACGGGGGCACGGGCCTGGGCCTGTCCATCAGCCGCGAGCTGGCGCGTCTGCTGGGCGGAGAGCTGCATGTCGCCAGCGAGCTGGGGCGCGGCAGCACCTTCACGCTCTACCTGCCGGACATCTACGTGGAGACCTCGGCCACGGGCGCACGAACGACGGTGGGCCAGGGCGCGCCCGTCGAGCTGGAAGCCGCGGACATCCCCGTGCCCGCTCGGCCCGAGGCCTCGGCGCTCGTGTCGAACGAGGCAGGCCCGATGGCGGCTCCCCTCGCGATGGCTGCCACATCCGCTCAGGTCTCCGCGAGCGAGCGCGTGGGGCTGAAGCGGCGCGTGCTCGTCGTGGATGACAACATCCGGGAGGCCTACTCGCTCATCAGCGTGCTGGAGTCGCGAGGGCTGGAGAGTCTCCACGCGGAATCAGCGAGCGAGGCCGTGCGGATGCTCTGGGACTTCCCCGAGATGGACGGGCTCCTGTGGCTCACCTCGGTGGCGCAGGCCGACTACGAGGTCCTCCGGTCGCTCCGCAAGGATGCGCGGTTCGGCGCGCTGCCCATCGTGGTCGTCATGTCGCAGGCGCAAGACGAGGCGAGGGTCAGGTGTCTCGACGCGGGGGCGAGTGACTGCGTGTCGCGGCCCGTGGACATCGACCAGGTCATCGCGCTGCTTCGCCGGGACCATCGCTCCGGGAAGCGGGGCGAAGCAGCGCGATAGCGGGCGGGGGAGCGAAGTCCCCCGTGGTGAGGACTACTCCTCCGGAGGGGCCTCGAAGTCGACGTCGAACGAGATGCGCTGTCCGCCTTCGATCTTGAAGGTCTTCTGCCACCGCGCACCGTTGGCGATGACGAGGAGCTGGTGGGTGCCTTCGTAGACGTCCTGTTCCTCGACAGGCGCCGCGCCGACCAGCCGCCCGTCGAGCGTCACGATGGCGTCCTTCGGAGCGCGGACATTGACGAAGGCCTTGTTGAGGTAGATCTGCTGCGCGTTGCGCCCGCCCGCGGTGATGGTGAAGGTCCGGGCGATCTGGATGCCCAGCACGGAGTTGGTGAGCGTGAAGACATGGCGCCCCGCGGGCAGCGCCACGCTGAGCGGAGTCCGTCCGAGGAACCCACCGGGATACGACACGTCCACGCGAGGGTCGACGGTGAGGTCCAGATAGCCGGTGGCAATCGCCTCGGCGCCCGCGTCCGTGCCGGCATCCGACGCAGCCCCCGCATCAGGCAAGGTGTTGGCGGATGCCACCGAAGCAGGACCCGCGTCCTCCAGCTCCGCTTCGATGCGCGGAGGCAATCGCTGGACGATGACCGCCGCACCCGCAAGTGCGAGCACCGCGCCCACGCCGACGACGGCAACCCATGCACGCGAAGACTTCCGTGGCGCTCCCGCCGCCGGAGGCGTCGCCACCGTCGGCGCACCACTGGCTGGAGCCGCGGGTGCGGCGACGTTCGCCGGCGACGTCTGGGGGGCGGCAGGGGCACCCGGCGCGACCGTGGCGGGAGCAGCCGCCGCGGTCCCCGTGCCAGGAGCTGGCGTTGGTGTCGTCGCCACGGCGCTCGCGCCAGGAGCCGGCGCCGAGGGGGGCACGTCGGGAGTCGGCGCCGTTGAGCTGGAGCCAGGGACCGGTGCCGAGGCGTTCGCGCCAGAGGCGGGCGGTGCGGCGGTGCCCGTGCCGTTCGCGGTCGACGAAGCCGTGGAGCTCGTCGGGGCGGCGGACGCGGACTCAGGACCTGTCGCCTGAGCGACCGTCGCGGGAGCGACCGGGTCGACGCTGGGAGCCGCCTGGGGCGCGGGGGCCACGTTCACCTCGGCGACCTGGACGCCGCTGGTGCCGCCCGAGATGGCCGCGAGGATGGAGAGCTGTCCCTGCAGGGCGGGCCATGCCTTGGGAACCGCGGACGGGGGCAGGACCCCCGAGACGAGGAACTCCGCCACGGCCGGAGGCGGGACTCCGACCTTCTGCAACACGTCCGCGATGCCGGCCTCAATCACGCGGCGGCGCGCGGCGCGGGCCTCGTTCTCGGGCGGGAACAGCTTGGCCAGGTAGTCCGCCAACAGCGTGTGCGCGGGCAGCGTGCCCACGGCCTCGACGATGGCCTCGCGGAAGGCATGCGCGGAAGGGTACCGGTCATACGCGCGCTTCGCCGTCGCCTTGCGGACCACCGCGTCCAGCTTGAGCGGCACGTCCTGCGACATCGTCGGCAGCGTGCGCGTGAGCGTCGCCTTGTCGGGGTCCGCGTTGTCCTTGAAGGGCATCTTCCCGGACAGGCACTCGTGCAGCACCAACCCCAGCAGGAACACGTCGGACTGGACGTTGACGGCCTCGCGTCCACCCAGCAGCTGCTCCGGAGCGCTGTACGCGCGCCGGTTCTTCACGCGCTTCCCGTCTCGCTCCCGAGGCGCCACGCTCAACGCGCCGTAGCCCGTCACCTTCGTCAGGCCGCTGAAGGAGACCATCAGCGTCTCGGGGCGCACGTCTCCGTGCACCAGCGGCGTGCCGTCGTCATTGCCCGCCATGTGGGCGTAATGCAATCCGGTGGCGGCATCGGCGGCCACCAGCGCGGCCAGGGGAGGCGGCAGCTTGGGGCTGGCCTCCAGCACGCGGCGGAGGGGCTCGCCATCGGCGAACTCGGTGACACGCGCGAGGCCACCGTCCTGGGCCGCGAGGCTGTGCACGCGGAGGATGTTGGGGTGCTCGAAGACGAGCGCGCGGCTCGTCTCTCGCGTCAGCTTCGCCGTCAGCTCCGGGCTCTGAACCACCTCTTGCGGTGCCCAGATGAGAACGACGGGTCGAGGGGGGAGTCCATCCTCCAGCGCGAGCCCCAGGAAGGCTCGCGAGCCCGCTCCGGAGAGCAGGGGACCCAGTGACAGGTAACGCACGGTGCTCATGGGCTCGCATGCTAGTGCGAGAGGCGTCCCCTCTGGAATCCGAGGAACCCGTCGACACCCCTCAAATACGTCCTGCTACAGGCTCTGGCCGGTGTCCTGCTCGAAGGGCAGGGTGACGTGGTAACCGTAGCGGCCCCGTCTCACGAGCAACAGGACACTCCTTCCGCGCCGGGCCGTGAGCAGGGCTTCCTTGAACGCCTCGGCCGTGCCCACGGGCTGGTTGTTCACTCGAAGAATGATATCGCCGGGCTCCAGCCCCGCCTCCGCCGCCACGGAGCCCGCGCGGATGCCGGACACCGCCAGCCCCACCCGGGCGTCCTTCACTTTGAGTCCCAGCCGGTCCCAGGCGAGGGACTCGACCATCCGCACGGGGAACTCGGACGGCGTGAGCTGGAGGGTGCGCAGGCCGCCGTCCCGGAAGAGGGAGAGGGGGAAGGCGGAGCGGGCGGGGTAGCCGCGCACGCGGGTGTCGAAGTCCTCGGCGTCCTGGATGCGCGAGCCCCCCAGCTCCGCGACGATGTCTCCGCGCCGCACGCCTGCCTGGGCGGCGGGGCTGCCGGCTTCCACGGCGGTCACCAGCGCGCCATAGGAGCGGTCCCAGCCCAGCTGCCGGGCCACGCGCGGCTTGAGGTCCACCGTGTCGATGCCCACCCACGAGGGGCGCATCTTCCCGAAGCGGGTGAGCTCGTCGACGATGCGGCGCACCTTGTCCGCGGGGATGGCGAAGCCGATGCCCTGGGCACCGCCGCCGAAGATGGCGGTGTTGATGCCGATGATCTCCCCGTCGACGTTGAGCAGCGGCCCCCCGGAGTTGCCCGGGTTGATGGCCGCGTCCGTCTGGACGAAGTCGTTGTACACGCGGTTGTCCGCGCGGAAGGTGCGTCCGGTGGCGGACACCACGCCCGCGGTCACCGTCTTGCTCAGGCCGAACGGACTGCCGATGGCCACCACCGTCTCGCCAATCATCAGGTCGGAGCTGGTGCCCAGCTTGGCGATGGGCAGCGCTTCCTTCGCCGCCACCTTGAGGACGGCCACGTCATTGCCCGCGTCGCTGCCGATGACCTCCGCCTCGTACGAGCGACCATCCGCGAGCACGACGTGGATGGCGGACGCGCCTCGGATGACGTGGTCATTGGTGACGATGATGCCGGTCGGGTCGATGATGACGCCGCTGCCCAGGCCCTCGATCTTCTGGCGCTCGGACCCGCCGCCCATGCCACCGAAGAACTCTTCCAGCGGGGAGCGGCGGCGGAAGCGCGACTCCACCTCCTGTTCGGTGCCGATGTAGACGACGGCCGGGGAGACCTTCTGCACCACCTCCACGACGGCATCGCGCCGCCGAGCCAGGTCCGCGTGCGCTCCGCTGGACACCAGCATCGCCACCACCAGCCCCCACCTCATGACTCCTGCCTTCATGTCTGCCCTCCGTGCGCCCTCGGCGGATTGTTGACGGAATGACAGCCCGACTGTCGGGAAGCGGGCGTCATTCCCATGATTCGCTGGAGGCGCTGCGTTGCCTTTCATAGATCACTCTTCACGTCCGTGAACGATTGCATCACCGGGAGGCGGCGGGTCCCTGAAGTTTGGCAGCATCCCAGGGGCAGGCCGAAGTCCTGGCGGCGTGGCTTGGGGGCCGCGTTGGAGCGGAGGAGCGGAAGCATGAGTCTTGTCCTGGTCGCGGATGATGAGCCCGCGGTGCTGGAAGTCCTCAGTCATGTGGTGGAGGACCTGGGCCACGAAGTGGTGAAGGCGCGGGATGGGGAAGAGGCCCTGGCCATGGCTCGGGCGTGTCGGCCCCACCTCGTGGTGACGGACCACATGATGCCTCGGCTGAGCGGGGTGGAGCTCTGTCGCCGCCTCAAGCGGGACGCGGAGCTCAACGCCGTGCCCGTCATCCTCTTGAGCGCCGTGCTGCCCCAGGGGGCGCCAGAGGCGGATGCCTTCCTGCACAAGCCCTTCGAAATCACGGACTTCGAGGCGCTGATCCACAAGTCCCTGGTCGACGCGCCCAGGACGGCCCAGGGGGCCGGGCATCTGCCGGGGACCCCGTGGGGCCAGTGGGCGGCGAGAGCGCTTCAGGGGCCGCTGGAGGAAGCACGGCGGCAGCTGCGGCGGTTGGAGGCGGGAGCCCCGGTGGACCGCTCGGTGTTGGAGTCGCTTCGGGCGCAGCTCGAGTCCATGGACGGAGTGGCCACCGAGCTGGCGCGTCCGCAGGGAGGGGCGCTGCCCGTGGAGCCCCCGGTGGTCCGGGGGGCTCCGTTCGGCTTGCGGCTGACGAAGGGCAGCGTGAGCTGAGGCTCAGGCCTTCTGGGACTTCAGCATCCAGCCAATCATCTTGTAGAGCAGGCGAGCCCCCACGTTGCCGTCCCACTCACCGCCCTCGGGGTCGGGGGCGACTTCCGTCAGGTCGAAGCCGACGATGGTGCGGCCGGAGCGGGCCACGCCGGACAGCAGGGCGATGGCCTCGGGGAAGGACAGGCCGCCGGGGACGGGCGTGCCGGTGTGGGGGCAGAGGACGGGGTCCAGGCCGTCGATGTCGAACGACAGGTAGACGTGCTGGGGGAGCAGGGCGACGATTTCATCGACCTGGCGGTTCCAGGGGATGCCGTCGAAGCGCTTGTTCTGGAGGGTGGCGTCGAAGAAGCCGTGGACGCGGCCCTTGGAGTCCTCGATGTAGCGGTGCTCTTCCTGGCTCATGTCGCGCAGGCCGACCTGGACCAGCGTCTTCACGCCGGGGATGCGCTCGGCGACGTTGTACATGATGGAGGCGTGGGACCAGGTGAAGCCCTCGTAGGCGACGCGCAGGTCGGCGTGGGCATCCAGGTGCAGCACGCCGAGGCCGGGGTACTTCTCGGCGTGGGCGCGGATGATGCCGAAGGAGATGGAGTGGTCTCCGCCGACGGCCGCCACGCGCTTGCCCTGGTCCAGCCAGTGTTTGGCGGTGCGGTAGACGTAGTCGTTCATCTGGTCGCAGAGGGCGTTGACGTCCTTGGCGGCGGCGAGGAGCTCCGCCTCGCCGGAGTGGATTCCACCGGCCTCGATGACGACCTGGGCGCGCTCCTTGGCGCGGGTGTTCCAGTCGCGAAGCTCCTGGGACTCGGGGAGCATGGCGATGCCGCGCTCGTAGGGGCGGCCCGTCTCGACGTCGAAGAGGTCCACCTGGCGGCTGGCATCGAGGACGGCGGCGGGGCCGTCGGACGTGCCACCGCCGTAGCTGGTGGTGGCCTCGAAGGGGACGGGGATGAGGACGACGTGCGCCTCGTCGGGAGAGTGGGGGAGTCCGAAGACGCCGGAACCCGGCTGTGCGGCGGCGCTGGGGTCGAAGTGGGTGGCCATGGCGGCGGAGGATACGGACGTGGGCGGGCGGTGCAACTGTCTGTTGCTACCAGGGTTGACAGATTCCTCGGGGCTGCTCGGGGGCTTTCAAGCATCGGCTCCCTCTGGGCGAGGTGAACGCGCAGTCGTCATCATCGACACAGCCCTTGTTGGTGGGGCAATCCCGGCCATATCCGCCGCTCATCGACTGGACCACGAACTCAGAGGCAGAGACAGACTCTGTGATGAGTTGATTTCCAGCCGCACCGGGTTCCCTGGCCACCAGCTTCACATTGGTGGTTCCTGCGACTCGGGAGGCGGTGATTGGGAGTCGGTGGGTGCCGGTATCCGCCACGAGTTGAATCTGTTCAACGAGCCTGTCCGCGACGATTTCCAGGGTGGAGGGGGCGGGGGTGGGCGGGGGAGGTGGAGGGGGGAAGTCCACGATGCTGACGGACCTGTTGAACAAGGCGACGGAGTCGTTTGCGTCAAATTCGAATCCATATCGCACGGAGCCTGCTCCGATGGTGATGATTTCACTATCCCAGAGGAGTCCAGCCACCGTGATGAATCCCGTTGCCGGACTCAAGGGCTGTCGTTGCGTGCAGTCATGATTGCACGTGCCACAGTCGCTGGTGTTCCCATCGTCGCAGGCTTCGGCGCGTCCCTGTGATGTATTCTGGATGCCATCGCCGCACATCGCGAGGGTGCAGTTTGAAAGACAACTGTCGGTGTCGAGGTTGTTGCCGTCGTCGCACTGCTCGCGAACGTCCAGGACGTTGTTCCCGCAGAGATCCGTCGAGCGACAGTCCGAAGCGCATCCGTCCTTGCCAGTGACGTTGCCATCATCACAGACCTCTCCCACGGCTGTGTCGCGGATTCCATTCCCGCACCGTTCAGTGGAGTGGCAGTCGGCACTGCACCCATCGCCGCTGTCCGTGTCGCCATCATCGCAGACTTCGCCCATGTAGACGTCGACCAAGCCGTTTCCACACCTCTCGTTCGAGCGACAATCCGCGCTGCACCCATCGCCGTTGCGGGTGTTTCCGCCGTCACAGACCTCGCCAACGGCGGTGTCGATGATGCCATTGCCGCATTGCTCGGTGGAGGTGCAGTTCTCGCTGCATCCATCTCCACTCTGGCGATTCCCGTCGTCACAGACCTCACCGAGGGCCGGTTCGAGCAAGCGATTTCCACATTGCTCATTCGAGCGACAGTCCGCGCTGCACCCATCCCCGGGGCGCTTGTTTCCGTCGTCGCACACCTCGCCTACGATGGTGTCAACGATTCCATTGCCACAGCTCTCGGTGGACGAGCAGTCCGCGCTACAGCCATCTCCACCCTCGCGGTTTCCATCGTCGCACCGCTCCTGTGAGGCGCGGTCCACGACGCCGTTGCCGCAGCCTTCGGTGAGGCAGTTCACGCTGCACCCATCGCCGCTCACGGTGTTCCCGTCGTCGCATTCCTCGGCGGTGTTGGCGTCCGTGACGCCATTGCCGCAGATCTCCACCGAGCGGCAGTTCGCGCTGCACCCATCGCCGCCCACCTGGTTTCCATCGTCGCAGAGCTCACCGATCCGGCGCTGCGTCGTGCCGTCACCGCATGACTCCCGGAAGCACTCGGACGTGCACCCGTCGCCGTCGGTGTTGTTTCCGTCGTCACACTCCTCGGCGGCTTCCACGAGGGTATTGCCACACGTCTTGGAGACGCACATGTCTCCGCTGATCGCGCATTTCCGGCTCCCGGGGCACACCAGTCCGGACTCGCAGGTGACGCTCTCGGCCCCCGTGCATGCGCTCAGGAACGGGAGGACGAGGAAGACGAAGGAGACGAGGCCCAGATTCCGTGGGATTCGATTCATGTCGCGTCTCCTAGAAGCGAACCGTGCCCACGACTCCGTGGGACGAAGCACCGACGGCGGGAGCGATGACGACGCCCGGAGCGTTGTCTTCGACGTTGATGCGATAGGCTCGCTCGCGGTTGAGGTAGAGGAGGACGGCCCCGGTCACCACCGCGGCGCCGCCCGCTGAGTAGCCGATGATGGCTCCCGTCCGGAAACTCGAGCCCTGCCTGCGCAGCGAGGACAGTTCGTCGGTCATCCGGGTGCCCGTCGGCTCGATGCGCGAGTCGAAGTCCTGGAATGACTCGCGAGACTTCCAATGCAAGACACCGCCGCCGCCCGCCGCCGCCAGTCCGGCGCCCAGCATCGTCCACGGCATCCAGGCGGGCCACCGCCGGTTGTATCGGATGACCTCCTCTTCCGTGTACAGCTCCAGCTTGAGCTCGGTCTTCTCGCCCGGCATCAGCGGCTGCCGCTTCTCCGTGGGCAAGAAACCGTCCTTGAACGCGATGATGCTGTGCAACCCAGGCCGGATGAGCCCTTGATACCTGCCGGGCGCCGTGAACAGGGGCTGACCGTTCAACGTCACGATAGCCCCCTGTTCATCACACCGGACATCCACCCAGGCGAGCTGCTTCTCGAGGAGCGCCTTGTACGCGCGGGCATGTTCATACCGGCCGCTGTCGAGCGGCTCGGCTCCGTGGCGCATCGCCTGCTGCAAGTGATTGTAGACCTCGATGGGTTGGTCGAGGTTCATCAGGGTCAGCGCCAGGTTGTAGTGGATCGCCGGGTGGTTCCACTGCTCGAGCGCGCGCTTGTAGCTCCGGGCGGCATCCACGAAGACCGACTCCCGCAGCCGCTCATTGCCCTCGTAGAAGTAGACCTGGGCCTGCTGTTGCCGCGCTCGGGACACGCCCACGGCCCAGGGGCGCTTGCCCCCCACCTCCAGCGGCGCATCCACGCGCTGCGCCGAAGCCACGCAGGCCCACAGCGACATCACCACCGCGGCCAGCACAGGCACCCGCGAAACATGTCTCTGAATGGTGCTCATGCGCGCCTCACTTCAGGTTCTCGATGAAGGGGCTGCCCAATGCGGACTGGAGGCGCAGTGCGCGCTCCTGCTCGCGCTGGAGGAGCTTCTCCGCCTGCGCCCGCGCCTGCCGAGCCACCTGCGCACTCTGCTCGGCGCGCACCGTGGCCTGGTTGGCGTGGAACCGCGCCCACCGGGCCCGCTTCAGCGCGTCGATGAGCTCGTTGTTCCTGAGCATCAGCGTCGAGTTGGCGGCCTCGACCGCGGCGCTCGCTTCCTCCGCGCGCAGCTGCGCCTCCTGCCGGTCCACCTCTTTCGCCCGCACCTCGGCGAGCCGCTCCTCGGCCTCCGCCGCCGAACGACGCGCCAGGAACTCCGCGTTGCGCGCGGTGGCCTCGGCACGCAGTGCGATGACGGCCTGGTGCTCGGCCTCTTGCTTCGCCTCCCGGATGAACACCAGCGCCACGGCCGCCGCCGTGAAGAGCAGCGTCAGCAGCACCACCGCGCCCAGGATGAACGTCTTCTTGAGCCGAGCCAGCCGCGTCGCCTGGGCGGACACCGCGTCGAGGAACGCCTTCTGCGTCGCGGGAAGCTCGCCCCGGAACCGTCGCTGGAACCGGCGAGCCTCGTCCGCCATCTCCCCGCGCCACAGCAGGCCGCTGTCACGCGACTTGGCCTGCCACTGGCGAGCCGCACTCCGCAGCTGCTCCAGGAAGGCCGCATCCTCCTGCCCCTCATCGAGCCAGCGCTTGAGCGTGGGCCAGCCCGAGATGAGGGACTCGTGAACCAGCTCCACGGAGGAGCCGGTGGTGCCCTGTCCCGTCTGGATGACCAGCAGGCGCGCCTGGACGAGGCTGTCGATGATGCGCTGGAGCTCGTCCCCATCCCGGGTCAGCTCCCGCAACTCCTCCAGGGACACGATGGCGCGCGTGCGCTCTGGGGTGACGAGCCGGAGGAACGCGGCCCGCGCCAGCGCCCGCTCCTGCGGAGACATCCCCGCCAGCACACTGTCCGCGTGCGTCGCGAGCGCCCCGGCGATACCCCCCAGCTGCTGGTAGGCGCTCTCCGTCAGCATCCGCCGCGACGGGTCCCGAGCCTCCCACAGCCGCATGGCCGCGAACTGGAGCAGGGGCAGCGCCCCCGGGGTCGTCTCCAGATGTTGGATCATCTGGTCGACCATGGCGGGGGACTCGAAGCGATAGCCCGCCATCTCCGCCGGCTGCACCAGCGCGTCGCGGAGTCCTTCCTTCTGCGGCGTCGTCAGGAAGAAGAGCCCCGGCGCGAGCTCCGACATGAATCGCTCATCTTCCTGCACGCGGTCCAGGAAGTCGGAGCGCACCGAGAGCACGACGCGAATCGGGGACGTGGCGTCGTCCGCGATGCCGGAGAGGCACGCGGTGAAGGCCCGCCGCTCGCGGACATCCGGCACCAGCGTGTAGAGCTCCTCGAACTGGTCGATGAACAGCACGATGCGCCGGCGCTCACGGCGAGCACGCGCCCGCAGGACGGCGCCGACATATCCAGGCTGCTTGCGCAGGTGCTCGGCGATCTGCTGCTGCTTGCGCAAGTCCTCCTCGAGCGTCGGAGACGAGGTGACGAGCGGCGCCACCATGGTGGCCAGCGCGCCCAGCGGGTCTCGCCCCGGGCGGATGATGAGCGACTCCCAGGGCACCCCGGAGCGCTTGAGCACGGGCACTACCCCCGCGCGAACGAACGAGGACTTGCCCGCGCCGGAAGGGCCGACGACCGCGACCAGCGGTTGATCCTGAAGCCGGTTGACCAGCGCCGCCGTCTCACGCGCGCGCCCGAAGAACCGGGCCGAGTCGGACTCCTGGAACGAGCCGAGCCCCGCGTAGGGGCTCTCATCCAGCCCCGCGTCGGGCATGTAGCGGCCCGGCAGGAAGGGCTCCAGCGCGCGCAGCACCGCGACGGCATCGGGGAAGCGCTGGTCCTTGTGCTTGAGCAGACACCGGTCGACGGCGGACGCGAGCTCCACGGGGACATCCGGCACCACGGAGCGAATCAAGGGCATGGGCTCGTCGAGCGCCGCGGTGACCATCAGCTGGGGACCCCGCAGGGGCTCCAGCGGGTGGCGGCCCGTGAGCATCCGGAACAGGATGATGCCCACCGCCCAGATGTCCGTGCGGTGGTCCACGGGGATGCCGTTGCCCCACTGCTCCGGGGACATGTACGCGAGCGTGCCCATCAGCGCGCCCTGGCGCGTGAGGTGGGTCGCGTCTCCGGTCTGTGCCATGGACGGCAGGAGGCGCAGCCCCTCCAGCAGCGAGCGCGGGGACGACTCGCCGCGCTGCTCGTCGCTCTGGATGACCTTGGCGATGCCGAAGTCCAGCACCTTGATGGTGCCCGAGTCCGTCACGATGATGTTCTCGGGCTTGAGGTCCCGGTGGACGATCTTGTGCGCGTGCGCGCAGGAGAGGGCGCGGAGGACGGGGCTCATCAGCTCCACGGCGCGCGGCGGAGGAAGCCGGGGGCTGGCCTTGAGCAGCTTGTTGAGCGGCTGGCCCTGCAGGTACTCCAGCACCATGTAGGGGCTGCCCTGGACCTCGCCCACCTCGTGGATGATGACGATGTTCTCGTGGCTGCAGCGCGCGGTGGTGCGGGCCTCGAGCAGGAAGCGCTGGGCGAACTGCGCGTCCTCGGTGAGCAGCAGCTTGATGGCGACGCGGCGTCCCAGGCGCGTGTCGCGTGCGAGGAAGACGGTGCCCATGCCGCCGCTGCCGAGCGGGCGGATGAGCTCGTAATGCTGGATGCGTCCTCCGGGACCCAGGGTGGCTCCCAGGCCACCCGCGGGCGGCGCGCTGACGGACATCGGACTGCGGGCGGACAACGAGGGCTCTGGCTTCATGACCGTTCTCGTCGAGGCGTGCGCCTCGGAAAAACACGAGCAGCCCAGAGCCTCCGCGATGGGGAAGGGCCGTGTTTCAGCGAGTCTGAATGGAGCTGGCCGACAGGGACGTGGCCGCAACTGCGTCTCTGTTCGCGGAGACTGGCGCCAGCGATGAAGGCTCTTGAGGGGAGGTCTGGTTATCCAGAGAGAGCTTTCGTTGCCAATCTTGAGCGGAACAGGCTGCTTGCCTATGTGATCGCAAGGGCATGTCTGTGTTGGACACAGAACGCTTGCATCCCGCAAGCGGTCCTTCTACCCCCAGCGCACGACCAGCTTTCCCACCAGGTCATTGCGAGCCATCCGCTCCAATCCCTGACGCAGCTCGGCCTTGGGGAGGACGGCGTCGACGACGGGGCGCAGCGCGCCGGAGCGGAACAGGGGGAGCAGGTGGCGCTCGGCGCTCTGGGTGAGGGCCATCTTCTCCTCGAGGGGGCGGCTGCGCAGCACGGTGCCCGTCACGCTCAGGCGCCGCGTCAGCAGCAGTCCCAGGTTCACCTCGGCGCGAGCTCCGGCGACCAGGCCCACCAACACCATCCGTCCACGAGAGGTCATCGCCAGCATCGACTCCGGCACATAGTCACCTCCCACCAGGTCCAGGCACAGGTCCGCGCCCCGGCCGCCAGTCACCGCGCGCACCGCGTCCGCGAACCGGGGAGGGGCGGACTCACACAGCACCGTGTGCTCCACGCCCCATTCGGAGGCGCGCGCGAGCTTGGCCGCATTGCGCCCCGTGCCCACCACGCGCGCCCCGGAGGCCTGGCACAGGAGCGCCGCCGCCGAGCCCACGCCGCTGGCCACCGCGTGCACCAGCACCGTCTCGCCGGGCTTCAGGCCACCCTGGAGCACCAGCGCGTCGTACGCGGTGAGGTACACCTCCGGGAGCGCCGCCGCGTCGGTGAAGTCCATGCCCTCGGGGATGGGCAGCGCCTCGCGCTCGTGTGTGACGAGCACGTCCGACCAGGCCCCTCCGCCGACGAGCCCCATCACCCGGTCGCCGACCTTGAACCGGTGTGTCCGGGGGCCGACGGCGACCACCTCGCCCGCGTACTCGAGGCCGGGGATGTCCGGGGGCGCGTCGAGCGGGGCGGGGTAGTGCCCGCGAATCTGCAGGAGGTCCGCGCGATTGAGGGCGGAGGCACGCACGCGCACCTTCAGCTCGCCAGGGCCGGCGACGGGCTCGGGGCGGTCGGCCTCCTCGAGGACCTCGGGACCGCCGGGCTTGGTGATTCGGATGACCTTCATGGCGGCGACCTCTCTCTCGGACGCGCGGGCACGAAACGTCCTGGCCCGCGAGAACGTCAAGGCTTATCTAATGCGGAGCCCATCATGAGTGTCGCCCACTGCCCCATCTGCAAGAAGCCGGCGCCTCCGCGCTCGGAGAACTCCTCCTTCCCGTTCTGCTCCCGCCGCTGCCGCGCGGTGGACCTGGGGCGGTGGCTGGGAGAGGAGTATCGGATGCCTGACCGCCAGGCCGCCGAGACGGAGGATGAGCTGCCCGCTGGCAGCCACCCCGACCGCCAGCGCGAGGACGCGTGAGCGGCTTCGTCGATCTGCACTGCCACCTGCTTCCCGCCGTGGATGATGGCGCGCGCACCCTCGAGGATGCGCTGGAGATGGCGCGCGCCCTGGTCGACCTGGGCTTCTCCACCGTCGCGCCCAGTCCCCACGCCCGGCCGGAGTACGCCGCCGTGGAGGTGGTGGAGGCGCGGCTCGCGGAGCTCCAGGCCGCGCTGGAGCGGGAGCGAATCCCGCTGACCTTGGGGCGCAACGCGGAGAACGTGCTGGACGACACGTTCCTCCGGGGGCTGGGGACGCCCGCGGCGCGCATGCTGGGGGCGGGCCGGGTCGCGCTGGTGGAGCTGCCCTACACGGCGCCCGTGCCCGCGCTTCCGGACATCCTGTTCCGCATCCGCACCAAGGGCGTGGTGCCGCTCATCGCCCACCCGGAGCGCTGCGTGGAGTTCGAGCGCAAGGGCCGCGCGGCCGAGGCCGTCCGCACGGGGGCCCACCTCCAGCTCGACGTGGGCGCGCTCATCGGCCGCTATGGGCCCACGGCCAGGAAGCTGGCCCGGGCGTTCCTGGAGGAGGGGCTGTACGCGGTGGCCGCCACGGACCTGCACGGCCCCGTGGGGGCCCGGGATTGGGTCCGTCGCTCCCTGGACGAGCTCAAGGGGAGGGTGGGGGAGGAGACGTACGTCCGCCTCCTTCGGGACAATCCTTCCCGCCTGCTGAGCGGCGAGTCGCTGGAGTCCGACCAGGACTGACGGTATACCCGGCCGCCGTGAAACGCGCAGTCAAGCTCTCGGCCAGCATCCTGGTCACTCTTCTCTTCCTCTGGTGGGCCTTCCGGGACACCGACTGGGGGACGCAGTTGGCCAGCATGAAGTCGGCCAACTACCTCTGGTTGCTGCCGTACTTCCTGTGCCTCGTGGCCATCCACGTGTTCCGCACCTTGCGCTGGGGCAGCCTGTTGTCGGGGCTGGAGAAGGTCCCCTTCCGCAAGCTGAACGAGGCCTCCGCCATCGGCTTCATGATGTTGCTGGTGCTGCCGTTCCGACTGGGGGAGTTCGCGCGGCCCTTCCTCATCGCCCAGCGCAGCTCCATCCGTCGCAGCGCGGCGATGACGTCCGTGGTGCTGGAGCGCATCGTCGACGGGCTCTTCGTCGCCGCGTCGATGCGGGTGCTCCTCTTCTTCGTGCCCAACGAGACGCCCGAGGTCCGCTACGTCAAGCTGGGCTCGTGGCTGATGTTCGCCGTGTTCGGCGGCGGGCTGCTCTTCCTGCTCTTCGGGCTGTGGCAGCAGGAGCGCACGGTGCGCCTGGTCCGCTCGACGGTGGGGCGCTTCGCGCCGGGGCTCGCGGACAAGGTGGCGGACGTCGTCGACACCTTCGTGGGCGCCATGCGGCAGCTCCCGGACGCCCGGCAGGTGGTGCTCTTCTTCCTGTTCACCGTGGCGTACTGGGGGGTGAACGGCCTGGGGATGATGCTCCTGGCCCAGGCCTTCGACTGCACCGGCGCGGCGGCGGGGAGCACCTGCCAGCCCATGGAGCTGTCGCTCTTCCAGGCCTACGTGGTGCTCTGCGTGCTCGTCGTGGGGGTGATGATTCCCGCGGCGCCGGGCATGGTGGGGACGTTCCAGGCGGCCTGCAAGGTGGGCTTGAGCCTCTTCCTCCCGGCGACGGTGGTGAATGCCGGCGGTCTGGCCTACGCGAACGTGCTGTGGCTCGCGCAGACCGCGCAGACGGTCGGCTTCGGGCTCATCATGATGTCGCTGGGACACATGTCCTTCAAGGACATCGCGGGCAAGCTGGAGAAGGAAGGCGAAGCTCCGGCGCCCACGACGTAGGTCCCCCCGGGGCTACAGCTCCTGCTCCAGCCAGCGGATGATGGCCTCGCGGATGGATGAAGGGCGCTCGACGCCCTTCCGCCTCCGCGCCGTCCACGTCACGACTGACCTTCTTCCTTGGCCGCGCCGCGTCCGTACTTGCCGAGGAGGTCATCCACCGCCTCGCGCAGGTACTCGCTCTGGTGGATGCGGGTGCGCCGCGCCAGCTCGCGCAGCTTCTGGACCTGCTCCTCCGGCACCAGCACGTGCGTGGAGACGATGTCGGCGTCGGGCCCACGTGCGTCGACGGACACCTCGGCGGCCGCCGGGGAAGGGGCAAGCTCGGGACTCAGGGAGCTGGGGTTTCCATCTTGCATCGGGGGTTCCTCCTGCGTGGCGCTACAGGCCGCTACCGACCTGTCCGGGGCATTAGGAGGGCGGTCCGGGGGCTCGTCAACAAATCGGCCCGGGGCACCAAGGGGCATGTCTGACCCGTTTGTTATCTGTTTTCTAAGATTGGTGTGCTATTGCGCGCCCTTCTCACCTGGAGCCGACTGATGAACTTTCGTGGATTGATTGTTTCCGCTGTCGCTGTTCTTGCGTCCTCTGCCTTCGCGGATGGGGTTCGTGCCCCCCTGTCCGTGGCGACTGGCTCCGTCGTCGCGCAGTCGTGTCAGCCGCAGCCGTTCTCCCTGACGGCCATCAACGCCTCGTCCCTGGAGCCGACCCGGCTGACGTGGAACCAGGGCTCCAACTGGGGCGCCTGGCACTACATGGACACCATCTCCGCCTATGTGGCTCCTCAGTGCACCACGACGCCGGTGACGATGCAGGCCGTGGTGGACGAGGTGTCGTGGATGCACCAGGGCATGCCGGCCTCCTCGGATGGGACGTTCACCAACCGGGCGGGTCTGTCGCAGAGTGTCTTCCTGTCGTCGAACTACTACGGCAACGGCCTGGCGGTGCTGGCGGCCATTGACTCGTTCGCGGGCGGCGGCGAGGTCCAGGGTTGGATCGCGACGCAGGAAGTGCCCTGCCACAACTGCCATGAGTTCCAGCAGTTCGCGGTGCTGTACTACCCGGCGACCCGCAAGGTCATCGTGCTGCAGGGCTACACCGGCTACGATTCCTGATTGATTCCGAAGTGAGCGCGGCGCCGGTCCCTGTCTGGGGGCCGGCGCCGTTTGTATTACATGTATCAACGCGAGGCTGGCTCGGCGTCCACGGTGTGACGGGATTGATACGCTCGTTTGTCAGGTGGTCACGTTATTGTGATTATCCTGGAGTAGCCCACCTGGAGCGGACGGATGAGTCTTCGCAATGGATTGATGGCGTTGTGTGTGGCTTGGGGTGTCTCGGGCTGTGGGCAGACGCAGCCGGAGCCCGTGGCCGAGCAGCCGACGACGGGTGTCTCCGAGGCGGCGGCGACGGCCACGCGCATCTCCGCGACGGAAGGCTCGCTGGAGCTGAGCTTCGAGACGATGGGGACCTTCGAGACGCGCAATGGCAGGCGCGTCATGATTCTCCGGGCGACGGCCAATCGCTATCTCCAGGATGTCTTCAGCTTCGTGCCGGATGACATCTACGGCGAGGCGAACATCATCAGCGAGCGCCGGTTCGAGATTGCGCTGGACGTGGAGAACGAGCTCAACGCGGTGCTGTCCGGGCTGCCGCTCTTCGTCGGGGTGAGCACCTTCACGGGCACGCCGACCTCCTACACGGCGAAGATTGAGGTGTTCCCCCGCTTCTTCGACTTCCGAGGCTCCGAGGGGATGTGGGTCGACGAGAAGGTGGACCCGTACTTCGTGCGGAACGGGGGGGACAACGTCGTCTACCGGGGGAGGGTGGACGGGCAGCTCCAGTCGCTCGCGGTGACGGCGGCGGACGGGGTGCCGACGGTGTCGGCCTCGGGGGTGGACTCGTACCGGTTGGACTGGTCCTACGGGACGGTGCATGACGCGATGGACCCTCACACGGTGCCGCTGACCTTCACGGCGAGCCTGGCGGGTGGGGTGACGGTGCAGAAGACGGCGCGGCTGGTGCCGAGGGTGACGAGCCTGGCGCTGACCACCGGGGATGCCTACGAGGTCTGGCCGACGCCGGAGTGCCAGCTGCCCGTGTACAACTGCATCCATGCGCAGCCGCAGGGGACGACGGACTACGCGGCGTGCGGGACGTTCCGCCAGGTGCAGCGGTGCTGGTACGTGAATGACGTCTGCGCGGAGACGCCGCCGCAGGCCCTCTCGCTGGAGCCGCGCGACGCGGCCTCGCTGGAGCCGGCGCGGGCGGCGTGGAACGTGGGGTCCAACGGGGGCGTGTGGTACGGGCTGAAGCCCATCCAGGCGTACTCGACGCCGCGGTGCCCGCAGTCGCCGCCGACGCTCCAGGGGATCTTCGAGAAGCTCCAGTGGTCCGCCGAGTACCGGGAGCTGCCTGCCTTCGAGGACGGCACCGTCACGAACCGGGCGGGGCTGGGGCAGAGCGTGTTCCTGAGCGACAGCGGCTATGGGGACGGCGGCCCGCTCCTGGCGGCCATCGACGCCTACGCGGGTGGGGGCGAGGTCCAGGCGTGGTTCGCCACCAGTGAAGTGCCGTGCCACAACTGCCACGAGTTCAACCGGTTCGCGGTGCTGTACTACCCGGCGACCCGCACGGTCATCGTGCTCCAGGGGTACACGGGTTACGACTCGTGAGGTGACGCGGGGACTGGGCAGGGAGCGAGGCTTGCTTCCTGCCTGGGGGCGCGCCTGGGCGGGATGGGTCTTCCCGCTCGCTCGGGCGGGTCGGTGCAGGGGCCGGAAAAGAAAAACCCCGGAATCACTCGGGAGAGTGACTCCGGGGCAGTGGCCAGGGTCAGACTTGAACTGACTACCTGCGGATTATGAGACCGCCGCTCTAACCAGGTGAGCTACCTGGCCGTGAAGTACCGGCCCCCTATACCGGGTGCGACGCGCCGCCGCAAGGACTTCGGTACGAAGTCGTCGAACCCGCCCGGTGTTGGCGGGAGGACGCCCCCTCGGCCCTGTTTCGCGGGAGACGGCCCGCGAGCGGACGTCGTGGGCGGGGTGCACTCCAGGTGAATAGGCGGGGTTGCTACATGCAGCTCGCGCAGAAGAGCCGGCCCTGCCTCCGGCCGCCTCGGACGCCTCGGCGCAGTCCGGCCACGAGCTTCTTCATGCCCTCCGCCACGTCGCTCCAGGACGGCATCGGGAAGCCGCCGATAAGCACGTTCGGGTGGCCCAGGACGATGGCGCCGAAGTCCGGGACGAGGCCGGGGTCCTTGCCCACCATCATGGACATGGCCATGGCCGCCGCATCCGCGGCGAGCTGCGCGGCGGCCACTCCGGCACCGATGGCCTGACCGGCGGCGGCGGAGGCACTGGCGGCTGCTGCGTTGGCGTCATCCGCGGCGGCAGCAGCGGCTGCCTCGGCGCTCGAGTTCGCGGAGTCCATCGCCGCCGTCGCCACGCTCAACGCTCCCGACACCATGCCGGCGCCCGCCATCACCTTGCTCGCCACCGCCATCACCTTCTGCATCTTCGTGAGCGCCCCGCCTCCTGTCGAAGGCGTGCAGTGCTTCGTGATGTCCCCCATGCGCGCGGCCCGGGAGCCACCGATGAAGACCTTGCTGGAACCGGTGAAGACCTCGAGCGGAGGCATGAAGCTGCCGCACGTCACCGCCAGCCCCACGTCCCCCGCGCGGGCCGCGGGCACCCCGTTGATGAGCACAGACACGCAGCCGCTGAGCATCACCGCGCCCAGGCTGGGGAGGGGAATGGGGGGCGCGGGAGGGATGAGGCTGGGCGGATGGGCATGCGGGTGTGGAAGCCCGACGTGCAGCGCCATGAGGGTGGCGGCCGGCAGCGCGGGAAAGAGCGCGGCGAGCGGCGCCGTCGCCAGGGCGAACCCGGTGTTGAGCAGCTCCACCGGCGCGTTGATGACCCCCAACACCCCACCCAGCACCTGATTGACGGCGCCCACGGTGCCCTGGTGCGCGGGAGGCGCCTGGCGGAAGGGGTCCGACGTCCGGTTCACGATGCTGGCGAACGAGCCGACGGCGACGTTCTCGCCCGTCGGCTGGATGAGAGGTGGTGCGGGCGCGGGGGGCCTGTCCGCCTGACGCGCGCCATGGGCCGAGGTGGAACCTGGGGTAGCGCTCACGCGAAGTTCTCCTGAGGCAATCCCTGCAATTCTTTCTTGCACGCTCGCTGCTCCGCCGCCATCCCCGCCGCGCCGTAGGCCTTTTCCAGGCGCTGGAGCACCGAGCGCAACCGCACGGTGTACTCCACGGAGCGACAGAACGTCGCGGCGTCCTTCCATGCCACCACGGCCTTGCCCATGTCCTTGCGGAGCTGGCGCGAGACACCCACCTTCTCCATTGCATCCGCTTTGGGAAAGGGATTGAGGGCCTTGGTCGCGACGCGGTCCGTGATGTCGAAATATCCTTCCGCGTCGGCGTACTGTTTCAGCTCCAGGCTCACATCCCCAGCGGCCATGGAGAGGTTGATGAGAATGGGCAACGCCAGGGTGTTCACGGCCACCGCCAGCCCTTGCTGGTAGCGCTCCTTGGCCTGCTCGAGCTTGCCCACCGCGCGCAAGACATCCCCCGCGCCTTGCAAGCAGAGGGCTTGCAACTCCTTCGGCCCATGCTCGGCGTAGTAGGCGTGCAGCAAGGCATACTTCTCCGCCGCCGCCGGGTAGCGCTTGTACGAATAGTCCAGCGCGGCCAGTTGCAGCAGGGCCTGCATCCGCTCGGGCACGGGCGTCGCGGGGTCCACCGATTCCTGGGCCAGGCTGTCCGTCAGCGCCGCCGTGCTGAGGTCCGGTTCATAGACGAGCGCGCCCGTCACCCCGAGCTTGCGCAGTGCGGGGACGAGGAACGGGGCCTGCCGGTCATCCCGCACGACGATGCGCAGCGAGCGCATCCATGGCTGGAATCCATCGTGAGGCAGCAGCTGGCCCACCAGTTGTGAATAACTCACCCGGTCTTCAATCTTCAGTGGCATCATCACCCAGACGAGGCGGTGATCTCCGTCCGAGGGAAGCAACCCGCGCATGTGTTCGATGGCGGCGCGCAGGCGCGCGGCGGGCGCCTGGCGCATGTCCTGGCAACCACTGGGGAGGGGAGGCCAGCGCTCCTCGCCTTTCTCCTGTCGCGCCAGGTTGACCCCCTCGAGCTGTGCTTCCAGGTTGGCCACGAGGGCGGTGACGTACTGCGCCGCGTTCTGGGCGTCGTGTGCGAAGAGGAGGAAGAGGTCAGACGGGGTCTCTTGATCGAGCCCCTGGAGCGTCTTGAGGACCCACGCGGCTTCTCCTTCGGTGCTGCCCACCACGAGCAGCAAGTGGTCGCGCTGGTCGACAAAGCCGCTGAGCGTGTCCTGCAGTTCCTGGAGCTTGCGCCGCATGTCGTTGATGAGTGTAACCGGTCTGTGTGACATCCGGCGAGTCATTCATTTTTGAGATGAGCCACCTTTCTGTCCAGGAACGTCATGCGATATGAAAGGCGCTAGGAAGAATCTCGACTTCCCGGGGGAGGCCACGTGTCGGACTCAGACGACGTGATGCACCACGTCCAGAAATCTGCGCAGGTGGCGAAAGGCGCCGGTCAGGCGGTTCAGCAGGCTCGCGAAGGGAATGTACCCATCCAACAGGTCAGGCAGCCGTTGGAGAATGCCCTGTCGCAGATTCCCCAGGTCCAGAACGCGGTGCAGCAGGCGCGGCGCGTCGAACAGGCCGTCCATCAGGCATCAGGCGTGGCGAGCCAGGCCCTCGGGGCGCTGGGCGCTTCGGGGGCCCTGGGCGCCCTGTCCCAGGTGGTCAATGCCATCGCGGGCGAGTCCCCCCTGGACAAGGTCCGCTTCTCCTTCACCTCCAACGCGGACCCGGCGGCCGGATGGCGCGTGGTGGAGTTGCATGCGAGGGAAGGGCTTTCGGAGCTCTATACCTGCACGGTGGACCTGGCGAACGAGCACCTCGGCGCGGACATCGACGGGCTGTTGGGCTCGTCGGCCGAGGTCCTCATCTCCCATGACGCGGGAGCCCGACGTCTGTGCGGAATCGTCCACCGTGTAGAGCACACGGGGACACAGGCGGGGCACCTGCTGGCGCGAGCCCATGTCGTCCCCGCGCTGTGGGCCCTGTCGCAGCGCAAGGACAACCGCATCTTCCAAGAGAAGAAGGTGCCGGAGATATTGGAGGAGGTGCTCACCCAGGGCTTGCAGCCCTTCGAGCGACCCTTCCGAATCGAGCTCAACCGCGAGTACCTGCCGCGCGAGTACTGCGTGCAGTACCAGGAGACAGACCTCGACTTCCTCCTGAGGCTCATGGAGGAGGAGGGCATCTTCTTCTACTTCGACCACTCGGGGGAGAAGGAGGAGCTGGTCCTCCAGGAGGAGAACGAGCAGTGTCCTTCCTGCGAGGCGGTGAAGGGCTCGCCCATCACGGTGCGGGGTCCAGAGGCCGCCACGGCGGCGGATGAGTGCCTGCGCACCTTCGACTTCTCACAGCAGATGCACACCACCAGCGTGGTCGTGCGAGACTTCAACTGGACGCACCCGGACTACGACTTGACGAGGGAGTCCCGGGCCCAGGATGTGCTGGGGCGCGACCGCGAATCCTACGAGTACCCCGCACCGTTGTTGGGCCCGTATGACGCGGGGGAGAAGAAGTACAAGTACGAGCCGGCGCAGAAGCAGGAGCAGCTGCGCCGTCAAGCCTTGCACGCGGAGGGCAAGCGCGGCAGGGGCCTGGGCTACGTCACGGGCTTCACGCCGGGCTACATGTTCGAGCTGACGGGGCATGGACACACCGCGCTCGACCAGTGGTACCTGCTGACGCACGTGGAGCACCATGGCCGGGCTCCCGAGGAGCTCACGGACGACTCCCACGCGCGGAGGCCCGCGGGCGAGGTGTCGGACCGCTACCACAACACGTTCGAGTGCATCCCGCTGGATGTGTCCTTCCGGGCCCCGCGCCGGCGGCCCCGGGCGCGCATGGCGGGGTTGCAGACGGCGACGGTGGTGGGCCCCGCGAGCGAGGAGATCCACACCGACGAGCATGGTCGCGTGAAGGTGCAGTTCCACTGGGACCGGCAGGGCAAGCGGGACGAGAAGAGCTCCTGTTTCCTGCGCGTGGTGCAGGCGTGGGCGGGGCTGGGGTGGGGCTTCGTCTTCCTGCCGCGCATCGGGATGGAAGTGCTGGTGGACTTCCTGGAGGGAGACCCGGACCGTCCCATCGTGGTGGGCAGTGTGTACAACGGGAAGAACACGCCGCCGTACCCGCTCCCCCAGCACAAGACGCGCAGCACCATCCGCACCTCCAGCTCGAAGGACAGCGATGGTTTCAACGAGCTGCGTTTCGAGGACGCGAAGGACGCGGAAGAAATCTTCCTGCACGCGCAGAAGGACTTCAACGAAGTGGTGCTGAACAACCACAGCACGTCGGTGAAGGCGAACCAGACGAACTCGGTGGATGGTTCTCAGACGGAGACGGTGGGCGGCGAGCAGACGATGTCGGTGAAGGGCAATCGCACCAAGACGGTGGACAAGGACGAGACGACCACTGTCCATGGCAAGCGCACCGAGACGGTGGACAAGGACGAGACCATCACCATCACCGGCGCGCGAACCGAGGATGTGACGGGGAAGGAGAAGCTCACGCTGAAGGCGGGCCGCGACGCCACCGTGAACACGCTGGAGAAGCTCACCGTCACGGGCAAGCGCGAGGAGACCATCGGCGGGAACGACACGCTGGAGGTCACGGGGGACAAGTCTCAGCACGCCACCAAGAAGTTCGTGATGACGGGCGATGTGCAGCTCCAGGCCAAGCAGGGGGAGTGCAGCATCACGCTCGAGGAGAGCATCACCATCGAGGGCACCAGCAAGAAGGTGGCGCTGCACAACTCCTCGGGTCAGATGGTCATCGACGGGAACAAGATTGAAGTGACGGCGGTCCAGGAGCTGTCGCTCGTCTGCGGCGCGGCGAGCATCAAGCTCAAGAGCGACGGCACGGTGGAGGTCAATGGCGGCAAGGAAGTGAGCCTGGGGGCCCAGCAGAGCACGGTGAAGCTGGAGGCCGCCGGGGCGGCCATCTCCGCGCCCAAGCTGACCTCCTCGGCCATTGGCATCCACGAAATCACCGGCGCCCTCATCAAGATCAACTGACTGGGGAAGCCCGAGGGGAGAGTGCCGCCAGCACTCCGCAGCGGAGGACTGATGTTGATGTCCTCTCAATCCCTGGCTGATTCACGCTCGAGCTGACCGCATCCGTCATCAACATCCACGAGCCCACCGGCGCCCTCCTCGTGAACAACGGATGGGCGCGCTCCAGGCGAAGGTGTCCCGAGAAGGAATTCAAGTCATGACACAGCGAGTTTCGGTCGGGCACCCGATTGATGTCGTGACCGGGGTGTTGTTTCACGAGATGACGGACCGGGTCCTGCGCGGTCGCGTGAATGTCTCGTTTGGCCGGCGCTACAGCACGGCCATGCTCCCTGAATCGGGAGGCATGCTGGGCCCCGGGTGGTTCTCTCCCTACGAGATGAGGATCCGGCGAGATCTCGAGGGTTACCGCATGCTCTCCCGCGAAGGAGAGAGCGAGTACACCTTCGATGATCGCCAGGGTGTCCTTGCCCAGGGGCAGGCCGTCCGCAACCCCGGCGCATTCATGGAGCTGCGGCGCGAGGAGGCACAGCTCGTCGTCACGGCCTGGACGCCGGACGGCCAGAGCGTGGTGCGATACCTCTTCCGCGACAGGACGGATGGCAGGTGGTCCCCTCTGGTGAGCGTGCAGGACGTCACGGGCGAGGGCGTGGACGTGGAGCACGATGCCCGCGGGCGCATCGTCGCGCTCCGGGAGCGGCGCAGCCGGCGGGCCTTCCATCTCGCGTATGACGGCACGGGGAGGCTGGCGGCGCTCCATGGAGACGCCACGCGCTCCGCGGCACCCCTCGTTCGCTATCGCTACGTCGACGGTCGGCTGACGGAGGTCATCGACGGCGCCGGCTTCACGAGCTCCTATGCATATGACTCCGCGGGGCGGATGGTCCGCGAGGTGACTCGCACCGGCGCGGTGTGGACGTTCACGTTCGACATCCAGGGGCGCTGCACCCAGGCGCGTGGACAGGACGGCTTCGACGAGAAGACGCTCGAGTATCTGCCCGCGAAGCGCATGACCCGGGTCACGGACAGCCGTGGCGCGACGTGGAGCTACGAGTACTCGGCGGCCGGACAGGTGGAGCGGACCACGACCCCGCTGGGCCGCGTGTGGGCCTCCCAGTTCGACGACCTGGGGCGACAGGTGAGCATCGCCGAGCCCGGCGGCGCCGTCCGCGCCTTCGAGTACGACGAGGCCAGTCACTTCCGTGCCGTCACGGGACCCGAGGGCAAGTCGCTGTATGCCTTCAATGCCCACCACCAGCTCGTGCGCTTCACCGATGCCATGGGCGGTGCGTGGCAGCGGAAGTACACCCGCGAGGCCAGGCTCGAGGCCATCATCAACCCGTTGGGCCATCAGTGGACGTTCTCGTGGGACGAGCGTGGGGATCTGGTCCAGCTCGACTATCCGGATGGGGGACGGCGCCGCTTCACGCACGATGTGAACGGCGACGTGCTGAGGGAGTCCGGCGTCATGTCCGGGCCGTGGACCTATACCTACGGCCCCCTCGGCGAGCTGCTCGACTCCCTGACCCCTCAGGGGGACATGACTCGCCGCGAGTACGATGCGCGCGGGCTGCTCGTCTCCGTGCTCCACTCCGATGAGCGCCGCACCCGGTTCGAGTACGACGCGGGCGGGCTGTTGCTGCGCGCTGTCCGTCCGGATGGCTCCATCTTCGTCTACCGACGCTCCGGGTGCAGCCGGCGGCTCACCCAGTTCACCCATGGCGCCCAGGTGCTCCGCTACCAGTGGAGCCAGGAGCCTTCGCTCCTGACCGAGGTCATCAACGCGGCGGGCGAGAGCCACTCCTTCGAGTATGACGAGGATGGACGCCTGTCCCGGGAAGTCACCGCAGACGGCCGGGAGGTGCTCTATGCCTACGACAAGGGCGGCAACCTCTCGGAGCGCACGGAGGCGGGGCGGACGACGCGCTTCGCCCATGACCTGCTCGGGCTGCCGACGCAGGTCATCTATGCCGACGGCGCCACGGTCGACATCGCCCATGATGCGCTGGGCCGGCTGACCCGCGTCGCGGACGCGCAGGTCGAGCTGACGTACGAGCGGGATGCCCTGGGCCGCAAGCTCGTCGAGAAGTCGAATGACTTCGTGGTGGAGCGCACGTTCGACCCGATGGGGCGGGTGCTCGAGCGGAAGACGAGCCTGGGCCACGATACCCGCTACGACTACGACCGCGACGGGCGCCTCGCCGCGATGGCCGTGGGGGGGCAGCGGATCCAATTCAAGCGGGATGGGATAGGTCGAGAGACCTCGCGGGTGCTCCCCGGTGGTGCACAGGTGCGGAGCGCCTATGACACCCAGCACCGGCCCATCCGCAAGGAGGTGCTGCTCGCTGGAGGCTCCGGGACCAGCGTGGACCGGCGCAGCCAGTACGACACGATGGGGCGGCCCACCCGCGTCACCGACAATCGCTGGGGGACCTCGGAGTATTCGTACGACGCGGCAGGCTGGCTCACGTCCTTCTCCGATGCGGAGGGGCGGGAGCAGTACGTGCGCGATGGCGCGGGGCACCTCGTCCGGGTCGAGACCTCCGAGGCGGCGCCACCGGGCAGGCCCACGAAGACGATTCCTCCGCACAAGGACGAGCGGGAGCTCGCCGCGGGAGGACGCCTGCTCGCGCAGGACAGCCTCTCCTATGCGTATGACACCGGGGGGCGAGTCACCCAACTGACGGACCGGAGCTCTCCCACGGTGCAGGCCGCCTGGCGCTACACGTGGGACACCCGGGGCCGCCTGGAGTCGGTGACCCGCCCGGACGGCGCCGTCTGGCGCTACACCTACGACCCCTTCAACCGACGGCTCTCCAAGGAGGGTCCCCAGGGCCAGACGCGCTTCCACTGGGATGGCGACGTGCTCGTCCACGCCCAGCGGGACTCGGAGCTCACCACCTGGGACTTCCTCCCCAACGCGCATGAGCTGGTCTCCCAGCGCGACAAGGGGTCCACGCTCTTCGCGGTGACGGACCATCTGGGGGTTCCGCGGGAGCTCGTCACCGAGGAGGGCCGGGTCGGCTGGGCCAGCAAGCTGGGCCCCTTTGGCACTCCGCGCAACGAGGATGCGCCTCTCGCTGAATGTCCGCTCCGCTATCCGGGGCAGTGGGCGGATGCGGAGAGTGGCCTCTCGTACAACCGCCATCGGTACTACGCGCCCTGGGCGGCACAGTACCTCTCACCGGATCCACTCCAGCTCTTCGATGACCCCAACGGGGCCTACGGGTACTCCACCAATCCGCTTCAGTGGACGGACCCGCTGGGCCTCATCAATGTCACGTACGACGCCTACGACACGGTGCGGGATCGGCCCGGCGGCGTCTACGCGGAGATCTCACGCTCGGACATCGGCACGGGGTCGCATGCGACGTACACTCCGACGGGCTTCAACAACGCGCACCCGGACCACCACGAGCGCGGTCACCTGATTGGTCGTCAGCTTGGCGGCGACGGCACGGACTGCCGCAACATCGCCATCCTCACCTCGGGCACGAACAGCCCGTTGATGCGCGACATCGAGACGCGGATCCGCAATCACATCGAGACGACGGGCAACCCCGTCAACCTGCTGGTCGTGCCCCATTACGACGGGGATTCCAACATCCCCACGCACCTCACCTACGTCGCCGAGGACGCGGTGACCAAGGCCATCCTCCACGAAGACCCCATCCCCAATGGCCAGCACAAGAAGAGCTACAATGGCGGGGCATGCACCCACTGAGGTCCAGTGGCTCGCAGGGGAGATGACGGATGCTTGGCGCCACGCAGTTGCCTGTCCTGGAGGTGAAGGGGGCTCAGCGGTTCACTGCTTCAGAGGAACTCCTCGACGCGGCGGAGAAGGCGCTCGGGGTGTCGTTGCCCGGCTCCTATCGTGAGTTCGCGCGGCGCTACGGGTTTGGCGAGGTGGGCGGCATGTTCACCGTCCATGTGCCGGTGCCTGTCGGCGCCCAGCCCGGCTGCGCGGGACTGGTGGGCCTCTCCCGAGAGATTGCGGGAGAGCTGGGCGAGGATGTGGACCGGCAGGCCCTGGACCTGCGCCCGGACGGCACACCCGAATTGGTGAGACGGCTCGTTCCCTTCGGGACGAGCAGCAACGGGGATGTGATGGCGTGGGACCCGGCCGCGGTGAGCGGCCCCGGTGAGCTGTGGATCTACCTGGTGTCACCACGCTCGGGCGGAGTGTGGCGGGCCGCTCCCAACATGGCGGTGTTCCTCGCCAAGGCGCGCGAGCCCGGGGTGGGAGGAATGATGGACCGGATGCTGACCCAGCTTCCCGCGACCTTCGTGCCCCGGCCCTTCACGGTCGGGTGAGCTTCACTCGCCCCACGAGACGAAGAGCACCTCGCCCGAGTCCAACCCCACGGCGATGACGCCCTGCGCGGACGTCACGAGGGTGCGTGGGACGGCGCCCGGCTTCCAACTGCCTCGCGCGGTGCCGCTCTCGAGGTCCCACTTGCGCAGCGTGCCGTCCTCCGAAGCGGAGAAGAGGGTGCGTCCGTCGGGCAGCAAGGCGAGCGCGTGCACGGCGCCGGTATGTCCCTCCAGGGATTGGAGACAGTCACCGCTGTCCACGTCCCAGACCGCCACGACCTTGTCCATGCTGCCGGAGACGACGCGGCGGCCATCCGGGTGCGCCACCGCCGCCAGGACGATGTCCGTGTGTCCCTCGAGGACGCGCAGGCACTCGCCGCTGTCCAGGCTCCAGACCCGGAGCGTCATGTCCGCGCTTGCCGAGACGGCGCGCCGACTGCCTGGCAGCGGGGCCAGGGCCATCACCGCCTGTCCATGGCCTTCCATTGTCCGCAGGCACGTGCCTTGTTCGAGGCTCCAGTGCTTCACCAGCTTGTCCCGCCCACCGGAGAGGGCCTCGCGTCCACCGGCCAGCGCCGCGACCGCGAGCGTTCCGCGAGTGTGCCCCTCGAGCTGTCGGAGCAGGCCTTGCGGCTCCAGCGCCCAGACGTCCACGGGCCCGTCATTCCTGCCGGCGAGGACGCGGCCTGCCTCGGGAAGGGCGCTGATCGCCTGGATGCCGCCGGGAGGTGAGGGGAGCTTCTGGACGCATGCGCCGGAGGCCGGGGCCCACACGCGCCAGGTCTCGGCGTCTCCGCTCACCAGCCGTTGTCCCTCTTGAGCGAGCGTGAGCAGTCGGACCGGCAACCTGTGTCGCGGCGGGGGCTCGTGGATGACCGTGGCTGTGTTCCAGAGCCGGAGCGTCCGGTCGAAGCTGCCGGAGAGCACCTGTCGGCCGTCCGGGAGGAAGGCCACGGCGGAGACGGCCAGCCGGTGGGCCTCGGCGATGCTTCCTTCCCCTGACGAGGGCGGAGCGTAGGTCGCCTTGTTGGCGCCCGTCTCCACATCCCACAGCCGGACCGCGTCGTCCTCGCCGCCGGAGACGAGCTCGCGCCCATCGGGTGAGAGGGCGACGCTCAGCGCCGGATACCCATGGTGCCCCAGCAGCCTCCAGGCACCTGTCTCCAGATCCAGGACGCGGAGGGAGCCGTCGGTGCACGCGACCATGGCCCGTCGCCCGTCAGGGTGGAGTTCCGCGGAGGCCACTTCGGAGTCAGGGCCGTCGAAGGTGGAGGCCAGCTCACCGCTCTCCAGCGAGTGGATGCGCACCGTGTTGTCGTAGCCCCACGTCACGAGCCGACGCCCATCCCGGGAGATGGCGACGCAGGTGACGGGGGCCTCATGGCTCCGGAGTGTCCGCGGGGAGTCTCCGGTGTCGAGCGTGCTCAGCTCCACGCGCTCGTCATATCCCCAGCTGATGAGTCGCTGGCCATCGGGGTGCAGCCGCACGCCGCGCAGCGCGGGCCAGGGAGAGCGGCGCTCCAGGACGCACGCCCCCGTCCTCGTGCTCCACAGCCGGAGCATTCCATCTCGCCCGGCCGACACCATGTGCTCCCCGTCCGTATGCAGCGCGACGTCCTGCACGCCTCCCGCGTGCCCGGAGAACACGCGCACGCAGTGCCCTGTCTCGAGCTCCCACAGGCGGAGCGTTCCATCCAGGCTCGCGGAGACGGCGTGTCGACCGTCACGCACCACGGCCACGGCCTCCACGCGGTCGGTATGGCCCGTCAGGGCTCTCACCAGGGGGCTTCCGGAGCGTCTCGACGGATCCTGGAACAGACGGATGGGCTGCGAGGAGGGCGAGGACATGGTGAGGGCAGCTATATCGCACCCTCCAGGCAGGTGACCGCTCTCACTCGGATCGCAATTGGGCCATGGCTCCAGGACGGGCGCATGCCTTCGGGGGAGGAGTCTCCGGCCCGAGGTCCGCGCCGACGTCGACCCGGCGTGCGGGCCTCTCCAATGCGCCAACACGCCGAGCCGTGAGTCTTCAGCCCACCAGCGGTGGTCTCCACCTGGACCGTGACGACGGTGAGGACGTCACGCCTCCTTGAAGTCATCGGACCTCAGCCCGAAGCGCTTGAGCAGTCGATGGAGGCTCTCCCGCTCCATCCCCGCCCGCTCCGCCGCCCGCGTCACATTGCCCCCGAACTCGCGCAGCAGCGCGATGAGGTAGTCGCGGGACGCCCGGTCCCTCACGAGGTCCACGGCCTCCCGGAAGGGCAACTTCACCAGCGGGTCGTTCGACAGCGCTCCCTGGGATTCACCCAGCACCTCGGGCGGAAGCGCACTCGTGCCCACGCGAGTCCCCGACGTGATGGCCACCGCGCGCTCGATGGCATTCTCCAACTGGCGCACGTTCCCTGGCCACGAATAGCCTGTCAGGACACGCAAGGCCTCAGGCTCCAGCCCATCCACGGGCAGCCGGTAGGTCTTCGCCGCCTTCTGCACGAAGTGCATGGCCAGCAACGGGATGTCCTCGCGTCGCTCTCTCAGCGCCGGCAACTGCACCGGAAAGACATTCAGCCGGTAGTAGAGGTCCTCGCGGAATCGGCCCGCGGCCACCTCGGCCTTGAGGTCGCGGTGGGTGGCGGTGATGACCCTCGCGTCGACGCGGCGAACCGTCGCCTCGCCCACGCGCCGTACTTCCTTGTCCTGGAGCATGCGATTGAGCTTCACCTGGACCGCCAGGGGCAGCTCGCCAATCTCATCCAGGAAGAGCGTCCCTCCGGAAGCGGCCTCGACGAGGCCCGCCTTGGTCTCTCCCGCGCCCGTGAAGGCTCCCCGGACATGGCCGAACAGCTCACTCTCGATGAGCTCCGATGGGAGCGCGCCACAGTTGACCGCGATGAATGGCCTGTTCTTCCTCGGTCCATGGTGATGGATGGCCCGAGCCACCAGCTCCTTGCCCGTCCCCGTCTCCCCCGTGATGAGCACCGTGATGGCCAGGCTCGCGGCACGCTCCAGCAAGCCATACAGCGCCCGCATGGGCGCGCTCTTCCCGATGAGGTTCTGGAAGCCGTAGACGCCATTCAACTCCCGGCGCAGCGAGGCCGCCTGGGCCTTGAGCTGCTTGCGCTCCAGTGCCCGCGCCACGACCAGTGAGACCTCGTCCGGGTCGAACGGCTTCGACAGATAGTCATAGGCCCCTTCCTTGATGGCCTCCACCGCTCGGGGAACGGTGGCGTAGGCCGTCATCAGGATGACCTCCGTGTCCGGGGCGTGCTGCTTGATGGCGCGGAGCACCTCGAAGCCATCCGCTCCCGGCATGCGGATGTCCGTCACCACCACGTCGAACTCCCGCGTCCGGATGAGCGCCAGCGCACGCGCTCCGTCCTCGACGGTCTTCACCTGATAGGCGTCGCCCAGGATGCGAGCGACGAGGTGGCACATGTTCTCCTTGTCATCGACGACGAGAACACTCGGTCTGTCCGTCACGGCGTACTCCCGGGGATGCAGGGCCTGGCTCCGTCAGGCGGCGAGCGGGGTGGCCTCGGGCTCTTGCGCGGGCTCGGGGGTGGCGGGACCTGGCACCACCTCACGGCGCTTCCACAGGAAGTAGACCGCTGGATACACGAGCAGCTCCAAGAGGAAGCTCGTGGCCAGTCCGCCGACCATCGGCGCCGCGATGCGCTTCATCACATCCGCGCCCGTGCCGGTGGACCACATGATGGGGAGCAACCCCAGCATCGCCGCGAGTACCGTCATCGCCTTGGGCCGCACGCGCTTCACCGCGCCGTGGATGATGGCCTCCACCAGGTCGCCCTCGGTGCGCAGCATCCCCTTCTTCTTGGCCTCGTCATGCGAGAGGTCGAGGAAGAGCAGCATGAAGGCGCCGGTCTCCGCGTCCAACCCCATGAGCGCAATCATGCCCACCCACACCGCGATGGAGATGTTGTAGTCGAGCGCCCACAAGAGCCACACCGCGCCGATGGCGGAGAAGGGCACCGCGAGCATCACCAGCCCCGCTTTGAACGCCGACTTCGTGTTCATGTACAGCAGCCCGAAGATGAGCACGAGCGTGAGCGGAATCACCAACTGGAGCCGCTCGCGGACACGCAGCATGTTCTCGTACTGCCCGCTCCACGTCATCGAGTAGCCCGTGGGCACCTTCACGCCCGCGGCCACCGCCTCCTTGGCGCGGTCCACGAAGCTGCCCACGTCGTACCTGGACGTGTCGAAGTCCACGTAGACGTAGCCCGTGAGCATGCCGTTTTCGTTGCGAATCATGGACGGGCCGTGCGCGAGCACCACGTCGGCGATGGCCTCCATGGGCACCTGTCCGCCGCCCGGGAGCGGCAGCAGTACGCGCTTGAGGGCCTGGAGGTCCTCTCGGTAGTCGCGGGCGTAGCGCACGTTGATGCCGTAGCGCTCGCGGCCTTCCACGGTGGTGGACTGGTTGTCGCCGCCCACCGCGGTCATCACCATCATGTTCGCGTCATCCACGCTCAGGCCGTGGCGCGCGAGCTCGTCGCGCTTGAGGACGAAGTCCAGGAAGTAGCCCCCCGCGACACGCTCGGCGAACGCGCTGCGGGTGCCTTCCACCTTCGCCACCGCGGCCTCCGTCTCGCGCGCGATGCGCTCCACGGTGGCCAGGTCCGCGCCCATGATCTTGATGCCCACGGGGGTCCGGATGCCCGTGGAGAGCATGTCCAGGCGTCCCTTGATGGGCATCGTCCACGCGTTGGAGATGCCGGGGAGTTGGAGCGCGGCGTTCATCTCGGACTCGAGCTCGGCCTGGGTGATGCGGTCGCGCCAGAACGGGCGCAGCAGGCCCTTCACCCAGTCGGGCGCCCAGGCGCTGTACCAACGAGGCACCTCGCGCCATTCGGACTCCGGGCGCAGGAGCACCGTGGTCTCCATCATGGTGAAGGGCGCGGGGTCGGTGGACGTGTTCGCGCGGCCCGCCTTGCCGAAGACGCGCTCCACCTCGGGGAAGCGCATGAGGATCTTGTCCTGCACCTGGAGCACGCGCTGTGCTTCGGTGACGGACATGCCCGGCTCCACCGCCGAGGGCATGTAGAGGATGGTGCCCTCGTTGAGCGGGGGCATGAACTCGCTGCCCAGCTTCAGGTACGCGGGGATGGTGGTGGCGACCAGGAGCACGCTCACCACGAGCGTGGCCTTCGCGTGGCGCACGACGAAGCGGCAGGGGCGCTCGTAGAGCCGGTGCATCAGCCGGCTGATGGGGTGACGCTCCTCGGAGTAGTACTTGCCCACGAGCGCCTGGGTGGCGGCCCACGCGAGAAACCTGGGGCGGAAGGTGAAGGGCTCCACGCGGGCGAAGAGCATCCGCATGGCCGGGTCCAGGGTGATGGCCAGCAGCGCGGCGATGGCCATGGCCAGGTTCTTCGAGTACGCGAGCGGGCGGAAGAGCCGACCTTCCTGGTCCACCAGCGTGAAGATGGGCATGAAGGCCACGGCGATGACGAGCAGGCTGAAGAAGACGCCGGGGCCCACCTCCATCAGCGCCTCCAGCCGCACCTGGTGGAAGTCGCCCTTCTTGCCGTCCTTCATCCAGTGGTGGATTTTGTTGTACGCGTTCTCCACCTCGACGATGGCGCCGTCCACCAGCACGCCGATGGAGATGGCGATGCCGGCCAGCGACATGAGGTTGGCGTTCTGTCCCATGAAGTACATGGGGACGAAGGCCAGGGCCACCGACACGGGGATGGTGACGATGGGCACGACGGCCGAGGGCACGTGCCACAAGAAGATGAGGATGATGAGGGAGACGATGAGGATCTCCTCCACCAGCTTGTGGGACACCGTCTCGATGGCCTGCTCGATGAGCATCGACCGGTCATAGGTGGTGATGACCTCCACGCCCTCGGGCAGCGACGGCTTCAGCTCCTCCAGCTTCGCCTTGACGCGCTCGATGACGTTGAGGGCGTTCTCCCCCTGGCGCATCACCACGATGCCGCCCACCGCGTCGCCCTGGCCGTCGAGGTCGGCGACGCCTCGGCGCAGCTCGGGGCCCAGTGTCACGGTGGCCACGTCCTTGACGGTGACGGTGGTGCCGCCCCGCGTGCGGAGGGTGAGCTTCTCCAGGTCCTCCACGCTCTTCACGTAGCCGCGTCCTCGGACCATGTACTCGCGTCCGGCCACCTCCACGAGCCTTCCGCCCACGTCGTTGTTGCCCTGCCGCACCGCGCGCACCACCGCGTCCAGCGACAGCCCATAGCCCGCGAGGGTGTTGGGGTTGACCGTCACCTGGTACTGGCGCACCTGGCCGCCCACGGTGGCGACCTCGGAGACGCCAGGCACGCTCTGGATGGCGTAGCGCAGGAACCAGTCCTGGTAGGAGCGCAGCTCGTCCAGCCGGTGCTTGCCGCTCTTGTCCACCAGCGCGTACTGGAAGACCCAGCCCACGCTGGAGGCATCCGGCCCCAGCTCCACCTTCACGTCCTGCGGAAGCTGGGGCGTGATCTTCGACAGGTACTCGAGCACGCGGGTGCGAGCCCAGTACATGTCCGTGCCGTCCTCGAAGATGACGTAGACGTAGCTGAAGCCGAAGTCGCTGAAGCCACGCACCGCCTTGACCTTGGGGGCGCCGAGCAACGCGGTGGTGATGGGATAGGTGACCTGGTCCTCGATGATGTCCGGGCTGCGGTCCCATCGCCCGTAGACGATGACCTGGGTGTCGGACAGGTCGGGCAGCGCGTCCAACGGGATGTTGCGCATGGTCCACCACGCGCCGACGAGCGCCACCACGGTGGCCGCGATGACCAGGTACTTGTTCTCCGCGGAGAAGCGGATGATGGCTCGAATCATGGGCTCAGTGGCCTCCGTGGTGGCCGGAGGACGCTGGCGGCGCGGCCGGCGCGGGGGCCGCCATGGCGCCACTCGACGACGAGGTGAGCGCCGAGAGCGACGCGCGCAGGCGGGACTCGGAGTCGACGAGGAAGTTGGCGCCGGTGACGACCTGGTCTCCCGCCTTCAGTCCCGAGGTCACCTCCACGCTCTTTCCATCCGACTCACCCAGGCGGACCTCGCGCGGCGCGAAGTGTCCATCGCCCAGGGACACGAAGACGACGTGGGTGGTGCCCGTGGGGACCACCGCGTCGGCGGGAATCTTCAGTGCGTCGCGAGAGGCACCGCGCAGCACCACCTCGCCGAACATCTCCGGGCGCAGGTCTCCATCGGGGTTGGGGAACTCCAGCCGCACCTTGACGGTGCGCGTGGCCGAGTCGAGCACCGGGTCGAGGAAGGACACCTTCCCCGCGAACACCCGATGGGGGAAGGCCTTGAGCTGGAGCGTGGCGGGCATGCCCACCTTCACGTGACGCAGCTCGCTCTCGTACACGTCGGCCAGGACCCAGACGCGAGACAGGTCGACGATTTCGTACGGGGTGGCGCCGAGCTCCAGCCGTGCGCCTTCCACGACGTCCTTCTTGGTGATGACACCGGAGATGGGGGAGACGAGGGTGAGCGTGCGGGTGGCTTCGCCCGTGCGCGTGAGCCGCTCCAGCGTCGCCTGGGGCACGTCCCACAGCTCCAGCTTGCGGCGCGCCGCGGCCACCAGTGCGTCACCATCGGTCGTCATGCCTCCCGCCTGGCTCAGCGCCTCGCGGGTGCGCAGGGCCAGCAGGTATTCCTCCTGCGCCGCGAGCAGCTCCGGGCTGTAGACGGCGAAGAGGGGCTCGCCCTGGCGCACGGGCTTGCCAGTGAAGTCCGCGAACACGCGCTCGACGAAGGCGGGGACCTTCATGTGGACGCGGCGGATACGCGTCTCGTCCTGCGCGATGCGGCCGTTGGTGCGCCACGTCCCACCGACCTTGCCCTCCATCACCGGCGCGGTGCGCAGCCCGATGAGCTGCTGACGGGACGGGTCGATGGCCACGGTGGCGAGGCCCTCCACGGTGGGGCCCCCGGGCGTTGTGGGGCTGGAGGCCATCGACACCAGGTCCATGCCGCAGATGGGGCACTTGCCCGGAGTGTCCTGCACGATGGCCGGGTGCATCGGGCACTGGAATCGCGGCGTGGCCTTCTCCCCGGTCTCGGGAGACGGTGAGGGTGCCGCGTGGGCGTGCGGGGCTTCCTCTCGATGCGAGAGCAGGTGCACGGTGCCGCCGCCGAGCAGCGCGCTGACCAGCGCCGTCGACGCGAGCGCGGTGGCCCCAAAGCGGCGACCCGAGGGGGCCTGAGAGGAAGGAGGCGGAGGGACGGAGGACATGCGGACCTCGGAACTACATTCCGGACATGGAGGAGGATGCGGAGGAGGGCGCCGCGCCCGCCGCGCCACCCGACGGGGCCGCGCCTCGCGCGGGAGCGGATGGGGCACTGCCAGCGCCGGGCATTCCGCCCGCGCCCGCGCCGCCACCGCCGAGGGCCGCGACGGGCTCCAGGCTCACTTCCGCCTGCGCGATGGCGAGCCGCTGCGCTTCGACGAGCGTCGAGAGGAAGTCTTCTTCATCGCGGACGATGCCTGAGTTGGCTTCCAGCACGGAGGCGAACGAGGCACGTCCGACGCGGTACTGCGTCAGCGTGCTCTCGGCCGTCGCCGCTGATTGCATCAACAAGCCGCTGCGGTAGAGCGCGGCGGTCTCGCGCAGGGCGGACAGGGCGGTGAGGCGCTCGCGGACGCGCAGCCGCAGCACCTGCTCGACGGTCTCCGTCGCGCGGGTCGTGGCATGGGCGGTGGCGACGCTCTCCGCCACCGCGCGGTTCTGCTTGCTGCCGGAGAAGATGGGCAGGTTGACGCCTACGTTGGCCTGCCACATGGTCGGAAAGTCGCCGCCTCGCGGCATCACTCCGGCGCTGACGGTGAAGTCGGGCCAGCGCTCCCTCCGAGCCAGCGCCAGCTGCTGCTGGGCCTGGGCGATGTTGGCGCGGCCCTCGGCCAGCTCGGGGCTGCGCTCGAGCGCGTCCTTCTCCGCGGCCTCCGCTTCGCCGAGCTCCGGGATGCCCAGGTCACGCACCCGCGTGGTGGTGGGCAGGGACTCGTCGAGGTTCCTCCCGCTCAGCCGGTTCAGCGTCTGGACGCGGGTGCGCTCCTCGGCGTCGAGGGCCACGCGGCGCTGGCGGATCCGATTGAGCTCGAGCTGCGCGCGCAGCAGGTCGGACTGGGCACCGTCGCCCGTCTCGTAGCGGATGCGCGCCAGGTCCGCGGACTGCTTCCAGATGGCCTCGAGCCGGTCGAGCAACCCGCGTCGCTCTCGAGTCATCAGCAGGTCGAGGTAGGCCCGGCGCAGCTCCGCTTCGATGGTCAGTCGGGCTCGAAGGACTTGGGCCGACACGGCCTTGGCGCCGAGGCGTGCGACCTCGGTGCGCAGGTCCCGCTTGCCCGGGAAGGGCAGGGCCTGTGACGCCATGATGCTGAAGTAGCTGCCCTCCATCTCGCCGATCATCAGCTCGCCGAAGCCATCGTTCTGGATGCCCACCTGGAGGACCGGGTCCGGCAGGGCGCCGGCTTGAGGCACTCGCTCCTGAGCCGCCTTCTCCTGGGCCTCGACCTGGCGCAGCTCCGGGCGGGCCTCCAGGGCTTCCGCGAGGAGCTTCGAGAGCGTCTCGTCCGTCGCGAGGGAGGACACCGGAGGGGCCTGGGGCTCGGGTGCGGAGAGCGGGGCTTGCGCCAGCGCCGCTACGGGGGAGAGCAGCGCCAGGACGACGACCAGGTGCCGGGGCGCGTCGAGTCGCCACGCGGGAGAGGAGGCTGGCAGGGACATGTCGAGAGGTGGGCGCACGACAGGGGAGGGGAGCTGGGCCTGGACCGTGGGGCAAGCGGGGAGGGCCGCACGGACGTGTCGACGGGGGCGCCAGGGTGTAACCGTGAACATCACACCCGGGCGGGTGTGCGGGGCCTGCTCCAGGCAGCAGGCTGGAGGGCCGCGCTCGGCGCTTCAGCGCGACGCGGCCTCGGGGGGCTACTGGACGGTCACCCGCCCGCTGATGTGGTCCATCGCGCAGGAGTAGCGCAAGGTGCCCGACTCGCTGGGGGTGAACTCGACGGTCACGGGCGTGTCCAGGGGCAGCGGCTGGTGGATGCCCAGGTCCGCCATGACGAGCTCGGTCGCGCAGGTCTTCTCCGTCTTGCGAGTGATCAGCAGGCGGACGGGCTTGCCTGCCTTGACCTTGACGTTCGCGGGCTCGAAGCCCTTGGAGGTCACGGTGAGGTCCACGAGCTGCACGCCGTTCTTCGTGACAGGGGCGGAGGCGGGCTTCTGCTCGGAGGCCGCGCTCTTCGCCGAGCTCGCGAGGGCCGGGGCAGCGGCAATCAAGGGGAGGGCGACGAGGGCTCCCATCAGGCGCTTCATCATCGGTCGTCTGCTCCAGGCGAATGGATGCCTCGGAGACGTCCGGCATCCAGTGGGTGCGCCTCGCTAGAGCACAACGTGTGCCGGCCCCTGGAGGGCCTGTTCACGCGGGGTTGTCACGATGAGGCCCCGCTCCGGCGTACCCGAGCGGGTTTCCCTGTAACTGTCACAGTTACAGGTGGGCGCGGCGGCTAGTCCCAGACGACGAGCCACTTCACGGCCTTGCCCAGCCCATAGAACACCCACCCCACGGGGCCGGGCCGCACGGGTCGCCGGAAGTCCAGGTACACGGTGGACACCGCGATGTCCGCCTCCAGACCTTGGAGGCGAGCCTTGAGCGTCTCGTACTCCATGGTGATGCGCTCCAGCTCCTTCTCGACCTTGAGGGTGTCCTCGACGCTGGTGGCGCGCTGGAGCAGCTCCAGGTAGCGCTCGCGGATGCGCGTGACGTTGTCCAGGCGCACCTTCAGGTCCCGGTGCACGTCCGTCACGTCCTCAGCGGAGATGCTCTTGTTCTCCACCGTGCCCAACGTCGGCACCGCCGCCAGGAAGCTCTCCAGGCGATCAGCGGGGATGCGCACCACCGCGCCCCGGGTCATGACCTGCTGCGCATAACCCCCGTGGGCCTTCGCCAGCGCCACCGCCTGGGTGGGGCCCTGCTCGGGTTCATCTCGCTCCAGGTTCACCGAGGCCCGGTGGATGATGGACCGGTTCTCCGTGAGCGAGCCCGGAGCGCCCTGCATCAACGCTTCGGTCGGAACGAGGGAACGCTCGTGCGCGCGCTGCGTGGAGCAGGCAACGAGAGCGACGGCGGAGGCGAGGAGGAGCAGGCGTGCCACGGATGTCCTTCGAGAAGAGGTGCCTCTCTGGACACGCCTGCTGGGAGTTGCGTTCCCTCGCTCAGGCGCGGGAAGCAGGGGAGGGGAGCGGCTGAGCGCTGTCACCCTCGTAGTAGATGCTCGCGCATCCCTTTTCGTAGACCACAAGCACTCGATCACTCTGCTCCAGCAGGTCGGAGGCTTTCTCCGTGGCCTTGCGGACCAGGGTGTCGAATTTTCCCGAGCTCTGCTTGTTGCTGGCCCGGACTGTCACGACTGGCATGCGGTGTCCCGCTCCTTGTGCCCCACGGCGGGTGGCTCCAGACATGGCCTGGCCCCGTGCCCATCCGCAGGTAACGAACGCGTCATAGCCAACCCAACACTTCGTTGACAAGCGCTCCGCTCCATGACGGGAAGATGACTCTCATGCACCGCAAGCTCCTCGCCCTGTTGACCTTGACCCTGGGTCTTGTTCCCACCGCCCAGGCGCAGACCGACGCCCCTCCGGTCCGCGAGCACCGCTCTCCGACGACGTCCTTGCTGCCTCGGGGTGTGTGGCTGGGTGCGTCGCTCCGGGAGGACCTCATCACCCCCCGCTTGAAGGTGCAGTGGCAGTGGACCTTCTTCCAGGACCGGAAGGACGCCTTCGTCTTCCTGCTCGAGGGGGGGCTGGGGTGGGGCCTCGCCATGCCGGACCCCGTGACGGGCAAGCCGGAGACGAAGCTCGGCTCGTACTATGAGCACACCGGGCAGGTGGGCATCGGCTACCGCAACCACCTCCCCAACAGCGTGCACTGGGGCTTCCAGGTCACCGGCGGGCCTGTCTTCTACGGCGCCCACTTCGACGGCTCCCCCGCCGACAAGAACGTGGCTGGCATCGTCGAGGGGCGCATCCAGGTCGGCTACCAGTTCGAGAAGATGGCCGTGGGCCTCGCGGCGAGCTACGGCGAGCCCTTCGGACTCAAGCGGCGCTACCTGGGCCGCGGCTATGTGGGTGGCCCGGCGCTCGGGTTGTTCGTGGATTGGCGGTGAAGTCGGCGTAGACTGGGCTCGCGGGATTCCCTCCTCCCGCGCCCCCTATGCCCGAGCTCTTGAGCGCCCATGTATCGAGGTACCTGCGCAATCGGGGGGACCTCGAGCGGCGTCTGCCGCCCGCGTTGCTCGTCTTCACGCCGGCGGTGGCGGGGGAGCGGGTGGAGGAGCAGGAGGAGTACCGGCTGAAGACGGTGACGAACGCCGGTCCGCCGACGCTGGGGGCCACGGAGCCCGTGGTATTCTCGGTGCTGAAGTCCCAGACGAACGCGTTTGGCCGGGGCGTCACGGTGGGGCGGACGGGCAACAACGACGTGGTGCTGGACGACAGCAGTGTCTCTCGCTTCCACGCCTGGTTGGCTCGGGACGAGTCTCAAGCAAAATTCTTGCTAACAGACGCCGGCTCCAAGAATGGTTCGTGGCTGGGCGGGGTTCGCCTCACCCCCCGCAAGGCCGTGTCCGTGGAGGATGGCGCGCGGATGCGGTTCGGTCAGGTGGAGCTCGTGTTCTACACACCAAGCGGCTTTGTCAGGATGCTGGCCGCGAGGATGGCTCCCTGAGCCTTGCCACGTCTCAAGCGGCCTGCGTAACGTGCGGAGTCGCCTACAGTCACACACGGGAGTGTTCGCGGTGGCCTTGACCACAGAAGCCTTCGGACTGACCGACGTCGGCCGCAAGCGGCAGCACAACGAAGACGCGATGCTGGTGGACGCGCCGCTCGGGCTCTACGTGGTTGCCGATGGGATGGGAGGGCACGCGGCGGGCGAGGTCGCCAGCAACCGCGCGACCGAGGTCGTCAAGCAGCACATCACCGCGAACAAGCACCTGCTGAAGGACCTGGGCAACAACCCCACGGCGGACAGCCGGTCCGCGGCGGCGGCGTTGGTGGAGGTGGCGGTCCAGCGCGCGTGCGCGGACATCTACCGGACCGCCATGACGGACTCCACCAAGCGAGGCATGGGGACGACCTTCGTCTGCCTGGCGGTGGGCGGCAACAAGGGCGTCATCGGGCACGTGGGTGACAGCCGGGTGTACCTGGTGCGCCATGGCCAGTGTCACCGGCTCACGGAGGACCACACGCTGGTGGCCGCGCAGCTCAAGGCGGGCACCATCACGAAGGAGCAGGCGGCGACGTCGCAGTACCGCAACGTCATCACCCGCGCGGTGGGCATCCAGGAGTCTGTCCAGGTGGACACGCTCATCGTGGACCTGATGCCGGGGGACATGTTCGTCCTGTGCTCGGACGGCCTGCATGGCTACGTCGAGGACGAGGAGATGCTGCCCATCGTCTCGGGCATGGCGCCGGCGGACCTGCCCAAGCGGCTCATCGACATCGCCAACGAGCGCGGTGGCAAGGACAACATCACCGCGGTGGTGGTGAAGGTGGCGGGCGACAGCGCCGCCATGGCCAGCGAGGAGACGAGCGAAGCGCAGTCGCGGATGGAGGCGTTGCGCAAGATTCCGCTGTTCCGCCACCTCACGTACAAGGAGCAGACGGCGGTGCTGTCCATCGCCACAACGCGCACCTATCCCGCGGGGCGCGAAATCGTGGTGGAGGGCCAGCCCGGCGAGGAGCTCTTCGTCGTCATCCGGGGCCGGGTGGCCATCGAGAAGAACGGCGTGGAGATCGCGGAGCTGCGCTCGGGCGGTCACTTCGGGGAGATGGGGCTCATCGACAACGCGCCGCGCTCGGCGACGGTCCGCGCGACGGAACCCACGCGCACCATGGTCATCTCCCGTCCGGACCTGATGGGGCTGATGAAGCGCGAGTCCATCCTCGCGGTGAAGATGCTCTGGAGCTTCGTGCAGGTGTTGAGCGACAGACTGCGTGCGACGAACTCCGAGTTGAGCGAGGCTCGGCAGGAGCTGGCCGTGGCCCAGGCCATCCAACCCTTCGCCGAGGAGTGACGACCCCATGAGTCCGCGCAGCCGCCGTCCATCTGCTTCCGCCGCCGGGACACGTCAGACCCCACGGGTACGGTCTCGCCGAACCCAGGTGGGAGGTCGAATGGCGCGGGCGGCGGGTCGGGATGTGCTGGTGCGGTTGATGGGCGAGGTGGCGGAGCTTCGCGAGGAGATGCAGTCCACGCGGATGCACACGCGAATCCTGGCGTCGGCGATGAGCTCTACGCTGACGAACATGGGCTCGATGCGCGAAAGCATGAACGCCATGCAGCAGAGCATGAACGTCATGCGCGAGAACATGGACGCCATGATGACGACCATGGAGTCGGCCGTGGGTCAGGTCCGTGCGTTGTCGGGCGGGCTCCAGCGCATGGAGACGGGCGTGGGGCGCATGGCACGGCTCCTGGGGGTGGTGGCCGAGTCCACCCACGAGCGCCTCGAGAAAGTGGAGAAGCGGCTGGACGCGCTCGAGGACGACTCGAACACCAAGCAGTGATGAGCACCTGACGGTGTCGCTCCGCGGGGGACGGGTGGCGGCGAGAGCGTCCGGGAGAGGACTCGCGCGGAATTTCCCGAGGGAATCGTCCGTTGCCGGCCCGGCCGCGGGTTAAGGTCCGCGTGACGAATTCATGCGCAACTGGATTCTCATAGGGGTGTTGTCGGCCCTGGTGGTGGCCGGGGCCGCCTGGTTGTGGTCTCGCTCGGACGCCAGGCCCGAGGCCGCGATGTCCTCGGGCTCCGTGACGAAGCCGCTGCCGGAGTTCTCGGCGGTGGACGTGACCTCCGGAGGGCAGGAGGGACTGGCGCTCACCGGCCGGGTGCTCGACGCGTCGGGCAAGCCCGTTGCGGGCGCGGAGGTGTCCCTGTCGTCCAGCGCGGAGCGGACGCTGGTGGATGTCCGCTGCGAGGACTGTGACCAGGCGCTCCTGTCCTGCACGGCGCGCGAGTCCGCGCTCCATACCCTGGCGTTTCTCGAGCAGCAGCGCGGCTTCCTGAGTGCACGCGCCACGGTGATGACCGACGCGCAGGGGCGCTTCCGCTTCGAGCGCCTCGCGGGCGTGTCGTTCTCCGTCTGGGCCCGCGCTCCTGGAATGGGAGTGGCGTTGAGGGACCGCGCGGCACCCGGAGAGCCGGTGGACCTGTACCTGCCGCCCTTGCGCTCCATCCGAGGGCAGGTGGTGGATGATGCGGGGCGCGCGGTGCAAGGGGCTCGCGTGTATGCCGTCTCTCGCCGCGTGCCGTTGCCGTTCCAGGCGGAGTCCACCGGGAATGGGGCCTTCGCGCTGGAGGGGCTGGGCGAAGGGCCCTTCTACGTCCTCGCCACCGCGGAGGGCTACGTGCCCGTCGTCGAGGCTCGTGTGGAGGCGGGGCCTCAGCAGGTCCGCCTGCAGCTGACGCCTGCGCGCACCTTGGAGGTTCAGGTCACGCGGAATGGAAAGCCCGCGGCCGCGACGGTGCGCGTGCGCGCGGACCACCTCGCGCGCGAGCTGCGCACCGAGGGCGAGGTCGTGCGCTTCACGGGCCTGTATCCGGATGAGCTGATGGTGACGGCGGAGGCGCCGGGCTTGGGTTCGGTGCCGCGCACGTTGACGCTCAGCGAGCGCGTCACGCAGGTGACGCTGGAGCTGGAGGACGCGGGGAAGCTCTTCATCTCCGTGTTGGATGAGGCCGGCCAGCCCGTGCCCAACCCGGAGGTGACGCTGCTCACGTCGCGCGGTGAGCTGGTCCGACGCGAGCGTGGGACGACGGGCGCCCTGGTGGAGCTGGGGCCCCTGGCGGTGGGCGACTACCTGGTGGAAGGCAAGGCGGAGGGCTTCCTGGAAGCGCAGGTGCCAGCCCGCGTGGCCAAGGGCGAGACGTCACTCGAGCTGGAGCTCACGCGTGCCACGCTCATCACCGGGCGGGTGATGGACGAGTACGGGCGGCCCGCGCCTCGGGTGTCCGTGCTCGTCCAGCCGACGGGTGACACGGTGCTCGCGGATGGAGATGGTCGCTTCGTGGCGCGTGTCCCCACGCCGGGGCTGTACGAGCTTCATGCGCACCATTCGGAGTGGGGCGGGGGCGAGGTGAAGGTGACCGCGCCCGCGTCCGATGTGGAGCTGCCGCTGGAGGGCCACGCCGCGGTGGAGGTGACGGTGTCGTCCGAAGGCCGCCGTGTCGAGGGCGCGGACGCGGTGCTCTGGGTGGACCAGGAGGGCATCTTCCGGAGCGACCGTTCCTCGGGACCGGATGGCGTGGTGCCCATGCGCGGACTTCCCGCGGGCACGTACACGCTGATGGCTTCACATCCGGACTACCTGACCTCGGACCCGAGGAAGGTCACGGTGGTGGATGGGCAGACGCTGAAGCTGGAGGTGGAGCTGAAGGCGGGAGCGCCGCTCTCGGGCGAAGTGGTGGACACCCAGGGGGCTCCCGTGACGGGGGCCGCGCTGTCGGTGGTGCCTCGGAGCGCGGAGCCCGTCACGAGCGACGCTCGGGGGCACTTCGAGTTCCGCTCGCTTCGACCGGACCGGGGCTACCGCCTGGAGGTGCGTCACTCGGGCTATGACCAGGTGGCGCGTGCCGAAGGCAAGGCGGGTGGGCCTCCGGTGAAGGTGGTGCTCAAGAAGCGCGACCTCTTCCGAGGCCGGGTGGTGGGAACCGATGGCGCGCCGGTGCGCAACTTCCGGATGGATGAGCACGTGGTGGACAGCCCCGACGGGCGCTTCGAGCTCCCGCTCTCCACGATGGGCGACCGCGTCATCTTCGCGGTGGATGCCTCCGGCTATGAGCCCTTGACGGTGGACCGCCCCGCGTCGCCGGACCTGGGCGACCTGAAGCTGGAGCGCCTGCCCACGGTCACGGGGCGGGTGCGGGACATGAATGGCGCGCCCGTGGCGGATGCCGTGGTGTCCTGTGAGATTTGTGATGAGTCCGTGATGTCCGGTGCGGATGGCCGCTTCACGTTGGTGGCGCCGCCCTATGTGGCGGAGTACGCGGTGAGCGCGCGCAAGGGCCGGCTGAGTGCGACGGAGACCCTCACGCGAGGAAGCCAGACGTCGGTGGAGCTGACGTTGAAGCAAGCGACACGGCTGAGCGGCCGGGTGTTCCTCGCGGGAGGGGTGCCCGCCGCGGGCGTCGAGGTCCAGGCGATGAGTGGAGACCGGTCCTCGCCGGTGCACATCGTCACGGGGCCGGACGGGGGCTACTCGGTGGAGGTGTCCCCGGGCAACTATCGCTTCTTGTTGAACACGGGGCGCGAGGCCAACGGAGAGCAGGCGTTGATTGCTCAGGTGGAAGGCACGGAGATGCGCCTCGACCTCGGGCCGGCGCCGGGGACCGCGTCGCTCTCGATTCAGCTGAAGACTCCCGAGCGAGGCAAGGCCCTGTGGTTGGTGGCGGGAGAGGTCGCCGTGGCGGCCAGCGCCTCCGCGCAGGAGCTGCTGCGCTCGCGCTGGGCGCAGCTCGTCTACCAGCCGACCTCCGAGCAGGTCGTCGTCACGGGGCTGCGCCCGGGTCGCTACACGGTGGTGTGGGGCGCGTTCCACGTGCAGACACCCGGTGGCCCCGAGGTGCGGGTGGTGGATGTCCCCTCCCGAGGTGAAGTGACGCTGGGGCAGTGAGCGTCACCTCGCGGCGCGGGTTGCGAGCCGGAGGGCGTGCGCATTAGGAAGCCGCATGGACGCATCGGCATTGAAGGGCCGTCGCATCGTGGTCGGCGTCGGCGGTGGCATCGCCGCGTACAAGGCCTGTGAGCTCGTTCGCGAGCTGCAGCGCGCGGGCGCCGAGGTGCGCGTGGCCATGACGGAGGGCGCTCGGCAGTTCGTCACGCCGCTCACCTTCCAGGCGCTCAGCGGGCACCCCGTACTGACTGACTACTTCGACCCCTCTCAAGAGGGGAACTTCGGGCACCTGGACCTGGCGCGCTGGGCGCATGCCTTCGTCGTTGCGCCCGCCACGGCGGACCTGATGGCGCGGCTGCGCGCGGGCATGGCCAATGACGCGGTGACGACCTCGCTCCTCGCGTTCCGAGGGCCCGTGGTCCTGGCCCCGGCGATGAACGTGGCCATGTGGGACAACGCGATGACGCAGGAGAATGTAGCGGCGTTGCTGTCGCACTCGCGCTTCACCATGGTGGGGCCCGGGGCGGGGCTCCTGGCCTGTGGCGACGTGGGCGAGGGACGTCTGGCGGATGTGCCCGCCATCGCCGCGGCCGTGGCGGCGCGCTTCGCGCCCGGCCCCTTGGCGGGCAAGCGGGTGCTGCTGACGGCGGGGCCCACGCGTGAGTTCCTGGACCCGGTCCGGTTCATCTCCAATCCCTCCACGGGGAAGATGGGAATGGCGCTGGCGCAGGCGGCTCGGGAGCTGGGCGCGTCGGTGACGGTGGTGTTGGGGCCGGTGGGGGGCGTGGACCGCTCGGGGTTGGAGGTGGTGGACGTCGTCACCGCCGACGAGATGGCGCGCGAGGTGCTGGGGCGCGTGGCGGAGGCCGACGTGTTCATCGCCACGGCCGCCGTGAGCGACTGGCGGCCGGAGCTGCGCGCGGCGCAGAAGGTGAAGAAGGGCAGCGTGGACGGGCCGGAGACCCTGCGGCTGGTGCGCACGCCGGATGTGCTGGCCGAGGCCTCGCGGAAGGTCTCCGGGCTGTCTCGTCGTCCAGTGCTGGTGGGCTTCGCCGCCGAGACGGAGCGGGTGCTCGAGCACGCACGCGAGAAGCTGGAGCGCAAGGGGCTGGACGCGATTGTCGCCAATGACGTGACGGCGCCGGGCGCGGGCTTTGGCACGGACACCAATCGGGTGACGGTGTTGACGCGGGCCGGGGCGCCTCGGGAGCTTCAGGGGAGCAAGGACGTCGTGGCCCGGGGCATCCTCGAGTTGCTCCTGGTGGAGCGGCGTCCTCCGGCGGGGTGAGAAGCCGCATCGCGAGGAAGGCCCGGACGGGCGCGCGACAGGCCTGTGACGCGATGTGCGGGCCGAGCCGACCCAGGAGGGATGGCGGGCTCGCCCTCGCTCCGCGTGGACTCGCGGGATGGGCGTCCGCTTCCTTGCGCCCGGGCGTTCCGTCCGCTACCGATCAGTCACCGTGAACGACGACACGCCCGAGGCCTCGCAGGAACTGAGCGCCGTGCTGGAGGATGTCCGCCGCCACCTGCTCTGGCAGGAGGAGGCGGCTGGCCGGGTGCTGCTGATGGACGCCAAGGCCGCGGCCGAGCTGCAGCGTTCCGCGCCGTCCCTGCGTGCGCGTCTGGCGCGGGCCACGGGAGCGGGCGAGCCCTCGGTGCCCGCGAGGCCCGCCGCTCCCACCCCGGCTCCTGTCGCGATGCCCGAGCGAGGGCCCGTGTCCTCGACAGGCCCCGAGCCGAAGGCTCCGCTGCCCACGCGTCCCGCCGTCCCGGCTGGAGTGCCCGCGACGCGTCCTCTCGCCGCGATGGAGCCACCGCGCCAGGGGCCTGCTGGCCCCGTGCCGCATCCGGAGACAGCAGCGCCTCGTCCGCCGCTCGCGGCGCGTGCACCGGCTGCTCGACCGGTGGGACCCTCGCCGACGGGGACGCTCCTGGAGGTGCCTCGCGCGGCGCCGGCTGTGGTGGGTGGAGATCGGCCGACGTTGGACCAGATCCGCCGAGAGCTGGGCGACTGCCAGCGCTGCAAGCTGTGCTCGGGTCGCAAGAACATCGTGTTCGGGACGGGCAATCCTCGCGCGGAGCTGGTGTTCGTGGGTGAGGGTCCGGGCGAACAAGAGGACTTGCAGGGCGTGCCCTTCGTCGGCGCGGCGGGCGCGCTGCTGACGAAGATGATTGAAGCGATGGGCTTCGGTCGCGACGACGTCTACATCTGCAACGTGGTGAAGTGCCGTCCTCCGGGCAACCGCAATCCGGAGCCGGATGAAATCGCCGCGTGTGAGCCGTTCCTCCGCGCGCAGCTGGCGTCCATCCAGCCTCGCGTCGTCGTGGCGCTCGGCAAGTTCGCGGCGCAGACGCTGCTGCGCGACTCGACGCCCATCACGCGCATGCGAGGCCAGTGGCGCGTCTATGAGGGCATCCAGCTCATGCCCACCTTCCACCCGGCGTACCTGCTCCGCAATCCCGCGGAGAAGCGCAACGCATGGGCGGACCTGCAAGCGGTGATGAAGGTTTTCGGAAAGAACCCGGGCTCGCGTACGTAGCGGGGGCGTCGGGGGGGAGATTCGGATGAAGGGATTGTTGGAGACGCGCGAGGTGCATTCTCCCGCGCTGGAGTCCAATCCGCTGGGCGACCCGGCGCGGCGCCGTCTCACCGTGTACCTGCCGCCGGGCTATGGCGAGGGAGACCGGCGCTATCCGGCCGTGTACTTCCTGCATGCGTTCGGCAGCAGCGGAGGCTCGTGGACGAACGCGTCGGGCTTCGCGCCCACGGTGCCGGAGCGGCTGGACGCGCTCATCGCGTCCGGCGCGGTGCCCCCGGTGGTGGGGGTGTTCCCCGACGGGTGGACGTCACTGGGCGGCAGCCAGTGGATCAACAGCGACGCCATCGGCCGCTATCGGGACTACCTGGCCAAGGACGTGGTGGGCTTCGTGGACCGCAACTTCCGCACGCTGCCCAAGGCGGCGTCGCGGGCGGTGCTGGGACACAGCTCGGGCGGGTACGGCGCGCTGGTGATGGGGCGCTACCACCCGGAGCTGTTCTCGCATCTGGGCGCTCACTCGGCGGACGCGTATTTCGAGTACTGCTACCTGCCGGACCTGCCGAAGGCGGCGGGCTCGCTGCTGAAGTCCGGTGGCATCGAGTCCTGGCAGACCGAGTTCCGCGAGCGCGTGCGCGAGACGAAGATGCGCGGCGATGACTTTCCGGTGGTGAACACGCTGGCGATGGCGGCGGCGTACTCACCCAAGAAGGGCGAGCCGCTGAACCTGGAGCTGCCCTTCGATGCACAGACGGGGCGGCTGAAGCTGGACGTGTGGAACCGGTGGCTGGTGCATGACCCGGTGCGCTTCGTCCCGAAGTTCCTGGACGCCTACCGCAAGCTCAAGACCCTCTTCATCGACTGTGGCACCCGTGACGAGTTCAACATCCGCTGGGGCACCCGCATGCTGGCGGAGGACCTGAAGAACTCAGGCGTGGAGCTGGTGCACGAGGAGTTCGAGGACGGCCACTCGGGCGTGTCCTATCGCTTCGCCCGCTCGCTCTCGGTGCTCCTGCCGAGGCTCTCGCTGGAGTAGCGGGCGAGGGGAGGCCGGGTGGGGTGGGCCCCGGCCTCCAGTGCCGCCATCCGACGGAAGCGTGACGTGGTGCTGGCCATCCCCCCTCGGGAGCGGATAGAGGCATGGCACCCGCGCGCCACGGTGTCCCGGTGGACGGCGCGAAAGACCTTCAGGGAGATGAGACCATGAGCAACGACCTCTACGGGCTGTCCCGCGTCGTCGGCGAGAAGGGGGTGCTGCCGCAGCGCGCTCGGAAGCTGGACCCCTCGCTGCCGTGCCGTGACACGGAGATGCTCATCGATGTGGAGAGCCTCAACATCGACGCTGCGTCCTTCAAGCAGATCAAGGGCGAGGTGGGAGGGGACCCGGCGCGCATCGGCGAGCGCATCCAGGAGATTGTCCGCGAGCGGGGCAAGATGCAGAACCCCGTCACCGGCTCGGGAGGCATGCTGATTGGCCGGGTGAAGGAGATGGGCGCGAAGCACCCGGCGCGCGAGCAGCTCCAGGTGGGCGACCGCATCGCCACGCTGGTGAGCCTGACGCTGACGCCGCTGGTGATTGAAGAGGTGAAGGCGGTCCACGTGGACATCGACCGCGTCGACATCCGAGGCCACGCGCTGCTCTTCTCCAGCGGCATCTACGCGAAGCTGCCGTCGGACATCCCCGACACGCTGGCGCTGGCGGCGCTGGACGTGTGTGGTGCTCCCGCGCTGGTGGCGCGCTACGTGAAGCCTGGGATGACGGTGGCCGTGCTGGGCGCGGGCAAGAGCGGTGCGCTGTGTCTGGCGCAGGCTCGGCGCAACCTGGAGAGCCGGGGCAAGCTCATCGCGCTGGACGTGTCTCAGCCCGCGCTGGATGTGCTGTCGTCCATGGGCCTGTGTGACGTGGCGCTGAAGGTGGATGCCACGCAGGGCGTGGACGTGATGGAGGCGGTGAGCCAGGCCACCCAGGGACAGCTCTGCGACCTGGTGGTGAACTGCGCCAGCGTGGGCAACACGGAGATGGCGACTATCCTCTCGGTGAAGGATGGCGGAACGGCCATCTTCTTCTCCATGGCGACCAGCTTCACCACCGCGGCGCTCGGCGCCGAGGGCGTGGGCAAGGACGTCACCATGCTGGTGGGCAACGGCTTCGTGCCCGGCCATGCGTCGCTGACGTTGGCGCTGCTGCGCACCGAGCCCGCGCTCCTCCAACTCTTCGCCACGCGCTACGTCTGAGTCCCGGTCGGGCGGGGGCGTGAAGCCCTCGCCTCCACGTCTCCCGCGAGCCCGCGTGGATGTCGCCACGGGCTCGAACGGGAAGCGGGCCTAGCGAGCCGCCGACGAGGCCGCGCCCGTGGGAGCGGGGGCCACCGGGGCTTGAGGCGCGTGCTGCGTCTGGGCCCAGTCCTGGGCGCTGCGGCCGCTGTCATCCCGTGCATCGGGAGAGGCGCCCTTCTCGCGGAGCTGGTCGACGACCTCTTGTCGCCCGAAGAGGGACGCGAACATCAGGGCCGTCTGCCCCAGGCTGTTGGTCTGGTCCACCGCGCACGGCTGCTGATTGAGCAGCGCGACGATGTCGCCGTGGCCCTTGAAGGCCGCGCCCATCAGCGCGGTGTTGCCCCGCTTGTCGCCCGCGCAGGCATCCGCGCCGGCCGAGAGCAGCACGCGCACCGTGTCGAGGTGCCCGTGGTACGCCGCGAGGATGAGGGGCGAGAAGCCCCGCGCATCACGCGCCTCCACGGGCGTGCCGGCCTTGAGCAAGCCAGAGACGACCTCCGCGTCACCCACGCGCGCGGCGGCGAGCAGGTACCGCTCCGCTTCACTGGTGGCCAGCAGGCGGCCTTGAGGCGCGGGCTCCGCTCGAAGAGACCACCACGCGGCGGTCAGCACCGCGAACACCAGCACCAGCAGGCCCAGCGTCCCCAGCATCAGCTTGCGAAACATGGTCGTCCTCCGGGACGAAGTCGATGGGAAGACCGGGGCAGAAGTGCACAGCACCAGGCCCCGGTCCTCTGTCAGGAGAGGGCTCCAGCGCGCGAGGTGCTGGAGCCAGGCTGAATCCCTCCGCGCTCAGCGCGAGGCGAGCGTTGCCACCGCGGCGCGCGCGTCGTCGACCTTCACGCCCACCGCGTTGGCGAGCTTCGTGCCGTACTCCACGTTGGCGACGTAGAAGTGGCCGACCATGCGCGCCTTCACGCGGGCATCACGGACCTGGTTCAGGTCGGCCGCCAGGTTCTTCACCAGTCGGTCTCGCGCGGCCGGGTCCAGCGACGTGTAGAAGGCGCCGGCCTGCGAGAAGTTGTCCGTCTTCTCGATGGGCTGCTGCTGCGTGGTGCCGGAGAGCGGAGCGCGCGACAGCAGGTACGAAGGCGCGTCCTGCGTCTCGCGGGTGATGCTCGGCTCGTAGTTCACGGTCGACTTCGTGTTGCTGGAGTTCATTCCGCCCGCCTGGTTGTTGTTGCTCACCGAGGCGCGGGCCCGGTTGACCGGCAAGGACTGGTAGTTGACGCCCACGCGGTAGCGCTGCGTGTCCGCGTAGGAGAAGAGCCGCCCTTGGAGGAGGCGGTCCTCGGAGGGCTCGATGCCAGGGGGCTGCACGCCGGGGGAGAACGCGGCCTGCTCGGTCTCCTCGAAGAAGTTGTCCGGCATCTTGTTGAGGACGAACCGGCCCACCTTGATGGATGGAACCTTGTCCTCGGGCCACACCTTCGTCGGGTCCAGCGGGTTGAAGGTGAAGGCGTCCAGGTCCTTCGGGTCCAGCACCTGCGCGGACAACTCCCACGCGGGGAACTTGCCCGCGCCAATGGAGGTGTAGAGGTCCGTGGTGGCGTGCTGGTGGTCCTCGCTGGCCGTGCGCGCGGCCTCCTCGGCCGTCAGGCTCTTGATGCCCTGCTGCGAGGCCCAGTTGAACTTCACGTAGCGGTACTCGCCCTTCGCGTTGACGAACTTGAACGCGTGGACGCCGTGCCCGTTCATCTGGCGGTAGTTCGCCGGAATCCCGATGTCCGAGTACACCTGCGTCAGCATGTGCGTGGACTCGGGCAGGTGGGAGAAGAAGTCGAAGAAGCGGTTCGGGTCCTGCTTGTTGTTGTAGGGCGACGGCTTCAGCGAGTGCACCATGTCCGGGAACTTGATGGCGTCCCGGATGAAGAAGACCGGCAGGTTGTTGCCCACCAGGTCCCAGTTGCCATCGTCCGTGTAGAACTTGATGGCGAAGCCCCGTGGATCCCTCAACGTCTCCGGCGAGCCGGACGGATGGATGACGGTGGAGAAGCGCACGAACACGGGCGTCTTCTTCCCCTTGCTCGCGAAGACAGACGCGCGCGTCAGGTGGGAGAAGTTGCCGTAGCTCTCGAAGACGCCGTACGCCCCGGTGCCTCGGGCATGGACGACGCGCTCGGGGATTCGCTCGCGGTCGAACCGCGCCAGCTTCTCGATGAGGTGGAAGTCCTCCAGCAGGACGCCGCCGTGGGCGCCCGCCGTCTTGGAGTTCTGGTTGGTGCCCACCGCCGAACCGGTGTCCGTGGTGAGGGGTGGGGGATTGGCGGCGAAGGCGGAACCACTCAACAGCACCGTCGTCAGCAACAGTGAACGCGTCTTCATTCGGAAGCTCCTCTGGGGGTGAGGCCCTTCGCCCCAGAGCACGCGTCGTGCCGCTTCCGTGGTGCTAATGAATCCAATGGGTTGGAATGTCGTCAGCCGTCGCGTCACCGCTATTTCGGTGAAATCACCGCTCCGGCGGTGGAGGAATTCACCGAATCCTCGGTGTCGCGCACGCTCAACCGATAATGCGGTGCGGCAGCGGATTCTCGGTGTTCTTCGGCGCTTCCTGTAGGCGATTGGGCGGGTAAGGTGCGCCCATGCCAGGCCCGTTCATTGACGACGCGCAGATTGCGCATGCGCGCACTCTGGCGGAGGAGATCGTCAACCCGATCTTCGACCTCATCCGCCGTAACACCACTGTATCCATCGAGCGCACCGTGTTGCGCTTCTTTGGGATTTCCGGAGCAGGCGCGCGAGGAGTGCCTCTCGCCAACCTGATGGTCGACAAGCTCAAGGCCGCCGGGGTTCTCAACCGGGGCGCCGCCTATTGGTATGGCCGGGCGCTCCAGCTGGGAGCCAAGAGCCCGCTGGAGGCCGTGGAGCGGCTGACGGCGCTGCCGGCGGACAAGCTCGGTCCCTTGTCCCCGGAGATGGAGGAGAACCTTCGCGCCGAGGTGCGCGCCGAGGCTCGCTCCGCGTTCGAGGAGATGAAGGCCCGCATCGCCGCGCGCGATGACCTTCGCAAGCAGTTCCCCATGTCTCCCGCCCCGCACAAGTACGTCATCGTCGCGACGGGCAACATCTACGACGACGTGGACCAGGCTCGGGCCGCGGCCCAGGCGGGCGCGGACGTCATCGCGGTCATCCGCTCCACCGCGCAGTCGCTGCTGGACTACGTGCCGCACGGCGCGACGACGGAGGGCTACGGCGGCACCTACGCCACCCAGGAGAACTTCCGCATCATGCGCGAGGCCCTGGATGAGGAGAGCCGCAAGCTCAAGCGCTACATCCAGTTGACCAACTACTCGTCTGGCCTCTGCATGTCGGAGATCGCCTTCTGCGCGGCCTACGAGAAGCTGGACATGCTGCTCAACGACGCGATGTACGGAATCCTGTTCCGCGACATCAACATGCGTCGCACCTTCATCGACCAGTACTTCAGCCGCCGCATCTGCGCGCTCGCCGGCATCATCATCAACACCGGTGAGGACAACTACATCACCACGGCGGACGCGTACGACGCGGCGCACACGGTCATCGCCAGCCAGTTCATCAACGAGTGCTTCGCCAAGCGCGCGGGCCTCAAGGACTGGCAGCTGGGCATCGGCCACTCGTACGAAATCGACCCGTACCGCGACGACACGCTGCTCCTGGAGCTGTCGCAGGCGATGCTCGTGCGCCGCTGTTTCCCGGACGCGCCGCTCAAGTACATGCCGCCCACCAAGCACAAGGAGACGGACATCTTCTTCAGCCACGCGTACGACGTGATGGCGGACCTGGTGGCCATCTGGACGAACCAGGGCATCCAGCTGCTGGGCATGATGACGGAGGCCATGCACACGCCGCTGCTCGCGGACCGCTACGTGGCGCTCAAGTCGGCGTCCTACATCCACCGCGCGGCGCGAGGCATCGACCAGGAGTTCACCGTCCGGGAGGACGGGAAGATCGCCAACCGCGCCCGCGAGGTGTTCGCCCAGGCGATGAAGCTGCTCCAGGAATGCCGTGACGAGGGCATGGTGGCGGCCATCGGCAAGGGTCACTTCGGCGACGTGAAGCGCGAGGAGACCGGCGGCAAGGGCCTGGATGGCGTGATGGAGAAGTCGTCGGATTACTTCAACCCGTTCCTGGAAATCCTGGAGGCAACATGATGCTCGGTACCATCCTGACGGTGGTGATGGCGGCTGGCGGTTCCGCGGACGCGCTGGCGCAGTTCCAGGTGAAGAACGTGGGGATGCAGGTTCCCGCCGCGTGGACGCAGTCGGTGCAGGACGGCACGACGAAGTTCCTGGCGCCCAGCGGTGATGCGTACTTCCTGGTGGACGTGGGGACGGTGCAGACGGCGGGGATGAAGGCCTCGGTCTGCGTGGACAAGATCGTGAAGGGCAGCGGCGGGTCCAACTGGGAGCGCCTCAAGGTGGGCGGCCAGCCGGCGGCGCGGCGGGCGGACCAGGACCAGTCGACGAACGGCGGCGTGGTGGAGACGCTGACGTACGTGGGCTGTGATGGCCGCACGACGTGGTCCGTCGTCTTCCACATGGAGCAGAACAAGAAGGAGCGCTTCGCTCCGCTGGCGGAGAAGGTGGCCACCAGCGTGAAAATCGTGCGGGCCGGGGGGAAGTGAGCAGATGGTGAAGCCGAGCAAACAAATCATTCGCCCCTACGGGGACCGCCGCGACGACGGCGTGGTGCAGATCTCGTTCACCCTGCCGGTGCCGCTGTCGGAGAAGGCCAAGGAGGCCGCCGCCGTCTTCACCCGGAAGATGGGGTACACCGACGTCAAGGTGGCCGCCGCCGAGCGCGCCGCGGACAGCTACACGTTCTTCATCGTGTACGCCCGGTCGAACGTCACGCTGGACTACGCCGAAATCGACGTGCCGGAAGTCGTCGTGAAGAAGATGTCCTTCGACGACCTCAACGCCTTCATCAAGGAGAAGGTGGGCCGCCGCATCGTCGTGTTCGGCGCGTGTACCGGCACGGACACGCACACGGTGGGCATCGACGCCATCTTGAACATGAAGGGCTATGCGGGCGACTACGGCCTGGAGCGCTACCCCGGCTTCGAGGCGTTCAACCTGGGCAGCCAGGTGCCCAACGAGGACCTCATCAAGCGGGCCATGGCGAAGAACGCCGACGCCATCCTGGTGAGCCAGGTCGTCACGCAGCGAGACGTGCACAAGGACAACTCGCGGCACTTCATCGACGCGGCGAAGGCGGCGGGCATCCACGGCAAGGTGCAGCTCCTCCTGGGCGGTCCCCGCGTGGACCACAAGCTGGCGCTGGAGCTGGGCTTCGACGCGGGCTTCGGTCCGGGCACCAAGCCCTCCGACGTGGCCAACTACATCGTCCATGCGCTCCTGAAGAAGGAAGGCAAGGAGCCGCAGGACATGCACTACCAGGGAGAGCCCCAGTGAGCACGGGAACCAAGGCCATCATCCGCCTGCGCATGAGCAGCCATGACGCGCACTACGGCGGCAACCTGGTGGACGGCGCGCGCATGCTGGGCCTCTTTGGGGACGTGGCCACGGAGCTGTGCATCCGCGCCGACGGCGACGAGGGCCTGTTCCGGGCCTATGACTCCGTGGAGTTCCTGGCGCCGGTGTACGCCGGGGACTTCATCGAGGCGGAAGGCGAAATCGTCAGCGCGGGCAACACGTCGCGCAAGATGCGCTTCGAGGCCCGCAAGGTCATCCGCCCGCGGCCGGATGTGAACGATTCGGCGGCGGACCTGTTGCCGGAGCCCATCGTGGTGTGCCGGGCTTCGGGCACCTGCGTGGTTCCGAAGGACAAGCAGCGAGGTCAGCGATGAGCACTCCCATGGTCATCACCGCGGCGATGGTCGGCGCGGAGACGACACGCGAGCAGACGCCCCATCTGCCCATCACCGCCGAGGAGATCGCCGAGGACGCCGCGCGCTGCCGCGAGGCCGGCGCGGCGATGGTGCACCTGCACGTGCGCACCGCGGACGGCAAGCCGTCCCAGGACGCGGAGCTGTTCCGGGCCGCGATTCGCGCCATCCGCAAGCGCACCGACGTGCTCATCCAGACGTCGACGGGCGGCGCGGTGGGCATGACGGTGGACCAGCGCTGCGGTCCCCTGACGCTGACGGGGGAGGACCGGCCGGACATGGCCACCCTCACCACGGGCACGGTGAACTTCGGCGAAGAGGTGTTCTGGAACCCGCGCCCGCTGGTGCGGGACATCGCGAAGCGCATCAAGGCGCTGGGCCTCCGGCCGGAGCTGGAGTGCTTCGACGTGGGCATGATCGACGAGGCGCGCTACCTGGCGAAGGAAGGCCTGGTCGACCTGCCGGCGCACTTCGACTTCGTGCTGGGGGTGCCGGGGACGCTGCAGCCTCGGCCGGAAGTGCTCGACTTCATGATTGCCTCGCTGCCAGAGGGGAGCACCTGGACGGTGGCGGGCGTGGGCCGGCACCAGCTCGCCTACGTGGACGAGGCGGCGAAGCGCGGCGGCAACGCGCGAGTGGGCCTGGAGGACAACATCTACGTGTCCAAGGGCGTGCTCGCGAAGGGCAACTGGGAGCTGGTGGCCGAGGCCGCCAGGCGAGCCCGAGCCCACGGCCGCGAGCCCGCCACACCGGAACAGGCGCGCAAGCTCCTCCGGTTGAGCTGAACCTCCCGCCGGCGCGAAGCTCTCGCGCCGGCGGTTTTCTTTTCACGTCAGGACTCGCGGGGCCTTCACGTCGGCGGCTGCCGGTCGCCGTTGCTCGTCCGGAGCGCGGTGTGTGAAGCGGCCCGAGGCAGTCCGAGGAGCCATGCGATGGACACGGAGCTGAAGGGCAAGGGCGTCCTGGTGACGGGTGGCGCGGGAGGGATTGGCACCGCGCTGGTCCGGGCGTTCGCCGGCGAGGGCGCGAAGGTGGCGGTGCACTACCACTCGCGCGAGGCGCAGGCGAAGCAGCTCGCGGAGGAGGTGGGGGGCTCGGCCGTCAGCGCGGACCTGACGGTGGAGGCCCAGGTGGACGCCCTCGTGCCCGCGTCGGTGGCCGCGCTGGGGCGCCTGGATGTGCTGGTGTGCAACGCGGGCGTGTGGCCGAGCCCCGATGTCCCCGTCTGGGAGATGTCGCTCGAGCGCTGGCGCCGCACGTTGGCGGAGAACCTGGACAGCGTCTTCCTGTGCTGCCGTGGCTTCCTGCGGCACGTGGCGACGACGGGTGTGGGGAACATCGTCATCATCAGCTCCACGGCGGGGCTGTTCGGCGAGGCGGGGCACTCCGACTACGCGGCGGCGAAGGGCGCGCTGGCGGGCGGGTTCCTGCGCAGCTTGAAGAACGAGCTGGGCCGCATCGCGCCGCTGGGCCGCGTCAACGTGGTGTGCCCGGGGTGGACGGAGGTGGGCCGCAACCGCGACAAGCTGGGCGGGCCGGGGTTCGTGAAGCGGGTGACTCGGACCATGCCGTTGCGCAAGGTGGGCCAGCCCGAGGATGTCGCGCGAGTGGTGGTGTCGCTCGCTTCGGATTTCATCTCCGGCCACGTGACGGGTGAGGTCGTGACGGTCGCCGGAGGCATGGAAGGAAGGGTGCTGCATGACGACTGACACCATCGATGTGAGGAAGCACAACCGCGAGGCGTGGGACCGCCAGGTCTCGCTCGGCAACCGGTGGACTCAGCCGGTGGGGCCGGAGGTCATCGCGGCCGCGAGGCGAGGGGAGTGGAGCGTCGTGCTCACGCCCTCCAAGCCCGTGCCCGCGTCCTGGTTCGGGGACATCGTGGGCAAGCGGGTCCTGTGTCTGGCGGGGGGCGGAGGTCAGCAGGCGCCGGTGTTCGCCGCGGCGGGGGCGAAGGTGACGGTGCTGGACAACTCGCCTGGGCAATTGGGGCAGGACCGGCGGGTCGCGGAGCGGGAGGGGTTGGAGATCCGGTTGGTGGAGGGCGACATGCGCGACCTCTCCGTGTTCGAGGACGGTAGCTTCGACCTCATCTTCCACCCGTGCTCGAACTCGTTCGTGGACACCATCCTCCCCGTGTGGCGCGAGGCGTTCCGCGTGCTGCGGCCCGGAGGCGTGCTCCTGTCGGGCTTCACCAATCCGGTCATCTTCCTGTTCGACCCGGAGCTGCAGGACAAGGGCGTGCTCCAGGTGAAGTACAAGATGCCGTACTCGGACTTCACCAGCCTCACGGAGGCCGAGCGCCGGCGCTACACCGACAAGCACGAGCCGCTCTGCGTCGCGCACACGCTCCAGGACCAGATTGGCGGGCAGCTCGACGCCGGGTTCCTGCTCGCGGGGTTCTTCGAGGACAAGTTCGAGCAGGGTGACCTGGTCGCCGAGTACTTCGACAGCTACATCGCGACCCGGGCCCTGAAGCCCATCACGCCCTGACCGATTTCCTCAGAAGTTGATTGCGAGAAGAGTCTGAAAAGACTCCCATGCGGGATGTCCTGGATTCCCCTGGACATCCCGCATGGAGCGCAAATGCGTACCTCTTGGCGTTTCTCCTCGTTCTGTGTCGTGAGCCTCGCGCTGCTGGGCGCGGGCTGTGAGCCGTCGCCGTCGCCGTCGCCCACCGGGTCGGAGGCTGCGTTGGCGCAGCGCACGGACCGCGCGGTGGGGGACGTGAAGCTCTTCTGCGAGATTCCGCAGGACGGCAGCTACTTCGAGCTGAAGCAGACGGCGACGGGGTACGAGGGCGTGGTGGCGACGCAGGTCTATGACCCGTGGGACTGCCGCTGCATCTACCTGAAGCGCGAGGTGGTGGGGCAGTACTCGTTCTGTCACTTCGCGGCGTCGGACCCGCGCATCGTGAGCTGCTGGCGGCGCGAGCCCAACGGCACGGCGGGGAAGATGGGGATGTTCTCCACGAAGGTGACGCGGCAGTCGCTGGTCATCGGAGGGACGGGGCAGGAGGAGGCGACCCAGCAACTCATGGACATCGGGGTCGTGAACCAGGACCCGGGCCAGACGCCTCGGCGCGATTTCTCGTACGAGCTCGGCGACTGCACGGCGGGCTAGCAGGCGGCGGGGACGCTCCAGGTCCCCGCCGGGGCGGGATTTAACCTCCGCCGACGCAGCGGGTTTCTCCCTTCAGCAGGGCGCGAGTGGGCAGGCCGCTTGCGCCCGTTGAACCCACGGGAGAGTTCCAACATGCGTCAGACGTTCCTTTTGCGTTCCATCGTCGCGGCTTCGTTGTTCCTGGCCACCCCTGTGCTCGCCGAGGACGCCGCGTCCGGCAAGGACTGCAAGGAGGCTCACCACGGTCGACACGGGCACCGGGGGATGAAGGGGGAGCACAGGCTTGCGCGCATGGAGCACCGGTTGGACCGGGCCGTGGAGAACGGTCGGCTGAGCCAGGCGCAGGCGGATGCGTTCAAGGCGGAGGCTCGGCAGCTCCGCGACGAGCTGAAGGCTCAGCGTGACGCGGCGGGTGGACAGCTCTCGGAGGATCAGCGCCTCCAGGCGCGTGAGCGGGTCCGGGCGCTGCGCCAGAAGGTGAAGGAGGCCGTGCGGGCCTCCGCGCCCCAGAAGACCTGATGCTCGCAGGTGAATCCCCGAGGCAGGGGCGCTGCGTGCTCAGTTCCGCAGCCGCTCGGCCCAGGTGAAGTACGCGGCCCGGGCATCCACGAACGGGTCGCGGAAGAGGGCTCGGATGTCCGCCTTCGCGAGGTGGCCTTCGTCGAAGGCCCGGTAGAGCTGGTCGCCCAGCAGATACCCCAGCGCATGGCTGACGCCGTGGAACAGCCGGTCCTTGCGCAGGGGCAGCAGCTTCACCGCCTCCTCGGGCGCCTCCATCTCCGCGGCCTTGTGCGCGAGCACGAAGGCGGAGATCTGCCGGTCCAACCCGCGCGTCTCTCCGAAGCGCTTCGCCCACTCGGCGAGCCCCAGGCACGTGCGGCGCGGGTTCACCAGGCGCGAGCCGAAGAAGCCCAACGCCTCCTCCATGCACCGCGCATAGAACGCCTCGGACGCCGTGCGAGGCGCCTCCATCGCGGGGCCCACCGCGCAGTGCCGCACGAAGTGTGCTGCTTCCTCCGCCGCGTGGTTCAGCGACAGCGACGCCAGATACGCCGTCCTCGCGCGGGGGATGTAGCTGCTCTCGCGCGACAGGATGTGACGGCGCAGCTGCGACAGCTCCGCCGCCGTGAAGCGCCCACGCCGCTGGATGCGTGCGAGCACGTCACCATCCGCCACGGTGGTGACCTCCACTGACTCCAGCGCGCGGCCGACCGGGACACCAGCGAGGCGACCGATGAGCGCCGCCATCTCCCGGAAGCGCTCGGAGGCGCCTCGGTCCACCAGCGGCGTGTCTCCGGCCTCGGCTTCCAGGTAGTCGAGGAAGCTCTGCTGGCACACGACAGGGGAGGCGTTGAGGAGACACACGGTGTCGTCGGCCAGCTCCACGGCTTCGGCGGAGCCCATGCTTCCGTCGCGGGCCAGTCGCCACCAGACGCCCTCGGCGTTCTGGTACACGACGAGTCCTCGGCGGGTGTCGTCGCCCAGCGCTCGCTCCACCTGGGCGGGCAGGTGACAGGGCGCGATGTGGTACTGGCCCACGAGCACCAGGACCTGCGGCCGGTCCTCCGCCCGAGCCGCCCGGGCGATGCGCTCCGCGGCATAGGCATCCCGCAAGGCGAGCGAACGCTCTCCCTGGGCGCGCCGATCAATCCCGATCACCTCCAGGCGATGCCGCCGGGCGAAGGAGAGCAGGGCGCGCAGCGAGTTGCCGGGGCCGAAGCCCGTACCGTCGGTGCTAGCGCCCAGGCGCGCCAGGAGCGAGCGCTCCGAGAGGCGCCCCGCGTTCCACGCATCGAGCGAGGACTGGTGCCGGCCCTCGATGCACTCGAGGGCGAGGACGACGCGGCGGCCCGTGGTGAGCGCGTGCTCCGCCAGCTCGACGTAGGTCTGCTGGGCCAGGGGAAGCGTGTGGTAGTCGCCCACGTACACGACGTCCGAGGCGCGCACGCGCTGGTGCACGTCGCTCAGCGGCAGGACGCGCCGATAGCTGGCCGTGCGCCGGCGGTAACGGGCCTCGTAGGAGCGGAAGGCATCTGTCTGCCCGTCCACCACGCGGGCGATTTGTGCCCGCTGTCGACGGAAGAGGGCATGGTGCAGGGCGAGCGAGTCGCGCATGAGGTGCGCAGATCCCTCGCACGGCCTCGGAGACCCGGCAAAAAATCGGCGGCTCGGAAGCCCTGCCTGGCCGTTCCTTGACTCGGGGATCCCGGCAATAGACCATCGCCGTCAGCTTGAAGAACACACTCGCACGCGCGACCCTCCTCAGCCTCGTGCTCTTCGCGGGCGTACCCGCCCAGGCCGAGGAGCCTTCCCTTCTTCACTCCGCTCCACCGCGCGCCCAGGCCAACAGCCCGCTGCGGCTGGACGGCACGCTCGTGGAGGGAGGGCGCATCCTCGAGATGTTCGTCCGCTACCGCGGCCCCGGCGAACCCTTCGCCCGCGTCCAGATGGAGCGTCAGTACGGAGACCTCTATCGCGGCGTCATCCCCGCCGAGCACATGGTGCCGCCGGGGGTCGAGTACTACGTCGAGGGCCTCACCGCGGACGGAGAGCGCATCTCCCTCTTCCAGTCCGCCGAGCGTCCCGCCCGTGTCCTCGTCGCAGGCGAGGCTCCGACGAGCCGCACCGCGACGCCTCCACCTCCGACCTCCCTCTCCGCCGACGAGCGCCCCGTCACCCGGTCATCGTCGCCTCCCGAGCGGGCCAAGGCCCCGACACCGTCCTCGAGCGCGAGTGACGACGACTCGATGGCGGCCCTCACCGCCGACCTCGCGGATGGAGTGCCGCCGCCCAAGACGCCGGCCCGAGACAGCCGCTCCACCTCGCGCGAGCCTCTGCCTTCCGCGCGAGGAAGCGCGACGGCCACGCGCGATCCGGTGAGCGCGGGTGCTTCACGGGAGTCCACGTCATCGGCGCGAGACTCCGCGCGAGACCCAGTGGGGGCTTCGCGCGACTCGGTGAGCGCGGGTGCTTCGCGGGAGTCCGCGTCATCATCGCGAGACTCCACGCGCGACCCGGTGGGTTCGGGTGCTTCCAGAGGCACGCGAGACTCCTCGACGCGTGAGCCCGGGACGTCGCGCGACACGTCCGGCCGGGAGTCGGCCACCTCGCGCGCTTCCGGTTCCCGGGACGCGCCCACTCGTGAAGCAGGACCTGCTCGTGGTTCCACTTCGCGAGACTCGCGCGATGCCGTGGCCTCGCGTGAGTCGCCCCGAGAGCCCCTTCGCCGCGACGAGCCGTCCTCGCGAGAGGGCAGCGGCTCCGAGGAGCCCCGCTCGGAGCTGGAAGAGGACATGGCCCTCTACAGCGCCGAGGATACCCTGGCGCTGGCCACCCGCCACGAAGAGAAGGTGCGGACGGTCCCCGCCATCGCCACCTCGTTCGGTCGCGAGCAGATCAGCGCCTTGGGCGCTCGCACCGTCGCGGACGTGCTGGACGTGGTCCCCGGGCTCACCATCAGCCGGGATGTGCAGGGCTTCCACCGCACGGCGGTGCGCGGCCTTCGCAATGACGCCGAGGTCCTGTTCCTCCTCAACGGCCATCGCCTCAACAACTTCTTCGACGGCAAGGCCCTGATGAACCTCCCGGTGGAGAACCTGGAGCGCATCGAGGTCATCCGTGGTCCCGGCTCCGCGCTCTACGGCGCGGGCGCGTTCCTGGGCGTGGTCAACATCGTCACCGACACCTCGGATGGTGTCCGCACCGCGGTCTCCGGGGGCGGCTTCCCGGAGAAGGACGAGCGCCTGGCCGTCACCTTCAACGGGCACGCGTCGGCGGGGCACTCCTTGGGAGATCTGCGCCTCTTCGCCGATGCGGACATCTGGAGCCAGTCCGGCGATGCGAACGTCATCGAGAACGATGGCCTCGACGATGAAGCGATCTCGCAGGGGCTGCGCACCGTCGAACAGCCCGCGGGCAAGACTCGCGATGATCGCTTCCTCCTCAACGTGGGCGGCGGAGCGACGTACGCCATGGGCAACACGGGACGCCTGGGCGCCTCTCTGCGCTTCCTCACGGAGGACCGCACCGCGCTCATGGGCCTCTTCGACGCGGTAGGGGAGGACTCCAAGCTCAAGTGGAACGTCCTCATGGCGGACGTCCATTGGCAGCAGGAGCTGGGCTCCTCGGTCCTCCTCCGCGCGCGCGCGGGCTTCGACCACCAGTCCACCGACCGGCTCTTCCAGATCACGCCCAAGAACTTCCGCACGGGACCGGACACGGCCCAGCTCTTCAATGACGGCATGCGGGAGCAGACCCGCATCTCCGTGCGCACGCTCATGGGGGGCGTGGACGCGGACATCACGCTGGCTCCCGGCAACCGGCTGTCCCTGGGCGCGGTGGTGGAGCAGCAGTCGCTGGGCGACTACGACTACGAAACGAACTACACGCTCGACGCGCGCGTTCGCTCCGGTGGCTTCACCGCGCCGGAGGGCCTCGCGAACCCGCTGGAGCTCGCCGACGGCGCGGCGGCCCGCAGGCTCACCGTGGGGTTCTTCGCGCATGACCAGTGGACCGTTGTCAGCCCGCTGACACTCACCTTCGGCGTGCGGGTGGATGCCACGCAGCTGCCCACGGTGGATGGCAGTGGCACCATCACCGGCACCAGCTTCGTGCCCCGCATCAACCCCCGCGTGGGCCTGGTGTTCTCCGCCACGGACGCGCTGGTGCTCAAGGCCCTCTACGGCCGAGCCTTCCGAGCGCCCACGCTCCAGGAGCTCGTCGAGCGCATCCCCGACACCGACTACAACCAGGGCCGCTTCGAGGGAAACCCGCGCCTGCAGCCCGCGACGGTGGACACCTTCGAGCTGGGCGCCGACCTCATCCAGTCCGCGGGGGATGCCCGTGTGCGGCTGCGCGCCAACGCGTACCTGGAGATCTTCGCCTCGCCCATCGTCCCGGTGGACACCTCCGGCAACATCGTCCCCCTGCGCAACCGCGAGCTGGGCGTGCGTGTGTACGGCATCGAGGGTGAGGCCCGCCTCGAGGCCTCCAAGCGCGCCAACGCGTGGTTCAACGCGAGCATCTCCCGCGCGCAGGACATGGAGCTGCCGGCGCACTCGCGCCTCCTCACGGACACTCCGCAGGCCCGCTTCAACGCGGGGGTCTCCATGCCCATTGGCGCTTGGGTGAACTTCGACCTGGTCGTGCGTGCGGGCGCCGAGCGCCGCAACAACAACCGCTCCGTGCTGGAGCTCATCCGCCGCTACAAGATTCCCGCCTACAGCCTCATCACCGCGCAGATCCGCTCCGAGCCCATCCTCGACATCTGGGAGGTGACGCTCGTGGCGCACAACGTCTTCGACACCGACCTTCGCGACGATGTGCCCCGTCCGGACCGCGTTCCGGGCAACCTCCCTCGCGAGGGCATGTCCGGCTACCTCACCGTGAGGGCCCACTTCTGATGCCCACCACCAAGTCCGTCCTCGCCGCCCTCGCGTGCGCGCTGTCCGCGCCGCTGTCCGGGTGCATCTCCTACAACGACTCGTGTCAGCCGCTCGTCCCGGACCCGGATGCCGTCGTCGGGTACCTGGGCCAGGACGTGCAGCTCGACAAGGCCTTCACCCGGCACGACAACAACGCGCTGGGGCAGCTCGTCGCCGACTCCTTCCGACGCGCGGAGGACGGCACCGCGCGGCCCGCCGTGCTGGGTGTCGTCAACGGAGGCTCCCTCCGCGCCGAAGGGCTCTGCTACACGCGGATGACGCTGAAGAAGGGGCCGCTCACCGACGGCGTGCTGCACGAGGTCATCCTCTTCGAGAACCTCGTGGTGACGCTGGACCTCACCGAGAGCGAGCTGGTGGCGATGATGGAGGCCAGCGTGGGCAGCCTCTACAAGGAAGGCCAGCTCATCGCCTCGCCCTCGGGCGCGTTCCTCCAGGTGTCGGACGGCACGACGATGCACGTGGACTGCGCGCAGGGCAGAGGCCAGCGCGTGCGGGCTCTGAAAGTGGGGGACGTGAATGTCCCGCTGCCACCTCGCACGGACCCGAGCATCCGCTACCGCGTGGCCATGCCCAGCTTCCTGCTCGAGGGCGGCGACGGCTACGATGCGGTGTTCGGCAATGCGGGGAAGGACCCGGACCGCAACCCGGTGCAGGCGCGAAAGCTGGGGGGCACCGACGCGAACATCGCCTCGGCGTACATGCGGGAGAACCACCCGACGCCTGAGCGGGCGCTCTCCGAGAAGCCTCGCATCACCTTCGAGAACTGCGCACTACCCGCGCGGCCCGCTGGCAGGTGAGTGCCAGTGGGCCGTTCGCGGGGGTCCTGCTTCAGGACTTGGGCTCGGTCGAGCTCGGAGCCGCGGCTGCCACCATGGAGGGGGCCGCCGTTGGGGCCGCCACCGGACTCGCCGCGACTGCGGCGGGACGCGGGGGCGAGCTCAGCACGTCGTTGACCGACGGCATCTTCCGAATCTCGGCACGCGCCACCTTCCATGCCTGCTGGACAATCCACGACAGCGAACGGTCCTGTCGTGTCGCCTCACGCTGGATTTCCTCCAGCATGTCCTCGGGGAAGTAGAGGCTTTGCTTGCGGTGGTCGGTGGTGGCCATTCCGGCGCTACTCCTCGCGCGGGTCCTGGCGCTCGTCGCCAGTCACGTCATTGACGGCGGGGAACGACTTGATGCGCTCGCGGGCGATCTTCCACGCCTGCTGGACAACCCAGGAGAGAGAGCGGTCTTGGCGGTTTGCTTCCTCCTGAATCTCCTTCAGCATCTCCTCGGGGAAGTACAGCGACTGCTTGCGCTTGTCGGTGCCTGCCATACTTGAGTCTCCGGGGCGGATTCGAGGTGACGACCTGAACACACCGGGGCCGTTATCCGACAGACTCCCAAGAGGGTCAACGGTTTCGGATGACTCGTTCGGTGCTCGGCGGGCCCTTTTCCAGGCACGTCCAGTCCGGCCTGACGTATCCAGCCAGACGCGAAAAAAGGAAACGCCCCGGGCCTCAGAAAAGTGAGGCACCGGGGCGTTTCGGAAAGAGGGACCGCCGGGAGTTGATCTCCCAGCGGACCCGTGGGCCCAGAGGGGGAGGGGGGGGACCCCTAGGCCCAACACCTGGAAAATTAGACCGTCCCCTCAACAACCTGCGCGGCCACGCATATTTCCCCTTTCGCGGCCACGCTCATCCGGTGTGACGATCATAAGAACCGCCCCCCCTGCCTTCAACCGCGCGCGCCTGTGTAACCCTGTTACCCGACATTCCATTCCACCCGTGTCAGATGGCTCTCACTGGACCCGCGACGAAGCTTCTGCAGAGGACGTTGATGGACGCGTATGCGCGGCGTGGCCTCGAGGGGCGCTCCGTGCTGTGCGCGGTCTCCGGAGGCGCGGATTCGGTGGCGCTGCTCGTCGCCACGGCGAGCGTGCGTGAGCGCTTGCGGCTGCGCGTGGAGGTCGCCACGGTGGACCACGGCCTGCGTCCGGAGTCCTCCGCGGAGACGCGCGCGGTGGCGTCGCTGTCCGCGTCCCTGGGCCTGGAGTGTCATGTCCTCGGGCTGACACTCCAGGCGGGTCCTGGGCTGGAGGCGCGCGCGCGACAGGCGCGGTACGCGGCGCTGGAAGAGGTGCGCCAGTCGCGGGGCCTGACGGTGGTGGCGACGGCCCACTCGGCCACGGACCAGGCGGAGACGCTGCTCATGCGGCTGGCGCGCGGCGCGTCGACGCGAGGCGCGGCTGGAATCCACGAGGCACGCGCGGGGCTCGTGCGTCCGCTGCTGGAGCGCACGCGCGAGGAGCTGGTGGACTTCCTCGCGGAGCAGGGCGTTGGATACTCAACAGATGCGATGAACGCCGACCCGGCGTTCTTCCGGGTCCGGGTCCGGACGGACGCCCTGCCCGCGCTCAGCCGGGCGGCGGGCTTCCGGGTGGAGGCCCGGCTTGCGTCCTTCGCGCGGCTGGCGGCCGAGGACGAGGCGCTGCTCTCGGACCTGGCGGACGCGGCCTGGCGCCGCGTGCGGCTGGAGGACGGGAGCCTGGATGGGGTGGCCGTGCGCGCGCTGGAGGCGCCATTGCGCCGCAGGGTGCTCGCCCGATTGCTGGCCGAGCAGGGCGTGGAGACGGACGCGGCGACGGTGGAGCGCGGGCTGCGCGCGGTGGAGCAGGGCGGCTCGGCGACGGTGGGAGGTGGCCTGCGGCTGCGGGCCACGGGAGGGCGCGTGCGCTGTGTCGCGCCGAGCCCTGGCGGAGCGGTGTGCGCGGGGCCGGAGCTGTGCCTGGAGGGCGCGGGGGCCCAGGGCGTGCTGGAGGGCACGGGGTGGGTCTTTCGCGTGGAGTCCCACGCACCCCCCTCAGGGATGCATGGCCTGGCGCTGGCTCGGGACCTGTGCTGGCCGCTCACTGTCCGGACGCGCAAGCCGGGCGACCGCGTCCGCGTGGGCGCGGGACAACGTCGGCTCCAGGATGTGTTGGTGGATCTTCGAGTGCCCGCGGAGTCGAGGGATGCGCGGCCGGTGGTGCTGGACGCCGAGGGCACGGTGGTGTGGCTTCCGGGACTGTGGACTCCCCCGTCGCCGGTGGGTTCATCGCAGCACTACTTGTGGGCGACGCCCTCGGGTCCGAGCAATCAACGGACCCCTCCGTTATAGACTGGAACGGAATGTTGTCGGGGGGTGGCCGTGCCCCCCTAAATAGTTGAGGGCGTTTTGCTGTTGCTGATACGGTCCGACGACTGGGAGCTCGCCTGGTGTCGGGCAAACGATTGAAAACGCTGGGGTTCCCCTGGCACGGCCCTCAACCCGCCGAGTACCGAAAGGGCAGCTGACACGTGCGTTCGACTTACAAGACCATCGGGCTCTGGGTCATCCTGATCGTCCTCTTCGTCGCCTTCTACAACTTCTTCTCGCAGAGCAACGATCCGGTTCAGGAGCCGTCGTTCACGCAGCTCCTGACGAAGGTGGAGGAGAAGAAGGTCAAGGAGGTGGCGGTCAAGGGCAACACCTATTCCGGCAAGTTCGTCGACACGAGCGAGAAGTTTCGCACGACGGGGCCGGCGCCTGACGCGGCGATGCTGAACCAGCTGCGCAACAACGGCGTGGATGTCAAGTACGAGCGGGAGGAGCAGAACAGCCTCTGGCTGACCATCCTGGGCCAGTGGATGCCCGTGGTCTTCCTGTTCCTCTTCTTCATCTTCTTCATGCGCCAGCTCCAGGGCGGCAGCGGCAAGGCGATGACCTTCGGCAAGTCGAAGGCCAAGCTCCTGAGCGAGAGCCACAACAAGGTCACGTTCGCGGACGTGGCGGGTGTGGACGAGTGCAAGGAAGAGCTCGAGGAGATCGTCGCCTTCCTGAAGGACCCCAAGAAGTTCACCAAGCTGGGCGGCCGCATCCCCAAGGGCGTGCTGATGATGGGCCCCCCGGGTACCGGCAAGACGCTGCTGGCGCGCGCGGTGGCCGGTGAGGCCGGCGTGCCGTTCTTCTCCATCTCCGGCTCGGACTTCGTGGAGATGTTCGTGGGCGTCGGCGCCAGCCGCGTTCGCGACCTGTTCGAGCAGGGCAAGAAGAACGCCCCCTGCATCATCTTCATCGACGAGATCGACGCCGTGGGCCGCCACCGTGGCGCGGGCCTGGGCGGTGGTCACGACGAGCGCGAGCAGACGCTCAACCAGCTGCTCGTGGAGATGGACGGCTTCGAGTCCAACGACGGCGTCATCCTGATTGCGGCGACGAACCGTCCGGACGTGCTGGACCCCGCGCTGCAGCGTCCGGGTCGCTTCGACCGGCGCATCGTGGTGCCGCGTCCGGACCTGAAGGGCCGCCTGGGCGTGCTGAAGGTGCACACCCGCCGCGTGCCGCTCGCGCCGGAGGTCGACCTGGAGGTCATCGCTCGCGGTACGCCGGGCATGACGGGCGCGGACCTGGAGAACCTGGTGAACGAGTCGGCGCTGATGGCCGCGCGGCAGAACAAGGAACGCGTGGACCTGAGCGACTTCGAGGCCGCCAAGGACAAGGTCTTCATGGGCCCGGAGCGCCGGTCGATGATCATGACCGAGAAGGAGAAGAAGAACACGGCCGTGCACGAGGCGGGGCACGCGCTGCTCGCCAAGCTGCTGCCCGGCTGCGACCCGCTCCACAAGGTCACCATCATCCCGCGTGGCCAGGCGCTGGGCGTCACCTGGAGCTTGCCCACCGAGGACAAGGTCAACGGGTACAAGAAGCAGATGCTGGACCAGATCTCCATGGCCATGGGTGGCCGTATCGCCGAGGAGCTGCTCTTCAACGAGATGAGCAGCGGCGCGGCGAACGACATCGAGCGGGCCACCGAGACGGCGCGCGCCATGGTGTGCCGCTGGGGCATGAGCGAGAAGCTGGGGCCCCTGGCGTTCGGCAAGAGCGACGGTGAGGTGTTCCTGGGCCGCGACTTCAACTCGTCCAAGGACTACTCCGAGGACACCGCGCGGCAGATTGACGCCGAGGTTCGCAGCATCGTCGTCGGTTGCTACGAGCGCGGCCGCAACCTCCTCACGGAGAACCTGGAGGCCCTCAAGCGCGTCTCCGACGCCCTGGTCGAGTACGAGACGCTCGACGCCGAGGACGTGAACATCCTCCTGCAGGGGGGCCAGCTCACCCGGGAGCGTCCGCCCCCGCGCGTGAATGCGCCCCCGAAGGCGACGGAGAAGAAGGACAAGCGGAAGATCCTCGACGCGCTCGAGGGGCTCCCGAAGATGGAGCCGAACAAGGCGTAGTCCTCGCCTGTCGCGCCTGACTCAACGAAGGCCCTTCCCATCCGTGGGGAGGGCCTTTCGCGTTATAGGGGAGCCATGATTCGCGCCCGCCCCATCAGCGTCGACCGTCCGGAGGACCTGACGCTGGCCCTGCGCCGCATGGGCCTGCCCACGCCGGCGCGCGAGTACCTGCTGGAGAAGGTGCCCCACGCGCAGCTGCTCCTCACCGGCGTGCCTCGGGAGGTGAGCGCGTTCCTGCAGGGGCTTCACGAGCGGGCGCTCGTTCCGGGACGCGAGGAGCATCCCGCCTGGGTCCTGGGCGATGTCCGCTCGCGTCCTGGCACCGGGCTCCTGTCCGGGCGGCTCGAGCAGTTCGAGCGGCTCATCGCCCTGGCGCGCTCGCAACGGGACGCCGCGCTGGTGTCTCTGGCGGAGGCGCTGGTCCGCGCGATGGACGCGGGCAAGGCCCCGGAGCCTTGGGTGCTGGGAGACCGCGTCTTCCACTGGGGCTCACGCACCTATGTCATGGGCGTGGTCAACGTGACGCCGGACAGCTTCTCCGACGGCGGGCGCTACCTGGGCGCGGAGGCGGCCATCGCGCACGGGCTCGCGCTGGTGGAGGCGGGCGCGGACTTCCTGGACGTGGGCGGGGAGTCCACGCGGCCCGGCTCCGCGAGCGTGTCCGCGGAGGAGGAGGTGGCCCGGGTGCTGCCCGTCATCGAGGGCCTGCGCGCGAGGACGTCCGTGCCGCTGTCGGTGGACACGACGAAGGCGGCGGTGGCGCGGGCGGTGCTGGGCGCGGGCGCGCACCTCATCAACGACATCACCGGCTTCCGCTCGGACCCGGAGCTGCCCCGGGTGGTGGCCGAGGCCAACGCGGCCTGCTGCCTGATGCACATCCAGGGGACCCCCAGCACGATGCAGCAGGCGCCTCGGTACGAGGACCTGGTGGACGAGGTGCTCGACTGCCTGGAGGGCTCCGTGGCGCTGGCCACCGGGGCGGGCATCCCTCGGGAGCGTATCCTCCTGGACCCTGGGATTGGCTTCGGCAAGACGTTCGACCACAACCTCTACCTGCTGCGGCGCCTGGGGGAGCTTCGCGTGCCGGGGTTGCCCCTGCTCGTGGGCACCAGCCGAAAGGGCTTCCTGGGGGCGCTGACGGGAGGCAAACCGGCGGGCGAGCGGCTGGCGGCGACGCTGGGCTCCCTGGCGGCGATGGCGGTGCTGGGTGGGGCGGACGTCGTCCGGGTCCACGACGTGGCGGAGGCTCGCGACGCGCTGGTGGTCGGGGATGCGATTCGCACCGCCATGGATGGGGGCACCCTCAGGTGATACAGGCTGCCTGCCCGGGCCGTTGCCAGGGGGGCTTTGGGGCCCTACCTTCGAGCCCCGGCGGTGGGCGGGGTATAAGCCCCGACGTCGAGAGACCGGCACTGGCCCGGCGTGGGAAAGGTGGAGCGGCACCATGGCGTACAGGATGAACATGGCTCCCAAGGAGGAGCGCGCATCGCAGAAGCTGTTCGGTACGGACGGTGTTCGCGGCAAGGCGAACGTCTACCCGATGACAGCCGAAGTGGCGATGCAGCTCGGGCGGGCGCTCGCGTACCTCATCCGCAATGGTCCCCACCGCCACCGCGTCATCGTGGGCAAGGACACGCGACTGTCCGGCTACATGCTGGAGCAGGCCCTGGCCGCGGGGTTGACGTCCATGGGCGTGGACGTGGAGCTCGTCGGGCCGCTGCCGACGCCGGGCATCTCCAACATCACCACGTCCATGCGCGCGGACGCGGGCGCGGTCATCTCCGCGTCCCACAACCCGTACGAGGACAACGGCATCAAGTTCTTCTGGCGCGACGGCTTCAAGCTGCCGGACGAGACGGAAGCCAAGATTGAAGAGCTCCTGTCCACGGGCGCCATCGACTCCATCCGCCCCACGGCGACGAAGATTGGCCGCGCGTTCCGCATGGAGGATGCGCGGGGCCGCTACATCGTGTTCCTCAAGGCGACCTTCCCGCGCGAATTGACGCTGGAGGGGATGACCATCGTCGTCGACTGCGCCAATGGCGCGGCCTACAAGACGGCGCCGGCGGTGCTGGAGGAGCTGGGCGCCAAGGTCATCACGCTGGGCGTGTCGCCTGACGGCAAGAACATCAACCACAAGTGCGGCGCGCTGCATCCGGAGAACCTGGCGCGCACGGTGCTCAAGCACGGCGCGCACTTGGGCATCGCGCTGGATGGTGACGCCGACCGCCTCATCGTCGTGGACGAGAAGGGCAAGGTGGTGGACGGCGACGCCATCATGGCCATCTGCACCGGCGAGCTGGTGGCGCGCAAGCAGCTCAAGAAGAAGGTGCTGGTCTCCACGGTGATGAGCAACGTGGGCCTGGAGCGCGCGGTGGCGCGCTGGGGCGTGAAGGTGGTTCGCACGCGCGTGGGCGACCGCAACGTCGTCGAGGAGATGCGCCGCAACGGCTACAACCTGGGTGGCGAGCAGAGCGGCCACCTGGTCTTCCTGGACCACACGACGACGGGCGACGGCACGCTGGCGGCGCTCCAGCTGCTCGCGGTGATGTGCCGCGCGGGCAAGCCCCTGAGCGAGCTGGCCTCCATCTTCGAGCCCGTCCCCCAGACGTTGGTCAACGTGGTGGTGAAGCAGAAGAAGGAGCTGGGCGAGCTGCCGGAGGTGATGAAGGTCATCAAGGCCGTGGAGCAGAAGCTGGGCACCTCGGGCCGGGTGCTGGTGCGCTTCTCCGGCACGGAGCCCAAGGCGCGAGTCCTCGTCGAGGGCGTGGACGCCTCGCGCAACGAGGCCTACGCGAAGGACATCGCCGACGTGCTGGCGAAGGTGCTCAACCGCTAGTCCTGGCAGACGGCGGTTGACTTCCGGACGCTGGCCGCGATTAGAGGGGCCAGCGCGTGCCGGGGCCTCCGACAATCCCGGCACCGCGCGTCAAGCGAGGTGCGGTCGATGGGACAGCGACTGGGTGTCAACGTGGACCATGTGGCGACGCTGCGTCAGGCGCGGCGCACCACGTATCCGGATCCGGTGACGGCCGCGGCCCTGGCGGAGTTGGCCGGCGCGCAGCAGATCACCATTCACCTGCGCGAGGACCGGCGCCACATCCAGGACCGCGACCTGCGCATCCTGCGTGAGACGACGCAGACCCTGCTCAATCTCGAGATGGCGGCCACCACGGAGATGGTGAAGATCGCCTACGAGCACAAGCCGGACGTGGTGACGCTGGTGCCCGAGCGCCGCGAGGAGCTCACCACCGAGGGCGGCCTGGACGTCGCCGGCCAGCGCGAGCACGTCGCGAAGATCATCAAGAACCTCAAGGACGGCGAAATCACCGTCTCGCTGTTCATCGACCCGGACCTGGACCAGGTGCGCGCGGCGCACAAGGTGAACGCGGACCGCATCGAGCTGCACACCGGGCGCTACTGCGAGGCGCGCAACGAGAAGGAGCGCGCGCGGGAGCTGGCGCGCATCGTGGACGCGGCCAAGGCGGGCACGAAGCTGGGCATCGGGGTGGCCGCGGGCCACGGGCTCAACTACGACAACGTGCAGCCCATCGCGCGCATCTCCGAAATCGACGAGCTCAACATCGGCCACTCCATCGTCGCTCGCGCGGTGCTGGTGGGCTTCGACCGGGCCGTGCGCGAGATGCTCGACCTGATGCGCAACCCGGGATAGCGCGCCATGGGAATCCGCGGCCTGGGCCTGGACATCTGCTCCATCTCCCGCATCCAGCGCATCATGGATGGGCCTCGCGCCGAGGCATTCCTGAATCGCGTCTACACCGAGGCGGAGCGGGCCCTGTGCGGCCAGCGCCATGACGCCGCCAGTGCCTACGCCGCGCGCTTCGCGGCGAAGGAGGCACTGGTGAAGGCGTTGGGCGCGCCGCCGGGCATCCGCTGGAAGGACATGGAGGTGCGCCGGGACAACGGCGCGCCGTACTTCGCGCTCTCCGGCGTGGCGCTGGAGGTGATGGAGGCGCGGGGGCTGGAGGCGTTCCTCGCGTTGACGCACGACGCGGACGTGGCCGCCGCCACCGTGGTGCTCCAGAAGAAAGGGGAGTGAGCCGATGTTGCGCGTCCTCACCGCCGCCCAGATGCGCCAGGCCGAACAGGCCGCCGAGCAGCGCCATGGAATGCCTTCCTCCCTGCTGATGGAGAACGCGGGGCGAGGGCTCGCGGAGGTCGCGCGGAGTCTCGCGGGGCCCTCGGGGCGCTTCGTGGTGGTGTGCGGCCCCGGCAACAACGGGGGCGATGGACTGGTGGCCGCGCGGTTCCTCCTCGAGGGAGGCGCGCGGGTGTCGGTGACGCTCGTGGGCGACGCCGCGAAGCTGACGCCGGAGGCCCAGCGCAACCTGGAGGCCTTGAAGGGCTTTGGGGGGACGGTGCGTCCCCTGGAGTCGCTGGAGGCTCCGTCTTCGGGCGACGTGGTGGTGGATGCGCTGTTCGGCACGGGCCTGAGCCGCGCTCCCGCGGGGGCGTTCGCGGAGGCCATCTCCGCCATCCATCGCTGGCGACAGGCGGGCGCGAAGGTGGTGGCGGCGGATGTGCCGTCCGGCCTCCAGAGCGACACGGGCGAGGCCTTCTCGCCCTGCGTGGAGGCGGACGCCACCGTGGCGTTTGGTTTCCTCAAGCCAGGGCAGGTGCTGGAGCCGGGCGCGACGTTGTGCGGACGCGTGCGGCGGGTGGACATCGGCATGGGCGGCGCCGCGTCCCGCGAGGTGTCGGGCCCCGCGCTCTTCGTGGTGGAGGAGTCGGACGCTCGCGGCACGCTGCCGGTGCGCAAGCCGGACTCTCACAAGGGCACCTACGGCCACGTCCTGGTCGTCGCGGGCAGTCGAGGCAAGACGGGCGCCGCGGCGTTGGTCGCGAAGGCCGCGCTCCGCACGGGCGCGGGGCTGGTCACCGTGGCCACGCGGAGCGATGCGCTGGAGGCCGTGCAGGCGCACTCGGCGGAGATCATGGGCATCCCCCTGGAGGCCGCGGGGCCCTTGGGGATGGGAGACCTGGAGGCCCTGCTGGCCGCCGCCGAGGGCAAGGACGCGCTCGTCATGGGGCCGGGCATTCCTCGAGGCCCTGGGACCGGGACACTCCTCGGTGAGCTGCTCGCGCGCCTGGAGATTCCCGCTGTCCTGGACGCGGATGCGCTCAACGCGGTGGCGGGGGACGTGTCCGTGCTTCGCCGCGCGAAGGCGCCCGTCGTGCTCACGCCCCATCCGGGCGAGATGGCGAGGCTGACGGGCAGGTCGACCCGGGAGGTCCAGGCGAATCGGCTGGAGGTGGTGGGTCGACTGGCGTCCGAGACGGGCGCGACGGTGGTGCTGAAGGGAGACCGGACGCTGACGGCGCACGCGGATGGCCGTGTGTTCATCAACACCACGGGCAACCCGGGCATGGCCACGGGGGGCTCCGGTGACGTGTTGTCCGGCATCTGCGGCGCATTGCTGGCGCAGGGCTTCGCGCCGCCGGACTCCGTCTGGACGGCGGTCTTCGCGCACGGGCTCGCGGGAGACCTGGCCGCGGCCCGTCGCGGTCAACTGGGCCTGGTGGCGGGGGACCTCGTCGAGCAGGGCCTCTGCGAGCTGTGGGTGAGGTGGGGACGATGAGTGCGGCGGAACATGTGACGCGGGCCCTGACGCTGGCCTCTCCCGAGGAGACGCACCAGCTGGGGGTCCGTCTGGGCGGGCTGCTGGAGCCGGGCGACTTCGTCGGGCTGATTGGGGACCTGGGCGCGGGCAAGACGCACCTGGTTCGCGGAGTCGCGGAAGGCGCGCGTGTGCCGAGGTCCGAGGTGGCCAGCCCCACGTTCGCCATCGTGTACCCGTATTCGGGACGCATTCCGCTCTACCACGCGGACCTGTACCGCCTGACGGGCTACGACGACCTCTACGCCACGGGCTTCATGGACCTGGTGGGCGGGGAGGGGGCCTTGCTGGTGGAGTGGTTGGACCGGGTGCCGGAGGCGGCGCCTCGCGGCGAGTATCTGCGCGTCACCCTGGCCCACGCGGGCGGAGACGCGCGGACCCTCCAGGCCGAGGCCTTTGGTGCCCGCGCCACCGCGCTGCTGACGGCGTGGCTTCCCTGACGCTCACGCCGCGTGGCGCGTGGGGCCCGGGGTCGGCGGCGGGACGACGTCTCCCGCCAGCTCCGGCACGCGCCAGTGGTGGAAGACGAGGCTTGCGTCCACGCCGATGACGTCCTCCTCCGCGACGGGCGTCCAATGCGGGCCACCGCACAGCGCCTCGCTGGAGACGATGAGCTGCTCCAGCTTCGTGCCCGAGGAGGGCAGCGTCCCCGTCGCGCTGAAGGCGCCACCCAGCGAGACGAAGAGGGTGCGGTTGCGCCGCGAGGCCACCATCACCTCGCCGTCGGTCACGAGGAAGTTCATCGCGGAGCGCTGCGGCGTCTCGGCGCAGTCGGTGATGGCGGAGACCAGGCTCATGGTCTCCGCGAGCGCTCGCGCGACGCCTTCCACGGGGACGGGCTGGCCGATGGGATGCCTTGCCGCCAGCCGCGTGAGGAAGAGATAGAAGCAGCGCTCGCTGTCCGTGGTGCCCTGGATGCCCGCGCGCAGGGTGGGGCAGATGAGCGCTTCGATTCGCTCGTGGTGCTTCGAGAAGTCCCGCACCGTGCCGTTGTGAACGAAGGTCCACCGGCCATGGGTGAACGGGTGCGAGTTGCGCAGCTCCACCGCGCCCACCGACGCGAGCCGGATGTGCGCCACCACCGTGTGGGCGGACACCCCGTTGCTCACCCGCTGGAAGTCAGGGTCGCTGTGGGCGGGCGCCACACCGTGGGCGACCAGTGGCATGGGCGCCGCGCTGTAGGCGGCGATGCCCCATCCATCCTTGTGCTCACGCGACTGGATGAGGAGCGAGTTCTTCTGCGTCACCAATGAGTGGTGCACGGCGGAAGGGACTGATGAACGGAATCCAAAGAGTCGGCACATGGCTGCAGTTGGTACTTATAACGCCCGGCCCCGGCGGGAAGCTCACCTGCCCTCCCGTGCGACGTGCGTGTCACCGGATGACGTCGCTTCACCCGCAGGAGTTGAGCTCCTGCCGGAGCACCACGCGTCCGGACTTCACGACCGTGCGCGCGTGCCCTACGCCCAGATGGTAGGGCAGATGGCGGTAGGACGCACAACTGAACAGCACCAGGTCGCCTGCATCACCAACAGCCAGCCTGCCGTTTCGTTGCAGTCCCAATGACAGAGCCGCGCCCCGCGTGGCGGCCCAATACGCCTCCGCCGCGGTGAGGCCATTCTCCAGACATGCCAGGCCCATCGCCAAGGCCGTGTTTTCACTCATCGCCGAGCCAGGATTGACGTTGGTGCCCAAAGCGATGTTGAGGCCCGCGTCGCGAATGCGACGGCCCGGAGCGTAGGGGCGCATGCGCAGGAAGAGGGTGGAGGTCGGCACGAGCACGGCCGTGACGTGGGCGTCGGCGAGCGCGCGCAGGCCCGCGTCGGTGACCTGCTCCAGGTGGTCGGCGGTGGCGGCGCCCAGCTCGGCGGCGAGCTCGGAGGCTCCGCACGCGGTGAGCTGGTCCGCGTGCAGGCGCGGCACGAGCCCCAGCGCGCGGCCCGCGGTGAGGATGCGGCGGGCCTCGTCCACCGTGAAGGCGCTGTCCTCCACGAAGACGTCGCAGAAGCGCGCCAGTCCCTCGCGCGCGACGGCGGGGAGGATTTCGTCGATGCAGAGGCGGACGTAGTCCTCGCGGCGGCCCCGGTACTCCTCGGGCACGGCGTGCGCGCACAGCAGCGTGGGCACCAGCTCCACGGGCGCCAGCGCGCGCAGCCGCCGCACCACGCGCAGCATCTTCAGCTCGTTCTCGACGTCCAGCCCGTAGCCGCTCTTCACCTCGGCCACCGTCACGCCTTGGGCGAGCAGGCGCTGCACGCGCGGCAGGGCCAGCCGCACCAGGTCATCCTCGCTGGCGGCGCGCGTGGCGCGCACGGTGCTCACGATGCCGCCACCGGCCTTGGCGATCTCCAGATAGGTGGCGCCCTGGTTGCGCAGGTCGAACTCCGCGGAGCGCTCGCCCGCGAAGACCAGGTGCGTGTGCGGGTCCACGAAGCCCGGGCCCACGAAGCCGCCCTCCGCGTCCAGCACCTGCGTCTGGAGGTTCACCGCGTTCGGCGGCAGCTCCGACTCCTGTCCGACGAAGGCGATGCGTCCGTGGCGGATGCCCACACAGGCGCCGGGGCGGGGCGTGAGCGCCGTCTCCGCGCGCTCGCGGTGAGAGCCCTCCAGGGTCAGGACCTCGGACGTGTTCCGAACCAACAGCTCCAGTGCATCCATGACGTCAACGACCTCCACGCACGCCCACGATGGGGACGTTCCAGCTCGCGCTCTTGCCGACCTTCGCGCGGCCGAATCCGCCAGACAGCTCCACGGAGTCGAACCATCCCCAGCTCAGTCGCGCGGCGACGACACCGCCGTAATAGACGGAGCGGTCATTCACGCCATGGGACGAAAGGGTATGGAGCGCGAGAAACGGCACCACCCCCACGGACACCCCGGGCTCCGGCGAGAAGCTCAGCGCACAGGTGGCCTCGGCACCGGCCATGCTGCCCGGGCCGCCCACGCTGGAGCCGATTCCGAAGTCCGACGCCCCCCGCAGCGCGACCGACGGGGCGATGCCCAGCGTCGGCGAGCCGAGGTAGTACGACGCCCCCGCGTAGACGCCGTAGCCCGGCACGGGCAGGGGGAGGAACATCTCGCCCTGGATGCCGGTGTGCAGATGGAGCCGCTCGGTGAGCGGCCACGTCATGGCGGCGTCGAACGCGAGGCCCCACTGCTGGAGGGCGAAGGTCGCGGTGTCGCCGCTGAACATGGACCCCTCGCCGATGCCCTCCCGGCTCCCGGAGATGGGGGCGCTGAGGCGGGGGCCGGTGCGAATCCCGGCCTGGAGCATTCGCTCCGCGGCGTTGCCCGGGCCCAGGCGCATCACCATGGGCCCGACAGCGGACGGGGCACACCCCGCGAGCGCTCCGAGAGCGAGGAGCAGGGAGACGAGGACTCTCGAGCGCGCGCGAGGGTGCATGACGTCCCGAAGGCTACACGGTGATGCCCGGAATCTTCACGCCCCGCTCCCGGGCCACGTCGATGGCCTCCGGGTAGCCAGCGTCCGCGTGGCGCAGCACCCCCATGCCGGGGTCGCTGGTGAGCACGCGCTCGATGCGCCGCGCGGCCTCGGGGGTGCCGTCCGCGACGATGACCTGGCCGGCGTGCAGGGAGTAGCCCATGCCCACGCCGCCGCCGTGGTGGAAGGACACCCACGACGCGCCGTTCACCGCGTTCACCAGCGCGTTGAGGATGGGCCAGTCGGCCACCGCGTCGGTGCCGTCCTTCATGGCCTCGGTCTCGCGGTTGGGCGACGCCACGGAGCCGCAGTCCAGGTGGTCCCGGCCGATGACGATGGGGGCCTTCACCTCGCCCTTGCGCACCAGCTCGTTGAAGGCGAGGCCCGCCTTGGCGCGCTCGCCGTAGCCCAGCCAGCAGATGCGGGCGGGCAGGCCCTGGAACGCGATGCGCTCGTCGGCCATGTTCAGCCAGCGCTGGAGCGAGGCCTTCTGCGGGAACAGCTCGCGCACCGCGCGGTCCGTGCGGCGGATGTCCTCCGGGTCTCCGGAGAGGGCCACCCAGCGGAACGGGCCCATGCCCTCGCAGAACAGCGGGCGGATGTAGGCGGGCACGAAGCCGGGGAACTCGAACGCGTTCTCCATGCCGCCCAGCTGCGCCTGGCCGCGCAGGTTGTTGCCGTAGTCGAAGACGTGGCTGCCGGCGCGCTGGAAGTCGTTCATGGCCTCCACGTGCATGATCATCGACTCACGCGCGCGGCGGATGTAGCCCTCTGGATCCCGCTTGCGCATCTCCGCGGCGGCCTCCAGCGACATGTCCACCGGGACGTAGCCGTTGAGCGGGTCGTGCGCGCTCGTCTGGTCCGTGACGAGGTCGGGCTTGATGCCCCGGCGGTACAGCTCGCGGAACACCGAGGCCGCGTTGCCGATGATGCCGATGGAGCGGCCGATGCGCTTCTGCTGGGCGTCCTTCGCCAGGGCGAGCGCCTCGTCCAGGTCCTTGGCCACCACGTCCAGGTAGCGCGTCTCCACGCGGCGCTGGGCGCGCCACGGGTCGATCTCCACGCCCAGGAACACGGCGTTGTTCATGGTGGCGGCCAGGGGCTGCGCGCCGCCCATGCCGCCCAGACCGCCGGAGAGCACGAGCCGCCCGGAGAGGTCATCCGAGCCGTAGTGGAAGCGGCCCGCGGCGGCGAACGTCTCGTAGGTGCCCTGGAGGATGCCCTGGGTGCCGATGTAGATCCACGAGCCGGCCGTCATCTGGCCGTACATCATCAAGCCCTTCTTCTCCAGCTCGTGGAAGTGCTCCCAGTTGGCCCAGCGGCCCACGAGGTTGGAGTTGGCGATGAGCACGCGGGGCGCATCCGGATGGGTGCGGAAGATGCCCACGGGCTTGCCGCTCTGGACGAGCAGCGTCTCCTCGTCGGAGAGGCTCTGGAGGCTGGAGACGATGCGGTCGAAGGACGGCCAGTCGCGAGCGGCCTTGCCGGTACCGCCGTAGACGACGAGGTCCTCGGGGCGCTCGGCGACCTCCGGGTCGAGGTTGTTCATCAACATCCGGAGCGCGGCCTCCTGGACCCAGCCCTTGCACGAGAGGGAGGAACCACGAGGGGCGCGGATGACGCGGGACATGAACAGGCTCCTGGGGGAAGGCTGACGGAAAGGCCCGGCACACTAGCCGAACCCCCGAGGGGCGGGGCCAGCACCATGTGGCCCTTCTCCGACAGTGTCCGCTGGCGGCCCGCAGGGCGCGCTCCCCGTGCCCTGGAGTGTTCTTGACGCGAGGAGCCGAGGCCCCGTGTCACGAGTGCAGCGAGCCGTCCTCCTCCCAGCCTTCCTCCACGGAGGACAGTGGGGCCTGGGATGCAGGTGGGTGTGACACGCCTTCGCGGTGAAGGCGGAGGTGGTTGAGGACCTCCTTGACGCCCAGCACCGCCTCCGCGGCGTCCTCGATGGCGCGCTTCTCGTCCCGGCTTCGCACACCACCTCGCAGCGTGACGACGCCGTCACGGACCTCGACCTCCGTGTCGGAGGCGTCCATCCAGTCCTGCATCAGCCGGTCGCAGATGTCCGCGCGGATGCGGTCATCCGCTCGCTGGTAACCCTTGGGGCCCTGGCCTCGAGGTCGGAAGGGGGCTCCGGCGTAACCCCCATGGCCCAGCTCGTGGTCATCAGGGCGCGACCTGCTGGTGGAGAACCCCGTCTGGGGCCGCGCCATGTTCTCCACGCCCGGGCCATGTCCCGAGGGCTGGGTGCCGCCCAGGCGCACGTCCGCTTCGGCGGGCCGCTCGCGGGGACTCAGCTCTCGCAGCTCGTCCATCCAGGCCTCGGGCTCGTCCCACTCGTCGAGCCCGCGCTGGCCGTAGCGCGTGTGGCCGGGCCCTCCGCTTCCGGGAGTCTGCTCGATGCGCCAGGCGCCCCGGCGGGACACGGGGCGCTGTCCGAGGTCTCGGAAGGTGCCGCTCGGGCTGTACCCGGGGCGCCTCGCGATGCGCTCCGGGTCGAAGGCGCGGGCGCGACGGTCCAGCTCCCGCTCGCGGTTGTAATCCCGGCCGTACTCGTGGGCTTGCTCCATGGCCCGCGCGGCATCGCCGAAGTCCCGGTCGATTTCGTAGTCGAGCGTGTCCCGGTCGCCTCGCATCGAGCGATAGGCGCGGTCTCTCTCGAGGTCTCTCGATGGGTGCTCGAAGTCGCGCCGCGCGTCCCAGTCGGAGCGGTGCGAGTCCCGAGGCGGGGCGCGTCGCGAGGTGTCCGGGTGGGAGGAACCGCGACCGCGTGGCTCTCTCTGGTGGGGGTCTTCGTGGCGCCTGCCCGTCATGTCCTGTGCCTCCTGTGGTATCGGCTCGCGTGGGGGCCCTGTCCCTGGAGGGTTTTGACCGTGAGCGTTCGCGGCAACGCGGTAGAGTCGGGCGCGCCACGGACGGGCGACCGTCCGCATGGCACCCGGAGGGCGGGGCATGGCCAGAGCACAGCGTGAAGATGACGAGACGCAGGACGTGCCAGGCCAGGCGCTGACGCCGCTGTCGCCCCCCGTCCAGCCACCCGAGGAGCCAAGGCCGCCCCGGGTCGGACGCCTGTCCGACGTCGCGGGAGGAATCCCCGCGGTCATCTCCACGATGAAGCACGCGTGGGGAGAGATTGGGCCGGTGCGAGGCACCCGGCTGCTGCTCAAGGTCAATCAGAAGGACGGCTTCGACTGTCCTGGCTGTGCATGGCCGGACCCTGGTCATCGCTCGGTGGCGGAGTTCTGCGAGAACGGCGCGAAGGCGGTGGCGGAGGAGGGCACGAAGGAGCGCGTGACGCCGGACTTCTTCCGCCAGTGGAGCGTGGCGGAGCTGTGCGCGCAGTCCGACTACTGGCTGGGCAAGCAGGGGCGGCTCACGCACCCGATGGTGCTGCGCGAGGGCGCCACGCACTACACGCCCATCTCCTGGGACGAAGCCTTCTCGCTCGTGGCGGAGGAGCTCCAGGCGCTCCCGACGCCCGATGCCGCGTGCTTCTACACCTCCGGGCGCACCAGCAACGAGGCCGCGTTCCTGTACCAGCTGTTCGTGCGGCAGTTCGGGACGAACAACCTGCCGGACTGCTCGAACATGTGCCACGAGTCCAGCGGCACGGCGCTCAACGAGACGCTGGGCATCGGCAAGGGCACCGTCACGCTGGAGGACTTCGACCAGGCCGAGGCCATCTTCGTCATCGGGCAGAACCCGGGCACCAACCACCCGCGCATGCTCACCACGCTCCAGGCCGCGGCGCGCCGAGGGTGTGAAATCGTCAGCATCAACCCGCTGCCAGAGACGGGGCTCAACCGCTTCAAGCACCCGCAGGAGGTGTTCCAGCTCCTGGGGTCGGGCACCGCGCTGAACACCCAGTTCCTCCAGGTGCGCATCAACGGCGACGTGGCGCTGCTCCAGGGCCTGGGCAAGGCGCTGCTCGAGCGGGAGGCGGAGAAGCCCGGCACGGTGGTGGCGCGCTCGTTCGTCGAGGACAAGACGCTCGGGTTCGAGGCCTACGCGGAGAACCTGCGCGCGGTGCGCTGGGAGGACGTGGTGGAGCGCAGCGGGGTGCCGCGCGAGCAGATCCTCGCGGCGGCGGACCTGCTCGCCCGCTCCGAGCGCACCATCTTCTGCTGGGCGATGGGGCTGACGCAGCATCGCAACGCGGTCGCCAACATCCAGGAGATCGTCAACCTCACGCTGTTGCGTGGCAGTGTGGGCAAGCCCGGCGCGGGCGTGTGCCCCGTGCGCGGCCACAGCAACGTGCAGGGGGACCGCACCATGGGCATCTGGGAGCGGCCCAAGGCCGCGTTCCTGGATTCACTCGCCCGTGAGTTCGCCTTCGAGCCTCCGCGCCACCATGGCCTGGACGTGGTGGACACCATCCACGGCATGCACGAGGGGCGCGTCCGGGTGTTCTTCGCGCTCGGGGGGAACTTCCTCTCGGCCACGCCGGACACGGAGCTCACCGCGCGGGCCCTGCGGCGCACGCGACTGACGGTGCATGTCTCGACGAAGCTCAACCGCGCGCACCTGGTGCATGGCCGCCGCGCGCTCATCCTCCCGTGCCTGGGGCGGACCGAGCACGATGTGCAGGCGAGCGGGCCGCAGTTCGTCACGGTGGAGAACTCGATGGGCGTGGTGCACGCCACGCGAGGCGCCGTGGTGCCCGCTTCCGAGCACCTGCTCAGCGAGCCGATGATCGTCGCTCGGCTGGCGGCGGCGGTGTTGGGAGCGCGCTCGACGGTGCCGTGGGTGTCGCTGGTGGAGGACTATGACCGCGTCCGGGAGTTGATCTCCAAGGTCATCCCCGGCTTCGAGGAGTTCAACCGCCGGGTGCGCGAGCCGGGCGGGTTCTCCCTGCCGAACGGTCCGCGCGAGGGGCGCTTCACCACTGCGAGCGGGAAGGCGCACTTCACGGTGCACACGATGCCTCGGGAGGAGCTGGATCCCGGGCAGTTGATGATGATGACGCTGCGCACGCATGACCAGTTCAACACCACGGTGTATGGGCTGGATGACCGCTACCGAGGGATTCGTGGTGGGCGGCGCGTGGTGCTGATGCACCCGAAGGACATTTCGGAGCGCGGGCTCACCGAGGGACAGGTGGTGGACCTGACGAGCCACTTCCAGGGCGAGCTGCGAGTGGCTCGGAAGTTCGTGGTGGTGCCGTACAACATTCCGCGCCGGTGCGCGGCGACGTACTTCCCCGAGACGAACGTGCTGGTGCCGGTGGACAGCTACGCGGAGAAGAGCCGCACGCCCGCGTCCAAGTCCGTGGTCATCACCGTGGCGCCGTCGGTGGAGCTGGCTGCTCTCGTCGAGGGTTCGACTTCATGAGGTCCGTGAGCGCGCATGCACCCGTCTGGTGAAGCCGCATGGCCGGAGTCGCTCCGGCCGCTCTATGAGGGAGTCGCCGCCACGCCCGATGCCGAGGCGGTGGCTGCGTCCGTCCAGCGCGCGGAGTCCTTCGCGCAGTGGGTGAGCGGGGCGTCGCTGGAGGAGCGCAACCAGGCGCAGCTCGCCGCGTGGGCTCGGCTGGCGCAAGGAGAGCGAGGACTCGCGGAGCTGATGTTCCTGGTGGGCTCGTGCGGTGAGCTGCTGTGGCCGTACGCGGTGGCGCCCTCGGGGCTGCTGGAGCGTTTGCTGTCGCGTCAGGCGGCGATGCTGTCGGCGCTGAGGGCGGCGGGCGAGATGGAGGTCGCCACCCGGCTGCTGCGGGAGACAGAGGCCACGGTGTCCTCGGTGCTCACGCGCATCGTGAAGCGCCATCCGGACTCCTTGGGGGCGTTGGTGGGCCGAGTCCCGTGCACGTTCAACGGGAGCGTCCTGCGGTTCATGGAGTCGGTGGAGCTGGACCTCAAGCGGGTGATGGCGACGGGCGCGAAGGCCATCGGGATGTTGGAGCAGCTTCGCGCGCTCTTGCCGGCGACGGCGGAGGGCGGACGGGACAAGCTCGCGGAGTTCATCCGGAGTCGCGCGTCGCGCATCCCCTGGGCGGAGGCGTCGGAGATTCTCGCGGAGCGGTTGTTCTCGCTGGCCACGGCTCCCGAGGGCCGTGGAGGGATGCGTGGGTTCCTCGCGTGCTATCCGAACGGGCGCAAGGAGCCGGAGTGGTGCGAGCGCGCGGGCGTATTGCTGGCGCGGACGCTGGAGGTGGGCGGCTCTCCGGCGGTGGTGGAGAATCTGTGCGAGCTGCTGGGGCGGTTCGATGCGCCTCCGGTGGATGGGCTGCGCGGGGCGCTCGGCGCGTTGGTCGGAAGTGAGTTCGAGGCGTCGGCGGACCTGGGGCCGGCGCGCTTCGTGGTGGACCACTGCCTGGCGACGCTGCGCAAGGGTGAGCCGGGGCTCGTGCTGACCTTGGTGTGGCTGGAGGAGCGGCTGTTCCGTGCCTCGGTGCGCAAGGGGCTCACGGATGCGTTCGAGAGACGCAAGCGGATCCGCACGAAGTTGGAGCCGCTGGCCCCGGCCTTCGCGCAGCTGTGCTGGTTGGCGGAGGAGTGCGCGGAGCTGTGGCCTCGGCTGAAGGCGGAGGCGCGGCCGGGCATGGATGAGCTCGCGGCGTGGCGTGACGAGGTGGCGGAGCGAGTGGGGCGCAAGCCGATGTTGCGCAAGGCGGCCATCGAGTTCTTCCTGTGGTGTGCGCCGGATGCGGCTTCGTCCGAGGCCGAGCTCACGGTGTTGTCGCTGGTGCGCACGGAGACGGACCGTCGGCAGATTCGCAAGCTGAAGGACCATCCGTCGTCACGGGTCCGGCTGCGTGTCCGGACGTTGCAGCGCTGGTTCCAGGGGGCGGGGAAGGAAGTGCCTCAGGCCGCGCCCACAGGAGCGGTGGCTCCCGCGTCCATCACGGAGGCGCTCAGGCATCTGCACCAGACGCGTGCGGTGCCGATGGGCGGCAGGACGTGGTTGAAGGACCGTGACCTGGAGGAGCTGGCGCACGGTGCCGTGGCGCGAGTGGAGGCGGACTTCTCCATGCGCTACCCGGAGCTGTTCCGCGAGGACACGGTGGAGCTGGTCGGGACGCTGTTGGAGGGACTCCGAGAGGAGATGGGCCGCGTGAAGGCGGACCTGTTCTCCTTGCTGGCCCAGGGGCAGCCTCCGCCGCTGGACTTCGAGCTGACGGTTCGTCGCGGGAGGGGTGCCGAGCCCGAGGCGGAGCCGGCTGTGGCGACGGATCAGGGTGACCTGTTCGGAGTGGCTGCTGCTTCAGCGGACGCGGCCCCGGTGGACGGGGACGGTGCGGGCGTCGGGACGGAGACCGGTGAGCATTGGGGCCTCGAGCAAGGCGCCGTTGATTCCGCCCAAACGGGGGACGCCTGGGTTCGCCTCGACATGGGGTTCTCGTCGGTGACGTCAATCGACGAGAGCGTGGCCGGCGATGCATCTCTCGATGACGAGGCGTCCGAGCGCTTCGATGACGGAGGACCGTCGCAGGAGTCCTCGGGACCCGCCGACACTGGCGATTCGATGGGGAGTGCCCTCGATGGCGGGGCGGTAACCTCGGCCACCGACGGGAGCAGTCTCGCTGCCACTGGGGAGACGACGGAGGTTGCATCGGAGCGCCAGGAGGAATTGCCTGAGCCTTTCGCTTCGCCGCGTGAACTCGCTGGCGAAGGCCATCCGCCGAAGCAGGAGGTCCACTCGCAGCTTCTCGAGGACCGAACTCACGAAGTCGGTGAGGACAACCCTCGACACCCAGCGCTGTCGGGAGCAGTGGTTCCGGAGGGGAATGAGGAGCCACCTCAATTCCATGTTCCGACGGGTGGACCTCCATCTGAAATGGGGCTGCAAGAGACGACGGCTCACAAGCTCAGCCATGCTCATGCCGACGCTCTGACAGGGGTTGCCGCGGAGGGGAGTGAAGAGCCGTCGCGGCTCATTGCCCCGACAGATGGACTCGTCGCTGAAGGCGTTCTGCCCGTGTCGGCCCACAACGTCGTGACGGCTGCATCCGTCGACTCGAGTCCGGAGGGCGACGAGGGGACGCGTCAGCGCATCACCGCGACGGATGCTTCCAGCGCAGGGACTGTTTCGCGCGAGGCCGAAGAGGTGTTGCCCACGCCAGTCCACGAGAGCCCCTCTTCGACGATGGATGGGCGTGACGAGGCGCCTGAAGTCCTGGCGTCAGCCGCAGACTCCGTCGGCAACGAAGGTTCTCTCGACGCAGCGGAGGTGCCGCCCGCGTCTGTCGAAGCAGGTCCGCCCATCGCCTCGGAGGAGCCCGCCGTGGACGACGGCGAGGTCCTGCCTCCGCTGTTCGCGCCGACGAACTCCTCGGGCGCCGATGCTCGACTCCCGGATGAAGAACCGGTGGATGCCACTCCCGCGCCGACTCCAGCCCGGAGCAAGCGAGGGAAGGGAAGGGGCTCGCGCCGCCGTGGCTCCGCGCACTCCGTCTCCGGCACCGAGGTCGCCTTCATCCTCGATGCCAACGTCGACGGCTTCGTGCGCACGGAGCGCGTCTCGCTCGTGCATGTCGTGAAGCTGGTGCAGCGCGGAGAAGGCCAGTGGGAGCCTCACTTCCGAATCGGCCGTGAGCACATCGACACGATGCTCGCTCGCACCGAGTCCGCCTTCTGTCTGTTCCTCGTCCCACCAGTCCCTCGCGCCGAGTGCTGGCTGCTCCCCGCGCGACTCGTGCGCGAGCTGATGGAAACCCAGCGCTCTCTCACCAGCGTCCCTCGAGACGCCGTCGCGCGCGCCGCACGGTCCTTCTCGCAGTGGTGGCTCGGCGACTTCGCCAGCCTCTGGACCGGAGACACCCGGCCCTCCCTCCTGGCCCATGCCTCCAGTCACGCCCCGGATGCACCGGACTTCGTCGTCCGGTGGTCACTCCACTCCGGAGAGCGCCCAGGGCGCACGTAGTCCCGCTCAGGCCGCGAGCTCCAGCTCCACCTTCTCCAGGTAGCCAGGGACATAGGCATTCCAGCCTCGCGACTGGACGCGCCGGCGCAGCGCCTCCAGCGCCTCCGGCTCGCCATGCACCAGCAAGGTCTGCCGAGGCGGTGAATCAAACCCCTCCATCCAGCGCATCGTCTCCGTCCAGTCCGCGTGCGCCGAGAACCCGCTCACCGTGCGAATCTCCGCCGCCACCGGCACGAGCTGCCCGTGGATGCGCGCCTCCTTCTCCCCATCCAACAGCCGCCGCCCTCGCGAGCCCACGGACTGGTACCCCACGAACAACACCGTGTTCCGAGGATCCGGCAGCCGGTGCTTCAAGTGGTGCAGCACTCGCCCACCCGTCGCCATTCCCGACGCGGAGATGATGACCGCGGGCCCCTGCACCTGGTTCAGCGCCTTGCTCTCCCTCGCCGACGTGACGAACCGCGTCCGCTTCGTCGCCAGCGGTGACACCCCGCGCTCCACCAGCGACTTCATCACCAGGTCATGCTCCTCCGGGTGCGCCAGGTAGACGGGCGTCGCGTCACACGCCATCGGCGAGTCCACGAACACCTCCACCACCGGGATGCGCCCCGCCTCCTCCAGATGCCGCAGGTGATAGAGCAGCTCCTGCGTGCGCCCCACCGCGAACGCGGGAATCACCACCACGCCCCCTCGGTCGAACGCGCCCTGCACCGCCTCGCACAGCGCATCCATGGGATTCAAGTCACGGTGCTGCCGGTCCCCATACGTGCTCTCGACGACCAGCGTCGTCGCTGAGTCGACGCTCTGCGGATCTCTCAGGATCGGCGCGTTGTAGCGCCCCAGGTCCCCGCTGAAGACCACGCGCTGCCGCGTGCTCTTCAAGTCGAACACACACACCGCGGACCCCAGGATGTGACCCGCCCGATAGAAGGTGAGGGTGATGCCCGGGACAATCTCCTTCGGCCGTCCATACCCGAAGGTCTCCATCATCCCCACCGCGCGCTCCGCGTCCGCCACCGTGTAGAGCGGCAGCGCGGGACGGTGTCTGGAATAGCCTTCCTTGTTCGCGTACCGCGCCTCCTCCTCTTGCAGATGTGCGGAGTCCGGCAGGAGCAGCGCGGTGAGGTCGCGCGTGCCGGGCGTGGTGAAGATGGGGCCGTCGAATCCCTCTCGAATCACACGGGGCAGGCCGCCCGTATGGTCGATGTGCGCGTGCGTCAGGACGATGGCATCGAGCTCGAGCGCGGGCAGGGGCAACGGCTGCCAGTTGCGCTGCCGCAGCTCCTTCTGTCCCTGGAAGAGCCCACAGTCCACGAGCACCTGCTGACCATCATGCTCGAGGAGGAACTTCGAACCGGTGACAGTGCCCGCGGCGCCGAGGAAGTGAAGGGTGGCCATGGGCCCAGCGTACCGGGCCCCCTGGGTGAATCAGTCACTCATCTCAGGCAGGTCCGGCAGCGTGTCCGGGTCCAGCTTGAGGATGACGCACAGCCGCGTCAGGGTGGAGATGGTGGGCACCATCACCCCGCGCTCCACCCGGGCGAGGACCTCCACGGGCATTTCCAGACGCTCGGCGACCTCTTCCATCCCGAGCCCCGCCTGTTGGCGGGCGGCCTTCAGTGCTGCCCCGAGCACCTCGGCCCTTTCCGCGCGACTCGTCTTCATGTCCCCGAGCATGACGCCATCCGGCCCGCTCGTCACCCAATTCACCACATGGCCGCGCTCCGACGCATGGCCTCCAACACTGGGGAGGGGCTCGAGTCGGAGGTGGGTGGACCGGGAGGGGGGCCGCTCGGCGAGAGGAGGGACACGGGGGACCCCCGAGGTGGGGTGGGCGCCCGCCCGGCCCATGTCCACGCTGGCCACGGGAGGCTTGCGGCATTGGCGCCGGGTGGGGGCTGTGTTAGGCCGCCCCTCCCCCTTGGCCTGCCCAGCAGACAGGAGAAGCGAAGAATGGCCCGTCGCCACGTCCGCGTCGTCGGTGCGATGCTCGAGAACGAGCAGGGACGCTACCTCATCACCCAGCGCCCCCCCACCGCGTCGCTTCCCCTGCTGTGGGAGTTTCCCGGCGGACGTGTGGAGGAGGGCGAAAGCGACCCGGAGGCCCTGGCCCGCGAGATTCGCGAGGAGATGGGCGTCGCCGTCGAGGTGCTGGACCAGGCCATGCACACCCGCCACGAGTATCCCACCTATGACATCGACTTCCGGGTGTTCCACTGCCGGCTGGCGGAGTCGGAGCACCACATCCGCCACCTGCGCGTGAATGACCACCGGTGGGTGACGTTGGAGGAGATGTCGCAGTACCGCTTCCCCGATGCCGACTCCAAGACGCTCGCGAAGCTGCTGGGGCTGGACGGCTGACATGGGGGGGCGGTGGGCATGGGCGGTGGTGCTGTGCTGGGGGCTGCTGGTCGCATGTTCCCGTCCCAAGCCCATGCCCTCGGACGCCGAGCCCCGGGACGCCGGCACCCCCCCTCCCGCCCTGGGCATGCCGGGCTGTGATGCCTATGGTGCCCCCCGACAGACGGGCTCGGTGCCGCGGGAGCTGCCGGAGCTCTCCGGCCTGGCCGCCAGCGCCCGCTACCCGGGCGTGTTCTGGGCACACAACGACTCGGGCAACGACTTCGAGCTGTTCGCCATCGACGAGTCGGGCCGCGTGCGAGCGCGGCTGAAGCTCACCGGCGCGAACCCTCGCGACGTGGAGGACGTGGCGGTGGCGCCGTGCTCGCCGGGCAGCGCCCGCACCTGTGTCTTCCTGGCCGACATCGGCGACAACTTCGAGCTGCGCGACGAGGTGCGGCTGTACCGGCTGCCGGAGCCGGACGCGCTGGGCGATGCCTCGGTGCGAGTGGAGGCGCTGGCCTTCAAGTATCCGGATGAAGCGCATGACGCGGAGGCGCTGGTGGCGGACCCTCGCTCCGGGCGGCTGGCCGTCATCACGAAGACGCGGCGCTCGCTGGGGGATGTGTACGCGCTGGATGGCCTTGCGCCAGGTGTCGTCACCCAGGCGACGAAGCTGGGCACCCTGGTGGCGCCGGGGGGCGTGGACCGTGTCACCACGGCCGTGTCGCTCCATCCCTCCGGGCAGCGGTTGCTCGTGCGCACGTACTCGCGGGTCTGGGAGCTTCGACAACCGGGCGCGGAGAACCTGGAGTCGCTCCTGCGGGGCTCGCTCGTGGAGGTACCAGGCGCCAGCCAGGCTCAGGCAGAGGCCGTCTCCTATCTCCCTGACGGGGACGGGTACCTCCTGGGCACGGAGTTCAGCGGCCAACCGTTGTGGCACGTCGGGTGTCGCTGATCTCTCGACTGCGCCGTCACGGGGTAGCGCGAAGGCGGGCCGACGGGTTGACGCTCCCTCGTCGGTGAACATCTTTTCGCGGTTGCAGGTGACGCCATTCGCGCACGGGGCTCGAATGCGCGGGGAGGGGGAGGGCGAGCGTGCCGACGATGAAGCCACAGGAGCTCCCGCCGGGGATGGGTCCGCGCGGAAAGAAGTCCGACAAGCCAGGGACGCCGGGCAAGGGGTTCAAGTTCGGCTCACCCCTGGGCTACATCTTGCTGCTCGTGTTGGGCTTCCTCCTGTTCCGGAATGTCTTCCAGGACGCGGGAGTACGCCGGGTCAGCTACAGCCAGTTCCGCGACGCGGTGGAGTCCGGCAACTTCAGCCGGGTCCAGATCTCCAACGAGTGGGTGAAGGGCTTCCTCAAGGACACGGCCCAGCCTCCCCCGCAGCCTCAAGGGGAGCAGCGGCCGCTGCGCGGAGAGCCCAGCGCGCTGCCGTGGATGGCCTACCGCGTCCAGGGGGACGAGTCGCTCGTCCCGCTCCTGGAGCAGAAGGGTGTCCAGTTCGAGGCGGTGCCGCAGTCGGGCCTGGGGGAGGCGCTGTGGATATGGCTCCTGCCGCTGGGTCTGTTCTTCCTCTTCTGGAGCTTCATGATGCGGCGGGTGGCGGGCGGTATCGGCCAGGGTCCGCAGAGCGTCATGAGCTTCGGGAAGACGCGCGCCAAGGTGCAGGCGGAGGCCGACACCGGCGTGGGCTTCAAGGACGTGGCTGGCGTCGACGAGGCCGTGGAGGAACTGCGCGAAATCGTCGAGTTCCTCAAGACGCCGGAGAAGTTCCGCCGCCTGGGCGGTCGCATCCCCAAGGGCGTGCTGCTCGTGGGGCCGCCCGGCACGGGCAAGACGCTGCTGGCGCGCGCGGTGGCGGGCGAGGCGGGCGTGCCCTTCTTCAGCCTCTCCGGCTCGGAGTTCGTGGAGATGTTCGTGGGCGTGGGCGCCGCGCGCGTCCGGGACCTGTTCGCGCAGGCCACGGCGAAGGCCCCGTGCATCATCTTCATCGACGAGCTGGACGCCATCGGCAAGAGCCGCAACGCGGGCATCGCGGGGGGACATGACGAGCGCGAGCAGACGCTCAACCAGCTGCTCGCGGAGATGGACGGGTTCGACAGCCGCGCGGGGCTCATCATCCTGGCGGCGACCAACCGGCCGGAGATTCTCGACAGCGCGCTCATGCGGCCGGGCCGCTTCGACCGGCAGGTGCTGGTGGACCGTCCCGACAAGCGGGGGCGGGAGCGGGTGCTGGAGATTCATGCCCGGGGCGTGAAGCTGGGGCCGGACGTGGACCTGAAGACCATCGCCGCGCGCACGCCGGGCTTCGCGGGCGCGGACCTGGCCAACGTGGTGAACGAGGCGGCGCTGCTGGCGGCGCGGCGCAACCGCGACGCGGTGACCCGGGCGGACTTCGAGGAGGCCATCGAGCGTGTCGTCGCGGGCCTGGAGAAGAAGAACCGCCGGATGAACGAGCGTGAGAAGGAGATTGTCGCGCACCACGAAGCCGGGCACGCGGTGGTGGGCTGGATGCTGCCGCACGCCGAGCGGGTGACGAAGGTCTCCATCATCCCTCGAGGCCTGGCGGCGCTGGGCTACACCATGTCCCTGCCGCTGGAGGACCGCTACCTCATGTCGCTGGACGAGCTGCGCGACAAGATGGCGGGGATGATGGGCGGGCGCGCGTCGGAGGAGATCTTCATCGGCGAGGTGTCCACGGGCGCCTCCAACGACATCCGCCAGGCCACGGAGGTCGCCCGGCTGATGGTGCGCGACTACGGCATGAGCACGCTGGGCCCCGTGGCGCTGAGCGCGGACCACGGCCCCAACTTCCTGCGCTCCGCGGGCATGCCCGAGTCACGCACCTACTCCGAGCAGACCGCGCGGATGATTGACGAAGAGGTGCGCAAGCTCGTCAGCGAAGCGCTGGACCGGGCCCGGGAGGTGCTCACCACCCACAAGGACAAGGTGCAGGCGCTGGCGGCGCGGCTGCTCGCCGTGGAGGTGGTGGAGGAGGACACCATGGTGTCCATCCTGGGGCCCAAGGTGGTGGCCCAGCGGGGGATGCTCCACCCCGAAGCCCGCCAGGTCATCTCCGCGCACCCGGTGGGCGGCACTGACGAGCAGCCTCCTCCCACCCAGCACTCCGAGTCGTCCTTGGATTGAAGGCCGCTGTCCGGGTGCTTGCCCCCCGGCCAGCCTCACGCCTCTCGGCGCCGCGCGTTCCTGCGGCGCTCGAGGGGCGAAATTATCTTGAGGCGGAAAGGAGGCGTCGCCGTGGAGAACAGGATCGGCAAGAGCTACGTGGCCCGGAAGGCCCTCTTCGCCAAGGGGCTCAAGGAGGGGCGGCTGTCGGTTCAGGAAATCGAGGAAGCGCTGCCGGCGGGGACGCTGACGGCGGCGGAGCGCTGGCTCCTCTACTACTCGCTGCGGGCCGCTCAGGTGGAGATCATCGATGAGGTGACGGGGAGGGTCGACCACGGCTTCATGGCCGAGGCGCCCGCTCCCCAGGAGCACTAACGCTCCGCGCGTTGACAGCCTGTCACGCGCGGTTAGGTTGCGGCCAGAAACAAGGTCCGCGCGAACAGCGCATTCATCCACCTCGACTTCAGGTTCGACATGTCTGGCGATACGCACTCCGACACCTCTCACGATGCTCAGCAGGCCCAGTCCTCCAACGGCGGAGCGGCGCCGGTCCAGGATGCCGGAGCCGCGGGCGCTCGCCCGGAGGCAGCCGAGGCCCGGCCGCCCGCCGACGACGTGGTGTCCGAGGCCGCCGACGCGGAGAAGGAGCGTCTGCGCGCGGACCTGGAGGCCTCGCGCCGCCGGGTGGACGAGCTGGCGCGGGCCTACCAGGCCCTCAACAAGGACAAGGAGGAGTTCAAGCAGCGCCTGACGCGTGAGCGCGAGCGCATGCTGGACGTGGAGCGCGGCAACGTGGCCGCCGTCCTCCTGGAGGCCATCGACGAGCTGGACCGCGCCGTGTCCATGAGCGGCCAGGATGGCTCGGCCCTGAGCAACGGGGTGCGGATGATTCGCGACTCGCTGCTCGCCAAGGTCCAGGGCATGGGCATCGAGCGGGTGAAGGTGGTCGGCCTGCCCTATGACCCCAACGTGGCCGAGGCCACGGACATGGAAATCACTCCTTCCCCGGATGATGACCAGAAGGTGGTGGAGGAGTTCCGGGCGGCCTACCGCATGAAGGACCGCATCATCCGCCCGGCGCGCGTGAAGGTGGCCAAGTACGTGGCCCCGGCGAGCGCGTGACGGTGGGGTTGTTCGGATAATCCGGAAGACGGCGGCGGCGCGGGATGTTTGCGCCGTTCGCCATGCGACGCCGTATAAGCTGCCCCTTCGTGTCTTCCCGACTGCTGACCGTCCTGCTCCTCCTGGCGTTGACCCCTCTGTCGGCGGGGGCCGACGAGGCCCTCGTGGGGTCCTGGCTCCAGGCTCGCATGCGCGAGCATGCCGCGTGGTTCTCCTCCGCGGGGGCGGGCGAGGGACGCCCGGGGGCCATGGACCTGTGGCGCGAGCGGCCGGCGGGGGAGGCGGGCCTGCCCAACTTCACGCCGCCCACGTCGCTGGCCCCGCTGATTCGCGCGGTGGAGGCGGGCGTCGTGAACATCACCACGGTGAGCCCTCGGGAGAGCGGGCTGACGGGGATGAAGCGCTCGACGGGCTCGGGCTTCGTGCTGACGCCGGAGGGGCTGGTCGTCACCAACAGCCACGTGGTGTCCGGGGCGAACAAGATCGCCGTGCGCCTGTCGGACGGCCGTGAGTTCTCCGCGGAAGTCGTGGGCCGGGATGCGTCCACGGACGTGGCGCTCTTGCGGCTGAGCGGCTCGGACCTGGGGAACCTGCCCGCGCTGTACCTGGGGGACTCGGACCGGCTGGAGGTGGGGGACTGGGTGGTGGCCATCGGCAACCCCTTCGGACTGGACCACTCCGTGTCGCACGGGATGATCTCCGCCAAGGAGCGGGTGCTGGGCGTGGGCCAGTTCGACGACTTCATCCAGACCGATGCCCTCATCAACCCGGGCAACTCCGGCGGGCCGCTCTTCAACATGAAGGGCGAAGTGGTGGGGGTGAACACGGCCGTCATCAGCCAGGGGCAGGGCATCGGCTTCGCGGTGCCCATCAACCTGGTGAAGGACCTGCTGCCCAACCTGCGCGAGAACGGGAAGCTGGAGCGCGGCTGGCTCGGCGTGGTCATCAACGACGACCGGGACCGGGGCGAGCGCCGCGCGCCCATGGTGAAGGACGTCTTTCGCGGCAGCCCCGCCGACGCCGCGGGCATCCGCTCCGGGGACAAGCTGGTGGCGGTGAACGGCCGCGCCATCGGCTCCTATCTGCAGCTGCTCCGGAAGGTGGCGCTCCTGGCGCCGGGCACCGAGGCGCGGCTGACGCTCCTTCGCCAGGGGGCCACGCAGGAGGTGTCGGTGCGGCTGGTGGCGCGTCCCGTCCAGGAGGCCACCGAGGGCCTGGTGCGCCACGCGCCCAGCGACGAGGACCTGGGGCTGACGCTGCGGGATTTGACGCCGGAGGTGGCCTCGCCCATGGGGCAGGAGGCCTGGTCCGGGGCGCTGGTGGCGGCGGTGGTGCCTCGCAGCCCCGCGGACGAGGCGGGGATCCGCATGGGCGACGTGGTGATGGAGGTCAACCGCAAGCGGGTGAAGGACGTGGCGGGCGTCCGCGCGGCCCTGGCCAAGGGCAGCTCCGGCGCCAGCCTCCTGCTCCGGGTGAAGCGGGGAGACTCCCTCCAGTACGTGGCGATCTCTCGCTGAGGGAGTCTCCGCCGTGACGGCTGCTAGCGGCGGGCGTTGGCGTCCTTGCCGTTGAGCCACAGGCCCAGCTGGGCGCCGGTGCGGCCCTCGCTGACGAGCAGTCCGTCGATTCGCGCCGTCACGCCGTAGTTCTTCCCGCCGCCCTTCTTGGGCAGGGACCACACGCTCTGCGGCGTGAAGACCACCTGCGCGCGCACGCCGCGCATGGAGAACATCCGCGAGAACAGCTGGATGTTCCATCCCTCCGGCAGGGTGCCGGTGACGGTGAGCAGGGGCATGACGGGGTTGCCGTTGGCGTCCGTCTTCTTGGGCGTGCCGTGCGTCATCGCGTAGCGGCCCCCGGGGAAGAACGGGGTGATGTTGATGGTGTACTCGCCCGTCGCGGGGGAGTACGGCCCCGGCGCCAGCATGTTGGCGTCATCTTCCGTCACAATCATGTAGAGCTGCTTGCCCTGGTACTTCTTGCGGAAGGCCTCCGCCTGGGCCTTGCACTGCGGGTCCACCAGCGCCCCCTCACAGGCCCCCACGTACTTCTCCAGGAAGGCGCCCAGACCGCCCAGGGGTTCGGACTCGTCTCGCAGCTTGGCGAAGCGGGGGTCCACATCGGCCAGGGCCAGGGTGGGCAGGAGGACGGCGGCGAGGGCGACCAGGAAGCGGCTCAAGACAGGGGGCTCCAGGGAACGGTGGAAATTCCATGGTGCCATGCCTGCCAGGCCCCCGGGGGTGCCTTCTCGTAGGTGAGTGGGGGTAGATGTAGGTGAATAAATTGCCTACATGTGGCTACCATGTAGGGTGTGCCTGTCACCACCTGTTGCCGGGAGGCATCCCCCGTGTTCGAGCGTCCGCAAGAGCGCCGCAGTCACCTTCGCTTCGACAAGGTCTTCACCGTCTACCTCTCCACCAATGACGGGATGATGAGGGGCGTTGGCCGCAACATCAGCGCGCGGGGCATGTTCGTGGAGGTCCGCGACGCGGTGGGGCTGGGCGAGAAGCTCAAGGTGACCTTCGCGGGCGAGGACGGCACGGAGATGACGTGCCTGTGCGAGGTCCGCTACCAGGTGGCGCTGGCGTTCGGCCGCAAGGACGGGCGCGAGGGCTCCAGCCGCGGGGTGGGCCTGCGCATCGTCGCGTACGAGACGCACGACGACGCGCCGCTGCTCCTGGTGGACCGCGAGCGGGTGATGCACTGAGAGGCAAGGGGCCTGGGCCCGGCACCCACGGCACATGACAAGGGCACGGTCCTCGCTGGGAGGAGCCGTGCCCTTGGTGCTTCAGGGGACCTAGGTCAGGGGCTTACTGCGAGAAGCCCTCGAGCAGGTAGTGGGCCTCGATGCGCTTGAGCGCGAGGATCATCGCGGCGCAGCGGGTGTCCACGGGCTCGCCGATGCAGTACTGGCGGCTGTCGTGCATGTCCGTCTTGCGCGGCTGGTTGCGGGAGATGTCGCGGATGATGCGGTAGTTGCGCTTCATCGCGCGCTCGAGGCGTTGGTCGACCTCGGCCTCGCTCCAGCGCTCCATGCGCTTGTTCTGGATCCACTCGTAGTAGCTCACCGTCACGCCGCCGGCGTTGGCGATGATGTCCGGGATGAGCTCGATGCCGCGCTTCTGCAGGACGCGGTCGGCCTCCGGGGTGGTGGGGCCGTTGGCGCCCTCGGCGATGAGCTTGACCTTGAGGCGCTCGGCGACGTCGGCGGTGATTTCACCCCCCAGCGCGGCCGGGACCAGGATGTCCGCCTGGACGTCCCACAGGTCCTTCTTCTCGATCTTCTGCGCACCCGGGAAGCCCAGCACGCTGCGCTTGAGGTTCTTCGGGTCCTGGACGTAGGCCGTGAGGGCCGCCACGTCGATGCCATCGCCGTTGTAGATGGTGCCGTCGGCGTCGTTCACCGCGAGCAGCCGCGCGCCCGCGCCGGCCAGGATGTTGGCGGCGTGGCTGCCCACGTTGCCGAAGCCCTGGATGACGAAGGTCTTGCCCTTCACGCTCTCGCCGCGGTCGGCGTAGTAGTCCTCGATGCAGAACGCGACGCCCTGGCCGGTGGCCTTGCCGCGGCCCTCGGAGCCGCCGATGCGCACGTCCTTGCCCGTGACGATGCCGCGCAGGTTGTGGCGCTCGCGCTCACCGTCGGAGAACTGGCGGTACAGGAGCGCCATGATCTCCGGGTTGGTGCCCACGTCCGGCGCGGGGATGTCGATGTTCGGCCCGATGAGGCTCTTGAGCCGGTACATGAAGCGCAGGGTGATGGCCTCCAGCTCCTCCTTGCCGTACTCGCGCGGGTCGATCTGGATGCCGCCCTTGCCGCCGCCGAAGGGGACCTCGGAGATGGCGGTCTTCCAGGTCATCTCCGCGGCCAGGGCCTTGAAGAGATCCAGGGAGACTTCGCGGTGGTAGCGCAGGCCGCCCTTGTAGGGGCCACGGGCCTGGTTGTGCTGGACGCGGTACGCCTTGAAGCGCTGGGACTCGCCGGGGACCAGCTGGTAGACCTTGCCGTCCGGCAGGCGCAGGTGGCCCTGGCGGATGGCGACGTCGGAGCCCAGCAGGGCGCGGCCATTGAGGATGATGCTCCCGTTGGCCAGCAGCTCCAGGCCCTCCTTGTTGCGCACCTGCGTCTCCGGCAGGTCGGAGAACTGCTTGGCGCGCTCGGGGATGAGGGGGACCAGACGGTCCTTCAGCTTGGCCGTGACATAGAAGATGTGCTCGTAGTCGGGCTCCTCCAGCTCAAGGCGGACGCGCTTGTCCAGCTTGATGAGGTCAGCCGCCCGATGGAAGATCTCCATCGCCTCGGTGTAGACGGTGCGCTTCGGCGAGGGTGCCGGAGCGCGCATGAAGTTCTCTTCGCTGGCCATGACTAAAGTCGCTCCTTGTGGTCCCAGCCAAAGAAGGGCCGGGGACTCTGGGGATAGCGGCGCCCTTATGTGCATATGCGCTACAGGAGTTCAACCGCCGTGGCGCCGGGCTCCTGTTCCGAAAAACGGAGCGATGACGCGCACTTATGGCAACGCACTGTGTCAGCTGCGGCGGATGCACCGTGTCATCGGTGTCACGGTGGGGGCCTGATTCGTTGGTGTTCAAGCCACGCCGGAAGGGGATGAAACAGCCGCCTGCTGCATTTTACCTTGCCCTACCGGAAACCCCATGGTACTTCGCGCTCCGCCTTGGGCCGACATAGCTCAGTCGGTAGAGCAACTGATTCGTAATCAGTAGGTCCCCAGTTCAAATCTGGGTGTCGGCTCCATGAATTCAGAGGCCCGGAAGCTCTCTAGCTTCCGGGCCTTTGTCTTTTCTGGCCACGGAGTTGCCCGTCGCCTGGCGTCAGGCGGGAGGGGGAGCCTTCCCCTTGCCTGGGTGCCCGATGGGCCGGCAGGGCCGTGAGCCAGTCTTCGCGCTCGGGTGTCTCCAGGGTCAGTTTCCAGCCAGGAGTCCTGAAGATGAGTTCTCGCCCCTTTCAGCCAGTCACCGTGGACCACCTCGTCCTGCGCGTCGCGGACCTGGAGCGCATGGTCGCGTTCTACCGGGACGCGCTGGGCTGCACCGTCGACAAGGAAGTGCCCCGCCTCGGGATGACCCACATGCGAGCGGGGTCGGCGATGATCGACCTCATCTCGTTGGATGGAAAGCTGGGGAGCGCGGGCGGGGCGGGACCAGGGCGGGAGGGGCGCAACGTCGACCACTTCTGCATCACGGTGCAGCCGTTCGACGAGGCGGCGATTCGGGCGCATCTGGCCACGCATGGCGTGACTCCGTTCGCGCCTGGGGACCGGTACGGGGCGAACGGTGACGGCTTCTCGTTCTACCTCCATGACCCGGAGGGGAACACGGTGGAACTGAAGGGGGCGTAGTCACTCCGTCTGCCGGGGCGCGCGAGCCCAGAGCACGGTCCAGAGGGACGCTCGGGGGGTAAACCCAGGCACCACGAGCCGGACCTCTACCTCGGTGGAGGCCACCTGGGCGCCCTGACCCCGAGCCTCCGCGAACAGGTCACGGAGCAGCGCGGGCCCATCCACATACACCGCGGACAGGAACCCGGACTCGCCCACCAGGGTCGGTGGCGAGAGGTCCGGGTCTCGAGGCTCCAAGCCCCAGACCTCGAGGATGTCCCGGTACAGCTCATCCATGTCATGCAGTCGAGCATGGACCCCCGACGCTCCACACGGGCAATCCCAGCCAAAGCCTTGGGTCAGTGCGCCGGAGTCCAGCAGCCGACCCCGTGCGGCCTCTCCGCAGAGGCCACACTTCACGGAGGCCACTTCACCTGTCAGTTCGTGTCGGGCGTCGAAGGTGATGTCGAGCGATTCCATCAGTTCGCCGGGGGCAGGTAGAAGTCGAAGGATTCTGTCACGGCGGCCCGGAGTCGGATCCGGGTGGAGTCCTCCCCCGCTCGAAACGCGTCGAGCCTCACGAAGAAGAACGATGTGATCTCCCGGTCATGAATCTCCGACCAGGGGATCCTCAGCGGGGGATGGAAGAGGCGGAAGATGAGATTGGGCACGAGATAGAGCCCCTGCTCGTCTCCACCCACCGCGAGACAATTCTTGTAGTCGAGCCAGCCGATCTTCCCCGAGGTGAAGTTCCGCAGGTTGCTCGGGGCGGGTCCGTCCGTACGGAACTGCCTGGCGAGGCCATGCCAGCCACTCATCCACGACACCACGCGCGAGACCAACGCGAACCCCAGGACGAACAGGAGCAAGAAGCCCCACGGATGCGTCTCGACCAGGAGTTGGGGGAAGGATGAGTGCATGGTCTTTGTTCTAAGTCGACGGGGGCCGCCGCGAAAGCGCCGCGTGAGTCATTCTGGAATCGCCGCGGACTTGTGCGTCTGGGGCCGACGAGATGTGAGGCGTCCCCTCGGAACGCGCGGACGTTCTGACTGAACGCGTCGCATGGCTCCTCGCGCGACGAGGCGCGAGAGCCCGCAGAGACAAGCCCAGCCCATCCCGTGCGGTGTGTATGTGCGGCACGCTGCCTGCAATGAAGCCAGGAGGCCGCGCCTCCGGTTCATCAGGCCGCTGTCAGCCCATTCTCCCCCTCGGATGGAAATCATGCGTCTGTTACGCCTTCTTGGTGTTTGTGGTTGTCTGCTCGCGGCAGGACTCGTCACGGGTTGCTCCAGCACGACAGGCGAGGAATCCGAACCGCTCGCGGTCGCCGAGCAGAACCTCGATCCTCTCCTGGGGCGGGATTATGGCGGTGCCTTCGGCTACATCGACGGTGGCGTGCTCGCGCCGAATCCCGCGACGGGTGGCGCGTCGTGTCCGGCGGGATATTCGGCGACGAAGGTGTTGGGGACCTCGGGGGTGGATTGGGCCGCGTTCATCTGCTCGCGGCCGACCCAGTCCGGTGTCGAGCCGCTCTATGACTTTGGCGGCATGTGGGGCTACGTCGACGACAAGCTGGCCGTCAATCCCATCACGCGGTTGGGGGCGTGCCCGAAAGGCTACACGGACCAGCGAATCCTCGGGAAGGCGGGGACGGATCGTGAGCTGCACACTTGCTACAAGCCTCACGTCGCGGGGACTGCTCCGGCGTATTACTTTGGCGGCGCGTGGGGATATGTCGACACGCGCGAAGTCCCGAATCCCGCGACGGGTTCCGGCTCCTGCCCCGCGGGCTTCACGACGGCCAAGGTCCTGGGCACCGTGGGGGTCGACTACGCCCTGTTCTATTGCATCTCGCCCGCGCCTCGCTGGGACTTCGGCGGCGCGTTTGGATACATCAACGGGGGAGTGCTCGTGCCCAACCCCGCGACCGGTGGCGCGTCGTGCCCGGCCGGGTACACGACGACGAAGATTCTGGGGACGTCCAATGTGGACTGGGCGGTGTTCATCTGCTCTCGACCGTACCGGTTTGGCCGCGAGCCGCTCTACGACTTCGGCGGCATGTGGGGCTACGCCGACGGCAAGCTGGTGGGCAATCCCATCAACCAGACAGGCTCCTGCGCGCCGGGTTACACGGACCAGCGTGTCCTGGGGGTGTACGGAACCGATTATGACATGCATGTCTGCTACAAGCCCCACGTGGCCGGAGCGACGCCTCCGTACCCCTTCGCGGGGGCGTGGGGTTACGTGGACGGGCAGCAGGTGTCGAACCCGGTGACGGGCGGACCGTCGTGCCCGAGCGGCTATTCGAAGACGCAGGTCCTCGGGACCTACAACGCTGACTACCCGGTGTTCTACTGCGAGCCTGTCGTCATGAAGTTCGCGCCTCGGCTCCGTTTCGATGGAGAAGGACATGGCTATCCCATGTCGGCGCAGACGTATTACGACGCGGTCATCCGCGCGGCGACCCCGTCAGGAGGGATGGAGAACGTGGATGCATCGTCCCTGGGCACGGGCAGCCTGCCGACGTACTTCCAGGAGATTCAGTGTGGAGACCAGGTTCGCATCAAGTATTGGTGGTTCTATGGCTACCAGCGAGCCTGTGATGAGGGAGGGCAGGGCTCACACCACGGGGATTGGGAGAATGTCGTGGTCACGTTGAGCGAGGACCGGTCTTCCATCGCGGCGGTCACCTACACGATGCATGGCAAGGATTACACCCGGCTTGCGGCTCGTGGAGGGTTCGAACTGGAGAGTGGCTCACACCCGGTAGTCTATGTGGGGAAGAACTCGCATGCGGCGTTCCAGAATCAGGGCGGGAGCGACGGGTCCCTCGACAACTGTCTGCCGATGGAGGAGTACCGGAACAACACGACGGGAACCCGGCTGGATTCGTGGTTGAAGCTGGTGAGGCTCGAGGTCGGACAGGAGTCGTGGATGGAGGCGGACTGGCACACCCGGTTCGTGAAATGGGGGCCGAACGGTAACAACGGCGTGGAGAACCACCCGACCCAGAAGGCCCCTACGTGCACGATGAACGCGGCCAGCTGGTCCGCCAACACCCCGACGTGGACCCGCAGTCAGTGCAAGATGGGCGACCGTGATGATGGCACGACCTGCCACTCCCAATGCCGCTCCGGGTACACGGACATGGGGCTCACCTGCACCAACTGGGACATCAGCTCGCTCCATACCTACAACCAGAACCTCTATGGGTATGACTATGAGATACCCACCACGGACCTCGGCTTGTTGAGGGTGGACCCTCGCTGACCTGAGGTGCTCGCATGGCCCCGTGGAACTCGCGCGGGGCCCTGCGTGCAGGCGGGCGTTCTGGGCATCGTTCGTCCGCTGCTCCCTTGCTTGCGTGACGGAGCGTCGGAACCTATGAGTGTGGCATCACACAGGTTTGCAACGCCGTCCCCCATGACACTGATCGAAGCCCAGCAGAGAATCTGTCAACGAGCAGGCGCGGAGTTCTCACCCATTCCAGCCGGTACTCGAGTGGCCGTCGCGCGAAACCTCAGGTCCGGGGACATGCCGATCTACGGCGTGCGGTACAGCACCCAACCGGGAGGTGTCGGTTGGTTCTTCTGGGCTGGCGAGGACGACCTCAGCACCGACGAGGACTACTTCGATGCGCTGCACGTCGAGCACCTGGAGGAGTGGTGCCCCCTCGTGTTGCCCTACCTTGCCCTTCCACCTGGGTGGCGCTTCCTGACCGATGGCGATGTGGACGACGTGTGGTTTGACCAGGCTGTCCTCGACCAACCGATTTCCTGAGCGCTTCGCTCTCAGTAGCCTCGAAGCCGGGCGAAGTGGTCGCGGTGGAAGGCTCCGTCGCCGAAGGTCATCGCCGCGACGCGTGCTCGCTTCAGGAAGAGGCCGATGTCGCAGGCATCGGTGACACCCATTCCGCCATGCAGCTGGATGGCCTCGTTGGCCACGTGGAGGAACGTATCCGAGGCCCTGGCCTTGGCGGCACTCGCCAGCAGCGGCACGTTCGACCTGTCTTCGTCGATGGCGTGCAGCGCCTCCGTCACGATGGCTCGCGAGAGCGATACTTCGCAGTGCATCCGCGCGGCCCGGTGCTTCAGTGCTTGAAACGAGCCGATGGGTACACCGAACTGTCTGCGTGTCTTGAGTTGGGTGAGGGTTCGCTCGAAAGCCTCCGAGAGTCCTCCCAGCATCTCAGCGCTCAACGCCACTCGCGCACGGTCGAGCAGCGGGTCCAACACCTCCGCGCCTCGGTCCAGCGTGCCAAGGATGTCTTCGGGTGTCGCGAGCACTTCGTCGAGGCGGACTCGTGCGGCATTCCGGCTGTCCACGAGCAGGGTGCGTGTCACTTGAAGGCCGGGGGCTTGTGCAGGGACGAGGAAGAGCGTCAATCCCTCTCGCTCCCCAGGGGAGCCCGAGGTTCGCGCCACCACGACGAGGGCATCTGCGACATGCCCGTCCAGCACCAGGACCTTCTCTCCCTGGAGCCGATAGCCGTCCGGCCCCAGGTTCGCGCGAGTCTCGACGTTGTAGGGGGCATGCCGGGAACCTTCATCGTGTGCCACCGCCAGGAGCTTCTCGCCCGAGGCGATGGGGCGCAGCCAACTTCGCAACTGCGACGATGTGCCGCCCAGCATGAGGGCCGAGGTTCCGAGGACCCCCGTGGACATCATCGGGGTTGGCGCAAGGGTGCGCCCACATTCCTCCAGGACGATTCCCAGCTCCGTCCATCCAAGCCCCATACCCCCGTGGCTCACTGGAATCGTGATGCCCGCCAGTCCCAGGGCAGCCAGCTCCCTCCAGGTGTCACGCGACATCCCATCTGGAGACCCGCTGTCACGGAGCTGCCGCAAGTGGGACAGCGGCATCCGCTCGCGCACGAATCGCCTCGCTGTCTCTCGGAGGGACTCCTGCTCTGTCGTCTCGAGGAGACCCATGAATGGTCCAAGTCAGTCCGGCAGGCCAAGCACTCGCCTGGCGATGATGTTGAGATGGATTTCGCTCGTGCCGCCCTCAATGGAATTCGCGCGTGAGCGAAGCCAATCGCGAGTGAGACGCAGCTCCTCCAGAGAGAACCCCGGCCCCTCCCAGCCCAAGCCCTGGAAGCCCGCGAGCTCGACCTTCAGCTCCCGCCATCGTTGCCGGAGCTCCATCGCCTGGAGCTTGAGCGCGGAGCTCTCGGGCCCCAGTCCTCGGCCCGCCTCCATGGCCTCCACCGCGTGGCGTACCGCACTCGCGTTGCAGAGTCGGTCCATGTCGACCTGCGCAATCCGGTCCCTCAGGACGGCGTCACGGAGCTGCCCACGCTCCTCGCCGAGATACCTCCGAGCGAGCACCTCCAGCGGCTCCTCCCGCACGAAGTCCGAGTCACCGAGCCGCGATATCCACGCACGCTCGTACTCGAGCAGGCTCATGGCGATCTTCCAGCCCTGACCCGGCTGGCCCACCAGGTTCTCCACGGGGACTCGCACGTCGTCGAAGAAGGTCTCGCAGAACGGTGACTCACCGCTGATGAGCCGGATGGGACGCACATCCACTCCAGGGCTGGACAGGTCCACCAGCAGGAACCCAAGCCCTTCATGTCGCGCCGAGTCCGCGCCCGTGCGCACCAGACAGAACATCCAATCGGACACCGCCGCATGCGACGTCCAGGTCTTCTGCCCCGAGACCACATAGTGGTCTCCCTCGAGAACAGCCCGAGTCCTCACACCCGCCAGGTCAGAGCCCGCCTCGGGTTCGCTGTACCCCTGGCACCAGCGCACCGCTCCCCGCGCAATCAGTGGCAGATGTCTCCGCTTCTGCGCCTCACCGCCGAACCGCAGCAGCACGGGGCCCAGCATCCACAGTCCCAGGCTGTGCAGGGGAGGCCGGCAGCCCAAGCGCCGCAGCTCTTCCTCCAGAAGCCCCGCCTGGGCCGGGGTCAGTCCCGCGCCGCCATATTCCACGGGCCACGTGGGCGCGGTGAAGCCCCGCGCGGCCATCCGCTCCAACCACAGCCGCTGGTCCGGACTCGCGAAGACACCCCGCGAGCCACCCCAGACCTCATCCTCCTCGCCCCCCATCGGAGTCCGCATCGAGGGCGGGCAGTTCTCCTCCAGCCAGCATCGCAAGGACTCGCGGAAGCGCTCGTCCGGGTCCGAGCTGCTCATGACCGTCCCTCGAAGAAGAGGTGGTGCGCGTTCCCATACAAGTATCGGTCGAGCACGCCCTCACGCAGGTCCAACTCCTGCGCCTCGCGCAGACACCGCTCCAACGGGAGCACCGGGTGGTTGCTCGCGTAGAGGACCTTGTCCCGCCCCCTCGTGTTCATGAAGTGGATGAGCTCCGCGGGCAGGTACGCGGGCGCGAACGCGGAGGTCATCAAGTACAGGTTCGGGTACTTGATCATCAGTCGGATGGCGACCGCCCACCACGGGTCCGCCCCGTGCGCCATGATGAGCTTGAGCTCGGGGAAGAAGTAGCAGACCTCGTCCAGGTTCATGGGGTCCTGGCATCGGCCCGGCATCGGTGGTCCCGGGATGCCCGTGTTGACGGAGATGGGCAGCCCCAGGTCGATGCAGCGCGTGTAGAGCGGGTAGTAGGCACGGTCGTCGGCTGGCAGGCCAATCATGAACGGAACGGCGCGCGCCAGGACGAGCGGGCTGTTCCGAGCCAGCTGCTCCAGCTCCCTCAACGCCTTCATCCCCCGCCGCGGATCGACATAGGCGGAGAGGGCAAAGCGGTCCGGGCGCGCCTCCGCGAACGCGAGCACCTCCTTCCGCGGCGCCTCCGCGTCGACCGTCAGGATGGCCTTCTGGACGCCCGTGCGCTCCATCAGCTCGAGCAGCTCCGCCTGGGAGATGTCGCGGAAGATGTGCTCGGCGCGCTTGAAGTAGTCCTCGGCGACGCGGACGAGGAATTCGGGGCGCTGCCCCGAGCCCATGTTCACGCTCACCCACGCATCGATGGCTCGCACGCGGTGCCTCCCTGGTTCTCCCTCGGCCGACTGCTGGGAGGCCGGCGCACCGGCATGGCTCGGATGGCATTGACCAGCTTGGAGCGTCGGCGCTCCACGGGGCCCGCGAGCTCCAGCCCGTCGAGGCGCTTCATCAGCTCCTCGAACATCACGCGAATCTCCAGCCGCGCCAGGCTCGTGCCCAGGCAGTAGTGCTGGCCGATGCCGAAGGCGATGTGCTCGTTCGGGAAGCGGGAGATGTCGAAGCGACCGGGGTTCTCGAAGACGCTCTCATCCCGATTGGCCGAAGGGTAGAACAGCACCACCTTGTCGCCCTCGCGCAGCTGCTGCCCGCGCAGCACGGTGTCGCGAGTCACGGTGCGCCGGAAGCACACCACCGGGGACACCCATCGGAGCATCTCCTCCACGGCGGTGGGCAGCAGCGCCGGATTCGCGCGCAGCTTCGCGAGCTCCTCCGGGTGCTCCATCAGCGCCAGCATGCCCCCGGAGATGAGGTTCCGCGTCGTCTCGTTCCCCGCGACGATGAGCAGGAGGAAGAAGGCGTCGAACTCGGCCTCGTTGAGCTTCTCTCCGTCCACCTCCGCGTTCATCAGGACCGAGACCAGGTCCTTCCCCTCGCGTCCCTGGTTCCGCGCCGCCAGCTGATTGGCGTACTGCCACATCTCCATGGCGGCCATCTTGGCGTCGTCGAACGAGCGGGCCCGCCCCGAGTCGTCATAGTCGATGAGGCGATTGGACCAGGCGAAGAGCTGGTGTCGCTCCTCGTGAGGGATTCCCACGAGCTCGGCAATCACCTGGAGCGGCAGCTCCGCGGCGATGGAGGTCACGAAGTCGAACTCCCGCACGTGGACCACCTTGTCGAGAATCTCTTTCGTGACCGCCCGGATACGGGGTTCCAGGTAGGTGATGGCCACGGGTGTGAAGCCCGAGCTGACCAGCCGGCGGTACTTCACGTGCTGGGGCGGGTCCATGTTCAGCATCATGAACCGGATGAGGGAGAGGTCCTCCTGCGAGTAGTCCTCGATGGACGTGCCCCCTCGGTACGAGGAGTAGGTCGCCGGGTCTCTCGAGATGGTGATGATGTCTTCGTGGCGCGTGATGGCCCAGAACCCGGTGCCGCCGTCGGGCTCCTGGTGGAAGTAGACGGGGGCCTCCCGGCGCAAGTGTTCAAAAGTCTCGTGAGGAATAGCCCTGCCGTACGTGATTGGGCTTGCGAGGTCGGCGAGCTCTGTTTTGTGCATGTATTGAACAGAGCATGGCCCTGTTGGCAGTCGCAAGGCGACCTGTGAGTGTTATGTGAAGACCTGTTGTGCTTTCGGCAGAGGAGGCGCTCGAAGATGTCAGATAGCCCGCACCTCGTGGTGCAGCGCGAAGGACATGTCGTCACCCTCATCTTGAACCGGCCGGAGGTCTGCAACGCATTGGGGGCGCAGATGTTGGTGCGCCTGGCGGATGCATGGACACTCATCAACGAGGACCCGGAGATCCGCGTGGCCATCCTCACGGGCGCGGGTGGGAACTTCTGCTCCGGCTCGGACCTCAAGGCCATGGCGGGTGGCTATGGCGATGATGAATGGACGAAGCGGATCCACGCGGAGAAGGACCTGCACTGGAAGGCGCTCCTCCGGGGATTCCGAGTGGTGAAGCCGCTCATCGCCGCGGTGGAGGGTGTGGCGGTGGCGGGAGGAACGGAGCTCCTCCAGGGGACGGACATCCGCATCGCCGGCGAGTCCGCGAAGCTGGGGCTCACCGAGGCGCGCTGGGGGCTCTTCCCTCTGGGCGGGTCCACGGTGCGGCTGCGCCGGCAGATTCCCTATACGCAGGCGATGGAGCTGCTCCTGACGGGGGCCACGCTCCCCGCGCGCGAGGCGCTTCGGATGGGCCTCATCGGCCGCGTCGTCCCGGAGGGGCAGGCGCTGCTGGAGGCTCGGCGCGTGGCGGAGCGCATCGCGGAGAACGGGCCCCTCGCGGTGCAGGCCATCAAGCGCTCCGTGCAGGAGACGGAGGGGCTCCCCGAGGAGGAGGCTCTGCGCAAGGAGCTGGAGATTGGTTGGCCCATCCTCTCCACCGAGGACGCGAAGGAAGGCCCTCGCGCGTTCGTGGAGAAGCGCAAACCCTCCTTCAAGGGACGCTAGCCATGAGGCGATTCGAGGGGCGGTCCATTCTGATAACGGGAGCCGGTTCGGGGCTCGGGCGCGCGGCGGCGATGCGCCTGGCCTCCGAGGGCGGACGGGTCTGTTGTGTCGACGTGAATGAAGGGGGAGCCGCCGAGACGGCCTCCGCGATTCGCGACCAGGGCGGCGATGCCGTCGCCAGCTGGTGTGATGTCTCGGACCCCGACGCCGTGAACCGGGCCGTGGAGGGAACCCTGCGCCGCTGCGGCGCGTTGCACGTGCTGGCCAACGTGGCCGGAATCGGAGGGTTCCGACGCACGTCGGAGGTGACGCTGGAGGAGTGGAGCCGCGTCCTCGCCGTCAACCTCACCGGCACCTTCCTCATGTGTCAGCGGGCGCTCCCCGCCTTGTTGGAGACGCGCGGAGTCATCATCAACACGGCCTCGGTGGCGGGGCTCAAGTCCCATCCCTACTGCGCGGCCTACTGCGCCTCGAAGGGTGGGGTGGTGATGCTCACCAAGGCCCTCGCGGTGGAGTACGCGCGCAAGGGCGTGCGCATCAACTGTCTGTGTCCGGGGGGCGTCGAGACGCCGCTCCTGGCGAGCTTCCAACCCCCGGAGGGAGTCCATCCCGCGGCCTTCGCGCGCATCGCTCCGCTGGAGCGCTACGGGCAGCCCGAGGAGGTCGCGGGCACGCTGGCTTTCCTGGCGTCGGATGACGCCTCGTACATCAACGGGGCGACGGTGGCGGTTGACGGCGGCATGAGCGCGTAGCCCACGAGGTGCAACGTGTCCTTGGAGGAGGTGGAGGCGGACGTGGTGGTGGTGGGTGCTGGGGCCGCGGGCCTCATGGCCGCGCTCACCGCCAGCGACGCGGGCGCCCGGGTCGTCGTGGTGGAGAAGACGGACAAGCTCGGAGGCACGGCGGCCATCTCCGGTGGCGTCGTGTGGATTCCGAACAACCACCGCATGGCTCGCCTGGGCATCTCCGATTCGCGGGAGGCGGCGCTCGGGTATGTGCGGAAGCTCGCCGATGGGAGGAGTGAGGATGGACCGCTCGGCGCGTTCATCGACACCGCGCCAGCGATGTTCCGCTTCCTGGAAGCTCGCACGCCGGTGCGCCTCCAGCCCCTCGGGGTCTACCCGGACTATCACTCCGAATTCGCGGGAGGGAGGACGGGAGGGCGCTCGCTCGACCCGGGCCTCTTCGACGCCCATCGATTGAAGGAGTGGAAGGACTCGCTGCGACGTGGTCCGCTCCCTGGAACCGCCGCGCTGACCGTGGCGGAGGCGGCCGAGTGGGGCGTCTTCACCCGGCCTCGCGAGCTGCCCATCGACGTCCTGACAGAGCGTGCACGGCAGGGGCTCGTGGGCTACGGCGCGGCGCTCGTGGGAGGATTGCTCGAAGCGCTCCTCGAACGCGGCGTCGAGCTTCGGCCGGGTGTCGCGGGACGCGAGCTCGTGGTCGATGCGCGGCGCGTGGTGGGGCTGCGCGCGGAGAGGGCAGGGCAGTCGCTGCTGTTCAGGGCTCGGCGCGGCGTCATCCTGGCCAGCGGCGGCTTCGAGTGGAACAAGTCCATGGCCTCGCGTTTCCTGGCGGGCCCGCTCACCCATCCGCTCAGCCCCCCCGCGAATGAAGGCGATGGCCTCACGATGGCCATGGCCCTGGGCGCGGACCTGGGGAACATGAGCGAGGCCTGGTGGTGCCCCGCGCTCGCCATCCCCGGCGAGTCCTACGAGGGCCAGCCGCTGAGCCGCGCGGACTTCTCCGCCCGCTGTCTCCCTCACTCCCTGCTGGTGAACAGGGCAGGCCGCCGCTTCGCGAACGAAGCGCAGAACTACAACGACCTGGTGAAGACCTTCTTCACCTTCGACCCCGTGCGCTACGAGCGGCCCAACCTGCCGGCCTGGCTCATCGTCGACCAGTCCTTCCGCGACAGGTACGTCCTCGGCAGCCTCCTTCCGGGCAGCGCGACTCCGCCGTGGCTCACGAAGGCCGACTCATTGGAGGAGCTCGCACGGCGCATCCAGGTTTCTCCCGAGGGACTCGTCGACACGGTGAATCGGTTCAACCCGCCCGCGCGCGAGGGCGAAGACCCCCTGTTCCACCGTGGTGGCACCGCCTACGAGCGCTTCCACGGGGACCGCGCCCACCAGCCCAGCCCCAACCTCGGCCCCGTCGAGCGGCCTCCGTTCTACGCGTTGCAGGTCTTCGCTGGCGCGCTCGGGACGAAAGGGGGCGTGCGAGTGGATGCACATGCGCGCGTGCTCCGGGTCGACGGTTCACCCATCGACGGGCTCTATGCCGCGGGCAACGTGATGGCCTCGGTGATGGGGGCGGGCTACCCGGGGGCGGGCAGCACCCTCGGGGCCGCGATGACGTTTGGCTTCATTGCCGCGAGACACGCCGTGGGTGCACGCGCCCACCAGGGAGGTGACACGTGAGCAGCCGGTTCCCGTTTCCGCGCTATCCCGATGGCTGGTTCCAGGTCGCCTACACCCATGAGCTGGCGCCAGGCGCGGTGATGCCCCTGCGTTACTTCGGCAAGGACCTGGTCCTCTTCCGTCCCGAGGCGCCAGAGGGAGCCACGCCACTCCCCGAGCCGCATGTCCTCGATGCGCACTGTCCCCATCTGGGAGCCCACCTGGGACATGGCGGCAAGGTGGTGGACGGCTGCATCCAGTGTCCCTTCCACGCCTGGCGTTTCGACGGCGAAGGCAGCTGCGCGTCCATCCCGTATGCGCAGAAGATCCCTCCCGGTGCCCGGCTTCGCTCCTGGCCCGTGCGTGAGGTGAACGGCCTCATCATGGTGTGGCACCACGGCGCGCAGCGGCCTCCCGCGTGGGAGGTTCCCCTGGTGCCTGAGTTCCAGCATCCCGAGTGGACGGACTACGAGCTGCGTCGCTGGCAGGTCCGGACCCACAACCAGGAGATGACCGAGAACGCGGTGGACCTGGCGCATCTGCACTACCTGCACGGCACCGCGGAGCTGCCCGTCACCACGGCGGAGGCGCGAGATCATGTGCTGCACGTCGTCTCGAACATCGTGATGAAGACGCCGTTCGGCCGCACCCAGGGAACCATCGAGGTCAACGCCCACGGCTTCGGCTTCACGCTCACGCGCTTCAAGGGCATCGTCGAGACGCTCCTCGTCAACAGCGTCACCACCATCGACGAGGACACCGTGGACGTTCGCTTCGCCTTCCTGGTGAAGAAGCTGCCCCACAAGGACGCCACGAGCACCGTGGGCAAGGCCTTCATGGCGGAGATTGAACGGCAGCTCGAGCAGGACATCCCCATCTGGGAGAACAAGATCTACGTCCATCCCCCGCTGCTCGTGAGCGGAGACGGGCCCATCGGCATGTTCCGCAGATGGGCGGGGCAGTTCTACTCGGAGCCGCGTCTCGTGCCCGTGGCGCCGCGCCTCGCCGAGTCGGGCTGACGCTCACCGGTGCCTCCGGTCTCGAGCACCCGCAGGACCGACGCGCGGAACTCCGCCTTCAGGGACTCGAGCACGGCTTGGACGGGCCTCACCTCGCGCATGCTCCCGACAATCTGCCCGACGGGAGTCCCGAGCAGCTCGTTCGCGCGAGAGCCCGGCGTGCCCGCGTGGTGGTGCATCCGCGTCACGGCATCGGCGGTGAGCATGAACTGCAGCGGCATGGGCAGCGGGCCCGGGGACTCTCCGCCGTCCCAGGCCTCGGTCCAGGCGGTCTTGAGTTGGCGCGCGGGCTTTCCGCTCATGGACCGCGAGCGCACCGTGTCGCTCGACGTTGCGGCGAGGAGCTTGTCCCTGAGCACGGGATGCAGCTGCGCCTCCTCCGCGCCGAGCCAGAGCGAGCCGGTCCACACGCCCTCCGCTCCCAGCGCGAGCGCCGCCGCAATCTGTCGGCCTCGGCCAATGCCTCCCGCGGCCAGCACGGGGATGGGGTGTACGGCGTCCACGACCTCGGGGACGAGCACCATCGTTCCAATCTCACCGGTGTGGCCTCCGGCTTCGGTGCCCACCGCCACCACCACATCGACCCCGGCCTCCGCCTGCTTGCGCGCGTGTGCCGCCGTGCCGACGAGCGCCACGACCTGGACGCCTCGTCGGTGTGCCTCGTCCACCACGTCTCGGGGCGGTGTCCCCAGCGCGTTGGCGATGAGGCGGATGGGATGCTGGAGCGCGACCGCGACCTGTGAGCGACCCGCGGACTCGGACCATCCCAGCAGTGACTCGTGTGAGAGGACCTCCGGGGGTAATCGGGGCACTTCGTAGCGCGCGAGAACTTCCTCCACGTAGCGGCGATGCCCTTCGGGAATCAGCTGCTCCAGGGCCTCCTTGGACAGTCCGCCCCGCTCGGCGCCTTCGTAGCGGGTGGGCATCACCACGTCCACACCGTAGGGTTTGCCGTCCACGTGTGCATCCAGCCAGCACAGCTCTGCTTCGAGCTGCTCGGGCGAGAACTGCAAGGCGCCCAGGACACCCATTCCTCCGGCGCGGCTCACCGCGGCGACGACCTCTCGTTGGTAGCTGAAGGCGAAGACAGGCACGTCGATTCCAAAGAGCTCACAGAGGCGGGTGCGCATGGGGTCAACCCTCGGCCAACAGCGCGCCGAGGCGCGCGAGGTGAACGGTCCCCGAGCCCAGGGTGAGCTCGAGCTGCTTGCTCCAAAGATAGGAACGGTAGAGCGGATAGCGAGTGTCGAAGCCGATACCTCCATGCAGATGCTGTGCAGCGGACACCACCCGATGGCCCGCCTCGGAGGCCCACAGCTTCGCGGTGGCCACCGCCATCGCCGCGGGTCCTCCCGAGTCCAACGCGCACGCCGCCTTCCACAGCGTCAAGCGGATGGCCTCGACATCGATGGACGCATCCGCCGCGCGCTGGGTCACGGCCTGGAAGGTGGCGATGGGGCGGCCGAACTGGTGCCGCGTCCCGGTGTACTCCGCCGTCAGCCGCAGTGCCCGCTCGGCGACGCCGAGGTGCAGCGCGCAGACGCCCACGGTGGCGCGCTCCATCATCCAGGTGAGCACTCTGTCACCGTCACCGGGCCTTGCCAGCACGTCCTCCTGCTCCACGAGCGCGTCGCTCAGTGTCAGTCGCAGCAGGGGTTCTCCCGTGGTGGCGCGCTGTTGCTCCCGCGAAACGCCCGGTGTTCGAGGGTCGAGCAGGAAGACCCCGAGGGCTCCATCGCGCGTGCGAGCAGGCACGAGGATGCGGGCCGCGAGGTGCGCGGCGGGAACGCAGGACTTGAGGCCCGTGAGCCGCCAGTGTCCGCCCTGGTGTGTGGCGACGGTCTCCGTCCATGCGGGATGGGGAGAGTCCTCCGTGAGTGCCGCCGTGAGGAATGTCCTCCCTTCGGCCACGCCCGGCAGCCAGCGTTGGCGTTGCTCCGGTGTCCCGAAGGCACCGATGGGCAACGCACCGAGCACGAGTGAAGGCCAGAGCGGCACGGGTGCCACGGCCGCGCCTGCTTCCACGAGCAGCGCACACAGCTCGCGCATCCCATGCCCGCTGCCGCCTTCAGCCTCGGGGATGGCCGTGCCGAGCAGCCCCGTCGTGGCCAACCGGGCCCACAGCTCACGGTCCAGGAAGTCCTCCTCGGCGGCGGCGAGGGTGGCGGGGGTGACGTGCTCGGCGAAGAGCTTCCTCGCGAGTCCGACGACGGTCTGCTGCGCCTCGGTGAAGGCGAAGTCCATGGACACTCCTGTGGAGGTGCGGATGCTCAGCGAGAAGGCCGAGGCATCCCGAGCCCCACCGTGGCGATGAGGTCTCGCTGCACTTCGTTGTTGCCGCCACCGAAGGTGAGGACGAGCGTGGCCCGGTAGTAGCGCTCCACGCGGCCTCGGAGCAGCGCACCCGCGGAGCCCTTCTGGAGGCAACCGGCTGGACCGAGGACTTCGAGAAGGCATTGATAGAGCTCGATGAGCGACTCGCTGCCGAAGACCTTGATGCGAGAGGACTCCGCGGGGTCCATCACCCCGTGGTCGATGTTCCAGGCCTGGCGCCAGTGCATCAGCTCCAGCACGGAGAGGAGCGAGTGGACTCGCGCGAGCCGGAGCTGGACCCAGGTTTCATCGAGGACCCGTCGGCCCGAAGGTGTGCGCGTTTCACGGGCCCACGCGAGGGTCTCCTCCAGGAAGGAGGCCGCCGCGCCTGGAGACAGGAGAACCACCCGCTCGTGGTTGAGCTGCGTGGTGATGAGCTTCCATCCTTCGTTCTCCCGGCCCACACGCATGGAGACGGGGACGCGGACCTGGTCGTAGTAGGTGGTGCTGGTGCGGTTGCCTCCGAGCGTGTCGATGGGGGTGATGCTCACCCCGGGTAGCTTGGGGTCCACCATCAGGATGCTGAGTCCCTGATGCTTGGGCGCCTCCGCGTCCGTGCGCACGGCCAGCCAGATGTAACCGGCATGCTCGACCATGCTGGTGAACACCTTCTGACCCGTCACCACATAGGAATCCCCATCGCGGACCGCGCGCGTGCGCAAGGCCGCGAGGTCGGTGCCTGCTTCGGGTTCGGTGTAGCCGATGGCGAACTGAAGCTCGCCTCGCAGCATCGCGGGCAGCAGCCGTGTCTTCTGCTCGTCGGTGCCGTACTTCATCAAGGTGGGGCCGACGGTGCACAACGTCAAGAAGGGGATGGGGAATCCCGCGCGCTGGGCCTCGTCGAAGAAGAGGAACTGCTCCAGGGCGGGGCGGCCCTGACCTCCCACCTCACGAGGCCAGCCGATGCCGAGCCAGCCGTCCGCTCCCAGCTTTCGCAGGGCCTGGGTGTAGAGCGGACCGCCGCCCTCGTTCCCCTCGACCTCGTCGAGGAGCTCCGGTGTCGCGAGCTGCTGGAAGTAGCTTCGGAGCCGGGCCTGAAGCGCGTGCTCCTCGGCGGTGAGCTCGAGGTGCATGGCGTTTCCTAGGCGCGCTCCTCGGTGGCTGCGCTCCGGGCCCAGCGGTAGTCGGGCTTGCCGCTCGGGTGACGGACGATGTGGTCCACGACCCGGAGCTGCCGAGGCACCTTGTAGCCGGACAGCAGCGTGCGGCAGTGCTCTCCGAGCACCTCGAGAGAGACGAGGTGGTTGGGACGGGGCTCGATGACGGCCGTCACTCGTTCACCCCAATGAACATCGGGCACGCCGACCACCACCGCGTCGCGGATGGCGGGGTGGGCCTTGAGCGCTGCTTCGACCTCCTCGGGGAAGACCTTCTCTCCGCCGCTGTTGATGCACACCGCGCCTCGGCCGAGCACGGTGATGCGGCCGTCCTTCTCGACCGTGGCCAGGTCACCGGGAAGGACCCAGCGCACACCGTCGATGACGAGGAACGTCGCCGCGGTCTTCTCCGGGTCGTTGTAGTAGCCGAGCGGCAGTCGACCGCGCCGCGCGAGCTTGCCGATGACACCCGAGCCGGGCTGCACGGGCCGCAGGTCATCTCCGAGCACCGCGCTGCTCTCGTCCATGTAGAACGCCATCACCTCGCCCGAGGAGAAGGCCGTCCCCTGGTGGCCCGCCTCCGTCGCGCCGAAGTTGTCGAGAATCAGCGTGTCCGGGAGCTGCTCCTGGAGCTGCTGGCGGACGGCGGGCGAGAGGAACGCGCCGGAGGAGGAGATGACCCTCAGGCAGGACAGGTCGTGAGGGTCACCGGAGGCACGGGCCTGGGCGAGTGCCTCGGCGAGTGGGCGGGCCATGGCGTCGCCGACGATGACCAGCGTGTTGACCTGCTCCGACTGGATGGCCTGGCAGACGCGGTGGGGCTCATAGCTCCTGCCGGGGACGATGACGGCCGTGCCTCCGGAGAACAGGGCGATGAAGGCGGCCCACTGGGCCGTGCCGTGGACGAAGGGGGCGGCGGTCAGCAAGACCATCGGCGCGGGGCGGTCTCGCGCGAGTGGGGCCAGGGCCTCCGGCCGGTCGATGGGCGGGCCTCCGGGATTGCCTCCTTGGAGTCCGGCGAAGAGGACGTCTTCGTGTCTCCACATCACACCTCGGGGCATGCCCGTCGTGCCGCCGGTGTAGAGGATGTAGAGGTCGTCGCCCGAGCGTGGCTCGAAGCTCCGCTCGGGGGAGCTGGTGGCGAGGAGCTGCTCGTACTCCACCTCTCCACCTCCGCCGACTCCCACCCGGAGCCGGAGGGTGGGCACGTTCCTGGCGGCGGCGAGGACTGTCGCCGACAGCTCGTATCCGTGGATGATCGCCGTGAGGTTCGCGTTCTTCATCAGGAACTCGAGCTCACTCTCGACGTAGCGGTAGTTGATGTTGATGGGGACCGCTCGGAGCTTGAAGAGGCCGAGGAGGCACTCGAGGAACTCGATGCCGTTGTGCAGGTAGAGCCCCACGTGGTCTCCGGCGCGCACGCCGTGCTCCCGGAGGGCGTTGGCCAGACGGTTGGCTCGTGCATCGAGCTGCTGGAAGGTGAGCCGGTGCTCTCCGGCCACGGCGGCGAGCCGCTCCGGCATGATGTCCGCGAGGCTCTCGAACAGGTCCGCGAGATTGAACGTCATGTCTGCTCCCATGGGCTAGAGCTGCTGACGCGCGACAATCCACATCGAGAAGAACTGCGAGCCACCGCCGTAGGCGTGGCCCAGTGCGACCTTCGCGCCGTCCACCTGGTGTGCGCCGGCGAGGCCTCGGACCTGGAGCGCGGCTTCCGCGAAGCGCAGCATCCCGGAGGCACCGATAGGGTTGGTGGAGAGGACGCCGCCGGAGGGATTGATGGGCAGCGCGCCCCCGAGCGCCGTCGCGCCCTCGGCGGTCATGCGCCAGCCCTCGTTCGGCTCCGCGAAGCCGAGGTTCTCCAGCCACATCGGCTCGAACCAGGAGAAGGGGACGTAGAGCTCGGCGACGTCGATGTCTCGGCGAGGGGAGGTGATTCCAGCGAGTTTGTAGAGGGCAGCGGCGCAGTCTCGGCCCGCTTGGGGATTCACCTGGTCCCGGCCGGCGAACATCGTGGGTTCGCTGCGCATGGCCGTGGCGCGGACCCACGCGATGGGACCGGGGGCTCGTCGCGCGGCCTCTTCGCTGGAGAGCACCATCGCGCAGGCGCCATCGGACGAGGGGCAGGTCTCGAGGTAGCGCAGCGGGTCCCAGAGCATCGCCGAGTTCGTCACGGCCTCGGTGGAGATGTCCGGCAGGTGCAGGTGGGCGTAGGGGTTGAGGAGCGCGTGCTTGCGGTCCTTGACCGCGACTCGCACACCGATGTCCGGTGGGGCGCCCGAGCGGCGGATGTATGCGCGCACGAGTGGCGCGAAGTAGCCGCCCGCACCCGCGAGCAGGGGAGGCTGGAAGGGGTACTTCGGCGAGAGGGCCCACATGGCCTCGCTCTCGGATTGCTTCTCGAAGGCCACGGCGAGCACGCGCGAGTGGAGGCCCGCGCGGATGAGGTTCACCGCCATGATGGCCGTGGAGCCGCCGACGCTTCCGGCGGTGTGCACGCGCAGCAGCGGCTTGCTCCCCGCGCCGAGACAGTCGGCGAGGTACAGCTCCGGCATCATCACGCCCTCGAACGTGTCGGGCGCCTTGCCGAGCACCACGGCGTCGATGTCCTCGAGCGTCAGCGCCGCATCGGAGAGGGCGCGGTCCACGGCCTCGCGCACAAGCCCAGCGAGTGAAACATCGTCGCGCCGGGAGGCGTGCCGGCTCTGTCCCACGCCGATGACCGCGCAGGGCTTCACGGGGCCGCCTCCCACACGAAGTCACGTCCCGGCCTGGCCGTGCCGAGCATCTCCTGGTGTGCCCGCGTGTCAGCCTCCACGCAGACCACGGCGCTGAGCCCCATGAGGCCGCTTCTGGCTCGCGGTTCCATGCAGGCCATCACCGGGTGTGCCCGAGCACGAGGTCGCATGCAGACAACGCCGCCGAGCCTCATGGGGCCGCCTCCAACACGCAGACCAGGTTCTGCTGGAGACAGGGACCGCTCGTCGCGTGAGCGACGGCTCGGCGGGCGCTGCCAGCCATCACGCGCCGCGCGGCTTCGCCGATGCGGATGAGTCCCGCCGACATCAGGGGATTCGCGGCCAGTGCGCCGCCAGACGGATTGAGGTCCACCTCTCCGCTCAATCCCAGCGCCTCGCGGAGGATGAGCTCCTGGTGGCTGAATGGCGCATGCACTTCGGCAACGTCGACCCTGCCTTGGCCCACGCCCGCGTTGGCGGCGGCGAGCGCCGTCGAAGGCGAACGGGTGAGGTCCCTCATCCCCAGGCCATGGGGCTCGATGCGGTGGTCGATGCCTCGAATCCAGGCCGGACGAGCCGTGGCCGCGCGAGCCTTCTCTCCCGCGGCCAACATCACCGCCACCGCGCCATCCGATATCGGCGGACAGTCGTGGCGCCGCAGCGGAGCGACGAGGTAGGGCGCATCCAGGAGTGCTTCCGGCAAGAAGTCTCCGGAGCGCTGTGCGTTCGGGTTGGCCTTCGCATTCCTCCGGCTGCGCGCGGCGACCTCCGCGAACGCGCGCTCCGTCGCACGGCCTGAATCCAGCAATGCCCGCGCCTGGAGCGCCGCGAGGCTGATGGCGTCGGGCGCCAGGGGCGCCACGTAGTAGGGGTCGAGCTGCATCCCCAGCACATCACGAGGCTCTCCCAGCGAGGATCGCCCGAACGCATAGACCAGCGCCGTGTCCACATCCCCGAGGGACAGCCGCACCCAGGCTTCATAGAGCGCCCAGGCGCCGTCCATCTCGACATGGGTCTCCTCGATGGGCGGAGACGCTCCCACCGCGTCGAGTGCGAGCACGAACGAGAACGGCAGCCCCGTCACGAAGTCCGAGCTCCCCGAGGCGGTGAAGCCCACCTCCTCCTTGCTCAACCCCGCCTGGCTCAGCGCCTCCTGGATGACCGGGAGCAACAGCTCCACGTCATCGCGCGCCCACTCCCGCCGCACGGAAGGGCTCTGCGCGAACGCGACGATGGCCACCTCGCGCGTCGGCTTCACAGGTGCTCCTGGTAGGCCTCGAAGGGCGCATCAGGTTCCCCCGTCGGACGGAAGCACCGGATGCTCTCGAGCGAAGGCTTCCGGTCCTCACCCGGGACCCACTCCGCGCGGACCCTCAGGCCCATGCGCACCTCCTCCACTGGCAAGCCCTGGAGCAGATGCGGGAAGGGGATGTCCGCCCCATCCAGCAACACACTGCCGTAGACATACGGCAGCGGAAGCGAGCGGTCCGCGAGCGGGATGTTGACGACGCAGAACGAGACCAGCGTCCCGGTATCGGAGACCGTCACATCTCCACCCAGGGCCACGCCGCACGAAGGACAGGCACCTCGCGAGGGCACATACACCTTCGCGCACCGAGGACACCGCTGCCCCACGATGCGCCCCTCCATGAGCGCGGCCAGGAAGCGCGACAGGCCCCGCCCCGCGCTGGCGCGATACTCCAGCCTCACGGGCGCGGGGAACACGCGAGGCTTCTCCTTCATGGCGCCGCCTCACAGGGCTCGAAGCAGGCGATGTCCCGGATGGAGCCCTCGCGCGGTTCCCTCCAGCGCACTCGGACGCGCATCCCCGTGGACATCTTCTCCATCTGTCCCGCGTCCACCGCATGGAGCATCCCGGAGCTCGCGCCGTCGAGACGCACCAGCGCCCACGCGAAGGGATGCGAGAGCGGGTCACGCCCCCTTGGCTCGCTGACCCACGCCCAGGTCGTCACCACTCCCGTCGCCGCCACTTCGACGAGCTCACTCAATGCCTCCCCTGTGCCCGGGGCGTACTCCGGTGGAGGCACCAGCACCTCACCTCCGCGCGTGCGCACCCCCAGAATCCGCCCCTCCTGGAGCCCCGCGAGGAACCGGCCGATGAGCGGGCCCGTGCTCCTCCGATAGGTGTACTCGAGCGTGTAGGGCGCCGTGAGGACACCAGCCCCGCCAGGGGGCGTCTGGGATTGCGGGCCGCTCGCGCTCATGGCTCATCGAGGACTGGCGTGATTCCGGACGCCCATGCGGGCTCGGGTGGAATGCGGATGATGGATGGATATCCAACGCGGGTCGACGGACGGCGCTCACGATTGGAGACTACCGGGCATTCCCTTGGCGCCCGGGGGCGCTTGCCAATACGGGTCGCGCAGCTTGCGCTTCATGAGCTTGCCATTGGGGTCCCGAGGCAAGGCGTCAGTGAAGTCGAAGGAGTTGGGGCACTTGAACGACGCCAATCGCTCCCGGCAGAACGCGAGCAGCTCCGCGGCGAGCTCCGGGCCGGGCTGGACACCGGGCATGGGCTCGATGACGGCCTTGATGCGCTCGCCCCAGTCTTCATCCGGAATGCCGAAGATGGCGGCATCCGCGACCTTCGGGTGGCCGCTCAGTGCCATCTCGATCTCCGCGGGGTAGATGTTCACGCCCCCCGAGATGATGAAGTCGCTCTTCCGGTCGCAGAGATACAGGAAGCCCTCGGAGTCGAGGTAGCCCGCGTCCCCCACCGTGAAGAAGTCCCCGCGCCAGGCGGAGTCCGTCTTCTCCCGGGCCTTGTGGTACTCAAACCGGTGCGAGCCCATGCGCAGATAGAGGATGCCGACCTCACCCGGCTCACACGGGGTCCCATCATCACGCAGCACCAGCAGCGTCGACATCGGCCACGCCCGGCCCACGGTACCCGGGTGCGCGAGCCATTGCTCCGGGGTGGCCAGCGTGCCGCCGCCCTCGGTGGCCGCGTAGTACTCATAGATGACGTGGCCCCACCACCCGAGCATCGCCCGCTTCACCTCGATGGAGCAGGGCGCGGCGCCGTGGACGACCTGCCGGAGCGAGGACACATCGGCCCGGCGCTTCACGTCCTCGGGCAGGGCGAGGAGTCGGTGGAACAGCGTGGGCACCATGTGTGTCGTCGTCACCCGGTGACGCGCGATGAGCTCGAGCGTGCCCTCCGGCGTCCACTTGTCCATCAGCACCACTGTGTGGCCGAAGTGCAAGTGATTGGTACAGAAGTTGAGGACGGCCGTGTGGTACAGCGGCGACGTGGTGAGGTGGACCCCACCGTCGCCGGGGGTAATCCCGAACAACCCCAGGAACGAGGCGAAGCTCTCTCCGACGCGCTCGGGCGGGGCGGGGGAGAGCGGACGGCGCACGCCCTTGGGCTGGCCCGCCGTGCCGGAAGTATAGGTCATCGTGGCGCCCGCGGAGCGCTCCGCTGGGAGGTCCTCGGGCTGGTGGGCCTTGAGCGCGGCGTAGGACTCCAGGCCCGGAATCTCGCAAGTGGCGAAGCAGTCCTGCTCCGTCCGCCCGAGCAACGCCAGCGACTTCCGGGTGACGTCCGCCGTGCGGTCGCAGCAGAAGACGGCCCGCGCCTCACAGTCCTTCAGGATGTATGCGATTTCGTGCGCGGTGAGGTGGGTGTTGATGGGGGTGAGATACCAACCCGCCTGCCAGGCGGCCATGAACAGCTCCAGCATGGCCAGCTCGTTCTTCAGCACCACCGCGAGGGTGTCGCCGCGCCGGAGTCCTCGGGCGCGGAGGCCGTGGACCAGCTGGTTCGCCGCGCGGAGAAGCTCGCCCGCGGAGGTGACCTGTCCATCCGGTCCGATGACCGCCGGATGCGACGGGGCTCGCTGGGCGAGCTCCCAGAAGTTGAGGCCTTGCATGGGGACCTCCCGCCGACGCGGAACTCCGCAGGGTAGGCCGCGGATGTCGTCGACTGGTCAGACGCCCCGGCGCGAGTGTCTCCTTCCTGGCGAAGGTGCTCACTCAAGGTCCGATTCCATCCAAAGACATGCACTGGAGTCTGTCTTGACGTGTTCACCAGGGCACTGGCACTTGAAGAGTCTTCCCAGGAGGCCCGCAATGCCACGCGTTTCCAGTGTCAAAGAATACTTCGATACGCTGCCCGCCCGCTTCGTGACGGGGGCGTCCAAGGGCGTCAACGCGGTCTTCCAGTTCAACCTGCCCGGGGATGGGGGTGGCACCTACCACGTGGAGGTCTCCGACGGGACCATGGCGGTGCACGAGGGGCCCGCGGCTTCGCCCACCGCGACGCTCCAGATGAACGCGCAGGAGTACATCAAGATGGCGAATGGGGACCTCAACGGGATGATGGCCTTCATGAGCGGGAGCCTCAAGGTGACGGGCAACATGATGCTCGCCCAGAAGCTGCAAGCCATCTTCCCGCAAGGCGCCTGACGCGCGGCCATGGAGCCCGACTTCAATCCCGCGCATCCCACCTTCCGCGCGGACCCCCATCGTTGGCTCGGCTGGCTGAGGGAGCGGGACCCCGTCCACTTCAGCCCGAGACTCAACGCCTGGGTCCTCACGCGGTATGACGACGTCCGCCGCGCCGCGACGGACGTGTCTCACTTCAGCAATGACACGCTGTCGGTCCTGGTGGGCAAGCACGCGGGAGCCATGGGGCCTCGCAGGACGGAGCACCGCATCGGCACGAACCTCGGGATGGCGGACGGCGCGGTCCACACCCGGCTTCGCTCCGCCATCGCGCCGTTCTTCACGCCCGCGGCCATCCAGCGACTGGAGGCCGGGCTTCAGCACTTCGTCGATGGGCTGCTGCGCCGGGCGGCGTCGGGCGGCGAGCTGGACCTCGTCGCGGGGCTGGGCCGGCCGCTCGCCGTCGAGGCGGTGGCCTCCGGCCTGTTTGGCATCCCCGAGGGAGAGCGCGAGCCGCTGTTCGGTTGGGCCGCGGCGACCACGCGCATCAGCGACCCCTTGCTCACGCGCGAGGAGCGCCGGGAGAACTTCCTCGAGCTCACCCGGTTCGCGGACTACCTGGACGGGTTGATTGTCCAGCGACGGCAGCAGCCCGGCGACGACCTGCTCTCGCGCATCGCCGACCTGGACCGCAGCGGGCTCTCCCACCCAGAGGTGCTCGCGACGTGCATGTCCATTGTCGGCGGCGGCATCGACACGGTCAGCATGGGCATCAGCCGAGGCATCCTCGCGCTGCTCGACCATCCCGAGCAGATGGAGCTCCTTCGGGAGAACCCGGACCTGCTGCCGGGCGCGACGGAGGAGATCCTCCGCTTCTGCGCGCCCGCGGTGTTCGTCGCCCGCGTGGTTCGCACGGACCTGGAGCTGAGGGAGAAGACCCTCAAGGCGGGGGATGTGGTGCTCTACTCACCGGCCGCGGCCTGCCGGGACCCCGAGGTCTTCTCGGAGCCGGACCGCCTGGACCTGCGCCGAGAAGTCGAGCGAGGCCACAACCTGGCGTTCGGCCATGGCGCTCACTACTGCATCGGCGCGGCGCTGGCCCGGCTGGAGCTGCGCGTGGCCTTTCGCGGAGTCCTCGCTCGACTGCCGCGCCTGGAGCTGAAGGGGCCTCGGTCCTCGCTGACGTATGGACGAAACCTCATGTCCATGGGCATCGACTCCCTGCCCGTCGTCTTCCCGCCGGCCCCGCTTCAGAACATCCCGTTGCCGTGAGTCAGCGTGTCCGGGATGGACTGGTGGACGTCCCAGTGCTCGGCGATCTTCCCGTCCTCGACGCGGAACAAGTCGTAGAAGGCCGTCCGCTTGCCGCCGCGCGTGCCCTCGGACTGCGCGAACACGAAGTGGCCTTCCCCGACGACGCGGTGGACGCGCTCGTAGCGCATGCCGTCGCCTCGGGCCGCGAGCGCCTGGAGGTGTGAGACGAAGCCGCTCACGCCATCCTCGACGCCGGGGCTGTGCTGGAGGTAGCGGTCCCCATCGAAGAACCCGTGCAGCGCTTCGTGCTGACCCGACACCATCACGGTGTCGAGGAAGCGCGCGACCAGGGCCTTGTTGGCGGCGGTGCGCTCCAGGTCCTTCACCGCCGTGGGCCCATCGACCATGGTGCGGCCGGGCGCGGACGCGGGCGGCTGGTCCTGCATCGCGTCCCAGTGCTCCACGAGCAGGCCGTCACGGAGGCGGAACAGGTCGAACACGGTCCGTCGCTGTCCGGCGGAGAGCCACTCGCTGTGGACGAGGACCAGGTCTCCGTCCTCCAAGAAGCGCAGCGAGATGAACCGGTTGTCGGGGATGTTCTTCAGCTCCTCCAGGAGCCCCACCAGGCCCGCGCGACCCGAGGGCATGAAGGGGTTGTGCTGGACGTAGTCCTCGGCGACCAGGCGCTCGAAGACCGACCTGTCGGCCCGGCCGAAGCCGTCCTCCAGGAGCTCCATGACGACGGACCGCGGGGAACGAGAGGCCATTGAATCCTCCGACCGCCACTGACTGACGCCAGACTCTACTTCTTCGCCGCCGCCTTCTTCGCGGGGGCCTTCTTCGCCGCCGCCTTCTTCTCCGGCGCGGGCCCGAGCAACGCATCGACCTTCGCGGGCTCCGTCTCGCGCACCTTGGCCAGGCCGTTGCTGACAATCCAGCGGGTGTTGGGGTCGCCCTTGCTCGCGCCCAGCCACCGCGCGCACAGGTCCAGCACGAGCGCGGGGTTCTTCTTGCTGCCATCGCGGAGCAGGTTCGCGACGGACTTGCGGACGTACAGGCTGGAGTCCGCGTTCAGCATCTCGAGGATGGGGACCACGCTCTCGAACTGCGTGCGCGCCAGGCCTCGCAGGCCCTCGCTGGAGGCCCTGCGGACGTTCTCATCCGAGGCCCGCGCCCACTTGCGCACCTCCCCCAGCACCGCGTCGGGGTGCTTCTTGGACAGCTCCACCAGCGCCGTCGCCGCCACCTCGCGAACCTTCCAGTCCTCGCTCGCGGCCAGGGAGTGGATGTCTCCGAAGACCGCCTTCGGGTTGGCCTTGCCGGCCGCCACCAAGGTCTTCACGTCCGATACCTTCGTAATCATGGCTTCTCCTCGGTAGCGTCGAACAGCGGCCCCAATGTAGAGGGACTGGCGGCCCGGACGCGCTCCTTGCGCCGCGCGGGCCACTCCAGGAGCCAGCGCTCGATGTCCCGAGCCACGGCCTCGCTCATCTCCGGCAGGCGCCGCAGCCCCGTGCCCGGCTGCTGCTCGTGGATATCCACGATGCTCCGGGGCAGGCCATCCACCGTCCAGGCAGCCTTCCGGTAGGCCCAGACGCGGGAGGGGCTGGCCAGCTCCAGGTCCAGCTCCCAGCACCGCAGGAAGAGCCGCTCCGCGACCCACTTGTTCACCGCGAGCGGCCCGTCCGGGATGTACCGGGGCATGCGAGAGAGCAGCCCGTGGCGCTCGCACAGCTCCCGCACCCGCTGCCCGAGCCGGGCCTTGTACTCGCGTGGCGCACTGGAGCTCGGCGTGCCATCCGGCTCCGTGCCGTACAGCTTGCGCCACCGCTCCGGCAGGTCCGGCTCCAGCTTCCCGGCGGCCTCCCAGGTGAGTGCGGCCTGTGGGCCCTCCATGCTCATGCCCGCACCGAGGACGAACCTGCCGCCGTGCGCCGCCGTCATCCGCACCGCCTCGTCCAGGTGCCCCGCGTCGTCGCCCACGAAGGGGATGATGGGCATCAGCGACGCCCCCACGAGGATGCCCGCGGATGCGAGCCGCTCCATGCACTGGAGCCGGCGCTGGAGGCCCGGGCTGCGAGGCTCGAAGGCGGCCTTCAGTCGAGGCGAGAGGTTGCTGAAGCTGAGGACCACCCCCACCCAGCTCCGCCGGCTGAGCGCCTTCAGCAGGTCCAGGTCCCGCTCCAGGAGCGGGGAGCGCTCCACGATGAACACGGGGAAGGAGAGCTCGTGTGCCACCTCCAGCATCTGTCGCGACAGCCGGTAGCGGTCCTCCGCGGGCTGCTGCCAGTCGCCACACGCGAGCACATCCCGCTCCAGCCGGGACAGCTCGAAGCGCAGGCGCTCCACCACGTTCGTCTTCACCTGGATGAGGGTGTCGAAGGTGGCCGGGTCCCGCTTCCCCAGGTAGCGGCCACCCCGCAGGTAGCAGAAGGTGCAGCCGCTGCGACAGCCCACATACGGGTGCGCGCTGTAGCGCGTCCAGAACCACGGGCCGTCCACGCGCTTGTGCACGTGGACCACCTGGCGCGGCTGGTATTCCTCGAACGTGAGCTTCATGCCGTTATCAAGATGACGAAGGACACCCTGGCTAGAGCAGGGCGTGGGAGTCTGGCAAGCGGGACTTCGAATCGGGGCGTGCGGGGTCTGCCCTGCAGGGCAGGTCGTCCGTGCAGTGCCGGATAGTGGCTCGCACTCGCGGACCAACTCTCGTGAAGTGATACACACTCGGGGTGCTTGCGTTGAACGGCGCGCGCCGCATTTGTGTAGACAAGTCCACGCGGCACCGACGTGTCTGACCATTCCTCAGAGGCTCCATGCCAGCTCTGTCTCTTGGACTTGAGCGGTTGTGTGCGGATGTGGAGGCTGCCGCCGCGCTTGCGGGGGCCTCCTTTTCCAGGGAGGTGACTCGCAACGTCCTGAAGTCCTATCCGCGGTTCTTCACCAGCTCCGCGGTGAGCTTCCGCACGTCGACCCGGAAGCCCGAGAAGCGCGAGCTCAATGTGCGCTTCGTGGAGCTGGAGACGCCGGAGGACCCTCACGCGGTGGCGCTCGCGGATGGCCTCATCCACCGGAGCGGGCACCCCATCGACGACTTGTTCGAGCAGGTCCAGCGCAACATCCCCATCCTGGGCTATGGCCTGGACTTCGGTGTCGCCTACGGCGTGGAGAAGATCTGGCCCTTCTTCCCCCACCGGCCCCAGCCGCTCGAGGTGCTGCGCACGCTCCCGTCGCTGCCTCAGAGCGTCCAGGCCCACTCGGGCTTCCTGCTCGAGCATGACCTGACGGACCTGAGCCTCTTCGCGCTCGATTACCGGAGCCGCTCCGTCAACCTCTACTTCATGTGCAGGCCCGGCCACTTCTCCACCGCGCAGCTGTCCGACCTCATCGAGGGGTTGGGCTTCGAGCACCCGGGAGAGGAGCTGCTGGAGCACTGCACGCGGGCCGTGCCCATCTACTTCACCTTCCGGTGGGACCGGCCGCGCATCGAGCGCATCTGCTTCGGCGTCATCGCGCCGGGGCCGGGCCTCCTGCCGACGCACCTGCATCCCATCATCGGGCAGTTCGCCGCGGGGGTGCCCTTCGCGAGCGAGCGCCGCAACTTCATCTACAGCGTGACGCTGTCGAGGGAAGAGACCTTCATCAAGATCGAGAACGACTACAGCGGAACGATGACGGCCTTGATGCAGGTGTTTTGAAGACGCTGGGGTGTTGACGCCACGAGGCATTCGAGAGGAGCACCGGTATGGAATGGTCGCCAAATATCGAGACGCTGTACTCGAAGATCGTCGCGCAGGTGCCGATGGTGTTCCGGCCCATCGTCAAGCCCAAGCTCCGCGAGGCGGCGGAGGCGCAGAGCCGCCACCGGAACGAGAGCTGGGTGAGCGAGGAGGACCTGGTCGCGGCCCTCTTCGAGATCACGCCCAAGCAGTTCAAGGACGAGTGCGTCAACATGGTGAAGGGCCTGGGCCTGGACGCCGCGCGCTTCGTCGACCTCAATGAAATCCGCAACCAGTACAAGAAGTCCTGGGCGGAGTTCGGCGAGGCCTTCCTCCCCGGCAACTACCACATCACGCTCTACGTGACGGACCGCTGCAATGAGCAGTGCAAGCACTGCGCGATCGACCTGTTCAAGCGGGACGACCTGCCCATCAAGGACTGGATCCACATCCAGGACAACCTGGAGGGCGCGCTGCGCAAGCAGGGGCGGCGCGGCGTCTACATCTACTTCGGTGGCGAGCCCACCGTGCGCAAGGACCTCCGGGAGCTCATCGCCCACGCGGGGAAGAACAACTACTTCCAGGCCCTGGCCACCAACGGGCTGCTCTTCAACGACGACTACGCGAAGTTCTGTGCCGAGAATGGCATGAGCCACGTCTTCGTCAGCCTGGACAGCGCGGACCCGCAGAAGGCGGCGAAGATTCGCGGCGCCAAGCGGGCGGGAGACCTGGCGAGGCGCGCCATCGAGAACGCGCAGAAGTACGGGATGTTCGTCATCGTCAACTTCGTCGTGATGAAGCAGAACATCGACGAGATGGAGTCGATGAAGACGCTCATCGAGAGCTGGGGCGCGGCGCCCTACATGCGCGCCGTCATCAAGACCGGCACCGCGGCGCAGTACTGGAAGGAGGTGGGCCTCAGTCCGGAGGAGTACCGGCGCTTCTACGACTTCAAGTACCGCCACGCCATCGAGGCGGTGCGCAAGGGCCTGGGCTCCACGCTGCCCATCTTCGACATCTGGGACTGGACGCCGTTCATGGAGCAGCCTCGCACCGCCGCGGAGCGGACCGCCATCGAGTGGGGCGTGGGCTGCCAGTCCTGCCGCACCATCTCCGGCGTGGACGTCAACGGCGACCTCTTCCCTTGCTACTACCCCACGCAGCTCAAGCTGGGGAACCTCCTGGAGCAGCGGTTCGAGGACATCATGGAGACGCAGGTGTTCAAGGACATCCGCGACCGCAAGAAGAACAGCGGCAAGTGCACTTCATGTGGCAATCGCCAGCTCTGTGGCGGTGGCTGCGGCGTCCACTCGGAATGCGAGACGGGAGACTTCTTCGCCTCCGTCCCGTATTGCTGGCACAAGGAATAGGGCTCGGGTGACGCCATGAGCCGCAAGCACGAGGTGGTCATCGTCGGAGGCGGGCACAACGGTCTCACCGTGGCGTGTTATCTCGCGCGCGCCGGGGTGGATGTCTGTGTCCTGGAGTCCCTCCCGTATGTGGGCGGAGGAGTCATCTCCTCGCGCTCGGTGGTGCCCGGCTTCAAGGCGGATATCTGCTCCATCTGGCATGGCTTCATCCAGGCCAACCCGCTGCTGTTGGAGGACGAGCTCGGGCTGAAGTCGAAGTTCGGCCTGCGCTACCTCACGTCGGAGAACCAGTTCGGCGTGCTCTTCCCGGACGACTCCCACCTCAACATCTACCGGGACGTGGAGCGGACCTGTCAGTCCATCGCGAAGTTCTCCCAGAAGGACGCGGATGCCTACCGGCGTTTCGCCGCCTGGGGCGAGCAGATGTTGGACATGCTGACGCAGGGCATGTTCAACCCGCCGCCGCCCTTCGGGGCCTTCGTCGCCGCGCTGGACCAGAGCCCTCCGGGCCGCGCGCTCCTGCGCTCGCTGATGATGAGCGCGCTGGACCTGTGCGACGAGTGGTTCGAGAGCGACGCGGTGAAGGTGGCGCTGACCAAGTTCTCCGCCCAGTCGGGCATCGCCCCCGGGACGCTGGGCTCGGGCATCGTCCTGTTCCTCTTCATCCCGCTGACGCACAAGTATGGCGGCGCCATCCCCATGGGGGGCTCGGGCGCGCTCAGCGAGGCGATGGAGCGCTGCCTGGCGCACCATGGCGGCACCGTCCTCACGGAGCGGACCGTCGAGCAGGTCCTCACCTCGGGAGGTCGCGCGTCCGGCGTGCGGCTGCGCGGCGGCGAGGAGATTCTGGCGACGAAGGCGGTGGTCTCCAACCTCCACGCGCGGCAGCTGGCGGAGCTGGTGGACCCGTCGCTGCTCCCGACGGACTTCGTGGGCCAGCTTCGCCAGCTCAAGCGCTCCGAGTACGGCGCGGTGAGCCAGGGCTACGCGCTGCGCGAGGCGCCCCGGTACAAGGCCGGGGACGAGGTGAGCGACGCGCTCTTCGTCGAGTTCGCGCCGCTGCCGCTGGAGACATTCCTCCGGGGCTTCGACGAGATGCGGTACGGCCGCGTCCGCATGGACATGCCGACCGTCGGCTGCCAGACGCGGTTGGACCCGTCACGGGCTCCGGAGGGCAAGCACACCCTGCACCTCTTCCACTACGCCCCGTTCGAGCTCGCCGGAGGTGGCGCCGCGCGCTGGGACGAGGTGCGGCAGGAGGTGGCCAACGGCATCCTCGCCACGCTCCAGCAGCGGACCACCAACATGGGCGCCGACAACATCATCGGCCGCCTGGTGGAGACACCGCTGGACCTGTCGCGGCGCAACCCGGCGATGATCGCGGGGGACTACAACCACATCGGGATGTACCTGAGCCAGCAGCTCGGCAATCGTTATCTGCCGGGGTGGGGCTACCGCACGCCCGTGGAGGGGCTGTGGATGTGCGGCCCCAGCTGCCACCCGGGGGGCGGCGTGACGGGCGGTGGGCGGGCGGCCGTCCAGCCGTTGATGGAGTCGCTCGGCGTCGACTTCGCGAGAGCCATCCGCGGCTGACACGCCGCGAGGGGCTGGACGCGGAACACTTCCGTGGGGAGGCGAGCCTTGGACGGGAACCTGTCAGCGCGGGTCCTCGTGTGCGGCGGGGCCGTGGGCCTCGTCGTGAACACGGGGGAGTTCCTCCTCAACGGAGTCCTGCTCCATGAGGAGTGGGGCACGGTGATGCAGTCCCTGGGGCGGCCTCCGCCCGGAGGGGCGTCCATCGTCTCGCTCACGGTGATGACGTTCCTCCTCGGCGTCGCCACCATGTGGCTGTACGTGAATCTCCGGCGGGGCTGTGACTCGGACCGGGAGGCCGTGCTCCGGACGGCGCTGGTGTCCTGGCTGTTCGCCTACGGGCTGGGCTTCGGCTGGTCCTGGGCGCTGGGGGTCTTCCCGCTCTCGCTCTACCTCCCCACGCTGGTCTGGTCTGGATTGGAGCTGCTGCTGGGCACCCTCGTGGGCGCCCGGCTCTACGCATGGAGGCGGCCGGTGCTGGGCGGCGGGCTGGGGTAGGGGAGTTCCCTGACGCAGAGAGAGAGGCGAGACATGTCGCAGACGCCTGAAATCAGCATCTTCAGCCCTTCGTTCCTCGCGAATCCCTTTCCCATCTATCAACAGCTCCGGGAGCAGGCGCCGGTGTTCTGGTCCCGGGAGCTGGGGGCCTGGCTCATCTCCCGCTACGCCGACGTGAAGATGCTCCTCACGGACGAGCGCGCGACGCCGGACCAGAAGGCCTGGGCGGGCTACCCCGAGCTGAAGAACTCCGCGCAGCCGACCGAGCACGTGCAGTGGGCGCTCGATGCCACGCTGCTGCTCTGTCACGGCGCGCAGCACGCGCGGATGCGGCGCTTCGCCAACACGCCCTTCCAGTCGGCGGGCTGCGGCCGCATCGCGCGGGTGACGGAGCAGGTCGTCCACGAGGTGCTGGAGGGCTTCTCCGGACGCAAGGAGATAGACCTGCTGGCCGACTTCTCCGCGCCCATCCGCATCAAGGTCATGGGGCGCCTGTTCGGCGCGGGCTTCACGCCCGAGGAAGAGGAGTTCCTCGTCACGGGGACCAACCTGGCGCTGGGCTTCCTGGAGCCCTCGCTCGCTCCGGAGGCCATCACCCGGAACGAGGGCGCGCTGCGAGGCTTCCGCTCGCTGGTGGAGAACGTCATCCGCCGCGGCCGGGAAGCAGGGGCCGAGGACTCCATCCTGGGCGACCTGCTCCAGCCCAATCGGGAAGGAGACCGGCTGTCCGACGAGGAGGTGCTCTCGCTGGTGTTCTCCTTCCTGCTCGCCGGCACCGAGGCCAACGGGAGCCTCATCACCATGGGGGTGCTGCTGCTGCTGGAGCACTCGGGGCAGCTGGCCCACCTCCAGCGGGAGCCGGACCGCTACCCGGATGCCATCCGGGAGATTCTCCGTTACCGGAGCTTCACCAAATTCCTGCCACGCTACCTGAAGGAAGACATCACGCTTCACGGAAGCGTCATGAAACAGGGGCAGATTGCGCTGCTCTTGTTTCAGTCCGCCTTCAGAGATCCTGAGACGTTTGAAAATCCAGACGTCTTCGACGTCATGCGAAAGCGCTCCCATGAGCTGCTCGCGTTCGGCGCTGGCCCGCACCGCTGCGTGGGCGAGCGGATGGCGGAAATCGAGGCTGTGATTGCGCTGAGGGAGTTCTTCAAGCGCTTCCCCAAGGCGACCCTGCGGGGCAGCGAGGCGGACTGGGTGAAACACCATATGCTCGTCGCCGTGCCCCGCTCCGTGCCCGTCGTACCTGTATTGCTTTCATAGTCTGGCCCGCACGTCGAAGCGCGTGTGATGAATAGTCAATGCTCCGGGGAGGCCCGGAGCCCATGGTTTTGAATCCGGCTCGCCGTATTCGCGAAAGCTGGTTTAATGCCATACAGGTGAGAGTCCTGCCTTCGCTGCGCGCCTCCGTCGCTTCCCAGAAGGAGATGTGATGATTCAGGCGCCCGGGCGAGAAGAGGCGGAGGTCATCCTGCTGGATGGGACGCGCCTTCCGGGAGGCTTCGCCGTCGAGTTCCAATGGCTCACCGCCCAGCTCGCCATGGGCGGGATGATTGGCACCACCGCGAATGTCGGAGTGCTCGAAGCCGCGCGCATCACCCATGTCATCAACCTGCAGGAGGAGTTCGACGACGCGGTGCTGCTGAAGGACACCGGTCTCGTCCTGCGATGGCTCGCGGTGCCCGACTCGCTGGAGCCCTTTCCGGCGGAGGCGCTGGGCGAGGCCCTCCGCTTCTACCGGGAGGCCATCGCGAGGAGCGACCACCGCGTCTACGTCCACTGCATGGCGGGGAAGAACCGCTCGCCGCTCTTCGTCTATGCGCTGCTGCGAGCGGAGGGCTGGACGGAGCAGGCCGCCGTGGAGGCCATCCGCCGCGCCTCACCGGCCGCGCTCCTGCGGCGGGGCTCGCTGGAGGCCGTCGAACACCTTCTGCCGCACCTGGTGGAAGGACGCGGAACGGAGGCGGTCTCGCGATGCGACTGAGCGCTGAAATCCAGACCGTCGTCCCCTCCGAGGCGGTCTGGGAGAGTCCTGTCCCAGGGGCGCACTGGCTGCGGACGTGGCGGCTGGGGGAGTGGCTGCGCGAGCCCCTGTCGCCGCTCTTCGAGACGCTGCTCCTGCCCGTCCTGACGAAGGGGCGGGAGCACTCCGGCAGCGGACGGTTCGGCTTCCGCATGCCTCGGGCGTGGCACATGCAGCGCCCGTCGTACATGGTGGCGAATGGCTACTTCTTCGCGCGCGCCGACCCCGACCCGCTGAGCGTGTTCCTCCTGCCTCCGCGCTTCCTCTTCTCCGAGCTGCGGGGCGGGTGGGTCGACCGGTGGGAGCAGCAGGGGATTCGCGCGTACATCGACCGGCTGGAGGGCTACGGACGTCTGGTGGAGTCCGCGGGCTCCTCGGTCGACCTGCTTCATGCGCTCGACCAGCTCGCGCTCGACGTGGCGGAGGTCTGGTACGTCCTGAGCCTGGCCTCGGGGGGCGCGGCGCCGCTGATGCAGTTCCTGCGAGGGGTGGGGGGGCGCGAGCTTCGCGACGTGCTGGGCGAGGACCAGCTCATCCTCTATCGCGGCTTCTGGACGCGCGCCCTGGAGGCCCAGCAGAGCGTGTTCCTCCTGGCTCAGGAGGTGTCCTCGACCCCGGGGCTCGAGGGCTGGCTGGAGGAGGGCAGCCTGCCTCGGCTCCTCCGGGAGCCGCAGGAGGTGGGCGTGGCGACGGACTTCCGTCAGCGCGTCCTCCAGCACCTCGCGCTGTATGGGCACGAGACGTCGGTGCTCGACTTCGTCACGCCCACGCTGGCGGAGAACCCCGGGCCGCTCGCCATCGCGCTGCGCTGTTACTGCTCACCCCAAGCCGCCGAGCCCGCGCGCACCGTCGAGCGACTCCAAGAGGAGCGCGAGGCCGCGACGGAGAAGCTCCGGGGCCTGCTGCGAGGCCCCCGTCGCCTGCTGTTCGACTCGCTGCTGAAGCGCGGGCAGCGCTACGCCGTGGCGCGCGAGGACTCGGTCTTCTACCTGCAGATGGGGTGGCCCGTCTTCCGGGCGCTGCTCCTGGCGCTGGGGCGCCGCCTCGCGGAGAAGGGCACGCTCGCCGCGCCGGAGGACGTGTTCTACCTGACCACCGGGGAGCTGCATGTGCATGCCCTCCACCGGCTCGGCCAGAAGCTGGTGAGGGAGGTCGCGGAGCGCAAGGCGCGGCGCGAGGCCCGGCGACAGCTCACCCCGCCGGTGCGCATTCCCGCGGAGGCCTCGGCCTGGGCGTCGGCGATGCGCTGGCCCGTCAACCTCCGGCAGCTGTGCGCGGAGACGGAGTCCACGGCGTCGGTCATCCAAGGGACCGCCGCGAGCCCCGGCCGGGTGCGGGCGCTCGCGCGGGTGCTGACGTCGCCCGCGGAGTTCGACCGGCTCGAGGAGGGCGAGGTCCTGGTCGCGGTGGCCACCACGCCCACCTGGACGCCGCTGTTCGCGCGTGCGTCGGCGGTGGTGACCGACGTGGGCGCCATCTCCTCGCACAGCTCCATTGTCGCGCGCGAGTACGGAATCCCCGCCGTCGTCGGCACCCAGCAGGCCACCCGCGTGATTCGCGATGGCCAGATGGTGACCGTCGACGGCACCGCGGGTCGGGTCCACCTGGAATAGCGAGGAGCGTCGCCGATGAGAACGGGTCCTCAGTACCTCCAGAGCCTCGATGATGGCCGGCAGGTGTTCCTCTCCGGCACCCGGGTGCGCGACGTGGCGGCGCACCCGGCGCTCGCGGGCTGTGCGCGCACGCTCGCGAATCTCTACGACGCGCAGGCCCGGCCCGAGCTCCAGGACCTGCTGACGATGGAGGGCCCGTCGGGCAAGCGCGTCAGCCTCGCGTGGATGGTGCCGAGGAGCACCGCGGATTTGGAGCGTCGGCGCCGGATGATCGAACACCTGGCCCGCCAGCAGGGCGGCACCATGGGCCGGCTGCCCGACTACGTCCCGCTCATCGCCCTGGGGTTGTACTCCGCGCGAGGACAGCTCGCGCGCGGCGCGCCGGAGTGGGCGGGCAACGTCGAGCGCTACTTCAACACCTGCCGCGACGCGGACCTGCTCCTCACGCACAGCTTCGCGGACCGGCAGATCGACCGCTCCAAGCCCAGCGCGGCGCTCAACCACCTCCAGGTCGTGAGCCGCGACTCCGAGCACCTCGTCGTCCGAGGCATCAAGTCCATGGCGACGCTGGGGCCGTTCGCCAACGAGTACCTGGTGCTCACGCCGCCGCGCGCGGGGCTGGCGCCGCAACAGGCGCTCTTCTTCTCCGTGCCCGTGGCCACACCCGGCCTGCGCTTCATCTGCCGCCAGCCCTTCTCGGAGGGCGCACCCGCGGACTTCCCGCTCAGCTCCCGCTTCGACGAGATGGACGCCTGGGCCGTCTTCGACGACGTGCGCATCCCCCTGTCGCGCGTGTTCCTCGCGGAGAACATCGACGTGCTCCAGGCGGCGTGGCGACAGGTGAACGTCTTCGCCTACCACCACATCCTCATCCGCATGGCCGTGAAGGCGGAGCTCTTCGCGGGGGTCAGCTCCCTGGTGGCGCAGCAGCTGGGCACCTCGCAGTTCGAGCGGGTGAAGGAGGACCTGGCGGACATCCTCCGGCACGTGGAGACGCTGCGCGCCTTCATCCGCGCCGCGGAGGCCGACCCCGTCTTCACGCGCGAGGGTATCGCCATGCCCCACCCGCGCACGCTGATGGTCGCGCACATGCACGCGGTGGAGCACCACCCGCGCCTCCAGCAGACGCTGCTCTCGCTGTGCGGCCAGGGCGTCCTGATGGCGCCGACCCACGCGGAGCTCGACAGCGGCGAGCTGCAAGCGGACCTGGAGCACTACCTGTCTGGAGGACCCACGGCGCCCGCGGACCGGGTGCGCTTGTTCCGGCTGGCCTGGGACCTGGCGGGGGGCGCCTTCGCCACGCGGCAGATGATGTTCGAGCTGTTCAACGGCCGGGACCTGGCGCGCAACCGGCTCCAGTTCGCGCAGAGCTACGACGTGTCCTCGTTCGAGCAGATGGCCCGGAGGCTCGCGGGAATCGAGCCGGGAGAGGAGCAGGGGCGATGAGCAACACCGTTGCTGACAAGGCTCGGTCCTCGCTGACGGTCGACATGGACCGGCACGTCCAGGAGACATGGCGCATCTTCCAGGACTACGCCGAGCCGCATTTCCGCTCGCACGTCTACCGCAAGGTGGACCTCCCGGACGGCTCGTCGCGCATCGCCATCGGCGAGCGGGTGATGGCGTTCTCCGGGGCCATGTGGGACGACCCCTACGCGAACCGGATGTTCGACGACAACCGCTTCTGGCCGAACCACCCGCTGCGCGAGGGCTTCGACCCGAAGGGCTACCTGTCGACGATGGACGCGGAGGGCATCGACGTGGCGCTGCTCACGCCCACGCTCGCCCTGGGCAACGCCACCATTCCCAACGGCATCGCCGGCTCCGCGCTCTGCCGCGCCTACGGCCGCTGGGTGGCCGAGTTCGCGAGCACCGCGCCGAAGCGGCTGCGGCCCGTGTACCCCGTCAACCTGCACGACGTGACCCTGGCCGTGAAGGACGCGCGCTGGGCCATCGAGACCCTGGGCCTCGCGGGCTTCCTGGTCGTCCCGCTGCCGGTGGGCGAGCGCGCGCTGCATGACCCGTCGCTGGACCCGTTCTGGAGCCTCGCGCAGGAGCTGGCTGTCCCCATCCAGGTCCACACCATCTCCTCGCTGCCGGACGCGGAAGGACGCGGACCGCTGGTGGACGTGGTCGCGGGCGCGAAGCGGTTTGGCGGAAGCCTCTTCCTGCACCACCTGGTCTCGCACCGCATCGAGCAGCAGCTCGCGCTCGCGAGCTTCATCGCGGGCGGGGTGCTGGAGCGCTTCCCGAAGCTGCGGCTCGTCTTCGTCGAGGCGGGGGGCGAGTGGGTGAGGGGATGGCTGGCGGAGATGGACGCCCGCTACGACTCCCCGATGATGAGGCGCAGCGTGCCCTGGCTCACGCTTCGGCCCAGCGAGTACTTCCAGCGGCAATGCCTGGCGGCGTTCCACGCCAACGAGCCCTTGCGCGGCGCGCTCGGCAACGAGCTGGGCGCGGGCCAGCTCGCGTGGGCCTCCGACTATCCCCATCACGACTCGCTCTTTCCTGGCGCCGGTGAGGCGGTGCGCAAGGAGGTCTCGGCGCTGGCACTGGAGGACCAGGAGCGAATCCTCGGCGGAAACGCAGCACGCTTCTACGGGTGGACGTGAGGCACATGGCCATGGAAATCCAGTGGGAATCCCAGGCACGGGCGCTGTTCCAGGACCTGATGGGGAAGGGGCCTCCCGAGGCATTCAAGGACTCGGCCTCGGCCGCCATCGAGCGGGAGGCGGAGCGCGGCGCGCGCGAGCGAGGCGTCAACCGCATCGAGCGGGAGGATGTCGCGCGGGCCTGCCTGCGCGTGGCGCCTCCGGCCTTCCGGCCGCGGGTGATGAAGAACCTGGCCGCCCATGGCCTGGACGGCAATGCCTTCCTCCCTCCGGACAAGCAGGTCGCCGCGCCTCCCGCTGCTCCGAAGAAGCTGGACGACTCCTACGACTCCGAATGGGACCGCGTGCACGCACGGCTCGCGGGCCACCGGGAGGAGGTCTCCCGCATCTACGCCATGAAGCAGCGGACGGGCCCGCTGCGGGTGCTGGACCTCGCGTGTGGCACCGGCAAGCACCTGCAGGAGTTCGCGCGCGACGGACATGTCTGCCACGGCGTGGACCAGCAGGGCTGGAAGCTGGAGAAGGCCGCGGAGCAGGCTCGCGCGCAGGGACTGGACATCTCCTTCACGAACACGGACCTGAAGACGCTGGACCTGGGCGGCCGGTTCGACCTGGTGGTGTGTCTCTACGCGATGAGCACCATGACCTCCGACGAGGACGCACGGGCCACGCTGAGCGTCGCCCGCCGTCACCTCGCCGAGGACGGCATCTTCGTCTTCAACGTCATCAACAAGGCGGCCAACTCGGACCCGAACGCGCCGATGTACCGCTCCGTGCACGTGGAGCACCACCTGCGCGACTACACGTTCGACGAAGTGGTGGAGCTGTTGAGAGGGGCGGGACTCGAGCCTGGGACGACCCAGTCCTCGACGGTGTTGGACGTGAAGGACCTGGACCTGTTCATCGCAGCCCGGCATGGGAGCGCGCCCCATGGAAAGTAGCTTCCCGCTGTATCGCTACTGGAGTGACTACCCCAAGCGCGACGTCGAGTACGTCCGCTGGTATCCGCCCACGATGCAGGCGGTGGATGGGGAGACCATCCTGGAGGCCCTGGGCCGAGGTCCCGACGCCGCGGCCTTCTATCTCCACATCCCCTTCTGCAAGGACGTCTGTCCCTACTGTCCGTTCAACAAGTACCGGATGCGGGATGACCGGGCCAAGGCGTTCATGGACGGCGTCTTCCGGGAGATAGACCTGGTCGCGGCGCAGCGCCACAAGCGGGGCACGAAGACGAGCGGCGGGTACTTCGGCGGGGGCACGCCCACGGCCATGGAGACGCCGGACCTGCTCCGCCTCATCGAGCACACGCTGGAGCGGCTGCCTCCCGAGCCCGGCTCCGAAGTCACGATGGAGGCCAACCCCGACACCGTCGACCTGGAGAAGCTCCGGCAGCTGCGCGCCAGCGGCATCAACCGCATCAGCTTCGGCGTGCAGTCCTTCCGGCCGGAGTTCCTCAAGATTCTGGGGCGCACGCACGGCGTGGACGGCGCGGTGAAGGCCATCGAGCTGGCGCGGCAGGCGGGCTTCGACAACATCGCCATCGACCTCATCTACCGCGTGCCCGGGCAGACGGTGCCTCTGTGGGAGGCGGACCTGCGCAAGGCGCTGGAGCTGGGGGTGGACCACATCAGCACCTACTGCTTGTTCCTGGACCCGGGCACACGCCTCTACAACGAGACGCTGATGGGCCACGTCGCCGCCTATCCCCCCGAGTCGGAGGAGGTGGCGATGTACCAGGCCACGCAGCAGGTGCTGGGGGCCGCGGGCTTCGTCCACTACACCATCAACGACTTCGCGCGGCGGATGGGGCGGCGCTCGGAGCACCACCTGATGAACTGGCAGGCGCCGCAGCGCAGCTACGCGGGAATGGGCCCCGGCGCGTTCAGCTACACGGAGGGCGACGAGGCCTTCATCTACTGCACCATCCACTCGCTCCAGGAGTACCTGGACGTGCTGAAGGAGGGGCGGCTGCCGGTGCGGCTCGCCAACCGGCTGACGCCGGAGGAGCGGCGCTCCCGCTACATGGTCATGGGGCTGCGCTGCCTGTCGGTGAGCAAGGCGGGCTTCCGCCGCCGCTTCGGCCAGGAGATGACGGACGTGTTCGGTCCGCCCATCGAGCAGCTCAAGGAGTGGGGCCTGCTCGACGAGGACGGGGAGCAGGTCTTCATGACGGAGCGCGGACGGCACTTCGCGTCCAACGTGCTCAAGGCGTTCTACACGCCCGCCAACCGGGGCAAACCACAAGCCATCGGCGTGGAGCTGCTCGCGGGCAAGGGGCTGAGCCTCGTCTCCGTGGGCGGCCAGCAGCGGACGGAGACCGGCACATGAGCAACGCTCTCGCCACCATCACCCCGGAGCACTGGGCCCGCCTCCTGTCGAATGTCTTCGGACAGGTCTCCCAGGAGCCGCTCTGCCGGCCCATCCTCGCGTCCATCGGGAAGATCCGCTTCCAGCTCCTGCTCAAGGACCGCCCGGAGCTGAGCTACTGGGAGGAGTACCTCGGAGACAAGGTGGTGCCGCACCTGGGCATCGCCGACGAGTTCCACGTGCAGGCGGAGACGACCTTCGCCGTGTTCACCGGGACGCTGCTGCGCACGCTCAGCCTGATGGAGGCCGCGGCGGACGAGGCCTACGAAATCCGGGGCGACACCGAGGCGCTCATGCGCTGCGCCAACCTGCTGCCGTACGTGATGGTGACGTTCTCGCGCGTGGTGGGCACGGAGCTCCACCCGGAACAGGAGCGACGCTCATGAGTGACAGCCCCGGCTACGAGTTCTGGCGCGAGTACCCCGACCATGACCCCCAAGCGGTGGTCTGGTACCCGCTCACCTACGGCCCCCTGGACGTCAACACCGTCTGGCCCCTGGCGGGCCCCGAGCCCAAGCACGAGACGTCGCTCTACATCCACATCCCGTTCTGCGCCGTCATCTGTCCGTTCTGCCCCTTCAACAAGTTCGCGTCCGTCGAGAAGATGATGTCGGAGTTCGTCATCGCGGTGAAACGCGAGATAGAGCTCCTGGCCTCGCGCTCCTACTGGTCCAACGCGCACATCAGCGCGGCCTTCTTCGGCGGGGGCACCCCGACGGCCCTGTCCGGCGAGCGGCTGGCCGACATCATCGAGACGTGCCGCAAGCTGCTGCGCTTCAGCGACGACACGGAGCTGACCGTCGAGGGCAGTCCGGAGACGCTGACCCCCGAGAAGCTGAAGATGCTGCGCGACGTGGGCGTCAACCGCATCAGCTTCGGCGTCCAGTCCTTCGACGACCACTACCTGAAGATGCTGGGGCGCGGCCACAACGCGGCCACCGCGCGGAAGACCATCGACATGGTCGCGGACGCGGGCTTCGACAACGTCGCCATCGACCTGATGTACCGCCTGCCGGGCCAGACGCTGGAGGAGGTGGAGAAGGACCTGGACACGGCGCTGCGCTCGGGCGTGAGCCACATCAGCGCCTACAGCCTCTTCGTGGAGCCCGGCTCGCCGCTGGCCCGCGTGCAGCACCGGGGCAAGCTGCTGCCGCTGCCGGACGAGCAGACGGACCTGGAGATGTTCCGGCTGGTCATCGACCGGCTCGCCCAGTCGAACTTCGAGCTGTACACGCTCTATGACTTCGCCCCGCCGGGAAAGCGGTGCGAGCACCACGTCATCAACTGGCACGCACCCCAGAAGGAGTACGTGGGCATCGGCCCTGGCGCCTTCTCCTTCGTGCGCAACGGGCGGGACGAGTTCGTCTACGGCAACGTCAACCCGCTGGAGCGCTACTTCGACCTCTTGCGTGAGGGGAAGCTGCCCATCGACTTCGGCGTGCACCTCTCCGAGGAGGAGCAGATGGCCCGCTACATGGTGCTGGGCACCAACGGGCTCGACATCCCCAAGGCGCCCTTCGAGCAGCGCTTCGGCCAGTCCATCCACTCGGTGTTCGGCGAGACGGTGGACAAGCTCCAGGGCTGGGGGCTGGTGGAGGACCTGCCAGGGAGCGTGTCCCTGACGCGCAAGGGCCGGCTGTACCTGGCCAACGTTGGAAAGTCTTTCTGCACGGAGAGGAACCGGATGAAGCCCCACCCCGCGGGGGTGGACCTGCAGAAGGGTGCCGGTCAAAGCCTGATTGGCATCAATAAGTAGCAGTCGCGGCAAGGAGGTATGGCATGGAAAAGATCAAGGCCCCTGTTCGGGTGAACTACCGCCCTGTGTCGGAGGATCCAGCTCGGAAGTGCTCGGATTGTTTCTTCTTCGATCAACCCCACGAACGCGATGACGGGAATTGTTTCGGTCATCAGGTCAGCTCCACGGGGGTATGTGACGCCTTCTCGGCGCCCGCCGGGCTCATGCCCGACAATGCCAGCAATTGATGTCGAGGCCTCGGCGCCACACAAACACAGGAGCGGGCGCTTCACCGCGCTCGCGGGGGAATCACCATGGCAAATCCTGCCAGTTCCAAGCTGAACAAGTTGTTGGATGATGTGGAGAGCGGCTCCATCTCCGTGCTCGACTTCCTGAAGGACGTCTCCGGGAAGCCCGAGTATCTGGATGGCCTGGGCAAGCACGTCACGAAGTCCGGCAAGTCCTCGCGGGTCCGTCTCAAGGGGGCCTTCGCACGCAGTCGAATCCTGATGCGGATTGAAGCGGTGGACCCGACGGGCGCCAACCACGTGGAGGGCTCCGTCCTTCCCGGAGCGTTGCAGTTCACGCAGCTGATGAAGCGCGGTCAGTTCGAAACCACCGTCACGAAGGGCGCGGCGGAGATCAACGTCGCGGGCACCACGGCGAAGGTCTCCACGGGCAACAAGCTCCTCATCCACGCGGGCAAGCCGTTCGGCTTCCTGAACTCGGGGAGCCAGCCCTGGGACTTCAAGGCCATCCACTCGGCCTGGAACCCGGACACCTTCGTCTACGAATACGCGCAGCAGATGCTGGTGGGAGACCAGCTGTGGTTCTCCATCAAGCCCACCATCGACGACGCCTCGGACCGGCCCTACTACAACATCCGCTCGTCCGTGGCCGGCACCTTCTCCGTCGTGATGGTGGACCCGAAGCAGAGCACCATTCCCTGCTACTACTCGGACGGAGAGAACATCGTCAGCGCGCTGGTGGGCAGCGGTGAGCTCGTCATGGGCTCCAAGCGCCTTCCGCTGGAGCGCGGCAAGTTCGAGTCCGTGCCACCCAAGCAGCCGTTCCAGCTCGTCAATCCAGGCGGAGAGCCCTTCATGGCGGAGATCCGCCCGGAGCCCGCGCGGGAGTGGCAACCGCAGACCTCCTACTGGGAGGTCCAGCCCGGGAAGTTCGTCACCGGGGACCAGGTGTTCTTCGAGTACGTCTTCTCCACGCCCTGAAAAGGCAGACCATGCACCAGCCTCCGCTTCCTCCTCATGCCTCGGGTGTGCCGTGGGTGGGGGACTCCGTGGAGTTCGGACGGAACCCCAAGCGGTTCGTGTTGAAGCGGCAGGCCCGGTTGGGGCCGGTCTTCATGGGTCACATCCTCGGAGCGTCCACGGCCGTCATGGTGGGGCCGCAGGCGCTCCGGTTCGTCCTCTCATCGCATCGCCATCACTTCGTCTCCGGACCCGGCTGGCCTCGCGGGCTGGGCATGTTGATGAGCGGGGCCCTCATGATGAAGGACGGCGACGTGCAGGTGAGGACCCGTCGCCTCCTGGCACCGGCGCTCGCTGGCTCCGCGCTGGCCAGCTACACGCCGGTGATGGAGGCGACGGCGCGGCGCCACCTGGAGCGCTGGGCCCAGCAGGGCCGCCTGTCGCTCTACGACGGGCTCAAGGGCCTCACGTTCGACACCGCCAGCCAGCTGCTCTTCGGCACCCCGGAGGGCGCGGACACCGGGCGGCTGGGGAAGCTGTTCGCGACGTACACCGCCGGCATGCAGGGGCTCCACCCGGTGGTGCCGCTGCGGGTGCCGTTCACGCCCTTCGGGCGGGCGTTCGCGGCCCGCTCGGAGATGCTGAAGGAGGTCACCCGCATCATCCAGGAGCGAGAGGGGAGCACCGGCTCCGACGCGCTGGCGAGGCTGCTGGAGTCGCGCAAGGAGCAGGGCGAAGGACCCTCGGCCGACGCGCTCGCCGAGCAGGCCTTCTTCCTCCTCTTCGCCGGACACGAGAGCACCAGCTCGCTGACGACCTCGGCGTGCCTGGAGCTGTCCCGGCATCCCGACCTGCTCGACAGCGCGCGAGAGGAGGTGGAGTCGCTGGGAGAGGGCCCGCTCTCGATGGAGCGCGTGGAGCGGCTGCCGTTCCTGGAGCAGGTGTTGCTGGAGACCGAGCGGCTCCATCCGCCGTTCTCGGGCAGCTTCCGGCAGGTGGTGAAGTCCTTCGAGTTCAACGGCTTCCACGTGCCCGAGGGCTGCCGGGTCTTCTACTCCATCAACGGGACGCACGGAGACCCCGCCACGTTCCCGGAGCCGGAGCGCTTCACACCGGGCCGCTTCACGCCAGAGGCCGCCCGGTGCGCGCGGCACGAGCTGGGGCTGGTGGGCTTTGGCGCGGGGCCGCGCAGCTGCCTGGGCATGGGCTTCGCGAAGCTCCAGGCGAAGGTCGTCCTGGCGCTCCTGCTGCGCGACTACGAGTGGGGCCTCCTGCCCAGGCAGAGCCTGGACCCCGTGTATCTGCCCTCGCTCTTTCCGAAGGACCATCTGCGGGTCTCGTTCCGACGGCGGAGCGTCCGGGAGACCCGCCGCAGGGAGACGGCATGAACAAGGTGCGAATCGGTCGGGTCGTCATCGTCGGTGGCGGTGTGGCGGGCAGCACGCTGGCCATCTACCTGGCGCGGGCGGGCCGGGATGTGCTCATCGTGGACCGTCCCCTGAAGCTGGACCTGCTCGTGGGCGAGTCGCTGCTGCCACCCGCCACGACCATCCTCCAGGACCTGGGCATCGAGGAGCAGGTGAAGGCGTGCTCCACGCTCAAGCAGGGCGTGGCCTTCGTCATGCGGACCGGCCGCGTGCTGCTGCTGAACCTCCAGCGGCTGACGGGCCTGTCCGCGTCCTATGCGTACAACGTCCCCCGGCCCCGGTTCGACCAGCTGCTGCGGACCCGGGCGCAGGAGGTGGGCGTGCGGGTGGTGCAACATGCCGCGCGCCTGAAAGTGGAAGCGGGGCGGGTGGCGCTCGATGACGAGACGCTGGAGGCCTGTGGCCTCAAGGAGCAGCCGGACCTGGTGATTGATGCCACCGGCCGGGCGCGCATGTTCGGCCGGGCGCTGGAGCTGCCGGGCATCGCGGGCAAGCGCAACGACACGTGCCACTTCGCCCACTTCGAGAACGTCGACCTGGGCGTCTCGCTCTCGGGCTGCGCGGTCATCACCGCGATGAAGACGGGCTGGGCCTGGCGCATCCCGTTGCCGGACCGGATGAGCGTGGGCGTGGTGCAGGACACCGCGCACCTCACCGCCTACGGCAGCACGCCCGAGGAGCGGCTCGAGCAGGCCCTGCGCGACGACCCCATCATGGCCGCCGCCATCCGCGAGGGACGGCGGCTCACGAGCGTCCGCGTCTACAACAACTACCAATGGCGCTATGAGCGCTTCCGAGGGCCGAACTGGATTCTCGTGGGAGACTCCGCCGGGTTCGTCGACCCGACGCTGTCCTCGGGCGTGCTCCTCTCGCTCCAGGGGGCCTCGGGGCTGGCCCAGGCGCTCATCGCGGACGACGTCTCGAGCGCGCTCACCCGGTGGGAGGCGACCTACCGGGAGCACATCGCCACGTGGCAGGAGCTGGTGGACTCGTTCTACGACGGGCGGCTGTTCGCGATGATCATGCAGGGCGAGGACTTCGCGCGGAACAACGAGCTGCTCGGCCCCTTCAACCGGCACATGGAGCGCAACGTCGCGGGCGCCGTGCTGGGCGCGCGGACGACGCACTGGTACGGCAAGCGGCTGGTGCGGATGATCATCAACCACGGGCTCGTGCGCTACCAGCCCGGGGAGTGGGCCATCCGCTGACGTCCCGTGCTCAGCTCGCCGCGGCGGCCTTCTTCGCGAAGGGGCAGGTGCCGCGGCGCACGGGCAGCCCCGACGCGGGCACCAGGTGGATGCCGTCCGCCTTGGGGACCACGCGAGGTGTCGCCAGCTCCAGCCCGGTCTGGAGGACCATGGCGCTGGTGACGACCTTGAGCTCCAGCAGTGCGAACTTCTGTCCCAGGCAGCGCCGGTTGCCTCCGCCGAACGTGGTCCACTTGTGCGCGGAGGGAGGACTGCCCAGGAAGCGCTCGGGTCGGAAGTCGTCCGGCTCCGAGTAGAGGTCCCTCCGTCGGTGGAGGAGATAGGGCGAGTTGATCAACACGGTGTCCGCGGGCAGCTCGTACTCGCGCAGCCGCATGGGGGCCTTCAGCACGCGTCCGCCGCAGATGGGCGACAGGGAGCGGTTGCGGAGGCACTCCTTGAGGACGGCGTCGAGGTAGGGGAGCGCGGAGAGCCGCGTCACGTCGAGCTCCCCATTCGTGTGGAGGGGCTCCAGCTCCGCGCGCAGCCGCTCGCGGACCTCGGGCAGGGCCATGAGGCGCTCGGCCACCCACGTCAGGGCGACGGCCGTCGTCTCCAGTCCCGCGATGAGCAGGGCGACGGTCTCGTCGCGTATCTCCTGGTCCGTCAGCCGCAGTCCGTCCTTTCCCTCGCCTCGGATGAGGAGGGACAGCACGTCCTCCGCGGTGGCGAGGTTCGGGTCGGCCCTCTTCCTGGCAATCTCCGCGAAGAGCAGCGCGTCGGTGTCGCGGACGATGCGGACGATGCGCCCCCAGGGACTCCAGGGGCCCAGGTCCCACCGCAGCGCGGGAATCAGCAGCATCTTCGAGCCCATGCCCAGGCTCGCCACCTGGGAGATGAGCTCGAGGAAGCGGGCATGACCGGGCGCGGTGTCATCCAGGCCCAGCACGGTGCGGAAGATGATGCGCAGCGCGATGTCCTGCATCTGGGGTTGCAGTGGAAAGCGCCCGGTGCGAGGCCAGCGCTCGATGGCCGCGGTGGCAATGGCATACATCGCCTCCGCATGTCGCTCCACGTGGCCGCCCCGGAAGGGCGCCTGGACCAGCTCCCGACGCCGCGCATGGGCTTCGCCGTCCAGTGTGAGCGTGCAGTTCCAGCCCGTCAGCGGAGAGAAGACGCTGCCGGCCGCCTCACCCGCGTGAAGCAGGTCCGGGCTCCCCGTGTACATCTCCTTCAGGTCCTCCGGATTCGACAGACACACCTGCTTGCGGCTTCCGGGGAACTGGATCGTGAAGAGGTCGCCGAACTGCTCCACGCATTGGTCGAGGAACGAGAGGGGGTTCTGGAAGAAGCGGAAGCCCTGGGCCGCCGCGGAGGCGGAGAGGCCAGGAGGCAGCTCATGTCGGGTCATGGACACACCTGGGACTGGCGGGAGTGGGGCCCTGGAGTGCGAGAGCTATCACTGTAGAAGACTGTCAGCGTATCGCGTCTCACTCACTTCGTTGGGAACCGGATGGAGATGAGTCCATGGACACACGCGCGGATGGAACCACGGAGGTGGATGTCCTCGTCGTAGGCTCGGGGGCTGGAGCCATGACAGCCGCGGCGCGCGCCGCGCACCAGGGCGCGAAGGTGCTGCTCATCGAGAAGAGCGCGCGCTACGGAGGCTCCTCCGCCATGTCTGGCGGCTGTGTCTGGATTCCCAACAACCGCTTCATGAAGCCCGCGGGCATCGAGGACTCCGACGCGGAGGCGATGCGCTACCTGCGCGCGCTCACGAAAGGACGCATCGCCGAGGAGCGGCTGGAGGCATGTGTCACCGAGGGCCGCGCCATGGTCGACTTCCTCCAGGACCACTCGGATGTCGCCATGGGCATCATCCCCGCGTATCCGGACTACTACCCGGAGGTGCCGGGCGGGAAGAGCAGCGGCCGCTCGCTGGAGGCGCTGCCGTTCCACGGCTCGGAGCTGGGCGCGGACTTCTACGACATGAGGGAGAGCCATCCGCAGATGCTCTTCCTCGATGAAATCTCCCTCTCGTTCCCGGAGTCGCGCCACGCCATGCACCGGCGTCCGGGCTGGGTGGGCTTGATGATGAAGACCATGGCCCGCTACTGGCTGGACGTGAAGGGCCGGCTGCGAGGCCGCAGGGACCGGCGCGTCTGCCTGGGCGCCGCGCTGGTGGCGAGGCTCCGCGGGACGCTGGCGAAGCAGGGCGTGCCCTTGTGGCTCAACACCGGCTTCAAGGAGTTCGTCGTCGAGCAGGGCCGGGTGACGGGAGTGGTCGCGAGCCGAGGGGGGCAGGCGTGCCGCATCCTGGCGCGCCAGGGGGTCATCCTCGCGGCGGGCGGCTTCGAGCGGAACGCCGCCATGCGTGAGAAGTATCTGCCCGCGCCGACGAAGACGGAGTGGAGCACGGGCAACCCCGAGAACACGGGGGATGTCATCTCCGCGGGCATGGACCTGGGCGCGGCGACGGACTTCATGGAGGACGCGTGGTGGGGGCCCACCAATCCCATCCCGGGCCGCCGCGCGGGCGTGGCGTACATGTTCGTCACGGAGCGCTCCGTGCCCGGCGGCATCCTGGTCAACCGGGATGGCGTGCGGGTGGTCAACGAGTCGGCGCCATACAGCGACATCGTGAGGGCGATGTACGCGACGCCGGACCGCGAGGGCCGGCCGAGTGTCCCGCTCTACCTGGTGGTCGACGCGGCCTTCCGACGCAGGTTCAGCCTGGGGCCCATCATGCCGGGGGTGCCGGACGCCAAGGTGCCCAAGCACCTGTTCGAGCAACGCTTCCTCGTCCGGGGGAGCTCCCTGGATGACCTGGCGGCGCAGGTGGGCATCCGCGCGGACGGCCTGCGCGAGACGGCCGAGAAGATGAACCGCTACGCCCGTGAGGGAAAGGACCCGGACTTCCACCGGGGTGACAGTCTCTACGATGCCTGTTGGTCGGATGCGTCCTATGGACGCAATCCCTGTCTGGGGACGCTGATGGAGCCGCCGTTCTACGCGGTGGAGGTGTATCCGGGGGACATCGGCAGCCGGGGCGGTCTGCGCGTGGATGCCCAGGCCCGCGTGCTGCGGCCGGACCAGGACGTCATCCGGGGGCTGTATGCGATCGGGAACTGCTCCTCGCCCGTCTATGGGAACAGCTATCCGGGGGCGGGTGCCACGCTGGGTCCCGCGATGACCTTTGGCTACGTGGCCGCGAACCGGGCCCTGGCGGGCGGCGCCTGAAGGTGCGTCCGGAAGGCAGGTCGCTGTCCGGCCCAGGACGCCTGGCCGGGAGCCCCTGGATGGGCTCACGAAGGTCCCCTACCTTGGCGCGAGGCTGTCTCGCGCGAAGGAGGCAGGGCCATGCACGGCTGGGTCAGCGGGGTGATGCTGGTGCTCGTCTCCATGGCCGGCGTGGCTCGCGCGGAGGACGCGGTGAGCCATCAGGTCGAGCTGGTCCTGGACTGTGGCTTTCTCGCCGGCAGCGAGCGGCTCTCGGTGGTGGTGAGCGCGCCGAAGACCGTGGCCCAGGGGCTCGCGTACACGCTGACCTTCCAGAACGGAGAGGGCGTCGTCCCCAAGAGCCGAGGGCCCATCAAGGTCTACGACATCCACGACATCGAGCTGACGCTCGGCTTTCCTCCCACGGCCCGCCTCGTTCCGGGCTCGCTGACGCTGGAAGGAGGACTCAACGTGGGGGAGACCACGGCCTTCATCGACGCGCGGCTCAACCAGCTCACCTATGTCCTCGCGGCGAAGGGGACCCGGATTCTCGCGGGGATGCGCTACACGCCGCCTCGGGTGCGGTGGCAGGTGCGCAACGAGGCGCAGCCCGGCGCGGAGCTGCCGGTGCGCATCGAGCGCATCGCCATCACCAGCCGCAGCAGCCTGGGGACGAAGCGTGTCGTCTGCAGTCCGGAGCCGGAGGACTCGGTCCTCGCGCGCACCCGCTCGGTGGCCACGGCCCGCTGAGGCGCGGTGGGTTCCCTCATCGTGGAGCCGGGCATGCATGAGCCACGGGACGCGTGGGTGCGGTGGCTGCGGAGCATCTGCCTGGAGGACGTGAAACGCGTGGGCGCGAAGGCGGCGCGGCTGGGAGAGCTCGCGCGGGGAGGCTTCGATGTGCCGGAGGGCTTCGCGCTCACCGTGGACGTCCTGGAGCACTTCCTGGAACACCATGGCCTGGATGCGAGCCGTGACGCGCGGGCGCTCCAGGAGGCGCCGTTGCCCGCGGAGGTGTCCGCGCGGCTCAGGGCCGCGCTGGTGGAGCTGGGGGGCGGCCCGGTGGCGGTGCGCTCCTCCGGAGTGGAGGAGGACGGCGCGGCGGCCTCGTTCGCGGGCCAGTTCGAGACGGTGCTCGACGTGAGGGGGCCGGACGCGCTGGAGGCGGCGGTGCGGCGGTGCTGGGCGTCGTCGCTGGGCGAGCGGGTGCGCCTGTATGCGAAGCGGCGGGGACGCGAGGTGTCCCCGCGCATGGGGGTGTTCATCCAGCGGATGCTGTCTCCGGACGCGGCGGGGGTGGTGTTCACCGCGAACCCGGTGACGGGGGCTCGGGACGAGGTCCTCATCAACGCCGTGCGGGGACTCGCGGAGCGGCTGGTGTCCGGGGAGTGCTCTCCGGACGAGTGGCGCGTGCGCGGCGACGAGGTGCGGTGCCTCGCGAACGTCGAGCAGAGCCTCACGGTGGAGCAGGCCCGCGCGCTGGCCCTGCTGGCCCGCCAGGTGGAGCGGCAGTTCGGCCAGCCGCAGGACATCGAGTGGGCGCTGACGGGCTGCCGGCTGCGGCTGCTCCAGGCCCGACCCATCAGCGCACTGCCCGGCCCCGTGGCGGGGAGCCCGGCTCGCTGAAGGAGCGGGCTCGCCACCAGGGGGCGCGAGGACCGGGTCAGACGTCCGGCAGTGGCCGGCCGTGCACGCGGGCGACGATGCTGTTGAACAGGTCTCGCGCGCTCACGGCCATGTCGCTGGGGCCCACGGTGGCGCCCTTGCCCTGCACGACGATCTCCAGCTTCGTGGTGGTGTCGTTCACCTTCGTCACGACGATGGAGTGCTGGGCGAGCTCGACGTACGAGCTGCCGGAGGTCTTCCGGGCCACCTCGATGATGCGGACGGGGGCCTCGGCCGTTCCTTCGACGACCCCCACGCGGAACGTCATCTCGAACTCGATGGTGATGAAGTTCCTCACGGTGTTGTGCGTGCGGAAGCTCACATCGTAGCCGGACTCGACATTCCAGGAGACGCGCCACTCGTCGATCTGCCGACGGTCGACCAGGGTGTCCGGGTTCTTCATCGCCTCGAACACCGCGAGGATGGGCGCATGGACGAAGCCCCGGCCGTGGCCGTAGACGGCGTCACCCTGGCCCGTGCCGTGGACGGTGGAGAGCGTCTCCGGGTAGGGGTCGCCCGCCTGGGCGGTGGGCTCAGGTGCCGTGGAGTCCTCCAGGGCCTCCAGCCCGGGCGGCGCCGGAGTGTTCTCCGAGCTGTCGCAACCTGACAGCAGAGCGGTGGAGAGCAGCGCCACCACGACCAATCGAGCACGCATGGGGACCTCCCGTGTCCTTCGAATGAACTTCGTGGGACGACGTGTTGCGATGGCAGTCTTTCCCGAGGGTGGCGGTGTGGATCCAGGGGCCACGCACCGCGCGCCGCGATGTTGTTCATCTATCAATAGTCGGCGATCCCAGCGCGCCCGCGCGCAAGGGCGGGGGAGGCCCGCCGTGGGGCCACTCCGGCGAGACAATCTGTTGCGTTCTTGCAACAGGACGTCCCATCCGTGGAACACGAAGGCCAGGGTGTTGTCCTTGGCGCGACGAGGTCTCGCGAGATTTGTCGCAAAATATCAGCATCGACTCGAGGGCCGCTTCAACCGCCTCGCTTCGGGACACGTGATGTGTTGCTGTAGCGCAATCCGCATCAGTCCTGTGCGATTGTGAGAAAAATAAAAGATTGATCTGGCTGGATATTGTCGCCTACTTTGGACAGAGCTGAATTCTGGCCATTGGGGAATGACAGGCTTGGCTCCGCCCGGTGAACACATCCGAGGCGGAGGTCATCGCGTGAGGTTTCCGCGCGAGTTGGGGGCAGGTGTCATGGAGGAGTTGCGTTTCCGGCCGATTGCCATTGTCGGCATGGGTGCCGTGTTTCCGAAAGCGACCGACCCCCAGGCATTCTGGGAGCGGTTGCAGACGGGGCCCACCGCCATTCGTGAGCTGGATGAGCGCGAGCTGCGATGGGACGGGTATTACGACGCGGACAGAGCCGCCGCGGACCGGACCTATTGCAGACATGCTGCCCTGCTGGACGAGCTGAAGCTCGACTATCGAAAGTATCGCATTCCACCCAAGGTCGCGCAGGACATGCACCGGACGCAGCTCGCGTTCCTGGAGGCGACCGCGCAAGCGCTCACGGATTCTCGAAACGTGATGGAGCGGGTGGCTCCGGAGCGGGTGGGCTTCACCCTGGGCTCGCTGGGGGGAGGGCTTCGCCCGGACACGCGGGTTCGCACGCGTCTGTTGGATATGGATGCCTGTCTTTCACGGGCCCTGAGAGAAACGTCCCTGGACCCGGCGGCGGCCGAGGCGCTGAGGGCGGCGACCGTCCGGCAGGTCGAACAGGAGATGGCGGGTATCACCGAGGATGAAGCCATCGCCTCCTTCAGCAGTGTCTGGGTCGGGCGGGCCGCCAAGCTCTTCAACATCCGAGGGCCTCACGCGACGGTGGACGCGGGCTATGCGTCCACGCTCGCGGCCCTCCAGACGGCATGTGCCCAGCTCAACGCGGGGGATTGTGATGTCGCGCTGGCCGCGGGGTGCAGCCAACTCCTGACGCCGCACGACCTGGTCGCCTTCAGCAAGCTGGGGGGCCTGTCTGTCTCGACGCTGGCGCCGTTTGATCGCCGGGCGAGCGGGACGCTGCTTGGCGAGGGGGTGGGGGGCTTCGTCCTGCGGCGACTCGAGGATGCGCTGGCGGGAGGGGAGAAGGTCTATGCCGTCCTTCGTGGCATCGGCGCGGCGTCGGACGGGCGCGGCAAGTCGCTCATGGCGCCCAACTCACGAGGGCAGGTCCTCGCGATGCGCCGGGCCTATGAACAAGCGGGCTATGGGCCTTCCTGCGTGCAGTACGTGGAGTGCCACGCCACGGGCACCATCCTGGGCGATGTCACCGAGTTCCAGAGCCTGAAGGAAGTCTTTGGTGGAGGACTGGCCGCTGGGAGCATCCGGCTGGGAGGTGTGAAGGAGCTCACGGGCCACCTGCAGGCGGCGGCGGGGGCGGCGGGGCTGATGAAGGCCACGCTCGCGCTGCACCACAAGGTCCTGCTTCCGCAGCACTCGTTCCAGGAGTCGGCGGAGGGCATCGACCTCGAGCAGAGCCCTTTCTACCTCTCGAACCAGGGCGCGCCGTGGCCCGAGTCCGCTCACGGTCCTCGTCGCGCGTCGGTCAGCGCGTTCAGCTTTGGCGGCATCAACTATCACGTGACGCTGGAGGAGTTCTCCCAGGCGTATCACTCGGAGCTGGCGCGGACGCTCCCGGCGCTCCAGGTCGCGGAGCCCATCGCTATCGTGGGGCTGGGGGGCGTCTTTCCCCAGGCGGACAATGCGCGAGAGCTCTGGGAGAACCTGCTGAACAAGCGCTGCGCCATCGGGGAGATTCCCACCGAGCGCGCGCCCATCGACCGCTACCTGGACCCGACGCGGCAGAGCAAGGTCCGGCCCTACACCAACCTCGCGGGCTACATCGTGGATGGCGCGTGGCCCCAGGACCAGGTGCGGGTGCCGCCGAAGATGGCCTCCCAGATTGACCGGGGCCACAGCTGGACGATGAAGGCGGCCCTGCAAGCCTTGTCCGACGTGGGCACGAGCCAGCGGAGCGTGGACCCTTCGCGCATCGGCGTGGTGATGGGCTACCTGCCTCCGCTCGAGCGCGAGTTCCAGACGCAGGCCCGCGTGTACTACGCGGAGTTCGACGCCCGGCTCGCGGAGCAGCTCCGTCGGCACGGAGTCGACGAGGCCACCGGGACCCGCCTGCGCGAGACGTGTGAGCGGCTCTACAAGAGCGAGCTTCCGCCCATCACCGAAGACACCTTGCTCGGGTATCTGGGCAGCCTGTCCGTGGGGCGCGTCGCGCATCACCTGGACCTCCAGGGGCCCATGCTGATGGTGGAGAGCGCGTGTGCCTCCAGTCTGGCGGCGCTGGACATCTCGATGAACCAGCTGCGCACCCGGCAGTGTGACCTGGTGCTCGTGGGCGGCATGTACGCGTCGCTGGGCGTGGATGCCCTGAGCCAGTGCTGTTCCTTCGGAGGGCTGTCGCAGAAGGGCTCCTTCCCGTTCGACGCGCGCGCGGATGGCTACATCTCGAGCGAGGGTGCGGCGCTCATCGCCGTGAAGCGCCTGTCCGACGCGGAGGCCGCGGGAGACCGCATCTACGCGGTGGTGCGCTCGGTGGCGGGGGCCACGGACCCGAAGAACGCCTCCATCTGGGCGCCGTCCTCGGAAGGGCAGGTCCAGGCCGTGCGCCGGGCCGTGGAGAAGGCGGGCGTGAAGCCCACGGAGGTCCAATACGTGGAGGGCCACGGCACGGGCACGCCGGTGGGGGACCCCATCGAGGTGCAGACCTACCAGGCCGTCTACGGGCGGGCGCCCTCCGAGGGGAAGCTGCTCCTGGGCTCGGTGAAGTCGAACGTCGGCCACCTGAACTCCGGGGCCGGGGCCGTGGCGCTGACCAAGGTCGCGCTGGCGCTGCACCACAAGCAGGTTCCTCCCAACATCGGCTTCGAGAGCCCCAGCCCGCGCATCCCCTGGGAGCAGGTGTCCTTCGAGGTGCCGACGGAGGCGCTGCCTTGGGAGCTGAAGGGCCCCGGGCTCCGGCGCGCGGGCGTGACGTCCTTCGGCTTGGGAGGCACGAGCTTCCACGCCGTCGTCGAGGAGTATCCGTCGAGGCCCGAGCAGCGCTCCGCGCGAGGGAGTCCCTCCGACCGCTCTCCGTACCTGGCGCTCACCGGCACGAGCCGCGAGCACATCCTCCAGCAAGTGGAGCAGCGGCTCCAGTCGCTCGAGAAGGCGCCGGACGTGGACCTGCGAGGGACGTGGGGGGAGTCCTCGCTGCCATGCCGCCTGGCGATGACCTTGCCTCGGGGGGCGGCCGCGCGGAAGGCGCTGGAGCGTGCACGCACGCTGCTGGCGGGGACGGGCTCACCCAGCCTGCCGGAGCAGGGCATCTTCTTCTACGACAGCCGCGACGAGCGCCAGCTGCACACGGGGAAGGTGGCGGCGGTCTTCCCCGGGCAGGGCCCTCAGTACGCGAACATGCTGCGGGAGCTGGCGGCGGAGTATCCGGTGGTCTCGCGCACCATCGCGGAGGCCGACGAGGTCTTCTCCGCGCTGACGGGGCAGCCGCTCTCCCGGACGTTCTGGGTGCCGCCGGGGACGGAGGACACCTACCGTCAGGATGACGACACGGTCCACGCGGCGGTCTTCGTCGCGAACGTGGCGCTCTACCGGCTCATCCGCGAGCAGGGGCTCCGGGTCGATGTGCTGCTGGGGCAGAGCGCGGGGGAGTACGCGGCGCTCGTCGCGAGTGGCGTGCTGTCCTTCGAGCATGCGCTGCGCGCCATCTACCGGCGCACGCTCGCGGTGACGCGGCTGCCTCCGTCCGCGTCGTCGGGGCAGATGCTGAGCGTCAGCGGCGACTTCGACAAGCTCCGCGAGTTCCTGCCCCAGGCGGGTGGGTACGTGACGGTGGCCGCGGAGAACGCGCCGGGACAAGGCATCGTCGCGGGTGAGGGACGCGCGGTCGAGACCGTCGCCCGCTGGTGTCGGGAGAACGCCTTCGAGGTCCGGGTGCTTCCCGTGTCGCACGCCTACCACTCGCAGCTCATCGCGGGTGCGGTCCCGGTGCTACGCGCGGAGCTGGAGGCGCTCCCCTGGAACGCGCCCCGGCTGCCGGTGCTCTCCAGCGTGCACGGGCGCTACTACGCGACCGCCTCGGATGCGCGGTTCATGGCCCGACACCTCGCGCTGCAATATGTGCTGCCTGTTCGGTTCGGACAGCATGTGCGTCGGCTTCACGACGAAGGCACGCGGCTCTTCATCGAAGCCGGGCCCAAGTGGTCGCTGACCGCGTTCATCCAATCGACGCTGAAGGGTCTGCCGTACCAGGCCCAGGCCAGCAATCACCCCAAGCTTGGAGAGGTCGAGCAGTTCCATCGCCTTCTCGCCTTCGGCTTCGCCCACCGTCTGCTCGGTCATCAGGACGCTCGATGAACACCCCCAATCAAGCCGCAGTTCAGCAGGAGCTCGTGACCGCGTTGGTCGAGATGACGGGATACGTGCCCGAGCTCTTCTCTCCCCACGTCCGCCTCGTCGACGAGCTGGGGTTGACCCCCGAGGAGGTCCAGGGAGCCGTGACCTCCGTCGAGAACAAGCTCCGGCTCCCGTCGCGGCCAGCGGTGGAGGGCACGACGGTGTCCACCATCGCTGAAGGTCTCGTGAAGTCTCAGTCCCCTGGAGTGCCCGTGCAGATGCAAGTCGAGATGTCGCTGGAGCAGGTGCTGGCCTTTGTCGATGGTTGCGTGGAGCGGAAGGAGCGCCCCGTCCTGGAGACCCTCCTCGAGGAGACGCGCGGCGCGCTGGCCCGGCTGGATGCCGTGGTGGTGGCGCCAGTCCCCGCTCCAGCGGTCGACGCGCCGAAGGGCTCCGCGCCCGTGGCGGCGGACGTGATGAAGCTGCTGGTGGGGGCGCTGGTGGAGCGCACGGGCTACCCGGCGGAGATGCTGGAAGCGGACCTGGACCTGGAAGCGGACCTGGGCATCGACACGGTGAAGCAGGTGGAAGCGTTCGCGATGGCGCGAGTGCACCTGAACGTGGAGAAGGACGAGAACTTCCGGCTGCGTGACCACAACACGCTGAACAAGATGGTGAAGTACCTCACCGCCAAGACTCCCGCGGCCGCGGCGGCGCCCGCGCCGGTGGTCGAGGTGGCTCCCGCCCCGGGTGCATCATCGACGGTGGAAGGGGTCGTGGAGTTCCTGCGCGCCGCGATGGCGGCGAAGACGGGATACGCCCTGGACATCCTCCAGCCGATGCTGGACCTGGAGGTGGACCTGGGCATCGACACCGTCACCCAGGTCGAGGTCTTCGCCCACGCGCGGACGACCCACGGTGTCGCGCGGGACGACAAGTTCCGGGTGCGTCACTACAACACGCTCCAGAAGATGGCGGAGTACCTGGTGGCCAGGGCTCCGGCGCAGGCGGCCAACAGCGTGCAGCCCGTCTCCGCACCTGTGCCCGCGCCCGTCGCCGTGCCGGCGGTCGAGACGGCGCCCGTGGCGGCGGACGTGATGAACCTGCTGGTGGGAGCGCTGGTGGAGCGCACGGGCTACCCGGCGGAGATGCTGGAAGCGGACCTGGACCTGGAAGCGGACCTGGGTATCGACACGGTGAAGCAGGTGGAAGCGTTCGCGATGGCGCGAGTGCACCTGAACGTGGAGAAGGACGAGAACTTCCGGCTGCGTGACCACAACACGCTGAACAAGATGGTGAAGTACCTCACCGGCAAGGCCCCCGCGGCGGCGTTATCCGCTCCCACGACGCCCGCGCCGGTGGCGCTGGTCCCCGCGCGCCCGATGCCCCAGGAAGTGACGACGGTGTCCTCGAACTTCTCGGCGGAGGAGGTCCAGTCGTACCTGGTCACCGTGCTCCAGGGGAAGACGGGCTACAACATCGAGCTCATCCACCCGAACCTGGACCTGGAGGTGGACCTGGGCATCGACACCGTCACCCAGCTCGAAGCCTTCGCCATGGCTCGCGAGAAGTTCGGGGTGCCGCGCAACGAGAAGTTCCGGGTGCGCAACTACAACACCCTCCAGAAGATGTCCGAGTACCTGGTGGCCCAGGCCCAGGCGTCACCGGCCCCGGCACAGGCCCCGGTGCAGACCGTGGAGCAGGGCGCACCCGGCATCGAGGACGTGCGCCGCTTCATCGCGCGCTGTGAGGCCTCGGGCGATACGGCGTCCTTGCGGAAGCTGGCCGAGCACCTCGAAGGACAGCTGCGTGCGCCGGTCCAGGCCGCGACGCCTCCGTCCCGGTTCTCTGGCAAGCGGTATGAGGTCCACCCCGTCGCGCTGGAGGTGCAGGCCGATGTGCGGACCGTCGCGCATCTGAAGGGCAAGACGCTGGGCCTCACCACCGACTCCCAGGGCAGCTACAAGACCCTGGCGAAGCTGCTGGAGGCGGCGGGAGCGCAGGTCGTCATCCTGTCCTCGGAGGCGGGCTCACAGGAGGGCGTGTCGCTGGATTGGAGCCAGCCGGAGAGCGTGGGGCAGCGCCTCGCGCAGCTCCAGGAGACGCAGCCGCTGGATGGACTCATCCTGCTCCACACCGCGTCGCTGGCACCCAAGCTGATGGACCAGGAGGTGGCGGCCTGGTCCTCCACGCTGAACACCTTCTCGCTGGGGCTCTTCCAGAGCGGTGTCGCCGTCTATGACCGCATCCAGGAGATTCCGGGAGGCGGCTGGTTCCTCGTGGCCACCGCGGGCGGGGGATTCTTCGGACACACCAACGCGCAGGGGCGCATCCCCCTCGCGGGAGCGGCGGGTGGCTTCGTCAAGTGCTTGCGGCGGGAGCGGCTCAACGCGCGCTGCAAGGTGGTGGACCTGGACATCCAGGACTCGGCCCTCTGGGCGCGGCAGATCTGGAGCGAGCTGGTCTGCAATGATCGCGACGTTGAGGTCGGCTACTCCGGTGGCCGTCGCTACGTCTTCCGCGACATCGAGACGTCCCTCGCGACGACGCCGGTGAACATCAAGCCGGGCTCCGTGGTGGTGGTCTCGGGCGGCGGTCGGGGCGTGGTGTACCCCTGCGCGAAGCTGCTCGCGAAGGTGACCGGAGCACGCGTCATCATCACCGGGCGCACGGTGCCTCCCCGGGGGGACGAGGAGTGGCTGAAGGTTCCGGAGGCGGAGCTTCCCGCGTACCGGATGAGCTTCATCAAGCGCCACCTGCTGGCCCATCCGGGGGCGACGCCGGTGCAGGCCCGCCGGGTCTTCGACTCGGACGTGGCGAACCGGCGCGAGCTGCACCGGAACCTCGAGGACTGCCGGAAGCAGGGCATCTCGCTCGAGTACAAGGTCTGCGACATGACGGATGTGAGCGCCGTCCGGAGCCTGCTCGCGCAGGTGCGTCGCGACTACGGCCGCATCGACGGCATCGTGCACGGGGCGACCATCGAGGAGTCGAAGAGCCTCCCGATGAAGTCCTCGGACGCGTTCGTCCGGACGCTGGCGTCCAAGGCGCACCTGTGGCGCGTGCTGGTGCAGGAGACCTGGAACGACCCGCTCCAGTTCTTCATCAACTTCGGCTCGGGCAGTGGCCGGTATGGCAACAAGGGCCAGACGGACTACTCGCTGGCGAACTCCCTCGTCTCCAAGGCGGGCCTCGTCTACGGCGAGCTGCGGCCCGGGGTGCGGAGTGTGACCATCGACTGGCCGGTGTGGATGGGCGCCGGCATCGTGGAGAACAACGCGGACTACCAGGAGCGCCTGCGCGCCATGGGCATCTGCGTCATCCACATCGACGAAGGGGCGTACTGGTTCGTCGAGGAACTCCTGCGCGGTGGCGCCGCGGGTGAAGTGGTCATCGCGGACGACAGGACGTTCGAGACCTTGAACCTGCCTCGGCATGAGCAGGCGGCTCCCAGGGTGGTTCGTCAGGACGCTGGCGGAACCCGCTATGCCATCTGACACAGGGGGGGCGCTCCCGCTGGTGGTCCTGTCGGGCCGCCCCTACGAGGTGGGCCGTCAGTACGGCTCGCTCATGCGGGAGGAGATTGCTCGCGCCGTCGCGGTCGAGGACGAGGCCATCCGGCCGATGCTCGAGCTGATTGGAACGACGGAGCAGGCCATGCGGCGGCGTCTGGAGACGCTCGCGGCGCTGCTGCCCGAGGACATTCACGAAGAGGTGCGCGGCGTCGCGGAGGCGAGCGGCTTTCCGCGCGACACCATCCTCTACCACACGCTGGTGTTGGACATCCTGTCGGGCGCGCCCATCGGGTGCTCGCAGTTCGCGGCCTTCGGGCGCGCGACGGTGGACGGGAAGGTCCTGCACGGCCACAACCTGGATGTCCCCTACGCGTCGCTGGCGAGGTTCCTGCGTCCCACGTGCATCGTCTATCGGCTCGAGGGGCGCATCCCCTTCGCGTCGGTCACCTTCTGGCCGGTGGCGCTGGGGGTGTGCTCGGGCATGAACGCCGAGGGGTTGAGCCTGGGGGTGAATGTCCCCGTGGCTCCGTTGGACCCGCGCACGTTCTATCCGCTCACGTTCCAGAACCGCGAGGTGCTGTCACGAGCGCGCACGCTCGACGAGGCGCGGACGGTGCTGGAGGGACTTCCGCGCGGCGGGAGCTGGAACCTCATGCTGAGCCACCGCTCCGGGGCGTCGATGGTCTGGGAGCAGGTGGGGCGGAACTCAGGGCAGTACACGGCGCATCCGGAGCAGGACTTCATCGTCTCCACCAACCACCTCCGGGTCGCGCACAAGGCGGCGCGAGGACATGAGGCCGTGGCGCTGGAGATGTTGCAGGACATGCAGGAGGACTCCCTGCATCGCTACCGGCGGTTGGAGCAGCTCGCCCAAGGGCACTGGGGCGGCATCACGCTGGACACCGCGGTGGACTTCCTGCGCGACTGTGGCGAGGAGGGGGCACCACCGTCGATGAAGACCATCTGCCGGGCGGACAACGCCTTGAGCATGGTCTACGAGCCCGCGACGTTGACCCTGGACTTCGCGGCGGGGAGTGTTCCGGCCGCACGGGCTCCGCGTCGGCGGATTCAGCTCGCGCCCTGGTTCTTCGATGCGCCCGCGCGGGTGGACGAAGAGGAGCGAGGCTCGTTCCCCATGCAGGGAACGGAGCGCGAGCCGGACTGCTGGGTGCGCATGTTCGCGCTCGATGAGGACGCCTACCTCACCGAGCATCGGGTCAACGGCGTCCCCGTGTTGCCGGGAGCCTCGGCCATCGAGTGGCTCGCCGAGGTCGCGGCCGTCGCCGGCGGGGATGCCGTCCGCGAGGTGCGCGGTGTTTCACTGGAGAAGTTCATCCGCGTCCGCCCCGAGCGCCCGACGCAGGCCTGTGTCCGTGCCGCGCGCACGCGAGAGGGCTTCGAGGTCTCCGCGTACTCGGACCTGCATAACCCCCGAGGCGCGGTGCTGCGCTCGGACGTGCTGCACTACCGCGCGGAGGTGCACCTGGGCACGCGTCCGCCGAGGAAGGTTCCCAAGGGCTTCGGTGAGGCCCGCGGTGTGGACGGGGAGCTGCCCTTCAGCCGCTCCTACGTGAAAGACGCCTACTTCCACGTGGGGCCTCCGTTCCGCATCGTGGATTGGATCAGCTATCCCCACGCGACGGAAGCCGTCGCGAGCCTGCGCATCCCCGAGCCGACGTCGTGTTTCACGTCGATTCCCTGGGCGCGCTTCTGGCTCAACCCCTTCGTCCTCGATGGCTGCTTCCAGCTCGCGGGGACGCTGGGCATCCTGCACAACCTCCGGGCCCCTGTTCCGAAGGGGGCCCACCGGCTGGTGCTGGGCCGGACGCCGAGGCCCGGTGAGCGACTGTGGTGTCTCGCGCGGCTCGATCGCGAGGTGGGCGAGCTCCTCTTCTACGACTTCACCCTCTGGGACGCGGAGGGGAACGTCTGTCTGGAGGCCCACGACTACTGCTCCATCAGCGTGGATGCCTATTCGCCAGAACAGAAGGCGTACCTGAGCACCGCCCTGGACCCGTCCGGGGTCCTCCATCCGAGAGTCTTCGAGAGGCGCGCCCATGGGTAGTCTTCGCCAGGAGCCCATCGCCATCATCGGGACGGGATGTGTCCTGCCGGACGCGCCCGACGTGCCGACCTATTGGCGCAACCTCCAGTCCGGGCACGTGGCCGTGCGCCCGCTGTCCGGCGCGCGCTGGGACTGGAGCCAGTACGGCAGCGACGACCCGGGCGCGGTGGACCGGACGTACTCGTTCCTCGGCGCGCCCGTCGAGGGGCTGCGCTTCGACTGGAAGAAGTTCAAGGTTCCGCCCATCGAGACGCGGCTGCTGCACTCGATGGAGATGATGGTGCTCGAAGCCGCCTTCCAGGCGATGACGAGCGCGGGCTACACCCCCGAGCGGACCTTCGCGAGAGAGCGCGTCGCGGTGATTGCCGGCTCCAGCGGCATGGGGCGCAAGAGCAACGTGGGGTTCAACACGAAGTGGCGCCTCCCGGAACTGCTGCGCGCGGCGCGGTCGGCTCCGGCGTGGAGTCAGCTCACCCCGGCGCAGGCGGAGCAGGTCACCCGAGAGCTCGAGTCGGAGCTCGTCCAGCAGCACATCGACCGCTCGGAGGACTGGGCCTTCTGGGGCTTCACGAGCCCGGTGCTGGGGCGCGTGTGCAGCCTGTTCGACCTGCATGGTCCGCACTTCTGTGTGGATGCGCACGCCGCTTCAGGGCTGGCCGCGCTGGAGTCGGCGGTCCAGGGACTGATGAGCGGTGAGTGGGACATGGCGCTGGTGGGCGCGGCGAGTCCCGCCTTGTCGCCGATGGACCAGGTGCTGCACGGCAAGCTGCGGCGGCTCTCGACGCGAGGCGTGTTCCCGCTGGATGCGAGGGCGGACGGCACCGCGCTGGGCGAGGGCGCGGTGATGCTGGTGCTCAAGCCGCTGGAGGCCGCGCGCAGGGATGGTGACCCCATTCAAGCGGTGCTGCGCGGAGTGGCGGGGGTGAACCGGGGGGCGGGCCCCGCGCTGTCGGGGACGGACCCGCGAGCCCATCACCACGCCGCGCGAGAGGCCTTGCGCCGCGCGGATGTCCCGGTCGCCTCGGTCTCCTATCTGGAGACGGGGGCGACAGGCGTGCCCGCCTGGGATGGTCACCTCGTCACGGGACTGGGCGGGGCGTATCGCGAAGCCCGGCACGTGTCGCTGGGGGCCGTCGCGGAGTCGGTGGGGGACTTGCAGACCGCCTCGGGGCTCGCGGCGCTGCTCAAGGTCGTCCTGATGCTCCGCGAGCGCAGCCTCGTGCCTCAGCGCTCCTTCCAGACGTGCCACCCGGACCTCGTGCTGAAGGACACGCCGTTCGAAGTCAGCACGCGGAAGGACTGGCCCTCACAAGGACCCCGATACGCGGCGGTCCATTCCGCGGGCTTTGGCGGCGCCTCGGCGCATGCGGTGGTGGAGGAGTACCTGCCGGAGGCGCCTCGGCCCTCCGGGGTGAAGCGCGCGCCGCGAGCCTCGGAGGTGGACCCCATCGCCATCGTCGGGTTCGCCTGCAAGTACCCAGGCGCGTCCACGCCGGAGGCCCTCTGGGAGAACAGCCTCCAGGGGCGCGGCGCGGTGACGGACATCCCCGAGTCTCGCTGGCCGGTGTCGCTCTACCACGATGCCACGCGAGCGCGAGGGAGCGGCCGGGACGCCTTCTTCCGGGTGTACACCCCCAAGGCGGGACAGGTCCCGGATGCCCCCGTTCTCCCGCCGGAATTCGGACTCCCGCCCAGCGCGGTGGCGGAGATGGACCGGTCGCAGCGCTGGACCCTGGAGGTCGCGAAGGTGGCGATGGACGACGCGGGCTATGGAGCGCGTCGTGCGCTTCCGTCGGACCGCACGGCGGTCATCGTGGCCACGTCGCCGGGAAACGACCGGGAGACCCAGGTCGAGACGCGGCTGGCCTACCCCGAGCTCGCCAGCCTCTATCGTCAGGTGCTGGGCCGGGTGGGGATATCGGGCGAGGCGGCGGAGCGCTTCATCACGGAGGCTCGCCAGTCCTTCCAGGGAGGGACGCCCGCCGTCTCGGCGCAGACGCTTCCGGGCATCCTCAACAGTGCCCCCGCGACGCGCGTGGCGCGTGCACTGGATGCCCGCGGGCCTGCCTTCACGGTGGAGTCCGCGTGTGCCTCGACGCTCGCGGCGCTGAGCCTGGCGGCCCAGGGACTGCGTGACGGACGCTGGGACGTGGCGGTGGTGGGCGGCGTGTGGTCGAGCATCACGGCTCCGTTCTGCGTGAGCATGTGCTTCGTCGAGACCATCTCGTCGAAGGGCGTGACCCGGCCATTCACCACGGACGCGGATGGCTTCGTCCATGGGGAGGGCTGCGCCGTCTTCGTGCTGAAGCGGCGCTCGGACGCCATGAAGGACGGAGACCGGATTCACGCGGTGATTCGGGGCGTGGGTGGGTCGACGGATGGGCGCGGCAAATCCATCTTCGCGAGCCAGGCGCGAGGGCAGGAGCTGGCCATGCGGCGCGCGCTCCGGGATGGCGGCGTCGAGCCCACGGACATCCAGTACGTCGAAGCCCACGGCAGCGGAATGCTGGAGGGAGACCTCCCCGAGGCGGAGGCTCTGCTGGGAGTCTACGGACGACCCGAGCGCCCCGTGTCTCTCGGAGCGCTCAAGCCGCTGATTGGCCATTCCTACATCGCGTCAGCGGGGGCGGGGGTCCTTCGGACGGTGCTCGCGCTCCAGCGTGGGGTCCTCCCGTCGAGCTTCAACGAGTCTCCGTTGAACCCGCGCCTGGTGGCCTGTGAGGGCCCCCTGGTCTTCCCGCGCGAAGCCCGTCCCTGGCGGGTCGACGACGGCCCTCGGCGCGCGGCCGTGAATGCGTATGGCTTTGGCGGAACCAACTACCACCTCATCCTCGAAGAGCACCGTGAATCCCCCTGACTTCAGCGTGGAGGTGGTGAAGGTCGGTCTGCCAGGAGGGCAGCGCATCACCGTGGCGGTGGTGCCGGTGTCCTCCGTGCGTCGAGCCTGGCCCCTCCAACCCGATGGCCCCATCTCGCGGGTACTGACCCCGGCGGAGATCGCCGCGAGCGGAATGCATGTCGTGCTGGAGCGGCGGCTGGCCCATCTGTCCGGCCGCATCGCCGCGAAGCTCGCGCTGCTCTCGCACCTGCGAGGACAAGGGTTCTTCCTGGAGGCCCGCGAGCTGGGGCTCACCCAGATGATGGCGGGGCCCCAGGAAGGGCGCCCGGTGGCGCAGCTCCCGGCGGGCGTGCCGGCCTGCGATGTCTCGATTTCACATTCACACGGGCTCGCGCTGGCGGTGGTGGCGAGTGGTGGACGCGTGGGGGTGGACCTGGAGCGTGTGGCGCCCCGGTCCGCCGCGTTTCAGGAGGAAGCCTTCACGGAGGGGGAGCGGGCCTGGCTCGAGCAGCAGGCGAGAGTGGAGGGGCGGACGCTCGATGAGCTGTCGAGCCTGGGGTGGTGTCTCAAGGAAGCGCTGGTGAAGTGCTCGGGGCAGGGGCTTCGCGCCGCGCTTCAGCAGGTGACGTTCGACGGCTGGACGGTGACGCGCGACCGCCAGGTCCACGTGGCGCCGCTGACGGAGGGGGTCGATGCGTTCGTCAGGCTCGTCCACCTGAAGGTGCCAGGTGCTCCGGACGCGGGTGTCACGGGACTGCTCGTGCTGGGGCAGGGGTACGCGCTCGCGGTCCTTCACGACGCACGCGAGGTGCATCCGTGGAGCGTGGAGTCACGACGGCCCGCGCTGAGGGAGGCCTCGCGATGACGCGGAGCGGACCCTCGCTGGGGCAGGTGGTGGCGTGTGATGGGAGCTGGCGCTTCGAGCGCGGCGTGGACCTCCGCTCGGACCCGTACCTCCTGGACCACGTCGTGGAGGGCAAGCCGGTGTTTCCCGCCGCGTACCTGGTGGGCTTGATGACCCAGGCGGCGCAGCGGGTGCTGCCCGACCACCAGGTGCTCGGTGTCCGGGACGTGAGCTTCGTGCAGGCGGCCCACTTCAAGGACACACGGGCCCTCGAGTTCGCTGTCACGGCGGAGTGCTCGGATCCGCGGCACGTCACCGTGGGCATCTCCTCGAGCATGGCTCCCCCTCGCGAGGGCTTCCCGCGCATCCACAGGACCCATGCGCGCGGGAACGTGCGGATGGGGGCGCGTGTCGCGCAGGCCTCGCGATTCCAGTGCTTGGACTTCTCCGGCGCGGCGGACTACGCGGAGCTGTATCGGCTGCCGCGCGAGATTCACCACGGGCCCTCGTTCCTCGCGGGACGGCGGTATCGGCAGCCGGCGCCCCAGCAGCTCCTCGCCATCGTCGCGCCGCCAGCGTGCTCGGCGAGCGGGTGGAAGTTGGAGGCGGATGAGCTCGGCTGGCCCGCGTCGCTGCTCAACGCCATCCTTCATGTCGGCTTCTCGTTGGGGGTGCTCGCCCGCGAGCGGACCGTCCTCCCGCTGGAGCTGGCCTCCGCCGAGCTGCACTCGATTCCCTCCGGAGAGGTCCAGGTGTTCGCGCGGATGATGGAGGCGCGGGAAGGACGGCTGACCTTCCATGTCGTCTCGTGGGACATGGACGGACGGTTGGTGGCGCTCTTCCACGGGTTCACCGTGCGGGAGGTCCCATGAGTCCGGTGCGCTTCCGTCCCGTGGCCATCGTGGGCATGGGCTGTGTCTTCCCCAAGTCGAACAGCGTGGAGGCGTTCTGGTCGCGCGTCACGCAGGGGGGCTCCGCGCTGGGCTTGCTGAACGAGCGGGAGTTCCGCTCGGACTGGTACTACGACGCCGCGCCGGCCACGCCCGACCGCACGCAGTGTCGACACGGCGCGCTCGTGGACGAGCTGGTGCTGGACGCGTGGAAGTACCTCATTCCGCCCAAGGTCCTGCGGGACATGCACCGGATGCAGATTGCGTTCATCGACGCCACCTCACAGGCGCTCGATGATGCCCGGGGCGGCATGCTGGGCGTGCCGCCGGAGCGGGTCGGTCTGGTGATGGGCTCCTCGGGAGGAGGACTGCGCCCTGGGTGCCGAGTCCACACGCGGCTCGTGGACATGCTGCGCTCGCTGTCCGCATCGGAGTCGCTGACCTCGCGTCATCCGGGACTGGCGGCCGAGCTGGCGGAGGCGCTCACCTCGCAGCTCCAGGCGGAGCTGCCGGGAACGAGTGAGACCGAGGCCACCGCCTCGTTCAGCAGCATCTGGGCGGGACGGGTCGCCAAGCTCTTCGACCTGCGCGGGGCTCACTTCACGGTGGACGCGGGACATGCGTCCTCGCTCGCGGCCATCCAGAGCGCGAGTCAGCAGCTCAACTCCGGGAACTGTGACGTGGTGCTCGCGGCGGGTTGCAGCCAGCTGCTGACGCCGCATGACCTGGTCGCGTTCAGCAAGCATGGGGTGCTGGGAACGTCGTCCGTGCTGGCGCCGTTCGACCCCCAGTCGAGCGGAACGCTCCTGGGGGAAGGGGTCGGCGTGTTCGTCCTGCGCCGCCTGGAGGATGCGGTGGCTTCGGGCGCGAAGGTCTACGCGGTCATCCGAGGCATCGGCGTGGCCTCCGATGGCGCGAGCTCCTCCCTCCTGGCCCCGAGCACGACAGGTCAGCTCCGAGCCATGCGCGAGGCCTATGCGCATGCGGGCTATGGGCCTCGGGACGTGCAGTACGTCGAGTGCCACGGCTCGGGAATCCCCGAGGAGGACGCGACCGAGCTCGCGAGCCTGCGAGCGCTCTGGGGCGAAGAGGCGTCGTCGTCGCGCGTAGTGCTGGGCGCGGTGAAGGAGCTGACGGGGCACCTCCAGGCGGCCTCGGGAGCGGCGGGCCTGCTGAAGACCTCCCTGGCGCTGTTCCACAAGTTGCTTCCGCCAAGACACAGCGCGGAGCGCCAGGACCTGAGCACCGCGCCGTTCCACGGCTCGAAGGAGCTGATGCCCTGGCCCGCGGTGAAGGCGGGGGCTCGGCGGGCCTCCGTCAGTGCGTTCGGGATGGGCGGGCTGAACTATCACCTGACGCTCGAGGAATTCTCCAAGGCCGAGCACGCACGACTCGCGGCGACCTTGCGGCCACCGCGTCCCCCGGAGCCCATCGCCATCGTGGGATTGGGAGGTGTCTTTCCGGGCGCGAGGGATGTCGAGCAGCTCTGGGACAACCTGTTGGAGAAGCGCAGCGCCATCGGCGCCATTCCTCCCGAGCGGGCGGAGACGTCGCGCTATCTGGACCCGACGCGCAAGAGCAAGACCCGGCCCTACACGAACCTCGCGGGCTACGTCGTCGATGGAAGCTGGCCAGAGGACCGCATCCGCGTCCCCTCCGAGGTCGCGGCGCGGACAGACCGGGGCCAGAGCTGGACGATGCGCGCCGCGTTGCAGGCGCTCGACGATGCCGGGCACTCCCCTGGGCGTGTGGACGCGCGGCGCATCGGCATCGCCATGGGCTACATGCCGCCGCTGGAGCGCGAGTTCCTGACGCAGGCGCGGGTGTATTACGCGGAGTTCGACGGACGGCTCGCGGCGCAGCTGCGGAAGCGGGGCATCGACGAGGCGGAGGCGCGGCGCATCCGCGACGAGGTGGAGGCGGAGTACAAGCGAGAGCTGCCTCCCATCGACGCACAGACGCTGCCCGGTTACCTCGGCAGCCTCGCGGCGGCGCGTGTCGCGCATCATCTGGACTTCCAGGGTCCAGCGATGATGGTCGAGTCCGCGTGTGCCTCCAGCCTGGCGGCCGTGGATATCGCCGCCCACTTCCTGCACACGCGTGAATGCGACCTGGTGCTCGCGGGAGGCATGTACGCGACGCTGGGCGTGGACGCGATGACGCAGTGGTGCTCGTTCGGAGGGCTGTCTCAGAACGGCTCCTTCCCCTTCGATGCGCGGGCGGATGGCTATGTGACGAGCGAGGGCGCGGCGATGCTCGCGCTCAAGCGGCTCTCGGATGCGGAGGCCGCGGGCGACCGCGTCTACGCGGTGATTCGCGCGGTCGCCGGCGCGACGGACCCGAAGAGTGCATCCATCTGGGCGCCGTCCTCCGAGGGGCAGGCCCAGGCGGTGCGCGGGGCCGTGGCGAAGGCGGGCGTCTCGCCGGAGGACATCCAGTATCTGGAGGGGCACGGCACGGGAACCCCGGTGGGGGACCCCGTCGAGGTGGAGACGTATCGCGCGGTGTTCGGGTGCGGCCGAGAGGGGCGGCAGGTGCTCCTCGGCTCCATCAAGTCGAACCTGGGGCATCTGAACTCCGGGGCGGGGGCCGCGTCGCTGCTGAAGGTCGCGCTGGCCCTGCACCACGGGAAGGTGCCGCCCAATGCGACCTTCGCGACGCCCAACCCGGCCATTCCCTGGCATGAGCTGCCCTTCCGGGTGCCCACCGCGCCCGAGCGCTGGGAGCCCCAGGAACAGGGCGTCCGCCGCGCGGGTGTCACCTCCCTGGGCTTGGGAGGCACCAGCTTCCACGCGGTCGTGGAGGAGCACGTACCGCCCGCGTCGGTGCTGAGCCTGCACGGGGCGGCGAGGGGCGAGGTGCTCTCGAAGGTCGAGCACCTCCTGCGCGAGCGGCGGCGCGCGCCGAGGTCTCCCGATGACGTGAGCGCTCCTTGCCGCTTCGCCGTGGCGTTGCCCTCGGGCGTGGCGGCCCAGCGGGCGTTGACGCGTGCGCGGGATTCGCTGGCCGGAGCCTCCGAGTCGGTGCTGCGCGAGCAGGGGCTCTACTTCTACGACGCCAGGGATTCGCGCCGCCTGCATGAGCAGAAGGTGGCCTGGGTCTTCCCGAGTCGAGGCGCGTCTCCGGCGGATGACCTCCAGGCGCTCGCGGCGCGGTACCCCGAGGTGCGCGACACGCTCGAAGAGGCGGCGTCGGCCTTCGAGGAAGTCACGGCCCCGCGAGAGGGACTCGAGAGTGACGTGGCGGAGGTCGTCTCCGGCGTCGCGTACTACCGGCTGATGCGCGCACGCGGGCTTCGCGTCGACATCCTGTTGGGCGAGGGGACAGGGGAGTACAGCGCGCTCGTCGCGAGTGGAATGCTCTCGCTGACCGACGCGGTGCAGGCGTTGTCCCTGCGGTCCCGGGGACAGCCTCAGGCCGGTCAGGTTCCCGCGATTCCAGGAGCGAGCGCGCTGCGGATCCTCCGCGAGGGACTGGTGAGGCTCGCCTGGGGCTCACCAGAGGTGGCGGTCCTGTCCGCCGTGCATGGCCGCTACTACGAGCCTTCTCTCCAAGAGGGCTTCCTCGCGCGTCATCTCGCCCTGCTGGACGCGCAGCCCACGCGGTTCCAGCAGCATGTGCGCCGCCTGTACGACGACGGCGTGCGGGTGTTCCTCGAGGCGGGTTCCGGCGATGCGCTGGCCGCCTGTCTCGACTCCATGCCCGGCATCTCCGCGCAGGTGGTGCATGCCCGGCATCCCGCTGGAGCGAGCGAGGTCGAGCGGTTCCAGCGCTTGTGGGCCTTCAGTGACGTTCACCGGTTGCTGCCATCCGCCGAGCGCGCTTGAGCGCTCCCGTCTGGAAGCACTTTTCATGACGAGCATGTGAGATGACGACGGAAACCCAGTCAGCGACCCGAACGTCCACGCCCATCGCCATCATCGGCGCTTCATGCCTGGTGGCGGGCGCCGAAACGCCGGAGCAGCTCTGGCGCTACATCACGGAAGGGACGCCTCGGTTCGCGCAGGTGCCTTCGTCGCGCTTCCGGTGGGAGAGCTTCTACAGCAAGGACTCCTCCGACACGGAGAAGGGCGAGGTGTGGCGGGCGTCGTTCTTCAACGACCTGGAGCTGCCCTGGCGGGAGTACAAGGTCGGGCCGAAGATGCTCGACGAGCTCCACCGCTGTGAGCTGTACACGGTGGAGGCGATTCGCCGGGCCCTCGCGGATGCGCGCCTGCTGGAGCGGCCGTTTCCCCGTGAGCGCACCGCCGTCATCATGGGTGGCTCGGAGATGGGCTACGACCCGCGCGTCATCCACCCCTTCCTCTGGCACCGGCCCAAGCTGACGGCGGCGGTCGAGGCGGCGATGGAGGGCTCGGGGCTTCCGGAGGAGGCCCGGCGCCGCATCCTGGAGGCCGCGGAGCGCGCGTTCCACGAGGTCTGCCATCGAGAGTTCACCCGAGGCAACGTCTCCGGCATGAGCCTGTCCCTGGGGCGGGCCTGTTCCTTGTTCGACCTGAAGGGGCCGCACTTCGTCGTGAACTCGGCGTGCTCGTCCGTGCTCTCTGCTCTGGAGTGCGCGGTCAACGGGCTCACGCTGGGGGACTACGATGTCGCGCTGGTGGGCGGCACCAGCCCCTACCTGACGCCCGCGCCCTTCGTCACCTTCGAGCGGATGCGGCTGCTGACGCGCGATGCCCAACCCCGTCCCTTCGATGCCGACGCGGACGGGACGCTCCTGGGAGAGGGCACGGGCTTCTTCGTGCTGCGGCGCTTGGAGGACGCGCTGAAGCAAGGCGACTCCATCCTCGGCGTCATCCGAGGCATCAGCGGCGCGAACGACGGGCGTCGAGGCGCGTTGATCAGCCCACCCCTGGATGCGCAGGTCCGGGCGGCGCAGCGTGCGTACGAGCTCGCGGGATACTCCCCGGAGACGGTGCAGTACCTGGAGTGCCACGCCAACGGGGTGGAGTTCCTCGAGGCGTCCGAAATCACGGCGATGCAGAAGGTGTTCTCGGGGCACGCGCCGCGAAGCCTGACCATCGGCTCGACGAAGAACATGGTCGGCTATCTGCTGTCGGCGTCGACGATGCCGGGGCTCGTGCGCACGCTGATGGCCTTGAAGCATCAGACGCTCCCGGCCCAAGGGCATGTTCGGCAGCCGCGCGAGGAGCTGCGTGCGCAGGGCTCGCCCTTCCGGCTCCTCGCCGAGCCCGCGCAGTGGAAGGCCCCAGCGGACGGGACACCTCGCCGCGCGGGGGTGAACTCGCTGGCGATGGGGGGACAGGCCTACCACCTCACGCTGGAGGAGTTCGTTCCGGAGTACCACGCACGGCTGGTCGCGACGCTGGGGCCCGCGCCGAAGCGAGAGCCCGTCGCCGTGGTGTCCTACGGCGTCCTCGCGCCTGGCGCGATGGACAGCGACACGTTCTACGAGAACGTGCTGGCGAAGAAGAACCACATCATCCGCGTGCCCAAGGACCGCTTCGACATCGACCGCTATCTCGGCCCCGAGGGGGAGATGGGGAAGATCTACTGCCCGCTCGGAGGGTTCATCGAGGGCTTCCAGTTCGACGAGAAGTCCTTCCTCATTCCTCCGACCCTGGCGGCCCAGTTGGACCGGTCGCACCTCTTCGCGCTGACGGCCGCGGCGGAGGCGCTGCGCAAGACGACCGCGCCGCAGAAGGCTCCGCTGCGGACGTCCGTCTTCATGGCGGACATGCCCGGGCGTCTGCGTGAGCGGCAGGTCGAGCTGCGCATCAGCTATGTCGAGATGGACACGCTCTTCCGGCGGGTGCTCCAGGAGCACGGGCTGTCGCCTGACACGGCCGACCAGCTCGCCCGCGCGGCCGAGGGGAACTTCAAGGCGCGCATGGCGCCCATGACGCCCTATACCCACGCGGGCTACGCGGGCAGCTCGGAGGCCACGCTCATCGCCCATGTGTATGGCTTCAAGGGCGCCACGGGCATCTTCGAGAGCACCTGTGCCTCATCGCTCGCGGCCATCGAGTCGGGCGTGGAGAACCTCCAGCTGGGGCTCTCGGATGTCGTGCTGGCGGGTGGGGCCTTCTCGGACCTGGAGCCCGACCTGTATGCCATCAACTGCACGTTCCGAGGGGTGAGCGGCTCCGGGAGCCGTCCCTTCGACGCGGACGCCTCCGGGTTCATCCCGGGCGAGGGCGCGGGTGTCGTGGTGCTCAAGCGCCTGAAGGACGCGGAGCGGGATGGCGACACGATTCTGGGCGTCATCAAGGGCGTCGGGTCATCGAGCGATGGAAAGGGCAAGTCGCTGCTCGCGCCGAACCCGGTGGGCCAGGAGCTGGCGGTGCGTCGCGCGATGGAGCGCGCCGATGTCGCGCCCACGTCCATCCAGTACATCGAGTGCCACGGCACGGCGACGCCCGTGGGGGACTTCACGGAGCTCTCCACCTACTCGCAGGTCATGCGCGGGCTCGCGCCGCGCTCGGTGGGAATTGGCTCGGTGAAGTCGATGATTGGTCACCTGCACTCGGCGGCCGGCGTCATCAACCTCATCAAGGTCTTGAAGAGCCTGGAGCACCGCGTGCTTCCACCGCAGATCAACTTCGAGCGCCCGAACCCGGACATCGCCTGGGACACCCTGCCGTTCGAGGTCATCACGGAGGCGAAGCCCTGGGCCGCGCCCGCTGGAGGAGGCCCTCGCCGAGCCGGCCTCAGTGCGTTCGGCATGGGCGGCACCAACTACCACGTGGTGGTGGAGGAGTACGTCCGGCGCGGAGAGGGCGCGGTGTTGAGTCCCGCGTCCTTCCCGATGGTGGGAGCGGTGTTGGAGCGCACGGAGGACACGCTGACCGTGGTGCGGGAGCTGAGCCTCGAGACGGACCGCTACCTCTGTGAGCACCGGGTCAACGAGGTCGCCGTGCTCCCCGGCACCTTTGGTGTGGAGCTGATGGCCGAGGTGGCGCTGCTGCTCCGCCCCGGACTCGCGGTGACGGGATTCGAAGGGGTGCGCTTCCACCAGGCGGCCAAGGTCTGGGAGGGGCGGACCACGCGACTGGTCGTCACCGCGAGGGCCGGGAAGGCGGACACGGCGGGACGCGTGAGCGTCGCGCTCCAGGTGGACATGGAGCTGAGACCCCGCGCGGACATGCCCCCCGTTCGCCGCAAGCTCCACACCGGGACGGTGGTCCTCGAAGCGCGGCGTGAGCTTCGCGAGCCGGAGCGCGTGCGAGTGGACTCCGCGACGGCGGCGCTCTGCTCGGCCGAGGGTCGCCAGGATTTCCGCTCGCTCTACAATCAGGGCGAGGGTGTCCATCTCGGGCCCCGGATGCAGGGCTGTCGCCATCTGCGCGTCCTGTCGCCCACACAGCAGGCCGCGTGGGTGATGCAGGAGCGACTGGAGGACCTGTTCTCCTTCACCTCATCCCCGCGCTTCCTCGTGGGGCCGATGGCGCTGGACGCCATCACTCACGCCGCGGGGATGACCGCGTACTACTCGCTCGAGTCCCTGGTCCTCCCGGAGGGAGTGGACCGCATGCGGCTGCATGCGCCGCTGCCCGTGGGGGAAGAGGTCGCGGTCCACAGCACCTACCTCGGCGCGCAGGACGGCATCGCGAGAGTTCGCGCGGTGGCCTTCCATCCCCGGACCCGGCAGGTCTTCGTCGAGCTCGACGGAGTCCGGTTGAGCGTCCTGGGGCACCTGGGGCCCGTGCTCAAACACATCATCGATGGTCGCCTGAACGGAATGCAGGGGCGGGCCTGATTCGTCGCGTCCCCGTGAGAACCACATCATGTCATCGACACCTTCGACTCATCCGCCGTTCATCTGGGGGACGCGCGCTGCCGGCCTCTTGTTGTGTGTGCTCTCCTGGCGTCTGGGCGGCTGGGCCTTCCCGGGCCTGGCCTGGGGCGCGCTGAGCCTGCTGCGAGTGCCTCGCCGTGGGCTCCTGGTGGAGCTGGCCATCGTCTCCTGCCTGCTGTTGCTCGTGTCGCCGGATGGGCTGCCGCTGGTGGGGGCGGCGTTATCGCTGCTGGTGATTCCGCTCGCGCCCGAGTCCCACGCGCTGAACATGAACGGCGTGGACCGCTACTTCTATCTGCAAGACGGTCCCGGCACGCGGATGAACTCGCACCACTTCGTGGACGTGGACGCGCCGCTGGAGCGTGAGCCGCTGGAGCGCGCGATGTCCGCCGTGCTGAAGGAGGTGCCCCTGGCCCGCTCGTTCGTGCGGGAGGCTCCGCTCGGCATCCTCCGGTTCGTGGCGAAGCGCCCGTGGGTGGATGCCACTCGGCTGCTGTCGTGGTCGGAGCTTCCCGTCGAGGCGGAGGACTCACGCGCGCTGGATGCCCCCATGGACCTGCGTCGACTGCCGCCATGGCGGGTGATTCACGCGCCTCGGCCCGAGGGTGGCTTCCGCCTCTGTCTCACCGTCCATCACAGCGCGGTGGATGGGGAAGGGGGGCTCCTGCTGCTCGACCTGCTCGTGCGCCGCTACAACGAGCTGCGCGCGGGGGCGCCGCTCACGGCTCGTGTTCCGCTGCACGGAGGCCAGCGCTTGCGAGACCAGCTGCGGCCTCGGGGACTGGGCTGGACGCTGCGGATGATGCGGCGGCACTTCTCCTTGGGGGACACCGACAAGGGGGCTTCGGCGGTGCTCGCGGATGACGCGTCCGCGCGCCCCACGCACACGCGGCACCACCTGCTCCGCATCCCGGCAGAGACCTGGCAGCGCCTCAAGGCCGTCTCCACCGCGCAGGGCGTGAGCCGCAATGACTTGCTGGTGGGTGCCGTCTTCCGCGCCGCCGACTCACTCCGTCAGGCACGCGGTGCACCGGACCTGCGCTTCAGGGCCTTCGTGCCGACGAACCTCCGCGCCGCGCTGGGGATTCCGTCCGGCCTGGGCAACTACCTGGGGATGCTTCAAGTCGTGGCTCGCCCCGAGGAGATCCGCTCGCCCGGTCTCGAGCGACGCTTGTCCGAGTCCATCCGGAGCATGCGGGTCCTCGAGGAGTCCGTGGGCTTCATGGTCAACATGGGGCTGGTGACGCTGATGCCTCCGGGGATGTTCCGGGCGGCGCTGCGCAAGAACGACGCGGACCCGTCCATGTTCAACTACTCGCTGCTGGTGAGCACCATCCGCCAGCCCGAGGAGCTGGCCCTGCCGGAAGGTGTCCGCACCGAGCGGGTCCTCGTCCGTGGCTCCCTCACGGGGCGCCCCTGCATCGGCGTCGTCATCATCCACTCCGGTGGAGAGGTGCACGGCGTGGTCGAGTACCTCTCGCCGACGATGCGCGACGAGACGGTGCGCGAGTTCGGTGACCGGTGGCTGGCCGAGGTCGAGCAGCTGGCCTCCGCGCCTCGGGTGCTGCCGGTCGCGAGCTGACGTCACACGGCTTCTCTTCGAGACACGCGCTGGATGGACACCATGGACGACACATCGCGGAGGAGTGGGGCAGGGGACCGCTGGGCGTGGCTCTTTCCCGGACAGGGCTCGCAGAAGGTCGGCATGGGGCGGCGGATGCTGGAGCGCTCCGTCGCGGCTCGACGCGTCTTCGAGGAAGCCTCGGAGGCCATCGGTGTCGACCTCGCGAGACTCTGTCTGGAAGGGCCGCTCGAGACCTTGACCGCGACCGAGAACGCGCAGCCCGCCATCGTGACGGCGAGCGCGGCGTGCCTCGCGGAGCTCCGTGACCTGGGCCTGGAGCCGCCCATCGTCGTGGGTCACAGCGTGGGAGAGTTCTCGGCGCTGGTGGCCGCGGGATGCCTGCCGTTGGCCGACGCGGTCCGCGCGGTGCGCAAGCGCGGACAGCTCATGGCGAGCGTGACGACCCCGGGTGGCATGGTGGCCGTCATGGGCTTGGAGGCGGCGCGCGTGGAGGCGCTGTGCCAGGAGGCCGCACGGGACGCCGTGGCCGTGGTGGCCATCCACAACAGCCCCCAGCAGTTCGTGCTCTCTGGAGACGTGCGAGCGCTGGAGCGGTTCAAGGACCTGGCGCTCGCCGCGGGCGCGAAGGACTGCGTGATGCTGGAGGTGAGCCACGCCTTCCACTCACCCTTGATGGCCCAGATTCACGAGGACTGGCGGGCCGAGGTCGCACGGCTCCGGCTCCGCATGCCCCGATGCCCGGTGATCCTCAGCACCACGGCGAGGCCAGTCCAGACACTGGTCTGCATCCGCCGCTCCCTGGTGGAGCAGCTCACCGCGCCCGTCCTGTGGATGCAGTGCGTGAGGAACCTCGCCAGCCTGGGTGTGACGCGAGTGCTGGAGGTCGGCGACAGCAAGGTCGTGTCCTCGCTCGCGCGCCGCACCGTGCCAACACTCCAGACGCAGACGTTTCTGGATCCTTCGATCCTCAACGACCTGGTGGCTGTCAAGGGCTAGCGGACCCTGGGTGAATCCTGACACGGGGGACCTCACGACAAGGCCCCTGGGAAGGATTTCTCAAGGAAGTGCGCTGGCTTGTCTTCTCTTGGACTTCTATAAACCTACATCTGCCCTGTCTTGAACTGATGGGGGGCTTGTGGCAGGTTGTGAGCGTTTAGCTGGCGCGAAGCTTCTTCCGGAGAGAGGGTGCCATGCCGGTTTGTGGGGGGGGCTTCGGCCCACGGGCGCGGAGTTGCGTCTGGTCTTGTCTGGGTACGGTCCTGCTCTCGAGTCTGCTCGTTGGGGCGTGCGCGCACACCCCTCCCGCGCCGACGACTTGCGAGCAGCCTCCTCCTTTTGTCCTGCATCTCGATGCGAGCAAACGCCTCAACGCGGATGACGTGGGCCGCTCGCTTCCGACGAACGTCCAGGTCTTCCAGCTCAAAGGCTCTCGCCGCATGGAGGCCGCCGACTTCCAGGACCTCTGGCAGCGCCCCAAGGAAGTGCTCGAGGACGACTTGCTGGCCATGGATGAGTTCACCCTCGAGCCAGGCCAGCAATTGACGCGTGAAGTCAGTCGGACTTCAGGTGCGAGCTACCTGGCCGTGGTGGGGGTGTTCAGACGCCCCGCCGGACAGGTGTGGCGGGCCGTGGAGCGTCTGCCCCAGGTGAAGCCAGAGGACTGCGATCCGGCGAAGCAGACCGCGGCGCGTGACGCTTCGATGCGCTTCCTCATCGAGGACTACCGTGTCGAGGCCCGCTCGAGCGAGGTTCGCAGATGAAGACGCCCCAGCGTGTTGTCTGGTCCGAGGGGATGTTCATGAATCCCCAGCACTTGCAGCAGGCGGACCTCTACCACGAGGGGTTGCTCGCGGCCCGGCTCGGCGCCCTGACGCCCTACGACTGGGGCGTCGTGGAGCAGGAGGTGGATGAGAAGGCGCTCGCGGCGGGCCAGTTCCAGCTGCTGCGCTTCGTGGGCATCCTGCCGGACGGACTGCCGCTGTCCTTCGAGCGCGGCCAGCCCGAGGCCCCGCAGACGCGTCCCATCGAGGAGCACTTCAGCGCGAACAAGCGCTCGCTGGATGTGTACCTGGGCGTGGCGCGGGAGCGCGAGGGCATCTCCAGCTATGGCGCGACCGAGGAGTCCACGACGTCGCCGCGCTTCTCCCTGGTGAACCGCTCCGTGCCGGACCTGGCGGCGGCGGAGTCCGTGGTGCCGGTGTCCTTCGCGCAGCGCAACCTCAAGCTGCTCTTCGGCACCGAGCCGCGCGAGGACTACGACGTCATCAAGATCGCCGAGCTGGTGCGGGACAGGACGGGCGCCGCGGCGCTCGCCAGCAACTACATCCCGCCCTGCCTGCGCATCTCCGCGTCGCCCTACGTGCTGGACCGGCTCCGGCAGATCCTCAAGGCGATGCAGGGCAAGCAGCGCGAGCTGGCGGAGGGGCGCCGTCACCGCGACGCCACCGCGCTGGAGTTCTCGGCCGGGGACGTGACGAAGTACCTCCAGCTCAGCGCGCTCAACGGCCTCATCCCGCAGGTGGCCCACGTGGTGGAGGTCGCGGACCTCAACCCCCAGATGGTCTACCTGCTGCTGTGCCAGGCCGCCGGACAACTCTCCACGTTCTCCGCGGAGGCGGACCCGGGAGACCTGCCCAAGTTCCAGTACACCAACCTGCGCGCCACCTTCGACGGGCTCTTCCAGCTGCTCCAGAAGCTGCTGGACGTCGTGGCCATCGAGCAGTGCATCACGGTGCAGCTGGAGTCGCGCAAGGACGGCATGCACCTGGGCCGGCTCGAGGACGAGCGCTTCCTCAAGGCCGCGCAGTTCATCCTCGCGGTGCGCAGCGACCTGCCGGAGGCGGAGGTCGCCAAGAGCCTGCCGAACCTCTCGAAGATCGCCAGCTTCGTGGAGATTCGCGACATCATCAAAGCCGCCGCGCCGGGCGTGCCGGTGGAGGTGACGTTCCGGCCTCCCGCCGAGGTGCCGGTGAAGCCGGGCGTCGTGTACTTCTCGCTCGAGAGCGGCGACCCGTACTGGAAGAACGTCATCACCGAGCAGAACGTGGCCATCTACCTGCCGCGTCCGTTCGAGCCATCGAAGACGAAGCTGGAGCTGCTCGCGGTTCCCAGACAGGGCACCAACGGGAACGGTAGCGGGAGTTCGGCGAAGAAGAGCGCGGTCAGTCGTTAGAAGTGGGTTGAGGCGGGGGGCTGTCCACCAACCCGGTTGTCAATGCATCTGGTGGGGCTCCCGGTCGTCACGACGGGTGGAGGCATCAACAGGATGGACAGAATCAATTCCATCACGCAGGAGAGCTTCGGGGCGCTGCTCCAGCTCCGGCAGTTCGGGGACAATGCGCTGCCCGCGGCGGAGCTCGTGCACCGCCAGCTGCGCACGTTCTTCGACCGCATGCTCAAGCGCGCCAACGAGCTGGGCTTCGGCCAGCAGGACGCGCAGGAGATTGCCTATCCCATCGTCGCGCTCGCGGATGAGCTGGCCCTGGCTCGCGCGGACTCGTTTCGGGAGTACTGGCTCGCCAACCTCCTCCAGTTCCACTACTTCCGGGAGAACCGCGCGGGCGACGGCTTCTTCACGCGCCTGGAAGAGGTTCGCAAGGACCTGCAGCGCACGGAGATCCTCCGCGTCTACTACCTCTGCCTCCTCTTCGGCTTCCGAGGCCGCTTCCGGGTGCGCGGCGGAGAGCTGGAGCTGATGCAGCTCACGGAGGCGCTCCAGCGCGAGCTGTCCAAGACGTACAAGTTCGACACGGAGCTGCTCTCGCCCCGGGGCGAGCGGCCCCCCGACAACGCGGTGAGCGCCAAGCGGACGCTGCCGCTGCTGGCCATCTCCGGCGCGGCGGTGGTCTTCGCGCTGCTGGTCTACACGGGCCTGCGCATCGGCCTGTCCAGCAGCGTCTCCTCCCTCATCGAGGAGGTCTCGACCTCCTCCACGCAGCAGCAGCCTTAGGGGGCACGCGATGCTGGCTCTCACCGTGCTCATCGCGGTCTTCATCGTCCTGGTGTGGACCGCTGTCCTGCTGCTCAGCCTGCCGCTGTGGGGCGCCATCGTCCCCACCGTGCTGCTGGTGTTCATCATCGTCGCCGCCTACCTGTTCCAGCGCCACCAGGCGTCCAAGGCGGCGCGCGACATCGAGCGGGAGCTCGGCGTGCAGGCGGACGCCCAGCTCCAGAACGTCCGGCCGGATCAGCAGGAAGAGATCCAGGCCATGCAGGCCGAGTTCTCCAAGGCGCTCCAGTCGCTCAAGTCCTCCAAGCTGGCGCGCGCGCGGCAGGGCAAGGACGCGCTGTCGGTGCTGCCCTGGTACATGATCATCGGGCCGCCGGGCTCCGGGAAGAGCACGGCGCTGCGCAACTCGGGCATCCAGTTCCCATATCTCTCCTCGCGCGGCGGCGGCGTGAAGGGTGTCGGCGGTACGCGCAACTGCGAGTGGTGGCTGACCAACGAGGGCGTCATCCTCGACACGGCGGGGCGCTACACCACCGAGGACGATGACCGCGAGGAGTGGCTGAGCTTCCTCGACATGCTCAAGCGCAACCGTCCGCGCAAGCCCGTCAACGGGCTGGTGGTGGCGGTGAGCGTGGGCGACCTCATCGGCATCGACGAGGAGCAGTCGGTGCAGCTCGCGCAGACCATCCGCGAGCGCGTGGACGAGGTGATGGAGCGATTGAAGATGATCGTTCCGGTCTACGTGATGTTCACCAAGTGCGACCTGCTCGCGGGCTTCGTGGACATCTTTGGCGACCTGCCGAAGACCGAGCGCGGGCAGATCTGGGGCTTCACGGTGCGGCCCGAGGATGCCCGGGACGCCATCGGCGAGACGTTCGCCGCGCGCTTCGACGAGCTGGCCGAGGTGGTGGAGCAGCGCTCCATCGTGCGCATCGGCGCGGAGCGCCACCCGGAGACGCGCGAGCGCATCTTCCGCTTCCCCCAGCAGTTCGAGGGGCTGCGCTCGAACCTCATCGAGTTCGTGCAGGCGCTCTTCGCGGAGAACGTCTACGCGGACACGCCGGTGATGCGCGGTGTGTACTTCACGAGCGGCACGCAGGAAGGCAGCCCCATCGACCGCGTGATGAACGCGATGGCGGACGCCTTCGGCATCCGGCGCACGTCGGCGTCCGACGGAGGCCGTCCGGCGGTGGAGTCGCGCAGCTACTTCCTGCGGGACATGTTCGCGGAGGTGGTCTTCCCCGACCAGAACCTCGCGATGATGAGCTCGGCGGAGGTGCTGCGGCAGAAGCGCATCCAGCTCGCCTACGCGGGAGGCTGCCTCGCGCTCGCGCTGCTCATCCTGCTGTTCCCCACGCTCTCCTTCGTCAAGAACCGCCGCTTCATCCAGACGACGCTGGTGATGGCGCAGTCGCTAAAGCTGCAGGAGGCGGGAGCGACGGGCGCGGGGCCCATGGTGGACGCGATGCTCCCCATGCGGCAGCAGATCGACAAGCTGCTGGAGTGGGAGCAGGAGGGGCCGCCCGCGGGAATGCGCTTCGGCCTGTATCGCGGGGATGACCTCATCGCGCCGCTGGGCGCGTTCTATGGCGCCACCGTGCGGCGCGTGCTCATCGACCCGGTGTTGACCTCGGACCTGAAGGAGATGAAGACGTGGGTCGAGGCGCAGCGGCAGGGGGAGGAGACGCCGACGGGCCGCGAGTACGCGCGCTACTTCGACCGGCTGAAGCTGCACCTGCTGCTCTCGGGGCCGCGCACGGCCCGCGAGCCGGAGCTGAGTGATGGTGTGCGCTCGTGGCTGGTGAAGAGCCTCACGGAGCGATGGGGCCGCAAGCCCGGGTTCACCGACAGCGCCCACCGCACGACGCAGATGTCCAACCACGTCGACTCGTTCGTGAAGCTGCTGGCTCAGGACTCCACGAACCTGGCCTTCACGCGCAACGACAAGGTGGTCCGCGACGTCCGCGTGGTGCTGGACCGGTTGCCCTTCGCGACGCTGGCGCTGGAGCAGCTCATCGCCGACGTGGGGCGCGAGGGCTACGACATCACCATCTCCTCCGTGCTGGGCAGCACCACTCAGCACATCAAGGGCGATGGGCGGGTGAGGGGCGCCTTCACCCGCAAGGGGTGGGAGACCGTGGTGTCCGCGAAGCTGGAGCACCCGCTCCAAGGCGCCGACATCTGGGTGTTGGACAAGGACACCAACGCCACCAATGAGCTGGAGCTGGAGCGGCAGGAGCGCATCCTGCGGTCGGCGTACTACGAGCAGTACATCCTGGAGTGGAAGGCGTTCCTCTCCAGCCTCAAGGTCCAGCCGCCCGGCAACACCACGGAAGCGCTGGCCCTGCTGGAGGACCTGACCCGGGGTGAGCCGCCGCCCCTGGCGCGGCTCTTCCGCGCGGTCGACTACAACGTCAGCCTGGGCGCCGAGGAGCTCGATACGTCCGCCGTCGAGGAGGGGGTTCTCAAGAAGATCAAGGGGAAGCTGGGCGCCAACGCGGCGGCCGTCGAGAAGGGGGTCCGCTTCGCCAGCGACAAGGTCGCGGGAGGCGAGGAGTCGGAGGTGGAGTACTTTACGGAGCAGAGCGTGAAGCCGAGCTTCAAGGGCCTGACCGACTTTGGCGCCCCCCTGAAGCGGGCGAAGGGGCCAGACGCGCCGCCGCCCGAGTCCATCCCGCTGGACCTCTACCAGGAGCAGCTCCAGTTCCTTCGCGATGCCCAGCGCGCCGCGATGGAGAGCCAGGATGAATCGGCCGCGATGATGGCTCGCGTCCAGACGGCGCGCGTCAGCATCCAGTCGCTCATCAAGGCGCAGGAGATCGGCTGGCGACCTCGCATCGAGGCGCTCTTGTGGCCGCCCATCGAGGCCATCTCCGAGCTGACCCTGAAGGAAGCCGGAGGCAAGGCGAGCGACCAGTGGTGCAGTGAGGTGGCCACCGCGTTCCAGCAGAAGCTCGCGGGGCATTACCCCTTCAACCGCAATGGCCAGGACGCGGCGGTCGCCGACGTGGGCGACTTCTTCCGTCCGGAGTCGGGAACGCTCTGGGGCTTCTACGGCGGCGTGCTGAAGAGCCACGTCGAGCAGTCGGGGAGTCGCTTCAAGTTCGTCACCCGAGCGGGCCGCGCGGGCGGCAACCTGTACTACGGCTCCGTGCTGACGTTCCTCTCGCGCTCGCGGGAGATCTCCGAGTCCCTCTTCGCTCCCCGGGACGCCGACCCCGGCGTGAAGTTCTCCTTCCACATCCGGCCTTCGCCGAAGCTCGCCTCCATCCGCTTCACCGTGGACGGGCAGACGGTCGACTACAACAACGGCCCGGAGGAGTGGCACAACTTCGAGTGGCCCGGGAAGGGCGGCAAGTCGGTGGGCGCGTCCATCAAGGTGCGCAACAACCGCGGCCAGCCCGAGACCGTCGAACAGGAAGGCGAGTGGGGTCTGTTCCGCCTGCTCGAAGAGGGCACGGCCCGGGTGGAGGGTGGCGCGCGGGTGTTCTCGGTGACGTGGGCGCTTCCGTCCTCGGACACGGAAGTGGTCATCGACTTCAAGCCGTCGCGCAGTGCCTCGCCGTTCTTCGGTGTCTCCGCGGGCCGCAACGCCAAGCTCATGCAGCCGTTCCGCATGCCGGGCGTTCAGCCTCCACGCGTCATCGCCAAGGGAGGCTCGGGATGCTCGGGGTAATGGGGCGCAACCAGGTTGCGCTACTGGGCAAGGCGCCGTGTCAGGGAGACTTCATCCGCTGGAACGCGGCGGACCCCGTGTCGCAGGCCTTCCATCGTTGGCTGGAGGAGTCGCACGAGGCGGTGCGCCGCGCGAACACCCAGCTGTCTTCGTTGCCCACGGGCTTCGTGTTCACGGTGCCCGGAGGCCGTCAGGTGCTCGTGGGGACCCTGGCGACGAGCACCGACAAGGTGGGGCGCGTCTTCCCGCTCGCCGTCTACGTGGTGATCGACGCGGCGGGCGCGGCGGAGCACTTCGCCTCGTTGCCGGACAGCTTCAGGCCCTTCCTCGCGGCGGGGAGCCAGCTGCTGGCGGACGCGGCGACGCTCTCCGTGAGCGACCTGGAGGCGCGGGTGTCGGGGCTCGCGGCCGTCTCCTCGGGTGACTCGATGGGCGCGGAGGCGCAGAAGCGCCGGGTCCTGGGCAGCCCTGTCGCGCCGCTGGTCCAGCAGTTCCAGGCCGACGGTGCGCCCGCCGGCGCGCAGTACTACGCGTTCAACACCTTCGTGAAGGCCTGCCAGGCCGAGCAGGGCAAGGAGCCCTCGAAGCCGGGCGTGACGCTGGAGTGTCCCTTCCCGGAGGCGCTCGGGCCCTACGGCTGGTTGGAGCTGGCCCGGCGACAGCTCCGGTGGCGCACCTTGCCTCCGGCGATGTTCTGGCACCTGGGGCCCGCGCCCCGGCTCTTCCTGTCCATCGGGACGCCGGGCCCCGCGGTGCTCATGCACCTGGCGAAGCCGGGTCACTCGAGCATGAAGGTCTGGCCGCTCCACACGAAGCAGGCCTCCGCCATCGAGAGCGCACGCAACGCGCTCTCACCACCGCGGAGACAGGCCCTCGAGGATCCGAGCACCACGGTCGAGGCTTTCCTGAGCGCCTTCGGAACGTGAGCGCGAGACGCCGCACGATGAAAGGAGGGGGAACATGGCGGTCACACTGGAGCAACTGAAGGAACAGGCGAAGCAGTGGATTGAGCCGGTGTCGGCGGACGCACCCGCGGGCAAGGCGGCCAAGGCCGACCCCGCCTATCTGGAAGTGCTGGCCGAGATGGCCAAGCTCGAGTCCGTCACCGGTGGGACCATCGACTGGAACCAGGTCCAGAGCGCCAGCGGCAAGGTGCTCCAGTCCACGTCGAAGGACCTGCGCATCGCCACCTATCTGGCGCACTGCCTCTACCAGACGCAGGGCATCGACGGGCTCGCCACGGGGCTCGTGGTCGTCTCCGAAATCCTGGACCGCTACTGGCCCACGCTCTTCCCCGAGCTGGCGCGCATGCGGGGGCGCACCAACGTGGTGACGTGGCTGGTGGAGCGCACCGCGGCCCATCTCCCGTCGCTGCAAGTGACGGCGAGCGACCGCCCGCGCGTGGAGGCGCTCGAGGTCGCCGCCAGGCGCCTGTCGGAGGTGTCGAAGCAGAAGTTCGAGGCCAACGGGCCGGCGATGCGGCCGTTGATGGAGAGCGTCCAGCGGCTGGTGGCGTCGCTTCCGGCGGAGGCGCCCCCTCCACCGCCCGCGCCCGTGGCCACCGCGGCGCCCAAGCCCGCACCGCCGCCTGTCGCCGCGCCACCGCCTGTCGCCGCGCCACCGCCTCCACCCGTGGCCGCCGCCGCGCCCGCGCCCATTCCCGCGCAGGCCATGCCCGCGGTGGGCTCCCTGGCGAGCGCGGATGCGGCGGTCGACTTCCTCCGGCAGACGGGCACCGCGCTGGTCAGCGCCGCCGGAGTGGTGCGCACCGCGTCGCCCGCGGATCCGCTGTCCTACCGGCTGCTGCGCATCGGGCTCTATCTCCACCTGGCCCAACCTCCGCCGGCGGATGCCAGTGGCAAGACGAGCATCCCCGTGCCGCCGGAGAACCTGCGCTCGAACCTGCAGCGCATGGAGGCCAACGCCCGCTGGGCGCCGCTGCTGGAGGAGTCCGAGGGGACCCTCACCCAGCATCGCTTCTTCCTGGACCTGCACTACCTGAGCGCGAAGGCGCTGGGGGAGCTGGGGCACACCGCGGCACGTCAGGCATTGGTGACGGAGCTGGCCTCCTGGCTGAAGCGGATGCCCACGGTGCCAGGACTTCTCTTCGGCGACGGCACCCCCGTCGCCTCGCCCGAGACGCGCGCATGGCTGGAGTCCGTCGTCGCGCCGCCCGTGTCACCTTCCGCGCCACCGTCATTCTCGGCAGCCGAGACAGAAAAGGGAGACGCCGCGGCGGAGGTGCTCGCCGAGGCACGCAAGCTGTTGTCAGGCGGCAATGCTGCGGGCGCGGTGAACCTTCTCCAAGAGCAGGTGGGTGCTGCGGGCACGGGTCGAAAGCGATTCCAGGCCCGACTCACCCTCGCGAAGCTTTGTGCCGCGGCGGGCCAGTCCCACGTGGCACGTGCCCTCTACGAAGTCCTCGACCGCGAGTCGTTGGAGCGCGGGCTGGATACGTGGGAACCGAAGTTGTCGGCGGAGTGTCTGGAAGGATGGCTTGCCCTCTCACGTCCTCCGCCAAAGTCACCTGAGGCGCTGGTGTCTGACTTCACCGCCCGTTATCATCGGCTCTGTCTGCTTGATCCGAGTGCCGCGCTGAAGGTGGCGCCCTAAAGCCAACCCAACCAGGAGGTCGTGCGGTGAGCAAGGAAGGTTCTGTGGCGCCGAAGGAGCGCGTCAACATCGTCTATAAGTCGGACACTGGGAACGCGCAGTCGGAAGTCGAGCTGCCCCTCAAGGTTCTGGTGGTGGGAGACTTCACGGGCCGCCAGGACGAGCGTCCCGTCGAGGAGCGGGCGCCCATCAACATCGACAAGGGCAACTTCAATGACGTGATGGCCAAGCAGGGGCTGTCGATGGACGTCAGCGTGCCGAACAAGCTCTCCGACGACCCGGACGCGAGCATGTCCGTCGCGTTGAAGTTCCAGAACCTGGCGGACTTCAGCCCGGAGGGCATTGTCAATCAGGTGCCGGAGCTGCGTCAGCTCCTGGAGCTGCGCGCGGCGCTCAACGCCCTCAAGGGCCCCCTGGGCAACGTGCCGGCCTTCCGCAAGAAGATCCAGACGCTGCTCGGCGACTCCGAGGGACGCCAGAAGCTCATGGCGGAATTGGGGCTGGACAAGAAAGTCGACTAGGCCGCGACCTGCAACGCATTCACAAAAGGCGTGACACAGATGAGCACTGAAGCCAAGCAACTCGCGGCGCCCGAGACGGCCGACGCCGCCCCGTCGCTCCTGGACGAAATCCTCTCCGAAACCAAGATGAAGCCGAGCGACGACGGCTATGACGTCGCTCGCCGGGGGGTGCAGGCCTTCATCGCGCAGATGCTGGCGCCGGGCCGGTCCGCGGAGCGCGTGGACAAGGCCTTGGTGGACGCGATGATCGCGGAGGTGGACCAGCGCCTGAGCTCGCAGGTCAATGAAATCCTCCACCACCCGCAGTTCCAGTCCCTGGAGTCCTCCTGGCGCTCGCTCAAGTTCCTGATTGAGCGCACGGACTTCCGCGAGAACACCCGCGTGGAGGTGCTCAACGCCTCCAAGCAGGACCTCATCACGGACTTCGAGGACGCCCCCGAGGTGGTGAAGTCGGGCCTGTACCGCACCGTCTACTCCAACGAGTACGGCGTCTTCGGTGGCAAGCCCTACGGTCTGGTCGTCGGCAACTTCGACGTCGGCCCGGGGCCCGAGGACCTGTCGCTGCTGAGCAAGATTGCCTCGGTGGCGGCCATGTCCCATACGCCGTTCGTGGCCAATGCCTCGCCGGAGTTCTTCGGCCAGCAGGAGTCCTTCCTGGGACTGCCGGCCCTCAAGGACCTCAAGTCCCTCTTCGAGGGTCCGCAGTACGCGCGCTGGCACTCGTTCCGCGAGAGCGAGGATGCGCGCTACGTGGGCCTGTGCATGCCGCGCTTCCTCCTGCGGCTGCCCTACAGCGAGAAGACGGTGCCGGTGAAGGCGTTCAACTTCACCGAGGACGTCGTCGGCCACCACGAGCGCTACCTGTGGGGCTACGCGTCCACGGCGTTCGCCAGCCGGGTGACGGACTCGTTCGCGAAGTTCCGCTGGTGCCCGAACATCATCGGCCCGCAGGCGGGTGGCGCGGTGGAGAACCTGCCGCTGCACCAGTACGAGGCCATGGGGGAGATCCAGACGAAGATTCCCACCGAGGTGCTCCTCACCGAGCGGCGCGAGTTCGAGCTGTCCGAAGAGGGCTTCATCGGCCTGGTGTTCCGCAAGGACACGGACAACGCGGCCTTCTTCTCCGCCAACTCGGCGCAGAAGCCCAAGTTCTTCGGCAACACGCCGGAGGGCAAGGCGGCCGAGACGAACTACCGGCTGGGCACCCAGCTTCCGTACATGTTCATCATGTCCCGCCTGGCGCACTACGTGAAGGTGCTCCAGCGCGAGCAGATTGGCAGCTGGAAGGAGCGCGCGGACCTGGAGCGCGAGCTGAACCAGTGGATCAACCAGTACGTCGCGGACATGGATGAGCCGGCGCCCAGCGTGCGCTCCAGGCGTCCGCTCCGCACCGCCCGCATCAAGGTGGAGGACGTGGAGGGGCAGCCCGGCTGGTACCGCTGCAACCTCCAGGTGCGTCCGCACTTCAAGTACATGGGCGCGGCCTTCACGCTCTCGCTCGTTGGCAAGTTGGACAAGGAATGAGAGCGCAGTCGTGAGACGCCTTCCAGGGTCTCGCGGTCGCCGTGCCTGAGGAGGCGGCGGCCATCATGCAGTCCGGAGCCCTGGTTCAGGGCTCCGTTCACATCGCAGCCGTCACACCACCTCAAGCAGGGGGAGAGCCACAATGGCCGAGACAGTACACCTGTTCCTCAAGGCGAATGGGTCCGATATCGCGGGAGAGAGCACTCAGACGAGCCTGGGGCGCGACAAGTCCATCGAGTGCTTGTCCTACGTTCAGTCCGTCCTCACGGCGCGCGAAGCCGGCAGCGGCATGGCGACGGGCCGCCGCCAGTATGAGCCTTTGCGCATCGTCAAGCGCATCGACAAGTCTTCGCCGCTGCTGGCGAAGGCGCTCGTGGAGAACCAGAAGATTGATGCCGAGTTCAAGTTCTACCGCCCGAACCCGACGGGCGATGGAACCACCGAGCAGTTCTACACGGTGTCCATCAAGGACGGCCGCATCGCCGGCCTCAAGCAGACCCTTCCGGATACCTTCCTCCCGGCGACGTCCCAGCAGCCTCCCCTCGAGGAGCTGACGTTCGTGTTCCACACCATCAGTTGGACGTACACCAACGGTGGTGTCACGCACGAGGACTCCTGGAGCGCCAACCGGTAATGCGGCGGGCCCGCTCGTGCTCCCGCCCGTCGAGGGGAGCGCGAGCAAGCCATCGAGGAGGGGTCGCAGGTGACGGGACGGGGTCTGCTGTCTCGAATCGATGCGGGGAAGGGCTCGAGTGAGCGCGACGTGGACATGACCGAGTCCATCGTCGAGCACCTGCGCGTGCTGCTCAACACGCGCAAGGGCGGGGCCGCCACGGTGCCAGGGTTCGGCATCGTGGACTTCACGGACTTCGTCCACACCTTCCCCTCGGCCATCCAGACGCTCCAGTCCGCGATTCGCACGACGGTGCTCGAGTTCGAGCCACGCATCTGCAACATCAGCGTGCGCCACCTCCCCGACGCGGACCCGCTGGTGCTGCGCTTTGAAATCACCGCTCAGCCCGCGGGCCGAGGGGTGAGGGGAATGCTTCGCTTCCGGACGCAGATGTCGCCGGGAGGCAAGATCGAGGTCTGGTGAGTGTTGCCGGTATGGCGGGGTGAGCCGCGGTGTTCAGCAAGTACTACCAGAGCGAGTTGACGTACCTCCGGGAGATGGGCCGCGCGTTCGGCACCGTCAATCCAGCGCTCGCCGGGCTCCTGGTGGAGCGCGGTGGTGACCCCGACGTGGAGCGGTTGCTGGAGGGCTTCGCCTTCCTCACCGCCCGGGTTCGCGAGCGCATCGACGACTCCGTGCCGGAGGTGGTGCACGGCCTGACGGAGCTGCTCCTCCCGCACTATCTCCGGGTGATACCGGCCTGCTCGGTGGTGGAGTTCACGCCGCACGCGCGCCTGTTGCGTGGCCGCTCGCGCATCGCCGAGGGCGCGGAGGTCGGCACCAAGCCGGTGGACGGCACCGTGTGCACGTTCCGCACGACGCGCGCGGTGGACCTGCTGCCGCTGACCCTGGGCGACACGACTCTGGACCAGTCGTCGCCGGCGTCTCCGGTGTTGCGCGTGCAGCTCCAGGTGGTGGAGCAGGCGCGGGCGGAGATCTTCCAGGAGGAGGGAGTGTCGCTGTTCCTCAGCGCCGAGCTGCCCGTGGCCTCGATGCTGATGGTGTGGCTCTTGCGCCACTGCAAGGGCGTGGTGCTGCGCAATCCGGTGGAAGGCGAGAGCGTGCGTCTGGGGCCGGACTGCATCCGAGCCTCGGGCTTCGCCCCCGACAATCGGCTGTTGCCCTGGCCGGCGCTGGCTCCCGAGGGCTACCGGCTCTTGCAGGAGTACTTCACGCTGCCGCAGAAGTTCCTCTTCGTCGACGTGAAGGGACTGCAGGCGGCCTCCGAGCTCACGGGCCAGAAGCTGGAGCTCATCTTCGAGTTTGAGCGCCCCCCCGCGCTCCCGGGGCGCGTCCCCAAGGACGTCTTCCGGCTGCACTGCGCGCCGGTGGTGAACCTCTTCAGCGCCTCGGCGGACCCCGTGCGCACGAGCGCGCTGGGGCATGAGCACCTGGTGCGGGCCGCGGGCCTGGATCCAGCGCACATGGAGGTGTACTCGGTGGATTCGGTCACCGGCCTCCAGACGGGCAGGACGGAGCGGCAGGCGTACCGGCCCTTCTTCGACTTCGCTCACGCCGCCACGGACAGCGGTCGCTTCTACCGGCTGCACCGGGGGGCGTCGCCGCTCGATGACGGGATGGATGTCTCGCTGTCGCTGGGCAGCCCCCGCGACGCCACGCCTTCGCTGGCGGACGAGACGCTCTCCATCGACCTCACGTGCACCAACCGCTCGCTGCCGTCGCGCTTGCAGGTGGGTGACTTGAGTGTGCCGACCGCCGCGTCGCCCACCACCGCGCGCTTCCGCAACATCGTCGCGGTGACGCGTCCGGCGCGCCCGCCGGTGGGCTCCGAGCTGCACTGGCGGCTCTTGTCGCATCTGAGCCTCAACCAGCGCTCGTTGCTGGAGCCGGGCGCGCTCCAGTCGCTGCTGGCGCTCTACAACTTCCAGGCGACCGCGGACCAGTCCACGGCTCGCGCCAACCAGCTCCGGGTGGAGTCGCTGCGAGCAGTCCAGGCGCAGCCCATCACGCGCTTCTTCCAAGGCGCGCCCGTGCGCGGCGTGCAGGTGACGGCGGACCTGGATGAGGCGGGCTTCACGGGGCCGGGGGACGCGTTCCTCTTCGGCTGTGTGCTGGACGAGCTGTTCGCCTCGCACGTGAGCCTCAACTCCTTCAGCGAGTTCGTGCTGCGCCTTCAACCCTCTCGACTGGAGTACCGGTGGTCTCCCCGGAACGGCCGACAGACGATTTGCTGAAGGCCGTCGAGTCGCTGAACGCCCGGCCGGGGCAGCTGTCGTTCAGGCCGCTGGTGGCGCTACTCGAGCGGCTGACGTCGTCGGCGGTGCCCGTGGGTGGGACGGGGCCCGCGCTGGACGAGCGCATCCGCTTCCGGCACGACCCGTCGCTCACGTTCAGCGCGAGCGACGTGAGCCGCGTCCGCGTCGTCTCCCAGCCGGATGCGCACGGCGGGTCGGCGGAAGTCATCGAGGTGCTCTCCACGTTCCTCGGGCTCACGGGCGCGGTGTCGCCGCTGCCGGACTACATCCTGGAGGAGATTGCGCAGGAGGACCCGGACAGCGCGCGCCGGCGCGACTTCCTGGACCTCTTCCATCACCGCCTGCTCTCGCTGCTGTACCGCGCGCTGGTGCGCTACTCGCTGGCGGCGGAGACCACGCGCGGGGGAAGTGATGCCTGGTCGCAGCGGGCGCTCGCGCTGGGCGGGCTGGACACGTATGAGCGGCCCTATTCGGGGGCGCTGTCGCCCGCGCAGCTCTTGCGCCTGACGCCGCTGTTGTCCGCGAGGGCGCGGACGGCAGGGGTCCTCGAGCTTGCGCTGACGGACGTGTTGTCTCCGGTGTTGGGCGAGGCGACGGTGTCGCTGCGGCAGTTCTCCGGAGCCTGGGTGGACATCGAGGCGGACAACCGGATGCGGCTGGGCCGCTCGAACTCGAACCTGGGCCGCTCGATGCTCCTGGGGGCTCGGGTGTTTGATCGCTCGGGAGGGTTCAGCATCCACATCTCTCCGTTGGAGGGGGAGGTCTACCGGCGCCTGCTTCCGGAGGGAGACCTGTCGCCAGTGGTGCGCGAGGTGGTGGACCTCTTCGTGAGAGACCCCCTCGACTGTTCGCTGGTGCTGGGCGTGCGCGAGGTGGAGCTGCCGAGGTTCCGCCTGTCGCGCGATGGGACCTTCCGGCTCGGGCAGGACTGCTATCTGGGGCAGCGCAGGAGCGACACCCGCCTGCGCACGCGCACCGTGCCGCTCGCATCCGCCCCGAAACGGGCCGAGCCCGAGCCCCTCTCACCGCCGTGACGTCGCTTCGACGGTGTCCCCACCTTCGTTCATCCGAAGTCCAGGAGTGAAGACATGCGCGTTGAACCCAAGACCCTTGTTCGGCGCCTGACGCCCACGGCCACTCGGATGTTGGAGACCGCGGTGTCTCGGGCGAGCAGCGCTCGGTGCTACGAAATCGTCCCCGAGCACCTGCTGCGGCAGCTGCTGGAGGACGAGGAGGGCGAGGCCTCGCTGCTCCTGCGGCACTTCCAGGTGGACCGCGCGAAGGTGCTCGCGTCCGTCGAGGACGGGCTCAAGTCGCTGCGCACGGGCAACTCGGGGCGGCCCGTGTTCTCGGAGAGCCTGTTCCAGTGGTTCGAGGACGCGTGGCTGGTAGCCTCGCTGGAACATGGCGTGAGCCGGCTGCGCTCGGGCGTGTTGATGTGGCAGTGGATTGCCCGCTCGGAGCGCTACACGGCCGAGTCGTATTCGGCGCTGGACGCCATCTCGGTGGAGACGCTCAAGAAGGTCTTCGAGGAGGTGGTGGGCCGCTCGAAGGAAGCCGCCGAGGTGAGCAGCGCGACGGTGGCCGCGCCCGCTGGCGGTGGAGGCCGAGGCGAGGAGGCGCTGTCGCGGTTCACCACGTCATTCACGGAGAAGGCGCGGTCGGGGAAGATCGACCCCATCTTCGGACGGGACCGGGAGATTCGTCAGGTCATCGACGTGCTGGCGCGGCGCCGCAAGAACAACCCCATCATCGTGGGCGAGCCGGGCGTGGGGAAGACGGCGCTCGTGGAGGGACTGGCGCGCGCCATCGTCGCGGGGGATGTGCCGGAGTCCATGCGCAACCTGGAGGTGCTGGGGTTGGACCTGGGCGCGCTCCAGGCCGGTGCCGGCGTCCGAGGCGAGTTCGAGAACCGGCTCAAGGCGGTCATCTCGGAGGTGAAGGGCTCGCCCAAGCCCATCATCCTGTTCATCGACGAGGCGCACACCATCATCGGCGCGGGAGGCGCGCAGGGGGGCGGTGACGCGGCGAACCTGCTCAAGCCCGAGCTGGCGCGAGGCGAGCTGCGGACCATCGCCGCCACCACGTGGGCCGAGTACAAGAAGTACTTCGAGAAGGACGCCGCGCTGGAGCGTCGCTTCCAGCCCATCAAGGTGGACGAGCCGTCCGAAGAGGACGCGGTGCTGATGCTGCGCGGGCTGTGCCCCGCCTATGCGAAGTCGCACGGCGTCACCATCCGCGACGAGGCGGTGGTCGCCGCGGTGTCGCTGTCACACCGTTACATCTCCGGGCGGCAGCTTCCGGACAAGGCAGTGGACCTGCTCGACACGGCGGCGGCGCGGGTGAAGATCGAGCAGAGCGCGCGTCCGGACGAGCTGGTGGAGGTGGAGTCTCGCCTGGCCGCGCTGGAGCGGGAGCTGGCGGTGCGGGAGCGCGAGCTCGCCGCGGGGCATCCGCTTCCGCCGCCCGAGGACGGGCCGACGCTGGAGGAGCGGCTCGCGGCCACGCGGGACTCGGTCGCGACGCTGCGAGCCCGGTGGGAGCAGGAGCTGGCCGCAGTGGATGTCGTGCGCCGCGCGCGGGCGGAGCTGGATGCGGCGAAGGAGGGCTCGGACGTCGAGAAGCTGAAGGCCGACGTCGCCGAGGCGCGTGCCCAGCTGGAGAAGCTCCAGGGCGAGTCTCCGCTCATCCACGTGGACGTGGACCCGGACGTGGTGGCGCGAGTGGTCGCGGGCTGGACGGGGGTGCCGGTGGGCAAGCTGCGCAGCAGCTCCGTGGGCGCGGTGCTCACGCTGGAGCAGACGCTGCGCTCGCGCGTGAAGGGGCAGGACGCGGCGCTGCGCGCGGTGGCGGAGACCATCCGCATGTCGCATGCGGGCATCCGCAATCCCTCCACGCCCATCGGCGTGTTGCTCTTCGTGGGGCCCAGCGGCGTGGGCAAGACGGAGACGGCGCTGGCGCTGGCGGACACGCTCTACGGCGGGGACCGCTTCCTCACGACCATCAACATGTCGGAGTTCCAGGAGAAGCACACCGTGTCGCGCCTCATCGGCTCTCCGCCGGGCTACGTGGGGTACGGCGAGGGCGGTGTGTTGACGGAGGCCGTGCGCCAGCGGCCGTACTCGGTGGTGCTGCTGGACGAGTGCGAGAAGGCGGACCTGGAGGTGATGAACCTCTTCTACCAGGTGTTCGACAAGGGGATGTTGTCCGACGGTGAGGGGCGCCTCATCGACTTCCGCAACACGGTGGTCATCCTCACGAGCAACCTGGCCACGGATGCGCTGATGCAGCTGTACTCGGGCCCGGAGGCGCCCAAGACGGAGACGGTGACCGAGACGATTCGCCCCATCCTCAGCCGGCACTTCAAGCCGGCGCTCCTGGCGCGCATGTCGGTGGTGCCATTCATTCCGATTGCACGCGATGTGTTGAAGGACATCGCACAGATGAAGCTGGCCGCGCTGGCGGACCGGCTGCATACGTCGCACCGGGTCAAGACGGAGTTCGCGCCGGAGGTCACCGAGGAGTTCGCTCGGCGGTGCCTGGACAACGACTCGGGCGCGCGCAACGTGGACCACCTGCTGCGCTCCTCGCTGATGCCGCGTCTGTCCATGGAGTTGCTGGAGCGCCTGGCCGCGGGAGGGGTGCCCGGGCGCCTGCGCGTGGGTCTGGGTGCGAGCGGGGACTGGGACCTGTCATTCTCCGACGCCTAGGCGGTGGTGTCCTGGGCCGTCCGGAGGGATGATTCGCCCGCCGGACGCGTCGGACTCTCGTGAGGTACGCCGTGGGCTGCCCCCACGTTTCGGGATAGGAGTGAGCCGTGTTGCCCCTCGTCATCCGAATCAAGGGCCTGGACGCGCAGGCGCCGACTGAGAAGCAGTACGTCTTCCGGCACTCGCCCGTCCGCATCGGCCGCAACCAGCTCAACGACGTCTCCATCCCCAAGACGTTCGTCTCGCTCTTCCACGCGCTCGTCCGGTTCGACCAGAAGGCCATCTATGTGGTCGACCTGGGCTCGACCAACGGCGTGAGCATCGACGGCCGCCGCATCGACAAGAACATTCAAGTGAAAGTGGACGAGGAGACTCGAATCTCCATCGGCACGCTTGAGATGCGCTTGTCGCGAGAGGCCGTGCAAGGGGATGGACAGTCGCAGATGACGCAGTTCCGGGCGCTGACGACGCTCATGGACCCGGGAGAGGGGACGCCGTCGAGCTTCAAGCCGACGCCCGTGCAGGGACGTGCGCAGGTGGTGGCCACGGCGCTGTTGCCCGCGCTGGGGTCCATCCCGTCATTGCAGGACGACGACGAGGAGGAGGTGGCGGCCTCGCGCACGCAGCTCATGCCGGCGCTCGAGGAAGGGGAGCTGGGCGCGGAAGATGACGGGCAGCGGACGCAGATCTCCAGCATCCCGCGCATGGAGGAGCCGGTGGCTCGGCCCGCGGTGCCGTCCATCATGCAGCGGCGCAACCGGACGCCGGAGAGCGTGCGGGTGGTTCCGCCAGGGGTGGGCGGGGTGCATGCCTCCATCCAGCAGCTGGTGCCGCTGTACACGGCGTACCGGAATGCGTGGCAGGCGCTGCACGCGGCGATGGTGAAACAGGGGGAGGGGTTGGCGGAGAACGAGCGGCCGTCGCTCGTGGGGCAGATTCAGCGGCGCTTGTCCGGAGTGGTGCACGAGCCGCAGTTCGGTGAGTTCGCGCGCTCGCTCGGGGTGGCGGTGCCGCATGGCTCGGGGGGGACGTCCTCGGGCGTGTCGATGTCGAATGTGCAGGGGGCGCCGCCTCGGTTGGATGTGATGGCGCGCGAGCTGTTGGGGCAGTTCGTCCGGTCCTACCTGCCTGGGAGCAAGGGGTTGGAGTCGGGGGCGGATATCGACCGGTTCCTGGAGCGGCTGGCGGGGGTGTTGGAGACGTTTGGCCGAGCCTTCGTGGAGCTTCGGCAGGGGCATGACCAGTTCGGCCAGGAGATGGCCGTGGCGATGGTGCGCGATGTGACGCCGCTGTCGAAGAGCAAGAACACGCGCGAGGTGCTGCGCTACTTGCTGGACTGGAAGGCCGCGGACGGCGCCGAGCGTGTGCTGGAGCTGAAGAGTGGATTCGGGGATGTGATGATCCACCAGATTGCACTGCTCAACGGCATGCGCGAGGGCGTGCGCGCGCTGCTTCAGAGATTGAGTCAGGGTGGGGAGGAAGGGGAGGGCTCGTCCCTGTCGAAGCTGTGGCCGTTCGGGGCATCGAAGCGGTTGAAGTGGCTGGAGGAGGAGATTCGCCGGCTCAGCGAGGAGGAGCGAGAGCTGACGAAAGCCTTGTTTGGACAGGAGTTCGCGAAGGCCTACCACGCCATCGTGGGAGACGCGGCGAACAAGGGCAGTGATGGGGAGGTTTCCGTGGTGTCCAAGCGCAGGGAACGGGAGTCATGAGGCACATGACGAGCTCGAGGTGGCTGGAGCGGTTGGGTCTGGGGATGTTGGTGTTCCTGGGGTGGACGGGCTGCAAGAGCTCGACGCCCGTGCGCTCGGCGCCCAGCGTGCAGGCGCTGTGTTTCGCGGAGCGGCCGACGGGAGTCCATGCGCTGTCGCCCGAGCAGTGGCGGGCGGAGCTGCTCATCCCGATGTTGCTGAGCGGGTATGACGCGAGGACGGGGCAGCTGGCGACGCCGCACACGGACTGCATGGGGACGCCGGTGCTCTGGCAAGACCCGGAGCCGGGCGAGTGCGCCGAGGTCGGGGCGGCATCGACGGCGTTGCCCGCGACGACGGTGACTGCGGCGGACATGGTGATGAGCGAGGTCCGTCCGGATGCGCGGCTCGTGTGGGTGGTGACGCGCCGGTTCTCGGATGGGGATGGGATGGGGCCGGTGGCGTTGGTGGAGTCCACGCCGCGAGGGATGGCGGTGAAGGCGTTGGGCGTGCTGCGTTCGCGGACGCAGCGGGCGACGTTGAGGTTGGAGCGGGTGGGGGGAATCGACCTGCTGGTGGCGGAGGGGGAGCGGTGCTCGGGGCCGAAGGATTCGGTGTGTCAGCGGTCCGTGCGGATGGTGCCGCAGCGGGGCAATCGCTTCATCAACGAGCCGCTGCTGCTGGCGGACGGGGGCTGCGCGAGTCCGTCGATGATTCAGCTCAACCGCACGGCGTCGCGTTCACTGCCGAGTCGCTGGCTGCGCAAGTATGACTACACGGCGGCGCTGAGCTTCGCGGCGGATGGGATTCGGGTGCAGGAGCAGATGATTGTGAATGACCTGGACCCGAAGCAGCCCACGGTCCCGGCGAGACAGTTCCGCAAGGCGCAGGTGGACCGGCGGGTGCAGGTGTCCGCGGGACGGCTGGTGGTGGATGACACATCGCTGTGGGGGCGCTTGTTGGAAGAGGGCGCCACGGAGGCGATGCGGTAGTGAGGTGGGCTGGACGAGATGTGATTGCACCATCTCGTCCAGCGAAATGTATGTATCAGGGAGTCGTCGGTGCAGGCTGCTCATCGAGGAAGGACGGGATGAGCGGGACGAGCAGGTCGACGCGAGTCACCGCGCCCCAGTGAGTCGTTCCTGGGAGGATGGCGAGGCGCGAGGCGGGGATGCCCGCCATCATCCCGTCCGACTTGCCGCCGCCGAGCAATCCAAACATCTCCACGGAGTGCGTCGGCGGGAGGCTGTCTGAGTCTCCGGCGATGATGAGTGCGGGCGCCTTGAGGGCTGCCACGTCCTGGGTCCAGTCGTAGGGGTTTTGGGTCAGGAGGTGGCTGATCTTGGACACGAGGATGGGGAAGTCCTCGGGGCGCGGAGCGGTGCGCAGATAGGCCTCGTGCATGGGCGAGCCCGCAAGTGCCTCTCCGGTCATGGTGGCCATGATGGCCTGGTTCTCTGGGAACCACGCGTTGCTCTTGAATGTGGTGGACATGAGGACGAGCTTGCGAACGGCCTGTGGGTGGCGGAAGGCAAACTGGAGAGCGACACCACCGCCGAGGGAGTAGCCGCAGACGTCGGCGGACTCGATGTTGAGGTGTTTCAAGAGGGCGGCGATGTCATCCGCCATGGTTTCGAATCGCAGGGGGCGGTCGATGTCGGCGGTGTGCCCGTGGGCCTGGAGTTCGACGGCGATGACCTGGCGGGTCTTCGCGAGCTCGGCGATGAACGGCTGCATCGAGTCGATGGTCGAGAGGGCGCCGTGGAGGAGGATGAGCGGGCGGCCTGTGCCGTGAAGCTCGTAGTAGAGCTTGAGTCCATTCACCTGGGCGTAGGCGCCGGGGGCGGTCGTCTCGTTCTCCGGGATGGGGGAGGGCTTCGGGTCGGAGCCACATCCGAGGGACAGGAAGGAGGCGGACAGCAGGAACGCCGCGGCGAGGAGGGACTTGGCAGGGTTCTTCATGGCGTGCTCTCGAGAGTGTCGGGGCAGCGCGTGTTTCGCCCAACGGAGGGGTGTGGGGAGTCGACTTCAGGCTCTGTGGGCCGCGCTTTCAAACACGTAGACTCCGCGAGGCGGCGGAACTCATCGGTCGGTCGAATTGATTCTCGAAAGTGATGCTGCGGCGAGAACGCAGTTGCTGCGGTATCGGCCAGGAATTTCGCCGAGGATGTCCTTCGGAATTGCGGCGAAACATCTGACAGGTCCTAGCGACTCTGTCTGGTTGTCATTGGAAGACATCCCGAGCATCCGGGCCGGATTGGGCCAACTCCTCGAGGTCAGGGGATCGTTATTCAGGCTGGGGCTGGAGCACGTCGGCCAGGCAACGCGCCCCTGGGACTGGAGGGCCGTGCTGTCCTCGGGTCGGTGACCAAGGGGGGCGATGAGGACGTGGGACGCTCGCCGCGAGGTGGCGGAACCAACGTCAGGATCAGGAGCCTGCTCTCGCCAGTGGAAAGCGCGCTGAAGTGCTGGTAGGAAGCGCCTGCCTCCGGGGCTTGGGAGGTCGGCTGCTGATTTTGAACAAAAGAATAGTGCGAGTCGCTAGCTCAGATGGTAGAGCACCGGCCTTTTAAGCCGAGGGTCGGGGGTTCGATCCCCCCGCGACTCATGTAGGTGACGACGTCCCCGTCGTCTAGAGGCCCAGGACGCTGGCCTTTCAAGCCGGTAACACGGGTTCGAATCCCGTCGGGGACACTAGAGCAGCCCCGTAAGTGCCTGAATCAGAAGGCACTTACGGGGCTGAGCTTTTCAGCGGTTGGGTGGAGTCAGGTCACACACTGGGTGTGCGCGGTGCTCGTCCGGGCTGCTTGCCGGGGAACCATGGGCGCCGGGAGGTCTCCCGCCGTCAGCCATCAGCTGTATACAGGCCTCATGGCCCAGGACCTGCCCCCGGACGAGCTCGACGACCTGGAGGCCGAGGAGGGTGACGAGAAAGCCCCCTTCCGCCGCTACCTCACCCGGCTGGGCGCCGAGCGCATGCACCGCGAGCTCATCCGCCTGCTCAACGAGGAGCGCCCCAAGGTCACCGCCGAGGTCTCCGCCGCCGCCGCTCAAGGCGACCGCTCCGAGAACGCCGAGTACATCTACGGAAAGAAGCGCCTGCGGGAGATCGACCGCCGCATCCGCTTCCTCCAACGGCGCCTCGACACCGCCACCATCGTCACCCCTTCTGAACAGAGTGACCGTGCACGCGTCTACTTCGGCGCCACCGTCACCCTCGAGGACGAGGACGGCGCCCGGACCACGTACCAGATTGTCGGGTCCGATGAGATTGACGCCGCCGGAGGTCGCATCAGCGTGGAGTCCCCCATCGGCCGCGCCCTCCTGCGCAAGGGCATTGGTGACACTGTCGAGGTGCGCCGCCCTCGGGGCGAAATCGAACTGACCGTCGTCGACATCCGCTACGACTAGGAGGCCTCATGCCTCGGACGCTGCCCATCAACCCCCGCTTCCGCCGCATCTTCCAGAGCCTGAGCGGGGCGGACCTGGCCGCGCCCGACCCCGCAGAGCTTTCACTCGAAGACTTGGGGCTCGGCGACTCCCAGCAAATCCGCGGAGGTCTCCTCTTCGGAACCTACAGCCATCAGGGCCTGGAGCGAGGCCTGCGCGCCTATGGTCTCCTTCAGCGCGCGGAGGAGCGCGTCGGCCCCATGGAGCTTCGCATCCAAGGGGAAGATCCATTCCGTCCGCGCATCGTCCTCTGGAGCCGCCGCTTCTACGCCCCCGTCGCGGACATCTCGCTGCGCATGGCGACCGGCGCCGAAGTGGGCCTCGGCGGTCCGCTCTCCACCGTGCCACTCCTGTACGTCGACGCGCTGCTGCTCCAGAACCCGGGCCGCTCCTTCGACTGGCACCGCCCGCCACTGCCCGGGCAGAGCCATCCAGGCCTCGCGCTCTCCGCGCCCCTCCTGGAGCTGCTCATGCTCATGGCCCGTCGCATCGGCGCGGAGGGATTGGCGCTCACCCCCTCGACCTACGCCGCCGCCACCGTCTACGACCGACGTTTCCTCTTCGTCGACGGCGAAGCCCAGGGGCGCTTCCTCGCGCTGCGGGACGCGGGTGACTCGCGCCCCAGATGGCTGGTCGCCTGGGCGGTGGAGCTCGGCTGCATGCGCGACGCCGAGGGACAACACGTCCCCTTCACCCCCATGCCCATGCTCGCCCCCTTCAGCCCCAGGCTGCGCGACGCATTCGAGATGAAGGAGTGGCTCGAGGGGCGCGAGAAGACGGGCCGGCGGTTGCTCACGCTCGACGAGGAGGCACTCCGCCAGCGCTTCCCCTGGGAGCGCATGCCTCCGGGGCCTCCGCCCGAGCGGTTCGCGGACCTGCTGGGCTACGACCCGCTCGCTCCGGTCCTCGCGCACTGAGCGCCCTCTGTTCCAGGTGCGTCACACCAGGGTATCCGGGCCGACCACCGGAGGGCCCTCGGTGCGAGGCCCAGGCGTGGGGTTTCCAACAGCGCGCGCGGATGGCGTCAACCTGGCTGCTTCCGTGGGAGCCCCTGTCTATATTGGAGTGGGCATCAGGCTCATCCTCGTCGCACGGTCCCCAGCGGTCGCACCCGAACCAATCAGGTCGCGCAACCCACGATGCGAAAGAACTTCATCCTCGACACCAACGTCCTCCTCCACGATCCGCGCAGCATCTACGGCTTCGAGGACAACAACGTCATCATCCCCATCTACGTCATCGAGGAGATCGACCAGTTCAAGCGCGACCTCTCGGAGCTGGGCCGCAACGCCCGGCTGGTCGCGCGCTACCTGGACGGCTTCCGCGCGGAGGGCTCGCTGAAGGAGGGCGTGCCGCTGCCCCGGGGCGGAATGTTGCGCGTGTGCTTCACCGAGCGCGACCTGCCCCTGTCCATGGCGGACAGCAACCTGATGGACAACCGCATCCTCGCGGTGGCCATCGACCTGATGGAGCAGGAGCCGGACACGCAGGCGGTCTTCATCACGAAGGACACCAACCTGCGCATCCGCGCCGACGCGCTCGGCCTCGTCGCCGAGGACTACGACACGGAGCGGGTGGAGATCACCGAGCTCTACACGGGCTTCACCGAGCGGCTCGTCCCCAAGGCGCTGGTGGACCAGATGTACAAGCCGGGCGCGGAAGTGGAGCTGCCCGACGTGGACACGCTCTTCCCCAACCAGCTCCTGCTGCTCAAGGACGAGACGAACCCCTCGCACACCGCGATGGGTCGCCTGCACGGCCTCAAGAACCGCGTGGTGCCCCTGCTGCGGCAGAGCAAGGAAGGCACCTGGGGCATCCGTCCTCGCAACATGGAGCAGGCCTTCTGTCTGGACCTGCTGCTCAATGACGACATCAAGCTGGTGACCATCGTCGGCAAGGCGGGCACGGGCAAGACGCTGCTGGCCATCGCCGCGGGCCTCCAGAAGGTGACGGAGGAGAACCTCTACCAAAAGCTCCTGGTGAGCAGACCCATCTTCCCCCTGGGGCGGGACATCGGGTATCTGCCCGGGAGCGTCGAGGAGAAGCTCAACCCCTGGATGCAGCCCATCTTCGACAACGTGGAGTTCTTGATGAACCTCAGCCGCGCGGACAAGAAGGCCGGACGCGGCTACCACGAGCTCTTGGACCTGGGGCTGATGGAGATCGAGCCGCTCACGTACATCCGCGGCCGGAGCATCCCCAACCAGTTCATCATCGTGGACGAAGCGCAGAACCTCACCCCCCACGAGGTGAAGACCATCATCACCCGCGTGGGCGACAACACGAAGATCATCCTCACGGGGGACCCGTTCCAGATTGACAACCCCTACGTGGATTCGACCAACAACGGCCTGGTGCACGTGGTCAATCGCTTCAAGAGCGAGAAGATCGCCGCGCACATCTCGATGGCCAAGGGCGAGCGCAGTGCCCTGGCCGAGCTCGCCGCCAACCTGCTCTAGCCGCCGTCGCGCGTCGGAGCAAAGAGACGTGACATGAAGAAGGACGGACCCGGAGACACCCCCTCGGAAGACGCGGAGAAGAAGCCCCTCATCGAGTACCCCTCGGTCTATACCTTCAAGGTCATGGGCAAGAAGGGCTCCGACTTCGCGGAGCACGTGCGGGACTTGTTCCGGAAGCTGATGGGGGCCGAAATCTCCCCGGACTCCATCCACGAGCAGCCCAGCAGCAAGGGCAACTACGTGTCGTTGAGCGTGTCGGTCTACCTGCTGTCCGAGGAGCAACGGCGCGGCATCTACGACCAGCTCCACAAAGACCCTCGCGTCATCTACTACCTGTGAAGCAAGGTGCGCGGGGGCTTCTCCCTCGGGTGGGGAGCCCGCCCCGTCTCTGGAAGTCCCTCCGGGGTTGGATATATGAGGAACCTATGAGCCCCGCTGACTCCTTTCCGCTGTACCACCCCGCGGACGCCCGGCGTGCGTTCAGTTCCGACGACGCGACCCGACGCTTCGCCAAGGTGGCCCAACTGGAGCCGGGCGCTCGTGTGCTGGTGCTCGGGTGTGGAGGCGACGCGAGCGCCGCGCTGGTGCTGGCCCGGGAGATCGGCTGCACCGTCATCGCCGCGGACACCGACGAAGCCCAGGTCGCGACCCTGCGAGACCGGGTTCGTCACGAGGGACTGTCTGATCGCATCGAGGCCCGGAGCGTGACGCTGGACGACCTCGGCTTCTCGGATGGCTGGCTGGATGCCATCCTCATCCAGGGCCGGGTGCTGTATTCCCTGCGTGCGACGCTGGCGAACCTGAGGCCCTTGCTGGCGAGGCGAGGCCGCCTCGGGATGACGTTCCCCGTGAGGGTGGGGCGGGTCCTTCCCAAGGCCGCCAGTGAGCTCTGGGAGCGTCGGCTGGGCGCGCCTCTGCTACTGCCGCGCGAGATGCTCCAGTCCCTGGAGGTGGGGGGCTTCGAGCCGGAGTCGGCCGAGACGCTGCACGACTCGGAGCTGGACGACTACTACCGCGAAGTCGAGGCGAGCCTCCGGCCCACGTCGGGCGCTCAGGCCTCCGCGCTTCGCGAGGAGCTGGCGCTGCACCGCGAGAGCAACGGCAAGGCCAGCGTCAGCTACGCGTTCCTGGTGGGACGCCGCAAGGAGCCAGGAGAGAAGCCTCCGGCCTCGCGCGACAGGGGTTGAGTCCTTGCGGGGGCGGGAAGGCCCGCCCCTCGGCTCGGCTCAGTTCAGCGCGCCGTTGAAGTCGACGAGCTCGATGGAGTCGGGTGCCACGGACAGGGAGACCTCGTCCCGGTACCCGGCCGCGTCGCCGCCGACCTGGAACGGCATGGGGCGCGCGAAGCGGATGGTGGCGTCGCGGACGTGGAAGTCGTGGAGGCCTTCCGGGAACCAGCGGCCGTTCCACAAGCGGGGCAGGTTGGCCAGCACCTGCGTCGGCGTCACCTGGCCCAGCCGCAGCTGCATGAAGCCCCGACGCCCACACGCGAACGGGAACATGCGGAAGCCATAGCCATAGAAGGGCATGGTGCCCGCGGCCGCCATCATCAGCTTGCCTCGGAAGAGCAGCTCGCCCGGGGCGATGGGCTCGCCCATCGGCTGTCCATCCGCGCCCAGCCGGTACGCCTCGCCAGCCTGCCCGTTGACGACCTCGCACTCGACCCAGGTGGAGTTCGTCAGATAGTGCGGCACCGTCTTGCAGGCCACTGCGGAGAAGTAGCCCCCGCTGCCCGAGAGGACGCTCTTGAGCAGGCCCTTGCCCAGGTTCTCCTTCACCCAGATGTAGTCGTTGAGCACCTTGCCATCCACGCCCAGGCCCGCGAAGGGCGCGCGCTGGCCATCCACCATCAGCAGGTCCATGGGGCGGAAGCCCGGGATTTCCCCCGTCCGGGCGCGCAGCACGTCGTTGAGGATGCCGTCGCCCCGGGTGCCGGAGGCGTTGACGTGGGCGGCGATTCCATTGCCCGTGCCCAGCTTGAGGATGCCGAAGCGGGGCGCCTGCTGGCCAGCGAAGCGGCCTCGGGGGCCGACCTGCTGGAGCACCTCGTTCACGAAGCCCATGAACGTGCCGTCGCCGCCGCCGGTGAAGACCATCGGGTAGCCGCGCTCCAGCACCGTCTGGGCGATGCGGCGGCCATCCAGGGGCGAGCGGGAGAGGAACAGGTCCTGCTCCGGCACGACGTGCGACAGCGACTTCACCACCCGGGCGTCCACCTTGCGGGCGTTCGCGTTGAGCAGGACCGCGACCTTCGGCTCCGCGGAGACGTCCGCCGAGGGGGAACGGCGGAGCTCCGGAGAACGCAAGGGCTGAACCAGCATGGGGCAGGCTCCAGGGTAGGTGCGGGTGGGGGGACCCGTCATCGACGCCGGCCTGAAATGCACTTTTATTGCCAACGGGTGACGCGGGGCGTCAGTGGGCTTGGGGCCTGTGATTTCAAGAGGATGAAGCGTTGGCTGCCGCTGGAGTGTCCGCCAGGTTGCTACCGCGGGGTGACGGCGGTGTAGAGGCCGTTACGCACCCGTGCCGTGAAGGTGGCGATGGCGTGACGCGGCAGACGGCCTTGTGCGCACTGCGCTACGCACCGAGGAGCACCACCTTTGGCCAGGAGCGCCTGACGCACACCACCCGGTTTGACATGAAGGGGGGGGTGGTTACGTTGGGCATACATCAGGAGCTTTCGCAGAAAACGCAGTCATTTCCGGAGGATACGAACCGTGGGCAAGATTATTGGGATCGACCTGGGCACCACGAACAGCGTGGTGGCGATCATGGAGGGTCGCGAGCCCAAGGTCATCGTCAACGAGGAAGGCAGCCGCATCACGCCCTCGGTGGTCGCGTTCACGAAGGACGGCGAGCGCCTGGTTGGTCAGGTGGCGAAGCGCCAGGCGATCACCAACCCCGAGCGCACCATCTACTCCATCAAGCGCTTCATGGGTCGGCGGGCCGACGAGGTCGGTGAGGAGGCCAAGCTGGTCCCCTACAAGGTTGCCCGGGGCCCGAACGGCGATGCGCGCGTGGAGCTCGACGGCAAGCAGTTCAGCGCGCCGGAGATCAGCGCGCAGGTGCTGCTGAAGCTGAAGCGGGCGGCGGAGAACTACCTGGGTGAGAAGGTGACGGAGGCGGTCATCACCGTCCCGGCGTACTTCAACGACGCCCAGCGCCAGGCCACCAAGGACGCGGGTGAAATCGCGGGCCTCACGGTGCGCCGCATCGTGAACGAGCCGACGGCGGCGGCGCTCGCGTACGGCCTCGACAAGAAGAAGGACGAGAAGATCGCCGTCTACGACTTCGGCGGCGGCACGTTCGACATCTCCATCCTGGAGGTGGGTGAGAACGTCGTCGACGTGCTCGCGACCAACGGCGACACGCACCTGGGCGGTGACAACATCGACCAGCGGATCATGGATTGGCTGATCGCCGAGTTCAAGAAGGACACCGGGCTCGACCTCAGCAAGGACAAGATGGTCCTCCAGCGCCTGAAGGAGGCGGCGGAGAAGGCGAAGATCGAGCTGTCCAGCGCGATGGAGACGGACATCAACCTGCCGTTCCTCACGGCGGACGCGTCCGGCCCCAAGCACCTCAACCTGAAGCTCACGCGCGCGAAGTTCGAGGCGATGATCGACGACCTCGTCGAGCGCTCGCTGGAGCCGTGCCGCAAGTGCCTGAAGGACTCGGGCGTTGACCTGAAGGACCTCAACGAGGTCGTGCTCGTGGGCGGAACCACGCGCATTCCGGCGGTGCAGGCGGCGGTGTCGCGGCTGTTCGGCAAGGAGCCGAACCGTTCGGTGAACCCGGACGAGGTCGTCGCCGTGGGCGCGGCGGTTCAGGCCGGTGTGCTCTCTGGTGAGGTCAAGGACATCCTCCTGCTGGACGTGACGCCGCTGAGCCTGGGCGTCGAGACGTTGGGCGGGGTGATGACCAAGCTCATCGAGCGCAACACCACCATCCCCACGCGCAAGTCGGAGACGTTCTCCACGGCCGCGGATGGCCAGTCGCAGGTGGAGATCCATGTGCTCCAGGGCGAGCGCGAGATGGCCAACGACAACCGGAGCCTGGGCCGCTTCCACCTGACGGGCCTGCCGCCGGCGCCGCGCGGTGTGCCGCAGATCGAGGTGACGTTCGACCTCGATGCCAACGGCATCCTCAACGTCAGCGCCAAGGACAAGGCGACGGGCAAGGAGCAGAAGGTCACCATCACCCACTCGTCCGGTCTCGCGAAGGACGAGGTCGAGAAGATGGTCGCCGATGCTCGCTCGAACGAGGCGGCCGACAAGGAGCGCCGCGAGCTGGTGGAGATGAAGAACCAGGCGGAGGCTCAGTCCTACGCGGCCGAGAAGCTCATCAAGGAGAACAAGGACAAGCTCTCCGCGGATGTGGCGAAGTCCCTCGAGGAGGCCGTCGCCGAGCTGAACAAGGTCCGCGAGGGCCAGGACAAGGCCGCCATCAAGGCCGCCCTCGATAAGCTCCAGGCTGCCAGCTACAAGGCCGCCGAGGAGATGTACAAGGCCACGGGTGGCGCGCCGGGTGCTGGCGGCGAGCCGCCTCCGGGTGCCGCTCCCGGGGCCCAGCCGGGCGCGAAGAAGGACGACGTGGTGGACGCCGAGTTCCGCCAGTCGTAGTGCCGGGGCCGTGAGGCCCGGGTGAAAGGAAGGGCCGGTGCTCCGCTTCGGGCGGGGGCCGGCCCTTCTGCATTGCGGGCTTCAGGGCTCTACCTTCCGCGAGCCGGGATGTCCGTACGCGACGCGAGACCTGGGGTGTCTGCAAGGGGTTGATGGCAGAGGGGACAGGGCTGGTCGCGAGGGTGCAGTGGGCGAGGGCTCCACTGCGTCGTGAGAGGTGCTCGCATGTCCCGTGTCGCGTCCCCGCTGTCCACGTCCACGTCCGCGCTCGTCGAGACGGATACCGCGGCTGTCCCTCCGGAAGGCGCGCTCGCCCGGAGCGCTCCGCCTCGTGCTGCGGACACGCTGGAAGTCTTCAAGGGGGCTCCGCCCGGGGCGAGAAGCCCCGCGGTTGCTCCCGGTCCTCGATGTGGACCGCTGACGGGGGCGTCGAACGATTTCGACTTCGCGGTGGGCGGCTCCTTTCCTCCTCGGCCTGCCGGCAGCGTGAGAGCACAGATGCGACAGGGCGCCTTTACGCTGGCCCAGTCGGAAGCGGCCGCCGCGAGCATGGTGATGGGAGGTGGTCGATACGTGGACGCGTATGCGCGAGGGCACCTGCGCCTGCTCGAACCCAACGCGCCCATCGTGGGCGCCCCCACCTCGCTGACGGACTACACCAGCGCGCTTCCAGGCGTCTCTCCCGAGGCGGCGTGGGCCTACTTCGTGGGGCATCCTGGCGCGGTGTTCGAGTCCGCTGGCATCAGCCTCAGACCTTCCACGGGTGCTCTGTCGGAGGGGGCGAAGGTGTTCCTGGAGGAGAAGGGGCCGCCTCCGGTCTGGGCGCCCGTGTCGTTCCGGTTGGAGCCCGCGACGAACACGGTGCACATCACGACCCTGGATGGTCACCCGCTGAGAGGGACCAATCGCTTCGTCTTCGAGGACGATGGGGCAGGGGGGACCCGGCTGCGTCAGTACTCCGCCTTCCAGGGGAGCTCACCGGCGACGTCCGTGGGGCTCAAGCTGCTGGACCCCATCGAGCGGCAGCATGAAATCTGGCGGTCCGTGCATGCACATCTCCATGACACGCTCGTCTCCCGTTGACATAGAACACAGGGTGGAGGTGATGCGGATGGCGCTGATGACGACACCGCCGGGACACGACGTGCTCCTCTACGACGGGCATTGCCGCATCTGCAGCGGCGCGGCCCGTGAGTTCAAGCGGCTGCTGGGCGGCCGTGGGACGGAGCTGCGCTCCTTCCGGGACGACGGTGTGCTGGAGTCCTTTCCGGGAGTCAGCCCGGAGCGCTGCGAGAAGGCCATGCAGCTGGTGCAGGCGGATGGACGGGTGCTCGAAGGGGCCGAGGCCATCGTCCGCGCCCTGGGCCGGCATCCCCTGGGGCGGTTGCTCTACGTGTACTACGTCCCAGGGCTTCGCCAGCTCGCGGACGCCCTCTACGGGGTCATCGCCCGCTACCGGTTCAAGATTGCAGGACGGAACTGCTCGGACGCCGGGTGCGCGGTCCACTTCAAATAGGGGAAGGTCGACGGGTAGCATGCCGCCAACCCCGCTCTTAACGGATTGTCCGTGCAATCACATCCGCCTCCGTACCTCCACGCTGCTCGGGCCTTTCGCCATTTCTTCAACGAGCTGCGGGATGTCTATCTGGAGAGAGAGACCCTCTTCACGCAGCTCGAGCTGGCGCTGCTGAGTCGGGAGCATGTGCTGGTGGTGGGGCCCCCTGGGACGGCCAAGAGCGCCATCGCCAGCGCGGTCCTGGGGCGCATCATCGACGAGCAGACGGGACTTCCGTCGCTCTTCTCCAAGCAGCTCGCCGAGTCCACGGTGCAGACGGACCTGCTGGGGCCGGTGGACTTCAAGGTCCTGACGGAGACGGGGCGCACCGAGTACCTCACCGACGAGGGCATGCTGGGCTCACAGCACGCCTTCCTCGATGAGATCTTCGACGGCCGGGACATGTTGCTGCGCTCCATCCTCAACGTGCTGTTCGAGCGCGAGCTCAAGCACGGCCGACGGGTGACGACGGGGCGCACCGAGTGCGTCGTCATGACGAGCAACCGGTACCTCTCGGAGGTCCTGGCCCGCTCGCCCGAGCTGCTGTTGGCTTTCGCCGACCGGCTGAGCTTCATCTCCTTCGTGCCCAAGTCCTTCGCCCGGAAGGAGAGCCGGGCGGCCATGTTGCAGCGCTTCGCGCATGGGGCCCGGGCGGACCTGCGTGCTCCGTTGTCGGTCCAGCAGCTGGATCTGCTCCAGGACGCGGTGGCTCGGGTGAAGGTGCCGGGCCCCGTGTTGGAGGGCGTCGAGATGTTGGCGGATGGCGTGGAGCGCGCCTTGACGGCGCAGGTCTCCAAGCTGCCCGACTACGTGCCGACGAAGTACTTCTCGCAGCGCTCGGTGGTGAAGGCGTTGTGGGCGCTCAAGGCGGCGGTGGTGCGAGACCAGATCTACCGCCGGCCGGAGCGTCCGCTGGAGGCCTCCGTGGAGGACCTGGATGCGCTGCGCTGGTTCTTCCTCCTCGGAGGGCCGCCCTCCGCCGAGACGGACGCGCTGCTCAAGTCGGTGGTGGACCCGCGGGAGCGCGCGCAGCTTGAGATCGTCCGGTTGGAGCAGCGGACGTTCGACGAGGTCATCACCAAGGTTCGTCAGGAGCTGGGAGGAAGCCAGGAGCGGGAGGCCCATGAGCTGGGCATCACGGACGAGGCCGCCGTGGTCGATGCGCTCTCGCGTAACTGGCAGCCCTCCCTCGCATCCACTTCCGCTCGGGGGTTGATGGCCAAGCTGGTGCCTGGGCCTCGGCACTCGCAGAACCGTGCTCCCTTGTTGGGCGTTGCTCGCGGACTGGTGGCCGCGATGGACCAGCGACTCGCGCGAGGGATGGCGGGGCAAACCGAGGGGCGGAGCGGGTTGTCCCTGTTGGCGTCCTTCCATGAAGTGCTGGACCTGTGCCGGGTCATTCCCGAGCTGAAGCCCGGCTTCGTGCCGCTGAGCGAGGCCATCGCCCGTTTCCTCGAAACGGCGGTGGAGATGATTGCCCTGAGCGCGGAGAGCGCGGACTTCGATGACGCCCTCAAGTTGGAGGGGCTGGTCGGGCTCGCCGACAACTTGGAAGAGGAGCTGTCGAGGTCGGCCGACCTGGTGGGGCTCCTGGTCGAGGGGGCACCTGCTTCCGTGGACCGGCTGCGCACCGCGGAGGCCGCGGTCCGCAAGCGGGTGGTGGGGGCCGTGCGGCGCCGGGCGACGGTCGCCTTCCAAGGGGCGACGCCGAAGGGCCGCAAGGAGCCACTGGAGACCCTGGCCGCGGATTCACGGCGGCTGTCGCAGCTGGAGCAGTCGCTCATGGCCCTGGACCCCACGCAGCCGAGCTTCAAGCAGGAGCTGCTGCTGCCCTTGGGGCTCTCCTACGCGCGCGAGGTCCTGTCCTCCACGCCCTTCGAGCGCATCGACCAGTACGGGCGCGCGGTCCAGGCCGTGGCGGAGAACCTGCGTCGCGAGGGCCTCCCCGTGGATGTGGTCATGGGCGAATGCCACGGCATCATCGATGGCCGACTGCAAGAGCACGCCCGACGCCTGGGTCGGGAAGAGGTCGGGCCTCCTCCCGCGACGGCTTCTGTCTTCAGTGGTGACGCCTATCTCTTCTATCGGGGGACACTCGCGACGAAGACTCCAGATGGTGAGCTCGCGGCGCTCCAAGGCTTGGAGGGACAGCTCGCGTTCGCGCGGGCTCAATCCGCCGCGACGTTCTTCTCCGAAGAGGCTCGCGCGGCGGTGGCGCAAGTCGAGCTCACGTTCCTCCAGGCTCGCGTCAAGTATCTGCGTGGCTGGTTGACCCAGCTCCTCACCGCCTTGCCTGCCCCTGAGTCCCTCACGGAGCGCGCCGAGGTGGAGCGCACGGTGGACCGGCTCGTGCGCAGCCGTTTCCCGTTGCTGGCCTTGAAGGAGGGTGAGCTCGTTCGGCTGCGAGGCGTGGTGGCCTTGGTCGCGGCGACGCCAGGGGAGGTGGGGGCGAATGCGCAGCGACTGGAGTCCCAGCTCCATGGCATCGAAGAGGACTTCGGACGCTACAGCCGGCAGGTGCTGGAGCGGCGGTCCGCCGCATGAGGACGCCCTGCCCGACTAGGGTGGAGAAGGGCGGCTGAGCATGCTCTCCCGCCAGCTCACGGAGCTGCGACGACGCCTGGACTCTCTTCGTGAGGCTCCACCCTCCGCGGGGGCAAGGCGTTGGTGGTCTTTCGGGCGCAAGGTGGCGGGGCCGGGGGATCTGGCTCTCCCTGTGCTCACATCGTTGCACCGTGACCTGGACCGCGTGGGCGTGCATACCTCCGCGGATGCGCAGTTGCTGCGCACGCTGGGGGCGCGGCGTGGACTCGCGGGCACCCTGTCGCAGGGGCTTCAGTCCCGTGCTGGCCAGGCGCTGGAGGAGTTCGAGGAGTGCGTGGCGCGCGTCGAGCGGTCGTGGCGGGCGGGCGCGATGCCTCCGGGCGCGCTCACGGTGCTCGAGCGGGCGTTCGTCCAGCTTGCTCGGGCCGTGAAAGTGGCGGACCTTTTCGCGCGCCCGCAGCTCGATTCGACCGACGACGACGAGGACTTCATCGTCTACGAGCGGCCCGCCATGGCGCAGCGGCACCGCGCGCCGACGAGTGCACGGATGGCCGTGGCCGAGTTCTTCGCGCTGCGTGCCCGACTGAATGTCCTCGATGTGGTGCAGAAGCGGCGGGACCTGGACCTGGCGCACGAGATGTTGCTGCGCCTGGGGGCAGACCATGACAGGGACCGAGGCCTGCCCCTGCGCCGCGAGGTGGCGGAAGGGCGCGAGCGGATTCGCGCGGTGCCCGCCGTGCGCTCCCTCGACGAACTCATGCGGCACGTACGCCACTCCGCGAGGACGGACCCTCGGGCCGCGTATCGCTCGCTGCGAGGACTCTACGAGCGCGCGCTCGAAGCTGGAGACGTGGAGCTGGCTCAGGCGGCTCGCAGTGCCCTGGCGCCGTTGCTTCCCGCGCAGGAGCGCTTGACGTCCCTGGTGGAGCGCGCCGAGCGCGATGCCCTGTCCCGCTGGTTCGGCGAGCCCAGCGGAGAGGCACCACCCGAGGCCGCCGCCCCGCGTCCCGAGGAGCTCCTGACCGACCTGGCCTTCTCACTCCGGCCCGAGCAGCTGTCGACCTTCGAGCTGGCGGAGGGCTGTGCCCGGTACTTCGACGTGGAGGATTCGCTCACCGAGGAGATCGTCCTCGCGGAGACCCGGGTCTCGAAGCCCGTGTCGAGGCGCGTGCCCTATCCCACGCAGACGATGACCTTCGAGACGACGGGGGGCCTGCACGAGGTGAACAACTTCGTGCTGACGGACCCTCGGATGCTGCTGCGAGATCTCGCCGCCAACCGTCAGCTCGTGCGCGCCTATGTGGAGGACGCTCCGCCGCCCGAGCGCAAGAAGGTCAAGCGCACCGCCGTGCGGGTCTACGTCTGCGATGCGTCCGGCTCCATGCATGGTGCCCGCGCCCGCTTCCGCGATGCCCTCATCATCGCCGAGCTGAACAACCTGCGCGTCAAGGCCCGACGTGGCGAGGTGTTCGACCCGCTCTACTTCAGCTTCTTCAACGACGTGCCCACGGAGCTCGCGCGCGTGGACACCGCCGCCGAAGCCACCCGGCAGATCGAGCGTCTCTTCCGGGATTCTCCCGCGGAGGGACAGACGGACATCTCGCTGGCGCTGATGTCCGCCTTCGACTCCATCCGAGCCGCGCAGGGGAGGGACCCATACCTCGCGCGGGCCACCGTGGTGCTCGTCACCGATGGCGAGGACCGCGTCGACGTGGACCTCATCCGCCGCACCCGCGCGCCCATGGGCTCGCTCGATATCGCGCTGAGCTTCATCTCTCTGGGAGAGGAGAATCCGGACCTGCGCTCGCTCATCCGCGAGCAGCGCGCCTCCGGTGTCCGCGCCTTCTACCACCACCTCTCCGACGAGGAGATCCAGTGGGCGCGCACCGAGTTCGACACACCCTGGCGCACGCTGCTGCCCCGGGATGTGCCCACCACGTCGGAGGCGCTGGAGCAGCTCGCCCCGCACCTGGAGGCGCTCGAGGCCGTGGCCGGGGGAAGAGCCACCTCCGCTCCCGTCGCGGTCGAGGCCTCGTTCGAGGCGCTCTTCCCGGAAACCCTCCACCGCCAGCCAGGGGCACAGTCCCCAGGCCAGGATGAGCTCAGCCGAGTGGCGGACATTCTCGGCGCGCTGGCGGAGGCGGCATCCCTGGCGCCCACGGACAAGCGCGCCACGGAGAGCGTGGTGCTCCTCCAACACTTGCTGTCGGTGTACGGGCTGACCCCTGCGCGGTACCTCGCCGCGTTGTCCGTGGGAGGACCGTCGGTGGAGGACGCGCTGTCACGTGTGCGGCTGTTGTGCCGGCCCTTCGGTTAGGCTCCAGGCACGTCATGTTCTTCGGCCTCTGGAAACGCAAGAAGGAGCGCCCTCGGTCCACGGACCCGCTGGCCGCCTTCGACGAGCTGCTCGAGAACCTCGAACGCCAGGCCGCGGAGATGCGCAAGTCCGCCGCCACGCTGCTGGCGCTCAAGGGGGACCTCTCCCGCTCGCTGGAGCGCTGCTCGCGCAAGCTGAGCGATATCGACGCCCGCCGTGCCACGGCCCTGTCTCGTGGGGACGCCAAGGCCTCCTCGGTGCTCGAGAAGGACCGTGCTCAGGCGGAGGCGCAGCTCACCTCGACCCGCGAAGCGCTGGGCCGCGCCGAGTCCGACAGCCAACTGTTGCTGGAGGCGGCCGGTGAGCTGGGCGAGCGCGTGGAGGAGCTGCGCCGTGAGCGGGAGAGCGCCTCCGCTCGGCTCACCTTGGGCGGCATCATCACGGACACGCTGAAGGAGCGGGTGGCCCGCTTCGAACAAGCGCTGGTCGTGGACGCGGCCCGTGACGAAGTGGAGCGCGCCCATGCCCTGGCGGAGGTCTACCGCGACGAGCTCCGCGAGAAGACGGACTGACGGCGGGTGCTCAGGTGCGGCGCGCCGTCTGGTGCAGCTCGAGGACGATGTTTCCGCCCTTGAACAGCCGCACCGCGCCGGACGTCTGGCTCACCACCAGCGCGATGCAGTGCGTGGTGGACGTGATGCCGGCGGCGGCCGCATGACGCGCGCCCAGGCCCAGGGGAATCTTCACGGCCTCGTCCGCGGCGGACAGGTAGCGCCCCGCGGCCAGCACCACGCCGTCCTCCCGGATGACGAAGGCGCCATCCAGCACGGAGAAGTTCTTGATGGCCTCGCGAATCTTCGGGTCCAGCACGTTCCGCTCCGCCTCGGAGAGGCCCTGGAACGGATTGATGGTCATCTGCCGGCTCTTCTCGAGCACCGTCGTGTGGTCACCGATGGTGATGATGGTGCCGATGGGGTGACCCTCGAAGCCCTCCTGGCCAATCTGGAGCGCGAGCTGGATGAGCGCGTCCACCACCTGCGAGTTGAACTCCTCGCCCAGCTTCACGCCCTCGATGGCGAGCCGGTCATCGAGCGAGCCACCGATTCGCATCTGCATCAGGGTGTCAGGAGCGCGGCCCACGCGGCCCGTCATGCAGAGCACCAGGTCGCCTTCCTTGAACGCGCCCTGGGAGAGCGCGGACACGAGAGCCACCTTCACTCGCTCGGTGCGCGAGTAGTCGTACGCTGGAATCACCAGTGCGCGGACTTTTCGCTGCTGGTGCTCCTGCGCGAGCTTGTCCAGGGTGACTGCGTACACGAGCTTCTTGCGAGCAGGCCGCCCTCGGAGCTCCTCGGGAGGGATGGGCGTGTCACAGATGTAGAGGAAATGATCCACATCGCTCTTGGCGGCCAGGGAGAGGGCCGAGCGAAGGAATTCTCGATCAAACTTCGTGTTCTCACTCATACGCCCCTCCCTTCGCCCGCAGTTCGCGACCGGGTCAGCTTGACACCGACGGCCCCATGAATAAAGCTTTCGGGCCCTTTTTTTGGGGGACAGGGCCCAAAAACCCTCGCGTACTGGAGCGAAGGCTGTGAACCAGAAAGATCTCAAGCGTTACAAGAAGATGCTCGAGGACAGCAAGACGAGCCTGCTCGAGAGCGCCAAGAAGACCCTGGTGGAGGAGTCGAGTTTCGACACGGATGACCTCCCCGACGAGATTGACCTGGCATCTTCCGAATATGCGCAGTCCATGGTCTTCCGGCTCCGGGACCGGGAGAAGTTCCTGCTGCAGAAGATTGATCGGGCGCTGGCGCGTATCGAGGACGGGACGTTCGGCGTCTGTGAGCGTTGCGAGGAGGACATCTCCCCCAAGCGGTTGGAGGCGCGTCCCGTGACGACGCTCTGCATCCGCTGCAAGGAAGAGCAGGAGAAGAAGGAGAAGTCCTACGGCTGATGGCCGTGGGGGCCCGGTGCCGCGCGGGAAGACCCGTGCGGCCCGGGAGTGCGGACGGGGAGGGCGCTGCTTCAAGCCAGCGGCGCCTGAATCTCCACGCGAAGCAGCTGGCGGCCGATGAGGTAGTGGTCGCCGTTGTCCACGAAGGTGGGCCCGGCCAGTCGAATGAAGGTGCCGTTGGACGAACCCACGTCCCGCACCGTCAGCCGGTCCTGGCGAACCTGCAGCACCGCATGGCGGCCGGAGACGAAGCCGTCCGTGGGGAAGGTGAGGTCACCCTGCTCGCGTCCCAGCAGGTTGTCGCCCTCGCGCAGCGGATAGGCCGCGCCCCGAAGTCCTCCCTCCAGGATCTGGATGAGCCTCAGGCGGTAGCCGGGATCCGGTGAGCCCCAGACCTGGGTGCCTCCGGGGCCCTGGGTGGCCGTGGGGATGGGCTCCAGCACCAGCCGCTGCCGGCCGAGCCGCAGCTCGCCTCCGGGGGCGACCTCCCGCTCCTGGCGCAGGCGGACGAAGACGCCGTTGGCGCCGCCCACGTCCTCCACGGCCAGCCGCGAGCCGGAGAAGAAGAAGCGCATCTGGACGGGCATGATGAAGGGGTCGTCCGGGAGCGGAATCTCCCCCTGCTGGCCGCAGGTGAGGGTGTCGCGGAGCATCCGGACAACGGACTCGGGCCCCCCGTCCGCCCGCACGACGCGGATGGAGACCTGGGGGCGCGAGGACAGGCTGGCCACGGCCATGACCATCGTCCCGGAGCGCAGCGGCGAGCCGCACGCTCGGCAGACAGTGGCATCCCGGGGGTTCTCGGTGTCGCAGCGGGGGCAGTATTCCATCGCTTCCATGGGGCCTGGCGTTTCTACCAGGGGCGGGCTTGGGTTGCTCGTCTTGCGCGCGGCTTGCTCCGCACCCGAGCGCCGTGGTGAACTTCCGGCCCCACCCTTCGGGGACGTTTGACTTGCACTGCCCCTCCTGCGGCGCTGACGCCCAAGAATCCTCCCGTTTCTGCCCGGCATGCGGCGCGACCCTCGTGCGCACGCCGGATGCTGACGACTACGTCGGCATGACGATTGCCCAGAAATACCGGGTCGAGGCCCTCATTGGCGAGGGCGGCATGGGCAAGGTGTTCCGCGCCCGGCAGATATCGCTCGACAAGGTCGTCGTGCTGAAGGTGCTGCGGCACACGCTCCTGTCCGACGAGCGCACCGTGGCCCGCTTCCAGCGCGAGGCCAAGGCCGCCAGCCGCCTCAACCACCGCAACTCCATCAGCGTGCTCGACTTCGGCCAGGCCGAGGACGGCGCGCTCTTCATCGCCATGGAGTACGTGGCGGGGCAGGACCTGCACCAGATTCTCAGCCGCGAGTGGCCCCTCGGAGAGGGGCGCGTGGTGCGCATCGTGAGCCAGGTGCTCGGCGCGCTCTCGGACGCGCACGGCGCGGGCGTCATCCACCGGGACCTGAAGCCCGAGAACATCATGGTGGAGCAGCGCCGCAACGAGCCCGACTTCGTCAAGGTGCTCGACTTCGGCATCGCGAAGATCACCGACTCCACGGACGATGGGCCGGCGCTCACCCGCGCGGGCTTCGTCTGCGGCACGCCCGAGTACATGTCCCCGGAGCAGGCGCGGGGCGCGACGCTGGACCACCGCTCGGACCTGTACGCGGTGGGCGTCATCCTCTACCAGCTCATGACGGGGCTCTTGCCGTTCGAGTCGGACTCGGCGGTGGGCTTCGCCACCAAGCACCTCACCGAGGAGCCGCCGCCTCCCACGCGGCGCCGTCCCGAGGCTCGCATCTCCCCCGCCATGGAGCGGCTCATCCTCCGCACGCTCTCGAAGAGCCCGGATGACCGCCCCGCCAACGCGGAGGCGTTCCGGGCGGAGCTGATGGCGGTGGACAAGGAGCGCCGCCGCTCCGCGGACGCGGCGCCTCGCCGTCAGCAGGGGCCGGCCGTGCTGGCGCCACTGCCTCGGAAGTCCCCGGCGCGCAACGACGACAACCGCGACTCGGCCACGGCCCCCAACTGGGGAGGCGAGGTGACGGTGGAGGCGACGGTCCGCGCGCTTCCGGACGTGCTCGCGCCGCTGCCCACCAGCGCCGACGCCATCTCCGTGACGCGCGAGAAGACGGACTCCATCGTCCCCACCCAGCCCGGGGTCGGGAGCGGGGGACTGGCGCTCTTCTTCAAGTCGCTCACGGTGGTGTTGTTGATCGCCGGAGCCGGCATCTCCGCGGCGACCTTCTTCGACCTCTGGCCCGGGAAGGGTGACGTGGTGCCGCCGTACAACCCGGGGGCGCGCAACACGACTGGCGCCACGGACTCCAGCAACTCGGACCTGCCGCTCTACAACCAGTCGATTCCCTCGCAGCGGCGCAATATCGAGGAGTCCCGCAAGCACGCGCAGGCGGGGGATGATGCCCTGGAGCGCAACGACACCCAGCTGGCCACCTCCAAGTATCGGGAGGCGTTCGGCTTGAACCCCGACCCGGAGCTCGCGCTGAAGCTTGGTGAGCTGTACTGGTTTCGGGGCCAGCCCGAGGAGGCCCGAGGCTGGTGGTCGCGGCACCTTCGCGATGTGACGGATTCGAAGGCGCGTGCGCACATCGAGCTGCTCTTGAACGGCCCGGTGGCGCGTCCGTCCAGCCCGTAGTCCGAGTCACTCGGGCCGGGCTCGCGGAGAAGGCCCGCTGAATCGAGCGGGCCTCCCGTGGAGACTTCAGCCCAGCGTCTCCACCTGCACCACGTGCTGGCCCAGGCGGACCCGGTCTCCGGGACGCAGCGGGCGCTCCTCGCCGGCGGGGATGCGCACGTAGGTGCCCAGCCCTCCGGACAGGTCTCGCAGCAGCGCGCCCGTGGGCGTGGGCGACAGCTCGCAGTGACGGCCCGCCAGGCCCTCGTCGCCCGGGAAGCTCAAGTCACAGTGCGCTTGCCCCAGCGTGAGCAGGGGCGCGGCCGTGACGACCGCGCGGCCACCTCGACCGCCGACGATGACCTCTTCCACACCGTACACCGCCTGGCCCAGCGGCACCGGGGCGCCGTAGACGATGGGCCGTCCGGCCACGGGCGCGAGAGGCTCCAGCCTGCCGGTGAAGCGGAACAGCCGCTGACCCACGCTGAAGTGGGTGCGCGCGGTGATGGCCTCCGTCCCCGCGACCGTCACGAACACCCCGGAGGCGCTGTTCTCGTCGCGCACGAAGAGCGCACCGTCCTTCACGAGGAACGTGGCGTGCAGCGGTGACACGAAGCCGTCATCCGGGAAGAGGATGGCGCCGCGCTGGCGGCCCACCACGCAGCCGGTGACGGGGAGCTTGTAGCGCTGGCCCCGGCTGGAGCCCGCGATGACCGCCAACCCGAAGCGCGAGGCCGCCGGAGCCGCGCGAGGAGGGGCGGAGGCCGGCGCCGAGGCACCCGTCCGCGCGGGCAGCGAGCCCTCGGGCACGGGGGGAGGGGGGCGGGTGTTGGCCGGGCCAGCAGTCCCTCCGGTCGCTCGCGGTGCCAGGGAGGGCGGGGCGGCGGCGGGGGGGACCGTCGGAACGGGGGGCTTCGAGGACGCGGGACGCTCCACCATCAGCCCGGCGGCGGCCGTGGGAGGCGGCGTCCGAGCGGAAGGTCGCATCCCAGGCGGAATCGCGCTGGGCGGAAGCGGGGTGACGGGGGGGCTCGAGGGCTCCGGGGACCGAGGGCCCGGGAAGGACGCCACCGCGGCGGGGCGCCCCCCTTGGGGCGTCACGGAGGGCGGTCGCGGCGCGGCGGCCGCCTTCGCGGCGGGCCTGGCCGCCGGGGCTGGAGCCTCCGCCAGCGCCTGGCCGCAGAGGACGCAAGAGGCCGAGCGCGGCGGATTGAACCCGTCACAGTTCGGGCACACCACCGAGAGAGCCGACAACAAGAGCTGTGACATGGGCGAGCGTGAATCTAGGGGCGCGTAAAACGTCGGGTCAACGAAAGCGAACGCGATGGGTGGGACAAGCCCGGAAGAGAAATGTGGCTGACCCCGTGGGGCGACGTTGCCCCTCTCACAGCACAAAGTTACGATTCGTCTGCTTCGATGATCCGCCTGAACGACATCCTCCAACGGGTTTCCTCGTACCACCCGGACCCGGACCTGGACATCATCAAGAAGGCCTACGTCTACTCGGCCAAGGTGCATCAGGGCCAACTGAGGAAGTCAGGCGAGCCCTATCTTGTCCACCCGCTCGAGGTCGCGGGCATCCTCGCGGACCTGAAGCTGGACGAGGCGTCCATCGTCACGGGCCTGCTCCACGACACCATCGAGGACACCCTCGCGACGGCGGAGGAGCTGACGGAGCTGTTCGGCTCCGAGGTGGCCCAGCTCGTCGACGGCGTCACCAAGCTCTCCAAGTTCTCCGCGTCGGCCAGCCTCTCCCAGGAGGAGAAGCAGGCGGAGAACTTCCGGAAGATGATCATCGCGATGGCGCAGGACATCCGCGTCATCCTGGTGAAGCTGGCGGACCGCACGCACAACATGCGGACGCTGGACCACATGAACGAGGAGAAGCAGGCGCGCATCGCCCAGGAGACCCTGGACATCTATGCGCCCCTGGCCAACCGGCTCGGCATCTCGTGGATCAAGACCGAGCTGGAGGACCTGAGCTTCCGCTACGTGAAGCCCCAGGAGTTCTTCGGGCTCCAGGAGAAGCTCAACAAGCGCAAGAAGGAGCGCGAGAAGTACATCGAGGACACCTGCGACCTCATCCGCTCCAAGCTGGCCGAGCGCGGGCTGAAGGGCGAGGTGTCCGGCCGCTTCAAGCACGTCTACAGCATCTACAAGAAGATCAAGGCTCAGGGCATCGACTTCGACCAGATCCACGACATCATCGCGTTCCGCATCATCGCCCCCGCGGCGCCCGCCTGCTACGAGGCGCTGGGCCTGGTGCACGAGATGTGGAAGCCGGTGCCGGGGCGCTTCAAGGACTTCATCGCGATTCCGAAGCCGAACATGTACCAGTCCCTGCACACCACGGTGATTGGTCCGCTCAGCGAGCGCGTGGAGGTGCAGATCCGCACGGCGGAGATGCACAAGATCGCCGAGGAAGGCATCGCCGCCCACTGGAAGTACAAGGAGGGCAAGGCCGTCATCTCCAAGGATGACGAGAAGTTCGCCTGGCTGCGCCAGCTCATGGAGTGGCAGCAGGACCTCAAGGACCCGAAGGAGTTCCTCGAGACGGTGAAGGTGGACCTCTTCACCGACGAGGTCTTCGTCTTCACGCCGAAGGGCGACGTGCGCTCGCTGCCTCGGGGCGCGACGCCGGTGGACTTCGCGTACGCCATCCACTCGGACGTGGGCAACCGGTGCGTGGGCGCGAAGGTGAACGGGAAGATCGTCCCGCTGCGCTACAAGCTGAAGAACGGCGACACCGTGGAGGTGCTCACCAGCCCTCAGCAGCACCCGTCCAAGGACTGGCTCACCTTCGTCAAGACGAGCCGCGCGCAGCAGCGCATCCGCGGCTTCATCAAGCAGCAGCAGCGCGAGAAGAGCCTCCAGCTGGGCCGCGAGCTCACGGACCGCGAGCTCAAGCGCTTCCAGCTCAACTTCAACCGCCTGCTCAAGAACGGCGAAGTGAAGCGGGTGGCGGAGGAGCTGGGCTTCCGCGTCGAGGACGACCTGCTCGTGGCCGTCGGCTACGGCAAGGTGACGCCGCAGCAGCTCGTGCAGCGCCTGGTTCCGGAGGAGAAGCGCAACGAGGCGGAGGCCATTCCTCGCGGCGAGTCCACGGGCGGCAGCGCGTCTTCCAGCGGGTCCTCGATGCTGCCGGGCCTGTCCCGCGTGACGGACCTGGCCAAGCGCCTGGTGGGCCGCAGCAACCGCAGCGGCGTGCAGATTGGCGGCGTGGACGACGTGCTGGTGCGCTTCGGGCGGTGTTGCAACCCCGTCCCGGGTGACCCCATCGCCGGCTTCATCACGCGCGGGCGGGGGGTCACGGTGCACACGGTGGGGTGCGAGAAGGCGCTCGCCACGGACCCGGAGCGTCGTGTGGACGTCACATGGGACGTGCGCGGGGACTTCAAGCGCCCCGTCACCCTGCGCGTGCTCACGGCGGACCGGACGGGTCTTCTAGCGGACATCTCGAACATCTTCTCGAAGAAGGGCGTCAACATCTCCCAGGCCAACTGCAGGGCCACCGGGGATGACCGGGCGGTGAACACCTTCGAGGTCATCATCTCCGACCTCAAGCAGCTCACCGACCTGATGCGCACCATCGAGCGACTGAGCGGCGTCTACTCCGTCGAGCGAATCTAATCCGCGCCCATTCGTGGTAGAGCGCCCGGGCAATCCGGCGGCCATCTCCGGCCGCCCGACTCCTCGAGGTGCGCTCCATGGCTCGAAAGACCATCCACTCGGACGATGCCCCCAAGGCCATTGGTCCGTATTCGCAGGCGGTGCAGGTGGACTCGGGGAAGATGACCTTCCTCTCCGGCCAGATTCCCCTGGACCCCGTCACCATGGAGATGGTGCAGGGCGACGTCGTTGCCCAGGCGGAGCGGGTGATGCTCAACCTGAAGGCCGTGCTGACCGCTGGCGGGCTGGACTTCAGCCACGTGGTGCGCTGCACCATCTTCCTCACGGACCTGGGTGACTTCGCCAAGGTGAATGAGGTGTACGGCCGCTACTTCACCGGCGCGCCGCCGGCCCGCGCCACCGTGCAGGTGGCCGCGCTGCCCCGCGGCTCCAAGGTGGAGATCGACGCCATCGCCGTCTCCTGACCGCGCGGGCAGCTCCACGCCGCAAAGCAAGAGGCCGCCGGACCACAATCGGTCCGACGGCCTCGGGTGTTTCAGGGGGCCCGAAAGGGCGGGGCGGTTACTTCCGGTCCGCCGCCACCGCGCCGGCCTTCTTCAGCTCCTCGTCGATGACGCGCTTGAACTCCGCCAGGGGCTGCGCGCCCACGACGGTGCGGCCATTGATGAAGAACGTCGGGGTGCCCGTGGCGCCCAGGCGGTTGGCGTCCGCGGCGTCCGCGTCGATCTGCTGGCTGAACTTGTTCGAGTCCAGGGCCGCCTTGAACTTGGTGACGTTCAGGCCCAGCTCCTGCGCGTACTTCTCCAGGGACGTGCGGTCCAGGGCGCGCTGGTTGGCGAAGAGCTTGTCGTGCATCTCCCAGAACTTGCCCTGCTCGTGCGCGGCCAGGGCGGCGGCGGCGGCGGGCTTGGCGTTCGGGTGCATGGGCAGCGGCTGGTTGCGGAAGGCAATCTTCACCTTGCCGGCGTACTGCTCCTCGACCTGCTTGAGCGTGGGCACCACGCGGCTGCAGAACGGGCACTCGAAGTCGGAGAAGGCGACGATGGTGACGGGCGCGTTCGCGGGACCCTTCACTGGCGAGTTGCCGACCTCCACCTTCTGGACCGGCGGCTCGGCGGGGGCGCCCGCGGGAGGCGCGGCCGGAGCGTTGGCGACGTTCTCCGCGTTCAGCTTCGCGTAGAGCTCCTCGGCCTTGGTGCCCGCGGCCAGCAGCTTGTCGGCCTTGGCGATCTCCTCGTCGATCATCCGCTTGAAGCTGTCGAAGGGCTGCGCACCGACCAGCTCACGGCCGTTGACGAAGAACGTCGGCGTGCCGTTGGCGCCCACCGCGGCGCCGGCGGCGGCGTCCGCCTCCACCTTCGCGCGGAACTTGCCGGAGTCCAGGGCCGCCTTGAACTTGGCGACATTCAGGCCCAGCTCCTGCGCGTACTTCTCCAGGGAGGCGCGGTCCAGCGCCTTCTGATTGGCGAAGAGCTTGTCGTGGTACTCCCAGAAGCGGCCCTGCTCCAGCGCGGCCTCGGAGGCCTCGGCGGCGGCCTTGGCGTTGGCGTGGAAGGAGAGCGGCTGGTGACGGAACACCACGCGCACGTCCTTCGCGTACTCCTTCTTGATCTGCTGCAGCGTGGGGACCGCGCGGCTGCAGAAGGGACACTCGAAGTCAGACCACTCGACGATGGTCACCTTCGCGGTGGCCGGGCCGAACGAGGCCGAGTTCGCGGGGACGTCCACCTTGCGGACGGACGGGGGCGGCTGCTGGGGCGCGGCCTTCGGAGCGGCGCGCTCGGCGCCCTTCTCGATGATCTTCGCGTACACCTGGCCGGCGGGGACGCCGCTCTTCACCAGGGCCTCGGCCTTGGTGAGCTCCTCGTCGATGAGGGCCTTGAAGTTGTCGATGGGCTGCGCGCCGGAGAGGAAGCGGCCGTTGATGAAGAAGGCCGGGGTGCCCGTGGCGCCCAGCTGGTTGGAGAGCGCCTGCTCCTTCTGGATGAGGTCGGAGAACTTCGGGTTGGCGATGTCCGCCTTCCACTTCTCCAGGTCCAGCCCGAGCTCGCGCGCGTACTGCTCCAGCGACGCGTCATCCAGCTTCTTCTGGTTGGCGAAGAGCTTGCCGTGCATCTCCCAGTACTTCCCCTGCTCACCGGCCGCGAGGGCCGCGAGGGCCGCGGGCTTGGCGCGCGCGTGGAAGGAGAGCGGGTTCTGCTTCATCACGACGCGCAGCTTCTTGCCGTAGTCCTGCTCCAGCTTCTCCACCGTCGCGTTGGCGCGGCTGCAGAAGGGGCACTCGTAGTCGGAGAACTCGACCAGGGTGACAAGTGCATCGGCGTTGCCCCGGCTGGGGGAACCGTCGATGGGCACCTTGAACACGGTGGGGTCTACCGGACGGCGCGCGTTGTTGGCCTGACCTGCTTGAGCGGCGGGCTTGGTGTCTGGCTTCGTGGACGACCCGCTGTAGACGCGGCCGCCAACGAAACCAAGCACGAGGCCGACCAGCAGGGCCACGATGATATTGGGCTTCATGGGTGGGTTCTGCTCCTTCGCCATAGGTCCGACTCCGGCCCCGAGCGTGGATGGGCGAGAAAGTTTGAGAGGGCCGGGGTACTTAACAGAGGGTTTTCAAGACGCGCAAGCCGAGTGGACACGCTCTACATTCGTCAACCAGGCCCCTCGGGAGCCGGGAAACGAGAGAGCGCTCGGAAAAATTCCGCATGCTCGGATCTCCCTGAAGCGAGAGAGTTGGCAGATGGACATCACCGAGCGCATCGACACATCTGGGGCGTTCTGCCCCATGCCCATCCTGGAGATCGCGAAGGTGATGCGGCGCTTGTCCGCCGGGGCGCTCGTGGAGCTCATCTCCACGGATCGCGGCCTGGAGGCGGACCTCCCCGCCTGGTGTGATGCGACAGGCCACGAGCTCGTCCGCCTGGAGCGCAGGGGGACGAGCTACGTCGGCTTTGTCCGCAAGGTGGGGTGAGTTGAACCCGCGCTGCTAGAGCAACTGGAGAACGCGGTCCTCGAGTCGCCGTCCCTGGCTGACACCCAGGATGAGGACGCCCGTCTGGAGGAGGTGGGCCACGACGCGGCTGATGACCTCCTCGGGCTTCGCTTGTCCGCCGAAGCGCACCACCAGGACGTGCTCACCTTCCATGCGCGCGTCGGTGACGTCCGCGAGCGACAGCAGCTCTGGCGGAATGACAGTGCCACGGGCAATTTGCACGCGGAACTCCGCGCCCTGGCTGGTCAGCTCGGACATGGAGCCGGCCTGGGCGAGCAGGCCCTTGTCGAGGATGGCCGCCGCGTCGCACAGCTCCTCCAGCTCCTGGAGGTTGTGGCTGGAGACCACCACCGTCTGCTTGCCCTTCATGTCGCGGATGACCTGACGCACCTGCGCGGCGATGCGCGGGTCCAGGCCCGCGGTGGGCTCGTCCAGCAGCACGAGCGGCGGACGCCCCATCAGCGCCTGCGCCATGGCCGTCCGCTTGGCCATGCCGTGGCTGAGCGCCTGCGTCTGCACGTTCCAGGCTTCCATCAGCCCCACCTGCTCCAGGGCCTCCCGGGCTTCCTTCTCGGGGGACTCGAGGCCGGACAGGCGCGCCCAGTACATCAGCAGCGCGCCCACTTCCCAGCTGGCCGGCAGCACCGCGTCCTGCGGCAGCGCGCCGAGCTTCCCCTTGAGGGCGCCGGGCGTGGACGGGTCCACGTCCATGACCTTGAGCGAGCCCTCGGACGGGTAGAGGTAGCCGCACATCATGGAGAAGGTGGTGGTCTTCCCGGCGCCGTTGGGGCCGATGAGGCCGTACACCGCGCCGCGCGGCACCGCGAAGCTGACGTTGTTGACCGCGACCTTGGGGCCGAAGCGCTTGGTGATGCCGATCAACTCGATGGCCAGGTCGCTCACAAATCCCTCGCGCGCAGAGCACCGTAGGCGCCCAACAAGAAGATGGTCGCGAAGCCCGCGTAGGCCGCGCCGCTGATGCCGAACTGGGTGAGCTGCGGGTGCAGCAGGTCCGTCGCGTAGTGGGACGGCGACAGGTAGCGCAGCCCGCGCAGCGCGCTCTCCTCGCTCACGGCCCGGCCCACGGTGTCCACCAGCCAGAAGATGAAGAGGAGGATGAAGTTGAACACCAGGCTCACCGGAGGGCTGCGGAAGAGGCTGGAGCACAGCGTGGTGAGGGCCACGTACGACAGCGAGAAGACGATGGCGGCCAGCCAGAACTTGATGAGGTTCAGCCCCATGGCCGCGAAGCCGAAGTCCGGGTTGGCGATGCGCGCGTAGACGAAGATGGCCAGGTCGATGACGAGCACCAGGCCCACGAGCAGCGACGCCTGCGAGAGGAACTTGCCCAGGAGCACCGACGAGCGCCGCGCGCGCACTGTCAGGTAGCGCATGGAGCGCGGGCCCACCTCGCCGCTGATCTGGTCGAACCCCATCAGCGCCACGTAGGCGGGCAGGAAGAAGAGGGTGACCTTGAAGACGAGCAACACTTCGAGAGGCACTTGCGCGAGCGCCTCGATCATCGCGGTGTCGTTGCTGGAGAGGAAGCCCAGCATGCCCTTGCGCATCTCCTCCGCGACGCGCGCGGGGGCGTCCGTGTCCGCGCCCGCGTTCGCCAGTTGCTGATTCACCGCGTTGCGAATCTCGCGCGTAATCCAGCCGACGACGAGCAGCACCAGCGCGGAGAACATGCTGTAGAGCCCGAGCAACACCACCGCTCGGCCACTGCGCAGGGCCCGGCGAAGCTCGGCGCTCCAGATGACCAGGGTTTCTTTCAGTCCGTCCAAAGTGCGGGCGACCCTATCGGACTTGCGCGCCCGTCCGCCAAGTTTCTCGGGCGGACGGGAGAATCCACCGGGCGGGGAAGCGTCGATGGACAGCGCCCCGACAACCGCTAGGATTCACCGGCCGCATATGACGATTCGCCGCCGCTTCCTGTCCGCCGCCGCGCTGTGCCCCCTCGCCCTGCTCCTGGGCGCCAACGGACCCGTGCCCGAAGAGGCCCCCTCGCCGGGGAGCCCCGCGGCGGCGTCGTCCCCCGCGCCCTCCGCCGAGAGTCTCCCAGTGGGCACCACCCCGGGTGCGGCTCCGGCGGAAGGCATGAGCGCCACCGCGCCCGAGTCCAGCCCGCCCCCCAGCGGGGGTGGGGTGCCTCCCGGTGGCGAGCAGGCGCCCCCGGCCGTGGTCGCGCTCGAGCCCGGGATGGTGCCCCCCGCACCGGTGCCCTCGCGGCTGAAGGCTCCGCCCATGGCGAAGCTGCAGTCCATGCCTCGCGGACTGGACCTCCTGGCTCGCGCGAAGCTCCAGGGCGAGCGGCTGGTGGTGAAGGCGAAGGATGGCCAGGAGCAGGTGCTCACCGTGGACCCGGTGCTCCAGGCGTCGTTGACGAAGATCCTCCGCGACTACGAAGTGCCCTATGGCACCGCCGTGGTGCTGGAGCCGTCGACGGGGAAGGTGCTGGCGCTGGCGGAGCACTCGGCGGCGCAGCCGGAGCTGCGGGGCCTGCCCTACCGCGCGGTGTTCCCCGCCGCGAGCATCTTCAAGATCGTCACCGGCAGCGCGCTGCTGGAGGCGGGCGTCACGCCGTCCATGGAGGAGTGCTTCCACGGCGGCAAGCGCCGGCTCACCGAGCGGAACCTCGAGGACACCGAGCGCGACGGGGCCTGCTACTCGCTGGCGCTCGCCATGGGCAAGAGCGCCAACGTCGTCTTCGCCAAGCTGACGCAGAAGCACCTCACCGCGGACTCCCTGCGCCGCATGGCCGCGCGCTTCCGCTTCAACCGGGAGATTGCCTTCCCCGTGCCCATGGATGTGTCGCTCGCCTCCGTGCCGGAAGAGGGCTTCGAGCTGGCCAACACGGGCGCGGGCTTTGGCGACATCTACCTGTCGCCGCTGCACGGCGCGCTCCTGGCCTCGGTCGCGGCCAATGACGGCCGGTGGGTGGACCCGGTGCTGGTGGAGCCGCCGCAGGGCGGTCCGCTCCTGCCCGCCGAGGGCGAGCGCGTGCTGGAGCCCGCGGCCGCCAAGGCGCTCACCGACATGCTGGAGGAGACCGTCACCCACGGCACCGCGCGCGCCGTGTTCCGCGAGCGCGCCTTCCGCGTGGACAACGCCGTGGGCAAGACGGGCACCCTCGCGGACCGCAATCCCTTCCGGGACTACTCGTGGTTCGTGGGCTTCGCGCCTCGCGACAACCCGCGCGTCGCCGTGGCCGCGCTCATCGTCAATGACCCGAAGTGGCGCATCCGAGGCACCTGGCTGGGACGCGAGGCCCTGCGCCTGGGATTGCAGCGGGTGCCCGCGCCGCTCGAGGTCACCGCGCCCGCCGCCACCGCGGGCACCCCCTGAGCCGCGCGCGGCGGACCTAGCGCGCGGTGAGCTTCACCAGGCCCATGTTCACGAAGCCGTGGAAGAACTTGAGCGCGTCCAGCTCCTGCAACGGTGACACGTGGACGATGGCGGCGACGTCGCGCCGGCCGTCCACTCGGGACAGCAGGTAGCGCTCGGGCGCGGTGAGCTGGAGGTTCTTCAGGTTCGCGGGCGCCACCAGCAGCGCGGGCACCTGCGATGCGTCCATCATCTCCCGCCGCAGCTCCGACAAGAGCTTCTCCTGCGCTGTCTTCAGGAGCGCCGCGGACTGGGCCGTGGGGGACATCTCGTGCGCGCGCCGGGCGAGCGCCTCGCCGTCCCGGGTGTTGCCCGCGTCGAGGAAGAGCTGCGCGGCCTGGAGCACCTCGTCGGAGGACGACTCGGAGCCGATGACGCCCGTGTCCTCCTTCTCCTCCTCCACCACGGCGGCGGTGACGGGCACCGGGGCTTCGTCCGACACCTTCACCGCGTCCAGCCGGTAGAGCGCGTAGAGTCGCTGGTAGAGGAAGAAGTCCGTGGCGTGGAGCGCCCGCGCCATCCCGTCGATGCTCAGCCCGTCGTGGATGTGCTGGATGATGCGCTCATCCATGCTCCCCGGCTTGCGCTCCGGCAGCTTGCGCTCGTCGACGGACAGCCGCGTGGCACCGGAGGGGAACACCGCGCGGATGGCCTCCCACGCCGTCTCCCGGAACTCGCCCTCGCGGTGGATGTCCACCAGGTCCACCTCCACGTCGAGGCCCGCGATGTCCGGCGCCGTGTCGGAGGACTCGAAGGTGAACTCGCCTTCCCGCCAATGGAAGGCATCCAGCAGCATCTCCCGGAACTTGTGGCTCAAGGTCGAGCGCACCATGGCCTCCGGCACCACCCCCGACGTCGCCAGCACCTTCCCCAGGAACACCCGCGACTGCGTCTGGGTGGCGAAGGCCTTCTCCAACTGGGCGGCCGTCAGGTGCCCCATGTTGATGAGGAATTGTCCGAAATACTCCCGGGGCTGGTTGGAGCTGGCGCAGATCACCTGGCCGTCGCGGAGGACCCATTGCTTGCGGACCTCTCCACGCTCCACCCTCAGCGAGCCGGTGGCTCGACGGTTCCCGAGGTAGACGACGAGGTCCTTGAGGGGCATCGTCGAAAAGTCACCAGTCAACCCACGCATCGACCTTCCATCCTGCACGCCATGAGAGTCGAGATCTACTCGAAACCCAAATGCAGTCTTTGCGACAAGGCCGCCGACATCGCCGAGGCCGTCCGTGCTCGCATCCCCTTCGAGCTGCGGCTCATCTCCATCCTGGAGGACCCGGCGCTGCTCGAGCGGTGGCGTTACGAAATCCCCGTGGTCGTCATCAACGATGTGCCCACCTTCACACTCCGCTTCACGGAGGCCGAGCTGGAGGCCCGGTTGCGTGAGGTCCAAGGTGGCATGTCGGTTGCTAAATGCGACGACCAGAGTGGGTAGTCGAGTGCCCTTCTCCTGGAAATCCAGGGGGATGAAGAGGTCAGGGAAGGGCTGAGGACTGTAATTCCGGGCGCGTGCCGGAGGAGCAGTGGAGAAATTTCTGGTGGGGAGGCGGACGTGGTGGGCGTGAGACGCAAGCGGGTGGGGAAGGCGGGACAGCCCCCCACCGTGCTGCTTGTCGAGCCACGGGCCGACGACCTGGAACGGACGCGGATGCTTCTGGGGGAGGCTGGCTTCCGGGTGGTGCCCGTGACGCGCTTCGACGCGGCGGTGCCCCTGTTCGAGGTCATCCATCCGGACGCCGTGCTCCTGGCGGCGCAGGCCCCCGACTACGCGGCCATGCAGGTGGCGCGACGGCTGAAGCAGCTCAGCCGAGGCGCCGTGCCCTTGCTCTACCTGGTGGATTCGGGCGACGCGGGGGCCTGGCAACACTGTCTGGAGAAGGGGCAGTGCGTGGACGTGGCGCCCCGGGCGGGCAGCGGAGCGGAGCTGACGGTGAAGCTGCACGCGCAGCTGCGCTTGAAGGCAGCCGTGCTGCGGGCCGCGTCTGGCGAGGAAGAAGAGACGGCGCTGGCGCTGCACGACCCGGTGACGGGGCTCTACAACCGGTCCTTCCTGCTCGCGCTCCTGGGGCTGGAGGTCCGCCGGTGTGAGCGCTACGGCGGGACGTTCTCCGTGGTGGCGGCGGAAGTGAGTGGTTGGAGCGCGCTGCGCAAGGAGTCGGGGCGCGGCATGGCGGAGCGGCTGTTGGTGTACAGCGCGGTGGTGCTCGGCCAGACGGTGCGCGAGGCGGACGCGGTGGCGAGGGTGGGGGAGTGCCAGTTCGCGGTGATGTTGCCGGGAACTCCCGCGGAGGCGGTGCCGGTGATGCTGTCCCGGGTGGCGGCGCGCTTCGAGTCGGCGCGCTTCCAGGTGGATGGTCGGGTGGTGCGCACGTCGCTGGCCCTGGGGGCGGTGAGCTTTCCGGACACGGTGGGCACGCCCCACCAGCTCCTGAACGCGGCCCAGCAGGAGATGCGGCGCACGCGTGAGTTTCGTCGACTGGCCGGGGCCGTGGCCCGGGTCTCGGTTTGAGGATGGGCGGAGGTTCGATGCAGAGGGCGAGCGGAGGCGAGGGGATGGATCGGATCGCGGTGCTGGTAGTGGATGACGAGGAGTCGGTTCGCACCTTCCTGTCCGAGCTGCTGGGCGGCGCGGGGTATCAGGTCCGCTGTGCGTCGAGCGGTGCGCAGGCGCTGGAGATGCTCGCGGGCGGCTCCTTCGACGCGGTGTTGCTCGACGTGGTGATGCCGGAGATGAGCGGCCTGGAGGTGCTCCGTCGCTACCGGGGGCAGGGGGGCACCGCGCCCGTGGTGGTGCTCAGCGGCCTGACGGGCGCGGATGACGCCGTGCGTGCCATGAAGATGGGGGCCAGCGACTACCTCTCCAAGCCGCTGGGCAACGACGACCTGCAGGACGCGCTGGCGCGGGCCCTGGGCGCGCGGGCGCCGGAGCGTCAGGCCGCGGTCCAGGGGTTGGGGCCTCGTCCCGTGGTGGACTCGGCGGCGGATGCGCGGGTGCTCATCTCCACGTCCCCGGCGATGCGTCGCGCGCGGGCCCTGGTGGAGCGCATCGCGAACGAGAACGTCCCGGTGCTGCTGCTGGGAGAGTCGGGGACGGGCAAGGAGGTCATCGCGCGGGAGATCCACGCGCGCAGTCAGCGCCGAGGCCGGCCCTTCATCAAGGTCAACTGCGCGGCGCTGCCCGGAGAGCTGCTGGAGAGCGAGCTGTTCGGCCACGAGCGCGGGGCCTTCACCGGCGCCACCGCGGAGAAGCCCGGCAAGTTCGAGCTGGCGGACGAAGGCACCATCTTCCTGGACGAGATTGGCGAGATGGCCATCCGGCTCCAGGCGAAGCTGCTCCAGGTGCTCCAGGACGAAGAGTTCTTCCGCGTGGGTGGCAAGAAGAGCGTGCGCGTGGACAGCCGCGTGGTGGTGGCCACCAACCGCGACCTGGAGAAGGAGATCGCGCTCGGCAACTTCCGCGAGGACCTCTACTACCGCCTCAACGTGGTGGCCATCCGCCTGCCGCCGCTGCGCGAGCGGCGCGAGGACGTGGTGCCGCTGACGGACCACTTCCTCAAGAAGTATGGCCGCCAGTACATCACCGGCGTCTCGGAGCTGCCGACGGAGGTGTTGCAGGCCTTCGCCGACTACGACTGGCCGGGCAATGTGCGCGAGCTGGAGAACATGGTGCGCCGGCTGTGCGTGCTGAAGGACCCGACGCTGGTGCTCGACGAGCTCCACGCGGAAGGCCGGGCCCCGGCGAGCGCGCCGTCGCTGCCCACCGCGTATGGCGGGGATGATGGGGGCTACTCCAGCCCCAGCCGCTCGGTGGAGGAGCCTGGCCGCATTCCCTCCGTGCCCTCCGCGCAGGTGCTGGAGATGCCTGCCCGGGCCTCCGGCGCGGTGTCGGCCGTGGGGGCCTCGGCGTCACCCGCGCCTCACGTTGCCCCTCCAGAGCCGGTGAACTCCGTCATCCCGGCGCCGCGCTACGTCAATCCCTTCGACGTGCCCCAGCCGCCGCCGCCTCCTCCTCCGACGGGGGAGCTGTCGTTGAAGGACATCGGCAAGCGCGCGGCGATGCTGGCCGAGCGCGAGGCCATCCTCGCGATGCTCCAGCGCACGGCGTGGAACAAGCGGCGCGCGGCCGGCAAGCTGCGCATCAGCTACAAGGCGCTGCTCTACAAAATCAAGGAGTGCGGCATCATCGACCCGCGCGCCAGCGCCGAGCTGTAGGCCACGCGGCGCGGCTTGCCTTCGCCACGTGCTCCCGCTATCGCGGAGGGCATGACAGCCTCTCTGGTCCTCCTGGGTTCCGGGTACACGCTGACGCGGCTCGCGGTGGCGCAAGCGCAGACGGGGCGGGACGTGCTCGCCGCCACGCGGGATGCCTCCCGGCGCGAGGAGCTCCAGCGCGCGGGGGCCCGCATCGGGTCGCTCGAGGACGCGCTGCTCCAGACGCGCGACGCGCACGTCGTCGTGTCCATCCCGCCCGAGGCCGGGCTCGACGCGGCCATCGCGGAGGCGCTCGCGGCGCGGCCTCCGGCGCGGCTCGTCTACCTGTCCTCCACCGGCGTCTACGGCTCCGCGCGAGGCGCGGTGGACGAGGACACGCCCGTGGATGTCGCCTGGCCCGCGTCGCTGCCTCGCCTGGAGGCGGAGTCGCGCTACCTGCCGCTGGGGGCGATGGTGCTGCGCATCGCCGGCATCTACGGCCCGGGCCGTGGCGCGCACTCGCGCCTGCTGTCGGGGACCCTGCGTGTTCCGGACCACGGCGGGCGCATCTCGCGGGTCCATGTGGATGACCTGTGCGCGGCCATCCTCGCCGCGTTGGAGCGAGGTGCTCCCGGGGCGCTCTACTGCGTGGCGGATGACCGCGCGGTGCCGCTCGAGGAGACCGCGGGGTGGCTCGCACGAAGACTGGGCCTGTCGCCTCCGCCGCGCGTGCCGTTGGAGACGCTGCACGAGTCCCTGCGCGGCGACCGCGCCATCTCCAACGACCGGCTCAAGGCGCTGGGGTGGACGCCGCGCTATCCCGACTACGTCGCGGGGTTCTCCGCGGTGCTGGAGGCCGAGGGCCGCACGAGCGCCGACGGCGACATCGTCCTTCGCCCGGTGCTGCCCGAGGAGGCGGAGGCGCTGCATGCCCTGCGGCTGCGCGCGCTGAAAGAGCATCCGGAGGCGTTCGGGACGTCGTTCGTCGAGGAGTCCGCGCTCTCGCTGGACGTGGTGCGCGCGCGGCTGGTGGCCAACGACAAGCAGCGGGTGATGGGCGCCTATGACGGGGCGCGCCTGGTGGCCATGGGCGGGGTGCGCGCGGAGCCTCGCATCAAGTGCGCGCACAAGGCCGTCATCTGGGGGATGTACGTGGCCTCGGAGGTCCGCTCGCGCGGCGTGGGCCGACGCCTGCTCGAATCGCTCGTGGCGGAGGCCCGCAAGCTGCCCGGGGTGGAGCAGCTCATGCTGATTGTCGTCGCCAACAACGCCTCCGCCCATGGGCTGTACCGCTCCATGGGCTTCCAGACCTATGGCGTGGAGCCTCGGGCGTTGAAGATCGACGGGGCCTACGTCGACGAGGAGCTGATGGTGTTCCGCCTCTGAGTCTCGTCTCGGGCACACACCCGCACACCTGGAAGCGCGGAGGGCGTGTGGGACGGGCGCGCTGAAGGGTGACAGATCCAAGCGGCCTTGGTGTTCCAGGGAGCGGAGGATGCGGTGGTGACCTGGCCCTGGGGCCGGCGGACCGCGTTGGAGGCTTCGTGCGCATGGCCCTGACCACCCCTGACTGGCTGCTGGAGCGGATTGCCCTGGGCGAGCTGCCCGAGGACACGCTCGCCGCCGCTCGCGCCAAGCTGGAGCTGGAGCCGCATGGACAGTCCCGGCTCGCCCGCTTGGAGGCGGACTCGCGCGAGACGCTCACGCGGCACCCGCCCGCGGGGGTGGCGAAGGAGGTGGCGCGCCGGCGTCGCACCGCGAGCCTGGTGGCCGACGCGGCGCGGCCGTCCGAGCAGCCCGAGTGGCATGGCCTGTCGCTCAGCATCCCGGTGGCGGCCTCGCTGGTGTTGCTGCTCCTGTCCGTCCAGCCGGACCTGGGCGTGGAGTCTCCGTCCCTGACCCCCGCGCACGTGGAGCTGATGGAGACGGTGGGCATCAAGGGCACGGCGCGGCTCCTGGTGTATCGCCAGGAGAATGGGACGGTGGAGCTGCTGAGGGACCGCGCGCGGGCGCAGCGCGGCGACCTGCTCCAGCTCAGCTACCTTTCCGGAGGCCGGCGCCATGGTGTGGTGGTCTCCGTGGATGGCCGGGGCGCGGTGACACTGCACCACCCCACCTTGTTGCTGGGCTCCACGTCGCTCGAGGGCGGTGAAGCGGTGTCGCTGACCCATTCGTACGAGCTCGACGATGCTCCCGGCTTCGAACGTTTCTTCTTCGTGACGTCGGACTCACCCGTGGATGTCGGAGCTGTGCTACAGGCCGCTCGACTGTTGGCCCGACACCCCTCCGAGGCGAGCATCCGGCCGCTTCCCTTGCCGCGTACGCTGGCCCAGACATCCTTTACGTTGGAGAAAGTGCCGTGATGGCGCGGTCACTCCTGTTCCTGTCCCTGTTCCTCCCCGCCGTGGCCTCGGCGGCGCCCTCGGATTCCAACGCCGCCTCCACCCCCGTGCGCCGCCTGGCGCTGCTGGTGGGCGTCAACGATGGAGGCCCTGGCCGCGCGAAGCTGCGCTACGCCGTCACCGACGCGAACTCCTTCGGCCAGGTGCTGGAGGAGCTGGGCGGTGTCCAACCCCAAGACCGGCTGATGATGCTGGAGGGGGACCGCTCGGCCCTGGAGAACGCGCTGGCCCGCTTCAAGGCCATGGTCGCCGCGGCGAAGTCTCCCGGCGGGCGCACCGAGGCGCTCATCTACTACTCGGGCCACTCCGACGAAGAGGGTCTGCTGCTGCACAAGGACCGCTTCGGCTACCGCGAGCTGCGCCAGGCGCTGGAGCAGCTTCCGGCCGACGTGCGCATCGCCATCCTCGACTCGTGCGCGTCGGGAACGCTGGCGCGGCAGAAGGGCGGCGTGCGGCGCCCGGCCTTCCTGGTGGACGCGTCCACCGCGGTGCGCGGCCACGCCATCCTCACCTCGTCCTCGGAGGACGAGGTGTCCCAGGAGTCCGACCGCATCGGCGGCTCGTTCTTCACGCACAACCTCGTCTCCGGCATGCGCGGCGCGGCGGATGCGACCGGCGATGGCCGCGTCACGCTCCACGAGGCCTACCAGTTCGCCTTCCACGAGACGCTGGCGCGCACCGAGCGCACGCGCGGAGGCGCGCAGCACCCCGCCTATGACATCGAGCTGGCCGGCACCGGCGAGCTGGTGATGACGGACCTGCGGACCACGTCCGCCGTGCTGGTGGTGGGGGAGGGCGTCGAGGGCCGCCTCTTCATCCGCGACCAACCCGGGCGGCTGGTGGTGGAGCTGAACAAGCTCGCGGGGCGCTCCACGGAGCTGGGCCTCCAGCCAGGCCAGTACACGGTGATGCGGGAGTCGCGCGGCGCGAGCTCCCAGGCGAAGCTGGTGGTGGACAAGGGCGGGCGCACGATGCTGGCGGACAGCGCCTTCATGCCGATGATGGGCGAGCTCACGGCGATGCGCGGTGGCTCGGCGGCGGGAGGCGACGGCCTGGCCATGACGACCCCCGTGGAGGGCACGGGCCGCCATCGCCGCTTCCTCAACCTGGGCCTGCTCCCCAAGGTGCAGACCAACAGCCTCTTCGGGGACACGGACGTGGACAACGCCCTGTCCCTGTCATTCGGCGTGGCGACGATGGGCCGCCTGGATGGCTTCGCCCTGGCGATGGGCGCGAACTGGAACGCGGACTCCGTTCGCGGCGTGCAGACCGCCCTGGGCCTCAACGTCGTGCACGGGAACGTGAATGGCGGGCAGTTCACCGTCGGCGGCAACTGGGCCCAGGGCACGGTGGAGGGGGTTCAGTTCGCCGTGGGCGGCAACTGGGCGGGTGAGCGCGTGGAGGGCATCCAGGCCGCGGTGGGCGCCAACGTGGCGCGCAAGGGCGGGTACATGGGCCAGTTCGCCGTGGGCGCCAGCGTGTCGAGCATGTCGATGAAGGGCGCGCAGCTCTCGGTGGGGACGAGCTGGGTGGAGGGCGACTTCGAGGGCTATCAGGCCTCGGTCGGCCTCAACATGGTGCGCGGGCACATGAAGGGCATCCAGATGTCCTCGGGCGTGAACTACGTGGCCTCCGCGAACGGCGCGCAGCTGTCCCTCCTCAACATCGGTGGTGACGTCCGCGGCATGCAGCTGGGCATCATCAACATCGCCGGGAAGATGAACGGCCTCCAGCTGGGCCTCATCAACGTGTCGCAGGAGCTGGAGTCGGGCGTTCCGGTGGGCCTGCTCAACATCGTGCGCAACGGCCAGTTCCACGTCGAGGCCTACGGCAGCGACTTCAACTACGCCAACGTCGCGCTCAAGGTGGGCAGCCGCTACCTCTACACGACGCTGGTGGTGGGCATGGGCTCCATCCGCACGCGAGGCCCCAGCCACTGGTCCACGGGCGTGGGCATCGGCGGCCACATCCCGGTGACCGAGCGGCTCTTCGTCGACGTGGACGTGGTGACCCACGGCATCCACGAGTGGAAGGGCGGCGAGGGCAACCGGCTCCTGCACCAGGCCCGGCTCATGCTGGGCTTCCAGGTGGCCAGCCACTTCGCCATCATCGCGGGCCCCACGGCCAACCTCCTCCACGGGTTCGATGGCGAGCCGGTGGCCCCGCTGAGCCACCTGGGCACCGCGGGTTCGACGACCAACAAGGAAGCCATCTGGTGGCCGGGCCTGCAGGTGGGCCTGCGCATCTGACCCGAGAGGGCGGGCCGCCTCGCGTGGGGTGCCCGCCTCGCCCGGACTGTTCCCGGCAGGACCTTGCCGGGACTCGGAGGCTCGGCGGAATGGCCGGTATCTCCGGGTCGGCGAGAGGGGAGCGGATGGCTCCCATCAGCCGGACACACCGGCGCCGCGTCCGGGTGGCTTTCCAGGCGGTGCTCCCCAGTGAGAGGCTGGACGAACGGCCATTTTCGTCCTGGCCGGGCAACCCTTGCCCTGGGGGCACGATGTCCAAGTTGCTGTTCGCGGCGTTCAACGAGGGCGCCAAGCTGTCGATGACCGGCGACCACGAGGCCGCGATCTCCTTCTTCGACAAGGTCCTCGCCGTCGACGCGAAGCACTTTCCCGCCCTCATCGCGAAGGGCTCCTCGCTGGCGCGGCTGGGCCGCGCGCAAGAGGCCCTGCGCTGCTTCGAGCGCGCCATCGAGGTGGACCCGTCCGCCGCGGACCCTCACCGCGACGCGGCCCTGTGCCAGTTGGAGCTGGGCGAGCCGGAGGCCGCCGCGGAGCACATGGCGCGCGCCATCCAGCTCAACGGCGACCCCGGCTACCGCGAGGCGTCCGCCATCGAAGTCTATGAGCGAGGCAACGCGCTGCTCACGCGCGGCCCGCGCCGGCCGGACAAGGCCCGCTATCGTCAAGCACGACACACTTTCGAGCTGGCCCTGGAGCTGGCGCCCGCATACGTCGAGGCGGCCAAGGCCCTGGCCGACGTCTGGGAGCACCTGGGAGACACCGCCCAGAGGGACCAGTACACGCAGCTGGCCTCCCGGCTGCGTCCCAAGGGCGCCTGAGCAGGCAGCCCGCTAGAGGCTCGAGGCGCTCCTCGCCCGCGGCTCCGGCCCAGGCCGCGGCCGTCCGCGTGGGCCGCGCGGACGCAATCCAGGGACCTCGTTGTTACACTCCGCGCGGCGATTCCGCGCTAGCACATTAGTCCGACAAGACAGCCCTGTCTGGAGAACCCCGAAGATGATTGTCATGCTCGAACCGGACTCTCCTGAGTCCGTCGTATCCGCCGTCCTTCAAGTCGCGTCGCAGTACAAGGGCGTGACGCCGCGTCCCCACGTCATCGAGGGCTCGGAGTACACCGTCACGGAGATCTACCTGCTGGGCTCCACGGCGCAGGTGCCGGTGGAGGCCTTCGAGCAGATTCCGGGCGTGCGGCAGGTGGTGCGCGTCTCCCAGAAGTACCGCGTCATCGGCCGGCACAAGGGCCAGCGGACGTCGACGGGCTTCGAGTACAACGGCATCACCTTCGACGAGCGCACCGTGCAGGTGTTCGCCGGCCTGTGCGCGGTGGACACGAAGGAGAACGTGGAGGCGATGATGGCGGCGCTGGAGCGCTGCGACATCCGCACCACGCGCATGGGCGCGTACAAGCCCCGCACCAACCCCTACGAGTTCCAGGGCCTGGGCGCCGCGTGCCTTCCGTGGGTGTTCGAGTCGGCGGGCCGGCACGGCATCAAGGTCGTCGCCATGGAGGTGACGCACCCGCGCCACATCGACGAGATTCGCGACGCGCTGGAGCGCTCCGGCAACGCCACGGGCGTCATGCTCCAGGTGGGCACGCGCAACGCGCAGAACTTCGAGCTGCTCAAGTCCATTGGCCAGCAGCGCGTCTTCCCCGTGCTCTTCAAGCGCGGCATGGGCATCACCCTGGAGGAGTCGCTCAACGCCTGCGAGTACATCGCGAGCGAGGGCAACCCGAAGATCGTCTTCTGCCTCCGCGGCGTGAAGTCGCACCTGGGCGATCCGCACCGGAACATGGTGGACTTCGCGCACGTGCCGGTGGTCCGCCGCCTCACGCGCATGCCGGTGTGCGTGGACCCGTCGCACGCCATCGGTCGGCCGGATGCGCCGCCGGACGGCCTGCCGGACATCTTCCACTCCATCGGCCAGGGCCTCATCGCGGGTGCGTCCATGGTGCTGGTGGACTTCCACCCGAACCCGGAAGCGGCGCTGTGTGACGGTCCGCAGGCGCTGCGGCTGGAGCAACTCGCCGCGCTCCAGCGCTACACGCAGATTGTCCGCGAGGCGTACCTGGCCGTCGTGAAGAACGGCGACGGGAGCCAGTCCACCCCGGCGTAGCCGACGTCAGGCCACGCCGTAGCTGCCGAGGACCCGCAGGGTGATGCAGGCTGCTTGAGCGGCCTCCACCGCCTCGCGCACCCGCGGGTCCTCCAGCGCGCCGTCCACGTCCAGGCACCACACGTACTCCCACGCGCGGCGCTGCGGCCGGGACTCCAGCCGGGACACCTCCAGCCCGCGTCCGGAGAACGCCCCCAGCACGCGGTACAGCGCGCCGGACTCGTTCTGCACCGTGAAGGCGAGCGCCGTCTTGCGCCGCTTCCACTCGCGCGGCGGCGTGAGGCCCAGCGCGATGAAGCGCGTGTAGTTGTCCGGAGAGTCCTCCACGCCTTCCTCCAGCACCGTCAGCCCGTACAGCTCCGCGGAGGCGCGGCTGGCGATGGCGCCGGTGCGCGGCGGAGTCTCCTCGGCGACCTTGCGCGCGGCGATGGCGGTGTTGGCCTCCGGAACGGGCTGGATGCCGCGCCGCCGCAGGTAGCCGGCGCACTGGGCCAGGGCCTGGGGATGCGACAGCACCCGCTCGACGTCCGCGAGCGCCAGGCCCTTGGGCGCGACGAGGCAGTGGCGGATGCGCAGCGACATCTCGCCGGTGATGGGCACGTCGTGCTCCAGCAGCAGGTCCACGTTCTCCGCCACCGGGCCGCCCAGCGAGCTCTCCACGGGGACCACGCCGCCGTCCACGCGGCCTTCGGCCACGGCCTCGAAGACGGCGCGGAAGGTGGGGCAGGGGACGGCTTCGACGTGCGGCCCGTGGAGCGCGCGCAGCGCCTCTTCTCCATAGGCGCCTCGCTCTCCCTGGAAGGCGATGCGGCGCGCAGACGGCTCAGCCATGGCTCCCCTCGGCTCGGGCATAGGTGCCGAGCACTCGCAGGAAGGAGGTCAGCGGACGGATGTCCTCGAGCGCGGCCGTCAGCGGCGCGGAGGCCGCATGGCCCTCCACGTCCACGTAGAAGCGGTACTGCCACGGGCTGCCCGGAATCGGCCGCGACTCCAGCTTGCTCAGGTTGACGCCGCGCAGGGTGAGCCGCTGGAGCATCTCCCCCAGCGTGCCGGGCTTGTGCTCCAGCACCATGAGCAGCGACGTCTTGCACGGGGCCTCGGGCGACAGCGGCGTGGCCTCGCGCCCCACCTCGACGAAGCGCGTGTAGTCGGACTCGGGCTGGAGCTCGCGCGCGAGCACCTCCAGGCCGAAGCGCTGCGCGGCGATCTCGCTGGCGATGGCGGCGACCGTCGGGTCATTGCGCTCGCGCACCTTCTGCGCCGCGCCGCCCGTGTCCACGTCCGGCACCGCCCGCGCCCACGGCAGCTTGTCGCGAAGGAACGTCTCGCACTGGGCCAGGGCCTGCGGATGGGAGAACACCTCGCGCAGGCCCTCCAGCTTCGCGCCCGGCAGGCCCAGCAGCCGGTGGTCCACCTGGCTCACCAGCTCCGCGGTGATGACCACGCCGCCCTCGGCCAGCAGGTCATATGTCTCGTTCATGCTGCCCGCGGTGGTGTTCTCGATGGGCAGGAGCGCCAGGTCCTGCTCGCCGCGGCGCAGCGCCTCCACCACCTCGCGCGAGTGGTCGAACCCGGTGAGCAGCACGCCCCCGGCGCGGCCCGAGTAGAGGCGGCGCGCGGCCAGGTGGCTGTAGGAGCCCTCGACACCGGGATAGCCCACGCGAAGCGGCGTGGTGTCCTGCCGCGTGACGAGCGCCTGCTGCCGGGCCACGGACATGTCGATGACCAGCCGCCAGATGCGCTCCACCTCGTGCGGGTCCAGCTTGTGCTCCGCGGCGCGCGTGCGGATGCGCCGCAGGAGCAGGTCTTCCCGTCGCTGGTCCCGGAGCGGCGCCGCGGTGGCCAGCTTGGAGCGGGCCACGTCGTCCGCCAGGTCCATGCGGCGGCGGAGGGCGTCGAGAATCTCCTCGTCGATGGCCTCGATGGCGTCGCGCAGCGCGCCCAGGTCCAGCGGGGAGCTCATCGCTCGGACTCCTTCAGCTCTCGCGACATGAGGTGGTGGGGCCCGATTCCGGGCAGCTCGAACACGTCCCCGTGCTGGATGAAGCCCAGCGAGCGATAGAAGCCTGACGCCGTCGCGCGCGCGTTGCACCACAGCTGCGTGCCGCGATGCTCCCGCGCGTGGTCCATGCAGGCCTTCAGCAAGGCCGCGCCCAGGCCCTGGCCCTGTCGCCCCTGCTCCACGGCCATGCCGCGCAGGCGCCACGCGGTGATGGCCTTCAGTGCGTAGGGGGGCGGCTCCCGGTACAGTGACGCCACACCGAGCAGGCGGCCGTCCGAGTACACGCCCAGATGGAGGGTGTCCTGGTCATCATCTCCTGGATAGACGACGGCCTCGGGAGGCTGGTGGGGGCGCAGGACGGCCCGGCGCAGCCCGCGTGTCTCGGCGGCTGGAATCCGGCGGATGTCTGGAGTGCTCACGGCGCGAGTATGCCGTTTTAGGCGCTGGTGCGTCCTCATTCCGTGACGGCAGACGGGGAGGTCGTTTCACCGTGAAGGGTACCGCCATCCTAGAGGAGCCCGGAAGTCCAGGCCGCGCGATGGACGCGATGGCTTTCGACGCCCTCCTCGAGGCGGAGCAGGCCGCGCTGTCGCGGCTGGCGAGGCGGCTGGTGTGGGACAGCGAGGAGGCCCGGGACCTGGTGCAGGCGTCCCTGGCTGATGCCTACGAGAAGCGGCATTTGTTGCGGGACGCGAAGGCGGGCCCGGCGTGGCTGAGGCGCATCCTGGTCTCTCGCGCGATGGGGCACCTGCGGCGGCGGCGCGTGTGGAGCGTGATTCGTGAGGCACTCAACGGAGGCTTCGCGCTGGAGCCGTCACCCGAGGAGCGCTTCGAAGGAGCCGAGCGCTGGCGGGCGTTGGGGCGCGCGGTGCGAGCCCTTCCCGCGCAGCAGGCCACCGCCTTCACGCTGCGCTACCTGGAGGGACTGGACCTGGACTCCATCGCGGAGAGCATGGGCATCGGCCGCGGCACCGTGCGCATCCACCTGTACCGCGCGCTGAAGAAGCTCAAGGCCGAGCAGGCCCTCGAAGGAGAGACATCATGAGATGCCACGAGGTGGCCATGGCCCTGTTGGACGCGTCGCCGCCGTGGCCGGCTCCGGTGCGGGCTCACCTGGACGGCTGCGAGGACTGCCGCTCGCTGGCCTCGGCCCACGCCACCGCCGCCGCGCTGCGTCCCCCCCTGACGCCGCCGCTTCCTCGCGTCTCTCGCGAGGCGGTGCTCGGCGAGGTGCGTCGGCGGAAGGTGCGCCGCCGCATCGCGGTGGGGGCGGTGGCCTCGATGTGTGTGGGATTCCTGACGTGGGTGGCGCGCCCCGGGGAGCCGGTGCCGGAGGCCCCCGCGTCACACGAGTCGTTCGCCGAGAACCTGCCCGAGGACACACGCCCGCTGTCGCCTCATGAGCAGACCCTTCAAGGAGAGCGGCCCCGGGAGTTCCTCGACGAGGACCCACGGGGCTCGCTGGCGGTGCTGGTCGCCGAGGTGCGTGGCTACTCCCGCCGCGAGGTGGTGTCCGGCGACGACACCTACCGGCCCTTCGGGACGCTGGCCGCGTGGCTGCGTCCTCCCGATTCCCGCGCGCTGGAAACGCCGCCGTTCCGAACGGCGGTCATGCCTCTCATCCATTCACAGGAGTTGATGCCATGAAGAAGTCCATTGTCTCGCTGGGGGTGGCGTTGCTCGCGCCGCTCCTGTGGACCTCGCCCGCCTCCGCGCAGGGAGAGTCCGAGAACGTCTTCATCCAGCGACTGCCCGCGGGGGCCACCGCGGTGCATCTCGACGGGCCCGGGGGGCCGGAGGTGCTGCCTCCGTTGGGGCCGCTGCCGGCCGCCTCGTATGGGATTCCCCCGCACGTCGCGGAGAAGCTCGGCATCCAGCGGGAGCTGCTGAAGCAGATTCAAGACGCCACCTTCGACGCCAATGATGCGGTCATCCCCTTGGAGGCGGACCTGAAGCGGGCGCAGCTCCAGCTGGAGCGGCTGATTCGCGCGGACGCCAGCGAGGAGAGCGCCATCTTCCGGCAGCTGGAGGAGGTGGGCCGGGCGGAGACGGCGGTGCGTCGCAACCGGCTGGGATTGATGGTCCGCATCAAGAAGCTGCTGGGGCCCGACCTCTGGCAGAAGCTGGAGGCGGAGATGGGCGTGATGCGCATCCACAAGGGGGTGCGGATCCTCAAGGGCCCGCCCCCCGGGATGGGGGAGCCGGCGAGCCCCGCGCCGCGCAAGCCGTAGCGTTCCGGACAGACGCGGGCCCATTCCTTCCACCCCTCCAAGGTCACCGGAGTGGGCCCGCGTATCCTGACGCCATGGCCAACCCACCGGACGCCGAGCGTCAGCTCGAGGAGGACGCCGCCCAGCTCCAGCGACTGGGGTACGCGCAGCAGCTCCTGCGCGGCATGGGCGGCTTCTCCAACTTCGCGGTCTCCTTCTCCATCATCTCCATCCTCACCGGCGCCGTGACGCTGTACGGCCATGGCCTGCGCTTCGGGGGGCCGCTGGTGATGGGGGTGGGCTGGCCGCTGGTGGCGGTGATGACGCTGGCCGTGGCGGCGAGCCTCGCGCAGCTCGCGTCCTCCTTTCCCACCGCGGGCGCGCTCTACCACTGGGCCGCGATGCTGGGCGGGCCCCGGGTGGGCTTCTTCACCGCGTGGCTGAACACGCTGGGGCAGTTCGCCATCACCGCGGGCATCGACTACGGGCTGGCGGAGTTCCTCGCGGACATGCTCGTGGGCTCGCGCGAGCGCTCCACCGTGCTGCCGCTCTACACGGCCATCCTCCTGTCCCACGCGGTGCTCAACCACGTGGGTGTGCGGGTCGTCGCCTGGCTCAATGACTTCTCGGCCTGGTACCACGTCGTGGGCGTGGCGGTGCTCATCGGCGCGCTCGCGGCCTTCGCGCCCAAGCAGGACGCGGCCTTCCTGCTGACGCGCTTCAGCTCCGAGACACCGCTGTATGCCTATGGCTTCCTCATCGGCCTGCTCCAGGCGCAGTGGACCTTCACGGGCTACGACGCCAGCGCCCATGTCTCCGAGGAGACACGAGACCCCACGCGCAACGCCCCGTGGGGCATCTTCCTGTCCGTGGCCGTCAGCGCGGTGGTGGGCTACCTGCTGCTCGGCGCGGTGACGCTGGCCATCCAGGACCTGCCCGCCACGGCCGCCGCCGCCAATCCCTTCCTGTCCGTGCTGACGCACTCGCTGGGCCCGGCCCTGGGGGGCGCGCTGGTCTGGGTGGCCATTGGCGCCATGTGGTTCTGCGGGCTGTCGTCGGTGACGTCCAACTCGCGCATGTTGTTCGCCTTCGCGCGCGACAACGGCCTGCCGGCCTCCCCCTGGCTGGCGCGGGTGTCGCCGCGCTTCAAGAGCCCCTCCGTCGCAGTCTGGGTGTCGGTGGCCGCGGCCCTGGTGGTGGCGCTGTGGAGCCAGGCCTACGCGGCCATGGTGGCGCTGAGCACGCTGGCGCTCTATGCGTCCTATGCCCTGCCCATCTGGGTGGGCTTCCGCACGCGGCGGGCCGGGACGTGGTCCCACCGAGGCCCGTGGGACCTGGGCCGCGCGTCGTCGTTCGTCAACGCGGTGGCGCTGGGGTGGTGCGCGGTGGTGATGGTGCTCTTCGTCCTGCCGCCCAACCAGCTCGCCGGCTACACGTTCGCCGGCGCGCTGGTGTTGCTGGGGCTCTACTGGGGCGTGGTCCAGCGGCACACCTTCACGGGGCCGCGGGTGACGCTGCTCCGGCCCCCGGAGCCTCCGGCTACTTCGGCAGCGACGTCTTCCCCATCTTCAGGATGAGCTTGAAGTGCTCGGCCGTGACGGGCGCGACGCTGAGGCGGCTGCGGGTGATGAGGGGGAACTCCTTCAGGGCCGCGGTGGCCTTGACGGCGGCGAGGTCCACCGGCGCCTTGACGGGGACGACGGGGGCGACCTTCACCGAGGCCCAGTCCTCGCCGGGCGCCGTCGAGTCCTCGGTGGCCCGCGTGAGGACCCTGGCCACGCCGACCACGGCCTTGCCCTCGTTGGAGTGGTAGAAGAGGCAGAGATCTCCGGGCTGCATCGCCCGCAGGTTGTTGCGCGCCTCGAAGCTGCGGATGCCCGTCCACTCCGTCTGCTGGTCCTTCTCGAGCTGCGCGTACGCGTAGACCGAGGGCTCGCTCTTGATGAGCCAGTACTGGGGTTTCGCCATGGCCGCGCACCATAGAGCAGGATGCGGCGGGTGGAGATGAAATGCGCCGCCGCCCGCATGGCGGACGGCGCGAGGCGTCGTTACCAAGCGGCACCACGGATGTGAGGGAACGGATGAACCTGGAATTGAAGGACAAGGTTGCACTGGTGACGGGGTCCACGGCGGGCATCGGCCTGGCCATCGTCGAGGCCCTGGCGAGCGAGGGAGCGGAGGTCATCGTCAACGGCCGCTCGAAGGAGCGGGTGGACGCGGCCATCGCCGCCGTGCGCCGCAAGCAGCCGGACGCGAAGCTGCGCGGCGCGGCCATCGACCTGGGCACGAGCGAGGGCGCAAGCGCGCTCCTCCAGTCGATTCCGCGCGTGGACATCCTGGTGAACAACCTGGGCATCTTCGAGGCGAAGCCGCTCGAGGCCATCTCCGACGCGGAGTGGATGCGCTTCTTCGATGTGAACGTGATGAGCGGCGTGCGCCTCAGCCGCCACTACCTCCAGGGGATGCGCGAGACGAACTGGGGGCGCATCGTCTTCATCTCCAGCGAGTCGGGCATCCAGATTCCCGTGGAGATGGTCCACTACGGGGTGACGAAGACGGCGCAGATTGCCCTGTCGCGCGGCATCGCGGAGAGCCTGTCGGGGACGGGCATCACCTCGAACTGTGTGCTGCCGGGCCCCACGCGCACCGAGGGCGTGGAGGACTTCCTCAAGGGCCTGGCGACGCAGCAGGGGGTGGACCAGGCGACCGTGGAGCGCGAGTTCTTCAAGAGCGCCCGCCCGTCATCGCTGCTCCAGCGCTTCGCCGAGCCGAGCGAGGTCGCCGCGTTGGTGGCCTTCGTGTGCAGCCCGAAGTCGTCCGGCATCAACGGCACGGCGCTGCGCGTGGACGGCGGTGTCGTGCGCGCCATCCCCTGAGCGACGCGCGTCACGGTGTCTGGAAATGAAAAGGCCTGGTGACGCATCAGGGTCACCAGGCCTTTGTCATGTGCGACGCGCCGGAGGCTCAGGGCTGGTTCGCCATGCCCCGCGCCGTCTCCTCGGACGTCTTCCCGCTCAAGAGCGAGCTGCTCGCGTACAGCGCCAGGCCCATCAGCCCCAGCGCCGCGGCCTCGGTCTGAGCCGCGAGGGCAATGCCCAGCCAGGTCATCGCTCCGGTCCCCAATGCGAATGCCGCCACCACCGCCCCCGCTGCCTTCCTCATCCGCAGGCTCCCTGTCTGCCGGGCGCGAGGCCCGTTGTGGAACTCAACTCCTCACCTCCAAAAGACTTCAATTCGCGTGCCGCGCACACAGGGTGTGGAATGGGAAGGTGTCTGCCCCGTCTTGGGTAAATGTCTTCCATCAACAGGCGCCCCGCGGTGGCAGGCCCCTGACTTCTCCCCGGTGAGGTGGCGGTAATTCTTCCCGGCCCGCTGGACGTTACAACCCACGGCATTTCGTAACCCACGGCGATCCATGGGTTTTCCCTCCCAGGGGTGCATGGCACATCCGCTGCTATGGCAGGCGAGCCGAGAGCGAGGGCTTCGCCAGCGCGGGGCCTGAAGAGACATCCGCAGCGATGAGGGAGGGGACGATGGGCAAGACGAGCGCGGGGGGCTGGATGTTGTTGGGAGCGGTGCTCCTGGGCGGGTGCGTGCACCAGCCGGCGGTCAAGGTGGACAACTCCGACCAGCCCTATCGCATTGGACGTGAGGATGTGTTGGACATCGCGGTGTGGCGTGACGCGGAGCTGTCCCGCACGCTCCCCGTCCGCCCGGATGGCTTCATCTCCATGCCCATGGTGGGGGAGGTCCAGGCGGCGGGGAAGACGCCGACGGAGCTGGCCGAGGCGCTCAAGTCGAGCTTCCAGCCGTACGTGCAGGAGCCGCGCGTGACAGTGATTGTCCGCGAGGTCAACAGCAGCCGCGTGTTCGTCACCGGTGAGGTGACTCACCCGGGGGCCTATCCCTTGCGCGGGCGCGTGTCGCTGATTCAAGCCATCGCGCTGGCGGGCGGCTTCACCGACTTCGCCAACTCCGACGGCATCGTGGTCATCCGCAGCGATGGCAACGGCGGGCAGATTCCCGTGCGCTACAGCGACCTGATTTCTCCCGACGGGGGCCAGGACGTGTTGCTGCGGCCGGGGGACACCATCGTCGTGCCGTGAAGGGACGGGCAGGTGGAGCGAGGACTGGGGCGACGGGCGTAGGCGAGGGAGGTCGACGGTGAAGGGCGACTGGAAGAAGTGGCTGTTGACGGGCCTGATGCTCACCGCGCCGGCGGTCTCCGCGGCGACCGTGTGGGAGCCTCGGCTGCGCATCGCCGCCGAGGAGCGCTACGACGACGACCTGCGCCTGGGCGCGGGCGCGACGGGCGGCCAGTTCATGTCGAAGCTGTCTCCGCGCGTGGGCCTGGAGGGCAAGGACGAGCGGCTGACGCTCGACGGGTTCTACGCCGCGGACGTGCTGATGCGGCACGGCTCCGGCCGGGTGACGCTGGACCACCGCAGCGGTCTGGCGCTCCAGTACCTGCTGTCGCGCAGGCTCCGGGTGGATGGCTATGCGCGTGTGTTCCGCGTGACGGACCCGACGTCGCTGCCGCGCGACGGCCTGGCGCGCTCCACCGAGCCCACCTTCTTCACGCAGGCCCGGCTGGGCATCACCGCGCGGGCCTCGGAGCGGGTGGACGTGCGCGCGGGCTATGCGCTGGAGGTGGTGCGCATCCTCGAGGACGGGCAGCACACTGGCTCCGCGCACACGCCGACGCTCGAGATGCTGTACCGCTCCTCTCGCAGGCTCACCCTGGGGCTGGAGTACCGCTACCAGGGCTTTCTCTACGAGCGCGTGCTGTCCCAGGCGCACGCGCTGACGGGCTCGCTGCGCTACCGGCTGACGCGGCCCACGACCCTCATCGCGCGCGCGGGGCCCGTGCGCTACCTGGCGCCGTATGGCCAGGAGAGCGGCTGGGTGCCGCGGGTGAACCTGGAGCTGGCGCGCGAGGGCGAGCTGTTCGACCTGGGCTTCGCGGTGGGCCATGACCTGGTGGGAGCCAGCGGCTTCGCCAACGCGCTGTGGGCGGACTACGCGACGCTGACGCTGGCGCGCCGGTTCAACCAGCGCTTCTCGGCGTTCGGCGCGGCCAGCTTTTTCCGGAACGGGCGCGCGCCGGCGCGCGCCTGGTCGACGTTCGACAACGCCCGCCGCGTGTCCCAGGGGTACGCGGTGGGAGCCGGAGTGGAATACGCCGTCAATCGCCAGGTGGCGATGCAGGGCGCGGTGGATCGGATTGCCCAGGTGGGCGTGGCGGAAGCGGCGGGAGCCGCGGGAGACCTGTCTCGCAATGTCTTTGCCGTCCGCCTCATCGTGACGGCTTGGTGACAACACGTGAGTGGGTTGGAGGAGGAGCGGAACATGGAGCGTGGGATGACGGCGGACGAGCTGCTGGCCTCACTCTGGCGACGCAAGGCGCTGGTGGGGGCCATCACGGTGGCGGTTCTCGCGGTGGGAACGGCCATCGTGATGACTCGGCCGAGCATGTACGAAGCGTCTGTGGTGGTCCGCGTGGAGCCTCAGCGGCCAGGCGAGGAGATGGTGCAGCGCACCGTGAGCGAGCTCATCGAGCAGCGGCTGCTCACCGTTCGCCAGGAACTCCTGGCCCGGCCCGTGCTCCAGAAGGCCATCGAGGAGATGGGGCTCTATCCAGACACGGTGTCTGAGAAAGGCATGGAGGCGGCCGTCGCGAAGATGCGCAAGGATTTGACGGTCCGCGTGGAAGGGGAGACGGCGTTCGAATTGACGTATGCCCATCCGGACCCGCAGGTGGCCGAGCGTGTCGCCAACCGCCTCCCGGCCCTCTTCTCCGAGGAGACGCTGAAGCTGCGTCAGGCCCAGGCCGCGCGCGCCACGGACCTCTTCAACGAGGAGATGGCGCAGATGGGCAAGGCCGTCTCTTCGTGGGAGCGGAAGATCTCCCAGTTCAAGGTGGACCACCTGGGGGAGCTGCCGGAGCAGATGGAGATGAACATGCGCGGGCTGGAGCGCGTGTCGCATGAGCTCCAGACGAAGTCGGAGGAGCTCCGGGTGGCGGAGGCGCGGCGCTCGGACCTGGCGCGGGCTCGCAACGCGGTGGACAGCGAGGCGGGGCGCCTGGAGGCGGCGGAGAACGGGCTGACGCGGGCGCTCGTCAACGCGCGCACTAACTGGACGGACGACCACCCGGAAATCAAGCGCATGGAGAACGAGCTGGGCGCCATGACGGCGCAGCGCAAGGAGGCGGAGGGCCGTCTCTGGGCGGAGCGCGCGGAGCGCTCCCGGGTGAGCTCGCTCATCGGCGCCATCCAGAAGGACATCGTCGACCTCCAGCAGAAGGCGGAGGTGTACCAGTCGCGGCTGAACAACACGCCGCGCTGGGCGCATGAGCTGGCGGTGATGAACCGCGACTACGAGGTGGCTCGCACGAAGTACCAGAGCGTGGTGAGCCGCAAGGTGGAGGCGGAGATTGCCCAGGAGCTGGAGGCGAAGACGTCGAAGAGCCTCTTCAACGTCATCTCCCCCGCGGGAGTCCCGGCGACGCCCGCGCGGCCGGACCGGCTGACGGGGATGCTGGTGGTGCTCCTGGTGGCGCTGGGCCTGGGAATCCTCACGGGCGCGGTGCTCGAGATGCGCGATGACAGCCTGCGCGATGGCACGGAGGTGCGTCAGCGCCTGACGTTGCCGGTGTTGGCGGTGGTGCCGGACATGCAGGGCAAGACGGAGCGGCGGGTGTTGATGCCGTCCCAGGGGGGACGCAACAACGTGTCATCCCCCTCCTCATTGAACTGACACCCACGGAAAGGACGGAAGGTGGACATGGACCAGACGATGGAGCGGGCGGGCAACTTCCTCCCCAGGGTGGATGAGGGCTCTGCGAATCCCAATGCGGTGGACCGGCGGGTGGTGACGCTGACCGCCCCAGCCTCGGCGGCGGCGGAGCAGTACCGCAGCCTGTATTACCGGCTGGAGCGGATGCGGGAGCTGCGGCCCATGAAGGTGGTGGCGCTGACCTCGGCCGTGCCGGGCGAGGGCAAGACGGTGACGAGCGTCAACCTGGCGATGGCGGCGGCCCGGGCGAACCCGGAGCGGCGCATCCTCCTGGTGGACGCGGACCTGCGGCGCGGCGGGGTGGCGGCCACGCTGGGGGTGCGAAACAAGACGGGCCTGGCGGAACTCTTGTCGGGGGAGGTGGAGGTGCGGGACGTGGTGCGCCGCTTCAACTCCACGCGTCTGGCATTGATTGCCGCGGGGACCCCTCCAGAGGAGCCGTCGCAGGTGCTGGCGAGCCCTCGGATGAAGCAGTTCCTCAAGGCGGTGCGCGAGGGCTTCGACGAGGTGTACGTGGACCTGCCGCCGACGCTGCCCTTCGCGGACGCGGCGATTCTCGGGCACCAGGTGGACGGGCTGCTGCTGGTCATCCGCGCCAACGTGACGCCGGGCAAGACGGTGCACCAGGCGGTGGAGCACCTGGCGGGGGCCCCCATCCTGGGGTGCGTGCTGAACGGCGCGGAGGTGCGTGCCTCGCCGTACCTGAAGAACTACGAGAAGCAGCGGTAGAGGTGAGGTCCGCGCCCCGGCCAGGTTGGGGCGGGCGGGGCGCGGGTGGGTGTTGGGTGGGCGGGTCGGTCGGAGGGGCACGTGCTCCGGGTTTTTCACCACTATTTTTCCGCGAAGAAGCTGACGTTCTTTCTCGCCGAGAGCTCGGCGATTGCACTGGCGTGTGTGATGGGAGCGGCGGCCTGCGCGGCGCTCTTCTCTCCCGCGGGCACGCGGCCCTCGCTCTGGACGATGTGGCCGACGCTGCTGGGGCTGGGGGGCGCGTTCGTCGTCACCTTCCAGTTCACGCTGTATCTGTTGGACTTGTATGACTTGCGCGTGGCCGCGGAGGACCGCGCGCGCGGCTACCGCTTCCTGAAGGCCGCGGGTGTCACCGCCATGGTGTCGGGCGGGGTGATGCTGGTGATGCCGCTCCTGTTCCCGGTGGCGCTGCCCCCGGGTGCGCTGATGGGCGGGGCCATGGGCGCGCTGGCCGGCACGCTGGTGGTCCGCGTCTCCATTCGCGCCCTCGTCGGAGAGCCCGACGCGGTGCTCATCATCGGCGATGGCCTCAAGGCCCGCGCGGTGGCGAGCGCCATCGAGGCGGGGGGCGAGGGCAGCTACCGCGTCGTCGCCATGGTGAATCCTCGCACGACGGAGGAGCCGCTGGACCGCCTGGCCGCTCGTCTTGACGCGGCATATGTCGTGCAGGCCGCTGATGACATGCGTGGGGCGAACTGGGTGGATTCACTGTTGAGCTGCCGGCTGCAGGGCCGTCGTGTGTATGACGCGACGGGCTTCTGCGAGCGGGTGCTGCGGCGGATTCCGGTGCAGTTCCTCCGGGCGAGCGACTTCGCGTTCGCGGACGAGCTGACGGTGTCGTCGCTCCGACGCGCGCTCAAGCGCGCCTTCGACTGGGCCGTGGCGGCGCTGCTGCTGGCCGTGTCGGGGCCCTTCCTGTTGCTGGTGGCGGTGGCCATCAAGCTGGACTCGAGGGGGCCTGTCTTCTACCGGCAGGAACGCACGGGGCTGGGCGGGGCGACGTACCACCTGTGGAAGTTCCGCAGCATGCGGACGGACGCGGAGAAGGACGGCGCGGTGTGGGCGCGGGCGAACGACGACCGCGTCACGCGGGTGGGCCGCTTCATCCGCCGCACGCGAATCGACGAGATTCCCCAGGTGTTCAACGTGTTGATGGGGGAGATGAGCTTCGTGGGGCCTCGGCCGGAGCGCCCCGTCTTCGTCGCGCAGCTCAAGGAGCAGATTCCCTTCTATGGCCTGCGGGAGGCGGTGAAGCCGGGCCTGACGGGCTGGGCGCAGATTCGCTACCCCTATGGGGCCTCCGTGGAGGACGCGCGCAACAAGCTGGAGTTCGACCTGTACTACGTGAAGAACGGCTCGCTGTTCCTCGATGTGGGAATCATCTTCCACACGGTGAGGCACGTATTGCTCGGACGTGGGGCTCGGTAGGGACACGTCCCGCCGGGCCTTCCGGTGGCGGGAGGTCGGGCGGGGGCCCACCCGGGAGCGGGTGGGTGGGGCGTCGAGGATGGGGGAGGGGAACATGGTGGGGATGGACTTGGATTCGCCGCTCCCGGAGTCGTGGGAGGAAGCGCGAGCCCGGCGTGAGCGGGACGCGGACCGCAACGAGCTGCTGCAGTCACAGCTGGAGCGACCCACCCGGATTGTCGCCATTGGCGGGGGGACGGGGCTGCCCATGGTGCTCCGGGGCCTGGCGCGCCGCGCGGCGCCGAGGCCGGGGGACCCCGGGGTGGAGATCACCGCCGTCGTGGCGATGAGCGACGACGGCGGCAGCTCCGGCCGCTTGCGGCGGCAGCACGGGGCGCTGCCTCCGGGAGACATCCGCAACTGTCTGGTGGCGCTCGCGGGGGGGCGGAACGCGCTGAAGGAAGTGTTTCAGTTCCGCTTCGGCGGGGCGCGGGGGCTGGCCGGGCACGCGGTGGGCAACCTGCTCATCGCCGCGCTCGCGGAGCTCAAGGGCGACTTCCTGGAGGCGGTGCGCATGTCCGGGGAGCTGTTGGGCGCGCGCGGGCGGGTGCTGCCGTGCACGCTGCAGTCGGTGCAGCTCGTGGCGCAGATGCACGACGACACGGAGGTCATCGGCGAGCGCAACATCTGCCGGGCGCAGGGGCGGGTGCGGCGTGTGTCGTTGAGTCCTCGCTCTCCGCCTCCGGTGGAGGGATTGCTGGAAGCTTTGTACACGGCGGACCTGGTGACCATTGGACCTGGGTCGCTGTACTCCAGTCTCCTGCCCAACCTGCTGGTGGATGGGGTGGCCCAGGCGCTGAGGGAGTCCCGGGCCTTGAAGGTCATGGTGGCGAACCTGATGTCCCAACCGGGCGAGACGGATGGGATGTCCTGTCTGGACCACGTGCAGGCTGTCCGGAACCATGTGGGGCCGGTGCTGGACGCGGTGCTGGTGAACGGCACGGAGCCGTCCGCGGAAGCCACGCGGCGTTATGGCAGACGTGGCTCGTTCGCGGTGTGTGTGGACACGCGAGAGTTGATCGCGGCCGGAGTGGTTCCCGTGCGGGCGGATCTCCTCAAGAGCGGGTCCAGGATCCGACATGACAGCCGCAAGGTCGCCGCCTGTCTTCTGAAGATGGCTCGCAGCGGCTTGTAGCCCCACCCTTTCATCACCACCTTGGTTGCCCAACATGGAAGCAAGACAAAGCAACACGGGGCCGCGCGTCATCGAAGCAAGCGACCGGGCGGACTTCATGGCCCTGGAGCCGGAGTGGAACGCATTGGTGGAAGCGACCTCCAACGAGGTCTTCTACCGGCATGAGTTCATCCGCATCTGGCTGGACAACTTCGCTCCGGGAGCGCGGCTGCGGGTCTTGACGCTGAGGGATGGCGCCGGGCGGCTGAGCGCGGCGCTGCCGCTGTGGGAGGAGCGGACGTCGATGTATGGCGTTCCGGTGCGGCAGCTCTCCGGCGCGGCCAACGCTCACTCCTGTCGCTTCGATGTGCTGGCGCGGGAGCCGGACGCGGCCGGGGCCATGTTCCTGTCTCATTTGCGCCAGCAAGGCGGCTGGGACGTGCTGCGGTTGACGGACGTGCCGGATGGGGGCGCGGCGTGGCGCCTGCACGCAGCGGCGGTGGCCGCGCGGATGCCCGTGGGGGCGTGGGAATCCCTGCAATCGCCATACATCCGCCTGCCGTCGACCCGGGAGCAGTTCCAGGGGGCGCTGCAGGCGAAGTTCAAGGCGAACTGCCGCCGCCGGCGCCGCAAGCTCGAGGAGAAGGGGAGCGTCACCTTCGAGCGGGTGGAGGGTGGCCTGGGGCTGGAAGGCACGCTGGAGGAAGGCTTCCTGCTGGAGCAGAGCGGCTGGAAGGGCGAGCGCGGCACGGCGATGGCGCAGGACTCCGCGACGCGAGGCTTCTACACGGAGCTGGCGCGGGACTCCGCCTACCGGGGCCGGCTGGCGCTGTACTTCCTGCGGCTGGCGGGCAAGCCGGTGGCCTTCCACTACGGCCTGGAGCACGCGGGGCGCTACTTCCTGTTGAAGCCGGGCTACGACGAGGTGCTTCGCGAGTGCAGTCCGGGCCAGCTCCTCATGGAGGAGGTGGTGGGGAGCTGCATCGACCGCGGGCTTCGCGAGTTCGACTTCCTGGGGCCGGACATGGTGTGGAAGCGGGACTGGACGGACCAGGCCCGGCGCCACACCTGGTTGTATGTCTTCAACGACTCCGCGTTCGGCCGGGCCCTGTGCGCGGCCAAGTTCCGGTGGAGTCCGGTGGTGAAAGAGGTGGTGGCGAGATGGACACGATGACCCCGACGGGCCGGCTGTTCGTGCCGTCCTTGCCGACGCTGTGGCCTGGCATGTTGCTGTCCAAGCCGAAGCCGGGGGCGCTGCCTCCGTTCTCGTCGCCCAACGTCCGCTACTTCTACTTCGCCCGGAACGCCGTCTGGCTCACGGTGAAGATGCTGGGGTTGGACAAGGGCGAGGTGCTGATGCCCGCCTACCACCACGGGGTGGAGGTGGAGGCGCTCGTGGACGCGGGGGCCACGCCGCGCTTCTACCGGGTGGGCAGCCGGTGGGACGTGGACCTGGAGGACGTGGCCCGGCGCATCGGCCCCAAGACGAAGGCGCTGTACCTGACGCACTACGCGGGGTTCCCGGGCCCGACGGAGGCGATGCGCAAGCTGGCGGACCAGCACGGGCTGGTGCTCATCGAGGACTGCGCGCTGTCGCTCTTGTCTTCGGACGGGGCGGTGCCGCTGGGCACGACGGGGGACGTGGGCATCTTCTGTCTCTACAAGACGCTGCCGGTGCCCAATGGTGGCGCGCTGGTGGTGAACGGGGCGCGCTCGTACAGCCTGCCGGAGCCTCCCTCGCCGCCGTCCGCGTCGACGTTCAGCCACACCGTGTCCGCGCTGTTGCAGAACCTGGAGCTGCGAGGCGGACTGGTGGGCCGGACGCTGCGCGGCCTGGTGCGCACGGTGGGGCATGGCACGGTGAAGGCGGCCAGCATCGAGCGGGTGGCCACGGGCACGCAGCACTTCGACCGCAAGCACGTGGACCTGGGGATGAGCCCGCTGACCCGGCGCATCGCGCTGGCGCAGGACCTGGAGTCCATCGTCGAGAAGCGGCGCCGCAACTACTTCTACCTGCTGGGGCGCCTGAGGGACGTGGTGCCGCCGCTGTTCAACCAGCTCCCGCCGGGGGCCTGCCCGCTCTTCTATCCGATGGTGGTGCAGGAGAAGGCGGAGGTGCTGGCGCGGCTGCGGGCGAAGGGCATCGACGCCATCGACTTCTGGAAGCGGTTCCATCCCGCGTGTGACGCGGCGGCGTTCCCGGAGGTGGCGCAGCTGCGCAGGAGCATCGTCGAGATTCCGTGTCACCAGGACCTGTCGCCCGAGGTGATGGCGGACGTGGCGCTGGTGGTCCGCGACGCGGTGCGCGCGGAGCGGCGGACGAAGAAGCGCGCGGGTTGAGCGAGGAGACGGGCCTGTGATTCACGAGGATGAGCTGAAGCAGGGGCCGCGAATCGGGCCAAGGCTGGACGTGAGCGCCGTGGGCACGGTGTCCGCGATGGCTGGGATGCGCGCGGAGTGGGACGCGCTGCTCGACGCGAGCAACGCGGGCCCCTTCAACGCGTGGGAGTGGCTGTACCCGTGGTGCCGGCGAATCGCGCCGGAGCGCAGGCCGCTGGTCCTGACGGCGCGCGACGCCGCGGGGACGTTGATGGGGCTGTTGCCCCTGGGGCTGGAGACGCGGCTGGTGATGGGGGTTCCGGTGCGGCGCCTGGGCTTCCTGGGTGAGACGCACGTGGGCAGCGACTACCTGGACATCGTCGCGCGGCGGGGCGCGGAGCGGGCCGTGGCGGCATCCTTCGCCCGGATTCTCGCGTCGCTCCACGAGTCCTGGGACGTGCTCGACTTGACGGACCTGCGCGAGGACTCCCCGACGGTGGACGTGCTGCGCTCGGTCTTCTCCGAGCAGGATGTCCGGCTGTCGGAGCGGTACGTGTGTCCCTTCGACGTGCTGGAGTCTCGCGGGTCCTTCGACGCGTTCCTCAAGCGCACGGGGCGGCGGGACAACTACCTGCGGCGGCGCAAGTGGCTGGAGCGGCAGGAGGGCTACCGCATCGAGCGCACCGAGTCACCGGACGCGCTGGCCGGGCCGATGACGGATTTCTTCCGGCTGCACTCGGCACGGTGGGCGGTGGACGGGGGCTCGCAAGGCATCAAGGGGACGGGCGTGGAGGCCTTCCACCGGGATGCGACGCAGCTGCTCGCCGAGCGGGAGCGATTGAGGCTGTACACGATGAAGGTGGGCGGGCGCGCCGTGGCCTCCGTGTATGGCATTGTCCATGGGGACGCGTTCATCTATTTCCAATCCGGTTACGACCCGGAGTGGAGCCACCGCAGCGTGGGATTGGTGCTGGTGGGGGAGACCTTCAAGGACGCGCTGGAGTCCGGGCTCACCGAGTACGACTTCCTCCGAGGCACCGAGTCCTACAAGTCAGACTGGGTGACGAAGCAGCGGCGCACGGTGTCCGTGAGGGTGCACGCGGGCTCGTGGGCGGGGCGCTGGTTCACCCGCGCGGAGGAGGTGGCGCGCAAGGGGCGCAACGCGGCGAAGCAGGTGCTGCCGGGCACGTGGGTGGAGAAGGTGCGCCGCCTGCGCCGGCGCCGGGCCGCGGTCCACTGAGCCAGCTGCGGCTCGGTGCGCGCCGCTGGCTCGCCGACGTCGCCCCCCACGGACGAGACCGCAAGCGCTCGGAAGAGCGCCCGCGGTCCCGAGGCCAGACTGCCTTGGGCTACCTGGGGACGAGCCACGCATCGAAGTCGGTGTTGTACGCGCCGCCCGCGACCCGGTTGTCCTTGCGGTAGAGGTCGAAGTTCGCCGGCAGCGTCGGGTAGTCCGCGTGCTTGAAGTTGCGGACCTCCCAACTGGAGAACTTGTTCTGGTGGTTCGCGAACAAGAAGGGCTTCACGCCCTTGGGCACCTGCGGGTTGTCGAAGTGCAGCCAGTTGCGGATGCATGTGCCGTCGTTCGGGTCGTTCTCGTTGCCGCCGGAGCACGCGTCCTGGACCTGGGTGATGGCCGGGTTGCGCACGCCCGTGAACTTCGCGTTCTTGATGACCACCGGCAGCGTGGGCACCAGGAAGTAGGGCAGCGTGCGGAAGCCATCCAATGACGCGTTCTCCAGACGGGCGCGGTTCGCGTCGCTCTGGATGGCGATGACGGCGAAGTCCGCCTCGCCGTTGTCCTGGGCGATGAGGTTGATGTACTCGTACCCGTTGGTGTACGCGCCGTGGTGGATGCCATTGCCGGTGTTGGACCACGCCTGGATGTTGTCGTAGGCCGGCTGCGTCTTCTCGGAGTTCTGCCAGTTGCTGACGCCGTGGCCCGCGTTGTTGTGCGCCACGCTGTCCTTGAAGATGACCGAGGACGGGCGGCCCGTGCCCATCTCCCCGAAGAAGAGCGCGGCCTCGTTGCCGAACGTGCCACCGTTGTAGGCATTGCCCGAGACGGAGCAGTCGAGGCAGCCCGTGTTCTCGCCGCCGCCCGGGAGGATGGCCGAGACGCTGCCGATGGTCGCGCAGCCCGCGACACGCTGCGGAATGGCGACCTTGGCGGCCAGCACATGGTGGAAGACGGTGTCCGCCGGGGCGTAGTCGCGCTCGCACCGCGTGCCGCAGGCATGCGAGTCGAACTTCATGGTGAAGCCGTCGCCCGTGGTGTCGTAGCCCGCGGTGTCGAAGACATCCACGCCATGGCTCGCCTCGATGGCCAGGAACTGGTTCTTGCCACCCCAGATGGAGGTGTGGCGCACGTACGAGCCGCGCGAGTCATTGAGCTGCTGGTGGAAGTAGATGGGCGCGCGGCGCTGGGGCTCGCCACCGGTGCAGGCCTTGTAGGGCCCCAGGGCCCGCAACTCGACGCTGTCGAGCTGGAGGCGGCCCTTCTCGCCGACAATCATGTGCGCGTGGGCGCTGGTGTCGAACGAGCGGATGACGACGTTGCGCGACAGGTTGATGGCCTCGCCGCGACGCACGCAGCTGGGGCAGCCCTCATGGTCGAACCTGGGCGCGGCCTTGAGCGTCACGCGGCCCGTGGCCTCGTCCACGGAGGAGATGGCGCCCTCGTCGAACTGGAGGAAGTGGTTCGCCACGCTGGACCGGGCCGTGGGGGTGAGGACGACCTTGTCGTTGGCCTCCCAGCCCGTGGCCTCCATCACCGTGAAGGTGGCGTCACCGGGGCCCGCGCCGTCGGTGAGCTTGGACCAGGCGCGCTTGACGCGTCCGGCCGCCGTCACCCAGCCCGAGCCCATCACCCAGACGCCGTAGTCCGAGTCCACCACGGTGAGCGGCAGCATCTGCGGCTTGCCCTGGACGTTGCCATCCGGGCCCTGGTCGGGCGTGCCCACGAACTTCGTGTCATCCATGCCCTGGAAGACAATCTCCGCGGAGGGAACACAGACGCGGTCGTAGGGCGCGCCGTAGTCCAGCTTGCCGCGGACCACGAGGTTGCCGTGCAAGGTCAGCTTGGAGCTCTTGTCGCGCGAGGCGCGGAGCGTGGCGCCCGCGGGAATCTCCAGGGTGCGGACCTCGGCGTCACAATCCATCACCACTTCGCCGCTGACCGTGAGGGCCGAGCTGGCCGTGGGCGCCTGGCCCCCCCAGGTCGCCGGATCGCAGAAGGAGCGCGCGGCCTGCGAGGGCTCCTGGCCGCACCGGTCCCCCATGGGAGGATGCCCGCCGTCAGGGATGCCACCCCCGCCATCCGGGGGCCCGCCGCCCGCGTCGGGCGTACCGCCACCCGCGTCGGTCTCCGTGTCGGGCGAGGAAGGTTTGTTGTCATCGCCACAGCCCACGCCTGTCATCAGGCAGACGGCGAGGGTTGCGGCGAGTGCTGGGAGGAAGAACCTCTGTCGATGCACGACGTACTCCTGACGCCCGGGGAGGAGAAGGACTGGGAACAACGCGCTACGGCGGTGCTGCGTGCTGCACTCGGGTTTCAGGGACACCCGAGGAGATCTCCGTGGACCTCTGGAGGAGCGAGCGCGCGCACGGCGGCGCGCTGGTCCACGGACAAGGCCTCACATCCAAAGCCCCAGGCTTCCGCGAGGCGGGCGTGGTGACCGCTGTCCAGCGTGCCTCCGGCCGCGAGGAACTCCTTCTCTCGCTTCAGGAAGCGCTGCATGAGGGTGACGCGCGTGGAGGCGGGAGTCCCGCGCATGGGGACGAGCAACAGCCGCACGGGCCCATCCGAGGTTCCCCAGTGCCGCATCAGCTCGCCGCGCGACTCCTCCCAGCTTCCGAACAGGTGAAGGAACGCGAGCTGGGACGGCTCCAGTCCAGCGGCCTCGGCCACGGCGAGCACATCCTTGAAGTTGAGGGGGCGTCGGCCCGTGGAGAAGCCTCGGCCGGGGTAGGTCGCCAGCTGGGCCCACCACCACGCCAGCGTCTGCCGCTCGGCGCCCGGGAGCGCCTGGGCCTGGGCGGCCTCGAAGAACGCGAAGCCCACCTCGTAGGGATAGGCGGGGCTCAGGTCCGGCATGCCGTGGTCCGCGCGGTCGAACCCCGTGCGGCGCGACCAATCCCAGAGCTTCACCGCGGCGAAGCGCAGGACCTCCACCTTGCCCTGGTAGTCCCCCTCGCGCCGCAGCACATCCTTGCCCACAAGGAGCGCCGCGGACATGAAGGCCTGCGCGGACTCCAGCGTGGGGGTGCGAGCCAGCTCCGCCTCGGTGCGCGCCAGGATTCCATCCAGGCGGGTGAACCAGTCATCCTTCAGCTCGCGCGGCAGCCACCGGTGCCAGGTGGGGAGTGCGACGCGGGTGGGGAGCTGGTAGGGGTTCACACTCGCCGCCCAGTCCCATGAGAGGGATTCCGGGGGCGCGCCGCCGCCCCAGGCCTCGCGGGCGAAGTCGCTGTCCTGTGCGAGCACGGCGTCCGCGCCCGCGCCAGCGGCACCATGGTTGCCAGGACCGGGTTGGAAGGGCGGCGCGACGGGGCGCCCCTGGGGCAACAGCGGGAGGGAACGGATGTAGCTGGCCAGGTCCTCCGCCTCGCACTGGCTGAACTGGTGGAAGCGCGCGCGCTGCACGAGGCTGTGGGTGGAGAACGCGTAGTACTGGAGGTCCGCGCCCGAGTCCGCGTGGCACCGCGCGCACGCGGGGCCGCCGTCACGGCTCAGCTCCTGGAACGCTCGGCGTCCGCGCTCGATGGCCTCGGCGGAGGAGTCCATGGGACGCCAACCCGACGGGTCTTCCGCGGGGAGCGTGAGCGTGATGCGCTTGCCGTCGCGCGGCGTGCCGGCGACGAGGGCCGCGTCGAGCACGCGGAACCCGGAGATGCCCGCCACGTCCTCGACCTGTCGCGTGTAGCGGAACACCAGCCGGTTGTCGCCCGCGCGCAGCGCCCGTGGCTCCACGGGGATGACTCCCGCGGCGACATCTCCGTCGTAGGGGCGCACCAGGCCGTGGGCCGCCTCCGCCAGGTCGACGAAGGGCGCGTCATTCAGCGACACCTCCGCGCTCCCTGGCGCCAGGATGTTGTGGACCCGGAGCCAGAGGCCCGCTGTGCCGGCGCTCTTCGCGGCCAGGACGTCCGTGGCCTCCAACGCGATGTGGGCCTCGACGCGTGTGCCGGGCGGGCCGATGACCTCCAGCGGCAGCGTGGTGGCCTTCAAATCCAGTGCAACGGGTAGGGCGGCGGCTGACTCGCATGACCTCAGAGGTGGAGTCTCGGGCCGAGGACCGTCCCCGAGTGGGTCGGAGGCACAGCTCCCGCTGAGGACGACGGGGAGGAGGAGCGCGAGCACCTTCCATGGGCTCTGGGGGGAAGAGCCCGTGCTGCTCGCTTCACGGGGGCGCGTCATGGTTCGCGCTGACTAACGCCGCACACAGTCTCGTGCACACAGAAAGGTGTGAAAAACCGGAGTTGCGACACGAGGTGGGTTCAGTTGTCCCAGGATTGGGATGAACTGAGCTTCCCCGGGACGTGGCCCCGGTTCTCGGCTGTCAGGGGCTCAGCGCGCGGTGCCAGGAGGCATCGCGGCGACGTAGGTGAAGCCAGACTCCGCGGGGCTGTTCCAAGCCGCCTTGAAGTCCGCCCAGGAGTAGACCTCTTTGCGATTCTGATAGGGATTGTAGACCCGCACGTAGGTCTGTCCTTGGGCGTTCTCGGTGACATCCACCACGCTGGCCCAGTGGGTGATGTCCTGGGTCGAGGTCCCCACGGGCTCGAGCATCCCGTTGTCCGCGCCGTCGATGTTGACGAGGACCAGGAGCGAGCCGCCGTTGTCGAGGATGCCCTGGACGGCCTGGGGCGTGGGGTCCTTGGCGTGGTTGTTCTTGTAGGTGTCGGTGGCGCTGAAGTTGCCGTCGAGGTCCTTCATCGCCGGGGTGTTCTCGAAGCCCGGCTGTTGTCCGACGATGTTCCACCCCTGGCTGACGAGGAAGGTCTCCAGGTTCGTGGCGTTCGTCAGCCGCTCACCGTTGGCGAGGATGGCCTGATACTCGGTGCCGAGCCCCGCGAAGCGGGTGAGTCCATCCACGATGCCCAGCCCCATCACGGACATGGCGGACAGCTCTCCGCAGAGGTTGCCGTGGGTGTAGTCATGGCCCTCGCCCTTGAGGATGGTGCCGACGTCCAGGTACTGGGCGATGGGGTCCTGGCCCGCGTCGTGGTTCGCCTTCCACTCGCCCACCTCGCCCCCGCCACCCCAGGGAAAGCCGCGCGTGGTGGCGATGAGCGGGGACTCCACGCGGACGCCGCTCTCGGGCAGCGCGCCGAAGTAGAGGGGCATCTCCTCCGCGACGATGGCGTTCCAGGTCTGCTCCGCCGTGGCGCGCTGCTGCTCGGGCGTGAGCTGGGCCCAGTCCTCCGTGAGCGGCGGCGGCGCGATGGACGGATCCTTGATCCACGCGGGCGCCATCTCCTCGACGTGGCGGGCCCAGCCCTTCTGGATGCCGTTCAGGACACTCGTCCGCGTGGTCGCGTCCAGGTGGTGCCAGGCCCCCGCCATCCAGGGGGGCATGCCGTTCTGCGCGAGCCAGGGCGGGACGGGGAGGTTGGAGCCCGAGTCGGCCACCACCATGTTCGTGAGGCCCGGTGGCAGGTTCGCCTTCTGCAACGCGGCCTGTCGCTCAGGGCCTGGGGGCGCGGAGAGAATCGTGTTCACCGTCGACCCGGACACCTTGCCCGCCACGGAGTACTCGGGATGTTGCTTCAGGTAGGCTGACGACTCCGTCCACTGGCGCGTCGTCGGGTCGTAGATGTTGTTGCCCTGCTGGATGACGACGTGGCCCGTGGTCCCCTCGGCGCCCGGGCGGTTGTCCTCGAGGAACAGGACCTCCGAGCGCGCACGGATGTGGGGTGGTGCCAGACGCAGGAAGTCCGCCACCGCGTCCAGGCAGTTCACCTGGCCGTCGCGGGCGTTCTCGGTGAGCAGCGTGCTGCCGGGCGCGGACGTGGTGCCATCCGTCGCGAGGTCTGGCTTCTTCGTCGCGGGCTGGAGCGACTTGAAGGCATCGGGCTTCCGGGCCATGAGGCTCGCGGCCTGGGCGCCCAGCCGGGTGAGCTCTTCCTGCATGCGCCGCATGGCTTCCTCGGCGGCGCGTCGGGCGGCTTCTTCCGCGGCACGGCGGGCTTGCTCGGCCGCGGCGGAAGCCACCGGCGAAGCGTCCTTCGCGATACGTGTCGACATGTTTCCCCCTCTTCGGTCGCGGTGCGAGACACCGCGGACCGACATGAAACACTGTCGCTCATCGTGAAATCAACGGCGGGCGCGTGCTTCGCTCAGCGTCAGTAGCAGTAGGAGATCTGGACCTGCTCGTAGCGGCCCGTCTGCTTGCCGAACTTGTAGAGGGTGCCGTCGCAATAACAATCCTCGCGGCCCACCTCGATGTTGTTCACGTACCAGTAGCGGCTGAAGGAACGCGAGGCGCCACAGGCCCAGAGCAGGGACTGCTCGGTCGACTCGACGACCTCGGACGCCTCGGTAGGGGACGGCTCCTGCGGCGGACCTCCACAACCACTCAGGACCAGCGCGACGACACAGGACAGCTTCGCGGACTGCTTGAACATGGGTTGCTCCCGGACTTCTGGAGAGGGGGACGGCAAACCCTGTTTATCACGAAATCGAAGCTGTCCCGGTGGGTCTCAGGGGACGTTGCCGATTTCAGCGCGGAGCTGGGCGATGGCCGGTCCGAGCTGCGGGGGCTGCATGGTGCGAGGCACCTCGACGGAGAAGCGCTCGAAGTGCTCCAGCGCCTTGACCTTGTCCTCGCGGCGCAGCGCGAGGCTGCCGAGGAAGATGAGGGCTTCCTGGGCATCGGGCCAGGTGTTGACCAGCTCGGTCAGCTCGGCCTCGGCGCCCTCCATGTCCCCGCGGGTGGCGCGCAGGACGCCGCGGTGGACGCGCAGCTCGACGTGGAACGGGTCCACGGCCAGGGCCTTGGCCGTCACGAGCGCGGCCTCCTCGAACTGCTGGCGACGGATGAGCTCGTGGCTGAGCAGGGACGCGGACTCGAGGTCGGACGGGTTGGCCTCCAGGCGGGCGCGGGCCTCGGTGAGCTCCGCTTCCTCCTGCATCTGCATGGCGCCCTGCTGTGGCTGCTGCGCCGCGGCGCCGGGGGGCATGCGACCGGTGGCCTCCTGGCCGTCGGTGCGCGTCTGCTGCTCGGAGACGAGCAGGTAGCCCAGGCCGCCGAAGAACAGGACGATGCCCGCGCCCCAGAGGGCGCCCGAGAGCTGGGGATTGCGCGCGGCCCAGCCGGTGGGGGCGGGGGCCTGGACCTGACGGGCGGGGGCGTCCCCGCTGGTGGCCTTGCGCTTCAGGTGCTCGTCCTTGGCGCGCAGGGCGCCAGCGGCCTCGCGCTCCAGGCGGGACTTCTCGGCGGCGTACTGCTCCGCGGCGAGGTTGTGCTTGTCGGCCTCGAGCGTGCGGAGCTGGTCGATGAGCGACTGGGCGCGCTGGGTGAGGTCGTCGAGCACGCCGTCCTTGGGCTCGGGGGCGGCGAGTGCGCCCTTGCGGCGCATGAAGAGGAGCCAGGCCGCCGCGGCGACGAAGGCGACGGCGAGGACGATGATTCCGGGGAGCCAGTTGGTCGGCTGTGGCTGCATGGCTTAGCGCTCCAGCTCCCGGCGCACGGCCTGGAGGTAGGGGTCGGCGTCATCCGCCGTGGAGGGGCCCGTGGGAGGGGCGGAAGGGGTGGCCTGGGTGGTGGCGGGCTCGGTGGGGGGGCCGTGCTGGAGCTGTCGCCAGATGACGAAGCCGCCCACGACGAGGAGGGCGACGGGGCCCAGCCAGACGAACCAGTTGAAGCCCTCCGCCTTGGGCTCCAGGAGGACCCACTCGCCGTAGCGGGAGACGAAGAACTCGACGACCTCCTGGTCGTTCTTTCCCTCGGAGACGAGCTCCCGGACCATGTCCAGCTGGGCGCGGGCCATGGAGGAGGGGCTGTCGGAGATGGAGAGGCCCTGGCAGACAGCGCAGCGCAGCGTCTTGCCGAGCTTCTGGACGCGCGCCTCCAGCTCCGGGGCGAGCGGGTCGCTCGCGGCCTGCTGGGGCGCGAACTGGCCGGTGACGAGGCCGAAGGCGAGGGTCAGGGACAGCAGGGCAGCGGTCATCGAAACTCCCGGGAGCCGTCCCTACCTAGCGCTACAGGGCCGGTGTTGGACAGCGAAACCTGAGCGCCGGGCGCCCGCCTTGCCGCCCGGGCTGTAGGTGTTCGACCCTCCACCGCGAAATCGGCTGCTTGCTCGTTCGTGTCGAGAATCCGGAGGTGTGACTCCGCGATGGCGAGGAACTCCATGAGCCCGAGGTGGATGTACGTTCGAGTCGTGTTGGGGCTGGCGCTGGTGCTCGGGGTCTCCCCGGCCCTGGCGGCGGGCAAGAAGGAGTCGATTGACAAGCTCGCGTCCAAGTACCTCGAGTACCGGCAGTTCAACGGCACGGTGCTCGTCGCGAACGACCAGGGTGTCATCCTCAAGAAGGGCTATGGGATGGCGAACTTCGAGTGGCGGATTCCCGCCACCCCGGACACGAAGTTCCGCCTGGGTTCCATCACCAAGCAGTTCACGTCCATGGCCATCATGCAGCTGGTGGCCGAGGGCAAGCTGCGGCTGGATGACCCGCTGAGCAAGATGCTTCCCGAGTACCGCCAGGACACGGGCTCGCGCATCACGCTCACGCACCTCCTCAACCACACCTCGGGCATCCCGAGCTTCACCAACCGCCCGGACTTCGAATCGAAGATTGCTCGCAACCCCCTCACCTCCGCGGAGCTCATCAAGCAGTACGCCAGTGGTGACCTCGAGTTCGAGCCCGGGACGAAGTACGCCTACAACAACTCGGGCTACTACTTGCTGGGTGTCATCATCGAGCGGGTGTCGGGCAAGTCGTATGCGCAAGCGCTCAAGGAGCGCATCTTCGACCCGCTGGGGATGAAGAGCACGGGCTACGACGTGAGCGCGGAGATCATCGAGAAGCGCGCGAGCGGCTACGAGTCCACGCCCGACGGGATTCGCAATGCGCCGTATATCGACATGGGCATTCCGGCCGCGGCCGGGGCGCTGTACTCGACGGTGGAGGACCTGTACCTGTGGGACCGCGCGCTCGCGACGGACAAGCTGCTGTCGGCGGAGCACCGGCAGCGGATGTTTGCCCCGGGTTTGAGCGGCTATGCCTTCGGATGGCAGCACCACGACGTGAAGCTGGGTGATGGCAAGACAGGCATCAAGCTCGTGGGACATGGGGGTGGAATCGAAGGGTTCTCCACGATCATCCTGCGTTCGCCGGACACGAAGGAGGTCGTCATCCTCCTGTCGAACAACTCCCGCTCCAACGTGCAGGGACTGGCGACGGGCATCTGGAGCATCCTCCGGGGCGTCCAGCCGACGCCGGCTCGCAGGTCCATCATCGAGCCCATGGCCGCGGCGCTCGCGAAGGGGAGCATCGCGGATGCCATCACCACGTACCGGACCCTCAGGGCGCGGAAGCCGGATGAGTACAAGCTCACGCCGGGCGAGCTGAACAGCTTCGGCTATCAGCTCCTGCGGAAGAAGCAGCTCGAGGATGCCCTCGAGATCTTCAAGCTCAACGTGGAGATGTTCCCTAAGGACGGGAACGTGCACGACAGCCTGGGGGAGGCGTACCTGGCTCTTGGGGACAAGGCGCTGGCCATCGAGAGCTATCGCCGGTCGCTGGAGTTCGACCCGGGCAACGCCAACGCGGTGCGAGTCCTCAAGGAGCTCGCGTCTCCCAATGCGGGCGAGGGGACTCCGTGAGGGCGAGGGGCCGCATGGTGCGGGCGTGGCTGGGTGTTCGAGTGGTGGTGGGCCTGGCGCTGGTGCTCGGGGTCTCCCCGGCGCTGGCGGCGGGCAAGAGGGAGTCCATCGAGAAGCTCGCCGCCCGATATCATGAGTATCGCCAGTTCAACGGCGCGGTGCTCGTCGCGGACGAGAAGGGCGTCGTCCTGAAGAAGGCGTATGGCCTCGCGAACTTCGAGTGGCGGGTGCCTGTCGCGCCGGACACGAAGTTCCGCATCGCGTCGCTCTCCAAGCAGTTCACCGCCATGGTCATCATGCAGCTGGTGGCCGAGGGGAAGCTGGGGCTGGAGGACTCGCTGGGCAAGCTCCTGCCGGAGTACCGCCAGGACACGGGGGCGCGCATCACGCTGACGCACCTCTTGAACCACACCTCGGGCATTCCCAACTTCACGTCACATCCGGACTTCGGGTCGAAGGCCGCGCGCAATCCCATCCCCGCCGCCGAGTTCATCAAACAGTTCGCCAGTGGGGACCTCGAGTTCGAGCCGGGGACGAAGTACGCGTACAGCAACTCGGGTTACTACCTGCTGGGGAGCATCATCGAGCGGGTGACGGGCAGGACGTATGCGCAGGCGGTCCAGGAGCGCATCTTCGACCCGGTGGGGATGAAGAGCTCGGGCTACGACGTGAGCGCGGAGGTGCTCCCGAAGCGCGCGAGTGGTTACGCCGCCATGCCCGACGGCATCCGCAACGCGGCCTACCTCGAGATGAGTCATCCGTTCGCCGCGGGTGGGTTGTACTCGACGGTGGAGGACCTGTACCGGTGGGACCGGGCGCTGCGAACGGACACGCTGCTGCCAGCGGCGCTCAAGCAGCGGATGTTCACCCCGGGCCTCCAGGGTTATGCGTTCGGCTGGGAGGTGCAGCCGGTCAAGCTGGATGATGGGAAGACGGAGGTCGTCCTCCAGAGTCATCGCGGCGGAGTCGAGGGGTTCTCCACCCTCATCGCGCGTTCGCCGGACAAGAAGCTGGCGGTCATCGTCCTGTCGAACGTCCGTGGCTCCAACGTGCAGGGGCTGGCGTCCGGAATCCTGAGCATCCTGCACGGCGTCGACCCGCAGGCGCCGCGCCGCTCCATCGCCGAGGCCGTGATGACGGCGCTCGCGAAGGGCACCGTCGCCGAGGCGGTTGCCACGTACCGCACGCTCAAGGCGACGAAGCCGGATGAGTACCGGTTCAACCCGGGCGAGCTGAACCGGCTCGGCTACCAGCTCCTGAAGGCGGGACGGCTCGCGGATTCCATCGAGCTCTTCAAGCTCAACGTGGAGATGTATCCCCAGGATGGGAATGCGCACGACAGCCTCGGCGAGGCGTATCTCGCCAGAGGCGACAAGGCGCTCGCCGCCGAGAGCTATCGCCGCGCGCTGGAGTTGGATCCGAAGAACGCGAGCGCGGCGAAGGTCCTCGAGGAGCTTGGGCCGCTCGTGCCCAAGGCTCCCTGAGCAACGGTGTCGCTCACCCGGCGAGGTCTTTTCCGAGCTCGAAGGAAGAAGGCTTCAGTTTCTCCACCTGGCCCATCAGCCCGTCGAAGAGGGTGCCGAGCTGCTGCTGGGTCGATTCGATCTTTCGCTTGAGCGCGGGGTCCAACGCCCCGGCCTTGCTCAGTGCGGTCACCGTCTCGGAGTCGAAGCAGGACTTGCGAAGGGTCTCCAGCGCGGCGACGGTGTCACGGACCGCCGCCGCGCGCTGGGTCGCGCTGCTCTTGGGGTTGTCGACCACGTTGCTCAGGTGGCTCCACTGGTCCCGCAGGCCCTGGAGGGCCTGGCCGAACTGGCCGGCGTTCGCGTCGGTCTCGTTCGGGTTGAACTTCTTCTTCGAGCCCTTCGACAGCGCGGTCTTGTCACCCACGATGTCGAAGGCGCCGGTGCTCTCGAGCCGCTTCAGGCCCGCGTTGAAGGTGTCCAGGGCCTTGGCGAGGAAGGGGTGATTCTTGGGGGCCTCGAGCCCGAGCTTCTTCAATCCCGAGTTGAAGACGTGGTCTCCTTGCTTGTAGCCGCCCTTGCCGCCGGTCCAAGGCTTGCCGCCAGTCTCCCTCGGCTGGGTGCGAGGCGGCTCCGCGCCGGCCATGGCGGGACGAGGCACCGCCTTCTCGACGATCTCCGTCAGCTTGCCGACCACGGTGTCCAGCGCCTTGCGAAGGGGCTCGAGGTACCTGGCGACCGTCGGGTTCTGCGAGAGCTTCTTGAAGAAGCCGTCGATATCCGCGGACTTGAGCCCATCCAGGGCCTTCTTGGCGGCGCCAGCGTCAGCGGCCTTGAGCGCGTACTTCGCTCCCTTGCCGACCGTGTCTCCCACGACAGGGACCAGCGAGAGCAGTGAGAGTCCCGCCTCCAGGTAGTTGCCGCGTGCGGCGGAGACGCCCGCGTTCGCGATGTCGGCGATCTCTCCAACCCCCGGAATGAACCCGATGACATCGAGCCCGGTCTGGAGGCCGTCCAGGATGTCGCCTCCCGAGAGCGAGTCGCTCCCCGGCGGAGGGGGCTTGGGGGAGGGCCCGGGTGTGGGCGAAGGCGTGAAGGTGTCCACCGGCTGCTGCCCCGTGCTGGGAGGCGCCTTGGGCGGCGCTGTGTTCTGCCCCGTCTCGGGGGGCGGCTTGACGGGAGGCGGGTTGGGCTTGGGGGTGGGGGTGGGGTGGTTGTGGGCTTTCGAGACGGACATCTTCGGCTCCTTCGGATTCGGGGGCGCCTGCGAACGGGCGGACGTTCTTTCCAGCCTCCTACGCGGAAGTGCGGGGGCTGGTTACATGGCCATCGCGCTTGAAGTTCTGGTCAAAACCGGACAGTTCCCTGTCCTGGCCCTCGTCAAACACGCGAGTGAACACGTGGACCGAGCGCTCCGCGAGGCATGGCCACGCTGCCTCGCGACACCTGGGATGGTGCTCACCCGGTAACTAGTTGCTACGGATGTTGTGTGGTTATTGTATCTTAATATGCATCATGTAGATTCGGTGAAGTCGGTTATTTTCCGACCCCGCTCCGTCCCTGGCGCCGAACGGGCAGGGCGCCGAGGCGCCTCGGACGCTGACGGAGCCGGAGGGAGAGCCAGGCGTCGCTGCATGCGCTGCAAATGGGTCTGAATCGCGTGGACCAGAGCATGTATGAGTACTTCACCGACACGAAGAACGACTCGTTCGAGCTGTCGGCCTGGACCTATCTGGGGTGGAGTTCACGCCACCCCACGCCCATGCGCTACACGGAGGAGTTCATCCCAGCGGAGAGCCAGTTCTCCCTGTGGGGCGCGGTGGAGGCGCATCGCTCCACCATCCTCGCGGGCATCAACGACCGAGGCTCCAACCCGAACATCAGCCCCGCGGATGAGCTCTCCATCCACAAGCTCTCCTACAACATCAACTACCTGCGCGAGTTCCCCGTGCAGCTGGGGCTCAACATGCTCCACGGTGACCGGATCTCCAGCCCGAAGGACTGGATGACGGGATCGGAGGCATACGCGCAGCTCTTCGAGGAGCAGGCCGCCCTGGGGGCGACGATGCTCTCCACGCGCCATGGCGACCTCATCACCCAGGGGACCCGGCTCGACACGGCGCTGCGCAACATCGGCAAGCCGCTGTTCGGCAAGATCCATGAGCGCTACCTGCTGGACTGGAACATGTTGAAGACGCTCATCGAGCAGGCGGAGATCTCCTGGCGCAATGACCCCACCCGGGGCCTCGGTGGCGTCGACCTGTGGGGTGTGCCGGAGCAGGAGCCCTCTCAGCACGCCTTGAAGAGAGGGGCACTGGAAGTCGCCACCTGCTCGGGATTGCCGTGGGGGGACCACAATGGGGACGGGGTTTCAGACACGCTCCTCCTGGATCCAGCCCGCTGGAGCGTGGATGCCCTGCGTCCGCTCCTCATCGCCGACAATCTGAACATCGACGGTGCGCATATCGAGCTGTGTGGTGAAGCGGCCTGGGAGCTCGAGTCCTTGGGGGAGATGCGTTCCGCAACGCCATGCGGGAGAGCCAGATTGACAGCTACAACCCGAACACGACACGCAATCCCAACGACGCCATGGCGAAGAATTGGAGTGCCATCTCTCCGTCCATGCAGCCGAGCGGCATCCCCTATGGCGCGACCTTCCGCGCCAACATGCGGACCCGCATGGTGGAGGAGCTGAAGAACCAGCAGCGTCAGTTCTATGGCGCCATCGCGGCGCGGATGGAGCAGGCGGGTGACGCGCTGCAGGTTCAAGGGAAGCGGCTGACGGGAACGCGGCTGCTGTGGCAGGCCTATGCGGCGCTTGCGTTGCCTCTGTCCGTGGACCACGACGAGCATCTGCGCGGGATGCTGTATGGCGAAGACGCCATCCTGTCGGGCTACGACACCTTGCAGGACGTGGAAGTCACCCCAGTATTGAATGACGTTCAGGACATGTATGCGATGTTTGGCGCCGCCGCGGCGCCTCCATCGCACAACATCCTCCAGGACCTGGCTCCGGTGGTGACGGCACGGGCCGACAAGCTGAAGGCAGCCATTGACGCGTCCCTGGACGCACAAGCCGCGGCGGGAGGCCCCGAGGCGAGCGCCTGGGTGGAGCCGACCTTGCTGCGGTTGCGGCTCAGCGTTCCGAACTGAGGTCGATGAGGTGCGATGAAGCGAGCCGCGGGGGTGGGTGCCTCCGCGGCTCGTGTTGTTTCAAGAGAATGCCCGAGGGCTACTCCCAGCGGATGCGCTTGCGTGTGCCATGGCTGGCACAGACTCCCGTCGCCCAGGCTCCACAGTTGCCACAGACCTGGAAGGACTTGTCGAGATAGTCATCACAGCAGCGCACGGCGCAGGTTCCGTACCCCACGGCAGGGCAGGGTTCGACAACCTCGAGTCGGCACCAGAGGGGCTCGACCTCTCCAGCGGAGGAGCCCTGGTCGCTCCAGTTGTGGCCCGCCATCTCGGAGGCGACCTGTTCCTGGGTGGGCAGGGTCCTGATCGTGGCTGGGTCCGAGGACTCCCGCATTGCCTGCTCGGGAGTCGGTCCATTCCCAGGGCTGGCATCCTCCTCGCCCTGGGGCTGGCCGCAGGCGAAGACCGCGAGAGACAGCATTGCCATGACGGTCATCTTCTTCATTGATTCCTCTCAGGTGGGCACGACAAGCCCATGGATAGGTCCGATGAGGGGAATGCACCGCCTGGATTTATTGCATTGACGTGGTGAACGTTCGTGTCTGGACAGACGGTCGGTCTTTGCGAGCACCGTGCCCAGTCCCGTCCGGACGCGCCCTCTCGTCACGGAACCGCCGCAGCCGGCGAAGTGAAGACCGCTCCGGCCCGGCTCAACGGCCTCGCGGCTTGTCGTCCGCTTCCTCGTCGTCCGGATACATGTCGTCCGGGTCCGGCTCGGGCTCGTCATCCGGGTACATGTCGTCCGGGTCCGGCTCGGGCTCGTCCACCTCGTCGCCGTCCGGTCGTGTGGCGTAGCCACCCGTGTCGTACGCCGGCGCGGGCACCGGCTCGGCGTCGTCCTGCCACCCCGTGAGGTAGCGGAAGGCCTGGAAGCCCATGGCGCCCAAGCCCATGACGAAGATGAGCGGGCCCGGCACCAGCCGCATGTGCAGCAGCGCCCACACCAACCCCAGCCCCACCACGCCGGCTGGCGCGAAGCGCGTCCACGCGGGGCGGCGCACCTCCGGCTTCAGCGCCAGCAACCCCAACAGCGAAATCAACAGCAGCTCGAACAGCACCGCGCCGGACAGGTCCCAGCCCGCCAGCGTGATGACCCCGGCGCCCGCCGAGTACAGCGAATCATCGACCGGCCGCTGCTGCCCGATGACCTTCAGCTCCGGCGGCCCCGCGGGCACCGGCGCATCCGCCACCACGGGCAGCGTGGTCATCGTGTGCCAGGGCGCATAGAGCGTCAGCAGGCACAACGCCACGCCACCCAGCGCCACCACCTCCGGCACGAGCAACAGCCGCCTCGGGTCGAAATAGCGCGCCAGGACGCCTTCCGGCCCCGCGATGACCTTGCGGTACTGGTCATGGATGATGAGGCCCGACGCCACGAGCCACAGCAGCGGCGTGAAGCCAATCCCCAGCATGCGCACCGTCAGCGCGGCCAGCAGCACCGAGTACGCCGCGGGGACCTCGGGCCGATACAGCACCTCCGGAAGCAGCCGCGTGAGCCCCGCCCCCTCGCCCGCGAGCCGCAGCTCCCGCGCGAGCAGCAACACCGCACCCGCCACCGCGAGCACCGTGCCCACCACGCCCACGCTCTCGAAGGAGGGGAGGATGGTGAGCGCCAGCGCGAAGGCCAGCATCGCCAGCCCCACCACGCTCTGCGAATGCGCCGGCACGCTGGCCAGCCACCGGGGCCCGTCGTACCGCGGCCGCGACTGCCCCGGGTCCGTGTCCTCCGCGGCGTCTTCCCGCATCCGCGCGGAGGGGGGAGCCCCGCGCGCGCCGACACCGTGACGGTGCTCCTCCTCCTCGTCGAGGATCTCCGCCGCGTAGGAGGGCTCTTCCATCGCGCGCTTGGGCTTCGACGGCCTCAGCGCGGGGCGCGAGCCCGTGAGCCCCTGGGGGCTCTCCGGCATCTTCGCGCCACAGTTCTCGCAGTACTTCAGCCGGCCGTTCGAGGCCTCGCCGCACTCCGGGCACCGCATGAACCCACCTTGCTGTGCGGAGGGCGAGGGCCCTCACGGTCCAGCACACGTCGTGGAATACCACGACGCTTTCTCTGGAAGCGAGAGGGCTACGGGCGCGCGGCCTCGGCGGGGGAGGGCGCCGCCGCGGTGGCCGTCAGCTCCCGGATGCGCTGGGTGAGCGACTCCGGGTCGATGGGCCCCACGTGCTTGCCTCGGATGGTGCCCGACGGGTCGATGAAGTACGTCTCCGGCACCCCGGCCACGCCGTAGCTCACCGCCATGCGCGAGCGCGGGTCCACCAGCTGCGGGAAGCTGTACCCGTTCTTGCGCAGGAAGGCCCGGGCGTTGTCCTCGGTGTCCTCGAACACGACGCCCAGGAACACCGCCTGCGAGCCGAACTCCCGCTGGCCCCACTCGAGCACCGGGTGCTCATACATGCACGGCACACACCAGGAGGCCCAGAAGTTGATGACCACCGGGCGGCCCTTGAGGTCCGCCAGGCTCACGCGCTCCCCGGTGTCCAGCGAGCGCAGCACGAAGTCCGGGGCGGGCTTGCCCGAGAGCATGAAGGGCACCTCGTGCGGGTTGCGCCCGAAGCCCTTGGCCAGCACCGCGAGCAGCCCCGCGCAGAGGGCCACGAACAACAGCGTGTAGCGCCAGCGCTTCATCAGGCCGCCCCCCGCTCCGCGTCACCACCCGCCAACGGCGAGGCGCCCACCTGCGCGCTCGACAGCGCCACCGCCGCCTTGCGGCGCGGCCACAGCGCGATGAGCGTGCCCAGCACCAGCAGCGGGATGCTCCACCAGATCCACCCCACCATGGGGAAGACCCAGACGTTGAGGCTCGCGTTCCCCGCCTGCTGGGAGAAGGCCATGAGGGAGATGTAGAGGTCCTCACCCGCCGTCTCGCGCACCGCGGGCGTGCCGATGGGGTCCGTGCTCCGCTCGTAGTAGTTCAGCCGGGGCTGCATCTCCGTCACCTTGCCGCCCGGAGTCGTCACCTCCACGAGCGCCGCGACGAAGGTGCGGTGCGGCTCCTCACCGCCCACCAGCTTCTTGAACGTCATCTTGTAGCCGTCCAGCTCCAGCGTCTGGCCCATCTTGAGCGTGCCGGAGGTGTGCGTCACGTACGAGGACGACGCGGCCACCGCGACGATGATGAGCACGATGCCCAGGTGCACCACGTAGCCGCCGAAGCGGCGCTGGGCCTTGGTGGCGCTCGTCATGACGGCGGTCAGCAGGCCTTCCTTGCGCTCCGACATGCGCACGCGCACCGGCGCCACCAGCTCCCGCAGGGTGACGACGGTGACGAACCCCGCCAGCCCGAAGGTGAGCAGGGGATAGAAGCCGCGCAGGCCCGCCGCGAAGCACACCGCCGTCACCACCAGCCCCACCAGCGCGGGGACGGTGAACTGCCGGCGCAGCGTGGCCTTGTCCGGCGTGCCCCACGGCAGCACCGGGCCCACGCCCATCAGGAACAGCACCGCGATGCCACCCGGCACCGCCATCTTGTTGAAGTACGGCTCACCCACGCTGACGCGCACGCCGCGCACCGCCTCGGACACCAGCGGGTAGAGCGTGCCCAGCAGCACCGTGAAGGTGATGGCCACGAACACCAGGTTGTTCACCAGGATGCTCGCCTCGCGGGACACCAGCGAGCTCATCCGCCCCTCGGGAACGAGCAGCGGACCGCGCACCGCCAGCAGCGCGACGCACACCACCAGCAGCACGCCCAGGAAGACGAGGAACGTGGGGCCGATGTCCGACTGCGTGAAGGAGTGGACCGAGTTGAAGATGCCCGAGCGCGTCATGAACGTGCCCAGGATGGTCAGCACGAAGGACGCCAGCGCGAGCGACAGCGTCCACAGCTTCAGCATCCGCTTGCGCTCCTGCACCATCGTGGAGTGCATGAACGCCGTCGCCGTCAGCCACGGCAGGAAGCTGGCGTTCTCCACCGGGTCCCACGCCCAGTAGCCGCCCCAGCCCAGCACCGCGTACGCCCACCAGGCGCCCAGGATGATGCCGATGGAGAGGAACAGCCACGCCGTCAGCGTCCAGCGACGCAGGGGCGCCATCCACGCCTCGCCAATCTCGCCGCGCAGCAGGCCCGCCACCGCGACGCCGAACGGCACCGTCATGCCCACGTAGCCCAGGTACAGGAAGGGCGGGTGGATGATCATCAGGATGTGGTTCTGGAGCAGCGGATTGGGGCCGGGGCCATCCGCGGGCACCGGCGACACGGCGCCCCAGGGGTTGGCGGGACCGGCGATGAGGAACGCGAAGAACACGCCCACCGCCAGCATGGTGCCCAGCGCCAGCTGCATGTAGCGCGCGTGCTCGCGGCGGTGGATCCACGCGAACGCCGCGATGTAGAGGCCCATGATGAGGCCCCAGAAGAGGATGGACCCCTCCAGCGCGCTCCACAGCGACACCACCGTGTAGAGCAGCGGCGTGTCCCGGCTGCCCACCTGCGCCACGTACTTCACGCTGAAGTCATGCGTGACGAGCGCGTACACCATCACCGCGTTCGCCGCCGTCATGCAGCCCGCGAAGCCCCACACCGCGCGCATCACCCACGGGAAGCCCGCTTCGCTGCGGCGCATCCCCGCGACCAGTCCGACCAGCGCGCCGAAGGTCGCGAACGCGAGCCCTCCGAGCACCAGCCCATATCCGAGCGAGCCGTTCACCGCGCCCCCGCTCCGGTCGCCGTGCTGGCGGTCGTGGTGCTGTCGCTGAGCGTCTCACGCCACTTGTTCGGGTCCTCGCCCTCCTTGGGCGCGCGGTACTCGTTCGAGTGGTTCACCATCAGCCGGTTGGAGCTGAACACGCCCGACGCGTCGTAGGTGCCCTCCACCACGACGCCAATCTTGTCGCGGAACATCTGCGGCGGCGTCTCCGTGGAGCGCACCAGCACGCTGGCGGCGCCCTCCGTGACGTCGTTGGCCACGCGGAAGTGCAGGGTGGTGTGCTCGGCGTTCCACTGGATGCTGCCCGGCTGCACCACGCCGCCCAGGCGGATGGTGGCCGTGTACGCCTTGTCACCCTGGGCCAGCATCTCCGACGGGCTCCAGTAGTAGACGAGGTTCTCGCCGATGTTTCCAAAGGCCACGAAGCCCAGGCCAGCGCCGGCGACAAGCAGCGCTCCCAGGGCGAACAAACGATTGCGGGCGACAGGCGTCATGACAGGCTCACTCCTTCGCGTCGTGCGGGGCCTGAGGCCGGCGCATCCAGAGGGACAGCGAGTAAAGCACGAGGACCACGACGGTGCTGCCGTAGCAGGCCCACACGTAGCCCCAGCCGCCCTGGATGCGGCCACTTCCCACCTGACCCGCGGCTTGGGCCAGCACTCCCAGCGTCATCAACGTCGTCATGTTCAGGCCACCTTGGGGGTGTCGTGGACGGAAGGGGCGCCCGAGCCGGGCAGCGCCTCCGGAAGCGCGACCTCCGCGCGGCGCTCGGCCAGCGCGATGCGGTAGCGGGAGGCGAGCCAGACGAGGGTCAGCAGCAGCAGTCCGATGGCCGACACGCGCAGGGGCAGCACCATCTGCGGGTCCACCGTCTTGGGGCTGGACTGCACCTGGTGGAGGCTGCGCCACCAGCGCACGGAGAACCAGACGATGGGCAGGTTGATGGCGCCCAGGATGGCCACCACCGCGCTCCACGTCGCGCGCTTGTCGGGGTCCTCCACGAAGCGCCGCAGCACCAGGTAGCCGGTGTACGTCACCAGCATGATGGCCTCCGACGTCAGGCGCGGGTCCCAGGACCAGTAGACGCCCCAGGTCGGACGGCCCCAGATGGCTCCCGTCACCATTCCCAGCGCGCCCAGCACCAGGCCGACCTCGGCCGCCGACTCCGCCAGGGAGTCCAGCTTCCAGCCCGGCTTGGACTTGAGCAGGTGCGCCACCGCCATCACGAAGTTCAGGAACATGGCCAGCATGGCCATCCACTGGAGTGGCACGTGCACGTACATGATGCGCTGCACGTCGCCCATCTCCCGGTCCGGCGGCGCCCAGGCCAGCCCCAGGTACCAGCCGATTCCCAGCACGGCCAGACCCACGATGGGGAGGCCCCACTTGACGAGCTTGTTCATCCGTCAGTCCTCGATGATGCGCGGGAAGAGCATGAAGCCCACGCCCCAATAAATCAGATTGAATCCGAGCAAAAGTCCCAACCATGAGCCCAACTGATTCATGGGGTCTCCTTGCAGCACGAGCGTGGTGGCCTTGGCCGCGGACAGCAGCGCAGGGATGACCAGCGGGAACAATAGCAGAGGGAGCAGCACGTCTCGTGCCCGGGCGTTGCTCGAAATCGCGGCATAGACAGTGCCAGGAGCGCTGAGCGCCAGACTGCCCAGGAGGAGGACCGTGCCCAGGTCCACGAAGCCCGTGGCGACGCGGACGCCGTAGAGGGCCACCATGACGGGGAGCAGCAGGGTCCCCAGCGCGACGAGCAGCAGCGTGTTGCCCAGGGCCTTGGACAGGTAGATGGCGCGAGGGTCCGCGGGGGCCAGCCGCACCCCATCCATGCAGTTGTTCTCGGACTCGACGCGGAAGGACTCACCCAGGGACAGCACGCTGGCGAAGAGCACGGCGAGCCAGAAGTAGCCGCCGGCGTTCTTCTCCAACAGGCGCGTGTCAGGGCCCAGCGCGAAGGAGAACATCAGCAGCGTGGCCATCGCGAAGAAGACGATGGCGTTGAGGCGCGCGCGCGTGCGCCACTCGATGAGCAGGTCCTTGCGCAGCAGGGCCAGCGTGGCGCCGAGCAGCCCGATGGGGCGGGGACGGGTGGGCTTCATGCGCTCACCGCCCGTCCGTCCTCGAGGTGCAGCCGCTCCTCGCACAGGCTCAGGCCCTGCTCGATGAGGTGGGTGGCCAGCACCACCGTGACACCCGTCGCCTTCAGCTCCGCGATGATGGCCTCCATCTCGCGGATGCCGGCGGGGTCCAGCTCGCCGAAGGGCTCGTCGAGCAGCGCGAGGGTGGGCGCCTTCATGAGCAGCCGGGCGATGGCCAGCCGCTTGCGCATGCCGGCGCTGAAGCCACGCACGGGGTTGTCCGAGCGCTTGCCCAGGCCCACGCGCGTCAGCAGGGAGCCGGCGATGTCCTTGGGCGACGGGTGGCCCAGCAGGCGCGCGAGCACGACGAGGTTCTGGTGCGCGGTGAGGTCCTCGTACAGGAAGCTGGCGTGGGACAGCAGCGCGACGTCGCGACGCAGGTCGTCGCGCTCCGTCACCGCGTCGCGGCCCAGCACCTCCACGCGGCCCGCGGTGGGGCTCAGCGCGGTGGCCAGCAGGCGCAGGAGGGTCGTCTTGCCGGAGCCGTTGTGGCCGGTGAGCAGCAGCGAGCGCCCGGAGGGGAGCGCGTACGTCAGACGCGCCAGGGCCCAGCGGCGCCCATAGCGCTTGCTGACGTCATGCAGCGCGAGCGCGGGAGCGGCGGAGAGGGATGCCATCGAGGAGCAGGGTCGTACCCGGAATCGGCACTGTCATCCAGTGAAACCAAGGTGGCCGGCCGTGCAGGAGCGGAGCGGCCTGAAGGAGGAAAGAATTTCCAACCCTTGGGGCCCGCCGTGCCCGGGGGGTCCGTCGCCTTTCCACCGTGCCTCGTGTCGACGGGTGAGCAGGATTCCCGTCCCGCCGGACCTTCCCCCAAGGTGGCAGGTTCCGTCGGGGCATCCTGTGTGGCATCCCACCTGCAATGCTCCCGCGCGAGTTGGGGTGTTCCCCTGGGGAACGTGGGCCAGAGGACCTTTTCCGCGGAGGGCGTGATGGCGACACCAAGAGTCTTGCGGCGGGCGGTCAAGGCGGCGGCTGCTGGCGTGCTGCACTACAGCGGCATGCGGCGGGCAATGGCGGCCTATCGGCGGGTTCAGTCGGGAGGTCGGCGCATTCTCATCGTGAGTTATCACCGGGTGGTGAGTGACTTCACCGGGGAGCTTCAGCGGTCCATCCCCGGGCTGCTCATCAGTCAGGAGACGTTCCGTCGCCACATCGAGGAGGCCGCGGCGGCGGGCTTCGACCTGGTCTCCATTGGCGACGCGGTGGATGTGATGGCGGGGCGGAGGGTGGCGAAGAAGGACTTGTGCGTCATCACGTTCGATGACGGCTACCGGGACATCTACCGGTACGCGTACCCCATCCTGAAGCAGCTGGGGGTGCCGGCCATCACGTACCTGCCCACCGCGTTCATCGGCACCAACCGGCGCTTCAACCATGACCGGCTGTTCCACCTCCTGCGGCGCACGCAGGAGCGGAACTTCCAGCCGGTGTACGCGACGCTGCCGGACGCGTCGCTGGCGCTGTTGGGGCCCATCCTCTCCGGCCAGAAGACGGTGTCGGCCGCGCTGGATGACTTCATCGGGGAGCACCCCACGCGGGTGCTGACGGCCATCATCGACGGCCTGGAGCAGCAGCTGGGTGGGGGGCAGGACCTGGTGCCCGAGCAGGGCGACATCATGAACTGGGACGAGGTGCGCCGCATGGCGCGCGACGGCTTCGAGTTCGGCGCGCACACGCTGGGGCACACGGTGCTGACGCTGGAGCCGCAGGCGGTGGTGGAGCAGGAGATCCTGGAGTCCAAGCGCACCATCGAGGCCGAGGTCGGCATCCAGGTGCGCGACTTCGCCTACTGCAACGGCTGGTACTCGGATGAAATCATCCGCACGCTGGCGTCGCACGGCTTCCGCTCCGGCGTCACCACGGAGGACCTGCCCAACCGCATCGGCGGAGACCCCTTCACCCTCAAGCGCAAGGTGCTGTGGGAGAACTTCAGCCTGGGCATGTTGGGCGACTACTCGTCGCCCCTCACCGGGTGCCAGCTGGATGATTGCTTCGGGCTGTTGGGGGTGAGCCGGCCGGTGCCGGGGCGCAGGACCCACTCCTATCGCAACGGCCTGCTGAGCAACCTGGTGACGCGGCCTGGGACCTCGTTGACGGAGGCTCCGTGAGCGAAGGTGCTTCAACGGCCGCGTCCGGGGGCTCGCTCCTCGGACGCGCCGGTCCGCTGGTGATGGCCCGGCTGTTCACCGCCGGGTTGACGCTGTCGATTCCCCTCGTGCTCGCGCGGGTGCTGCACCTGGACGAGTACGGCACGTACTACCAGCTCTTCCTGGTGGCCACGACGCTGTACTACGTGCTGCCGTTCGGCGTGGTGCAGAGCCTGTATTACTTCCTGCCGCGCACGCAGGAGAAGCGCCCCTTCCTGGGGCAGACGCTGCTGTTCATGTCCGGCGCGGGGCTGGTGGGCGCGGCGCTCATCTGGGGGCTCCTGGACCACGTGGCGGCGTGGTTCTCCAACCCCGCGCTGCTCGAGCACCGAGGCACGCTGGCGGCCTACACCGCCTTCCTCATCGGCAGCTTCCCGCTGGAGGTCTCCCTGACGGCGCAAGGGCGCACCCGGGCCTCGGCCGCGGTGTACCTGGTGTCCGATGCGCTCCGGGCCTGCGTGATGGTGGTGCCCCCGCTGCTGGGGGCCTCGCTGCACGGGCTGATGGTCGCGGTGGCCGTGTTCGCGGCGCTGCGGTACGGGGCGACGTGGTGGGTGTCCCTGCGGGGAGTCACCGGTCCGCTCGTGCGGGGGGCGCTGTTCCGCGAGCAGCTCGCCTATTCGGCGCCGTTCGGCGCGGCGATGTTGCTGGCCGTGCCGCAGCAGAACGCGCACCTGTACATGGTGGCGGGCGCGGTGGCGCCGGCGATGTATGCGATGTATCGCGTGGGCTGCTTCCAGCTTCCCGTGGTGGACCTGCTCTACACGCCCACCAGCGAGGTGCTGATGGTGCGCCTGGGCGAGCTGGAGCGCGAGGGGCGCCTGGAGGAAGGCGTGGACGCGTTCCGCGACGCGGCGGGGCGCCTGGCGTATGTCTTTCTTCCCTTCGCGGCGTTCCTCTTCGCGGCGGCGCCGGAGTTCATCGGCGCGCTGTTCGGCGAGAAGTTCCTGCCGGCGGTGCCCGTGTTTCGCGTCAGCGTGCTGGGCGTGGTGCTCTCCATCCTGCCCATGGATGGGACGCTGAGGGCCCGAGGTCTCACGCGCGCCATCTTTGTTTCATATGCGGTGAAGGCCGTGGTGACGGTGCCCCTGGTTCTGCTGGGTGTGAGACATCTGGGGTTGATGGGAGGGATTGGCTCCTGGGCGGTGGCGGAGGTGGTGGGCAAGTTGTTGCTGCTCATTCGACTTCCGGCGGCGCTGTCCACGCCGGAGCGTCCGCTTCGCCTGGTGGATATCCTGCCGTGGCCCGCGCTGGGACGGGCGTCGCTGGCGGCGGGGGCGGCGGGGGCGGCGGTCTTCGTCTTGCGGATGGGCGCGGAAGGAGCCTGGGGGCATCTGCCCGCGGGCTTCCTCTGGCGTGTGCTGCCGCTGGCGGTGGCGGGAGTGTTGTTCGTGGTGGGTTATGTCGGGGTGCTCTACGCCGCGGGCGTGCGGCCCCTGGCGGTGCTCGCGGGGCTTCGGCCTCGCAGGGCTGTGTAAGGAAAAGCAGGGTGGAACCCGAGTGACGACTTCCCTCCCTGGGGGTCGATACCTAGGTTCCACCCCGTCGCACGGTTGACTTGGGGAGGCGTGGATGGGTGTCGATGCGATGACGTTGTACCGGGTGGCTCGTGGACTGCGATTGAAGAAGGTCCCGTTGCTGCCAGCCTTGCTCCGCAAGGCCATCTACTACCTGCACAGCTCCTACGTTCCAGACGAGGCGGAGATCGGCGAGGGGACGCAACTGGGTTACGGCGGTATCGGCGTCGTCATCCACAAGGCCGCGAAGATTGGACGGCATTGCCTCATCTCGCAGCAGGTGACCATTGGCGGGCGCTCCGGAATCGAGGGCGCGCCAGTCATTGGCGACTACGTGCGCATCGGCGCGGGCGCCAAGATTCTCGGCAGCATCCACATCGGCGACTTCGCTGTCATTGGCGCCAACGCGGTGGTGTTGAAGGACGTGGCGCCTGGCACCGTGGTGGCGGGGATTCCCGCGAGGGTCATCCGGCAGGACCCCGACCCGCTCACCTCGTATCAGCGGGAGATGGGGCTGCTGCCGCGTCGCCCACCGCTGACGTCGGTGTCTCCGACCGGGTCCTTGCCTCAATAGGGTTTGTCCATGCGCGTCCTCCTTGTCGGTGACTACCCGCCGCCATTCGGTGGCGTGTCGATTCACGTGCAACAGCTTCACGGGTTCCTGCGCAGCCGTGGGGTCGAAGCGCGAGTGCTTGATATCGGGAAGGGTGGCCGGCCGGTTCCGGATGTCCTTCCCGTGCGAGGACTCGTGCCCTTCGGCCTCCGGCTGACCGGGTTTCTCGGCGCGGGGTGGACGGTGCATGTCCACACCAGCGGGAACAACCCGAAGGCCTGGCTGCTCGCGGCCGCCGTGGGGGGACTGCCCGGGGCGCGTGCGCCTCGGTTCATCACGCTGCACTCGGGCTTGCTGCCCGACTACCTGCGGGCCTCGCCGTCCAGGCGGATGTTCGCGCGGGTGGCGCTCGCGGGCTACGCGCGGGTCATCGCCGTGTCCGAGGCGGTGCGCGACGCGCTCCTGGAGTGCGGCGTTCCGGAGGAGAAGGTGCTGGTCCATCCGGCCTTCTGTTCCTCGCAGGTGCGGCCCGGTGAAGTGCCCGTGCGGGTCGAGGCCGCGCGAGCCCGCCGCCGTCCGCTCTTGGCGATGGCGCACCATCCGTCCCCTGTCTATGGGCGGCGGCTGGCGTTCCGGGCGCTGCGGCTGGTGGCGGAGACCCATCCGGAGGTCGGGTTGGCGCTGTTCGGGCCCGGGACGGACTCCGAGGACTTCATCCGCGATGCGCGGGAGCTGGCCGTGGCGAAGTACCTGGAGCCACTCGGAGATTTGGAGCACCCGGCGGCGCTGGGGCTCCTGGTTCGCAGTGACGCGTTCCTCCGGCCCACCACGCATGACGGAGACTCCATCTCCGTGCGTGAGGCGTTGACGCTGGCGGTGCCCTGTGTGGCCAGCGACGTGTGCGACCGGCCCGCGGGGACCTGGGTCTTCCAGTCCGGGGACGCGGCGGCGCTCGCCGCGCGCATCCGGCAGGCCGTGACGGCGGGGCGCGTGGCGGTGTCCTCGCCCGACGTGGGGCCGGTGCTGTTGGGGCTCTACGAGTCGCTGGCGCGGCGGCAGCCGGCGCGGCCCGAGCCCGCGTCCGCGATGTGAGCGGGAATTGAGTTTCGCCCGCGGAGACCCCGCGAGGCCATGGGTGACAGGAGAGAAGACAGATGCGGCGCAGCGATGACATGGACCTGACCCGACGGGCACTCCGGGGGCGTGACCTGGTGGTGTTCTCCAACGACTGGGACGGCGATCCGCTGTCGAAGGTCCACATCATGCGGATTCTCTCGCGAGACAACCGCATCCTCTGGGTGAACAGCATCGGCAACCGCGCGCCTCGGGTGAACACGCACGATGTGAAGCGCATCTTCGGCAAGCTGGAGCGCTTCACGCAGGGCCTGCGGGAGGTGGAGCCCAACCTCCATGTCCTGTCGCCCCTGGCGATTCCGTTCTACGGCTCGGAGTGGGTCCGGGGCGCGAACCGGGAGATGCTCCGGCTTCAGGTGCTGCGGGCGATGAAGAAGCTGGGCTTCCAGCGTCCCATCTCCTGGAGCTTCCTGCCCGCGTCGGCGCCGGTGTCCGGCTCGCTGGGGGAGGAGTTCGTCGTCTACCACTGCGTGGATGAGTTCTCCGCCTTCAGCGACACGAATGGCCGGCACATCGCGGAGCTCGAGGAGCGGCTGCTGCGCCGGGCGGACCTGTGCATCACCTCCGCCGAGCGGCTGCGGGACAGCAAGTCCCGCGTCAACCCGCGCACCGTGCTCGTGCGCCATGGCACCGACTTCCGGCACTTCGTGAAGGCGTGTGACCCGGCGACGCCCATCCCGGCGGATATCGCCCGACTGCCGAAGCCCATCATCGGCTTCTTCGGCCTGGTGGCGGACTGGGTGGACCAGGAAGCCATCATCGCCACGGCGCGCGCGCACCGCTCGGGCTCCGTGGTGGTGATTGGCAAGACGACGCCCGACTGTGACGACTCCAAGCTGCGGGCCGAGCCGAACATCCACATGCTGGGGCGCAAGTCCTACGCGGACCTGCCGGGGTACAGCCGGGCCTTCGATGTCGCGCTGATGCCTTTCAAGATCAGCGAGCTCACGCTGAACGCCAATCCGCTGAAGGTGCGCGAGTACCTGGCCTCCGGGTTGCCGGTGGTGTCCACGGACCTTCCGGAGGTCCGCAAGGTGGGGCTCTGCAAGATCGCCACGTCGACGGATGACTTCGTGCGGAAGGTGAACGAGTGCCTCGCGGAAGGTCCGGGCCCGCAGCGCGAGCGCGCGGAGCGGATCTTCAACGAGAGCTGGGATGCGCGCGTGGAGGAGATCCGCCACCACGTGGGCTCCGCGATGGAGGCGGCTGGGAAATCGCTCTGACCCCGCGCCGCTGATGCGAGGGGTGGCTGGTCAGCGGCGGGGGGCGTCCTGCCCCGCGACGGCCCGCTCCAGGTGGGCGTAGAGGCGGGCCACGCGTGCGTAGTCCGCGGGGCGGACGGAAGGCCGCGCGAGGAGCTGGGTGAGCTGGGCCTTGGCGTCCAGGTAGCGGGAGGCGGGGACTCCGCCCTCCTGCTCCAGCCGTCGCGCTGCTTCGGTGTCCTCCAGGTCCGGAGGGATACCCAGATGCTCCTGCAACTGCTGCCGCAAGGACTTGTCGAGCTCGGGCAGGAGCTCCTTCTCCACCTTCGCGCGACGCATGAGCCAGCCCATGCTGCGCACGTACTCGAGGGCGGAGCGGTGCTTCTCGACGAGCAGCGGTCTGGGCTCGCCGAAGCGGGTTCCGCGCGAGAGGGCGTAGACGCCAGCCACGGCCAGCACCTGGGCCGCGAAGACCCAGATGCCTCGGGACAGGGGCGGTGGGGGCGCGAGCTGGTGGTGGTACTCGTCGATGACGAGGGGGCCTCGTGATGCGAGGGCGCTCCAGAAGCGCACGTTGTCGAGCAGCTCCAGGCGCCGGTTCTCCATCAGGTCCGCGCCGGCGAGGACGTAGACCTCGCCCCGCCCGAGCGCCACGCGCCACACGGCCACCGCGCCACCGAGGCCCGCGAGGGGAATCGCGTCGGGGTGGTCCACGCGGAGGCCTCGGTCCTGGGAGATCCGCAGGGCGCTCAGTCCACGGAGCGGGCCCGCGTCGAGCCACACGTCCACCGTGGTTCCACCCGCGTCCGCCAGGTCGGTGGCGAGTCCGCGCTCGCTCGCGGGGAGGAGGGGGCCTTGCTCCAGCTTCAGCCACGTCTCCAGGGCCGCTTGATGTTTGCCGATCTCGCGCGGCGACAGATACACCAGCGTGCCGCCTTCCTGGACGAAGCGATCCACGGCGAGGACTTCACCGTCGGACACGGGGCGGCCGATGGGGGAGGCGAGGACGAGTGTCCGCGTGCCTTGGGCCAGTGAGTCCAGCGACGTGTGCTGTTCGCTCACGGCGTGGCCGCCTTCGCGGAGGAACAGGAAGAGCGCACGTGCCCCTTGCGGGCCCGTGTTCTCCACGGACGGCACCAGGGACTCGGGCGTGTCCTGGCCCGTGCTCAAGCCGGCCGCCAGGGCGAGTGCGATGAGCAACCCGAAGAGCGCGGTCGTGCCCAGGTTCTTCATGCCGCACGCTCCTGGGGCTCGGGTGCGGCGAGGGCCGCGGTCGCAGCCCTGACGGCTGTGCTGGCGCGCACGCGCTTCATGCCGCGGCCTCCGAGCCCAGCTGTGCTTGGAGATGCTCGACGGCATCGACGAACTGCCGGGCCTCTGTCTCGGGCACGGGGGCCAGTGAGTAGAAGGCCCGGTCGTACCAGGCCATCAGTCGCTCCACCTCGCGAGTGACGGCCGCGGGGGCGCCGCGCGTGGGCAGCTCCGCCGCCAGCTCCCGATTCGTCTTCACCCGGTCGGGTCGCGCGAGCCGCCGCTCCTCCAACGTGGACAGCATGCTCAGCAGGGCCTCGCGAATCGCCTCGCGCGGATGCTCCGCGAGGGCCTTCCTCGCCCGCCTCAAGTGCTCCGGGGGGGCATCCAGCACCAGCGGCGCCGAAGCGCTCTCGGCCCCCGTGCGCGCGACGCTCCGGCGCAGGCGCATGGCCCGGACACGCAGCGCGCCCCACAGGAACAGGGCGATGGCCAGCCCCAACATCACCGCGCGCGTCGCCACCGCGAAGCCCTGGGCCTCGCGGGACTCGAAGAGGCCCTCCAGCCACGCCTCCAGCTTGCGCAGGAACTGCTTCACCAGGTCGCCGTGCCGCTGCCGCGCCTTCGCGAACTCAGGACGGTCGAGCACTCCCTTGAGTCGCTCGCGTTCGCTGTCGGGGAACTCCGTGACGGGCGTGGCGGCCTCGCGGTGCTCCAGCGCACAGGCGCGCTCGAGGAAGTCCGCCACGTGCTGGACCTGCTCCGTCGCGGGGACATCGGGCTCCTCGTGCGGGAGCGGCATGCCACCCATGCTCCGCCGCACCACCTCCAGGGCTCCGTGCAACTCCTCGGGGCGCGAACGCGCGGTCTCTTCGAGCGCGCGCACGGTGGTCTCCCGCTCATCGCAGGGAAGCGCGGACAGCAGGAGCAGGAGGGGCAGGGGAGACACGCGAGGGCTCGCGGAGAAGAGGGGTCAGGCGGCTTGGCTCGAAGGGGGCTCGCTGGCCATGCGCTGCTCCAGGTCCAGTCCTTCGCGGCGCACGCGCATGTCCACGTAGAAGAACGCGCAGGCGACGAAGTTGACGGGCGAGAAGAACGCCTGCGCCGCCACCTGGAGGATCTCCACGGGGACCAGGAGGAGCTGCGGTGTCCTCGCGAGGGTCCCCGCATCGAAGGGATTGCCGTAGGGCAGCATCACCAGCCACGAGGGGATGCTGAAGACGAGGTGCACCGAGAAGAGGATGAGGCTCACCACGGTGAAGAGAATCATCGCGCGGACCATGCCGCGTCCCAGGAAGCCCGGCTCCACATGCCCCGCCAGCAGCGCACGCGAGCGCTTGAACGCGGCCCAGGCGCCCAGGTCCTCCATCGCGAGCACGGGCGGCAGGAGGAGGAAGCGCAGGAAGTACCAGAGGAACGCGGCGAGCAGCCCCAACGCCGCGAGCAGGGTTCCCACCACCATCAACACCGTGCCCAGGACCGAGGACTCCATCGCCGTCGCGATGCCTCCGGCGATGACGAGCACGCCCCCCGGTATCGTCAGCAGCAGCGACACGCCCACGGACCAGAGCAACGACAGGAGGAAGGCGCCCGTCACCGGGCCCAGCATGGCGAACCCTCGGCGCAGGCCCTCCTTCGGGCTCACGGGAGTGCCCAGCTGGGCGCTCACGATGTACCGGGAGGTGGCCACCATCGCGAGCCAGTAGCTCCAGATGAGGAACATGAACAACGCGAACCACAGCGCCGTGGAGCCCGCGATGCGTCCCAGCGACTCCAGCGACGGCGGCTGCCGCGGGTCGGGCGAATAGAGCATCGGCGACAGCCAGCGCGTGACCAGGAGCACGCCCTTCGTCGCGATGTAGTTCACCAGCGAGTAGCCCAGGCTGAGCAGGAACAGGGGCTTGAGGTGGCCGCGCCAGAACGTGACGGCACGGTCAATCAGCTCCCCCAGGGCCAGGGGACGCAGTTCGGAAGCGGAGGTGGGCGAGGTCACGAGGCGGGCAGCATAGCCCGGGGCGGGCACGCGGCCAGCAGGGCTCGTGCCGCGCGGGCGGGGTCCTCTGCTTCCAGCACGGCGGAGATGACGGCGAACCCAGCGGCGCCCGTCAGCCGTCCCGCCGTCTCCCCGCTGATTCCCCCCAGTGCGAGCGCGGGACAGGGCAGGTGCTTCGCCAGGGAGAAGAAGCCCTCGGGCCCGAGCGTCTCGCGGGTGTCTCCAGGCTTGGAGCCCGGCGAGAAGACGGGGCTCACCAGCGCCAGGTCCGCGCCGTGTGCGGCTCGGGCCTCGGCTTCATCGTGCACGGCCACGCTGACCCAGCGGCCCTCGGGAAGGTGGCGTCGCACCTCCTCGGGAGCCAGTCCGTGCGAGGGCAGGTGCAGGTGCGCCCCCACGAGGAGCGCGACATCCAGCCGCCCGTTGACGAACAGCGGATTGCCTCGGGCCTGGCACAGGGACGCGAGGAGCCGTGCTTCATCGAGGAACGTCCGCCCGGAGGCCTCCGGGTGGCGGTGTTGCACCGCCACGTCCGGTCCGACCTCCAGCGCCTTCGCCAGCGCGCCCAGGAGCCGCTCGCGCGGCAGGCGCCAGTCGGTGATGACGACGAGCCGGGGAAGGGCGGGTGCCACCACGGAAGGAGTCCCCGGCCCTGGTGCTACTGGACGATTCCGTCGATGGGGCTGGAGGCGGAGCCGTAGGCCTTCCGGGGGATGCGCCCGGCGAGGTACGCGTCGCGGCCCGCCTCCACCGCCTTCTTCATCGCGATGGACATGCGCACCGGGTCCTTGGCGCCCGCGATGGCGGTGTTCATCAGCACGCCGTCCACGCCCAGCTCCATGGCGATGGCCGCGTCGGACGCGGTGCCGACGCCCGCGTCGACGATGACGGGGACCTTCACCGTCTCGAGGATGAGGCGGATGTTGTGCGGGTTGCGGATGCCCAGGCCGCTGCCGATGGGGGCCGCCAGGGGCATCACCGCCGCGCACCCGACGTCCTCCAGCTTGCGCGCGGTGATGGGGTCGTCGCTGGTGTAGGGCAGCACGGTGAAGCCCTCCTTCACCAGGATGCGCGCCGCCTTCACCGTCTCCTCGACGTCCGGGTAGAGCGTCTTCTCGTCGCCGAGGACCTCCAGCTTCACCCACTTGCTCATGCCGAGCTCCTCGGCGAGCCGGCACGTGCGCACCGCGTCGTCGGCGGTGTAGCAGAGGGCCGTGTTGGGCAGCAGGCGCAGGCGCTCGCGGTCAATCCAGTTCATGAGCGACGCCTCGCCCGTGGCCTTCAGGTCGAGCCGGCGCACGGCCACGGTGACCATCTCCGTCCCGGAGGACTCGTGGCAGCGCTTCATGATGTCGTGACTGGGGTACTTCCCCGTCCCGAGGATGAGGCGCGAGGAGAACGTCACTCCCGCGATGGTGAAGGGCTTGTCCTGGATGCTCATGGGTCCTCTCCTCGCTACCCGCCGCCGACGAAGGTGACGATCTCCACCCGGTCCCCGGGCTGGAGGTGATGCTCGGGGTGGCGGGCGCGGCGCACCACCTCGGCGTTCACTTCCACGGCCACGCCCGGACCTCCGATTCGAAGCGACTCCAGCAGCACCGAGAGGGTGATGGCCTCCGGCACCTCGCGTGTCTCTCCGTTGACCCAGACCTGCATGGCGTCTCGGCTCCTTGGGATGGGGACCGGGGGACGCACTACAGGGGGGATGCCGTGAAGTCAACGCACACTCTGGCCGTACGTCCGCCATCGTCATCGCTATACTTGGTGTCATGCTCATGGCTCCCAGCAGGCTCCTCTCCTCCGCGCTCGTCGTCGCGCTTGGGCTGCCGCTCACCGCATTCGCGGATGAGCCTGTCGTCGCCACGGTGGATGCTCCCGTGCGCGCACCGGAGCCCTTGCTCCGCGGCCACCGCTTCGCCTTCGTCGCCGGAGGTGTTCTCGCGGCGGGGGGCCTGGGGCTCGGCTTCTTTGCCCGAGGAGAAGCCCGTCGCGCGCAGGGGCTGACGTCCGCTCGTGATGCGCGCGACACGCTGGACCGGGCCCGCTCCGCCTCCACGGCGGCGAACCTCATGTATGCGGCCGCCGGTGCCGCGGTGCTGTACGGCCTGGTGCTGGAGCTGCTGCCGGACGAGGCCGCGGACGCCGCGAACCTCACCTACCATTTCTGACCGAGCCCCAAGTGGCCCTCCGCTCTCCTGTCCCCCTCGTGGCCTGTGGCGCTGTCCTGGTTGCCATGGCCTGCTCCATCAACATGGATGAAGTCGCCGGCCGAGCCTGCTCGGAAGACTCCGAGTGCCCGAGCCTGTACGCCTGCACGGCGACGGGGGGCTCGGGGCAGCGCACCTGCGAGGTCATCTATCCGCCGCGCTACACGGAGGTCGACGGGGGCGGCACCGACGCTGGCCCCGTGCCCACGTACTGCGACGACGTGCAGCCCATCCTCGCCGCGACGTGCGTGGGCGCCTGCCATGGCGCGGACACGAGTGGCAGCGGGCACTCCTCGTTCCGGCTGGACTACTACGAGCCGACGGGCAACGGCGTGCCGGGCGCGCGGGCCAAGGCGCTGCGCATCCGCGTTCGCGCGTCGGACCTGAAGGACATGCCACCCGCGGGCAGTCCAGCGCCCACCGCGGAGCAGCGTGCGGTGCTCGCGCGCTGGGTGTCCGGGGGCGCTCCTCTTTGCGGTCCCGACGCCGGGCCCTGACCGCCGCGGTCTCCACTTCGTTCCCCGTTCCAGGTTCCAGGTTTCAAGACGAGCCCCCTCATGAAGAGACTCCTCGCGAGCGCGGCCGGCGCGGTGGTGTTCACCGTGGCGTGCACCATTGACGTGACAGACTTCACCGGCAAGACGTGTGAGACGGCCAGCGACTGTCCGGACACGCACTCCTGTGTCGCGGTGAGACAGGGGCAGGGACGCACGTGTGAGGTGCTCGGCTTGCCGGGGACTCCGGATGCGGGCGACGTGGATGCGGGGCCCGTGCCCACGTACTGCGAAGACGTGCAGCCCATCCTCGCCGCGAGCTGCGTGAGCACCTGTCACGGCGCGGACACCAGTGGAAGCGCGCAGACCACGTTCCGGTTGGACTACTACGAGCCGTCGGATGCCGGCGGACTCCCGGGCGCCTTCGCGAAGGCCGCGCGCATCCGGGCCCGCACATCGGTATCCCGGGATATGCCGCCGACGGGGAGCGCCGTCACTCCGCCCACGGATGCCCAGCGCGCCATCGTCGCGAGGTGGGCGGAGGGTGGGGCGCCTTTCTGCAACGACGCGGGAAGCGGCGCGCCCGACGCGGGTTCTCCAGATGGAGGCCGCGGTCCGTAGGAAGGCGGAGTTTGTTCCCACGGAGGGCTGCCGGGCGAGCAGGGGCTTCATGCCCGGTCCGGCGCCCCTGGGGCGTCCCGTGTTCGCGCGCAAGCCCTGTGCAAGTGCGTGAGGAGCGCTCACTTTCTGCCCAACTCCGGGAGACACGCTCTCCCGACAGCCTACGGAAAGGGGCAGGACGATATGCGCAAGCTCATGATGGCAGTGGGGGCCGTCGCGGCACTGGCCATGGCTTCGGGCTGTAGCAAGCGGGACAACGTCGCCGAGCAACGCCAGGACGTCGCCGAGGCGCAGTCCGAGGCTCAGCGGAAGACGGCGGAGATCCGCCAGGAAGAGCGCCAGGACATCGCGGAGACCCAGAAGGATGCCCGCGAGGACATCGCGGAGACGCGGGGCGAGGCGAACCAGGAGGTCGCCAACGCACAGCAGGACGTGCGGGATGAACAGAGCGACCTGGCCAAGGCCGAGCGCGAGCGGGGCGAGGACCTGGCCCAGGGCGGCTCGGGCACGACGGGGGCCACCGCCGCGGCCACGAATGTGCAAGGGCGGGTGCTCGACACGGGCCGCGACACGCTGACCGTGGTCGACACCGTCTCCAATCGGCAGATCAAGCTGAAGACGAATGACCAGAGCCGCATCCTCCACGACAACCACCCGGTGAAGCTGGGGGACGTCAAGGAGGGGGACCAGGTCCGGGCGTCCTACGTCGCGGACGGCAAGGACCTGGTGGTTCGTGAGCTGAGCATCACCCAGCCGGCCGCCCCGGCCCCCAAATAGCGCCGGGCGGGTGAGCCCTCGGCTCGCGAATGGCTCGGGAACGGCCCTCTCGAAAAGGGGGCCGTTCCTTCTTTGTCTTCCATCCATTCTGGTGGGTTGGATGGTCGTGTCAGACCTGGGTGGTAGTGGTGACGCGTGGGGTTTCCTCACGCCTTCCCAACCCTGGGAAGGACCTTCAATCCCAGGAGCCGTCACTCGAAATGGGCACCCACCATCCAGACCACCCCTCCGCCAAACCCTTCATCCTCTTCACCGCCGGGGCCACGGCGTATGAGCTCGTCCAGTACCTCGGGCCGCGCGGCTCCGGAGAGCTGCTCATCGCCCGCAGGCACTACGCGGACACGCCGGGCGACCTGGTCCTCATCAAGCGCCTGCAAGACGCGGGCGACGAGCTCGGGCGCGCGCGGCTGAAGGAAGAGGTCAAGCTGCTGATGCGCCTGTCCCATCCGGCCATCGCCCAGGTCTTCCTGGTGCGGGTGCATGATGGCGTGCCTCACCTCGTCATGGAGTTCGTGGACGGGCAGAGCCTGGAGACGCTGGTGAGCTACGCGGCGCTGCGTCGGCGCCCGCTGTCGGAGGCCTTCACCGCCTACGTGGGGGCGGAGGTCGCGGACGCGCTCCACCACGCGCACACGCTGGAGGATGACCGGGGAAGGCCGCTGGGGCTGGTCCACCGCGACGTCAGCCCCCGGGCCTTGCGGTTGGATGCGCGGGGACACGTGAAGCTGTCGGACTTCGCGCTGTCCTGGGCGCGGCTTCCCGGGCGCGTGGCGACCGAGGCCCATGTCGTCCGGGGAGACCTCGCCTATGCCTCGCCGGAGGCGCTCCTGAGGCGGCCCTTGGATGGGCGCTCGGACTTGTTCTCGCTAGGCGTGGTGCTGCTCGAGCTGCTCACCGGTCTGCACCTCCTGGACCTGGAGCCCGTCGAGCGCGCGGCGCTCGCGTCGGGGCCGCTGCCGGAGATGGAGCTGCTCGTGGCGGAGTCGCCCAGCTGGCTCTCCGCCCCCATGATGGCCGCGCGCATGGCGTGCTTCTCACCGCAGCATGTGGAGCAGGTGACGGCCACGGTGTCGTCGCCGCTGCGCGCGATCCTCTCGCGGCTCCTGCGGAGGGCGCCGGAGGAGCGGTTCCAGACGGCGCTGGAGCTGCGGGATGCCCTGCGCGCGGTGCTGGCGGGGCGGGGGTACGCCTATGGCCCTCCGGAGGCGGCCCGCGAAGCGGCACAGGTCCGGCAGGAGGCGCGCTCCCGGAGGCGCTCCGCGGACGTGTTGTCCTCGGATGAAGTGCGTCCCACGGCCTTCGGACACCGTGACTTGTACGCGGCCGGCTCGTGAGCGGACGCGGCATGAGGGAGTCCGCTGGTGTCATTCCGCGCGGAAGGTCAGACTCGCGGGCCTATGGGCGACGTGAACGAGCTTCACCAGCGCTGGTGCATCGCGGACGGGCACGCGGACTCCCTCATGTGGAACCGGGACTTGTGCACGCGCTCCGACGAGGGGCACGTGGACTTCCCCCGGCTGCGGGAGGCGGGGGTGAAGCTCCAGTGCTTCACCATCGTCACCCGTGGCTTCCCCTTCATTGGTGGCTTCCCGGTGTTCGCCGCGTGGCGCGGCTGGCCTCGGGAGGCCCGGGCCAGCGAGTGGACCCGGGCGCTGTGGCAGGTCGAGCGCATGGAGGCGTTCTGTCAGCACTCGGACGGAGCGGTGCGCATCGCGACGTCGCGGCAGGTGCTGGAGGACAACCTCGCCGAGGGGCGCCTGTCCGCGGTGCTGGGCGTGGAGGGAGGGCATGCCATCGAGGGGAAGGTGGAGCGTCTGGCCGAACTGCACCGCCGGGGCGTGCGCTTCATGGGGCTCACCCACCTGTCCAACAACGACCTGGGGGGCTCCTCGTTTCCCATGATGGGCAACCGGGGACTGACGGGGCTGGGGCAGGAGGTGGTGGAGGAGATGGCCCGCTTGGGGTTGAGCGTGGACGTGGCACACGCCTCCGAGCGCACGCTGGAGCATCTTTTTTCCCATCCCACGGTCCGCTTCTTCTGCTCACACACGGGGGTGCGGGCGGCGGGAGGTGGGTGGCGCAACTTGAGCGACGCGTCCCTGCGAGTCATCGCGGACCGGGGCGGCGTGGTGGGCATCATCTTCGCCCCGGTGTACCTGGGTGGGGACTCGGTGGACGACGTGGTTCGTCACATCGAGCACGCGGTGGATGTGATGGGGGCGGAGGGCGTGGGGCTGGGCTCGGACTACGACGGCATGGTGCCGCTGCCCAAGGGGATGAAAGACGTCACCGACCTGCACTTGCTCACCACGGCACTGCTTCGCCGCCATCCGGAGTCATGGGTGGAACGAGTCATGGGCGGAAACTTCCGGCGTTTCTTCCAGTCGACACTGGGTGGTTGACCGGCGGCGGGACGCTCGAAATATTCGTTGGACGCTCATGAACCGCTCACTCCTTGCCCTCGTGTCCGTCGTTGGCTCCCTCCTCTTCGCCGGTTGCGGTGGCCCCAAAGCGGGGGATGACTGTGACGGAGGTGGCTTCGTCTGCCAGGAAGCCGTCCTCGCGCTGGAGTGCCGCTCCGGCACGTGGCGGGAGGTGCCCTGCCGTGGCCCGCTCGGCTGCCGCGAGTCGGATGATGCCGTGCGCTGCGATACCTCGGGCAACGACGCCGGGGATGCATGTGCCTCCAGCGCAGAGGGCCGGGGCCTGTGCCGTCGGGATGGCAAGGCCGTGCTGGAGTGCCGCCAGGGCGTGCTGGTGGAGACCGCCTCGTGCGCCTCCTGCGTCGTGCAGAACTCCGAGGTGACGTGCCAGCCGTGAGTCGTTGAGGGCTGTCAGGCACCGCCGGTTCGTGGCGTGTGGTAGCGTCGGAGCGCCGCTCGCGGGACTCCGATGCGACTTCCGAATCATGCCTTTGGAGCCTGACACGCTGGTCGTTTCACTTCTCCCCGAGCGGCGCTCATCTCTCCTGTCCGGAGGTTGTGCGCACGATGCCCGTGGCCGCCGAAGTCCGCGTCGAACAGGTCGCCCGCGAGGACCTGGTGATGTTCGTCAACGCGTGTTTCTCCTGCACGGGACAGCGGGAGTTCTACGGTGACGCGAGAGGGCAGTCGGTCTCCATCGAGTTCCTCCACCAGTACATCCTCGGCAACTATCGGCGCCTCTATCGCCGCACGCTCGCGGCGGGCATCAACCACTTCAACCAGGCGCAGATCATCCTCAACCTGCTCGCCATCGGCAGCCCGGCGGATGTCGAGGAGCGTCGAGAGGAGGGCGCCCTCATCGCCGCGGCGCTGCGACGCCTTCCGCCGCCGCGGGCCTATCGCGTGCTGGAGTCCCTGCGCTCGCGGCGCATCAACAACCGAAGGGCCCGTGCCATCGTCCGCGAGTACCTGTCCGGACGCGCGGACCTCGCGTTCGACGCGGTGAAGTACCGCGCCAAGCTGCGTGCGACCGTCGTTCATGGCCACCTGAAGCTGGAGGGGGAGCTGGGGCCGTTCCTCTTCCACGGCTGGAAGAAGCGCGTCTATTCCCAGCCGCTGCTGGAGACCTTCCGCAAGGCCCACTTCGCGCAGGAGGCGCTCTACGATTTGCCGTACACGGTGGCGGAGGGGCTCGCGCAGAAGCACGGTGTGCCGCGGGACGTGTTCCTCCAGCGCATCGAGCCGCGATTGACGCAGGCCGAGCGCCTGCGCCTCCAGGAGTCCGCCGCCCGCGACGGCGCCGAGGTGCCCGCCGTGGACCTGTCCCGTGCGCCACTGACGAAGCTGTGCCTCTACGTGCTGGCGCTCAAGGACCCTGTCCGACTGGAGCGCCGCGAGGAGCTGCACACCGCGCTGGAGCGCGCCTCCGCGAGGGTGCTGGCGCGGGCTCCGTCGTCCCTGGGGCGCGTGGCGGCGGTGCTGGACAACAGCTATTCGACCTCGGGCTCCCTCCAGAAGCGACGCCGTCCGCTGGGCGTCGCGCTGGCGACGCACTATCTGCTGGGCGCCGCGGCTCGCGAGTACCGCGCGTTCTGGACGACTCCCGTGGACGACCCGCTGCGCGTCGTCGCGCGAGGGCAGTCGGACCTGGCCACGCCGCTGCTGGACGCCTTGGAGTGGGGCCCGGACCTGGTGGTCATCGTCTCGGATGGCTACGACAATGATCCCCCGCGCGCCGTGGCGGAGCTGACGCGGGTGTTTCGCGAGCGCCTGGACCCGGGACGCCGCACGGCCTTGGTGCACGTGAATCCTGTCTTCGACGCGGATGAGCATGCGCCGCGCTCCCTGGGGGAGGCCGTGGCGACGGTGGGCGTGCGCGACGCGGAGGACGTGCCGACGGTGCTGGGCTTCGCGCGCTTCGCGGAGGGCACCGCTTCGTTGTCGGAGCTGGAGCGTTATCTCGCCGCGCGGGTGGCGTCGTGGTTGGCGCGCGAGCCCCGCAGGAGCGAGCCCACCCGAGAGGAGGAAGAGTCATGAGCCGCGCTCGGCTCATCCAACGCCTGGAGCTCGATGGGCTGCGGCTCGCGCCCTCGCAGGTCTGGGGACAGATGCGGCTGGTGCCCGTGCTGCGGGACGAGGTGCGGGATGACCTTCGCTTCGCCTACCGGGACTACGGCGGCGCGTTGTCCGAGGTGACGCTCCGCCGGGAGCTGGGGGCCGCGGGCCTCAAGTATGTCTCGTACATTCCCCATGGCCTGGTGATGACCTGGGGCAACCGTCAGGCGGAGGCCGTCTACGGCACGCGCCTGCAGTCCCATGACACGAAGAAGATGGAGGCAGGCCCCGTCTCGGTCCGCCTGCTGCACCGCATGGCGCACCGCGAGGACCGCAACCAGCTGCGCATGTTGCCGCTCCACATCGCGATGGAGGGCTTCCTGACGCGGTACTTCGGTGGGCCGGAAATCGCATGGTCCGAGTACTCGAAGGACGGCTTGTCGCGTGGGCTGAATCCGCGCAGCGAGGCCTCGATTCCCGGCTGGGCGAGCTTCGCGTTGGACGGAGCGCTGCGCACCTTCGAGCTGCATGAGCGGCAGGTGGGGTTGCTGCTCTTCAACGCGGATGAGCTGCTCTCCGCCTTTATCGTCGCGCACCCGTACGACTACCGCTGCCTGCACCGAACCTTGCTCGAGGACGTCTACGGCGACCTGCTGCTGCAGTACGGCTACCTCCAGGTGGTGGAGGACTTCGGGCTGCGCCTCGACGCAAGCCAGGTGTCCAGCGTCGCGGACCTCCGAGCACAGGTGTCGCGCATGCGCGAGGACTGGGCCACCTTCCATGGCGTCATGGCGGGAGGTTTGTTCGGCGTGGATGTGACGGCCTGGAAGGTCTACGAGGCGGGACCCTTCCTCCTCCAGCACTTCCACACGAGCCTCGTGCCCACCCAGGAGAACCACCTGGGCGAGGTCATCACGGGGCCTGACGGGAGGCTGGAGTACCTCAAGACCTACCGGCTCTCCGCGGCCCAGACGCGCCGGGCGTACCTGCTGCAACAAATGGCCAGCGCGGAGTGGGACCTGGACGACGCGGCCGTCCTCTTGGGCGGGACGCGGACCGACCTGGTCCTCCGGCTCCAGAACGCGGGCTTCGGCTACCTGCTCAGGACCCACGTGCTCGAGGATGCCCGGCGCGCGAAGGCTCGCGGCCGCTGACTCCTCCCTTCGTCAGAGGGAGGAGAGGAACGAGTCGAGCACGGCGTTGACGCGCTCGGGCTGCTCCTGGTTGGCCAGATGCGCGGCGCCGGGGATGACCTCCAGCCGCGCGCCAGTGATGAGGTCCACCATCTGCTTCGCCTTCTCCAGCGGGGTGATGGGGTCGTGCTCGCCCACCACCACCAGCGCCGGGCCGGCGTAGCGCGCGAGGATGTCCTTGCTGTCCGGCCGCAGCGCCATGCCTCGCTGCGCGGCGGCGATGCCCTCGCGGGAGGCCGTGCGCATGAGTCCCTCGACCTCGCGCCCGACGGAAGAGGAGGGGCCTTCGGCGACCAGCTTGGGCAGGAGCGCCTGGATGAGGGGGGCCGCGCCCTTGTCCAAGGCCTCGAGCGCGGAGGCTTCCCGGCGCGCCTTGCCCGCGTCGTCATCCGCGGTGCACTGCGTGTTCATCAACACGAGTCCCGCCACGCGTCCCGCGTCCTCGCGCAGCAGGGCCATGGCCGCGTAGCCGCCCATGGAGACGCCGCCCACCACGGCCCGGTCGATGTTCAGCGAGTCGAGCAGGGCCAGTGCGTCCTCGGCGATGCGCGACATTGGCGTGGGGCCCGCACCGGGCTTGCTCTGTCCGAAGCCTCGGATGTCCGGGACGATGAAGCGGTAGCGCGACGAGAGCGCGTTCACCTGCGCGTCGAAGGCGCCGCCGTGGAGGGGAAAGGCGTGCAGCAGCAGCACCGCGGGGCCCTGGCCCACGTCGCGGTAGTGCAGGGGGAGTCCATCCAAGGTGAAGGTCGGCATGTGTCCTCGCGCGGGCGCTCAGAGCCACTGCTTGTGCTTGAACCAGAAGAACAAGCTGATGGGCAGGGCGACAATCATCGCCCACATGGAGATGTAGAAGCCCGTTCCGGACAGTTCATCGAAGTTCTGTCCGAAGAATCCAACGATGAACGAGAGCGGCAGGAAGATGGTGGCGAAGATGGTGAGCTGCTTGGTGATGTCGTTCGTCTTGTTCGCCACCATGGACAGGTAGCCGTCCATCACGTTGCCCAGGATGTCCCGGCCGGAGTCGATCTGCTCGTACAGCCGCACCAGGTGGTCATACACGTCGCGGAAGTAGAGCGTGGAGCGCTCATCCACATGGGGAATCCCACGCCGCGCCATGAGCCCCACCACATCCCGCTGCGGCGAGAGCACGCGGCGCAGCTGCACGAGCATCCGCTTCATCTCGAAGATGCGTTGCAGGTGGGACTTCTCCGCCTTCTCGAAGATGGCGACCTCCAGGTCCTCCAGCTCCTCGCTGAAGCTGTCGAGGATGGGGAACTGCGCATCCACGAGCGCGTCCGCCATGAGGTACAGCATGAAGTCCGTGCCGCGTCCCAAGGTCGACGCCGGGTCCTGGCGCACGCGCTGGATGATGGTCTCCAGGCCCAGGAAGGGCAGCTCGTGCACGCTGATGATCCACTCCTTCGCGAGGAAGAAGTGATGCTCATGCATCGTCAGGTCGCACACGTTCTTGCCGGCGGTGAAGCCCTGGAGCACGACGAAGACGTGGTTGGGGTACTCCTCCAGCTTGGGGCGCTGGTCCAGGTGGAGGCAGTCCTCGACGGCGAGCTTGTGGAGGCCGAAGCGCTCGGCCAGCCGGGCCATGGTCGCCTCGTCTGGCTGGAGCACGTCCACCCACTTGCGGCCGTCTTCCCCGAGCAGCTCCTCACCCCCGGTGAAGAGGGTTCCGTCCCTGAACAGACAGACCTGAATCATCCCGTAGCGCTCCCGGGCCTTGCGGCGCGGCCCCAGTCCGAGTGCTAGAACTCCCCCGCGCGGAAGTCGAGCGCTAGAGTGTGCCCCCCGTGTCCGCTGACGCTGAAAACCCGCAGACCTCATTGACCCCGAGGCTGGAGGAGCTCCTCCAAGCCCATGCCGACGGCGCTTTCGCCGGCCGGTTGCGAAAGGTGTATGCCGCCGCTGCCCAGGCCATTGGCCGGCTGAGCGACATGGACCTGGTGAAGTACGAAACGCCGGTGGTGGACTCCAGCCCCGACCTGTCCCTGTGGGAGGAGATGGCGCCCGTCATCCGGGACACGGTGATGGACGTCAACGCCCTGCTCAACGTCATCCGTGAGCAGTTCCCCGCCCAGCCCGCGGCCAACGTCGCGGACCTGGTGAACAGCGGGCGCGCGCGCGAGCCGGCGATGATGCTCCACGACGCGATGACCCAGCTGGCCCAGGGCGTCACGCAGCTCGGCGAGGCGATGCGCAACCCCTCCGTCGTGAGCGACCGCTGGACGCTGCTCGCGGAGATCCAACGCTTCCGCGCGCGCTTCCGCGAGCAGGTCAGCAACCTCGTCTTCGAGACGGCGAGCAGCTTCGGTGAAGTGACGCGTGCGCAAGTCGTCCCGGGCCACGAGGCGGAGGTGAAGGCCGCCGTCACCGTGCGGGCCATCACCGCGGACCTGGGCCGCATCCTCGCCGCGCGCCTCAACAAGGTCCGTGACGCCGAGCCCGAGGACGTGCAGTGGAACGCGCAGCAGCTCCAGACGGAGATGGATGCCTTCGGCCGCACCGCCGCGTACCGGAACCTGCGCGCGCAGGACAAGCGGCACATCGTGGAGATGCGCGCGGAGGTGGGGCGGCTGGCGATCCTCGCCAATCCCGTGCGAGCGGACCTGCTCAAGGTGGTGGGAGAGCTGGAGGCGTTCGTTCGCGGCCTGGCCGCGGTGAACCAGCGGCAGATCCTCATCATCCATGACCGCGAGGTGTGGGCCTCCTGCGGTGTGACGCTGGAGCGAGCCTTGTCGCTGGCGGACTCCGACGCGCCCGTGGCCGCGAAGATGCTGGCGGAGGCGGCGACGCGGGCCCAGTCGCTCTATGGGCGGGCCTCGGACCTGGATGCATTCCTGCGCAAGGCGCGCAAGCAGCCGCTGGCCCAGCTCACGGGGCCGGAGCTGCGTGTCACCATCGAGATCTTCCAGGGGCTGCTGGCCCAACTGGACGTGATGTGATGACGGCTCACAGCCAGGGGAAGCTCCCGCGCCCGCTGCGCGAGGCGGACATGTCCCGCGTCGAGGGTGTCTTCACGGACGTGGATGGCACGCTGACGACGGGGCACCGGCTGCGCGCGGACACCGTGCGAGCGTTGGAGCGGCTGTCCGCCGCGGGCCTCCGGGTGGTGCTGGTGAGCGGCAGGCCGGCGGGCTGGGGAGAGGCCTGGGCGCGGCAGCTCCCGGTGGATGGCGTCATCGTGGAGAACGGTGGGCTGTTCTTCCTGCGAGGCGCCCGAGGGCTGCGCAAGGTGTACCTGGAGCCGCCCGCCGAGCGGGTGGAGAACCGGAAGCGCCTGCAGCGCGAGGTCTCCCGGGTGTTGAAGCAGGTGCCGGGGGCGCGGCTGTCGGTGGACAGCACGTACACGGAAGTGGACCTGGCCGTGGACTACAACGAGGAGGCCCGGCTGGGGGATGAGGGAGCGTCGCGCATCGAGTCGCTCTTGCGGGCTCGGGGGGTGACGGCGGTCCGCTCGTCGGTGCACGTGAACTGCTGGCTGGGACGGTTCGACAAGCTGAGCGCGACGAAGCGCTTCGCACGGGTGGCGTGGGGGGAGAAGCTGGAGCCCCGGGACGGCCGCTACGTGTACGTGGGGGATTCTTTCAACGACGCCCCGATGTTCCAGGCCTTCGGTCTGGGAGTGGGCGTGGCCAACGTGCGCTCGGTGCTGGACCGCATCGAAGCGCCGCCGGCCTTCATTACCCGGGCTGCCGAGGGGAAGGGCTTCGAGGAACTGGCCCGAGCCCTCCTTGCCCGGCGGGGCCGAGGGGCCCTCGAGGAGTGACACCGTGAATGTCGTGAAGCTGGAGCTGGCGCGTGGACTGGGACGTCACCTGCGCGCGGGACACCCGTGGGTGTTTCGCAAGGCGCTGGAGCACGTGCCGAGGATTCCCGCCGGCAGCGTGGTGGACCTGACGGAGAACGGGAAGTTCGTCGCGCGGGGGTACTACGACCCGCACTCGGCCATCGCGGTGCGCGTGCTGACGCGCGACCCTCGGGACACCGTCGACTCGAACTTCATCGCGCGCAGGGTCAAGCGGGCCCTGGCCGAGCGCCAGGCGCTCATCGACCTGACGGACACGGACAGCTACCGCCTGATTCATGGCGAGGGCGACGGACTGCCGGGCGTGGTGGTGGACCTCTACGCGGGCTGGGCGGTGCTCAAGCTGTACTCGGCGGGACTCACGCCCTATCGGCCCCTCATCGTCGAGGCGCTGAAGGCGGGCGTGCCGGGGCTCAAGGGCATCGTCGGCCGTGACGAGCTGGCGCGCGACGACGTGGAAGAGGACGAGGGCCGTGGCTCCGGCCGCATGCTGTACGGGCCCGAGGCGCCCGAGCAGATCGCCATCCGCGAGCGTGGCGCCACGTTCATGGTGGACGTGTGGAAGGGACAGAAGACCGGCTTCTTCCTGGACCAGCGCGAGAACCGCCACCTCATCCGGCGGCTGGCCAAGGGCCGGGACGTGCTCAACTGCTTCAGCTTCAGCGGTGGCTTCTCCGTGAACGCGGCGCTCGGGGGCGCGAACAGCGTGTTCTCGGTGGACCTGGACCCGGAGGCCATCGCCCTGGCGCGCGAGAACTTCACGCGCAACGGGCTGCCGGCGGAGAAGCACGACTTCCTCGCGGCGGACGTGTTCAAGGTCATCCAGTCGTTCAAGGACGAGGGCCGCACCTTCGACCTGCTCATCCTGGACCCGCCGGCCTTCGCGAAGAGCCAGCGCGCGGTGCAGGCGGCCATTGACGGGTATGCCTCGCTCAACCGGCAGGCGCTGGCGATTCTCCGTCCAGGGGGACTCCTGGCCACGGCGTCGTGTTCGGCGCGCGTGAGTCCGGACGAGTTCATGGGCGCGGTGCGCGAGGCCGGCTTCAAGGCGGGCGTCGACCTGGCGCTCGTCGAGGAGCGCTACCAGCCGCCGGACCACCCGGTGCGGCTCCAGTTCCCCGAGGGCAAGTACCTCAAGTTCTACGTGCTCCAGGCCGTGTAGTCAGGAGCGCGGTGCCACGGGCGGCCCAGGCGGTCTGGCTGGGCCTGCCCCTCGTGGAAGCGCGTCCGCGCGGCTCAGGTGCCGAAGACGCGCGAGGCCACGCGGTCCAGGACGGTGGAGCCCCAGTCGAGGCTGGCCTTCATCAGGCGATCCATGTCCTTCGAGAACACGGAGCCCGCCGGCATCTGGGCGTAGTCGCGGCTCAAGAAGAGGCACTTGGACTCTTCCTCGAAGTCCACCGTGCCGCCGCCCGCGTCCGTGCCCTCCTGAGCCTCCGCGCGGAAGCCGTCGATGACCCCGGGCTTGGGGGCTTCGCGGAAGCGGTAGACGAGCGCGCTGCACTCGAGCCGCTGCGTGTCCTCGTGGTGCTCGAAGTAGAGCTGGGCGCCGCCCACCATGGCGCCCCCCAGCCCGTTCTCGTTGAGGCCCTGGCTCATGCCCGCGCCCTGTGACTGCAGGAACCAGCAGACGAGCTCCCGCGCGGCCTCGCGAGTCATCGGGCCGCCGGGCGGGGGAGGGGGCTTCGCCATCCCGATGGTGGCGAGCAACCACTGGAGATGGCGGGAGAATCCGAGGGCCATGTCAGCGGGCCTTCACTTCGCGGGGATGACCTTCGACGCGACACGCTCGAACACGTCATGGCCCCACACGAGGCTCGCCGCCATCAGCTTGCTCATCTCGGAGGCGAACACCAGGTCGATGGGGGCCGTCGGGTACGAGCGGCTGAGGAAGAGGCTCTTGCTCTCGGGCTCGAAGTCCACGGTGCCACCACCCGCGTCCGTCCCGGCCTTCTGCTCGTCTCGGAAGCCGTCCAGCACCCCGGGGCGAGGCGCGTCGCGGAAGCGATAGATGAGCGCGCTGCACTTGAGCGCACCCGTGTCGGAGGAGTGCTCGAAGTACAGCTGCGCCTCACCCACGGCGACACCGCCCAGTCCGTTGGGGTTGAGACCGGGGCTCAGGTGCTCGCCCTGGGCCCGCATGTACGACTGAACCAGCTGCGTCGCCTCGTCACGCGTCATGGCGCAGTATTACCACGTCATACCGAGTCGCCGTCAGAACTGGCCGGCGCGGGCCTGCTCGAAGGGCACGCGGTGTTTCAGGTACGTGTCGCTCAGCGAGTGGGCACCGTTGAAGATGTTGCCCTCGGAGAAGTAGTGCACCTTGGCGTCGCGGCCGGCGTGACGCAGCAGGTCTCCGGGCGTCCAACCCTTGCTGCCCAGGCCGAAGATGTTGGGGACCGGGTCGCTCTTGTTGATGTAGTGCACGTACTGGGGACCGTCCGGGTAGGTGCTCGCGGCGGCGCCGAAGGTCTCCACCTTCAGGCGGCTCATCGTCTGCTCCACCTGCGACTTGGACATCCCGTCTTCGATGCGCAGCCGGCGCGCCACGTCGTTCAGCGCGCGCGACGTGATGAGGCCACCCTGGCTGTGCCCGATGAGGTGCACGTCGCGGCCCGCCTTCAGCTCGCCGTAGATGGTGTCCGCCAGCGTGTCGACGGCAGGGTTCTTGCCCTTGTCCATCTTGTCCTTCACGCACTGGAGCAGGTCGGAGATGGTGCCCTCGGTCGCGTTGTGGACGCCGATGGCGCGCATGCCCGTCCGGTCCGCGATCGCCTGCAGGTCATCGCCCTGCTTGGCCTTATCCGTGCGGATGCCGTTGGTGTAGATGACGGTGCCCGTCGCGTTCGGGTTGTTCCGAGGCGTGACCGCGGGGATGTCGCGCAGGGGCGTGCCAGGCTCGAACGTCTGACCATTCGCGCCGACCAGCTTGCCGTCGAAGACCTTGTCCTTCGAGCCCGCCGGCGCGGTGAACACGCCCGTCGCCTTCGCGGTGCCCTTCGCCGTGCCGCCCTCGAAGCCGTCCACCACGCGCTGCGCCGGCTGCCGCACCGTCGAAGTCGCCACCGCACCGACGTCCGTCGAACGGGCCACGGAGGTACGGGGGCTGGTTCCGACGAGGCTACGGCCGCGCTCGATGGTGCTCATGCTGGAAGGCTCCTGCGGACAAATGGGGGGAGGAAATGTGTCCGTGGAACATTCTCCCCGCCCGCCGTCGGAAGTTGCGCGCAAATGCAATCATTCGCTGGGATCATCGCACCGCGCTGCACTGCGTCGTGTGTTGCCGCGGGACGACTTGGTGCGTCATGTGTTCCTGTGCGAGAAATGGTGCGGTGCGACATCGGTGATGGAGCCGCGGCGGGCGCGGCGGTTTCGGCGGGCCGCGTGCCCACCTAAGGTGCGCGGCATGGTGCAGAAAGGTCAGTTCCTCGAGCGCTCCACCCTGATTCCCGTGGGGACCGAGGTGATGGAGGGCACGGCGCATCGTGGCAAGCGCAAGCCCCCGCTGTTGATCCTCCCGCCGAGGCCGGATGAGGGCGGGGGCATGGATCACGTCATCGCCGCGGAGCTCGCGTGGGCGGCGGCCAGCGCCGGCTTCCCCACGCTGCGCTTCAACCACCGAGGGGTGGGCGCGAGCCAGGGGGCTCGGGGGACGGGGGAGTCCCTCCTCGAGGACGCCGAAGCGGCCATGCGGGTGCTGCTGGAGAACGCGGACACGTCTGCTGTCGCCGTCGCCTCGCTCCACGGGGGCGCCCAGGTGGCCCTGACGCTCCAGGCGCGCTTCCCCGCGGTCGGGGGTCTGTGTCTGGTGGCGCCGGCCGGTGTGGACGTCTCGGCGCTGGGCCGCGTGACGTGTTCGTTGCTGGTGGTGCAGGGGGAGGAGGACGCACGGCTGCCTCGGGCGGCGGTGTCGGCCTCGGTTGCCCGGGCGGGGGGCGACTTCGAGGTCATCGACGACGCCGGAGTGACGTTCCAGCGCAACCTGCCCCAGGTGGGGCGGGTGGTCTCCCACTGGCTCCAGCGGCTCTCCGGCGGTTGACCGATGCCGTGCAACCCAGCGGACTTCTTCACATTTCTCCATCTTCCCGCCCTTGCACGCCGGGAGACGGGACGTACAGACTGTGTGGGCAGACCCAATCGTTTCCTCGTTCGTTCGTAGGGTCTTCCGGAAGCGTGCCTCGTTCTTCAAGGAGTAGCCCGATGCGGATGGTGCGATGGACCCTGGGTGGAGCCGCGTTGGCCCTGGCCGTGACGGCGGGCCCCGCGTGCAAGTCCGCCGAAAGCGAAGCCGCCGCCTCACCGCCGCCCGCCTCGTTGGAGGCTGTGGACGCGGTTCCCCACGCCATCGTCGTGGACTTCAAGGACGGCACCACGCAGGCGCAGTTCGATGCGTGGGAGGCGGACTGGGGGGTGGACCTGGAGCTCAACTCCGTGGAGAGCGCCGACGAGGCCCTCACCGTCGCGGTGGGCGTGGACGACGTGGAGGGCGTGCTCGCGAAGATTCGCCAGCACCCCAGCGTCGAGTCCGCCGAGCCGCTCATGGAGGTCCGCGCCAGCTTCACACCGAATGATCCGAGCTACACGCGGCAGTGGAACCTGCGGATGATCGACATGCCCAAGGCCTGGGAGCGCGGCCGGGGCAAGGGCGTGGTGGTGGCGGTGCTGGATACGGGCATCGCCTACGAGGACCACGAGGACTTCAAGCAGGTGCCCGACCTGCAAGGCGTGAAGTTCGTTCCGGGCTACGACTTCGTGAACGACGACGAGCACGCCAACGACGACCACGGGCACGGCACGCACGTGGCGGGCACCATCGCCCAGGCCACCAACAACGGCGAGGGTGTGGCGGGTGTGGCCTTCGAGGCGACGCTGATGCCGGTGAAGGTCCTCAACCACTTCGGCGGTGGGAACACGGCGGACATCGCGGACGCCATCCGCTTCGCGGCGGACAAGGGCGCCAACGTCATCAACATGTCGCTGGGCGGTGGGGGCTACTCGCAGGTGATGGCCAGCGCGGTGGAGTACGCGCGCAAGAAGGGCGTCACCGTGGTGGCCGCGGCGGGCAACGGCGGACGGGCGCAGGTGGAGTTCCCCGCGGCCTATCCGGGCGCGGTGGCGGTGTCGGCGGTGGGGCCGGACGGCTCGCTGGCGCCGTACTCGTCCTACGGCAAGGAGCTCGATATCGCCGCGCCGGGGGGGGACAAGCGCCGGGGCGACGAGGGCGGCATCCTCCAGAACACCATCGACCCGAGAGACCCCTCGCGCGCCGTCTACGCCTCGTACCAGGGCACCAGCATGGCCACGCCGCACGTGGCTGCCGTCGCCGCGATGCTGTACGGCGCGGGCGCGAAGGGGCCGGATGAGGTGGAGAAGGCGCTCTACGCCGGCGCCGCGAAGGTGGCGGACCAGGCGTGGACCGAGCAGTACGGACACGGTCTGCTCAACGCGGAGGCCTCGCTCGCGTCGCTGGGGGGAGGCACGTCGCGCTGGTCGCCCTTGTACTGGGCGCTGGGCCTGCTGGCCTTCGTGCTCCTGACGCTGCGCGGCCGTGAGCGGCCCGGCTACCTCAACGCGCTCCTGCGCCCGGCCTTCCTCGTGCCGCTGGTCCTGTCCACGGTGGGCGTGTACTTCGTCCGCGTGTGGTTCGCGGGCACGGAGGGGGTCGCGGGGCAGGTGACGCAGATGATCTCCCTGCCCATCCCGGATTGGGAGCGCATCATCTTCGGGCGGGGCGCGGTGAACCCGCTGTTCTACAGCGCGCTCATCCCCATCATCGTGTCGCTGCCGGCCATCGGCTGGAAGGGCCTGAGGCCCGCGGTGGGGGGCCTGGCGCTGGGCTTCGCGGGCTTCCTGGCGTACTCGGCCTGGGCGGGGGCTCCCGCGCTGTCGTGGATGCCGTTCGCGTTCCTCGCGAAGCCGTGGCTGGGCATCAACACCGTCATCTGCCTCGTCGTGGCTCGCGCCATGCTCAAGAAGGACGAGGTCGCGCCGTGAAGCTCTCCGGGCGCGTGGTCTTCCGGGACGTCGAGACGGGCGTCTGGGTGCTGGAAGGGGACGACGGCAAGACGTACCAGCTCGCGGGCGGCGACCGGAAGATCAAGAAGGACGGCCAGCGCATCGAGGCCGAGGGACGTGTGGACACCGACATGCTCACCACCGCGATGGTGGGCCCTGTCTTCCACGTGAGCTCGTACCGCTTCGTGTGAGTGCGGCGCGGTGCCCTCACGGGCCAGGTCGAGGGTCCGCTCGCGTGTGTTCGCGGACCTGCCGCAGTCGCTCCTCCTGGTAGGCCTCCAGGGGGACGTCGCCGCGCCGGGCCTCGTCTCGAAGTGCGTCGAGTGCCTTTCGCTCCGCTTGCAGCCCCGGGGCCGCGTCCTTCTTGAGCGGCGCCAGCGGGTTGGCTGCGTCATAGAACTTGAGCGCGAGGCCTCGGCGGTCCACGACGACCAGCAGGACCAGGGAGAGTGTCGCCACGGTCACCCAGGGAAGCAGCAGCGTCGCGAGCGAGGGCACGGGCCGGGTCTCCCGGGCCGCCTCGTCCCCGTCGACGGGCCCCGGACCCCACACCGCGGGCCGGCGACGCGCGAAGGTGAGCAGCCCCATCAAGCCCAACCACCCGAGCCCCGCCAGCCCCGCCACGGCCTGGATGCTGGTGTCCGCGTCATCCGCCTCGGAGCCGACGGCCTTGGCGGCGAGGAACAGCATGGAGGACACCAGGTTGTTGGCCGCGTGCGCGCCGATGCCGGGCCACAGCGAGCCGGTGCGCAGGTAGAGCCAGCCGAACAGCAGGCCCAGCTCCACACGCGCGGTGAAGCCCACCGGGTCCAGATGGAAGGCGCTGAACACCACCGCGGACACCACCAGCGCCCGGGTGGGGGACGCGGGCGGGGCAGGGGTGATGCCCTTCTGGAAGATGCCTCGGAAGAACAGCTCCTCGCAGATGGGGGCGGCGACCGTCACTCCCGTGAGGATGATGGCCAGCTCCAGGGGCGTCTGTTGCTCGAAGAGGCGGGCCCCATCGACCATCTCCTTCAGCCACTCCGGCGCGAGCTTCTGCGCGACGAACTGGATGGGGACCACGAGGGCGAAGAAGTTGGCCACGCCCAGCAGGAAGCCGAAGCCGGTGCTCGCCAGGGGCACGGGGGTGAAGCCGGTGTAGCGCGCGGGCTTCCACCCGCCCACGCGTGGCAGCAACCACGCCAGGGCCATGAAGATGAAGATTTCAGTGAACCAGATGCCGAAGGCCGCGTTGAGGAACTGGACCGAGCCCCCGACGAGGATGAACAGCACCAGCGCCAGGGCGGCTCCGCCCAGCGCGAGTCCGCGTGGACTCCGGGGCTCCGGAGGAGGCGGCGCGGAGGGCCCTGTCGGCACTGAATCTTCCAATTTGTCGTCTCCTTCTTCCGAAAAGCTGAACTGCCCGGACTTCATGTCTCTATACTGTCCACACCTTGACGTCCTACAACCTCGCTCGAACGGTGCAGCGGACGCGGTGGAAATCCCCTCAGCCCTTGGGACTGTGCTGTGCACTGGGGCTCGGGTTGGGTGCGGCGACGGCGCATGCGTCGGCGTTCCAGATCGAGGCGCGGACCGAGGCGCAGGCGTACCAGATTCGTTCGTGGCGTGGCAGCTCGGCGGATGAGCCGGTGTTGCTTCCCCGGCGGCGAATCGTCCAGTACCTGGGCCTCAACGCCTTCGAGCTCGCGACCGGCCAGGACCTGGGCTTCGAGTCCAACATGCGCATCTGGGCGGACTTCGGTCTGCCCAAGGGCGAAGCCGAGCGCATCGACGGCTTGAAGTCCGAGGACGCGGAGCTGCTGCACGCCTACGTGCGCTACGCGGCCGGTGGCTTCGAGGGACGCCTGGGACGGCAGATCTACGCGGACGTCTCGGACATCCTCGCGTTCGACGGGCTGCGCGCGCGCTATGTGACGAAGCTCGGCCTTGGCGCGGAGGTGTACGGCGGCCTGTGGGTGACGGGCGCGGGCTTCCTCGGGTCGTCCGTGTACCAGCCGGATGGGACGCGGGAGAGCGGAGTCCGAAGCCTCGACTCGGGCCAGGAGGGGACGAAGGCGGATTTGCAGCCCGTCTTCGGCGCGAAGCTGCTCCTGGAGGACGTGAAGGGCTTCAACGCGTCGGCCGGCTACCGCAAGTCGATGGTCGACGGGAAGACGGACATCGAGCGCGCCACGGTGGAGGCGCGCTACGGCCGTGGGCTGGGGCTCAACGTCCTGGCGGGCGTGGACTACGACGTGCTGAAGGGCGACGTCGCGCAGGTCCGCACGCAGCTGCGCTGGGATGACACGCGCTTCGCGGTGACGGCCGAGGCGCTGCGGCTGTCGCCCGTGCTGTCCGCGGACTCCATCTGGTACTACTTCGCGTGGGCGCCTCGGGATGAGGCGCGGCTGCGCGTGGATGTCTTCACCCCGGGCCCGCTGCGCTTCTACGTGCAGGGCCTGGGCAGCAAGTATAACGAGAACGTCAACCCGGACCTGTCCCTCGCGGCCTACGTCGACGCGGAGGGCGCGCCGGAGTCCACGAGTGTGGGCGGCGCGGCGGGCACTGCGTGGCGCTCGGGGGCGTTCCGTTCGGCGTTGGATGTGACGTACCGGACGGGCTACGGCGGGGACCAGCTCTGGGCGGACCTCACCGGGGGCTACAGCTTCGACCGGGAGCGCATCACCCTGGACGCGCGAGTCTCCTTCGCGCGCATCTTCGACAGCTTCAACGCGCGACTGGGTGGCAACTTCTATGGCGCCCAGGTCTGGGCCAGCCGTGCGCTGACGCGCGCGGCCCGGCTCTCGCTGGTGGTGGAGCAGAACGTCAATCCCTTCTCTGATTCGGACACGAAGGGCTTCCTCCTCTTCGACCTGAAGGCGAGCTTGTAGATGCTTCACCACCAGAACCGACACGTGCTGCTCGCCCTGGCCGCGCTCGCGACGCTGGTGGGCGCGGGGGTTGCCTGGGCCGCCACGGCCCGCGAGCGCAGCCTCGCCGTCTACCCGCCGCAGCATGTGCCGCTGCGCTTCGACCATGCCCAGCACCTGGAAGCGGGTGCCGAGTGCGCGACGTGCCACGACGCCGCCCGCGCCAGCACGTCCCCCAAGGACCGCAACCTCCCCGGCCACGAGGAGTGCGGCACGTGCCACGACATCGAGGAGGGGCGGAAGGGCAAGCCCACGGACCCGCCGTCGAGCTGCAACACCTGTCACCCAGGCTTCGACGCCACGGTGCGCAAGGAGCCCGCGAAGCTGTCGATGCCCGCGGCGAACCTGCACTTCAGCCACCAGGTGCACGTGGACAAGAAGGTGGAGTGCTCGGTGTGCCACGGCGAGATGAAGGACGTGAAGCTCGCCACGCGCAACCAGCTGCCGAAGATGGCCACGTGCTTCAAGTGCCACGACGGCAGCGCGGCCTCCAACACGTGCGCGACATGCCATCCCACCGAGCCCTCGGGCCGGCTGCGGCTGGCCTTCGACTCAGGACTCCTTCGGCCCATGCAGGGCAACCCGCTGGGCATGGACCACGGGCCGCGCTTCGAGTTCAACCACGGCAGCCGCGCATCGACGGACCGGATGACGTGTCTGCAGTGCCACAGCGAGACCTCCTGCCAGACGTGCCACGACGGCATGCAGAAGCCGTTGTCCATCCACCCGAACGACTACATCACGCTGCACCCGGTGCAGGCGCGGACGAACTCCCCGCGCTGCGAGAGCTGCCACCGCGCGCAGTCCTTCTGCGTCGCGTGCCACGAGCGCTCCGGCGTGGGGATGGACGCGGACAAGTCGCTGCGCTCCCGCAACGTGAAGGTGCACCCGGACTACCGCTCCTGGGTGGAGCTGCCTGGGCCGCAGCACCACGGCATCGCGGCCTCGCGTGACTTGACGAGCTGCATCTCCTGCCACCGCGAGGAGTCCTGCATGAGCTGCCACTCCGAGCTGTCCTCGCGGCGGCAGATCAATCCGCACCCCGCGGGCTTCGCGCAGTCGTGCAAGAAGCTGGCGTCGGCGAATGATCGCGCCTGCCTCAAGTGCCACTCGACGGAGAGCCTGGCGCAGAAGGGGTGCCGGTGATGCGCGCGTCTGGACTGCTCGGACTCGCGGCGCTGGCCGCGACGTGCCTCTCGGGATGCCTGGAGCCGGGAGACCCCATCTACCCCGAGCGCGACTCGGTGCGCCCGAGGGTCGTCTCCACCGAGCCCGGCTCGGGCGGAGTCCTCGCGGCGGGTGCGACGATGCGCATCACGTTCTCCGAGGCGATGGACGTGCGGAGCCTGCGTCCAGGCATCGCCGTGTTCACCGGACGCGACGAGGTGCCGCTGACGCTGACCGCTCCCGAGGTGCCGGAGCTGGATGCGAACGTGGAGCGAGGGGACGTCCCGTACACCGTCGAGGCCGTCGCTTCCGAGGGCTCACCGCTGCGCCCCGACACGCAGTACACGCTGGTGCTGCGCGACGTGCTCACGGACTTCGAGGGCAACCCGCTGGGCAGCGAAGTCCGGGTCGTCTTCCGCACGGCCCCGTGAGTCGCGTCGCGAGGAGGACCTCGGCTACATCCGGGTGAAGTGGAAGTCCTGCGCCACGGGCTTGCCGTCCTTCTCGCCCTCGATGCGCGCGGTGAGGTGCGTGGGGGAGAGGCGCTCGTAGCGGATGTGCTTGGGGTGCTCGTTCTGGAGGTTCTCGAACAGCACGCCGCTGCTGTTGCAGCGCACCAGCTTGAAGTCCGTCCCCGGGCGACCCATGGGCTGGGCGACGTAGTAGAGCCCGTCCTCGCGCGTCTCGATGCGCATGTACTCGAAGAACACCGTCTTCCCCCGGACGACGGCGCGGCTCACGCCCAGCAGCGTCCCGCCGTCCGCGTGCGTCCAGTGCTCCTCGAGCGTGTTGGGGACCGTCGCCTGGAGCCAGCTCCCGGAGAGCCAGCCGAGGTCATGGATGGAGTCGCCGCAGGTGCGTGAGGGTGTCTCGCGCTCGGGTGGACCGGACTTGCAGGCGAGGAGGGGAGCGCCACACAGCGCGAGGGCGGCGAGATGGGAGCGGGTGAGCATGCCCCATCCTCCCATGTCGCTCCGACGGGCCGCACCGTCGTTGGCGCGGCGCGGCCCTCGGTCTTCCGCGCGGCGACTCAGCGCAGGATGTATTCGCGGATGCTGTCGGTGAGGTTCCCCCGAGCCTCCACGTCCGTCGCCTGAGGACCCAGCTTGAGCTTCTTGTCCTCTTCGACGAGGAACTTCTGGTCCAGCAGGTACGTCACCGCGTTCTCCAGCGTCACCTTGGCGAGCGACTCGGCGGCGGTGATGCGTCCCGCGTGGTACTCCGCGCGGCCCGTCTCGAGCGCCAGCCGGATGAAGGCCTTGCGGTCCTCGGCGGTCCCCGCGGCGACGTCGTTGAGCGTCATCGCGGCCAGCAGGTACGACTCCAGATAGTCGCGCAGCAGGTCGGCCAGGAACTCCAGGTCCGGTTGAGCATGGGGCTCGGGGGCGACGCGGAGGCTGTCGCCCTCGTGCAGCACCAGGCCCATGCGCACCAGCCGCTCCACGGTCTCCGCGAAGATGGTGTCGAAGGTGGTGTTCACCCGGTAGATGAACTCCACCTTGAACAGGCGGGAGAGGAAGAGGGCGCGGGCCTTCACGCTGTCGTAGGACGCGGAGGTGCCGGCGGCCAGCATGGCGTTGGCCACGAGGCTGCGCGCGGCCACCAGGTTCATCAGCGTGTTCTTGTAGAAGGACATCTCCGGGCGGCGGTCGTCCTCCACCTGGTAGATGACGTCGCCCCGAGCCTCCTGCGTCCGCACCATCTCGTCGTCGATGAAGGTGCGCATCGCGTCCTGGATGGGGCCCATCGTCTCTGGGTTGCTGGGGGCATTGCCCAGCTCGCGCGACTGGGGCGCGCCGTCTTCCTGGGCGATGCGGCGCAGGATGCTGATGCGGTCCGCCATCTCCCGCTGCGTCAGGCCCCGGCGACGGTGCGCGAGCAGGCTGGTGCTCACCAGCGCGTGCGGCGTCACGGTGGACACCTTGCTGATGCCGTACATGACGCGGTTGCCGAGCGCGCGCACCAGGCCCTTCTTCTGCTCGTCCGTGAGGTCCTCTTCCGGATTGAGGCCGCGCTCCTTCATGAACTCGCGGAGGGAGATAGGCTCGTCGAAGCCCAGGTGGATGCGGCCGTAGCGGGCCGCGAGCACCTTGGGCGTGCTCAAGAGGGCCTTGAGGTCCTCGGGCTTCTTCTCTCCGCCGGCGAGCTCCTTCGAGTAGCTGCCCGACTCGACGACCTTCTCGTAGTCGATGGCGACGGGCACGAAGTACAGGTCATCGCGCGCGCCCTCGAGCACGGACTCCACCTGCCAGGTGAACATGCCCAGCTTGGGCAGGAGCAGCTTGCCGGTGCGCGAGCGGCCACCCTCGGGGAAGAACTCCTGGTTGATGCCGTCGTGCACCAGCTTGCGCACGTAGGCCTTGAACGCCGCAGCGTAGACCTTGTCGCCCTTGAAGGAGCGGCGCAGGAAGAACGCGCCACAGCGGCGGAAGATGCTGCCCAGCGGCCAGAAGGAGAGGTTGGCCCCCGCGGCGACCAGCGGCACCGCGTAGCCGCGATTCCACAGCACCCAGCTCATCACCAGGTAGTCCACGTGGCTCTTGTGGCTGGGGCACAGGACGATGGGCGCACGCGCCGCGGCCTTGAGCGCGCGGTGCAGTCCCGCCTCGTCGATGTGCATGCCATCGTAGATGCGATTGAACACCCACTCCAGCACGGGAGAGACGAAGGCCAGCGTCGTCGGGCTGGGCTTCGCGGCGATGGCCTCCAGGTTGCGGCGAGCCTCGCGCAGCACGCTCTCCGGCTTGCGGTGGGCCTCGGCGGCCTGCTCGTCCACGACCTTGCGCAGCTGCCGGTCGCGCAACGTCTCGTCGATGAACCGCTCGGGCGGCTTGGCCGGAGGGCCGAACACCGCGCGAGTCTCCCGCGCCAGGTGCACATGCAGGGTGCTGCGGACCTTGCGGGCCAGCACCTCGACGGAGTCCTTCGGGTTCTGCTCGGCGAAGGCCCGCAGGTCGATGGGCTCACCCACGCGGAACTGGGCCCGCTTGTAGTTGCGGAAGAAGGCCACCATCGAGTGGAGGAAGCCGGGAGCCTCGGGGCTGCCGAACAGCACGTCGACCCAGTTGGGCTTGAGCCGGGCGCTGCGCTTCTCCCAGACGAACAACTCCGGCACCAGGTACACGGGCCGGTCCGACTTGCGTGCCATCTCCACGAGGGCGGGGAAGGGGTCCTCGTGGGTCTCCTTTCCGGAGGCATGCAGCAGGGCGGTGCGGCGCAGGAAGACCAGCGCGCTGCCGCCCTGCTGTTGGGCATACTCGAAGCGTTCCGGGAAGGGCCCGGACTGCTTCGTCTGCCGCCAGGGCCGCGTGAACCAGGGGCGCACGTTCGCCACGGCTCGAATGGGGGGCAGCGCCCGCCGCACCATCGCCCACGTCAGATAGAGGAAGTTCACCCACGCCGTGGAGCGCATGACATGCACCACGAACCCCTTGGCGTGCAGGCTGCGCAGCTCGTCCTCGGCCTCGGGTGGGAAGTGGACGCTCTCGAGGTAGCGCGCACCCAATGCACGGCTCATCGGGCCGAACTCGGCCTTCAGCACGGACCCACTCTGACCTGCGGAATGCGACAACGCGGTTTCCAAACCAGCCCCCGGGGCTACATGTTCTCGGGCGTCGGAATGCCCAACAGCGTCAGCCCCGCCGCGAGAGTAACCCGGGCCGCGTCCGCAAGGGCGAGTCGTGCAGAACGCAGCGCGTCATCATCGACGAGGATGCGCTTGTCGCGCTCCTGGTTGCCGAGCGTGTAGTAGCGGCTGAGTGCGGCGGCCACGTCGAGCAGCAGTCGGGCCACGAGGCTGGGCTCGTACTGCTCGGCCGCGTCGCGGACCACCTCGGGCAGGCGCATGATCTCGCGGACCAGGGCCTGCTCTTCGGGGAGCGTCAGCAGGCTCGCGTCGTAGCTCGCGGGAGCGCCGTTGCCCTTGCGCAGCACGGTCGCCACGCGCGCGTGGGCGTACTGGAGATACGGGCCGGTGTGGCCCTCGAAGCTGAGCACCTCGTCCCAGTCGAAGTTGTAGTCGCTGGCGCGCTTGTGCTTGAGGTCGCCGAAGGCGATGGCGCCCAGGCCGATCTGCTCAGCGAGCTTGTCCGGGTCCTCCGTCATGAGTCGGCCGGCTTCCATGTTCTCCTTCACCTTGGCGGAGACACGGTCCTTGGCCTCGTCGAGCACGTCGTTGAGCTGGACCACCTGGCCCTTGCGCGTGCTCATGCCGTGGATGCGGCCGAAGGCCACGTGGACGCAGCGGTCCGCCCACGGCTGGCCCATCTCCGTCAGCGTGCGGAACAGCTGGCGGAAGTGCAGCGCCTGGTCCTGCGCGACGACGTAGAGCGACTTGTCGAAGTGGAAGCGCTCGTAGCGGTCCTCGGCGGCGGCCAGGTCGCGCGTGGCGTAGAGCGTGCTGCCGTCGTTCTTCTTGAGGAGGACGGGGGGCTCGTTCTCCGCGTAGGGCATGTCGACGATGAGCGCGCCCTGGGACTCCTTCACGCCGGGCTTCTTGGCGATCTGCTCGATGACCGCGTCCATCTTCCCCTGGTAGCGGCTCTCTCCCTCGATGTGCTCGAACTCGATGCCCATCCGCTCGTAGATGACCTTGAAGCCGCGGATGCTCGTCTCGCGGAACTGGTTCCACAGCTTGAGGGCCTCGGCGTCGCCGGCCTCCATGCGGCGGAAGAAGTCGCGGGCCTTCTCGTCGAACTCGGGCTCCGCCTTCGCTCGGGCGTTGGCCTTGACGTAGACCTCCACCAGGTGGCCCATGTCCTCGATGCGCGCCGGGTCGCCGTACTCCTGGAAGCCCACCGCGACGAGGCCGAACTGCTTGCCCCAGTCGCCCAGGTAGTTGATGCCCTCCACCCGCCAGCCCAGCGCGCGATAGATGTTCGCGATGCAGTGGCCCAGGAACGTGGTGCGGATGTGGTGGAAGCCGATGGGCTTGGCGATGTTGGGCGACGAGTAGTCGATGGTGACCGTCTTGCCCTTGCCCACCTCGGAGTCACCGCCGTAGCGCGGACCCGCGGCGCGCGCGGTGTCGAGGACCTCCGCGGTGAAGGGCATCGCCAGGAAGCGGGCGTTGACGTAGGGGCCCACCGCCTTGATTTCGAGCCCCGGGACGCTGAGCGTCTGGGCAAGCCCCGCGGCGATGGCGGGGGGCGCCTTCTTCTGGGCCTTGGCGAGAGGGAAGGTGGCGAAGCTCAGGTCGCCGTGCGTGGGCTCGGCGGGCTTGACCTGGGCTTCGATGTCGGCGGCCGGCACGCCCAGCGCGGTGGCGAGGGCTTGTGCGAAGGCGGCGCGGTACTTGGAATAGACGGAAGAGCTCATGGGACCGGGCGGATACTAGCCAAGCAGAGGTGGCGTGCGGCCACCTCTTGTTCGTTCCGCGGTCCATTCCGCCCCGCTAGGGGACGGCTGGGGCTCGTCGGCTGGGCCGCACCACCGCCGCCACCGTGTCCAGCAGCTTGGGCAACTGGAGCGGCTTCTCGAAGAAGCCGTCAATGCGCTCCAGGCCCTGCCCGGACGTGAGCGAGGCCACCTCGCTGGCACCCGAGATGATGTACACGACGATGTCCGCCAGCGACTCGGTGCCACGGATGAAGCGGAGCACCGACTGGCCGTCCTCCTCGCTCAGCCGCAGGTCCAGCAGCACCATGGCCGGCCGGATGTGAGACAGGATGGAGCGGGCCTCGGAGGCACCCGAGGTGGCCATCACCCGATAGCCCTCCTGCTCGAGCACCTGCTGGAGCACCTCGCGACAGTCCGCGTCGTCCTCCACCAGGAGGATGCCGCCCGCCTTGGGGGCCGCCTGGTTCAGGTCCGGCGAGCTCACGGCCCCGGCGAACATGGGCAGCACCATCTGGAACGTGCTGCCCTCGCCGAGCACGCTGGTGGCCTCCACCCGTCCCCCATGCAGGGCGACGATCTTCCCGACGAGGGGAATCCCCAGCCCCGCGCCCGGAGGCCGAGGCACCCCCGGTTGGGCTCGGTAGAAGGCATCGAACACGTGCTCGAGCGCCTCGGCGGACATGCCCGGGCCGCTGTCCTTCACCGTGAGCGTGGCGAGCCCGTCCTCGGTGGAGATGCTGACCTCCACGGTGTCATCGGGCTCGCTGTGGTGGAGGCCGTTCTCGACGAGGTTGTGGACGGCCTCGGCGATGCGCTCGCGGTCTCCTCGGACGAAGACCTCGGGGCAGGGGGGAATCGTCACCCGCACCTTGCAGTGCTCGGCGACGACGCCCAGCGCGCGGACGACCTCTTCGGCCACGGCCTTGAGGCCGAAGGGTCGCTGGTTGAGCTGCATCTTCCCGGACTGCAGCCGGGACATGAGCAGCAGGTCATTCACCATGCGCAGCATGCGGTCGGAGTTCCGGTCGCAGATCTGCACCGCGCGGCGCTGGGAGTCCGTGAGGGGCCCCAGCTTCTCGCGGCCCATCATCGCCAGGTACGACTTGATGGTGGTGAGCGGGTTCTTCAGGTCGTGTGAGACGTTGCCGAGCAGCTCCTCGCGGTTCTGCTCCAGGCTCTTGAGGCCGGCGATGGCCGTCTGGAGGTCCTTGTTGCGGCGGGCGCTGTCATCGCGGAGCCGCGCGACCTCGTAGGCGGCGGAGAGCTGCGCGGCCAGCGACTGGAGCACCGGGTCCGAGACGGCGCGGCGCGCGCCGAGCACCACGAGGACCCCCGTGACGCCGTGAGGACTCTCGAGCGGCACGGCGAGGGTCTCCGAGTCGCGCAGCAGCTTCTTCTCGGAGAAGGCCCGGCCGACCACGCCTTCACCCGGGACGGCGGCGATGACGCGGCTGTCGTAGCGGCCGCGGACGTGCTCGACGTGGAGCTGCTCCCGGGAAGGGAAGTAGCGGGCCACGTAGCAGACCTTCGGCTTGAGCAGCGCGTGGAGGGTCTGCAGGTGGGCGCGGAGGGCCTCGGTGGGCCCCGCGTTGTCGGTGAGGTTGCGCGCCATCTCCAGGAGGGCGCGCGCGACGGTGTCCGCATCCGCCGGGGGGGCGGGCTTCACCGCTCGACGGGTGGACTTCTTCGAGGTGGTGGGGCGCAGCGGCACGACCTCTGCCAGGACCCCCTTCTTCTTCGAGCGCACGGGCCGAATCCTGCTTCAGGTTCCGAGCGCGAGGAAACGGCCCTGGTGTGCAGGGCCATCCGGAGGACAGTGGTCGTGTCGGCTGGCCGACACGTGGGGTTCTTCAGGCGCGGCGCTGGACGCGGCCGTCCTTGTCGAGGACGAACGGCTCCACGAGCAGCGGCTCCACCTGCGCCCGCTTGTCCGCCACGCTGAAGCCCGAGTCGGCCAGGGCGGCGAGCGCGGACGTCTGCACCCGGCGCCCCGTCTCCTCGGCCGTCAGGAGCTTGAGCATGGGCTCACGCGCCGGCTCGTACTTGAGCGAGGCGAGGGCCTTGAGCGCGGCGATCTTCACGTCGTCCGACATGTCCTCGAGGAAGGGGAGGACCGCGGGCGCGATGCGCGCATCCTCGCGACCCGTGACGTGGTGGAGGAGGACGACCTTCTTCTCCGGGTTCTTCGTGTAGTGCGCGGACAGGTGCTGGAGGGCATTGACGCAGGCCCCGGTGACCTCGTCCTCGCTGAGCAGCTCACCCAGGAGGCGCAGCGCCCAGGACGTGGCCTGCTCCGTCTTGCTGAGGAACTCGACGATGGGGGGGACGGCATCCTTGCCGAAGGACTTCACCAGCTCGAAGGTGTGCTCCTTCTCGTCCGCGTCCGTGGTGAGCGGGTCCACGGTGATGGTGAAGCGGGCGAGCAGCACGGAGACGGCCTCGGGATACTTCATCTCCCCGAGCTGCTGGATGGCCTTCTGGCGGGTCGCCGGGTCCCCGTATTTCTGGGTGACCTTGGGCTTGAGCTTGAGGGCTTTCTCGGGGCCCGAGCCGCCCGTGAAGATGTCTAAGAGGCCCATGTGCGCTGTGCTCCGTTTCCTGCGGCGGCGTGATGAATGGAAGGTAGAGGCGCCGTCTATGACGGGGCGGCGCCCAGGACAAGAGACAAGAGGGTCAGAGCGTCAGCTCGCGACGCACATCGTCGCTGTAGGCCCGGGACAGCGTTTCCGCCGCGGCCCGTGCCTCGGGGGTGTCCGTGTCTGGCACCTTGACCTGGAGGTGCAGATACAGGTCTCCGGGCGCCCCTCCCTTGAGGGAAGGGACTCCGCGCCCTTTGAGACGCATCTGGCGCCCGGACTGGGAGCCTGATGGAACCTTGACGGTGACTTCGCCCTGGAAGGTGGGCACGCGGACCTCCGCGCCCAGCATCGCCTCCGAGACCGTCACGGGGAGGTCGACATGCAGGTCGTCTCCCTCGCGGCGCACCAGGGGGTGCTCCACCACTTCCGTCTCGATGTAGAGGTCCCCGGCGGGTCCGCCCCGAAGGCCCGGGGCGCCCTGTCCGGCCAGCCGCACCTTGGAGCCCGTCTGGACGCCGGCGGGAATCTTCACGGTCAGCCGGGTCGCCTCGTCCGCGCTGGAACCCGCGCGGCTCGGGCGGGTGACGGAGAGGGTGCGCTCGGTGCCGGTGACGGCCTCCGCCAGGGTGATGCGGACCTGGGTGGACAGGTCATTGCCTCGCTCGGGGCCCGCGGCGGGACGGCGCCGACCCCGGCCAAAGACGTCCCCCACGTCGAAGCCCGCCCCGCCACCTCCGGCGCTCGCGCCTCCCCGGCGTCCGAACAGGTCATTGAAGAGGTCCCCCAGGTCGAAGTCCTCGCCTCCGTAGGGGATTCCGCCGGCGCCGCCTCGAGAGGCCGCGGCCCGGTACTGGCGGTAGGCCTCCGCCTTCTTCTCGTCGAAGCCGATCTTCTCCGCGTCCTCGCCGAACTCGTCGTAGAGCTTGCGCTTCTTGGGGTCCGACAGCACGTCGAAGGCGGAGCCGATCTGCTTGAACTTCTCTTCGGCGGCCTTATTTCCTGGGTTGACGTCGGGGTGGTACTGCCGCGCGAGCTTCCGATACGCCTTCTTGATGACGTCTTCGGAGGCCGTCCGGTCCACGCCGAGGATCTGGTAGTAGTCGTCCGCCATGAGTTCCCGCCGAGATGTACGTGACTGAAAGTAACCAGTCGGTGGGAGGGCGCCAGCAAGGACTGTTCGGCTGGCCTGCGATGTATAAAGTCGCCGAAAGATGAGGGAGGCCATGGCAGCGCCGCGCCGAGCGGGAGCGGGTACCTTGTGGCTGGCGGGCTGGCTCCTCTGGGTGCCCGTGTCGCAGGCACGGGCCCAGGGTGTCCCCGCGGAGGCGCGGGGGCAGGTAGTGGACCGGGTGGTCGCCGTCATCGAAGGCCGGGTCCTGTCCCTGAGCGAGCTGGAGTTCGAGGCCCGGGTGGCGCTCATCCAACGAGGGGGCGTCCAGGCGCTCGACGTGCCCTTGGACGAGCAGACGCTCAGAGGGGCGCTGGAGTTGGTCATCAATCAGCGGGTGCAGGTGCTCAACGCGGACCGGCTGCAGGCGTTCCCGGCGGAGCCCTCCGAGGTGGAGGCGAGGTTGGAGGTGTTTCGCGTGCGGGTGGGGGGGCCCGAGGCCCTGGAGCGCTTCCTGGCGCGGAGCGACGTCGACTTGGAGGGGCTCAAGGCGGTGCTGGCCCGGGGCCTGAGGGCCGAGCGGGTCCTGGACAGTCGCATCCGCCTGCGGGCTCAGGTGGGGGAGACGGAGGTCCGCCGCTACTACGAGCAGCATTCCTCCGAGCATCCCGGGGACTACGAGACCGTGCGCGACACCATTCGAGAGAAGCTCTTTCGTGAGCGCTACGCGGCGCTGGCGGTGGAGGAGCTGGCCCAGGTGCGAGCCTCGGCCCAGGTGCGACGGGTGGCGCCGTTCGCTCGGGAGGCGAAGCGATGAGGCGGCTTCAGGAAGACCTGGAGCCCCGTCTGTCGCACGGCTTCTCCATCCGGCGGATGACCCTGGACGACCTGGCCGCGGTGATGGCGCTGGAGCAGGCGGCCTTCAAGAACCCCTGGTCCGCGGAGCTGCTCAAGCGCGAACTCGAGCACGAATGGTCCACCATCCTCCTGGTGGAGGAGCCCCGGGAGACCGTGCCGCCCTTGCTCCTGGGGTTGGCCATCTTCTGGATCGTCCACGACGAGGTCCACGTGCTCAACGTGGCCACCGCGCCGCAGCACCGGCGCCGAGGGGTCGCCAGAGCCGTGATGGAGGAGGTCCTGGCGCGGGGGAGGGGACGGCGGTGCAGCCTGGCCACCTTGGAGGTGCGCAAGAGCAACGAGCCGGCGATCCAGCTCTACCGCTCGTTCGGCTTCCGGCCGGTGGGCATCCGCCCGAACTACTACGCGGACGAGCGTGAGGACGCGGTGGTGATGGTCCTCGACTTCTGAGCGCACGCGGAGTAGAGGAGCGACCCGTTGCAAGCTGGGCCATCGAGTTATCGGGAATGACCTCCTCGGCGCCGACCTGTTGGGTCTGCGTCATGCCGTGCTTGACACGGTGGGGTCGGTCCCTATACTCGCGGCCCTTTTCAGTAGTCCTGTAGGTAGATATGCGCCGCCTCGTGTCTCTGGGGCGGTTGCGAACCCGAAGAACGAGGTATCAGTGCCGACCATTAGCCAGCTGGTCCGCAAGGGCCGCGAGAAGCTGAACATCAAGGGCAAGAGCCCCGCGCTCAAGGAGTGCCCCCAGAAGCGCGGCGTTTGCACCCGCGTGTACACCACGACTCCGAAGAAGCCGAACTCGGCCCTCCGCAAGGTGGCCCGCGTGCGTCTGACCAACGGAATCGAAGTGACGTCCTACATCCCCGGCGTGGGCCACAACCTCCAGGAGCACTCGGTGGTGATGATCCGCGGCGGTCGTGTGAAGGACCTCCCGGGTGTGCGCTACCACATCGTTCGTGGAACGCTCGACTCCGTGGGCGTGGCGGGCCGCAAGCAGAGCCGCTCCAAGTACGGCGCGAAGCGCCCGAGCTGAGAGCAGACCACCTTCGTTTCAGAGTCCGGACGTTGAGCCCCGCACCCTGGGGAGCGTCCTCGCAGTTTTCCTTCAGCCGTTCATGAAGCCCTGGCAGCAATGCTCTCCAAGGAGAGTGGGGCGTAAGGGAAGAGAGAAGAGATGCCTCGTCGTCGCGTAGTCGCCAAGCGCAAGATTCTTCCGGATCCGAAGTTCCAGGACCGGCTCGTCACCAAGTTCGTCAACGACCTGATGCGGAAGGGCAAGAAGTCCATCGCGGAAGGCGTGTGCTACGGAGCCTTCGCCCTCATCGAGGAGCGCGCGAAGGAGGACCCCCTCAAGACGTTCAAGAAGGCCCTCGACAACGTCAAGCCGGTGCTGGAGGTGAAGAGCCGCCGCGTCGGTGGCGCCACCTACCAGGTGCCCGTCGAGGTCCGTCAGGACCGTCGCGTCGCGCTCGGGATGCGCTGGATCATCCAGTACTCCAAGGCGCGTGGCGAGAAGACCATGCAGGAGAAGTTGGCCGGCGAGATCATGGACGCCGCCAACAACCGCGGTAACGCGGTGAAGAAGCGTGAAGACACGCACAAGATGGCGGAGGCCAACAAGGCTTTCGCGCACTACCGCTGGTAGGCCTGACGGCTTCGCGGTGTCCCGCCCGGGTGCAGATGGTGCATCCGGGCGGTTTCTTTAGGTGAAGCAAGTTCTCTGAAATCGCCCGGGTGGGAACGTGAGACGGGGCCCGCAAGCCCTCCCGCCCTCATGGAGAGGTACCGACGCAATGGCTCGCGAGCATCCCCTGGAGCGCTACCGCAACATCGGCATCATGGCGCACATCGATGCCGGCAAGACGACCACGACCGAGCGGATCCTCTTCTACACCGGCGCCATCCATCGGATGGGCGAGGTGCATGAGGGGACCACCACCACGGACTGGATGCCGCAGGAGCGCGAGCGCGGCATCACGATCACGTCGGCCGCCATCACCGCGTTCTGGAGCCGTGGCGACCAGCGCTATCGCGTCAACATCATCGACACCCCGGGACACGTGGACTTCACCATCGAGGTGGAGCGTTCGCTGCGCGTGCTGGACGGGGCCATCACCGTGTTCGACGCGGTGAACGGCGTGGAGCCGCAGTCGGAGACGGTCTGGCGCCAGGCCGACCGCTACAAGGTCCCCCGCATCTGCTTCATCAACAAGATGGACCGGGTGGGCGCCGACTTCGAGATGTCCGTGGGGACCATCCGGGAGAAGCTGGGGGCCCGTGCCGTGCGCATGCAGCTTCCGCTGGGCGCGGAGGACAAGCACCGCGGCGTCATCGACCTCGTCACCATGAAGGCCCTCGTCTTCGTCGACTCGGAGCAGGGCAGTCGGTACGACGTGGTGGACATCCCGGAGGACTTCCTCGAGCAGGCGGAGCTTGCGCGTGCGGAGCTGCTGGAGGCCGCGGCGGAGCAGGATGACGCGCTGACGGAGAAGTTCCTGGAGGGCCAGGAGCTGACGGAGCAGGAGATCCGTACCGCCATCCGCAAGGGCTGCGTGGGCCTGAAGCTGTTCCCGGTCTTCTGCGGCTCGGCGTTCCGCCACAAGGGCGTGCAGCCCCTGCTGGACGCGGTGGTGGACTACCTGCCCAGCCCACTGGACATCCCGCCCATCCACGGCAAGACGCCCAAGGGCGAGGACGCGGTGCGAGAGACCCGCGACGATGCGCCCTTCAGCGCGCTGGCGTTCAAGATCATGAACGACCCGGCGTTCCAGTCGCAGACGCTGACGTTCCTGCGTGTGTACTCCGGGAAGCTGGAGGCGGGCACGGCGGTGTGGAACTCGGTGAAGGGCAAGCGCGAGCGCGTCAGCCGCCTGGTGCAGATGCGCGCGGACAAGAAGGAAGAGCTCACCGAGTGCTACGCGGGTGACATCTGCGCCGTGGTGGGGCTGAAGCTCGCCACCACGGGCGACACGCTCTGCGACGACAAGCAGCCCATCGTCCTCGAGCGGATGGAGTTCCCCGAGCCGGTCATCGACATCGCCATCGAGCCGAAGTCGACCGCGGACCAGGAGAAGATCATCCAGTCGCTGCAGCGGCTCGCGGCGGAGGACCCCTCGTTCCGGGTGAAGACCAACGAGGAGACGGGGCAGACCATCATCGCCGGCATGGGCGAGCTGCACCTGGAAATCATCGTCGACCGGCTCCTGCGCGAGTTCAAGGTCGACGCGAACATCGGCAAGCCCCAGGTGGCGTACCGGGAGACCATCACCACCCAGACGGAGGCGGAGGGCAAGTACATCCGCCAGACGGGGGGCCGCGGACAGTACGGCCACATCTGGCTGCGCGTGATGCCCAACGAGCCGGGCAAGGGCTTCGCGTTCGAGAACAAGGTCGTGGGCGGCGTGGTGACGAAGGAGTTCGTCGACGCCGTGCGCGAGGGTGTCGTGGAAGCCCTGCAGAACGGCCCCGTGGCGGGCTACCCGATGGTGGACGTGAAGGTGGAGGCTTACGACGGCTCCATCCACGACGTGGACTCGAGCGAGATGGCGTTCAAGATCGCCGGCTCCCTGGCGTTCAAGGACGCGGTGCGCGCGGCCTCGCCCGTGCTGCTCGAGCCCATCATGAGCTGCGAGATCGTCACCCCGGAGGACTTCATGGGCGACGTGATTGGCGACCTGAACGGGCGCAGGGGCAAGGTCCTGGGCATGACGCCTCGCCCGGGCCGCACCCAGGCCATCCAGGCGCAGGTCCCCTTGGCCGCCATGTTCGGGTACTCAACGGACCTGCGCAGCCGCAGCCAGGGAAGGGCGACGTACACGATGCAGTTCAGTCACTACGCACCCGCGCCGAAGACCGCGCTCAACCGGTACTGAGCGACTCGGTGGGCCCCCATGCGGGCGATTTCAGTTGACGTTGTGGCGGGTTTGGAGCAGGACGCAGCACCTTGCAGTGAGTTTTGCGGGATTCGAGACGCGCCGGGTCGTTGACCGGCTCAGCCCCCGGTGAGGAGTGTCATGGCCAAGGAGAAGTTCGAGCGTAACAAGCCCCACGTGAACATCGGCACGATCGGACACGTGGACCACGGCAAGACGTCGCTGACGGCGGCCATCACGAAGGTGCTGGCGAAGACGGGCGGCGCCACGTTCCTGGCGTACGACCAGATCGACAAGGCGCCGGAAGAGCGCGAGCGCGGCATCACGATTTCGACGGCGCACGTGGAGTACCAGACGGCGAACCGTCACTACGCGCACGTCGACTGTCCGGGCCACGCCGACTACGTGAAGAACATGATCACGGGCGCGGCGCAGATGGACGGCGCGATTCTGGTGGTGTCGGCGGCGGACGGCCCGATGCCGCAGACGCGTGAGCACATCCTGCTGGCGCGCCAGGTCGGCGTTCCGTACATCGTGGTCTTCCTGAACAAGGTGGACCTGCTGGACGACCCCGAGCTGCGCGAGCTGGTGGAGATGGAGGTCCGGGACCTGCTGAAGAAGTACGAGTTCCCGGGCGACACCATCCCCATCATCCCTGGGTCCGCCGTGAAGGCGCTCGAGGGTGACACGAGCGACATCGGCGAGCCGGCCATCCTGAAGCTGATGGCGGCGGTGGACAGCTACATCCCGACCCCGCAGCGCGCGACGGACAAGCCCTTCCTGATGCCGGTGGAGGACGTGTTCTCCATCGCCGGCCGTGGAACGGTGGCGACGGGTCGCGTGGAGCGCGGCAAGATCAAGGTCGGCGAGGAAGTCGAAGTCGTCGGTCTGCGTCCGACGCAGAAGACGGTCGTGACGGGCGTGGAGATGTTCCGCAAGCTGCTGGACGAGGGCATGGCGGGCGACAACATCGGCGCGCTGGTCCGCGGCCTGAAGCGCGAGGACATGGAGCGTGGCCAGGTGATTGCGAAGCCGGGCTCCATCACGCCGCACACGAAGTTCAAGGCGCAGATCTACGTGCTGTCGAAGGAGGAGGGTGGTCGTCACACCCCGTTCTTCAAGGGCTACCGTCCCCAGTTCTACTTCCGCACGACGGACGTGACCGGAACGGTGAAGCTGCCGGACAACGTGGAGATGGTGATGCCGGGCGACAACATCGCCATCGAGGTGGACCTCATCACCCCCGTGGCGATGGAGAAGGAGCTGCGCTTCGCCGTCCGTGAGGGTGGCCGTACCGTGGGCGCCGGCGTCGTGGCCGAAGTCATCGAGTAGCAGACCGCCTCCTGGCTCTCTGGGGCTCCCGTCCGGGGAATTTCCAGAGAGCCGGAGGAAATCCAGTTGCATACACCGGGGCGGGATGGTAATCACCGCGCCCCTTCGTTCTGAAGAAGCGGCTCTGTGACATCCAGGGGACGTCGGTCGTAGCGCCTTCCAAGGCGATGGCACAGGGTTCGTTCTAAGAGGTTCTTGCGAATGGCGACACAGAAGATCCGCATCCGGCTGAAGGCATACGACTCGAAGCTCCTGGACCAGAGCGCGGGGGAGATCGTCGAGACGGCTAAGCGCACGGGCGCGAAGGTGGCCGGTCCGATCCCCCTTCCGACGCGCATCAACAAGTTCACGGTGCTGCGGTCGCCGCACGTGGACAAGAAGAGCCGCGAGCAGTTTGAGATCCGCACGCACAAGCGCCTGCTCGACATTCTCGAGCCTACGCAGCAGACGCTGGATGCGTTGATGAAGCTGGATCTGTCGGCTGGCGTTGACGTCGAGATCAAGTCCTAGGAAGCGGGTGGGCGTTAGAGTGGTTTCACTCCGACCCCCGCGAGGAAAGTGCCATGGCGAAGTTTGACGTTGTCGACCTGGATTTGAAGAAGGTGTCGGAGATCGAGCTCTCCGACGATATCTTCGGCGCCGAGCCGAACACGCACCTCTTTTACGAGGTCGCGAAGATGCAGCAGATCAACCGGCGTCGCGGCACGGTGGGGGTGAAGAACACCTCGCTGGTCAGCGGCGGCGGCAAGAAGCCCTGGAAGCAGAAGGGCACCGGTCGCGCCCGCCAGGGCTCCATCCGCGCTTCCCACTGGGTGGGCGGCGGCAAGGCGATGGCTCCCAAGTCGCGCGACTACTTCTACCGCCCGCCCCGTAAGGTGCGTCGCGGCGCGCTCAAGTCCGCGTTGTCCCTGCGGGCCAAGGAGAAGACGCTCATCATCCTGAGCGGGTTCTCCCTGGATGCCCCCAAGAGCAAGCAGGCCTTCGAGGTGCTGACCAAGCGCCTGAAGCTGCAGAACGCTCTGGTGGTGGACGACAAGGGCAACACCAACCTGCACCGCAGCGTGCGGAACCTGGCGAAGTTCGACGTGCTGCCTCCCGAGGGTGTCAACCTCGAGGCCGTGCTGAAGCACTCGCACCTCGTCCTGACCTCCGCGGCCGCGAAGTCCCTCGAGGGGGCGCTCTCATGAATCTCAGCGACGTCATCAAGGGCCCGCTCATCACCGAGAAGCTGGACAAGGCCCGCGAGAAGTTCCGGCAGTACTCGTTCATCGTTGACCGCAAGGCCACCAAGCATGACGTGGCTCGCGCGGTGGAAACGCTCTTCAAGGTCTCCGTCGAGGGTGTTCGTACGAACATCGTCCGCGGCAAGATCAAGCGCGTGGGTCGGAGCATCGGCAAGCGGCCCAACTTCAAGAAGGCGGTCGTCACCCTCAAGGAAGGCGACTCGATCGAACTCTTCGAGGGAGGGGCGGCCTGACGCTACGGCGTTGAGGTCAGCCTGAGGAACACACCATGGGCATCAAGAAGTACAAGCCGACAAGCGCCGCCCGCCGTCTGATGACGGTGTCCGATTTCGCGGACATCACCAAGGACGCGCCCGAGAAGAAGCTGACCGAGCCGCTGAAGCGCTCGGGCGGCCGTAACGTCCACGGACACATCACCCGTCGTCACCAGGGTGGTGGTCACAAGCGCCGCTACCGCGTCATCGACTTCAAGCGTCGGGACAAGGACGGCGTGCCGGCCAAGGTCACCGCGGTGGAGTACGACCCGAACCGCACCGCCAACATCGCCCTGCTGACGTACGCGGACGGTGAGAAGCGCTACATCCTGGCCCCGGTGGGCCTGAATGTGGGCGACACGGTGTTCGCCGGCGAGAACGCGGACATCCGTCCGGGTAACTCCCTGCCGCTGCAGAACATCCCGGTGGGTACGGTCATCCACAACGTGGAGCTGAAGCCGGGCCGTGGCGCCCAGGTCATCCGCTCCGCGGGCACGTCTGGCCAGCTGATGGCGAAGGAGGGCCGCTACGCTCAGGTGCGTATGCCTTCCGGTACCGTCCGCATGGTGCTGATTGAGTGCCGCGCCACCGTGGGCCAGGTGGGCAACATCGAGCACGAGATCATCCGCATCGGCAAGGCGGGAAAGAGCCGGTGGCTGGGCATCCGCCCGACGGTCCGTGGTCTCGCGATGAACCCTGTCGACCACCCGCACGGTGGTGGTGAGGGTAAGTCCGGCCAGGGTAACCCGCACCCGGTGTCGCCGTGGGGCAAGAAGACCAAGGGCCTCACCACGCGTACCAACAAGCGTACTGACAAGTTCATTGTGAGCGGCCGCCGCCAGGGCGCGCGCAGCCAGTAAGAGGATTCGCAAGCCATGGCTCGTTCGATCAAGAAGGGTCCGTTCGTCGACGACTTCCTCGTGAAGAGAATCGAGGACATGATCAAGACGAACAAGAAGACTGTCGTGAAGACGTGGTCCCGCCGCTCCACCATCCTGCCGGAGTTCGTGGGTCACACCTTCGCGGTGCACAACGGGAAGAAGTTCATCCCGGTGTTCGTCACGGAGAACATGGTCGGCCACAAGCTCGGCGAGTTCGCCCCGACGCGTACGTTCGGTGGACACTCGGCGGAGAAGAAGGTCGCCAAGGCCCCGGGCAAGTAGCCTGGCGCATTGCCTGAGAGCCTGAGGAGATGACCATGGAGTCGACTGCACATCTGCGTTTCCTGCGCATGAGCCCCCGCAAGCTGTCCACCGTTGCGGCGCTCGTCCGGGGCAAGCCCGTCGAGGCGGCCCTCAACATCCTGAAGTTCACCCCGCGCGCCGCGGCCCTCCCGGTGGAGAAGCTCATCAAGAGCGCCGTGGCCAACGCGACGGACAAGTCCAAGGGACAGGTCGACGTGGACACGCTCTACGTCAAGACCATCTCGGTGGACCAGGGTCCCACCCAGCGCCGGTTCATGCCGCGCGCCATGGGCCGGGCGACCCCCATCAAGAAGAAGACCGCCCACGTCCACGTGGTGCTGGCCGAGGCCAAGAAGTAGGACCCGTCGGGCCCTGCCCGGACGTTCAAGGAGATTCACGTTGGGACAGAAAGTTCATCCGATCGGGTTCCGGCTTGGCGTCATCAAGACCTGGGACTCCAAGTGGTTCGAGCACAAGAACTACGCGCAGTGGCTCCATGAAGACATCCGCATCCGCGAGTTCGTGAAGAAGTCGCTGAACCACGCGGGCGTGTCCAAGGTGGAGATCGAGCGCGCCGCTAACAAGGTGAAGGTCAACGTCCACACCGCGCGCCCGGGTATCGTCATCGGCAAGCGCGGCGCGGGCATCGAGACGGTGAAGAAGGACCTCCAGCAGTTCACGAAGAACGAGGTCTTCCTCAACATCGTCGAGGTCCGCAAGGCCGAGACCGACGCGCAGCTCGTGGCGGAGAACATCGCCACGCAGCTCGAGCGCCGCATTGCCTTCCGCCGCGCCATGAAGAAGGCGCTGCAGACGGCGATGAAGTTCGGAGCCAAGGGCATCCGCGTGGCCTGCTCGGGCCGCCTGGGTGGCGCCGAGATGGCTCGCTACGAGTGGTACCGCGAGGGCCGCGTGCCCCTGCACACCCTCCGCGCGGACATCGACTACGGCTTCGCCGAGGCCAAGACGACCTACGGCAAGATTGGCTGCAAGGTCTGGGTCTGCAAGGGCGAGGTTCTCCCGGGCAAGGGCGGCCAGGCCCCCATGCCTTCCAACCGGTAATCGCCCTCCCGCGTCGGGCACCTTCGAGAGAAGGTGCCCGGGGCAGGGCAGTGAAGGACAGCGACGATGCTTCAGCCTGCACGTACGAAGTACCGCAAGATGCACAAGGGCCGCACGCCCGGCGCCGCGCACCGTGGCAGCGACTTGACCTACGGTGAGTTCGGTCTGATGAGCCTTCAGCCGGGTTGGATTACGTCTCGGCAGATCGAGGCGGCCCGTATCGCGATGACCCGTCACGTGAAGCGTGGCGGCAAGATCTGGATCCGTATCTTCCCGGACAAGCCCATCACCAAGAAGCCCGCCGAGACCCGAATGGGTACCGGTAAGGGCGGCGTGGAGTACTACGTCGCGGTGGTGAAGCCTGGCCGTATCCTCTACGAGATGGAGGGTATGACGAAGGAAGTGGCCACCGGGGCGCTGAAGCTGGCGCAGGCGAAGCTGCCGGTGCTGACGAAGATCGTGACTCGCTCGGAGCTCAGCCTCTAGGCACCGCGGCGGGAGCCGCCCTCGGGTGGGCTCCCGCACGCATGTGGAGATTGCAATGGCGACTGCGAAGGAACTGAGGGAGCTGTCGGCGGACGACCTGCAGCGGCGGGCGACGGAACTGCGCGAGACGCTGTTCCAGGACCAGCTCAAGCGGCGGACGGGCTCGCTGGACAACCCGGCGGAGCGGACCCTGCACCGGCGTGACCTGGCTCGGGTGCTGATGGTGCTCGGCGAGAAGAAGAAGGCGGCGAAGGCGTAGACCCTGGCCGCGAATCTCCAAACGTGCTCGCTCGGAAGCGGGTACGTGCGGCCATCCGGAGTGCGAGAGCGCCCGGGTGTATGAGAGACAGTGAGAGAACAGATGGCTGAGACGACTGAAGCGCCCAAGGCAGAGACCTCGACCCGCGGCCGTCCCAAGACGCGCGTGGGAATCGTCACCTCCAACAAGATGCAGAAGACGGTGGTGGTCACCGTTCAGCGCCGGGCTCCCCACCCGAAGTACGGGAAGATCATGAGCCTGCGTGAGAAGTACAAGGCGCACGTGGAGGACCACGACTACCCGAAGAAGGTCACGATCAACGAGGGTGACCGGGTCCGGATCGCTGAGACCAAGCCTGCCTCGAAGGACAAGCGGTGGCGCGTGGTTGAGGTGCTGGAGAAGAGCAAGAACGTCTAGCACGCACCTCCGCCAGCGTCGCCGCCAGGCGATGCGGTGGAGTCACCGGCGATAGGAGATTCCCAGATGATTCAGATGACGAGCGTGCTCGACGTGGCGGACAACTCGGGCGCGAAGAAGGTGTTCTGCATCAAGGTGCTCGGCGGTTCGAAGCGCAAGTACGCGTCTATCGGCGACGTGATTGTCGTGTCGATTCGCGAGGCGCTGCCCAACTCCAAGGTGAAGAAGGGTGACGTGGCCAAGGCCGTCATCGTCCGCACCAAGCGCGAGGTGGGTCGTCCCGACGGCAGCTTCATCAAGTTCGATGGCAACTCCGCGGTCCTCATCAACAAGGACATGGAGCCCATTGGTACGCGCATCTTCGGGCCGGTGGCCCGTGAGCTCCGCGCCCGTAAGTTCATGAAGATCATCTCGCTGGCGCCCGAAGTCCTCTGAGGGGACCCCAGGCCGGACGGCGAGCAGCCAGAGAGAGGAAGCCATGCAGAAACTGAAGGTGGGAGACACGGTTCAGGTCCAGGCCGGTGCCGAGGCCTCCGAGAAGACCCCCGCGACGAAGCGCGGCAAGGTGCTGAAGATTGACCGGGAGTCAGGCCGCGTGACGGTGGAAGGCCTGCGGCTGGTCAAGCGTCACCTGCGCAAGACGCCCCAGAACCCCGAAGGTGGCATTGTCGAGAAGCCCGGCACCATCGCCCTGGCCAGTGTCCAGGTCGTGTGCGCCAAGTGCGACAAGGCGACCCGCGTGGGAATCAAGACCGAGGGTGAGAAGCACCAGCGCTTCTGCAAGAAGTGCAAGGCGCTGATTGACTAGGAGTCCCTGTTGGGGCATGTATGCGCGCCCTTCTGTCCGCCCAGGTGGGTGGGTAGGAGGGCGTGCAGGCAACGAGGGCCTGGTTGTCCACGGGGCCCTCGCGGTGCTTTTTGATTTTCAAATGAAGGACTGATCGGACGCGCTGGGTCCACGACGGCGCCCCGAAGCAGAGGATACGACGATGGCTGACGAGAAGAAGGCCGAGCAGAAGGAAAAGAAGGCGAAGCGCGGCAAGAAGGAAGAGGCCAAGAAGGTTGGCTTCGCGGCGAACATCGAGGAAGGCCTTGAGAGCAAGCCGGCCCGCCTGAAGGTTCGCTTCCAGAAGGAAGGGGTGCCCGCCCTGATGAAGGAGCTGGGCCTCAAGAACCCGATGGAAGTTCCGCGCCTGCAGAAGATCGTCGTCAACATGGGTCTGGGCGAGGCGCTCGCCAACAACAAGATCCTGGAGTCGGCTGTGGACCAACTCGCGGCGATCACGGGCCAGAAGCCCATCGTGACGCGCGCCCGGAAATCCATCGCGAACTTCAAGCTGCGCCAGGGCCAGGCCATCGGTGCCGCCGTCACGCTGCGCGGCGCCCGCATGTTCGAGTTCATGGACCGCCTCATCACCGTGGCGCTGCCGCGCGTGCGTGACTTCAAGGGCGTGTCCCCCAAGGCGTTCGACGGGAAGGGCAACTACACGCTCGGCGTCCGCGAGCAGATCATCTTCCCCGAAATCAACTACGACCAGATCGAGAAGGTGAAGGGGCTCAACATCAGCTTCGTCACCACCGCGCGGAATGACGAGCAGGGGCTGGCGCTGATGCGTCACTTCGGCATGCCGTTCCGCCAGTAAGCCCTCGAGCCAAGGACCTCACGACAATGGCCAAGCTCTCCAAGATCGCCCAGGCGAAGCGCAAGCCGAAGTTCGCGGTGCGCCAGTACAACCGCTGCCCGCTCTGCGGCCGTCCGCGCGCGTTCCTGCGCAAGTTCAAGATGTGCCGTATCTGCCTGCGCAACCGTGCGCTGCGCGGCGAGATCACCGGCGTCACCAAGTCGTCCTGGTAGGCCGGTAGGGCAGGGTGCCGAGGAGCTCGAGAGGGCTCGTTGGCACCCTGGACGCGCTCCTGAAGAGCGGGTCCGAAAGAAGCTTCAAACGATGCAGTGGTGGTCGGCGCGAACCCCCGGGATGGGCCCGGCAGGCGCGACGAGCACAAATACGAGACTCCCAAAGGGGTCTCGCCTGGAAGGTAGCCCATGCCGGTCAATGATCCCGTTGGCGACATGCTGACCCGCCTGCGCAATGCTTCGCGCGCGCGTCACGACAAGGTCGTCATCCCCCATTCGAAACTGAAGCTCGAGATCATCAAGGTCCTCAAGGACGAGGGCTTCATCGGGGACTTCACCGTCCACACGCTCGAGGGTACGCCCCAGAGCGAGATCACGGTGCAGCTCAAGTACGGCCCGGACCGCAGCCCCGCCATCACCGGCATCCGCCGCGTGTCGAAGCCGGGTCTGCGCCGCTATGCCGGCGTGAACGACATCCCGCAGGTGCTGGGTGGCATGGGTATCTCCATCCTCTCGACCTCGCGCGGCATCCTGGTGGACTCGGAGGCCCGCAAGCAGAAGGCGGGCGGCGAGCTGCTCTGCACCGTCTACTAGCCAGCGGCCTGGTGGCAGCGCCTCGTGAGAGTGCGCACCCCGGGCATACAGGACCGAGGCAATCATGAGTCGGATTGGAAAACTGGCGATCAAGCTCGGCGACAAGACGAAGGCCATCGTCGCCGGCCAGCAGGTGAACTTCGAGGGCCCCAAGGGCAAGCTGTCGGTGAAGCTGCCCGCGAAGGTCAAGGTCGAGATCAAGGACGGCCAGGTCAACGTGCTGCGCGAGGACGAGTCCCGCGAGGCGCGCAGCCTGCACGGCCTGACGCGCACCATCCTCGCGAACGCCGCCAAGGGCGTGTCCACGGGCTTCGAGAAGAAGCTGGACATCCGTGGCGTCGGTTTCCGCGCCGAGGTCAAGGGCAAGGCCATCCACTTCGCGCTGGGCTACTCCCACCCGGTGGTGTTCAACCTGCCGGAGGGCGTGACGGCGGAAGTGGACAAGCAGGCCCGTACCGAGGACAGCCTCCCCACCGTGGGGCTGACGCTGCGCTCCGCGGACAAGGAAGTGCTGGGCGCGACGGCGGTCAACATCCGCTCGCTGCGTCCGCCCGAGCCCTACAAGGGCAAGGGCATCAAGTACGCCGAGGAGCGCATCCGCCGTAAGGAGGGCAAGACCGGAACGACCTAATCGTTCCGTCTGTCCTGAGTGGTCCCAATCCCGCCGGGCCCTTGTGGTCCGGCGGCATCATCCGGCGGTGGAAGTCCGCATCACCGCCGGAAGGACAAGGAAGCAGCCATGCCGACGAAGATCGATCCCCGTATCAAGAGGAAGAACCGCATCCGCAAGAAGCTCTCGGGTACCACCGAGCGGCCGCGGCTTACCGTCTACAAGAGCCTCAAGCACATCTATGCGCAGGTGGTGGATGACACCACGGGCCGCACCCTCGCGTTTGCCTCGTCGCTGTCCAAGGAGCTGAAGGGCCAGGACGAAGGCGACAAGAAGGCGGACGCGAAGCGGGTGGGTGCCCTCATCGCGCAGCGGTGCAAGGCTGCCAACGTCGAGGCGGTGGTGTTCGACCGCAACGGCTTCCCCTATCACGGGCGCATCGCCGCCGTGGCTGACGCCGCGCGCGAGGCCGGGCTGAAGTTCTAGCTTTCGAAAGGATTTCCAAGTGGCAACTCCGATCAATCCGAACGATCTGGACCTCACCGACCGCGTGGTGAACATCAACCGCGTGGCCAAGGTCGTGAAGGGCGGCCGCCGGTTCTCGTTCGCCGCCCTCGTGGTGGTGGGTGATGGCGCCGGTCACGTGGGTGTGGGCCTGGGCAAGGCGAACGAAGTCCCCGAGGCCATCCGCAAGGGTGGCGAGAACGCGAAGAAGAACCTGTTCCGCGTTCCGCTCATGGGACACACGATTCCGCACGAGGTGCTCGGGCACTTCGGCGCCGGCTGGGTGCTGTTGAAGCCGGCCAGCGAAGGTACGGGCGTCATCGCGGGTGGCGCGGTGCGCGCGGTCCTGGAGGCGGCGGGCATCCGCAACATCCTGACCAAGAGCCAGGGTTCGCGGAATCCGCACAACGTGCTGAAGGCCACGGTCGCGGGCCTGAAGTCGTTGCGCAGCGCGGCGCAGGTGTCGCGCCTGCGTGGCAAGGACGTCGAGGCGGCGAAGCTCGCCGGGGAGCAGAGGGGCTAGTCATGGCGCTCAAGGTGAAGCTGACGAAGAGCTACGCGGGCGCTTCCGAGGACATGCTGGCCACCATCCGTGGCCTGGGTCTGAAGAAGTTCGGTGACGAGCGCCTGCTCAAGGACACGCCGGCCATTCGCGGCATGGTGTTCAAGGTGAAGCACCTGGTCTCCTCGGAGACGGTGAGCACCGAGGCGCCGGCGCCCAAGCGCCGCAAGCCGCGCAAGATCGCCCTCAGGGATCGCGCGCGCGCTCACCAGGCCAAGCAGGGCAAGGCCTGAGCACGAGAGGACCAAGACAATGAGCACTCTGCACGGTTTGAAGCGCCCCTCGCGCTCGTGGCACCGCAAGAAGCGGGTGGGTCGCGGCCAGGGTTCCGGTCTGGGCAAGACGGCCGGTCGTGGTGGCAAGGGTCAGAAGGCCCGTACCGGTAACATGCGGTTCGAGGGCTTCGAAGGCGGTCAGAGCCCGCTGCAGCGCCGCCTGCCGAAGTTCGGCTTCAACTCCCCCAACCGCACCGTCTACGCGGTGGTGAACCTGTCGGACGTGGATTCCCACTTCGACGCGGGCGCCACGGTGGACGAGGCCACGCTGAAGAAGGCGGGCCTGGTCAAGGGTCGGTACGACGGCGTGAAGCTGTTGGCCCGCGGCGATCTGACCAAGAAGGTCACCATCCGTGTCCACAAGGCCTCCGAGGCCGCCAAGTCGGCGGTCGAGAAGGCGGGCGGCGCGGTGGATGTCCTCCCGCTGATGGCCCACAAGCCGGAGTCGGCTTCGAAGGCTCACGCTGGCAAGGGCGTCAAGGCCCCCCGGCAGCCCAAGGCCTGAGCATGACCGGCGCGCAGCACTTGCCGGTGGTGCGCGCCAGTTTGCTTGTGTAGGCTTCTGCGCCCCTTTCCCGTCCGTGGAACAGGGGCGTTTTGTCGTCCTGGCAGAACCCTCACGAAGAGGATGGCTACCCCGTGGCTCTGAATGCCTTCGCCAACGTCTTCCGTATCGCTGAGCTGCGCAGCCGGCTCGCGTACACCCTGGCTTTGCTGGCGGTTTACCGCATCGGCATCTTCATCAACACGCCAGGAGTGGACCGGGCGGCGATGAATGCCTTCATGGACGCCCAGAAGCAGTCGGGCGGCCTGGTGTCGCTGTTCAACCTCTTCTCCGGTGGCGCACTGGAGCAGATGTCCATCTTCGGATTGGGCATCATGCCGTACGTGAGCGCCTCCATCATCATGCAGCTGCTGGCGGTGGTCATCCCCAGCCTGGAGCGCCTGCAGAAGGAAGGCGCCGCGGGCCGCCAGAAGATCAACCAGTACACGCGCTACGGCACCATCGTCCTGTCCGTCATCCAGGGCATTGGTATCTCTCGTTGGCTGGCGTCCCTGGGACGCTCGGACGCGGGGCAGAGCGGCTTCAACCAGGTGGTGGTGCCGGACGACAGCGTCTGGTTCACCTTCATGACGGTCATCAGCCTCACGGCCGGCACGGCATTCATCATGTGGCTGGGTGAGCGCATCACCGAGCGCGGCATCGGCAACGGCATCTCCCTCATCATCTTCGCGGGCATCGTGGCGGGCGTCCTCCCGGGCGCGAACACGCTGCTCGAGATGACGCAGCAGGAGGTCATCGCGGTGGCCGAGGTCCTGGCGCTGCTGGTGTTCATGCTCCTCATCATCGCGGTGGTGGTCTACGTGGAGCGCGGCATGCGCCGCATCCCCATCCAGTACGCCAAGCGCATGGCGGGCCGGCGGATGTTCGCGGGCCAGGCCACGTACTTCCCGATGAAGGTCAACACGGCCGGCGTCATCCCGCCCATCTTCGCGGGCGCGGTGCTGTCCTTCCCCGCGACGCTGGGCACGTGGTTCCCGTTCCTCCAGGACGCGCAGCGCGCCATCGAGGGGAACCTGTGGATCTACAACGGCCTCTTCGTGCTGCTGGTCATCTTTTTCGCCTACTTCTACACGGCGCTGACGTTCCGTCCGGATGACGTGGCGGACAACATCAAGAAGCAGGGTGGCTACATCCCGGGTATCCGCCCGGGCCGTCAGACGGCGGAGTTCATTGAGCGCGTGCTCAACCGCCTCACGTTTGGTGGCGCGCTGTACCTGGCCGTCATCTGCGTGATTCCCTCTGTCATCAGCGGCCTGCTCAACGTGCGCTTCACCTTCGGCGGCACCGCGCTCCTGATTGTCGTGGGCGTGGCGCTGGACACGGTGCAGCAGATCGAGGGTCACCTCATCAGCCGCAACTACGAAGGCTTCGCTGGTCCGCGTGGCCCCCGCATTCGCGGCCGGGTGCGCGTGGCGGCTTGATTCAAGACGTTGAATGTCCCGGGCGCCTCTCCCCGTCGTGGGGAGGGGCGCCTCGTCTTTCCGGGCCGGAGTCGTTCAAGATATTCGGTGGTGCACACGGGGGGCGCTTGGAAGTTTGGTGGCCGACGACTTCCGTGCCTTCCTTGGGAGCTGAGAGGAGCACATGAACCTGATCCTGTTGGGGCCGCCGAACGCGGGGAAGGGCACCCAGGCAAAGAAGCTGTTCGCGGACTTCCAAATCCCGCAGATCTCGACTGGCGACATCCTCCGCAAGGCAGTGGCGGACGGGACGGAGCTGGGCCGGGTGGCGGGGCCGTTGATGGCGGCGGGCCAGTACGTGCCGGACGATGTCGTCATTGGCATCGTGGAGGAGCGTCTGAAGCAGACGGATGTGGCCAAGGGCTTCGTCCTGGACGGCTTTCCGCGCACCCCCGGCCAGGCCGACGCGCTGGACCAGATGCTGGGGCGCCTGGGCAAGAAGCTCGATGCGGTCATCTCGCTCGAGGTGCCACACAAGACGCTGGTGGAGCGCGGCTCGGGCCGTCGCGTCTGTCCGAAGGACGGCAGCGTCTACCACGTCACCCAGAGTCCGCCGAAGCGGGCCGGGTACTGTGACAAGTGTGGCGCCGAGCTGGTGCAGCGGCCGGATGACATGCCGGACGTCATCGAGAAGCGGCTGCAGAAGTACGACGCGGAGACGTCGCCGCTGAAGGACTTCTACGCGAGGAAGGGCGTGCTCAAGAGCGTGGATGGCGTGGGCTCTCCCGAGGGCATCTACGCGGAGATCAAGAACGCCGCGGCCAGGAACAAGGCCTGAGGGCCGGACGGGCGGGCGAGCGGACCCTGGGCCCTTGCGGTGCCCCATGGCGCTTGCCACCCGTGTCCCGTGTGGTCAGTGACCGCACGAAAAGCCGATGAGCCAGGTCCAGATCAAGACCCGGGAGGAGATAGCCCTCATGCGCGAGGCGGGCCGCATCGTGGCCGATGTCCTCGATGCGCTCGAGAAGGCTGTCGCCCCGGGCATCACGACCTGGGACCTGGATGCGCTGGCGGAGAAGCTGACCGCCGAACGGGGAGCCAGGCCCGCCTTCAAGGGCTACCTTGGCTTTCCTTGTGTGCTATGCGCCTCCATCAACGACGAGGTGGTGCATGGCATCCCGAGCAAGCGCAGGAAGCTGGCTGAAGGCGACCTGATGAAGCTCGACTTCGGGGTGTCGTACCGGGGTTGGTTCGGGGACTCCGCCCGGACGGTGCCAGTAGGGAAGGTGACTCCCGAGGCGAAGGCGCTGGTTGAGACCACCCGCGAATCGCTCTACAAGGCGATCCAGGCCATGAAGCCGGGCAACCGGCTGGGGGACATCGGGTACGCGGTCCAGCGGCACGTGGAGGCCCGTGGCTACTCGGTGGTCCGGGACTTCACCGGCCACGGGATTGGCCGCAAGCTCCATGAGCACCCACACGTGCCCAACCACGGGCAGGCGGGGGCGGGGATGAAGCTCCGGGCGGGGATGGTCCTCGCGGTGGAGCCCATGGTGAACCAGGGGACGTATGAGGTGGAGCTCCTGGAGGATGACTGGACGGCGGTGACGGCGGACCGGAAGTTGTCCGCGCATTTCGAGCACACCATCGTCATCACGGATGGGGCGCCAGAGGTGCTTACCCAAGGGCGTTGACGGAGAGGGACTGTGGGTGAAATACCTGGGTGTTACGGTTGGTTGGTAGGAATCCGAGTTTTACTGCGCGGGACGCTTGCCACTTGCGGACCAAAGTGCTATCCCGCCGCGCTTCCAAGAGGTTCGTGGTCCGGGAAGAGGGTTTGACGCTTGCCGAAGGATGATTCCATCGAAGTCGAGGGGACGGTGATGGAGCCCCTCCCCAACGCGATGTTCCGCGTGGTGCTGGACAACGGCCACAAGGTTCTCGCGCACATCTCGGGCAAGATGAGGATGCACTTCATCCGAATCCTTCCCGGCGACAAAGTGAAGGTCGAGCTTTCTCCGTACGACCTGACGCGCGGACGGATCACGTACCGGGCGAAGTAGAAAGGGGCGGCCTTCCGAGGTACGGACAGGCGGCCCGTTGGCTTTTCATCTGTTTGAAGGAAGGAAGTTCGCTCCATGAAGGTTCGGGCGTCCGTCAAGAAGATCTGCGACAAGTGCAAGGTTGTTCGCCGCAAGGGCATCGTGCGCGTGATTTGCGCTTCCAATCCGCGGCACAAGCAGCGCCAGGGCTAACGGCCAGAAGGCCGTTGGCTTCAGACCAACTCCACCCCAGAAGGAAGACCGAAGATGGCTCGTATCGCCGGCATCGACCTGCCGCCCAACAAGCGCGCCGTGATCTCGCTCCAGTACATCTACGGGATCGGCAACAAGTCCGCGCACGACATCATCGAGGCGGCGGGCATCGATCCCACCACCCGGACCAAGGACCTCACCGAGGACCAGGCTCGCAAGATCCGTGAGATCATCGAGGCCAGCTACAAGGTCGAGGGTGACCTCCGGCGTGAAGTCACGATGAACATCAAGCGCCTGATGGACCTGGGCTGCTACCGCGGCCTGCGTCACCGCAAGGGCTTGCCGGTTCGTGGCCAGCGTACCCACACCAACGCGCGTACCCGCAAGGGTCCGAAGCGTGGCATCGTTCGGGCGAAGCCGGCGGCTCCGGCTCGGTAAACCGCAGCGCCGGCCCGTGAGGTGCCGGCGTCGATCACCTCCTCTCAGGAGCAGCAACTCAAATGGCTGACGAGACCAATACTTCGGCTGCGGCGCCCGCGGGTGCCGAGGGCGAGGCCCCTGCCGCGAAGAAGGCGAAGCGCAAGGGCAAGAAGAGCATTCTCAACGGCGTGGTCCATATCCAGTCCACGTTCAACAACACCATCATCACGATCACGGACGTGTCCGGGAACGTGATCTCCTGGTCCTCGGCCGGGGCGCGTGGCTTCAAGGGAAGCCGCAAGTCCACCCCGTTCGCCGCCCAGGTGGCCGCCGGCGATGCCGCCGCGAAGGCGATGGAGCACGGGCTGAAGAACGTGTCCGTGTTCGTGAAGGGTCCGGGCGCGGGCCGCGAGTCGGCGCTGCGCGCGCTGGCCGCCGCCGGTCTGAAGATCAACCTCATCCGCGACGTGACGCCCATTCCGCACAACGGGTGCCGCCAGCCCAAGCGCCGCCGCGTCTAACCCCTTCGTCCGGGCCGCCTCTCATGTCCTCGGGCATGGAGGCGGCTCCAGATCATCTTTAAGGAGAAGTCTGTGGCCCGTTACACCGCGAGCGCTTGCCGTATCTGCCGGCGCGAAAACCTCAAGATGTACCTGAAGGGCGACCGCTGCTACACGGACAAGTGTGCCATCGAGCGCCGCCCGTACCCCCCCGGCCAGCACGGCCAGGGCCGCGTGAAGTTCTCTGGCTACGGCGTGCAGCTGCGCGAGAAGCAGAAGGTTAAGCGCATGTACGGCCTGCTGGAGAACCAGTTCCGCGGCTACTACCACCGCGCGTCCGCCGCCAAGGGCAAGACGGGTGAGAACCTCCTGCAGCAGCTGGAGCTCCGTCTGGACAACGTCGTGTTCCGCATGGGCTTCGCGGACACCCGCAACGAGGCGCGCCAGCTGGTTCGCCACGGCCACTTCCAGGTGAATGGCCGCAAGGTGAACATCCCCTCGTTCTCCATCAAGCCCGGCACGTCCGTCGAGGTGGTGGAGAAGAGCCGCAAGGTGCTCCGAATCTCCGAGGCGCTGGAGACGGTGGACCGTCGTGGCGTTCCGCAGTGGATTGACCTGGACAAGAAGGCGTTCAAGGGCACGGTTCGCACGGTTCCGAACCGCGAGGACCTGACGATGCCCATCCAGGAGCAGCTCATCGTCGAGCTCTACTCGAAGTAATCCCCGCGCCAGGCCATCTCAGGCGCCTGGACGAGGTACCAACGCGCCCTGGCCGACGAGGCCGGGGCGTCGTGCTTTATCGCAGTCCCCACGTGTCCATCCTCCCGCCGCGCTGGTGGGTAAGTCGGTGGTGGCGCACGTCTCGAGGAGTCGTACACCATGGCTGATACGTTCGTTGCGAAGAACTGGCGTGACCTCATCAAGCCGCGCCGCATGGAAGTGGACCAGGACAGCCTGACGCCCACCTACGGGAAGTTCGTGGCGGAGCCGCTGGAGCGCGGATTCGGCACCACCCTGGGGAACTCGCTGCGCCGGGTGCTCCTGTCGTCGCTGCAGGGCGCGGCCATCACCTCGGTGAAGATCGAGGGCGTGGACCACGAGTTCACCACCATCCCCGAGGTGTCCGAGGACGTCACGGACGTCGTGCTGAACCTGAAGGAAGTCCTCCTTCGGATGCACACGAACGAGACGAAGACCCTGCGCATCGAGGCGGAGGGCCCCAAGGAGGTGAAGGCGGGTGACATCATCGCCGACGCCGACGTGGAGATCCTCAACCCTGGTCACCACATCTGCACCATCTCCGAGGGTGGGAAGCTCCGCATGGAGCTGACGTGCCGCCGCGGACGTGGCTACGTGCCGGCCAACGCCAACAAGGTGGCGGGTTCGCCCATCGGCACCATCCCCATTGACTCGCTCTTCTCGCCGACCCGCAAGGTGAACTACCAGGTCACCAACGCGCGCGTCGGTCAGGTCACCGACTTCGACAAGCTGTCGCTCGAGGTCTGGACGGATGGCTCCGTGTCGCCGCAGGACGCGGTGGCCTACGCGGCGAAGATCATCAAGGAGCAGCTCACGGTCTTCGTGAACTTCGACGAGACCGAGGAGCCGGTCATCGCCGAGGCGCCGAAAGAAGAGGCGAAGCTCAACGAGAACCTGTTCCGCTCGGTGGATGAGCTGGAGCTGTCGGTTCGGTCGGCCAACTGCCTGCAGCAGGCCAACATCAAGACCATCGGCGACCTGGTGCAGCGCACCGAGGCCGAGATGCTCAAGACGAAGAACTTCGGCCGCAAGTCTCTGAAGGAGATCAAGGAGATCCTGGCGGAGATGGGCCTGTCGCTCGGCATGAAGCTGGAGAACTGGCCGCCGAAGCAGGCCCCGGCCCCGGCCGCGCCGAAGGTGTAGAGTCTCGCGGTACTTCCCTCCGCGCCCGCGACATGGCCGCAGGCGGCGCGGAGGGAAGGGACCAGGTGAGACCCACCCGGTCCAATCAGCAGTGGCGGGCCTCGTGTCGGGTCCGCCCTTCCCACCCGGTACCTGATACGGCCGGAGTGGTGGGTCCCCTCGGGGGCCCGGAGCAGGACGATGCGCCACAAGGTCGGACAGAGGAAGCTGCACCGCACCACGAGCCACCGGCTCGCGATGCTGAACAACATGGTCACCTCGCTGCTCGAGCACCAGGCCATCCGCACCACGCTTCCCAAGGCCAAGGAGGCCCGGAAGCTGGCGGAGCGCATCATCACGCTGGGTAAGCGTGGTGGTCTCTCCAACGTGCGTCTGGCGGCCCGGACGGTGAAGGACCGTGACGTGCTGAAGAAGGTCTTCAGCGAGTACAAGGACCGGTACGCCACGCGTCCGGGCGGCTACACCCGCATCATTCGCCTCGGCTTCCGCCGGGGTGACGCCGCGGAGATGGCCCTGCTGGAGCTGGTGGATCGGCCGGAGAAGAAGGCCGCGCCCGCCGCCGAGGCTCCCGCTGCCGAAGAGACCAAGGCCGAGTAAGGCCGCCTGCCGCGCCCCTTCGTGAGGAGGGGCCGGTGGCAACGCGAGGGCGCTCTTCCCGCAGGGGAGGGCGCCCTTCGTGTTTCCAGGGGCCTACTTGGGCCCGAGGAGGCGCTTCCACTCGTTGCGCAGGTCCTCGGTGAGGTTGGCGCTGTCGTCGCTGCTGCGCATCTCCAGCGACTCGAAGCGCAGGTCCGCGGGGGCCGCGCCGCTGTTGCCCATGAGCTGCTTGGGGGTGATGGTGATGAACTCCCCGGCCGCGACGGAGGGCACCGCCGCGCGGTACTGCCCGTTGACGATGAGCGTGACGTCCTTCCAGGCCGCCTTGCTCTCGTTCCAGATGGTGACGGAGGGCCGGTCCAGCTTGTCGCTGAGCACCAGCCGCGCGTCCATGTCACCGGTCCGCATGGAGCTGCCGGGGCAGGCGATGGCGAAGCTCGCCGCCGTCAGCGCCAGCCAGGTCGCGACGATGCCTGCCTTGTACTTGAAGAAGCGGTCGCTCTGGCGGAAGTCGCCCACCATCTCCTTCGCGATGGAGAGGGCATTGAGGGCCTGGTTGGACGCCTCGCCCGCGAGTCGCTTGCTCAGCGGACCTGACTGCTGGCTCTTCTCGAGCGGCGCCGTGCGCGCGGCCGACATCACCCGCATGCCGGGATTCGTCGGCGCGCGAGGCATGCCCGGGCTCGTGGGAGTCCGGGGCTGCGTGTCTGGATTGGAAGTCGTGCGCGGAGACTTGCGGCCGTCGCTCATCGGGGACGAAGTGTAGAGGGCGCGGCCCGCTGGTGGCTACTGGCCCTTGAGGGATTGCAGCGCACGCGAGGCCACCGCGTTCTCCGGCTGGGCCTCCAGGACCTTGGAGAGCCAGCGCTCGGCTTCCTCCGCGGCTGACTTCCTCACCTGAGGCCGCGAGGACTTCATCGACTGCTCCGTGAAGAGCAGCCCCAGTCGCAGCGAGAACTCCACGTTCTCCGGGTCCTTTTCGACCACGTAGCGCAGCTCGCGTTCCGCGGCGGGGTAGTCGGCCTCGAGCTGGTACACGAGCGCGAGCTTGCCCCGTGCGGGGATGGAATCGGGCGTCAGCGACACGGCCACGGAGAAGGCCGCGCGGGCCGCGGGCAGGTCCCTGCGGTCGAGGTGCAGGTCGCCCAGGCGGAACCAGGCGGTGTCCAGCAAGGGGTGGAGCTCCACGGCCTTCTCGAAGGCCGCACGGGCCGCGTCCGGCCGCTGGCGCGAGGCGTACAGCTCCCCCAGGTAGAGGTGGTTCTTTCCGTCCCGCGGCGCGCGTTCGATGGCCTGCTTGAACTCATCCACGGCGCGCCCCGCATCGTCCAGGCGCTGGTACGCGAGGCCCAGGAGCGAGTGCAGCACGGAGAGGTCCGGGTAGTCGTGGAGGACCTCCTCGAACGCGAGGATGGCGTGCTGGGGGACATCCAAATCGTTGAGGTAGCGCAGGCCTTCTTCCAGCTTGGCCTCGGCGGCCTTGGGGATGCCTCCGAAGGGGTCGTTGACCTGCTCCATCAGCGCGCGCGCCGTGGCCACGTCCGCGGGCGAGGGCCTTCCCCGCACCACCACGCCCAGGGACTCCACCGCGCCCGGCGAGTCACCCGTGCGGTGCAGCGCCTTGGCGAGGGGCAGTCGCCACGAAGAACGGTCGGGGGCCAGCGTCGTGGCGCGGCGTAGGGGCTCCACCGCGGCCGCGTACTGCTCCGACTCCAGTCGCGCGACGCCCAGGCGGTAGTGGTACTCGGCCGTGTCGGGCGACAAGGCGATGGCGCGCTCGAAGGCGGCCACGGCCGGAGCGCCGGCGTCCTTGGCTCGGGAGAAGAGGGCGAGGCCCAGCATGTACTGGTCCACCGCGCGCTCGCCCGAGCGGATGCGCCCCTGGAGCTCTTCAATCCACGCGTCGGAGCGGCCCGCCTTCACCTGGGCTTCCGTCAGCATCCGCGCGACGTCCAGATCCTCGGGGCCGCGCGCATGCAGGTCCGTGAGGAGCATGAGCGCCTTCTGGGGCTGGTTCTCGTCCAGGAAGGCGCGTGCGCGGGAGCGGTCGTCGGTGGGGCGCGCGGTGGTGGCCGTCGCTCCGTTGGTGTGGCTGCAGCCGGAGGCGAGCAGTCCCAGGCCCAGCACGGCGGCGCGAGCCCAGGGGCGGAAGCGGTGAGCGGGGGTCATCTTCACGGAGGCGCCTCTAGGAAATGGAGTGGGCGCGGGAAGCGCCGATGCCTTCTTGGCCCGACGAGGCGACGGCGTCCTCGGCGTCGCCGCCCTTGCCGCCCAGCGCGAGGTTGTCCGCGATGATGACGTCGCGCACGGCGCGGGCCAGTCCCTCGCGGTCATCCTCGGCGAACCGGGTGGTGTCGATGGGCTTGCCGATCTTCACCCGGATGGGGCCCGGAGTGATGTTCCAGCTGTCCTTGGGCATGAGCTTGCCCGAGCCCTCGATGGTGACCGGACAGATGGGGACTCGTGCCTTCAGCGCCAGGGCGAAGGGGCCCTTCTTGAAGGGCAGGACGCGACCGTCCTCGGAGCGGGTGCCTTCCGGGTAGAGGAAGATGCTGGTGCCGCCGCGAATCTTCTTCGCCGCCGCGTCCAGGGAGGCGATGGCCTTGGCGCGGTTGCTCCGGTTGATGAAGACGTGTCCGCCGAACGCCAGGTACCAGCCGATGAGCGGCACCCACTTGAGCTGCTCCTTGGCCACGTAGCGGAAGGGCACGGGCACGGCCATGAAGTGCGCCGGGATGTCGATGGTGGACTGGTGGTTGGCGACGTAGATGGTGGGGCGGTTGGGGTCCACGTTCTCCTGGCCCAGCACCTCCAGCTTTCCGCCGCCTGCCCACACCAGCACGGGGGACCACAGCCTGCGGACCACCCAGAGGCCTCGGGCGGCGCTGAACGTCAGCACCATCGTGGCGAGGGTCAGGAAGAAGCAGACGAACGTCCAGACTCCAGCGACTAAAATGCAGAAAAGCTTGCGCATCCCTCAGCCCCCTCCTCGGGGCCGGTTCGTGGGGCAGGCGAGAGGCTCGCCCCGAGGGCAGGCCCGCCGCGAGGTGTCCTGTCCCGAACGGCCGGACGGGTGGCCGTCCCCCGGACAGGGGCGGCGCCCGGGGCGCGGTGAGGGAGAGGGGGCGGGGGCATGCACTTCTTCTACCACGAGCCTTCCTTACCTTGTTTCTGGTGCGCGCCGCTTGGCGGGGTTACAAGCAGGGGTTGCGTGGCCAGGAAAAAGTTTATCGCCATCGCGGGCAACATCGGCGCCGGGAAGACGGAGCTCACGTCCTTCCTCTGCCGGAAGTACGGGCTGACGCCGTCCTTCGAGCCCAATGACCAAAACCCCTACCTCGCGGACTTCTACAAGGACATGAAGACGTGGGCCTTCCGCTCACAGCTCTTCTTCCTCACGCACAAGTTCCGCCTCCACCGGGAGTTGGAGCGCACGCCCGGCACCGTGCTTCAAGACCGCACCCTCTACGAGGACGCGGAGATTTTCGCCAAGAACCTCCACCGTCAGCGGCTCATCGACAAGCGGGACTGGAAGACGTACTGCGAACTGTACGAGACCATCTCCGAGTCGCTGCGCCCCCCTGACTTGATGATCTACCTGCGCTGCCCCGTGCAGACCCTCAAGGAGCGCATCCGCCTGCGCGGCCGCTCGATGGAGAAGGACATTCCCACCCGCTACCTCCAGCGCCTCAATGCCCTGTACGAGGAATGGTTCGGCGCCTACCGGTTGTCTCCAGTCCTGGTGCTGGCCACCGACAAGCTCGACTACCTGACCAACCTGGTGGACCGCGTGGACCTCTTTCAGCAAATCGAGAAGCACCTGTGATGGAGGTCTACCTCCTGGCGACCGAGCAGGACGGTCCGGTGCCGCTAGACGCGTTGCGGGCGTCGTTCGCGACGGACGAGGTGGAGTTCACACCGAGCGAGGACGGGCAGGGGTTCGTGCTCCGGGCGGACAGCTCGGAGGTGCACGTCCGGTTGACGGTGGGGGCCGACGGGCTGCCGCGCTTCAACAAGGCGGCGTACAGCGGGAGCCCGGAGGCCTTCGAGCGGCTCGGCAAGGCGAAGGCCTACTATCACCTGTCGCTGGAGCCGGGTGGGGCGCAGCCGACGCTGCCCGTGTTCGAGGCGCTCTGGGCCGTGCGCACGCTGCTGGAGCATGTCCCCGGTGTGCTGGTGGACCTGGCGGCGTTCAAGCTGCACGAGCCCGAGGACGTGGTCGAAATCACCGAGCTGGACTTCGACATCCGGGACCATGTCCACCTGCACGCGGTGGAGGTGACGGAGGGCGACACGCCGCTGTGGGTCCACTCCCACGGCATGGAGAAGTTCGGCGCGCGGGACCTGGAGATCTTCCACCTGGCCGAGCAGGACCTGTTGCCCGCCGAGAGCTTCCTGCACGAGCTGTGCACGGACCTGGCCTTCGGGCAGGGCCCGGCGCTGCGCTCCCAGGTGGGCACCAGCGAGGGGCAGGCGTTCATGGTGGTGCCGTCGGAGGAGGCGCGCGCCAACCTGCTCGGCGTGCCGCTGGAGACCTTCGAGGGGCACGAGGGCCTGTTCCTCACGGTGGTGTCGCCGCTGGGGCGCCACAACACGTCCCAGCTCCTGGTGCCCTATCGCGAGCGCTTCTCGCAGGAGCCGGAGGAGCAGACGGAGTCCATGCGCCGGGAGGCCCAGGCCCTGCTTCCCGCCTTCCTGGCGCGCTTCCAGCGCCGGGGGCTGATGGAGCCGCTCACCTTCCTGGTCCGCGCCCCGTTCGACACCCACCCGGATGGCAACAAGGTGGTGGAGAACCTCTGGCTGGAGCTCATGGCCCGGGATGACGGGAGCCTCGTGGGCAAGCTGGTGGATGGCGCGGTGCACACCACGGAGTGGCGCAAGGGGGCCCACGTGGAGGTCGAGGAGACCCAGGTCAACGCGCTGGCCCTCAGCCGGGAGGGGCGGGCCCTGGATGAGGCGGAGATCCGCGCGTTGTTGAACGCCGAGCGACCCATGTAGTGCGACGCGGCGGCGCTTGCTCACGCCTTCCGGGGCGCTAGGCTTCGCGCGACATGCCCGCACTCCTGCTGCTCACTGGGCCATCCGCGGGGCTCCGCTATGAGGTGCTCTCGGATATGGCCATTGGCCGCAGTCCGTCCTGCGAAATCCCCCTGCGGGATGACCAGGTCTCGCGCAAGCACGCCCAGTTGACGGTGAGCGAGGGGCAGGTCCGGCTCGCGGACCTCGACTCGCGCAACGGGACGCTGGTCAACGGCGCGCGCATCAGCAACGAGGTGGTGCTGTACCCAGGAGACCGCGTCCTCGTGGGCTCGACGATGGCCGTCTTCGAGCCGCCGCCCGTGACGCTGGTGGAGGGCGGCCCGACGTCGCCAGGGCACGTCCCCATCGAGGAGGTGCTGCCGCACGTCGGCGCGGCCGCGGCGCTGTACTCGGCTGGCACGGCGCTCTTGGGGGCGACGAGCGAGGCCATGGTGTTGAGGCGGCTGGCGGATGAAGTGGCTCGCGCGCTCAGCGCGGACCGGGCCGCGGCGCTGCTGGGCACCAACACGGGCCTGTTGACGGCGGCGGTGTCGGGCGCGGAAGCCATGGCCGTGCCGCGCTCGCTGGCGCAGGTGGCGCTGGAGCGCAAGGAGCTGGTCCAGGCCGAGTCCGAGATGTGCGCTCCGCTCGTGGCGTCCGGTGGCATGCCGTTCGGCGTGCTGTATGCGACCCGCGCGGACTCGGCCTTCACAGGAGGCGAGGGGCAGCTCCTCGCCGCGCTGGGGCGGCTGGGCGGTGAGGCGTACACGGCGGTGCGCTCGCGGATGGAGTCGGAGGATTCCGCGCCGGTGCTGCTGGGGGCCTCGCGAGTGATGCGGGCACTGGGAGAAGCGGCGCGCCGCGCCGCCAACAGCGCCGCGCCCGTGGTGCTCCACGGCGAGCCGGGGACGGGCAAGACGCAGCTGGCTCGCGTCATCCATGCGCGCTCGCCGAGGGCGCTGGAGCCGCTGGTCATCGTGGATTGCCGACAGCCCGCGGATGCCGTCGAGGAGGCCCTCTTCGGCCGGGCCAGCGCGCCGGGACGGCCTCCCGTGGCCTCCGCGCTGCTTCGCGCGGACCAGGGCTCCTTGCTCCTGCAGCACGTCGACGCGCTCTCGCGTGGCGCCGCCGAGCGACTGGCGCGTTTGCTGGCCCGTCGGGTGGCTCCCGCGCGGCAAGGCGGCGAGGAGCCCGTGGATGTGCGGCTGCTCGTCACGTCGGTGGCACCCGTGGCCTTGCAGGGGACTCGAGGCGAGGTGGAGGCCTCGTTGGCTCGCGCGCTGATGGGCTTCGAGCTGGAGGTGCCGCCTCTGCGCGAGCGGAAGCAGGACGTGCTGGTGCTCCTCGAGCGCTTCCTGGCGCGCGCGGCGCGGCGGGTCCGGCGCGAGCCGCCCACCTTGGGGCCGGAGGCCAAGCGCTTGTTGTCCGACTACTCGTGGCCGCAGAACGTGCGTGAGCTGGAGCTCGTGGCGGAGCGGCTGGGGTTGCTCTACGCCGGAGGACGGGTCGGCGCACTGCACCTGCCGCCCGAGGTCCAGCAGGGGAGCACCGCCATCGACGCGCAGACACTCCAGGCTCGGGTGGGGCGCCTGGAGCGGGATGCCATCGCCGAGGCGCTGCGGGAGTCCGGGGGGAAGAAGGTCCGGGCCGCCGCGCTGCTGGGCATCAGCCGGCCCACGCTGGACAAGAAGATCGGCGAGTACGGCCTGTCGGTGGCGCGAGGGCGTCGAGGCGAGGAAGGGCGCTGACGGCGCGCTACTTCCTGCGGCTGAGCACCACGCCACCGAGGATGAACGCGGCTCCCAGCGCCTGGAACGGCGTGGGCCGCTCCCCGCGCACCGCCCAGGCCGTGAGGGCCGCGACGACGGGGACACCCGTGTTGTAGAGCGCCGCGCGGGCGCTGCCCACCTGCTGCACCGTGCGGCCCCAGATGAAGTAGCTGAGCACCAGGGGCACCAGCGCGGTGTACACCATGCCCACCCACGCGCCGCCGTGGATGCTCCCCGCGTTCAGCTCCAGCACGGCGGGAAGCCCCGCCAGAATCACCCCTGGCGCTCCCGTCAGCATGGTGACCGCGGTGATCTGCAGCGCCGACACCTCGTTGCCCAGCGAGCGGATGCCGACGGTGTAGATCGCCCAGCAGGCACAGGCGCCCAGGATGAGCACGTCGCCCAGCCTCGTGTTGGCGCCCATGGCCGGCCCTCGTGCCGCGACCACCAGCACCATGCCCACCACCGCCATCGACAGGCCCATCACCAGCGGCCGGGTGAGCCGCTCCACGCCCAGTACCGCACCCAGCGCGGCCACCATCACGGGCGTCGCGGCCGTCAGGAGCCCGCTGTTCGCCGCCGTCGTGTTCGCCACGCCGAGCACGAAGCAGAGCTGGTACAGCGTGTTGCCGACCAACCCCAGGCCCGCGAGCTTGAGGAACACACTTCGCCGCAGCGGCTTCCATCCTTCGACGACGAGCAGCAGCGCGAGCATCGCCACCGAGGCGATGGCGAAGCGCACCGACATGAAGGCCAAGGGCGGCATCACGCCCACGACCTCCTTCACCACTGTGTAGTTGGTGCCCCAGGCAACGACGACCCCGAGCATGGCCAGGTCGGATGCCGAGAGGACTCGGGGCTGCGCAACGGGAGCAGGAGCGGCGGAGGTAGACACGGCGCGCGCAGGGAATAAGGCCCAGCGGGCTTTCCTGCAACCCGACGTTTGCCCTCGGCTGGCTTGTGCCGCCTGCCCGGGCATGGCTTATACCGCGCACCATGGACCTACGTTTTTCGGATGAGGTGCGCCGGGCCCTCGACGCGCGCAAGCCCGTTGTCGCCCTGGAGACGAGCGTGGTGGCCCAGGGGCTGCCCTATCCGCACAACCTCACCGCCGCCCGAGCATGTGAGGAGGCCATCCGCCGTGCCGGGGCCGTTCCCGCGGCCACCGCGGTGGTGGATGGCGCGGTGTGTGTCGGCCTGGAGGACGCGGAGCTGCGCCGGCTCGCGGAGGGCAAGGAGCCGCTCCTGAAGCTCGGCTCGCGCGACCTGGCCATCGCCGTGGCCACTCGCGCGACGGGCGGCACCACCGTCAGCGCCACCTGTGAGCTGGCCGCTGCGGCCGGCATCCGGGTCTTCTCCACCGGTGGCATCGGCGGAGTCCACCGGGGGGCCTCGGAGCACTGGGACATCTCCCAGGATATCGCCGCCCTGGCGCGCTTCCCCGTCGCGGTGGTGTGCGCGGGCGCGAAGTCCGTGCTCGACCTGCCCAAGACGATGGAGCTCCTGGAGACGGCGGGCGTCCCCGTCATCGGCGTGGGCACTCGCGAGCTGCCGTCTTTCCACAGCCGTGACTCCGGCATCTCCCTGGAGCACAGCGTGAACGACGTGGCGACCGCGGCGCGCATCGCTCGCGCCCGCTTCGAGACGCTGGGGCAGGGCGGGGTGCTCTACACCGTGCCTCCTCCCGAGGAGACCGCGCTGCCTCGCCACGAGGTGGAGCTGCAGATTGCCTCCGCGCTCGCCGAGGCCGACAAGCAGGGCGTTCGCGGCAAGGACGTCACGCCCTTCCTGCTGAGGGAGCTGGGCCAGCGCTCGGGCGGCAAGACGCTCAAGGCGAACCTGGCGCTCCTCGAGAACAACGCCCGCTTCGCCGGCCAGCTCGCCGTGGCCTACGCCCGCGGGGACTGAGCTCCCCACTCCGGGGCGCGGGCCTCGCGTGTGCCGCCGCGCCCCGGTGGGCCTCCCACGAAACGTCGTGGGCCTACTTCTGGAACCAGCGCATCATCGTCTCCAGCTCGCGCCGGTCCACCTCGTCGAAGGTGCCTTTGCTGGAGGAGTCGATGTCCAGCACGGCGATGAGCTCGCGATTCTTGCCGTACACGGGCACCACGATTTCAGACGCGGAGCGGGAGTCGCAGGTGATGTGGCCCGGGAAGGCGTGCACGTCCGCCACCACTTGCGTCTCACCCTTGGCGGCGGCCGTGCCGCAGACGCCCTTGCCGAACTTGATCTCCAGGCACCCCAGCGTCCCCTGGTAGGGCCCCACGCGAAGCAGCTGCCCCGGCGTCACCACCCGGTAGAACCCCGTCCACAGGTGGCCGAAGGCGTTGTGGAGCAGACAGCTCATCGTCGCCATGCCGGCGATGGGGTCGTCGATGCCCTCGAGCACCGCCTGAACGTGTTGATGCAGCTCCGCGTACGCCTGCGCCTTGGGCATCTCGCGCAGGTCCAGGGTGACTTCCGCCATGATGGGCTCCTCGAGCAGGGGGCCGCGCTTTCACTGTCAGCGACAGGCGCGGAGGCCGTCCCCCCGATTCATAACCTGAATCCATTGCCCCGCAGGAGACCCCATGGAAACGCTCCTTCTCGACTCGAAAACCTGGCTGCTGGTCCTCACGGGCGCCGGCGTCTCCGCCGAGAGCGGAGTCCCCACCTTCCGAGGACTCAACGGACTCTGGGAGGGACAGCCCGTCGAATCCGTGGCCTCCCCCGAGGGCTTCGCCAAGGACCCCCTGCGCGTGTGGCGCTTCTATTCGCAGCGGCGCGCGGGTGCGGCCGAGGTCTCACCCAATCCCGGCCACACCGCCCTGGTGGAGTGGGAGCGTCACCTGGGAGACCGCTTCCTCCTGGCCACGCAGAACGTGGATGGCCTGCACCGACGCGCCGGCAGTCAGCGCGTGGTGGAGATGCACGGCAACCTCTTCACGACCCGGTGCAGCAACATCGACTGCAAGCGCGCGCCGTTCCCGGACACCACGGTGTACCCGGATGGCACGGTGCCCGGCTGCAAGGACTGCGGCGCCTTGCTCCGTCCACACATCGTCTGGTTCGGTGAGTACCTGGACCCCGCGGACCTGGAGCACATCCAGGGCTTCGCGCAGCGGGCGGTGAAGTCGGGCGGGCGCCTGGTCTTCCTGGCGGCCGGCACCTCGGGCGTCGTCTACCCGGCGTCCGGCATGGTCGACCAGGCTCGCGCGATGGGCGGTGAGACGTGGCTCGTCAACCTGGAGACCACGGAGAGCGCCCTGCGCTTCAAGCACTTCATCCAGGGCAAGAGCGGCGAGGTGCTTCCGAAGCTGGGGCGCCTCGTGTGACGCGGAGGCGCCCCCTCCGCGGTCCTACTCGAACACGGTGATGTCCGAGCCCGAGTTCCCCGAACGCGGGGGCTTGGGCCTGGACGGCGTCGCGGTGCGGACCGCCTCCAGCGTCACGTCCACCGTCTGGCTGTCTCCCGCCACGCGGCTGAAGTTGAGCGAGCGCTCCTCGGACTTGTGGTTCGCGAGCCGGAAGCTGAGCTGGTGCGACTTGTCGCGCGGGAGCATCAGCTCGATGGGCGTGGTGCCGATCTGCTCATCTCCCTCGAAGATGGCGGCCCCCGACGGCGTGGAGTTGAACTTCACGCGCAACGTCTGGGGCACCGCGGCCTGGGCCTCGCGGCCGGTGGTGCTCGGCTTCGTCTCGGGGTTGTCCCGAGGGACCTCGACCACCTGCTGGGTCGTGGGCACCTGGGGGTCGCCCTTGCTCCCCAGCACCACCGCCCCGCCGATGCCGAGCAGCACGAGCGGCACCGCGATGAAGGCGACCTTCTTGCCCAGGGACATCCCCTCCGGCTCGGGAGGCGGAGGGGGCGGCGGAGCGGCCTTGGCGGCGGCGGCGGCGCGAACGCGGCTGGCGGAGGTGTTGCCGCCCGCGTTCCCCACCTGGCTGCGCGCCACCTGGACGTTGGACGGCGTGGACCCTCGGCCGGGGCCCGCGCCCACGCGCGAGGCGGAACGCACACCACTGCCGCTGCCACCGACTCGCCCGGCACGACTGCCGTGACGGCTGCCACTGCCTCGCTCGCTCACCCCGGAGCTGGCGCCTCCACTGGGCATGGCGTCGAGCTGCTCGGGGCTCGCGTCGACGACGGTGTCCAGCATCGCGTCGATGAACTCCTGCGCGTTCTGGTAGCGGTCGTCCTTCTCGGGGGAGAGGGCCTTCTTGAAGAACGCATCCAGCGCGACGGGGACGGGCGCGCCCTGGCGCTTGCTGTTGACGGGCGGCACCTGCTGCGTGAGGGACGCGGTGAGCGCCTTGCGCACCGTGTTCGCCCCGAACGGCGAGCTGCCCGTGAGGCAGAAGTAGAGCACGCCCGCCATCGAGTACAGGTCCGAGCGCTGGTCCACCGACTCGCCACCGGCCTGCTCCGGCGGCATGTACTGCGGGGTGCCCAGCACCTGGCCCGTGGAGGTGAGCTGCTCCTCCTCCTCGGCCTCCAGCGCCTTGACGAGACCGAAGTCCAGCACCTTGACGAAGTCCCGGCCGCCCAGGTCCTGCACCATGATGTTGTGCGGCTTCAGGTCGCGGTGGACGCAGCCCTCGGTGTGCGCGTGGGCAAGGCCCTGGGTGGCCTGCTCGATGAGGCTGGTGGCGCGGCGCAGGGACATGGGCCCCTCGCGCTTGACGACCTCCTTGAGGCTTTCGCCCTGCAGGAGCTCCATCACGTAGTAGCAGGTGCCGTCGGGCGCGCGCCCGAAGTCGAAGATGGTGATGATGTTCGGGTGGCGCAGCCGGCTGGCGATCTCCGCCTCACGGCGGAAGCGCTCGAAGAACTGGGGCGCCGCGGCCAGCGACGGGTTCAGCGTCTTCACCGCGACGGGGCGCTGCACGGAGGTCTGCGTGGCGCGGAACACCATGCCCATGCCGCCCTGGCCGAGGACGCTCTCAATCTTGTAGCGGCCATCGAGCACCTGGCCGATGAGCTGGAGGCTCTGGCCTGCGCAGAGATGGTCGACGCCGTCGGTACTTCCGCAATGGGGGCAAGGGGCAGCCATGTGGGGGCGGAGTATAGGCAGGCCCTGGCCGGGTCCGGAAAGGGGACGATGGCCTCCTCGTTCGCCGGCCGGGCATCTGCGCCATTTCCCAGGGGGCCCGGGGCTGTTACATCCCCCACCGCCATGAGCCTCGTCATCGCCCAGGACCTCAGCCTCTCCTATGGAAAGAAGGTCCTCTTCGACAGTGACAGCTTCTCCCTCGGGCCCAAGGACCGTGTAGGCCTCGTCGGCGCCAACGGGACGGGCAAGAGCACCTTGATGAAGATCCTGGCCGGGGTCATCCAGCCAGACTCGGGGTCCCTCACGTACCGCCGGCGGGCCCGCTGGGGGTATCTGCCCCAGGAAATCGCGGGACTTCCGGAGGGCACGGTGGTGGAGGCGGTGATGAGCACCGTCCCCGGCCGAGACACCCTGGAGAGCCGCCTGAAGGACACCGAGGCGGCGCTGGCGGAGGCCTCGGACGAGGAGGACCAGCTCGAGCTGGCCCAGTCCCTGGCGGACCTGCACGCGGAGCTGGACGACTTCGAGAACCGCTTCGGCAAGCACCACGCCGAGCGCATCCTCAAGGGCCTGGGCTTCAAGGACGCCGACCTGCTCAAGCCCACGTCGGCCCTGTCGGGAGGCTGGCGGATGCGCGCGGCGCTCGCCGGACTGCTGCTCCAGGACCCGGACCTCCTGCTGCTCGACGAGCCCACCAACCACCTGGACGTCCCCACGCTCACGTGGTTCGACGGCTTCCTGCGCCGGTCCAACAAGGCGATGGTCCTCATCTCCCACGACAAGGACTTCCTCAACCGGCAGATCGACCGGGTGGTGTCGCTGGAGCTGGAGGGCGTGCGCGAGTACGCCGGCAACTACGACGAATACAAGCGCCTGCGCGCCGAGGAGAAGGTGCTGCTCCAGGCCCGGGCGGAGAAGGTGGAGGCGCGGCGCGCGGAGCTCCAGTCCTTCATCGACCGCTTCGGCGCGAAGGCGACCAAGGCGAAGCAGGCGCAGAGCCGCGCCAAGATGATCGAGAAGCTGGAGAAGGTCCACGTCCTGGAAGAGCGGTCGACGATGAAGTTCCGCTTCCCGGAAGTGGAGCGCAGCGGCCGCGACGTGGTGACGCTGGAAGGCATCACCAAGCGGTACGGCGCTCAGACGGTCTATGACCATCTCTCCGGCCGGGTGGAGCGCGGGCAGCGCATCGCCGTGGTGGGCGCGAATGGCGCCGGCAAGACGACGCTCCTGAAGATGGTGGCCGGGGAGCTGGTGCCGGACTCGGGCACGGTGACGCTCGGGCACAACGTGGTGGTGGGCTATTACGCGCAGCACCACGCGGACAAGCTGGACCGGACGAACACCATCCTCGAGGAGGTGCGTCCGCTCGCGGCCGACAAGCCGGAGAGCTACGTGCGCGGCGTGCTGGGCGCGTTCCTCTTCAGCGGCGATGACGTGGAGAAGCCCATCGGCGTGCTCAGCGGTGGAGAGCGGGCGCGCGTGGCGCTGGCCAAGCTCCTCCTGGTGCCCTCCAACTTCCTGCTGATGGACGAGCCCACCAACCACCTGGACCTCGACTCGTCCGAGATGCTCATCGAGGCGCTGAAGCTGTACGGCGGCACGCTGCTGTTCGTCAGCCACAGCCGCAGCTTCATCAACGGCCTGTCGACGCAGGTGTGGGAGGTGGCGGACGGGAAGCTGACGCCGCATCCGGGCAACCTCGACGACTACCTCTACCACCAGGAGCAGCAGCGCCTGGAGGCGGAGGCCGCGGCGGGCGGCGCGGTGGCGGGTCGGGGCGAGAAGGCTTCGTCCGGCCCCATGACGGAGAAGGAGCGCAAGCGCCTGGAGGCGGAGGCCCGTCAGCGCAAGAGCGTCGTGGAGGGCCCGCTCAAGAAGGAGATCGCCAGGCTGGAGGAGCGCATCGCCAAGGTGGAGGCCGAGCAGAAGGAGCGCGAGGGCCAGCTGGCGGACCCCGTCCTCTACAACGACTTCGCTCGGGCCAAGCCGTTGATGGATGCGCACCGCGAGGGGAAGTCCACGCTCGAGGAGCTCTACGCGCAGTGGGAGGCCGCGCAGGAGAAGCTCGCGCAGGCCACGGCGTCGTTGAGCTGAGCCACTCTCGCGCAAGCGCCCTCAGCCCGACCTGGGGCGTCGTCCATGGACGCCCTCCCGTTCCAACCCGGCCGCGACAATTCGCGGGCAGGGTCGTTGAACGGGGGAACTCAGGGGCCTCTCGACGTCGCGCACGACGCGACCTCCGAGGGGCACGGGGACCGAGGGCGACATGCGAAGTGTCTGGTGCATCCTGCTGGCCTTCACGGCACTGGCGACGGCTGGCTGTGGAGAGAAATCCAACAACAACGCGACTTCTTGTTCCGAGGCGCAGTGCCGCTCTGGCGAGTGCTCCTCGGAAGGCTGTGAGTCCTTTCTCGCGAGCCCCGGCGGTGATGGCGGCCCGGGTGACGCGGGGGCTCCCGGAGATGCGGGCAGTCAGGACGCGGGCCCGCCCGATGGGGGAGGGCGAGATGCTGGCGCGGTGACGAGCGCGTTGGTGTTCTCGACGCCCATCAACGTGAAGGCCGTTCCGGGCATCCGGTCCGCGGAGGTCTCCTGGGGACTCTCTCCGACCATCCCGACGGGTGTGCTCACCGCCTTCGAGGTGAAGGCCTCTCCAGGAGGGGCACTGGTCTCGGCCGTGCCCACGGCTCGCTCCGCGCAGGTCACCGGGCTGGCGAACGGCACGAGCTACACCTTCACCGTGACGGCGGTGTACTCGGACGGTACGCGCAAGGTCTCGAGCGTGTCCTCGTCGGTGCGAACCTCCAGCGTGCCGAATGCGCCCTCCTGGTCATCGTGGAAGACGGGTGACCAGCAGGTGACGTTGAGCTGGCGCGTCCCCTCGGATGGAGGACAGCCCCTCCAGGGCTACACCGTGACGCTGAGCCCCGGTGGGCAGTCGCTCACCACGACCGAGACCACGGTCACCTTCACGGGTCTGACGAATGGAGCGACCTACGGCGTCAGCGTGGTGGCCATCAACGCGGTGGGCACATCGTCCGCATCCACGCTGAGCGCGTTGGTGCCCGCGGCCCTGCCGAGCGCGCCCGTGCGAGTCAGCGCGGCACCGCTCCTCCGCGCCGCGACGGTGTATTGGGCGCCACCCGCGAGCACGGGAGGCGGGACTCTCTCTGGATACGTCATCACCACGCAGCCAGGGGGAATGACGCAGACCGTGGGAGGCGCCGCGACCAGCGCGACCATCTCCGGACTGGCCAATGGCGGCGTCTATACGTTCAGCGTGGCCGCGCAGAACTCGACCGGGACGGGCCCCGCGACGACGAGCGCCCAGGTGACGCTCCCGGACGTTCCCTCCGCTCCGGTCAACCTCACCGGTGTCTTCTCTCAAGGCCGCGTCGAGCTGGACTGGCTCCCGCCTGTCTCGGATGGGCGCAGCACGCTCACGGGCTACAAGCTCACGTCGTCGCCCGCTGGCGCGGAGCGGTCGCTCCCCACGACGCCCACGGTGGTCTCCATCTCCGGGCTCGCGCTCGATGTCTCCTATACGTTCACCCTGGTCGCGGTGAATGGAGTGGGAGAGGGGCCGCCCGTCTCGTCAGCGCCCATCCTCACGCGCCCGCAGCCGAAGGCGCCGACTGATGTCCGCGTCACCTCCACCGTGGACGGAGTCGTCGTGCGCTGGAACAAGGCCACCGCGCCGGAGGGAGACCCTGTCACCGAGTATCAAGTCACCGCGTCTCCAGGCGGCGTTCCGGTGACGGTCTCGGGGGATACCCTCGTGGCCACCATGACGGGCCTGCCGTCCGGGACCCATGCGCGGTTCCATGTGACGGCTCGGAACTCGGCGGGACGGGGGCGGCCTTCCGCGCCTGTCTATCATCGACATGTCACGCCGCTGGCCTGCGAGACTCCGTCGTTCGCGCCCATCTCCGGGCATTCCTACGGCTCGCCGCTCAACTTCGTGGGCGCGGGGGACTTCACGGGGGACGGGCAGCCGGATGTCGTCGTGGGCGCGACGTACCGCGTCGCCGTCCTCGCCAATGATGGCCGTCGCTCCTTCTCGCGACGAGAGCTCTCCGCGTCCGCGCAGGCCACGTTCCTCGACCTGCCGCCCGTGGTGGCGGACTTCAACAAGGATGGGAAGCTGGATGTGGCAGCCATCCTGTTCGCCGACAGCACGCACAAGGGCGGCTTCGTCCTCTACCCAGGCAATGGCGATGGGACGTTCCTGGCGCCCATCACCACGAACACGGCGCTGAACGCCACCCTCAACTGCATGGCGCCAGGAGACTTCAACTCCGACGGGACGCCGGACGTGCTCGCGCACACGACGGGGAATCAAATCGTCCTCTACCGAGGGCTGGGCAACGGGTCGTTCGCATCCCCGACGACGGTGGTGTCGTCCTCGGGCTATTGCCCCATCGTCGCGGACTTCAATGGCGATGGCTTCCTGGACTACGCCCGCATCGATGGCGCCAACAACCGCATCGTCCAGGCGAACGGCACGGGGACTGGCACCTTCAGGACGCCCACCTATGTCCCATGCACCTCGTGCGGCGGCGAAGCCGTGGTGGGCGACTTCGACAAGGACGGCGCACGCGACGACGTGGCCATCATCGGCCGAGACAGGGTTCGCGTCTTCAACACGCCGAGCGGAGCGCTGTCCCTGCTGGGAGAGACCCTGCTTCCGGACGAAGGGGGCGTTCCCACCGTGATTCCCGTCGCCGTGGACCTGGATGGCGACGCGGTGAGTGACCTCCTCTGGTCCACCAACTACGAGAGACACCTGCACGTCCTGCCCGGGAGCACGACCGCGCCTCCGTTCGCGCCGCTGCTGACCTATGGCTTCAGCGGCGAGGCCAATACGCCCGCGGCGGGAGACTTCGACGGAGATGGGCGGATGGACGTCGTGCTCACGGGCGACTTCATGGACATCCGCGTGTTCTGGGGTGGCCCCCTGATGCCGGAGAGCCTGCCACTCGAAGGGGTTTCGGGAGGGCTGGCCCAGGGCGACTTCAACCGGGATGGCGCGGCGGACCTCGCGGCGGGAAGCGTCGGGAAGAATGCCATCCACTTGTCGCTGTCGGGTGGCGCGTCGCGCGGCCGGGCGATGGTGTCGCCCGTCTACGTTCCTCCGACGGGGAGCACCGTGACAGGCGGCGTGCGCGACCTCATCGCGGGAGACCTGGATGAAGACGGGCAGGAGGACCTCGCGGCCATCACCACCGTGCAGAGCACCTCGGCGAGCAATCAATTGGTGGTCTTCAAGCGACTGCCGAGCGGGGAGTTCGGCGAGGCCGTGCGCTCCCCGGAGGACAACACGGTCTACGAGCTCATCAAGGTGGACCTCAACGAGGATGGCCGGTTCGACCTGGTGACGCTGAGCTCGTGGGTGTTCGACAAGGACTCGCTGGGCATCTGGCTCAACCAGGGCAACGGACGGTTCACGCTCCAGCCGCGATACGAGATTGCGTCCGAGCGCGGCACGTCCGGCCTCGTGGCCGCCGACCTGGACCGGGATGGGCACATGGACCTGGCCCTCTTGCGCAGTGGACAGCCCGTCGTCACGCCGGGCCTGGTCCATGTCCTCTGGGGCAACGGGGCGGGAGGCTTCGCCGGAACGACGACGTTCACCGGAACGCCGTACATGCGGAACATGGGCCGTGCGGACCTGGACGGGCAGGGGCTCGTCGGGCTCGTGGTGGACCACGGGGAGATGGGCTTCCTCACCTTCGACTCCGCCCGGCAGCCCGTGCTGACCCTCCGGTTCGACTCGCAAGATGGCGCGGGCCTGGGCCTCATCGCCGAGGACTTCAACAGCGACGGCCGCACGGATGTGTTCTCGAACAGCTCCTATGCCCCGAAGCTGTGGCTCCAGCAGCCCGGTGGCGCCTTCAGTCCCGGGCGACTGCCCTCCTGGGGCTCGGCGGTGCAGGACGCGCTCGTCGCGGATTGGAACGGAGACGGGCTCACGGACCTCGCCTTCACGGACACCGAGGCGAAGAGCGCCACGCTGATGCTGAACGTGTGCCTCCCTTGAGCGAGACGGAAGGGGCTGGGTGCCCGTGAGGCCCAGCCCCTCTTCGTCAGCTCGCCTTGCGCCGTCGCTCGCGCTTGGGCTTCGGCTCGTCGGCGGGAGGCGAGGGGGGCTCGCGCAGCTCGTCCGGCATGGGGAACGACTGGGAGATTCGCGCCGCGGGGGCGGCGGTGCTGGCGCCCTCCGCGACGAGCCCTTCCTCGGGCTTCTCCGGCGGCAGCGTGGGCATGCGGATGATGAAGGTGGTTCCTTCGCCCGCCTTGCTCTGCACGGAGATGCTGCCGCCGTGGTTCTTCACGATGCGCTGGCAGATGGCGAGCCCCAGCCCCGTGCCCTTCTGCTTCGTCGTGAAGAAGGGCACGAAGATGTGCGGCTGCTGGTCGGAGGGAATGCCCGGCCCGTTGTCGGAGACGCGCACCTCCATCACCTCGCCACCCGCGTTGCGGAACTCGCCGAAGCGCTCGGGGCGCTCCGTGCGCACGGTGATGCGACCCTCGCGCGTGTCCAGCGCCTGCACCGCGTTCTGCACCAGGTTGATGAGCACCTGCTTGAGCTGCTCCGCGTCCCCGTCCACGCGAGGCAGCAGCAGGTCCAGCTCCACCGCCAGCGACACGTTGGCCGGCACGTCGTTCTGGATGAGCCGCATCGTGCGCGTGACGACCTCGTTCAGGTCCGTGGGGCCGAAGCTCTGCTTCATGGGCCGCGCGTAGTCGAGGAACGCCGTCACCACGCCGTTGAGGCGGTTGACCTCCTCGACGATGACCTCCAGGAACTCGCCGTCCTCGCCCGGAAGCTGCCGAGGGTCCAGACACTGCGCCGCGCCCTTGATGGCCCCCAGCGGATTGCGAATCTCGTGCGCGAGGCCCGCCGCCATCTCACCCAGCGCCGCGAGGCGATCTCTCTCTCGAATCTTCTCGTACAGCTTCGAGTTCTCCAGCACCGTCGTCAGCTTCTCCGCCACCTCCAGGATGAGGGCGATCTCATCGGACGCATACGCCTCCGGCACGCGCTCGTCCCACAGGTTCAGGAAGCCGATGACGCGGTCATTGCCCACCAGCGGAACGCTGATGCCCGCCTTCATCTGGATGAGCGCGGAGCGCGTGTCGTTCAGCCGCTTGAGCTCGTCGCGGTAGCGCCGGCCTTCCACCGACTGGAGCCGCATCGTCGCGCCGCGGCGCTCCACGTTCTCCAGAAGCACCGCCTTCTGTCCGCTGGCCACCGCGAACAACAACCCGCGCGCCGCCGCCGTGTCCAGGAACGGAACGGGCAGGGGGCCTCGCGAGTCCAACAGCCGGTAGCCGGGCCGGTCCTCCGCGAGCAGGTACACCGACGAGTGTGTCACGCGGCCCGTCTCGTGGAGCGTGTCGAGCACCAGCGTCGCGAGCTCCGAGATTTCAATCACGTTGGCCATGCGCGCGCGCAACGTCCCCAGCGCGTCGAGCAGGGCGAAGCGCTCGCGGAAGAAGAGGCGCACCACCATCTCGTCCACCTTGGTGCGCAGCGGGTCCAACAGGATGAGGACCACGAAGGCGGCGACCACCGTGTTGAAGACGAACAGCCCCGCGTCCTCGCCCACCCACGCCGTCAGCACCGTGAAGACGGCCGCGAGGATGACGGCCAGCACCGTCTGCGAGGCAATCTTCCCCAAGAGCTCGTGCAGGTCCATCAGTCGCAGCCGCAGCAGCGTCTGCGCGAGGAAGAACAGGTACAGCGTGGTGAAGACCGGCCCGAGCGTCGGAATCGGAATGACGCTGCTCAGGAAGTCGAGCGCCGAGAAGAAGATGCCCGCGCCCGCGCCGATGGCCAGGTACATCAGCCTCAGCTGCTCGATGCGGGACTCGTTGCTGCGAACCCGGTGGAGGAGCAACGAAACCGAGGCGAGCAGGGAGCCGAGCACCCAGACGCCCATGGCCACCCGGGCCCACACCTTGTCGGCCAGGGGGGTGACGGCCACGGCCAGGCCCAGGAAGACCGACAGGACGGCGAGCCGCCGACCTGCCAGGTGTGTTCCCTTGCTGACATCCAAGAACTCGAGGAAGAACCCCACGGCGGCGCCGGGCACGAGCGAGGCGACCAGGATGGTGATGCCCAGGGAGATGCGGTACGCCCAGGGATACGCGTCGGCGGGGAAGAGGCTGTGGAAGAAGAACGAGAGGTAGTACCCGGCCACCGTCAGGGCGAAGACGGAGTACAGGGTGAGGACCTTGGGCCGGCCCGGCCGCAGCAACATGGACACGCCCAGGGCGAGGCCGATGATGGATGCCAGCAGGGCACTCTGTGTCCGGATGTCCATGGGAGCGCGGACAGTCTAACCTGTGTCCGTCTCCGGAAATTTTCCATGCACCCCCGGTTGTCATGGGGCGAGCCCGCGCCCACCTCCCAGGGTTCCCAGCCCTCCGTATGAAGCTCTTCTTCTCCAAGCTCGCCGTCGTCGCTTCCTCGGTCCTCCTGTCCGCGCAGGCTCCCGCTCCCCAGGTCCCCGCCTCCGAGGCGGTGCCCTCCGAAGCCCCCACGCCCCACACGGAGAACGCGCCGTCGGAGGCGCAGCTGTCGCCGCCCCCGGACGCGGAGAAGGCCCCCCTGCCGGAGGGCTTCGTGGAGGTCCTCAACCCCGCGTTCCCCAACGCCGCGCCCCCCGCGCCCGTCGTCCACCGAGGCCGCCGCTACGCGCTGGAGGACCTGTCGCCGTACTTCGGGGAGGGGAAGAAGAAGGAGGCCCGCACGGCCTTCGACAAGGGCCAGTTCAGCCGCGCGCGCGAGCTGCTCAAGACGGAAGGGGACTCTCCCCCGGTGCGCTACCTGCGGGCCCTGTCCGCGCTGCGCTCGGGCGATGAAGAGACGGCCGCGAAGGAGCTGGCCGCGCTGGCGCCCGACTACCCCGCGCTGAAGGACCGGTGCCTCACGCACGCGGGGGTGGCGCTGGAGGGCCTGCGCCGCTTCGATGAGTCCGCGGTGCTGCTCGCGCAGGTGCCTCCGGAGTCCCGGCTGTACGTCGATGCCCGGCTGGCGCTGTCGCGGGTGTTGCGCAAGAAGAAGGACGCGGCGGGGGCGATGGCCGCGCTGGAGCCGCTCACCTCGCGCGCCGCGCCCAGCTGGGGACGCAATGTGGGCGCCGAGGCGCTGATGGCCATCGCCGACATCGCCGCGGAGAAGAAGGACCGCGCCGCCGAGCGCACCGCGCTGTGGCGCCTGTGGGGCTCGCATCCGCTGTCTCCGCTGGCGCTGCAGGCCGAGCGGAGGCTCAAGGGGCAGACGCCGCCCGTCGACGCGAAGGTGGCTCGGGGCGAGCAGCTGGTGGAGCTGCACCGCAACAAGCAGGGCCTCACGCAGCTGGAGCCGCTGCTGCCGAAGCTGGTCCTCCCGGAGGCGCTCGCGTGCCGCGCGCACTTCGCCTACGGCAAGGGCCTGCGCAAGGAGCGCCAGCACACGCGCGCCATCGAGGTGCTGTCGCAAGTCGTGGCGAAGTGCGCGGACCGCGACCTGCTGGCGCGGGCGCTGTATGTGCTGGGCTCGTCGCGCTCGATTGTCGACTCCTCGCGCGGAACCGATACGTACGAGCGGCTGGCGCGCGAGTTCCCGGACCACAGCTTCGCGGACGACGCGCTGTTCTACGCGGCGGACCTGTACGTGAAGACGGACCGCCCACAGGAGGCGATGGCTCGGCTGGACGAGCTGGCGCGGCTGTATCCGCAAGGCGACTTCCTGGGCGAGGCGCTCTTCAAGGCGTACTGGATTGCGCGCACCAGCAAGGTGGAGGACGCGGGACTGTCCTTCCTGGACCGCATCGAGCAGCGCTTCGCGCAAGCCGACGAGAGCTATGACGTGGAGCGCGCGCGGTACTGGCGGGCGCGGACGTACCAGGACCAGGGCAACATCCAGGGCGCGGCGGACCTGTTCGAGAAGATCGCCGTGGACCACCCCGCGACGTACTACGGGCTGATGGCGCGCTCACAGCTCGCCTCGGTGGACCCGGCGCGGCTGGAGCGAATCACCCCGGACATCTTCGCGGTGCCGGAGGCCGCGAGCCCGTGGCCGCTGTTCGCGGGGCCGATGGGGGAGGACCCTCACTTCCGCGCGGGCATCGAGCTGTTGCGCCTGGGCTTCCCGGAGGCCGTGTCCTCGGAGCTGCTCGCGGTGAGCCGCACGAACCAGCCCGCGGAGGCCATCCGCTTGTTGGTGCTCGTGCTGCACGAGGCGGGCGATGAGCGCGCCGCGCACGCGGTGGCTCGGTTGGCGTTGCGCAAGGACTTGAGTGGCCGCATCACGAAGGAGACGCGGGTGGTGTGGGAGGTGGCCTATCCCAACGCGTTCCGCGAGCTCATCGAGAAGCACACGTCCACGGCGGGAGTGGAGGCGGACCTGCTCCAGGCGCTGATGCGCGAGGAGAGCGCGCTGGACCCGAAGGCTCTCTCATGGGCCGGCGCGCTGGGGCTCACCCAGCTGATGCCCTCCACGGCGAAGAGCGTCGCGCGGGAGCTGAAGCTCAAGCGCTTCACGGTGGAGCAGCTGCTCCAGCCGGACCTCAACATCCGCATGGGCGCGCACTATCTCGGGGGCCTGCTGAAGCGCTTCGGTGGACACACGCCGTACGCGGTGGGCAGCTACAACGCGGGCCCCGGCGCCGTGAATCGCTGGCGCGCGGACAAGCCCGACCTTCCGCTCGACGCGTGGGTGGAGGAGATTCCCATCTCTGAGACGCGGGGCTACATCAAGCGCGTGTTGCGTTCGTACAACACCTACCAGTTGCTGTACGGCCGTGCGCCCAAGCTGCCCGTCATCAAGTCCGCGTCGCGCTGAGACCCGCTTCACCTCCCAGGGGAATCCAATGACGAACAGTTCCGCGGTGTCCGGGCAGGGCCCTCGGCTGGGCATCCAGCTCGTGATGAAGAACGCGATGGCGGCGTTGAAGTTCTACACGGAGGTCCTCGGTGCCCAGGAGCGGTTCCGGCTCGTGGAGCCTTCGGGGCGGCTGGGCCACGCGGAGCTGTCACTGGGTGGCGTCACGCTGGCCATCGCCGACGAGTACCCGGAGCTGGGCATCCTGGGGCCCGAGAGCCGCGGCGGGGCCACCAGCCTGCTCAACCTGGCCGTCGATGACGTGGACGGCCTGGCCCAGCGCGCCATCGCCGCGGGCGCGGCGCTGGAGCGGCCCATCACGAATGAGTTCTACGGCGACCGCGTGGCGCACCTGCGAGACCCTTTCGGCCACCGCTGGGCGCTCTCCAAGCGCATGGAGAATCTCTCCCCCGAGGAGCTGCAGCGGCGCTTCCTGCAGCTCGTCGGGGGGTGACCGGAACCTGCTCGCTCAGCCTCGGATGAAGGCGAGCAGGTCCTCGTTGATGACGTCCTTGTTGACCGAACACATCCCGTGGCCGAAGCCGGGGTAGACCTTCAGCTTCGCGCCCTTCACCAGGGTCGCCGTGAGCTTTCCGGCGCCCTCGAAGGGGACGATCTGGTCATCGTCACCGTGCATGACCAGGGTGGGCACGTCGAACTTCGCCAGGTCCGCGCGGAAGTCCGTCTCCGAGAAGGCCTTCACGGTGTCGTATTCCGACTTCAGCGAGCCCATCAGGCCTTGCAGGACGAAGCTCTCGCGCAGCCCCTCGGAGACCTTCACGCCGGGGCGGTTGAAGCCGAAGAACGCGAGGCTCAGCTCCTTGAAGTAGGAGGCTCGGTCCTTGCGCACGCCTTCGCGGATGCCATCGAAGACCTCGCGAGGCAGTCCATTCGGGTGCCAGTCCGTCTTGAGCATGATGGGGGGCACGGCGCCGATGAGCACCGCCTTCGCGACGCGCCCGGTGCCGTGACGTCCGATGTAGCGCGCCACCTCGCCCCCTCCCGTCGAGTGCCCGACGTGGACGGCCTTGCGCAGGTCCAGCGCCGCGGTCAGCTCCGCCAGGTCATCCGCGAAGTGGTCCATGTCATGTCCGTCCCAGGGCTGGGAGGAGCGGCCATTGCCACGCCGGTCATGGGCAATGGTCCGGAAGCCCCGTTCGGACAGGAACATCATCTGGTCCTCCCAGGCGTCGGCGGTGAGAGGCCAGCCGTGCGAGAAGACGACGGGTTGACCGTCCCGAGGGCCCCAGTCCTTGAAGTAGATGCGGGTGCCATCGCGGGTGGTGAGCTGGTCGCCTGAGAGTGGGCTGGGCATGGGGTTTCCTCATGGGACAGCGGGGAGGACTGTGACGGCCTCGAAGATGAGAACGAGGGGCAAGGGCTGCCAGTGCACGTGGGCTCGGGAGACCACGGGCGTGGACGGATGGCTGTCCGAGGCCGGGAGTGGAGCATGCCACCCCTGCCGGCCGGCCGGCCGGGGGGGCTGCACCCGGGGGCGGACATCCGGTGACTCGGAAGGAGGCACGACGGGGCGTCGATGCTACGGTGCGCCGCGATGAAGAAGATTCTCGTGGGTCTGGCTGCGGTCTTCGTGCTGTTCGCGGTGGTGGGAGCGGGCGCCTTCTGGTGGGTGGAGCAGGCGGCGAATCAAGCCGTGGCCGCCCCCGGCGCGCCGACGGTGGAGTTCACCGTCCCCAAGGGCACCTCGGGCAGGGGCCTGGGCGCGTTGCTCGCCACCCAGGGGCTCATCCGGGATGCGCGCGTGTGGCGCTGGCACCTCTTCCGCCGAGGCAAGTTCTCCCCCAAGGCGGGCCGCCACCCGGTGAGCCCGTCCATGACGGTGGCGGAGCTGGCCACGGCATTGGAAGACAATCCCCTTCCGGACGATGTGCCCTTCGTGGTGGTGGAGGGCTGGCGTCTGCGGGACACCGACGCGGCGCTCACCGCGGCGGGCTTCATCACCGCCGGCGCGTACATCGCCGCGGCCAGCGACCCCAGCCGCTACACCGCGCCGTTTCCGCTGCCCAGCGCAGGCACCCTGGAGGGCTACCTCTACCCGGAGACCTATGGGGTGATTCCGGGAAAGCTGGACGTCGAGGACCTCATCCAGCGTCAGATTGATGCGTTCGCGGAGCGCTTCTTCAAGCCCAACCGCGACGCCATCGCGAAGAGCGGCCGTTCCCTCCACGAGGTGGTGGTGATGGCGTCGATGCTCGAGCGCGAGGAGCCGGTGCCGAACCAGCGTCCGCTGGTGGCGGGCATCCTCTGGAAGCGTGTGGACAAGGGCTTCCCCCTGGGCGTGGACGCGACGTCGCGCTACGCGCTGGCGCAGTGGAATGACCGCCGCGAGTTCCTCAAGCGCCTGCGAGACCCCGAGGACCCGTACAACACGCGCCACCGCAAGGGCCTGCCGCCGGGCCCCATCGGCGCGCCCACGGTGGAGTCGCTCCAGGCCGCCATGGCGCCCAAGCCGAGCGAGTTCTGGTACTACCTGCACGACGCCGAGAAGACGCTGCACCCTTCGCGCAACGCGGAGGAGCACGAGGCGCTGCGCCGCAAGTACAACGTGTATTGAGCACGCGGCTCCCCCGTGAGTTGTCTTGAAGTACCGAGACAACCCCCTCTGTTGTTTCATGGCGCGTCTGTTGCTCGATGACCTCCCTCGTTGAACCGAGGGGGGCGCGGCGTGAGACATGGGGCAAAGAGGGCGGTGGGGTGGGGGCTGGGGATATTGCTGGGACTCTCGAGTGGGTGCGGGCCTTCTCAGACAGGGCCCGCGCCTTCCATGGAGAGAGGCACCCGGGGCGATGCGCTCATCACCCGGAACGAGACGCTGTACGCGGTGGCGGACACCCACTGCATGGAGGGGACGCCCACGGCGAGCTACGGCGCCCAGACGTCCCTCGAGGTGGACGGCTCACCCCAGGCCGAGGCGTATCTCCGCTTCGCGATTCCGCCCTTCACGGGGACGCTGACGACCGCGCGACTTCGTCTCTATGCGCTGGACAGCTCCGTGGATGGGCCGTCGGTGCGCAACCCGCCCGGTGTCTGGAATTGGAGCGAGCTGACGACGTGGAACACGCGCCCCGTGTGGTCGGGCTCCTGGGTGGTCGCCGACGTGGGGCCCGTCCTGCGTGGCACCTGGGTGGAATGGGATGTCACGGAGGCCATCAACCTCCAGCGCAACACCTTCGATGCCTTCCTGAAGGCGGATGACCCGGACGGCGTGATGTTCGCCTCGAGCGAGCACGAGGACTCCGCGCTGCGTCCCCGGCTCGTGCTCACCATCGAGTCCGCCCAGGACCACCCGTCTCCCGCCGTCCCGCCGCTCCCTGTCTCGGGCGCCCCCGTGGCCTTCGCGCCGAGCGCGGATGCCTTTGTCTCGGCGGATGCGCCGGGCACCCCAGCGGGAGGTGCCTCCGTGCTCCTTCGGGTGGGGAACACTCCGCAGCGCGAGGCCCACCTGCGCTTCTCCCTCCAGGGGCTGACGGAGACGGTGCAGCGCGCGGTGCTGCGGTTGAAGGTCGGCAGTGACGGCTCGGCGAACGGGCCCTCCGTCTTCGAGACCCGGGGCGCATGGAGCGAGGGGAGTGTCACCTGGAGCTCCCGTCCCGCGCGGGTGGGGAGCGCCGTGGACCGGGTGCCGATGCTCGCCCCGTCGGGCTTCGTCGACTACGACGTGACGAACCTCGTGAGTGGCAACGGCGAGGTGACGCTGGGCCTGTATGGCAACTCCTCGGACGAGGTGGGGTTCCACTCGCGCGAGGCGGGCACGCCGCGTCCGGAGCTCCTCGTGTGGACGGGCGCGTCTCGGAATGAGCCCCCCGATGCGTGCATGACACGCCAGGAGCTGCTGTCCCGGACCTTCCTTCCACTTCATGACACGTCGGTCGTCCAGTCGTCGCCCACGACGGTGTTCCATCGAGCGGCGTCGCTCGCGGTGGATGGCTGGCCTCGGGCGGAGAGCTATCTGGATTTCGACGTGCAGCTCGGGAGTCGACCGGTGCGCCGGGTGTTGCTGCGGCTGTATGTCCTGGACGCTTCGGGGAATGGCCCCCGGTTGTTCAAGGCCCAGTCCTTCGAGGGAGCGACGACGGATTGGAACCACCGCCCGGCCACCTCGGCCACCGTCCTGGGGGACCTGGGCGCGGTGAGCCGGGACCAGTGGGTGGAGCTCGACGTGACGTCCGCTGTGACGACCTCGGGACGCCACGCCTTCGCGCTTCATCCCGATGCACAGGAGGGCCTGCGCTTCGCGTCCTTGGAGGCACAGAAGCGCGGCATCCTCGCCACCGCACCGCAGTTGCTCGTGCTCTCGGAGAGCGAGTCGTTCTGTTCCTTCCGAGGCAGCCCCCGTCCTTCGGGCACGGTTGTCTGGGTGACGCGGTCCCGAGGCCTCTCGGCGGAGCACTCGCGCCATGTCGCGTCCGGACGGGATGGAGGCTACGTCTCGCTGAGCGCGGTGGAGTCGCGGCAGGCCGCGCCTTCCTCGTTCGAGCAGCTGGATGTCGTCACGCTCCACGGGTCGGACGGCGCCGTCGTGTGGTCGCGGGAGTTCGCCCAGGCGGGTGTGGAGTTCCGGAAGGTGGCGGTGACGAGTGACGGGCAGGTGCTCGCCGCGGGCGAATACTTCGGGGCACCCGACCTGGGGAAGGGCCCGCTGCCCTGGGGGCGGGGCATGTTCGTGGCGCGGCTGAGCGCGTCGGGCACGGTGGAGTGGACTCGGGGGTACATCGCCTGGTTCGAGACCCCCCACGTCTTCTACGAGAACCCCATGGAGGTGCTGGATATCGCGACGGATGCCCATGGCAGCGCGGTGCTGGTGGGGACCTTCTGGGGCTACACGAACTTTGGCGCGGGCATCGTGTACTCCGGCAAGAGCTACCCGACGGAGGGCCAGTCCCCCAACTCCTTCGTCCTGAAGCTGCATTCGGACGGGACGCTGCGCTGGTCGCGGCTGTTGGTGGCCGCCACCGAGAGGGGGACGCTGGCGTCGTCCGTCGCGGTGGATTCGGAGGAGAACATCTCGGTGGGGGGCTGGGTCGGGCGCGACACGGATTTTGGTGTGGGGCCCACGTTCATGAACGGGCTGTTCGCCGCCAGGTGGGGCGTGAGCGGCAACCTGCTGTGGTCCCGCGTCTTCCCCGTGAGCCACGGGGACATCCAGGGGATTCGGGCCCTGCCGGATGGTGGCGTGGTCTTCGCGGGGGCCTTTGACGGGAGCCTCACCTTCGCGGGGCACACGTACTCGAGCCGGGCGCCGGACGACGCGGGGGACGGGCCTCGGGATGCGCTGCTGGGGCGGCTGGGGCCCCTGGGCACGGAGGAGGGGCTGCGGCACTTCCAGTCGGACTCCGCGGTGAGCCTGTCCTTCCAGGACCTGGCGGTGGATGACGCCGGGCGCGTCGTGACGTCCCAGGCGGGCTGGGCGGGCCTGCTGGGCCTGGGGCCCGTGGGGCTGCCCGAGGGGCAGGCGCCGAACCGACCGACCCTCGCGTCCTTCGAGTCCTCCCTGGAGACGCGCTGGGTCCGCGTGTTGGACCCGCTCCAGTCGAGTCTCCGCCTGGCCCCCGTGGACGGCGGCGTCATCGCGGCGGGCGACCTGGCGAACCCCTTCGAGCTGGACGGCACCTGGTACACGCCCACGTCGCGCCGCGCGGACGTGCTGCACCTCAAGCTCCGTCCCTAGCCGAGGGGCGTCCACCTCCTCGGTCCGGCCCCTGGTGGATGACGCTTCCGGGGGCCTGCACCGCGGTGTATGGACGAAGGCAGACATGATTCAGCTCCCCACGAAGCTCCAGAAGCACGCGGAAGAACTCGAGGCCGCGGATGAGAGACTGACCGCATTGGACGACGACGGCCTGCTGGCCGCGCCCGTCGACATCTCCTCCCTCATGCGCAACGGCATCGTGCTGCACGAGAAGTTGAAGGACTCCCAGCTGACGCTCTCCTCGCGCGAGAGTGTCGTCGTCACGGGAGATGTCGAGGTGGAGACCCTGGAGCTGAAGGGGCCCGGTGGGCTGCTCGTCCTGGGAGACCTCGTGGTGAAGTCGGCCGAGCTTCACTCGAGCGTGCTGGTGCTGGGCAACTGCGACATCGCCGACCGCCTGGTGGGCCATGGCGAGCCGCACACGCTGACCGTCCTGGGCGAGGTCCAGGGGGGCCGGTGTGAGATGCAGGGCCAGTTCATCATGCAGTTCCTCGGTGGTGGCAAGCTCACGTCCTTGAAGGACAGCGAGGGCGGCGTGGAGGAGCTGCTCGAGCTGTTGAGTGGCGCGGGCAGCGAGCTGGAGATTGAAGAGGCCGACGCCTAGTCGGAGTGTCTGGCGCTGGGAGTGAGGCTCCCAGCGCCCGTCGCACGACGTGTCCACTCGCCGCCGCGCGGGAGGAGGGCGCGTGTTACATCCCCCGCGGTGGCTCGCGGCGCGACTTCCTGGACGCTTCCGTTCATTGGAGCCGCGAGCTTTCCGGGGAGACCTTCACATGAAAGTCCTGGAGACGGAGCGGCTCGTCCTGCGCAAGATCGTGCGGGAGGATGCGCCCTTCATCCTTGGGTTGTTGAACGAGCCGTCGTGGGTGCGCTTCATCGGGGACCGGGGCGTGCGGACGCTTGAGGGCGCCGAGGACTACATCACCAACGTCCCTCAGGCGCAGTACGCGCGCCACGGCTTCGGGCTCTACCTGGTGGAGCGCAAGTCGGACGGCGTGCCGCTGGGGATGAGTGGTCTTCTCAAGCGCGACTCGCTGGAGCACGTGGACATCGGCTACGCGCTGATGCCTGCGTTCTGGGGACAGGGCTACGCCCTGGAGGCGGTGTCGGCGGTGCTGGAGCAGGGGCGGCGGGACTACGCGCTGAAGCGCATCGCGGCCATCGTCTCGAACGACAACGCCGCCTCCATCAAGGTGCTGGGGAAGCTGGGGTTCCAGTTCGAGCGACACATCCTCATGCCCGGGGCCACCGAGGAGATCAGCCTCTTCCTGACGCGAGAGTGAGCGCGGACTCAAGCAGAATGCCCGCGAGCGTGAGGCGGTCGTCACCTGTCTGACACCGCCCCCTCGCTTGGAAATCAGGGGGCGGGTCTCCTAGACTCGCCCGCGTGGGCCCACCGTCGAACAACGTAGACGGCGGGAAGAACGCGCTGCTGCGCGCACTCCCCTCCATCGAACAGCTCCTGCGGCGGCCGTCGCTGGAGCCGCTTCTCGCGGGCGTTCCGCGGGCCCGAGCGGTCTCCGCGCTCCGGCTGGCGGTGGACCGGGTGCGCGCCCGCCTGCTCGAAGGAGAAGCTCGCGCCTTCGAGGACTCAGACGTTGGCGAGGCCCTGCGCACGTTGGCGACGCCTGGACTGCGCTCGGTGCTGAACGCCACGGGGGTGGTGCTGCACACCAACCTGGGACGTGCGCCGCTGGCGCCGGAGGCGGTGGCTCGGGTGGGGGAGGTGGCTCGGGGCTACTCCAACATCGAGTACGACCTGGACGAAGGGGAGCGTGGCAGCCGGTACGCCCCCCTGGTGGAGCTGCTTCGGCGGCTCACGGGCGCGGAGGACGCGCTGGTCGTCAACAACTGCGCCGGGGCCGTGCTGCTGGTGCTGGCCGCGTTGGCGTCGGGGCGCGAGTGCATCGTCTCGCGCGGAGAGCTGGTGGAGATTGGCGGAGGCTTCCGGGTGCCGGACGTCATGCGCCAGTCGGGAGCGAAGCTGGTGGAGGTGGGCACCACCAACCGCACGCGGCTCGCGGACTATGCGGGAGTGATCGGCGCGGACACGGGGCTGCTCGTGAAGGTGCACCGCTCCAACTTCGCGGTGGTGGGATTCACGGAAGAGGCCAGCGTGGCGGAACTCGCCGGGCTGGGGTTGAAGCGAGGGGTGCCGGTGTTCCAGGACCTGGGCTCGGGGGCGCTGGTGCCGCTGACGGGCGAGGGACTGGGGGATGAGCCCACGGTGCGTCAGGTGGTGGCGGCCGGGGCGGATGTGGTGGCCTTCTCCGGGGACAAGCTCCTGGGAGGCCCTCAAGCGGGAGTGGTGGTGGGGCGCGCGGCGCTGGTGTCGCGCATCAAGGCGCATCCGCTCATGCGGGCGCTGCGAGTCGACAAGATGACAGTGGCCGCGCTGGAGGCCACGTTGGAGTTGTATCGGGACGGCAGGCCAGACGCCGTCCCCACGTACAGGCTGCTCGTCCAGCCTCCAGAGGAGCTGCGCGCTCGCGCGCGGCGGCTCCAGGAGCTGTTGGCCGAGCAGGGTGTGAGTGCCCGAGTGGACGGGGTGGTGGGACAGGTGGGCGGGGGCTCCATGCCGCTGGCCCGATTGCCTTCCTTCGCGTGCATCCTCAACGTAGGTGCGCCGGAAGTATTCCTCGAACGCCTGCGCGGCGGAGGGACGCCGGTTATTGGCAGGATAGCGGATGGCGAGGTGGTCCTCGACGTCCGGTGTCTCGCGGAGGAGGAGCTCAGGTCGGTCGCCGAATCGGTGGCGGCCGCAAGTCCCGGGAAACCACCATGATCAACAGCGCCGTCCTCGTCCTCAACCGGTATTACCAACCGGTGCACGTCACGTCGGTGAAGCGGGCTTTCTCGCTGCTGTATCAGGGCGTCGCCAAGGCGATCGACGCGCAGTACCGGCTCTATGAGTTCGACGATTGGGCGGCGCTGAGCGCCACCAATGATTGCATCACCACCATCAACCGGACCATCCGCGTTCCCCGGGTGCTGGTGCTCAGCGCGTATGACCATCTGCCCAGGGGGCGGGTGCGCTTCTCCCGGCTCAACATCTACGCGCGCGACGCGGATACCTGTCAGTACTGCGGGAAGAACCTGCCGCGCAGCGAGCTGAACCTGGACCACGTGATGCCTCGCACGCAGGGGGGCAAGACGACGTGGGAGAACGTCGTGTGCTCGTGTGTGCCGTGCAACCTGAAGAAGGGGGGCCGCACACCGGAGCAGGCCGACATGAGGCTGCTCAAGAAGCCCGTGAGACCTCGTTGGACGCCGCTGTTCCGAGGCGCCACGCGCAAGGTGACGTACCAGGAGTGGCTGCCTTTCCTGCACCTGGCGGACGCGTCGTACTGGAACGTGGAGCTGCTGGACGAGTAGGGCGCGGAGCCTCGCCGCCGGAGACATGACACCTGCCGCGTGGCCGCTTCGCGCGCCACCGGGTCCTTCCGTCGTGCGCGACGAGCACACGCGCTGACTCGTGGCCGGTCTGCCCCTCCCCCGGATGGAAAAGGCACCGGTCCGGCAGGGAGACTCCAAATGAAGGCGTACCGCTGGCTGATGCTGGTGGGCTTTGCCATGGCTTTGTCCGTGGTGAGCTGTAACGAGAACGATGGGCCTCCTCGCCGCCCCGAAGGGCCTGGCGTGGACGCGGGGACCCCTCCTCCCGATGGGGGACCGGGCTCGCAATGTCTCGACGTCGGAGTGACCTGCAGCCGCACCGGGGGCGCCTCCTGTTGCACGGGTACCTGTACGGAAGCGGGGACGTGTCCCGTCTCCAGCGAGCAGTGCATTCCCGCGGGGGAGGCCTGCACCAGCGGCATCGACTGCTGCACCCAGAGCTGTCTGGGCGGCACGTGCTCCTCGCTCCAGTGTCTGGACGTGGGCGGCGCCTGCACCAAGGCGGAGGAGTGCTGCACGAAGCTGTGCGGCGGTGACGGCAAGTGCGCGGCGCTGCCCGCGGGAAGCTCGTCGTGCAAGGTGCCCGGACAGGCGTGTGCTTCCGGCGCGGAGTGCTGCTCCACCAACTGCCAGGCGGGCATCTGCAAACCCGCGTACTCCTGCCAGGCCAATGACGACTTGTGTCTGCGCAACGAGGACTGCTGTGGCGGCGTGTGCTCACAGAACGGCACGGGGACTCCCGGGCGCTGCGTCGCCGTGGGAGGAGGTGGCGCGGGCAACTGCGTCCAGGACGGCAACCCGTGCTCGAGCGACAGCAACTGCTGCACGCGCACCTGCGTGGACCTGGGCTACGGCGCCACGGTGTGTCAGCCGGTGAGCGGCTGTCGCCCCACGGGGGACTACTGCTCCAGCGATGGCGCGTGCTGCGGCGGCGAGAAGGTGACCAACGCGGTGGACTGCCGGGAGAACCGCTGCGACAAGCCCAATGGCTGCAACCCGGTGGGCAACATCTGCGGAGACGGCATGTTGCCCGACGGCGGTATCATCGACGTCAACGCGCGCCAGGCCTGCTGTGACGGACAGAAGGCCGTGTGCAAGGTGGACTCGTCGGGGGTGCCCCGTTGCTTCGGCGGCTGCCCCGGCGGCAACTGCCCGGCACAGTGCCCCACGGGCTACACCGGCGAGGAAGGGTGCTGCATCGCGGAGGGCTCGACGTGCCAGTTCAGCGACCAGTGCTGTGGCGGCAACCTGTGTCTGCCCGGGGATGGAGGCTTCACCTGTCAGCGTCCGACTTCCTGTGAGCCTGTGGGTACGCAGTGCGACCCGGCTCAGTCTCGGTGCTGCGCGGGCACGCAGTGCCTCTCGGTGGGAGAGTTCTCCTTCGCGTGTGTCGTCAGGCCTGGGACACCGGATGGTGGCGTCGGGGGCTCCGACGGAGGGACCGATGCGGGCTCCGGTGGTTCCGACGCGGGACAGGTCTGCGTTCCCAACGGGCAGTCCTGTAGTTCAGGGACGTCGTGTTGCTCTGGAGTTTGCACGGGCGGGAGCTGCCAGGCGCCGCAGTCGTGTCAGCCGCAGGGGAGCGTGTGCACGTCCGCGGCGGATTGCTGTATCGGGTTGAGCTGCAACATCCCGGGTGGCAGCACCTCTGGGACGTGCCAGTCGGGAGCGACTTGCTCGGCGATGGGGCAGGCGTGCTCGCCGGCGGTCCGGTGCTGTGGTGACAGCCGGTGCGAGACGGAGGCTGGCGCGGCGTGTGACGGCAGCCAGCCCTGCGCGTGTGTGGTGATTATCGGCTGACCGGCCGCGGATTGGCGGGGAGTCGACTCGGGCAGTAGGACGGGCTTTGATGCGACTGCCCATGTCCAAGCCGACGCGAACGCCCCAGGCAGATGCCCGTGCCCTGGGAACCACTCCTGAGCCAGTGGTCCCAGGGCCTCCAGGGTTGGGGCGCCGCGCAAGGCCCCGCCGCATCATCGCGGTGGGGGGCGGCAAGGGGGGCATCGGCAAGTCGATGGTCTCCGCCAATCTGGGCGTCGCGCTGGCTCAGTCCGGAGCGAATGTGTTGTTGGTGGACGCGGACCTGGGCGGTGCGAACCTGCACACCTGCCTGGGCGTGGGACAGCCGGAGGCGACGCTGTCCGACTTCCTGCGGCGCAACAAGGCCCGGCTGGAGGACGTGATTGTCCCCACGGGCGTGCCGCGCCTGTCGCTCATCGCCGGCGCGCAGGATGCGCTGGACGCCGCGAACCTCAAGTACGCACAGAAGCAGAAGCTGCTGAAGACGTTGTTGGGCGCGTCGGTCGACTACCTCATCCTGGACCTGGGCGCGGGCACGAGCTTCAACACCATCGACTTCTTCATCATGGCGGACCACGGGCTCCTGGTGGTGCTGCCCGAGCCCACGTCCGTGGAGAACGCGTACCGCTTCGCGAAGGCGGCCTTCTTCCGCAGGCTCCAGCAGATGGAGGCGGAGTACGGCCTCCAGGACATGGTGGACAGCGCGCTCACGACGCGGGAGGGCTCGCTGCGCACGCTGCATGACGTGCTCGAGCAGGTGCGTCGGAAGGACCCAGTGGGTGCGCAGCGACTCGAACGTGAGCTGGCGGCCTTCCGCATCCGGTTGGTGGTGAACCAGGCGCGGACGGACGCGGACCTGAACGTGGGAGCAGCCGTCGCGGGGGCGTGGAAGAAGTTCTTTGGGATCGACATGGATGACCTGGGGGCCATCCGGTATGACGATGAAGCGTGGCGTGCGGTGCGTAAGCGGCGCCCCGTGTTGATTGAACGGCCCGATTCCCCGGCGGCCACCGCCATTCAGCGCATCGCCTCGCGCTTGCTCGCACTCGACGGAATACCCGACCCCTCTTCCCCATGAAGCCTTTCGCGCAGCAGACCTATTACGAACTCCTGGAGGTCCCAGTCACCGCTCAGATGGAGGAGATCCGCGCCGCATATGCGCGGCTGATGGAGCTGTATGCTCCGGACTCCATCGCGGTGTATGCGCTGGTGGAGTCGGATCAGGTGGATGCGCTCCGCGCCCGGATGACCGAGGCGATGGAAATCCTCACGGACAGCGACCTGCGCGTCGAGTACGACAAGGACCTGGGAATCGCGCCGCCGGCCACGGCCCGCGCGGCCGCGGCCCTGGCGAGCGCGGCTGAGCCCCCCGAGGCATCGGCGAAGGAAGCGAAGAAGGCCGCCGAAGCGCCCGTGTTGACGGGGCCCGAGGCGTTCCGTGCGAGCTTCGTCAGCGGGTATTCGCTGTCGTATGTGACCAGCTCATTGCAGGTCGCGCCGCTCGGCGGCGGGCTCGTGGATGTGCCGGCCGCGCTGGTGCGTCCCGATGCCGAGGCTCCGCGCGAGCCGGGCCCCGGGGTGCCGACGCGGACCGATGCCCCCGTGAAGGTCGAGGAGCCCGTTGTGGCGCCTCCCGTGGAGCCCGCCACCGCCGAGAGTGCCGTGGCCCCGAAAAGGAGCGACGAGGCACCGACATCATCGGACGCGGTCACGGACGGGAAGGGGACTGCGCCGCTCGCGACTGAAGTGCCGAAGTCGGAAGGGAAGGGGACTGCTGTCCTCGCGACCGAAGTGCCGAAGTCGGAGGAGAAGGGGACTGCTGCCCTCGCGACCGAGACGCCGAAGTCGGAGGCGGCGGCAAGCGTGAGCCCCTCGGGTCCTGTGGCTCCGCCATCGACCCGGGCCGTCGAGACGCCGAAGGCGGAGGTGGCGGCCACGGACGGGAAGGAGACGGCATCTCTCGCGACCGAGGCACTGAATGCAGAGGTGGCGGCGGCAGGCGCGAGCCCCACGGTTCCAGCGGCTTCGCCCTCGAGCCAGGTCGCCGAGACGCCGAAATCGGAGGCAGCGGCAAGCGCGAGCCCCGCGGCTCCCGTGGCTCCGCTGTCGACCCAGGCCGCCGAGACGCCGAAGCCCACAGATGCCACGCCGTCGAGCGCCACCCCTCCGGCGCACGTCGTCGAGAGCCCCGCCGCGCCGGCGGCCGTCACCGAAGCCCCGAGGCCCTCGGTGGCGGCGAGTCCCTCCACCACCGTGCGTGGGCCCGCGCCCACAGAGCCCTCCACGTCCATCGTCGTCGCCTCGGCGCCAGAGCGCGGCACGAGCGCGTCCGCTCAAGCCCGTTCGGGGGATGCGAGCCTCTCCTCGGCGGAGCCTTCGGCGGGGCAGGTCGCCGCGCGCACACGGGACGTTCGGCCTCGCCTGCCGGACATTCCTTCCGACGCCGAGTTCAATGGCGAGCTGCTGCGTCGGGTCCGCGAGGCGCGGGGCTACACGCTCCATCAGGTGGCCGACCGCACCCGTATCTCGTCGCGTCATCTGGAGAACGTCGAAGCGGACCGCTACACGGCGCTGCCCGCGCAGGTCTATCTGCGCGGAATCCTCATGAACCTGGCGCGTGAGCTGGGGTTGGATCCGCTCCGGGTGTCCAAGAGCTATCTGGCCTTGGCTTCTGAGAAGTCAGGCAAGCGTTAATGGCGCCCCGGGGGGCTGTCGGCCGACGCTCACACCACAAGGAAAGTTGACTCCCCTCCGAGCGGTGCCTATGTAGGGAGGACGATGACGGACGAGGAAAAGATCAAGGCGATGCGGCTCGCCCGTGCGATTGCCTCGGATATCTCGCTCTACAACGAGCAGAAGATCATCAAGGGTATCGAGCAGGACAACCTCTTCGAGGTCCTCAAGGAGGAACTCGAGGAAGGCCGTGAGCTCTACAAGAGCCGCGTCAGCCAGGAAGTCTACACGACCGCGAACTTCTTCGAGCGCGCCGTCAACGACATCGTGTTGCGCTCCAAGGCGCACGTGAAGTCGAAGATCTGGTAGTCCGCCCACGTGGCAGCGCCCGACACCCGAGAGCATCGCGCTCCGCCGGAAGCCCGCGGTGAGCGCATCGACCAGTATCTCGCTGGCGTCTTCACCGACCTGACGCGTTCCCGCATTCGCGGCCTCATCGACGATGGGCATGTGCTCGTCGACGGCAGGCCCGTGAAGGCGGCCATGCGCTTGCGCGGTGGGGAATCCCTCACCCTGCATGTCCCCGCGCCCGTGGCCGCCGTGCCGGTCGCCGAGGAGCTCCCGCTCTCCGTACTCCACGAGGACAAGGACCTCGTGGTCGTGGACAAGGCGGCGGGCATGGTGGTGCACCCAGGCGCCGGCCATGCGTCGGGCACGCTGGTCAACGCCCTGCTGCACCGGGTGAAGGACCTGGCGGGAGTCGGCGGAGAGCTTCGCCCCGGCATCGTCCATCGCCTGGACAAGGACACGACGGGCTGCCTCGTGGTGGCGAAGAACGAGCAGGCCCTCGTCGCGCTCCAGAAGTCCTTCAAGGGCCGCGAGGTGGCCAAGACGTACCTCGCCCTGGTTCATGGCTCGCCGCCGGCGGAAGGGCGCATCGAGACGCTCTACGGCCGCCACCCCGTGCACCGCCAGCGCTTCACCGGCAAGGTGCGCGAGGGCAAACCCGCCATCACGCTCTTCCGCGTGCTCGAGTTCTTCGACGGCGCCGCGCTGGTGGAGGTGGACCTGCTCACCGGCCGCACGCACCAGATTCGCGTGCACCTGGCCGAGGCGGGCCATCCGCTGCTGGGTGACGCGCTCTACGGGGCGGGCCGCAAGCCCAAGGGCGAAGCGGGTGCCGCGCAGGAGCGACTGGGACGGCAGGCCCTGCACGCGTGGCGCCTGGCGTTCGCGCACCCGCGCACGGGCAAGGACCTGGCGCTGGAGGCCCCCGTGCCCGAGGACTTCAACGCCGCGCTCACGCTGCTGCGAGGCCCCGAGGCCCCGCCCGTGACACCGGTGAAGGCCCCCGCGAAGAAGAAGGCCGCCGCGAAGAAGCCTGTCGCCAGGAAGTCCCCGGCGAAGAAGGCCGCCGCGAAGAAGGCTACAGGCCGGAAACGCTGAGCGACTGCTGTCGCTTCGACAGCACCTTGATGGGCTGGATGGCCATGACGCGCATGAAGACCTCGAGCAGCTCGGGGTCGAACTTGTTGCGCATCTCCGTCCACATCAGCATCAGTGCCACTTCCGGTCCGTAGGCGTCGCGGTAGGGCCGCTTGGACGTGAGCGCGTCGTACGCGTCACAGATGGCGATGATCTTCGCGTACACCCCCAGGTTCGTCTTGGGGATGATCATCTGGATGTTGCCGCGGGAGTCGCGCACGGCGGTGCCGAAGTCCGTCTTGTGCTCGAAGGTCGTCACCACGCGCAGCAGGGTGGAGCGGCTGAAGCCCTTCTCCATGAGGATGTTGCGCACGGAGATGAGCGGCGCGCGCTGCACTGCCACGCGCTCCTCGGGCGTCAGCGCGCCGCGCTTGGTGGCCAGTTCCTCCGGCAGCGTCGTCATGCCCGCGTCGTGGAAGAGGGCGATGTAGCCCAGGTCCCGGAGCTGCGGCTTCGTCAGCCCCAGCTCCGCGCCGAAGACGATACACATCAGGGCGACGTTGACCTGGTGGTACACGAGGTAGTCGTCCTCGCGCCGCATCGTCGTCATGCCCAGGAAGTGCGTGCGCTGCTCGTAGCTGATGTCCACGAAGTCCTGGACCAGCCGCAGCGCCTTGGAGGCGTTGATGGGCTTCCCCGCGCGCACCGACTCCAGGTACTTGGTGAGGAAGAAGACCGAGCGCGCATAGATGGTCATCGCGTACTTCTTGCGATCCACCTTGAGGTCGCCCGGGTTGTCCAAGTCCTTGTTCAGCTTCTCCTTGAGCTTGGAGAACTTGGCCACCCGCATGTTGAGCAGCTTGCGGCCCGCCAGTCCGTCCTCCTCGGCGGTCGTCGACTGCTCCTTGCTGAAGATCCACACGAAGTTCTTCAGCTCCGGCACCGTCACCGGCTTGGTGAGCGTGAAGCCGCCCACGTCCTTGGCGCGCATCTCCGCCAGCAGGTAGCGCTGGTTCTCGATGGAGTTCAGGTCCACCTTCACCAGCATGCTGTTCAGGTAGAAGGAGTCCTTGACGCCCACCAGCTCCAGTCGGCCTTCCTTGCCGATGATTTGGTTGATGATGTCCTGGAGCTGGTGCAGCGGCTTCTGGAAGACGGCGTTCTCCGGGTCATACATCTTCACGGAGCGCACCAGCATGTAGAGGCCGGCCACCATGGAGCGCGAGAGCGCTTGCAGCTTCTCGTTGTGCTCGCGCCCGAACTCGTTGGTGTTCTCTTCCTGGCTCTGGGTGATCTTCAGATTGTCGGCCATGGGCTACGTCTCCTCCGGGAGCGCCGAATCGCCGAACAGCGTCTTGCGCGTCTGGTACATCGCCTTGCGAGCCGCCGTGAGCAGGTCCACCGGCTGGGAGCGGTCCTCGATGAGGACTTGCAGCATCTTGTAGCTCTGGATGGAGCACGCGCCGGCCAGGCCCGCGATGGCCAGCAGCTTGTCATCCATCACCCGCTTCCGGTTGAGCAGGGACGGCTTCACCGTCAACAGCTGTTGCATGTGTGAGAGCGCCGCGGGAGTCCCGGTGGCGCCCACCGCCGAGTAGAACGCCGAGCGCTCATCCGGCGTCCGCTTCTCGAAGCCCGGCTCGCGGATGATGCGCATCAGGTCCGAGAAGGCCTTGTCCCGGTCGAACTCCGGCAGCAGCCGGGCCGCGAGCATGCGCACCTGGGAGACGGGGTCCGTGAGGGCCTCGGTGACGAGCCGCCGCGCTTCGCCCGTGCGCCCGCGTCCGATGATGCCGAGCACCTCCAGCTTCACCACCAGGTTGGGGCTCTTGAGCACCTGGCCGAACATCTTGATGCGCTCGGGGTGGTTGCTCTTCTCCAGCACGTACACCATGTCGCGCACCGTCTGCGGACGGTCCGACGTCAGCCGCGCCACGAAGGGCTCCGGCATGTCACGCGCGAAGGTGGCCAGCACGTCGCACAGCAGGGCGCGGTTCTCGGGAATCTCGAGCGTCTCCAGCACCGTGAGCAGCGGGATGATGGAGTCCCGGCTCAAGGCCTGGAGGTAGCGCGTCACATCCGCGGGGTGCTTGGGCCGAGCGCCCTTGAGCGACTCGCCCAGCCGCATCAGCCGCTGCTCCTCGCCCATCCTGTGGAGGAAGGACTCGAGCAGCTTGGAGAGCGACGCCCCCGCCTCCTTCTGGGAGAGCGCGCGCAGCTTCAGGACAATCTGGTTGACGGTGCCGAAGTCGTCCTGGAGCAGGAGCATGTCCAGGAGCTGCACGAAAATCTCCTCGAGCAGCGTGCCGTCCTCCACGCCGCCCTCCACCACCTGGAACACGGCGCTCACCAGCTTGGGGAACAGCCGCGAGCCTTCCTCCTCCATCACCTCGCGCTGGAGCTTCGCCTTCAGCTCATCCGACGCATGGCGCCCTGCGACGACGAGGCCGCGAATCTGCTCCACGCCATCCAGCTTCGAGTCCAGGTCCTCCGCGGACACGCGCGCGAAGCGCAGGTAGTCATCCGAGTTCGTCTGCAGCCGCGAGTAGAGGTAGCCGACCACCTTGTCGACCTCGACCTGCACCTCCTCCTCGCTGGCGTTGTCCATCGAGAAGCCTTCCACCACCACGTACTCGACGTGCTCCATGCCCGCGCGCCACAGCTGCGCCAGCACGTCGTCCGCGCCACGCTCCGGCTCCGACAGGGCGATGAGGGTGAAGGTGACCAGCTCCTCCACCGTGAGGCCCGGGCGGAAGATGAGCTGACGGATGCCGTCCCGGTAGAACTTGTAGGGGAGGGGCGTGTCCTCGGAGAACAGCGTCTCGTTGTGGAGGACCAGGTTCTGCTGGTCCACCTTCAGCGACAGCGGGCCGAACTTCTCGGTGAATTGGGCGACGGACTCCAGAGCCTTGGCGAGGAACTCCGGGAAGCGAGCCTCGTTGTGGCGGTACATGCCAATCTGCTTGATGCCCTTGAGCAGGTGGAAGGCGAACGTGCGCGCCATCTCCACCTTCTCGCGGACCTCCGGAGACTGCTCCGCCTCCGTACTCGCATCCTGAGTCTTCTGGGGCTGGGCCATACGTTTGCAACACTCCGCTCGGGCGGTAGCACCAGCCTACCGCGATTTCCTCTCGCACCCCAGCCGATGACACGAGGAACTCCGCGAGCTTGGAGGACGTGGGGCCCACGTGACACGGCCGTCCAGGATTTCCCAGGTATGTTTCACGCGCCGGTGTATCGCGAGGAGCGTGGTGCCCATGCTGCGAGTCATGGCCTGTGGGGTGTTGGTGGTGGGGCTGTCGGGGTGCTTTCGGACGAGTGTGAGGACGGGCGCCCCCAGGGAGGGCCTGCCCGAGACACGCACCGAGGTGAGCCTGTTCTTCGGACTGACGACACCCCACGTGGCGGCGTCGGAGTGCCGTCACGGCGTCTCCCGGGTGGACGTGTTCTCGCCCTGGTGGGGCGCGCTCGTCACCGTGACGACGCTGGGCCTCGTCATGCCGCTGCGCACCGAATATGTGTGCGCGGAGATGCCGCGAAGCGTCAGCCCGGAGCAGCAGGTGCCCGCCACGCTGGCCCCGCTCTGAGCGGGCCTGGCTGCGGGCGGAGACACAACGAGGCGGCGGGGTTGCCCCACGCCGCCTCGGAGACACCTGGGTGAGACAGGACGGCGCCCCGGGGGAGCGCCGTCGGGTGCGGCGTTACTTCCCGTGAGGCGTCGACGGCGCGGCGCTCTGTCCCTTGAGCGCGGAGCGCAGCAGGAACAGGGTGATGCCCGCGAAGAAGAGCAGGCCCCAGATGTTGGACCAGATGGGGTGCGCCAGCTCGCTCTCGCCCACCGCGTTCAAGAAGCCGCCGATGGCGCCCTCGTGGCCCAGCAACGCCGGCAGGTTGATGGCGCGAGAGCCGGCGCCGTCCGTGACGATTTCGAGGAAGGCGATGAGCACACCCGCGATGGAGCCACCGGCGATGTAGCCGGAGGACAGCAGGGTGCCCGGCGAGAAGTCGGACTCGCCGCCGCGCACGCGGTCGACGAAGTAGCGCACCATGCCGCCCACGAAGAGCGGCGCGCTGCTGCTGATGGGCAGGTACACGCCCACCGCGAAGGGCAGCGAGGACACGCCGCACAGCTCCAGCATCAGCGCGATGAACACGCCCAGGAGCACCAGGTCCCAGGGCAGCCGCTGCGTGAGGATGCCGTCGATGATGAGCGAGAACAGCTGCGCCTTGGGCGCCGCGTAGCGCGTGAGGGCCTGTCCCTCGTACGTGCTGATGCGGCCGCCGATGCCCGGGTCCACCACGTACTGGATGGTGCCCGCGTCATCGACCAGGTACTTGCCCGCGGGCACCGGGGTGTCCGCGCCGCGCACGAAGCCTTCCTTGAAGGTGCGCTCCGGGCCCTGCGTCACGCCGCCCAGGTCCGCGACCTTCACCTGCGAGCCGCCCGTGGGGCTCAGCGTCACCGCGCCCACGTCCTGCGCGCTCACCTGCCGCCAGCTGCGCAGCTCCAGCGCGCCGCCGTTCGAGGCCAGGTCATAGCCCTGCGCCCACGCCGCCTTGCGCAGCGCCGCCTCATCCAGTCCGCGCGAAGCCAGCGCGTCCGCGGACACCGCCCACGGGAAGGTGTACTGGGTGCGCGTCTCCTGGGTCATCTCCGTCACCTGCACGCCCGGGTGCGACTCCGGAATCGTGACGGTGGCGCCGCGGTTGAGCGTCACCAGCACCAGGCCGATGAACATGGCGCTGGTCAGCACGCCCACGAAGAGGGCGATCTGCTGGCGCTTGGGGGTGCCGCCCACGATGAAGGCGGTCTTCAGGTCCTGCGCGGTGGTGCCGCCGTTGGACGCGGCGATGCCGACGATGGCCGCCGTGGTGAGGGCCATGAAGCGGTCCTCGGAGTTCGTCCAGCCCATCAAGAGGTACACGAGGCAGGTGACGAGCAGCGTGGCCACCACCATGCCGGAGATGGGGTTGGAGGAGCTGCCAATCTCACCCGTGATTCGCGCGCTCACCGTCACGAAGAAGAAGCCGAAGACGATGATGAGCAGGGCCGACATGAAGTTGACCTGCAGCGGCGGCGCCAGCCAGATGGCCAGCACCAGCAGCGCGCTGCCCACGAGCACCACGGTGATGGGGAGATCCTGGTCGGTGCGCAGCATCTGCGGAACACCGCCGTGCGCGCGCGAGGCCTTGAGCGACTCCACGCCCCGCTTGAAGGCGCCGATGATGGTGGGCAGCGAGCGGATCAGGCTGATGAGGCCGCCCGTCGCCACCGCGCCCGCGCCGATGTACAGCACGTAGGCGTTGCGAATCTGGTCCGGCGACATGTCCCGGATGAGCGTCCCGGTGTGGACCAGGAGCGGCTTGTCCAGCCCGCTGCCGAAGAAGGAGATGGCGGGGATGAGGATGAGGTAGCTCAGCACTCCACCTGCGAAGGTGATGGCGGCCACGCGCGGGCCGATGATGTAGCCCACGCCCAGCAGCTCCGGGCTCACCTCGGTGGACAGGGTGGCGCTCTTGAGACCCTTGAGCGGCGTGCTCAGCACCTCGCGGAACAGCTTCATGCCGGAGTAGGCGAACTTGTAGATGCCGCCCACCAGGAAGCCGATGATGACGGTGCGCGCGTTGGTGCCGCCTTCCTGGCCCGCGATGAGCACGTCCGCGCTGGCCGTGCCTTCGGGGTAGGGGAGCTTGCCGTGCTCCTGGACGATGAGGCCCTGGCGCAGCGGAATCATCATCAGCACGCCCAGCACGCCGCCCAGCGCGGCCGTGAGGAACGCGTGCGTCAGGCTGATGTCGTAGCCCAGGAGCAGCAGCGCCGGGAGCGCCGCCGCGACGCCGAAGGCCAGCGACTCACCCGCGGAGCCCGTCGTCTGGACGATGGTGTTCTCGAGGATGTTGGACTTGCCCATCGCCCGGAAGATGGCGATGGAGAGCACCGCCACCGGAATCGACGCCGACACCGTGAGGCCCACCTTGATGGCCAGGTACACGGACGATGCCGCGAACACGATGCCCAGGACCGAGCCGAGCAGCAGGGCCCGGAGGGTCATCTCCGTGGGAGACTGGGTGGGGGGAATGAACGGTGAGTACAGAGGGGACTCGTGCGATTGCGCGAGCGGGACACGCTCGTCGACGACCGGCGGGGTACCGTGGGCCAAGCGAAAGGCTCCTTAGGTGGGACGTGGGGCCCTTCTAGCAGGGCCCCGCCCGCCAGCGAAGCCAAGCTCCTCAAATGACAAGCGCCTTGCCCCGCGAGGGGCAAGGGCGCTCGAGGGGCCCTCCCCACGGCGGAGGGCCGACTTGCCGCGTCACATGGGCCCTACTGCTGCAGGGACGCCGCCTCCGGGTCCACCTCCGCCATCAGCGCCGCCAGCTCCGCCTTCAGCTTGTCCTTGGCGCGAATCTCCAGCTGACGGGCCCGTTCCCGGGAGAACCCGAAATGCTCGCCCAGCTCCTTGAGCGTCATGGGGCGCTCGTTCATGACCCGCTGCTCGATGATGAAGCGCTCGCGAGGGTCCAGGCGCATCAGCGCGGTGCGGACCCGGGCGTTGATGAGGCCCGCCTCTTCCTTGTCGGCGAACTCATCGTCCTGGGGGGCCGCGGCGCTGACCACGAAGTCCACGTGGCTGTTGCCGCCGTCCTCGCCCATGGGCGCGTCCAGGGACAGGTCCCGGCCGCCCATGCGCTGCTCCATCTCCCGCACCTCGCCTGGCTTCACGTGCAGCCGGCGAGCAATCTCCTCCACGTTGACCACGGCCTCGCCGTTGCCGAACTTCTCCAGCTCGCGGCGGGTGCGCGCCAGGCTGAAGAACAGCTTTCGCTGCGCCTGCGTGGTGCCGAGCTTCACGAGCGACCAGCTCTTGAGGATGTAGTTCTGGATGTACGCGCGAATCCACCAGACCGCGTAGGAGATGAGGCGGATGCCCTTGTCCGGGTCGAACTTCTGCACCGCCTTCATCAGGCCGATGTTCCCCTCCTGGATGAGGTCCGACATCTTGATGCCGTAGGAGCGGTACTCGTAGGCGACCTTCACGACGAAGCGAAGGTTGGAGGTGACGAGCCGGTGACCCGCGGCCAGCTCTCCGCGGATGAAGGTGCGCGCCAGCGCCTGCTCTTCCTCCACGGTAAGGAGGTTGTAGTGGTTGATTTCCGAGAGGTACATCGCCAGGGAGCCAGAGTTGGACGACTGCTCGGTGGACGCCTGCATGGATGGGTTCTCCCGACGTGGGGCCTCGCCGATGATGAGGCCGCTAGGTTTTCGGACCGCGTGATGACTGAACGGTGTCTGTCTGGAGCAACCGCGGTGCCAGGGCGGTGCTCCGCGCCTTCCCCAATGTCTGCGGGGGGTTGGCGTCGGCGGCGCTCATGTACAAAGAAGAAGGGCTGTAACCGTTACGGCCGGCATGGGAACTCGGCGCGACTTCGCGGCTGTAGAATGTGCCCGTCGATGCACGACACGCCTCCAGGGAGGAGTGCCAAGGCTTGTTTCACCCTGGCACCGGGCGAGCGAGCGGCCCCCCACTCAGCTGGCAAGGAGGCCTCTGGCGAGAGGACCTCGAGGGCCGCATCCACCTTCCCGTGAAGGAACCGCTAACGACGCCGCCGGATGCTGTCCGGGGGCTTTTTTCGCGCGCGAAGGGACGCCCGGAGAGCGGGCGACCTCCCGCGTGCGAGTGGCGCGAGTCCTTTCGCGGCTCAATCAGGACGCGCGCGAGGCTCGAGCCGTCAGCCGCGTGTGCTGCGCGACGGCGTCCTCGAGCGTGCGCAGCAGCTGCTTCGCCTCACCCTGGCGCAAGGGACGGCCGCCGAAGCGGGCCTCCAGGTAGCGGCGGGTGACAGGGGAGAGCGCGCGGGTGAGCGGGTGGTGCTCGCGCGCGAGCCTCGCATCGAGCTCCTCGAGCGTCTCCTCCGCGCGGCGTGAGAGCTCCGCCGAGGCGAGCACGGCCTCCACCTTGTCCACGAAGCGCGTGGCGTCGAGCGGCCGGGGCCGTCCCGCGAGGCGTGTCACCGCCCTCCACGCGACATAGACGACCAGGCCGGCCACCAGCGCGGCGCCCCAGGCGCGGGGCGGGGGCAGGCGGCGCTGCTCGGCCTTCTCGGAGCCCTTGGGCGGGCGCACCAGGGCGCGCGCGACGTCGACCTGGTCTCGGAAGGAATAGTCGACCACGGAGTTGCGCCAGCGCGACTCCAGGGCTTCGTAGAGCGCGAGCACCTGCTGCACCCACTTCGAGCCCTGGCTGGGGCGGTGCGCCGGAGGCGTCGCATCCACCGTGACGAAGCCCCGCTCGGGCACCAGCACGTGGGTCCACGCGTGGGCGTCGCCCGCACGGAGGATGTACGCGTCATTCACCCGCTCGCCGCCGAAGAAGCCGGTGGCCAGCCGCGCGCGGATGCCCTGCGTGCGCAGCATCAACGTGAGCGCGGTGGCGAAGTGCTCGCAGTGGCCCGCCTTGCGCTCGAAGAGGAAGTCCGCGAGCGGGTCCTCGTGGTCTCCGCTCAGCTCCAGCGTGTAGGTGAACTCGCGTTGGAGCCAGGTGGCCAGTTTCTGCGCGGCGGCCAGGGGCTCGCGCTCGCCGTTGAGGATGCGAGCCGCCGTCTGGGAGACGCGCGGGTCCAGGGCCTCCGGCAGCGCGAGGAGCGCGTCCTGCTCCACCGACGGCAGCCGCCGGAACGAGTCCCCGCTGCCTCCAGGCGGAAGGCTGTAGGCCTCATACGAATAGGAGAGCCCGGGCTCCGCGAAGCGCGCCTCGCCGCCATACATCTCTTGAAGGGGCGCGCGGCGACTGCCGGTGGTGCTGTTGGCCACCGCGTTGCCCAGCCTCGACGGTGTCTCGAGGGCGATGAGCGTCTGGCCTCCATAGGCGGGCAACAGCTCCACGCGCTGGTGGACCAGGTTGTCTCCGCCGGGGCGCAGCGTCAGCAGCGGCTCGCGCATGCGCTTCACGCCGCCTGCGCTCGTCCACTCCTGTCCGTCGAAGATGTCGTAGGTGCGGCCCACCCAGTAGGCGCCCAGGGCATCCACGCCCGGGTCCGGGTTCAGCGTGGCGCGCAGGACGACGCGCGGGTTGCCCTTGATGGTCCCCGTGCCGCCCAGGCGCACCGTGTTGGAGAAGCCCGTGGTGGCCGGCCCCAACCCCGGTGCCGCCCGAGGCCCCGTCATGTTCCAGTTGAGCCGGGGAAAGAGGATGAAGAAGGCCATGGCCCCGGCCACGGCGAAGCCCACGCCCACGGACAGCGGCGGCATCACCGCGCGCACCGGGAGCGGCTCGCCGTCTGGAACGGAGGCCTCCACCACGCCCAGCGCCAGCGAGAGGCTGGCCAGCACGCCGAACGCGATGAGGAAGAAGCCGTACACGAGCTCGCCCGACAGCGCCGCGCCGCCCGCGACCATCAGCAGCCCCGACAGGTGGACCTGTCCGTCCGTGGCCGGGTCGGGGGCTGACAACAGCCGATGCGCGGAGATGAGGCCCGCGAAGGCACACGCCGCCACCACCAGGTTGAGGGTGCCCGCGGTGACGTTCACGACGAGCACGGCCGCGACGCCCAGCAGCAGCAGCGCGGTGAGCTTCGCGCGGCGAGCGAACAGGCGCTTGCCCGCGAGCGCCGAGACCAGCCCCACGGCATAGAGGCCCAAGGTCCACAGCGGCAGTTGTCCCGACACCGCCATGGACGCGAAGGCGCATCCGGAGGCCAGGTCCCTGAGCACCAGCCGCAGCCGCGCGCCTTGCCTCATGCCGCCTCCTCGTCCTTCTCCGCGCGCTCGTCCTCGAAGCCCAGCCACGCCAGGGCGCGGAGGATTCGCCGCTCCTGCGCGGTGCCGGCGCCGGAGCGGATCCGCTGGTCGCCCGTGTCGAGGCCCACCTCATGGCCCTCGCCCAGCAGCCGGTGGGACAGGGCGGCCACCTCCTCGCAGCGCCGCTCCAGCGCGTCACCCTGGAGGCCCGACTCCACCACCAGCATCCAGGTGCGGCGCTCCTCGCGCTCGCGCTCCACGCGCAGCAGCTTTCCCACCGAGGCGCTCTTGAGCCAGTGGATGCGCCGGGCGTCCTCTCCCTCGGCGAGCTCCCGCAGCCCCGTCACATCGCCGCTGCCGTCATTGCGGCGGGGGTTGCCCGCCTCGCCGACGGGGCCTCGCTCCGCGTCGCCCGGGTCCTGGCACGCATAGCCACGCCGGGGATAGACGAGCAGCGTCCCCTCCACGGGCAACACCCGCGTCTTGGCGAACAGCCCGAGCGGCCATGTCGTCGTCACCCGCACGCCCGTCAGGCGCACGGGGCCTCGCCGAGGCGCGGTGAGGTTGGCCCGCACGACGTGCTCCACGCCCGCGGGCAGGTAGCCCACGCCGCCTCCTCCCGCGAGGGGCGCGCCTTCCTCCGAGAGCGTGAGGGCGAAGGCGTGGCCCTGCTTTCGGGAGAGGGCCCAGCGGAACGCGAAGGGCTCCCCCGCGAAGGCCTCGTCCGTGCCCACGCGCCGCACGGACAAGTCCCGGAGGCACCGCTCCGAGAGGACACCCGACACCACCACCATGCTCAGCAGCAGGCCGAGCAGCAGATAGAGCAGGTTGTTGCCGGTGTTGAGCGCGCCCAGGCCCACGCCGAAGGTCACCACCAGGTAGGTGCGACCGATGCGCGTCACCTTCAGGGTGCGCGGCGGGGTGAGCCAGGCGCGAAGCCGCGCCCAGCGCTGCTTCTGCTTCCGCCTCACCGGGGCGCCGGAACCTTTCGGACCAGCTCTTCCAGCAGGTGCGCCGCCTCGTCGCGCGCCGCCACGCCCTGCACCGCGCTCCGGAGCAGCACGCGGTGGGCCCAACAAGGCACCAGCACCGCCCGCACATCTCCGGGCGTCACGAAGTCGCGCGCCTCCCACAGCGACTGCGCCCGAGCCGCCGCGCCCAGGGCCAGCACCGCGCGGGTGGACGCCCCTCGCTCGATGTCGCCGTGCTCGCGAGTGGCCCGGGCCAGCCGCACCACATAGTCGGCCACCGCCGGGTCCAGCCGCTGCTCCGCCGCGAGGGCGCGCAGCTGCGCCACCTCCTCGGGGCTGGACACCGTCTTCACGGCGTCCAGCGCGGGCGCGCCTCCTCGAGTGGCCAGGAGCCGGGCCTCCACCTCGGGTGCGGGGTGCCCCAGGGACATGCGCACCATGAAGCGGTCCAGCTGCGAGTCCGGCAGCGGGTAGGTGCCGGAGAAGTCCACCGGGTTCTGCGTGGCCACGACGGTGAAGGGCGCGGGCAGCGCATGGGTGGTGCCGTCCAGCGACACCTGGCCCTGGGCCATGGCCTCCAGCAGCGCGGATTGGGTGCGGGGCGGAGCGCGGTTGAGCTCATCCGCCAGCACGAGCTGACGGAAGAGGGGACCGGGGCGGAACTGGAAGGTGGCCGTCTGCGCCTGGAATATCTGGGCGCCCAGGATGTCGGCCGGCATCAGGTCCGCGGTGAACTGGATGCGCGCGAAGCTCAACCCGCATGAGCGGGCCAGGGCCTCCGCCAGCGTCGTCTTCCCGACACCCGGCACGTCCTCGAGGAGGAGGTGGCCGCTGGAGACCACACACGTCGTGACCAGCCGGGCCTGGGCTTCCTTGCCCTGGACGGCCCGCCCCAACTCGGCGGCGATTCGGTCCATCGTCGTGTGCGCGGTAGCGGGGGAGGGGGCTGCGGCGGCGAGGACGCGGGCGGGCTGATTCATCTGCCGGCACTCTATCCGACTCCCCAGGGAGCCGGCACACCCAACTCCCGGGTGTCCGGCTCAGGACGCCCGCTCCCTTCCGCTCTTCAGAGGGTGAGGATGTCCTCCGGGGTGTAGTAGGGCTGGCTGCTCGCCGCGCCGGTGGTGACACCGAAGTAGCGGAACATCCGCTCATGGTGAGCGGCCAGGCCGCGCAGCGTCACGGAGTGCTCCATGCTCCGTGTCAACACCCCCACCGCGCTGTCCTTGAACTCGCGCAGGTGGGTGAAGTCGAGCACCACGGGTTGACCCCGCAAGGCTTCCAACGACGTCTGCACCTGCAGGGCCGTCTTGCCGTCCAATATCCCTTCCAGCCGCAAGGTGACCTGGCCTGCGAGGTCCTCGCGGTGGATCTGCAATCCCGCCATCGTCGTGCTCTCCCGTGGCTGACGTGTCCGCGCCGTGCCTTGGACGCGGGCCAGGCGGTAGGAGCACGTTTCGGACCAGCTCCACGGCCGCGGAAACCATGGAATGTCCATGGCCTGCGCGAGCCGGGCGCGAACAGTGCACTGGGAGGGACAGGAATTTCAGCCTCCACGCGGCAACAACTGCACGACTGTCATGTGACAGGCGCCACGGTTGTCGCCCATCCATCAACCCTCGCGTCCCGCTGTCTTGGGGGCCTCCAGCGTGGTGAGTTCCCGCGCCTGCTGCGCCTTCAGCTTGCGGAACTCCTTCACCACCTTGGTGGGATAGCCCGCCATGAACCGCGTGCGCGACTCTTTCTTCGCCAGGATTTTCTGCGCCTGGCTCGGCCCCGCGTTGTAGGCGACCAGGGCCTTCTCCACGGTGCCGAAGCGCTCGATGAGCTCCGCCAGATAGGCCGTCCCCAGCGCCACGTTGGTTTCCGCGTCGAACAGGTTCGTCTTCCGACCCAGCCGGAAGCCGGCCTTGTCCGCCAGCCACGTCCCCGTGTCCGGCATCACCTGCATCAAGCCCATCGCGCCGACATGGGACACCGCATAGTTGTTGAAGGAGCTCTCGCAGCGGATGACGGCGATGACCAGCATCGGGTCCACGCCGTTGTTTTGGGCTTCGCGGACGATGGCCACCGCCAGGCGGCGCTGCTGATGCTCGGGCAGCCCGGAGGCCCTCACGTGCGCCGCCACCCCCAGCCGCTCCGCCTCTTCATAGGCGGCCTCATCCTCATAGGCCTGGAGCCGGGTGAGCGCCACGCTCAGCTCCGCCTCCGCCTGCGCCAACCGGACGCGAAGCTGCGTCATCTCCGCGGGCTCCCCCAGGGGCTCCACCGGCGCCTGCACCGGGAAGGCACCGGCCCCTCCACTCACGAGCATCGCCGCCGCAGCCACCGCCACCGTCAAGCCCCTCATCCCGCCCTCCTGGCACCCCGTGCCGCCACGCCCATGCCGCCGGGTGTTCATCCGGCGGCAACGGGAGGGCACTCAAGCAGACGGCGTGCCAGTTTCTCCGCGGGTGTGCGGGGCGTGCATCTCCTTGGATCCACGGCGGCGACTGCTTTCCCGCGCACCGAGCAGCCTCTCACCGGCCGGAAAAAATGCCCGGAAGTGGGAAGCGGACTTCCTGTGAAAAACACCGGGTTGCCGGTGGGAAGCCACGTTCCTAGTTTGGGGCCGTTCCACCAGGGGCGAGGGGAGGTGGGTCGCGTGTATTGGACGATGGGGATGATCCTGCTGGTGTTGTGGTGCCTGGGACTGACGGCGGGTTCCACCGAGGGCAACTGGGTTCACCTGTTCCTGCTCTTCGCGCTGGGGGCCTTCCTGCTGGGGGTGATGTCGCGGGGACGGCGGACGGCGGTGACATGAGGGCCCGAGGGTTGGAGGCGGAGGGCGTGGACCTGCCCCGGGACACGGCGGGCTTCACGCGCCGCGAGTGCCCGGGCTGCCTGCGTCCCTTCAAGACACGTCCGGGCCCGCACGACGCCCGCGCACTGCTCCACAAGCTGCAAGCCTTCTTCTCGCTGGAGAACGCACACGAGGGCGAGGAGGGGCTGCCCGTCTGGCGGTGTCCCTACTGCGGCCACCGCGCGGGCGCCGATGCGTTCCTCACCCCCGCGCAGCAGACGCACCTGGAGTCCGTGGCGCGCGCGTGGGGCAACCACGTCCGCTACGAGCAGCTCTCGCACGTCACCCGGACCCTGTCGCTCAATCCCAGGCCGACGTTCGTCGCGGTGGCGCCGGAGTCGATGCCCGGGCCCATGGACCCGGAGCCGGACGAGCTCCTGCGCGTGATTCCCATGCTCTGCTGCGGCGAGGACGTGAAGCTGCTCTGGGATTGGGACCAGCTCATCTTCTGTCCTCGCTGCGGCGCGAGGCATGGCGGCCTGAGCGGGCGGCAGCAGGTCCATCTGGAGCTCATCCCGGAATAGCGCCTCGAGGTGGACGCGGGCTCGCGAGGACGGCAGGCTCGCGCGCCACCATGACGAAGGTCTCCTGGAGCCGGCTGCTCGCGGGCTGGCTCGTGCTCGCCGCGTGTGTCGCCTCCGCGCACGACGCGGACATCCTCTACACCCAGGTGCGCCGGGCCGGGCCCGGAGCGGCCGAGGTACGGCAGGTCGTGACGCTGACGGCCGCCTCGCTGGGCCTGCTCATCCCCGCGGACGCGGACGGAGACGGAACGGTGTCCCAGGCGGACCTGGACCTGCGCCGCGCCGCGCTGGAGGTGGGCGTCTGGGACGCGATGCCGCTCACCGCCGGCGGTCAGCCTTGCACGCGCACGTCCCACGCGGCGCTCGTCCGGCGGACCTTCGTGGAGCTGTCGGCCACCTACGCCTGCCCGGAGGGGGCGCTGCGCCAGCGCTATCCCCTGCTGTCGGTCCTGCCGGAGGGCTACCGCGTCATCCTGGGCAGCGTGACGGAAGGGGAGTTCCCCGGCGCGCTCTTCGCGGATGCCGCGCAGCCGTCGCTGTCCATTCCGGGGCCCGGGGAGGCCGCCCCGTCGGCGGTGGGGGGCTTCGCGGGCTGGGTGGGGTTGGGAATGCGCCACATCTTCGAGGGCGTGGACCACCTGGCCTTCCTGCTGGCGGTGTTGCTCGTGGGCGGCGGACTCAAGCGCGTGCTGCTCCTGGTGACGTCCTTCACGGTGGCGCACTCGCTCACGCTGGGGGCCACGGCGCTGGGGTGGCTGGTGCTGGACGGGGAGCGCACGCGCTGGGTGGAGGCCGCCATCGCCGCGTCCATCATCTACGTGGCGGTGGAGAACCTGGTGCTGCGCGAGCACCGCCACCGCGCGCTCATCACCTTCCTCTTCGGCCTGGTGCATGGCTTCGGCTTCGCGAGCGTGCTGGCGGGCTATGGCCTGGGAGACTCGGTGGCGAAGGGGCTTGTGGGCTTCAACCTGGGCGTGGAGCTGGGGCAGGCGCTCGTGGTCATCGTGTTGCTACCGCCACTGCGGATGATTCAGCGCAGGCCCTCCGTGCACAGAGGGGTGGTGAGAGTGTTGTCCGTGTGCATCCTCGCTGCTGGTGGGTACTGGATGGTCGAGCGGGCACTCGGTTGAATCTGGCGGCACCCATCCCTACGTTGGGCTCGAAGAGGGTAGGGATCGGGGGACGTAGATGGGTGCGAGGCATACCCGGCTGGCCGCGGCACTGGCGGCCGCATGGGAGGCGGAGGTCGTCTCCGCCCGACGGATGACGATGCTCGCCGAGCGAATCATGGACGCGAGAGTCCGCGCGAGGCTCATGGTGCTCGCCGCGTTCTGCCGCGCGCACGCCTCGCGGTTGCTCGCGCGGCTGGCCGCGTTGGGACGAGGGCCACTGCCGGTGCCGCCCGAGGAGATCGAGCTGGACGCGGACACGCTCCTGGAGCTGCGACGGGAGGGCGCCTTCGCCCGCGCGTCCGCCGCGCGCTATGAGACGACCGCCGAGCTGGCCCGCCAGCAGGCGGACCTGTCCTCCGCCTGGGTCTGCGAGCTCAACCGCACCGAGGAGCAGGACCGCGCCCGGGAGCTGCTCGCCCTGGCCGAAGGCGCCCTGGCGTCGTCCACCATGGTCAGCGCCCCGGCGGCCGCCGCGCCCGCCGACCCCTGAAAACACGCGCTGGATGCATGCTCTCCCGGTGACAGTCCGGGCCGCTTGGGCGTACAAACCCGCCCATGGCGAAGGAGAGCTACGACGACCTCATCTTCCAGCTCGGCGACCTCGCCCGGGACAGGCTCCCGGGCAAGCCGAACTGCCCCCGCTCCATGGACCGCGTCTACAAGGCGGAGGAAGCGGTGGTGGCGCGGCGCGAGGAGCTGGCCGGGCTGGAGCAGGAGATGAACGACGAGGACGCCGCCTATCAGCTGTTCCAGGACGAGCAGGCGGGGGAGAAGGTCGGCCTCTCCGCCACCGTCCGGAAGTGGAAGAAGGCGGTGGATGCCATCGACGGCAAGGTGAAGGACCTGCGCAAGACGCTCGCCAGCCGGCGCGCGGAGCTGCGCTATGCCCAAGAGGGTCTCCTCAAGTTGGAGAAGAAGATCGAGGACATGGAGCTGACGCGGCAGGACCCCGCCCGCATCGACGTCGCTCGCACCAACCTCAAGAAGAACCGCCTGGCCCAGATGCGGCTGGGGCGGGAGGTGGAGGACCTGGAGGCCCGCCTGGCCACCGCCCTCACGCCCGAGCCCGGCCAGCCCGGCGCCCCCGGCATCCTGGCGCACAAGCGCATCCTGGAGATGGAGGACGAGGCCGAGGCCCGGCTGGCCGAGCATGATCAGCGCATGGCCGACCTGGATCAATCCATCGCCAACATGGAGGAACAGGTGAAGGCCGCCGAGGATTATCTGGATCAGGCGCTGTTCCTGCTGGGGGAGGACGTGTACTCTCAACGCATCGCTGATGCGCAGCTCACGGCCTTCTACCCACGGCTTGATCGCGCACAGTGATGCGGCCTGCCGCCCGTAGTGCTTGACGTGAGGGGCGTGTCTGCTACATTGCGCCGCTTCCTGGGGACCGCAGGGTAGTTCGCGGGCCAGATCATTGATTTTATTGGGTTTTTCCGCGCCTACGCGCGCTGGCAGTGTGAGGACGACGTGAAGGGTCTGATTGGCAAGAAGATCGGGATGACCCAGGTGTTCAACGACGAGGGCAACCTCGTTCCCGTGACGGTCATCGACGTGAGCACCTGCCAGGTCGTGGGCAAGCGTACCCCGGAGAAGGATTCGTACTCCGCGGTCACCCTGGGCTTTGGTGAGATTCGCGAGAAGATTCTGAACAAGTGCGAGCGGGGGTTCTTCAAGAAGAACAACGTCCCGTTCCGCCGCCACGTGAAGGAGTTCCGGGTCACGGTGGAGGAGTCCAGCTCCTTCAATGTGGGCGACGCCGTCAAGGCGGACCTGTTCTCCAAGGGCCAGCTCGTGGATGTCACGGGCGTGACCAAGGGTCGCGGCTTCTCCGGCGTCATGCGCCGCTGGAGCTTCAAGGGTTCGCAGACCAAGACGCACGGTACGCACGAGTATCAGCGTCACCCGGGCGCCATCGGTCAGCGTAAGACGCCTGGCCGTACGTACCCGAACAAGAAGATGCCCGGTCACTACGGCGTGGATCAGGTCACCACGCAGAACCTGACGGTCATCGACGTGGACACGGAGAAGGGTCTCGTCCTGGTCAAGGGCGCGGTCCCCGGCCACAACAACGGCATCGTGTTCCTGCGCCCCAGCATCAAGGTCGCGCTGCGCGAGCAGCACAAGGCCGCCAAGCGCGCCTGATCCGCTGACGAGCAGCTTCCTTCGGGAAGCCCTCGTTGAGACGCCCTGCTTCCGGGCCCGACTCGTTCGGGCATCCGGGCGGGGCGTTTGCTTTTTGCGGGTCGAAGCAGGGCCTCGCGCGGGTGGGCAGGGGTGTGCCCAGGGTGGAGACGCCCTGAGGTGGGCTCCACCCGTGTCGGGGCATCCACGGTCCGGGAAACGTTGACCGGTGGGCGGCGCGGGGGCTTCCGGGGGGAAAAGAGTTCCGTCTCTGGGGCCCCGTGGCTTGTCGCGAGTGGAAGGCGTGCGCACATGGATTCGCCACGAAGGGACCTGCACGAGGGGTGAGGCGGGTGCCCGGGATGCGGGAGGCAGTTGACTCCCTCACACGGCGGACCCAGGTGCCTGGGGCCGGGCAGGAACCATGAACGCACGCACGCTTCGCGTTTTTGCTCCATTGATGGTGTGGCTGACGGCCGCGGGGGCTGCCGCGCAGGAGGCCGACGAGGCCGTCCTCGACAACGTCGTTGTCCGCAATCGGCTGTATGAGCCGGGCGGACATCTGGAAGTGTCGTTAGGGGTGGGGTTGCCGCTCCAGACGCACCTGACGGCGCACTACTTCTTCGACGCGGGGCTGGCCTACAACGTCTTCAACACGTTGGCCGTCGAGGCGCGGGTAGGCTACGCGGCCAGCCGTCACACGGGCCTGGCGCGCTCCATCTCCGAGAGCTTCCTGGCGCGCGAGGACAAGCGCGTCACCGACGAGCTCGAGGACCTCTGGCAGATGAACTTCCACGGCGTGGCGGGGATCCGCTGGGCGCCCATCTACGGGAAGCTCAGCCTGGTCTCCGACCTCCCCGCGCACTTCCAGGCCTACGTCTGGGCCGGCGGAGGCATGGGCAGCTTCAAGCGCAACTCCGTCATCCAGTGCTCGCAGGTGGTGGATCGCGACCAGGGCGTCTGTGACAACCGCACCAACCTGGGGGACCGGGACTCCGCGTCGGAGGACTACTGGGTGCGTGAGACGCGCGTGGCGCCCATGGTGTCCGCGGCCGTGGGCTTCCGCTTCTTCATCCTCAACCGGCACGGCCTGCGGCTGGAGCTGCGCGACTGGGTGTTCAAGGACCAGTACCGCGTGAATCTGGTCCGCGATGAGTGGGAGGCCGGCCGTGTGACGGGAGAGTCCGCGCGCAGCCCGGGGCTCACCCACCTGGTGCAGTTCGACCTTGGCTACACCTTCTCGTTCTAGGGCCCGCTCAACCATGCGACCGATTCTGTCTCTCGCGCTGCTCGTCGCGACGGCGGCCCAGTCCGCCCCGCGCTTTCCTGAACCCGGGTGGGTGCTCGCCCAGCTGGAGGAAAGTCCCTCCGTGCCCGGGCCGGGGGCGGAGACCTCCGTGCCTCCACCTCCCGAGCACCCCGCGCCGAAGCCCGAGCGGCCTCGCGCGCCGATGTCTCGGCCGGCGCCCGCCGCACCCGCGGAGGCGGCGGTGGAGCCCGCGCTCGCGCCCATGGAAGACACCGCGCCCGTGCCAGAGGTGGTGGAGCTGCCCGGGCGCGCGCAGGAGGTGGCCGCGCCGGTGACGCCCGATGACGCGCCGCTGATGGCCTCTTCGGACGAGGCGCCTCGCACCACGGATGCACGGCAGCAGGAGCTGGTGAACGGCGCGCCGCTCTACAACCCGAACGTGTCGCTGCACATCGTGCAGAAGAAGCGCTTCGCGGACGAGAGCAAGCACGAGCTGGCGCTGTACCCCGCCGTCATCCAGGTGAACGGCAAGTACACCAACCACGCGGGCACGGCGCTGCACTACAGCTACCACCTGCAGGAGAACTTCGCCGTCCAGGTGACGGGCCAATACAACTGGCACACGAACGAGAGCGACTTCAACCTCGAGCTCATCGACAAGGTGCGCGAGCAGGCGCAGGCGGCCTCGTCGCTGCTCCTCGTGTGGGGCGCGCAGGCGGGCGTGGAGGTGACGCCGCTGTATGGGAAGTTCGCGTTCCTCGACGACAAGCTGGCGCAGTTCAGCCTGGTGCTGAGCGGGGGCGCGGGGGTGGGCTCCACGCGGCACCTCATCCGCCCGGAGGTCTCCAACGAGGTGGAGGGCCGTCGCTACACCGTTCCCGCGCGCTTTGGTGACACGGGCACCAAGTTCCTCGGCTCCGTGGGGGGCGGCTTCCGGCTCCAGTTCGGTGAGTCATACGCGCTGCGCCTGGAGGTGAGGGACCTCATCTACACGGCCCGCGTGGACAAGGTGGATGGGTGCAACCTGGCGGACTTCGAGAAGCTGGAGGCCGCGCGCACCAGCGGCCAGGACTTCGGGACGCTGCAACTGAGTGGCAGCTGCAAGTACCAGAAGTTCGACGGCGTGGACCCGAAGACGAAGAAGAACTACCGCGAGGACATCATCCTGGGGAGGGACCTGGTGGCCGAGCCCTCCTCGGACGTCCTCAACAACATCAGCTTCTACGCGGGCTTCTCGTTCCTCTTCTGAGCGTGAGCGCGTCATGAGGGCACGATTCGCCATGAACCAACTGCTTCGACTCCTTGTGGTCCTGGCGCCGCTGGCGGCGGCCGCGCAGCAGGACTCCGGTGGCTACAACCGCGCGTTGGCCGCCTTCAACGCGGGGGACTTCGACACCGCCGCGCCGCTCTTCTTCCAGGCCTCGGAGTCCGGCGGCGACGCGCAGGTGCGCGGCAAGGCCGAGTACTTCCTGGCCCAGTCGCTCGCGAAGCAGGGCCTGCTGGTGTCGGCCTTCATCTCCTACGCGGCCATCGTCAACGCCGGGCCCTCGCACCCCTCGTACCTCAAGGGCGTGGAGGGGCTGGTGGACATGCAGCAGCAGCTCGACGAGCAGAACCTCATCCCCAGCATCCTCAACCAGGCGTACTCGGATGAGGTGAGGGACCAGTGGGTGACGCTGCCCAAGGAGGTGCTCGCGCGCATCAACTACCTGGTGGGCACGGTGAGCCAGCGCCGCATGCGCTTCGAGGAGGCGCGGACGCTGCTGGAGGCGGTGCCGAAGGACAGCCGCGTCTACTCGAAGGCGCGCTACCTGCTGGGCGTGGTGCTGGCGGATCCTCGCTTCCCGGGGCGCCCGGGTGAAGGCGACGCGCTGGACAAGGAGGCGCTCGCCGCGTTCAACGTCGCGCTGTCCGGGACGGAGCCGCAGGTGGAGCTCCGCGCGACGCAGCACCTGGCGCTCATCGGCCTGGGGCGGCTGCACTACCGGCGGGGCGAATACGCGGAGGCGTCCGCGGCGTACGAGCAGGTGCCTCGCTACACGCGCTACTGGGACCAGGCCCTCTTCGAGAACGGCTTCGCGCGCTTCCAGAACGAGGACTTCGGCGGAAGCCTGGGCAGCCTCCAGGCGCTGCATGCGCCGCAGTTCGCGGGGGCCTTCCAGCCCGAGTCGTGGATCCTCAAGTCGACCGTCTATTACTACTCGTGCCTCTACGACGAGGTGAAGACGACGCTGGCGGCCTTCGATGCGCTGTATGGCCCCATGGCGAAGCAGCTGGAGCCCTTCGCCGCCGAGGACGGAGACCTGGTGCAGGCGTTCAACCTGGTCGCCTCGGAGAACAAGGGGCTGCCGCGCCCGGTGTACCTGTGGATGCGCAACAACGAGCGCATCCGCGAGGTGATGCGGGTGCTCGCGCGGCTGGACGAGGAGAAGCAGACCCTGCGCACGGGGCCCTGGCGCGGCACGGCGCTGGCGAAGCAGACGGTGGCCGCGCTGGAGGACGTGCGCGGCACGCTGCTTCAAGTCGGTGGGACGCTGGCGCGCAGCCGCATGCGCGAGGCGGTGGACAACCTGCGGACGTTCTCCGACCAGGCGGAGATCATCCGGGTGCAGACGGCGCTGGATGAGAAGGACTTGTTGCAGGCGGGGGTGGACCAGAAGGCCTTGCTCACGCGTCAGTCGCTCTATCGCCCCAAGATGCCGGGGCCTGCATGGAACTACTGGAAGTTCCAGGGTGAGTTCTGGATCGACGAGATTGGTTACTACCAATACACGCTGAAGCGCGGCTGTCCGGCGAAGACGCCGGAAACCCAGACGCATTGATGCCGTGGGCGGGAGGCGCGCCACTTCTCAATGAGGAAGTGCGCGTCTACTTTCGTTCGTCCCTTGTCGCCGGGCGGACGGTGGTGCGGTGGTCGGGGCGGCTTCACAGGCGGGGGCTGGCATGAAGGTGGTGCTTCGTTTCGGTGCGCTGGCGGTGGGCGTGGCGCTCGCGGCCAGCGGGGTAGGAGAGGCGGCGGAAGCGCCCGCGCGCAAGGCGGTGAAGAAGCCCGCAGCGGCGTCGACGTCGAAGGCCTCGGGTGCGGCGGAGAAGGGCGGACGAAAGGGAGCAGCACAGGCGAAGAAGGCGGAGGCGAAGACACCGCCGCCGCCCGGCGTCGCCCCGGAAGACGTGCGGCGGGGGCCCGCGCGCGTGAAGCCCGCCACCGCGAAGTTCGCGGACGTTCCCCGCATCGCGGACTCGAGGAAGAACGCGCTGGCGGACAAGAAGCGCGACGAGGCCATCGAGGCCTTCAAGCGCCTCATCCCCAAGCTCCAGGATGGCAACCCGCAGAAGGCGGAGATGCTCTACCGGCTGTCGGAGCTGTACTGGGAGAAATCCAAGTACCTCTACCAACTGGAGATGGACCGCTTCCTCGCGGCGGAGAAGAAGTACGACGAGGCCGTGGCCCGCGGCGAGAAGGCCGAGGCTCCCAAGCAGGACCATCGCGACAGCGAGCGGTTCCGCACGGAGACCATGGCCATCTACGCGGACATCCTGAAGGCCTATCCGAACTATCCGCAGCGCGACGAAGTCCTCTTCTCCATGGGCTACAACCTCTACGAGCTGGGCCGGCGCGAGGAGGCCGTGGCCCGCTACGAGGAGCTCATCCAGGAGTTTCCCCGCTCGCAGTTCGTGCCGGACGCCTACATCCAGCTCGGCAACCACTACTTCGAGTCGAACAAGCTCATCCCCGCGAAGGCCAACTACGAGAAGGCGCGCGACTCGAAGGTGCCGAAAATCTATGGCTACGCCGTCTACAAGCTGTCCTGGTGTGACTACAACACCGGCGACTACGACGCGGGCCTCCAGAAGCTGCACGAGGTGGTGGACTACGCCGCGAAGCAGCCGGAGCTCGGCGACCTCCGCACCGAGGCGCTCAACGACCTGACGGTCTTCTACGTCCAGCTCGACCAGCCCAAGCAGGCCATCGCGTACTTCCGCGAGAAGGCACCCGCGGCGCGGCAGGGGCGGCTCATCGCGAAGACGGCGGCGGGCCTGGTCGACGCGGGCCACTTCGACAGCGCCATCCTCCTGTACCGCACGCTCATCGACGGCGACGCGATGGGCGCCAGCGCGCCCGAGTACCAACAAGCCATCGTCCGCGCCTTCGAGGGCCTGCGTCAGCGTCAGCAGGTCCGCAAGGAGATGAAGCGGATGGTGGACCTCTACAGCCCCGGTGGCGAGTGGTGGAAGGCCAACGAGGGCAAGGCCACCGTGCTGCGCAACGCCTTCAACGTCACCGAAGAGGCGATGCGGGTGATGGTGACGGAGTACCACCAGGAGGCGCAGAAGACGCGCCAGGTGGAGACCTACCGGCTCGCGCGAGACATCTACAAACAATACGTGGAGGCGTTCGCGTCCAACGCCAATCCCGACTTCGTCGCGGACTCCGCCTTCAACCTCCGCTTCTTCTACGCGGAGATTCTCTGGGCCCTGGAGGAGTGGGAGGCCGCGGCCGCCGAGTACGACGCCGTCGTCGCCTTCAAGATTCCGGACCGTGACTCGGCGCGAGAGGTCTCCAACGAGAGCTACCGCAAGAGCGCCGCGTACAACGCCATCCTCGCCTACGACAAGCTGGTGAAGATCGAGCGCGGCCAGCTCGCGCGGAGCGACCTGAAGGACGGACAGAAGGTCGACGAGAAGAAGGACAAGGGCGACGTCGCGCGGCAGAAGATCGTCAAGCGCGACGCGAAGCAGCGCGAGGCCGAGCAGCTCACCCGCTTCGAGGAGCGACTGGTGTCCGCGTGCGACACCTTCGTGAAGCTCTACCCGGACACGCAGGACGAAATCGACCTGCGCTACCAGGCGGCCGTCATCCTCTACGACCGGGCCCACTTCGTGGACGCGGCGCACCGCTTCGGCGAAATCATCGACAAGTTCCCGGAGGAGCGGCGCTCGCGCGACGCGGCGGACCTCACGATGTACGTGCTGGAGAGCCGGCAGGAGTGGCTGGAGCTCTCCACGCTGTCGCGGCGGTTCCTCGAGAACAAGAAGCTGTCCAAGCCCGGCTCCGAGTTCGCGGCCCGCGTGGCGCGCGTGGTGGAGGGCAGCCACTACAAGTGGGTGGACGAGGTCGTCTACAAGCAGGAGAAGAACCCGAAGAAGGCGGCGGAGGAGTTCCTCAAGTTCGTCAAGGAGTTCCCCAAGTCGGAGAACGCGGACCGGGCGCTCACGTACGCCATGTCCATCGCCCAGGAGACGGGCGAGCTGGACCGGGGCATCGAGGCCGGTGAGCGCGTCCTCGCCGAGTACCCACGCACCCCGTTCGACCTGAAGGTGCGCTACACGCTGGCGGGCCTCTACGAGAAGGTCGCCGACTACCGCAAGGCCGCCTTCATGGCGGAGTCGTTCATCTCCGCGTACGACGCCGCCATCAGCGCGCGGGAGTCGGAAGGCAAGAAGCGCAAGGGCGCCCGAGCGAAGCCCGCGCCGAAGAAGAGCGAGGCCCCGGGGACGGACGAGGACGCCGCCGCGCGCAACGGACAGCTGGCCGCCGAGCGCAAGCTGCTGGTGGACGAAGCGAGCGCCTGGGTGGCGGATGCCCAGTTCAACGCGGGCGTGTGGTGGGAGGGCGCGGGCGAGGCCCAGAAGGCGGTGGCCGCCTACAGCGCCTATGTGTCTCGGTTCCGCGAGCGCAAGGACGTGCCGCAGGTGGCCTGGTCGGCGGCGCTCGTCTGGGAGAAGGAGCGCAAGTGGAGCGAGGCGGCGCGGGCGTTCGGCGCCTTCGCGGAGAGCTTTGGCCGGGACTCCCGCACCACGCCCTCGCAGCTCTACCTGGCGCGCTACCACGAGCTGCTCGCGTGGCAGAACCTCAAGAACGCACGTGAGCAGGAGCAGCTCCAGGGCGAGCTGGTCCGCTCCTGGAGCCGGTTGCCGGAGGCCGCGCGCAAGGACGACACGATGCTCAACGCCTATGCCCACGCGCGCTTCCTGGCGCTGGAGCCCGCGTGGAAGCGGTACGCGGACATCCGCTTCTCCCGCGTGAGCACCATCCGCAGGGACCTGGCCGCGAAGCAGCGCGAAATCCAGCGCGTGGAGAAGGAGTACCTCGCGGTGCTCGCCACGGGCTCGGGCGAGTGGGGCATCGCGTCGCTGACGCGCATCGGCCTCGCGTATGCCGACTTCGCTCGCAACATCATGGACTCGCCGGACCCGACGGGGCTCGACGAGGAGCAGCTCGGGATGTACCGCGGGGAGCTGGAGAACCTGGCGCTGCCCCTGGAGGACAAGGCCAACGAGGCGCTGGAGAAGGCGCTCGAGAAGGCCTACGAGCTGGGCATCTACAGCCCCTGGACGCTGGCCGCGCAGGAGCAGGTGAACCGCTTCCATCCCGGGACCTACGCCCAGGTGAAGCAGGTCGACTTCCGCGCCAGCGATGCCCTGGCCCTGGCGGAGCTCGCGCGTGAGCCCGGAGACGCGACGGCGGCGGCCGCCACGCCGGTTCCTCACTCGACGCCGCAAGCGCCCGCGGCACCCTCGGGGACGCGTGAGGGCACACCGAAGCCTCCCGCCCCCGAGGAGAGGACCCAGGCACCCACCGCCGAGGCGAAGGAGGCGCGGCCATGAGCTGGCTCCGCATTCATGGCAAGACGAAGGTGCGTCCGGTGACGAGGCCCTTCCTCGGGTACTGGCGCTCGCTCCTCGTGGGCTCGGCGGCCTTCATGGCCGCGTGTGCGACGGCCCCCACGCCGAAGCCCGACGCGACGCACGCGAAGGCCCCGCCGGCGGCGCCGCCTCCCCCCGCGGCGGTGGCACCGCAGCCTCCGCCACCGAAGGACCTCACGGCCTCCGAGGAGTTCGCCGCCGCCATCAAGGCCTTCGAGGCGGGGAACCTGAACGGCGCGCGCCATGGCTTCGAGATGGTGCTGGCGAAGGCGCCAGGCAGCCTCAACGCGCGCTTCAACCTGGGCCTCATCGCCGAGCGGCAGGGCCGCGTGGACGATGCGCGCGGCGCCTACGAGCAGGTGCTCCAGCGAGACCCGTCGCACACGTCCTCGGTGCTCAACCTGGCGGCGGTGTATCGCAAGCAGGAGCGCGCAGATGCGGCCATCGTCCTCTTCGAGAAGGCCCTGAAGGCACCCGGGCACTCACACGATGCCTTGCTGCTCAATGGCTTGTCGGCGACGTATCGGCAGATAGGGAAGCTCGACGAGTCCGAGGCCACCGCGCGCCGGGTGCTCGAGCGGAACAAGGACAACCCGGGCGCGTACAAGAACCTGGCCTATGTCGCGTATGCGCGGGAGAAGTACCGGCTGGCGGAGCTGCTCGCGGGCACCGCGCGCAAGCAGGCGGAGAAGGACCCGTCGCTCTACAACCTGCTGGGCATGGTCTACCTGAAGCTGGATGAGCGCTCACGCGCGCTCGCGCAGTTCCAGAAGGCCGTGTCACTGGATGACAAATACAGCCCGGGCTATCTCAACCTCGGAGCGCTGGCGCTGCGCTATCGCGACTACGCGGGCGCGGAGCGTGCCTTCACCCGCGCGCTGGAGCTCGAGCCGGACTCGCTGGAGGCCCGGCTCTCGCTCGCGTGGGCGCTGGATGGACAGAAGGGGCGCGACCCCAAGAAGGGGCTCGCGGCGGGAGAGGCCTTCGAGAAGGTGCTCGCCACGCGAGACAACCTCCCGGAGGCGGTGTGTGGCGCGGGCTGGGCCTTCGCCTCGGAGCGCTCGGGCTGGGAGCGGGCCATCGCCTTCCTCGACCGCTGCAAGGCCATGCAGTCCACGACCGAGCAGGACAAGCAGCTGATCACCGCCAAGGTCCAAGGGCTCCAGAACATGCTCAAGACTCCGCCCGCCAACGCGGCGGCGGCGGTGGCGAGCCCCGAGGGAGACGCGAAGAAGGACGGCGCCGAGGACAAGCAGGAGGCGGCCACGGGGGGCGCGGGCTCCATGCTGAACCAGCTGCCCCAGGACGCGAACGCTCCCGAGCCTGCGCCGGAGAACCCGTCCGAGGCCGCTCCCGAGCCGGCGGAGGAGAGCGCTCCGGCCACTCCGGAGGCGGGCGGAGAGAGTCCCTCTCCGTCGAAGTAGGACAGGAATCGTGACAGGGGCAGGGGAGAAGTTTTTTCACCCGCCATGCCCCTGTCGAGAGGGCGACAAGCCAGGTCCGTGGGAATCGGGGACTTGGATTTGGACCGCCCCATGCAACAGGAGGCGGAGATGAGACGACTGGCAGCGGTGATGACCGGGGTGGGGTTGCTCTGGGCGCCGGCGGCGATGGCGCAGACACCGGAGCGTCCCAAGGATTCGGTGAAAGTCATCCAGGAGGAGGACCGGACTGTCTTCAAGAAGAAGACAGTCATCGACTTCACGGATGTCGCGGTCGAGGGCGAGCTGACGAAGCCCGAAGGCTCGTACGTGCTCCACCGCAAGAAGACGGATTTCCAAAGCCTCATCAAGGTCCGGGAGAACTTCGACCCGGAGCTGCAGAAGTCCGTCGACAACCTGTAGGCGTGGCGGTCAGGCGTTGGTCGGGTGTGGAAGGGAAGAAGGAAGAATCCTCATGGCGGCGGCGAAGAACAACAGCTTGACCCTTCGAATCACAGGCCCGGATGGCTCCACCGTGGAGACCATCTCCGAGGGCGACAGCGTCATCGTGGGCTCGGGGGCCCAGGCGGCGGTGAAGCTCCAGGACCCTCGGGTCTCCAACCTCCATGTGATGCTCAAGGTGGACAAGGATGGCTCGGTGACGGCCATCGACCTGGGCAGCGAGGCGGGGACGGAAATCAGTGGCCAGCGGCTGGTCATCCCCACCGCACTCAAGCCCGGGGATGTGCTGTGCGTGGGCGGCACGCGCGTGGAGGTCCTCTTCGGCAGCGCCGCGCCGGAGCGTCCCGCGCCCGCGGGCGCGAAGGTCTCGGGGCCGCCGTTCCAAGGCTCGGTGACCCAGCGGACACCCCCGCCTCCTCGCGAGTCCATGCCCAGGCCCCAGGTGGTGACGCCCCCCTCGGCCGCGGGGAGCACGGCGCGGGGCGAGTTCGTCTTCACGCAGGCGCGCACGGAGTCCTCGGGCTCGTCGTCGAGTGGGGGACTTCGCACCGAGCGCTCCGTGAAGCCGGGGGTGGTGCCCGTGGCGGTTCCACCGCCGCCGCCGGTCCGCGCCTCCGTGTCCAGGCCCGCCGTTGGCGAGGCGCCGGGCCGCGTGGTGCTTCCGCAGCTGCGCGAGCCGCTCCCCGTCGAGGCGATGCCCACGGCCCGGGAGAAGGTGCTCCAGGTGGCGATGCTGTGGGGTGACACGCTGTTGCAGGTGCGGCACTTCGCGGACGGGGTCCCTGTCACCATCGGCGACGGAAAGAAGACCTCCTTCAACGTCCAGGTGCCGTCGGTGGGCGCGCGGCACGTGCTGGCCGTCGGCAGGGGAGAGCTGCTGGAGGTGCACGCGCCGAAGGGCTCGGGCGTCATCGTCACCGAGCGCGGACACGTGAAGCCGAAGGACACGCTTCGCGCCGCGGGCCAGCTCACGGGCTCCGCCGAGGACGCGGAGCAGGTCTTCAAGGTGGGCCTGCATCACCGCGTGGAGGTGACGCTCGGGACCCTGACCTTCGTGGCCCGGTACGTGAAGCCTTCGCCGGCCATCGCCACCAGCACGCTGGCGGAGACGGACTTCACGTTCTTCAAGATCGCCAGCATCTGCGTGCTCACGGGCCTGGCGGTGGTGCTGGCGATGATGCTGACGCCGCGCGCGGAGATGGCGCCGCACGACGACATCTTCGAGTCGCAGCAGCGCGTGGCGAAGTTCCTCGTCACCCCCGAGAAGCGCATCGAGCAGAAGAAGCTCCAGCTCTCCGGCATGGAAGAGGGCGCGAAGGCGAAGGACGAGGAGGGCAAGTTCGGCAAGGAGGACGCGAAGCAGCAGGAGGCCGCGCCGTCCAAGCCGGGCACGCCCATGGTGGACAAGTCCAAGAAGGAGAAGGACCGCAAGGTGGTGGGCAAGGTCGGCCTCCTGGGCGCGTTCAAGGGCTTGAAGGGCGGCGCCTCGGATGTGTTCGGGCCGGGCGGCTTCGGCACGGGCTTGAACAACATGCTGGGCGGCCTCAAGGGCGGCGCGGCCATGGGTGACGCGCAGGGCGCGGGCGGCCTGGGCTCTCGCGGCTCCGGCACGGGGGGCGGTGGCACGGCCATGGGCATCGGCGGCCTGGGCACGCGGGGTGATGGGCGCGGCACGGGCGGCACGGGTGGCATCGACCTGGGGGGACGCGGCAAGTCCATCACCAAGGTCATCCCCGGCAAGACGACCGTGGTGGGCGGCCTGGACAAGGACGTCATCGCGAAGGTGATTCGCCGCCACCAGAACGAGATCAAGTACTGCTACGAGTCGGAGCTGAACAAGGAGCCCAGCCTCGCGGGCAAGGTCGCGGTGGCCTTCACCATCGACCCCACGGGCGCGGTGTCCGACGCCACCGTGTCGGAGTCGACGCTGAACAACTCCCGCGCGGAGCAGTGCATGATTTCGCGCATCCGCCGCTGGAAGTTCCCGGAGCCCAAGGGCGGAGGTGTGGTGGCCGTGACGTATCCGTGGATGTTCTCGCCGGCGGGCTCCGAGGGCGGGGAGGGGTAGTGGACGTCCGCGCGTCCTTCATTCCCACCCCTCGTTGCCGTGTCGAGGGGGCGTCACTAACGTCCCACGCCGCTTCCGGTTGGACCGGGAGGGCCTCGTGTGGGGAGGTCCCGTGAACAAGTCCCAACTGGTCGCCGCGCTCGCTTTCGCCCTGCTGTCCTCGCCGGCCCTCGCGGGCACGCCGCCGGAGGGCGTGGAGTTCCAGCCTCGCCGAGGCTTCTACACCGACACCAACGTGGGGGTGTTCTTCACGGTGGGCGGGCAGAACTCCTACTCGAATGCCCAGACGTATCTGCAACTGGGTATCGGTTATGACCTGACGGAGCGCATCTCGCTGGGGGCGCACTTCGGCATGGGGGCGTCCGCGCAGAACTGCTTCGCGGGCTATCTGCCGGGCTCGGAGACGTGTGCGCTCTCCGACAACTTCACCATGCAGTTCCTGAACGCCACGGCCTCGTATCACGTGCGGTTGATGGACCGGGTGTACCTGACGCCGAAGCTCGTGGCGGGCTACACGCGGTTGGACCCGGCGCCGGTGGACCCCGACAAGGGGGACCCGGGCCGGGCCGTCAGCGCGCCCAACGCGGGCGTGGGCGTGGGCTTCGAGTACGCCACGGGCATGGACCACTTCTCCGTGGGCGCGGACGTCCTGGCCCGCTTCGTCATCGGCCCCGACATCACCTCCTTCGCCATCTTCCCGAAGGTGAAGTACACGTTCTGAGCGGGGCCGTGACGCGGGCCCTCAGGCCCCCGCGAGCCTCCCTCCGTCGATGGCCAGCGTCGTTCCCGTGACGAACGACGCCGCATCCGAGCCCAGCCACGCCACGGCGCGAGCGACCTCCTCCGGGCCTCCGATGCGGCCCATGGGCACGGCGCGGACGATGGGCGCGCGGCGCTCCTCGGGGAGCTGCTGGAGGCGCCCGGTGAGAATGGGCCCCGGCGCGACGATGTTGAGGCGGATGCCCTTGTCCGCGTAGTCGAGCGCCGCGGAGCGGGTGAGGCCGATGATGGCGTGCTTAGTCGCGCTGTAGGCCCCCATGCCTCGGACGCCGTTGAGGCCCGCGGTGGAGGCCATGTTGACGATGGAGCCACCGCCCGAGGCCAGCATCGCGTGCAGCTGGTGCTTCATGGCCAGGAAGAAGCCGCGCACGTTGACGCGGTAGGAGCGGTCCAGGTCCTCGACGGAGAGGTCCGCCAGGGGCGCGGGCATGTGTCCGTCCGCCGCGTTGTTGAAGGCCACGTCCAGCCGGCCGAACCTCGCGACGGTGGTCCGCACGAGCGACGCGATGGAGTCCTCGTCACCCAGGTCCGCGGGCACCGGCAGGGCCGTGCCGCCTTGCTTTCGCAGCTCCTCCGCGAGCGCGTGGAGCGCGTCCTCCGAGCGCGCCGCGAGCACCACGGTGGCGCCTTCCTCCACGAAGGTCCTCGCCGTCTGGGCGCCGATGCCACGGCTGGCGCCGATGACCAGGGCGACCTTCCCCTCCAGCAGGCCTCGGCGGCTCATGACGCGGCCTCCCACTTCGAGATGGCGGTGCCCACCAGGACCCAGCCGCATGCCAGCAGGACATGGCGCCCCCAGGAGAGCTGGAGCCACCTGCCGCCTCGCGCGGCCAGGTCCGCGTCATAGGGGCCCTGCGCGGCCAGGGACGACAGCGACATGATCTCCGGCGCGAACCAGGCGCCCGTCGCCACCCAGACCAGGGCGTATACGCCCAGCGCTCCCGCGATGAGCATGCGCCGGGCGGGGGCGCGCCAGTTGAGGACCAGCGAGCCGATGAGCGTGCCGAGCACCGCCATCTGCAGCGGAATCCAGAAGGACATCGCGCCGCTGGCTCGCTCTTGAATCAAGAGGAGCGACGTGGGCGGGGCCTTGAACCACGCGGGCATCACGAAGAGGGCCTCGCTGATGCCGGCCCCCAGCATCACCCCGAACAACAGGCTGTTGAACAACAGGATGTAGAGCGACCGCTTCTTCAGCATGACGACCTCCCGAGGGCTCGAAGGCGGCGAAGGCCGCGACGGCCCCGTTCGCCCGCCATGATTGGGAGATACTTGAAGTCGTTCAATGATTGAATTGGTTAAATTATGTGAAGGGGCCCTCGCAATCGCGCCGGACGCGAGGCACATTGCCCCCATGGCTGGGACCAGTCCGAGAGGGAAGGACGCGCTGGCGGCGGAGGCGTGGCGCCGCTGCTTCAACTTCTTCATGCGCACGCGCGGGCAGAGGGATCGGGTGCTGGAGCGCCTGGACCTCACGCCCAATGACGCGCGGGCGCTCGCGAGCCTGGACCAGGCCGAGGGCAAGGTGATGCGCGCCCTGGCGGAGGAGTGGGCGTGCGACGCGTCGAACGCGACGTGGGTGGTGGACCGGCTGGAGTCCCGAGGACTGGCGGCGCGGGCCGCGGACCCGGAGGACCGCCGCGTGAAGCGCGTGACGCTCACGGCCCGAGGCGCCAAGGTCCGGCGCCAGCTTCATGAGGGGATGTATGAGCCCCCGCCGGAGCTGCTCCAGCTCGACATGGCGGAGCTGGAGCAGCTGCGCTCCATCTTCGAGCGGCTGCTGCCCACGCCCGACGCCAAGGGGCGATAGGAACCACAACACGAAGGGCCCGCTCCCTGGCGTGGGAACGGGCCCTCGGTGCTTCAGCCAGCCTGGGGCTGGGGACTACTCGGCGTCGGCCGCGCGCTCCTCGCGCTTGCGGTCACGCTCGGCGCGGTAGCGCTCGCCCACCGACAGCGACTTCTTGCGCATGCGCACGGACTTGGGCGTCACCTCGACGAGCTCGTCGTCGGCGATCCACTCCAGGGCCTTCTCCAGCCCCATCTCGCGCGGCGGGACGAGGATGACGTTTTCGTCGCGGCCGGCGGCGCGGATGTTGGTGAGCTTCTTCTCGCGGCAGCAGTTCACGTTGAGCTCGGAGGGGTGCGAGTGCTCGCCGATGATCATCCCCTCGTACACCGTGGTGCCCTCGCTCACGAACAGGTAGCCACGCTCCTGGATGCTGAAGAGCGCGTAGGGGACGGTGTCACCCAGGCGGTCGGAGACGATGGCGCCGTTCTGGCGCTTCTGGATGTAGCCGAACCACGGCTCATACCCGTCGAACTGGCTGCTCATGATGCCCTCGCCACGGGTGATGGTGAGGAACTCCGAGCGGAAGCCAATCAGGCCGCGGGCGGGGATGCGGTACTGGAGACGGGTGCGGCCCGAGCCCAGGCTCGCCATGTCCGTCATGCGGCCCTTGCGGGGCCCCAGGCGCTCCGTGACGATGCCGACGCTGTTCTCCGGCACGTCGCAGAACACGAGCTCCATGGGCTCGTGCAGCACGCCGTCGATGGTCTTGGTGATGGGCTCCGGGTTGGAGGCCGTCAGCTCATAGCCCTCGCGGCGCATGTTCTCGATGATGACGGCCAGCGCGAGTTCACCGCGGCCCACGACGCGGAACGCGTCCGGCGTCTCCGTGTCCTCCACGCGCACGGCCACGTTGCGGTAGGCCTCGCGGTACAGGCGCTCACGCAGGTTGCGCGAGGTGACGAACTTGCCTTCCTTGCCGGCCAGCGGTCCGTCGTTCACCTTGAAGATCATCATCATCGTGGGCTCATCCACGGTGATGCGCGGCAGGGCGACGGGGTTCTCCGGGTCGCCGATGGTGTCGCCGATGGACACGTCCTCGATGCCGGCGATGGAGACGATTTCACCCGGCCCCGCGTCCTGGATCTCCGCGCGCTTCAGGCCCGAGAAGCCGTACAGCTTGACGATCTTGCCCTGCTCCACCTTGCCGCCCTCGCGCACGACGCTGACGGGCATGTTCGGTGTGAATCGGCCGGCCTGCACGCGGCCGACGGCGAGACGGCCCACGTAGTCGTCGTAGTCCAGGTTCGCCACGAGCAGCTGCGGCGTGGTCTCCGTGGACGCGGGCGGGGGCGGGATGTGGTTGATGATGGCGTCGTACAGCGGCTCCAGCGTCTTGCCCGGCACGTCCAGCTGCGTGGAGGCCTGGCCCTGGCGCGCGATCGTGTAGAGGACCGGCATCTCCAGCTGCTTATCGTCCGCGCCCAGGTCGATGTAGAGCGAGTAGACCTGGTCCAGCACTTCCGGAGCCCGGGCGTCCTGACGGTCGATCTTGTTGATGACCAGCACCGTCTTCAGGCCCATGGCCAGCGCCTTGCTCAACACGAAGCGCGTCTGGGGCAGGGGACCTTCGGCGGCATCGACCAGGAGGATGACGCCATCGACGAGGCGCAGACCGCGCTCCACCTCACCACCGAAGTCGGCGTGACCCGGGGTGTCGATGATGTTGATCTGCATCCCCTTGTAATTAACGGCCGTGTTCTTCGCGAGAATGGTGATGCCCTTCTCGCGCTCGAGGTCGTTCGAGTCCATCACCCGTTCGGCGACGTGCTCGTTGGAACGAAAGGTGCCCGCCTGGCGCAGCAGATGGTCGACGAGCGTGGTCTTGCCATGGTCGACGTGGGCGACGATGGCGACGTTACGGATATTTTCGCGAGGAATCATGCGTAGGAACCGAGGTGAATGGCGGGTGGGGATGCCCCGTGTGGGCAGGTCTCCCGAACCCCACCGGAACCCGGAAGGCCGGGGCTTATATGCCGTGAGTGCGTCCCCTGCAATGAGCGCGGAAGGTCAGCGTGCATCCAACCGGGCAGCACACCCCTCCCGACAGAGGCGTTTGCCCCCCACGGAACCCGTTGGATACCCACCTGTCACGTCTCAGGCACGGGCGGCGGGGGGCAGAATGCGTGCCCCATCCACACCGGGAGTGGAGGGCTTGCCCAGCCGCTCGCGGAGGAAGCGTTCGACCCGGAGCTCGACCAGGCCTGGGGCTTCGAGGGGGGCGGTGTGGGTGCCGTCCGGGATGACCACCAGCTCGGACTCGGGGATTCGGGCGGCCATCTTCCGGGACAGCCATCCGGGAGTGAACTTGTCGCGCTCCCCGGCCACGACGAGCGTGGGGACGTCTACATGGAGCAGGTGGTCCCACGCGGAGTGCTCGGCGAGGGAGTCGAGTGTGCGCACGAAGACGACGGGGTCCATCCGGGCCAGGTGCTCGAAGTAGGGCGCCAGGTCGTTGCGGGCGATGCGCTCCCGGTTCATCTCCAGGGTGATGGCCAGCTGCACCGCCAGCTCCGTGCGCAGCGCCGCGTGGATGAGGCGGGCGGACTGCTCCGGGAAGCGCTCCACCACCCGGCGCAGGGTGGGGAACATCTTCTTGAGGACGTTGGAGTCGTGGAAGGTGTCCAGCGGGTTGCCGTAGCTGCCGCACAGGAGGACCAGGCCCTGCACGCGCCGGGCGTAGCGGCGATGGAACTCCAGGGCCACCTGGACGCCCATGGAGTGGCCGAAGAGGACGGCGCGCTCCATGCCCGCGGCGTCCATCACCCGCTGCAGGTCATCGCACGTGTACAGCATGCCGATGCGCTCGCGGTCCGTGGGGATGCCGGAGCGGCCATGGCCCCGGTAGTGCCAGCGCAGCACGCGGTGGTGGCGCGACAGGTAGGGCGCCAGGTACTTCCAGGCGAAGCCGTCGCAGCCCAGGCCGTCGCACAGCACCGCGCCCGGCTCCCCGTCGCCGGTGACCTGGTAGTAGAGCTCCGCGCCGTCGGGGACGCGCAGGGTGTCCTGGTGGAAGTAGCCCGGCTCCCGGCTCATGCTTCCACCTCCGGCTCGTCGCTGTCGGGCAGGCCCCGGTCCAGGCCGTAGCGCGAAATCTTGAGGATGAGGTTGGAGCGGCTGATGCCCAGCTCCCGCGCCAGCCGGCTCTTGTTGTTGCGCGTGCGCAGGAGTCCCTGGTGGATCATCTCCCGCTCCAGGGCCTCCACCGCCTCATGCAGCCGCCCATGCGCGCGCGGGGGGATGAAGGGTCCTCCACCGGGCACCACGGCGTCGCGGATGCGGCTGGAGAGCAGCTCCGCGGGCAGCATCTCCAGGTCTCCGCCGAGCACGAGCAGCCGCTCGATTTCATTCTCCAGCTCGCGGATGTTCCCCGGCCACGCGTAGGCGCCCAGGATGGACAGGGCCTCCGGCGACAGGCCCCGGGTGCGCTGGCCCTCGCGGTGGTGCTTGCGCAGGAAGTGGTCGATGAGGACGGGCAGGTCGTCGCGTCGCTCGCGCAGGGGCGGCAGCTGGAGGCGGATGACGTTGATGCGGTAGTAGAGGTCCTCGCGGAACTCGCCGCGCTTGACGAGCTCCCCCAGGTCCTTGTGCGTGGCGGCGACGACGCGGACGTTGACCTCCTTGTGCTGCGTGCCGCCCACGGGCAGGAAGGTGCCTTCCTGGAGCACGCGCAGCAGCTTCACCTGGAGCGCCGGGGACATGTCGCCCACCTCGTCCAGGAAGAAGGTGCCGCCGTCGGCCACCTCGAACAGGCCCTTCTTGTCGCGCAGCGCGCCGGTGAACGCGCCTCGGGTGTGGCCGAAGAGGGCGCTCTCCAGCAGGTTGTCGTTGAAGGCGGAGCAGTTCTGCACGACGAAGGGCTGGTCCGTGCGCGGCCCGTTGTGGTGGATGGCGCGCGCGACCAGCTCCTTGCCGGTGCCCGACTCGCCGTTGATGAGGACGGTGGAGTCGGAGTTGGCCACCTTCTCCATCAACCGGAAGACCTCCATCATCGGGCCCGAGCGGCCGATGATCTTCTCGAACCGGTAGCGCTCCAGCACGTCGGCGGAGGGCGGCGGCTGCTGGTCCTCGCGTCGGGCCAGCTCCACCTCGTGGTTGACCATCTCCTGCGCCGCGTACTCCAGGAGGTCGGACAGCTTCGCCAGCTCCGCGCCATCCAGCACCGGCACGCGCTCCTCGGCGCGCTCGAAGTCGATCAGCGGAGGGGCGAACTGGAGCAGCCGCGAGTGCAGCACGTCCACGTCGCGCGGCTGGAGCGACTGCCTGGCGAAGCCCTCCACGAAGAGACAGCCCGCGTACTCGTTGTCCACATACAGCGGCGCGCCCACGATGCTGAAGTTGAGGTGACAGTCGTGGAAGAGGGCGCGGCGCAGCTTCTTGTTGCCGCGGAACTTCTCGTGCAGCACCCGGACGGATTGGCTACAGCGGCGCAGTCCCTCGCGGGAGTCGAGCGAGATCCGGCAGAACGGGTTGGGCGGCGGCGTGATGTCCCCGCGCTGCCAGTCGTGCACCACACCGTGGCGGTCCGCGAACGAGAGCTCCATCTGCCACCACTTGCGGATGACATCTCTCAGCATGATGATGGTGTGCAGGCTCTGGTGCTTCTCGAAGTCCATCCCTACCTCCGTCCGGCCCCGCGCACCGGGGAGGGACCGGGCCGTCGGAATCGCGTTTCTCGACCCTCTTACCTCATGACCGGGCTGTATCCTCACTTCTCTCTCCCGTGACTACCTTCTCTCACACGCGCGGCGGAGCGGGACATGGGCATGACCACGACCACGGGCATGACCATGGCCATGGGCACCATCACCACCACGGACATGGGCACCATCATGGGCATGGGCACGGCCCCCGGAAGGGTGGGTTGGCGGAGGAGCGACGCAAGGACCGCCGCCGGCTGATCTTCGCGCTGGTCCTGACGGCGACCATCGCGCTGGCGGAGGCGGTGGGCGGCTGGTTGACACACTCGCTGGCGCTGATGTCGGACGCCGGCCACATGCTGACGGATGTGTCCGCCCTGGGGCTGAGCCTGGTGGCGCTGTGGTTCGCGGGCAAGCCGGCGGATGTGAAGAAGACGTACGGCTACTACCGGATGGAGATCCTCAGCGCGCTGCTCAACGGCGTGCTGCTCCTGGGCATCACCGGCTTCATCCTCTTCGAGGCCTGGGAGCGCTTCCACGCGCCCACGGCGGTGGACGTCAAGCCCATGGCGGTGGTGGCGGCGGTGGGCCTGCTGGCCAACCTGGGCGCGCTGGGCTTCCTGCACAACACCCACTCGATGAACGTCCGGGGCGCCTTCCTCCACGTGCTGGGCGACACGCTGTCCTCGGTGGGCGTGCTGGTGGGCGCGGGCATCATGGCGCTGACGGGCTGGTACGTGGTGGACCCGCTCATCTCGCTCGTCATCTCGGTGGTCATCGTGGTGGGCGCGCTGCGGCTGGTGCGCGACGCGGTGGACGTGCTGATGGAGGCGGTGCCGGCGCACGTGGACATGCCGCAGGTGAAGGAGCTGCTCCTGCGCGTGCCCGGTGTGACGGCGGTGCACGACCTGCACGTGTGGACCATCTCCAGCGGGGTCTACGCGCTCTCCGCGCACCTGGTCGTCCTGGACCCCATGGTCTGCAACAACGACGAGATTCTCTCGGCGGTGAAGCACGACCTCTACGACCGCTTCGGCATCGACCACACCACCATCCAGATCGAGAGCGAGACGTACGCGCACCTGGGTGAGGTCCACTGAGTCGCCCCTCGGCGGACCTGCCCTCGTGGGTGGGCCGCGCGTAGCGCAACGGACGCTCTTGCAACCTTCGCCTTGCGCTCGGCGGTGCGCGCGGACGATTCTCCGCGGCCCATGAGCGTGCTCGACAAGGTGCTGTCATTGCGGCCGGGCAACACGGTGGCCCGGGTGGGCCCAGGCTCTCGCGTGCCGCTGCTCAACCCTCGCGAGCTGCTGCGCGCGCTGGAGCGCACCCCGGCGGCGCTGCCGTGTCTCCCGGTGCAGGCCCGAGGCGCGCTGCCGGGACTCTTGCGCGCGGCGCGCTCGGAGGACGCGGTGCTGGGGCTCGCCTGCGCGCACCCCACGGCGGACCGGGGCGCGGCGGAGCGCTTCGTCGCCGCGGTGCACGAGGCCGCGGTGGAGGCCGAGCACGCCCGGCCCGTGTTCCTCCAGGCGGGGCCCGTGCGCGTGGCGAAGCCGGACGAGGCGTCGCTCGGCTCGCTGCGCGAGGGACTCTACCGGATGGTGGACGCGGGCTTCACGCTGGTGTCGCTGGACCTGAGCCGGCTGGACTCCTACGCGGCTGTGGAGGCCCTCCAGGCGCTGGCGGGGCCGGTGACGGAGCGCGAGCTGTCCCTGGAGGTCAGCGCGCCCGCGCCCTCGCAGGGGGGCCTCCTGGACGCGTACCGCACGCTGCTGGAGGGGCTGAGCCAGTGGAAGGTGCCGGTGTGCTTCGTGCGTGTCTCGGAGCGGGACCTGGGCGGCGCCGAGCCGGACGTGGGCACGCTGCGCTCGCTGGTGGACCTGGCGCGGGACTACGGCGCGGCCGTCAGCGTGGGGGACGTGCGCGAGGGCTTCCCCCGGATGCTGCCCACGTACGTGGCGGCTGGTGCCCGGAAGGTGGACTGCGTGGGGCCCTTCGAGCGGCTGGCGCTGGGGGCCTGGGCTCCGGACGTCCGCGCCGGGGTGGAGGAGAAGGCCGCGGCGGCGGGGATGCCCGCCGGAGAGCTGGTCAGCGTGCTCGAGGACAGCCTGCCGCCCCTGGACGCCGGGGCTCGGGAGCGCCTGGAGGCGCTGTCCTTCGCGGAGGCCACGGAGGTGTTCGCCGCGCTGGGGGCCGGCGGGACGGGCCATGCCGCCATGCGCTTCCTCGCGGAGAACCGGGGCGAGTAGCCGCCGCGCGGTGTAGAAGGGGCCGCATGCGAATCGTCTCAGGCTCCGCCAAGGGCAGGGCGTTGGCTGGCCCCAAGCCCACGTCGCGGCACATCCGCCCCACCGCGGACCGCGTGCGGGAGACCCTCTTCAACGTGCTGGGCCAGATGCTCGATGGCCAGCAGGTCCTGGACCTCTACGCGGGCACCGGGGCCCTGGGGCTGGAGGCCCTGTCCCGGGGCGCGGGCGGGGTGGTGCTGGTGGACCAGGACCGCGAGGCCCAGGCCCTGTGCCGGCAGAACACCGACGCCCTGGGGTTCTCCGCGCAGGTGGAACTGCTCGCGCAGCCCGCCGTGCGAGCCCTGGAGACCCTGAAGCGCCGGGGCGCGCGCTTCGAGCTCATCTTCGCCGACCCGCCCTACGCCGCGCGGGTGGTGGAGACGGTGCTGGAGGGCGTGACGGCGGCGGGGCTCCTGTCACCCGGCGGGATGCTCGTGGTGGAGCACGACAAGCGCGAGCCCGCCCCGGAGGCCCATGCGGGATTGACCCGGGAGGACCAGCGGAGGTTCGGCGACACCCTGGTGAGCTTCTACCGGGCGCCATGACCATTGCTTGACCGGCATCCAGGCGCGTCCGAGACTCCCTGCACATGCCGGTCGCCATCTACCCAGGTTCGTTCGATCCGCTCACCAACGGGCACCTGAGCCTCATCCAGCGCAGCCTGAAGATGTTCGACAAGGTCATTGTCGCCATCGCGGTGAACCCGAAGAAGACCCCGCTCTTCACCGAGGACGAGCGCCGCGACCTCATCCGCGAGGCGGTGCAGGACCCTCGGGTGGAGGTGGATGCCTTCCACGGCCTGCTGGTGGACTACGTGCGGCGCAGGGGCGGCAGCGTCATCGTCCGCGGCCTGCGCGCCGTGTCGGACTTCGAATACGAGTTCCAGCTCGCGAACATGAACCGCAAGCTGGCGCCCACGGTGGAGACCGTCTTCATGATGACGGGGGAGGACTACTTCTACATCTCCTCCCAGCTCGTCCGGGAGGTCGCCTCGTTCGGCGGTGACGTCACGGGACTGGTGCCCCCGAATGTCCACGAGGGCCTCAAGGCGAAGTTCGCGCGGAAGACGTAGCGGCCTCGCGGCACTTGTCGGACTCGCGCGGGCGCGCTAGGCAATCGGGCATGAAACTCGCCCGCCGGCTCCAAGCCATCAAGCCGTCTCCGACGCTTGCCCTCAACTCCCGCGCGAAGGCTCTCGCGGCACAAGGCGTGGATGTCGTCGTCCTGGCGGCGGGTGAGCCGGACTTCGACACGCCGGACTACGTGAAGCAGGCCGCGGTGGACGCCATCAAGGCGGGCTTCACCAAGTACACCGCCACCCCGGGCATCCCCGAGCTGCGCGAGGCCATCTGCCGCAAGCTGGAGCGCGACAACGGCCTGCGCTTCACGCCGGAGCAGGTGCTCGTCACCGCGGGCGGCAAGCAGGCCATCTACAACTTCTGCCAGGCGGTGCTGGACGAGGGCGACGAGGTCCTCATCTTCTCGCCCTACTGGGTCAGCTATCCGGACATGGTGCGGCTGGCCGGCGCCACGCCCGTCATCGTCGCCACGCGCGAGGAGGACGGCTTCGCGCCGGACCCGGACGCCATCCGCCGGGCGCTCACCCCGCGCACGCGCGCCATCATCATCAACAGCCCGGGCAACCCGACGGGCGCGGTGTACTCGCGCGCGGCGCTGGAGGGCATCGCCGCGGCCGTCAGGGACCACGACTGCCTCATCATCTCGGACGACATCTACGAGAAGCTCGTCTACACGGGGGAGCGGCTGGGCCTCAGCGACGTGGCGCCGGACCTGGTGCCGCGCATCGTGGTCGTCAACGGCATGAGCAAGGCGTACTCCATGACGGGCTGGCGCATGGGCTACGCGGCCGGTCCCCGGCCCGTCATCGCCGCGATGCAGCTGGTGCAGGACCAGTCCACGTCCAACGCGTCGTCCATCGGCCAGAAGGCGGCGCTGGCGGCGCTCCAGGGCCCCCCTGACACCATCGCCGCCATGGCGGCCGAGTACCACGCGCGCCGCGACTTCTTCGTCGGCGGGCTCAACGCGCTGGATGGGGTGCGCTGCCGGATGCCCGAAGGCGCCTTCTACGCGCTGGCGGATGTGCGGGGCCTCTATGGCCGCCCCTACAAGGGCAAGGCCATCACCGGCTCCATGCAGCTCTCCGAAATCCTGCTGGACGACTTCCGCGTCGCCGCCGTGCCGGGAGACCCGTTCGGCGCGGAGGGCTACATCCGCATGAGCTTCGCGACCTCGCGCGAGGTGCTCGCCAAGGGCCTCACGCGCCTGGGTGAGATGGTGCAGGCGCTGCGCTGAGCGACGCCCGAGCCCCGCCGGCGCCGCTCGCGAAGAGGGCGCCGGCCGCGCGGCTCAGTCGGTGTAGGCGAAGGCGCGGTACTCGTTGGCGTAGGGCTTGTAGAGGAAGACGCCCGCGCGGCCCGAGAGGTTGCCCACGGCGACCCAGATGTCCTTCATGTTGCGCAGGTCCAGGCCGAGCCGGGCCGGGGGCTTGCCGTACTTCTTCTCCATCGCCTCGAGCGACAGGACCTCCACGTCGTAGAGCGTGACCAGGTCCGTGCGCTTGAGCCGGAGCTGCTTCACCCACGAGGCCACCAGCTCCTCGGGCGTGGCGAAGCGCTTCTCCTCGAGCTGGAAGGGGTAGAACAGCTCGTTGGCGGTGCTGCGCACGTCCCCCGTCAGCAGCGCCTGGAAGAGGAAGCGCGCGCTCGTCTTGATGTCGGCGAGCCGGATCTCCTCGGGAGTGAGCACGGGCATCTCCGGCTCCGGCGGCAGCTCCGGCCGGTGGATGACCGGGGCCGGCGCGGCGGGAGGCGGGGCCGCGGCCGTCGCGGGCTTGGGCGCGGGCGTCGGAGGCGGAGCGGCGGCTGTCTCGGGTCGGGCCTCGGCGCCGGGTATGGCGGGCGCGGGGGCGGCGGCCTCGGCGGTGGGCTTCTTCCGGGTCGGGCGCGGCTTCGGCTCCGGAGCGGCGGGAGGCGGCGCGGCCGGCTTCTCTTCAGCCACCTGGGGGGCGGCGGGCTCCTCGGCCTTGGGGGCGGCGGCCGGAGCGGGGGCCGGCTGTTCGGCGGGAGGGGGCTCGGCGGCGGCGGGCTCGGGCGTCGCGGGCGCCTGGGCGAAGGCGTTCGCGGACAAGGAGAGGATGAGGGCCAGGGAACAGCGACGCATGCGACCTCCGAGAAGGGGCGGAGCGTAGCAGAGCCGGGGGGCGTGGGGTGCCCACCTGTCCGCCCCTCGCCTTCATGTCCGAATGTTCTCGCCACCCGCTCTGGGGGCGGTGGGGCGTCCAGGCGTCCTGACGCCCGGGAGGCATGAGCCACACAACATCCGTGCATGCGGAGTCAGAGGTTGGTATGGGGGCGCCCCGATGCCCAAGCGTACCGATATCCGCAAGGTTCTGGTGATTGGCTCGGGCCCGATTGTCATCGGGCAGGCCGTCGAGTTCGACTACTCCGGTACTCAAGCCATCAAGGCTCTCCGGGATGAAGGCGTGGAGGTGGTGCTGCTCAACAGCAACCCCGCCACCGTGATGACGGACCCCGAGTTCGCGTTCCGTACCTACATTGAACCCATCACGGTGGATGCGGCCGAACGCATCATCGCGGCGGAGAAGCCGGACTCGCTGCTGCCGACGATGGGTGGCCAGACGGCGCTGAACCTGGCGAAGGCGTTGGCGGAGCAGGGCATCCTGGAGAAGCACGGGGTGCGGCTCATCGGCGCGTCGCTGGAGGCCATCAACAAGGCCGAGGACCGCCAGCTCTTCAAGGCGGCCATGCAGAAGATCGGCGTGACGCTGCCCAAGAGCGGCTATGCGAACACGCTGGACCAGGCCATGGCGCTGGTGGACGAGATCGGCTTCCCGGCCATCATCCGCCCCTCGTTCACCCTGGGCGGCACGGGCGGCGGCATCGCCTACAACCGCGAGGAGTTCGAGGCCATCTGCCGCTCCGGCCTGAAGGCCAGCCCCACGTCCACCATCCTCGTCGAGGAGAGCGTGCTGGGCTGGAAGGAGTACGAGCTGGAGGTGGTCCGCGACACGGCGGACAACGTCATCATCGTCTGCTCCATCGAGAACCTGGACCCCATGGGTGTCCACACGGGTGACTCCATCACCGTGGCGCCCGCGCAAACGCTGACCGACCGTGAGTACCAGCGGATGCGGCAGGCCTCGCTGGCCATCATCCGCGAGATTGGCGTCGACACGGGTGGCTCCAACATCCAGTTCGGCATCAACCCGAAGGACGGCCGCATGGTCGTCATCGAGATGAACCCGCGCGTGTCCCGCTCCAGCGCGCTGGCCTCGAAGGCGACGGGCTACCCCATCGCGAAGATCGCCGCGAAGCTGGCCCTGGGCTACACGCTGGACGAGCTGCGCAACGACATCACCCGCGACACGCCGGCCTCGTTCGAGCCGACGCTGGACTACGTGGTGGTGAAGGTGCCGCGCTTCAACTTCGAGAAGTTCCCGCACGCGGACCGGACGCTGACGACGAGCATGCGCTCGGTGGGCGAGGTCATGGCCATTGGCCGCACCTTCCCCGAGGCGTACATGAAGGCGCTGCGCTCCATGGAGCTGGGCCGCGTGGGCCTGGAGTCCCCGGACCTGCCCACGGAGAAGGAGGAGCGCGAGAAGGTGATGCGCGAGGCGCTCCGCGTCCCCCGTCCCGAGCGGCCCTGGTTCGTGGCCCAGGCGTTCCGCGAGGGGATGACGGTGGAGGACGTGCACGCGCTGTCCGCCATCGACCCGTGGTTCCTGCGCTACATCGAGATGCTGGTGCGCGAGGCGCAGTCCATCCAGGAGTACGGCCGGCTGGACCAGCTCCCGGACGACGTGCTCCGTCAGGCGAAGGCGCACGGCTTCTCCGACAAGTACCTGGGCAAGCTCCTGGGCTACCCGGAGGAGGAGGTCCGGGCGCACCGGCACTCGCGCAAGATTCGTCCCGTGTTCAAGCGCGTGGACACCTGCGCGGCGGAGTTCGAGGCCTTCACGCCGTACCTCTACTCGACCTACGAGGAGGAGGACGAGTCGCCCCCGACGGACCGCCAGAAGGTCCTCATCCTGGGCAGCGGCCCCATCCGGATCGGCCAGGGCATCGAGTTCGACTACGCGTGCGTCCACGCGGCCTTCGCGCTGCGCGAGGCCGGGTACGAGACGGTGATGGTCAACTGCAACCCGGAGACGGTGTCCACGGACTACGACACGTCCGACCGCCTCTACTTCGAGCCGCTCTCCATCGAGGACGTGCTGGAGGTGGCGCAGCGGGAGAAGCCCATCGGCGCCATCGTGCAGTTCGGCGGGCAGACGCCGCTGCGCATCTCGGTGCCGCTGGAGAAGGCGGGCCTGCCGATCCTCGGCACGTCGCCGGACGCCATCGACCGGGCGGAGGACCGCGAGCGGTTCAGCACGCTCATCGAGAAGCTGGGCCTGAAGCAGCCGGAGAACGGAGTCGCGCGCAGCCACGCGGAGGCCTTCAAGGTCGCCGAGCGCATCGGCTACCCGGTGATGGTGCGTCCGTCCTACGTGCTGGGCGGCCGGGCGATGGAGACGGTGTACGACGCGGCCAGCCTGGAGCGGTACATGCGTGAGGCGGTGAGCGCGTCGCCGGAGCATCCGGTGCTCATCGACCGCTTCCTCAAGGAAGCCATCGAGGTGGACCTGGACCTGGTCGCGGACCGGACGGGCGACGTGATGATCGGCGGCGTGCTGGAGCACATCCAGGAGGCCGGTGTGCACTCGGGTGACGCGGCCGCGACGCTGCCCCCGCACTCGCTGTCGCCGGACCTCGTGGAGCGCATGAAGGACCAGGCCATCGCCCTGGCGCGCGAGCTGGGCGTGGTGGGCCTGATGAACGTGCAGTTCGCCATCCAGGGCAAGGTCATCTACATCCTGGAGGTGAACCCTCGCGCCAGCCGCACGGTGCCGTTCATCTCGAAGGCCACGGGTGTGGCGATGGCGAAGATCGCCGCGCTGTGCATGGTGGGCAAGACGCTGAAGGAGCTCGGCGCGACGCAGGAGCCGGAGATGCGGCACGTCGCGGTGAAGGAGAGCGTGTTCCCCTTCGCGCGCTTCGCGGGCGTGGACGTCATCCTCGGGCCCGAGATGAAGTCCACGGGCGAGGTGATGGGCCTGGCGCAGGACTACGCGTCGGCCTTCGCCAAGAGCCAGCTGGCGGCGGGCGTGAAGCTGCCCAAGTCCGGCAAGGTCTTCATCTCGGTGAAGGATGACGACAAGCCGGCGGTGGTGGACCTGGCCAAGCGGCTGCGCGCGATGGGCTTCACGCTCATCGTCACGGCGGGCACGCACAAGTACCTGGCGACCAAGGGCATCGAGGCGCAGGTGGTGCAGAAGGTGAAGGAGGGCCGGCCGAACATCGTCGACAAGATTGTCGATGGGGAGATCGTGCTGGTCATCAACACCACCTTCGGCAAGCAGGAGATCGCCGACAGCTTCTCCATCCGCCGTGAGGCGCTGATGCACTCGGTGCCGTACTACACGACGGTGCAGGCGGCGCGGATGGCGGTGGGCGCGCTGGAGGCGCTCAAGCGCACGGAGCTCGAGGTGAAGCCGCTCCAGGAGTACCTGGGCGTCACCAGCACGGTGCCGGGCCGGGCGCGCCGGTAGCCGACGGGACTCACTCCCGAGGCCATGAACGGCCTCGCTTCCTCACGGGAGCGGGGCCGTTTGCTTTTGGTATGAAGGGGCCTCCGTGCCTGCCTGTCGCAGTGGGCTCGGAATCGCTTTGAGTGCTCCCCGAGCACGACTACCGTTCCCCCCTCCGCCATCCCTGCTCGAGGAGTTCCACGCATGTCGTCGCCCGTGCCCCCCACCTTCAACATCGCCTCCGTGGACGTGGAGGGCTTCCACCGGGAGCTGAAGGCGCTGCGCGCGGAGCTGGACGCCAACGTGGGCGAGGCGGACCTGAAGCACCTGCGCAAGATTGAGCGCTGGGGGCGCATCGGGACGCTGCTGGGCATGGCCACCTGCTGGATCGCGCCGAATCCATTCAGCGCGGCGGCGCTCAGCGTGGGGCGCTCCACGCGGTGGCTCCTGATGCACCACGTGGGGCACCGCGGCTATGACCGCGTCCCCCATGTCCCCGCGTCTCGGACGGGCAAGGGCTTCGCGAAGGGCACACGCCGCTACCTCGACTGGCTCGACTGGATGCTGCCCGATGCGTGGATCTACGAGCACAACGTCCTGCACCACTCGTTCACCGGCGAGGACGCGGACCCCGACCTCCTGGAGCGCAACGCGGAAGGCACGCTGCGCAACCCCGACAGGCCGCTCGTGCTGCGCTACCTCCAGCTCGGGCTGCTGGCGCTCACCTGGCGCGCCTCGTACTACGCGCCCGAGACGCTGAGCGCGCTGCGCCGCAAGGGACGCCGGGACGGTGGCGCTCTCACGGGGGCGGAGTGGAAGGAGCTGCTGCTCCAGTGCTACCTGCCTTACTCGCTCGTGCAGTTCGTGCTCTTCCCCGCGCTGTTCCTCATCATCGGACCGTGGGCGGCCTTCAGCGCGTTCTGCAACTCGGTGATGGCGGACGTACTCACCAGCCTCCACACGTTCCTCGTGGTGGGACCCAACCACACGGGCGAGGACCTGTATCGCTTCGAGACGTCCCCGGCGAACAAGGGCGAGCGCTACGTGCAGCAGGTCATCGGCAGCGCGAACTACCGGACGGGCGGAGACCTGAACGACTTCGCGCACCTGTGGCTGAACTACCAGATCGAGCACCACATCTGGCCGGACCTGTCGATGCTCAAGTACCGCGAGGTGCAGCCGAAGGTCCGTGCCCTCTGCGAGAAGTACGGCATCCCCTACGTGCAGGAGAGCGTGTGGACCCGCGTCCGGAAGATGGTGGACGTGGTGGTGGGCAAGCGCTCCATGCGGAAGCTCGCGCCGCGCGCCGTCGACGCCGAGTCTCCCGCCGCGTCCGAGGGGCTCCAGGCGCACGGAGCCTGACGGCGGCGCCGAGGGCCCTCAGCCCGGGGCGGCGCGGCGCTGACGAGGGAGCGCCGCGCGGGTCAGCGTCTTGTCCTCGGGAGGGGGCGAGTCCTCTCGGCGCAGGACCTCCGCGTCCACGACCCGGGCGCCATCCGCGGACACGGGGGGGCCGAGCGTCACCACCAGCACGCGATAGGCCTCCTCCAGCCGCTTGTGCAGCTTGGTGAAGTTCAGGTGCGCGGTGCCGGGCATGTCCTCGGTGTACGTGAAGTACCAGCGCATCTCGTCCAGGGTGGAGTAGTAGCGGTCCACCACGGCCTGCTCCTGCTCGGGCAGGTGGAGGAGGTGCTCGAAGGCACCGTCCGCGTAGCGCGAGGCGATGGTCTCCAGGAGGGGCTCTCGGCTGCGCAGGCGCGAGAAGAGGTTGAACATCTCGTCACGCCGGGATTCGAGCCGGCGCATGACGCTGGCGGCATCCATCGCCAGCAGATTGCGGACGCGAGCGGCCATCTCATCGGCCTTCTTGCGACGAGCCATGGCGTGGGAGCCTAGCGCCCCGGCCTGAGCGAGGCCAATGGGGGGCCCGTGCTTCCTGGGGCTCAGTAGACCCGCAGCAGCTTGGATTGGCAGAGGAACCGGGGGTTGGTGAAGTCGATGACCTCGATTTCTCCCGTCGTCTCCTCGAAGCGGCCAGCCAGGACGCCCGCCGCCATCGCGGTGGCGAGGTACAGGGCGCTGCGGCCCTTCAGGTCCTTGACCTTGCGGTAGTAGACGACGCGTCCCTCCACGGACCAGAGCGTGTGGATGCCCTCGGGTTTGACACCGCGCGCGCCGTCGCGAGGAGGGGGGAGCTTCGCGAGCGCGCCCGGCACGGCGTTGAGCACGAAGGTGTCATACGCGGGGATGCCGCTCACCGACACGAGCCTGGCTTCGCGCAAGGTGCCATCGGGCGCCTGGAGCAGCTCGAGGGTGACGACGAGCTTCCCTCCGCCCCCCTCCGCGACCTGGTGCAGCTCCGCGCCGGCCTGGACGCGGCCGCGCAGGTGCTCCAGCGTGTTCCGGCCCAGTCGTCCCTCCAGGGCCTTGAGCTGCTCGGACGCGGTGGCGGCCTTGGGGACGGGGCCGCCCGGTGAGCCGGAGGCTCCGAACTTCCCCGCCTGGGATGCCCAGGACGTCGCGATCTGTTTCCCCAGCGGGTTCCCCGGGAACACCGGTGCATCCTCGAAGCCCTTCTCGAGCGCCTTGCGCACCTCGGTGAAGTAGGGGTCGACCAATCCATTCGCCACGCGGAGGGCCGCCTGCTGGTCGTCGATGTGTCCCTGGACGCGGCCACGGACGCGCTCGCGCTCCTCCGCGATGAGCGCCTCGCGGGAAGGGCCGGGGTCTCCGGGCCGGAGGGTGTGTCCGCTCTGGAAGGGCGGGCCCGAGGGCAGTGAGAGCCCACCGGGCGCGCGCGGGAGCAGGTTGAGTCCGGGAGAGGAGGCGCGAGGTGTGTCGTTCCGCTCGGGTGTCCGGGACACGGGTTCCGCCTCGCGAGGCGGCTTCACCGGAGTCTCGGTCCGGCGCGTGGTGCGTGGAGGAACGGAGTCACGCGGGGGCTTCGGGGCCTCTTCGACGGCGGGCGCCGAGGGGACCTTGGGAGGCGCGTGGACGACCTCCATGAACACGGGGGCGGGCTTCGACTCGCGCTGGCGTGGGGAAGGGCGAGCGGGGGGCTCCGTGTTCGCGAGGAACCCGAGGAGCGCCGCGTGAATGACGAGTGAGGCCAGGGCGGCCCACCCGAGACGTCGAGACCGCCGCATCGCGACCTGCAAGCTCCGTGGGAACGGTGTCGTTCAATATCGCCACTGAAGTGTATCAGTATCTCCGAGTCGAGACGCGAGCCTGCGAGGGCAAGGTTGGCACGGTGGGGGAGGTGAAGTCTCCCGGGGGAGGAGGAGCGTGTGCTGTCGGACGCTTCAGCGGGAGTGGAAGCGGGCCTCGCGTGATGCTGGAGGACGCCGTGATGGGCCTGCTACGCTCGCGGGATGGTGCTCAAAATCGTCCAGGCGGGAGAGCCGGTGCTGCGGCAGAAGGCGCGAGACCTGACGCCGGAGGAGATGGGCAGTCCCGAGATTCAACGGCTCATCGTGCTGATGCGCGACACGATGCGCGATGCGCCAGGGGTGGGCCTCGCGGCGCCGCAGGTGGGCGTGGGATTGCGGCTGGTGGTCATTGAGGACCGCTCGGAGTACCAAGCGGGAGTGGCGCCGGCGGACCTGGCGGACCGGGAGCGGACGCCGGTTCCGTTCCATGTGCTCATCAATCCGAAGCTGACGGTGGAGGATGCGACGCCCGCGGAGTTCTACGAGGGGTGCCTGAGTGTCTCGGGGTTCGCGGCGCTGGTGGCGAGGGCGCGAGGGGTTCGGGTGGATGCGCTGGACGAGCAGGGGCGGCCGGTGACGATTCACGCGCGAGGTTGGTATGCGCGCATCCTCCAGCACGAGCTGGACCACCTGGACGGGACGCTCTACGTGGACCGGATGGAGACGCGCAGCTTCGTGACAGGGGAGAACCATCGGCGGCACTGGGCCGGGCGCGGAACCGCCGAGGTCAGGGCAGCGCTGGGGCTTCCGAAGAAGGCGGACTGAAGGCTGCTGGACCTGTCCTGGGAGACGACATGAAGCCTGTCATCATCGGCCGTTCGAGTTCTCACTTCACCCGCATCGCGCGCATCTTCGCCGAGGAGCTGCGGGTCGATTACGAGTTCCAGATCCTGCGAGACATCATGTCTCCGAAGCTGGAGGATTATGGCGGCAACCCCGCGCTCAAGATTCCCGTGCTGCGGACCGAGCGAGGCTCCTGGTTCGGAGCGCTCAATGTCTGTCGCGAGCTCGCGCGGCAGTCGGCGCTCACGCCCAGGCTGGTGTGGCCCGAGGACCTCGTGGAGCCGGTGAGCGCGAACGCGCAGGAGCTGGTGCTCCAGTCGATGGCCACGGAGGTGACGCTGGTCATGTCGCGGGTGGGCGGCGGGGCCGAGAGTGGCGCTCACCAGGACAAGATGCGTCGGAGCCTGGGCAACATGCTGGGTTGGCTGGACGAGAACGTGGCGTCCGTGTTCGCCGCGCTGCCCCCCGAGCGAGGCGTGAGCTTCCTGGAGGTCTCGCTCTACTGCCTCGTGCTGCACCTGGAGTTCCGGGAGGTCCTGTCGATGGCTCCGTACACGGCGCTGACGGAGTTCTGTCAGCGATTCGGAACGCGGGCTTCGTGCGCCGCGACGGTGTTCCGCTTCGACACGTGACACACGGGACGCGGATGGACTGAGCATTGCGGCGGAGGGGGCAGGCGCGTCATAAACCCGAGGATGACGCTCACCGAAGTCCAGGCTGGCCCCTACACCGTTCGAGGCATCTCCATCGGGGGGGTCTACACCTCCCTCCAGGTGCCGGAGCTGGACGTGGTGCTCGACGTGGGCATCCCCATCCGCTCCTTCGCGGGCACCGAGCGCATCTTCCTCAGCCATGCGCACCCCGACCATGCGAGTGCGCTCGGCGCGCTGCTGGGCATCCGCCGGTTGCTGGGGAAGGGGGCTCCGCAGCTCTTCCTTCCCGCCGAAATCGAGCCCACCGTTCGCGAGGCCCTGGAGGTGCTCTCCCGGCTTCATCACACCGCGATGGAAGTGAAGACGGTGCCGATGCTTCCCGGGGATGTCCAGCCGCTCGGCCAGGGGCTCCACGTCCGCGCGTTTCGCACGCACCACCCGGTGCCGTCGCTCGGCTACCAGTTCCTCCGGCGCGTCACCAAGCTGCGCCCCGAGCACCTGGGCATGCCCCCGCAGGAGATTGCCCAGCGCCGCAAGGCGGGCGAGGACCTCTTCACGGAGGTGGAGCACCTGGAGCTGGCCTACGCGACCGACACGCTGGCGCGCGTGCTGGAGACCGAGCCCTCACTCTTCGACTCCCGCGTGCTCGTCATCGAGTGCACCTTCGTCGACCCGAAGCGCTCCGTGCAGGACGCGAGAGATCGCGCGCACCTCCACCTCGACGAGCTCCTCGCCCACGCCGACCGCTTCCGGAACGAGGCGTTGGTGCTCATGCACTTCAGCCAGTCCCTGGGCCCACAGGAGGTGCAGTCGATGATTCGAGAGCGCGTCCCCGCCTCGCTCCTGGAGCGGGTCCACATCTTCGCCCCGGAGTCTGGCCGGTGGTTCGGCTGACCCGTGGCTTTCGCACAACCCATTGGAATCACGCGGCTTCTGAGAAAAATTCGAGGCCGTGTCGATCTGCCATTGGGATATTCGTTGCCAGTTTGAAGGGCGGGAGCAACCCCGCCTCGAAACCAGGAGACGAACATGCGCGTGATGGTCATCGTGAAGGCGAGCCCCAACTCCGAGAAGGGCGTCATGCCGAAGGAGGAGATGCTGGCGGCGATGGGGAAGTACAACGAGGAGCTGGTGAAGGCGGGCGTCATGCTCGCGGGCGAGGGCCTCCACCCCAGCAGCAAGGGCAAGCGGGTCGTCTTCGGCGACGGGAAGAAGCCGAGTGTCGTCGACGGCCCGTTCGCGGAGACCAAGGAGCTCATCGCCGGCTACTGGCTCTGGCAGGTGCGCAACATGGACGAGGCCCTCGAGTGGGCGCGCCGCTGCCCGAACCCGATGCCCGGCGAGGAAGGTGTCCTCGAGATCCGCCCGGTGTTCGAGGCGTCCGACTTCGGCGAGGAGTTCACCCCCGAGCTTCGCGCCCAGGAGGATCGCCTTCGCGTGGAGATGGAGCAGCAGCAGCGGGCGAAGTAGCCACCGCTACTCAATCCACTCCTGGAGACCCCGCAGTCGCTCGCGGACCGAAGGCTCGCGGCAGACCTCCATTGCGAGCCGAGCCAGGGCGACGACGAAGGTGCGCTCCCCGGGGTTCTTCTCCGCCGAAGGACTCCACACGAAGAAGTGATTCACCCGCTCGCCTTCCTCGACCGAGCCGCTCACGGAGGTTCCGTCGAGCCCGATGTCGGTCGAGCCCCGAAGGGTGAGCAGCGAGACGGACGCGAGCTCGTCACGGAGTCTCGAAAGACGCTCGTGGGGAATCGGCACGTGCTCGGCGTGCACCACGCTTCCCACGGCCACGGATGCACCCTCGGGAGTTGCCATCACGAGGATGCTCACCGCGTCGTCGAAGGAGGGCTTGATGCGGACCCGGTAGCGTGAGCCGGATGGATGCTGGGCGCGGTGCGCGTCCTGGAGCGAGAGGACCTGGTCGATGGCCGGGTCGTCGAGTCCATCGCGCACGACCTCCGCGCGAAGTCCATGTGAGGTCGCGTCGTGCTGAAGCCCCCGGGCCTCCGCGGCGCTCAGGGAGCGAAAGTCGCACCACGCGGTCCTCGCGAGCTGCGCCCTGATGTCCTGAATGGACTTGCTGGCGATGTAGCCCGGCATGAGCCGCCGAAAGAAGACGGCCTCACGGGCGGGTGGAGGCTTCGCGCTCCAGAAGAGCCTGAGTCGCCACCCTCCCACAGGGGCTCGGCTCTCATCCAAGTCCTGCCCTGTTTCCAGCCGAGCCGAAACAACGCGCCAGTGTTCCCACCGCTGGCTGTCGATGTCTTCGTTGCTTTCACGGGAAAGCGCCCATTCCATCCCCGCTTTCTACCAGCGCGAGCGGTGACGCGTCGCGGGGGCCACCGCCTCGGGAGGGCGGTGCGTGATTTCACCCGGGCAACTCGGGTAGAGGATGCGCGGGGGCGAAGTCGCCACGTCGGCGTCGTCTCAGACGAGGGGGAAGTACCCATGAAGTGCTGTTCCCGCTGGCTGTTCATCGTCGCGTTGCTCGTGAGCGTCACCGCCTGCAAGCAGGACCCTCCCGCGCCTCCGCCGGCGCCTCCCGCCGTGGCCGCCGTCGAGCCGGAGGACCCTCCGTTCCCCGAGCAGGCCCTGCCGCTCCCCGCCGAAGACACGCAAGCCAACGCCGCCCCCGCGAAGCCGCCCGAGCCTCCCTTCACCGGAGACCTCCCCGCGCTGCGCACCCGTGGCGTGCTGCGAGTCCTCGTGGAGACCATCGACGAGCGCTCCCTTCCGCGCCAAGGCATGCCACGTTCGCAGGACCGCGCCCTCCTGGAGCGCTTCGCCGAGAAGCACGGGATGACCGCCGAGTTCATCCCCGTCGAGCGCTTCGACCAGCTCATCCCGCTGCTGCGTGAAGGCCGAGGAGACATCATCGCCGCGGACCTCACCGTCACCCCGGAACGTTCGAAGGAGCTCGCGTTCACCCGTCCCCTCGCGCTCGTCAGCGAAGTGCTCGTCGGCAAGCGAGGCGCCTCCGGTCTGCCTCGCAAGCCCGAGGAACTCGCGGGCCGCGCGGTCCATGTGCGCGCCAGCTCCACCTTCGCCGCCTCGCTCGCGACCCTCGCCCAGGGCAAGGCCCCGGGACTCGTCGTCGAGCCCGTGGCCGAGAGCCTCGACTCGGAGGAGCTGGCCTGGAAGGTCACCCAAGGCGAGCTCCCGCTCACCGTCGTGGACAGCCACCTGCTGGCCGCCATCGAGACCTACAACCCGAACGTCGAAGCGCTCTTTCCCATCGCGGAGAAGCGGGCCCTCGCGTGGGGCGTGCGGCTCGACAACCCCGCGCTGCGTGGCGCCCTGGATGCCTTCCTCATCGAGCGAGCCCTCACCGAGCATCACCAGCAGCTGTTCACCGGTGACCTCGACGGCATCCGCAAGCGCGGCGTGCTGCGAGTCCTCACGCGCAACAGCCCCGTCACCTACTTCCTTCACCGAGGAGGACAGGCCGGCTTCGACTACACGATGGCGAAGCTCGTGGCGGATGCCCTCAAGGTGCGGCTCGAGATCCTGGTCCCGCCTTCCTACGAGGCGCTCCTCTCGTGGTTGAAGGAGGGCAGGGGAGACCTGGTCGCCGCCGCGCTCACCGTCACCCAGGAGCGTCAGCGAGAGGTCGCCTTCTCGAGCCCCTACCTCTTCGTGGACGAGGTCCTCGTGCAGCGCGCGGGCGCCGAGAAGCCCGCGTCCCTCGCGGACCTCAAGGGCCGCGCGATTCACGTCCGCCGCTCGTCCAGCCACTTCGCCACCTTGAGCGCACTGGCCCCCCAGCACGGCTTCGTCCTCGTCGAGGAGCCCGAGGACCAGGACGCCGAGACGCTCATCGAGCGCGTGGCCCGCGGCGAGATTCCCCTCACGGTGACGGACAGCCACATCCTCGCCGCGGAGCTCGTGTATCGCGAAGACGTGGAGGTCGCGTTGACCGTCCCCGGCCAGGGCACGCCCGCGGGGAAGGAAGGGCACTACGGCATCGCCTTCGCCGTGCGTCAGCAGAACCCGAAGCTGCGAGCATTCCTCGACGGCTTCGTGAAGAAGACCTATCGCGGCACCGAGTACAACCTGGCCCGTCGCCGCTACTTCGAGGGGCGACGTGAAGAGGCCCCCGCGACCACGGAGGCGGCGGTCCTCGCTGGCGCCATCTCGCCCTATGACGGACTCGTCCGCGCCTACTCGGCGCGCTACGGCCTGGACTGGCGGCTGATGGTCGCGCAGATGTTCCAGGAGAGCCGCTTCGACCCGCGCGCGCGGAGCTGGGTGGGCGCGCAAGGCCTCTTCCAGGTCATGCCGAACACGGGCACGGAGCTGGGCTTCCGGAAGCTCGAGGACCCCGAGCAAGGCATCCACGCGGGCGTGAAGTACATGCACCAGCTCATCGGCCGCATCGCCCCGGAGATTCCCTTCAAGCAGCGGCTGCGCTTCGCCCTGGCCTCGTACAACGCGGGGCTGGGCCACGTGCTCGACGCGCGCCGGCTGGCACAGGAGCAGGGCCTGGACCCCAACCGCTGGTTCGACCACGTCGAGAAGGCCATGCTCCTCCTCGAGAAACCCCACTACTACCGCCGCGCGCGACACGGCTACTGCCGGGGCTCCGAGCCCGTGAAGTACGTCTCCGAAATCCAGACGCGCTACGGAAACTACGTGGCCGTCGTCCAGCACTGAAGGCCCGCGTCCCGCCCGGAGGAGCCTCTCGGGCGGGACCCAGGTCGGGACACCCTACAGCCCCGCGACCTTCGACGAGCTGGTCACCGTGTAGACCAGCGTCAGCTCCTGCTGGGAGCGCGGAGGCGCGGTCAGCTCGAAGCGCGCGATGCCCTCCGTGCTCACGCGCGTGGGCGCGGGCCGGGTGGCTTCCTTCTGGAGCACCACCTCCACGGACTCCACCTCGGAGACGGGAAGTCGCTCCTCGAGCGCCATCGCCGCGGGCTTGGGCCCCATGTTGGAGACGAACATCCGCACGTGGTGCGTCTTCACCTTGCGCCCCGTCAGCCGGCTCACGTCCTCCTGGAGGTCCGTCTGCCGAGCGACGCGCAGCGAGTCTTCGCTCCCGAAGCCCAGCCGCACGCGCTCGCCTTTCCCGGTGAAGCGAAGCTGCGAGCGGCCGACGTAACCACTCTGCCGGACCAGGTCCACCGGGCCCGCGAGCAGCACCGCCGGACTCACGTTGTCGAAGCGCGCCACCCGATGGACCAGCGGTGACAGCTCCGGACACACGAGCAGCTCGGAGGCCGCGGGCGCGGTGAAGTGGAACAGGGGGACGCGGTGCGGCTCGCCATCGGAGGGCACCGTGGCTCGATGAGGCGCCACGAGGGTCAGGGCCTCGCCGCCGTCATCCATGCCGGGCAGGCCCTCGTCGCGCTTCGTCGCGCCACCTTCGCCCGCCGTCTGGATGACCTCCTCGCGCACCGCCACTTCGACGACCTGCTTCTCCCGGTCCGTCTTGTCGCGCAGGAAGAGCCAGTCCGGTTCCAGTCGAGGCGGCGCCGCGCCCAGCGTGGGGCGCGCGGTGGAGAACGCCAGCTCCACGTCCTTCCACTCCTCCTCCGTGCGCTGCCACACCACGGCCTCGCACTCCAACCTCACCGTCGTGTTCGTCCCCTCGGACGACGACTCCAGCGTCGCGCGATACGCGGGGCGCCAGGCCGCGCAGGGCACCAGGTATGTGACGGACAGCAGCGCCGTGCCGCCCGCGGGGTGCCCCACCTCCAGCTCCGCCTGGACGTCGAGCCGTGCCTCCTCCTGCTGCGTCCCGGCGCGTGCGCGACGCGCCTCCTCGAGCTGCTGCTGCACGCGGAGATGTTCGCGCTGTGCCATTCGCAGTGCCTCGCCGGTGGTCTCCAGCTCCTGGCGCACGGAGTCGAGCTGTTGCTTCCACGTCTCGGCCCGCGACAGACCTCCGCCGGCCTGCTCGGAGATGGCGCGGTAGACATCCGCGTGCGCGGTCGTCAGCAGGTCCTGTCGAGCCGTCAGCCGATTCACATCCGAGCTGCGCTGGCGTTCCTCCTGCTCCAGGTCCGCCACCCGCTGGTCCAGTCGGGTGGTGTGCTCGCGCAGGGCCTCGGGCGGCTCGGGCTTCCGCGCGCGGCGCACGCGGGCCTGGGACACGGTGCCTCCGGCGAGCTTCGCCTGGAGCGAGCGGTCCACGGCCAGGGGGGACAGCCCGGAGATGACCAGACGCTGGGCGCCCGGGACCAGGGGAACCTCGCCTCGGCGCTCGACGAGGGCGCGGTCTTCCAGGAGGGTGACCTTGACCACCGGCAGGGTGAAGGGCGTGCTCATCAGGTCCTCCTGTTTCCGCCGCCCAGCATCTTGCTGGCGGGAATCTTCACGGTCCATGTGGCCTTGAGCGTCTGGGCTTCACCGGGCTGGAGCACCACGCGCCACGCGCGCTCGCCCTCCACGGGGACTTCTCCCGGCAGCGGCGTGCGCTTCTGCCAGTGCGGCGCCACCTCCATCTCCTCCACCTTGATGTCCTTCTCGTAGTTCGAGGGCACCGCGGGCACGCGCTCGCACACCTCGATGAGGATGCGATTGGTGAGCCGGTTGGCCAGCTCCACCGAGACATGGTGCGTGAGCATCGTCGCGCCACCGAAGATGCCGCCGGAGGCTTCGTCGAAGCGCGTGTTGCGCGCGACCTTGATGGACTCCTCGACACCCAGGCCCAGGCGCTGCGTCGAGCCCGGAGGCATGGTGGGCAGCGGTGACGTCATCAGGAACTCGTCGCCCAGCGTGACGTCCACCGGGCCCGCGAGGAGCGGGTAGGGCGTCCGGTTCTCCACGCGCACCGTGCGGAACGCGCGAGGCTCCACGGACGGCACGCAGACGTACTCGGGCGACAACCCCACGGGGACGGAGAGGACAGGCAGCGTGTGCCATGTCCCATCGGAGGGCACGTCCGCGCGGGTCTCCACGTCGAACCGCGCATCGAAGTGCATCGCCGACTCGCGCGGAGAAACGGTCCACGCGGGGGCGGGGACGCGCCAGAGGCTGGCCACCTCCCGCTCACACACGGCCATGAAGGAGACGACGTTGACCTGGACCTGGATGGCCGACAGGGCCATCACCTCGCGCGTGACGTGGCTGGGGCGAGGGTGCAGCCGACCACGCGCGGAGGACTCTCCATCCGCGGGGCCCAGGGACAGCCGCTCGTAGTCCAGCCACTGGTCGGCGGGCTCGAGGCGCGACATCGCGCCCGGCTTCTCGGCCGAGCCACCGAACCCATCCTCCGGCTCGGGCTCCGGGGCGAGGTCCTCCGTCATGGGCTCGTCGAGGTACAGGCTCTCCTTCGCCATGTCATCGTCGTCCAGGCCGTCGTCCTGCTTCGGGGACCGGGCTCCTCCTCGGGCGACACGCGCGCGGCTCCGTGCGGGCATGTCCTCTGGCTCCATGCGGGCCCGGTTCTGCGAGGGCTTCGCGGCCAGGGGGGCCGCGGCCGAGGGTCGAGACACGGAGCGCGGCGGAGACGCGGGGGCGGGGCCACCGGGCGCGGCCATCGCGGGCGCGGGTGCGCCCACCCCGTCGAGGTCCCGATGGAGCCGGGACTTCTTCTTCGCTGGAGGCGCGCCGCCAGAAGCGGCCTCCCCGAGCGGTATCGCCAGCTCCGGGGCCGCCGCGCCTTCCTGCTGGAGCACGCCGCCGATGGCGGCCTGGTACGGGGCGGCTCCGGGGCCGTTGAGGGGCTGGCTCTTGGCCGCGGGCAATGGGCGGAAGGAGTCGTAGCCGGCGAAGAGCTCATCCAGTCCCGGGGGCGGCTCGCGCCAACCGGAGCGAGGCGGCGCGGGTTGCCGGCGTCCGATGCGCAGGGCCTTGAGCTCGGGGACCTCCGCCCTGCGGTCCAGCGCGGCGGTGGACACGGCGAGCTTCACGCCGGACCAGTCCTCGCCGGTGCGCTGGATGATGGAGGCGCGCATGCGCAGCGTGCCTTCCTCCAGCGTCCTGGGCAGGTGCAGGTCATACGTGGGAACCCAGCGCGCGCCCGGCACGGCGTACTCCAGGGCGATGAGCGCGGGTGTCTCGCGGGGCCAGGGTGTCCCAGACAAGGTGAGCACGGCGGCGCGATACACCCGGGCCCGCTCACCGCGCACGGCACTGGAGGCCTCGTGCAGGCGCTGGCGTCGCAGCCGCACGTCGGCCTCCGCGTCGCGCAGGTCTCGCTCCAATTCCAGACGGCGCGAGTGCAGGGCCGCCAGCTCCGAGTCCACGAAGGACGTCAGCGTCAGCATGGCGGCCAGCGGCGCCTCGTGCGGCTGATAGTGCTCCTTGTTCTTCGGGGCGAACGTGGGCTTGAGCGCGCCAATGGCTTGGAGCTCGCGCTGGAGTCCGTCCAGCCGCGTTGTCACATCCGAGACGCGCGCGCGGGCCGCCTCCAGTGCCTGGTGCTCGCTGGGCACGTCGACTTCAGGGGGAAGCTGGACGTCGTAGGTCGGGCGGATGGCGCGGACGGTGAGACCGGGTGGTCCTTGTCTCACGCTGGCTCGGAGGGTTCCGGCACGCAGCGACAGGGGAAGACCGTTGAGCTGGACTTCGGTTGGAACGCGGTTCTCCACCAGTCGCAGGGTGGCGATGCGTGTACACAGCGCCCCCTCCGCGTGAACGGTGACCGCATCCAGGATGGATGGCACGACGAGCATGCGCCCCCTCGGCTCGAAGAGAAGCGATAACGGTAATCGAGATGCGACCTGGAATCATGCCCTCATCGGAGATGTGCGGTCAGACCCACCGCATCACTCGCCCGCCGGGGAGCCTCAGGGCCACTTGCCATCGTCGCGTGAAGGTGTCTCGCCGGATGACGAGCGCGAATCCACGGCGTCGCACCGCTTCTCCTGTAGCTATCCAGTTCCACCGTGCATCGAAGTCGAGCAGGACCCCGGAAACCGATGCGGGGAGGAGGCCTTGTCCGCGGAGTGTTTCAGCGAAGCGTCGCCCCTCCGCGCGTGGGTCCGGTTCCACGCACATGGGGTAGGTTCGAGCCCAGGCGTCGAAGTGGCGAGCGAAGTCAGGACCCAGGGCCGAGGCGAGGTTGGGCCAGGTGTTCTCCACGGCGCGGCGCCGCTTGTGAATCAAGGCCTGGGCCGCGGCCTGGACGCGGGCTGTATCAAAGCCCGCGGGCACGGGGCCACCGACGCCGAGCGCCCGCACCAGCTCCGCCTGGGCCAGGGCCAGCCGCTCGCGCGCGCTCATCCGTGCGCCTCCGCGTGCTCACGTGCGGCACCCCGCTCGAGCGCGCGGGACATCTCGGCGAGCTCCGCGGACAGCTCCGTCTCGGATGGAAAGCGGTCATCCCGCTCGAGCATCACCGGCACCGGGCCAAGCCTCCGCGCCAGTCGCTCCAACAGGGCCATGGGCCCATCCGGCACCGGGTGCGCGTGCGTGTCGTGATACAGGCCGCCGTGTTGGATGCCACCGGCCACATGCACATAGGCCAATCGCTCACGCGGCACCGATGCCAGGACCGCGTCTGCGTCCGTGCCATGGTTGAGCGTGTGTGCGTGGAGGTTCGCCACGTCGAGCAGCAGGGAGGCGCTGGTTCGCGCGAGCACCTCTCGCAGAAACTCCGCCTCGGTGAAGGCCGCGTCGGGCCACTCGAACAGCGAGGCCACGTTCTCCAGCGCGAGCGGGACGGGCAGCGCGGCTTGGGCCCGTGAAACATTCTCCGTCAACACCTCCAGCGCATCCGTGGTGCGAGGGATTGGCAGCAGATGGCCTGACTCAATGCCTCCCGCGCGGACGAAGGCCAGGTGCTCGCTGATACAGACCGCGCCCAGCTGCTCCGCCTGTCGCGCGAGCCAGGAGAGCCGCTCGGAGGAGGGCGGCTCCGCGGCGCCGAGGCCCAGTGAGACGGAATGCAACACCAGCGGGACCCCGCGCTTGCGAAGTCGCACCAGGGGCTCGGGGATGGGGCCCGAGGGGGAAAGGTGCTCGGCGAGGACCTCCACGAAGCCGGGGGAGGGCATCCGGTCGATGAACAGCGCGAGCTCCCTTCGCCAGCCGATGCCCACGCCCTGGAGCGCCGCCGCGCTCAATCACCACCTCCACCACAACCGCCGCAGCCGCCGCCTCCGCAGCTGCTACTGCTGCCGCAGCTGCTGCTCCCTCCGCTGTCGCTGCTGCCGCCCGAGCACCCGCTGCTCCCTCCACCGCAGCCCCCGCTGCTGGAGCTGGAGTCACCGCCGCTGGAGACCTCGGGGGCAATCTGCCGGCGCAGCAGCTCGAAGTCCGTCAAGGTGATGGCGCCGAGACCGAAGAGGGCGACCGCGAGGGCGAGGTCATGGCTGTTCATCACCTCCGAGGACTTCGCGCTGCGCGCGGTGACTCGCAGCGCTTGCTGCTCCGTGCGCAGGGTCCACAGGACCTCATCGCCCAGGCGGGTGCGCCAGGTCCTCCGGGAGAGCATGTAGACGGCGATGCACGTGAAGATGCTGAAGAGGACGAGGATGCCCACGGGCTTGTCTCGCGACAGGCCCACGACCATCTTGGCCAGCCCCAGGACCAGCAGCACCAGCCCCAGGAGCGGAGGCAGCCACCGTGCGAGGCGGGCCCGAGGGGCGTCGACCAGCAAGCCCTGCTGGATGAGCGGCTCCTTGAGCTGCTCGATGGCGGGCTCGGCTCGGGCGTGCAGCTCCGCGAGGCTCATGGACTGGCCCGAGACCGCGCTGTAGGCGGCGCGCTCGATGGGGGAGCGGAGGTTGGGGTGCTTTCCGGTGGGCTCGATGTTCGTGCCGTCCATGCGAATCACGCGCTCGTGCAGGAGCCGGGCGAGGGTGGTGTGGACGACTTCCTTCGGACCCGACAACAGCGCGACGTCATACGGGTCGAGCGACTCGTGCGCGCGTCGGGAGGGGCCGCCAGGGCCCCGCAGCATGCGGCGAAGCGCGATGCCCATGACGAGGGCCATCACGAACAGCACGACGTACACCCTGAGGAACTGCGGACCTGTCCAATCCAATGGATTCAGCGCGCCGACCTCCACGAGAGTTCCCCCACCCATGAACGGGGCCCGGAAGGAGACGATAGTCCGAGCCCGTGACGTCTTCGTGACGTCGTGAGCGCCCGCATGGGGCGCGGGTGACTCAGCTCGGGTCCTGCGTGGCCACGGACGTGGGAGGCTCGGGCGGGCGCGTCTTGCGTCCCAGGCAGTTGAAGCCAGCCACGGGAGGGAAGGTGCTCCGAGGGTGGTACTCCCAATGCCACGGCTCCGAGCGCACCGTGCGGCGGAAGCCGAAGCGACAGGCATTGGCCGTGAGCCAGCGGTATCGCTTGGATGTGCGCTTGCCCACGATGAGGTCCACCGCGATGCCCAATTGGTGCTTCGACTGGCCGGGCCGCGCGGCCTTGTTGCCGCTGCCTTGCCGGTACTGCTCGTAGAGCCACCGCTGCTCATGCGGGGAGCGATAGCCGCTGGTGACCGTCAGCACGACGCCGTGTTTCGCCGCATCCAGGGCCATGCGCTGGAACGCCGTCGCGGTGTCGCGGTGGAGCTGGTGTCCTCCCTCGAGGCTCACCAGCTTGGGGGCCTTCGCCTTGTTCTTCCGGGTGCGCACCTCCCCCGCGACCGCGGCCGAGGTGAACAGGCACAACAACAGGACGACACTCCAGCGGAATAGCGCGAGCGACATGGCGGAATCCGGCCCGAGGGCAAGAGCCCGACTCTCGCGCGTCTATTCCCGCAGGCAAGCAGCCGGGAGGCCGAGCCCTTGGTGCAGGATGTGACGTGTCAGAACAGCTGAAGCTGCGCGGAGGCCGGTTTCTCGGCGGTGCGCGGCAGCGTCTGGAAGCCATTCGCGCGAGCCCACGCCTCGCTGGGGCCGCTCCAGTGGTGCGCGTCCATCCGCGCGTTGCCGCGCTCGTCGAACGTCACACCCTCCGCTTCGAGCCGCTCGCGCTGCCCATGCCCGGTGAGGCTGATGCCGCCCGTGCGGTTGATGATGCGCTGCCACGGCACGGTGGCGGAGCGAGCACCTAGGGCGCCGAGTGCATGACCCACGACGCGGGCATCGCAGCCGTCGCCGACGAGGGTCGCGATGTCGCCGTAGGTGGCCACCTTGCCCCAGGGCACCTGCTCGACGGCGGTGTAGATGCGTTCGAAGTAGTCGCGCTCGTCGCGAGGGCTCTGCGTCATGGTGTCCTGGCTCCTGGGCGCAACCTATCCATGGGCACGGGGATGAGGCGAGGACTAGCCGCTGCGCGAGCCCAGGCCGGTGGCCTCGCCCGCTCGCAGGCGCTCATGCAGCGTCTTCGCCTCCAGGTACCAGTACTGGACGTTTCCGAAGCTGAGGATGTCGCCGTCGCGCAGCGTAGCCTCGCGCTGTCCCAGGGTGCCGGCGTTGAGGAAGGTGCCGTTGGTGGAGCCCAGGTCCTGCACGGTGCAGCGGTGGTCGGCCTCGCTCCAGCGCAGCTCCGCGTGCAGCTTGGAGACGGACGCGTCGTCGATGACCAGGTCGCAGTCCATGCGTCGGCCGATGCGCAGGCGGTCCGTCGCATGGAGGGGCGGGAGCGTGGCGACGCGCAGGTGTTCGAATTCAAACAGGAGCGACATCATGCCCAGGCCGATGTCCTCCGGGTCCGCCATGCGCGTGGGCGCGAGCACCGCGGCCGAGGCCTCCGAGGGGGGACGCTGGATGAGGGCGAAGGGCCCCAATTGCCGCTCGAAGTCCTTGGCGGACAGAGACGTGGCGAGGGCACGCAGTTCCTGGACGGACAGCACGAGGGGCAGCCTAGCGGCTCACCCCGCGTGCGCCCAGCGGCTCCGAGGGAACATGTACGGGTTTCGTTGACCTTCAGGACTCGGGTTCCCTACATTGAGCCCTTCATCATGGTGGGGGCCGGGCTCCGGGAGGGGTGCCGGCCCTCAATCTTTAGTGAACCTGGGAGTGGTGGAAGGAGCTGTGTCGATGGCTAGCGGGAGCGACAACATCCCGATGACCCCCTCCGGGCTGCGCAAGCTCAAGTCGGAGCTGAAGCACCTGCAGTCCGTCGAGCGGGGGAAGATCTCGCGGGAGATCGAGGTCGCCCGGGCTCACGGGGACCTCCGCGAGAACGCCGAGTATCACGCGGCGAAAGAGAAGCAGTCGCACATCGAAGGGCGCATCCTGGACTTGAATGACTGGATTGCGCGCGCCGAGGTCATCGACCCGAGCAAGCTGGGCGGTGACAAGGTCATTTTCGGGGCGACGGTGGACCTCTTGGATACGGAGACGGACAAGCCCGTCTCGTACCGCATCGTCGGCGAGCTGGAGGCGGACCTGAAGAAGCGGTGGATCGCCGTCACCTCTCCGGTGGCTCGGGCGCTGATCGGCAAGCGCGTGGGGGATGTCGCCACGGTGCAGAGCCCGGGCGGAGTGCGCGAGCTGGAGGTGCAGGAGATCCGCTTCGAGGACCCCGAACCCGAAGCCATCCCCGGCGAGGGCTGAGCCTCGGACCATTCGCGGAAGAGAACCACGGGGGAGCGGGCCACGGCTCGCTTCCCCGGTTGCGTTTTCTGGGAGACGTCACCCCCATTCCGTAGGATGGATGGCGTGAATCGCGCGTGAACCATCCGCTCGCCAGTCTTGTGGGACCCCTCCGGTACGCGTGCCAGCGCGACTTCGCCATGCTCGCGACCGTGAAGGGGCTGACCCCGGTCTTGGAGCGCGCCCTGGCGGGAGCCAGCGGCGTGAACGCCGAGGCCTTGCGCTTGCTCCGCGCGGCGCTGCCCCATGTGGACCACCCGGTTCCGGAGCGTCGCAAGGCCGCGCTGCGGCGGGTGGTCGCGGGACTGAAGCTCGGGGGCGTGGTGCTGCCCGTGGAGCTGGAAGGGCTCGCGGCGGAGGCGATGGGGCGGGAGGGAGAGAGCCCGGGGCAGAGGTCGGCCGAGCCCCGCAGGGGCGTAGGCGCGGAGGACTCGGAGGGGAGGCCACGCTCGGCGCCCGGATGGCAGGGGGCCTCCGCATCGGGAACGCAAGGTGCGCGGCCCACGGCGCCCGGTGTGAAGGTGGGAGCCGCGAGTGGTCGCGCGCTTGGACCGGCAGACCCGTCCGCCGCGGCATCGAAGGCGCCTCGCCAGCAAGATGCGTGGTTCGGGGAGCCAGACACGGAGGCGAGCGCCTCGTCCGCGCAAGCGTCTCGGTCCCAGGAGGAGACGTCGAGGGCTTCCCGTCAGCAGCAGGATGCAGTGGCGGGTTCCGCCTCCACGCGGGCTTCTCTTCCGAATGCCGAGACGTCGAGGGCTTCCCGTCAGCAGCAGGATGCAGTTGCGGGTTCCACCTCCGCGCGAGCTTCTCTTCCGAGTGCCGAGACGGCGAGGGCTTCCCGTCAGCAGCAGGATGCGGCGTTCGACGGAGCACGCAATGCGGTGGGCGCCTCTTCTTCGCGCGAGCCTCGGGTACGTGGCCACGAAGGGATGCTGGAGCCCGCGGGGCGGGGGCGCGCGCTCGGAAGCGATTCGGTCGCGCCGCCCCCGGGCTACGTGCAGATGCCTCCGTGGAGGTCGAGCGAGCCCGCACCGGCCGCGCCTCGGGCGAAGGCCGCCGAGCCTCGTTCGAGCGCTCCTTCGGCCCGGGGCGATGGCCAGTCCTATGGCGCGCATGCGGGCCTGACGCGGCCGGGTGCTGTTCCTCCCGCTCGAGGCGCGACGGGACGCGGCGCGCGTCAGGCCTCGCTCGACACGGGCCCCGAATCCAAGGCCCCGGCCAAGGCTCGCAAGGAGCAGAAAAAGAAGAAGCGCGCCGTGGCGGCGGAGGCGTCGCGCTCCGAGGCGAAGCTCCTGTCCATCGCGCCGCGCTCGGGGCCGCTGTCCTCTCCGCTGAAGACGCTCGGCAAGCGCTTGGGGCCTCGGCTCATCTCCGCGCTGGACAAGAAGGGGCTGCGCCGGATGGGCGACATCCTCTTCCTCCTGCCGCGCTGCTACGAGGACCGCAGGCGCCTGCTCACCATCGCGGAGCTGGAGCCCGGCGAGCGCGGCGTCACCGTGGGCATGGTGAAGGTCGCGGACTTCGTCCCCGGCAAGCAGGGCCGGCGCATGTTCCGCGCGGTCGTCGGCGACAGCTCGGGCAGCATCGCCGCGACGTACTTCAACGCGGGCCCCTGGCTGAAGAGCCGCTTCACCGTCGGCAAGCGCCTGGTCCTCTCCGGAGAGGTGCGCGCGACGATGAGCGGCCGGGAGATGGCCCACCCCGAAATCGAGCCGGCCGAGGACCTCGACTCCGCCACCTCCGTCCACTTCAACCGCATCGTCCCTGTTTACCCCGGCTTCGAGCGAGGCGAGCAGCGCTCCTTCCGAGAGCTGGCCTCCCGCGTGGGCGAACAGTACGCGCACGCCCTCGAGGACCCGCTCCCGCCGGAGCTCCGCCGTCGGCTCGAGTTGATGGGGCTGCCGGACGCGCTGCGCTTCATCCACTTCCCGCCCGAGGACGCGGACCTGGAGGCGCTCGACGCGCACCAGAGCCCCGCGCATCGCCGGCTCGCGTTCGACGAGCTGTTCTTCCTCCAGCTGGGCATGGCGCTCAAGCGTCAGGGCATCAAGGCGGAGCAGGGCATCAGCTTCGACGTGTCCCCCACGCTGCTCGAGAAGGCGCGCACCGCGCTGCCCTTCCAGCTCACGGGCGCCCAGGCCCGGGTCGTGGAGGAGCTCAGCCGGGACATGGCGCGCGGCGAGCCGATGAACCGGCTGGTGCAAGGCGACGTGGGCAGCGGCAAGACGGCGGTGGCCATGGTCTCCGCGCTCGTCGCGTTGCAGAACGGCTATCAGGTCGCGGTGATGGCCCCCACGGAGATCCTGGCGGAGCAGCACGAGCGCAACTTCCGCAAGGTCCTGGGCCCGCTGGGCTTCCAGGTGGGCCTGGTGAGCGCGTCCGGAACCGCGAAGGCGAAGCGGCAGGTGCGCGACGCGGTGGCTCGCGGTGACATCCACCTCGCGGTGGGCACGCATGCCCTCATCCAGCAGGAGATTGCGTTCGACCGGCTGGGCCTCGTGGTCATCGATGAGCAGCACCGCTTCGGCGTGCTCCAGCGTCACACGCTGATGAGCAAGGGCCTCAAGCCGGACGTGCTGGTGATGACGGCCACGCCGATTCCTCGCACGTTGGCGATGACGCTGTACGGAGACCTGGACCTCTCCATCATCGACCAGCTCCCGCCGGGCCGTACGCCCATCAACACGCGCGTCTTCAACGACAAACAGCGCGCCCGCGTCTACGAGTCCATCGCGGCGGAGCTGGCCAAGGGGCACCAGGCGTACGTGGTGTACCCGCTGGTGGAGGAGTCGGAGAAGCTGGACCTCGAGGACGCGACGCGCGGCGTGGAGAAGCTGAGCAAGGTCTTCCCCGATGCGCGCGTCGGCCTGCTGCACGGGCGGATGAAGGCGGAGGAGAAGGACGCGGTGATGGAGGACTTCCGCGAGAAGCGCATCCACGTCCTCGTGTGCACCACCGTCGTGGAAGTGGGCGTGGACGTGCCCAACGCGTCGGTGATGGTGGTGGAGTCGGCGGAGCGCTTCGGCCTCTCGCAGCTCCACCAGCTCCGCGGCCGCGTGGGCCGAGGCGCCGCGGCCAGCCACTGCTTCCTCGTCGCCGGGAGCGCGCGCTCCTGGGAGTCCGCCGAGCGCCTCGCGGTGATGGAGCAGAGCAGCGACGGCTTCGTCATCGCGGAGAAGGACCTGGAGATCCGAGGGCCCGGAGAGTTCCTGGGGACCCGGCAGAGCGGCCTGCCCGAGCTGGCGGTGGCGAACCTCGCGCGCGATGGAGACCTCCTCTCCATGGCCCAGGCCGAGGCCCGTCGCATCCTCGCGAGGGACCCGGAGATGAAGTCCCCCGAGCACCTCGCGCTGGTGAAGGCGCTGGAAGAGCGGTGGGAAGGCCGGCTCGCGCTCGCGCAGGTGGGCTAGCGAACGCGCGGGAGTCTCGGGCGAGGGACTCGCGCCGTCGCTACATTCGAGGAATGGGTGACCAGGCGCGTGCTGACTTCTTGTCCCGCGAGGGCATTCACGACGAGCGGGTGCTGGCGGGAATCGCTCGGCTGACGCGAGCGGACTTCGTCCCCGAGGAGGCCCGGGACGAGGTGGCCGCCGATGTCCCGCTGTCCATCGGCCATGGGCAGACCATCAGCCAGCCCTATGTCGTGGCGCTGATGACGCAGGCGCTCCAGCTCCAGGGCTCCGAGCGCGTGCTGGAGATCGGCACCGGCTCCGGCTACCAGACCGCGCTCCTGGCGCTCCTCTGCCGCGAGGTCTTCACGGTGGAGATCATCCCCGAGCTGGCCCGCTCGGCGCGCGAGCGACTGGAGCGTCTGGGATTCGACAACGTGTTCCTCCGGCAGGGGGATGGAGGGGAAGGGTGGCCCGAGCAGGCCCCCTTCGACGCCATCCTGGTCACCGCCGCGCCGAGTGAGGTCCCCACCCCTTTGCTCTCCCAGCTTCAGCCGGGAGGGCGGATGGTGGTTCCCGTGGGCCCCACCTGGGGCACGCAGGAGCTGCTGCGCATCCGAAGGGCCCGTGAGCCCGGGATGCTCCCCCAGGTGGAGTCCCTGCTCCCCGTGCGCTTCGTTCCCATGACGAGCGCAGCCGCGTTGCCCCCGAGTGTGGGCCCCCGCTAACGTCCGCGCATGATCATCTGTCCGGTCTGCGACCACGTACAGCCTGAGGGGATTGAGTGTGATGTCTGCGGGAAGCGGTTTCCAGCCACCGTGACCGCGACTCCTCCCGTGGCCCGCCTGCCGGAACTGGAGCTCACCCCGCACGCGGGGGGCCGGGATGCCGTGGTGGCCCCCACGCTGCCGGAGCTGGACGCGACGCGCCTGCGCAGTGGCCCGGACCTCCCGGCCCAGGTGGTCCAGGACCTGGAGCTCACGCTCTCCGGGCCCACGGCGGACGCACCCGCGGGTGGACTCGATGGGCTGGACACCGGCCGTGCTCCGGATGACGGCGTGCGCACCGCGGCCCCACTGGGAGCGGTCGCCTGCCGCTACTGCAGGCATGTCCAAGCCACGGGGCTGCTCTGCGATAACTGCGGCATGCGAATGCCTCGAGCGCGTGTGGCGCAGGCGGTGGTGGTGACAGGACCGGCGGGAGAGGCGGAGGGGTGGATGGCGTGCCCGACCTGCCACACGCCGGGTCGCCCGGGACGCAACTGCACCGAGTGCGGCGCGCGCCTCGCGGAGGAAGCATGAGCGCGCAGGGGTCCGCGTTCCGGGCGGAGTATGCGTGCAGCGAAGGGTGTGACTTCCGCGCGTCGCTGCTGGAGGTCGTCTACCGCTGTCCGCGTTGCGAGGGATTGCTGGAGGTGCGTCACGACGTGGCGGCCCTGCGCACCGTGCCCGCGGAGGAGTGGCGCAGGCGCTTCGAGTCGCGCTTCGGGTCGGCGAGGCTGCCGGATGGCTCGGGGGTCTGGGGCAAGCGCGAGTGGGCCTATCCGCAGCTCCCGGTGGAGGACATCGTCTCGCTCGGCGAGGGCCGCGTGCCGCTCAAGCCGCTGCCGCGCATGGCGTCGGAGCTGGGGCTGGCCGCGCTCGACTTGAAGGAATGCGGCGTGTCGCCCACGGGCAGCTTCAAGGACTGGGGCATGACGGTCCTCGTCTCGGCCGTGAAGCACATGCGGGCGAAGGGCGTGCCGCTGCGGGCCGTGGCCTGCGCGTCCACGGGGGACACCTCCGCGGCGCTGTCCGCCTACTGCGCGGCGGCGGGCATTCCCGCGGTGGTCTTCCTGCCTCGGGACAAGGTCTCCCTCGCGCAGCTCGTGCAGCCCATCGCCAATGGCGCGCGCGTGCTGTCGTTGGATACGGACTTCGACGGCTGCATGCGATTGGTGCAGGCGGTGACGGCGGACACGGGCCTGTACCTGGCCAACTCGATGAACTCGCTGCGCATCGAGGGCCAGAAGATGGTCGCCGTGGAGCTGTGCCAGGACCTGGGCTGGGAGCCGCCGGACTGGGTGGTGATTCCGGGGGGCAACCTGGGCAACGCGAGCGCGCTGGGCAAGGGCTTCGAGCTGATGCTGGAGCTGGGCCTCATCAGCCGCAGGCCGCGCATCGCCGTCGCCCAGGCGCAGCGCGCCAACCCCCTGGCCCGAGCCTTCCGCGGCGGCTTCCAGGAGCTGGTCCCCATGCAGGCGCAGAGCACGCTGGCGTCCGCCATCCAGATTGGCAACCCGGTGTCCTTCCGCCGCGCGGTGCGAATCCTCAAGGCCTTCGACGGCGTGGTGGAGGAAGCCACCGAGTCCGAGCTGGCCAATGCGGCCGCGCGCGCGGACCGCGAGGGGACCTTCACCTGTCCTCAGACGGGTGTGGCGCTGGCGGCGTTGGAGAAGCTCGTGGCCCAGGGCGTCATCGCGAAGGGCTCGCGTGTGGCGGTGGTGTCCACCGCGCACGGGCTGAAGTTCGCGGACTTCAAGGTGGGCTACCACCGGGGCACGCTGGCGGACGTGGGCAGCCGCTACGCGAATCCGCCCGTCGCGCTCCCCGCCACCCTGGAGGCGGTGCGAGAGGCCCTGGCGGACCTGGGCTGAGGCGCGTCGGTGCGGGGGCTCCTCACTCGGGGAGCCCCACGCACGGAGGGGGACGACTCAGTCCGCGACGAGCGGGATGCGCTTGTCGATGGTGAGCCCGAAGCCCGCGAGCCCCCGGTAGGTGATGTCCGTGTTGGTCATCACCTGGAGCGAGCGCACGCCCAGGTCATTGAGGATCTGGCAGCCCATGCCCAGGTCTCGGGACTCGCGCGGGCCGGCGCCCAGGGAGGCGCTGCCGTCCGTGTTGCGCTTGTGCTGGATGCCGAAGTCGTCCCCGTGCATGCCGGGCAGGTACACCAGCACGCCGTTGCCCTCGCGGGCGATGCGGGCCAGAGCCTGGTCCAGGAGCACGTTGCAGTTGCACGTGGGCGAGCCGAACACATCGCCCAGGGTACAGGCGGCGTGCAGGCGCACCAGCGTGCTGGGGCGGGAGGCGGGGTCGCCCTTCACGAGCACCAGCGACTTGGCGCCGTCCGGCGTCCACGAGTACGTGAGCGCGGTGAACTCGCCATAGCGGGTGGTGACGGTGTGCTGGCCCGGCTCGCGGCGCACCAGCCGGTCCTTGCGGCGGCGGTACTCGATGAGGTCCGCGATGGTGATGACCGACAGCTTGTGCTCCCGGGCGAACACCTGGAGGTCGGGCATGCGCATCATCGTGCCGTCGTCCTTCACCAGCTCGCACAGGATGCCCGAGGGGCCCAGGCCCGCGAGGCGGGACAGGTCCACGGTGGCCTCGGTGTGGCCCGCACGGCGCAGCACGCCGCCCTCGCGGTAGCGCAGGGGGAAGATGTGGCCGGGGCGCAGGAAGTCGCTCGCCTGGCTGTTCGGGTCCGCCAGGGCCTGGATGGTCTTCGCGCGGTCCGCCGCGGACACGCCCGTGGTCGTCCCGACCTTGTAGTCGACGGAGACGGTGAAGGCGGTGCGGTGGGACTCGTTGTTGTCGGCGACCATCTGCGGCAGCCGCAGGGCGTCCAGGCGGTCCGCCAGCATGGGCATGCAGACGATGCCGCTGGTGTGGCGCACCATGAACGCCAGGTGCTCCGGCGTCACCTTCTCCGCCGCCATGATGAGGTCGCCCTCGTTCTCCCGGTCCTCGTCGTCCGCGACGATGACGAACTTGCCGTCACGGATATCGCGAATGGCGTCCTCGATGGAGGACAGCTGGGTGTCGTGGCGTGGGGTGGATTCTGTCCGCTCGCGGGTCTGCATGTGCTGGCGCATGTAGCGTCTGCGTTTCGGGCTGGCAAGCCAACCCGCGACCCGCCGTGCGCCCGAGTGATGGGGCGGATGAGCCCATCGCGAGGGCTGCCTTGCTCCCTCGTTGCGATGTCGTTGAAATTTCCGGAGGGCCGGTGGGTGGGAGTGGGGGAGCGGTGGATGACTCGACGCGTGAGACGGGGTGCTGTAGGGTGCCCGGCTCCGAAATGAGCGCCGATACCCAGGACTTGAGGAATCAGCTCGACCGGCTCCAGGAGAGCCTGTCCGTCCGCCAGAGCACCACGCACTTCGCGCACACGGGAGTGGCCACCATGGTCGCCCTCATGTTCGCGGGAGCCTCCGGCAAGCTGTTCTATGACTCCCTCCGCACGCCGCTGCTGGCGTGGGGCGTGGCCCTGCTGTCGGTGGTGCTGCTGGGGTACGCGCTGCGCCGCTACGTCCTGGGCCGCCGCGTGCTGGCCGAGGAGCTGAAGGGCTACCAGGCGATGCTGGCGCTGCGCAGCCAGCTCCGGCTCGACGAACCCGCCGCGCTGTCGCCCCGGTGAGCGCCGCGCGAACGGCCGCCCGCAAGGGGCGGTTCATCGTCCTGGAGGGGCTCGACGGCGCGGGGACCACCACGCAGGTGGAGCGGCTGGCCTCGGCGCTCCGCGCGGAAGGGCACGCGGTGGTGACCACCCGTGAGCCTTCGGATGGGCCCGTGGGAACGATGATTCGCCAGGCCCTCACGGGTCGGCTGGGGCTGCCCCACGGCGCGGGTCCGCTGACGTCCGAGACGCTCGCGCTCCTGTTCGCCGCGGACCGCACGGACCACCTCGCGGCGCGGGTGCTGCCCGCGTTGGCGGAGGGGAAGCTGGTGCTCTGCGACCGGTATGTCCTCTCGTCGCTGGCCTACCAGGGGGCATCGCTGCCCATGGCCTGGGTGGAGGCCATCAACAGCCACGCGGTGTCCCCGGACCTGACGTTGTTCGTGGGCGTGGCCCCCGAGGTCGCGGCGAAGCGGCGCGCGGTGCGGGGCGGCGCGCAGGAGCTGTTCGAGGCGGATGAGGCGCAGCGGCGCATCGCGAAGCAGTACCTGGCCGCCATCCGCCGCCGTGCGAAGAAGGAGCGCATCGTCCACATCGATGGCGAGCAGGGCATCGAGGCGGTGACGGCGGCCTCCCTGGTGGAGATTCGCAAGCTCCTGGCCCGCAAGCGCTGACGGGTCAGGGCTCCGACTCGAACCGCAGGTTGGCTTCGGAGTCGCCGCCCGTGCACCGGTCCGCGGTGGTTCCCTTGACCTGGAGGACCACGCGGCCCTTCAGCTTCGTCTGGGAGTTCTCCTTGAGAACCAGGGTGCCTGTCACTTCCTGACGGGTGTCCTGGTTCGCTCCGGGTCCAAAGCAGATGGTCGAGATGTAGACCATCTGGACCTCGGGGGAGTGCGTCGCCCCCGCGGTGAATGCAACGGCCGGGATGGTGCCTGGGTCCGCGGGGGAAATGACAGCCGTGCCGGCGATCTTGAACTCCTTGGGGCCCGTCTGGAGCGCGGTGTCACTGATTCGCAGGTGGACGCACGCCGTTGTCTCGTCGTCGTTGTAGACGGCCTCGGGGGAGGGGTCGTTCACCGCGCACAGACGGAACTGGTTCGAGAGGCCCTGCGCGAACTGGGGGTCGGGAGTTCCGTCGAACTGCATCACGCCATTGGGGTAGTTGACGCGGATGTAGCTCGGTCGGTTGTCGTCGCCGCAGGCGGTGAGCAACAAGGGGAGGGTGGCGAAGGTTCGGAGAACCACACGGAAGGTTGGGGGCATGGTTCACGGATTGTGCAATTCCAGGGCCTTGGTTGTCGACCCATGGGCGAGCCCCGATGTTCACAGGGCTCGCCACGGATTTCTGACATGAAATTCTGATGCAACAAGGTCAGCGGGTGATGTCGAAGCGGATGTTCACCTCGGTCTTGTCGCCGAAGGCGCAGCCCACCGTCTTCCCGATGCTTGTCGCCACCACGTAGCCACTCAGCCGCGTATCGCTGTTCTCCTCCAGCACGACTCGGCCAGACACGTCCTGAACGGCGTCTGCCGGGTCCCAGGCTTCGCAGGAGATGCTCGCGTAGGCGGCCTTGATTTCAGGGGAGTGTCCCGCCCCTGGGGTGAACGCGGTGGAGAACCCCTCGACGGTGTAGCTGCTCTGCCCGGCGACCTTGAACTTCTTGGGACCGGTTCCGAGGACCGCGCTGTCGAGGTCCAGGACCATGCACGCCGTCGAGTCCCCATCAACCCCCAGGCGCCCATGAGGGGCGTAGGTGGCGCATGCGCCGAGGGAAGGCCTCCCCTCGCGCACGAAGCTCAGGTAGCCCCCGGGGAGCAGGTCGTAGGAGACGGTTCTGAGCTCCGAATGGGTCCCCACGCGAGATGTCACCCAGACCGACTGGGGCGGCACCCGCTCCGGATCCAGCTCATCGCCGCAGGCGGTGAGCGACAACGACAGCATCATGGGGAGGACGGGCAGCGTTCGGCGGAACATGGAGGGTCTCGGGGTCATGGATTGGGAACAGGCGCTCGTCTTCATGGAGGACTCCAGGAACGACAACGCAGCCGGCCGAAGGCCATACCGGCGCGCGGTGCGCTTCATAGGCAATCGGTATGCCGCCATGGAAATCCGACACTCGGCGTGTGGCGCGAGACTCGCGCGGCGCATCTCCACCCCATGCGGTAGAGTCTTCGGCTCCATGGAGCGCACGGGTGCGGCGGCAATCATCATCGGCAATGAGGTCCTGACCGCGAAGGTCCAGGACCAGAATGGTCCACACCTCATCAAGCGACTGCGCGAGGTGGGCATCCCCCTCCGCTCGGTGGAGACCATCCTGGATGACGTGGACGCCATCGTCGACGCGATGAGCCGGGCCCGACAGAAGGCCCGCTACGTCTTCACCAGTGGCGGCATCGGCCCCACCCACGATGACGTCACGGTGCGGGCCGTGGCGCTGGCCTTGGGCAAGCCCGTGGTGCGGCTGCCGGAGATGGTATCGCTCATCGAGGCCCGCGCCCCGGGGGGCAAGGTGACGGCGGAAGGCATGCGCCTGGCGGATGCACCCGAGGGCGCCGTGCTGCTGCCGCAAGCAGGCACGTGGTTCCCCGTCCTGACCGTGGGCGACATCTTCCTGCTCCCCGGAGTGCCCCAGCTCTTCCGGATGCAATTGGAGACGGTGCTCGCGAGGCTTCGCGGCACCCCCGTCGTCCTCAACAGCCTGTTCCTGCGCCTGGGCGAGAGCGAGATCGCCGCCGTGCTGGACGCCGTGGCCTTGAGCATGCCGCACGTGGCCATCGGCTCGTATCCGGAGTTCGACCCCGCCAAGGACTACCGCGTGAAGATCACCGTCGAGTGCGACGAGCGCGGTCCCGTGGAGGAGGCTGTCGCGCGCATCGTCGGCGGACTTCCCGAGGGCGCGGTGCTGCGGCGGGAGTAGAGCGCCTCCCGCCGCCAGCCGTCACGCTACAGCGACAGACCCAGCCGCTGACGCAGCCGGAAGAAGTCATCCGTGAAGGACCACGCGAGCAGCGTGCGCAGCCGCGTCCCATCCCGCACCGCCTGGATGACGGGCTCGGGCGCGTCCAGCTTCGCGCCCGCGTAGTTCGGGTCCTCGCGCAGCACCATGCCCAGGCCCACGGACACGTCGCCGGTGATGAGCAATCCGGCCCGGTCCGCCGAGTAGTCCAGCGCATCCAGCCAAGGCGACAGCTCCAGCTTCGGGACATCCCCCAGCGCCATCGCCGGGCCCTCCAGCGCCTTGATGGCCTTGCGTGAGAAGGCCTTGCGCAGCTGCTTCACCGTCTCGTCGTTGCGTCGACCGAGCGCGGCGAACTGCGGCGCGTGGATGCGGACCGCGCTGCCGAAGAGGTCCGCCGTCTCGCCCTGGGACAGCTTCTCCAGCACCGCCGCCTTGTTGAGCAGGCCCATCGCCGCGCGGCCCAGCAGGAACTTCTGCTCCCGGGCGTTGAAGCGGCGCACCACGTCCTGGCCGATGCACACGGACATCGGCTCGGTGGTCTCCAGCACGGCGAGCCCCCGGCGCGACTGATACGCGTCGAACTCCTCCACGCCGAACACCTGCGCGACGCCGCGGATGGCCTTGTACACGGCGCTGTCCGGCTTGAGCTTGTCCGTCTTGGGGTTGACGCCGACGATGTCGAAGCTCGGGGGATACACCTTCTCGAGCTGGTCGCCCATGGCGCGCAGCACCTCGAGCAGCGGCCCGCGGACGCCCGGGTGCAGCAGCACGGTGTCCACGTCCGTCGACGTCAGCGCCTCGCGAGCCTCCTGCGCCAGTCGCGTGCGCCCCTCCGTGTAGAACGCCAGCTCCACCTCCGTCGCCGAGCGCAGGAACTGGAGCACCGAGGCCACGCAGAACGCCTTGTCGAGCTGCCGCAGCCCCTCCCACAGCTTGAACAGCGCATGCAGGCTGTCCACGCGCGTCGGGTCCTGGCGGAGGATCTGCCGATGCTCCTCGATGGCCAGGGGCACGGACGAGGTGTCGCGCGCATACAGTCCCGCGAGCGCCGCGCGCGCCGTGAGGTTCGTGCCGTCGCTGTCCACGACCTGTCGGTACAGCGCGGTGGCGCGGGCGGGCTCGGACAGCGGGCCGGCATACAGCTCCGCGACGCGCATGCGCAGCGCCGCGGCCCGCTTCGGGTCCGCCGCCGACGCCGAGGACTGCGCCTGCGCCTCCAGCATCTGAGCCAGCTCCGGCAGGTTGCGGGCCCGCTCGTACAGCGTCACGAGCCGGTCCACCAACGCCGGGTCTCCCGGCGAGAGCTCCATCGCGCGGCGATACAGCGGCGTGGCCGCGGCCGCGTCGCCCAGGCCCTCGTCGTAGGTGCGCGCCAGGTCCAGCGTGAACCGCGCCCGCGACTCCGGAGGAAGCTCCTGCTGCAGCAGCTTGTGCAGGCAGTCCACCGCACCCGTCCAGTTGCGGGCCTGCGCATGCAGCGTGGCCAGTCGCTCCAGCGCCTCGACGTGCCGAGGCTGCGAGGAGAGCACGGTCATCAGGTGCGCCGTGGCGCGCGTCGGGTCCTGCAGGTGCGTCTGGTACAGGCTCCCCAGCGTGAGGTGGAACGCCGCGAGCGTCCGCGGGTCTCCCCCTTGCTGCACGCGCTGGCTCAGCATGGCCGCGGCCTCCGCGTACTGCTGCGCCTCCAGGAGCAGCGAGCCGCGCAGCTCCAGCGCCTCGACATGGCCCGGCTGCGCCATCAGCGCCTTCTCCAGGAGCGCCACCGCGCGCGTCCTGTCGCCCAGGGCCGCATGGTGGAGCCGCGCCGCGCTCACGAAGCCCGTGGCCGCCGCGGTGCTGTCCTTCTGCGCCAGCTTCGCCTCGGCGCGCCGCTCGTGCAGCGCCGCCAGGTCCGCGGAGCCCCCGCGCTGGGCGAGCAGCTCCTCCAGCCCCGCCTGCGCGGCCGGGTGCAGCGGGTCTCGCTCCAGCGCCTGCTTGTAGAGCGCCGCCGCGCCGTCGGTGTCTTTCTGTACGAGCGAGGCGAGCCGCGCCGCGCCGATGAACGCTTCGATGGCGCCGCGCGGGTCCTTGCTGAGCCGGGCCTCGGTCTCCAGCGCGGCCCGGGCCTCGGCCGCGTCCCCGCGCCGCATGGCCACGCGCCGCGTTCCCTGCAGCGCCGGGATGCAATGCGGTTGCAGCTCCAGCGCCTGCTTGTAGAGGGCCGCCGCGCGCTCCAGGTCCCCGAAGCGGAGCTCCGCGAGCTCGGCCGTGCGCAGGAGCATCTCCAGCGCCTCGTCCGCGTCGCGCGCGTGCGCGAGCCGCAGCGTGTAGAGCCGCGCGAGGCCGGCCACGTCACCGGCGAGCCGCAGCGAGCGCTCCAGCGCGAAGGCGAGCCGCGCATCCGCCGGGTCCGCCTCGAAGGCGCGCTTGTACGCCTCCAGCGTGCCCTCGGCGGGGCCCTTGTCCAGGTCCACCGCCGCGGACAGGCGCAGCGCGGTGGCCAGGCGCGGGTCCTTCACGCGCTCGGCCAGGCGCTGACGCAGCTCCGCGCGGCGCGGCCGGTCCGACGCGCGGATGCGCTCCAGCAGCGTGAGCGCGGTGAGGTTGCCCGCGTCCAGTCCCAGCACGGCCTCGCAGCAGAGCGCCGCGCGCGAGGGCTCCTGGAAGCGGTCCAGGTAGAGCCGCGCCAGCTTGAGGTACGCCGTCACCTTGGCCGCGGGCGTGCCGCCCACCTGCGTCTCCCGGTCCAGGATGGCCACCAGCTCCTTCACGTTGTCCTGTGCCAGGAACAGCCGCTCCAGGGCGCGCAGCGTGGCGGCGTGGCCCGGCGTGAGCCGCAGCACTTCCTGATACGTCTCGATGGCCAGCTCGGGCCGCTGGAGGGCGTCCTCCCAGATGACCGCGGCCTGGAACAGCGCGTTGGCGCGCTCCAGCGGGTCCGTGCGGTTGGCGGCCTCCTCGCGCAGCATCTCCACCAGGTTCTCCCACGCGCCCTGCGCCCGGTAGATGCGGGCCAGCGCGCGCAGCGCCGGGAAGTAGCTGGGCGCCAGCATCAGCGCCTCCTGGTACGACGCGATGGCCTCGTGCTCGCGGGACATCCGCTGCTCGTACAGCTCGCCAATCTTGTAGATGAGCGCGGCGGCCTGCTCGGTGGACGTCGAGCTCTCCGACTCCGCCCGGTACATGTCCACCAGCTTCTCCCAGCGCCCGTCCTGCGCGTACAGCCGGCCCAGGGCCTTGAGCGCGGGGAGGTACGACGGAGACAGCGCCAGCACGCGCTCGTACGCGGCGATGGCGCCCGGGCGGTCCTTCAGGTTCTCGTCGAGAATCTCCGCGTTGCGGTGCAGGAGCGAGAGCACCTGCTTGGTGTCGCCCGCGAGCGACGCCTCCAGGTCATGCGTCTCCAGGAGCTCCCGGTAGCGGCCCGCGCGCTCGTACAGCCGCGCCAGGTTGCGGATGGTGGGCAGGTGGTCCGACGCCAGGTCGAGGATGCGCTTCATGCACTCGATGGCGTGGTCCAGGTCTCCCAGCCGGTCCTCGTACACGCCCGCCATCTTGTTGAGCGTGGTGATGAGCTGGTCCCTGTCCGACGTCTGGAGCAGGTCCTGCTCGAACATCGCCACCAGCTCGGCGAAGCGGCCCTGGCGCTCGAAGAGGCGGGTGAGGGCCTTCTGCGCGGGGAGGTAGCCGGGCTGCAGCTGGAGGCACGCGTTGTAGCGGGAGATGGCGTCCTCCTGCCGACCCAGCCGCTCCTCGAGAATCTCCGCCGCCTTGTACATGCGCGCGGCCTTCTGCTTGGCGTCCTCGGCGGCGGCGACCTCCGCGTCGAAGACGGAGACCAGCCCCTCCCAGTTCTGCATGCGGTAGTACAGCTTGCCCAGGCCCGCGAGCGCCGCCGCGTGGCCGGGGATGCGCGCGACGATGGCCTGATAGCGCGCCGCCGCGTCCACCTCGCGCTTGAGGACCTCTTCGTACAGCGCGGCCAGCCGCAGGTTGGTGGCCACCAGCTCGCTCTCGTCGTTCAGCGAGCCCACGCGCGCGAGCAGCACGTCCGCGAGCTCCTCGTAGCGGCCCTGCGTCTCGTAGATGCCGGCCAGCTCGCTGAGCACCAGCGGCTCATGGGGCGCGGCGCGGCGGCCATCCAGGAGCGCGGCGAGCGCCTCCTCCTTCTGGCCGATGCGCTCGTGCACCTTGGCGATCTGCAGGTACGCGGGAGCCGCCTGTGGCCCCAGGAGCGAAGCCTCCGCGGTGAGGGCCTCGAGCAGCTCGTCGAGCCGCCCCTCGCGCTCCGACACGCGCTTGAGCGCGGCGAGCAGCAGCGGGTCCGTGCGGTCCAGCGCGAACGCCTCGCGCAGCAGCGCGGCGGCGGGCTCGCGCTGCTTGAGCCGCTCCTCCAGCAGCAGGCCCGCGGACGTGAGGTAGTGCGCGCGCAGGGACGGCTGTTGCACCGCGGCCGCGAGCAGCCGGTAGACCTCCACCAGCGCGGCGGCGTCGTTGCGCGCGGCGTAGACGGACTCCAGCTGCGTGAGGACCACCACGTCGGTGGGGCGGCGCTCCAGGCACTGGCGCAGGCACGCGGAGGACTCGTCGTCGCGAGACAGCCGCTCCTGGAGGACGATGCCCTTCTCGAACAGGAGCGCGGCCTGGTGGCGCGTGTCGTCGGTGGCGGCCAGCTCCGCGTCGAGGAGCTGGATGACCATCTGCCAGTTGCCCACGTCCGCGAAGAGCCGGCGCGCGGCGCGGATGTTGACGAGGAAGCGGGGCGCCAGCTTGTAGGCGTTCTGGAACGCCACCGCCGCGTTGCGCGGATTCTTGAGCGGCTCCTCCCAGAGCAGGCCTACCTCGTGGAAGAGCACCGCGGCGGCCTGGCCGTCGGTGGTGCTCAGCGCGCGCGCCTCGCGCTCCAGGGAGGCGATGCGCTCGCGGGCCTCGTCCTCCATGCTGGGCGAAGGGGTCGCCGCGGGGGCGGCCTGGACGGACTGGGTCAGGACCTCGGTGGCGGCGGGGGCGGGCTTCACGGGCGCTCCGGGAAGCGGAGGCGCGGCCGTGACGGGGGCCCGCGGAATATCGTTGCGCTCGCTCATGGAAGGCCCGCTCCAGGGGCCAGGGCGTGGGTAGGGAGAATGGCCGCAGGCGGTCGTAACACGCGCTCGGCCGGTCCCTCAACTTCCCGACTTTCCTCGCGATTTGGGTGTCCGGATACCCGGGGAGCAGGCGGGCGCGAGGCCGGGACATCCCGTGGGTGTCCGTGGCGCGGACGGTCGGGGTCGTCCGCGCCACGGGGGTGTTTTCAGCTCACGCCGCTCACGGGTGGCTCAGCGGGTCCGCGGGGTCGGTCCCCACGCGCCGCTCGTCGCCGTCCAGCGCGCCGTCCAGGTCCCGGTCGATGCCGATGCGAACGCCCGAGCCAGGAGGCACACACGTGTACGTCAGCGTTCCACCGTTCGCCGTCGCGGCCGCGCGCAGGTTCGCGTCGGACACGGGGCCCACGTTCGCCCGGTCGACGGTGAACTGGCCGCCGCCGGCGTAGAGGAAGCCCGCCTCATGAGGGCCGAAGCGGCCCTTGGCCACCAGCTCGCACTCGCCCGCGTTGGCGCGCGCCAGCATCAGGTTGATGCGCGGCCCGGCGATGGCGGAGAGGCCCGCCGTCAGCGTCACCTGCTGGCCCACGATGGGGGCCAGGTTGGTGTCGAAGGCGAGCATGAACTGCTCCATGTTCTTCTTGATGGCGTGGCCTTCCGGCGTGTTGGGAATGCCCACGGCGTTCTGGATGGGGTCGAAGTCGAAGCCGCTGCCGAAGTTGAACAGGGTGGGGATGGAGCCGTCGCTGTTGAAGCCGAAGCCGCGAATCTGGTCCCCCATGAAGGGGTCGATGGGCTGCTTGCCGAACACGACGGGCGTGCCGAACATGCCGACCTTCTGGTAGGCGTTGCGCAGGTGCGGCACGCGGGGGAAGAACGTCGACACGTCGAAGGACGACCTGCCGTCCGAGCCGAAGAACCCCTTGAACGGGCCCTCGCCCGGGTTCCCGTTCGGGTCGATGACGTGGCACGCGGCGCAGGCGCCATGGAAGAACGACGTGGTGTTCACGAAGAAGTCCCGGCCGGCCTGCTGCGCGGGCGTCAGGACGTTGTCGAGGTTGCGGATGGGGTTGGGCGGGTAGGCGACCTGGAGGATGAAGTCGGCGAACTTCTGCATCTGCTCGGGCGGCAGCTGCGCGCTGCGGCCCAGCAGGTCGATGAACGCCGGGTTGAACTGCTTGAAGCCCTCCGCCTCGTTGAAGGCGCCGCTGTTGGGCTGCGCGCTGGGGGCGGTGAAGCCCCCGTTGCGGTCGCCGCGCCAGTGCATGGGGCCGTGGTTGGCCATGCCGCGCAGGCTCTGCGTCGAAAGGGGGCCCTTCATCGGATGGAAGGACGTGTCCTGGCCGAACGTGGGGTCATCGCCGAACTCGGGCAGGTTCGGGACGACGGGGTTGGGGTTGGCCTTCACGTCGAGGTCCGGGTTGCCCAGGTTCCACGACAGGCTGTCGAAGTCGCCGAAGATGTGACAGCTGCCGCAGGAGGAGTCGCCGTGGCTGGAGCTGTTGCGCGCGTCGTAGAGGAACGGACGGCCCTCCACCACGCTGCGAGGCTCCGGGTTGTACATGCGCAGGTGGGCGATCTCCTGGCGTGTCGTGGTGTTGACGACGGAGATGGCGTTGTCGAAGCGCGTCAGCACGTAGATGCGGCGGCGCGACTCGTCCAGCACGAGGCCCGTGGGACCTCCGCCGGTGAGCTCGATGTGGTTGGCGCTGCTGGGCACGAAGGTGTCCGTCTCCAGCGCCGCCGTGGAGTAGATGCCCAGCTTTGAAGAGCCGAACGCGGCCACGTACAGCGTCGAGCCATCGGACGTCACCGCCATGCCCGTGGGCTGCGCGAGGCTCTTCTCGCTCTCGGCGTTGGGCGTGGGCGCGCAACAGGCGGAGTAGTCGATGTGCTTGTTGAGATGGCGCGGGGTGACGCTGGAGGCGCCCAGCACGGTGATGCGGCTCTCGTGCAGGTGGCCTCGCAGGGAGGAGCCGGCGAAGGTGCCAGGGCCCTCGAAGCGCAGGTCATTCCGGGCATCGGTGTTGCTGACGTACACCTTTCCGTTTGCGGGGTTGACGGCCATGTTGAAGAGGATGGTGCCCACGCCGGAGTAGACGCCGCCGGGGCCCGTGACGGGCGCGGGTGGGTTCGCCATGGCGTTGATGGCGAAGACATCCTTGTCGGGCAGGGTGAAGCGGACCTTGGACGTCCACGAGCGGCCCAGCGAGTCCAGCCACTCCTGTCCTTCCTGCTTGAGGATGATGGACGTCTCGTGGGCGGGGACCCCCGCGTAGTTGGTGTTGGGGCCGGGAACGCCGCCCGCGGCCTCGCCGCCATCCGGGACCGCGTTCTCGTGGAGCGCAGTGGTGCGGTTGCCGGAGTGGAACGCCGCGGCGTAGACGCGGGAGCCGTCGGGCGTCACCGCCAGCGCGCGAGGCGTGTCCGCGAAGAACGTCAGGATGTTGAGGGGCGAGCCGCCGAGCGTGTTGCCCAGGTTGTCCGAGTCGAAGACCCAGACGTCCGCGCGGCCGATGCCCGGCGTGGTGAGCTGGGGATTGAACGGAGCATTCTGTCCGCGGTGCGCGGCGGTGATGAACGCGCGCCTGCGGCCATGGCCCGCGAAGACGATGTCGCGAGGCTCATCGCCCACGAGCAGCGTCCGCGTCACCACGCCCCCCTGGCCCTCGTCATTCACCCGAACGACGCTGACGCTGTCCGACAGGTGATTGACGACCCAGACCTCCTCGTTCGTGCGAGCGGCGACGGCCACGGGCTCCAGGCCCACGGGCACGGAGCCTCGATGGCTCAGCCCGCTGTTGCCGATGCGAAAGATTTCCAGACGGTTGTCAGGGGTGTTGACGGCGAAGAGCAGCTTGCCATCCGGCGAGAGGGCCAGGGGCCGCACCTGGCCGCTCTCGAAGACGGTGAAATGGGCAGCGGAGGCCTCGCCGCCGAGGAGGCCTCCCGCCAGCAGTAGCGCTGTGACAATGACTCTCGAGATACCAAGATGGACTGACGTGTGTGTGATTCTCAAGACACCCTCCAGGGAGAGTTGCGGTTCCCTTCCTCCGCCAGCGGCGCTGGGCGAAAGGGAACGCTGAATCTTCGTTGGATTCAGGGTGAGGCGTAAATGCTGGCATCTCCTTTTAGGCTTCATTCCTTCCAGAGGGATGGACAGCCTTGGGTCACTTCGGCGAGAACGGCTGTCCTGTGCGGGCAAGCCGTACTTTTACAAGGGTGTGTACGAATGGCTTGGAAGATGCCTGAAGAGCCTTTTATTGATGGAGATCCAGGGTCCGCGCTGGAGACGGTGATTGTTCCCCGGACGAGGGACCTGGGGGATGGGTTCGAGGTGCGCCGGGCCTTGCCTTCGTCGAGGCGGCGGATGGTGGGGCCGTTCATCTTCATGGACCAGATGGGGCCGGCCATCCTCCAGTCGGGGAAGGGGCTGGACGTGCGGCCTCATCCCCACATCGGACTGGCGACGGTGACGTATCTCTTCGAGGGAGAGATTCTTCACCGCGACACGTTGGGAAAGGTCCAGGCGATCCAGCCCGGCGCGGTGAACTGGATGGTTGCGGGGCGCGGCATCGCGCATTCGGAGCGCACCCCGCCGGAGGTGCGGGCTCGCGGCGGCCGGCTGTTTGGCATTCAGTTCTGGGTCGCGCTCCCTGGACGCCACGAGGAAGACGCACCTTCGTTTGTCCATACACCCGCGGCGGCCTTGCCGGTCATTCAAGACCCAGGGTTGGAAGTGCGCCTCATCGCGGGAGAGATGTATGGGGCGCGTTCGCCAGTCCAGACGCAGTCGGCGCTCTTCTATGCGGATGTAAAGCTTGACGTGGGAACGCGAATCCAGGTGCCCGTCGAGCATGAGGAGCGTGGGCTCTTCGTCGCGGAGGGGGAGGTGGAGGTCGGGGGACAGGGCTATGGCCCGGGGCAGCTCCTGGTGCTTCGTCCGGGTGCGCAAGTGGTGGCGAAGGGCGGAGGGGCGTCGCGCTCGCGGCTGCTGCTCTTCGGGGGCGAGCCCATGGACGGACCGCGTCACATCTGGTGGAACTTCGTGTCGAGCTCGAAGAAGCGCATCGAGCAGGCCAAGGAGGACTGGAAGGCGGGCCGGATGGGCCAGGTCCCTGGCGAGACGGAGTTCATCCCGCTGCCCGAGGCCGAGCCGAATGTGCCTCGGTATCCCTGAGTTGATACGGATGGATGGGATGAACAGGGATTGGGTAATGTCGGGTCCATGACATCTGGATACCGCGAGAGCGCGGATGCTCCCGTGGAGTGGTCCGACGGAATCGGTCTCTACACTCCGCTGTCGACCCTCAAGCCGCTGGCGGAGAACCTCTGGTGGGTGGACGGGCCCGTGGCCAGGATGAGCATGGGCCCGGTGTCGCTGCCGTTCCCCACGCGGATGGGGGTGGTCCGGCTGCGCACCGGGGGCTTGTGGGTGTGGTCCCCGACGGCGCCGACGCCCGAGCTGTTCGCGGAGGTCGACGCGCTGGGGCCGGTGGAGCACCTCGTCTCTCCCAACCGGCTCCACTACCTGGCCATCTCCGCCTGGAAGGCGCGCTACCCGAACGCGACGGCGTGGGCCTCTCCGGGTGTCCGTGAGCGCGCCCGCTCCCAAGGCATCGACGTCGCATTCGATGAGGACCTGGGGGACGAGGCCCCGTCAGCGTGGGCGGAGGACCTCCATCAGCTCATCTTCCGAGGCAGCCGCTACATCGAAGAGGTCGTGTTCTTCCACAGGCCTTCTTCGACGCTGATTGTCGCGGACATGGTCCTGGCGCTCGAGCCCGAGCGTGTCAGGCCGCGCTTGCGCTGGCTGTTGTCCCTGGGCGGGGCGATGTGGCCGGGGCAGACGCCTCGCGAGGTCCAGGTGACGACGTGGGGGCGCAAGGCGCGGGCGCGCGAGTGCTTCCAGCGGATGATGGATTGGAAGCCCCAGCGCGTCGTGGTGGGGCATGGCCGGTGCTATCTCGATGACGCGACAGCCCGACTCGAGCGCGCGTTCTCCTGGCTCCGGTGACGTCTGTGTGTGTGATTCTTTGACGAGAACGGCCCGCCCGGGAGTCTTCCGGAGCGGGCCGTCGTCATCTCAGCGGCGGAGGTGAAGCGCCGGTCACGCGGTGGCCGAGCGCACGGCCTCGATGATGGCGCCGGAGTCGACGAGCTGGCTGACGGCCTCGATGTCCTTGTGCAGCTCGCGGTCGCGGTCCATGTGCGGCACCTTCGAGCGGATGAGCTCGTACGCGGCCAGCGCGCCCTTGCCCGGCTTCACCGGCAGGCGGAAGTCCAGGGCCTGCGCCGCCACCAGCATTTCGATGGCGAGGCACGAGCGGGTGAAGTCGCTCACCTGGCGTCCCTTGAGCGCCGCCGTCATGCCCATGGACACGTGGTCCTCGCGGCCCGCGGACGACGGAATCGAGTCCACCGAGGCGGGGTGGCTGAGCACGCGCGACTCGGCCACGAGCGCCGCGCTGGTCACCTGGGCAATCATGAAGCCCGAGTTCAACCCGGAGTTCTTCGCGAGGAACGCGGGCAGGCCGGACAGCAGCGGGTTCACCAGCTGCTCCACGCGCCGCTCGCTGATGGAGGACAGCTGGGTGAGCGCCATGGCCACCACGTCCATCGCCAGCGAGATGGGCTGGCCGTGGAAGTTGCCGCCCGAGACGATGCGCTCCGTCTCCGTGAAGACGAGCGGGTTGTCCGTGGCGCTGTTGACCTCCACCTCGAGGATGCGCCGGGCGAAGGCCAGGCCCTCGCGCGCCGCGCCGTGCACCTGCGGCATGCAGCGCAGCGAGTACGGGTCCTGCACCTTGCTGCAGTTGACGTGTGTCTCCACCAGCTCGCTGCCCTTCAGGATGCGCCGCAGGTGCGCCGCGCAGTCCTTCTGGCCGGGATGGGCGCGGATGTCGTGAATCTCAGGGATGAACGGCTTGTGGCTGCCGAGCAGACCCTCCAGCGTCATGGCGCCGGCGACGTCCGCGAGCGAGGCGAGGGACTCGGCGCGAACCTGGAGCAGGGTGCCCACCGCGCACATGGCCTGGGTGCCGTTGACCAGCGCCAGACCTTCCTTGGCCTCGAGGACGACGGGCTGCAGGCCCGCGCGCTCCAGCGCCGCTCGCGCGGGGAGCCGCTGGCCCTGGAAGTAGGCCTCTCCCTCGCCGATGAACACGAGCGCCAGGTGGGCCAGGGGCGCCAGGTCACCCGACGCGCCGACGCTGCCGCGCTCGGGGACGACGGGGACGACGTCCCGGTTGATCATCTCCAACGCCAGCGCGAGCGTCTCCGGCCGGACGCCGGAGTAGCCCTTGGCGAGCACGTTGCAACGAAGCAGCAACAACGCGCGGGCCTCGCCAAGCGGCAGGGGCGTGCCGACACCGCAGGCGTGAGAGAGGATGAGGTTGCGTTGCAGGTCCCTGAGGTCCTTCTTGTCGATGCGCACCTCGGCCAGGGTGCCGAAGCCGGTGTTGATGCCGTAGGACGGGGTGTCTCCCGCGGCGACCCGGTCGACGAGGGCTCGAGAGGCGCGAACGCGGGCGGCGGCCTCGGGGGCCAGCTCCACGGTGACCTCGTTGCGAGCGACCTGGAGGATCTGCTCCAGCGTCAGGGTGTCACCGTCAATCAGGATTCGAGGGCGCGACATTGGGGCTCCAAGAGTTGGCGAGGTCTAAGGTCAGCGGCAGCGGGGCTTTACACCCGGGAGCGGTGCTCGTATAGCTCCGCGCGATTGACGCAGGGAGGTCATGGAGCCCGTGGCACTCATCGTCCAGAAGTACGGTGGTACCTCCGTGGGTGACACCGAGCGGATGAAGAACGTCGCTCGTCGGTGTCTGGCTGCTCAGCGTGCGGGGCACGACGTGGTCGTCGTCGTCTCCGCCATGTCCGGGGAGACGAACCGGCTGCTCAAACTCGTGGCGCAGATAACCGACCGGCCGGACGAGCGCGAGCAGGACGTGGTGGTGGCCACCGGCGAGCAGGTCTCCATCGGCCTGGTGGCCATGGCCATCCATGCGCAGGGCGGCAAGGCGACGAGCTTCCTGGGGCACCAGGTCCGCATCGTCACCGACAGCACCTTCTCCAAGGCGCGCATCAAGAGCATCGACGCGCAGCCCATCCGCTCGGCGCTGGCCAAGGGCCACATCGTCGTGGTGGCGGGGTTCCAGGGCGTGGACGAGGAGGGGAGCGTCACGACGCTGGGGCGTGGAGGCTCGGACACGACGGCGGTGGCGGTGGCCGCCGCGCTCCAGGCGGATGCCTGTGAGATCTACACGGACGTCGACGGAGTCTATACGACGGACCCGAACATGGTTCCCGCCGCGCGCAAGCTGGAGCGCATCGCCTATGAGGAGATGCTGGAGCTGGCGAGCGTGGGCGCGAAGGTGCTGCAGATCCGCTCTGTCGAGTTCGCCATGAAGTACAAGGTGCCGCTCTGGGTGAAGTCTTCGTTCTCCCAGGATCCGGGCACCCTCGTTTGCGAGGAGGACAAGTCCATGGAGGACGTGCTGGTCCGCGGCGTGGCGTATGACCGGAACGAGGCGAAGATCACCGTCAGCGGGGTGCCGGACGTGCCGGGCATCGCGGCGAAGATCTTCGGGCCGCTCGATGAGAAGCACATCGTGGTGGACCTCATCGTCCAGAACCCGTCGAAGGATGGGCGCACGGACCTGACCTTCACGGTGGGCAAGTCGGACTTCGCCAAGGCGCAGGAGGTGGTGCGCAAGGCGGCGGCGGAGATCCAGGCCCTGGGCATCGAGACCGACGACAACATCGCGAAGGTGTCCATCGTCGGCGTGGGCATGCGCAACCACTCGGGTGTGGCGGCGCGGATGTTCGCGGCGCTGTCCTCCGAGGGCATCAACATCCAGATGATCTCCACCTCGGAGATCAAGGTCTCGTGTGTCGTGCACTCCAAGTACACGGAGCTGGCGGTGCGCGCGCTGCATACGGCGTTCGGGCTGGACCAGCCGCTGCCTCCGGAGGGTGTGGTGACCGTGTCGGAGACGGCGGCCCTCAAGGGCGAGAAGGTCTGAGCCGGTGGCGAGGCGCACCGCGGCGCTCGCGGTCGTGGCGTTGGGGGTGATGGGGATGGGGGCGGTGGTGCGCTCGCGTTGGCCGGATTCCGCGTCAGCGCTGGATTGTCCTCCTGAGCTGGTGAGGCTGCGCGTGGATGGCGTGGCCACGTGTGGGGAGGGTGAGCTTCCGACGGGGGCTCGGGCGTTGGCGTTGGGGAGGAGGTTGGACCTCAACGTCGCCTCGGCGGAGGAGCTGGCGTTGTTGCCGGGGGTGGGGGCTTCGCTCGCGAGGAGTCTGGTGGAGGCTCGCGAGGTGGCGGGAGGGTTCGGGAGTTGGGAGGCGGTGGACGAGGTGCCTGGAGTGGGGGCTGCCCGGTTGAAGACCCTCCAGTCAGCCACGGTGCTGGGGGCGGCGCCCGATACAGGGGCTGTGTGGTAAGCACGCGACGTGCAGATCTCCTGCCCTCAGTGCTCGATGCAGTACGCCCTCGACGCTCGGCTGCTGCCGCCGAGCGGGGCGTCGATGCAGTGCACACGGTGTAACCATGTGTTCATGGTGGTGCCTCCGACGGAGGCTCCGCGCCCCGTGCCCGTCGAAGCGGCGGTTGCGCGCACACCGAGCGGTTCGTGGGCCTCGACGCCCGCGTCGATGAAGACGCAGCTCTTCGGTTCGGGCCAGACGCCGACAGGTGGGCAGGGCGCGGTGGTTCCGAACACGACGCAGACGTTCGGGGCTGTGGGCGCGACGGGGCAGGGAGTTCCGAACACGACGCAGACGTTTGGGGCTGTGGGAGCGACGGGGCAAGGCATTCCGAACACGACGCAGACGTTCGGTGCCGTGGGCGCGACGGGACAGGCGACTCCGTCTCCATCTCCGACCTTCGGAGCTGCGGGCGCAGCGGAACAGGCTGCCTCGAACGTGACGCAGACTTTCGGCGGGGTAGGGACGACCGCCGCAGCTCATTCCGACTCGAACACGACGCAGACTTTCGGCACAGTCGGGGCGACCGCACCAGCGCAGGCAGTTCCGAACACGACGCAGACGTTCGGTGCCGTGGGAGCGATGGGGCGGGGCGCTCCGAATACGACACAAACGTTCGGTGCCGTGGGAGCGACGGGGCAAGGCATTCCGAACACGACGCAGACGTTCGGCACCGTCCGGGCGACCGCAGCAGCGCAGGCCGTTCCGAACACGACGCAAACGTTCGGTGCGGTCGGGGCGACCGCAGCGGCGCCCCCCAGCGTGAACACGACACAGACGTTCGGCGCGGTGGGGTCAAACGCATCCGCGCACTCCGTGCCGAACACGACGCAGACATTTGGCGCGGCGAGCTCGGGGACCGGCGGGCAGGCGATTCCAAACACGACTCAGGTGTTCGGTGCCGCGCAACCTGCGCTGTCGAGTGCTCCAGGGACCTTGGGCGGCCCGGACTCAACTCCGTCCGCGAGCGGCTCGCCCGTCTTCGCAGGGAACGTGCAGGCCCCCATCGGCCGAACCATGACCTTCGGTGCTGTGGCAACCGAAGCCCACGGCCCGGGCGTGACCCCTTCACTTCCGAGCGAGAGCCCTCCACGGCCCGAGCTCGATGCCCCGGCGGGAATCCATCGGCCCACGCAGCTCTTCGGCGCCGTTCCCTCCGAGCCCGCCCAGCGCAAGACGTCGCTCTACGGCGCCTCATCGAGCGCGGAGCAGCCCGCCCCGAGCGTGCTGCTGCCCGCGGATGAATCCCCCACCGGAACCCCCAAGGCGATCAGCGAGAAGCAACCCGCCTATCTCCGGGGCCCGGTGTCCCTGCCTCCCGAGCTCCTCGCCGCATCGCGAGACTCCGCCCAGGGCGCCCCAGACGCGCAGCCCGCGAATCGCGCAACGTCATTCGTGTGGGGACTGCTCGTCGTGGGCGGCATCCTCCTCGCGGGAGTGCTCGCCTATCCCGCCTGGCGTGATCGCGATGCGAACATGCCCACCGCCGCCGTCACGGCGAAGGACGAGGCCGCCGCGCTCCTCCGGCGGGACGATGAAGTCACCCGCGCCACCGCCATCGACACCCTCAAGCGGCTGACCGTCGCGCATCCGAAGTACGTCGAAGCCCGCGCGGAGCTCCTGGTCGCGTTGAGCCTGCGCCTGGGCGAGCACCAGGCCGAAGTCGAAGGTCTCCGCCTCCGCGCCGAGCAGCTCCAGCGCGAGATGGGCACTCTCGCGCCGGACTCCCTCGAGCTCGTCGCCCGCGCGGAAGAGCTCTCCGAGGTGACACGCCTCGGTGGCCCGCTGAAAGCGGACCTCACCAAGCTCCGGGACGAAGTGGACGCCCTGGCCGCGACCCTCGAGCCAGCCCCGGAAGTCGAACCCACTCCCGCCCTCGTGGCCCGAGTGAAGGCCCGCGCCCTCCACGCCGCGGTGAGGGCCTCCCCCGACGCCCTGGCCCTGGCGGAGCGTCTGCGCAACGTCGAGAGCACCCCCAAGGTCTGGAGCACCCTCGCCCGCGCCGAGTACGTCCTCAGCTCCGGCTCCCCGCCCACCTCCATCGAGCAATCCAAGAAGGACCTCGAGGCCCTCCGCGAGGCCGACGGAACACTGCTGCGAGCACACGTCCTGGGTGCGCGGATGGCCCTGCGCCAGGACGACACGGCGTCCGCCCGTTCACTCCTGGACGTCGTCCACGCCCTCAATCCCAACCACGACGTGGCGCGCAAGCTGCTCAAGCAGCTCGATGCCCGCGGCCCCAAACCCTGAACAAACGCGTGGCGAAGGGCTGGAGAATTTCCAGTCGCGACGCTCGTTGTTCGCGTGATTCCCGCGAGCGGATCGCGGGGCATGCCTCTTGCTCATCCCCTGGGTGGATTCGGGGACTGGGTTTGGGAGGCAAGGTCGATGGCGGAAGTCTTCTTCTGGTGCGCCGCATTACTGCTCGCACACACATACTTTCTGTACCCGTTGAGCCTCTTCGTGCTGGATGGGGTCGCGCAGGTGGCGCAGAACATCCGGGCGATGCGGGGGCATGACGCGGACGAGGACCTCACGGCCAGCCGCTCGCCGGCGCCCTCCGTGAGCCTGGTCGTCGCCGCGTACAACGAGGCGTCGTGCATCGAGCAGAAGCTGGAGAACAGCCTCGCCTTCGACTATCCCGCCGAGCGCTTCGAGGTGCTGATCGGCTCGGATGGCTCGACGGATGGGACGGACGAGCACGTCCTCCGGTGCCAGGATGAGCGGGTGCGTCTGTCCCCGGCGCCGCGCGCGGGCAAGACGACGGTGCTCAATCGCTGCATTCCCGCGGCCCGAGGCGACATCGTGGTGCTCTCGGACGCGAACACGATGATCGAGCCGGACGCCGTCCAGAAGCTGGTGCGCCACTTCGACGACCCGGAGGTGGGGGCCGTCTGCGGCAAGCTGCGGCTCTTCAATCCGACGAAGAAGGACTACGAGGAGAGCGCGTACTGGAGCTACGAATCCCTCATCAAGCTGTACGAGGGGCGCCGAGGCGCCGTCGTAGGCGCCAACGGCGGGCTGTATGCCATCCGCCGCACGCTCTTCACCCAGCTCCCACCGTCCACCATCGTGGATGACTTCGTCATCCCGCTGCGCATCCTCGAGAAGGGCTACAAGGTCGTCTACGAAGAGGGCGCCGTGGCCCACGAGGAGACGACGGAGGACTACGGCAAGGAGTTCGGTCGCCGAGCGAGAATCGCCGCCGGCAACTTCCAGAGCCTCCGCATGGTGCCGGGGCTCCTGCTCCCCACCGCGGGCTTCCCGGCGTTCGCGTTCTGGTCCCACAAGCTCCTGCGCTGGTTCGCGCCGGCGTTGATGGGGGTCGCGCTGGTGGCCAACCTGTTCCTGCTCGACAGCGTGTTCTACCGCTTCACCTTGCTGGCGCAGGGGCTGTTCTATGCGCTGGCGTACCTGGGGAAGGTGGGGGCGTTGAAGCGGGGCACGGCGAAGCGGGTGGCCTCGGTGGCGTACTACTTCGTCACGATGAACCTGGCCATCGTCGTGGGCTTCTGGCGCTTCCTGCGCAACTCGCAGCGCGCCGCGTGGGACCGCACGGCTCGGGCCTCCTGACGTCGCAATCCCTACCGGAGGGCCACCGGGATGGGGGCGGGCTTCTTCGGCGCGGGAGACATGGGCAGCACGCTTCCGTAGGCGGAGAAGAGCTGCCCGGTGAGGACGGGGTCCCGGTTGGGGCCCGGGTGACGGAGCAAGTCATTGAGGACTTCGCCCGTCTTCGGGTCCCGAGGCAGGTGAGGGCGGTCCAGGTTCATGCGGTAGCGCACGACGCCTCGGTTCACCCGGTGGATGACGGTGACGGTGCCTCGGGCGTCCACGTCCTCGACGATGCCGACGTGGGTGAGGCCGTCGTTGCGGCGGCCGTCGCGGTTCTGGTCATACGTCTCGCGGAAGAAGACGAGGTCTCCGGGCACGGGGCGGCCGTTCTCGTACACGCGGCCATGGGTGCGAGCGTAGCGGTAGAGCGCCGTGACGCCGTTGTCGCCGGGCTTGAGGGTGCCTCGGAAGGACAGTCCCGCCTGGGCATAGACGCCCTCGATGAGGCCGGTGCAGTCCGCCGGGTACTTGCGTCCGTCGAAGGTGACCTGGGGCTTGCCGACCACGGAGCGGGCCGCGGCGAGCACCGTCGCGCGGGCCTGGGGGGAGATGGCACGAGGGGCAGTCGTGCTCGCGGCCACGGTGGCGGGCCTGCCCTTCGGAGGCTTCGCCGCGGTGGCGCGCGTAGGCGTGCGCCGGGCGGGGGGCGCCTTCTTGGGCTCGGCGGAGGACGCCACCGCGCTCGACAGGGCCTCCCTCGGGAAGGCGGGCGGGGAGGCGGAGCGGTAGCGGACGGCATACGAGTCCAGCCACGGCTCCAGGCGGTTGGAGGGGGTGGCGCATCCGGTCGCCATCATCGCGAGCCATCCCATCAGCGTGAGCCACCGCATGCGCGACCTCCCTGTAGCGTCCTGAGGCACCCATGCTCCCCCCGCACGAGTGTGTCGTCAAAAAACCTACCCAGGCAACCAGCCATGGCGGCTCGGGTTTCCGGGTGCGCCCGGGTGCGGTATTGCTGAAGGGGAATGGTCTCCCTCCGCCGCGCCCTCGTGGTCCTCGTGTTGTCCGCTGGCTGCATGCCGTCCCCGTATGACCGCGCCGCGAGGACGGACACGGTGGAAGCCTACCGCGCCTTCTTGCGGGAACATCCCACGCACCCGGACACCGACGCCGCCGAGGCGCGGATGGAGGAGCTGGAGTTCGAGGAGGCGAAGCGCCTGCACACGGTGCTCGCCTACAAGCGCTTCCTGAGCGTGTACACGGACGGGCCGCACGCGCGCACCGCGAAGACGCTGCTGGAGGGCCTGCGCTTCAACGCCGCGAAGGAGGCTGCGACGGTGGCCGCCTGGCGCCAGTTCCTCCAGGAGCATCCGGATGGCGCGCAGCGCGACGAGGCGAAGCGGCTGATGGCGGAGGTGGAGTCGCGGGAGCTCGCCACGACGCAGGACCCTCGGCGGCTGGCGGAGTATCTGCGTGAGAAGCCGGACGACCCGCGCCGCCTGGAGGTGGAGTCCCGTCTGGACGCGCAGGCGTTCGAGCAGGCGAAGGCGGGGGGCGCGACGAAGCTGTTCGGCTACCTCAAGGACTTCCCGGCCGGCACCCACCGCGAAGAGGCGCGGATGCTGCTGCTGGAGCTGGAGGTCGAGGGGCTCCTCGTCTCGGGCCTGGTGGACGAGGCCGAGGCGCGGGTGAAGGGACATCCGCTGGGCAGCAAGCTCACCGCGTTCCCCGCGCGCCTTTCCCGAGCCCGCGCCGAGCGGGCCGCGCTCAACCACCCCGAGCCGCTCGTCCGGGCGGCGTACGTGGGGCACTACCTCCGGGACATCGAGGACCTGCGGCGCGCGCTCGTGGCGCCGGATGCGCTGGACCGCTGGCAGGCGGCCGAGGAGCTGGGGCAGCACGTCTCCGTGCGTGTGTTGGACCCGCTGCTGGACACGCTGCGCGCCGCTCGCAATCCGTTGATCCGCCAGAACGCGCTGGAGTCGCTGCGCACGGTGCTGGCCGCGCTGCCCAGGCCGGTGGCGGAGTATGAGATTGCCTCGCGGCTGGACGCCCTGCGCGAGAAGGCGAGCAGCGCGGAGATGTACCTCACGGTGGCGGTGCTCCTGGACCTGTCCGGCCAGCTGGGCCAGGCGTCCACGGAGTACCAGCGCGCCTTCGACGCCGGTGTGCCGGACCCGGTGGTGCTGCGCCGGTGGGTGGACATCCGCGAGAGCCGCAAGCAGCCCTTCTCGGCGGCGGTGGCGGCGCGTCAGCTCGCGGTCTGGGCGCTGAGCGTGGCGCGCGAGGAGACGGTGTCTCCGGAAGGCAAGGTGCCCTTGGCCTCGGCGCGGCAGCTGTGCGCGGCGGCCGTCAACGCGCGGTTCGCGGCGGCGGCCATCGCCCGGGCCCGCGCGGCCTCCACCGAGTTCCCCGAGGACCTGGCCGAGTTCGAGCGCCGGGCCGAGGAGGCGCGGCGGCTGTCGGAGGCGCGGCTCGCGGACGCGGAGCTGCTGTTGCGAGAGCAGACGCCGGGCGTGCGCACGTGCGCGGACCGCGGTGTCTCCGAGCGACTGGAGGGGGGGGTGAAGGAGCGCACCCAGGCCCTGGCCTCGGTGGGCGCGAAGCTGCCGCAGGTGGGGCGCGTGCTGCTGGAGCTGGCCCGGGAGCGAGACCCGTCGCCCGAGGTGCGCGAGGCGGCGTCCTCGAGGCTGACCGCGCTCAAGCCGGTGCCTTAGAGTCCCGGGCCCCATGTCCACCTCGCCCCCGCTCGCCCCGGCGAGCTCCTCGTCGCGCATCGACTACGCCGGGCAGCTCAACGAGGAGCAGTTGCAGGCGGTGGAGGCGGCGGCGGGGCCGGTGATGGTCATCGCCGGAGCGGGCTCCGGCAAGACGCGCACGCTCACCTTCCGGGTGGCGCGGATGCTGGAGCGGGGTGTCCCTCCCGAGAACCTGCTCCTGCTCACCTTCACCAACAAGGCGGCCCGGGAGATGTCCCGGCGCGTGAGGGAGCTGGTGGGCTCCTTCGTGGACGTGGAGCGCATCCTCGGAGGCACCTTCCACCACGTCGCGCACACGCTGCTGCGGCAGCACGCGAGCGCGCTGGGCTACTCGGAGCGCTTCACCGTCCTGGACCGGGAGGATGCCCGGGACTTGATGGTGTCCTGTCTGGCCGAGCGCAAGCTCAAGAGCGACCGGCGCATCCCCCGGCCGGAGCTGATGCTGGAGCTGGTGTCGCTCGCGACGAACCTCCAGCAGTCCCTCTCGGATGTCCTCGTCGACCGGCGCCCCCTCTTCGTGCCCATGGCCCCCGAGGTGTTCGTCACGGCGACGCGCTACCGGCAGCGCAAGGCGCAGCTGCACCTGATGGACTTCGACGACCTGCTGCTCAACCTGAAGCGGCTGCTCGTCGAACAGCCCTCGGTCCGGGCCCAGCTCGCGGAGCGCTTCCACAGCGTCCTCGTGGACGAGTACCAGGACACCAACAAGCTCCAGGGCGAGCTGGTGGACCTGCTCGCGGGGGAGCGCGGCGACCTGACGGTGGTGGGGGACGACTGCCAGTCCATCTACAGCTTCCGGGGCGCGCACTTCGCCAACATCATCGACTTCCCCGAGCGCCACCCGGGCTGCGCCGTCTTCACCCTCACGCGCAACTACCGCTCCACCCCAGAGGTCCTCGCGCTCGCGAACGCCGTCATCGCCCGGAACGAACGGCAGTTCCCCAAGGTGCTCACGGCCCAGCGCGCCCCGGGGCCTCGGCCGGAGGTCGTCCCCGCGCTGGACGCGGCGGATCAAGCCAGCTGGGTCGCGGGGCGGATCACCGCGCTGCGCGAGGGGGGCCTCCCCCTGGAGTCGATGGCCGTCCTCTACCGCGCGCACAACCACTCGCTGGAGCTCCAGCTGGAGCTGGCCCGCCGGGGCATCCCGTTCCGGGTCCGCTCCGGCGTCCGGTTCTTCGAGCAGCCCCATGTCAAGGATGTGCTGGCCCACCTGCGACTGGTGAACAACCCCGGGGACGAGCTCGCGTTCAAGCGGGTGGTGCGCGCGGTGCCAGGGGTAGGACCGACGACGGCGGAGCACCTGTGGACCTCCCTGCGCGCCCTTCCGGAGGGGCTCCCCCTGGGGGCGGGTCTGGTGCGGGACGAGGTCCAATCCCACCTGTCTCGCAAGTCCCGGCCCGCCTTCGAGCGCTTCGCCGGGTTGATGGGGCGGATGGGACGTCCGGGGGCGGCGGCGGACCCGGGGGGCCTCATCGAGGAGGTCCTGGCGGGAGGCTACGCGGAGGCGCTCGCGGCGGAGGCGACCCCCGAGGACGGTCGGGCGGAGGACCTTCGGCAACTGGCCGAGTTCGCCCGCCGGTTCGAGGACCTGCCGCGCTTCCTCTCGGAGCTCGCACTGGTCGCCGAGTTCGCCGCGAAGGAGGCCCTGGGGGCCGAGGCGGCCGGGGACGTCCTGACACTCTCGACGGTCCACCAGGCCAAGGGCCTGGAGTGGCGGGCCGTCTTCGTCCTCTGGCTGGTGGATGGGCGCTTCCCCATGTCCCAGGCCGCTCGGACGGCCGAGGAGGAGGAGGAAGAACGGCGGCTTTTCTACGTCGCCACCACCCGCGCGCGGGACTCCCTGGCGCTGGTGTACCCCCTGTCGGTGCTGCCCCGGGAGGGGGAGCGGATCCTGCTGCGCCCGTCCCGTTTCCTGGAAGAACTTCCGGCCGGGGAGGGGGCGCCCTACGAGCGACTCACCCTGGCTTCCACCGAGGCGGTACGCGCGGGACCCTCCCTGGGGTCCGATGGCCCGGTGGCGCTCGTCTCCCCGGAGGAGGACTGACGCCCGGCGCCCAGAAACGCGCGCACAACGGCGCGACGTGATACAGAGTGGGGGACGGGGGTGCGTGCCCTGCGGCCCGCGCCCGTGAACTTCATGGCGGACAGACCTCGCATCGTCGGGATTGACCTGGGCACCACCAACACGCTGGTGGCGTCCGTGCGCAACCGCATCCCGAAGATCGTCCCCACGGACCGCGGCAACCTCATCCTCCCCACCGTCGTGGCCCTCTCGGGCAAGGGCGACCTGCTGGTGGGTGGGGTGGCCAAGGACCAGATGATCACCAACCCCCGGAACACGCTCTGGGGGACCAAGCGCCTCATCGGCCGCAAGTACCAGTCGAAGTCGGTGGAGGACCTGCGCGGCTCCTTCCCCTACGACATCGTCGAGGGTCCCAACGGCGACGCCGCGGTGATGATGGGCGGCAAGCTGTACTCGCTGCCCCAGGTCTCCAGCTTCGTGCTGGCCCAGCTCAAGACCATCGCCGAGCAGTTCCTGGGCGGCCCCATCGACGCGGCCGTCATCTCCGTCCCTGCCTACTACACCGACAACCAGCGCCAGGCGGTGAAGGAGGCGGGCCGGCTGGCCGGCTTCGACGTCAAGCGCATCGTCAATGAGCCGACCGCGGCCGCGCTGGCGTACGGGTTCAACCGGGGCCTGGACCAGAAGATCCTCGTCTATGACCTGGGCGGCGGCACCTTCGACGTCTCCGTGCTCCACCTGGCCGGGAATGTCTTCGAGGTCCTCGCCACCGGCGGCGACACCTTCCTGGGCGGCGCGGACTTCGACAACCGCATCATCGAGTACGTCCTGGAGCGCTTCCGCGAGGAGACCAAGGTCGACCTCACGGAGAACCCCATCGCGCTCCAGCGCATCAAGAACGCCGCCGAGGCGGCGAAGATCGACCTGACGCTGATCCCCAACGTCGTCATCGACCTGCCCTTCATCGACGAGCGCAAGGGCAAGCCGCTGGACCTGCGCATCCCCCTGACGCGCGAGTTCCTCAACAGCCTCACCGGCGACCTGGTGGACCGCACGTTCGAGATTTGTGATCGCGTGCTGGCGGAGAAGGGCATCGCCCGCTCCGAGATCGACGAGATCATCCTGGTGGGCGGCCAGAGCCGCATGCCGCTGGTGCAGCAGAAGATCCAGGCCCACTTCGGCAAGCCGCCCCGCAAGGGCGTCCACCCGGACGAGTGCGTGGCCCTGGGCGCGGCGCTCCTGGGGGACTCGCTGGGCAGCATCGACGCGGTGACGCTGCTGGACGCGGTGTCCATGCCCATCGGCTACGCGCTGCCCAACGGCCGCGTGAAGCGCATCATCGAGAAGAACTCCCTCATCCCGATGGTGAAGAGCTTCCGCCTCCCTCCGCCCAGGGAGTCCGGCTCGCAGTACATCGAGCTGGACATCTTCCAGGGGGACAGCGACCTGATGGTGGACAACGAGTACCTGGGCACGGTGCGCGTGTCGTCCGCCGCGGCGGGGCGCAAGATTGACTTCCGGCTCACCGAGGAGTGTCTGCTCCAGGTCGAGGTGGAAGACGCCAGCGGGATGCGGAAGGTGGACCTGGCCACGCGAGACACCCCGGAGCAGCTCAAGAAGGCGCTCCAGGAGGTCTCCGCGCGCAACACCCAGCAGGTGCCCAGCTCCAACGGCACCAGCGATGACCGGGGCCTCTTCTCCAGCATCAAGAGCATCTTCCGGAGAGGGTAGTAGGAGTAGGTCATGCCGAAGTTTCCGTCGAAGGAGTGGCTGGACGAGGCCGTCCGGCTCACGAACGAGGACCCCGAGTGCGCCGTGGCCGGCAAGGGCTGGAAGGGCGACTTCGGAGCCGTCATCGAAGCCGAGCCGGGCAAGCTGCCCAAGCCCTTCGTGGTGCATGTCGTCCCTGGGGACTGCCGCATCGAGAAGGCGCGTGTGCTCGCGGACCCCGATGACCTGGATGAGCTGGAGCCCGTGTACCTGGCGCGCGCGCCGTACACGGTCTGGAAGCAGCTCCTCCAGGGGACGTTGGATCCGGTGGAGGCGGTGCTCAAGCGCCGCATCACCATGAAGGGCGACCTTCAGCCGCTCATCGAGCGCATGAAGTACAAGGGCATCGCGGACCGCGTCTTCGCGCGGCTGCAAACGCAGTTCGTCGACGAGCCGTAGCTCGGGGGGCACGCCATGGGAATCCGCGACGATTTGAAGAAGCAGGCGCTGGAGGTCTCCGGCAAGGCGATGGAGAAGCTGATGGCCGACGAGAAGCGGGCCATGGCCATCGCCAACGCCATCGGGAAGGTCCAGCGGGGCAAGCAGGCCCTGGACCGCGGTCAGGAGGAGCTGATGAAGGCGTTCCACTTCGCGCCGCGCAGCGACTTCAAGGCCGTGGGCAAGCAGCTGTCCGGTCTCAAGCGTCGCCTGCGGGAGCTGGATGAGAAGCTGGACGACCTCCCGTAGAAATTGCGTTGACACCTGAGGGAGCAGATGGCATCTAGCTCCCCGTCGCCGCCGCCGGTCGCACACGGACGGCGCGGCACACAGAGCAGGGGCGTATAGCTCAGCGGTAGAGCACTGCCTTCACACGGCAGGGGTCGCAGGTTCAAACCCTGCTGCGCCCAACAAGAAGAGGCCGTGAATCCAAGGGGAAGCCCAAGGGTTCACGGCCTCTTCGATTTTCGGCTCACGGCTTCCCGCCGCCCCGCGCGCCTCCGTCCGCTCGAGGAAGGGCGCGCCCGGCTCGACGGCCAGGCGCGCCTCGGTGGGACGGCTTCAGCTCTCGGACGGCTTGGCCAGCGGATCCGCCGGCGGGTGCGCGGGCAGGTTCCGCGCCTTGATGAGCGAGGCGACGATGCTGGCGCCCAGCATGGTGGCGATGACGACCAGCGACACCATCGGGTGGATCTTCACGATGTCGATGATGGCCATCTTCGTGCCCACGAAGATGAGCACGCCCGACAGGCCCACCTTCAGGTAGCTGAACTTCTCCACCGCCCCGGCCAGCAGGAAGAATAGCGAGCGCAGGCCCAGGATGGCGAAGATGTTGGACGTGAAGACGATGAACGGATCTCGCGTCACCGCGAAGATGGCCGGGATGGAGTCGAGCGCGAACAGGATGTCCGACGCCTCCACCAGCACCAGCGCCATCAGCAGGGGCGTGGCCAGCTTGCGGCCGTTCTCCACCGTGAAGAAGTGGTGCCCGTCGAAGTTCGTGGTGGAGGGGATGACCCGGCGGGCCGTGCGCATCATCCAGCCCTCCTCGGGGTGGTCCTCCTTGTTGCGCTGGATGAAGAGCTTCACGCCCGTGACGATGAGGAACAGGCCGAAGACGTAGATGAGCCAGTGGAAGCGCTCCAGCATCGCCACGCCCGCGAAGATCATGATGGCGCGCAGGACGAGCGCACTGAGGATGCCCCAGAAGAGCACCCGGTGCTGGTAGAGCTGGGGGATGCGCAGTGCCGAGAAGATGACGACGAAGACGAAGACGTTGTCGATGGAGAGCGACTTCTCGATGAGGTAGCCGGTGAGGAACTCCACCGCCGGTCCGCTCCCGAACTTCCACCACATGAACCCGTTGAAGACGAAGGCCAGGCTGATCCACACCGTGCTCCAGCCAAGCGCCTCCTTGAAGCCCACGACGTGGGCCTTCCGGTGGAAGACCCCCAGGTCCAGCGCGAGCATGGCGATGACGAAAGCGACGAAGCCGCCCCAGAGGACGGGACTTCCGACGGTATGTATGGGTTCCATAGGTGGGACTCAGATAAGAGCCACCGTTCTCTTCGACAAATAGGGATTCCGGTCACGCTCCATCGAGAAAACCGATGGATGGGCGCGGATTCGGGGCCGGCCGAAGGGACAGCAGGCGGGCGCGGAGGGCTGGGGAAGGGCGTCAAGGCATGGTGGGTTGGGTGCCGTCCGGTTGGAAAATCAACAACACCGGGCCGTTGAGACCAACCAGGCGCACCCAACCCCGAGGCAATCCTGGCCCCGGGCAAGGTGGGCGCGGCGAGGACTCGCAGGGCGATCGGCGTCCGGGGTTCCTGTCTCTCTCTTGGCCCCTCGAAGAAGGACCGCCATTTGCTCCGGAATCGACTTCTCGCCTCGTTGTGCGGGGCCTTGATCGCGCTGTCCGCCACGGCCTGCAGTGCCGGCTCGGGCTCCAATGGAGCGACTTCGCCGGGTGACCCTCCGTCCCCCTCCGAGCAGCCGCAGCAGCCATCTCCCGACCCGACGCCGACGCCGACGCCGGATCCAACGCCCGTGCCCCCGCTTGTCCCGGAGCCGACCCCGAATCCCGAGCCGACGCCGGAGCCCGCGGGCACCGACGCCTTCGGCGTGAAGATGCTCTATCCGTCCCTGTCCGGGGGCGAGGCCTGGAGCCTGGCGGACAACCCCAACGCGGACCCTCGGTTCGATCCTCAAGGCACCGTCACCCGCAACGCGGACGGCTCCTGGAAGATGAAGAGCAACAAGGTGCGCATGGGCGTCACCACGTCCACGGGCTACTCGGCCGCGAAGATTCCCACGTATGACCGGGACGTGCTGGCCAGCCGAGGCTACATGCAGGCGCCCAACGACTGGCGCAACGTGGAGATGACGGGCTTCGTGAAGCTCAACGCCGCGTCGGACACGTCGGACAACTTCGACTGGTACGCGCGCGGCGGCAAGCACAACGACAAGAACTCCGGCTGCGAGGGCAGCAGCTACAAGGGCGGCCTGCACTACGACGGTCGCGCCCGGTGGCAGAAGGAGACGTGGCATGTCTCGTACGAGCAGGCGCCCTACAAGCCGGCCACCTCCGCGCTGCGAGGCCGCTGGGTGGGCTTCAAGGCGGTGATGCGCAACACCACCGTCAACGGCAAGGAGGCCGTGCGCCTGGAGCTGTACGTCAACGAGAACGCCGACAAGGTGACGTGGAAGAAGGTCCACGCCATGGTGGACGCGGGGGACTGGGGCGGGGATGCCCAGCACTGCGGTGGCGCCACGGGCCCCATGCCCATCACCTGGGGCGGCCCCATCGCCACCTTCCGCTGGGACAACGCGGAGGATGTCGACTTCAAGTGGCTGTCGGTCCGCGAAATCCAGCCGTAGTCACGCAGGCACCGAGGGCGCGGTGGGGATGACCTTCCGCGCCCTTCGTGCGTCCGGGCCCCGTCGTGTCGTCGCGCGGACGAGTGCTCCCGACTGGGAGGCAGGTAGCCGGGGCCTCGGGCGCGGGCCAGCCTACTTCGCGCCGGTGTGAGAGCACGCGGCATGGGCGGGGGCGGGCGCGACGTGGCGCTCGCCTGCTTCGGGCGAAGGGCGGGGGACATGCGAATCACTTTCCTGGGCCATGCGGGCTTCGCCGTGGAGACGGCGTCGAGCGTCGTTGTCATGGACCCGTGGTTGTCCGAGCGAGGAGCCTTCGACTCGGCGTGGATGCAGCTGCCGCGCAATCACCACCTGGCGCCGCGGGTTCGCGCGCTGCTGGAGACGCCGGGACGCGAGCGCTTCCTCTACGTCAGCCACGAGCACAAGGACCACTTCGACCCGGAGTTCCTCGCGACGCTCCAGCGCCGGGACTTCACGGTGGTGATTCCGCGCTTCCTGCGCTCGGAGCTCCAGGACGTCTTCGCGAAGTACGGCTGCAAGCGCGTCATCGCCTGTGAGGACGGCCGCGAGGTCCCCATCAAGGGCGGCTACATCAAGCTCTTCGTCTCGGAGCAGGGCACCAATCGCGACTCCGCGGTGATGGTGCGCGGGGATGGCCAGTGCTTCCTCAACCTCAACGACTGCAAGCTGCATGACCGGCTGGCGCGCATCGCCGAGGAGGAGGGCCCGGTCGACGTCTTCACGGCCCAGTTCTCCGGCGCCATCTGGCATCCGACCTGTTACGAGTATCCACAGGAGACGTACGCGGCCATCTCGCTGAAGAAGCGCGACAGCAAGTTCGAGGCGGTCTCTCGCGCGCTGGAGACCCTGCGTCCCAGGGCCTACCTGGCGTCGGCGGGGCCGGCGTGCTTCCTGGACCCGACGCTGTTCCACCTCAATCTCGAGAAGGTGAACATCTTCCCGAACGCGACGCAGCTGTTCCGCTTCCTGGACCAGCGGCTCCCGTCCGCGAACTTGAAGAAGCTGGAGTCGATGCCGGGCGACGTGCTGGACGTGGGGACGCTGGACTACGTCTCGCTCGACGGTGAGCGGCTCACGGAGGAGCGCTTCGAGTCCTACCTGCGAGCGTACGCGGCGGACATGGCGCACCTGTTCCGCGAGCGGCGTCGCAACATGCTCCGCGCCGAGGTCGACGAGATTCACGAGCGCCTCCGCGTGGAGCTCCAGCGCAAGCTGGACCACCTGGACCTGCACGCGCGCGTGGGGATGCCGCTGTACGTGGAGCTGACGGAGCTGCCGCGGCGGCTCCTGCGGGTGGACTTCCAGGCGCGCCGCGTGGACGAGGTGCCCTCCATCCACGAGTCCACGCGCTACGCGATGAAGGTGAGCGCCGTGGACCTGGTCCGGGTGCTGGACCGGAAGCTGACGTGGGAGGACTTCCTCTTGTCCTTCCGCCTGCGGCTGAGCCGGTCCCCCGACGTCTATGAGCCCATCCTCCACGGCTTCCTGGGCGTGGAGATTGAAGACCTCCGTGCCTTCTGCGAGGGCGTGCGCTCCACGGAGTCCCAGCGCGAGCGGACGGTGGTGGACGCGGGGGGACGGCGCTTCACCGTCCAGCGCTTCTGTCCTCACCAGGGCGCGGACCTGTCGGAGGGGTGGGTGGAGGAGGGGCGCTACCTCGTGTGCCCTCGGCATCGCTGGCGGTTCGACCTGGAGGACGGGGGCCGGTGCCCCACGAACGGGTCGACGCTCTGCGCGGAGCCCGCGCCACAGCCCTCGGCTCCCTCCGCATCCGAGCCCGAGGCTCCGCTGCATCCCGTCCAGGAGCCGCTCTCACTCTGAGGCGAGGCGGTGCGCACGGAGTTGCGGACGTCGGGCGGGGCGCGCGCTAGGGTCTCCGCGACATGGCGCATGCTCAGGATGCTCGGAAGAAAGTGGATGTCGCCCGGCTGATGAAGAAGGTGGACGCGTTGCTCGACGACGCGCCCCCGCGGCTCGACGACGCGATTCCGTTGTTGCGACAGGTACTGGAGGTGGAGCCGGAGAGGCTCATGGCGTTGCATTCCCTGAGCTGGTCCTGGGATGCCTACCGGCGCACGGACCCGCTTCGGTGGGAGCGCGAGATGAAGGCGGAGCACTGGAAGCTTCGCGACCAGGTCCTCGCGCGGACGAAGGGCACGAAGCCCGGCGGCAAGCTGAGTGATGCCCAGCGGGCCCGAACCCTGGCGCTGAGCCTCTGGGCCGAGGACACCGTCCGCGGCGCTCCCTCCAACGCCCAGCTCGACGAGGTGGAAGCCGCGCTGGACGAGGCGGAGGGGTTCCGCGAACTGCCGGACCTCGCGCGCGGACGAAGAGGCCTCGAGGCCTGGCGGGCGGTGCGGCAGGGCGTGAAGGGATATCAATCCCTGCTCGACTCGATGGGGGACACGCCCGAGCGTCGAATCCTCGACGTCCCCGACGATGACGACGAGTGCTTCGGTGGCCTGGAAGGGGCCTTCTCCGACGAAGGCTTCCTCGCGTGGCTGCGAAAGCAGACGCCCGCGGCGCGTCCCAAGGGGAAGAAGGGAAAGGACCTGGACGCCGCGCTCCTGCTGGCCGCGGGGGAGGATGCCGCTCCCTTCCTGGGCCCCGGGTTCAGCGGATTCGGCCGCGTCGGGCGGGTGCTGGCCTTGCGTGCCTTGGGGGCGAACCTGGACGTCCGCAATGACAGCAAGCAGGGCCTCTTGCATGTGGCGGCCATGGTGGATGACGCGGCGCTGGTGAAGGAGCTGCTGGCCCTCGGCCTGGTTCCCACGGCGGTTGATGACGAGAAGGCCACGCCCCTGCACCGCGCCATCGAGAACGACGCGGTGGCGTGTGTTCCCGTGCTGGTGAAGGGAGGCGCCGCCATCGAGGCGCTCGACGAGAACGGCCGGACGCCGCTCTTCGATGCCCGGGTGCCCCAGTCCGCGCAAGCGCTCCTGGACGCGGGCGCCAACCCCAACGCGGGCAAGGGGTGGACGGTGCTGCATCAAATGGCGTGCTTCACGGACCGGGGGCCCGTCATCGAGCTCCTCCTTCGCGCCGGCGCCGATGCCAGCCGGAAGGACGCCCAAGGCAAGACACCCGCCGACGAGGCGCTGGAGCGCGAGCTGCCACACATCGCCAGGCTCCTGGGCGCGTCGCCCGACGCAAAGCCTGCTTCGAGCCGCAAGCCCAAGGCCCGCTGAGGAATGGGCCGTGTGACACCCCACGCTACAAAGGGGTGTCACGCCTCTGTCTCTTGTGACTTTTCATGTCACACAATGAGTCTGGGTTGTCTTGGCTCGACCCGGACGAGGTGTGATTGAGCAGATATTGATGCTGGGAATGAAATCACACGCATGGCGCTGAAGGCGTCAGAGGGTTCACGTACTATCGGTGTGGGTGGCGTTGATTCGGTGCCGCTCTTCTCGAACCCGGGGGTATGTGATGCGTCTGTCAAGGATTGCTGGAAGGCAATGGCTGTGGTTGTGCGGTCTGCTCGGTGGCGCCGCGATGATGGGAGCCGGCTGTGGCGTGCCTGACGCGAGCGTCGAGCCTCAACCCTCCGCGGAGATGTCGACGTCGCTGGGCCCCTGTGTCCCCTCCACGAGCGGGATGACGGTCTGTGGCGCGGTGGTCACCGCCGTGGGCGTTCCCATCCCGGGCGCCCAGGTGGACCTGCGGGGCGCGCGCACGGTGACGGCCTCGGACGGCTCGTTCTCGGTCGCGGCGCCGGCGCCGGTAGGGGCCGCGCTGACCATCACCGCGCCGGGGTACATGCCCCACGTGGGCGCCGTCACGCGCAACGTGTTGGGCGCGACCTTCGTGCTCCACCCGCTCCACCGGCAGACCTTCACGGGGGGCACGGCGACGGTGACGGACCCTCGCAGTGGTGCGTCCATCACGCTCAACCTGTCGTCGCTCCAGGGCGCCTCGGCGAATGACCAGCCCGTGCCTCCGTTCACGGTGGGGGTGCGCTTCATCGACACGGGCTTCCTGGCGATGCCCGGCTCGGACGGCGCGGTGAACCTGACGGGCCAGCAGGTCTTCCTGGAGACGCGAGGGGCCATCTACACGGAGGTGCGTGACTCCAGGGGAACGCTGCTCAAGCTGCGCGCGGGCGCGACGGCGCAGGTCTTCATTCCGCTCACGCGGGACATGGCTGGCACGGCGCCGACGAACATCGCGCTGTGGTCCATGCCGGTGGGCAGCAACCAGTGGGCGCAGCAGCCGTCCAACGCGACGCGCTCGGCGAACCAGAACCAGTGCTCCAGCCGCGCGACGGTGACGTGCAACGTGGATGACTGCAACCGAATCTCCACCAGCGGCTTCCGGGGCAACACCAACGAGATTGGCTTCATCAACGCCGACATCGAGAAGACCAACCCCGCGTGTCTGCGCATCGACGTGAACGCCGCCGCGCTGCCGCCCGGCACGGTGCTCCCCATCTGCCTGGAGCTGGAGATTCCCATCCCGTCCGGCGGCTCCCAGACGCGCAACATCTGCGTGGGTGCGGGCACGGACATCCTCTACAACCTGCCCTTCAACACCAACCTCACCGTCCGGCAGGCCGCGGGCATGGGGTGCCCGCCCCCTCCGGGCACCAGCGTGACGGTGAATACGGGCGCGCCGTGGGGCGGAACGGGTGTCCCGGCGAGCCCCAGCCAGTGCAATGGCGTGCTGACGTTGCCGCCGCTGCCGTGAGGTTGATCCACGATTGAGGTGAAGGAGCCCCGGTCCTTCCAGCGCCGGGGCTCCGCTGTCCTGGGTGGATGTGTGCCATCCGCGGACAAGTCTCCGTCCGACAATGGACAGGCCCCCGCGACTGACAGGCGATTACGGCCCCCCGCTCGAACGGACACCATCCCGCCATCGAGTGTGTGCCATTCCCAAGGGCCGAGCCCCTGCTCGTGCATTCCTCGCGATTGTCTCGAGTGCGAGGGGGGGCGCCTGACCTCGACGCAACTTCATCACCCTAGCTGGAGGTCGTCCACATGAGGGATGTCGCGCATTCCACGCTGCCGCTCGCGGACTCTCGCAGTGCCTCGGAGCTGATCCGCAGCATGTTGCCCAAGCTGTATGGGGTTGAGGAACACCCGCCGCGCGCCACGGTGACGGAGCACTATCATCCAGACGCCACGTTTCAAGGTCCGTGGGTGACTGTCCAAGGCCTCGAGAATGTCAGGCGACTGGTGTATGTCCATCGCACCTTCTTCTCCGGTTGTCAGCTCAGCTTCATCGACATCGCGGAGTCGGCCCGCCCGGACGGCCTCCGCGTGGTGTTGGCCGATGTGGCGTGTGCATTGGTCTTCAAGCGCTTCCTGGCGTGGAGGCCTTGGCAGAAGTGGATGGGAGACACCGTCTCCTTCCAGGCGGTGCACAAGTTCGTGCTCGACGCGGACCTCCGGATCGTCTCGCACGAGGAGTCCTTCAGCGCGGGCGAAGGCAGCGACGTGCTCCCCCTGGGCTGGATGGTCTACTCGCTGCTGCGCCGGGGCGGGACGTCGGACTTCGGGTACACGCTGAACCAGTACATCGCGGGGGACCGCACGGTGCGGACGGTGCTGTAGGCGCCCTCCTCGAGCCAGTCGCTGCGCGAGGGCCGTCGGTGGGATAGGGTGGTGGCCCCTCTTGAACCGTGGGGCCGACCGCCACATGTCCACCGAAGTCCTGGTCTCGGAAGAGACTCGGCCCTCCACCACCTGGAAGTCGCGCCTGCGGGCCCTCGCCGCGGAGCTCTCCTTTCCGGTGGGGCTCTTCTTCTTCAGCCGGCTGGCGCTGTTCCTGCTCGCGCGGGTCTCGCTGCGGTTCGACCCTCGGCTGCACCGCGCGCCGTTCAACCAGGAGGGGCTCGCGGGGCTGGATGCGTTCTGCCGGTGGGACTGCGGCTGGTACGCCGAGATTGCGCGGCAGGGCTACACGCGCCCCGAGGCCACCAACTTCTTTCCGTTCCTGCCGCTGACGGCGAAGCTCTTGAGCCAGGTCACGGGCGTGGGCATCCCGGTGTCCCTGGTGCTCGTGGCGAACGTGGGCGGGCTGCTGTCGCTCATCGTGCTGTATCGGCTGTTCCGGACACTGGAAGGGGAGGAGGTGGCGCGTGTCTCGCTCCTGCTCTTCACGGCCTATCCCTTCGTGTACTTCCAGTCGGCCGGCTACCCCGAGTCCTGGATGGTGTTCTTCACGGCGCTCGCCGTGTCCCTGAGTCTGAGAGGCCATCCCTGGTGGGCGGCGCTGGCCTTGGGATTGGGAGGGCTGGCACGCCACCTGTCACTGGTGGCGGGGCTGGGCCTGCTCTTCCAGCAGCTTCGCTCGCGCGGGGGCGGGCTGAGGGCGTGGTTCCATCGGGACCTGCTCGCGCTGGTGCTGCCCGTCGTGATGACCTCGCTCTACTTCGCCTTCCTGTGGCGGCAGTTCGGAGATCCGCAGGTCTGGTGGAAGGTGAGAGGGAGTGGCTGGGCGGGGGCCTGGGATGGACTGTGGAGCTGGTGGAAGGGCAAGTGGGGGCCGGAGGTGAGCCTCTACGTGGTGACGTCCTTCATCCCTGGCCTGGGCGCGCTGCTGCTGGCGAGGCATCGCCGCTGGTGGACGCTGGCGGCCTTCGCCATTCCGTTGATGCTCGTGTTGTGGAGCGTGGGCGTGGTGGGGCTCGGGCGCTACAGCGCGTCCGTCTGGCCGGCGTTCCTGCCCCTGGGCGCCTGGCTCAGCCGGCACCCCGCGTTGCGAGGCCCCGTGGTGCTGGGCATGGCGCTCTTCCAAGGCATGCTCGTCTTCCTCTTCGTCCACGCGTACCCCATCAACTAGCGGGCACGGAGAGCCGCAAGGACAGCTGCACGTTGTCCGAACGCAGCCCCACGGGGCCGTCGAGCTCGAGCGCCTCCGCGGGGAGCGTCCCTTCCCAGGCCAGGGTGTCATCCGCCCAGACACGCAGCGTTCCGGCTTCCAGGTGCACTCGCAGGGTGTGCTCGGTTTCGAGCTCGGGGGCGGGTGTATTCGCTTTCAGCCGCGGGGAAGGGCGGACGGTGGTGTAGCCCGCGTTTCCACAGTCATGGCTGTGATGCATGTCTGGGTTTCGCTTGTAGTTGACGACGACGCCTGGCTTGGGCGCGATTCGCCACATCACATACAACACGTTGCAGCCGTCCAGGGCCCGCAGCTTGAGGCCGACCTGCTGTCGCAGCTCGCCGGACCCCAAGGGCCGCTGCTCGGTGGAGGGACCTGCCAGCTTGAAGCGAAGCGTCGCTCGAGACGCCTCCAACCCAGGAACGACCGCCCTCATGCGTGTGGTCCGCACTCCGAGCCAGCCGTCGGGCTCCGTGTCCAGCGTCCCTTGCGTCACCTTCAGTCGAGCCAAGGGCACCCCATCGGGTTCTGTCATGGGGGGCCTGGCCCGTTGCGCGGTGGCCTTGGGTGCCTCGGGAGGCGTGGCGCGAGGACAGCCCCATCCGCCCAGGCAGGCGGCAAGCACCCTCCAGGGGACACCCCGGAGGAGGGACCTCACGGAGCCGCGGGCCCCAGGAGCGATGCGAGCGACTCCACGTGGGCCGTCAGATACGCCTGCTCGGCGCGCAGCCGCGCCAGCTCCAGGAGCAGATAGTCCCTGAACCGGCGCACCTCGCGCGTCTGGAGTGTTTCGACCTCGCGAAGCTGTCCCTCCAGGTCCGTGACGAGCGCGGACACCTCGCGCAGTCGCGCCTCCTCCGTCCGATGTCGCGCGCGCAGCTCCGTGAGCAGCTCGGTGACCTGCTGGTCCATGCCCCCCACGTCGTTCTTCGTCGCGCGGCGGCGCCCGTCTCGCGCCCGCGCGTTGGCCTTTCCCTGCCAGAGGTGGCCCAGGTCATACGTCAGCATGACCTGCCCGAAGAGCGGGACGTCCTGGTCCAGGTCGAAGACCTCGTCGTAGCCCCCGCGCAGGCTCAGCTCCCAGCCCTTCGCGCGACGCAATCCCGCGGACGCGGCCTCCACGGCGTCATCCGCCGCGCGGAACTCTTCCAGGAGCGACTCGAGCCGCTGGCCTCGCGGAAGGTCCGGCTGTGCGGCCAGCCGCTCCCGCGCCATGGCGGTGTCGGTGCTGAGCGAGCGCAGGTTGTCCAGCCGCACCTGCACCGCGTTGAGCTCCTCCAGCGTGGCGCGGCCCTCGCGCAGGTCGGAGCGCAAGGCCGTGACGAGTGCCTCCGCCCGGGGCAGGGCCTCCTCGAGCACCTGGGCCCGAGCCTCCAGCGCGGACGCTTCTCCCATCCCCGCGCCCTGTCGGAGGGCCGCCTGGAGCGAGGAGAGTGCCTGCTGCCGGCGACACTCGGCGGCGGCGCGTCGGTGAATCACCCGGCCTCGATACAGCCCCACGATGTCGTAGCTCAGGCCCGCGGTGACGCGAGGCTTCGGCTTGCCCAGGTCCGTGCCGCCCTCCGCCTGCCCGGTGTTCACCACGCCGAAGCTGCCGAACACCTCCGGTGCCAGCTCCAGCGCGGCCTCGGCGTCACCGACTCCCTTGACCCACTCGCAATACCCCTCCGCGCGCTCCTCCAGCTGAGGGTCGGGGCTGGCCGCGAGGGCCGAGGGTGTTCGCACGGCGAGGCACAGGAGTGCGCCGCAGGTGAGCGTCTTCCGCATGAGGCTCCTCACAGGAACAAGGGCGCACGGCCCAGGTGCAGCAGGTCCTCACGCGCCGACGTGGAGTCGGTGAGCTTCAGCTCCACCATCACCCCGCGCAGCATGTGCTGCCGGATGGGGTGCTTGATGGACACCTCGCCCTCCAGCACCTGGCCCACGACGCCGACCTCCCGGCACCAGACGACCTTCGCGGCACACGCGAAGAGCGGTGTCCCGGCCCCCGCGTTGTTCAGGTTCTCGTAGGGAACGAAGGCCACGGTCAGGTCCTTCTCGATGGCGCGCAGGTACGGTGAGGCACGCAGCGAGGCGATGAGGGTCTCGTAGCGCTGCGCCACATCCTCCAGGGCCTTCAGGTCCTGCTGCAGGCTCCGAAGGGTCGCCTCCGCGCGAGCCTGCTCCAGGACCGAGTGCGTGTACTCCCGCTCCAGCAGCAGGACATCCGAGGTGATGCCCTCGGGGGTCGCGTCGTTGCTCACCCGGTCCCGCACCGCCGTGAGGCCGGCGATCTCCCGATGGAGGTTCTCCGTCCGTGTCTCCAGGTCCACGGTGGTCTGCGCGAGCGAGAGGTTGCTCTGTGCGAGCTGGGCCAGGTGGTGGTTCAGCGTGAGCTTGTCCTCTTGTTGCAGCAGCTTCGCGCCGTACATCGCGTCCGTGCGCGCGCGGGAGAGCCCCGCGTAGGCGCGGTTGGACTTGAGGATTTCATCCCGGGCGCGGTTGTACTCGAGGCGCAGCGAGGCGAGCCGCTTCGCCGTGCGGCTCTTGGAGTCGCGCTCGTCGCTCAAGGCCGCCAGGAAGCGCTGCTGGAAGGCGCGCTCGGCGGCGGCGGTGCGCTCCGCGTCCAGCAGCTGGTTCTCCAGGGCGCGACGCTCGGCGAGCACGTGGTCCCGGGAGGAGGTCTGCGCGGCGACCTGCGTGTTGAGCGTGAGGATGTGCGGGTCCGTGGGCGAAATCACCGCCGGGGTGGCCCAGCTCCGGCTCAGGAGGAAGAAGCCCTGGACGGACAGGAAGGACACCAGCGCCAAGAGGATGAGGCCCAGCAGCACCGAGCCCATGAGCTTGTACACGGAGACGGCGGCCGAGTTGATGCGGTTCGCGACGCGTTGGTTCATGGGGCGCTCTCACCGGCGGGATTGGGCGGCAGGCGGCTGCTGTCGCCGGCCACGGAGGGCGCCTTCGCGGCGCTGGGGCTGCCGCGGGTCTCCCAGCTCCCCGAGTCCAGGGTGAGCAGGGCCAGCGGCGTGAAGAGCGCGTACGTCACGGGCATCAGCAGCGCCATGGGCAGGAAGCACGCACCATGCACACGCCGGTCCTCGGGCAGGTGCCGCGTCTCCAGTCGGTAGATGATTCCCAGCAGTCCGATGACCAGGAAGTGGAACGTGAGGATGTCCATGAACTCCCCGGTAAGGACGTTGTGGACGATGACCACGGGATAGGCGAGCAGCAGCGCCAGCTGGGACACGTAATGGACCGTCACCACCGGGTGCAGTCGCCACGCGTGGGACAGGCCGCCCAGCAGGTCCACCAGATTGGAGCGTCGCCACCGGAGCTGTTGGGAGAAGTAGCCCGCGAGGGTCGCGGGCGCGGCGGTGAAGCAGAACGCGTCGAGCGTGTAGACCGTCTCATAGTCGTGCTTGACGATCTGCCGCGTCAGGAAGCGGTCCTCGCCGTACTTGATGGGCACCCCGGCGATGGCGCGCGCCTCCAGGATGGGCTCCAGCTCCAGCAGCACGTGGCGGCGGTACGCGGTGAGGCAGCCGGACAGACACATCACCTGACGGAAGCTGCGCTCCAGGTCCTTGAGCCACTGCTGGGCGAAGTGGAACTTGATCTCCACCATCCGGGTCAGCCAGTTCTGGTGGCGGTTCGTCACGTAGGTGCGACCGCCCACGGCGGCGATGCGGGGGCTGACGAAGCGCCGCACCAGGTTTCGCACGGCGGACGTGTCCACGATGACGTCCGAGTCCACCGAGACGATGATCTCCGCGTCGACCGCGGCCTTGACGCCCCGGTTGATGCCTTTGCGCTTGCCCATGTTCTCGGGGTTGCGCATCACCAGGACGTTGGGCCTGCCCTCCGCGGCCTTCTGGGCCCACGCGTAGCTGTCGTCGTTGGAGCAGTCGTCCACCACCACGATCTGCAGCAGGTGGCGGGGGTAGTCCTGCTCCAGCAGGCTGCGCACCGCGTGGTAGATGCCCTTTCCCTCGTTGAAGAGCGGGATGACGATGGCGACGCGAGGTTGGTAGGTGTCGTCTGCCTGGTCGATGTCGCGCCCGCGCAGACGCCGCAGGAACGGGCCGAGGATGTAGCGGTTCATCAACACGACGATGAACAGCAGATGGATGGGAAAGAGCTCCATCAGGTCTCGCCCCCCATCACGCCGCCACTCCTTGCCCATGGCGGCCACGCCGCCCCGCTTCTCCCCTGGGGGAGCGGTAGGAAAGTTGGCGGGGCCGAGGCGCACGCCAACTGCCCCCAGGGACGGTGGAACGGGGTTGCCCACTCAGACGCCAGCGCGCACCAAGGCGCATCCTCCCGTCGTCACGGACTGGAACGCGCGGGCCCCCGCTGCGTCGCGGAGTGGACGCCTTGCGCGCGTCAGTGGGCCGCGGCGGGCGAGGGAGACGTCACCGCGTCCGCGCGTTGCAGGTCCCGGGTGAGCTCCGCCTTGCGGGCATCCCGCTGGGCCGCGGACGTGAAGGCGATGCCCTCCATCGACTCGCGCGCGGCGATGGCCACCCGGGCCAGGCCATCTCGCGAGATGAGCCCCAGCGCGAAGGCCTCCAGCGCGGCGCCGACGTACGTGTCGAAGAAGTAGATGTGCTTGTCGCGCCACGTGCGGCGCGTGGCCTCGGGGGTCTCGACGACGTCGTGGATGAAGACGGCGTGGACGCTGTGGGGCGCCGCCGAGAGCATCTTGTCGCCGAACTCCACGTCCCCTTGTCCGCTGTCGCCCACGAAGACGAAGCCGTACTCGGGGAAGATGCGGGCGTAGCGCTGGAAGTTGTCGAACTTCTTCGCGGCGATGCGCGAGTTGCCCAACAGATGGGTGAGGCTCCCGGAGAGCACGACGTGGGGCGGCACGCCGTGCTTGCGCAGGCTGTCGAACGTCAGGTTCTCCACGGCGCCCAGCGGGTCCATGGGCCGGGCGGTGACGAAGGTGAGGTCGCCCTCGCGGCCCGGGATGATGCCGGGGCCTCGGTCCAGCTCCGCGTAGAAGGCCAGCACCCCGGGGTACACCGTCTTGGACGGATACCGGGTGTCCTTGAGGTTGGCGTAGAAGGTGTCGTCGATGTCGCTGAGGACCTTGTTCTCGCCGCTCGGCGCGGTCTCCGCCTCGCGGCGGATGTGCGTGAGGATGTCTTCGCGAATCGCCGGGTCATCCACGTCGTCGAAGAGCAGCTTCTCCAGGTCCTGGTGGTTGTTGCCCGCGTCGAGCAGGTTCTTGAAGCTGGTCAGCTCCCGCCCGTGCAGGCTCAGGAACACGTCCCGGATGCACTGCTCCGCCAGGGCGGGGGTGGCGCCTCGCTGGAGCGCCGTCACCAGGCTGGCGCGCAAGGGCAGGGCGAGCTGGGTGGCCCGCTCCCGGCAGAGCATGTCCAACAGCTGCGTGTGGTGGTCGGGACCAAAGATGCCGTCGTCCAGGTCACCCAGCAGGGACTCGAGGTCGATGTTGGCCAAGAGAAAGTTCAGCTCCGCGGCACTGGCGTCGCGCAGCAGGCCCAGGATCCGGCGCTCCTCGCTCGTGTCGGTGTGGCCGGCCATGAGCATGCGCAGCGTCTCCAGTTTCTTCGTCGCGGCGTGCGAGTCCATGTTGTTCCCCCCGTTCCGGCGCGGGGCCGGAGATGGACCCCGCAGCCTACGCGGGGGGCCCCGCGCCGTGGTAGATGAAGGGCATGTCGACTGTTGGCGAGCCACTGGAGCTACGTCCGGACGAAGTCCACGTGTGGATTGTCGAGCCCGAGCGCATCCAGGAGCAGAAGCTCCTGGACGCCTACTGGGCCCTGCTGGACCCGGCCGAGCGCGAGAAGAAGCAGCGCTTCCGCTTCGAGCGCCACCAGAAGCAGTACCTGGTGAGTCACGCGCTGGTGCGAGTGACCCTCTCACGCTACGCGCCGGTGGCGCCCACGGCCTGGAGCTTCTCGACCAACGCCTACGGGCGGCCGGAGATTCGGGGCGAGTGGGGCGCGCGGCTGCGCTTCAACCTCTCGCACACGGACGGCATGGCGCTGGTGGCGGTGGGGCTGGACGCGGAGCTGGGCGCGGACGTGGAGGACAGCCAGCGGCCCGGGGACACGGTGGAGATCGCCGACAGCTTCTTCGCCGCCTCCGAGGTCGCCGCGCTCAGGGCGCTCCCCGTGGCCGAGCAGCGAAGCCGCTTCTTCGAGTACTGGACGCTGAAGGAGTCCTACATCAAGGCGCGGGGCGCGGGGCTGTCCCTGCCGCTGGACCAGTTCGCCTTCCACCTGGCGAAGGGACAGGAGCCGCGCATCTCGTTCGACCCTCGGATGGCGGACACCCCGGAGACGTGGCGCTTCATGCAGTGGTGCCCCTCCGAGCGCCACCACGCGGCGGTGGCGCTGCGGAGTGCCAGGGAGAATCCCTTCCGGGTGCGCTGGCAGTTCACCGTCCCGCTGGCCTCGGATGCGCCTCCGCGCTTCGAGGCGGCCTGAGCGTCAGGCGGGCGTCGTCATCCAGCGCGTGAGGTCCTCGCCCAGCGCGGTCAGCAGGGCGGCCTGCTGCTTGCGAAGGAAGAAGTGGCCTCCCTCGAAGTGACGGATGCGGAAGTCCGAGTGGCGCGTCTCCTCGCGCCACGTCTCCAGGCGCGCGAGGGGGACGTGCTTGTCCTCGGTGCCGCCCATGACGGAGATGGGGACGTCGAGCTTCACGGGCGCCGGGCCGTTCTCCCACCACGCCAGCGCGAAGTCCGCGCGCAGGGTGGGCACCAGCAGCTCCAGCAGCTCGCGGTGCTGGAGGATCTCCTCCGGCGTGCCGTCGTAGCGCCGCAGCTCCTCGATGAACTGGTCCTGCGGCAGGTGGTGGATGGGCTTGCGGTCCGCCGTGCGAGGCGCGCCCGCCGCGGCCAGCACCAGGCCCCGAGGCAGCGGACCGTTGCGCGCGACCAGCCGCCGCGTCAGCTCCAGCGAGATGCGCGAGCCCATGCTGTAGCCGAAGAAGACGAAGGGCCTGTCGAGCAGCGGCGCGAGCACGGGCAGCAACGCGTCCACCAGCGCGGGCAGGTTGTCGATGGGCTTCTCCATCAACCGGCGTTCACGGCCGGGCAGCTGCACCGCGCAGAGCTCGACGCCTGGCGGAAGACCTCCTTGCCAACCGCTGTAGATGGAGGCACTGCCGCCCGCGAAGGGCAGGCAGAACAAGCGCAGGCGCGGGTCCGGTTGGGGCTTGCGGGAAGGAAACCAGCGATCAGGGGCGTTCGGGTTCGAGGCGGGCGCACTGGGCATGACGTATGGCTCTGTCGCACAGCCGAGGAAAACGGGTCAAGCCCTCGGCGCTTCGGGAAGGCCGGAGCCTTCCGTGGGACATACATGGATAACAAGTTTGGCTTGGTGTTCGCGACCGGGTGGGCTCCCGGGGCTCGGTGGTCGCCATGGTAGCTTGGAGCGCCGTGAGCTACGAGCTGTCGCACCTGGACGCCCTCGAGGCGGAGTCGGTGTTCATCATCCGCGAGGTGGTCGCGGAGCTGGACAGCCCGGTGCTCCTGTTCTCGGGTGGCAAGGACTCCGCGGTGATGTTGCACCTGGCGGTGAAGGCCTTCGCGCCTGCGCCGTTGCCGTTCCCGCTCTTGCATGTCGACACGGGGCACAACTTCCCGGAGGTGCTCCAGTACCGGGATGCGCGCGTGGGGGAGCTGGGGGCGCGGCTGCTCGTGGCCTCGGTGCAGGAGGCCATCGACGCGGGGCGGGTGGCGGAGGAGAAGGGGCCTCGGGCCTCGCGCAACCGGGCGCAGACGGTGCCGCTCCTGGAGGCCATCGAGAAGCACTCGTTCAACGCCGTGTTCGGCGGCGCGCGCCGGGACGAGGAGAAGGCTCGAGCGAAGGAGCGGGTGTTCTCGTTCCGTGACGAGTTCGGTCAGTGGGACCCGAAGAACCAACGCCCGGAGTTGTGGAACCTCTACAACGGCCGCCATCGCCGAGGGGAGCACCTGCGCGTCTTCCCGCTGTCCAATTGGACGGAGCTGGATGTGTGGCAGTACATCGCGCGCGAGGGCGTGGCGCTCCCGTCCATCTACTTCAGCCATCGTCGCGAGGTGTTCCGCCGGGATGGGATGTGGATGGCGTGCTCGCCCCACCTGCCGCTGCTGCCGGGCGAGGAGGTGAGGACGACCTCGGTGCGCTTCCGCACGGTGGGGGACATGACCTGCACCGCGTGCGTCGAGTCCACCGCGTCCACGGTGGAGGAAGTGATTGCCGAGCTTGCCGCCTCGCGCGTCACCGAGCGCGGGGCCAGTCGCGCGGACGACAGGTTCAGCGAGACGGCGATGGAAGACCGCAAGCGAGAGGGCTACTTCTAGTGGAGCTTCTTCGATTCGCGACCGCGGGCTCCGTCGACGACGGCAAGAGCACCCTCATCGGGCGGCTGCTCCACGACACGCGCTCGATTCTGGAGGACCAGCTCGCCGCGGTGGAGCGCACCAGCCGCGCGCGGGGGGACGAGTACGTCAACCTGGCGCTCCTGCTGGATGGCCTGAAGGCCGAGCGCGAGCAGGGCATCACCATCGACGTGGCCTACCGGTACTTCGCGACGACGCGGCGCAAGTTCATCATCGCGGACACGCCGGGGCACCTGCAGTACACGCGCAACATGGTGACGGGTGCGTCCACGGCGGACCTGGCGCTCATCCTGGTGGATGCGCGCAAGGGCGTGCTGGAGCAGACGCGGCGCCATGCCTTCATCGCCTCCTTGTTGCGGGTGCCGCACCTGGTCCTCTGCGTGAACAAGATGGACCTGGTGGGCTTCGACGCGGCGGTCTTCGAGTCCATCCGCGACGAGTTCCGCGGGTTCTCCATGAAGCTGGACGTGGCGGACCTGACGTTCATCCCCATCTCCGCGCTGGGCGGGGACAACGTGGTGACGCGCTCGGCGCGGATGCCCTGGTACGAGGGCTCCACGTTGCTGCACCACCTGGAGAACGTGCACATCGCGTCGGACCGGAACCTCATCCACGTGCGCTTCCCCGTGCAGGGAGTCATCCGGCCCATGTCCATGAAGTACCCCGACTATCGGGCGTACGCGGGGCAGGTGCTGGGGGGCGTGCTGCGGCCGGGGGACGAAGTCATGGCGCTGCCGTCCGGCTTCACCACGCGCGTGAAGGCGCTGGAGTTGGCGGGGCGCCCGGTGGCGCAGGCATTTCCGCCCATGTCCGTGAACGTGTCGCTGGCCGAGGAGCTGGATGTCAGTCGAGGCGACATGCTCTGCCGACCGGGCAACCCGCCGATGGTGGGGCAGGACCTGGACGCCATGGTGTGCTGGCTGGGGGAGGGCGTCACCCTCCAGTCAGGCTCACGCTTCGCGCTGAAGCACACGACGCGCTCGGCGCGCACGCAGGTGAAGCGGCTGCACTACCGGCTGGACATCAACACGCTCAGCCGCGACGAGAAGAGTTCGAAGCTGGGGCTCAATGACATCGGGCGGGTGACGCTGCGCACCACGGTGCCGTTGTTCTTCGATGAGTACCGGCGCAACCGCCACACGGGCAGCTTCATCCTCATCGACGAAGCCACGAACGCGACGGTGGGCGCGGGGATGATCAACGGTCCCGCGGTCTGAGGTGCGCATGGTGCCACGCGACGCTGGGTTCATCCTCTGGTTGACGGGCATGTCGGGCGCGGGAAAGAGCACGCTCTCGCGAGCGCTGCGCGCGCACCTGGAGCCCCTGCGGTCCGTGGAGGTGATGGATGGCGATGAGGTCCGCACCTGGCTGACGCGCGGCCTGGGCTTCTCGCGCGAGGACCGCGAGGAGAACGTGCGCCGCATCGGCCATGTGGCGCGGCTGCTCGCCCGGCACGGCGTGGGGGTCATCGTCGCCGCGATATCGCCGTACGGGAGCTCGCGCGCGGAAGAGCGCCGGCTGGCGACGGACGCGGGGCTTTCGTTCGTGGAGGTCTACCTCCAGGCGCCGCTGGAGGTGCTCATCGCCCGGGACGTGAAGGGGCTCTACAAGAAGGCCCTGGCGGGGGAGCTCCAGAACTTCACGGGGGTCTCGGACCCGTATGAGGCGCCCGAGTCCCCCGAGGTCATCGTCCGCTCCGCCGAGGAGTCCGTGGACGTTGGACTGGAGCGCGTGCTGGCCGCGCTCCAGTCGAGGGGGCTGCTGACGCGCCGCGCGGGCTAGCGGAGCACGCGCTCCATCCGCACGTAGGGACGCTCCGCGGGGATGCCCTTGGAGCGGCAGTGCTCCAGGAACTTGTTCGACTCGATGAGCTGCGGCGCGGTCTCGTCATAGACGAGGATCATCACGTGGCGCAGCCACGGCTCCTGGCCCATGGCGTAGACGTAGACGTCCTTGGGCGTGAGGTAGTTGGCGATCTCGATGGCGCGGGCGCAGTCGGAGCCATTGAGGCGCCGCGTCTGGTCCATCTTGCGCGGCAGCGGGTTCGTCAAGAGCGGGCCGTACATCCAGCTCATGGGGCCGCCTTCGCACTCCATGCCCAGGAAGAGGATGTCGATGGGGCCGATGATGTCGCGCAGGTGCTGGTACATGCGCGGCTCCAACGCATTGGAGTCCGCCGCCATCAGCATGGACTTGCCGTCCAGCCGCACGAGGTGCGCCGTCTTCGCCTGGATGGACAGGTCGCTGTGCTCGCCCAGGAAGGGCAGGCCGGTGATGGAGCCACCCGGGATGGCGATCTCCTGCAGGTCGTCGATCTCCACCACGTTCTTGAAGCCCGTGTGGTGCAGCATCAACCGCAGCGAGGGGTCCGCCAGCGAGTTGCCGTTGTTGCGAGGGACGATGATGGTGCCCACGCGGTGACGCAGCTGGATGAGCGTCTCCATCATCAGGTGGTCGGCGTGGCCGTGCGTGAGGACCACGTAGTCGATCTTCTCGGGCAGGTCCGCGTGCGTGAAGCGCGGCAGCTCCGTGGGGAACTCGTAGCTGATGACGGGGTCGGTCAGGATGCTGACCTCCTTCGTCTCCAACAGCACGCAGGCGTGGCCGAAGTAGCGCACGCGCACGCCCTCGCCGTCATAGCGAGGCGCCTTGCGCGGCACGACGTCGGTGAAGAGGTCCGCGAAGGCGGCCGCCGCGGAGGCCGGCACCCCGAGCATCTCCGCCACCTGGCCCGGCGAGCCCGGCGTGTGGCGCATGCGGAACAGCGCGTCCAGGCCCTCGTGGCGGTAGGGCACCTTGAGCCACAGCGGCGCGTCCTCTTCGAGGCGCGGCGTGCTGAAGATGTAGGGACGCCAGTCCTTGTCCACCAGCGAGAGCGTCACGCTCTGGGAGGACTCCTGGTAGAACTGGCTCTTGTAGAGCAGGGGCTCGATGTAGCGGGCGCTGGCCCGGTTGCTCAGGTCATACGTGAGCTCCACGTAGCCGCGCAGCAGGTCGGGGACCTTGGGGTAGAGGTGCTCCAGCGAGGCGCCGTTGTTGGGGGCGAGCAGCTGCTCCAGCTCACCCACGGCCTTGGTGTACGCGAGCATGTGGGCCTGCTCACGCTGGGTCCGCTCCAGCAGCTCCTTCACCCGAGGCGCGCGCGCAGCGGCGTGGTTGATGAAGGGGCCTCCCATCAGCATGGGGTTCTTCAGCGCGGCCACGTGTACGTCGGGGTTCGCGACGAACGACTGCATCAGCTTCAGGTGCAGGTTCGTCACGAACATGGGCGCCGTGGCGGGCGACAGCAGGTACCACCACGCGTACCACGAGTTGTACAGGGGCTCGATGGCCACGTTCGGCTTGAGGTACATCGGTCGGTCGAGCATCGGGTTCTCCAAGCGAGCCGCGATTATCTTGGAGAGTTCAGAGTCAGGGAAGCACGATGATGCGGTCGTCCCTGGTTGAGCGCGTGTGCGCCACCTGTCGGGTCTTCTTGGCCGTACGACTTGCTCTTGCGCTACAATTTCTAAGGGATTTGAAGGTTGCGCAGGATTTGCGCGTCATCGCGCGGAGGCACTGAATCGTGACTTCATCGTCGGCTTCCTTCGAGAACTCACTCGCTGGCTGGGCAAGGAAGCTGGCGCCCTCGGCCATCCAGGACATGCTCCAGAAGATCACCCGGCCCGGCGTGTACTCGCTGGCGCTGGGGCTTCCCGCGGCGGAGCTGTTCCCGAAGGAAGGGATGGCGCAGGCGGCGGCGAAGGTGCTGGCGGAGCAGGTGGGAGCGCTGCAGTACTCGCCCACGTTGGAGCCACTGCGGGAGCAGGTGGTCCAACTCATGGCGCGGCGGGGCGTGCGGTGCTCGCCGAGTCAGGTGTTCCTGACGACCGGAGCCCAGCAAGGGATGAACCTGCTGGCGAGGCTGCTGCTGGAGCCGGGCCAGGCCGTGTTGTTGGAGGACCGAGTGTATTCGGGCTTCCAGCAGGTGTTGGACCCGTTCCAGTCGAGGCGCCTCACGGTGCGGCGGGATGTGGAGCGGGGGTTGGACCTGGATGGGCTCGAGTCGCTGTTGGCGTCGGGTGAGCGTCCGGGGCTCTTCTACACGATGAGCGATGGGCACAATCCGCTCGGGACGAGCCTCGCGATGGAGGCGCGGGAGCGGCTGGTGCGGCTGGCGCGGGAGTACCGCATGCCGGTCATCGAGGACGATGCGTATGGCTTCCTCCAGTACGAGGAGGAGGGTGTGCTTCCGCCGCTGCGGGCGTTGGATTCGCAGTGGGTGTTCTACGTGGGGTCGTTCTCCAAGATTCTCGCGCCGGCGTTGAGGGTGGGGTGGGTGGTGGTGCCGGAGTCGTTGGTGTTCCGGTTGGCCACGGTGAAGGAGTCGAGCGACATCGACACGGCGACCTTCACCCAGCGCATCGTGCTGGCGTTCCTCGAGTCAGGTGGGCTGGACGGGCACCTGGAGCGGCTGCGGAAGGAGTACCGGCTGCGGCGCGACACGCTGTTGCGGGCGCTGGAGACGCACCTGCCGGCGGGGGCGAAGTGGTCTCGGCCGAGTCACGGGATGTTCGTCTGGGTGGAGCTGCCGGAGGGAAGGGACACCACGGTGTTGCTGGCGCGGGCGCTGGAGACGCAGCAGGTGGCCTATCTGCCGGGGCAGGCGTTCATGGTGAATGGGGGCCGCTCGGCGGCGCATTGCATGCGCTTGAACTTCTCGCACTGCGAGCCGGCGCGGATTGAGGAAGCGGTGCGCCGGCTCGGTGGGGTGCTGCGGGAGGCTCAGGGGTGAGGCTGTGAGGCGGCGGGCTTGGACTCGGCGCCTTCGATTTGAATCTGCTCGAGGACGGAGTCCTTCACTTCGATCTTTGCCTGGGCCTGGAGCTTCTCGAGGAGCCCGTCCATGGCCTTGGCGCGGCGCTCGCCCTGGAGGCGGGCCTCGATGCGGGGCTTGGCTTGGTCGAAGGTCTGGTCCATGCCGGGCTGGCGGTTCTGGAGCTTGATGAGGTGGATGCCCTTGTCGGTCTCCACGACCTGGCCGAGCTCGGATGGGGTCTGGAGGGCGAAGGCCGCCTCGGTGAAGGCGGAGCCCCAGGCCTGGGTCAGTTCTTCACGGCTGCGATAGCCGAGGTCTCCGCCGGTGGACTTGGAATCGGTGTCCTGTGATTTCTGGGTGGCGGTGACCTCGAAGGCGGTCTTGAGGGGATCGGATTCCTTGGACTTGATGTCCGCGAGAATCTTCGTGGCCTCGGCGAGGGATTTGGCGCGGAGGGCGGTGTCCGAGGCGGGGGCGGCGAGGAAGAGATGGCTGACGCGGATGCGCTCCGGCTTGCTGAACTCGGAGCGGTGCTCGTCGTAGTACTTGCGCAGTTCTGCTTCATCGAGAGGGGCGGAGGCGGCGGCTTCCTGCTGTTTGCGCAGGAGCTTCTGCACCATGACCTTCTCGAGGGTTGCCCTGACGTCGGGGTCGTTCTCCAACCCCTGGCGTCGAGCTTCCTGCACGAGGAGCTCGAAGCGGATGAGGTTGTCGAGGAACTCCTTCTTCTTCTCCGCCGTGGTGTAGCGGTTGCGGACGAAGAGGGGCTGTTCATCCAGCTTCGCCTTGACCTCCTGCGCGGAGAGGGAGCGGTCATTGATGACCGCGACGACGGGCCCAGAGTCCTGGGGGGTTTGTCCCGATGTTCGAGAGGAGCTGTTGCCGCAGGCGGAGAGGGCGATGGCCGCGAGGACGGAGGAAAGGACTCGTGAGGGGCGCGTGGGCATGGGTGGAATCAGGATGGAGGGCTCCATCTTGCGTATGTTTCTCGATGATGGATGTCGGTGTGGAGTGTAGCCCCAACGAGGTTCAAAGTGGGAGCCCCGAGCCATGCTGGCGTGGTCCTTGCGGTGGTGAGGAGGGAACGGGTGATTCACATCTATTTCAAACACGGGGTGACGTCGGGTCGATCCTTGAGTGGTGGCATCTGTTAAGCGAGGCCCTTCGGTAGGGAAGGTGATGAAGTGCTCGCGGGGAGCTGAAGGCTCATGGCTTGGACTGCACGGAGTGAATTGATTGCCAGTGCTGAGAAACGGGGCGTGTCGTTTGATGAGTTGCCCATAGATGAAGCTGTTCGATTGCGCGAAGCCATCGTTTCAGCACTGGCCCCAAGGGGGAGCTACGCAAGTCTATGGTCTGATGCTTCTGACGCCTCCAGTCTCGAAACACGGGAACCATCGGAACATATTGGGCGCATGCCAATCGAGGGGGACGTGTGGATGCTGTTCCCGCTTGGAGAGGAAAAGGGGGTGTTTCGTTTCCGAAGTGCCAAGGATGTTGCTCCAGTCTTGGTGGATTGTTCGTTTGTTGAGTTTGGACTCGCTGGGCCGGGATTCGGATTCTTTGTCTGGTTTGACCCTCATGGATTTCTCCTCGGGCGTGGGGCAGCCGCTGGCTGGCTCGACGGGGCTGCTTGAAGGGAGCGCTGAGCTGTCGAGATTGGCTTGGCGCTGTCATTCGCTGCTCCGTGAGGGTGCCGGGACAGTTCACGGGCCGGGTTCGCAGGGAGAGTGCGGCGCATGGCGATGTGAACGGACCGCTCGATGATGGAAAGTGCTCCCAGCCGGAGGCATTCGTGTGTTCATGCCTGCCAGGAAGCCTGTGGCGAGAGCTCATCCACTGCGATCAAGTTCAGATTGGGGGCGTTCGCCCCGGATGTTCGGCTGATGTAATTCGGACGAGCATAGAGAGGGGCCCAGCGCCGCGAGCGCGACAGCGAAGGAGAGGTGGTCCGGGCATGGGCAAGGACGACAACGAGGCTGCGCCGCCGGGGCAAGGGCCCCGGCGCCTTGCGGATCTGCTGCGCGAGGCGATGAGGCAGGCCCGAGAGACCCCTTCGCCCGGGTTGGCCGAGATCGAGTCTGGCTGGAAGCGGCGGGACGAGGAGCTGCGGCAGGCCGAGGCCGCAGAGCGTGCCAGGCACGAGGCGGCTCAGGTTGCTGCATGGCCAGAACATCTGCGGCGCTGCTTCTCTCTGGCGGCCCGGGGGGAAGACAAATGGAGCGTGCCATCTCCTTCGCCTCGCGGTGCGGTTCGAGACGCGCGGAGGCCAGCGCCTGTCCACGTGGGATGCGGACGCGGGGCTCTTCGTCCGATGGTCCCGGCTGAAGCTCGTCAGCGACAACGGGACGGAGGACAGGCAGTTTCTCGAGCGAGCGCACCAGGCTCGCGTCCTGGTGGTGGATGAGGTCAATGGAATGCAGGGTGAGGAGTTGGGTCCTCGCTACCGGGACCTTCTCGAAGATCTGGTCGAGAGGCGCGACAGGCCTGGGATCGTGACGGCCTATACGACCCAGCTCTCCGTTCAGCGGCGAGAGGGGGCATCCTCGGACTTCGCTGTCCACGTTGGCGCCCGCGTGGTCGCGCGCATGAGCCGCCAGGGGACGTTCCACCTGGCGGATTGCGGCATGCGCGACTTGCGCCGTGAGAGGGGAACTTGAGCCCGGTTCTGTATTTGATTCAATGTCAAGAGGCTTGCCTCAGACCGTGGCGTTGGCGGTACGTGAGAAAAGGTCCGGGTTCCCGAGCATTTTCGCCCGTTGCCTGACTGGAAAGCCGCACGTACCATGGCTGTTCCCGCCGTGCACGGCGCGCTCCCGTTATCGGATGCACCAGGAGGCTTGCTTGCGCAAGTTACGCCCCGACTTGGTTGTGCTGTCGATTCTCATCATGGCTTGTGGTGGCACCGAGGAAAGCAGCCCGAATCATTCGACCTCTCCAGACCTGGTCGGAAGCACGGCTCAGTCACTTTCTGATGACGAGCAGCTTCCTGGACCCGGTGACATTGCGAAGTGTGAGGCGGAGTGCCCGTATCGCTGCTCCATCAATCCCTATCCGAATCCAAACGAGTGCCTCATTACTTGTAAATGGACCTGCCGCGGGGGGAATGGCGATCCGGGGCCGTGGCCGTGAGCAGGGGCGTGCCCGGGTCCTCGTAGAACTGATGCCAGCGAGCGCCGAGTCTGTGTTGCACGCGGAGCTGCTTGCCGACTCGCGGCAGTCCGAGCGACTCGTCCGGGCCTGGGATTCTCGGCTCCGGTTGCCCCATGCGTACGCATGGGACAGGCGCACAATGGGCGCCCTACGGCTCGGAGCCAAGAGGGAGGGTGAACCGGATGTCGGCCCGGGTCCGTTGAGGAGGGCACTCGCTCGCAGCCTGCCCGGTCACCTCCGCGACGAGCCTCCCCGCCACCGTGGTATCGTCGTACGTCGACAACTCCAGCGTACCAGTCACTGCCTGCTGCATTGAACCGATGGCTTCGCGACTGGGGCCGCAAGAAGGCGTGAGCCAAGCCTGCCGCAAGCTCGCTGAATGCCCCTCGCGCGGTGACAAGATGACCTTGGGGCCGTTGGGGCTGGGGTTTCTGGAGAGGTCCGTCTCCCCGTTGAGGATGAGTGTCGAGGGAGTGCCGCCTGGGAGCACTTTGGCGATGTGCAGGTTGAAGCAGTGCGCCCGCGCAACTTGGTACCCACCTGAATCCCCTTTCGACGAGGAACCGCAGAGCCGAATGTAGTTCACGGCCGACGGAAAGCTCACCCCCGCTGAGAAGGCTCCCGTGTATCTGTGGATGTTGCTGTGGTCCACACTCTCGCCGCCGAAGTCGGACTCGAATGTGCCCTCCGCCCAAGGAGCCATGTCAGAGGTTCCGCACGCGGCAAGAGACAGAATGGCGAGGGCGCAGAGGCTCGAGGACAGGGGGCGGAAGTGATGCGGCCGGAGGGTGGATGTTTTCATGGCGGCGGTGCGAGTGCACGGCATGTGCCCGCCGCAAGAGATGCCTTGCCGCGCCTGTGGGGCTCATCATGAAGGAGTCTGAGTTTCGAACTGGCGCCTCTGCTCCGCGAACTGCTGCTCGTCCAATGAATCAGGACCGCAGCGAGGCGATGGCGGGTGGACTTCGGCTGGGTAGCCAGGGCGATGGTGTCAGCCGGGGCCCGACTTCCTGAGGCTTCACCCACGCCGGGGCAACGAGTTGCCTCACGACATGAACTCCCCGGGGCAGTCCCCACGGATGGACTTGGTCGGGGGGATTCCGGGTGTCTGTGATCGCGCCCGTGCAAGGCGCGCGTCAGTTATTGCCTCCAGGACTGCCTGTGGATGGGATTGCATTTGCAGGGGAGGGCGACGGGAGCTGATCGCCTGGTCCCGCCGCGGTGGGGCGCGATGGATGTCACCCCTCCACGCCCGGTACTTCTCAGGCTCTTCGTACTGGGCAATCGCCCGCGGAACTGGGCCATGTCCACCCATCGGTATTCCGCCACAAGGGCGCCACAATGGAGGCAGGGGAACTTGAGTGACCCCGACAGGAATCGAACCTGTGGCCTGCGGTTTAGGAAACCGCCGCTCTATCCAACTGAGCTACGGGGTCATCATTGCTGGGTGTAGTCAATACGGCGGCACAACTCAAGGGCGCTTTTGACGTCGGTGTTCGCCTTCAACCGGTGCCATGGAGCCCTCGTGTCCCTGGATTCAGAGGGGCGCGGGCAAGTACAACCCACGGTCCCGAGGTGAGCATGCCGCTTGCCGCCCCCAGGTTCCATGCTCGCCAACCTCCACAACGCCGACATCCCCCGGCCCGTTCTCGACGTCATTGCCCGGCTCCGTGAGCTCGGTCATGCCGTCTACCTCGTGGGCGGCTGCGTCCGGGACATGGTCCGCCAGGTCCACCCGAAGGACTTCGACGTCGCCACCAGCGCCCTCCCTGACGAGGTCCAGCGCGCCTTCCGCAAGGTCATCCCCACCGGCATCCAGCACGGCACCGTCACAGTCCTCCAGGGCACCACCCACGTCGAGGTGACCACCTTCCGCTCGGAAGGGGACTACCTCGACGGGCGCCGGCCCAGCTCCGTCGCCTTCGAGCGCGACATCGTCAAGGACCTGTCCCGCCGCGACTTCACCATCAACGCGATGGCCTATAACCCCCTGGACCGGGACCTCGTCGACCCCTTCGGCGGTCAGTCGGACCTCCAGGCCCACCTCATCCGCTGCGTCGGCTCCGCCTTCGAACGCTTCTCCGAAGACGGCCTTCGCCCCATGCGCGCCGTCCGGTTCTCCGCCGTGCTCGGCTTCTCGCTCGACCCGGACACTCACGCCGCCATCCCCGCGACCCTCGGTGTCTTTCGCAAGGTCGCCCTGGAGCGCGTCCGTGAAGAACTGGTCAAGCTGCTCCTGTCCCCCCGCGCCGAAGGCGGCCTCCAGCTCCTCGCGGACACGGGTTTGCTCGATGTGTTCCTCCCCGAGGTCGCTGGCGCCAGCCCGGAAGAGTCCCGGCTCGCTCGCGCCGCCGTCCAGGCTGCTCCCCAGGACATCGAGATCCGCATGGCCGCGCTCCTCGCGGACCTTGTCGACCGCGCCCGGGCTCGGGACATCGGCCTGCGGCTCAAGTTCCCCAACAAGTCCGCGGACCTCATCGCGCTCCTCGTCGAGAACGCGAAGCTCGAAGCGCGTCTCTGGGACACCGACCCCGCCTTGAGGCGGCTCCTGGCTCGCGTCAGCCTCGCGAATCTCCCCGCGCTCCTCGCCCTGGCCCGCGCCCGGGTCCAGGTCCGCGCCCCCGACCAACTGTCCGCTCTGGAGCAGTTGTGTGCCCGCCTGGAGGCCCTCGCCGCCGCGAAGCCGCCCCTGGTGCCCAAGGAGCTCGCGCTCACCGGCGGCGACATCATGGCGACCCTCGGGGTCGGGCCGTCGCCCATCGTCGGGGAGGCCACTCGCTTCCTCATGGAGTCCGTCCTCGACGACCCCTCCCTGAACACCACCGAGGCACTCAAGCGCCAGCTTCAGACCTGGCACTCCGCCCGCTCGACCTCCTGAGTCCGGGCCGTCCTGGGTCCAGTTCCAGCGGGCCCATGCGTCCTCCGCGTGCGCCCGGGCGTCCAGGCGTGTAGGAAGGGGCACCATGCGAGTCGTCGTTGCAATGAGCGGTGGGGTGGATTCCTCGGCCGCGGCTGCCTTGCTCAAGGAGCAGGGCCATGAGGTCATCGGCATCACCCTCCGCGTCTGGTCCTACGAGGGCAAGGCCAAGTGCGGAAGCTGCTGCAGTCCCGACGACATCGACGACGCACGCGCGGTCGCCCAGGCGCTCGGCATCCCGTACTACGTCGCCAACGCCGAGGAGATCTTCCAGGACCGCGTCGTCAACCCGTTCGTCCAGTCCTACCTCGGCGGAAAGACGCCCATCCCGTGCGTGGCCTGCAACCGCGACGTGAAGTTCAACTTCCTCCTCAAGCGGGCCCGAGCGCTTGGCGCACAGCTCGCCACCGGCCACTACGCCCGCGTCGAGCAGACCGACGGCCGCTACGTCCTCCGCCGTGGCGTGGACGCCGCGAAGGACCAGAGCTACTTCCTCTTCACGCTCGGCCAGGACGAGCTGCGCGACATCCACTTCCCCGTGGGCCACATGACCAAGGCGGAGGTCCGCGCTGTCGCCGAGCGCCACAACCTCCCTACCAGTCACAAGCCCGAGAGCATGGAGATCTGCTTCGTGCCCGACGGCGACTACGCGGGCTTCGTGGAGAAGGTCGCCGGCCCCCAGCCCTCGGGCGAGATTGTCGACAGTGATGGGCAGGTGCTCGGCGTCCACCAGGGCATCCACCGCTACACGGTGGGGCAGCGCAAGGGCCTCAACCTCGGCGGAGGACAGGTGCGGTACGTCCAGCGCCTGGAGCCGGAGACCCACCGCGTCGTCGTCGGCAGCGCTGAGGACACCGGGAGAGATCGCTTCGGCCTGCTCCAACCTCACTGGGTCGACTCGCCCCCGTCCCCCGAGACCCCCGTCGAGGTCCGCATCCGCCACCGTCACGCAGGTGCCCAGGGCCGGGTGGAGATTTCCCCTCACGGGCTCGTTTCGGTGAAGCTGGATGCCCCAGCGCGTGCGGTCACGCCCGGTCAGGCGGCGGTGGTCTACGCTCAGGACCGCGTGCTGGGTGGTGGTTGGATCGTCTGAGCCCGTGCCTTCAGGAAGGAAACCGGACATGGCGCAGCGCCTCGTGGGATGTCTGCTCGCGGCCGGACTCGCGAGCCTCGTCACTTCCTGCAAGGAGCGCTCGGACAAGCCCATCGCCGGGCTGCTCGCGGCGGGGGCTCCTGTCCTGCGCATCGAAGGCAAGGAGCAGCGCACCGTCGCCGTGGGCGCCCAGCTCCTCGGCGACGTGACACTCACCGCCACCGGCCCCGCCGTGCTCGAGTATTTCGGCGGAGGGCTGCGCTTCCTCGAGAAGGGCGACACGCTGGAGGTCGGTGACGCGGGCGAGGCGAAGCTCCATGGCTCCAACCTCCCTCCGCGTCGCTGGGCCGATGGCGCAATCCAAGAAGCCCAGCGAGTCCCGCGCATCGTCGCCGCGCGCTACACCAACGTGCAGGTGACGCCCACCAGCGCCCACGAGGACGCGTACTCCTCCACGCAGTACTTCGTGGCCTTCTTCACCCCCAACGGCCTGCAGAAGCTGGGCTCGGATACCCAGCACGAGGGGCCGCACCAGCCGCTGCCCGCGCCGCCATTCCGCCCCAAGGTCCCCTTCATCCACGCGGGAGAACTGGGGGAAGGGGGCCTCGTCGCCGTGGTCGATGACGGCTTCGCGGTCGCGGAGACGGACGACCTGGCCACCGCCGTGCTCCTGGAAGGGCGCGAAGTGCCCCTGGGCCGCACCGTGCGCCTGCTCGTGCCGGATGGCTCCGAGGTCATCCTCAAGGGCAAGGACGGCTCCGAGGTCGAAGTCGAAGGCCCCGTCGACCTGCGCCTGCGCTGAGCCCGCGAGACGCCCTGCCTCCGAGGGCGGTTTGTCCTCACGGGCATGCCTTCTGTAGAGTCTCCCGTTCCCTTGACGGGGGTGTGCCATGACGAGGAGTGAGCTCATCGAGCGCATCGCGGAGCGGGCACCCCATGTGCCGCGCCGGGAGTTGGAAGCCATCGTCCACGCCGTCTTCGATGGCATGGCGGAGGCGCTCGTCGCCGGAAAGCGAATCGAACTGCGCGGCTTCGGCGTCTTCTCGCTGCGCACCCGTCGCGCGAGGACGGGGCGCAACCCCAAGACAGGTCAGCCCGTCTCCGTGCCCGAGCGTCGGACGCTGACGTTCTCCGCGGGGAAGGAGCTGCGCGCGCGGCTCAATGCTCCGGCGCCTCGGCAGGAGCCCGTGGGTGCGGTGCTTCCCACCGTGGCGCTCGCCTCCGCGCCACGCACGGAGACCTCCACATCCCTCGTGTCGTAGCGACCTTCGCGAGCGTGTTTCCGTGAATTTGACCCGTTGGGGGGTGGGGCGTACTTTGCCTCGACGCCGACGCTACAGGCCGCAACACGGACTCGTGTGGCCGTGTCGTCCGCGCACGAGGAACCCTGAGTCATGCGAGACGCCCACCGGATGAAAGAGAAGTTCGACGTCTCTCTCGACAACCGTCAGATTGTCAGCCTGTTGATTGCCGGCATCGTCGTGCTCGGCGCCGTGTTCGTGCTGGGCGTCGTCGTGGGGAAGAAGCTCGCCGGCGATGCGCAGACGGCCAGCGCCCCGGACCTGCTCTCCGCGCTGGATGCCAACGCGCAGGCGCTCCAGGCCGTGCAGAAGGAGCCGCACCTCACCTTCCAGGACGAGCTCACGCGCAAGGCCGCCGCCGAGCCCGTCGCGGCGCCCAAGCCCGCCACCGTGAAGCCCGCGGCGGAGAAGCCCGCGCCCAAGCCGCCCGAGCCGGTGAAGACCGCCGCGCTGGCGCCGACGCCGGACCCGGACACGGGCGAGCTCCCTCCCGAGGAGCCCACGGAGGAGCCTGTCGCCGCCGCCCCCAAGCCCGCCGCCGAGAAGCCCGCGCCCGCGCCGGAGAAGCCGGCCGCTACCGAGAAGCCGACAGCCGTCGCCGTGAAGCCCGCGGCCGTGTCGGGCAAGGTGGAGGCAGCGCCCGTGCCGACGCGCACCACGCAGAAGGAGGGTGGGGGGCTGAAGGAGGCCATCGCCCGTGCCACCGCGCAGCCACCGGACTCGGCGGTGAAGGGTGGGGCCTTCACGCTTCAGCTGTCGGCCTTCCAAGACAAGCAGGAGGCAGACCGCTTCGTGGCCCGGTTGCGTGATAGGGGCTATGCCCCCTATATCGTCTCCGCGGAGGTCGTGGGGAAGGGCACCTGGTACCGAGTCCGCATGGGAACGTTCGCCTCGAAGGACGCGGCGGCGCGGTATCTGTCAGACTTCAAGCGAGAGACCCAGCTCGACGCGTTCGTGGCCGGCACGAACTGAGACTCGGGCGAGGAAGACAGGAAGCACCATGACGACGACGAGGCGGGTGGAGAAGCCCTGGGGCCATGAGCTCATCTGGGCCCACACCGAGCGCTATGTGGGCAAGCTGCTGCACGTGAAGCAGGGCCACAAGCTCAGCCTGCAGTACCACAACCAGAAGGACGAGACGATTCACGTCCAGAGCGGCAGGCTGCTCTTCGTCGTCGACGAGGGACAGGGGCTCATCGAGCGGGAGATGAACCCGGGCGAGAGCTACCACATCAAGCCCCTCACCAAGCACCGCATGGTGGCTATCACCGACTGCGACATCCTCGAGGTCAGCACCCCCGAGCTGGACGACGTGGTGCGCCTGGAGGACTCCTACGGCCGCACCGGCACCAGCAAGCCGTAGGCGCCGGGGTGTGAAGGCGCGGCTCGCCGCTCAGTCGCGGGCCGCGTTGTTGGGGTTGCGAGTCCACTTGTCGACGCTGCCGTCGCCGTCCAGGTCCTCGCCGATGCGGTCCACCTGACCGCCTTCCCAGTACTCCCAGTAGTCGACACGGCCGTCGCTGTTGGTGTCGCTCTCCTTGCGCACCAGCGTGCCGCGCTCGTAGTAGGCGATGCTGTCCGCGCGACCGTCGCCGTCGAAGTCGCGCTCCCGGCGAGTGTTGGCCCCCTTCTCGTAGAGATAGGTGGCGTCCACCTTGCCGTCGAAGTCCAGGTCCATCACCTCGCGCATCAGCGCGCCCGTCTCGTCGAAGTAACGGGCCAGGTCCGCGCGGCCGTCCCAGTTCAGGTCCAGCTCCTGGCGCACCTTGCGCAGCCGCTCCTCGCCATTCGGGCCGCGGTCCGCGAGCGTGTACGTCCACACATCCGGCTTTCCGTCGCCGTTCACGTCCTGCGGCGTGACGTGTTCGCCTTGCTGGGGCTCCGGACGGATGGCCTTGGAGAGGGAGGGTGTGGAGTCACCCGGGGTGCTGGGTGCGGGCTGGGAGGCCTTGCTGCCAGCGCACCCCGCAAGCAGTCCCGAGGCCACCCACCCGAGGGAAATCCAGCGTTTGCTTCCGGTCATTCGGTGCTCCCGGGACGCCGGAGCGTCGCCGCCGTCGTGTGCGCACGAGATGCTTTCGCGCGCCACGTCATTCCATATATTTTCACATATCGCCATGGCCCGAAAGAAGATCAGCACCACCATCTACATCACCCCGGAGCAGAACGAGCTCCTCAAGGCGCTGAACCAGAAGACGAAGGTGCCCGTGGCCGAGTACATCCGCCAGGGCATCGACCTGGTCCTGGAGAAGTACAAGGCGCAGCTGCCCGGCCAGGCGACCTTCGACGAAATCTGAAAGACACGAGGCGCGACGTGAAAAGCATGCAGGGGAAGCGAGTGGTGGTTCTGGGGGGCGCGGGCTTCGTCGGCTCGCACCTGTGTGAGCGCCTGCTGGACGACGGCGCGGCCTCCGTGACGGCGGTGGACAACCTCATCACGGGCAATGAGGAGAACCTGCGCACGCTGAAGGGGCGTCCGGGCTTCAGCTTCGTGAAGGCGGACATCGTCGAGGGCATCCCCGTGCAGGGGCCGGTCGACTACGTGTTGAACCTGGCCTCGCCCGCATCGCCCATCGACTACGCGAACCTCCCGCTGGAGACGCTGCGCGTGGGCTCCATCGGCACGGAGAACGGGCTGAAGCTGGCGGAGGCGAACAACGCCGTCTTCCTGATGGCCTCCACCTCCGAGGTGTATGGAGATCCGCTGGTCCACCCGCAGCGCGAGGACTACTGGGGCAACGTCAATCCCATCGGCCCGCGCTCCGTGTACGACGAGGCCAAGCGCTACGCGGAGGCCGTCACCGCGGCCTACGGGCGCAAGGGCGTGCAGGTCCGCATCGTTCGCATCTTCAACACCTACGGCCCGCGCATGCGCCTCAATGACGGCCGCGTGGTGCCCGCGTTCGTGGGCCAGGCGCTCAAGGGCGAGGACTTCACCGTCTTCGGCGACGGCAGCCAGACGCGCTCGTTCTGTTACGTGAAGGACCTGGTGGACGGCCTGGTCCGGCTGGTGCTGTCGGACGAGTCCCATCCGGTGAACATCGGCAACCCCCGGGAGATGACCATCCGTCAGTTCGCGGAGGCCGTGCGCGCCGCGGCGGGGGGCGGCGGACGCATCATCGAGAAGCCGCTGCCCAAGGACGACCCGAAGCAGCGACAGCCGGACATCACCCGCGCGCGTTCGATCCTGGGCTGGGAGCCGAAGGTGCTGCTGGAGGACGGTCTGCGGGAGACCATCGCGTGGTTCCGCGAGGTTGCCGTGCGCCGTCCGTCGGCATAGGTTGCCGCGCGAGACAGCCGAGAAATCAAAGACAGGTTTGGCCACGGCCGGGTGGCGGGGAGACGGAAGCGTGAAAGTCCTGGTGACGGGTGGAGCGGGCTTCATCGGCTCGCACGTGTGCGATGAGTTCCTGGCGGCGGGGCACGAGGTCATCGCGCTCGATGACCTCTCCAGCGGCAAGCGGGAGAACCTGGACCCTCGCGTGCGGCTGGCGGTGCACGACATCCGCAGCCGCGAGGCCGCGGAGCTCATCAAGTCGGAGAAGCCGCAGGTCGTCTGTCACCTGGCCGCGCAGATGGACGTGCGCCGCAGCGTGGAGGACCCCAGCTTCGACGCGGACGTGAACATCCGCGGCATGCTCAACCTGCTGGAGGCCTCGCGCGTCTCCGGCGTGAAGAAGGTCATCTTCAGCTCCACCGGTGGCGCCATCTACGGCGAGCAGGACGTCTTCCCGGCGCCGGAGTCCCACGCGACGCGGCCGGTGTCGCCGTATGGCGCCTCCAAGGCGGCCGGTGAGCTGTACCTGGGCTACTACCGGGCGCAGTACGGCCTGCCGTACGTGGCCCTGCGCTACGCCAATGTCTACGGCCCCCGGCAGAACCCGCACGGCGAGGCGGGCGTGGTGGCCATCTTCTGCCAGCGCCTGCTCTCCGGGCAGGGCTGCACCATCTACGGCGAGGGCAAGCAGACCCGCGACTTCGTCTTCGGGCCCGACGTGGCCCGGGCCAACCGCCTGGCGTTCGAGAAGGACTACGTGGGCGCCATCAACATCGGCACGGGGGTGGAGACGGACATCAACCGCCTCTACGCGCTCCTGGCCGAGGCGGCGGGCTCCTCGGCCCCCGCGGCCCACGCTCCGGGCAAGCCGGGCGAGCAGCTCCGTTCGTGCATCGACAACTCGCTCGCGAAGAAGGTCCTCGGGTGGGAGCCCGGCGCCGACCTGCGCGAGGGGGCCCGCCGCACCCTGGCCTACTTCCGCCAGAAGCTGGCCTCGCCGGAGCGCGCCCACGGCTAGGGCCCGCTGACCGGGGAGAGGGCAGGGGAGTCCGGGAGGCAACGCCCTCCCGGGCGGGGACGTCGAGGCCCCTGGACCTGTCATGGCCGCGCGCCTGCCCCGGGGGCCTGCTGGTTGGGGAACAATCGGGCTCCCCCCGTGGGTTGCTCGTCTGGCGGGCGTTCGCGCGTAGATTTTCGCGCGGTTCGATGTTAGTCACGCCCGCTTCTTCCGACGAGCGCCCCGAACATGCCGGCTGAAAACGCGCACATCCGCAACTTCTGCATCATCGCCCATATCGACCACGGAAAGTCGACGCTTGCTGATCGACTCCTCGACAAGACGGGGACGCTGAGCAAGCGCGAGGCGCAGGCCCAGTTCCTCGACAACATGGACATCGAGCGCGAACGGGGCATCACCATCAAGGCCCAGTCCGTGCGGATGAACTACACGGCGAAGGACGGCAAGCAGTACGTCCTCAACCTCATCGACACGCCGGGACACGTCGACTTCGCCTACGAGGTGAGCCGCAGCCTCGCCGCGTGCGAGGGCTCGCTCCTGGTGGTGGATGCGTCGCAGGGCGTGGAGGCGCAGACGCTGGCCAACGTCTACATGGCGCTGGACCACAACCTCGAGATCATCCCGGTCATCAACAAGATCGACCTGCCCAGCGCGGACGTGGCTCGCACGCGGGCGGAGATCGAAGACGTCATCGGCATCGATGCGTCGGTGGCGGTGCCGGCCTCCGCGAAGGAGGGCATCGGCATCCACGAGATTCTCGAGTCCGTGGTCGCCCGCGTGCCGCCGCCGAGCGGCTCTCCCGACGCGCCGCTCAAGGCCCTCATCTTCGACTCCTGGTACGACAACTACCGGGGCGTGGTGACGCTGGTGCGCGTGCTCGAGGGCACGCTCAAGCTCAAGCAGAAGATCAAGCTCTGGAGCAACAACAAGGTCTTCGAGGTCCAGGAGCTGGGCGTGTTCAGCCCGTTCTCCCGCCCGGTGCAGCAGCTCATGGCGGGCGAAGTGGGCGTGCTCGTCGCGAACATCAAGGAGCTCCAGGACGCGAAGGTCGGCGACACCGTCACCGAGGAGGCTCGGCCCACGGAGACGCCGTTCCCCGGCTTCCAGGAAGTCAAGCCGATGGTGTTCTCCGGCATCTTCCCGGTGGACTCCGACCAGTACGAGAACCTGCGTGACGCGCTGGCGAAGCTGAAGCTCAACGACGCCGCCTTCACGTACGAGCCCGAGTCCTCCACGGCGCTCGGCTTCGGCTTCCGCTGCGGCTACCTGGGCCTGCTGCACATGGAGATCGTCCAGGAGCGCCTGGAGCGCGAGTACAACCTGGACCTCATCACCACCGCGCCCAGCGTGGTGTACCGCATCACCACCAGCAAGGGAGACACGCTGCTGGTGGACAACCCGGCGAAGCTGCCGGCGGTGCAGACCATCGAGAAGTTCGAGGAGCCGGTCCTCACCTGCCACATCCACGTCCCCAACGACCACCTGGGCGCCATCCTGAAGCTGTGCCAGGAGCGCCGTGGCGTGCAGAAGGACATGAAGTACCTGGGCAGCAGCGGGCAGCGCGTGCAGGTGACGTACGAGATGCCGCTGGCCGAGGTCGTCTTCGACTTCTTCGACAAGCTCAAGAGCGTGTCGCGCGGCTACGCGAGCCTCGACTACGAGCTGTCCGGCTACCAGGAGGCGGACCTGGCGCGCCTGGACATCCTCATCAACGGGGACCCGGTGGACGCGCTGAGCGTCATCGTGCACCGCGAGCGCGCCTACCTGCGCGGCCGCGAGGTGTGCCAGAAGCTGAAGGAAGTCATTCCCAAGCAGATGTACGAGGTGGCCATCCAGGCGGCCATCGGCGCGAAGATCATCTCGCGTGAGACCATCTCCGCCATCCGCAAGAACGTGCTCGCCAAGTGCTACGGCGGCGATATCAGCCGCAAGCGCAAGCTCCTCGAGAAGCAGAAGGAGGGCAAGAAGCGCATGAAGCAGGTGGGTACGGTGGAGATTCCGCAGGAGGCCTTCCTCGCGGTCCTCAAGACGGAGCAGTAGCCCATGAACGCTGCCAGTCCTTCCGCTACCCCTCCCGCGAAGCTGGCGACTGCGATGGCGGCCCGGCGCACCCCCGAGCAGGTGCGCGCGCGCCGTGCACTCCTGTGGCGGGAGATGCTCACCAGCCTGTGGGCCCCGCTGTGCATCGTCGCCATCGCGATGTTCCCGTACACGCTGCTCATCGAGTACGTGCCCACCGCGGCGTCGTGGGCACAGCCCGCGATGAAGGGGCTGGGGCTGCTGATGGTGGCGTACTTCGTCGCGCTGCTCATCTGGCGCAACGTGTCCCCCACGGAGAAGAAGCTGCGCCGGCTGCGGCACGAGGCGCACGAGCTCATCTCCGAGAACCAGCGCATCCTCCAGAAGCCCCAGGTGCGCGAGCGGCTCTCCGCGCCCGTGACGGAGCAGATCACCGACCAGGCGCTCAAGGTGGAGGCGGCTTCGGCGCAGGGTGACGCGGACGCGTTGGTGAAAGAGGTGAGGGCGCTGGAGTCGCTGACGGCGCAGCACCTGGGCGCGTTCCGCAAGGAGTCCGCCGCCGACTTCGTGGGCGGCTTCGTGAAGATGCTGCTGGTGGCGCTGGTGTTCCGCACCTTCATCGTGGAGCCCTACCGCATCCCCTCGGGCTCCATGCTGCCCACGCTGCAGATCGGCGATCAGGTCTTCATCAACAAGTTCCTCTACGGCGTGCGGGTCCCGTTCGCCAACGTGGTGCCGTTCGTCATCGTCCGGCCGCCCGCGCGCGGCGATGTCATCGTCTTCAACAACCCCGTCAACGAGGCCACCGACTACATCAAGCGCGTGGTGGGCGTGCCCGGCGACACGGTGGAGATGATCGACGGCGTGGTCTACATCAACGGCCAGGCGCAGCAGCGCGAGCTCGTCAACGGCGAGTACATCGTCCACAACATCTCGGACGGCGGGCAGTGGTTCGATCAGCAGGAGGCGCTCTACCTGGAGAACCTGAGCGGCGTGCCGCACCAGGTGCTCCAAACGCCCGCCCGGATGCCTCGCCGCGAGGGGCCCTACGTCGTGCCCGAGGGCCACGTCTTCGTCATGGGCGACAACCGTGACAACAGCTCCGACAGCCGCCACGGCCTGGGCGTCACCGGCTACGGCAAGACGGAGTTCGTGCCCTACGGCCACATCAAGGGCAAGGCGATGGTGGTGTGGCTGTCGCTGGGCTACCACGGCCTGCTGCACGGGCTGTTTGGTGGCACGGGCCTGCGGGTGGACCGCTTCTTCGAGCCGGTTCGCTGACTCACACCCAGCGGGCAAGCAGCCCGGATGATCTGCGACGGTGCTTGACGCGCCGGACCGCCCGGGGTACGCGGCGGCCCCGGCCATGAGACACCTCCTTGGAATCGAAGGCTGGCGCCGGGACGAGCTCGAAGCGGTGCTCGACAGGGCGCGTGCGCACCTGCCCGGTGGTCCAGACACCACCCACCTCCTGCGCGGCAAGGTGGTCGCCAACCTCTTCTTCGAGGACTCGACCCGGACGCGCACCTCGTTCCACATGGCCGCTCGCGGCCTGGGCGCGGGGGTCCTCGACTGGAGCCCCTCCGGCTCGTCCACCTCCAAGGGGGAGACGCTGCTGGACACCGCTCGCAACATCGAGGCGACGGGGCCGGTGGCCATCGTCATGCGCCACCGCTCGTCGGGCGCGCCTCACCTGGTGGCGAAGCATGTGCGGTGTGTCGTCATCAACGCCGGTGACGGCACGCACGAGCACCCCTCGCAGGCCCTCCTGGATGCCTTCACCCTGCGGCAGCGCTGGGGCAGCCTGGACGGCCGCACGGTGCTCATCGTCGGCGACATCCTGCACAGCCGCGTGGCCCGCTCGAACCTCTGGTGCCTGAAGGCGCTGGGCGCGCGGGTCATCGTCTGCGGCCCTCCCACGCTGGTGCCTCCGGGCCTGGAGGCGCTGGGCGCCGAGGTGACGCACAACCTGGACGCGGTGCTCCCGCAGGCGGACGCGGTGATGTGCCTGCGCCTCCAGCTCGAGCGGATGAGCGAGGCCTTCCTTCCCTCCACGCGGGAGTACTCGCGGCTGTTCGGGCTCACCACGGCCCGCGAGGAGCGGATGAAGGCGGGATCGCTGGTGATGCATCCGGGCCCCATCAACCGGGGGCTGGAGCTGGCGCCCGCGGTGGCGGACGGGGCTCGCAGCGTCATCCTGGAGCAGGTGTCCAACGGCGTCGCCGTGCGGCGGGCCATCCTCGAGGTGTGCACGTCATGAGCGCCACGGTCCTTTTCCGAAGAGGCCGCGTCATCGACCCGCGCAACGGTGTCGACGGAGTGCGGGACGTCCTGGTTCGCGACGGCAAGGTGGCCGAGGTCTCCGACGCGCCGCTGCCCGTGCCACCGGGCGCGGAGGTGGTGGAGGCCGCGGGCCGCTGGGTGCTGCCGGGCTTCATCGACCTGCACGTGCACCTGCGCGAGCCGGGCGAGGAGGGCAAGGAGACGGTCCTCACCGGCTGCCGCGCCGCCGTGGCCGGTGGCTTCACCGCCGTCGTGGCCATGCCCAACACCAAGGTGGTCAACGACAGCGGGCTCGTCACGGAGCTGGTGCTGTCGAGGGCCCGCGCGGCCAACCTCTGCCACGTGTACCCCGCGGGGGCCATCACCAAGGGCCTCAAGGGCGAGGAGCTGGCGGAGACGGGTGAGCTGATTTCCGCGGGCTGTGTCGCCATCACCGACGACGGGCGCCCGGTCATGAACGCGGCGCTCATGCGGCGCGCGCTCCAGTACGCCACGATGTTCGGCGTGCCCGTCATGGTCCACGAGGAGGACCTGACGCTGTCCGCCGGTGGCGCCATGCACGAGGGCTCCGTCTCCACGCGGCTGGGCCTGCGCGGCATCCCCGCCTCGGCGGAGGTGGCGATGGTGGCCCGGGACCTGGTGCTCCTGGAGGAGACGAAGGGGCGGCTGCACATCGCCCACGTGTCCTGCGAGGGCAGCGTGCGCCTGATTCGCGAGGCGAAGCGCCGGGGGCTGTTCGTCACGGCCGAGGCCACGCCCCACCACGTCATCCTGGATGACCGGGCGGTGGGCGACTACGACACGCACGCGAAGATGGCGCCGCCCCTGCGCGCGGACCGGGACGTGGAGGCGCTGCGCGAGGCGCTGGTGGATGGCACCATCGACGCCATCGCCACGGACCACGCGCCCCATGGCGTGCTGGACAAGCAGGTGGAGTTCGAGAAGGGCATCAACGGGATTGTCGGGCTGGAGACGGCCCTGGGGCTGACGCTGGAGCTGGTGCACGCGGGACTGCTCGACGCGAAGCGCGCGGTGGAGCTCCTGACGCACGGCCCGGCGAAGGCGTTCGGCCTGCCGGGCGGCCACCTGGCCCCTGGAGCCCCGGCGGACATCACCGTGGTGGACCCCTTGGAGGAGTGGACGGTGGATGCCCACCGGTTCTATTCCCGCAGCCGGAATACGCCCTTCCATGGCCGTAAGCAGAAGGGCCGCGTGGTGCAGACCTGGGTTTCTGGCCGGAAGGTGTACGCCGACGGTCAGGTGAAGGAGTCGCGGTGATGACGAAGCGGGCAGTGCTCGCCCTGGCGGATGGCACCACCTTCGAGGGCCGAGCCTTTGGCGCGGTCGGCGAGACGGTGGGTGAGGTGGTCTTCAACACGTCCATGTTCGGCTACCAGGAGATCCTTACGGACCCCTCGTACGTCGGGCAGATTGTCACCATGACGTACCCGGAGATGGGCAACGTCGGGGCGACACCCGAGGACGAAGAGGCAGGCAAGCCGCACGCGGTGGGCATGGTGGTGCGTGCCCTCGCCAGCCAGCCGTCGAACTGGCGCGCGCAGGAGTCGCTGGACGCGTACCTCAAGCGCCACAACGTCGCGGGCATCGAGGGCCTGGACACCCGCCGCCTCGTGCGCCACCTGCGCACCCACGGCGCGCAGATGGGTGTCATCTCCAGCGAGGGCCTGTCCGCGGCCGCGCTGACGGAGCGCGCCCGGTCCGCCCACGGCATGGAGGGCCTGGACCTGGCCACCGGCGTGTCGACGAAGACGCCGTACGTCTTCGACCTGCCCTCGCCGGACGTGTTCTCCGGCCAGCGCGCCCAGCCCCTGAAGGACCCGCGCTTCGAGGTGGTGGCCTACGACTACGGCCTCAAGAAGTCGATGCTCCACTTCCTCGTGGACGTCGGCTGCCGGGTGACGGTGGTGCCGGCGACCACCACGGCGGACGAGGTGCTCGCCCGCAAGCCCCACGGCGTCTTCCTGGCCAACGGCCCCGGAGACCCGGCGGCGGTGAAGGGCGCGGACCGGACCGTGGCGGCCCTCCTGGGCAAGGTGCCCGTGTTCGGCATCTGCCTGGGCCATCAAATCATGGCGCTGGCCCTGGGCGGCCGGACGTACAAGATGAAGTTTGGCCACCGGGGCGGAAACCAGCCCGTGAAGGACCTCACCACGGGCAAGGTGGAGATCACGGCGCAGAACCACGGCTTCGCGGTGGACGACGCCAGCCTCAAGGGCAAGGCCGTTGTCACGCACATCAACCTCAACGACGGCACGGTGGAGGGCCTGGCCGTCCCGGACGCGCGGGCCTTCAGCGTGCAGTACCACCCCGAGGCCTCCCCCGGCCCTCATGACGCACGCTATCTCTTTGGCCGCTTCGCGAAGCTGATGGCGGGGTAGAATAGCCTTCCCCCTATGGATTCCCCGCTGTCACCGCTCTCCTACCAGCCGTACCTGGACCAGCTCATCGCCTTCGGCAGCGTGGAGTCACGGAAGGCAGACCTGCTCGACGCGAAGGCGGAGTACTTCCGCCTGACGGGCGAGGTCTTCGAGGACGACAAGCTCTTCGAGCTGCGCATGGCGTCGTTCCTCGACTTCTACCTCTACGACCGCGTCTCGCCGCTGACGGGCAAGACGCCGGCCGCGGAGTTCTACGAGCACCGCCTGGCGAACGCGCCCCCCGAGGAGTCCAACGCCTTCCGCAGCTTCACGGAGACGGTCCACGGCCTCTTCGAGGTCCGCAAGCTGGGCAAGGGGCTGGTCCGCCTGCGGGAGCTGTACTCGGGGAAGGACTTCGACGTGACGGAGCGGCGCCACATCGCCGGCCTGGAGACAGGCGACATCCTGGAGGCCCGCCTCATCCCGTTCGGCGGGCACCTGCTGTTCTCCTCCGCGTTCTGCTACCACCCCAAGGTGGCGGTGAAGCCCATCAAGGCGGAAGTGAAGCGCCGCAAGAAGAAGGAGCCGCAGCGCGCGCCCAACGAGCTCGTCTGGGAGTGCGCGCGCCGGGCGCTCAACATGGACCGCTACCGTCAGCTCGCCGTCGAGAAGATCTACGACTTCGAGCAGAAGGTGCTCTGACGAAGACGTCCGCCGCGCTCACACGCGGTGGATGCTCATCAGATTGGTGTTGCCCGGCACGTTGAGCGGCACCCCCGCCACGACGATGACGGGCGTCCCCGCCGGGCACAGGCTCTCGCGCTGGCACAGCTTGCGCACCTGGTTCAGCATGGCGTCCGTGGACTTCACCCGCGCCACCTGGTGCCCCGTCACACCCCAATAGAGGGCCATGCGCTGGATGGACGCCTCGTTCGGCGTGAGCGCGATGATGCGCGCGTTGGGGCGGAACTCGGAGATGAGGCGCGCGGTGTGGCCGCTCTCCGTGTACGCGACAATCGTCTGGATGCCGAGCTGGTCCGCCGCCGCCACGGCCGCCGCGGCGACGCCGGTGCCCAGGTCCTCGGAGCGCTCGAAGGGGGAGTGGTGCTGGTGCCGCGTCACGCCGCGCTCCGTCTCCTCCACGATGCGCGCCATGGTGGCGGCCGCGTCGATGGGGTAGCGCCCCGCGGCCGTCTCGCCGGACAGCATCACCGCGTCGGCGCCGTCGAGAATCGCGTTGGCCACGTCGGACACCTCCGCGCGGGTGGGGCGCGGGTTGGTCACCATGCTCTCCAGCATCTCCGTGGCGACGATGACCAGGCCCCCCATCTGGTTCACCACGCGCACCATGCGCTTCTGGATGGCGGGGAGCTGCTCCAGCGGCATCTCCACGCCCAGGTCCCCCCGGGCCACCATGATGCCGTCCGCGGCGCGGGCGATGGCCTCCAGCTGCTCCACCGCCTGCGGCTTTTCAATCTTCGCGATGAGGGGCGTCTTGTTCTTCGCCACGTGCTTGCGCGCGCGGTGGATGTCCTCGGCGGTGCGCACGAAGGACAGCGCCACGTAGTCCACGCCCACGTCCTGGCCGAACGCGAGGTCCGCCTCGTCCTTCGTCGTAATCGTGGGCACCGACATGGGTGAACCCGGGAGGTTCAGTCCCTTGTGGTCCTTGAGCAGACCTCCGACCTCCACCTCGCAGGAGACGTCCTGCCCGGAGACCTTGCGCACGCGCAGCCGCACCCGCCCGTCGTCCAGGAGGATGGCGTCGCGGGCCTTCACGTCCTTCGTCAGCGACTTGATGGGCGTGGGGATGAGGGTGCCGTGTCCCAGGACCGAACGAGTCGTCACCGTCACCCGCTCGCCTGCCTTCACCGCGAGTTGTCCACCGTCGAACTTCCCCAGGCGAATCTTGGGTCCCTGGATATCCTGGAGGATGGCCACGGGCAGCTTCAGCCGACGGGCGGCCTTCCGGATGAGGGCCACGCGCTGCCGGTGCTCGTCGTGCGTGCCGTGAGAGAAGTTCAGCCGCGCCACGTTCATCCCCGCGCGGATGAGGCCCTCGATGACCTCCAGCGAGCTCGAAGCGGGCCCCAGGGTGCAGATGATCTTCGCCTTGCGCATATGCGCGCGCATCCTAGGCGCCTCGGCCCATGGCTTGACAGTTCCGGGTCCAGGGGACTTACTCTGGCCTCAGGCGAGGTGCTCACCCTTCGGGGAAGGCCCTCGAGAGAAAAAGCCCGGCATCCCTGGGAGGGGGGCCGGGCTTTTTCGTTTCAATCGGGTGCCGGGCCGCGGGGCCTAGAGCTCGATCTTCTTGCCGGCCCCCTTCGGCGAGCCCAGGGGCGGATGGCCCGGAGGCAGGTCTCCCCCCGTGCCCGGGTCGTCGGACGGAGTGCCCGGCGCGGGCAGGCCCGGGGGCGGCAGCGGCGAGGACTCGTCCATGAGGCCGCCGGAGCCGCTGCCTCCCACGCCCGGGCCGCCCTTCTGGAGGGCCTCGACCTCGTCGCGGCTGATGCCCGCCAGCGTCAGCACCTTGCGCGTGACGCGGATGCGGGCGTGGCTGGAGAGGGCCATGGCGATGGAGTCGGAGGGACGGGCCTCCAGCGTCAGCTTCTTCGCCCCCTGCTCGAGGAAGACGCGGCCCGAGTAGACGTTGTCTCGCAGGTCGTCGATGCGGACCTCCGTCACCTTGGCGCCGAGCTGGTCCACGACGTCGTCCAGCAGGTCCTGCGCGAGCGGCTGGGGAGGCTCACGCTCCGCGAGCCTGAAGGCGATGGAGACCGCGGCGGCCTCGTCCACGAAGACGGGGAGGAGCATCTCCTGGTCCTTCGTGGTGAGCACGATGGCGTGAGTCTGGGCCTCCATGAGCGGGATGACGTCCTGCACCTCCAACTCAACAAGCTCGGAGCAGGCCTTGGGGTCGCCTCCGTGCTCGGTGACGCACGGTTGCTCGGAGGCGTCCTGAAGTGTCGCCGCGATGGCTCTTGGGGCTCGGAAACCGGGGAGCAGCAGGAGCCCTCCCAGCGCCAGCAACAGCGCCGAGAGAGGGGCGACGAAGAGAGTGGCGCGGTTGGGTGTTCTCACACCCTGAACCTACGCACCCGCCTCCCTCTCGGGAGGGCGGCATTTCAGCCCGGTTGCCCTCGGGGGTGCGAGCTGGTCGCCCGGAGGGCAAGGGGGCGGACGTCAGCGGCGCTCGTCGTCTTCGTCCTCGTCGTCGTAGTCCTCCTCGTCGTCGACGTCCTCATCCTCGTCCTCGTCGAGGTCGTCGTCTTCGTCGTCGGACTCCTCATCCTCGTCTTCGTCCTCGTCGTCGAGCGTGTCCTCGACGTCCTCCGACTCCAACGTCATGGAGACGGCGAACTTCTTGTCGAGCACGGCGATCTGCGCGCGCATCTCCGAAAGCGCCGCGACGAAGTCCTCGGAGAGGTTCGCGGGTGCCTTCGCATCGCAGTGAGGACAGACAATCTTCTCTGTCCCCTCGATGAGGTCTTGCACGTCAAGCTCGAAGCTTGCCTCGCACTTCTGGCAGGTGAAGTCGATGCTCATGGTCGGGCGCGGCATACAAAGCCCTCCAACCAGCTGTCAACGTCCTCGAACCGGGGGCATGGTGGCAAGGCCCCTACATCCGCTAGCGTTCGTCGGATGGACCTCCCGAAGACGATGGTGCATGCCCTTCATGAGCGGGCCGCGCAGCATGAGCATCGGCCGGCCCTCTGGACGCGCCGTGGGCGCGCCTATGTCCCCACCTCCTGGTTCGAATACGCGCAGCGAGTCAAACACTTCGCCCTGGGCCTGAGGTCGCTGGGGTACGGGGAAGGCCAGCCCCTGGGCATCATCAGCTTCAACCGCGAGGAGTGGCACGTCGCCGCGCTCGCCTCCATGGCGATGGGAGGCGTGCCGGTGGGTCTGTACACCACCAGCGCGCTGGAGCAGCTGGAGTACATCCTCCGCCACTGCGAGGCCTCCCTCCTGGTGGTGGAGAACGAGAAGCACCTGCGCACGGGCCTGCTCCTGCGCGAGCGGCTGCCCAAGCTGCGCCACCTCATCATCCTGGACCCGCCGGCCACGCCCCTGCCCGAAGGGGTGCTGCGCTATGCGGACGTGCTGGAGAAGGGCGCGGGCGCCGACGACAAGCCCTACTGGGACAGCGTCAACGCCCTCAAGCCCGAGTCATTGGGCACCCTCATCTACACCTCGGGGACGACGGGGCACCCCAAGGGCGTGATGCTCAGCCACCACAACCTGACCTGGACGTCGCGCCAGCTCAGCCAGGCGGTGAGCTTCGGCAAGAAGGCGGACAACATCATCCTGTCCTACCTGCCGCTGTCGCACATCGCGGAGCAGGTCATCTCGCTCCACTGTCCGCTGATGCTGGGCATCCAGGTGTACTTCGCCGACTCGGTGGAGGCGATGCCCGCGAACCTGAAGGACGTGCGGCCCACGTTCTTCTTCGGCGTGCCCCGGGTGTGGGAGAAGTTCAAGGCCAAGGCGGAGGAGGGCCTGCGCTCCCAGCCGCCGCTGAAGCGCCGCCTGGTGGACTGGGCGCGCGGGGTCGCCTCGGAGATGCACTCACGGGCCCAGCGCCACGAGCGCATCCCCGTGACGCTGGCGGCGCAGTACAGCGTGGCCCGGCGGCTCGTCTTCGAGCCCCTCAAGACGCGCATCGGCATGGAGCGGGTGGACTTCTTCGCCACGGCCGCCGCGCCCATCGGCCGGGACGTGCTGGAGTTCTTCGCCTCCATCGACATGCTGATCCACGAAGTGTGGGGCATGACGGAGGTGTCCGGCCCGGGCACGGTCAACACGGAGGAGGCCACGCACCTGGGCACCGTGGGGCGGCCCATGCTGGGCGTGGAGGTCCGCATCGCCGAGGACGGGGAGATCCTCATCCGCGGCGGCAACGTGTGCACGGGCTACTACAAGAACCCGGAGGCCACCGCGGAGCTGCTCCAGGACGGGTGGCTGCACAGCGGCGACGTGGGCCAGTTGGACGGGGAGGGCTACCTCCACATCACCGGCCGCAAGAAGGAGATCATCGTCACCTCCGGCGGGAAGAAGACGGCGCCCGGCAACATCGAGGAGCTGCTCAAGACGCTGCCCGGCGTGGGCCACGCGGTGGTGGTGGGGGAGCGGCGCAACTACCTGGTGGCGCTGCTGGCGCTGGACGGGGAGAAGGTGCGCGCGCTGGCCCGGGAGAAGGGCTGGCCGGAGGAGGTGGGGGTGCTCGCCCAGGACGCGCGGCTGCACCAGGTACTCCAGCAGGCGCTGGACCGCGACGTCAACGCGAAGCTCTCCCGCTTCGAGAACATCAAGCGCTTCGCGGTGCTGCCCCACGAGTTCTCCGTGGACGCGGGTGACCTGACGCCCACGCTCAAGGTCCGCCGCAAGGCGGTGGAGCTGAAGCACGCGGGGCTCGTCGAGTCGCTCTACGCGGAGAACGGCGCGGCGCACACGGGCTGACGGCTTCGCCCGCAATGAGAAAGGGGCGGGGAACCTGGGTGGTTCCTCGCCCCTTCTCATGTCATGCCCAAGGGGTGTGGAGGGACCGCGGGACTACTTCGCGGTGCGCTTGTCCATCGTGACGTAGTCGCGGCGCTTGTGGCCGGTGAAGACCTGGCGCGGGCGAGCAATCTTCTGCTCGGGGTCCAGCACCATCTCCTCCCACTGCGCGCACCAGCCCACCGTGCGGGGGATGGCGAAGAGGACGGGGAACATCTCCACCTGGAAGCCCATCGCCTCGTAGATGAGGCCGGAGTAGAAGTCCACGTTCGGGTACAGCTTGCGCTTGACGAAGTACTCGTCCTGGAGGGCGATGCGCTCGAGCTCCACGGCGATCTCCAGCAGCGGGTTCTTGCCCGTCACGTCGAAGACCTCGTCCGCCACGCGCTTGATGACCTTGGCGCGCGGGTCGTAGGACTTGTAGACGCGGTGGCCGAAGCCCATCAGCTTCTTCTCGCCCTCGCCGCTCTTCACGGACTTGATGAAGTCCGGGACCTTGGAGATGTGGCCAATCTCACGGAGCATGCGCAGCACCGCCTCGTTGGCGCCGCCGTGCAGCGGGCCGTAGAGGGCGCCGATGCCGGCCGTGACGGCCGAGTACGGGTCCACTTCCGACGAGCCCACCGTGCGCACGGACGTCGTCGAGCAGTTCTGCTCGTGGTCCGCGTGGAGGATGAAGAGCACGTCGAGCGCGCGCTCGAGCACCGGGTGCACCTTGTAGGTGCTGGTGCCGATGCGCTTCACCATCGCCAGGAAGTTGGCGACGTAGGACAGGTCGTTGTCCGGGTAGATGTAGGGCAGGCCCATCGAGTGCCGGTAGGAGAACGCGGCGATGGTGGGCATCTTGGCGATGAGCCGGGTGATCTGGATGCGGCGGCTGCGCTCATCCTTGGTGTTCTTCGCGTCCGGGTAGAAGCCGGACAGCGCGGCCACGGTGGAGCCGAGCATGGACATCGGGTGCGCGTCGTAGCGGAACCCGTCCATGAACGTCTTCACGTTCTCGTGGACGTACGTGTGGTGCGTCACCAGGTGGATGAACTGCTCCAGCTCCTTGGGCGTCGGCAGCTCACCGTTGAGCAGGAGGTACGCGACCTCCAGGTAGCTGGACTTCTCGGCCAGCTGCTCGATGGGGTAGCCGCGATACTCCAGGATGCCTTTGTCACCATCGATGAAGGTGATGGCGCTTTTACAGTTGGCGGTGTTGAGGAACGCGGGGTCGTAGCCCATCAGACCGAAGTCGTCGTCCGAGACCTTGATCTGGCGTAGGGCGTTGGTGCGAATACAGCCGTTCTCGACCGGCACCTCGTACGTCTTGCCGGTCCGATTGTCGGTGATCGTCAGCGTGTCCTTGGGCATGGGCGGAGATTTCACAGGGCGCAGATCGCTTTCAACAAAAAAGAACGATAAGTCGGCAATGGAGACACTGATGGTTCTACGGTGACTCGGAAATACGCGCTCCCGAGCGGGACAGTTGCCGCCAGAAGCCCGGAAAGCTCTTCTCGACACACTCGGGCCCGGTGAGGACGAGCGGGGCCCCCGACAACACGCTGAGGGTGGCCGCGGTCATGGCCAGGCGGTGGTCCCCCTGGCTGTCCATCTCGAAGCGGGCGGGCGGGGAGGCCGGGGGCGTCAGGTGGAGCAGTTCTCCCCGCAGGTCGCTCGTGCCCCCGTAGGCGGCGACGAGGGCGCGGATGCCTTCCAGCCGGTCGCTCTCCTTCAAGCGGAGGATTCCGACGTCCGTCAGCGTGGACGGCGCGGGTAGGACACAGGCGAGCGCCGCCAGGGTGGGCAGCAGGTCCGGGCACTCCTTGCCCGAAGCCCGCAGGCCTTGCTCGGGTCGGCCCGTCACCTTCAGGGTGTGCGGCTGTCCGGCGGGCGCCGTCCGCAGACCCACCTGCTCGATGAGGCGTAGGATGGCCTGGTCCGGGTGCGCGCTGGCGGGGTCGGCGCGCTCCACCGTGCCGCCCGACTTCCAGGCCACGAGCAGCAGGTACCCCAGCGAGGACCAGTCTCCCGGCAGCGACGGAACGCTCGGCGGCGGTGTGTAGCCAGACACCGAGTAGCGGGCCTCGGACTTCTGGAGATCGAAGCCGAAGCGCTCGAGCCACGCCACCGTGAGCTCCAGGTACCCGGCGCTCGTCAGCGTGCCTTCAATCTCCACGCTCCACGCGCGGCGCTCGCGCAGGTACAGCGCCGCGCAGCCCAACAGGAGGCTGGAGGCGTACTGGCTGCTCTGCGAGCCGGGCACCCGGAAGACGGGCGCGACGCGGGAGGTGTCCGTGGGCGCGGTGAGCTCCACGGGCCAGGGTGTGCCCTCGACGAGCGTGAGGCCCGCGGGGCCCAGGGCGTCCTTCAGCGACGTGAAGAGCGGGCCATGGGGCCGCTCACCCAGGCGAGGCGTCCCCGTGAGGCGCACGCGGACGCCCGGGGTCACCGCGGCCTGGGTGGCCAGGATGCGAAAGGGCGCGCCACCGTCGGCGCAGTCGACGTCGCGCACGGGACCCGCGGGGAGGCGGAGGGCCTCCACGCCTCGGCGGAGGACGCGCACGTCGGCGGGCAGGTCCTCGTCCGACTCTGCCTGGACGGAAGGCAGCGGCCACGCACCGGTCAGGTGTCCCAGCACCAGCGCCCGCTGGGCATCCGACTTGGAGACCGGGGGCGTGAGGGGCGACGGCGTGAGGCCCGTCGGGTCCAGCAGGATGCGGCGGGTGCTGGTGCTCACGGGCGCACCCCCTTCGTCCAGGAGGGCCAGAGGGCGCGCCAGGTCTCGGGCGAGACGTCGCGGACCTCGGTGGAGCCGATGGCGGTCAGCAGCACCATGCGCAGCTCCCCCTTCGCGCCGGCCTTCTTGTCGGCGTCGAGCAGCGTGGCGATGTCCTTGAGCGACGCGGGGCGCAGCAGCGAGGCGACCCGCTCCCGGCCCAGGACTCCGGGACCTTCGGCGAGCGCGGCCTCGGCCTGGGCGGCCACGGGCTCCGGGGTGACACCCAGGTGGCGACCCACATCCAGGGCCAGGAGGATTCCCAGGCCCACCGCGTCGCCGTGAGACAGCTTGAAGTGCGACACGCTCTCCAGCACGTGGCCGAAGGTGTGCCCGAAGTTGAGCACCCGGCGCAGGCCCGTGTGCTCGTACGGGTCCTTCGCGCAGACGCGCTCCTTGAGGCCGCGCGCGTCCTTCACCAGCTTCTCGAGCGCGGGCGTCTTGCGTACGTAGCGGCGGAAGAGGGCGGCATCCAGGCTGATGACCATCTTCCAGGCCTCGAGCGACCCCTCGCGCACCTGCGTGGGCGACAGCGTCGAGAACAGCTCGGGACAGACCCACGACTCCTCGGCGTAGTGGAAGACGCCCGCGGGGTTCTTCACCACGCGCCCCTTCACGGTGAGGTCCACCGCGCCCTTGCCGCCCAGGCTGCTGTCGACGGCGGCCAGGAGCGTCGTGGGGACCTGCACCAGCCGCACGCCGCGCTTGAGCAGGTGCGCGGCGACGGTGGACACGTCTCCGACGGTGCCACCGCCCACGGCGAGCAGCGTGCCCGAGCGCGGCAGGGACAGCCCCGCGGCGAGCACCTTCTCCAGCGCCGTGAAGCTCTTGGCGCTCTCACCGCCCACCAGCTGGACGATGGCGCGAGGCGCACGGGCCTTCAGCGCGGGGATGAGGTCGGGGTGGAGGCGCGCGACGGTGCGGTCCACCACGGCGAGACTGCCCTCGGGCAGGCGCTTCGCGAGACGCGTGAACGGACCCCAGCGGTCGTTGGGAGGACGGTAGGCGCCGGGAGGGTAGGGGTTCATAGGGTATGGGGGCGTGCGTTCATCTGTTGGACGAGGTCTGCGATGACCAGGGACACCATGGACTCCAGCACCGGAACGGCGCGGGGCATGATGCACGGGTCGTGACGGCCACCCTTCGCGTGGTCCGCCAGCGTCGCTGGGGGTTTGAAGTAGGCGCGGACCTGGAGGGGCTCGCCGTTGGTGAGCCCGCCCTGGATGCCGCCGTAGACGTCCTTCACGGAGTGGAACTGGGTGCCAGGCTGGCCGATGCGCTCCAGCAAGTCCGGCGGGCCCCACATGACTCCGGTGATGGCGCCCACGCTGCCCAGGGCCTGGGCGATGAGCGCCTTGATCTTCCCGAAGATGGGCTCACCCAGTCCCACGGGGAGCCCCTCGACGCGCACGTCGATGGAGCCTCCCAGGCTGTCTCCCGCCTCCTTGGCCGCGAGGATGCGGCGGGACATCTCCTCGCGAACGGTGAGGTCCGGGCAGCGCGTCGGGTGCGCATCCACCATCGCCCGGGTGAGCCCGAGCGCGGGCACGGAGGCGACCAGGTCACCCACCTGGGACACGTACGCGACGGTGCGCACGGTGGGCAGGTCGCGCTCCAGATAGGCCTCGGCGATGGTGCCGCCGATGACGCGGCAGAGCGTCTCGCGTCCGCTGGTGCGGCCACCGCCGCGGTGGTCGCGGTGCTTGAAGCGCTCGCGCCACACGGCGTCGGCGTGGCCGGGCCGGTCCACCTGCTTGAGCTGCTCGTAGTCGCCGGAGCGCTGGTTGGTGTTGCGGACGATGGCCGCGATGGGCGTGCCGAGCGTCTTGTCCTCGAAGACGCCGGAGAGGATCTCCACCTGGTCCGGCTCGTTGCGGGGCGTGACGAGGGCGGACTGGCCCGGGCGGCGGCGGTCCAACGCGGCCTGGATGCGCTCGCGGGTGAGGGGGACGCCGGCGGGGCAGCCATCCACCACCGCGCCAAGCGCGGGGCCGTGGCTCTCTCCAAACGTCGTCACGCGAAAGAGGGTGCCGAAGGTGTTCATGTTGCTGTCTCCCAGAGCTCGCGTTGACGCCGGGCCTGTGCGACGAACCACGCCGCGCCCAGCAGGACAGGGATGCCTCCGCGCCGTGTAATCTCCGCGGCGATGCGTCGGCCGGGGGCACCGTATGCGATCACCGCGACGCGTGCTCGCTCGAATCGCAGGGAATCCGGAGCCGCCACCCGGTCCGGCCACGTCCAGACACCAGCCCCGGCGAGGGGACCCTGGATGTCCGCGCGCCGAAGGATGCGCAGCGCCTGGCCTCGCTCGGCGGCCACGGTGCGCAGGGCGGATGTCGCACCGCCGTCACCCAGCACGAACACGTCACCCGCACCCAGGCGCTCCAGCACCTTCCGGGCGCCCTCGGTGTCGGTGTTGAAGGACTCCCACCGGTGGCCCCGACGCACCAGGGTGTTGATGGCATCCAGCGGCGAGCCGGTGTGCTTCGCCAGCCGCATCTTGAACGGGCTGGTGACGGCGAAGCCGCCATGGCTCGGCAGCAGCGAGTCCACGAGCGCCTCGACGGGGCCGTCCTCTGGAATGTCGATGCGATCGAAGGGCTGGCGGTGGATGCGCGGCGAGCGCGAGTGGGCGATGGAGGTCCCGAAGATGCCCAGCCGCAGCGGGGCGGGCAGGGTGGTGCGGTCCGCGCCGCGCCACTCACGCACGACGTCGTCGAGGAGCCGCTGACCCGGTGCCGCGGCCCACGAACCTCCCGCGGCCACGTAGTCGAGCAGGTTGTTCCGGGCCAGCACCGCGCGGGCGGGCAGCGCGATGGCGCCCATGCCGAGCACGGTGACACGCGTCGGGCCGAACCGGTCCATCATCCGTCGCTGCGTCTCCAGCAGCGTGCGGACATGGGCCGGGTCGGTCATCGGCTCCACGTGCTTCACGAGGGCATCCGCGGGCAGCTCGCGCTCCCAGAGCCGCAGGGCTTCATCCGTGCCGAGCGGGCGCTCCGCGTGGTGGGACGCGAGCAGCTTGCCGGAGGGCGCGTCGAGCGAGCCCTGGTGTCCGGTGGCGTCCATCAGGTCCCGGTCCACGCGCCACGCGGCCGAGACCCACGACGCGGGAAGCGGCTTGCCGCGCTCGGAGACGAGCAGCGGGAGCACGCTCGCGAGGGCGGCCGGGTCCACCGCGTCGGGGGCGTGCAGGTCGGTGCGAATCTCCAGCACATCGGCGCCGCGACGCTGGCACTCCCGCGCGAAGTGCACGGCATCCGAGCCGAGCAGGGTGGGAGGCAACGTCACGACACGCCGGGCGGGTGTCACGGGGACTCCTCTTCGTGGAGGCAGCCCCGGAGGAAGTCCACCAGGGCGATGGTGGGGACGCGGGCGTGCAGGGCCTCGCGCTCATGGAAGATGGAGGAGATCTCCTCCTCCAGCGAGACGTCCGGTCGCAGCCGAGGTCGCGTCCGGTCCGCCGTCAGCCGCTCCCGATAGGTCTCGAAGGTGATCGGGATGATGAGGGTGAACATGCCCGCCAGCGCGTCGGGGTGGTGGGACAGGAAGCCTCCACCCACCGCCACCAATCCACCCGGCGGAAGCTCCAGCAGGGCGCGGCGCTCGGCGGCGCGGAACTCGGCGGGGGCCTGCGCCACCCAGGTCTTCAGCGGGCGGCCGTGGAGCCGCTCCAGGTGGGCATCCAGGTCCACGCCCCGCCGCTCGAGCAGACTTGCGACCCGAGGCAGGAGCGTGGACTTGCCCGCGCTCCGGTGGCCACCCAGCACCACCGTCTGTCCGGCCTCCGGGCGCGGCACGGGCCCGGGTCGCGCCAGGGCTTCTCTCAGCGCCGGCGCGAGCCGGGGGTCCACCGAGGAAAGGACATGCTCGACGCGGGACCGTCGTGCTTCAGCGGACGAGGCCGACATAGACGTTGGCCGTTCCGAACGTCAGCGGGTGCGCGCTTCGCTCCGCATAGGCGCCGGACTGGTCCATCAACGACAGGAACCGCTCTCCCGCGGGGAAGGCCGCCGACGTGCGGGGCAGGTACTCGTAGGCCGCGCGGTTGCCGGTGAGCAGGCCGCCGATCGTCGGCATCACCGTCTTGCTGTAGAAGCGGAAGAGCGCGCCGAAGACACCCTCGGGCTGGCCGAACTCCAGCACCACGACGCGGCCACCGGGCTTCACCACGCGCCCCATCTCCTTGAGGCACTTCACCGGGTCATCCACGTTGCGGATGCCGAAGGCGATGGAGGCCACGTCGAAGCGGTTGTCCTCGAAGGGCAGCGCCATGGCGTCCGCCACCTGGAAGTCCACCTGGAGGCCGGCCTTGGCCGCCTTCGCGGGCGCGCTCTCCAGCATCTCCGGGCAGAAGTCGGTGCCGAGCACGTGGCCCGTGGAGCCCACCTTGCGCTTGAACGCGAGCGCCAGGTCGCCCGTGCCGGACGCGCAGTCGAGGACGCTGTCGCCCGCCTTCGCCCGGCTGAGCCGCACGGCCGTCCGTCGCCACAGGCGGTGGATGCCGAACGAGAGGACTTCGTTCGTCACGTCGTACCGCGTGGCGATGGAGGAGAACATCTGACGGACTTCGGTGCTCATCTCGCCCTCACGACCTGGGCCGGGCTCTCCGGCCGCCAAAGGTGTCGACCCACCGCGTCTAGCACGGGTGGCAAGCGCTGCATCAAGGTTTGGAAGTGTTCCGGCGTCAGGGCCTGGTTCCCATCGCACAGGGCCTGCTCCGGCCGGGGATGGACCTCGATGAGCAGCCCGTCCGCTCCAGCCGCCGCGGCCGCCAGCGACATGGGCAGGATGAGGTCCACCTGGCCCGTCGCGTGGGACGGGTCGACGATGACGGGAAGGTGCGTGCGCTGCTTGGCCCAGGCCACCGCCGCCAGGTCCAGCGTGTTGCGAATCTCCGTCTCGAAGGTGCGGATGCCCCGCTCGCACAGCAGGACCTGCTCGTTGCCGCCCTCGAGGATGTACTCCGCCGCCAGCAGCCACTCCTGCAGCGTGGCGGACAGCCCCCGCTTCAGCAGGACGGGGCGGCGCACCTTGCCCAGCGCCCGCAGCAGCGAGAAGTTCTGCATGTTGCGCGCGCCCACCTGGAGGATGTCCGCGGACTCCACCATGAAGGGCAGCTGCGAGGTCTCCATCACCTCGCTGATGATGGGCAGCCCGTGGCGGCGCCCGGCCTCCGCGAGCAGGTGCAGTCCCGGCTCACCCATGCCCTGGAAGGCGTAGGGACTGGTGCGTGGCTTGAACACGCCACCTCGGAGGACATGCGCCCCAGCGTGCGCCACCGCCGCCGCCGTGCGGTCCACCTGCTCCACACCCTCCACCGCGCAGGGCCCCGCCATGACGACGAACCCCGGCCCACCGACCTCCACCGATCCCACTTGAACTCGGGTTCCTTCCGGACGGAACGCGCGCAGCACTCGCCGCGCACCCGTGTCCTTCCGGACCGCGACCGGCGCGGATTCGTCTGGCTGCTTGCCTCCCACGAGCCCTCCCATCCACCGAGTTCAAGAGGTTTTGAACTCCTTGGTGCATGTATAGCCGAGATGGCTTAGAAGACAACCGAAGGTGATTTCAGGGCAGTCGCGGATGAGGACCGCTGATGAAGACGCTCAATCCCGTTGAGAGCCAGCGCTGGGTGGCCGGAATGATGCCCCTGGCCGCGGTGGATCCGCTCTCTGGCGCGGATTCATTGGGCGTTCCAACGGTCTATTGGGAGCGGCCCCTGGAGCGCGAGGCGGCGGCGGGCTGGGGCGAGGCGGCCGTGGTCGAGGCCACGGATTCCACGCAGGTGCCCGGTGTGATGGCCACGCTGGGGGCGCTCGAGCTGCGCTGGTTGGACGCCCCTCCCACCGACATGCCCGGTCCCTGGTTCGGCGGCCTGCGCTTCGGTGCGACGGGGCTTCCGGACGAGGGCTGGGCCGCCCACGGCGCGGCCCGCTGGACGCTCCCCGAGGTGCTGGTGTGGCGCACGGCGAGCGGGGTGGCCGTGGCGGCCTTTGCCCCCGAGGGCCGGGGGGGCGAGGACGCGGTGCGCTCGCGGCTGGAGCGGGTGCGCGCGCGCTTCGCGGAGGGCTATCGCCACGCGAGGGGCGGTGCGGTGGCGCTGTCGTCGAAGTCCTCGCGTCCGGAGTTCGAGGCGCGCGTGGAGCGTGCGCTGGAGGCCATCGCCTCCGGACAGCTCCAGAAGGTCGTGCTGGCGCGGGCCGTGGATGTGGAGGGCCCCGCGGCCTTCGACGTGGTGGACGTGCTGGCTCGCCTGCGGGAGCAGAATCCTCGCTGCGCCACGTTCCTGTTCCGGGTGCCGGATGGCACGTGCTTCCTCGGTGCGACCCCCGAGACGCTGTGCCGCGTGAACGGGCGCGTGCTCGAGACCGAGGCGCTCGCGGGGACGGCCTCACCCCAGCAGGCCGACGGGCTGCGAGGGGTGGACAAGGAAGTGCGCGAGCACGAGGCGGTGGTTCGCTACATCCTCGCGACGCTGCGCTCGTGGGTGGTGGACGTTCACGCGGACGCCGAGCCGCGCCTGCTGACGCTGAAGAACGTGGTGCACCTGCGCACGGGGATTCGCGCGGAGCTGAAGGAAGGTGTCTCCGCCGCGCAGGTGGTGGGGGCGCTGCATCCCACGCCAGCGGTGGGCGGCACGCCTCGCGAGCGCGCGCTGTCCTTCCTCGTCGAGCACGAGGGGCTGGACCGGGGCTGGTACGCGGGGCCGGTGGGGTGGATGGGGCCGGGGCGTGCGCACCTGATGGTGGCGCTGCGCTCGGCGAGGGTGCGGGGCGCGAGGGCTCGGTTGTTCGTGGGTTGCGGAATCGTGGCCGGCTCCATCGCGGAGGCGGAGTGGCGGGAGACGGAGATGAAGAGTCTGGCCGTGTTGCGTGCGCTGGGAGGCGTGGATGTCGGGCGACAGTAACCTCAACGTGTTGTGGGCTCGGGCCCTCGTCGAGGAACTGGTGCGCGGTGGTGCGAGGCACGCCGTGGTGTGTCCAGGCTCACGCTCCTCGCCCCTGGCGCTGGCGTGTGCTCGCGCGGAGGGCCTGCGCGTCTGGTCCGTCATCGACGAGCGGAGCGCCGCGTTCTTCGGCCTGGGGCTGGCCAAGCAGTCGCGCGCGCCGGTGATCCTGGTGGCGACGAGCGGCACGGCGGGCGCGCACTTCTATCCCGCGGTCATCGAGGCCTCGCTGTCTCATGTGCCCCTGGTGGTGCTCACGGCGGACCGTCCGCTGGAGCTCCAGGGGTGGGGCGCGGCGCAGACGGTGCCGCAGGCGCGCTTCTATGGCGAGCATGCACGCAGCTTCTCGGACCTCGGCGTGCCCGAAGCCAGCGATGTGGCGCTGGCTCACCTGCGAGCCACCGCCGCGCGAGCCGTCGCCACGTCGATGCGCGCGCCGCGAGGGGCCGTGCAGCTCAACGTGCCTTTCCGCGAGCCGCTCGCGCCGGTGACGGAGGCATTTGGCGAGGAGCACCTGTCCGCGCTGTCGAAGGCGGGCCGCTCGGGTGTGCCCTTCACGCGCATCGTGCCGCCCCTGCCGGCGCCGGATGCGACGGTGCTGGAGTCGGTCCGTCAGCGCATCGCCTCGACGGAGCGCGGCGTCATCGTCTGCGGTCCGCGCGACGAGGCGGATGGATTCTCCGAGGCCATCTCCGCGCTGTCCCAGGCCACGGGCTACCCGGTGCTGGCGGAGGCCACCTCCCAGGCTCGGTACGGGGGCGGTCCGCTGACGCTCTCGTACTACGACGCGCTGCTGCGCCATGCGCCGTTCGCCCGGACGCATCGGCCGGAGCTGGTGCTGCGGTTCGGGGGCGGGCTGACGCCGAAGGTGCCGCAGCAGTGGCTGGACGCATCGGGTGCGGAGCAGGTCCTCTTCAGCGACGGTGGTGCGTTGTTCGACCCCGCGCATCGAGCGGCCACGGTGGTGGAGGGCTCGGCGGTGGCGTCGTGCGCCGCGCTGGCGAAGGGCCTGACGCGCGGTCCTGGTCGATGGGCGCAGGGCTTCATGGCCGCGGAGCGGATGGCTCGGGGAGCGCTGGAGGCGGCGTTCGCGGAGCGTCCCGATGCGCTCACCGAGCCGCGAATCGCTCGCGAGGTGGTGGCCGCGCTCCCCGCGGGGGCCGCGCTGTTCGTCTCCAGCAGCATGCCCATCCGCGACGTGGATGCGTTTGCTCCGGCGGGGACGATGCCCTTGCGCGTGCTCGCGAATCGCGGGGCCAACGGCATCGACGGCATCCTCTCGAGCGCGCTGGGCGTCGCCGCGGCGGCTTCGCGTCCCGTGGTGCTGCTGACGGGAGACCTGGCGCTCCTGCACGACGTGGGCGCGTTCGTCTCGGCGTCTCGCGCGAAGGTCCCGCTCACCATCGTCGCGGTGAACAACGACGGGGGAGGCATCTTCTCGTTCCTGCCCATCGCGCAGGCGGCGAAGCCGGACGAGTTCGAGACGCTGTTCGGCACGCCCCACGGCGTGGACCTGTCGCACGCTGCGGCGCTGGGAGGGGCTCGGCTGCATCGTCCGACGACGCCCTCGGCGCTGCGTGGGGCGGTGCGCGAGGGACTCGAAGGCGGCCTGCACCTGGTCGAGGTGCGTGTGGACCGGGCCGCGAACGTGGACGACCACCGACAGCTCTTCGCGCGGATGGCCGCCGCGCTCGGGGAGGGACCATGGGTGTGAAGCTGGCTTACGAGACGTGGGGCGAGGGCGGTCGGCCGCTCGTGCTGCTCCACGGCTTCACGGGGAACCGGGCCTCGTTCCAGGGACTGCGTCCGTTGATGGGCCGCTCCGTGCGGGCCATCGCGGTGGACCTGCCAGGACACGGCGCCACGCCGCTGCCGGAGCGCAAGGGCCGCGACGGCTTCCTGGAGACGGTCGACGCGCTGGTGTCCCTGGTGGACACGCTGGGCGTGGGCACGGTGGACCTCCTGGGCTACTCGCAGGGCGCGCGGATTGCGTTGGCCGCGGCGGTGCGCGCTCCAGACCGGTTCGGCCGGCTCATCATGGAGAGCGGCTCACCGGGGTTGCATCGGCGGCAGGAGCGGGCCGCGAGGCGCGAGGCGGACGGGCAGCTCGCGGCCTTCATCCGCGCGCGCGGCGTGGACGCATTCGTGGAGCGGTGGGAGGCCCTTCCGCTGTTCGACGGCCTGCGCGCGATGCCCGCGGAGCGCCGGGAGACGCTGCGGGCTCACCGTCGGGCGTGCTCTTCCGAGGGCCTCGCTGGCGCGCTGGAGACCCTGGGGTTGGGTGTGCAACCGGATTACTGGTCCGAGCTGCACCATCAGCGCCTGCCCACGTTGCTGCTCACGGGCGCGCGCGACGACAAGTTCACGCAGACCGCGCGGCGCATGGCGGCGGAGCTGCCGGTGGTGTGGCGCCATGCCTTCGCGGACTGCGGCCATGCTCCGCACCTGGAAGCGCCCGAGGAGTACGTCCGCGAGGTGCTGGGTTTCCTCCAGACGCCCTGGTACGAGGCCCCCCAGTTCGAGGGCACCACCGCCACGGTGGCGGCGAGCCCCGGGAGGGTGAGTCCGTGAGTGCGTCGGTTCCTGGAGCCTCGGTGGTGATGGTGAAGCCCAAGCCCACGGTGAAGACCTGGCTGATGGCCGTGCGTCCGAAGACGCTGACGGCGGCATTGGTCCCCGTGCTGGTGGGGACGACGCTGGCGTTCGGCCTGGGGGTGGGGCGAATCCTCCCCGCACTCGCGGCGCTCCTGGGCGCGGTGCTCATCCAGATCGGCACCAACTTCATCAACGACTACTACGACTTCAAGAAGGGCGCGGATACGCACGAGCGGCTGGGCCCGGTGCGGGTCACGCAGAGCGGGCTCATCGCCCCGAGCACCGTGCTGTTGGGCGCGGCGGTGTGCTTCGCGCTCGCGACGGCGGTGGGCATGTACCTGGTCGCGGTGGGTGGGTGGCCCATCATCGCCATCGGCCTGGCGTCGCTGCTCTGTGGTTACGCGTATACCGGAGGGCCGTTCCCCCTGGGCTACAACGGCCTGGGCGACCTGTTCGTCTTCATCTTTTTCGGACTCGTCGCGGTCACGGGAACCTTCTACGTCCAGGCGGGCACGGTGCATCCGGCCGCGTGGTGGGCGGCCATCCCCGTGGGGGCGAGCGGCACCATGCTCATCGTCGTCAACAACCTGCGGGACGTCACCACGGACGTGAAGGCGGGCAAGCGGACGCTGGCGGTCCGCTGGGGGACGACGGCGGGCAAGGCGGAGTACGTGCTGCTGATGCTGGCGTCGTTCGCCACGCCCGTGGCCATGTACGCACTGGGACTGGCCGGACCCTGGGTCTTCTTGTCCTTCCTGAGCCTGCCGCTGGTGGTGGCCCCGCTTCGTCGGGTGCTGCGGGAGCAGGGGGCGGCGCTGAACCCCGCGCTGGGTGGCACCGCGCGCTTCCAACTCTTCTTCGGCGTGCTGTTCGGCGTGGGCCTGTACCTGCGATGATGTGAGTCCATGCGCATCGTCCAGGCGACATCGACCCCGCTGCGGTTGGAGCTGCTCCAGCCACTGAAGACATCTCGAGGCTCCTACTCCACGCGCGAGGGGTTCATCGTGCGGCTGGAGGACGAAGAGGGGCGCGTAGGGCTCGGCGAGGCGATGCCTCTGCCGGAGTTCGGCACGGAGTCGCTGTCGGTCTGTGGCGAGGTGCTGGGCGCGTGGCTTTCTTCGCTCAAGGGCCAGTTCCTGGGCGACAGCGTGCGCGCCGTCGAGGACACGCTGTCTCCCTTCCCGCCGACGGTGGCGCGAGGCGAGGGCGTGCGCATCCGGGCCCGTCATCCCGCGCCTCCGGGCCCCGTGCCCGCCGCGGAGCATGCGCTGGAGCTGGCGCTGCTGGACCTGCTCGCGAAGCGTCAGGGTGTCCCACTGTGCTGGCTCCTGGCGGAGGAGGCGCGTCCCGAGGTGCTGGTGAGCGCGCTGCTCAACGAGGAGAGTCCGGAGGCCCTGGCGGAGCAGGCCCGGAAGGCCGTGACCGAGGGCTACGCGACGCTGAAGCTCAAGGTGGCCGGCCGCTCGTTGGAGGATGACGAGCGTCGGGTGAAGGCGGTGCGCGAGGCCGTGGGGCCCGACGTGAAGCTGCGGCTGGACGCGAACGGCGGCTGGTCGGAGCCCGATGCGAAGCGCTCGCTCGACAAGCTGGGCTGGTATGGCCTGGAGCTCGTGGAGCAGCCGACGCCCGCGGATGACCTCTCCGCGCTGTGGCGGGTGCAGCGTCGCGCGCCGTGCATGGTGGCCGCGGATGAGTCGCTCGGTTCTCCGGAGACGCTGCGCGCGCTGCTGTCCGCGGACCCCTTCCTGGGCGGTGGACCGGCGGTGGGCGCGGTGGTGCTCAAGCCCATGGTACTCGGGGGATTGCTCCCGGGGCTCGTGGTGGCGATGCGCGCCGCGCGCCTGGGCATGCAGGCGTATGTGACGAGCTCCTTGGATGGCGTGGTGGCGCGGGCGGGCGCGACGCATCTGGCCGCGGCGTTGCCGTCGGGGGCGCTCGCTTCGGGACTCGCCGTGGGACAGCTCTTCGCGCGTGAGCCTCCGATGCATCCCTACCAGCCGGTGCATGGGCGCATCCGGCTTCCGGAGACGCCGGGCCTCGGGTTGGATGCGGGAGTGGTGATGTGACGAAGTACGGCTGTCCCATCCGCGAAGGTGCCGAGCGCTTCCCGAACGCGGAGGCGCTCACCTTCGCGGGACGCGCGTGGACCTACGGCGCGATGGATGCCGAGGTGAATCACTGGGTGGCCGCGCTCGAGGCCCGTGGCATCGGCGCGGGTCACCGGGTGGCGCTGCTGGCGACGAACCATGCGGCGTGTGCCTTCCTCTTCTGGGCGCTGGGTCGACTGGGTGCGGTGCTGGCCCCGCTCAACGCGAGACTCACGCGCGCCGAGCTCGCGCCGTTGGTCGAGGACGTGTCACCGAGCCTCACGCTGGCCCTGGGCACGCTCGGTGAGAGGCTCCCGGGTGCCGAGTCCTTGGAGTCCTTCCGGTCCGACGCTTCCTCGTCGACCGCGACAGCACTCGATGAAAGCGCCGCGCGAGTCATCCTGCTGACGAGCGGGACGACGGGAAGGCCCAAGGGGGCCTTGCTGACGGAGGGGAACTTCCGCGCATCCTCGCGTGCCTCCGCGGCGAACCTGGGTGCGCACCCCGCGCCGCGCTGGTTGGGGACGTTGCCGCTCTTCCACGTGGGAGGGCTGGCGATGTTGACGCGCACGGCCTACGAGGGCGGCTGCCTGGTGCTCCATGAGCGCTTCGACGCCGAGTCCACCAGTCGCGCCATCGACGAAGAGTCCGTGTCCCACGCGAGCCTGGTCGCGACGACGCTGGAGCGTGTGCTGGATGTCCGCGCGGGGCGACGGGTCCCCGAGACCTTCAAGCTGGCGTTGATTGGCGGCGGGCCCGTGCCGGTTCCGTTGTTGGAGCGGGCGCGAGCGGTGGGGTTGCTGGCGCTCCAGACGTATGGCCTCACCGAGGCGTGCTCGCAGGTGGCGACGGAGCGGCCCGGGGACGCCGATGGTCGCACGGCGGGACCCGCGGTGCCGGGGACCGAGCTTCGCATCGTCGGCGGAGATGGCGAGGTGTGTGGCCCGGGGGAGGAAGGGGACATCGAAGTGCGAGGCCCCACGGTGATGGCGGGCTACTGGCAGCGCCCCGAGGCCACGAGCGAAGCGCTGCGAGACGGCTGGCTGCGGACGCGAGACCTCGGTGTGTTGGACTCGCGCGGGCGCCTCACGGTGCTGTCGCGCCGCACCGACCTCATCGTCCGGGGCGGAGAGAACATCTACCCGGCCGAGGTGGAAGCCGTGCTCGCGAATCATCCCTCCGTGCAGGAGTCCGCGGTGGTGGGCGTTCGAGACGCGCGCTGGGGCGAGGTCCCCGTGGCCTTCCTGGCTCCGCGCGCGGGACAGGCGCGGCCCAGCGACGACGCGCTGGAGTCGTGGTGCCGCCAATCACTCGCGGGCTTCAAGCTCCCGACGCGGTTTTTCTGGGTGGATGCGCTCCCCCGCAATGCGATGGGGAAGCTCGAGCGCACGGTGCTGCGCAAGAGCGCGGAGTCGTAAGCCCCGCGCTGGGCTTCAGGGCGTGTTGTTCACGGCGGGAGGCGTCTGTGTCGGGGCCGCGGCGCGCAGGAGCAGCTCGCGGAATTTCCCGGAGGACGCGGCCACGCACACGTTGAACCCTTCCACCGTGCCACAGGTGACGCGCTCGCCCAGCCGCTGGAACTGCGCGAGCCTGGGCCCGTCGACCACGTAGAGGGTGTCCTCCGCGAGGCGCCCGTTCGCGACGTCTTCCTTGAGCGCGTTGCAGACGGTGGCGACCTTCCGCTCATTGAGGCGCGTGGAGTAGGCGCTGTTGGTCGTCATGCCCTTGCGGTACGCGAGGTCCGCCCAGCGCATGTGGTCATCGGACGCGAACGTGTTGTCGACGCAGGGCTCCATCGAGCCATGGATGTACGGGGGGAACATGACGACGTGCCGATAGGTCGCGTCCAGGTGCTCCCACTCGGGGGCGCGGAGCCGAGGCCAGGAGGCGGTGCGGAAGCGGTCCTGGACCCAGAGCGTCGCGGTGTCGGCGACCTGAATCACCACCGCGGCCACCAGCACGCCCGTCGCGACAGCGGGGTGTCGGCGCCAGCGCCACAGGACGAGCCCGAGGATGCAGGTGAGCACCAGGTAGTGCATGGGCCAGATGAAGCGGCCGGACGCTCGGAACATGTTGAGCACCGGCATGAGCGGCTGGGTCACCTTGCGCATCGACACCACGGTGACGCCCGCGGCGGTCATCGTCGTCGAGAACGCGAAGAGCATCATCAGGACCACCGCCACCACCAGCGGCCAGCGTGCCTTCAGCTGCGCCCGTGCCTGGGGCCACCAGTCCGAGGGCTTCCCGGCCAGCGCGATCAGCGCGAGCACGAGGACCCCCGAGCCCAGGAAGCCGAGCCCCTCGTATTGCCCCGGCCGCGCCGGAATCCAAGGCAGCACCCGCGACCAGCCAAACGGGTTGAAGAGCGTGAGCATGTCCGCGCTGTAGTCGCCGAACCCGCTGGCCGCGTCGCCCCTCACGTCCTGGCCCATGTAGCCGAAGAGGAAGAACATGCCGAGCATGACGAGGTTCGCGGCGACGAACGCGACGACGGCCTGGCGCCAGCCCAGGAGCCGCTCCGGATGCACGGTGGAGACGAGCAGCGCCAGCGTGAGCGCGAACGTCATGATCGCCAGATACGGATGGGTGCCCGCGGCGAACACGCTGAGCAGCAGGGCCCCGCCCAGCGTTCGCCAGGCGTCCCGGGCACTCGCGCGGGGACGCAGGGTGAGCCACAGCAGCGCGGTGAGCATCCAGTGCGCGCTCAGGTTGCTGTGTCCGAAGCGGAAGACCAGGATGGGCGCCAGGATGAAGAGGGTCGCGCCGAGCAGCTGCTGCGCGGGCCGAGGCGTGAACAGGGCCATCACCTTGGCGCCCATGAATCCCTGAAGCACGAGGCATGACGCGAGCCACAGGCCGACGAACTGGAAGTCCTGGGGCAGCCACGGCGAGAACGGCTTGAACGCCACCGACATCCAGGGGTTCGAGTCGGAGAAGCCCACCGACATCGTCAGCGGACGCATGAGGCCGGGTGTCTGGCCGAGTGGAAATCCCCACGGCGCGTCGCGGAAGAACAACCAACCGATGACCTGCTGGGACTGGTCTCCCCAGCCCAGCCAGTCCAGGTCCGTCGGGTTCAGGGCCCGCCATCCGCCCAGGGCGATGAACCAGAGGAAGCCCAGCAGCGCGGCCAGCCAGGGGACGAGCCGCGCCCAGCGGTCCTCCACGCGAGGCGGCGTCATCGCGAGTCCTGCGGGAGGTGTCTCTGCACGAAGTGGCGGCTGCACGGACACGGGTTGTTCACCACCGACGGGGGCTCCTCGCCATCCTCCAAACCGGAGGGGCGGGGACCGTACCCCGCTGAGGCGCACACGGCCAGCGTGTCAGGGCAGGGGGGAGAAGGGTGGATTGATGTATCAATCAATCACGGGGCCAGCAGAAGCGGCGTTGGCCGTTCCACCGGAGGGAGTGTCCTCGGGGCCCTCGAAATAGGCCGCTGGACTGCTCACCGTCGACAACCAGACAAGCCTTGCCAGGGAGGACCGATACCCGAGCGCCCGAGCGCTTCAGGACCGCCTCGAACCGGGCTCAGCACTCCGAGGAGGGGTGCCCCCAGGGGTTGGTGCGAGGATACTCGCGCAACATCGCATGCAGCCGGTAGACGGTCGCCACGGACGCCCGGGCGCGCAGACGTCGAGTGGGCGAAGTTCCACAGGCCGCCGTCGCGCCCAGCCGCGCCACCTGCTGCGCGAGCTGCCGCTCCACCTCGGGAGACCAGCGGGAGAATTCAAGCCATTCCATCGGACTACTCCTTCGCGAACCACGCGTGAGGGGGAACTCGTACCAAACCACTCATCGCGGCGTAGGTCACGACGCCGCGCGTTGGCTGCGGTGCGCCTGCCGGGTTCCAGACAGCAATGCGACCGCTCTTTTCGACACTGTCGTTTCATGCGAGCGAAATCTTGAAGCTCGCTCGAACCCCCAAACATCCTCGCGTGTATGGGTATTCTCGAAGGCACTGAAACGCAAACACGCAAGAATGACGCCGCGTCGCGTCCTCTCCTCTAGAGTCGAGTAGCGGGTAGAGGGGGACGTGAAACAAAGGCAGCTCAACGTGGAACGAGTCCTGGAGGGCACATGGCTCTTGAATCCGTGGATGTCGTCATCGTCGGATGTGGGCCGGTGGGAGCCATGGCCGCCAACTTGCTGGGGCTCCGGGGTGTGCGAACGCTCGTGGTGGAGAAGGAGCTGTCCGCGCACGGACAGTCTCGCGCCATCAGCACGGATGATGAGGCCCAGCGCATCTTTCAGTCGGCAGGGCTGGAAGGCGACCTGGCGCCTGGCTTCAACGCCTGCAAGACGCTCCGCTACATCGACGATGACCTGCGCTCGCTCGCGGAAGTGGACTTCTCGAAAGTCGACGCGCCGTTGGGGCATGACCTGGGGGCCTTCATCCAGCAGCCGCGCATGGAGATGGCGATGCGGCGAGGCCTGGCGCGCTTCGAGCACGTGAGGCTGTGGCTGGGGCACGAGGTCCTGTCCTTCGCGCAGGACGACGAAGGGCTCACGGTGCGGATGCGAAAAGGCGCCAGCGGCCAGGAGGTGGAGGTGAGGGCGCGCTACCTGCTGGCCTGCGACGGTGCCCGAAGCTTCGTCCGCCGCACGCTGGACCTGAAGCTGGAGGGGACGACGGCGCTGGAGCACTGCCTGGCCATCACCGTGAACGTGAAGTCGCCGGAGCCCGGCTGCGCCAACTACCTGTGTGGGCCGACCCGCCGGGGCTTCATCGCGCCGACGGCGCTGGACGAGATGCGCCTCGACATCGTGTTGGATGCGGACGCGGACCTGGAGGCCGTGCGGCGGCCCGAGCACGTGCGCTCCATCGTCGCGCGCTATGTCGGCACGGAGGAGATGACCTTCGCCTCCATCAACGTGCACTCGTACCACAGCCGAGTCGTGGAGCGCTGGCGGGTGGGGCGGGTCTTCCTCCTGGGAGACGCGGCGCACCTGATGCCGCCGTTCCTGGGGCAAGGCCTGTGCGCGGGGTTCCGCGACGCGGCGAACCTGACCTGGAAGCTGGCGCGGGTGCTGGAGGGGCGCGCGGACGCGTCACTCCTGGACACGTATGAGCAGGAGCGGCGCGGACACGTCACGAGCATCATCGAGAGCTCGGACGCGATGGGCCGGGTGATGATGCGCGGAGGCCAGGTGGTGGCGCGGCTGCGCAACCTGCTCATCCAGGCGCTCTACCACCTGCCCGTCACCGGGACGTTCATCCGCCAGTTCAAGGCGCGGCCCACCTTCGCGCTGGAGAAAGGCTTCCTCCTGGGGGGACAGCGAGGAAAGGGCGCGCCCGAGGGTACGTACTTCCCCCAGCCGCACGTCGAGCGGACCGCGGGCGAGCGGGTGCTGTTGGACCGGGTGCTGGGGAACGACTTCGCCGTGCTCACGCGGCCGGGGGCGGCGCCCGAGTTGCTGCGTCAGGCGCACGCGTTGGCCGCGGAGCTGGGCGTGCGCGCCTGGACGGTGCGGTCTCCCGCGCGCACGGGCGAGCCTCCGGCGGACGTCCTCGTGGACACCGAGGGCCGGCTGGAGGCGTGGTTCTCACGCTACAAGGCAGACGTGGTGGTGCTTCGCCCGGACCGCTACGTGTATGGCATTGCGGCTGGGACTTCGTTGGACAAACTTCGCCTCTCATTGAGAGGCCTCATCCGTCCGGGCTCGAGTGGCGACGGAGCGGGGATCCGTCAAGCCGGCTGAACCGCGCGGGTGCTCTCAGGCCGCCGCGGGCTTCATCATCTTCTGGGCGCGCTCGACACAGTCGCCCATGAAGCGCAGGTAGATGTCGAGGGCCTGCGCGCCCGTCTTGCCGATGACCTCGGTCTTCTCGGGGACCTGGCTCAAAAGCTTGCCCAGCATCACCTCGTTGAGGGCGGTGTGGCCCACGTCGAGCTCGGCGTGCTCCTTCACGAAGGACATCGCCTCCATGATGTCCTCGCCACAGACGCGCTTGGCCTGCTCCATCAGCCCGGGCGCGAAGACGACGGACAGGTTCTCGATTTCGTACTCGATGGCGACCTGGGCCGCCGGCATCGGACCGACGATGGTGTCCTCGTGGATCTTGCGGTACTCCACCATGGCCTGCGTGGGGACCTGGTTCAGCAGCGCCTCCGCGTCGAGCTTGGGCGTGCGGTGCTCGTTCCACCGGGCCACCAGGTTCTTGGTGTCCTCGATCATCATCAGGTGGTGGCCTTCCTCGTGCTTCGCGTGGGTGATGAGCTTCTCGCCCACGTCCTTCAGGCCCATCTTCACGGAGGCCTCGCCCGCACGGCGAATCCAGCTGTCCACCGGCTGCGTCATGTAGACACCCAGCGAGTTGAGCTGGATGAGGAAGCCTTCCACCAGCGCCGGGTCGACCTTCGGGTCCAGCAGCGCCTGGAGGGCAGGGGAGGTCTTGAGTCGCTCGCGCACCGCCGCGACGTGCGGAACGTAGTGCTGCTCCACGAATTGCTTGCTCATATTGTGTCTACCTTTGGGTGTGTTACCGAGTGTTGTGGGCGCCACGGCGCCCGATGGTCAGCTCACTGATGTGCTCGAGGAAGTCTGGAATCAGCTTCGAGGAGATGATCCACATGTATGGATCTGGCCCCGAGTGGATGCCGGCTTCCCGAACGTAATCCCCCCCCTCGTCCTCACACAGGAAGTGGAACGAGGCGCGGCGTCGCGCGGCGTACCAACGGCGCGCGGCGTCCACCAGGGCAACGTAGGTGGACGGTCCTTCTTCGGTCAGCGAGAACAGCCGGGCCATGTCCAGAAGGCAGTACAGGTTCGTACCCCGCTGACCCAGTTCCAGCACCGTCGCGGCCACGGGCACGCCGTGCTTCCGCGCGACCAGGATCTCGCGCTCACGCTCGAGACCGAATTCCTTCCAGCGCGCCTGGACCCCGCGCATGTCGATGCGCTCGCGGGTGAAGTCCAGCGCATCCACGTAGCAGGACGGCCGCGTCCGGGCGATGTTGTCCGCCAGCAGCGTCAGCTCATGCGGCGTGGCGAGCCCCACCTGGATGCCCTCGTGGGACAGGCCCGTCTGTTCGTGGGTGAAGACATCCAACATGTGGACCTTGCGGGTGAAGGCCAGGCCCTGGCCCGTCTCCATCTGCCGCTCGGCGTAGCGCACGTGTGCCTTGGCAATCCAAGGGTTGAGCGCTTCCACGTAGGCGACCACCCAGCGGAAGTCCGGGTCGCTCTGCGGATGCTCGAACGTGCGCACGTACAGGTCGCGCATGATCTGCCCGGGCTCCACCACGCTCGCCGGCGGCTTGCCAGGGCGCTTGGCGACCTGGTGCCCCATCCACGCGTGGCGGTAGGGCTTCATGAAGGACAGCGTCGCCTCGGGGCCACGCTCCGACGGCCACACCGCCTGGCAGAAGAGCTGCGGAATCTCCGCGCCGCGCTTGGCCATGCCACGGAAGGCCTGGCGAAGCTCGTCGAACTCCTCGGTGGACTTGCCCGCGAGGCTGAAGAAGCCGGACCGCGTGAATAAATCCCACAGCCCTTCCTCCATGTCCTCGCTGGTGCGAGTGGCGGGGGAGGTCGTCTGCGACACGAAGCGCACCCAGCGCGCCTCGTCGACGGAGTAGGGCTGCACGCTCAGGCCGCACAGGACGGTGCCGTCCGCGCGGGGGCTGGTGACGTAGCGCAGCTCTCCGCGCAGCGTCAGCGTCAGGCCCTCGGCCGTCTCCAGCTCGATGTGAGGCGGCAGCAGGCCCGGGAACATCAGGTCCTCCGGCTTGCCGCGGATGCACAGGCCGGAGAAGGACAGGTCCACCACCTCGCGCTGGAGCTCACCCAGCTCGCGCCACAGCGGGTGGTGGAAGCGCACGCGGGCGCCCTCGGGGGCGGGAACGCGGCGGTGCCAGCGGTGACGGATGCGGGAGATGCTGGCCGGAAGCGGCGTGAAGAGCCGATCCCCATTCGCGCCGCCTGCCTGCAATTGCATGCGATAGGCACTGTTGTAGCCAATGACATCCACATCGTAGGGCGCGTCGCCCCAATCGGACACCGCTTCGTCGGTGCGCCACTCGAGCTGCGACGTCGCCGAGTTGAAGCGCTCCAACACCATCCGGACCGAGCGGCCCATGCGCCGCAGCACGCCCTTGTTCCCAGACGCGCAGATGGCGGTGAGGATGGAGCGGATGCGCTCCGGCTGCTCGATGATGTCTTGCACCGGCAAGGCAGACGCCGCCGGCTCCGCGACGCCGTGGCGCAACGAATCCGCCAACAGCGCGAGAATCTGGCGGCCTTGCTCCACCGTCACACCCACCAGCTGAAGCCCGACGGGGGCATTCGCCGTCTCCGCGTCGGCGCGGATGAACGCACCCACGAGAGGACCGATGGTGTGGCCACGGCCCTTCAGGAAGACCGGGAGCGTGGAGGACTCGGTGGGATTCACCGGGCCCCGCGGCATCACCCAGACCACCGTGGGGCTCAGGCGGGTGACCTCGCCCACGGTCGCGTCGGGCGTGCCCAACGCGCAGGTGATGACGTTGGGACCCCGGCCGTGCAGCGAGTAGCCCGAGTCGTCGAGTGCGGCTTCCGCTGGCGGCAGCGGAATCACGTTGATGAATGCGTCGCGGCTGTCGAACTCGACCGTCCGCCGGTCGGAGAGTGGGTTTCCCCCTTCCATGTCCAGGAGCCCCCTTCTCCGGTAGTGAGGAACGCCTGATGCGGATGGCGAAGTTGCAAGCACAACAGGTCCTCCCTGTTCCATCGGCGCTGCGGTGGGCACGATTTCGCTATGAGTCCGCATCATACGGAGACAGGAGGAACAGTCAAATCGAATTTGTGCAGCCTTGCTGTTTTCGTCAAGGCGAGAATCTAGGGCACTGGGTCAACCGTGACAGGTCATTTCTTTAGGTTTCACGAAAAGCATGCCCAGGACCCAACAAGCCCATCGGGAAGATGTCGCGCAACTGTAATGTCGGCAGTCAATCACGCCCCCTGCACTTCCTCGTAGTGAAATGGAGAGTGTCGGACTTCGCCGGTAGAATCCTTCGGACACGTCAATAGGGCGAGGTGCGGATGAGTGCGGCGCACAACACGGTGGAACGGACTTCCGGTGAAGCGGAGCGGAGCGCGAATCGCGTGGCCCCCGCGCCCCTCCTGGAGCTCGTGGACGGGCCAGACTTTCACCGCGTGGATGTGTCGGCGCTTGTTATTGAATCCGTGAAACTACTGGAAGCCAAGAAAAGAATTCGCGGTAACCAGGTGAAGCTGGAGCTTCCGGGCGAGGCCGTCCTGGCGCGGACGGGCCAGCGGCGTACACGCCAGGTGTTGTTGCTGTTGTTGGCCCACGCGGCGGATTGCGCGGGGGAGGGTGAGGTGCGATTGACGCTGGCGCCCCCGGATGACTTCGGGGACGAGCCGCCGCGCTTCCAGGTGGTGACGCCGGACGCCCGGCTGTCGGAGCGGGAGCTGCGGTCGGTGTTCCTGTCGCCCATGTTGGTGGGGGCGACGCACCGGCGGCTGGCGCGGGCGCGCGAGCTGGTGGAATCCGTGGGGGGCTCGCTGACCGCCGAGCGGGGCGCGGAGGCGGGGCTTACCGTGACGGTGGAGCTGCCGGCGCCTGGCATGGCCAGCTGGTAGTCGCGCCCGGTTCAGCGTCGCGAGGACTTCGCCGGCCGCGTGGGGGACGGGCACGCTGCCCGTGCCGCGCCGCTGGGTCCGATAAGTCCGGCAACCTGGAAGGCTGGCCAAACTCCTTGACGGGAGGGGGGCGGGTTCTCGACTATCCCGCGCCAATTCTTACACGGCCACACCTTCCAGGAGTACGTCCATGGCGCCCCCGTCGTCCGGCGAGAAGATCTCCCTCCAGAACGGCAAGCTGTCCGTCCCGGATCACCCGATCATCCCCTACATCGAGGGCGACGGCACTGGCCGCGACATCTGGCGCGCGTCCCAGGCGGTCTTCGACGCCGCGGTGGAGAAGGCCTACAAGGGCAAGAAGAAGATCGCCTGGTACGAGGTCCTCGCCGGCGAGAAGTCCTTCAAGCAGGTCAACAACTGGCTTCCCGATGAGACGGTCGAGGCCTTCCGCACCTACCTGGTCGGCATCAAGGGCCCGCTGACCACGCCCGTCGGTGGCGGCATCCGCTCGCTGAACGTGGCGCTGCGCCAGCTGCTGGACCTGTACGTCTGCCTGCGTCCCGTCCGTTACTTCAAGGGCGTGCCCAGCCCCGTGAAGACGCCGGAGAAGGTGGACATGACCATCTTCCGTGAGAACACGGAGGACATCTATGCGGGCATCGAGTTCGAGGCCGGCACCGCGGCGGCGGAGAAGTTCCTGGGCCTGCTCAAGCAGGAGTTCCCGAAGGAGTTCGGGAAGATCCGCTTCCCGTCGAACATCGGCCTGGGCGTCAAGCCCGTGTCCAAGGAGGGCAGCGAGCGCCTCATCCGCGCGGCCATCCAGTACGCGGTGGACCACAAGCGCAAGAGCGTCACGCTGGTCCACAAGGGCAACATCATGAAGTTCACCGAGGGCGCCTTCCGCCAGTGGGGCTACGGCCTGGCCGCGCGGGAGTTCGGTGACAAGGTCTACACCTGGGACCAGTGGGAAGTGACCAAGGCCGCCAAGGGCGAGGACGCGGCCAACGCCGAGCAGAAGGCCGCCGTGGCCGCCGGCAAGATCATCATCAAGGACTCCATCGCGGACATCACGCTGCAGCAGGTGCTGACGCGTCCGGACGAGTTCGACGTCATCGCCACGCTGAACCTCAACGGCGACTACCTGTCGGACGCGCTGGCGGCCCAGGTGGGCGGCATCGGCATCGCGCCGGGTGGCAACATCAACTACGTGACGGGCCACGCGGTCTTCGAGGCGACGCACGGCACGGCGCCCAAGTACGCGGACCAAGACAAGGTGAACCCGGGCTCCGTCATCCTCTCCGGTGAGATGATGTTCCGTCACCTGGGCTGGCACGAGGCCGCGGACCTGATGATCAAGGGCATGGACCGCGCCATCGCCGCCAAGACGGTGACATACGACTTCGCCCGCCTGATGAAGCAGGAGGGGCAGTCCGGGGTGACCGAGGTGAAGTGCTCCGAGTTCGGTCAGGCCATCATCAAGCACATGTAATTCCCCTCACGGGGAAATGGGAGACGGCGAATCCATGGCTCAGAATCGCAAGAAGAAGATTGGCCTCATCGGCGGCGGGCAGATCGGTGGCAACCTCGCGCTGCTCGCGGTGCAGAAGTCGCTGGGTGACGTGGTCCTGTACGACATCCCGGTGGCCGAGGGTCTGGTCAAGGGCAAGGCGCTGGACATCAACCAGCTCGCCGCGGTGGACGGCTACGACTGTCGCGTCACCGGCACCACCGACTGGAAGGACGTCGCTGGCTCGGACGTGGTCATCATCACGGCCGGCATGCCCCGCAAGCCGGGCATGAGCCGCGAGGACCTGCTCGAGGTCAACCTCAAGATCATGAAGGACGTGGCGGCGAACATCAAGGTTCACGCCCCGGGCGCCTTCGTCATCAACGTGGCCAACCCGCTGGACGCGATGGTGTACGCGCTCCACAAGATCGCCGGCCTGCCGGACAACATGGTCGTGGGCATGGCGGGCGTGCTGGACACCAGCCGCTTCAAGTGCTTCGTGGCGGAGGCCCTGGGCTGCTCCATCCGTGACGTGGAGGCGCTGGTGCTCGGCGGCCACGGTGACGACATGGTTCCGCTCGTGCGCCACAGCACCGTGGGCGGCGTGCCCCTCACGGAGCTCATCGCGAAGGACAAGCTGGACGCCATCGTCGACCGCACCCGCAAGGGCGGCGCGGAGCTGGTGGGCCTGTACAAGACGGGCAGCGCCTACTTCGGGCCGGCCGCGTCCTCCATCGCCATGGCGGAGAGCTTCATCTTCGACCGCAAGCGCATCCTGCCTGCCGCGGCGCTGCTGAAGGGCCAGTACGGCATCAACGACTACTTCTTCGGCACCCCCGTGCAGATCGGCGCGGGCGGCGTGGAGAAGGTCATCACCGTCGACCTCAACGACGCCGAGAAGGCCGAGCTGACCAAGTCCTTCAACTCGGTCAAGGGCACGGTCGACTCCGTCAAGCTGTAGCTCGTTCCAGGACATGAGGCCCGCCGGAAGACCCAGGCGGGCTTCATGCCTGATGCCGCGAATGACGTGGGCTAATCGTCCTCGATGCGGCCGTTGCGGCACGCTTTCACCAAGTTAACTAGCCTGTAGAACTCGCACGGAGATGTCCCGAGCGCGGTACGCCGAGTCGGTAGAAGGTGGGCGCGTCTGGGACCCCGGCAGTCAAGGAGACGATAGATGGCAGCAGCAGCGCGGTTCACAGTGGTGGGCGGCGGTCTCGCCGGGCTGATGACGACAATCAAGCTCGCGGAGGCGGGCCACCAGGTGGATGTGCTCTCGCTCGTCCCGGTGAAGCGTTCTCACTCGGTCTGCGCCCAGGGCGGCATCAACGGCGCGGTGAACACCAAGGGCGAGGGCGACCACCCGGAGATCCACGTCAAGGACACGCTGCGCGGCGGCGACTTCCTGGCTGAGCAGATCTCCGTGAAGGGCATGTGCTACGCGGCCCCCGGCATCATCTATCTGCTGGACCGCATGGGCGTGACGTTCAACCGCACGCCGGAAGGCCTGCTGGACTTCCGCCGCTTCGGCGGCACGCTTCACCACCGCACCGCCTTCGCGGGCGCGACCACCGGCCAGCAGCTGCTCTACGCGCTGGACGAGCAGGTCCGCCGCTACGAGGCGGAGGGCAAGGTCACCAAGTACGAGTACTGGGAGTGGCTGGGCACGGTGAAGGATGACACCGGCCGCTGCATCGGCAGCGTGGCCGTGGACCTGCGGACCATGGAGATCCGCACGTTCCCCGCGGAGGCGGTGTGTCTGGCCACGGGTGGCCCGGGCATCGTCTTCGGACGCTCCACCAACTCCATCATCAACACCGGAACCGCCGCGGGCCGCGCCTACATGGAAGGCGCCATCTACGCCAACGGCGAGTTCATCCAGGTGCATCCGACGTCCATCCCGGGCGAGGACAAGCTGCGCCTGATGAGCGAGTCGGTGCGTGGCGAGGGTGGCCGCGTCTGGGTGCCCCGCAAGAAGGGCGACCCCCGCGCGCCCCGGGACATCCCGGAGAGCGAGCGCTGGTACTTCCTCGAGGAGAAGTACCCCAAGTACAAGAACCTGGTGCCCCGCGACGTGGCCACGCGAGAGATCTTCATGGTCTGCCGCGACCTGGGCATGGGCATCGGCGGCCGCGACGGCGTCTACCTGGACGTCACGCACATCCCGGCCAAGACGCTGGACGCCAAGATCAAGGGCGTCATGGAGATCTACGAGAAGTTCGTGGGAGACGACCCGCGCGTCACGCCGATGGTCATCTTCCCGGGCATGCACTACTCCATGGGCGGCCTCTACGTGACGTTCGAGGCGGACCCGAAGACGCTCACCCCGCTGGAGGGCAGCCCGAAGAACCAGTCCACCAACATCCCGGGCCTGTACGCGGCCGGTGAGGCGGACTACGCGTTCCACGGCGGCAACCGCCTGGGCGCCAACTCGCTCTTGTCCTGCATCTACTCGGGCATGATCGGCGGCCCGGCCATGGCGTCCTTCGCGAAGAGCAACGCGAAGAGCGCCGCGTCCATGCCGGACAAGTTCTTCCAGGACGCGAAGCGCTACTGGGAGGACCGGTTCGGCACCATCAAGAAGATGGCGGGCCCGGAGAATCCGTACGGGCTGGCGCAGGAGCTGGGCGACGTGATGACGGAGAACTGCACCGTCGTCCGGTACAACGACCGGCTGAAGAAGACGGTGGAGAAGATCCGCGAGCTGAAGGGCCGCTGGAAGAACGTCAACGTGCTGGACACGGGCAACTCGTCCAACCGCTCGCTGTCGTTCACCAACCAGCTGTGGAACATGCTGGAGCTGGGCGAGGTCATCGCGACCAGCGCGCTCCTGCGCGACGAGAGCCGCGGCGCCCACTACAAGCCGGAGTTCTCGCTGCCCGAGCCGAAGACGAAGGACCCCAACGACGACGCCGAGTGGATGGCGCTGTGGCAGGCTCGCCACGACAAGTGGGCGAAGACCACCATCGCGAAGTACGCGGACCAGGGGCCTCAGATTTCGTACGAGGACGTCCCGACGCCGGTGCTGAAGCCGGAGCCGCGCTGGTACGCGTGAGTCGCTGGGAGCTTTCTCAGGTGGGCCCGCGTGAGAGCGCGGGCCTCCGCAACTGACTTGGAAGTGAAGGGTCGAGCCACATGGACACCGCACAAGCAGGCGCCGTCAGCAGCCAATCCATCACCTTCCGCATCTGGCGGCAGGACGACCCGAACAAGCCGGGTCACTACGACGAGTTCAAGGTTCCCTATCGCAAGGGCGCCAACGTCATCTCCTGCCTGATGGAGATCCAGCGCAACCCCGTCACCTCGGACGGCAAGCGCGTGGCGCCCGTGGTCTGGGACGCCGCGTGTCTCGAAGAGGTGTGCGGCAGCTGCGCGATGAACATCAACGGGCGCGTGCGGATGGCGTGCTCGGCGCTCATCGACAAGCTCGAGCAGCCGATCACGCTGGAGCCCATGAGCAAGTTCCCCATCGTCCGGGACCTGGCCGTGGACCGCAGCCGCATGTTCGAGGCGCTCAAGCGGGTGAAGGGCTGGATTCCGACGGACGGCACGCACAACCTGGGCCCCGGCCCGCGTCAGTCGCCCGTGGACCAGTCCACGATGTACGTGCTGTCGACGTGCATCACCTGCGGCAGCTGCCTGGAGGCGTGCCCCCAGGTGACGATGGACAACGACTTCGTCGGCGCGGCGGCCATCAGCCAGGCGCGGCTGTTCAACATGAACCCGACGGGCAAGCTGAACTCCGAGGAGCGCGTGCGCTCCCTCATGGGCCCCGGCGGTGTGCAGGACTGCGGCAAGGCGCAGAACTGCGTGAAGGTCTGCCCGAAGGAGATTCCGCTCACCACCTCCATCGCGATGATGAACCGTCAGGTGACGAAGCTCGTCATCAAGGACCTCTTCTCGCACGAGGAGGAGAAGAAGGGTCACAGCGGTCCAGGGTGACAGGACGTCCTCCGCGGCGTCTTCCAGGCAACGGCCTCATGCGTGCGTCCTTCGGGGCGCGGCATGGGGCCGTCGCCGTTTCGAAGCGGGTAGGGGTCACACCGCCCCAGGGCCAGGCTCCTCGAGTGCCGGGTTTCCGTCTCGAGAGGGCAGGGTGACGCGCCGTGAAGGACGCCTCATTCACCCAGGCATTTCTGGTTATCAGCGCTCAGCGCCTTGGATTGCCTGACGACGTGACGGGTCAAACAGTCTTGCCATCCGTCGCTTTCTGCGCAATGAGGGCGACGCGCTGACGCCTGTAAGGGGTCGTCCCCCTCGTCTCCACATGGAGCCTCGATGAAGATCCACGAGTACCAGGGCAAGGAAATCTTCCGGAAGTACGGTGTGCCCACGCCGAAGGGAATTCTCGCGCTCTCGCCGAACGACGCGGAGGCAGCAGCCAAGCAGCTCGGCACGCCCGTGGTCGTGGTGAAGGCCCAGATCCACGCCGGAGGCCGCGGCAAGGGCGGCGGCGTGAAGCTGGCCAAGAGCCCCGCCGAGGCGAAGGAGCTGGCCAAGCAGATGCTTGGCATGAAGCTCAAGACCATCCAGACCGGGCCCGAGGGCCAGACGGTCCACAAGGTCTACATCGAAGAAGGTCTCGCCATCGGCCACGAGCTGTACCTGGGCGTGACGTTGGACCGCGCCACCAGCCGCGTCACCTTCATGGCGTCCCGCGAGGGCGGCGTGGAGATCGAGGAAGTGGCGGAGAAGCACCCCGAGAAGATCCTCCGCGAGACGGTGGACCCGGCGGTGGGCTTCCTGGACTTCCAGGGCCGCAAGCTGGCCTTCGGCCTGGGCCTCTCCGGCCCGACGGTGAACAAGTTCGTCCAGTTCTGCAACGCGCTCTACAAGATGTTCGTGGAGACCGACGCGTCGCTGGTGGAGATCAACCCGCTGGTCATCCTGAAGGATGGCGGCGTGGTGGCGCTCGACGCGAAGGTGACCTTCGACGAGAACGCGCTCTACCGGCACAAGGACCTGCTCGAGTACCGCGACCTCGCCGAGGAGGACGCGCGCGAGACGCAGGCCAAGGAGTGGGACCTGGCGTACATCGCGCTCGATGGCAACATCGGCTGCATGGTGAACGGCGCGGGTCTGGCCATGGCCACCATGGACACCATCAAGCTGGTGGGCGGTGAGCCGGCCAACTTCCTGGACGTGGGCGGCGGCGCGAGCAAGGAGAAGGTGACGGCGGCCTTCAAGCTCATCCTGGCCGACCCGGCGGTGAAGGCGGTGCTGGTCAACATCTTCGGCGGCATCATGAAGTGCGACGTCATCGCCGAGGGCATCATCGCCGCGGCGAAGGAGGTCCAGCTCAAGGTCCCGCTCGTGGTGCGCCTGGAAGGCACCAACGTCGAGCTGGGCAAGAAGCTCCTGAGCAACTCCGGCCTCGCCATCACCCCGGCGGACAACCTGCGACAGGCGGCGGAGAAGGCCGTCGCCGCGCTGAAGTAGTCCGGCGCGCTTCATCGCCAACACTTTCCTGAAGGAGCGCCATGAGCATCCTCGTCAACGAAAACACGAAGGTCCTCTGCCAGGGCATCACCGGCTCGGCGGGCTCGTTCCACTCGAAGCAGATGCTGGAGTACGGCACGAAGCTCGTGGCCGGCGTGACGCCGGGCAAGGGCGGTACCCAGTTCGAGGGCAAGGTTCCCGTGTTCGACACGGTCGCCGACGCCGTGAAGCAGACGGGCGCGAACACGTCCGTCATCTTCGTGCCGCCCCCGTTCGCCGCCGACTCCATCATGGAGGCCGCCGACGCGGGCGTGTCCCTCATCATCACCATCACCGAGGGCATCCCCGTCCTCGACATGGTTCGCGCCAAGCGCTACCTGCAGGGCAAGCCGGGCGTTCGCCTCATCGGCCCGAACTGCCCTGGCGTCATCACGCCGGGCGCGCACTGCAAGATCGGCATCATGCCGGGCCACATCCACAAGCCGGGCCGCATCGGCGTGGTGTCCCGCTCCGGCACGCTGACGTACGAGGCCGTGCACCAGCTCACGCAGCTGGGCCTGGGCCAGTCGACGGCCGTCGGCATCGGCGGTGACCCGGTCAACGGCACGGACTTCGTGGACGTGTTGAAGCTGTTCAACGCGGACCCGGACACCGACGCCGTCATCATGATTGGTGAGATCGGCGGCAGCGCCGAGGAGGCGGGCGCGGAGTACGTGGCTCGCGAGTTCACCAAGCCCATCGCGGGGTTCATCGCCGGCCAGTCGGCGCCCCCGGGCAAGCGCATGGGCCACGCCGGCGCCATCATCTCCGGTGGCAAGGGCACGGCGACCGAGAAGATCAAGGCGATGGAGGCCGCGGGCATCCTGATGGCCGCCAGCCCCGCAGAGCTGGGCACCACCCTTCAGGAGGCCGTGAAGCGCGGCCCCAAGAAGCGCTAACACTCCCTCAACGGAAACAAGGAGCCAGACACATGGCCATCGAGCGTACGCTGTCCATCATCAAGCCGGACGGTCTGCAGAAGGGCGTCATCGGGAAGATCATCAGCCGCTTCGAGGAGAAGGGTCTGAAGCCGGTCGCCATCCGGCTGCAGCAGCTCTCCCAGAAGGAGGCCGAGGGCTTCTACGCGGTCCACAAGGCCCGGCCCTTCTTCAAGGACCTGGTGCAGTTCATGATCTCCGGCCCGGTGGTCCTGATGGTGCTGGAGGGCGAGAACGCCGTCCTGGGCAACCGCGACATCATGGGCGCCACCAACCCCGCGCAGGCGGCCCCGGGCACCATCCGCAAGGACTTCGCCACCAGCATCGACCAGAACACGGTCCACGGCTCCGACAGCCTGGAGAACGCGAAGAACGAGATCGCGTACTTCTTCCGCGAGACGGAGATCCAGCCGTACGACTACACCGCCAAGAAGTAGGCGGCAGGCCCCTCCCGAGGGGGCCCTGACCTTCGGCCCGGTGTCGGCACCTGTGAGGGTGGCGGCCCGGGCCGTCGGTTTTTCCAGCGAGCGGACACGGGAGCGAGGGCCGCTTTGACTTGCCGTGCCCAGGTGTGGGAAGGGACGCCCCGGGCCCCACAGTTCATAGCGCGACGATGACCGAGACGACCTCCACCACTGCCTCTCTTCCCGTCACGGAGCCTCTGCCGGCCCCCGCGCCCGCGAAGCTCGTGGACGTGGCCAGCCTGTCCATGGAGGCGCTCACCCGGTTCGTCACCGAGCAGCTCGGCGAGCGGGCGTTCCGCGCCCCGCAGATCTACCGCTGGCTCCACCAGCGCGGCGCCACCTCGTTCGACGAGATGACGGACCTGTCCAAGGCCCTGCGCGAGAAGCTCCGGGCCGCCGCGGAGATCATCCCGCTGGTGAAGGACTGCGAGTTGCGCAGCACCGACGGCACCATCAAGTACCGGTGGAAGACGCGCGACGGCCGCTACATCGAGTCCGTTTACATGCCCTCCGAGGACCGCCGGACGCTGTGCGTGTCCACCCAGGTGGGGTGCGCCATGGCCTGCGGCTTCTGCATGACGGGCACCATGGGGCTCAAGCGCAACCTGACCCCCAGCGAGATTGTCGCCCAGGTCCACGCGGTGAACCGCGAGGTCCGCGCGAACGAGGGCCATGAGACGCTGCGCCCGCTCAGCAACCTGGTGTTCATGGGCATGGGCGAGCCGCTGCACAACTTCGAGAACCTCAAGACGGCGCTCGCCATCCTCCAGTCCGAGGACGGCCCCAACTTCAGCCACCGGCACATCACGGTCTCCACCGTCGGCCTCGTTCCCATGATCGAGCGCTTTGGCAAGGAGACGGACGTGAAGCTCGCCATCTCGCTCAACGCGAGCACGGACGAGCAGCGCAGCAAGACGATGCCGGTCAACCGCAAGTGGAACATCGCGGCGCTGCTGGACGCGTGCCGCAAGTTCCCGCTTCGCCAGGGGCGCCGCATCACCTTCGAATACGTGCTCATCCAGGGCTTCAACGACGCGGATGAGGACGCGCACCGGCTGATCCAGCTGCTCAAGGGAATTCCAGCGAAGATCAACCTGATTCCCTACAACGAGAACCCGGGGTTGGGGTTCCAGACCACGGCGGAGGAGAGGGCGGAGGAGTTCCGGGCCATCCTCTCGGAAGCACACGTGGCCGCCTACATCCGGAAGAACCGCGGTCGGGACATCGCGGGTGCCTGCGGTCAGCTCGCCAATCGCGGCGAGGCCTCACCGGCTGAAAGCACGACATAAAGTCCCGAGCTTCCTTGACAATCCCGCGGGTGCGGCGTTAAGAGCGCCACCCCGTTTCCATTCGTAGTTTCCTGTTCGCTGGAGTACTCCATGGCCGTCGTCCTCCGTCTTGCCCGCGCGGGCGCCAAGAAGAAGCCGTACTACCACGTGGTCGCCACCGACTCCCGCAACCCCCGGGATGGCAAGTTCATCGAGGCCGTTGGCGCGTACGACCCGAACCTCACCCCCCCGAAGGTGGAGTTCAACGAGGACCGGCTGAACTACTGGCTGAAGACGGGCGCGACGCCGTCCGAGACCGTCGCCGACCTCATCAAGGTCGCCGCGAAGGCCCCCAAGTCCACCCCCGCGGCTTGATCCGCGGCCGCCTGTACTGAGCGGACGTGGAGCAATTTCTCACGTATCTGGCGCGGGCCCTGGTCGATCAACCGGACCAGGTGGGCCTGCGCATCTCCGAGGCGGACGGCGCACGGCTCTTCGAGCTGAAGGTCGCCCCCGAGGATGTCGGCAAGGTCATCGGCCGTGATGGGCGTACCGTGAATGCCCTCCGGACGTTGCTCAATGCCGCTGCCCAGAAATCAGGCCAGAAGGTCCGCTTGGAAATCCTCGACGACCGGCGCAACGCGGCCAATGGCCAGCCCGCCGGCGCTCCGGATGCCGCGCGGTGAGCCCTCAGCCCCTGCTGGAGCTGGGCTACGTCTCACGGGCCCATGGGTTGCGAGGTGAGCTGGCGGTGCGCCCGTTCGACCCCGCGTCGGAGACCCTGGGCACCGTGGAGCGCGTCCGTGTCCGCACCCGCGCGGGTGAGGAGCGGGATCTCCAGATTGAGTCCCTGCGACCGACCCCGAAGGAGGACATCGTCGCCTTCGAGGGGATTGAGTCGCGCACGCAGGCGGAGGGCCTCGTGGGCGCCACCGTCTTCGTCTACCGCGAGGACCTGGAGCCGCCCGAGGAGGGTGAGTTCTTCCAAGGGGACCTGATCGGCCTCGCGGCCGTCGACGAGTCGGGTGCGTCGCTGGGCCAGGTGGAGGAGATCTGGGCCACCAGCGAGGTGCCGAACCTGGTCATCCGCGGTCCGGGGCGCCAGGAGCTCGTGGTGCCGTTCGCGGACGAGTTCGTGCCCACGGTGGACATCGCCGCCCAGCGAATCGTGATCCGTCCTCCCGAGTACGTCGAGGTCGGGCGTCGCGACGACGAGCCGGAAGAGTCCGAGCAGTGAGTCCGCCGTATCCGGTGGAGCTGCTCACGCTGTTCCCAGGGATGGTGTCCGGCTATCTGGGCGCCAGCATCCTCGGCAAGGCCCAGGAGAAGGGGCTGCTCTCCGCGACGGTGACGGACATCCGCGAGTTCGCGGAGGGAAAGCACCGCGTCACGGATGACGCGCCCTATGGCGGTGGTGCGGGCATGGTGATGAAGCCCGAGCCGCTCGTCGCCGCCATCGAGGCCGCCCGGGCCCGGCTGCCCGGGGCGAAGGTGCTCCTGATGAGTCCTCGGGGGCAGACCTTCACCCAGCCGCGCGCGCGGGAGCTCGCGCTCCACGAGGCCGGGCTGATCCTCGTGTGTGGCCGCTACGAGGGCGTCGACGAGCGGGTGATGAGCTCCCTGGATGGGGAGTTGTCCCTGGGCGACTTCGTGCTCACCGGCGGGGAGATCGCCGCGCTCGCGGTGGTGGACGCGGTGGCGCGGCTGGTTCCCGGGGTGCTCGGGAACGTGGCCTCGTCCGTCTCCGAAAGCTTCGAGGAGGGGATGCTGGAGCATCCCCAGTACACCCGGCCGCCTGTCTTTCGAGAGGCCGAGGTGCCGGCGGTCCTCCAGTCCGGGGACCATGCGCGCATCGCCCGTTGGCGGCGTTGGAAGTCGCTGATGTTGACGCGCGAGCGCCGGCCAGACCTGTTCGCCCGGTTGGAGTTGTCCAAGGCCGACCAGAAACTGCTGGCTCGCCGGGAGGAAGACCTGTAACCCTAGGGGTTCTCAGTGGGTTGGGCCTCAGCGGGCTTGTCCGACACCGCTCTCTCTGCTAGTACGGCCCGCTCTTTCACGCGTCCATTGTCGCGTCAGCTTCCGTTTCACTGGAGTCAGTCATGCGTAACAGCGCCATTCAGCACGTCGAGGCGAAGTACCTGCGCCAGGACGTCACCTCGTTCCGTCCTGGTGACTCCGTGCGCGTCTTCTGGAAGGTGAAGGAGGGCGAGAAGGAGCGCGTCCAGGCGTTCGAGGGCACCGTCATCCGGAAGACCTCCGGCAGCCACCGCGCGACCTTCACGGTCCGCAAGATGTCCTTCGGCGTCGGCGTGGAGCGCATCTTCCCGCTGCACAGCCCCCGCTACGAGAAGATCGAGGTCCTCTCGCGCGGCCGCGTGAACCGCAGCCGCCTGTTCTACCTCCGCGACCTGAAGGGCAAGGCTGCCCGCGTCGACGTGCAGGAAGAGCCCGAGGTCAAGGCCGCCGGCAAGGCGTCCTGATCCCCTGAGTCGTTGTTGGCCCATGGGGCCAACGCAAGAAGGAGCGTCCGATACCGGGCGCTCCTTTTTTCATTCGCGCTAACATGCGTCCGCCATGCAATTCGTCGAGGTCGCCGTCCAGAATGTCCGGGGCTTCAGTCCCGCGGGCCGCTCCGCGCTGAAAGCCGGGTACCTCGTCCTCAAGCCGCCCGGTGCGGAGGTGAGCCCGTTCGCGGGGCTCCTGCTCGCGCTGCTCTACTCGGACGGGCGCGGTGGGGATGTCTCCTTCGTGGCGCCGGGCGCGAAGTCCGGCAAGGCCGCGCTCACCTTCCAGGGCGTGGATGGCGTCACGTACCGGGTGCTGCGCGAGCTGGGTGGCTCCGGGACGCTGCACCGGGTGAACAAGGCGACGCAGCAGCCGGAGCTGGTGTCGTCGGATGCCTCGGAGACGAACCAGTTCCTGCGTGGCCAGGTGGGGCTGCCGCCGCGCACGGCCTTCGAGCAGATCTACTGCCTGCAGCTGGGGCAGCTCCCGTCGCGCAGGCCGCGCAAGGCGACGGCCAAGGCGGTGGACCCGAAGACGTCGGGCAAGTTCCCGTCGTTGGCATCCGCGTCCGCGGTGGCCCCCGCTGAAGACATCCACGCCGCCGAGGCGAAGGTGCGCGCGCTGGAGGAAGAGCTGGTCTCCGCGCGTGACGTGGATGCGCTCCAGTTCAAGGTGGATGGGCTGTCCTCGCAGCTCTTCGACACGGATCAGCGCCTCAAGGGCACCGAGGGCATCAAGGCGGCCATCCACGAGGCGGAGAACGCCTGGCGGGCCGCTCCGACACCCCAGACCCTGGGGCTTCCCCAGGACATCCTCCAGCGGGTGCAGCGCTATCCGAAGGCGCTGGCGAAGCGGGACGATGCGCTGGCCCGGCTCGGGGCGGATCGCGACGCGGATGCGGCGGAGGTTCCGGCCTCGGTGGAGCCGCTGACGAGCAATCAGGGGTTCTGGGCGGGAATCGCCGTGGGCGTGTTGTTCCTGGGTCTGGGGTTGGGCCTGGGGCTCGGCGTCGACAGCCTGTTCCGCTACCTGGCGCTCCTGGACATTCCGGCCTTCGGCTTCTCGGCGTTCCTGGCGCTGCGGTACGTGGACGAGCTGCAGCAGACCTCGAAGCGCGGGAGCAAGGAGGGGCGCTTCGATGCGCGCGAGAAGAAGATCCTCGAGGAGTTCGAGGCCGAGGCCGCGCCCGTGCGCATGGCGCAGAAGGCGCTGGGCGTGGAGAGCCTGGACGAGATTCCTGCGGCGCTGGAGCGCAAGGAGCTGCTGGCGGCTCGCGTGGTGGAGCTGAAGGATCAGCTCGCTGCGGTGGAGGCGGATCCGGAGTTCGTGGCGGCGTCCACGCAGCGGCAGGCGCTGAAGGACCAGATGGACGCGCTCAACGCGGAGCTGACGCGCAAGGGCTCCTACGTGCGCGACATGCGCGAGGTGGAGCGCGAGCTGGCGCGCGTGAAGGAGTCCATCGCACTGGCGAAGGCGCCGCCCGCTCCGGCGACCGCCCCGGATGGGACGGCCGCTCCCGCGGAGCCGCTGGAGGATCCATCCCCCGCGCTCCTGTCGCAGGCCGCGGACGTGTTCACCACGGATGTGCTCAGCGTGCAGGGGCTCCTCAAGGAGCGGTGTGTCCAGTACCTGACGGCGCTGACGGACCGCCGCTACCAGGGCGTCGAGTGGGACAAGGAGGGCAGGGCCTTCGCGCTCATGGGAGGCCGCCGAGTGCCCGTGGGAGAGCTGCCGCCCAAGGACCTGGACCTGTACTACCTGGCCCTGCGGATGACGGTGGTGGAGAAGGCGAGCGCGCGGGTGAAGCGGCCCTTCATCCTGGAGGATGTCTTCGTCGGGGTGGATGAGGTGAAGCTGCCGCTCATCGCTCGCATGCTGAAGCACCTGGGCACCCTCACGCAGGTGCTGCACGTCACGCCGCACCCGGGCTTCGCCCAGATGTCGGACGGCACGGTTAACGTGTAGTCCGATGCCAGGTGTTGTCCTCCAGGGGGAGGACGTGCGGGGGTGGGTGGTGGCGCGTGGGGAGCGGCGGGCGGTGGGGGACGAGGCGGAGGAGCTGGCGGTCCGGTACCTGGTGGCGCAAGGGTGGCGGGTGAGGGCGAGGAACTGGCTGTGTCGCTACGGCGAGCTGGATGTGGTGGCGGAGCGGGATGACCTGTTGTGCTTCGTCGAGGTGCGGATGCGCTCCTCGGCGGTGTGGGGAGACCCGGCGCACACCGTGTCCTTCGCGAAGCAGCGTCGGGTGGTGAAGGCGGCGCTGCACTATCTCTTCGCCCATGACCTGCATGGGCGGATGATGCGTTTCGATGTCGTGTCGGTGGTGGGGCGCGGCGAGCGCGCCACCGTGGAGCACATTCCCGGCGCCTTCGATGCGGGCATGTAAGGGGAAGGCATGGCTGGAAAGCTGTACCTGGTGGCCACGCCCATCGGGAACCTGGGTGACATTTCGGTGCGCGCGCTCGAGACGCTTCGCGCGGTGGGCTTCATTGCGTGCGAGGACACGCGGCACTCCCGCGTGCTGCTCGACCACTTTGGAATCGGCGGGAAGGACCTGGTGAGCCTCCCAGCCTTCGCCGAGGGGCAGCGGGCCGGGCGCATCCTGGACCGGATTGCCGGGGGCGATGACTGTGCCCTCATCACGGACGCGGGCAGCCCGGCCATCAGCGACCCGGGTGAGCGGCTGGTGGCGGAGGCGCTTGAGCGGGACCTCACCGTGGTCCCCGTGCCCGGGGCGACGGCGCTGATCTCAGCGCTCAGTGCGTCGGGGCTGCCCACCGGACGCTTCCACTTCCTGGGCTTCCTGCCGCGCAAGGGCCCGGAGCGAAGGGCCATGCTCGAGGAGGTGGCCTCCCTCTCCGCGACGCTCGTGCTCTACGAGTCGCCCCGGCGCCTGGGCGAGACGCTCCAGGACCTCCTGGAGGCCTGGGGTGAGCGCAGGGGCTGTGTGGCCCGGGAGCTGACGAAGCTGCACGAGGAGTTCGTCCGAGGCTCGCTGACGGAGCTGTCGGCGCGCTACGCGACGGAGGAGGCGCGTGGCGAGGTGGTGGTGATGGTGGAGGGGCGCACCGGCGAGCGGCGCTGGTCCGAGGAGGAGCTGCGGCGCGCGCTGGAAGAGGGCCTGGCTCGGGGCGAGAAGCTCAAGCCGCTGAGCACCGAGCTGGCGCGACGGGCGGGCTGGTCGGGACAGGACGTCTACCGACTCGGGCTGTCGCTGAAGCGGTGAGTCGGTGGGGCGCGGTCAGGAGACGTGCCGAAAGGGTCACGTCTCCTGACGAGGCACCGCCCGGCGCTAGAAGCTGAAGGTCGCGCTCAGGTCGAAGCGGAACGTCGTGCTGCCGATGGCGCGGAAGCGGCGGGACACCAGGTCATAGCGCCAGTCGAACGTCGGGTTGAGCTCCGGCGAGCCGAGCGCGTCGTTGATCTCCCCGTCGCCGTCGAGGTCCTTGCCGAGCTCCTCGTTCGTCAGCACGTGGTCCGTGTTGTAGAGGAACGTGCCGGACGCGCGAATCTGGAAGGACTCCGCCGCGCTGGCGGTGACGCCCATCATGCCGCCGATCTGGAAGTACTCATCGGAGGTGAGCAGCTTGCGCAGCGCCGCGCTCAGTTCGTTGTTGTACCGGCCCGAGCCCACGTAGTTGCCGATGGCGCGCAGGTCGAGGGTGAACTTCTGGTGCTTCTCCGGCCGGTTGAACGGCACCAGCTCCACGCCGGCGAGCATGCCCACCATCTCCGGCGCCTTGATGCCCGTCTCCTTGCGGTTCCACGGGCCCTGGCCGCAGTTGCCCGGAGCACCCAGGTTGGGCGGCGTGGCGTCGCGCTGGTCGCAGTTCGAGTAGATGCCGGGGCCTCGCACGGGGATGGTGTAGCTGGCCTTGAAGTACGGCTCGGCCGCGCCCATACGCCGGGAGAACGACGTGTAGATTTGATACTTGTGGACGCGGTCCCCGATGTTGCCGCGCTCGTCCGAGTCCGTGGTGTCCACGCTCGGGTCTCTCATCTTCGCGGTGGGGGCCTCGTAGTCGATGCCGACAATCCACGTGGGCTTCGTGTCGTCCTTCTCCTGGTTGAAGAAGGCATACGCGAGGCCGAAGTGGAGGTTGCCCAGGCCGCCGCGGAAGCTCTCCTGCGGCACGCCGAAGAGCGGGGCGCTGTTCTCCGGGTTGCCGAGGCAGTTCGGGATGAGGCTGCCGTCCGCGTTGATGCAGTTGTTGGTGATGGTGGACGTCGACCGGGAGGACTGGGACGTGAAGTTCCACTCCTCGTTCTGCTGGAACACGAGGGGGAGCTTGAAGGACAGCTCCAGGTCCCGGTAGAGGCCAATGGCCATCCGCAGGTTGAGCCGTGCGTCGACGCCCTTGTACCAGAGCTCCGCGACGTCGCCCGTCATCCCGGGCTCGGCGTTCGTGGAGAGCTGCTCGCGGACAATCTTCGCGCGAGTCTGGGTGCGCTCGAACCCGACGTCGATGAACAGGTCGAACGGGTCGTCGTCCTCGAGCGCGGAGGCGATCCGGGTGATATCCGCCGCGCTGGCGACGAACGGTACGCCCAGTGACAGGGCGGCGAGTACGGCGCGAAGCCTGTGCATCCGACCTCCGACGGCGAAACGCCCGGACCTTCCGGCAAGCCCGGGGGGCTTCCAGCTAGCCGCGCCGTTGGAGGAGTGTCAAGAATCGGGTTGCTTTTACTTCCCCGCGACGGACGTCCCGAGCAGCCCTTCCAGGCGGCGCACCTCGTCGTCGAAGGCCGTCTTGTACCGGGCGGCCAGGGAGCGACGGTAGGTCTTGTGCTGGTCGAAGGGGTCCAGCACCTGGTCATCCTGCGTCATGAGCTGGTAGTGGAGGTGGGGTGCGAAGGAGCGGCCCGTGTTGCCGCTGCGGCCGACGACCTGGCCCACGTTGAAGCGGGTGCCCGGGCGGATGTCCTTGTCCACTTCGTCCAGGTGCAGGAAGAGCGCGCGGCGGCCGCGGCCCCCCGACTCGACCAGCTCCAGGCAGTTGCCGTTGCTGCTCCAGTTCCAGTTCTTGCGTTTGACGACGCCGGAGAAGGGCGCCTTCACGGGCGTGCCCACCGGGGTGCGGAAGTCCACGCCCTTGTGGCGGCGCCCGTCGCGCAGCAGGGACGTCACCTGCTCGTAGTCATCCACGGGGGACTTCTCCAGGCGCAGCTCCAGCTCGTCGCCCGTGGGCAGGTAGTAGCGCGGCGTGCTCTCGCCCTCGGGTTGGAACCGGAAGGCGCTCATCGTCTTGCCCAGCTTCGCGCTGGTGAAGCGCACGGCGTGGACCAGCGGCTCCTCGTTGGTGCGGCGCTGGTAGAGCACGTCCAGCGTGTCGCCCCGGAGGATCTCGCCGGGCACCTCCACCCACCACACCAGCGTCCGCGTCACCACCTGCGCCAGTGCGGGGCCCACGTCGCCTCCGGCCGACCGGATGAGCGCGGTCTCCAGGGGCCCCTCGATGCGCATCGACGCATGCTCCAGGCCGGCGGCCTTCACCGGGTCCACGGGCGCGGCGGCGGCGGCGGGGGCCTGGGCGGTGCCATTCGCGGGCGCGGCGGTGTCCGCGGGGGGCGGAGCCGCGGTGCCTTCACCCTCGGCGGTGGGGGTGGCCGTGGCCTCCTGCGGGGCAGCGGCGGCCATCCGTTGCTTCCACCACCAGACGCCTCCCGCGGCGCCGCCCAGGATGAGCGACACGGCGACCACGGGCCCGATGGGGCTCCGTTTCGGAGGGGCACCGAGGGTGGGAAGGTTCGGCCGCATGCAGGCTCCCGGAGGGTTGGAAAGGGTGGGGCGGGCGCGAAAACCAGCGCCCGCGATGAGGAATTCCGCCAGCCGAGGGTCAATCCTCGGGGCCGTCCTCTTGCTCGTCGGGCGTGGTGTCGCGCAGGCCGAATTCCTTCATCTTGGTCTGCAGCGACTTCCGGCTGATCTGCAGCAGGCGGGCGGCGCGCGTGACGTTGCCGCCCGTCTCCTCCAGCTTCTTGACGATGAGGTCGCGCTCGAGCTCCGCGGCCTTCATCCGGACGATATCCTTCAGGCCCACCTCGCCCGCGGGGACCTCCATGGCGGGCGCGGAGGAGGCTGGCGTGGCGCTTGGCTGGGTGCCCGCTCCGTGGCGGACGGGCTCGGGCAGGTCCTTGGCCGTGATGAACGGCCCGTCCGCGAACAGCAGGACACGCTCGATGAGGTTCTCCAGCTCGCGGATGTTGCCGGGCCACGAGTAGGCCTGGAGCAGCGCGAGCGCGTCGTCCGCGATGCCCTCAATCTTCTTGTTCAGCCGGCGGTTGTACTTGTCGACGAAGTGCCGCGCGAGCATGAGGATGTCGCTCCGGCGCTCCCGCAGCGGGGGCAGGGTGAGCGGCACCACCGCGAGCCGGTAATACAGGTCCTTGCGGAAGCGGCCCGCTTCAATCTCCGCCTGCAGGTCGCGGTTGGTGGCGGCCACCAGTCGCACGTCGACGCGCGTCGTCTTGATGCCACCCACGCGCTCGAACTCGCCTTCCTGGAGCGCGCGCAGCAGCTTCACCTGCATCTCGACGGGAATCTCGCCAATCTCGTCCAGGAAGAGGGTGCCCTCGTCGGCCAGCTCGAAGCGGCCAGGCTTGGACGTGACGGCGCCGGTGAACGCGCCGCGCTCGTAGCCGAACAGCTCGCTCTCCAGGAGCGTGGCGGGGATGGCCGCGCAGTTGATCTTGATGAACGGCTTGTCGCGACGGCTGGAGGCCCCGTGCAGCGCGGTGGCGATGAGCTCCTTGCCCGTGCCGCTCTCGCCGGTGATGAGCACCGTGGAGGGCGTGTCCGCCACCTTGTCGATGACCTTGTAGACGTCCTGCATCTGCGGCGCCTCGCCGATGATGGCGGCGCGCGCCTTGACGTCGGGACGCACGGAGCGGCGGGCGCTCTCGTTCGTCTTCGCGGCCTTGGCGACGACGGAGGACAGCTCCGCCTGGTCGAAGGGCTTGGTGATGTAGTCGAACGCGCCCGCCTTGATGGCGTCCACGGCGGAGTCCACCGTGCCGTGCGCGGTGATGATGATGACGGGGACGTCCGGGTTGGCGGCGCGGACGGTGCTGAGCACCTCCATGCCGCCCACCTTGGGCATCACCAGGTCCGTCACGACGATGTCGGCGCCGTTCTTCTGGAACTCCGCCAGTCCCTGCTCGCCATTCTCCGCGACGGTGACGTCGAACCCATCCCTGCGCAACATCGCGGCGAGAACCTTGCGAAGGTTCACCTCGTCATCAATCACCAGCACCTTGGCCATGGCAGCGGGATGAGTCAGGCGGACTAGCGACGGGCCGAGGTCGCGCCAGCGCCCTCGAGGGTGCAGATGGCATCCGGGTGCTTGATGCGCAGCAGCAGCGCCTCCAGCACGCGGAACGGATGGTTCATCCGCGAGGCACCCAGGTAGGCCGCCACCATGTCCATGGACACCGCCAGGTCCATGTTCTCCCGGCCCGTGGACACCACCACGCCGGAGTCGCCGCGCAGGCGGTTGGACTGGTAGACGCCGTCCGAGGCGAGCTGCTTGATGGTCTCGATCTCCAGCACGCCCGTCTTCTCGTAGATGCGGTGCAGCTGCGAGTACAGGCGCGGCGATAGCACCACCGCGTACGGGCCGAAGTGGCCGTGCTCGTTGAGCGTGCGCGTGGCCTCGACGATGGCCTGGAAGCCGCCGCCCGCCGCCGTCCAGTCCCCGAGCGGCACGGTGAGCCGGCCGTTGGCCGTCATCAGCCCTTCGTAGCCGAGCCGGGCGTCACCGTAGAAGATGAGCTCGTCTTCCTGCTGGGCGCACAGCGCCGCGGCGCCGGCGGCGGCGGACACGTCCAGCGGCATGTTGTGCGTGCGCGCCGCCTCGATGTCCCTCCAGTGCAGAAGGAAGTCCTTGTAGATGATGGGGATGGTCTTGAACTTGCGCGCGTCGGTGAAGACCATCGCGGTCTCCTGCTCGCCGACGATGTCCACCGCGCCCGGGGACACTCCCTGGAACTCGTCGTAGGGCACCGTCTGGACGCCCGCGCCCAGCGGCCCGTAGATGTCGAGGATGCGCCGGCCCACGAGTGAGCGCCGCGCCACCTGGATGACGGTTTCGTTCAGGCGCGCCCACTCTTCTTCACGGAGCGGGTTCTCGGCATGTCCAAGGAAGTCAGGCATCGAACAGTCTCCAGAAACTCAGCAAGGAGAGGGGAGGGGAACGGCGTCAACGATTGCCACCGCGCCCGCCGCCACCGCGGCGAAGCGAGCCCACCGTGAGGGGGTGGGATTCCGCGGAGGGCGGGGGAGCCGGCAGGCCGTAGATGAGGCGCTGCGGGGGAAGCGAGGTGAGCGGCTCGGTCGGCGTACGGGCCGGAATCGCGGCGGGCGCCGGGGCCGGCGCGGGCACGTGGACCTGCGCGGGAGCGGTCGGCGCCCCCGCGACGGCCTGCTGGAAGTGCCCCGGGGCGATGGGGCTGGCGAAGTGCGTGTCCTGGCCGGTGTCCAGCATGCGCAGCATGTGGACCGCCTCGAAGACGTGCTCCTTCTCCTCGCTCGCGAGGTGGAGGAAGAACGCCTTCACCTCGGGGTGGGAGGAGGCGCGAGCAAAAGACTCGTACTCGTTGATGGTCTCGAGCTCACGCGCCAACACGCGGCGGATGCGCGCCACGTCGTCCAGGTCGCTGTCCGGGGTTTCGGCCATTCAGGACGGACCCTCGCAATCCGCCGCAGGACCGTCAAGAGAAACAGGGCACGTCCGGTTTCATGCTTCATGCCACTTGACGCCACGCATAGAGTCCTTCGCCCGTGACTGCCTCCGCGCCCGAGCCTTCTCCGCCGCCTCCCGCCGCCCCGACTCCTCGGCCCGAGCGCTCCGGAGGGCGCGGCGCGCTGCTCGTCGCCACGGGCATCCTGGCCTCGCGGCTCATGGGGCTGGTGCGCGAGCGGGTCTTCGCGCACTACCTGGGCAACGCGGATGCGGCCGCCATCTTCAAGGCCGCGTTGCGCATCCCCAACTTCCTGCAGAACCTGTTCGGCGAGGGCGTCCTCTCCGGCTCGTTCATCCCCGTCTATGCGCAGCTGTTGGGACGCAAGGACACGGAGGAGGCGGACCGCGTCGCGGGCGCGGTGTTCGGCCTGCTGGCGCTGGCGACGGCGGTGCTCGTGGGCGCGGGCATGCTGTTCACGCCGTTCTTCGTGGACCTGGTCGCGCCGGGCTTCACCGGTGAGGACCACGCGCTGGCCGTCCGCGTGGTGCGCATCCTCTTTCCGGGCACGGGCTTCCTGGTGCTGAGCGCCTGGTGTCTGGGCATCCTCAACAGCCACCGCCGCTTCCTCTTGTCCTACCTGGCGCCGGTGGTCTGGAACGGGGCCATCATCGTCACGCTGCTCCTCGCCGGGGGCCGCTACACCGAAGGCCCGCTCGTGGAGGTGCTGGCCTACGGCGTCGTCGCGGGCAGCTTCCTCCAGTTCGCCGTGCAGGTGCCGAGCGTGCTGCGGCTGCTGGGGCGCTTCCGGCCGTCGCTGTCCACCGCGGCGGAGCCCGTGCGCCAGGTGCTGAAGAACTTTGGCCCCGTGGTGCTGGGGCGCGGGGTGGTGCAGTTCAGCTCGTGGGTGGACACGGCCTTCGCCACGCTCATCTCCGTGCGCGCGATGTCCTCGCTCGTCTACGCGCAGACGCTCTACCTCATCCCGGTGAGCCTCTTCGGCATGGCGGTGTCGGCGGCGGAGCTGCCCGAGCTGGCGCGCGCGACGGGGGGCTCGAAGGAGGAGGCCGCCGCGAAGCTGCGGCAGCGAATCGACGCCGGCGCCCGACGCATCGCCTTCTGGGTCGTGCCCTCAGCGGCGGCCTTCCTCTTCCTCGGCGACATGGTGGCCGCGGCGCTGCTGCAGACGGGCCGCTTCGACGCGGCGGACTCGCGCTACCTCTGGTACCTGCTGATGGGCGCGTCCGTGGGGCTGGTGGCCTCCACCGTGGGGCGCCTCTATGCCTCCGCCTTCTATGCGCTGAAGGACCCGAAGACGCCCCTGCGCTTCGCCGTCGTCCGCGTCTCGGTGGGGACGCTGGCCGCCTGGGGCCTGGGGCTCCACCTCCCGGAGTGGCTGGGCCTTCCCCCGCACCTGGGCGCCATGGGCCTCACCCTGTCCAGCGGCCTGGTGGCGTGGCTGGAGTCCTCGCTGTTGCGCCACAAGCTGGTGAAGCAGGTGGGGCCGGTGGGCGTGCCCCGAGGGCTGCTGCCTCGGCTGTGGTTCGCGGCCGGGGTGGGGGGGCTTGTGGCCCTGGGCGTGAAGCTGGCGCTCACCAGCACCCTGGGCCCCATGCCGGGAGTGCAAGCGGAGTGGGGGGGCGGGGTCCTGTCGCCTCCACGCCTGCACCCCATCCTGGGGTTTGTCGCCGTCGCGATTCCCATGGGCGGCCTCTATTTCGCGGTGGCCGCCGCGCTGGGGGTCCCCGAGGCCGGGGCCGTGTTCCGCAAGGTGACGAGCCGCTTGCGCCGGGCCCGCTAAGTCCGCGCCACTGCTCGGCTCCTCGCGGGGCAGGCGGCGTGTGCTTGGAGCTGCAAGGAGCTGCCGGAGAGGATGTCGGGCCGGGCGGGTGTCGTTATGGTCCGGGCGGTGGCGCGGACGGTGTGTTTGTCTTCGGGGCTTCCTCCGGACAGGGCACGCGTGTAGAGTGCGCCGCCTTTTTCATGAGCCCTGGCTTCACGGTAAGTCCGGGCTGACTTCGTCTCAGGAAGGTCTCCGCGGTGAGCGACGAGAAGAACGGTTCCAATGCTGGTGGTCCGGGCGGGATGGGCCCCAAGAAGCCGAAGGCGACTTTCGGCGACGTGATGCTCGGCATCCCCTCGGGCGGCAGCGGCCGTGGCGAGGGCGGAGGCCGTAGCGGTGGCGGCGGTCGCGGTGGCGAGCGCGGCGGTTCCGGCCAGGGCCGCGACGCGCAGCCGCGTCCCGAGGGTGGGGCTCCGCGCGAGGATCGCCGTCCTCCCCGAGGCGGTGGAGAGCGCCGGGGTGGTGGCGGTGGCGAGCGCCGGCCGTCCGGTCCGATGGTCGTCGTGAAGCGCGCGACGGGTGCCATCGAGACGCGCGGGCCCGCGGGCGAGTCCCCCGCCGAGGGCACCGCGACGGCGGAGGCCACGACGGCCGCGGCGGAGGCGTCTGCTTCCGCGCCCGCACCGCGTCCCGTGACGCCGACGCCGGCTCCGACCTCCGCGCTGTACGAGGAGGTCCCCGAGTCCGAGTCCTTCGCCGAGATGTTCGAGGCGCAGGCCAAGGAGGGTGGGGCTCCGGGCCGCCGGGGCGTGCGCCTGGGCGAGAAGGTCAAGGGCACCATCTTCCAGCTCGGCGCGGACACCGCGTTCGTGTCGCTGGAGGGCGCGTCCAAGAGCGAGGCGATGATCGAGCTGCGCGAGCTCAAGGACGACGAGGGCATCCTGCGCTTCGGTGTCGGTGACAGCCTGGAGGCGCACGTCATCGAGGTGGGCGCCAAGGGCATCGTCCTGAGCCGCGCGCTGGCCAAGGGCAGCGCGTCCATGGCGATGCTGGCCGAGGCTCGCGCGTCGGGCATGCCCGTCGAGGGCATGGTGCTGAGCGTGAACAAGGGCGGCGTGGAGGTCGCCATTGGCGACGTGCGCGCCTTCTGCCCCATCAGCCAGCTGGACCTGCGCTACGTCGAGAAGCCGGACCAGTTCATCGGCGAGAAGCTCAAGTTCCGCGTCACCGAGGTTCGGGACCGCAACGTCGTGCTGTCGCGCCGCTCGCTGCTCGAGGATGAGCAGCGTCAGCTCGCCACCGAGACGCGCAAGAACCTGGCCGAGGGCCGTGTCGTCAAGGGCAAGGTCACCGGCGTGCGCGACTTCGGCGCGTTCGTGGACCTGGGCGGCGTCGAGGGCATGATTCCCGTCTCCGAGCTTTCGTACACGCGCGTGGGGCACCCCAGCGACGTGCTGAAGGTCGGCGATGACGTCGAGGTGGAGATCCTGCGCATGGAGGCCGCGCAGCCGAACTCGCCCGACAAGGCGAAGCAGAAGGAGCGCATCACGCTGTCCATGCGCTCGCGCCAGGAGGACCCGTTCAAGAAGGCGCTCTCCGAGATCAAGGAAGGCGACCGTCTGCAGGGCAAGGTCGTCCGGCTCCAGCAGTTCGGCGCGTTCGTGGAGCTGCGTCCGGGCGTGGATGGCCTGGTGCACATCTCCGCGCTGAGCGACCGCCGCATCGCGCACCCGCGCGACGTCGTCCAGGTGGGCGAGACCGTCTGGGTCGCCGTCGAGAAGATCGACGCGAACGAGAAGCGCATCGGCCTGCGCCGCATCACCGAGGAAGAGGCGCAGCGTCCTCCCGAGGAGCGTCAGGCTCCCGTGGCGGCGGAGAAGGCCGCGGCGCCCGCGGCTCCGGCCGCGCCGCGTCCCAAGGTGGGCCAGGTCGTCGTGGGCAAGATCGACCGCATCGAGCCCTACGGCGTGTTCCTCGCGTTCCCGGGCGGCAAGGGTCTGCTCCCCGCGAGCGAGACGGGCACCGAGCGCGGCACGGACATGCGCAAGCACTTCGCGCTGGGCCAGGAGGTGAAGGTGGCGATTCTCGACATCGACGCCTCCGGCAAGATTCGTCTGTCCGTCACCGCCGCGGTGCGCGCGGAAGAGCGCGCCGAGGTGGAGGCGTGGCAGAAGACGCAGCAGCCGCAGGGCGCGGGCAAGAAGGGCTTCGGCACGTTCGCCGACCTCTTCAGCAAGTCCGGCAAGTGATTCATCGGACTCGAGCACGTGTGCTGCGTGTTCGAGTTCGCTGGAAATAGATGTTGCGCTCAAGGGCGGGGGGCGGTACTACCTCCCTCGCCGCTGACGCGGGGTGGAGCAGCCTGGTAGCTCGTCGGGCTCATAACCCGAAGGTCGCAGGTTCAAATCCTGCCCCCGCAATTCAGGATGCCAGAGGCTCGGAGAATAGACCGCCGAGCCTCTGGTGTTTAAAGGCAGACAACATGACGCGGGGTGGAGCAGCCTGGTAGCTCGTCGGGCTCATAACCCGAAGGTCGCAGGTTCAAATCCTGCCCCCGCAACTGTCAAATCAAGACCCCGGCTTCCAGCTCTGGAAGTCGGGGTTTTGGTTTTTGGATTGCCGCATCGAAGCGCGCCGCGCTAGGCCCGCCTCATGAACCAGGGCGGCTGCTTCTGCGGTGCGATTCGATACGAAGTGACGGCGCCGATGACGGCGGTGACGTACTGCCACTGCTCGAAGTGCCGGAAGTGGCATGGGCACGTCGGGGCCTACTCCGCGGTGGATCGCGAGGGCTTCCGACTGACGGAGTCTCGGGGCCTCAAGTGGCACCCCGTTTCCGCCTCGGCGAAGCGCGGCTTCTGCGTCGAGTGCGGCTCCAGCGTGCTCTTCGACGACAGCTCCGACACACGGAAGACATCCATCTGCGTCGGCACGCTCGATGCGCCCACGGGCCTGCGTGGCAAGGCCCACATCTACGTGGGCAGCAAGAGCGACTACTACGAGCTCACCGACGACTTGCTGAAGTACGACACCTTTCCCCAGCGGTGACGTGTCGCCGCGCGGACATGCGCGGAGTCCTGGTTGTCTTGACGCCTGAACTTTCAGGTAGGTCCGCCAGGACTGGAATTTCGCCTGTATTGATTTCAAACCACTGATTTCATTCGGGATTTCCCTGGGCCAGGTCTCCTGTGTTCATGGAATTATCTCGCGAGCCCAGAAAAACAGGAAAGGTCGCCTTTCAACCTACATCCGTGAAGAGCCTAATCTCCGAGCAGGTGAGCAACTGTCACCGAGTAGTCATTCGGAGAAGCCCCGAACTTCCGGCAAGGGGTCGGAACCGACGTCAGGGGTCCTCCGGGTGCCTCCTACCCCGCGCATTCCCATGGGAGCTCCCTCACGTGAGAAGGTTGGTTGCCAAGCTGTCAGGCATGGCGCTGGTGCTTTCGGGCACCGGCTCCATGGCCCGGACACTTCCGAACTACGACGCATATCTCGAGGCGATGCCCACGGCCCGTACGTCCCTGAGCCGCCTCAAGCCCAAGGACGCTGACACGCAGGTGGGTGTCACGCATCGGGACTCGCTGACGGGTGCGCCTCGCTTCGTGTGGGCACACGGTCAGGGTGGTGGCGAGGCCCGGGCGAAGCTGCGCCAGCGGTACGAAGGCATGGCGCCCGGGACGGCCGCGCTCACGCAGCTCAACGACTACTCGGACCTGTATGGCGTCCCGTCGTTCGAGGCGGCGGGGGCTCGGGTCTCCGCGGTGCGTGAGCTGGGGCAGGGGGTGAAGGTCGTCACGGTGGCGCAGGAGGTCGCGGGCATCGAGGTGTTCCGCCACAACCTCCAGCTGCTGATGAACCAGGCGAACGAGGTGGTGACCATCTCGGGCTCGCTGTCGCCCCATGTGTCGTCGACGAAGGCCAGTGAGAAGCTTCGATTCACGCTGCCGGCGACCTCCGCCATTGCCCTGGCCTACGAAGACCTCACCGGGAAGCCGCTCGACGGCAGCCTGCTGACGGGCGTGAAGAGCGCGAAGAAGGGCGGGCGCTACTCGCACTTCGACCTGGCGATGTATGCGCGGCCGCTGGAGGAGGGGCTGGTCGCTCCCGCGCGCTCGAAGCAGGTCTACTACGTGCTCCGGGACGCGCTGCTCCCCGCGTACTACCTGGAGCTGGAGACGGGCCGAGAGGGCAGCGTCGAGTCGGACACCTACTCGTACGTCATCTCCGCGCAGGATGGCCGGGTGCTGTCGCGCAAGAACCTGCGCGAGGACGCGGCCTTCAGCTACCGCGTCTTCGCGGACGCCACGCCCCCCTTCACGCCCCATGACGGCCCCGCGGGCACCACCGCCACGCCGCATCCGACGGGCACGCCCACGGTCTTCACCCCCGCGTTCGTCGCGCCGTCGCTGGTCACCTTGCAGAACGCTCCGTTCAGCCAGAACGACCCCTGGCTGCCCGCGGACGCCACGGAGACCTCCGGCAACAACGTGGATGCGTACGCGGACCTCGTCACCCCGAATGGCTACGGGGCGGGAGACCTCCGGCCCGTCGTCACCGCGCCGGGCGTGTTCGACCGGACGATGCAGTTCGACATCGCGCCGAACGCCAACGCCGAACAGATCGCCGCGGCGACCACCAGCCTGTTCTTCGTGAACAACTGGCTGCATGACTGGTTCTACGACTCCGGCTTCGACGAGCTCGCGGGCAATGCCCAGCGCGACAACTACGGCCGGGGAGGGGAGGCGGGAGACCCGGTCATCGCGCAGGCCCAGGACTACGGCGGTGTGAACAACGCCAACATGTCCACGCCGGCGGATGGTGCCTCGCCGCAGATGCAGATGTACCTCTTCAACGGGGTGCGGCGCGCCGTGTTGACGGTGAACGCGCCCTCGACTGTCGCGGGGGATGTCGCGCCGGGTGTCGCGTACCAGCTCGGCCCCCAGACGTTCGACACCACGGGCGACGTGGTCATCTCGCAGGACCCCGCGAACCCCGCGGGCCCGCTCACCACGGATGCCTGCTCTCCGCTGACCAACGCCGCGGAGGTGAATGGAAAGATTGCCTTCATCGACGTGGGCTCCTGCACCTTGCTCACGAAGATCACCAACGCACAGGCCGCTGGCGCCGCGGGTGTCCTCTTCGCCAGTGACGTGTCCGACTGGCGGGCGAACATCTCCGGGACGTCGGCCGCCATCACCATCCCCTCGATGCGTATCACGCGGGCCGAAGGCAACCGCATCCGCAACGCCGAGGGCCTGAACGTGCGGATGTTCCGGGAGCCGACCCTCCAGCAGGACGGCACCATCGACAACATCATCGTCGCGCACGAGTGGGGCCACTACATGAGCAACCGCCTCATCCAGGATGCGGCGGGCCTGGTCAACAACCAGGGACGCGCCATGGGCGAGGGCTGGGCGGACTTCACCGCCCTGCTGATGGTGACGCGCGCGGAGGACATCGAGGTCCCCTCGAACGCGAACTGGAATGGTGCATATGGCGCGGCGGAGTACGCCACGCGCGGCAACTCGCCGGCCAGCGCCTTCTTCGGCATCCGTCGCGTGACGTACTCGTCGGACATGACGAAGAACGCGCTGACGTTCCGCCACATCGCGGACTCGTCCGCGTTGCCGACGACCGCGCCCACCATCCCCGGCAGCCCCAACTCGCAGGTCCACAACTCCGGTGAGGTGTGGGCGACGATGCTCTGGGAGGTCTATACGTCGCTGCTGCGCGCGCATCCATTCGCGGAGGCGCAGGCGCGCATGAAGCGCTACCTGACGCTGGGCTACATGCAGACGCCCTACGCGCCGACGTACCTGGAAGCGCGTGACGCCATCCTCGCGGGGGCCTACGTCAACGACCCCGAGGATGCCCAGCGCATCTGGGTGGCCTTCGCCAAGCGCGGCGCCGGTGTCGACGCCGTGGCGCCTCCGTCCAGCTCCCGCAACCACGAAGGCGTGGTGGAGAGCTTCCGCCTGGGGGCCTCGCTGCGGATGGTGTCCGCGATTCTCGCCGATGACCTGCCGACCGGCTCGTGTGACCGGGACGGGGTCCTCGACAATGGGGAGACGGGCCGCATCATCATCACGATGACCAACATCGGCTCGGCGCCCGCGCGGGATGCTTCCGCGACGGTGACGTCCCGGACGCGCGGGGTCTCCATTGGAAACGGTGGGGCGCTCCGCTTCCCGGAGATTCCTCCCTTCGGGGAGGTGACGGTCGCCATTCCGGTGACGCTGTCGGGGGCCGCGCCGTCCACGACGGCGGAGTTCATCCTGGCCTTCCGCGACGAGCACCAGGCCACGCCGGGCGATGTCATCGAGACGCTGTATGCGCTGACGAACCAGGACGAGGCACCCGGCACCACGAAGGTCGAGACCGTCCAGTCCAACATCGCGACGATTCCGTGGGAGTTCGAGTCGAGCGAGGACCCTCGGCTCAACGAGTGGTACTTCGGCTACGCCTACGTCGACGACGACAAGCTCAACCGGGGCTTCCATGGCCGGGACGTGGCGGTGCCCTCGGACTTCTGGCTGAAGACGCCGCCGCTGCAGGTGAGCGCGACCGAGCCGTTCGTCGTCACCTTCGAGCACGCGTACCAGTTCGAGACGAACCAGACCAATCTCCGGAATTACGACGGCGCCGTCATCGAAATCACCCAGGATGAAGGCGCGACGTGGACGGACATCGGCACGCCGCTCTACGGGGGCGTGCTGTACAACGTCCCGGAAGGCACGAATCCGCTGAAGGGGCGCAACGCCCTGGTGAACGTGTCTCCCAACTTCCCCAGCCTCATGGCGGCGACGTTGGACCTGGGCACCGCCTACGCGGGCCAGACCGTGCAGATCCGCTTCCGCATCGGCACCGACGACGGCACGGGCGCGGAGGGCTGGACGCTGGACAACCTGGCCTTCCGAGGCATCGACAACACGCCGTTCACGGGCTTCGTGGCGGACAACAACGTGTGTGTGAACCGCCCGCCGGTCGCGAACGCCGGGCCGGACCTGACGGTGGATGAGCGCACGCCTGTCACCGTCGCCGGCAGCGGCACGGACGCCGACGGCAACCCGCTCACCTATACGTGGACGCAGACGACGGGACCGGCGGTCGTGCTGGCTGGAACGGATACGCCGACCGTCACGTTCACCGCCCCGGACGTGCCCGCGGACCGGGACATCGTCCTGCGGCTGCGCGTCTCGGACGGGACCCTGGCGACCACGGACACCGTGACGGTGCGCGTGCGCAACGTCAATCGGGCTCCGACGGTGAACGCCGGGGTGGATGCCTCGGTCGACGAGCGCAGCTCCGTCACCTTGTCCGGCTCCGCGAGCGACGTGGACGGTGATGGACTCTCGTACCTGTGGACGCAGATCGCGGGCCCGCCGGTCGCGCTGGCTGGCTACACGGCGGCCTCGGCCACGTTCACCGCTCCCGAGGTGACCTTCGACACGACGCTCACGTTCCGCCTCGCCGTGTCCGACGGCAAGGTCAGCGTGAATGACACCGTCGATGTCGTCGTCCGGCACGTGAACCGCCCGCCGGTGGTGACGGCGTCGTCGGTGTCCGTGGATGAGCGAAGCACGGCCAGCCTCCTGGCCTCGGCCTCCGACGCGGACGGCGACGCGCTGACGTACACCTGGACCCAGGTCTCGGGTTCGCCCGTGGCGCTGGAGAACGCCAACACCGCGACGGCCTCCTTCGCGACGGGAGAGGTGGCCGCCAACACGGTCCTTGGCTTCCGGGTGACGGTGTCCGATGGCACGGCGGAGGCGTCGCATGACGTGACGGTGGACGTGCGCCACGTCAATCGCGCGCCGACGGTCAACGCGGGCCTGGATGGCTCGGTGAACGAGCGGGCCCAGGCGACGCTGAGCGGATCGGCGAGCGACGCGGATGGAGACAGCCTGACGTACACCTGGGTGCAGATGGCGGGCACGCCGGTGGCCCTCTCCAACGCCACGTCGGCGGTGGCCACGTTCATCGCGCCCGAGACGGTCACGGGCGAGACGCTGACCTTCCGCCTCTCCGTGAGCGATGGCAGCGCTCTTGCGAGCGACACGGTGGATGTGCAGGTGTCCCCGGTGAATCGCGCGCCGGTGGTGACGGCTTCGCCCACGTCGGCCAACGAGCGGAGCACTGTCTCCGTCACCGCCACGGGGGCCGACCCCGATGGCGATTCGCTGACCTACTCCTGGGAGCGCATCGCCGGTCCGCAGGTGACGCTGGAGAACGCCAACACCGCGACGGTCTCGTTCGCGACGGGCGAGGTGACAACCGACACGGTCGTTACCCTGCGCGTCACGGTGAGCGATGGCGCGACGACGGCGTCGCATGACGTGGCCGTGACGGTGCTCAACGTCAACCGTGCTCCGACGGCGGACGCGGGGACGGACGGAACCGTGGTCGCGCGCGAGCAGTACACGCTCGCGGGCACGGCGAACGACGCGGATGGCGACAGCCTCACGTACGCCTGGGTGCAGACGTCCGGCACTCCCGTGGCGCTGGCGGATGCGACCCGCCTGAATGCTTCGTTCACCGCACCGGAGGGCTCCGGGACGCTGACGTTCCGGCTCCTGGTGAGCGATGGCGTGCATACGGTGAGCGACTCGGTGGACGTGGTCGTCTCGGGTGACAACCGCCTGCCCGTGGTGACCGCCTCCGCGGTGACGGCCGATGAGCGGACCACCGTGTCCCTCGTGGCGCAGGCCACGGACCCGGATGGCGATGCACTGACGTACGCGTGGAGCCAGGTGCACGGCGATCCGGTCACCCTGGAGAACGCCAACACCGCGACCGCGTCGTTCCGGGCTGGTGAGGTGAGCGCCAACGCGGTGCTCACGTTCCGCGTGACGGTGTCCGATGGCACGAACAACGTGAGCAGGGATGTGACAGTCACCCTGCGCAACGTGAATCGTGCGCCTGTCGCGAACGCGGGAGCCGCGGCGACGGCCCAGTCGGGTGCCACCGTGACGCTCAATGGCAGCGCGAGCAGCGACCCCGATGGCACCGCCGTGACGTATCAGTGGACCCAGGTCAGCGGCCCGTCGGTGGCGCTGTCCAGTGCCACCGTGGCGCAGCCGACGTTCACCGCGCCGACGGTGACGGCGGAGCGCGACCTGGTGTTCAGCCTGGTGGTGAGCGATGGCACGGCCAGCAGCGCGGCCTCGCTGGTGGTCGTCACCATCACCTCCGTGCCCGTGCCGAACCGGGAGCCGGTGGCGCTGGCTCGCATCATCGTCAATGGGGACCAGACGTCGATGACGCTCGACGGCTCGGGCTCCAGTGACGCGGATGGCGATGCGCTCACGTACAAGTGGGAGCAGACGAGTGGCCCGCGCGTGACGCTCAACGAGACGAACAAGGCGGTCATCAGCGTCGATGTCCCCGACCTCGATGGTGGCAGCGCCACGTTCACCTTCAAGCTGACGGTGACGGACACCAAGAACGCCAGCAACAGCGCCACGGCGCAGGCCACTGCGTCTCCGGAAGAGGAGGGTGGTTGCTCGGCGACCGGCTCGGGTGCTCCGATGGGGATGATGGCGCTGGCGCTGCTCAGCCTGCTGCACCGCCGCCGCCGTTCGAACTGAACCGATGGTTTCGGCGGAGTCGGGTGCCTCACGGGCCCGGCTCCCGGCAGCTCACTGAAGTCTGAGTCACTGGCGGCCGGTCTCCTCGCATGAGGGGGCCGGCCGTTGTTCGTCGGGCGTTCGTTCTCGGGGTGACGTTCGCCACCCAAGTGCCCGCGGCCCCAGCGACGTGACGATGACTGGTGCACGAATGGCTTCGCATCAAGCCTGGGGCCTGTCCCCGCTGGGGCAGGCTGGGCGTGCGGGGCTCGAATGGGGCCACCGCCCTCGGTCATGTACCTATTCGCCTCCGCCGCACCCCCGTTCCTGCAAGAGATTGTCGTGTTGATTGCCGCCGGTGCGGTGGTGGCCTACGTCGGCCATCGCTTCCGGCTGGTGCCCATTGTCGGCTTCCTGCTCGCCGGGGCCTTGATTGGTCCGAACTCACTGGGGCTGGTGAAGGACCTGGAGCTGGTGAACTCAGCCGCGGAGCTGGGTGTCATCCTCCTGCTGTTCAGCATCGGCCTCGAGTTCAGCCTGGAGAAGCTGGCGCGGCTGAAGAAGCTCTTGTTCGGTGGCGGAGGGCTTCAGGTGGGCCTCGCCTCCGTGGGCATGATGGGCCTGCTCATGCTGTTCGGCGTGGCGTGGCGCCCCGCGCTCTTCACCGGCTTCCTGGTGGCGCTGTCCTCCACCGCCATCGTCCTGAAGCTGCTGGGAGACCGAGGCGAGACGTCGTCCGAGGTCGGTCAGGTGTCCCTGGGCCTGCTCATCTTCCAGGACCTCGCGGTGGTGATGATGGTGCTGCTGGTGCCTGTCCTCTCGGGCCTCGGGGACACGCCGTGGCATTTCGTCGGGGCCTTCGGCAAGGCGCTGGGCATCATCGTCGCCGTGCTCGTCGTCGCGCGCCGGTTGATGCCTCGACTGCTGGAGGTGGTGGCGCGCACCTGCTCGCCGGAGCTGTTCCTCCTCACCGTCATCGCCGTGTGCTTCGGCACTGCGTACCTCACCAGCCTCGCGGGCGTGAGCGTCTCCCTGGGGGCCTTTCTCGCGGGCCTGGTGGTGAGCGAGAGCCGCTTCAGCGAGCACGCCTTCGGCGAAATCCTCCCGCTCCAGATTCTCTTCAGCGCGACCTTCTTCGTCTCCGTGGGCATGTTGTTGGACGCGGGCTTCCTCGTGCGGCACCTGCCCGAGGTGCTGCTGGCCATCGTCGCCGTGCTCCTGGTCAAGGTGGTGACGACGGGCATCAGCGTGCTGGCACTGGGCTATCGTGCACCCGTGGCGGTGGAGGCTTCGCTGCTGCTGGCCCAGGTGGGGGAGTTCTCGTTCGTGCTGGAGCGCAGCGGCCGGAAGCTGGGGCTGTTCCCAGCGGGCATTCCCGATGGCTCCCATGCCTTCATCGCGGCCACCGTGATGCTGATGGTGTTCACGCCGCTGCTGTCCCGCTTGGGCGTCTGGGCGGGAGGACAGCTCAAGCGGCGTCGCCAGCTCGCCGTCGCCCAGAGCGGGCCGACGACGGATGAAGCCGAAGCACTCGCCGCCGAGTCCTTCGCTCGCTTCGAGAACCACGCCATCGTCGCGGGCTACGGAGAGGGCGCGAGGCGTCTGTCCCGGGTGTTGCGAGGTTCGGGCATTCCCTTCCTCGTCACCACCCTGAGTCCGCAGGGCGCGAACGAGGCCGAGGCCGAGGGTATGTCCGTGCTGCGGGGCGACTATGCGCGGCAGCGCACCCTGCGCGTCGCGGGAGTCCAGCGCGCCAAGCTCCTCCTCGTCGTGGACGACGACGCGAGCAGGGCCCGGCACGTGGTCGCCGTGGCGCGGATGGAGAACCCGACGCTGCGGCTCGTGGCGCGGGTCCGCATGGTCTCGGAGGTGGACCCGGTGCGCTCGGCTGGAGCGGACGTCGTGATCTGCGAGGAGATGGAAGGACTGGTCGCGGTGTTGACCTCGGTGCTCGAGGACTACCGCCAGTCGCCGAAGGACATCGAGGACAACGAAGACGCCGTGCGTCGCTCGGGCTACGCGGCGCTGAGGCAGCCGCTCGCGCTCGAGAAGCCGCTGCTCATCTGCGCGCTGGAAGAGGGCTGTCTGAGCTGGCGCAAGGTGACGATTCGCCCGGGGGCAGCCGTGGTCGGCGAGTCGGTGGAGACGCTGGCCCCGCGCGCGGGAGGCGCCCTCAAGCTCCTGGAGCTGCGACGCGACGGTGAGGTGCTGTCCCATGTGTCGGAGCACACGCGCTTCGAAGCGGGGGATGAGCTCTCACTCAAGGGCTCGGCCGAGGCCTTCGAGCGAGTCGCCGAGCTGTTTCGCGCCCCCCCTCCAGAAGGGCTCGATGCCGAGAGCCCCTCGACCTCCACTCCGCCTCGCACGGCGGCCGAGCTCATCGACACGGAGGCCACGTATGAGTTCCGCCCTCGCGCGGGCACGGGGCCGTGTGGCCACCTCGACCAGCTTCGCCCGGTCCGCCCACGGACCCGAGGTTGTGAGGAGTGCCTCAAGCTCCATGACACCTGGGTCCACCTCCGCCTGTGTCTGACGTGCGGGAAGGTGGGGTGCTGCGACGACTCCAAGAACAAGCACGCGACGCGGCACTTCCACGAGACGGCCCATCCGCTCATCTGCTCGCTCGAGCCGGGCGAGCAGTGGGGCTGGTGCTACGAGGACAAGGTCCAGCTCGAGCGCGAGCCCTAGCGTCGCGGCGCTGTCAGAGCGGGCGCACGTGGTCGACGAGTCGGCCCGTGGCGAGGAGCTCCTGGAGTTCGTCCCCCATCCGCTCGCTCTCGATGACGACCTTGTTCCAGGCGCGGATCCGCTCGTTGTCCGTCATCGTCTCGAAGTCGGTGCGGTCCGGAATCCTCCCACCCGGCAGCTTCGCGACCAGCGCGGCGGACGGGGAGATGAGCAGGGCCCTGCGGAAGTTCTCGGGCCTCGCCCGGCGCCAGCGCAGCGGCTTGTCGAACCAGCCCGGCACCACGTAGGGATAGAAGTGCGGATAGAGCACCAGGCCCTCACCCGGGCCGAAGTTCATGTCCAGGTGGTAGTCGATGACGCCGCCGTCCCGGTACACCCCCGGGTGTGCGCCGGGGATGCGCACACCCCTCAACACGAGCGGGATGGAGCCCGACGCGATGAGCGCGGACTTGAGGTTCTGCGCCGTCAGCGGCAGGTGGTCGGAGGGCAAGTCCCGCCAGGAGGAGAAGGGGCTCGTGTCGCCCGCCGTGTCGAAGATGACGCGGCGCAGGTGGAGGCTCAGGCTCTTGCGGCTCAGCACGTTGCCCATCGCGCACAGCGTCAGGCCCAACAGCTGGACGTGACGATGCTCCGCCGCGAGGGGGCCTCGGCAGAGGGCGGTGATGATGTGCAGCCGCGCCCATGGATGGCGGATGATCTCCTCCACGCCGTCGTCGCCGAGGAGCGCGTCGAGGATGCGGTCGCTCATCTCGCTCACCACGGCGGGCGAGGGCTTCGGGGGATAGCGCTGGTCGATGTACGCGGCCTCGAACCGGCGCAGCGCCGACACGGGGTCCTTCTGCGCCAAGCAGGCCAGCCGCCAGCTCCCGATGGAGCTGCCAATCAGATGCAAGGGGCGGGTCCGGTCCTTGAACAGGTCGCCGAACAAGGCGCGGTCCAGCCCGGCCAGCACCAGCCACTTGGGGCCTCCAGACGCCCCGGGTACGACATCCACGTCTTCGCCACGGAGGCCGCGCTCGCGGAGCAGCCGCAGCGCGTCAGGCCCCGCCAGCAGGGTCAGGTTCGCAGCCATCGTGGGGCTGCACCGTAACAGGCGTGTCGCGGAGATGCGGTACTTCCCTGCGGACCCGCCCGGCTTGCGACAGTCCAGGGGCCGCTGCTGTACTGCGCTGGACTCCATGAAAACGCCCACGCCCCCGGGTCACCGTTCCCTCGACTTGAGCCGCCGCTCCTTCCTGGGCGGCACGGCCGCCGCCGCGGCGCTCGCCTCGCTGGATGCCTCCGCGAGCAGTGGGGGACAGGCCACCCCGGTCAACACTTTCGAGCTGGAAGAGGTCACGCTCTCCGACCTCCAGACGGGAATGCGCGAGGGGCGGTTCACCGCGCACGGCCTCGCGGAGCGCTACCTGGCGCGCATCGCGGCGGTGGACCGCACCGGGCCCATGCCGCTGGCGTCGGTCATCGAACTGAACCCGGACGCGCTCGCCATCGCCCAGGCGTTGGACCTGGAGCGACGGGAGAAGGGGGCCCGCGGTCCGCTGCACGGCATCCCCGTGCTCATCAAGGACAACATCGCCACCGCCGACAAGATGCAGACCACCGCGGGCTCGCTCGCGCTGGTGGGCGCGGTGCCCTCGAAAGACGCCTTCATCGTCGAGCGCCTGCGCGCGGCGGGCGCGGTCATCCTGGGCAAGACGAACCTGAGCGAGTGGGCCAACTTCCGCTCCACGCGCTCCTCGAGCGGCTGGAGTGGTCGCGGCGGTCAGTGCCGCAATCCCTACGCCTTGGACAGGACACCCTCGGGCTCCAGCTCGGGCTCGGGCGCGGCCACCGCGGCGAACCTCTGCGCCGTGTCGGTGGGCACGGAGACGGATGGCTCCATCGTCTCGCCGTCGGCGGCGTGCTCGCTCGTGGGGCTCAAGCCCACGGTGGGGCTGGTCAGCCGCTCGGGCATCATCCCCATCTCGCACAGCCAGGACACGGCGGGGCCCATGACCCGCACGGTGGCGGATGCCGCCGCGCTGCTCACGGTGCTCGCGGGCATGGATGCCTCCGACGCCGCGACGGCCGCGAGCCAGGGGCACACGGGACTGGACTACACGCGCTTCCTCGACGCGGAGGGCCTGAAGGGCGCGCGCATCGGTGTCCCTCGCGAGCGCTTCTTCGGCTACCACGCCGCCACGGACGCGCTGGTGGAGCAGGCCCTGGACGTCATGCGCTCGAAGGGCGCCATCATCGTCGACCCGGCGCCCATCCCGAACCTGTCCAAGCTGGACGAGCCCGAGTTCGAGGTGATGCTGTACGAGTTCAAGGCCAGCATCGAGGCGTGGCTCGCGAGCGTGGGGGAGCGGACGAAGCTGCGCACGCTCGCGGACCTCATCCGCTTCAACGAGGAGCGGCAGGACTCGGAGATGCCTTACTTCGGCCAGGAGGTGTTCCGTCAGGCCCAGGCCCGAGGGCCGCTCACCGACGCGAAGTACCGCAAGGCCCTGGCCGCCTGCCGGAAGCTGTCTCGCTCGCAGGGGCTGGACGCGGTGATGCGCAAGCACCAGCTGGACGCGCTCGTCGCGCCGACGCAGGCGCCGCCGGGGCTCATCGACCTGGTGAACGGCGACCACTGGCTGGGCAGCAGCTCCACGCCCGCGGCGGTGTCTGGCCATGCCACGATCACCGTGCCCGCGGGCTACGTGAGAGGACTTCCCGTGGGCTTGTCATTCATTGGCGGTGCCTGGAGCGAGCCAACCATGCTCAAGCTCGCCTATGCCTACGAGCAGGCCACCCGGCACCGGCGGCCGCCCGGATTCATTCCCACCGCGGACCTGCGACTCGTCGCGGGACGCTAGGTCCGGACGCCGCGCGACTCAGGGCGAGGCCGCCCAGGGAATCGTCGCCTGCATCACCGCCTCATGCAGCGCGGCCGTGCGCAGATGGGTGAAGCGTTGGTACTCGGGGTCGCTCACCATCTCGAGGAACGCGGCCCGGCTGGGATAGCGCACCAGCATCACCGCGTCCCACGTCTGTCCCGGGTCCGCCACCAGCGCGGTGGAGCCGTCTCCCGCGTAGAGGGGCTGTGCGCCGGCCTTGAGCATGAAGGGCATGACGGCGCTCGCGTACTCCGCGAACGAGGCGCGGCCTCCCTCCTTGAATCGAACCAGGTTCAACATCACCAGCGGCCCCCCCGGGTCTTCCTGGATGAATCTCTGAACGTCGGTGCCCTGCGGATCAACGGCCACGGTGCCTCCTGGAATCGAAACCCTTCCGCCCCCCATCGAGACGGTGAGTCATTGTTCCAGAGTCCCGTCACCCGGTGAACCCGGGCTTGCGGACATCGCGGCTGTTGTCGCCGCTGGGGCCCCCGCCACCCACGGCCCTCGAGCCGGAGGTGACGGAGGCGGTGATGCCCGGGAAGTGAGGCCCCGGGCATCCGTGCGACGGGCTCAGCGGTAGTAGGGCGACAGCGCCAGGTCGATGCGGGCGAGGAGGTCCTCGGCCAGCAGCTTCTGCGTGCCGGTCGCCGTGCCCACCTGGGTCGCGACGGTGTCGCGGCCCTGGCGCAGCGCGGAGTAGGCACCCAGGCTCTGCATCGACTTCAGGATGTCCACCATGGTGCGGCGGGACTGGAAGCTGCGGATGCCGTCCACGTTGATGAGGATGCCGTGGATGTCGGCGACCGCCGCCGGGGTGATGGCGCTGGACTCCGCCGGGGTGGCGTTGAAGACACCACGGCTCGCCAAGGGGTCCAGGTAGAGCCGCGACAGGACCCGGCGGGCCAGGTCATCCGCCGCGGGAGCGAAGCCAGGGCCCGCGTCCGGGGGCAGCGCCACGGGCGGACGCACGTACGCCATGGCGATGTTGTACGCGAAGCGCCGGTCCGCCGGCGTTCCCGCGCGCGCCCACTGCAGCGTGGCGTTGCCGTAGTGGTCGAACGCCGCCGCCAGGGCGGGGAACGGGAGGATTTCGTACAGCACCAGCTCCTTCACGAGCAGGAAGGTGGGGCCATAGTCCTCGCCGAGCGGATCCGAGTACTGGTCATACCGGTTGCAGTACGGCTCCACGCGGGTGTGCTCGTCCGTGCAGAACAGGTCCGTGGGCTGCTCGGAGGACAGGTTGTACAGGTAGCGCACCGCCTGCACGTCGTACGACTGTGGCACGTCCGCGTAGATGGCGTCCGCGTCCACGACGTACTCCATCACGGAGTTCGTGCGCGGCGTGTTGGGCGTGCCGTCGTACACGAGCGAACCCGCGAAGTTGTGGCGCAGGCCGAGCGTGTGGCCGACCTCGTGCAGGATGACGTGCGTCAGGTAGCGCTCCACCTTCTCCTTCTTGGTGAGCGCCAGCGTCTGGGCGGCCGCCGCGTCGGAGACCTTCTTCTTCAGCTTCTCGTGCTTCGCGGACGCACCCTCGCGCAGGGAGGGCAGCGGCAGCTCGCACAGGTGGCCGGCGTCGAAGCCGCCCCACGACATCTTCGGCGTCTTGGCGCGGTTCTTCACCTTCGCCGCGACGCGGGCCTGGACATCGCCCTCGAAGTCGCCGTCGGCGAGCTCCAGCCACAGGGCGTTGATGTAGACGGAGGCGCCGCGAATCTCCGCGGTGTTGGGGTTGGTGCGCCAGTTGGCGAAGGCGAAGCCCGCGGAGGCATCCGGGTCGAAGATGATGACGTTCTTGTCGTCATCCGCGAAGCCATCGCTGGTGCCCACGCTGGCCTCGAACACCTTGAAGCCGAAGGCCTGGTTCCAGCTCTCCACGCCGCGCTTCACCGCGCCCACCACGTCGTACTGCTGGAAGCGGGGGTCGGCCTGCACGGACAGCACCGTGTCGGTGATGATCCACTTGATGGGCTTCATGCCCGGGCGGATGTTCCACTTGGCGGCGGTCTGCTCCACCACGCCCGTGTTGGGAATCAGCCGGGGCTCGCCCCGGAAGTAGTGCTCCTGGTCAGGGAGCGCGGTCGGCGTGTAGCCCTGACCTTCCTGGTAGCGGCGCAGGGCGATGCCCAGCGTGCCGGAGCTGCGCAGCTGGTTGTCCTCCAGGTAGTCGCTGGAGTCCGGGTCCGCCACGTCGGCGTAGCCGGTGAACACCTGCTCGAAGGTGACGCCGTCGGAGATCTTCCGGAAGCGTTGGGCGAACGCGAGCTCCGTCTCGAAGCGCGTGCCGCCGGCGCCGTACGCCTCACCCATGATGGCGAAGCGGTTCAGGCCCGCCGTCGGGTCCACCAGGATGTAGCTGTTGGAGCCCCGCAGCGCGTTGAAGGCACCATAGTCGTTGACGATGGGCCACGCCTCGATGAGGACGTCCGGGTCGAAGATGTCGCTGGTCGTCTTGCGGTCATCCACGTCGAACACGAACAGCTTGCCGTTCTGCTCCTTGAAGCTCACCACCCGCGTTCCCAGCGAGCTGGCGGCGCCGTACATCACCGCTCCGGGGAAGAGCTGCTTGAGGAACGCGGACATGAACCAGCGCTGGTTCAGCTCGCTCTTGCGGATGGCCAGGTAGAAGCTCTCTCCGGAGTTCGAGACCTGTCCATCGAGCCGCTGGCGGATGACCGCCTGCTGCTCGCTGCTCACCTTGCGCGGGACGGCGACGAACGCGTCGTCCAGGTTCACCTGTAGTGATTCGGCGGGGGCTTCGGGTGTGGGTTGGGGCTCGTTCGCATCGGTCGCGGGACCGCAACCGACACCGAGGGCCACGATGGTGGTGACGGCGCCGAACCAGCCGCGCCGCAGCGGGGAATTCCACCTCATTGCTGCCTCCAGTTGACTCGAGAAACTGCATCACGGCACCCCGGATTCGAGATGCCGCAAAGAGTCATCGGTTCAGGAAGCCTGGAAGTTGCTTCTCACACTGCTTTCTTGATTTGGTGTAATTTGATGGCACTCGCAGTGGGATTGAGGTGGGGTCTCGCAATGCCTACCCACGCTGAGAGTCCAGGTAGGCCGCGAAGCCTGCCTTGGACTGGATGCGAAAGGTAGGCAATCGCGCGAGCGCCTCGGGAGGAAACACATACTGCTCGCACACGAGGCTCGCGCGCTGGGCACCGTCCTCCGCGCTCAGGAAGGGGAGCACCTCATGCTGGAGGTGCCCCTGGAAGTGCACCAACAGTCCAGGACTGGGTTGCACCTCGCCCAGGAGCTGGTGGTCCTGGGAGAGCCGCAGCGCCCCGCCGCGCGCGTCCCGGGGCACCTGGAGATAGAGCACGCTGACGTGGTGAGGCGTGGCGCCAGGGACGCCGCTGGGACCCTGGAGGGTGGCGTCGATGTGGCGCCCCACGCTCATCCCCGGCTCGAGCAGGAGCAGGTTCAAATAGAAGGCGTTGGGCACCACCTCCGGGCGTGTGCCGCCCGGGAGCCGCCGCCACCAGGGGCGCAGCCCTCGCGCGCCGTGCGGGTCCAGGACCTGGGCGAGGTAGGCGCGCAGGAAGGGGAAGCGCTCCTCGAGGGTGGCCCTTCCTTCTTGTGTGAAGATGAAAGCGAACCCTCGACTGCCTTGAAATGTCCCCATCAGGGGGCTGCGGGCCACGAAGCGTGAGCCGAGCAACGCGACGCGGAGCGTCTCGAGGTCGCCTGCGGGCAACGCCTGGCGGTGAGTGATATACGGGGGCACGGAAAATGACGGGAATACCAGAGAAACTGGTGGAAATTAGACTTCTAGGATGACTGCCAAGTTCCAGAATTGATACAACTCGTTCCTACCCTCAAGGTTCCCTCGCCATGAGCCATCAGCCGCGTCTCGTTGCTCCCGATGCAAACACTCCCAGTGCTCCTCCAGCCGCACTGGTGATGAGCCAGATGGTCTACGGGTTCTGGGTCTCCCGCGCCCTGCATGTGATGGCGGAGCTGGGCATCGCCGACATCATCGGCGATGTGCCGAAGACGGTGGAAGAGCTCGCGAAGGCGACGGGGGCGCACGCTCCGGCCTTGCGGCGCCTCTTGCGTCTGTTGTCTGGGGTCGGGGTGCTCGTCAAGGATGAGCAGACGCAAGGCTTCGGGCTGACGGAGCTGGGCATGATGGTGCGCAAGGACAGCCCAGGCTCGGTGTACTGGCTGTTGATGTCCCAGGGGCATCACCTGTCGTGGAAGGCCTGGGGGGAGCTGAAGTTCTCGGTGCAGTCGGGCCAGCCGACGCTCGAGAAGATCATGGGGGACTCCTTCTTCGGCTACCTGTCCAAGCACCCGGAGGAGGGGGCGCTCTTCAACGAGAGCATGGCGGCGTACCAGAACCTCAACGCGCCCGCGGTGGTGGCGGCCTATGACTTCTCCAAGGCGAGGTCGGTGATGGACCTGGGCGGCGGGACGGGCACGCTCCTGGCGCACATCCTCCAGGCCCACCCTGGCATGAAGGGCGCGCTCTTCGAGCTGCCGCACGTCCATGACGGGGCCGTGGCGCGGATGGCGGAGCTGGGGCTGGGCTCGCGGACCAAGGTGGTGGCGGGGGACTTCTTCGAGACGATTCCCTCGGGCCACGACCTCTACATCCTCTCGCAGATCCTCCACGACTGGGACGATGAGCGCTGCGTGCAGCTGCTCACCAACGTGCGCGCCGCGATGGGCCCGGACTCCAAGCTGCTCATCGTGGAGACGGTGCTGCCGGGCGACAACCAGCCGCACTTCGGGAACCTGTACGACGTGGCCATGATGGTGCTGGTGGGCGGCCGCGAGCGCACGGGGCCCGAGTACACCGCGCTGGTGGAGAAGGCGGGCTTGCGTGTGAATCGCGTGTCGCCGACCACCATGCCGCCGAGCGTGGTGGAAGTCGTCCCCGCCTGAGGCGCGGGCGGACGTGGGCCCCGTCGAGGGCCCGCCCAGGGGCCAGCCAGGAAAACGCTGGCCTCGGTTTTCCAGGAAGAGATGGCTCGATTAGAGTGCCGGGCGAGATGACGCCCTTCCTTGACGCCATCCTCGCGTTTCCCACGGCCCTCTTCACGACGGCCATGGGCGTGGTGCTGACGTACTGGCTCTTCGTCATCGTGGGCGCGGTGGGTATCGACCTTCTTGACGGAGGCCACGTCGACTTCGAGTCGGGTGGCAAGGCGCTCGCGGGCTCGCTGGAGGGTGGGGCGAAGGCGGCGGGCGAGGCGCTCCAGGGCGGCGGCAAGGCGATGGGCTCGCATGACCACGGGGCCGACGTCGAGGGAGGCATCCTCTCCACGCTCGGGTTCGCGGGCATCCCGCTCACGGTGTCGGTGAGCCTGGTCTCGTTCTTCGCGTGGTTCCTGTCGCTGCTGACCACGCCGCTGGCCCACGGGGCGCTGGGAGCGCTGCTGCCCTCGTGGCTCATCAGCGGCGTGTTGGGGCTGTTGTGCTTCCTCGCGGGCCTGGTGATCTCGGGCTTCGCGGTGCGCCCGCTGCGGCCCGTGTTCGTGGCGCAGAAGGCGCCGGGGCGCGACTCGCTGATGGGCCGCGTGTGCACCATCTCCAGCGGCAGCGTCACGGACCGCAACGGCCATGCGACGTTCGAGGATGGCGGAGCGGGCTTCATCCTGAACGTGGTGTGCGCGAAGACGAATGGATTGAAGCGGGGAGATCCCGCGCTGGTGCTCGCGTACGACGCCCAGCGGGATGTCTATGAGGTGGAGCCGGTGGACTGGCTCCTCCCGGAAGAGATGGCGCAGCTGCGCGACCCGGAGCGGGCCGCGGCGCTCGCCCGTTCGCGAGCGCGGACATGATTTGAAATGAGTCGAGGCACGGGCCGCTCGAGGGGGGCGGGCCGTGAGTGGATTCGACGTCAGGGGGCTTTCGCGGGGGATCCCTGGCGCCTGATACAAGGCCCGCCGTCATCAATTCACAGGAAAAGGCCATGGATCCCATCACCTTGGTAGTCGCCGTGGGCGGAGGCGTCATCCTCCTCACGGGCATCATCCTCACCATCGTCCGTCTCTACCGGCAGGTGGACCAGGGCAAGGTGCTCATCGTCAACACGCTGAAGAGCGAGCCTCTGGTCACCTTCTCCGGCGCCGTGGTCTTCCCCATCATCAACCGCGCGGAGGTGATGGACATCTCGCTGAAGACGGTGGAGATCGACCGCCGCGGCAAGGAGGGCCTCATCTGCCAGGACAACATCCGGGCGGACATCAAGGTCACCTTCTTCGTGCGCGTGAACAAGACGCGCGAGGACGTGCTCAAGGTCGCCCAGTCCATCGGCTGCGCGCGCGCCAGCGACCAGGAGACGCTGGAGAAGCTCTTCGAGGCCAAGTTCTCCGAGGCCCTCAAGACGGTGGGCAAGAACTTCGACTTCGTGGACCTCTACACGAAGCGCGCTGAAATCAAGGACAACGTCGTGGAGGTCATCGGCAAGGACCTCAACGGCTACATGCTGGAGGACTGCGCCATCGACTATCTGGAGCAGACCCCGGTGGAGATGCTGGACAAGGACAACATCCTGGACGCCGAGGGCATCCGGAAGATCACCAAGCTCACCACCGAGCAGAACGTCGTCACCAACGAGCTCAAGCAGACCGAGCGCCAGGCGGTGACCAAGCGCAACGTCGAGGCCGACCAGAGCATCTTCGAGCTGGAGCGTCAGCGCGAGGAGGCGGCGGCGAAGCAGAAGCGCGCCATCGAGACGGTGCAGGCCGAGGAGTCCGCGGAGACCGAGCGCGTCAAGCAGGAGCAGCACTCCAAGGCGGAGCTGGCCCGCATCAAGGCGGAGCAGGAGATCCTCGTCCAGGAGCAGAACAAGGCGCGCGACATCGAGGTGGCCCAGAAGCACCGCGAGCGCGAGGTGAGCGTCGAGGCGGAGAACGTGGAGCGGGCGCGGGCGCTGGCGGCAATCAGCCGGGAGCGCGAGACGGAGCTGGAGCGCATCGCCAAGGAGCGCGCGCTGGAGGAGCAGAAGAAGGACATCGCGGACGTGGTGCGCGCGCGCATCGCCGTGGAGAAGACGGTGGCGCAGGAGGAGGAGCGCATCAAGGACCTGCGCGTGGAGTCGGACGCCCTGCGCCGCAAGCAGGCGCTCATCATCACCGCCGAGGGCCAGGCGCAGGAGAAGACCGTCAAGGACGTGAACGCCGCGAAGGCGAACAGCGAGATGGCGGTGTTCATCGCGAAGGAGAAGCTCACGCTGGCGGAGGCGGACCTGGAGGCCGCGGACAAGACGGCCAAGGCGAAGATGCGCCTCGCCGACGGTGTCCAGGCGGAGGCCGCGGCCGAGGGCCTGGCGGGCATCCGCGTGAAGGAGGCGGACGCGGCGGCCACGGAGAAGCTGGGCATGGCGCAGGTGCGCGTGAAGGAGGCGGAGGCCGGCGCCATCGAGAAGCAGGGCCACGCCCAGGCGCAGATCGTCCGTGAGCGGCTGCTGGCCGAGGCGGCGGGTGAGCAGGAGAAGGGCCTGGCCAAGGCGCGCGTGCAGGAGGCGGAAGCGGTCGCGATCCAGAAGCGCGGCGAGGCGGAGGCGTTCGCCACGAAGGAGAAGCAGCTCGCCGAGGCCGCGGCCATCCAGGAGAAGCTGCTCGCCGAGGCCCGGGGCCTGGCGGAGAAGGCCGCGTCCATGAAGCTGATGGACGGGGTGGGGCGCGAGCACGAGGAGTTCCGCCTGCGGCTCAACAAGGAGCGCGACGTGGAGCTGGAGACCATCCGCGTGCGCAAGGACGTGGCCCACGCCCAGGCCGAGGTGCTGGCCAAGGCGTTCGCCAACGCGAAGTTCAACATCGTCGGTGGCGACGGCCAGTTCTTCGAGCGCTTCGTCAAGGCGGTGTCCTTCGGCACCGCGGTGGACGGCGCGCTGGAGCACGGCGAGGCGCTGAAGACGGCGCTGGGGGGCTACCTCAACGGCGAGAAGGACTTCCCCGCGGACCTCAAGGAGATCCTCTCCAAGCCGGGGCTGAGCAACGACGCGCAGAACCTGGCCGTCGCCGCGCTGCTGCACCGCATGGCGCCGGGCTCCGCCACCGATGCGACGGTGGCGAACCTGAAGGCGCTCCTGGCCAAGGACGGCAAGGCGTCGTCCTCGGACTCGCAGGGCTGAAGCGGGTGGTTGGGGGCCGCCACCGCGCATGAGCCGCGGTGGCGCGCATGACGTCACGACGACCCCGCCCTGGGCCTTCCAGGGTGGTGTCCCGCCTCGACGGCGGGGCGAGGGCGGGGTCCCTGCGAGATTCCGGTGAACACTCATGGCAACTGACGGTGGCAAGGGCGCGGCGCCCGCGAATGAGGCGGCGCTCGAGGGGGGCAGCTACGAGGTCATCCGGACGCGGCTGCTCGCGCAGGCGGACGTGCTGGGCTCGAAGGCGGCGGAGCTCAACACCCGGCGCAAGGCGTTCTTCGGTGGCACGGAGCTGGCCGTCACCGGCAACGAGCGCGTGCGCACGGAGAACAACTGCGTCGCGCGCGACATCGTCAGCGTCGGCAAGTACCTGCTCTTCGGCTACAACGTCTTCATCGGGTTGAAGAAGGAGACGTCTGTCGCGGACGTCTTCTCGCTGCACCGGTTCGAGAAGACGGCCGACGGGTTCGACCTGTCGGCGGTGCCGCACACGGAGGCGGGCGGCTTCCTGGCGGACCCGCGCTTCATCAAGGACTTCAGCGAGCTGTATCGCTACTACAAGGACGCGAAGCTCCAGCAGCTGCGGCGCAAGGACGCGCGCCTGCTGGCCGTCTTCAAGACGGGTCCGTCCGTGCGCGACATCAAGGTGTTCCGCTTCACCCTGGACACCGAAGGCCGCGCCACCTACCTGGACAACCAGGGCGAGAAGGACCACGTCTTCCCCCCGTCGCACGACTTCGAGTGGACGACGGCCACGCGTGAGAACTACGTGCTGGGCCAGCACCCGCACGTCAACGTGCTGGACCAGGTGTTCGTGGAGACGGTGAAGGGAGACCTCACCGTCAAGGTCGAGAACAACACGTCGTCCGGGCTGGGCATCTACAGCGAGCCGGTGGAGGACGCGAACCAGTCGCTGGATGACGCGCGCTTCGCGTGGGCCCAGGTGGGCGGCCTCATCCTCCTGCGCGTGCTGCCCTTCCGCGAGAAGGCGCAGCGCTACCTGGTGTTCAACTCGCGCACGCAGCACGTGGTGCGCATCGACGCCATCGGCCAGGCGTGCATCCGGCTCCCCGAGGACCAGGGCATCATCTTCCCGGGCGGCTACTACCTGCAGACGGGCGACTTCAAGGTCTTCGACGGCGAGGCCACCGGCGCGGGGATGGAGTTCAAGAAGGTCATCCGCTCTCCGAACGGTGAGGACGTGCTCTACGTCTTCCACCAGCGCGAGGAGGGGCGCTACCTGCTCTTCCCCTACAACCTGGTGCGCAAGGAGGTGCAGAACCCGCTGGTGTGCAACGGCTACAGCCTCTTCGGGGATGGCGGGCTGGTGGTCTTCCGCGAGACGTCGCAGGACCCCACGCGGGTCCATCCCATGCAGGTGTGGCAGACGCCCTTCGTGTCGGACGAGCACGCGGCGGCGACCCCTCCGGCCCCCGGCTACCTGGGCAAGGTGGGCAACGCGGAGCTGGTGCGCGGCATCTCCGACGCGCTGACGCTCCAGCGCATCGCGAAGACGGACAAGCCCAACCGGCGCACCTACGAGGACCTGGTCGCCGCGGCCACTCGCGCGCTGGATGCCTACTACTGGCTGGGGCACGCGGAGACGTCGCTCCTGGAGCCCATCGAACTGCTCCGGAAGACCTCCGAGCTCATCATCGACGAGTTCGAGAAGGTGCTCGCGCTCCAGAAGCGCGCCGCGGAGTCGCTGGCGGAGGCGGAGAAGGCGCAGGTGAAGCTGCTGGCGCGCGTGCGGCCGGAGCTGCTCACCACGGCCGAGGAGTTCATGCTGGTGCTGGCGGAGCTGCGCCAGCAGCGCGGCCACCTCATCACGCTCAAGGACATCCGCTACATGGACCTGGGGCGCGTGGACGCCCTGGAGAAGGCGGTCGTCGAGGCGTCCGACAGCACCAGCTCCAGCTGCGTGGAGTTCCTCCAGAAGGGCGAGGCGCTCCAGCCGCTGGGGGGCCGCCTGGATGAGCTGCTCGCGAAGCTGGAGCCGGTGCAGACCACGGCGGAGCTGGCGCCGCTGGGCGAGGACATCGAGAAGACGGCCCAGGGCCTCACCGTGCTGGGGGAAGTCGTGGGCGGGCTCCAGGTGGGCGACCCGCTGGCCCGGGCGCGCATCCTGGAGGGCATCTCCGAGCTGTTCGGTCGACTGAACCGCGTGCGCGCGAGCCTCGCGGCCAAGCGCAAGGAGCTGTCCGGCCGCGAGAAGCGCGCGGAGTTCGGCGCCCAGTTCAAGCTGCTGGGGCAGGCCATCGAGAACGCCCTGGCCCAGGCGGACGTCCCCGAGAAGTGCGACGAGGGCCTGTCGCGCCTCACCGTGCAGCTGGAGGAGCTGGAAGGGCGCTTCGGCGAGTTCGACGAGTTCCTGGGGCAGATCACCCAGAAGCGCGAGGAGCTGCTGGAGGCGTTCGGCGCTCGCAAGCAGACGCTGGTGGACGAGCGTCAGCGGCGCGCGCAGAGCCTCTTCGGCGCCGCGGAGCGCATCCTCCAGGGCGTGCAGCGCCGCTCGAAGGCGTTCAAGTCGGACGACGAGCTCAACGCGTACTTCGCCACCGACGCGATGATCCTCAAGCTGCGGCAGCTCTCCGAGCAGCTCCTGGGCCTCCAGGACAGCGTGCGCTCGGACGAGGTGCAGTCGCGGCTCAAGTCGGCGAAGCAGGACGCGCTGCGCGCCCTGCGCGACAAGCAGGACCTGTTCGCGGACGGGGACTCGCTCATCAAGCTGGGCACCTTCCGCTTCAACGTCAACACGCAGCCGCTGGACCTGACGCTGGTGCCGCGCGACGGCGCGCTCTACCTCCAGCTCACGGGCTCCGACTACGCGCAGAAGCTCGAGGACCCGGAGCTGCTCAAGCACCAGGCCCTCTGGGACCAGCACCTCGTCTCCGAGACGCGCGAGGTGTACCGCGCCGAGTTCCTGGCCGCGTGCATCCTCGCGGACGCGGAGGACAACAAGAACGGGCTGACGCTGTCCGCGCTGCATGCGGCGGTGATCGCCGGCACGCTGCTGGAGCGCGTGCGCGCGTACGCGGCGGACCGCTTCGACGAAGGCTACGAGCGCGGCGTGCACGACGTGGACGCCACGGCCCTCCTCGAGAAGCTCCTGTCGCTGCACCAGGGCGCGGGGCTCCTGCGCTTCGCTCCCGGGCCTCGGGCCTTGGCGGCGCTCTACTGGGCCTTCGACGGAGACGAGGCGGCGCGGGGACTCCTGCACCGCCGCGCGCGCGGCTTCGCCCGGCTGCGGCAGACGTTCTCCTCCGGAGGCGGGTTGAACGAGCTGGGGCTGGCGCTGGGAGAGGCCGTGAGCGCCTTCTTCCAGGCGCAGCGGCTCGCGCTGTCCCCCGCGGAGGCCCGGCTCGCCGGGCGCTACCTCGTGGAGGAGTTGGCCGTGGAGCGGCCCCGCTTCACCACGAGCGGCGAGGCGGTCGCGCTGCGCGATGCGTTCCTGGCGCAGCTGGAGCGGCAGGGGACTCGGACCGCGTTCGAGGACGACCTGCGCGGGCTGGAGAAGGACCTGGCCTCGCGGCTGGAGATGGCCCGGGCCTGGGTGGAGGCCTACCTGGCCCAGCGCGAGGGCGGCGCGGGCGAGGCCGGCTACTTCGTGCTGGAGACGGCGGTGCTGCTGCTCACCGAGCGCAAGCTGGACCGCGAGCCCGCGGGCGCGCTGACGGCGGCCGAGGTGACGGGCCTCCTGGGCAGCCACCCGCGCATCATCGACCGCAAGCTGGCGCTTCGCCTGGACGAGTTCCTGGCCCGCCTGAACGAGTTCCGCCAGCTCCGCGTGCCGCAGTACCAGGCCTACCGCGCGCTGCAGCGGGACCTGCTGGAGCGCGAGCGCCGCAAGCTGCGCCTGGAGGAGCTGACGCCGAAGGTGCTGTCGTCCTTCGTGCGCAACCGCCTCATCGACGAGGTGTACCTGCCGCTCATCGGCGCGAACCTCGCCAAGCAGCTCGGCGCCGCGGGCGAGGGCAAGCGCACGGACCGCATGGGCATGCTGCTGCTCATGTCGCCGCCGGGCTACGGCAAGACGACGCTGATGGAGTACGTGGCCAGCCGCCTGGGCCTCACCTTCGTCAAGGTGAACGGGCCGGCCCTGGGCCACTCGGTGAAGTCGCTGGACCCGGCGGAGGCGCCCAACGCCACGTCGCGGCAGGAGGTGGAGCGCATCAACCTGTCCTTCGAGATGGGCAACAACGTGATGCTCTACCTCGACGACATCCAGCACACGGACCCGGAGCTGCTCCAGAAGTTCATCTCGCTCTGCGACGGTCAGCGCCGCATCGAGGGCGTCTGGAACGGCCGCACGCGCACCTATGACCTGCGCGGGAAGAAGTTCTGCGTGGTCATGGCTGGCAATCCCTACACGGAGACCGGTGAGCGCTTCCGCATCCCGGACATGCTCGCCAACCGCGCGGACACCTACAACCTGGGTGACATCCTCGACGGGAAGGAGCACCTGTTCGCGCTGAGCTACCTGGAGAACGCGCTCACGTCGAACGTGGTGACGGCGCCGCTGGCCACGCGCGACGCGGCGGACACGCATCGCCTCATCCGCATGGCGCAAGGCGAGGAGGTCCCCGCGGGCGAGCTGAAGCACGGCTACGCGGCGGCGGAGCTCCAGGAGATCATCGCCATCTTCCAGCGGATGTTCCGGGTGCAGTCGGTGCTGCTGAAGGTCAACATGCAGTACATCGCGTCGGCGGCGCAGGATGAGCGCTTCCGCACCGAGCCCGCCTTCAAGCTCCAGGGCAGCTACCGCAACATGAGCAAGCTGACGGAGAAGCTCGTGGCGGCGATGACGGACGCGGAGCTGGAGCGCCTCATCGACGACCACTACCAGGGCGAATCCCAGACGCTCACCACCGCCGCGGAGCAGAACCTGCTCAAGCTGGCGGAGATGCGCGGCCGCCTGACGCCGGAGAAGGCGAAGCGGTGGGAGGAGATCAAGCAGGGCTTCGCGCGCGTCAAGCGCATGGGCGGCAAGGAGGACGACCCGGTGGCGCGGGTCACCGGTCAGCTCAGCGGCATCGAGGAGCAGCTCGGCGCGGTGCGGGACGCGGTGGTGCAGGCGGCCACGCAAGTCCAACAGGGGACGCAGTCCGACGCGGACCCCACGGCCGAGGCCCTGCCGTACCTGGAGGCGCTGCGCGACGCGGTGCTCGAGGTGGCCCGGGTGGGGCGCGAGGTGAAGGCCACGCCGCCTCCGCTGCCGCCTCCGGCTCCGGTGCCGGGCGCCGCCGCCACGGACCTGACGCCGTACCTCAAGCACCTGGCCCAGCTGCTCAAGGCGCTGACGGAGCGGGTGAGCACGCCGGCTCCGACGCCCGTCGTGCAGGCTCCCGCGCAGGACCTGGGCCCGTACATGGACCAGCTCTCGCGGGCGATGGCCGCGCTCGCGGACCGTCCCGTGAATGTCTCCGCGCAGGTTCCCGCGGAGGCCCTCCAGCGCAGCGCCATCGCGGGGATGTCTCCCGCGGAGCTGAGCCGGCAGATCGAGCTGGTGGAAGGGGTGCTGCTGCCGCTGGAGCGGGCCTCCCGCCGCGCCGTGCAGGGCGAAGGCGAGGGCATCAAGTCGCTCCAGGTCTGGCAGAACGTGACCGAGGCGCTGGAGCTCCTTCGCTCCATGCTGCGTCGGTAGGCGGCGCCCACGTGCCGGGGCCGATGCGGGCCCCGGCATGGCACCGCGAGGGCTACCGGAACTGGCTGATTCCCTCGGTGGTGGCGTTGTCGAGGACGCGGGAGATCGTGTCCTCCACCTGCTCGCCCGTGGACGCCGTCACGCGGACGCTGAACGAACCTTCGCCCATGCCGCTGTCGTTGACGAAGTAGTTGTAGTCCTGGCGCGGGACGTTCTTCCACGCGCCGTCTCCCCGCCGCCACTCCAGCTTGGAGATGGGCAGCCGGTGGTTGCGCACCTGGATGGCCGTCCACCATGGGTTGCTGCCGTTCTTGAAGTGGTACTGGAGGCTGCCGGCCACGTCGCAGGAGACCACCTTCCACTTGATGTCCACGCGGCCCAGGCGCATCTCGGCGATCTTCGCGAAGGCCTCGCGGCTCAGGTCCAGGTGGCCCGCCGCGCACTCCGGACACCGGTCGACGATGCGCACGCGGACGTTGCCGCTGGGGCCCTGGATGTCCACGCACTGGCCACACGCCGCGCTGTTGGCGTACTGGGGCGTGTTCATCGCCGCCACCATCATGTCGTTGGGGCTGGCGTCGTAGCTGCAATTTCCCGCGCCGGTGGCGTCGTAATAGGTCGCGATGCCTTGCTGCTCCTCACCCAGCGGCACCCCTCCACCGGACGGGTCTTCGCCGCAGCCTCCACACGCGAGGAGGGTGGCGGCCATGGGGACGAGCATCGAACGGGAGAGCGAGGGGAGTGGGCGCATGCGCGGCCCAGTGTACCGCAAGGCGTCCGCCATTCCTTCCAGCCCGGGGTGGGGCAGGGGCTTGCAATGAATGGCAAGAAACAAGAGGTGGAAGGCACCCCCCGGAGCCTTCCACCTCCATCACTTCGGTTGCGAGCGCTGCTTTACCTCAGTTCCCGCGCGCGGAGGCACCCGATAGCGCTCGGGCCTGCGTCACCAGCTCCACGAACTCCAGGCGGTCGGCGTCCTTGGCGGCGGCGCCCTCGGCCAGCTTCTTCGTGGTCGCCAGGCTCCAGTTCTGGGCGGCGGGATTGCCACGGAGGATGTCCGCGGTGGCCGCCACGGCCAGGGCGAAGCGGAAGTCGGGCGAGGCCGCCTCCAGCGACGGGGCCACCTTGGCGTACTCCATGGGGAAGGCCTGCTCGGACGCCTCGGTGCCGTTGGGGGCCTTGGCGCGCACCCGGACCGTGGCGAGCTTCTCCTTCGCCCCGGGGATGAGCTCCACCTCGTACAGCGCGGTGACGTTGTGGCCCGCGCCAATCTCACCCGCGTCCACCTTGTCGTTGCGGAAGTCCTTGTCGGCCACGTCGCGATTCTCATAGCCGAGCAGGCGGTAGCGGCTCACCACGGCGGGGTTGAACTCGACCTGGAGCTTCACGTCCTTGGCGATGACCTCCAGGGTGCCGGTGAGCTGCGTCTCGAAGACCTTGCGGGCTTCCTTCATGCTGTCCACGTAGAAGCAGTTGCCGTTGCCCTTGTCCGCGAGCTTCTCCATCAAGTCGTCGCGGTAGTTGCCCATGCCGAAGCCCACGGTGGTGAGGGTGACGCCCTCGGCCACGTACTTGCGGATGCTCTCCAGCATGGACTCCGGGCTCAGGCTGGGGCCGATGTTGGTGTCTCCATCCGTGAGCACCACGACGCGGGACACCACCTGGCCCGAGGCCTTCTTCACCGCGTGCTTGTAGGCCATCTCCATGCCGGAGCCCATGGCCGTGCCGCCACCCGACTCGAGCGAGTTGAGCGCGTCGTGGATCTTCTTCACGTCCGAGGCGGGCGTGGGCGGCAGGACGTCCCGCGTGGAGCCCGCATAGGTGACGATGGCCACCGTGTCGTTCTCGTTGAGGTTCTTCACGGCGATCTTCACGGCCTCCTTGGCGAGCGGGAGCCGGTCCGGGGAGCCCATGGAGCCGCTGGTGTCCATGAGGAACACCAGGTGCGCGGGCTTGCGCTGTGAGCGCGAGACGGACTTGCCCTGCACGCCCACCCGGACGAAGTGCCGCTTGGCGTCAAAGGGCGACGGCGCGGCGTCCATGTGCACCGAGAACGCCCCCTTCTCCGGCGGCGTGTAGCGGAACTTGAAGTAGTTGACGAACTCCTCGACGCGCACAGCCGAGCCCGGAGGCAGGGTGCCCTGCATGAGGTTCCGGCGCGCCACCGTGTACGACGCGGTGTCCACGTCCGCGCCGAAGGTGGACAAGGGGTCCTTCGCCGTCTCGGTGAAGATGTTGGGCTTCCAGGACTCGTGCGTGTTCCCGGCCGAGACGGGCTCGGTGTACCAGTCATGCTCCCTGGGCATGGAGGTGGCGCTCAGGGGCCTCCCCATGGGCATTCGGGGAATCGAGCGCTTCGCGCTGGGCGCATAGGAGGGGGCCGACGCCGCGCCCATCTCGGCGGGCGGAGGCGCGGGGGCGGGCATGGCCACGGCCTCGACGGCCTGGATGCCCGAACCGACGACTCCACGGTGGACCTTGTCGCTGGACATCTCGGAGTCATCGTCCTTGGCGTCACTGGAGGGCAGGACGTCCGCGGAGGCTTCGTCGGCGTGCCTCACCTGCTTGGTCGAGCCCACGCCCTCCGCGTGCGTGAGGGACTGGGCCGCGGGGGAGCGCGGGGCCTCCTCCTTCGAGGACAGGGCGCTGGTGCAGGCCGGCAAGGCGCAGACTGCGAGCAGGGCACTTCCCCACAAGGACAGGCCGCGCTTCAGGAAGGTCTGGGTCATGCGTTCTCCAGGGGACGGAAGAGGACGGTGGCCGCCTCGATACGCATGACCTGGGGAAACGGTCTTTTCCGGTGCATTTTCTCCGGGCCCGAGTCCCTTGTCCCTCGCGGGGGCGTCTGACAGGGTGCCGGCCCATGTCGACTTCAAGACCCTTCCGAATCCTGGGCCTCCAGCAGATCGCCATCGGTGGCGCCGACAAGGGCCCGCTCCGCAAGCTCTGGGTGGACCTGCTGGGCCTGACGCCTCACGGCACCTACCGCAGCGAGCGGGAGAACGTGGACGAGGACATCGTCACGGCCGGTGCGGGGCCCTTCAAGGTCGAGGTGGACCTGATGCAGCCCATCAACCCCGAGGGCAAGCCCCGGGTCCACGAGACGCCGCTCAACCACGTGGGCCTGTGGGTGGATGACCTCCCGGGCGCCGTGGCGTGGCTGGAGCAGCAGGGGCTTCGCTTCGCGCCGGGCGGCATCCGCAAGGGCGCGGCGGGCTTCGACATCTGCTTCGTGCACCCCAAGGGCAACGAGCAGTTCCCCTACGGGGGCGAGGGGGTGCTCATCGAGCTGGTGCAGGCCCCGCCGGAGATCATCGCCGCGTTCGAGAAGCTCGCGGCCGGCGGTCACTGAGACAGCGCGGGACGCAGCCGCTTGCCCACGGCCTGGAGCGCTGTCTTCACGAGGTGTTCCAGCCGATCCCACGCGAGGCACAACATCCACGTGGCGACGATGAGCACGGCGGTGAGCACCCAGTACTGGACCCACCCGCTGCGATCTCCCCAGAAGCGCTGGAAGGAGAAGACGCCGCCAATCCGGTAGAACAGCAGCATCTCGTGGAAGAAGTAGGCGGAGAGCGACGAGGTGCCGAACACCTCGATGAACCGCCGCACCCGCGAGGACTCCTGGCCCGTGGCCATCCGCGCCTCCAGCCCCATGAGGACCAGCAGCACCGCGCACACCCACGAGAAGCGCGCCGCGGAGTTGGACGGGTTGCAGACGAAGAAGCGGTGCTGTGGATAGAGCGAGTAGAGGAAGTCCCCGGAGGCCGCGGCGACGGCGCCCACCGCCACGAGGGCGAGCAGGGCCACCGTCAGCGCGCGTCGGCCCCAGGCCCCCGCGAGTGTCCCCGCGAAGAGGCCCAGCCACGCGAAGCCGATCCACGGCAGCAGCGGGAAGGGCGCGAACGAGGACTTGTTCGTGAACATGGCCCAGGGCTCGGGGACGTGCTCTCCGAAGGGCGCGACGGCGAAGACGCCCAGGGCCAGGGCCAGGCCCACGGCCGCCAGGACGCGCGGACGCGAGGCGAGCGCGGCGGCCACCGGCAGCATCAACATCAGGCACAGGCCCACGCACTGGAGGATGTCCATGCGGAGGATCCACTTGGGCTCGCTCAGCAGCGGGAACCAGGCCCAGTTGACCAGGGTGGCGACGAGGAGCACTTCACAGGTGCGGCGGAAGTTGCGGGGCACCCGCTCGCGGAGCTTGCCGGTGGCGGCGCTGCGCACCATGACGAGGGCCAGCGCGAAGCCCGCGGAGAAGATGAACGCGGGAGCGACCAGGCCGTCGACCTTGAGCAGGCGGCCCACCCAGAGGCTCTTGCGCAGCTCCGGGGTGAGCAGCGCCAGGGAGTGCGTCTGCACCATGAACAACACGGCGATGCCGCGCAGCCAGTCGATGGCGCGCACGCGGTCCTGGGATACGGGGAGGGTCGGGGAAGAAGTCACGGCGGGCGCACCCTACGGCAAGTCCAGGCAGGCGGTTAGGGGAGCGAACAGGACAAGCCCCGGCGCCCCGGGACATGACAGGATGGGCGCCGGCCGTGGGTTGTGGTGAGGCGAGGCCCGGAACGGCGGCGCGAGGTGATGCGTGAGTGATGAAGTGAGTCGCAGGGATGCGCTGAGGTTGCTCGCGGCGGCGGGTGCCACGTCGGCGGCGGGCTGCACGCGCAGCCCCGAGAAGCCATCGGAGGAGCAGGGGATGAGTCAGCAACAGGTGAGTGAGCAACCCGTCGTCATGGGCCTGGGCCCCCTCAAGGGAATGCCCTGGCCCACGCCCGACCCCTTCTTGTTCTGCGTGCACCACGACGACCGGTACCCGGCGGGCACCGAGAAGATGGGGCCTGCCCCCTCGCTCCTGACGGGCCGGCAGATAGGCCAGGACTTCGACGGGCGGGATGGCTGGAACATGTACCACGGGAGCGTCGTCCCGGGCTTTCCCCAGCACCCGCACCGGGGCTTCGAGACGGTGACCATCGTTCGCAAGGGCCTGTTGGACCACTCGGACTCGCTGGGCGCGGCGGCGCGCTTCGGCGGCGGGGACGTGCAGTGGCTCACCGCGGGCGGCGGCGTGCTGCACTCGGAGATGTTCCCGCTGCTCCAGCCCGACAAGCCCAACCCGGTGGAGCTGTTCCAGATCTGGCTCAACCTGCCGAGCGTGGACAAGCTCGTCACGCCGCACTTCTCCATGCTCTGGAATCACAACATCCCCCGGCATGTGGCGAAGGACGAGGCGGGACGCACCACCGAGGTCACCCTCATCGCGGGCTCGCTGGGTGACGCCAAGGCGCCGCCTCCGCCGCCCAAGTCCTGGGCCTCGCGCGCGGACACCGACGTGGCCATCTGGACGCTGAAGCTGTCGCCCGGCGCGCGCTGGACGCTCCCCGCCGCCGCGCGGGGCAGCAATCGCTTCCTGTACTTCTTCAAGGGCTCCTCGCTGAAGGTGGGCGGGCGCGTCATCCCCGCCTCGCATGTCCTCCAGCTGCGGCCGGAGGTCGACGCGGAGCTGGAGAACGGCCCGGACGAGACGGAGCTGCTGATGCTGCAGGGCCGGCCCATCAAGGAGCCGGTGGCCCAGCATGGCCCCTTCGTGATGAACACGCGCCAGGAGCTCCAGCAGGCGTTCAACGACTACCAGCGCACGCAGTTCGGCGGGTGGCCGTGGAAGAGCGATGACCCGGTCCACCCTCGCGAGGAGGGGCGCTTCGCCCGTCACGCGGATGGCCGGCTGGAGCGGCCCACCTAGCGGGCGGTGGGTCCTCCCTCCCTTGGGGACAGTCCAGGCGAGGGAGCCCCACGCACGGCATGCCGTCGGGCGTGAAAGCCGCCCGGACCCATGTGCATAGAGGAAGTGTGTCCGACTCCGCAGGCTCATCACCCCAGGGTCCACCTTCCGTGCGCGGCACGCGGCTCGCCTCCCTCGCGGTGGCGAGCGCGCTGTTCATGGAGTTCGTGGACTCCACGGCGCTGTCCACCGCGCTGCCCGCGCTCTCCGTGGCGTTCGGCACGGACCCCATCCACCTCAAGCTCGCGCTGACGTCCTACATCCTGGCGCTGGCCGTGCTCGCGCCCGCGAGCGGCTGGGTGGCGGACCGCTTCGGCCCCCGCCGCGTCTTCCTGGTGGCGATGAGCGTGTTCCTCCTGAGCTCGGTGCTCTGCGGCTTCTCGCGGACGCTGCCTCAGCTCGTCCTCTTCCGCACGCTCCAGGGCCTGGGCGGCGCGCTGATGACTCCGGTGGGCCGGCTCATCGTGGTGGGCACGGCGCCTCGCGAGAAGCTGGTGTCCGCGTTGAGCTGGTTCACCATGCCCGCGTTGGTGGGGCCGCTGGTGGGCCCGCCCCTCGCCGGGCTCATCCTGGGCGTGGCGGACTGGCCTTGGATTTTCTTCATCAACGTCCCCGTGGGGCTGCTGGGCATGCTCGCGGTGGCGCGCTTCGTGCCGGAATTGCCGCAGCCTCATCCGGGGCCCTTCGACTGGAAGGGGTACGCGCTCGCCGCGGTCTGCATCACGCTGCTGATGGGCACGGCGGAGACGGTGGGCGTGGAGCTGGTGCCCGCGTCGCTCCAGCTCGCCATGGCGGCGGTGGCCGTCTTCACGCTGGGGTGGTTCGTGCGTCACGCCTTGCGCGCGGAGCGGCCCGTGCTGGACCTGCGGCTCCTGAAGCAGGCCACCTACCGCGCCAGCACCGTGGGCGGTGGACTGGTGCGCATGGGCCTGGGGGCCACGCCGTTCCTCCTGCCCTTGATGCTCCAGGTGGGCCTGGGGTGGGGGCCGTTCGAGGCGGGCCTGGTGACCATCGGCACGGGGCTGGGGGCCATGTCGTGCAAGCCCCTGGCGCCGTGGGTCATCCGCAGGGTGGGCTTTCGCACCACTCTCATCGGCTCCAACCTGGCGGCCGCGGTGATGACGGCGCTGCCGGCCCTGTTTCGGGACTCGACGCCCGTTCCGCTCATCGTCGGGACGCTGTTCGTGGGCGGCTTCGTGCGCTCGTTGCAGTTCACCGCCATCAACGCGGTGGCGTACGCGGACATCACCCCGGAGGCGGTGAGCCGGGCGTCCACGCTGGCGGTGGTGACGCAGCAGATGGCGCTGAGCGTGGGCATCAGCTTCGGCGCGCTCATGCTGCATGTGGCGAGAGGCAGCGGGGATTTGCCGCTGACCCCGGACCGCTTCCTGCTGCCGTTCGTCGCGGTGGGCGTGGTGTCGTCGCTCGCGGGGCCGCTCTTCCATCGGCTGCCGGAGGACGCGGGCTCGCGAATCGGCGGACGCGCGGCGCGCTGAGCGGGAAACAACCTCGCTGCCCGGGGGGAGGGTGCCCGGGCAGCGAGTCCAGCGAACCGATTACAGGCCGTCCTGGTAGCAGAAGCCGTAGCCGAGGTCGGAGCCGCCACCCGCCAGCGGGTAGTTCATGTAGCCCAGCTCCTCACCGGGGCCGCACTCGCTGCGAGCGCGCGTGTAGCGGTGGCACACGCCCTTGCCCGTGCGCTTCAGGTCCACGCAGATGCCGCGCGCGCCCTCGGTGCCGCAGAACTCGGCGAAGCCCACGCTGCACTCCTGGCCAATCAGCGCCGGGTCGAACGCGAAGCCGATGGGCTCCAGCACGGACTGCTCGATGCAGAGGCCGTACACGCCGCACACCGTGCCCGTCGGGCAGCCCGGGTTCGCCGCCATGTAGTCACACGCCTTGAGGCACTGGGCGTTGTTGGAGAGCAGGTCCGTGCAGGCGAAGCCCTGCTCACAGTCCGTCGTCGCCAGGTCGTACTCGCTCGTCGCGGCCGTCACGGTGCAGGCCTCGCCCTGCGTCTTGGTGCCCTCCGAGCGCTCCAGCGTGCCGTCGCTGGCCGCGTAGTCGTCCGCGACGCAGGTGGTGTCCGGCAGGTTCGCCGTCAGCGAGCCCTGGCGAGGATCACACCCGCCCGGGCGCACCGTGTTCCACGTCGCGAAGCGGATCCACTTGCACTCGCCACCCGGCACCACCGCGCTGCCCCAGTAGGGCGCGTTCATCGGCGCGGCGTCCACGGACTCGCGCAGCACCACGTTCACCAGCGCGCCCACCGTCTGCTGCGGCGACACCTTCAGCGCGAGCAGCAACTGGCCGGACTCCGCCACCAGGAACTTCTCCGTGGGCGCCCCGACGTCCTGGTAGCCATAGACACACTGGTCGCAGGTGTAGGTGTTGGCACCCTCGGCGGCCAGGTCATACAGGCCCGGCGCCGTGTTCACATCCAGCCGGATGCGCGCGGTGTCCACCGCGTTCGGGTCGCCAAAGCTGTTGAACGTGCCGCGGTACATCGGCTGCTGTCCGTAGCGCACGGGCGTGAGCTGGATGCCGTTGCGCAGCTCGCCCATCGTGATTTCCGTACACCCCGCGGGCGGCGTCAGCAGCTTCGCCTGGGCCTCCGCCTCGCTCACCGCCTGCTGCTCCGGCGCCTGCTCCTTCGTCGTCGGCGCACAGCCCACCAGACCCGCGAGCAACACCGCTCCCCAGCGCAAACCAGTCACAGTCGAAGAACCTTGGAAACGGGACGACATGATTTCTCCCATGAATAGAGATTGGGCACGCATGTGTGCCATCCGTCAGGAACTCCCAGGGGTCTGGAAGTACATGCAGATTGAATGCAGATGCAATCGCGTTCCGATTCAAGGCCGGAACGGCGCGAAGTGACCTTCAAAACGCAACCAAGTCACCCCGTGCAGCAAGGGAACGGAGCGGTGCGTTGAATGTCGCGTTCGATTTTTCGCGCGTCGCTGGAGTGTCCTGATTCCCGGCTTGATGCGGACTGTGCGTGTGGGGCCGCTGCTCGCGGTGTCGGGGCGCGCGCCGCAATCCCATAGCGGTTTCCCACCAGGGAGAAGCGGCGGCTCGCGCGGCCGGGCACTACGTGTCGCGGCGCACTTCGCGGATGATGCCCACGGGCTCGGGCGTGCCCAGGGAGATGAGCTGCTCGCATTCGCCGCGGATGAGGAAGCTCGCCTGGGCGCGGCTGAAGAACGTGGCGCCCACGGCCTCCAGCGTGCGCGTGACACCCAGCAGGGTGGCGGCGGGTTGGAGCAGGCGCATGCGGACGCCCGACTCCTCGGGGAAGGTGTCCTCGTCCTCCAGGTTCCCCAGGTCCGAGGAGGCGGCCAGTGCGGCGGCCAGCGCCCGTGACAGCAGGGGCGCGGCGTTGCCCGGGGCCTTCACCCAGGCGCGGACCGTCAGCCTCAGCTCGCAGCGCCGCCGCTCCAGGAAGCCCTCGGCGCGCTCCCCCCGGAGGAAGGCGACCACGGCCTCGTCGGCCGTCATGGGCGCGCGAAAGAGCCGCAGCGTGGTGCCCTCCAGGGTGTAGTCATCCCCCCGGCGCAGGGGACGCCCTGGCGGTGACTCCACCTCCGCGACCTGGCCTTGGGCGTTGGCCGGGAGCGTGAAGTCGCGCGTCGTCCCGTTTCCGGGCCAGCGGTGGACCTGCGCGAAATAGGACGGCTGCCGCTGCGCCGTGAGGTCGTCACCTTCCGGAAGCGCCAGCTTGAAGCTCGAGGCGCAGACCTCCACGAGCGCCTCCACCTCGGCGGCGGGGCCCTGTGAAGGCCCGGTCGCCACGTCCACCGTTTCGGGGACGGCGGGGCGGAGCGCATCGTGGAAGTAGGACTCGACGGCGAGGAGCATGGCGAAGGGGCCTCACGAGTGAGGAAACAGGGCGTGGGTCTCCCGGCGGGGGATGACCACATGGAGCTCGGACAGGGTGATGTCTCCGGCCGCGGCGGAGCGCACGAGGACCTCCAGCGGCGGCGGACTCCCGGTGCCACCGGGCGGCGTGAGCGGGGCCAGCGCCCGCGCATCCAGGGCGACGAGGCCGTCCTCGTCGGGCGTGACGTCCAGCGTCCGCGTTCCCCAGCGGAGCTGGAGGCGAGGGCGCGGCGGAGGCTCGGTCGCGAGGGGGCGAAGCCGAGGGCGGGAGCAGGCCCAGAGCAGCTGGGGATTCACCTCCGTGCCCGGGAGGGTGGCCTCGTGCGGGAGCCACGGGCTCAGGGCCCCGATGCGGTGCAGGGTGGGGCCGGGCATCGTCGTGCTGCCCTCGTCCATGAAGTCCGTGAGGCTCCAGAGGACGGCGCCCTCCGTCGTGGAGAGGACCGCCCACCAGGTCCCCGTGCCCAGCGCGAGCGGCTTCTCGAGCGTGAAGGAGACCCAGCGCGCCGACCAGGGCGCGGTGCCCTCCTCCTCGAGCTGGAAGGTCAGCGGGCCCGTCGGCAGGGGCGTCGCGTCCGGTCTGCCATGCGCATCGGCATGGAGCGTGAGGACGCCTGTCACCTTCCGGGTGAGCGGGCGCAGGTGGAGGTCCAGCGCGGCGAGGGGGCCCACGGCGCCCTTGGAACCGAAGGACTGCGCGGCGGAGATGTCGGAGCCGCAGTGGTGCGCGAGCGGGGGCTGTCCCGGGGGACGCGGCGCGAGCGGCAGGTGCTCGTTGTTCAACTGGTGGCGGACCTGGAAGCGCACCTCGGTCAGGGGCCGGTCCTTGGGGACGGAGACCTGCGCGGTCGCCATCCCGTCCGTGCCCACCGTGAGCGTCTGCGTGCGGGTGCCCGCGCTCCAGTGCTCGATGACGTCGAGCGTGTCGAGCACGAGCTGCACGCGGTCGAACATGCCGAGCCCCGAGGAGCGCAGGGCGATGGCCACCGTGCCGGACTGGAGCTTCGCGGGCCAGGCTCGCTGGAGCGCGTCGCTGAGCGCGTCCTCCATCACCAGCTCCTGTCGTGGGAGCATCGGCACGGAGTGGTGGAAGAAGAGCGTGCCCGCGCCCTCGCCGACGAAGGCGGTGAGGTCGGGCGGCCGGGCCGGCGCGCGGAGGGTGATGCTCTGGAGCTGGGTGGCCGACAGCGTCTTGGGCGTGCCGACGGGAGGCGGCGCCGCGCTGGCTTCGACGAACTCGACCAGCAGGCGTCCCGCGAGGAGGCCGGGGAGGACCTCCACGGCGTTCGTCGCCACCGTGTCGGAGGGCGTCGGGGGATACCAGGAGCCGCCCTCCGCGACGCTCAAGCGCCCCTTCTTCGCGGTCTGCACGGGCGTGGTGGTGACGAGCTTCAGCTCCACGGAGGAGAGCGGGCGGCGGACGCCCCAGTCCAGGCTGAGCCAGGTGATGGCCTTGGCCGGGTCCAGGGTCGTCTGTCCGTCGCTGGTGGCCAGCGTGGAGGTGGGCGCCAGGTTCAACGTCACGTCGTCCGCCGGAGCGCGGACCTTGAGCGCGGCGCGCACCAGCGACACGCCCTCCGGGACGGCCAGGGCGACGACGAGGCCCGAGGCATCCACGGGCACCTGGGCGGACGAGGGCGGTGTGGCCGTCCCCGTATAGGTCAGCGTGGCGGCGATGCGCGTATCACTCATGGAGAGAGGGTCCCTGCCGCGCGGGGCTTCAGCGGGCGGCTTCCTTGATGTCCGTCACGGTGGCGGCGCTGGCTTCTTGGGCGGGCACCAGCTCCTGGAGCACCTCGATGGCGCCCTCGATGCGCAGCATCGTCTGCACCAGCTGCGCGCGCCGGGCGTCCAGCTCCGCCAGCATCTTCTGGCCCGCCTCGTGCTCGGACTTCAGGTCGGCGAGGCGCTTCTCGATGGCGTCCTTCATGACTTCCGCTCCTGTTCCTGGAGGCGCTGCTCCAGCGCCGCGATGCGTTCGTCGTACTGCTGCTTGAGCTCCTTGAGGGCCGCGATGGCGAGCACGCTGAAGGACTCGTAGGTGAGGCCCTTGAAGGGCTCGCCGTCGTCCTTCATCCGGGGCGAGTCCGCCACGAGCTCGGGGAAGAGCGGCTCCACCTCTTGCGCGACCAGGCCCAGCTGCGGGTGACCCGTGGCCTTCAGCTCGTAGCTCACCGGGCGCAGCGCGAGCACGCGCGGGAGGACACCCTCGAGCGACGCGATGTTCTGCTTCAATCCCGCGTCGGAGATCTGCAGCCACTGCCCGTTCGGCATCAGGCTCTGGCCCGCGCCATTGCTGTGCGCGAACTGGAGGATGCCCGTTCCCGTGTAGGCGATGTCGACGAAGCGCCCGGAGACGTGCTCCGTGAGCCGGATGCCCAGGTTGGCCTCTCGCTGGGCGATGTGCAGCGGCGTACCGGGGCGCGAGGTCCCGATGCCGACGTTGGCGTTGACCAGCGTCATCCGGTCCGCGCCCCCCTGGTTGAGGATGATGGCGTCGCCTGGCTCGTTCTCGCAGGAGATGACCAGCTTGCCGTTCTCCTCCTCGCCGGGCAGGGGATTGGGCGCGCGGTAGTAGCGGATGCTCGCGGAGTCGCCGGTGCCGCCGAACGCATCCAGCGGGAACTGGATGCCATTGCCCGGAGCGTTGCCGATGGAGGGCATGATGGCGCCGCTGACGCGCAGGCTGCCGCCCTGCACATCCAGCCGGACGCCCGGCGTCGACGTGCCGATGCCGACGCTCCCGTCCGCGCCCATCCACATGGAGTGGGTGTTGTTCACCATGAAGGAGAACGCGTTGCTCGCGCGCGCGCCCACGTCCCACATCAGCCCGGTGGCCACACCGCCGCTCAAGCCGTAGCGGATGGAGGCGCGGTTGTCGGTGCTGTTCCAGACGACGTGCGGGTTGTTGATCATCAAGCCGGCCGCGCCGCCCGCGCCGATGGTGACCTGAGGCTGGCCGTTGCCCCACAGCGTCGTGGTGTTCACCACCAGCCGGTCGAACCCCGCCGCCGCCGACGACAGGCGGATATCCAGCGCGCCCTGCGGGTCCGTCGTGTTGAGGCCCATGCTGCCGCCCGCCTTGAGATGCAGGCGAGGCGTGCCGTAGCCACTGCCGTTCTCTCCGTCACCGCCGCCCTCGGAGATCTGGAAGCCCTCCGCCGTCGCGCCCAGCTCGCCCTTGAGCAGCCAGCTCTTGTTCCGGCTGCGCAGCTGGAGGGCGGCGCCCTCGGTGGCGCCCGTGGTCTTCACGATGAGCCCGACGCCCCAGGCGTTGTTCCCCGAGCTTCGGATCTCCACGGCGGCGTTGTTGTCCACGGCGCCCTGGACCAGCAGGCGCCGGGTGCTGGGCGCCGCGCCGATGCCCACGTTGGCCATGACGGAGAACGGGCCGGAGAGGTTTCCACCCGTGAGGGACAGCTTCTTGGCCTCCGTGTCGTCCATCCACTTGGAGATGTCGACGTTCTTCACCGTCAGCCCGAGCGTGGCCTCGACCTTGTTCACCTTCAGCGATGCGGTCGGCGAGATGCTGGTGCCATCCAGCAGCTGTCCGTCGTCGCCGCCGCGGTGCGTGTGGGAACGAATCTCGTCCCGCGTCTTGATCTGCATGTTGTTCCAGGTGTCCGCCAGGATGGGGTCACCTGATTTCGCGGTGTAGTAGGGCTCACTCATGACTGGAACCTCGAGGTATCGAAGCGGGTGCCGTTGAAGACGCCGTCCCAGGCCAGCTTCTCCTGGGGCTCGGGGAACTGTTCGTGCAACGAGATGTGGGAACCGAAGGAGGTCAGCGCATCCGTCGCCTCGAGCGTCTCGCCGAAGGAGGCGGTGACTTCGAACCGGAGCGGGCCTTCCGTCGCGACGAGCGACTCCGGAGGCATGGGCAGGGTGAGCTCGATGCGGGTGCGCACGCCCGCGCAGCGCCCGTACTCCAGCGCCGCCGCCAGCTCCTTCACCAGCCCTGGCAACCCGGGCACCACGCCTTCTTCGTTGGGCACCAGGAAGTGGGGAGGGATGTGATTGGCGGGGATGCGCAGGGTGCAGGTGGCGGGAGTGACTTCCGTCCACCCGAAGCGCAGCTCCGCGCGAGGTGTATCGCGCTGAGGCAGGGCCTGGGCCTCCGCGGCCTGCTGCCTCTCGGCGGACCAGCCGAACAGATAGGCGCGGACCTCCTGCCGCTCCAGGGTGTCGTATGTCCAATGGCTGTCGCCCGGGTCCAGCTCCGGGAGGTGGCGGTCCTCCTTGAAGACGGAGAAGCGGGCCTCCGGCATGTCGAAGCGCGCCAGCACCCCCACGTCATTCGGGCCCGCGAAGCGCGTGGGGTGGGCCAGGATGAGGGGCGTGTCCACCGGGCGGCCATCGAGGATGGGCGGGCGCTTGTGGCGCAGCAGCAGCGTGGAGCCGAGCGGGATGCGACCCAGGAAGATGACGTCGAGGCCGGACTGCTCGTGCCGGAGGATGGGGACGGCGATCTCCCGCTCCGTCGCCTTGAGCGTGATGTCGACCTCGGCGACCTCCAGCCCCTGGTTGGAGGTGAGCATGCGCTGCTCCCGGGCGACGTTTCGGAAGCTGGCGCCCGCGGGCATCGTCGGGTTGTCCACCAGCTCGACGCGGAGGTCCCGGTACGTTCCATCCGCGCGAGGCACCGAGAAGAGGCCGACCGCCGTCTTCCCCTCCCAGACAATCCGAGGCGGCTGCTTCGCCATGTAGACGAGGGAGACCAGCCGGAGCAGGGCCGGCGCGGAGGCGAGGCCCGTGCGGTGCAGCTCCACCATGGCCGCCAGCCGCTGGCGCAGATAGACGTCGGACTCACCCCGGCGCGGCAACACGCCGTAGAGCATGGCGACGCGGCCCAGCTCGGAGTCCGCCTTGTTCAACGGCGAGGCGTCGACCGGGAAGCCTCGCGCGAGGGAGTACCAGCGCGAACGCATCAGCCGCGTGAGGCCTTGCTCCATCGTCTCCAGCTCCTGGGCGAGCGAGTCGAAGAAGTCGTGGATCCTCGCTCCGGACTGAAGGATGGGGGGCAGGTACCCCAACATGCGGCGTCTGCGTTGGTCCGCGCTCATCCGACCCCCACCAGCTCGGCGCCGCCGAACTCGAGCCGCACGTCGGCCTTCACCAGGAGCTGGGTGACCTGGTCGGGGAGGGCCGCGGCGGGCGTGCTCGGGGCGACCAGGGACACGGTGATGCCCGTCTCCAGGGTGACGTCACATCCCAGCAGCGCCTGGATTCGGGCCTGGGACTTCAGGGCCAGCTGCAGGGAGTCCCAGGTGAGGAGGGCCTCGCGCCCGACCTGGGCCTCCTCGGAGAGCCGCGCGGCGAAGACATGCAGCGCGCCGCGCAGGGCCTCGCGCACCTGCTCGGGCGTGCGCGCCTCTCCACTGGAGAGCGACACCACCAGGTCCAGCCTCCACTGGGGCGTGCGCAGCCGGGAGATGCGGGGCTCCAGCTTCACCAGGTCGATGCGCCCGACCTCCAGAGGCTCCATCTTCCAGTCGCGGTTGGCGCCGTACTCGCGGCTCTGGGATTCGAGCACCAGCCCCTTCCGCGTGGGCGGGTTGCCCACCAGGCCCCAGACATACGTCTCCACGCTCAGGTTGCTCACGCGACGCACGGCGGGGTTGCCGTAGAGCACGGCCTCCAGCTTGCGTCGGATGACCGGGGAGCCCACGGGCTGCTCCTGCATGTACTGCAGGAGCGCTTGCTGGAGGTCCCGGCGCAGCCGACCGAAGGACACCTCGTCCAGGTCCTCGCGGGTGGGCTCCACGCTGAAGCTCAACTGGAAGAAGATGGTTCGCGCGTAGCGGAGCCGGACGCGGATGCCGGCGGCCTTGGTCTCGCGGATGGCGGCCTCGACCCGGGCGACCCCTTCGACATCGGCCTCGAAGTCGGTGTCTCCCACGAGGACGTCCACGACCCCCGGTGGCGCGTCCGCGGGCTCTCGGACGGTGACGTGCCGCACGCCTTGCTGCTGCACGGCGGCGGCCAGGGACTCCAACGTTCCCTTCTCGCCGTCGCGCAGCGCGGTGCGGGCGCGGGCGCGGAGGTTCTCGTCGGTCTCGTTGTCCGAGCCTCTCCGCAGGGGCGCGGGATTGGTGACGGCCTCGATGCCCAGGATGGGTCTGGGCATCAACGTCACGCGGAACGGGTCGATGGCGGGCGGCGCCTCGCGCGAGGGCTGCTCGTCGTCCTGGACCTCCTGCACGGGGATGATGACGCGTGTGTCGCCCTTGACGAGCGTGGCGTCCTCCATCGTCTCGAAGAGGGGCAGGGGCTTGCCGTCCGCGGTGAGGCCGGTGACCTGTCGCCCCGCGGGAATGCCGATGTCATCCGGCGCGGGGGTGATGCGGCTGAGCTCCACCTCGCCCATGAGCCGACCGGCGCGCGCGCGCTTCAGCCCCAGCACGGCCACCACGTTGTCCAGGGCGGCGCCCTCGGCGGTGTCGAGATAGCCCGCGCGGTGTGACAGCTCCATCATGGCGTAGAACGTCGCCATCTCGCGCGCGTAGGCTTCCGCCAGGGTGCGGGCCATGCCGCCGACGTTGGGGTCCATGCCTGGACCCAGGTTCCCCAGCAGCCTCTCGACGATGGCGCTGAAGGTGTTCTGGTCAGGAGGATAGAGGCTCAAAAGGAGATCTCCCACGTCATCTTCATCTCCATGTTGGGCCCGCGGTTGACCTCCTCGAAGCGGACCCGGTTGAAGAGGATGGGCGTGGAGGCCCCCTGGAGGATCTGGATGCCGGCCTCCGTCAGGGGCTGCACCGTGGCCTGGGTGAGCGCGGGCAGGGAGGCCGTCACCGTGGCGCGGACCAGGCTGGAGCCATCGCCCTGTCGGACGACCTCCACCTTGGGCTCGGCGTCGATGGCTTCATCCACCTTGGTCTTGAGCTCCGTGTCGGACGGAAGGGGCTGGGTGACACCCGTGCCCACGACGATGGACCAGCGCGTGGGCAGCGCGTTGACGCGGCCCATGAGCAGCTCCGCGACCAGCTGCTTGCCGGCAATCGTGATGAGGTTGGGGACCCGGCGGCGCTCCATCAGCGAGCCGTCCAGGTTCCGCAGCTCGAGGGTCAGCACTCCGTTCATTCCCTGCGTTTCCTTGCCGTTCATCACGCTCTCCCCAAGTCGTTTCCGTACCCGTTGTCACGCCGACCCGCTCAGCCCAGGTCGAGCGCCAATCCCAATTCCACCGCGTCACCGGTGATGGCCTTGATGCGCGCCCGCACATCCACGGCGCCCGGCACATCCGCGCGGGCGGTGACGCTCAGCTCGAGCACCTCGTCCACGCGCGGGTCTTCCTTGATGGCCTGGCGCACGTAGCGGCGCAGCAGGTCCAGGTTGGCGCGGTCCATCGGCTCGCCGATGAGGTCCGCCACGCGGCTGCCGTAGCGCTGGTGGCCCAGCTGGTTCAGGTGCCCGCGGTAGACGACGAGCCGCATCGTCAGCGCCTGGACCAGGTTGTCCTTGCCACTCACGGTGGCCGCTCCGCCGTGGTCGGACCAGTCCAGGTCCGCGCCGCCCGACTCGGAGAAGGCCAGCCGCAGGTCTGTCTTGAGCGCGTTGGACATCAGAGCAACCTCCCCGGACCCGCCGTCGCCCCGGGCGAGCTGGGAATGCCCGGAGCCACCTTCAGGCGCGTCATCATCTGCGTGAGCGCGTTGGACAGCGTCTCGGCCATGGCGCCCGCGAGGTCCGGCGCGTTCTCGCCCCGGATGCCACCGGCCTGGAGGAAGCCCAGCGCGAGCGGCTGGAGCAGGGGCTTTGCGGGCGCGGCGCCCATGAGGTTGCCGGGCGCCGTCGTGGTGAAGCCCGCGATGGCCATGCCCGGCGCCACCTGCACCATCGAGGTGAAGAGAATCAGGGCCTGCTCCACCGTCTGGGCGATGGCCTTGGCCAGCGCGTCGCGCTGCTCGCCGTTGATCTGGTTCGACGCCAGGAGGCCCTTGGCGATGGGCTCGATCTGCGAAGCTCCAGGGCCCCCGGCGGGTGGAGGCAGCATCATCCCCGGGCCCACGGTGCTGCCCGAGCCAGGGGGCGGCGGCGCGGCGGCGGGGATGCCCGGCGTCACCATGGCCATGTTCACGAAGAGCATGAAGGCCTGGCCGCACGTGTCGCCCAGCGCGGTGGCCAGGTCGGGGGCGTTCTCTCCCCGGAGGCTCGCGGACTGCATGGCGCTCTTGGCGAGGCTGCCTATTTCGGATCCACTGGGCGCGGGCATGGTTACTTGGCCTTCACGTCCTTCGAGCCCTTGAGCGGAGCGCCGGTGAAGTAGCACTTGTGGCTCTGCTCGGTGATGACGCCGCTGCCGCTCTTGCCCAGGTCGATCTTCCCGGACGCGTCCACCGTGCAGTCGGTGCACTTGAGCTCCACGTTGCCTTCCACCTCCAGCTTCAGGTCCGTCTTGCCCTTGATGGTGATGACGTCGTCCTGCTTCACCGTCACCACCGTCTCGCCCGCGGTGATGACCACGGACTGCTCCTGGTCGATGGCGATGGAGGTCTTCCCGCCGGGAGGGGAGACAACGCGCCACTCGTCCGCCTCGTGGATGGGCGGGTTGAGCTTGTCGGAGTAGAGGCGGCCGGTGATGACGGGGCGGTTGGGGTCGCCGTTGATGTACGTGATGACGACGAGGTCCCCCGCGTGAGGCGCGCTCACCATGCCGATGTGCGGCGTGGCGATGGGGACGCGGCGCAGCTCGAGGTCGCTCTCGCGCAGCTTCACGTTGCATTCGTGGTTGTGCTCGTCGCCATCCGCGTGCGGGAAGGCGCTCGTCACGACCCCGATGTCGCCCAGCTTCAGCGACGCGAGCTCGTCCCGGATGATGGCGCGGAGGAGGGTGACCAGGTCGCTCATGCCGGAGCTCCCGAGGGCAGCGCCAGGCCTGCGCCACTGGAGAGGGACGCGCCCGAGACCAGCGCCTCACCGAGCTTCTTGAGGGTCTCCTTCACCTGGACCACGGACTCGCGAAGGGATTCGAGCGACTGCTGGGGCAGGTAGCCCTGGAGGATGAGGGTGACGCCCGCGCGGAGCTTCTCGAGGACGACGGACGCGGCATGGGCCGCGCCGGCCAGCGGGGCGAGAGGCTCCAGGCCCATCTCCCGCATCTCGTCCTCGGACTTGTCGCCAATGGCCTTGAGCCCATCGAGCGCGGGGTCCAGGCTCTCGAGCAGCGCGGGGATGGCGGCGACCTGCTCCAGCCTGGCGATCCAGCTGATGATGAGGTCCAGGGCCTTGCCCAGCGCGTCGATGCCCACCTTCACGGGGGCGCCGATGCCGAACTGGCGTACGAGGGCGACGATGGCATTCACCGTGTCCGTCTTGAGCAGCTTGTCCACGGCGACGACGAGTCGGGTGATGCCGTCGACGATGTCGGCGGTCGTGGTGCTCACGGAAGTTTCTCCAGGTCCTTGAAGGGGCCGAGCGGGTCGAAGTTGCCGATGGCGCTGCCCAGCGCTCCGGCCTCCTTGCCCACGGCTTGAAGCTTGGCGAGGAAGTCGCTGGCGCCCGCGATGCCCTTGACGACGGCGAGGGCCGCGCCCAGGTCCAGGCCGGTCATCTCTTCCAGAATGCTGATGCCTTCGGTGGCGAGCTTCTCGATGAACTCACCGATGCTCCCCGCTTGGGAGAGCGACTGCACGAGGCCGATGATGGCGCCGGGGTTCACCTTGCCGAGCGCGCCCATGAGGCTCCCGAAGTTCTTGCCCGACAGCGAGCCCTTGGCGCTGTTGACCACCGAGCCCAGCTCGTCCCCCGAGAGGTGGCCCAGGAGGTCGGGGTTCGCGTCGACGGCGTCCATCAGGGACTCGGGGTTCTGGAGCACGCCCGCGGCGTCCGTGCTGCTCTTCGCCCAGTCCTGTGCGTCGCTGGCCACCGCGTCGTTGACCGCGCCGACGCCCGCGTCCTCGCGGGCGGGTGGCTCGACGTACTCCTTGACGCGAAGGAAGAAGCTGAAGCGGTTCTGGTGGCCGGCGAGCTGGCGCACCTGGAAGTCCGCGATGAGGACGTCGGTGAGGTCCGCGCCGGCGATGGCGTCCGAGGCGAACGACAGGGGCGTGGCCTTCGCCTGCGCCTGTCGCAGCTCCTCGAGCGCGGCTTGAGGGTCGTCTCCGAGGAGGAGCCCCTCCATGACGACGGTGACGGGCTCGCGGCCCAGGTCCTGGAAGACGCTGCCGGCCTGACCGGGCACACGCTGCTGCACGAGGTTGCGCGCGTCCTCGGTGTAGATTCGCGTGAGCCCGACGAGCTCGATTTTTCCGATGCGGACGGGCATGTCAGAGTTCCATCCGGGTGGTGAAGCCCGTGCGGGCGTTCAAGGTGTGGCGCACCGTGCGGACGCGGAGGACCACCCCGGACAGGAGCGATTCCACGGGGTGCCCCTCGGGGATGTCGTTGACCTGGATGAGGTCGCCAGGCTTCACGGCGGGCGCTCCGAGCACTTCGATGAAGCCGTGCAGGGTGCGGGCGGCCAGGGCGGTGGTGCGTGCCTTGGCCTGGGTGGAGGCGTCATCGCCGGAGCGCACCACGCCGTCCTTCACCTCGCGCGACTGCTTTCCCGTGGAGCCCGCGCTCACCTTGCCGTTGGCGCCGAGCGCGGCCTTGCCGTGAATGGGAGCGAGGTCATCGACGAGCCAGTGCGCCTTCTTCTCGCCCTGGGAGCTGGCGGCGCCTTCGCCCCAGACCTCGAAGCCGTCGATGACGGGCAATGGCTGGCTGAGCTGGGTGCGGAGGACTTGCGAGCGATAGACGAACGTGTGGTCCGCGCCGCCTTGCTTGGGCGCGGCGAAGTGGACCTTGCCCTGGCCATCCGTGAAGACGTCGAAGCCGGACTGCGCCGCGAGCTGGTGGATGTGGCGCAGCGCCCGAGGCCCCCGGTGGAGGACGTAGCTGGGGAACGTGGGGCCATCCTCGATGGTGCCGGCCGTGGCGCCGGCCTTGTTGACGAGCTCCCGGACGATGGCGCCCGCGGTCATCTGCTCGAAGGCGCCCGAGACGTCGATGCGCGCGAGCTTCGCGAGGGCATCGCCGCCCAGGACGAGGGACGTGTCGGGAGCGCCTCGGGACTCGAGGACCCGCCCGGTGAAGACGGTGACCGCGCCGTCGCCGCCGTCGAGCGAGATGGTGGTGGCTTCGCCGGGAGGCGGAAGCGGGGAGTCGGAGGGAACGAGCTCCACCGAGCACCGGCCGCCCGCGCCGTCCATGGTCAGCTCGCTGGTGATGGAGCGGACGAAGGCCTGTCCCTGGCGGGAGGAGTGAGAGGCTCGCAGCGAGCCGATGGTCACGGAGTATCCGATGCCGGCCATGGCTCAGACCTCCAATCCGTGACGGCGAGCCGTCTCGCGAAGGATGTCCACGAGTGCGTCTTCCAACGTGCGGCGGTCCAGCCCTGTCGCCGCGTTGTCGGAGCCCACCTGGACGTTCACGTTGAAGGTGTTGCGGACGGCGGCGGACTCCGTCGGCGTCGAGGCCTCCGAGGCCCGTGTCTGACGCGTGAGCTGCTCGGCGCGAGTCACGAGTGGGGCCAGTTCTTGGCTGACCTGCTGCGCGAGCTGGGTCGTCGCATTGGGAGGAAGGGGAGAGGTTTCGTCCGTGGGAGGCGCGAAGTGGAGCCGCTTCTTGGGCTGGGCGTTCGGGGTCGGTGTCGGGGGGCGCAGTCGCACGACAGGTCGAGGTGACGACGTGTGCGCGCGAGGAGCCTCGGGCCGAGGTGCTGACTCGATGGGCCTCGGCGAACTGGCGCTGTGTGCGTCCCGGGTTTGCTCATGCGGCATGGCGGGCGACGCGCCCGCTCCCTGCGACGAGTCAGGGCGAGGCTCGAATCGAGTGGAGCCCGATCGGGCGCTGGAGTGTCGCGAGTCGAGACGCGACGCGGACGGAGTGGCGTCCGAGTCGAGACGAGCCGCGACCTGTGTGGCGTCCGCGTGAGCGCTGGAGTACGGCAAGTCGAGACGGGCCGCGGATAGAGTGGAGTCCGAATGAGCGCCGGAGTACGGCGAGTCGAGACGAGCCGCGACCTGTGTGGCGTCCGAATGAGCGCCGGAGTACGGCAGGTCGAGACGAGCCGCGACCTGTGTGGCATCCGAATGCGCGCCGGAGTACGGCAAGTCGAGGCGAGCCGCGACCTGTGTGGCATCCGAATGCGCGCCGGAGTGCGGCGAGTCGAGACGAGCCGCGACCTGTGTGGCCCCCGCGCTTGCGATGGAGTGTCGCGAGCGGGGATGGGATGCGGACTGTGTGACGTCCGCGCGAGCGACGGCGTGCTGCAAGTCGGGACGATCCGCGGACTGACCGGAGTCGGCGCGAGCGACGGAGTGCGGCGAGCCGGGGCGGGACGCGGACGATGTTGTGTCCGCATGAGCGATGGAGCGCGGCGATTCGGGACGAGCTGCGGACTGTATGGCGTCTGTGCGAGCGAGGGTGCGCGCAGTCCCGGTGCCGTGCGAGTCCCGAAGCACTTCAGGGGGCTCGGTGGCCACGAGAGACGGGGCCTCGGAAAGCGAGATGGAGTGAGAGGCCGAGGGCGCGAGTGGCCGGGTAGAGGAAGAGTCGTCGCCGCGAGCAGGACTCTGGGCGACAGTAGGCGCCAGAGGGCGGAGCAGTCGAACGACCTGCCGAGCGGGAGGTCGCGGAGTCGTCGCCTTGATCGAGATGCTCAGCCCCGAAGACGCGGAGGCAGGAGCGGGAGCGGTCGCGTGCGGCCTCGAAGCGTCCCCCCAAGAGCCCTCATGTATTTCAGGAGGGGAGAGCGCGGCGCCGAGATCCATGCGCCCGCGCGACGTCTCATGGCGCGCGAAGGCGCTTCCTGACAGGGCGTCGGATTCGGAGTCTCCGAGCGTCGCCAGGCCAGGGCCGCCGCGAGGGGGCGATGCGGATGCAGCCGAATCGACGGAGGGCTTCGACGAGCCCCGCGCGGAAGCGGCGGTGTCCTTCGCCGCGATGTCGGAGGGTGCCGCGGGAGTGGTACCTCGCTTCGACGGATTCGTCGAAGGGGCCTCGGCTCGAATCGGCGTGATGCCGGTGACGGCGGGCTTCGTCGGCGCCGCATCGTGAGCACGGACCACCGTGGCCTCGGAGGCATCCTCCACGGCGACGGCTTGCTCCCGCGTCTTTTCCACGCGAGTCGATGCCGGCACGGCGACACCGAGCTGTCGGGCCACGACCTCGATGGCGCGGAAGGCGGGGCGGCAGAGCCGGGAGGTCAGCTCGGCGGTGGTGAACGTCTTGCGCATCAGTCGTCCTCCACCTGAATGACCACGGCGTCGGGAAAGTCGGAGAGCCTTGGCGTCCGCCGCTTGGGAGCGGGCGCGGGCGTGTGGGCCTCCGTGAGTCGCAACAGTGCGAGCAACCGGTCCACCTCGGCGGCGGGGGTTGCCCAGACCTGGGAGGGGGTCCATCCCAGGGCACGACAGAGCTTCAGGGTCACCTCGGCGAGCACGCGAGCCTGGGCGCCCGGGGTGCGAAGAGTCTGGTCTTCGTTCCGTTCATCCCCTGTGTTGATGGCGACCACGGCCTCCAGCAGCGCCGTGGTGCTGGCGCCATCCAGCGTGTCCATGGGGACCGCGGGAACGATTTCCACGACGGACACCGCGAGCATGGCGCGCAGGTAGCGCTCCAGGTTCAGCTCGCGCGTGCCATCGGGCTCCAAGGTCAGACTCTCTTCCACCACGCGGGCGCGCTCGGAGAACGTCCACGGACGCAGCCGCGCCCGCACGTCTCCGGCCTGGACCCATCCCTCGGGAAGTGTCCCGAGCGACGACTCGCGGGCCCCGCCCAGGGCCCACCACAGCGCCAGCGGAGTCAGCTCCGTGAAGAGAGACTCCGGAACGCCCGAGCCGCGCAGCACGTCCGACGCGAACCCTTCCGCGTCGAAGGACATCCCCGCGCCGTCGAGCCAGGCATGGACCCCCAGCGCCCGCAGGTGTGAATCGAAGCTCCAGGGATGGAGCTGGAAGCGCCCGCCGGTGGAGGCCTCGACCTCCGGGGCCCCGGAGGTGACTCCGGGGTGGAGGTGGAAGGTCTGGCCGTCGATCTCGATGGAGATCGCCGCCGCGCCGTCCTCCAGGTGTGGGCTCGCGGGCGCCTCCCTCACGGCCTATTCCTCGCGAAGCCGGGTCGCCGTGAAGGCGTACGTCGTGGCGGCGCTGCCGTGGGCGTCCATCTGGAACGACTTGCCCTCGACGAAGCAGTCGTCGAAGGACAGCGTCCGGGTGTCGTCCGTGCCCTCCGTGCGCTTGAGGTTGGCCACGAGCTGGAACTTGCCGCGTGCGGCGAGCAGCGCGTCCAGCTTCTCGGCGGAGGAGCGGATGACCAGCTCACCGACGACGGTGCGCAGGCCGAAGATGACGTCGACGCGCTCGTTGGAGCCGATGGCGCGAATGTCCTCGCGCTCGGTGACCACGCGGAAGGCGATGGACTGGAGGCCTTCCACGGCCTCGCCGTCGACGAGGATGCTGCTACGGTTGGCGGAGAATACCGTTGGCATCTGTGTGTTTCCTCATCAGACCTGGACCGTGATGGTCGCGTAGATGTAGTCAATGGCTCGCACGGGTCTGACGGCCATGTTGACCCTCACGATTCCGAGCGCGAAGTCCTGCTGCGACGAATAGACCTCGACCTTGAAGGCGGGGTCCTTGCCGTCGGTGGAGGGGACGATGGCGCCGTCCTTCTCCATCTGCACCAGCGCCTCCACCAGCTTCTGCTTCAGCGCGCTGCGCCCGTCCGCGTTGTTGAGCAGACCGATGAACAGGTCGCCCACCATCTTCAGCGTGCGCACCGCCCGGTCGGCGACGCGGCGGACGTTGATCTGATCTCCGTCCGTCGTCAGGCCGCGCACGACGATGGTGCCGCGACCGCGCTCGGTCACCACGGGGACGACGTACGAGCGCAGGAGCGCCTTCTGCTCCTCGACGGTCAGCGAGATTTCATTCAGGCCGGCCACGCGCTTGAAGGTCGGCGACTGGTGCGGCGTGAGGCCGCCCACCATGCCGGCCACCGCGCCCACCGAGCCGTGCGGCGCGACGAGGACGAAGCGGTCGCTCACCAGGTTCGAGGCGAGCTGTCCGTGCTCCTCCATCGTCCCGGTGGGCGGCACCTGCCCGAAGCCGAGGCGGCCCTTGCTGTCGCCGCTCATGGCGTTGCAGTGGCTGATGACGTCACCGTAGATGCGGGTGACCTTGGCGCGGTCGGAGAAGTCCTGGACGGCGGCCAGCACCAGGTCCACGTCCGGCTGGTCGCGCAGGCGGCCCAGGGCGGTGGCGTACTCCTCGGGCGTGGCGTCCTTGCCCGTCGCCAGCGTGTACGTGCCCTCGGTGGGCCAGCCCACGCCCTTCGTGGTGTCGACGCGGATGAAGGACGACGTGTCCAGCGAGGAGACGAGCGACGTCGCGTTGACGTTGCGGAGCGTCTCCGTGGCGCCGCTGGAGGGGTGGGTGACCTCCAGGTCGTAGGACACCGACTTGTCGATGTTGTTGCGGTAGGTGATCTTGAGGGTGAGGCCATTGGCCCAGAGGCCAGGGGCTCGCGCCATGAAGGTGGCGCCATACTTCTCACCGGTGGAGCCCGCGGGATACTTGCTGACGTCCGCCGCGACGGCGACCATCGCGCTCGCTCCCGCCGTCGAGGGCAGGGGAGAGATGACGAGCTCCGAGACGCCGTTGTCCAGCGCCTGGCGGGCCTCCGGGAGGCTGTAGGCGCTGGCGCGCCCGGCGACCTCCAGGAACCGCGACCAACTGCTGGCGCGGATGACCTTGCCCTGGGATGACTCCAAGAAGCCTGTGATTCCTAGAACACCAGACGGTGCAAGCTGTTGCGGCAATACTTCCTTGACGACCGTCACTTGGACGCCAGGAATGATGAGACCTGTGGCCATACGCTCCCCGACCCTCGCGAGCGAGGGGGTGGAAAACCCTGCTCCGGGTGCAGGTTCCCTGGACCGCATACCTGGGCACACGCCCACCCCTCACGGGGACGGTCCTATTCCAAGACATGAAAATGAATGAGACGTGCGCCGGGCCGTGACGGCACGTCGACTCCTGGCGGCGAGCGATTGCGCTCGCGACTCACCAGGAGGCACGACAGACGACGGTGAGACGTGTCAGGGATTGGTGGCGGGGATCTGCACGCCCGTCTTCCGCAGCGCCGCGAGCGTGGTGGCCGCGAGCTGGGAGGCTTCGTTGATGAGCGCCTTGCCCACGTTGAGCAGCAGGTCGACGATGGCCACGACGTGCTCGACGCCCGCGCCCACGAAGTCGACGATGATGTTCAGGAAGCGCTGGCCCGTCAGCGCCAGGTTCCGAGCGGAGTCCGGGAGCAGATCCAGGGTGGAGTTCACCAGGTCGCGTCCCGCCTCCAGCACGTTCTTGATGGACTCGACGACCTGGGGATCCATCAATGGCTTGATGAGCCCTTCAACTTGTTTGAGCACAGAGCTCAACACGTTGCGTACAGGCGTCCAGATAACGGAAATCTTGTCGGTGATGGTCTTGAATCCAGCGCCGCTCACGGCCACGTACAGTTTGTACAGGGCCTGCTCAACCTGGATTGCGATGTTGTCCACCGTAGCCAACGCATCGGAAACGTTCTGCGCCGCTGCCTCTGCTGCCATGTCGATGTCCCCCTCAGTGGATCTGAGCGTGCCCATGCGAAACATGGACACACGCGCAGAGTATGTTGATGAACACTCCGGATTCAAGTGTTTATCAGGTAGGGCTCGATCAACCAGGCGCGTCCTACCATTTCAGGGTTGTCATTGCTGACCCTGGCGTGACGTGACGCATGAGGTCGAGGGATGCAAGCCTGCGTGAGGTCTGAGTTTCCACACCTCGTAGCCGTGTTCCGCATCGTGAGCCACGAAGTGGATGTGTTGTCCCGCGCAGACGAACGAATGCGGAGACGATGAGCGGGCGCCGGGGTCCAGGTCTTGTAGCAAGCCTGTTCCGCGAGGCGTGCCATCCGTGATGCACAGCTCGCGTCCCTTGCCCGTGGCATGACAGCCGAAGAGGACGTGCTGGCCAGAGGCGAGCATGTCGTAGCGCTCGATGAGCGGCGCGGCGTTCTCCCGCACGGTGATGGTGTCGTGAAGCAGCCGGGTGCCGCGAGGGCTTCCGTCCGTCACCCAGAGCTGGCCGTTGGGTTCGCCTTCCTCGGCATCGTTCGCGCGGAGCATGAGGTAGAGCCGTCCCCCCACGGCGAGCGACGACACGACCGAGGACGGGAAGCGCGCGCCCGGCGCGTTGGGAATCGTCACGGCGTGTTCGGGCGCGTCGTCCCGTCCGTCGCGGATGCGCACCTTCCAGAGCGCCAGGCCCTCGGGTTGGTGTTGGACGACGTAGAGGTGTCGCTTCACGACCTGGAGGGGCTTCGCCGGAGCCTCCAGCACCTTGCGAGTGCCCGTGGCGGTGCCGTCCGTGGCCCACAGCTCGGGTTCACCCTCCCGCGAGCGGGTGAAGTACACCTCGTCGCCCAGGGCCTTGGGAGGATTTCCCCCCGCGCAGGGCGTGGAGCCCGTGGGGCCCGGGTTCAAGTCCGCGAGGAGATGGGTTCCCTCGGGCGTGCCGTCGCTGATCCACGGCTCGTTCCCGGTGGCCGCGTCGCTGAGGCCGAAGAACGCCCAGTCCCCCGTGGAGGCCTGGCACGCCGATGTGGGGGCGTAGGACTGCTCCGACAAGGTGACGACGCGGCGGGTGCCTGGGCGAGAGCCGTCGCTCGACCACAGCTCGCTGAATCCAGGGTCGAAGGGCGAGGGCTGGAAGGTCCGGATGAAGTAGACGCGATTCCGTATCGGCATGACGGGTGTCACGGAGTTTCCGAAGGGCTCGGGGAAGTCCACGAGCCTCACGGTGCCGGGCGTCGTGCCATCACTCACCCAGGCTTCGCCGTACATCTCCGTGTGGTTGATGGTCAGGTACAGCGTGTCGCCAACCACTTGGGCCACGTCGATGCCATTGAAGACGGCATAGGGAGGCGGGAAGGACTGGATGCGCCGGGTGTTTCGCGCGGAGCCATCACTGGCCCACAGCTCGCCCTCGGGGGCGCCGGAGCGGTAGTCGACCGCGAAGAAGAGCTCCCCTCGGAAGTCCACCAGATGGGAGGGACGAGGCCAGTCAATCTCAGGCGGCTGGGTGAGGTTCGTGAAGCGGCGGGCCCGCCCGAACCTTCCTCCGCCGGGGCGGTGCTCCGCGTCGCCGCGGGATGCCCGCTCCTCGACGAGTGACGTGGGCCTCGCGTCGAGCTCGTCGGGGATTTCGCCGGAGTCGGGGCCGGAGCCACCGCAGCCCAGGCCCAACCAGACGACAAACCAAGCGGACCGTGCCGGAACGCGCATCTGCCTTCTCCTCGAGCGCCGGCACGTGGTTCTCAAACACAGTCAACGCGCCCGGGGTGGCTTGAGGTGTCGGGCTCTTCACTGGTGTTTCGGGCGCCTCGTGAGGGTGTGGCGCGAGGCGCGGATGCCAACCCACCTCGAAGCGGGCGTGTTGTCAGGTCAACGTTGAGTCCAAGACGCGCCGCGACTCGCTCAGGAGCCGGGGCAGGCGAGGCCGGGCTCGGGGGCGTCCGCGTCCTGGTGGGTCAGCAGGCAGCGAAGCGCCTCGGGGTCCGCGGAGTCGGCCGCGTAGGTGCGCCGCCACAACAGCGCGGCCACGCGGTGGGGCATGAGCGGGTCCTGCGCCACCAGGGCGCGGCGGACGCCATTGGCGCCGGTGCCCACGGTGGCCGCGGCGGCCTCGAGCTTCGCGACCTCGTCCGGGCAGCCGTCCGGGCAGTTGTAGAGGAACACCGCGTGCCCGTGCTCCAGGTTGTGGACATACAGACAGCGGGACACCGGCTCGGTGTAGACGGCACACCGCGCCACGCTGCCGCAGTGGGGGCCGGAGTTGGGAGGGTTCTCCCCATTACCGCAGGCCGGGCTGTCGCAGACGCCCAGGTGGCCGGACGACGTCGGCGTCGCGAGCGGGAAGCTGAAGCGCTCGCAGCCGGAGGGCTCTTCCGTGGAGTCGCATGCGGGCAACGCGAGGAGCGCCAGGAGGGAAGGGACGACCAGGGTGTATTGGAGGTTCACGGGCCCGTCATACCGCACTCGTCCCGGGCGCTGTCGTGGGGGCCGGCCTACTTTCCGGGTGTCATCAGATGAAGGTTCTTCTACGGTCGGCCCCCATGAACTGGACCCGACTCCCCAAGTCGTTGTTGCGCTCGGCCCTCGCGGCCTTGGTGCTGTCCTCCGTCCCAGGCTTCGCCCAGGCTCCGGCCGCCAAGGCCACGCCGGAGGAAGCAAGGCAGTTCGCGAAGAAGGTGAACGCCGACCTCAAGCGGCTGTGGACGAAGCAGGCCACCGCCGAGTGGATCAAGTCGACGTACATCACCGACGACTCGGAGCGGAACGCCGCCTACGTCAACGAGGAGGTGCTGGGCTACGTCAACAGCGCCATCAAGGAGTCGCGTCGCTTCGACGGGCTGAAGCTCGACGCGGACACCGCGCGCACGCTGCACCTGCTGCGCGTGTCGCAGGCGCTGCCGGCGCCGTCGGATGCGCAGAAGCGCTCGGAGCTGGCGACGACGGCCGCGAAGCTGGACGGCCTCTACGGCAAGGGCAAGTACTGCGGCGCGGACGGAAAGGCGAAGTGCCGCGACCTGGAGGAGCTCTCCGACGTGATGGCGGAGAGCCGCGACTACAACACGCTCCTGGATGCGTGGCAGGGCTGGCACACCATCTCCCGCCCCATGCGCCCGCTGTACGAACGTTTGGTCAGCATCTCCAACGACGGCGCGAAGGACATCGGCTTCACGGACCTGGGCAGCCTGTGGCGCTCCGGCTACGACATGCCGCCCGCGGAGTTCGAGAAGGAGGCCCAGCGCCTGTGGGGCCAGGTCAAGCCGCTGTATGACGACCTGCACTGCTACGTGCGGGGGCGTCTGGCGAAGCAGTACGGCGCGGACAAGGTGCCCGCCGGCAAGCCCATCCCCGCGCACCTGTTGGGCAACATGTGGGCGCAGGAGTGGAACAACATCTATCCGCTCGTGGAGCCCTTCCCCGGCCAGGCCAGCCTGGATGTGGACTCCGAGCTGAAGAAGCAGAACTACGACGCGGTGAAGATGGTGCGCCTGGGTGAGAAGTTCTTCACGTCCCTGGGCCTCAAGGCGCTGCCGGAGACCTTCTACGAGCGCTCCCAGTTCACCAAGCCGAGGGACCGCGAGGTCGTCTGTCACGCCAGCGCGTGGGACGTGACGTACGAGAACGACGTGCGCGTGAAGATGTGCATCAAGCCCACGGAGGAGGACCTCGTCACCATCCACCACGAGCTGGGCCACAACTACTACTACACGTACTACTACAACCTGCCCGTGCTCTATCAGGCCGGCGCCAACGACGGCTTCCACGAGGCCATCGGTGACGCGCTGACGCTGTCCATCACCCCCGCGTATCTCCAGCAGCTCGGCCTGCTCAAGGCGGTGGAGAAGAACGACAAGAACCTCATCAACCTCCAGCTCAAGGACGCGCTGGAGAAGGTGGCCTTCCTGCCGTTCGGCCTGCTCGTGGACCAGTGGCGCTGGGAGGTGTTCTCCGGCCGCGTGAAGCCAGCGGACTACAACAAGTCATGGTGGGCGCTGCGCCAGAAGTACCAGGGCGTGGTGGCGCCGGTGGCCCGCTCCGAGCAGGACTTCGACCCGGGCGCCAAGTACCATGTGCCCGCGAACGTCCCGTACACGCGCTACTTCCTGGCGCGCATCCTCCAGTTCCAGTTCCACAAGGCGCTGTGCGAGGCGGCGGGTCACAAGGGCCCCCTCCACGAGTGCTCCATCTATGGGAACAAGGAAGCCGGGAAGCGGCTCCAGGCCATGCTGGAGATGGGAGCGAGCAAGCCCTGGCCCGACGCGCTCGAGGTGGTGACGGGCACTCGGCAGATGGATGCGACGCCGCTGCTGGACTATTTCAGCCCTCTGCGTCAATGGTTGAAGACCCAGAACAAGGGTCAGAAGTGCGGCTGGTAGCTGTCCGGGGTGGACTTCCCCCGGAAAGGCCGCATAGATTCCCCAGGTCCTTAAGGGTTCGCTCAAGCAGGACCGGACGGCGGATTTTCGCGTCCGTGACGAAAGAAGAAGAAAGCAAATGGCTACTGGTACCGTGAAGTGGTTCAACGATGCGAAGGGCTTTGGCTTCATCACCCAGGACGGCGGTGGTGAGGACGTGTTCTGCCACCACACCGCCATCAACATGGACGGGTTCCGCACCCTCCAGGAGGGCCAGAAGGTGGAGTTCGAGGTGGCCCGTGGCCCCAAGGGTCTGCAGGCGCAGAACGTTCGCGCTGCCTGATTCCCGGCGTCGTTCGTAACGACTTCCTGGATGCATCACGAGGGTCCGGCCTTCCAAAAAGGGTCGGGCCCTTCGTGTTTCTGGAGTGAGCATGTCTTCGCCGAAGCCGAGCCGACTGTCCTGGGGCCGTTCATGGCCCCTGCTGATGCTGTTGGGGTGTGCCACCACGTCCCCCTCGATTGCGCCGGAGGCCCCGATGGCGAGTCCCTCGCCTGTGCCGCCCGCGGCTTCGGAGTCCCAGCCGATGAAGCCTTCGTTCGACGCGTCGGCGGTGAAGGCGGAGCTGGTCGCGAAGCATGGTGAAGCCCACCGCGCGCGCATCTCACGGGGCGTGGACCAGCTGGCCAGCATGTGGAGGCCGGAGGACGGCGACCTGGCGGCCTTCGCGCGGGCGCAGTTCGTGTCGGACCCGACGGTGCTCGACGCCACGTTCACCCGGCTGGAGCGGCTGTTCGAGCAGCTGGACGGGCACATGCTCGAGCTGGGGCGGGAGGTGCGCTGGTACACGGACCTGGACCTGGGGCCGCTGCTCCCGGTGGAGCCGCTGGTGGCTTCGTATGACCCGTCCGCGCACGTCACGGAGGACCTGTTCCAGTCGAAGGTCGCCTTCGTGGTGCTGCTCAACTTCCCGCTGACGACGCTGAAGGAGCGCGCCGAGCAGGGGCCGTCCTGGACGCGGCGCCAGTGGGCCGAGGCGCGCCTGGCCGGGCGCTTCAGCATGCGCGTGCCGGCGGAGGTCTCGCAGGAGATCTCACGCGCCATCTCGGCCGCGGGGCTCTACATCGACGAATACAACGTGTGGATGCACCACCTGGTGGACGCGCGCGGCGAGCGCCTGTTCCCCAAGGGGATGCGGCTCATCAGCCACTGGAACCTTCGGGATGAGCTGAAGGCGGACTACGCCGACCCGCGAGGCGCCGAGAAGCAGCGGACGATCGTGCGAGTGATGGAGCGCATCATCACCCAGACGATTCCCGCGGCGGTCATCGACAATCCCCGGCTGGATTGGAACCCGTTCACCAACGAGGTGACGGTGGCGCCGCCGGAGTCGGTGGAGGCGGATGCACCGCCCAGGGAGGCCCGGGCGGACGCGGCGCGGGAGCAGGACATCCGCTACGAGCGGATGCTGGCCATCTTCCGGGCGGAGCTCAAAGCTGACCCGTTCGCGCCGGTGGCGCCCACGCGGATTGCCCGCGCCTTCGAGCTGGGCCGCGAGCTGCCCGAGGCCCGCGTGAAGGCCCTGCTGACGCAGGTGCTGGAGTCGCCCCTGGTGCCCCGCGTGGCGCGGGAGATCGAAACGCGCTTGGGGCGGAAGCTGGAGCCGCAGGACGTCTGGTTCGCGGGCTTCAAGTCCGGAGGGACGCGCCCGGAGTCGGAGCTGGATGCCCTCACGCGCAAGCGCTATCCCGACGCGGAGGCCTTCGCGAAGGACCTGCCTCGCATCCTCCGGGGCATGGGCTTCAGCGCGGCGAAGGCGGACTGGCTCGCGGCGCGCATCCGCGTGGACGCCTCACGCGGCGCGGGGCACGCGATGCAGGCGATGCGGCGCGGGGACTTCCCCCGGCTGCGCACGCGCGTCGAGAAGGACGGCATGAGCTACAAGGGCTACAACATCGCCGTCCACGAGCTGGGTCACAATGTGGAGCAGGTGTTCAGCCTGTACGGCGTGGACCACACGCTGCTCACGGGGGTTCCCAACAATGCCTTCACGGAGGCGCTGGCCTTCGTGTTCCAGGCGCGTGACCTGGAGCTGCTGGGGCAGGGGAAGGCGGACGCCGCGAGCGAGCGCGAGCGGGTGCTGAGCGACTTCTGGCAGACGTGGGAGCGCTCCGGCATCGCGATGGTGGACATGGCCGTGTGGCATTGGCTCTATGAGCACCCCGACGCCACGTCCGCGCAGCTTCGCGAGGCGGTGGTGGGCATCTCCCAGGACGTGTGGGACCGCTACTTCGCCCCGGTGCTGGGCGGCAAGGGCACCACGCTGCTGGCCATTTACAGTCACATGATCAGCTATCCGCTGTACCTGCCCGACTATCCGCTGGGGCACCTCATCTCGCGTCAGATTGAGGAGCACCTGTCGCGCAAAGGTCCGCTGGGCGCGGAGTTCGAGCGGATGGCCACGTATGGCTCGGTGACGCCGGACGTCTGGATGACCCACGCGACAGGGGCACCGGTGAGCGCGGACCCCCTGCTGCGCGCGACGGAAGCCGCACTCAAAGGCAAACCCTAGCGTGAAGCGGTGGTAGGGTTGCCACCGCTCATGCTCATCAAGCATCGCATCAAGGCGTTGCTGGCCCGGGGGTTGGTGAAAGGGGGCCAGCGATTGGGCCTCCTCGACGACCCTCGCATGTTCGAGGTCTTCGAGCGGACGGGTTACCACGTCACGCCGAACCACTTCTATCAACCCATCCCCGACACGCGGGAGCTGCCCGACTCACTCTGGAGCGCACGCTCGGAGATGGTCGGCGTGGACTTGCGCGAGGCCCGGCAGCTCGAGCTGCTGGAGCGCTTCGCGACGAAGTACGGCGCGGAGTACGGCGCGCTTCCTCGCGGCCCGGAGGGCGTGGCGCCGCACGAGTTCCACCTGGACAACAGCGCGTTCGGGACGGTGGACGCGGAGGTGCTGTACTGCCTGGTGCGGGAGCTGAAGCCTCGGCGCCTCTTCGAGATCGGCTCGGGCTGGTCCACGCGGCTGTCCGCGCGGGCGTGCCGGGTGAACGAGGCGGAGGGTTCTCCCGCGTGTGAGCTCGTGGCCTTCGAGCCCTATCCGAGCGAGGTGCTGCGCGAGGGCTTCCCGGGGCTGACGCGCCTGGAGCCGAGGAAGGCGCAGGACATCCCGCTCAGCGAGATGGAGCGATTGGAGGAGAACGACATCCTCTTCATCGACTCCAGCCACGTGCTCAAGGTGGGCAGCGACGTCCAGGTGGAGTTCCTGGAGCTGTTGCCTCGGCTGAAGAAGGGCGTCGTGGTGCACCTGCACGACATCTTCCTGCCGGCGGAGTACCCCAAGAACTGGGTGCTGGAGCACCGCCGGTTCTGGACGGAGCAGTACCTGCTCCACGCGTTCCTGTCGTTCAACGACAGCTTCGAGGTGCTCTGGGGCAGCAGCTTCATGCACCTGACGCATCCGGAGCGGCTGCGTCAGGTGTTCGCGTCGTATCGAGGTGCTCCCCGGGATTGGCCTGGGAGCTTCTGGATCCGCCGCGTGAAGTGAGTGGGGTTACGGCCGGGACGTGTCGCCGGGCACGTCCACCAGCTCCACGTCGAAGGTGAGGACGGCGTTGGGCGGGATGCGCGAGCCCGGAGGCGGACGCTCGCCGTAGGCGGTGCCGCCCGGGCACGTCAGCTTGGCCTTGCCGCCCACCTTCATCTTCGCGACGCCCTGGGTCCAGCAGGAGATGACGCCGTTGAGCGGGAACTCCACGGGGATGCCGCGCTTGGCGGACGTGTCGAAGATGGTGCCGTCGACGAGGCGGCCCTCGTAGTGGACCTTCACCGTGTCGGTGGCGCGGGGGCTCTTGCCGGTGCCCGCCTTGAGCTCACGGTAGATGACCCCCGAGGGGAGCTTCACCGCGCCGGGCTCCTTGGCCGCGCGCTCCAGGAGCGCGTTGCCGGCCTGGGCCTGTCGCGCCTTGGCGAACGCTTGAATCTTGGGGGCATACTCCTTCGGCTCGATGGAGGAGGGGTTGCCCGTCATGCCATCGGAGATGCCGCGCTGGAGGAGCTTCAGCTCGTCGGGCGTGAGGGCGAAGAGGGAGAGGTCCTTCCCCACGCTCAAGCCCAGCGCGTAGATGGTCTTCGAGTCCTCGGGGAGGTCATCCGGAGCAACCTCCGCCGCGGCGGTCTTCGCGGCGGGCTCGGACTTCTTCGCGGCGCCGCCACCCTGGGCCTGGGCCCCCGTGGCGCCGAGCACCAGCGCGAGCGTCGCCATCCACATCGTTCGCATGCATCCACCTTTCATCATGAGGGCTGGAATATAGGCCCCGGGGTTCGCTCGCCCAGCACGAACTGGGCGCCTGTTGATGGAGGTGGACTGCAGGCTCGCGGAAAGAATTCAGCGGTGGGGAACGACGCGGAAAGAGGGTGGGTCGTTTTCTTGCGCGTTCAGCCTCTGCCTCTACCCTGCGGCCAGGTTGCTTCATCCCCGGAGCAACCTGTTGCACCACGCAGCGGAGGTCACGAAGCGATGAGCGACAAGCGGAAGGCGAAGCGGGCGCCCCTCGACATCTACTTGAACAAGTACATGGGCGGCGTGCCGTACATGTCGCGCGCCGCGGACATCAGCCCGGAAGGGGTGAGTCTGGCGCGGTTGATTGAGCCTCAGCACGACGCGAAGCGCGTGGGCCTCCAGTTCCAGCTTCCTGGCTCGGAGGAGATCATCTACGCCGAGGGCGAGGTCGTTCGTGAGTGGGTGGAGCTGAACTCCGCCAAGCGCGAGCACTCGGGCGTGCGCTTCACGCTGCTGACCGAGCGGCATCGGAAGATGATTGATGCCTACGTCGACCGGCACGGTCGCCCGGCGAGCGAGAACTGACACGTCGCGTTGGGCCTCTGGGTTGCCTTGACTTCCCGCGAGGCGGACTCCTTGAATGGGCGGCCATGCTGCCCAGGGACTACCCACGGAATCGGGTGTGGCAGGGAGGCGCTCCGTGAGGCTCGCGCGATGGGCGTTGTTGTTGGCGGTGCCGTTGTCGGCACAGGGCCAGAGCAGGGTGATGAAGCCCGCGGCTCGTTCCACCGTTGAGGTTGCGCGTCCGGTGGCGAGCGCGGGGGTGAACTGGGAGGGGCAGGTGCTTCGGGCGACGGGAGCGGGTGCTCCGGACCTGAAGGCGGCCAATCCAGCGCAGGCCCGGTTGGGCGCGGAGCGCGCGGCGAAGCAGGATGCGTCCCGGAATCTGCTGGAGCAGGTGCGGGGACTGCACGTCAGCGCGGGCCGGAGCGTGGGCGATGAGATGGCTCGCGACGAAGTCCGCGGCCGGGTGGAGACGGCCGTCAGCGGGTACAAGGTCGTCGCCAAACGTTTCTTTTCGGACAGTGGTGTCGAGGTGGACGTCGAGGTGCCGCTGGCCGCCATCACCTCCGCGCTGGTGACCCCCGCGCCCGAGGCGCCCATCGTCTTCAACGCCGAGGGGGCGAAGCGGTACACGGGCCTGGTGGTGGATGCGCGAGGGCTGGGGTTGAAGCCCGTGCTCGCGCCCCGGTTGTTGGATGGGGCGGGCAAGGCGCTCTACGGCGCGGCGGCCTTGTCGAGCGAGGCCCGTGAGTCGACGGGTGTCGCCGCGTGGTTCAGCAGCCTGGAGACGGCGAAGAAGGCGGCGCTCGTGGGCGCGAAGCCCATGGTGGTGAAGGCGTCGAGCGTGAAGGGCTCCGACCTGGTGCTCTCGGCCGAGGACGTGAAGCTGCTGGGTGAGGTCAACACGCGCTTCCTGGCGGAAGGCCGCGTCGTCATCGTCGCCCAATAGCGATAGAACCTCGGCGGATGCTTTCGAGGTTCAGGAACACGCGGCGAAGGTTCTCGATGGTTGGTCGACAGGGCGCGGCTGGCCGGCTGCTCTCGCGAGTGGTGTGTGCTGGTGGGGCAGGGCTGCTCCTCGCCGCTGGGATGGGCTGTGCTGGAGCGAAGGAGCCCGACTCGCTGTCGCGGGCCCGCGAGCTGATGGCCGGGGCGCGAAGCACCACGGGCGACGTGACGCTGCGGTGCGAGCCCGAGGACGCGGACGTCTACCTGGACGGAGTGCTGCAGGGGCTGTGCAGCGACTACTCGGGCAACCCCCGAGGGCTCAGTCTGGGCGTGGGGCTGCACCACATCGAGGTCAAGAAGCAGGGGTATTGGCCCTACACGACGTACTATGAGCCCAGCGGCGCGCGGGCCCGGCTGACCGTTCAGCTGCGCCCGTCGACGCCTTAGCCATGCAGGAGTGCGCGAATCGCAATGGCGGCTTGAAGGAGCCGTAATCCACGAGTGCTTCGCGGAAGGAGTGGGTCATCAGACGGCGCAACAAGAAGAGCCCGGTGGGGTCTGTGAGCCAGGCGCCGGTGCCCCCGGTGCTCCAGGCGGTCAAATCGCAAGGGGTGGAGCCTGTCCCCGAAGCCGTGGCGCCTCCGGTGCCCGAAGGGGAGCTGACGGAGCTCGAGGCCCGTCGCATCGACCTCTGGTGGTCGGGTGTGATGGTCGGCTCGCTGGGGCTGGTCTTCGCGCTGCTCGCGGTGTTCGGCGGCGTGGCGGTGCCCGTGCTGCTGGCGCTCTCGGGGGCCTACATCTTCAACCCGATGGTGACGTCGCTCGAGAAGCGCGGGCTGGACCGCACGCTGGGGACGACGCTCGTCTTCACGGCGGGGACGCTGCTGCTGGCGGGGGCGGTGCTCTACCTCATCCCCGTGTTCCGCGATGAGGCGCTGAAGCTCCCGGACTTCTTCCGCCGGGCGAGCACGCAGGTGGTGCCGAGGGTGGAGGCACTCCTGGGCCGCTCGGTGCCGGACCTGGTGCGGCAGCGCACCGCGGAGCTGGGGCAGCAGGCGTCCGACCTGGTGCAGAGCGCGGGGCCCGCGGCGGCGCGACTCCTGGCCGCCTTCGCGGGCAACACGGCGCGCTTCGTGGCGACGCTGCTGGGGTTGGCGGTGGTGCCTGTGCTGGCCTTCTTCTTCCTTCAGGACTACCCGCGGCTGATGGGGCGGGTGCGGGACTTGTTGCCCCGTCGCGCGGTGGGGCTGGTGGGGCGGCGCTTCGCGGAGGTGGACGAGGTGCTCTCCGCCTTCGTCCGAGGTCAGCTCACGGTGGGCGCGCTGCTGTCGGTCATCTACGCGGCGGGGTTGTCGGCCGCGCGCATCGACATGGCCATCGTCATCGGGGTGATTGCCGGGTTCGGCAACATGGTCCCGTACCTGGGCACGGGCGTGGGCATCCTCCTGTCGCTCGTGGGGTTGATGCTGTCGTGGCAGGGGCCCTGGCAGATTGGAATGGTGGTGGGCACCTTCGTCGTCGGCCAGATGCTGGAGGGCTTCGTCATCACCCCGCGCATCGTCGGGGAGAAGGTAGGGCTCGCGCCGGTGGCGGTCATCATCGCCATCCTGGCGTTCGGCGAGCTGTTCGGCTTCGTGGGCATCCTCCTGGCCGTGCCGGTGGCCGCCATCCTCAAGGTGGTCCTTCGCGTGGTGATCCAGCGCTACCAGCGGACGTCCCTCTACATGGGGGAGGCGGGCCCTCGGTGAGCTGCTGGCGAGTGTCGACGCACGGGGGCTCGTGGTGACGAAGCTGGAGAAGCTCCATCAGGAGATGGTGGCGTGCCGGGCCTGTCCTCGGCTGGTGGAGTGGCGCGAGGAAGTTGCCCGGGTGAAGCGCCGCGCGTACCGGGAGTGGACCTACTGGGGCAAGCCGGTGCCGGGGTTCGGAGACGCCCGAGCGCGGCTGGTCATCGTGGGGCTGGCGCCCGCGGCACATGGCGCGAACCGGACGGGGCGGATGTTCACTGGAGATCGCTCCGGGGACTTCCTCTTCGCGGGGCTGCACCGCGCGGGCTTCGCGAACCAGGGGACCAGCGAGCATCGGGAGGACGGCCTGGCCCTCAAGGACGCCTTCATCGTGGCCGCGGGTCGCTGTGCGCCTCCGGACAACAAGCCGCTGCCGGAGGAGCTAGCCCGCTGCGCCCCGTTCCTGGATCGCGAGATGGCGCTGCTTCCGGCCCGGGTGCTCCTGGCGCTGGGGGCCATCGGGTGGAACGCGGCCCTGGCGTCGTTGGAGCGGAGCGGGGTGGTGTTCGGTTCACCGCGCCCGGCGTTCGGCCATGGGGCGGAGGTCTCGCTCCCGGGAGGGAGGACGCTGTTGGGCTGCTATCACGTGAGCCAGCAGAACACGCAGACGGGGCGGCTGACGCCGGCCATGTTCGACGCGGTGATGGCGAGGGTCCGGGCGCTGATCTCGGATGCCTCGTGAGGAAGATTCGAAGGGCGTCTCCGTGTTTGCTTGACAGTCGCGGGAGCCCGCTGCTATTCCCCGCGCACCTCAGCAGCAACGGGTCGTTAGCTCAGCGGTAGAGCACTACCTTGACACGGTAGGGGTCAGTGGTTCGATCCCACTACGACCCAATACAGTAGAAGTGATCTCCAGCGGGCGGCACGGCTTCCAAGAGCCCTGCCGCCCGCGGTTTTTCCGAGGTATCGCATGTCCGATATGATCACGGTGACGCTCCCCGACGGCAGTCAGAAGCAGACCGCCCGGGGCACCACCATCGCGGACTTCGTGCGGGACAGCATCGGCGTCGGTCTGGCCAAGGCCGCGTTGTTCGCTCGGGTGAACGGTCAGGACATGGACCTGGCCCGGAAGCTCGACGAGGACGCGAAGCTCCAGATCTTCACGCCCAAGAGCCCGGAGTCCCTGGAGCTCATCCGGCACGACGCCGCCCACGTGGTGGCGAGCGCCGTCCAGCGGCTCTTCCCCGGCACGCAGGTGACCATCGGTCCCGCGACGGAGGAGGGCTTCTACTACGACTTCTTCCGTGAGAAGCCCTTCACGCCCGAGGACCTGGAGAAGATCGAGGCCGAGGCCAACGCCGAGCTGAAGAAGGACTCGGCGTTCGTCCGGACGGAGATCTCCATGGACGACGCCATCCGCCTCTTCGAGGAGAAGGGCGAGAAGTTCAAGGTGGAGATCGTCAAGGACATCGCCGAGCGCGGCGCCAAGACGCTCACCCTCTACACCCACGGCGACTGGGTGGACTTCTGCCTGGGGCCCCACGCCCCGAGCACCGGGAAGATCGGCGTCATCAAGATCCTCTCCTCCAGCGGAGCCTACTGGCGCGGCGACCACCGCAACCCGATGCTCCAGCGCGTCTACGGCACGGCCTTCTTCGACAAGAAGGCGCTGCAGGAGTACCTGACGCGCATCGAGGAGGCGAAGAAGCGCGACCACCGCAAGCTGGGCAAGGAGCTGGACCTCTTCCACTTCCACCCGTACGCGCCGGGTGCCGCCTTCTGGACCGCAAAGGGCACGACGTTCTACCAGACGCTCTCCGACTGGATGCGCCGTCTGACGGCGAACGATGGCTACGTGGAGATCAAGACGCCCCTGATGTTCAACAAGGGGCTCTGGGAGACCAGCGGCCACTGGGGCAAGTACAAGGAGAACATGTTCCTCGTGCTCGACAGCGAGTCGGGGGAGCATGACTTCTCGCTCAAGCCGATGAACTGCCCGTCACACCACCTGTTCTACGGCTTCAAGAAGCACAGCTACCGCGACCTGCCGCTGCGCCTGCACACCCAGGACGTGCTCCACCGCAACGAGGCCGCGGGCTCGCTGGGTGGCCTCACGCGCGTGCGCCAGTTCGCGCAGGACGACGCGCACATCTACTGCACCGAGGCGCAGATCACCGATGAGGTGCGGCGCTTCGTGAAGCTGCTGGACCACGTCTACAAGGCGGTGGGGCTCACCTACGCGGTGAAGCTGTCCACGCGTCCCGAGCAGCGCCTGGGGGATGACTCCCTCTGGGATCGCGCCGAGGAGGGCCTCAAGGCCGCGCTGGAGTCGCTGGGCCTGGCGTACGAGCTGGCCCCGGGCGATGGCGCGTTCTACGGGCCGAAGATCGACTTCGCGGTGTCCGACAGCATCGGCCGTCGGTGGCAGTTGGGCACCATGCAGCTGGACTACCTCGCGCCGGAGCGCTTCGACCTGTCGTACGTGGGCGAGGACAACGCGCTGCACCGCCCCGTGGTGCTCCACCGCGCCATCTTCGGCTCCTTCGAGCGCTTCACGGCCATCCTCATCGAGCACTTCGCGGGCGCCTTCCCCGCGTGGCTGGCCCCCGTGCAGGCGGTCATCGTCACCGTGGCGGATCGTCAGGCGGACTACGCTCGCAAGGTGCGCGACTCGCTGCGGGCCAAGGGCTTCCGCGTGGACTACGACGAGCGCGGCATGACGCTCAACGCGAAGATCCGCGAGGCGCAGCTCCAGAAGATTCCCTTCACGCTGGTGGTAGGCGACAACGAAGTCGCCGCCGAGGGCGTGGCGCCCCGCCGGTACGGCGGCGAGGACCTCAAGAGCATGAAGCTCACCGACTTCGAGGCCCTGCTGGCCAAGGAGGCGGCGCTTCCGTGACGAAGGGGTTCAAGGCTGGCCCGTGTCTTGCGGACGGGTCTTGACTCCCTGTCGCACCCAAGTATGGTGCCGGACCTTCAATGGGTAGGGGTGTAGGTCTGGTGGGCGAGCGGGAAGGCGGGCAACCCCACGGGGCGACGGTTGGGTGATCGGTCCGTACCCTCTGGAGTGCGGTAGCCATTCCAGTCGAAACGAAATAGTGATAGAGGCTGCCGGCTCCTGCCGTGGCCTGGGATGACAACGCCTGAGGCCGCGAAGCTGACGGCACGCTGTAAGGAAGGAATCAGGACGATGCCGAAGTTGAAGACCCGCAGTGGCGCGAAGAAGCGCTTCCAGGTGAAGAAGGGCGGCAAGGTCAAGCACGCCAAGGCCTTTGGCAAGCACCTCTTCACCCACGCCAAGACGCCGAAGCAGAAGCGCGGCAACCGCGGCACCAGCCATCTTCGCGACATGGACGCGAAGAAGGTCATCAAGGAAATGTTCCCCTACGGGGCCTGAGTTTCGACTCGGACACCTCGTGGCCCTTGGCGGAGCGGCGTGAAGCCTGCGCCGTGTGGGGCTGACAACCTACGCAGTTCGGAGTGAGTGACACATGCGCGTCAAGAAGGGTGTAAAGGCTCGTCGCCGTCGCAATAGTATTTTGAAGCTGGCCAAGGGTTTCCGCGGCCGCCGGAAGAACTGCTACCGCCGGGCGAACCAGGCGGTGGAGCGCGCGCTGGACTACGCCAGCCGTGACCGCATGCAGCGCAAGCGGGACTTCCGTCGCCTGTGGATCGTCCGCATCAACGCGGCGGCCCGCACGGTGGGTCTGTCCTACTCGAAGCTGATCGCCGGCCTGGCGAAGGCGAAGATCAGCCTGGACCGCAAGGTGCTGTCCGACATGGCCATCGCGGATCCCGCGGGCTTCGCGGCCGTCGCCAACATCGCGAAGGCGGCCTGAGACACGCTGGCCCGCGAGGGCCGGTGACAGAGCGGGTGGGGTGGCCTTCACGGGTCGCCCATCTGCATGAATCAACGGGCTGCCTCGCCAGGGCGGCCCTTTTTTTTGCCCCGAAGGCCATGGGCCTGGGGAACGTGGAACGGAGGCGACAAGGCCATGCGGGACAGGTTGCAGGCGTTGGCGGAGGCCGCTCGGCAGGAGATCGCCCAGGCGGCGGATCTCCCCGCGGTGGAGGCGCTTCGGGTCCGCTATCTGGGCAAGAAGGGTGAGCTGTCCGGCGTCCTCGGCGGCATGGGCAAGCTGCCCCCCGACGAGCGGCGCGCCCTGGGCGAGGTCGCGAACACCGTCAAGGCGGAGCTGGAGAAGTTGCTCTCGGATGCCATCCAGCGCGCGGAGGACGCGGCGCTGGAGGCTCGGCTCCAGGGCCCTGGGCTGGACGTGACGCTGCCCGGCCGCACGGTGGCGCCGGGGAGTCGGCACCCGGTGTCCCGGACGATGGAGGACATCGTCCGCACGTTCTCCCGGCTGGGCTTCGACGTGGCCAGCGGCCCGGAGATCGAGCTCGACTACTTCAACTTCGAGGCGCTGAACCTCCCGAAGGACCACCCCGCGCGGGACATGCAGGACACGTTCTACGTGGAGGAGTCCTCGCTGGGCCACGCGAAGAAGGCGGACAGCTCCGTGCTGCTCCGCACGCACACGTCGCCGGTCCAGGTCCGCTACATGCTCCAGCGCAAGCCGCCCATCCGCGCGGTGATGCCGGGGCGGGTGTACCGGCGCGACTCGGACATCACGCACACGCCGATGTTCCACCAGGTGGAGGGGCTGCTGGTGGACAAGGACGTCACGTTCGCCGAGCTGAAGGGCTCGCTGGATGCGTTCGTGAAGGCGTTCTTCGGCTCGGACACGCGCACGCGCTTCCGCCCGTCGTTCTTCCCGTTCACCGAGCCGTCGGCCGAGGTGGACATCTCCTGCACCTCGTGCGGCGGCAAGGGCTGCCGCGTGTGCAAGCAGACGGGGTGGCTGGAGGTGCTGGGCAGCGGGATGGTGCACCCCAACGTGTTCACCTCGGCGGGGTATGACCCGGGTGAGGTGACGGGCTACGCGTTCGGCATGGGCGTGGAGCGCATCGCCATGCTGCGCTACCGCATCGACGACCTGCGGATGATGTTCGAGAACGACTCGCGGTTCCTCGAGCAGTTCTGAGTCCTGCGGAGCGCGGAGGCCCGCATGCCGCCCGTGGGGGGGGCGCGGCCCCGTGCTCCTGTCTTCGTCCCGAGTGAGCAAGAGGGTGGACCTGTGAAGATTTCAGTGAAGTGGCTCGGTGATTACGTGGCGCTGCCGCCGTCGGTGGACGAGCTGGCGCGCAAGTTGACCGCCGCGGGCCTGGAGATTGAGGGCCTGGAGCGTCCGGCCGAAGGGCTCAAGGGCGTGGTGGTGGGGCAGATCCAGGAGTCCGTGCAGCACCCCAACGCGGACAAGCTCTCCGTCACGAAGATCGACGCCGGGACGGGCACGCTGCTGCAGGTGGTGTGTGGCGCGAAGAACTTCAAGGTCGGCGACAAGGTGCCGCTGGCCACGGTGGGTGCGAAGCTGCCCAACGGCATGGAGATCAAGCAGGCCGCGCTGCGAGGCGTGGACAGCTCCGGCATGCTCTGCTCCTCGAAGGAGCTGGGGCTGAGCGAGGAGTCCAGCGGCCTGCTCATCCTGTCGCCGGACCAGAAGGTCGGCACGCCCATCGCGGAGGCGCTGGGGCTGGATGACGTGGTGCTGGAGGTCAACGTCACGCCGAACCGTCCGGACGCGCTCAGCCACCTGGGCGTGGCGCGCGAGGTCGGCGTGGTGACGGGGGCGGCGCTGAAGGTACCCCAGCCGAAGCCCGTGGAGTCGGGCGCTCCCGCATCCGAGAAGGTGAAGGTCCGGGTGGAGAGCCCGGAGCGCTGCCCGAGGTACGCGGCGCGGGTGGTGGAGAACGTCACCATCAAGCCGTCGCCGCAGTGGATGCAGGACCGACTGAAGGCCTGTGGCGTGCGCGCCATCAACAACGTGGTGGACGTCACCAACTACGTGAACCTGGAGTTCGGCCAGCCGCTGCACGCGTTCGACCTGGACAAGCTCGCGGGGCAGCAGATCGTCGTCCGCATGGCGGCGAAGGGCGAGAAGCTGACCACGCTGGACGGCAAGGTGCGGACGCTGGACGCGGACGACCTGGTCATCTGCGACCAGTCCACGCCGCAGGCGCTCGCGGGTGTGATGGGTGGTGGGGACAGCGAGGTGACGGAGAAGACGACGCGGCTGGTGCTGGAGTCGGCGAACTTCGTGGGCTCGGGTGTGAGGCGGACGGCGAAGCGGCACGTGCTGCACACGGAGGCGTCGCACCGCTTCGAGCGGGGCGCGGACCTGGACGCGGTGGTGCCGGCGCTCGAGCGGGCCGCGCAGCTCATCGCGGAGCTGTCGGGTGGCACGGTGGCGCCGGGTCGGGTGGATGTGTACCCGGCGGAGAAGCCGGCCCGGCAAGTGACGCTGCGCTTCGCTCGGGTGGAGAAGGTCCTGGGCGTGGCGGTGGCCGAGGCCGAGGTGCGCCGCATCCTGGAGGCGCTGGGCTTCAAGAAGGTCGCGGAGAGCGCGGGGCAGGCGACGTACGAGGTGCCTCGGGCACGCGTGGACGTGGAGCGTGAGGAGGACCTGCTGGAGGAGGTCGCTCGCGTGTACGGCTACGACAACATCCCGGCGAAGCTGCCGCGTGGTCTGGCCGAGCTGGCGCCGGAGCCCGCGCACGCCGAGGCGGAGCGGCGGCTGCGTCACTCCCTGGCGGGGGCGGGGCTGAGCGAGGTCGTGAACTACTCGTTCGTCGCGCCGAAGAGCCTGGAGGTGCTGGGCCTGAAGGAGCAGCCCGTGGCGCTGCTCAATCCGTTGAGTGTCGAGCAGTCGGTGATGCGCACCAGCCTGTTGCCGGGGCTTCTGGAGAACCTGTCGCGCAGCGTGCGGCACCAGGTGGAGTCGGTGTCGGTGTACGAGACGGGGCGGGCCTACTTCCGCGACGCGGAGGGCGGGCAGGGGATTCGTCCCGCTGCGCGTGAGGTGCATCGGGTGGCGGGGTTGATGTGGGGCCTGCGCGGAGGCGGCCGGAGCTGGACGCAGAAGGATGCCCGGGCGGACTTCTACGACGCGAAGGGCGCGGTGGAAGCGGTGCTCGCGGCGCTGCGCGTGGAGGGCACCACCTGGTCGCCGGGTGGGCCGGCGGCGTACCACCCGCGTGCGAGCGCGGAGGTGAAGGGGGCGGACGGGACGGTGCTGGGCTACGTGGGTGAGCTGCACCCCCGCGTGGTGAAGGCGCTGGGGCTGCCGGAGGGCGTGTTCGTGTTCGAGCTGGACACGGCGCCGCTGTATGCGGCCGCGCGGCTGGTGCCGGAGTACCACCTGCTGCCGAAGTTCCCGGCCGTGCTGCGAGACCTGGCGGTGGTGGTGCCGGTGGAGCAGGCGAACGAGGACGTGCGGAAGGTGATTCTGGAGGTGGGCGGCCCGCTGGTGGAGGACGCGCTGGTGTTCGACGTCTACACGGGCAAGCCGATTCCCGAGGGGAAGAAGAACCTGGCGTACGCGCTGCGCTACCGTTCACCGGACCGGACGCTGACGGACGTGGAGGTCAGCGAGGCGCATCAGCGCATCATCAGCGAGGTGAACCAGAGGCTGGGTGCTTCGCTGCGTGCCTGAATTCCTGAATGAAGTCAGAGGGTTGACTTGGCTTCGTGAAGGCTGCAACAGTGTCCCGGCGTTCACCTCACCGCAGGTGGGGGAACTCCGAGGGCTCGCATGACGAAGGCGGACATCATCGAGGGCGTCTACGAGAAGGTCGGCTTCTCGAAGAAGGAGTCGGCCGAAATCGTGGAGCTCGTGTTCGACACGCTCAAGGAGACGCTGGAGCGTGGGGACAAGATCAAGATCTCCGGGTTCGGCAACTTCCAGGTGCGCCAGAAGAAGGCGCGCGTGGGCCGCAACCCCCAGACGGGCAAGGAGATTGAAATCTCGGCCCGTCGGGTGCTGACCTTCCGGCCGAGTCAGGTGTTGAAGAGTGCCTTGAACGGGGAGGCGCCGCCGGATGACCACGCGGAGATCGACGCGCGGGAAGAGGCGGCGGCGGATGCGGCGGAGGCGCGGGGGGAGGATTTCGATGAAGAGGGGATGGAAGATTCGGAGGGGTGAGTTTTCCCACGGCGCCCCTCTTCTCCTGCTTGACCTGAGCGTCGTGTAGGGGCATAAGGGCGCACCGCTTCACGGCGGCCGCAGCAAAGAGGTTCTCGGGGCGTAGCGCAGCCTGGTAGCGCACTTGCTTGGGGTGCAAGTGGTCGCAGGTTCAAATCCTGTCGCCCCGACCATCGAAGGCCCTGGAGTTTCCGGAGAAATCCGGTGACTCTAGGGCCTTCACCTTTTTGGGGACTGTGGGGCCCCAGCCGCACGGGCGGCTGGCTTTGGGTGGCCTTGGACCTCCGTGGGGATGGTCAGGCCAGCCCCTCCTGCCCCGTTGCGCTGCCCGCAGGTGTCCGCGGGCAGCGAGCGTCGCTCATCAGGGCTTCTCCTCCAGCTCGGCCATCATCCGGCTCAGTTCCTCGGCGTCGACCTGGGATGCGAGTGCGGCCTCGATGTGCGTGGAGAGGTTCGCAATCGTGGGGGTCTCGAAGATCTCTCGCAGCGGCAGTTGAACGCCGAAGAGCTCGTCGACCCGTGAGATGGCTTGCGTGGCGAGCAGCGAGTGGCCGCCCAGCTCGAAGAAGCTGTCGTTGCGGCCCACCTGCGTGAGGCCCAGGAGCTCCATGAAGATGGCGCCGAGCTGTGTCTCGATTTCGCCCTGAGGCGGCTCGAAGTCCAATCCCTGATCCATCCGGGCCCGATCCGGAGCGGGGAGGGCGTTGCGGTCGAGCTTGCCGTTGGAGGTGAGGGGGAGGGTCGCCAGGGAGACGAAGGCGGAGGGCACCATGTACTCGGGCAGCCGCTGGAGCAGGTGGGCGCGCAGGGCAGCGGAGTCAAGTTCATGGCCCTGGGAGAGGACGGCGTAGGCGACGAGGCGGACGTCACCGGGGACGTCTTCGCGGACGAGCGCGATGGCCTCGTGGATGGAGGGGTGCAACGAGAGGACGGCCTCGACTTCACCAAGCTCGATGCGGAATCCGCGCAGTTTCACCTGGGAGTCAGCGCGACCAAGGAAGTCGAGCTCACCGGAGGCAAGCCAGCGGACCCTATCACCGGTGCGGTAGAGGCGAGCACCGGGAGAGGAGGAGAAGGGGTCCGGGATGAAGCGCTCGGCGGAGAGGTCGGCGCGGTGGAGGTAGCCGCGAGCGAGGCCGGGGCCACCGACGAAGAGCTCACCTGGGACACCGAGCGGCACGGGGTGCAGAGCGGAGTCGAGGACGAAGAGTCGGACGTTGGGAAGAGCGCGGCCGATGGTGAGGGACTCGGGGCGGACCTGGCCAGGAGTGACGGAGGCGCAGACGGTGACTTCGGTGGGGCCGTAGGCGTTGAGGAGCAGACGGCCCTGGCCCCAGCGTCGAGCGAGCTCAGCGGGGAGTGCCTCGCCAGCGGAGGCGAGGGTGCGAAGGGACTCAAGGCCCTCGTGAGAAGTCTGGGCGAGGACGGAGGGAGTCAGCGTCGCGGTGGTGATGGACTGCTGGCGAAGGAGGGCGTGCAGGGGCAAGCCCGGCGTGAGGGAGTCGCGAGGAGCGAGGCAGAGCTGAGCGCCGCTGAGGAGAGCGGAGAAGCACTCCCAGACGGAGGCGTCGAAGCCGAAGGCGGCGAACTGAAGGGCCTTCTGTCCGGGCTCCAGGCGGAGGGCGCCCGCGGCGGCGAGAGCGGTGTTGCAGAGGCCGCGGTGAGTGAGGAGGGTACCCTTGGGTTGGCCCGTGGAGCCGGAGGTGAAGATGACGTAGGCGAGGTGGTCGGCCAGGGCGAGAGGCGAGAGGTCGCCATCCGGAAGCGAAGCGACCTGAGGCCAGTCGGAGTCGAGGCAGAAGAGCATCTCGCCCTGGCTGGGGAGCTCGTCTGCGAGGTGGGACTGGGTGAGGAGGACGGGAGGCCTGGCCTGCTGAAGCATGAAGGCGAGGCGCTGGGCGGGGTAGCTCGGGTCGAGAGGGAGGTAGGCGCCACCGGCCTTGAGGACGGCGAGGATGGCGACAACCATGTCGAGGGAGCGCTCGACGCAGAGGCCGACGAGAGTGTCGGGGCCGACGCCGAGAGAGCGGAGGTGACGAGCGAGCTGGTTGGAGCGGGAGTTGAGCTGGAGGTAGGTGAGGGAAGAGGACTCAAAGCTGACGGCGGGAGCGTGAGGCGTGCGCGCCACCTGGGCTTCGAAGAGCAGGTGGGCGTTGGAGTCCTGACGCTGGAGAGCGGTGGAGCTCCAGTCGACGAGGAGCAGCTGGCGCTCGGAGGGCGTCAGCATGGGGAGCTGGGAGAGGCGCTGGGTTGGCGCGGCGACGGCGGACTCGAGCAGGGTCCGCAGGTGGCCCATCATCCGCTCGATGGTCTCCGCCTCGAACAAGTCAGTGCTGTACTCGCAGAACGCCGCGAGGCCGTGCCCGGTGTCGTTGAACGACAGTGTGAGGTCGAACTTCGACGTGTGGTGATCCACCGGGACCATCTCCATCGAGAGGTCTGGCAGGTCCAGCTTGCTCCTGGGTTGGTTCTGGAGGACGAGCTTGACCTGGAAGAGAGGCGCATGGCCGAGGCTGCGCTCGGGGTTGAGCTCGCGCACCAGTTCCTCGAAGGGGACATCCTGGTGGGCGTAGGCACCGAGTGACGCCTCGCGCACGCGGGCGAGCAGCTCGCGGAAGGTGGGGTCACCGTCCAGCCTGGTGCGCATGACGAGCTGGTTGATGAAGAAGCCGATGAGGCCTTCGGTCTCCGCATGGGTGCGATTGGCGATGTCGGTGCCGACGACGATGTCTGTCTGACCCGAGTAACGAGACAGCAGCACGTCAAAGGCAGCCATCAGCGTCATGTACAGCGTGACGCCCTCGCGCTGGCTCAACGTCTTCATCGCGGTGACGAGCTCAGGGGAGAGAGAGAATCGGTAGTTCTCTCCGCGAACGGTCCGGCTCGTCGGGCGCGGCTTGTCGGTGGGCAACTGCAGCAGCTGCGGAATCCCGTCGAGCTGCTGGCGCCACCAGCCGAGCTGGCCTTGGAGCACCTCGCCTTCCAGCCACTGGCGCTGCCATGCGGCGTAGTCCGCGTACTGGACAGGCAAGTCAGACAGCGGCGAAGGCTGGCCCGTGCTGAGTGCCTGGTAGCCCGTGGCCACCTCGCGCACGAGGATGCTCATGGACCAGCCATCCGAGATGATGTGGTGCATCGTCAGCAGCAACACATGACTGCGCTCGGCCAGCCGCAACAGGGTGACGCGCATCAGCGGCGCCCGTGCCAGATCGAAGGGACGCTTGGCCTCTTCGAGCGAGAGGCGCTCCACCTCGGCCTCCAGCTCCGTGGGAGACACGCCGGACAGATCCACCACCGGCAACGGTAGCGTCAGCTCGGGAGTGATGTGCTGCACCATCGAGCCCTGCTCTTCGTGGAACGTGGCTCGCAATCCCTCATGGCGGCGAATGAGTTCGTTGAAGCTCTTCTCCAACGCGGATGCGTCCAGCGCACCCTCCAGCCGCAGGACCACCGCCATGTTGTAGAGCGGGCTGTCCGGCTCCAGCTTGTTGAGGAACAAGAGGCGGTGCTGCGCGAACGACAGCGGGATCGAGCCTCCTGATGCACGGGGTTGGAGCGGCGGCGCCTGGACTCGATGCGCGGCCCGCGCCGCGGCCTCGACGCGCGCTGAGAGCTCGGCGACGGTGCGCAGCTCGAAGAGGTCGCTCAGCGGCACTTCCACTTGGAAGGCATTGCGAATGCGACTGATGACCTGGGTAGCGAGGAGTGAGTGGCCACCCAGGTCGAAGAAGTCATCGTCCGTGCTCACCGCATCCACGGCGACAAGCTCTCGCCAGATGGCGGTGATGATCTCCTCCATCGGCGTGCGCGGAGCGATGAAGGGTTTCTCCTTAGCCCTCAGCAGCTCCGGAGCGGGGAGCGCATTGCGGTCGAGCTTGCCGTTGGAGGTGAGGGGGAGGGCCGCCAGGGAGACGAAGGCGGAAGGCACCATGTACTCGGGCAGCCGCTGGAGCAGGTGGGCGCGCAGCGCGGCGGAGTCGAGCTCGTGGCCCTGGGAGAGGACGGCGTAGGCGACGAGGCGGACGTCACCGGGGACGTCTTCGCGGACGAGCGCGACGGCCTCGTGGATGGAGGGGTGCAACGAGAGGACGGCCTCGACTTCACCAAGCTCGATGCGGAAGCCGCGCAGTTTCACCTGGGAGTCGGCGCGACCGAGGAAGTCGAGCTCACCGGAGGCGAGCCAGCGGACCCTGTCACCGGTGCGGTAGAGGCGAGCACCAGGAGAGGAGGAGAAGGGGTCCGGGATGAAGCGCTCGGCGGAGAGGTCGGCGCGGTGGAGGTAGCCGCGAGCGAGGCCGGGGCCGCCGACGAAGAGCTCACCAGGGACGCCGAGCGGCACGGGGTGTAGCGCGGAGTCGAGGACGAAGAGCCGGACGTTGGGAAGAGCGCGGCCGATGGTGAGGGACTCGGGGCGGACAGGGCCAGGAGTGACGGAGGCGCAGACGGTGACTTCGGTGGGGCCGTAGGCGTTGAGGAGCAGACGGCCATGGCCCCAGCGTCGAGCGAGCTCAGCGGGGAGCGCCTCACCAGCGGAGGCGAGGGTGCGAAGGGACTCGAGGCCCTCGTGAGAAGTCTGGGCGAGGACGGAGGGAGTCAGCGTCGCGGTGGTGATGGACTGCTGGCGAAGGAGGGCGTGCAGAGGCAGGCCCGGCATGAGGGAGTCGCGAGGAGCGAGGCAGAGCTGAGCGCCGCTGAGAAGAGCGGAGAAGCACTCCCAGACGGAGGCATCGAAGCCGAAGGCGGCGAACTGAAGAGCCTTCTGTCCGGGCTCCAGGCGGAGAGCACTCGCTGCGGCGAGAGCGGTGTTGCAGAGGCCACGGTGAGTGAGGAGTGTGCCCTTGGGCTGGCCGGTGGAGCCGGAGGTGAAGATGACGTAGGCGAGGTGGTCGGCGAGGGCGAGGGGCGAGAGGTCGCCATCCGGAAGCGAAGCGACCTGAGGCCAGTCGGAGTCGAGGCAGAAGAGCATCTCGCCCTGGCTGGGGAGCTCGTCTGCGAGGTGGGACTGGGTGAGGAGGACGGGAGGCCTGGCCTGCTGAAGCATGAAGGCGAGGCGCTGGGCGGGGTAGCTCGGGTCGAGGGGGAGGTAGGCGCCACCGGCCTTGAGGACGGCGAGGATGGCGACAACCATGTCGAGGGAGCGCTCGACGCAGAGGCCGACGAGGGTGTCGGGGCCGACGCCGAGAGAGCGGAGGTGACGAGCGAGCTGGTTGGAGCGGGAGTTGAGCTGGAGGTAGGTGAGGGAGGAGGACTCGAAGCTGACGGCTGGAGCGTGAGGCGTGCGTGCCACCTGGGCTTCGAAGAGCAGGTGGGCGTTGGAGTCGAGGCGCTGGAGAGAGGTGGAGTTCCAGTCGACGAGGAGCAGCTGGCGCTCGGAGGGCGTCAGCATGGGGAGCTGGGAGAGGCGCTGGGTTGGCGCGGCGACGGCGGACTCGAGCAGGGTGCGCAGGTGGCCCATCATCCGCTCGATGGTCTCCGCCTCGAACAGGTCCGTGCTGTAGTCGAGCGAGCCCGTGAAGCCTCGGGGCGTGTCCTCGAGACTGAGCGATAGCTCCATCTTCGCGGTGCGGACCTCCGTTGCGATGCGGTGGAGGCTCAGGCCCGCGAAGGACACGTCCTGCTTCGGCGTGTTGTGGAGCACGAACATCGCCTGGAACAGCGGTGGGCGGCTCAGGTCGCGCTCGGGACGCAGCTCCTCCACGAGTCGCTCGAAGGGCACGTCCTGGTGCGCGTAGGCGCCCAGGGCCGACTCACGCACTCGGCCGAGCAGCTCGCGGAAGGTGGGATTCCCGTCGAGCTTCGTGCGCAGGACGAGGGTGTTGACGAAGTTGCCGATGAGCTCCTCGGTCTCCGCCCGATTGCGGCCGGCGATGGGCGAGCCGATGGTGATGTCGTCCTGGCCCGAGTAGCGCGACAACAGCAGTTGCCACGTGGCCAGCAACACCATGAACGGCGTGACGCCCTCTCGCTGAGCCAGCTGGTGGAGGGATTCGGACAGCTCGCGGGAGAGAGTCAGCGGGAGGCTCGCGCCCTGGTGTGTCTGTCGCGAGGGCCGCACCTTGTCAGTGAGCAGCTCCAACGCATGCGGCGCACCGGCGAGCTGCTGCCGCCAGAACGACAGCTGTGTCTCCAGCGCCTCTCCGCGCAGCCAGCCACGCTGCCAGACGGCGTAGTCCACGTACTGGAGCGCCAGCTCCGGAAGCGTCGACGAACGACCCGAGGTGAAGGCCTCGTACAGCGCGGCCATCTCTCGGATGAGCACATCCAGCGACCAGCCATCCGCGATGGTGTGGTGCATCGTCAGGAGCAGGACGTGCTCCTGCTCGGCCATGGCCAGCAGGGTGATGCGGAACAGCGGGCCTCGGGCCAGGTCGAAGGCGTGATGCGCCTCCTCGCCCACCCTGTGACGAAGCTCGGCCTCACGCGCCTCCGCTGTCAGGCCTCTCAAGTCCGCTCGGATCAGCGGCACATCGAGGGACGCGGAGATGATCTGGACCGGCTCCTCGGCTGTCGCCTGGAAGGTGGTCCGCAGGGCCTCGTGACGCCGGATGATATCACGGAAGCTCTTCTCCAGCGCGGCCACGTCCAGCGCGCCCAGCAATCGGAGCGCGGTGGGGATGTTGTAGAGCGGGCTCGCGGGCTCGAGCTGGTGGAGGAACCACAAACGCTGCTGGGCGAAGGAGAGCGGCAGTTCGCCCGTGCGCGGCGCAGGCACCATCGCTGGAGCCTGGACGCCCGCGCCGGAGGTGGCATCCACTCGCAGGGAGAGCGCCTCCACGGTGGGCGCCTCGAAGATGGCGCGCAGAGACACCTCCGCCCCGAAGGCCTCGCGCAGACGGCTGACGACCTGGGTCGCCAGCAACGAGTGGCCGCCCAGCTCGAAGAAGTCGCTGGTGGCTCCGACACGCTCCAGTCGGAGGACCTGGGCGAACATCCCCGCGATGAGCTGCTCGGTGGGAGTCCTTGGCGCGACGTACTCGGCAAGCACTGTCGCCGCGAGCTCCGGCGCAGGCAGGGCCCTGCGGTCGAGCTTTCCGTTCGGGGAGAGCGGGAGTGTGTCCAGGGCGACGAACGCCGAGGGCACCATGTGTTCGGGCAGGTGTTGCTTGAGGGCCTGAGACAGCGTGGCCGTGTCGAGCGTATGGCCTGGATGCATGACGACATACGCCACGAGGCGCTTGTCACCGGGCACGTCCTCACGCACCACCACCACCGCGTCCTTGAGACCCGGCTGCTGCGCGAGAATGGCTTCGATTTCACCCAGCTCGATGCGGAAGCCACGCACCTTCACCTGGAAGTCGAAGCGGCCCAGGTAGTCGATGGCGCCATCTTCACGCCAGCGCACCTTGTCTCCGGTGCGGTAGAGCCGCTCGCCCGGCGTGGTGCTGAACGGATTCGGAATGAAGCGCTCCGCCGTCAGCTCCGGGCGACGCCAGTATCCGCGGCCCACCTGGATGCCTGCCAGGTACAGCTCTCCGGCGACACCGGGAGGCACCGGGTGAAGCGCCTCGTCCAGCACATAGGCCCGTGTGTTGGCGATGGGCCGGCCGATGGGGACGGAGGACGGCAGGGGCCCTCGAGGGCACGTCCAGGCGGTGACCTCCACCGCCGCTTCCGTCGGGCCGTAGAGGTTGTGCAGCGTGGCCTGCGGGAACTGCTGGTGGAAGCGCTGCTGCAACACGGCGGGCAGGGCTTCGCCGCTGCAGATGACCTGCTTGACGCTGGCGCAGGTCTCGTCGAGCCGCGGTTGCTCCAGGAAGACCTGGAGCATGGACGGCACGAAGTGCAGGAGGGTGATGCGCTGCTGGGCGATGAGGCGAGCCAGATACGCACCATCCTGATGGCCTCCCGGTCGAGCCACCACGAGGCGCGCTCCCACCATCAGCGGTGCGAAGAACTCCCAGACGGAGACGTCGAAGCTGAAGGGCGTCTTCTGAAGGACCGTGTCACTGCCATCCAACCCCAGGGCGCGAGGCATCCAGCGCAGCCGGTTCACGACGCCCGCGTGGGGATTCATCGCGCCCTTCGGGCGACCCGTCGAGCCCGAGGTGTAGATGACGTAGGCCAGGTGCTCGGCGGTGATGCCGGACACGGGAGGCGTGATGGGCTGACGGGCAATGACAGACACGTCGCCATCCAGCAGCACGACGGCGGCGGAATGGGCAGGCAGGGAGGATGCCAGGCGTTGCTGGGTGAGGAGCACCGGAGCGCCGCAGTCCTCCAGCATGAAGGCCAGTCGCTCGCGCGGATAGGCCGGGTCCAAGGGCACGTAGGCGCCGCCCGCCTTGAGGATGGCGAAGAGCGCGATGACCATCTCAAGGGAGCGCTCGGCGCAGAGGGCGACGCGCACCTCGGGACCGACGCCGAGCGTGCGCAGGTAGTGCGCCAGTTGATTGGCGCGCTCGTCGAGCTGTCGGTAGGAGAGCTGCTGTCCTTCGAAGAAGACTGCGGGCGCGTCGGGGGTGCGCTGGGCCTGGGCCTCGAAGAGGTGGTGGATGCACTCGCCCCGGGGGAACTCCAGGGCGGTGGCATTCCAGTCCACGAGCACCTGCTGGCGCTCGGAGGCCGTCAGCATGGGCACCTCGTCGAGTCGCAGCGACGCGTGCCCCATCAATCCTTCGAGCAGCACCTGCCAGTGGCCCAGCAGCCGGTCGATGGCCTCCGGGCTGAAGCGAGACGCCTCATACGAGAAGGTGAGGGTCAGCTGTCGCCCCGGCGAGACGATGGCCGTCAGCGGGTAGTTCGTATGGTCGAAGGCCTGGACATCGAGCACCTCGAAGTCACCGGTGCGTTGCCGTAGGGAAGCCTCGAGCGGGTAGTTCTCGAAGACCAGCAGCGAGTCGAACAGTGCGGCGCCGCGCGGCAGCTGGCTCCACGACTGCACCTGCACCAGGGGCGTGTGCTCGTGGGCGGCCTGCGCGGACTGACGCTCCTGGAGCTGGCGCAACCAGGTGAGCACTGGCTGTCGAGCCTCCACGCGCACGCGCACCGGCAGCGAGTTGATGAAGAGCCCCATCATCGCCTGCGAGGAAGGCAGCTCCGCGGGGCGCGCGGCGGAGGTGGCTCCAAAGAGGACATCGGTGTCGCCGGAGTAGCGACTCAGCAGCAGCGCCCAGGAGGCCTGAAGGAGGGTGTTCAGGGTGAGCTGATGCCGGCGAGCGAAGTCCTGGAGCGCGGAGGACGAAGCGCTGGAGAGCGCCAGGGCACGCTTGCCCATGGCTCGCGCGCCATCCACCCCGGCGGAGGACGAAGCCCCCGGAAGCGGCGTGGGGGAACGGAAGCCCTGGAGCTCTTCACGCCAGTAGGACTCGGCGGACGGGCGTGAGGAGTCTCGCAGCCAGGCGATGTAGTCGCGGTAGAGGGGCCTGGGCTGCAGGCGGGGCTGCTCGGAGCGCAGCAGGGCGTCGTAGGTGGCGAAGAGGTCTTGCAGCAGCTGCCCCACGCTCCAGCCATCCAGGAGCAGGTGGTGCTGACTCCAGACGAGCTGCCAGGAGTCGTCACCCAGGCGGAGGACGGCCAGTCGCATGAGTGGAGGACTGGCCAGGTCGAAGCCGCGCGCGCGGTCCTCCGCGAGGAAGGTGTCGATGTGGGCTCGCTGCTCCTGGGCGTCGAGGTGGCGCCAGTCGAGCTGGTGCCAGGGGAGAGCGGCCCGCGCGTGGACCACCTGGAGAGGCTCGGTCAGGCCTTCCCAGACGAAGCGGGTGCGCAGGATGGGGTTCCGCGCCACCACGTGGTCCCACGCGCGCTGGAAGCGCTTCGGGTCGAAGTGGCCCTGGATGCGGAACGAGGACTGGACGAAGTAGACGCTCGAGTCCGGGACGAGCAGGGCATGGAAGAGCATGCCTTGCTGCATCGGGGAGAGCGGGTAGAGGTCCTCGACGTCCGGCCCCAGCCGCTGGAGGAGCCGGTCGAGCGTGTCCCGCTCCAACGCGGCGAGCGGGAAGTCCGCGGGCGTGAAGCGGCGCGCGTCCTCGGTGGTGCGTCCGGAGATCAGCGCGCGCAGTCTCGACAGCATCCCTTGCGCGAGCGCCTCCACTGTGGCGCGCTCGTGCAGGTGCGTGCTGTAGGTGAAGGACAGATGCAACTCACCTCCGCGGATGAGCCCACCCACCTCGAGCGCATGGCTCCGCTCGTGGTCTGGCGACACCGACGTCCCCACCGGCTCATTCGCCAGGGCGAAGGTGGTGCTGCCAGCAGCATCGATCTGCCCGAGGTAGTTGAAGGAGAGCTGTGCGCGGGGAAGGTCGCGGAGACGCGCGGCGGTTTCCCCCGTGGTGAGGTGACGCAGCACTCCGTAGCCCAGGCCCTTGGAGGGCAGCCGCCGCAGTTCATCGCGCACGGTGCGCAGCACATCGCCGGGTGAGGCGGACGCGGGCAGGGTGAAGAGGGCGGGATAGGTGGTGGTGAACCAGCCGACGGTGCGCGACAGGTCCACGCCTTCGAAGAGGTCCTCGCGGCCGTGGCCCTCCAGCTCCACAAGCACGGAGCCGTGGCCCGTCCATTGATGGACGGCGTGGGTGAGCGCACCCAGGAGGACGTCCTCGATACGGGCGCGGTAGGCGGCGGGCACCTCTTGCAGCAGGGTGCGCGTCTCGGCGGCATCCAGTGAGAGGCTGAGGGTGCGGGACGAGGCGAAGGTGTTGGGACCTCCGGCACGGTCCACTGGCTGCGGACGCACCTGGGCCCTGGCGTCGTTGAGCCAATAGCCCAGCTCACGCGTCAGTGCCTCGGAGTGGGCGTACTGCTGGAGTTTCTCGGCCCAGGCCTTGAACGAGGTGGACTTGGCCGGCAGCGCGAGCGGCTGGCCCGCGCGCGCCTGGGTGCACAGACTCTCCAGGTCTTCGATGAGCACGCGCCAGGAGACGGTGTCGACCACCAGGTGATGTGCCACCAGCAGGAGCCGGGCCGGACCGCCAGCGCCCAGGGAGAAGTGGGCTGCACGCAGCAGCAGTCCCTCCTCCAGGGAGAGGCTGGCCTGCAGTCGGGTGGCCTCGGCTTCCAGGGCCTGGGCTTGTTGGGCCTCGGGCACGGCGCTCAGGTCCACACGCACCAGGTTCAGCGGGGACTCCAGCCCCGAGACTTCCTGGCTCCAGTCCCCCTCCGCCCGAGGTGAGTACTTCATCCGCAGCGCGTCGTGGTGTTCGACCAGTCGGCGCAGGGCTCCCTCCAACACCGTGGTGTCCAGGGGCGAGAGCACCTGGAGGAGCAGTGCCTGGTTGAACGGGTTCGGCAGCGGCGAGGACTCGAAGAAGGCGTGCTGCACGGGCGTCAGCGGCACTGGCCCCCGCACCAGCCCTTGCTCTCCCACGTCGGACGGCGCCTGCGACACCACCGCGGCCAGTGCTTCCACCGTCTGATGTTGGAAGAGCTGGCGCGGCGACAATCGCAGTCCGGCCTGTCGCGCCCGTGCCACCACTTGCAGGCTGACAATCGAGTCGCCACCGAGCTCGAAGAAGTTGTCGCGGATGCCGACCTGGGCCCGGCCCAGCACCTTGGACCAGACGTCGACCAGCGTCTGCTCGGTGGCGTTGCGCGGGGCCTCGTAGGCAGAAGACATCTCGGCCTGCTGGCTGTCGGGGGCAGGCAGCGCCTTGCGGTCCACCTTGCCATTGGCCGTCAGCGGCAACGACTCCAGGCGCACGAAGGCACCGGGAATCATGTACTCGGGCAGGCGCTCCTTGAGGTGGGCGCGCAGCTCGGCCCCGTTGGTCTCGCCGACGACGTAGGCGACCAGTCGCTTGCGGCCCTGGTCCTCGCGCGCGACGACGATGGCCTGGTGGAGGGCCGGGTGCTTCAGCAGCGCCGCCTCCACCTCTGGCAGTTCGATGCGGAAGCCGCGGATCTTCACCTGCGTATCCGCGCGGCCCAGGAACTCCAGCACGCCGTCAGCGCGGCGGCGCACCAGGTCTCCGGTGCGGTACATGCGCGCACCCGGCTCGGGGCTGAAGGGGTCTCGCAGGAAGCGCTCGGCGGTGAGCTCGGGCCGGCCGAGGTAGCCGCGCGCAAGGCCGTCACCCGAGATGAAGAGCTCGCCGGGCACACCCACCGGGACGGGCTGCAAGCGGGCATCGAGTACGTAGAGACGGGTGTTCCCGATGGGCGTGCCGATGGGGACGGAGGTTCCCACCTGGGTTGTATCCGTCATGCGGTGGCATGAGGCGAAGAGGGTGCTCTCGGTGGGGCCGTAGCAGGCCGTCACCGGGATGCGCAGCTCCTCCAGCACGCGACGCACGTGGGGCGCGGAGACGACGTCGCCACCGGTGAGCAGCTGCTTCACCGTGCGCAGGCCCTCGAGGTGGGCATCCACCATCTGCGTGAAGAGGCCCGCGGTGAGGTGGAGCGTGGTGACAGCGTGCGTCTGGAGCACGGCCTCCAGCTCGCGCACGTCATTGGGCGCGTGAGGCGGGAAGAGGACCAGTCGGCCGCCGTGGAGCAGGGGGCCCCAGACCTCGAGGGTGGAGGCGTCGAAGGAGATGGGGGCGATGAGGAGGAAGGAATGCTGGGGCCCCAGCTCCATGTAGTCGACGCGGCCCATGAGCAGGCGCATGACGGAGCGGTGCTCGATGCAGACGCCCTTGGGCCTGCCGGTGGAGCCGGAGGTGAAGTCGATGTAGACCAGGTTGCGCGACGTGGTGGCGGAGACGGGCGTGGACGTGGGCTGCTGCGCCAGGGACTCGGAGACCTCGTCGAGCAGGAGGAGCGTCAGTCCGTCGGTAGGCAGGCGCGACGCCAAGGCGCGCGTCGTCACGAGGACCTGGGGCTGCGCGTCCTCGAGCATGTGGGCCAGACGCTCGCGTGGGTAGTCCACATCGAGCGGCACATAGCAGCCGCCGGCCTTGAGGATGGCGAGCAGGGAGACGACGAGCTCGACGGAGCGCTCCAGGCAGAGGGCGACACGGGAATCCGGGCCGACGCCGTGGCGCTGGAGGAGGTGGGCGAGCTGGTTGGCGCGTGCGTCGAGCTGGCGGTAGGTGAGGCGCTGGCTGGAGGACTCCAGGGCGATGGCGTCGGGACGCAGTGCCACCTGCTGGGCGAAGACGTCATGGATGCACGCCTCGCGCGGGTAGTCGTAGGCCGTGTCGTTCCAGCCTTCCAACACCTGGTGCCGCTCCGCTTCCGAGAGCATCGGCAGCGAGGACGTGAGCCGCCGAGGGTCGGCGACCATGCCTTCGATGAGTCGCCGCAGATGTCCCGCCATGCGGGCCACCGTCGAGGCCTCGAAGAGGTCGGTGCTGTAGTCGAGCGTCCCTCGGAAGCCTTCCTTCGTGTCCTCCAGCGTCAGCGTCAGGTCGAAGCGCGAGGTGTGGCTCTCCACCGGCACCGGCTTCAGGGTGAGCCCGGGCAGCGCCAGCTCCGGAACGGGTGCGTTCTGGAGAATGAACATCACCTGGAACAGCGGCGTGCGGCTGAGGCTTCGCTCCGGCTGGAGTGCATCCACCAGCTTCTCGAAGGGCACGTCCTGGTGGGCGTAGGCGCCCAGCGTCGTCTCCTTCACGCGGGCGAGCAGCTCGCGGACGGAGAGGTTCCCATCCAGCTTCGTGCGCAGCACCAGCGTGTTGACGAAGAAGCCGATGAGGCCCTCCGTCTCGCCCCGCGTGCGGCCCGCGATGGGCGAGCCGATGCTGAAATCGTCCTGCCCCGAGTAACGCGACAGCAGCACCTGCCACGCGCCGAGGAGCGCCATGAAGGGAGTGACACCCTCGCGGCGCGCGAGGGCCTTGAGTGCCTCGGACAGCTCGCTGGACAGTGCGACGGGCTGCTGCGCACCCCGGAAGGACTGCACCCCGGGGCGAGGCTTGTCGGTGGGCAGCTCCAGTGACTCCGGGGCCCCGGCGAGCTGCTGGCGCCAGTAGTCGAGCTGCGTCTCCAGCATCTCCCCCTGGAGCCAGCCGCGTTGCCAGGACGCGTAGTCGGCGTACTGGATGGGCAGCGCGGGCAGCTCCACGTCGCGGCCGGAGAGGAAGCCTTCGTACAGCGTCGCCATCTCCCGGATGAGGACGCCCAGCGACCAGCCGTCGGAGACGACGTGGTGCATGTTCAGCAGGAGCACGTGTTCCCGCTCACCCAGCCGCAGCAGCGTGGTGCGCAGCAGCGGCCCGCGGGTGAGGTCGAACGGCCGCGACGCCTCTTCGCGCGCGAGGCGGAGCATCTGCTCGTGGCGCTCACTCTCGGGCAGGTGCGTCAGCTCCACGGCGGTGAGCGGCACGGCGAGAGTCGAGGCGATGACCTGGACAGGGCCCGAGGCCTCTTCGTGGAGCGTGGTGCGCAGCGACTCGTGACGCTGGACGAGCGCGTTGAAGCTGCGCTCCAGGGCCGCGAGGTGCAGCGCTCCTTCCATCCGGACGACGGCCGGAATGTTGTACGTCGCGCTCCCCGGTTCGAGCTGATCGAGGAACCACAGCCGCTGCTGGGAGAAGGACAGGGGCAGGGCCTCCGTCCTCGACACCGGTGGGATGCGCGGTGCCGCGGGCTCCGTGGTTTCCTCGGCGGGCTGCTCGGGGATGACGAGGCCCGCCTGCTTCGCGACGAGCGCGGCGAGGAGGGCCACGGTCGGTGCCTCGAAGATGTCTCGCAGGGGCAGCTCCACACCGAAGGTCTCGTAGATGCGTGAGACCGCCTGCGTGGCCAGCAGTGAGTGGCCGCCCAGCTCGAAGAAGCTGTCGTCCAGGCCGACTCGCTCCACCTTGAGGAGATCCTCGAAGATGTCCGCGATCTGCTGCTCGGCGGGATTGCGTCGGGCCTCGGCGGACTTCTCCACCACATGGCTGGCGAGCCCCGCAACGGTGGGGGCCTCGAAGATGTCGCGCAGGGACAGCTCGATGCCGAAGGTCTCGTAGATACGCGAGACGGCCTGCGTGGCCAGCAGTGAGTGGCCGCCCAGCTCGAAGAAGCTGTCGTTGCGGCCGACGCGCTCGAGGTTGAGGAGATCGGCGAAGATGGACGCGATTCCTTCCTCGGTTTCGCCGAGGGCGGCGCTGTCCTCCGCGTTCAGCTCGGCCCCTGCCCGGTCCGGGGCGGGGAGCGCGTTGCGGTCGAGCTTGCCGTTGGATGTGAGAGGGAGAGCCGCCAGGGAGACGAAGGCGGAGGGCACCATGTACTCGGGCAGCCGCTGGAGCAGATGGGCGCGCAGGGCGGAGGAGTCGAGCTCGTGGCCCTGGGAGAGGACGGCGTAGGCGACGAGGCGGACATCTCCCGGGACGTCTTCGCGGACGAGCGCGACGGCCTCGTGGATGGAGGGGTGCAACGAGAGGACAGCTTCGACTTCGCCGAGCTCGATGCGGAAGCCACGCAGCTTCACCTGGGAGTCGGCGCGACCGAGGAAGTCGAGCTCACCGGAGGCGAGCCAGCGGACCCTGTCGCCGGTGCGGTAGAGGCGTGCGCCGGGCGTGGAGGAGAAGGGGTCCGGGATGAAGCGCTCGGCGGAGAGGTCCGCGCGGTGGAGGTAGCCACGAGCGAGGCCGGGGCCACCGACGAAGAGCTCACCTGGGACACCGAGCGGCACGGGGTGCAGAGCGGAGTCGAGGACGAAGAGTCGGACGTTGGGAAGAGCGCGGCCGATGGTGAGGGACTCGGGGCGGACAGGGCCGGGAGTGACGGAGGCGCAGACGGTGACTTCGGTGGGGCCGTAGGCGTTGAGGAGCAGCCGGCCATGGCCCCAGCGCCGGGCCAACTCAGGCGGGAGCGCCTCACCGGCGGAGGCGAGGGTGCGAAGGGACTCGAGGCCCTCGTGAGAAGTCTGGGCGAGGACGGAGGGAGTCAGCGTCGCGGTGGTGATGGACTGCTGGCGAAGGAGGGCGTGCAGGGGCAAGCCCGGCATGAGGGAGTCGCGAGGAGCGAGGCAGAGCTGAGCGCCGCTGAGAAGAGCGGAGAAGCACTCCCAGACGGAGGCGTCGAAGCCGAAGGCGGCGAACTGAAGAGCCTTCTGTCCGGGCTCCAGGCGGAGGGCGCCCGCGGCGGCGAGAGCGGTGTTGCAGAGGCCGCGGTGAGTGAGGAGTGTGCCCTTGGGTTGGCCGGTGGAGCCGGAGGTGAAGATGACGTAGGCGAGGTGGTCGGCCAGGGCGAGAGGCGAGAGGTCGCCATCCGGAAGCGAAGCGACCTGAGGCCAGTCGGAGTCGAGGCAGAAGAGCATCTCGCCCTGGCTGGGGAGCTCGTCTGCGAGGTGGGACTGGGTGAGGAGGACGGGAGGCCTGGCCTGCTGAAGCATGAAGGCGAGGCGCTGGGCGGGGTAGCTCGGGTCGAGGGGGAGGTAGGCGCCACCGGCCTTGAGGACGGCGAGGATGGCGACAACCATGTCGAGGGAGCGCTCGACGCAGAGGCCGACGAGGGTGTCGGGGCCGACGCCGAGAGAGCGGAGGTGACGAGCGAGCTGGTTGGAGCGGGAGTTGAGCTGGAGGTAGGTGAGGGAGGAGGACTCGAAGCTGACGGCTGGAGCGTGAGGCGTGCGTGCCACCTGGGCTTCGAAGAGCAGGTGGGCGTTGGAGTCGAGGCGCTGGAGAGAGGTGGAGTTCCAGTCGACGAGGAGCAGCTGGCGCTCGGAGGGCGTCAGCATGGGGAGCTGGGAGAGGCGCTGGCTCGGCGCGGCGACGGCGGACTCGAGCAGGGTGCGCAGGTGGCCCATCATCCGCTCGATGGTCTCCGCCTCGAACAGGTCCGTGCTGTACTCACACAGGAAGTCGAGTCCGTGGGGCAGGTCGGTGAACTCGACCGTCACGTCGAACTTCGACGTGTGGTCATCCACCGGCAGCAACTCCATGGAGAGTCCGGGCAGCTCCAGTCGCGGCTGCGGCAGATTCTGAAGGACGAGCTTGACCTGGAAGAGAGGCGCATGGCCGAGGCTGCGCTCAGGGTTGAGCTCGCGCACCAGCTCTTCGAAGGGCACATCCTGGTGGGCATAGGCGCCGAGAGACGCCTCGCGCACGCGGGCGAGCAGCTCGCGGAAGGTGGGGTCACCATCCAGCCTGGTGCGCATGACGAGCTGGTTGATGAAGAAGCCGACGAGTCCCTCGGTCTCCGCATGAGTGCGGTTGGCGATGTCGGTGCCGACGACGATGTCCGTCTGGCCCGAGTAGCGGGAGAGCAGCACGTCGAAGGCGGCCAGCAAGGTCATGTACAGCGTGACGCCCTCGCGCTGGCTCAGCTCGCGCAGCGACGCGGCCAGCTGGGTAGGCAGCGTGAGGACACGCGTGGCACCGCGATAGGTGCGAGCCGTCGGACGCGGCTTGTCGGTGGGCAGTTGCAGCAGCTGCGGGATTCCGTCGAGCTGCTGGCGCCACCAGCCGAGCTGGTTCTGGAGGACCTCGCCTTCCAACCACTGGCGCTGCCAGGCCGCGAAGTCGGCGTACTGGAGCTTCAGCTCGGGCAGCGGTGACGGACGGCCCGCGGTGATGGCCTCGTAAAGCGCGGCCATCTCGCGCACGAGGATGTCCATGGACCAGCCGTCCGAGATGATGTGGTGCATCGTCAGCACCAGCACGTGCTCTTGCTCGGCCAGCTTCAGCAGCAGCACCCGCATCAGCGGCGCGCGGCTCAGGTCGAACGGACGCTTCACCTCCGCGAGGATGCGCCGCTCCACCTCGGCTTCCCGCGTGGCTTGCGGCACGGTGGACACGTCCACCACGGGCAGGGCCAGGACGACATCCGAGGCGATGCGCTGCACCGTCGTGCCCTGAGCGGTGTGGAAGGTCGCGCGCAGGCCCTCGTGGCGGCGGATGGCCGCGTCGAAGGTCTTCTCCAGGGCCGACACATCCAGCGTGCCGTGGAGTCGGAGGACCGCCGGCATGTTGTAGAGGGGGCTGTCCGGCTCCAGCCGGTCGAGCACCCAGAGGCGCTGCTGCGCGAAGGACAACGGCAGCGTGTCGGTGCGAGGCAGCCCCCGCATCGGCGCGTACGGCCTGTCCTCACGACGATCCTGCCGAGCAGCCTCGATGCGCGAGGCCAGCGCGGCCACGGTCCGTGCCTCGAAGAGCTCACGCAGCGGCAGCTCCGTGGCGAAGAGCGTCCGCACGCGGGCAATGACCTGGGTGGCCAGCAGGGAGTGGCCGCCCAGTTCGAAGAAGTCATCAAGAGCCCCGACCCGCTCCACCCCGAGCAGCTCGCTCCAGACGCGCGCGAGTGCTTCTTCCGTGGACGTGCGAGGCGCTACGTACTCCGTGCCCGGCTCGGACCGGCCGGGGTCCAACGCCGGGAGGGCCTTGCGGTCGACCTTGCCGTTGGGGGTCAGGGGCAGGGCATCCAAGGCCATGAAGGCCGAGGGCACCATGTACTCGGGCAGCCGTTGGCGCAGAGAGGCCCGCAGGGCCGAGAAGTCCACGTTGGCGCCCGAGGGCACCACGTACGCCACCAGTCGCGTGTCTCCCTGCTGCTCTCGTCTCGCGGCCACCACGGCCACGCTCACCGACGGGTGTTGCGCCAGTGCCGCCTCGACCTCGCCCAGCTCGATGCGGTAGCCGCGCACCTTCACCTGCTGATCCACGCGACCCAGGAACTCCACCGTCCCATCCGCGTGCCAGCGCGCCAGGTCGCCGGTGCGGTACATGCGCGCGCCCGGCGTGGCCGAGTACGCGTCGGGCACGAAGCGCTCGGCCGTCAGCGCTGGCCGATCCAGGTAGCCTCGCGCGACGCCCTCGCCGCCAATGTAGAGCTCTCCGGCCACGCCCACGGGCACCGGCCGCAGCCGCGCATCCAGGATGTAGAGGGCCGTGTTCGCGATAGGGGTACCGATGGAGATGGACCCCGTCACGTCTCCCACGGTGTGCGTGGAGGACCAGATGGTCGTCTCCGTGGGGCCGTACATGTTGAGCAGCACGCCGCCGCGCAGGGCGCCTCGCAGTCGGGTGGCCAGCTCGGGCGGCAAGGCCTCGCCGCCGACGAGCAACCGGCGCACGGAGGCGAGCGCCTCCTGTCCACGGGTTTCCGTGAGCAGCGCCTGGGCGCGCGACGGCGTCAGCTGCAGATGGGTGGCGCCGTGTCGCAGCAGCGCTTCGGCCACCTGTCCCTGCTCGGCCTCGGTGTGCACGACGACCTTGAAGCCACGGCACAGCGTCCACAGCAGCTCCAACACGGAGATGTCGAAGGAGACGCTGGTGACGGCCAGCCACGTGCCGGAGGCCGCGGCGCCCAGTCGCGCATCCATCCCCGCGAAGAAGTTGGCCACGTTGCGGTGCTGCACCATGACGCCCTTGGGCGTGCCGGTGCTGCCCGATGTGTAGAGGACATAGGCGAGGCCCTCCGGCAATGCGCCGCCGGACGACGACACCTCCGCGACGGCGGTGCTGGGCTCATCCAGGAAGACGCACTGGGTGCTGCCCGCCGCGATGTTGCCGGCCAGGTGCCGCTGGGTCAGCAGGACGCGCGCCCCGCAGTCGCGCAGCATGAAGGCGAGCCGTTCGGCGGGGTAGGACGGGTCCAGCGGGACGTAGGCACCGCCAGCCTCGAGGACACCCAGGAGCCCTGTCACCAGCTCCACGGAGCGCGAGGCGCACACGGCGACGAGCGAGCCCGGTCCCACGCCCAGGCTCCGCAGCCGGTGCGCGAGAGCGGAGGCGCGCGTTCGCAGCTCCTGGTACGTCACCGAGACGTCACCACACACCAGCGCCACGGCCTCGGGCGTGCGCGCGGCCTGCGCGGAGAAGAGCTGCGTCAGGGTGGCCCGCTGATCGAAGTTCGCGGCGGTGGCATTCCACTCCACCGTCACCCTGCGCTCTTCCGCGGAGGACAGCAGCCCCAGCGCACCGACGCGCTGGCCAGGCTCCGCCACCGCGCTCGACAGCAGCGCGATCAGGTGCGTCACCATGCGCTCGACGGTGCCGGCCTCGAACAAGTCCGTGCTGTACTCCAGCGTGCCGCTCAGCCCGTCCGCCGTGTCCGTCAGCGACAGCGTCAGGTCGTACTTCGCCGCTGGCGACTCCACGTCCAGCGACCGCAAGGACAGGCCCGGCATCGTGGCGGCGGGCAGCGGGTCCTGCTGCAACAGGAGCATCACCTGGAAGAAGGGCGCGCGACCCAGGTCCCGTCGCGGGCGCAGCTCCTCCACCAGCTTCTCGAAGGGCACGTCCTGGTGCGCATACGCGCCCAGCGTCACCTCGCGCACGCGGCCGATCAGCTCGCGGAAGGTCAGCGCTCCCGAGAGCTGCGTGCGCAGCACCAGATTGTTGATGAAGGGGCCCACCAGCCCCTGCAGCTCCGCGCGGTGGCGGCCCGCGATGGCCGTGCCGACGCAGAGGTCCTCCTGTCCGGAGTAGCGGTGCAGCAGCGCCTGGAATCCGGCCAGCAGCACCATGAAGGGAGTACCGCCCTCGTCGCGGGCCAGGGACCTGAGGGCCTGGGTCAGCTCACGCGACAGACGCACCGGCACGCTGGCGCCGTGGAAGGAACTCACCGACGGGCGAGGCTTGTCGGTGGGCAGCTCCAGCGCATGCGGGGCTCCCGCGAGCCGCTGACGCCAGTACTCCACCTGTGAGGTCTGGACCTCTCCGTTCAACCACTGGCGTTGCCAGCGCGCGTAGTCCACGTAACGCACGGGCAGCTCGGGCAGGGGCGAGGCGCGACCGGAGGCCAGGGCCTCGTAGAGCGCCGCCAGCTCCCGGACGAGCACGCCCATGGAGGTGCCGTCGGCGACGAGGTGATGCAGCGTCAACGCCAGCACGTGGGTGTGCTCGGCCAGGCGCAGCAGCACCACGCGCATCAGGGGGCCGGTCTCCAGATCGAAGGACCGCCGCGCCTGTGCGAGGGCATGGCGGAGTGCCTCTTCTTCCCGCCGAGTCTCCGGCAGGTCGCGCAGGTCCACCACCGGCAGCTCCACCGCGCGAGCCGGAGCGATGACCTGCACCGGCTGGCCCTCCACGTGGGTCACCCTGGTGCGCAGCGCTTCGTGTCGCTCCACCAGGAGGTCGAAGCAGCGCCGCAACAGGCCCACGTCCAGCGCTCCCTCCAACCGGAGGGCGGCGGGGATGTTGTAGACGGGGCTGGAAGGCTCGAGCTGCTGGAGGAACCACAATCGCTGCTGGGTGAAGGACAGCGGCGCCGCCCCGACATCGTCTCCGCGCAACAGAGGCGGCGACTTCGTGGCGCCTGTCCTGGCCTCGAGCAGCTCCCGCGCCAGGGCGCGCGGAGTGGGGCCTCGCAGCAGCGCGTCCATCGAGAGGGCCACACCCAGCGCCCGCTCCGCGTCATGCGCAAGCTCCGCGGCGCCGAGCGAGTCCAGGCCATACCGGGTGATGGGCTCGTCCGCGGCCACCGCCTCCAGGCGCACGCCCGCGCGCGCGGCCAGCCGGCGCCGCAGCCAGGTCTCCAGGGCTTCAGCGGTGTCCAGCGTCTCTTCTCCCGCCGCCGAGGGCACATCGGAAGAGGGCGCGGTTTCCGTCTCGCGCCACGCGAGCACCTCACGCAGCTCACCCGCGAGCCAGGCCGCGCGCGTGCCCTGACGCTGAATCTTCCCGCTCGACGTCTTGGGAATACTGCCGGGCTCGATGAGCACCAGCGCGTGCAGCTGCACCTCGTGTGACTCCGCGAGCCCCTGGCGCACCGCCGCGAGTACCTCATCCACGCTCGTCAGCTGCCGGCGCGGGTCCACCTCCTGCACCAGCACCAGTCGCTCCTCGCCCTCCACCTCCACGCCGAAGGCCGCGCCACACCCAGGCCGCAGCGCCGGGTGGGCCCGCTCCGCCGTCAGCTCCAGGTCCTGCGGGTAGTGGTTGCGGCCACGCAGGATGAGCAGGTCCTTGAGACGGCCAGTGACGAAGAGCTCGGCGCCGCGCAGGAAGCCCAGGTCTCCGGTGCGCAGGAAGGGCCCGTCACCGTCGGCTGTCGTCGCATGGAAGGCGCGCGCCGTCTCCTCGGGGCGCTGCCAGTAACCCCTCGCCACGCTCGGGCCTCGCACCCAGACTTCGCCCACCTGGCCCGCCTCACACGCGCGCAGCGACTCGGGCTCCACGATGAGGACCTGATGCTCCTTCATCGTTTCGCCGCAGCCGACCAGCACGCGGGCGTCCTGCTCACCCGCACGTGCGGGCTCCACGAGGTTGCGTCCCAGCGGCTCCGACTTCACCGCGTGCAGCGCGGGGCCTTCACCCTTGCGCGCACCGGAGACAATCAGCGTGCCCTCGGCCAGGCCGTAGCAGGGGTAGAGCGCCTCGCGTCGGAAGCCGGACGGGCCGAAGGCCTCGACGAAGCGCTCCAGCGTCTCGGGGCGGATGGGCTCCGCGCCGCAGAAGGCCAGCTCCCACCGGCTCAAGTCCAACTGCTGGCGCTGCTCGGGGGAGATCTTCCGCGTGCACAGCTCGAACGCGAAGTTGGGGCCGCCGCTGATGGTGCCTCCGAAGCGGGAGACCGCCTCCAGCCAGCGCAGCGGGCGCTTGAGGAAGTCCAGCGGCGACAGCAGCGCCACGGGGAAGCCCCCGTAGAGCGGCTCGAGGATGCCGCCGATGAGACCCATGTCGTGGTACGGCGGAAGCCAGATGACGCCCACGCTGTCGTCATGCGCGCCGAACGAGCGGTGGATGTGCCCCAGGTTGTCCAGCAGGTTGGCGTGGGTGAGCATCACGCCCTTGGGCGTGCCGGTGGAGCCGGAGGTGTACTGGAGGAAGGCCAGTGAGTCGGCGGTGAGCTCAGGCCGCTTCCATGAGTCCGCCGCGTCCTCGGGCAGCGCGTCGGTGGCCACCCAGTGCAGGTCCTTCAAGTCCGGGGCGTGCTCGAAGAGGAAGTCGCCCATCGAGTGGATGAAGGACGTGGTGAGCACCACCGTGGCCTGCGCATCGCGGATGACGGCGCGGAGTCGAGGCAGCGTGCGCTCCAGGCGCGACGGGTCCGGCGGATACGCGGGGACCGCGACGAGGCCCGCATGGAGGCAGCCGAAGAAGCCCGCGATGTACTCGAGCCCCGGCGGGTAGAGCAGCACCGCGCGCTCCCCCGCGCTCGCTATCGACTGCAGGGCCGCGGCGATGCGGCGCGCGTGCCTGGACAGCCCCGCGTAGCTCAGCGTGGGCTCGGCCTCGTCCTCGAGGAAGCGGTAGAGGAGGGCGTCGGGGCTGTCGGTGACCCGCCGGTCGAGGAGGTCGAGCAGCGTGGCGGAGCGAGGAGCAGGAGACGATGAAGACATGTCGGTGGCGACTCGGGGCGGCCTGCGGAGGCGACGCGCGAAGGCGGATGGGAGGGGTTCAGCGAGCGAGCGACAGTCGAAGCCCGGAGGGCCACACACACGGCCATGAACGGCCGGCGACCTGGAGCACTGGCAGATACATCGTCATTCAGGCGTTCCTGGTTTATTGAGTATCGCCAGCGATACTAGGTTTTGTGTCAACTATTGAAAAGTCCGCTGGACCGGCGCAGCAGCACCACCGCCAGGGTGCTCCACAGCGTGAGCGTCGCCAGGGCGCGGAGCGTGGCCACCGTCAGGACGACCCTGAGGTCCTGAGCCATGAGGAAGACGGGGTGCACGGCCAGGACCAGGATGAGCGTCCCCAGCAGGACCCGCTGGGGCACGGGCGCCCCAGGCTCCAGCACCACGTCGCGGCCCAGCAGGTACATGACCGGGAGGAGGAACATGAGGTGGGGGGCCCACGAGACGGGAGACACCTCGAAGGCCGTGGCCAGCACCAGGCAGACCTCCCAGTTGGCCCGCTCGGGTGTCCTCGGCAGGCGACTGGAGCGAGACAACACCCACGCCATGGCCCCCACGAGCAGCGCGCACAGCGCCGTGGCCACCAGGGAGGCCACCTCGCGAGGGATGGGGTTGTTGGGGAAGACCGCGTTCCTCAGGAGGAATCGCCCCGTCAGTCCCGGCAGGCTCAGGTTGGTCCGCTCCGAGACGCCGGGCAGCCCCTTGGGCACGCGGATGAGCGAGCTGCCGCTCACGACATGTTCATGCCACTCCGCCCACGCATCGAAGGGAAGGACCGCCGCGGACAGGCCCGCGCCCAGCCCGAGGAAGGCGACGGCCCACAGCGCCAGGCTCCATTGCCTGCGCAGCAGCACCGGCAGCAGCAGCAGGCCGAAGTGGAACTTGAGGAACACCGCCGCCGCGGTGGCCAGCCCTCCGGCCCAGGCCAATCGGTCATTCTGATACGAATACCATGCGATGCACAACAGCAGCAGCAGCACCGGGTTCACCTGCCCCAGGCCCAGCGAGTCGTAGAGCGGCGCGAAGAGCAGCGTGTAGAGGGTCCAGCTCAGGAGCACCCGTCGCGAGCCCCTCGGCTCGAGCGTGCGCGACAGGAAGGCGAACGCGCTCGCCGCGGCGAGGATGTTGACGACGAGCATGAGGCGGGCCGCGGTGGTGAACTCCAGGCCCTGGAACACCCCGAACACCCACAGTGCGGCCGGGGTGTAGATGAATGGCGGCACGGACGCATGCCCCGGCAGCCAGCCCTTCCCCACCCGCGCCAGGTTCACCCAGTCATAGGGCGAGCCCTCCGGTGAGAAGGCCAGCCGGGCCGCCGCCCAGTACGCGCTGAAGTCGAGGTCGACATAGGCCGGTGGGCACACGTACGCGCGAGTGGCGAGTGTGATCGCGACGAACGGGACGAGCAGCAACAGTCCCATCCCTGGGGCGCGGAGCGGGGACGCGCTGCCGAAGGTGGCGCTCTTCGTTTTCATGGACGGAAGGCCCGGCCCCGAGGCTAGGGGGTGACCCCGGCCTGGGTGAGTGCCTCCATGTCCACCACGAGCTTTCCGCCGGACCGCCCGGCCTCGCAGGCCCGGTGGGCCTCCGCGAAGCGTGTGGCGGGGAACACCTCACTGACGACGGGCAGCAGCTGGCCGGAGTCAATCCAGGCGCCGAGCTGCCGCAAGTCGTCGCCGCGTGGTGTGACGGACGCCGCCAGGAAGCGAGGCCCGGGGAGCAGCGGGCCGAGCATCCGGTCCATCCGGGGCGGAGGCTGCGCCACGGTGACGTAGCGGCCTGTCCGCGCGAGCACCCGGCGGCACGCGAGGAAGGTGCGGGCGAACGTGGTGTTGAACACGACGTCGTAGCGCTCCGCCGCTCGCGTGAAGTCCGTCTGGCCGTGGTCCAGCACGCGGCTTGCGCCCAGCTCCCGCACGAGCGCCACATGCCGCGCGGAGCACACCCCGGTGACGTCGGCCCCCAGGATGCGGGCCAGCTGCACGGCGAAGGAGCCCACGCCCCCCGACGCTCCCACGACGAGCACCTTCTCTCCCGGTTTCACCTGGGCCACGTCCCGCAGCGCCTGCAGCGCCGTGGTGGCGGAGAGGGGCACCGCGGCGGCTTGCTGGAAGGTCAGAGAGGAGGGCATCGCGACCACGGAGGAGCCCGGCAGCAGCGCGTACTCCGCGCTCGCCACGGACCTCATGCTGAAGCCATACACGCACTCCCCGGGCGTCAGGTGGGTGACGGCGCTGCCCACGCTCACCACCTCACCCGCGACGTCCAGCCCGACGCGCTTCGGGCCGCGCTGCTCATCCCTGGGAGATTTGTGGGCGCGCATGCGGCAGTCACCCGGGCTCACCGCGGTGGCGCGCACGCGCACCAGCACACCCTTGTCCTGCAAGGCCGGAACGGGAAGCCGCCGTACTCGCAGCACCTCGGGCGGCCCATGTTGTTCCAGGACGATGGCGTTCATCTCCAGGGGCGTGGCCCCTTGCGCCGGGCGGGTCTCTTCCGTGAGGGGACGTGGGGAGGCTGACATGTCGCTTCCTAGCGGGGCCGGACGGGTGTCCGCCGTCCGGGCAAGGCGGTGTCGCTGCGAGGGAATGGCCAGGGCGTCAGGAGGCGACCGGGGCCCGAAGGGGCTCGGCCTTCCGAGCCGTCGTCGTCGTTTCCACCAGCCGGCCGGAGTCGAGCTGGATGATGCGGTCCGCGACGTGGAAGTAGTGGTTGTCGTGGCTGATGACCACCACCGCCTTCCCGGCGCGCTTCAGCTCCTGCAAGAGCTCCAGATAGAAGACGTCCTTGAAGGCGGGGTCCTGGTCCGCGGCCCACTCGTCGAAGAGGTAGATGGGCCGGTCCTCCAGCCACGAGGCGAGCAGCGCCAGCCGCTTGCGCTGGCCCAGCGACAGGTCCGTCGTGGACAGCTTGCCCGCTGTGTCGATGGAGACCTTCTTGTCGAGCTGGAGCCGCTCCAGGTAGCCCTGGAGTCGCCGCGCGCGCTCCGCGGGGGCCAGGCCGAGCAGGCTGTCGAAGAGGTGGAAGTCGGAGAACACCGCGGAGAAGTACTGCTGGTACTGCTCCCGGTTCTCGTCGGTGATGTCCCGCCCGTCGACGCGCAGCGCCCCCGACTCCGGCGTGTAGAGGCCCGTGAGCAGCTTGGCCAGCGTCGTCTTCCCGCTGCCATTGCCGCCGATGATGAAGACAATCTCACCCGGCACGAGCTCGAGGTGGATGGGGCCGAGCGTGAAGCGGCTGTCGTCGTTGTCGCGGAAGTACGTGTGGGTGATGCCCGAGACCTCCAGGCGCTCGAACGCGCGCGGTGGCGGCAGGAGCGGCGCGCCGGCATCCGGAGGAGAGAGGGTCAGCTTCTCCAGGTGCTCCAGCGCGATGGTCCCCTGTGACAGGACCGGGACGTTCCGCATGAGCGTGGTGAGCGGCTGCTGGAGGTACAGCGCCGTGAGCGTGTAGCCCATCAACTCCTTGGCGCTCACGTCGAGGACGAGCGGCGCCGCGTAGATCATCAGCCCGATGAAGACGAGGAAGATGAATGTCCCCCAGTTGGTGGCGGCGGCGTAGTAGCGACTCGCGCGGACATGGGCGTGGTGCAGCGCGGACGTGGTGGGCTCGAAGGACTCACGGATGAAGGCGGCCCGTCGCGCCTGGTTCAGCTTGAGCTCCTTGATGCCATCGGTGATGCCTCGGAAGCACTTGAAGAGCAGGGACTGCTGCCCGTGCACCTTCCGGACGATGGACACGCCCCGCTCCTGGGGAATCCAGTAGATGAGCCCACCCACCAACAAGAAGACGAGCGTCCCCAGGAAGCTGGTCCACGACAGCCAGGCCATGTAGCCGAGGCAGCCCACCACGACGGTCAGGTCGATGAAGATGACGGGGATGAGCCCCATGCTGCTGCTCATCGCCTGGATGTCATTCGAGAGCGCGGACTGCAGCCGGTGCGGCCCCGTCTCCTCCAGGCGCCGCAGGGGCGTGGCGAGGATCTGCCGGCCCAGTTGAAGCCGCATCCGCTGGAGCTCGCCTTGATGCAGCGAGTTCAGCACGACCTGGGAGAAGAACCGCGTCAGCAATCCCAGGACGGCGAGCGCCGCGAAGGTCAGCATCCCCGGGCCCGTGGGCATCGTGCCGCTGAGTGCGTTGCCGATGACGGCGATGAGCGCGGCGCTCATGCCTCCGCCCACCAGGCCCAGGAGGGTGGCCAGGGCAAAGCGGCCCTTGGCCCGTTGGATGAGAAAGAGGACGAGCTTCATCGAGCCATTCCAGTCTGGGTGGGGTCCACGGTGGCGTGCTGTTCAAGGTGCCTGGCCAATCGCTTCGCCAGGGTCTCGACCTGGGGCGGCTGGAGCAGGGTGTAGTGGTCGCCTGGGACGACCTCGACGTCGACTCCGCCCGTGGCCAGGGCGGAGAAGCCCCGGTCCGGAGTGGAGCGCTCCCGCTCGAGGCTCTCGGCCGCGCGGAAGAGGACGATGCGGCCCGCGTGGGCGCGAGGCGTGTAGCGGTGCAGGGCGAGCATGTGGCTCTCGAAGACGCGGCGCAGGGGCTGCAACTGCTCGGCGGTCCGTGTGTCGCGCTCGCCCCGGGTGCGCACCAGGTCCCGGAGGAAGAGGGCTTGGAGGTCCTCCGCCGAAGGCTCGGGGACGTCTCCGCGCGCGGGCGGCAAGTGGCTGTCGATGAGCGCCACGGTGTCCACCTGCTCTCCCTCTTCCTGGAGCCGCCGCGCCATCTCCATCGCGACCACGCCGCCGAAGGACCAGCCTCCCAGCCGGTAGGGGCCGCGCGGCTGGAGGCGACGGACGGTCTCCAGGTGCCGCGCCGCGAGCGCCTCGACGGTGGACAGGGGCTCCTGCGTGCCGTCGATGCCCGGAGCCTGCAGGGCATGGAAGGGTTGGTCCGGGCCGAGCGCCCGCGCCAGCGCGACGTAGCTCAGCACGCCGCCGCCCACCGCGTGGACGCAGAAGAAGGGCGGGCGGGTGCCGTCGACGTTGAGCGACACCACGGGCGCGTCGGGCAACACCACCGTCTCCTCGCGCAGCCTCCGCGCCAGGTGCTCCACCGTGGCCCCCTGGAAGAGGGTCGCCACCGGCAGCGCGTGTCCGAACCTCTCGCGGATGCGCGCCATCAGTCCCGCGGCCAGCAAGGAGTGGCCTCCCAGCTCGAAGAAGTCGCTGCGCACGCCCACCGGCTGGACGCCGAGCAGCTCCTCCCAGAGCGCCACGAGCCGCGCCTCCAGCTCATCCCGGGGCGCTTCGTACCGGTCGAGACCCGCCGCCGTGTCCGGCGCGGGCAGGGCCTTGCGGTCCAGCTTGCCGTTGGGCGTGAGCGGCAGCGCGGGCAGCACCACGAAGGCCGTGGGCACCATGTACTCGGGCAGCCGCTGCCGCAGGTGCTCGCGCAGCTCCTCGAGGGTAAGGGACGGCGCCGCCGGGGCGGCCTGCGCGAGGACCACGTAGGCCACGAGGCGCTTGTCTCCGGGCGGGTCCTGCCGAGCCACCACCACGACCTCGCGCACCGTGGGGTGCTGGGCCAGGGCCCACTCGATTTCACCCAGCTCGATGCGCAGCCCGCGCACCTTGACCTGCTCGTCGAGTCGACCAAGGTACTCGAGGCTTCCATCATGCAGCGCGCGGACCCTGTCGCCGGTGCGGTAGAGGCGCTCGCCCGGCGTGGTGCTGAAGGGGTGCGGCACGAAGCGCTCGGCGGTGAGCGCGGGCTGGCCCAGGTAGCCGCGCGCCAGGCCCGCTCCGCCGATGAACAGCTCCCCGGCCGCGCCCGGCGGCACCAGCCCCAGGTCCTTGTCGAGCAGGTACACCTGGGTGTTGTCGATGGGGCGGCCGATGGAGGGCAGCGTTCCCGTGAGGGACTCGGCGGCCACGTCGGCGCACGTCGTGACGACGGTGCTCTCGGTGGGACCGTAGTGGTTGACCAGGCGGAAGCCCTGGTCCGCGCGAGGACGGGCGCGCAGCCGGTCGCCGCCGGTCAGCAGGGCGCGCAGGGCGGGGCGCGCGGGCCAGTCCAGCTCCAGCGCTGACTCCGCCAGGGGCGTGGGCAGGAAGCTGAGCGTGATGGCTTCGGCGCACAGCCAGCGCACCAAGGACTCGGGGACGGTGCGCACGTCTTCCGGAGGAAGGTGGAGGCTGGCGCCCGCGGACAGGTACGGCCACAGCTCCCAGACGGACGCGTCAAAGGCGGTGCCCGCGAGCTGCGTGGCCCGGTCGCTCGACGTCACGGCGTAGGTGCGCTGGTGCCAGGCGACGAGGTTGGCCAGTCCGCCGTGGCTGATCTGCACCCCCTTGGGACGGCCGGAGGAGCCGGAGGTGTAGATGACGTAGGCGAGGTTGTCCGCGGTGAGCGCGGAGGTTGGTGCCTTGTCCGGTGGGCCGTCGACCGCGCCGCGCTGCGTGTCCAGACACACGCAGGCGTCCGTCGCGGAGCCCAGGTCGAAGCGCTCCAGGAGCGTCGAGCGGGTGAGCAGCACGCGCGCGCCGGAGTCCTCGAGCATGAAGCGCAGGCGCTCCCGGGGATAGGCGGTGTCCAGGGGGAGGTAGGCACCACCCGCCTTGAGCACGGCCAGCAGGCTCACCACCAGGTCCGCCGAGCGCTCCATCAACACGCCGACGCACACCTCGGGGCCGACGCCCAGCGAGCGCAGGTGGTGCGCGAGCTGGTTGGCTCTCTGCTCCAGCGCTCCGTACGTCAGCGTGTCGGACGCCGAGGCGATGGCGAGCGCCCGAGGTGCCCGCAGCGCCTGGGCCGCGACCTGCTCGTGGACGAAGTCGTCCGGGCGGTAGGCCACGGCGGTGTCGTTCCAGGAGGAGAGGAGCTGGAGACGCTCGGAGGGGGAGATGAGGGAGAGGTGGGAGAGGGGGAGGTCGGGAGAGGAGGAGATGGCCTCGAGGAGGACGCGGAAGTGGTCGAGGAAGCGGACAGCGGAGGAGTGGGCGAAGAGGTCTGCGTTGTAGACGAGGGAGGAGGAGAGGCCGTCGGGGGAATCGTTGAGGGAGAGGGAGAGGTCGAACTTGGCGACCTCGGAGCCGGAGTCGAGGCCGCGAAGGAGGAGCCCAGGCAGAGACAGCTCCTGACGAGGAGTGTTCTGGAGGGAGAGCATGACCTGGAAGAGAGGGGTGCGGCTGAGGGAGCGGTGGGGCTGGAGGACTTCGACGAGCTTCTCGAAGGGGACGTCCTGGTGGGCGTAGGCGGCGAGAGAGGTTTCGCGGACGTCGCGGAGGAAGTGTCGGAAGGAGAGGTGAGAGTGGATGCGGGAGCGAAGGACGAGGGTGTTGACGAAGAAGCCGATGAGGCCTTCGGTGTGGGAGTGGGTGCGGCCTGCGATGGGAGAGCCGACGAGGATGTCGTCCTGGCCGGAGTAGCGGGAGAGGAGGAGCTGGAAGGCGGCGAGGAGGAGCATGAAGGGGGTGGAGCCTTCGTGCTGGGCGAGCGCCTTGAGGGAGGAGGAGAGCTGAGGGGAGAGGAGGGAGGAGTGGGTGGCGCCGCGGTGAGAGAGGACGGCGGGGCGAGGCCTGTCGGTGGGGAGCTCGAGGGCCGGAGGAGCGTCGGCGAGCTGGATGCGCCAGTAGTCGAGCTGACGCTGGAGGACGTCGCCCTGGAGCCAGGAGCGCTGCCAGGAGGCGTAATCGGCGTACTGGATGGGGAGAGGGGGAAGGGAGAGAGGAGAGCCGGAGGAGCGGGCGGAGTAGAGGGCGGCGAGCTCGCGGACGAGGACGCCGGAAGACCAGCCGTCGGAGACGATGTGGTGGACGGTGAGGAGGAGGACGTGGGTGAGGGAGTCGAGGCGGAGGAGGGAGGCGCGGAAGAGAGGCCCGCGCGCGAGGTCGAACGGACGCAGCGCTTCTTCGCTCGCCAGACGTTGGACCTCGGGCTCCTGACTTCCCTCCGGTAGCTGGCACAAGTCCACCACCGCGAGCGGCCACGCCTGGGCCGGCGCGAAGACCTGGATGACCTCTCCTCCCGAGAGCTGGAACGTGGTGCGCAGCGACTCGTGACGGCGGATCAACTCCTCGAAGGCGTACTCCAGCGCCGCCACGTCGAGGGCTCCCTCGAGCCGCAAGGCCATCGGGATGTTGTAGAGCGGGCTGCCCGGCGTGAGCTGATCCAGGAACCACAGGCGCTGCTGCGGGAAGGACAGCGGCAGCGGCCCGGCGTCCCGCGCGACGGGGACCAGCGGCGGCAGCTGCAACCCCTGCCCGGCGCGCATCGCGGCGTCCACTCGGGGGGCGAGCGCGGCCACGGTGGGCGCCTCGAAGAGGGCCCGGAGGGGCATTTCCACCTGGAAGGCGGAGCGGATTCGACTGAGGGCCTGCGTGGCCAGCAGCGAGTGCCCACCCAGCTCGAAGAAGCTGTCGTTCACTCCCACCTGACTCAGGCCCAGCAACTGGCTCCAGATGCCGGCCAACATCTCTTCGGTGGGCGTGCGCGGCGCGACGAAGGTGTCGCCCTCCGCCGTCAGGTCCGGCGCGGGCAGGGCCTTGCGGTCCAGCTTGCCGTTGGGCGTGAGTGGCAGGGCGGCCAGCACCACGAAGGCCGCTGGCATCATGTACTCGGGCAGCCGCTCTTGGAGGTGCGCTCGCAGCGCGCTGAGGGAGACCTCCGCTTCCGGCACCACGTAGGCCACCAGACGCGGGTTGCCGGGCATGTCCTCTCGCACCAGGGCCACGGCGGTGCGCACCGCCGCGTGCTGCTCCATCGCTGCTTCGATCTCTCCCAGCTCGATGCGGAAGCCGCGCAGCTTCACCTGGAAGTCGAAGCGGCCCAGGTACTCCAGCGTGCCATCGGCCAGCCAACGCACCTTGTCTCCGGTGCGGTACAAGCGGCCTCCGGGCTCCGTGCCGAAGAGGTCGGGCACGAACTTCTCCGCCGTCAGCTCGGGCCGGCCCAGGTAGCCGCGCGCGAGCTGGACGCCGCCGATGTACAGCTCTCCCGGAACACCCACGGGCACCGGGTGCAGGTGCGCATCCAGTACGTACGTCCGGACGTTGCGCAGCGCTCGGCCGATGGTGGGCCCCTCGGGCCTGCTGCTGGCGGCGCATGCCGTCGAGTCCACCGTGCACTCGGTGGGGCCGTAGACGTTGTAGAAGGTGATGCGCGGATGGTGTGCCAGCACCTGCCACGTGGACTCGCCAATGGCCTCGCCGCCGATGAGCACCCGCTTCGGGCCGTCTTCGTCTTGAGCGGCCAGTCCCTCTTCCAACAACAGGCGCAGATGCGACGGTGAGCAGTCGAACACGTCCAGCCGGTAGCCGCGGATCTGCTCGAGCATCCGACGCACGTCACCGCGTGCCTCCTCCGAGATGATGCAGAGGGTGTGTCCGTTGGCCAGCTGGATGAGCTGCTTGACGGAGGCATCGAAGGACAGAGGCGCGTTGACGCTGACCCGCAGCGGGGCCTCGGCACCGGCGTAGACGGCGGCGTCGAGCGCGGCGAGCAGATTGACCACCGAGCCGTGCTGAATCATCACGCCCTTGGGTCGGCCCGTGGAGCCGGAGGTGTAGATGACGTAGGCGAGGTGCTCGGCGGTGACGCGGGAGACAGGGGGCGTGATGGGCTGACGCTCGAGCTCCGCCCGAGCCGAGTCCAGGAACACCACGGACGGAGTGGTCACCGGAAGCCGGTCGACGAGCCTGCCCTGGGTGACGAGCACCTTCGCGCCAGAGTCTTCGAGCATGAAGCCCAGGCGCTCACGCGGGAGGGCCGTGTCGAGGGGGACGTAGGCGCCACCCGCCTTGAGGATTCCGAGCAGGCCCACGAGGGCTTCGACGGAACGCTCGATGAAGAGACCGACGCGCACATCCGGGCCGACACCGAGTGAGCGCAGGTGGTGCGCGAGCTGGTTCGCCCGCGTGTCGAGCTCGTGGAAGGTGAGGCTCGTGTCTTCGAACATCACCGCGGGGATTCGCGGTGAGCGACGGGCCTGGTCCTCGATGAGCTGGTGCAGCAGCGCGTTCCGCAGCGGGGCCGCGGTGTCGTTCCAGGAGGAGAGGAGCTGGAGGCGCTCGGAGAGGGAGATGAGGGAGAGGTGGGAGAGAGGGAGGTCGGGAGAGGAGGAGATGGCCTCGAGGAGGACGCGGAAGTGGTCGAGGAAGCGGACGGCGGAGGAGTGGGCGAAGAGGTCTGCGTTGTAGACGAGGGAGGAAGAGAGGCCGTCGGGGGAATCGTTGAGTGAGAGGGAGAGGTCGAACTTGGCGACCTCGGAGCCGGAGTCGAGGCCGCGAAGGAGGAGCCCAGGCAGAGACAGCTCCTGACGAGGAGTGTTCTGGAGGGAGAGCATGACCTGGAAGAGAGGGGTGCGGCTGAGGGAGCGGTGGGGCTGGAGGACTTCGACGAGCTTCTCGAAGGGGACGTCCTGGTGAGCGTAGGCGGCGAGAGAGGTTTCGCGGACGTCGCGGAGGAGGTGTCGGAAGGAGAGGTGAGAGTGGATGCGGGAGCGAAGGACGAGGGTGTTGACGAAGAAGCCGATGAGGTCTTCGGTGTGGGAGTGGGTGCGGCCTGCGATGGGAGAGCCGACGAGGATGTCGTCCTGGCCGGAGTAGCGGGAGAGGAGGAGCTGGAAGGCGGCGAGGAGGAGCATGAAGGGGGTGGAGCCTTCGTGCTGGGCGAGCGCCTTGAGGGAGGAGGAGAGCTGAGGGGAGAGGAGGGAGGAGTGGGTGGCGCCGCGGTGAGAGAGGACGGCGGGGCGAGGCCTGTCGGTGGGGAGCTCGAGGGCCGGAGGAGCGTCGGCGAGCTGGATGCGCCAGTAGTCGAGCTGACGCTGGAGGACGTCGCCCTGGAGCCAGGAGCGCTGCCAGGAGGCGTAGTCGGCGTACTGGATGGGGAGAGGGGGAAGGGAGAGAGGAGAGCCGGAGGAGCGGGCGGAGTAGAGGGCGGCGAGCTCGCGGACGAGGACACCGGAGGACCAGCCGTCGGAGACGATGTGGTGGACGGTGAGGAGGAGGACGTGGGTGAGGGAGTCGAGGCGGAGGAGGGAGGCGCGGAAGAGAGGCCCGCGCGCGAGGTCGAACGGGCGCAGCGCTTCTTCGCTCGCCAGACGCCGGATCTCTGACTCGTCGCAGCCGGTCAGGTCCGTCACCGGCAGAGAGAAGTCAGCGGTGGGATGGATGACCTGGAAGGGGTTGTCGTCCTGCACCGCGAAGGTGGTGCGCAGAGACTCGTGGCGAGCGATGAGGGCGAGGAAGCTGTGCTCGAGAGCGGAGACGTCCAGGGCCCCTGAGACTTGGAGGGCGGTGGGGATGTTGTAGGCGGGAGAGCCAGGCTGGAGCTGGTCGATGAGCCAGAGGCGCTGCTGAGCGAAGGAGAGAGGGAGAGGGCCTTCGCGAGGAACAGGGAGGATGGGGGGCGCGACGCTCGCGGTGGCGGAGTCGATGCGCAGAGCGAGAGAGGCGAGGGTGGGAGCCTCGAAGACGGCACGAAGAGGAAGCTCGACACCGAAGGTGGAGCGGATGCGAGAGACGAGCTGGGTGGCGAGGAGGGAGTGGCCCCCGAGAGAGAAGAAGCTGTCGAGTGCACCGACACGCTCGACGCGGAGAAGCTGAGCCCAGAGAGAAGCGAGAGAAAGCTCAGTGGGGGAAGAGGGAGGGAGGAAGGAAGGGCTGGAAAGGGAGTTGGGAGCGGGGAGTGCCTTGCGGTCGAGCTTGCCGTTGGGAGTGAGAGGGAGAGCCGGCAAGGAGACGAAGGCGGAGGGCACCATGTACTCGGGGAGGTGCCGGAGGAGCGACGTGCGAAGAGAGTCGGCCTCGAGGTGCAGGGAAGCGTCGGAGGGGACGAGGTAGGCGACGAGGAGCTGGTGGCCAGGGACGTCGTCGCGGACGAGGGCAACGGAGTCGCGGACGCCGGGAAGCGAAGAGAGGGCGGCCTGGACTTCACCGAGCTCGATGCGTTGGCCGCGGAGCTTCACCTGGAAGTCGGTGCGGCCGAGGTACTCGAGGGAGCCGTCGGGGAGCCAGCGGACCTTGTCGCCGGTGCGGTAGAGGCGGGCGCCGGGAGAGGTGCTGAAGGGGTTGGGGATGAAGCGCTCGGCGGTGAGTTCCGGACGACGGAGGTAGCCGAGGGCGAGCTGGGCGCCGCCGAGGAAGAGTTCTCCAGGGATGCCGGCGGGAAGAGGCTGGAGAGAGGAGTCGAGGACGAAGGCGAGGGTATTGGCGACGGGGCGGCCAATGGGGAGGAAGGGGCGGGACTCGTCGCCTGAAGCCTCGGAGAAGGTGGCGTCGATGGTGACTTCGGTGGGGCCGTAGAGGTTGACGAGGCGCACCGAAGGAAGCGCGGCCCGCAGGCGAGAAGCAGACTCGGAGGGGAGGGCCTCGCCGCCGCAGAAGAGCCAGCGGAGGTGAGAGGCCTGGGAGAGTGCATGCTCCTCGAGGAGGAAGCGGAGGAGAGAGGGGACGAGCTGGAGGACGGAGACGCGGTGGCGCAGGACGCAGGAGAGAAGGGCGGCCGGGTCGCGGTGGGCGTCGGGAGGAGCGAGGACGAGAGGAGCGCCGACGAGGAGAGGAGCCCAGCACTCCCAGACGGAGGCGTCGAAGCTCAGCGGTGTCTTCTGCAACACGCGGTCTTCCGCCGTCATGGAGAAGGCGGAGAGGAACCAGGCCATGTGGTTGGCAAGGGCACGGTGGGAGATGACGGTGCCCTTGGGCTGGCCAGTGCTGCCCGAGGTGTAGATGACGTAGGCGGGGTGCTCAGCGGTGGCGCCGCCAATGGCAGCCGTGCCGGAGAAGGCGTCGTCCAGGGAGTCGATGCAGACGACGACGGGGCCTTCGGGTAGCAGCGAGCGAAGCGAGTGCTGGGTGAGGAGCACGGGCGCTTCGGAGTCGCGGAGCATGAAGGCAAGCCGCTCACGTGGGTAGCTCGGGTCCAGGGGCACGTAGGCAGCCCCGGCCTTGAGGATGCCGAGCAGTGCGACGGGAAGCTCGAGAGAGCGCTCCATGCAGAGCGCGACGAGCATTCCCGGCCTTACGCCGAGAGACGCAAGGCGCGAAGCGAGCTGAGAGGAACGTGCTTCGAGCTGTGCGTAGGTGAGCGAGGAGGAGTCAAAGACAGCGGCGACGGACTCGGGAGTACGTGCGGCCTGAGCGGAGACGAGTTGATGCACGCATGCATCGGCGGGGAAGTCAGCGGCGGTGCGGTTCCACTCGACGAGCAGCTGCGCCCGCTCGGCCTCGTCCATCATCTGGAGGGAAGAGATGGGGAGAGAAGGCTGGGAGAGTGCGGAGAGAAGGAGCGTCTGGAGGTGCGCGACGAGGCGAGAGATGGAGGAGGAGTCGAAGAGGTCAGAGCGGAAGTCGAGAGAGCCAGAGAAGCCGGAGGGGGACTCGGCGAGGGTGAGGCTCAAGTCGAACTTGGCGACGCGACTGCCACCGGCGACGCCGTGGAAGGAAAGGCCGGGGAGGTGCAGGGCGGTGGAGGGGGTGTTCTGCACCGCGAGCATGACTTGGAAGAGAGGGGAGTAGCTGAGGCTGCGCTGAGGGCGCAGCTCCTCGACGAGCTTCTCGAAGGGGACGTCCTGGTGCTCGTAGGCGCCGAGGGTAGAGCGCTTCACCTCGGAGAGAAGCTGGGAGAAGGAGGCGCGAGAGTCGATGCGAGAGCGAAGGGCGAGGGTGTTGACGAAGAAGCCGATGAGGCCCTCTGTCTCCGCACGGTTGCGGCCGGCGATGGGGGCACCGACGACGACGTCGTCCTGGCCGGAGTAGCGGGAGAGGAGGAGCTGGAAGGCGGCCAGCAACGTCATGAAGGGAGTGACGGAGTGGCGCTGGCAGAAGGAGAGGAGGGACGCAGAGAGGGAGGGAGAGAAGGAGACAGGGACGGAGTCGCCGAGGTGGGACTGGACGGAGGGGCGCGGCCTGTCAGTGGGGAGCTCGAGAAGCGCAGGAGCACCGGCCAGCTGGTTGCGCCAGTAGTCGAGCTGACGCTGGAGGACGTCGCCCTGGAGCCAGGAGCGCTGCCATGAGGCGTAGTCGGCGTACTGGACGGGAAGAGGAAGAAGAGGAGAGGGACGACCCGCGAGGAAGGACTCGTACGAGGCAGCCAGTTCGCGAACGAGAACGCCGGAGGACCAGGCGTCGGACACGATGTGGTGCATGGAGACGAGGAGGAGGTGCTGCTCGGAGGAGAGTCGGAGGAGCAGAGCGCGGAAGAGAGGACCCTGGGAGAGGTCGAAGGGCCGAAGGACCTCCACTCCAATGAGGCGCTGCGCCTCGGCCTCACGAAGCTCGGGAGACAGATCTTCCAGACTCACCACCGCCAGCGAGAAGTTCGCGGCCGGGTGGATGACCTGAACAGGCTCTTCGTCCTGCACCGCGAAGGTGGTGCGCAAAGACTCGTGGCGTTCAAGGAGGGTGCGGAAGCTGTGCTCAAGAGCCGAGACGTCCAGAGCCCCCGAGACTTGGAGGGCAGTGGGGATGTTGTAGGCGGGAGAGCCGGGCTGGAGCTGGTCGATGAGCCAGAGGCGCTGCTGAGCGAAGGAGAGAGGGAGAGGGCCTTCGCGAAGAACAGGGAGGATGGGGGGCGCGACGCTCGCGGTGGCGGAGTCGATGTGCAGAGCGAGAGAGGCGAGGGTGGGAGCCTCGAAGACGGCGCGAAGGGGAAGCTCGACGCTGAAGGTGGAGCGGATGCGAGAGACGAGCTGGGTGGCGAGGAGGGAGTGGCCCCCGAGGGAGAAGAAGCTGTCGAGTGCACCGACACGCTCGACGCGGAGCAGCTGAGCCCAGAGAGAAGCGAGAGAAAGCTCGGTGGGAGAAGAGGGAGGGAGGAAGGACGGACTGGAAAGGGAGTTGGGAGCGGGGAGCGCCTTGCGGTCGAGCTTGCCGTTGGGAGTGAGAGGGAGAGCCGGCAGGGAGACGAAGGCGGAGGGCACCATGTACTCGGGGAGGTGCCGGAGGAGCGACGTGCGAAGAGAGTCGGCCTCGAGGTGCAGGGAAGCGTCGGAGGGGACGAGGTAGGCGACGAGGAGCTGGTGGCCAGGGACGTCGTCGCGGACGAGGGCAACGGAGTCGCGGACGCCGGGAAGCGAAGAGAGGGCGGCCTGGACTTCACCGAGCTCGATGCGTTGGCCGCGGAGCTTCACCTGGAAGTCGGTGCGGCCGAGGTACTCGAGGGAGCCGTCGGGGAGCCAGCGGACCTTGTCGCCGGTGCGGTAGAGGCGGGCGCCGGGAGAGGTGCTGAAGGGGTTGGGGATGAAGCGCTCGGCGGTGAGCTCCGGACGACGGAGGTAGCCGAGGGCGAGCTGGGCGCCGCCGAGGAAGAGTTCTCCAGGGATGCCGGCGGGAAGAGGCTGGAGAGAGGAGTCGAGGACGAAGGCGAGAGTATTGGCGACGGGGCGGCCAATGGGGAGGAAGGGGCGGGACTCGTCGCCTGAAGCCTCGGAGAAGGTGGCGTCGATGGTGACTTCGGTGGGGCCGTAGAGGTTGACGAGGCGCACCGAGGGGAGCGAGGCCCGCAGGCGAGAAGCAGACTCGGAGGGGAGGGCCTCGCCGCCGCAGAAGAGCCAGCGGAGGTGAGAGGCCTGGGAGAGTGCATGCTCCTCGAGGAGGAAGCGGAGGAGAGAGGGGACGAGCTGGAGGACGGAGACGCGGTGGCGCAGGACGCAGGAGAGAAGGGCGGCCGGGTCGCGGTGGGCGTCGGGAGGAGCGAGGACGAGAGGAGCGCCGACGAGGAGAGGAGCCCAGCACTCCCAGACGGAGGCGTCGAAGCTCAGCGGCGTCTTCTGAAGCACCGTGTCGGTTGAGATCAACTCAAACGCGGAGAGGAACCAGGCCATGTGGTTGGCAAGGGCACGGTGAGAGATGACGGTGCCCTTGGGCTGGCCAGTGCTGCCCGAGGTGTAGATGACGTAGGCGGGGTGCTCCGCACCCGAAATAGGTGTCGGCGAAGCGGTGCCAGAGAAGGCGTCGTCCAGAGCATCCAGGCAGATGACGACGGGGCCTTCAGGTAGCAGCGAGCGAAGCGAGTGCTGGGTGAGAAGCACCGGCGCTTCGGAGTCGCGGAGCATGAAAGCAAGCCGCTCACGCGGGTAGCTCGGGTCCAGGGGCACGTAGGCCGCCCCGGCCTTGAGGATGCCGAGCAGCGCCACGGGAAGCTCGAGAGAGCGCTCCATGCAGAGCGCGACGAGAGTGCCTGGCTTCACCCCCAACGCAGCAAGGCGCGAAGCGAGATGAGAGGCGCGTGTTTCGAGCTGCGCGTAGGTGAGCGAGGAGGAGTCAAAGACAGCGGCGACGGACTCGGGAGTACGCGCGGCCTGGGCGGAGACGAGCTGATGCACGCACGCATCGGCGGGGAAGTCAGCGGCGGTGCGATTCCACTCGATGAGCAGCTGCGCGCGCTCGGCCTCGTCCATCATCTGGAGGGAAGAGATGGGGAGAGAAGGCTGGGAGAGTGCGGAGAGAAGGAGCGTCTGGAGGTGCGCGACGAGGCGAGAGATGGAGGAGGAGTCGAAGAGGTCAGAGCGGAAGTCGAGAGAGCCAGAGAAGCCGGAGGGGGACTCGGCGATGGTGAGGCTCAAGTCGAACTTGGCGACGCGACTGCCACCGGCAACGCCGTGGAAGGACAGGCCGGGGAGGTGCAGGGCGGTGGAGGGGGTGTTCTGCACCGCGAGCATGACTTGGAAGAGAGGGGAGTAGCTGAGGCTGCGCTGAGGGCGCAGCTCCTCGACGAGCTTCTCGAAGGGGATGTCCTGGTGCTCGTAGGCACCAAGGGTGGAGCGCTTCACCTCGGAGAGAAGCTGGGAGAAGGAGGCGCGAGAGTCGATGCGAGAGCGAAGGGCGAGGGTGTTGACGAAGAAGCCGATGAGGCCCTCTGTCTCAGCGCGGTTACGGCCGGCGATGGGAGCACCGACGACGACGTCGTCCTGGCCAGAGTAGCGGGAGAGGAGGAGCTGGAAGGCGGCCAGCAACGTCATGAAGGGAGTGACGGAGTGGCGCTGGCAGAAGGAGAGGAGGGACTCGGAGAGGGAGGGGGAGAAAGAGACGGGGACAGAGTTGCCGAGGTGAGACTGGACGGAAGGACGAGGCCTGTCGGTGGGCAGGTCGAGAAGAGCGGGAGCACCGGCCAGCTGGTTGCGCCAGTAGTCGAGCTGATGCTGGAGGACATCGCCCTGGAGCCAGGAGCGCTGCCAGGAAGCGTAGTCGGCGTACTGCACCTGCAGCGGCGCGAGGTTGGGCTGGGTGCCGGTGGTCCGCGCGGCGTAGAGCTCAGCCAATTCGCGAACGAGAACGCCGGAGGACCAGGCGTCGGACACGATGTGATGCATGGACACGAGCAGCACATGCGCCGTCGGCTCCAGACGCACGAGGCTGGCGCGAACGAGTGGGCCGGTTCTCAGGTTGAAGGGCCGTAGAGCCTCTTCGTGAGCCAGATGCCGGGTTTGCGCCTCGCGCTGATCGGATGGCAGCGCCGTCAGGTCCGTCACCGGCAGAGAGAAGTCAGCGGTGGGATGGATGACCTGGAAGGGGTTGTCGTCCTGCACCGCGAAGGTGGTGCGCAGAGACTCGTGGCGAGCGATGAGGGCGAGGAAGCTGTGCTCGAGAGCGGAGACGTCCAGAGCCCCCGAGACTTGGAGGGCAGTGGGGATGTTGTAGGCGGGAGAGCCGGGCTGGAGCTGGTCGATGAGCCAAAGGCGCTGCTGAGCGAAGGAGAGAGGGAGAGGGCCTTCGCGAGGAACAGGGAGGATGGGGGGCGCGACGCTCGCGGTGGCGGAGTCGATGCGCAGAGCGAGAGAGGCGAGGGTGGGAGCCTCGAAGACGGCACGAAGAGGAAGCTCGACACCGAAGGTGGAGCGGATGCGAGAGACGAGCTGGGTGGCGAGGAGGGAGTGGCCCCCGAGAGAGAAGAAGCTGTCGAGTGCACCGACACGCTCGACGCGGAGAAGCTGAGCCCAGAGAGAAGCGAGAGAAAGCTCAGTGGGGGAAGAGGGAGGGAGGAAGGAAGGGCTGGAAAGGGAGTTGGGAGCGGGGAGTGCCTTGCGGTCGAGCTTGCCGTTGGGAGTGAGAGGGAGAGCCGGCAAGGAGACGAAGGCGGAGGGCACCATGTACTCGGGGAGGTGCCGGAGGAGCGACGTGCGAAGAGAGTCGGCCTCGAGGTGCAGGGAAGCGTCGGAGGGGACGAGGTAGGCGACGAGGAGCTGGTGGCCAGGGACGTCGTCGCGGACGAGGGCAACGGAGTCGCGGACGCCGGGAAGCGAAGAGAGGGCGGCCTGGACTTCACCGAGCTCGATGCGTTGGCCGCGGAGCTTCACCTGGAAGTCGGTGCGGCCGAGGTACTCGAGGGAGCCGTCGGGGAGCCAGCGGACCTTGTCGCCGGTGCGGTAGAGGCGGGCGCCGGGAGAGGTGCTGAAGGGGTTGGGGATGAAGCGCTCGGCGGTGAGCTCCGGACGACGGAGGTAGCCGAGGGCGAGCTGGGCGCCGCCGAGGAAGAGTTCTCCAGGGATGCCGGCGGGAAGAGGCTGGAGAGAGGAGTCGAGGACGAAGGCGAGAGTATTGGCGACGGGGCGGCCAATGGGGAGGAAGGGGCGGGACTCGTTGGCAGAGGCCTCGGAGAAGGTGGCGTCGATGGTGACTTCGGTAGGGCCGTAGAGATTGACGAGGCGCACCGAGGGGAGCGAGGCCCGCAGGCGAGAAGCAGACTCGGAGGGGAGGGCCTCGCCGCCGCAGAAGAGCCAGCGGAGGTGAGAGGCCTGGGAGAGTGCGTGCTCCTCGAGGAGGAAGCGGAGGAGGGAGGGGACGAGCTGGAGGACGGAGACGCGGTGGCGCAGGACGCAGGAGAGAAGGGCGGCCGGGTCGCGGTGGGCGTCGGGAGGAGCGAGGACGAGAGGAGCGCCGACGAGGAGAGGAGCCCAGCACTCCCAGACGGAGGCGTCGAAGCTCAGCGGTGTCTTCTGCAACACGCGGTCTTCCGCCGTCATGGAGAAGGCGGAGAGGAACCAGGCCATGTGGTTGGCAAGGGCACGGTGGGAGATGACGGTGCCCTTGGGCTGGCCAGTGCTGCCCGAGGTGTAGATGACGTAGGCGGGGTGCTCAGCGGTGGCGCCGCCAATGGCAGCCGTGCCGGAGAAGGCGTCGTCCAGGGAGTCGATGCAGACGACGACGGGGCCTTCGGGTAGCAGCGAGCGAAGCGAGTGCTGAGTGAGGAGCACGGGCGCTTCGGAGTCGCGGAGCATGAAGGCAAGCCGCTCACGCGGGTAGCTCGGGTCCAAGGGCACGTAGGCCGCCCCGGCCTTGAGAATGCCGAGGAGCGCCACGGGAAGCTCGAGAGAGCGCTCCATGCAGAGCGCGACGAGAGTGCCTGGCTTCACCCCCAACGCAGCAAGGCGCGAAGCGAGATGAGAGGCGCGTGTTTCGAGCTGCGCGTAGGTGAGCGAGGAGGAGTCAAAGACAGCGGCGACGGACTCGGGAGTACGCGCGGCCTGGGCGGAGACGAGTTGATGCACGCACGCATCGGCGGGGAAGTCAGCGGTGGTGCGGTTCCACTCGACGAGCAACTGCGCCTGCTCGGCCTCATCCATCATCTGGAGGGAAGAGATGGGGAGAGAAGGCTGGGAGAGGGCGGAGCGAAGGAGCGTCTGGAGGTGCGCGACGAGGCGAGATATGGAGGAGGAGTCGAAGAGGTCAGAGCGGAAGTCGAGAGAGCCAGAGAAGCCGGAGGGGGACTCGGCGAGGGTGAGGCTCAAGTCGAACTTGGCGACGCGGCTGCCACCGGCGACGCCGTGGAAGGACAAGCCAGGGAGGTGCAGGGCGGTGGAGGGAGTGTTCTGCACCGCGAGCATGACTTGGAAGAGAGGGGAGTAGCTGAGGCTGCGCTGAGGGCGCAGCTCCTCGACGAGCTTCTCGAAGGGGACGTCCTGGTGCTCGTAGGCGCCGAGGGTAGAGCGCTTCACCTCGGAGAGAAGCTGGGAGAAGGAGGCGCGAGAGTCGATGCGAGAGCGAAGGGCGAGGGTGTTGACGAAGAAGCCGATGAGGCCCTCTGTCTCCGCACGGTTGCGGCCGGCGATGGGGGCACCGACGACGACGTCGTCCTGGCCGGAGTAGCGGGAGAGGAGGAGCTGGAAGGCGGCCAGCAACGTCATGAAGGGAGTGACGGAGTGGCGCTGGCAGAAGGAGAGGAGGGACTCGGAGAGGGAGGGAGAGAAGGAGACAGGGACAGAGTCGCCGAGGTGAGACTGGACGGAAGGACGAGGCCTGTCTGTGGGGAGCTCGAGAAGAGCGGGAGCACCAGCCAGCTGGTTGCGCCAGTAGTCGAGCTGACGCTGGAGGACATCGCCCTGGAGCCAGGAGCGCTGCCATGAGGCGTAGTCGGCGTATTGGACGGGAAGAGGAAGAAGAGGAGAGGGACGACCCGCGAGGAAGGACTCGTACAAGGCAGCCAGTTCGCGAACGAGAACGCCGGAGGACCAGGCGTCGGACACGATGTGGTGCATGGAGACGAGGAGGAGGTGCTGCTCGGAGGAGAGTCGGAGGAGCAGAGCGCGGAAGAGAGGACCCTGGGAGAGGTCGAAGGGCCGAAGGACCTCCACGCCAATCAGCCGCTGCGCCTCGGCCTCACGAAGCTCGGGAGACAGAGCTCCCAGGTCCGTCACCAGCAGCGAGAAGTCCGCGGTCGGGTGGATGACCTGCACAGGCTCGCCGTCCTGCACCGCGAAGGTGGTGCGTAGGGACTCGTGGCGGAGGATCAGCAGCTCGAAGCAGCGCTTCAGCGTCTCGACCTCCAGCGAGCCCTCCAGTCGCAGGGCCGCGGGCATGTTGTAGACAGCGCTGCCCGGCTGGTACTGGTCGAGGAACCACAGGCGTTGCTGCGCGAACGACACGGGCAGCGGGCCGCTTCGGGGCACGGGGACGATTGCAGGCACCGGCGCCGCGCTGGTGGAGCGCCGTGCGGAGTCGACGCGCTCGGCGAGCGCGGCCACGGTGGGGGCCTCGAAGAGGGCGCGGACGGGCAGTTCCACCTGGAAGGCCTGTCGCAGTCGCGACACCACCTGCGTGGCCAACAGTGAGTGGCCTCCCAGCGCGAAGAAGTCCTCATTCACGCCGACCTTCTCCGCGCGCAGCAACGTTGCCCAGATGGAGGTGAGCGCCTCTTCGGTGGGGGTGCGCGGAGCGACATAGGAGGCCGCGCTGGACGGTGCTTCTGGGGCGGGCAGGGCCTGGCGATCCACCTTGCCGTTGGCCGTCAGCGGCAGGGCCTCCAGCGCCACGAACGCGGAGGGCACCATGTAGGCCGGCAGCCGTTCCCGCACGAAGACCTGGAGCGACTCGGTGGACACGGGCTCGGACGGAACGACGTAGGCGACGAGCCGCTTGTCGCCGGGCACGTCCTCCCTCGCTACGACGAGTGCTTCGCGCACCGCGGGGTGCTCGCGCAGGGCGGTGGCCACCTCACCGGGCTCCACACGGAAGCCACGCACCTTCACCTGGAAGTCGGCGCGGCCGATGAACTCCACACGTCCATCCCGCAGCCATCGGACCTTGTCGCCGCTGCGGTACATGCGCGCGCCCGGCACCGGGCTGTAGGGGTCCGGCACGTACCGCTCGGCGGTCAACTCCGGCTGGCCCTGGTAGCCGCGCGTCACCTGGGCGCCGCCGATGAACAGCTCACCGGGCACACCCACGGGCGCAGGCTGCAGGCCTCCATCCAGGACATACAGGCGCGAGTGGTCCAGCGGCCGGCCCAGGGGCACGGAGGCGGAAGCGATGCCCAAGGCGGGTTGCTCCACCCGACCGGCGAGCACGCCGACCGTCGTCTCGGTGGGGCCGTAGTGGTTGAACACCTCGCAGGCGGGAGCCAGCGTGCGCACCTGCTCCATCAGGGCCCACGAGGACGTCTCTCCACCCAGCACGAGCTTCCTGCGGGGCAGCACATGTCGAGGCTCCGCCGCCGTCATGAGCGCCGCGAGGTGCGAGGGCACGAGCTTCACGCAGTCCACGGGGTGGCGCTGGAAGTACTCGGCCACGCCCGCGGGGCTGCTGGCGCGCTCCTGGGTGAGCACATGCAGCAGTCCGCCGGTGCAGAGGGCGGGGAACAGCACCGTGTTGCCCAGGTCGGCGACGAAGGTGGACACCAGGGCGAAGCTTTCGCACTCCGCCAACCCCAGCCGCTCGGTGGCCGCGCGCACGTAGTGGACCAGCTGCGCGTGGGTCACGGCGACGCCCTTGGGCCGACCCGTGCTGCCCGAGGTGAACAGCACATAGGCCACGTTGTCCGCGGAGGACTCACGCGGCGGCGCATCCGTGCGCGACAGTGCGCGGGCGTCCGTGTCCATCAGCACCGTGTGCACAGAAGCCGAGCCGAACACAGCGGCGTGTCGCGACTCCGTCACCACCACCGGGGCGCGGACCTCATCCACCAGTGAGCGCAGGCGCTGCGCGGGCTGCGAAGGATCCAGCGGCACGTAGGCGCCGCCAGCCTTCCAGACGCCCAGCAGCGCCACCACCATGTCCACCGAGCGCTCCAGGCACAGGGCGACACACCGCTCGGGGCCCACGCCCAGGGAGCGCAGGTGCCACGCGAGCTGGTTGGCACGAGCGTCGAGCTCGCCATGGGTGAGGACCTGGTCCTCGCAGCGCACCGCGGGCTTCTCGGGATGACGCGCGGCCTGCGCCTCGATGAGGGCGTGAAGGACGCCTCCCGAAGGGAACGAGGCGGGGGCGGCGTTGAAGGACTCCAGCACCTGCTGTCGCTCGGAGGCCGACAGCAAGGGGACCTCGCCCACGCGGGTGTCCGGCGCGGCGGCCACGGCCTCCAGCAGCGTGGTCAGGTGCTCCACCATCCGAGCGGCGGTGGAGGCGTCGAAGAGGTCCGTCCGGTAGTTCAGCGTGCCGCCGATTCCGTCCGGCGTGTGACCCAGGAACAACGTCAGGTCGAACTTCGCCGCGGGAGCGCCCGAGTCCACGGGGTGCAGCTCCAGCGCGGCGCCGTCGAGCTTCGTGGACTCCGTCGGCGTGTTCTGCAGCGACAGCATGACCTGGAACAGCGGCGAGTGGCTGAGGCTGCGCTGCGGTTGCAGCTCTTCGACCAGCTTCTCGAAGGGCACGTCCTGGTGCTCGTAGGCGCCGACGGTGGTGGAGCGCACCTGGGCGAGCAGCTCGCGGAAGGTGGCCTCGGGCCGCACGTGGGTGCGCAGCACGAGCGTATTGACGAAGAAGCCGATGAGGCCCTCGGTCTGCGCCTGGGTGCGGCCGGCGATGGGCGAGCCCACGCAGACATCGTTCTGGCCGGAGTAGCGCGACAGGAGCAGCTGGAAGGCGGCCAGCAGCACCATGAACGGCGTGGCGCCCTCGCGCTGGCCCAGCGACTGGAGGCTCGCGGTCAGCGCGGCGGACAGATGCACCGGCACGTGGGCACCGCGATGAGACTGCACCGCGGGGCGAGGCCTGTCGGTGGCCAGCTCCAGCAGCGCGGGCGCGCCGCCGAGCTCGCGCTTCCAATAATCCAGCCGCGTCGCCAGGGCTTCATGGCGCAGCCAGCCGCGCTGCCACGTCGAGAAGTCACCGTACTGCACGGGCAGCGGGGGCAGTCTCGCCTCGGTGCCGGACGCATGCGCCGCGTAGAGCGCACCCAGCTCGCGCACCAGCACGCCCATGGACCAGCCGTCGGAGACGATGTGGTGCATCGTCACCAGCAGCACGTGCTCTCGCGCATCCAGGCGCAGCAGGTGGGCGCGCAGGAGCGGGCCGTTGGCCAGGTCGAAGGGCCGCGCGGCCTCCTCGTGGGCGTGTCGCCGGGCGGAGTCCTGTCGCTCCGCGGCGGGCAGCTCACCCAGGTCCACCACGGGCAGCGGCATGGGCGCGGGCGGGTGGATGTGTTGCAGGGGCTCGCCATCGCGCGAGGTGAACGTGGTGCGCAGGGCCTCGTGTCGGGCGACCACCTCCGTGAGGGCCCGCTCCATGGCCGCCACGTCCAGCGCGCCCGTCAGCCGCACCGCCGCGGGGATGTTGTAGAGGGCCGTTCCTGGCTCGAGCTGGTCGATGAACCACAGGCGCTGCTGGGCGAAGGACAGGGGCAGATCGCCCGTGCGAGGGACGGGGGTGAGCGCGGGGACGGACAGGCCCTGACGGGCCAGCCGGGCGACATCCACCTCTCGGGCCAACCCGAGGACGGTGGGGGCCTCGAACAGCTTCCGCAGGGGGAGCTCGGCGCCGAAGCGGGCTCGGATGCGGGATGCGACCTGGGTGGCGAGCAGCGAGTGACCGCCCAGCTCGAAGAAGCTGTCGTTCACACCCACGCGCTCGAGGCCCAGCACCTGGGCGAAGACCTCCGCGAGGGCGGACTCGGTGGGGGTGGACGGCGCGACATAGGGCCCACGTCCAGCGGCCGAGGCCTCCGGCGCGGGCAGCGCCTTGCGGTCCACCTTGCCACTCGGTGACAGCGGCAGCGCCTCCAACCGCACGAAGGTGGAGGGCAGCATGGACGCGGGCAGCAGCTTCAACAGCGCGTCCCTCAGCGCGGCCTCATCCAGGGCCCCGCCGTCCGCGACGACGTAGGCGACCAGCCGCTGATCTCCCGCCGCGTCCTGGCGCACGACCGCCACCGCGTCGCGCATGCCGGGCCACGTCATCAGCGCGGCCTCGATTTCACCCAGCTCGATGCGCAAGCCGCGCAGCTTCACCTGGAAGTCGGCGCGGCCCAGGTACTCCACCGTGCCGTCGGGCAGCCACTTCGCCAGGTCGCCCGTGCGGTACAGCCGAGCGCCCGGGAGGGGGCTGAACACGTCCGGGACGAAGCGCTCGGCGGTGAGCTGGGGCCTGCGCCAGTAGCCTCGGCCCACCTGCACGCCGCCGATGAAGAGCTCTCCGGGGACACCCGGGGGCACCGGCTGACCGTGTCGGTCGAGCAGGTGGATGCGGGTGTTCGCCACGGGGCGGCCAATGGGCACGCTCCGTCGCTCATCGCCTCTTGGGCACTCCCAATAGGTGACGTCCACCGCGGCCTCGGTGGGGCCATAGAGGTTGTGCACCTCCGCCATCGGCAGGCGCGCGTGAGTCTTTCGCACCAGGTCCGCGGGCAGCGCTTCGCCGCTGCACACCACGCGGCGCAGGGACGTCAGCGCCTCCAGTCCGGGCTCCTCCACGAAGGCGCGGAGCATCGAGGGCACGAAGTGCGCGGTCGTGACGCGCTCCTCGGCCATGACGCGGACCAGGTAGGCCGGGTCCTGGTGTCCACCGGGACGGGCCACCACCAGCCGCGCGCCCGTCATCAGCGGCCAGAAGAACTCCCAGACCGAGACGTCGAAGCTGAACGGCGTCTTCTGGAGCACCGTGTCCGCGGGCGTGAGGCCGTACTGCCGCTGCATCCACAGCAGGCGGTTGACGACGCCCGCGTGGGCATTCATGGCGCCCTTGGGGCGGCCGGTGCTGCCAGAGGTGAAGATGACGTAGGCCAGGGACTCGGGGCCGGCCAGTGGAGCCGGACGGGACACTGGCTGGCGCGCCACGGTGCTCCACTCGGAATCCAGGCAGAGCACCTGGGCGGAGTGCGGCGGCAGCACGTCTCTCAGGTGCTCCTGGATGAGGAGGACGGGGGCGGTGGTGTCCTCGAGCATCCACGCCAGCCGCTCGCGCGGGTAGGCGGGGTCCATGGGGACGTAGGCGGCGCCGGCCTTGAGGACGCCGAACAGGGCGACCACCATCTCCAGCGAGCGCTCCAGGCAGACACCGACGAGGGACTCGGGGCCCACGCCCAGCGTGCGCAGGTGGTGCGCGAGCTGGTTGGCGCGAGCGTCAAGCTGGGCGTAGGTGAGTGTCTGTCCCTCGAAATCCAGGGCGATGGCGTCGGGGGTGAGCGCGGCCTGGGCCTCGAAGAGCGCGTGGATGCACACGTCGCGCTCGGACTCCACGCGGGTGTCATTCCACTCGACCAGCACTTGCTGGCGCTCCCGCTCCGAGAGCAGGGACACCGAGGCGAGGAGGGCTTCGGGCCGCTCCAGCATGACCTCCACGGCGGTCAGCCAGTGGCGCAGCAGCTGCTCCACGGTGCCGAGCGGGAAGCGGGCCTCGTCGAACGTGAGGCGCAGCTCCAGCTTCGAGCCGGGCGACACGAGGGCCACGAGCGGCAGGTCCGGCTGCTCGGTGGTGGTGAAGTCGCGGATGTCGTACTGGCCGCCGCTGGAGCGGACGGCCTCGTCCACGGGGTAGTTCTCGAAGACGTAGAGGCTCTCGAACAGGCGCGTGCCACGCGCCACGTCGCTCCAGGTCTGCGCGAGGGCCAGCGGCGTGTGCTCGTACTGGCGCAGCTCGAGCATGCGCGCGTGGAGGTCGGCCAGCCACTGCGCCACGGGCACTCGCGGCTCGACCTGGATGCGGACGGGCAGCGTGTTGATGAACATGCCCACCATGTGCTCGATGCCGGGCAGCTCCGCGCCGCGTCCCGAGACGGTGGCGCCGAAGAGGACATCGGACTCTCCCGCATGGTGGGAGAGCACCAGGGCCCAGGCGCCTTGCAGCACCGTGTTGGCCGTGAGCTGGCGCTGGCGGACGAAGGCCTGGAGCGCGCGCGTGCTCTTCTCGCTCAGGTGGACGGCCTGGCTTCCCTTGCTCGGCCGGGTCCTGCCCTGAGGTGGAGGCTGGGCGCCCGGCAGCGGGGTGGGCGAGGAGAAGCCGCTCAGGGCCTTGCGCCAGTACTCCCGGGTGCGCTCCTCGGACTGTCGCCGCAGCCAGGCGATGAAGTCGCGGAAGGAGGACGCTGGCTCCAGCGTGGGCTGGCGGCCCTGGACGGCGGCGTCGTAGGTGGTGAACAGCTCCTTGAAGAGGATGCCGAGGCTCCACCCATCCAGCAGCAGGTGGTGCGAACTCCAGAGCACGCGATACGCGCCGCCCGAAAGCCGGATCACGGTCAGCCGCATCAGCGGGGCCTGACCCAGGTCGAAGCCACGCTCGCGATCCGCGACCATCAGCGCGTCGAAGCGGGCCTGCTGCTCGGCCGTGGACAGCTCGCTCCAGTCGAGCTCCTCCCACGGCAGCACCGCATGCGGGCTCACCCGCTGGAGCGGCTGTTCGAGTCCGTCCCAGGCGAAGGAGGTCCGCAGGATGGCATGCCGCTCCACCACCGTCGTCCATGCGCGGTGGAAGGCGGCCAGGTCGCCGCCGGAGCCGAACGTCCACGCGCACTGCGTGACGTAGACGCCGGAACCCGGAGCCATCAGGGACTCGAACAGCATGCCGTGCTGCAGGGGCGACAGCGGATAGAGGTCCTCCACGGGCGTGCCGGTGGGCAGCACGTGGTCCAGCGCCGCGCGCGACAGCTGCGCGAGGGGGAAGTCCGCGGGCGTGAAGCGGCGAGCGTCCTCGGTCGCACGGCCGTCCATCAGCGCGTGCAGGAACGTGAGCATGTCGCGAGCCAGCGCCTCGATGGTGGCGCGCTCGTGCAGGTGCTCGCTGTAGGTGATGGAGAGGTGGAGCTTCCCGTCGCTGACACGTCCACCGACGTCCAGCACGTGTGCGCGTGTGTCGCCCGCGTCGCGGGACGCGCCAGAGGCTTCCCGGGCGAAGGCGAAGGCCGTGGAGGCCGCGGTCGACGCGTCGAGCTGGCCCAGGTAGTTGAAGGAGACCTGGGCCTGGGGCAGCGCGCGCAGGCGCGACGCCGTGTCCTCCGCGCCCAGGTGGCGCAGCAGCCCGTAGCCGAGGCCCTTCTCGGGAAGCTGGCGCAGCTCATCGCGCACGGCGCGCAGCGCATCGCCCGGAGATCCAGACGCGGGAAGTTGGAAGAGGATGGGATAGGTGGCGGTGAACCAGCCCACGGTGCGCGACAGGTCCACGCCTTCGAAGAGGTCCTCGCGGCCATGTCCTTCCAGCTCCACCAGCACGGAGGGCTGGCCCGTCCAGCGCGACAAGGCATGCGCGAGCGCGGTGAGGAGCACCTCCTCGAGGCGCGCCCGGTACGCGGTGGGCACGTCCTGGAGCAGCAGCCGCGTCTGTTCCGCCTCCAGTGAGAGCGAGACGGAATGACTGGACGCGACGGTGTTGGCCTCGCGCGTGGAGGCCTTGTCGACCGGCAGCGGCCGGACCTCCGCGCGCGCGTCGCTCAGCCAGTAGGGCAGTTGCCGTTGCACGGGCTCGGAGCGGGCGTGCTGCTGGAGCTTCTCCGCCCAGGTCTTGAAGGACGTCGTCTTCGGGGGCGGCGTGGGCTGCTGACGCTGGGCGAGCTGCTGGTAGAGGGACTCCAGGTCCTCCATGAGGATGCGCCAGGAGACGGCATCCACCACGAGGTGATGGGCCACGAGGAGCAGGCGAGATGGCTGCCCCGCGCCAGGGTCCATGAGGGCGGCACGCAGCAGCAGCCCCTCGTCGAGGACGAGGCTCCGCTGCACCTCATCGGCCACGGCCTGGATGGTGGAGCCCAGGTTCTCCGGAGCGACGGCAGAGAGGTCCACGCGGCGCAGGCGCGGGGGCGCCTCCAGTCCCGGAGACTCCTGGTGCCAGGCGCCGCCAGGCGCGCGGGTGAAGCGCATGCGCAGGGCATCGTGGTGTTCCACGAGCTTGCCCAGGGCCTGCTCCAGCAGGGCCGGCTCCAAGGGGCGGCGCACCTCCAGCAGCAGGGCCTGGTTGAAGTGGTGGGGCAGGCGAGGGGCCTGCTCGAAGTAGGCGTGCTGGACGGGCGTGAGGGGCACCGGGCCTTGCACCAGGCCCTGCTCCGCGGACGACGCCTGGGCTGACTTCACCACGGTGGCCAGCGCTTCCACCGTCTGGTGCTGGAAGAGCTGACGCGGTGACAGCTGGAGTCCGGCCTGCCGCGCGCGCGCCACCACCTGGAGGGTGATGATGGAGTCGCCACCCAGCTCGAAGAAGTTGTCGCGGACGCCGACGCGGGGAAGGTTCAGCACCTGGGCCCAGACCTCGGTCAGGGCCTGCTCGGTGGCATTGCGCGGGGCGAGGTACTGGGAGGACAGCTCCGTCTGCGCGCCGTCCACGGCGGGCAGCGCCTTGCGGTCCACCTTTCCATTGGCCGTCAGCGGCAGCGTGTCCAGGCGCACGAAGGCGGCGGGCACCATGTACTCGGGCAGCCGCTGCTTGAGGAAGGCGCGCAGCTCGGTGATGGGGGCGTGTCCCTCGAAGTAGGCCACCAGGCGCTTGAGGCCGTGGTCCTCGCGAGCCACCGCCACCGCCTTGGTGACCGAGGGGTGGGCCAGCAGCGCCGCCTCCACCTCGGGCAGCTCGATGCGGAAGCCGCGAATCTTCACCTGCGTGTCCGCGCGGCCCAGGAACTCCAGCACGCCGTCGGCGCGGCGGCGCACGACGTCGCCGGTGCGGTACATGCGCGCGCCGGGTTGCGGGTGGAACGGGTCGGGCAGGAAGCGCTCGGCGGTGAGGTCCGGCTGCCGGAGGTAGCCTCGGGCCAGGCCGTCGCCGGAGATGTAGAGCTCGCCATTCACTCCGGCGGGCAGCGGATGCAGGTGCTTGTCCAGCACGTACATCCGCGTGTTGCCGATGGGCGTGCCGATGGGGACGGAGGTGCCCGGCTGCGAGGGCTCCGTCATGCGGAAGCAGGAGGCGAAGAGGGTGCTCTCGGTGGGCCCGTAGCAGGCCGTCACCGGGATGCGCAGCTGCTCCAGCACGCGACGCACGTGGGGCGCGGAGACGACGTCGCCACCGGTGAGCAGCTGCTTGACGGAGCCCAGCCCCTCCAGGTGGGCGTCCACCATCTGCGTGAAGAGGCCCGCGGTGAGGTGGAGCGTGGTGACGCGGTGCCGCTCGAGGATCGCCTGCAGCTCGCGCACGTCATTGGGCGCGTGAGGCGGGAAGAGGACCAGCCGGCCGCCATGGAGCAGGGGGCCCCAGACCTCGAGGGTGGAGGCGTCGAAGGAGATGGGGGCGATGAGGAGGAAGGAGTGCTGGGGCCCCAGCTCCATGTAGTCGACGCGGCCCATGAGCAAGCGCATGACGGAGCGGTGCTCGATGCAGACGCCCTTGGGCCTGCCGGTGGAGCCGGAGGTGAAGTCGATGTAGGCCAGGTTGCGCGACGTGGTGGCGCACGGCGGAGGCGAAGCGGGAAGCGTGGCCAGCGTCTCGGCGAGCTCCTCGATGAAGAGGCAGTCGACGCCGTCGCACGGGAGCTGGGAGGCCCAGGCCCGGGTGGTGAGGAGGACCTGGGGCCGCGAGTCCTCCAGCATCTGCGACAGCCGCTCGCGGGGGTAGGTCGCGTCGAGTGGGACGTAGCAGCCACCCGCCTTGAGGATGGCGAGCAGGGCGACGACGAGCTCGACGGAGCGCTCCAGGCAGAGGGCGACGCGGGAGTCGGGGCCGACGCCATGTCGTTGCAACAGCCATGCGAGTGCGTTGGCATGGGCATCCAGCTGTTGGTAGGTCAGCTGCCGGGAGGCGTCCTCCAGGGCGATGGCGTCCGGGCGCAGGGCCACCTGCTGGGCGAAGACGTCCTGGATGCAGGCCTCGCGCGGGTAGTCGTACGCGGTGGCGTTGTGCGCCTCCAGCTCCTGGTGTCGCTCGGCGCCGGTGAGCAGGCCATGGACGGAGAGCGGCACGTCCGGCCGGGTGGCGAGCGCCTCGAACAGGCCCTGGACGTGGGCGGCGATGCGGACGGCGGTGCCGGCGTCGAACAGGTCGGTGGCGTACTCCAGCACGCCCTGGAGCCCCTCCTCCGCCTCGACCATCGTCAGCGTCAGGTCGAACTTGGCGGCGGTGCCCTCCGACTCCACCGGGCGCAGCACCACGCCGGGCAGCGAGAGGGGCGCCATCGGCGCGTTCTGCAGCGCGAACATCACCTGCGCCAGCGGCGTGTGGCTGAGGTTGCGCTGGGGCTGGAGCGCGTCCACCAGCTTCTCGAAGGGGAACTCCTGATGGGCGAAGGCGCCCAGCGTCATCTCGCGGACCTGCGCCAGCAGCTGGCGGAAGCTCCGCGTCCAGTCCACCTGGGAGCGCAGCACCAGGGTGTTGATGAGGATGCCGATGAGGTTCCCCAGTCCCGGGCGGTTGCGGCCGGCGATGGGGGTGGCGACGGAGATGTCGTCCTGGCCGGAGTAGCGGGCCAGCAGCACCTGCCATGCGGCCAGCAGCGCCATGAAGGGCGTCGCGCCCTCCTTCTGGCAGAGGGCCTTCAGCGCCTCGGACGCCTGCCGGGAGAGGCGCACGGGCACGTTGGCGCCCCGGAAGGACTGCACCGTCGGACGGGGGCGGTCCGTGGGCAGCTCCAGGAGCTGTGGGGCTCCCGACAGCTGATGGCGCCAGTAGCCCAGCTGCGTCTCCAGCACCTCGCCCTGGAGCCAGCCGCGCTGCCACACCGCGTAGTCCACGTACTGGAGGCCCGGCTCGGCGAGCGGCGAGGGCCGGCCCGAGAGGAAGGCGTCGTAGAGCGTCGCGAACTCGCGGATGAAGACGCCCATGGACCAGCCATCCGAGACGATGTGGTGCATCGTCAGCAGCAGGATGTGGTCCTGGGGCGTGAGGCGGAGCAGGGTGCCTCGGATGAGCGGGCCCTGGACGAGGTCGAAGGGGCGCAGCGCCTCCTCGCGCGCCAGTCGCAGCGCCTCCTTCTCGCGCGTGTCCTCGGGCCACGAGCCCAGGTCGACGATGGGGAGGGTGATGGACGCGGCTGGCGCGATGACCTGGACCGCGCTCTCCGGGCCGGGCCGGAAGGTGGTGCGCAGGGACTCGTGGCGACGGACGACCTCGGACGCGCTGCGCTCCAGGGCCGCCACGTCCAGGGTGCCCTCCAGCCGCACGGCCGCGGGGATGTTGTAGGCCACGCTTCCCGGGTCGAGCCGGTCGAAGAACCACAGCCGCTGCTGCGAGAAGGAGAGCGGATAGGCGTCCGCGTCTCGCGGCTGGAGGGGGATGGCCGGCTGCTGGGCGCGAGTCGACTTCTCGCGCAGCTGGCGCATGAGCTGCTCCCGCTTGTCCGCGGGGAGGGAGGCAAGACGCTTGAGAATGTCACTGCTCATCGGACTTCACTCCAGGCGCTGCGTCCGTGCCGCCCCGGGCCGCGAGCATCCGCTCCCGCAGGTGACATTCCGGCAAGAGGTGGGTTCAGCGAGCCGACGCGGCCTGTCGCGGGCCGGACGTAGCGGGTGCGGGGCTCAGGGACACCTGGAGCCCATGGCGTGAGCGGAACGTGACGACGGGGTCTTCAATCACCGTCTGTCCCGGCACCACGTTCACCTTGAAGCGCTGAAGCATCATGGTCAGCGCCACGGTGGCCTGCATCAGGGCCATGTTGCTGCCGATGCACAGCCGCTGGCCCGCGCCGAAGGGGAAGTACGCGAAGCGCGGACGCTTCCCGGCGTTCTCCGGCAGGAAGCGCTCCGGCATGAACTTCTCCGGGGCTTCCCAGTATGCCGGATGCTTGTGAACGATGGGCTGCATCATCATCATGATGGTGCCCGCCGGCACGTCGAAGTCGCCCAGCTTGTCCTGCTCCTTGGCCTGGCGGGACAGCACCCAGGCGGGGGGATACAGCCGCAGCACCTCCTCGAACACCGCGGTGATGTAGCGAAGCTTCGGCAGGTCCTGGAGCTGTGGAGGTCTGTCCCCGATGGCGGCTGCAATCTCGTCGCGCATCCGCTGCTCCACCTCGGGGTGCTGGCTGAGCAGGTGGTAGGTCCACACGAGCGCCACGGCGGTGGTCTCATGGCCCGCGAAGAAGAGGTTGACGCACTCGTCGCGCAGCTGCTCGTCCGTCATGCCCTCGCCCGTCTTCGGGTCGCGAGCCGCCAGCATCTGCCCGAGCATGTCCGCATGGGCCGTGGGGTTCGGACGGCGCTTGGCGATGGCCTCGTACATCGCCTTGTCCAGCCTGGCGATTCCCGCGCGGAAGCGCTTGCGGCGCTGCGTGCGGAGCCTCAGCGCGACGATGAGGTACACCATCCACCACTTGCGCCGCATGTTCTGCATCCGGACGATTTCCTGGCACGCCTCCAGGACCTCCGGCTGCTCCTCGACCATGTCGTCGGTGAAGACGCCGCGGCCGACGATGGAGAGCGACAGCCGGGTCATGTCGTTCGCGATGTCGAAGACCTCGCCCGTGCCCGTCCGGGCCTCCCACCGCCGAAGCATCTTCTCCACGCTGTCCACCATGGTGGGGACCAGCGCCGCCATGCGCTCGGGGTGGAAGGCCGGCTGGATGAAGCGCCGCTGCTGTCGCCAGTACTCGCCCTCGCTGGGGAACAGCCCCTTTCCGAGCAGCTTGCCGGGAGGGTTGTGCGGCTTGGGGTAGTTCTGCGCGTGGTCCACCAGGACGTGCTTCACGTAGTCCGGGTGGCTGATGAGGAAGACGGTCTGCTGCGGGCTGACGCGCACACGGACCGCGTCGCCGTATTGCTGGAAGGCGCGTCCGAAGAAGCCGATGGGGTCCGGCGTCGCCTCCAGCATGCTGCCGAGCAACGGTATTCCCTTGGGCCCGGGCGGGAGGTTCAGGGGTTGTTTCCCGGTGGTCATGGCGGTGTCTCCTGCGGAGCACGCGGGGGGCACGGGCGCGGATGGAGCCCGTGCGGCCTCCGTGCAGGTGGCTTTGCGAGAAGGCGGGAGCAGGGCTCCCGTGAGTGGCGGTGAAACATGCTCCAGCCGAAGGGCCGCCCGCGCCCGCGAGGGGGAGCGGCCTTCGCGCCAGGACGCGGACTACTTTCCGACGGGCATCGCGCGCCGCGCCGGAGTGGGGACCTTGCCCGGGACGAACCAGCGAGGCCCGCCGAAGTACATCAGCGCTTCCTGCTTCTTCACGAAGATGTCCATCGCGATGGAGATGCGCTCGTGCTTGCCCAGGTAGGGCCGCACCTCGTGTCGCACGTAGCTGGGGAAGAAGAAGAGCTTGCCCTCGACGGGCGTGACACTCACGCGCCAGTCGTCGTCCCACGGACTCGTCTGTCCCGCGGCCTTTCCTCCATGGCTGCGGTCGAGGAAGCCGGGGCGGAAGTACACCGTCTGCCCGCCCTCCGACTCGTCCGGTGCCTCGCCGGGGCCGTAGCCCGTCTGCACCTGGTAGTGACCGCTGATGTACGAGGGGTCGTGGTGGTGGACCTCGAGGAACTCCCCGTACCGCAGCACGTTCGCCCAGCAGGAGATGCCGACAATCTGCATCCCGGGGTCATCCGGGTTCTGCCCCTGCACCTTGAACGTCTCGCGAATTCCGTCCAGAACGATTTTTCGGAACTCGGCGATCTCAGGGTAGTCCCAGTTGAGGACGTTGAACTCGAGCCAGTACGCCGTCAGCCCCTGCTTGATGCCCGCCACGAGCGTCGGCTTGTGCTTGCCGAGAATCTCCTGCTCCTTCTCTCGGATGATTCGCGCCAGCCCCGCGTTCAGCTCTCTGGAATCCTTGAGGTGGATCGCCAAGGTGGTGGTGGGCCACATCACTTCTGCCTTGACGATCTTCTCCATCGATTCTTCCCCTGTCCCTTTGCGTGGGTCGAAGTGGCGGTGATGACGGGGCCGCGGGTTCAACCCCGTGGTTCCCGGACAACCCTAACAAAAGAGTTGAATATCGTGAAATAGCTCCGATAAATGTTTCCTCGGACTGGATTGAAGAGTCAGGGGTGACGGAATTCAGGGATGAGGGCTACCAGCGGCCCTGCATCTGCCGGATGAAGGCGTAGGGCGTGCCGGGGTCCAGCGTGCCCGCGTCGTCCAGCCGTTTCATCTGCGCGGCATCGAGCTTCAGCGAAGCCGCCCTCAGGTTCTCCTCGAACTGGCTCAGGCTGCGCGCGCCGAACACGACGGACGTCACGCTCTTCTTGTGGAGCAGCCACGCGAGCGAGACCTGGGCGGGCGTCGCGTCCAGCTCCTTCGCGACGGCGATCACCTCGGCCAGCACGCGCCAGTTGCGAGGGGTGTCGAACTCCGCCATGCGGCCGTTCTCCACCGCCAGGCGCGTGGCATCGGGCGGCGCCTCGCCCTGGCGGTACTTGCCGGACAGGAAGCCCGCGGCGAGCGGCGCCCAGGCGAGGAGTCCCAGGCCGAAGTGCTCACACAGCGGCAGGTACTCGCGCTCGGCATCGCGCACCACCAGGCTGTACTGCGCCTGGAGCGACACGAAGCGGGACAGGCCCAGGTGCCGGCTGGTCCACAGCGCGTCCACCAGCCGGTAGGCGGCGTAGTTGCTGGCGCCGATGTAGAGCACCTTGCCCTGGCGCACGAGGTCTTCCATCGCCCGGAGCGTCTCGTCCACGGGCGTGTCCACGTCCTGCAGGTGCACCTGATACAGGTCGATGCGGTCCGTGTTCAGCCGCCGCAGGCTGTCTTCCACGGAGGTGCGCAGGTTGAGGCGCGAGGCGCCCGAGTTGTTCGGCCCCGGCAGCACGCGCAGGCGGAACTTGGAGGCCAGCACCATCTGCTCCCGCCGCCCGTTGCCCTGCGCGAACCAGTGGCCCAGCGTGCTCTCCGAGAGCCCCATCCCGTAGACGTTGGCGGTGTCCAGGAAGTTGATGCCCACGTCCAGGGCCCGCTCCAGGATGGCGAAGGACGTCTTCTCGTCCGTGCCAAAGCCCTGGCTCGCGGAGCCCTCCAGCGGCTCCCCGAGCGCCATGGTCCCGAAGCACAGCGTCGACACTCTCAAACCGCTTTGTCCCAGCCTGCGGTACTCCATGCGCATGTGGCAGCTCTCCGGTGTCACGCCGCATCCGAGGTGGACGGCGGCGCACCGTGAACTACTCCAGCTCTATAGAGTGGCGCTACGTGTATTCCATGGATATCCAGCGAGAACCCCATTCGCGGGGCTCCCTCCCGGAGGGCGCGGGCACTACCCCAGCGCCTGCTTCAGGTCCGCGCGCAGGGCCCGCTGCACATCCTGCCTCACCGTGTTCACGAAGAAGTGGTCGCCTGGGAAGTCGCGGATGGTGAACTGGTGGTGGGTGTGCTGCTTCCAGGCGAAGACCTGCTCCTCCGTGGCGAGGATGTCGCCGCGTCCCCAGAACGCGGAGATGGCGCAGGACAGGGGCGGCTCGGACGCGCAGGTGTAGTTGTCGATGACGGCGTAGTCCGCGCGGATGATGGGCAGGACCAGTGCGAGCAGCTCCGGCTCCTGCGCGACCTGCTCCGGCAGTCCACCGAGCTCGCGGACGCGCTCGATGAGCTGCGCGTCGGTGAGCTCCGCAGCGGGGCGGAAGCGGGAGCGCAGCTGCGGGGCAATCCGCCCTGACACTCCAAGATAGAAGGGCTCGCGCTCGCCTCGCCGGCGCAGCTCCCGCGCCAGCTCGAAGGCGACCAGCGCGCCCATGCTGTGCCCGAAGAAGGCGAACGGGAGATCCAATCGAGGCGTGAGCCGCTTCACCAGCTCGTGCACCAGCGGCTCCATCCGCGTGAAGCACGGCTCCCTCAGCCGGAACTCGCGCCCGGGGAGCTGCACCGCGCTGACGGCGATCTCCTCCGGCATCTCCTCCGCCCACTTGCGGAACATCGAGGCTCCACCTCCCGCATGGTGGAAGCAGATGAGTTGCAGCCTGGCTGCTGGCTTCTGCTGCCCGTTGAACATCAACCATTCATCCACAGTGTCCTTCATCGGCAACATCTGTCGTCTCTCAGTCTCCCAATCGTTGCGAATGCGTGTCACCGCCACGCAACGGCACCCTGGGAGGTGATGTCAGTGTCGTTTGGTAATTGAGGCCTAAATCCTAACGTTGAATCTGTCAGAGGGACCTGTTAATCCGGGATTCGAATCTAGCGTCAAATGGGGGGATGCGTCTCTACGAAAACATAAGGCACGCTGATTTCAATTCCATATCATTCTGCCATGTTGGCGCACGTACAGTGTGCCTGGACGCCAGTGCTTTGGCACCGAGTTGGGACACGTTGTGAGTTCATCGACAGTTCTCCGAAGAGAAATCTCCTCAGTGGTCTCTCCTGAAAAACGCATCGGCTCACTCGAGACAGGGGATTTCGAGGTCGCGCCGCTGCCACCTGGTATCACCGAGACACTCGCCGTCGAACTCTATCGGCAGATGATCTATCTGCGAGTCTTCGACGAGCGGGCGCTCATCTATCACCGCCATGGTCGGATTGGCACCTGGGCCATCTCCTGGGGACATGAAGCCATCCAGGTGGGCGCAATGTCTGCGCTTCGTGATCATGATTGGGCATTTCCTTCGTACCGGGAGAACAAGGTCGGCCTTGTGCGGGGGATGTCCCCGGCGGATGTCCTTGCGGGTTGCCGGGGTCACCCGCAGGGTTGGTGGAACCCAAACATCTGGAGGCTGGGTTCCATCAGTATTCCCGTGGGCTCGCAGGTGCCCCACGCGGTTGGCTTTGCATGGGGAGAGCGCCTCCAGGGGCGCGACACCGTGGCGCTGGCCTTCTTTGGAGATGGGGCCACCTCGGAGGGTGAGTTTCACGAAGGAGCCAACCTGGCGGGTGTGCTGGGCGCTCCCGTCGTCCTCCTGTGCACGAACAACCAGTGGGCCATCAGCACGCCGGTGCGCCAGCAGACGCGCGCCACCTCCCTCGCGGACAAGGCCGTGGGCTACGGCATGCCGGGAGTTCGGGTGGACGGGGACGATGTCATCGCCGTCCATCTCGCCGTCTCCGAAGCGGTGGAGCGCGCGCGCTCGGGGGGAGGCCCCACCTTCATCGAGTGCGTCACCTACCGCATGCAGGCGCACGCCTTCCCCGACGACCCGAGCGTCTACCGGGAGGACACCGACGCCGCGGCGGCACGCCGCAACGAGTGCCTCGTCCGCTACGAGCGCTACCTCCAGCGACTGGACCTCCTCGCCCCCGAAGTGGCCACGCGCTTTCGCGACGAAGCGTTGGCCCGGATGGCGGCGGCCATCACCGAGGCGGAGGCGCTCCCCGTGCCGGACCCCAGCCTCGTCTTCGACCACACCTACGAACGGAAGACCCCGGCGATGTCGCGTGACCTGGCGCGGCTCCAGGCGTCCCTGGCCCCAGGGGCCGCGGGCAAGGACTCCGGGAGGACGCCATGAGCGAGCTGCTCTTCGTGGAGGCCCTCACCAGCGCGCTGAGGGAGGAGATGGAGCGCAACCCCCAGGTGGTGCTCCTGGGCGAGGACATCGGCCGCAACGGCGGCGTGTTCCGCGTCACCCTGGGACTCCAGGCGCGCTTCGGGCCGGAGCGCGTCGTCGACACGCCCGTGTCGGAGGCGGGCATCGTGGGCGCGGCCGTGGGCCTGTGCCTCGCGCGGATGCGGCCCGTCTGCGAGCTCCAGTTCGACGCCTTCAGCTACCCCGCGCTCAACCAGATCATCACCCACGTGGGCCGCTACCGCTGGCGCACGCGGGGCACGGCGCCCATGCCGATGGTCATCCGGATGCCCTGCGGGGGCGGGGTGCGGGCGCCCGAGCTCCACTCGGACTCGCCCGAGACCTACTACTGCCACACGCCTGGGCTCACCGTCGTCACGCCGTCGACGCCCGCCGACGCCAAGGGGCTCCTCACGGCGGCGATGCGCAGCCCCGACCCGGTCATCTTCCTGGAGCCGAAGAAGCTCTACCGCCACCTGCGCGGCGAGGTCCCCGATGGGGAGCACGTGACGCCGCTCGGTGTCGTGCGCACGGTGCGCGAGGGCGAGGACGTGACGCTGTTCGCCTGGGGCGCCATGGTGGAGGTGGCCACGGCCACCGCGGACGCGCTGGCGCAGAAGGGCGTCTCCGCGCACATCTGTGACGTGCGGACGCTGTCGCCGCTGGACGAGGAGGGACTGCTGGCGGCTGCTCGCGCCACGGGCCGCGTCGTCATCATCCAGGAGGCGCCTCGCACCTGCGGCGTGGCCAGTGAAATCGCGGCGATTCTCGCCGAGCGCGCCATGTACGACCTCAAGGCGCCCATCCAACGTGTGACGGGGTTCGATGTGCCGCACCCCTACTTCAGCATCGAGCATCACCACCGGCCCGACCCCTCGCGAGTGCTCGCGGCCGTCCACGGCACCCTGGAGGCCTGATGGGATTCGTCTATGTGCTTCCCGACCTCGGCGAAGGTGTCGCCGAGGCGGAGATCGTCCGCTGGTTCGTCGCCGATGGAGAGCGTGTCGAAGAGGACGCTCCCATGGTGGAGGTGATGACGGCGAAGGCGACCGTGATGGTGCCCTCACCCGGCAAGGGCGTGGCGCTGCGGCTGCTCGCGGGCCTGCGGGAGAAGGTCTCCGTCGGGATGCCCCTCATCGTCATCGGTGAGCCGGGGGAGGACCCGGAGGCCCTCCTGCGCGCGGCGAGCGCGCCGGTGGCCTCGGCCCCGCCAAGCCCGGAGCCTCCCGCCGTCACCGCGGCGCCCGCGCGCAAGCAGGTCCAGGCGCTGCCTCGGGTCCGCAAGCTCGCCGAGCAGCTGGGCGTGGTGCTCGAGTCCCTCCAGAAGCAAGGCACCATCACCGAGGACGACGTGCGCGCGGCGGCGAAGCGTGGGAGTCCGCCCCCCGCGCCGTGCCTGCCCCAGGAGGGCGTCCGCGCGCGCCTGCCCCTGAGCGGGCTGCGCCGCGCGGCCTCCGCGCACCTCTCGCGGGCGCAGGCCGTGCCCTCGGTGGCGGTGGTGGAGGAGGCGTCCTTCGACACGCTGCTGATGCTCCAGCAGCTGCTGGGGGTCGGCTACGTGCCGTTCCTCATCCAGGCGGTGGTCGCCGCGCTCCGCGAAGTGCCCGAGGCCAACGCGCTCTTCGACGAGGCCACCGAGGAGGTGGTCCTCTACGAGCGCGTCGACCTGGCCATCGCGGTCCATACCGACGAGGGCCTGGCGGTCCCCGTCATCCGGGACTGCGCGAAGCTGTCGCTCCAGGCGCTCGAGGCCCGTGTGCAGGAGCTGGGGAACATGGCGCGTGCCCGGACGCTGAGCCCGGCGGAGAGCACCGGGGGCACGTTCACCATCACGAGCCCCGGCGACCAGGGCTCCCTGCTCGCCACGCCGCTGCTCAACGTGCCCCAGGTGGCCATCCTGGGGCTCCACCGTCCGACGCGGCGGCCCCTGGTGGTGGACGGCGAGCTGCGCGTGGGCACGGGGGCGCACGTCACCGTGACGGTGGACCACCGGGTCCTCGACGGTGTCACCGCGTGCCGCTTCATCCGCCTGGTGACGGGCTTCCTCTCCCAGCCACTCCAGGCCTTCGCGGACGGCGTCTTCCACGCGGACGCGGGCGTGTCGGCCTCGCCGCCGGAGGTGACGTCCATCTTCCCGCCGCTCCAGTCGTACGCGGACGGCCCGTTCCGCGCGGACTCCGCGACGCCGGGCAATCCCCCGAAGACGATGCCCACGGTCCGGGCTGGCGCGGCGAATGTGCTCGCGACAGACGCGGGGGGCCTCGCGCGTGAGCTGCTGGCCCTGGATGCGCGCCGACGCAAGCAGCGGCTGGAGGCGTTCATCGAGGCGGAGCTCGCCAGGCGCATGGGCGGAAAGAAGAAGCCGCTGGAGCGCGGCCGGACGTGGCGCGACCTGGGGCTGGACTCGCTCATCGCGGTGGGGCTGCGGGACGCGCTGGCCCAGGGGCTGGGCCGTGGCCTGCCCGCGACGCTGCTCTTCAACCGGCCCACGCTCGCGTCGCTCAGTGACTACCTCCTGGCGCAGCTGGAGTCCGCGCCGCGCGAGGAGCCCGCGACGCTCGAGGCGCCGGTGGACTTCCTGCTCCGGCTCAAGGGGCTGCCCGAGAGAGAGGCCGTGGCGCGGCTCAGCGAGCGCATCGCCACGATGGGAGACTCATGAAGTCCGCACCCGGGAATCCCTCCTCGGAGCCGGTGGCCATCATCGGAATGTCCTGCCGCTTCCCAGGAGGCGCGGACAGCCCCGAGTCCTTCTGGCGCCTGCTTCGCGAGGGCTTCGATGCCATGCGCGAAGTCCCGGCCGACCGCTGGGACGCGGCCACGTATCAGTCCTCGGACCCGAGCGTCGCGGGGAAGGTTCGAGCCCTGCGCGCCGGGTTCCTGGACCGCGTGGACTCGTTCGACGCGGGCTTCTGGGGCATCTCCGCGCGTGAGGCCGTCAGCATGGACCCTCAGCAGCGGCTGCTGCTGGAGGTGACCTACGAGGCGCTGGAGCACGCGCTCCAGCCCATTGATGCGCTCGCGGGGAGCCGCACGGGTGTCTTCGTGGGCATCGCCACCGACGACTACTCGCACCGCACTGACCCGTCGGACGTCTACTCCGGGACGGGCTCGCTCTTCAGCGTCGCCGCGGGTCGCATCTCGTACCTGCTGGACCTCAGGGGCCCCAGCATCGCCGTGGACACGGCCTGCTCGTCGTCCCTGGTCGCGCTGCACCTCGCCTGCCAGAGCCTCCAGTCCCGCGAGAGCGAGCTGGCGGTGGTGGGCGGCGTCAACGTCATCACGGACCCCGGCAAGAGCATCTACTTCTCGGGGTTGGGCGCGCTCTCCCCCGACGGCCGTTGCAAGACGTTCGACGCCAGCGCGGACGGCTATGGGCGTGGTGAGGGCTGCGGTGTGTTCATCCTCAAGCGGCTCTCCGAGGCGCTCGCGGATGGCGACCGGGTGCTCGCCGTGGTTCGTGGCTCGGCGGTCAACCAGGACGGGCACAGCAACGGCCTGACGGCTCCCAACGGGCTCGCGCAGGAGGCCGTGCTCCGCGAGGCCCTTGCTCGCGCGGGCTTGACGCCGGGAGACATCCAGTACGTCGAGGCCCATGGCACCGGAACGCCGCTCGGCGACCCGATAGAAATCGAGGCGCTGTCCTCGGCCCTGTGCGAGTGGCGGGGCCCGAAGGAGCCGCTGCTGCTCGGCTCGGTGAAGACGAACATCGGGCACCTGGAAGCGGCGGCCGGCGTGGCCGGGTTGATGAAGGTCGTCCTCGCGATGCGGCATGGGGAGCTTCCGCCGCACCTGCACTTCACGCGGCCCAACCCGCATGTGCCCTGGGCGCGGCTTCCGCTGAAGGTTCCCACCGAGGTGACTCCGTGGACCTCGCGTGGCCCGCGACTCGCGGGCGTGAGCTCCTTCGGCATCAGCGGGACGAATGCCCACGTCATCCTCGAGGAAGCGCCGCGTGCGAAGTCCGAGCCCCAGGCACGAAGCGACGATGAGCGCCCGCTGATTCTTCCGCTGTCGGCGCGGAGCCCCGAGGCGCTCACCGCGCTCGCCCATGCCCATCAGGACCTGCTGACCGCCTCGGTGCCCGTGGGAACCCTCCGGGAGCACGCCCACGCGGCGAGCGTCCGGCGCAGTCACCACCCCCATCGGCTGGCGGTGGTGGGGAGCACGCGGCGGGACCTCGCGGAGGCGCTGCGGGCCTCCGCCCAGGGCGAGCCGCACCCTGGCCTCGTCCGACGACAGGTGAGCTTCGAGGAGGAGTCCCCTCGCGTCGCGTTCATCTTTCCGGGGCAGGGCTCGCAGTGGCTCGGCATGGGGCGCCAGCTCCTGCGCGAGGAGCCCGTCTTCCGCGAGGCCCTCGAGGGATGCGAGCGCGCCATGCGGCCCCACGTCGAGTGGTCGCTCGTGGAGGAGCTGGGCGCGGACGAGGCGCACTCGCGGCTCGCGGAGATCGACGTCGTCCAGCCCGTGCTCTTCGCGATGCAGGTGGCGCTGGCGGCGCTGTGGCGCTCCTGGGGCGTCGAGCCCGACGCGGTGGTGGGCCACAGCATGGGCGAGGTGGCCGCGGCGCATGTCGCGGGCGCGCTGAGCCTGGAGGACGCCGCGCGCATCATCTGCCTCCGCAGCCAGCTGCTGCGACGCGTGAGCGGGCAGGGCGTCATGGCGGTCGTCGAGCTCGGCCTGGAGCAGGCCCGAGAGGTGTTGGTGGGCGCCGAGTCCCGGCTGTCGGTGGGCGTGAGCAACAGCGCTCGCTCGTCGGTCATCTCGGGGGACCCGGCGGCGTTGGAGGAGCTGCTGCGGAGCCTGGAGGGCAGGGGCGTCTTCTGCCGCCGCGTGAAGGTGGACGTGGCCTCGCACAGTCCGCAGATGGACCCGCTGAAGGAGGACCTCCTGCGCGCGCTGGAGGGGGTGGCTCCCGTGAGTGCCCTGGTCCCCATCTACTCCACTGTGACGGGGGAGACCGGTGACGGGAGCGACTTCTCCGAGACCTACTGGGTGCGCAACCTGCGCGACCCGGTGCTGTTCCAGGGCGCCATCGAGCGGCTCCTGGACGACGGCCACGCGGTGTTCATCGAAGTGAGCCCGCATCCCGTCCTGCTCGCGCCCATCCAGGAGACGTTGGAGGAGACGAAGCGCGGAGGGCTCGCGCTGGCGTCGCTGCGGAGGCAGGCCGATGAGCGGCGCACCCTCCTGGAGTCGTTCGCGGCGCTGTACGTCCATGGCCATCCCGTCGACTGGAAGCGGCTGTTTCCCGAGGGCGGTCGCCCCGTCGAGCTGCCGTCCTATCCGTGGCGGGGCGAGCGCTACTGGCTCGACGTGCCGTCGGTGTCTTCTGGCTCCTCGCGCGTGGCGCGTGAGGCGGGCGTGGGCCATCCACTGCTCGGAGGCTCGCTCTCTTCCTCCTTGCAGCCTCGCGTCCACTTCTGGGAGCGGAGCATCGGCACCGAGGCGTTCCCGTATCTCGTCGACCACCGCGTGCAAGGGGAGGTCGTCTTCCCTGGCGCGGGGTACGTCGAGATGGCGCTCGCGGCGGGGGCCGAGGTGCTCGGCGAGGCGGGCCTTGTCCTCGAAGGGGTCCGCTTCCGGGAGATGTTGTCCCTGGTTCCAGGCGCGAACCGTCGGGTGCAGCTCGCGCTGACCGAAGAAGGCTCTGGCCGGGCCTCGTTCCAGATCTCCAGCCGTGCCGAGGGCGAGGCCGCGTGGCGGACGCATGCGATGGGGCGGCTGCGCCGGGATGAAGGCCGCGCCACCGAACCGTCCTGGGAGGCGTGGAGCGACGAGGGCGAGCCTCGCTCGTCCGACGAGCACTACCGCCGCATGGAGTCGCTGGGCCTTGGTTATGGCCCGACGTTCCGTGGACTCCGGCGGCTCGTGCTGCGTGAGGGTGAAGTGCTGGGCCATGTGCGGCTGCCCGAGTCGGTGGAGGCGGACCCCGGCACGTACTGGTTGCATCCCGCGCTCCTGGATGCCTGTCTCCAGACCTCCGTGGCGCTGATGTCCACGGCGGACTCCCGGGACCCCTTTGTTCCGGTGGGCCTCGAGCGCGTGCGGGTGTTCGCGCGGCCGGGGCGCGAGCTCCAGGTCCGGGTGAAGGCACGCGAGGGAGACAAGCCGGGGGACGCGGAGCGGTCCTTCGATGTCTGGCTCCTTGATGCCGATGGAGGGGCCGTGGCGGAGCTGGAGGGGCTGCGTGCGCGACGCCTTGATGGGGGCGCCGTGGCCCGCGATGCGTTGGAGGGGAGCGTCTTCTCCGTCGCCTGGCGGCGGACGGAGGCGTTGCCCGACGCGCTCGCGAGCGGCACCTGGCTCGTGTTCGCGGACCGGGGTGGGTTCGGCGCGGAGCTCCAGTCGCTGCTGCGGACCCGGGGCGGAGCTTGCGTGGCGGTCGTCGCGGGCAGTGCCTACGAGCGTGTCGCGGCGGACCTCTATCGCATCAACCCCGCGTCACCGGAGGACTACCGCCGGCTCCTGCGGGAGTCCTTCGGCGAGGATGGACGATGCCAGGGGGTGGTCCACCTCTTCGGCCTCGATGCCACGGCGTTCTCCTCGACGACGCCGACGACACTGGCCTCGGACCTCTCTCGCGGAGCCGTCAGCGCGACGTACCTGGCGCAAGCGCTCGTGCGCCAGGGCTGGCGGGATGTGCCGCGGCTGGTGCTGGTCACGCGGGGCACGCGGTCCGTCGTGGAGGGCGAGGTCGTGGCCCCGGCGCAGGCTTCGCTCTGGGGGCTGGGTCAGACGCTCGCGACGGAGCACCCGGAGCTGGAGTGCACCCGCATCGACCTGGCCCCGGTCCCGGATGCCCGCGATGCCGCGCTCCTGCTGCGCGAGCTCGTGGCGAAGGGGCACGAGGACCAGGTGGCGCTGCGCGAGGGCCGCCATGTGGCCCGCTTCGTTCGCGGTGGCTTCGAGGCCGCGTCCGAGGAGCCCTCCGTCGCGCTGACGCCAGCGGCGGGGCGTCCGTTCCGTCTCGAGCTCCCGGTTCCAGGTGTGCTCGAGCGCCTCGTCCTTCGCGAGGCACGCAGGTCCGGGCCTGGCCCCGGAGAGGTGGAGATCGAGGTCGAGGCCGCCGCGCTCAACTTCATCGACGTGATGAAGGCCATGGGCATCTACCCCGGACTGCCCCCGGGCCCCGTCTCACTAGGGGCCGAGTGCTCGGGCCGGATTGTCGCGCTGGGAGAGGGCGTCACGGGGTTCTCGCTGGGGCAGGAGGTGGTGGCGCTCGCGCCGTCGTGCTTCGCCACCCATGTGAAGGCCCCCGCGCGCTTCGTGGCGCCCAAGCCCGCGCGACTCGACTTCGCTCAGGCCGCCACCTTCCCGGGCGTGTTCATGACCGCGTGGTACGCGGTGCACCACCTGGGCAGGGCCCGCCGGGGCGAGAAGATCCTCATCCACGCGGCTTCGGGAGGAACAGGGCTCGCGGCGCTTCAGATCGCACGCGCGCTCGGGCTCGAGGTCTTCGCGACCGCGGGCAGTGAAGAGAAGCGCACCTTCCTCCGTTCGCTGGGCGTCGAGCACGTCATGGACTCGCGCTCGCTGGCGTTCGCGGACGAGGTGATGCGCATCACGGAGGGGCGGGGCGTCGACCTGGTCCTCAACTCGCTCACGGGCGAGGCGCTCGTGAAGAGCCTGGAGGTCCTCGCGCCCTATGGACGCTTCCTCGAGCTGGGCAAGCGGGACATCTACGACGACGTCCGGCTCGGGCTGTCGCCGTTCCGCAAGAGCCTCTCGTACAGCGCCATCGACCTGATGGGGATGACGGAGGCCCGGCCGGAGCTGTTCGCCTCGCTGTTCGCGGAGGTGATGCGGCACCTCGAAGACGGGACCTTCGAGCCGCTGCCCGTGCAGGTCTTCCCGGCGACGGACGCGGAGGGTGCCTTCCGCCAGATGGCACAGGCGAAGCACATCGGAAAGCTCGCCATCCACATGAAGAACCCCCAGGCGCGCATCGCGCCCCTGGACGCGGAGCGCGCGGGGATTCGCGCGGATGGCAGCTACCTCATCACCGGAGGCCTCGGCGGGCTGGGGTTGTCGGTGGCGCGTTGGCTGGTGGAGCAGGGGGCTCGGAACCTCGCGCTCGTGGGCCGCACGGCCCCTTCGGCGAAGGCGGAAGAAGTGGTTCGGGCGTTGGAGGCTGCCGGCGCCCGGGTCCAGGTCTCCTCCGCCGACGTCTCACGCGAAGAGGACGTGGCGCGACTGCTCGCCGAGCTCGGGGCGCACCTGCCTCCGCTGCGCGGCATCGTGCACGCGGCGGGACTCCTGGATGACCACACGGTGCTGGAGCTCTCGGACGCGCACTTCCACAAGGTCGCGGCGCCCAAGATCCAGGGTGCGTGGAACCTGCACGCGCGCACGCTGGACCAGCCCCTGGACTTCTTCGTCATGTACTCGTCCGCGGCGGTGCTGCTGGGCTCGCCCGGGCAGGGGAACTACGCGGCCGCGAACGCCTTCATGGATGCCCTCGCGGAGCAGCGGCGCGCGCTGGGCCTGCCCGCGATGAGCATCCAGTGGGGCGCCTTCTCCGAGGTGGGCCTCGCGGCGGCGGTGGACGTTCGTGGCGACCGGCTCTCCTATCGCGGCGTCGGGAGCCTCACTCCCGCGGAGGGCATCACGGCGCTCTCCCGTCTGCTCGAGCATCCCCGCCCGGTGGTGGGCGTGCTGCGCTTCGACGCGCGCCAGTGGTTCGAGTTCTACCCGCGCACGGCCAGCGTCCCGTTCTTCGCGGAGCTGCCTCGGGAGTCGGAGGCGCCTCGGGCCGGTTCTGTGCAAGGGACATCCTTGAAGCAGGCGCTGGAGTCGGCGCCGCCGGCCGGGCGGCTCGACCTGCTGGAAGGACATCTCCGTGAGCAACTGGGACGGGTGCTGCGCGTTCCCGCCGCGCGCATCGACCGGACCGCTCCGTTCAAGAGCATCGGCGTCGACTCGCTGATGAGCCTGGAGCTCCGCAACCGCATCGAGGCGAGCATCGGCCTCAAGCTCTCGGCGGCGCTCCTCTTCACGTACACGCACACGGCCTCGCTGGCCGAACACCTGCTCGAGCGACTCGGGTTGTCCTCCGCGCCGGAAGTCGAGGCAGCCCCCGTCGAGCCTCCCCAGGCCGATGCGCTGCAACGCATCGAGCAGGAACTGGATCAGCTCTCCGAGGACGAGCTCGCCGCTCGACTCGCCGAGAAGCTGCTCCTTCCATGAGACATCAGGAGACGCGTCGCTCATGAGCACCCCGGACTATCGAGTCCTGCTGAAGAACTCGCTCCTCAAGATTGAAGCGCTGGAGGCGCGGCTCGCGAAGCAGGAGGCCACGAAGGCGGAACCGGTCGCCATCGTCGGCATGGCGTGCCGCTTCCCCGGTGAGGCCCATGCGCCCGACTCGCTGTGGCGCCTGTTGCGGGACGGCGTCGACGCGGTCCGGAAGATTCCCGCCGAGCGCTGGCCCGCGGATGCGATTCCGGGGGAGAACCCGGCCGTGCGTTGGGCGGGACTCCTCGACTCGGTCGATGGGTTCGATGCGTCCTTCTTCGAGGTCTCTCCGCGCGAGGCCGCGAGCCTGGACCCGCAGCAGCGCATGCTCCTGGAGGTGGCGTGGGAGGCGATGGAGGACGCGGGCCTGCGCCCCGAGCGCCTCGCGAAGAGCCAGACGGGGGTCTTCCTCGGGCTGAGCAGCACGGACTACCGACAGCGCGTCAACGGCAAGGGCATCGACGGCGTCGAGACCTACGACTTGACCGGCACGCTGCTCTCCACGGCGGCCGGGCGGCTCTCGTACGTCTTCGGCTTCCAGGGGCCCTGCCTGTCCATCGACACGGCGTGCTCCTCGTCACTGGTCGCGGTGCACGAGGCCGTCCAGAGCCTCCGTCGCGGCGAGAGCGAGGTCGCGCTGACGGGAGGCGCCAACCTCATCCTCGACCCGATGAACTCGGCGATGTTGGGCCGGATGCAGGCGCTGTCGCCGGATGGTCGCTGCAAGACCTTCGACGCGGCGGCGAATGGCTTCGTCCGAGGTGAAGGCTGCGGCATCGTGGTCCTCAAGCGCCTCTCCGACGCCGAGCGGGATGGGGACCGCATCTGGGCGCTCATCAAGGGCTCGGCCATCAATCAGGATGGTCGCTCGACGGGGCTGACGGCGCCCAACGTGCTCGCGCAGCAGGCGCTGCTGCGGCAGGCCCTCGCGGATGCGAAGGTGGCCGCGTCGGACATCGGCTACGTCGAGTCTCATGGCACCGGCACGTCGCTGGGTGACCCCATCGAGTTCGAGGCGCTCCGTGAAGTCCTCGGTCAGCCCCGGCCAGATGGGTCCTCGTGCGCCATCGGTGCGCTGAAGACGAACCTCGGGCACCTGGAGGCCGCGGCGGGGGTGGCGGGCCTCATCAAGGCGGTGCTCGTGCTGCGGCGCGAGGCGATTCCTCGCAACCTGAACTTCCGCTCCGTCAACCCGCGCATCTCGCTGAGCGGGACGCCGTTCGTGTTCCCGACGCGGGAGCTTCCCTGGCCTCGGGGGACGAAGCCTCGGCGCGCGGGGGTGAGCGCATTCGGCCTGAGCGGGACCAATGCCCATGTCGTGCTGGAGGAGGCCCCCGCGCCTTCGCGCCCGGAGGCGCCTCCCTCTCGGGACTCGGCGGTCCTTCTCCCCTTGTCCGCGAAGAGTCCCGCCGCGCTCCGAGCGCAAGCGAAGCAGTGGGTTGAACACCTGGCGGCCAGCGGAACGGAGTCGCTCGCGGACCACCTCTACACGGCGAGCGTTCGGCGGGGTCATCATCCGCACCGGCTCGCGGTCCTCGGGCACTCGCGGGAAGAGCTCTCCAGTCAGCTGCGGGCCTTCCTCGCGAAGGAGCCTCGGGACCCGACGCAGGTGGAAGACGCGGGACCGAGGGCACGAAAGGCTGTCTTCGTCTTTCCGGGGCAAGGGGGCCAGTGGCAGGGCATGGGCCGACGGCTCCTCGAGGAGGAGCGTGTCTTCCGTGAGGCCATCGAAGCCTGTGACCGGGCGATGCGGCCGCATGTCGAGTGGTCGCTGCTCGACGTGCTGCGCGGCGAGGGGCCTCGGGCCGCGCTCGAAGACGTGGACGTCATCCAGCCTTCGGTGTTCGCGATGCAGGTGGGGCTCGCCGCGCTGTGGCGCTCCTGGGGCGTGGAGCCGCAGGCGGTGGTGGGGCACAGCCTGGGGGAGGTCGCCGCGGCCCATGTGGCGGGGGCGCTGAGCCTGGAGGACGCGGCGCGAATCATCTGCGTGCGCAGTCGGCTGGTGAAGCGCGCGAGCGGGCAGGGCGGGATGGCGGTGGTGGAGCTGTCCGCCGAGGAGGCACGCGAGGCGCTGCGTGGCTACGAGGGACGCCTCGCCGTCGGCGCGGTGAACGGGCCGCGTGCGCGGGTGTTGTCGGGCGAGCGTGAGGCGCTGGCCGAGGTCCTGACGCGCCTGGAGAAGGCGGGCGTCTTCTGCCGCTGGGTGAAGGTGGACTACGCGTCCCACAGTCCGCAGATGGAGCCGCTTCGCGCGGAGTTGTTGCGGTTGCTCGCGGAGGTGCGGCCGATGCGCGAGCGCGTGCCGCTCTACTCGACGGTGACGGGACAGCGGAACGAGGAGCTGCTGACGGCGGAGTACTGGGAGCGCAACCTCCGCGAGCCGGTGCGCTTCTGGGACGTCATCGAGCAACTGGGCACCGAGGGGCACGAGACCTTCCTGGAGATCAACGCCCATCCGGTGCTGCTGCCGTCCATCGAGGAGGGCCTGCGAGAGCGATGTGGGTCGCTCGCCGTGCTGCCCTCCCTGCGCCGTGACGAGGGGGGACGAGCGCGACTGCTCGCCACGCTCGGGGCGCTCTACACGGTGGGGCACTCGGTGGACTGGGAACGACTGCATCCAGAGGGGGGCCGCGTGGTCACGGTCCCCGCGTATCCGTGGCAGCGTGAGCGCTTCTGGCTGGAGGCCTCCACCGCGCCGGCTCCGCGACGCGGAGGGAACCGTGTCCAGGGCGCGAGTGGGCATCCGCTGCTGGGGCCTCATGTGGCGCTCAGCCATCAGCCTGGCACTCATGTCTGGCAGATGGACGTGGGTGACTCGGACCTCTCGTGGGTCGCGGACCATCGCGTCCAGGAGGCGGTCGTCCTTCCTGGGACGGCGTGGGTGGATATCGCGCTGGGTGCGGCGCGGCGGGTCTTGGGCGAGGGGCGGCATGTGCTCTCGCGGCTGGTCTGTGTCCAGCCCGTGTTCCTGCCGGCGGAGGGGGCTCGCACGCTCCAGGTGGTGATGACGGAGCGACCTTCGGGCGGCGCGGACTTCCAGTGCTTCGCGCTGGATGCCCGAGCATCCGCGCCCGCCTGGGTGCCCGTCGCCGAGGGCGCGGTCGAGATGGCATCGGGAGTCACGCAGGAGCCACTGCCCTCCGCGGAGGTCGTCCAGGCGCGGTGCCCGCGCATCGTCGAAGGTGACGCGCACATCCAGGCAATGGCGGAGCGAGGTCTGCACTACGGCCCCGCGTTCCAGGGGCTTCAGCGGCTCTGGCAGGGGGAGCGTGAAGCCTATGCCCACCTCCGGCTGCCCGAGGTCCTGGCGGGGCACGCGAGTGAGCACCTCATCCATCCCGCGTTCCTCGATGTGTGCTTCCAGCTCCTGATGGCCTTCCTGCCCGTGGGCACGACCTACGTGGGCCGAGGCGTGGAGTCGGCGCGGTTCGACGGGCCCGTTCCGTCCGAGGTCTGGGCGCACCTGCGGCTCCGTGATGGCGAAGGTGCTGGCTTCAGCGGAGACCTCACGCTGCGCGACGCGGAAGGTCGTCGGGTGGCGGAGGTCTCCGGCATCCAGGTCAGCCGTCTGCCGGGCGCGAGCTGGCGCGCCGTGAGCGCGGAGATCTCCGAGTGGATGTACCAGGTGGACTGGGATCCGCAGGCGCTGCCGGAGTCGCTCACGTGGCGGGAGAAGTCGCCGGGGACGTGGGTGATCTTCGGGGACTCACGGGGTGTGGCGCGCGAGCTTCGGAGCCTCCTGGAGGCGCGTGGTGAGTCGTGCGTGATGGTGACGCCGGGGGCGACCTATCGGTCCGTGGGGACGGGTGCCTACGAGGTGGACCCGCGTGATGCGGAGCATCTGCGGCGGCTGTTGTCGGACGCACTGCCCTCGGGGGCACGAGGGGTGGTGCACCTGTGGAGCCTGGACAGTGCCGCGAACGAAACGCTGACGCTGGAGACCCTGGAGAGGGCTCGGCACCTGGGAACGACGGCGGTGCTGCACCTCGTGCAGGCGCTGGCTCGGGCGGGATGGAGGGATGCGCCACGGCTCTGGCTCGTCACTCGAGGGGCGCGTTCCGTCGGTCCATCGCGTGAGGGGGTGAATGTGGCGCAGGCGCCGCTGTGGGGCCTCGGCCAGGTCATCGCGATGGAGCACCCCGAACTGCGTTGCACACGGGTGGACCTCGCCGCCGACACGGAGCGGGAGTCCGAGGCTCTCTTCCGAGAAATCTTGTCCGCGTCGCCCGAGGACCAGGTAGCCCTGCGCGGTAGCGCGCGGCACGTGGCCCGATTCATCCGCGCGGCGGAAGCCTTGGCTCCTCGGGACGGCTCCGAGCGCGTGGTCGCGGACGGCACGTATCTCATCACCGGTGGGCTCGGAGGACTGGGGCTCCAGGTCGCGCGGTGGCTTGTCGACCAGGGCGCGCGGCATCTCGTCCTCCTGGGCAGGACTGCTCCCTCCTCTGATGCGGAGGCCGCTCTGGGCCAGCTGCGCGAAGCGGGAGCACGCGTAGAAGTCGTCCGCGCGGATGTCTCCGTCCCTCAGGACGTGGCGCGCGCGATGGCCGTCGTCGACGAGGGCATGCCTCCGCTGAAGGGCGTGATGCATGCGGCCGGGCTCCTCGATGATGGAGTGCTGCTCAACCTCACCGAGGAACGCTTCGCGACGGTGATGGCCCCCAAGGTCCAGGGCGCATGGAACCTCCATGTGGCGACGCAGCGGCGCCCGCTGGACTTCTTCGTCCTCTTCTCCAGCGCGGCGGCGCTGCTGGGCTCCCCGGGCCAGGGGAACTACGCGTCGGCCAATGCCTTCCTGGATGCCTTGGCCCAGGCCCGGCGAGCGGAGGGGCTGCCTGGACTCAGCATCGCCTGGGGCGCGTGGACCGGCGTCGGCCTCGCGGCGCGCGCGAATCCCCAGAAGCGCATCGAGGCACGCGGCCTCCGCGGCATGGCTCCCGACAAGGCGCTCGCGGCACTGGGGCTCCTGCTCGGACAGGACAGGCCGCAGGTGGGCGTGGTGTCGCTCGACCTCCGGCAGTGGATGGAGTTCTACCTGTCCGCGGCGCAGTCGCCGTTCTTCGCTCGGCTCGTGGGGCAGCTTGCCTCTGCGCGCCCGAGCGAGTCGGGACGGGGGCGCTTCCGCGAGAAGCTCGAGCAGGCGGAGCCCTCCGAGCGTCGAGCGCTCCTGGAGCTGCACCTTCGCGAGCAGATCGCCGCCGTGCTCCGCATGGACCCGGAGCGGTTGGGGCCCCGCGTCGCGTTGGGGAGTCTGGGGCTCGACTCGCTGATGGGGATGGAGATTCGCAACCGGCTGGAGGCCTCGCTGGGCCTGAAGCTGAGCGCGACGCTGGTGTGGGCCTACCCGACGCTCGTCGCGCTGGTCACGTTCCTCTCCGAGCGATTGGGCCTGTCGTCGGACGACCAGCCTCCACGCGCCGAGGAGTCACCGCCCGAAGCCCCAGCTCCAGCGGCGGCCCTCACGAGCGCGGCGGTGAGCAGCGAAATCGAAGATCTGTCGGAAGCAGAAGTCGAGCGACTGCTCGCCCAGAGGATGGCGCAGGGAACATGACGACGTTCGCCGAGAAGATCGCGCAGTACTCTCCCAAGCGGTTGGCGTTGCTGGCGCTGGAGCTCAAGTCCAAGCTCGATGCCATCGAGGGGGCACGCTCGGAGCCGGTGGCCATCATCGGCATGGCGTGCCGCTTCCCGGGCGGAGCCTCCGACCCGGAGTCGTTCTGGCACGTCCTGCGTGATGGCGTGGACGCCGTCACCGAGGTCCCTTCCTCACGATGGACCCAGGAGGAAGCAGCCCGCTGCGGCCCCGAGGCCCGGGAGAAGCCAGGGGCCCGCTGGGGCGCGTTCCTCGACGAGGTGGACCGCTTCGACGCGGAGTTCTTCGGCATCTCTCCGCGCGAGGCCCACCGCATGGACCCGCAACAGCGGCTCCTGCTCGAGGTCGCATGGGAAGCGCTCGAAGACGCCGGGCAGGACATGTCGACGCTGACGGGCAGCCGCACAGGCGTCTTCGCGGGCGTCTACAACGACGACTACGCGAAGCTCGAGCTGGGGACCCCCTCCGACCAGGACGCGAGCAGCGTCACGGGCACCATCAACAGCGTGGTGGCGGGACGGCTCTCGTACCTGCTGGACCTGCAGGGTCCGTGCATGGTGGTCGACACCGCGTGCTCGTCCTCGCTGGTGGCGCTGCACCTCGCCAGCCAGAGCCTGCGGGCCGGAGAGTGCGCGATGGCGCTCGCGGGAGGCGTCAACCTCATCCTCTCGCCGCACTCGTCGCTTCGGGTCGCGCGAGGTGATGCGCTCGCGCCGGACGGGCGGTGCAAGACCTTCGATGCACGCGCCAACGGCTTCGTGCGAGGCGAGGGCTGTGGCGTGGTGGTCCTCAAGCGCTTGTCGGACGCCATCGCCGCGGGGGACTCCATCCTGGCGCTGCTGCGAGGATCGGCCGTCAACCAGGACGGCAAGTCCGCGGGCCTCACCGCGCCGAACATGGTCGCGCAGACGGAGCTGCTCCGGCAGGCGTTGAAGAGCGCTGGACTGGAGCCTGCCGACGTCGACTGCATCGAGGCTCATGGGACGGGCACCTCGCTCGGAGACCCCATCGAGATGGAGGCCATCAAGGCCGTCTATGGCCAGGGGCGCTCGGAGCAGCGGCCGCTGGTGGTGAGCGCGGCGAAGACGAACATCGGCCACCTGGAGGCGGCGGCGGGCATCGCCGGGGTCATCAAGGCGGTGCTCTCGATGCGGCACCAGACGATTCCTCCGCTCCTGCACCTCCAGCGGGTCAACCCGCGCATCGACCTGGAAGGGCTGCCCATCCTCCTGCCGACCTTCGCCCGGGCCTGGCCCGCGACGGAGCGGGCGCGCCGCATCGCCGTCAGCTCGTTCGGCGCCAGCGGCACCAACGCCCACGTGATCCTGGAGGAGCCCCCCGCGCCCTCCGTCCGCCCGGTGACGCCGGAGCCCAGCGCTCGGTTGTTGGCGTTGTCCGCGCGAACGTCGGGCGCGTTGCAGGAGCTGGCGGGGCGCTTCGCGGACTTCCTCTCCGCGTCCCCGGAGGCGCCGCTCCAGGACGTCTGCCATACAGCCGCGCTCCGGCGTACGCACCATGAGCACCGGCTCACTGTCGTCGGTGGAACCGCGAAGGAGCTGGCGGAGAAGCTCCGGGAGGTCGCCAGCGGGCCGCTGCCGGTACGCAAGGGAACGGGGCCTCGCAAGGTCGTGTTCGTGTTCCCCGGGCAGGGATCGCAGTGGCTCGGCATGGGGCGGCGGCTGCTGGAGGACGAGCCTGTCTTCCGCGCGGCGCTCGAGCGGATCGAAGTGGCGCTGACGCGTCATGTCTCGTGGGGACTCGTGGAAGTGCTGCGTGCCCCGGCCGAGCAATCCCGGCTGGGGGAGATCGACGTCGTGCAGCCGGTGCTGTTCGCGATGGAGGTCGCGCTCGCCGAGCTGTGGCGCTCCTGGGGCATCACCCCGGACGCCGTGATCGGGCACAGCATGGGCGAGGTGGCCGCGGCGCATGTCGCGGGCGCGCTGAGCCTGGAGGACGCGGCGTCCATCATCTGCGAGCGCAGCAAGCTGCTTCGGCGCATCAGTGGCCAGGGCGCGATGCTCGCGGTGGAGCTCCCCTTGTCGGACGCGCGAGGCGTCATCGCCGGGCGTGAGGCCCGCGTGGCCATCGCCGTCAGCAACAGCCCGACGTCCACGGTGTTGGCGGGGGATGCCTCCATGCTGGAGGAGGTCCGCGCATCCCTGGCGGAGCGCAACGTGTTCTGCCGCTGGGTGAAGGTGGACGTGGCCTCGCACAGTCCCCAGGTGGATGTCCTCCGCGAAGAGCTGCTCGCGGTGCTCTCTCCGGTGCGGCCTCGGAAGGCCTCCACGCTGATGCTCTCGACCGTCACCGCGTCGGCGTGTGACGGCACGGGGCTGGATGCGGCCTACTGGGTGCGCAACCTGCGCGAGCCGGTGCTGTTCTCCACCTCGGTGGCTCGGCTCATCGAGGACGGCCACGCCGTCTTCATCGAGCTGAGCCCCCATCCCATCCTGCTCCCTGCCATCGAGCGCTGCTTGCAGCATGCGCAGCGTGAGGGGCTCCTGCTCGCGTCGCTGCGGCGTGAGGAGGCGGAGCGCGCGGTGATGTTGGAGTCGCTCGGCGCGCTGTATCGCGCGGAGCACCCCGTGGACTGGTCGCGCGTCTTCCCGGAAGGGGGACGGGTGGTGCCGTTGCCGCCGTATCCATGGCAGCGCAAGCGGTACTGGCTCGATGACGCGGTGCTGCCCGTGGCCGTCGCACCCGAGCGCCTGATGTCCTTGAAGGGGCGTCCGGTGAGTGTCGCTCGGGGGCTCGATGGGCACGTCTTCGAGCTGGAGCTGGGCAGCACCTCCTTGCCCTGGCTGGGGGCACATCGTCTGGGTGGGGTGGCCGTGCTCCCCGCGTCGGCGCTGGTGGAGCTGGTGCTGAGCGCCGTGGCGGAAGTCTCCGGCTCCGGGCCGAGGACGCTGACGGACGTGGAGTTCGAGCGCGCGCTGGTCCTTCCCGAGTCCAAGCGGCGTCTCCTCCAGGTCCACCTGGCGGATGCCTCCGATGGACCCATGCGCTTCCACGTCCACAGTCGCTCGGTGGGAGAAGCGACACGCGAGTCCTCGTGGGTGCTGCACGCGCGCGGAGCGGTGCGACTCACGGAGGCCGCGCCGGAGGCCACGCGCGTCTCCATCGACGCGGTACGCGCGGCCTGTGTCCAGCACGTGCGGTCCTCCGCGCTCTACGACGCGCTCGCCCAGCGCAATGTCCAGTACGAGTCTCCCTTGCGGACCCTGGGCGAGGTCTTCCGTCGGTCGGGCGAGGCGCTCGGCCGCATCACCCTGGGGACGGAGCTCGCCCAGGAGGTGGAGCACTACCAGCTCCATCCAGCGCTCCTGGACGCGGCCCTCCAGACGCTGGCCTCCGCCGTCATGGAGGAAGGAGATGGGGCGGCGCTGTTCATGCCCGTGCGCATCGACGAGATTGTCTGCGCGGCGGTTCGTTCCCAGGTCGAGTGGGCCCACGCGTCGGTGCGGGCCCCGGGCGAGGCTGCGGCGCCGGTGGGCGCGCTGGAGCTCCTGGATGGGAGCGGTGCGCAGGTGGCCTCGATGCGAGGCGTGCGGCTGCGGCGTGTCCCGGCCGCGAGCATCCTCGAGGCGCTGGGCGCGGAGGGCGAGGAGTCGCTCCAGGACTGGCTCTACGACGTGACGTGGGATGCCCGGCCCGCGCCAGCCGCCACACCCGTGGCCGCGGACTGGCTGGTGTTCGCGGACACACGTGGCTCCGGTTCAGCCCTCATGGAGGAGATTGCTCGTCGAGGAGAGGCCTGCGTCACCGTGACGGCGGGACGCGCCTATCAGCGGTTGGACGAGCGGCGCTTCGTCGTGGACCCGGAGCAGCCAGAGGACTTCGCGCGGCTGCTGCGCGAGGCCCCTGCCTCCCCGGCGCGAAGCCTTCGCGTCGTCTATCTGTGGGGGCTCCAGGCGGTGGGGGACGAGGTGCTGTCACCCTGGACATCCACCGGGGCGCTCCACGTCATCCAAGGGCTGTTGACGGAGCGCAAGAAAGCCCGGGTGTGGCTGGTGACGCGCGGGGCCCAGGCGACGGGCACAGCGGGCGAGGAGGTGTTGCTGGCGCAGTCGCCGCTCTGGGGCTTCGGTCGCGTGGTGTCCCTGGAGCAGCCGGACCTCTGGGGTGGGCTCATCGACCTGGATCCGAATGACACGAAGGGCGAGGCAGCGGCGCTGTTCCAGGAAGTCGCCGCGTCCGAGGCGGATGGAGAGGATCAGCTCGCGCTGCGGAAGGGCCGACGGCTGGTGCCGCGCCTCGTGCCTGCGCGCTCCCAGAAGCCAGCGGAGTCTCCGCGCCTTCGCCCGGATGCGACCTACCTCGTGACGGGCGGGCTCGGCGGCTTGGGGCTGAAGGTGGCCCGGTGGCTGGTGGAGCAGGGCGCGCGGCATCTCGTGCTGGTGGGCCGCCGGGCGCTGACGGCTGGGGGCGAGGAGTCCAAGCGCAGGGAAGAGGCGCTCGAGGAGCTTCGCGGACTCGGCGCGACAGTGGTCCCCCTGGCCGCCGATGTCTCGGACCGGGCACGGATGGAGGAGCTCCTGCGCGAGGCGACCTCCACCCATCCGCTGCGCGGCGTCTTCCACGCGGCCTCGCTCATGAGCACGCAGCGCCTGGAGGTCATGAACGCGTCGTCGCTGACGGCGATGCTGCGTCCCAAGGCGCTGGGCGCCCTCGTGCTCCATGCGCTGACGAGCGGAGCCGACCTGGACTTCTTCGTGATGTTCTCGTCGACGTCGACGCTCTGGGGCGCTTCGGGGCTGGCGCACTACGGCGCCGCGAACCAGGTGCTCGAAGCGCTCGCGCACGTTCGTCGGGCCGCTGGCCTCCCCGCCACGACCATCCACTGGGGGACATGGGACGAGGTGAGCGGAGAGCGCTCGCGAGACTTCGAGCGCTTCGGCTTGAAGCCCATGGCCGCTCCACGGGCACTCGAGGCGATGGGGCAGGTGATGCGGTCGGGGGCGCGGGTCCAGACCGTGGCCTCCGTGGACTGGGCCGCGCTGAAGCCCCTCTGGGAAGCACGGCGGCGCAGGCCGTTCCTCCAGCGAGTGGGCGCTTCCGCATCGGCATCCGTGCCGGGCGCCACGGCGCGAGCACAGCTCGTCACCGAGCTGGAGTCCCTGCCGCCGCCTCGTCGTTTCGACGCGCTGTTGCGACAGCTCCAGCGCGAGGTGGGGCGCATCCTCGGGTTCCCGCTCGCGGAGCCGCCGCCCGTCGACCGTGGCTTCTTCCAGATGGGCATGACGTCGCTGATGACCGTGGAGCTGCGCAACGTGTTGCAGCGGGGCTTCGGCAAGGAGCTGCCCGCGAGCCTGGCGTTCGACTACCCCACGGTGGAGGCCCTCGCGAAGCGCCTGGCGGGGCTCGCGGAGGCGCTGGAGATCCCGCTGCCGGGCGACGCGACACCGCCGCCGCGCGCGCAAGCGGAGGTGATGGACGAGCGCGGACTGTCCGAGCGCCTGTCGCGCATGGACGAGATGTCCGACGACGAAATCGAACGGCTGATCGCCGAGAAGATCGCCGGAAGTTCGCACTGAATCGAGCACAGCGACCATGAGCCGAGAGTTCTACGAGAAGATCGCGAACCTGCCGCCCAAGCGGCTCGCGTTGTTGGCCCTGGAGCTGAACACCGAGAACGAGGCGCTCAAGCGCACGCGCTCGGAGCCCATCGCCATCGTGGGCACGTCCTGCCGTCTGCCCGGAGGGGTCGAATCCCCGGAGGATTTCTGGAGGCTGCTGTCCAACGGCGTCGACGCCATTCGCGAGGTGCCGCGCGAGCGCTGGGACGCGGAGGCCCTCTTCGACCCCGAGCCGGGGAGGCCCGGCAAGACCTATGCCCGCTGGGGTGGGTTCATCGACGGCATCGAGCACTTCGATGCGGGGTTCTTCGGCATCTCTCCGCGCGAGGCCTCGCGCATGGACCCGCAGCACCGGATGTTGCTGGAGCTGGCGTGGGAGGCGCTGGAGCGGGCGGGGCAGCCCGCGGACCAGCTGGTCGGAAGCCGCACCGGCGTGTTCCTGGGCGTCATCGGGAGCGACTACGCGCGGCTTCAGGCGGAGCGCCTGGGGGGCTCGCTGGACATCTACCACCTCACGGGCACGTGCCTGAACGCGGCCGCCGGACGGCTCTCCTATGCGCTCGGGCTGCAAGGCCCGAGCATGGCCATCGACACGGCGTGCTCGTCCTCGCTCGTGGCGCTCCACACGGCCTGCCAGAGCCTGCGCAACCGCGACTGCGACCTGGCGCTCGCGGCGGGAGTGAACCTCATGCTCTCACCAGAGGGGGCCATCGCGCTGTCGAGCAGCCGAGGCCTCGCGCCGGATGGGCGATGCAAGACCTTCGATGAGGCCGCGGATGGCTTCGTCCGCGCCGAGGGTGTCGCCGTTGTCGTCCTCAAGCGGCTCTCGCAGGCGCAGGCGGATGGCGACGACATCCTCGCGCTCATCGCGGGCTCCTCCGTGAACCAGGACGGCGCCAGCAGTGGCCTGATGGTCCCCAACGGCCCGGCGCAGGAGCGGGTCATCCGGCAGGCGCTGGCGAACGCGGGCCTGTCGCCTTCGCAGGTCTCCTTCATCGAGGCGCACGGCACCGGCACGTCGCTGGGCGACCCCATCGAGCTCCAGGCGCTGGCCCAGGTCTTCGGCGAGGGCCGCTCAGCCGATTCGCCGCTCGTGGTGGGCGCGGTGAAGTCGAACATCGGCCACCTGGAGGCGACGGCGGGACTGGCCGGAATCCTCAAGGTGGTGCTCGCGCTCCGCCATGAGGTCATCCCGCCCAATCTTCACTTCAAGCGGCTGAACCCGAACATCGCCATCGGCCAGGCACCGGTGGTCATCCCCACCGAGCAGCGGCCCTGGCCTCGCGGAGAACGTCCCCGCTTCGCGGGGGTGAGCGCGTTCGGCCTGAGCGGGACCAACGCTCACATCATCCTGCAGGAGGCACCTCGACCCCAGGAGTCCACCGTCGCGGCACGAGGCGCGGAGCTGTTGGTCCTCTCGGCCCGGAGTCCCGAGGCCCTGGTCTCCGTGGCCCAGCGTCACGCGGCCTGGTTGACGGAGCATCCGGAGGCTTCGCTTCGAGACGTGTGCGCCACCGCGGCGCTGCGGCGCGCGCACCATGAGCATCGCCTCGCCGTCGCGGGCCGGACGCACGCGGAGGTCGCGGAGAAGCTCCAGGCTTTGGCGAAGGGAGAGGCCGTCGCCGGAGGCCTCGTGGGTCGCAAGGCGGGAGGGGCCCGCCGCCGCGTCGTCTTCGTGTTCCCGGGCCAGGGCTCGCAGTGGCTGGGGATGGGCCGCCGTCTCTTGGAGGAGGAGCCCGCGTTCCGGACGGCGATGGAGCGATGCGCCGAGGCCATCCGCGCCGAGGCGGGCTTCAACGTGCTGGAGGTGCTCGCGGCGGACGCGGAGCACTCGCGGCTGAGCGAGATTGACGTCATCCAGCCCGTGCTGTTCGCCATGGAGGTCGCCCTGGCGGAGCTCTGGCGTGCGTGGGGCATCGAGCCCGACGCGGTGGTGGGCCACAGCATGGGCGAGGTGGCCGCGGCGCATGTCGCGGGTGCGCTGAGCCTGGAGGACGCGGCCGCCATCATCTGCCGCCGCAGCAAGCTCCTGCGCACGGTGAGTGGCCAAGGCGCCATGTTCATGGTCGACCTCACGCTGGAGGAGGCGAAGGAGGCCCTGCGCGGCTTCGAGGACCGCGTCTCCGTCGCGGTGAGCAACGGCGTGCGCTCGACGGTGCTCTCGGGTGACCCGACAGCGCTCGAAGAGGTGACCCGGCGACTCGCGGCCCGGGAGGTCTTCTTCCGTCCGGTGAAGGTGGACGTCGCGTCGCACAGTCCCCAGATGGACCCGCTGCGTCCGGCGCTGCTCACGGCGCTCCAGGACGTGCGGCCTCGCGCGGCGAGCATCCCCATGTGCTCGACGGTGACGGGCGTCATGGTGGATGGCACGTCGTTCCAGGCCCGCTACTGGGTGGACAACCTGCGAGAGCCGGTCCTGTTCTCCACCGCCATCGAGCGGCTCGCGACCGAGGGGCATGACCTCTTCATCGAGCTGAGCCCGCATCCCATCCTCCTACCGGCGGTGGAGCAGCACCTGCGGCACCTCGGGAGGGCGGGCGCCGTCGTCCCGTCGCTTCGCCGAGACGAGGACGAGCGAAGCGCGATGCTGGCGGCGCTCGGGGCGATTCATGTCACGGGTCATGCGGTGGACCTGCGTCGCCAGCACCCGGTGCTCGGTCGCCCGGTGGCGCTGCCCACGTACGCGTGGCAACGCGAGCCCTTCTGGGTCGAGGCCCCGGCCCATTCGCGCCGCGCCCGTGCGGCTGGCCGCCATCCGCTGCTCGGTGAGCACGTGGCGCTGGCGGCACAGCCCGGGACGCACCTCTGGCAGACGGAGCTGGCGGCGGACAGCCCGGCCTATCTCGCCGACCACCTCGTGCATGGCGAAGTCGTCCTGCCTGGGGCGGCCTATCTGGAGATGGCGGTGGCGGGCGCGGTGGAGGTCTGGGGGGCGAAGCGCTGGGTGCTCGAGGACGTGTCCTTCCAGGCGCTGATGACGGTGCCTCGGGAAGAGGGGCTCCCGGTGCAGCTGGGCATCACGCCGGACGCCGAGGGCTCCTCCCGGTTCCAGGTCTTCAGTCGTCCCACCGCGGAGGCGGATTGGACGCTGCACGTCGAAGGCCGGCTGCGCTCCGATGACAGTGCGCCAGTGGCCTTCGCGCTGGAGGAGACGCGGACCCGCTGCACGGAGCGGGTGGAGGGTGAGGCCCACTACCAGGTGATGGGCGAGCGGGGTGTCGATTTCGGCCCGAGCTTCCGCGTGCTCAAGGAGCTGTGGCGCACGAAGGGCGAGGCGCTCGCGCGCTTCGAGCTGTCGCCTTCGGTCGCCGCGGAGCTATCGACCCACCAGGTCCACCCGGTGCTGCTGGATGCCTGCTTCCAGGTCATCAACGGGGCGGCGTTGGGGGCGGCACGAGGCGAGACCTTCGTCCCGGTGGGGCTCGACAGCCTGCGTGTCCACGGGCGGCCCGGCAAGTCGCTGTGGGGACACGCGGTCATCCGCCGCGATGCGAGCGGCGCGGAGGGCACCCTCGAAGGCGAGGTGACGCTGCTCGACGCGGAGGGCCGGGTCCTCGTGGAGGCGAAGGGCCTGGTCTGCCGGCGGCTGAAGGCCACGCGGCGCTCCGTCGATGAGATCGACGGCTGGATGTACGCGGTCGATTGGCGGGAGTCTCCACGGACGTCGCCTGATGCCCCAGCGACGAACCGGGAGCCCGGAGCGTGGCTCCTGCTCGGAGACCCACAAGGGTTCGGGCGCAAGGTGCGGACGGCGCTGGAGTCGCGCGGTGAGTCCTGTGTCCTCGTCGCGGAGGGAGACTCGTATCGCCGCGTCGAGGCCGGCCGATACGACGTGGACCTCTCGCGCCCCGACGGCTTCACCCAGCTCCTCAAGAGCGAGTTCGGCCCGGGCAAGCCCGCGTGCCGAGGTGTCGTGCACCTCTTCAGCCTCGATGCGCGCCCGGAGTCGCTGGAGGAGGCACAGCGTCTGGGCGTCAAGAGCGCGCTGCACCTCGTCCAGGCGCTGGTGGAGGCGAGCTTCCGCGACGTGCCCCGGTTGTGGCTGGTGTCGGGAGGCATCCACGCCGTCAACGCGGGGGACGCGGTAGCGCGTGTCGAGCACGCGCCGCTGTGGGGACTGGGACGCGTGCTCTCGGTGGAGCACGCCGAGCTCTCGTGCACCAACGTGGACCTCGAGGCCCTGGACGATGTGGAGGCCGCGTCGTTCGTCGAGGAGCTGCTGACACCGTCACCCGAGGATCAGCTCGCGCTCCGAGGCGGCTCCCGATTCGTGGCGCGACTGGAGCGCATGGAGCGCGAGGCGGCGCCGCCCGCGGAGCTTCGCCCCGATGGCACGTACCTCATCACCGGCGGGCTCGGTGGCCTGGGGTTGAAGCTCGCGGAGTGGCTCGTGTCCCGGGGGGCGCGGTCCCTGGCGCTCGTCGGGCGCAAGGGCGCCTCGGCGGAGGCCCGGCAGGTCATCGAGAAGCTCCAGGGCGCCGGTGTCCAGGTCCAGGTGTGCCAGGCCGACGTGGCGGTGCGCGCGGACGTGGAGCGGGTGGTGGCGGAGCTTCGGGACGGACCGCCACTCCGAGGTCTGTTCCACGCGGCGGCCGTCCTCGATGACGCCTTCCTGGTGAACCTCACCTCGGAGCGCTTCGACAAGGTGATGGCGCCGAAGGTCCAGGGGGCGTGGAACCTGCACGTGGCGACGGCGGGGCTGCCGCTCGACTTCTTCGTCCTCTTCTCAGCGGCGGGTGCACTGCTGGGGTCTCCGGGACAGGGCAACTACGCGGCGTCGAACACCTTCCTCGATGCACTGGCGGCCTGGCGTCGAGGCCAGGGCCTCCCGGCGCTGAGCATCAACTGGGGCGCCTGGGGCGAGGTGGGCCTCGCTGCGGCGACCACGAACCGGGGTGACCGCATGGCCCTGCGTGGCATCGCGAGCATGCCTCCGGACCAGGCGCTGGAGGCCCTGGGCCGGCTGTTGAACGGCCCCCGCGCTCGCGTGGCGGTGATGCGCTTCGACCTGCGACAGTGGCGCGAGTTCTACCTGACGGCCTCTCGGTCGCCGTTCGTCTCGCGGCTCCCCCTCGAGCAGGCGGCGGCCAGCACCCGAGCGGCTCCCGGCGCCTTCGTGGAGAAGCTCAAGGCGGCCGCTCAAGGTGAGCAGCCTCGGCTCCTGGAGGCCCACCTGCGCGAGCAGATCGGCCAGGTGCTGCGACTGTCGCCCGCGAAGATCGACCCGCAGGTGTCGCTGGGCAGTCTGGGCCTGGACTCGCTGATGGGCCTGGAGATTCGCAACCGGCTGGAGGCGAGCCTGGGGCTTCGGCTGCAAGCGACGCTCCTGTGGCGCCATCCCACGGTGGAGGGCCTCGTCGGCTTCCTGGTCGAGCGGCTGCAACTCGCGCCCGCGCCGAAGGTCGAGCAGCCCCGGAATGAAGAGGCGGCCCTGGAGGCCGCCATCGTCAACAACGTCAAGCAGCTCTCGGACGCGGAGGCCGAAGCGCTCCTCGCGGAGAAGCTCGCCGCGTTCGGTGAAGAGAACTGACCATGGCCAACCAGAGCGATGACTCCAGTGAGCAGTTGTCTCCCGCCAAGCGAATGCTCGTGGCGCTGGAGAAGATGCAGGCGCGGCTGAACGCGGTGGAAGGGGCGGCGAAGGAGCCCATCGCCATCGTCGGCATGGCGTGCCGCTACCCCGGCGCCTCCAGCGTGGAGTCCTACTGGCGGATGCTCCAGGAGGGCCGGGACGCCGTGCGCGAGGTCCCCACGGACCGCTGGTCGCCGGAAGAGGTGGCCCTCATCGGCAACGGGGCGATGCGCTGGGGGGGATACCTCGACGAGGTGGATGCCTTCGACGCGGGCTTCTTCGGCATCTCTCCGCGCGAAGCGGTGCGGATGGACCCTCAGCAGCGCCTGCTGCTGGAGGTCGCCTGGGAGGCGCTCGAGGACGCTGGCGTGGACGCGGAGAAGCTCGCGGGGAGCCGAGGCGGTGTGTTCATCGGCGCCTGCAATGATGACTACCACCTCATGCAGCTCGAGCGCCCCGAGTCCGGTGATGCCTTCAGCATCCCGGGCCTGGCGATGAGCGTGCTGTCGGGACGGCTCTCGTACACCCTCAACCTGCAGGGCCCCAGCCTCGTGGTGGACACGGCGTGCTCGTCCTCGCTGGTGTCCATCCACCTGGCCTGCCAGAGCCTGCGGGCGCGTGAGTGCAACCTGGCGCTCGCCGGTGGCGTCAACCTCATCCTCTCGCCGCTGTCGCTGGTGCTGGTGTCGAAGCTGCAAGCGCTCGCGCCGGATGGGCGCTGCAAGGCCTTCGACGCGGCGGCCAACGGCTTCTCGCGCGGCGAGGGCTGCGGCGTGCTCGTGCTCAAGCGCCTCTCGGATGCGCAGGCGGAGGGGGACCGCATCCTCGCCGTCATCCGCGGCTCGGCGAGCAACCAGGACGGCAAGTCCACCGGGTTGACCGCGCCGAACGTGCTCTCGCAACAGGCGCTCATCAAGCAGGCGCTGGAGAACGCCCGGCTTCAGCCCGCGCAGGTCACCTACGTGGAGGCGCACGGGACGGGCACGTCCCTGGGTGACCCCATCGAGGTGGAGGCGCTGCGGGAGACGTACGGCGCGCCTCGGCCCGAGGGCGGCGTCTGCGCCCTGGCGTCCGTGAAGACCAACGTGGGGCACCTGGAGTCCGCGGCGGGAGTCGCGGGGCTCATGAAGGTCGTCCTCGCGATGCGGCACCAGACGCTCCCGCCGCACCTGCACCTCAAGCAGGTCAACCCGCGCATCGGGCTGGAGGACAGCTCTCTCTTCATCCCCACGAAGCTGACGCCCTGGGCGGATGGAGGCCAGCCGCGCCGCGCGGGGGTCAGCTCGTTCGGCATCAGCGGCACGAACGCGCACATCATCCTGGAGGAAGCCCCCGCGGCCTCCGCGAAGCCCTCGCTACCGGAGCGCATGGAGCTGCTCACGCTCTCTGCTCGCGACAAGGCGGCGCTGACCGCGCTGGCGTCGCGCTACGCGGAGCGACTGGCGGGAGATGCGACGGTGTCCTTGCCGGACTTCGCTCGCACGGCGGCGCTCCATCGCACGCACCATGAGCATCGCCTCTCGGTTCTGGCGGACACGCGTGAGCGCGTCGTCGAGCGGCTGCGCGCGTTCGCGGCGGGAGCCTCGCCGGAGGAGCTGTGGACGGGCCGCAAGGCGTTCGGCGTCCGTCGCAAGGTCGTCTTCGTGTATCCGGGGCAGGGGGCGCAGCGGGCGGAGATGGGCAAGGCGCTCATGGCGAGCGAGCCCGTGTTCCGCGAGGCCCTCGCGAAGGTCGATGCGGTGCTGCGGCCTCAGCTGGGCTGGAGCGTGCTGGACGAGCTCGCGGCGGAGGAGTCCCGCTCGCGGCTGAATGAAATCGACATCAACCAGCCGGCGCTGTTCGCCGTCGAAGTGGCGCTGACGGCGCTGTGGCGCTCGTGGGGCATCGAGCCCGACGCGGTCATGGGGCACAGCATGGGTGAGGTGGTGGCGGCCCATGTGGCCGGCGCGCTGAGCCTGGAGGATGCCGCGACCATCATCTGCCACCGCAGCAGCTTGATGCGGACGTTGGGGGGACGCGGCGCGACCATGGCGATGGTCGAGCTGCCCGTCGCGGAGGCGCGAGGGGCCATCGCCCCGTGGACGGGTCGGGTGTGGCTGGGCGCGCTCAACAGCCCGCGCTCCCAGGTGCTCTCGGGCGACCCCGAGGCCGTGAAGGACGCGGTCGCCGCGCTCGAGAAGCGCGGTGTCTTCTGCCGCTGGGTGAAGATGGATGTGCCGTCGCACACGCCGCTGGTGGCCGGCATCTGCCAGGAGCTGGAGGCGCGGCTCGCGCGGATTCAGCCTCGCTCGACGGAGCTCCCCATCTGCTCCACGGTGACGGGAGACTTCATCGACGGGGCACGGCTGGACGCCGCGCACTGGGGGCGCAACCTCCGCGAGCCCGTCCTCTTCGCCGCCGCCGCGAGCAAGCTCCTCGCGGACGACTGCGAGGTCTTCCTCGAGGTGAGCCCACATCCCGTCCTGCTCCCCGCCGTCGAGCAGACGATGCGCGCGGCGGAGAAGGAGGGCACGGTGCTCGCGTCCCTCCGCCGGAACGAGGAGGAGCGGCGCACGATGCTGTCCTCGCTCGGCGCGCTGTATGCCACGGGACACCGGGTCGCCTGGAAGCAGGTGTTCCCGGTGGAGGGGCGGCGCGAGTCGCTCCCGACGTATCCGTGGCAGCGCCAGCGCTACTGGATGGAGCCCGTCACCCAGGGCGTTCGATCATCGCGAGGCACCGTCGGCCATCCGCTCCTGGGGGAGCGCGTGGACCTCTCCGCGCAGGGTGGGGTCGCGCGGTTGTGGCAGGTGCAGCTCGGGCCTCGGGACTTCCCGATGCTCTCCGAGCACCGGGTCCAGGGTGTCCCCGCGCTGCCCGCGGCGGCGATGATGGACATGGCGTTGAGCGCCGCGCGACAGGCGTTCGATGGACCGGTGTCGCTGGCCGAGCTCGGCTTCCGCTCGCTCCTGTCGTTCCCGGAGGAGCAATCGCGGCTTGTGCAGCTCTGGATCTCATCGGAGCGTCCGGAGGCGAGCGCCTTCCGTCTCTTCAGCGCGCCGGTGAGCGAGCAAGGGACCGCGGCGGGTGAGTGGACGCTGCATGCGGAGGGCTCCATCCGCCATGGGGTGGCCTCCGAGAGCGGGGGCTCCCTCCCGCTGGGAGAGTTGCTCGCGCGCTGCGGAACGACCACCTCGGTGGAGTCGCAGTACGAGGCCTTCCAGGGCATCGGTCTCGACTACGGCCCGAGCTTCCGCACGGTGCGGGAGCTGCGCAAGGCGCGGGGGGAGTCGCTGGGCCGTGTCCAGCTCGCGGAGGAGCAGGAGGCGGAGGCGGAGCGGTACGGCATCCACCCCGCGCTGCTCGATGGGTGCTTCCAGGTGCTCGCTGCGGCGTTGGAGGGCGTGGACGGGAAGGGCGGCGTCTATGTCCCTGTGTCCCTCGCGAAGCTGCACATGCCGATGCATCCGGGGACGGCGGTGTGGAGCCACGTCCAGGTGTTGGAAGGCAGCTCCACCGCCACGGGGCGGGTCGAGTGCGACGTGCGGATCCTCGATGACCGGGGCGCGGTGGTCGCCGAGGCGCGGAGCCTGGTGTGCCAGCGCGTGGAGACGTCCCGGGCGCCGGTGGATGAAGTGGAGCGGTGGATTCACACCGTGCAGTGGCAGGCGCAGCCTCGTCCGGAGCGGCCGAAGGGCGGGCCGGCGGAGCGGGCGGGGCGGTGGTGGGTGTTCGTGGATGGAAGAGGTGTCGGCGCGGCACTGGCGACGGCGTTGGCGGAGCGCTCGCAGGGCTGCGTCATCGTGGAAGCAGGCACGGCCTACGAGCGGGTCGGCGCGGAGCACTTCCGCATCCGGCCCGGAAGTGGCGAAGACATGCAGGCGCTTCTCCGAGAGGCCTTCACGGAGCAGCTGCCATGCAAGGGGCTGGTGCACCTCTTCAGCCTCGACACTCCCGACGCGAGGGAGCCTGGGGCCCTGGAGCGTGCGCAGACGCTGGGCAGTGTCAGCGTGCTGCACCTGCTCCAGGCGTGGGCGCAGCGCGGGTGGCGGGATGCGCCCCGGCTGTGGCTGGTGACGTCCGGGGTTCGAACGGTCGCGGTGGGCGACGAGCCGGGTGCGCTGGCCGCATCGTCGCTCGCCGGGGTGGCGGCGGTGGTGGGCCACGAGCATCCGGAGCTGCGCTGCGTTCATGTGGACCTGAGCGCGAGGCCGGCTTCCGAGGAAGTGGCCGCGCTCGCCGAGGAGCTGCTGGCCGATGGACACGAGGAGCGGCTCGTGCTGCGCGGCTCGGTGCGCCAGGTGGCTCGGCTCGCGCGCGGTGTGCCCGCTCCGGTGGAGGCAAGGCCCTTCGCCCTGGGGGCGGAGGGGAGCTACCTCATCACGGGCGGACTGGGCGGCCTGGGGCTGGAGGTCGCGAAGTGGCTGGTGGGCCAGGGCGCGCGGCATCTGGCGCTCTCCGGGCGGGGGGCTCCTTCCGAGGAGGCGGGTCGGGTCCTGGAGGCCCTGCGGGCCACGGGGGCGGACGTGCGCGTCTACCGCGCGGACGTGTCGCGCGAGGAGGATGTCGCGGGCCTGTTCGCGAGCATCGACGCGGAGCTGCCCGTGCTGCGCGGTGTCTTCCATGCGGCGGGGGTCATCGCGGATGGCGTGTTGACGCAGCTCGATGAGCGTCGGCTCCGCGCGGTCCTGGCGCCGAAGGTCCAGGGGGCGTGGAACGTCCACGCTGGGACGTTGGGGCGGCCGTTGGATGTGTTCGTGATGTTCTCCTCGGCGGCGTCGGTGCTGGGCTCACCGGGGCAGGGCAACTACGCGGCGGCCAATGCCTTCATGGATGCGCTGGCGCACCACCGGGTCGCGGCGGGCCTGCCGGCGCTGAGCATCAACTGGGGACCGTGGGCGGAGGTCGGGCTCGCCGCGGCGGCGGAGAATCGTGGAGAGCGCCTCGTGCTGCGCGGCGTGGGGAGCATGCCGACGGCGCAAGCGCTCGACGCGATGGGGCGTCTGCTGGCGCGTCCTTCGGCGCAGGCCATCGTGGTTCCGTTGGACCTGCGGCAGTGGCGTGAGTTCTATGTGGCCGCGGCGCAGTCGCCGTTCCTCTCGGCCCTGATGAAGGAGCAGGCCAGCACGGCGACGCCGCGCAAGGGTGACGTGCGCGACCGCCTGGTGGCGGCCGAGCCGGGGCGTCGTCGGGCGTTGTTGGAGGCGTACCTGCGGGAGCAGGTGGGGCGCATCCTCAAGCAGGACGCGGCGCGCGTCGAGCTGGACCAGCCCTTTGGTGTGCTCGGGATGGACAGCCTGACGGGGCTGGAGCTGCGCAACCGTCTGGAGTCCGGGCTGAAGCTCACGTTGTCCGCGACGCTCATCTACGCGTATCCCACGGTCGCGGCGCTGACGGCGCACCTCATCGAGCAGCTTGACCTTCCGGTCGAAGCCCTGACGGAGCCGGTGGCGGCGGTGGGGCGTGTGGCTCCGACGGGGGTTCGCGCCGAGCCTTCGGCCGAGGTGGAGGCGGGCATCGAGCCCATCGCCATCGTCGGCCTGGCGTGCCGATTCCCGGGAGGCGCGGACAGTCCCGACGCCTATTGGAAGCTGCTGAAGGACGGAGTGGACGCCGTGCGCGAGGTTCCGGCCGACCGCTGGCGGACGAGCGCGGATGCGGCGGAGCACCTGGGCACGCGGTGGGGAGGGTTCCTCGACCGGGTGGATGGCTTCGATCCGGAGTTCTTCGGCATCGCTCCACGCGAGGCGGTGGCGATGGATCCGCAGCAGCGGCTGTTGTTGGAGGTCGCGTGGGAGGCGCTCGACGACGCGGGTTTGCCGAGGTCTCGGCTCACGGGGACTCGGACGGGGGTCTTCGTCGGCGCGAGTGGCAATGACTACGCGATGCTCCAGGCGCGTGCCGATGTCGAAGGGGACATCTACTCGGTCATCGGTGTCTCCAACAGCGTCATCGCGGGGCGGCTCGCGTACCTGCTGGACCTGCGGGGGCCGGCGCTGACGGTGGACACGGCGTGCTCGTCGTCGATGGTGGCGCTGCACCTGGCCTGCCAGAGCCTGCGCAACCGTGAGTGCGACGCGGCGCTCGCGGGCGGCGTGAACCTGGTGCTCTCCGACAGGCCGGGCTTGTGGCTCTCGAAGCTGTCCGCGCTCTCGCCGGATGGACGGTGCCGGGCCTTCGATGCGGGGGCGAACGGCTTCGTACGCGGCGAGGGCTGCGGTGCGGTGGTGCTCAAGCGCCTCTCGGATGCGGTGGCGGGGGGAGACAACATCCTCGCGGTCATCCGGGCGACGGCGGTGAACCAGGACGGTGGTTCCAACGGGCTGACGGCGCCCAACGTGCTCGCGCAGCAGGCGCTCATCCGCGAGGCGCTGGCCTCGGCTCGGCTGACGCCCGCGGACATTGGCTACATCGAGGCGCATGGCACGGGGACGCCGCTGGGTGACCCGATAGAGACCGAGGCGTTGCGCGCGACGTACGGCAAGGCGCGGCCGGAGGGGAGCCACTGCTACCTGGGGTCGGTGAAGACGAACCTGGGGCACCTGGAGTCCGCGGCGGCGATGGCGGGGCTCATCAAGACGGTGCTGGCCTTGAGGCACGAGGCCATCCCGAAGCACCTGCACTTCAAGGCGCTCAATCCGCGCATCTCGCTGGAGGGCACGCCCTTGGTCATTCCGACCCAGCTCCAGCCCTGGCCTGCGTCCGAGCGGCGCCGCTACGCGGCCGTGAGCTCGTTCGGCATGAGCGGGACGAACGCTCACGCCATCCTCGAAGAAGCCCCCGACGCGCGTGCCCACTCCCGTGAAGCATCCGGCTCGAACCCGAGGAGCGAAGTCCGCACGCCGAGCTCACCGCTCCAGGGCACCTCCACGAAGGCCGACGCATCGCCTTCCCTCACGGGAGTGCATGGCTCGGAGTCCTCGATGTCCGGGGCCGAGGCCCGGAACGTGCTCGAGGTCGCGCAGCCACTCGTCCTGTCCGCGCGAAGTGAGGCGGCGTTGAGGGCGTATGCGGGGGCGTATCGCGACTTCCTGTTGGATGTCCGCGGTGAGTCCCTCTCGCTTCGAGACATCGCCTTCACCGCGGCGCAGCGGCGCGGTCATCATGAGCATCGGCTGGCGGTCGCGGGGCGCTCCCGGTCCGAGCTTGCCGAGCAGCTGCGTGTCTATCTCGACGGTGGTGTGGCCGCGCAGCTCACGGCGGGGGTCGTCCCTCGCAAGCCGGGCAGGGTGGCCTTCGTCTTCAGCGGCCAGGGCACGCAGTGGAAGGGCATGGGACGAGAGCTCCTCGCCCAGGATGCGGCGTTCGCGTCCGCGCTGAAGGAGTGCGACTCCCAATTGGCTCCGCACACGGGCTTCTCCATCGTGGAGGCGCTGGAGGCGGAAGAGGGGGTGTCGCGGCTCGATGAGACCCAGGTGGCCCAGCCCGCCATCTTCGCCATCCAGGTCGCGCTCGCGGCGATGTGGCGCTCCCTGGGCGTCGTCCCCGAGGCCGTCGTTGGCCACAGCGTCGGAGAGATCGCCGCCGCGCACGTCGCGGGCGCACTGACCCTTGCCGAGGCCGCGCGCCTCGTGGCTCACCGGGGCCGCCTGATGCAGCGGGTGACCGGGCATGGACGCATGGCCGCCGTCGAGCTCTCGCCAGAAGAAGCCCAGGCGGAGCTTGCCCGCTTCGGCGAACGACTCTCGGTCGGGGCCATCAACGACGCGCGCTCGGTCGTCCTCTCCGGAGACCCGGCGGCGCTCTCCGAGGTGCTCCAGTCACTCAAGTCACGCGGTGTCTCCACGCGAGACCTCGGCGTCGACTACGCATTCCACAGCCACCAGATGGTGCCGCTCCAGTCCGAGCTGAAGTCCCTGCTCGGCACACTGGAGACCCGGGCGACCACCATTCCCCTGTTCTCCACGGTCACCGGTGCCCTCGTCGAAGGTCAGACGCTCGACGCATCGTACTGGGCGAACAACATGCGCGAGGCCGTGCGCTTCGCGGATGCAACGAACGCCTTGCTCGATGACGGCTACCGCCTCTTCGTCGAGCTCGGACCTCAACCCGCGCTCAGCCGCTACGTCTCCCAGTCCATCACGCGCCGCACCCTGGAGGGCACCGCGCTCTCGTCCATGCGCAAGGGGCGCGATGCTCGCACGGTGGTCCTTGGCGCGCTGGGCGGGCTCCACGCCTGGGGCTTCCCCGTCGACTGGGCGCGAGTGTTCCCCTCGGGTGGGCGAGTGGTCTCGCTCCCTTCGTACCCATGGCAGCGCGCTCGGTACTGGGTCGATCTCGGCGACTTCGCGATGACCGCGCGCTCGCTGACGCAGGAGGCGGGCCGCACGAAGACCCCGGGAGCGCCCACCTCCAACGAGATCGTCTACGACGTGTCCTGGCAGGTGAAGGCTCGTGGTGGCGATGTCACCCGTTCACCGCAGGGCGCCGGGGCCTGGGTCATCTTCGGCCACCGGGATGGTGTCGGTGGCGCGATGAAGGCGCTGCTCCAGGCCCGGGGGGAGCGGTGCACGCTCGTGGTCCCGGGGACGGATGTGTCTCCGCGTGACGAGGTCCACACGCTCGACCCTCGGAACCCCGAGCACTACGAGGAGCTCCTCCGCGAGGTCGGCGAGCTCCGCGGCGTGCTCCACCTCTGGGGCGCGGCGGAGCCCTCCTCCGAGGAGCCCTCCCTCACGGACCTCGCGTCCGCGCAGACACACGGCGTCCACTCCGCCGTGCACCTCGCGCGGGCCTTGCTGCGAATCGGCACGCCGGGTGTGCGCCTCTGGCTGGGCACACGAGGCAGTCAGGCCGTGGCGGGGGCCGCGAGCCGCTCGCCCGTGCATGCACCGCTGTGGGGACTGGGACGGGTTCTCGCGTTGGAGCACCCGGAGCTGTGGGGTGGGCTCGTGGACCTCGAGCCCGGCGCTCCCCCGAGCGAGGCCGAGGCGCTGTGGGGCGAGCTGTCCAGCTCCGACGGTGAAGACCAGGTCGCGTTCCGGGGCGGCATCCGCCATGTCGCGCGCCTGGTCCCCTCGACTCCGGCGCCTGCCTCCAGAGCACTCTCGCTGCGAGCCGATGCGACCTACCTCATCACGGGCGGCCTGGGCGGCTTGGGCCTCCATGTCGCGCGGTGGATGGTGGAGAAGGGGGCGCGGCACCTCGTGTTGCTGGGCCGTCGGGGTCTGCCCGAGCGCGCGACGTGGGCCTCGGTCCCGCGAGACAGCGACATCGGTCGGCAGCTCACCGTGGTCGAGGCCCTGGAGAAGGCCGGCGCCACGGTGAGCGCCGTCAGCGCGGACGTCGGGGACGCGGCTCGCATGGCCGGGGTCATCGACTCCATCCGCGAAGGATCGGCTCCCTTGCGCGGCATCATCCACGCCGCGGGTGTCTCCACGCTCGTTCCGTTCGAGTCGATGGATGACGCCACCCTGTCCGCCATCCTGCGGCCGAAGGTGGCGGGAGCCTGGGCGTTGCATCAGCTCACGCGAGGGCTGGACCTGGACTTCACGGTCTACTTCTCGTCGGGCTCGGCGGTGTGGGGCTCGGCGCAGATGGCCCACTACGCCGCAGGCAACCAGTTCCTCGATGCACTGGCGCACTATCGCCGCGCGAAGGGCGAGCGCGCCCTGAGCATCAACTGGGGCCCCTGGGCGGCCGAGGGCATGGCCACGGAAGAAGGTCAGCGCTGGTTCGCGCGCATGGGCATGGGCTCCATCTCCGTGGAGCAGGGCCTTCAGGTGCTCGAAGCGCTGATGGCGTCCGACGTCACCCAGCGCAGCGTCGCGGTGGTGGACTGGGAGCGCTTCAAGTCCGTCCATGAGGCTCGTGGGCGGAGGCCGCTGCTGGAGGGCCTCGGGACTGTGGCGCCGCGCCCCAGCGCTCTGGTGGCCACGGGCAGCGAGTGGTTGATGACGCTGCGCAACGCCCCGAGCGAGCGCCGCGCCGAGCTGATGACGGCGTGGGTGCGCGAAGAGGTGGCCCGGGTGCTCGGCTTCCCGTCGGCGACGGCGGTGAAGCTGGACCAGGGCTTCGTCGATTTCGGCATGGACTCGGTGACGGCGGTGGAGCTGCGGAGCCGGCTGTCCGCGCGACTGGGGGTGCAGGTGGCCTCCACGGTCGCGTTCGATCATCCCTCCGTGCAGGCGCTCTCGACGCACCTGCTGCGGGATGTCCTCCGCGCGGAGGAGAAGGTCGTCGCGGTGGAGCGCGCGGCCATCGCCGCGAACGAGCCCATCGCGATTGTCGGCCTGGGCTGCCGGGTGCCGATGGCCTCCGGCCCCGACGAGTTCTGGCGACTGCTGGAGCGAGGCGTGGACGCCATCCGCGAAGTACCCGCTGATCGCTGGGACCTAAGCGCCTACTACGACCCCGAGGGTGCACCAGGGAAGAGCTACACCCGGTGGGGAGGCTTCGTGGATGGGGTCGACCAGTTCGACCCTCAGTTCTTCGGAATCTCTCCGCGAGAGGCGGCGAGCATGGACCCGCAGCAGCGCCTGCTGCTGGAGGTGACGTGGGAGGCGCTGGAGAACGCCGGCATCGCACCGGCCCGGCTGGCCAACACGCGCACGGGTGTCTTCGTGGGGCTGGGTAGCAACGAGTACGCCTCCATCCACGGTGTGGGGACGGACAATGCCGCCGGTGACGCGTACATCGCCACGGGCAATGACGCGAGCTTCGCCGCGGGACGGCTGTCCTTCGTGTTGCGGCTCCAGGGGCCGGCGATGAGCTTGAGCACCGCGTGCTCTTCGTCGCTCGTGGCCGTGCACCTCGCCTGCCAGAGTCTGCGCGCGGGAGAGAGCAACGTGGCCATCGCGGGCGGCGTCAACCTGACGCTGTCACCGCACTCCACGGTGTACCTCGCGCAGCTCAGGGCCCTCTCGAAGGACGGTCGCTGCAAGACCTTCGATGCCTCCGCGGACGGCTACGTGCGCAGCGAGGGCTGCGGCATCGTGGTCCTCAAGCGCCTGTCCGACGCGCGCCGGGATGGAGACGAGGTGCTCGCCGTCATTCGTGGCTCGGCGGTCAACCATGACGGACCGAGCAGCGCGCTCACCGTGCCCAATGGTGCGGCCCAGCAACAGGTCCTCCGCGCCGCGCTGGAGAACGCCGGAGTGGCGCCGAGCGACGTGGACTACATCGAGGCGCATGGCACGGGTACCTCGCTCGGCGACCCGATTGAAATCCGGGCGCTGTCCGATGTGCTGGGCCAGGGGCGGACGCCGGAGCAGCGGCTGCTCATCGGCTCGGTGAAGACGAACATCGGCCACCTGGAAGCGGCGGCGGGCATCGCGGGGCTCATCAAGGTGGTGCTGGCCCACCGGCACGGTGTCATCCCGCCACACCTGCACCTGAAGCAGCTCAATCCGCACATCGAGCTGAACGGCTTCCCGCTGGACATCGCGGCGCGGCCCACGCGGTGGCCGGAGCGGCAGCGTCCGAGAATCGCGGGCGTCAGTGCCTTCGGCCTCAGTGGCACCAACGCGCACATCGTCATTGAGGAGGCTCCGGCCCCCGCGCCCACGGCGCCGGTACGGCCGGAGCGAGCCTTCCAGGTCCTCGCGCTGTCGGCGAAGACGGAGGGTGCGCTGAAGCAGCTCGCGACGCGGATGAGCGAACACCTCGCGGAGCACCCCGAGCAGTCGCTCGCGGACATCAGCGTCGCGGCGAGCACCCAGCGCTCCGACTTCTCCCATCGGCTGGGCTTGGTGGCCGAGTCGTCATCACAAGCACGTGAGCGACTGCTGGCGTTCGTGCGAGGTGAAGACGCGGAGCGCCTGGTCCACGGCCGCGCGGGTGACGAGTCACCTCGGGTGGTCTTCCTGTTCACGGGGCAGGGCTCGCAGTACGTGGGGATGGGACGGGAGCTGTACGCCTCCGAGCCTGTCTTCCGAGCGGCGCTCGACCGCTGCGACACACTCCTCAGGGGCAAGCTGGGTGAGTCGCTGCTCTCGGTGATGCACGGCGAGGGTGGGCGCATCGACGAGACGGAGTACACGCAGCCGGCGCTCTTCGCGCTGGAGTACGCGCTGACGGAGCTTTGGCGCTCGTGGGGCGTGGAGCCCTGGGGTGTGCTGGGCCACAGCGTGGGCGAGTACGTGGCCGCGTGCGTGGCGGGAGTGCTGACGCTCGAGGAGGCGCTGAGCCTCATCACCGAGCGCGCTCGGCTCATGCAGGCGTTGCCCCGAGGCGGCGAGATGGTGGCCGTCACCGCGAGCGAGGAGCGGGTCTCGGCGGCGCTGGGGCCGTACGCGGGGCGGGTCTCCATCGCGGCGGTGAACGGGCCGCAAGACACGGTCATCTCCGGAGAGGTGGAGGCGGTGACTGCCATCGCCGGGCTGCTCCAGTCGGAGGGGCTCAAGACCCGACGGCTCACGGTCTCCCACGCCTTCCACTCGCCGCTGATGGACCCGATGCTGGAGCCCTTCGAGCGGGAGGCGAGGAAGGTCACATACCGGGTGCCGCGCATCCGCTTCGCATCCAACGTCACGGGACGGGCGCTCGAAGGGGAGGCGACGCTCGATGCCACCTACTTCCGCCGCCATGTCCGAGAGGCCGTGCGATTCCACGACGGCGTGCGAGCGCTGCGAGCGCAGGGCGCGGATGTCTTCGTGGAGATCGGGCCGCATCCGACGCTGACCGGCCTGGCGATGAAGGCGCTGGGGGACGAGGGGCTCACCTGGCTCTCCTCGCTGCGAAAGGGGCAGGCCGAGGAGCCGCACCTCCTGGCGAACCTGAGCGCGCTGTACACGCGAGGGCTCCCGGTGAACTGGGCCGCGCTCAACGGGGACCGCCCCCGTCGGCGCGTGGCGTTGCCGACGTACCCCTGGCAGCACCAGCGCCACTGGCTGGAGGTCTCCAAGCCGACGCGCCCCGCGACGCAGCGCGCGGCGAGTGGCCATGCCCTGGTCGGCCAGCGCGTGCGCTCTCCGCTCAACAAGGCGCTTGTCTTCGAGGCCCGCTTCAGCGCGGAGGCGCTCCCGTTCCTCGACGACCATCGCCTGTACGGGACCGTCGTGGTGCCGGGCTCGTGCCACATCTCGCGCATCCTGGCGACGGCGGCCCAGGCGCTGGGGCCTGGCTCGTACACGCTGGAGGACTGCCTCTTCCCGCAGCCCATCGTGCTCGCGGAGGGAGAGGAGCGGCTCGTGCAGCTCGTCCTCACGCCCAAGGGGCAGAACCGGTACGGCTTCGAGATCTACAGCGTGGAGTCCTCCGCCGAGGACGAGTCCGCGAGCTGGGTCCTCAACGGCTCCGGTGCGTTGTCGGTGGAGGAGGGGGCAACGCGCCCGGCGCCCCTCTCGTTCAAGGAGATTGAAGCGCGCTGCACGCATCTCGCGGATGCGGGGATGTACGAGCAGAACCGCGACATCGGCTACCACCTGGGCCACGGGTTCCGGTGGATCGACCGCATCCAAGGCGGAGAGGGGGAAGTGCTCTGCCAGATGCGAGGCCCCACGGACCGGGACGACCCGAGCCTCTTCATCCATCCCGGACTCGTGGACTCCTTCCTCCAGGCGTTGGGGACGGACCTCGTTCGCGCGAAGGAGCAGCTGTCCACTGTCTACGTGCCCATCTCCCTGGGCCGCTTCCGCTTCCACGAGCGCCCGACAGGGCCCGTGACGGCGTACGCGGTGCGCAGGGACGGTGGGGGCGTCACGGGGGAGATCATCTCTGGTGACGTGTACGTCGTCGGCGCGGATGGCCGGGTGCTGGTGGAGATCGAAGGGCTGAAGCACAAGCGAGCCCCACGCGAGGCGCTGATGGCGGTGCTTCGCCAGGACTCGCGAGAGGCCATCTACGAGGTGGGCTGGCAGCGTCAGGCCCTGCCCGTGGGTGTCCCCGCGCGGGGGCGGTGGCTCCTGTTCACCGACGGCACCGGTCCGGCGCAAGCGCTCGCGGCGAAGCTGCGCGAGAGCGGCTGCCGCCCCGTTCGGGTCCTCGCGGGAGCGTCATTCCTGCGTCAGGCAGATGACTGCTTCACCATCGACCCACGGCGGGCGGAGGACTTCGCGCGGTTGCTCGCGGAGGCGGCGCTGCCAGGCGAGCCGCTCGCGGGTGTGGTCCACCTCTGGGCCCTCGAGGAGCGTGAGCCCAAGAAGATGGACGCGGCGCATGCGCTGAGCTGCGGCAGCGTGCTCCACCTCATCCAGTCGTTGGCGAGCGGTGGGCCGTCCTCCGCGAGGGTGTGGTTGGTGACTCGCGGAGCCCGCGCGGTGGGCGGGGGGCTTCAGACACTCGCGCTGGAGCAGACTCCGCTGCTGGGGCTCGGCGTCGTCTTCTCGCAGGAGCATCCCGAGCTGTGTGGGGCGCTCGTGGACCTGGACCCCGCCAGCTCCGAGGGCGACGTGCTCGCGCTCTGGCGAGAGCTCAGCGCCGCGGACGGTGAGCGCCAGGTGGCCATTCGCGACGGCCAGCGGCATGTGGCTCGTGTGCGGGCCGCGCGGGACGAGCGCCGGGCCGAGGCGCCCCGGTTGCGTCCGGACGCGAGCTACCTCATCACGGGAGGTCTCGGCGGGCTGGGGCTCGCGCTGGCGCGGGGCATGGTGGACCGAGGGGCGCGTCACCTCGTTCTCCTGGGGCGCGGTGCTCCCAAGCCAGAGGCGTGGGAGGTCATCCGCGCGATGGAGTCGGCGAGTGTGAAGGTCGCCGTCGTCCAGGCGGATGTCTCGAAGCGAGAGGACGTGCGGCGTGCGCTGGATGCGGCGGCCTCGCTCGCGCCCTTGCGTGGTGTGGTGCACGCGGCGGGTGTCCTGGATGACGGTGTCCTCCTGCAACAGGGCTGGGGGCGCTTCGAGCGTGTGCTCGCACCCAAGGTGGAGGGTGCGTGGCATCTGCATGAGCTGACGCGGGGGATGGAGCTCGACCTCTTCGTCCTCTACTCGTCGGCCTCGGCGCTCCTGGGGGCGAGGGGGCAGGGCAGCTATGCGGCGGCCAACGCCTTCCTGGATGCGCTGGCGCACCATCGGCGGGCCCTGGGGCTGCCGGCGCTGAGCGTCAACTGGGGACCCTGGGCCGAGGTCGGAATGGCGGCAGCGCTCGCCGCTCGCTTCCGGACGCAGGGCATCGAGACGTTCACGCCGGTGGAGGGACTCAAGGCCCTCTGGCGCGCGCTCGCCTTCGACAAGGCCCAGCTCACGCTGATGCGCGTCGACTGGTCGCGCTACCTCTCGCAGCTTCCTCCCGGTGCGGCGTCGTCCTTGTTCTCGGAGCTGGCCGCCCGGGAAGGCGCCGCGTCCTCGGTGGACCCTGGGGCGTCGCAGAAGGTGCGTCGCCAGTTGGAGGCCGCGGCGCCTCGACAGCGGCTGTCGATCCTCATGGAGAACGTGAGGGCCGAGGCCATCAAGGTGCTGGGGCTCGATCCGGCGTACCCGCTGGAGCCTCGGCAGCGTCTGTTCGAGACGGGGATGGACTCGCTGATGGCCTTGGAGTTGCGCAACCGCCTGCAGGGCATCGCGGGAGCGGCCCTGCCTTCGACGCTGGTGTTCGACTACCCCAGCGTGGAGGCGCTCGCGACGTACCTGCTCCGCGAGGTCCTCCACCTGGAGGAACAGCAGACGGGCGGCGTGGAGGAGGCGAAGGCGGAGGAAGCCGCCCTCGTCGAGAAGATCATGGACCTGTCGCCAGATGAGCTCGCCGCGTCGCTCGACGCGAAGCTCGCGGCCCTGATGGAAGAAATCGGATGAGCAAGCCAGACAAGCCGACTGAACTCTCCGCGCTGCAGCGCGCCGCGCTTCTCGTGGAGAAGCTCCAGGCCCGCCTCGAAGGTGTGGAGCGCGCTCGCACCGAGCCGATTGCCGTCATCGGCCTGGGGTGCCGTTTCCCCGGTGGCGTCTCCGACGAGGCGTCGTACTGGAAGCTCTTGCGGGATGGCGTGGACGCCGTCCGGGAGGTGCCCGCCTCGCGCTGGGACGCGGCCCGCTACTACGACCCCGAGCGAGGCGTCCCCGGGAAAATGTACGGAACCCGAGGGGGCTACCTCGACGACGTGGAGCACTTCGATGCTCCCTTCTTCGGCATCTCTCCCCGCGAGGCGGAGACGCTGGACCCGCAGCAGCGGCTGGTGCTGGAGGTCGCGTGGGAGGCGCTGGAGAACGCGGGACAGGCTCCGGATCGGCTCGTCGGAAGCAAGACGGGCGTGTTCCTGGGCGTGATGTCCAACGACAACATGGCGCGCCTGATGAAGCGGGAGGACAACACCCGCTTCGATGGCTACTCGGCGACGGGCAACGGCTTCTGCTTCGTGCCGGGTCGACTGTCGTACGTGCTCGGACTCCAGGGACCGAGCATGCCGGTGGACACCGCGTGCTCGTCCTCACTCGTCTCGCTGCACCTGGCCTGTGAGAGCCTCCGCAACGGCGAGTCGACGATGGCGCTGGCGGGCGGCGTCAACCTCATCCTCTCTCCGGAGATCACCCTCTGCCTCAGCAACATGCAGGCGCTCGCGGGGGATGGGCGGTGCAAGACCTTCGATGCCTCGGCGGACGGGTATGTGCGCGGCGAGGGCTGCGGCATCCTCGTGCTCAAGCGGCTGTCGGATGCGCAGCGGGATGGGGACAAGGTCCTCGCGCTGATTCGAGGCTCGGCGGTCAACCATGACGGCGCCAGCGGCGGACTGACGGTGCCGAGTGGCCCCGCGCAGCAGACCGTGGTTCAGCGGGCGCTCGACAACGCGCGCATCGACCCGGCGCTGGTGGGGTACATCGAGGCGCACGGCACGGGGACTCCGCTGGGCGACCCCATCGAGCTTCGAGCGCTCGGCGCGGTGCTGGGGAAGGGACGTCCGGCGGACCGGCCGTTCTTCATCGGCTCGGTGAAGACGAATATCGGGCACCTGGAGCCGGCGGCGGGAATCGCCGGGGTCATCAAGACCATCCTCTCGCTGAGGAACAAGGAGCTTCCTCCGCACCTGCACTTCCAAACGCCGAATCCCCACATCGAGTGGGACCGCATCCCGGCCCGAGTGCCCACGGCGCGCACGCCCTGGCCCGCCATCGAGGGCCGGCGCATCGCGGGGGTGAGCTCGTTCGGCCTGAGCGGGACGAACGCGCACGTCGTCTTGGAGGAGGCCCCGGAGCCCGCCTCGGCGTCTCCCGAGGATGGCAGGGCACAGCTCATCGTCATCTCCGCGAAGTCGCAGCCGTCGCTCGCGCTCGCCGTGGAGTCCTGGCGCTCGTTCCTGAAGCAGGACTCCGGTGACTCGGTCGCGGACCTGAGCCACACGGCGGCGCTGGGGCGCGCGCACCATGACCACCGGATTGCCCTGGTGGCGAAGACGCGTCGGGAGCTGGTCGAGCAGCTCGACGCCTTCACCACGGGGGAGAGCCATCCGGGACTGTCCGTGGGCCGGAGGAGCGCGGGGCTGCCTCGGAAGCGGGTGTTCGTGTTCCCGGGGCAGGGCTCGCAGTGGCAGGGCATGGGGCGAAGGCTCTATGCCGACGACGCCACCTTCCGAGAGGCCATCGACCGCTGCCATGAGGCGATGCGCCCGTTCACCGACTGGTCGCTGCGCGACATGGTGTCGTCGCCCGAGTCTCCCGCGCGGTGGAATGACATCGACGTCATCCAGCCGACGCTGTTCGCGATGCAGGTGGCGCTGGCGGCGGTGTGGCGTTCGCTGGGCATGGAGCCGCACGCCGTCGTGGGCCACAGCATGGGCGAAGTGGCCGCGGCGCACGTGGCGGGCGCGCTCTCCTTGGAGGAGGGGGCTCGCATCATCTGCGAGCGGAGCAAGCTCCTGCGCAGCGTCAGCGGCCAGGGGGCCATGGCGGTCGTGGACCTCTCGAGGTCCCAGGCGGAGGTGGAGCTCCGAGGCTTCGAGGACCGCATCGCCATCGCGGTCAGCAACAGTCCTCGGTCGACGGTGATCTCCGGAGACCCCGGGGCGCTGAAGGAGGTGGTGGAGCGGCTGGAGCGGCGCGAGGTCTTCTGCCGGTGGGTCAAGGTGGATGTGGCCTCGCACAGTCCACAGATGGACCCGCTGCGGCAGGCCCTGCTGGAGCGGATGTCGAGCGTGAAGCCGAACACGAGTGTCATCCCCATCTGCTCCACGGTGACCGGGGCGATGATGGATGGCCGCGAGATGGACGGCGCGTATTGGGTGCGCAACCTGCGCGAGCCGGTGGTGTTCGCGGACTCGGTGAAGCGCCTGGTGGACGACGGCCATGTGACGTTCATCGAGCTGAGTCCGCACCCGGTGCTCATCCCGTTCGTGGAGGCGATGCTGAAGGAGTGGGACACCTCTGGACGCGGGCTCGTCGTTCCGAGCCTTCGCCGTGAGCAGGAGGAGTGGCCCGTCCTGCTGTCGTCCTTGGGGCGGCTGTACACGAACGAGGATGGAGTGGATTGGCGCCGGCTGCATCCGGTGAAGCGCCGGCCGGTCTCGCTGCCCACGTACCCGTGGCAGCGCGAGAAGTATTGGATTGACGTGGAAGCGGGGGTGGCCACGCAGGGCCGACGCGTGGGAGGCGTGGGGCATCCGCTGCTCGGGGCCTCGTTCACGACGTCGGTGCAGCGGGGGGCACGCTTCTGGGAATCGGCGTTGGCGCCAACGGAGCCGTCCTACCTGGCGGACCATCGGGTGGGAGGAGCGGTCATCCTTCCGGCGACCGCGTATCTGGAGATGGCGCTCTCGGCGGCGCACGAGCTGTTGGGGGATGCCGCGTGCGAGCTCGTGGGGACCTCATTCCAGGAAGCGTTGCTGTTCCCCGAGGGGCAGACGCGCACGGTGCAGACGGCGCTGACCGATGAGGGCGAGGAGAGCGTGGCCTTCCTGCTGTCGAGCCAGATGACGGGCGACGCGGGGAAGGGCTGGCTGTCCCATGCCGCGGGCCGGATTCGGAAGACGCGCGGCGAGCCGGAGCGGGTGTCCGAGCCCCTCGAGGCCATCCGGGAGCGCTGTGGCACGAGCGTGGCGCGCGAGGAGTACTACGAAGCGCTGGCGAGTCGCGGCGTCACCTACGGCCCGCGATTCCAGGGCGTGCAGCAGGTCTGGCGTGGCAGGGGTGAGGCGCTGGGACACGTGCGCCTGCCGGAGCATCTGGTGGCGAAGGCGGGGGAGTACCGCATCCATCCGGTGTTGCTGGATGCATGCTTCCAGGTGGTGGCCGCGGCCGTTGATGAAGGGGCGGCTGGGAGCAACACGGGGCCCGCGGTCCCGGTGCTCCTGGAGTCCCTGCGAGTCTACGAGCGCCCAGGCGCCGAGGTCTTCTGCCATGTGAGGTCGAGGGCGGGGAGGCAGGAGGATGGGGCGGCGCTCGACTTCGACCTCGTGCTCATGGATGGCGCGGGCCGAGTCCTCGTGGAGGCGAAGGGTCTGCGCATGCGGCGGCTGGAGGTCTCGGCCGCTGAGCGCGATGCACACGATGTGTTCTTCGGTCAGGAGTGGAGGCGGGCTCCTGAACCCGAGGGCACGGCCTCGGATGCGAGTGCCTCGGGGAAGTGGCTGCTCCTGGGCGAAGACGGTGAGCTGACCGATGCGGTCGAGTCGTTGCTGCGGGCACGACAAGATGAAGTCCAGCGGGTGGATGGCGTGCGCGAGCTCGACCGCGCGCTGGCGGAGGCGGGAGTGGGGGTGCGAGGAGTGATTCACCTCGCGAGCTCCGGCGGGGCACGAGGGCAGGGCTTCACACCCGAGACGCTGGAGGAGAGCCGGGCATTGGGATGCGGCCCGGTGTTGGACGTGCTGCATGCGCTCACGCGCGCACGCCTGCGCCAGTCGCCTCGGTTGTGGCTCGTCACGCGAGGTGTGCATGACGATGCGGCCGGAAATCTGGCCGCGAGTGTGGGGCAGGCCGTGTTGTGGGGCCTCGGGCGCACGCTGGCGCAGGAGCATCCCGAGTTCCGCTGCAAGCGCGTGGATGTGTCAGCGCGGCTGGGGCCTGGAGATGCTGCGGCGGCGCTCGTCCGGGAGCTGGTGGGTTCGGATGCCGAGGAAGAGGTGTCCTTGCGCACTGACGGGCGCTACGTCGCGCGCATCGTGCGAAGCGCTCCCGAGAGGTCCGAGCAAGAGGCCGTGGTGCCCGCGCGAGGACGCACCTTCCGCGCGGGATACTCCGATGCGGGACGCTTCGAGCTGAGAACGGATGAGCGGTGCCCGCCTGGGGCTGGAGAGGTTGAGCTCGAAGTGGAGGTGCTGGTGCGCCACCAGGCTGGTGGTGCATCCGCCGTGGCCTGTGGTGGACGGGTGGTGGCGCGCGGTGAAGGAGTGCGGGGGCTCGAGACGGGCGACGAGCGAATCGCCCTTGTCTCGTCGGCCCTTGGATCGCATGTCACGGTCCCCGTTGCGTGCACCGTCGAGAGACCGGCGTCCGTGCCCATGGCGGAGGCCGCGGCCATGGCGGCGACGCTTCTCCCTGCCTGGTACGCGGTGCATCATCTGGGACGGCTCCAGCACGGTGATCGGCTCCTCGTCGCCGGAGTCCCGAGCGAGACGAAGAGGGCGGTGCTCGAGCTCGCCCTCCGAGCGGGCGCAATCGTCGTCGAGCCCGAAGCCGGGCTGGAGGACGGAGTCGATGTCGCCGTCCTCACGTCAGGTGCAGTCGACATCGAGAAGAGCCTGTCGGCACTGAGCGAGGGCGGTCGCGTGCTCGACCTGCGCGAGCCTGCCGCACGTGTCCGTGCAGGAGGGGCGAACGTCGCCTACTGCGCCGTCGACGTGGCGGAGCTCGCGCGTCGTCGGCCCGAACGAATCTCGGCGATCTGGCGGGAGGTGACGGCTTCGCATGAAGCGAAGGCGGCATGGGCCCCGCGCGTGAAGACGGTGCCCATCTCGATGGCGGAGACAGTGGTTCGGGACTCCTCCGTCACGGGAGCTCAAGTCTCCTCGGCGCCCGTCGTTGTCCTCGACTTGAAGGACCCGCTGGCCCGTGTCGTCGTGTCCGCGAAGGACGCACGTCGGCTTCGTGAGGATGTCACCTATCTCATCACAGGCGGCCTGGGGGGACTCGGGCTCGCGGTGGCGGGGTGGATGGTGGAGCAGGGGGCTCGGCGGCTTGTGCTCCTGGGGCGTGGAACGCAGCTGAAGCAGGCACAGCGGGACGCCATCTCCGCGATGGAGTCCGCGGGCGCTCACATCACCGTCACTGGCGCGGATGTGGCCCAGAGGGAGCAACTCACGCGCGTGTTCTCGGACATCGCCGCGAGTGGCCATCCGCTGCGGGGTGTCCTCCACGCCGCCGGTGTCCTGGATGACGGCGTCCTGGCGCAGCAGACGGAGGAGCGCTTCCGTCGCGTCATGGCCCCCAAGGTCCTCGGCGCTTGGAACCTGCATGAGCTGACGCGAGACCTGCCTCTCGACTTCTTCGTCTTGTACTCCTCGGCGGCGTCGTTCTTCGGCGCACCGGGCCAGGGCAACTACGCAGCGGCGAATGCCTTCATGGACACGCTGGCGCTCCAGCGTCGTGCTCGGGGCCTGCCCGCCTTGAGCATCAACTGGGGTGCCTTCTCCGAGGTGGGTCTGGCCGCCGCGCAGGACAACCGTGGCGCACGCCTCGCACAGCGTGGCGCGGGCAGCCTCACTCCGGCCGAAGGCAACGCCATTCTCGGACGGCTGCTGGACGGGGCCGCCACGGGGATGGGCGTCATGCCGCTCGACCTGCGTCGGTGGACGGAGCTGTCACCCCAGGCTCGTTCCTCTCCCTGGTGGTCTGAGCTGATTCCCGCTGGCTCAGGCGCGACTCCAGGGGCGAGGGATGAGGCCCTGCTGGAGGCCCTGCGCAAGGCGACGCCCGAAGAGGGACGTGCCCGTATCGAGCAGCTCGTCCGTGAGCAGATGGCGCGTGTCCTCCGGTTGGACTCCTCGCGCATCGACCGGGATGCCCCGTTGCAGAGCTTCGGTCTGGACTCCCTGATGGGCCTGGAGCTGCGCAACCGATTGGAGGCGGCGCTGGGCGTGCCGTTGCCGGCCTCCCTGATGTGGAAGCACCCGACGCTGGCCGCGCTCGGGGAGCACCTGACTGGCGAAGTGATGGACCGCACCCTGGCGGAGCAGCTCGCACAAGCGAGCCTCGCCGAGGGCGCGGGCACCACCGACGACAACGAGGTCTTCGTCCTATGAACATCCGTGAGTTCCTGGTCACCCTCACCCAGAAGGGCGTGGGCCTCCGCGCGGACGGAGACAAGCTCATCGTCCAGGCTGGCAAGGCGGTCCTCTCACCCGAGCTCCGCGCCGAGCTCGTGGCGCGCAAGGGAGAGATCCTCGCGTTCCTCCAGAAGCACGCAGGGCAGGGCAGTGACGCGCCCCAGGCCCCCGCGAGACCCGAGGTCCTCCCATTGGCCACGGGCCAGGAGCGACTCTGGTTCCTCGACCGGCTCCTGCCGGACACGGCGCAGTACAACGTCCACCTGGGCCTCCGCGTTCGTGGAGCGCTCGATGTCGCGGTGCTTCGCCGGAGCCTGGATGAGGTGGTCCGTCGCCACGAAGTGCTCCGCACGCGGTTCCCCGAGGTGGATGGACGCCCTCGCCAGGTCATCGCGCCTCCGGAGACCGGGGCGGAGCTGATCGTCATCGAGCGGCTGGGGCTCGATGAGCAGGCGCGAGAGGCGGAGCTCGTGCGGTGCTCGGAGGAACTGTCCCGGAAGCCCTTCAATCTCTCCAGTGGCCCCCTGCTGCGAGTCACCCTCGTGGCGGTGGGCCCCGACGACTTCGGCCTCTTCTTCACGCAGCACCACATCATCACGGATGGCTGGTCGCTCGGAGTCTTCATCCGGGAGTTCTCCGCGCTGTACAGCGCTCACGCACGGGGGCAACCCTCGCCGCTGCCACCGGTCTCCATGCAGTTCGCGGAGGCCGCGCTGCGCGAGCAGTCCTGGCTGCGAGGCGATGCCGCGGCCCGCGAGCGTGCGTACTGGAAGGAGAAGCTCAAGGGCCTGCCGCAGCTCCAGCTCCCGGTGGACCGCGCCGTGGCCCTCCAGACGTACCGAGGCGCCGTGCTGCCTTTCCATCTGACGGAAGCCCTCAGCGCGGGTCTGACGGAGCTCGCCCGTCGTGAGGGATGCAGCCTCTTCATGGTCCTGTTCGCCGCGCTCGCGGCGCTCTTCCACCGCTACTCGGGGCAAGCCGACTTCGGCCTGGGAACAGTGGTCGCGAATCGTGGAGTGGTGCCGCCGGACCTCATCGGTTTCGTGGCCAACACGCTCGTGCTGCGGTGTGACGTGTCCGGTGACCCGACCTTCGCGCAGTGGCTGGCCCGCGCGCGCACGGTGGTCCTGGAGGGCATGGACCATCAGGAGCTGCCGTTCAGCGAGGTCGTTCATGCCGCGGGGGCTCCGCGGGAGGGTGGCTTCAATCCGCTGGTGCGCGCCTGCTTCACGCTGGAGAACATCCCGGCGCCGACGCTCGACCTGCCGGGGACGAAGGGGTCGTTCCTGCGAGGCGCGCCGGATGGGAGCGTGGAGGGCACGGCGAAGTTCGACCTCGCGCTCATCATGGCCACCGCGGAGCGCGGGCTGGCCGGCATGCTGGAGTATTCGACCGAGCTGTTCGACGCGCGCACGGCCGAGCGGATGGTGGGGCACTTCCAGGTGTTGCTGGAGGCCATCGTGGCGCGCCCCGAGGAGCGCCTGTCGAAGCTCCCGCTGTTGACCCCGGCGGAGCGGAATCAGGTCCTCGTCGAGTGGAACGACACGGCCTTCCCCGTCCCAATGACGAGCATCCACGGGCTGGTGGAGGCCCAGGTCGAGCGCACGCCGCAGGCCGTGGCCCTGGTGAGCGGACCGCGCCGCGTCACCTATGCGGAGCTGAACCGGCGCTCCAACCAGCTCGCCCACCACCTGCGCCGCCTGGGGGTGAGGCCGGAGGTGCGCGTGGGCATCTGCGTCGAGCGCACGGAGGAGGTCGTCATCGGACTGCTGGGCATCCTCAAGGCGGGAGGCGCCTATGTCCCGCTCGACCCCGCGTATCCGAAGGAGCGCCTCGCGCTCATCCTGGAGGATGCCCGGGTGCCCGTGCTGCTCACCCAGCAACGGCTCCTGACGGACCTGCCCGAGCACACCGCGCACGTCCTCTGCCTGGACTCCGACCGACCGGTGCTCGAGGCCGAGCGGACGGAGAATCTCGCGGGAGTCGTGGGGCCAGAGCACCTCGCGTACCTCATCTACACCTCGGGCTCCACGGGGCGGCCCAAGGGCGTGATGATCGAGCACCGCAGCGCGGTGGCCTTCCTCGTCTGGGCGACGCGGGTCTTCTCGGGAGCACAGCTCGCGGGGACGCTGGCCTCGACGTCGATGTGCTTCGACCTGTCCGTGTTCGAGATGTTCGCGCCGCTGTGTGTGGGCGGCACGGTCATCGTCGCGAGGAACGCCCTGGAGCTGCCGGAGCTCCCCTCGGCCCGGGAGGTGACGCTCATCAACACCGTGCCCTCGGCGATGAACGCACTCCTCCTGGCGGGAGCCGTCCCACCGTCCGTCACCACGGTGAACCTCGCGGGTGAGGCCCTGGGCGCCGCGCTCGTCGAGCGCATCTACCAGCTGAGCCACGTCGAGGGCGTCTTCAACCTCTATGGCCCCAGCGAGACGACGACGTATTCGACCTGGACGCGGGTGGAGCGCGGAGAGCACGTGCTCATCGGGCGCCCGGTCGGAAACACGCAGGTCTACGTGTTGGACGCGAACCTGGAGCCCGTGCCGCCAGGAGTCCCGGGCGAGGTCTTCATCGCGGGCCTTGGTGTCGCGCGAGGCTACCTGGACCGCCCCGAGCTCACGGCCGAGCGATTCGTGCGGTCTCCCTTCGGAACCGAGGACGGCGCGCGCATGTACAGGACGGGAGACCTGGCGCGATGGCTGCCGGACGGGCGGCTCGACTACCTGGGCCGGATGGACCACCAGGTCAAGCTGCGAGGCTTCCGCATCGAGCTGGGTGAGATTGGAGCGGTGCTCGTGAAGCACCCTGGCGTGCGTGACGCCGTGGTCGTCGTGCGCGAAGACCTGGGCGCGGAGAAGCAGCTCGTCGCGTACGTGGTCGCCCGAGGGGCGCAGGTCCTGGAGCCCGCGGACCTGCGCAACCACCTGAAGACCCGGCTGCCGGAGTACATGGTTCCCAGTGTCTTCGTGCGGCTGGAGTCCCTCCCGCTGACGCCCAACGGCAAGGTGGACCGCAAGGCGCTCCCGGCACCGGAGGGGGCGCGAGCGGGGACGACGAAGGAGTACGTCGCGCCGAGGACCCCCGACGAGGAGACCCTCGCCACGGTGTGGCGTGAGGTGCTGCGCGTGGAGAAGGTGGGCATCCACGACAACTTCTTCGACCTGGGCGGCAGCTCGCTGTCGCTGTACCAGGTGCTGACCCGCGTGCGCGCCGCCTGCTCCGTCGAGCTGTCACTGCGCGAGCTGCTCCAGGCGGCGACCCTGGAGGACCTGGCGAAGATGGTGGGGTCCGTGCGCTCGGGCGTGCGCGTGGTGCGCGACACCCAGGCGGACATGGTGGCCGACGCCGTGCTCGAAGCCGACATCGACCCGAAGGGCCTCGCGGCACCACGCATGTTGCCCCCGCGCACCGTCCTGCTCACGGGAGCCACGGGCTTCCTGGGGGCGTTCCTGCTGGAGGAGCTCTGCCGCAAGACGGACGCGAGCATCTGGTGCCTCGTGCGCTGCTCGGACGCGCGGGATGGGATGCGGCGGATCCGCGAGAACCTGGAGGGCTACTCCCTCTGGAGTGATGCGCTGGCGTCGCGAATCGTCCCGCTGCGAGGCGACATCGGCAAGCCGCTGCTGGGCCTCACCGAAGCGGAGTTCCAGCGCCTGTCCAGCGAGGTCGACGTCATCCTCCACAACGGCGCGCTGGTGAACTTCCTCTATCCCTATGAGGGGCTGAAGGCGGCGAATGTCCTCGGCACGCGGGAGATCCTCCGGCTGGCCACGCGGACCCGCGTCAAGCCGCTGCACTACGTGTCCACCATCTCGGTGCTCGCCTCGGGGCGCTCCGAGGCGATTCGCGAGGATGATCCGCTCGGACCTCCGTCTTCGGTGGCGGGTGGCTACTCCCAGAGCAAGTGGGTGGCGGAGAGCCTCGTGAGGGAGGCGTCGCGCCGAGGGCTCCCGGTCTCCATCTACCGTCCCGGGCGAATCACCGGCCACAGCCAGACGGGCGCATGGGGCGCGGAGGATCTTCTCTGCAGGACGCTCCAGGCGTGTGTCCGGATGGGGGCTGCGCCCCAGGTCGATGCGATGATCGAGCTGACGCCCGTGGACTACGCGAGCCGGGCCATCGTGGGCCTCTCGGCGCATCCTGAGTCACTCGGCAAGACGTTCCACATCGTCAATCCCAGGACCGTCAGAGCCACCACGCTCTGGAGCGGCATGCAGGCGTTCGGCTATCCGTTGCGCATCCTGGGCTTCGACGCCTGGTTGACCGAGCTCGCCGCCGCGCAGGCGTCCGATGCCGTGCTGAGGGAGCTCCACTCCATCCTCCAGCAGGTTCCGCCGGAGGACAGGACGGCCTCGGGACCTCGGATGGCGGTATGCGACAGCCAGAACGCGGTGAAGGCGCTCGAAGCACTCGGGACGTCGTGCCCTCAGGTCAACGACACGTTGCTGTCGACGTACCTTGCCTCATTGGTTCGCCGCGGCTTCATCTCCGCACCGATGAATACGTAGCCTCGCGGGGGATGTCTCATTTCCTATTTCGATTAAGACTTTCCCAGCGCTGATTCGTTGATGGGGTTGCTTGGAGCGCAGGTGGCTCCTGTCCGGCCTGTGTCGTGGGCCGGCCCCCATCCACGAGGTTCTGGCCATGCTGAAGAAGTTCCTTGTTTCTTGTATCGTGATGTCAGGTGTATCCATATTGGCAACAGGGTGCGCGGGGGAGTCGAAGCCCGCGGAGGTCCTCAGGCCGAACGTTCCGGGCTCGGTGGTCCTGCTCGTCGAGCGCGACGGCGGCGAGGGGCCCTACGTCGAAGGCGCCAAGGAGCGCTTCAAGGTCACCGCGTCGGGAGAGACCTTCAAGACCGTGCGTTGGAGCTCCACCGCGGGGACCCTGGCGGCCAACGCCGAGAGCGTTGAGTGGACGCTGCCCTCGAAGGGAACGGCGTCCTTGTCCGTCTCCGTGGAGACCGTCTCCGGAAAGACGGGGGAGGGCTCGTTCGACTTCAACGTGGTGTCCTCGGCGGTGGTGGCTCCGGGAACGGTGGTCGACCCTCGGCCGGACGTCACGGGCTCCTTCTGCAAGCTGGCCTTCGACCGGGCGGGGAAGGGGCACGTCATCTACCTGAACGACACCCATCGCTCGCTCTGGTACGCGAGCTGGGATGGCACGGTGTGGACGACGGAGCAGATTGACGGCCCCGGGATGAACAACAATGGCAGCTACGTGTCGAGCGCCATGATGGCGCTGGATGAGGCGACCGGGACGCCGCACGTCGCCTATGTCCGGATGGCGGGCACGCCCTCCAGCCCCGCCGTCCCGTTCTTCCGCGTGGCCTATGCCACGCGTGCCAATGGGACCTGGCTCCGGGAGCTCGCGGACCCCGCGGGCTACGGACAGAACCTGAAGGTCAGCATCGCGCTCAATCCCGCGCAGGCACTTCAGCCCTCCATCGCCTACAGCGACAGCCACTCCGGTATTGCCACGGGCGTGCAAGTCACCACCCGGACGGGGGTGAGCACCTGGACGGGCGGCTTGATGCGCGGCGCGACCCTGATGGGCGACGTGAACTTCGACAACGCGGGCACCCTGTATGTGCCTTTCGCCAACAGCTCGACCAACGACATCTTCGTGGGCATCAAGCCCGGCGCGGATACCGACAACATCCGCCTGACCGCGACGAACGCGGACGGACACAAGTGGTTGTCGGCGGCCTGGGGCGAGAATCGGCACCTCTTGCTGCTCGGCGGCGGAGGGGCGTCGACGGATGGCGTGCAGTTCGCCTTCTATGACCTCGCGGTGGCGTCCCCCTACCTGTCCAGCACCCTGCGCTCCTCACAGGTGGACTACAAGAACCACGCGAGCGCCGTGGCGTATGGGGCCGGCAAGGTCTTCATCGTGCAGCGCCACGACACGACGCTGGAGCTCCTCACCCCGGATGCCGCCGGCTTCTGGACCTACACCCAGCTCGGCTCGGCGGCTTCCCTGTCCCGGCCCAGCGTGGCGGTCCGCCCCACGGACGGCACGCCGCACGTCTGCTACCAACTGGATGGGAAGCTGAACTTCCAGTAGCCGACCTCTTCAAGGCCTGAGCGTGTCGGCGGGTGACTCCTCCCCAGCCGCCGCTCGGGCCTTGTTCTTATCTTCCCATCCACCGAGCCTGGCTGCTCGCCATGCGACAGGCCTTGGAGGAGGGCGCGATTTCAGTTGCGTCGATGAAATTGCGAGTCAAAACTAAAATCAGAATCCGGCAGGGCATCGGTCGCCCTCTCGGTGAAAGAGGAGAGCACACGTGACGACCAACGTGTCCGAGAAGGTGTTCCGCCGGGGCCCGTTCCCCGTGAAGTTCCGCTGCCTGGAGGTCCTCCGGGTGACGCCCATCACCCCGCATGTGGTGCGAATCACGCTGGGCGGTGAAGACATCGAGGGCTTCCACAGCGAAGGCGCGGATGACCATGTGAAGGTGCTGTTTCCGGAGGAGGGCAAGCGCCGGCCCGTCATTCCGACGATGGGCCCCACGGGTCCCGTGCTCCAGCCAGGAGAGAAGAAGCCCGACTCGCGCGACTACACGCCGCGCCGGTTCGACCCGGTCGCGGGCGAGCTGGACCTGGACTTCGTCCTCCATGGCTCGGGCCCCGCGTCGTCGTGGGCGGCGAAGGCGAAGCCCGGGGACATGCTGGGCGTTGGCGGGCCTCGCGGCTCGCTGTTCGTGTCGAACGACTTCGACTGGTACCTGCTCGCCGGTGACGAGACGGCCATCCCCGCCATCGCCCGGCGGTTGGAGGAGCTGCCCGAGGGTGCTCGCGCCATCGTCTTCATCGAGGTGGCCGACGCCAGCGAGGAGCAGAAGTTCACGACGCGCGCCAACGTGACGCTCAAGTGGCTGCACCGCGACGGCGCCGAGGCGGGCTCCACGGACCTGCTCAACCAGGCCATCCGCACGCTCGACTTCCCGCCCGGTGACTACTTCGCCTGGGTGTCGGGTGAGTCGCTCGCGATGCGCCCCATCCGCGACTACCTGCTCAACGAGCGCGGGACGAACAAGAGCTGGGTGCGGGTCACCGGTTACTGGAAGCGCGGCCACGCGGACCACGTCCACGACTCCAAGAACTGAAGTCGTCACCCGGGGAGGCCAGTCGCCGCGGCCTCCCCGAGCTCCCGCGGTTCGCTACGCGGGCTTCGCGAGCGAGCGCAGCACCTCGCCCGCCATGTCCACGGTGTACTGGATCTGCTCTTCGGTGTGGACCGCGGAGATGAAGTTCACGTCGCGGCGCAGCAGCACGCCCCGGCGCGCCATCCCGCCCTGGAACGGCGTCATCAGCTTCGCGTGCTCGACCATGTCCGGCGAGTAGCGGAAGAAGGGCACCGAGTCGTACCCGAGCACGCGCAGCGGCGAGCCCACCGCCTCGGCGTGCTGGTTGACGCCCTCGCGCAGCTTGCGGCCCAGGTTCGCGATGTGCCGCACGTGGCTGTTCTGCTTGTAGAACTTCAGCACGGCCTCGCACACAGCCAGCGTCAGCAGCTCGCCGCCGAACGTGGTCGACACCTGGAGGTCCGCCAGCTTGCTCAGGTACTTCGCCGGGCCGGAGATGGCCGACAGCGGCATGCCCGCGGCGATGCTCTTGGACATGCACACGATGTCCGCCTGGACGCCGAAGAACTCCTGCGCGCCGCCCATGGCCAGGCGGAAGCCCGTCACCACCTCGTCCATCACGAACATCACGCCGTGCGCGGTGCACGCGGCGCGCACCTGCCGCATGAAGTCCGACGTCAGCGGCCGGTTGTAGGGGATGGAGAGCACCACCGCCGCCAGTTGGTGGGCCTGCTTCTCGATGGTGGACAGCAGCACCGCCTCGTCCGGGGGCGTGAAGAGCGGCAGCCGCGTGGTCAGGCTCGCGAGCGGCGCGGGCACGCCCGGGGTGTCGTACATGAAGTGGTCATGCCACCCGTTGTAGCCGACGGTGATGATGCGCTCCTTGCCGGTGAGGTAGCGCGACAGGCGCACCGCCGCGGACGTGGCATCCGCGCCCGTCTTGAAGAAGCGCGCCTGCTCCGCGCCCGGCACCAGGTCCAGCAGCGCCTGGATGGAGGTGACCTCCACGGGCGTTGGCAGCGAGTGGAGGACCCCTTCCTCCAGGTGACGGCGGATGGTGTCCACCACCGCGGGGTGGTTGTGGCCGAGCATGTTGGCGCCCAGCCCGCTGATGAAGTCGATGTACTCCTGACCGTCGACGTCCTCCACGAGCGCGCCCTGGCCCTTGGCGAGGAACACGGGGAAGGAGCCGGGCGCGAAGAACTCCGGCTTCTTCATCATCGACTGGGTGACGCCGGGGACCGTCTTGCGCGCCTCGGCGAGGAGCTGGTTGGAGCGCTCCAGCTTCAGCTCGCCCAGGATGGGGCGGGGAAGGGAGGGATGCTTCCTGACAGGCATGTCCATGGGGACTTCCTTTGGCTTGGGGTGTTGAGAGGAATCAGGTCGTCGCGGTCTTCAGGGGCAGCGCGCTTCGGCTGAAGGTCCACAAGAGGCACAGGGAGAGCGCGGTCACCGCCACCGCCATCCACCCGACGTGTCCGAAGCCCCGCAGCGAGCCATCCGGCGCGGTGGTGATGAGCAGGCCGCTCACCCAGGCGGAGAGACCGGAGGCGCCATCACTCGCGGCCATGTTGACGGCGAGGAAGCGCCCGCGCAGCGCGGGAGGCACTCGCGCGGACACCAGCGCGAGGGTGGGGATGGCGCGCGTGGACGTCACCGCCATGAACATCACGAACGCGCTCGTCACCACGGACAGCGGAGCAGGAGACAGGTGCGTGAAGAGCAGATGCGGGCCCACGGTGCCCGCCAGGAGCCACGCGAGCATGCGCCCCGGGCCCAGGCGGTCCGTGAAGCGCCCCACCAGCCGCGCCGCGAAAAGCGTCCCGGCGCCGCCTCCCAGATACACCCAGGGGAGGTCCGTGCTCGTCAGTCCCAGGTTCCCCACCATGAAGGTGCCCAGGTAGGGGATGAGCAGGAAGCTGGCGAAGACCACGCAGAACGTCAGCAGCCAGCCCAGGGCGAGGGACGGAGTGGCCAGCATCGACAAGGGATTGCGCCGCGAGGTCTCGGCGTCGCGCGCCAGGTGCTGCTTCAGGGGCGGAAGGACCCGCAACAGGCCCAGCCACAACACCGCCGCCAGGCCACCGATGACCCAGAACGGAACGCGCCAGTCGAACTGGTTCGCGAGCCCGAGCCCCAAGGGAACCCCGGCGACGGCGGAGAGCCCCAGCGCGGACATCACCGTGCCGATGGCCCGTCCTCGGCGCTCACCCGGGACGACGTCCGCGATGATGGCCATGATGACCGCGCCCATGAGGCCCGCGCAGGCGCCCGCGAGCGAGCGGGCCACCAGCAGCGCGATGTGGCTGGACGCGACACCGCACGCCAGCGTGGCGAGGATGAAGCCCGCGTAGACGGCCAGGAGCGTGCGCTTGCGGTCGAACCGGTCCAGCCACAACAGGCCCAGGACACCCATGGCCGCGGAGGCCAGCGTGTACGCGGAGACGAGCGCGCCGAACCGCGCCGTGGTGAGGTCGAAGCGACGGATGAGCTCCGGCCCCAGTGGCATGATGATCATGAAGTCCAGGAGGTGGCTGAACTGGACTCCCGCGAGCAGCAGGGTCAGCAGCTTCTCCTGACGGGGCGGAGCGGCGGTGTTCACGAGGACCTCCAGACAGCGGGCACGAGACGCGCTAGGGGCGGACGAACCGCACCCGGATGGGGGGAGAGACCGCGGCGATGGGACGCCCCTCGCGGTCCAGCGCGGTGTCGAAGCGCGCCTTGCGCGCACACGCGAGCGCGGCCTGCCCGAAGCCATGCCCCGGGTCCGACACGAGGTCGGTCGACGTCACCTCACCCTCGGCATCCACGGCGACGCGCAGCACCACCGTCTGGTTGTCGATGCGCAGCGCATCCGCTTCCTTCGGCCACGGGCAGCTCCAGTTGCGAGCAGAGAGCTGGATGGCGCGGGCCTGGCTGCCTCCGGTGCCCACGCCCTCGGTGTCGCCGCTGGCCACCGTGTTGACGGCCGTCGTCGAGCGGCCCGTCGACGCCGTCACGCCGCCCGCGTACCTGGGCGCGTTGCCGCTGGCCATGTCGAAGTCGGTGAAGTCGAGCGGCGCGGCGGTCTCCTTCGCGGCGACCACCGCGCCCGCCTGGGCTGGCTCCACGGGCGTGGGCCGCGCGGACTCCCGGGGCGCGGGGCTGGGCGTCTTCACGCGAGGCGTCGGCGGGTCCGCCCGCGCGACGCGCTGGGGCTGGGGAGGAGGCGGCGGGGGCGGGGGCGGGGGATTCAGGTCCACTTCGTGGTCGACCTGGATCACCTGCTTGCGCACGGCGACCTGGGGCGCGGTGGACTGCCCCGGGTTCCAGGCCTGATACGCCATCACTCCCGCGACCCCATGCAGCGACGCGGTGACGCCGACAGCCCACCAGAGGGCGTGGCGACGCTGGGGCGGAGGCGGGCCCAGGACGATGTTCGCGATGCTCGACTCGTGGCGAGGTGCGGGCTCAGGGCGTGACACGCGCGCCCTCCTCGACGGGCTCGGGACGCACCGTGCCGAAGGCGACGCGGGTGAGGCCCGCTTCCTTGAGCGCATCCAGTACCGCGATGACGCGCCGATGAGGGACCGCCCCATCCGCCTGGATGACCGCGCGCAGCTCCGGGTCCTTCACCAGCGCCTGCCTCGCGCTGTCCTGGAGGGACGCGTCCGTCGTCGCCTCGCCATTCACGAGGAGCTCGCCGGCGGGAGTGATGGAGACCGCGAACACCGTCTGCACGTCCTCGCTCTGCGAGGCCTTGGGCAGGTCCAGGGGAACGGCGGGGCTGTCCACCAGCCGCGCGGTGACCATGAAGATGATGAGCAGCACCAGCATGATGTCCACGAGCGGCGTGACGTTGATGCCCTCGATGAGGCCGCCGCGGGGCGTCGTTCCTCCGGCCATGGTCAGGCGCCTCCCTTGGGCGCCGCGGCCTGCTCACGCGCGGAGACGTAGGCCAGCACCAGGTTGGTCAGCGCCTCCGCGTCCGAGAGGATGCTGGCGATGCGGCGCTGGAAGTAGTTGTAGGCCGCGACGGCGGGGAGGGCGACGCCGATGCCGACGGCGGTGGCGACCAGCGCCTCCGCGATGCTGCCCATCACCAGGTTGGAGGCGACCTGGCTCGCACCACTCACGGGAGAGCCCTTCGTCTGGCTCAGCGCCTCGAACGCGAGCAGCACGCCGATGACGGTGCCGAACAGTCCGATGAACGGCGCGTTGTTCCCGAGCGTGCCCAGGAAGGCGAGCCGGTTCTCGAGCGTGGAGCGCTCGATGGCGAGCGCGCTCTGCATGCCCTTCTCCGCGGCTGTCATGCCCTGGTGGGCCAGCCGCAGGCCCGCGCGGGCCACCGAGGCGCCCACCGAGGTGCGCTTCTCCAGCTTGGAGATGGCCGCCGGGAAGTCGCCGCTCGCCAGCGTCTCCTCGAGCGCGCCGGACAGCTCGCGGATGCGGTCCTGCTTGGTGCGGAAGACGAGCCAGCGCTCCACGATGACGCCGATGCTCACCAGGGACAGTGCGAACAGGAGCCAGAGCACCCAGTTCGCGCCCCACTTCACGAAGACATCCTTGACGATTTCGACGATGTGCATGGTTGGGATTCCCGGGAGACGGGGACGCCGCACGTCAGGGACGCCGCGGTGGATGGGACGCTCCTGAAGGCGCCGGACGTGAGGTGCCGTGCGGCGCCTTCGGGAGGTTGACTGCGGTGGAGCCGCTCAGCGCAGCTGCAGGAAGGAGAACACCAGCCCCTGCGTGGTGAAGACGAGCTTGCCGCTCTTGTCCGTCAGCTCGCGGACGTTCGTCGTGGACGAGTTGTTGGTGAACTCGGTGAAGAGGACGCGGTTGTCGGCGTCGTAGAGGAACGTGCTGCCCGTGCTGGCCGGGAGGGTGGAGACCTCGGTCGCGGCGAGCGTGGCCAGGTTGAGCTGCCAGAACTTCCAGGCTGGGGCGCTGGCCATCGCGCGGGGGTGCATGCCCTCGCGCAGGGACGAGTGCGTCTCATCCAGCACGCGCAGGTAGGCGGTGCCGGATGGGCCGGGCAGCAGCGAGCCCGTGGGCTTGCCGTTGGTCAGTGCGCCCAGCGACCGGCGGAAGTCCTTGTCGAACGTCTGCGCCTGCGCGTCGAAGCGCAGCAGGCAGGGCTCCGGCGCGGCGGACGCGCCCGCGGTGCGGAACACGGCGGCGCCATACGCCTCGGTGGCCAGGTAGACCTGACCATCCGGGCCGACGACGCCGTCGCGCACGTAGCCGCAGCGGTCATCGGTGACCAGGGTGATGGCGTCGTTCTCCGGGTTCACCACGATGACGCCGGCCTTCGCGGTGATGCCCACGCTGGAGCTCGGGCGCCAGCCCACGGGGATGAGGATCTTGTTCGCCGCGCGAACCGGCAGCGACGCGAACGTGCTGACCGAGCCCGCGATGGTCAGCCCGGGGAGCTGAACGGCGTTGGTGACCTCCATCGTGGTGGGGTTCCACACGATGACCTGCGCCGTGCGGCCGTCGACGTAGTACGCCTTCGTCGCCGAGGCGAACTGGAACTGGTGCTGGTACTCGCCGATGGAGCTGACGCCGCGGCCGGAGAAGCTCACCTCGCCGTCCTGCACGAGCTTCCCGTCGTCGGTCAGCTTGTAGCGCGTCACGATGGCGCCCTCGCTGCCCGCCACGTACAGGTGGCCGGACTTCGCGATGCCGGCGCCCAGCGCGCGGCCGGGAATCTCGGTGGCGTTCTCCAGCGACAGCGCCTCGGTCTGGTCGACCTTGTTCAGCAGGACGACGTAGCTCTGCGTCTCGTCGGCCGTGCTCACCTGGGTGATGGCGGCGTAGACGGCGCCGTCGCCAATGCCCTTGCCGTCCTTGTCGTCACCGCAGCCGGAGAACAGGCCCAGCGCGAGCGCCGCCGCGGTGAGCCGTGGGAAGGAGAAGCGTGAGGGAGTCTTCATGGAGAGAGTCCTTTCAGGACATCAGCGGGGAATGACCAGACAGATGCGGGGGTGACTCAGAGCTCCGCGACCACCTTCGCGGAGACACTTCTCCCGGGACGCTGCACCCCCATGAAGTCCATGGCGGTGGCGTCGGTGAGGTTCTGCACGTCGACCGTCCAGCTCAGGGTCGCGCGCGCGGGCCGGGTGACATACGTGAGGGCCAGCGAGTGAAGGAGCTGGGCCTCGATGTTCTGCTTCGAGCCCTGCGTCCCCAGCTTCTCCCACCCTCGGTAGAACGAGTGGATGTAGCGGGTGTTCCAGGTCAATGACAGCTCATCGCGGGACGACGCCAGGCCACTCCACTGGAACCGGGCGCTCCCGTTGGCGAGCAGGGCGGGGCGGTTGGGGATGCGCTGGCCGTCGAAGGTGCCGAAGGCGCCCTCGCTGGAGGCATTGCGGATGTCCTGCCAGGTGACGTTTCCGTCGAGTGACAGGAATTGATCGGGCGACGTCCAGCCCACCGCGCCCATGGCGCCCAGGCTGCGCGCCGCGAAGACGTTCTGGTAGGTGAAGTAGCCCTCACGCCCCAGCGGGATGATGAGCTGGTCGGTGAACCGGGCGAAGCCCATCACGCTGCCCCGGAAGGCCCCGTTCGTCGTCTCGCGCGTGTCGAGCGCCAGCTCCAGGTTGAGGTTGTGGCTGCTCTCCGGCTTCAGGTCCAGGTTCGTGTCGATGAGGATGCCGTCGCCGAAGATTTCATCGGGCCGGGGCAGGCGCGTGGCCCACTCGTAGGCGGCCTTGGCGGTGAGCTGGGATGACAGCCGGTAGCGAAGCGAGTCGCCGACCCCGAAGGTGAAGGTGTCCCGGTTCGCGGGGGCGAAGGTGTTGTCGGGCAGGAGCCGGTCCGCGCGGGCCAGCTGCGTGTAGCTCTTGGCGAAGACGATGTTCTCCAGCCGCTCGTCCAGCGCGTCCAGCTCATGCTCCAGGCCGACGACCTGCGAGTAGAGGCCGCGCCGCGCGGTGAGCGGGTCGACCTTGCTGAGCGCGGTGAGCGCCTGGTCCTCACCGTCCCGGCTCACGAACGTGGGCGCCACCGTCAGGCGCAGCATCTGCTGGGGGGCCAGGCTCCAGCCCAGGTTGAGCCGCGCGAAGCCGGTGTGCTGGCTCACGTGCCGGTCGATGGCCCGGTCCTCCAGCTCCCCCGGCTGCGGGAGGTCGGCGACGCACTTGCCGAACCAGTCATACGCGCACGTCCCCAGGTCCGTGAGGCGGGCGCGCCGGAAGACATAGCCACCCACCGCGTCCACGACGATGCCGCTGGTGTAGGTCTGCTCGAAGCGGAGCGTGGCGCCGCCGGAGCTGTTGGCCGAGTCGACCTCGCCGTAGGCCGTCTTCATCGTCGTGTCGTGCTGGATCTCCTGGCTGGAGGTGGACGCATAGGCCCGGAGGAGGAGCCGGCGGGCCCAGGGCTTGTTCACGAAGCCCACCTCGAGCCCCCCACCGCCCGCGCGGAAGGCGTCGTGGAAGCGCGGCAGGCGCGTCTCGAGGACCCGCCCCGCGGCGTCGCCTACCTTGACGTCGACGGCGTAGTCATTGGGACTGGAGTCGAAGAAGCCGCTGGCGCGCAGCATCAGGCCCGTGGCGCCGGAGACGTGCTGCGCGCTCGCCGTCACCCGGTGCGTCTCGAACGAGCCGATTTCGTAGGACGCGGAGGCGCGTGAGCCCTCCACGTTCTCCGGCGTGACGATCTGCACCGCGCCGCCCAGCGCATCCGCGCCGAAGCGCACGGGCACCACGCCCTGGTACAGCTCCAGGCGCTGCACGAGGTTGACGGGGACGTTCGCGAAGTCGGGGCCGAAGCCCGCGAGCTCCAGCGGCACGCCGTCGATGAAGAAGCGGACCTGGTCATCCGCGAGGCCCGCGAGGGAGAAGCGCGCGCGGCTGCCCAGTCCTCCGGCGCGGCGGACCCCCACGCCCTCGGTCCGGGAGAGGACCTGGCCCATGTCCACGGCCTGGCGCTGGAGCGTCTCCGTCTCGATGACCTTCACCGCTTCGGCGGAGCGGCGCCGGCGCTCGGCGGCGGACTCTCCCGCGACGGTGACGTCGATGGCGTCCACGGCCACGTCGGCCGAGGGCTGCTGCGCGGGGGCGACAGGGGCCTCCACCGGAGTGACGGGCGCGGTCGCGACGACAGGCGGCTCGGCCTGCGCGGGCACGGGCGCTTCGGCGGGAAGGCGAAATTCGTAGCTGTAGGCGATGCGCGAGGGGACCGCGACGCCGTCGCGCCAGGCTGGCTCGAAGCGGAAGCGCAGGGCCGCCTCCCGCGCCGCCTCATCGAAGCCGTGCCCCTGGGGCTCCAGGACCTCCGCCTCCGTGACGGCGCCCTGGGCGTCCAGCGTCAGCTTCAGGCGCACCGTGGACTCCAGCCGGGCCTTCTCCGCCTCGGCCGGGTACGTCGCGTCGACGAACGTCACCAGCTTGGGCGGCACGATGGAGGGGGCCGCAGTCGGTGCCACGGACAGCGGCGGACCTTCGCCCGCATCCTGCGCCAGGGCGGGAGCCCCGACTGCGAGCCACGTCAGCAGCGCCACGCCACGCCACGCCCGACCGGGTCCGAGGATCCAACGCGCCAAGGGGATTATGAAAATGGTTTTCATTTTCATTTGCGGAGTGCGTGTATTCCTTGGCCTACAGGCTGTCAAGGATTGATGAGTGTCCTAGGCAGCCCTGGCACGTGGGCTTTTCAGGGAGTGCAGTTTCTCTGCGACCAGGAAGGAAAGCTGGAGTGCCTGGTCCGCGTTGAGGCGGGGGTCGCAATGTGTGTGATAGCGGCTGGAAAGGTCGTCCTCGGTGACCGCGCGCGGGCCGCCCAGGCACTCGGTGACGTTCTGTCCCGTCATCTCCAGATGGATGCCGCCCGGGTGGACGCCCTCGGCCGCGGCGACCTGGAGAAAGCCTTTCACCTCGGAGAGGACCCGGTCGAAGGCGCGTGTCTTGTAGCCATTGCTGGCCTTGTGGGTGTTGCCGTGCATCGGGTCGATGGACCAGATGACGGGGCGGCCATCCTGACGCGTGGCGGCCATCAGGCGTGGGAGGCATTCGGTGACCCTGTCCGCGCCGAAGCGGCCGATGAGCGTGAGGCGGCCCGGGAGGCCCTCCGGGTTGAGCGCGTCCATCAGGCGCATGAGGTCGTCCGGCTCCATGGAGGGGCCGCACTTCACGCCAATGGGGTTACGCAGGCCGCGCATGAACTCCACGTGTCCGCCGTCGAGCTGGCGGGTGCGCTCGCCAATCCAGAGCATGTGGGCGGAGGCGTCGTACCAGTGGTTCGTGGAGGCCTCCTGGCGCGTGAGGGCCTCCTCGAAGTTGAGGAGGAGCGCTTCGTGGCTGGTGAAGAGCTCCACGGTGGGCTGGGCGGGGGTGTGGTCGGGGGCGGGGCACAGCGCGCGCATGAAGCAGAGCGACTCGAAGATGGAGTCCGCGAGCTTGCGGTAGGGCTCTGCCTGCGGAGAGGCCGCGACGAAGTCGAGCGTCCAGCGGTGGAGGTTGCAGAGGTCCTCGTAACCGCCTCCGGAGTAGGCCCGCAGCAGGTTCAGCGTGGCGGAGGACTGGTGGTAGGCCTTGAGCAGGCGCTTCGGGTCGGGCGTCCGCTCGGCCGCGTCGAAGTCCATGCCGTTGATGATGTCGCCCCGGTACGCGGGGAGGGTGACGCCGTCGAGCGTCTCCACGGGACTGGAGCGCGGCTTGGCGAACTGCCCCGCGATGCGGCCCACCTTCACCACCGGCCGGCCCCCCGCGAAGGTGAGCACGATGGCCATCTGGAGGATGAGGCGGAACGTGTCGCGGATGTTGTCGGTGGTGAACTCCTTGAAGCTCTCCGCGCAGTCGCCGCCTTGGAGGAGGAAGGCCTTGCCCTGGGAGACCTGCGCGAGCGCGGCGGTGAGGCGCCGGGTCTCCGCGGGGTGGACGAGGGGCGGGAGCTTGGACAGCTCGGACTCGACGCGGGCGAGGGCGCGCATGTCCGGATAGTCCTCCGGCATGTACTTCACGGGCTTCTCGCGCCACGTGCGCGGGGTCCAGGTTCGATTCGTCACGGGGTGGCCGTTTCCAAGGAAGCGCCAGGCGTCGGCGGGAGGAGTCCGCGGGCGACGCAGGTGTTGAGGTAGCGGAAGAAGAGGTCGCGATTCGCCTGGGGACAGGTGATGCCGGTGCCCTCCAGGGTCTGGTGCAGTCGTTGACAGCGCACGGGGCCGAGTCCGAAGGCCGGCTCCGAGTCGCCGGAGCGCAGGTCGAAGAAGGCCAGCGTGGTGGTGTTGTCGGCGGTGCCCGCGCGCTCCGCGACGCGTGCGCACCACTCGGGGATGGGGGCCAACTCCACGGGGTAGCCGTACTCGCGGACCCAGCGGAACAGCTCCGGCAGCCGGACATCCGGCACGGGCGTCAGGTTGAACACGGTGCCCGGCGTGGCGCGGCGCGAGAGGGCGACGATGGCTCGGGCCACGTAGTCCACGGGGGTCCAGGTCTCGCCGACGTCCAGCATCGGCAGCGAGGCGGAGGGGACTCCCGCGAGCAGGATGCGCCAGACGAGGTCCTGGGGATTGACGAGGGCCGTGTCGCTCGCGCCGACGACGCGGCCCAGGCGGTAGACGGCGACGGGGAGGCCTCGCTCGGAGGCGTGTTGGACCAGGCGCTCCGCGACCCACTTGCTCTGCTGGTAGCCGTCACGCAGGCCGGGGTGGGCGGGGACGAAGTCCTCGGGGACCTCCGGGCTCACGTTCGCCTGGGGCGCGACGGCGAGCGTGGACACGTAGTGGAAGGGCTTGAGGCGAGCGGTGGCCGCCAGCCGCAACAGCTCGCGAGTGCCCTGGACGTTGACGGCCTGGACGCCGCCGTACTCCCGGACGACGCTCACCACCGCGGCGTTGTGGAGGATGACGTCGCACTCGGCGGCGAGTCCGTGGAAGCGCGCCTTGTCGAGCCCGAGCCACGGCCTGGTGAGGTCCGACGGCAGGGCCAGCACGCGGTTCGAGAGGTCTTCCGTGGAGAGCTCTTGGGATGTCAGGGCCGCGCGGATGCGGTCCATGGCCTGGGCTTCATCGCGAGCCCGGACGAGGCAGACCACGCGGGCCTGGGTCTGGCGCAGGAGCTGGTCGAGCAGGTGCGCGCCGACGAAGCCCGTGGCGCCGGTGAGGAGCACCTGGCGAGGGGCGGGGAAGAGGGACTCGAAGCTTGCGTGGGGGGCGGCTGGCGGGGTGTGGCTGGACTTGGGGAGGATCTCCTCGGACAGCTCCGCGTCGGCGAGCATCGTGGGGTTCGGGCCCGAGGGGGTGGTGCTTGTGGTGTCTCCGTGTTCGAGCGCTTGAGCGAGGGCCGCGGCCGTGGGGTAGCGGAACACGGTGGCGACGGGGACCTCGCGTCCCAGGGCGATGCCGAGGCGGTTGGCCACCTGGATGCTCTGGAGGGACTGGCCTCCTCGGTCGAAGAAGTCGTCCTGTGGGGTCAGGTCCGTTGCGCCGAGGACTTCTTCCCAGATGCCCAGGAGGAGGCGCTCCAGCTCGGTGGAGGTCTGGTCGACGGGAGAGGCGCGCTCGACGGGGGTGGCCTTGCGCAAGGCCGTGCGGTCGATCTTGCCCGTGCTGGTGCGCGGCAGGTGCTCGGTGAAGACGATGGCACCAGGCACCATGGGGGCGGGGAGATGCGCGAGCAGGTGTTTGCGCAGGTCGGCGGCGGAGGGGGCGGGAGCCTCCGCGACGACGTGGGCGCACAGGCGGCGGGAGCCTCCGGGGAGTTGCTGGCCCACGACCGCGGCCTCGCGCACGCCGGGGTGGCCGAGGAGCACGGTCTCCACCTCGGCGGGGTCGATGCGGTGTCCGCTGATCTTCAGCTCGTCGTCCACGCGACCGACGAACACGAGCTGTCCGTCCTCGCGCATCCGGGCCTTGTCGCCGGTGCGGTAGGCGCGCGGCTGATCCGGCAGCGCGTTCAGCGAGATGAAGCGGGCCCGGTCCAGCTCCGGGCGTCCGAGGTAGCCACGAGCGAGGGCGCCGCCCAGCAGGCACAGTTCGCCTTCGATGCCCTTGGCGACCAGTCGTCCTTGCGAGTCGATGAGCGCGGCGCGAACGCCGGGGAGCGGCAGTCCGATGGGGACCTCGTCCTCGGGGCCCCTGGTGGGAGGTCGGGCGGCCGATACTCGAACGTTGGAGAGTGGCAGGCCGATGGGGACTTCGTCCTCGGCGCCCTTGGCGGAAGGTCGGTCCGCCGAGACGCTCAGCGAGGCGCGAACGCCGGGGAGCGGCAGGCCAATGGGGACCTCACCCTCGGCGCCGTTGGTGGCAGGTCGGGCCGCCGAGACGCCAAGCGAGGCGCGAACATCGGGGAGCTGCAGGCCGACGGGGACCTCACCCTCGGCGCTGTTGGTGGCAGGTCGGGCCGCCGAGACGCGAACGCCGGGGAGCTGCTGGCCGACAGGGACCTCATTCTCGGCGCCGTTGGTGGCAGGTCGGGCCGCCGAGACGCCAAGTGATGTGCGAACGTCGGAGGGCGGCAGGGTGATGGGCGCCTCGGCGCGTTCGGAGGTGCCGCCATCCGATTCTCCGAGCGAGGCCATGGTCGCGACCACCGTGGCCTCGGTAGGGCCGTAGGTGTTGAGGAGACGGACGCCGGAGCCCACGGAGGCGCGCCAGCGCGCGACACGTTCGGGGAGGGCCGCCTCTCCGCCGATGATGACGATGCGCACGGAGGCGGGAAGCCGCGCGGCCTCCGTGGACACGGCATAGGCCAGCTCGTGCCAGAAGGCCGTGGGCAGGTCCAACACGGTGATGCCTTGTGCCGTGCATGCTTCGAGGAGCCGAGGCACGGACTGGAGCATCTCGTCCGTGCGCAGTACGAGGCGCGCGCCGGCACACAGCGTCAGGAAGATCTCCTCGACGCTCGCGTCGAAGTGCAGGGGCGCGAACTGGAGGACTCGGTCCTCGCGATGGATGCCGTAGCGGTGTGTCGCCCCCGCGACGAAGTGCGCCAAGGCACCATGGGTGATCTGCACACCGTTGGGCTGCCCTGTCGAACCAGACGTGTAGATGACGTACGCGAGCTGATCGCAGTCAGCGCGAGATGAATCGGGAGTTGGCGTGCCCTCCCGCTGCTCGTGGACCGAGAGCCCCGCGGACCGAGGGCTGGTGTCCGTGCCTCCGGAATCGAGAGCGGGAGATGGCGCAGCCGTGAGTCTCTGGTGGGCTGGGAGCCCCACGGACTGAAGGGTGGTATTGGTGCGAGAGGAGTCGGAAACTGGCACGACGTCCCTCCGCGCGTTCGCCAGGAACCCTTCGGACTGGGAGCTGGAGTCGGGCGCTGGAGTGACCGCCCGCCGCGAGCTGGCCGGAAGCCCCCCGGTCGGGGCGCTGATGTCCGTGCCCGATGCGTCGAGCGCGGTAGCAGATGCAACCGCCCGCCGCTGGATGGCCAGGAGTCCTACGGGCCGGGGACTGCCGTCCGTGGCAGATGCGGGCACGACCATCAGCGAGGGCGCCGCATCATCGAGAATGGCCGCCGCGCGAGACTCGGGTCCGTTCGGGTCCAGCGGGAGATATCCCGCTCCAGAGATGAGGATGCCCAGCGACGCGACAATCGCGTCGAGCCCTCGCGGTACCTTCACCGCCACGGGCGTATCGACGCGGACACCCTCGGCCACAAGACGCGCAGCGAGCGCCCGCCCCTGTTGCCAAAGCTCCTGGTAGGTCAGGCGATGCGTGCCGTGCTCCACCGCGACCGCCTCGGGCTGCTCGCGGACGCGCTGCTCAATCAACGTCAGGACAGGAGTCGCTGGCACGGGCAGCGGACCGCCATCGAGGACCGACAGCTCCGATGCGCTTCCGTCGAGGCCCGTCGACGCCGAGCGGTGCACCGGCTGCTCCGGTGCCGCGAGCCACGTGTCGAGCCGCTGGAGGAAGTCCTGCTGGTGGCTGTCCACCGTCGACACGTCGTAGCAGTCAGGGTTCGCATCGAAGTCGACGCGCAGGCCACCGCCATCGGAGCGGGCATAGACACCGATGGAGAGGTCCTCCACCGGACCCGCCGAGATGTTGTGCGCGATGCTCGTCAACCCCGAGAAGCGCAGCCCGTAGTCGAACGGCATGATGTTGACGACGGGGCCGAACAGCTTGCGCTGTCCACCCACCCGACGCAGGTCGCGGCGAAGCTGCTCGTAGCGGTATCGGAGGTGGGGCCTGGACGCTCGCAGCTCCAACGCGATGTTCCGGGCCAACGACGCCAGCGTGGCACCAGCCGCGACGGGCACCCGCAGCGGCACGATGTTCATCGCCATGCAGGGCACCCGCAGCGAGACCGAGCCCAGTCGCGTCATCACCGGCAAGCCGAGCACCACTTCAGGCGCACCCGTGCGCGCGTGAATCCACGCCGCCGCGGCGGCCAGCACCAGGTCCGGCCAGGTGAGTCCCAACGGACGGGCAACTCCCTGCATTCGCTCGACCTGGATGGACGTGAGCTGCCGCGTCGCACGCACGAACGCTGGAGACATCGGAGCCGGAGGTGCCAGCGTCACCGGCAGCGGAGACTCCGTGAGCCGGTCGACCCAGAAGGCCCGGTCCTGCTCGAACTGCGGACTGGCCCGGTAGGCCGCGTCCTCATCGAGCACCGGCCTCAAGGGCGCGAGGCTCGCGGGCGCCGGACGGCCCGTGACTCGCGCGGTGTAGAGCTCCGCGACCCGTCGCGCGAGGAGCGAGAATCCATATCCATCCATCGCGATGTGATGCACGCGCTGGAACCAGAAGTGCCGCTCGGGACCGGCCTTGAAGAGGACCTCCGCGAACAGCGGGCCTCGGGTGAGGTCCACCGTCCGCTTCAGGTCCTCGTTCATCCAGTCCCGCGCCGCGACCCACGGGTCTGCCGCGGTGCTCAGGTCGACCTGCTGAAGCACCCACTCCACCCGAGGGCTGACCCGCTGCACCGGGCCCCCTTCCGAGATCTCGAAGCGCGCATGGAGCGCCTCCGCCTCGTCGACCGTCTGCCGGACGGCCGCCTCGAAGTGCTCGACGAGCAGCGGGCCTCGAAGCTCGATGCACTCGCCGGCATTGTAGATGGGGCTCGCGAGGTCGAGCTGCTGACCGACCCAGATACCGTGCTGCGCCGCGGAGAGCGGCCATCGTGCGTCGTGTGAGTCGGGCATCGCCAGGTCCTTCATGAGGGCGTCGAACGAACCACTAAGCCTGTCGCTGGAGCGCGACGGGGGCGGTGCTCGCGGCGAGGGGAGGCAGCATCATCGCGCCGAGAATCGCGTACCAATCGGCGAGCGTCGGCCGCTCCGCCAGCTCCACGAAGGTGACCTCCGCGCCCGCGTTCCTCCACCGCTCCACCAGGCTCATCAGCCGGATGGAGTCCATGCCGCGCTCGAGCAGGTTCTCGTCCTCCCCCAGCTCCATTAGGGAGACCTGGAGCAGCTCCGCGACGTCCGCGCGGACCTGGTGGCTGCTCAGCCCGGCGGAGGTGCTCGCGGACGCCGCGGGCCCCAGCGCGGAGATGACCTGCTGCGCGGTGGTGGTGACGGCGCAGAGCTGCGCCGCGTAGCTGAGCGCGAGCTGGTGGTGCGCGAGGGAGAAGTCCCCCAGCGCGTCCGCGACCAGGAAGGGCTGGATGTTGCTCATGAACCCATCGCTGGCCGTCTGGAGGCAGCCGATGTGCGCGTAGATGCCGCAGATGATGAGCTGGTCCTTGCCCTTCTCCCGCATCATCTCCAGCAGGTTCGTGCGGCGGAACGCGCTGTAGGTCCACTTGGTGAGCTGGATGTCGCCGTCGCCCGGGGTGAGCGCGTCGATGATCTGCTTCTGGAGCGGGCCGCCGTTGATGCCGCCGCCCCAGAAGTCGAGCAGCAGTCCGCGCTGCTCCGGCGTCTGGCCGCCCGGCTGCGCGGAGAACACCACGGGGATGCCGAGCGAGGCGCAGTGCCGCCGCAGCTGCTGGATGTTGGCGACCAGCTCCGTGACGGGCGAGGCGCCCGCGGTGAACGCCTCCACGAAGTAGCGCTGCATGTCATGGATGAGCAGCACCGCGCGCTTGGGGTCGGGCGTCCACGCGACCTTGTTCTTCGGGAGGTCGGCGACGCCGGGCATCGGGTAGGGGGTGATGGCGGGGAGCGCCATGGGGCAGGTCCTTTGGTGGGGCGGGAAGAAGAGGAGTCAGCGGGTGGCGGCGGGACGGACGAGCGCCTCGCGCAGGGCCTTCTTGCTGACCTTGCCGACGCCGGTCTTCGGGAACGTGTCGACGAACTCGACCCGGTCCGGAATCTTGAACGCAGCCAGCCCGCGCTCCCGGAGGAACGAGGTCAGCGAAGTGGCGGGAGGTGGCGTCCCTCGCGGAATGACGAACGCGCACGTGCGCTCGCCGAGGAAGGCATCCGGCATGGAGACGACGGCGGCGTCGTGGACCATGGGGTGGGCCAGGAGGTGGTTTTCAATCTCCTCCGCCGCGACCTTGTCGCCGCCGCGGTTGATCTGGTCCTTCGCGCGGCCCTCCACCACCAGGTACCCATCCGCCGTCATCCGCACCAGGTCGCCGGTGCCGTAGAAGCCGTCGGACGTGAAGGCCCGCGCGTTGTGGGTCTCCGCCTTGTAGTAGCCGCGAATCGTGTAGGGCCCGCGCGTGAAGAGCTGGCCCGTCTGGCCCACCTCCACATCCTGGCCGTCCTCGTCGAGGATGCGGACCTCGTCGTCGGCGCAGATGGGGCGGCCCTGGGTGTGGAGGATGTGCTCCTCGGAGTCATCCAGGCGCGTGTAGTTGACCAGCCCCTCCGCCATGCCGAAGACCTGCTGGAGCGTGCAGCCCAGCGCGGGCTTCACGCGCGCGGCGGCCTCCGAGCTCAGCTTCGCGCCGCCCACCTGGAGCACCTTCAGGCTGGACAGGTCGTGCCTGCGCGCCTTGGCCGCATCCATCCACACCATGGCGAGGGGGGGCACCAGCGCGGTGATGGTGACCTTCTCCCGCGCGATGAGCGGGAAGGCCACGTCCGGGCTCGGGTGGAGGGCCAGCACCGCCGTGCCGCCCGCGTGGAGCGTCCCGAACACACCGGGTGAGCTCATGGGGAAGTTGTGCGCGGCGGGGAGCGCGCAGAGGTACACGCTCGACGTGTCGAGCTGGCAGATCTCCGCGCTGGCGCGAACGCTGTAGAGGTAGTCGTCATGCGTGCGCGGGATGAGCTTGGGCACCCCCGTGCTGCCGCCGGAGAGCTGGAAGAAGGCCACGTCGTCGGGGCGCGGCTCCTCGAGCGCCTCGGGCGTCCGGTAGAGGCTCTCCAGCGCGGTGTACGGCCCCGCGTCGCCCACGACGATGACGTGCTGGAGCGACGGCACCGTCGCCTTCACGCTGGCCGCGAGCGTCCGGTAGTCGAACCCGCCATGGCGGTCCGCGATGACGTAGGCGACCGCCTCGGTGAACTCGCAGAAGTAGCCAATCTCCGCGCCCCGGTGGGCGGGGAGGGCGAAGACGGGCAGCGCGCCCAGCCGGAAGAGGGCGAAGCAGACCTCGTGGAACGCGGCGATGTTGGGGAGCTGCACCACCACGCGGTCCCTGGCCCGGATGCCCAGGGCCTTGAACCCGGACGCGAGCCGGTCCACCCGCGCGTCCAGCTCGCGGTATGTCCACCGGTCCTCGCCGGAGACGAGCGCGACGCGGTCGCCGTGGAGCTCCGCTCGCTCGCGCAACATCCGGCCGAAGGTCTCCCCGCGCCAGTAGCCCGCGCGGCGGTAGCGCTCCGCGAAGTCCTCGGGCCACGTGGGGCACCCGGGGAGCCGGGCGTCGGCGGTGCTCATGACTTCACCTCGACACCCAGGCCCAGCCCCATCGCCTGGAGCATCGTGCGGAACTTCGCCTCGGTCTCCGCCAGCTCCGACTCCGGCTGGGAGCCCGCGACGATGCCCGCGCCCGCGAACAGTCGCAGCGAGTGCTCGTCGGCCTCCGCGCAGCGGATGGTCACCGCCCACTGTCCGTCGCCATTCACGTCGCACCATCCGACCGCGCCCGTGTAGTAGCCGCGCTCAAATGGCTCGATGTCGCCGATGGCCGCGTGGGCCAGCGCCGTGGGATGGCCGCAGACGGCCGGCGTCGGGTGCATCGCCAGCGCGAGCGTGACGGAGCTGATGCCCGGGTCCCTCAGCTCACCGACGATGCGGCTGGACAGGTGCCACATCGTCTGCGTGTTCACGAGCGACGGCCGCGCGGGCACCTCCAGGTTCTTGCAGAACGGACGCAGCGCCTCCGCCACCGCGTCGATGACGACCGCGTGCTCGTGCAGGTCCTTGGGCGACTGGAGCAGCGCCTGGGCCCGCCGCTGGTCCTCCACCGGGTCCGGACTGCGCGCCGCCGAGCCCGCGAGGGGATTGGCCAGCACCTGCATCCCCGAGCGAGACACGAGCAGCTCCGGGCTGGCGCCAATCAGCGTGCGCCGTCCCTCGCCCGGGAAGGCCGCCCCCCGCGAGGGCAGGTCCACCGCGAACGTGTAACCGGACGGGTTGCGCCGGGCCAGGTTGTGCAGCAGGCGCTGGAGGTCGATGGGCGTCGTCGCGCTCAGGTGCAGCGCGCGCGACAGCACCACCTTGCGCAGCGGGCCTTGCTCCATCCGCTTCAGCGCCTGGGCCACGCCGTCGAGGTACGCGGAGGGCTCCGGCACCGGCCGCACCGTGTAGCGCGCCGGCTGCGAGGGCAGGGGCATGGCCATGTCGTCGAACACCAGCGGCCCCGCGCGCTGGATCGTCAGGGGCACCACCAGCTGCGCGGGCACGCTGCCGTCGAAGGGCACCGCGCCCACCGCCACGGGGATGTCATGGTCCGCCTGTCGCGAGTCGCCCAGCACCGCCGCCACGCGCTCCGGCAGCCGCTCCAGCGAGCTGGCGCCACCCACGTGCGGCACCGTGGCGAACGTGCCTCGCGCCAACAGCGTGCGGCGAGGCGAGGCGAAGAAGAACGAAGAGCCCGCCTCGTAGCTCTCGAGCAACTGCGCGGCCAGCTTCTGGGGTGCCACGGAACGATCAGTCTGCGTCACGGCGTGACTCCTGCTTTCCACCACTGTGTCGAAACTTTGATTTTGATACGGAGAATCGTTATCAATTCCTGGACGCACGAAGGCCCTCGAGGACAGGGAGGGGAGGGTCAACAGCCCAGCGTGGCGCCCCCGTCGACGCGGAGGTCGTGGAGGGTGATGTGGCGGGCGCGGTCCGACACGAGGAACTGCACCGCGTCCGCGATGTCGCGCGGCGTGGCGATGCGGCGCAGGGGGATGCCGACGCGGTAGGACTCCGACGCGCCCGCGATGACGGCGTCCGCGCCGTGCTCGTCCTTCCAGAGCAGGCGCTGCATGGCCGTGTCGGTGGAGCCCGGCGACACCACGTTGCAGCGGATGCCGTACTCGGCCAGCTCCAGCCCCAGGCACTTGGTGAACATGGTGGAGGCGGCCTTGGACGCGGCATACGCGCCCATCTGCATGCGCGGCGTCCCGGAGGCGTTGGAGCTCACCGTGACGATGACTCCCGCGCGGCGGGGCATCATGCGCCGAGCCACCGCGCGCGAGACATGAAACACCCCGTTCGTGTTCACCCCGAAGGTGGTGGCCCAGTCCTCGTCCGTCATGGACACCACCGGAGACATCCGCAGCACGCCCGCGACGTTGACCAGGGTGTGGATGGGGCCCAGCTCCCGCTCGATGCGCTCCACCACCGTCTCCACGGCGGCGGCGTCTCCCACGCTGACCGGCCACGCGGCGGCCTTCTGCCCGCGCCCCCGCAGCTCGGAGACCAAGGCGAGCAGCCCCTCCGCGTTCGTGTCGAGCGCGGCCACGGTGAACTCCGCCGCCAGGACCCTGGCCACCTCCGCGCCAATGCCCTGCGCCGCTCCCGTCACCAACGCCACCCGGGGTGTCTCGCCCATCGACTTCGACTCCTTCGGCCTCGCGTCGGAGCGCCTGTCGGAAACCGGATAAATGAGAATGGTTCTCATTATCGATATTGGGCGGATTAAGTGCCATGCGCCCAAGTCGGTGTCAAGGGTGGTTGTCACTCGCAGCGAAGCCGCCAGGGTGCGAGCGAAAGCGGGGATGCAATGTGGGGTGCGGGTGGGCTCTGATGGGGTGGGGACCGGGGACGTCTGTCCTGGTTCCGGGGGGATGGCATGTCACACGCGCAACTGCTGTCCGAGATATCGCTCTTCGAGCACCTGGACAGCGAGGCATTGGAGAGCCTGTCTTCGCTGCTGCGTCCGTGTCGTTTCGGGCGCGGCGAGGTTGTCTTCCTTCAGGGCGACGTGGGCACCGCGCTGTATGTCATCCGCCGCGGAGAGGTGGCCATCCGGCTGAGCTCGCCGGAGGGCAAGGAGGTCATCCTCTCCTTGCTGTCGCGCGGGGACTTCTTCGGAGAGCTGGCGCTCCTGGATGGAGAGCCGCGCTCCACGGACGCGGTGGCGCGAGAGGACTCGGAGCTGTTGATCCTCCAGCGGGAGGACTTCCGCCGCTACGTGGAGGCCCGCCCGAGCGTGGCCACCGCGCTGCTGGCGACGTTGAGTCGCATGGTCCGCCACGTGACACAGCTGGTCCACGACACCCACTTCCTGGACGCGCGCGAGCGGCTGGTGCGGGTGCTGCTGGGGCTGGCGCGAGAGCAAGGCGAGAGCGGCGGCGCGGGCGGTGTGGTCATCCCCTTGAGGCTCACCCAGACGGAGATCGCCAACCTCTGCGGGTTGACGCGGGAGAGCACCAACAAGTGGCTGCGCTTCTACGTGCGTGAGGGATTGCTGTCTTATGAGGGAGGGAGAATCACCTTGGTCCATCCTGACCGCCTGGTGAGGGAAACCCCCTAGGATTGTGTTGGTTCGAGCTGTGAGGGGCTTCACTGCGGTCGCTCCGAAGCGCCGCTACTTTGGGCTTCCGAATCCACTCACAGTCCGTGGAGGCGGCATGTCGAATCCGGTTTCCCCAATCCCTTCCTTGCAGCCGATGGGGCCCGCGCCGTTGCCAGTCTGGACGCGGTTCCTCCCCGCCGGTCAGGTGGTGGTGCGCGAGGGGGACACGGGCGCGTCGATGTTCGTCATCCTGGAGGGCAAGGTGGCGGTGTGCCGCGAGCCCACCCACCGCCGGGAGGCGCGGATGCTGGCCATGCTCGGCGCGGGGGACTTCTTCGGCGAGCTGGCGCTGATGACGCACTGTCCACGAATGGCCAGTGTCGTCACCGTGGAGCGGACCGTGGTGCGGGAGCTGTCGCTCAACGGGCTCGCGGTCGCTGGCGCGCGTCACGGCGTGGAGGCCCCCGTCGTCGCCATGCGGTGCCGGGAGCGGCTGCTGGCGGATGCCCTGCGGAGCAGCCCGCTGTTGAGCGGCTTGTCACCCGGGCTCTGGGCCCAGCTGGGCGGGGCGCTGGAGCCGTACTCCGTCGGCGTGGGCGAGACCCTGCTCACGCGTGGACTTCCGGGGGACGCGCTCTACATCCTGCTGCGAGGCCGCTGCGGGGTCTTCCACACGCATGGGGACGGGCGCATCACCGCCTATCCCGACATGACGGAAGGAGACATCTTCGGAGAGGTCTCCCTGCTGCGAGGACGGCTGGCCACGGCCACGGTGACGGCGCGGACCTCCTGCACGATGCTGCGGTTGGATCAGACCGTGTTCCGCAAGCTCTTCTGGGGACAGGCGGAGATCCGCCGGGCGCTCGTGAGCCTGGGGCTGGAGCGGATGCACCGGACCATGGGCATCATCTCCAGCTCCGAGGGCTGACTACAGCGCGTAGCCGAGCGTCACGCTCAGCACGTGCGCGGAGCCGGAGTACGTGCCGGGCATGCCGGGCGCGGTGCTCGTCGTGTCCGAGAGGATGACGAACTGGTAGCCCGCGTCCGCGCGCAGCGCGCCGAAGGTGTAGCCCGCGCCCACGGTGAGCTTGTAGCGGTCCGCGTCCGGGAGGTCCGGGGTGAGCGTCTCCTCGGGGCTCGGTGCCAGGTCCGCGACGAAGCCCGCGCGCGCCTGGAGCTGGGGCGTGACGGCGTACTCGGCGCCCAGGTGGTACTTCACCTTCGTCGCCCAGTTCTTCGCCACCGGGTTGTTGAGGGCCGGCGTGTCCGGGAACTCGATGGCCAGCTGCTCGAAGGAGGACCAGAACGTCACCTGCGCATCGAAGGCCATCGTCAGCCGCTCCATCGGGAAGAAGGCCAGGCCGATGGCGAGCGTGGAGGGGAAGGTGACGTCCGCGCTCACGCGCTGGTCCGTCATCCGCTGCTGGAACTCCGTGGGCACGTCCTGGAAGTCCGCCTTGCCGTCGAACGTGACGGCCACCGCGCTGCGGAAGTGCACCCCGAGCGTCAGCTCCTTCGGGAGCAGCTCCGCCTGGACGCCCGCGTTGAAGCCCACGCCCCACGCGCCGCCGCCCAGGTGGATGGCGCCCTCGCCCTCCACGAAGTTCAGCCCCCGGCGGATCTCCACGGTGGAGCGCACGATGTCCAGGCCCGCGCCCACGCGGATCGCCTCATGCGGCTGATACGCGACGGTGGGGTTGATGTAATACGCCGTGAGGCTCGACTCCTTCCCGCGGAAGCGCCCCACGAAGTCGTCCTTCCACCGGCTGCGCGCGCCGTAGGGCGCGTAGGCACCCACGCCGAACGCGAGCGACTCGAAGGGGCGGAACACCGCGAACACGTGCGGCGGCGGAGACACCGTCAGCTTCTGGCTCTGCGCGGTGCCTCCGTCCGGCGTGAACTCCAGCAGCGGCAGGATGCCCGTGTCTCCCACGGTGATATCCAACCGCTTCACACCCAGGATGTTGGCCGCGTTGGAGTAGATGGCCGACGAGTCGTCCAACCACGCGGTGGCCGCGTTGCCCATGCCCGTCGAGCGGGCGCTCTGCGTGTCGATCTGAAACCCCGCGGCCTGGCTGGCACCCGCGGCGAGCAGTGTCATGAGGGAGAGCGTCTTCTTCATGGTCTTCAGGTCATCCGTCACGCCCAGGTGCACCACGCCCACGCCGCCAAGACGTCGGCGGTGGTGACCTTGCCCACGGCGGTGGCGCGCTATCCCGGGCAGGCTCGGGTCACTCGGTAATCGACCAGTATACGACAGTCCGTGCCTACACCCTGATCGCCACATCCAGCTCTGGAGCAATTTTCTGGAGCCGTTCCCCGAGAGCGCTGGACCTGGGTCGACACGACACCACGCGACAAGTGTGAACCGCTCATCCTTGGTGGGGAGGGTGCGTGCAATTACACATGTTTTGTCGTTAAGAAATGTTTTACCCGGATTCCCATTATCCAGGGCTACTCCCCCATGACCCATCCACGCCCCCAGGACCTCCGCGCCGCGCGCAGTGTCACCCGTGCGGTGGAACCCCGCACCGAAACCGAGCGCGCCGTCGCGCTCATCTGGAGTGAGGTGCTGAATGTGCCAGGTATCGGCGCGCTCGACCGCTTCCCCGAGCTCGGCGGCCGTTCGTTGATGAGCTCACAAGTGCTCGCGCGCATCTGGAGCCTGTTCCGGGTGGAGCTGTCGCCGCGGGAGCTGGACGAGCTGGAGACGGTGGCGGCCATCGCGGGGCGCATCGACACGCTGGTGGCGCAGCGGTTCCGGGATGTCGCCGGGTCCTCGGTGATGCAGCCGGTGTCTCGCACGGACCGCGCCGCGCCCGACAGGGCCGCCCATCTGGCTCGGCTGTTCGAGCAGGCGGTGGGCTCACCCGATTCGCGGCTGTCCGAACTCTTACTTGTCACGCAGATGGAGCGACGACCAGGACCCGAGTCGTGGAATGAACCCGCGCGTGGGCCGCGCGCGGAGTCGTGCGCGCACGCGCTGGTGGAAGCGCAGGCGGCGCGCACGCCCGACGCGGTGGCGCTGGTCTGCGAGGGGAGGGAGCTGACGTACGCGCAGCTGGAGCGGCGGGCCCGTCAGCTTGCGGGGCACCTGCGGACCGCGGGCGTGGGAGTGGGCGACCGGGTGGGGGTGTTCATGGAGCGGTCACCCGAACAGCTGGTGTCGCTCCTGGCGATTCTCAAGGCGGGCGCGGCCTACGTGGCGCTCGACACGCGCTACCCCGTGGAGCGGCTGGGGTACATGGTGGAGGACTCGAACGTGGCGAGGGTGCTGACGCGCGACAGTCAGTGGGACTCGCTGCCCGCGCCCGCCCGGGCGAGGGCGCTGCGCGTGGATGCGCTGTGCGCCGAGGAGTCTGCCCCCCGGGAGCTGACGCCGCCGCCGCGCGTGCCCCCGGAGAGCGCGTGCTACGTGGTCTACACGTCCGGGAGCACCGGGAAGCCGAAGGGCGTCGTGTTGTCGCACCGCGCGCTGTGCAACCTGCTGGCGTGGCAGCGGGGGCACTCGCCGAAGCCGGACGCGACGACGCTGCAGTTCGCCCCGCTGAGCTTCGATGTGTCGTTCCAGGAGATCTTCTCGACGTGGAGCGCCGGAGGACGGCTGGTCGTCCCGTCCGCGCCGATGCGACAGGACCTGCCCGCGCTGCTCGACTTCATGGTGGAGCAGCGGGTGGAGCGGCTGTTCCTTCCCTTCGTCGCCCTCCAGGCCCTGGCGGACGCGGTGGTGCACGGCGCGCGGGTGCCGACGAGCCTGAAGGAGGTCATCACCGCGGGAGAGCAGATGCAGGTGACGCCCGCGGTGGTGTCGCTCTTCGAGAAGCTGCCGGGCTGTGTCCTCGAGAATCAGTACGGCCCGTCGGAGACGCACGTCGTGAGCGCGTACCGGATGACGGGGGCACCCTCGACGTGGCCCCGGCTGCCGCCCATCGGCTCGCCGCTGCCCGACGTGACGCTGCGGGTGCTGGATGAGGCGGGGCGGCCGTGCCCCACGGGCGTGTCGGGCGAGCTGTTCATCGGCGGCGTGCAGCTGGCGCAGGGGTATCTGGAGAAACCGGAGCGGACCGCGGAGCGCTTCATCCCGGACGCGCACGGACGGGTGCCGGGCGAGCGGCTCTACCGGACCGGAGACCGGGCCCGCTGGAACGGGGACGGGGTGCTGGAGTTCCTCGGGCGTTGGGATGAGCAGGTGAAGGTGCGGGGCTTCCGGGTGGAGCTGGGCGAAGTCGAGGCGGCGCTTCGGGAGCTGCCCGGCGTGCGCGACGCCGCCGCGGGAGTGCATGAGGATGGGCCTGGCGACAAGCGCCTGGTGGGGTACGTGGTGCCGGAGTCGGACGCCGCCTGGGAGCCCTCGGCGATGAAGGACGCCCTGGCGCGCAGACTCCCGGAGCACGAAGTGCCTTCGGTGCTCATGAAGCTGAGCACGCTGCCGCTGACGCCCAGCGGGAAGCTCGCGCGGGGGAGGCTGCCGCCTCCGGACGCCGCCAGCCTGCGGGGCTCCACGCCCTTCGTGGCGCCTCGTGGCGCGCTGGAGCAGCAACTGGCGGACCTGTTCGCCTCGGTGCTGAAGCTGCCTCGCGTGAGCGTCATGGACAGCTTCTTCGCGCTGGGGGGCCACTCCCTGCTGGCGACGCTGGTGGTGTCGCGCATCCGCAAGACCCTCAAGGCGGACGTCCACCTGACGACGCTGTTCGAGGCGCCCACCGTCGCGGCGCTCGCGAGCCGCATCAGCGGCGCGCCGCTCGAGCCGCAGTCCCCGCTGCCCGCCCTGGTGAAGGCACCTCGAGGCAAGCCCCTGCCGCTGTCCTTCTCCCAGGAGCGGCTGTGGTGGCTGTTCAAGGCGAACCCCACCTCGACGGCCTACAACCAGCCCTCCGCCTATCGCATCAAGGGCGCGCTGAACGTCGCGGCCCTGCGGGCCTCCGTCCAGGCGTTGGTGGACCGCCATGAGTCGCTGCGCGCCACCTTCCTGGAGGTGGACGGGCGGCCCTATCAGCAGGTCGCCGCGTCGCTTCGCGTGGACCTGCCGCTGGTGGACCTGCGGGGGCGGCGGGACGCGGAGGCGGCGCTCGCGCGGTGCATCGACGACGACGCGCGCGAGCCCTTCGACCTCATGCGCGGCCCCCTCGTGCGAGGCGCCGTGGTCCGCCTGGCCGACGACGACCACGTCTTCATCTTCAGCAAGCACCACATCGTCACCGATGGCTGGTCGGAGGGGCTCATCACCCATGAGGTGGTGTGCTTCTACTCGGCCTTCGTGCGGGACGAGTCGCCCCGGCTCCCGCCGCTCGACATCCAGTACGCGGACTACGCGGCCTGGCAGCGCCGGTGGTTGTCGGGCAGCGAGCTGGAGGCCCGGCTGGACTACTGGCGCACCGTCCTGGCGGATGCGCCCAAGCTGCTGAACCTCCCCGTCGACAAGCCGCGTCCCCCCACGCGGACGTTCAACGGCACCTGGCTGCCCGTGTCCCTGGGCCGCGCGCGAAGCGAGGCGCTCAACGCGCTCTGCCAGCGCGAGCGGGTGACCCCGTTCATGGCGCTGCTGGCCGCGTTCGGCGCGCTGCTATGCCGCCGGGCGCGGCAGGAGGAGCTGGTCATCGGCTCGCCCATCGCCAACCGCGCGCTCCCGGAGCTGGAGCCGCTCATCGGTCTGTTCGTCAACACGGTGGCGCTGCGCGTGGACCTGCGGGGCAACCCCAGCTTCCGGCAGCTCCTGGGCCGGGTGCGCTCCGTCACGCTCGGCGCGCATGCCCACCAGGAAGTGCCCATCGACCAGGTGGTGGAGGCCGTCGTGCCCCAGAGGCCGCCGGACCGGGCGCCGCTCTTCCAGGCGATGTTCGTCCTCCAGAACGCGCCCACGGAGGCGCTGGCGCTGCCCGAGCTCGCGCTCGTCCCCATGGCCTCGGACCGAGGGGCCGCCGTCTACGAGCTGACCCTCTCCCTGGAGGAGACGGCGGACGGCTTCACGGGCCTGCTCGAGTTCAACACCGACCTGTTCGAGCCGGACACGCCTCGACGGTGGTGTGACGACTTCGTCGTGCTGCTCGACCGCGTCCTGGCGTCGCCGGAGACGCGGGTCGGAGCCGATGCGTTCATCCCAGGTCTCGATGCGCAGGAGTAAGCCGCCATGGAACTCAAGAATCGCTATCGCAACACCGAGTCGATGATTGGGCACGGCAACCCTTCCTTCACCGCGGCGAAGGAGGCGGGACTGCTGGACCTGTCCGTGCACAACACCGGGCGAGGCACCCTCGCGCTCCCGGACGGACGCGAGTTCATCAACACCTGTTCCTGCTCGTACCTGGGGCTGGACTCGCATCCCGACGTCCTCCAGGGCGCCATCGAGATCCTCCAGCGCGAGCGGACGATGTGCATGTCCATCTCCCGATTGCGCATACGGCTGGCGGACCTGGATGCGCTCGAGGAGGAGCTGACGCACCTCTGGCGCGCGAAGACGCTCGTCACGAACTCCGCCAGCTCCGCCAGCGCGGGACTGCTCCCCCTCATCGCCTCGGGCCACCTGCTGCCGGACTCCCAGAAACCCATCCTGGTCTTCGACAAGTCGGCGCACTTCTCGATGAACCTCATCAAGCCCATCTGCGCGGACGAGACGCATGTCATCACCGCTCCGCACAACGACCTGGACTTCCTGGAGGACCTCTGCCGCAAGCACGCGCGCGTGGCCTACGTCGCGGACGGCTTCTACTCGATGGGCGGCGTGGCCATCGTGAAGGACCTGTTCGCCCTCCAGGACAGGTACGGGCTGTTCCTCTACTTCGACGACTCACACTCGCTCTCCATCTATGGCCAGACGGGCGAGGGCTTCGTGCGGGCGACGATGGGGGGCGAGGTCAACTCGCGCACCATCATCGTGGGCTCGCTGGGCAAGGGCTTCGGCACCGCGGGCGGCGCCGTCATGCTGGGGCCGGAGAAGCACTCGGATCTGGTGGGGCGCTTCGCGGGGCCGCTGGGCTGGTCCCAGAGCCTGGCCATCCCGGCCATCGGCGCGAGCGTCGCCTCCGCGCGACTGCACGGCACGCCGGAGCTGACCGCGCGGCAGAAGGCCCTGCGCGACAACGTCCGCTACTTCGATGAGCGGGTCCCCACGCGGACGGCGGGCGAGGACTTCCCCATCAAGATCATCGACGTGGGGCCGGAGGAGCTGGCCGTGGAGCGCTCGCGGCGGCTGATGGAACGAGGCTTCTACGCGTCGGCGGTGTTCTTCCCCATCGTCCCGAAGGGGCGCGCGGGACTGCGCATCATGCTGCGCTCCAACATCGCTCCCGAGGACCTCCAGCGACTGTGCGACGCGGTCCTGGAGCTGGCTTCACCCGGCACATGAGCCAGGAAGGATTCAAGCGCACCATGACCATGCCATTGCAGTGCAGGTCCTTCCTGGTGACCCCCGCCATCGACCCCTTGAGATTCGAGAAGGCGATGGAGGTCGGAGCGGACATCGGGTTGTTGGACCTGGAGGACGGCGTCCCGGAGTCCCTCAAGTCCGCGGCTCGACGGCTGGCCCTCGAGTATCTCTCCTCGGACCATCCGCGCGGCCCCATGTGCCTGCGCATCAACAGCCTGAGGACGGAGGCGGGCCTGCGCGATGTGCTCGCGCTGCTGGACTCCGACGCGCGGCTGGATGCCCTGTTGTTGCCCAAGGCGGAGTCGCCCTCGGAGCTCCAGCAACTGGACGCGCTCTTGGGAGACCGCTTCCCGGAGATGGCGCTGCTCGCCATCATCGAGACGGCGCGCGGCGTGGAGGCCGTGGATGCCATCGCCATGTCCACCCCGCGATTGAGGGGCCTCGTCTTCGGCGCCGCGGACCTGTCCGCGCAGCTGGGGGTGCCGCTGGCGTGGGAGCCGCTGCTGTATGCGCGCTCGCGCATCGCCATGGCGGCGGCCATCGCGGGGGTGAGCGCCATCGACTCACCGTTCTTCGACCTGGCGGACCTGGGAGAGCTGGAGGACGAGACGCGGCGGGTCTGCGCGCTGGGCTTCACCGGCAAGATCGTCATCCACCCGAAGCAGGTGGGCATCGTCCACTCGGCGCTGAGGCCCACCGCGCAGATGGTGGCCCATGCGCGCCGCGTCCTCGCGCAGGCGGGGGACGGAAAAGGTGGCATCCATGTCGTGGGAGGGAACATGGTCGGCCCTCCGCTGGTGACCGTGGCCAGGCGCGTGTTGGCGAGCATTCCCATCGACGAGGCCCTGGCTCCCGTCCAGCTCCGGGCGGGCTCCAGGAGTGGAGACTCATGAAGAAGCTGGTGGCCGCACACAAGAAGGTCGGCAAGCAGCGCTACCGCGAGACCCATGGGCTGTTCTTCGAGGACTTCGAGGTGGGGGACGTCTTCGAGCATCGCCCCGGTCGCACCATCACCGACGTGGACAACATGTGGCAGTCGTTGCTGAGCCTGAACACGCACCCCCTCCACATCGACGCCGTCTACGCGAGCAAGACGGAGTGGAAGCGGCCGCTGGTCTCCAGCCTGGTGACGCTGGCCATCGTCGGGGGGATGAGTCTGAACAGCACCAGTGCCAAGGGGGTCGCGAACCTGGGGTGGGATCGCATCCGGTTGACGGCCCCGGTCTTCGTGGGGGACACCCTCTACGCGGAGAGCCGGATACTGGCCAAGCGGCGGTCTCGCTCCCGCTCGAAACAGGGAGTGGTCACCGTGGAGACGAAGGGCCTCAAGGCGGACGGCACCGTCGTGATGACCTTCGAGCGCTCCTTCCTCGTGCCCTTGCGGCGCCATGGCGTGGACGTGGATGCGAACTACTGAAGTGATGAGGGCGGTGGTGGTGCGGACCCCGGGGGGGCCGGAGGCGATGGACCTGGAGTTCCTTCCGCGTCCCAGCCCGGGTCCTCGGCAGCTGAGAATCCGGGTGCACGCCTCCGCCCTCAACCGGACGGACACCCTCCAGCGCGCGGGGGGCTATCCGCTGCCGCCCGACGCCGCCAGTCCCTTGCTGGGCGTGGAGGTCGCGGGGGTCGTGGAGGCGGTGGGGGAGGCCGTCCGGGAGTGGGTGCCTGGGCAGCGTGTGTTCGGATTGGTGAACGGTGGGGGCTACGCGGAGGCGTGCCTGATGGAGGAGGGGATGGCGGTCCCCATTCCGGAGGGCTGGTCCTTCGTGGAGGCCGCGGCGACGCCGGAGGCGTACTGCACGGCGCATGAGTCGCTGCTGGAGTTGGGTGGACTGCGCGAGGGGCAGTCCGTGCTCGTTCACGCGGGCGGCAGTGGTATCGGCACCGCGTGCATCCAGGTGGCGCGCGCGGTGGGGGCGCGGGTCTTCTTCACGGTGGGGAACGAGGAGAAGCACCGGCGCTGCCTGGCGCTGGGCGCGGAGGCGGGCGTGGTGCGCACGCAGGCGGACTTCGCGGCGGCCGTGCTCGACTGGACGCGGGGGCGGGGCGTGGATGTCATCGAGGACTTCGTGGGCGGCGCGGCGCTGGAGCGCAACCTGCGCGCGCTGTGCTTCGGTGGGAGCTTGTTGCTGGTGGGGCTGCTGGACGGGCTGCGCGGTGATGCGGACCTGAAGCAGGTCGTGCTGCGCCGGCTTCAAATCAAGGGCATGGCGCTGCGCCCGCTGTCCCTGGAGGACAAGGTGGCGGTCACGCGGCGCTTCCGGGAGCGGTGGCTTCCGGAGCTGGTCGCCGGCAGGGTGCGCCCCGTCATCGACTCCACGTTTCCGCTGGAGCGCGTGCGGGACGCGCATCGGCACATGGAGTCGAACGCGAGCTTCGGGAAGATCATCCTGGAGCTGTGATGCCTTCGGGGCTTCGAGCCCAGGGGGGGCACACCCTTGCCGGCGCCGACGCGGACATCCCGTGCTCGTTCCAGCTCACCTCGGGTGTCCACGGAGCTGGGCTACTCCCACTCCGCCTCGCGGGCTCGTATGCGCGCATGCGGCCCCATGCGGATCGGCTGTGGTAGTTTGCCTTTCACCATGTCGACTCTGAATGAACTGCAATCGGCCTTGCGCCGCGAGATCAACGCCATGCCGATGTTCCTCACGGACATGGCGCCGCACCTCCAAGACCTTCTCGCTGAATCAGAAGGGGCTTCCTTGGAGGCGCTCTTCTCTCGCGCGAACCGAACCGAGGGCTCGTTGCTGGAGGCGCTGGCCTGGCTGTGGGCGAGGACGCTCCGTGCGCCTGCCTCAGCGACGTGCGTCGACATGCTCGATGTGGCGGAGGGCGAAGTGCGCTTGTTCCCGGGTGCACTCCAGGTGGCGAATGACGTGTTGAACCGCGGCATCCTTGTCGTGGCGGGAGACGTGGACGTAGGGGGTGAGTTTGGTGACGGAGATGTTGGCAGCGCGGCGGTCATCACCGGGTCGCTCCGCTGCCGGCTCGCCAATGTCCAGGGCGTGCTTCGGGTGGGCGGTGTGATCGATGCGGCCCAGCTTGTCTTCGCGAACAATGACCCGGAGCCCCTCCTGGCGCGGGAGGGGCTGCGCGCGCCGTTGACGCTCCTTCAGCTCGGGCGCTCTCTCGACGTGAGGTCCTCCGACGGACTCGTGGTGGAGGAAGAAGTCACGCCGTCACAAGTCTTGAAGTTGAGGGCATTGCTCCCAGCAGCGGTATTCCACGACATCGACCTGGAGGAAGAGGACGAGGATGTGCTCATTCCGCTGGACGAGGTGCTCGATGTGGAGGCGCTGTACACCTCCGCGGAGGAGGGGACGCTCGTTTCTCCGCTCCGCTAGGCGCGCGGCGCTGTGAGCACATCCGCGAGACGGCCCTTGCATACGGCGAGGGGCTCCACTCCGTGGACTTCGCGTCCGAGTCCCTGAGGTGCGGAGCACCTCTTCACCCCGGCGAACGTCCTGGATGGTCTCTTCTTGCCCTCAGCTCCCGGTAGCGCGGCGCAGGTCTCGCACCAGCGTCGGCTCCGGCTCGCGCAGCACGGAGTAGGGGTCCAGCGCGTCGCCGCCGACGGTCTCCAGCCCCACGGAGGTGCCCAGCCCCAGCCGCTCCGCGTGCCGCAGCAGCAGCGCGGTGACGACCTGATCCTCCAGCGCGTACCCCGTGGAGTCGAACACCGTCATGCGCTGACGCCACGGCTCATACACGTCCGGATTCTTCACCAGCGTGACGAGGTCCGGGCCCACCTGGTCGGGGCGCAGCTGCTGGCACTCGCCCTCCACCATCGCCTGGGCGAGGAAGTCCGGGCACACGAGGCTGCGATCCAGCACCGCCTTGGGCAGCTCCGTCTTGCTCGGCAGGTCCGAGCCCACCGCGTTGATGTGGACATGCGGCTTGAGCGTCTGCCCCGAAATGACCGGGCCTCCGCCCACGACCACCGACGTCGCCGTGCAGAGGATGTCCGAGTGCGCCTCCACCTCCGCGAGCGAGACGGGCTTCACGTCCAGCCCCAGGAACCGCGTGCGCCGTGACAGCGACTGATGCGCCTCCGCGTTCGTGTCGAAGGCGAACACCTCCGTGAGCGGGAAGACACGGCTGATGGCGTGCAGCTGCGTCACCGCCTGCGCGCCACAGCCCACCAGCCCCAGCACGCGGCTGTCGGGCGAGGCCAGGCAACGCGTGGCGACCGCGGAGGCCGCGCCCGTGCGCAGCGCCGTGGCGAACACCCCGTCCATCAGCGCGAGCAGGTGCCCGGTCTTCACGTCATAGAGGCTGTTGGTCGCGATGATGGTGGGCAGCCCCCGCTCCTCGGGGTTGAGCGGGCTGTAGCCCACCATCTTCACCGTCACCGAGTCGCCCCGCCGCATCACCGGCATCCACTCCAGGCACCCTGTCTGGCGCGGGTGCTCCAGCAGGAAGCCGTCCCGCTTGCGCACCTCCGTGAGGTCTCCATCGAACGAGCGCAGCGCGTCCGTCAGGTCGCGGATCAGCTCGTCCATGAGCGCGTCCGCGCCCACCTCCTCGACGATGCGGCGCAAGTCGGACCGGGTCACCAACAGCGTACGTGTCGCGTCGCTCTTCACTTGTGATGCCCCTGGCCCAGTCAATGTTTCAGGAGATGGTGCGTGAAACAGGGCCTGCTGATAGCACTGGTTAACAGAGGGAGCGGAAAATAGCAGGTATTACGTGTTAACGGCCAGGGGGCACGGAGGTTGACAGGGGCCGCGTCACGGCTCCGAAACGCGGACGATGCACCGGAACCCGATGTGCGTGGTTCCGCTGTCCTCCGCTTGCGGAGAACGTGCCGCGGGGCGGTAGCGCAGGCAGTAGTTGGAGGCGCAGAGGTGGCTGCCTCCCTTCACGACACGACGGGGAATCAGCACCTGCGGCGTGCACGGGTCGAAGCTCTTCTGGGATGACGGGGGCCCGCGAGGATTGACGGGGATGCAGCAGGCCTTCCCGCCGTTGCCCTGGTGCCGCTCCTGGAACCAGTCCGTGGTCCACTCCCAGACGTTGCCCGCCATGTCGAACAGGCCATACCCGTTGGGTGGGTAAGTGCCGACTGGCGAGGTTCCCTCGTAACCATCCGTCATCAAGTTCTGCCAGGGGAACTCACCTTGCCAGATGTTCGCCATCTGCTGATTTCCCGGAGAGAACTCATCGCCCCAGACGTAGACCTTGCGGTCCAGGCCCGCGCGAGCGGCGCGCTCCCACTCGGCCTCGGAGGGGAGGTCCTTGCCGGCCCAGGTGGCGTAGGCCCGCGCGTCCTCGAAGGCGACGTGGACGACGGGATGGTCCTCCTGCCCCTTCCAGGTGCTGCCGTGGCCTTGGGGACGGTGCCAGCAGGCGCCCGGCGTATAGGCCCACCACTGGGACAGGTCCTTGAGGTCGACGCGCTCCGGCGTCTTGTGGAACACCAGGGAGCCCGGGACGAGCAGCTCGGGCTTTGCTCCTGGGAAGTCCTTCGCGTCGAGCGGCCGCTCCGCGACGGTGACGTAGCCGGTGGCCTGGACGAAGCGCGCGAAGTCCGCGTTGGTGACGGTGCAGCGGTCCATCCAGAAGCCCGTCACCGTCACCTGATGCGCGGGGCGCTCCTCGGGATAGTGCGTGTCCGAGCCCATCCAGTACGTGCCGCCCGGAATCCACTCCATGCCCGGGCGGGGCGGACCTTCGTCACGTCGAGGCCCGGTGTTCCGCGCCACGTCTGCTTCGACGACATCCGTGCTCATCCGACGCCTCGCTCGTCTCGCCCCGGGGGACGCCAGGATGGCTCCGCCCTCGGCGGCAAGCTGGGGGGCCTGGGACGAGGCGACAACCGGGCCTCCCGGGTGGGGCGGGCGACATGCGGGCACCCGGACTTGCGAGCGCCCGGCCCGGGGCCTCCGCGTGTGTTGGCGGCCCGTCCACGCGTGAACAACGTCTGTTCGCCAACAAGGCGGGAACCCGAGCCGACTGCTTCCAGAAGGCCGGAGGAGCGCGACCGACATGAGCACGGAGACGACGACCGAGGCGGACACGGGCACGCGGAGCGAAGAGGACGTCGCCTCCACGCGCGAGCTCCACAAGCTCAGCCCGTTCGAGCTGAAGGACACGCTCATCGAGCTGGCGGATGAGTCCGCGAAGACACGCGCGGCGGTGATGCTCAACGCGGGACGCGGCAACCCCAACTGGATTGCCACCACGCCGCGCGAGGCGTTCTTCCTGCTGGGCCAGTTCGCGCTGCGCGAGTGCCGCCGCACGTGGAACGAGCCGGAGGTGGGGCTTGCGGGCATGCCTCGCTCGCCGGACATCGCCCAGCGGCTGCGCGACTTCCTGCGGACGTGTGACGACAGCCCCGCCGTCCGACTGCTGCGCGACTCGGTGGAGTACGGCGTCCGCGTGCTGGGCTTCGACGCGGACGCCTTCGTCTGGGAGCTCACCGACGCGGCCATCGGCGACAACTACCCGGTGCCGGACCGGATGCTCGTCCACGCCGAGCGCATCGTGCAGACCTACCTGGCTCGCGAGATGTGTGACGGCCGTCCGCCTCCGGGCCGGTTCGACCTGTTCGCCGTCGAGGGCGGCACCGCGGCGATGACGTACATCTTCCGGTCGCTGATGGTGAACGGCCTGCTCAAGAAGGGCGACACCATCGCCCTGGGGACGCCCATCTTCACCCCGTACCTGGAGATTCCCCGGCTGGAGGAGTTCGACCTGCGCACGGTGGACATCCGCCAGAGCGAGATGACCGCGGAGGGCCGGCACACCTGGCAGTATCCGGAGTCGGAGCTGCGCAAGCTGGAGGACCCGCGCATCAAGGCGTTCTTCGTCGTGCACCCCGGCAACCCGGGCGCAACGGCGATGCGGCGCGAGTCGCTGGACCTGCTGGTGAGCATCGTCCAGAAGAAGCGGCCGGACCTGTTGCTGCTCACCGACGACGTGTACGGCACCTTCGTGGAGGGCTTCCGCTCGCTGGCGGCGGAGCTGCCCCACAACACGCTCCTGGTCTACTCCTACTCGAAGCACTTCGGCTGCACCGGCTGGCGGCTGGGCGTGGTCGCGCTGCACGAGGACAACGTCCTGGACACGATGCTGGCGCGGCTGCCGGAGGCGCAGCGAGAGCTGCTCAACGAGCGCTATGGCTCCATCTCGCTGAAGCCGGAGCAGCTGAAGTTCATCGACCGGATGGTGGCGGACAGCCGCGCCGTCGCGCTCAACCACACCGCGGGCCTGTCGCTGCCCCAGCAGCTCCAGATGACGCTCTTCTCGATGTTCTCGCTCCTGGACAAGGACGACGCCTACAAGAAGCGCTGCCGGCGCATCTGCCGCGAGCGGCTGGCCTCGCTCTACGAGGGCATGGGCATCGACCTGCCCGAGGACGCGCTGCGAACCGCGTACTACCAGACACTGGACCTGGAGGCGTGGGCGCGGAAGCACATCGGCCCGGACTTCGTCGAGTATGAACGCGCCCGGCATGACCCGCTCGACATCGTGCTGTCGCTGGCGCGGCGACACGGCGTGGTGCTCCTCAACGGCAGCGGCTTCGAGGGCCCCGAGTGGTCCGCCCGTGTCTCCCTGGCGAACCTGGACGATGACGCCTATCCCCGCATCGGCCAGAGCCTCAAGGACATCGTCATTCGCGCCATCCGGGAGTGGCAACATCGCGACCTGGATTCGTAGGGAGGTCGACCATGAACGGCTCGAAGAACACGGTTTGGGGTGTGGTGTGTGCCCTGGGGCTCCTGATGACGGGAGCGGGAATCGCCGCCCAGCAGGGCGCGCAGACGCCACCCGCGACGGGGCAGGCACAGCCGCGGGCGGCGCCCGCGAAGGAGAAGGCGGAGGAGGCACCCAAGGCCTCCGTGCGCATCCTCGCCACGGGAGGCACCATCGCCGGCGCGCAGGGGAATCCCCAAGGGTACGGCTACAAGGCCGGGACCTTCAAGGTCGAGGACCTCATCAAGAGCGTCCCCAACGTGGACAAGCTGGCGAAGCTGTCCGGTGAGCAGGTGGTCAACATCGGCAGCCAGGACATGAACGACGCGGTCTGGCTGAAGCTGGCGAAGCGGACCAATGAGCTCCTGGCCTCGCCCGAGGTGGACGCCGTGGTCATCACCCACGGCACCGACACGCTGGAGGAGACGTCGTACTTCCTGGACCTGGTCGTGAAGAGCAACAAGCCCGTCGTGCTCGTGGGCTCCATGCGGCCCGCCACCGCCATCAGCGCGGATGGGCCGGGGAACCTCTACGACGCGGTGGCCGTCGCGGCCTCGCCCGAGGCGAAGGGGCGGGGCGTGCTGGTGGTCATCAACGATGAAATCCACGCGGCCCGCAACGTCACCAAGACGAACACCACCAACGTGGAGACCTTCCGCAGCCTCAACCGCGGTCCGTCCGGCGTGGTCAACACGGGGAAGATCAGCTGGTTCGAGAAGATGGACAAGCGCCACACGGTGGACTCCGAGTTCTCTGTCGTGGGCAAGGACGCGCTCCCCCGCGTGGACATCCTCTACGCCCACGCGAACATGAGTCCGGACCTCATCGACGCCGCGGTGAAGAACGGCGCCAAGGGGCTGGTCATCGCGGGCGTGGGTGATGGGAACATGACCCAGCCGGCGTTGGACACACTGACGAAGTACGCGAAGAAGGGCGTGGTGGTGGTCCGCAGCACGCGGCTGCCGAGCGGCCTCGTGCTGCGCAACAATGAGATCAACGACGACGAGAAGGGCTTCGTGGCCTCGGGGGAGCTGAACCCCGCCAAGTCCCGCGTGCTGTTGCAGCTGGCGCTGCAGGAGACGAAGGACCCCGCGCGCATCCAGCGGATGTTCGAGGAGTACTGAGGGCTCGCGCGGCCCGGGATTCTCCATGGCTGACTCCCGGACACTCCCCGAGTTCTCGCTGGTCCGGGGCGGCCCCTTCTACGACCTGGAGCGCGGGCTTCGACTCGTCAGGCCCCCGCGCTTCATGACGGGCCGGGCCGCCCTCCTGCTGGTGCTGGTGAGCTGGCTCCCCCTGGTGTTGTTCTCGCTGCTCCAGGGGGATGGCGCCGTGCATCGGCTGTTCTCCGAGCTCCAGGTGCACGCGGAGCTCCTCCTGTCCCTGCCGGTGATGGTGGTCGCGGAGCCCTACATCGACGCGCGGGTCGGCGAAGCAGCGCGCGAGTTCCTCCGCGCGGACCTGGTGGAGGACAAGGACCGTGGGGCCTACGAGGTCTCCGTCGCGAGGATGGCGCGGTGGCGCGACGCCCCGTCCGTCGAGCTGGCCCTGCTGGGCCTCACCATCGCGTTCGCGGTGCTGACGACGATGGATGTCTCGCGGTCCTGGATGGTCGAAGGGGGCGCGTCGCAACGTCCCTCGCTGGCGGGGGGCTGGTATCTGTGCGTGAGCCAGCCCCTGGAGCGCTTCCTCATGCTCCGATGGCTGTGGCGGGGCGCCGTGTGGTCCGTCTTCCTCTGGCGCGCGTCCCGGCTCCCGCTGCGACTGGTCCCCACCCATCCGGACCAGGCCGGAGGGCTGGGGTTCCTGGCCATCCACCAGGCCTGCTTCTCGCCCCTGGTGTTCGCGGCGGCGGTCCCCGTCGCGGCGTACTCGTTCCGCACGAACGCCGCCGCCATCACCGAGACACCCATCACGTATGTGATGCCGCAGGTCCTCTTCGCCGTGCTGGCCTGCGTGGCGGTCTTCGCGCCGCTGACGTTCTTCGGCCACCAGATGGTCCGGGCCAAGCGCGAGGCGGACGCGTGGTTCTCCGCGGTCGCCGCGCACCACTCGCGGCGGTTCGAGGACAAGTGGTTCCATGTCCAGGCGCCTCGGGACGAGAAGCTCCTGGGGGCACCCGAGTTCTCGTCCCTGGCGGACCTGGGGTCGTCGTTCCTCCTGGCGCGCAAGATGAAGCTGTTCCCGTGGGACAAGCGCTCGGTCATCGCGGTGGGGCTGTCGGGCCTGTCTCCGCTCGTCATCCTGTTGGTGTTGGACCGGCAGTTCCTGGCGGTGGTGAACCAGCTCCGCCAGAGCGTGAGCTGAAGGCCCGTGCGCTCGCGCGGCTGGATGCCCTGGGCTCCTCGTGGGGAGCGGGGGTGAGGACGTTGGTCATGGGAGCCCGCTCGGGTGGCGCCCGGGGGGAGCGAGCATGCTCAGGTCCGTGATTGCCTTTGTGCTGAGCAACATCGTGACCCTGTTCATGTTCAGCGAGGGCCTGGCCCGCGAGCCCGGTGAGATTCGCCATGTCCTCGAGCGCCCCGCGCTCTATGTCCGCGCCCTGGTGGTGGTGCTGCTGTTCGTTCCGCTGGTGGCCCTGGGGGTGGTCCACGCGTTCCGCCTGCCGACGGTGCTGGCCAGCGCGATATTGCTCATGGCGGTGTGTCCTGGGGCGCCGTTGCAGGTGAACCAGGCGAAGTCGCTGGGCGCGAATCCCACGACGTCCATCAACCTGCTCTTGCTGCTCAGCGTGTGCGCGCTCGTCACCGTGCCCGCGTGGGTGGTGGTGTTGGACCGGATGCTGGGGGTGGAGTTCCGGGCCAGTCCGGAGCTGGTGTTCCGGCTGCTGGCGGTGAAGATCCTCCCGCCGCTCGCGGTGGGGATTGCCGTGCGGCACTACCTGCCGCGCGTGGCCCAGGCGCTGGCACCATGGTGCAGCCGCGTGTTCACCGTGCTGCTCGTCGCGGTGTCCGTGGGACTGCTCTTCATCGTGGGGCCGAAGCTCATCCACGTCGCGTGGCTCGCGGTGGTGGCGCTGGTGATGCTGGTCACGGTGTCCGCGCTGCTGGGGCATTGGGCGGGTGCGCCCAGGTTGGAGGACCGCAAGGCGGTGGCCCTGGCCGCGGCGTTCGCGCACCCCGTGTTGTCGATGACCATCATCATCCAGAGCTACCCGAACTACCGGGCCCTGGAGGTCGCGGGCATCGTCGGTGCCTTCGTCGTCATCCGGCTGCTCGCGCTCACGCCGTATCGGATGTGGGTGAAGCGGCAGGGGGAGCACGAGGGTTCGAAGAGGCTCCCCCCTCACGGCGGCGTGCCCGCGTGAGGGATTGAGCTTTCAGGTCCTCTTCCGAGGGCGGCGCGATTTCTAGTGGAGGAGGGTGTCGACGCTCTCGTCTGGCGCCAGGCCCATCAGGTCCTGCGGGGAGATTCCCAGCGCCTCGCTGAGGCGATAGAGGACGACGGCCCTGGGCAGCACCTTCCCTCGCTCCAGACGGCCGTACACGGGTTCATCGAGCCCCACGCGCTCGGCCACTTGGGCGCGTGTCAGCCCGAGCTTCCCGCGCGCCGCTCGTGCTCTCGAACCGATGGTGATGGCCAACTCTTCGTTCATGGGACGTCCCCGGATTGGAGGGTGGGAGTGGAAGGGAGCATACGATCTTCGAGGCCGTCATGAATACCAGAGGTTCATTGATTCATGATGAATGTTGGAAGTTGATGTGACGGCGATGTCCAACAGAAGACTCCCTTAAAGGTAGTTGATAGGGTGAGTTTCCTTGGAGGTTGGATTCGACCCATGAGACGGGAGCTGTCTGCGTGACGCTGTAAGATTCCGCGGACCGCGCCGGCTTGTTCGCGAGATGGAGGGCAAGACTGGGTTGTGTGTCGGTGTTTTCTGGTAATTCTGCTTAGCCTGCAATATGGCAGGGCATTACCGGGGACCACCACATGTTGCTTCGATGGGCGGCGCCGCTGCTTGTGCTGACGGTCGTCACGGGTTGCTCGACAACGCGAGTCGTGCGCTTGGAAACCGGACACGACTCCTTTGTTGTCACTCCTCGAGAGGAGCCAGGCGCGGAGTTGGAGGGAGCTGAGCTCGACGCCGATGAGTTTGAAGAGGGGCTCGCGGAACTTGCGCGGGACGTGCGCCCCGCGCGCGCTCCCATGCAGCATGCCCGAGCCATCTTCGGCGTCCCATCTCGCAGTGGAGTGTACGGGTATGAGCGCGGGCCTCCTCGATTGACGCTCCAGCATGGCGAGGAAGAGGAGGACGGCCCCCATCTGCTGGAGTCCTATGGGGACGAGGAATTGACGCGCGCCTATGGCCAGTGGTGTGAGCGCAAGGACACGCCCGGGGATTGCTTGCGCTTGCTGGACGAGGGGCCCCTGCTGGCCAGCGATGGCAAGTTCACCTGGGCATTCGCCATCGCGATGGATTCGGTCTGGGACGAGACCGCCGAAGCCTTGGAGGACATGGCGGACCCCGTTGCGGTCCTCTCCACCATCACCGCTGGCGCCACGATGTACCTCATGCTCTGGGCACTGCCGGAGCCCTTGTCGAAAGGGGCTGCCGCGACCCTGACGGCCCTCGCCATTGCCTATCTGGGCGTGGACACCGTGTGGCGCCTGTTGGACGGGTGGTTGACGTTGGTGCGCACGGTGGAGCAGGCCACGACCTACGCGCAGCTCAGCGCAGCGGGTGAGGCGTACGGGGAGGTGCTCGGGGAGAATGCGGCCCGTGTCTTCGTGATGCTGGCCACTGCCGCCGTTGGCAGCACCGCGGGGCTGGCTGCGAAGGCCGGGGGATTGCCGGGCTCCGCCCAGGCCGCGCTCGCCGTGGAGTCTCAGGCGGGCATCTCGTTCGCGGCAGTGGGAAGCGTGCGGAGCATCGCAGTCTCAGCTGAGGGCTTCACCATCGCGCTCGCCCCCAACGCCCTGGCCATGGCGGGGCAGGGCATGGGTGGAGCTCGCCACCACATCGCCACGAACAAGAACGACAAATCAAAGGCGAGAGGTGGTCCCTGGACTCCCGTATTCCGGAAGCTCTTCAAGAAGGCTGGGATGGAGCTGAAGGACCCTGAGAACATCGTCGACGTCAGGGGGCACAAGGGGCCGCATCCCCAGGATTACCATGATACGATTTTTGTACGACTCACAGGCGCGATGGGAACTTGCCGCACAGTGGTTGCTTGCCGACAAGCCCTCACGAGCGAACTGCGCCGCCTTGCCATCGAAGTACGGACCCCAGGTACGGAACTCCACAGGCTCCTGACGCAGGGGCGATAGGGCCATCGAGCAAGTCATCATGTTGAATCAGTCGCGATACTTCAGGCTCAGGCCAGCGATGCTCGGCGGGCAATGGTCCTTGGATGAGCCTCAGGACCAACAAGGCAACGAGTTGGAGAACTGGAAGGAGTTCACGTTAGGGCGGCCTGCCCAAGTCCCAAGCTCCCTGGTGATTCCCATCGAAGAGCCCGGGAGGCGGCTGGAGTTCAGCACTGCGGGCGCGGCCATGACCCCTGTGGTCCACGTCCGGCTTGCCACCCTCTTCGCGGAATTGGCTCCCAATGACGTGCAGTTGATACCCGTCGAGATCAGGGGATGCCCCGAGGAATACCTTATTCTCGTGGCGACATCCTTGATCAGGTGCATCGACGACAAGGCATCCAGAGAGGTGTCGTACTGGACGGAAGAGGACGGCCGCCCGGACAAGCTCGGCATGTACCGAAGTGTCCATGGAATGCGGATTGACCCGATGAAGGTGCGTGACGTGAAGGTCTTCCGCCCTTGGGGATGGTCTGATGTGCTGATTGTCTCAGCAGGCATCAAGGCGGCGATGGAGCACGCACGCATCTCTGGAGCCGCGTTTGACGAGGTCTAGGCGCCCCTGATCAGGGGCCGTGCATCAGGCCCGGATGGCAAGCCCGCCTTGGCGAGGCCCCAAACGCTCAGCGCTTCGCGAGAATGAACGCGGTGATGGAGTAACGGTGTTGGCCCTGGGCGGCGGAGGTCCACTCCGTCACCCGATGGGGGGCGCCACTCGGGCGGAAGATGAACACCGAGTTGAAGAGGGGCGGGACGCGCATCAGGTCCGACTCCGCCTCTGGATGCCGGAAGGTGAGGACTCCGCCGAAGGAGGGCTGCCAGGAGCGCGTGAAGTTGTAGACGACGGCGAGCCCTTCCTCGTCCGTGTCCCGGTGCTCCGGGAAGTACTCCCCCACGTCCATCCGCGACACCTGCACCTGTCGTGTCTCCAGCGGTTGAGGCCAGCCCACCAGCGCGGCGTGGAAGTCCGCGCCGTCCTGGCTCTGAAGCCACGCGCAGAAGTCCGTCAGGGGTGATGGCAGCTGTTGGTTCAACGGCGCGATGTGCAGCGCATAGGGGCCGTGGTGATGGCGCACGAAGCGTGCGTCGCACAGGGCCTGGTGCAGCGCCTCGGCGCGCTCTTGAAGGAGGGCCTCCTGGAGGCACACATGCGGCACCCGGCCACCTTCGGTGAACTCCTGGCGGATGGTGGTGCGCAAGGAGCCGGAGGCCGAGGCGAGGCGCGTCCATTTCGCCGCGGACGCGGGGAACACCTGGGACTCCCGCGCGGAAACGGGGCCGAAATAGCTCTCGGCGAAGTCTGAAATGAAGAACCCGCTCGGGCGCTCAGGCCTTGGAGACGAGGTAGCTGGCGAGCCGGCTGATGACTTTGCCATCGCGTGGATCATCGAAGAAGGAGATGGCGGGAGTCGGGTTGAACTCGAGCGCGACGAAGGCGCCCTCCCGCGTGCGCCGCAGGTCGACGGCGGTGAAGACCATGCCCAGTGCCTTCGCCCCCTTGATGCACAGCGCCCAGGCGTCCTTCGGCAGGCGGGCTGGCTTCGTCCGATGCAGGTTCTGTCGCGCGTCCACCACGCCGTCGGTGGGAATGTGGAACGCGGCCACGGGCTCACCGTCGAGCACGTACGCACGATACTCGTCGCCCACGATCTGCTCCTGGAACAGCACCGGGCAGTTGGCGAGGAGTTGTAGCCGCTCCTCGGTGAGGTCCGCTTCCTCCATCTTGCGCACCAGCGCACCGCCTCCCAGCGGCTTGTAGATGACGGCGCGGTGATGCGCGACGAACTCGCGCGTGGCCTCCGGCGAGGTGGTGGCCAGTGAGCTGGGGACGGGAATGCGGTGACGGCGCAGCAGCGCCAGTTGGTGGAGCTTCAGGTAGTGCAGCTCCACCGCCTCCAGCGGGTTGACGAACGAGCCGCCGCGCCGGTGGAGCGAGCGCAGGATGGAATGGAGGAAGGACTGGCGCTCCCGCTCCGCCAGGTACTGCTCCTGCCACCGAGGGAAGTTCCGCTCGGACAGGGCCTCGGCTTCGGGGACAGGGAGCGAGAGGCGCACGACCTTGACGTAGAACGAACGCAGGTCGCTGAGACATTCATCGTCCCAGTACACGTCGCCGTCGTCCCAGCTCAAGGCGGACGAGTCCGGCACCCGGTCCGTCTCCAGGAGCACGGCTCGCGCACGGCGACGCTCCACTGCTTCCGCGACGAAGCGGGTGGCGTCATCCGAACGCGAGCCGATGATCACGACTTTCTTGCGCGATGCCATGAGGACCGAGACTGCGCCCACGCGTCGTTCAGACCGGGCTGTCCATCCGGACCTTGAGGATGCCGGTGCCGTCCTGAGGAGGCTTGATGTCCGGCATCTTCGAGCCACGCTGGGGGTCATCCATCATGACCTTGACCATGCCGCCGTCCTGCAAGGGCTTGAGCTCCGGAAGCGTCGAGCCGCGCGTCGGGTCGTCCATCATGACCTTGACGATGCCGCTTCCGTCCTGGGGAGGCTTGATGTCCGGCATCTTCGAGCCGCGCTGGGGGTCATCCATCATGACCTTGACCATGCCGCCGTCCTGCAGGGGCTTGAGCTCGGGGAGCTTCGAGCCACGCGTCGGGTCGTCCATCATGACCTTGACGATGCCGCTTCCGTCCTGGGGAGGCTTGATGTCCGGCATCTTCGAGCCGCGCGCCGGGTCGTCCATCATGACCTTGACCATGCCGCCGTTCTCCCGCGGCTTGAAGCCAATGTCCTTGCCACTCACGAACCGGTCCGCGAGTTCGCGGGCCTTCGGGGTCAACTTCACCTGCTCGAATGCGTCGCGCACCAGGTTCTTCTGCTGGGGGCTCAGCCCGCTCGCGTCAGAGCCCTGGAGTGCCTTCTTCAGTGCCGGAACACCCACGGCCTTGCCGCCCGTGCTGGCGGACTGCAGAGCGGTTTTCAGCGTCGAGATGAAGCCCTGGGGAGATTTGATCTGGGTCATGATGTTTCCTCTGAGCAGGGTTATCGCGACGTCCAGACACGGAGTTGCTTGATTCTTTGAAGCTGAGAGAAACAGCCGCTGGGAGCTCCGGCGGGCCCGTCGATTCCTCGGCCGATGGGACGCGCAGTAGCGGTAGGTCGAGCGGCCCTTCAGGCGTACCAGAGGCGTTCCTCGAGCACCTGGCCGGCCTGTTCGACGAGCCATCGGGTTTCGGTGGATGTGGCGGCTGTCATCGCGGCCCCCGAGGCGCCAGCGTCACCTTCGCCCAGATGAAGCCCAGGTTGTTCCAGTCCTGGACCTCCAGGACCGTGACGCTCTGGCCCGCCTTGAGGGCGCCCAGCGTGCGTCCCTCGGTGGCGGGCTGGCCCGTCGGCGGGTCGTCCCTCAAGAGCGCGGGGACCGTGCTCTCCAGCGTCCTCCCCACGAACTGCTGCGGATGCTGTGACCACCGCGCATCGGTCGGCTTGCAGAAATAGCAGGTGCGCCACGCATTCCCGGCGGACAGGTACTGGCCCAAGAAGACCCAGGCCGCCTTGCTCCCATCCTCCAGCCTCTCGACGACGTCGGGCTGGACTGCCCTCTCGGGCCGCTGCACCTCCGTGTCGAGGAACACCTGCACCGCCGGCGCGTCGCGGTCATAGAGGCGTGAGGTGGCCTGCTGTTGCAGCGCCACCTGGTCGCTCGCGAGCCGGCCGGTCACTCGCTTCGCCAGCTCCAACGTCGCCGGGTCCCGCAGCTTCGCGATGAAGGGCTCCGTCTGGAGCGAGCCCAGTCCTCGCTCCAGCAGCGCGATGAGGCTCTGCTCCGTCAGCGCCGCGCCTCGGAGGTTCTTGATGTGGCTGGCGATGCGCTGGCCCACGGTCTCCTCCTGCCAGAGGAACTGACCCAACAGCCGCCCCTTGTCCTTGGGGCCCAGCGCCCATGCCGTCATCACCTCGTCCTGGTTCTTCGCGAAGCACTCCTTCTGCTGCGGGCTCGCGTCATCGGCGAGCTCCACGTCGCCATAGTCGTAGCTGGCCTGGAGCATGGTGACCTTCCTCCCCGCCAGGAGGCGGCCAATCTCCGCCTTCTGGTACTCCGCCATGTCTCGCGCGAACGCATGGCTCGCGCGCGAGAGCGCGGACAGCGGCGTGGAGATGGCTCCTCCCGAGCTGCTGTTCTTGTCGAGCGACGGCGGCTTCGCCCCCGAGTCAATCTCCACGAAGAGCACCCCGCGCCGCTCCAGCTTCGCGAAGAACTGGTCGATGGCCGCCTGCGCCCCTGGCTTCGACTTCCATCGCTCCGAATCCGTGAGCCCTCGCAGCAACAGGACGAACGTGTCCAGGCCCGTGTTGTCGAACACGCCACCATCGATGAGCGGCTCCTTGTGGCCCTTGCCATCCATCACGCCGGGCAGGTCGACAATCCAGGGGAAGTTCGCCGATGCCCGGACCGCATCGGCGAGCGCGATGTCTCCACCCGCGACCAGCTCACTCGTGGAGCGCGCGGGCGCCGAGAGCTGCTTTCCATCGTTGACCATCAGCGGGGGCAGGGGAGGCTTGCCCGTGACGACTCGCGCCCCCGTCCGCGCGCTGGCCGTGTTGATGAGGAGCAGCGGCGCTCGGCCTCGCTCGGAGAAGCTCGCGGGCCAGTTGAGGTAGTCGGACCAGAAGGAGGCCAGACCCTCGCCTCGGCTCACGCCGGGCATCACCAGCCCGCGCAGGAGCGGCGCGTTGAAGTCCACGAACATGTCGTCCATCGCCGCGCTGCTCAAGGGCCAGAGCCGGTCCTCCTTCAGTCCACACGCCCCATCCATCAGATGCGCCGCCAATTCCTCTCGCGGCGCATGCTTGAGCGGAACCCCGGGCGCGAGGGGCACCCCCAGGGTTCCCTGCGCCAGCCGGTGCGAGAAGTGCGCGCTGGCGACGCTGCCTCCCGAGACGCTGCTGATGAAGAGCACATGCTCGGAGAGCCGCTGGTCCACGCAGCGCGGCGTGCTCGTGTCGGGAGGGTCGACGCGCATGCGGTTCAAGCTCTCCAGCGAGAGCATGGCGAAGATGGCCGCACGCGAGCCGCCTCCCGCGGCGGAGACGAAGACGACGGGCCCGTCACACATCTGGTCCATCCGGGCATTCGCCGTCTCCATCCACTCGGTGAAGAGGGCGTCGGGGTCCGCGGGCTTCGCGTTCGGCATGGCCATGATCGTGCCTTGCCGCGCGAGCTGCTCGCCGATGAGGAACATGCACGCCAGCACGGCCAGGGCGAACACGGTGCGCCGCACGACGTTCGGCACCAGGTCCAGCGCCCGCGCCACACACAGAATCACGAAGAGCAGATGGTAGATGGCCCAGATGGTGTACAGCCGGAAGCTGGCCTCGGGGACGTTGGGGATGAAGACCCCCCACAGCAGCTCCGCGAGGAAGTACGAGCCCAGCGTCATCACCAGTCCGCGCGTGACGACCTCCACCTGGATGCCCAGCGAGGGCTTCCACGCGAGGAATCTCCGACCGAAGAGGCCCACCAGTCCCACCGACAGCGCGAGGCCCGCGACGATGCTCGGGCCCGGGTCTCTCGCCTTCCACGGCGCGGGCAACAACCCCAGCCACCCCACGAGGCCCAGCGCCACCGCCGCCACGAGGATGCCGCCATGGAGCCACACCCGCGCGCCGTTGCCCTCCGCCAGGGGAAAGCGCGCGAGCCACACCAGTTGCTTGCAGATGCCCCGCACCCCTTGGCTGACGCGGTTGGGGTGCCGCATCCACCAGGGGTACTCGTCGTCCTCTCTCGGCACGAAGACCCACAGCGCGCTCATGAAGAAGAAGATGCCGAGCAGGATGACGTACGCCGAGAAGGCGATGGCCAGGAGCGCCGAGCCGCCGCCTCGCAGGGACGCCATGCTCGGAAGCTGGAGGACGATGTTGTGGACCTGGGGCAGCTGCGAGAGCGCGAGGAAGGCCACCAGCAGCGCCACCACCGTCGTGAGCCGCTTCTCCAGATAGCTCACCCAGCGCGGGGGCGGAGGCGGAGGCGCCTGCTTTCCGACGGCGTGCAGCAGCCCCTTGGCCGACGGGAGGGCCTTGCCCGGCTCCCGCCTGCCGGAGGTCTTGTGGCTCGAGCGTCTCTTGCTCATGGTGCCCCCCTCGTTGAACGCGCGAACCCATCAATACAGGTTGAGTGATGAGTTCCAGCTGATTCTGATTTCAAGAGTAGCACTGTCTGAGACCCGCGAGGGCGCCGCGGCCTGCCCCCGGGGGCGGCCCGCTTGAAGGGCGGCGCGTGGATGGACATCCCGTCGAGCGGGGCCAGGCCTGGAGCGGGAAATGGCGAAACAACGAGGGAGAGCGGGGCGCGCGTGGGCCCTGCTGGGGTTGCTGGCGACGCCATGGGGCGCCTTCGCCGAGGACACCTCCGCCCCACCAGCCCCCGAGGCGTCCTCTCAGGAGCAGGACCTGGCGAAGCAGGTCCAGAACCCGGTGGCCGAGCTCATCAGCGTGCCTCTCCAGGACAACCTGGACCTGGGGGTGAAGCCCAAGGACCGGGTGCGGAACACGCTCAACATCCAGCCCGTCGTCCCGCTGCCGCTGACGCACCGTTTCAATCTCATCAGCCGCGTCATCTTCCCCATCGTCGCGCAGCCAGGGCTCTCGGAGGACCGCGGCGGGACGTTCGGGTTGGGGGACACGTCGGCCACGTTCTTCGTGGTGCCTCGCAAGCCGGGATCGGTCATCTGGGGCGTGGGCCCGGCGTTCCTCCTGCCCACGGCCACGGACCAGGCGCTGGGCACGGGGAAGTGGAGCGTGGGGCCGTCAGCGGTGGTGCTGGTCCAGCCCTCACCGTGGTCCATCGGCGTGCTGGCCAACAACGTGTTCTCCGTCTTCGGAGACGATGACCGGGCCACCGTCAACCAGCTCCTGCTCCAGTACTTCGTCAGCTACAACCTGCCGAAGGGCTGGTACGTGACGTCGGCGCCCATCCTCACCGCGAACTGGGAGGGACCCAAGGGCGAGCGGTGGACGATTCCCTTTGGCCTGGGCGCGGGCAAGGTGTTCAGCGTCCACAAGCAGGCGCTGAACGGCTCCGTGTCCGCCTACTACAACGCCGTCCGGCCCGACCTCCCGGGCGCGGCCGACTGGCAGCTGCGCTTCCAGCTCGCGTTCCTGTTCCCGCTCAAGAAGTCGCACTGACGCCGTTCACGGAAACACGCGGTTCCAGTCCGAGCGCATGCTCACCACCGTCCACCCATCCTGGCCGGCGACCTCGAGTGCGTGGTCCAGGCGGCCCGCCTTGGCCTCGCGGTCATAGGCATACTCGCGTGCATCATCGTCGTGGTGCAGCAGCAGGCGCAGCCGGGGCCCGTCCTGGACTCCGGTGTATTGCAACATCTGGAGGTCTCCGTCCGAGTTGCCGAACGCGAGCACCGGGCGCTTGCCGATGTGCAGGTGGATGTTGATGGGCTTGCCCTCACCGTCATCGAGGCTGGTGAGGCTGGGCAGCTTGACGAGCACCGGCTGCCCCTCGCGCCACTCCATGCGTGTCTTCCCGCTGCTGCCAATCACATGCGAGGAGGGGATGCCGTAGGTCTCCTCGCAGAAGGTCCGCAGGAAGTCGATGCCTCCGCCCGAGACGATGTGCAGGTCGAACCCTTTCGCCCGCAGGTAGTCCAGGAGCTCCAGCATCGGCTGGTAGACGCAGTGGGTGAACGGGCGCTGGAAGCGTGGGTGTCTGGCCTTGGCGAGCCACTCCTTGACGGTGGCGGAGAACTCGCCGGTGGTCATTCCCGCGTGCGTGGCCGCGAGGAGCGCGGCGGCGTCATGCTCCGTGAGCGTGCGGAGCGCCTCTTCGTCTCCCTCGATGAGGGCCTTGAAGGGCTGCCTGCCGCGCCACTCGGGGTGGGACGGCGCCAGCGCGCGCACGCGGTCCACGGCGAAGAGGGCCTGGACGTACATGGGTTGCTCGGACCAGAGCGTCCCGTCGTTGTCGAAGACCGCCACGCGGTCCTCCGGCGGAACGTAGGTGGGAGCACCTTCGGTGGTGACGGCGTCGACGAAGTCCAGCAATGCCTGGCGCGCGGCGCCGTCATTCCAGGAGGGAAGGGGAGCGCTCATGGTGGCCTCGCTCAGCCCATCAGGGCGAACATGTAACAGATGAGGGTGAGCAGCAGGTTGGAGATGGCGAACGTCACGGGATAGCCGATGGCCGGGACGATGCTCTTCGACGCCTCTTGCGCGGCGCGCATGCCCGCGCTGTTGCACCGGGCGCCGGCGATGGCGCCCATGAGCACGGCAGTGTTCATCTTGAAGACATACTGACCCACGACCCAGCCGATGAGGGGCGGGATGAAGGCCGCGATGGAGCCGATGATGAGCGTGGGCCCCAAGAGGCCCTGCTCGATGGCGTGTTGCACGCCGGGGCCCGCGTTCAATCCGAGGATGGCGATGAAGACATTCAGCCCCAGGTCCTCGAGCAGCTGGCGCGCGGACTCCGGGAACGGACCACCGAACGCGGGGTTGTGCGTGCGCAAGATGCTCAAGCCGATGCTGACGATGAGCAGGCCAACGGCGGAGCCCAGGCTGAACTGGATGCCGAAGATAGGAACCGTGATGGCGCCCAGGAGCGCGCCCGCGGCGAGCCCGAGCCCCAAGGTGATGATGTCCGTGGAGAGGCTGGGCTTGACGGCGGGGCCCAGCACCTTCTTCAGCCCCGCGACGCGCCGGGCGCTGCCGGTGATGCGCAGCACGTCGCCCTTGTGGACCGTGCGATCCCGGCTCACGGGGAGCTGGTCACCGGCGCGGAAGATGGCGTTGAGGTAGATGCCCTGGCCCATCTGCTGCGCGAGCTCGCCGAGCGTCTTGCCGACGACCTCCTTGTTCTGGACGATGAACTCCACCGTGTCGAACTTCACGTTGCGCAGCTTCGAGTCATCCACCTCCGGGCCGATGTGCGGTCCCCCCGCGAGCAGCAGCGACACGGGGCCGAGCATCGCCACCTCGTCTCCGCGGTGCAGTACCAGGTCCGGCGGCGGGTTGTAGACGCGGCCGTCCTGGTAGACGCGCTCGACGGCGACGCGGGGATGCGCATGGTCCAGGTCCGCGACGGTGCGGCCCTCCAGCGCCGGGTTCTCCACGCGGAAGACGCGCAGGTCCAGCGGCATGTAGCCTCGGATGAACGCGTCGGCGGTGCCGGGCAGCGGCGCGGAGTCCTCGCCCGAGAGCTCCTTCTCCATCGCCTTGCCGTCCGCCACCGCGTCGCGGCCGAACAGCTTGGGCAGGAACGACATCATCACGGTGAAGGCCACCATGCTGATGCAGTAGAGGAACGCGTAGGACGTGGTGAGGTTGTCGGCCGCCACCTTCGCGTTGGCGGGGCTGAGCTTCGCGGCGCCGCTGGCGAGGGCCGCTTGCGCCGCGCCGAAGCCCGGCGTGGCCGTGTTGGCGCCCGAGAGGATGCCCGCGAGGAGCCCCGGCGCCAGCGTCGTGACGAAGCGCGACGCGTACACCAGGGCGGACGACAGCAGTGGCACCAGCAGCGCGAGGAGGATGAGGTGCTTGCCCTCCCGGTGGATACCGCCGAGGAACTGCGGCCCCACCTTCATGCCGATGGCGAAGATGAAGAGGTTGAAGAACACCGTGCTGGTGAACTCAGGCAGGGCGTACTGAATCTTGTAGGAGTGGAAGGCCCAGAAGCTGACGATCAGGGCCAGCAAGAGGGTGGCCGCCGTGGAGCCCATGCCCACGCCCTTCACCTTCACCTCGCCGAGCGCGAAGCCCGCGGCCACGACGAGGAACATCAGGATGAAGGGCTGCTTGTGCATGTAGTTCAGGATGGCCCCGAAGACACCGTGCGGCTCCGGCTGCACGGCGGCGGGAGGCTGACCCTGGGCGAAGGCGATGACCGCCAGACCGATGACGGCGGCCCCCGCGAGAATGATGGCATGGCGCGCTTGGCTTCTCATGCGAGCGTCCTCCTGTCCGTCGGGCACGCCCTAGAAGCGCAGCCCCAGGTTGATGGGCAGGTACTGGCCATCGGCGCGCTGGGAGCCTTCGATGGCGTTGAACTTGGGGCCGAAGATGTAGTGGTAGCGGGCTTCCAGGTAGACGCGCATGGCGCCGTAGATGCGGTAGGAGATGCCCACGCCACCGTTCAAGCCGAAGTCGGTGGAGCTCCGCGAGCCGATGACGTTGCTCACCGGAACGACGTCGGTGTAGCAGATGAGCAACCACGGGTCGCAGACAGGCACGAGCGTCGCGCCCGCCAGCTCCGTGATCTCCACCTTGCGGTAGTACAGGCCCGGCCCGCCCGTGAGGTAGAGGCCCACGCGTCCCCTCGGCAGCAGGCCGAGGAGGAAGTTGAGATTGCCGTACTGCATGATGTGGTCACCGGCGACGTTCTCGTCCTGGAGGACGCGGTCCTTCAGGTCGAAGTCGCTGTACTGGTACTCGACGAAGGCGGCGAGCCGGTCCGTGAAGTGGTAGCCCGCGCCCAGCAGGAAGCCCCAGCCCGCGTCGAAGCGATCACTCGTCTTGCCGATGGGGACGATGAAGCTGCCACCCAGGTTGAAGGTGACGTGTCCGGCGATGGGCGGCTCGTCGTCGACGAAGGCCTCGGTGGAGGTGGACTCGGCTGCCTGCCGTAGCGGCCCCGCCAGCGTGGGCGTGGCAACGAGCATCGCGGTCAGCATCCAGGGCATGGCGAAGAAACGAGGCATGGGACCTCCTCCTGTCATGGCCCGGTGAAGCTGGGGATGGTGGCGCGGACGGGCCGGTGATGCTGGTGGCTCGCCGCTCCCTCGCGGGCCGCCTCGTCGTTGGCTCGTGAGCACTCGTGCGCCGCGCCCGCCCGCCCCTCCTTCGAGGACCGTGCCGCGCGCGCACGGGCGCGCCATCGTCGCTGGGACACACTTCCCGAGGAGCGGTGCACGGCGATGACGCGCTCGATGGCGAGGGGCTGGCGGAGCGTGCGGCGGTTCGTTCCGGGGCTGCGCTGGGTCCGGGGTTATTCGAAGTCGTGGCTGCGGCCCGACCTGCTCTCCGCGCTGACCATCGCCGCCATGCTGGTGCCGCAGGGCCTGGCCTACGCGCAGATCGTGGGCGTGCGGCCCGTCGCGGGGCTCTACGCGGGCGCGGTGGGGATGGTGGCCTACGCGGTGTTCGGCCCGTCGCGCCACCTGATGGTGGGCCCCGAGGCGGGCGCGGCCATCATCGCCGCGAGCGCGCTGGGCGGCGTGGCGGCGGGGGTGGAGCCCGCGAGGTATGCGTCGCTCGCGGCGCTGCTCGCGATGATGGTGGGGCTCATCAGCCTGGTGGCGGGCCTGTTCAGGACCGGGGCGCTGGCGGACTTCCTCTCCAAGCCCATCCTCATCGGCTACACCAACGGCGCGGCGCTCATCATCATCGGCAGCCAGCTGGCGCGGATGTTCGGCCTGGAGCGCAAGGAGGAGGACTTCCCGGGGCAGGTCCTGGAGGTGGGCCGCAACCTGGGCCACACCCACGTGCCCACGCTGCTCTTGGGGCTGGGCATCATCCTGGCGCTGGTGCTCCTGCGGCACTTCCTGCCGAAGCTCCCAGGCCCGCTCATCCTCGTGGTGGTGACCACGGTGGTGGCGCAGGTGTTCCAGCTCCACCACGGCGGCGTCAAGGTGGTGGGCGCCGTCGCCGCCGCGCCGCCGTCGCTGGGGCTGCCCTCGGTGGGCTTCGCCGACGTGCGCGCGCTGCTGCCCGCGGCGCTGAGCCTGGCGCTGGTCAACTACGCCAGCTCCGTGCTCGCCGGCCGCATCTACGCGGACAAGCACCGCTACCACCTGGACAGCAACCAGGAGCTGCTGGGGCAGGCCGCGGCCAACCTGGCCAATGCCTTCACGCAAGGTTTCCCGGTGACGGGCAGCGACTCACGCACGGCGGTCAATGACGCCATGGGGGGCAAGTCCCAGCTCGTGGGCGCTGTCGCCGCGGTGCTCGTCGCCGTGTTCGCGCTGTTCCTCACGCCGCTGCTGCGCAACCTGCCGCTGGTGACCCTGGGCGCCATCGTCATGGTCGCGGCGGTGTATCTGATGGACGTGCGCTCCATCGTCGCGCTGTGGCGGGTACGGCGCGTGGAGGCGGTGCTGGCGGTGGTGACGACGCTGGGGGTGCTGGTGTTGGGAATCCTCCAAGGCATCCTCATCGCCGTGGCGCTGGCGCTGGGCGACCTCATCCGCCGCGCCGCCCATCCGCACGACGCCGTCCTGGGACAGCGCGAGGACGTGTCCGGCTGGCATGACGTGAGCCGGCACGCGGACACGCGGACCCTTCCGGGCCTGCTTGTCTACCGCTTCGATGCGCCCATGTTCTTCGCCAACGCGCGCTACCTGCGCGAGCAGCTCCGCGCGCTGGTGGCCGAGGCGAAGCCGACCCCTCGCGAGGTGGTGCTGGACGCGAGCGCCGTGTTCGACCTGGACGTCACCGCGGCCGAGGGACTGGAGAAGCTGCGGCGCGAGCTGTCGGAGCGCGGCATCGTCCTGGTCATCGCGGACGCGAACGCCCCGTTGCGCGGCATGCTGCGCAGGACGGGATTGATGGAGCGGCTGGGCGAGGAGAACGTCTACCTCACGGTGGAGGCGGCGGTGGCCCGGTTCGAGCAACGGGGGAGCGGGGGCGCGACGCGCGCGGAGGAATCACCCGCGGGTAGAGAGTGTTGAAGCCAGAAGTGCGAGGCGCTATAGACCTCGCCGTCCGTCGCGCCCGCCGTGGGCGTGACGTACCCGGACGAGACGCGCCGTACCCGGATTCGACAAGACGACGCTCATCCAGGAGTCGTGCGTCATGGCGTGGATTCTTCTTATTGTCGCGGGCCTGCTCGAGGTGGGTTGGGCCATCGGTCTCAAGTACACCGAGGGCTTCACCCGCCTGGTGCCCAGCGTCCTCACGGGCCTGGCCATCGTCACCAGCATGGTGCTGCTGGGCACGGCGGCGAAGACGCTGCCCATCGGCACCGCGTATGCGGTCTGGGTCGGCATTGGCGCGCTGGGCGCGGCGGTGCTGGGCGTGGTGCTCTTCAACGAGGCCATCTCGCCCTTGCGCATGCTCTTCCTGGGGATGCTGCTGGTGTCCATCATCGGACTGAAGGCGACCAGCGGCGCGGGCCACTGACGGCTCGCGTGCTCACCAGACGTAGCGGAGGATGAGCTGGCCGTAGGACAGGGTCGGCTCACCCGACTCCTGCGCGCCGTCGGAGTCCTGGGCGGGGTACGGGTCGCCGTTGAGCGTCACCGTGCCCCCGATGCCGACCTGCAGGTTGGAGCGGCCGGAGTAGTAGAGACCCAGGCCCACGGTGCTGTCGCTCAACGTCCGGTCATCCAGGACGGCGCGCGTCTCGCGTCCGGTGCGGAAGGCGAACTCTCCCTGCACCGCCAGCGGGACGTGGAACCGCTCGTTGAAGTCCACCGCCGCCGCCAGCGCGAGGAAGACGCGGAAGGCGTGGGTCTTCTGGTCGAACCGGTGCCCCAGTCCCAGGTCGAACGGGCGCCGGTTCTGCCAGGCGTACTCCACGGAGGCGGAGCCCTGGAGCGAGAAGAGGGGGCCGAAGGACTGCGCCGCGAAGACGCCGCCGTTGAGCGTGGTCTCCCGGTTGGGGACGAAGAGGAGCTGGCCGACCTGGCCTTGGATGATCTCCTCCAGGGTGATGGCGGGGGTCTGGAGGATGGCGTTGACGAAGGGGAGCAGGGTGACCTGCCGGCCCCGGTCATAGCCCACGTTGGCGCGCACCGAGACCTGGGTGCCGCTGCGCTCACTGTGCAGGAGCCGGACGACGCCGCCCACCTGTCCGACGAGGTCGAGCGTCGCGCCCGAGGACAACAGTCCGCTGGGCGTGGTGCCGGTGATGATGGTGGCCCGGCCGAAGCCCGCGAGGGCCAGCCAGTCGGTGAGCGCCAGGCTCAGGTCCAGCGTCTGCTGGAGACCGGTGAGGTTGACGTCGAACGGCTGGAGGTTGCCCACCGGGACGTCCGGGACGTTGTAGCGGGCAATCCCTTCGCGGATGCCGAAGTAGGTGGTGACGAAGGCGCTCTGCTGGAGCATGGGGAACAGGAAGGTGTGTTCCTTGATGCGGCGAGACTTCGCGCCGCACTCCGCTTCACAGTCCACCCGCGTGTCGTTGGCCGACGCGGCGGGACTGGTTCCCAGGAACACCGCAAGGCCGAGGCTCAGGAGCGTCTTCTTCATCTCGGCGAACGTGGGGAAGCTGGCCACCCCTGACCATTGCCCCATGCGCTGACCGAGCGTCGCGGCGAGGACAGCGGCCTGCCGTCCCGCGAAAAGGCCGTTGTTCCACGGACATTGGTGTCACTGGCGCACGTGACAGCCGCTCTTCGCGCGCGTGGAAGGGACATGTTTCCCGCTGCGATGGGGAGGAAGCGGAATGGAAGTATCGGAGTCCATGCAGAGGGCAGAGCCAGCACAGGCGTGGCGTCCCCACTTGACGCCAGCGCATGAGCAGCTCGCTCCACGGTTGGAGGCGTTCTATCGGGACCTGCACTCGCACCCGGAGCTGTCCATGCAGGAAGGGCAGACGGCGGCGAAGGTGGCGCGCTGGCTGGAGCGGTGTGGTTACGAAGTCACCTCGGGCGTCGGGCGACACGGGGTCGTCGGGGTGTTGCGCAACGGCCCGGGGCCCACGGTGCTGTTGCGCGCGGACATGGATGCGCTGCCGGTGGAGGAGAAGACAGGGCGCCCGGATGCCAGTCGCGCGCGGGCGAAGGATGCGGGCGGCGCCAGCGTGCCGGTGATGCATGCCTGTGGACACGACGTCCACGTCACCTGCCTGGTGGGCGTCGCGGAGCTGCTGGCCACCGCGCGTCACCACTGGCGGGGGACGCTGATGATGGTGGCCCAGCCCGCGGAGGAGACCCTGCAGGGGGCGAAGGCGATGCTGGGGGACCACCTCTACGAGCGCTTCGGCAAGCCCGATGTCGCGCTGGCCCAGCACGTCGGGCCGCTCCAGGTGGGCTTCATCGGCCACCACAAGGGCGCTTCCATGATGGCCTCGGCGAATGTGCGGGTGCGCATCTTCGGCAAGGGCGGCCATGGCTCGGAGCCGCACCTCGCGGTGGACCCCGTGGTCACCGCGGCCTACCTGGTGACGCGGCTCCAGACCATCGTCTCCCGCGAGGTGGACCTCGCCGCGGGCGGCGCGGTGATATCCGTGGGGAGTCTTCACGCGGGCTCTCGCTCCAATGTCATCCCAGACGAGGCCGTGCTGGAGCTGACGGTGCGTACGCCGACGGATGCGCTCCAGAAGCAGGTGTTGGAGGCCATCACCCGCATGGCGAAGGCCGAGTGCGAGGCGGGACGCTCGCCCAGGCCTCCGGAGATCGAGGTGACGAGCCGCACGCGGGTGATGGTGAACGATGACTCGTACTTCACGCGGGTCCGCTCCGCGCACGCGGCCTGGTTCGGCGAGGACCACATCGTCGACACGGGCATGCTCAGTGGCAGCGAGGACTTTCCCTACTTCGACGGTCGTCCGTCGGGGGAAGGCGCCTCCGCGGGGGTTCCGCTCGTCTACTGGTACTTTGGAGGCACCTCCCACGATGCGTGGAAACGGGCTCCGGGCAAGACCTTCACGGAGAAGCTCCAGAGCCTTCCGTCGAACCACTCACCGCTGTTCGACCCCTCGCTCGACAGCCTCCGCTTCGGCTGTGAATCCATGCTCCTGGCGGCCCTGGCCTGTCTGGGCGAGGAGCCTCACGCGGAGGTTCCGCCTGGAGGCGTCCACTGAAAAAGGACCCGAGGGCTGGCTGACGTTTCTACAGGGGCGCAAGCGGACATGCCGCCAAGCGTCCGAAATTCTTCAAAAGCGGGGTGGCACATGGCCTGCTTTGTGCGGCGGTCACCATGAAGTCCCAGAGGAACATCCACCGACCCTTCACCGTGGAGATCGCCGCGGCGGCCTGGAACCAGGTCGCCCGGCTCTCCCGGGAGCGCTATCGCGCCATCCAGGCCCGGCTGGAGGAGATCGCAGCCCTGGGCGCGTTGGCGGAGGAATCCGGCTGCTTCCCACTGGAGGAGCTGACGATTCACTTCCATGTCGACACGCGGCGACGCCTGGTGTCGCTGATGGACATCACGCGCGACAAGGGCTGCACCCCGAAGAGTCCGGCGAGGCCCTCCTCGACACGCGCCTCATGACAGGTGCAATTTTCTCATCCCGTCGTGCGGCGCCGGGAAAGAGAGACGGCGTGACGCTTTGTGAATGAGCAGGGATTGGGGTGCGGATGGACCCTTGCATTCGTGCGAGGAGTCAAGCGCGGGGCGCGGGGTTGCGTCATTGCCTGACACTTGCACAGAATGCTGGTGCCGCATTCGCCCTGAATCCCCCTCGTGCCTGGATGCGATACTCCCTCCACCTGAAGATCTCCGTGGCGCCCGCGCTCGTGGCGCTGTCCTTCGCCCTGCTGTCCGTGCTGTACACGATTCCGCGCATGCGCGACGCCTTCGAGGAGCAGGGGCGGGCGATGAGCGCGGGGGTTCCAACGGTGCTCGCCTCGGCGATGGCGGACCTGTTGCGCAATCGCGAGCAGCAGCTCATCCAGTCGACGCTGGACACCGTGATTCAGGATGGCTCGCTGGCCTACGTGGGGTTCCAGGATGAGCAAGGGCGGCTCGTCGCCGTCGCGGGAGTGCATTCCCAGACGCTGCGTGCCCACGCGGGCGAGCTGACCGTCTCGAAGGAGGGCACCTCGCTGATGGCGGATGGCGTGGAGCTCTTGAACATGGCGGCGGCGGTGCCTGGTGGGTTGGGGACGGTGCACGTCGGGTTCAACCGCACGGAGGCCCGCGGTCGCATCGAGGGCGTGGTGTTGAGCCACCGCGTGGTCCTGCTGTTGATGCTGGTGCTGATGTTGGCGCTGGCGTGGGCGGTGAGCCGCCGCATCGTCGCGCCGCTGGCCGCGCTCACCCGGGTGGTCCGGCGCATCGCGGAGCATGGTGATTTGCGCGAGCCCGTGCACATCACGACGCAGGATGAAGTCGGGGACCTGGCGCAGGCGATGGGGCTTCTGGTGGGCAAGCTGAAGGAGCTGCTGCACCAGCTGCATTCGTCCACGGAGCTGCTGACGGACTCCGTGACGGGGCTGAATGATTCCGCGACGGAGCAGAACCAGATGGTGTCGCGGCAGGCCGCGGCGCTCCAGGAGACGCAGGTGACGGCGCAGGAGATTCGCCAGACGGCGCTCATGGCGTCGAGCTCCGCGCAGTCCGTCATCGAGGTCGCCGAGCGCGCGGAGGCGCTGGGCAAGACGGGCGAGGAAGCGGTCTCCGCGAGCATCGACGGGCTGGTGGACCTGCGCTCCCAGGTGGAGCAGATCACCCTGCGCATCATGTCGCTGAGCGAGCGCACGCAGCAGATTGGCGGCATCACCGAGACGGTGAAGGACCTGGCGGACCAGTCGCACCTGCTGGCGGTGAACGCGGCCATCGAGGCGGCGCGCTCGGGGGAGCACGGCAAGGGCTTCGCCGTGGTGGCGCGGGAGATTCGCGCCCTGGCGGACCAGTCCATCCGCGCCACCAACCAGGTGCGGAAGATCCTCTCGGACATCGCGGAGGCCATCTCCAGCACGGTGCAGATCACCGCCGAGGGGACCCAGCGGATGGAGGCCGGGCTCACGCAGGCGCGCGCGTCCGGAGACACGCTGCGCCAGCTCTCCACCATCGTCCAGGACAGCACCGCCTCCGCGCGGCAGATCGCGAGGACGGTGAGTCAGCAGGCCACGGGCATCGAGCAGATCTTCACCGCCGTCAACGAGCTGAACTCGCTGATGGGGGACACGGTGAAGCGCATCTCCACCACGAATGACTCGGCGGTGTCGCTGAAGATGCTCTCCGAGCGCGTGGCCGAGGTGGTGCGCGCCTACCGCGTCTGAGCCTCGCGCTGGCGGCCTGGGACGTCCACCGTCGTGCTCACGGGCTGGGGCCGTGAGCTCCAGGCTCGCGGGCCCAGGCGCAGGAGCAGGGCGGAGAACGAGGTCGCGGGGTGGGCTCCGGGCTCGGGGAGCTTCGCGGCGAGCAGGCCCGCGCCCAGTCGCGCGACGGATGACAGCACGAAGAGGACGTGCAGGTTCACCCAGGTCCGCCCTCCCAGGATGAAGTTCTCGGGGAGCAAGGCGGCGAGGGTGCCTCCCAGCGCGGCGGCGGCGGCGTACGCCAGGCCGCCCGCGGTGGAGAACGCGGCCAGGTAGAACGGGCGCCCCTGTCGCGGCGCGACGGTGAGCGGCAGCGCGAAGATGGCCAGGGCATGGCCTCCCCACAGCGCGCCCGCGAGCACTCCGTCGAACAGCAGGGGCCACAGCCTCCCCTCGGCCGGCAGCAGCCACAGCGCGGGGATGACGCCGATGCCCAGCGAGCACGCCATCAGGACGGGCTGCGCGCCGACCCTGTCGAGGAGCCGTCCCCACAGCGGCGCGGTGAGGATGCGCACCGCCGCCACGCCCGCCGCGTGCAGCGCGACGAGGACGAAGGTCATCTTGAGGTTCTGGAGGCTGTGCAGCGCGAAGAACGGCGCGGACACCCCCACCGCCGCGTTCCACGCGATTTGATACGTCAGCACGCGCTTCGCCAGCGGGTCCTTCAGCGGCACCAGCGCGCTCTTGAGCTCCAGGCGGGGCGTGCTCCCCGGCGGCGCGGGGTCGTGCTGGCTGGCCATGAGCAGCGTGGTCACCACGCCCATGACACAGGCCCCCAGCGCGAGCAGCGGCAGCGCCAGGCCCAGCCCGTCTGTGGGGCGCAGCCGATCCAACAGCAACCCCGCGACGAGCGAGGCCACGGTGCCAGCCAGCGTGGTGAGCGCGGTGCGCCGGCCGAAGAACCGTCCTCGCACCGGGCGCGGCACCAGTTCCCCCATCCACGCCACCCACGCGTTGTTTCCCACCACCCCCAGCACCGCCGATGCCCCCGCGACGACGAGCAGCAGGTGCTGACGCGCCGGAAGGTCCAGCTCCAGCCAGGGCAGGAGGGCGAGCGGAAACATCACCAGCCGGGACAGGCACACGGCCGTCAGCGCCACGCGACGGTGGCCGAAGGTGGACGTCAGCCACGCGGCGGGGAATTGCACGAACTGCGCGCAGAAAGGCAGCGCCGTCATGACACCCACCAGCAGCGGCCCCAGGCCCAGCGCGATGGCCCACGCGGTGAGCACCGTGGCGCCCGCGCAGGCGGTGAAGACCTCCGCGAACATGCCCTCCACCACGGAGGCCCCCAACGTCGAGCGCAGCCGGCTGGAGGGGGATTGCCGCGTCGCGTCCAGGGCCCCCGCGTCCGCCGGGGGCGCGCCCAGCAGCGGAGCGGCGGAGCCCGGCAGGGACGAGCCCGGGCGGAACAGGGGGACGGCCGTGGCGAGCGAGGCGAAGCTGCTCAGGAGGTGGCGGCGGAAGGCGGCGAAGCTCAACGCGGGGCTTGAGGCGGGGAAGACGGGTCCTCGCGTCTGTCGCATGGCTCGGACGGGTGCCTCAATCCGACCTCAGCCCCCTCCTGGCCGCCCGCTCGGACCGGGGGCGGCCGCTCCCCCCGTCCGCCCGCCAGGAGGGGGGCGATGGAATCAGGTGCAGTTCAAGCGGTCTTGAACTATATGAACGTCGGAGGAGATTGGCGCACATGGAACTGGCTCGGGAGCTCACGGACTTTCTGGCGGCGGTGGAGCAGCGGCTCAGCGGCATGCTGGTGGATGGAAACGCCGGTCCGGGCGTGAAGGGCGACACGCTGATGGAGGCGGCCCGGCACCTGTGCGTGGGGACGGGGGGCAAGCGCGCGCGGCCCATGCTGGTTCGGCTGTTCGGCGGCGCGGTGGGTGTGGCGCCGGAGCGTCTGGTGGACGTGGCGGTGGCCTCGGAGTTCATCCACTCGGCCAGCCTCCTGCACGACGACGTGGTGGACGCGGGCATGTTCCGCCGCGGCCGGCCGACGGTGAACGCGCGCTGGGGCAACATCGTCGCGGTGATGAGCGGCGACCTCATCCTGTCCACGGGCCTGTACCACCTGGCGCAGCTGGACTCGCGGCTGACGCTGTCCGCGCTGTCGGTCGTCTCGGAGATGACCCGCGCGGCCATCGCGGAGGTGGAGGCGCGCGGGGACCTGGACCTGCCGCTCAACCGGCTGCGCTTCATCGCCGAGGGCAAGACGGGCTCGCTCTTCGGCTGGTGCGGTCACGCCGCGGCGACGCTGGCGAACCGGCCGGAGGCGGTGGAGCGCTTCGACGGGTTCGGCCGCCACCTGGGCGTGGCGTTCCAGATCGCCGACGACATCCGGGACATCCTGGGCACGGACGTGGGCAAGCCGCGCTACGCGGACGTGCACTCGCGCACGCCGTCCATGCCCATCCTGCTGGCGGTGGCGAAGGACGAGAGCCTGCGCCGCAAGCTGAAGGATGCGTGGGCGTTCTCCACCATCACCCCGGACCGCACGAAGGAGATTGGCGCGGCTATCGAGGCGACGGGCGCGGTGGAGGCGTCCATGGCGCGGATGAACGCGGAGATTGAAGCGGCGCTCGACAAGCTGGGCCACTTCGCCCAGGAGCCGGCAGGCGCGGAGCTGGTGAGCTGGGCGCGCAAGCTCTCGGCGGGAATCGCCGAGCAGGTTCAAGGGCGCGCCGCATGAAGGGCTACCTGTGGACGGGGGGACACGGGAGTCCGGGCGGTGCGCCGCCGGTGGTGGAGGGGCGGCTGGCGGCGTGGGAAGCCATCGCCGTGGACGCGGTGGGCAACGTCATCGAGTTCTGGGGCTTCAAGCGCAACCAGGGCCGCGTGTGGGCGCTGCTGTACCTGCGCGGTGAGCCGCTGACGGCGGGAGAGATCGAGCGCGAGCTGGACCTGTCGAAGGGCGGCGTGTCCATGCTGCTCCGAGACCTGGAGCGCTGGGGCGTCATCCAGCGGGTGCGGCTGCCACAGGACACCGTCTGGCGCTACGGCGCGGAGACGGACCTGGTGCGCATGGTCCGCCACGTCATCGAGGAGCGGGAGGCGGGCTTCGTGGCGCGCATCCGCGCGGACCTGGCGGAGGCGCGGCGGCTGGCGGAGGCCGCGGGCGGCATCCCCCTGGAGCGGCTGGAGCGGCTGGAGAAGATGGCCACCCTGGCCGAGCACGTGGAGCGCGCGCTGCGGCTGTTCATCAAGACCTCACGGCTGGACGTGTCCGGAGTGCTGGCGGTGTTTCGCGACGGCGCGGCGCGCCGGGGTGACAGGTAGAGGGGCACACATGGATTCGCACTACGACATGGTGATGAAGGCCCGCGAGGGCGCGGACCCGAACGCGACGCGGCTGTACTTCGCGTACTCCACCATCCTGGACCGGGCCGCGTTCGAGGAGTGGCGGCAGCAGCACTCCTACGGCTTCTTCGACCTGCCCGAGGGCCGGCTCGCCGAGGCGGTGGACGTGGACCTGGTCTACGACTTCCCGTCGCGCTGGTGGGGCGGCCGGGTGGCGGGGCTGGCGGACGCGCCGGGTGGACGCATCTTCGGGCGCCTGTTCGAGATTCGCGGCCAGGACTGGCCCATCGTCCAGCACAAGGAAGGCTTCGTGACGGGGATGTGCGTCGAGCGCCCGGTGAAGGTGCTCGTGGACGGGCAGACGGTGGAGGCCACCGCGTTCGTCACCAACCCCCGGCGTGCGTCGCAGGATGGCCCGGTGAGCCCGCGCTTCGTGGAGGCGCTGGTCCGGGGCGCGCAGGCCGCGGGTCTCCCCTCCGATTACGTGGAGCGCCTCAAGCGCGGTCCCTGACGGGGCTGGGTGTTCCGCCGCGAGGGCGTGCCGAGCCTCGCGGCGTCGCGCACGACGTCTCGCAGGAAGCGGATGGCGCCATCCACGTCGGCGCGGCGGTGCCAGACCTGGCGGACCTCGATGGCGTCGAGGGGGAGGGGGGGCTTGAAGACACGCAAGGGCCACCTCTCCGCGAAGGACCGCACCAGCCGGCTGGACAGGGTGGCGACGCAGTCCGTCTCCAGGACGGCCAGCGGGATGGAGGAGAAGTAGGGGAGCGCGACCTGCACCGTTCGGGTGCGCCCCTGCTTCGCCAGCGCCTGGTCCACCTCGGTGTGGACGGTGTTGAACAGCGCCAGCTCGACGTGAGGGAGCTTCGCGTAGGCGTCGAGCGTGAGCGTCCGGCGCACCGTGGGGTGGTCGGCGCGCACGAAGCACTCCATCGGATCCAGGTACACCGTCTCGGCGTCGTGCTCGTCCTCGAGGACGGGCGGCATGCCGATGAGCAGGTCCACCTCGCCCCGCACGAGGCCATCCTCCGCGATGAGCCGATCGAGCGTCAGCAGCTGGAGCCGCGCGGTCGGGGCCCGCTCCTTCAGGAGGCGGAGGATGGGCTGGAGGAGGGTCGCCGCGATGGCATCCACGCAGGCGATTCGGAACATGCGCGTCGACTTCGACGGGTCGAACGTGGGTGTCTCCACGAGGAGGCGGCGCGTGGTCTCGACCCATTCCCGGAGCGCGGGCTGTAGGGCCAGCCCTCGGGGTGTCGGCTCGACGCCATGCGCGCGCCGGACGACCAGCGGGTCACCGAAGAGGTCGCGAGCCCTCCGGAGCGCGTTGCTCACCGCGGACTGCGTGACGTGGAGCTTGCGCGCCGCGCGGGTCGCACTGCGCTCCTCCAGGACGGTGGAGAGCAGGTGCAGCAGGTTGAGGTCGATGCTTCCGAGATTCACGGGAGGAATATCTCAGAACACGAGGTATCACTTCCAGTGAAGGGGGCGGCGCTGCATTCCTTGAGTCATGGACACCTCCACTCAGGCTCCGCCCATCGCGGGCTTCCACCACCTCACCGCCCCCGTCGATGACCTCGACGTCGCCGAGCGCTTCTACGTGGGCCTCCTCGGTGCCGTGCTCGTGCGGAGGTTCGACCGGGCGACCTTCCTCCACATGCGTCCTGATCGGGCCTCGGAGGTGGACGCGAGCAACAGCCCGCTCCACCTCGCCGTGAAGCTGGGGGCGCCCCCCGAGCTCCACTTGTTCCTCCAGCGAGGGCGACGGAAGCCGGTGCCTCCGCCGCACCCCCACCTGGCGATGCAGGTCGCTCCGGAGGCGCTGGGCGTGTTCGTGGCGCGGCTCCGCGCGGCTGGAGTCCCGCTGGACGGGCCGCGACGGCTGGGCCCGCCTGGGCAGGCGTCGGTGTACTTCGCGGACCCGTTCGGGAACACGCTCGAGCTGGTCACCCTGGGCTACACCGGGGCTGTCGTCGAGGGCCCTCCGGAGGTTGGAGTCCTCGGCTGGTAGCGGGCATGCCAGGCCGCAGAGGGATGCGCAGGTTCCTTCCTGCTCAGGGGCTGACCGAGGGGAGGGGGCTTCAGGGCTCTCCGCGCCAGAGGTCGTCTTCGTCCTCGTCCTGCAGCGGGTGGAGGGTGACCAGGACACCGTCCTTGTCCGGCGTGCTCCGAGCCGCCTCGGCTTCGGCCGGGGTGCGCGGCGCACGCTCGGAGAAGTCATCCCCCTGGAGGTGGCGCTGGCGCTGCTCGCTGGTGCCGCCGTACCCCTCGGCGATCTTCTTTCGGGCCATGGTGTGTTCCTTCGGCGCGGGTTGCGTCTTCCTACGCTGGGGGCACCTCCCGGGAGTCGCAATCCGCCAGGCCGGGCGGGGCTCGAGTCCTCCCTGGCTGGAGGGCGGAGCGGGGGCTGGATCACCCAGGATCAAAATAGCCGCGCCTACATGAACAGAATATCAGTGGTTTTCGAGCCCGGGATTCGGCGAATTGTCGAGAAGTTTTCAGGGCTTGAGCGCCGCTCGCGGGCTCAGCGGAAGCGCTTCGGACACTGAACACCTCCTCAGTCATTTTCAGCACGTCTCTCGAGGCCCCTCCGAGGATCAATAAGGGCCATGCCTACATGCTCGGGCTTTCAGTGGGAATTGCGGTGCCTACATGCTCGCATGATCAGGCATTTTTCGCACCCACTTCCGCCCAGGGCTCCAAGTGAGACATGATTAAAGACAAGCATGTGATTGTTTGTCATTCTTTGGTGTTTGAGTTGTGATTGGGACGGATTCGATGCGACAACAAGATGTCGTCTTCGACATGGAGACGAGCGACCCGGACGATGCGCTCACGCTGTGCCTGCTGGCGACCCATCCCGCGGTCGTCCTTCGGGCCGTCACCGTGACGCCGGGCACTCGGGCGCAGGTGGGGATGGTGAGGCATCTGCTCGCACGAGCGGGACGAAGCGAGGTCCCCGTGGGGGCGCGCATGCCCGAGTCGGAGAAGGACAGCCTGTCCGCGTTCCACACGAAGTGGTTGGGCCCGTTGGCGCCGGCGGATCCAGACTCCCTGGCGCACGAGCTGCTCGCCGCCACGCTGCGGCGGTTCCCGGATGCGACGCTGGTGACGGGCGCACCCCTCCAGAACCTGCGGCTGCTTCTGGAGCATCACCCGGAGGCGCGGCTGCGAAGGTGGGTGGCGCAGGGCGGCTTCGCGGGAGACAACCTCGTGGCCCCGGAGCATCGCCTGGCGAAGTTCGAAGGGAAGCGCACGTGCCCGACCTTCAACTTCAATGGAGATCCGAAGGGCGCGCAGCTGGCCCTGGCCTCGGAGCGGGTGGGACGGCGTGAGCTCGTGTCCAAGAACGTCACGCATGGCGTGGCGTACGACGAGGCCTTCCACGAGCGCGTGCGGCCCCACCACACCCGGACGGCGGGCCTGGCCCTCGTCTTCGAGGCCATGGAGCACTACTTGGAGGCCAGACCCGAGGGGAAGCTCCTGCACGACCCCATCGCGGCATGTGCGGCCATCGACCCGGGCATCGTCACCTGGGCCGAGGTGGAGATGGTTCGCGCGCGGGGAGAGTGGGGCGCCGAGCCCGCGCACGGAACGCACACGTTCATCTCCGTGGCGCTGGACCGGGAGCGCTTCTTCCGCACCTTCGTGGGAGTGGCTCCCGGCCAGGACCCGGGAGCGGTCAGCCCGGCGTGAACCACATCACGGACAGCGGGGGCAGGGTGAGCAGCGCCGACGCGGGCTGTCCATCCCAGGCCGTGGCCTCCGTGCGGAGCTGGCCCATGTTGCCCACGTTGGAGCCGCCGTACTCGCTCGCGTCGGTGTTGAGCACCTCCACGTAGCTGCCATGCAGCGGGAAGCCCACGCGGAAGTTCTCGCGCACGGCGGGCGAGAGGTTCGCCACGCACACGACATGGCGCCCGGGCTGACGCGAGCGGCGGATGAACGCGAGCACGTTGTCGGACGCGGAGTCGGGCTGGAGCCACTGGAAGCCCACGGGCTCGTTGTCCGCGTCGTAGAGCGCCGGCAGCTCCTTGTAGATGCGGTTCAGCGTCGCGACGAGGCGCTGGATGCCCTGGTGTCCCGGGTCCTTGGTCAGGTGCCAGTCCAGGCTCTTGTCGTGGTTCCACTCCGCGGGCTGGCCGAACTCGCCGCCCATGAAGAGCAGCTTCTTGCCCGGGTGGGCCCACATCCAGGCGAACAGCGCGCGCAGGTTGGCGCGCTTCTGCCACGGGTCTCCCGGCATGCGCCCGTAGAGGCTGCCCTTGCCGTGCACCACCTCGTCATGGCTCAGCGGCAACATGAAGTGCTCGCTGAACGCATACAGCAGCCCGAAGGTGAGCTGGTTGTGGTGGTACTGCCGGTAGATGGGGTCCTTGGAGAAGTACGACAGTGTGTCGTGCATCCAGCCCATGTTCCACTTGAAGTGGAAGCCCAGGCCGCCCTCGCTCGTGGGGGAGGAGACCTTGGGCCACGCGGTGGACTCCTCGGCGATGACCACCACGCCGGGGTGCTTGCGGCGCACGGTGTCGTTGAGCTCGCGCAGGAACTGGATGGCCTCTTCGTTCTCCCGGCCGCCCCAGCGGTTGGGAATCCACTCGCCCTGCTTGCGGCTGTAGTCGAGGTAGAGCATCGAGGCCACCGCGTCCACGCGCAGCCCATCGACGTGGTACTCCTCGATCCAGAACAGCGCATTGGCGATGAGGAAGTTGCGGACCTCGTTGCGGCCGAAGTTGAAGACCAGCGTGCCCCAGTCCGGCTGCGCGCCCTTGCGCGGGTCCGCGTGCTCGTACAGCGACGTGCCGTCGAACTCGCCCAGCGCGTGGGAGTCCCGGGGGAAGTGGCCGGGCACCCAGTCGATGATGACGCCGATGCCTTCCTTGTGCAGGTGGTCCACGAGGAACCGGAAGTCGTCCGGGTGGCCATAGCGGGCCGTGGGCGCGTAGTAGCCGCTGACCTGATAGCCCCAGGAGCCACCATAGGGATACTCGGCGATGGGGAGCAGCTCCACGTGGGTGAAGCCCATGTGCTTGACGTACTCGGCCAGCGCGGGCGCCAGCTCGCGGTACGTCATGGGCCGGTCGCCATCCTCCACCACGTGGCGCCAGCTCCCCAGGTGCACCTCGTAGACGCTCCACGGGTGCCGCGCGACGTCCGCGCGCTGGCTCCGCGCCTCGAGCCACGCGGCGTCCTCCCAGCGGTGGTGTCCCAGGTCGTGCACCACGGACGCGGTGGCGGGCGGCACCTCCGTGCGGAACGCGAACGGGTCCGCCTTCAGCAGGCGCGGGCCTCCTTGCCCCGGGCGGATCTCGAACTTGTAGCGAGTGCCTTCGCCCACCTCGGGGACGAACAGCTCCCAGATGCCGGAGGCGCCCATGCGGCGCATGGCGTGCAGCCGCCCGTCCCAGCTGTTGAAGTCGCCCACCACGGAGACGCCCGCGGCGGTGGGGGCCCAGACGGCGAAGGACACGCCCTTGGTGCCGTTGTGGTGGATGAGGTGCGCGCCCATGCGCTCCCAGAGCCGTTCATGGCGGCCTTCCCCCGCGTAGTACAGGTCCATCTCCCCGAGCGTGGGAAGGAAGCTGTACGGGTCCCTCAGCTTGAAGACGCGCTTGCCGGGGTACTCCACCTCCAGCAGGTAGCCGAAGGTCGACTTGCAGTTGTTGACGCGCGCCTCGAAGACACCGTCGTCGCGGTGCTCCATGGGGATGCGGTCTCCTCCGTCGCGCAGGACGTGGATGCTCACCGCGTCCGGGCGATAGGCGCGCACCACCACGCCATCGCCGTCCGGGTGGATGCCGAGCACCGAGTGAGGCTCCGGGTGCCGCAGCTCCACCACGCGCCGGACTTCCGTGTCGACGTGTGCCTTGTCCGCGGGCTTCCTCACGGGGACTCCTCCATCCGCAAGAGGGCCTCGACGGGGATTCGCACCCAGTCGGGCCGGTTCTGCATCTCATACCGCACTTCGTACAGGAGCTTCTCCAGCTCGAACGAGCGCAGCATCGCGTCGAAGGACGCCGCATCCGCGGGCAGGAAGGCCGCGCCCAGCGTCGCCTTGCGGTAGCCCTCCAGGAACGCGTCGCGGCTGGGGCCCACGCGTCCGCGTGGCGCGCCTCCTTCCAGCGCCACCGTGGCCTCCGCGTAGTCGAACGAGCGCAGCATCCCCGCCACGTCCCGCAGCGGGCTGTACTTCTCGCGGCGGGACGTGAAGCTTCGCGCCGGCTCGCCCTCGAAGTCGAAGATGAGCCACTGGTCATTGGCTCGCAGCACCTGGCCCAGGTGCATGTCCCCATGGATGCGGATCTTCTGTCCGGACGGGCTCACCTGCGCGAGCCGCTTCGCGTAGTCGATGAGCCGCTCCCGCCGGCCCTCCAGGTCCGTGTGCAGCCGGCCCGCCTCCGCCAGCGTCACCCCCAGCTCGCCCACGATGGAGGCGCTCCAGCGCTGCAGGTCCTCCTGGAGCAGGGGCTCGGGCGCGAAGGCCGCGTCGTCCATGGGCGCGGAGCCGAAGGCCCGGTGCAGGTCTCCCAGCCGCGCGCCCAGGTCCGCCATCTCGTCGAGGAAGGTGCCGCCCAACGGCCGCTCCACGCGCAGCCGATCCAACGTGTACTTCCAGCCATCCACCGCGTTGGGGATGAAGCGGTGGGCCAGGGCCAGCGTCGCCCCCGCGGCGCCCTCCAGCCGCAGCGCGCCGAGCAGCGCGGGCGTGGCGCGGAAGGACGTGCGCGTGGCCAGGAAGCGCCCCACCTCGTGCTCCGGGTTCACCCCCGCCTCCAGCTTGCGGATGATCTTCACGATGACCTTCTCACCCAGCACGATGGAGGTGTTGCTCTGCTCCACCATCAGCCTGCGCACCGCGAGCGGCGAGGGCAGGCCCAGCAGTCCCTCCGGGCCGCCAATCCACTCGCCGACGATGCGGCCGGACGCGGAGGGGAGCTGGGCGCCATCGCGGATGAGGTCGAACAGCGCGCGCAGGCAGTCGTCGTCCTCGAGCGCGTCCCGCACGCCCTCCCCGGAGGTCTTCACCGGGAGGAGGTAGCGCTCGGGCTGGCCCAGCTCGTACATGACCTCGACGACGGCCAGGGACATGCTGCACGGCCCGGCCGCCACGTTGGCGTGGTCCACCACGGTGACGTGTTTGATGGGCCAGGCCTTGCCCGCGAACCAGCGCTGGCTCTTGAGGTACTCCGGCAGCTTCGTCAGGTCCAAGGTCGTCATGCGCGGCCTCCTCCGGGCAGCGGCCGGTCCAGCCGAAACCACAGGAACATGTAGGGCCCCATCGAGAACTGGTAGGGGGCGGCGGTGATTCGAGGGAAGGGCGTGTCTCCAATCATCTCCACGGGCACCATGCCCTCCCAGTCCCGGAGGTCCAGCACCGCCGGCTGCGCGAAGCGCGACAGGCTGCACACCACGAGCACCGTCTGGCCTTCCCACTCCCGTACGAAGGCCAGCACCTTGCGGTTCTCCGCGGGAAGGAAGCGCAGCGTCCCCAATGCGAAGACGGGGTAGCGCTGGCGGATGCGGATCATCCGCTTCACCCAGTGCAGGAGGCTGGACTTCACCCGGTCCTGCGCCTCCACGTTGATGGACTGGTAGCCGTAGACGGGGTCCGCGATGACGGGCGCGTACAGGCGCGCATAGTCCGCGCGGCTGAAGCCCGCGTTGCGGTCGCCCGTCCACTGCATGGGCGTGCGCACGCCGTTGCGGTCGCCCAGGTAGATGTTGTCCCCCATGCCAATCTCATCGCCGTAGTAGAGGACGGGCGTGCCGGGCAGGGTGAACAGCAGGCTGTGCATCAGCTCGATGCGCCGGCGGCCGTTGTCCATCAGCGGCGCGAGGCGGCGGCGGATGCCCAGGTTGAGCCGCATCCGAGGGTCCGTGGCGTATTCCCGGTACATGTAGTCCCGGTCCTCGTCCGTCACCATCTCCAGCGTCAGCTCGTCGTGGTTGCGCAGGAAGATCGCCCACTGACACGACTCCGGGATGTCCGGCGTCTGCTGCATGATCTCGACGATGGGCGTGCGGTCCTCGCGGCGGATGCCCATGAACAGGCGCGGCATCACCGGGAAGTGGAAGCCCATGTTGAACTCGTCGCCGTCGCCGAAATAGACGCGCACGTCGGCGGGCCACTGGTTGGCCTCCGCGAGCAGCATCTTCCCCGGGTACTCCGCGTCGATGGTCTTCCGCAGCCGCTTGAGGAACGCGTGCGTCTCCGGGAGGTTCTCGCAGTTGGTGCCCTCGCGCTCGAACAGGTAGGGCACGGCGTCGCAGCGGAAGCCGTCCACGCCCATGTTCAGCCAGAAGCGCATGACGTCCAGCATGGCCTCCTGCACCTGGGGGTTGTCGTAGTTGAGGTCCGGCTGGTGGCTGAAGAAGCGGTGCCAGAAGTACTGCTTGGCCACCGGGTCCCACGTCCAGTTGGAGCGCTCCGTGTCGGTGAAGATGATGCGCGCGCCCTTGTAGCGCTCGTCCGTGTCGCTCCAGACGTACCAGTCGCGCTTGGGGCTCTTCGGGTCGCTGCGCGCCTCCTGGAACCAGGGGTGCTGGTCGCTGGTGTGGTTGACGACCAGCTCGGTGATGATGCGCAGGCCGCGCTTGTGGGCCTCGTCGATCAGCCGCTGGAAGTCCGCCAGCGTGCCGTAGTCCGGGTGCACGCCGTAGAAGTCCGCGATGTCGTAGCCGTCATCGCGCAATGGCGAAGGGTAGTGCGGGAGGATCCAGAGACAGTCGATGCCCAGGTCCTGAAGGTAGGGCAGCTTCTCGATGAGGCCCGGGATGTCGCCGTGGCCATCGCCGTTCGAGTCGTGGAACGCGCGCAGGTGCAGCTCGTAGATGAGGGCCTTCTTGTACCAGAGGGGATCCAGGTCCATACGCCTCTCGGGTTGTCACTCGTAGTAGTCGAATGCGTGCTCGGTACGGCGGTAGCGATAGACGGCCCACAGGGCCGCGGGTTGCTCGGGAGTCAGGCGCACCTGCACATGAGGGCCTTGCCATAGCGAGCGCTGGTCCGTCATCAGCTCGTGCACCTGGTACGTCTCGTCCGGCCGGGTTCCCAGCCAGTCCAGCGGCAGCCTCAAGAGGGCCTCCTGGGGCGCGTACGGGTCCAGGCTCACCGCGACGAGGACGGTGCTGGCGCCATCCGCGGAGCGCTTGCCGTAGAAGAGGACCCGCTCGTTGTTCGACTCGAAGAAGCGCAGGCTGTCGTAGGCATGCAGCGCGGGCTGCGCGCGACGCGCGGCGTTGAGGCTCGCGATCCAGTCCCGGATGTTCCCAGGGCGGTCCAGGTCCCACGCCACCAGCTGGTACTTCTCCGAGTCCAGGTACTCCTCCTTGCCCGGCAGCGGGCGGCCCTCACACAGCTCGAAGCCACAGTACATCCCGTAGACCGAGGAGAGCGTCGCGGCAAGCGCCGCGCGCACCCGGAACGCTCCGGGCCCCGCGTTCTGCAGCGCCTCCGGGAGGATGTCCGGCGTGTTGGGCCAGAGGTTGCCCCGGAAGGTGTCGGACACGGGGGGCTGGGTGATCTCCTCCAGGTACTCCTGGAGCTCCGCCTTGAAGTTGCGCCACGTGAAGTACGTGTACGACTGGGTGAAGCCCACCTTGCCCAGGGCCTTCATGACCTTGGGGCGGGTGAAGGCCTCGGAGAGGAACAGCACGTCGGGGTGGTGCTCCTGCACGCGACGGATGAGCCACTCCCAGAACTGGATGGGCTTGGTGTGGGGGTTGTCCACGCGAAACGTCCGCACGCCTTGCGCCACCCAGTGGAGCACCACCGACTCCAGCTCCGCCCACAGCGCCTCGCGCGCGGGGCCCATCCAGTCGAAGTTGACGATGTCCTCGTAGCGCTTCGGCGGGTTCTCCGCCGTCTTGATGGTGCCGTCCGGCCGGTGCTGGAACCACTCCGGATGCTCCTTCACGTAGGGGTGGTCCGGAGAGCATTGGAAGGCCAGGTCCAGCGCCACCTCGATGCCGTGTGTGCCCGCGGCGCGCACGAAGTGACGGAAGTCCTCGAGGGTGCCCAGCTTCGGATGCACCGCCTTGTGTCCACCCTCCGTGGCGCCGATGGCCCACGGGCTCCCCACGTCGTCGGGCCCCGCCTTCAGGCTGTTGTTCTTCCCCTTGCGCGCGGTGCGACCGATGGGATGGATGGGCGGCAGGTAGACGACGTCGAAGCCCAGGCCCTGGATGTACGGCAGCCACGCTTCCGCGTCCTGGAAGGTGCCGTGCGTGACACCGTCGCGCTTCGCGGAGCGGGGGAAGAACTCGTACCACGCAGCGAAGCGCGCCTTCTCGCGGTCCGCGAACACCTCCAGCACCGGCTCATATCGCCGCGCCAGCGCGCGGTCCGGATGCGCCGAGGCCACGTCCGCGAGCTCCGGCGCCAGCGCCACCGCGAGCAGGTCCGGACTCGGGGGCTGCCGCAACCTCATCGCCGCCTCGGCGAGCACGCGCGCATCATCCGCGTCCACGGGCCTCGCGCGGACGGCGGCCCCTTCCAGCAGCGCGGCGCCCTCCAGCAGCTCGCTGCGCACATCCCGGCCCGCGTCCACCTTGCGCTTCAGCTCGGAGGTCCAGGTGCGGAAGAGGTCCGGCCAGGCTTCAATCGTGAACTCGTAGCGGCCGTTGCGGGCCAGGGGGAAGCGGGCCTCCCAGGCGTCGTTGCCGAGTGGACGCATGGGGACTTCATGCCACTCACCCTTCGCCTCGGGTGGGGCGCTCTGCCGCCAGCGGACGATGGCCGCGAGGACGTCATGGCCCTCCTTGAAGATGTCCGCGCGGACGGTGAGGTGCTCTCCGGCGATGCGCTTGACGGCGTGTCGGCCACCGTCGACCTGGGGCTGGACTCCCTCGATGAACACGCTCCCGATTCGGTCTCTCATGTCGGCTCGCGGCCCTTATAGGTCTGAGGTTGTGGGAAGCCGGGCGGCGTGTCGCGCGGAGGCGTTGGTGACGGACGGCGAAGGCGCGGGCCGCGTTGGCTCGTGAACGTTAGGAACGACGCCCCAGGGTGCCCACCCACCGGGCCAGATGGGGTCGAGTGCCCGGCTGCCCATATTTGCCGCTGGGAACCGCCCCGTAATATGCGGTATCCGGGAAAAGCATGTTTCAGCCCCCTCTGACCGCTCCGCGGACGAGCGACGTGCCGGCCGACAGGGACCTGCTTCAGCAGGTGGCCCTGGGCAGCGGCGCGGCGATGCGGGCGGTCTATTCCCGCTGTGGGGCTCGGGCCTTCGCGGTGGTGCTGCGGCTGCTGCCCACGCGAGCGGACGCGGAGGAGGTCCTCCAGGAGACGTTCATCGAGGTGTGGCGGCGCGCGCGCGACTTCGACCCGGGGCGCGGTGGGCTGGAGACGTGGGTGACGACGATTGCCCGCACGCGCGCCATCGACCGGCTGAGGTCCATGGGAACCGCGGCCCGCGTCGCCGAGGGCGCGGCGCATCAGCCTCCGCCCTTGAGCGCGACGCCGGTGTCTCCCGACGACGCCACGGCGCACGGGCAGGACCGCGCGAGGGTGCGCGCGGCGATGGTGACGCTGCCCTCCGAGCAGCGGGAAGTGGTGGAGCTGGCGTACTTCGAAGGGCTGTCGCAGCGGGAGATCGCCGAGCGCACCGGGGACCCGCTGGGCACGGTGAAGACCCGCGCGAGGCTCGCGCTGGAGAAGCTCGCGGACCTGCTGGGGCCCGAGTGAGGGAGCGCGGTACATGCGAGAGCGCATCCTGGTGGTGGAGGACGATTCCCGGCTCGGCACGCAGATTGTCGAGCACCTGCGAGGCGCGGGCTTCGAGGCCACGTGGTGGACGGAGGGGCGCAGCCTCATGCCCGGCGCGCTGCCCGACGTGCGGCTGGTGGTGCTCGACCTGATGCTGCCCGGGACGTATGGGCTGGACATGCTCAAGGCGCTCCGAGGGTTCTCGGAGGTGCCGGTCCTGATTCTCAGCGCGCGCAACGACACGCTGGACAAGGTGCGTGCGCTCAAGCTGGGCGCGGACGACTACCTGACGAAGCCCTTCTGGCCCGAGGAGCTCATCGAGCGGGTGCGCGCGCGGCTGCGGCGTCCCGCGCTCTGCAAGGAGGGCGCGGTGCTGGAGCTGGGCCCGCTGCGCGTCGACCTGCATGGCCGCGCGGTGCAGGTGGAGGGGCGCGTGGTGGAGCTGACGCGGGTGGAGTTCGAGGTGCTCGCGGCGCTGGCCCGCCGCCCCAGCGAAGCGGTGACGCGGCAGTGGCTGGCGGAGCACGTGCTGGACCCGACGCGAGAGGGGACGGAGCGCACGCTGGATGTCCACGTCTCCCGGCTGCGGCGGAAGCTGGCGCCGGCCCAGTGCGTGGAGACGGTGTGGGGCGTGGGCTATCGCCTGACGCCGAGGACGCGGGCGTGAAGCTTCGCACGCGACTGGCGCTCACCGCGGTGGTGGCGGTGATTCCCGTCGTGGTGACCATGCTGGTGCTCCAGCGCTCTCTCTGGGAGTACTCACAGGAGGACGCACTCGAGGCCGCGGTGCTCGCGCGCATGCAGGTGGAGCGAGAGCGCTGTGAAGCGTCGCCCGAGACCTGGCGTCCCCGACCCTCGGAGGAGGGGGCGCTGCCGGGCCGCGTCGTATTCGAGAGCGGTGAGGCGCGGCACCTCCGGAGGCCGCGACCCGAGGTCATCGAGGGGCCCGAGGGGCCTCGCCCGAAGAAGCCGGGGCGGGAGCCGACCTTCATGACGCTCTTCCCCTACGACTCCCGCCTGTCGTCGCGGAATGCCCTGGCGCCGGGCCTCACGGCCGAGGTGCGGGAGTCGCTGCGCGCGGGGATGGGGGCACGGCGCTTCGAGCAGGACGGCCGGGAGGTGCTGGACCTGTGGGTGCGCATGCCCTGGGAGGACGGGCCCTGTGCCTTCGTCCTGGCCCGGAGCGTGGACCCGCCACGTCCGTCGCGGCTGGTGCTGGTGCCGCTCAAGGACTGGACCTTGCTGGTGTTCACCGTCGTGGCGGCGGTGGTGCTGGCGCTCGGCTCCGTGGTGCGGCGGGTCCGCGTGCTCACCGAGGAGGTCCGCGCGTCGGCGCGCAGCGGTTACGCGCAGCCGGTGTCGGTGCGGGGCCAGGATGAGATCGCGGACCTGGCGCGGGCCTTCCAGGAAGCGCGCGCGGAGATCCAGGCGCGCATGGCACACCAGGAGGCGCGGGAGCAGGGGCTGCGGGACTTCCTCGCCAACACCACGCACGACGTGATGACGCCGCTCACGGTGCTCCAGGGACACCTGTCCGCGATGCAGCGGCAGCTGACCCGAGGTGAATCCGTGGGCGCGAGCGAGGTGAGCTCCGCCATGAGTGAGTCCCACTACATGGCCTCCCTGGTCCACAACCTCGCGGCGGCGACGCGGCTGGAGGCCGGTGCGCCCCATGTGCAGCGCGTGCCCGTGGACTTGAACGACGTGGTCGCCCGGGTGCTGGGGCGCCACCGGCCCATCGCCCGGCAGCGGCGCATCGAGCTGGAGAGCGGTGTGCCCGCGGCGCCCGTGCGGGTGATGGGGGATGTGACGCTCATCGAGCAGGCCGTGAGCAATGTGGTGGCCAACGGCGTGCGCCATGGCCATGACGGAGGCCACGTGGCGGTGGTGCTGGAGAACCGGCAGGCCGGCGGGTTCTCGCTCCGGGTCATCGACGACGGGCCCGGCATTCCCGAGGCGGAGCGGGCGCGCATCCTGGAGCGGGGCTTCCGAGGCAACGCCGCGCGGACCCGCGCGCCGGAAGGTCAGGGCCTGGGGCTGCACATCGCGCAGGACGTGGCCCGGGTGCATGGCTGGAGCCTGACGTTGAGTCCGTCGGAGCACGGCGGGCTCGAGGTGTGCTTCTCGAGCGGGGCGCCGCTCCTGGTGGACTCAGGAGAAGCGCGCGAGGAACGTCGCGAGTAGGGGGCCTCCGCGTCGGGCTTCCTCGGTCGACGCGGGGCCTCCTTCGCGGAGCTGGGCGTGAAGGGCCTCGAGCGCGGGCTTCATTGCCTCGAACTCCGCGAGGGCCCGTGCCTCCTGGTCGAAGAAACGGTGATGCAGGAGCCACCCCGTCACGGAGCAGGAGATGGCGTGGAAGGAGCGCGACGCGTCCACCTCGTAGGTGAGTCGCAGCTGTCCCGCGAAGTCCTCATCCCGCGCGATGGTTCCACCTTGGGAGCCCATCGCGCCCAGGGTGCTGCCCGCGTCAAAAGACACCCAGCCCGTCATGGCTTCCTCCTCGGTCCGAGCGCGGGTGACAGGAACAAAAGACGTGCGTTCGACATGCCCTCACCTTGGTGCGCGACCCCTCGTCTCCGGGGCAACGGAGCCCGGGTTGTCGACGGTGGGAGGCAGGGTGTCACGAATCTTGCGGCCGCGCGTGTGCGCGGTGTTCGGGGGAACAGTGCGTCATCGCGTGGTTTGTGTGGCGCGAGCCTTGGGCCTAACCTGCCGCGTCCATGAAGGCGATCCTTGTCTCTCTTTTCATGCTGGGCGCGGCTCCTCGAGAAGCGCCGCCGGCGATGCCTCCGGAGGCGCTCGCGGCGCCGCCGGTCTCCGACGATTCTCCGACGGCCTGGTCCTGCACCATCGACACCCTTCGCGCGGGCAAGGAGTGTGTCTTTGAATCCGATGAGCGCCGCGGGGCGCCCAACGCGGAGCAGGATGCCGCCAATCGCAAGACGCTGAAGGACCTGTCGCGGGTGTTGTGCACGGAGGTCGTCGCGAATGCCCGGGACGGTCGCACCGACGCGACGCTGGTCACCTTGTGTGAGCGCCGCTACGTCTCCGCCACCGAGCAGTGCGGCATGGACGGGAGCACGCCCGTGGTGGATGCGAAGGGCCGCTTCGCCGCGGAGGCCCGGAGCTGTTACCGAGGGCTGGCCACCGTCCTCCAGGAGACGCAGCTCATGGCGACGGTGGCCTCGTCCTGCTGTGAGTGCGCCGCGCGCCGGGGCTGCCCGGGCACCGGAGACCGCTGCTACGCGGAGGTGTCCCAGCAGATGTCCAGCCCCGCGACGCTCGCGTGCCTGAGCGAGCGCTGCGAGGACGTGTGCTCCGTCGTGCTGCCCACGACGGGCGCCGGTGCTCGCTCCACCCCCAAGTCCCCTGTGAAGGAGCGGTCTCCCCGCTCGGGTTCCGCCTCGTTGTAGGCGTAGGAGTTCGTTTCATGCACCACCCAATCCGGTCTCTTCCCACCTGGGCCCTGCTGGGCTCGCTCGCCGCGGGCTGCGCCGCGTCGCATTCCCACGTGACGTGGTCGGACGTGCCGTCGCGCGAGCCGGCGCCCGTCGTGACGCGCGCCACGGAGGCGCCTCCGCCCGGGGCGAAGGAGGACCCCAAGGGGTTCGTCGCGCGCTTCCCCAACCCCGCGGTGTGTGAAGCCGCCGCGCGCAGGCTCCAGGCGGAGTCACGCGAGGAGGGCTGGGCGGCCATCAAGGCCTGTATCGAGCTGACGCCCTTCACGCAGATGCGCGCGCTGCTGTCGGGGCCGTGGAACGAGGACCTGCGCATGCGCCCCGAGGCGGCCTCGCTCATCGCCCGCGTCGTCGCGCAGCGGGGAGGCAGCGTGCGGGGCGAGCTCCAGTATCTGCAGGAGCAGAAGATTCCCATCTTCTCCCTGGCCTCCGCGGTGGACCGGCCCGACACCTACAAGGGGCGCTACGTGCTGCTGCGCGCCCAGGTCGCGGACCAGCGCTCGGAAGGGGAGAAGCCCACCGTGTGGCTGGTGGAGCATGCGCTGTCCTCGGTGGAGACGAACATGGCGGTGGGGGTGGGCGAGCGCTTCGACACCACGACCACCACGTCGGGGGACCTGGATGGGCAGACGCAGCTCACCGGGCCCGGGCAGCTGGGCGGCAGCGTGAGCACGCGCGAGGAGGGCTTCTCCTCCACGACGCGCAAGCACTACGACAACATCTCGGACGAGACGGGCCGCGAGGCCCTGGGCCGGCTGCCCAACGCGGACCCGTTCCTGGAGGCTCGTCGCGACTACGTCATCCTGGCGCGGTTCGACGGGGTGCGGCTCACGTCGGGCGGGGCGGACGATGACTCCGAGGCGCCTCGCATCCCGGTCCTCACCATCGTCAGCTACCACACACCCCAGGAGCTGGTCGTTTACTGAGGGCGGCGCTGCGGGGTGGACGCGGGACACAAAAAAACGAGGCGCCGGAACCGCGTCCCGACGCCTCGTCTGGGGAGCTGGCCCCGCGCCAACTCCACCTGAGTAGCTCACTCCGGGAAGAATCCTGGAGGCCTCACGGGGGAGACCTCCAATCACTCCCACCGGCCACATCGGTCCGTGATTTTTCCTCGCCGGACCGATTCACCGGCCAGGTAGGCCGGTGTGCTCCAGGGTGCCCTACTGGAGCAGGGCGCTGCTCACGACCAGCGACTGGGTGCTGTCCCGGCCGGACTCCAGCTTGAACGTCACCGGCTGCCCGGGCGTGGTGGTGACCGTCACGCCCGCGGGGGCCGCGAGCTCGACCTGGAAGCTGCCGGGGAAGAGGAACTTGAAGCTGGCCTCGTAGGTGCCATCCGCGTTGGCGTCCGTCAGGGGCAGCCGCTCCTGGGTGCCCTCGGCGTTGATGAGCACCGCCTGGAAGTCCGCCAGGGTCAGCGCCTTGCCCTCGATGGTGGGCAGGGTGACGCCCGTGCCCAGCTTCACCTCGACGTTGACGCTCGCGGAGGCGGTCACCTCGGCGGCCTTGATGACGGGGCTCATGACCCAGCGGCCCGAGCCACCGGCCTGCTTGCCGAAGCTCTGCGCCACGTCGAAGTCGACCAGGAGGATCTTCTGGGTGCCCTCGATGGTGAGCTTCTCGTCGAACTTCACCTTCAGGCCGGACGAGTCGTAGCTGGGCATGTGGAGCTGGCCGGCGACGACCGCGCCCTCGGGGAGCCCCTCGTAGTTGTTCGCCGTGGCGAAGATGGACGTGGTGCCGTCCGCGTTGCGCGTCTCCAGATATCCGCCCGTGATGACGAAGCGCAGCTGGTGGTACTCCCCGTCCGGAACCTCGGCCTCGGAGACGATCTCCGACGTGGCGTTGGCCAGGTCCAGCAGGCTCACGGTGACGGGCTCGTCGCGCAGGACGACCCGGCCCCCCTTGTCATCACCCCCCTGGAGATAGACGGAGGAGATGGTGACCACGGCCTTCTCGATGCCATCTCCGGGCGCGTCCGTCAGGAGGACGGAGACCTTGCCCTTGTCATCGCCACATCCAATCAGTGGCAACAGCAACGCAATGGCGGCAATCGAGACAAAGCTCGAGCGACGAAGTCCGATGAACGACATGGTGGGCATTACTCCGCGATGAGGGGCCACGAAGAGGGCTGGCCGTTCGTCCCTAAAGACTCGCCGCGGAAATCATCGGCCACGCACGGAAATGCGCCGCCGGTGCGACAGCGCCCTTCAAGGACTACCCACCGTGGAAACAGTCCTCACGGTGGGCGAGGGCGGACGGGCTTCAGGCGCCCCCCGCGTCGAGCCCGTGCTTGCGCAGCAGCTTGCGGAGGTAGACGCGGTCAATCCCGGCTTCCCGGGCGGCGCGGGAGACGTTGCCCTCGCACCGCTCGACGAGGTTGCGGAGGTAGTCGCGCTCGAAGCCCTCGATGAGCTGCTCCTTGGCTTCCTTGAAGGGCAGGTCCAGCGCGAGGGAGAGGGTGGACTCTCCGTCGTCCTGGCGCGAGGACACCGTCGACGGCACGTCCGGAATGTCTGGCAGCGCCTCTTCACCCAGGCTCACCACGCGGTCCACCACGTTGCGCAGCTCGCGCACGTTGCCGGGCCACGGGTACTGCGTGAGCAGGGCGCGAGTGACGTCCGACAGCGCGCTGGGCGGTCTGCCCATTCGCTCCAGCACGGTGTCGATGAGCAGCGGGATGTCCTCGGGCCGCTCGCGCAGCGAGGGCAGCACGACCCGCAGCACGGCGAGCCGGTGGAAGAGGTCTCCGCGGAAGCGGCCTTGCTTCACCGCGCCTTCCAGGTCCTGGTGGGTGGCGGCCACGACGCGCACGTTGAAGGTGCGGTAGTCATTGGCGCCCATGCGCTTGACCTGACGGCGCTCCAGCACGCGCAGCAGCCGAGGTTGGACCTCGAGCGGCAGCTCGCCGACCTCGTCGAGGAACAGCGTGCCTCCGTGCGCGCGCTCGAAGGCTCCGGCCCTGTCGCCGTGCGCGCCCGTGAAGGCGCCCTTCACGTGGCCGAACAGCTCGCTCTCCAGGAGCTGCGGCGGAATGCCCGCGAGGTCCGCGATGACGAAGGGCCCCTTGCTGCGGGTGCCGTGGACGTGGATGGCCTCCGCGCACAGCTCCTTGCCCGTGCCCGTCTCGCCCTGGATGAGCACGTCCGACTCGCCCGCCGTCAGCCGCTCCAGGACGGTGAAGACCTCGCGCATGCGGCGGCTGTTGCCCACCAGTGCTCCGAAGCTGGCCCGAGAGGAGAGGGGAACGGCCTTGGCGCGCTCTCCCTCCGGCATGAGCCGCAGCTCCGTCGTCCCCAGGGTCAGCGTGGCCCCTGGGCGAACCTCCAATTCCGAGAAACGCATACCCTCGCAGAAGGAGCCGTTGCGTGATCCAGGGTCCGTTGCTCGGACGGCCTCGTCCCCGACCTCCAGGATGAGGTGCTGACGCGACACGGCGCGATCCGGCAGGACGATGTCCGCCGTCGCCTCGGAGCCCACGCGGTAGCGCCCCGGCCCCAGCGGGTACACCTTGCCCGCGTCCGGTCCCGACAGCACCGCCAGCTTCACTCGGAACCGAGGGCCTCGGACCGCCGGCAGGGCGTCGGTTCGGACCTGCGATTCGTCCCCGTCCTCGTCTCCCAAACGTGCCACGGTCCACAACATAGCATGGGGGGACCTGGGAAGTTCGGACTCTCGGGAATATGCGGTAGGTTCCGATTTGCTATGGCCTTGCAGCCCGGCGACAGATTCGGCCGATACGAGCTGGTGTCCTGGCTTGGTCGGGGGGGAATGGCGGAGACGTGGCGCGCCCGATGGAGGGGCGACGCTGGCGTCACCAAGTCCGTCCTGATCAAGCGGGTGCTTCCCGAGTTCGACTCGGACGAGGCGCTCGTGTCGATGTTCATCAACGAGGCGCGGATCTCCGCCTCGCTGTCGCACGGGAACATCGCCCAGGTCTTCGACTTCGGGCGGGTGGAGGGGCAGTACTACCTGGCCATGGAGCTGGTGGATGGGCAGCCGCTGCACCGCGTGATGAAGCGCGCGGCGACGACGGGCCTGCCGCGTCTGCCCATTCCGCTGGCCACGTACATCGCGTTGGAGATGTGCCGGGGGCTGCACTACGCGCACACGCGCACGGATGACAAGGGCGCTCCGCTGAGCATCGTCCACCGGGACATCTCCCCGGACAACGTGCTGATCAGCTACGAGGGGCAGGTCAAGATCGTCGATTTCGGCATCGCGAAGGCGCGCATGGCGCGCAACTTCAAGACGGAGCCGGGGGTCGTGAAGGGCAAGTATCTGTTCTTCTCCCCCGAGCAGGCGCGGGGCCAGGAGGTGGATGCCCGCACCGATGTCTGGGCCACGGGGTTGGTGTTGTACGAGATGCTCTGTGGCCAGCCGCCCGTCACGGGGGGCCAGGCGTCGGTGATGATGCGGCTGGCGAACGGGGAGTTTCCGTCGCCTCGGCAGGTTCGCGGTGAGCTGCCCGTGGAGCTGGACGCGCTGGTCATGCGGGCGTTGTCGGTGGACTTGAAGAAGCGCTACGAGTCCGCGAATGCGTTCGCGGATGCGCTCGCGGGGTTCCTGTATTCGTTCGCGCCGCGCTTCTCGACGATGAACGTGGCGTATCTGGTTCGCGAGCTGTTCCGCGCGGACATGGCGGCGGAGGGCCGCGAGCTGGCGGTGCCGCAGGCCTTCATCGATGAGCTGGCGATGTGGCGGGCGGGTGGGGCTCCGGAGGCCCCGAAGCGGGCACCGACGCAGGAGGAGATTGCCCGGGTCTCCACGGAGCCGAGGGGCGTGCGGAAGCTCCAGACACCGGCGGGACGGAAGCTGTTGCCTCCGTCCACGGCGAGGCTCCCCGCGCCTGTCGTCGAGCAACCCGAGGTGGAGCCACACACGGCGAAGGCGCTGACGCTTCGAGGGAGTGGCGGGAAATGGGCCGCGGTCCTGGCGTCCGCACTGGTGCTGACGGGCGGCGCGGTTGTGTTGCATGGCGGGGAGGACCCGGTGGCGGAGAAGGAGAAGCAGGTGGAGTTGTCGCCCGTGACGCCGATTCTCTCCGCGACGCCCGAGAGTCGGCACGAGTCGGACCTGCGTCAGGCCCGGGCCCATTTCGACAAGGGGTTGTTCGCGAAGGCCGTTGCGTCGACGGAGTCGTGCCTCGCCGCCAGGCCCGATCACCCTGACTGCCTGATGATCTCAGGTGCGAGCCTGGCGCGCCTGGAGCGGTTCGAGGAGGCGGTCCAGAAATACCAACGCTTCATCGAGAAGCATCCCGACCATCCCCATGTGTCGACCGTCCGCACGATGCGGGACGAATATGCCCGGAAGGTGCCGCCGCCTCCGCCGCCTCCCGCCAGCGTGAGCCCTCTGCCCACGTCGCCCGATGTGGAGCACGCACAGCGGCTGGTGGGGGCTGCCCAGGACTTCATCAAGGCAGGGCGCTACAAAGAAGCGCTTCAGTTCGCGATGCAATGCACGGCTGCGTCTCCCCAGGTCCCAGACTGTCATTTGCTGATGGGGATCGCCTACGCGCGACTGTCGGAGCTCGACAAGGGAGCCCAGTCCTACCGACGCTTTCTCGAACTGGCGCCCAAGGACCATGCCTTTCGCAAGGGCGTCGCAGCCCAGCTCGAGGCGTACGACGCGTCCCGTCGCTGAAGCCGCTGACCTGACTCTTCCTCCCCCCTTCGCGCGCATTCCTCATGGCCCCGGAAAGGTATCCACGTCTAGGTCGCTACGAGCTCCTGGCCCTGTTGGGGCGGGGCGGGATGGCGGAGACGTGGCGTGCGCGGCTGGTCGGCGCGGCGGGGGTCACCAAGCCCATCCTCATCAAGAAGGTCCTGCCCGAGTACGCGAACAACGCGGAGTTCATCTCGCTCTTCATCAGCGAGGCGCGCATCTCGTCCACGCTCGCCCACGGGAACATCGCGCAGGTCTTCGAGTTCGGCCGCGTGGACCAGGAGTACTTCCTGGCCATGGAGCTGGTGGAGGGCCAGCCGCTCCACCGCGTCATGAAGCGCGCGGCGCGGCTGGGGATGACGAGACTGCCCGTTCCCCTGGCCACGTTCATCGCGCTGGAGATGTGCCGGGGCCTGCACTACGCGCACACGCGCACGGACGAGAAGGGCGTGCCCTTGGGCATCGTCCATCGGGACGTCTCTCCCGACAACGTCATCATCAGCTACGAGGGACAGGTCAAGATCGTCGACTTCGGCATCGCCAAGGCGCGCCTGTCGCGCAACTTCGAGACCGAGCCGGGCATCGTGCGGGGCAAGTACCTCTACTTCTCCCCGGAGCAGGCCCGAGGCCAGGAGGTCGATGCCCGCACCGACATCTGGACCATCGGCCTGGTGCTCTACGAGATGCTCTGCGGGCAGCTCCCCGTCACCGGCACCGCGGAGTCGGTGATGTCTCGCATGGCCTACGGCGAGTTCCCCACGCCCCGACAGGTCTGCGGCGTCGTGCCCGTCGAGCTGGAATCCCTGGTCATGAAGGCCCTCTCCGTGGAGGTGCCGCTCCGCTATCCGTCCGCGAATGCCTTCGCCGACGCCCTGGCCTCGTACCTGTATTCTCTCTCACCGCCATTCTCCTCCATGGACCTCACGTACCTGGTGCGTGCGTTGTTCCAGCAGGAGCTCGTCGCGGATGGCCGGGAGCTGCCGGTTCCGAAGTCCTTCCTCCAGGAGTTCTCCGCGTGGTGCGGCGCCACGCCCATCTCACGCGCGCCGTCCCGCGCGGTGGCGCCTCAGACGATGGCGCTCGGCGACCACCAGGCGGACGCGACGACGTCGGAGCACCTGCGCCCCACCAACCCGATGACGATGGTGTTGGATGCCCGGCCCGCGCCCAACAAGCCGCCCCCGAGCATCGCGATCGACGAGGACGACGTCCCCACCGTCTATCTCGAGCCCACCACCATCTCCGCCCCCGAGCACCTGTCGCGGATCCGCATCGAGAATGTTCCGCTGTCGGAGCGGCGCACGGTGTTGCTGCCTCGCGAGCCACCTCGCTGGAAGCGCGTGGTGGGCACCACCGTGATGGTCCTGTTCGTCCTGCTCGGCATCGCCATCCCCTGGGTGGCCGTGTTCCGCTCGCAGCCGTCCGAGTCACCCGTCAGCACAGGCACTCCCTCCACCGAGCCCCGCCCGCAGCCCGACGGGCTCCGCCCGCGGCACGTCGTCGAGTACCCCGTGAAGGGGTTCGTGCTCGAAGCGGATCGCGACGTCATCCTCGTCCCGCCGGGGTTCAGGGCCTTTGGTGCGCTGAACCCCGCGGAGGCCTACTCGCTCACCGATGTCAGCGCGCAGGGCAGGGGAGAAGACCCGCGCGTCCAGCCCACGGATGAGGCGCCCCTGAACGTCTTCTTCCTGTTGTCGGGAGACCCGGGCCAGCTCCCGCAGAAGGCGCGCCTGGGCGAGGTCCCCACGTCGCCCAAGGTCATCGTGGGGGCCCGGGAGCTCGCCATCTTCCGCTTCGGTCCCACCCCCTCGGGAGCGATGCCCGAGCGGCACATCCGCTTGAATGGCCCGGCCCCGGAGCCGTCGCGCTCGTTCGTCTTCCGCCCGGATGTGGAGGGGCCTCGGCTCAACCAGGCGTTGGTGCTCAAGGGGCTCGACCCCCTGATGACGTACACGCTGGACCTGGTGACGACGACACGGGAGGCGCTGCTCCACGGCGCGGGGGCGGGCCCGGCCACCCGGGTGGCGTGCGTGGAGTGGCGACCGGAGGAGCCGGCCAAGGCCGACACCGCCAAGGTCCTCCCGCGTGTCCAGTTCCTGCTCGAGGTGGGAACACAGCGCCGCGTGCAGGGGGTCTCCGGCCTCCTGTGTGCGTTCGTCGATGACGGCCTGGAAGGAAACTCCGGGGCGCTCGAGGTCCGCATCGGCGAGGTGCCACCCGTCAAACGCCCCAAACCCTCCGCGAGTGGCGCGTATGTCCCAAGACCCCAATGAGCACTTCGGACGCTATGAGCTGCTCGCTCAGATGGGGCGCGGCGGCATGGCGGAGACGTGGCGCGCGAGGCTGGTGGCCGCGGCGGGTGTCACCAAGCTCGTGCTCATCAAGAAGGTGCTCCCGGAGTTCGCCAACGACGAGGCCTTCATCTCCATGTTCATCAGCGAGGCGCGCATCTCCGCTTCGCTGTCCCACGGGAACATCGCGCAGGTCTTCGACTTCGGCCGGGTGGAGGGCCAGTACTTCCTGGCCATGGAGCTGGTGGATGGACAGCCGCTCCACCGCATCCTGAAGCGCGCCGCGCGGATGGGCCTGCCGCAGCTGCCCATTCCGCTGGCCACGTACATCGCCTTGGAGATGTGCCGGGGCCTGCACTACGCGCACCTGCGCACGGACGAGAAGGGCGCGCCCCTGGGCATCGTCCACCGGGACATCTCTCCGGACAACGTGCTCATCAGCTATGAGGGGCAGGTCAAGATCGTCGACTTCGGCATCGCCAAGGCGCGCATGCTGCGCAACTTCGACACCGAGCCCGGCGTCATCCGCGGCAAGTACCTGTACTTCTCCCCCGAGCAGGCCCGAGGGCAGCAGGTGGATGCCCGCACCGACGTCTGGGCCACGGGGCTGGTGCTGTACGAGATGCTCTGCGGACAGCCTCCCGTCAGCGGCAATCAAGCTGTCGTGCTGTCGAGGATGGCGCATGGGGAGTTCCCCGCGCCCAGGCAGCTCCGCAAGGACCTGCCGGCCGCGCTGAATGAAGTGGTCATGAAGGCGCTGTCGGTGGACACGTCGCTCCGCTACGAGTCCGCAAATGCCTTCGCCGAAGCGCTGAGCTCGTTCCTCTATTCGTACGCCCCGCGCTTCTCGACGATGAGCCTGGCGTACCTGCTGCGCTCCTTGTACCGGGAGGATCTGCTCCAGGACGGACGGGAGATGCCCGTCCCCACCACCTTCGTCGAGGAGCTGAAGTCCTGGCGCGCGGGGGATGGGACGGCGCCGAATGCGCCCACGATTCGCGTCCCCTCCGTCTCGCCGAGCGCGCCTCCCAAGGCGTCAGCCGGGAAGGGGAGATGGGCCCTGCTCGCGGGAGTGGGAGTGGTCGCCCTCGTGGCCGCGGCCATCCCATGGCTGCCGTCGTCGAAGGTGCACGAGTCGCGCGTGGCTTCTCCGTCGCCCCTGACTCCGGTCCGCGCCGTGGAGGACGCGGGAGTCGCGGTCGTGACGCGTGACGCGGGGGCACCACACGTCGCCCGTTCAACCGAGACGGCCCCTCCCGCGCCGCCACCTTCCGAGGCCGTCGCCGCCGAATCCGTCGCGGACTATCCAGACGTGACGTCCATCCGGCTGGACTCGCGGCGCCATGTCTTTCGAGTCCCGTTGGACCTGGTGGCTTTCGCCCGGCTGGACTCGGCCGTCACCTACCAGTTCTGGAGCACGTCTCTCTCGGAGGGTGCGGGCTCGACGGCCGTCCTGGAGCCGATGCCTCGGTGGGCGCCGCCTGTCTTCTATTTGATTTCAGGCGAAGCGGTGCGGCCGGAGGCTCGTGAGGGAATCGTCGGGCGGCAGCCCCTCAAGATCCAGGGCGCGCGGGCCATCTCGCTGTTCACGTTGGGAGACCCCACCGAGGAGGACCTCAACGCCGAGCAGGTGTACCTCAAGGACATCCAGGTGGACTCCGAGCGGCGCTTCACCTTCCACCCCGAGCCCATGCGCATCTCACCCGCGAAGGGGTACTTGTTCCGGGGCCTGGAGCCTCGGCAGACCTATGTCCTGTCGTTGTCGGGCATGGGAGAGGGTGTCTTCCTTCGTGGGCGCACGCAGGACCCCGCGGCCCAGGTGGCCTGCGTCGAGTGGCGTCCGGATGGCGCGGGCATGGAGGCCCGCGACCCCACGCAGCCTTACGCCGTGCAGCCTCTTCAATTCCTTCTCTCGGAGTGGCGCGAGGTGAAGGTTCGCGGTGTCCGAGGTCTGCGCTGTGGTTTCCTCGATGACTCTCCCTTCGACAACGAAGGGGAGGCCGAGCTGCGCGTCTCCCCGTGGGACCCCAAGCGCCCCAAGGAGCCGGAGCGGCCGAAGGGCACTCCCGCCGAGGAGGCGGAGCGGCTGGCCGCGAAGGCGCTGCGGCTGGCTCGCGCGGGGCAGAACCAGGACGCATACCTGCTCGCGGAGGACTGTCTGTCTCATGACCCACACAAGGCCAACTGCCTCCTGCTGTCAGGGGACATGCAGGCCCGGCTCGGCAAGGTGAACGGGGCGCTCGAGCGCTACCGGACCTTCATCCAGGTCTATCCGACCCACCCGATGAGCCCGGCGGTGAGGCAGCTCATCTCGGAGCACTCGAAGACCGGCATCCTTTCGTCGCCCGCGTCTGCTTCCAGTCGAAATCCAGAATAGACTGACGACCCTTTTTGAACGGGATGCCGCGCGATACGTTACGCCTCAATGGCGAATGAGCAGCACGAACAGTTCGGTCGGTACGAGCTCCACTCCAGGATTGGCCGGGGTGGGATGGCGGAGACGTGGAGGGCCCAGCTGTTGGGGGCCGCTGGGGTCACGAAGCCCGTTCTGATCAAGAAGGTGTTGCCGGAGTACGCCAACGACGAGGCGTTCATCTCCATGTTCATCAGCGAGGCGCGCATCTCCGCCTCGCTGTCCCATGGGTCCATCGCGCAGGTCTTCGACTTCGGGCAGGTGGGGGGCGAGTACTTCCTGGCGATGGAGTACGTGGACGGGCAGCCGCTCCATCGCATCATCAAGCGGGCGCTGCGCTCCAACTTCAACAGCCTGCCGGTCCCCATCGCCACGTACATCGCGCTGGAGATGTGCCGAGGGCTGCACTACGCGCACACGCGCGCGGACGACAAGGGGATGCCGCTGGGCATCGTCCACCGGGATATCTCTCCCGACAACGTGCTCATCAGCTACGAGGGCCAGGTCAAGATCGTCGACTTCGGCATCGCCAAGGCGCGCTCCTTGCGCAGCTTCGACACGGCGCCGGGCGTGGTGAAGGGCAAGTATCTGTTCTTCTCCCCGGAGCAGGCACGAGGGGAAGACGTGGATGCCCGGACGGATGTCTGGGCTTCGGCGGTGGTGCTCTTCGAGATGGTCTGCGGGCGTCTTCCATTGGAGGGGCCCGAGTACGTGGTGATGCACAAGCTGCATTCCCGTCAGCCGCTGCCGCGTCCGAGAGACCTCCGGCCGGACCTGCCGGTGCGGCTGGACGCCATCCTCCAGAAGGCGCTCGCGGTGCGGAAGGAGGACCGCTTCGAGTCCGCGCACGAGTTCGGAGATGCGCTGGCCGGGTTCCTCTTCAAGGCCGCGCCCCGCTTCTCGTCGATGTCCGTCGCATACCTGCTGCGGGAGCTGTTCCGCCCGGACATGACGGAGATGGGCAAGGACACGAAGGTGCCCGCCCGGTTCGTGGAGGAGCTGTCCGTCTGGCGCGCGACGACCAACATCCTCCCGAAGCCCACTGAGATCGCCGCCCCCGAGCTCACCACGGAGCCTCAGACCATCGAGAGCCATCCGGGAGAGCTGCCCGACGAAGGGGGCGGCGGAGGCTTGGAGCTGGACGACGAAGAGGGCGGCAACTCCCCGGACCGAGGGGGCTTCTTCGAGACGCACTTCCGCCTCTCCACGCATCACCTGGTGGTGGCGGGAGTGGTGTTGGTGCTCTTCGGGTTGGTCTGGTCGGCCTTCGACAAGCTCACGCCGGAGTGGACGCCGCGAGAGAGCAACAGCGCCCATCCGGCCCGCCCGCCGCTGCCCATGCCTGCGCTCAAGGACGCGGACGCGCGGCGCGCACCGGAGCAGGCGGTGGCTCCGAGGTCCGCCCCGGCCACCGCGGGCAAGCAGCCCGTGGGCCCGGACCTGGTCCGCATGCCGGTGGAGTCCTTCCGGCTGGAGGCGCGTCGCCACCTGTTGAGCGTGTCCTCCGGGCGCGCGGCGTTGGCGACGCTGGAGCCTCAGGTGACGTATCGCATCGCGGAGACGGGCACGCTGGCCTCGCCCGACCGTGGCAAGCCCATGCCGACCATCTTCTTCCTGCTGGCGGGACAGAAGGTCGCGGCCGACGCGGCGGTGGGCATCGTGACTCGGAAGGAGGAGTCCATCCGAGGTGCCTCTGCGGTGAGCTTCTTCACCGTGGGCGCCCCCACGCCGCAGGATGACCTGCCCGAGCGCATCGTCTCCGTGACGAACACGCGGACCGGAGAAGAGCGGCGCCACACCATCCATCTGGAGTGGATGACCACGGACCTGAAGAAGAGCCTCTTTGTCGACGGGATGGATCCGGCCGAGACCTACACGCTGTCCCTCACCTCCGTGGAGGGGGGCGCCTTCACCCGAGGGCGCGAGCAGGGCCCGGTGGTGACGGTGGCGTGTGTCCAACAGGTGAGCCTGGAGCGGGACGGCCCCGGGGTACCTCCGGCCCGGGCGCAGCGCTTCCTCGTCTCGCAGGGCACGGACACCAGGGTCACCAGCGTCCATGGCTTGAACTGCGGCTTCGTGGATGAAGACCCCTCCGACAACCAGGGCGCCGTGGAGATTCGCATCCGCACCGCCGCCCAGGTCGCGGCGGAGCGCGCCGCCGCGGAGCGGGAGGCCGAAGCGGCCAATGCGGTGACGGCCTTGGCGCCAGCCGCGCAGGGCGTGGTCGTGAGGCCTGCTGGCGGAAGCAAGACTCCGCCGCCCGCGAGGCAGGCCCAGCCCCAGGTGCTGGAGGTCGAGGCGCCGCAAGAGGCGACCCGAGGTGGGCGGGCACTGGTCCAGGCGCGCGAGCTGTACAAGGCGAAGCGGTTCGACGCCGCGAGGACCCGGGCGCGCGAGTGCATCGCCATGGAGCCGGAGAACTTCGAGTGCCACCTGTTGCTGGGATCGGTGGCGGCGCAGCTGAACCGCCTGGAGGAGGGTGCCAGGCATTATCGCCGCTTCCTGGACCTGGCCCCGTCAGACCATCCCCAGGCGAGCAAGGTGTTGCGAGTCCTTCACGAGTACGAGTCCGTCCAGGCCACGCCGGCCGAACCCTAGCGCGGGGCGGTGATTGTCCAGTGTCGGTCAGCTCCTCGACGCAATGCGCTGATTCCAGAAGCCACCGCCGGGCGCTTTGAAAAGCCAGGAGCGCTCTCATAGAAAGTCATCCGCATGACGCGCTCCCGACTCGTCCGTTCGCTCGCCGCTCCGGTGCTGCTGCTGTCGGCGGCGTGTGGTGATTCCCAAGACGCCATTCCCATCCGCGAGTGCGAGGTGGTGCTGACGTACGCACCCCAGCAATCCTTGTCGGGGCCCGTGTACGTCGCGGGTGAATGGAATGGCTTTGCCACGACGGGCTTGCGCATGGAGGAGCGCGGCGATGGGGTCTTCACCGCGCGCCTGGAGGGGCTGGAGCCGCGCGACTATGCCTATCGCTTCGTCGTGGCGAAGCAGGAGGTGATGGACCCGCAGAATCCGTACTCCCGCTGGGTGCGCGCGGAGGAGTACTCGAAGCTGACGGTGCCGGACTGCCGGCGGCCCGTGTTGGAGCTGCGCCGCTTCGCGGTGACGCCCGAGGGGACGCTGGACGTGGAGGTCGCCTACCTCGACGGCACCGACGCCGTGGGACTCGACGCGGACAAGGTGCTCCTGTCGCTGGATGGCAGCCCGGTGCCAGAGGCCCTCGAGCGAGGCACGGGGCGGCTGCGGCTGCGCAGGGAAGGGCTGGCGCGGGGCAAGCACCACGTGAAGGTGGTGGCCATGGACGCTGCCGGCCGCGTCGCCGAGCCGCTCTACCTGCCGTTCTGGGTGGAGCCCGAGCGCTTCCGTTGGGAGTCGGGGGCGATGTACTTCGCCTTCACCGACCGGTTCCGCAACGCGCGCCCGGAGAACGACGGCCCCGTGGCGGATGTGGACCCCATCGCCAACTACGCGGGCGGCGACTTCGCTGGCATCACCGAGAAGCTCGAGGAGGGCTACTTCGACGCGCTGGGCGTCCGCACGCTGTGGATCTCCCCCGTGGACCAGAACCCGGAGGGTCGCTTCATCGGCACCGGGGGCAAGTACTACTCGGGCTATCACGGCTACTGGCCCTCCCAGCCGCGCACGACGCAGCGCCGCTTCGGCTCGCTGGAGGAGCTGCGCGCGCTGACGGCCGCGGCCCACCGCCGAGGCATCCGCGTCATCGCCGACCTGGTGCTCAACCACGTCCACCAGGAGCATCCCTACTGGACGGCCCATCGCGCGGAGGACTGGTTCAACACCGCCGCCAGCTGCGTGTGTGGCACCCAGGACTGTGATTGGGAGGAGAAGCGGCTGACGTGCAAGTTCACCGACTACCTCCCGGACTTCAACTGGCGCTCGGCGGACATGGTGGACCAGTTCACCGCGGACGCCTTGTGGTGGCTGGAGGCGGCGGACTTCGACGGCTTCCGCCTGGACGCGGTGAAGCACATGGAGCAGGTCGCGGGGCGCACGCTGCGCGGGCGCCTGCGGGACATCACCGCGATGACGGGCACCGAGTTCTACCTGGTGGGGGAGACCTTCGTCGGCGCGGATGGCCGTTCGCAGATCGCGCGGTACATCGGGCCCCGGGAGCTGGATGGTCAGTTCGACTTCCCCCTCTACTGGCCCCTGCGCGAGTCCTTCGCGGATGGCCAGGGACTGGAGCGCGTGGACCAGGCCGTGCGCGAGAACGAGGTCTTCTATGCGCCGGGCACCCTCAACTCGCCCTTCCTGGGCAACCATGACGTGGCGCGCTTCATCTCGCAGGCGGCGAAGCAGCTGGCCGGCGCCGGGGGAGACCCGTGGAGCAACGCCCGGCCTCCCGCGACGGTGACGGACGAGGCGGCCTTCGACAAGGCCCGGTATGCCTTCGCGTTCGTGCTGACCCAGCCGGGCGTGCCGCTCATCTACTACGGCGACGAGGTGGGCCTGCCCGGGGCGGGTGATCCCGACAACCGCCGCCTCATGCGCTTCGGCTCCACGCTGACGCCGCTGGAGGCGAGGCTGTTGGCCACCGTCCAGACGCTGGGGCAGACGCGGCGGGCGCATCCCGTGCTCCAGTCGGGCGCCCGTCACACGCTGCGGGTGGAGAAGGACCTGTACGTGTTCCAGCGCTCGCTGCCAGAGGGGCAGGGGGCGATCATCGCCATCAACCGCGGCGACCTGGAGCGCGCGGTGGTGGTGGAGCCGCTGGGCAGCCTGGCGGCGAGCCGAGCGACGTACGATGACGTCTTCAGTGGCGGGACGCTTCAGCTCGCTGGGATGGAGACCGTGGTGAGGATCTCCCCGCGCAGCGTGGCTGTGTTCGTGCCTCGCGCCAGGTAGGCCAGCCAGGAGGCTGGGGGAAGGGGAGGGGCCGTCCCCTTCGGTGGGAAGACTACGGCTGCGGCGCTTGCTGCTTCCCGTGCCGGTAGAACAGCACGAGGGTGTAGCAGTGGAATTCGTTATCGGACGACTGGCACACCACGCGGTCGACGATCTCCAGATCCGCGTTGCTCTTCATCCAACGGGTGACGTTCTCACCCAGCTCCTCGCGCTCCTTCGCCTTGGTGGCGGAGAAGACCTTCACGCCCGTGAACATCGCCTGCCACTCCTTGTGCGGTCCCGACACAGGACAAGGGGGCGTTATCGCACGGGGTGTTCAGAGGTGTCAAAAACCCGGCTTCCTGGAGGGTGGGTCGTGGCTGGCCTCCAGGCGGGGGTTTGCAGGGGTGTGCGCATGCCTAGATTGCTCAGGTCGCACCCGGTAGGGGCGCTCGGGGCAGGGGGCCGCGAGTGGCGGCGTGAGTTGGGGAAGGGGGAAGGCCCGTGGACGTGAAGACCAAGAAGGACTTGGCTGTTGATTTCATCAACACCATCCGGACGATGGAGCCCACCGCGCTGAACGCGCTCATCGTCAAGGAGGCGGGGGAGGAGCTGGCGCAGTTCTTCCTCAACTACAGCGCCAACCTCATCTCCAAGGACCCCTCCCGGGTGCTGGAGAACACGTCCTCGCTGATGTTGATGGGCTACCTCATCCGCACCTACGAGGAGAAGAACACCCAGTCCAAGCAGGGCGCCTTCCAGTCGTACGCGTTCGCCTGAGGGCCACGCGGGCAGCGCGGGCTCGACAGGCCCGGGGGAGCCTGTTAGGGAGCGGCGCCCATGCTCATCGACCTGCACGCCCATTCCCACCTGTCCAAGGGGTGCGAGTTGGACCCTCGCGCCGTGTTGGAACGGGCCGCGCTGTTCGGCCTGGACGGGGTGGCCTTCACCGAGACCAACACCCAGGACGGCTGTGATGAGCTGTTCGAGATTGGCGCGAAGTCGAAGGTGAAGGTCTTCGTCGGGTTAGAGCTGCTGACGGACCGGGGGCAGTACCTCTGCTTCTTCCCCAAGCCGGAGCTGGCCCCGGAGCCCGTCCAGATGTGGGGCAGCAACCGCGAGAAGCCCTGGAGCGCCGCGGAGTGCCTGCCCAAGGTGAAGGCCCTGGGCGCCGCCATCGTCGCGGCCCGGCCCTTCGACAGGGACTCCGCCCACCCGGCCATGGACTACGTCCGCTCGCTCAACGTGCTGAGCGCGGTGGAGGGCTACAACGCCCGCGTGAAGCAGACCGCCAATGACCTGGCCGTGGAGGCCGCGGAGGCGCTGAAGCTCCCCTGTACGGGCGGCAGCGATGCCCGGAGCTCCCTGGACGAAGTGGGCCGGGGCGCCACGTTCTTCAAGAACCCGGTGGCGACGCAGGCCCAGCTGGTGGCGGAGCTGCTCAAGGGCGACTTCTGGCCGGTGATGGCCGGCGAGTTGCCCCGGCTGACGCGCCCGGGTGAGGCCCAGGCGGCCCGGAAGCAGGGCGGCGGCGGCAACAAGCGTCGTCGCGGCCGCCGGTAGTCCTGTCTCAGGGCAGGATGGAGGCGCCCGCCTCTTCGGCGCGAGCCAGCCGGCCATCGGTGAAGAAGGCCTTGCGGCGTCCGCCCGGGTACGTCCACTCCTCGTTCTTCGCCGTGCCCTCCAGCGAGCGCCGCACCAGCTCCGGCGGGCCCCACGCCATGCGCACGGCCTCCGCCGTCATGTTGGCCAGCAGGCGCTTGGCGCCCACCGCGTCGCGCACGGGCGGCGCCAGCGCGTCGACCTGGGCCTTCGGGTTCTGCGGCGAGAGGTACTTCTCCAGCTCCGCCCGGAAGTCGTTGGGCTGCTCCAGGTTGGGGGGCAGCACCAGGATGAGCGGGGGCGCGTTGGCGGCGCCTTCCTCGGACAGGTAGACCCAGGGCCAGGTGCGGGGCGTGTAGAGGACGCGCTCGGCCACCACCCACGCGGTGGGGAACTCCACCTTCGTGATGCGCAGCTTCGTGCCCACCGGCAGGGTGCGTTCCACGGCCCCGGGGTTGATGGGCTTGCCGCTGCTGTCGTCCAGCATGCGCACGTCCTCGGGCGCGTAGGGCGTCAGCAGGCGCTTGGAGCCGTCGCCGAAGAAGGGCGTGACGTTGCCGGAGAGGCGCAGGTACTGCACCGCCTCCGGGCCGGTGAACGTGCGCTGGAGGGACGCCCGGGTGTCCGGCGCCATGCGGGTGTAGTTGCCACAGCCGGCCGCGAGCACGGCCAGGCCAAGGAGGGTCAGAGAGGGAAGCAGACGTCGAGCGAGCATCAGGGCACCTCCGCGGCGCAATCGCGCGGGAGGTCCCTGCTTAGCTCAGCGCGAGGCCTGCGTCAGCGTGGACGCCGAGGCGCCCGTCGCCTCCCGCTTGCCACCGCGACAGCCTCGCTGCGGAGGGCAGACGGGGCCTCGCCCGTGGGGGTCCGGCACGAGCAGGAAGCGACCGAACCCGCGCGTATCCGTGAGCTCCGGGTGGCCACAAAGGGCACAGCAGCGGGGAGGGCGCTTGGAAGGAGGGAAGGGCACGGGGCGCGAGTGTGCGTCGCTCCCGGACCCCGCGCGAATTTTCGGCCCCTCCGCCCGGGCCCTAGCTCTTGTCGCCCGACGCCGCGGCGGGCGCCGGGGTGCTGCTGGGGGCGCTCGCCGGCGTGGAGGAGGACGTGCTGCTCGAGCTCGACGAGGACGACGAGCCGCCGCTCGAGCTGGAGGACGAGCTCCCGTCCTTCTTGGTGGAGCTGTACAGGTCGGAGTACCAGCCGCCGCCCTTGAGGACGAAGCTGGAGCGGCTGACGACCTTGGTCAGCGAGCCCTCCGCGCCGCAGGCGGTGCAGGCGGCCGGCGTCGGGTCGGAGATCTTCTGAAGCACGTCGATGATCTTCTGGCAGTTCTGGCAGGCGTACTCGTAGATGGGCATGGTTGCGGTGCCTCTTCAGGGAGTGGTGGGCGGGACGCCGGAGTGGATCTGCTTGCGCAGACCCTCCGCGAGTCCCAGGCGCTCGATGGCGCGGAAGATGAGCTCGCTGGGGGAGCCGTACTTGCGGCCCACGGCCTCGCAGAGTCCGTGCAGGTCCGTGGCGCCCGGGAGGTCGTCCCGCAGCAGCCGCTCCAGCTCCTTGCGCAGCGAGTCGTTGAACTTGCGTTGGATGCCCAGGTCCGCCAGGTACTTCTCGCGGCCGAGCAGATCCAACCGGTGCGTCAGGTGCGACGTGGCCAGGGCCTCGCGGCGGAAGCGCTCGCGCAGGGCCTCCACCTCTTCGGTCAGCCCCGCGGCGGAGACGAGCCGCTGCAGCTCCGGAGGGCTCACGCCCAGCGCCCACCCCACGCGGCCGGTGGCGCCGCGCTGGCTGGTGTAGGCGTCCAGGAGCTGGAGTCGCTCCTTCTCCTGCAGGGACTCGAGCAGGCCGTGATCCCTCAGCACCGTCTCCAGGTCCACCAGGGACAGGTCCCCGCGCGAGCCGTTGAAGCGGTGGGAGAGGTTGCGCAGCAGCGCGAAGCGGTGCTCGGAGCCTTCCAGCGTGGCCTCGAGGATCTCCTTGCCGGTGGCGCGCGTCAGCTCCACGAAGGGCGTGCGGGGCGCCTCCACGCGGGTGAAGCGGCCGCGGGGGCGGGGCAGGTCCCTGCGCAGGAAGCTGTGCGCGTCATCGAACTCGGGGGGCGCGGAGGTCGTCTCCTCATCCACCGCGGCGGAGCGCTTCTTGGGCGCGATGCGCTCCATGACGCTGGCCTCTTCGGCCTTGGCGCCCTTCTTGGCCGCCTTGTCCGCCGGCTTCGGGGCGGCGGGAGAGGCGAAGGAGGGGATGGACGCGTCGGCGGCGGGGGCGCGGGGCGGGGTCTTCTCCTCGCGCACGTAGGCAAGCTCCCGGGCCACGTCGTAGTAGCCGCAGGACTGCCGCTGGGCGGCGACGGAGGGCGCGGTGCCTCGGAGGATGTCCACCACGGCGAAGGGGCCGAGCGGGGAGGTCTCCGGTTCGCCGTCGGTGAGGGCGCGGACTCGGAAGTCCTCGTCTTCGGCCAGGAGGGCAAGCGCCTCCCGGACCTCCGGAGCGGGGGCCGGCGACTTCGCGCGCCGGCAGAAATCCGAGACGGCAACCGCCACGGGGGTGGGAACGTCGTCGGGCTGTCGTCTTCTCTGCCAGGGGCTGGTCATGGAAAGTAGCGGAAAAATGCTCGTTTACGAGGGCGGATGCCTCTATCTTCGCGGCCAGACAGGTGTCAATGAGCCAGTCCGACTCCATTCTAAACAGCCTGCGGCGGTTGCAAGTCGCGGTGGAGGCCAGTGGGGGGAGGAAGCCCTCCTTGTCGCTGGCTGCCGGACGTTGCTACCCGGGCGGGCAGGGGGTATCAGACGCCCCCCGTCCGGAGACCAACAGTCGCTGCTGGCACTTTACTTCGTAGAAGATGGCCGGGGCCTGGGGCGGGGCGGAGCGCGCGGGTCCGGGGCGCGGTTACACGTTAGGCTGAGGAGCCCGTCGCTGGGTCGGTCTCCTACCGAGGGATTTCCATGCAGGGCCACAACCACGACCACGACGAAATCAAGGACAAGGACGAGGTGCTCGCCCGCTACATGGCCCAGCACGGCCTGAAGAGCACCCGGCAGCGCAGCCTCATCATCGACACCTTCTTCGCCGTCGGGGGCCACCTGTCGGTGGAGGAGCTGTGGAACAAGGTCCGTGAGCAGGACGCGAAGGTGTCCGTGGCGACCGTGTACCGGACCATGAAGCTGCTCAACGAGTGTGGCCTCGCCCACGCCCGGAACTTCGGCGACGGGCAGACGCGCTACGAGGCCGCGGCCGGTCGGGACCACCACGACCACCTCATCTGCACCCGGTGCGGCACCATCGTCGAGTTCGAGAATGATCGCATCGAGACGCTCCAGGACGCGGTGGCGCGCAAGCACGGCTTCACGGTGACGTCCCACAAGATGGAGCTGTACGGACTGTGCCGGGACTGTCAGCGCTCGGGCGCCCGGGCCACGGAAGCGTGAGATGAGCTCCGCCGCGCGGGCCCTGGCGTGTGTCCTCCTGCTCGCGCTCGCGGGGTGTCGCGGGACGCGGCCCGTGGATGCCGGGCCGGCCTTCCTCCAGTCCCTGGCCCTGCCGTCGGTGGGGCCCACGCCGCACGAGGTCCGCAAGCTCGTGGGCAAGGTCGTCCTGGTCTCGTTCTTCGCGACCTGGTGCTTCCCGTGCCTGGCGGAGATGCCCAACCTGGAGGCGCTCCAGCGGGACTACGGCGCCCAGGGGTTCCAGGTCGTCGCGGTGGGCATGGACCTGGAGGGCGCCAAGGTCCTCCAGCCGTTCGCCGACCACTATGCGCCGCGCTACCCCGTGCTGGTCGCGTCGGAGTGGATGATTGCCGGACGCAGCGCCTTTGGTCCCATCAAGGGGTTGCCGACCACCGTCCTGCTGGACCGCCACGGTCGCGCGGTGGCGGCATGGCAGGGGGTCGAGAGTCACTCCAAGCTGACCGAGGCCGTCGAGAAGCTGCTGAAGCAGGACTGATTCGAGCCCTTCGGGGCGCGCGTGAGTCGAGTGCTACAGGGCTGGAGCGGAATTCTTGCGGGGGCGAGGCTCGCTGGTACCGTCGACGGCGTTCATGACGGCGCGCGGAAAGCTCCTGGTGGTGGCGGTAGGTGTGGCGGGGGCCTTGAGCCTGCTGTCAGTGGCGGACGCCAAGGGCTTCCGGCGCTACCTCTCCTTGCGGCAGGACGTGGATTCGCTCCAGCAGCGGAACGCCTCCCTGGCCGAGCAGAACGAGGCGCTGCGACAGGAGATCGCCGCCTTGCGCAAGGACCCCGCGGCGCTGGAGCGGGCCGTCCGTGAAGAGCTCGGCTACGTGAAGCCGGGCGAGCTCGTCTTTCATCTGGAGTCGCCATGACGTCGCTGAGCGCGTTTCCGTCGCCCGGGAAGTTGCTGCGTCATGTCGTGCGGTCGATTCCCGCCGTGGCGGGCATCGCCACGTTCATCCACCTGGCGCGCGGGGGCTTCCGCGGTCTGCACACGCTGGGGTGGACCGAGGCCGCGCTGGTGCTGTGCCTGTTGGTGGGCATCGGCGTGGCGGCGTGGCGCCGCGCCATGCGGGGCTCGGTGGGCGCGGTCATCGACCTGCGGGATGACCTGGAGCTGGGCGGCGGGCTGGTGGCCGCCGGCTTCATCGTCGTGGCCATCGGGGGAGGGGAGCTCTTCCCCATCGTCTACCTGTTGATGGCGTTCCTGGTGGCCTTCCTGCCTCGCAACGCGGGGCTCACGCTCCTGGGCGTGGCCCTGGTGTTCGACGCGCTGGTGACGCTGGGCGGCCCGGTGCCGAACGCCGCGAGCTTCGCGATGCACTCCGCGTTCCTCATCCTCTTCGCGTGCCTCTACCACCTGGTGCTGGCGTCCCGCATCGCGGTGGCGCGCCGCGCGGAGAACGACGCGGTCCAGAAGCGCATCCGCGAGGTGGAGGAGCGCGCGCGCACCTTCCGCCTGGTCAGCTCCGGCACGCACGACAGCTTTAGCGGAATGAGCTCCGACGAGAAGTGGCTGGTCGCGTCGGTGAAGGAGATTGAGGGCGCGGTGCAGGCCGCGCTGGAGATCGCCGAGACGGGGCTGCGCACGTACACCTGCGCGGCGTTCCTGCTGGCCTCCGACGACCGGAGCCTCAAGCTCTACGACTGTCGCTCCGGCTCCGAGCGCGTGAATCGCGACCGCTTCGGCGCGGGCGAGGGCATCATCGGCGGCGTGCTGAAGCGCCGCGCGCCGGTGCGGATGAACTCCGCGCAGGGGCTCAAGGGCGTGACGTACTACGAGGGGGGCGGCCCCGCGGTGCAGGCGCTGCTCGCGGTCCCCATCATCGAGGGCAGTGGCCTGGTGCGCGGGGTGCTCGTGGCGGACCGCCTGGGCAACGAGCCGTTCAGCGACCAGGACGAGAAGCTGCTGACGACCATCGCCGGCGAGGTGCTGCGCTCCATCGAGGTCGAGCGGGTGATGACGTACATCCGCAAGACGCGCGACGAGAAGGACCGGTTCTTCCGCGCCATCGAGGAGCTCAACCGCGCGGGCAGCCCCGAGCAGGTCTTCGCGGCGGTGCTGGAGAGCACCCGCCAGCTCGCGGGGCTGGACTTCTGCGCGGTGACGCTGGTGTCGGAAGTGGACGGCAAGCGGATGCACCGCGTGGCGCGGATGACGGGCGTCACGGCGCAGGGCAAGGCGCTGGAGGGGCGCTCGTTCCCGGACAACAACGGCCTGGTCTCCAACGTGGTGCGCTACGGCGCGCCGCTGCCGGGGCGGGACCTCAAGGCGATGAACCAGCAGATCATCTTCGACGACGAGACGCAGATTCGCGGGCTCGGCGCACTGAAGATCTTCCCCCTGGTGGCGGGTGACCGCATCCTGGGCACGCTGGTGGCGGGCTCGCGCAAGAAGGCGAACTTCGAGCAGGACGTCCTGCGGATGATCGAGGTCATCGCCATCCAGGCCGCGCAGGCGGTGCTCCGCGCGCAGCTCTACGAGCAGATGGAGCGGATGGCGACGACGGACGGCCTCACCGGCCTGTTCAACCACCGCACCTTCCAGACGAAGGCCGACGAAATCCTGGCCCAGGCGCGTCGCTACCAGCGCAAGTGCTCCGTCATCCTCACGGACGTGGACCACTTCAAGAGCGTCAACGACACCTACGGCCACCCGACGGGCGACCAGGTGCTCAAGGGCGTGGCGCGCATCATCAAGTCGATGGCCCGCGACACGGACATCGTCGCCCGCTACGGCGGCGAGGAGTTCGTCATCATCATGCCGGAGACGGACGCCAAGGGCGCCTACACCATCTCCGAGCGGATTCGCGAAGCGGTGAAGGCGGAGGTCTTCCAGACCGAGATGGGGCCGCTGAAGATCACGATGTCGCTGGGCATCGCCACCTTCCCGGACAACGGGATGGAGAAGCAGCAGCTCATCGACCTGGCGGACCAGTGCCTCTACCACTCGAAGCGCAACGGCCGGAACCAGTCCGTCACCGTGGCCATCATGCAGGGCGGCCGGAAGCTCCAGGCGGTCGAGGCGTAGCGCCATTCGTACGGAGGGACCCGAGCCCTGCGTGTCCGGACGCATTGCATCGACGCTCGGCTCGGGCAGGATGCGCGCCTCATGTCTCCCGTGCCGCTCGCCGTGACCACCAGCGCCAAGGTGGATGATGTCCAGATTCAAGAGGCGCGCACGGTCGCGGAGCGCTGGGGCCTGCCTTTCCTCCGCCGCCGCGCCAAGGAGGGCATCACCTCCTGGCTGGGGACGAAGACGGAGGCCCTGATTGTCGTGGGCGGTGACGGCGTGACGCTGTGGGAGCCCGAGGGCTCCTTCGGCTTCGCCGCGGGCATGGCGCACCTGAGGCGGTTGCGGCTGCGCGCGGGCGAGCCGGACACCTTCGTGAAGGTGGCGGAGCTGAGTCCCGGTGACTCGGTCCTCGACTGCACGCTGGGGCTCGGACAGGACGCGCTGGTGGCGTCGCTGGCCGTGGGGCCTTCCGGGCGGGTGGTCGGCCTGGAGAAGAGCCTCGCGCTCTGTGTCGTCGTGGCCGAAGGGCTGCGCCGGTACGAGCGAGGAGAGGACTCCTGTGCCGTCGACGTGCGGCACGCGGACGCGCACGCGTACCTGAAGACGCTGCCGTCGCAGTCCTTTGACGTGGTGTTCTTCGACCCGATGTTCGCCAAGCCGAAGAAGGCGCAGCCAGCCTTCGAGGTCCTTCGCCGCTTCGCGGAGCATGCGCCCCTCACTCCCGAGGCCCTGGAGGAGGGGAGACGCGTGGCGCGCCGGTGGGTGGTGGTGAAGGGCGCGCGCTACACCGATGACCTGCGCAAGCTGGGGCTCACCGCGGAGCCCCTCTCGCGCTTCTCGGATGTCGCCTGGGGGCGCATCGCCGCCGCCTCCAGGTCGTGACTCCGCCTCAGTCCTTCCCCGCGCCCTTGGGCGGACCTTCGCTGCCCATGGGAGACAGCCGCGCGGACAGCGCGCCAGCCTGCTCATGGGGCATCTGGTCTCGCGGCGAGCGGTAGTACTGCATGGGTGAGTGGTGCAGGAAGTTCGACACGCGGCTCGTGTAGAGGCACGCGTACTGCTCCACCTGGTAGCCGAAGCGGCTGTTCTCGCTGCCCTCCTTGAAGAGCAGGCCCCAGTACGGATTGAAGCCCTCCTCGACATCCTCCTCGAGGGTGTCGGCGATGTGCGTCGCCTCCTTCAGCGCGCGGCGCATCCGGTCCAGCTCGGACTTCAGCTGCCGACGCTGCTCGTCCAGGGACTCGCGCTCGGAGGGGGACAGGGGCTCTCGCTCCAGCCTGCGCTCCAGCACGTTCAGCAGCGTCTTGTGGTGATTGACCTCGTCGTCGAGACGCTCCCGGAGGATCTCCATCTGCGTGAGGGTGCCAATCTCGTTCTGCCGCGTGGCCGTGTAGGTGATCTCGTCTTCAATCTCCTGCACCACCATGCACGTGCGCCACAGCGACGACTTCTTCGACTTCAGGATGTCGCCGTAGATGTGGTCGCCCACGTAGAGGATGTGCTCACCCCGGTAGCCGGTGAGCTCCTCGAAGCGCGCCAGGTTGCCGCCCGAGTACACCTTGCCGCGGTCCAGCGACGTGGCCTCGCCCAGGGAGCGGCCCTCCTCGGTGGAGGTGTCCAGCTCCAGGAACGGGCGCCCCTCCGTGAAGAAGCCCGGCTTGCCCGCGGCCGTCACCACCACGTCGAAGTAGTTCCGCCAGCTCGGGTACTCCGCGAGCTGTCCGTCGAGCAGGTACTTCATCACCGCGTCCGTGTAGTCCCACGCGGAGTTCGTCAGCAGGAAGAGCCGCTTGCCGCCCGAGCGCAGCTTGTGCAGGGCGGGCCCGAGCTCCGGGTCCAGGAACACGTAGCGGCCCAGGTCCTTGCGCACCTCGCGCTTGAGCGAGTTGTCCCGGTGCACCGTGTCGATGGCGTCGCGGATGTTGTCGTAGAGCTTGCCGTAGTCCACCGTCTGGCCCAGGGACTCCAGCAGCTCGATGATGCCCGCGAAGAGGCATGTCTCCGGCAGCGCGAAGAGCGTGTCGTTCCACGCGAACTGGGGGTTGCGCAGCCGCACGCGCTTGTTGCGGTACAGCTCCCGCTGCACCTCGGACTTCAGCGGGCGCAGGCCATGGTAGGCGCGGCCCACGTGGCCGAACCGGTCCATCTTCAGGATGTTCCCGTTCAGCCGATCCACCGCCAGCCCGCGCATCACGAAGTGATGGTCGTAGAGCAGGTGCCCCACCACGGCGGGGTAGTGGTACTCGCTGATGAGCTTGGCCAGCGTCATGTCGAACGACAGCTGCTCCAGCCGGCGCATGTGGTAGATGGCCAGCGTGTAGTCCATGTCGAAGCCGATGAGCTCGACGCCGGACATGCGCAGGTTGCGGTTGACGAAGACCTCCCGCGCCCTCGGAACGATGTCGCGGCGGGGCTCGCGGGGCGCGGTGAGCAACCGCGTCAACGCCTCGTCGTCCAGCAGCTGCTGGGCTTGCTGCTCCGCGGCCTCGGCGCGGGCTCGGTTGAGTGGAGAACGGAAGCTCCCGTGAAGCGGGTCCGGAGAGGGCCCGCCCGGGATGGGACGGAAGGGGGACAGAGTTGGAGCCACGGGACGTCAACTCATAACACGCGCCCCTGTCCCCGGCTCGGTCCTTGAGGGCACAGGAAGGGCGTGGCACGCTGGAGGACCGCGATGCGTTCGCCTGTTCGACGTCAGCCCTCGGAGTCACCCGAGGAAGTCCATGCGCGCCTGTCCTCCCGGGTCGCCGCGCTCGAGGACCGGGTGCGACGCCTGGAGGCCCGGCTGCGCGCCGCGTCCCCTCGTCCCGTGGCGCCCGTCGCCCGAGGCGCTTCCGGACGAGCGGCCGTGCCCGTGGCCCCGGTCTCCCGCCGGGCGCGCCCGCGCTGTCCTGGGTGCACGCTGGAGCTGCCTCCAGGCCGACGCGGTGAGTCGTGTGTCTGGTGCGGCTTTGTCTTCTCCGCCGTGAAGCGGCGCCGGCCGGCGGGAAGAAAGAAGCGATGAGCGCCACCTACCGACTGACGGGCCGCATCGAGACGGGCGAGCTGGCGGAGCTGTACGAGGCCATCCAGGCGCCCTCCGCGGAAGTGGTGGTGAAGCTCTTCCACCCCAAGACCTCCGATCCCGCCTACGCGCTGGACCTGGCCGAGACGACGCGCCGGCTCCAGCCCGTGCGCCATCCCGGTGTCCTCCATGTCGTGGACATGGGCGTGGTGCGCCAGCGGCTCGCCGTGGTGCGAGAGGACGTGGACGGCTACCTCCTGGGGACCGCGCTCCAGCGCCTCCACACGAAGGAGGTCGTGCTCCCGTACACCGTCGCGCTCTACATCGTCATCCAGTTGTTGGAGGCCGTGCACCAGGCGCACGAAGCGGGAGTCCTGCACGGGGCCCTCACGCCCGGCAACGTGGTGCTGGGCCGCAATGGCACGCCCGCGGTCTGCGACTTCGGGGCGATGAGCGCGCTGCTCGCGGTGCCGCAGCTGCGCAAGTCCTTCGCGGGTCGGGGACGCGGAACGTACCGCGCTCCCGAGGTGACGCGCGGCGAGGCGGCCAGCGAGGTCTCCGACGTGTATTCGCTGGGGGCCATCGCGTACGAGCTGCTCACCCAGCGCGAGCCCGTGGCTCCCGGCAGCGGGGTCTCCACGCGCCGCAGCGAGGGTCTTCCTCCGCCCAGCCGGTTGGATCGCCGCATCAACGCGCGGTTGGACCCCATCATCCTGCGGGCGCTGGAGCCCAACGCCGCGCGGCGCTTCCGTTCGTGCGCGGAGTTCGCGAACGCGCTGCGCAACTTCCTCTCCGCCAGCGGCGGCATGCCGGGCGTCGAGGACGTGCGCCGCTTCGTCAACGAGCTGTTCCCCAACGAGGTGAGCATCGCCAGCCTGGCGGCCCCGGCGTTCAAGGAGCCCTTCACGCTGGAGCCCATCTCCGGCGCGGAGATGGACGACCTGGGCGCCGAGGAGTCCGAGGCCTCCATCGTCCAGCGAGCCCCCTACAGCCGTGCCCTCACGGAGGCGGAGGCCGGCGCCGACACGCAGGAGGCCGCGCCGGGGTTCGAGGAGTACCGCCCGGAGGACTACGAACCCGCCATCGCCCGCGAGCCCGAGCCCCGTGCTCCGCAAGCGCCCCAGGAGGAGTGGGCGGAGACGACGCAGTCCGGGGGGGCGGCCGTGCTCGAGCAGGGCTGGGAGGCTCCTCCGGGTGCGGCGCCGCCGAAGCCTCGCCGGCAGCTGGTGCCCCAGGGCGGGAGCGTGGGGCAGGGCGGCACCCGGGTCGCCGCGCGAAACGCGAGAATGCGCGTGGTGGAGGACTTCTCCACGCCCATGCCACCGGACGACGACGAGGAGTTCTCCGTCGCGGGACGTCGCGCGGCGGCTCGCGCGAAGCGTCCCCCTCCGCCGGTGGAGAAGGGGCCTCCGACGGTTCCCGATGCGTTCCCCGCCGTGATGTCGAAGGGGAAGGCCCGCGATGACATGGCGATCCCCGCGCCGTCATCGCCCGCGCTGCCTGCGTCCAAGAGCGCGCCGCCGAACACCAACGAGCGGAAGATCCTCCGGACGCAAGACCGCCGAGGGCGGATGCTCGCGGTCGCCGGCGCGCTGGCGCTGGTCGGTCTGTCCACGCTCCTCATCACCACCTCCCGGACGGAGGGCGAGGGCGGGGCGCCGGAGCCCGAAGTGGTCGCGGTGCCCGATGACGGCCCGGTGGGACCTCCACCGCCCACGCCGATTCATCCTCCGGCGCCAAGGCCCAGGGCCGTCGCCGAGGCCGCCGCGCCAGCCGAGCCCGAGCGCGCCATCGAGGACGCGGCGGATGAGCCTGTCTCGCACGTGAAGGCGCCGCCCAAGGCCCAGCGGGGCTACCTCTCCGTCACCACGAACATGCCCGCGAAGGTGTACCTCGACGGGGTGCTCATCAGCCGCTCGACGCCCCTCCGGCGCTACCCCCTGCGCATCGGACAGCATCAAGTCCGGGTGGTCGCGCTGGCGACGAGCGAGCCGCAGGAAGCCGCCATCCGCATCCAGCGCGGCAAGGACTACCAGTTGTCGGTGTTGGACTTCCGCCCCCTGTCTCGACGGTGAACATGGACCGCACTCGAATCTTCGTCGTCGAGGACCAGCCCCAGCTGCTCAAGAACCTGCTCAAGGTGCTGAGCACGTTCGAGGAGCTGGACGTCGTGGGCAGCAGCCAAGAGGGGGAGGGGGCGGTGGAGGACATCGTCCGCGTCCGCCCGCAGCTCGTGCTCCTGGACCTGGAGCTGCCCGGCATCAACGGCATCCAGGTGACGCAGAAGGTGAAGCGCCAGGCGCCCGAGGTGGAGATCCTGATCCTCACCTCGTTCGACGACGAGCAGAAGGTCTACGAGGCCATCCAGGCGGGGGCCTCCGGCTACCTGGTGAAGCGCGTGGGGCCGGAGAAGATTCGCGCTGGAATCCAAGAAGTCATGGCGGGGGGCACCGTCCTGGAGCCCATCATCGCCCGCCGCTTCTGGAACTACTTCCAGTCCGTCCAGGCCAGGCCCGCCACGCCCGAGAAGAAGGCGGAGAACCCCTGGAAGCTGACGCCCACCGAGTTCGAGGTGCTGCGCTTCGTGGCCAAGGGGCTGTCCAACGCGGAGGTAGGGCAGGTGATGACGCTCGAGCGGCGGACCGTCCGGACGCACCTGTCGCATATCTACCGGAAGATGGGCGTCAACTCCCATGTGGAGGCGGTGGTGATGGCCCTGCGTGAAGGTGTCGTGGACCTGTAGCCCCGCGCTGTATACGTTGGGGACCTATGCGCAAGGCTTCCCCGAAGTCCGCTCCCGCTCGCGCGGCGGACCCCTCCCTCGAGTCCCTGTTCGACGTGCACGAGGCCACGCTGCCCAACGGCCTCCAGGTGCGCCTGCTGCCCAACCACCAGGCCCCGGTCGTCAGCCTCTACACCTTCTTCAACGTGGGCAGCCGCAATGAGCGCCCCGGCATCACCGGCATCAGCCACCTGTTCGAGCACATGATGTTCAACGGGGCGAAGAAGTACGGCCCCAAGATGTTCGACAAGACGCTGGAGGCCAACGGCGGCAGCTCCAACGCGTACACATCCCACGACATGACGGTGTACTACGACGACTTCGCGTCGGACGCGCTGGAGACGGTGCTGGACCTGGAGTCGGACCGGATGCGCTCGCTGCGCATCTCCCAGGACATGCTCACCAGCGAGCGCGAGGTCGTGAAGGAAGAGCGCCGCGTCCGCATGGACAACGACATCGGCGGGATGATGGACGAGGAGCTGGGCACGCTCGTCTACAAGGCCCACGCGTACCGCTGGCCCGTCATCGGCTGGATGGCGGACATCGAGGCCATCTCCCGCGAGGACTGCCAGACGTACTTCCGCACGTACTACGCCCCCAACAACGCGATGCTCTACATCGCGGGCGACATCGACCCGAAGAAGACGCTGGCCCTGGTGCGCCGCTACTACGGCGACATCCCCCGAGGCCCCGCGCCCCTTCCCGTCATCAACGCGGAGCCCGAGCAGCGCGGTGAGCGCCGCTCCACCGTGCGCCACCCCGCGCAGTCTCCCGCCGTGATGATCGGCTACCGGGGCCCCTCCGCGAAGGACGAGGACACCCTGGCCCTGGACGTGGCGCAGTACGTGCTCACCAAGGGGGAAGGGAGCCGGCTGACGCGCTCGCTGGTGTATGAGCAGAAGCTGGCGGTGGGCGTGGGACTCGACTGGTCCTGGCGCATCGACCCCGGCACCATCCTCTTCTTCCTGGAGCTCAAGCCGGACTCCGACCCGCAGAAGTCGGAGGCCGCGCTGTACGCGGAGCTGGAGAAGCTGGCGCGCGACGGCATCACCGAGCGCGAGCTCCAGAAGGCGCTCAACAACCTTCGCTCGGACCACCTGCGCGAGCTGGGCACCAACAATGGCCGCGCCCACGCGATGGGCAACTACGAGGCCCTGCTGGGTGACTGGCGGCACGTGCTCACCCTGCCTTCCGCCTACGCCGCCATCACGGGCGAGAAGGTGAAGGCCGCCGCCGCGAAATACCTCATCCCCGAGCGCCGCTCCGTCGTGACGCTGCTGCCCGCGCCCTCCGAGGCGTGAGGCCGGACTGACAAGAAAGCTGAAGCCCCCATGGCCTCCCGCAAGAGCCTCACCCTGAAGTCCTCCCCGCGCCGCGCCGCCAAGAAGGCGCCGTCCCGCGCGAAGAAGCCGGCCGCCACGAAGGCCGCCCCCACCAGCCGCCCGCTGGTGTTTCCCGAGCTGCATGAGAGCACCACCTCCAGCGGACTGAAGGTCGTCGCCGCGGAGCGCGGCCCCCTGCCCATGGTGTCCATGCGGCTGGTGATTCGCGCGGGCAGCTCCACCGACCCCGCGGGCAAGCATGGCATCGCGGACTTCGCCGCGCGGCTGCTGCGCCGAGGCACCCGCCGGATGTCGGCGGAGGACATCGACGAGGCCGTCGAGTTCGTCGGCGCGAGCCTGGGCGTGGGCGTGGGCGAGGACACGCTGTCCGTCGCCATCACCACGCCCGCCGAGCACTTCGCGCAGATGTTGGAGGTCATGGGCCAGCTGGTGATGGAGCCCACCTTTCCGGAGTCCGAGGTCGCCGACGCACGCGAGCGGGCCCTGGCCCAGTTCGCCAACGACCTGGACGAGCCGTCCGTCATCGCCGACCGCGCGATGGTGCGTGCCCTGTGGGGAGACCATCCCTACGGGCACGACGTCAGCGGCTCGACGAAGACGGTGAGCACCTTCACCCGCGACGACGTGGTGCGCTTCCACCAGGAGCGGCTGGGCCCGAAGGTGGCCATGCTGGTGGTGGTGGGCTCGGTGGATCCGATGAAGGTGGCCCAGGCGGCGGAGAAGGCCTTCGCCGGATGGGCTGGTGGACCCGAGGCGCCCATGGTCATCCCCGCGCTGAACCGCGTCGTCGGCGCGGGCCGCGTGGTGGTGGTGGACAAGCCGGACCAGACGCAGTCCCAGGTGCGCCTGGGCGGTCCGGGCTATCGCATGGGCCACGAGGACTACTTCCCGTCCACCGCGATGAACATCGCGCTGGGTGGTGGCTTCACGTCTCGGTTGATGAACGAGGTCCGCGTCAACCGGGGCCTCACCTACAGCATCGGCTGCTGGTTCGACGCGATGCACGCGGCGGGCATCTTCGCGCTCTCCACCTTCACGAAGACGGAGTCGACGCGAGAGATCATCGACGTGTCGCTGGGAGAGATCGCCAAGGTGCGCGAGTCGGGCGTCAAGCCGGGCGAGCTGCGCGACGCCCAGACGTACATGAGCGGCCTCTACCCGCTGCGCACGGAGACGAACGAGTCCATCGCGCACAGCATCGCCGACATGCGCCTGAACGGACTCGGGGATGACTGGGTGGTGAAGTTCCGCGACAGGCTGCGGGCGGTGACGCCGAAGCAGGTGTTGGCGGTGGCTCGGAAGTACTGCTTCGCGGAGGCGCCCGCCGTGGTGGTGCTGGGCAAGGCCGACGCGGTGAAGAAGCAGCTTCGCGGTCTGGGCCCCATCACCGTGGTGCCGGCGTCGGAGTACGAGTGACCGAGGTTCGCATCCTCTTCGAGGACGGCGGGCTGCTGGTGGTGGACAAGCCGCCCGGGGTGCCGGTCATCCCCGGGCGTGACGGCGGCGCGTCGCTGCGGGACATGCTGGAGGCTCGGCGAGGGCAGAAGATCTTCGTCGTCCACCGGTTGGACCGCGACACCTCCGGGGCGCTCGTCTTCGCGCTCGATGCGCAGACCCATCGCTCGCTCTCCGTGGCCTTCGAGACCGGCAAGGTGCGCAAGCGCTACCTCGCGTGGGTGGAGGGGCGTCTCGATGAGCCTCGGCTCGTGGATGCGCCGCTGATTGCCGCGCGCAAGGGCCGCATGCGCGTGGCGAGACCGGATGAGCCCGACGCGAAGCCCTCGCGCACGCGCGTGCGTCCGGTGGAGAGCTTCGACCGCGCGACGCTGGTGGAGGCCGAGCCGCTCACGGGCCGCACGCATCAGATTCGCGTCCACCTGCTGTCGCTGGGGCACCCGCTGCTGCTGGACCACCAGTACGGACGCGAGCAGCCCGTGACGGAGAAGGACCTGGGTGGGGAAGGGGATGCCCCGGTCCTCGCGCGCACGCCGCTGCACGCCGCGCGCGTCGAGTGGCCGGCGCTTCCAGGGGTGGCGGCCAGGGCGGTGGATGCGCCGCTGCCCGCGGACATGGCTCGGACCCGCGAGCTGCTGCGGCTCACGCCGCGCTGACAGGGCACGACGCGGGACTACCGGACCCCAAAGGCATTCGAGGTCCCGCTCACACCGAACCGGTCCGTCACCTGGAGCTTCACGCCGGTGCTCTGGCTGTCCACGGTGATGCTCTGTGTGCAGACGCCCCCGACGAACTGGTCCAGGGTGGACGGGGTGACGCGTCCATCGCCCGCGCCGAGCGACAGGTCCACCTTCTCCTCGAACTCCGCCGCCCGCGGCCCGAGGGCTCGGACGGTGATGGTGAAGGGCTGCCCCTGGCGCTGCTCCTCCACTGGGGTGAACTCGAAGCCGGTGATGTCGCCCTCGGCCATCGGGCCTCCCGAGCGGGTGCCGCTGTCGGGGAGGGACGGGTTCCCCGCGTCGACCGCGGGATGGATGCTCGAGAGCACGCTGAACCCCTGGGCCCGGGTTGCCTCGCGACCATCGGACAGGACGACCCGCACGTCGTGGACGCCCGGCGGGAGGGTTGGCGGCAGGAACACCTCGAGCGTGTTGTCCTCATCCAGTTCGAGCAGAGGGGCCTCCACCGTGCCGAACCACAGGCTCACGCCCAGCGCCGCTTGTGCTTCCTGGCGGCTGTAGTCCACGCGGATGGGCACCATCGCATCGAGCGTGATGCGAATGACGCCGGGGTAGCCTGGCTGCACTTCCCGAGGACTGATGGAGCGGATGCTCGGCGCGGGAAGCGTCGTGTTCGAGTGACACGCTGACAACAGCAACACGAGCAACACGGAGGCGACGCGGCTCATGGCTCGAACCTCATCCCGACGAGCGTGGCGACGCCCCCCAGCTGCGCATCCACCAGGGGCGTCCTCGCGGGAGCCCAGGCGCCGCGAACCTCTCCCAGCGCGCTCCAGCGTCCGAACCGGTATGCGCCCTGGATGGCCATGAATGCCATGCCGGAGAGCTTGCTCTCTTTCACTTCCGCCTGGAAGTCGCTGCGGAGGCGATGACGGAAAGGCGCCACTCCGCCTCCTGCTCGAATGTGCAGCGTGAAGGCGGCGGCGTCGAAGACCTTCGCGCGCACGGACGCGAGGACGGGAACCGCGAGCAGCTGCGAGCGCACTTCGCCCAGCGTGCCCACGGGCCCTCGGAAGCTGGCACCGCGCACGCCCAGCTCGAGCTCCGCCGCCAGTCGGCCCTCCCACCACGGCGTGGCCACCGACGCGCCCATTCCCCCCGACGGACCCGAGTTCTCGCCTCGGGCGAAGGTGCCTCCCACCAGGAGGTGGAGCGCGGGGCGCCAGGTGCCTCGCGAGTCCTCCTCTCGCCGCTCGGAATGGCGCGGAGGCGAGTCGCGGAGCACCGTCGCCTCCGTGCGTGCCTCCCGCGCGTCATCGCCCCGCACCCGCGCGGTGACGAGGGTGGCCTCGGCGTCCGGGACGACGCGGAAGCGCGCGAGCTCTCGCCCCGTGGCGTCCTCCAGCGAGGCCCCGTCGACGGAGGGCTTCACCCGCTCCGCGTCGAGGGGCACATCCCCCGCCACGAACAACCATCCTCCCGAGACGGGAAGGGGAGAGGGGGTGATGGCCACGACACGAGGGCTCGTGCGGGGGACATCCAAGGGCGTGGCCGCGTCGGTGCGCAGCGCTCCCCGGGTCGCGAGCACTCGCGCGGCGCTGATGCCCGGAGGAACCTCCAGACGCACCCGCGCCTTGCCTCGCGCGTTGGCTTGAACGGGGCCGAAGCGTGCTTCACCCAGCCACACCTCGACCGACGCACCTGGCGCGGTGGCCACGTCGAGCGTCGTGTGGCCGAACAGGGGGAGGCGGAAGACGGTGGCCTCGGGCGGGCCCTCGCGAGCCTCCACCCAGAAGACGAACACGGCCATCAGCGGATGGCGAACCGAGGGCGGGGTCCACCGGAACTCGCGGACCGTGCCTTCGTCCAGCCGCTCCTGCGCGAAGCGCCCGGACGAGGCCGCCGCCCGCACCGGACCAGTCCCCTTGGGGACTCGAACCTGAAGCGAGACAGCGGGGTCCCGGCCGAGGATGACTCGGGCCGGGGTGGCCACCACCTTCAGCACAGGAGGGCTGGAGGGGGCCGCCGCCATGGCCGTCGACGCGGCCACGGCCAGCACTAGGAACGGCAGCAAGGGCGGCAGGCGGTTTCGCACGAGCGGTCCCGCCCAACTTCGCCCTCCCGCCTTGTTCCGGTCAATCCCCGGTTGCCGGGGACTCGCTGCCCGTCGCGTCCGACGGCGTGTCGAGCGCGACGGCCTGCGGCTTGTCCGCCGGGCCGCTGGCGTTGCGAACGGGCGGGCTGAATGCGGGCTTCTCCGCCGGGGGGCCACCGCGTCCGTGCACCAGCGTCTTGGTGTCGGTGCGGAAGGTGAGGTCCACCTTGTCACCCCGCACCGCCGTCACCAGGCCCACGCCAAACGTCGGGTGCTGGATGACTTGATCCACCTGATACGTGTCCTTCGGGCTGTATCGCGGGGCATTGGCGATGTCCTTGCCCGCCAGCTGCTCCTCGAAGGAGATGATGATCTTCTCGGCCTTGCTCGAGGAGGACGAGCCGCTGCTGGAGCTGGAGGCCCGGCTCGCGCGCGGGGTGCTGCTGGACGTGGGGCGGTCCGTCGTGCCGGGAGCCCCGCGGTAGGCGTGGTCCCCGTTGCAGGTATTGCAGCGCACCCGCGCGATCTTCGTCCCCACCATCGCCAGGATGGTGTGCGCGAGGGTGAGCTTGCAGCGGGTGCAGTACGCGTCCACCTCGCCGCCGACCTTTTGAGTTGCCATGTTCGTCTGTGTTCTCGGCCCCGCGCGCCTCTCGGGCGCGGGGCATGGAAGGAAAGGGGCGCGGAACATAAACGCATCGCTTCGAAGTGAGGTAGTCCCTTCGACGCACGCCCCCCTGCTGGAGCTCGGCTCAGGCCGGGGAGGGAACACTTCGCTTGTGCCCCCCGTCCTGGCACGTAAGAGTAGGCGCCTGAACGCATGACCACGCAGACCCCCAGCAAGCCGGCCCAGGAGCCGGGGCTTTTCGTCCAGACGGTGGCCGGCTTCGGCAAGGGCCTCATCGACATCGTCTCCAGCATCGGCGGTGTCGTGACGCTCGCCGTGGACGTGGCCCGCTGGAGCGTCCGCCGTCCCTACCGGCTCCACAACCTGTTCGCCCAGCTGGACTTCGTGGGGGTGGGCTCCATCTTCATCGTCGGGCTGACGGGCCTGTTCACCGGCATGGTGTTCGCCCTGCAGACCTCCGAGGCCTTCCAGCTCTTCGACGCCGAGAGCCTGGTGGGCCCCACGGTGGCGCTGACGCTCACCCGCGAGCTGGCGTCGGTATTCTCCGCGCTGATGGTCACCATGCGCGCGGGTTCCGCCATGTGCACGGAGCTGGGCACCATGCGGGTCACCGAGCAGGTCGACGCGCTGGAGACCATGGCCGTCAACCCGGTGCAGTACCTGCTGGTGCCTCGGGTGCTCGCGGGCCTGTTCATGGTCCCCATGCTCACCATCCTGTTCAGCACGGCGGGCATGTCGGGCGCGTACTTCGTCGCGGTCGGAGGGCTGGGCATCTCCCCCGGCACCTTCCTGACGCGCACCCAGCAGTGGCTGGAGCCCGCGGACATTTACGAGGGTGTCATCAAGGGCGCCATCTTCGGCGTCTCCGTCGCGCTCATCTGTTGCTACAAGGGCTTCAATGCCTCGGGCGGCGCCAAGGGCGTGGGCCAGGCGACGACCGAGGCGATGGTGGCCAGCGCGCTGTCCATCTTCATCCTCGATTTCCTCGTCGGCATCGTGATGCACTGATGGCTGCCCAGGGTCCTTCCGATTCCGCGGCCGGCGGCTCCACGAAGCCGATGATTGAAATCGTGGACCTGCACAAGACCTTCGGTGAGAACAAGGTCCTCACGGGCATCAACCTCACCGTGCCCGCGGGCAGCACGTGCGTCATCCTGGGCGGCTCCGGCTCCGGGAAGACGGTGTTGATGAAACACATGATTGGCCTGCTCCGCCCCGACAGCGGCAAGGTCATCATCGACGGAGAGGACATCGTCCCCCTCGGCGTCGAGGGCCTCCAGCGCGTGCGCAACAAGTTCGGCATGGTGTTCCAGGCCGCGGCGCTCTTCGACTCGATGACGGTGTTCGAGAACGTGGCCTTCCCGTTGCGGGAGCACACCCAGCTCTCCGAGGACGAGCTGCACGAGAAGGTTCGCGCCAAGCTGGACCTGATGGGGCTCAAGCGGGAGGTGGAGTCGAAGTTCCCCTCCGACTTGTCGGGCGGCATGCGCAAGAGGGTGGGGCTGGCGCGCGCGGTGGTGTTGGACCCGAAGATCGTCCTCTATGACGAGCCCACGACGGGACTGGACCCCATCACCACGGACTATGTCGACGAGATGATCCTCGCCGCCCAGAAGGGGCTGGGGGTCACCAGCGTCGTCATCAGCCACGACATCTCCTCCGCCTTCAACGTGGCGGATCAGATTGCCTTCCTGTCGAAGGGCGTCATCGTGGCGAACGGCCCGCCGGAGCAGCTGCGGGAGTCGGAGCACCCCGCGGTGAAGGTGTTCCTGGAGACGTGGTTCGGCAAGAATTGAGGGGCGTGCCCCAAAGGGGTCCGCTTTCAGGAAAATGTGGCACTCCGGATGCAAAACGCTAGAGTCGCGCCCGGCCGGTAGCCCTCGGAGTCACACCAGGTGAAGAAGCTCGTTACGCCCTTCCGTGTTGGCCTGTTGGTCATCGCCGCGGGGGCTTTTTTCGTCGCCTTCGTGTTGTTCGCGCGCGAGGGCGGCCTGAGCGCCAGTGACTCCACGCGTGTCTGGGCCTACTTCCGGGATGCGTCCGGCCTCGCCGTGCGCGGCCGCGTGCAGATCGCCGGCATCCGGGTGGGCGAAATCGACGAGATCTCCCTGGAGGGCACCCGCGCCCGCGTCTTCCTGAAGATCCGCAAGGACGTGGACCTGCGCGAGGACGCCATCCTCACCAAGCGCTCCGAGTCGCTGCTGGGCGACTACCTGTTGGATTTGAACCCCGGCACGGAGAGCGCGCCGAAGCTGGAGGATGGCGGACAGATTCGCCGCGTCATCGACACGCAGGGGATGGAGGCCATCTTCGAGTCGCTGTCGCAGATCACCTCCGACATCCAGCAGGTGACGGGCGCGCTGCGCGAGGTGCTGGGCGGAGAGCGCGGCGCCGGCTCGCTCCAGCGCATCGTCGAGAACCTGGTGCGGCTGTCGGACTCCGTTGACGCCACGGTGCGCCGCAACGCGGACCGGCTGGACGTCATCCTCTCCAACTTCGAGGGTGTGTCGTCCGACGTGCGGACCATCACCCAGAGCAACCAGGCCGACGTCGGCCGCATCGTCGACAACATCGAGTTCATCACCCGCGACGTCCGCGAGGTGCTCGCCAGCGTCAAGAGCATCGTCGGGAGCGGAGAGGGGGACTTCAAGGAGAGCGTCGCCAGCCTGAAGCAGACGCTCACCAAGCTGGACAACACGCTGGGCAACCTCGAGGAGATCACCCGCAAGGTGAAGGACGGAGAGGGCGCCGCGGGCGTGCTGCTGGCGGACGAGAGCGTGGGCCGCGAGGTCCGCGAGACGGTGCAGGATGTGGCCCGCTTCGCCTCCAAGCTCACCGACCTCCAGGCGGAAGTGGGCATCCAGAGCAGCTACCTGGCGGCGCAGGGTCGCTCGAAGAACGTGTTCTCCGTTCGGCTCATCCCCAAGCCGGACAAGTACTACCTGCTGGAGCTGGTGGACGACCCGCGCGGCACCGTCACGACGGAGGTGGTGCAGTCCAACCCTCCGTCCGAGGGGGAGCCCGTCATCCAGACCCGCAAGGTGACGAAGGAGAGCCTCAAGGTCAGCGCGCAGTTCGCCAAGCGCTGGTACTTCACCACCCTGCGCGTGGGCCTCATCGAGTCGACGGGCGGCGTGGGCGCCGACCTTCACCTGTTCGAGGACGCCCTCACGCTCAAGCTGGACGCCTTCAACTTCGCGGCGGACGAGCTGCGCTACCCCCGCCTGCGCGCCACGCTCCGGGCCCAGGCCTTCGACCACCTGTTCGTGGTCGCCGGCATGGACGATATGCTCAATGCCCAACAGCGCGACACGGCGACGCAGCGCCTCATCGCCGGCCGTGACTTCTTCGTGGGCGGCGGCCTGTACTTCACCGACGACGACCTGAAGGCCATCATCACAGCCACGGGCCTCCCCAACTTCTGATCCGGGACGGCGCGGCTTGACGCCGGGCGCAAAACCGCGTACCCGGCACGGGCACGGGGTTCCTGGTTGATCGCCGTGCTCCCTCGGCCTACCCAGGAAGCTCGCATGACCCTGCTCGTCGTTGGCTCAGTTGCCTTGGACTCGCTGGAGACCCCCTTCGGACAGAAGGAGGACGTCCTCGGCGGTTCCGCCACGTACTTCTCCACGTCCGCGTCGTTCTTCGTCCCCGCGCGTGTGGTGGCCGTCGTGGGCGAGGACTTTCCCGAGGCTCACCTGAGCTTCCTCAAGGGGCGGGGAATCGACCTGGAGGGCCTCACCCGGCAGCCGGGGCGCACGTTCCGCTGGAAGGGCCGCTACGGCTACGAGCTGAACGAGGCGACGACGCTGGACACCCAGCTCAACGTCTTCCAGACGTTCTCGCCGGAGCTGCCCGCGTCCTACCGCGACACGCCCTACGTCTTCCTGGGCAACATCCACCCGGAGCTCCAGTCTCGCGTGTTGGACCAGGTGCGCTCGCCCAAGCTGGTGGCCGCCGACACGATGAACTTCTGGATCAAGGGCAGCCGCGACGCCCTGCTCAAGACGCTCGAGCGCGTCAACCTGCTCTTCGTCAACGACGCCGAGGCCCGCCAGCTCGCCGGCGAGCACAACGTCGTGAAGGCCGCCCGCGCCATCCTGCGCATGGGCCCCGAGCGCGTCGTCATCAAGCGCGGCGAGTACGGCGCGCTACTCTTCGACAGGGAGCACATCTTCGCGTGCCCCGCGTTCCCCCTGGCCGAGGTCTTCGACCCCACCGGCGCGGGTGACACCTTCGCGGGTGGCTTCATGGGCATGCTCGCCACCTCCGCGGTCGGCGTGGATTCCTCGATGCTCCGCCGCGCCATGGTGATGGGCAGCGTGATGGCGTCCTTCACGGTGGAGAAGTTCAGCCTGGAGCGACTGCGCGAGGTGACGCGCCCGGAGATCCAGGCGCGGTTCGCGGAGTTCCGGTCGCTGACCCACTTCGACGACCTGGGCCCGCTGGAGCGCTGAGCGCGCGCAGGGGGAGGGTGGGGTCCCGCTCTACCCACGAACTTGACGTTGGATTCAGGCAGTCCCTAGGCTCCCATGCTTTGTTGGTGCTCGGGGAAGGAAGCAGGTTGAGCGATAACCGAAAGTCCGCGCGGGTTCCCACGCTGCTTCGCTGCTGGTGCGAGGCGGACAATGTCACGTTGTACGCGCGCATCGCGAATCTGAGCGAAGGGGGCCTCTTCCTTCGCACGAGCACGCCGCTGGCCCGTGGGGCGCGAGCGGTGCTCCGGTTGACGCCGGGAGATCATCCCGAGGTGCAGGCCGAAGCCACGGTGGTATGGCTGCGGGATGCGGAGGACAAGAGCTACCCGCCAGGGATGGGGCTCCAGTTCGAAGAACTGGATGCGGAAACCTTGGGGCGGCTCCGGCGGATTATCTCCCACCAGCAGAAGAACCCCGTGAAGGCGGTCTGGGCCGGCTGAACGCCGGGCGGCACCGACCGAGGCATCCATGCGTATCGCCGTCATCTCCGACATCCACTCCAACATCGAGGCGCTCACCGAGGTGCTCCGAGTCACCGAGCACCAGAAGGTCGACCGCATCGTGTCCCTGGGGGACATCGTCGGTTATGGCGCGTCGCCCAACCCGTGCTGTGAGCTGGTGCGCTCGGTGGCGGAGGTGACGCTGCTGGGCAACCACGACGCCGCGGTGGCGGGGCGGATGGACTACTCGTACTACTACGACGCCGCCCGGCACGCGCTGGACTGGTCCGCCAACGTCCTCACGGACGAGAACATGGCCTGGCTGCGCAGCCTCCCGTACACGTACCGGATTGGCGACGTGGGCTTCTGCCACGGCTCGCCCATCGACCCGAAGGCGTACGAGTACATCTTCGCGTTGGAGCAGGCGCGAGAGCTCACGCCCTACGTGGAGGAGCTGCCGGAGGTGACGTTCATCGGCCACAGCCACCTGTGCCGCGCGTTCGCCATCGGCAACGGCGAGGTGAATGACGTGGTGGCCCAGAAGTTCGGCATCCGCCGGGGCTACAAGTACATCATCTCCGTGGGCAGCGTCGGGCAGCCGCGCGACTACGACAACCGGGCCTGCTTCGTCATCTGCGACACGGACGCGCGCACGGTGGAGTACGTCCGGGTGGAGTACGACATCGAGACGGCCGCGCAGAAGATCTTCGACGCGGACCTGGCGCTCAACTTCGGCAAGCGCCTGTTCCTCGGGGTTTGACGCACTGCTTTCGGAAAACTGGGCACAGCCGGGAGGAAATGAAATAAACCGGGTCTGTGCGCCCCCAGGTCCTCCGAGCAACCCTCCGGCCCTTCGTGGCCCTCCTGTCCTCCCTCGTGCTGATGCTGTCGGCCTGTCGCCGTGAGGCGGGGCCGCCGTCCGCCGAGTTCGAGCAGGCCAGTCGCCAGTTCACCGCGCTGTACGCGCAGAAGCTCGACGAGGCCTACCTGGACCCGCAGATGGGGGCCATCGAGGCGCAGCTCCAGCGCGTGCCCCAGGACAGCGTGGACGCGCCGGCCTCGCGTGAGCTGATCCAGCGCATCCAGCAGAACCGCGCCCGCATGCAGGACGCGGCCACGGCCCGGCAGAAGGCGGTGGCCAGCGCCCGCGAGCTGCCCCCAGGCACGCCCTCCACGGCCCTGCCGCCGCTGCCTCCGGCGCCCAAGGCGGAGGCCGAGGACGCGGGCTCCCCCGACGCGGGCGTGGTGAATGGCCCGCAGACGGGCACCCCGGCGAGCGAGCTGGTCGCGGGCTTCCGCGGCTGCTTCCGGCGCGGCCTGCCCATCAACGTGGAGGGGCGGGGCATCCGGGAGGCGTGGGAGCTGAACGACAGCACGGCCTGCCGCCTGGAGTACCCCAGCCATACGGGCATGGTGCTCCTCACCGAAGAGGGCAAGGTGCTGACTTTGTTGCCCAAGAGCTCCGTGAGAACGGTGACCCAGACGCAGGATGCCGGGACGCAGCCCTCCGCGGGGAATGACGCCGGCCGTTAGTCAAAGACGCCCCATGAACGACCAGACCTTCATGAAGTTGATGCGGTTGTTGCCCAAGTCCGCCCTGTCCTCCGTCGTGGGGATGGCCACGCGAGTGCCCGTGCCCGCGCCTGTTCATCAGGCGGCCATGCGCGCGTTCGCCCGGTCCTACAACGTGGACATGGCGGAGGCCGAGCACCCCATCGAGCACTACCCGACCTTCGCGCAGTTCTTCACCCGGAGCCTGAAGCCGGGCCTGCGTCCCATCGACCCGGACGAGAAGGCCGTCGTGTCGCCGGTGGATGGCCGCGTGTCCCAGGTGGGCTACTCGGAGCACGGCCGGTGCCTCCAGGCGAAGGGCATCGAGTACACGGTGGATGAGCTGCTGGGCGACTCGCAGGCGGCGAAGCCGTTCCACGGTGGCGCCTGGACGACCATCTACCTGTCTCCGCGCGACTATCACCGCATCCACGCGCCGCTGGCGGGCACCATCACCGGCTACGCGTACATCCCTGGCGAGTTCTGGCCGGTGAACCCCGCGTCGGTGATGAACAAGCAGTCGCTGTTCTGCGTGAATGAGCGGCTGGTGACGTACCTCCAGACGGCGGCGGGACAGTGCGCGGTGGTGAAGGTGGGCGCCACGTGTGTGTCGCGCATCAAGGCGTCCTACGACGACATCACCACGCACACGGGCCAGCCGGGCAAGGTCCACCGGTATCAAGAGGGCTACAAGGTGGAGAAGGGGGGCGAGCTGGGCCGCTTCGAGATGGGCTCCACCGTCATCCTCCTGTTCGAGGCCGGCCGCGTGAAGTGGGAGTCGAGCCTGCAGCCGGAGGCGCCGCTCCGACTGGGGCAGCGCATCGGAGTGTTGCCGTGAGCCAGAAGATTGTCGCCGTCAAGGGCATGAACGACCTCCTGCCAGGGGAGATTGAAATCTGGCAGCACGTCGAGCGCCTGACGCGAGAGCTGTTCGGCCGCTTCGGCTACAGCGAGATCCGCACGCCCATCGTGGAGGACACGTCGCTCTTCGTGCGCAGCGTGGGCGAGGAGACGGACATCGTCGGCAAGGAGATGTACACCTTCGACGACAAGGCCGGCCGCAGCCTGTCCCTGCGTCCCGAGGGCACCGCCCCCGCGGCGCGCGCGTACATCGAGCACTCCGTGCTGAACCAGGAGCCGCTCACGCGCTGGTACTACATGGGGCCGATGTTCCGGTACGAGCGGATGAAGACGGGCCGCTACCGGCAGTTCTATCAAATCGGCGCGGAGGCCTACGGCGCGAAGGAGGCCGCCCAGGACGTCGAGGTGATGGACATGGTGACCCAGTTCCTCCAGGCGCTGGGGCTCCAGGACATCACGCTCAACCTCAACTCGCTGGGGGACGAGGCCTGCCGGCCCGCCTACTACGAGAAGCTGGTGGAGTACCTCAAGGCGCACCGCGAGGAGCTGTGCGGCGACTGTCACCGGCGCCTCGAGACGAACCCGCTGCGCGTGCTCGATTGCAAGAACGAGACGTGCCAGGCGGTGGCCGCCAAGGGCCCCAGCGTGCTCGAGTTCTTGTGCGAGCCGTGCCGCACCCACTTCGACGACGTGCAGCGCAAGCTGACGGCGCTGGGCGTCCGGTTCGTCGTCAATCCGCGCATGGTTCGCGGCCTGGACTACTACACGCGCACCGTCTTCGAGTTCGTCGCGTCGCACCCCGCGCTAGGGACGGCCAGCACGGTGGGCGGCGGAGGCCGCTATGACAAGCTGGTAAAGAGCCTGGGCGGCCCCGACGTGCCCGCTGTGGGCTTCGCGTGCGGCGTGGACCGGCTGGTGCTGCTGCTGAAGGAGAGCCAGCAGAAGTTCGCCGCCACCCCGGACCTGTTCATCGCGGTGGCGGACGCGGGCTCGCATGACGCGGCCTTCACCCTGGCGAGCCGTCTGCGTCGCGAGGGGCTGCGCGTGGACTTCGACACCCGGGGCGGCAGCCTCAAGAGCCAGATGAAGCGCTCCGACAAGAGCGGCGCGACCTTCACGCTGGTGCTCGGGGGACAGGAGTTCACCAGCGGCCAGGCGAAGCTCAAGCGGATGGCGGGGGGAGAGCCCATCCCCGTGGCGCTCGACGATATCGCACGCACGGTGCGGGCTCAGTCGGGGGCTCCGCAGGCCCCCCCCGCGGCCACCTGAGACGTCTGAAGGCGAATCCTCGGGCTTCCCGGGGATTCGCTGGAAGTCAGAGGCTCCTCGTAACCCCTGGGAAATTCTAGGGGAAGTCAACGGGACGCATTCGCTCCGCCCCAGGTGCTGCGGTACACTTGGGTGGAAATGTCCAGTGAGTCCCTCCCCACCGCGTCGCCTTCGGCCTTGCGCTGGATTCCCGTACGGGGAGACAGCATGTGGCCGTCGCTGCGGGCTGGGGACCTGGCGGGAGTGGCGCCGCTGACGCGGGAGCCTCGGCCAGGAGAGGTGGTGCTGGCGCGGTTCGACGACGCGCTGGTGCTTCACCGGGTCCAGGGCCTGCGCTCGGGAGTGCTGTCCCTGCGGGGCGACAATGCTCCCGCTGGGGATCCTCCGATTGCCGCTTCGCGCATCCTCGGGACGGTGCTGCGGGTCCGGCGGGGCAGCGTGGAGCTGGGCGCGGAATGGGACCGAGGGCCCTCCATGCTGGGCCGTGTCCGCGCACGGGTGCGGGGGCGGGTGGCTCGGTGGTTGGGACGGGGAGGGCGCCCATGAGCGGCGGCTTCGGCGCGGAGCGTGTTCCCCGTCGTCGCTCGGGCGCGGAGGGGCAGCGCTTCGGCGCGGACTTCCTCTTGCTGGACGCGGAGGGCCGCACGCTGCGGGGCCTCAACGCGACGGCGATGCGGGTCTGGGAGCTCAGTGACGGGACGCGCTCGGCGCGCTCGGTGGCGGAGGTCGTCGCCAGCGAGTTCTCCATCGACGTGGCTCAGGCGCTCACGGACACGCTGCGATTTCTTTCGGAGTTGGCCCGGCTGGGCCTCATCGACGAGCTTCAGGAGGTACGGTGATGCGAGCGCGCAGAGCGGGCTTCGTGGCGGCGCTGCTGCTGTCGGCGTGTACGGAGGGCACTCATCCGCCCAAGGGGAGCGAAGACCCCGGCGAGGTCGTCCCCGTGGCTCCGACGGATGTGCTGGGCGAGGGGACCGAAGTGGCCCGCCCGCCGTCCTGGGAAGAGGACGTCGAGGTCGAAGTGCCGCGGCCCATGGGGCATGCCGAAGTGGTGGGCCTGGCCTCGCGGGGGCTGTCGGACGTGTCCCAGGTGGACGTGGACCTGACGGTCAGCGGCGTCTCCGGCAAGCGCACCGTGGAGGCGGAGTTCGTGTCCCCGGAGGGACACCCCTACCAGCGGCGTTCCTCGGTCGTGGTGGCGAAGCTGGATGCGGCGAAGACGCTGCGCTTCTCCATGCCCGTGGCGGGGACGACGGTCGCCACGTCCATCATGAGCGGGACGTGGAGCGTGCGCTTCTTCCTCGACGGGGCGCCGCTGACCACGGCCTCCTTCACCCTGGAGCCGTGACGTGAGGCCCGCTTCGATGACACCCGTGAATGCCCGCCTCGCGGTGCTCCTCGCCGCCCTGGCCCTGCCGTCGGCGGTGATGGCCCAGACGACGATGAACCGCACCGCCGTCTTCACGACCCTCACGAGGCCAGGGGAGACCCAGGCCACGGTGACGATGGATGAGGCGTCGGAGCTGCGGGTCCAGGTCCGCAACAACACGACGAGATCCTCGCCGAACTACAGACCCATCAACGACGTGCTGTTCCAGCTCCCGACTGGCTACGCGCTGCTCGAGAGCCCGCCACCCCCGGGTTGGGCGGTCGAGCAGTACACGACGCTGTGGCAGGTCCGGTACTACTACATCCCGAGTCTCGACTGCGCGGGGCCCGCCGTGGGGCTGGGGACGAACGAGACCGCGACGTTCACGCTCCGGATGATTCCCTCGGTGTCGAACCAGAACGGCACGGGGCAGGTGTTCTCGAGGCTCGAAGCGAACGAGCAGTGCAGTTGGAATGGCACCTTCCAAACGAATCGGACGAGCACCGTGGCGCAGTGGCTGCGCGTGGGGCTGTCCACGCAGGTCTCCATCCAGCCGCGAGCCCTTCCGGTAGGCGAGGACTTCACCGCGCGCCTGGTCATCGAGAACCGCACGGGGCCGTCGTCTGCCCAGGCCAACATCACCGCGGAGGGGCCCAGCACCGGCGCTGGTGATGTCACGTTCGAGGTCGTCGAGCTCGAGCCCACGAACTTCCGGGCCAGCATTCCGTTGAGAGGCGCGGGCATCCTCGCGGCGAGAGCAACGGTGCAGTCCGAAGGGACCATGGTCGCCAGCGTTCGCGCCACCAACACCGGTGGCACGGTGACCTCGAGCGTGGTCGACACGGCGATGGTGAACGTGGCCCCCCTGGCCGCCGCGGCGGATGTGGATGTGACGCAGGCGTTCACGGGAGAGTCCGTGAGGGTGCGGCTGAGCGTCACCAACACGTCGGCCACGGCGTCGTATCTCGACGTGGTGCCGCGAGCGCCTGTCCTGGTGGGCTCGGCCCAGGCCACGTTGACGCAAGGGCCCACCCCCGCGAGCACCCCGCGACTGGCGCCGGGCGCATCCGCTCATTTCGTCTGGCACTACACGGTGACGGGCGCTGAGTTCTCCAACTACGCCTTCGATGTGAGGGCGGACGCGACGCTGAATGGCGCGGCCGTCTCCACGCCACTCGTGCGCACGGGGCAGGGCCGCGTCGTGGCCCATCGCCTCAAGGTGAGCCCGTCCGTGCTCGTGCCGGGCGTCGCGAACCAGACGGTCCTCTACACGGTCCAGAATCGTGGGAGTCAGCCCATCTACCAGGTCACGCTGCTGCGGCCCGCGACAAACTACTTCCGGTTCGCCGCGGGGAGCCCCGCATCGGCGGGAGGATGGGCGGTCACCAGCAACACCGCGAGCTTCACCTGGACGGTCGCAGACGGGGACCCCATCGGCGTGAACCAGGAGCGCAGCTTCGAGGTGACCTACGCGAGTGTCTCGGCCGTCACGGCGCCGACCACGTTCCGCCATCGGATGCACATCCCGGACGCGTACGAGTCCCAATCCGCGGCGCGCATCGAGGCGCCCGTGACGCTCGCGGCGGGCGGCATGGCGCCGGAGGTCGCGCGGCTCACGGCGGTGGCTCGGGACGGGAGCGTGACGCTGGCGTGGGATAATCCCGCCTCACACAACGGCGTGCTGGTCCTGCGTGCCACGGGCAGCGCACCCAACACAGCGCCTGTCGCCGGACGGACGTATGCCCAGGGCGAGACACTGGGCAATGCGACGGTCGTCCTCTCCGAGACGTTCACCAGCACGTCCACCTTCGTCGACAGCGCCGTCACCAACGGCACGACGTACTACTACCGGGTGTTCAACTCGGACGACGCGGGCTTCTACTCAGCGGGCAATCAGCCCACGTCCGCGGCGCTCAAGGCGACACCGCGTGCACGCGTGGGGTCCGCGCCGCTGTGGTGCTACTCCGTGGGCCTGGATGCGCGCATCCAGCCCATCACGGAGCTGGGCGTGGGCATCTTCAGCTCCTTCAACAACACCGTCGTCGCCAACCTCACCCAGGTGTCGAATCCCGCGACCGATGGCGCGGAGCGGTGGCGCCCTCTGCAGCTGGGGGCTCCCATTGGCAGCCGCTTCCCGGTGGTGCCGCTGCGGGGCTTGTCCGGGCAGTACATCCTCACCGCGGACCAGGACGGCGTGGCCTATGCCATCAGCGCCACCACGGGGGCGGTGCTGTGGCGGTGGAACAACAACGGGACGCCTGTCGGCACCATCCAGTCCTTCCCCGTTACGCAGCTGCATGACTACGCGAATGCCGCGTATCAGGCCGCGCGTCCGAACCTGGACCTCGTCTTCTTCGCGACGCGTCTGGCGAACCCGGCGGCCAACCGCGTGGTGGCGCTCAACGCGAGGACGGGGACCCCGGTCTTCACCTACCAGCCCGGGGACCTGGGCATGGTCAACGGCGGCATGGTGGTGGACTACGCGAACAACCTCCTGTTCATCGGCGGGAAGGTGAATGGCGTGTCAGCGGACTCGCTCCGCGTCCTGAATACGCTCACCGGCGCCGAGGTGGCGCGACTGGCGCTCGGGGACCTGGAGCACAGCCTGGTTCGCAACGGTGTGACGGGACATGTCCTCGCGACCAACAGCGATGGCGTGGTCCATGCCGTCGACGCGATCACTCGCCAGGTGGTGTGGAGCCTGAACGTGGCGACCCGGCCCGCGCCGAGCACGCCCGCCTTCACCAGCTTCGTCCGCCCGCTGGGCGGCGGCTTCGTGGCAAGCCTCGCGAGTGGCCATGTGGAGTTCTGGGACTACGCGGCGCCTGGAGCCGCGATGCCCACGCGCCAGTGGTCGACGCCCGTCCCGAATCCCTCCGGCACCTTCACTCTCAACCGCAACGGCGTGGTCCGCATCTACGTCGGTGGCGGTGACGGCAAGGTGCACCAACTCGAGATGGTCGGCGGCGCGGACTCGGCGCAGGTGTCGCTGAGCAGCGGCCCGCGCATCGGCACCCCGACCATCGACACCACTTCCTCCCGGCTGCACGTGGGCTCCGAGGACGGCTTCATCTGCTCCTTCCCGGTACCGTTCCCATGACCAGAACTTCTTCGACTCCGACATCATCCCGGTCACCCACGGAGGGCTCGCGAGAGGCACACCCGGAAGGGACGCCTCGCTATGAGGCTCCGGCCATCCTCTGGGAGCAGCCCTTCGTCGCGCTCGCGATGATGTCGCAGTGCAACATCCCGGGCGAGTCGGAGTGCACGCCCTGAGTCCGTCGGGTGCCGGTGCGTCCGGTCCCCGGCGTGTGGGTGGCCCCGACGAGGATTCATCCGAGCCGACGGGCCCCTGGCTCACGATGGCGGGATGGACCGTGGGGATTCAGGTGCCGGATGTCCGCGTCCAGGCACTGCTTCGCCAGTCGCTCGCGGGCTTCATCACGCCGCGGCCTCCGCTGGGTGTGCGAGCCTCGGTGCTGGAGGTCGTGGCTCCCTCGGAGGTTCGCCCCGAGCCCGCGACTCGAGAGATTCCTCGTCCCTGGCGCGCGGAGGATGGCGCGCTCGTGCTGGAGGGCGAGGACTACTCCGCGCGACTCGATGCGGAGGGCCTGCGGGGTGTGGTGGTGGGCTCCGGCCGGTTCCCGGTGGAAGTGGTGTTGCGGGTGATGCTTGCCGTGGAGCTTCGTCGCCGGGGCGGTTTGCTGGTGCATGGCGTGGCGTTGATGCACGGCGAAGAGGCGGCGCTGTTCACGGGGCACTCAGGCGCGGGGAAGAGCACCCTGGGCGGACTGTGGACGGACGCGGGCGAGCCCCTGCTCTCGGATGAGCTGGTGGCGGTGTGGCCCGAGGACCCGCGGGGGGCCTCACCACGTCCTTGGCGAGTGGCCGGCACTCCGTGGAACGTGGGGTTCCCTCGCGAGGCGCGGCTGCGCGCGGTGGGTGTCCTGGGCTGGGACTCGAGCTCCCGATGGGAGCGACAAGGGGCGGGGGAGGTGGGACGGGTGCTGGTGCAGAACGTCCTGCTGTGCGAGTCCTCGGGGGCGGGGCGTTCGGCGATGCTCGTCTCCGCGGGCCGGTTGTTGTCGGAGGTGGAGCCGGCGCGGTTGGTGTTTGCTCGGGATGCCTCGGCAGTGGCCGTGGTGCGAACAGCCCTGGGAGCAGCGGCGCATGGGTGAAGGACAGGAGGGACGGCCGACGTTGACGGTGGTGGCCGGGCCGACGGCGTCGGGGAAGACGGCCCTGGCCATCGAGCTGGCGCGCCGCGTGGGCGGTGAAATCGTCAGCGCGGACTCGCAGCAGGTGTACCGCCACTTCGACATCGCCACCGCGAAGCCGTCCTCGGAAGAGCTCGCGGCGGTGCCGCACCACCTCGTGTCGGAGGTGGACCCGCTGGAGACCTTCTCGGCGGCGGAGTACCAGCGCCGCGCGGACTCGGTCATCGCGGATATCACCCGACGGGGACAGCCCGTCATCGTCGTGGGGGGCACGGGCCTGTACCTGCGCATCCTCCTGCACGGTGTGGTGGATGCACCCGGCGCCTTGCCGGAGCTGCGCGCCGAGCTGGAGACCCTCGCGGCGGAGCAAGGGCGAGAGGCCGTGCATCGCAGACTGGCGCAGGTGGACCCGGAGACCGCCGCGCGGCTGCACGTCCAGGACCTGGTCCGGGTGATCCGAGCGCTCGAGATTCATGCGCGGACAGGTGTGCCCGCCTCGGAGTTCCACAAGGCCCATGCCTTCTCCGTGGACCGATATCCCTTCCGCCTCTTCGTCCTGGAGCCCCCTCGCGACGTGCTCTACGCCCGCATCAACGCGCGCACCGAGGCCATGTTCGCATCGGGGTTGGTCGAGGAGACGCGGGCCTTGCTCGCGCGGGGATACGCGGACGCGGCGCCGATGCGAAGCGTGGGCTACGTGCAGGCGCGCGCGGTGGTCGAGGAGCGCATGTCCGTGGACGAGGCCATTCGAGACACGGCCCAGGAGACGCGGCGGTACGCCAAGCGCCAGCTCACCTGGTTTCGCAAGGAAGCGGGAGCGGTGTTCGTGGCGCCGCCCTATGACGCGGTGCTCGAGCGCCCCCACGCCTGAGCCCTACCGCGAGGAGGAGCAGGGGAGAGGGGCCGCCATTGCTCCTGGCCTCCGAGGCACCCATGTTCGCCGCTGAAACTTTTCCTCCACGCGGGAGCAGACCGACATGGAAACCAGTTTCAGACGTGAACCTGCGACGGGCGACGGGGGCCGGATGGCCTCCGCCGCATGGGGGCCGCCCTTCATCCTGGGGCTGCTGACGGCCATCCTCGGCCTCGTCGCGTTGGGGGCCTCGTTCCTCACGAGCATGGTCTCCATCATCCTCTTCGGCGCGTTGCTCGCGGGGGCGGGTATCGCGGAGATCATCTCCGCGTTCCGGGTCCGGAAGTCCGGTGGGCCCTTCTGGCTCTATCTACTGGGCGGCGTGCTCTCCACCGTGGTGGGTGTCTTCGTTCTCGCGTACCCGGCGGCGGGGCTCGGGGCGCTGACGCTGTTGCTCGCGGGCTACTTCTTCGCGAGCGGCCTGTTCCACGTCGTCACGTCGCTGATGGACCGGTATGCGCAGTGGGGCTGGGACTTCGCCTACGGCGCCATCTCCATCCTGCTGGGCATCACCATCATGTCCCAGTGGCCCATCTCCGCGGTGTGGCTGGTGGGCACGCTGGTGGGAATCTCCATCCTCATGCGCGGCATCGCCCTCATGGCGGGCTCGTTGGAGCTGCGTCGCGCCGTGCGGAGCTTCTCGTCGTAGAGGGATGACCTCTCGACGGGGACCGAGGGCGCGGAGGCTGAATGGCTCCGCGCCCGGTGCTTTTGTCTCGAAGGTGAATCAGGACGCCGCGTAGCGGTCCGACGTGCTCGCATCACCCGACAGTCGCGGGGAGGAGGGATCCGCGGGCGTGCTCGACGCGGGCATGCGTCCGGTGAGGATGCGCAGCAGCCGCTCCGGGTCCACGGGCTTGGGCAGGAAGGCCTCCGCCCCCGCGTCCAGCGCCCGCTGCCGGACATGGGGCCGATTCAGTCCGCTCATCACCACCACCCGGGTTCCACGCGTGAGGGGGTGTTGCTTCAAGCCCTCGCACAGCCGGAGCCCATCCACCCAATGCAGCACGACGTCGAGGAGGATGGCCGTGGGCGGCCTGCGAGCCACCGCGCAGAACAGCGCCAGCTCGTCCGCGAACGACACCACCTTGGCGCCCGTGCTCTCCAGGAGCGCCGTCAGCGCCTCGCGAGCATCGGGGTCGTCATCCACGACGTAGTACAGGTCGGGCTCCAGGTCCGGCACCGCCATGGGCACCGGGTCCACGGTCGTCCGCAGCCAGGTGCTCACGACCTCGCGCAGCCCCGCCCAGCGCACCGCTCCGAGCAATGCCAGGGGCGTGGGCGCGCTGAGTCCCAGGACTCCGCCGCCATAGATGCCCAGCGACGTGCGCCGGCCCTTGGCCGCGAGGAAGGCCGCGGGCGCGCGCTTGCCGGCGCGGCGCATCCACGCCACCGAGCGGGCTCCCGCGGCGGCGTCCTCCATCAGCTCGCACAGTCCCTCGCGGACATAGCGGCGCTCCAGGGCGGAAGCGTCCAGTCCTCCATCCAGGAGCGCCACCGCCGCGCGGCTGCACGAGGCGAGTGTCTCCGACAGTCCCAACTGGAGCGGATGCCCGAAGGCCGCGGGCCCCACCGCGAGCTGCCCCGGAGCCACGAGCGTGCGGCCCGGGCCATGGGGAAGACGTGTGGTCTCGAGCGCGGCCAGCTCGAAGCCCTCGCTCAGCAGGCCATCGCGGGCCGCCATCATCAGGGCCTGACACAGGTCCGCCGGCGTCACCGCGGGACCGAAGGCCAGCGCGTAGACGGAGTCCACACCCGGCAGGAGGAACAAGCCGTCGACCGTCGGCAGCGGCGCCACCCAGAGCCTCGCGACGGGCGCGATCTCCAGCCGAGAGGAAGCATGCCTCAGTCGGGCCTGGACGGCGGGCATCGTGGGGGCGGGGCGAAAGCCGGGGAAGAAGGCGTCCCCCAGGAGGGGGCCCGCGCCGCACGCGAGGGCGACCGCGTGGTAGCGCTCGCCGCTCCCCTGGGCGCGGACCACCATGGGCCCGGTGCCTCGCACGGCGATGGGGGCATCCGGCGCGGGCGGCTGGCGCTCCACCCGGTCGACATGTCGTTCGACGAACCGAGCCCCCTGCGCGCTGGCGGCGTTGGCGAGGATGCCGCGCACCTGCGCCAGCCCTCCTTCACCGGAGGGCCAGCCATCGACGAGCCACATTCCGCCAGGAGAGGAGGGGAGGAGCTCGCGCCGCCCCTCGGCGATGACCTCGACGCCGCGCAGCTCGTGCGTGCGCCACTCGGGGGGAATGCGGCAGCCCAGCGCCGCCAGCCGGGAGCGGCACTCGGGGGTGAGCACGACGGGAGGAGAGGTCCGCTCCGACAGCCCTCCAGCATAGACGCGGACGTCCAGCGTCAGCCCACGCGCTCGACCATTGAAGAGAAGGGAGGCCGCCAGTCCCGCCCCCGCGATGCCGCCTCCGACGATTGCCACCCTCGAACCGCTCGCCAGCCTGTTGCCTAGAGTCATCCGCGCCCTCTTGCTTCCCACCGTCGCCTGCTTGCCGGGCACCGCGCTCAGTGCTGATGCGCGGGCGGCGACAGCGCCGGACGGCCGAACACCACCACCCGGTCACGTCCTTCGCGCTTGGCCTCATAGAGGGCCGCGTCCGCCGCCTTCATCAGCGTCTCTGCATCGTCCCGGGGTGATTCCAATGTGTGGTCGGCGATGCCAACACTCACGCTCAACCCGAAGGAGGCGGGGCGGCCGTCGCCCTTCTGCACGCCGACGGAACGCAGCCCGGTGCGGATCCGCTCGGCGAACACCGCCGCCTCCAGCGCCGTCTGATGTGGCAGGAGCGCGATGAACTCATCCCCGCCGAAGCGCGCCGCGAAGTCGGACTCGCGCAGGTTTCCCTTGAGCTGATTGGCCAGCGCGAGGATGGCCTGGTTCCCCACGTCGTGGCCCATGCCGTCGTTGATGGCCTTGAGGTGGTCCAGGTCGATGACCACCACGCTCAGCGGGTAGCCATACCGGTGGGCGCGGCGCAGCTCTTCCTCCAGCCGCACGGAGAGGGCCCGGAAGTTCGCCAGGCCCGTGAGGGCGTCCGTCTGGGCGAGGATCTGCAACCGCCGCTGCTGTTCGCTCTGCCGCAGCGCCCGGTCGATCCGTGCCATGAGCTCCCTCGCGCTCGCCGGCTTGTGGATGAAGTCCACCGCGCCCTTCTCCAAGCAGCGCTCCAGGGTGGCCTCGTCCGCGTCCCCGGTGAGGAAGATGACGGGCGTGGACTCGGTATGGGAGTCGAGCTGGAGGGCCTCGAGGACTGTCAGCCCATCCCCGCTGGGCAGGAACCTGTCCAGGAGGATCAGGTCCGGACCGTGCTCACGGGCCAGCTCCAACCCCATGCCCGCGTCCGCCGCCGCCAGCACGTCGAAACGCGCCGCGAGCAGGTCGGACAGGCTCTCCAGTACACCCGCGTCATCCTCGATGATGAGGAGGAGGGACCGCTCCGAGGTGCGCCCTCGCCTTTGCATGACCCTCTCCGCCAGCCGCCTTTGCCCGTCCACTCCACGTGACGGCGACATCCCCGTCGGCGCGTGAGGAGGAAGAGCAAGCTGCATGCCCTCTCCCAGGGCATGCGGGCAGGAGTCATTTCAGGGGGTTGCAGTGACAACCCACACCCTGAAGGAACCGGAGCGGAAGTCGTTCCAGCGTGGAAGAGGAGTCGTCCGGTAGGAATTCCCGGGCGAAGGAGGGCGCGAATGCCCTCCACGCGTCGGGGATCAGCGTCGCGTAATGAACTGCATCCGGCGCCCGCCGCCACCCGAGGGGGGCATCATCGGCGGCGTCTCCAGACCGAACTGCCACCAGGTGGGCTCGTAGGGCTTCATCTTCAGACGCTTGTCGTTCTGGAGCTGGGAGAGGCTGCCCTTGAGCTTCTCGTCCTTGGGGTTCTCCTCGACGGCGCGGCCGAGCACCTTGAGGGCCTCGTCCTTCTCCTTCTTCTGGAGGAGGCACCAGGCGTAGGCGGCCCAGACGATGGGCTCCTTCTTGCCGCTCTTGCAGGCCGCTTCGAAGGCGGTCTTCATCGCCGGGACATTGTCGCGCTGGTAGTAGAGGGCGCCCTCCATGGCCTTGGCCATGTAGTTGCGGGAGCTGCCCTTGTTGAAGTGGGCCAGGGCGCCGTCCAGGTCCTTCACCATGTACTTCAACATGCCGATCTGGGCGTGAATCTCCGGGCCCACCATGAACTGCCACTTCTCGTAGGCGAGGCCCTTCTCCAGCGTCTTGACGGCACGCTCCACCCGGCCCTGGGCGTCCTTCTGGCTGGTGGGCTGGGACTGGAGGTCCGCCTGCACCGTCGACATGAGCCCCTGGATGCGGCTGGCGACCCGCCTTGCCAGGAGGATGAAGGTGATGACGGCGGCAATCAGGCCCGGGACGAGCCCGGCCCAGATGGAGAAGTTCGCGAGCTTCACCAGCAGCGCGACCAGGAATCCCACTGCCAGCGAGATGAGAAGGTTGTACATGCGGGGGCCCCTCATAGCGATGTGCGTTCGGCACCGCAATCTTCGGATGCATCTGGGCGGCGGTCGCGGTATACGTCTGGCCGCTTCGCCAACAAACGGCCCTCTGTCGAAATTGGTAGACGAGGCGGACTCAAAATCCGCTGCGGCTGACCCCGCGTCCCGGTTCGAGTCCGGGGAGGGCCACTTCCCAAGAAGGGTGGACGACCGGCATGGTAGCGCCGGCCCCCCTGTCAGGGAGGGTGGAGGACGTGCTCCTGTCTGGGGCGTCGGAGAGACCCCGAAATGAAGGTTCTGCTGGTCGAGGACGACGCGAGCCTCCGGGAAGGCATGGGTGAGCTGATCTCCGACCTGGCGGAGGTGCGCTCGGTGGGCGAGGTCGGAGAGGCGCTGGCGGCCCTGCGGCAGGAGCGCTTCGAGCTCGTCGTGACGGATCTTCGGATAGGGGGAGGCGAGGCGGGTGGTCGCGCCGTGCTGGAGGCGGCCCGGAAGGGGCGTCAGGCGGTGGCCATCGTCAGCGCGGCGTCTCCCGAGGAAGTCGCGCGGGCCCTGCGGCCCTCCATTCCCGACGGCGTCCTGGTGAAGCCCTTCCAGATCGAGGACATCCTCGGACTGGTGGAGCGCTTCCTGGCCGCGCACCGGGGCGTGGCGGCGGCCTCTCGCGGGACGATTCCCTCTGAAGGTGACTGGGTGGAGTGCGCGCCTGGGGTGCACCTGGCCTCGCCGGGTGGCGGCGTCGGTGGTGCCATCTGGGTGCGGATGGTGGCGGAGGGGACGTGGGCCTGGTTGGCGCGGCCTCGTGGACGGGAGGCGGCCCTGTTGTTGGAGGGCGAGTTGATCATTGAGGGGGCGCATTTCGTCGCCCCGGCGACGTTCTTCGTGGGCGCGGAGGATGCCCCGGAGGTGCGCTCACCCAACGGGTGCCTCGTCATCACGCTAGGCCTGGACGGTTGAAAGGGCAGGTTGGGACCCGTGGACACTGTCTGGCCCACAACTCCGCTGGATGCGGCACGCCTGGGGCGTCCTTCGAGACGCGCGGCGACGGCGGCGCTGGAAGCACACATCGCGGTGCTGCGCGGCGAGCCGCTCAAGGCCGCGCTGGCCAATGCGCTTCGTGACGCGGACGGGCTCGGTGGACAGGAGCGCCGGTTCGCGGCCCTGGTGGTGCGTGAGCTGTCGCGGCACCAACGCTTGTTGGACCTGGCCTCGCGGACCTTGGGGCATCCCCCGGGGAAGCTGGGGCTGACGGAGGACCAGGCCCTGGTGCGCTATGCGCTGTGGCGCCGGCTCTTCTGTGGAGAGAACTGGGCGCGCATCGGTCCGGAGGTTCGGCTCCCGGGGCCTGTCCGGCCGCGCACCATCAAGGACGATATCCTCCAGACGGTGGTGGAGTCGCCGCTGTCGGAGCCGCCGCTTCCGGATTCGCACGCGGAGCGGCTCGCGGTCCGGTACTCGTTCCCCAACTGGCTCGTGCAGAAGCTGGCGCAGGCCTATCCGGAAGAGGTCCTCGAAGGACTGCTGTCCTCCTTGGACGAGGATCCAGGACTGCATTTCCGGGTCCGTCCGCCTGGGACGCGGGATGCGGTGCTCGCCGCCCTGATCGAAGAAGGGGTCGCCGCGGAGGCGGTGCTCGCCGCGCCCGACGCGGTGCGGGTGGTGGATGCCAGCCACCGCGTCTTCGAGACGCGCGTCATGAAGACGGGGCGACTCCAGGTGCAGGACGTGGGCAGTCAGCTCATCTCCGAGGTGTGCCGTCCCGTGGGGGGCGCGATGACGGGGCTTACCGTGGCGGATGTCTGCGCGGGCGCGGGCGGCAAGACGCTGGCGCTGGCGGACTTCGTCGGTCCGTCCGGCAAGGTGCTCGCGGGAGATCGCTCCCGGCGCCGGCTGGCCGAGGCCCGTGAGCGGGTGCGCCACTTCTCCCTGCGGCAGGTGGCCTTCCCCCAGCCGATGCCTCTGTCAGAGGCGGATGTCCTCCTGATTGATGCGCCTTGCAGCGGCACGGGCTCACTGGCTCGCGAGCCGGATCAGAAGTGGAAGCTGACCGCGCAGGAGATCTCCAAGTTCCAGACGACCCAGTCGGAGCTGCTGGAGGAGGTCTCTCGCCAGGTGAAGCACGGTGCACTCGTCGTCTATGCCACCTGCTCGGTGTTGCCCGAGGAGGATGAGGCGGTCGTCGAGGCCTTCCTGGCGAAGCACCCGGAGTTCACGCTGGAGCCGGTCTCGGACGTGCTGGGGGCGGAGCAGTCCGCTCGGGCCGTCCAAGGCCCGTACCTCAAGGCGCTGCCGCCGCGCGTGCCGGGGGGCGGGTTCTTCGCCGCGAGGCTTCGCCGGACTCGGTAGGGTTGACAGTCCACGAGGCCACACGCTACGCCAGCGTAGGTTCTTCAAGGGGTGATACCCACGTGGCGGCCGACGCGAAGCAGTCCGAAGTGATGAAGCAGATCAACGAGGCCTTCCAGTCCGCGCAGGCGCGACTGACGCAGCTCCGCGAGGCGGTGGAGCGCAACACGGACCTCGCTCGCGCGAACGCCAAGGCCACCGTCCTCAAGGACCAGAAGGACCGCGCGCTGAAGGAGCTGGGCGAGCTGGTCTACCGGCAGGTCCAGAAGGGGAAGCTGGAGCTCCCCGCTGGATTCGCTTCGGCGCTCAAGTCCATCGAGGCGGCCGAGCAGGCGGCCGAAGCGCATGCCCGTGAGCTCACGGACATCCTTCGGGAGGGGGAGGAGATCGCCGAGCGGTTGAAGGTTGGAAAAAATGCACCGAAGCCTCAAACAGTTCTGGCACCTGGGAACAAGAAACGGTAGAAGGCACCCACTTCCGACGGCGGCCGCTTCCCAAGGCGGCCAGCAGCAAAAATCGGGGCTATAGCTCAGCTGGGAGAGCGCTTGAATGGCATTCAAGAGGTCACCGGTTCGATCCCGGTTAGCTCCACTCTGAAATAGAAAGGCCCGCCTGGGAAACCAGGCGGGCCTTTTGTTTTCCAGTGTCTTCGCTCGACTCCGAATGATTCTGGCGGTGGGGCTCGAGGACACGTCGCGGTGTTTGCGGTGTTCCGTACAGGAAACCCACCGAGCCGGTGCGGGGACTGAGCCAGGCGTGGCGAAGGCGGACTCTGGGTTGCCAATGAAGTTGGGCGGTGACTGTGTGTCGTCGAACGAAGATGCTGCGCCAGCGCGAGATTCTCGGGTATGGGGGCTCGCGAGAGGCCGAGTGATGCGCAGACACCTGGATCGAGGCGTGACAGTGGCGCTGGTGCTCGCGGCCGGACTGTCCGCCGCGCAGTTCACACCCGGCTCCACGGGGCAGGGTGGCGGCGCGACGCCGGGAACCACGGGAAGCACGCCGGCTCCGAGCGCTCCCTCCACCACGGGGACAACGGGCAGCGGAACCAGCAGCGGCCCGTCGACGGGTGCGGGCGCGAGCCCCACGGTCTCGACCCCCACGGCGCCGAAAACGCCCTCGCCCAACACGAATCCCAGCGCTGGCACGGTCATTCCTCCATCGCCTCCGGTGATTGCTCCCGAGACGGTGGAGAATCCGACGCCTCAGATCGAGGGGCGGACGGTGTCGCCCGCTCCGATGCGGGAGACCGCGCGCGAGGCGCAGCAGGCCGGGGACAAGGTCCGCCAGACGCCTGACGCGGAGGCTGCTCCGGCGAAGGCGTCTCCCTTGACGTTGGCGCAGCTCGTGGAGCGGGCGCGCACGTCGGACTCCCGAGTGGAGGAGGCGAGCGCGGAGCTGCGCAAGTTCGAGGCGCTCTATGAGCAGGCGCGCTGGGCCTGGTTTCCCAAGTTCGAGATCTCGGTGGGCATGGGCGGTCCTGTGCCCGAAGCCCGGAACAACTCCCTGGGCGGGCCGCCCACCACGAAGGCCTCCTACGAGGGGGACTTCAACTTCGGCAAGGTCGGCGTGACGATGTTCTCGAACGGCAACGCCGTGTTGCCGCTCTACACCTTTGGAAAGCTGACGGCCCTGAAGAAGGCGGGAGCGCAGGGCCCCGTCCTGGGCGCGGCGCTGCGAGAGCGGGCCCGGGACGAGGCGGGCTTCCAGGCCGCGCAGGCCTACTTCAGCTATCAGCTGGCGCGCTCGGGTCTTCAGCAGATCGACGAGGTGTCCAAGCGACTGGAGGACGCCGCCGAGAAGATCGCCGCGCTCCTGAAGGAAGAGTCGCCGCAGGTGTCCCAGGTGGACACGTACAAGGTCCGCTTCTTCCGGCAGATGGTGGAGGCGCGCAAGGCGGAGGCCCAGCAGGGGAGGATGCTCGCGCTGACGGCCATCGGTGTGCTGGCCAACGCCTCGCCGGGTGCCGAGGTGGAGGTCGTCGAGGAGGATCTCGAGCCGACGGCCGAGGTCGAGCCACCTTCCTTGGAGCGTGCGCTGACGCTGGCCGAGAACTACCGGCCAGAGCTCACCGCCATCGCGGCCGGAATCATCGCGCGCGAGGCGGAAGTGTTCATCCGTGAGCGCAGCTACTTCCCGGACCTGGGACTCGCGGGCTTCTACGACGTCCGCTACACCACCAGCGCGACGCGGCAGAAGAATCCGTTCGCGTTTGATCCCTACAACGACCGCACCGCCGGCCTGGGCCTGGTGATGCGGGGGACCTTCGATATCCCCATCAAGGACGCGCAGCTCGACCAGGCGCGGGCGGAGCTCGACAAGCTCCGTGCCCAGGAGAAGCAGATCCGCGCCGGCATCCGTCTGGAAGTGACGAAGGTGCACGGCGAGCTGGTGGCCGCGTGGGCCAAGGCCCGAGCCTTCACCGATGCCGAGAAGAGCGCTCGTCGCTGGGTGACGGCCGCCTTCGCCGCGTTCGACCTGGGGACGGGGGAGACGCGCGATTTGGTGGACGCTTTCACCGCCTATGCGCAGGTTACAGGCGACCGGGCGAAGAGCTGGTTCGACGTCCGGTTGGGAATGGCGGCTCTCGCGCGTGTGACGGGAACGCCTCCGGCCCCGGGTGAATAATCGGGCCCTCGCGTCTGTCCGCTGTACCGTCCTCCTTCACGGAGTCGAATCTCATGATTGCTTCCCTGCTTGCCGCCACCTTGCTTGCCGCGGCGCCCACTCCCCTCAGTGTCGTCAAGTCCGGGAACGCGGATGTCCAGCGGGCAGCCAACGCCCCCGGCGCCACCGTCGAGTCCCTCGCCACCGTCGTCGAGAAGTTCGTCGACTTCCAGGAGCTGGCGAAGCGCGCCCTGGGTGACAAGACGTGGACCTCCCTCACGCCCGCCCAGCGCAAGGACTTCTCCGAGACGATGACGGGGCTCCTGCGTGCGTCCTACGCCCAGAAGGCCATTGGCCAGGCGCAGGCGGACGTGAAGTACGGCAAGGAGTCCATCGAGGGCACCGAGGCCACCGTCAACACCACGCTCACCCTCAAGAAGGACCAGATTCCCGTCGACTACCGCCTGTACAAGCAGACGGCGAAGGCGGACTGGCGCATCTACGACGTCGTCACGGACGAGGTGTCGCTCGTGGACACCTACAAGGGCCAGTTCCAGAAGCTGCTGAGCACCAAGGGCTTCGACGGGCTGCTCTCCACGCTGAAGACCAAGCGGGCGCAGCTCGAGAAGGAGAACGCGGCGCAGTCCGCCAAGGGCTCCTCCGCGACGGGTGGCTCCGCCGGCCCCGGGAAGTGAGCGGGCTTCTTCCGCGCTGAATGAAGCGCTGGATCATCCAGGCCGAGGTTCCCTCTCCGGAGGGGCCTCGGCCTTCGTCATTTCAGGACAGGGCGAGCGCGGCCCGCTGATACGACGCGAGGGTCTCGAGGAGTCCCTGGTCCAGGGGGATGGTAGGCGCGAAGCCCAGCTCGCGAGACGCGCGCTCGGTGGTGCACGTCCATGAAGGGCACATCATCTCGCGGACCTTGTCCCGATTGAGGATGGGGATGGTGCCACGGAGTCGCGCGATGGCCTCGGAGCCGAGACCGATGAGGTAGCTCAAGCTGTCGGGCATGGGCAGCACGGTGGGCGGCTTGCGGCCCATGGCGCGAGCCACGGCGGCGCAGATCTCCTCCCACGTGTACTCGTACCCGTCAGACACGGTGTAGACGCCTCGCCCCGGGTCGGACTTGTCCAGTGTGGGGCCCCGCTCGGCGGCGGCGAGCAGCGTGGTGTTCAGGTCATCCACGTGGATGAGGGAGTAGCGCTTGGGGCCGAAGCCGCTCTTGAGCGCCACGCCGCTTCGGGCCATGGGGATGACGGAGGGGATGAACTCCGCGTCACCCGGGCCGTAGACCATGGGCGGACGGACGATGACGGAGGGCACGCGGTCCGCGAACTCTCGCACCGCCTCCTCTCCACCCAGCTTGCTGCGGCCGTAGGTGGAGACAGGCGCGGGGGTGTCCTCCTCGCGGCGCGGACGCTCCGGCGTGGAGGGGCCCGCGGCGGCCAGGGACGAGCAGTAGACGAGTCGGGGAGGGCGGGGGAGGGCGGCCATCGCCTCCGCGACACGGCGGGTGCCGTTCGCATTGCCCTCGAAGTAGCCGGCGGGCTCCCGGGCCTTGGTGACTCCGGCCAGATGGAGGACACAGTCGACGTCGCGCACGGCCTCGGCGAGGCCTTCTCCCGTCGTGAGGTCGCCCACCGCGAACTTCGCGCCGAGCGCCGCGAGGGCCTCTCGCCGCGAGCTGGGGCGGACGAGCGCGGTGAGCGAGTCGCCTCGCTCGATGATGCGGCTCGCGAGCCGCTGGCCGATGAAGCCGGTGCCTCCGGTCAGCAGGAAACGCACGACGGGACTCCCTGAGGGTTACAGCGGGCGCTGGTAGATGCGGTACGCCTTGGAGCGCTTGCCGCCCATCGACTCGATGGCGCGGTTGACGAGGTGGTTGTCCTCGAGCGTCCAGGAGATCTCACCGCCCGAATAGCCGAGCTGGTGCGCGGTCCGCAGCGTGTCCAGGTAGAGAATGGCGTCCAGGCCCCGGCGCCGGTAGCCCTCCTTGATGCCGAGGGTGATGAGGCGCAGCCGGTCAATGCGGCGCGAGGCCAGCACCAGCTTCACCAGACCGATGGGGAGACCGAACGTCGTCAGCCGCCCGTTGGCCGCCTTGAGGGCCTGGTTGGCGTCCGGCAGCGTCATGGAGAAGGCCACGGGCTCGCCCTTCACCTCGGCGATGAGCACGAGCTCCGGCCGGACGATGGACTTCATGTCCTTGGCCAGGTGGTCGAACTCCCGGTCCGTGAAGGGCACGAAGCCCCAGTTCTTCTCCCAGGCGGAGTTGTAGATGTCGCGGATGCGCTCGACCTCGTTGGCGAAGTCCTTGAGGTTCACGGCGCGCACGGTGATGCCCTCGCGCTGGCGCATCTTCTCCGCGATGCGAACCACCTTCTCGGGCGGCTCCGCGGAGGCGGACAGCTCGAAAGCGAAGAGGTCCTTCGCCTTCGTCAACCCGCACGACTCCAGCATCGTCGCGTAATACGGCGGGTTGTACGGCATCATGATGGCCGGAGGCGTGTCGTAGCCTTCGACGAGCAACCCCCAGTCCTGGTTGGACGAGAAGTTGGCCGGCCCGAGCATGGCGTCCAGGCCCCGCTCCTTGAGCCAGGCGCCCGCGGCCTCGAGCAGCATCCGCGCGACACCCGCGTCATTCACGCACTCGAAGAGGCCGAAGAAGCCCTCCTTCGTGCCGTGGATCTCCTGGTGGCGCGGATTGCGGATGGCGGCGATGCGCCCCACCACCTCCTGCCCCCGGCGCGCGAGGAACAGCTCCACCTCGCCGTACTCGAAGAAGGGGTTCTTCTTCGGGTCGATGAAGTCCTTGCGCTCCATCTCCAGCGGGGGGACCCAGTTCGGATCTCCCGCGTAGAGCGAGGCCGGGAAGCGGATGAAGGCCATCCGCGACGCGGCGTCCCGCACCGGCGTCACGAGGACGTCCGGGGCGAGGGGAGGAAGGGAAGGCTGCGCTGCGGGGGGCTCGGCGGGTAGGGCCATAAGTGGCTCAGGTCCTCTCGGCGGAGTTGCCGTCGGTGCCGTTGCGCAGGAAGAAGTTGGCGCCCTTCTCCAGCAGGAGGCCGGGAATCTCGCCGCGCTTCTCCCACAGCTTCATGGGCGCCGCGCGCAGCTGGCGCAGGTCCTCGGGCTGGAGGTTGGCTGCTCGCCAGGTGAGCTGCTCCACCGCGTCGAAGAGCTTGCCGGCCATCTCGCGTGACGACATGCGGGAGAGCTGATCCAGCGTGAGTCCACCCTTGTCCGCGAGCAGGCCCGCGGAGCCCGCCGCCCACTTGTCGCTCGCCTTGTTGGAGCGCACGGACGTACCCGGGCGGGCGATCTGCACCGGCTCGTACACCGTGGGGCGCGTCTCCGGAATCACGCCGAGCTTCCGGCCGATGGTCTCGAAGGTGTCCAGCACGCGGTCCAGCTGCGCGTCCGTGTGCGTGGCCATGAACGAGGTGCGGATGAGCGCGTGGCCCGCCTCCACCGCCGGGGGGATGACCGGGTTGGCGAAGACGCCCGCCTCGTGCAGCGCGCGCCAGAAGCGGAAACACTTCACTTGGTCGCCGATGTGGACCGGAACGACCGGCGTCACGGACACGCCCGTGTCAAAGCCCATGGCCCGGAAGCCGTTGTGCATCTTCTCGGCGATGTCCAGCAGCCGGGCGCGGCGCTGCGGCTCCGCCTCGATGATCTCCAGCGCCTTGAGCGCCGAGGCGATGGACGCCGGCGTCATGGACGCGGAGAAGATGACCGAGCGCGACTTGTGCCGGATGTAGTTGATGACGTCGAACGGGCCCGCCAGCACGCCGCCCAAGGACGCGAAGCTCTTGGAGAACGTCCCCATGACGAGGTCCGTCTCCTTCTCCAGGCCGAAGTACTCCGAGGTCCCGCGGCCCTTGTCGCCCAGCACGCCCATGGCGTGGGCGTCGTCCGTCATCACCCGGGCGTTGTACTGCTTCGCCAGCTCCGCGATGCGCGGCAGGTTGCAGATGTCCCCCTCCATGGAGAACACGCCGTCGGTGATGATGATCTTCCCCGCGCCGGGATCCGCCTGGGAGAGCAGCTGCTCCAGGTGATCCATGTCGTTGTGGCGGAACTTGCGCTCGGTCGCGAAGGACAGGCGGATGCCGTCGACCAGCGACGCGTGGTTGGCCCGGTCGCTGAAGACGATGTCGTGTCGGCCCAGGATGGACGCCAGCGCCAGGTTGGTCTGGAAGCCGGTGGAGATGACGATGGCGGATTCGCGGTTGAGGAATTTGGCGAGCCGACCCTCCAGTTCCTCATGGAGCGCGAGCGTGCCGTTGAGCAATCTCGAACCCGAACACGTCGTCCCGAACTTCTCGGTCGCCTTGATGGCGGCTTCCTTGACGCGCGGGTCAGAGGAGAGTCCGAGATAGTTGTTGGAACCGACCATGATCACCCGCTTGCCCTCGATCTCCACCTCGGTGGCGCCGTGAGACGCCTCGATGACGCGGAAATACGGGTAGAGGCCCGTGGCCTTCGCGATGCGGTAGTCCTTCCAGTTGCTGCACTTGTCGAAGACGTCGCTCATGGTGGTCTTTCTTTGAGTCTGCGTCGGGGGAGGATTTGTCGCCTCTTGGGCGGATGCGGAACTCAGGTCGCCGCTCACCATGCAGGGCTCGTTCCGAGCCGGGGGCAACCATGCGTCCGGCGACCTCCCACGGGGGACGCGGGGCCGTGAATAAAGAGGCGGAGGGGCAGTGTCAAGGCGCCGACTGTTGCTTGAAGCCCGGGCAAGAGTGCCGCTGTCCCCCGCTGCTTGACAGCACCGTGGCATTGGTGGCACCCCGCCGACCCACATCGTCTTCCAGTCAATACTGGAAGGGGCTGTCCGTTGTTTCCAGGGGCTACGCTTGGCCGGGAACTTGCTAGGCCCGGCGTTTATCGAGGAGTGGACGGTGGCCAGGTCTCTGCGGCAACGGTTGTTCGAAGGCTTCATCCAGACGGCGGTCTCCCGGCCCTGGTACGTGCTGCTGGTCGCCGTATTGCTGGCCATCGGCGGTATGGCGCTGGCGTCGCGGTTGGAGTTTCGCGGCTCTTTCGTGGAGCTGCTGCCGCAGGGTGCTCGGGAAGTTCAAGATCTGACACGCGTGTCACAGAAGGCAGGCGGGGATGGGTATCTCGTCATCCTCGCGAAGGGAGACACGCCCGAGCGGCTCAAGGCTTACGCCAAGGAGCTTCAAGCTCGCCTGGAAGCCCTCCCCGAGGTCCGCTACGTCGAGCACAGCTACGATGTGGAGTTCTTCCAGCGCCACGGCCTGCTGCTACTGCCAGTGGAAAAGCTGGCCCAGCTGCGTGAGGACCTGACGGCTCGGGTCCGCTACGAGCGGCAGCAGGCGAACCCCTTCTATATCGATCTGGGCGCCACGCCTCCCCCGCCCACGTTCGACGAGATTGCCCGCAAGCACTCGCCCGACGTGTCCATGCGGGAGCACCTGGCCAACGCGGACGGCACCGAGGTCTACCTCATGCTGAAGCCCATGGGGACGGCGGGCGATCTCGACTTCGCGCGCCGCTTCGTGGAGCTGGCGATGGGGACGGGGCGGACGCTCGCCTCGGAGCGCTTCCCGGCCGTGAAGCTGGAGGCGACGGGCAACTTCCAGAACCGCATCGAGGAAGACGCGGTGATGCGCGGAGACCTGTCGCGCTCGGGCACGCTGTCGGCGCTCATCGCGGTGGGCCTCATCCTGCTGGCCACCCGGCGCATCGCGGCGCTGGCGGTGGTGGGCGTGCCCGTGGTGGTGGGGTTGGTGGTGACGTTCGGTGTCGCCCAACTGGCCATCGGCCACCTCAACGTGGTGACGGGCTTCCTGGTCGCCATCCTCATCGGCCTGGGCATCGAGTACGGCGTGCACCTGTGCATGCGCTACTGGGAGGAGCGGAGGACGCGCTCGTCTCGCGACGCGCTGGCCATGGCCGTGGGCGGCACCTTCAGCGGCGCGCTCACCTCGGCGGTGACGAACGCGGCGGCCTTCTTCGTGCTGCTGCTGGCGCAGTTCCACGCCTTCAACCAGTTCGGCTTCCTCGCGGGCCTGGGGGTGCTGCTCGCGGTGCTGGCGGCGTACGGCCTGGGCCCCTCGCTGCTCGCCATCGCCGAGCGGCTCCGCCCCGCGCGCAAGGAGGAAGCCCCCACCGCGACGGCGGAGGTCCAGGCAGCGCCCGTGGCTCCGGAGCGCGAGTGGAAGCGGTGGCCCACGCCGGTCATCGCGCTGATTGCGTTGGCGGTCGTGGCGCTCGCCGGGTTCTCGGTGGCCATTGCGCCTCGGCTGGGCTTCGAGACGGACATGCGCAAGCTGAAGGGCGACTCGCCGGCCTCGCGGCTGGACGACCATGTCACCGCGCAGCTCGGGCAGCCGCTCAATCCCGCCATCTTCCTGGTCGACGACCTGAGCCAGGCGGCGAAGGTGGAGGAGATCATCGCGGAGGTGAAGAAGCGCAATGGCGCTGACTCCGTGTTCCTCCGCACCACGTCGCTGAACGACCTGGTGCCTGGGGACCTGAAGCGCCGGGAGGTGGAGATCTCCGGCATCCGCGCGCTGCTGCAGGGGCTGCCCGAGTCCGTGCAGGAGGAGCCTCGCCTGAAGGACTTCCAGCGCATGGTGGATGCGAAGCCCTATGGGCTGGACGCGTTGCCGGTGGAGGTCCGCCGCCGCTTCGAGGCCACCGACGGCAAGGGGACCTTCCTGCTGCTGTTCCCGTCGGTGTCCAACTACGACACCGAGGACCTCAAGCGCTGGGCCGCGCAGATCGACCAGGTGGTCGAGGCGGCGACGGCGCGGGGCGTGGACATGTCCGTGCTGGACAGCAACCGCATCGCCGCGCGCATCTTCGCGCTGGTGCGGGGAGACGGCCCGCTCATCCTGTGGTCCGCCGCCGCGGTGGTGTTCGTCGTCATCCTCATCAGTCTGCGCAGCCTGAAGCGGGCGCTGCTGGTGACGGGGCCGCTGTTCCTGGGCATGACATGCCTGGCGGGCGGCATGTATCTTTTTGACGTGCAACTGAATTTCATCAACGCGGTGGTGCTGCCCAACCTGCTGGCCATCGCCGTGGACAACTCCATCCATCTGTACCACCGGTACGAGGAGGAGGGCCCCGGCTCGCTTGGCAAGGTGGTGCGGCACACGGGGCTGGCGGCCGTGGTGGCCACCCTGTCGAACGCCGCGGGGTATGGCGCGCTGCTGGTCGCCAACCACCAGGGGCTGCGCAGCATCGGACAGATTGCGCTGCTCGGGGTCGTGTGCACCTTTTTGGGGACCACGGTCTTCTTCCCCGCACTGCTTGCTCTCCTGGAGCGCTGGAAGGGGAGAAAGGGGTCGGCCGGGCGAGAGGGTACCGTCGTCCAGAGTCTGGAGCTCGAAGTGGCCGGCGCGAAGGCCGAGTCATCGGGGGAGCGGAAATCGGCGTGAGTCTCGTGACCTTTCAAAGTCCGCGTGGCTCCGTCCCGGCGAAGAGTGCCCGGGAGGCTCCGGTTCGACTGAACGCGGTGGACCTCATCATCGTGGCCGCCTGCTCCATCGCGGCCCTGGTGTTGCTGGGGCCGGGGCGCTGGGCCCCTGACTCGCTCACCTGTGCGGGTCTCTTCGCCTTCATGGCCGTGGGCCCGCTGGTCCTGCGGACGCTCCAGTCGTACTTCCCCCAGAACCGGTTGCTGCGCATCACGGCGGACTTCTGGCTGCTCCCGGTGGCGGTGCTCACCCACGGCTGGCTCACGCCCGTGGTGGACACGCTCAATCCCTTCCTCCGCGACGCGCAGCTCGTGGCCGCGGACCAGCGCATCTTCGGGTTCCAGGCGTCGGTGGTGCTCGCGCACGTCGTTCCGCCGTGGCTCAACGACGTGCTGATGATCTGCTACTACGGCCACTTCGTCTGGCCATTGGTGCTGGGTTTCGGCCTGTACTACCGGGGGCGGACCTCCGCCGCGGCGGAGTTCGACGAGTACCTGCTGGGCCTGGGGCTGCTGTTCATCCTGAACTACTCCGCCTACTCGCTGGTGCCGGCGGTGGGGCCTCGCTACTTCCTCATCGACTCGTTCTCCGGGCCGCTGCAGGGCACGCTGACGCCGCTGCTCGACTCGCTGATGCGGCGCCCGCCGTTCGCGCGGGACTGCTTCCCGTCGGGACACACGGGCACCACGCTGGTCGTGCTCTTCTATGCGTGGCGGTTCTCGCGGAAGCTGTTCTGGGTGATGTTGCTCCCGGGCATCGGCCTCATCATCGCGACGCTGGCCGGGCGCTTCCACTACGCCACGGACCTGCTGTGCGCGGTGCCGCTGGTGATGGTGGTGGTGGGCCTGTCCGCAGCGCTGACGCGAGCGGCTCGGCAGCGCGAGAGCGAGAGGGCCGGGCGTTCCGTCCCCGCTGACGCTATCTTGCGCCCCTGAGTCCGGTCCGGCGACCCACGCCGGCCCCCTCGGGAGCCTCCATGTCCAGGTCCGTGTTGTCGCAGCGCGTGTCCCGGTTTGGCACCACTGTCTTCTCGGAGTTCAGCGCGCTGGCGCAGAAGCACGGCGCGGTGAACCTGGGGCAGGGGTTCCCCGACTTCGACGGGCCCGATGCCGTCAAGGAGGCCGCGCAGCGAGCCATCCGCGAGGGCGTCAACCAGTACGCCCTCACCACGGGCGCACGGGACTTGCGCGTGGCCATCGCCGAGCACGCCGCGCGCTTCTACGGTCAGACGGTGGACCCGGACACCATGGTGACGGTGACCAGCGGCGCCACCGAGGCCATCCTCGATGTGTTGCTCGGGCTGGTGGACCCCGGGGACGAGGTCATCGCCTTCGAGCCCTTCTACGACTCGTACGACGCGAACATCACCTTCGTCGGCGCCACGCCGCGCTGGGTTCCGCTGCGTCCGCCCGATGCGGCGCATGCACAGTGGTGGTTCGACTGGGAGGAACTGCGCGCGGCGTTCAGCCCCCGCACGCGTCTGCTCATCCTCAACACGCCCCACAACCCCACGGGCAAGGTCTTCACCCGCGACGAGCTGGAGCGGATTGGCGCGCTGTGCGCCGAGCACGACGTGAAGGTGCTGTCGGACGAGGTCTACGAGCACATCACCTTCGCGCCCGCGCGCCACGTGCGCCCAGCCACGGTGCCCACGCTGGCGGACCGCACGGTGACGGTGAGCAGCGGCGGCAAGAGCTTCAGCCTCACGGGCTGGAAGGTGGGGTGGATCATCGCACCGCCCGCACTGCGGGATGCCATCCAGCGCGCGCACCAGTTCGTGACCTTCGCCACCGCGTCCCCCCTCCAGGCGGCCATGGCGGCGGCGCTCCGACTGCCGGATGCCTACTTCACGGACCTGGCGGCGGCGTACCTCGCCCGACGTGAGCGCTTGATGGCGGGGCTGCGCGAGGCGGGCCTGAAAGCCTACCTACCGGACGGTAGCTACTTCATCCTCGCGGACATCGCCGGCTTCGGCTTCGCCGATGACGTGGCGTTCTGCCGGCACCTCGTCTCGGAGGTGGGGGTGGCGGCCATTCCTCCGAGTGTCTTCTACAGTCCTGAGCACCGGCATCTGGGACAGGGGCTTGCCCGGTTCGCGTTCTGCAAGACGGACGCGGTGCTCGACGAGGCCTCTCGGAGACTGCGCGCGAAGCTCACGCCTCGGCGCTGACGTCGTCGACCCGCGTCCGGTTCATTGCGACGCCCGGGCGCGGTTGCTACATCCCTCCGAGAGGAGGGCGGTGCCGCACTTTCCGGCCACCGCGTGTGCGCGTGGACTTCTTCGGCGAGCTGTACCTGCGCAGCACGTTGCCGTTCCTCTCCGGGGCAGTCACGGCGCGAGAGGCGGAATACCTCGCGCGCGCGTTCGCCGACGCTCCAGGCTCCGGCTTCATCGCGGACCTGGGCTGTGGCCATGGGCGGCATGCCTCGCGACTCAATGTCTCGGGGCCACTGGCGCAGCGCATCATCGGCCTGGAGAAGGACGCGCTCTCGTTGTCGATGCGGCGCCGTGGCTTCCCCGTCGTCAGAGGAGATCTCCGCGCGCTGCCGTTCCAGGACGGGACGCTGTCCGGCGCCTATGCGTGGTACTCCACGCTGTTCGCCTTCACGGACGACGAGCATGTGGCCATCCTCCGGGAGGTGGCCCGGGCGCTGAAGCGGGGAGGGCGACTGGTGTTCCACACGGTGCCGCACGAGCGGCTCGCCGCGTCACCGCGCGCCGCCTTCCAGCGGATGCTCCCCGACGGCGCGGTGCTCGAAGAGGAGAGCCAGTTCGACGTGTCCACCGGACGCGACGTGGGCCGGCGGACGTTGACGCTGAAGGATGGCCGAGTCCTGTCTGCGTGCTACGCCATTCGCTACTATCCCCTTGCGGAACTTGCCGGGCTGTTGGAAAGCACCGGGTTTTCAATCGCCTGGGTACACGGCGGGCTCGACGGTGAGCCGCTGACGCAGTTGTCTGCCGACCTGATTGTTGGAGCGGTGCTTCGAGATGGCTGAGACCCCACATTCACGAGCGCGCGGTACCCTGCTAGGCCAGCTACCGAAGCAGGTCGAAGTGTACGAAGTGGGGCCTCGCGATGGCTTGCAGAACGAGCTGCGCACGCTGCCCACGCGAGACAAGGCGCGACTCATCGACGCGCTGGTGAACGCGGGCGAGAAGCGCATCGAAGTCACCTCGTTCGTCTCGCCCAAGTGGATTCCCCAGCTGGCGGACGCGGAGGAGCTGTTGAAGCTGGTGGGGCGGCGCGAGGGCGTCGTGTTCTCCGCGCTGGTGCCCAACCTCAAGGGCCTCGAGCGCGCGAAGGACGCGGGCCTCGAGGAGGCCGCGGTCTTCATCTCCGCCTCGGAGGCCCACTCCAAGAAGAACATCAACAAGACCATCGCCGAGGCCATGGCGAGCGCGCGCGAAGTCACCGCCGCCGCGCTCCAGGCCGGGATGCGCGTGCGGGGCTACCTGTCCACCGTCTGGGGCTGCCCCTACGAGGGCCACGTCCCCGTGGAGCGCGTGGTGGACATCTGCCGCTACCTGGTGGACGCGGGCATCTACCAGCTCAGCCTGGGCGATACGATCGGCGTGGGCACTCCCCGGCAGACGGAGGAGATCCTCGGCGCGCTGCTCCAGCACATCCCGGTGGAGAAGCTCGCGCTGCACCTGCATGACACGCGGGGAACCGCGCTGGCCAACTCGCTCGTGGGCTTGTCGGCCGGCGTGACGACGTTCGACGCGAGCATCGGCGGGCTCGGCGGGTGTCCCTATGCCCCCGGGGCCGCGGGCAACCTGGCCACCGAGGATGCCGTCTTCATGTTCCACGGCATGGGCGTGGACACGGGCATCCACCTGGACCGGCTGGTCGAGGCGGGCGAAATCGCCCAGGAGCTCATCGGCCGCAAGCTGGCGGGCAAGTACCTCCAGGCCGCGCTCGGAGAGCGGGAGAAGAAGGCCTCCCGGCGCGCGCAGACCTGAGCACCGGGCCTCGTGCCCGTCTGCCTCCTCCATGAGCGAGCCTGATTGGCTGGGTTCATGGAGATGGGGTGGTGACTTCGTAAGTTTCCGACAGTGGTTCCCGAGATGCGATGCGGCTGGTAGCCTGGGTTGGAAACGACCCTGCATTCGCACCCGGGAAGTGGCTTCATGACGCACACGGTCGACGCGGAGGCTCTCGCGCGACGCTCGCGAGACATCTTCGACGAGCATCAAAACGCCCTCAGCCGCCGGACGGACCGGATGTTCGCGGTGCTGATGGGGCTTCAGTGGCTGGGCGGGCTGGTCATCGCGCTCGTTTTGTCGCCTCGGACCTGGGAGGGTACTTCCAGCCAGGTGCATCCCCACGTGTGGGCCGCGGGAGTGCTGGGCCTCGTGGTCGCGAGCCTTCCCGTGACGCTGAGCCTGCTGCGGCCGGGGAGCACCTCCACCCGCTTCTCCATCGCCGTGGCGCAGGCGCTAACGTCGGCGCTGCTCATTCACCTCACGGATGGCCGCATCGAGACACACTTCCACGTCTTCGGTTCGCTGGCCTTCCTGGCGGTCTACCGGGACATCCGGGTGCTGTTCATCTACGCCGGTGTCGTCGTGGTGGACCATGTGGCTCGCGGCCTCTTCTGGCCCGAGTCCATCTTCGGCACGAGCCTGGTGAGCATGCTGCGCCCGCTGGAGCATGCGGGGTGGGTGGTGTTCGAGCTCATCTTCCTCATCCTCACGTGCCGCAGCGGCCTGCGGGACTTGAGGGACCTGGCGTCTCGCCAGGCGCGGCTGGAGCTGGTGCAGGGCGAGGTGCAGGCGCGAGTGGTGGAGCCGCTCGTGGACTCCACCCGTCACCTGACGGACGCGATGCGGGCGTTGAGCGCGTCGACCGAGGAGCAGCGGCGCATGCTGTCGCGCCAGTCGCAGGCCCTGACGGAGACGCAGGTGACGGCGACGGAGATCCAGCGCACGTCCGAGGTGGCCGCGCGACAGGCGGAGGTCATCCTCGAGTCCACGACGCAGGCGGGGGATGCCGGCGCCTCCGCGCAGGCGATGATCGGCAAGAGCATGCGGGGGTTGGAGGGCATCCGCGAGCAGGCCGCCCTGTTGTCGAGCCAGCTCGAGGGACTGGGGGCGCGGGCCCGTCAGCTCACCGCCGTCGCCTCCACCGTGAAGGACCTGGCGGACCAGTCCAACATGGTGGCCATCAACGCCGCCATCGAGGCCGCGCGCTCGGGAGAGAAGGGCCGAGGCTTCGCGGTGGTCGCGACGGAGATGCGTCGCCTCGCGCGTCAGTCACAGGAGGCCACGAAGGAGGTGCGCGTCATCCTCGATGACACCCTCAAGTCCATCAACACCGTGGTGGACCTGAGCCGCAAGGGCTCCGACCGGATGGCGCAGGACCTGGAAGTGGTGCGCGCATCGGGAGAGAGCCTGCAGGGCCTCTCGTCGATGATGGACAACAGCACCGACAGCGTTCGCCGCATCTCCGCCGCGGTGGGGCAGCAGGCCGCGGGTGTCTCGCAGCTCTTCGGGGCGGTGAACGACCTCTCCACGATGATGGCGGAGACCCTGGCGCGCCTGGACGCGGCGACGGCCGCCACCTGGGCCCTCCAGTCCGTCACGGACCGCGTGCAGGGCGTCATCCAGACCTACCAGACAGAGAAGCCTTCCTCCCCCTGAGTGCTGGAGTGGGCTGGATTTCACTCTCCGTAATCATACGGAGAGTGCTGACTCCGAGGGGGCCACCGAACTCCCGGCAGACCCCATCGCCACCCAGCGCACGGGTGGCGAGAGGCGAAACGGGCAGAAGGGTCAGCGGCCGTCGAGCATCGCGGCGAGCTGCTCCTCGAGGCCCAGGTGCGTGGCGGCGGACTCGAGCATCCGTCGCTCCTTGCGGTCGATGCGCCCATCGACCAAGGCCACCTCGACGATGTTGCGCAGGAAGACCTCCGCCTCGGGGCTGCCTCGCGTCAGGAGTCGGTCGAAGAGCTGCGGCCCGGCGTTGAGGGCCATCTCGACCTGAGCCCACTCGACGTTCCATCGCTCCGCACACAGCTTCAGCATTCGACGCTCGGCGCTGGTGACCGTGCCATCCGCGGCGGCGATGGCGGCCATCATGTAGAGCAGCCGCTGACGCTCCTGGATATCCATGACGACATCCGTGCCGGCGCTGCTGGCTGGATGTGCCTGGACTTCATGCGAGGGCCTGGCCATCGCGGCCCGGGGCGGAGTCGCCCGGAAGCTCGCGGACTCGCGGGCGTTCCACGCCTCGAAGGGAAGGGCGGATGCGAGCACCCAGTCCCGGTCACCGTTCGCGAGCTGCGTGCCGCAGAACTCGCACGAGGTGGCGGCGCTGTTGGTGAGCGGCGCGTTGCACTGCGGGCAGCGGTCCGTGGACATGCCGTTGGCGGAGTTCGTCCGCGCGCCGTGCTTGCGGACCAGCGTGAAGACGAAGCGCTGAGGCACCGTGGGGAGCCGAGGCGGTCGCTCGTCGATGGGGCCCACACCCGTCTGCGCGCTCCAGCGAATCTCCACGTGAGCCCGGTCCAGGCCCCGTGGGTCCAGCTCCAGCGCACGCACATCCACGGAGCCCACGGCGCACTCCAGGAACACGCGGCGACGGCCCTGTCGCCTCAGCCCCTCCAGCTCCGAGCCCAGCGTCCCGAGCGCCTCCGGCGTGGCCACCTTCGAGAGCCCCGTCGTGTCGCCTCGGCTCTGCGCATCAATCCACTTCCAGAACAACAGCGAGGCGCGGTCCTCGAGCACCTCCACGTTGAGCGCCGGGTCCGCCTGTCGCGCCTGCAACAGCCCATCCACGGGCCGGTGGTAGCGCGAGTGCTCCACGCCCTGGGTGATTTCGGAGAGCGTCCAGTCGTAGTTGCCCGAGTTGACCACCGCGTTGCAGAACTCGCACTGGTTGGTCGCTCCGCCCTGGAAGGGGGCGCCGCAGTTGGGGCACTTGCCCTGGAACAGGTCCGCGCCGATGCGCGTCTGCGCGCCGGGCTTGCGCACGAAGGTCCACACCTCCGTGAAGGACTCCATGGGGGCCTTGCGCGCGGCGTCGGTCGCCTGTGCGTCGGTGAACTTCGCGGGCACGTCCGTGTCGCGCATGCGCGCGTGGACCCGGACCTGGATGCTGTCGAACCACTCGCTCTGCTCCAGGCCGATGAGCTGGAGGTCGAGGACCTCCACGTCGGTGATGGCATCACGCACGCCCTGCGCGTCGATGAGCCGCAGCTGCACGCCGAAGCGCTGCCACGTCGCGTCCGAGAGGAAGGGCCGCACCGGCGTCATGTCGCGCTGGAACCAGGCGCGCTGCGTGTCGAGGAACAGCCGGCGCACCTTGCCGAGCACGGGCTCCAGCGCGAAGGCCGGGTCCTTCAGCTTGAGGGCGTTGACCCAGCCGGACACATCGCTCGAGGTAACCTGGGTGCGGCGCTCCGCCTCGTACTGGTCCAGCGCCTTGCGCGTGGTGGCATCCGGGTGGAGGTTGCGCCGGTACAGCCAGTAGACGACGCCGCCGAGCACGAGCAGCGGAATCATCACCTTCGGGTAGCGGAACACCATGCGGACCAGCTCGAAGAGGATCCACAGGGGCAGGCCATCGCCGCCGCCGCCGCTGTCGCGGTTGTCGGAGGAGCTCTTGTAGTGCTCTCCGCCACCGGTTCGCGCGAGCGACTCCAGGGGGAGGAGGAGGGCGGCAGCCAGGGCCAGGGTGAAGGGCAGCCAGGAGGCCCAAGGGGCGAGCTGTCGGAGCACGGTGCGTGGCGAAGGCATGAGGGGATGCTAACCGTTTCCGCCTTGCCAGACCCGCCTTCCCGCCGCACTCTGCCGCGTCCCAGGGCGACCCGCCGAGCGGGCCCTGGAAGGGGAGCGGATATGCCGGAATTCAAGGTCGACGCACGCGGAGCCATCGAGATCTGGACCATTGACGGCGAGGGCCGCCGCAATGCCATCAGCCGCGCGATGCTCCAGGAGCTGGGAGCACTCGTCGAGCGCGTGTCCTCGGGGCATCAGGTGCGCGCGGTGGTCATCACGGGTGCGGGCGACAAGGCCTTCTGCGCGGGCGCGGACCTCAAGGAGCGCGCCGGCATGTCGGAGACGGAGGTCCGGGCGTTCCTGGACGGGCTGCGCCGGACGTTCCGCGCCATCGAGAAGAGCGACTGTGTCTTCATCGCCGCCGTCAACGGCGCGGCCTTCGGTGGCGGCACGGAGCTGGCGCTCGCGTGTGACTTGCGCGTGGCGGCGCCCGCGGCCGAGCTGGGCCTGACGGAGGTGAAGCTCGGCATCATCCCCGGGGGCGGCGGCACGCAGCGCCTGACGCGGCTGGTGGGGCCGGGCCGCGCCAAGGACCTCATCCTCACGGCGCGCCGCCTCAACGCGGCCGAGGCCTTCGCCATGGGCCTGGTCAACCGGCTCGCGCCCGAGGGGCACCTGCTGGAGGTGGCGCACACCCTGGCCGAGTCCGTGGTGGAGAACGCGCCCATCGCGGTGGCCACGGCCAAGCACGCCATCGACGAGGGCACGGGCCTGGAGCTGGATGACGCGCTCGCGCTGGAGCTGCGCAAGTACGAGGAGGTCCTCAAGACGGAGGACCGGCTCGAGGGCCTGCGCGCGTTCGCGGAGAAGCGCGCCCCCGTCTACAAGGGACGCTGAAGACACGAAGGGCGGCGGCCGCGACGACCCGGCCTCCGCCCTCGAGGTCCTGACGGAGCCCACCTCAGGCGCTGGCGCTCTTCTCCTGTGCCAGGCCGATGTTCTGCTTGTTCATGTAGCCCATGGCCTTGTCCTTGACGGTGGTGCGGAAGTCATCGCCCGTCTTCGGCGTGAGCAGCAGCGCGACGACGCCGCCCGCCACCGCGCCCAGGAGGAACAGGCCCAGCCCGCCCGCGCCGCTGCGGCCCGGCTTGTAGGTCGTCAGCCCCACGTGGCGCAGCGCATCATCCGGGTCGAATTCGTCCCACCGCTCCCGGGCCACGCGCGGAAGCTCGTTGAGGAGCTTGTGGGCCATCCACTTCCGGTACAGCTCGCTCTTGGCCAAACCCTTCGCCGTCCACATCGCCTTTTTCTTCGCGAACATGCATCCCTCCAGAGCCGGTGCTGCCCGGGGACGCGCCGCGTCGCGGAGCGTCTCCCTCGAGGGTTGAAGGTAGGCAGGTGAGCCCGTGCCGGCATCCCCCGGACCCAGGGGTTCGCTCAGTGCGTCATGGCCTGGTCGACAGGGTGCGTCGAGCCCTTGGTGAGAGAGCAGCCAGTTGGGAGCCTTTCTGCTATGTCGCCCGGGCCATGTCCCAAGACTCGAAGCTGCTGGAGAAGATCGCCCAGGTGGAGAAGGGTGGCGCGCAGAAGTACCACGCGAAGAACCAGGAGGCCGGCAAGCTGTTCGCGCGCGAGCGCATCCGCTTGCTCGTCGACGAGGGTTCGTTCGTCGAGGACGCGAAGCTCGCCAACAACCTGGACCCGGAGCTGCCCTCGGATGGCGTCGTCATCGGCCTGGGCAAGGTTGCGGGCCGCACCGTGGCCATCATGGCCAACGACTCCACGGTGAAGGCCGGCAGCTGGGGGGCCCGCACGGTGGAGAAGATCCTCCGCATCCAGGAGACCGCCCGCTCGCTGCGCTGCCCGTTGCTCTACCTGGTGGACTCCGCGGGTGCCCGCATCACGGACCAGGTGGAGATGTTCCCCGGCCGCCGCGGCGCCGGCCGCATCTTCTACAACGAGGTGCACATGTCCGGGGACGTGCCCCAGGTGTGCCTGCTCTTCGGGCCCTCGGCGGCGGGTGGCGCGTACATCCCGGCCTTCTGTGACCTGGTCATCATGGTGGATGGCAATGCCTCCATGTACCTGGGCAGCCCGCGCATGGCGGAGATGGTCATCGGCGAGAAGGTGACGCTCGAGGAGATGGGCGGCGCGAAGATGCACTGCTCCATCTCCGGCTGTGGCGACGTGCTGGTGAAGACGGAGCAGGAGGCTATCGCCGCGGCGAAGAAGTACCTGGCCTTCTTCCCGGAGAACTGCAGCCAGCTGCCTCCCCGCGACGAGCCCAAGGCGCCCAAGGCCAGCGGGAAGAAGGTGGAGGAGATCGTCCCGGTCGACCAGAACAAGCCCTTCGACATGCACGCGCTCATCAGCGAGCTCATCGACGAGGGGAGCTGGTTCGAGGTGAAGAAGCTCTTCGCGCAGGAGCTCATCACGGGCCTGGCCCGCATCGACGGCCGCCCGGTGGGCATCGTCGCCAACCAGCCCAAGTACAAGGGCGGCGTGCTCTTCGTGGACAGCGCCGACAAGGCCGCGCGCTTCATCTGGCTGTGCGACGCCTTCAACATCCCGCTGCTCTACCTGGCCGACGTGCCGGGCTTCATGATCGGCACCAAGGTGGAGCGCGCGGGCATCATCCGCTCCGGCGCGAAGATGATCTCCGCCGTGTCCGAGGCCAGCGTGCCGCGCATCTGCGTCGTCGTGCGCAAGGCCTACGGCGCGGGCCTCTACGCCATGAGCGGCCCGGGCTTCGCTCCGGAGGCCACCCTGGCGCTGCCCGGCGCGATGATCGCCGTCATGGGCCCGGAGGCGGCCGTCAACGCCGTCTACTACAACAAGATTCAAGAGCTGCCCGAGGCCGACCGCCCCGCCTACGTCCAGAAGCTGCGGGACGAGTACAAGGCGGACGTGGACATCTACAAGCTGGCCAGTGAGCTGGTCATCGATGACATCGTCCCGGGAGACCGGCTGCGGCACGAGCTGACCCAGCGCTATGGCCTGTACGCCGAGCGCCAGAAGCCCCGCGCCGAAAAGAAGCACGGCGTCTACCCCGTTTGAGTAGAGAATCTTGACCTGTCCGGAAGGCGCTCTGCCTTCCGGAACCCTTTGCTATAGATCCACCTGACCATGGACTTCGAACTTCCCGAGAGTCATCGCGCCCTCCAGTCCTCCCTCCGAGACTTCTGCGAACGCCAGGTGAAGCCGTACGCTGGCCAGTGGGACAAGGAGGAGAAGTTCCCCATGGAAGTCGTGCGCGAGCTGGGACAGCTCGGCGTCATGGGCATCCTCGTCGGGGAGAAGTACGGCGGGGCGGCCATGGACTCGCTCGCCGTGGCGGTGGCCGTGGAGGAGATTGCCCGGTACGACGGCTCGCTGGCGCTGACGGTGGCCAGCCACAACGGCCTGGGCACCAGCCACCTGCGCGTCTTCGGCAACGCCGCGCAGCACGAGAAGTACCTGCCCAAGCTGGCCACGGGTGAGTACCTGGGCGCGTGGGGCCTGACGGAGCCGGGGTCCGGCTCGGACGCGTCGGGGATGAAGACGACGGCGGTGCGCCAGGGCAACGACTGGGTGCTCAACGGCACCAAGATGTTCATCACCCAGGGCACCGTGGGCGACGTCTTCGTGGTGCTCGCGATGACGGCCCCCGAGAAGCGGCAGAAGGGCATCACCGCCTTCCTGCTGGAGAAGGGGCTGCCCGGGTTCAGCCAGCGCGCCATCCACGGCAAGCTGGGCATGCGCTCGTCGGACACGGCGGAACTCATCCTGGAGAACGTGGTCGTCCCCGACTCGAGCCGCGTGGGCGAGGTGAACCACGGCTTCATCGACACGATGAAGATCCTCGACCGCGGCCGCATCACCATCGGCGCGCTGGCGGTGGGCCTGGCCCGGGGCGCGCTGGAGGAGTCGGTGCGGTACTCGAAGGAGCGCACCGCGTTCGGCCAGCCCATCGGCGAGTTCCAGGCGCTGCGCTGGATGATGGCGGACATGAAGACGGAGACGGACGCGGCGCGGCTGCTCGTCCACCGCGCGGCGCGACTGGCCGACGCGGGACAGCCGTACTCCCGGGAGGCCGCGATGGCGAAGCTGTTCGCCTCCGAGGTGGCCATGCGCGCCAGCGCCAAGGCCGTGCAGATCCACGGTGGCTATGGCTACACCCGTGAATTCCCCGTCGAGCGCTACCTGCGCGACGCCAAATTGTGTGAAATTGGCGAGGGAACGAGCGAAATCCAACGCACCATCATCGCGAGAGAGACCTTCAAAGGGGCTTGATGGACACGGCACGGCTGGAAGCACTCGGGCTTCAGGTACGTGAGGATGCGGCCGGCATCGAGGCGGTGCTGGACCTGGAGTCGTCGCCTCTCGTCAATCCCGTGACCAAGGCCTTCATCGCCGAGGTGACCTTCCAGGTGATGGGGGACCGGCTCATCCCCATCTCCCCGGCGGCGGTGGTGGGGCTCGCGCCCATCCTCGTGGGTGCGCTCAGCGACGTCGCGGACATCGAGGCGCTGCTGTCGGACGCATTCAACGAGCACATCTTCCACGTGCAGCGCCGCTCCGCGGAGCTCCAGGTGCTGGGGCTGCTGCCTCGGGTGGACCCGGAGACGCTGGAGCTGTCCACCGAGGTCGTCGAAGGGGACCTGGCCGTGCTGCTCGCCGCGGACCGGCTGGGCAACTTCCGCATCGCGCGGGCGCAGCGGGACCAGTCGGACGTGGCCGGCGGTGCGGGGCACACGCTGGAGCTGTCGGAGTTCCGGGAGCGGGCGGCCCTCACGGGCTACCTGGCCGCGCTCCTGGGCGAGCCCGCCAGCCGGCCCCAGCCACCTCCCGGTGCGGGGCTGGTGCGCTTCTCGGACATCGTGGAGAAGTTTGGGGCGGAGTCGTTGGTTCCACCCCGCAGCAGTCTGGAGTTGTTGGCGCAGTTGCAGGTGGAGGGGCGGCCGTACCGCTTCGCCGCCGCGAGGGTCGCGGGACGCACCTTCCGGGGACTGTTGGCGGGTGCCCAGGGCAAGGTGTGGGCAGGCCGATTCGAGCTGGATGAATTTCCGGGCATTGTCCGGATGGTGGCGGCGTTGCTGAAGGTCCGTCCCGAAGCCGTGAGGCTCGTGGGTCCTGACGCGCCACAGGAGTGAGAGACGTCCGTGGAGAAGCTGAGTGTGGCGGAGCGGGTGGAGGCCCTGGAGAAGCGTCTGGGGCTGGTGTTCTCGCGCAGGGAAATCGCGCTGGAGGCCCTCACCCACAAGACCTACGTCAATGAGTCGCGGGACAAGGACCTCAAGGACAACCAGCGCCTGGAGTTCCTGGGCGACTCGGTGGTGAACCTCGCGGTGAGCCACCGGCTGATGGACCGCTTCCCGGGCGTCTCGGAGGGCGACCTCACCAAGATGCGCGCCCGGGTGGTCAACGAGGACGGGCTGGCGCGGGTGGCACGGAGCATCCCCCTGGGGGACCTGCTGCTGCTGGGCCGGGGAGAGCTGCAGTCGGGCGGGCGCGAGAAGAACTCCGTGCTGGCGGACGCGCTCGAGGCTGTCTTCGCCGCCGTCTACCTGTGCGCGGGCCTGGAGACCGCGGGCGCGCTCGTGGACCGCTACTTCGCGGCGCTCCTGGACGAGGTGTCCAGTGGCCAGGGCCGCCTGGACTACAAGACGCTCCTCCAGGAGATGGCCCACGAGAAGCTGAAGCTGTCGCCCCGCTACCGGGTGGTGTCCGAGACGGGGCCGGAGCACTCCAAGGTCTTCGAGGTGGAGCTCACCCTGGGGGATGCCCCCCTGGCCCGCGCCTCCGGGCGCAGCAAGAAGGAAGCGGAGCAGAGTGCCGCGCAGGCGACGTTGGAGCGGCTCAAGCGCGAGGCCGCCGCGACACCCGAGGCAGGGCCGGCGACCCCGGCGGCGTCCACCCCGGAAGTGCCACCGGGTGACACCTCGGCGTGAAACCCCTTGGAGGGGAGAGGGGTGGGGAATAAGGTGCCGCCCCCATGCGCCCCTCCGCCCCCCTCCGACTGACGTTCGCGCTGGTGGCCTGCCTGCTGGCGGGCTCGGCTGTCGCGAAGCAGCCCGTGATGGCTCGGGGTGGCAAGTGGAGCCGGCGGGTGGAGTCCGGCAAGGACATCTACGCCGTCCTCAAGACGAGCCAGGGGGACATCATCGTCCGGCTCTTCTCGAAGGATGCCCCCAAGACGGTGGCGAACTTCGTGGGGCTGGCGTCGGGCGAGAAGGAGTGGACGGACCCGAAGTCGGGGGCCAAGTCTCGCAAGCCGCTCTACGACGGCACGGTGTTCCACCGGGTCATCCCTGGCTTCATGATTCAGGGGGGAGACCCGACGGGCACGGGCAGTGGTGACCCGGGCTACCGCTTCGAGGATGAGTTCCAGAGCGGGAGGACCTTCGACAAGCCGGGCCTGCTGGCCATGGCGAACCGGGGGCCGGGGACCAACGGCAGCCAGTTCTTCATCACCACGGGCACGCCGGACCACCTGACGAACCGGCACACCATCTTCGGCGAGGTCGTGATGGGCTACGAGGTGGTGGAGAAGATTGGCGGCGTTGCCCGGGACAACCGGGACCGGCCGCAGACCCCCGTCGTGCTGACGCGGGTCATGCTGAGAGAACAGGCCCCTGCGGGAGTGGTGATTCCCCAGGGACCGGCGGCGGATGCGCCTGTGAAGCCGGTGATGGTGCCGAAAGAGAAGGGCGAAGCAGAAGGACAAAGACGGATGACCAGGTGACCCGCTCGACGACCCAGCCGTAGGTTGCCCGCCTACCGCCGCCTCCGGCACATCCCGGGGCGGTGGTCTGTTATAGGGCGCTGTTGGAAGTTCCCCTCGAGGGGCTCCCGGAATCCTCGGGACTCCCAGACCACCTCCGAAGCAATGGCCTCTCCCAAGAACCACCGCAGCGGCTTCGCCGCGCTCATCGGACGACCCAACGTGGGCAAGAGCACCCTGCTCAACGCGCTCACCGGTGAGAAGATCGCCATCGTCTCTGGCAAGCCACAGACGACCCGCAACCGCATCCTCGGCGTGGTGACCCGCCCCGAGGGGCAGGTTGCTTTCATCGACACTCCCGGCATCCACCAGGCCAAGGGGGAGCTCAACCGCTACATGGTGGAGACGGCGCTCCAGGCCGCCGAGGAGGTGGACCTGGTCCTCTTCCTCATCGAGCCGCCCGCGGGTGAGAAGCCCGAGGTGAGCCCCGGCAACCGCACCATCCTCGAGCGGCTCCAAAAGCTGGGCAAGCCCACCTTCCTGGTCATCAACAAGATCGACTCGCTGCCCAAGGCGGCGCTGCTGCCGCTCATCGACCTGTACCGCACGGAGTTCCCGTTCGCGGAGGTGGTCCCCATCTCCGCGCGGGAGAAGGACGGCGTGGACCGCCTGTTCCAGGCGGTGCTGGACCACCTGCCGGAAGGCGAGCGCATCTTCGACGAGGACATGCTCACGGACCAGCAGGAGCGCACGCTCGTCGGTGAGTACATCCGCGAGCAGGTGCTGCGGCACTGCCGGCAGGAGATTCCGTACTCGACGGCCGTCCTGGTGGACATCTTCGACGAGTCGGAGCGGGAGCCCCGCCCCGGGACGCCGCCCGGGCAGCTGGGGGGCCTCATCCGCATCGCCGCCTCCATCTACGTGGAGCGCGACAGCCAGAAGGCCATCATCATTGGCAAGCAGGGGCAGATGCTGAAGACGATTGGCACGGACGCGCGCAAGTCCGTGCAGCGCCTCTTGGGCGCGCACGTCTACCTGGACCTGCGCGTCCGCGTGGAGCCGCGTTGGAGCGAGCGCCCCGAGAGCCTCAAGAAGCTGGGATACGACTGAGATGAAGCCGCTGGTCGCGATTGTGGGACGCCCCAACGTGGGCAAGAGCACGCTGTTCAACCGTCTCATCGGCCGGCGCCTCGCGTTGGTGGAGGACATGCCCGGTGTGACGAGAGACCGCCACTACGCCGACGCGGAGTGGGGAGGGCGCTCGTTCACCTTCATCGACACGGGCGGCTTCGTCCCGGGCGAGAAGGACTCCTTGCTCCAGCAGGTGCGGGAGCAGGCGCAGCTCGCCGTGGAGGAGTGCGACGTCATCGTTTTCGTCACCGACGGCCGCGAGGGCGTGACGCCCGCGGACGAGTCGGTGGCCAGCTACCTGCGCAAGAGCGGCAAGCCGGTGATTGTCGCGGCCAACAAGCTGGACAACACGACGGGCACGATGCAGTCGCTGGCCGCGGACTTCTACAAGCTGGGCCTGGGCGAGGTGCAGCCCCTGTCCGCCGAGCATGGCCTGGGCGTCAACGGCCTGTTCGACGAGGTCGTGGAGAAGCTGCCGCCGAAGCAGGAAGGCGAGGGCGACACGGCGCCTCCGGATGACGGCATCATCCGCATGGCCATCATCGGCCGTCCGAACGTGGGCAAGAGCACGCTGGTCAACGCGATCCTCAAGGAGAAGCGCGTGGTGGCCAGCGACGTGCCGGGGACGACGCGAGACCCGGTGGACTCGCCGCTGACGTACAAGGACCGCAAGCTCCTGCTCACGGACACCGCGGGCATCCGGCGCAAGAAGACGATCGCCCACCAGGTGGAGAAGTACTCGGTGGTGGCGGCGCTCAAGGTGATGGAGCGCAGCGACGTGGCGGTGCTGCTGATGGACGCCACGGAGCCGGCGGTGGACCAGGACGCGAAGCTGGCGGGCCTGGCCGAGGAGCGCGGCCGCGCGCTGGTCATCGTGGTGAACAAGTGGGACCTGGTGGACACCGACGCGCGCCGTCAGGACGCGTATCGCGAGTCCCTCAAGCACGCGCTGAAGTTCGTGGGCTATGCGCCCATCATCTTCACGTCCGCGCTGACGGGGTCCAAGGTGGAGAAGGTGGTGGACGTGGCGGTGGAGCTGGCGGAGCAGTTCCGGTTCCGGGCCCCCACGCCGCAGCTCAACCGGCTGTTGGAGCACATGGTGGACAACCACCCGGCGCCCATCGTGAAGGGCAAGCCCCTGCGGCTGTACTACATCGCCCAGGTGGCCGCGGCGCCGCCGACCTTCACGGTGACGTGCAACCATCCGGAAGGCGTTCCGGACATGTACAAGCGGTACATCACCAACCAGCTCCGCAAGACGTTCGACCTGCGAGTCCCCATCCGGCTCATCTTCCGGGCGCGCCCCGGGCAGGCCAAGCGCGCGGCTCGCAAGAAGCCACACCTTCAGGGGAAGCACTGAAGCGTCCGTGCGTTGACACTCGCGGCGCGCGATCCGTACAGTGCGCCGCTCTCCCGCTCTCCGACAGGGTAGAGCATCGAAGCGCAGAGAGAGGTTGACCGACGTGGCTGGAACCAAGACCGAGAAGATTCGCCAGCAGGAACTTCGTCAGCCGGACACCTTCCAGAAGGTTGGCGCCGACGCGCGCGACTGGCTCATCCAGCGTCAGAAGCTCATCGGTGTCGGCGTGGCCGTCATCATCGTGGGCGGCATCGGCGTGGCCATCGCCAGCGAGGTGTCCAAGCGTGGTGAGGTGAAGGCCTCCCAGGCCCTGGGCCAGGCGCTCGCCATCCTGGATCGCGGCGTGGAGGGCGTGCAGCCCGCGCAGCCCGGTGACACGGATGCGCCCTTCAAGAACCTGAAGGAGCGCGATGAGGCACTGGTGACGGCGCTGACCGACTTCCGCAAGGAGCACGCGGGCACCCGCTCCGCGACCACCGCGGGCCTGTCGCTGGGCGAGGCCCAGTTCCGCCTGGGCAAGTTCGCGGACGCGCAGGCCACGTTCACCGGCTTCCTGAAGAATGCCGCGGCGAACGACCCCCTCCGCGCGGGCGCGCTCGAGGGTCAGGGCTACGCCTTCGAGGCGGAGAAGAAGTTCGACGAGGCCATCAAGTCCTTCGAGCAGATGGCCACGGCCGGTGGCGGCGAGTTCCTGGTTGGCATGGGCGCGTACCACAAGGGCCGGATGCTCATCGCCCAGGACAAGAAGGAAGAGGCCGCTGCGGTCCTGCAGAAGGTGTCGACGGACCACCCGAACACGGCGGCGGCGCGGCTCTCCAGCGAGCGGCTGGCGGTGCTGGCCTCGCAGGGTGTGAAGATTCCGACTCTGGTGCAGGCCGCGCCGGACGCTGGCACGGACGCGGGGTAGCAGCACGCTATGAGGAAGCAGCTCGTGAGCTGGAGGCATTGGCTGGGGAGCGCCGTGGCGGTCGGTCTCCTGAGCGGTTGCAGTTCCCTGCCGCGCTACGGCAATCCGGAGCTGCCTCGCACGGAGCTGGCGCCGCCGCTGGACTACTTCTCGGTGAACTGGTGGGCGCCGCTCGTGGCACCCACCCTCCTGGAGTATGCCCCTCGCGAGGTCGCCACTCCGGCGTTCGACGCGCGCAGCAAGACGGTCATCGCCGCCACGCGGGATGGTGTCATCCGCGGTGTGGGGCCGGACGGCCAGGTCAAGTGGTCGAAGAACACGAGCACCCGCTTCGCGGCGGGAGCCACGGTTCATGACGGCGTGGCCTTCGTTCCGGGCGGCGACGGCATCCTGTACGCGCTGGACGCCGCGACGGGCGAGCAGAAGTGGCAGTACGCGGCCGGCGAGTCGCTGGCCACGGTGCCGGTGGTGTCCGAGGGCCTGGTGCTGGTGGCCTCGGAGAGCGACACCCTGTTCGCGGTGAAGGCCGCGGATGGCGTCTGGGCCTGGCAGTACCGGAGGGATCCTCCGTCGGGCTTCACGGTGCGAGGCGCGTCGGCGCCGCTGGTGCGCAACGGGAATGTCTACGTCGGTTTCTCCGACGGCTACATCGTCTCCCTGAGCATGAAGGACGGCTCGGCGAACTGGGAGAAGTCGCTCTCGGGCGCCGGCAACGAGTTCCTGGACGTGGACACCACGCCCGCGATGGACGAGCACGGGCAGCTCTACGTGGCGTCCTACAAGAACGGCATCTACGCGCTCAGCGGGGATACGGGCGACGTGGTCTGGACGAACGCCGTCAGCGGCATGACGTCGCTGCTGGCGCGCGGGCAGATGCTCTTCGTCGTGGGGGATGGCCGGGTGGATGCCTATCTGGCCGAGGACGGACGGCTCCTCTGGTCGCACCGCCTGGGCGAAAGAGCGGGCTTCACCCCGGTGTTCGCCAAGGGAATGTTGCTCGTGCCCAACCAGCGCTCGCTGCTGTTCCTGGACCCGAAGACGGGCCAGTCGCGCGTGGCGTGGAACCCGGGCGCGGGTGTCTCGGCGGCGCCCTTCGTGGCGGGCTCGCAGCTGTTCGTGCTCTCCAACAACGGCTGCCTGTACTCGCTGGACTTCAACGGGCTGAAGGGGTGACGGCGGTGGCGACCCGGACGGTCCGCGTGGTGGCGGCGCTGATTCCAGGTCCTCACGACGGCCAGCGCTTCCTGGTGCAGCAGCGGCTTCCGGGTGGAAGCCGCGCGCTCCTGTGGGAGTTCCCCGGTGGCAAGGTGGAGGCCGGCGAGACGGACGAGGCCGCGCTTGCCCGGGAGTGCCGCGAGGAGCTGGACGTGGAGCTCTCCGTGGGACGGCGGCTGTGGGAGAACCGTCACACGTATCCGGACCTGACGGTGGAGCTGGTGCTCTACGGCGCGCGGCTGGTGTCGGGTGAGCCCAAGCCCCTGGGGGCCCATGCGCTGGCGTTCAAGACGCCAGCCGAGATGCAGTCACTGCCGTTCTGCGAGGCGGACATTCCGCTCCTGGACGACCTGGTGGCGGGAAGGCTGGGCACGCTCGATTGATGCTGCAGCGGACGTTCCAGCACATCCCCGGCGTGGGCCCCTGGCGCGAGAAGGACCTCTGGGCGCGGGGCTTCAAGACGTGGGACGACTTTCCGGCGGCCGGTGAAGGCATCGCCATCACCCGGAAGACGGATGACATCGCGCGGGAGCGGCTCGCGCTCGGGCGGGAGGCGCTGGAGCGCCGGGACCTGCGGCGGCTCGCGGAGCTGATTCCTCCGCGTGAGCACTGGCGGCTCTACCCGGAGTTCCATCAGGACGCCGTCTACTTCGACATCGAGACGGATGGCCGCGAGGCGCAGGCGCCCACGGTGGTGAGCCTGTTCGATGCCTCGGGGCTGCACGTGTTCATCCAGGGGCGGAACATGGATGCCCTGCCGGAGGCCATGGCGGCCCGCCGACTGTGGGTGACCTTCAACGGCTCCACGTTCGATGTGCCCGTGCTGCGGAACTACTTCGGGCCCGGACGCTTCCCGGTGCCGGATGCGCATATCGATCTGCGCTTCGTTACGCGGCGGCTGGGCATGGGCGGGGGCCTGAAGGAGATTGAAGGCAAGATTGGCGCGGAGCGCCCGCCGCACATGAAGGGCGTCAACGGCTTCGACGCGGTGCTGCTGTGGCGGGCCTACACGCGGCGCGGTGACGTGGAGGCGCTGCGGTTCCTGGTGGAGTACAACCTGTACGACTCGTTCCAGCTCCGCACGCTGATGGACGTGGCCTACAACCGGGGCGCGGACGACCTGAACCAGGATGTGCCTCGGCTGCCCGTCTTCGAGCGCGGGGATGTCCTGTACGACGTGAGCCGCATCCTCCTGGAGCTGAGCCCCACCGAGCGGGATTTGCAGACGCTCGCGCGCGTTCGTGCGGAAGAGCAGCTTCCCTGACTTGAAGTGAGGCCGGGCCGGGCAGGGTGACACAGCGACGCTGTGTCCGGTAGTCGACCCCGCATGTCGTGGATGGGGTGCCCGGAATGGGGCCAGGGGGCATTTGTACGAAGTGACGTCTCCTTGAGAGGAATACACACATGAGCGACCCGACCCCGACGGACCCGACGCCGAACCTCGAGGAGGCTCCCAGGAGCGGCTCGACGGGAAAGTTCGTCGCGATGGGACTGGTGGTCGCCGCGGTGGCCGGAGGGGCCGCGTACCTGGGCTTGCGGAGCGCGCCCGAGATGCCTCCCGCGGTCGTGGAGGCTCCGAAGGTCGAGGACGCGGGTGCTCCCGCGGCACCGGCGACGCCCGAGGCGTCCTTGCCGGAGAGCGATGGTCGGGTCCGGGAGCTGGCGAGCCGGATGTCCGAGGCCGAAGAGCTCTCGAAGTGGCTTCAGGAGAAGGACCTGGTTCGCCGTGTGACGGCGGCCGTGAACAACGTCGCGGCTGGAGACAGTCCGCGGATGGTGCTCGGGTTCCTGCGGCCAGCCGAGGCATTCCAGGTGGTCGAGGCGAAGGACAAGACGCTGACCATCGACCCGAAGAGCCATGCCCGGTACGACCTGGTGGCGCGGGTGGTCGATACGTTCGACGCCCAGGTCGCCGGGAGCATGTACCGCGACCTCAAGCCGCTCATCGACCAGGCGCACCGAGAGATCGCGCCCCCTGGGCAGGCATTCGATTCGACGTTCAGCCGCGCCATCCATCACTTGCTGTTGGTCCCGGTACCGGAGGGCGCGCTGGAGGTCCGGCCACACGGGGGCTTCTACGTCTACGTGTCGCCGGAGCTCGAGGGCCTGAGCGCGGCGCAGAAGCATCTGCTGCGGATGGGACCCCAGAACATCCGACTCATCCAGGCGAAGCTGAGGGAGCTCCAGACGGCGCTCGGCCTGCCGCCGGTGGCGGCGCGCGAATAGCCGCGCTGCCTGGAGGCGCTACTTGCGCTTTTTCTTCTTCGAGGCGGGCGCCGGGGGCGCGGGCTTTTCCTTTTCGCCCGCGACCTGGAACGTAACTCGAAGCTCGTCGACGTCGCGGCCCAGGGTGTCCGTGAAGGACGTGCCAGTCTGGGCGTCGACGACCAGGGTGTACTGGAAGCCGGTCTTGAGCGGCTGGGGCAGCTTGATGACGTAGACGAGGCCGGAATCGGATTCCTCGGCGGTGTCATCGGAGACCATGGCGCGTTCGGCCTCGTCGAAGAGGCGGACCCGGTAGTTGCGCAGACCCTGGGACGTCCGGAGCTCGAGCGTCGAGGTCTGTTCGATGAGGGGCTTTTCGCCAGGCTCCAGCGGGACTTCGGTGAAGCCAGCCTCGGTCGCCAGGTAGCTGAGCGTGAAGCGGGTCGGCGGCGGAGTTTTGGGAGCCTCGGGGGCTTGGGCGGCGCCGGAGTCGGGGGCCGCTTCCGGAGACTTGTCCGGGCAGCCAGTCAGGAGCAGCGCGCCGCAGAAGATGGTCGAAGCCAGGCCGGTTCGAAGCAGATGCATGTGCCAGCTACCGTACGCGCCCAGGTGTCATGCGAGAAGCACGGACTCGGCGATGGCGGGCGAGCGCACGGGCCCCAGGTGAGCCCAGCCGGCCCAGGGAACCAGGGGCCTGGAGGAGGCCCGGAGACCCCGAAATGAGCCCGCGAAGCCCCACCCCCACAGAGTGCCGTAAGGTCCGATAACATGCGTTATGTAAACTAAGTGAATGGGTTTCCAGGGGGCGTTTTCGGGCGGTTCTTCCCCGCTCCCCGGCGCCCACGAATCCGCGATTTCGCGACGCCGCGAGTCCGCGGCGAGCAAGCCACGCCATGACTCATCGCGCTGGCGAGGTCTCCCCTGATTGCTCGGGACTACCTCGACGGTTCGGCTGTTCTTTTCCCAATTGACCGAGCCCATGGGTTCCCGCAGAACCGGCGGGACCCCCGGCCCTGGAAAGGACCTGTCAATGAAACGGTTGTTCCTGATTGCCACCCTCGTTGGCGCGGCACCCGCGCTCGCCGACGAAGGCATGTGGACGTACAACAACTTCCCGTCCGCGAAGGTGAAGGAGAAATACGGCTTCGACCCGTCGCAGGACTGGCTCGACAAGGTGCGGCTGTCCTCGGCGCGGATGGCGGGCGGCTGTTCGGCCAGCTTCGTGTCCCCCAACGGCCTGGTGATGACGAATCACCACTGTGCCCGTGGCTGCATCGAGCAGCTCTCCGGGGCCAAGAAGGACTACATCGCCAACGGCTTCTACGCGAAGACCGCCGCCGAGGAGACGCAGTGCCCGGCGATGGAGCTCAACCAGCTGGTGCAGATCACCGACGTCACCGGGACGCTGAACAAGGCGACCCAGGGGCTGACCGGCAAGGCGTACAGCGACGCGCTCAAGGCGAAGATGTCGGAGCTCGAGCAGACCTGCTCGGCTGGCGACGCCAAGGTTCGCTGTGACGTGGTCACCCTGTACCAGGGCGGCCAGTACAACCTCTACAAGTACCGCCGCTTCCAGGACGTCCGCCTGGTGATGGCGCCCGAGCACGCCATCGCGTTCTTCGGCGGCGACCCGGACAACTTCGAGTTCCCCCGGTACGACCTGGACGTGACGTTCCTGCGCGTCTACGAGGACGGCAAGCCGGCGACGACGGACCACTACTTCAAGTGGTCCGAGAAGAGCGTGAAGGAAGGCGACCTCACCTTCATCTCCGGCCACCCCGGCCGCACCTCGCGCAAGCTGACCATCGCGGAGCTGGAGTACCAGCGTGACGTGGCGATGCCCAAGCAGCTCTTCATGATGTCCGAGCTGCGCGGCATGGTGACCGAGTTCCAGAAGCGCGGTCCCGAGCAGAAGCGCATCTCGAACAACCTGCTCTTCGGCATCGAGAACGGCCTGAAGGCCGTCAAGGGCCGGCTCGAGGCGCTCCAGGACAAGACGTTCTTCGCCCAGAAGGTCGCGGCCGAGCAGGAGCTGCGCAAGAAGGTCGAGTCCAACCCGGAGATGAAGAAGAAGTACGGCGCGGCGTGGGATGAGATCGCCAAGGCCGAGGCCCAGTTCGTCAACGTCCGCAAGGACCTGGCCTACATGGAGGGCGGCAGCGGCCTGTCCTCCAGCCTGTTCAGCATCGCCAAGACGCTGGTCCGCGCCTCCGAGGAGCTCCCCAAGGAGAACGGTCTGCGCCTGCGTGAGTTCAACCAGGCGGGTCTTCCCGCGCTCCAGGCCAACCTGTTCAGCCAGGCGCCCATCTACCCGGAGCTCGAGATTCTTCGCCTCAGCTTCGGCCTGACGAAGATGCGCGAGGAGCTGGGCTCCAACCACCCGTTCGTCAAGAAGGTGCTGGGCAAGGAGTCCCCCGACAAGATGGCGGCCCGGCTGGTGAAGGGCTCCAAGCTGTGCGTGCTGAAGGACGTGAAGGGCTCGAAGGTGTGTGACGTGTCCGTCCGCAAGAGCCTGTTCGACGGCGGCAAGGCGGCCATCGCGGCCTCCAAGGACCCGATGATCCAGCTGGCGATCCTGGTGGACGGCGACGCCCGCGCCATCCGCAAGCACGTCGAGGAGAACATCGACGCGGTCATCAAGAAGAACTCGGAGCTGGTGGCCCAGGCCAAGTTCGACACCTACGGCACCAACCAGTACCCGGATGCGACGTTCACCCTGCGCCTGTCCTACGGCTCGGTGAAGGGCTACATGGAGGACGGCAAGCAGGTGGCGCCCATCACCCAGATGGCGGGCGCGTTCGAGCACGCCACGGGCGAGGACCCCTTCGCGCTGCCTCCGTCCTGGCTGAAGTCTGAGAAGCACATCGACGGCACGACGGCCATGAACATGGTCACCACCAACGACATCATCGGTGGCAACTCCGGCTCTCCGGTCATCAACAAGGACGCGGAGATCGTCGGCCTGGTGTTCGACGGCAACATCCAGTCGCTGGGCGGCGAGTACGGCTTCGATGAGTCCTCGAACCGCGCGGTGTCCGTGCACAGCGACGCCATCATCGAGTCGCTGAAGAAGATCTACGGCGCCACCCGCGTCCTCGAGGAGCTGCGTCCTGGCAGCACCAAGGTCCCCCCGGCGAAGGCCAACCCGGCCGGGTGATGCGGTCCGCATGAGGGGGGCTCGGGCCTGACGCCCGGTGCCCCTGAAGCACGAAGAGGCTGCCTGGGCTCGAACCGCCAGGCAGCCTCTCCTGTTTTCAGCGCCCCACCCTACCCCTCGGACTGCGGACTTCCCTGGGTCACTCCCACTCGATGGTGGCGGGAGGCTTGGATGACACGTCGTAGGCGACGCGGTTGATGCCGCGCACCTCGTTGGTGATGCGCGTGGAGATGCGCTCCAGCACGGGGTACGGCAGCCGCGCCCAGTCCGCCGTCATGCCGTCCACGCTGGTGACGGCGCGAAGCACGCAGGTGGACTCGTAGGTTCGCTCATCGCCCATGACGCCCACGCTCTGCACGGGCAGGAGCACCGCGAACGCCTGCCACAGCTCCTTGTAGAGCCCCGCGGCGCGAATCTCCTCCTGGACGATGGCGTCGGCGCGCCGCACCAGGTCCAGCCGCGCCTCGGTGACTTCGCCCAGCACGCGGATGGCCAGACCGGGGCCCGGGAAGGGCTGCCGGGACACCATCTCCTCGGGCAGGCCGAGCTCTCGGCCCAGGGCGCGGACCTCGTCCTTGAACAGCTCGCGCAGGGGCTCCACCAGCTTGAGCTTCATCTGCTCGGGCAGGCCGCCCACGTTGTGGTGGCTCTTGATGGTGACGGACGGGCCCTTGTACGAGACGGACTCGATGACGTCCGGGTACAGCGTGCCCTGGGCCAGGAACTCCGCGTCCTGGATGTCGCGCGAGGCCTCCTCGAACACGGCGATGAACTCGCGGCCGATGATCTTCCGCTTCTTCTCCGGGTCGGTGACTCCGGCCAGCTTCTCCAGGAAGCGGGCCCGCGCATCCACCGTCTTCAGCGGGACGTGGAAGCGGTCCACGAAGAGCGCCTCCACCTGCGCGCGCTCGCCCTGCCGCAGCACGCCGTTGTCCACGAAGATGCACTGGAGCCGAGGACCGATGGCGCGGTGGAGCAACAGCGCGGCCACGGAGCTGTCCACGCCGCCGGACAGGGCGCAGATGACCCGGCCCTGCTCACCCACCTGGCGGCGGATGGTGGCCACCGCTTCGTCGATGAAGCCCTTCATCGTCCACGACCCGGTCACCTTGCAGTCGTTGAAGAGGAAGGCGCGCAGCATGGCCTTGCCCTGGGGCGTGTGCACCACCTCGGGGTGGAACTGGAAGCCGTAGAACGGCTTCGACTGGTGCGCGGCCGCCGCGAAGGGCGAGTTGCCGCTGCGGCCAATGGCCTCGAAGCCCGGCGGGAGCTCCTCCACCCGGTCTCCATGGCTCATCCACACCTGGACGCGGTCTCCCGGACGGAACTCGGAGAAGGGGCCGCGCGCGGCGAGCACCTCCACCTCCGCGTTGCCGAACTCCCGGTGAGCGCCGCGGTCGATGCGGCCACCCAGCAGCTTGGAGATGAGCTGGAGGCCGTAGCAGATGCCCAGCACGGGAACGCCCGCGTCGAAGACGAACGGGTCACAGCGCGGAGAGCCCTCGGCCTCCACGGATGCCGGGCCTCCTGAAAGAATGATGCCCCGAGGGGCGAAGCGTCGGATGTCCGCCGCCGGGAGGTCCGGGCGGTGGATTTCGCAGTAAACGCCCAGTTCGCGCACGCGACGGGCGATGAGCTGGGTGTACTGACTCCCGAAATCGAGGATCAGAATCTTCTCGGCGTGCAGGTCCACCGGAGTTCTCCAAGGGGGCGTCGTTGACGGCTGGGGGCCCTTATCGCTACAAACTTCCGGAAAGCAACGCCCAAGTCCCCTCAATTGTTCGAGGTCCGGATGCTCCGCCGCCTGTCCGCTCCCACTGCTGCAGCCTTCTTGTTTCTCTCCGCCACTGGATGCGTGAAGGAAATCTCCTCCGACGAGCGGCTGGACCGCTCCACGCAGAACCTGGCGATGAAGGACACGCCGGGAGTTTCCGAGCTCCAGAAGCTCACTTGTGAAGACACCACGGACGCGTTGGGCAAGGCCCGCAACGTGAACCGCCCGGAGACCGACCGCCTGGTCGACTACATCGAGCTGTACACCTCGCTGCGCAAGCGCACCGCCACCTTCGAGGAGGCGATGAACCGCAACCCCGACCTGAGTTACCGGGAGGGCAGCCAGCAGATCGTCAACGCCAAGGACTCCTGCATCCAGCAGACGGCCGACGTGAAGCTGGAGTTCGAGACGTACATGCGCGAGCTGGTGGCCGTGCCCACGGTCCAGGAGATCAAGGGCGGCAACACTGTCACCATCGCCCGGCTCGACTTCAACACGCTCCGGCAGGCCATCGAGACGCTGGAGCCCGACGACAAGGACTCCCTGCTGGATCGCGTGGCCAGCGCCGAGAAGAAGATCCCCGCCTCGGCCGCGGGCGAAGACGCGGGAGCGGGCGGCCGCAAGGGCCGCAAGTAGCCTCGCCTCCCTGTCCCGACCCACGGGACGACCGAGGGCCCCGCCTCCTGGCGCGGGCCCTCTTTTCATTCACACGCCCGACGCGAGCGAGGCACGAAGGCCCCGCCCGGCGCCCCGGCCGTGGACGACTACTCCACGCGGTAGTTGGGCGCTTCCTCGGTGATGATGACGTCGTGGACGTGGCTCTCCTTGAGCCCGGCCGAGGTGATGCGCACGAAGGTGGCGTTCTTGCGCAGCTGGTCGATGGTGCCGCAGCCCACGTAGCCCATGCCGCTGCGGATGCCGCCCAGCATCTGGTGCACGTTCATGGCGAGCGTGCCCTTGTACGGCACGCGGCCCTCGATGCCCTCCGGCACCAGCTTCACCGCGTCCACGTCGGCCTGGAAGTAGCGGTCCTTGGCGCCCTGCTTCATGGCGCCCAGGCTGCCCATGCCCCGGTAGCTCTTGTAGCTGCGGCCCTGGTACAGGATGACGTCGCCCGGAGCCTCCTCGGTGCCCGCGAAGAGCGAGCCGATCATCACCGTGCTCGCGCCCGCGGCGAGCGCCTTGACGATGTCGCCCGAGTACTTGATGCCGCCATCCGAGATGATGGGGATGTCGTGCTTGTCCGCCTCGCGGACGCAGTCATCCACCGCGGTGACCTGGGGCACACCGACGCCGGCGACCACGCGCGTGGTGCAGATGGAGCCCGGGCCGATGCCCACCTTCACCGCGTCCACGCCGGCCAGGATGAGCGCCCGGGTGGCCTCGGCGGTGGCGACGTTGCCGGCGATGAGCTCGAAGCCCTTGAAGTTCTTGCGGGTGTCGCGGACGCCGTCCACCACGCCCTGCGAGTGGCCGTGCGCCGTGTCCACCACGATGACGTCCACGCCGGCCTTCACCAGCGCGTCGATGCGCGCCTCGCGGTCCGCGGACACTCCCACGGCGGCCGCGCACAGCAGGCGGCCCTTGGCGTCCTTCGCCGCGTTGGGGTGCGTCTTGCGCTTCTCGATGTCCTTGATGGTGATGAGCCCGCGCAGCTCGAACTGGTCATTGACGATGAGCAGCTTCTCGATGCGGTGCTCGTGCAGCAGCTTCTGCGCGTCGTGCTGCGCGATGCCCTCGTTGCCGGTGACGAGCTTGCGCGTCATCACCGCTTCCACCTTCTGCGTGAGGTTTGTCTCGAACCGCACATCGCGGCTCGTGACGATGCCCACCAGTCGACGACCCTTCACCACCGGGATGCCGGAGACGCCGTGCTGGCGCATCAGCTCGATGGCGCGGCCCAGCGGGGCCTCGGGGTCGATGGTGACGGGGTCCACCACCATTCCACTTTCGAACTTCTTGACCTTGGTCACCTCGAGCGCCTGCTGCTCGGGCGTCATGTTCTTGTGGATGACGCCGATGCCGCCTTCCTGCGCCATGGCGATGGCGGTGCGCGACTCCGTCACCGTGTCCATCGCGGCGGAGAGCAGTGGGATGTTCAGGCGCAGGTTGCGGGTGAGGCGGGTCGTGAGATCTGCATCCTTGGGGACAACCGAGCTTTCGGCAGGCACCAGGAGGACGTCATCGAAGGTGAGTGCGAGCCGGATTTCGGGGTTCAACATGGGCGGCGCTCCCGGGGCGGCGATTGGGCCCGCGGGCACCAGCGCCCAGCGGGTGCGGTTCCATACGAGTTACGTTGACGCCACGCAACTCGGAAGGGTGGACTTTTTGACGCCCGTTCACTCGCACTTCGAGCGATAATCCGACCGACTTTTCACTCTCGTCTCAGGAACCGGGCTTTGACGGAATCGAATCAGGCGGCGGTCGGGCTCGTGGTGAAGCTGCCATTCGCGACGCCCGAGGAGTTCCTGGCGAAGTATGGCGGCAATGTCACGAAGGGGGGCATCTACCTGCGCGCCCGCGCGGTGAAGCCGCCCGGGACGGCCGTCACCCTGGATCTCCGGCTGGCGAGTGGCGAGCGCATCATCCACGCCCAGGCCGTCGTCCATTTCGTCACCGGGCAGGGGGGCCAGGGTGTGCTCGGCATGGGCCTGCGCTTCCTGGCGTTGGACCCCCAGACGCGTCGCCTCCTCGACCTGGCGGTCGCCACCCTCCCCCACGCCCAGTCGGACATGCCCCCTGTCCCTTCGGGGGTGGGCGCTCCGGACTACACCGTCCCACCCGCGCAGCCGATGGCCAGCCCCACCATGGCGGCGGCTCCGGTGGCCTCGGCGAGCAGCACGGCGCCAGCCCCCACGCCCGCGGTGATGATGTCGGACGCGGCGCTGGGGCTGAGCACGGAGGAGCCGAAGCGCGCGGGGCTGGTGATCGGCATCGACCTGGGCACGACGAACTCGTGTGCCGCGTATGTGCGCAACGGCAAGCCCGGGGTGCTCAACAGCCGCGAGGGCCACAACACCGTGCCCTCCATCATCGCGGTCAACACGCGCGGCAAGCTGGTGGTGGGTCACCCCGCGAAGGGGCAGATGCTCACCAACCCTCGGCAGACGGTGTACGGCGCGAAGCGCCTGGTGGGGCGCGCGTACGGCTCCACCATCGTCGAGCAGATCAAGGACAAGTTCCACTACGAGATCACCGCGGGAGAAAACGGCGACGCGGGCGTGAAGCTCTCGGACCACGTCTATTCGCTCCAGCAGATCTCCGCGCTCATCCTCCGCGAGGTCCGCGAGGTGGCGCAGAACCAGCTGGGCCAGATGGTGTCCCGCGCGGTCGTCACCGTGCCCGCGTACTACAACGACAACCAGCGGCAGGCGGTGCGTGAGGCCGGCAAGCTCGCGGGGCTGTACGTCGAGCGCATCCTCAACGAGCCCACCGCCGCGGCGCTCGCGTACGGCTATGGCCGCAAGCTCAACCAGCGCGTGCTCGTGTACGACCTGGGCGGCGGCACCTTCGACGCCTCGGTGCTGGAGCTGACGGACAACGTCTACGAGGTCATCTCCACCGGCGGCGACACGTTCCTGGGCGGCATCGACTTCGACAACGCCATCGTCACGTACCTCCTGGAGGAGTTCCAGAAGAAGACGGGGCGCCCGTTCCAAGGCGACCGGGTGGCCATGCAGCGCATCAACGACGCGGCGGAGCGTGCGAAGTGCGCGCTGTCGGAGCGCTCGGAGATGCGGGTGCACGTGGCCTTCGTCACGATGATCGACGACAAGCCGTTCGACCTGGACGTCGTGCTGACCCGGCAGAAGCTCGTCGAGCTGACCGAGAAGCTGGTGGTCCGCACCATCCAGGTCTGCGACGAGGTCCTCAAGGCGAAGGGCCTGGGCCCCAAGGACATCGACGAGGTCATCCTCGTGGGCGGCCAGAGCCGCTTCCCGCTGGTGCACGAGAAGATCACCCGCTTCTTCGGCAAGCCCCCGAGCAAGGGCGTCCACCCGGACGAGGCCGTCGCGCTGGGCGCCGCGCTCCTCGCGCACAGCCTGGGACAGCTCGAGGGCGTGGTCCTCATCGACGTGCTGCCCATGGCCATCGGCGTGGGACTTCCGGGCGGGCGCTTCAAGCCCGTGCTCGAGCGCAACACGTCGCTGCCCTCCACCAAGTCCTACTCCCTGGCCACGCACCGCGATGGGCAGACGGAGCTGGAGCTGACCGTCTTCCAGGGCGACTCCGACAAGGCCGCCGACAACGAGTACCTGGGCACGCTCAAGCTCGCGGGCTTGCCTCGGCTGCCGCGCGGCTCGGTGCAGGTGTCCGTGACCTTCGAGGTGAACAACGAGTCGCTGCTCAAGGTGACCGCACGCGAGGCCTCCACCGGTCGCGAGGTGACGAGCACCTTCTCCACGCGCGACACGCCCGAGGCCGTGAAGGCCAAGTTGGCGCAGCTCGACACGGAGGTCGCGGGTGCGACCACCTCCGCGTCACAGCCCGCGACATCTGCGCGCGTCGGAGGAACACAACCCCAGGCACCGCGGATGAAGGCGCCTGTGGGTGGAACAACCGCTTCACCGCCACGTGTCGCTCAATCGCAAATCACGTCGACGACACAGACAGGTGCTCAAGCGGTAGCACCCGTGGTGACGGCATCCAAGACCTGGAGCCTCGTTGGGTGGCTCAAGGGTTTGTTTGGCAGACCGTGAGTCCTACCTTCCCACTGTGAGTGGGTTAAGCAGGGCTTCACCTTCACGCCAGGATTAAAGATGCATGCGGGGAGTCGTTGAGTCCCGCGATTGTCGGGCTCGCCTGTTATTAAGCCGCCGGCCGAAACCAGCCCTGACGAGAGCACCCACCCCCCCATGCATTCCCCATTTCGAAGCCTCAACGACGCGCTACGCGTACGCGCTACCGGAGTGTCCGCTCGACACCCGCTCTACACCTTCCTGGGTGAGTCCGATGGAGATGAGGCCGCGCTGACGGCGCTGGAGCTGGATCTCCAAGCACGGCGGATCGCCGCCGCGCTTCAATCGCGAGGGGCCTCGGGGCAGCGCGTCCTGCTCCTCTATCCACCGGGGCTCGACTACCTCGCGGGCTTCTTTGGTTGTCTTTACGCGGGCGCGGTGGCGGTGCCTGCCTATCCGCCAGACCCGATGCGCCTGGGGCGCACCCTGCCCCGCTTGCGCGCCATCATCCAGGACGCGGGCGCCACGGTGGTGCTCACGACGTCGGGCATCCTGGGGCTCTCGGAGTTCGTGTTCGAGCAGGCCCCCGACTTCCGGGCGCTCCAATGGCTCGCCACGGATGAGCTGCCGGTGGGCGGCGAGGACGCGTGGCGCGAGCCGGACGTCGGCCCGGGCACGCTGGCCTTCCTCCAGTACACGTCGGGCTCCACGGGCACGCCGAAGGGCGTGATGCTCACCCACGCGAACCTGCTGCACAACCTGGGGCTCATCTCGGGCGCGTTCCAGGTGAGCCAGGACAGCAAGGGCGTCATCTGGCTGCCGCCGTACCATGACATGGGCCTCATCGGCGGCATCCTGCAGCCGCTCTACGGTGGCTTCTCCGTCGCGTTGATGTCGCCCATGTCCTTCCTCCAGCGCCCCCTGCGCTGGCTGGAGGCCATCTCCCGTTTGCGCGGCACCGTCAGCGGAGGCCCCAACTTCGCGTTCGAGCTGTGCGCGCGCCGCGCGACGCCCGAGGACGTGCGCGCGCTGGACCTGAGCTCGTGGGAGCTGGCGTTCTGCGGCGCGGAGCCCATTCGCGCCTCCACGCTGGACCGCTTCGCGGAAGTGTTCGCGCCCGCGGGCTTCCGGCGGGAGGCGTTCTATCCGTGCTACGGGCTCGCGGAGGCCACGCTCATCGTCACCGGTGAGCAGAAGGGCCGTGTTCCCCGCGTGCACCACCTGGAGGACGCGGCGCTGTCTCGTGGGTCCGCCGTCCCGGGCGCGGCCGACACGGCGGGCATCCGTTCGCACATCGGCTGCGGCATGAGCCTGGCCGAGCAGCGGCTGCTCATCGTCGACCCGGAGACGCGGGTGCCTCGCGCGGATGGCGAGGTGGGTGAGATCTGGGTGTCCGGCTCGAGTGTCGCGCTGGGCTACTGGAACAAGCCCGAGCAGACGCGCGAGACCTTCCAGGCGCGCCCCGTCGGCGCCGAGGAGGGCCCGACCTTCCTTCGCACCGGCGACCTGGGTCTCAAGCTCGACGACGGTCAGGTCATCGTCACGGGCCGACGCAAGGACCTCATCATCCTGCGGGGGCGCAACCTGTACCCGCAGGACGTCGAGTCCGTGGTGGAGCGCGCGCACCGGCGCGTGCGTGCGGGCAGCGTGGCGGCCTTCTCCATCGAGACGCCGGAGGGCGAGGCCCTCGCGGTGGTCGCCGAGGTGGCGCGCGAGCTGGCCGAGTCCGGCGACAACGAGGCCCTGGCGGCCGTGGGCGATTCGGTGCGGCAGGCCATCGCCAGCGAGCTGGAGGTCCAACCCCGGACGGTGGCGCTGCTTCCGCCCGGCTCGATTCCCAAGACCTCCAGCGGGAAGATCCAGCGCTTCGCGAGTCGCGCGGGGCTCGCGTCCGGCGAGCTGCCCGTGGTGTGGCGCTCGGACCTTGGGACCGCACCGGCGCAGCCTTCCGTCCAGGAGGCCCCCGCGCCCCAGGCACCCGCCGCATCGAGCCCAGCCCATGCCGAGCTGGAGCAGGCGCTGCGCGAGGAGCTCGCCGCCGTCCTGAACCTGGGCGAGTCCTCCAAGGGCGTCGACCTGGATGCCCCGCTGACCCGAATGGGACTCGACTCCCTAGGCGCGGCGGACCTCCAGGCTCGCATCGAGAAGCGGCTGGGGGCTCGGGTCTCCGCCGCCGTGCTGCTGCAGGACGTCACCCTCCAGGGACTCATCGCCGAGGTCTCCGGCGCGCGGGGCGCGCCCGCGCCTCGTCCGGGCCCCGTGGCGCGTGGCGAGGGGAACGCGGCCACTTCGCCCGCGTCCTTCGCGCAGCAGCGGCTCTGGTTCATCCAGCAGATCGAGCCGGCGTCGACCGCGTACCACATCCCCGTGGCCTTCTCGCTGCACGGGCCGCTGAGCACGGAGGCGCTGGAGCGTGCCGTGAACGAGCTGGTCCGCCGCCATGACGTGCTGCGGACCACGCTCACGTCGACGGACGGAGCGCTGGTCCAGCACGTCCAGGCCCCGAGCCCCGTGAGCATCGAGCGCGTGAGTGCCGACGCCCAGGACCCGGCGGAGCGCGCGGGCGTGCTGGATGCCGTCGCCGTGCGCGACGGCCAGCGGCCCATGGACCCGGCGACCGGGCCCCTTGTCCGCTTCAGCCTGGTGCGCTTCGGGCCCGAGGACCATTCGCTGGTCGTCTCCGTGCACCACCTGGTGGCGGATGGTTGGACCGTGGGGCTGATGGCTCGGGAGCTCGTCGCCCTCTATGGCGCCTTCTCCGAGGGCCGACCTTCGCCGCTCCCCGAGCCGTCGTTGCAGTACGGGGACTTCGCCGCGTGGCAACTGGAGCACTTCAAGCCCCAGGCCCTGCGCGCGGAGCTGACGTGGTGGAAGCAGACGCTCGCGGATGCGCCGTCCTTGCTCGCGCTCCCGACCGACAGGCCCCGGCCGCAGCGCCTCTCGTTCCAGGGTGCTCGGCGCTCGAGGCTGCTGCCCTCGGCGGTGGTGACGAAGCTGCACGCCCTGGGGCGGCGTGAAGGCGTCACGCCCTTCGTCAGCGTGCTCGCCGCGCTGTCCACCGTCCTGCACCGCTGGAGCGGCCAGTCGGACTTCGTGCTCGGCTCCGCCGTCTCGGGCCGCGAGGTCCCCGGCATCCGCGAGCTGATGGGAGACTGCACCAACTTCATCCCGCTGCGCGTGCGGCTGCCGGCCGAAGCCTCCGTGACGAAGCTGCTCGCGTCCGTCAAGCAGACCACGCTGGGGGCGCTGGCCCACGGCCATTGCCCGTTCGACCACATCCTCGCGGCGGCGCAGCCCGGCTCTCAGCGGCGCGAGCTGTACAACGTCGCCTTCGTCCTCGACGACTACGACATCCCGCACGATGTGCCCATGGGCAACGGGGTGACGCTGGACGTGTCGCTCCTGGACAACCGCACCACGGAGCTGGACCTGACCTTCGAGGCGACCCACCGTCCCGAAGGGCTCCTCATCGGCTGCAAGTACGCGTCCGACCTCTTCGACGCGGAGACCATCGACCGGCTGCTGGGCCACCTGGAAGTGGTGATGGCCGCCATGGCCGAGTCCCCCGACCAGCGCATCGCCGACCTCCCGCTGATGACGGAGGCCGAGCGGCAGCACGTCCTCCACGCCTGGAACCCGCGCGCCGAGGCGCCGAGCGACGGCACCCTGGTGGAGCGCTTCGAGGCGCAGGTCGACCGCACGCCGGACGCCATCGCCGTCACGTTCGAATCGCGGCACCTCACGTACCGCGAGCTGGACGCGCGGGCCAATCAAGTCGCGCAGGTGCTGCTGCGCCACGGCGTGGGGCCCGACGTCCTGGTGGGCGTGTGCCTGGAGCGCTCGCTGGACCTGGTGGTGGCCCTGCTCGGCATCCTCAAGGCGGGCGGTGCCTACCTGCCGTTGGACCCGTCCTATCCGCGGGAGAACCTCGCGTTCATGCTGGAGGACGCGCAGGCGCCGGTCCTCATCACGCAGAGCTCGCTCGAGGACCGGTTCCCCGCGTCCGGTGCGGCCCTGGTGCGGATGGACGTGGACCTGCCGTCGTCCACCCCGTCCGCGCCACGCCCGCCGCGATGCAACGCGCCGACCGACCTCGCGTACGTCATCTACACCTCCGGCTCCACGGGCCGGCCCAAGGGCGTGATGGTGCGCCACGACAACGTGGTGCGCCTCTTCACCGCCACGGATGCGTGGTTCCACTTCGGCCCCCAGGACGTGTGGTCGCTGTTCCACTCCTACGCCTTTGACTTCTCCGTCTGGGAGCTCTGGGGCGCGCTGCTGTACGGCGGCCGGTTGGTGGTGGTGCCGTACTGGGTGAGCCGTTCTCCCGAGGCCTTCCACCGGCTCCTCGCCGACGAGCGCGTCACCGTCCTCAACCAGACGCCCACCGCGTTCCGTCAGCTCATCCACGCCGAGCAGCAGGCCGCGCTCCGGGGCCCGGTGCCGACGCTGTCCCTGCGCTACGTCGTCTTCGGCGGCGAGGCACTCGACATGGCCGCGCTGCGCCCCTGGTTCGAGCGGCACGGCGATGAGCAGCCCACGCTCGTCAACATGTACGGCATCACCGAGACCACCGTCCACGTCACCTACCGCCCCGTGCGGATGGCCGATGTGGATCGCCCGTGGTCCAGCGTGATTGGCCGCCCGATTCCGGACCTGCAGATCTATCTGCTCGACACCGCGGGGCAGCCCGTGCCCGTGGGGGTGCCCGGCGAGATCCACGTCGGTGGCGCGGGCGTGGCGCGCGGCTACCTGCGACGGCCCGAGCTCACCTCCGCCCGTTTCGTGGAGGACCGCTTCGGCCCGGTGCCGGGGCGCAAGCTGTACCGCGCGGGTGACCTGGCGCGACGCCTGGCCAATGGTGACCTCGAGTACCTGGGACGCATCGACAACCAGGTGAAGATCCGCGGCTTCCGCATCGAGCTGGGGGAGATCGAATCGGCGCTGAGCACGCACCCCTCGGTCCGCGAGACGGTGGTGATGGCTCGCGAGGACTCGCCCGGGGACAAGCGGCTGGCGGCGTACGTCGTCCTGGGAGATCTGGACACCACGGGCACCATCGAGCAGACCGCCCAGTGGAAGGCCGTCTACGACGAGACCTACGCCCAGGGCGAGCGCAGCGACGATCCGACCTTCGACATCTCCGGTTGGAACGACAGCTACACCAGCGGCCCGCTCCCGGCCGAGCAGATGCGCGAGTGGGTGGACACCACCGTGCGACAGATCCTCGCCCTGCGTCCTCGGCGCATCCTGGAGCTGGGGTGCGGCACGGGCCTGCTGTTGTACCGGCTGGCGCCTCGGTGCGAGGCATACTGGGGCGTGGACTTCGCGCGGCCCGCGCTGGACCGCATCGAGCGTCAGCGCGAGCGCCTGGGCGAGTCCCTCCGCTCCGTCCACCTGCTCCACCGGAGCGTGGATGACCTGTCGGGCATCGAGCCCGGCTCGTTCGACACCGTCATCATCAACTCCGTCATCCAGTACTTCCCGAGCGGCGACTACCTGCTCCAGGTGCTGCGCGGCGCGGTGGCGGTGCTGAAGCCCGGGGGCCGCATCTTCCTGGGCGACGTGCGCAACCTGGAGCTGCTGGAGGCCTTCCGCGCCTCGGTGCGGCTGCACCGCGCGCCGCCGAACCTCTCGACGTCGCAGCTCCAGTACCGCGTGCAGCGCGACGTGCTGGCCGAGGAGGAGCTGGTCCTCTCGCCCACGTTCTTCACCTCGCTGCCCTCGCGAGTGCCGGGCATCGCCCGGGTGGAGGTGCTGCCCAAGCACGGCCGCTACGACAACGAGCTGAGCCGCTTCCGCTACGAGGTCATCGTCCACGTCGGCGAGCCCACCGCGGCCCCGCGTCCCGAGTGGCGGGACGGCAGGGACCAGACGCTGGAGTCGCTGCGCCATCAGCTGACGGGACAGCCCGACGTGCTGGCCGTGCGTGGGCTGCCCAACGCGCGCGTGCTGGATGACACCCGCCTCGTCGAGCTGCTGTCCGGCTCCGGCAGGCCGCCCCATGTCGCCGCGCTGCGCGAAGTGCTCCGGGATTGGCCGGGGCGCGGCGTGGAGCCCGAGGACCTCCATGCCCTCGGCGGCGCGCTGGGCTACCAGACCCAGGTGAGCTGGGCGGGCGCCCATTCCGATGGAGCCCTGGACGTGGTGTTCACGCGCGCCGGGACGGCGGCCCGGTTCGACCTGACGCCGGAGCTCGTGCCGGGCTCGCGGCTCGCCAATGACCCGCTCCGAGGGGCCCGCAGTGCCCGGGAGGTGGCCCGCATCCGTCAGGCCCTGACGGAGCGGCTGCCTCCGCACATGGTGCCTTCCGCGTTCGTCGTGCTGCCATCCTTGCCGCTGACGCCCAGCGGCAAGGTGAATCGCGCCGCGCTGCCCGCGCCCGAGGCGGACCGCTCCGTCATCGAGGACGAGTACGTCGCGCCGCGAAACCCGATGGAAGAGACCATCGCCCGCATCTTCTCGGAGGTGCTCGGCCACTCCCGCGTGGGTGCCCGTGATGACTTCTTCGCGCTGGGCGGCCACTCGCTGCTGGCCACGCAGGTGGTGACGCGGCTGCGTGCGCAGCAGGGCGTCTCGCTGTCCCTTCGTGTGCTCTTCGAGGCTCCCACCGTGGAGCGCCTCGCCGAGCGCATCGCCTCCCTGCAAGGGACGTCCACCGCGAACACGAGCGACGCGCTCCCGCTGGAGCGTCTGCCGCGCACCGATGAAGTGGCACCGCTCGCGGTGTCGTTCGCGCAACAGCGGCTCTGGTTCCTGGAGCAGCTCCAGCCCGGAGAAGCCGCGTACAACATCCCCATCGCCCTGCGGCTGACGGGGCGGCTCCATGTCGAGTCCCTGCGCCGCACCTTCGCGGAGATCGTCCGCAGGCACGAGCCGCTGCGCACCACCTTCGCGCCTCGCGATGGCCAGCCCGTGCAGCTCGTCCACGCCGCGCCCGAGTCGTGGCTCCTGACGGTCGAGGACCTCTCGGCCCTGGAGTCCTCGGCCCGCGAGGACGCCGTGCGGCGCCGCGTCTCCGAGGAGGCCCACCGGCCGTTCGACCTGGAGAACGGACCGCTGCTGCGCACCGCCCTCCTCCGCCTTGGCGACGAAGAGCACCAGCTGCTCCTTTGCATGCACCACATCGTCTCGGACGGCTGGTCCATGGGCGTGCTGGTGCGCGAGGTGGCCTCGCTCTACGCGGCCATCTCCGGTGGCAAGGAGTCCAACCTCCCCTCGCTGCCCGTCCAGTACGCCGACTACGCGGCCTGGCAGCGGCGGGTGCTGGAGAGCGAGGCCTCGAACGCGCAGGTCGATTGGTGGCGCACGCGCATCCAGGGCACCCCCGCCTTGGAGCTGCCCACGGACTTCCCTCGCCCCGCGGTGCGGAGCACCCGAGGCGCCACGAAGTTCTTCACGCTGCCGGCCTCGATGGTCTCGGGGCTGGAGAAGCTGGGCCAGTCGGAGGGCGCCACGCTCTTCATGGTCCTGCTGGCCGGCTGGCAGACCCTGCTCTCGCGCTACTCGGGCCAGACGGACTTCTGCGTGGGCACCCCCGTGGCCCATCGCACGCGGCCGGAGCTCGAAGGGCTGATCGGCTTCTTCGTCAACACGCTCGCGCTGCGCTCACGGCTCGACGGAGACCCGACCTTCCTGGAGCTGGTGGGCCGCGTCCGCGAGGAGTCACTGGCCGCGTTCGCGCACCAGGACGTGCCCTTCGACCGGCTCGTCGAGGCGGTCGGTGGCGAGCGCGACCTGGCTCGCACGCCCGTCTTCCAGTCGGCGTTCGTCCTCCAGAACGCGCCCATGTCTCCGCCCGCGCTGCCGGGCCTGAGCGTGGAGGTCCTCCCGACGGTGACGGAGACATCCAAGTTCGACGTCACCGTGTCGCTGCTGGAGCGCCAGGGCGCGCTCGAGGGCCAGCTCGAGTACAGCCTGGACCTCTTCACGCCGGACACGGCCCAGCGGATGGCCGACCACTTCCTGCGCCTGCTCGCGGGAGTCCTCGAGAATGCCGGGCGCAGGCTCTCCGCCCTGCCGCTGATGTCCGACGCCGAGCGGCACCAGGTCCTCGTTGCCTGGAATGACACCCGCGCCGAGTACCCGTCCAACACCACGCTCCATGCGAGCTTCGCCTCGCGCGCCCTCGTGTCCCCTGGCGCCGTGGCCGTGTTCGACCAGGACCGGACAATCACCTATGGCGAGCTGGAGGCGCGCGCGAATCAGATCGCCCGCCACCTCGTGTCGCTGGGGCTGGGCGCCGCTCCCCGCGTCGGTCTGGCGCTGTCCCGAAGCCTGGAGCTCGTGGTCGGCATGCTCGCGGTCGCGAAGGCGGGAGGCTGCTACGTCCCCCTGGACCTCGCGTGGCCGGAGGCGCGGCTGGCCCATGTCGTCGCGGACTCGGGCCTCTCCGCGGTGCTGACCCTGGAGTCCACCGCGTCCTCCCTGGAGGACCGGGGCCTCGCGGTGGTTCGTCTGGACTCCGACGCGGCGGGCATCTCGCGGCAGTCCCCGGCGCCCCTCGCCCTCGTCGAGAGCCCGGACCAGCTCGTGTACATCGCGTACACGTCCGGCTCGACGGGCATGCCCAAGGGCGTGGCCATCGCGCATCGCGCGGTGCTGCGCCTGGTGTCCGGCATGGGCTTCACCCGAGGACCCGAGGACGTGGTCCTCCAGGTGTCGGCGCCGACGTTCGACCCGATCATGCTGGAGGTGTGGAGCGCGCTGGTGTTCGGCGCGCGAATCGTCGTGTACCCGCCGGGCCCTCCCGAGCCGGCGGAGCTCGCGCGGCTCATCGTCGAGCAAGGCGTGAACAGCGCCGCCATCGTCACCGCGCTGTTCGACGTCCTGCAGCAGCAGCAGCCAGAGGCCCTCGCGCGGCTGCACCACCTCTTCGTGGGGGGAGACGTGCTGCCCCTTCCCCGGGTGCGTGAGCGCCTGGCGCAGGGCCGCTTCGTCTTCAACGTCTACGGGCCCACGGAAGCCTCGGTCGTCGCGGTGCAGCAGCAGGTGAGGCCGGGGGATGCGCTGGGCGAATCCATCCCCATCGGTCGACCGCTGCCCAACACGGAAGCGTATGTGTTGGACGCGAACCTGCGGCCCGTTCCCGTGGGCGTTCCTGGCGAGCTGTTCCTCGGTGGCCCGGGACTCGCACAGGGCTATCAGAACCAGCCCGGGTACACCGCCGAGCGCTTCGTGCCGCACCCCTTCTCCTCCTCGCCGGGTGAGCGGCTCTACCGCTCCGGTGACCGCGCGCGCTGGCGCAAGGACGGCACGCTCGAGTTCCTCGGACGCATCGACTTCCAGGTGAAGGTGCGCGGCTTCCGCATCGAGCTGGGTGAGATCGAGGCGGCCGTGCGTGCCCATCCGGGCATCGGTGAGACCATCGTGGTGGCGCGCGAGGTCGCGCTCCGGGACAAGCGCCTCGTCGCCTACGTCACCCCCGCCACCGTGGACGTGGAGGCCCTGCGCTCCCACCTGCGGCACACGCTGCCGGAGTACATGGTGCCCGTGGCGTTCGTCACGCTGGCCGCGCTGCCGCAGACGTCACACGGCAAGGTGGACCGGAAGGCGCTGCCCGCGCCGACGTTCTCCGGGGGAGACTCGGCCTTCGAGGCGCCCCACACGGAGCTCCAGCAGCGGCTGGCGGAGGTCTTCCGCGAGGTGCTGCACGTGGAGCGCGTCGGTCTGCATGACGACTTCTTCCTCCTGGGCGGGCACTCGCTGCTGGCCACGCAGGTGGTGACGCGCGTGCGCGAGCGGCTGGGGGGCCAGCTGTCGCTGCGCGCCTTCTTCGAGGCGCCCACCGTGGCGCGGCTCGCGGAGCGCCTCGAGGCGACCCTGGCCTCGAGTCCCACCACGGCCGTGGTGCCGCCCCTCGTCCCGATTCCTCGAGACGCCAACGGAGTGGCGATGTCCTACGCCCAGCAGCGGCTCTGGTTCATGAACCAGTTCCAGCCCGGGCTGGTCGCCTTCAACATGCCGGCGGCCTTGAGGCTGCGCGGTCCGCTCGACGTCGACGTGCTGAGCCGTGCGTTCCTGGAGGTCGTCCGTCGCCATGAGGCGCTGCGCACCACCTTCACGACCCACGAGGGCGGCCCGGTGCAGCGCATCCATGAGGCCCCCGCGCGGTGGTCGCTGGAGCGCGAGGACCTGCGCGCGCTGGCGCCTTCCGAGCGCGAGGCCGTCGCCGCCCGGCGAACCCATGAGGAGGCGCATCACACCTTCGACCTGGAGCACGGCCCGCTGTTGAGGACCCGCCTGCTGCGGCTCGCGGACCAGGAGCATGTGCTCCTGCTGTGCATCCACCACATCATCGCGGACGGCTGGTCCGTGGATGTGCTCATCGGCGAGGTCGCGGCGGCGTACGCCGCGCTCCTGGAGAACAAGCCCCTTGCCCTGCCCGAGCTGCCCGTGCAGTACGCCGACTTCGCGGCGTGGGAGCGGCAGGTGTTGGACGCGGGAGCGGCGAACGCGCACCTCGACTGGTGGCGCTCGCGGCTCCAGGGGGCTCCCGTGCTGGAGCTCCCCACGGACCATCCGCGCCCGGCCGCGCGTGGCTTCGCGGGCGCGCTGTACTCCTTCACGCTCCCCGCGACGCTGGTCTCCCGGTTGGAGTCGCTGGGGCGTGAGCAGGGCGTGACGCTCTTCATGGTCCTGATGACCGGTTGGCAGGCGCTGCTCTCGCGGTACTCGGGACAGCGGGACCTGACGACGGGAACCACGGTGGGCCACCGTGAGCGGCCGGAGCTCGAAGGGCTGATTGGCTTCTTCGTCAACACCGTCCCGCTGCGGTTCCAGTGGGAGGAGGACCCCACCGTCGCGACGATGCTGGGTCAGGTGAAGGACGTGGCCTTGTCCGCGTTCGCGCACCAGGAAGTGTCCTTCGACCGGATGGTGGAGGCGCTCGGCGGGGAGCGAGACCTCTCGCGCACGCCGCTGTTCCAGACCCTGTTCGTGCTCCAGAACGCGCCCATGCGCGCGCCGTCGCTCACGGACGTGCAGGTGGACCTGCTGCCGAGCTCCACCCGCACCTCGCGCTACGACCTCACCCTCTCCCTCATGGAGAAGGACGGCGCGCTGGAGGGGCAGCTCGAGTACAGCACCGAGCTCTTCACCGAGGCGACCATCCGCCGGATGGCCGAGCACCTGGGCGTGGTGCTCGACGCGGTGGCGAAGGGGGGCCTGGAGCAGCGCCTCAGCCAGCTCCCGCTGATGACCGAGGCGGAGCAGCGGCGGGTGCTGCGGACGTGGAACGAGACGCGCGTGGAGCTGCCCGCCCTGGCGACGATTCCCGCGCTGTTCGCGGCCCAGGTCGCGCGGACGCCGTCGGCGGTGGCGGTGGAGCACGAGGGACGGACCCTCACCTACGCGCAGCTCGACGAGCGCTCCAACCAGCTCGCGCACCACCTGCGCGCGCTGGGCCTGGGGGTGGAGTCGCGCATCGGCCTGTGCCTGCACCGGGGACTGGAGCAGATCATCGGCGTGCTGGGCATCCTGAAGGCGGGTGGGTGCTACGTGCCGCTGGAGCCGTCGTACCCCGCGCAGCGCCTCGCGTTCCTCTTCGAGGACTCGGGCGTGGCCGCGGTGCTGACGCAGCAGTCGCTGGAGGAGGACCTCCCCGCGGGCTCGCAGCCCCTGGTGTCGCTGGACTCGGAATGGAGCGTCATCGCGCGCCAGCCCACGATCCCGGTGCAGGTGGACCTGGGCCCGGATCATCTGGCGTATGTCTCGTACACCTCTGGCTCCACCGGCCGGCCCAAGGGCGTGGCCGTCACCCATCGAGGCGTCGTCCGGCTCCTCACGAACGCGCGCTACGTGGACCTGGGGCCCCAGGAGGTGGTGCTCCAGCTCGCACCGCTGGCCTTCGATGCCTCGACGCTCGAGGTCTGGGGTGCCCTGCTGCACGGTGGACGGCTGGTCGTCTATCCGCACGCGACGCCTGACCTGAAGGAGCTGGGCGAGGCCCTGGTCCGTCACCAGGTGTCCCTGCTGTGGCTGACCGCCGCGCTGTTCGACCAGATGCAGCAGCATCAGCCGGAGGCCCTCGCTCGGGTCCGGCAGTTGCTCGCGGGGGGCGACGTGCTCCCCGCCCCCCGCGTCCGCGAGCGTCTGGCGAGTGGCCAGGGGCTCGTGAACGGCTACGGCCCCACCGAGGGCACCACCTTCACCGCGTGCCACCGCATGGCTCCCGGGGATGAGGTGGGGAGCTCCGTCTCCATCGGCCGTCCCATCGGCAACACGCAGGTCTTCGTCCTGGACGAGCACCTGCAGCCTGTCCCCGTGGGTGTGCCGGGTGAGCTCTTCATCGGCGGCGAGGGCCTGGCCCGAGGGTATCTGGGACAGCCCGCCCTCACGGCCGAGCGCTTCGTCCCCCATCCCTTCTCCACGACGCCGGGAGCGCGGCTGTATCGCTCCGGTGACCGCGTGCGGTGGACGGAGGACGGCACGCTCACGTTCCTGGGCCGCACGGACTTCCAGGTGAAGGTGCGGGGCTTCCGCATCGAGCTGGGGGAAATCGAGGCCGCGCTGCGAGGCCACTCCGGCGTCGTCGAGGCGACGGTGCTGGTCCGCGAGGACGTCCCCGGCGACAAGCGCCTGGTGGCGTACGTGGTCCCCTCCACGTTGGAGCACACGACGCTGCGCGAGCACCTGCGCCGGCAGTTGCCCGAGTACATGGTGCCGACCGCGTGGGTCGCGCTCGAGGCCCTGCCCCTGTCGCCGAACGGCAAGGTCGACCGCAAGGCGCTGCCGCCTCCCGAGGCCGCCTCCGGCTCGGCCGTCGCTGAAGCGACCCTCACGCTCCTCCAGCAGCAGCTCGCGGACCTGTTCCGCGAAGTGCTCAAGGTGGACCGGGTGGGCCCTCACGACGACTTCTTCGAGCTGGGCGGCCACTCCCTGCTGGCCACGCAGCTCGTGACGCGAGTGCGCGCGCGCTTCGACGTGGACCTGCCCCTGCGCATGCTGTTCGAGACGCCGACCCTGGCCGGCCTCGCGCAGCGCATCGAGTCGCTCATGCTGGGAGCCTCGCGCGCCGCGATGCCGCCGCTGGTGGCGGTGGAGCGGAACGAGTCGCTGCCCCTGTCGTTCTCGCAGCAGCGCCTGTGGCTCCTGGAGCAGCTCCAGCCGGGGCAGGCCGTCTACAACGTCCCCGTGGCGCTGCGCCTGTCGGGCACGCTCGACGTGAACGTGCTGCGAGAGACGTTCGCCACGCTGGTGCTGCGGCACGAGGTGCTCCGGACCACGTTCGGCGCTCGCGAGGGCCTGCCGTTCCAGCGCATCCAGCCCGCGCCGACGCGCTGGTCGCTGCCCGTGGAGGACCTCAGCGCGTTGGAGCCCGCCATGCGCGAGGCAGCGCTCCGGGCCCGCATGAGCGAGGAGGCCCACCACCGGTTCGACCTCCAGGCGGGCCCGCTGCTGCGCACGATGCTCGTCCGCGTGTCGTCCACCGAGCACGTGCTGCTCCTGTGCATGCACCACATCGTCTCGGACGGCTGGTCCATGGGCGTGCTGGTGAACGAGGTGGCCTCCATCTACGAGGCCCTCGCCCAGGGCCGCGAGGTGCCCCTGCCCGAGCTGCCCGTGCAGTACGCGGACTTCGCGGCGTGGCAGCGGCAATGGGTCCAGACGGAGGGAATCCAGAAGCAGCTCGAGGCGCAGCGGGCCCGCTTCACCGGGGCTCCGGCGCTGGAGCTGCCCGCGGACACCGTCCGGCCCACGACGCGGACGATTCAGGGGGCCAGCCACTTCTTCTCGCTGCCGCCGGAGCTGGTGGCGGCCGTGGAGAAGCTCGCTCGCGACGAAGGGGCCACGCTGTACATGGTCCTCCTCGCCGCGTTCGAGGTGGTGCTGTCCCGCTACTCCCGGCAGGACGACTTCTGCGTGGGAAGCCCGGTCGCCCAGCGCACCCGGCCCGAGCTGGAGCCGCTCATCGGCTTCTTCGTCAACACGCTGGTGCTGCGGGCCCGACTGGACGGGAACCCGAGCTTCCGTGAGCTGGTGGCCCGCGTCCGCGAGGAGTCGCTGGCCGCGTACGTCCATCAGGACGTGCCGTTCGACCAGCTCGTGGAGGCCCTGGGCGGCGAGCGCGAGGGCCGCAGGTCCCCGCTCACCCAGGTGATGTTCGCGCTCCAGAACGCGCCCATGCAGCCGCCTTCGTTGCCGGGTGTCCAGGTGGAGATCCTGAAGACCACGACGAAGACGGCGCGCCTGGACCTCACGATGTCGCTGATGGAACAGGCGGGAGGCGGACTCGACGGCGCACTGGAGTACAGCGTCGACCTGTTCTCCTCCGCCTTCGCCGAGCGGCTGGGCCGTCACTTCCGCACCCTGCTGGAGGCGGTGGTGGGTGATGCCTCCATGCCCATCGGGCGCCTGCCGCTGATGGACGAGGAGGAGCGGCGCAAGGTGCTGGTGGAGTTCCAGGGCCGCGAGGAAGCGTACCCGAGGGACGTGACGCTGCACGCGCTCATCGAGGAGCAGGTGCGCCGCACGCCGTCAGCGGAGGCCGTGCGCTTCGAGGAGAGCACCCTCACCTTCGCGCAGCTGGACGAGAAGGCGAACCAGCTCGCGCACCACCTGCGCACGCTGGGCGCGAGGCCCGGAGTCCTGGTCGGCGTGTGCCTGGAGCGCTCGCTGGACCTGGTGGTGTCGCTGCTGGGAGTCCTGAAGTCCGGGGCGGCCTACGTGCCGTTGGACCCGGGCTACCCGCGCGAGCGACTGGCCGGGATGCTGGAGGACGCGGACGCGCCGGTGCTCCTCACGCACGAGGGCCTGAAGTCCGTGCTGCCGCAGCACACCTCGCGCGTGGTGTGCCTCGACAGCGAGTGGCCGGTCATCTCCCGCCAGCCCACCACGACGCCCGCGTCGCTGGCGGGGGCGGAGTCGCTGGCCTACGTCATCTTCACCTCCGGCTCGACGGGACGGCCGAAGGGGGCGATGAACGGGCACGCGGGAATCGTCAACCGGCTGAAGTGGATGCAGCAGGAGTACGGGCTGACGGGCGCGGACACGGTGCTGCAGAAGACGCCGTTCAGCTTCGACGTGTCCGTGTGGGAGTTCTTCTGGCCGCTGCTGACGGGCGCCCGGCTCGTGGTGGCGAAGCCAGGAGGACACCAGGACCCGGCGTACCTGGCTCGGTTGCTGGAGGCGCAGCGAGTGACGACGGTGCACTTCGTGCCGTCGATGCTGCGAGCCTTCCTGGAGGAGCCGGGGCTGGAGAAGCTGACGAACCTGAAGCGCGTGGTGTGCAGCGGCGAGGCGCTGACGGTGGACCTGGTGGAGAAGGCGCACGCGAAGCTGCCGGCGAGCACGGAGGTGCACAACCTCTACGGCCCGACGGAAGCGGCGGTGGACGTCTCGTTCTTCCACTGCGCACGGGGGCTGAATCGCCCGTCCATTCCGATTGGACGGCCGGTGGCGAACACGCGGCTGTACGTCCTGGATGGGCAGGGACAGCCGACGCCGGTGGGGGTGCCCGGAGAGCTCTTCATCGGCGGTGTGCAGGTGGGCCAGGGCTACTGGCGCAAGCCGCAGCTGACGTCGGAGCGGTTCGTCGCGGACACCGTCTCGGGCGACCCGAATGGGAAGCTGTACCGCACGGGGGACGTGGCCCGGTGGATGCCGGACGGGACGCTGGAGTACCTGGGCCGCGCGGACTTCCAGGTGAAGCTGCGAGGCTTCCGCATCGAGCTGGGTGACATCGAAGCCGCCCTCCTCTCCCACCCCTCCGTTCGCGAGGCCGCCGTCCTCCTTCGCGAGGACACTCCTGGGGACCCGCGCCTCGTCGGGTATGTCGTCCCGTCGTCGGCATCGGCCGACACGGCGGAGCTGAAGGAGTTCCTGGGGACTCGGCTGCCGACGTTCATGGTGCCGTCGGCCTTCGTGGTCCTCCCGTCGCTCCCGCTGTCGCCCAGCGGCAAGCTGGACCGCAAGGCGCTCCCCGTGCCCGTGGCGCCTGCTCCGGCCGCGGGCCTCACCGCTCCGAAGGCGCCCGAGCGACTCACGCCCTTCCAGCAGCGGGTCGCCACGGCGTTCCGCGAGCTGCTCCGCGTCGACCACGTGGGCCTGCATGACGACTTCTTCGCGCTGGGGGGACACTCCCTCCTCGCGACCCAGCTCGTCTCCCGGCTGCGCGCCACGTTCGGCGTCGAGCTCCCCGTCCACGCCGTGTTCGACGCGCCCACCGTGGCGCGAGTCACCGAGCTCGTCGAGGAAGGCATGCTCTTCCGCTCGACGCCGTCGCAGGTACCGCCGCTGCGGCCCATCCCTCGCGATGGAGAGCTGCCGCTGTCGTTCGCGCAGCAGCGCCTGTGGCTGCTCGACCAGGTCCAACCCGGAGGCACGCAGTACAACGTGTCCGGCGCCATCCGCCTGGAAGGCGCCTTGAACACCGAGGCCCTGCGGCAGGCCTTGGACCTCCTCGTCTCCCGTCACGAGCCGCTGCGCGCGTCCTTCGCGCTGAAGGATGGCCAGCCCACGCAGACCTTCCATCCGCACAGGCCCTGGGCGTTGCCGCTCGTGGACCTGTCGGACGTGGCGCCCGACGCACGGGAGGCCGCGGCGCGCAAGTACGCCGCCGAGGAGGCGAGCCAGCCGTTCGACCTGGGCACGGGACCACTGCTGCGGACGGTACTGCTGAAGCTCGACGCGGAGCTGCATGTGCTCGCGCTCGTCATGCACCACATCATCTCGGACGGCTGGTCCCTGGGTGTGATGGTGCGTGAGGTGGCGCTGGCCTACGAGGCCTTCTCCACGCAGAAGGCCCCCGCGCTGTCCCCGCTCCCGGTGCAGTACGTCGACTTCGCGGCCTGGCAGCGCCAGTGGCTCCAGGGCGACACCCTGGCCCGCGAAGTGGACTGGTGGAAGAAGCGGCTCGACGGGGCGCCCCACCTCCTGGACCTGCCCACCGACCGTCCGCGTCCCGCGCTGAGCACGTCGCAAGGCGCGTCACAGCCCATCCAGCTCCCTCGCGAGCTGGTGGACAGGCTCGTGGCGCTCGGCAGGCAGGTCGGGGCCACGCCCTTCATGACCCTGCTGGCCGTGTGGCAGCTGCTGCTCTCCCGCTACAGCCGCCAGGAGGACCTCCTCGTGGGCTCGCCCATCGCGGGCCGGCGCCACGGTGAGCTCGAGGGACTGGTCGGGTTCTTCGTCAACACCCTCGTGCTCCGCGCCCGGGTGCGTCCGAAGGACTCCTTCCGCGCGCTGCTCACGCAGGTCCGCGAGACGACCCTCGCGGCCTACGAGCACCAGGACCTCCCCTTCGAGAAGCTCGTCGAGGAGCTCCAGCCGCAGCGAGACCTGGGCCGCAACCCGCTGGTGCAGACCATCTTCGCGCTCCAGAACATGCCCACGGAGGCGATGCGCGTCCCGGGCCTCACCCTGCGTCAGCTCGACGTGGACAACGACACCGCGCGCTTCGACCTGGGCCTCGTCCTCGTCGAGAACGCGGAGGGGATGCGAGGTGTCATCGAGTACAGCACGGACCTGTTCACCGCCTCCACGGTGGCGCGGCTCGCGGGCCATCTGCGTGTGCTGATCGAAGCCGTCGTCGCCAGCCCCGACCAGCCGCTCAGCGCGGTCGACTGGCTCACGCCCGAGGAGCGGCATCAGCTCCTCGTCACCTGGAACGACACGGAGCGTTCCTCTTCGGCGGACGTCACCTTCGCGGATGCGTTCTCGCGACAGGCGAACCTGCGTCCCGACGCGGTCGCGCTCGAGTCCGGCGCGGAGCGGATGACCTACGGCCAGCTGGAGGCCCGGGCCAATCGACTCGCGCACCTGCTGCGCGCTCGCGGAGTGGGGCCCGATGTCCCCGTGGCCGTTTGCATGGAGCGCTCCATCGACCTGGTGGTGGCCATCCTCGCCACCCTGAAGGCCGGCGGCGCCTACCTGCCCATGGATGTGGCGTACCCCCTCCAGCGACTCGTCTACATGCTGGAGGACGCGCGTCCCAAGGTCCTGCTCACGACGCGGGAGCTGAGGGACAGGCTGACCCTGCCCGAGTCGGGGATGGAGGTCCTCCAGGTCCCGGACCTGGACCTGGCACCGTGGCCCACCACGCCGCCCGTCCACGGCGCGGGGCTCCGCAACCTGGCGTACATCATCTTCACGTCGGGCAGCACGGGTCGTCCCAAGGGCGCGGCCATCGAGAACAGAGGACTCCTGCGGCTGTGCCACGCGGAGCCGTACGCCCGCTACGGCGCGCGGGAGACCAGCCTCATGATGGCGCCGCTCTCCTTCGATGGCTCCCTGCTCGAGTACTGCCTCGCGCTGCTTCACGGCGGCAGGGTCGTCATCTTCCCCGCCACGGCGATGCCCAGTGACCTGGACCGCCTGGGCGAGGTCATCGAGCGGCACGGCGTCACGTACACCCAGCTGCCCTCGGGACTCTTCTCGCAGCTCGTGGAGCACCGCCCCGACATCCTGCGCTTGCTCAAGGAGATCCACGTCGCGGGCGACGTGCTCTCGGTGCCGCATACCCAGCGGGCGCAGGCGACCGTGCGGGCGCCCATCACCAACGGGTACGGGCCCACGGAGGTCTCGGTCGTCTCCACGGCCTACCTCGTGTCGGGGCCGACGCCGTCGGGGCGCTCCATCCCCATCGGTGCCCCCATCGCGAGCACCACGGCGTACGTGCTGGATGCGCAGCTCCAGCTCGTGCCGGTGGGCGTCCCAGGCGAGCTGTACCTGGGCGGCGCGGGCGTCGCGCGAGGCTACGCGGGGCGTCCGGACCTCACCGCCGAGCGCTTCGTCCCGAACCTGTTCAGCGCCGTCCCCGGCGAGCGCCTCTACCGGACGGGCGACCTGGTCCGGTGGCGTCCCGAAGGCGTCCTGGAGTTCATCGGCCGCATCGACCATCAAGTGAAGGTCCGCGGCTTCCGCATCGAGCTGGCGGAGGTGGATGCCGCGCTGACCGCCCAGCCAGGGGTCCTCGAGGCGGTCGCCATCGTCCGCGAGGACGTGCCCGGCGACCGGCGCCTGGTGGCGTATGTCTCGCCACGCGAGGGGCAGACGCTGGAGACGTCCGAGCTTCGCGCGGGGCTGCGTCAGCGGCTCCCCGAGTACATGGTGCCCTCGGTCATCGTCATGCTGCCGGCGCTGCCGTTGGGCTCGTCCGGCAAGGTGGACCGCAAGGCCCTGCCCAAGCCGGATGCCGCGTCCACGGGCCGGCTGGGCCGCTTCGTCGAGCCCGCGAATCCCCTGGAGGAGCGCATCTGCGCCATCTGGGCGCGCGAGCTGGGCACCGAGCGCGTCGGGGTGAATGACCACCTCTTCGAGGAGCTGGGGGGATCGTCCCTCTCCGTCGTGCGCATCGCCGCGCGGATGCGCGAGGAGCTGGGCCAGCCGCTGCCCGTCGTGCTGCTGTTCGAGCACCCCACGGTCCAGGACCTGGCCCGCGTGCTGGAGAAGCAAGGCGCGCAAGCCGCGGCCCGCCCGGCGCCCCAGGCCGAGCCGGAGCTTCGGCGTCCGGTCTCCACGCCGTCGACGACGGGGGCCATCGCCATCATCGGCATGGCGGGCCGCTTCCCGGGCGCGGCGTCGGTGGACGCGTTCTGGCGCAACCTGCGCGAGGGCGTCGAGTCCATCTCCCGCTTCAAGCCCGAGGAGCTGGAGCGCCTGCCCGGGCTCCCCGAGGGGCTCGAGCTGAGTCAGCACCCGGCCTTCGTTCCGGCGGGCGGCGTGCTCGAGGGCGCGGACCAGTTCGACCACGCGTTCTTCGACATGTCCCTGCGCGAGGCGCAGTGGGTGGACCCGCAGCAGCGCGTGTTCCTCCAGACCGCGTGGACGGCGCTGGAGGACGCGGGCATCGACCCGGAGCGTCACCCGGGCGCCATCTCGCTGTACGCGGGAGCCGTCGACTCCGGCTACGCGGATGCCGTGCGCGCCACCATGCCGCTGGACGGCGCCGCGTTCTTCGAGCTCTACGGCACCGCGACACACGAGAGCCTGGCCACGAAGACGTCCTTCAAGCTGGGCCTCACGGGTGAGAGCGTCCTGCTCTACACCGCGTGCTCCACCGGGCTCGTGGCGGTCCACATGGCGTGCCAGAACCTGCTGGCCGGCATGTCCGTCGTCGCCATGGCCGGGGCCACGCGGCTGACGGTGCCGCAACGCACGGGCTACGTGTACCAGGAGGGGATGATCCTCTCGCCGGACGGGCACTGCCGCTCGTTCGACGCGTCCGCCCAAGGCACCGTCTCCGGCAACGGCGTCGCGTGCGTGGTGCTCAAGCGCCTGGAGGATGCCCAGCGGGATGGCGACTCCATCCACGCGGTGATTCGCGCGACGGCCACCAACAACGATGGCCGCGACAAGTCTGGCTTCACCGCGCCGAGCGTCCAGGGACAGACGGCCGTCATCCGGCAGGCGCTCGCGCGCTCCGGCGTGCGGCCCGAGGACATCGGCTACGTGGAGGCCCACGGCACGGCCACGCCCCTGGGAGACCCCATCGAGGTGACCGCGCTCCAGCGCGCCTACGGCCTGGGCGCGGAGCACCGCGGCACCATCGCCCTGGCCTCGCTGAAGTCCAATGTCGGCCACCTGGACACGGTGGCGGGCCTCGCCGGCCTCATCAAGGTCGCGCTCTCGCTGCGGCACGGAGAGATTCCTCCGAGCCTGCACTTCGAGCGCCCCAATCCTCAAATCGACTTCGACTCCACCCCCTTCTTCGTCAACAACACCCTTCGGCCGTGGCCGAGGAGCGAGACCCCGCGGCGCGCCGCGGTCAGCTCCTTCGGCATTGGCGGGACCAACGCCCACGCCGTGCTCGAGGAATCACCGATGTCTCCGAGTGGCAGCAGCTCCAGGAAGCACCACCTGTTCGTCGTCTCGGCGCGGACGCCCGAGGCGCTGGAGGCGGCCTCGAAGCAGCTCGCGTCGCATGCGGAGGCGCATGCCGAGCTGTCCTTCGCGGACGCTTCGTTCACGCTCGCGCTGGGCCGCAAGGCCTTCGAGTACCGCCGCGCGGTGGTGGCTCGCGACGCGGCGGAGCTGACACGTCAGCTCCAGAAGCCCTTCACGCCGTCCAGGCTGAAGGATGCGGAGGCCGCGCGACGGCGCCGGGTGGCGTTCGTCTTCCCGGGCCAGGGCGCGCAGCAGCTCGGCATGGGGCGAGAGCTCCTGGAGTCCGAGCCGGCGTTCCGGACGCACCTCGACGCCTGCCTGGCGCTGCTGGACCCCTCGCTGCGCACGCGGGTGCTCGCGCTGTTGACCTCATCTCCGGGCCAGGAGGCCGAGCACGCGGCGCTCCTCGCGGATACCCGCGTAGCGCTGCCCGCGCTGTTCTCCGTCGAGTACTCGCTCGCGCGGATGTGGATGGACTGGGGCCTCAAGCCCTACGCCGTCCTGGGTCACAGCTTCGGTGAGTACGCCGCCGCGTGCATCGCGGGGGCGCTGCCGCTGGAGGACGCGCTCAAGCTGGCCGTGGTCCGAGGCGAGCTGATGCACCGCATGCCTCCGGGAGCCATGCTCGCCGTGGCGCTTCCCGAGTCGCAGGTGCTGCCGCTGCTGTCGCCCCGCATGTCGCTGGCGGCGGTGAACGCGGCGGACCGCTGCGTCGTCGCGGGCCCCATCGCGGAGGTGGAGCAGCTCCAGGAGACGCTGAAGCGGCGGGACGTGGGCGTGGTGCGGATGCCCGCGCCGCATGCGTTCCACTCCGCGGACGTGGAGCCGTTGATGCCGGAGTTGTCGCGGCTGGTGTCCACGCTGCGCCGCTCCGAGCCCACGCTGCGCTACGCCTCCAGCGTGACGGGCACCTGGGCCCAGCGCGGGACGCTGTCCGAGCCGCGCTACTGGGCGGACCAGATGCGCCAGCCCGTCCTCTTCTCCGACGCCGTGGGCGCGCTGCTGGAGGAAGGCTGCAGCGTGCTGCTGGAGGTGGGACCGGGACAGGACCTGACGCCGCTGGTGCGTGCCTCGCTGGGTCAGGACAAGGACCGGGTGAAGGCGCTGGCCACGCTGCGGCGAGGCAGCTCGATGACGGAGCACGTGAGCCTGCTCACCTCCGTGGGCGAGCTGTGGGCCCAGGGCCTCGAGGTGGAGTGGTCCGCCTTCTTCGCCCATGAGCAGCGCCGCCGCCTGCACCTGCCCACGTATCCGTTCCAGGAGAAGCGGGTCTGGGTGGATGCGAAGCCCGCGGCCGCGCCCGTGCCGGCCGTGATGGCGGAGCCCGCCCCGCTGCTGAAGGCCGCCTCCGGAGCCCCCGCGCCCGTTGTGGACAAGCACGTGGTCTCGGCCCTGTCCTCCAGCCTGGAGCCGCGTCATCCCTCGACGACGGGGTTCATGCCGCCCATGCCCCCGGCCGCGCTGCTGACGTCGTCCGAGTCCGCCAGCGTCCGGCCCGTCGCGCTCGCACCCGTGGCGCCGCCTCGGCCGCCAGCGCCGCCCCCAACACCCGAGCCCATCCCCGCCGTGGCGCAGACGCGCGAGGACGCCCCCCAAGGCCCCATCGAGGAGCGCCTCGCGGGACTCTGGCGTGAGCGGCTGGGCCTGGAGTTCGTCGGCCGTGACGACGACTTCCTGGAGATTGGCGGCAACTCGCTGATGGCCGCGCAGTTGCTCAACCAGGTCCGCGAGGCGTTCGGTGTCCAGCTGCCCCTGGCGGCCCTGTTCGAGGCCCCCACGGTGGCGGGCATCGCCCAGCGCATCGAGCCCCTGTTGAAGCAGGCCCCCTCCACGGAGCCGACGCGCGAGCTTCCGCTGGTCGCCCTGCCCCGCACGAGAGAGCTGCCGCTCTCCTTCGTCCAGGAGCGCGTCTGGCGGCTGGAGCAGCACCTGCCTGGGCTCTCCGCGTACAACATCCCCTTCGTCCTGCGGCTCGAAGGAGACCTCGATCCATCGACGCTGGAGCGCGCGGTCCAGGAGATCGTCCGACGGCACGAGGCCCTTCGCACGACCTATGACGTGGTGGAGGGACGCCCGGTCCAGCGCTTCCACGAGAGCATGCGCATCCCGCTGCCCCTCGTCGACGTGAAGGGCACGACGGCCGAGGAGCGCGAGGCCGAGGCCATGCGCCTCGCGCGCGAGGATGCCGTGACCCCGTTCGACCTGGTGACGGGCCCCGTGCTCCGGACCACGCTGCTCAAGCTGGAGCCGCGCCACTACATCTTCCTGGGCGGCATCCACCACGTCGTCTCCGACACGCTGTCCACGAGCATCTTCATCAACGAGCTGATGCAGCTCTACGCCGCGTACAAGCAGGGCCGCCCGTCGCCGCTTCCGGCGCTGCCCATCCAGTACGCGGACTTCGGCGCATGGCAGCGCGACAGCATCCGCGACGGACGCTTCCCCGAGCAGGAGCAGTGGTGGCGGCAGCGCCTGGGAGGAATGCCTCGGCAGCTGGACATGCCCACGGACCGGGCGCGCACGGCGGCTCGCTCGCTCCTCTCGGTGCGCATGCCCGTGGAGTTCCCGCGCGCCCTGTCGCGAGAGCTGGTGGCGTTCGGCAAGCGCGAGGGCGTCACGCCCTACCTGTTGATTCTCGCCACCTGGCAGACGCTGCTGCACCGCTACAGCGGCCAGACGGACGTCATCGTCGGAACGCCCATCGGCAACCGCACCCGCCCGGAGCTGCTGACCCTCATCGGCTACGTGGCGCACTCGGCGGCGTTCCGCACGAGCTTCGCGGATGACCCGACGTTCCGCGAGCTGCTCAACCGCGTGCGGCAGGAGCTCAACGAGGTCCAGGCCCGTCCGGATGTGCCCTTCGAGTACCTGGTGGAGGAGCTGATCCCCGGCAAGGACATCGGCCGGGGCCGCATGACGGACTCCGTCTTCGTGTTCCACAACGCCGGCAACACGGGCGCGTCGGCCATGGAGATGACCGGGGTGCGCGGCTCCATCGTCGAGGTCCCGGATGGTCCCGTGCAGTGGGGCACCACGCTGTCCGACCTGTCGCTCATCCTGGGTGAGGAGTCCGGCCGGGTGATGGGCGCCCTCGAGTACGCCACCGAGCTGTTCGACGCGGACACGGCCCGCCGGATGGTCGAGCACCTCCAGGTGCTCCTCTCGTCGGCGATGGCCCACCCGGACGAGCGGGTCTCTCGCCTGGCCATGGCGACCGAGGCCGAGCGTGCCGCCTGGCCCGCGCCTCGCCCCGTGCAGGTCTCCACCTCGATTCCGGCGCAGCTGGCCGAGCGCGCGAAGCGGACCCCGGGGGCCGTCGCCGCGAGCCTCGGTGAGCGGTCCTCGACGTGGTCGGAGCTGTCCCATCAGGCGGAGTCCGTGGCCTCGCGCCTGCGCTCCGCGGGAGTGAGCCCGGGTGTCCCGGTCGCGGTCTGCCTGCCTCCGTCTCCCTCGAAGCTCGCGGTGCTGTGGGGCGTGCTGGAGGCTGGAGGCGCCGTGGTGGCGCTGGGGGCGACGGACCTGGGGAGGCTCGCGACCTACGCCCCCCAGGGCGCGGGGGCTCCGCTGCTCATCACCTGGCGAGGGCTGGTCACCGCCTCGAAGCTGGACGCGAGCCGGGTCCTCTACGTCGAGGACCTGATGCAGGGGGCGGCGCCGGTGAGCGCGGCGTCGCTGCTCCTGAGCGCGAACGCTCCGGCGTGGTTGCTGCCCGCGGGCTCGGGGCAGCCCGCGTGGACGCTGGACCACCACGCGCTCGCGGAGCTGTTCACGGCGATGGATGGACGCCTGCGTCCGTCGGAGGGGGGCACGTGGCTGGCCGCCGCGGATTCGTCCGTCGAGCGGCCCGAGCTGGAGATGCTGTGGGCCCTCACCCGGGGCCTGCGCGTGGCCTTCCCGTCGGAGGAGTTGTCCGCGCGGCTGGTTCGTCTCCAGGGCGGCGGGCCGCGCACCCAGGCGATGGACATGAGCCTCATCTACTTCGCGAACGATGAGGACTCGCTCACGGGGCCGAAGTACGAGCTGCTCATCGAGGGCTCGAAGTTCGCGGATGCCCATGGCTTCTCCGCCATCTGGACGCCGGAGCGGCACTTCCACTCGTTCGGTGGCCTCTATCCGCAGCCGGCCGTCGTGGCGGCGGCGGTGGCGACCATCACCAAGAACCTGAAGCTGCGCTCCGGCAGCGTGGTGCTCCCGCTGCACGACCCCATGCAGGTCGCCGAGCAGTGGTCCGTGGTGGACAACCTCTCGGGCGGCCGCGTCGGCCTCTCGGTGGCGACGGGCTGGCACGTGGCGGACTTCTCCTTCGCTCCGGCGAACTTCGAGGACCGCCGCAACATCCTGATGAAGAACCTGGCCACGCTGCGCGCGCTGTGGCGAGGCGAGAAGATGAAGCGCCTGGGCGGCGGCGGCGTGACGCTGGAGCTGGGCCTGCGTCCGAAGCCCGTGCAGAAGGAGCTGCCCGTATGGCTCACGGCCGTGGGCAACCCCGAGACGTTCCGGTTGGCGGGTGAAGTGGGCGCGGGCGTCCTCACGGGACTGCTCACGCAGTCGCTCGAGGAGCTGAAGCAGAAGGTCGCGCTGTACCGCGAAGCGTGGCGCCGCAACGGACATCCGGGGCGTGGCCACATCACGCTGATGCTCCACGCGTTCATCGGCGACGACGAGCGGGAGGTGCTGGACCTGGTCCGCAAGCCGCTGCTGGGCTACTTCCGCAGCTCGGCGGAGATCACCGCGTCCCTGCTGGCGGCCCAGGGGTTCCAGGGAGAGATCGACAAGGTCTCCGAGGAGGACATCAACGCCCTCCTGGAGCGCACCTTCGAGCACCACGCGAAGGGCACGGGCCTCATCGGCACCATCGAGAGCGGCTACAAGCGCCTGCTCGACGTGCGCGAGGCGGATGTCGACGAAGTGGCCGCCCTCATCGACTTCGGCATGGACACGCCCCTGGTGATGCAGGGGTTGGAGCGGCTGGCCGTCATCCAGGACCGCCTGGTCCGCGAGGCCACCGCGCGCCGGGAGCAGGTCCTCGTCGAGGGCGACCAGGGTGTGGGCGAGGTGCTGGAGCTGGCCCGTCGCGCGGGCTCGGTCCTCATCCACACGTCCGCGCGGCTCGCGCGCTCGCTGACGGAAGTGCCGGGAGCGCGTGAGGCGCTGCGTCCCGTGGGGGCGCTGGTGCTCGACGGAGCCTCGGCCGAGCTGGCCACGGCGCTGGAGCAGAACTCCGGCCTGCGGGTGCTGCTCGCGGGAGGAAGCCACGAGGGCGCGCTGTTGCCTCGGGCCCCCTCGGAGAAGGTTCCGGAGGGTATCCGCCCGTGGATCCTCGACGGCGCGGGTCAGCCCGCGCCCGTGGGCGTCGTGGGCGAGCTGGCGCTGGAAGGCGCGGGCCTGCCTTCGGGCCTGTGGCGGGCCGAGGAAGAGGAGCGCCGCCGGCTGGTGGCGCACCCGATGAGCCCCACGGCCCGGGTGTACCGCACGGGACGGCATGCACGCCTGCGCGCGGATGGACGCGTGGAGTCCGTCAAGGTGCCCATGCCTCCCAAGGCTCCGGGTGCGGCCAAGGCACCCGCGGCTCCCCGCCCGGTGGCCGCCGCTCCCGCTGCTTCGACGGGGATTCCCCGCGCCAGGAGGGACCGCGCGCTGCCGCTGTCCTTCGCGCAGCAGCGCCTCTGGTACTTGCAGCAGCTCGACCCGTCGAGCACGGCGTACAACAACAGCTCCAGCTTCCGGCTGGTGGGGCCGCTGGACATCCCCGCGCTCCAGGCCGCGCTCGACGAGCTGGTGCGGCGTCACGAGGTGATGCGGACCACGTACCATCTCACCGAGAGCGGCGCCGCGCAGATCATCCACCCCAAGGGTGGGCTGCCGATGCCGATGGAAGAGGTCTCCGGGGCGACGCCCGAGGAGCGCGAGGCGGCGATGATGCACCGCTGCCTCGAGGAGAGCGCGCTGCCGTTCGACCTCGAGCGCGGCCCGGTGATTCGCGCGGTGTTGCTGCGCCTGGGCGAGCAGGAGCACGTGCTCAACCTGGTCATGCACCATGTCATCTCCGACGCGTGGTGCACGCTGGTGCTCGCGCGTGAGATGTCCATTCTCTATGCCTGCTACAGCGCGGGCATCGAGTCGCCGCTGCCCGAGTTGCCCGTGCAGTACGCGGACTTCGCCGTCTGGCAGCGCGAGTGGCTGGAGGGCGCCATCCTCGATGGTCAGCTCCGCTGGTGGAAGGAGCAGCTGGCGGGAGTCTCCGCGCTGGAGCTGCCCACGGACCGGCCGCGTCCGGCGGTGCAGTCCTACGACGGCGGCAGCCTGCGCTTCGTGATGGGCCGCGAGGTGACGGAGCCGCTGTTGGCGCTCGGTCGCAAGGAGGGCGCGACGTCCTTCATGGTGCTGATGGCGCTCTTCCAGGTGTTGCTGGGTCGTCATTCAGGCCAGGACGACTTCGCCATCGGCATCCCCATCGCGGGCCGCACGCAGCCCGAGACGGAGGGGTTGATCGGCTGCTTCGTCAACACGCTGGCGATGCGCACCCAGCTCGCGGGGGCTCCGTCCTTCCGCGAGCTGCTGGGCCGGGTGAAGCAGCAGTCCCTCGGGGCGTTCTCGCGTCAGGATGCGCCGTTCGAGCGGCTGATTGAATTGCTCCAGACGCCTCGGGACCAGAGCCGCACGCCGGTCTTCCAGGTCGTCCTCAACGTCATCAACACGCCCTCCGCGGACGCGACGCACCAGTCGCTCAAGCTGAGCCAGGTCGATGTCGCCACGGGCACGTCGAAGTTCGACATCAGCCTCGAGGTCGTCGAGACCCAGGGCGAGCTCCAGTGCCGCTTCGAGTACGCGGCGAAGCTGTTCGACGAGAGCACGATGCAGCGCCTCGTCGAGCACCTCTCCTCGCTCGCTCGCGCGGTGGTCGCGACTCCGGACCTGTCCGTGCAGCGCCTGCCGCTGATGGACGAGGAGGAGCGGCGCAAGGTGCTGGTGGAGTTCCAGGGGCGCGCGGAGGCGTACCCGAGGGACGTGACGCTGCACGCGCTCATCGAGGAGCAGGTGCGCCGCACGCCGTCAGCGGAGGCCGTGCGCTTCGAGGAGAGCCCCCTCACCTTCGCGCAGCTGGACGAGAAGGCGAACCAGCTCGCGCACCACCTGCGCACGTTGGGTGCGCGGCCCGGAGTCCTGGTCGGCGTGTGCCTGGAGCGCTCGCTGGACCTGGTGGTGTCGCTGCTGGGAGTCCTGAAGTCCGGGGCGGCCTACGTGCCGTTGGACCCGGGCTACCCGCGCGAGCGACTGGCCGGGATGCTGGAGGACGCGGACGCGCCGGTGCTCCTCACGCACGAGGGCCTGAAGTCCGTGCTGCCGCAGCACACCTCGCGCGTGGTGTGCCTCGACAGCGAGTGGCCGGTCATCTCCCGCCAGCCCACCACGACGCCCGCGTCGCTGGCGGGGGCGGAGTCGCTGGCCTACGTCATCTTCACCTCCGGCTCGACGGGACGGCCGAAGGGGGCGATGAACGGGCACGCGGGAATCGTCAACCGGCTGAAGTGGATGCAGCAGGAGTACGGGCTGACGGGCGCGGACACGGTGCTGCAGAAGACGCCGTTCAGCTTCGACGTGTCGGTGTGGGAGTTCTTCTGGCCGCTGCTGACGGGCGCCCGGCTCGTGGTGGCGAAGCCAGGAGGACACCAGGACCCGGCGTACCTGGCTCGGTTGCTGGAGGCGCAGCGAGTGACGACGGTGCACTTCGTGCCGTCGATGCTGCGAGCCTTCCTGGAGGAGCCGGGGCTGGAGAAGCTGACGAACCTGAAGCGCGTGGTGTGCAGCGGCGAGGCGCTGACGGTGGACCTGGTGGAGAAGGCGCACGCGAAGCTGCCGGCGAGCACGGAGGTGCACAACCTCTACGGCCCGACGGAAGCGGCGGTGGACGTCTCGTTCTTCCACTGCGCACGGGGGCTGAATCGCCCGTCCATTCCGATTGGACGGCCGGTGGCGAACACGCGGCTGTACGTCCTGGATGGGGAGGGACAGCCGACGCCGGTGGGGGTGCCTGGAGAGCTCTTCATCGGCGGCGTGCAGGTGGGCCAGGGCTACTGGCGCAAGCCGCAGCTGACGTCGGAGCGGTTCGTCGCGGACACCGTCTCGGGCGACCCGAATGGGAAGCTGTACCGCACGGGGGACGTGGCCCGGTGGATGCCGGACGGAACGCTGGAGTACCTGGGCCGCGCGGACTTCCAGGTGAAGCTGCGAGGCTTCCGCATCGAGCTGGGTGACATCGAAGCCGCCCTCCTCTCCCACCCCTCCGTTCGCGAGGCCGCCGTCCTCCTTCGCGAGGACACGAAGGGAGACCAGCGGCTGGTCGCCTACGTCACGGGTGACGCGGAGCCGCTCGACGCGACGCTGCTCCGAGGCCACCTCCAGTCGCGACTGCCCGAGTACATGGTGCCGTCTGCCTTCATGCACCTGGGCGTCCTGCCGCTGTCGCCCAGCGGCAAGGTGGACCGCAAGGCGCTCCCCGTGCCCGACGCCCCGGTCGTCCAGGCGGGTCGCTACGTGGCTCCGCGGACGCCGATGGAGGAGTCGCTGGCCACGCTCTTCGCGCAGGTCCTGGGCGTCGAGCGCGTGGGCATCCACGACGGCTTCTTCGAGCTGGGTGGCCACTCGCTGCTCGCCACGCAGGTGATGGTCCGCGTCCGGACCACGCTCGGCGTGGACCTGCCGCTGCGCACGCTGTTCGAGTCGCCCTCCGTGGCGGCGCTCGCGGAGCGGCTCGAGGCCAGAAGCGGGGCCGCGCGTCCCACGGTGAAGCTCCCGCCGCTGGTCCGAGTGGACCGCGCCGGACAGCTGCCCCTCTCCTTCGCGCAGCAGCGCCTGTGGCTCATCAGCCAGTTCACGGGAGCCACGAGCGCCTACAACATCCCGCTCGCGCTGAAGCTGGAGGGCACGCTGGACCTGTCCGCGCTCCAGCGAGGCTTCGACGCGTTGATGGAGCGTCACGAGGCCCTGCGCACCACCTTCAGCACGGAAGGTGATGTCCCCGTCCAGGTCATCCATCCGGCCTTCCCGCTGCCGTTCCAGTTCGTCGACCTCACGTCGTTCGAGAGCCGCGAGGCCCGAGAGGCGGAGTGCCTGCGGCTGGCGATGGAGGAATCCCGGCGCCCATTCGACCTGGTGAGCGGCCCGCTGGCCCGCGCGCTCCTCTTGAAGCTCGAGGATCAGGAGCACGCGCTGGTGCTCAACATGCACCACATCGTCTCCGACGGTTGGTCCACGGGGGTGCTCGTCCGCGAGATGGCGGCCCTCTATGCCGCCTTCCGGGAAGGACGTCCTTCGCCCCTGCCGGCGCTTCCGGTGCAGTACGCCGACTACGCGGTCTGGCAGCGCGACTGGCTCAAGGGCGAGGTGCTGGAGACGCAGACCGGCTACTGGCGAAAGAAGCTCGAGGGCGCTCCGCACCACCTGGAGCTCACGACGGACAAGCCGCGTCCTCCGCAGCAGACCTTCCAAGGCGCGGCGGCGATGCTCCACCTGCCGCTGCCCGTCACCCAGGCGCTGGAGTCCCTGGCGAAGAAGGAAGGCGCCACGCCGTTCATGGTGTTGCTGGCCGCGTACCAGCTCGTCCTGCACCGGCACTCCGGTCAGGGCGACATCCTGGTGGGCTCGCCCATCGCCGGCCGCCGGCTGGCGGAGTCCGAGGCCCTCATCGGCTACTTCGCCAACACGCTGGTCCTGCGCACGCGGCTCGAAGGGGAGTCCACGTTCCGCCAGCTGTTGACGCAGGTCCGGGACACGACGCTGGAGGCCTACGAACACCAGGACGTGCCCTTCGAGAAGCTGGTGGAGGAGCTCCGCCCGCCGCGTGACGCCAGCCGCACGCCGCTGTTCCAGGTCTCCTTCACCCTGCACAACGCGCCGCTGCCGACGCTGGCCCTGCCCGGCCTGTCGCTGCGGCCCATGGACCAGCACCACGGGGTCATCCGCTTCGACCTGGAGCTCCAGCTCCATCGGGCCGAGGACGGGTTCCGCGGAGGCATCAACTACGCCACGGCCCTCTTCGAGCACGATACCGTGGCCGCGATGGCCAGCCACCTGCGTGGCGTGCTGGAGGCGGCTGTCGCCACGCCGGACGTCCCGCTCGCGCGGCTGTCGATGTTCACCCAGGAGGAGCGTCACCGCCTCCTCGTGGAGTGGAACGACACCGCGCCGAGCTCGCCTCGCGACGCGTCGATTCACCAGGCCTTCGCCCGGCAGGTGGAGCGCGCGCCGAACGCCGTCGCCCTGACGTTCGCCGAGGGCCAGCTCACCTACGCCGAGCTGCAATCGCGTGCGCACCAGGTCGCCCACCACCTGCACGCGATGGGAGTCCGGCCGGGCACTCGCGTGGGCCTGTGCCTGGAGCGCTCGCCGGAGCTCATCGTCGGACTGCTCGGCATCCTCCAGGCGGGGGCGGCCTACGTCCCCCTGGAGCCTGGCTACCCCGCGGAGCGCCTCTCGTGGATCATCCGCGAGTCCGGCGTCACCGTCCTGCTCACCCAGGAGCACCTGGCCGACGAGCTGCCCGAGCTGGGCTGCCTGTTGGTGCTGCTCGACGCCGAATGGAACCACATCGCGAAGCGGCCCACGTCCGCGCCCACGGTCTCCGTGAGCGAGGAGTCGCTGGCCTACGTGATGTTCACCTCGGGAAGCACGGGGCAACCCAAGGGTGTCTGCGTTCCGCACCGGGGCGTGACGCGGCTGGTGCAGGGCAACACGTTCATGCGCTTCGGGCCGGAGGAGGTCTTCCTCCAGAACGCCCCCGCGGCGTTCGATGCCTCCACCCTGGAGATCTGGGGCGCGCTGCTCAACGGAGGACGGCTGGTGCTCGCGCCGCCCAAGGCGCAGTCGCTCGAGGCCCTGGCCTCGTTGGTGCGCACCACGGGGGTCACCTCGCTGTGGCTGACGGCGGCCCTGTTCGACCAGGTCGTCCAGCACGAGGGCGAGACGCTGGCCCGCGTGCGTCAGGTGCTCGCCGGGGGTGACGTGCTGCCGGTGCAGCGTGTGACGGAGCACCTCGCGCGGATGGCCCCGGACGCGGTGCTCATCAACGGCTATGGCCCCACGGAGAACACCACGTTCTCCGCCACGCACACGCTGCGCGCCGGAGACACGGTGGGCCGCTCGGTGCCCATCGGCCGGCCGCTGTCGAGCTCGACGGCCTACGTGCTGGACGCTTCGTTCCAGCCCGTGCCGCCGGGAATCCCCGGGGAGCTGTTCGTGGGTGGCGATGGTCTCGCGTGGGGCTACCTCAACCGTCCGGACCTCACGGCCGAGCGGTTCGTCCCCCACCCCTTCGCCACGACTCCGGGCGCCCGCCTGTACCGCACGGGCGACAAGGTCCGCTGGCGCATGGATGGGACGCTGGAGTTCCTGGGGCGCGTCGACTTCCAGGTGAAGATCCGCGGCTTCCGCATCGAGCCCGGTGAGGTGGAGGAGACGCTGCGAGGCTTCAGTGGCCTGCGCGACGTCGTCGTGGTGGCGCGCGAGGACGTCCCGGGTGACAAGCGGCTCGTCGCCTACGTCGTCACCGAGAGCGCGGAGGTGGATGTCGCCGCGCTGAAGGCGTTCGCCCAGCGGCAGCTGCCCGAGTACATGGTGCCGTCCGCCTTCGTGGTGCTGCCCGCCCTGCCCCTGTCTTCCAACGGCAAGGTGGACCGCAAGGCGCTCCCCGCTCCGGAGGTCCCGGTCGCGACGGAGTCGGCCGAAGCGGCGCCGCGCAATCCCTTGGAGGCTCAGCTCGCGAGCATCTGGGCGGAGGTCCTCCACCGCGACAGCGTGGGCATCCACGACGACTTCTTCGAGCTGGGAGGCCACTCGCTCCTGGCGACACAGGTCGTCTCACGCATCCGCTCCACGTTGGGCGTGGAGCTCCCGCTCGGAGACCTGTTCGGCGCGCCGACGGTGGCCGAGCTCGCGGCCCGGCTGGATGCGGCCACGGGCAACCAGGCCCCGGCCATCACCCGCGTCCCGAGGACCGGGGACCTGCCCCTGTCGTTCGCTCAGCAGCGCTTGTGGTTCGAGGACCAGGTCAAGCCCGGGTCCACGCTCTACAACAACCCGTTCCCCCTGCGCCTCGAGGGAACGTTGGACGAGCGTGCGCTCCGCCGCACCTTCGATGAGCTGGTGCGTCGCCACGAGTCACTCCGCACCGTCTTCCGCGCGGAGGCGGGCCGGCCCGTGCAGAAGATCCTCCCGGCCACCTTCGTCCCGCTGCGCAAGGTGGACCTCTCGCGCATCGAGGAGGAGGACCTGAAGAAAGCGGAGGCCCTGCGACTGGTCAACGAGGAGGCTCGCACGCCGTTCGACCTCGCGCGTGGGCCTTTGCTGAGGACCCTGCTGGTGAAGCTCGAGCCTCAGGACCACATCCTCGTCCTGCACGTGCACCACATCGTCTCGGACGGCTGGTCGCTGGGCGTGTTCGTGCGCGAGCTGACCTCGCTCTACGAGGCCTTCCGTCGGGGCCTGCCTTCACCCCTCCCGGAGCTGGCCATCCAGTACGCGGACTACGCGGTCTGGCAGCGCAACTGGCTGCAGGGAAACAACCTCAAGGCGCAGCTGGGCTGGTGGAAGCAGCACCTGGAGGGGGCGCCTCAGGTGCTGGAGCTGCCCACGGACAAGCCGCGTCCCGCGGTGTTCAACCACCGCGGTGCCGTCACGCCGCTGCGCATCCCCCTGAAGTTGACCCGGGCCCTGGAGGCCCTGGCCCAGACGGAAGGCAGCACGCCGTACATGGTGCTGCTGGCCGCGTACCAGACGCTGCTGCATCGGTACTCCGGGCAGGACGACCTCCTGGTGGGGTCGCCCATCGCCAACCGGAACCTGGCGGACACGGAGGGGCTGATTGGCTTCTTCGTGAACACGATCATCCTCCGCGCGCGCTTCAGTCCCGGGATGTCGTTCCGGAAGCTGCTGGCCCAGGTGCGCGATGGAACGCTGGGGGCGTTCGAGCACCAGGGGGTACCGTTCGAGAAGATCGTCGAGGAGATGTCGGTCCAGCGTGACGCGAGCCGCACGCCGCTGTTCCAGGCGAGCTTCACGCTCCAGAACGCGCCACGCTCGGAGATCCTCCTGCCCGAGCTGTCCGTCTCGCAGGCCGACATCGACGAAATCGATCTCGCGATGTTCGACCTGTCCCTGGACCTCACCCGGGCGCCCGAGGGCTTCGTCGGAGGCATCGTCTACAACACGGACCTCTTCGTGCCCGAGACGATGCAGCGCTTCGTGCAACACCTCCTGGTGCTGCTGCACGCCATCGTGACGGGGCCAGACACCCCGTTGGAGGCGTTGCCGCTGATTCCCCTGGAGGAGCGTCAGCGCGTCCTGGAGGAGTGGAACCACACGGAGGCCGACTATCCCGGAGAGGCCACCATCCCCGCGTTGTTCACCGAGCAGGCTCGGCGGACACCCGAGGCAGTCGCGATCCAGTTCGAGGGACAAGCGCTCACCTACGCGGAGCTCGACGAGCGCTCGAGCCGACTGGCCCGGCATCTGTTGTCGCTGGGCATGGGGCCGGAGTCGCGCCTCGCCGTGTGCATCCCCCGAAGCCTGGAGCTCTATGTCGCGCTGCTGGGCATCTTGAAGGCGGGAGGCTGCTACGTCCCGCTCGACACGTCCCTCCCCGCGCAGCGGCTCACCTTCATGCTCGAGGACGCCCGCGTCGCAGGAGTCCTCGCGGTGCGCGCCGCCGAGCAGGTGTTGCCTCGGGGCGACTGGCCCGTGGTGGTGCTCGATACGGAGTGGGAGCACATCGCGCGCCAGCCTCCCCAGGCCCCGCACGTGGCGATGGACTCGAACCAGCTGGCCTATGTCACGTACACGTCGGGCTCGACGGGAATGCCCAAGGGTGTTGCCATCAGCCACCGGAGCGTGATGCGGCTCATCGCGGGGATCGGCTTCGTCCCGCGTGATTCCGCGGAAGTCGTCCTCCAGGTGGCTCCGCTGACGTTCGACCCGTCGGCCCTGGAGATCTGGAGCGCGCTGCTGATGGGTGCTCGGCTCGTCGCGTATCCGCCGCGCACGCCGGAGGTGGCGGAGCTGGCGCGAGTCCTGGAGGAGAACCACGTCACGACCGCGCTTCTGGCCACCGCGCTCTTCGACGTGATGCAGCAGCATCAACCGGAGGCCTTGTCACGCCTGCCCCGCCTGTGGGTGGGAGGGGAAGCCCTCCCCGCGCCTCGGGCTCGCGAGCGACTGGCGCAGGGGGGCCTGCTCATCAACGCGTATGGCCCCACCGAAGCCACGGTCGCCGCGACCCAGCACCTCCTGTCGCCCGGCGAGTTCGTGGAGGACTCGGTGCCCATCGGGCGGCCGCTGCCCAACACCCAGGCCTACGTCCTGGACGCCGCGCTGAACCCGGTCCCCGTGGGGGTGTCGGGCGAGCTGTTCATCGGAGGACCGGGACTGGCCCGTGGCTATCACGGTCGGCCGGACCTCACCGCCGAGCGCTTCATCCCGCATCCCTTCTCCTCCACGCCGGGCGAGCGCCTCTATCGCACGGGGGACCGCGCGTGCTGGACGCGGGCGGGGACGCTGCGCTTCCTGGGCCGCATCGACTTCCAGGTGAAGGTGCGGGGCTTCCGCATCGAGCTGGGGGAGATCGAAGCGGCCCTGCGCTCGCACCCCGAGGTCCGAGAGGCCGCCGTGGTGGTCCGAGAGGACGTGCCCGGAGACAAGCGGCTGGTGGCGTACCTCGCGACGGCGGAGGGGCGTCCCATCGAGGGCGAGGAGCCCAAGGCATGGCTGCGTCAGCACCTGCCCGAGTACATGGTCCCCGCGGCCCTCGTGTATCTGCCCGCGTTGCCGCAGACGGAACACGGCAAGGTGGATCGCCGCGCCCTGCCAGCGCTGGAGGGCCGGGTCGTGGAGTCCAACCGGCCCTATGAGCCTCCCGCGACGCAGCTGGAGGCGAAGCTGGCGGAGCGCTGGATGACGTTGCTCCAGGTGTCCCGAGTGGGGCGTCACGACAACTTCTTCGAGCTGGGGGGCCATTCGTTGCTGGCCACGCGGCTGACGGCGGTCCTGCGCGAAGAGCTGGGCGTCGAGCTGGAGGTCCGGGTCCTCTTCGAGTTCCCCACGCTGGCCGCGCTCGCGCAGCACCTCCAGACGGCGCTGGGGGACGCGGGGGGAGGCACCACGTCGGCCCTGCCGCCGCTGACGCAGGTGAAGCGAGGTGGCACGTACCCCGTCTCCTTCGCGCAGCAGCGGCTGTGGTTCCTGGATCAGCTCCAGCCGGGACACCCGCTGTACAACATCCCGTCGGCGCTGAAGCTGCTGGGCCAGGTCGACCTGCCGTCGTTCCAGCGCGCCTTCGATGCGCTGATCGAGCGTCACGAGACCCTGCGCACGACGTTCCGGATGGAGAACGGAGAACCGCGTCAGGTCATCCACGCGCCCGCGAGCCTGCCCATCAAGCTCGCGGACCTGGGGACGCTGTCGCCCGAGCAGCACGAGGCCGAGGTGCTCCGCATCGCGACCGAGGATGCACAGGCGCCGTTCGACCTCGCCCAGGGCCCCCTCCTCCGCGTCACGGCGGTTCGGCTCACCCCCACCGAGCATGTCCTGCTCGTGTGCATGCACCACATCATCTCGGATGGCTGGTCCATGAGTGTGCTGGTGCGGGAGCTGACCCAGCTCTACGTGGCCTTCCAGCGAGGCGCCCCGTCGCCGCTGCCGCCGGTGGCGATGCAGTACGTGGACTACGCGACGTGGCAGCGGAACTGGCTCCAGGGCGAGGTGCTGCAAGCACAGCTCTCCTGGTGGACGAAGCACCTCGACGGTGCCCCCGCCGCCTTGGAGCTCCCCACGGACAAGCCGCGTCCCGCCGTGCTGTCCTCGGGTGGCGCCCTGCTCCCCGTACGGCTGACCCCGGCGCTGAGCGACGCCGTGGACGCGATGACCAGGAAGGAGAAGGTCACCCCGTTCATGCTGTTCCTGGCCGCGTTCCAGGCCCTGCTCCAGCGCTACTCCGGGCAGGAGGACGTGGTGGTCGGCTCCCCCATCGCGGGCCGGCGCCATGCGCAGACCGAGGGCATGCTGGGCGTGTTCATCAACACCCTGGCACTGCGGGCCCGCTTCACGCCCGAGCTGACATTCCGAGGGCTGCTCGCGCAGGTCCGGGACGCGACACTCGGCGCCTACGAGCACCAGGACCTCCCGTTCGAGCGGCTGGTGGAAGCGCTCCAGCCCGCGCGAGACCTGGGCCGCACGCCGTTGTTCCAGGCGATGTTCGTGCTCCAGAACGCGCCCATGGCGGAGGTCACGTTCCCCGAGCTGACGCTCAAGAACGTGGAGGTCGAGCACGTCTCGACGAAGTTCGAGCTCAACCTCCACCTGCTGCGGGTGGCGGAGCGGTACCAGGGCGGCCTCTTCTTCAGCACGGACCTGTTCGAGGCCTCCACCGCCGAGCGACTGATGCGCCACTTCCATCAGCTCCTCGAGCGCGCGCTGGCCTCGCCCGATGCACCGCTGTCCACCTTGTCCCTGCTCTCGGACGAGGAGCGCCGGCGGCTGCTCGAGGACACCCCGCCCACCGAGGTGACGGCGGCGTCGGAGCTGCCGTTCCATCGCCACTTCGAGCAGCAGGCGGCGAGGACTCCCGATGCCCCGGCGGTCCGCTGCGAGGAGCAGGTGTGGACCTACCGTCAGCTCGATGAGCGGGCCAATCAGCTCGCGCAGCACCTGGTCAAGGCCGGGGTGAAGCGGGATGTGCCCGTGGCCCTGTGCCTGGAGCGTGGCGTGGAGATGGTCGCCGCGCTGCTCGGTGTCCTCAAGGCGGGAGGCGCCTATGTCCCGCTGGAGCCGTCGCAGCCCGCGGCGCGTCTGCGTGGACTGGTGGAAGAGGTCTCCGCTCCCGTCGTGGTGACGGAGGCTCGTCACGCGGGAGCCTTCGAGGGCCTGTCCCTCCAGTGCGTGCGCATGGACGCGGACGCCGCGCTGCTCGCGAGCCGGCCCGTCGAGGCTCCGCGGGTCGACGTCCAACCGGACCAGCTGGCCTACGTGCTCTTCACGTCGGGCAGCACGGGTCGGCCCAAGGGCGTGGCGGTTCCCCACGGTCAGCTCATGAGCTACGTCCACGCGGCCATCGACCGGCTGCGGCTGACGGAGTGCGTGAGCTTCGCCCTGGTCTCCACGTTCGCCGCGGACCTGGGCAACACGGTGCTCTTCCCCGCCCTGGCTCTCGGCGGCCTCTTGCACGTGGTGACGCAGGAGCGGGCGCGCAGCCCCGAAGACCTGGCGGAGTACGTCCATCTGCATGCGGTGGACTGCATGAAGATTGTCCCGTCGCACCTGGCGGCGATGCTGTCGGTGGCCGATCCCCAGCGCGTCCTGCCGCGCAAGCGGTTGGTACTGGGCGGCGAGTCCTCGTCCTGGGCGCTGCTGGAGCGGGTCCACGCGCTCATGCCCGGGTGCGAGGTCTTCAACCACTACGGCCCGACGGAGACGACGGTGGGCGTGCTCGCCGGGCGGGTGGAGCTGCCGCCCGGCGACAAGGCCCCGGCGCAAGTCCCGCTGGGCCGGGCGCTGGGACAGACGCGGCTCTACGTGTTGGACTCGACTCGACAGCCCGTGCCCGTGGGCATGCCCGGTGAGCTGTACGTGGGGGGACCGCAGGTGGCTCGCGGCTACTTCGGCCGCCCCGAGCTGACGGAGGAGCGCTTCCTGCGCGACCCCTTCAGCACCGTGCCCGGTGCACGCATGTACCGCACGGGGGACCGCGTGCGCTGGCTCGAGGATGGTTGCGTCGAGTTCATCGGCCGCGTGGACTTCCAGGTGAAGGTGCGAGGCTTCCGCGTCGAGCCCGGAGAGGTCGCCGCGGCGCTGCGCGAGCACCCGGCGCTGAGGGACGCCGTCGTCGTGGCCCAGGGCGACGGCCATGGAGACCGGAGGCTCGTGGCCTACGTCGTGGCGGCCGGTGAGTCCGCTCCGGAGGTGGCCACGCTGAAGGCCTGGCTCCAGCAGCGCCTGCCCGAGTACATGGTGCCGTCCGCCATGGCGGTCCTCCCCGCCCTGCCCCTGACGCTCAACGGCAAGGTGGACACGCGAGCCCTGCCGGAGCCGACGCTCGACGCCGCGAGCGCCGAGGCCCTGGTCGCGCCGAGGACACCGCTGGAGCTGAAGCTGACGCGAATCTGGGAGGACGTGCTCGCCGTCAGGCCCGTGGGGGTCCGCTCCAACTTCTTCGAGCTGGGCGGGCACTCGCTGCTGGCCGTGCGCCTGATGATGGCCGTGAGTGAAGCAGTGGGCCGGCCGGTTCCCCTGGCCGCGCTCTTCCAGGCGCCCACGGTGGAGCAGCTCGCGACCCTCTTGACGGGGGCGGCCCAAACGCAAGCCCAAGGCACGCCGTCGTCCCTGGTGCCCTTCGGGGCCGTGACGCCTGGAGGGAAGACACCGTTCTTCTGCGTGCATCCGGTGGGCGGCGGCGTCTTCTGCTACGCGGAGCTGGCGCGACGACTCGGGACGGACCGGCCCTTCATCGGCCTCCAGGCCCGGGGCGTGGATGGTGACGGTGCGCCTCGCGACTCCGTGGAGGAGATGGCCCGTGCCTACCTCGCGGAGATGCGTGAGGTCCAACCCAAGGGCCCCTACCTCCTGGGGGGATGGTCGCTCGGGGGCGTCATCGCCTACGAGATGGCTCGGCAGCTCCGGGAACAAGGTGAAGAGGTGGCGATGGTGGCGCTCATCGACGCCTATGCACCGGGCGCGGTGAAGACGCCGGCGCCCTCCGAACTGGATCGCCTCCAGGTCGTGGCCATGTTCGCAAGGGACCTGCTCGGGGCCTCCCTGTCGAACCTGGAGCTCGACGTGGATGCCCTCTCCACGATGGCGCCGGACGCGATGCTGGATGCGCTCCTGGCCACCGGTGCCCGCGCGGGCGTGCTGCCTCCCGGCACGGACCCGGAGCGGCTGAAGTCACTCCTGCGTGTCTTCGAGGCCCACTTGGGGGCCGCGCGCCGCTACGTGGCCTCGCCAACGACGGGGCGAGTGCTGCTGCTCAAGGCCGCGGAGCACGACGCGAGCCTGCCCTCGGATGGAGGCTGGTCCTCGCTCGTGGGCGCGGGCTTGGAGCGTCACCCGGTGACGGGAGACCACTACGGCCTCCTGCGTGCGCCGGGCGTCGGCGAGCTGGCGGAGCGGCTCCGCGAGGCGCTGAAGAACCTGCCGTGAGCTGAGGGTCGGAAGGCCGCTGGCTTCGGCGGTGTCGGGTGCTCCCCACACCGTCCGAAGTCCGCGGCCCTTCAGTGATGTGCCGCCGCGACAGGCGCGGCGATGGCGTCATCCACCAGGGACTTCTTCTCCCAGGCGCGACTTCGCCACCGGCCCCAGAAGGTGATGGCGCGCACCCACTCATCGGCGGCGATGGCCAGCCACACGCCCGCGAGCCCCATCCCCAGCTTGAACACCAGGAAGTAGCCCAGGGGCAGGCTCATGCAGACCATCGACAGGAACGCCATGTACACGGTGAACGGCGCGTCCCCCGCGGACCGCAGCGCGTGCACCAGCACCAGGTTGAACGAGCGCCCCGACTCCAGCAGCAGCCCCAGGACGATGACGTGGGACGTGAGCTGGATGATCTCCGCGTCGTGGGTGAAGAGGCTCACCAGCGGCACCCGGATGGCGATGACCGCCAGATCCACGACGACCGTGATGGCCACCGCCCACTGGAGGCTCTTCAGCACGCGGCGATAGGCCTCGTCCTGCTGGCGCGAGCCCACCAGGCGGCCGACGATGATGGCGGTCCCCATGCCCACCGCGAAGCTGAACAGGTAGACGTACTGGGAGATGGCGTTCCCGTACTGCCGCGAGGCCAGCGACGTCGCCCCCAGGAACGTCACGTAGTACAGGAACACCGCCTGGCAGCACTGATACGTGCCGTGCTCGACGGCGGAGGGGACGCCAACCTTGAGAATCTTCCGCAGGGTGTCCCACGAGAAGTTCACGTAGTCGCGCGGCCGCATCCGCACGTCCATCACCCGGCGCAGCAGGACCACGAAGACGACGAGCGCCACGCCTCGGCTGATGACGGTGGACCAGGCCGCGCCCGCGACCTCGAGCCGAGGCACTCCCCACAGCCCGAAGATGAGCAGCGCGTTGCCGCCCACGTGCAGCACGTTCATCCCCAGCGCGACGAGCATGGACTCGCGCGTGAAGCCGTAGGTGCGGACCAGGGCCGAGAAGACGTTGATGAGCGCCTGGAGGAAGATGAGCCCACCGGCGATGCCCATGTACGTCCGCGCCTGCTCCAGCACGACGCCGTGCAGGTTCATCCGCGACAGCAGCGCGTCGCCGAACAGGATCAGCCCCGCGCTCACCGCCAGCCCCATCAGGAGGTTCAGGGTGATGGCGACGGCCGCGATGCGAGCGGCCTCCTCCGAGCGCCGCGCGCCCAGGTACTGCGACACGACGACCGACGCGCCGTGGCTCACCACTTCCATGATGAGGATGCAGATGAACAGGTACTGATTGACGACGCCCACCGCGGAGACCGCGTCGTCGGACACACCGCTGAGCATCAGCGTGTCCGCCGTCCCCATCATCATGAAGAGGAGGAGCTCCAGGAAGATCGGCCACGTCAGCCGGAACAACCCCATCCTGGTGGGGCCCTGCACGGAGGTGTCTGCCATGGGTCGCCGCGGAGACCGCGCTGGCGGCCGCGTAACAGGCACCGCCCGTCACCGCCAGCGACATCACGCCTGCTTGCCAGGACACCCCGGGGCTTCCCGGCCCCTATGAGCACCAAGGACCTGCGTCGTCAGTGCTTCATCAGCTCGCGGGAAGGGTCCGTCACGGGCGCCTTCTCGGGAGGCGTCGCGGCGACCGTGAACAGGGACTCGGAGCCGCCCTTCACGGTGTTGCGCGCTCCGCCGGACGGCGAGGCCGAGTCATTGGCCGGCAGCGACGGAGACGACACGGAGGAGGACTCCGTCGAGGCCTGCTTCGTCGCGGCGTTGCGACGGCGCCGCCACAGGAAGTAGCCGACGACGGCCACCAGGAGGACGCCCATGACGGCGTACTGGCCCTCCTTGAACTTGTCGATGAGCATGTCCAGCTCGCTTCCGAAGTGGAAGCCGAGCCAGACGAACACGGGCGCGGACAGGAGCGCGGCCAGGCCGTCCCAGAAGATGAAGCGCCAGTAGGACATGCCCACCGAGCCCGCGGTGAAGTACGTCACCGCGCGCACGCCCGGCATGAAGCGGGCGATGCAGACAATCTTCTGGCCGTGGCGCTCGAACAGCCCTTCCACCCGGGCGCGCTTCTCCGGCGTGACGATGCGAGCGAAGAAGCCTCCGCCGCCCTTCCCTTCACCATTGCGGCCCAGGTTGGCGCCCAGGCGCCGGCCCGCGAAGAAGATGAGGCTGTCGCCGACGAGGATGCCGCCAAACCCCACCGCCATCATCATGGGCAGGTTCGCCGCGCCCTTGTGCGCCAGGAAGCCGCCCAGGATGAGCGAGATGTCCTCCGGAAGCGGAACGCCCAGGCCGCAGGCCACGAGGATGCCGAAGATGGTCGCGTAGGCGATGAAGCCGTGTGCATCGCCAATCAGGGTGGTGAGAAGTTCTTGCACGCGTTGTCCCGTCCGTTCACTTCCGAGGAGCTCGCCGGGTCACGGCCCGAGCCAGCCCATCCAGCGCCCCAGCATCAACCGGGCACGCCTCCTCAAAACTCCGGGCCGAGGACTTCTTCGAACCCGAGCGACCCTGGCGACCGGCGGCTTCATGAGCCCCCGCCGAGCCCCGGGTGGGCCTGAGGGCCAGCGCTCGGCCCGGCGGCGCCTCCCCAGCGATATCGACCGTTTGCCCGCCTGCCCTATTCCCCTGCGCGACCTCGTGGAAGAAGGATGGGGCCCGTGTCACCCACCCGCGCCGCGTGCCCGCCGGTCGCATGCTTCCCTTGGCTTCGAGCAGATTAACCACCACCCAGGGCATCGGCTCACCTTCCCGTAGGCCCCGGAGTCGGTGGGCCTGTTGGAAGGGAGCGCCCGGCCCTCCGTCCGCGGTGGCCGACGCAAGGACCTCAGGTAGAGGGAGGACGGCCAGGTGGGGGGCACGCATACTGCCCCCCACGCTACCACGGGCCTCTCAGGCGGCCGGAGCCTTTCCGATGAGGGTCCGAATCATGTCCCGGTTGTCGCGGGCCTTCTGGCCGAAGTAGCCCACGATTCCCATCAGCAGCTTCACGCATGCCTGGGGCTTGGTCGCGAGGAGCTTCTGGAAGTCCGCCGCGCGAATCTCCAGCGCGGACACGTCCGTGACGGCCGTCGCCGTGCACAGCCGCTCGCCCTTCTGCACCAGGGCCAGCTCCCCCAGCGGCTCGCCGGAGCCCACTTCGCCCAGGGACACGTCCTCGCCCGACGGGCTGCGCGCGCTCAGCCGCACGGTGCCTTCGCCGACGATGATGAGCGACTCACCCGTCTTGCCCTCGGTGAACAGCGCGGTGCCCTTGGGGAAGGCGCGAGGCACGGCGACCCCCGCGAAAATCTGGATGCCGGTGTCGGTGAAGCCCTTGAAGAGCGGGCACGCCTTGAGGGTGGTCGCAGGCACGAGAGCCATGGTGCGGGGTCCTAACACGGCGCGCGAGGGCCGGCGAATCAGCGGCTGGCGCGGTACTCGGAAGCAAGCTGGACGTAGTGCTGCGCGGACATCAGCAGGAAGGCCCGCTCGTCCTCGGTGAGGGGACGCTTCACCTTGCCGGGCGAGCCCAGCACCAGCGAGCCCGGAGGAATCTTCGTCCCCGGCGTCAGCAGCGTCCCGGCGCCGATGAGGCAGTCATCCCCCACCTCCACGTCGTCCAGGAGGATGGAGCCCATGCCCACCAGCACGCGGTTGCCGACGAGACACCCGTGTAGCACCACGTGGTGCCCCACCGTGACGTCGTCGCCGATGACGGTGTGGGAGCGCCCGCCCGTGACGTGGACCAGCGAGAGGTCCTGGATGTTGGTGCGCTTGCCCACGCGGATGGGATTCACGTCCCCGCGCATCACCGTGTTGAGCCAGATGGACGAGTCCTCGCCCAGCTCCACGTCGCCCACGACCTGGGCGGAGTCATCCACGAAGCAGCTCGGGTGGACGCGGGGGGAGACCCCGCGGAACGCTCTCAGCGCCATGGTGTGTCACCTCGAGCGCGGGGCGCTCAGGCCTCCGCGAGGACGTGGAACGGCGAGACGGGCGGCGCCACCGGCAGCGGCTCCACGGTGGGCAGCCGCAGCACCGCCACCTGCTTGCCGGCGAGCTGGTTCGGGGTGGAGCGCTCCACCTTCACCGTGACCACGGAGCCCGTGGGCGCGTCGCCGTCGAAGTTGACGGTGCGGTTCTCCGGCGTGCGCCCGAAGCGCTTCGCCGCGTCGTAGCGCGAGTACCCTTCCACCAGCACCTCCACCTCCGCGCCGACGAGGGCCGCGGTGGTCTCCGTGCTGATGCGGCGCTGCAGCTTCTGCAGGCGCTCCAAGCGGGCGATCTTCACCTCGTGGGGGATGGGGCCCCAGTCCTTCTCCCGCAGGGCCGCGCCCGTCTTGGGGCGAGGGCTGTAGATGAAGGAGAACTGGTTGTCGTAGCGCACCTGCTCGGTGAGCTTCATCGTCATCTCGAAGTCCTCCTCGGTCTCCCCGGGGAAGCCCACGATGATGTCGGTGGTGACGGCGATGCCCGGCCGCGCCTCGCGCAGCTTCTGGAGCCGCTCCATGTACTGCACCACGGTGTAGTCGCGGCGCATCATCTTCAGGATGCGGTCGCTCCCGCACTGCACGGGCAGGTGGAAGTGCGGCGCAATCTTGGGCTGCGTGCGGAACGCCTCGATGAGCTCGTCCGACAGGTCATGCGGGTGGCTGGTCGTGAAGCGCACGCGCTCGATGCCCGGCACCTCCGCGGTGCGCAGGAGGAGCTGGGCGAAGGAGATGCCGCCCTGGTACGAGTTCACGTTCTGCCCGATGAGCGTCACCTCGCGCACGCCCACCTTGGCCAGCGCGTCGACCTCCTGGAGCACGTCCGGGAACGCGCGGCTCACCTCGCGGCCACGCGTGTGGGGCACGATGCAGAACGAGCAGACGTTGTCGCAGCCCTTCATCACCGTGACGAACTCGGTGACCTTGCCGCGGGACGTCTCCGGGTCGGCGCGGGGGAAGACGTACTCCTCCGAGTCCACGAAGGCCGTCTCCACCACCCGCTCCCGCTCCGCCTCCACGCGGCCGATGATGTCCGGCAGGCGCGCGATGTTGTCGGGGCCGAAGACGAAGTCCAGGTAGGGGACCTTCTTGATGAGCTTGTCCTTCTCCTGCTGCGCCACGCAGCCGCCCACGCCGATGAGCGCGCCGCGACTGGCCTTCACGGGCTTGTAGCGGCCCAGGGCGGACAGCATCTTGTCCTCGGCCTTCTCACGGATGGAGCAGGTGTTGAGGATGATGAGGTCGGCGTTCTCCGGCACCGGAGTCGGCTCGTAGGACATCTTCGCCAGCACCTCGCTCATCCGGAGCGAGTCGTTGACGTTCATCTGGCAGCCGAAGGTGTGGATGAAGTAGCGCTTCATGGAGATTCTCTGAGCAAGAACGTGCCCTTATGCGACGCCCGGGCGAGGAAATCAACCGAACCGGAGGGGAGCGTCACCCTCGGCTGAGCAGGCCGGTCATCCGGGTGTGGAGGTCGACGAGGACGTCCTCGTGCTCGCGCAGCAGGGCCACGGTGGCGTCGCCATACCGGCGGCCCAGGGCGTCCGTCTCCCGCTCCTGGCTGGCCAGCTCCTCGCGGATGCGGGGGCGGAGCTCCTCCGCGCGGGCATCCGAGGCCCCCTCGAGCTGCCGGAGCTTGTCCTGGAGCTTGCGGACCGTCCAACGCCGCCCCCCGAAGGAGCGCAGCAGGGCGATCCCCCGCTCTGCCGTCAGGGCCTCCAGCTGGGAGGCCTCCAGGGCGCGGGTGTGCGCCCGGGCCACATCCAGGGCGCCCGTCCCCTGCTCCGCGTCCGCCAGGAAGGCCCGCTGATAGGAAATCAACGCGTCCAGGAGCGCACGGTCCACGACCAACGAGGCCATCCGGAGGGTGCGATCATCCGCCGCGGACAGGTTCGAGCCCCGGGGCTCGAAGTTCCGGACATCCTGGAAACCATTGTCGTCAAAGAGGTCAGAGGGCATCACACGTCCTGGTGTCGTCGTCCGCGTCTCTAACAGGCCCGGTCCGCGCAAGGTAGGCTTCACTGCGTGTCCAATCGGGCAGGGCACGGAACCCAGGGCGGCCGGGAGGGCTGGCGTGGATTCGCTCACGCCAGGCGAGCGTCCAGGCGGTAGCGTAGGTGCCTCATGAGACGACCGGTGGGAATCGACTTGTTCGCGGGTGCCGGAGGCATGAGCCTGGGTTTCGAGCAGGCCGGCTTCGACGTGCGCGCGGCGGTCGAGGTGGACCCCGTCCACGCCGCCGTCCACACCTTCAACTTCCCCGAGTGCGCCGTCCTCCCGCGCTCGGCCGCCGAGGTGACCGCGGCCGAGATTCGCGCCGCTGCGGGGCTGGGCAAGGGGCCCGTGGACTGCGTCTTCGGGGGGCCTCCGTGCCAGGGCTTCTCTCTCATGGGGCAGCGCGCGCTGGAGGACCCTCGCAACGCGCTGGTCCTGGAGTTCGTGAGGCTGGTGGCCGAGCTGGAGGCGCGCACCTTCGTCTTCGAGAACGTGAAGGGGCTGACGGTGGGGAACCACCGGAGGTTCCTCGACGAGCTCGTCCGGGCCTTCGACGACGTGGGCTATGAGACGCGGATGCCGTGGCAGGTGCTCGATGCCGCGTCCTACGGCGTGCCCCAGCACCGGGAGCGGTTGATTCTCATGGGCGTGCGCAAGGGAGGCGCCCTCCCCCGCTATCCCGCCCCCACGACGACGCCCGCGGACCGGGAGCGGGACCTGCTGGCGCCCCCCTCGGGCCCCACGTGTCGCGAGGCGCTGGGAGACCTGCCGGATGCCGATGCCTTCGAGGCGCTGATGGAGGGCGACTCCGTCGCGGTGTCCCGACCGCGCAAGCCGAGCCGCTATGCCGCCCAGCTCCGCTGTCTGTCCGAGGACGACTGGCACCTGGGCTATGTGCGCAGATGGGACCCGGGCCTGCTGACGTCGTCCTGGCGGACCACGCACACGCCCATCTCGCGGCAGCGGTTCGCGGAGACGGCGCCTGGTTCGACGGAGCCCATCTCGCGCTTCTACAAGCTGGCGCCGGAGGGGCTGTCGAACACGCTGCGGGCGGGGACGGATGGGGCTCGCGGGGCCTTCACCTCCCCTCGCCCGATTCATTACGAGCACGCGCGCTGCGTGACGGTGCGCGAGATGGCGCGGCTGCACGGCTTCCCGGACTGGTTCCGCTTCCAGGGGACCAAGTGGCATGGGGCCCGGCAGATTGGAAACGCGGTGCCGCCGCCGTTGGCCCGAGCCATCGCCTCGGAAGTCGTCTCCGCGCTGCGCCTCAAGCCGTCGCGCCCCGAGCGGGTCCTGGACCTGGGCGACACCGCCCTGCTCTCGATGGATGTCTCCGAGGCGTCCCGGCACTTTGGTGTCGAGCCGCCCCGGACCTCGCGTGACCGGAAGAGCGGCCAGCGAAAGCGCAGTCAGCACGAAACGGAGGCGGCTCGACTGGCCGCCAGGGAGGGGTCCCGTGGTCAAAGCCGCGACCGGAGCGAATCGCTACCAGGCCCTCATCGAGCGGATCTTCCTCGACCGGTTCAAGCGAGGGGATAACCAGGTCGACTTCGACCGGGAGGACCTGGTCTCCGCCGCCGAGCAGATGGGCGTGGACCTCCCGAAGAACCTGGGCGACGTCATCTACGCCCTCCGCTATCGCATTGGCATGCCTGACAGCATCCTGGAGACGCAGGCGCCCGGGTTGGAGTGGGTCATCGAGGGCGTGGGCCGAGCGAAGTACGCCTTCCGCCTCGTGAAGCTCAACCGCGTGGTGCCGCGCACGGACCTGCCCGCCATCGCGATTCCGGACAGCACGCCGGAGCTCATCCGGGCCTACGCGCTGGATGACGAGCAGGCCCTGCTGGCCGTCGTCCGCTACAACCGGCTGCTCGACATCTTCCTGCGGCTGACGACGTACTCGCTCCAGAACCACCTGCGCACGACGGCGAAGGGCATCGGGCAGATTGAGATCGACGAGCTCTACATGGGCGTCGACCGGGACGGCTGCCACTACGCCATTCCGGTGCAGGCCAAGGGGGGCTCGGACCAGATCAGCGTCGTCCAGGCGAAGCAGGACCTCACCTGGTGCGAGCAGCGCTTCCCCGGCATGAAGGTCCGCGCCATCTCCGCGCAGTTCATGAGCGACGAGCGGGTGGCCCTGTTCGAGCTCGCCGTCGCGGACGACATGGTGAAGGTCGTCGAGGAGCGTCACTACCGGCTGGCCCGGGCCGGAGACCTGAACCGGGACGAGGTCCTGAAGTATCACCCGTGAGCCTGGGCGGCACGAGCCATCTCAGGACGGAACGAGCTGGTCCGCGATGCGAGCGAGGTCCGAGACGGACGTCACCACCACCGCCGTGTTGCAGTGCTTCTCGTAGGTGAGCATCTCGCTGTCGCCGACGCCCCAGTTGCCCCGCTCCTCGGGGCAGATCCACAGCACGCGCTTGGCCTTGCGGCGCAGGTCCTTGAGGGCCCAGACGTTGTTGGCGTTGTAGTTGTTGCGCCCGTCGCCGATGACCATGAGGGTGGTGCGGCGGGTGATGCTGCCCAGGTGGTCGCGGGTGAAGTCGGCCAGCGCGCGGCCATAGTTGGAGTTCGCGCTGAGCGACACCGTCTTCCCCGCCGTGGCCATGTCGATGGCCTCGTCCACGTCCAGGTCCTTGAAGTACTGCGTCACCTCGCCCACGTCGGACACGAAGACGAACGAGCGCACGCGCACGAACAGCGACTGCATGGTGTGCATGAACAGCAGCATCATCCGCGAGGCATTCCGGACGGAGTCGGACACGTCGCACAGCACCACGAGCTCCGGGCGCTCCGGCCGGCGGCTCTTGAACTGCGGCACCATGGGGACACCGCCCCAGGTCATGTTCCGGCGCAGCGTGCGGCGCACGTTGAGCGCGCCCTTGCGGTGCGAGCGCTGACGTCGGATGAGTCGGCTGCGCAGCTTCTCCGCCAGCGTGCGCACGGCGGACTCCATCTGGTCCACCTCCGCCTGGGAGAGCAGGTGCAGGGGCTTGTCCGCCACGGTGTCGGTGCGGCGACGGATGCGAGCCTCCGCCTGTCGCTTCACCTCCTGTCGCGCGGCGTCCTCGATCTTCCGCATCGCCGCGGCGACATGGCGCGAGACGATCTCCACGCCCTCGGGAGCAATGCCCCGCGCTCGCAGCTCGTCCTCCAGGGACTTCATGTCGGAGCGAGCGCGCTCCATGCCCGCGCCCGCCAGCATGCGCCGAGCGAAGAAGCCCGCCTGGAGCGGACTCTCCAGCCGCGACATGTCGAGCTGGAGCGAGGCCATCCGGAAGATCTGCGCGAGCCGGGCCCGGTCGCCTTCGAGCACCGCCTGCGCCAGCGGGGACATCTCCGGCAGGAGCAGGTTCATCTGGAAGGTGACCATCTTCAGGATGTCCCCATCCAGGTAGCCCTCCTCCGCGAGCTGATCGGCCAGGGACTTGTCGATGGCCTCGAACGTCGCGGCTGCGCCGGAGAAGAAGAAGTTGAAGGCGCGGTTGAACGTGTCCACGTCCATCTCGCGCTTCACCAGCGTGGTGCGCAGCACGGCGCGGAACACGTCTTTCTCCGTCAGCCCCACCTCGGCGGTGGCCCGCAGGGCGTCCTGGACCTCGGACGTGCTGACGCGCACGCCGTTCTGTCGAAGCACCTCGGCGAACTCGACGATGCGGGCGTCCATCTCAGGGCCTCCCCTTCTCGAACGACATCACGGCTTCCACGTGGTGCGTCTGGGGGAACATGTCCACCACCTGGAGCGCTACGGGGCGGTAGCCCGCTTCAATCAAGCCCGCGCCATCTCGCGCCAGCGAAGCCGGGTCGCACGCGACGTACACCACCCGCCGGATGCCCAGCGCCACCATCCACTTCGCCAGGCCCGGAGCCCCCGCCCGAGGCGGGTCCGCGAGGCACACGTCGAAGCGCCGCCCCTCCGCGACCAGGCCGTCACACACCTTGCGCGCATCGCCCTGCACGAAGCGCACGTTGCTCACGCCCGCCTCTCGCGCGCTGCGCTGGGCCAGCTCCACCCCCACCGGGGACGACTCCACGCCCAGCACCGACGCCACGCCTCCCGCCAACGGGAAGGTGAAGTTGCCGTTGCCCGAGTACAGCTCCAGCACCGAGTCCGCATCCATCGCGGCGAGCTCGAAGATGGCCGAGGTGACCAGCCCCACGTTCGCCTCCGCATGCGCCTGCGCGAAGGCATCCGGCCGCAGGTACAGCGGAACCTCCGGCCGCAGCGGAGACAGCGAGCGCAACACGGGCTTGCCCAATAGCCGAGGCGAGCCCTCCTTCGGCACGAGCACCGCGCCCTCCAGCCGCAGCGCTCGGACCGCGCTCTCCGCGGCCTCCTGGTGCCGCGCCGTCACCGGGCCGGTGAGCATCACCGCGAACGTGGCCTTGTCACCCTCGGCCAGCAGGAGCACCTCCTCGGTGTCCTTCGCCAGCGGCTTGAGCAGCGGCGCCAGCTTCCCGGGCAGCGCCGAGAGCACGGGTGAGAGCGCGCCACACTCGCTCACCGCGATGCGCTCATGGCTGCGTCGGCTGAAGTAGCCCAGCGAGCCCTTGCCCGCGGGATGCAGCACCGCGCGGCGGCGATAGCCCCAGTCCCGAGGCGCCACGAGCAGCGGACGGACCTCGAAGTCCTCCCGCTTCATGTGCCCCAGGTGCTCCAGGGTCGAAAGGACGATCTCCTGCTTGGCGCGGCGCTGGGCGGACTCGGCCAGGCCCAGCCAGTCGCAGCCGCCACACTCGCCCGCAAGGGAGCACGGCGCCTGACGACGGTCGGCGCCTGGACTCACGACCTCGCGCAGCAGCCCGCGCAGCACGCGGCCCTGGCTCTCCAGGTGGACCTGGACGGTGTCGCCCGGAAAGGCCCCGGGGATGAAGACGGTGCGGCCCTGCCAGGACGCGACGCCCTCGCCGAGTTGGCCGAGGCGCTCGACGGTCAATGCGATGGGAGTTTCAGGGAGGGGCAGCATGCAGGCGCTCGTGGTGGCGCCCGGTGGGGCGCCCTACTTCCGGGCCGCTTCTGCCGGGAGCTCCGAGCGCAACCGCTCCACGAACTCCCCGATGCGCGACCGCTTGTCGTCGTCAACGTCCAGGAACTCCACCGCCATCCCCGGAGACTGCGGGGACGGGACGCCGAGTGCATTGGTGCGCGTCACCCGGCCCTTCAGCTCCACCGGGAAGTGCGCCCCCGGCAGGGTCACCAGCAGCTTCACCACCGTGTCCACGGGCAGCGGCTTGTCGGTGTTGATGTAGAGGCCGCCTCGGGACAGGTTGACGGCCCAGTCCGTCACGAAGCCCGCCACGCTGCGGTAGGCCACCGGCAGCTCGTACTCGACGCGCGGCGCGCGGTGGTCGGTGGGGTTCTGCTTCTCCGAGGTGTCCGCCATTGGGAAGGGCTCCGCCGGGGAAGTTTCGTCCGTACCACCCTCCCCCAGCGGCGCACCTTAGCCCCGTGCGCTCAGACTTTCATCTCGCGCACGTCCGGGGCGATCTTCAGCTTGGGCTCGGTGAGCTTCTGCACCAGCTCCACCGTCACGCCCGGGGCCAGCTCGCGCAACACCAGGCCCTCCGGCGTCACGTCGATGTAGGCGTGGTCCGTGACGATGTGGTGCACGCACTTGATGCCCGTGAGCGGCAGCGAGCACTTCTTGAGGATCTTCGGCTGACCCTCCTTGTTCGCGTGCTCCATGGCCACGTAGATGCGCTTGGCGCCCACGGCCAGGTCCATGGCGCCGCCCATCCCCTTCACCATCTTCCCGGGAATCATCCAGTTGGCCAGGTCGCCTTCCTCGCTGACCTCCATGGCGCCCAGCACGGCCATGTCGATGTGGCCGCCGCGGATCATCCCGAACGACAGGGCCGAGTCGAAGAACGACGCGCCCTTCACCGTCGTCACCGTCTCCTTGCCCGCGTTGATGAGGTCGGGGTCTTCCTTGCCCGCCTCCGGGTAGGGCCCGATGCCCAGGAGGCCGTTCTCCGACTGGAGCACCACCTCCACGCCCTCGGGGATGTAGTTGGGGACCAGCGTGGGGATGCCGATGCCCAGGTTGACGTAGAAGCCGTCCCGCAGCTCCTGCGCGATGCGCTTCGCGAGTTGTTCACGAGTCAGTGGCATGGGGTCCTCAGGCCGACTTGCGGACGGTGCGCCGCTCAATCCACTTCTGGAGGTTCTTCGCCTGGACGATGCGCTTCACGAAGATGCTCGGGATGTGCACCTGGTCCGGGTCCAGCTCACCGGGCTGAACAATCTCCTCCGCCTCGACGATGGTGACCTTGGCCGCCATGCACATCATCGGGGAGAAGTTGCGCGCCGTCTTGTTGAACACCAGGTTGCCCCAGGTGTCCGCCTTCGCCGCGTGGATGATGGCGAAGTCCGCCTTCAGCGGCGTCTCCAGCACATGCAGCCGCCCGTCGATGATGCGCGACTCCTTGCCCTCGGCGATCTTCGTGCCGGCGCCCGTGGGCGTGAAGAAGCCGCCGATGCCGCAGCCGCCCGCGCGGATGCGCTCGGCCAGCGTGCCCTGCGGGTTGAGCTCCACCTCCAACTCGCCGGAGAGGTACTGGCGCTCGAACTCCTTGTTCTCGCCCACGTAGCTGGACACCATCTTCTTCACCTGCTTGTTCTGGAGCAGGATGCCCAGCCCGAGCTCGGTGGTGCCGCAGTTGTTGGAGATGATGGTGAGGTTCTTCACGCCCTTGCGGTGAAGCGCCTCGATGAGATTCTCGGGATTGCCGCACAGCCCGAAGCCGCCGCTCATCAGCGTACAGCCGTCCGGGATGTCGGCGACTGCTTCGTCCGCGCTCGCGTAGACCTTGTTCATTCGCCCTCCTGATAACGGAAACGGGGTGAAGGCCACTCGCAGCGGCCCTCACCCCGTCCCTCTCCCTAGGGAGAGGGATGAACTACCGCTCCACCATCAGCGCGATGCCCTCGCCGCCGCCGATGCACAGCGACGCGACGCCCCGCTTCTTGCCCTGGTCCTTCATCGTCTGGAGCAGCGTCACCAGCACGCGCGCGCCCGACGCGCCGATGGGGTGACCCAGCACCACGCCGCCGCCGCGCACGTTCACCTTCGCGGGGTCCAGCCCGAGGATGCGGTTGTTGGCGATGGACACCACCGCGAACGCCTCGTTGATCTCCCACAGGTCCACGTCCGCCGCCTTCACGCCCTTCTTCGTCAGGAGCGTGTTGATGGCGTCCGCCGGAGCGATGGTGAACTCCACCGGCTTGCGCGCCGCCTGCGCGTAGCCCGTGATGCGGCCGAGGATGGTCTTCCCCTCCGCCTTCGCCCGCTCCTCGCTCATCAGCACCAGCGCCGCGGCGCCGTCGTTGATGGAGGACGCGTTGGCGGCCGTCACCGTGCCGTCCTTCTTGAACACAGGCTTGAGGCCCGGAATCTTGTCCGGCTTGGCGTTGCGAGGCCCCTCGTCCTCGGACACCGTCGTCTCCTCACCGGGCTTCTTGCCCGGAATCACCACGGGGACGATCTCCGCGGTGAACAGCCCCTCCTTCTGGGACTGGATGGCGCGGCGGGTGGACTCCAGCGCGAACTCGTCCTGCTGCGCGCGGCTGATGTTCTGCGACGTGGCGCACTCCTCCGCGCAGTTGCCCATGTGGACGTTGCCGTACACGTCCCAGAGGCCGTCGTGGATCATCGCGTCCTTGAACTCCACGTTGCCCATGCGAGCGCCGCCACGCATCGTGTGGCTGATGTACGGCGCGTTGCTCATGGACTCCATGCCGCCCACGACGACGACGTCCGCCTCGCCCAGGGCAATCGCCTGCGCGCCCGCGATGACGGCCTTGAGGCCGGAGCCGCAGACCTTGTTGAGCGTGGTGGCGGGAACGCCCTCGGGCAGGCCGGCGAACAGCGTGGCCTGACGGGCAGGCGCCTGGCCGACACCGGCCTGGAGCACGTTGCCCATGATGACTTCCTGCACGGCCTCGGGCTTCACGCCCGCGCGCTCGAGCGCGGCCTTGATGGCCACAGCGCCCAGCTGCGGAGCCGTCAGCTTGGAGAGCGCCCCCTGGAAGGCGCCGATGGGGGTACGGGCCGCGCCCACGATGACGACGTCACGAGCCATGAAAACTGCCTCCTCTTGAGGATGTACGGATGTCCTTCGATAACAGCGGCGGGGGCACTTATCACCGGGCGTTCCCCGGAGTTCAAGCGTCCTCGCTCGGCCTCCCGACGGGAGCGTCCGTCGTTCGCGACGCACCGCGAAATCCCACCCAACCCCTCGGACTTCCTCCCGCTTTCGCAAGGCCTCACCACCCGACCGGTCGGACGCTCGCGCCCCCGTTTCAATCATATTTGACCTTGAAGTACAAAACCCGCTAGACGGCGAGGCATGGCGAGACCGAGGAAGTTCCAGGCCGAGGAGGCGGTGGCGAAGGCGATGGAGGTCTTCTGGGAGAAGGGCTACGCGGGGGCGACGCCCCAGGAGCTCGGGGAGCGGATGGGCCTGGGGCGAGGCAGCCTCTACAACGCCTTCGAGAACAAGCAGGGCCTCTTCGAGCGCGCGCTGCGCCACTATCACGAGCAGGAGGCGCCCCGGCTGCTCGCGCTGCTGTCGCGCCCCGGCTCCGTCAAGGAGCGCCTGAGGGCGCTGTTCATCGCCATCATCGAGCTGGACGTCGCGGACCCGGACCGCAAGGGCTGTCTGGCCATCAACACCGCGGTGGAGCTGGCCGCGCGAGACACCGCTTCCGCCCGACTGGCCGCGCGGATGTTCGATCAGACCGAGGCATCCTTCCTCGCGCTCCTCGAGGAGGGACAGCGCACGGGCGAGGTCGACGCCTCCCTCGATGTCCGCGCCCTCGCGGGCTTCCTTCTCAACAACCTCACCGGGCTGCGCGTGCTGGCCAAGACGGCGGCGGGCGCGGCCCGTCTCACCCCCATCGTCGATGTCGTCCTGAGGTCCATCTAGCCATGCGTCTCTCCCCTTCCCTTCTCCCCTCGCTGTTCGTCCTGTCCGTCGGTGGTGCCTGCGCGCGGAACGTCCCGCCGCCGGCGTCCACGCAGGCCCCGTCGGAGTTGCGGCTGTACGCGCTCGACTGCGGCCGCATCGATATCCCGGACATGGGCTTCTTCACCGACGGCAGCAAACCCAATGGTCAGCCCGGCTTCCTGCCCGTGAGCTGCTTCCTCATCCGCCACCCCCAAGGCACGCTGCTCTGGGACACGGGGCTGGATGACGTCCTCTCCCAGAGTCCGGAGGGCGTGACGGACGCGGTGGGCATGCGCGTGTTTGTCCGGAAGGGGCTCCAGGCGCAGCTCGCGCAGCTCGGCCTGAAGCCCTCGGACGTGCGCTACGTCGGCTTCTCCCATCTGCACGCGGACCATGCGGGCAACGCCAATGTCTTCAGCGGAGCCACCTGGCTCGTGCAGCGCAAGGAGCTGGAGTGGGCCACCGCGACGCCCACGCCCCTGGGGGTGGACGCGGCGAAGTTCTCCTCGTGGAAGGAGGCGAAGGTGGAGCAGCTCGACGGCGAGCACGACGTCTTCGGCGACGGCAGCGTGCGCATCCTCACCACGCCGGGCCACACCCCGGGGCACCAGTCGCTGAAGGTGACGCTGCCCAAGACGGGGACGCTCGTGCTGTCCGGAGACCTCTGCCACACGCGCGCGAACTGGGAGAACCGCGCCGTGCCCGCGTTCAACACCAGCCGCGAGCAGACGCTGACGTCCATCGACCAGGTGCAGGCGCTGCTCGGCCACGCGCACGGGCGCTTCATCGTGCAGCACGCGCCCGAGGACCTGCGCACGCTGCCGGAGCTCCCCGCCTACCTCGAGTAGTCGACCCCGCAAACGGCAACGGCCGGGCCCCCTTGCGGGAACCCGGCCGTCTCGCCGTGAAGCAGCGTGCTGACTACTTCTTGGTCAGCTTGCCCATCACGTCGCCGAGGCGCGCCTTGGAGCCTTCCGCCTGCTTGCGGAGGTACTCGCGGTAGTCGTCGCCCTCGCCGATCAGCGCCTTCATGGACAGCGCGACCTTCCGGTCCGGCGTGTTGATGTCGATGATCTTCACCTCGACATCCTGCGCCTCCTGCACCACGTCACGCGGGTTCTCGACACGCTCCTCCTTCAGCTCGGAGACGTGGACGAGGCCCTCGATGCCCGGCTCGATCTCCACGAACGCGCCGAAGTCGGTGACCTTGGTGACCTTGCCCTTCACGCGGCTGCCGACAGGCAGGCGCTCGGACAGCGTCTCCCAGGGGTCCGGCTGGAGCTGCTTGATGCCCAGGCTGAAGCGCTCGTTCTCGACGTCGATGTTGAGGACCACCGCCTCGACCTCGTCGCCCTTCTTGAACATCTCGCCCGGGTGCTTGATGCGCTGGGTCCAGGAGATGTCGGACACGTGCACCAGGCCGTCCACGCCCTCCTCGACGCCGACGAACACGCCGAAGTCGGTGACGTTGCGGATCTGACCCTTGATGACGGAGCCGATCGGGTACTTGTCCTCGAGCAGCGTCCAGGGGTTCTGCTCGATCTGCTTCATGCCCAGCGCGATGCGCTTGGCCTTCGGATCGATGTCCAGGACGACGGCCTCCACCTCCTGGCCGACCTCCAGGATCTTGGACGGGTGCTTGAGGCGCTTGGTCCAGGACATCTCGGACACGTGCACCAGACCCTCGACGCCCTGCTCGATCTCGATGAACGCGCCGTAGTCCGTGATGGACACGACCTTGCCGCGCACGCGGGTGCCGACCGGGTACTTCTCGTCGGCGCGGTGCCACGGGTCCTCCTGGATCTGCTTCAGGCCCAGGCTGACGCGCTCCTGCGTCGGGTCGAACTTGAGGACAACGACGCGGACCTCGTCGCCCACGTTGAACATCTCGCTGGGGTGACCGATGCGCCCCCAGGACATGTCCGTGATGTGCAGCAGGCCGTCGATGCCGCCCAGGTCGATGAACGCACCGTAGTCGGTGAGGTTCTTGACCACGCCCTTGAGGACCGCACCCTCCTTGAGGTTCTTGAGGGTCTCCTTCTTCATCTCCTCGCGCTGCTTCTCGAGGAGCACGCGGCGGCTCAGGACGATGTTGCCGCGCTTCTTGTTGAACTTGATGACCTTGAACTCGAATTCCTTCGAGATGTACTGATCAAGGTTGCGCACAGGGCGGATATCCACCTGGCTGCCCGGGAGGAACGCCTTCACGCCGATGTCGACGGAGAGGCCACCCTTCACGCGGCCAACGATGGTGCCCTTGACGATCTCATCGCGCTCGCAGGCGGCGCTGATCTCGTCCCAGATGCGCATCTTGTCGGCCTTCTCCTTGGAGAGGACGACCATGCCGGTATCATTCTCACGGCTCTCGAGAAGGACCTCGACCGGGTCACCCGCCTTGACGGAGACCTCACCGCGAGGGTTGGTGAACTCGGAGATCGGGACCTGACCCTCGGACTTGTAGCCGATGTCGACGATCGCGTAGTCCTTGGTCACCTGAACGACGGTGCCCTTGACGATCTCCCCTTCCTTCAGGATGCCGTCGCCACCGCGCTCCTTGAGCGACTCCTCGAACATCGCCGCGAAGTTCTCTTCACCGGCGTCCGTCTCGACCTGCTGGTTCACGTTCTGCTGCATGGAGTTGGAAGTCCTTTGAAACGGCACAGCTGCCCCCTGATTTGATGGACGTGCCTCCTGCGGGGCGCAACGGGAGTCCACGGACGTCCCCACCACTGGGGACTTTTGAATGAAGCCGCGCACCCTAGACACCGCTGATTCCGGTAGTCAAGCGAGCTCGTGCCCCATGTGATGATCGGTGGATGCGCTCCCCCGGGACTGTCAAGACCCCGGGGTGGTGCTTCCACGCGGTTGTTGCCTGGAACGCTCTCACAGCGAGCGGCCGGGAACCTACTCGAAAAATCCACCGAAATGCGACCCGCATCGCCGGCTTTCGTTCCGTTCGCGGGGCGAGGCCCACGAGTCCGGTGCCCGGCGTGAGTCATGGGGGAAGGTGCGCCCGGGGGGGTGGACTTTGTTCCCGCACGTCGGCGGCCGCGGGCCTCTCCCCTTCCTTCCTCCTCTGGACTGCGTGCGGACCCGCCGCCGCGCGAGCGCGTGCTCCCTGGACACGCCGCCGTGTGTACTGGGAGTGAGAGAAGGGCCTAGAATGCTCAGTTCTCCACTCTGTTCAGTTTTCCCCAAGCTCGCTGGCCCGCCCAGGACCCCCATGCGTCGTTGGAGCCCTTCTTTCCTCGTCGTGGTGCTGTCACTGCTGGGGGCGGCGCCCGCCGTCGCGCAGGTGGTGAATCCCGAGTTGCTGATGCTGCCGCCGGGCGTGAGGGAGCCGCAGGCGCTTGTGGTCCGGGGCGCCGCGGAAGCCGGGACGTCTCATACGTTGGGCTGGTTCTATTACGACGCGCTGGTGGAGCGCGGATACGTCGACCCGGGCAACCCCGACGACCCGATGGATGACGTCCTCATCGACAGCGACGGCAACGGGCTGCCCGACTTCCACGAGGACCTCTACAACCTGAACCCGAGCCGCGGCTACATCGGTCAGGGGCCGCGGTGCACTCCGGAGCGTCTCTTCACGCACCCTCGGGCCTCGGGTGGCAGTGTCCTGCTCCGGGAGCCAGATCTCCTGACGGGCTCCTGCTCCTCTCCTGCCAGCTATCGCGTTGGCGCGGGTCCCCGACGATGGCCGACCGGGGCACCGGGGTATCCCGCGAGGCCGGGGGGCGCGGTGGTGGGGCAGCCGATGAGCTCCGCCACGGACCTGGTGACGCCCGAGGGCACACTGGTGGATGGCGCGGTTCCGGGCCAGGTGGATGCGTACTTCGGGGATCGAGGCGTCTTTCCGCACATCCCCAACCTGCTCGAGCCCCAGGACCCGCTGAATCTCGGAATGGGCATCGGGCAGATCCTGCTGCTGAGCACGGATGACGATCTCTCGTGGTGCCCGGAGCAATCCCTCGCGACCGAGTGCCTCGCGCCGCGCATGACACAATCGGAGGCCGGCGTTCCGCCCCTGCTGGGCCCCATCTGGGACTCCATCGGAGCGGACGATGGCATCCCTGACTACAAGGCCAGCGCGTTTGACTCCTCGGGACGGCTCATCCCCGGGAACGACCCGACCGCGCCCATCACCGAGGCCGACCGGCGTGTGGCGATGGGGTCCGTGGATGGCCGACGGGAGATTGTCTTCTTCCTTGTCACCTACTCTGACCAGGGGGCGGCGCCGTCCACCGACGCCTGCTTCCTCCCCACCCCCGTGGGGGGCGGCAGGTTTCAGTGTGACCTGTGGGGGCACGGGGACATCAACGTCTACTTCTCGAAGACGCTGCTCAACCTGGACCTCTACCAAGGTGCGGGCACGGTGGTGGCATCGGTGAACGCGGCGGAGAACTGGCTTCAGGGGCAGTCGTACCTGCGGCTCCGCTCACCGGAGATGGGCTCCGTCGATATCGGCGACACCGTCACGATGGATGCGGTGAGCGTGGGGCAGAAGACGCCGCATGTGCTCATCCTCAAGCCCTCCTCCAATGTGAATGCCTGGGTGATGGGCTGGGAGGACGTCAACTCGGGAGGCTCGGCCGCGTTCCAGAATGCGGTCTTCCTCCTCCACAACGTGGCGCAGCGCCCGTCGGAAACGCTGCTGGACATGGGCGTGCCGAATCCGGCGACGGAGTGGGAGCCCGTGACGTTCCGGGCAACCGTGCGCGACCTGGAACTGGGAGATCCCCTGTCCAGCGGCGAGGTGGAGTTCCTGGTGGACGGGGCCGTCAATACGACGGTGCTGGTGGACTCCACGGGAACCGCCACGACTTCGCTCAGCTTCGCTCCTGGCGAGTACACCATTGCGGCCCGATACGTGCCGGAGGTGGATGGCACTCACGCCATGAGCCGGTCCGAAGACGCCTTTCAAACCGTCGACCCGCTGGTTGATGGAGGAACACCGGACGGCGGCGAGGATGCGGGACCCGAAGACGGTGGCGAGGATGCTGGCGAGGTCGATGCGGGGCCCGTCGACAGTGGCTCGGACGCGGGCGAAGTCGACGCCGGCGAGCCGGACGCGGGTGAACCCGATGCAGGCGAGCCGGATGCGGGCGAACCCGATGCCGGTGAGCCGGATGCAGGAGAGCCCGACTCAGGCTCCGATGCAGGCGAGCCGGACGCGGGCGAATCCGATGCAGGCGAGCCGGATGCAGGAGCGCCCGATTCAGGCTCCGATGCAGGCGAGCCAGACGCAGGAGAACCCGATGCAGGCGAGCCGGACGCGGGTGAACCTGATGCGGGCTCTGATGCCGGCGGACCGGACGCGGGTGCCCCCGATGCAGGCTCCGACGCTGGCGAACCGGACGCGGGTCCCGCCGACAGTGGCTCGGATGCAGGCGAAGTCGATGCGGGCTCTGACGCTGGCGAGGTGGACGCCGGAGACACGGATGCAGGCTCCGATGCCGGCAGCACGGATGCGGGATCGGGTGACGCAGGCTCACCCACCGAAGACGGTGGCACCGGTCCACGCGACCTGAAGGTGACAGGCTGGGGCTGCGGCTCGACGGACGCAGGCGGCTCGTCGCTCATGCTCCTGTCGCTGTGGCTGGGCCTCTCGCTCCTGCGCTCCAGGCGCCGGGCTCACCGCTGACGGAACGGTCTCTCGAAGTCACGGCCGGAACACACGGCTTCGAGAGACCACCCTCCCCTTCACGGGGTCTTCCAGTCTCCGTAGCACCCCGTGACGCCGCACGACGGACAGCGGCACCCGAGGTAATACCAGCGCATGTCCGTGCTGCCCGCGTAGAAGGCCACGCCCTCGACGACCTCGAACCCGGTGCCACCGCAGACGCACGAGGACTCTTGCAGCTCGGCGTCGTCGAGGAACTCCAGGCTGTCCGCCAACGGGATCTGCTCCTCGCATCGAGTACAGGTCTGGACCGCCGCGCCCGCTTCCTCGTCCATCAGCAGGCTCAGCACCTCCGTGCCGCAAGGGCATCGAAGGTCCGTCATCCGCTCGACGGGGTAACCGTTCTCCTTGCTGTACCGCGCGAGGGATTCCCGGATGTCCTCACGAGAATCCCCGACGTAGTGCCGCCCCTTCCGCTTCAACGCCATGCGAACGCAGTCCTTCTCGCTACGCCAGCGAACCGCGCCGCCGACTCAGCCCAGCAGCCGGAAGCTCTCGCGAGCAATCACCATCCGCTGCACCTCGCTGGTGCCCTCGTAGATGGTCTGCACGCGGGCGTCGCGGAAGTACCGCTCCACCGGGAACTCGTCGATGTAGCCGTAGCCGCCGTGGAGCTGCACGGCCTTGTCGCAGACGCGGTTGCTCGTCTCGCTGGCGAAGAGCTTCGCCATGGACGCCTCGCGGGTGAATGGCTGCTTCTGGTCCTTCAAGTACGCCGCGCGCAGCGTCAACAACTCCGCCGCGTCGATCTGCGTCTTCATGTCCGCGATCATGAACCGCGGCCCCTGGAACTCACCGATGGCCTGGCCGAACGCCTTGCGGTCCTTCACGTAGGTCACGCTGGCCTCGAGCGCCGCGCGAGCCACGCCACACGCCTGGGACGCGATGCCGATGCGCCCGCCATCCAGCGCGACCATCGCCAGCCGGAACCCCTGCCCTTCCGCGCCCAGCAGGTTCTCCGCCGGAATCACGCAGTCCTCGAACGTCAGCGCCACCGTGTTCGAGGAGCGCAGGCCCATCTTGTCTTCGTGCCGGCCGATGTGGAGGCCCTTCGTCCCGCCCTCCACGATGAAGCACGACAGGCCCTTGTTGCCCGTCGCCGCCGTCCGAGCCCACACCACGAGGACTCCCGCGTGCGCGCCCGACGTAATCCACTGCTTGCTGCCGTTGATGACCCACGAGTCGCCCCGACGGACCGCGGACGTCAGCATCGCCCCCGGGTCCGAGCCCGCGTGCGGCTCCGACAGCGCGAACGAGCCCGCCACCGCCTCACCCGACGCCAGGCGCGTCACGTACTTCTCGCGCTGGGCCTCGGTGCCGAAGGCGTTGATGAGCTCCGCGCACATGTTCGTCACGGCCATGGCCACCGACGTGGACGCATCCGCCGCGGCCATCTCCATCATCGCCAGCGCGTAGGAGACAGCGCCCGCCTCCGAGCCGCCGTACTGGGCCGGGATGTTCACCCCGAGGAGCCCCATCTGCCCCAGCTCCTTGAAGATCTCCGTGGGGAAGCGCTCCTGGCGGTCCAGCTCGCGGGCGAGCGGAGCCACGCGCTCCCTCGCGAACTTGCGGGCCGTCTCGCGAATCAGCTTCTGGGTCTCGGTCAGCTCGAGGTTCACGTCGGTCGTCCTACTCGATGGCCTTGAGGTTGAACGGATACTCGATGGGGTGGTCGACGCCGTCCGGAGGCTTGGGGAACGTCATCGACGACAGCACGGCCACCACGCAGTCGTGGAGGTTCGGGTCCTTCAGCGTGCTGCCCTTCTTGACCACCTTCGCGCCCTTCACGAGCCCATTGGCGTCGATGGTGAAGGTCGTCGCCAGACGGCCCTCCACCTTCTTGTCCTTCTCCGCCATGTGGTCCTCGTAGCACTCCTGGATGCGCCCCTGGTTGTAGGCGACCACCTGGCGGATGGAGTCTGGGGTGAAGGGCATGCGAGCCACGTCCGGCGCGTCGCTCTTCGCGGGCGCGGACGTGGCGGGGGCACCGGACTTTCCGCCCGCGGGCTTCTTCGCCGGACCACCTTGCGCGAGCGCGGCGGCCGAGGCCAGGACCAGGACGGACAGCAGTGCCCTCTTCATATGCCTACTCCTTCAGGACGTTGGCGGAGATGACGATGCGCTGGATCTCGCTCGTCCCCTCGTAGATCTCGGTGATGCGAGCGTCGCGCACGTGGCGCTCCGCGTCCATCTCCTTGCTGTAGCCCATGCCGCCGTGCACCTGGAGGGCCTTGTTCGCCACGCGGCTGGCCATCTCGCTGGCGTACAGCTTCGCCATCGCGCTCTCCGCGCTGTGGCGCACGCCCTTGTCCTTGAGCAGCGCCGCGCGCCACACCAGCAGGCGGGCCGCGTCGATCTCCATGGCCATGTCGGCGATCATGAACTGGATGGCCTGGTGCTCGCGGATGGGCTTGCCGAAGGACTTGCGCTCACCCGAGTAGCGCACGGCCTCCTCGTACGCGGCGCGAGCGATGCCCAGCGCCTGCGACGCGATGCCGATGCGGCCACCGTCCAGCGTGGACATGGCGACCTTGAAGCCCTCGCCCTCCTTGCCCAGGAGGTTCTTGGCCGGCACGCGCATGTCCTCGAAGAACATGGAGCAGGACCAGGCGGCGCTGATGCCCATCTTCTTGTCGGGCTCGGCGCGGATGAAGCCGGGGGTGTTCGTGGGGACCAGGAACGCGGAGATGCCCTTGTTGCCCGCCTCCCGGTTCGTCATCGTGAACAGGACGATGGCGTCGGCCTTGGGGCCGTTGGTGATCCAGTTCTTGGAGCCGTTGATGATGAACTCATCACCGCGGCGCACCGCGACGGTCTGCTGCGCGGCGGCGTCGCTGCCGGCCTCGGGCTCCGTGAGGCCGAAGCAGCCGAGCTTGTCGCCCCGGGCGAACGGCGTGAGGAACTCCTCCTTCTGGGCCTCGGTGCCGAACTTCATCACCGGGTCGCAGTAGAGCGAGTTGTTCACGCTCATGATGACGCCGGTGGAGGCACAGCCGCGGCTGATCTCCTCCATGGCCAGCGCGTAGCAGACGTTGTCCAGGCCCGCGCCGCCGTACTGCTCCGGGACGGCCACGCCGAGCAGCGACAGCTCGGCGAGCTTCTTCACGGCATCCGTCGGCCACGCATGCTGCTCATCCCACTTGCGGGCGTTGGGGGTCAGTTCCTTGGCGGCGAACTCGCGGCACATCCGCTGGATCTCGCGCTGGACGTCGGTCAGCTCGAAGTTCATGAGGGCTCCATATTACGGGGGGTGCTCCCAGGGAATAGCGAAGACGCTCCGCCGGACTCCCAGCGGGGGTTTCGGCGTCAATCCGGCCGCTCCGGGGCCTTCAGGGGCGAGCCCAGGAACATGTTCAGGGGGACCGTCACGTCGACGGAGACATCCATCCGAGCCCCCTCCCCCGTCCACGTCCGGCGAAGCACGGCGGACACCGTCCAGGGGGTGGTGCTCGGATGTCGTTCAATCAGGTCGAAGCTCAGCCCCACGCCGGCGAGCCCCCCCGAGCCATCCTGGCCCCACAGGCCCGCGCCCTCGACGAGGGCCCCCAGCCTGGCGCCGTCCGGGAACACATACACCCGCGCCCCCGCCGCCACCCGCCACGCCGCGGTCTTCAGGCGCACCTGGGGTTCGACAAAAGGTGAAGCGATGAGTGTGGGGCCCGGGATGTCCCATGCGGGGAAGGCCCACGGGTGGATGGGCCAGGAGAGCACCCAGTGCTCCTTCGGGCCCTGTCCCCACTCGAAGCGGACATCGGGGATGAGCGGCTCGAGGAAGCAGCCCGTGTAGAGGCAGAACGAGCGCTTCCAGGAGACCAGCGCGGGGGCCCGTCCGGACTCGGTGTCCCCGGCTTCGGGGACAGGCTCGGAGCGGGCCGGCGCCGCGGCCAGGAGGACCGTGAGGAGACTCCCAGCCGCGAGCGAGTGCGTCACTTGCCGGTGAACACCGCGGGACGCTTCTCGAGGAACGCCTTCATGCCCTCGCGCTGGTCCTCGGAGCCGAACAGCTCCGCGAAGCCCTGGCGCTCGAGGGTGTTGGCCTCGGTCAGGTCCTTGTCGGCGCCCTGCTCGATGACCCGCTTGGCCTTGCCGATGGCCAGGGGGCCGTTCTTCAGGATCTTCGCCGCGACGGAGCGGCAGTGCGCGAGCAGGCCCTCGGCCGGCAGCACCTCGAGCACCAGGCCGATCTCCTTGGCCTTGGCCGCGTCGATGCGCGCACCCGTGAAGACGAGCTCCTTGGCGCGAGCCCGACCCACCGCGCGGGTCAGCCGCTGCGTGCCGCCGAAGCCCGGGATGACGCCCAGGCCGACTTCCGGCAGACCCAGCTGGGCCTTCTCGGACGCGTAGATGAAGTCACACGCCAGGGCCAGCTCACACCCGCCGCCGAGCGCGAAGCCATTCACCGCGGCGATGGTGGGGATGGTCAGCGACTCCAGCAGCGCGAAGGCGCGGTGCCCCAGGGCGGCGAACTCCTTCGCCTGGGACTCGGAGAGGGACGCCATCTCCGCGATGTCCGCGCCGGCGACGAAGGCCTTCTCGCCCCCGCCCGTGACGATGAGCACGCGCGTGTCGGAGCCGAGCGACCGCACCGCGGCCTCGATCTCCTGGAGCGTCTTGTTGTTGAGGGCGTTGAGCGCCTTGGGACGGTCGATGGTGAGCGTCGCGACCGCGCCGTCATGCTCCAGACGGATGTTCTCGTAGGCCATGTTCGAGGTTCCTCGCCGGGTCAGTACTTGTAGAAGCCGCGGCCGCTCTTCTTGCCGAACCAGCCGGCGTCCACGTACTGGCGCAACAGCGGGCACGGACGGTACTTCGGGTCGCCCAGGCCCTTGTGCAGCACCTCGGCGATGTAGAGCACGGTGTCCAGGCCGATGAAGTCGGCGAGCTGGAGCGGACCCATGGGCTGGTTGGTGCCCAGCTTCATCGCGGTGTCGATGTCCTCCGCGGTGCCCAGGCCCTCCATCAGCGCGTAGCAGGCCTCGTTCAGCATCGGGATGAGGATGCGGTTGACGATGAAGCCCGGGTAGTCCTTGGAGACGACCGTCGTCTTGCCCATGCGCTCGGACAGCGCGCGCGTGGTGGCGTAGGTCTCTTCGGACGTCGCGGCGCCGCGGATGAGCTCCACCAGCTGCATCACCGGCACCGGGTTCATGAAGTGCATCCCGATGACGGCCTCGGGGCGCTTCGTGGACGCGGCGATGCGGGTGATGGGGATGGACGAGGTGTTGGTGGCGAGGATGCCGCCCGGCCGGACGACGGCGTCCAGGTCCTGGAAGATGCGGCGCTTGAGGTCCTCGTTCTCCGTCACGGCCTCGATGGCGAAGTCGACGTCCTTCGCCTCGGTGACGTTCGTCAGCGTGGCGAGGTTGGCCTCGGCGGCCTGCTGCTTCGCGGCGTCGAGCTTGCCCTTCTCCACCAGCTTCTTCAGGCCCGCGCGGATGCGGTCAGCGCCCTTGGCGAGACCTTCCTTCGATACGTCCGCCAGCGTGACGCGCAGACCCGCCTGCAGTGCCACCTGCGCGATGCCCGCGCCCATCTGCCCGGCGCCGACGACGACGATGTGCTCCGTTGCCATGGTGCTCTCGAACCCCTCGGTCGGAATGTGAATGACGTGGTGCGCCCTTAGCCCACGCCCCCGGGGCGGTCAACGAGTCGCGGCGGGCAACTCCAGCTGCCGAACGATGTAGCGGTCCTCGCCCACCGTCAGGGGCTCCTCGACGCGCAGGCGCTCCTGCTTGCCCACGAGCTTCACGAAGAGCACCGCGCGGAACGTGCCCTCGGGAAGGTCGGCCTTGAAGGTGAGCTCGGGTGGCGCGCCGGTGTCTCCGAAGAAACGCTCCTCGCGCTTGAGGACCGTGCCCTCCGAGTCCAGCACCTGGAAGTCGAGGGCCCGGGCCTGGGTCCACTCCATGCCGGTGGGATGGATGACGAGCTCACGCTCGGGGATGCCGGTGATCTGCCAGAGCCACAGGCCCACGGCGACGAGCAGCAACAAGGGCAGCCGCTTCGCCATCGGCGAGGAACGCCAACCCTTGCGTTGTTCAGGGGGCTTGGGGAGAGGCGTGTCCGCCACTGCTATTCCTTCTTGGTGCGCTTGGAGCCGGGGCGGCGGGCGTTGAGCTCGGAGATGACCACGCGGGTGGTCGGGGCCGCGGTCTTGCGCTCTTTCGGACGAGGCTCGGCGCCTTCCTCGGAGGCATCGGAGCCGAGGTCCTCGGCCTTGTCCGGCGGGACGAGGCGGACCTGGGCCTTGATCTCCAGCGTCATGCCCGAGATGAGCTTGAGGAACTCGTCGCGGAGCTTCTCGGACTGGAGGAAGCGGCGGAGCTCCTCGGTGATGGCGCCGGTGACCTCGTCCTTGGTCTTCTCCGCCTGGGAGAGGATGAAGCCGAGGGCTTCCTTGGGGAGCTTGAGCTGGCCCGCGAGGTTGCGGATGCCCTCTTCCGTCATGAAGAGGGCACCCAGTCCGGCCACGGCCATGCGACGGACGAACTCCGGAACGAAGCCGGCGGGACCGGAAGCACGGCCTTCGCGGCCGGGGCGGTCCTCGTCGATCAACGGGTCATCGGGGTATTCGTCGTTGCCGGCCGGGGGCATGTGATGCGTCTCCTGGGTGGATCAGCGGGCCTGCACCACCGGCAGCGGAATGCTCTTGGCGCTCTGGGCGGACACGCGACCCGCCACGTTCCGAGCGACCTCCTGGAAGGCCTTCGCCTCCAGGCTGTCCTTGGCGCCCACCACCACTGGCACGCCGGAGTCTCCCGATTCACGCACCTTCAAGTCCAGCGGAACCTCCCCGAGGAAGGGGATGCCGAACATCTCGGCGGCCTTGCGGCCACCGCCATGGTTGAAGATGGGGGTGACGTGCGAGCAGTTCGGACAGACGAACTGGGACATGTTCTCGACGATGCCCAGCACGGGGATGTGGACCTTGTCGAACATCTGCTTGGCGCGGACGACGTCGGCCAGGGCCACGTCCTGGGGGGTCGTGACGAGCACGGCGCCCGCGGCGCGGATGGACTGGGAGAGCGACAGGGCCACGTCGCCGGTGCCCGGGGGCAGGTCGAGGACGAGGTAGTCGAGCTCGCCCCAGTTCACGTCGCGCACCAGCTGCATGAGGGCGCCGTGGAGCATGGGGCCGCGCCAGATGAGGGCCTGGTCGGACTCCACGAGGAAGCCGATGGACATGACCTTGATGCCATGGGCGATGAGCGGGTCGAGCGACTTGCCATCCGGGCTGACGGGCTTCTTGTCGCCGAGGCCCGTCATGAGGGGGACGGAGGGGCCATAGAAGTCGGCGTCGAGCAAGCCGACCTTGGCGCCGTGCTGGCCGAGCGCGGTGGCGAGGTTGAGGGCGACGGTGCTCTTGCCCACCCCGCCCTTTCCGGCGCCGACGAGGATGATGTTCTTGACCTTGGGGAGCAGGCCGCCGGCCGGGGCGGCGCCGCCGGCGGAGCGGACCTGGGCGCCCCACTCGATGTTGAAGGACTTCAGGCCGGGGACGGCCTTGAGGGCGGCCTCCGAGTCGGCCTGGATCTTCCCCTTCATGGGGCAGGCCGGGGTGGTGAGCTCGATCTTGAGTTTCACGGTGTCGCCGGTGACGCGGACGTCCTTCACCATTCCGGCCTTCACCAGATCCACGTGAAGCTCGGGATCCATCACCTTCGACATGGCCGCGAGGATATCGGCCTCGGAAACGCTCATCGGGACACCTGAAACCTTTGGAAAACGGGCGCTTGGGTGAGCCCCCAGCGGGGCGCGGAACATGCCAGCCCGGGGGGGACTGTCAACGTCGTTCAACGTCGTTTAACGCGGTGTGGGCACGGACGCACCTGGTCGGTGGCCTGGAGGGCCGGAGGGTGTCGGCGGGCTGAAGGTGTCCACCAGGGACACTGTGAGCGGGGGCGAGCAGGCCTACTCGAGGGCGGAGACGCGGTACTCGCCGTCCTCGAGGACGAGGAGGACGGCGCGTTCGTCACCGAGGGGGAAGACGGCCTCTCCAGCGCCTACTCGGACGTGGGTGTTGAGGGCGAGCCGGGCGCGGCGAAGCCGCTCCTTGGCGAGGGGCTCGCGCTCGAAGTCTTCCTTGAGGCGCTCGGGGGTATAGCGGGCGCGCAAGGGGGCGGCGAGGAGGCCGTAGGCCGTCTTCCAGTCCTTGGCGTCGGAGGCGTCGAGGAAGCGACGGAGGGCGGCGCGAGGGACATCAGCGGGGCGGGCTTCGACGACGCGCCAGTTCTCGCCGGACTGGGCCAGGGTGAGCGAGGGGGCGCGGGCTTCGAGGGCGGCGGTGCCCGCGCGGACGGCGGCGGCGCGTTCCTTGCGGGCGGCGGCGGCGGAGTAGCGCTCGAGGAAGGCGGCCTCCCCTTCCGGGCCATCGGTGGTGAGGGCGTAGGCGTCCTGGAGGCGGCCTTCGTCGAGGGCGCGGGCGTAGGACTCCGCGACGGAGACGGGCTCACGGGAGGGCGTGGCACAGGCCGGGGCCAGGAGGAGGCTCCCGATGAGGATGGGGCGCTTCATGCGGGGGCGGAAACTAGCATCCATCTTGCGGGGGCTGCGGGAAGTGTTTGACGGGTTCGCGGAGCCTCTGTATACGCCGGCCCCACTTCGCGCGACGCGGCGCGGGGTTGTGGCACCTGATGCGGGAATAGCTCAGCGGTAGAGCATCGCCTTGCCAAGGCGAGGGTCGAGGGTTCAAATCCCTTTTCCCGCTCCAACTCGAAGGCCCTCTGGGAAACCAGGGGGCCTTTTTGATTTCCGGCCCCCGTGCGCTGGCGAGATCGAAAGAGTAGCCGCCCTCCCGCCTGCCGCCCACGTGAGGCAAGCCCAGCTCGACAGAAAGCACTGGTGCAAGAGGCCAGCAGCGGAGGCTCGCGAGTAACAGCCACGCTCACGACAGAGGCCGCATACCTTGAGCGAGAGCACCTAAGGGGAGAGGCGGAGCCCTGTGCTCGTAGAGAGAGTCCATGATGCAGGATGAGCTTGCCCGGGTTCTGTGGACAGGTGGGTTAAGCAGCCAGCGGCACCTGCGAGGCGGTCTTTTCGAACTCGGCGGGACTGACGTAGCCAAGTGAGGAGTGCCGCCGCTTGCGGTTGTAGAACACCTCGATGAACTCGAACAAGCCACCCTTCGCCGCCTCGCGCGTCGAGAAGTCCGCGTCGTGCACCAGCTCTGTCTTCAGCGTGGAGAAGAAGCTCTCCACCACGGCGTTGTCCCAGCAGTTGCCCTTGCGGCTCATGCTGCACCGGATGCCGCGGGCGGCCAGCGCTCGCTGGTAGTCCTCACTGGCGTATTGGCTGCCCCTATCCGAATGGTGCAGCAGTCCCGCTGGGGGACAGCGACCTTTGAGCGCCATGTCGAGAGCCGAAAGCACCAGGTGCCGGTCGATGCAGCGGTCCATGGCCCAACCGATGACGCGCCGACTGAAGAGGTCCAGCACTACTGCCAGGTAGAGCCAGCCCTCCCGCGTGGGCACGTACGTGATGTCCGTCGCCCACGTCTGGTCGGGCCCTGGTGGATTGAAGGCGCGAGCCAGCACGTTGGGCGCTACCGGGAGGCCGTGCTTGGAGTCCGTGGTGTGCACGAACCGTCTGCGTCGACGAGCGCGGAGCCCAGCCTCGCGCATGAGCCGGGCCACGCGGTGCCGACCCACGGGCAGCCCCTGGGCCTTCAGCTCGGCCTGGACGCGTGGGCTACCATAGGTGCGGCGGCTGTCCTGATGCACCTGCTGGATTCGCTCCACCAGCGCCGCATTGGCCTTCTGGCGTGCCGACGCTTCACGTCCCTCCCAGGCGTAGTAGCCCGCTCGGGACACCTCCAGCACACGGCACAGCATCGCCACCGGGTAGTTCGCCTTCTCCTCCTGGATGGCCGTGAACCTCACGTGCTCTCCTTGGCGAAGAAGGCCGCCGCGTTTTTTAGTATCTCCCGCTCCATCCGCAGCTGGCGCACCTCGCGCCGCAACTGGGCGAGTTCCTCCTTCTCACCCGTCGTCAGCGCCCCGGACGGCCCCTGGCCCGCGTCCGTTCGCGACTGCCTCATCCATGCCTCCAGCGCGCTGCGAGTCAGGTCCATGTCCTTGGCCACCTGGGCTCGCGACTTGCCCTCTTCCAGCACCATCTTCACAGCCCGGGCTTTGAACTCTGGCGTGTACTTCCTGCGCTCGCGTCTCGGCATCGTCGTGGACATCCTTCGGTCACCTCATCTCCGGTGTCCACAAAACCCGGGGAGGCTCAGGATAGCTCTGCCAACATCACGGTAGCCTCCCGCAGACCGTAGCGATCAAGGCCGCAGTGATGTGTTCTCCATTAGCGAATCAAGCAAGGTCAAGCTGGCCGTCAACCAAGTCGGCAAGCTCAGTAATAAGTGTCAACCTGGCTCGAGGTCATCCAGCGAAATGTAGTGCTCTACAGCATCCAGGGTCTCGGCATCTCCGATGGCGAGCGAGAGGCGTGCACATCGAGAGAAGTCTCGACGCGCGTCCTGTTCATGGCCTCGCCGATCATGAAACACGCCACGATTGTAATAGTGGGCGGGACTGCATGGTTCCCGTGCGATAGCTTGCTCATGGTCCAGCAGTGCCCCTGACTCATCACCAGCCAGGTCCTTGAGGTGAGCCCTCATGGAGAGCAGCTGGGTATTGCCAGGCCTCTTCGCCAATTCTTCGTCAAGGAATGCAATCGCTTGGCTCCGACGCTGGTGATCTCCTGCCACGGCGGCAGAATAGAGAGCCTGAGCCTTGGTGACGACACGCACGTACGGTACTCTAGACGTGATCTCGTAGTGCTGCCAAGAGGACGAGGACTTACCCGAAGTGGACGGATGAGTACTTCCCCCCCCACAAGTGTGAGCATCCGCGCCCAGGAGCTGGCTCCCATTACCCGCGAGCCCAGCTTCAAGACTGGTCCTACCCAGGAGGTGCCCCTATCTGTATTCGCTGACGTAGCCGTCCGGTCAGCGACGTGGCGTGAGCAGTTGAAGATGGACGAGGTCCGTGCCCGGCAGATGCCGCGACCGGAGGAGAGTTCAGGGCTGGGGCTGGAAGCGTGACTCGGGCGGACCGGTGGTCTGCTGACGCTTCCACTCGTGAGGCAACAGCTCCGCGATGCGCGAGTTCGGGTGCGTCTGGACGCGGAGCAGGACGTCGGCCAGGTACACCTCGGGGTTGACGCCGTTGGCCTCGCAGGTAGCGACCAGCGCGTAGAGACCCGCGAGATTCTCGCCAGCGGTTTCGTGTCCGACGAAGAGGAAGTTCTTGCGGCCGAGTGCGGCCTTTCGCAACGCCGCCTCCGAGCGGTTGTTGTCCAAGGGCAGCCGTGGGCGTGATCCGCATCAGTGGACACCAAGGAAGAGGCAGGTACGGTGTCCGACATGATGGAAATGAAGAAGCCGAGACGTCCCCGGCGTAGCTACACGGAGGAGTTCAAGGCGGGGGCCGTGAGGCTGGTGCTGGAGGAAGGCAAGACGACGTCCCAGGTGGCAAGGGACCTGGACTTGACGCTGTCGGCGTTGAGGATGTGGGTGGACCAGGCGCGGGCCGACAAAGGCCAGGGCAAACCTGGAGCACTGACGAGTGCGGAGCGGCAGGAGCTCACGAAGCTGCGCAAGCAGGTGCGCGAGCTGGAAATGGAGCGGACGCTGCTAAAAAAATGGGTGGCCTACACCGCGAAGGAGAACGGGTGAAGTTCGAGTTCATCCGTGCGGAGCAGGCCCACTTCTCCGTCAGCTGGCTGTGCCGGATGCTGCAGGTGTCGCGTTCAGGCTTCTACGCATGGAGGCGGAGGCCCGAGAGTCCGCGAGAGCGGGAGGACGCCCGGCTGAAGGTGCTGGTGCATGAGGCCCACCAGAAGGGCCGCTGTACCTACGGCAGCCCGCGCATCCACCGGGCCCTGCACAACCAAGGAGTCCGTGTCGGCCGCAATCGCGTCATCCGTCTCATGCGAGAGGAGAAGTTGGCGGGCCGAATGCGCCGACGCTACCGCGGCACGACGATGAGCGAGCACCAGCAGCCAGTGGCGGGCAATCTGCTCGACAGGCGCTTCACCGCCCAACGCCCGAATGAGCGCTGGGTAGGAGACACCACGCAGCTGTCCATCCCCGGAGGCAGGCTCTTCCTGGCGGCCATCATCGACCTCTATTCACGCTTCGTCGTGGGCTGGGCTCTCAGCGCGGTGAACGACAGGCACTTGACGCTCAAGGCGCTCGACATGGCGCTACGCCGTCGATGCCCGGCCGAAGGTCTCTTGCACCACACCGACCAGGGGAGCACGTACGCGAGTGAGGACTACCAACGCGTCCTCGAACGACACGGCATCGTCTGCAGCATGAGCCGACGCGGTAACTGCTACGACAACGCGGCTATGGAGAGTTGGTTCAGCACGCTCAAGAACGAGCTGGGAGAGATTTTCGAGAGCCCCAATGACGCGAAGGTGAAGTTGTTCGACTACATCGAGGTCTTCTACAACCAGCAGCGCATGCACTCGGCAATCGGCTACGCTGCACCGGCCGAGTTCGAAAGGGCAGCGGCATAGTCAACCTGTCCACCGAATCGGATCACGCCCACCGGCAGTGTCACCGCGTTGTAGCCGGTGTACCCGTCCACCACGAGCGCGCCCGTGGTGCCGCCCAGCACGTCCTTGGGCGTCTTGCCCGCGCGGCCCAGGCTGAAGCGGTAGCCGATGAGCCACTCGCCCTGGGGCGTCTGGGTGAGAAACGTCCAGAGGTAGCCTCGGCGCGTCTTCTTCACGTCCAGCACGCGCAGCGGCGTCTCGTCAGCCCACACCACCTCGGCCGAGGCAATGCGCTGCAAGAGGTACGAGGACAGAGGCCGCACCGCCGAGGCCGACTGGTGGAAGAGGTCCGTCAGCGTGCTGCGGCTCATGGGGACTCCGCCCCGCTCCATCCGCTGTGCCAGGCGGTGCAGCGGCATGGCGTCCGCGCACTTGGAGACGACGACGTGTGCCAGGAGACCCGGGCCGTACTCGCCCTTGTCCACCACCTTGGGTGGCGCGGGCGCGGTGACGACACCTCGGCCGCAGGTGCACGCCAGCACTTCTTGCACGTGCACCTGCTTCTCGAAGAAGGCCGGCACGTGCTCGTACACCACCGTCCGGCGCCCCTCCCCCAGGGGATTGAGTTCCTCGCTGCCGCAGGCCGGGCAGTGCCTGTCTTCGGCGGGGACTTCGTGCCTGACTTCACGCTCCACCGCGGCGTCGGCCTTGCGGGCCGCTCGTGCGCGTCGCGTCCGGAGGGCCGCTGCCGCCCGGGCCCGCTCTTCCTCTGGGGAGTCTTGGCGGGCCTTCAGCTCCTGGGCCACGGGCGGCAGCTTCTCCGTCCTCTTGCCGAAGACGCGGCGCTCCAACGCCGCCATCTTCGCCTCCAGCGAAGTCATCCGCTCACGCAGCTCCTCGGCTTCCTCGCGCCAGGGGCAGAAGTGGTCTTGCGGCAGCTCTCGAGGCACCTCCAGCCCATACCGCGCTGCCGCTCCCCGCGCCCGCGCCGGGCCGTCAGGAGGCCGGGCGGCCGGGAGGTGCCCAGGCAGACGGGCGTCGGACTTCGGCCACGTCGATGCCGTCCAGCAACATCGCCAACTGCGTCGCGTCCAGCGCCACCGTCCGCGCCTCGGTCTCCACCTTGGGCAACCGGAAGCGCCCCGTCTCCAGTCTTTTGTACAGCAGCACGAATCCGCCACGACTCCACGCCAACACCTTGATGCGGTCCCCTCTGCGCGAGACGAAGGCGAAGAGGTGCCCGGAGTACACGTCCTCTCCCCACCCCGACTGCACCAGGGCCATCAACCCATCAATCGACTTGCGCATGTCCACTGGCTCCGTGGCCAACACCACGCGCACGGACGCAGGCAGGGTGAACACGCGCTCACCTGCCCAGCGCCGTGAGGAGCCGGGCCACGTACCCGACGTCGGTGCCTGGGGCGAACCTCACTCGCGCTCCGCCGGGCAGCACTATCTCGAGCATCGCCGCGCTCGCTTGCGTCGTGCTCGCCACCTCCACCGGCAACAGTCTCACAGCGGGGGCCTTCCTGCTCCGCTGACGTCGGCGCCGGTAAACCCACGACTGCAGCGTGCTAAGCCTCAACCCGCGCTGCGCGGAGAACTCCTTTTGCGTCAGGCCGCTCGCTTCAAACGCCTCGGCGACCTGGAACCACTCTTCACTCTCAACCAGCTTCGACATTCCGGCCAGGGTCCACCACCACCTCTACCCCTGCAATGCCTCGCGCCACGTCGCTCGCCGGACGGTCACGAAGAACGCGTCAACGAAGCCCTCCTCCAAGTCGAATCCTCCGCGCTCCTTGAGGTCCAGGGCCAGTGCGCGAAGGACGGCGTGGAAGGTGCCGTCCTTCACCCAGCCCTGGAACCAGCGATGGACCGTCTTGTAGGGCGGATACTTCCCCTGCGGCAGCTCGCTCCACTGCGCGCCGGTCCTCAGAATCCACAGGATGCCGTCCCACAGCGCGCGCGAGGGCGTGGGCGTTCGCCCTGGCCGGTCCTCTCGCCTCAGCTTCCGCGCGGGAAGCAGCGGCTCAATCAGGCTCCACTGTTCATTCGTCAGGTCCACCGGCCAGCTTCCAACATGGCCATCCCCTCCATGTCGATCAGCGGCCCGCCCTGCGCCCTCATGCCTGCTCGCTCAATTCTGAGACCGCCTCTAGTTAGAGGCTCTATGCAGTGTCCGGGCGAGTATTTTCCGTACGGAATGTTCAGAGCCATGCCCAGCGGCAGAATGTCGGCGGACATGGACTCAGGCGAGATCGGCAAGGGCCCTGAGTTGGCCTCGTTTTGCTGCAATGAACTCCAGCAATGAAGCCTCGCTCGTGAGCTGGGACTCCAGGGCCCGCAACATCGTTTCAACGCCAGGGTCGACAACACCCGAGACCTCTCTCAACATCCCTTTTCGGAACCGCCTCGCGGGAGGGATGTGAGCTCCAGCCATCCACAGCTCAACAAAGTCAACTGCGGCAATATCGAAGTTCCGTGCAGCCAGGGCAGCGCGCAACCTCACGAGCAACAAGGGGATCCGTCGCGCGCTCTCGGTTTCTGCGCCGATCAGTTCATCGAGAAGAGCGACAGCCTGTGGAGGCCTCTGTGCATTCAGATACGCATGAGCCAAGGCCAATCGCACCTCCTTGGAGTCGGGATGCCTCTTGGAGAGTTCGATTCTGAACTCCAATCGATCCCAGTCTTCCGCAATGCTCAGATTCCCCAATGCACCGGGCGTCGGGGCACTCTCAAGAAGACATGAGCGGTAAGCCTCCCTGGCTCCCGCAAAGTCTCCCTCCTCGAATTTCCTGTCCGCCTCAAGTCGCAGCGATTCGGTGTGGGACATTGACTCACCTGTTCTTCTTTGCATCTTTGCCGCTCGAGGGCTTGATAGTTCCGAACTGATCGACCTCTGAATCGTAATTCACGGAGAAAGTGAATCTCTCCTCGGTGAACCTGTCAATCACGTCCACATAGTATCGTCTTTGACCAGGACCAAGGGCCTTGTCCGGATTGCTGCTGCTCATGGCCTGCGGCTTGCTGATGCCGACAACTTCCCAAGCATCAACCGTTTCATACTCGTCTCGACCCTGAAAGTTATCAATGACCGCCTGTTCGAATCTTTGTCGACGCGCTTCCGCAGCCTCGTCGGATTCTGATGGGTTTGCGTTCTCACCAGAAGTGGTCAACTTCCCCGGTCCGCGTTGCGCTCCAGGCGCAAGGAGGTCTCCAGATGTTGTGGAGGGATCCTCAATGGCAGGTCCCGTACGGCCTGGCGCAAACACGGCCCGTCCAGTGCGACCTGGTGCAATGTGCCTCAGGTTTGAACCATTGACGCCTGGCGCTAGGCGGGGCCCGCCTGTACTGCCTGGCGCATCGCGGCGCTCAACAACGGTCTGCTCAGAAGAGGTCCTAAGGCTTGCGATTTCTCTTGAGCGCTTCTCTGTGGCGACGCGGACGGCCTCGTTGATTTCGCGCAAATCAGCCGCACGCTGTTGCTCGCGGTCCTCTTTGGATTCCACAAAGGCTTTGTAGAGGGAGCTTCCGGCCATCGTGAGTGCGCCAAGTACCGCAGGCCCAACCTGTGCGACTGAACGCCCGGTTGAGACCAACTTTCCGGTTGCATCCACGACAATCGAGTTGGGCCCAGCCGGCGGAAGCACAGGAGTTGAACCGATCGGTGCCCCAGTACTCGCAACGCCTTCCGCTCCAGACATCGCCTGCGTGCACTGCGCGGCACCTGCCCCCATGCCACACGTGCTGAGTCCTCTCGTCTCTTGCATGCCATTGGAGTCGACAAACGCAAGTGGATTATGTCGCGCATACAAGAAACGATGCAGATTGGGGGCATTCTGCGGGCCACCCTCAATCGGATCCCTGCTCAAGAAGCGCCCGAGTTGCGAGTCGTAGTATCGAGCACGCGCATAGATGAGGCCTGTCTCGGTGTCATACTGGTGCCCAGTAAAGGCCAGCTTGAAATCTCCTGCTCCAGGCACCGTCCCCTCGCGAAGATTGCCCCACGCGTCGTACTGGCGTGCGGCCAGCACGTTGCCGCCAGCGGCCAATGCATCTGTCACACTTCCCAATGCGTCTGTTCCGAGGAAACTCGTCGCCGGGATGTTGGACAACTCGCTGATGGCCAGTGGGCCCCTGCCATAGTGGTAACGCCGCTTTGTCGGATGGCTCGACTGGTTGCCGTCAGCCTCCTGTAGGATAAAGGCTTCATCGAGTACGTACTCTAGGTTTTCTGTTGCAGTTCGCCTCTTCGTCCGCTGCAGGTTGGTGTCATAGTCGTACCACCCGACTTTCGTTCCACCTTCGTACACGGCCGTCAGGGTGTGGCGGATGTCCCATGACAGAAGCCGTGTCGCCGCTTGATTCTGCCGGGCGACGAGGTTGCCGTTGTTGTCCCAGGTCATCGACACCGCGCGAGACGCATCCTTCGCATCTGACTGCGACATCGCTCGGTCCGCTCTATCGAAGACAGTAGAAACGTCGGCCAGCAAGTCCGCAGGGGACAGCGTGAAGAAGGCCGCGGCGGTCAGGACCCCAACCGCCGAGGCTGTCGCCCTCCTCTCCCCCAATCGGTTTCCGACCGGGTCCAGTCGATACATGGCCGCTTGGCCATCCGGGTACTTCACCCCCACCAGCCGGTCCAAGGAATCATACCCGTACGTCGTGGACTCGGCAGCACCAAGCGCTTGCGTCGTCGGACTGGTGCGCTGCTCCACCTGCGACGTCCGATTTCCGTTCGCGTCGTAACCGTAGCCATAGCGGCTCACCACCGTGGCAGAGGTACCACAGACATCCGAAACAACCCCCTTCGCGGTGACGATGTCCGTGACGCTCCCTGAGGCGTCGTAGCAACGTCGTTCCTCCGCACCGTTCGGGTAGCTGACGCCCTTCAGCAAGCCATCCGGCCAGTACACATACGTGGTTGCAGCCGCGTTCAGCGTTGCGGTGCGCACCCGGTCCAGCGCGTCATAGGTGTAGACGGTGGCAACACCGTCCGCATCCTCGACCCGCTGCCGGTTGCCCTTCGAATCATACCCGTAGCCCACACGCTTGCCGTCGTAGCGCAGCTCCACCTTCAACCTGTCCAATCCGTCGAAGGTGCGCACCGTGTTCTCGACCACCGTGCCCGAGGCCCCCAGCTTCGTCTGAACCACCGACGTCACATTTCCGTTACCGTCGTACTCGAACTCCTCACCGTCCACCGAGGGCAACTCGCGCGGCTGCTTATGGTTGAGGAAACTCCGAGTCTCAAGACGGTGGAGGACACCGCGTGTCTCCAACGTCATCTGGCCCTCTGCATCCTGGCGCGAGGAGACATTCCCCTCGTCGTCGTAGCCCGTATGCCAGTGCAGCGTGTTCGTGCCTTCCGCACCAGGGACACTGCCGCGTTGCTGCGGCGTCAGCCGCGCATGTGCATCAACATGCTGGTACTCATCCGTCCTCCGGCCCAGTGCGTCATGCGCATACGTTGTCAGGTTCCCGTTGGCGTCCTGCTTCGCCACCAGGTTGCGCTGCGCGTCGTAGACAAACGAATGGACGCCCTCCAGCGCGTCCTCCACAGACAGCAGCTTGCCTTCTTCGTCGTACGCGTAGCGCGTGACAAACCCGCCTGGGCACGCATGCGCTTTCACCGCCGCGATGGTCAGCCCACTCGCCGCGTTGTGCGCCAGTGTCGCGCCGCCTAGCGGCCGCTTCTCGCACTCCTTGTTCCCAGTCGCGTCGAAGGCCCGCGTGGTCACATGGCCCAGGGCGTCCTCGCTGCGCACCGCCCGATTCAAGTCGTCGTACGTGTTGCGCATGTCGTACGCCACGCCCGTCACTCGGGCGCTCTTCACCTCGAGCACATTGCCCACGGCGTCGTACTTCGACGAGCTACGCGCAGCCTCCGCGGTGCCGAGCCCCTGCGTCGACTCGATCAGCCGGCCCGCCCCGTCGTAAACGGACTCGGTGACATGCCCGTTGGCATCCGTCACTCGGATGGGCTGGCCATTGGCGTCGTACCGCGTCTCGCCCTCCTGGGTGTCCACCCCATCACTCCGGACAGTGCGCTCGACCCGGCCCAGTCCGTCCATGTAACGCACGTCCGTCGCGACACCGCGCCTGTCCCTCAGCGTCTGGGTCATCGCCACGTCGTCGTACTCTTGGCTCTGCGTGTAGACCGCGGACGTTGACTCCAAGTCGAAGTCCCGCTGGAAGAGCAGTCGATTGGCGGCGTCGTACGTGTACGTCGTGACGTAGCCCTTCCTGTCCCGCTCCTCGCGCTTGTTGATGTGGTCGAAGCGGGTCTCCCTCGCATGCCCCAGGGCGTCCACTGTCCGCACCTCTCGCCCCAGGGCGTCCAGGTACCGCCGTGTCACATGGTTTCTCGCATCCGTCTCCTCGACCCGGACGAGGCCCGAATCGGGAACATCCACGTAGGTGCGAGTCATGCGCTTCAACTCTTGCCCATTCGCGGAGATGCTCTCCACCAGCACATCCCGGGTCGGACGTCCCAGCACATCGAAGAACGCCTTGCGCTGGATTCCACGCCCGTCGACCTGGGCAATGAGATGTCCCTCGCCGCCATAGGTGAAGGACTCCGTCACGCCCATGGGAAGACGGCGCAGCGTCCGCCGGTTCAGGCCATCGAAGTCCTCCTCCGTCCGCCGGCCGAGGGCATCGACCACCGCGTTACGGTTGCCATTGGCGTCGTATTCAAACCGAGTGGTGAGCCCAAGCGCTGGCCCCGCCCGCACATCGTCAGGCGTTCTTGTCTGCGGCCCACTGCCATCATCCACGACCTGGGTGATGACCCGATCCAGATCGTCCAACACCACCGTGGTGACAAAGCCGCGCCTGTCACGTGTATGAACCTTGTGCTGCGAGTCGTCGTAGCGATTGACCTGCGTGTACGCCCAATTCGCCGGAGAAGTACCAGTACCTCTCGCGACAACCTCCGTCACAGAGAGGGCACGGTTGAGGCCGTCATAGGAGGTCGTCTTCGACAGGTGAACCGTCGTGCCCGTCTTGACCTCCACCAACGCGATGTTCCCGTTGCCGTCATACTCACGTCGCTCCTCGCGCCCCACTGCGTCCAAAGAGGACGTGCGCCGGTTGGCGAAGTCATAGCCATACGTCGTCGTATGGCCATTGCCATCCGTCTCCGAGAGGAGATTGCCCACCCTGTCCAGGCGCCGCGCAACCTCGTACCGACGCGGCGATGACACCGTGAGGGACTCAGAAGGCACTTCGGGAGTCCGCACGCGAACGACGCGGTACAGCGAATCCAACCGGGACTCCGTGCGGAAACCATGCTTGTCCTCTTCCCAGACACGGTTCCCTGCAGCATCGTAGCCGTACTGCGCCACCACTCTGGTCTGCCCTGCCTGTGTCGAATCACCACCCTGCGCTTGGAACCGCGCGAGGTCCTCCTGCGCCACCAGCACCCTCACCATCGTGGGGCGGTCACCGAAGTCGTAGGACGTCTGGGTCGAGACCCCACGACGGTCCACCGTCCCCGTCCGGTTGCCGGCCTCGTCGTAGGCGTAGGTCGTCACCAGGGGGCTCGCGAGCGTTTCGCCGGACTCCGTCATTCGATTGACGCGGTTGAGTCCGTCGAGCGTCATCTGGCGCTTCAGTCCGAGGCCGTTCGTCTCCTCCTTCACCTGCCCGCCCGAGTAGTACTGGTACGCCGTCGTCAGCCACGGCCCCTTGACGTTGCGGCGTTCGTGGCGGACCACCCGGTCCAACCCGTCGAAGTCGCGGTGGGTCTTGTGTCCCTGCGTGTCCCCCTCATCCTCCAATCGGCCTCGCGCGTCATAGCCATAGGTCGCTTCGACGAAGCGCCCTTCGGAGGTGGGCATCTGCTTCCGCGTCGCGTGGCCCCATACGTCGTACGCCAGAATCGATACGGTCTGTCGGTTGCCATCGATGATGGCTGAGACATCTCCCCGCACAGCCCCAGCGGGGCAGCCTCCACCCTGGACTTCGCAGTACCTCTGCCCTGTCACGATGTCCTGGGCCGATGTCGTCACCGTCGCAGCCAGGTCGAGACAGCCCGTGTCCCCCATCAGCGCGGAGCTGTCCACTGCGTTGGCATGGCGCCGAGTCTCCAGTGGCAGTCCCGTTCCCGACGGAGTCCCTGCTCGCGGGTCCACGCCCGACGAGTCCACGGTGATGCGTGTCACGCGCCCTTCTGCATCGATTTGACACGTCGGAGTATTGAAGCTCGCGTCGTACGCCCAACGCTCCACCACTGCGGGCACCGGCTGCCCCTGGGCATCACGCACCGGCTCCGTGGCCGCGGCGTCGTCCCCAGAAGCAGCAAGCACGGGCGTCTCCGTCCTGCGCTCAACCATGTTGCCGGAATCGTCGTAGCGGTAGCGCACCACCCTGCCCCGCGCGTCTTCCTCGCGGGTCTTCCGGACGTGAATCGGGTCCCAGAGGGTCCGACTCCTGGCAACCAGCGATGGACTCAACGGGCGCTCCACCTGGACCGCCGCGCCATACGGGTCCAACCGATACACCGTCTCCGGCACCTCGGGCCTCGGCCCCTTCACCCGCGTCTCATACGTGTGGATGGGCTGACCGAAGATGGGCTGGGTATTGGGCGTCAGCGCATACACGAACTCCGTCGTGGCACCCTCGGGTTCCAGCACCTTCTTCACCCGCTCGCGCTTGTCCCCGAACCGCAGGAACTCCGCTTCTCCAGGCAGCACATCGCTCTGCGCGTAGTACTCATACCGGGTGGTGTTGCCATTCGCATCTGTGTACGCGACGAGGTTGCTCCTGAGTCGTTCGTCGAAGCTGTTCACATACGCAAAGGTCTCCTCCCGAAGGACGGGTACGCCCGCGGCCGAGCAACCTCCATCCAGACGACGTACGCTCTCCAGATTCGCCAGTCGGTCGTACCCATACGAGATGCACACCCCCAATGAGGTGCCCGTACCCTCCGCCGGTACAGGCGCGGGCGCATGGGGGTTCGCCATCAACTCCACGTTCGCGAGCAACGTGCTCGTCGCGCCTGGAGGACGCGAGTATCCAAACTGCAGGAAGCGCCGCCCTCCCGCCATGTAGACACGCGTCACCTCGCCGTCGAGGTCCGCGCTTCCGTACTCGAGCGTCATGCGCTGGCCCGCCGCATCCGTCACCGAGATGAGCCGGTGGCGCGCTGGCTGGACCGAAGTGTCCGCTTGCCCATACCGATACTCGGTTCCGCCCAACGACCGGAAGACGAGCTGCTCCTGCGAAATCTCCCCTCCCTGCACGGTCTCCTTCCGGAACGTGCCATGGAAGCCTCGCTGCGCCTTGCAGGGCGCAGTCCCGGTGCAGGTGAAGACCTGGCCGCTCCCCTCCCCTCCAACGACCATGTATCGGAGCTCACCGCCTCGGATGTCCGGAACCACGAAGCTCCGGTACGAGTGCGTCCATCCTCGTCCCAAGGGACCGGCTTCAAATCCCTGGCTGCTGTAGCTGCGCGAGAATGCCAACGGGGGGCCTCGTCCCGGCACGCGCAGGTCCTCGAACTGTTTGATGAGGTGGCCGTCCACGACACTCACGTCCTTGACGAACGTGTGCCCCACCGGCAGCGCGCCCGCGTCATCCACCGAAGTCTTCAGGGTGAGGCGCTGGGTCTGCGTCGTCTCTGGCGCCGCCTTGGGGACGAAATCAACCCGTACCTCCTGGCCCGCCGGATCTCCCGGGGGCACCTGGATACGCATCACTCCCAGCCCCGATACCAACGCCGGAGGCGGCACATTTCCGTCCACGGGTTGAATCTCGAGTCCCCCCTGCGCACCGCGCACCAGCCTGCCACGCCCCAACAGGGTGTTTCCCGACGTGACACTCACATCTCCCTCGTCACCCGCGCAGAACTCCAGCTGGGCAGGAACCAGGATGGGCCGTTCGGTGGCCGTGGCCACAACCAGCTCTGTTCCAGGAGGTGTCGCCGCAGACTCGAAATTGCGGACCGGGAGAATGACCTTCGCCCCCAGCTCGTTGCCGTTCGCCAACAGGCGGCTACCCGCGGCAGCCACACGAATGACTCCCTGGCTGACAACCTCCGTGGCGTTGTTCGACAGGCTGAACTGGATGGAGTGCACTTCCACCCGGATTTCTCCACCATGTGTTCCAGGCCGCAGTGGCAAATTGAGCGTCTGGTTCGTGCTGGGAAGCAGCTCGAAGAGGGACGAATCGTTCGGGTGCGTGGCCCAGCCCGCCATGGCGTTTTCTCCCAAGAGCTTCTCGCCATCGACCTCCGTGACCTCGATGAGGCGTACATAGAGGGGATAGCCCGCGGGATTGGACACCGAGAGCCGTGCGAATCCGTCACCCACCGAGGCGCCGTTGCAGGGACTCGCCACGGGGTCGGTTCCGTCCATCCCCGTCCGGACCTGTACCTTCGACTCCCGCGATCCAAACCAGTAGACGACACTGGAGGGGTTCACAGCGGCGGGCCACTCGCCTCGTGCCGTGCGCTCAACCACGGAGGCATTCACATAGATGTACTGCTGACCGTTCCGAACCAGGTATCTCGGCCAGAACACCACGCGCTGGTCATCGTCGACGCCCCCACCCGTGGAGCTCACCGTCAACGGCTTCATCGTCACGTCCGAAAGTGTGGCGGTTTCCGAAGCCACCCGGATTCGCACCTGAACATTCGCGATGTCTGGCTCATCTCCCTTCACCGGCGCCCAGACCGTGCCGTTCTCGGGGATGCGCAGCACCTGCGCCACCAATGGCTCGGGGAAGTCGCCGCCAAAGACACCGCTGAAACGCGCACCCAGCGTCTCCAGGCTCAACGCGTAGCGCATCCGGTTCTCGGAGGCTGTTGGCAGCAGGGCCTCGACGACGTAGCTCGCGCTCACCGGCCCCGTCGGAGCCTGCGCCGTCGCCGACACGACGTAGTCCCCTGGAGCCGCGCCGGGAACGTAGCCTGCGAGCACCGTGCCGAGTGTTGGCGTCTCGAGAGTCAACGTCGGCGTGACCCCCGGAGAGTTCAGCAACTGCGTTTGCCCCGGTGGCACCGCTGCCGGATTGAAGAAGCGCCCCGTCGCGGGCGTGCCCGACCACGTCACCGACACGTTCGCCAAGGGATTGCCAAACTTGTCGGCCGCCTTGGCGTTCAGGGCGTGGCCCGTCTCGATGCCAGCAATGGTGCGCTCGATGCGTGGCACACCGTCCGTTTGAATCCGAGCCAGGGGGCCCGGCTTGCCAAGGACGGTGAACGGACTTGCGAGCACAAGCGTGACATCGCCATGGGAGGTCTGAGCCATCACCTCGTTGAGGCCCCAGAGCTGGCTGGCCGGGCGCGGCTTCGTCGGCGTGGGGGCCACGGGAACCTCGATGGCCCACCTCCGGATATCCGGGTCGGGGATGACAAGCGCCCGGGCCCGCCCGGTCCGGTCCGTCTTCACCGTCACCGAGGCCAGGGGAACATCTGGGGCCTCGACCGTGGCGAAGCGCGGGAGTGCTTCATTAGCCTGTGTATGCGGGCGGAAGGTGACGGACGCATCACTGACCGGTACGCCCTCCGCAGTGGTGACATACACGGCCAGGGGCATGGTTCCAGCTGAGCCCACTTCCATCTCCTGGAAATCGGTCCCAGGGACCTTCAGGAGGTAGGCGATGCGTGACGTGTCATCCGTGGATCTGGGCGCATCCGGGCCTTCGAGGAGCTCTACCAGTCCCGCGTCCGTCCACGAACTGGGCGAGACAATGGTCTGACCACCCGAGAGCCGTCCTGAGAGGAAGTAGCCCCCTTCTTCCGTGAGGGGATTGCGGGCGATGTAACCTGTTCCCGCCCAATCCCGGAGCTGGAGCGGAACCTCCGGAATGCGGACCTCCCAACCTCGCGCAATCAGGTCCTCGACGTCGCGGCGCACCTCGGCTGTCCCGGTGAGTCGAGCCAGCTCCGTTGCCGCATTGGCCTGGGTGATGGACAGGACAGGGATGCCTTGCGCATGTGCGTGCTGGAGCACCGTCGCCGCAGCGACCGCGTCCTCCCGCGTGCCCTCGGTGAGGACGCGCGCCTCCTGGTAGCTCCCCTCGTAGCCCGCCATGCGGAACAGCGCCTTGCCACGTCCTGCAATCAGCTCCAGCGGAGTCATGGTGCGCAGGTCCGCATCCACCTCCAACCCTTTCCAGATGAGACGCTGGGGGACGCCCAGCGTCTGCTCCACCTCGAGCTGGTTCTGCACCAGCACCACGCTCGCGGTTGGATGGATGGGCACCACCTGGAGCAGGCGCGCCAGCTCTCGCTCTCCCGCGGTCCAGGCATTCACATAGGCCGCGGCCCGCTCGTAGAGGAATCGGGGTGCGTCGCCGTCACGCATGTCATCCACGTCCAACAGGACTGGCGAATACGCGTTTCCAGGGCTGCCCACCCCCAGGGCCACCAGGTTGCCCGCGATGATGCGGTTCTCCAGCGTTCGCTTCGCACCATCGGGGAGGACCAGCTCCACCGCCCATGTGTGCTCCACGCCAAGCCCCACCGGTCGGCTCCCGACGGCCTTCTCCTTGCCATCCACGCGAAGCTCCGGGAGCACCCGCACCACCGCCGCGGGCGCGCGATAGAGTCCCCCGCTACGCTGGACCACCTGTTCGTCCTCGGCTGTCGCGGGGCGATAGGTGAAGATCGTGCGATGCCCCGCGACCTGGTGGAGCGGAAGCGTGACCTCCAGGAACACACCCGCGTCATCCGAAGCCGTGACTCGCAGCCGCTGTCGGGCGGTCTCCGGGAGGAAGGGGGACTCCGACTGCACCGACACCACCTCGTAGGGCAAGGTGCCAGGGAAGAACGGCAACTGTTCGGCGCGTCGCTGCACGGTGCGCAGGACCTGTGCGTAGGTGGTGCCAGGCCGCTGCGTGGCGAGGAACTCCTCGACCCGGGCTCGATAGAACTGGAGCGGAGACTGAGGCCCGTTCTGGGCGAGGTAGCTGTCGGTGAAGCTCTCGGGCCCGCTGCCCATCGCGCCAAGGACATCCACGGAGGGCGGCGTCGCCGCGTACTTCGCGGCCCCCGGAATGGCCACGTCCAACGCCAGCCATTGCTTCATCCCGGTCCCGCCACCCGCGCCGCGATAGTCGGAGTATGGCAGCCATGCTTCGACCCAGACATGGGCCAGCTTCACCGCCACCACGCGTCCGCCGCCCTTGATGGTCTCGTACGGAATGCCAGCCGCGGACAGACCCTGCAGGACTCGCTGCTCGATGAAATCCGGAAGCGGAGCTCCACCAACGGCTCCATATGCCGCATCCACCTCGGGGCCCGTCAGGAGCCCCATCAAGTCCGCGACGCGGAACAGCGGCAGCTTCACCGTGCCACGCACGTATCGAGCGGGAATCTCCCGCGCGCGGAACAGCGAGATGAGCAGCGTGGACAAGTCCGCGTCGTTGCCACGCTTCTGTCGCAACGTCTCGGTCGAGCCCTTCATCGAGCCGTGGTACCAGTCGAGGTCGAACTCGTTCTTGACGAAATCGTAGATGGCCTTCGCGCTCCCCAGTTCCTGCGCCTTCGCCTTCACCTCGGCGGAGAGCTCCACCTCCTGCCCCTCGGAAGAGTCCTCCAGTGCCGGCAACACCAAGGGCCCCGCGAGGAAGGCGGGGACGGTCTGCTCGGTCGCGAGCGCGGACGGCGTGAGCGAGCTCTCCACATAGGTGAGCTCGGATCCGAGCACGGGGATGGGACGAGAGGCCCCCCATTCCCGCAGGGCGGCCTGGAGCTTCTCCAGCCGCGTCGGGGCGTCCATGTAGAGGCGCTGCTGGAGGTACGCGACAGACTGCTCCCGCAGGGACTCACGTGGTGTGATCAGCATCGTCCGTAGCGCGCGTACTTCCGCGAGCGTCGGTTCGACACGCGTGACCAGAGCGGCCCGGCGTTGTTCGACCTGGTCCGTGACTGCGCCTTGTCCCGGCGCCAATACCCGCTCTGCTTCGGTCAACTGGCGCAGTGATTCCTGAAGTCCTTGCTCCAGGAGTTGCTCCGCCTTTGTCAGCGCGGCATCCACCTCCTGTCGCCGAGTGGCCTCGAGCCCTTCGGGCCAGTGAAAGACCCGCGCCCAGAACCCCAGTGGTGGACCGACGTGGGCCGCCACCGATTCAAGCTCGCGAGTCAGCTCACTCCCTCTCGCGACGCGTCGAGTCTGTTCTTCATGGAGTTGTCGTCGGGCGTTGACAGTCCCGGTTCGAGCCTTCAGGCCCGCCCAGTCAATCGAGTCCTCGGGGGGCACGGGGCTCGAGATGATGACTGGCATCAGCCCATCGCCACGCTCACCTGCGGGGAGTCCGTCGGTGAGCGACCGAATCCGTTCACGTGCCGCCGCCAGTCCCTCCGCTGGCGCCGCTTGCGACGCAACCGGAGCAGCACCTCCCAGGGGGGCTGCCGCCAAGGCGGCGACAAGGACAAGAAGCTTCGAGTTTCGCGAAGACGAATCGAACATGGCGCGGTGTGCTACTGGCAATGGAGAGAAGGCGGAGAAGCCTGGGGGCCAGGCTTCAGCACCAGTCGCTGCGTCCCGGACAACTCCACCGTCTTGCCCATGAGGGCACCGTAGAGTGTCTTGCTGCCCGACAGCAGCAGGTCCGCCTCGGGTGAGTAGATGGCGAGAGATGCATCGTTGTAGTTGTCCACGCGGACGCTCTGTCCTTCGTGCCTGATCGCCCCCGATACGATCACGATGGGATGTATGGCTGATGCGCTCGCACCCAGCGTCGACCCGCCTTCCACCAACACGTTGTTGTCTACGAAGATCAACACACGTGCGCCTGGCTCCGCAGAGAGCGTCGCTCCACCCGAGAGGCGGAGATGATCCGCGTAGTATCTGCCCGCAGGCAGGACGACTTGATGACCGTTCAGTTCGAACGCGCCACCCACCCACCATTGGGCGCTATTCTCCAGGGAGGACAGGCGCACGTTGTCGTTGTTGCTGCTCGCCTGGAGCAGATTGGCCGCCACGTCATAGCCGCACCAGCAGGGCGTCGGCGTCGGGGTCACGAGATGGACGGCCCCTTGGACGGAGGCGTATTCGCCGATGGCGTATCCCTCGCCGTAGTACAGCGAACCCACCAGGGTCCCCTCTTCCACGACAGCGGAGTATCCACCCACGAGGTCACCCGACACGAGGCTTCGTTCGCCGACGTAGGCCAGGCTGTTGGCTGCCACCGAAGCAGGCGTGGTCAAACCCGGGCCTACGACCTGGGCATCCCCGAACACGAGGATGTCCTGGAGGCCACAGGCCGCGTAGCGGAACGTCGGCATGAGCGGGTCGGACGTCTCTGTCACGACGGAGAAACTCAGCGTCACGACGCGCGAGTTGCCCGCCCTGTCCAACACGCTCACCTGGAGCGAGTGAGGACCTTCCGTGTTCACGGTCTCTCCGCTGGTGAACGGCAGTCCATCCAACGCGGCTCCGAGCGTGTTCGCGTCGAGATGAGCATCGGTCGCAGTGAAGTGGATCGTGAAGCTTTCCGCCGCGGCCCCTTGCGAAACGCCCGTCACCTGAATCTCTGGAGGTGTCTTGTCGACAGCGAATGTGAGGCTCGCCTCCGTCAGATGGCCCGCGACATCCCTGGCACTTGCCCGAAGTTCGTGGCTGCCTTCATTCGAGACGAGGGTCCCCATGGTGAAGAGCTGCCCGTTCAGGGTCACGGTGGGCGGTGTCGCATCCAGATGCAGGTCCGACACGCTCAGCGTCGGTGTGACGTCGTGGTTGACGATGGCTCCTTCAGCAACTCCCCCCAGCACGATGCGCGGCGGCAGCGTGTCGATGGTGAAGCGCCGTTGAGCCTGCTTCGTGTTGCCTGCCTTGTCCGTGGCGACGACATGGAGTTCGTAGACACCATCCGTCGAGACGGGAGTCCCCGAGGTGAACGGCTTGCCATCGAGTGTGGCAACCACGGTCGCCAGATGAGCGTCCTGCGCCGAGAACACGGGAACCACGGGGCCATGGACTGGTGACTCTCCAGGAACCCCCGACACCACCAACTCTGGCGACACAGTGTCTCGAATGACACTGACTGTCAGCGGATTGTCGAGCGCGGCCAGGATCCGACCGTCATTGCCCGCCAGGTCCACCGCGCTGAAGACAAGGGTATGGGGGCCCTCGGACGCGAGCGTCACGCTCGTGCTCCAGACTCCATTCAAGGCATTACCGGACACCGGAGCCGCGTCGACCGGCGCAGCTCCATCCACGGCAACGCGCACCGCCCCCACTCCCGAAGCGTCGTCGAGCGCGCGGACGTGCGCGTTCACCACGCCGCGCACGAACATGCCGTCCGTGGGCGTCACCATGGCCAACCGTGGAGCACGTCCGTCGAGAATCATCAGTGTGAGCCGCGATAGCACCTCCGCCATGCCGGTCGACGACTCCACCACCAGGGTCAGGCCGTGGACTCCCAGGCTCCAATCCGTGGTGGCCAACGAGAGTTGCCGCGACCACTGAGCTCCAGGTGCCAACGGATCGAGTGGCCATGTCGCGGCCGTGAAGAGGCTGCCATCCGGGCGCGTCACCACCAGGTTTGCGACGGACTGAGGCGCGGATGCAGTCCCCCGGTTCTCCAGCACGACATTCGTGGTGGCGACCTGTCCCACACGAAGGAGCGGCTGAGGAACGGCTTGGCCGGCGATGGAGACGACACCCGAGATTCGCGGCTGCCCCTCCATCATGAAGCTCGCCTGCGCCTGAACCAGGGAACGTGCCCCCAGCATCACCTCTCCAGTCACATGGTAGGTGCCTGGAGAGATCGCGGCCGTGGAGAAGCGAACGGATGGGTGCTCCACCGTCCCTGGCAACAACCTCGGGAGTGGCAGCTGTTGCTGCTCGACAAGGGTCCCCGCGGAGGTCCTCAACGTCACTCGCAGGTTGGTCCCTTCGAGCTCGCTGTTGCGCGAAGTACTCGTCACGTCCGCGAGGACCTCTGCGTCTTCACCAGAGAGATAACGCGTCCGGGATGTGGCTATCGCAAGGGTAACAGCCTCCTCCGGCAACACGGTGAGGGGCGACATCGCCACGCTCCGCGCCGCACCATTCACCCACAACGTGGCACGAACCTCGTAGCTGCCCGCCAGCAGCGAACCCACCGCCACTGTTCGAGTGAACGTGCGAGACTGCCCCGTGGGAAGAGCTGTCAGGACCTCCGGAGGCTCGACCACGCGAGCCACGCCGCCGTCCGATCCGACCAACTCCACTCTCACCTCCCCCGTCAGAGGGAGGCCCGGGTTCGTGACCGTCACGGTGGCGAGACGCAGGCCCTCCACTTCGACCGTGGGAGAATCCAATGCAACCGCCACGCTGGGCAGGCTGCTCGTGGCCAAGACGAACGGATGCCGAATCTGGTTGTTGTCCCGGTTCGCATCAGACACCAAGGCCCGAGGATCCACCCCCACCTCCAGGACAAGGACTCCTGTCAGTCCCTCCAAGGGCAGAGCGACCTCCGTCGTGATGGAGGTATCGGCCGCGAGAGGGCCCATCTTCAACAAGGGCAACGCACGCAGAACGCCCGCAGCGGTCCGCACGCCTACCGACAGGTCATGGGCAGGTGCCGCAGCTCCCCCCACGTTCCGCACCGTGACCCGGGCGAAGGCCTGTTCCCCGACGGCGATGACATCCGGCACGAGGGTGACCTCGGCCAACAGGTCAGGCAGTCCCAGGCCATCGAGACGGACCTCGATAGGTGCCGCGGACTCGCTCACGTTGAGGGAGACATCAGAGGAGGCAGCCCCGAAGTGCGTCGCTCCGGGCGACAGTGGGACTCCCTCGAACTGGAAGCGGCCCAGCAGCTTCAGGCGTGTCACCGCGTCTGGATTCGCCCACACCAGGCCCCGCTGGAGGCTCCACCCGAGCCATCCCGATCCGGACTCGACATGTCCCACGACTTCCAACGGTCCATCCGTGCCGACGCTCACATCCCCGTCTCGTGAAATCGCAACGAGGGAGTGGCCATCCGGAGAGAACGCGACGGAACTCTCATTCATGGACCTGTCTGACAACAAGGAGGTCTGAGCCGAGGAGAGTGACACTCCGTGCAGTCCGAGCCCCAGTTCCGAGTGTGCCCAGACAACGACCCGAGAGGCATCGGGCGACACGACCAACGGAAGCTCGATGAGCTGTGCGGCGAATCGACGAACAGAAGACCGCGTCCTCCAGTCCACCTCGGAGAGTTCGTCCCGATAGGAGGCCGTCCAGCAGGCCACCAGCCCGGTTCCACGCGACGTCAGCGCGTGGGCCTTGATGTATTCACAGTTTGGTGGGCGGAAGTCCTCTTCGATCTGCCGAGCCACATCCACACGCTTCAGGTACTCGGAGATTCCACGCACCACCACGACGAGCTGCCTGGAGTCCCTCGACCAGACGGGGAGATCGGTCGAGGTTTGCAGCGACGCGCCCACCAGCCACATCGAACCCGTGGCCACTCTCGCGACGTACACAACAGACCGGCCCAGATCGTCCGCATACCCTCTGAGCGCCACGAACTCACCATCAGGTGATGGGACGATTTGATGGGGAGGCTCGGTGAAGGGATTCACGATGCTACCGATGACACTCCCGCCCACCTCTTCCACCACGATCCGCGATTGCGCTTCGATGGTCCCGAGATATGCGAAATAGCGGCCGTTCGAAGACCCTTCGATGCGGTCTTGCGGCGGATATGCAAGGGCGTCCGGAACGGCCTCTACTTCCAGCTTCCCAGTTGCAGTGTCCGCATAGGGAATACCATTCCTGACGAGGGTGACCACAGTCCCCGCTTCCGCGACGCCCTCTACGTTCGTCGAGGACTGCGCCACGGTCAGCGGAGTGCCCGCGGTCGTCGGGAAGGTGAACCGGGGCATGCCCGGGGCCAACACGTCCGAAGGTGTACCCGACGCTTCCACGGGCACACTGGTGTTGCCCTGGGCATCCAGCGTCATCACCCGGTAGCGATAGAGCGCGCCATTGGCCAGCCCCACGTCCTCGAGTTGCGTGGAGCTCGTCTCTGTGTGGGTGGGGATCACTTCAAAGTGACCCGTGGCGCCCAGCGCTCGCTCGACACGATAGGCGACGCCACCGCCTCCACTCTGCCATTGGACCGCCAGCGCCCCGCCTTCCGGCAGTGGCGACACGGAGATCATCCCGGGGGCTGGCGGAGGAGCAACAGAGACAGCGGCCTGCACCGCGTTGGAGGGAGTTCCCCTCAGGTGGGCCTGGTTGACCGGCACGACCTGGTAGGTGTGCGTTCCATTGCGGACCTGCGGGTCCACGAACGTCCGGGCGTCAGTCCCCGCCGTCCCAACCTCCACATACCCTTGCCCGCTGTCGCGAAGGAGGGCGAAGCCCGCCAGCCAGGTCATGTCACCCGAAACCGCGAAGGAGAGCGACACCGTGCTCTGAGCGACTCCGTCCAAGGTCAGGGCGACAGTCGCTTGCGGCCGAGGGATTCGCACCACCTCGACGGTCTCGGACCGCATGCTCCGGTTCCCCGCCGTATCCGTGGCCCGCGCCTCGAACTGGTTGGTCCCAGGCTGCAGAGGAACGGTCGCGAACGTGAAGGCTCCCGACGAGTCCGCAGTGGTCGTGGCGACGACGGTGGTGTCAGACAAGAGCTCCACCGTCGAGTTCGCCACGGCGTTTCCTCCCCGCATGACCACCGTGTCATCCGCGGTCGGGCTGGTCGGAACCTCCAGCGTGGGGCGATAGATGTGGACCGTCGCAGCGCTGGATTCCGAAGAGGTTCCACCAAAACCCACGGCCTCGAGCGTGTACCTGTTCGTCCCCTCATTGCCGCTGAACGTGAAGGTATTGCCGCGAGTCAGACGACGCACGCCAGGAATCACTTCGTAGAGCGTGACCGTGCCGAAGGGGGCATTCGTGAAGACCAGTCGGAGCCCACTCACCTCCAGCGGCGCCGTCAGGTTGACCGTGGCATATCCACCCCAACTCGGGGCGATGAGAGGATCCGCCACCTCGACCCAGAATCCATCCACCCGTCCCAACACTCGCGCGGTTGTCTGCGCCTGCGTCCATACGGACACGGTGTCCAGCATGACCGGCGCCGCGAACACGACCTGCCAGTGCTTCTCCGGTTCGCTTCCTGACGACCAATAGGTACTGGTGGAGTCGTCATAGGCTCGCGCCGCGTCAAAGGCCATTCCGGACGACGCCGAGGCCGTCCCCGCCGGTTTCCCCTGGTAGGGGAGCACGGAGCCCTCGGGCCCCCGGATGTCGAACCCAGCCACTCCTGCCTGGGTGGCGTCCGAATCCCACGAGAAGTGGATGTCTGACGCGTCCACCCTCGCGGACAGCACAGACCGGCTGGGGATCGCTTCACGAAGGACATGGATCGTCGCAGGTGAGGCATCCGTGTTGCCTTGGGTATCCGTGGCCACTGCACGAAGCTCCACGATCCGGCCCGGAGGAACATTCGAGGTCAACATCGCCTCGAAGGGGGCACGAGTGCCCGCGGCTCCCAAGGAAGCGAAGTCCGCCGTGGGGCTTCCACGGGCTTGCAGTTGCATACTGGCCACATCGCCATCTTCGCTATGGGCCAACAACCGCGTGGCTCCGCGCAGACGGGCCAGCGGCATTGGGGACGTGATGCGCGCAGCAGGCGCTCGCGTTTCAACCGTGACCGAGAGCGTGTTCGACGAAGGGCTGATGTTTCCAGCATGGTCGATGGCCACCAGGTGGTAGCCGTGAACCCCGTCCGGAACCTGCATGTTCGTGTACTGCGTCGCCGCCAATGCATAGGGGCGCAAGTCTTCCAGGCTCGAACCGTCGGGGGCATTGGCCACGGAGCCATCGCGGAACAGGACGTAGCCCAGCAGGTCGGGAGCTGGCGCAGCCTGCCACTGGAGCGCGACGCTCGACCCTTGCGCCGATGCGGACAGCAGGACTGGGGCAGTTGGCGGCTCGTTGTCCACGCGAACACCGACGCGAACCTCTGCCGTATTGCCCGTGAAGTCCTCCGATTCGAGCCGCAGCGTGTAGAGCGCCCCCTGCCTCAGCGCGCCCGTATCCAGCCCCGCCAGGCGACCACCAGTGACGGCTACCGGCGACTGCACCAGTACACGCCAGGAGGTCGGTGAAGCCCCTTCCCCGACGCTCAGCCGGTATTCCTTGAAGTCGGTAGCGCTGAACGCGGTCCCCGAGATTTCAACCTGACCGCGCACGACGGCATCAGGGGTGGGCGTGCGAATCACGGCGAGCGGCGGTGTCGAGTCGATCTCAACGACGGCCTCGGGCGAGACCTCACTGATGTTGCCCGCGCCATCCACCGCGCGCACCGCGTAGCGCCAGGTTCCGTCCGCCACGGCCGTATCCAGATAGGTCGTGGCGGGAAGCTCCACGGTGGCCAGCCGCACCCACTCGGCATCACGGGCAGCCCGGAGCACCTCGTGGGCGACGACGTCGACCGAGAGGCTCGGAGTCCAGGAGAGCGCGACGTTCTGCGGTCTCTGCTGGGTCGCGACAAGGGCCAGTGGCGCCTCGGGCGGCTGCGTGTCGACGAAGAAGTCCACCTCATCCGAGACTTCGTTGCCCGCGCGGTCCTTCACCGTGAGACGCGCTCGGTACGTTCCGTCCGATGGCAGCGACGCCAACGTCGCCAGCACACTGGCCGTGACAGGCCGCGTGGAGGAAGCCACCTCTCGCCAGTCCTGGACCGATGCAGCGGAAGCCAATGCCAGCGTCCACTCCGTGAGGTTCTCATCCGTCGCGGTGCCACGGATGGACTTGTCGGAGCTCAAGGCCGTGGCTCGCGGGGACACCACGTGGGCCACGGGCGGCGTGCTGTCCAGCATCACTTCGATGCGGCTCTCCGCCCGATTGCCCGCGGTGTCTTCCGCGGAGAGCACCAACTCGGCGGGGCCGTTCCCCTCCTGAGCCACGGCCCAATTCAAGAAGGCTCCTTCGGACGGGAGAGTCGTTCCCGTGAAGAGCAGCCTCTCTTGTGCACCACGAAGCATGCGCAGCTGGATTGTCGCCAGGCCCGAATCCACTGCGATTCCCGCGATGCCCACGGGTCCTCGCAGCCCAGATAGGAATGCCCCCTGGAGTGGGGACTTGAACGCCACCTGGGGTGGTGTCACGTCGACCGAGAAGGGCGCCTCGAGCGTGCGCGTGTTCCCCGAGCCATCTCGCGCTGTCAAACGCACGCGATGGGTCCCCTCCTCCAGTCCCTCCAACTGTGCCAACACGCCACTGTGTTGTGTCACACCCGTCCCGACGAGTGTCGTCACACCACCCGGGTTCACATGCTCAACCTTCCACTCTTCCAGATGGAGGTCGGCGAAGCTCCCTTCCACGGAGACGCTGGCTCGCCGTGACGATCCAGACAATGGCTGGCTGAGGGCGACCGCTGGCATCTGGGTGTCGAGAGTCAGGGGCAGGCGCACCGAGTCCCCGGTGTCCAGCAAGTCCACCTGCACGAAGTACGTCCCATCCACGACACCAGCCAGAGCCGCGGGGCCCAGCACCAGTGACGTACTTCCCTGCGGAGTAGGAATCGCAGCCTGCAGTGGCTTCACCACTGCTCCAAGACCATCAACGAGTTGGATCCGCACGGAGGCAGGTGCCGCGAGCACCATCTCCAATGTGGCCACATCCTGGACTCCATCACCGGAGGGAGGATTCGGAGAGATGAGTCTGGGCGTCACCGAGGCCGCGAGCAGCCTGCCCGCAGGTTGCCGCACGAACCGACGGAAGACCTGGCGAGCATGGCCTGCATGATCCTCGACCGTCAGTCGGAGGACATGTTCGCCCACGGGCAAGGCGTCCGTTGGAACCGTGCCCAGGATGCCCGAGGCCGGAGCCATCCGGACGATGACGGGGGTGAAATCAACCGGTGCCGAGCCCTGCCCCACCGCCAGCTCGTAGCGAAGGAAGCTCACATCGGAGGCTTCACCTGTGACCACCATCGCGGTGCCCACTGCCGCGTCCTGCTCAGGTGTGTCGAGGCGCGCCATGGGCGCAACAGTGTCCACACGCACCATGGTTGCCCGCTCCGCCGAGGCGCCGCAGCCATCCACAGCCTGAAGGACCAGTCGGTAGTCTCCATCGGGGAGTTGCGCCCCATCGGCGAGCTTGCCGTTCCACGTCAGCGATGCGGGCCCCTCACCCAATGACACTTCCGCCACGGTGCCCCGCTTCACGCGGTCCTGCCACACGCTCACGGAGACCAAGGCAGGTTCCGTCAATGCGAAGGCGAGCTCGGTGGTGTCATGCGCCTGATCCAGGTCCGGCGAGAAGATGGCGGGCTGAGAGGCAAGCGTGCTCACACTCACGACGCCCGCGAGTTCCACGGGGACAGGAAGGGCACACCACGACGACCCGCTCGCATCCCTGGCACTCACGAGCAGTTCGACATCGGATCCCAGGTTCGTGACGTCCACCCGGCCGAGTTGTCCTTGAACCGAAGTCGCCCCCATCGGATTGAACGCCTTCGCCGCATGCTGCGTCCAAGCGCCTCCATTGACACGCGCGAAGAGTTCGATGGACTCCAGGTGGGCATCCGCAACCTGTCCCTCCACGTTGATGTAGTGGCGGAGAGATCCATCCTGTTGCCGTTGGGATTGGCGGCACACGCGTGTCCCACCCGCTGGCTGGGTAATGACAGCCACCGCAGGAGTCCGGTCCACAATCAATGCCGCCGACTCTGCTTTGGACTTGTCGCCGTTGCTCCAGGTGGCGGTTGCCTGCGGCCAGTAGACGCCTTCGGGCAGCGCGGAGCCTTCCACGGTGTACTGGGCCGCGAGTGACCCGCTGCCCGGGGTGAATCCCGAGATGACGGGGTGGTAGGTCCCGGAACCGCGTGCCGGGTTCAAGTCCACGGTCAACGTGGAGAACGTATGGCCTGTCGCGATGGTACCGGAGATCGACGCAGTGAACCGAGGCTGATGCACCGAACACAGCGGCGCCTTCCCATTGCGCTCAGGCAATGAAAGGGAGAGCACTGGAGAGGGGATGCGGATACGTGCCTCATCGCGGCATTCCTCTACATGCGCCAAGCGCTCCGGCGGCCAATTCACGCGTGTGAACACGGTTGTACCGTCCTCCAGCACGCCACGAGCAGTGGCGGCGATCTCCCCTCCACTCGAGAACCGCGTCAGGTCCATGGGAACCGTCGCCGACCTCCCATCGAATGCGCCGAAGCGCGCTATGGGCGCGGAGGTTCCGCCTCCACTCGAGAGGATCTCCAGTGACCGCAGTCCTCCTCCGCGGAAGGACTCGGTGGCCATCACGCCCCCCGGTTGCGCAGTCAGCTGCACGACGCACAGATTCACCTCACCCGCGGCGAGCAGCGGCTTGCCGTTCTCTCGCATGGCGGAGAAGCCGGTCCGGTAGAGGCAGCCCTTCATCGTGGCGGTTGAGATGGTCTCGGAGAAGCTCCTGCTGGTGCTGCCAGTCGCCTGCCCGTCCAAGACGGGAAGACGAATCAGTTCACCTGTTCCATCCAGGTTCTCAAGAGTCCACAAGGCTCCCGGCTGGATCGGTGAGTTGTCGCTGTACGCGGCGCCGTCGAACCTGGCGATGAGGAGGGCCTGTTCCTTCTCGCGAATCATCGCGCATGCATCCAACGGTACGGCGCCGCCGTCCTGCCCGAATTGGATGCGCCGGGTAAAGATGCGGCCATCGCCGTCCTGGGCACGGACCTCGAATTCGGAAATAGCTCCGATGAGTTCCGTGTCCCAGACGACGAGGGCGTCACCTACGAACGACACATTCGAGTGGTCGACCCTCCACTCCTGTGAGCCAGGAGTGCGGTACGCAATGCTGAATGCCGCCCAGGAGCGGGAGACCGAGTCATCAATGAGAAGTGAGTACTTCTTGGGGCCAGAGTAAGGGATGAGCCCCACCGACGTGGGCGTCTCGACAGCCTTCTTGCCGGGCATGCGATAGACGACACGCCCCGGGAGCAACCAGTAGTTATCTCTCTCGAATCCCGTGCCCACTTCGGTGATGTAGAGCTGCTCTTCGAATCGCTGGGGGGTGGTGACGGCTTCGTTGCCCGCGAGATCTCTTGCACGAAGCCGCACGGCACGTCCCTCGAACTCCGCGAGAGCGACCTTGAAACTCTTCGTCTCGTCCTTGCCGGTCTGCCACTCGTCGAAGCCAGCCATCCCGTCCGAACGCGCGAGCTCCAGGGTCCAGCCCACGAGCGAGGTGTCCGCCGCTTTCAGGGTGACGCCCCCCTTCATCACCTGGACGGCTTCCAGGCGACTCGTTGGAATGGTCTGGGCGTACTCCTCTTCCCCGCTCACCCGGCCAAGGTCCAGTGCGATGAGAGGTGGGGTCGTATCGAGAGTGACCTCCAGCTCGTTTCCCTCGACCGCGAGCGTGTACCGTCCATCCGCCGCGACGTTGCCGTCGTCGTCTCGACCATCCCAGGCGAGACTGTGGTCACCTTCGGCGGTATGCGTGCGCGCGATGTGCCGCACCACCTCCCCCGAAGCATCGATGACCTGGAACTCGATGCTCGCGGAAGCGGTCACCGTGTAGTGGACGGAGACCTCGTCGAGGACTCCGTCGCTGTTCGGCGAGAAATACTCCGGCTCGCGAGTGAGGTTTGCCACCACCGGGCGATCACTGAATCCCACCGTTGTCTGGTGGGTCCGGAGGTTTCCAGCCTTGTCCCGCACCAGCAATTGCACTTCGTAGAGGCCAGGCCCCGGAGGTGTCCAGTTCCCCAGGCTCCCGCGCACCACGGGCACAGCCCCTCGGGAGATCGCGACGAATGGAATCGTGGCCCGGTACGGGCGGACGCCGACCTCGAAAGACTCGAAGTTGGCGTCCGCGGCGGTCCCCGTGAAGCCAATCATCGAGGCGCCTGGCTTTCGGGTCGCGGACAACCTCGCCGTGAGGTTGGCGCGAGTGGTGAGGGCGCGATAGAGCGACGGGCCGCTCTCCAGGAACATGTAGCCGTGAACGAAGCTCCCTCCAGGAGAGAATCGCCCCGCCTCTAGTTTGTGTTCCGTGAAGAGCTTCGACTGACGAAGCCCGGTGACCCATTGGAGCCAGGCGTCATCCTCGCTGTTCCCCAGGTACGAACGGAAGAACACGCTTCCGCTCAAGGGATTGATGTGTAGCGCGGCGAGGTCAGCGAGAAAGTCCCTGGAGCCCACGGGAGCTTCGTAGATGGGACGAATCGCCTTCGACTGGACGTCCACCGCCTTCACGGCCGCCGAGACCGACTCGTAGATGTCGACGCAGCCCTCGGTGCAATCCGTGTAGGAGTACCGCATGGGGCCCGCTTCGACGTAGGCAATGGCGTCCCCGTCGGGAAGCCAGCCATGCCTGAAATCGTCGCCACCGCGAATGCGTGTGTCCCTTCTGTCGGGATAGCGGCCATTGGAGAGGGTCGTGTCCGGCAGGAGCTGGCGCAGGCCTGTACCATCCACTCCAATGCGGTACAGCGCCCCCTCCTTCGTGACGAACGCGAGGGAGCGTCCATCTGGCGAAAGGCTCATTTCCGCCAGCTCATGCTCCGCCAGGACCCGCCGGTTCGTACCGTTCGTCTGGATCGACTCGAGGCGGTAGCTGAACTCCCGCTCCGCGCTCATATGTCGTGACGCGAAGAACAAGACGCTTCCATCCATGCTCAGGACAGGCTTGACCTCATCCGAGAGGATGACTTCGACATCCGAGGCGCGCGTCTCCGCCACCACATGACGGACCTGCCCGTCCGAAAGACTCAGTGAGGTCAGTGTGCTCAGTCCATTGCCGCTGGTGTCCTGCGTGCTGCTCGCGAAGACCGCAACACTCCCATCCCGGCTGATTGCGAGCTGGCCCCAGTAGTTCCCGACCCAGTCTTCGCGCGTCAACCGCTTCGCCGCAGCTCCCCCCAGGGGCTGGAGATAGATGCCGTGCTTCTGAGTCGACGGGTCCTGCGCATAGAAGACGACACCACTCTCGTCGGGCATGGCCGCGAAGGGTTTCCTGTGGTGGAGAGGCGCGACATAGGACTCCAGGCTCTCCAGATCCCGTGAGGCGACCTCGGACTTCTCGATGGGATACCGGTTGGTATCCACCACCGCCACGAGCGTCCCCACCACGGCATGCCCCTCCGCTTTCGGCGACGTCACCATCAAGCGATAGGTGCCGTCGGGAACGATGCGCCCGCGTTGCGAGCGTCCGTCCCACGTCAGACTCCCTGCCTGCGCGGACACGGATTCAAGCGTTCGGACCTCCTTGCCCGCATCGTCCAGCACCCGCACGGACACAGGGGCCGCGGCATCGAGCCGATACACCACCTCCGTGGTGTCCTTCACCCCGTCTCCGTTGGGGGAGAAGAACGGCTCGCTGAGCGCGAGCTTCGCGTCCTGCACCACCACGCCCTTCTCCGCGCGGTTGTTGTCCGGACGTCCCTCGGGGGTCGCCCCACCCCGGTTGACGTGGGCCACCAGACGAACATTGCCTTTCACGCCGGTCGTGGCCCACGTGAAGGACGCTTCACGCCTCGCGCCCGCGGGAATGGTCGCGATGACCTGCTCCCCCAGCGTCGCGTCGTCCAGACCTGGAACTCCCAGCAACAGCTGAACCGAGACGGATTCGGCGGCCTGCCCTCCGGCATTGAGGACCGAGACGGTGACCGCTACCGTGCTTCCCTCCTGCGGGAAAGCTGGTTGCGGAAGGATATCCGCACTCGCCACGACCAGGTCCGCGATGGGAATGGGCTGCAAGGCCAGCAGCACCTGGTTGTCATCTTCATCGAACTCCGACACCACATCCTCCGCGTCGAGGACGAGGAAGAGTGCCTTGGGACTGTCTTGCGGCACGGTGAAGGTCGCGGACACCTCGCGCGAGCTCCCAGCGGAGAGCGGAGGCTGAGACTCGTGGAACACCCGGGTCCCGCCCTCCAGGGGGTTGCCCAGATACCAGTCGACACTGAAGGTCGAGGTCGCGCCAACTCCGCTATTTCGTACGGTGGCCTGCGCCGTAGCGCTCTTCGTCTCAAGCGGGCGGCTGGGCGTGATGGAGAGGGCATTGCCCACGGCATGCAGGTTGGCGAGGCCCGACGCGGTGACATCGAAGGTGGCGAATCCCGCGTCATTGCTCGAATCCAGGTCTTCTGGATGCGAGACTCGCACCACCGCTCGTAGGGCGCCAGCGACACTCGCGCGCCAAACGGCCTGCGCGAAGACCTGGCTCCCAGCCGGGACTTGAAGCGTCGCACCTGTGAGGCTGGCAATGACGTTGCCGCCCTGCCCCTGGACTTCAACGACCGGGGTGACGCTGGCGAGGACCGTTCCGGAGTTGGCGACCTGGTACTGGATGGTCGCGTCGCGACCTTGCTCCACGGGCGCATTCACGGTCACGTTCGCCACCGACACGTCGACCCCCTGCACTCGCTCCAGGGGCGTGCTCAGCGCGTTGTTGGTCTCCCGGCTCTCGACCTGTTCATCCAGGGCATCCACCCACACCGTGATGGCCGAGTCGGGAGGCAAGGTGGAGACCGTCACGTCCCATGCGAGCGGCTCATGCGTACGGGGACCGATGGCGCGACGAGACCGGGCCAGGACCACGGAGCCCAGTCGAACCTGGACTTCAACCTCCGAGGAGGCGGTTCCTCCAAGGTTCCCCACGGTCGCCGTCACCCGCACAACCGAGGGAAGCCGGGCCAACTTCGACGGAGTCGCGGTCACACTTCCCGCGTGGACGAACAGGTCTACTCCTTCGGTGGGATCACTCACGAACAGCGGCTGGGAGGCACCATTGTCCGCCTCGGAGGACTCATCCAGCTCGTTGCTGGCATCAACACGAACGAAGACCCGGGAGGAGCCTCGGCTGGCGGAGGTATCCAGTCTCAGGACGACCTGCCCACGCTCACCCGCGGCAACGGACGCAACGCGTTGTCCGTCGCCCATCGGTCGCCCCATCGAGTCGAACGCCCGCACCAGGACGTTTGTCGCGGCGACATAGCCCGTGTTGAAGAAGCGCACGGTGGCCAGCACCGTCTCTCCCTCGGTGGCTGTGGCGCTGGAGAGCTGGAGGTCCGAGTCGACCAAGGACAGGTTCGGGGCCAACGCGATGCGCAGGACACGCAAGGCCAGGGCGGAATCCAGAGGCGAACCCTCCCAGCTCCCGTCCGCGCGTTGCCGCGAGAGCAGAACCGTCGCGGACTGCCGCGCCTCTTCGGCACCAAGCTGCCGCCAGGAGGACAGCGCGAAGAGCGCCCAGGCCGTTGCACGGACGCTCTCCCGATCCTCCCAATAGAGCCCTGACGGGCGGCGCTGTGCGCGCAACCAAGCGAGTGCCTTGCCAGCCGCCGTGGTGATTTCAGGAGTGCGTGACAACGTCGCGAGGTGCTCCATGACGAACGACGTCACCTCGAACCGGCTCGGCCCCCCCTTCACCATGGGCCAGCCCCCATCCTCGTTCTGCTCTCCGAGGAGGTAGGGCGTCAGCGGATCCAATCCCGACGGCACCGCTCCCGCGAGCCGCACCGCCTGGCCGACCAGGATGGAGTCCAGTGTGGACGGCGCATAGCCAGGCACAAGGCCGGCGCCACCGTGCTGACCACGCAAGGCGGCAAGCCGCGCAGCCGTCTGCGCGGATGCATCCCGCAAGGCCAGTGCTCGGCGCGCGACGCTGTCCGCATCCGAGGGCGTGAGGCCCGACAGGTAGCTCCCACCCCGGGTCACCGCGTCCGGGGCTCGTGGGTCTGAATAGAAGAGACGAAGCGCATCCAGGACCTGGTGGGTTTCACGGACGGACGCGGGGCCCTGTCCCCACGCGCCAGACGCTTGTTGTTGAGCCAGCAGGTAGTCCAGGCCCAGCTGAACCCCGGGAGTCTCCGCGACCTGTCCAGGCGGCGTCTCCACCAAGTCTGATTCAAAGACACCTCTCCCCTTCGTAAGGAAGAAGAAGCGCTGCTCGAAGGTCTTGCGCAGCGCGTCGACGAACTGGACCTGGGCCGTCGTCGCGGGCACGCCTGGAGGCGTCAAGAGAATGAAGGCCGCGCGGAATCCCTTCTGGGACCGAGACATCGCAGGCACGCGATCATTCTCCGCCCGGATGATGTCCGCCACGGAGAGCGTCTGGGCGTTCGCCCGAAGACTCGTTCCAGCGGGCGGGGGCAAGTCCGTCGCCTGGTGCGGAGTCGTCCCATCGGGAGCCAACAGCGTGAGGGGGCCTACCTCCAGGGGCGAGAGGTATCCCATCAGGTACAGGTCCAGATCGGAGTAGCGGGCCTGGCTTCTCCGCGCGGAGAAATACCCGGGCGAGTCCTGTCCCCAGTCCGACCCATACAGAACCGAGGCATCCGAATCGAAGAAGAAGCTCCAGTGGGCAGCGTCCCGCCCGAGCAGGTCGCTCCGGAGCTGGGACTCTCCCGCGAGCCGGTATCGGATGTGCCCTGTCCACTGATGCGCGACTTCATGGGCCAGGAGCGCCGTCGCGGCGTCAACCGTCGTCCCCTGCGCGTCGGGACTGAGCGCTCGAAGGTCGATGTAGGCCTTCAGTTGCCCGGCGCTGCCGAACTCGCCGGCCCGGTTGAAGATTGGAAGCCCGACGCCCTGGACGTCGTTGCGCACAGGCGTGTGGAGTCCAGCAACGTCCTGGCCCAGATCCACATCGAAGGTGGGCAGAACGACGAGGAAGTCATAGGCATCCTCGTGCGTCAGGTAGAAAGTCTTTGCGACTCGGACTCGCGGTGCAATGCCAGACCCAACGCCATAGGGCGAGCCATCATGCTGATAGGCACTGACATGCTCCGAGCCATACGCGCGCACAGGCAGTAAGCCCCCCATGCACAGCAGTACGCCCAGCCCCAAGCCGACTCCTCGGATTCGCAGCATCTGCCCCCTCCCACGACGCACAAGCCATCTCGCTGATTGGACAGACCACGGTCCGGCTCGACCCTCAAGTCGAGCAAACCCGCTCTACCTTTCTGCGCGGCATCACGTCAATCCAGCGACTCCGCAATATTCATACGAAATGCGGAGTCCCTCGGAGACCGGGGCCTGCGTGACGCTTACCAATACTTGCCGTCACGCCATTCGCTGACCAACTGTCGCAGCCACCCTCCCCACTTTGTTCCATCAGCCAGCAAAGCCAGCAAATCCTGCTCATGCCCCCCTAGATTCCACGACCACGGGCAGAAGGCATATGTCTGGGGATGTGCGGCCCCCGCCAGCAATCGCAGCAGCGACATCTTCCGCTCGGCCGCCCCATACGTCTTCAGCTCGAAGTCCCCCGGCGTCACGTTCGCCAGAGACAGCGCATGCCTGCACGCCTCCTCGAACCCGCCAATCCTGTCCACCAACCCCACGTCCTTCGCTCTCAGGCCCGAGTACACCCGCCCCTCAGCCAGGGCGTGGATCTCCTCCTTCGTCCGCCCCCGCGCCTTCGCCACGTGCCCCAGGAAGGACTGGTACATCTCCTCCACATCCGCCTCGAGCGCCGCCCGCTCCCCTTCCGAGAACGCCTTCGAGAACGACAACAACGCCGCGTTCGCTCCCCGCGTCAGCACCGTGCGGTGAATCCCTAGCAGCTTGAGCAACCCGCTCGTGTCGAACTTCCCCGCGAACACGCCGATCGACCCCACCACCGCGTGCGGCGCGCTCCACACCTCCTTCGCCCCCAACGCCACCATGTAGCCCGCGCTCGCGCACACCCGATCCATGTACGCCAGCACCGGCTTCTTCTTCGCCACCCGCTGCACCGCCTCCAGGATCTGCTCGGACGCAATCGCCGCGCCCCCAGGGCTGTTCACGTACAACAACACCGCCTTGGACCGCTTGTCCCGCCCCGCCGCTCGCAACCCCTTCACCACCGCGTCCGCCGTCGCAAGCCGCCCGCCCGCGTTCCCCTTCCCCGGCACAATCATCCCAGACACCGGCACCAATGCCAGACGCGTCCGCCGCTTCAATCGCTTCCACTTCACCGGCGGAAACGGCACCGTCTCCAGATACATCTCCAACGGCTCCAGCTCCGTCTCATCCTCCTCCGCCGCCGGAGCCTTCGAGTCCGCCGCCGGAGCCGCCACCAGCCCCAGATGCACGGACAGGTCCGCCTCGCTCACCAGCGCATCCACCAACCCCGCCGCCTTCGCCCGCTGCGCACTGAACGGGCCCACGTCAATCAACCCCTTCACCTCATCCGCCGTCTTCCGCCGCCCCGCCGACACCGCCTCCACCAACGCCGAGTACCGCTCGTCCAGGAACGTCTCCACCGTCCGCCGCTGGATGTCCGAGACCTCCGGATGCGTGAACAACTCCGGCGCCGTCTTGTAGTCACCCCGCCGGACGAACTGCCCCCGAATCCCCACCCGCGACAACCCCTCGCCCAGCGCGGTGGCCTCGGCCGCATAGCCCACCAGCTCCAGCCGCCCCATTGGCGCCAGCAACACCTCGTCCGCCGCGCACATCAACGCGTAGCTGTCCGAGTCCACCATCACCGCCCACGCCACCACCCGCTTCCCCGCCGCCCGGAACTCCGCCAGCAGCGCCACCACCGCGTCCCGCTTCGCCGACGGCAGCCCCAGTTCCTCTACCTCCAGCACGATGCCCTTCACCCGGGCATCCTTCGCCAGGAGCCTCAGGTCCTCCCCGAACCGCTCCAGAGACGTCACATCCGCGGGCTCAGGCTTGGACCCGCCCCCCAGCGAGAACCGGGGTCGGCGCTGCTGGCGGTACGAGGGGTCCCCCGTCAGCCGGAAGCGCACGTACGCCGGGCGGTGGCGAGCAGCCAGCATCCGGAAGGGGGCTCCCAGGAGGGAGCTCAGCAGCAGGAACAGGTTCGCGAGAGCAATGAAGGGCAGGCGCAGCATGGCGTCCCGTGGTCGATGTGGGCGTCCAGGCGCGTACTGGACGCGCACTCCTCGCGCAAGCCCTGTTCAGCCCTCCCGTTGGGTCGTGATAGCCTCCCCCCTCATGCAAACCCCTTCCCTCGCCCGACTCCTCCTCGTCCTCGCGCTCGCGACGGGCGGAGCCGCGCTGGCCCAGCCGCGCAAACCGGTCCAGGACTTCAACGCCCCTCGTGAGCTCACCGCCGAAGAGCGCGAGGCAGCCAAGCAGCGCGCCATGGGCAACAACCTCAACTCCTACGGCAAGGACATCCAGGTGAAGGCCCAGCCTTTCCCGTGGAAGGCCGTGGGACTCGCCGGCCTCGTGTTCCTCGCCGCCATCCCCTTCGGCATTCGCGCCTTCCGCAACACGTCGAAGGAGATGGCCAACTCGAACACCTTCGGCAACAACTCCAACCGCGGCGAAGACGAAGAGGCCTGAAGTCGCCTCACGCCGGCGCCACCTCCACCGCCCCTCCCGCGTCCACTCGAACCCGAACCGGAAGGAACTGCTCGAGCACGCGGGCGTGGGTGGTCAGGTGGTCCGTCACCCGCGCCGCCGAGAAGCGCGTTGTCCCCGGCATCACCCTCCCCAGCCGCCCCGACGCCAGCAGCGCCGCCGGCAGGAGGATCTGGTCCGACAGGAACTCATCCAGCGCGCCCCCTGTCTCCATGAAGCGCGTCAGCGCCTCGCCCGCCTCGCGACCCACGTCCTCGGCGGGACGGCCCTTCTCTCCCAGCGCCGTGAAGCCCGCGATGGTGTGCTCGAACTGAGCCAGCACGAACGTCACCGTGCCCAGTGAGCGCGTCACCGGCAGCGGCCGGTTCTCCGCCTCCGCGAGAATGCCCCGCTCCCGCAGCATCGACACCGCGGCGCGGGACTGTCGCTCGGCGATGCTGAACGGCAAGCCTCCCACGAAGGACGAGACATGCACCTCGCGCAACATCCCGCGCGCGGGCAGGTCCACCAACAGCGGCGGCTCCCGAGGCGCCCCCACCTCCGCCACCATCTCCCCCGCGCCCTCCGGATAGAACCCGGCCTGGGGCATGGTGAGCTGCACGGGAAACCCGTATGCATGGGCCACCGGCTGCCACACCGTGGCCACGTAGTGGAAGCTGGGGCTGTGCGGCAGGTGCGTGCCTCCCCGCAGCGTGAGCCTCCCACCGCCGGCCAGCGCCAGCGGATACACCAGGCACTGGAAGATGAGCGGCGTGCTCCCCGCCGTGCCCACCTCCAGCAGATAGTCCCCGGCGCGCACCGGGCCCGGGGTGAAGGAGAGCTCCGACGCGCCCACCGTGGCGCCGTCACTCCGCCCGCCGAGCGCCTCCGCGCCGCGCACACACGCCAGATGCTGCGGCCTCAAGCCCGGTGGCTCCCGCCGCGAGCGAAGACGCGTGATGTGGAACGGCCGCCCCGTGATGAGCGACAACGACAGCGCCGAGCGGAGGATCTGCCCTCCCCCCTCGCCCTCACTCCCATCGAGCCGCACCGGCCCGGTGTCGAGCCCCTCGGTGCCAGTCATACCCTTCCCGTCCCTCAGTGCCGGCGGAAGCTAACAGGAACGAGCGGCAATCTCTCGTGAAGTTGCTCCCGCACCGCGCACGAGCGGACGGTGCCTGACAGATGCACCGCCGCGCCCATGCCCCTCACACGGCCTCAGCCGCCCTGCGCATCCAACGCGGGCAGCACGCCGACCTCGATGAAGCTGGGGTGCGCCGAGGAGTGATACACGCGATGAAACGAACGCGTGAAGTCCGTCTCCTTGGCCTCGAAGATGTTCGGCACGTACGTCTGCGGATTGCGGTCGATGAACGGGAACCAGCTCGACTGCACCTGGATCATCACCCGGTGTCCTCGCTGGAATGTGTGCAGGACGTCGTTGATGGTGAAGCGCACCTTCGTCACCTCACCGGGCTTGAAGGCCTTGGGCTCGCTGTAGCTCTCGCGGAAGCGGCCTCGGAACGGCTCGCCGCGCACCAGCGTCTGCTGTCCGCCCCGGTCCTTCGCGCCATGCTCCTCGTCGTCGCTCGCCTTCCGCCCCGGAAGCACCCCGGGGTTCACGTCGATGAGCTTCACCACCCAGTCCGCGTCCGAGCCCGTCGTGGAGACCCACAGCTCCGCCTCCAGCGGTCCCGCGAGCGTGAGGTCCTGCGTGAGTGGCTCCGTCTGGAACACCAGCACGTCCGGGCGGCTCGCCGCGAAGCGCTGGTCCTCCGTCATGTAGTTCTTGCTCCAGCCCGTCGTCAGCTCCTGCGTGTACGGCACGGGCTTCGCCGGGTCGCTCACGTACTCCGCGAAGGACTCCGTCGCGCCCTTGCCGGCGGGCGCCTGCATCGACAACCCACCCTTCGGCTGGAAGTACAGCTTCGTCCCGCGCAGCCCCTTCGGAGGCCACGTGTCGAACTGGCGCCAGCGGTTGGCGCCCGTCTCGAACACGAGGGCCTCGGGCACCTCCGGTGCTCCGCCTCCCTTGAGGTGGTGCTTGAAGAAGGCCAGGGCCAGGTCCTGATACGTCTCCGCGGTGCGGAAGCCGAAGTGGGCGTCCCCCAGCTCGGAGCCCTCGGTGCGAATCCAGCCCCCGTGAGACCACGGGCCCATGATGAGCGTGTTCGCCGTGCCCGGGTTCTGCTTCTCGATGGCGGCGTACGTCCGCAGCGGCCCGTACAAGTCCTCCGTGTCGAACCAGCCGCCCACCACCAGCATCGCCGCCTTGATGTTCTTCAGGTGCGGCAGGATGTTCCGCTCCTTCCAGAAGGCGTCGTAGTTGGGGTGCGAGGACACGTCCTTCCAGAACGCGACGTCGCCCTTGAAGTACTTCGTGTCGGCGTTGCTCAGCGGGCCCAGGTCCAGGAAGAACTGGTACCCATCCGGCGTGCCGTAGTCGAAGCGGTTGAAGTCCTCGCTGGCCGTGGGCGCGGGGCGCGGCTTGCCGAAGCCCGAGAAGAAGCTGAAGGCGAGCGACAGGTTGAAGGCCCCATGCCGGTGCATGTCGTCCCAGAACCAGTCACCGATGGGCGCCTGCGGGGACACGGCCTTGAGCGCCGGATGCGAGTCGATGGCACCCGCGGACGCGTAGAAGCCGGGATAGGAGATGCCCCACATGCCCACGCGGCCGTTGTTGTGGGCCACGCGCTTCACCAGCCAGTCGATGGTGTCATACGTGTCCGAGCTCTCGTCCGTCTCCTTCGCCCCGCGCTTCTTCGGGTTGTGCGGACGCACGTTGACGAACTCACCCTCGGACATGTGCTGGCCGCGCACGTCCTGGAAGACGAAGATGTAGCCCTCCTTCTCGAAGTCGTCCGTCGGCCCCAGCCGCTTCGGGTAGCGGTCCGCGCCATAGGGCCCCACGCTGTACGGCGTGCGGACCAGCAGGATGGGATAGCGCTTGCCGGGGGACGCATCCACCGGGACATACACGGACGTGAAGAGCTTCACGCCGTCCCGCATGGGGACGCGGTACTCGAACTTGGTGTAGCGCGAGCGGATGCGCTCGACCCGCTCCGGCGGCGCCGCGGCGGCCACCTTCGGCGGGGCGGCGGGCGGTGTCTGCGCGAGCGAAGGACTGGCGAGGGAACACAGCAACAGTGCCGCGAGTCTGCGGGACACGGTGGACATGCACGCTCCAGGGATGGGACGCGACCTCGTGGGGGACACAACCTACCCCGAACGACGGGAAACACCGTTTGTTCCCTGTCCCCCGACGAATCAGCTCCCGCCTTCGTCCGGAGCGCTGTCCAGCCCGTACTTGCGCAGCTTGTCGTGCAACGTGGCGCGGCCAATCCCCAGCCGTCGAGCCGCTCCGCTGCGGTTGCCGCCTTCGATACGCAGCGCGTCCAGGATGAGTCCCCGCTCGTACGCCTCCACCCGCTCCTTCAGCCCCACGCCAGGGGCGGCCTCGGCTTCGTCCGGCCTCGGTCCGTCGGGCATGGCACCCGAGGACGCGGGGATGACACCGCCCGGCTCGGGGGATGGCAGCTGCGACAGGTCCAGCTCTCCGTCACTGGACAGCGCGACCAGGCTCTCGAGGGTGTTCTCCAGCTCGCGCACATTGCCGCGCCACGGCAACGCCACCAGTCGCTCGATGAAGCCCTCGGGCACCTTGAGCGGGCCCGTGTGGAACCGGCCGCTGAAGCGGTCCAGGAACATGCGCGCGAGGACGGGGATGTCCTCGGGGCGCTCTCGCAGCGCGGGGACTCGAAGGTGGACGACGTTGAGGCGGTAGTAGAGGTCTTCGCGGAACTGGCCCTCCGCGGCGCGCTTGCGCAAGTCCCGGTGCGTGGCGGCGAGGATTCGCACGTCCACCTTCACCGGCCGGTCCTCGCCCACCGGGCGCACTTCGCCCTCTTGAAGCACCCGGAGGAGCTTCGCCTGGAGCGGAGGGGCCAGCTCGCCCACCTCGTCGAGGAGCAGCGTGCCCCCGTCCGCCTCCCGGAAGAGGCCCTGCCGCACGCGGTGCGCGCCGGTGAAGGCGCCCTTCGCGTGGCCGAACAGCTCCGCCTCGGCCAGCTCCTCGGTGAGCGCCGCGCAGTTGAAGCGCAGGTAGGGCTTCTGGGCTCGCGACGAGGCGCGCACCAGCGCCTCCGCCACACGCTCCTTGCCCGTGCCGCTCTCTCCCGTGATGAGCACCGTCACGTCGCGAGAGCCCGCGCGCTGGACCATCTGCGCCAGCCGCCCCATGGGCTCCGAGGTGAAGACCAACGAGCGCGACAGGTTCAGCTCGCCCGTCAGCCGCTCGTTCTCGTGGCGCAGCCGCACCGACTCCAGGGCCCGCGTGACGACGGCGAGCAGCTCATCCACGTCGAATGGCTTGCGGAAGTAGTCATACGCCCCCGCCTTCACCGCCTCCACCGCGAAGCGCTCCGAGCCATGCGCGGTGATGACGATGACCCGCGGCGCGTGGGGCATCGTGCTCAGCCGCCGCACCAGCTCCATGCCATCCATCCGAGGCATGCGCAGGTCGGTGATGACCAGCTCGAAGGCCTGTGACGACAGCTTCTCCAGCGCCGCCACGCCGTCCTCGGCCTGCACCACCTCCACGTCGTCGATGCTCCGCAGCATCTCCTTCAGCGTGAAGCGCACGCCCGCGTCGTCATCCACCACCAACACCCGCGAGACACTCCGCGCCTCACCCCGCATGACTCACCTCTCGCCCTCGCACCGGCCCCAGGGTGTCCGCGGGGGGCTCGCGCGGCAGCACCAGCTCCGCCACGCAGCCTCCCGCCACTTCGTTGCGCAAGGTGACGTCGCCCCCATGCTGACGCGCCAACGCACGAGCCACCGTCAACCCCAACCCCGAGCCGCGCTTCTTGGTCGTCACGCCCGCGTCGAAGACCCGGCTGGCCAGCTCCGGCGCGAGCCCCGCCCCCGAATCGCGGATGACCACTCGCACCTCCCCCGTGCTCGCGGACTCGAGGCTCACCAGCACCTGCCCTCCTCGCGGACTGGCATCGATGGCGTTGAGCAGCAGGTTCATCACCACCTGCCTCACCTTGCGCGTGTCACAGACGGCGTGCAGCGGCCCCTCGCTGTCGCGGAGGATGGTCACCCCGTGCTCGGCGGCGACGCCCTCGTGGAGCACCAGCGCCTGGTCACACAGCGCCGACAGGTCCACCTCGCTGAGAGACAGGGGCACCAGGGGCCGCGAGAAGTTGAGGAACTCCTCCAGGATGCCCTGCATGCGCGTGACTTCCCCCGCGAGGACCTCCAGTCGCTCCTGGGGCTGGGCCCGCCCCGTCTCCCGCTGCATGAGCTGCGTGAGCCCCTTCACCGTGGCGAGGGGGTTCTTCAGCTCGTGGGCAATCTCTCCCGACAGCGCCTCCAGCGTCCGCGCGTAGGTCCTGTGCGTGGCGAGCAGCTCGTCTCGCTGCTGGAAGGACTCCGCGAGCATGTCCTCGACCGTGCGCCGGAAGGCCGCGCCCATGGCGCTGGCAGCGAAGATGGACAGGAACGTGCACACCGAGATGGCGATGAGCAGCTCGCGCGGCGGAGCCCCCAGGAAGGACAGGTGCAATGGCGGAGTCCACGCATTCAGGTGCGCCATCGACAGCACGGCCACCATCACGACCTCCGCCACCAACAACACGTTCCGCTGCCTCGATGGCAGCAGCGCCGCCGCGACGAACGCGAGCGGCGCGATGAGCGGCAACAACGGACTCGCCAGCCCCCCCGTCCCCCACGTCAGGCCCTGCTCCAAGACGAGGCCACCCGCGAAGTTGATGAACAGGCCCTTCGTGGAGATGCCCTCCCGCTCGTACCGGCGCAGCTCGTTGAAGAAGAACGCCAGGGCGGCGATCATCTGCACCGGCAACCAGATGCGGCGCCAGGGCGCGGTGTCCATCAGGGTGAGGCCCGCAATGGTCGCCATCAGGAAGGCCCCCAGGTAGGCGCGCATCCGCACCACGCGACCGATGAGTCGGCCCACGTGCTTGAGGCGCACGGCATCGAGACTGCGCCGGATTCGAGGTTCCATGTCCGACTCGTCAGTGCGCCGCGTTCAAGGCAGGTGGCCGGGCTGCGTGGCCGTCACCGAGGCCGGCATCCCTGTCGAGAGGATGGGATGTTGCTCCGCGGTCTCCCAGGCCAGCGCCGGCCACCAGGGGGACTCGGCCTGTTCGGCTTCCGGTTCCAGACTCTGGCCGGGCCTGGGCAACAGGAGCTCCACCGAGGCAAGGGTCGCCGCGGCGCGCACACGCTCCGCCGGCTCCGTCCAACCGTGATAGGCCAGCCCGAACAGGGCCCAATGAATGGGAAGCATCGCCTTCCCACCTAGCATCTGATGTGCCAGCACGGCCTGCTCCGGGCCGATGTGCCAGTCCGGCCAGGTGCGGTGGTACTGGCCTGTCTCGATCATCGTCACGTCGAAGGGCCCCAGGCGCTCGCCGATGTCCCGCATCGCGGGGAACAGGCCGGTGTCTCCCGAGAAGTAGACGCGGTGCTTCGGGCCCACCAGTGCATAGCCGGCCCACAGCGTCGCGTCCTTGTCGAGCACCTGCCGCCCCGAGGCATGCCGCGCGGGCGTGGCGACCACCTCCAGCCCACCCACCTGAATGCGCTCCCACCAGTCGAGCTCCACGATGCGCTCGACGGGGATGCCCCACGACTCCAGATGCGCGCCCACCCCGAGCGGCACGATGAAGACCGCCTGGGAGTCCTTCAGCGCGACGACGGTCCCCATGTCCAGGTGGTCATAGTGGTCATGCGAGATGACGACCGCGTCGATGGGGGGCAGGTCCTTCAACGCGATGGGCGGCGCGAACCAGCGCGTGGGGCCCACCCAGGTGTAGGGCGAGACGCGCTCGCTCCACACCGGGTCCGTGAGGATGCGGTGGCCATCCAGCTCCACCAGCAGCGTCGAGTGCCCCAGCCACGTCAAGCGCAGCCCCGTCGCGGGAGGCGTCCGGAAGCGCGCGGGGTCGATGGGCGCCACCTGGAGGGGCTCGGTGGGATTCGTGTGCGGGCTCGCCTGGAGCGCGCTCGTCAGCATCTCCCCGTAGTGGTTCACCAGCGGCTGCGGATTGTCGAAGCGCCCGTCCTTCCACTGAGGAGAGCGCTCCATCCGCTCGCGCCGGGCGCCTGTCGCGCGCCGGCCGAACGCGGTGTATCCATCCACGACGAGCACGAGGATGCCCAGCGCCAGCAGCGCCGCCAGCCCCATCGCGCCCCGGCGCAGCACGCGCCAAAAGCCTCGGGTCTTCATTGAACAGTGGCTCCCAGGCGGGGCAGTCAATCATGGGCCCCTGCTTCCTGGAACACCGGGCCTCGCGTCTCAGCGAAGCCCGGGCCTGCCTCCTTCGACGACACGAAGCGTGGCCTTCGCCTGTCGCCGAGGCGCGGCCTTGGGCTTCGCCGCCGCGGCGCCTCGCGTGGGTCGGGAGGACTTGGCGGCGGACCGCCGGGGGGCCCGGTTGCTCGCGGACAGCGGCTTGCCTGCGAGCGTGCGCCGTATCGGGCGAGGGAATGGCAGGCAAAAGAACAGGTACATGTCGAGCAGCATGGGGCCTCTTCGCCTTGAGCGGATGCGCAGTGGATGAGTGTGCCGTGCGCGGCAAGAGCAATGGCGGTGCCACCTTCCCCGGGGGCCGAGGAAGCGATGTGCAAGGTGCCATGACGCGCCGTCTCCGGGCGTGAAGAAGCATGAAGAAGGCGTAGCGAAGGCCCTTGGAGCGGGCCATGCGCACCTTCTCCTCGAGCCCGCCGCGCGTGGAGGTGTCGGGCTTCCGGCGGGGTGCCGGATATCCGGCGGGGGGAACGCGCGGGCTTCCGGCGGGGCCGTGGCGGCTGCGACGCGCAATCGCTGGCACACCCCTTGCCAACGAGGCGGCCGTTACCGCGGAAAGACCGCGGCACCGAGGGGAGGCTCCATGCGGCGTGCGGTCGTTGTCTTCGTGGTCCTGGTGGTGGTGCTCACCGCGTTGTTGGGTGTGCGCATCCTGAAGGATCGCCGGGCCGCGGAGGGACCGGCGGGGGGCTCGGGGGTGGTGGAGGGCACGGCGGTGGACGTGCGTGCGCGCATCAACGCTCGCGTGCTGACCCGCAACGTGGAGGAAGGCGCCAAGGTGGAGAAGAACGCGGTGCTCCTCACCCTCGACTGCACGGAGCCGGAGGCCGGACTGGCGGAGGCCACCGCGCGGTTGACCATGGCGCAAGCGCAGGCGGACGCGGCTCGCGCGGCGGCGGTGGCCGCGGGGCGCAGCAGCGAGGCGGTGGCCGCGCAGGCGGAAGGGAGCCAGTCGCAGATTGCCTCGCTGGCGGACCAGCACGGGCTCGCGCAGCGTCAGGCGGAGCGGCTCCAGCGCATGGGGGACGCGACGACGGAGGCCGCGCTGGACCAGGCGCGTGCCCAGGCCCAGGCCCTGGCGCAGCAGCTCGAAGCGGCGCGCCACGCGAGCACGGCGACGGCGAGACAGGCCCGCGCCGCGACGGAGTCCGAGCGCGCGAGCCTCCAGCAAGCCGAGTCCGCGCTCCGCGCCATCCAGGTCGCGGAGGCCACGGTCCGCCGGGCCCAGGTGTCCGTGGCGGAGTGCGAGCTGCGCGCGCCGCTGAGCGGGACGGTGGAGACGCTCCCGCTGGAAGTCGGTGAGCTGGCCCTGCCCGGCGCGGTGGTGGCGCGGCTGGTGGACACGCATCGCCCCAAGGCGACCTTCTATCTGCCCAACGCGGAGCTGGCCTCGGCGAAGCCGGGGCAGTCCGCCACGGTGCGCGCGGACGCATATCCCAACCGCACGTTCCAGGCGCAGGTGGTGACGGTGGCGCGCGAGGCGGCCTTCACCCCTCGCAACGTGCAGACGCGCTCGGACCGGGACCGGCTGGTCTATCCCGTCGAGGTGCACATCGACGCGCCGGAGGGCGTGCTGTTGCCGGGCATGCCGGTGGAGATCACCCTGGGCGCCGTGAACGCGGCGGTGGTGGCGGAGCAGAAGCCATGAGCCCGCGGCCGGAGATGGCCGTGTCGCTCGAGGAGGTCCGCCGCGCCTTCGGCAAGGCGCAGGCGCTGCGAGGCGTCTCCCTGTCCGTCCATCCGGGGGAGGTCTACGGACTGGTGGGGCCCGATGGCGCGGGGAAGACCACGGCCATCCGGTTGATGGCGGGCCTGCTGCTCCCGGACTCGGGCGAGGTGCGATTGCTGGGCGCGGACCCGGCGGACACCCGCTCACCGGTGCGCGAGTCCCTGGGCCTGGTGCCCCAGCGCAACACGCTCTACGGAGACCTGAGCGTCGGCGAGAACCTGCGCTTCTTCGCGCGACTGTTCGGCCTGTCCCAGCACGACTTCGAGGCGCGTCGGGCGCAGCTCCTGGACATCACCCGTCTGGGGCGCTTCACGGAGCGGCGCGCGGATGCGCTGTCGGGCGGCATGTACAAGAAGCTGGCGCTCGCGTGTGCCCTGCTCCACCGGCCTCGGGTGCTGCTGCTGGATGAGCCCACCAACGGCGTGGACCCGGTCAGCCGCCGTGAGCTGTGGGAGCTGCTCTATGGCCTGGTGCACGAGGGCATGACGCTGCTCGTGTCCACGCCGTACATGGACGAGGCCGCGCGGTGCCATCGCGTGGGACTGCTCCACATGGGAGAGCTCATCGCGGAGGGTGACCCGCGCGAGCTGGCGCGTCGGCATGGTGTCGCGGCGTCCAACTTCGAGGCCGTGTTCCTGTCGCTCGTCGAGAAGCGCGACGGCGGGAGGGCGGCATGACTCCGGCCATCGAGGTGCAACACCTGACGAGGCGCTTCGGCGCCTTCACCGCCGTGGACGACGTGAGCTTCGACGTCGGCGCGGGGGAGATCTTCGGCTACCTGGGCGCCAACGGCGCGGGCAAGTCCACCACCATCCGCATGTTGTGTGGGCTGCTGAAGCCCACGGGTGGCGGCGCACGGGTCGCGGGCTTCGACGTGGGGCTCGAGCCCGAGCGCGTGAAGACGGGCATCGGCTACATGTCCCAGCGATTCTCGCTGTACCTGGACCTCAGCGTGCGCGCGAACCTGGAGTTCTTCGCGTCGGCCTATGGCGCGTACGGCAAGGCGCTGGAGCGCCGCATCGGCGAGATGCTCGAGCGAATGCAGCTGCGCGAGGTCCAGGACGAGGTGACGGGCTCGCTTCCGGGAGGACTCCAGCAGCGCGTGGCCCTGGCGAGCGCGGTGCTGCATCAGCCCCGCATCGTCTTCCTCGACGAGCCCACCGCGGGCGTGGACCCGGTGCAGCGGCGCTCCTTCTGGGAGCTGATTCGCGACCTCGCGTCCCACGGCACCACCGTCTTCGTCACCACGCACTACATGGACGAGGCGGAGAACTGCGCCCGCATCGGCATCATGGTGGATGGAAAGCTGGTGGCGCTGGACAGCCCGGAGGGACTGAAGCGGACGCACGCACCGGGCCGCGTGCTGGAAGTGCGAGGCCCCCACCTCTCCCCTGCCCTGGACTCGCTTCGCGGCATGGAGGGGGTGTTGGACGTGAGCCGCTTCGGCTCGGGCGCCACCGTTCGCGTGGACCCGACGCGGCTCCCCTCCGAGGTGCTCGCGGCGCGGCTGCGCGCGCGCGGCGTGGACCCATTGGAGATGGAGGACTCGGCGCCGACACTGGACGACGTCTTCCTGGCCCTCACGGCGAATGCCCAGCGGGGAGAGGACTGAGTGGCCATGGATTCCTCAAGCGTGAATCGCCGGGTGGGCCGCATCCTCGCGATGGCGGGCAAGGAGGTCCTGCACATCCGCCGGGACATCCGCACCCTCTACCTGGCGCTCGCCCTGCCCGTGGTGATGCTGGTGCTGTTCGGCTTCGGCATCAGCTTCGACGTGGACCACCTGGAGCTGGCGGTGGCGGACCAGGACCGCACGGACTTGTCTCGCGAGCTGGTGCGCCACGTCACCGCGTCCGGCGAGTTCGAGGTGCTGCGCGAAGGCACCTCACCGGAGGAAGCAGTGAGCGAGCTGCGCCGAGGCCGCGCGACGGGCGTGCTGCTGATCCGCAAGGGCTTCTCGGAGGACGTGAAGCGCGGCGGCGCGCAGGTCCAGTTCCTGCTCGATGGGGCGGATGGCAACACCGCGACGCAGGCGCTGGCGAAGGCCCAGTCCCTGGTGGAGATGGCGGGCCGCCAGCTCGGAGGCGCCGGGGTGATGGCCGCGCCTCCGCTGGAGGTCCGTGTTCGCACGCTGTTCAATCCGACGGCGCGCTCCGCCATGTTCCTGGTGCCGGGCCTGGCGGCGTATCTCCTGGCCATCGTCGCGGTGCTCATCACCGCGCTGACCGTGGCGCGAGAGTGGGAGCGAGGCTCCATGGAGCAGCTCTTCGCGACCCCCGTGGGCCGGATGGAGATTGTCGTGGGCAAGCTGCTGCCCTACCTGGGCATCGGGCTGCTCCAGGTGATGCTGGTCCTCGCGGTGGGCACCTGGGTGTTCGACGTGCCCATCCGAGGAAGCCTGGTGGCGCTGGGGTTGGGTTCGTTCCTGTTCCTCGTCGGGATGTTGGGCCAGGGGTTGCTCATCTCGGTGGTGACGCGGAACCAGATGGTGGCGACGCAGGTGGCGACGATGACGTCCGTGCTGCCGTCCATGCTCCTGTCGGGGTTCATCTTCCCCATCGAGAACCTGCCGCCCCCGCTCAAGGTCATCAGCACGCTGATTCCGGCGCGCTACTTCGTGGCCACGCTGCGCGGGGTGCTCCTGCGCGGCAATGGCCTGTCCGTGCTGTGGCCTCAGTTGTTGGCTCTGACCTTGTTCGCGGCCCTCATGCTGGTGGTGGCGACGCGGCGTTTCCAGCGGCGACTGGACTGAAGGAGGGACGCGAACATGCATCCCCTGGTGGTGCAGTACCGCGCGGTGGTGGTGAAGGAAGTCCGACAGACGGCGAGAGATCGGCGCGTCATGGCGCTCTTGACGCTGGCACCGCTCATCCAGCTCTTCATGCTGGGCTTCGCGGTGAACTTCGACGTGCGCCATGTCCCCACGGTGGTGGTGGACCGGGACAAGACGGCGGAGAGCCGCGCGTACGCGAGAGGACAGCTCGCGGGCGACACCTTGAGCCTCACGGCGCAGCTGCCCGATGAGACCGCGGCGGCCGAGGCGCTCGAGCAAGGCAAGGCCTCCGTCGCGTTGATCTTCCCTCCCGATTTCCAGAAGGACCTGCTGCGCGGTGAAGGGGCGCAGGTCCAGGCGCTGGTGGATGGATCGGACCCCACGCGTTCATCCGTCGCGGCGACCGCGGTGGCGCAGTACAGCCTGCTCCGCGCGACGCGGATGCTGCGCGAGCAGGCCCAGAGCCAGGGGCTGACGCCGCCACGGACACCCGTGGAGCTGGTGCCTCGAGTCCTCTACAACCCGGAGCTGTCGACGTCCGTGTACGTGGTGCCGGGCATCGCGGCGATGCTGCTGCTCATCGTCACCACCATCATCATGGCGATGGGCCTGGCGCGCGAGCGGGAGACGGGGACGTTGGAGCAGCTCCAGGTGACGCCGCTGCGCCCCGGCATCCTGATGGCGGGCAAGGTGACGCCCTTCCTGTTGATTGGCCTGGTGGACGTGGGGCTGGCGCTGAGCGTGGGCGCCTGGGTCTTTGGCGTTCCGCTGCGAGGGAGCCTGCTGCTCGTCGCGGTGGCCACCCTCTTCTACCTCCTGTCCACCTTGAGCGTGGGACTCCTCATCGCGACGGTGAGCCGCACGCAGCAACAGGCCTTCGTGGGTGGGTTCCTCTTCGTCCTGCCCGCGGTGCTCCTCTCGGGAGTGATGAGCCCCATCCGCGCGATGCCGGACTGGCTGGCGTGGCTGACGTACCTGAACCCCGTGCGCTACTACGCGGAGGTGCTGCGTGGTGTGCTGCTCAAGAACGCGGGCCTGTGGGATTTGTGGCGGCAGGTACTCCTGCTCGCCCTGTTCGGGGCGGTGATGATGGCCGTGGCTGCTCGGCGGTTCCGCAAGACCTCGGCCTGATCCGGTGAGGGGGTGGCACCACTGTGACTGGCATGCGGCGCCGGCCTGCGTTAGACGAGGCCACCAGCATGTCAGCCACCGCAGCAGGCCCGGCCCTCTCCGTCTTTCGGCACCGCGACTTCCGCACCTACCAGATCGCTCGACTCTGCGCGGTGCTGGCCATGCAGATCGAGTCGGTGGCCATCGGCTGGCAGGTCTACGACATGACGGGCAGCGCCCTGGCGCTTGGCTACACGGGGCTTGCCCAGTTCGTCCCCTTCCTCCTGTTCTGTCTGCTCGGGGGACAGGCCGCCGACCGGTTCGACCGGCGCACCATCCTGGCCATCTGTCAGAGCGTGATGTTGTTGTGCAGCCTGGCGCTGCTGTCCTTCTCGCTGGGCCACATCACGGATGTGCGGTTCGTCTATGGCGTCCTGATCCTCTTCGGCACGGCGCGCGCCTTCTATGCGCCCGCGGGCTCCGCGCTCACGCCGCACCTGGTCCCCAAGAGTGAGCTGACGCGCGCGGTGGCCTTGAACTCCACCACGTGGCAGGTGGCCACCATCGCGGGCCCCGCGGTGGGTGGCGTGCTCTACGGGTGGGCGGGACCGACGGGGGCCTACCTCGGGTCGGCCGCGCTGTGTGCGCTGACGGTGGTGTGGATCCTCTCGCTGAAGGTGCGGACCGGCCGGGCTTCGTCGGAGCCGCTGTCCTTCTCCACGCTCGTCGCTGGCCTGGGCTTCGTCCGCCGCCAGCGCCTGTTGCTGGGCAGCATCACCCTGGACCTGTTCGCCGTGCTGCTGGGGGGCGCCGTGGCGCTGCTCCCCATCTACGCGAAGGATGTGCTGCACACGGGGCCGTGGGGACTCGGGCTGCTGCGGTGCGCTCCGGCGGCGGGCGCGGCCCTGACGGCGGTGGTCTTCGCCATGCGGCCCCTGGGTGGGAACGCGGGCTGGAAGATGTTCGCGGCCGTGGCCGTCTTCGGCGCGGCGACGCTGGTCTTCGGGGTGAGCCGCTCCCTGCCCTTGTCGCTGCTGGCCCTGGCCATCGGCGGCGCGGCGGACATGGTCAGCGTGGTGGTGCGTCACACCCTGGAGCTGATGGCCACGCCCGACGAGATGCGAGGCCGCGTCGGGGCGGTGAACATGATGTGCATCGGTGCATCCAACGAGCTCGGTGAGTTCCGCGCGGGCTGGCTCGCGGAGCACGTGGGCGCCGTTCCGGCGGTGGTGGCGGGCGCGGTGGGAACGCTGGCGGTCGTGGTCCTGTGGTCCTGGGGCTTCCCCGAGCTGCGGAAGGTGGACCGCCTGGAGCTGACGACCGCGGAGCCTTCTCCCAAGCCGCAGACGCCCGAAGCCCCCGCCGCGCAGGCGGGCTGACGCCACGGGCGTTGCCCTTCCCTGTCGCTCAGGCCGCGGCGCCCTCGTAGGTGACGCGCAGACCTCGGTGCGTCACGGTGATGACGGGGCGGCCCATCCATCCGCAGTGCTTGCAGACACCGCTGGGGCCCGCCGCCGTGACACGCACGGGCAGGTCCGCGGCACAGGCGGGACAGCCTTCGGGAATCATGAAGTCACGCGATTCGGGCTGTGGAGTCGCTTGGAACATGCCTTCGACGTAACGCAGCCGGAGGCCGCCGCAACCCGCGCCGATGGAGACCTCGGGCCGGGCGGACAACCGCTCCGCTGCCTGGCTCTGGAGTGCCCGATGCCCGGCAAGAAGGAGCCCCAGACCCCGAACCCAATCTTCTGCGTGTCGGTGATGTGTGAGCCCGGAATGGCCGGACTGCACATCGCGGGCGGGTCCACCCAGCACGGTTCTAGGTGGTGGGCTCTCCATTCCGTGCATGAGGAAGTTGGCAATGCAGAACAATCGAAAGAAGTGGATGCGACGGTGGGCTGAGGCCGCCTTGGATGTGGCGCGGTACACCCGGAAGGGGTCCAACTTGGAGGGGCTGTTCGTGGGAGGCCTTGTCGCCGACCTCGAAGCCACTCTGGGCCTTGGCCCGGAAATGGCGCTCGAGTTCGGGTACGCGCTGTCGAACATGGCTCGGAGCCAGTACGACGCTTGGGTTCGCGGCGAGAGGTGATGGTTGAGGTGACCACGTCCGGACTAGCGTGTCCTCGCGGAGCCGGGGCTCGTCTCGCCCGGTTCCTCGAAGCCGGAGGTGGTCATGGCGGACGGTCCTCCTCACGTGGGCACTCGTTGGACGTGGCCTCGCTCGCTCGTGCTGGCGCTGGGGTTGGGCGTCCTCCTCTCGCTGCCGTCGTTGCGCGTGGGGTTGATGCTCGACGACCTGATGCACCGGATGGTCATCAACGGCTCGACCCAGGCCCTCGGCGACTGGGGGCCGCTGTCCCTCTATGAGTTCGTCGGTGGGCCGGGCTCGATGCCGGAGCGGCTGCGCGAGTCCGGGCTCCTGCCCTGGTGGGCCTCGGACTCGCTGCTCGTCCGGTTCTTCCGCCCCATTCCGAGCGCGCTCTTGAGCCTGGATGCGTGGCTGTTCCGCGACGCCGCGCTCCCCGCGCACCTGCACAGCCTCGCGTGGTTCGTGGCGCTGGTCGTCCTGGTGGGATGGTTGCACCAGCGGCTGCTGCCCGCTCCCGTGGCGACACTGGCCACCGTGCTCTACGCGGTGGCGGGCGCCCACGTGCTCCCGGTGGCATGGCTGGCCGCGCGTCATCCTCTGGTCTCCGCACTCCTGGGACTGCTCGCCCTGGCGGCACACCTGCGTGCTCGCGAGGACGCCTGGAAGCCTGGACGCGTCCTCGCCCCGCTGGCACTCGCGGGCGCCCTGCTCTCGGGCGAGGCCGCCGTGGGAGCCGTGTTGCTCCTGGGCGCCTATGAAGTGTTCGGCCGCCGTGAGTCCTGGCGGCAGACGTCGAAGCACCTCGCGCCCTACTTCGTGCTGTCGCTCGTCTATGTCCTCTTCTACGTGAGCCAGGGCTACGGCGCGCGCGGCAGCAGTGGCTACCTGAACCCCGTCGCGGCGCCGTGGGCGTTCCTCGCGGTCTTCATCCAGCGCGTGTTCATCCTCCTGAGCGAGCTGGTGGTGGCCACGCCTTCGGACATCACCTCCAGTGCCCCGCCGCTTCAACCCCTCGTCGCGACCTTGGGACTCGTCGTCACCTTGGGAGCATGGTGGATGAGCCGGGTCGTCCAGCCGTGGCTCCCCGAACGCGATCAAGCGGCCCTGCGGTGGCTCATTCCGGGAGGCATCCTCGCCACGCTCCCTGGCGCCGTGGGCATCGTCGGAGGGCGCGTCCTCATGGTGCCGCTGGTCGCGGGCAGCGCGCTGATGTCCGTGCTCATCCTCCGAGGCTGGCAGGCCGCCCGCGAACCCGAGCGGCTCCGAGTCCCCGCGTTCATCCTCCAGTCCGCGGTGGTGGTCCTCGTGCTGGGCCACTTCGGGTTGAGCCCGCTGTTCCGGGTGGGGATGGCGCTCGCGCTGGGACACGTCGCGGATGAACAGTGGCGAGTCGCTCGCGAAGCGCCGCCCTGCGACGGCACGCTGGTCCTGGTGGCCTCCTCGGACCCGAGCGTGTCGCAGTACGTCCCCGCCGCCATGTCGCTCAAGGGGCGGGCACCTCGGGGCTTCCGGCTGCTCAGCGGCGCGCCGCACGACCATGTCCTCGAGCGCGTCTCTCCAGAAGCCATCGACCTCGTCGTGCAAGGCTCGCCGCGCAAGCAAGGGTTCTGGGAGGTGGTGAACCGGGAGTCGGCGCCGCCCGTGGGCACGAAGCTGAAGCTGGGCGACCTCCGGGTCTCCGTGCTGGAGTCGAGTGAGTCCGGCTTCCTGCGCGCGCGCTTCGACTTCGGCCACGTCCTGGAGTCGGGCGATTTCTGCTTCGTGACCTGGAGCGACAACGGGCTCAAGCGCATCGAGCTTCCTCCTCCCGGCCAACACCTCGCCCTGCCTCACAGCCGAGGTCCCGCAGGGCTTTGAACACTCCGCGCACGCGGCTGTGAATGAGGCGACGCCACCGGGGATTAGCGTTTGCCCGGAGCGCGAGAACGGGGCCGGATGCGCGCTCATCCACCCCTGCCCCACTCGCCCCATGAATCCACTTCGCTTGCTTCGCCTGGCGCCGCTGCTCGCGTGCGCCCCCTTGCTCCTCACCTCCTGCAGTGACGATGACGAAGGCGGCGTCGACCCCGACGTCGCCGAGTTCAAGGTGATGACTCGCAATCTCTACCTGGGCGCGGACATCGACCGGCTGTTCGCGGCACAGTCTCCCGCCGACGTCCCGGGCCTCGCGGCGGCGCTCTACGCGACGGTGCAGGAGACGAACTTCCCGGAGCGCGTGAAGTCGCTCGCGGATGAAATCCAGAGCGACCAGCCCGCGCTCATCGGGCTGCAAGAGGTCTCCCTGTTCCGGACGCAGAGCCCCAGCGACTTCCGGTCCAACCCCGTGCCCAACGCGCAGACGGTGACCTACGACTACCTGGACCTCCTGCTGAAGGAGCTCCAGAGCCGGGGGCTGAACTACCGCGCGGTGGCGACGGTGCAGAACGCGGACGTCGAGCTCCCCGCCGCGCTCACCGGCAACCCCTCCGACCTGACCGACGTCCGGCTCACGGACCGAGACGTCATCCTGGCGCGCGGCGACGTGCAGGTCTCCAACGTGGTGACGGGCAACTACACCTTCGCGCAGGAGGTGAGCCTGGGCGGCGTCTCCGTGCGCATCACGCGCGGCTTCACCAAGCTGGACGCCAAGGTGGACGACGCGCGCTTCGCCTTCGTCAACACGCACCTGGAGACGCTCTCGCCGGGCAACCAGAACCAGGCGACGGAGCTGGCCGCGCTCGTGGCCACGTACGACCGGCCACTCATCCTGGTGGGCGACCTGAACACCGGACCGGGGGCGGCGACCACGGGCTACGACATCCTGGTCAATGCGACGACGGGATTGACGGATGTCTGGGCCACGGTGGGCACGGGGTCGGGCTTCACCTGCTGCTTCAGCGAGGCCCTCACCGACGCCAACACGAGCGCCCTCGATGAGCGCATCGACCTGGTGCTGTATGCCGGGAAAGGCACGAACCCTCAGTCCGCGGCCGTCATCGGCGCGAACGCCACGGACCGCACGCCCTCGGGCCTCTGGCCCACGGACCACGCGGGGCTGGTGGTGGACTTCCGCGTCGAGCACTGAGGTGACACGGGGGGCTGGAGCTCTCCCGAGCCAGGGAGTATTCAGCCCCCGACATGTCACTGCGCCTCGTCAAGCGGCTCTCGCGCGACTGGTTCCTCCTGGGAATGGTCAGCGCCGTGGGGCTCGCGCTCCTCTTCCCCGACTTCGGCAAGGCCGGCGGAGCGATGCATGCCGACGTCGTCACCAACGTCGGCATCTTCGCCGTGTTCTTCCTCCACGGCGTGGGGATGCCCCTGGCCCAGCTCAAGGCCGGGGCCCTCCAGTGGCGGCTGCACGTCCTGGTGCAGTCCTTCACGTTCCTCGTCTTCCCCGCCCTGTGGCTCGCCTTCAACCTCGTCGCGGGCGCGTGGGTGCCAGCGGACGTGTCGCTGGGCTTCCTGTTCCTGTGCGCGGTGCCGTCCACCATCTCGTCGTCCGTGGCGATGACGGGCGCGGCCCGAGGCAACGTGGCGGGCGCCATCTTCGACGCGAGCCTGTCGAGCCTGCTGGGCATCTTCTTCACGCCCCTCATCGTCGGGCTGCTGGCGCACACCACGGGGCAGTCGCTGCCCCTGGGAGAGGCCATCCTCAAGCTGTCCCTGCTGCTGCTCCTGCCGCTGGTGCTGGGGCAGCTGGCGCGGCCCTTCGTGGGGGCGGTCTTCGCTCGTTACCGGAAGTACACCAACGGCGTGGACCGGGTGTTCATCCTGGTGCTGGTCTACGCCTCGTTCTGTGACTCGTTCTCCTCGGGGCTCTTCAGTCGCCATGGGGGTGCCACGCTCGCGATGGTCATTGGCGGCGCGGCGCTGCTGCTCGCCACGGTGCTGACGCTCACCACGCTGGCGGCGCGGCGCTGGAGGTTCTCCACGGAGGACGAGATTGCCGCGGTGTTCTGCGGCTCGAAGAAGACGCTGGCCTCGGGAGTGCCCATGGCGCGGCTGCTGTTCGGGGCGCATCCGGCGCTGGGGCTCATCGTCCTGCCGCTCATGTTCTACCACCAGCTCCAGCTCGTGGTGTGCTCGGTGCTCGCGGAGCGGTACGCGAGTCGTCCCACGGAGTCCTGAGCCTCTCGGTGGTTGCCTGCCTCGAGCGGGTTCCACGAGAATGGAGGGACCATGGCGTGGCGGTTCGGGGACACAGGCTGATGGCACAGACACGACGAGACCAGAGCGTGGCGGCGGTGCGGCACTTCAACCGCTTCTACACCCAGAAGATTGGCGTGCTGACCGATGGCCTGCTTCAGAGTGAGTTCTCGCTGACGGAAGCCCGGCTCTTCTACGAGCTGCACCACCGCGAGGCCCCCACCGCGGCCGAGCTGAGCCGGGAGCTCGCGCTGGACCCGGGCTATCTCAGCCGACTGCTGCGGAGCTTCAGCAACCAGGGCCTCATCGAGCGCGTGCCCTCCGCGTTGGATGGGCGTCAGCACCTGCTGCGCCTGTCGGCCAAGGGAGAGCAGGCATACGCGCGGCTGAACAACCGCTCCGAGGACTCCATCCGCACCCTGCTCTCCACGCTGCGAGGCGATGAGCGCGAGCGCATCGTGGAGGCGATGCGGGTCATCGAGGAGCTGCTCGACGAGAAGAAGCCGCGCGCGTCCGCGGAGTCCGTCGTCCTGCGGCCGCATCGGCCAGGGGACATCGGCTGGGTCATCCAGCGGCACGGGGAGCTCTACAGCCAGGAGTACGGCTGGGATGAGCGGTTCGAGGCGCTGGTCGCGGGCATCGCGTCCAAGTTCATCCTGGAGCTTCAGCCGGAGCGGGAGCGCTGCTGGATCGCCGAGCTGAACGGCCGGAGCGTCGGCTCGGTGTTCCTGGTGAGTGAGTCGAAGACGGTGGCGAAGCTGCGACTCTTGCTCGTGGAGCCGTCCGCGCGAGGGCTTGGCGTTGGCACCCGGCTGGTGGATGCGTGCATCCGCTTCGCGCGCGAGGCGGGCTACCGGAAGGTGCGCCTGTGGACCGACAGCCAGCTCCTCGCCGCGCGACACCTGTATGAACAAGCGGGCTTCGAGCGCATCAGCTCGGAGCCCCACAGTGACTTCGGCGAGGGGCTGGTGTCGGAGACCTGGGAGTTGAAGTTCTGAGGGGGACTACACCTCTTGGAGCGGGAGGTTCCCGTTCACCAGCACCAGCTCGGGTTTGGAGAACGCCTGGCTCGCCAACGAACTCCTCGAGACCTGTTCGGCCGGCGCGTCCCCCCACGCTTGGGACACCACCAGCGCCGTGAGACACACCGCGGCTTTCATCACGCCGTGCATTACGGACTCCTTCGCCCAAGCTCGCCCCACCCCGGCGGCGGACAAGACGGCCCGCGACCTAGAGCGGGACCGCGCAGCCCACGTTGGTCGCGTCGTCACAGGTGCTCGACGGGCCGAAGCAGGACTGACTGCTGCCCACCGGGACCACCGAGTAGCAGGTCCTGTGGCCACCACGAACCTCTGTGTCCGTGAAGGTGGTGGTCGCCACGGTGGCGATGCGCGCCTTCCCGTAGGTGCAGGCATTGAGGCCATCGGACCTCATCACCCAGTACTGCGTCGCCCCCGGGACGGGCGCCCAGGACAGCGCTATCTGCCCCGTCCCGGCTGTCACCGTCACGGACGGCTTCGCCGTCGGCGCGCCAGCGCATCCACTGTTGATGGGTGACGGCGTGGCGCAGGCGATGCCGTGGCGGTTGAACGCGTTGTAGATGGCCGTCATGTGCGGCGTGCCATCGTTGAGGTTGCCGTTGTCGTCGTCCGCCACCAGCCACTGCTTGTAGCCGTGCGTCGCCGCACAACCATCCGCGGTGCCCGCCGTGCAGTTGCAGGAGTGCCACGTGCCGACGTTGCCAGAGCCGAGGTAGAACACCCGGTTGCCGATGTTCTGCGCCGTGTTCCAATCCAGGTTGAACGGCGGGGCCTGGAGGTCGCGGGCGATGAAGTCCCACGCGGCCTGTCGCACGGGGGACGCCGCGCAGTGGACCGACCGGCCACACGGCCCGGTCCCCGAGACACACCGCGGGCAGACGAAGTTCTGCGGCGTGGAAGGCGTCTGCACCACGTGGGCCGCGTAGTCGGCGTCACGCACGCCCGAGCATTGGGTGGTGCACCACGCGGCGCCAACCTGGGCCTCGTTCACGTTGTAGCCCGTGCCGTCCGCCGTCATGAGGCAAGGGCCTGACGACATCGTCAAGCCGTAGCCGATGCAGGACGCGGGAGAGGGCACGCCGTTGCCAGGGGTCGCGAGGGGATGAAAGGGCTGGCGGTAGATGGCCGCGATGTCGCCGTAGGCTTCGCTCGGGTTGCTCAGCGCGCCGTTCGAGTCGTTGTCGTCCAGCCCGTGCCCCCACTCATGGTCGAGCATCGCGCCAATCTCCCCCATGTTCCGGCATCCGCCGCCCGCGCGGTAGAAGTTGAGCGACGTGCCATTCCAGAAGGCATTGCAGGTGCCGTTGATGTTGACGTTGGCCACCACCTGGGACTTCAACCAGGTGTTGTTGGGGAGCCAGCCGCGAGCCAGCTCCTGGATGCGACCCAGCTCGTAGTAGGCGGTCCGGGCAGCGGGAGACGCTGACTTGTACGCCAGGTTCAGGCACGGCTCCTGGTACCGATAGCCCACGTCGATATCCACTCCGTCCACGGCGCCGATGTTGATGGCGCACGCATCCTGGACGCGGAGGTACTGCCCGGCGAGCGTCGTCGTGGGCAGCTCGGCGGAGGGGCCGAACACCCCGAAGGCGTTCGCGAAGCCCGTGGGCGAATAATTGGCCCACGGCATGGGATACCGAAGCTGAGTGGAGCCACAACGAGAGCCCGGCTGGCACGCGGCGGGCAGCCCGGTGTTCGTGTAGACGAAGACGTCCCCCAGGATGGCGCGCCCGGCGTAGTGGTTGTCGTCCTCGAGCGCGAGCACCTCGCCGCTGCTGGCATCCACCGTCACCTTCCAGCGCGCATGTTCGCCCTGGAGCCGGAAGCCATACGTCCACACGAGCCGGTGCCCCATCCCCTCGCCCAATCCCCTCCCCGGCCGCGCCACGGGGACCACCTCCAGCAGCGGCCCGAGCCAGACTTCGTCCGGGCTCGCGAGCAGCCCGAAGCGCTCATGGGCCAGCATCATCGCCCGGTCCGCGTCCACCAGCGGCAGCGGGGAGATGGCTACGTTGCTCCACGCCTCCGTCCCCACGACGACGAGGTTTCCATGGCTGATGGACGCGGCGATGCGCCCATGGCGCACGGGAATCCCCTGGTAGCGCTGGGGTATCGACACCTGCCACAGGTCGGGCGTAATCGGGTCCGCCCGGATGTCACCCAGCTGCGCCAGGTCCACGCCGAGGACCTTCTGGTTGGCGTCGATGAACCGGTAGACCAGGTCCGCGACGACGGCGTCATCCACCTCCACCACGGCGCGGCCAAGCTGTCTGCCGACCCCCTCCAACGTCCGCTGGTTTCCAACGCCCGTCCCCGGGATGAGCGGGACCGCCCCCTGGATGTTGGCCGCGGTGCCCGTGACGGCGTCGATGTGGACCTCGAAGTCGCGGCCATGGCGGGCGAAGAAGTCCTCCCAGTGCCGGGCTTTGTCCGTGCCTGGCTTTCGCAGCGCCTGGGACAGGGGCACCTGTCCGCTGACCAGGGCCAGCTCGGGTTTGAAGAACGCCTGGCTCGCCAACGAGCCGTTGGCTCCGGGCTCGGGTGGCAGGGCCCCCCACGCCTGGGACACCGCCAGCGCCGCGAGACACACCGCGGCCTTCGTCACGCCGTGCATATCGGACTCCTTCCAGAAAGCGGCGAAAGGCGGCTCCCCTCGAAGGGAAGCCGCCTGGGAGAATCAAACCCGCGGTGGCGGAGGTGCCCCGCTCGAGCGCGCCCCCGCCGCAGCGGCGGTCAGGACAGGCCCGCGACTAGAGCGGAACCGTGCAGCCCACGTTGGTCGCGTCGTCGCAGGTGCTGGCCGGACCGAAGCAGGCCGCATTGCTGCCCACCGGAACGACGGAGTAGCAAACGCGGTGGCCCGTCGCGACGTTGGTGTCCACGAAGCTGGTCGTGGTCACCGTGGCGATGCGCGCCTTGCCGTAGGTGCAGGCATTCACACCGTCGGAGCGCAGCACCCAGTACTGCGTCGCGCCGGCGATGGCGCCCCAGGACAGGGACACCTGGCCGGTCGCGGGCGTCACCGACACGGTGGGCTTCGCCGTCGGAGCGCCGGAGCAGCCGCTGTTGACAGGCGCCGGCGTGGAGCAGGCGATGCCGTGGCGGTTGAACGCGTTGTAGATGGCCGTCATGTGCGGCGTGCCATCGTTGATGTTGCCGTTGTCGTCGTCCGCGGCCAGCCACTGCTTGTAGCCGTTGGTCGCCGCACAACCGTCCGACGTGCCGGCGGTGCAGTTACAGGCGTGCCACGTGCCGATGTTGCCAGAGCCGAGGTAGAACACCCGGTTGCCGATGTTCTGCGCCGAGTTCCAGTCCAGGTTGAACGGCGCGGACTGGAGGTCGCGGGCGACGAAGTCCCACGCGGCCTGACGCACGGGGGACGCCGCGCAGTGGACCTGACGGCCGCAGGGGCCGGTGCCCGTGGAGCAGCGGGTGCAGACGAAGTTCGCCGGCGTCGCCGGCGTCGCGGGGTTGTGGGCCGCGTAGTCGGCGTCACGCACGCCCGAGCAGTTGGTGGCGCACCACGCGGCGCCCGTCTGGGCCTCGTTCACGTTGTAGCCGGTGCCGTCCGCCGTCATGCCGCAGTTGTTGTTGATGGTCTGGAAGAAGCCGTAGCCGATGCAGGACGCCGGGGAGCGCAGGCCGTTGGCCGGCGTCGCGGCGGGGTTGAACGGCAGGCGGTACATGGACGCGATGTCGGCGTAGGCCTCGCTGGAGTTGCTCAGCGTGCCCGCCGTGTCGTTGTCATCCATGCCGTGGCCCCACTCGTGGTCGAACACGGCGGCGATCTCACCCGTGTTCCGGCAGCCACCGCCCGCGCGGTAGAAGTTGACCGTGGAGCCGTTCCAGAACGCGTTGCAGGTGTTGGTGATGTTGACGTTGGCCGTCATGGCCCCGTTCAACCACGCGTTGTTGGGCAGCCAGCTGCGCGCCAGCTCGTGGATGCGGTTGAGCTCGTAGAACGCGCTGCGAGCCGCGGAGCTGCGGGTCCCACCCGCGGGGGGGCAGGGGCTGGCGACGCCCGAGCCGGTGTTGATGGTGCCGGTGGCGTCGCTGGACGTCGCGGGGTTGCCGCACGTGTCGTTGATGCGGATGTACTGGCCCTGGAGCGACGTCGTCACCGTGCCCGAGGTCCAATTGTACACGCCGTAGGCATCCGTGAAGCCGCCCGTGGAGACGTTGGCCCAGGGCATCGGGTACGCCGCCTGGCTGGAGCCGCAGTACGAACCCGGCGCGCACGACGCGGGGATGCCCGTGTTGGTGAACACGTAGACATCACCCCGGACGCGGCGGTCGAGGTAGTGGTTGTCGTCCTCGAGGGCGAGCACCTCGCCGGAGGCCGCGTCCACGGAGACCTTCCAGCGCTCATCCTCGCCCTGGAGCGTGAAGCCGTACGTCCACACCAGCTGGTGCTTCATGCCCTGGCCGAAGGCCGCGCCCGACACGGAGACCGGGGCGATCTCCAGCGTGGGCTGCTGCCACACCGTGGCGGGGCTCTCCATCAGGCCGAAGCGCTCGTGGGCGAGCATCGTCGCCCGCTCCGCGTCGACCAGCGGCATGGGCGACACGCCCACGTTGCTCCACGACTCCGTCCCCAGGAGGATGAGGTTGCCGTGGCTGATGGTGGCCGCGACGCGGCCGTGGCGCACCGGAATCCCCTGCACCTCCTGCGCGATGGAGATCTGCCAGAGGTCGGTGGCCACCTGGTCCACGCGGGCCTGCCCCAGCTGGCGCATGTCCACGCCCAGGGCGTCCCGGTTCGCCTCGATGAACTTGTAGACGAGGTCCGCGACAACGGCCCCGTCCACCTTGTCCACCGAACGGCCCAACTGCTTGCCTACGCTGCCCAGCGTGACCTTGTTCCCAACTCCCTTGCCCGGGATGAGGGGAACGGCGCCCTGGATGTTGCTGGCGGTGCCCGTCACCACGTCCACGTGGATTTCGAAGTTCGTGCCGTTGCGGGCGAAGAAGTCGTCCCAGACCTTCGCCTGCTGCGGGCTCAACTTGGGCAGGGCCAACGACAGGGGAAGCTGTCCACTGGGCAGGGACAACTCAGGCTTGAAGAACGCCTGATCGGCGAGGACTCCTTTGGGGGAGTGGTCGGTGGGGTCGAATGCCCATGCCGACGACGTCGCCATCACTGCCATACATACGGCGGATTTCACGACGCTGCGCATGCGGGTGCTCCTTCGGATGAAGGGACCAACGATTCGAGGAGCCCGCAGGGCCGGAATGGACCTGGGAATCCTCGGGTTGCGCATATTTCAGATTTACTCAGAGTGCGTCCCCGCAGAACACCCTGAGTGTTTTCCGGCGGACAATGACTAGACGCGGTACGTGGCCGCGACGGCCTCCATGTGTCCGGCCACCTCGCGCAAGGACGCGGTAATCCGCTGGGCGCTCTGCAATCCCTGCATTGACTCTTCCATCATCCGGGACAAATCCGTCACGGCTGTGAAGATTTGCGCGACGCCCGCATTCTGCTGGGTGACGGCGGCGGCGATCTGCTGAGCGGCGGAGGCGTTGTCCTGGATGATGCGGGTCAGCTCCCGGAGGCTGTCCCCGCTGGCGCGGACCTGCGTCAGGCCCGTCTCCGCGCTGCCCTGGCTCTGCTCGGCGAGGGCGACGGCGGCCTGGATGGACTGGCGGATGTCCTCCAGGATTTCGCGCACCCGGCCCGTGGAGTGGATGGACTGGTCGGCGAGGCTGCGGATCTCCCGGGCCACCACGCCAAAGCCCTTGCCGTGCTCGCCGGAGCGGACGGACTCGATGGCGGCGTTGAGGGCCAGCATGTTGGACTGGTCCGCCAGGTCCTTCACCGTCTGGGTGATGCCGCCAATCTGGCTCGTGCGCTCGTTGAGGGCGGCGATGCTCCGCGCCACGCGGCCCACTTGTTCATGCAGCTGCTCGAAGCCCGCGAGGCTGGCTTCGACGGTGGCCTCGCCGGAGCGCCCCACCTCGCGCGCCCGAGCGGTGACGCCGAGCACCGCCTGGGAGCGCTCGGCGGCCATCAGCGACGTCTGTTTGATCTCCTGCGCCGTCACCTGCGTCTCCTGGAGGGCAGCGGCCTGCTTCATCAGCGTGCGCTCCTGCTGCGCCGCCGCGGCCGTCAGCTCCGCCACCGTCTTGCCCAGCACCAGGGTGCCCTGCTGGAGCCCGCGCGTGGAGTCCCGCAGGTGCTCCATCATCTGGGCGAACGCGGCGGCCAGCGCCCCCACTTCATCGCGGCGCGTGGTGACCTCCACGTCCTGCGTGAGGTCCCCTTCGCGCACGACGCGGCTCACCACCTCGTTCAACCGGGTGATGGGCCGGGTGGCGCCGCGCGCCAACCACCAGCCCCCGATGCCCGCCACGGCGAGGGACAGGAGCGTCAGTCCCACGGCGATGCGCTCGGCGCGGTTCAGCGGCGCGTAGACCTCCTTCGGGTCCACCGTCGCCACGAAGCGCCAGCCGTCGCCCACGTCGCGCAGCGCCACCTCGTCGATGGCGGACTCGCGGACGACATCCTCGGCGCGGGACGGGCCTCCCGCCATCGAGTCGAAGAGCACCAGGCCCTCCGGGTCCACCACCTCGAGGGCGAAGCTCCGCTGCCCTCGGGCGCGCGAGCGCTCCAGCGCGGGGGCCACCACCTGCCCCACCTGCCCCCAGTCATACGCGCCCAGCACCACGCCAATCCGCGCGCCGCTGATGGGGCTGAAGATGGGGGCCGCGAGCGGCAGCACCGCCTTGCCGAAGAACGGGTCCACCCGCGTGAAGCCCGAAACATCGTGCGTGCCATTGCGAGCGGCCCGGAACCACGCGGCGTCGAGGACCTCGCGCTCGTGTCCCGCGTAGGCCTCGAGCAGCCGGGCCTCGCTGGCGGACACCGCGCGCCCGTCCTCGGCGAAGAGCACCACGCCCGCGAAGGAGGGGTGGCGCTTCTTGAACGTGGCCAGCACCGAGTCGCTCTCCTCGAAGGTCTCGAAGAGCAGCGCGCCCCGGAGGATGGAGTGCTCGGACCAGCTGCGCACCGTGGCCTCGCGCTCCACGAGCGTGGCCTCGACGAGGTCTCGGAGCCCCTGGGCCTCCACCCTCAGCGTCGCGTGGAGCTGCGCCTGCAAGGTGTCGGCGATGAAGAAGCGCCCCAGGATGTTGAGCGGCAGCAGCGCGCACAGCGTGAGCAGCGCCACCGCCAGGGTCAACCGGGTGCGCAGGGAGGTTCTGTCGAGGATTCGCATGGAGGTGCGGCGGGACTTCAGAGGTCGAGCAAGGAGAGGCCCACGGTGATGGCGCCGATGACCTGGCGGCCCTCACGGACCGGGAGGGAGACCTGGATGACGTAGGCTTGCGAGGACTCGTCGAAGAAGGGCTTCTCCTTCAGCACGCGCCCCTCGTTGAAGGGCACCCGGAACTTGTCCTCGTCCCCCTGCCAGTAGTCGGACGTGCGCCGGGTGGCGCCCACCAGCGCGCCCCGCCGGTCCATGGCGAAGATCTCGGCGACCTTCCGCCCCAGCGTCGCGCGGTGGCGGGCCAGCACGCGCGCCCCCGCGGACTCGAGCACCCGCTGCTTGGCCGGAGTGAGCGCCGGCGTCGCGAGCCACGCGTCATCCTCCGCGCGAATGGACGCCAGCGATGCGCCCTTCGCGTTCTGCGCCTTCACCGCTCGAACCAGCTCCGGGTCCACCGCCAGCCGCTGAAGCATGGGCAGCAGGGCATCCACCTTCTCGAGCTGCGCGGCGCCGTCCGGGGGCATCCCCGCGAGCACCGTCAGCACCACGCCGATACACCACATCCAGACCTCAACGCGTCCGCACGCAGTGTTCGGTGGAGACACCCGTCCCCTTCGCGCCGGCGGATGTCGCCGACGATAACCGAATGAGACATCTCACGTGCGACAGGAACACGAGCGCCGCCCCACCCCGCTCGCCCGCCGAGCGCACGCCGTGCGCTCTTCGTGAAACCCCAAAAAGACGCGCAAGCCATGGAGCACACCCGAAACCATGGGAGTGCTTGGACTCACAAACATGGGAGGATGCGTCAACGCACCGCTTGAGCGAAGTGCCGCGCCAGGCGTTGAAGCAGCTCGATGTTCTCCCGCTCCGCGGACTCCAGCTTGGGCAGCTGCGCCTTGAGCTCCGCGAGGTCCTTGCCCCGCTGCCGCAAGTCTTCCGCGCCCAGGTCCAACCAGCGCCCCAGCTCGCGGGCCGTCAGCTCCAGGTGGAACTGGAAGCCATAGGACGACCCCAGGCGGAAGGCCTGTTGCGAGTAGCGGTCCGTCGACGCGAGCAGCGTGGCCCCGGGCACGGCCTTGTACGTATCCCCGTGCCAATGCGCGACGACGGTGCGGGGCCGAGCCCCCGCGATGACCGCGTCCTTCACCCCGTCGGCCGTCCAGCGCACCGGGGCGACGCCGACCTCGAAGCCATTCTTCCCCGGGAAGACCTCCGCGCCCGCGGCGCTGGCGAGCATCTGCGCGCCCAGGCAGATGCCCAGACAGGCCCGCTCGTGGGCCTGCCGCTCGGTGAGGATGCCCAGCTCCTCGCGGAGGAACGGGTGCTGGTCCGCCTCGTAGACACCCATGGGGCCGCCCATCACCACCACCAGCTCCGCGTCCACGTCCTCGCGGCGCACGGCGCGGAAGCGGTTGACCAGGGTGAAGCCCACCTCGGTCAACGCCGGACCCAGCAGCCCCACGCCCTCGTGCTCTTCGTGCTGGTAGACCACCGCGCGCATCGGTTCACCCTCCCTGCCGTCGTCCGCGCGCGGCAGCCTAGCTGGATTCGCCGGGCTAGCGCTTGCCGTCCTTGAGGATGCGCAGCAGCCCTTCCTGCGCCACGGAGGCCACGAGTCGCCCATCGCGCGAGTAGACGGAGCCGCGCGCCAGGCCCCGGGCATTGCCGCCCCACGGGCTGTCCATGACGTAGAGCAGCCAGTCATTCACCTTCAGGTCCCCATGGAACCAGAGGGCATGGTCCAGGCTCGCGCCAATGACATTCGGCTGGAAGAAGCTGGCCGCGTGGGGCAGCAGCGCGGTGCTGATGAGGTTGAAGTCGGACGCGTAGGCCAGGACGTACTTGTGGACCTGGGGGTCCTCCGGAACGTCGCCGTCGGCCCGGAACCAGACCGCCTTGCGTGGCTCCGTCGCCGTGGGGTTGAACGGGTCCGTGTACTCGACGGGGCGGATTTCGATGGGCTTGGGGCAGAGGATCTTCTCCCGCAGCCGCGCGGGGATGCGCTCCGCCTGCCGGGACCACAGCACCAGGTCCGTGGGCAGTCCCTCCGGCGCGGGGACGTCCGGCATCGGGGCCTGATGCTCGTAGCCGGCCTCGTCGCCGTGGAAGCTGGCCATCATCGTGAAGATGGGCTGCCCCTTCTGGATGGCCACGACGCGCCGGGTGCTGATGCTGCCGCCATCCCGCACCCGGTCCACCGTGTAGACGACCGGGAGCCCCGCATCCCCGGGCCGCAGGAAGTAGCCGTGCAGCGAGTGGACATGCCGGGCCGCGTCCGCCGTCCGACTGGCCGCCGACAGCGCCTGACCCAGCACCTGTCCGCCAAAGAGCTGGCGGAAGCCCAGGTCCTGGCTCTTGCCGCGAAAGAGGTTTTCCTCGATGGACTCCAGCTTGAGCAGCTCCAGCAGCTCGTCCAGGACTCGACTCATGGTCCCCCGTCCTAGCCGACCCGGTCCCCTCTGTCTCGCCCTCCGTGGACGCAACGTGTCGTAGGGCGCATCCGACCTCGCCCGAGGAAGGTCGTCGACGGGCCGAAGACAGACACGCGCGAGGACTCCGCGCCACCCCGCATGTCCGGTAACGCGCATACAGGTGTAGCGCTCCTTCGGATGTGACATGCGATTGACGCCGGGCGTCAATCGGAGGGGGGTGGCTTGAAGCGGCTCACCCGAGTGGGCGACGCTTGTTTGCACTTGAGACATCCACGCTCGGCTCCACGCAGCCACCGCCGCATCCAACCTTCGACGGGGGGAGAATGCAGTCCAACGTCTTCACCGCGGTCCTGATTCCACTGTCATTGGCCATCATCATGCTCGGCCTGGGGTTGTCGCTGACGCTCGAGGACTTCAAGCGCGTCATCCTCTACCCGCGGGCGGTGATTATCGGGCTCGTGTGCCAGATGCTCATCCTCCCCGCGGGCTGCGCGCTGGTGGCGCACGCCTTCGGCCTGGCGCCGGAGCTGGCGGTGGGGCTGATGCTGCTGGCGGCGTCACCGGGCGGCGCCACGGCGAACCTCTTCAGCCACCTGGCGCGAGGAGACGTGGCGCTCAACATCACGCTCACGGCGGTGAACAGCGCGCTGACCCTCGTCACCCTGCCCCTCATCGTCAACATGTCCCTCCAGCACTTCATGGGGGAGGACCGCGCGGTGCCCATGCAGTTCTCCAAGGTGATCCAGGTCATGGTCATCGTGCTGGGGCCGGTGAGCATCGGCATGCTCATCCGCTCGCGCCGTGCGGACCTGGCCACGCGGCTGGACAAGCCCATCCGGATCCTCTCCGCGGTGTTCCTGGCGTTGATGATTGTCGGCGCCGTGGTCCAGGACCGGAACAACATCGGCGCGTACTTCAAGCAGGTGGGGCTGGCCGCGCTGACGTTCAACCTGCTGAGCATGGCCGTGGGCTTCGTGACGCCGCTGCTGTTCCGACTGCCGCGCAAGCAGGCGGTGGCCATCGGGATGGAGATCGGCATCCACAATGGAATCCTCGCGATGACCATCGCGATGAGCCCGCTCCTGCTGGGCAACGCGACCATGGCCATCCCTCCGGCCATCTACAGCATCATCATGTACTTCACGGCGGCGGCGTTCGGCTTCGCCGTCACCCGCGGTGGCCCGGCCCCCGTCCTTCACGAGGAAGTGTCGAGATGATGCCTCAGCGTCCTTCGAAGGCCCTGCGCGCGGTGTGTCTGGCCCTGGGCCTCGCCGCGTCCCCCGCTCTCGCGCAGCAGCAGGAGTCCACCGCCGCCCTGCCGGAGGTCCCGACGGCCGGGCCCACGGCTCCGCCCGAGGTCACGCCGGCCAATGAGCCCTCGCCGGGGCCGCCGCCGCGCCCCATCCCGAACGTGCGGCTGTATCTGACGAGCCTCAACCTCTTCCGCGTCAATCCCCTGGGGCTGGAGACGCAGAACCGGCTGGTGCTCCAGAAGCGCCTGTTCGACAGCACGTCGGTGGTGCTGCGCGACACGTTCCTCAACGCGGCCGCGAGCCTGAAGGTCAGCCCCGCCTCGCTCAAGGTGGGCCCCACGGTGGAGATCCAGCCGGTGGCGCTGTTCAACCTGCGCGCCAGCTACGAGTACACCCAGTTCATGGGGACCATGGGCTTCCTCCAGTCGTATCCGGACCCGCTCCGGGACTTCTCGGACGACGCGCTCGACGCGGGCGAGGACCGCGCCTACAGCACCAGCGGCCACCACTTCATGCTGGAGCCCACGCTCCAGGCCAAGGTGGGCCCCATCGCGGTGCGCACCAAGTTCAGCTTCGAGTATTGGAATCTCTCGCTGCGCGACGGCGAGACGACGTTCTATGACCCGTTCCTCGACACGCTGCTCGCGGGCAAGGGCTGGGTCTACACGAACGACTCGGACGTCATCTACCTGGCGGACCGGTGGGCCACGGGGGTGCGCTTCAGCGGCGTCTGGCCGCAGTACGACGCGGACCAGGGCGTCAGCGGCTCGCGCAAGGCCAACAACAGCCACATGCGCGTGGGGCCGTTCGCCTCGTATGCCTTCAACCAGGATGAGGGGACGCTGTTCAACCGGCCCACGGTGGTGGCGTCGGTGGCGTGGTACCTGAAGCACCCCAGCCGCCAGGACGCCCTGCCCTTCATGTTCGTGGGCTTCGCCTTCAACTCGGACCTGATGCGCCAGCGATGAGCGCATCCCCGCTCCCGCGCGAGTCGTGGCGCGGGAGCGGAGGGTGTACGGACTTCAGTGGTCGTGGTGACCGTCCGGCCCGTGCGCGTGGCCGTGCTCCAGCTCCTCCTTCGACGCGGCGCGGACGTCCGTCACCTTGCCGTCGAAGTGCAGCGTCTTGCCGGCGAGCGGGTGGTTGTAGTCCACCGTCACTTCCTTCTCGTTCACGCTCTTGACGAGGAACTCCACCTCGTCGCCGTCCGGGTCCTCGGCGGTGAGGATGCCCCCGGCCTCGAGCTTCAGGTCCGGCGGGAACATGTCCCGGGGAACCACCTCGATGCCCTCGTCATCGTACGGGCCGTAGCCCTCCTCGGGCGGGACGACGACGGAGAAGGCATCACCCTTCACCTTGCCCTCGAGCGCCTTCTCCAGACCGGGGACCAGCTGCTCGTGGCCCTGGAGGTAGACGAGCGGATCTCCAGCATCGCTCTCGTCGATGATCTCTCCATCGCCCAGGTGCAGCTTGAAGTCGATGGAGACGACACTGTCCTTCGTGATTTTCATGGCGCCCCTCATAGCGCAGGCCGTGGATTCGCGCCCCCATCATGTGCTCGTTCCGAACACGGGAGCGCGGGGAACCGGGGCCGCCCGCCCGAAATCAGACGCAAGGGCTCAGGCGCCCGAACGCGGCGGCCGGGCCTCCAGGTCCAGCGAGTGGGCCCGGGCACTCCGCTCCAGCCGCCCCTGGATTCGGAGGAGGCGCCGCTGGTGGTCCGCGGGGGCCTCCGCCGCCGCGGAGAGCCGGGCATGGCGCAGCGCACCCGGCAGGTCCTTGAGGGAATGTTCGTAGAGCTTGGCCAGCTCCAGGTGCAGCGTCGCGGCCTGGACACCTCGGGCCGTGGCCAGCGCCTGGTGGAGGTGGTCAGCCGCGGCCTGGGGCTCTCCGGCCATGCGGGCCAGCCGTGACGCCAGGGCGTGAGCCTCCATCCCCACCGTCCCGGAGCCTCGGGTCGCCGCGTGGGCGAAGGCCCGCGCCCGGGCATGGTCTCCGGCCCGAAAGGCAACCCCTGCGAAGCCCAGGAGGTCCCGGGGGTCCTCACTCGGGGGAACGTCGGTGCCGTCTCCCGCCCGGAAGCGGCGCACCATCTCCCCAAGCAGCGCGGCCAGGAGGAGCAGGTCGTTCGCGTTGTGCTCCAGGACGGGCGTCAGCGCGGAGCCGTCCCCTCCTCGGAGATAGCGGAAGTACAGGTCTGGGATGAGGGAGCCGTCCACGTCATCGACGCGGCGATGGCCGAGGACGTGCTCCTCCATGTGCACCAGCCGCGTGCCCGCCCCTCGGTGCTTGAAGACGCGCCGGGCGCAGTGGAGGAGGTCCAGGTGAGGCAGCTCGGCGGGCGTCTTCACCCGGTTGAGGACGAAGCGCGTGCGCAGCAGCGGCCAGTCGAAGCTCTTGCCGTTGAACGTGACGAGGCATGAGGACGCCGCCATGCGCTCGGCGAGCACGCGCAGCATGGGGGCTTCCTCGCCCAGCTTGCGCAGGAAGAGCTGGTGGACTCGGAGCGAGCGGCCCTCGAACCAGGCCAGGCCGACGAGGAAGGGCACGGTGCCCGTGCCTCCCGCGAGTCCCGTGGTCTCCGTGTCGAGGAACAGCATCCGCTGGTAGTCCACCCCAGCCAGGTCTTCGTGCAGCGCGAGCCGGGCGACGAGTGCGCCCTCCACGTCCAGGGCTCCGGCCACGGGCGCGGTGCCGTGGTGGTGGTCCGGGGCCAGGACCCGCTCGGAGACGTGGACCGTCCCGTGGGGTGTCTCGTGGGGCGAGACCGGAAGCGGGCCTGGGCGAGCCCGCGCGGGTGTGGCGGCGCGTCGGGCGGAGGTCTGTCCTTGTCGCTCGGACCAGTCCGCGAGCATCCGACGGAGGGACTCGACGCGAGGGTCCGAAGGGCGCGGCGGCTCCGGCGCGGGTTGCCGCGGTTCGATGCTGGCAGGCTGGCCGGTGGGAGGTCCCGATGGCAGCACGGCGTCATTGACGCCTTCCTCGCGCGGCGCAGACTCGATGGGGGGCGTGGGTCCACCTCGAGACGCGGGCTTGCCTCCCGGGCCCACGCCCGTCAGCCGCGCCAGCTTTCGCTTGAGGTCCACGCGCCGAGCCTCCGCCTACTGCACGCCCACGACGCCCAGCGCGGACAGCACTTCCAACCCCAGGCGTTTGCGCGGATGCGGGTCCACCGGCGCCTGTCCCGGCATGACACCCGACGCCGGTCCGATGCACGCGGGACAACCCTCCTCACACACGCACGACTCCAGCAGCCTCCGGGCGCGAACGAGCAACTCATCCCGCTGGTCGAAGAGCCGAGCCGCCAGCCCCACGCCACCAGGCACGTTGTCGTAGAGGAAGATGGTCGGGTCGAAGCCCACGCCACCATCCTTGCGCGGCGGGCCTTCCGCGTCGTCGCGACTGCCCAGCGTCTTGCCGATATCTCGCGGGTCGATCATCAACCCGACGCACGCCACCGTCCGAAGCGCGGTGGCCACGCCCCGCAGCGCATCGATGACCGCGGGACGAGGCGCGTTCATCGAGCGCACCACCGACTCCGGCACCGTCAGCCACAGCGCCGTGGTGTGCATCTGCATCTCCGGCAGCGCGACCTCGCCGTACCCGACGTTCTCATGGGTGTGGTACTTGATCTTCTTGTAGCCCACGACCTTCTCGATGACGCTCACCTCGCCCATGCCGGCCTGGAGCGACGGGCCGATGGGCGCGCCCTGGTCCTCCTGGATGACATTCACGCGCACGTACGTCATCGCGTCCGTGAAGTAGTCCGGCGCCACCTTCCGCACGAAGGCCTTGTGGTTCTCGTAGTCGAAGTGCTCGACCTGATACTGCTCGGCCTCGTGTTGGTAGATGGCCTGCTCGTGCAGCATCGTGTGCGCGGAGCGGAAGTCCATCTCCGCGAGCGTCCGGTCCGTGCCTCGCTCGATGATGACGACGTTGTCCCAGCCCACGCTGCGCAGGGACACGTGGTTGGCCGGGTACGCATCCGAGGACCAGTGGAACACGCGCCGTCCCCCCTCCCCAGCCGTGGGATGCACCACCTCGTGCTGGGCAAGGAACCCCAACGCCTCCGCGGTCGACTCGGCCGGCACGTCACCGAAGGGCTCTCCCTCCTCGAACGGCAGCTCGAAGGAGGCACACTTGAGGTGCTGGACGAGGATCTCCACGTTGTCCGGGTCGATGCGCGCGTGCTCCACCGGAGCGCCGATGAGGAACCGCGGGTCCGCCGCGAGGTACTGGTCCAACGGCGCGCTCGACGTCACGAGCAGCGCGAGGCTCCCCGCGCCCCGGCGTCCCGCGCGTCCAAACCGTTGCATGAGCGCCGCGACCGAGCCCGGATAGCCCGCGCACACCACCGCGTCCAACGAGCCGATGTCGATGCCGAGCTCCAGCGCGTTGGTGGCGACGACACAGCGCACCTCGCCCGCGCGCAACGCGGCCTCCGTCGCGCGGCGCGTGCCCGGGAGGTAGCCACCGCGATAGCCCTGGATGAGCGACGGGTCGAGCTTCTCCTCGACGAAGCGGTCCCTCAGGTACTTGAGCATCACCTCGATGTTGTTGCGCGACTGGCCGAACAACAGCGTGGACACACCCGCGCGCACCAGGTCCGCCGTCAGCCTCACGGACGTCTTCAGGTAGCTGGCGCGAATGCCCAGCTCCGCGTTGACCACGGGCGGATTGAACACCATGACCCGGCGCTCGCCGGAGGGCGCGCCATTCTCGGAGACGAGCTCGACGTCGCAGCCCAGCATCCTCCGAGCATGCGCCTGGGGATTGCCGATGGTGGCCGACGCCGCGATGAACACCGGATCCGAGCCATGGAACCGCGCCACGCGGCGCAGGCGGCGCAGGACGTTCGCCAGGTGTGAGCCGAAGACGCCTCGATACGTGTGCAGCTCGTCGATGACGACGAAGCGCAGGTTCGAGAACAAGCGGGCCCAGTTCGCGTGATGCGGAAGGATGCCCGTGTGCAGCATGTCCGGGTTGGTGAGCAGCACGCCCCCGCGCTCACGCGCCGCCCGCCGCGCATCCGCCGGAGTGTCTCCGTCGAAGGTGATGGCGCCGTGGGTCAGCCCGGCCTCGCGCATGAACGCGCGCAGGGACTCCTCCTGGTCTCTCGACAGGGCCTTGGTCGGGAACAGGTACAGGGCCCGCGCCTGGGGCTCCCGCGCGAAGTGGTCCAGCAGCGGGAGGTTGTAGCAGAGGCTCTTGCCGGAGGCGGTCGGGGTGGCGATGACCAGGTTCTTCCCCCCGCGAGCCAGCCGGTACGCCTCCGCCTGGTGGGAGAAGAGCTGCTCGACGCCTCGCAGGCGCAGGGCCTCGCGCACCTGGGGGGCCACCTCATCGGGGATGGGGGCGAAGGAGCCCACGCGGGCGGGGGACGCCTCATCGAGGGAGAAACACGACGCCAGGGCCCGGTCCGTGCGCCACTGCTGGAGCACGGAGTCCAGTCCCCGAGGGGCATTCCAGGGCGTACGACGTGGGCCGCCAAAGGCCCCCTCTTCCTTCTCGGACTTCATGGGGCGGGCACTGTACAGGTGTGTACCCGGACGGACAACGCGAACGGGGCCGGGCGCGCGGAATGCGGCTCGGCTAGGGTGCGCCGCCGTGGCCCTCGCCATCTTCCTGTTCACCTACGTCTTCATCGCTGGTGCTCGTCTCCCCTACCTCAAGCTGGACCGCCCCGGGGGTGCGCTCCTGGGCGCCGTGCTCATGGTGGTCCTCGGCGTCGTCACGCCCGCCGAGGTCTTCAACCACAGCGAGAACCCCGCCCGGCACGCCATCGACGCCGACACCATCGTCCTGCTGCTGGGGATGATGCTGCTGGCCGCGTACCTCTCCCAGGCCGCCTTCTTCCGCACCGCGGGCGCCTGGGCGGTCCGGCATGCCCACACCCCGCGTCGCCTGCTGGTGGCGGTGACCTTCATCTCCGCGGTGCTGTCCGCGTTCCTCGTCAACGACACCGTGTGCCTGATGCTCGCGCCGCTGGTGATCGCCACCGTGGAGGACGCCCACCTGCCGCCCGCGCCCTACCTGCTCGCGGTGTGCATGGGCAGCAACAGCGGCTCGGTGGCCACCTTCACGGGCAACCCGCAGAACATGCTCATCCAGGGGGCGTCCGGCCTCTCGTATGCCAGCTTCGCGGCGTACATGGCGCTGCCCGCGCTGCTCTCCACGGCCATCGTCGCCGGCTCGCTGGTGTTCATCTTCCGCAAGGAGCTGTCCTCGGCGCGGTTCGACCCCCACCCTCCGCCGCCGCCCGTCGACCGGGGGCTGCTGGCGATGACGCTCATCGTGATGCTGGGGGTGGTCGCGGCCTTCTTCGCGGGCCTGCCGATGAGCTGGAGCGCGCTCGCGGGCGCGGCGCTCGTCATGGCGCTGTCTCGCCGGGAGCCTCGCGAGGCACTGGAGCGCGTGGACTGGGTGCTGCTCCTGTTCTTCTCCAGCCTCTTCGTCGTGGTGTACGGCGTGAACAAGCACGGGTGGGCGGAGGAAATCCGCCAGGTGTTCGAGCCGCTGATGGCGGGCTCGTGGATGCGAGAGAGCCTGGGCTTCGCGGGCCTGACGCTCGTGGCGTCCAACCTCTTCAGCAACGTGCCCTTCGTGATGCTCGCGCGCTCGTGGGTGCCCTCGCTCCAGGACGTGGAACTGGGCTGGCATGTGCTCGCGCTGGGCTCCACGCTGGCGGGCAACCTCACGCTGGTGGGCAGCGTCGCCAACCTCATCGTCTTCGAGGCGGCCCGAGGCAAGGTGGATATGACCTTCATGCGCTACCTGCGCGTCGGGCTCCCCGTCACGCTCATCAGCTTCGTCGCGGGGCTCGCCGTGCTCTACGCGGAGCACGCCCTCTTCTGAGCCCCGCCGCCGGGCCCGGCGCCTATTCCGGGTCCGGGTCGGGCAGCTCGCCCGGGGCCAGCTCCGGCTCGGGCGGCTTCGGCGGCTGCGCCACCACGGGAGCGACGGTGTCCGGCTGAGCGGAGACCTCGGGCGCCGAGGGCGACGGCCCCGGGCGCCGCTCGCGAGGCGTCAGGTCCTTCACGAAGTCCAGCGCCACCTGGTCCAGCATGGACGTCATGGCCTGGCGGAAGAGGTCCGGATTCTTGCCGACCTTGAACGGGTCCAGGTGCGCGGCGTCGGACTCGGACTGGTCCACCTCGAACGGGTGGCGCCACACCTCGGAGCGGCCATCCAGCGTGAACATCCGGCCATAGCCCCGGAGGTAGGCCCCCGCGTGGCCCTTGTGGCTGCGCATCCCGTATTCCTGCACGACGAACTCGACGATGGTGTCCGCGCCCAGGGGCATCACCAGGTCGTAGTCCGGTGCGTTCGCTGGGACTTCCTCCACGAGGAAGCTCTCCAGCACCGTGGCCACCCGTGCCGGGTCCACCGTGTGCGTCCACGGCGCCTCGCGCGGCAGCTGCGTCAGCGTGTTCACCCGCAGCCGCTCCGAGATTTCAAAGCGCGTCACCGCCTGGAGCAGCTTCACCGTGAGTCGGCGATCTGCTTCCACGGGTTCCAGCTTCTTCAGCTTGTCGCCGTAGGTGGAGTCGTCGCGGAACACGAAGCTGCGAGGTCCCGCGCCGTCCTCGATGCGAGAGATGAAGGCGGGGCGGCGCACGCGGTCCAGGTCCGCGCCGGCCAGCCGTTGCGACGCACAGCCGGCGCACAGCACCAGAGTGAGAAACGGGAGGAGACTTCGCGTCATGGACGGAGGTTTACCCCATTGCGGGGCCGCCCGCCCCTTCCCGCCCTCTGTCCGTCACCTCGGCGGCCAGCCTGCCCGGTCGCTGTTATGCTGCGCGTCGTGAATCCTTCCTCTGTGTCACCTCCCCCGTCATCTCCGGGCCGCAAGCGCCGGCTCGGGGAAATCCTCATGGACGCCGGACTCCTGACGGAGACGCAACTGCGCTCGGCGCTGGCCGAGCAGCGCAAGTGGGGCGGACGGCTGGGCCTCACGCTGGTGCAGATGCGGTTCGTGGACGAAAGCTCCATGGTCCACGCGTTGTCGAGGCAGCTCGCCATCCCCACCGTGGAGCTGGATGACCTGGCGCCCTCGTCCTCCGCGCTCCAGGCGCTGCGCGTGGACATCGCCGAGCGCTACACCGTGTTCCCCACCACCGTGGACAGCGCCACCAAGCTGCTCACCGTCGCGACGGCGGACCCCACCAACGTGGAGTCCCTCCAGGAGCTGGCCTTCCACACGGGCCAGCGCATCCAGGTCGTCGTGGCCGCGGCGTCCTCCATCGAGCGCGCCATCCGCCGCCACTACCACGGCGAAATCACCTCCACGACGGCGACGCCGCTCGCCTTCGGCATGGAGGAGGAGACGTTCGAGCTCGCGCCTCCGTCGGGTGCCCTGGAGCTCACGCCCTCGGCGCGTCCCGCCGCCGCCAGCACGACGCCCGCGCCCGTCCGGGAGAGCGAGCTGCTCCAGCGCGTGGAGGGCCTCACGCAGCAGGTGACGGACCTGGAGCGCATGGTCGCGCAGCAGGCGCGCTCGCTGCGCGCGATGCTGGAGCTCCTGGAGAAGCGCGGGCTGGTGACCCGCGACGACTACCTCGCGAAGGTGCGCTGAGCGAGCGCACCCGGGACCTCAGACGAGGATGAGGTCCTCGTCGAGGTCCATCGAGTCCGGGTCCAACGCGGAGCTCGCGCCCAGCACCGCCTCGGTGCGGCGAAGGCGTTCATCCGTCAGCTCCGACACCAGCACGAGAATCTGCGGATGGCTGGAGATGAGCGCGTCGAAGTCCTCGCGCGGAAGCCGAAGCAGCGTGGTGTGCCGCGACGCCATCACCGTGGCCGTCGCGGGCGTCTTCTGGAGCAGGGAGATTTCACCGAACAGGTCCCCCTCCTTCAGCCGCGTGAGCAGGTGCCCGTCCTTGTGCACCTCCACCTCTCCGGAGAGCAGGACGTAGAGGCCGTCCGTCGGGTCTCCGTCGCGGATGATGACGTCGTCGCGCTCGACGTCCCGCGCGCGGAAGCGCTCCACCAGCGTCCGCCGGTCCTTCCGGTTGAAGGGCCGGAAGAGCGCGGACGTGTTCATCACGTTGGTGAGCAGGCGCTGACGGACGAACTTCTTCAGCGCCGCGGCGACCTGCGGGTGGCTCCGCGAGAGCGACGCGAGCACCGGTGCGGAGATCTCGAGCAGCTGCGTGTCGTCGGCGCCGGCCTCGACGGAGGCGGTCCTGGGCGCACCGGACAGGAGCGCCATCTCACCGAAGAAGGCGCCTCCCTCCAGCACGGCGAGCTCGACGCGCTGGGCGTCGTCCGAGCGGAAGACGCGGACCTTCCCTTCGCAGATGACGTAGAAGGCGTCGCCACGACTGCCCTGTTCGATGATGCGCTCGCCCAGCTGGAAGCGGCGCAGCGGGCAGCGCTCGAAGAGCTCGATGAACGCGTCGCGCGGCAGGTCCGAGAACAGCGGAATGGTCGGGAGCGAGTCCAGCGAGGGCACGTCCGAGACGACTTCCTCGGTGAGGCTGAAGACCTCTTCCTCGATTCCGCCGTCGGACGCCAGGGCGCGCTGAACCCGCCCCGACTGGGCCGCCAGCTCCACCGCGTGCAGCAAGGAGTCCGCTTCCAGCTCCAGCTCCGTGAAGGAGGATGGAACGGGCGGCACGGCGCGGAGCGAAGCCCCCAAGGCGCGAGACACCTCGCGGAAGGGCACCGCCGTCGCACCCGATGCGGGAGTGACTTCCGTCCGGCGCGGGCGCAGTCCCGGAGGCGCCGAGGGCGGGTCGATGACCGTGGGCGTCCGAAGCGAGGCCGAGGCATCCGCGATGGGTGAGGCCAGGGCCTTCCACTTGCCGCTCGCCGCCTTGGGCAGCGGGGGGACGGGTGCGCGGACCTCGTCCGTCGCGCTCGGCGGAGGGACACGCGGCGACAGTCCCGGCGGCAGCGAAGGCGCTGGGGCCGCGGCCTCCCCCAGGGGGATGTCGATGCCGTCCTCGGCGCGGGAGGCACGAGCCTCGGCGTCCGCGTTCGTGAGCCCCACGCTCACGGAGTGGACCACCAGCTCTTCCGAGCCACCCGCGGCCTCCGGGCTCGAGGCGGTCTCCACCGAGAGCGACAGCTCGGCGGGGAGTTCGTCGGAGAGGTCGACCGTGCCCGTTCCGGCGTCGAGGGCTTCGGGCGGACGGCCCTCCCCTGCTTCGGGTCGCGCGGAAGCGGGACGCTCGGGAGGCGGCGGCGCGGCGAGCGCGCTCGTCATCGGGCCGCGTGCCCGGGCTCCCACGGGCGTCCCTCGCCGCGCGTAGAGGTTGGCCAGCATCTGCTGGACGCCTTGATGGCTCGGGTCCAGCTCGAGGATGAGCTTGCTCGCGGCGATGGCGCGCGGGAGGAAGCCTTCCTTCGCGAAGCCCTCGGCGGCGGACTGGTAGGCCAGGATGGCGCGCTCGCGCTCGCCGGCCTTGGCCCACGCGTCCCCCGTGCGCAGGCGCGACTGATGGTCCTTCGGGTCGAGCTTGCAGAAGTCCTCGTACAGCTCCGCGGCCCTGCTGAAGCGGCCCTTGGAGAAGGCCTCGGCGGCGCTGTCCTTGAGCTTGCGCGCCTCCATTACCGGGCACCCTCCGAAGCCGTGCCCCCCTTCGCGAGCGCCGCGCCCGCCGCGTCTCGCACGGTGCGGTAGTAGTCGCTCCGGAGCGCGTCGAGCGACTCGGTCTGCGTCGTCGCCCCCATGCGCTTGAGCGCCGTGGCCGCCGCCGCGCGAATCTCCGGCAGGTCGTGGAAGAGGTCTCGCGCCACCACGTCGGCGGCCTGCGCATCCCCGAGGGTGCCGAGCGCCAGCAGCACATCACGCCGAGCCACGGTGTTCGTCTCGTCCAGGGCCTTGATGAGCGTGGGCACCGCGTCCTTCGCCTGGATGCGCGCCAGCAGCATCGCCGCGAGCGCCGCCTCCGGCCCGCCGTCCTTCACCACCGCCTGGAGCACGGGAGACGCCGACGCGGGCACCGCCGTGCTCCGGGTCAACGCATCCAGCACCAGGAGCTTCTCGCTCCCCATCTTCGGGAGCAGCTCCACCAGCGCGGCGACCCCCGCCTCCCCTCCGTCCGCGAGTGAGATCGCCAGCGCCTTCTGGAGGTCGCGCTCGGGCTCGAGGAGCCCTTCTCGCGCCACCGCCACGCCCTCCGCGCCCAGGCGCGTCAGCCCCAGGAGCGCCGCCGTGCGCAGGGGGAGGCTGGAGTCCTGGCTGTAGCCCTTGAGCAGCTCCAACGCCCCGGGCGCACGCAACATCGCCAGGGCGCGCAGCACGGTGGCCAGCGGGGCCAGGCGCGCGGGCTCCACGTCGTCGAACAGCTCCGTGGGCACGCGCGGCTTGATCACGGGCCGGCCGGAGTCACGGGCGCGCTGCGCGTTCAGCGCCTTGACCCGGTCGAACAGCGTCGCGTGGCGCGCGGCCCGCTCGTCCTTGGGCGCCCCGATGGGCAGGGCCGACGATGAGACAGCGGGGTCGAACTCCGCGCCATACGCCTCGGGGAGCTTCTGGGTGACCCAGTCGGTGCGCAGCGCCTCGAGTCCCTTGGACTCCTGCTCGAGGAGCTTCTGCAGCAACGGGATGACCGATGCATCCCCCACGGACGCCACGGCGTCCACCGCGAGGAGCCGGAGCGCGGCATCGTTCTGCTGAAGCCAAGGCGTCACCTTGGGCAGCAGCGCCTGTGCCGAGGGCCCCAGGCCAATGACGGCCTGCAATCCGTTGGCGGCGGTGGTGACGCGGGAGAGCCGCTCGCCAATGGGGTCCGCCGGGCAGCCGCCTCGCGAGCGCATGGCCTGGGCGGCCACGAGCGCATCGGCCGGGGCGCCATCGAGCGCGACGGCGCACAGCGCAGCGTCGGTCTCCGGAGTGCGGGGGAAGGACACGATGGCGTCGAGGGCCTGCGGACTCACCGCGCTCTTCTCCAGCGCGACGGCCTGGAGGCGCGGTGCGACGGCGGGGTCCTGCAGCTTCATCAGCGCGGTGATGGCGGACTCGCGCAGCTCCGGGAAGCTCTCGTCGAGCAGGAGCGCGATGGCGCCCACGGCGCGCTTGTCACCCGCGTCGCCCAGGCCTCGCACCGCCGCGGCGGCGAGGACGACCTGGCTGTCCCGCACGAGCGGCAGCAGCCGGTTGACGGCCTCGGGGCGTCCGCTCTTGCCGAGCTCCTCGGCGGCGCCGACGCGCTCGGGAAGCTCGCCCTCGGAGAGCGTCAGGAGGTTTCGGTCCCACTGGGACTTGGCCTCGGCGGCGACGACCTCCGTCATGGCGCCGGGCACGTTGGCGTTCTTCAGCGCCTGGACGATGACCTGACGGGTGGTGCGGCCTCGGCGGCCGTACTGAAGCGTGAGGTAGGCCTTGGCCTTGTCGTTCTTGACCTTGGAGAGCGCCATGGCGGCGCGGCCCTGGACTTCCTCATCGGAGTCCTCGAGCAGCTCGCCCAGGAGGTCCACCACCCGAGGGTCCTGGCTCTCGCCGAGGGCGACAGCGGCCTCGGCGCGGACGATGGATGACAGGTCCTTGGCCGCGCGCGTGAAGAGGATCAGGTCGTCCGGATTGTTCTGCCCGGCGAGCTTCTTCACCGCCAGGGCGCGGACCTCCGGACGAGGACTCTGAAGGTCTGCGAGGAGCTGGTCCCGGCTGCCATTGCAACCGACGGCCAGGGCCAGCATGAGGATGAAAGGGCGCGCGCCGGTTCGCATCGGTCTCCGCGGAGGGAAACGGTGGAAAAGTCGCGGGGGGTTATATCAACACCCCCCTCGTCTCCCAATCCGCAGAGCAGTGCTTCAGTGAGGACGGCGAGGACCCTTGGAGGGGCCGCCCGTCCGGCCGCGCGGAGACTGGTTGCTCCAGCGAGGCTTGCCGCCGTCCTGCTTCTTCTTGCCCCAGTCCTTGAAGCCCTCGGACTTGCGGGCTCCGTCGGCGCCACCACCACGGGAGCCGGCGCGGACGACGCGCTCACGAGGAGCGCCCCGGTCATCGTAGGGCTTCCAGGCGCGTGCCTCGTCGCCTGCCCCCCGAGGCCCCTTGCCGCCGGGCTTGGAGCCGAAGCCCCCCCGTCCGCGAGGACCCGCGCCATCCGAGTCGCGACCACCCGGGCGACCCGCGCCAGCGCCACGGCCGAAGCGAGGACGGCCCTCACCCGCGGAGTCACCCCGACCCGCGCCACCGAAGCGGCCCGAGCCAGAGCTCATGCCTCGCCGAGGAGCGCCACGCCCGGACTCGTCGGACGAGCCCCAGGACTTGCGAGCGGGACGGCTGCTCTCGCCGTCGCCCGAACCCCACTCCTTGCGCGCCGGACGGTCGCCGCCGCCAGCGCCGAAGGGCTTGCGAGCAGGACGGTCGCCGCCACCCGCACCGAAGGGCTTGCGCGCGGGACGGTCGCCGCCACGCGCGTCATCACCACCAGCACCCCACGCCTTCCGGGCTGGACGGTCTCCACCGCCAGCGCCAAAGGGCTTCCGGGCCGGGCGGTCGCCGCCGCGCGCGTCATCGCCACCAGCACCCCACGCCTTCCGGGCCGGGCGGTCGCCGCCACGCGCGTCATCACCCGAGCCCCAGGACTTGCGAGCCGGACGGTCTCCACCCCGGGCGTCATCACCACCCGCGCCGAAGGACTTTCGGACAGGGCGGTCTCCCCCGGCACCGAACGGCTTGCGCGCCGGACGGTCTCCACCCCGGGCGTCATCGCCACCCGCGCTGAAGGACTTCCGGGCAGGCCGGTCTCCGCCACGTCCACCCTCGTCGCCACCGGCGCTCCAGGACTTCCGGGCGGGACGATCCGAGCCAGCACCGAAGGACTTGCGAGCCGGACGGTCTCCACCCCGGGCGTCATCACCACCCGCGCCGAAGGACTTCCGGAAGGGACGATCTCCCCCTGCACCGAAAGGCTTGCGAGCCGGACGGTCTCCGCCCCGGGCGTCATCGCCACCCGCGCCGAAGGACTTCCGGACAGGGCGGTCTCCCCCTGCACCGAAAGGCTTGCGCGCCGGACGGTCTCCGCCCCGGGCGTCATCGCCACCCGCGCCGAAGGACTTCCGGAAGGGACGATCTCCCCCGGCACCGAAGGGCTTGCGCGCCGGACGCTCACCACCGCGGCCACCCTCATCGCCCCAGGACTTCCGCGCGGGACGATCTCCACCCCGGGCGTCATCGCCACCCGCCCCCCAGGCCTTGCGCGCGGGACGACCCTCTCCGCCAGCGCCGAAGGACTTCCGGGCAGGACGGCCCTCGCCATCCGCACCACGGGGGCCTCGCGAAGGACGACCCTCGCCACCCGCGCCTCGAGCGAACCGCGAGCGCTCCCCTGCTCCCGCGCCCCACTCCTTGCGCGCGGGACGGCCAGAGCCCTCTCCGTCCGCACTCCGCTCACGGCGTGCAGGACGCTCGCCCTCATCGCGCCCCGCGCCCGCAGTCCGCGGACGACCGAAGCGCGCGAGCTTGGAGCCCCCATCCACCACGGGCTTCCACTTGCCACCTTCCGCACGAGGGGCGCTCTTGCGCGCCGCCGCACGAGGCGCCGGAGCATCGTCATCCATCGACAGCTCGTCCTCGTCCGACTCCTCCATGCCCGGCGCCGCGCGACCATGCCGGCGCGGCGGCAGCCGCAGATCCGCGGACGGAGGCGACGCCTTCCCGTCGGCCACCTGGTTCAGCAGGTCGACCTCGGCCTTCTTCAGCGGGCGCAGCTCTCCCGGCCGCAACCCCTCCACACCCACCCCGGCGTAGGCCGGACGGAACAGGCGCACCACCGGGTGCCCCACCGCCGCGCACAGCCGCTTGATGAGGTGCGGACGGCCCTCCGCGACCACGATCTTCAACCAGGTGTTCTTCTCGGCGGACTCGAACACGCCCACGGACACCGGCGTCGCCATGCCGTCTTCCAGCCGCACGCCACCGCGCAGCTTGTCCAGCGTGGCCACGTCCGGCTCGCCCTTCACCTTCGCCAGATACGTGCGAGGAACCTGGAAGCTCGGGTGCGTCAGCTTGTGCGCCAGCGCCCCATCATCCGTGAAGAGCAGCGCTCCTTCGGCGTCGTAGTCCAACCGTCCCACCGGGAAGAGGCGCTTGCCCGTCTCCTCGATGTAGTTGGCCACCGTGGGCCGGCCCTGCGGGTCCGACAGCGTCGTCACGACGCCCACGGGCTTGTAGAGCAGGAAGTAGGAAGTCTCGTCCGGCGGAGTGACGAGCTGCCCGTCCACCGACACCAGGTCCGTGCCCGGCTCCACTCGGCTTCCCAGCTCCGTCACCGTCGTGTTGTTCACCGCCACGCGGCCCGCGGTGATCAGCTCTTCTGCATGCCGGCGCGAAGCGACTCCCGCGCGGGCCAGGTACTTCTGTAGTCTTTCGGCCGCCATTACTTCCCCTTCTTCCATTGCTGCCCGTTACTCGGGCTTCGGCCCCTCGGCGCCCGTCTCGGGCTTCGGGGGCGTGTCCAGGACGCTGGAGCTGGCCTTCTGTGTCCGGTCAGCCGCCGCCATGGCTTCTTCCAGGTCCTCTAGCGCGGCCTCACTCGCAGCCGCGCTCTTTTCCATCCGCTTCGTGAATCCCGGGTCCGACAGGGCCTCAACGGTCCCTGCAGCCGGCGGCGCGGGTCGTACTTCTTTCTCCACGATTTCGCGATGCTCCTGCGTCAACTCATGGAACTCCCGCAGCGTGGGCAGCGCTGACAGGTCCTTCAGGGCGAAGAATTCCAGGAATTCACGCGTGGTGCCGTAGAGGATGGGGCGACCCACCTCCTCGCGCTTGCCCAGGATCTTCACCAGCTTGCGGTCGATCAACGCCTTGAGGACGGCGCCGCAATCCACGCCGCGGATATCTTCCAGCTCCGGCCGGGTCACCGGCTGCCGGTAGGCGATGATGGCCAGGGTCTCCACCGCGGCGCGGGTGAGCCGCTGAGGCTTCACGCGCAGGTACCGTCGCACGTACTCACCCGAGTGAGGGTCCGTGCGGAACTGCCACCCCCCGGCCACCTCGTACAGGACGATGCCGCTGATGCCGTCCCGGTGGCTGCCGGTGATCTGGTTGAGGGCCTCGGCGATGAGCTCCCGCTCGATGCCGGTCGCCTGGTACAGCTCGTCCACGGACAGGGGCCGCTCGGCGACGAAGAGCACGCTCTCCAGCACGGTGCGGATGCGGTCCTGGGACAGCTTGCGGCTCTTGGAGACGAGCTTCTCGAAGGACGTCTCCAGGTCGGGCGCGCCGTCCGAGTCCTCCTCGATGGCGGCGGCCTCGAACTCGTCCAGCTCGTCGGCGGGGCCGGGGCCGGTGACCGCGGCGAGCTCCTCTTCCGAGAAGGGATTCGGGCCTCCGGACGCGCCTTCGGTGTCGACGTCGCTGTCCGGCTTTTTCGGTCCCTTCCTACCGGTAGTCACTCTCGTCAACCTCCTTGGGAGCCAATCGCTCCAGGGCGTCCCCGTTGGGCAGCAGCAACAGGGGGCCGAGCGGCTCGTCCTGTACCACACGAATGAGGCGCCGTTTCACCATCTCCAGGATGGCCAGGAAGGTGATGACGATCTCCTGACGGGTCGGCGTCTCTTCCTGGGAGAACAGACTCTCGAAGAGCACCTGACCGGTGGGGCGCAAACGGTCCGCGATGCGGAGGATGGCCTCGGACAGGGTCACCTTCTCGCGCACCACCTCGTGCTGGTGCTTGGGCTGCAGGCGCTCCAGGACGCGGTCCAGGGCCTCCACGAGCTTGAGGACGCTGAACTCCTGGAGTCCCACCTCCTCCTCGGGGATGGGCACCGCCTCCACGGGCACGCTGCGGGCGAAGACATCCCGGCCGAGGATGTCCTGCTTGGCCATGTGCTCGGCGGCGTCCTTGTACTTCTGGTACTCGAGCAGCCGGCGGACCAGCTCCGCGCGAGGGTCCTCCTGCTCCTCCACCGCCGCCAGGGCCTCGCCGCCCTCGGGCACCGCCACCGCGTCCTGGCGGGGCAGCAGCATGCGGCTCTTGAGGTGGGCCAACGTGGACGCCATCACCAGGAACTCCCCGGCGATGTCCAGGTTGATCTCCCGCATCCGCTCCAGGTGCTCCAGGTACTTCTCGGTGATGAGCGCCAGGGGGATGTCGAAGATGTCGACCCGGTGCTCCTTGATGAGATGGAGCAACAGGTCGAGCGGGCCCTCGAAGTTGGGCAACGCGACGCGGAAGGCGTCCCCAGGGGTCCTGGGGAGCTCGCCTTCGCGGAGGCCCTCGTCGGCCGAGGTGGGGCGGCCGTCACTCAACGGCGGAACCTGGCTGCCCTTCTGGCTTTCGGTGGCGGCTCATCATGCAAGGGCCCGGATGCGCCAGCCTCAAGCACCAGCCGGGGGACACACCTCCTTAACAGTGGGTTCCAGGTGGGTCAAACAAACGGCGGTAAACACCCGTTCAGGCCCCTTCCCTCACGGGATTCCGACGGCGCGGCGAATCTTGTCCATCAAACGAGTCGCCTCGGCGCGGGCCCGGTCGGCGCCGTCCTTGAGGATGCGCTCCAGCTCCGCCGGGTCGCTCACCAGCTCGGCGTGGCGCTGCCGGGCCGGGCCGAAGGTCGCGTGGTAGGCCTCCAGGAGCTTCTTCTTGTAGTCGCCGTACCCCTTCCCGCCCGCCCTCCAGCTGGCGTCCACGTCCTTGAACTCCGACTCGGGCAGCAGGAGCTTGAGCAGGTCGTAGAGGGGGACATCGCTGGCGACGGACGGGTCCGCGGGCTTGCCCTCCGGCACGGGCTTGGGCGCATCGACGGGGGTCGAGTCCGTCTTGATGGACATGATGCGCTTCTTGATCTCCTTCTCGTCCCCGAACAGCTCGATGGTGTTCCCGTACGACTTGGACATCTTCTTGCCGTCGACGCCGGGCACCGTCTGGGTGGACTCCTGGATGCGCGCAGAGGGCAGCTTGAGGATGCCGGGCGTGTGGCCCCGCTCCTTGCCGTCCGGGTCCGCGGGGTCATAGCCGGGCACGTATTCGGTGTTGAACTTCACGGCCCAGTCGCGGGCGAACTCGACGTGCTGGATCTGGTCCTTGCCCACCGGGACGGCGTCCGCGCTGTAGAGCAGGATGTCCGCGGCCATCAGCACCGGGTAGGCGAAGAGGCCGAAGTCCGGGCTGATGCCCTTGGCGACCTTCTCCTTGTAGCTGTGGGCCCGCTCCAGGTTCGAATGGGGCACCACGGTGCCCAGGATCCAGTAGAGCTCGAGCACCTCGCGCACGTCGCTCTGGCGGAAGAGCACGGCCTTCTTGGGGTCCACCCCCAGCGCCAGGTACGCCACCGCGGCCTCGCGCGTGAGCTCCAGCGCGAGCTTCGGGTCTCGCACCGTGGTGAGCGCGTGGAGGTTGGCGATGAAGTAGTAGGCCTCGCTCTCGTCCTGCAGTTGGACGAACTGGCGAATGGCGCCGTAGTAGTTGCCGATGTGCAGCTTTCCAGAAGACTGCACGCCTGAGAGGGTCCGCATGTCGGGTTCCGAATCGGGATTCGAGAGTCGGGAGTCAGCGCGCAGAACACGGAATCCACATTCTGCGTTCTGCAGAGACGAAGGTGGTTCGCACACCCGACCCGCCCCTGCAACCCTCCGTTCAACCCCCAACGCCTTCGCCGCCGCCCCGGTCGCGACCGCGCGCGTCCCTGAAAAATTGCGACCCGCAAGGAATTCCCGAGGGATTCCAGGCACTTGCGATTGAGCGGCAGCGGGTGGAGCGGTACCCTGGTCGCCGCATCCGCGAGCAACCTCACCCGGGAGGATGAACGGGCATGGAGTCATTCAAGGGAAGTCTCGCCAGCTATCGCCTGCAACTGGTGATGTCCCCGCTCTTCTCGACGCCCGGCGTGGAGGGGACGTTGAGGGTGGAGCGAGGCGCCATCCAGCGCTGCTTCCAGGTGAAGGATGGCTTCCTGGTGAGCGAGAGCTCGAATGACCCGCGCGAGCACCTGGCGCAGGTGCTGGTGAACCTGCGCATCCTCGACGCCCCCCGAGCCGCCGCGGCCTTCGAGGCGGCCGAGGGCGCGAACATACCCTACGGCACGTTCCTGGTGCAGCGCTGCTTCGTGGAGCTGCCCCGGCTCATCGAGGCCATGGAGCACAAGGCCCGCGAGGCGCTCTTCGACTGCTACGGCTGGGAGTCCGGCGAGGTGGAGTTCACGCCCAAGCTGCCGCCGGCCTCGCGAGCGGTGGGCCTGAAGTTGTCGCTGTCGACGCTCCATCGCGACGCGGTGACTCGACTCCGAGAGTGGTCGGTGTTCCGCGAGGTCTTCCCTCACCTGGACGCCACGTTCCGGGTGTTCCGCGAGTTCGCCGTGGAGACGTACTCCGAGGAGGAGGACAAGCTCCTGGAGCTGGCCGCGAGCGGCGCCACACTCGGTGAGATGCTGGCCACCGCCAAGGAGGCCCCGCTGTTCGCCGCGCGGTGGATTCTCCACCTGTACCGCCGAGGCGCGCTGGCGCCCCGGGTGCCCAAGGGCCCCAGGCTGGGTGAAGCCGCGGAGCTGGCCGACCTGCTGAACCTGGTGAAGGGCTTCCTCGAGAAGGGCAAGTACGACCACGCGGTCGCCCTGGCGGCGCAGGTGCTGGAGCGAGGCCCCGTGCCGGAGGCCCACGCCCTGTACCGCGAGGCCGAGGTGCGCCTGACGCTGGCGCTCAGCGACGAGCTCTTCGCCCTGGACGGAAGGCTCGTCTTCGAGCCCATCCCCCGCCCCACCCCTCCACAGCTCACGGCGGATGACCTCTACCTGTACTCGAAGCTGCGAGGCAGCCGGAGCATCCGCCAGGCGCTGCGCACCGCCGCCATGGGCGAGCTGGCCGCGTCGCGCTCGGTCCATCGACTGATGGCGTCGGGCCTGATTCGGGTCGCGCCCCTGCCGGACGCGGAGTCCTCCGTCGAGTCGAGGCGCACCAGCACGGACCCCTTCGGATTCCCCGCCCTCAAGCTGGGGATGTGACAAGCGGGAGCTTCCCCTACGAACCCGTCCGCTGCTTCTTCGCCTTGGGGACGAACACATCGCTGCGTGGATGGAACTCGTCGTAGACGGAGCGCAGTCGCGCGCTGTTGACGTGGGTGTAGATCTGCGTCGTGGACAGGTCCGAGTGCCCCAGCATCTGCTGCACGGCCCGCAGGTCCGCGCCGCGCTCCACCAGGTGCGTGGCGAAGGAGTGCCGCAGCTTGTGCGGAGACAAGGGCTTGAGGATGCCCGCCTTCAGCGCGTAGCGCTTGAGCAGCTTCCAGAAGCCCTGCCGGGTGAAGCCACTTCCTCGCGGCGTCACGAACAGCGCACGAGACTCGCGCCGCCCCAGCATCGCCGGGCGAGACGTCGCCAGATACTCCCGCACCTTCTCCACCGCCTGGCGCCCCAGCGGGACGATGCGCTCCTTGGAGCCCTTGCCCTTCGCCACCAGGTAGCCCGCGCTCAGCTGCACGTCGTTGACGCCCAGGCCACACAGCTCGCTCACGCGCAGCCCCGTTGCGTAGAGCACCTCCACCATCGCCTTGTCCCGGAGCCCCGCGGAGGTGCGCTCATCCGGCGCGGCCAGCAACTGCTCCACCTCCTCCAGCGTCAGGAAGGACGGCAGCTTGCGCGCCGAGCGCGGCGTATCCACATCCTCCGTCGGGTCCTTGTCCGCCAGCCGCTCGGCCACCAGGAACCGGTGGAAGCCACGGATGGCGGCCAGATGCCGGGCCTGGCTTCGCTTGCCCAGCCCCGCCTTCGACAGCGACGACAGGTGCGCCGTCACGTCCTCCTGACGGGCGCGAATCACGTCCTCGACGCCCCGCGAGCGCAGGTCCTCGAAGTACGCCGTCAAGTCCGCCGCATAGGCATCCACCGTCTTGCCGGACAGCCCGCGCTCCGCGCGGATGAAGGCGATGAATGCGTCGAGCAACCCTTCCATGCCGTCAGGCTACCGGAGCCTCGCGCCGAGGCAATCAGGAGTGCGGTCCGCTCGCGCCGTCCGACGCGGAGCGCTCCAGCGCCTGCACCACCCAGGGCCAGCCCACCACGATGTTGCCCGGGGAGCGCAGGCAGGCATCCGCCACCGCGAGGACCTCCGCGGGACGGGAGCGCACCGCCAGCGCCAGGTGCCGGCTCAGGAACGGGTGCGGCAGATAGCTCAGGTTGTGGTGACGCACGGGCACCCAGTGCAGCGTCGGCAGCCCCGTCCACCGCTCCACCGCGTACGCCGCCGCGGAGGCCAGGACCTCCAGCGCATACAGCGGCAGCCGGAACGCACTCACCAGGAAGGCCACCAGCGCCGACGCCGCCACGGCGCCCGCGAAGGACGTGTTCACCAGCCGGCTCCACACCAACATGGGCACCACGCTGGTGACGATGGCCGCCATCTGGACGCGCCACACGGAGGGGCCTCGCCCGGCGGAGATGCTCGCGATGCTGCCCACCGACAGCCCCGACACCATTCCCAGACAGACGCCCACGACAATTCCCGCGCCCGCGCCTTCCACCGGTCCGAAGGCCCCCGCGGCCGTCGCGTGCAGGCCCACCAGGATCGACAGGCTCGCCAGCGACCCCAGGAGCACCCCCGCCGCCAGTCCCGACACCTGCGCGAGCGTCAGCCCCACGGCCGAACAACACAGCGCGGAGACCGCCCAACCGCCTCGCAGGGGAATGCCAGCACAGGCGAGCCCCAACCCCACGAGCGCCGTCGCCAGGGGCGAGCCCACCACCAGCAACAGCAACATGCGCCGGACGTAGAGCCCCGCCGCGCGACCGCCCTCCGCCTGCTCCTTCCAGAGCTGACCGATGCGACCTCCAGGCACGAGGATTCCCGCCGCGCGGAGCCTGTAGTGCAGGTCCACGGGTCGGAACAACAGCAGCAACAGCAACCTCATCGGCGATGGGACGTACTGCGGAATGTCCGTCCGCGCCGGCCCCGCGGCTCCTGATGGCACTGCGGCCCCCCCTCGTGAGCGAGTTTCAGTCCTCCAGCCTACCCTTCCCCTGGCGGAGGATTTCAAGCGTATCGCCGATGAGTGACACCACTGTGGAAGGCTCGTTCAACGTCACGCCGCCATCCAGGATGAGGTCCAGCCCATGGCCCAATGCGTCCTTGATGTCCCGCGCGTCCGTGAGCGGCTCTCCCTCGAGATTGCTCACGGATGTCGTCACCAGGGGACGCCCCAGCGCACGCGCCAGCTCCCGTGCCAGTGGGGCATCGGGTACCCGGATACCTACCTGTTTCTGTCGGGTCATCATCAAGTCCGGCACCAGGCGCGTCGCTTCTAGAATGAAAGTAAACGCGCCAGGGGTCAGACCCTTCATCGTCCGGTACGCGAAATTGCTCACGTGGGCATAGCGCGCCACGTCAGACAGGTCCGGACAGAGGAAGGACAGGGGCTTCTTCTTGTCTCGGCCCTTGAGCTGGTAGAGCCGCTCGATGGCCTTCTTCGAGCCCAGGTCACAGCCCATGCCGTAGTACGTGTCCGTCGGATAGGCGACGAGTCCGCCGCGCTCGAGCACCTCCACGGCGCGCTGGATGTGGCGCGGAGAGGGGTGCTCCATGTCCACCTCGAGGATGGGTGCGGCCATGACGTGTCGTGCCTCCTGAGTGCTTCGGACAGCCTACGCCGTTCCCGGCGCCTCGTCCGTCCTGACTTCTCCGCTGGCCGTCAGGGCGCGTCGAGTGAGCACGGGCCCCACCAGTTCGTGCGCCGTGATCATGGCGACGATGAGCACCTCCACCTGCGGGCCGAAGGTCGGGAAGGTCCTGGACACCAGCGCCGCCAGACCGAACGTCACGCCCGCCTGGGAGATGAGCCCCATCCACAGGTACTCCTTCAGGCGTGGGTCATTCGCCGGCGCGAAGCGTCGACAAGCAAACCAGATGGCCACGCCGCGCAGCACCACCAGGAGGAGCGCCGCGGGCCCCACCGTCACCAGCGCATCCAACTTCAGCCCCGCGCCCGCCGCCGCGAAGAAGAGCGCGAACACGGGCAGGCCCGCGCGCTGGATGGCGTGGTGGATGCGCTCGCCCTCGCGCTCGTCCAGGTTGACGATGAGCGCTCCGGCCGCCAGCGACACCAGCAGCGGAGACAGGTGCAGCCGGGTGCCACCCTCGGCCGCGGCGAAGGACAGGCCAACGAGGAACAGCGGCAGCTCGCGCTTCACGCCGCGCATGTAGACGAGCATCGCCACCGCCAGCACGCCCCCCACCACCACCGAGCCGAACAGCTCCCACCCCACCCCGCTCAGCAAGCCCGCGATGTCGAAGCCACCGCCGAAGCTCGCGCGCGTCATGCCCGCCGCCAGCGCGAACGCCACCATGACCAGCAGGTCGCCGATGATGACCAGCGCCATGAGGAACTCGGTGAAGCTCCCTCGCGCGCTCGTCTCCTGGACGATGGCGATGGTCACCGTGGGCGAGAACGACACCACCACCGTGGACATCAGCGCGCTGACCGCCAGCGCCTGGGGCATCGTCAGCGGCGCCAGGAAGGGCAGCACGGGCTTGAGGGCGAGCGTCGCGCCGAAGCACACCGCGAACGTCACCGCGCAGACCGCCGCGCACAGCAGCGCCACGCGAGCCCCCACGCGCCGGATGAGCCCCAGCCGCAGCTCCGTGCCCGCGACCAGCGCGATGAGGCTCACCGCCAGCCCCTTCACCAGGTCCAACCCCTTCACGCCCTCGCCCGGAATGAAGCCCAGCGCGTACGGGCCCACCGCCACGCCCACCAGCAGGTAGCCCGTGAGCCGGGGCAGCCCGAACCCCTTGGCCACCTTGCCCGCGAAGAGGCCGCACAACAGCAGCGCTCCGGCCGCCAACGTCACCGACGTGCCCGAGTCCGCGCGCAGCAGCTGGGCGCGGCTGATGATGGCCAGCAGGACCATCAACAACACCAATCGCGTCACCGCGCCCTTCACGTCGCCACCTCCACGTCATCCACCGCCGCGGGAGCGAGCCTCGGCTTCACCGGCGTGAGGACCTGACGGAAGGCCTGGCCCGCAAGCAGCTCGTTCACCACCGCGCCCACCACGACGACGTCCAGCACGCGGCGGGCAAGGCCCCCCGGCACCAGGAACTGGTACTCGGCCACCAGGCACAGCGCGAGGCCGCCCTGCGCGATGAGCGCGTAGCCCACGCGCGGCGGCAGCTCCAACACCCCGGCGGCCAGCCGCTGCGCGATGCGCCCGCCGAGCACCTTCCCCAGGAACCTCAACCCCACGAAGCCCGGCACCAGCGCCCACGCCGCCCAGTCGCGCGTGTAGACGCCGCAGCCCACCAGGAACACGAGCACCAGGAACACGGGGCGCTCCACCCGCCCCAGCGCGCGAGCCACCCGCTCCACCGTCCGTCCGCCCACCAGCGCCAGCGTGGCGCCACACGCCACCCCCGCCAGGAGCGCGGACACGCGCAGATAGGCCGCCGCGCCCCCCACCAGCGCCACCATGCCCAGCGTCACCGTCGCCAGCTCCGCCGGGTCGTTCATCGCATGCGTGAGGAACGCCAGCAGCGCGCCACACAAGATGCCCAGCAGCACCGCCAGACACACCAGGCCCAGTCCCTCGGCCGCGCTGGGGGCCGCGCCCAACACCAGCGCCACCGCCAGCACCGCCAGGCCCACGGCATCGTCCAGCATCGTCAGCAGCGAGACGCCCAGCCCCCGCGCCCGGTCCATCCGCCCCGCCCGGTACGCCAGCACCGCGAAGTGCCCCGAGGACAGGCTCGCCGCCGCGCCCAGGAGCGACGCGGCCCCCACCGCGGCATGCAGCGAGGGATGGGACGTCAACAGGAGCGGCGCCGCCAACGGCAGCGCCACGAACAGGAACGCCGTCCCCGCGTGCGCCAGCGCCGCCGCATACACCGGCCGAGGCAACAGCCGCAGCAACCGGGGCTCCAGGTTCAACCCCAGGATGACGCCCGCGGTGCCCAACCCCAGCGCCATCACCGGCCGCAGGTGGTCCACGTCGTCCACGGACAAGGCCCCCACCACCGACGGACCTAGCACCACCCCGAAGAGGAGGAACAGGAAGCCGCTCGCCGCGAGTCGCGCCAGCGAGGGGAAGCGGCTGGGGTCCAACGCGGGGCTCGACGCGAGCAGGGACAGCGCCGCGATGGCGAGAAAAACGAGCAGCGCTTGCACGGGACGTGCTTACACCGCCAGCGTCTCGGCGTCACGAACGGCGGTGCGTGGGGGCGGCGATCACCGGCAGGGCGACCAGCCGACCCATGGGTGGGTCGTCCGCGTCCATCTCCAGCTGAACCCGCTGAATCATCCGCTCCATCTCCTCGGGGGAGACGGCGGGCAGGATGCTCACCAACAACACGCGGTCTTCGTCCGCGCCCAGGGCCAGGCTGCGCAGCCCCGCGAACACCGGCACCTCCGCGGACAGCGCCGCGGCCGCGCTCCGAGCTCGCACCACCAGCGGCTCCGGGATACCAAACTCCCGGAGCCGACGGATGGCTCGCTCGGTCCCTTCCATCTGCTCGAGGAACGTGATGACCAGGTACACGCGGCCGTCTTACCGGGTCCGCGCTCCTGGCGCCACGCTACTCGTTCTGGCCGGGGCCCGCCGTCTCACCGGAAGGAGCCGCCGGAGCCGCCGGTGTCGCCGACGAGCCTTCCTGCGGAGCGCCCTCCGACGCCGCCATGGCCGCACGGGCCGCGCGCTTGCCCTCCTCGATGAGCTTCTTCACCTTCTGCCCACCCTTGCGGCCAATCTCCTCGTAGAAGTTCGGCCCGCGGGTGGCCTTGACGCGGTCGCCACCCTTCTTGCCGATCTCCTCGTAGAACTTCGCTCCGCGCTCGGCCTTGACCGTCTCGCCGCCCTTGCGGCCGATCTCCTCGTAGAACGAGCGACCACGCTCCGCCTTCACCGTGGCTCCGCCCTTGCGGCCAATGGTCTCGTAGAACTCCCGACCCCGCTCGTTCCGGACTGTCTCCCCACCCTTACGACCCGCCTCGGCCACCGTCATGCTGCCCTTGTTGTCTTTGTCCGACATTGCGCCCTCTCCTCTCTTGGCTGCCTGCCCCCATCCCTCGCCACGATGCCCCTTGCCTGAAACCTTGGGACGGAAGCGCCCCGATGCAAGCAAGCTCCGTACACCGCCAGCCGTTCTCGCCTGACCCACCACACCAAAACCCCAATGGTTCTGGAGGGTTGGTCAAGCTCGCCCTGCTTACGTTCCGGGCGGAGGCATGCCCGGCAGGACGCTCTCTTGTTGAAAACAATTCCCGCCGCATTGCCGATTCCCGAACCGGCCCTCACCTTCATGCCCGCGGCGCGTGCGACTCGCGTCGGGGGAGGCGTCGCGTGGCGCAGGGTGCGAAGACATGGCTCCGAGTCCTGGCCCCGATGGGGGTGTCCGTGGGAGGACTCCTGATGCTTCGCCTCCTCGGACCCGACTTCATCGATCAGCGGCGTCTGGCGGATGTGCTTGCTCCCCTGGGTAAAGCCGCGCCCTTGGCCTACATCTCGTTTCTCGCCGTTCGTCCTCTCACGCTGCTGCCCGGGCAATTACTGACCGCCGTGGGTGGAATGCTGTTTGGAACGCTCGCAGCGACCCTCTATTCACTAACGGGCAGCTTCCTGTCCGCCACGTTGCTCTTCGTGCTGGCTCGCAAGTTGGGGACCCGACCCATGAAGCGCCTGGCTGGAGGCAGATATCCAGCCCTGGTGAGTGCGGCCAGGCGCCACGATTTCCTGTTTGCCTTCATGGCGTGTGTGAATCCGCTGTGTCCCACCGACGTGATGCTGGCGGTCTCCGCGGCCAGCGGCGCGCGCTTCTGGCCCTCCGTCGCGGGCCTCATGTTGGGCACCATTCCAGGCACCTTCCTCACCGCCCAGTTCGGCAGCGGGCTGGCCCAGGGGCGCACGGTGATGACCGTGGTGTCGGCCGCGGGTCTCGTCGTGTCGTTGGTGCTGGGCATGTTCATCGGCCGTCGTTTCTACAAGGCGCTCAGTGAGCCTTCGGAGCTCGCCTTGCCCACGTCGGATGCTCCAGACGCCGAAACGGTTCCCGGCCTGGGAAGAGCCCGCCCGCTGACACCCTTCTCTCAGCGGGACTTCGACTTCAGCAGTCGCGCCGAGACATAGGCGCCCGTGGCGGACGTGAGCGTGCCCAGGCCCAGCCAGTTGATCACCGGCAACTGGAACACCGCCACGCACGCCCCGAACACGGCCAGCGCCAGGTACAGGTACGACGCCCCCTTCCTTCCGATGCGCAGACGGCCGAAGGTGATGGTGAACAGGAAGTTGAAGACGCCAGCGGCGAACTGGATGCCCACCACCGGATAGGCCCACTCCTCCAGGAAGCGCCGGAAGACCTCCAGCCCGGAGGTCTCCTCACCCCCGATTGGCCCACCGAACGGATACATCGCGAGCTGGCGGGTCTGCAGCGCCCCCACGTCCGCCAACGACGTGCAGGCGATCTGCGTGATGAACGCGACGAAGGACACCACCATGATGGCCATCCACGGGATGCCCTCGGAGTCGGCGGTGCCCTCCCACTCGCGCAGCGCGTCCAGTCGCTCGGGGGAGATCTCGAGCGCGATGGGATAGCCCAGGTCGAGCGCGGCCTTCGTGGCGGCGATGTCGGCGGGGAGCGAGGACGTGCCCAATCCCTCCAACGCGCCGTTCTCCATGTACCCACGCAGCAAGGTCACCGCGGACTCACGCTCGGCTTGCTTCGGGAGCTGGGACAGCAGCCCGTTGAGGTCCTTGCCCAGGGCCTCGCGCTCCTCCGGGGGCGCGGCTCTCGCACGCAACACGAGCGCGTGGATTCGCTCGGTCAGGGGCGTCTCCGCGACTCCCTCCGGGTGGAAGACGGCTGTTCGCTGACGCTCCACCGACGCTCTCCCCAGTCCCTTCACCCTCGGGACACATGGGGCGTCATCGTAGCGTCAATTCACGCGTAGAGGACGGGTTCCAGGTGCGCGGCGATGCGCGGCGGCATGCGCTCCCCGGGCCCCACCCCCGTGGGACGCATCACGGCGCGAGCGCGGTCCTCCCCATGGCGCAGCCGCATGCGGATCATCTCCGGTGAGAAGTCGAGCGAGTGCCCGATGGGCGCCGTGGGCTCGATGACGGTGATGCGGCAATAGACGTAGGGCTTGCCATCCGGGCCCCGGAGCGTCGTGCCGTGGGCCTGCGCCTGCCTCACCAGGTCGTTGATGCGGACGAAGAGGTCCACGTCGTTCATCAGCAACTCCGTGAGCGCGATGTCGGGGAGGCAGCGCCGGATGACATCCAGGATGTTGGTGGGGAACTTCACCGGCTCCAGCTTGGAGGACGAGCACGCGATGACGACGATCTCCGTGGGCGAGTACTCGAGCGCATCGCCCAATGGCGCGACGTTGCGCAGCCCGCCGTCGACCAGCGCGTGCGCCCCCACGGGCTCGAAGATGCCGGGCATCACGGTGCTGTGCCACACGGCGGGGATGAAGTCGTTCGAGTCGCTGGACACCAGCTCGTACTGTCCCGACGTGAGCGAGACACGGCCCACGTGCGCGGGAATCGCGAACGGGCGGCTGCCGAAGTTCCGCTCGATAAGCTCCCTCAGCGGTGAGTTCTCGAAGAGGCCCAGCTTGTTGCGCAATCCCAGTCGCAGCGCGACCACGAGCCACGGCAGCCTGCGGAAGACGTCCTCCTCCCGCAGGTTCATCCAGAGGTCGGCCAGCCGGTCGTACTCGCGCTGAGCAATGGCGGTGGCGTTCACCGCTCCCACCGACACACCAAAGACGCGCTCCCAACGAAAGCCGTGGACCTCTCTGAGCACACGCTCCGCGCCCACCTGGAAGGCGCCCTTCGCGCCACCACCCGAGAGCACTAGCGTTGCAGGACGGTCCTTCATGACATACCTCGCATTGAGTGGGTGTGAGCCGCGCGGGGAACAGACAGATCGCGGCTCAACACTTGGAGATAGGCACCCACGCGCCGCGACAGAATCACCCCCGGGCGCCGCCACCCTGTCTTGAGGTGGGCCCACGCTCCCACCCCGGGCGCCCCTCGTGCGCATCCCCACACGCCCCACTGGATCACCAGGACAGGTCGCCCTCTACCCACGAGCCGCCCCAAGCCCCCTGGCCCCGAGCGCCCTGACGAAGGCGCCTCCCAGGAACCGAGAGGCCGGCCCGAGGTCCCGAGGGTGGCACTCCGGGTAGAAGCCCCTCCCTTTTCCCTCCGAGGAGCGATACATCTAGGGCCCACATGGCCGAGACATCTTCGCTGAACATTCCGACTGTCGACCTTGCCGATCTCGCCTCGGGCGATGCGAGCCGCCTCGAGCGCGCCGCGACGGCGCTGCGTGAGGCGTTTGGCGTCTTCGGCCTCGTCTACATCAAGAACCACGGTGTCGACACCCAGGCGCTCCACCGCTACTACGACGCCTTCGCGGCCTTCATCGCCCGCTCCCCGGAAGCGAAGAAGCCCTATGGCCGCGCCGAGCTCTGGTACCAGCGCGGCTGGACGCCTCCGAACACCGAGGTGGCCGTGGCCGGCAATGGCCAGCCGGACTTCAAGGAGTGCTACTTCGTCGCGCCCTACCCCAACGACGAGGTCGCGGCCATGGAGTTCCCGGAGCTGTATCCGGAGAACGTGTGGCCCCCCGATGCGCCGCCGTACTTCCAGGACGGCATCATGACCCTGGGGCGCTCGCTCCACGAGGCGGGCCTCAAGCTGCTGCGGGGCTCCGCCATCGCGCTGGGGCTGCCCGAGGACACCTTCACCCAGCTCTGCGAGCGCGCCCCGCACATCACCCGCGCGCTCCAGTACCTGCCGCTCACGCCCGCGCAGGTGAACACAGACATCGTCTGGGGCGAGGAGCACACGGACTTCAACCTGCTGACGCTGCTGCCCGGGGGACGGTTCCTCGACCCCGAGGGGAAGCCGGCGCCCAGCCCGGATGACAAGAGCGGCCTCTACCTGCGCACCCGCGCGACGCCCGACGAGCCCAATGGCATCAAGGTGCGCGGCACGGCCCCCGCGGGCTGCATCGTGGCGCAGGTGGGCCAGCAGCTCGAGATCCTCACGGGCGGCACGTTCCTCGCCACGCCCCACGTCATCACGGCACCGGGTGTCTCGGGCTGGCAGCGCCAGTCCGCCGCGCACTTCATCCACGTGCACACCAGCGCGGTCCTCTTCCCGCTGGAGAAGTTCCGCACGCCGTCGGCCATCCGGAGCTACGCGCCGCCCGTGCTCGCGGGGACGTACGACATCAAGACGCTGGTCGACATCGGCCTCGCGCCGCCGAGTGCCCTCGACAAGCTGGGCTACCGCCACTACGACCGCCTCAACCGTCAACGCGCGGGCGAATAGCCAGACAACAGACAATCCCTCTCAAGTAATGACAGGCAAGCGCAAATGTCTGTCATTGCACGAGGCGTGGAGCGCGAAGACCGCTTCGTGACCGCACCCGTGTACACGTGGTCAGTGCCCCGCTGGAAACCACTGATGACACGTTCATGTAGGCACGGCAATTCCATCCCCCCCCTCGGAAAATGCCTGAGGACTTGTTCAGGTAGGCACTTCCCTTCCGAGGTGGGGCCGACCCCTGTCGCGAGGGGCCGGGAAATGGCTGAACTCGTGAGCATGTAGGCACGGCCCTTCAGGACGCGCGGGCACGCCGCGCCGAGACGCACGCCGCCGGGGTCGCGAAAATGGCTGATGGTGCGTTCAGTGCCCTGAACAGCCCTGCCTCAGAACGACTGGCGCAGCAGGGCCTCCACCGCGGACTTCCGTCCCGGACTCAGGCGCAGTCGCGTCCCGTCGCGCAGGACGACCACCCAGCCCTTGTCCACATCGGGCTCCAGCTCACGGATGCGGTTCACGTTGACCAGCGTGGAGCGATGAACCCGCACGAAGCACTTGGGATCGAGCAGCTGCTCCACCCGGTTCAACGTCTCGCGAAGCATGGGGCTCTTGCCGCCGGCGTGAAGCACGACGTAGTTGCCCTCGGCCTCGCACCAGTCCAGGTCCGCGACGGGAAGCAGCAGCACCTTGCCATCGGTCTTCACCGCGATGCGCTCCAGGTAGCCGCCCGAGGGGGCGACGGGCGGAGGCTCCGCGGACCGTGATCGATAATCCGCGAGTAGCGCGGACAGCCGCTCCAGCATCCCCAGGTCCCTGCCCGTGGCGCGCTGCTTTCGAGCCCGCCCCAGCGCCTCCTGGAAGCGGGCGTCGCTGAACGGCTTGAGCAGATAGTCGAGCGCGTTCACCTCGAAGGCCCGAACCGCGTACCGGTCGAACGCCGTCACGAAGACGACGGGCGGCATCCGCTCCGGCCCCACTTCGCGCAGCACGCCGAAGCCATCCAGCTCCGGCATCTGCACATCCAGGAAGACCAGGTCCGGCGGCTCGCGAAGGATGAGCTCCACCGCCTCCTGGCCACCCTCGCACTCCCGGATGGCAGAGACATCCGGCTCACGCGCCAGCAGGTGCCGCACGTTGTCCCGAGCCAACGGCTCGTCATCCACCACCAGCACTCGCATGCCGCCCTCCACCGCCTTCAGGTGACTCATGAACCGCCCCGCTCGAAGAGCACGAAGGGAAGCCGCACCCGGGCAATCACCCCACCCTCTGCGGCCTCCTCCAGCGTCAGGCCAAACGCTTCCCCGTGGAGCTGATGAATCCGGTCCCGGGTATTGGCCACCCCAATCCCCAGCCCTCCCACCGCCCCCTCCCGCAGCCCCGGGCCGTCGTCCTGGACCTCGAGGACCAGCACCGCGCCTTGCCGCGACGCGCGAACCTGGACATGCCCCTTGGAGACCCGGCGCGAGGTGCCGTGCTTGATGGCGTTCTCCACCAAGGGCTGGAGCACGAGCGCGGGGACACGCGCCGACACGGTCTCCGGCTCAGGCGCCAGGGACCACTCGAGCCGAGCCCCGAAGCGAAGCTGCTCGATCTCCAGGTAGCGCCGCACCAGGCCCAGCTCCTCCGAGAGAGGCACCTCGTGGCTCCCTCGTCCTTCCAGGCTGGCCCGCAACAGCTCTCCGAGCCTCACGAGTGCATCCACCGCCTCCGGGTTCCGCGACTGCCGCACCAGGCCGACGACGGCGTTCAGCGTGTTGAAGAGGAAGTGAGGGTCCAACTGGGCGCGAAGGGCCTGCAAGCGGGACTCGGCCCACTGAGCCTTCCAGCGGCTCTCCGCGAGCTCCTTCTCATGGGCCCGGCGAACCGCCTGCAGCACCATCCACGCCGAGAGAAACAACAGGTACTCGAAGGTCCCCTGCGCACCGCGCTCCAGGAGGACGGTCCGCAGCCCCTCACTGAAGCCGCGCCCGCGTGCTGGCCAGTCCTCCAGCACCGACAGCATCGCGGCGAGCAGCAGCGCGTGAATCAGGACGAAGAGGCCACCGATGGCGATGAGCACGCCGGTGCGTCGGCCCCACCCAGGTGTTTCACGCCCCACCCGGAGAAAGAACACCCGGATCAGCGGAGCCAGCAGGGCCCACGCGCTGTAGGGCACCAAGGCCAGGGCCAGCTTGCCGCCGAACGCGGAGGGCTCGCGTGCATAGGCGCCGACGGCATGAGGCAGCGCGGCGAGCACCCCCACCGCCAGGCCCACCAGGGAGACGCGCCACCAGGACAGGGCTCGACCAGCGAGTCCCCACGAGACCCGCGCCTCACCGTGTTTCACGACGTCCCTCGCGGCCAAGGTAATGAAGCGTACTGGATGCCCACGGCTGTACAATGCCCTCCTCCGCACCAAGGCAGCCGTGGCGCGGAGCTCCCCACGGGACACCCCCACTCCACCGAGCCGCTCGTCCTCCGTGAACAGGACCACTCCGGGCCAAGCGCCACCTGAGCCAGACGAACCCGTCCCCACGTCGACACGCGTCGTCGCCGGAACGCTGTACGCCGAGGAGGCCGAGCCAGCCCGCTCGCGCCGCCCGCTCATCTCCAGCATCGGGACCGCCGTGCTGGTGGCGCTCGGGCTCGCCGTTCCGGGAGTGGCCGCGCTCCTGCTTCGCCCCGAGCCCTCCGTCCCGACCGACACGGTCGCCCGAACGTCCGACGCGGTTTCCCCCGCGCCCCCCACCCCGACGCCAGGCGGCCCCGTGCGGGTCTGCGTGCTCGAGTTCCGAGACCTGAGTGGGACACCCGGGCTCGCGCCGTTGAAACAGGCCCTGGTGGAAAGCGTGGTCACCGACATCGGACAGGTGCCGGGCTTGCGACTCATCGAACGGGGGCAACTCGACCTTCCTCTCGAGGAACAGGACTTCACACAGGGCTCGCGAGTCGACCCGGAGACTCGGGCCCGGCTCGGACGGATTGTCGGCGCGGAGGTGGTGGTGCTCGGCAGCTTCCAGCAGGCGGGCTCGGTCCTGCGTGCCTCGGCGAGGTTCGTTCATGTCGAGACCGGGGAGGTGCTCGACACGGCGCGAGTGGAGGGACGCGCGCTCGAGCCCTTCGAGGTCCAGGATGCACTCGCCGCCGAGGTCCGCGCCTTGCTGCCCCGCCTGCTCCAGAGGCTGAGACCATGAAGGGCGCGCCCGCGGTGTTGCTGCTCCTCCTGCCGCTCCACCTCGCGCTCGGGGCGGCCCCGTCGCGTCCACCGCGAGGCCCCGTGGCGGTGATGCCCTTTCGCAACCTCAACGAGGACGCCGCGCTGAACTGGCTCGCGAGAGGACTGGCGGAGACGCTGGTCTCCGACCTTCGCGCCAGCGGAAACCTGGTGCTGGTGGAGCGGGAGCAGCTCGACGCCGCCGTCGCGGAGCTGAAGCTCCAGGCGGAGACGCTCACCACCGAATCGTCGGCTGTCCGCGTGGGACGGCTCGTCGGTGCGCGCACCATGGTCATCGGCAGCATCCAGCGCGCCCAGGACACGCTGCGCATCAACGCGCGCTTCATCGACGTGGAGACCGGAACCGTGCTGGACACCGCCAAGGTCACCGGACGAGCGGAGCGCGTGTTCGCCTTGCAGGATGAGGTGGCCACGCGGCTGCTCGGGACGCCCGTGAAGCCTCGCGCGAAGCGGCCCTCGGGCCCCCAGGCCGTGCGGGCCCTGGTGAACTACGGCCGCGCCCTCGACACGAAGTCCGAGGACGAGCGCGCCGCGCAGCTGCGCGCCACCCTGTCGGCGGAGCCCTCCTTCGAGTACGCCCGCGATGAGCTGACGCGCATGGAGGATCTCGCCCGGCGGACCGCGCCTCGGCGCGAGGCAATGGATGCCAGCTTGCGCGCCAGGATGCAGGACCCAGCGGTCCCTGGAGACCAGCGCGCCCTGGCGGCGCTGAATCTGCTGACCCTCAATCACTCCCGGGCACGCTGGCGCACGCTTCTCCAGGACGCGGATCGTGTCCTCCAGTTGAGGCTTCCTGACTTTCACGGTCAACTCCCAGCGGAGAAAGCCGCGTTCGCTCGCATCGCGGCGTTGGAGGCACTGCGCGACTGGGATGCGCTGTTCGAGGAAGGTGACGCGTTCCTGCGAACCTATCCTCATGGACCGATGGCCAATGCCATCGACGGTCTCCTCCGCGGCGCCCTCCTGACTCGGGCCCACCAAGAGAGCAGCCTCCGGGAGGCTCTCGAAGAAGTCCTCCAGTTGGAACGGAGTGCCGCCGAAACCATCACCCAACTCGAGCGCCAGGGACGTCCCACCACCGAGGTGCGGCGTGAACTCGACATCAACCGCTGCACGGCCTTCGGCAGGCGAGCGCTGCGTGAACACGTGCTGCGTCCCTGCCGCGCCTACTACGAGCGGTGGGGACTGGGAACAACGCCCCGCGCGCAAGTCGCGGCACGCGAGGCCCGGGAGGCGGAGATCATCGCACTGCGCTCCCTCCGGCGCTTCACGGAGGTTCGCGAGCGGCTCGCCGCCTTCCGAGCCGAGGACCCCGAAGGAGAGCGCCAGAGCCTCGTGAAAGGCGTGGGGCTCCCCCTCCGGCGTGACGAAGAGGAATGAAGGCGCGGCGCGCATCACCTCGCCGAGCCTTCACCGGGACTACGGAGCCAGCTTCGTGATGAACAAGTCCTTGAAACCCTGCTTCACCTGGCCACCCCAGTCGCCCTCGACGTAGCCCCCCACGAAGACCCTGTCCTCGTCGTCCACGACCACCCCCGTGGCGTACACGGCCCTGGGGTCCTCGAAGTACGTCGCGGGCTCCTGCTGATGGATGAACTGGGGCACGCCATTGAAGTCCAGCTTCGCCACGAAGGTGTGAGGCACGCTCGCCACCACGCTCGACGTCGACGTCATGTCGCCCCAGGCGCTCCCCGTCACATAGATGCCGTCGGAGGCCGCGAAGCCGTTCCGGGCCCAGGCCCCAGCGCCGGAGTCATGCTCCCAGACCCACTGCTTGACGCCCGCGGGGCTGAACTTCACGACATAGGGCTTGCGCCCCTCGGTGACGTTGGGGAGCCCATCGAGCCCTCCCGCCCCAAAGCCCGTCACATACACGTTCCCCGCCGAATCCAGCATGGAGCCATCCAACCAGGTCTGGGTGTTCGCCACGCCCAGCATCCGCGTCCACTGCTTCACGCCGCTCCCGTCGAACTTCATGAGGAACGCGTCCTGCGTCCCCGTGCGCGCGAGGCCATCCATGCCCGAGTCCGTGTAGCCGGAGACGTAGACATTGCCCGCGTCGTCCGCCACGGCGCGCGTCGGCATGACATTCCCCAGGGCCGCGCCGAACTGGCGGGTCCACAGGCGGTTTCCCGCCGGGTCATACTTGGCGACAAAGCCGTCGATGACGCCCACCCGCGTGTTCCCATCCAGGTTGCCCGTCGTCGTGCCCGCCAGGAAGGCGTTGTTCGCGGCATCTACCGACACGCCCAAGGCATCCGTGTAGGCCCCCGCGACACCGAGCTGCCGTGTCCAACCCCACACGCCCGTGTAGCGGTAGCGCGTGATGAACGCATCTCGCTTCCCCGTGAGGGGCGTGCCTTGGATGGAGCCGTTCGTGTACCCCGCGACGTAGATCTCCTCGAAGCTCCGGTTCCGCGCGACGGCGAAGCCCACGGTCGCCTTCCCCGGCGCGCCAATCTGCTGGGTGAACACGCGGGTGCCATTCGGGTAGTGCAGCGAGAGGAAGCTGTCCGTGGTGCCCACCAGGGGCTGTCCGGCCATCGCCACGGTGGTGGAGCCCGTGGTGTAGATGCGCCCTCCCGCATCTCCCGCCATGTCGCTGAGGAGGGTGACACCGCCCTGCAACCCCATGAGCCGCGTCCACTCCGAGGGAGTGGCTGTGTAGGAGAGGCAGTCGATCAACTCCAACCCACCGATGGACAGCGTCACGATGGGCAGGTTGGGGTCATTGTCATCCGTCGCCTTCAGCCGGTACTTCAAGTACGCGCCGGGGGTGGCGATGGTGAACTCGCGCCGCTCGTTGCCCGCCCAGGTGACTTGATTGCTCCGCGCATCCAGCACCACCCACGCGGTGCCGTTCCAGCCCTCCAGCGTCCACGCCTTCGGCGCACGCGAGGTGACCGAGCCATTCGAGAACTGGATGGCGTAGCGGCTCACCGTCACCTTCTTGCCGCCGCCGAACTCGTACGCCAGCCACGCGGGTGACTGGCCATAACCGGAGAGCCAGAAGGTGTAGCTGCCGTCGAACGCCTTCCACGGCGCATAGGTCGGGTCGTCGGGCCCGAGCACCCCCGACGCGGTGACGATGCCCGAGGGCGTCGTGTTCCCCGTCATCACCGGCACCACGTTGACGCAGGTGGAGGTCAGCCCCCGCGCCCCCTGCCCTTCCTCCGAGCCCGCCCCGAAGGCAGGCTCCTCTCCCTGGCAGCCGAGGAGCGCCAGCACTCCCGCCAGCAAACCGCCTCGCATCCCTTTCAGTCCGCGCATCGTGTCCGCTCCCTTGTCGCGAGCGCCGAGTGCTCGCGGCCCCACCGATAGCGCTCCCCCTTTCTCCGCCCGGGAGGTATGTGACGAAACCGCCCGGAGCAGGGACGAAACCACCCTGTCGCGGGATGAGACCTGAATCACGGTTCATGTTTTCGGGCACTTGCGAGCAGGCGGTTTCTCCACGCGCTGCGTCGAACGCTTTCGGCCTTGCTCCGAGGGGACCAAACCCATTGAATCCCGTGCATGCGATTCCTGCGTGAGCTGCGCTCGGTCCTCAACCTGACGGTGCTGGTGGCCGGGCTGGGCTACTTCGTCGACCTCTTCGACATCACGTTGTTCGGCGTGGTCCGCGCCGCGTCGCTCCGGGACATCGGCATCACGCAGCCGGAGGAGGTGCTGTCCAAGGGCATCCTCATCTACAACTGCCAGATGGTGGGGATGATGGTGGGCGGGCTGCTGTGGGGCGTGCTCGCGGACAAGCGCGGGCGCCTCTCGGTGATGTTCGGCTCCATCCTGCTCTATTCGTTCGCCAACCTGGCCAACGCCTTCGCGTGGGACGTGACGAGCTACGCCGTGTTTCGCTTCCTGGGCGGCGTGGGCCTGGCGGGTGAGCTGGGCGCGGCCATCACCCTGGTCGCGGAGTCCCTGCCCAAGGAGAAGCGCGGCCTGGGCACCACCGTGGTGGCGACGCTCGGCATGCTGGGAATCGTCGCGGCGGCCTTCGTGGGCCAGCACCTGCACTGGAAGACGGCGTATCTCACCGGCGGCTTCATGGGCCTGGCCCTGCTGTTCGCCCGCTTCAAGGTCTCCGAGTCGGAGCTCTTCACCAAGAAGACGGACCCGTCCCGCGCCAACCCGCTGCTGCTCCTCCAGGGGGGCCGCTTCCTCAAGTACGTCTGCTGCATCCTGATTGGCGTGCCCATCTACTTCACCACGGGCATCCTCTTCACCTTCGCGCCGGAGCTGACGGCGGGCCTCAACGTCCAGGGCACCGTGACGGCCGGCAACGCCATCCTCTACGGATCCATCGGCCTGACGCTCGGAGACCTCCTGGCGGGCCTGTTCAGCCAGTGGCTCAAGAGCCGCAAGCGCGCGGTGGCGCTGAACCTGGTGGGCGGCTTCCTGCTGATGCTCGTCTACGGCCTGACGCCGGGGCTCACCAGCACCACCGTCTACCTCCTCACCTTCCTCATCGGCATCATGGTGGGCTACTGGGCGGTGCTCGTGACGATGGCGGCCGAGCAGTTCGGCACCAACATCCGCGGCACGGTGGCGACGACGGTGCCCAACTTCGTCCGAGGCTCCGCCGTCTTCGCCGCCACCGGATTCGCCTATCTCAAGGGCCACATCTCCGTGCCCGCGGCGGCCATCACCGTGGGCTCCATCTGCTTCGGCCTCGCGCTGCTCGCGCTGACGCGGCTGGAGGAGACGTTCCACCGCGACCTCGACTACGAGGAGTCCGCGCCCGACGCCGTCCCCGTGGGCTCCTCGCAGCCGTCCTGAGCCGTCAGCGCTGGCGGGCGCGCATCCGGACGGGCATGCCGTGCTTCGGCACGAACGTCAGGCGCGTCTGCCATTCCACCGGCGTCTTGCCCAGGTACTCCACGTCGAGCTCCTGGAGCACCGCCGCCAGCGTCTGCACCGTGTCCACCAGGGACATGTGCTGGCCCACGCAGATGCGGCTCCCCGCGCCGAACGGCACGTAGGCGCCCTTGTGCATGCCGGAGAGCCGCTCCGGCAGGAAGCGGTCCGGGTCGAACGTCTCCGCGTCCTTCCAGTGGTCCGGGTGACGGTGGATGGCGTAGGGGCACAGGAGCAGCTGCGTCGCCTTGGGCAGCATCACCCCGCCGACCTCCACCTCGTTCGCCGTCTCGCGGAGGATGGTCCACGCCGGAGGACACAGCCGGTTGATCTCCTGCACCACGCGGTGGGTGTACGGCATCTTCGCCACGTCCTCGTAGCGGGGCGGCGCGCCTCCCGTCACCCCCTGGACCTCGTCGCGAATGGCCTGGGTGACTTCGGGATGCTGGGTGCAGGCGTGGATGGCCCACGTGAGGGACGTGGCGATCATCTCGAAGCTCGCGCCGAAGAGGTTGACGATCTCGTCGCGCACCTCCTTGTCGTTCATCGACTCGCCGGAGTCCCGCGCCTTCGCCTCCACGAGCATGGACAGCAGCGTGATGTCTCCATCCTCGGTGCCCCGCCCCCGCCGCTTCCCGATCCGCTCGTAGATCCACCCGTTGATGAGCTTGACGGACGTGTACACACGCTCGTGCCGAGGGTCCATCCGGGGCACGAGGTTGTAGAGGAGCACCGACAACGGGGAGACGCGCCGCCCGAAGACGTCGATGGCGTCCATGATGCGGTCGAAGTAGGCGATCTCCGGCTGCTCATCGAAGCAGGTGCGCCACATCACGCCGAACATCAGGCGCGCGCCTTCGGTGTACATGTCGAAGGACTCGCCCCGGGCGCCCATCTCCTTCCAGCGCTCCACGGACTTCGCCAGCTCTTCGCTGAAGATGCCGGACCACAGCCGCACCTTCTCCTTGTGGAACAGCGGCTGGACCATGTGCCGCTGCCGCTTCCAGTGGTCTCCCCGGCTCACCGTGAGCCCGTTGCCGTTGAAGGGGTTGTCGATGAGCGGCTTGGGGAAGGTCTGGGGCTCGTCGATGAGCACCCGCTTCACGTCCACGGGGTTGCGCAGGAAGGCGATGGGGGTCTTGTAGACCCGTATCAAGGACACATCGCCGTAACGGGCGTGGAGCTTGTTGGCCAAGGCCAGCGGCTCACTCAACATCGGAAAGAAGCTTCCCAGCACGGGCAGTCCCCGGGGGCCGGCGAGGCGGCGCCCGGAGGATGAGGAGACTGAGGTGTCCATGACCCCGATTTGCTCGTTTCGCCCTCGCGCCGTCAAGATTGCCTCGCACTGACCTGAATCCGACGTCCGGCCCCGCTCCCGTTGCGCTCGAAGGCTCCGGCGCCCTATCCCCAGTCCCAAGCCATGGCTCAGACCTCCCTACGCCCTATTCAGAAAGTGCTGTGCGCCAACCGCGGTGAGATCGCCATCCGCGTGTTTCGCGCGTGCAACGAGCTGGGTATTCGAACCGTTGCCATCTACAGCGATGAGGACCGCACCCACGAGCACCGGCACAAGGCGGATGAGGCCTACCGCGTGGGTCACGGCAAACGCCCCGTGGAGGCCTATCTCGGCATCGAGGAGATCCTCGACGTGGCCGTGCGCGCGGGCGTGGACGCCATCCACCCGGGCTACGGCTTCCTCTCGGAGAACGCCCTCTTCGCCGAGGCCTGTGAGCGCCGAGGCATCCGCTTCATCGGCCCCAGCTCCGCGGTGGTGCGGACCATGGGCGACAAGGTCGCGGCCAAGCAGCTCGCGAAGCAGGTGGGCGTGCCCACGGTGCCCGGCACCACGCTGGAAGGGAACGACGCGCGCGTGCTGGCCCAGGCCCGGGAGTTCTTCGCCGAGCACGGCGGCCCCGTGCTCGTGAAGGCGGCCCACGGCGGCGGTGGGCGCGGCATGCGCGTGGTGCGCGAGGAGAAGGACCTGGAGGCGGCGCTGGCCTCGGCGCGCTCGGAGGCCCAGAGCGCGTTCGGCTCGTCGGCGGTGTTCCTGGAGAAGTTCCTGGAGAAGGTGCGTCACATCGAGGTCCAGCTCCTGGGCGACCTGCACGGCAACCTGGTCCACCTCCACGAGCGCGACTGCTCCGTGCAGCGCCGACACCAGAAGGTCATCGAGATCGCCCCCGCGCCCAACCTGTCCCCGGCGCTCAAGCACGCCATCTGCGACGCGGCCGTGCGGCTGGCGCGGGAGGCGGGCTACAGCAGCGCGGGCACGGCGGAGTTCCTCGTCTCCGACGACCACTTCTACTTCATCGAGTGCAACGCGCGCCTCCAGGTGGAGCACACCGTCACCGAGCAGGTCACGGGCGTGGACCTGGTGCAGAGCCAGATCCGCATCGCGGAGGGCTACGCGCTGAGCGCGCCGGAGGTGGGCATTCCCTCGCAGGAGTCCCTCCAGCCTCGCGGCTACGCGGTGCAGCTGCGCGTCACCACCGAGGACCCGTCCAACAACTTCATGCCGGACGCGGGCATCATCACCGCGTGGCGCGCGGCCACGGGCTTCGGCATCCGGCTGGACGGCTCGAACGGCTACACCAACGCGCACATCTCCCCGTACTACGACTCCATGCTGGTGAAGGTCATCGCCTACGCCCCGACGTTCCAGGGCGCGGTGATGAAGGGCCAGCGCGCGCTGCGCGAGTTCCGCATCCGAGGCGTGAAGACCAACCTCCCCTTCCTGGAGAACGTGCTGCGGCACCCCGCGTTCCAGAAGGGCGAGACGTACACGCGCTTCATCGACGAGACGCCGGAGCTGTTCCAGCTGGCGCCCCGCCGGGACCGCGCCAGCAAGCTGCTCACCTACCTGGCCGAGGTCATCGTCAACGGCCACCCCACCATCAAGAAGCACCAGCGGCTCAAGCCGAACCAGTTCCTGGAGCCGCGCCTCCCGGTGGCGCCTCCGGGCGCCCCGCCCCGAGGCACCGCGCAGATCCTCGCGGAGAAGGGACCTCGGGGCCTGGCCGAGTGGGTGCTGGCGCAGAAGCGCGTGCTGCTGACGGACACGACGATGCGGGACGCGCACCAGTCGCTGCTCGCCACGCGCATGCGCACGCGGGACGTGCTGCGCGTGGCGCCGGCCACCGCGCACCTGGCGTCGGACCTGTTCAGCCTGGAGAGCTGGGGCGGCGCGACGTTCGACACCGCGTACCGCTTCCTCAACGAGGACCCGTGGGCCCGCCTGCGCGCGCTCAAGGCCGCGGCGCCCAACCTGCTGCTCCAGATGCTCCTGCGCGGCGCCAACGCCGTGGGCTACACGAGCTACCCGAACAACGTCGTGGAGGCGTTCATCGACGAGGCCGCCGAGGCCGGTGTGGATGTCTTCCGCATCTTCGACAGCCTCAACGACCTGGGCAGCATGGAGGTCTCCATCAACCGCGTCATCAAGACGGGCAAGGTGGCGGAGGTGGCCATCTGCTACACGGGCGACGTCGCGAACCCCAAGCGCAAGAAGTACACGCTGGACTACTACGCGGACCTGGCGAAGCGCATCGAGGACTCGGGCGCGCACTTCCTCTGCATCAAGGACATGGCGGGCCTGCTGCGCCCCCGCGCCGCGGCGAACCTGATGGACCGGCTGCGCGAGGTGACGCGGCTGCCCATCCACCTGCACATGCATGACACCGCGGGCAACGGCATCGCCAGCTACCTGGAGGCCATCGAGCACGGGGTGCACATCGTCGACGTGGCGCTGGGCAGCATGGCGGGCCTCACCAGCCAGCCCAGCCTCAATGCCCTGGTGAGCGCGCTGCGTGGACACCCGCGCGAGACGGGGCTCGCCAACGCCCGGCTCCAACCGCTCGCCAACTACTGGGAGGACGTGCGCGAGTACTACGCCCCCTTCGAGAGCGGCCTCAAGAGCACGACGAGCGAGGTCTACTACCACGAGATTCCCGGCGGCCAGTACTCCAACCTCCGGCCCCAGGTCGCGGAGATGGGGCTGCTCAACCGGTGGAACGACGTGAAGGATGCCTTCGCGCTCGTCAACGTGCTGGTGGGCGACATCCCCAAGGTGACGCCGTCGTCGAAGATGGTGGGTGACTTCGCCATCTTCCTCTTGAAGAACGACCTGATGGTGCGCGCGGCCACGCTCGCGGAGGCGGCGACGCTCACGCACGCGAAGCTCATCGCGGAGGCGCCCCGGCTGGACTTCCCCTCCAGCGTGGTGGGCTACTTCCGAGGGGAGCTGGGCCAGCCGCCGAACGGCTTCCCCGAGGACCTGCGCACGGCGGTGCTCAAGGGCCTGCCGCGTGTCGAGGGCCGCCCCTCCGCGAGCCTCCCGCCGCTGGACCTGGAGGCCCTGCGCGCCGAGCTGACGAAGAAGACGGGCCAGCCCATCTCCCGCGTGGACGCCATCTCCAGCGCGCTCTACCCCCGCGTCATGGCGGGCTACCTGGACGACGCGGCCCGGTTCGAGGATGTCTCCATCCTCGACACGCCCAACTACTTCTACGGCATGGAGGTGGGTCAGGAGATCTGGGTCGACCTGGAACCAGGCAAGACGCTGGTCATCAGCCTGTCGGCCGTCGGCGAGCCGGACGAGGACGGCCTGCGCACCGTCTACTTCGCGCTGAACGGACACAACCGCACGGTGCAGGTCCGGGACCGCAGCCGCGCGGCGCGCGTGGAGGCCCGGCGTCAGGCGGACCGCTCCAATCCCAACCATGTCGCCGCGAGCATGCCGGGCACCGTCATCGCCCTGCACGTCAAGTCCGGGGCGGCCGTGGAGGCGGGGGCGCCGCTCGTCACGCTGGAGGCGATGAAGATGGAGACGGTGGTGCGTGCGCCTCGCGCGGGCACCATCGCGGAGGTGGCCACCACGCTGAAGGCCTCCGTCCAGGGCGGGGACCTGCTCGCCGTGCTGCAATAGCGTGCGGAAGCCGCGTGGGGCCAGACGTTGAGTGTGGGCGCGGCCTTTGACATGGTCGCGCCCCATGAAGCGAGCCCTCTTCTCCGTCCTGGCGCTGACCTCGTGCGCCACCCCCACGCTCCCGCCGGCAGACACGGGAGCGGCATCCACGTCGCCGCAAGTCGCCGCGCTGCCGGAAGAGGTCCGGCTGGCGGACCTGCGGCAGATGACCTTCGGCGGAGAGAACGCCGAGGCCTACTGGTCCTTCGACGGCAAGCAGCTCTCCCTCCAGGCCCGCCACGAGGGCATGGGGTGTGACCGCATCTACCGGATGACGGTGGACCCCGTCAGCGGCGCCGCGGCGAAGGTGGAGCCCGTCTCGTCCGGCCAGGGCGCCACGACGTGCGCGCACTTCCTGCCGGGAGACCAGGAGGTCATCTACGCGTCCACGCACCTGGGGGGCCCCGAGTGCCCGCCCAAGCCCGACCACTCCATGGGCTACGTCTGGGCGCTCTACGACAGCTACGACATCTTCAAGTCCAACGCGGATGGCACCGGCGTGCAACGGCTGACGGACGCGCCCGGCTACGACGCGGAAGGCACCGTGTGCGCGAAGGACGGCTCCATCCTCTTCACGTCCGTCCGGGACGGGGACCTGGAGCTGTACCGGATGGACCGCGATGGGAAGAACGTGAAGCGGCTCACGCACTCGCCTGGGTATGACGGCGGCGCGTTCTTCAACGCGGACTGCTCCCAGATTGTCTGGCGCGCGTCGCGGCCCCAGCCGGGCAAGGCGCTCGACGACTATCAGGGGCTGCTCAAGCGCGGGCTCGTGCGGCCCACGAAGCTGGAGCTGTATGTCGCCAACGCGGACGGCTCCGAGGCCCGGCAGATCACCTGGCTGAATGGCGCCGCGTTCGCGCCGTTCTTCCACCCCAATGGCCGGCGCATCCTCTTCTCGTCGAACCACGGTGACCCCAAGGGCCGCGAGTTCGACATCTGGGCGGTGGACGTCGACGGCTCCAACCTGGAGCGCATCACCCACGCGCCGGGCTTCGACGGCTTCCCGATGTTCTCGCCGGACGGCAAGTGGCTGGCGTTCTCGAGCAACCGCGCCACGGCCCCCGGAAAGACGGACACGAACCTGTTCATCGCCCGCTGGGTCGAGGACGCGAAGCCTGGCGTCACCGAGGGCGCTCCGGAGCGCATCCGGGAGGACGTCACGTTCCTCGCGGACCCGGGTCGCGAGGGCCGGGGCATCGGCACGGAGGGGCTGGAGGCCTCGGGCGCGTTCGTGGAGGCGCGGTTCATGGAGCTGGGGCTGAAGCCCGCGGGGGACGCGGGGGCCTTCCGGCAGACGTTCCCGGTGACGACGGCGGTGCGGCCGGTGGCGGGGACGCAGGTTCGGCTGGGGAAGACGGTGCTCGCGGACGACGCCTTCACGGTTCTGGGGTTCTCCGGCCAGGGGCAGGCGCAGGGGCCGCTCGTCTTCGCGAACTACGGCATCTCCGAGCCGTCGCTCAAGGTGGATGACTACGCGAAGCTGAAGGTGAAGGGGAAGGTCGTGGTGGTGCGCCGCTTCGTTCCGGACAGCCCGGAGTTCGGGGACACGGACAAGCAGCGGCGCTTCGGAGACCTCCGCTACAAGGCGTGGCAGGCCGCGCAGCGCGGCGCGAAGGCGCTCATCGTGGTGGACTGGCCCCAGGCCCCGACGCCCGCGCCCAAGGACTGGCAGATGCCTCCCGAGGCCACCCTGCCCTCGCTGTCGCCCGAAGGCCCCGGGGACGCGGGCATCCCGGTGGTGGTGGTGAAGCGCGCGGCGATGGAGCCGGTGATGGCGTCGCTCGTCGCGGGCAAGCGCTCCGAGGCGCAGGTCGCGGTGAAGCTCGAGACCGAGCAGCGCGCCGCGTTCAATGTCGCGGCGGTGCTGGAGGCCGGCGAGGGCAAGCTGCCGGGCACCGTGGTGGTGGGCGCGCACTACGACCACCTGGGCTTCGGCGGACGGTCCTCGCTGGCGCCGGACCGGCATGAGCCGCACGTCGGGGCGGATGACAACGCCTCGGGTGTGGCGGCGCTGCTGGAGATCGCGCGCACGCTGAAGGAGCGCCAGGGCGAGGTGAAGCGCGACGTGCTCTTCCTGGCCTTCTCGGGTGAGGAGACGGGCCTGCTGGGGTCCACGCACTTCACGCGCCAGCGAGGCGATGCGGCGATGAAGCAGGTCACCGCGATGCTGAACCTGGACATGGTGGGACGGCTGCGCGCGAGCGGGCTCTCGGTGCTGGGCGCGGAGTCCGCGGGCGAGTGGGGGCCGCTGCTCACCCGGGCGTGTGGTGAAGCGCGAGTCACCTGCAACCCGAGCGGCGATGGCTATGGCCCGAGCGACCACTCCCCCTTCTACGCCGCGGGCGTGCCGGTGCTGCACTTCTTCACGGGGACGCACTCGGACTACCACAAGCCCTCGGACACGGTGGCGCGGCTCAACGCGGTGGGGACGGCGCAGGTGGCGCGGGTGGTGTCGGCGGTGACGATGGGGCTGGATGGGGCGACGACGCTGACGTACCGCAAGGTGCCCTCCCCCGCGCCGCGGGGCGACATGCGCAGCTTCAACGCGTCGCTGGGCACGGTGCCGGACTACGCGGGCCTGCCGGCGGGACAGAAGGGCATGCTGCTCGCGGGCGTGCGCGCGGGTGGCGCGGCGGACCAGGCGGGGATGCAGCGGGGCGATATCCTCGTGAAGCTGGGCAAGCACGTCATCGGCGGCGTCGAGGACCTGATGTTTGTGCTCAACGCATCCAAGCCCGGTGAGACGGTTCAGGCCACCGTGCTGCGGGATGGCAAGGAAGTGCCGCTCGAGGTGACGTTCCAGGAGAGCAAGCGCCCTCGCTGAAGCGTCACGGGCGCCCAGAAATCCCAGACATAAAGCGATTCGCGCTGTGGGTTCGTTACTGCCTTTCGTTGGAGCCACCCCCAAGGAAACGCACAATGAACCCACAGTCGTGGAAGAAACTTCGTCCCCTCCTGCTGGTCACGCTGTGGGCGGGGAGCGCGGTTGCGAACACCCCACCCACGGTCTCCACGGGGCAGGTCCAGAACGTGGTGCTGCCCACGTCGAAGACGTGGCTGGCCGGCACCGCGAGCGACCCCGACGGGAGCATCGTCTCGAGTCAGTGGATCCAGACGCAGGGGCCCAGCACCGCCACACTCACGAATGCCAGCTCGCTGACGGCGACGATCTCTGGCCTCGTGCAGGGCGCATACATCTTCCAGCTCACCGTGACGGACAACGAAGGCGCCCGCCAATCGGCCAAGGCCTATGTGCGAGTGCACCCGGTCCCGGCGGGCCGAGGCACGGTGACAGAGGTCTACAAGGCGTCACCTTCGCCGGGAGACTACGGCCACGTCGTCTACCTTCCCCCGGGTTATGCGGTGGGCACGAACTGGCCGGTGGTGTTCTTCCTCCACGATACGGGCCGGAAAGGAAACGGGGGGCCGGAGGAGCTCAATCACGTCCGGGAGGAGGGGCCGTTCCGCTACATCGACGAGGAGGGCAAGGACTTCCCCTTCGTGCTCATCGCGCCGCAGACGTCGATCAACGGCGAATGGAATCAGTACGAAGCCCAGCACTATCTGGGCCCCTTCGTCAGCCAGATTCAGGCGATGTACAAGGTCGACCCGCGCCGGACCTACGTCGCGGGCATGGGGTTGGGGGGTGGTGGCGCCCTCAACTTCGCGGCCGTCTTCCCCAACAAGCTCGCGGCCATCCTCGCGGCCGCCCCGAAGTCGTGGGCCGGAGCCCAGAGCATCTCGGATGGGATGATGAACGCGGGGCTCTCCGCGTGGGCCATCCACGGCAAGAATGACACGGCCTATCGATATGAGGCGACGGCCTCATGGTTCGACCAGTTCGGCAGCGCCCTGGGAGCGCCCTTCGGTGTGCTGACCCACTACACCGCCCCTCTGGAGAATCAGACCGCGTTCTTCCGGCCCGAGTCGGGGGGCTGGCAGTGGATCAACGGACAGACCACGACGGACACGAGCGGCGCGAGCCCCACGCGCCAGGTGTTCTTCACGATCCGCAACCCGGGTGACCAGTTCATCTGCGATGCCGTGTACAAGGACTCGAATGTCTGGGATTGGCTGCTCGCGCAGCGCAAGCCCTGAGGTCAACGAGCCCTCACCGAGCCCTCCAATCGATCGCGGAACTCTCGCAGCCCCCCACCCCGGCGACTGAGTCAACAACACAACACTTCCCTGTCGAGTCTCAACGCCCCCTCGCATCCCTGCGGGACCTCCATGACAATGCCGTCGATACGCTTGCCTCTTGAAGCCCATCGACACAGCGCGCACGAGATCTGTCATCCAAGTCCAGGCAACCATCATTGACGGGGGAGCACATGTGGAGGTTGGTCAACCGCACGCCCTATGCGGCTGAGCGAACCTGGCTGCGTGATCACAGTGGCCACCACGTCTGGGTCGTAGCCGTCAAGGCAACCTATGTGGTGCGCGGAGATGGACGGGTCTGCCTCGCGGACGAACAAATTCCCCCACTCCTCGCTCCTGAGTACCGAGGAGATCCTGGTCGCTCGAGCCTCGTGTATGAAGTGGATCTCGCGGATGCGAAGCCCGGCACGGACATCATCCTGAATGCCTCGGCCTACGCGCCAGGCAACAAACCCCAGGGCGAGGTAAGGGTCGGCCTGCGCATCGGAGATCTGCAAAAGATCCTCGTCGTTCGAGGAGATCGCATCTGGGAGCCAAACCTTCTGAAGGGCGTCAGCCCGTCCGCGCCGAAGCCCTTCTCCTCTCTCCCCATCATCTATGAACGGGCATGGGGGGGTCTTGATACCTCGAGTTCGAACCCCCGGATGCATCGCATGGAGGGTCGGAACCCTGTAGGGTGCGGCTTCGCGACGTCATCCGCGCTCTTGGTTGGAAGACCGGTCCCCAACGTGGCCTATCCTGGCGATGACGCCCTGTCGCATCCCGCTGGATTCGGAGCAATCGCCAGCCATTGGTCTCCGCGGCGCGAGTGTTGGGGAACATTCGATGAAGCATGGGCTCGAAAGAGGAAGCCACTCCTGCCGCTCGACTACAGTCCGCAAGCACTGATGTGCTCTCCTGCGGACCAACGGCCTACCGGGTACCTGCGCGGCGGCGAACGGGTGAGGATGGTCCACATGACTCCAGCAGGGCTCCTCGACTTCGAGTTGCCCAAGGTCGACTTGCGCTTCCAGACGCGGTTCGGCAGCCGACGCATCGAGCACGACGCCCGGCTCTACACGGTGGTTATCGAGCCAGACGAAGCTCGCCTGCTGATGACATGGCATACCGCCTTGCCTTGCCATCAGGATGCCGAGGCTCTCGATGAGACCCTCATCTCCGAAGCCAAGAGAGCGCATGCCTCATGACGAACTCGAGCCCTCAAGTGGTTGTCGCGGCGGTCGGAGCACAGACCTCCGTTGGCTCTCGAGCAACCGTGACAGCCGCCGCCATCCGCGCTGGCATCACGCGCATGAGCATGCACCCCTACATCGTCGACCGGGCAGGTGAGCCACTCCGGGTCGCGCCCATCCAATACCTCGATGATCTCCTATCCAGGACGAGCCGGCTCGTCGACATCGGCGGCCCAGCACTTCAGGAGATTTGCGACCTGCTGGCTCCGCTCCTCTCAAGAAGGACCCCCATCGGCCTGTACCTGGGACTCCCAGAGCTCCGCCCCGGATTCACCGAGGCCGATGTGGCAATCACCGCCAAGGCGCTCGGATGCATCATCAAGAATGCGGAGGTCCGCTCTCTGCCCCTTGGCCATTGCGGGGGTGCCATGGCCATCCAGAAGGCGTGTGAGGACATCGTCGCGAGGCGTTTTGAGCTCTGTATTGCCGGAGGTGTCGACAGCTACCTTCACGACAAGACATTGGCCTGGCTGGACCGGAATGGACAGTTGCAATCCTCGCGTCGGCGCTCCGGCATGGTGCCGGGAGAGGCTGCCGCATTCTGCTTGCTCTGTTCGCCACGGGTGGCACGCGCCCTCGGGCTCTCTCCATTCATCGCGCTCTCCGGCATGCACACGGCAATCGAGCACCACGGAATCAAGAAGCAGTCAGTGTGCCTCGGAGAAGGGCTGGCGGCGGCGATCATGGCCTCCACCCATGGAGTACCGGTCGACGCGGTGTACTGCGACCTCAATGGTGAGCGCTACCGCAATGAGGAATGGGGCATGGCCAGCCTGCGGTTGAGCGAAGTGGTTGTCGACCCGAGCAGATATGTGACTCCGGCCTCGCTTCTTGGCGACGTTGGAGCAGCCTCGGGCCCACTCTTCGCGGTGCTTGCTCACGAGTCGCTCCGCCGCGGGTACATGCGCGGCGGGCGAGTACTGGGATGGACGAGCGCGGAAGCGGGCCATCGGACAGCGCTCGTCTTTGAACGCTTCATTCAAGAAGGCAGGCATCCAGGGGGCAGGTCATGAAAGTCGCTGTCAACCCTCCGAGGACACCCGTAACAGCCGGAAGCAAGGCCGTAGCGGCCGCCACCGTTCCGAACGTCTGCAAGATGCCGGGGCCCCCTGCCCCATTTGTCCCAACACCTCTGCCGAATATCGGCCGGTCGAACCTGAGCCCGAGTGGCTACAGCCAGAGTGTCCTCATCGAGGGCGAGAAGGTGGCCATCCGAGGCGCGAGCTTCGGAAGTCAGGGAGACATGGCCAGCAAGGGGACTGGTGGAGGGCTTGTCTCTGCCAACACCCACGGTGAGACGAAGTTCGTCGCCCCTGGTTCGATGGACGTGAAGTTCGAAGGCAAGAACGTCCAGCTACTGGGCGACGCCATGAGCAACAATCACGGCGGACCCGCCAACGCGGCCACTTTGATGGGGGTGCTCCAGTCTCCCCTCGCCCCTGACCTCCCCGCGGATGGAGACGAGTCGGCGTGCGACCACGAATGGGAAGTGGCCGACCCAGGCAAGACGCCTGAACAAGCGGCAGCGGAGAACAACGCCCGCATTGATGCAAACAAAGGGAAGCCCTCCATGAAAGAAGCCATGCGGGGGCCAGAGTTCGAGAACAAAGCGGTTCAAGCCAACATGGAGTTCATGAAGATCCAGACCGTTGGCCAGGGATACAAGTGCAAGAAGTGCGGCCAGTATCAGGAGGTGGATATCGTCGGCCAAAGCCGTGTCGCAGAGGCGAAGAGTCGAAAGTTCAAGGGCGTCAAGAATGCCTCCAAGCAGTCACGCCGAGTGCGAGACATTCAGCAGAAGCTCTTCGACAAGAGTCAGAATCCTCTCGCCAAGCTCGATGGGAGCATCCCCGACAATCCAGATTCGGCGAAGAAGTACCTTGAGCGAGGCTTCGACGTGGAAATCGTTCCATAGGTGCGCCGATGTCCATTGATTTCACCACCATCATCTCCGCCCCGGATGCTCCGCTCCGCGACCTGCTCGTGCGAATCGAAAGTGGCCTCAACGAACTCGGGTTCAGGCATGATCATTCGATTCTGCGAGCGGCCTACGACTCCGACCGTGAAGTCTTCGATGAGCTCTTCCCGGACGAGGAGCTTCGAGTCCAGTCCGGCTACGATGAGCTGCCGCGAGAGGTCTCCCTGTGGGAAGGCTGTTCGTGCGAGTTCTGGAATGACTCGTTCAGGCTCTACGTCCTTATCGGCAGGATCGGGCATGGTGCCTATGTCAACGTCTGGGTTGACATCACGCTCCAGAGCTTGACGAGGCTCTTGCGGCGTCAAGAGAACCGCGGCTTCCAAGGTGCGCTCGCCACCATCAGCGCCGCGGTGGATGCCTATGGGGGCTACGGCCACCTGGAACTCGCATTCCAACCCCTGTCCCCCGAGCGGGTGCGGACGGCCTTTGTGGACATGCCAGAGTTCCCAGGTGAGCCGTCGCTCCTGGGCCTGATACCCACAGGCGACCTCACCGAGGAAGAGGTTCGGAAGCGGTATGGAAGCATCTTCGAGGCCTCCTTGAGCACGCAGGGGTATTGGGTGCTCACTCAAGACCTGGTGAAGGCCCTCGCGCCATAGGCATCACGTTGTTGGACAGGAGCTCCCGCAACAGATCGTGCGCCACTGACAGCCCCGGAGCCATCGGATTTCCTCTCATGCGCCTGCGTCAGCGGCCTACATGCTCGCGCGCTGCCGCGCGAGCAGCCACTTCCGGTAGCGCCGCAGCGAGCAGCGCCGGCTCAGCGCCTCTCGTGCATAAGCGAGCAAGGGACTGACGCTCGGACGTGGAACTCCGCCACGCCCGAGCCGGCGAAGCTGATAGCGCACGCGCGCCATGCCCACGGCCGACGCCATCGACTTGTCCTGGAGGGTGATGGGTTGGAGCTCAACCCGTGCGTCGGCCTGCGTCTTCCACTTGTTCGGAAGGTCCGGGTCCACCGCGAGCGCCGTGCCCATGCCGACCAGCTGGACCCCTTCCGCCAGCACCTCCTCCGCCACGGGCCGCCGGACGATGCCTCCGGTCAGCATCAGCGGAAGCGGGCTGCCGCGTGCCAGGTCCTTGGCGAGCTCGAGGAAGTACGCCTCCCGAGCCAGGGTCCGCGCGTCGGCGGACCGGCCCGCCATCGCGGGGCTCTCATAGCTGCCACCCGACAGCTCGACGACATCGACCCCCAGCGGCGCGAGCATCTCAATCACCGCCCGGGCGTCGGCCGCATCGAACCCTCCCCGCTGGAAGTCGGCCGAGTTCAACTTCACCGCCACCGCGAACCTCGCGCCGACCACCGCCCTCACCGCGCGCACGATGTCCAGGAGCAGGCGCGCCCGGTTCTCCAGGCTGCCACCCCAGCGGTCCGTCCGCCGGTTCGCCAGCGGCGAGAGGAACTGGGACACCAGGTAGCCGTGCGCCGCATGCACCTCGACGCCATCGAACCCCGCCTGCTCCGCGCGCCGCGCCGTCTCCGCGAAGCGTGCGACAGTCGCGTCGATCTGCTCGGCCGTCATCTCCACCGGCTGCGCCATTCGCGTGCTGTGCTTGCCGATGTCGACCCGAATCGCCGAGGGCCCCCACGCCACCCCAGGCATGTCGGCCATCACCTGCCGCCCTGGATGGTTGATCTGCATCCACACCCGCGCCCCACCGCTCCTGGCCGCCTCCGCCCAGAGCCGGAACGGCTCCAGGGGCGAGTGCGCATCGAGAACGACTCCACCCGGCCCCGTCAGGGCCTCCGCATGCACCATCACGTTCCCCGTGATGAGCAACCCCGCGCCCCCCTGGCTCCATCGTCGATAGAGCTGCTGGAGCGACGCCTCGGGGAGCTGGCCCTCTCCGGCCATGTTCTCCTCCATCGCCGCCTTCACCAGCCGGTTGGGCAGGACCGCTCCGCTCGGGAGCACCAAGGGCGCAAACAGGGTGGATGACATCGCGTTTCCTCCTTCGGGCGCCGGGGCTATGTTTACGGCGCTCACATATTCATAAGAGGAATGTAAGCGATGTCAACATCAAGCAAGGTGGGATACCACCACGGAGACCTGCGAGCGGCGCTGCTGGAGGCCGCGATGCAGATGCTCGAGGAGGGGGAGGAGTTCTCACTGCGCGCGGTCGCGCGTCGGGCAGGCGTCTCGCCCACGGCGCCGTACCGGCACTTCGCGGACCGGGAGGCGCTCGAGTCGGCGCTGGCCACCGAGGGCTTCCGAGACCTGAAGGCCCGGCTGACCGAGGGTCGCGCCCTCCCCTCGACGGCCTCGGAGCTCGGCGAGCTGGGGGTTGCCTACGTCCACTTCGCGCTCGAGCGGCCCGCGCTGTTCCGGCTCATGTTCGGGAAGCCCTGCGACGACAAGAGCGACCAACGCGTCCAGGCGGCCAGCGAGCTGCACGACCTGCTCGCGCACGTCCTGGCCAGCATCTTCCCCCACGTGGATGCACCGTCCCTCGCCACCGCCGCCTGGGGGCTGGTTCACGGCCTGGCGTTCCTGCACCTCGACGGGAAGCTCTCGCCCACCCCCCGCGAGGACGTCGGGAATCGGGTGCGCGCCGCGTTCGACGCCCTCCTCTCCGCCAACGAGCCGCGACGTTGATCTCGCGTCCGCTCGCGCCAGCGGGAAGGTGGGCCCCTCACCAACGACTCACGAAGCAGCGACGGGCGCCCGGCCCATGATGACGACGGGCGCCCAATCCAGACGCTCAGCCTCTCGGGAAACACTCAAGGATTGGCGCAGGTGCTCGGGTTGCTCGCGGTGGCGACGCAGTCAATCCACTGATGGAACTCCGCGTCGTACGACGTCCCGATTCCAGGCAGGACGTTGTAGTAGTACGTGGAGTAGTTGCCCGAGCGGAAGTGACCGAGGATGGTATTCACCTGACTCGCGTGCTTCTCGAACATGAAGCGCGCCGCGAGGTAGCCCCAGGAATACACACGCTCGGAGCCGCTCTCGAGCGTGTTTCGGAAGACCTGGCTGAGCTGGTAGGTCTTGTTCCGGCCCACCTGGACGGCGGAGGCGTTGTCTCGCTTCTTGGAGATGTACTCAGCCAGTCCCTCCGACCACCAGGTGGTGGACCAGAAGTAGGACGTGTTGAAGTCGCCCTTCATGTTGAAGCGCCCGTCCAGGTAGTGGACGTACTCGTGGCGCAGGTTCCAGATCTCGAACGTGGGCCGCAACCACTCCGCCTCGTAGGCATAGAAGCGTGCCTGATTGCCCGGGGCGGCTGGGTTCCCCTCCATGTAGATACCGCCGTTGTTGGTGCTGATGTCGAACACCACGCCGGCGTACATCTCTACGGCGCGGGCATCCAGGCCAGCCCCATGTTCCGGCCGCCACCCGACCTCAGCGTCCGCACATCACCGCCGTCGGACAGCTGGGCGCTCCGGACCGCCTCCCCCAGCCAGTCCGGCCAATAGAGCCGTCCCGCCGCGACATCGATGGCCACCCCATGAACCGCGGTCTGCTTCGTCACCAGCGGAGTGACGTTGGAGCCATCCAGGTGGGCGACATAGATGCTGTCCGAGCGGGTCGCGAAGTACAGCTTGCTCCCGGCCAGGTCGAGCGCCAACCCCACGCCCTGCCCGCCCAGGCTGGAGGCCAGGGTCTCCCGTCCGGTGCCATCCAGGTTGAAGCGGATGATGGCCGTGTTGTTATAGGTGATGACATACACCTTGCCCTGCGCGGCATCGACCGCGAGAGCGGACGGGCTGTCGATACTCCCAAGGACCTGCGACGGATTGCTTCCATCCAGGTCGGCGCGCATGACGCGCCTCCCGTTGAAGTCAGACCAGTACAGCTTGCGGTTCGTCGCATCCACGGTCAGCCCGCTGGGGAACCCTCCATTCGGAACGATATCGACCGGATTCTTCCCCTCACTGTCCACCCGGACGATGGCGCTGTCCCGCTTGTAGAAGACGGTCCGGGTGACCGGGTCCGTGGCCACGACGGCGGCCCCCGTGATGCCCGTCTTGAGCTCCACCGCATTCGCCCCATCCACGTCCACCCTCCACAGCGAGCCAGCCGCCGTCACCCAGTAGAGGCTCGCGGAGCCCGTGACCTCGACGGTGAACGTGGTGGAGGTGGTGGAGACGCCGTCACTCACCGCGACGGTGATGGTGGTGGTCCCGCGGACGCCGGAAGCCGCAATGACGTCGAGGGTGCGGTTGGCGCCAGTGCCTCCCAGGACGAGCTTGCTCGGGTCGTTGGGCACCAGGTTCGTGTTGGAGGACGTGGCGGTGACCGTGAGGCCCTCCGCGGCGGTATCCACGTCTCCCACGGTGAACGGCAGCGCGCCCGTCGAGCCCCCCGAGGTGATGCGCTGGTCAGCCACAGGAGAAATCGTCGGCGCATCGTTCGTCGGAGTGACGATGAGGGTCACCTTGCCCTGGGCGCGCTGGCCCCAGTGGTCGATGGCCTGGAAGGTGATGGCATCCTCCCCCTGGAAGTCGGCCTCAGGCGTGTAGGTGGCCGTGCCATCCGGGCGGAGCTCGCTCAACGTGCCATGGCTCGGAGGGGTGACGATGCCGAAGACCAGCGTCCCGAAGCCGCTGGCCGACAGCTTCACCTCGACGGACGCATCCTCGGCGACCTCGACGGCCAGGCTCTGGGCCACCGGCTCTTCGCCGTCCCGCTCCAGGTCGTTACAAGCGACGAGCGTGCAGGCGGCCAGTCCAAGCACCCATCCGGTGCGCAAGGCCGTGGCCGGGACCGCGAGCCACTTTGAAAACAAGAATGACATGAGTCTTCCTCGCGAGCGCCCGACATGGGCGGCGAAAACGCGGAGCGCGGGGTTCTCCGATGACACTGGCGGTGCTGTCAATCCAGATTCAGGAATGACTCATGCGACTCCAAGCATGAGCCAGACCTGGAGTCGGCAGCCCATGACAGCCAATGACTATCCGTCCATGAGAAATGAAGACTGGCTACGAAGCAGAGCTCTCTACTTCGTGTGTCAGTCCATGGCTATTGGCCCAAGGGCCTACACGCTCACGGGGCGCTCAAGGCCTGCACCACGAGCACGTCCAGGTCGATGACATCGCCGGGGCTGCCTTCGGCGCCTGTCACTTCCACGGACACCCGCTCGGTTCCGGCCGGAGCCGTCAGCTCTCGCTCCATCCGGACCCACTGGCCGGAGAGCACGGGGCTGGCGAGTGTCTCCGCGCGCAGCTCCCGGCCACTCGCGTCGCGCCACTTGACCTTCATCTCGGCGACCAGCGAGCGGCCAGCGGTCCCTCGCGCCCAGAACGACGCGCGGTGAGCCCCGGGCGCGGCGACGAAGCCCGGCCAGTTGTCGGTGGCGACACCCCAACCATATGGCTCGGTCACCTCCACGCGCAGGCCCGCGTCACCTTCCCTCGCGGCGGTGGGCGCGCTGGAGATGGCGACCGCGAACCACGCCGTCCAGACGCCCTTCCCTGTCTCCAGCGAGGCCGTCTCGGCATCGAGCAGGTTGGAGGTCGGCGAATGGTCGATGACGGCGGGATCGCAGCCACACAGCACGGCCGCCAGCACCCACGCGCTCCAAGGCCCCCGCCTCATCGCCTGTCCTCATGGCCAGGACAGGACAGCGCCCCTCGGGCACGCTGGACCGATTCCGCGTAGTGCCCGCGCCGGAACCGCCGCTCGTGCAGGTCCCAGTGGGCACAGGCGCGCCGCGAATCCTTGAGCTGGTGCGTCAGCAACGAGCCCAGCTCGAAGCTCAGGCGCTCCCGCGTCGCCGCCGGCTGCTGCTGCATCGACGCCTCGAGGTACTTCGCCGCCTGCTCGAACTCGCGCCGGCCCCGAAGCACCTCCAGCTCCCGCAGCACATCCTCCACGCTCGGAGCGCGCACCGGCGCGGACGGCGTCCGGGTGGAGACGACCTTCCGCTCCGGCGGCAGGGCCACGGGTTGCGGCCGCTCCGGCTCGGGAGGTGCTGGCGCATCTGGAAGCACGGGCTCGACAGGCTCCAGCTCCGGCCACTCCAGCGTCTGTCCCACCCTCATGGAGACCACCTCGCCCCCCAGCCGACGGAAGGCGATGGCGCCCTCATGCAGGGTGACCGAGCCGCCCGTCCCCCGCTCCTCCACCGTGAAGCGCGTGCCCATGATTTCGATGGCACCGCCCGACACGAGCACGACGGCGGGCGGAGCATCCACCTGGCGGTGCTTCACCGAGAACTCCGCGCGCCCCCGGACCAGCCGCACACCCGAGGGCTCACGGCGCACCACGAGCGGGCCCTGGTTCTGGAGGGTGATGCCTCGGGCCACGTCCACCAGGGCGGCCTCGCCCCCTTGAATCTCCACGCCCTCGGCCTCTTCCCGGGCCGACAGGTCGGCGCTGGCCCGCGCCACCTCGAGTCCCCCCAGGGAACGTGACGCGGGCGCCCGCGGGAAGAACACCCCGAGCGCCACCACCGCCACCATCGCCGACGCGGCGAGGCCCCAGGACACCGGACGGCGGTGCCATGCGGCGGGCCTCGGCTCGCGAGCCTCCCGCAGGCGCGCACCCAGCCGGGTCCGCACACCGACGGGCATTCCTTGCTCACGGCGGAGCGAGTCCTCGCGCCGGAGCTCCGCGCGGAAGTCACGGGGTTCCATCTTCCACCTCCCATCCCCAAGCGGTCAGCCGGCCGTGGGCGCGGCTGATCAGCTTCGACACATAGCCCTCTGACAGCGAGAGGAGCTGGGCAATCTCCCGCTGGCTCAGGTCATCCAGGATCTTCAGTGCCATCACCACCCGCTCCTGCCCTGGCAAGCGGTCCAACGCCGCCGTGGCACTTCGCACCGCCTCGCGTCGCACGAGGTCCTTCTCCGGCGTGGACTCCGTCTGTGTGGGCTGAGACGGAAACAAGAGGTCGGCGATGCGCTGTCGAAACGTCTTCTCGCGCCGCAGCGCGGAGAACGCCACGTTCTGCGTGACGCGAAAGAGCCAGCCCCGCACGTCCTCCTCGCGCAGCCAGGCCTGGTGCTCCCAGACCTTGAGGAAGACGTCATGGGTGATGTCTTCGGCCCAGCCCGAGCGACCGGCCGCGTATCGCATGGCCCAGATATAGACGTCCTCCGCATGCTCCTCGTAGAGCGCGTCGAATGACACGGGCCGGGAAGGCACGGTGGGCGGAGCCTTGGGGTGGAGAGCGCGCGACATCCAGCACCTGAGCAGCTACGAATGAGGACGGAGGAACTTTCCTCGAAGGTTACGGTCCCCAGGAAAGCTGCGCGCCGGTCTCCACGCGCACGCTTCCCCGGGACCACAGCGTCCCGCCCTCGCGCACATGGGACACGGGCCGCAGCAGCCCCAGGCCCACGCGGGCCTCCGCCGCGAGCCGCTCGGTGAACCGCCACCGGAGCTTCATCCGGGCCCAGCCCGCGGGAGACACCTGGGTCCCCGACGGCTCCGAGACCCCGGCGTCCTTGAGTCGGAAGACATGGAGGACCAGGCCCGCGCCCGCGCCGGGCTCCAGGTGCAGGCGCTCCGTCACCGGGAGCCGATAGCCGAGGAAGGCCCCGCCCTGCACCTCATACGCCGTCAGCGCTGGCTCGCGCGCCCCCCCCAATCCCACCTCCGCATCCACGCCGAAGGCCCCCAGGCCCCGCCGGACGGAGAGCAGGAGGTGTGGATCCACCCCGGCCCCGGCGCCCCGCCAGAGCGCGCCCAACCCCAGGCCCAGCTCCAGCGCGGAGGGCGGAGGAACGACAGGCTCCTCCACGGGAGGCACCACCACGGGCGCCAGCACCGTCGGCGCTTCGGGCACGGGGGGCTCGGGCTCGGGCGCGAGCGGCACGGCCACCGCCCGCGTCATCTCGGTGAGCTTCTGTGCGACCTCCAGGTGGAGCTCCGCGAGCGAGCCCCGCCCCACGCGAACCCCTTGCTCGACCCGCTGCGCGGGCCCGGTGGCCTCGAGCCCCAGGCCCTCGGGTGTGCGCACGGCGCGCAGGCGAAGCTGCGCCGGACTCTGGGGCGAGACGACGGCGAAGCCCTCCTGGATGAGCCGCAGGGCCACCTTCCGCTCCAGCTCCACGCCGTCCCACCGCCGATAGTCCTGTTCGGAAAGAGAGCGAAGGTCGAAGGACACCGACATCGCTGGGGTCTGGGTCAAGACGACAAGGGAGAGCGCGCAGAGCAAAGCGGTCATGCGGGAGCGGCGAGAGTACCGTCGCGCGTGTCCACCAGCCAGCATCGACTGGCCCCTTCCTCCCTCGCCCTCCGGGCAGGAAAGTTTTTCCAGGCACGCGCGTAGCCAGGGTCATGACGCTTCCTCGCTACGTGAGCACCCTGCTTCTCTGTGCTGGCGCGGTCGCCTGTGATGGGTCCGCCGGCTACAACCACCACACCGGCGGCGGAGACGATCCAGATCCGCCTCCGCCCCCCGCCTCCAACGCCGTCGCTCCAGCACCCGCGAAGTTCTCCTGTGACGCGAAAGCCGTCCCCGCCGACCTGCCCCTGCCCCGGCTGTCGCGGACGCAGTTGATGAACTCGCTCCGCTTCGCCGTCGTCCGGGCCCTCCCGAAGGAAGCCGACGCCCTCTGGACGAAGCTCACGCCCGACCTGGCCCGGTACCCGCTGGACCGGCGCATCCCCGCGCCCGGCGACTTGAAGGGCGGCTTCAGCCGGCTGGACCAGTCCATCCAGCAGACGCAGATCGACGTCATGTACGACCTGGGCAGGGGCGTCGCCCAGGAACTCACCAGCACCGACACGCGCCGCAACACGCTGCTGGGCGCCTGCGCGAGCGACAGCCAGACCGCCAATGACCGGGCCTGCCTGGAGACCTTCATCCGAGGATGGGGCTCGCGCGTCCTGCGCTACCCGCTGCCGCCAGCGGAGGTCACCGCCTTCGCCGACATCGCCGGCACCACGCCCGTGGACCGGGCCTCGGTGGCGGACGTCATCACCACCCTCCTGAACTCGCCCTGGTTCCTCTACCGGATCGAGCACGGCACCACCACGGGCCAGGCGGCGACGCCGCTCTCCGCGTTCGAGCTGGCCTCGAAGCTGTCCTATCAGCTCTGGCAGGCGCCTCCGGATGACGCGCTGTGGGCCGCCGCGACGGATGGCTCGCTGCTCACCGAGGACGGCTTCAACGCGCAGCTCGACCGGATGCTGAAGAGCCCGCAGCTGAGGAACTCGCTGGACGAGTTCGTCAACGAGTGGCTGCGGCTCGACGAGCTGCCCTCGCTGGTGGCGCTGCGCAACGACCCGGTCTACCAGGCCTTCGTCGGCGCGGAGATGCCCACCGACGCCACGCGCGCCGCGATGTTCGAGGACGTCCAGCTCTCCGCCTACAACACCCTCGTCTCCGGTGGCTCGGTGAGCGACTTCCTCCACGACCCGAAGTCGTACACGGCGGACCCCTTCCTGGCGGGCATCTACGGCGTCCCCACGTGGAATGGCACGGGGCCGGCGCCGGTCATCCCGTCCAAGAACCGCGGCGGCCTGGTGACGCGCGCGGCGATGCTGGCCACGGGGACCGCGTCGACGCGGCCCATCCACAAGGGCTACATGGTGCGCAACGCCCTGCTCTGCCAGCAGGTCGGAGCGCCTCCGCCCAACGCCAGCGACCGGCCTCCCGCGCCCACGGACCGCATGACGACGCGGCAGGCGGTGAGCCAGCTCACCTCCGGCGGAAGCTGCGGCGGCTGCCACAACAACACCATCAACCCACCGGGCTTCGTGCTGGAAGGGTTCGACGCGCTCGGACGGGAGCGCACCGTGGAGCGGCTGTTCAACGCGCAGGGCAAGGAGACCGCCGCGCCCTCCGTGGACACGTCGGCGGACGTGCAGCTCTACGACGCGGAGGTCCGCTCCATCTCCAGCGCCGTGGACCTCTCGCGGATGATTGACGAGAGCCAGCTCTTCGAGTCCTGCATCGCGCAGCACTACTTCCGCTTCGCGCACGCTCGCGTGGAGTCCACCTCCGGCGACAGCTGCCTGCTCTCGGAGCTGGAGACCGTCGCGCGCAGCGGCGCGCCGATGGCGGACCTGCTGAAGACCGTCGCCCGTCATCCCACCTTCAAGAAGAGGAGCTTCCAGTGAGCGACACCCCTGTCTTCCGATTGGACCGCCGCATGTTCCTGCGCGGCGCGGGCGGTGCCGTGCTGGCCCTGCCCATCCTCCCCTCGCTCTTGAGCCCGCGCGAGGCCAAGGCCCAGGCGGCGCAGCGCCCGAAGTGCTTCGTGCACTTCCGCACGCCCCATGGCGCCATCTTCGGCGCGAACATGTGGCCCACGGACTCGGCGCTGACGCAGTCCGTGTTCTACGCGGACCACGACGTGCGCCGGGGGGACCTCATCGCCACGGCCAACTCGAGCGGTGATTCGGTCATCAGCCGCGTGCTGACGGCGAAGTCCTCCATGCTCACGCCCACGCTCGTGTCGAAGATGAACATCCTGCGAGGGCTCGACTACCCCATGTACATGGGGCACAACTTCGGCGCTCCGCTGGGCTACTACGACTTCGACAAGCAGCGGCCCGGCTCTCCCCGTCCGACCATCGACCAGGTGATGGCCTACTCGACGGCCTTCTACCCGAGCGTCGCCTCCGTCCGGAAGCGCAGCGTCGCCATCGCGGGCAACGGCACCTCGAGCGGAACCTGGGGCTACAACACGCCCGGCGTTCGCTCCTCGGGTGTCGCGTCGAGCTCCATCAGCGGCATCGAGAGCTCCCTCTCGCTCTTCGACACGCTGCTCGCGGGAACCAGCAGCCCCGGCACGCCCCGGTCCCCCGTGGTGGACAAGGTCCTGGAGAGCTACCGCCGGCTGCGCAACGGCAACGGCCGGCTCTCGTCCGAGGACAAGGTGCGGCTGGACCAGCACATCGACGCGGTCGCGGAGCTGCAGCGCCGCCTGGAGACCACCACCTCGGGCTGCCAGGTGCCGCCCCGCCCCACCACCGACAACCTGACGCTGCGGAACTCCAGCTCCTTCGCGGGAGACCCCGCGAAGAACGTCGAGTACTTCCGGCTCATCAACGAAGTGCTCGCCGTGGCGATGAACTGCGGCGTCTGCCGCATCGCCACCATCAGCATCGACGAGAACATCCAGAACCTCACCTTCACCACGCGCGCGCCGCAGGGCGAGGACTGGCACAACAATGTCGTGCATCCCTCGACCGTCGAGGGGGCGAACCAGGACCTGGTGGTCCAGTTCAACCAGGTCTTCTTCTCGCAAGTGTTCCTCGACCTCGCCTCCCGCTTCGAGCGCTTCTCGAACGGCGCGGGGGGAACCCTGCTGGATGACTCGCTGGTCGCGTGGGGCCAGGAGAACGGCAACACGCCGCACTTCTCCTTCTCCCTCCCGGTCATCACCGCGGGCAGCGCGGGCGGCGCCCTCAAGACGGGCAGCTACTGCGACTACCGCAACATCACGCGCAAGGTGAGCGGTGACTCGAGCACGGGCAGCGAGGGCAACTTCCTGTGGGCGGGCCTCCTCCACAACCAGTGGCTGGGCACGGCGCTCCAGGCGATGGGGATTCCGAAGGCGGAGTGGAGCGAGACCGACCACCCGGGCTACGGCTGGAAGGCGTCGTACCAGTCGACCTACGAGTACCTCTTCACGAACAAGGGCTTCTCCTCGTCGCAGGCCTATCCGGCGGCGATGTGGCAGAAGACCGGTGAAGTGCTGCCGTTCCTCGCGCCCTGACGGAAGCAAGGGGAGCATCCCCGCTCCAGTGGAGCCGCTGACCTCCGGCTCCACCGAAGCGGGGACCGCTCGAGGCCCGCCTCAGGGCACGTACACCTCCGCCGTGGCGAGCTGACGGGTGCCATTCTCGCCGCCCACCACGAGCACCCGGCCGTTGCTCAGCAGCGTCGCGGTGTGCCCGCTCCGAGCGGAGACCATGGGCGAGGTCGCGGCCCAGGTCGACGTGGCCGGGTCATACAGCTCCGCGGTGTTGGTGAAGGTGCTGCCACGACCTCCCGCCGCGAGCACCTTGCCCGAGGAGAGCTGCGTGGCGGTATGGCTTCCGCGGCCCACGCTCATCGCCCCCGTCGTGGTCCACTTGTTCGTGGCCGGGTCATACACCTCGGCGGACGCAGCGTCGGTGAGCGTGTGCCCTCCCGAGATGAGCACCTTGCCGGAGGTGAGCAGCGTGGCGGCGTGCAGGCCGTGTCCGGTCGCCATGGAGGCAACGGGAGTCCACGTATTGGTGGCCGGGTCGTACACCTCCGCGCTGGTCAGGTTCGCGGCGCCGCTCTTGCCTCCCGAGACGAGGACCTTGCCCGAGGAGAGCAGGACCGCCGTGTGGTTGGTGCGGGCGGTGCCCATGGAGCTGACATTCCGCCAGATGTTGGTGAGCGGATCGAACAACTCCACGGTGGCCAGCGGATTGGTGCCGTCCGTGCCGCCGGTGACGAGGACGTCGCCCGACGCCAGCACCGTCATCGCGTGGCCGGAGCGGCCCCCGCTCATGATGCCGGCGAAGTACCAGTTGTCGCTCTCCAGGTCATACATCTCCGCGTTGACGTAGGCGCCGACGCCTCCCGTGACGAGGACGTAGCCCGCGGTGAGCAGGACGGCGGCGTGCGAGAAGCGGCCGTTGGACAGGCCCTTGACGGGAGTCCAGGAGTTGTTCGCCGGGTCGTACAGCTCCACGCTGGACAAGGGGGCCGACCCGTTGCGCCCGCCGGCGACCAGCACCTTGCCCGACGCGAGCCGCGTGGCGGTGTGCAGGTCTCGGGTCGTGGACAGGGAGCCCGCGGACGTCCAGCCGGTCACGCTGAGCTGCGCGGTGCCGCTGATGCCCGCCAGCGTGGCGGTGACGGTGACGGGCCCGCCCGTGGCCACGCCCGTCCCCAGGCCCGTGCCGCTCACGGTGGCGAGCGTGCCGTCGCTCGACGTCCACGTCGCGCGGGCCGTCACATCCTCCGTGGTGCCGTCGGCGTACTTGCCCTGGGCGGAGAACTGCCGCGTCGCGCCCACGATGACCGAAGCCGTCGCGGGGGTGACCTGGATGGAGGTGAGCGCGGGCGGCGGCTTCGTGACGGTGAGCCGCGCCGTGCCGTTGAAGCCCGAGTAGGTCGCGGTGAGGGTGACGGGTCCACCCGCGGCGACGCCGGTGGCCAGGCCCGCGCCATTCACGGTGGCGATGACGCCGTCGCTCGTCCGCCACGTCGCGGTGCTCGTCACATCCTCCGTGGAGGTGTCGCTGTAGCGAGCCAGGGCGGTGAACTGCTGCGTCGCCCCCGTGATGACCGAGGCCGTCGCGGGAGTGACCTCGACGCCGGTGAGCACGCGAGGCGGCGCGGTGATGGAGAGCTGCGCGGTGCCCCTCACCCCCGCCAGGGTGGCGGTGATGGTGACGGTGCCGCCCGCGGCCACGCCCATGGCCAGGCCCGCGGCGCTGATGGTGGCCTGGGCGGTGTCGCTCGACGACCACGTCGCGGTGCTCGTCACGTCGGCCGTGGTGCCGTCGCCGTAGCTCCCCTGGAGGGTGAACTGCTGCGTGGCGCCCACCTGCACCGCGGCACTGGCGGGAGTCACCCGCAGCGCGAGGAGGCGCGCCGGGGTGACCTCGAGGTTGGCCTGACCGATGAGGCCCGCCGTGGAGACCGAGATGGTGGTGGTCCCCGCCTTGAGCGCCGTCACCCGGGCATTGCCGTCCGCGAGCAGCTCCACGGTGGCCACCTGCGGCGCGGAGGAGGTCCACTGCGGCGCGGCGGAGGCATCGAGGTCGACGGTGCGGCCATCCTCGTAGACCCGCTGGGCCTTCGCGGTGGTCTTCGTCCCCGCGGGAACGCGGGTGTCCACGAGGGAGAGACTGATGGAGAACTTCTCGACGGGAGGCGGCGGCGGGTCCTCGCTGCAACCAATGACCGCCAACGCCAGGCTGAGGACAAGAAGTGAGATGGGTCGGTTTTTCATGTGATGTGGCTCTGGATTGGGGTTGAGGAAGACCCAGACGGCCGGAAGCCCGCGATGGTACCGGGTCGACTCAGCGCGGACACCCCTACTGTAGGCTCCAGTCCCAGGATATTGGCCCTGATGCCTACACGGGGTGGGTTCAGCCCTGACCCAGCCGGTCCACGAACCGCACCAGCTCCGCCACCGAGTCCACGTCCAGCTTCTCGATGACGCGGCCCCGGTGCACCTTGATGGTCTTCTCCGTGGTGCCCAGCCGCAGGGCGACTTCCTTGTTGGTCAGCCCCTGGGCCACCAACGCGCAGACCTCGCGCTCGCGAGGCGTGAGGGTGGAGTAGCGGGCATGCAGCGCGGCGGTCTGTGCTCGACCCGTGCGAGCCTCCGCGTCCTTGCGCAAGGCCTGCTCGATGGCCGCGAGCAGGTGCTGCTCGTCGAAGGGCTTGAGCAGGAAATCCACGGCGCCCGCCTTCATGGCCCTGACGCTGGCCGGCACGTCTCCGTGTCCGGTGATGAAGATGACGGGGAGATGGCAGCCCTTGGATGCCATGGACTGTTGCAACTCCAGCCCGTTCAGCCCCGGCATCCGCAGGTCCAGCACCGCGCAGCCCGGCGTGTCCCCGGACAGCTGCGCGAGGAACAGGTCCGGTGAGGCGAAGGGCTTCGTCACATGGCCCGCGGCCCGCAGCAGCCGCCCCAGTCCCCGCAGCACGGACTCATCATCGTCCACGAGGAAGATGGTGGCGGGGGGATGTGTCATGCGCGGACTCCATATCCACCGAGGGAAGAACGCACCGTAACAGAGCGCCCTGTCCTGGAGGACTCTGCGCCTCCAGGCGGCCGCCGTGCGCCTCGATGATGGAGCGGCTGATGGACAGCCCCATGCCCAGCCCGTGGTCCTTGGTGGAATAGAAGGGCTCGAAGATGCGGGCCAGCCTGGACGGCTCGATGCCCCGCCCCGAGTCCTGCACGCTCAGCTCGACCTGCCCCGGGCCGGGTGAGGCGGTGTGGACTCGGAGCTCCCGTTGGCCCTCGGGGAGCTGGGCCATGGCGTCCATGCCGTTGATGAGCAGGTTGAGCACCACCTGCTGGAGCTGGATGCCATCCCCCAGGACACCGGGCAGCACCGGCGCCAGCGACAGCCGCAGGTTCGCGCCCCGCAGGTGCATGTCATTGGCCAGCAGGCGCGCGACGTCACACACCAGGTCATTGAGCGAGTGGAGCTCATGCCGAGGCTCCTCCCGCTTGAGCAGGGCCCGCATGCGGTGGATGACTTCGCCCGCGCGCTTGTCGTCGGAGATGATGTCGCCCAGAGCCTCGCGCACCTCGCCCAGCTCCGCGTGGGGCGCCTCCAACAGGCGGCGCGCGGCCTGGGCATTGCTGAGAATCGCGGCCAGGGGTTGGTTGAGCTCGTGGGCCAGGGAGGCGGCGAGCTCGCCGAGGGCGGCCACGCGTCCCATGTGGGCGAGCTGGTCCAGCGTCCGGCGAGACTCCTGCTCCGCGAGCTTCTCCAATCGCTGGCGCTCGGCGAGCTCCGCCTGCGCACGCATGCGGCGGCGGCGCTCCACCACGAGCCCTCCGACCACCAGCGCCTGCAGGCCGCTGAGCGTCAGGGCGGCCAGGAGCCACCAGCGATAGCGCTCCCAGAGCGTGGGCTCGTCGAAGACGAGCCGCACCTTGGCGGGCACGCGCTCCCGGGGAATGTTCCAGCGCCGCAGCGCTCGGGCATCGACCGTCAGCGGCTCGTCGGACGACGTGGGCTTCAGCGGCTCGAGGAATTCCTCTCGCGCTCCGCCCAACACCCGGGTGGTGAGCAGGCCGAGCTGCTCACCCACGGCCTCATAGCTGACGAGTGCGCCTCCGACGAACCCCAACCCCATGACGGTGTCATGGAGCGCGAAGCTGGGCCGGTTGCAGGCGGCGAGGAACATGCGAGCAATCTCTCGCCCCACGAAGGGCCTCCCGCTGGGGTCGGTCATGAACGTGTAGGTGAGGACCGCGGTGTCGTCTGGCAGGGCCTTCGCGCGCGCGAGCATCTCGGCGAGCGGCAGGTTGGTCAGGTCGATGAACTCCAGGCCGCGCTGCGACAGCAGGGGTTGGAGCTCGCGCACCAGCTGGGCCTGTTGCGCCTGCTCCCAGGGACTGGAGCCATTGACGAACGCCAGCCGGCGCGTGTCTGGCAACAACCGCAGGGCCAGCTCCACGGTGGCGCGCAGGTCATAACGCAGCCAGAGTCCCGCCACGCGCTCCGGGCGAGGCTGGTGCTCCCAGAGTTGACCATCCTCGGAGAGGACGACCAGCGGGATGTCCGGCCACAGCTCCTGGCGCAGCTCCAGGGCCAGCTGGATGGTGTCGGTGCGGAACGCGAGGAGGGCATCGGGCCGACGCTCGCGATACTTGGCCAGGTACCAGGTGCGCAGGGCCTGGGTATAGGTGGGCCCTCGGGCCCAGCCGAGGTCCAGGCTCTCGACATCCAGCGTGATGGGGCCGTCCCGGGATCCCCACAAGGCGGAGCGAAGGCTGGCGACGAACATCGACATCGCGGGCAGCGCCATGTCCTCCGGCGTGAGCAGGAGCACGGACTTTCCAGCCGGACGAGCCTCCTGCGCCATCGCTGGAAGCGGCGAGAGGAGCAAAATGACCCAGACGACAATGACTCGCCATGCCGGCGGCACGCGTTGAGTCATCTCAGACGGGTTGGGATTGAACCATGAGAGGCCAGGCAGACTCATATCCATGCAATATCAGGAAATGCATCATTCGTTGCATAGCATTTATTCCGGTGATACCGATCCAGCACCCCGCAACGGAGTCCCCCATGAAGACAATGAAGCTGGTGGCTGTGTGTTCGGCCGTGCTGGTCTGCGCCGTCCTGGGAGTTGCCTCGGATGCGCGCGCGGATCTCTCGTCGGACCCGAACGCCATCTACAAGATCGTGAATGTGAACAGCGGCAAGGTCTTGGATGTCGTGCGCAATTCCACGCAGGCGACCTACAGGCTCCACCAGTGGGACTACCTGGGCTTGTCGAGCCAGCACTGGAGGATCGGGCCCTATGGCGGCACCAACCTGCCTTGCATCACGAACGTGAACAGCAGCCTGGTCCTCGAGCCCGCGGCGCGGACCAATGGCGCGAAGATCTGGCAGATGTATTTCACGGGGAACATCCAGCAGCAGTGGTTCATCGTGTACGCCAACGGCTTCGGGCCGCCCTACCGCATCAAGAATGCCCTCACCAACAAGGACATCGATGTCGAGCACAACGGGCTGGGCAATGGCGACCTCGTCCATCAATGGGATACGGTCGAGGGCGTCCAGAGCCAGCTGTGGCACATCGTGCGAGTCAACTGACCCAGACCTCGCCTGAAACGCGAGCAACGACGTCAGGAGCTTCGCTGGGGACGAGCAGAGAGCCCTCCCCAGCGAAGCGACTCATCCCGCGTGAGAGAGCTGGGCGACCTCGGCGGGACGGGAGGCGGCGACGACAGCCTCCGCGGTTCGCCGGGTATTCGCTTCGATGGCCACATTGCACAGGGCCATCTGCGCTTGGATCTGGAGAACGAAGGCGCGACTCCGCCCCATGCTCACTCCAACCAACAGGCCCACGACACCGCCCATCAACGCAAACGCGCCACCGTTCGAGAGACTGGACCCGACGACGCCACCCGCGCTGGCACCGGCAATGAATCCGAAGAAACCGAACGTCATGACGATGCGACGCGCCTGGGCGTAGAGCGCGTCGGCATGTGACTGAATCGTTCGCGGGTCGTATTGGACAGACATGAATCCCCCAAGGGTTGAGGACTGCCTTCACTGACTGGAAGGCAGGCAAACACCCTCCCATGGAAGTGTGGAATACCTCGTGGGAGGTATTCTTCGCCCTCAGCCCGCGACCGACGCCCGCGCGACGCCTTCTCGCAACCACTGGTGCGCGGCGTCCCCGTCGAAGCGAGGGTGCCATGCAAGCGCGATGGTGAGCCGAGGCAGCTCCACGCCCAGCTCCAGCATCCGGAGCCCGAAGCCCGCCGCGACCTCCTGTGCGAACCGCCTCGGCACGATGCCAAGCAGATCACTCCCCGCGACCAGCCGCGCCGCTGAGAAGTAGGACGGGACAATCCGCTCGACCCGCCGCGCGAGCCCCTGCTTCGCGAGCGCATCGTCCAGGACACCCTGCCCCCGCCCCCTCCTCGAGACCACCACGTGGGGCACCTTGACCAGGCGCCTCGGCGTCGCCGCGCCCGTCAGCGGATGCCCGTGCCGGACCACCGCGACCATCTCGTCGTCGAAGAGCCTGCGGACCCGCAGCTCCGGCCCCAGCTGTCCCTGCACCCCCATGTCCAGGTCCACGTCCCCCGAGCGGAGCGACTCGACGTCTTCACTCCCCTCCGGCGCGAAGGTGAGCCGCACCTGGGGCGCCTCCTCCCTCACGAGCCGATCCAACGCATTCCCCAGCACGACCAGCAGGTAGTCACTCGTCCGCAACGTGAACGTCCGCGACAACGTGCCGAGCACCAGCGCCTCGGGAGGCCCCAGCAGGGAGCGCACCTCGCGCGCCGCATCCTGGACCCGCTCACGCATGGCGAGCGCCCGAGGCGTCGGCACCATCCTCCGCCCCGCCCGCACCAGCAGCGGGTCCCCCGTTGCATCCCGAAGTCGCTGGAGCGTCCGGCTCATCGCGGGAGGACTCAGGTTCATCCGGCGAGCAGCCCCCAGCACGCTGCCCTCCCGAAGGAGCGCATCGAGCGCCAGCAGGAGATTGGCATCCACGGAGTGCATTCCATGCACTCATACCATTCCTGAAGTGCGCTGGAGAAACCTCTCCCCTTGGCGCAGATCCACCGCATGAACGAAACGATTGCGTCTCCCCCCATCGCCGCGGCCCGACCCTCCGCGAGCCAGCTCCTCCCACTCTGCGCGGCGGTCTTCCTCGGATTCTCGAGCATCGGCCTGCCCCTCCCCGCCATCCCAGGCTTCGTGCGAGGGACCCTCGGCTTCGACGCCCTGGTCGTCTCCATCGTCCTCGCCGTCCAGTCGCTCGCCACCCTGGCCACTCGGCATCGCTCCGGAACGCTCGCGGACCAGCGAGGCCCCCGGCGCGCGGTCCTCCTGGGCCTGGGCCTGAGCGCCCTCTCCGGCGCCCTGTATGCCCTCGTCGCGCTCAGCGAGGCCACCGCCGCGCTCCGCCTGGGCCTGCTCCTCTTCGCCCGCGTGGTGCTCGGCCTCGGGGAAAGCCTGCTCATCACCGGCGCCCTCTCCTGGGGTGTCGGGCTCGTCGGTCGCGAGCGCGCGGGACTCGTCATGGCCTGGAACGGCATCGCCATGTACTCGGCGCTGGCGCTTGGTGCGCCCGTTGGCGCGGTCCTCTTCGAGCGCTTCGGCTTCCTCGGCGTGTCCCTCGCCTCGATGGCCGCGCCCCTCCTGGCCTTCGCCGCCCTCCCCCTGCTGCGTCCCATCACCCCGACGGGAGGCAAGCGGCTGCCCTTCCACCGGGTCGCAATGATGATTGGCCGGCCCGGAGTCGCGCTGTCCCTCTCGACGCTGGGCTTCGGGAGCATCGCGGCCTTCGGCACCCTGCTCTTCCAGCACCGGGGATGGCCTCACGCCGAGCGCGCCCTGCTCGCGTTCGGTGTCGCCTATGTGCTGGCCCGGCTCCTCTTCGGTCAGGCCCCGGACAAGCTCGGCGGGCGGCGCGTCGCGCTCGGCTGCCTCGCCATCGAGCTGTGCGGCCAGGTCCTGCTCTGGAGCGCGACAGGCCCGTGGATGGCCATCACGGGCGCGGCGCTCACGGGCTTCGGCTTCTCGCTCGTGTTCACGTCGCTGGGGGTCGAGGCCGTCCGGCTCGCGCCCCCGGAGAACCGGGGCGTGGCCATGGGCGGCTACGTCGCGTTCTTCGACGTCGCGCTGGGCGGACTCATCCCGATCATCGGAGTGCTCGTGCGCTCCGTGGGCTATCCCAGCGCCTACCTGGCCGGCGCGGTGGCCTCGGCGACCGCGCTCCTCCTGACCTTCGGCCTGGCGCGTCCTCCCACGGCGCCCCGCTGACTCACCACCGCCACAGCGCGAACGAGAACAGCCCGAACGTCGCGAGCCAGACACTCAGGCACACGACCGAAGCGGACCCCAGGAGGCAGCGCCAGCGAGCCACGGCCGCGGGCTCCTCCTTCCACGTCCGAACGCTGAGGGCGACGCCCGCCACGCCGAGCAGCGGGAACACCATGGAGGCGACCCAGATCCCCACGGTCTGCCAGTTCTTGTGCGCGAGCAAGGTCAACTCGAGGTTCACCCCACAGACCACGGCAAACACGAGTGTCAGCAAGGCGAGCCCTGGCAGGCGCCGCACCCAGCGATTGCGCAACACCTTGCGCCGTCCGAACGGCGCACTCACGAGGAGCACCAGCGACACCAGGACGCTCACGAGCGGGAGGACCGCCTTCACCATCGAGGTGCGCTCCAGGAAGTCTCCCCCTGACTCGATTCCAACGACCGCGCCCGACGCATCCCGGATGACGACCCCGTTGACCACGTCGCCGTAGTCCACATCCGCGAGCCGCCCGCCCCCATGGTGCTTCAGCGTCGCCTGGTAGCCGAACCCCGGCAGGAAGGGCTGGAGCGTCAGCGTGTCGCCGCTCACCCGCGCCTGGGCCGCATCGAGCAGGTACGAAGGCAGCTCCATCAGCGAGATGCGCGAATCGACGACGCGATACCACCCCTCAAGGTCCCCCTCGAGGGGGCTCAGGGTCGGCGCCGGCGCCTTCCACTGGGCCTGCTGAGCAATGAAGGTGGCCAGCGGGACCTCGAGCTTGCGCAGCTCATCCTCGCTGTTGAGCAGCAGCACATAGCCCCACCCCCGCGCATCCCCGAAGTGCATGCTCGACCTGCCACCCAGGAGACCTCCCGTGTGGCCCTGCCACTCCATCCCCGCGACGATGCGATGGTGCAGGCCCAGCTTCGAGCCATACTCCAGCCCGGCCCGAGCCCCCATCGTCGCCCCGGTCTCCTTCATGGCGCGAACCAGCTCCGGCGTGAGCACGCCTGGAGCGGAGGCGCCATCGGTGAGCAGGAACCGCCCCAGCTTCGCCAGGTCCTCCGCGGAGGCCCACAGCGCCCCGTCCGCCTGGGTCTGCTCGAAGAACACAGGGGTGCGCTCCATCGCGGCGCCGCGATGTCCGACGGCGTGGTCGCCGCGAGCGGCCTGGGAGGCGAGCGTCGCGAACCGGGTGATGCCCAGCGGCCCCAGCACCCGCGTCGAGATGACTTCATCCCAGGGCTGCCGGTAGTGCGCCTCCAGGATGGCCCCCAGCAGCCAGTATCCCGGGTTGCTGTAGCTCTCGTACTGGCCGGGCCGCCAGCGCACCTTCAGCGACTCCGGATGCTGGAGGCTGCTCTCCAGGTGCCGCCCCCGCCGCTCCACCGGGCTGAAGAACGCCTTCGCATGGGTGTCGTCGAAGCCCGCGGTGTGGGTCAGCAGGTGGATCACACGGACCGGCTCGGTGTCGTTGAACGGATTCTGGATGGGGGCGTCCGGCAGCAGTCGCGCCACGGGCGTCTGGAGGTCGAAGTGGCCCTGCTCGACCAGCTGCATGATGGCGATGGCCGTCACCGTCTTCGTGATGGAGCCCAGGCGGAAGAGCGTCTCGGGAGTGACAGGCGCCTGGGTGCCGCTGTCGGCCAGGCCGATGGCGCCACTGAGCACCGTCCCCTCGCGATTGAACACCGCGTAGCTCGCGCCAGGGAGGTGATGCGTCTGGAGCAGCGTGGCCAGCGACTGGCGCAGCTCGGCGGCGGTCGCCGGAGCGGGGGCCGTCGATGCAAGGGCGAGCGTCGGAGCAAGAAGGGCGAAAGCCCAGAGGGGAGCAAGGCGCTTCATCGAATCTCAGGAGGAGTGGGAGGGAGGCGCGGAGCACCGGACTGACCGGCACGGAGCTGCCTACGAAGCAGCTCCGCGCCGATTGCATCCCATGGATCCGCGGGAACTCCCCCCACCCTCCTGACGAACGACCCGTCCTTCAGCTTGACGGGCCCTCCCGTCAGGCCGTGCTTCGCATGTCCGCGGGACGCTCCTTCGCGTCAGGCCCCGGTGACATCAGGCTCACCTTCGTCTGCGCCACGGTGGCGGGCACGCCGAAGTAGGTGTCGTAGGCGTTGATGTGCTGTGTCCCCACGATGTTCATGAAATCCGCGAAGGTGCTCGGCTGCGGAGGCAGCGGTGAGGGCGTGAACATCTGCGCCGGCAGGCGGACGTAGGGATTCGGGCTCGGCGGCAGCAGGTACTTCGGGTGGATGGCGTCATACGTGAGATTGGCGTCGACCCCCCAGAGGCCACTGAGCGGCCCGTAGAGCGTCTGGATCGACTTGTTCTTGATGTAGTCCCACACGACGTCGTTCTGCGGCGTGTACGGCTGGACGTTCATCAGGTTGGTCCAGCCATGCGGCACCACGTCGTACTCGTTCCAGATGACCTGGTTCCAGTACCCGTAGGGAGACACGCCCGCGATGCTCGTCGCTGGGAACACCTGGCTGAAGCCATCGACGAACCCCTGGTCTCCCGTCGAGGGCGCGGCCGTTGGCAACACATACACCGCCTTCCACGGCTGCAGGTCGTTGAAGCCCGTGAAGAGCCACCTCGCCAGGGTCGGGCAGAGCGAGCCGCCCAGGCTGTGCCCCGCGATGATCAACGTCGCGGAGGAGTTCTGCACGAGGCTCAGCATGGATTGGAGCGACCGGCCGGATTGGGGGTCCTGCATGTTCAGCAGGTTCGTGGTCCCCATCGCCGCCCCCAGCGAGACATTCCCCGCGCTGGGGCCACCGGAGCGGGTGCTGTTCGTCGGCGTGATTCCCGACGGGAAAGGCACCAGGGTCGAGACGTTGTTGTCCAGACAATCCGTGTCATACCAGTTGTGTTTGAGGTCGGAGTTCCCGTTGGTGCCGGCAATCCCCACGAAGAAGCAGTTCGCCTGGGAGTTGTGGGCGACATACATGACATTGTCGGCCACATCGGACGTCCGTCCCTTGCCGCTGCAATCCGTGCTTGCCTGATACACGCACGGTCCCCACATCCGCACCCACACCCCCAACGACGGAATGTTCTTCGTCAACGCGTCGTCGATGATGGGCCCGAGCTTCTGCGCGATGCTCGAGGCCGTCCCCGTCAGGTTGTCACCGAGACCTGAGAACCTCGAGAGCTGATAGGCCGTCTGGATGTTGTTGAAGCTTCCGCCAGTATCGAGTGGCTGCACGACTTTCATATGGATGTCTCCTTGGTTCGTCGGGACACGTGGCTTGAACGAGCGCTCGGCCATCGCATCGTCCAGCCACGCCAGCACTCCAAGCAGCCACCATGCCAAAGACGTAAGTCGCGATTTCACAAGGGAACTTCCGTCGTGCCAGGACTTGACGCCTCGAATTGACGCGTCATGTATGAAATTGACGCGTCAGCTGGGCAGGGGCGGTGAGAAGCGATAACATGCGGGCAGCCCCCGACACCGACGCGAACCCATGCGCCCCTTCCGATTGATCGCGACCCTGTTGTTGTTGACCACCCTCGGCTGCAATGGCTCCGGCGACGATGACGCTCCCGGCCCGACCCTCCCGCCAGACGCGGGACCACCGGACTCGGGAGCCAACACGAACCCACCCTCCTCGTTCGCCGCGTGCTCCTTCGACCAGGAGTGCACGATCCGGGGAGAGCGCTGCTACGTCAGCAAGGAGTGCCCCAATCCCACCGGGCCGAATTCCGGCGTCTGCGGCCCCGAGACAGGTGATCGCCTTTGTCATCGCCACTGCTCGATTCCAGACTCTCCCTGCGCGCCTGGCGAGCGCTGCGTCGAGGTCCCCATCTCGCCACGCTCGGACTACACCTGGATGTATTTTCTTTGCTTCAAATGAGACAGGAGCACCACGAGGACGCTCGTGGCGCTCCCAGAAGCTCTCTTCACGTCAGGGCAGGCACTCGGCGCAGGAGCCCGACAGCCTGCTGTTGGCGACGAAGGCGTCGAAGTCCGCTTTCGTCGTGACGGACGCGGAGGCGAACTCGGCATAGACCGCCCAGGTCGCGGGCGTGGCGAGGGCGTCCTTGTACGTCCCGCCGTAGTAGTCCACACCGTTGTTGGGCTTGAGGAACTTCCACCCGGAACTGTTGTTCCAGGGGCGGCAGCTCGCGAAGGTGGCCAGGTAGCTGGCGGTGGGAGCCCCTCCCCGCCCCTTCCACAGGTAGCACGCATTCGCGGGCACCTGGGTGGCGGGAGGTTGAGCGGGCGGCGTCTGCGCACCAGCCCCCGTCATCAGCAGACAACTGCCCAGCGAAAGAGAAGTCACGAATCGGCGCATGAGGTCATTCGTCTCCGGTAGAGCCCATCGAGGATGGGCCCGCGCCCGGTTTGCAAACCCCATGCGCATGAGCGAGGGGGCCCGGCATGAGGACGGCGTGTGTCTGTCCTTGCGGCGGGACTTCGCGCTGACACGTCAGCCGAGGTCGATGACGCGTCAGTCCCGATTCCGGGAGCGGACCTTCCTCGTGGGAACCCCTGACTCAGCGCCGCCGTCGTCTTGGGACACGAAGCGGTGGCGGCAGCGGCTCGACGAGCACCGCCAGGGCATCCACGAAGTGCCGGACCTTGGGTGGGAGGTTCACCCTGCTCGGGTAGACGACATGGATGGCCCGCATCATCGCGGGCTTGGGGCCGAAGAGGATTTTGAGCCGTCCATCACGGACAGCCTCCTGACAGAGGATGGTGGGAACTCGCGCGATGCCGACTCCCTCGGTGGCCGCCTCGCAGGCAAGCTCCAGGTCATTCACCGTCAGGACCGGATCGATCCGCGACTTCACGCCCTGGACCTCCCAGGTCTCGAACGCGCTGAAGCCGATGCAGCGCGCGCCACGGAGCTCCCGGGCATCCGGCGTGCCGTGCTTCGCGAGGAAGCGAGGACTCGCGACGTAGTGGACCGCGCTCTCTCCGAGCTTCCGCGCCACGAGGGACGAATCATCGAGCGGCCCGATGTGGATCGCGACATCCAACCCCTCTTCGATGAGGTCGACGCGGCGATCCGCCAACACCAACTCCACGCGCACCTTCGGATGACGCGTGAGGTACGTCGAAATCACCGAGGTCAGATACCGCCGGCCATAGAGCACCGGTGACGAGACACGCAGCAGCCCCGTCGGCTCCACCTGCCGCTGCTGGACCTCACTGTTCGCCGCGTCGATCTGCTCGGCGATGGCCGCGCAGCGCTCGTAGTACGTCGCGCCAGCCCCTGTGACCCGAAGACGCCGGGTCGTCCGCTCGAGCAGCCGCACCCCGAGCTGCTCCTCCAGATGGCGGATGCGCTCGCTGACGGATTGCTTGGTGATACCGAGCCGCTGCGCGGCCTGGGTGAAGCTCTCTTCTCGGACGACCGTGACGAAGAGCAGCATGTCGGAGGGAGCGACCATGGTCGTCAATCCTAGCCTGACAATCCGTCCACCCTGGGCCTCATTGTCGGAACAGGGCTTTCGCCGCAGGGTGGCCGCCTCTCAACCCGCAGGAGTGCCATCCATGAAGCTCTACTTCGCCCCCAGGACCCGAGCGACCCGCGCCCGCTGGCTGCTGGAGGAGCTCGAGGTGCCCTACGAGCTGGTCACCCTCGACCTCGCCCGCCAGGAGAACACCACTCCCGAATACCTGTCGGTGCATCCCCTGGGCGAGCTCCCCGCCCTGGTCGACGGAGACCTCACGCTGCTCGACTCCCTATCCATCTGTCTTCACGTGGCGGACCGGTTTCCACAGAAGCACCTCGCGCCACCGCCAGGCTCCACGGACCGAGGCCGCTACTACCAGGGGATGGTCTTCGCCGAGACACGCCTGGAGCCCGCGGTGATGGAGGTCTACGAGAGTCCCCAGCGTGCATTCGATGCGAACACCCGGCGCCACCTCACCGGGGTGCTCGACGTCCTCGACAAGGCCCTGGGGACTCGCGAGGTCCTGGTGGGAGAGACCTTCACCGCCGCCGATGTCGTGACGGCCTCCCTCCTCCATCTCGCGAACACCCTGAAGCTGCTCGACGAGCATCCCCGGCTGGTGGCCTATGTCCGGCGCCACACCCAGCGCCCCGCGGTGCGGCGGGCCGTCTCGGGGTGATTCAGCGCTTCACCTCGGCGGCTCGGGGCTCGAAGACGGAGCCCAGGAGCCCATGCGTGAAGACCTTCGAGGGCGGCAGGCCGAACATGCTCCGGAACAGCCGCGAGAAGTGGGCCGAGTCATAGAAGCCCGCGGTGTGGGCGACCTCGGTGAGACTGCGCCCTCGGAGCGCGAGCGTCGTGGCACCCAGCATCCGGTGCCAGGCGCGATAGGCGCCCATCGGCACGCCGACCTGCTCCCGGAACCGGTGCTCGACGAGCGACGTGGAGACGCCCTCCCGCTGCGCCAGCGTCCCCGCATCGGAGGGCACCTCGTCGGAGGTGGACAGGAGTGACGCGACCCGCGCGATGCGGGCGTCGACACTCAGCGGCGCGGGCCCCAGGTTCAGCGCGTTCTGGAAGAGCTCGGTCCAGGGCTCCTGCTTCCGCGCGGACAGGGCCTCTCCCACCGCCGTGCGCAACGCGGTGGCGTCCACCTGGTGGCGGAGCCCCACGCCGGGCTCCAGGAACAGCACGGCCATGCGTCCGCCGTGGAAGTCGAGTGCATGCCATTGCCAGCCGCGCACGAAGGCGGCTTCGTGGTGTTCGACGCGCCCCCCTTCGTCGATGAGGTCGAACCCATCGTCGAGCCCCACCAGCACGGCGTTGGCGGCGAACCGATGTCTGGGCAGCTCGTGGAAGCGGCCGACGTACAGCGCTCGTCCCCCGCCCAGCAACAAGTGGCTCTGCATGTGCAGAATCATACAAGCGGGGACAGAGGCGCCGCACCTAGCTTGGTGCGTTGAGCCCTACCGCTCCCCTGCCCACCACCCCGTCTCGATGACTCTTCCTTCGACCAGAGGAGGCCTCATGGCCGATGAACACGCGTCTCTTTCCCACATGATTCTCGACCGGGCGCGGACGTCGCCGCAACGCGTCGCATTCCGTGTGCGACGAGGCGATGCCTATGTCGACGTCTCCTGGTCGGAGGTCTCACCGCGAATCGAAGCCATCGCCGCCGGGCTGCTGAGCGCCGGCCCGGTGGACGACGGGGCATGTATCACCATCGTCGGCAACACCTCGATGGCGTCCTGCCTCGTCGACTTCGCCGCGCTGACGGTCGGCCTCAAGACCGTCCCTGTCTACGCGAGCCTGCTTCCGGAGGAAGTCGGCTACATGCACATGGACACGGCCGCGCAGATCATCGTCGTGGATGACGGGAGCCAGCTCGACAAGGTCCGAGCCTTCCGTGCGGGCTTCACGTTCTTCGAGCGGACCTACTCCCCCGCCGACTACACGGCCCGGGCGAAGGTGGTGGTCATCCATCCCGCGGGCCTCGCCCCCGCGGACGACTGGGAGAGCCTGGAGGCCCTGGAGGCCCGAGGGCGCGCGCGACATGCGGCCCTGGAAGGAGAGATGCGCCGGCGCGTCTCCCTGCTTCGGCGCGAGCACGTGGCGACCTACACCTATACCTCGGGGACCACCGGGGCCCCGAAGGCGGTGATACAGACGCACGACAACATGCTGGCGATGCTCGAGGACGTCGCCGAGGCCGGGATGATGGATGAGGCGGTCCAGGAGCACGGCCTGTTCCTCTTCCTCCCCGCAGCGCACTCCTTCGGACGCATGGTGGAGTTCTCGGGCCCGTTCTTCGGCGCGCCCCTGGTCATGTCGTCCGTGCCCACGTTGGCGGCGGACCTCGTCGTGGGGCGCCCGGGGTTCTTCCCGGCGGCCCCTCGGGTCTTCGAGAAGATGATGGCGAAGATCACCAGCGCCATCGAGAGCGAGCGTGGACTGCGGCGGCGGCTCGTGGGCTGGGCACTGGGCGTGGGCCGACAGGTCGCGACCCGAGGCATCGACGGGAAACCACTCCCGCTGTGGCTCGCGGCCCAGCGTGGACTGGCGGACCGGCTCGTGTTGTCGAAGCTGCGCTCGCGTCTGGGATTGGACCGGGCCTCCGTGCTGCTCTCCGGGGCCGCGCCGCTGCGGGTCGATGTCCAGATGTTCTTCCTCTCCCTGGGGCTCACCGTCCTGGAGGCCTATGGGCTGACGGAGACGTGTCCCGGCTTGACCATCAACCGCAAGGAGAACGTGCGTCCGGGAACGGTGGGGATTCCGTTCCACCGGTGTGTGCTCAAGGTGGGCGCGGATGGGGAGCTCCTGGCGCGGGGGCCGAACATCTCGCGGGGCTACTTGAATCGCCCGGAGGCCACGGCGGACGCCTTCGATGACGAGGGGTGGTTCCGGACGGGAGACCTCGCCTCCATCGACGCGGAGGGGTTCGTCCGCATCATCGGGAGGAAGAAGGAGCTGCTCAAGACGAGCGGCGGGAAGTACATCGCGCCGCTGAAGATTGAAGCCCAGCTCAAGCAGCACCCGCTCATCCAGGAGGCCGTCGTCATCGGCGAGGGCCGACACTACTGCACGGCCCTGTTCGCGCTCGACGCGGAGATCCTCGCCGAGGTGGCGCGGCGCGAGGGGATTCCCGCGGACCCCGCGCATCCACGCATCGACAAGGTCTTGAAGACCCTGGTCGCGGAGACGAACTCCGGCCTCGCGTCCTTCGAGAGCATCAAGACGTTCCGAGTCTCCCCCGGCCCCTTCACCGTGGACGGCGGCGAGCTCACGGCGTCTCTGAAGGTCAAGCGCCACGCCGTCGTCCGGAAGCACGCGGCGCTCATCGAGTCGATGTACGGCGCCGCGGAGTCCGCCCACTAAAGGTGCTGCACGTGCCCCGGCGGACGCGGGTCAGGACCTTCAGCGCACTGCCGAGGCATAACCCTGGGCTCGAGCCGGCGGCCTGAGCCCCTGGGAGAAAGTGGATGGGGCGCAAGGTTCAGGTCGTGCCTGGGCTACTCGTAGACCCGGGCTGCCGTGAGGATCTCGGCCAACGTTCTCCACTCGGGTTGGGGCGGAACGACTTCACCCCTGTTGCCGTAGTAGCCGTCCATGTCCTCGATCCAGGCGCTCATCGCCTCAAGGAATGAACCGAGATCAGCGTTCTCCCATGCCTTGGGTTGCTGCTTGAGGTCCTGGGCGAGGCTTCGCACGAACTGGGCAAGATCTTCACGGCTGCGAACCGCTCGTGGATCGGCTGTACTCATTGGCCCCTCACTCGGATGTAGGCGTGGCCCGGTTCCGTAGACAGGTTGGTGAGGCGGCCAGCCTGCTTGTTGCGGCGACGTGTTCGAACTCGACCGGGTTGACGTAGCCCAAGGACGAGTGGCGACGCTTCCAATTGTAGAACACCTCCATGTACTCGAACAACGCTCGCTTCGCATCCTCTCGTGTCTTGAAGCGGGTGACGTAGACGGGCTCCAACTTCAGCGTGGAGAAGAAGCTCTCGGCGACCGCGTTGTCCCAGCAGTTGCCCTTGCGCGACATGCTGCACTTGATGCCGCGCTCCTCGAGCAACGCGCGACCGGTGCTCCTGCCTCAGCGGGAGCACCGGCGCGGACCTCAGCAGTTCGATGGCTTCTGCGTGAGGGCGTAGACGAAGAGCGCGAAGTTCGCCGCGAGCTCGATGATGAGGATGGCCAGGTAGGCGCCGCCCGTGGCCCACAGTGCGGCGACCTGCAACATGAGCAGGCCGCAGTTGATGGCGAGGGACCACCAGCTCCCCGTCAGCACGGCACCGAAGATCTTCCCCAAGGTTCCCGCGGTGTAGAACGCCTTGAGGATCCGGATGATGTTCCCGGCATCCTGGGTGGAGCTCTTCGCCACGTTCTCCACCGTGTTGAGCAGGACGCTGCTCTCCGTCACGGCCTTCTGGATGGGCGAGACGAGCCGCGCCCCGACGAAGCCCACGCCGAACGCGGAAAGAATCAGCGAGAAGGCCGTCGCGACGACCGTGACAATCCACCCGATGCACTCCGTGTTGACGCTCAGCTGCATCCGGCCGGCCTCCACCCGCCCCTGCCGCGTGTGGTGGTAGAAGACATACTGGCCGCCCTCGACCTGGCCCGTGAAAGCGCCCACCGGCGGACTCCCCGCGTTCCCCACTCGCGCGAGCCCCTGGTACAGGTTGTTCCGGGCGAGCGACCGGATCTTCTCCCGCATCGAATCGGGCAGCGAGCTCACCAGCGGCTCCAGGGACTTGAGGACGCTCTCCGCCTGGTCCTTCGTCAGCAGCGCCTGCTCGGGGAAGGCCACCGGCGCCGCGAAGCTCCACTTCGCGGAAGGCAGCGGCGGATCCGCCACGAACTCCACCTGCCCCGCGAGGTTCGAACTGGGAGGCGGCGTCGAGTCCGACGGCAGCGTGGCGACGATACTCGGCGTAGCCGTGTTGAGGAGCAGCGGCGGATTGCCCGTCACCTGGTTGCCCAGGACGATGCCATTCCACGCGTAATACGCCACGCAGCCCTCCGCGTCGGTCGGGTCCTGCGACATGTACTGCTGCACCTCCGCGGCCGAGAGCGCCCGGGACCAGAGCGCCGCGCCCTGGAGGTGGCCCTGGAAGTCATGGAAGGCCCCACCGTCGACCTGGGTGGTGGACTCGGCGCCGAACAGCCAGATGGGTTGCGTCAGCGTCGGCTGGACCACGCCTGGAATCTGCAGGTCCAGCTCTCCATCCAGATAGATCATCAGCGTGCTGCCGTCGTAGGTGGCCGCCAGGTGGTGCCACACACCGGGCGGCATCTGCAGGATGTGTCCCCACCCGCGCTTGCCGTCGGAGACATATCCGCTGCACTGGAGGTTGTAGCCAACACCATCCCACTGCAGGCCCAAGGTGAAGCCTTCATTGGTGACCGCATCCAGGCATGAGAACAGGGTGTGCGACTCAGCCTGATATGCGGAAGGCGCCTCGAGGTGGAACCACGCCTGGACGCTGAAGGGCCCCCCGTCCGCGGAGATCGTGAGGTTGTCTCGGGGCGAAGGCTGAGCCACCCCGTTCACCAGTCGCAGCGCCGGGGCCAGCATCAACACCTGTGCGCCCCCCTGGAAGCTGGCCTGCGTGTGGTTGTTTCCAGAGACATCCGTGCTGGTGCCGTCGCTGAAGCTGTAGCAGGCGACGAGCGTCGGCCCCTGGGCCGGTACGTCCCACAGCGGCTTGAGCTCCTCTCCAGACTTCGCCGCCGACCAGAAGGCGACGTTGAAGTACTGCGCATCGCTGCTCATGCCGAGCACGAACGGCGTCGTGCTGGTGGTGATGTTGGACTGACCTCCCTCGATGAGGAGCGTTCCATCCACATACAGCGAGTAGTTGCCGGAGCTCGTTCCCGTCGACTCGAAGTTGACCAGGACGTACTGCCACTCATTGGCCCGGAGCTCGAGGGTCGAGACCTGACGCGAGGCCATTCCTGGGAGGCTGAACGTCAGCTGGAGGCCATGCAACCCCACGTACCAGTTCGACCCCGACGACAACACCTTGCCGTCGTAGACAGGGGCACGGGGGCGCAGCCAGAACCCGATCGAATAGGACGAACGACCACTCAGGTCCAGCAGACACTGCCCACTCAGCTGGACGTATTGACCATGACGAACATCGGCGGCGCCGTACTGATACATGGGTCTCATGATGTGGACTCCCCCCTCGTGAAGTAGGCCCACGTCCGCCCGAATTGGCGGACGTCAGGCTGACTTCCAAACGAAGCAAGGTTCGCGCCATCACTGGCTTCCCTCGTGGGACCCTCAAAACCACACGTGGGATGCGTTCTGGCGTCACGCGGTGGAGTCGGGCCAGGACGCATGACTGGCTTTCCGTCAGGGATTCACAAGGGAATGACCGGTGGGGTCGAAGAGTCCCATCGCGCGCGCCAGTGAGAGTCGTGAGAGCTGGACGTTGAGCGACTCGGCGACGGCGGAGAGCCGAGCACCCGCGAGGGTGGCATTGGCATCCGTCACCTGCAGATACGTGGTGGCCCCCGCGTCGAAGCTCTGCCTGGCCAGATGTGCGCTTTCCACCGCGAGCTTCACCCGCTCCTCGGCCGTGCCGAGGTTGGCCTCGGCGGTCTCAAGCTCACCGCGCGCCTTGCGCACCTCGTCGCGGATCTGCTCCTCCGTGCCCCGCAGGTTCGCGCGGGCCTCGGCGATCCGCCCGGAGGACTCCCGCAGATGGGCCTCTCGCAGCCCGCCGTCGAAGAGGGTCCAAGACAGCGCCAGCCCCGCGGTCCAGGTGCGATTCCGCCCCGTGAGGCCCGCGGCGTTCGTCGCCGAGTAGTTCGCCGTGGCGTACAGGTTCGGGAGGTACTCGAGCGCGACCTGCGTCCGCGCGCCCCGGGCCAGGTCCACGTCCAGGCGCGCGGCGGCGGCATCGGGGCGCTTCTCCAGGGCGGTCTTCTCCGCGGAGGCCACGTCCTTCGCCTCGGTGGGAATCGCGAGCGCGGCGTCGCGGGGCGCGGCGACCTCGAAGTCCACGGGGCGCCCGAGCAACGACGCCAGGGCGCTCTTCGCGGTGGCGTAGGCATTGCGCCCGCGCACCACCTCCTGCTCCGCCTCCTTGCGGTCCAAGGTCGCGCGCAGGAGCGCGAGCCGCTCCACATCCCCCACCTCGAAGCGACTCTGGGCGTCGCGCTCGAAGCCACGCCGGACGTCGAGCAGCTGCTCCTGCACCGCCAGGGATTCCCGCAGGCTCGCGGCGCCCAGATAGGCCCGCGCCACGGCGAACAGCGTCTCACGCCGAGCGTTCTCCGCCGTCAGCCCCGCCGCGCGCTCCCCGAGATAGGCATTCTGGATGGCGGGCCACAGCGTCGGCACGAGGAGGGCCTGCTGCGCCCTCACCTCTCCCGCCAGCTGGTTCTTCTTCTGGAAGGGAATGGGCTCGGGAGCGCCAGGCAGGGAGAAGGACAGCTCCTCGGGGAACCGGGTGTAGGTGCCGTTCGCCGTGATGCTGGGGAGGTAACCAGACCAGGCCTTGGCGCTCAGCTCATCGGCTTGCTGGAGGCGCGCGCGGGTGGCCTCGATGCTGGGGCTCTGCTTGTCCGCGAGCTCGAGCGCCTCCGCGAAGCCGAGCAGCGGATGCGCGGGCGTCCTCGCGTCGGTCGTCGTCCCCCGTGAGTCGTCGGTGGGAGTGACAGGGAGGGTGGGAGCTTGCGTCAACAAGATGCCTGAGAGGAGCACGGGAATGAACATGGCCATGACCTGCGAGACTTCGGACAGACGAAGGGTGTTCGCGGCGCCCGATGGGAGCCGCGGGATGGAAAGCACGGTGGAGACGACGGTCAGCTCAGAGCGCGCCCTCTTCGAGCCGGTGGGTGTTGGCCGGCGCTTCGACCGCCACCAGGGTGGGCATGTGCCGGCGGCGCCGGGCTCGCTCGACGAGTCCGTCCAGCAGTGAGTAGACGACGGGCACGACCACGAGCGTCAGCACGGTGGAGCTGATGAGACCTCCGATGATGACGAGCGCCATCGGCACGCGCATCTCGGCGCCGTCCCCCTGAGCGAGCGCCACGGGCACCATGCCGGCCACCATCGCGATGGTGGTCATGAGGATGGGCCGCAGGCGCACGGGCGCGGCTTGCAGCAGGGCATCCTTCGCGCTCTTGCCCGCGTCGCGAAGCTGCTGGGTGAAGTCGACGAGCAGGATGCCGTTCTTCACCACCAGGCCCATCAACATGATGACGCCGATGAGCGCGAACATGGACAGCGCGTGGCCCGACACCAGGAGCGCGCCGATGGCGCCGATGAGTGCGAAGGGCAGCGAGAGCATGATGGTGAACGGGTGGATGTAGCTGCCGAACTGCGCCGCCAGGATCATGTAGAGCAGCAGGATGCCCAGCCCCAGCGCGGTGCCGAACGCGACGGCCGTCTTGTCGAGCTCCTTCGCGTTGCCAGCGAAGCCCCCCTCCACTCCCGCGGGCAGGTCCTTCGCGGCCTGCTCCGTGACGAAGGCCATGGCCTCGCCCAGGGAGTAGCCGGGCGCCAGGTTCGCGAGCAGCGTGATCTGCCGCTTCTGCTTCTGCCGGTCGATCTGCACCGGGCCGTCGGCCGGAGTGATGGCCGCCACGTTGCGCAGCTCCACCAGCTGCCCGCCTGCGGTGCGGACGGTGAGCTGCCCCAGGGCCTCCTCGGAGGCCAGCGTGGACTCCGGCAGGCGCAGCTTCACGTCGTACGTCTCACCGCCCTCGCGGTACTTCATGAACTCGTCGCGGCCCAGATAGGCCCGCAGCGCCTGCCCCACCTCCGCGGCCGGCACCCCCAGCTGCGCGGCGCGCTCGCGGTCGATGCGCACGTCGAACTGGGGCTTGCCGCTGCGGTACGTCGCGTCCACGTCGGTGAGTCCCGGGTTCGACTTCACGCTCGCGAGCATCTTCTCGCTCGCGGCGATGAGCTGCTCCCAGTTCGAGCCACGCAGCACGAACTGCACCTCCTGGTTGCGGCCACCGCTCCCCTCGCCGGCATCCTGGACGGAGAGCTGCACCCCCGGGCGCTGGGCCAGGGCCTCGCGCAGGCGGGCCTTGAACTCCGTCTGGTCGAACGAGCGCGCCTTGCGAGGAACCAGGTTCACGAGCACCTCGCCCTTGTGCACCTCCTCGAGCGCACCGCCGCCCGCGGTGCTGAAGGTCTCCCGCACTCCCTCCAACGCGCGCACCTGCGCGGCGACCCGGCCCAGCTCCTGCTCGGTGTCGTTGAGCGTGGAGCCCACGGGCAGCTCCACCGTCACGCGGACGGCGCTGTTGTCCGGCGGCGGGATGAAGGTGAACTTGAGGAAGGACGCCATGCCCAAGGTCAGCACCAGCACGCCCACGGCCGCCCCGAGCGTCAGACCGCGCCGCTTCAGCACACCGTCCAGGAGGCGCCGGTAGCCATTCTCCAGGCCCACCAGCACCCGCTCGATGGCGGCGCTCACCTTGTTGGTGGGGGCATGCCCATGGGCCTTGAGCCAGCGACTGGAGAGCATGGGCGTGAGCGTCATCGACACGCCGTAGGAGATGAGCACCGCCACGGCCACCGTGACGCCGAACTGGTAGAAGAACTGGCCCACCATCCCCTCCATGAAGGCCACGGGGACGAACACCGCGACGATGGCGAGCGTCACCGCGAGCACCGCGATGACAATCTGCTGCGTCCCCTCGAGCGCCGCCTGCATCGGCGTCTTCCCCTCCTCCAGGTGACGGACGATGTTCTCGATGACCACGATGGCGTCGTCGATGAGCAGGCCGATGGAGAGCGTCAGCGCCAGCATGGTGATGATGTTGAAGGTGAAGCCCAGGAGCGCCATCACCGCGAAGGTGCCGATGACGCTCACCGGCAGCGCGATGGCCGAGACGAGCGTGGAGCGCAGGTTGCGCAGGAACAGCAGCACGATGAGCACCGACAGCACGCCGCCGACCAGCATGTCCTCCTGCACCGCGTGGATGGAGGCGCGGATGGTCGTGGAGTTGTCGCTGACCGGGGTCACCGAGACACCTGGAGGCAGCGAGGCATTGAGCTCCGCGAGCGACGCCTTGACGCTCTCGGCGACCTGCACGGTGTTGGAGCCGGACTGCTTGCGCACCACCAGCGCCAGCGCGGAGCCGGTGTCCGAGCGCGCCATGCCTCGCGCCTCCTGGGCGCCATCGACCACCGCCGCCACGTCGCGCACCCGCACCGGCGTGCCCTGGGGGCTGGCGATGATGACGTTGCCCATCTCCTCCACGCTGCGCGCCTCGGCCGTCAGCCGGACGACGCGCTCACGACCGCCCTGGGTGACCCGGCCGCCCGGCATGTCCAGGCTCTGGGCCTGGAGCGACTGGCTCACGTCGCCAATGGCCAGCCCGTAGCCTCGCAGCCGCTGCGGGTCGACGACGAGGTGGATCTCCCGCTCGCGGCCGCCGACCACGTCGATGCTGCCCACGCCCTGCTGGCTCTGGAGCACGGGCTTCACCACGTCCTTCGCCACCCGCGTCAGCTCCTCGACGGTCAGCGAGCCCGTGAGCGACAACGTGAGGATGGGCGCCGCGCCGATGTCGAACTTCTCGACGATGGGCGTCTCGATTCCCTCCGGCAGCGCGCGCAGCGTGGCCTGCACGCGATCTCTCACGTCCTGGGCCGCGGTGTTCACATTCGTGTCCAGCTTGAAGGCGATGGTGATCTGACTCACGTTCTCCAGGCTGATGGAGTCAATCTCCTCCACGCCGTTGAGCGTGTTGAGCGCCTCCTCGAGCGGGTCGGTGACGGTCTCCTCCATGGAGGCCGGGTCCGCGCCCGGCAGCACGGTGGTCACCGTGACGTATGGGATGTCGACGTTCGGGTACTGGTCGACCCCGATGCGCGGATAGGCATACAGGCCGAAGACAACCACCGCCGCCATCAGCATGACGGTGAAGACAGAGTGTTTGATGAAGGTCTTGAGCATGGGCGTGACGTACGGTGAAGGGTGTGGGAGCGATGCGTGCTACTGGACGACCTGGAGCGCGGTGCCTTCCTGCAAAGGCAGACTCACGTCGGCGACGACGCGCTCGTCCAGCCCGAGCCCCTGCACCACCCGGACGAAGCCAGGCAGCACCCGCTCCACCTTGACGTCACGACGCTGGGCCTTGCCCTCCTGGACCACCCACACGAAGCCCTGCTGGCCTCGGGCCTGGACGGCTTGCGAGGGAAGGAAGAGCCCCGCCTGTCCGGCCGCCTCGCTGGAGGAGAGCGTGCCCGAGAAGTCGAGCTCCACCAGGGCCCCCGCGCGCAGCGTCACGCCCTGGGCCGGCGCGGGCAGGACGTCCGCGAGGACCTCCACCGTGCGCGTCTGCGGATCAACGACGGCTCCCAGGCTGCGCACCTTGGCCTCGAACGGCGCGCCGGATGGATTGAGTGAGCCTTTGACCACGGAGCCCACCTTCACGCGGTCCACGAAGGCCTCGGGCACCGGTGCGCGCACCTCCAATGTCTGGGTATTCACGAGCCCGAAGAGGGCCGTGCCTGGCGACATGTAATCGCCTTCGTTGTGCGCGCGGTGGGTGATGACGCCGTCGAAGGGCGCGGTGATGGTGGCGTCTCGCACCGCCTCCTGCGCGCTGTCGAGCGCCGCGGCGGCCTGCTCCGCCTGGGCCTGCGCCTGCCGGAAGCCCACCTCTGCCTTCTCGAGCGACGCCCGAGGGAGGCTGCCGGACCGCGCGAGCACCCTCGCCCGCTCCACGTCGAGCTTCGCGCCCTCCAGTGCGGCCTCCGCCGCCACCCGCGACGCCTTCGCCTGGTTCACGGCGAGCCGCGCGTTGGTGGTGTCGATCCGCGCGAGCACCTGGCCTCGCTTCACGCTGTCGCCCACGTCCACGATGACGCGAGTGAGCGGGCCCGTGGCCTCGGCGCTCAACGTGGCTTCCTGCCGGGCCCGCACGCTCCCAGTGGCCTGGAGGACTCGCGCCTCCAGCTGGGGCGCGGGAGCCACGACCTTCACCCCCACCGGCTTCTGGACCACCGGCGTCGCCGACGCGGGCGAGGCACTCGCGCCACCACACCCGGCGACCACCGCCGCCGCTACCATCACCGCAGTCAAAGGCTTCTTCATGGCTTCGTTCCTCGTCTCCGGCACTGGATGACCGGTTCAGGTTTCTGGTCAGTCCCGGGCGTAGGAAGGCCCTCCCCGCCCGGGCGCGAGGAAAGCGTGCTGCGGGTTGATGGCTTGGGTTCAGCCCGTGGGTCTTCGGGACACGGAGAGACCGCGGAGCCAGACTTCGAAACAGGCCTCCAGGGCTTGCTGGCGCTGGGCCTCGGGGGCCTTCGTGTTGGAGTCGATGCCTACGCAGTACATGAGCTCGACGAGCCCTCGAGCCACCTGTCGGGGCTCGGCCACCGAGTACTCCCCCGCGGCGATGCCTTTCTCGAGGACGCCTGTGAGGATCTCCGTCTCATCCTCGACCATCGCCGGGATGAGCGACTTGGCCTGCTCCCCGATCTCCACGAGCGTCGCCAGCTCGATTCGCTGCCCGGTCGGCGACCAGCACTGCGGCTTGAGGCAATAGTGGATGTAGGCGCGGAGCTGCTCCGTGGGAGTCGGCAGGCCGCGGACCATCCCCTTCAGCTCCGCGAGGGCCTCCGCATGCCCCTTCCGGGCGCACGCCTCGAAGAGCGCCTCCTTGCTCTCGAAGTGCAGATAGATGCTGCCCTTGCCGACACCCGCCTTGCGGGCAATGTCCTCGACCGAGGCTTTCTTGAAGCCGTACCGGACGAAGACTTCGCTCGCGGCTTCGAGGATGGCTGTTCGCGGGTCAGAACTCATTGACCAAATATCTAATCTGGTCATGAGGTCAGCGCAAGGGCTCCTCGAGTGAGGTGGTAGGCCGTGCGCAAAGGCAGGAGGTCGGCCGCCCGCCTACCTCAGCCGGAATCTGCCGCCGAGCAGCCCTGCCCGCACCATCGAGAGGCGAGGCGGGGCGGGTGTCGAGCACGAGCGGTTCGAGCGGCCCCAGCTCACAGCACCGCGCATGACGTGACTCGAACGGCGTGTAGTCCGAGAACCTGGAGGACCCCTCACCATCACGAGCCGGTTTTCATGCGGGTTCGCGCTCATCGGAAGGAAGCGTGTCAGCGCTCGAAGCGGCGCGGCGTCAGGAGGTTTCGAGCACGCCCGGCCGCAAAGGTCCTACAAGCGTTACGGTTCAACTCCGTATACCTCCCTCATTGGGGGGCATCCGCCGACGGTTCGGCACCTGATTCATCATCAGACACCCCGACCTCTTCACTCGGGCGTGCTCACCCCTTCCCGCGCCTCCTGCTGTGATGCCTATCGCCGCGCGTGACGTAGGAGCACCTGGACCGCGTCCTTGACAGGTCCCTGGGCCTCCCGAGCCACCGCCTCCAGCATCTCCCGGATGCGCGCGAGCGTGGACGCGTCCAGTCCCTCCAACAGGCTCAACGCCGCGTCTGTCTGTGATGGGGCGTCCCGCGACATGAGCTGTTGGTACAGGAAGGACGCAGCCTCCTGGGGCGGCGCGCCCACGCGCAGCAGGGCCACGGCGGCGAAGGAGGCGACCTCCTGGCTCTCATCCTGGAGATGTCGGCGCAGCGTGGCCACCGTCGTCAGCGACGACAGTCGCCCCAGCCCCAGCAACGAGAGGGCCTCCAGGCGAATGGGCACCTGTGGGTCCTCGGCCATGCGGGACAGGGTGGCATCCAGGGAGGTCAGGTCGAGCGCCGGCTGGCCCTCACGCCGCCAGTCCTCCAGCAGGCTCCGGAGCGACGTCAGTGCCAGGTATTGCCGTGCCCCCTCGGCCCGAGCCACCTGGTCGAAGAGCGCGGGCAGCACGATGTCCGGCGCCGCGGGGGCCAGTGAGCCCAAGGACTCGAGCGCCGCCCCCGCCACCGGTTCGACATCGTCGAGCATCGGGAGCAAGCGCGGTAGCAGCGACACCGCCCCCTGCCCCATGCGCCCCACCGCCCCGGCGGCGACCTTCCGCACCGACGCACGCGCATGTCCGAGCGACTCCTCCAGCACACTCAACGGCAAGGGCGCCGCACGGTAGAGATTCGCGACGAGCAGCGCCGCGTCATCCACCTCGTGAGCATCCGCGGGAAGGCGGGACACGCCGCTCAGCACCGCGGTCAGCGCGGGCCCGGCCAGCTTCACGGGAGGAGGCCACCATGAGAGCTGGAGGAGCTGGAGGATGGGCCCCTGGGACTCCGCTCCCTCCCGAGCCAGCTCCGCCAGCAGCACCTCCGCCGCCCGCTCCCGCGTCGAATCGTCGTCCGAGCAGAGCGCCTCGCCCAGCAGCTCGAGCGCCTGGGTGACCCGCCGCGGATCCGAGGCGGACAGGAACGACACCCACTCCTCCATGGAACGGCCCCGACTCACCCACACACCTCACAGAGCATCATGTTTCCCAAGGTAACCCAGCGGCCCACCCGCGCCCCACCTCATCGCGAGGCCGCGAACATCACGGGCAGGGGCTCGCCAGGCGCGCCGCTCAGCTCCTGGCACGCGCACGATAGGCGCGAGGCGAGACCCCGAACGCGCGCGTGAAGCTCGTCGTGAAGTGGGACAGGTCCCCAAAGCCCACGTCCAGGGCGATGTCCGTGATGCGCGCACGTGTCCCGCGAAGCGAAGCCGCGGCCAGGCGCAACCTCGCGGCGATGACGTACTGCCGTGGCGTCTGCCCCGTCATCGCCCTGAACACGCGCAGGAAATGAAAGGTCGTGAGCCCCGAGACCTGGGCCAAGGCCTCCAGGGAACAGTCCTCCGCCACATGGGCCTCGATGTACCGCAGCACCCGAGAGACCCGCCTCGCCTGAGCATCCGACGCCACCGCCATCGCCCCTCCCCCACCTCTCCCCAGCGTCAGGGCCGCGTCCAGCACCGCGAGCACGGCTTCCCCCTGCGCGTCCTCATCACCGTGTGCCAAGGCCCGCTGAGCCAGCAGGACCGCCTGCGCCGACTCCGCCGACGCGGGAACGCAGACCCGCTCGAAGGGCCCCGTACCTCGCACGCGGCCTCCGGAGGCGCGCAGCGCGTCCTCCAGCAGCGACTCCGAACATTCGAAGACCACGGAGCGGTCCCCACCGTCATCGACATGCCGGAACTCGTACGGCGCCCCCCTGTTTCCCAAGAGCAACGCCCCGGGCCCCACCAGCGCCTCCCCCTCGCGTGAACGCACGTGAAAGGCCCCGGCCAGCACCACGCTGACACTGTGCTGGGAGTACTCTCCCCCGAACGCCGGACTGTGCGCCCCCGCGTGACAGACGCAATCACTCACATCGAACGAGGGAGTCGCGCTGAGCAGGTGATATCCCGGAGACGCCTCTCGCCCGGCCAGGTCCGGCGCAACATTCCCCAAGTTTCGCTTCATGGCGCGATGCTACCCCTGGCCTTCGTGGGACTGAATCGCCATCCAGGAGGGACGCGTGATGATGGGGACAGGGTTGATGCGATGCATGATTTGGGGGATGAGCCTTTCCATCCTGGGCTGCGGTGCACATTCAGGACCAGGAATCGTCTCCGCGCCACGCGCCGCCTGCACGCCGGAGCTGCACGGCGCTGGACTCTTCACCACGGGGGCCTGGGATTTCTTCATGGCCTTCTCCCCGGAGCAACAGCGCGTCCTCTTCGGCCGGGCCGATGACGCGTTCGAGCGGTACACGCTCCTCGAGACCCGCAGGACCCGGGAAGGACACTGGTCCACGCCCGTGCGTCCACGCTTCGCCACGGACTGGAGCAACGCGGACCCCCACATGTCCCCGGATGGGCGCTCGGTGTACTTCATCTCCAATCGACCCCAACCGGGAGAGCCAGGTCCTCGCGCCTCGTATGACATCTGGACCGCGTCTCTGGGCGCGGATGGCGAATGGGAGGATGCGAAGCGGCTCCCCGCGCCCGTCAATGACCCGAGCCGCGACGAGTGGTCTCCCGCCATCGCCGCGAACGGCAACCTCTATTTCGGTGGCGAGCGCGAAGGGACGTTGGGAGGCAGTGACCTCTGGGTCTCTCGTTGGGTCGACGGCGCCTACCAACCTCCGGAGAACCTGGGCGCGGCCATCAACTCCACCGTCCACGAGCTCGAGCCGTGGATTGCCCCCGACGAGCGCTATCTCATCTTCAGCGCCCTGCGCCGACAGGATGGGCTCGGCGGCTATGACCTCTTCATCAGCCACAAGGTGAACGGCGCCTGGGAGCCCGCGAAGCGGCTCTGCGATGGCATCAACACCCGCGCCAGCGAGTACAACCACAGCGTGTCCCCGGATGGAAAGTGGCTCTACTTCAGCAGCACGCGGACCTTCACCGGAGACGTGGGTGAGCGCTTCGACGTGCCTCGGGATGACCGAAGCCTCCAGGGCATCGGCAACGGCACGGGCGACATGTACCGGATCCCCATGAGTGAGCTCGGGCTGTGAGCCCAAACCCGGTTCGAAATCATTCCGTGTAACCACCGCGCGCAGCCTTGCGTACCCAGGTCATTCAACGCCCCACACCGGAGCGCATCCAATGACCTCTCTTCATTCCATCCAGCGCGGCGATACCCTCGGCAAGCTTGCCCAGAAGTTCCAGACGTCGGTGCAAGCACTCGCGAAGGCCAACAACCTCAAGGACCCCAACCTCATCATCGCGGGCAAGTCCCTGCGCATTCCGGATGGCTTCGATGACAGGCCATTCCGCGTGGGCTCGGCCAGCACGGGTGCCAGCGCCGGCACGAGCAAGGCGAAGACGGCCGACAGCACCACCGAGCGTTCCACGGGCAGCGGCGGCCCCAAGCCGGGCAAGGGCTGGGGTGGCTCGGAGGGCATGGCGGATGCGGCCAAGAAGATCGCCAAGGAGATGGGCATCCCCGTGACGAGTCAGAAGCGCGATGCCCAGAAGACGAAGCAGGTCAATTCCAACAAGGGCTCGGACCACTACACGGGCAACAAGAAGGCCTTCGCCGTGGACTTCGGCGCCTCGGGCAAGCAGGGCGACAAGCTGGCCAAGGCCATCGCGAAGAAGTACGGCATCCCGGAGAGCAGCATCGGGACGTACAAGAAGCACACCGTCGAGGTCGACGGAAAGAAGTACGCGCTCCAGCTGCTCTGGAAGGTCAAGGGGCACTTCGACCACGTGCACCTGGGCATCCGCCGCCTGGACTGAGCCTCCTCCACGGCGACTCAGGCCCGCGAGAGTGGCGCCACCGGGCCGCTCTTGCGGACCGCGCCTGGAGACACGCCCATGAAGCGCTTGAAGGCGCGGCTGAAGGCGGCCTCGGACTGGTAGCCCATCCTCGTGGCGAGCTCGCCCAGCCCCGGGCGCTCCTCCTTCAGCGAGTCGTGTGCGACGTACATCCTCCAGCGCGCCAGGTAGTGCATGGGCGGCTCGCCCACCAGCTTCGTGAAGCGAGCGGAGAACGCCGAGCGGGACATGGCGACCCGCGAGGCCAGCGAGGCCACCGTCCAGGGCTGCGTCGGCTCGCGGTGGATGAGCCCGAGGGCTCGCCCCACCTCCGGGTCCTGCAGCGCGCCCAACCAGCCCGTGCGCGCGCTGGAGTCCTGCGCCATCCACTCCCGCAGGGCCTGCACCACCAGCACATCCGCGAGCCGGGTGATGACCGTCTCGCCCCCGGGGCGAAGCTCCTTCGCCTCGGCCGCCATGAAGCGCAGCGTGCTCTGGAGCCAGTCCGTGCGCGGTGAATCCGACGGGTCCACGCGAATGAGGCTCGGCAGGAACGAGACCAGGTGTCGCCCCGCCGGATGGTCCAGTCGCACCGCCCCGCAGATGAGCGTGGTGGGCGCGCCTCCACCTCCGTGCCGCAGCACGGAGTAGCACGCGCTCTCGAGGTCCTCGGACAGCTCCTCGAGCGGCAGCGTCGGCCCGCCCCGCTCGCTCGTCAGTCGGTGCCCCTCGCCATGCGGCATGAGGGCAAAGGTCCCAGGCTCGAGCAGCTGGTCCTCCGCGCCGGCGACCTGGAGCCAGCACCGGCCCGACAGCACGACATGGAACATCATGCTGCCCTTCATCGCCGGGAGCTCCACGCCCCACGGCGCGGTCACCTCCGAGCGGCAATAGAACATCCCGCTCATCCGCAGGAAGTGCAGCGCCTCGCCCAGGGAATCCAGGGGTGGAATCAGCCGGTCCGTCATGCGCGGGAGTATCTCCGCCACCTCATCCATCGTCCAGGCGCCGTGGACGAATGAGCATGAATCAGCGACTCCCCATCATTGAGAGTCCGGGCCCAGACCCCGATATTGGATTCCAGGCAAGCCAACGCCACGGGGCCTCGGGCCCCACGGAGAACACATGTTGACTGTGATGGGTGCGACCGGAAACACGGGCAAGAAGGTGGTGGAGATGCTGCTCGCCGCGGGCCAGCCGGTGCGAGCGCTGGGGCGTTCGGAGAAGCGGCTCGGCGAGCTCGCGGCGCGCGGCGCGGAGGTCCTCGCGGGAGATTCAGGCGATGTCGCGTTCCTGACCCGCGCCTTTCGAGGGTCCAGCGCGGTCTACGCCATGCTCCCCGAGGACCGCGAATCGCCTGACTACCACCAGGATCAGCGGCGCAAGGGCGAGGCCACCGTCCAGGCGCTCCGAGAGGCCCGCGTGCGGCACGTCGTCGCGCTGAGCAGCCTGGGCGCGGACCAGGCCGAGGGCACGGGCCTGCTCCTCACGCTCCGCGCCCAGGAGGAGCGACTGAGGACGCTCCAGGACACGAACCTGCTGCTGCTGCGTCCCGCGTCCTTCTTCGAGAACATGCTGAACGCGCTGCCGGTCATCCAGCACCTGGGCATCAACGCGGACTCGGTGGAGCCGGATCTCCCCGTCCCGATGATTGCGTCGCGGGACATCGCGGCCGTCGCCGCGAGTGCCCTTCAGCGCCGGGACTGGAGTGGCGTCGTCGTCCGCGAGTTGCTGGGACAGCGGGACTTGAGCTACCGCGAGGCCACCCGGATTCTCGGGGCGAGGCTGGGCCGCGCCGGGCTCGACTACGTCCAGCTTCCGGGCGAGGAGATGAAACAGGCCCTCCTCCAGGCCGGAATGTCCGAGACCTTCGCCGGGCTCTATGTCCAGATGACGCAGGCATTCAACGAGGGCCGGGTCCAACCGCGCACGGGACGGACGGCCGACAACACCACGCCCACACGCTTCGAAGACTTCGTGGCCGAGTTCCCGCTCGAATCCGCGAGTCACTGACGAGGACAGACGGACATGCTCGACACCGTGATTCCCACCCTGACGTGGGCGGCGGCCATCGGCTGCGGATTGATGGCGGGGGTGTTCTTCGCCTTCTCCACCTTCGTGATGAAGGGCCTGGAGCGACTGCCCGCCGCCCAGGGCATCGCCGCCATGCAGGCCATCAATGTGGCCGCTGTGTCGGGCGTGTTCCTGGGAGTGTTCATGCTCACCGCGCTGGTCTGCGCGGGACTGGCCGTGTCCTCGGGCTGGACGTGGGGCACGGAGGCCACGCGCTGGCGGGTCCTCGGGTGCGCGGCCTATCTCATCGGTGGTTTCGTGGTGACGGCGGCGTTCAACGTTCCGCGCAACAACCTGCTGGCCGCGCTGCAGGCGGACAGCCCCAGCGCCGCGCTCGACTGGGCACGCTACCTGTCGGAGTGGACGGCCTGGAACCACGTCCGGACGGTGGCATGCCTGGCGGCGGCGGTGCTCCTGGTCCGCTCGCTGCGCTGAGCGGAGCCGCGCGGCTCAGTCGACCTTGGCGACGCGGCGGCGGTCGCCGAGGAACTCCTCGACACCATGGGCAATCGCCTTGGCGACATCGGTCTGATAGGCGCCCGAGGCCAGCCGCTTCTCCTCTTCCACGTTGGAGAGGAACGCGGTCTCCACCAGGATGGCCGGCATCTTCACGCCGAGGAGCACGTAGAACAGGGCCTCCTTGTGACCCAGGCCCTTGATGTCGGAGTACTTCGTTGACAGCTCCGTCACCAGGCTGCGCTGCACCTGGTTCGCCAGGCGCGAGGACTCCTCCGTGTTCGCCTTCGTCGCCAGGTCCGCCAGGATGAACTGGAGGTCGCTGATGCCCTTCTCCGACGTCGCGTTCTCACGCGCGGCCAGGCGGATGGAGTAGCGGTCCGCGGACGTGTTGAGCGTGTACGTCTCGATGCCGCGCAGCTTCCGGCTCGTCGCCGCGTTGCAGTGGATGGAGATGAACAGGTCCCCGCGCTCCGCGTTGGCGAACTTCGCGCGGTCCTCCAGGCGGATGAAGCGATCATCGTCACGCGTCAGCACCACCTCCAGCCCACGCTCACGCAGCTCCTCCGCCAGCTTGAGCGAGATGGAGAGCGCCACTTCCTTCTCCCGCGTCCCCTCCTTGCCGATCGCGCCCGTGTCATGCCCGCCATGCCCCGGGTCGATGACCACGCGGCGAACCTTGAGACCCAGCTGCTCGGCCAGCGTCAGCTCCGCGCGGCGAGACTGCTTCGCCACCGCCTTCAGTCGCGCCTGCGCCACTTCATCGTCCACCGGACGCGTGACGGGCTTCGGCGGCTCGGCAGCGGCGGCGGGCTCGGCGTTCTTGCGCGCCACGGCCGCGACATGGACGGGCTCGGGCTCCGCACGGGCGGGTGTCGACGCCTTGGCGGGCGCCACCTCGGGCTGGGACTTCGGCTCGGCGGAGGCCGTGCGCACGGGCTCGACGGGAGCCTCGGAGGGCTTCGACGCCACGGCGGCGGGCGCCTTCGACGGCTCCGCCTTCACCTCGCGCTCCTTCGCCGCCAGGGCCGTCGCGACGGCCTCATCCAGGCCCTTGCCCTCGCCCGACGACGCGCCATTCGCGGGCACGTTCGGGTCCAGGCGGGGAATCATGGGGGACGGCTCGCGAGCCAGCTTCTCGATGGCCCCGACCAACGCGGACGCGGGCTTCTCCGGGGGCGGCTCGGCGCGAGCCACCGCGGTGCTCTTCTCGTCCTGCACCGGCGTCGTCTTCACGGGAGCCGAGGGCTTGCGAGAAGGCGCGGGCGCGGCGGCGGGAGCCCCCTTCGGGGCGGGGAGCGAGGCCAGCAGGGCCTTCATCTCCTTCACCTGGTCTCCCTTGCTGTTGCCGCTCAGCGTGTCGGCCAGGACGCGGCGTGCATCCTCGGGGCGGTCCAACCGGTGGACATGGATGCGCGCGAGCGCCAGCGCGGCGTCATCCGCCAGCCGGTGCTTGGGGTACTCGGTGCGCAGCTTCTCGTAGTCGGCGATGGCCGCCTTGAGGTCCTCCTCGACGAAGGAGATGCGGCTGAGCTCCTGGAGCAGCTCGCCCGCGGTGAAGAGGGCATCTGGCGCGCGCTCGGACTTGGGGTGGCTCTTCGCCACCGCCTGGAACTTGTGCACCACGTTGAGCCAGTGATGGCGCAGCTTGCGCCGGGCCGAGTCGTCCTTGAGCGTGTAGTACGCGCGACGCGCGCCCTGGTAGGCCGCTTCCGCCTCATCCCGCTTCGCTGCGCCCACCGTGCCCGGAACGAGCAACAGCAACAGGGGCAGTGCGAGCAAAAGGCGTGGGCACATGGGAAGGACCTCCGGCGTAACTGGGAGCTACAGGCGTGTGTCACACGGCCCCACGTCACCGGCAACTTTTCGACCCGGCCCCCTCTGGACTCAGCGCAGCCACCCCAGCACGCCCGCGAGGTCCTGGTCGATGACCCGCGCCCAGCCCGGCTCCCGAGGCACCACCGCCGCGAGCACCTTCGCGCCATTGCGCACCGGCGCCCGTCCGGGGCGCACCCGCGCGCGGACCTCCATCTTGACGTCCTGTCGGAAGTAGTGCGCCGGGAAGGCCACCTCGCCCTTCGACTCCGGCAACGGCCCGTCCGGCGTCAGCCACACCAGGGCGCCCAGCCGCAGCGGCTCCACCTCGGAGCGGACCAACCGCCGAGCCTCCCGGGTGAACAGGGCCACCGCCACCAGCGCCCCCACGGCCAGGCCCCAGGGCATCCACCCCATCCGCGACGCCCGCGTGCGCGCATAGCCCGCCTCGCGAGGCCGGTCCGGAGCCGCGGGGTCCACGAGCAGCTTCACCGCCGCCCCCTTCCCGAGCCCCTCCGCGAACTCCGCGAAGGTCGGCACGCCCGACACGGAGTGCTCCACCTCCTGGAAGGTATAGAGCACCTCCAGCGTCCCCTCCGCTCCGTCCCGGGCATGGCGCGGTGGAAGGCGCGTGGCGACCACCACGCCGTCGACCTCCTCGGCGCGAGCGGCGAAGCCATGCTCCTCGACGAAGAAGCGCCCCGCCCACATGGCCGCGGCCCCGAGGAGCGCCATGAAGAGCAGGCCCAGCATGGCGTCTCGCGCGAGCCGCCCCATCGCTCCGGGAACCTGCGTCAGTCGCACCTTCCGGGGTGCATGCGGAATGGCCAGTTGCATACGGCCCCGAGCCTACACGCGCGCCGGGCATCCGCCAGTCAGGCGCGCGCCGGCATCACTCTCCCCGAGCGCGCTTCTGAGCTTCGCCCAGTTGATAGAAAAGGCTGCCCTCGCGAGCGGTGACCTCGTCGGGGACCCGCCAGCGACGGGCATACATGCGCACGTCCTTCTCGATGCGAGTGCCCACCCAGACGAGCCCCTTGGCGGGAGGATTCGTGTATGGCCCACACAGCCCCATCGTCGAGCGGAAGTTCCCTTTCGCCGCCAGGGTGATGCGCAGGGACAGCGGATCCATCGGCTTCGGGGGGCGCGTCACGGTGATGACGTCCTGGTCGGGCGTCCGGATGATGACCAGGGCGTTGGTCACCGTCACCTGGATCTCCCCGTCCTCGCAGTCCAGCTTCGAGCCGTATTGAACGCCATTGCCGTCGACGGAGATGAGGCAGCCCGAGTCGCGGTGCTTGAACGCAACGGCCTCGAGGGTCGGCGCCCCCGCTCCCATCGACTGCCCTACCCGCATCTGCACCCAGCTCATCCCGCGAGACAGGGTGTAGACGCCCATGGGCTCGACTTCGAAGGGGTGGCCCGCGAGCGTGGTGACACGGACCGAAGGCGTCACTTCACATGTCGCCTCGGGCGTCGCGGGGGTGAGCTCCGGCCGCTGCGCGAGCGCGACCGACGAGACACAGCACCCGAGCACCACGAGCCCTCTCCAGATGGTCTTCACTGGCCCCCCTCATCGAAGTGAGGCCAGGATTCTCACGGGAGTGTCTCCGGGGCGTCAACCCGGCGTCGTCTCGAGTTCCCGTTGGAGCCGAGCCAGCAGGTTGAGCGCATCCAGGGGCGTGAGGTTGTTGATGGCCGCGGACTTCAACGTCTCCAAGGCCTTCACATGCGACGCGGGCAGCGCGGGGGCGGAGGGAACAGGGTCCATCCCGAACAAGCCCAGCTGTCCCGGAGCTGGCGCGGAGGCCCGCTTCGGCGTCTGCCGCACCGCCACACGAGGACGGCCCGCGTCGTCCAGCTCCCCCGATTCCAGGTTCTGGAGCAGCTCCCGCGCCCGGCTCACCACCTCCGAGGGCAGGCCCGCGAGCTTCGCCACCTCGATGCCGTAGGAGCGGCTCGCGCCACCGGGAATCAGCTTGCGCAGGAAGATGACCTTGCCGCCCTGCTCCTTGACGGCGATGCACAGGTTCTTCACCCGGCTGCGCTCGCGCGCCAGGTCCACCAGCTCGTGGTAGTGCGTGGCGAACAGCGTGCGCGCGCTCACGTGGTCGTGGAGGTGCTCCGCCACGGCCCACGCGATGGAGAGACCGTCGAAGGTCGACGTGCCACGGCCAATCTCATCCAGGATGATGAGGCTCTTGCGCGTGGCGTGGTGGAGGATGTGGCTGGTCTCGGTCATCTCCACCATGAAGGTGGACTGCCCGCGGGCCAGGTTGTCCGCCGCGCCCACGCGCGTGAAGATGCGGTCACACAGGCCGATGCGCGCCGACTTCGCGGGAACGAACGAGCCCGCCTGCGCCATCAGCGCCGTGAGCGCCACCTGCCGCATCACGGTGCTCTTGCCGGCCATGTTCGGACCGGTAATGACCAGGAGCTGCGCGTCCTGCGGGTCCATGCGCACGTCGTTGGGGACGAAGGACTCGCCCGCCCCCAGCATCCGCTCCACCACCGGGTGTCGTCCGGCGGTGATGCTCAGCACCTCCGAATCATCGACCTCCGGCCGCGTGTAGCCGTACTCAGAGGCACACCGCGCGAAGGACAGGAGCGCATCCGCCGCCGCCACTGCCTCCGCCGCCGAGCGGATGCGCGGCGCCGCCGCCGCGACCTTCGCCCGAAGCTCCTCGAAGAGCTGGATCTCCAGAGCGCAGCGTCGCTCCTCCGCGGTGAGGACCTGCTCCTCGTGCTCCTTCAGCTCCTGCGTGACGAAGCGCTCCGCGCCCACCGTGGTCTGCTTGCGGATGTAGTCCGCGGGCACCAGGTGCAGGTTCGACTTCGTCACCTCGAGGTAGTAGCCGAAGACCTTGTTGTAGCGGATCTTCAGCGAGCCGATGCCCGTGCGCTCACGCTCGCGCTGCTCGATCTTCAGCAGCACGTCCTTGCCGGACGTGGACAGCTCCACCAGCCGGTCCAGCTCCGCGTGGTAGCCCTGGCGGATGAGCCCGCCTTCCTTCAGCGTGACGGGAGGCTCGTCCACCACGGCGCGCGCCAGCAGCTCCGCGAGCTCCGGGAGCGCCATCAGCGGGCCCGCCAGCGACTTGAGCAGGGACGTCTGGCACCGGGCCAGCGCGGCCCCCAGGCGAGGCAGCTGCGACAGCGAGACTCCGAGCGCCCGCAGATCCCTCGCGTTGCCCGCACCGAGCGACAGCCGGCCCGTCAACCGCTCCAGGTCCGCCACTTCCTTGAGGATGCCGCTCAATTCCTCGCGCCACACGCTGCGCGCGGACAGCTCCTCCACCGCGTCCAGTCGCGCGTGGATCTCCGGCAGCGAGCCCAGGGGCGAGGCAAGCCAGCGCGCGATCTTCCGCGCGCCCATGCTCGTCACCGTCCGGTCCAGCACGCCCAGGAGCGAGCCCTTGCGCCCACCATCCCGCTGGGAGCGCAGCACCTCCAGGTTCGCGCGAGAGGACTCATCCATCAGCAGGCTGCCCGAGCGCTCCTGCCGGCTGAGCCGGTCGATGTGCGCGGCGGGCGTCTTCTGCGTGTCCTTCAGGTAGCGCAGCGCGGCGCCGGCCGCCCCCGTGGCCATGGGCGAGTCATCCAGGCCGAAGGCGGACAGGGACTGCACGGCGAAGTGCGAGCGCAGGAAGACCGCCGCGCGCGTGGGGTCGAACGAGGCCGCCTCGCTCTCCGCGATGGACGGCGTGCGCGGCAGCCGGGCACAGAGCTGCGCGACCTCGGGCGCGTTGCGCTGGCCCGCGGCGACGAGGATCTCACGGGGCTCCACGCGGGAGAGCGACTCCGCCAGCTCCGCCGCACTCGCGGCCTCCATCGCGAGGAACTCGCCGGTGGACGCTTCCAGCAGCGCTCCACCCCAGCCGCGCTCGCTCCAGCACACGGCGGCCAGGAAGTTGCTGTCGCGAGGCTCGAGCACCTCCTCGTCCAGCACCATGCCCGGGGTGATGACCCGTGTCACCTCGCGCCGGACGATGCCGGGGCCACTGCCGGCCTCCTCCACCTGCTCGCAGATGGCGACCTTGAGGCCCTCCGCGATGAGGCGTGCGATGTAGCGGCGTGACGAGTGATAGGGGATGCCGCACATGGGCACCTTGTCGGCGCCCTTGGCCCTGGCGGTGAGGGTGATCTGGAGGATCTCCGAGGCCTTCACGGCGTCCTCGAAGAACATCTCGTAGAAGTCCCCGAGCCGGAAGAAGAGCACCGTGTCCGGGTGCGACGCCTTCACCTCGAGGTACTGGCGCATCATGGGCGTCAGCGAGGCAATCTCCCTCGCGCCTGCCCCGTCGCTCGCCTTCTCCCCTTCCGAGCCGACGTCGGGCGTCGGGTCCACGGGAAGCTCCACCTCTGCTGCCTTGGCTGCCTTCGTCTGCTGCGTCACGGCCATCCCCGCCCTTCTCTCATGCCCCCACCCGTGGATCAACGAACGGCTCACCCTACCCGCCGCGTTCCCTATCACCCAGGGCCGACATTTCGACGGACCCCGGACCGAAAACGGGTGCATGCCCTCCAGGTGCATGCCATGGGTTTTGGGTCATGGAGACTCCAACGAACACGAACGCCCCCCGGCTCCGCAACCCGGCGCCCGTGCCCGCCCTCTTCCGGGTCGCCATCGCACCCCTGCAGGCCTTCTTCCGCCTCCAGGCCAGCAGCGGAATCCTCCTGGCGCTCTGCGCCGTGGTGGCCATGGTCTGGGCCAACTCACGGTGGGCCTCGGCGTATGTCGGCCTCTTCGGCGCCCGCCTGGAGCTCGGGGTGGCGGGCTCCCAGGTGTCGTTCACTTTCCAGCAGCTCATCAACGACGGCCTGATGACGCTGTTCTTCTTCCTCGTCGGCATGGAGGTCAAGCGAGAGCTGAGCTCCGGTGAGCTGCGCACGCTGTCGCGCGCGATGCTCCCGCTCATCGCCGCAGTGGGCGGCATGGTGGTGCCCGCGGCGCTCTACGCGGCCATCAACGCGGGCACTCCCGCCATGGCGGGCTGGGCCATCCCCATGGCCACCGACATCGCCTTCGCCATCGGCTGCCTCACGCTCGTCAAGGCGCGCGTGGGCCACGGGCTGGTCGTCTTCCTCACCGCGCTGGCCATCTTCGACGACATCGGCGGCATCCTCGTCATCGCGATGTTCTATGGCACGGGCCTGCATGCGGAGTGGCTGCTCGCCGCCGCCGCGGTGGTCGGGCTCCTGCTGGCGTTCAACCGCTTCTATGTCCGCAACGGGATCTGGTGGCTGCTGGGCGGCGTGGCGCTCTGGTACACCATGCACCATGGGGGCATCCACGCGACGCTCGCGGGCGTGGTGGTGGGTCTGTGCATCCCAGCGCGCCCCACGCGCCCGGGCCGGGAGGTCATGGAGGAGCTGTCCACCTACGTCCAGGGCAGCATCGCGAAGTCCGAGGACGAGTCGATGCGGAGCGCGCAGCTGCTCTACATCGAGGATCGCCTCGAGGAGCTGGAGCCGCCACTCAACCGCTTCGAGCACCTGTGGCACTCGTGGGTGGCCTACGGAATCGTGCCCCTGTTCGCGCTGGCCAACTCGGGCATCTCCCTGGAGGGGATGGGCTGGGCGGACCTGCTCGCGCCGCTGCCGCTGGGCATCATCGTGGGCCTCTTCGTGGGCAAGCAGGTGGGTATCTTCGCCTTCACGGTGGCGGCGGTGAAGGCGGGGGTCTCCGAGATGCCCGGTGGAGGCAGCCTCGTGCGCCTGCATGGCGTGTCAGTGGTGGCCGGCATCGGCTTCACGGTGGCGCTGTTCGTCGCGGGGCTGGCCTTCGCGGGGAAGCCGGAGCTGCTCACGGAGGCCAAGCTGGGCATCCTGGTGGGCTCGCTGTTGTCGGCGGTGGTGGGCTATGCCTTGCTCCGGTTCGTGGCGAAGCCCGTGACACCGGCGTAACGTCGCCCCCGAGGAGACAGATTCCCGCGTGATTCTCCAGGACCTCAATCGTGTGCGGCAGATCACCGTCATCGCGGCTCGCCATGGCTTTGGCGAGGTCCTGGAGCGCGCGGGCCTCTGGCGCATCCTGGGGCGCAAGGAGAAGGTGGAGGTGTCGCCCGAGGCGCAGCGAGCCTCCACGGCGCGGCGCTTCCGGATGCTCCTGAACGACCTGGGCCCCACGTTCGTCAAGCTGGGCCAGGTGCTGTCCACGCGGGCGGACCTGCTGCCCGCAGAGTTCATCGACGAGCTCTCGCTGCTCCAGGACAACGTGGACCCCATCCCACTGGAGCAGGTCCACGCGCAGATTCGCGAGTCGCTGGGCAAGGACGCGACGGAGCTGTTCAAGCAGATTGACGAGGTGCCGCTGGCCGCGGCCTCCATCGCCCAGGTGCACCGCGCGGTGACGCTGGAGGGGGATGAGGTGGTGGTGAAGGTCCAGCGGCCGGGCATCGCCGCGAACATCGACTCGGACCTCGCGGTGCTGCGCAACCTGGCGCGCCTGCTGGAGGCGGTGGTCGAGGAGACGGGCATCTACACGCCCACGGGCATCGTCGACGAGTTTGATCGGGCGATTCACGAGGAACTCGACTTCGTCAACGAGGCGACCAACATCCGGGCGTTCCTGGAGAACCACCGGGAGCGGCCCTACCTCAAGATCCCGAAGGTGTACTCGTCGCTGTCGAGCCGCACGGTGCTGACGCTGGAGTTCATCCGCGGGGTGAAGATCAACCAGGCGGAGCTCTCCGACGAGGACCGGAAGACGATTGCGCAGCACATCCTCGAGGCGAGCTTCCGGCAGCTCTTCGACGACGGGTTGTTCCATGGAGACCCGCACCCAGGGAACCTGTTGCTGCTGGAGGGCAACCGGCTGGCGCTGCTGGACTTCGGAATCGTGGGGCGGCTGTCGCGACCGATGCAGGAGACACTGGTGATGCTGTGCCTGGCGGTCGCGCTGAAGGACAGCGACTCGGTGGCGCGCATCCTCTACCGGGTGGGGGTGCCCGATGCGCGGGCCAACCTGGTGGGGTTCCGCAACGACATCGAGGGCATCCTCGGCCAGCACCTGCCGACGACGTTGGGCCAGGTGGACACGCGCTCGCTCCTAAGGGACCTGCTGGACCTGGCGGTGAAGTACCGCATCCGCATTCCCAAGGAGTACGCCATCTTGAGCCGGGCCTCGGTGTCCACCGAGGGGATGCTGCGCAGCCTGTACCCCGAGATGAACATCATCGAGGTGGTGCTCCCCTACGCGAAGGAACTGCTCGCGGGGCGGTATGACCCGATGCAGCTGCAGGGCGGCCTGATGCGGACGCTCCTGCGGCTTCAGTCGATGGCAGCGGATCTGCCCACGCAGCTGTCGCAGATCCTGCTCGACATGGAGTCCGGCAAGTTCACGGTGACGGTGCGGGCGGACCAGTTCGAGAAGCTGAACGAGAACCTGCGCAGCGCCGCCGTGATTGCGTTCATGGGGCTGTGCGCCTGTGGCTTCATCGTCGGGGCGTTCATCTCGTTCGCCCCCAAGCCGTGGATGTACGGGAACATCCCGGTGATGGGCGCGGTGGGCATCGCCCTGGCGGCGGGCCTGTTTGGCGCGGCCATCACCTGGTACCTCTTCGGCGGACGTGGCCTGGGCAAGGTGCGCCTGAGCCGGTTCCTGAAGGCACCCAAGCGCAAGTAGCGCCATCCTGGGCACACAGGTCCGGAGTGGATGGCCATGCCCGGAAAAGAGAAAAGCCCCCGTCGCACGAGGCGACGAGGGCTTCTCAAAAAGAATCCGGCAGCGACCTACTCTCCCACGCGGTTTCCCGCGGAGTACCATCGGCTCTGGAGGGCTTAACTTCCGTGTTCGGGATGGGAACGGGTGTGACCCCTCCGACATTGCCACCGGAAAACAAGAGACAGTGCATACGAAGGGTAAGTTGCAGCATTCTGCGAGTACAAGCCTCGCTGTGCGCTAAGTGTTTCTTCCGGGGGAATGCATGGTGTGCATTCCAGCCTCGGCCTTGGCCCCGAGTCCCTTACTCCCCTGTAGGGGGCGCGCAAGAGATAGGGGGAAGTAAGCCTCTCGACCAATTAGTACCGGTTAGCTCAACGCGTTACCGCGCTTACACACCCGGCCTATCAACGTCGTAGTCTTCGACGGGTCTTCAGGGGCTTGCGCCCGGGATACCTGGTCTTGAGGTCGGTTTCCCGCTTAGATGCTTTCAGCGGTTATCCAATCGGCACATGGCTACCCAGCGATGCCTCTGGCGAGACAACTGGTACACCAGCGGTGCCTCCAACCCGGTCCTCTCGTACTAAGGTCAGAGCCTCTCAAGTATCCTACGCCCACAGCAGATAGGGACCAAACTGTCTCACGACGTTTTGAACCCAGCTCGCGTACCGCTTTAATTGGCGAACAGCCAAACCCTTGGGACCTGCTCCAGCCCCAGGATGCGATGAGCCGACATCGAGGTGCCAAACCTCCCCGTCGATGTGAACTCTTGGGGGAGATAAGCCTGTTATCCCCGGAGTACCTTTTATCCGTTGAGCGATGGCCCTTCCATTCAGGACCACCGGATCACTATGACCTGCTTTCGCACCTGCTCGACGTGTCCGTCTCGCAGTCAAGCTCCCTTATGCCATTGCACTCGCCGCCCGGTTTCCAATCGGGCTGAGGGAACCATCGCGCGCCTCCGTTACTCTTTGGGAGGCGACCGCCCCAGTCAAACTACCCACCAGACAGTGTCCCAATCCCGGCTAACGGGACATGGTTAGACACCAGAAATCAACAGGGTGGTATTTCACCGTTGCCTCCACCGAACCTAGCGGCCCGGCTTCAAAGGCTCCCACCTATCCTACACAGTCAATCCCTAGTGTCACTGTCAAGTTATAGTAAAGGTTCACGGGGTCTTTCCGTCTTGCTGCGGGTAAACTGCATCGGCACAGCTATTTCAATTTCGCTGAGTCCCTCTCCGAGACAGCGCGGAAGTCGTTACTCCATTCGTGCAGGTCGGAACTTACCCGACAAGGAATTTCGCTACCTTAGGACCGTTATAGTTACGGCCGCCGTTTACTGGGGCTTCGGATCATCGCTTCGCCTTGCGGCTGACGAATCCCCTTAACCTTCCAGCACCGGGCAGGAGTCAGACCCTATACGTCGGCTTGTCGCCTTCGCAGAGTCCTGTGTTTTTGGTAAACAGTCGCTACCGCCATTTCTCTGCAACCTCTATCAGCTCCGGCTGTACGCCTTCACCTACCAGAGGCCCACCTTCTTCCGAAGTTACGGTGGAAATTTGCCTAGTTCCTTGGAGGAGAGTTCTCTCAAGCGCCTTAGGATTTTCTCCTCACCCACCTGTGTCGGTTTACGGTACGGACACCCTGCAAGCTCCCTACGGGACTTTTCTTGGAAGCAGAGCATCGACGACTTACCCCTTACGGGGCGCCATAAGGTCTCGAGGATAGCTGCCGCGCCTTTATTCGTACGCGACACCCCTACGCCTTTAGACTGACACAACCGCCGGTCAGCTCGTCTAGCTTTCTCCGTCCTCCCTTAGTTCAACGCTTGCAAGATGGCGCGGGAATATTAACCCGCTTTCCATCATCTACGCCTTTCGGCCTCGACTTAGGTTCCGGCTAACCCTGGGAAGATTAACTTGACCCAGGAAACCTTGGGTTTACGGCGAGGGGGTTTCTCACCCCCTTTATCGCTACTCATTTCGGCATCAGCACTCCCAGTCGCTCCAGCCGCCCTTCCGGTCGACCTTCGCTGCAACTGGGACGCTCCCCTACCGCCACACGCTTTACGTGTGACCCGAAGCTTCGGCACTAGTCTTGAGCCCCGTTACATTTTCGGCGCGGCCTGTCTTGACCAGTGAGCTATTACGCTTTCTTTAAAGGATGGCTGCTTCTAAGCCAACCTCCTGGTTGTCAATGACCTGCCACATCCTTTCTAGTGTTCACTTAGACTAGATTTGGGGGCCTTAGCTGTCGGTCTGGGTTATTCCCCTCTTGCCAATGGACGTTATCACCCACTGACTGCGTCCCGGATTAACAATTACTGGCATTCGGAGTTTGGTACGGTTTGGTAATCTGGTGAGACCCCTAGCCGTTCCAGTGCTCTACCTCCAGTATTGAATTGTCCGAGCCGATACCTAAATATCTTTCGGGGAGAACCAGCTATCACGGAGTTTGATTGGCCTTTCACCCCTACACACAGCTCATCTCAGAAATTTTCAACTTTCATGAGTTCGGTCCTCCATGCGGTGTTACCCGCACTTCAACCTGGCCATGTGTAGATCACCCCGCTTCGGGTTATAATACACGCAACTATTCGCCCTTTTAGGACTCGCTTTCGCTCCGGCTCCACCTATCGGCTTAGCCTCGCTACGTATATTAAGTCGCCGAATCATGATGCAAAAGGTACGCTCTCGCTCTGGCTTGCGCCGTAGAGCTCGAACTGCTTGTAGACATGCGGTTTCAGGTTCTTTGGACTCCCCTTGCCGGGGTTCTTTTCACCTTTCCCTCGCGGTACTAGTTCACTATCGGTCGCCAAGGAGTATTTAGCCTTACCGGATGGTCCCGGCTGATTCAGACAGGATTGCACGTGTCCCGTCTTACTTGGGTAACCCACTCAGCTCCAACCAGCTTTCGCGTACGCGGCTATCACGCTCTTTGGCGCCTCTTTCCAGAGGCTTCCGCTAGCCAGTCAAAGTCCTACCGTGGACCCACTACCCCGAAGCCACTTGCGTGACTCCGGTTTGGGCTTCTCCCATTTCGCTCGCCGCTACTTTGGGAATCACTCGTTGTTTTCTCTTCCTCAGGGTACTGAGATGTTTCACTTCCCCTGGTTAGCTCCATCCCACCTATGTATTCAGTGAGAGGTAACGCCGCTATTCGCAGCGCTGGGTTTCCCCATTCGGACATCTCCGGATCAACGCTTGGTTGACAGCTCCCCGAAGCTTTTCGCAGCCACCCGCGTCCTTCATCGCCTCTTGGCACCTAGGCATCCACCGCACGCCCTTAGTAGCTTACTTGCCCTAATCTCTTGTCCAACGCCCGCCTCCCGGCGGATTGTCGAAACTCGAAACCAAGGCCCAGACCCCTGCTCTTCGCAGCAGGCCCGGAAGAATTCACTATTTCGCTTGTAGTTCACAGCCACTCGCCTCCACCTCAGTCTCGCCTCACGGCGACGACTTCGGTTGGGAGTGAGCTGCGTTCTGCGAGAACTTGTTACTCAGCAGAAATTGCAACTTACCCTTCGTATGCACTTGTCAAAGAACGCTTCCCTCAACTTCGGGAAATAAACGTGTGGAGCTGGACGGAATCGAACCGACGACATCTAGCTTGCAAAGCTAGCGCTCTCCCAACTGAGCTACAGCCCCGTAAGTCCGGGCCATTCTACCATGCTGGGTGCGTCACCGCTTTCCTCGGACTCCCGCGGAAATGGTGGGCCTAGGTGGACTTGAACCACCGACCTCGCGCTTATCAGGCGCGCGCTCTAGCCAGCTGAGCTATAGGCCCAGGGAGCTACCGCGTCGGTTTTACCCTACAGCGTCCTTCATTCTCAAAGAGCTGGTGCCGCGTCTCCCGCGCACTCAGTCCTTCAAAACCAAACAGCAAGCCCTAAGAAGTTGTTAGAGTCGGATTGGACTCGGAAACGTTGACCTGGTCGACCTCGGCAGCTCGAAAGCTGCTGGCATCGCCTACTCGCACCGAAGCGCGGAGTCCGATGCCCGGTCTCCTTAGAAAGGAGGTGATCCAGCCGCAGGTTCCCCTACGGCTACCTTGTTACGACTTCACCCCAGTTACCGACCACTCCTTGGGCATCTCTTGGTGAGATGACTTCTGGAGCAATCGACTCCCATGGTGTGACGGGCGGTGTGTACAAGGCCCGGGAACGTATTCACCGCAGCGTGCTGATCTGCGATTACTAGCGATTCCGCCTTCATGGAGTCGAGTTGCAGACTCCAATCTGAACTGAGACCGGTTTTATGCGATTAGCTCCCCCTCGCGGGTTGGCAACGCTCTGTACCGGCCATTGTAGCACGTGTGTAGCCCTGGTCATAAAGGCCATGAGGACTTGACGTCATCCCCACCTTCCTCCGGTTTAACACCGGCAGTCCCTCTAGAGATTCACTTGCGTGACAACTAAAGGCGAGGGTTGCGCTCGTTGCGGGACTTAACCCAACATCTCACGACACGAGCTGACGACAGCCATGCAGCACCTGTCTCTCGGTTCCCTTGCGGGCACCCTCTCATCTCTGAAAGGTTCCGAGGATGTCAAGACCAGGTAAGGTTCTGCGCGTTGCGTCGAATTAAACCACATGCTCCACCGCTTGTGCGGGCCCCCGTCAATTCCTTTGAGTTTTAGTCTTGCGACCGTACTTCCCAGGCGGAGAACTTAATGCGTTAGCTACGGCACCGCGGGGGTCAACTCCCACGACACCTAGTTCTCATCGTTTACGGCGTGGACTACCAGGGTATCTAATCCTGTTTGCTCCCCACGCTTTCGCGTCTCAGCGTCAGTTACCGTCCAGGTGGCCGCCTTCGCCACCGGTGTTCCTCCCCATATCTACGAATTTCACCTCTACTTGGGGAATTCCGCCACCCTCTCCGGCACTCAAGCACGACAGTTTCGGGCGCACTTCCTCAGTTGAGCTGAGGGCTTTCACACCCGACTTGTCACGCCGCCTACACGCGCTTTACGCCCAATAATTCCGAACAACGCTTGCACCCTCTGTATTACCGCGGCTGCTGGCACAGAGTTAGCCGGTGCTTCTTCTCCCGGTACCGTCAAGCCGTAGCGTGTTGGGCTACGGGTTTTCGTCCCGGTCGAAAGTGCTTTACAATCCGAAGACCTTCATCACACACGCGGCGTTGCTGCGTCAGGCTTTCGCCCATTGCGCAAAATTCCCCACTGCTGCCTCCCGTAGGAGTCTGGACCGTGTCTCAGTTCCAGTGTGGCTGATCGTCCTCTCAGACCAGCTACCCGTCGTCGCCTTGGTGGGCCATTACCCCGCCAACTAGCTGATGGGCCGCGGACTCATCTGGTTGTGATAGCTTGTATACAGAGGCCACCTTTTCCCTCAGTCTCCGAAGAAACCGTGGGCTTATCCGGTATTAGCCAATCTTTCGACTGGTTATCCCAGGCATCCAGGCAGATTATCCACGTGTTACGCACCCGTGCGCCGCTCTACTAAGGTTTCCCTATTCGCGCTCGACTTGCATGTGTTAGGCACGCCGCCAGCGTTCGTTCTGAGCCAGGATCAAACTCTCCAATTTTTATTCTGGATGATTTGAACCGGCGTCAGCCAGGGCCCGGCTAAGGAACCCCAACTCGCTGATTCATTACAGGCGCCGGCGGTCTGCGCTTCTCAGCGCTCCCTCTCCGACACCCCTCAAAGATTGACTGCGGTTTCCGCAATCCTTCTCTTCTTCTTGGGCTTGCTATTTGGTTTTCAAAGACCGAGCCGCTTGTTTCTTCCGCGACTTGCTGATACTTTATTAATCACTCCACCGCGACTTCTTTTCTGCGGCGGGGCTGCATCTTCTATTCAGGTCCGCGTCAGCTGTCAACTTCGACTTGCGTCCCCCTTTTCGACCTCTCGAAGCTTCCAGCGCCGCCCAGTGGCTTCCGCTTTCTTCTTCGAGTGGGGCGCGGCTTCTATCTTCTCGCCGCATCCCGTGTCAACCGCTGCTTCGTTGACTTCCCCACCGCCTCCGCCCTCTCTACCGCTCGGGCTTTTCGCTGGGGCGCGGCTTCTACCACCGCCGCGACTTCTGTCAACTCGCTTCGTTGACCGCCGTATTTACGATGTCCCGCACAACTCCCACGCCGAAGTGCTCCGCACCAGTGCGCGGGCTCCGTCGTGAGGGGCGCGGCTTCTACCACCGCCGCGTCTGGAGTCAACACGCATCGTTGACCCATTATCGCCCCCGCCCTCGCCGCTGCTCGGGTTCGCGGGTCGTTTCCTATAGGAGTGTCGTCGGCGAGTTCGGTCCCCTTCCTCCGCCCACGAAAGTGAGAACCCCATGAGCAACCTCTACGATATCCCCCTGAAGGCCATCGACGGAGCACCCGCGACCCTGGGCAAGTTCAAGGGCAAGGTGCTGTTGGTCGTCAACGTGGCTTCCAAGTGCGGACTGACGCCGCAGTACGCGGGGCTCGAGAAGCTCTTCGAGCAGAAGCACGCCCAGGGACTCGAGGTCCTGGGCTTCCCGGCCAACAACTTCCTGGGGCAGGAGCCCGGCACCGAGGCGGAGATCCAGCAGTTCTGCGACCTCAACTACGCCGTGAAGTTCCCCTTGTTCTCGAAGATCTCCGTGGTGGGCGAGGACAAGCACCCTCTCTACGTCGCCCTCACCCGCGCGGTCCCTGATGCGACGGGCGAAGGCCCCATGCGCCAGCGCCTCAAGGGCTTCGGCATCGAGGCCAACCCGGTTCCCGAAGTGCAGTGGAACTTCGAGAAGTTCCTCATCGGCCGTGATGGCCGCGTCGCCGCCCGCTTCGCTCCTGATGTGACGGCCGAGGACCCGCGCCTCGTGCAGGCCATCGACGCGGAGCTGGCGAAGACCGCGTGAGCATCCCCGCACGGTCTTGCCCAGTCACTGAGTCCCTGCCCCGTCCCGGTTAGACGGGGCGGCGGAAGCTGTCCGCGAGGTCCGCCGGGAGCTGCGAGGCCACGGCGGCCACCTCGTCCTCGGGAATCCTGTCCCGCACCGCGGTGAAGACCACCGTCATCACCCGGAACGCCTGGTCCACGGGAATCTTCAAGTGGTCCGCCACATCCGCGATGAACTCGTCGCGGTGCATGCGGCGAGCATGCGACGGTCCTCGGAGGATGGTGCACTCACCGACGAGTTCGCCGATGTCGCTCCCCAACGCGCGCATCAGCTTCACGTCCTCACCGTCGGACAGGCGCCGCGCCAACGTGCACAGCACCGCATGTGCCGCCTCGCGCGCCTTCAGCTTGTTGACCATCACCTCCCGGCTGTTGCCGATCTCGTCCAGGAACGCCTGGAGGTCGAGAGACTCCTCGCGCTCCTTCACGGGGGTGATGTTGAGAGGAAGCTCCGTCTCGTGCGCCATGGGGTTGTCTCCTTGCTCGCCGGGGACGCAAGTCCCATTCGCGGCCTGGAGCACATGGTGGCCATGCCTTCCACGCGCGTCAGCGAGAGAACACAGCCCCCTTCTCCTCTTCGCCCCCCATCTGGCCGTCGATGCGCTCGGCCGTCGTCCCGCCCCCACCATGCTCCGCGAGGGGGCGGCCACCCCTCAGCCGTGCGCCGCCGGACGAGGCTCCTCGCTCCCTTCGCGGGAAGGATGGCCGGAACCACCCGTCTCGTCGTCCGGGTGCTTGCCTCGCCAGTGGGCCAACCGCGTCTTCATCCGGTCCGCCACCACGTAGAAGGCCGGCACCACCACCAGGCTCAGCACCGTGGACACGGAGAGGCCACCCAGGACCGCGATGGACATGGGCGCACGCGTCTCGCTGCCCGCGCCCAACGCCAGCGCCGCAGGCACCGCCGCCATCATCGTCGCCGTGGAGGTCATCAAGATGGGCCGCAGCCGCACCGGGCCCGCGCGAGCCATCGCCTCCACCGCGTTCAACCCCAGCTCCCGCTGCTGGAGCGCGTAGTCCACCAGGATGATGGAGTTCTTCTTCACGATGCCCATCAGCAGCAACAGGCCAATCATGCTGAAGATGTTCAGCGTGCTGCCGGTCCCCAGGAGCGCGAACGCTGCACCCGCCACCGACAACGGAAGAATCGTGAGCACCGTAACGGGGTGCAGGAACGAGTTGAACTGCGCTCCCAGCACCATGTACGCGACACCAATCCCCAGGAAGAGCGCGAAGAACAAGCTGCTCATCGAGTCCCTGAACGCCACACTCGCGCCTCCAGGAACCACGCGCACGCCTCCCGGCAGGTCCTTGGCCAGGCGCTCCACCATCGCCAGCGCATCCTCCTGGTTCGAGCCCGGCGCCACGTTGGCGAAGATGCTGATGGCGCGCTCCCGGTCTCGACGGGTGATGGCCTGCAACGCGGGCCGCTCCTCCTGCTCCACCAACGTCGACAGCGGCACCAGCGCGCCACTGGCCGTGCGCACCTTCAGCAGCGCCAGGTCCTCGGGACGCGAGCGCTGTCCGGCCATCAAGCGAAGTCGCACGTCGATGCGGCGACCTCCCGTGCTGTACTTGCCCACGCGCACGCCACCCACCAGCGCGTTGATGGTCGTCGCCACCGCCTGCATCGGGACTCCCAGGTCCGCCGCGCGCGCGCGGTCCGGCATGATGCGCAGCTCGGGCATGCCCACCTGGTAGTCGGTGTCCACGTCCACGACCTTGCCGCTCGCCTGGACCTTCTCGCGCATCTCCTGGCTCGACTTCACCAGCTCATCCCAGTCCGAGCCCCGGACGCTGAACTCCACGGGGAACCCGCGCTGCGACGAGAAGCCCTGCTGCGACAGGTCCTGCACCACCGCGCGCAAGCCTGGATAGCTGTTGAGCTCCTTGCGCAGCAGCTGCTGGAACTCCGCCTGGGGCATCCGCTCGTCAGGCGGCTTCAACGTCAACATCATGAAGCCGCCGTTCGCCCCACCCGCGCCCACCAGCGCGAAGACGCTCAGCACCTCCGGGCGAGACGCGGCGAAGGCCTCCGCGCGCTGCATGAGCTGGTTCGTCTCCTCGATGCTGCTGCCCACCGCCGTCTGCATGCGGACCATCAACCGGCTCTGGTCCTGCGACGGAACGAACTCGCTCGGGAGCGCGCGGAAGGCGAACACGCTGGCGCCCAGGATGAGCAGCGCTCCCCCCAGCACCCGCCAGGGGCGCTTCAGGGCCCAGCCCAGCGCCCGGCCGTACAGGTGCTCCAGCTTCGTGAACGCCGTGTCCACCCACACGCCGACCTTGCTGCGACCCTCACGCGAGGTCTTCAGGAGCTGCGCGCACCGCGCCGGCGCCAGGGTGATGGCCTCCACGTAGGACAGCAACACGGCCACGCACAACGTGACGCCGAACTGGAGGAAGAACTTGCCGATGATGCCCTTCATGAACACCACGGGCAGGAAGATGGCGATGACGGCCATCGTCGCGGCCAGCGCGGCGAAGGTGATCTCCGCCGTGCCCTCTCGCGCGGCGCTCACCCGGTCCTTCCCCTCCTCCGCGTGCCGGAAGATGTTCTCCAGCACCATGATGGCGTCGTCCACCACGATGCCCACCGCCAGCGCCAGACCCAACAACGTGAAGGTGTTGAGGGTGAAGCCCAGGAAGTAGATGACGGCCACCGTCCCCAGCAACGACATGGGGATGGCCAACACCACGTTCATCGTGCTCGACAGCGAGCCCAGGAACAGCCAGCACACGAACGCGGTGAGGATGCAGGCCAGGAGCAGTTCGAACTCGATTTCGTGCACGCTCTCCTCGATGAACTGCGTCGAGTCGAACCGCACCGCCACGTCCATGCCCTCGGGGGCTTCCTTCTGGATGCGCTCGAGCTCCGCCCGAATCCCCTTCGCCACGGCCACCGCGTTGGCGCCGCGTTGCTTCTTGATTCCCAGCCCCTGCGCGGGCGTCCCGTTGACGCGCGCCATGCGCCGCACATCCTCGAAACCGTCCTCCACCAGCGCCACGTCGTGCAGGTACACCGGCTGCCCGCCCTGCTCGCGGAGAACGATCTTCCGAAGCGTCTCCAGGTCCAGCGCCTCGCCCAGGACGCGCACGTTGACTTCACGCCCCGCCGTCTCGATGCGGCCCGCGGGAAGCTCCACGTGCTCCCGCTGGAGCGCGGAAGTGATGTCCGTCACCGTGAGGCCCAGGGCGTCCAGCTTGTTCGAGTCCACCCAGATGCGGATGTTGCGCTCCAACGAGCCGCCCATCTGCACCTCGCCCACGCCCGGCACCGTCTGGAGCTTCTCCTTCACGCGGTAGCGCGCGAAGTCACTCACCACCTGCTGCGAGAACGGACCGGACACGCCCACCTGGATGATGGGGTTGTCCTCGGGGTTCGTCTTCGTGACGATGGGCGGGTCGATGTCCTCGGGGAGCTGGCGCTGCGCCTGGCTCACCTTCGCCTGGACGTCCTGCAGCGCCGCGTCCACGTTGCGCGACAGGTCCAGCTCCACCGTGATGTTCGCCGAGCCCTGGCGCGCCGTGGAGATGATGCTGGTGACGCCCTCGACCTGCGTCACCGCCTCCTCGATGGGCTCGATGACGTCGCTCTCGACGGCTTCCGGGTTCGCGCCCTCCCACGACACGCTGATGTTGATGGTGGGGTAGTCGACGTCCGGGAACTGACTCACGCCAATACGACCCGCCGCCACCAGTCCGAAGACGATGGTGGCGGCCATGATCATCCACGCGAGGACGGGCTTCTTGATGCACGCTTCCGTCAGGCTCATGGCCGCGCACCTCCTCCGCCAGCGCCGTCCTCCGCGCGCGGCTCCACCGTCAGCGCGGGCTTCTTCCCCTCGGTGACTCGCACCGTGGCCCCGTCACGCAGGGCCTCGCCGCCGCGCACCACCAGCGTCTCACCGGGCTTGAGCCCCTCGCGGACCTCCACCCGTCCATCCGCCGTGCGCATGCCCAGCTCCAGCACCCGCTCACGCGCCTTGTCGCCCTCCACCACGAACGCCAGGAAGCCACGCTCACTGGCGCGCACCGCGGTCTGCGGCACCACGGGACTTCCGCCCCGGGTCTCCACCGGCACCGCCACCGAGGCGAACGCCCCCGGCCGCAGCCGCTTCGCGTCCTCACTGGACACCTCGGCCGTCACGGGGACCATCCGGCTCGCCTCGTCGGCGGCCTCCGCCACGTGGGTGATCTTCGCTGTGTACGAGCCACTCTCCGAGCGCACCGCGAACCGCGCGGGCATCCCCGGCTTGATGCGCGCCACATCGGCCTCCGGCACGGTGAAGCGCAAGAGCAACGGGTCCTTGCGCAGCAGCGTCGCGAGCACCACCCCCGCCTGGACGTACTGACCCGTCTGCACCGTGCGCGTCTGGAGCACGCCGTCCATCGGTGCTCGCACATAGGCGTCCCGCTGGTTCAGCTGCGCCTGGTCCAACGCCGCTCGCGAGGAGGCGACCTCCGCCTCCGCCGTGAGCGCTCGCGTCTGGAACGTCTCGAGCTGCTCCGCGGGCAGGAGCCCGGGGCTCGCCTGGTTGACGGCGGAGCGACGCTCGGCGCCGGACTTCGCCTCCACGAGCGCGGCGCGCGAGCGGGCCAGCGTGGCCTCGGCCGCGCGCACGGCGATGGCGTAGCGCGCGGGCTCGATCTCCGCGAGCACGTCGCCCTTCTTCACCGTCTGCCCTTCCATGAAGAGCACTCGCTCCACGGCGCCGGGCACGCGCGCGGTGATCTGCACCCGCTCGAAGGCCTCGACGGAGCCCACCGCGTTCACGACGAACTCGACGTCGCGCGCCTCGACGGGGGCGACCTCGACGGGGAACTGGAGAGGACCTCGGCCGCCTCCCGGACGGCCGCCGCCCTTCGCTCCGGCGGAGGGTGCCGCGCCCTTCGGGGACTCGTCGTCCTTCTTGCATGCCCCCACGGCCAGCATCGCCACGGCCAGCGTCAGCGTTCCTGCGCGTCGCATCACCTTCACGGTTCCTTCCCCAAAGGATCGAGTCCGACTGCCGCCCGCAGCCCCAACAGGGCCACGCCCAGCGCATAGCGGCTGCGCGCCAGGGCCACCTCCGCCTCGAACTGCTGCAACGAGGCGTCCGCCACCGTCAACGCCGTGGCCAACCCCTGGCGATAGAGAATGCCTTGCTCTTCGGCGTTCCGCCGCGCGGCACGGGTCGCCAGCTCACTCTGCGTCAGCGCCGCCTGGGCATTCTCCAATGCCACCCGGGCCCGCTGGATGTCCACGTCCACTCGGCGCGTGCTCGCCTGCTGCTCCAGCGCCGCGGCGCGGGCCAGGGCCACTCGCTCATGGCGCTCCGCGTAGCGCTCCCCTCCGTCGAAGAGGTTCCACGTGAGGTCCGCCGACAGGAAGCCATCGCCCGTGCGACCCGTCAGGCCACTCTCGTTCGTGAGCCGATACGTGGCGGCCACTCCGAGCGACGGAAGCAGGCGGGCCAGCGGCTCGAGCGCGTTGGCCTCGAGCGACTCCACGCGCAGCCGCGACGCCAGGATGTCCGGCCGGCGCTCCACGGCCCCGGGAATGAGGGCGTTGTGCGCGTCCAAGGGACGGGCCGCGTCATCGAGCAACGCCTGCGGCGCGGCGAGCCCTCCCTCCACTGGCTCCACCAGGAGGTAGCCCAGCTCCAGGCGGCTGGTCTCGGCGAGGTTGCGAGCGCTGATGAGCGCCACCTCCGCGGTGGCCACCTCGACCTCGGCACGCGTCACGTCATTCGTGCTGGCAAGGCCGCCCTTCGCGCGAGCCTCCGCGTCCGCTTGTGATTGCCGCGCGAAGGCGAGGCGCTGCTCCGCCGCCTGGAAGACCTGCTGCTCCTGCAAGGTGATGAGGAAGGCATTGGCGGCCTCGAAGCCCACCTGGCGCCGAGCCTCCACGGCCTCCAGGCCCACCGCCTCGCCCTCCAGCCGCGCCGCCCGGTAGAGCGGAAACCCGCGCGCGTCGAAGAGCGTCATGCGCGCGACGATGTTGGCGCCGAAGGCGTTGTAGCGCTGGAGCACGACGCGCTGACCTCCGACCTCTCGCGTCGACTGGTTGGAGCGGCGCGTGTACGTGCCGGTCGCCGACAGCTCCGGGAAGAAGAACGCGCGTGCACGCGCCACGCGGGCCTCGGCGGCCTGGGCGCGCTGCCGAGCCGCGAGCGCGGACTCGTTGCGCTCCGCCGCCAGCGACACCGCACGCTCCAGCGACAGCGTCGCACCCTGCGTGGCCGAGGTCTCGGCCGGTGCGGAATCCGCAGCGCCCCGTGCGGAATTCGCAGCCCCGGCTGCGGAATCCGCAGCGTCGCGCGAGGCAGTGGCGGCCACGGGGGCATCACTCGGTGCCGACTGGGACTCGGACGGAGACAAGGCCATCCAGGCACACAGGGGCACGGCGAGGGCGTTTCGGACAGTGAACATGTGCGGGGTCAGGTGAGGCTCGGGCCAGAGGGAGACACAGTGTCACATGCTGGGGCCCGACGAGCGAAAGGAGGCACCCGGCAACGGGGCTTCTGGACGATGGCCAGCACGGCGGTCTATGGGGGGTGTTCGGGTCCTTGGGTTTTTCGTCGGAACGTCACGACAGCGGGCGCTGCAGCGCCAGGGAATGCACGAGCGATGCGTTTATTCCATGTGAGTGTATTGCTGCTGACAGCTCCCATCTGGGGCTGCAAGAGGGAGACCAATTCCACCGAAGGCGTCGTCCGGGTCTTCATCTCCTACGCGACGTTCAAGCCGAAGTGCCTGACGCTCATCGTGGAGGACACCCAGAACGCATCGAACAAACGGGATACCGCAGTGATTGTGGATCCCGAGCGCCTGAGCGACACGCGCACCGGCGTCATCATGGAGCAGAAGGGCTGGAGTCCGAACCTGCGTGTGACGGCCCGCGCCCACGAGCGCACGTGCGATGGACCCATCATCGCGCTCCAGTCCGCGGAGGTGCTCTTCCCGGAGAAGGACGTCAGGGACATCAACCTGGACCTGCGCGCCGAGGACCTGGATGGCGATGAGTACTTCGCCAACAAGGGCGCCTATCCGGGAACGGATTGCGATGACACCCGGAATGATGTCCACCCGGATGCCCTGGAGACGTGCGACGGCACCGACAACAACTGCGCCCTGGGCGAGAGCGACGTCGCCGGCAACACCGAGTACTGGGTGGATGCGGATGGAGACACCTACGGCGACTCGTCGACCCCTTCGGCTCGCGCGTGTGGTGCGCCTCCGGGAGCCGCGCTTCGCGGCGGAGATTGCAACGACAAGAACGCCGCCATCCACCCTGGGCAGATGGAGCTCCTCTGCGACGGCAAGGACGACAACTGCAACAACGTGGCGGACGACGCCCCGTTCGACGTGGGGAGCACCTGCAAGACGGAGCAACTCTGTGATGGCCACAAGGCGTGCCAAGGAACCACCGGCTCCGCGTGCATCAGCACCGATGTGCCTGTGCCGTACTTCGTGGACGACGATGGCGATGGGGCCGCCGGACACCCGGTCGGAGACGCCTGCGCACCGCCTGTTGCCGGTGCGACTCGCGAGGAGACTGACTGCGACGAGGGGACGGTGCTGGCGTCCAGGATGGTGAACACCGAGTCCTGCGACCGCCTGGATAACAACTGTGATCGGCAGGTCGACGAAGGGCTCGCGGGATGTGCCTCGGTCGCGTGGAGTCCGGCACCTTCGCCCGGACTTGGGAGTACGCGGTTCGACGCCGTCGCCAACTACCGGAAGGGGCGCGGATGGGTCGCTGGCGAGTCGAAGGTCGCACACGTAGCGGACACCGCGATCACGTTCGCGCAATCATGCGACAGTAGCGCCGACTGGAAGTCTGCATGGGCCGCGAGTGACGGGCGCGTATTCCTGGGCTCTAACAATGGCCGCTTCGCGACGCTCACCCCAGATGGCACGACGATGCCTTGCGAGCAAAAGCTCAGTGGATTCGACGGTGCCATCAATGGACTCGTTGGCATCGAGCAGAACAACGGCATCACTCTCTATGGGGTCACCAGTCAGGGGCGAATCCTGCGCTGGAGGTACGTCCCCGGGGCATCGACTCAAGAGCCTCCAACGTCGGTCACCCAGGTGTCGGCGAACCTTCGAGCCATCCATGGCTCGAGCCCCGAGACGTTGATCGCCGTGGGAGCAGAGACTGTCGGCGGACAGCAGCGGCCCGTCGCGTTTCACGCCCCCGCGAGCGGTAGCACCGCCTGGGTCCGCGAAGAGCTGGGCGTTCCCGACGCTACCGGGTTCCTGACGAGCGTCCGCGTCCTGACGCCGCGACTCGCCTATGTCTCGGGTGATGACGGCTTGCTGCTCGAGAAGGTTCGCAATGCCTGGATTCGCAAGCCGACGCTGACGCTTCCCGGCGGAAGCCAGCCCACCCTCCGCTCCATGACCGCGTTCGGGCGCACGGCCATCTACGCGGTGACCTCGGAAGTGAATGACATCCACTTCTTCAATGGCACCACCTGGTCCAGCATCACCCCTTCGCCCCAGACCCTCAACGCCCTGGGGGGCTCGGGACCGGGCGACGTCTGGGCCACCGGCCATAGCGGTACACTTCTTCGCTGGACGCCTCCGTGACCCGCTAAGCTCGACTCCATGGACCTACGCGCGGCAGCCGTGACGGTGAGGCATGGTGCGCGGACAGTCCTCGCGGACGTGAGCTGTGAGTTCCCGCCCGGAACGCAGGCGCTCCTGCTCGGGCGCTCCGGCTCGGGGAAGACGACCCTGCTGAAGTCCCTGGCGGGGCTCGTCCTTCCCTCTCGCGGACACATCACGTGGGATGGACAGGACGCGGCGCGCCTCGCCTCCGCGGATCGCCGCGCACGACAAGCGGCCTTCGGCATGGTGTTCCAGACAGACGCCCTGTTCGACTCCCTCACCGTGCGACAGAACGTCCTGTTTCCCCTCGTCCGCCGTCACGTCCCCACCGACGAGGCAGAGGCTCGCGCGGACGAGGTGCTCCGCGCCGTGGGACTGGAAGGCGCCGCGGACACGCTGCCGGAACGACTCTCCGGCGGCATGAAGAAGCGCGCGGGCATCGCTCGAGCACTCGCGGCGAAGCCCTCGGTGCTGCTCGCCGATGATCCCTTCGCGGGCCTCGACCCCGGAACAGCACGGCAGGTCGCGCGAGTGCTGCTGGAGGTCTCCCAGGGCGGCACGCTCCTCGTCGCCGCACCCGAGGCACCGCTGGACCTTCCCCTCCCCCGCTGGCTCTACCTTCGCGGCGGACAGCTCATCCATGACGGCCCTCCCACGCCCTCGCTGGAACAGGAACGCGACGAGGTGCTCGCATGACCGCCGGCAGCCCTGAGCTCAACGCGTTGCGGAGCGTTGGCGGCCTGGGACTCGACGCCGTCCGAGGCATCGGCGCACTGGCCCTCGTCGCGGCTCGCACCGTCCTGGGTCTCCCGCGCCTGGAGCGACGAGAGCTGACCCGCGCGCTGGTGCAGTTCGGCTACGACTCGCTCCCCCTCGCCATGGCCACGGCGGCGCTCGCGGGCGTCATCGTCGTGCTGCAATCCGGCCTCTACATCCAACGCTTCGGCGCACGTGCCTTCCTCGGCTGGGCCTCGGGCTATGGCGTGCTGTGGGAGTTCGGGCCGCTGCTGCTCGGCCTCATCATGTCCGCGCGCATCGGCGCCCGGAACGCCGCGGAGCTCGCCACCATGCAGGTCGGCGGGCAGATCGAGGGCCTGCGCGGAATCGGGCTGGACCCCTTCGCCATCCTCGTGGCCCCGCGCGTGGTTGCGATGGAGTTGAGCATGCTCGGGATGAGCACGTTCACCTTCATGGTCGCCATCCTCTTCGAGTCCGCGGCCGCCCTCCTCACCCTCGACCTTCCCCTGCGGACCTTCTTCGGGACGTTCGCTCACATGCTGAGCCCCCTCGACATCGCGGGGGGCGTGGTGAAGACCGGAGTCTTCGGGCTCGCCATCTCGCTGGTGTCCACGGCGGTGGGGCTCTCCGCCCGAGGCGGCGCCCAAGCCGTCGGACGCGCGGCGGCGAGCGCCGTGGTTCAAAGCTGCGCCGCCATCTTCGTCCTCGACTTCATCCTCACCCTCCTGCTCGCGGGGTGGATGGCGTGAACCGGGTGCTCTCGTTCTTCGGCGCCCCCGTCGTCCTCTTCGCTCGCACGACTCGCGCCGGCGCTCGCGAGGGCATCTCCTGGCGCGAGTGCATGGTTCAACTCCATGAGCTCGGCGGGCGCAGCGTGTGGCTCGTGATGTCGGGCATGGCGTTCTTCGGCGCGGTGCTCGTCACCATCGCCAACAGCCAGGCGCGCCGGTTCGTGGGCAATGTCGCGGTGCTCGGGCCCGCCTACTTCGAGCTCCTGATTCGAGAGCTCGGCCCCGTGGTGTCCGCCCTGCTCACTGCCTCGCGCGCCGGCGCGGGCCATGCCGCCGAGCTCTCCACCATGAGCGTGAATGAGCAGGTGGAAGCCCTCGAGATGTCCGCGGGGGACCCCTACTCGGACCTCGTGGCACCTCGCGTCGTTGCTGGACTGCTGGGCGTTCCACTCCTGAGCACGCTCGGCACCGTGGCGGCGACGCTGTCGGCGGTGGCGGTCGCGGGGCTCGCGTTCGGCGTGGATGGGCGGGCCTTCATGGACCCTCGCTATGTGGATGGCTGGGACCTGCTGGCGGCGGGGCTGAAGGCCGGGGCCTGTGGTCTCTACATCCCCCTCGCGGCGGCGGTCGCGGGCCTCCGGGCACGCGGGGGCGCGGAGGCCGTCGGCGCGGCGACCACGGAAGGCGTGGTGACCGCGAGCCTCGGATGCCTGTTGATCGACTTCGCTGTCTCCCTCGCCTTCCAGCTCCTGCGCCTGTGACTTCTCATCCCTCCACCCCCCCCACCGAGGACACGCTCCGATTCAGGGACGTGCGCGTCGCGTTCGAGCCAGACCGCCGCGTGCTCGACGGCATGACGGCGGAGGTCTCCACGCGTGAGCTGACGTTCATCGCGGGGGCCAGTGGCTCGGGCAAGAGCGTGCTGTGTCGCATGGCCGTGGGGCTGCTGCGTCCTGACGCGGGAAGCGTCGAGCTTTGGGGTGAACGGGTCGACACCCAACCCGAGCGCGAGCTGGTGCGCTTGCGGCGGCGCGCGCCCTATCTCGTGCAAGGCCCCGCCCTGCTCGACTGGCGCACGCTGCGAGAGAACGTTCGGCTCGCGGATCCGGATGCCCCCGAGGACGCCGTGGAGTCCGCGCTCGCACAGGTGGGGCTCCTCGAGTGGGCGGACCGCCTGCCTCCCGAGCTGGGACCGGGCGCCAAGAAGCGCACCGCCATCGCGCGGGCCCTGGTGTTGAAGCCGCGCTATCTGCTCCTGGATGAGCCCACCACGGGGCTCGACCGGCGCGCGGCGTCCCAAGTGGAAGAGGTCCTCTCGTCCCTGAAGTCCCAAGGGCTGGGCGGGCTGGTGGTGACACATGACTACCGCCAGCTCCGAGGACTCGCGGATCGAGTGCTGGTCGTGGCCCAGGGGCGATGTGCCTACCTGGGCTCCGCTGAAGGTTTCCTGGAGTCCTCCGCGCCGGAGCTCCGAGTGCTGACGGCGCCGTTCATGGAGGGTGCGACGGATGGATGAGCGACGGTTGGAATTGAAGGTGGGCGCCCTGGTGCTGGCCGCGGTGGTGGGCGTGTTCGTGTTGCTGTGGCTGATGGGCGAGCTGACGCTGGGTTCGACGTCGCTGCTCGCGGTGGACTTCGGCCACACGGGCAACGTGGTCGAGGGTGCCCCCGTGAAGCTCGCCGGTGTCCAGGTGGGCCGGGTCCAGGCCATCCGGCTGATGCCAGAGCGACGGGATGATCGCGGCAGGTCGCTGCCGGTGCGCATGGAGCTGGCCGTGGACCCCGCCTCACTGGGCGCCCTGCGCTCGGATGCGCGGGTGACGGTGGCGACCGTGGGCCTCCTGGGCGAGCCCTATCTGGAGCTGAACCCCGGAACACAACCCTCCCCACTGCCCGCCGGTGAGGCGATACGAGGCGTCGACGCACCGAGGCTGGACGTGCTCGCGGAGAAGCTCTCCGGCTTCGTGGAGACGATCTCCGCGATGCTGGAGAAGGACCCGGAGGCCGTGACGGACCTGGTCTCCAACGTGTCCCGGTTGACCCGGACGTTGAACGAGCTGCTCACTGAGAACAAAGGCGACGTGAAGGTGCTGGCATCGGAGCTGGCCGCGGCGTCGAAGGACTTGAGGCAGCTCTCACAGCTCGCCCGCGAGGCCATGCAGCCCGGAGGCAAGGCCGCGAAGCTGCTCGATGACGCGGCGGCGACAGCGGCGGTGCTGCGCAGCGACCTGCCAGGCCTGACAAAGTCCGCGGGGACGACGTTGGACGGGCTGGCCGCCGTCACGGGCGCGCTGACGCCCGAGGACGGTCAACGCGTGAAGCTGGCCCTGGAGAAGCTCACGTCGGCAGCGGGACAGCTGGACTCCATCGCCGCTCGGGCGGACCGGGTCCTCGCGCGGATTGAAGCGGGAGAAGGCACGGTCGGCTCCGTCCTTCAGGACCCCACGCTCTACAACGAGCTGCGCACGCTGGTGACCGACCTGCGCAAGCATCCCTGGAAGATGCTGTGGAAGGATTGAGCAGGCCCCATCGCGCGCTCACGGGCCGTTGGTGTCGCGGTCCCGCAGCACGGCATACGCGGAGCGGATGCGCCCCGCGGTGTCGTAGGGCAGCGGGCTTCCATCCCACGGCTCCGGCGCGATGATGCCCCGGTCCTGCGTCGCACAGCGGTCCGCCGTCGAGCACTGGTTCGAGTAGTTGTAATAGTAGATGCGAGTGATTCGGGCGCTCAGGCTCGGCAGCCTCAGGATGAACTTCGTCGTGTCGCGCTGGGACACGTCGCCGAACACCTGCCCGTTGGCGTTCCGGTAGAAGGCCCCGACCTCCGTGAGCCAGATGTGCCCGACGTCCCAGGAGGAGTCGAGGCCCTGGAGCCAGCCCAGGAACGTCCGCGTCGTGCAGCTCGCATCGCCCGGCACGCAGTGCGCGCCACTCGCCTGATAGCGGTTGGCGTCGTGGTGGGGATGGATGCTCCAGAGCTTGGGCCGGTGGCCTCGGAGGAAGATCCGATAGCGGTCCCAGTACGCGTCACCCGGTGTGGCGTCGAACTCTCCCGCCGCCACCGTGCACGTCGGGCAGATGCTCACCACCAGTCGGTAGTAGAACGCGGCTCGCAAGGGGCCGCAGTTTTCCAGGTCTTCGCTGGCACAGGTCGGTTGGTCCAGGGGGACGCCACTCTGGAGGACGGTGTCCGGGAAGTTCGGCTCGTTCCAGGCTCCCACCAGGGTGATGGCTGGATAGGTCGCGTGGAAGGCCTCGAAGGCCACGCGGTACTCCCCGTCTGTGGGCGCCAGATACTTGCCATTGGCAGCCTTGTGCTGGTCGCTCGGGCCGAAGGTGACATAGGGCTCCACCGCCTTCGCCGCCGCGGCCTGCAGCCACGCCTCGAACTTCTGCCTCCTCGCATCCGTGGTGGGGCGCAGCGCCACATCATAGGGCACGACGACGCGCGCACGCTTCACGTTGAGCCCATCCCACGCGGGATGCGTGAAGGTGTCCGGGTCGGAGTCCGAGATGCCCAGCGCGAAGCTCACCAGCGAGTCTCCATGCGCCTCTTCTGACTCCAGAGGCGGCGCAACGGTCCGCTCAGCTCCACAGCCCACGACACTCGCGACAGCGAGCGCCATCCACAGACGACTCCTACAGCGCGCTGAGAGGGTCATGGCCAACAAGAATACCCGACCTCCCCGCAAAGACATACCCGTTGCCTCGGGCAACCAGTTGCATCCACCGGGCCGGGCCTCACGTCCGAGGTGGCACGCGCGCCCGCGCATCGAGTGAGGCTCTCGGTGATACCCCTGGGGTTTGACGCGGGACCGGGCATAATGGGCGGCCGGTTGTCCGGGAAGTGCACACACCATGTTCCGTCGTCTCGTGGTCGTCTTCGATGCCGGCTCGGAGTCCGAGCAGGTCATCCACTGGGTCCAGCGGCTGACCGCCGCTCCCGAGGCCGTCTATCTGTACGGGCTGGTGCCCGAGCGCAGTGAGCTCGAGGCGCCTCCACCTGCAAGCCTCACCGTGCTGGACCGCCTTCGCCACGCCCTGCACGACTGGGATGCCCGCATCCAGGTGAGCGGTGCGCTGGAGACACACCTCGACACCGCGGGCATCGTCCACGTGGCCACGAAGCACGGCGCGGAGCTGGTCGTCTTCGGCCCCCATCTCGATACGTCGCCGAGAGCCCGCGTGGGCGCCATGCTCATGCTCTGTTTGCGGGAGCACCTCCCCGTGCTCTCCATCGGCAAGGCGGCCACGCCATCCCCCACCGCGCCCTCTCGCACGGCGGTGGCGGTCGCGCCGGATGGACGGGGGCTCGGCGCCGTGGCCACGTTCCTCTCCCGCTGTGCCGTGCGCTCCGAGCTGGTCGCGCTCACGTCCGAGCTGGAGCCCGAGCAGGTCTCGCATCTCCAGACCCTCGGCCGAGCCCTGGGCATCGACCAACTGCTCCACGTCGAAGCCCTCACCGAGAACCCCGCCAACAGTCGCGCCGAGGTCTTCGACGTCGCGGCCTTGCGCTCCGGCGCGGACCTCCTGCTCGTTCCAGCCGATGCCCTCGCCGACGTGGAGGCGCTGATGCTGGGCCTGTTCGGCGCCAAGGCCCTCCAGGAGGCTCGCGTCCCCATCCTGATGCTGCCCCGCGCGCAGCCCTCGTCCCCGTTGTTCGAGGACGCCTACGCGGTCTCTGATTCTCTCGCGGCCCCCGGGCTCGCGCCCCGCTTCGCCGTGGAGCGCGTGGGCTTCATGTCGAGCGTCTCCGTTCCCGACGCGGGAGACCTGACGGTCTTCGAGGGAGGAAACACCCTGGGCCACGGCCGGCACGAGGGAGGCACCGCCGCGCTCGAAGCCTCCTGGTTCGCGCACGCGAAAGGCCCCCATGCCCTCGCGTTCTCCTTCGCGGGTGACACGGCCCCTCGAGACCTGACGCCTTGCTACGTGCTGGCCCCCGAGAAGCCCGTGCTCCTCGTGGACAGCCTGGTGGACGAGGACACACTCGACGCGGCCCGAGCCCTGGCGGCCGAGCGCTACCACCTGGTCTTCGTGCGGCTGCGCGACAGCGACTCCTTTGCCCAGCAGCGCGCGCGCCTGAGAGAGAAGCTGCCCGACCTCCCCTGGCCGCTGCTGCTCGATGCCAGTACATGGCTCGATGATGCACGCGCCGATGACGTTCCCAGACAGGTCGATGGACAGCGGCTCCTGCGCGTCGCGACCCGCCTCGCGGCCGCGCACGTCCCCATCGCCGCGGTCCTCACGCGCGATGCCTACAAGCCTGTCCATCCGCACCTCCGCACACTGAGCCCCGAGGAGTGCGTGGCGCTGTCGAGGACCTCGCCGCTGGAGCCGCTCCCGATTCCCGATGAGCCGGGGACGTTCGCGCGCGAGCTGGTGCTCGCGGGCTGTGGCCCTCGACGGGAGGGACATGACATCGCGTTCGAGCTCGACAACCGGCTCGCGCGTGAGTCGCTCCTGGCCGCCATCGACGCGGCCCGGAGCACCATCCATTGGCAGTGCTACATCGTCGAGGACGACGCCATCACCGCCCGCTTCACGGAGGCACTCAAGCGCGCCGCATCGCGAGGGGTGCGCGTGCGCTTCCTGGCGGATGCGCTCTACAGCGGCCATGACTCCTTCGGCGCGCTCAACCCCGCGCTCGTCTCCCTGTCGGAGACACCTCTCGTGGAAGTGCGCGCCATCGCCCCCCTCGTGGGCGTCCCGAGCCTCTCCGAGCTCAAGCAGCGCAACCACCGCAAGCTCACGATCATCGACTCCGCGCGGGCCTTCGTCTCCGGACGCAACCTCGGCGCGCCGTACTACACGGGCTTCGACGAGGTGGACCTGCATCGGGACACGCCCTACCGCGACGTCCCCTGGCTCGACTGCGGCGCGAGGCTGAAGGGCCCGCTCGTCGGCGACCTCGAGCTCGCATTCCTGACCGAGTGGACCCGCGCCGGCGGCGAGCCATTCGACATCCCCGCGTCCGCTCCCGAGGGGACGATGGCGGCGAGGCTGGTCCTCCATGAGGGACTCCGGGACACGCACACGCTCGACACGCAGCTCGCGCTCATCCGCCATGCGCGCTCACGGCTCGTGCTGGTCAACACCTTCCCCCTGCTGCTCGAGCTCCAGAACGCCCTCATCGCCGCCGTGCGCCGGGGCGTGCGCGTGGAGTTCCTCTTCGGCAGCGTGCGCCCCCACCACGGAGACGCCCGGACCTACTTCCCCGGTGGAGCCCTTCGCGAAGTGGCGGACCACTACGTGCGCAGCCGACTGGACGCGGTCATCGCCGCTGGCGCCATCGCCTACGAGCTGGCCCTGCCCACGCTGCCGAACTGGGACGCCGCGCTGGAGCAACTCTGTCCTCACGTCCACGCGAAGCTCCTCGTCTGTGACACCACGGCGGTCGCGGTCGGCAGCGCGAACCTGGATGTCACCGCCGCCTATTGGGAGAGCGAGGCCCTGCTCATCGTCGAGGACCCGCCCTTCGCCGAGCAGATGCTCGGAGCCCTGGCCCCCCTGTTCGCCACGTCCCGGCGCATCGACCGCGAGGACTCGCGCTGGCGCGACGAAGTCGAGCAACGTGCCTGGGTCGGTCGCAACTGGCCCTCCCTCGTCGGCTGAGCCTTCCACCATGGCCCTCCCTTCCTCCGAGAGCTTCTGCTTCGCCGCCGTGGGCGATGTGCACGGGCGCATGCACCGGATGGTGTCCTTCCTCCAGTCCTGGTCGAAGCGCGCCCGTCGCGAGCTGGACTTCGTCCTCCAGGTGGGCGACTTCGAGCCCCACCGCGACGAAGCGGACCTGGCGACCATGGCCGCTCCCGCGCGCCACAAGCACCTGGGCGACTTCGCGGACTACCACCAGAAGCGCCGTCACTTCCCCTGGCCCGTCCACTTCATCGGCGGCAACCACGAGCCCCACGGCTACCTGGACACGGAGCCGCGGGGCTTCCAGCTCGCGCCGAACTGCCACTACCTGGGGCGCTCGGGCGCCGTCGACCTGAACGGCCTGAGCGTCGTCGGCGTCTCCGGCATCCACGACGAGGCCACCTTCCAGAAGCCCCATCCACCGCTGTCCCTGCTGGGCACGGTGTCGAACAAGGCCTTCACCTTCTTCCACGAAGAAGACATCGAGCGCGCCATGGCCTTCGGTCGCGCGGACGTGCTCGTCGTCCACGACTGGCCCTCCGGAATCATCGCGACCCAGGACCGCGGAGCCTTCACACAGCAGCGCCGCAGCCCCGACGCGGACGCCGTCGGCAACGAGTACGCGCGGCTCCTGGCCGAGGCGCTCCAACCCCAGCTCGTGCTCTGTGGCCACCTGCACAAGGGCTATCGGGGCGTACTCGCCCACACCTCGGGCGCCCGCTCCCAGGTCTGCTGCCTGGCGAGCGTGGAACAGGGGGCCGAGGCCTTCGCCGTGTTCCAGGTCTCACCTCTCGGGATTCAGGAGATCACCCACCTGGGCACCCCGGAACCCGCCTGAGGCCCCTCTGGGCCGGACCGTCCACGACACGACGTGTGCGATAGATGTGGGACAGAAGAGCGATTCTTCGAGCCACGAGGGTGGAACCCGGTGGTACAAGCCCCGCCGTGACTTCCGCACCGCCGTCCGCCCCCCCCGACGCCACCTTTGAATCCCTGGGCCTGAAGCCCCAGCTCGTGGAGGCGCTCACGTCCCTCGGTTACGAGGAACCCACGCCCATCCAGCACGCGTCCCTCCCGCCCTTGCTCGCGGGGAAGGACCTGCTCGGCATCGCCGCCACCGGAACCGGCAAGACGGCCGCCTTCGCGCTCCCGCTCCTGCATCACCTGACGCCCGGCAAGGCGCGCCCGCACACCACCTCCGCCCTGGTGCTCGTCCCCACGCGCGAGCTGGCGATGCAGGTGTCCGAGGCCATCCACCGCTACGGCCAGAAGCTGGGCGCCACCGTCCTGCCGCTCTACGGCGGACAGGTCATCGGCCAGCAGCTCCGCGTCCTCAAGCGCGGTGTGGACGTCGTCGTCGCCACGCCTGGCCGCGCGCTGGACCACCTGCGCCGGGGCACGCTCCAGCTGGACCATGTGCAGACCGTCGTGCTCGACGAGGCCGACGAGATGCTGGACATGGGCTTCGCCGATGACCTGGAGGCCATCCTCTCCGGGACGCCCGAGGACCGGCAGACCGCCCTCTTCTCCGCCACCCTGCCCCCGCGCATCGCGAGCATCGCCGAGCGCCACCTGCGGCAGCCGGTGCGCGTGCGCATCGCCAAGGAGAAGGTGGAGCCCGGTGAGCTGCCGCGCATCCAGCAGACCGCGTTCGTCGTGCCGCGAGCGTTCAAGATCGCCGCGCTGGGCCGGCTGCTCGACGTGGAGTCCCCCACCGCCGCCATCATCTTCTGCCGCACGCGCACGGAGGTGGATGACCTCACCGTGTCCCTCAACGGCCGGGGCTGGCGCGCCCACGCGCTCCACGGCGGCATGACGCAGGAGCAGCGAGACCGCGTCATCAAGCAGCTCAAGTCCCACGGCACCGACCTGCTCGTCGCCACGGACGTCGCCGCGCGCGGCCTGGACATCCCCCGCCTCTCCCACGTCGTGAACTTCGACGTGCCCAACGCCCCGGAGGCGTACGTGCACCGCATCGGCCGCACCGGCCGCGCGGGCCGGGAGGGCGTGGCCATCACGCTGGTGGAGCCTCGCGAGCACCGGCTGCTGCGCAACATCGAGAAGGTGACGGGGCAGCGCATCCAGGTCGCCACCGTCCCCACCGTGGCGGACCTCCGCGCCAAGCGGCAGGAGCTGCTGCGCGCCACCCTGCGCGAGGTGCTCGTCGCCGGTGGCCAGGACGGGTACCGGAGCCTCGTGGAGGACCTCGCGGGCGAGTTCGAGCCGCTCGACATCGCCGCCGCGGCCGTGAAGCTGCTCCAGGATGCCCAGGACGAGGGCCGCGCGAAGGAAGAGGAAGAGATTCCCGCCGTCGCTCCGCCCCAGGAGCGCAGGGAGCGGCCGGGCCGCCCCACCGGTCCTGGTGGCAGGCCCGGAGGCCGTCCCGAGCGGGGCGGTCCTCGCCGTCCCCCGCAGGGTTCGTGGGACACGACGCGCCTCTGGATTGGCGCGGGCCGGCAGGCCGGCATCCGCCCCGCGGACCTGGTGGGCGCCATCGCCGGTGAGGCCGGACTGGACTCGTCCCGCATCGGCGCGATTCAGATCACGGACGGGTTCTCGCTGGTGGAGGTCCCGGAGCCCGACGCCAATCGCGTCATCGCCGCGCTGAAGGCGGCGACGATCCGTGGGCGGAAGGTGCTCATCCGCAAGGACCGGAGCTGAAGCGTCGACTCAGGGCTCCGCCCATTGGCGGAGCAGGTTGTGGTAGACGCCCGTCAGCATGACCAGGGAGGGGCTCTTGGGCACCTCCTGGTTGAGCTGCATGATGGCGGTGTCCATGTCGAACAGCAGCGCGCGCTTCGACACGTCCCGCACCATGCTCTGAATCCAGAAGAACGAAGCCAGCCTCGCGCCCCGCGTCACCGGCGTCACGTGGTGCAGGCTGGTGGACGGGTAGATGATGAGGTCCCCCGCGGGCAGCTTCACCGAGTGGTGCCCGTAGGTGTCCTCCACCACCAGCTCTCCCCCGTCGTAGCTGTCCGGCTCCGAGAGGAAGAGCGTGGCCGACACGTCGGTGCGCACGCGCTGCGCCGTCCCCGGAATGGGGCGAATCGCGCCGTCCACGTGCGAGCCGAAGTGCATGTTCGCCTCGTAGCGGTTGAACAGCGGCGGGAAGACACGCTGGGGCAGCACGGCGGAGATGAAGAGCGGACTGCGCTCCAGCCCCGCCAGCACCAGGTCTCCCAGCTCGCGCGCGGCGGCGCTCCCTTCGGGGAGCTGGAGGTTCTGCTTCACCTGCGCGGACTGGTGGCCCGCCGTGACCCGGCCGTCCGTCCAGTCCGCCTTCTCCATCACCGCGCGGCAGCGAGCCACTTCGGCCGCGGTCAGGACGTTTGGGATGTGCAACATCATGACCGCGAACCTCTCACTCAGTCGAAGCGGTAGCGAGCCGTCAGCAGGGCCGACATGCCCTCGGCGGGGACGGCGTGACCCGCGTAGTACTGGTCGTAGTACAGCGTGTCGGTGAGGTTGTAGACGTTGAGCTGGACCAGCGCCTTGCCGAACGCGTAGCTCGCGAAGGCATCGAAGCGCCAGAAGTTCGGCACGTAGTTCGTCACCGCGGTGGCCGAGGTCGGGTTGTTGACGCTCGTCACGTCCTGGTAGATGGCGCCGCCGCCCACGGTGAAGTCCTTCAGCGGCGAGTACGTCGTCCACAGCGAGATGCTGTGGCGCGGCGTGTTGGGCAGGCGCTGCCCCACCATGTGCGGCGTCGTGTGCTCGACGATGGCGGAGTCCATCAGCGTGTAGTTGGCGAGCACCTGCCAGCGCTCGACGATGGTGCCGGACACGCCCAGGTTGAGGCCCTGCACGCGCTGCTCACCCGCGAGCACCTGCGGCGGCCCTTCCGGGTTGGTGTTGGGCACGCGCGCGTCCGTCTTGTTGATGCGGAACACCGCGGCGGTGACACCCAGCCGGTCCTCGAGCAGGTCCGCCTTCGCGCCCGCCTCGATGATGGCGTTCTTCTCCGGGTCCAGGCTCACGGTGTCGGCGGCCAGCGTGCCCAGCTCGGCGGAGGGGCTCGCGGAGGTGCCGTACATGCCGTAGACGCTCACCTTCTCCACCGGCTTGAGGACCACGCCCGCGCGCCAGTTGAGGAGGTGGTCGCTGCTCCGCAGCCGGGTCTTCGCGCCCGTGGCGGCCGTGGAGATGTAGTCCGTGTTGAACACGTCCCAGCGCACCGAGCCCAGCAGCTCCACGTAGGGGCCCAGCTCAATCTGGTCCGCGATGTAGAGGCCCAGCGTCCGCTGCACGCTCACGCTGGCGCTGGAGAACACGGGCGACACCGCGGAGAGGTCCGGGTCCGAGTCCGGGTTGAACAGGTCCGCCGGGAGGTTGGGCCCGGTCGGCAGGCCCACCGCGTTGAGGTTGAAGCGGCCCTGGCTGCGCTTCTCCCAGGTCAGCTCCACGCCCGCGTTGGCGCTGTGCTCGAGGAAGCCCGTCTTCAGCTCCCCCCCCACCGCGGTCTGGTTGGCGACGTAGGAGTTGTCCGTCTCCGTCTGGAAGCGCTGACGGCCGATGGTCGTCGGGGCCCCGGCGGGCGTCAGGCCACGCGGCGCGGTGGGGCTGGCGAAGCGGTCCACGCGGCCGAAGCGCAGCGTGTTGGTGAACTGGAACGACTCGCCCAGGCCCTGGGTGACGCGGGCCGTGGCGACGTGCGCGTCCACGCGCTCCTTGTCGGACTTCACGCCGTAGAAGTTCTCGCGCGGCACGTCGAGCGACTCGGTGACGGGGCTGCCGTTGAAGTACGGCATGCCGTAGTCCGGGATGCCGTCCTCCCGCTGGAACATGTAGTCCATCTCCAGCGTGGTGCGCTCCGCGAGCTTGTAGCGCAGCGACGGCGCCACACCCACGCGGTTGTCCTTCACCACGTCGCGGCCCGCCGTCGAGGACAGCTGGCCCATGACGTTCAGACGCAGCTGGAGGTCCTCCGACAGCACCTGGTTGATGTCCGCGTCGACACGGCCCGTGGGCGCGGTGCCGCCGCTGAGCGCCACCTCCTGGAAGGACGTGCGCTTGGGCTTCTTCGTCACCAGGTTGATGGCGCCCCCCGCGGAGCCGCGGCCGAAGAGCACGGACGACGGACCGAAGTACGCCTCCACGCCCTCCAGGTTGAACGTGTCGCGCGTGAACCAGCCCAGGTCGCGGGCGCCATCGCGGGACACGTCGTTCTGCGCGGAGAAGCCACGCAGCATGAAGGAGTCACCCTGGCGGACACCCTCGCCGGCGCTCATGGTGATGCCGGAGACGTTGCGCAGCGCGTCCCGCACCGTCGTCGCCCGCTGCTCCTCCATCACCGCCTCGGGCACCACCGTCACCGACTGCGGCGTGTTCACCAGGGCCTTCTGGACCTTGGGCAGCGCGCTCTCACGGACCTGATAGCTCTCCGTCTCGCCCTGCACCTCCATGGTGGGCAGCACGAAGTGGCCCTCCGTGCCCTGCCGCGAATCCGTCGAAGCGGGCGCCTGCTCGACCGGGGCCGCCGAGGCCTCCACCGGCGCCTCCGGGCGAGGCGTCTCCGCCGCGGGCTCCTGCGCCACCGCGCCACCCGCCGCCAGCGCGGACACCAGGCCCACCGCCGGCCCCCACGGCTTCAGCGCCGCACGAACTCCACCCACGTGCCCCACACTCGACCGGATGCCAGCGCTACGCGACTTGCTGAACGACATGGACTTCTCCACTCCCGGCCGCGCTCGTGGCGCCGGGCTCTCATATGAACTCGCGAAAACGACGATTATTAGAATCAATACGGTGGCACCCGAAGGCGCCGCGGGAACCTCGCCCGCCCCGGGGGAAGGGTCCTAGGCGGGGGTCTCCGATTCGCCCGCGGACGCGGGGACCTCGGCGTGCTGCTGGCGTCGAGGGAAGAAGCGCCGCCACGACAGGGCGAAGCCCGTCCACACCAGGAAGGCACCAGCCAACGAGGCGATGGCGGCGATGAGCTGCCCCGGCCATCCCAGCGCTTCACCGGTGTGGAGGAAGCGCAGCCAGGAGCGCAGCTGGCGACCCGAGTTCAGGTCCGCGTAGGCCTCGCGCTTCGCCACCTGCCCGGTGAATGGATCCACCGAGACCTGCGTGGAGGAGAACAGCGGCCAGGCGTCCTTCTCCTTGACGCTGAACGACACGGCGTCGGCCTGAGGAGGACCCGCGTTGGCCTCCGCGCCCTTCGGCTCGGATGACTCGCGCGGCTTGCCATCACCCTTCGGACCACCGGACGGCTCCGACGACTTGCCCTGCGCGCCCTTGGGCGGCGACGGAATGCGGTAGGTGATGCTCGCCCAGGTGGGGACCTGCTCCTGCACGGTGGACACCATCGCGCTCACCGTCTTGCGCTCGGCGCCGGTCTCCGGAACGGGGACCTTCACGCCTCCGCCGCCCTGCGCGGGCACGGGGTTGCCCGTCACCGTGTAGACGAGGTCACTCGCCCACTTGTACGAGATGACCATGCCGGACGCCGTGAGGACGACGAGCACGGGCAGCATCCAGAAGCCCATCACGTTGTGCCAGTTGAAGTCGCGCGCCTTGCCCTTCAGCCCGCTTCGGAACCACGTGACGGAGCGCAGGGCCTTGCGCGACCAGTTGCGCGGCCACCACAGGTAGAGCCCCGACAGCGCCAGGAAGAGGAAGCCCGCGTTGGACGCGCCCGTGATGGCCTTGCCGACGGCGCGGTTGTCGCCGCCCGTGGCCAGCCACCGGTGCCACTCCTCCATCAGGTGGAAGAACGAGCGCCACCCCTTCGAGCCGCTCTCGAGCACCTCGCCCGTGTAGGGGTTCACGTAGAGCACCCCCGTGCGGCCCAGTGCCACCTGCGCGGACGCCGTCTCGGAGGGATACACGGTGATGCCCGACACCTGGGCGTCCGGACGGGCCTCGCGCACCTTCGCCAGCAGCTCCTCGACGGTCCGCTTGCGGGCGCCCGCGCCGGGAGCGGACACGGTGCACGCCTCCGACTCCGCCCACGCGATGACCTGCGGCTGGAAGGCCAGGGCCACCCCCGTCACCGACATGATGGCGACGACGATGCCGCTGAGAATCCCCACGGCGAGGTGAATCCAGAAGAGGGTCTTGCGGAACGGAAGAACCATGGCCTTCGTCACTTCAAGGTGAACTGGATGGGCAGCTCGAGGATGACGCGCACGGGCTTGCCCAGGCGTCCGATGGCGGGCGTGAAGCGCCAGCGGTTGACGGCCTCGATGGCGGCGGCGTCGAGCGAGGGGATGGAGCGCAGCACCCGCGTGTGCTCGGCCTCCACCTCACCATCGACGCCGACGATGATGCGAACCAGCACAAGCCCCTGGACCCCTTCGCTCTTGGCGCGGCGCGGATAGTCGGGCCGGGGCTGCTTCAGCACGGACGGCGGACGGAGCACCTGGCCCAGCCCCACCGCGTCACCCAGCGTTCCCGTGGCACCCACGATGCCGCCCTGGGTTCCCCCCACCGCTCCGCCCACGACCCCGCCCGCGACGGACGGCGCGGGCCCCGGGTCGACCGGCGCATCCGCCACGGCCTCGGGGGTGCTCGGCGCGGCCTCGGCGACGGGCGGAGTCTCATCGACCGGGGACTCGATGACCTCCGGCTTCGGCTGGGGTTGGATGGGCGTCTCCACCACGGGCCGCGCCACGCGGGGACGCGAGGGACGCGCCGCGCGCTCCACGGGAACCGACCGGGCCGCGCCCGAAGACGGGGCGGGGGGAGGCGGCGCGAAGGCGAGCAGCACCAGCTCCGGCTCTTCGGGGGCCGGGGGGCGCTCCTGCGCACGGGCCGGCATGGCCATCCCCGCGACGACGACTCCCGCGTGGACCACCACCGCCGTCACGAGCGCCCAGCCCCATCGCGCCCAGAGCCCTTCCCGCTCCACGGCCTCTCCCATGCGGAAGAGCCGCGAGGAGGCGACCACCCGCGGCTCAGCGGGTCGCTCACTCTCCAGCACCGGAAGACCGAAATTGAGAATCATTCTCACTTTCACGCGGCATCAGGAGTACGTCGTTTCGCGTGGGGCCGTCAACGCACGGAGCGAACAACGCCGCATTTGTTTCATCAGAGTGGCAAATACACGCACTGCGCGCGGAGGGCGTCGACGACCCCGCGCATCAAAGTCGCGTGTAGTTCCAGCTCAACGCGCGTCCCCCGGAATACGGCATCACCCCGTGAAACATGCGGGGGTCCTCATCGAAGACCAGGGGCAGGAAGTGCCTGTCGCCGTCCCACATGGGCAGGCGGGGCAGTTCCGTCAGCGGGACCCAGGAGAGCGTACCCTCCGGGTTGCGCTCGAAGGGGGTGCCTTCGAAGGCGTCGATGCGGAACACGAAGCCGAGCCAGTCTTCTCCCTGTTTGCCGAAGCCCGGCCACGAGAGCGTGCCGCGCAGCACCATGCGCGTGCACTCGATGCCCGCCTCTTCGCGAATCTCCCGGCGCATGCAGGCCGCGACGTCCTCATCGCGCTCCATCTTCCCGCCCAGCCCGTTGTACTTGCCCAGGTGCGCGTCATCTGGTCTCGCGACGCGGTGGACGAGCAGCACGCGTTGCCTGTCCTCCGACATGACGTAGCCGAGGGTGCCGATGATGGGGGAATAGGGCATGCGCCGCTTCATAGCGGATTCCCCGAGGTCACCGGCCTCCCTCATGCGGGCCGCCCGCCCCTCCCTCCTGGGGCGGGTCCTCGCCCACGGGTGGACATGCGTCGCCTGCTCGACAGAAAGCGGCCAGACCTCCAGGCCCACCCTCCCCTCGCGGGGCCCCGCCTTTACGCCGGTCAACGCAACGCGTTAGCCTGAAGCGACACAGCAATGACCTCTCGCGTCACGCGGGAGAAAGGGGAAGTTGATGTCCGCGATCCTCCCCGGCCGGTACGGCCTCTATGAGCCCGAAACCGAACATGACGCCTGTGGCGTCGGTTTCGTGGCCCACCTGAGAGGTGAACGCTCTCGCGGAATCGTCGAGGACGCCCTGGAGCTCCTCAACCGCCTGAGCCACCGCGCGGCGGCGGGGAAGGACCCTCGGACGGGAGATGGCGCGGGCATCCTGGTGCAGCTCCCCCACCGCTTCTTCGAGCACGAGGCCCCCACCCTGGGCTTCGAGCTGCCTCCCCGCAGGCAGTACGGCGTGGCGCAGGTCTTCCTCCCGCAGGAGGTGGACGCGCGGGCCGCGTGTGAAGCGGCGCTGGAGGAGGTCGTCACCGAGGAGGGCCAGCGGGTGCTGGGCTGGCGCGATGTCCCGGTGGCCCCCGAGCACCTGGGGCCCGTGGCTCGCGAGGCCGCGCCGGTCATCCGGCAGCTCTTCATCGCCCGGCGCCGCGTGGTCCCCAGCGCCTTCGAGCGCAAGCTGTACCGCATCCGCAAGCTCACGGAGAACCGCGTCCTCGCGCGAGGCGTGGACCCGAAGGGCCGGTTCCACATCGCCAGCCTCTCGTCCGAGACGCTCGTCTACAAGGGCCTGCTGCTGCCCGCGGACCTCCCCCGCTTCTACGCGGACCTCCAGCACACGGAGTTCGTCAGCGCGCTGGGGCTGGTCCACTCCCGCTTCTCCACCAACACGTTCCCCACGTGGGAGCTGGCGCAGCCATTCCGCTTCATCGCGCACAACGGGGAAATCAATACCCTGCGTGGCAATCGCAACTGGATGACGGCTCGGCGCGGCCTGCTCCAGACGGCGCGGTTGGGGGGCAGCCTGGAGCCGCTGTGGCCCATCATCGTCCCGGGCAAGAGCGACTCCGCGCAGTTCGACAACATGGTGGAGCTGCTCTACCTGGGCGGGCGAACCCTGCCCCACGCGATGATGATGATGATTCCGGAGGCGTGGGAGGGCGACGCGCTCATGGATGACGACAAGCGCGCCTTCTACGAGTACTCGTCCGCGCTGCTGGAGCCGTGGGATGGCCCCGCCGCCATCGCCTTCACGGATGGGCAGCTCATCGGCGCCACGCTGGACCGCAACGGGCTGCGTCCCGCGCGCTACCTGGTGACGGAGGATGACCGCATCATCCTCGCCTCGGAGACGGGGGTCATCGACGTGCCCCCGTCCCAGGTGCGGCGCAAGGGCCGCCTCACCCCGGGCCGCATGCTGCTGGTGGACACCACCGAGGGGCGCATCCTCGAGGACGCCGAGGTGAAGCGCGACATCAGCACGCGCTGGCCCTATCGCAAGTGGCTCGAGCGCAACGTCTACACCTTCGAGGACCTGCCCACCGTTCCCGCACCGGAGCGGCTCAGGGGCGACGAGCTGTCACGGCTCCAGGGGGCATTCGGCTACACCCTCGAGGAGCTTCGCGCGGTGCTCACCCCCATGGCGGAGACGGGCAAGGAGCCCGTGGGCTCCATGGGCACGGACACGCCGCTCGCGGTGCTCAGCGACCAGGCGCCCAGCCTCTTCTCGTACTTCCACCAGCTCTTCGCGCAGGTGACCAATCCGCCCATCGACCCGCTGCGTGAGTCGCTGGTGATGACGCTCGCCACGGCGCTGGGCCCGGAGAGCAACACCTTCGAGGAGACCCCGGAGCAGTGCCACCGGCTCTCACTGCCCGGCCCCATCCTCACCAACGGGCAGCTGGCGCGGCTCGCCTCCATCCGTGGCGAGGGCTTGTTCGAGACGCGGCGCCTGTCGCTGCTCTATCCGCTGAGCGGCGGAGAGGCCGCGCTGGAGACGGCGGTCGAGAAGCTGTGCGCGGCGGCGGTGGACGCCGTGGATGGGGGCGCCAGCATCCTGCTCTTGAGTGACCGGGGCGTGGATGTGGCGCATGCGGCCATCCCCGCGCTGCTGGCCGTCTCCGCGGTCCACCAGCGCCTGGTCCGAGACGGCATCCGCATGTACACGGGCCTGCTGCTGGAGACGGCGGAAGCGCGGGAGGTCCACCACTTCGCCTGTCTCTTCAGCTACGGCGCGGCGGCGGTGAACCCGTACCTCGCGCTGGACACGGTGCGAGCCCTGGCGGAATCGAACGAGCTCGCCGTGGACGCGGAGAAGGCGCAGGAGCGCTTCATCCACGCCGTCGAGGAAGGGCTGATGAAGGTGATGTCCAAGATGGGCATCTCCACGCTCCAGTCCTACCGAGGCTCCCAGCTCTTCGAGGCCGTGGGGCTGCAACGCGGCCTCATCGAGCGGCACTTCACGGGCACCCCCTCGCGAGTCGAAGGCGTGGGCCTGCCGGAGCTGGGGCGCGAGGCGGCGGAGCGCCATGCCCGAGGCTTCGAGCACACGGACGGACAGCTCCCCGTCGGGGGCCAGTACCGCTGGCGCCGACAGGGGGAGCGACACAAGTGGAACCCGGCGACGATTGCCCGGCTCCAGGCCGCGGTGCGAGGCAACGACGCGGCGCAGTTCGCGGAGTACTCACGGCTGGCGGACGATGAGACTCGCGAGCACTGCAACCTGCGCGGGCTGCTGGAGATCAAGACCGAGGGATGCCAGCCCGTCGCGCTGGAGGAAGTCGAGTCGGCCCACTCCCTGGCGCGCCGCTTCGTCACGGGGGCCATGTCCTTCGGCTCCATCAGCGCGGAGGCCCACGAGACGCTCGCCATCGCGATGAACCGGCTGGGGGGACGCTCCAACAGCGGCGAGGGGGGCGAGGAGTCCCGGCGCTACACGCGCGATGCGCACGGCGACCTGCGCCGCAGCGCCATCAAGCAGGTGGCCAGCGCCCGCTTCGGGGTCACCACCGAGTACCTGGTCAACGCCGACGAGCTGCAGATCAAGGTCGCCCAGGGCGCCAAGCCCGGTGAGGGTGGGCAGCTCCCCGGCCACAAGGTGGATGAGCGCATCGCCAAGGTCCGCTGGTCCACGCCCGGCGTGACGCTCATCTCCCCTCCTCCGCACCACGACATCTACTCCATCGAGGACCTGGCGCAGCTCATCTACGACCTCCAGTCCACCCACCCGACGGCGCGCGTCAGCGTGAAGCTGGTGAGCGAGGTCGGTGTCGGCACCATCGCCGCGGGTGTGGCGAAGGCCGGCGCGGGCTGCGTGGTGGTCTCCGGCTACGAGGGCGGCACGGGCGCCTCCCCCATCTCGAGCATCCACCACGCGGGCCTTCCCTGGGAGCTGGGACTGGCGGAGACGCAACAGGTCCTGGTGCACAACGGGCTTCGTTCGCGCATCCGCGTCCAGGCGGATGGAGGCCTGCGCACCGCGCGCGATGTGCTCGTGGCCGCGCTGCTGGGCGCCGAGGAGTTCGGACTCGCCACCGCGAGCCTCGTGGCCGTGGGCTGCGTGATGCTGCGCAAGTGCCACCTCAACACCTGCTCGGCGGGCATCGCCACGCAGGACGCGGGGCTGCGAGAGCACTTCCAGGGCAAGCCCGAGGACGTGGTGAACTTCTTCCTCCTGCTCGCCGAGGACCTGCGCCAGCGCATGGCCGCGCTGGGGGCCAGGACCCTCGAGGAGCTGGTGGGCCGGGTGGACCTGCTGCGCCAGCGCGCGACGGTGGACCACTGGAAGGCGCGGCGCGTGGACCTCTCCGCGCTCCTGGCCGCTCCCGCCGCGCCCGCGAGCGAGCCTCGGCACTGCACGGTGCCTCGCTCGAAGGATGTGTCGGACCACCTGGACCATGAGCTGCTCCAGGACGCGAAGGCCGTGTTGGAGGGTGGCCCCGCGATGCTGCTGACGCGGCCGGTGAGCAACACGCACCGCGCCGTGGGCGCCATGCTCTCGGGCGAGATTGCGCGGCGGTATGGCTCGCGCGGGCTCCCCGACGGGCGGCTGCACGTGCGGATGAAGGGCTCGGCGGGGCAGAGCTTCGGCGCGTTCCTGGTCTCGGGAGTCACGCTGGAGCTGGAGGGTGACGCCAATGACTACGTGGGCAAGGGACTCTCCGGTGGGCGCATCATCGCGTACCCGCCCCCGTCCAGCCGCTTCGTCGCGGAGGAGAACGTGCTGGTGGGCAACACCGCCCTCTACGGCGCCACGGCCGGTGAGGTGTACCTGCGCGGGCTCGCGGGGGAGCGCTTCGCCGTGCGCAACAGCGGCGCGCAGGCGGTGGTCGAAGGCGTGGGAGACCACGGCTGCGAGTACATGACCGGCGGCGTGGTGGTGGTGCTGGGCTCCACGGGCCGCAACTTCGCCGCGGGCATGAGCGGCGGCACCGCCTACGTGCTGGACCGGGAGCTCTCCTTCCGGCAGCGCTGCAACCTGGAGATGGTGGAGCTGGAGTCGCTGGTGGACGAGTCGGAGATCTGGCTCGTGCACGGAATGATCGAGCGACACCTGCGCTACACGCACAGCGCGCTGGCGCGGCGGGTCCTCGACAACTGGGAGCTGATGGTGCCTCGGTTCGTGAAGGTGATGCCCACGGACTACAAGCGCGTCCTGCAAGCGCGGCGCGCGGCGAAGCGGCCACCCGAGGCCTCCGTGACCACGCAGCTTCCACACGTCGTCGGCGGGAGGGGTTGAACCATGGGCAAGCCCACCGGATTCACGGAGTGGTCACGCGTCCCCGCGCACAAGCGCGAGAAGCAGGAACGACTGGGGGACTTCCGCGAGTTCTCCCTGCCCCTGGCCCCCGACGAAGCCAGGCGGCAAGCGGGACGCTGCATGGACTGTGGTGTCCCCTTCTGTCACCAGGGCTGTCCGCTGGGGAACCTCATCCCGGACTTCAACGAGGCCGTGTATCGAGGTCGCTGGCGCGAGGCCTACGACATCCTCTCCCGCACCAACACCTTCCCGGAGATGACGGGGCGCCTGTGCCCCGCGCCGTGCGAAGCCGCCTGTGTCCTGGCCATCGACCGCGACGCGGTGACCATCGAGCAGTTGGAGAAGGAGATCGCCGAGCGGGCCTTCGCGGAGGGCTGGGTGAAGCCTCGGCCTCCGGCTCGGCGCACGGGCTTCACGGTGGGCATCGTGGGCTCGGGGCCCGCGGGACTGGCCGCCGCGGCTCAGCTCAACGCCGCGGGGCACAGTGTCACCGTGTACGAGCGCGACTCGCGGGCCGGTGGCCTGCTGCGCCTGGGCATCCCGGACTTCAAGCTGGAGAAGTCCGTGGTGGACAGGCGGCTCGCGCTGATGGAGGCGGAGGGCGTGGTGTTCCGCACCGGCGTCGACGTGGGTGGCGCGGTGGGCTTCCGCGAGCTGCGTGGCCGCCATGATGCGCTGCTGCTCGCGATGGGGGCTCGGCGTGCGCGTGAGCTGGAGGTCCCAGGTCGCGAGCTGTCCGGTGTCGTGCAGGCGATGGAGTACCTGGAACACCAGAACCGGCTCGTCGCCGGTCAGGGAGAGAAGCAGCCGCACCTGGATGCGGCCGGGAAACGCGTGGTCATCCTGGGCGGCGGTGACACGGGCTCGGACTGCCTGGGCACGGCGCTCCGCCAGGGTGCGAAGAGCGTGCATCAAATCGAGCTCTTCCCGGCCCCACCCCACGTGCGCGCTTCGGACAATCCGTGGCCTCGGTGGCCGCTCGTCTTCCGCACGTCGTCGAGCCAGGAGGAAGGTGGCGAGCGGGCCTTCGCGCTGATGACGAAGCACCTGTCGGGCACGAACGGCCGCGTCGAGAAGCTGCATGCGGTGAAGGTGGAGGTGCAGCGCTCGGTGGGCGGTGGCCCTCGGCTCGTGGAGGTCCCTGGCTCCGAGAGCACGCTCGAGGTCGACCTGCTGGTGCTGGCCATGGGCTTCACCGGGCCGGAGACCACCGGGCTTGCCGAAGGACTGGGGGTGGCGCTGTCGCCGCGCGGCACGGTGCAGGTCGATGCTCGCTTCGCCACGTCGGCGGACGGGGTCTACTGCGCGGGTGATGCGAGCCGAGGCGCGAGTCTCATCGTCTGGGCCCTCTCCGATGGACGCGAGGCTGCGCGCTCCATCGACGCCTATCTGTCCGGTGGGCTGTCGGTGCTGTCGACGCGCGGCGCGGACAGCCCGTTCTGAACGAGGGAGGCTTCAGCCCTCGAATAGCTGGAGCTTCAGGCCCTCCGCGACGGGCTCGGCCACCGTGACACGGTGGTCGAGCCTGGTGTCGGGCGATACGACCTGCGCTCGGTGCACGTGGTCATCCGCTTCCCTCAGTATCGGAACGTCGCCCCGGCCCGAACGTGTGGCTGGACGGCGCGTTCGAACACGGCTGTCGTCAGGCTGCCCTCCATCCCCGCGCCCAACGCCCCCCCCACTCCTCTCCAATCGGCTGAGCGTGGCCCACGAGTCCACTGAGGGCGAGGCGGTGCCCGAGGGCGGAATCGCCTCGGCTGAAGATGAAACCTTCTCCTTGGAGCGACACGAACATGCCGTCGTGGATCTGCTCGCCGAAGAAGTAGCGGCTTCCGATGTGCGCACCGAGCACGTTCCGGAAGTTCTCCGTGTCCACACCGAAGCTCGGCCCTCCGTAGAACGTGAAGGTGCCTTCGATGCGTCGCTCCAGGTCCAACGCGATGATGGGCGGAGGCGGCGTCGAGTCGAAGGGAGGTCAGGGTCATGATGTTCCCCGCTGAGCAACCCGCATACCTCGCGCAAGTGTTGGAAAGACTGACGGCGCGATGCGACTTCTGTGCAACCCACCGCGCAAGTGCGAAGCGCGCCTCGCCCCCGAGTCGCAGCGCGACTGCACACCGCCGAGGACACCGTCGCCTTCTCATCACCTCGTCACCCTCACAGGAGGATTCCCAACGGTGACAACAAGGCCACTTTTGGCGCCCCAACGCGCGCGGTGTCGCGCGAGGAACGGTGCCACGCATGAACCTGCCGCTCGTGCCCTGCTCGCTGTGCATGACCCTCCTGGTCGCCTCTCTCTGCTGCGGCAGCGAAGGGAGCCTCGAGGTCTCCGGCGCGAAGCTCGGCGGCGGCGAGGACACGATGTCGGCGCCCTACCCCATCGACGACATCGCGGGCGGTCGGCTGAGCGCGGGGCCTCGCTCGCTGACCGACGTGGGCGGGGTGCTCTTCTTCGTGGCCTCGGACCGGACTCGCGGCACCGAGCTCTTCAAGAGCGATGGCACGGACGAGGGAACACGCCTCGTCGAGGACGTGCGACCAGGGCCGACAGGTTCCGACCCCCGCGAGCTCACCGCCCTGGGCAACACCCTGTTCTTCGTCGCGAATGACGGAGTCCATGGCGAGGAGCTCTGGCGAACCGACGGCAAACCCTCCAACACGCGGCTCGTCATGGACCTGCGCCCCGGCCGCAGGGGCTCCTCTCCCGAGAGCCTCACGGTGCTCGGGCAACACCTCTTCTTCCTCGCGAACGACGGCAACTCCGGCACGGAGCTGTGGCGAACGGATGGCACTGGCGAGGGAACCACGCGGGTCAAGGACATCGACCCGGGCCCGCCTGGGGCAACCCCTGCCCACCTCACCATCGCGAACGGACTGCTGTACTTCTTCGTGGAGCGGACGCTGTGGCGCAGCGACGGCACACCCGAAGGCACCATCGCCGTCCAGGAGATCCACGCCCCGCAGGGGCTCACCGTCCGGCCCCTCTCGCTCACCGTCGCGGACTCGCGGCTCTTCTTCTTCATGAGCCAGGAGCCCGTCGACGCTCCCGACAAGGCCGTCCGCTCGCTCGCGCTGTGGACCAGCGATGGGAGCACTCAAGGCACGGCGAAGCACATCGAAGTCCCGCTGCCGGAGCTCGGCGAGCCGCTTCGCACCCTCGCCGCGGGGCCACTCCTCTTCTTCGTCACCCAGGCCCCGGGACTGGGCGACGAGCTGTGGCGCAGTGATGGCACCCCGGAGGGAACCTTCCTCGTGCGCGACATCGCCCAAGGTCCTCTGGGCTCCCATCCTCGCGAGCTCACCGCCATGGATGGACGCCTCTACTTCTCCGCCTGGACGCCTGAACACGGGGACGAGCTGTGGCGCAGCGATGGAACCCCCGAGGGCACCGTGCTCGTGAAGGACATCGTCCCAGGCCCGGAGGGCTCCGCCATCGCGTTCCTTCGCGAGACCCACGGCCGCCTCTACTTCTCCGCTCGAGAGCCCGGCACGGGCCACGAGCCATGGCGCAGCAATGGCGCCGCGCGTGGCACCTCGCGCATCGAGGACCTCGCGCCCGGCCCCTTCTCCTCCAGCGCTCGAGACTTCACCGTCAGCGGCCGGAGGGTCTTCTTCACCGCGAACGTGCGCGCCACCGGCGCGGAGCTGTGGGCCCGGGACGTGGGCTACACGTTCCGCGTGGCCTCGAAGCGGCTGCGGTGGCCCGACGATGAACACGAAGCCGGCGCCTCGCTCGCGAGGCTCGTGCAGGACATCTTCCCGGGTCCCGGTGGAGAGCCCCCTCACTCATGGACCACGCGGGGCGACACGCTCTACTTCGATGCGAATGACGGCAGCGTCGGCCAGGAGCTCTGGAGGACCCAAGGCACTCCCGAGAGCACGTGGCTCCTCAAGGACGTGCGCCCAGGACCCAAGTCCTCGGAGCCTTCCGACTTCTTCGTCCTGGACTCATGGGTCCTCTTCTTCGCCGATGACGGCACGCATGGCCGCGAGCTCTGGCGAACGGATGGCACCCGCGACGGCACCGTCCTCGTGAAGGACATCGCCCCCGGTCTCGCGAGCAGCCAGGGAGAAGGGAGCCCCGTCGTGGTGGACGGCGCCGCGTACTTCAACGCGCGAGATGCCCGGCACGGGGAGGAGCTCTGGCGTACCGACGGCACGCCGGAGGGGACCTGGCTCGTCAGGGACCTCGCGCCCGGACTCGACGACAGCTCACCTCGCTACCTCACCGCCATGGACTCGCGCGTCTACTTCATCGCGAACTTCCCGGAGCGAGGCTGGGAGCTCGGCGTCAGCGACGGCACGGTCCACGGCACCCGCTGCATCAAGGACATCCTTCCCGGGCCGGCGGGCGCGTTTCCAACCTCCCTCACCGCGCTGGGCTCGCGCCTCGTCTTCACCGCCAACGACGGCACCCACGGAGAGGAGCCCTGGGTCAGCGATGGGAGCGAGTCCGGCACCCGGCTCCTCCTCGACATCTGGCCCGGCGAGACGGGCTCCTATGCGAGCCTCTTCACCACCGTGGGCGGAGGACTCTTCTTCGCGGCCACCGACCCGACCGCGGGCCGGGAGCCCTGGCTCAGCGATGGCACCTCCGCCGGCACCACCCGCGTCCGGGATGTGAATCCCGGCCCCGAGGGTTCCTATCCGTTGTGGTTCAGCGCCCTGGGCTCCAGCGTCCTCTTCAGCGCCGATGACAGCACCCACGGCGTCGAGCTGTGGCGGGCCAGCGCAGGCCCCGCCCAGGCCAGCCTCGTCAAGGATGTCTGGCCAGGCCCCGGGAGCTCCGAGCCTCGATGGATGACGTCCGCTGGCGGATGGGCGCTCCTCCACGCGGACAACGGAACACAGGGCTCCGAGCTCTGGGAGACGACGGGGACCGAGGCGGGAACACGGCTGCGTCAGGAGCTGGCCCCCGGCGGACAGGGCGCGGCGCCCTACTTCTTCACCCCCGCCGACACCCAGGTGTTCTTCCTCGCCGACGACGGGGCCCAGGGCATCGAGTGGTGGGCCCTGACCCGCCCCGCGCGGACGGCTCGGGAATAATGCTTTCTTCCAACCGTTAGAGAGGGATTGGCCTTATTCTCATTCTTTTTTCCCGGAGACGTCCGACATGACCAGCGAGCAGTCCCTCATCGTGACTGAGACCGACCTGGAGCGTCTGCGCCAGGTCATCGACCACCATGGAGGGGGCCGATTGGCCGAGCTCGCGGACATGCTTGATGCGGAGCTGTCCCGGGCCAAGGTCGTTCGCTCGGAGACAGTCCCCCCCAGCGTGGTGACGATGAACAGCACCGTGCTCTTCGAGGACGAGCAGACGGGTGAGCAGCGCCAGGTGACGCTCGTCTACCCGCGCGACGCCAACAGCGACGACGGCCGCATCTCCGTGCTGGCCCCCATCGGCAGCGCCTTGATTGGCCTGTCCGTGGGTCAGTCCATCGCCTGGCCGCTGCCGGGTGGCCGCACCAAGCGGCTGCGCATCGTCGCGGTGCCCTACCAGCCCGAGGCCGCGGGCCAGTTCCACATCTGAAGCACGCTCGACGTGGAAGTGGCGCTCGTCCCTGCATCCCAGGGGCGGGCGCCTTTTCACGTCCGCGTCAGCGCAGGCCCACGCGCTTCGCCAGCTCCTGCGCCAGCGCCCGCAGCTCCTCCACACCGGGTGCAGTCGGGCTCGTGTCGAAGACGACCTCGTAGCCCAGCCCCGCCTGGTTGATGGACTCCGAGCGCGGAATCCTCGCGCGCAGCACCGGCACGGTAGAGTCCTTCAGCGCCTCCTCCATCGCCTCGTTCGTCGCCGTGGTGCGGCGGTCCCACAGGTTCACCACCGCCACCAGCGCGCCGCCCTGCTGCTCGCGCACGTCGCGCCAGGCCGTCTCGATTTCCCCCAGCCCCTGGAGCGCGAAGGCCCCCGTGGGTACGGGCGCGACGACCAGGTCCGAGTGGCCCAGCACCGCCTCCGTGTAGGCGCCGATGCTCGGCGGCGTGTCCGCGAGGATGACGTCTGGCGTCCAGCTCAAGGTCTTCAACGCCCGAGGGATGGCCTGGAGCCGGTGGCCCCACTGGAAGAGCTCCCGCTCCAGTGCCGCCATGCGCGGCGCCGCGGGAGCGATGAACAGCGTGGGCCGCTTGGGCGACGCCACCACCACCTCATCCATCCGGTACTTCGGCCGAGGCCCCAGCGCCTCCGCGACACACGGTCCCTCGCGGCTCTCCAGCCCCAGCACGAGCGACGCATGCGCCTGCGGGTCCAGGTCCAGGAGCAGCACCCGCTTCCCGGCATCCGCCAACGCCGACGCCACGTGCGCGCACAGCGTGGTCTTCCCCACGCCTCCCTTGATGGTGCAGAACGCAATCAACGCCATGGGCCTCTCCTACACCGGATTTCCCACGCCGGCGACCACGCCCAAGGCCCTCGAAAGAGCCCGGAAGAGCCTCCCGGCCTCGACGCGCCGGAATGGTACGGCCGCACCATCCGAGGGCGATCCAGATTGGCGCACTGCCTCACAGAGTCAGACCTCCCGTCAATAATTCCGGGCACTTGGGCATGGCACCGCGCGTGCTCAAGCACAGGGCATCAGGGCGTCCCGAGGATGCCCTCCACCTTTCGAGGAGGCTCATCATGGAAGTCCGGTACTACGGCGTTCGGGGAAGCATCGCGGTCTCGGGCTCTCGCATTGGTGGGAACACGGCGTGCGTGGAGGTGACGAGCCAGGGCCACCGGCTCATCTTCGACGCGGGCACGGGCATCCGCGCGCTGGGCGAGGTGATGATGCGCGAGGCCACGCCGCACAAGGTCGCGATGTTCTTCTCGCACCTGCACTGGGACCACGTTCAGGGCTTCCCCTTCTTCACGCCCGCGTACCTGCCCACCTCCGAGCTGACGATGTACGGCCCGGGGGCCAACGGCGCGCAGGGGCTCCAGACGGAGCTGGCGGCGCAGATGCAGCCTCCGCACTTCCCGGTGCCGCTGAGCATCATGCGCTCGCGCATGGACTTCCTGTCGGCGCTGCACGGCAAGACGGTGGAGGTGGGCCCGTTCAAGGTGACGCCCATCGACGTGCCCCACCCGCAGGGGTGCCTGGCGTATCGCGTGGAGGCGGATGGCCACTCGTTCGTCTACGCCACGGACGTGGAGCTGCGGATGGAGGACATCGCGCCCGACGTCGCGCGGATGCTCGAGGGCGCGGACGTGCTGTGCCTCGACGCGCAGTACACGCCGGAGGAGTACGACGGCCGTCGGGGCATCCCGAAGAAGGGCTGGGGTCACTCGACGATGATGGACGCGGCGGGCGTGGCGAAGGCGGTGGGTGCGCGCCGACTGTGCCTGTTCCACCATGACCCGGCGCACTCGGACGAGGTGCTGGAGGACATGGCCGAGCAGGCCCGCTCCATCTTCCCCGTGTGCGAGCCGGCGCGCGAGGGCCAGCGACTGCTGCTGGGCCGCGCGGCCTGAGAGGTGGGCCGAACGATGCCAGGTGAATGCTATGGTGACGCTTCGGCCTTCATCCTCCCGCCCCTGCCCACCATGTCCTCAGCTCCGGATGTTCCCCAGGTCCTGCTCCCGCTCGGAGGGCTCGTCGGGCGGGAGGTGGACCTCGACGCCTTCCTCCAGAGCTTGATGGACCGCATCGCCGCCACCATGCAGGCGGACCGAGGAACGCTGTGGCTGTTGGACCCGGCGCGCCGGGAGCTGTTCAGCCGCGCGGCCCACCTGCCGGAGGTGTCGCAGATTCGCGTCAAGCTGGGCCAGGGCGTCGCGGGCACCGTGGCCCAGTTGGGCCAGCCCATCAACGTGCCGGACCCGCGCGGCGAGCATCGCTTCTTCGCGGACATCGACCGCATGACGGGCTACCGCACCAACAGCCTGCTCGCGGTGCCGCTGCGCGACGTGGACGGAGCCCTGTACGGCGTGCTCCAGGTGCTCAACCGCCGAGGCGGCGAGCGCTTCACGTCCGAGGACACGGAGCGGCTCGAGGCGATTGCCGCGCAGGTGAGCACCGCCCTCCAGAGCACCAGCCTCTATCAGGAGCTCCAGCGCGCGAAGGACCAGCCACAGGCCCCTGTCGGCTACTTCTTCAACCGCATCATCGGCGAGTCCCCTCAGCTCCAGGCCATCTACCGGCTGGTGCGCAAGGCGGCGCCCACCGATGCCACGGTGCTGCTGCGCGGAGAGAGCGGCAGCGGCAAGGAGCTCTTCGCGCGCGCGGTCCACGTCAACGGCCCCAGGCGCGACAAGCCCTTCATCAAGGTCGACTGCGCCGCGCTGCCCGCGACGCTCATCGAGAACGAGCTGTTCGGCCACGAGAAGGGCGCCTTCACCGGCGCGGACCATCGGATGCCCGGCAAGTTCGAGGCGGCCGACAACGGCACCGTGTTCATCGACGAGATTGGCGAGCTGCCCCTGCCCGTGCAGGGCAAGCTCCTGCGCGTGCTCCAGGACCGCGAGTTCGAGCGCGTGGGCGGCACCCAGGCCATCCAGGTGGACGTGCGCATCGTCGCGGCCACGCACCGGGACCTGGCCCGCATGGTGGCGGAGGGGCGCTTCCGCGAGGACCTCTACTACCGCATCAAGGTCGTCGAGGTGGTGCTCCCCCCGCTGCGGGAGCGTGGCGCGGAGGACATCGAGCGGCTGGCGCGGCACTTCGTCGCCACGGCGGCGCGCAGGCACCGGCTCTCCACGCCCCGGCTCAGCGCCCCCGCCCTGGAGCGGCTCAAGCGCTACCGGTGGCCCGGCAACGTCCGGGAGCTGGAGAACTGCATCGAGAGCGCCGTGGTGCTGTGCGAGGGGGAGATTCTCGAGGAGCACCTTCCCCTCCCCGACATGGACCGCCTGGCCCCCTCGGCCTCGCCGGAGCCCCCGCGCGCGGTGGCAGTCCCGGAGGCGTTGCTGCAGCCCCTGGCGGAGGTGGAGCGCCTGCACATCCTGCGCGTCCTGGACGCGGTGAAGGGCAACCGCACCGCCGCCGCGAAGGTGCTGGAGATTGGCCGCAACACCCTGGCCCGGAAGCTCAAGGAGTACGGGCTCGGCGACGAGGCGTGACGCGCTCCGTCGGCGGCCCTCCTCGCTGACAGCCGAGCCACCCTGGAATTCCTCCCCGAAGCCGACAAGGCGTGCCTCCTGGAACAACCTGGAGCATGCTGGAGGCCGAAGACCATCCGGTTCGAGGGGGAGTCCGATGCGAGTGATTGAGACGCTGGCCAACCTGCCCGCGGAGCTGGCGGAGAAGATTCCCGATGTGAAGCTGCAGGAGCAGGACATCCGGGTGACGCTGGCCCAGGAGGGCCTGACGCGCGGAGGAATCCTGCCGCCCAAGCTGAGCCTGGCGGACTTCGCGCTCTCCTTCGAGGCCAGCGCGGAGGCCACGGTCCGCAACTTCAACTCGGTGGGCGACGTGGACGAGAACGGCGTGGTGGGCGAGGCCCCGCCCGCGAACGCGCCTCCTTCGGACATGCCCCGCCCGCAGCTCATCCTGGGCGGGAACACGGGGTGGATGCGCTACCAGGCCACCGCGCGCATCAAGGCCTCGGCGTCCGGTGGCTGGTCCATGGTCACCGTCAACGGGCAGACGGAGCTGTCCGCCACGCTCAGCGACTATCGGGCGCATCCCCTGACGCGAAACATGCGCGAGGCGGCGAAGGAGGACCTGGCGCAGCCGCGCCTGCTGGTGCTGTCCACCGACCTGACGAAGATGGCGACGGGGGACGCGGTCGCATGGCGCGTGCGCGGCATGCTCGAGACCGGGCTGGACCTGGGCTGGGCGGACCTCTTCACGTCGAACCTGTCGGAGCTGTCGTTCGTCCGCAACAGCGAGCTCATCGAGCTCAAGAGCTCCATCGTGGCCCTGGTGCGGGCCCGCGTGTCGCTGGTCGACGACTACCAGCTCAGCTTCTCGCGCCCCGGTCCCGGGCGCATCCACCTGGCGGTGCGCAAGGCGAAGTCCCACGAGGCCGCGAGCGGCGCGGGGCTGGGCATCACCGTGGCGTTCTCCGACCCCGAGGCCGTGCAGGCGCGGCTCAAGGAGGTGCTGAGCGCACTCGCCGGCCAGGCCGAGTCGAAGGTGGACGAACTCATCGAGAAGGCGCTCCGCAAGGTGCTCTCGCCCGAGGAGGAGGCGCTGCTGCGCGCGGTGCTGGAGCGGCTGGGGTTGGATCCGCAGCTCATCAACCTGGGCCACCTGAAGCAGGAGTGGGACGAGTTCAAGCAGAAGGTCGAGTCCGCGCTGGAGAAGGTGGTGAAGGCGCGCGTCGCCAGCGCGTTCCAGTACGAGTACCTGCGCATCTCCGAGTCCGCGACGCTGTTGGAGGTCGAGCTGGACGAGGCCACCGCGCTGCGCTTCCACGGCTCGCTCTTGCGCGGCAACCTGGTGGACCTGATGGCGTGGCTGCGCGAGCCCGCCAACGCCGGCACCTTCACGCTGAAGAACTACCTCAACTCCGCGTCCTTCACGCTCCAGCAGACCGTGGGCTTCTCGCTCACCGTGGGCACCTTCGAGGTGCTCAAGTCGCGCAACACGCTCAAGCAGACGTGGGTCTCCCAGGAGAACACGCAGGGCGCGCGACGCCAGGCGTTCCTGGGGCGGCGTGCCTACGAAGACGCACTGCTGGGCCACCGCAACCGCTGGATGGTGGACTTCCAGGCGGACATGGAGTCGTTCGCGCTCGCCCCCGCCGCGTCCGACTTCCGCTACGGCCTGCACATGCTGCTGTGGGGCCAGAAGAAGAAGCTCTCGAAGCAGGAGCTCCAGCAGGCGGTGGATGACGCCGTCGTGTGGGGCGTGCTCGACGCGAACGATGCCTCCAAGGTGACGTCGACGCTGGAGGCCCACCTGGGCAAGACGGACGTGCAGACCCAGGTCGAGCTCAAGGTGTCCGACGCGATGCTGCGAGAGCTCGTGCCCCGGATCCAGGGCTTCGACGTCAAGCTCTTCGCCCGGGCGCTCGCGCGCGCCATGCCGTGGAGCGAGCAGACGGCCCGCGTGTCCTCCGAGTTCCGCAAGCTCGTCTACGCGCCCATCTGGGAGGCCTACCTCACCGAGGTGATGAACAAGGGCAGCTTCCTGTCCGGGGACCTCTCACCCACGCGCGCCGCGCAGATCGCCGCGTGGTTCATCCAGCGGGACGCCACGGTGAAGGAGCTCGCCTCGGGCCTGCTGCTGCGGGAGATGACGTGGCAGCCGCCCGGCGGGAACTTCAGCTTCGCGGAGGTCACCGACAAGAACCGCAACACGCTGGCCAAGTGCCGCCGCTTCGTCGATGGCCTCGTGCGGCTGCGCAAGTCCATCGAGGAGCGCCGCAGCGGCGAGGAGCTGCGCACCGTGCACAGCGACCTGGAGAGCCTGTGGAACACGGGCTTCCACCTGCGCGCCGCGGGCGCCGTGCTGGCCGAGGTCGCGAAGAGCACGCCGCGTGGCCTGGGCGGCATCGAGCGCACCTTCACCGTGCGGCTGGCGGACAGCCAGGAGCAGCTCGTGTTCTCCACGGCGTTCGGCCCCACGGTGCCGTGAGCCTGGAGGGCTCTCGTGCTCACATCGAGCGCGAGAGCACCACCGCGGCGGCCATGGACATCGCTCCGGCCGCCGCGAAGTGCATCCAGGCCCGGCGGGACAGGCTGGCGCGGAGGGACTCGAGCTCGGAGCCCATCACCACCAGCGCCGCGCGGCGCTTCTCTCCGCGCAGGACGTACGTCCCTTCACGGGGGCCGCGGCTCAACTCCCCCACCACGAAGCAGACCTCGCCCGGTGTCCCCACGCGCTCCCAGGACAACGCCCGAGGCTCCTCGCTGGGCGTCCAGGGAGGTGTCGTGCACCTGCGTGGACACACGGGCGCCATCACGGAGGCCGGCGAGAAGCACACGTGCGCCCGTGAATGCGCGCCCCGGAGCATCAGCGTGGGGGAGTAGCCTCGCTCGTGGGAGAGGAGTGCCCCCTTCCTCCCGTGCTCGGCCACGGTGCGGACCTCGGACTCGAAGAACGCACAGGCGACGCCGCCTGGAGAGGAGAGGACCTCGTCCGCGTCGAGCGTCCCCTGGAAGACACCCCACCCTCGCGTCTCTCCGGAGCGCAGCGCCGCCACCGCATCATCCAGGGACCTGGGTGCCGAGCCTCCCAGCCCATCCGCGCTCATCCGCACGCGAGAGCCCCGCACCACCAGGAGGGCGGAGAGCATCACCAGCGCGAGCGCCACGGACTTGTCCACGGCCTCGGACGACAGGACGTCCTGCGTCCAGAGCGCGCCCAGTGCCAGGAGGCCGAACCAGAGGGCCATCCCCCGAGGGGGCCGAGATGCCACGCATCGCCGTCCCTGGCTGAACGCAGCCGACACGAGCGCCGCGAGGAACGCGGCGTAGAGGGGCGCAACGAGGACGCGCCAGAAGCTCATTCCTTCCCTCCGACAGCCGGGCCCGGGCTCGTTGCACCGGGGCCTGGACAGCGAGGAAAGGTGGGGTGCGAGGACAGGGCGCGCAAGGCCACCTGGGGCCGCCCTTCACGAGCGACGCCCGGGATGTCCGAAACATGAGGCTTCCGGAGAAGTGTCCCGCCGCCAGGCCCACGCTCCCGGGCGCGCGACGCACCCACCCACGGCCCCAAGGCCCATCGTGAGTTGCCTCCCTCGCGGACGCCCCTCTTGTTGGCAGCGACACAGTGGGCCGCGCGCCGCTGGCAGCCAGGGAGCCTAAGACGAGGGAGCTACTGCTCCTGGCCGGAGGCGACCTTGCGCGGGGGGCGGGCCTCCAGCTGGCCCCGCACCTTCAAGTCATCGAAGGTGCAGGCGAGGTTGCGGCAGCCCACCGCCACCTTGCCCACGCGGTGGGCCAGGCCCGGCAACAGCTTCCGGGCGAAGCGCTGCCGGCCCAGGAAGCCTTCCGCCAGCACGACGCCGCCCTTCATCGGGCTCAGCTTCAGCCGCACCAGGTACGGCCCCGTCGTGGGCAACGGCATCTCGTCCTCGACGAGCCCGTCGGTGTCCTGGGCGCTGTTGCCGACGACCTCCTGCCCGTCCTCGGTGAAGTAGCGCCACGCCAGGCGCATGCCCACCTCGGGGATGGCGAAGGCCGACACCTGGAGATCCTTGATGCGGAACGACAGCTCGCCGTAGTGCTGCGCGTCCGGCTCCTCGGGGTACTCGTTCCCGAGCGGCTTGACGTCCATCACCACCTGCGCGTCGAAGTTGTCGGCCGCGAAGTAGCGGTGCGCCACGTAGGCCCGGGGCACCAGCCGCCGTCCCCCCGCGTCCTGTCCGCCCTGCCACGCACGCAGCTGGCCGTCCTGGAGCTTCCAGTCACCGCTGTGGAGGTTGAGCTCCTCCGTGCCCTTGTCGTCGAAGGAGACCTCGAAGCGGGACTCGCCTTCCGGCGTCTTCGACTCCACCAGGTTCGCCGTGGCGAAGACCTCATGGTACGTGTTCGGCGGCCACGCCTTCGTGCCCGTGCGGACCTTCACGCCTTCGGTGCCGATGACGACATTGTCGTCCTTGCCGACGTGCACGCTCACCGGCACCAGCTTGGCCACGAGGCCAATCACCGCCGCCGCGCCGACGACGGTCAGCCCCGCGCGCATGCCGCGCCATCCCGTGCGGAAGCGGCGCGCGAGCTGGCTCGTGGACCTACGCCTCGTCCGAGGCGGGTGGTCCGTGATGAGCCCCGCCGCCAGGCCCCCTGGCACGGACGACGTGGAGATCATCACCTCCAGGGCCGCGCAGAGGTCTCCCGCCTTCGCGTAGCGGGCCTCCGGGTCCGTCTCCAGGAGGCGCTCCACCACCAGGTCCACGCGCGGGTCCAGCCCCGGCACGCGCTGCGAGGGCAGCTTGAAGCGCCCCAGCGGCAGCTCTCCCGTGAGCACCTCGTAGAGCACCACACCCAGCGAGAACAGGTCCGCGCGGCCGTCGACGTTCTTCGCGTCGCGCCGCTGCTCCGGGGCCATGTAGTTCAGCGTGCCCATGGCCACCGCCGTCGCGGTGAGCTGGAGCCGGGACTCCGACTGGCGAATGCCCGCCAGTCCGAAGTCCGCCACCTTCACGTTGCCGCGCCCGTCCAGGAGGATGTTCTCCGGCTTGAGGTCGCGGTGGATGATGTCCTTGTCGTGCGCGCACTCGATGGCGCGCGCCACCTGGAGCAGCAGCTTCAGCCCCTGCTGCGGCGAGAGCGCGCTCGCGGAGATGGCCTCGCGCAGCGAGCGCCCCTCCACGAACTCCATGACGAAGTAGTAGTGCTCGCCCGCGACGCCGCGGTCGATGATCTGCACGATGTTCGGGTGGTTGAGCGCGGCGAGCGCCGTGGCCTCCTTCTCGAACCGCGCGACAAACTCCGGATCCTTCGCCAGCTTCGGCGGCAGGAGCTTCACCGCCACCGTGCGCCCGAGCGACGTCTGGCGCGCGAGCCACACCTCGCCCATGCCGCCGCGCCCCAGCATCTCCTGGAGCTCGAACCCAGGCAACGACACGCGCGCCGCCGCCACGAAGGTCTCCACGGCGTGGATATCCATGTCCGAGTCCGCCCGGCCACGCCCCGTGGGCGCCGCCGATCGCACCAGCGTCGCGCCCATGGGCTCGTCCAGGCCCGGTGCCGACGAGGGCAGCGCCACGCCACTCGGCCCCTCCACGTCACCGGGGACCTCGCGCGAATCGCCTTCCGGCATGGGCACTCCTGGCAGCGCGTCCGCACGCGGGGACACGCCTTCGCTCCCCAACGCCGAGCCCGCGCTCATGCCATGACTCGACGACTCACCGCCCACCGCGCCCCCCGGAAGCGAAACGCCACTCGGCGGGACGACGACACCCGAGGCGCTCCGAGGGATGAACGTCGGCGAGCTCCCGACTGCGAGCTCGGTGTGCCCCGCTTCGGTCGACGAAGGCTCGCTCACCGCGCCCCCCTCATCGCCAGGGACTCCCGCCGACGTGTTGCCCGGCGCCACTCCCGAGCGCGAACCACCACTCGACCGCATGCCGCTCCCCTGCCCCACCTTCGAATTGCCCGGCCCTGATTCCTGCACGGCCTCACGCGAGTCCCGCGACGGCGGCGGCTGGGTGGCATCCCTCAGCGCCCCGCCATTGGCGTAGGGCGCGCTCGAGATGCGCTCATCCTCGCGCAGCCCCGGCACCACCGTGTCCCGCGTGTGCTCGTCTCGCGCGCGATGCGGCGCGAACGTCGTGTTGGACCCCGTGTCCCTCGAAATCGACGAGGCGTTCTGCATCCCCGGCCGCGCGCCGCCCACATCCTGGCGGCGCACCTCGAACCGGATGCCGCAGCGGCACGTCAACTTCTGGCCGCTGACGTAGACCCGGGTGTCGTGCTGGGTCCCGCAGTTGGGACACTCCTGGGTCGTCGTCATGCGCGGCGCGGGGAAGCGGCGGTCGTGTATTCCACGCCATGGACACGGTAGGTCGGGACCGCCTTCTCCTTGCCCTTGACGGTGAGCGCCGGCAGCTCCTCCACGTCGAAGCCCGCACCGGCCTTGCGCACCGTCGTCTCGGATGCGAGCACCTCGCCGCTCTTGGCCATGCCGCACAGCCGCGAGGCCGTGTTCACCGTGTCGCCAATGGCCGTGAACTCGTGCCGCTCCGCGCTGCCCATGTAGCCGACAACGGCCTGGCCCGTGTTGATGCCGATGCCCACCTCGATGGGCGCCTTGCCCGCCTCCACGCGCTGGCGGTTGATGCCCTCCACCGCGTCCTGCATCTCCAGCGCCGCGCGCAGCGCCCGCGCCGCGTCGTCCGGGTGGGAGAGCGGCGGGCCCCACACCGCCATCACGCAGTCGCCGATGAACTTGTCCAGGTTCCCCTCGTAGCGGAACACCACGTCCGCCATCGACGAGAAGAACGTGTTCAGCATGGAGACGACTTCCTGCGGCGACTCGTTCTCGGAGATGGTGGTGAAGCCCCGGATGTCCGCGAACAGGCAGCTCACCTCCGCCAACCGGCTCTGCCGCAGGTCCTCCGTCTCGCCGGAGATCACCGCGTCCGCCACCGCCTTCGACAGGAAGCGGCTGAGCTCCGCGCGCGTGACGGCCTCCGCGCGGATCTGCTCGCCCAGCGCGGCGTTCTCCAGCGCGATGCTCGCCTGCGAGGCGATGCCGGAGAGGATGTTCAGGTCCTTCTCCGAGAACGCGTTGATCTGCTGGCGGCTGTCCAGGAACAGCACCGCCTGGATCTTCGAGTTCACCATCAGCGGCACGGCCATGGCGGACCGGATGCCCTGCGCGACGATGCTCTCCGCCGCGGAGAAGCGCTCGTCGATGATGGCGTCCGCTGTCAGCACCGCCTTGCCCGTCTCCACCACGCGCTTGAGCACGGTGTCGGAGAGCATCACGTTGACGGGCTTGCCCGTGCGGTGGTGCACCGCGGCCGGGATGAACTCCCCATCCCCCGCGACCTTCAGGATGACGCCGTGGTCCGCGGCCAGGAGCTGGAAGGCGACCTTGAGGATCTGCTCGAACAGGCCCGTCTGGCTGCCCTGCAGGCCCACCTGCCGGTGGAACTCGTGGGCGATGCGCAGCTTCTCGTAGTCGCGGCGCAGGGCCTCCCCGTCGGTCATCTGCTCGACGGGGCGGAAGTTCTGCGGCACCTGGTCCATCTGCGCCAGGAAGGCGGGCATGGACACCGACTGCGCCACCACCGTCACCCCGGGCGCGGTGGGCGCGTTGGGGTTCACGGTGGGCTCGCCGCTGTGGAAGATGAGCCGGGAGGCCCCCAGGGCAATCTCGTCCCCGTCCCGCAGCCGCAGCTCCTTCACCCGCTTGCCGTTGACGAACGTCCCGTTCGAGGACCCCAGGTCCTTGAGGACGAAGTCCTTGCCTACCCGTTCAATCGTCGCGTGCTCCTTGGAGACCTCCCGGTCGACCAGGCGCAGCGTGTTGGACGGATGCCGGCCGAGCGACGTCAGCGGCCCCAGGGGGAACTCCCCGAGGGTGCCGTCCGCGAAGCGCCCGGTCAGTCGGGGGCCTCGAAGCTGCCCGGATTTCGGGGCGAATGGGGCGGGAACCTGGCTCACGCGCGAATCCTCACCGGCCCGGACACTACCAGAGCCTTTCGCGCGCGGGGAACGTCTGGCACACCCCCCAGGCCTGCCGCCCCCCGGAGGGCTGCACGGCTGGTCAGGGTCCCGGACCTGGGACGGCGCGTCACCCGAGGCCCACCACCCCGCTTCTCTCTAGAGGCACACACTGGTAAGGGGGGCCCGTGCGAATCAAACAGAAGCCCGAAGACTTCAGCGTCAAGGAATCCTACCGGTTCGATGAAGTCTCCGGGGGGCGCTTCCGCGTCTACCTCATGGACAAGCAGAAGCTGTCCACGTTCGACGCGGTCACCCGCCTGCGCGACGCCTTTGGCCTGCGGCCGGGCGCCATCAGCTACTGCGGCCTGAAGGACAAGCAGGGCCGCACCGAGCAGCTCATCGCCGTGGACGGCGCCGACGTGGACATGCAGGAGCCCGACCTGCGCCTGAAGTACCTGGGCCGGACGAACAAGGCCCTGTCCTCGGCCAACATCACGTCCAACCGCTTCTCCGTGACGGTCCGGTCCCTGGGCCCGGAGTCCCTGGGCCCCCTCAACGTGGCCGCCGCCGAGGTCAACCGCCTGGGCGTGGTCAACTACTTCGACAGCCAGCGCTTCGGCTCGCTGAAGCACGGCCAGGGCTTCATCGCAAAGGACCTCATCCGGGGCGACTTCGAGGCCGCGCTGCACAACTACCTGGCCAAGCCGTCGGACCTGGACCGCTCCGAGGACGCCAAGGTGAAGGCCTTCTGGCGCGACAACTGGGGCCACTGGGACGCGCGTGTCCCCTTCGAGGGCACCAAGAAGTACCACCGCGTCCTGCGCTCGCTGCGCGAGGAGCCCAAGGACTTCACCCGCGCCTTCCTGCAGATCGACGCGGACTACCGCGCCATGCTGTTGTTCACGTACCAGAGCTACCTCTGGAACGAGGGCGTGCGGCGCTACCTGCAGCTCCTCCTGCCGCGCGAGTCGCTGTTCCCCATGCGCTACCAGGCCGGCACGCTGCTGTTCCACCGCGACGCCGACCCGGAGACGCTGCGCGTGCTGCGCGACGCCACCTTCCCCCTGCTCGCGCCGGACAGCCGCTTCACCGACCCGAAGGTGGAGGAGGCGGTGCGCTGGGTGCTGGGCCGCGAGAAGCTCCAGCTCTCCGACCTGAGCATCCCCGGAGCGGAGCGCATGCTCTTCTTCAAGCACGAGGAGCGGCCCGTCCTCTCCTTCCCGCACAAGCTTGTCATCGGCCGCACGCAGAGCGACGAGCTCAACCGCGGACACGTCAAGGCCAACGTCGCCTTCACCCTGCCGCCGGGCGCGTACGCGACCCTGGTCGTCAAGCGCCTGTTCCACTTCGAGTACGCCGAGGACACCGCCGAGGAGATTCGCGCCTCGCAGCGCCCCAAGCTCGTGGAGCTGGAGCAGGCCGAAGCGGCCCCGTCCAGCCGCCGGGGCCCCCCGGTCCGCGAGAGCCGGGGCAGCACCCGCGACAGCCGCGCCCCCAGGCGCGAGACCCGAGGCGGCGCACGAGAGAGCACCGAGAAGGCTCCCGCGTCCAGGACCAGCAGCCGGGGCGCCACGCCCAAGGCCGCGTCCAAGCCCCCCGCCAAGGCCGCCCCCAAGGTGGAGGAGCAGGTCCCCGCCGTCCCGCTGGGGTTCCGTGAAAAACAGCGTCAGCGCAAGGCCGCCCGCGAGGTCGCCCGAGCCGAGACGGCCGCCAAGCGCCCGAAATCACGAAAGAAATAAATTCGCGGTGAGCGAAAATCCTTTGGACGCAATGGAGGGGGCACGGCGCCGTAGACGAGGACGTGAACGCTCTCGCCCTCGACGACGTGCCCGGGAAGCTCGCCCATGCCATCGGGATGCTGATGGCCGATGACGCCGTCCAGCTCCCCTGGAAGGCCGACGTCCAGGCGGCCCGCCGGGGTGACCCCTCAGCCTTCGAGACCCTGGTGCGCAGCGTCCAGCGCCAGGTCTACGGCCTCGCGCTCCGCCTGCTCCAGAGCGAGGCCGAGGCCGCCGAGGTCTCCCAGGAAGCCTTGCTGCGCGCGTACCAGAATCTCCACCGGTACGACGACTCGCGCCCCTTCGACCTGTGGGTGTTGGCCATCACCCGCAACCTCTGCCTGGACCTGCTCCGGCGCCGCACCAAGGTGCGCACCGAGGAGCTGGAGCCCATGAAGGAGGTCCTCCCCAGCGGCGAGGCGTCGCAGGAGGAAGGCGCCATCGCCCGCGAGGAGCGCCAGTCGCTCGAGGACGCGATGGCCACGCTCTCCGTCGACGACCGTGAAGTCCTCGCGCTCTACTACGTCCAGAAGCGCACGACGAAGGAGATCGCGCAGATCCTCGGCTGCGCTCCTGGCACCATCATGGCCCGGCTCTTCAGGGCGCGGGAGAAGCTGCGAAAGAAGATGACCCCGACGGAGGAGGCCTCCCGATGAGTGTGCAACCTTGCCCCGACCTCGAGGTCCTCTTCGCCGAGCTGGAAGAAGGCGAAGGCTCCGCGCTGGACCACGCCGCTGACTGCGTCGCCTGCTCCGCCGTCCTCGAAGAGCACCGGCTGATGGAGCAGGACCTGTACCGGCTGGCGGACCCCCTTCCGCCGCCCACCCTGGTGGCGAGCGTCATGGCCCGCGTCGCCACGGAGCCCGTACCTCAACGTCGCGAGGTCTGGTCCGGGCTTACCATCCTGATGTCCTCGCTGATCGGGGGTCTGGGCATCCTGGTGATGAGCGACCAGGCCCTCGGTCGGTTGGGAACGGGAGTCGCAAGCCTCCTGGTGGAGGGGCGGTTGTTCGTCGAGGGCGTGCTGAGTGGCGCCCGCGCGCTGTGGTCCACCGAGGGATTGGCCGTGGCGGCCGTCCTCGCCTTCCTCCTCTTGACGTCCCTGGCAGGTCTCAAGCGTCTTGCAGGCAGCGCCCCCACCCCCTCCGAAGCCTGAGCAACCCATGAAGATCTCCCCTCGCTTCCTCATCCCCGCGTTGCTCATGGGCGCTCCCCTCTCGCTCGCCGAGACCGCCCAGGCGCCCCAGTCCCAGACGGCCCCCGCCGCGAAGACCATCGACGTCAGCTTCCGCGGCAGCCTCCGCGACGCGCTCAAGACCATCGCCAACAAGGGCGGACTGAACCTCGTCGTCACCGGCGACCTGGATGTCCCCGCGGAGGTGCACCTGCGCGGCGTCACCGCCGAGCAGGCCCTGCGCACCGTGGCCCGCGCCTACTCGCTGCGCCTGGAGAACGACGGCGCCATCACCACCCTCCGGCCGATGACGGCCCAGGAGAAGGATGCCCAGGCGCAGGGCACCCCCGCCCCGGCGAGCCCCGCCGCCGCACCCGCGGCGCCCCAGGCCGCCGCATCGCCCGCCCCGCCCGCGCCTCCCGAGCCGCCCCCGTCTCCCAGCGAGACGGGGGACGACGTGGAGTCCGCGGTCAACGAGGCGCTCAGCGGCGTGGAGCTGGAGTCGATGCACGAGGTGCGCGAGCAGATCCGCGAGAAGCTCAAGCAGACGCGGGATGAGATCAAGCGCTCGCGCCGCTCGGGTGGACGCAACGTGGTGGCGCGCGGCCAGTCGCTCGAGGTGAAGGAGGACCAGTTCGTCCAGAGCGCCGTGGTGTACGGCGGCAACCTGGTGGTGAAGGGCAGCGTGGAGAACGACGCGGTGGCCTTCGGTGGCAACCTCATCATCCACGGCCACGTGTCCGGTGACGCCCACGCCTTCGGCGGCAACGTCATCCTCAAGAACGGCGCCAGCGTGGAAGGCGACGTGTCGTCCTTCGGCGGCAACGTCGAGCGCGAGGACCAGTCCCACGTGGAGGGCAGCATCAACACGTTCGGCGGCGCCAACATCGCCAGCATCGTCGACGGGGAGATCCGGAAGGGGTTGAAGGAGGGCCTGAAGGAGGCCCGGAACCCCGGCGCGGACCGCGACCACTCCGACGACGACGAGGACAACGACAACGGCGGGGGCCTGGCGTCCCTCATCCTCACCTTCGCGGTGCTGTTCGGCCTGGGCTTCCTGGGGCAGATGTTCGTCCCCAACCGGATGAAGCTCCTGGGCGACGAGATTCGCGCCCGGCCGCTGCAGAGCGGACTCACCGGCCTGTTCGGCATGCTGGCGATGATTCCCCTGACGGTGGTGCTGTGCGTCACCATCATCGGCATCCCCGCGGCCGTCCTGTTGTGGATGGCGGCCCCCCTGGCCGTGGCCCTGGGCTTCGCGGCGGTGGCGAGCGAGGTCGGTGCCCGCATCCCGGTGATGCGCGGACGGAAGACGCAGGCCATCGTGCTGGCGCTCGGTCTGCTGGTCACGCTGGTGGTGGGCTCCGTGCCGGTGGTCGGCATCATCGTCTCCTCGCTCGTGGCCCTGGTCGGACTGGGCGCCGTCATCCGCACCCGCTTCGGCTACCGGCCGCGCGGCACGGGCATCCCGGAGCCCATCCACCCGCACAGCGAGCAGCCCATCTGACGCGGGCCGCACCGGATTCGCGGGATTGACTGGCGCATCAAGGGAGTCCGAGGTTCCGCCCTCTCCAGCGAGAAGCAGACACATCGGGGACTGTCACGAAGCCCTTACGGCGCGTGGCGGTCCCCGATGACGTTGAGCGGTGCCCTTAGAGAAGTTCCAGTGCGCCATCACTGGCACTGTCGGATGGGACGCATGACCGGGGTGCGTCATGCGCCGACAGGCTTTGACCACTCGGTCCGGGTACGCCATTTTGCGCGCACCCATGCGACGCCTCCCAGATGCCTCGTTGCGCGGCAAGGCCATCACCGTGGACCTCGAGGGCGAGAGCATCCCCGCCATCGAAGGCGAGCCGGTGGCGTGCTCCCTGATCGCCGCGGGCGAGCCCACCCTTGCCCGTTCCGTGAAGTACCACCGCCCTCGCGGGCCCTTCTGTTTCGCCGCCGCGTGTTCGCAGTGTCTGATGCGGGTGGACGGCCTGCCCAACGTCTACACGTGCCGCACACCCGCTCGTGAAGGCATGAAGCTGGAGCGACAGAACGCCTTCCCCTCCGCGAAGGTGGATGTGTTCGAGACCATCGACTGGTTCTTCCCCAAGGGGCTGGACCACCACGAGATGTTCGCGGGGGTCCCCGTCGCGGAGACGGTGATGGCCAAGGTCGCCCGCCAGCTCGCGGGCCTGGGCCTGCTGCCCAAGGAAGAAGCCCCTGTCGCGCCCCCTGCCCGCACGCTGCGCACCCGCGTGGCGGTGGTGGGCGCGGGCGCCGCGGGGCTCGCCGCCGCGCGGGAGCTGACCGAGAAAGCCATCCCCTTCCTCCTGTTCGAGCGCGAGGACCACCTGGGCGGCCGGCTGGCCCATGGCGCTCCGGAGAAGGACGCCCCGGCCATCACGGACGCGGGCGCGCTGGCGAAGGACAGCGTCTTCACTCGCGCCACCGCGCTGGGCCTGTTCGACGACGAGGACGGGCGCTACCTCGCGGTGGGCGCCTGGGAGCCCGGCGGCGTGCGCCTCCTGAAGGTCTACGCCGAGCGCTTCCTGCTCACCCCGGGCGGCCACCCGCCCACCATTCCGTTCGAGAACAACGACCTGCCCGGCGTCTACGCGGGCCGCGCGGCCAGCCTGCTCTTGCGCCAGTACGCCGTGGCCCCGGAGGTCGCCGCGCTGGTGGGCTGGGGCGATGAGCTGCACGCGCTGGCCCGGCTGATGGAGGAGCACGGCGTCAAGGTGGCCGCGGTGGTGGACCTCCAGGGTTCACCGCCCGCGGGTGGACATCCGCTGGCGACGCGGGGCTCCGAGCCCAAGGCCCACGGCCTGCGGCACGTGAGCGCCTTCAGCTTCACCACCTCCGAAGGTGGCCGGCGGAAGGTGGACTGCGACGCGGTGCTGGTGTCCGTGCCGGTGAGCCCCAGCTTCGAGCTGGCCCGTCAGGGCGGCGCGAAGGTGACCTTCGACGCGGGACGGGGCTTGTTCCGGGTGGAGGCGGACGGCCAGGGCCGCACCGAGGCCCAGGACGTGTACGTCGCGGGAGATGTCACGGGTGGAGGCAACGCCCGGCAGGCCGCCGAGGCGGGACAGCGCGCGGCGCGGGCGCTGGTGGGAGGACTGTCATGAGCAAGTCGATGATCTGCTCGTGCGAGGACGTCACCGCGGACGATGTGCGGCACGCCGTCTCGCGCGGGTATTGCGACGTGGAGTCGGTGAAGCGGTACACCGGTTTCGGCACCGGCATCTGCCAGGGCAAGAGCTGCCTGTCGGCGGTGGCCTCGCTGCTGGAGAAGGAGAAGGCGCTCAAGCCCGACGCGGTGGTGCCCTTCACGCCCCGCCCGCCCCTGTTCCCCACGGAGCTGAGCCTGCTGGCCAGCGCCCCCGTGGACGAGTCGCTGCCGCCCATCGGCGGCGTGCCCCAGGAAGTGGACGCCTTCCCCAAGGCACTGCGGCCCGAGGGCCCCGTCCCCGCCAAGGCCAAGGTGGTCATCATCGGCGGCGGCGTCATGGGACTGGCGCTCGCGTACAACCTGGCGCGCTCGGGTGAGACGGACGTGGTGGTGCTGGAGCGCGGCTACCTGTGCGCGGGCGCGTCCGGCCGCAATGGCGGCGGCGTGCGCATGCAGTGGGGCACCCCCGCGCTGGTGGAGCTGGCCAAGCGCTCCATCGACGTGATGAAGGGCTTCGCCCGGGAGATGGGCATCAACGTCTGGCTGCGCCAGGGCGGCTACCTCTTCCTCGCGCGCAAGCCGGAAGTGGCCAAGCGGCTGGAGCGCAACGTCGCGCTACACAACCGCTACGGCGTGCCCACGCGGCTCGTCACCCCGGACGCGGCGCGCGACATCGTCCCGGGCCTCACGATGAAGGGCTGCGTGGCGGCCTCCTTCAATCCCGAGGACGGCGTCATCTTCCCCTGGCCCTTCCTGTGGGGCTACGCGCAGGGCTGCCGCAAGAAGGGCGTCCGCGTGGAGACGTACACGGAGGTCACCGGCTTCGAGGTCAGCGGTGGCCAGGTGCGCAAGGTGAAGACGGACCGCGGCGACATCGCCTGCGACACGGTGGTGCTCGCGTCGGGCGCGTGGAGTCCGCAGGTGGCGAAGCTCGTGGGTGTGGAGCTGCCCAACGAGCCGCACCGCCACGAAATCCTCAGCACCGAGCCCCTCAAGCCCTTCCTGGGGCCGCTGGTGTCCGTGCTCGACTCGGGCCTGTATTTCAGCCAGTCCATGCGCGGCGAAATCGTGGGCGGCATGGGCGACCCGAAGGAGCCGCCCGGGCTCAACATGGGCAGCACCCTGCGCTTCGTGTCCCGCTTCGCCCATGCGCTCATGGAGCAGCTCCCCCAGGTGGGCCACGTGAAGGTCCTCCGCCAGTGGGCCGGCTGCTACGACGTGACGCCGGACAACAACCCCATCCTCGGCCGCACCCCGGGGCTGGACAACCTCCTGCAGATGTCCGGCTTCGTCGGCCACGGCTTCATGATGGCCCCCGCCGTCGCCGAGCGCATGGCGGCGTGGATGATCACCGGCGAGTCCGATGAGCTCTTCACCCGCTTCAACCTGCGCCGCTTCGCCGAGGGCACCCTGGAGCGCGAGGACATGATCATCGGCTGAGGCCGCTCGCGAACACCCGAGCACCTCGACGGGCCGCGTCCCTCCTCCTCCCGGGAGCGGGGCGCGGCCCGTGTGCTTTGCCGCCCCTGTCCTGCCCCCGGACACCTGGCGCCTCGAGTGACCGCGAAAGAGACAGCTCCCAGCAAAACAAGCAAATACTGAAAGTCACGAGTGTTTGCGGACGGGGGCGCGAAGGGGCTTTACACGCCGGGGCCGAGGGACAGGAGCACGGGTGCACCACCGTGAATCGCGCGGGTGTGGGCCTCCCGAGTGAAAGCGTCCGGCGCGAGACACTGGCACGGGGTGTGCCTCGGGCACGCCGCGCGCAATCCCGCGCGTGGTGGAGGAGTCCCCCGATGATCGCGAAGAGCATGCGTGCGTTGTTCCTGGTGGGTGCCCTGTCGGCGTGCGGTACGGAGCAGGCCCCGGACGTCCCGAACGCGGATGGCACCGAGCCGCTCCAGTCGCAGGAGTCCACCGTCATCGTCGGCTCTGTGAACTGGGTCAGCGCCACGACGCTGACGGGCACGCAGCGCACGCGCTCCCGGGCGGTGGGCTATCTGTCCATCCCGGCCGTGGGCTCGCGCTGCACCGCGTGGCTGGTGTCCCCCGACGTCATCATCACCAACAACCACTGCATCGGCAGCGCGTCCGAGGCCGTGGGTGCGCGCGCCTCGTTCAACTACGAGGACGGCGTCGCCTCCGCCAGCCGCGTCTGGTACGCGTGCGCCACGCTCATCAAGACGTGGTCCGGCGACGACATGACGGCGCTGCGCTGCACGGCGACGAACGGGCAGCTGCCCGGCAACGTGTACGGCTGGCTGACGGTGTCGAGCACCAACGCGGCCACCAACGCCAGCATCTACGTGGTGCACCAGAACTGCGACTACTACACGACGTCCGGCTGCACCCCGAACAAGAAGAGCTCTCCGGGCGTGGTGAAGAACGCGAACTACTCCACCACGGACCTGTCCTATGACGCGGACACGCTGGGTGGCTCCTCGGGCTCGCCGGTGCTCTCCTCCTCCACGCACCAGGTGGTTGGCCTGCACCACATCGGCCTGGGCGGCAACTCGCAGGGCCGCGGCACCGCCAACACGGGCGTGAAGGCCTCGCGCGTGAAGGCGCGCCTGGCCGAGATTGGCCTCTAGGCGTCCGTCACGCCGGAGTGGGCTCGCGCGCCAGCATCCCGGGCGACGCGAGCCCCACCGGCACCACGCCCGGCCCCGACGGGCCACCGCCGCCCTTCACGCCCCGGAGCACCAGGCGCCCCAGGCTCCGCTTCAGGGCGCGAGGTAGCAGCGGCAACAGCCGCATCACCCAGCGGTGCCCCCAGCCCGGGTACACCAGGGGCTCGCCGCGCTCGAACGCCGCAAGCGCGTCCCTGGCGCAGCGCCGCGCGGAGATCTGGAAGAAGGGCGACAGGGCCTCGTCCTCGTCGCCGAGCGGCCCCGGAGCCACGCGCGTGACGACGACGCCGCGCCCCTCCACCTCCAGCCGCAGCGACTCCGTGAAGCCGTCGAGGAAGCGCTGGGTGGCGGCGAACATCGCGGCCCCGGGCAGGAAGAGCTGCGCCGCCCCGGAGCCGATGTTCAGCACCCCACCCCGGCCTCGCTCCAGCATGGGAACCACCAGGCGGTGGGTCAGCAGCGAGGGCACCCACACATTCGCGCGCAGCAGCGCCTCCAGCCCACTCCAGGACACCTGGGCGAAGAGGCCTCGGCCGCCCAGGGCCGCCGTGTTCACCAGCACATCCACGCGGACGAAGTGCGACTCCAGGGAGGCCAGGAGCGTGTCGACCTCGCGGGCTTCGCTCACGTCGCAGCGCTCCAGGATGACGCCGAGCGTCGGGTAGACGGAGAGCAGCTCCTCGCGCAGGGGCTTGAGCCGCTCCACGTCCCGGTCCACCAGGACCAGCGTGCGGACGCGCCGCGACAACAGCCGGGCAAGCTCCTGCGCGATTCCCTCCGACGCACCGGTGATGAGGACCGTGCCGTGGTCAATGGGAGGACGCATCAAGAAGACACCTCGTCTCAGGTGGCCATCGTGCGCACGAAACGCGGAGCGCGCTCGCTCCCACGCAAGCCTTGCGCGCCACCATGCCAGGCGACCGGGCGGGCGCTGGCATGGAACTTCCATCCGGACACTCGCAGCCCCATTCCCCACATGCAGGGGCATTCCCACGTCAAGGAGCAGCCCATGGCCGCGCCGTCTCGAATCCTGGTCCCCGTCGACTTGAGCGAAGGCTCGCGCTCCGTCGTCGACTACGCGCTGCACCTGGCCAGCCCCTTCAGGGCTTCCGTGGACGTGGTGCATGCCTGGGAGCCGCCCCAGTACGTGGCGCCCGACCTGCTGGTGGCCGCGCCAGGGTGGAACTCGCTCTCCCTGGAGCAGGTGGCGATGGAGACCGCGAACAAGGAGCTGGGCAACCTGCTCAAGCAGCTGGGCCCCCCGGAGGTCCCCCTCAAGCACCGGGTGCTCGTGGGCGAGGCCGCCTCCACCATCCTCGAGCTGGCGGAGAAGGAAGGCTTCGACCTCATCATCATGGGCACCCACGGACGGCGCGGCCTGCCCCGGCTCCTCCTGGGCAGCGTCGCGCAGAAGGTCGTCTCCCGCGCGACCTGCCCCGTCCTCACGCTGCACGTCGCGGCGGACAAGAAGTAGCCGCGGCGAGAGCTAGCGGCCCAGGGCGGCGCGCTCGGCGGCCTCCCGCCGCCGGGCCGCGAGCACGGTGGGCAGCGCGAGCACCACCATGGCCACCATGACGAGCCCCGCGCCCATCAGCTCCCGCGCGCCCACGCCGGGCAGCCCCATCCCCACCGACAAGCCCACCGTGGCCACCACGCCGGCCAGCACGCTCGAGGCCCGGTTCACCGGCACGGAGAAGGCGTTCTCCCGCGCATCCAGCAGGATGAGCCCGCCGAAGATGCCCGTGCCCTGGGACAGCAGGCCCACCGCCATCTCCTCCAGCAGGCGGCCTCGGGCGAACACCCCCAGGAAGCCCTCGCGGATGTCCAGCGCGGGCGCCGCGCCGCCCCAGAGCGCCGCCAGCACGAGGATGAGCACCAGGAAGGGCGTGGCCACCATCTGCTCCTCCACGAAGTAGCGGGTGGAGAGCGCCTTGTCCTCGGACTTGGCCAGCCGGCTCATCGCCCGCAGGCGGATGAAGTAGCTCAGCAGGTACACGCCCACGTCCACCGCGGCCACCAGCGACAGCGTGGCCCGGGCATCCGACGCCGACGCGACCACCACGGCCGACAGGCTCAGCCCCAGCGCCAGCCACGAGGGCCACTTCACCCGCCGCCGGCTGATGACATCCACCACCGGCGCCAGCACCAGCACGCCGCCGCGCATCAGCAACATCATGAAGACGATGGAGGTTCCCTCCAGCGCGTACGCCAGCGTCGTGGTGGCGATGATGGCCGCCGAGCACATGCCCGACACGAACGTCCACGCCCCGGGCATGGGCACCTTCACGCCCATCACCTCGCGCTGCGACGCGAAGCGCCACCAGCCCTTGAGCGACAGGAAGACGAACATGCCCACCATCGACGTCACCGCGCTCACGGGCAACAGCGTGAAGCCGACGATGCCCTGTTCCATTCCTGGGAGGGCGCCGGTCGACAGCGCCTTGGTCAACGCGCTGTAGGGGGCGTACGCCGCGAAGTACCCCAGGGCGTAGAGCCAGATGGTCAGGTCGTGCGAGTCGTCGTGCTGCGTCACGGGAGTGGCCACGGCGGAGACCTCGGTGTGGGACAGGGCCAGCCCGCACCGTACTGCAAGGCGCACGCCCTGGCCCGCCCTCAAGTGAATCTCCGGCGCGATGCAATGCTCTCGGGCGCCACGCGTAGGGCAGACAACCTGGCCGTACCTGGAGCCCGCCCATGCGCTCGCCGTTGCTGCCGACCCTGGCCCTCGTCTCGACCCTCGCCCTCCCCGCCTTCGCCGCGGACGACGCCGCGAAGAAGACGAGCAACCTGAAGGTGAAGGTCGTCTGCGCGCAGGACAGCAAGGACGGCAGCCGCGCCGTGCAGGGCACGGACCTGGTCATCGAGGCCGGGGACAAGGTGAAGGACGCCGTCGCCATCGACGGCAACGTCATCGTCCGCAAGGGCGCCAGCGTCGACGACGCCGTCGCCATTCACGGCCGCGTCATCGTGGAGCCCGGCGCCCGTGTGAAGGGCGACGCCGTGTCCATGGGGGGCGAGGTCCGCGTCCAGAAGGGCGCGCGCGTGGAAGGCAGCGCGCTGGCCCTGGGCGGAAAGCTCACCGTGGACAAGGACGCGACCATCGAAGGCGACAAGATCAGCCTGTCCTTCGAGATCGGCGGCAAGGACCTGGTGAAGGGCTTCATCGAGGAGGCCCTCGATGACGAGTCCGGCTGCCACATCATCGACGACGACGAGGACGACTCCGACGAGAACGACAGGGACGTCTGAGCCGCCCCGCCGTCATGTCCGAGTCCCCCGAGGGAGCTACGCCGCGCTGGGCTCCCCGGGTGAGGCCGGGTCGCGGGTGAGGGGCTGGAGGGTGGCGCGCAGGGCGAGAATCTGCGTGCGCGCCAGGTCCTTGAGCCGCTCCAGGTCGTCCATCGTCATCCCCTTCGTGGAGATGGGCGTGCCCACCGTCACCAGCCCCCGCGAGGTGGAGAAGCGCCACGAGTGCTTCGGCAGCGCCTTGCGAGTCCCGCTCACGGCCAGGGGCAACACATCCGCCTGCTGCTCGATGGCCAGCCGGAACGCGCCGTCCTTGAAGGGCAGCAGCTCATCCGTCTTGGAGCGGGTGCCCTCGGGGAAGATCATCACGGGCATCCCCCGCTTCATCCACGCCTTGCAGCGCGCCATGGCGCCGGTGGCGGAATCGCGGTCTCCCCGGTGCACCGGGATGTCGCCAGCGATGCCCATCATCCACCCCACCACGGGGATCTTGAAGAGGCTCGCCTTGCCCAGCCACTTCATCTCCCAGGGCAGGTGCGAGATGAGGAACGGGTCCGCGTTGGACTCGTGGTTGCTCACCACCACCGTGTTCGCGTGCACGTGTTTCGGCACGTCGCCGTGCACCCGGAAGCGCCAGAACGGGGTCAGCTTCGCGGCGGTGACCCCCACCAGCCGGAAGCACCGCCCGACGGCGTAGCGGTTCCGGTCGAAGGGCAGCGTGACGATGGCGATGGCGAGCTGCACGAAGAAGCCGACCAGCGCGACGATGCCAACTTCAATCCACGTCCAGATGGACAGCAGTGCGTTCATGGACTCCTCGAGCAACCGTCAACGGACCGCCGGGTCCAGGTCCACGCTCACCGGGCAGTGGTCCGAACCCGACACGTCGGGGTGGATGGCGGCGCGCTTCACGTAGGCCATGGCTCCCGGCGACGCCAGGACATAGTCGATCCGCCAGCCGATGTTCTTCTCCCGCACGCCAAAACGCTGACTCCACCAGGAATAGTGGCCGCCGTCCTTCTGGAAGTGCCGGAAGGTGTCGACCCACCCCGCGCGGAGCCACCGGTCCAGCTCCTCGCGCTCCTCCGGGCGGAAGCCGCTCGTCTCGCGGTTCTCCCGGGGCCGCGCCAGGTCGATGTCCTGATGCGCCGTGTTGAAGTCGCCCATCACCAGCACGCGCCCGCCGTCGCGCAGCGGCTTCTCCAGGGCGGAGAACAGGCGCCGGTAGAAATCCAGCTTGAAGGGGATGCGGCTCAGGTCCCGGTCCTTCCCGTTGCCATTGGGGAAGTAGACGTTGGCCACCGTGAGCTTGCCGAAGCGGGCCAGCTGGAGCCGTCCCTCGGAGTCCATCGCCGGGACGCCCAGGCGGGTCTCCATCTCGTCCGGCTCCTGCCGGGAGAACAGGCCCACCCCGCTGTAGCCGGGGCGCTCCGCGGGATTGAAGTGCGTCTTCCACCGGGACGGCGTCCGCACCTCGTCGGGGAGCTGGTCGGCGCGCGCTCGCACCTCCTGCACTCCCACCACCTGGGCCTTGGCGCTCGCCAACCACGGCAGGAAGCCCTTGCCATGGGCCGAGCGCAGGCCATTCACGTTCCAGGAAACCACTCGCACGGGAACGCTTATGGCCCGGCCGGGCCGGGTTTTCCAGCCCCTACCGTGGCGTCACCGGTAGGGGCCGGAAGCCGTCCGTCAACTACTCCGTCGGGCTGGAGGCGTTCTGCGGCTGCCGCTTCGTCCGGAGCACGAAGTCAGCGGCGTTGTCGCCGGAGTCCTGGCCGTTGCCCAGCAGCGCATCCGTCCCGTCCTCCATCGTGGCGGACGTCGACGTCACGGACGCCTTGCGCTCGAACGAGCCCGCGGCCACCGGAATCGACGGGAACGCGCTTCCCTCCGGAGAGTCACCGGTGCCGTAGGCGAACGCATCCACCGTCGCCGGATCGTTCTTGCCCGTCCCCAGCTCCGGCGGACCGATGCGCAGGTTGCCGCCGCCGGTGCGGCTGGCGGACAGGGAGAACACCGTCCCCCAGCTCGCGTCCCCCGTCACGCTGCCCGAGTACTTCGCGTGCACCACCAGGAGGTACCCACGCGGCTGCACGGTCGTCCCCGCCGGCAGCGACGACGACAGGTAGTTCTCGCCCTTGTCGCTCTTGTACTGGAGCTTCCAGCCGGACAGGTCCAGCACGCGGGAGGTCGGGTTGAACAGCTCGACGAACTCGTCACTCGCGTCGGAGGGCCCGGCGGGCGCCACCTCGCTGATGAGGATGTGGTCCGGACCGGTGGGCGCGGGCTGAACCTTCAGCTTCGCCGACACGGACCGCGCACCGAGCGTGGCCACCACGGTGCCCTCGCCCGCGACCTTCGCCGCGACCAGGTCGAACTTCGCCGTCAGCGCGTTGGCCCGCACCACGATTTCAGCCGGCACCGTCGCCAGCTCCGCCGGCTGCACCGCCAGGCTCACCACCGTGTCCACCGCGGGCGGCACGTCCAGGGTCACCGTGAAGCCGACCGTGGCGCCAGCGCGCACGTCCGACAGCTCGGGCGTGAGCATGGCCAGCGTGGAGGGCTCCTCCGCCGCGAGCACCCGCACCGTGGCGCTCAGCGACACGCCCGCCAGCGTGGCGGTCAGGGTCGCCTTGTCCTGGCCCGGCTCGTGCGTCGCGGCCGTGCTCAGGACGACCACGGCGGACCGGGCCCCCGCGGGAATCACCACCTGGTCGTTCGCCACGGACACCGCCGGGTTGGACGACGTCACCGACACCACCAGGTCCTGCGGCGCCGGAGCGCCCAGCGTCACCGTCAGCGGCTCCGGGAACGTGGGGCCGTTGACGCCCGCGCGCACGAACACACCCGTGGGCGCCAGGGAGACCAGCGTCGCCTCGCCCGAGCCCTCCACCAGGTCGTCCGCGGAGCGCGGCTCGATCTTCGAGTGGTCATTGCGCAGCTCCAGCACGCCCGTGATGGACGCGAACTGCGTGCCCTTCGCGGGGATGGGGAACGTGTGCAGGTAGTCGTTGACGCGCAGCGAGCCGGTCACCTCGAACTCACCCGTCGGCGCCTTGTCACCGCCGCCCGGAGGAGGCGCGATGTCGGTCACCTCCACCTTCGTCACCCGCACCAGCACGCCTTCCAGCGCGCGCGCACGCGAGCCACCGGTGGTCGCCTCCGCGGGCACCACGGCCTCCGGAGCCACGGGCGTCGCCGCCGGGCCGAGCACCGTGACGGAGGACGCCTCGAGCTGCACCTGTCCGAAGTAGTTCGTCACCGTCGCGCTGACGTCCACGCGAGCCCCCACCACCACGGTGCTGGCGGGCGCGGCCTTCGTGAAGATGAAGCCACCGGAGTAGTCCACGCCCCGGAAGCCCTGCTCGGACGGATGCACCTGCGCGAAGAAGCCCGTGGGGCCCACGCCGGTGACGGTGAGGCCCGTCAACGCGACGCGCTGGCCCACCCAGGCGGAACCGCCACCCGGCGCCGGCTGCTTCACGTCGTAGATGGACACCGGGCAGGCCATGTCGCCGGGGTTGGCCGTCGCGCAGAGGTCGCACACGTCACCGCGGCCATCGCCATCCGCGTCGGCCTGGTCCGGGTTGGCCGTGGTGGGGCAGTTGTCCACCGCGTTGATGATGCCGTCACCGTCCGCGTCGCTCGGGTTGGGGCGGCTGCACTCCGTGGTGCCCGGAGCGAACGGGCACACGTCGCACGCATCACCGACGCCGTCGCCGTCCTGGTCCGGCTGCTTGCCCTGGTCCAGCGGGCGGATGGGGTTGAAGACGGCCGGGCAGTTGTCCTGCGCATCCGGGATGCCGTCGCCATCCTTGTCCTGCGCCGAGGGGCCATCGGCGTAGCGGGTGGAGCCCGCCACGGAGGCCGGGAAGCGCGAGTTCGTGGAGGCACGGGTGGGATCGCACGTGGGCTCGTTCGTCGGAGCCTGGCAGGAGAACAGCGGATAGGCGCCGGGGTTGGCCGCGCTCAGCGCGGAGAGCGACATGCCGATCTCCGACTGGAGGCACACCGCACGCTCCGCTCCGCACACGTCCAGCGTGTCGCACTGCGTGCCGCCCAGCGCGGAGACGAGCGCCGAGTCGCCATAGAGCGCCTTGCCACCGCGCATCGTCAACACCACGTCCGCGGCCTCGGCCATGATGACGGCCCGGTGCGGCGAGGCCGCGTGCCCGTTGAGGCGGAAGATGGCCACGTCCGCCACCTTGCCCGGAGCCAGCGCGCCCGCGCGCGCGGCCTGGAACGCGTGCGCCGCGTTGGCCGTCACCATCGCCCACGTCTCCGCGTCGCTCAGGGCCTTGTTGAAGCGCGTCGTGTTCAGCGAGTCCGCGCACCGCAGCTCGCGCAGGATGTTCATGGAGCCGGACAGCAGCCAGTCGGTGCCCAGCGCCACGTTGACGCCCAGGGACTTGTAGAGGGGCACCGCGGCGGTGTCGCCATAGAGCGACACGTTGGAGCGCGGCGACCAGATGAGGCTGGTGCCCTTCCCCGCCATCTTCTGGATGTCTTCGGCGCGCAAGCCGATGCCGTGGATGACCGCCGTGCGCGCGCTCAGGATGTCCTTGCCACCCGACTGCTGGCCGGACAGGCACAGGAACTCGTTGAGGGCGGAGTCCTCGATGCCCTCCGCGATGTGCGGCAGGTAGGCGGACAGCGCCGGGATGACCGACGGCGAGTCGATGCGCTCATAGCCACAGCCGCTCGTCAGCTCGCGCCCGCTGTCGCCATCGCCCAGCGGGAAGGTCTGGTACTCCGCGCCGGAGCCCGCGCCCAGGCCCTCCTGGTTGCTGCCCGTCTCCGAGGAGTTGGGCGCATCCAGGTTGCGCAGCAGTCCCTTCATTCCGCCCGAGCCCGCCACGGACGTGGTGCCCGACATGAGCTGCCGCAGCTCACCCCAGCGGATGCCGTCCGCGCCCACCGGCTTGCCCTGGTTGACGCGCGTGTGGCTGTTGTTGCCCTTGCGCCAGTCATGGCGGTGCTCGTAGCGCTCGTCCGCGTTGGAGGCCGCGACATAGGGCGGCGTCTGGAACGTGATGTGGTCGTGCGAGTTGATGAGGCCCGGCGACACCACCGCCTGGGGACACGTCACGCGCGTGGCCGAGGAAGCCCCCGGCGACTTCGCGCAATCACAGCCGACGCACTGGATGGTGCCCGCGCCATCCACGAGCATCTGCCCGCCCTGGTAGACCTTGTCCGGCGCCAGGATGATGCCCGTGAACAGCCGGGCCGAATCACCCGACTCCACCGTGCAGGAGCCCGTCGACGGCGGAGCCAGGTCCGCCGCGGGGCACATCACGACCGTCTCACCCGGCCCCGGGTTCGTCCCACCGTCCGGCTCCGGGTGGCCACCATCCGGCTCACCGGGACCGCCATCCGGCTCACAACAGACAGGATCCTTCTTGGGGGGGTCATCGTCACCGCAGGCAGACGAGACAAGAAGTAGCGCCGTGAGCGGCGCCAGCAATGCGCGGAAAGACCAAGACATGTAGGGGATGCTCCAAACACCAGGTGACTTCCGGGGGGGCCTCGAGCCTACAAGCCGTTCCGCATTGTTCGAAGGAGTAATATTTCAACAATACAGTAGCATTTTGCCACGCCGAGAGGCGTTTTGCCTCGGTAGCAATCAAGTAAATCCAAGGAATTCCATGACACAAGGGCGCGCCCTCCGCCCTCGGATTCCTTTGAAAATTCTCAGACAACCTCGCCAGCCCCGCAGGAAGGTTCGCGAGTCCGGGCGCTTACGCGGAGTGTTTACTTTCACGCGGCGCCACCCATAGTGAGACACCCGAGACACAGACTCCATGTCTGTGTTTCGTGAGAAGTCTCTCAGAAACACGCAAGTCAACGCTGGCAGCTTATTCAGGGAATCGCTCTCAACGGAGCGGTACAGGGGGACGTGTGTCATCAACCCAGCAGCGACCTCCACGGGGGGCATCACCGCCCTCCGGAGGCCGAGTCGCGCCCAGGTTCGGGCGCTCCATCCTGGCGGCCGTGGTGGCCTCCAGCCTTTCCTGTCACCCAGACGGCGTCACGCCCCCCGCGGAGGGCACTCCCGGAAGGGAGCCCATGGCGCCCGCCAACACGGAGAAGGTGGGCTCCGAGCCCCGAAGCTTCACCGCGCCCACCTGCGTGCGGACCATCCGCGCGGACGTCGTGGCCCTGGACCAGGTCTACACCTACAACCGCCTGGGCTCGTTCAATCCCACGGGGATGGTCTACGCGCTCATGGAGGACGTGGAGCCCATCAACCCCGGGATGCGGACGGGGCCGGGCAACGTGCGGCTCAAGTCGAACAAGCGCCCTCGCCCGCTCACGCTGCGCGCCAACGTGGGCGACTGCCTCCATGTGACCTTCACCAACTGGCTGGCGCCGACACGCTCGGCGATTCCCAGCCCCAGCGAGTCCCAGCCAGGCCCCCTCACCGGAGGCAGCTCGTCGCTCAACACGTTCCTGCGCAAGCTGCTGCCCTTGTGGGTGTGGACGCCCACGTATGACCGCGTCACCACGTACATCGACCAGAAGCCCTCCGGGGGCCGCTGGTTCCTGCCCGGCGAGGAGAAGGAGGCGGAGAAGGACCACCGCGACAACTCGCCCGCGACGCGCCACGCCTCCATCCACATCCAGGGCCTGCAGTACCGGAACATCCTCTCGGACGGCGCCAACGTCGGCTACAACCCCAGCAGCCTCGTGCCTTCCGGGGGGACCATCGACTACGAGTGGTTCGCCGACCACGAGGGCGTCTTCTTCTTCCACAGCATGGGCGCCTCGTTCGGCGGCCAGGGCGACGGTGGCTCCACCGCCCAGGGCCTCTTCGGCGCCATCAACGTCGAGCCCGCGGGCAGCGTCTGGTACCGCTCCAAGGTGAGCGGCGCGGTGCTCAAGAGCGTCACCAAGGGGCTCAACCCGGACGGCACGCCGCTCATCGACTACGACAAGGTGGACGACAACGGGCGGCCGTACCTGGCCATCCTGGACGCCTCCAACACCCTCCGCCACGGCGACCTGGAGGCCATCATCACCGGCTACAAGGAGACGGTGATGGGCACCAGCACGTCCATCGACCAGGGCCACTTCCGCGAACTCACCGCCATCTACCACGATGAAATCAAGGCGGTTCAGGCCTTCGACGAGCTCGAGTGGAACCCCACCTTCCACAGCGTCCGCGACGGCTTCGGCATCAACTACGGCGTGGCGGGCCTGGGCGCGGAGCTCATCGCCAACCGCGCGCACATCGGCCCCACCAAGGCGTGCGTGAACTGCGAATACGAGGAGTTCTTCCTCGAGTCGTGGGCCAACGGCGACCCGGCGATGAACGTGGAGCAGGACGGCCTGGGCAAGCCCGTGGCCGCGCTCTATCCCGACGACCCGTCCAACGTGCACCACAGCTACCTGGGCGACCCGGTGCGCATCCGCAACATCCACGCGGGCCCGGCGGAGACCCACGTCTTCCACCTCCACGCGCACCAGTGGAAGTACTCGCCCAGCATCGAGGACTCCAACTACCTGGACTCGCAGACGGTCGGCCCCGGCTCGGCCTTCACCTACGACATCAACTTCGGCGGCTCCGGCAACCGCAACCTCACCGCGGGCGACTCCATCCACCACTGCCACCTGTATCCCCACTTCGCGCAGGGCATGTGGGCGCTGTGGCGCGTGCACGACGTGTTCGAGGCCGGGACCAAGGACCGCAAGCTCCCCGACCCCGAAATCGCCGACGGCACCCCGAACCCCGCCGTCATCCCCATCCCGCACCGGGCCATGCCGCCCATGCCCACGTACGCGGACTCGACGGTGATGACGCCCTCGGGCCCCATGACGCGGCCCGCGTTCCCAGGGTTCCCCTTCTACATCCCCGGCATGACGGGCCGCCGCGCGCCGCAGCCGCCGCTCGACCTGGAGTTCGACGGAGGCCTGCCGCGCCACATCGTCACCAACGCGGTGGGGCCCGTGGCCTACGGGCTCTCCGGGCGCTTCGACGTCGACCCGACCGCGCTCAACATCAAGCTGCTGCCGCACGATGGAACGCCCACGGAGAAGAAGGCCATGGCCTTCCACGCCGGCGAGTTCCCCAGCGCCGTCGGCGCCACGGCGCCCACCATCGTCCCGCTCCACAACGACCCCACCTTCGGCGAGGTGGTGAAGTACTACCCCGCCTACACACCGCTGGGAGGCACCGGGAAGTTCCTGGTCAACGGCCGCAAGCCCGTGCCGGGAGCGCCCTTCGCGGACCCGTGTCCGGCGCGGACCACGAAGCGCAACTACCGCGCGGCCTATCTGCAGATCGCCATGCAGCGGGTCAACCGCGCGGGATGGCATGACCCTCAAGCCCGGCTGATGGTGCTCAACGAGGACGTGGAGGCGACACAGGATGCCCGGCGACCGCCCGAGCCCTTCTTCTTCCGCGCCGAGTCGGGCGAGTGCATCAACTTCTACGCCACCAACCTCATCCCCGCGCACCTGGCGCCGGATGACTTCCAGATCTACACGCCCACCGACGTCATCGGTCAGCACATCCACCTCGTGAAGTTCGACGTGATGGCGTCCGACGGCGCCGGCAACGGCTGGAACTACGAGGACGGCACGCTGTCCGCGGAGACGGTGGCCGAGCGCATCCACCTGGCCAACAAGGCCGGTGGCGCCTTCGCGGCGGATGGCAACGTCGGCGAGACAGGCCCTCGCGTGACGCTGACGGCGCCCGCATCCCATCCCCGCATCCGCCGCGCGCCCGGCACGGCACAGACGACCGTGCAGCGGTGGTGGGCGGACCCGCTCCTCAGCAACGCGGGCAAGGACCACGCGCTGGAGACCGTCTTCACCCACGACCACTTCGGTCCGTCGTCACACCAGCAACATGGCTTCTACGGTGCGCTGATTGTCGAACCGCGAGGCTCCAAGTGGAGGGACCCGCGCACGGGTGTCTACTTCGGCTCACGCCTGGCGGACGGAGGCCCGACGAGCTGGCGCGCGGACGTCATCACCGCGAACCCGGCCAACAGCTTCCGCGAGTTCGCGCTCGCCTTCGCGGACTACGTGCCCCTGTATGACGAGTGTGGCCAGCCGGTGAATCCGCCCAACTACAAGGAGACCCACCTCCCGTACGCGGTGGACTTCGAGTCCGTGCCCATGCCGGAGGCCATCAGCGCGGCCGACCCGGGCGGCATGACGGTCAACTACTACAACGAGCCCATCCCGCACCGCATCTCCAGCCGCGTGAGCTGCAAGAGCCGCGTGCACCGCGAGGGAGCGCGCGGAGAGATGGCCAACGTGTTCCGCTCGGACATCCACGGCGACCCGTACACGCCGCTGCTGTCGGGCTACCCGGGCGACAACATCCGCATCCGGCTCATCCAGGGCTCACAGGAGGAGCAGCACTCCTTCACCCTGCACGGCAACAAGTGGCTCAAGGAGTACCACGACCCGGACAGCGGCTATTACAACGCCCAGGCCATCGGCATCTCCGAGCACTTCGAGTTCAACCTGACCGGAGGCCTGCCGCAAATCATCGGTCCGTACGAGACGGCGGACTACATGTACATGAGCGCGTCCAACGGCGACCTGTGGAACGGCGCGTGGGGCATCCTCCGGACGTACAAGAACCGGCAGCGGGGACTGCGCTCGCTGTCGGACGTGGCGCTGCTCGCCGCGGACGAGAACCCCAAGCTGGAGGCCGTGCTCTCGCAGGGGGCCGTGGCCGGAGAGCCCCAGGCGTATCCGCCGCTCCAGCTCCTCGACCTGCCCGACGAGGCGGGCCTGGAGGTGCTGGACCCGGACAAGGAACGCGACACCGTCCAGGACTCGTACGAGGTGGATGAGACGGGCCAGAAGGTGAAGCAGCGCACGGTCGACCACGTGATGGCGGACCGCGACGGGATGCTGCGCATCGACAAGGAGATGGTGCTCAAGTACGAGGCGCTCAACTGGTTCGGCACCAAGCCCATCAAGACGGACTCGTGCCCGCTGGGTGCACCGGTGCGGCTGTACCGGGTCTCCGCCATCGACGCGAAGAACTGGTTGCCGGGCAAGCGGCTCGTCTACAACGAGACGCACGACATCTACGACCCGGATGCCATCATCTTCGCGCAGGACGCGCACCTGGCGGCGCTGAAGGCCGGCACGCGTCGACCGGAGCCGCTCATCCTCCGGGCCCGCGCGGGTGAGTGCGTGCAGGTCGTCCTGACCAACCGGCTGCCCACCTTCCCGATGTCGAAGTCGGACGTGTGGGCGCACCACTCCGCCATCACGCCGTACTTCAACGTCAACCAGGTGCGGATGTCGAGCCACGTGTCGCTGCATCCCCAGCTCGTCAACTACGACGTGAACGTGGATGACGGCGCCAACGTGGGCCTCAACGCGGTGCAGACGGTGCCTCCCGGCAAGTCGCGCACGTACCGGTGGTTCGCCGGTGAGTTCAAGAGCTCGCCGTTCGGCACGCCGTTCCCCTGGGGCCGCAGGACGCCCATGGAGCTGGGCATCGTCAACCTCCGCAACATGGCGGACGTGGTGAACCACGGCATGCACGGCGCCATCGGCGCGCTCATCATCGAGCCGCTTGGCGCGACCTGGACGACGGACGCCGGCACGGAGGCCCAGGCCTACGTGAAGTACCCGGGGGCCGACGGCAAGGAGGCGACGTTCCGCGAGTTCGTCGCCCTCTTCCAGGACGACCTGGGCCTGCACAGCGGGCGCCCGGAGTACTGGGACACGGACGGGCTCAACAGCGGCACCGCGCTGCGCAACACGGCCGGCATCGACGACTCGCAGGACACCGGGCAGAAGGGCTTCAACTACCGCACCGAGCCGCTGTGGGCCCGGCTGGGTGTTCCGCCGCAGACCAGCCCGGAGGCCGTCAACGACTTCGACCTGACGGACATCCTCAGCTCCAGTGTGCACGGAGACCCGGCCACGCCGGTGTTCACCGCGAAGGCGAACGACACGCTCCGCTGGCGCTTCGGCCACCCGTCCGGCCACTCGCGGCAGCACGCCATCTCGATGCATGGCGCGGAGTGGCACCGCAATCCCTGGCTGCCGGGCACCCAGTCGCGAGTCATGGGGCCCAATCCCTTGTCGCCCGTCATCTCCACGCAGGGCGGCGCCTCGGTGATGCAGTCGTACACGATGATTCCCGAGTACGGCGCGGGTGGCGCGTTCGGCGTCACCGGCGACTACCTGTACCGCGACCACTCCAGCTTCCTGTGGAGCCACGGCGGTCTGTGGGGCGTGTACCGGGTCCAGTAGCGGTGACGTAGCACCGGGGCGGCGCGACCCGAGATGGACCGCGCCGCCCCTTCCCTTCTCTTTCCAGGAAGCACCTCGCACCATGCGCAAGAGCCACGTCTTCCTCGCCACGGGCCTGCTCTCCGTGGGAGCCCTCGCTGTCTTCGGATGGAGGTTCCATCCGCGCGAGCCCCCTTCCCCCGTCGAGGCCCCGCCCCCTCTCATCACCGCGCCTCCGGTCTCCCTCGAGCGCGAAGGGGTCCAGGTGCGCTTCGACCTCTCGCTGCGCCCGCGTCCGCTCGAGGCCGCGGCGGGCGCACCGGTTCAAGGCACCGCGCGCTTCGCCCTCACGGATGCGAAGAGCGGAGCCCCGCTTCAAGGCCGGCGTGTCCTGGGGTGGATGTCGCTGCGTGCGCCAGACGCCGGACCGCTGGACGACGCGGCCTGCAAGGAGCGCGTGAAGACCTACCTGGGCGGCCTGCTGGCGACCCGCGCGGAGGTGGACCTGAATGCCTACTGGTTCCTCACGCTCAACCACGACCAGTCGCTGTCCGTCATCAACCCGCAGATTGCGTTCGACCGCACCAAGCTGCACAGCCTGGTCTCCGTGGGCGGCGAGGTCGCCGACTGGGCCATGCTGAAGGACCGCTCCGCGCTCTATGTCACGGTGCCCGCGGGCAACAGCGTGTCCGTGGTGGACCTGGAGCGCTTCCTCGCGACGCGGACGGTGCGCGTGGGCCAGCGCCCGGGCCGTGTCGTCGTGGCCCCCGATGGACGGACGGCCTGGGTGAGCAACGACGCGGATGGCACGGTGAGCGTCATCGACACCGCGGCCCACGCGGAGGTCGCGTCGCTGAAGGTCGGCGATGGCCGTCACGAGGTGGCCTTCTCCGACGAGGGGCGCACCGTCTGGCTCACCAGCACGGAGGACGACGTGCTGACCGCGGTGGACGTGGCCTCGCGAGAGGTCCTCGGCACCGTGACGGTGGGGACGGGCGCGGGCGATGTGGCGTGGAGCTCGGTGGCGCGCGCCGTCTTCGTGGCCCAGCCGAGCACCCACGAGGTCCTGCTCGTGGACCCCGCGAAGCGCGAGGTCTCGCAGCGCATCACCGTGAAGCCGGGCCTGGGCGCGCTGCGCTTCGACCGCACCGGCCGCTGGGCCTTCCTCCTGCACCCCAAGACGGGCGAGGTGGACATCATCGACGCCGCGCGAGGCCAGGTCGCGCACGCGCTGACGGGGTTCGCGGCGCCGGACTCGGTGACGTTCACGGACGCGTTCGCCTACGTGCGCAACACCACCAGCGGGCGCGTGTCCCTGGTGGAGTTGAGCACGCTGGAGGGGACGGGCACGCCCTCGGTCATCAACGTGACCATGGGCCAGCACGCGCCCTCGGAGGCCAGGGACCTGGGCCGCTCCGACCCCATCGCCGCGCTGCCCGAGGGCAATGGCGTCATCGTCGCGGGCACCGCCGACCGCGCCCTCTACCTCTACCAGGAGGGAATGATGGCGCCGCGAGGCACGCACCTGAACTACGGCCGCGAGCCCCGCGCGGTGATGGTGCTGGACCGCTCCCTGCGCGAGGTGGAGTCCGGCGTCTATTCCACGCAGGCCCTGGTGCGCGAGAACGGCACCTATGACGTGGCCTTCATCCTCGACAATCCGCGCGCCATCGCCTGCATGGAGTGGAAGGTGGGCGGAGTCCCCGAGGACGCGGCGCTCTCGAAGAAGCTCCCGTTGACCCTCACGCCCCGCTTCGACGCCAAGGCCGTGCTCACGGCGGGGACGACGACCCCGCTGCGCTTCAAGCTGGAGCCCACGCCCGGGATGAGCGCGCGGCCCGTGCGGCCCGAGGAGATTCGGGTCCTGATGTTCAAGCAGCCCGGCACCTGGCAGTGGCGCACCGAGCCGCGCCTCACCGCGGAGGGCGACTTCGAGGTCGACTTCGCGCCGCCCACGCCGGGCCAGTACAAGTTCGTGGTGGGCGTCGAGAGCCGGAACATCGACCTGGGCCGTCTGCCGCACTTCACGCTCGCGGTCGTCGAGGCACCCGCCTCCGTCACCGCCTCCGCCTCCGAGGTCCACCGATGAAGCCCCGCCCGCCGTCGTCCTGGATGTCCGCCGTCCGGGTGTTGTTCCTCGTCGCGACCCTCCCCGTGCTCGCCGCCGAACCGAAGGCCTCCCCGTCCCTGGACGTGGAGGTGCCCGACGTGGAGCTGGTGGACCAGACGGGCCGCACCGTGAAGCTGTGGACGGACCTGGTGCGGGGACAGACCGTGGCCATCAACTTCATCTTCACGCGCTGCAAGACCATCTGCTCGCCGATGACCGCGACGATGGCGCGTGTGCAGAAGGACCTGGGGCCCGGGAGCAACGTGCGCTTCATCTCCATCACCCTCGACGTGGCGAACGACACGCCCGAGCGGATGGCGAAGTTCGCCGAGCCCTTCAAGCCGGGCCCCGGCTGGTCCTTCCTCACCGGTGAGCCCGCGAAGGTGAAGCAGGCACTGGTCGCGCTCGGAGGCTATGTGCCGGACAAGGAGGCGCATCGCCCCACCGTGCTCGTGGGCAACGCCGTGTCGGACACCTGGACCCGCGTGGACGGACTGGGCGGTCCCAGCACCCTCCTCGCCGCCGTGCGCGAGGCGGCGGCCGCCTCCTCCGGCCCGTCCGAGCTGGAGGCCGGGGAGAACAATGCTCGCGCCCAGGATGCGGCTTCCGCGCGGTACTTCACCAACACGGAGCTGGTGGACCAGCACGGCAAGACGCACCGCTTCTACGAGGACCTGGTGCGCGGACGGAAGGTGCTCATCAACTTCGCCTTCACCTCGTGCAAGGGCGCGTGCTCTCCCATCACCAAACATCTGTCCCAGGTGCAGGAGAAGCTCGGCGGGCGCGTGGGCAAGGACATCACGATGATCACCCTCTCGGTGGACCCCGCCAACGACACGCCCAGGAGCCTGGGCGTCTTCACCCGGAAGATGGGCGTCAAGCCAGGCTGGTACTTCCTCACGGGGGCTCGCGAGAACATCTCGCTCGTGCTCAAGAAGCTGGGGGGCTACGTGGACGACCCCGATGCGCACAACACCACGCTGCTCATCGGCGACGCGGCCACGGGCATGTGGGTGAAGTCTCCGGCGATGGCGCGCGTGGAGAACATCGTCTACGCCGTCGAACACCTGAACGACCCGAGGTAGCCCGATGATGCGTGCGCGGTGGTTCCTGGTGGCCGTGGCCTCGGTGTGGTTGGGGTGCAAGAAGCCGGAGGCCGCGCCCCTCCCCGCCGACCCGAAGGTGGCGAAGCATGGGCGCACGCTCTTCCAGCGAGGCCGGAGTGTCCGCGGCACACCGCTCACGGGCTTCCTCGCCCCCGAACGCGTGGAGCTCAGCGGCGAGGTGGCGGCCTGTGCCCGGTGTCATGGCCCGTCAGGCAGAGGCAGCGCGGAGGGCGGGGTGGAGGTTCCGGACATCTCCCCCGGAGCCCTGGGACACGCGCGCACGCGAGCCGTGGGCGAGCTCGAGGACCGCTCTCGTCCCGCGTACACTCGGGAGGCCCTGCTGCGCGCCATCATGGAGGGCCGCTCCGCCAGCGGCCGCACGCTGGGCGTCACCATGCCTCGGTACGTGCTGAGTCCCGAGGAACAGGCCGCGCTGCTCTCCTACCTGGAGCGGCTGGGAGAGGAGCCGGACCCGGGCATCTCCCCCACCACGCTCACGGTGGGCGCGGCGCTTCCGCTCACCGGCAAGCTGGGCCCCGTGGGACAGGAGGCCGCCGCGGTCGTGCGCGCGGTGTTCGCGGACGTGAACGCCAGCGGGGGCCTCTTCCGAAGGAAGCTCGAGCTGGTGGTGGAGGATGACGCCTCCTCCATCGAGGCGTCACCCACCGATGCCACCACGCGATTGCTGGAGCGCGGGGTGCTCGCGCTCGTGGCCAGCATGCGGCGAGGCCCCCTCCCCTCCGACGCGCGGCTCACCGAGGAAGGCGCTCCGCTCATCCTGCCCCTCGCCCTGAACGGCGGCGTCTCCGATGAAGACAGCCCCGTGTTCTTCCTCTATCCGGACGAGCCCACCCTCGCGCGGCTCGCGGTGCAATCCCTCGCGCGGGCACACGAGGCCGAGCTGCGCCGAGGGTCGCTGCTCGTCGTCCATGCGGGCGGGGCCTCGGGGACAGCGTGGGCCCTGGCCGCGAGGGATGAGCTCGCTCGACGAGCGCTGCGCCCGCCCGAGGTGCTGACCCTCTCCGATTCACCGCTTCCGTTGGAGCGCTGGGCCGCCGAGCCTCCGCTCGCGGTGCTGTACGCGGGGACTCCCGAGGGGCTGGACACGCTGCTGCGGGGACTCGAGCAGCGCGCCCTCCCGGTCCGAGTGTTCGCCCCCGCGAGCCTCGCCATTCCAGAGGTCGTGGGCCGCTCGGCGCCTCGCGTCCACTTCCTCTACCCCGCGGGACTGGGAGAGCGAGCGCCCGACCTCGAGGACTTCGCCGCGTTCATGAAGCGCCATGACCTGCGCCCCGGACATGCCGCGTTCCAGCTGGGGGCCTATGCGGCTGCTCGCGTGTTGGTGGAGGCGCTCACTCGCGCGGGCGCGGAGGTGACTCGCGCCAGCCTGACGCAACACCTGGAGGCCCTGCGCGACTTCGACACGGGTGTCTCCCCGCCCGTCACCTTCGGCGCCAACCGGCGCGTCGGCATCCAAGGCGCGCAGCTCGCGACCCTGGATGCCGCCACGGGTCAGCTCGTCCCCGTGTCCGGATGGATACCGCTGTCACCGTGAGCACTCCGAGGCCGGGCCTCCCGGGAGCTCGATGACCAATTCCGTCCCCGACTCCCGAGGCTCGCGCGCGACATACGCCCGGCCTCCGTGCTGCTCGGCCACCTCGCGAACGATGGCCAGCCCCAAGCCCGTGCCCGGTGCTCGCGCCGAGCCCAGCACGCGATGGAACGGCTCGAACACGGCCTCCTGTTCCTCCGCGGGAATGCCCGGCCCGGAGTCCGCCACGCGCACCTGGTAGCGCCCGCCCTCCTGCGCCAACCGCACGTGGATCTCTCCGCCTTCGGGCGAGAACTTCAGGGCGTTGGACAAGAGGTTGTCCACGGCCTGCCGTACCCCGCCGGCGTCAAAGCTCGCCTCGACGGGCCCCGGCGCATCCAGGCGGATGAGCAAGCCTCTCTGCTCCGCCTCCGCGCGTGCGCCCTCCACCGCCTGCGCCACCACCAGCGACAGGTCTCCCCGCTTCCTGTCCCAGGAGCCCCGCCCCGCCACCGCGAGGTCCAGCAGGTTGCCCGCGAGCGCCGCAAGCCGGTCCACCTCCCGCCGCGCATCCACGAGGCTCGCGCGCAGCTCCTCTGGCGTCCGCTCGCGCCGCAGCGCCAGGTCCATGCTGGTGCGCATCAACGTGAGCGGCGTGCGCAGCTCATGCGCCGCGCCGGCGATGAGTCGCTCCTGCGCCGCACGCGCGCCGCGCAGCCGCTCCGTCGCCTCCGCCAGCACCGCGCGAAGCTGGCCAATCTCGTCCCGCTCCTCGTCCGCGACGGGAGCCTGGGAGAAGTCCCCCTCGCGAATCTGTCCCAGGTGTCGGGTGATGGCCGCCAACCTTCGCGCCAGCTTCCGCGCCTGCTGCGTCTGGAGCGCCAGCAGGGCCAGCCCCAGCACTGCGGCCACGGAGAAGGCCATCCGGTCGTACGTCCCCACCGAGCCATCCACCTGCCCCAGCGACGCCGACAACCGCAGCGCGTAGTTCTCGCCATGAGGGGAGCGCACGTCGACGCGCACCTCACGCCAGCGCTCACCCTCCGGAGTCACCCGCGTGACGAGCAGCGGCGCTCCGCCCGGCTCCCCCGGAATGAAGCGATGGTCGCGCACGGGGTCCTCGGCGAGCCCCTGCGGATAACGGACCACCAGCGTCCCATCCGGCCCGTACAGATAGCCGCGAGGAGCAAAGGGCCGCACCTGCTCCAGCAGCGGGGACACCGCCATGTGCAGGTGGGCCCGCTGCCCTGGCCCATCGAAGAGGCTCACGCTCTCCACCGCCGCCTGCGCGAGCAGCGCCCGGTCCAACGAGCGCTCCAGGTCGTAGCGGAAGAACCGGCCCGCGAGCCCCAGCGCGGCCAGCATCGCCAACGCGGGGACCAGCGCGCCCAGCAGCCACAGCCGCCGGGTCAACGTCACGACGCGTCGTCTCCCGCCACCGTCAGCTTGTAGCCCACGCCCCGCACGGAGCGGATGGCCACATGCGTGACCTCCAAGCGCTCCAGCTTCGCGCGCAGGTAGCCGACGTAGACGTCCAGCACGTTGCCGTTGCCCTCGAAGTCCTGCCCCCACGCCTGGGCCAGCAGCCGCGCGCGCACCTGCGCCTCGCCCGGGTGCTTCGCCAACGCGGAGAAGAGCGCGAACTCCCGCGCCGTGAGGGACTCCTCGCGGCCTCCCCGACACAGCACCCTGCGCCGAGGGTCCAGCAGGAGCTCCCCGAGCCGCAGCGGCCCGCCCTCGGCCTCACTCCGCCGCGCGAGCGCCTCCAGCCGCGCCAGCAGCTCATCGAAGTCGAAGGGCTTCACCAGGTAGTCGTCCGCGCCGGAGCGCAGCCCTGTGACTTTCTCCGGCGTCGTGCCTCGCGCGGTCAGCATCAACACCGGCGTGCGGACACCCGCGCTCCGCCAGTGTTTCAAGAGCGTGACGCCGTCGACCTCCGGGAGCGCCCAGTCGAGGATGATGACGTCGTAGTCCTCCCGGGTGCCAAGCTCCAACGCCGCGCGTCCTCGGGTGCAGACATCGACGACGTGGCCTTCTTCCCCCAAACCCCGCTGAAGCAGGGCCACCATCTTTTCCTCGTCCTCGACGAGCAGCAATCTCACGTGCGAGCCCCCCTGCACGCACCAGCTTTCCATGGCCACCCCGCGCGTGGCCAGCGACATCCAGACGGGGCTCGGACCGGGCTCACGCCGGCGCGGAGGGAAGCGACTCCACCTGCGACCAGCGCGCACCCGAGCGTGGGTGTTCGCTCACGAGGAAGGAACGCACGGCGTCAGAGATCTCCGTCCCCGCCTCCAGCAGTCCCGCATGACCCGCGTCATCGACTTGCATCCACCGGGCGTGGGGCAGCGCGTCGCGCATGCGAATCATCTCGCGCAGAGGAACCAGGGTGTCATCACGCGCCGCGATGATGAAGGTGGGCACCTTCACGAGCGGCAGCACGTCCCACGCATGTCCCTCCGCCAGCCCGCGCAGGGTGTACCAGTACGCCTGGGGACTCATCGTGCGCAGCGCGTACAGGAACTCGTCGATGTCATCGCGAGGCGCACGAGGACGCAGCGCGCCCACCGCGCGCGCCAGCGGATAGGCGAAGCGACTGCCCAGCACCGCGCGCACCACGGGCGTGGCCACCGGCACCGCGGGCGTCAGCACCCGGAAGACCTCTCGCACCGTGGACAACATGGCCCGCTCGGCCAGGCGCTCGTCGCCGGAGCCGGGTGCGCCGGGCGGGCCCGCGATGAGCGTCATCCCCGGCACCAGGTCCGGCCTGCGGCGATACAGCTCCAGCAACACCCGCACGCCCATCGAGAACGCCACTTGATGCGGAGGCCGGCCATCGCCCCGCGCCATCACTTCCTCCGTGACGCGCTCCAGGTCCCCCACGTGGGTGGCGACGCTGTAGTCGCCGCTCCTGGACTCCTCGCTGCCCCCGTGGCCCCGGTAGTGCCAGTGCACCACCCGGTGGTCCTGCTCCAGGCTGGAGACGATGTAGCGCCAGAAGTTCTCCGACGTGCCGATGCCGTTGGTGAGGAGCACCGTGTTGCGCGGCCTCAGCGCTCCCTCCGCGGCGGACTCCACCAGGTCCCCCAGGTGGGTGTGCCAGGCGACTCGAGTGCCGTCCGGGGCGACGACATGACGCGTGATGCGACGATAGGGCATGCCCATCCACGATGAGACGGGATGGACAGGCGTGCAAGCGGTCCTTGGCACCGCTCAACGCGCCACCCACCGCTCCATGACACTCCCACCCCCCCGGGTGTCCAGGATATGAGGCGCCATGCTTCGTGAGGACGCGAAGGACCTCGACATCGCCCAGGTGCTCGCGCACTACGCTGAACATGGCTATGCCCGCCTGGGCAGAGTCCTGGATGAACCAGGACTGGAGGCGCTGCGCGAACGCGCGGACGACCTCATGCTCGGCCGGGTGGTCTACCCCGGCATGTTCTTCCAGCCGGATGCGACCACCGGGCGCTACGAGGATGCCCCGCTGGGCCTCGGCTGGCAGGGCCCGTCGCTGGACTACCGCAAGCTGGAGAAGCTGGAGAAGGACCCGCGCTTCCTCGCGTGGATGGAGAACCCACTGTTCGAGCGCATCGTCCACGCGCGCATCCCCGGCGACGTCGTCCTGTATCGCGCCATCCTCTTCCACAAGGGACAGGCCGGCGGCAGCAACCTGCCCTGGCACCAGGATGGCGGCCGGCTGTGGGGCCTCACCCAGGAGCCGGAGCTCCAGCTGTGGACCGCGCTGGATGACGCCCCCGAGGACGGCGGCTGTCTGGAGGTCATCCCCGGCAGTCACCGACGCGGACTCGTCACGGACCTGGGAGGTGTCATTCCTCCGGACGCGGTGGAGGCCGAGGACGCCGAGCGCCGCGCCGTGCCCCTCCCCGCGCTCGCGGGCGAGGTCATCCTGGTCCACAACCACCTGTGGCACCGCTCCGGCCGAGGTCGCCCTGGCCTCCGCCGCCGCGCCTTCTCCGCCTGCTACATGAGCGCGGACACGCGCTGCGTCCGCAAGAAGAAGGCGCCGCGCGTCTTCACGCCCATGTTCCGGGCGCCACGCCCGTAGGTGCCTCACCCCGCCAGGTGCAGGCGCGGAGACGGCGGCCCCAGCTCACGCGAGCGCGGCCCCACCGGCAGCGTCACCCGGAAGACGCTGCCCCGGCCCGGCTCGCTCTCCACCGAAATCTCTCCGCCGAAGCCCGTGACGATGCCGTGGCAGATGGACAGGCCCAGCCCGGTGCCCTCGCCCACGGGCTTGGTGGTGAAGAACGGGTCGAAGATGCGCGCGCGCACCTCGGGCGCCATGCCCACGCCCGTGTCATGGACCTCCACGATGACCCGGTCCTCCGTGGAGCGCAGCACGACGCGCACCTGGTGGCTCTCCGGCTTGCCCTCGGGGATGGCGTGCGCGGCGTTGATGAGCAGGTTGAGGAACACCTGCCCGAAGCGCCCCTCGTTGCCCTCCACCGGCGGCACGTCGCGATAGTCGCGGATGATCTGCGCGCGCATCTTCAGCTCCCCGCGCGCCATGGTGATGGCGGACTCCAGCACCGCCTGGAGGTTGACGGCCGCGGCGGCCTCGTCGTCGCCCCGGGAGAACGTCCTCAAGTCGCGGACGATCTGCCGCACGCGGTGTGCGCCATCCACCGCCTCGCGCAGCACCTCCTCCATCTCGGACGTGCGCCCCGCGGGCAGCTCGCGCGCCACGGATTGAAGCTCGACGGCGAGGAACGACAGGTTGGAGAGCACGAAGGCGAGCGGGTTGTTGATTTCATGCGCCACACCCGCCGCCAGCGTGCCCACCGCCGCCAGCCGGTCCGCCACCACGAGCTGCGCCTGCATCGCCTTGCGGTCGGTGATGTCCAGCGCCACGCCGCCCAGCAGCCGGCGCCCGGCGTGCTCGTTCACGATGAAGCGATACGTGAGCCAGTGCCGGTCCGTCCCATCCGGCGACGGAATCATCCCCTCCGTCACGCTGGGACGCCCCGAGTCGAGCACCGCCTGGTCCTCCTTCCGGACATGCGCCGCGGACGCCTCGGGCATCAGGTTCATGTCGTCCAGGCGGTCCAGGCTCGCGTCGTCGGGCAGGCCGAAGAAGCGGCGGTAGGGCTGGTTCACCCAGATGCGCCGGCCCCCCTCCTCCTTCATGTAGGCCACCGCGGGGCTGTGATTCATGAAGGCCGCGAACAGCGCCTGGGATTCCTGAAGGGCCGCGAGCGCCGCGGCGCGCTCATCCATCAGCGCGTGGCGAGCCTCCACCTCCGCCGCGTTGCCCATGGCCGCGCCCAAGAGCCCCGCCATCAGCTCCAGCGTGCGCACGTCCCGGTCGTCGAACGCATTCACCCGCTGGGAGACCAGGTTCAGCGCGCCCACCGGCCGAGCCTCCCGCCACAGCGGCACGCACACCATGGAGCGCGCGCCCACCGCCCGCGTGGCGCGCACGTTGACGCGTGCGTCCTCCTCGGTGTCGTCGGTGCGCATCACCTCGCCGCGCTGAAGGCTCGCGCCGGTGAGGCTGCCCTCCAACTTGAGCCGGAACTCCTTGTACGGCCACAGGCTGCCGGTGGCCACGCGGTAGTCCACGAACCCGTCATCCAGCAGCGCCACCGCCGCCCCATCCGCGCCGCACAACACCTGCGCGCGCTCGCACAGCAGGCGCATCACACCGGGCAGGTCCAGCCCCGCCAGCGCCACGTCCGACTGGGTCTGGATGATGGAGGCCAGCCGCTCCATCTCTCCGCGCGCGGCGGCCTGCGAGTTCTGGTTGCGCCGGCGCAGCGCCGCCCTGCGCTCCAGCAACACCCCGCGCGCCCGCACCTGCTCGGCGGGGAATGGCGCGACGAGGAAGTCATCCACGCCCGCGGACAACAGCGGCGCCAGGGTCTCGTCCGTCGCGGCCTCCGCGAGGCCCAGCACCAGCGGCTCCCAAGGCCGCGCACGGCCTCGCAACGTGTCCAGCCAGCGCGCGTCCTTCACCAGCGACGCGGCCTCGACGATGAGCACGTCCGCCCGGCCATTCACCAGCTCCGCGTCCGCCTCCGCGGCACTCCCCAGCACGAGCACTTCCTGGCCCTGACGCCGAAGCTCCTCCGCCACGGGGTGGTGTGGGTTGGCGCTGATGCACAGGTACTTCATCCGTTCCTTCCCGCCTCGGCGAAGGTCCCTGCCCGTCTTCGGAATGTTACAATCTAGCAGCGGGATGGATCCACCGCGCCGGGTCCCGAGTGAGGGGCCGCGCCACCCCAGCAACCTCGTGGAGAGAGAGGCCGGACGTGCCGGGCAGCCCAGGAGTCGTCGTCGCCGAGCAACCGCATTACCTCCCCTGGGTGGACTTCTATGAGCAGGTGGCGCGCGCGGGCACGCTGCTGGTGCTCGACAACGTGCAGTGGCTGAGGCGTGGCTGGCAGCGGAGGACCCGCGTCGCGCTGCCCGCCAACGTGCCCACACCTCCGCCCACCGAGCCTGGCTTCCAGTGGTTGTCCATTCCCCTGGAGGACCCACACCGCGACTCGCTCATCGGCGAGCTCGCCGTGGACTCCCGACAGCCCTGGGCACGCAAGCACCTGAGCAAGCTGGTGACGCTGTATGGGCAGCGGCCCCATTTCGCCACCCAGGTGCTGCCCCTGCTGGAGCCCTTCTACGACGGCGCGGCGCGCGAGTCGGGCCCCGGCTCCCTGCTGCGCGTGCTGCTGGCGAGCACCGCGCTGTTCCATGAGCCCCTCGGACTGAAGCCAGACATCCGCCTGGCCTCCAGTCTGGAGCGTCAGGGCGACGAGAAGTCGGCGCGGCTGGTGGAGTACTGCCGCCAGCTGAAAGCCCAGACGTACTACTCGGGGCTGGGCTCGTCGCTGTACCTGCAGGTGAGCCTGTTCCGGGACGCGGACGTGCGCGTGTTGTGGCAGCGCTTCCGGCACCCACCCTACGCGCAAGGTCGCGAGGGGCGCTTCGTGCAGGGACTGTCGATTGTCGACGTGCTGGCCAACGTCCCGGTGGACGAGGTGCGCCGGTGGCTGGAGCCCTCGCCGTGGGGCCCCTTCGCTCCGGCGCCCTCGGGGGGCTGACGGCTCAGGAGGCGGAGGCCGCGGTCGTCTCCACCGGCCGGTCGAAGCGCACGAAGTAGCTGTGCACGGCGGCGTCCAGCAGCGCGGGGTCCAACCGAGGCTCCTGGCCCAGGTAGTAGGACATGTCGATGACCTGGTCGAGCAGGTCGCGAGGCTGACAGGCCGCGAAGGGCCGGTTGTGGGGCCGGTAGTGCGCGTCGATGAGGTAGTCGATGGCCTTGGCGTTGTAGGCCACGCCGCGCTTGCGGCACATGATCTCGAAGATCTGGTGGAACTGCTCCTCGTCCGGACGCTGCACCTCCAGCTTGTAGCGGACGCGGCGCAGGAAGGCGTCGTCCACGAGGGCGCTGGGGTCCAGGTTGGTGGAGAAGGCGGCGAACACGTCGAAGGGCACCTGCAGCTTCTTGCCGGTGTGCAGGGTGAGCATGTCGATGTCGCTCTCCAGCGGGACAATCCACCGGTTGAGCAGGTCCCTCGGCGACACCTTCTGACGGCCGAAGTCGTCGATGAGGAGCATCCCGTTGCTGGCCTTCATCTGGAACGGGGCCTCGTAGTACTTCACCTCCGGCGAGTAGACGAGGTCGAGCATCTCCAGCGTCAGCTCACCGCCCACGACGACGAGCGGCCGCCGGCAGCGCACCCAACGCCTGTCATAGGACCCACCGTCATCCTCCACGGGCTTGTGGAGGTTGGAGTCGAAGACCTTCACCACGAAGTCGTCGATGAGGATGGCGTGGGGAATGAAGATGTCCCCGTCGAAGCAGTTCACCATTCCCTGGCAGATGGCTGTCTTTCCATTGCCGGGAGGCCCGTAGAAGAAGATGGCGCGGCCGGAGTTCATCGCCGGGCCGATGCCGTCGTAGATGTAGTCGCGGATGATGAGGTCGCCGAACTTGTCCTGCATCTTCGAGCGGGTGATGCGATTGCCTCGCACCGTCTGCTTCTTCACCGCCGCGACATACTCCTGGAAGGGAATGGGCGCCGGGCCGTTGTAGCGATTGCGCTCGAGGATCTGCCGCAGCACGTCCGTCACGAAGGGCGTCAGCTGATAGATCATCGTGGACTTGCCCACGCCGGACGAGCCACCGCCGCGGATGTCCACGTACTTCTGGCGGCGCAGGCCCTCGATGGTGTCGTCGACGACGGAGGTGGGGAGCTGGAGACGGGCGGCCAGGTCCATGCCGCGCATCTCACCGGCGAAAAAGAGCGCCTTGAGGACCAGCTCCTCCACGAAGGTGGCGGTGAGGCCCGTGTCCTCCAGCACGCGAGGCTGGTTGGGCCAGAAGCGGTCCGCGCCGCCCGCATTCGCGTCGAGCGCCCGTCGGGAGCCCGTCGCGGCGGAGCGGCGCTCCCCTCCCGCGAAGGACGCGGGGGGCGCCACGCGGCGGTCCTGCCCTCCGGAAGCCGCCCCAGGCGCGGCGGCCGGGGAGCGGCGCTCCGGGAAGCTCATGGCCTGAGAGGCGGACGGGGGTGGCGGCCGGCGCTCCGCGGACGGCGCGCGCTCCGAGGACGACACGATGACCGAAGGAGAACCGCCTGGCTGCGGCTGCGCGGAACGGCGCTCGGCGGGGGCGCCCGACACGGCGCTGCGGCGCTCGGTGGGGAACTCGGGATCCTCGGACGCGGGAGGCGCGGGACGCTGAGGGGCCATGGGGCGACGCTCCGGAAGTCCGGAGCCCGCGCCCTGCGGGTTCATCCGCGGGCGAGGAGGAGCGCTCAGGACCTGGCTGGACGAATCCGGCACGGAGGGTGACTCCGTGGGGGTGGCACTGCGACTCGAATCGTGGCTCGACTCGCCCGCCGTCGGAGGGGACGGCCTCCTGAACAAGGTCATTCGGTGCTCGCTCCAAGGTGTTCGGCCGGCGAGCCTACTCCAAATGCACCGTCAGCAACGAGGATGGTGGCGACGGGCGACGTCCACCGTGTCCCGAGTCCCTCGGGGGAACCCACCAGGAGGGCTGCTTCAGCGAGGGGAGCCACTCACACCGGCGAGGGCCCCCCACCCGCCGCGTCTCCGACGGAAGACACTCGAAGACGCCAGGAGACTCGGCGATGTGCCTCAGTCCGCGCGAATGGCTTGAAGCTCCTGCTCACCGCCGCCGCGCACCAGCCGCAAGCGGACAGGCGAGCCCGGTGCCCCGTGGGAGCGCTGCTCCGCTTCCACGCGGTTGCGGACGACCACCCCGTCCACGGCGAGGAGCCGATCACCCACGGAGATGCCCGCACGGGCCGCGGGCCCCTCGGGCGTGAGCCAGGCGAAGGACACATACCCCCGGTCCTCGCTGTAGCCAGCCCCCAGTGTCCCGGGTGTCGCCCGGCGCGGAGAGACGGGGATGTCGCCCAGGTCGGTGGCCTCGACCTCCGCGACCTTCACCCCGCGCGTCTCCACGCGGCCCTCGGGCGGCATGAGTCGGACGGTGTGGGCCCCGGGGCGAACGGCGTCCAGGCGGAAGCGGCCATCCGGGCCGGTGACGGCGTCCGGACGCGACGTCACGGGGCGATCAAGAAACACGGAGACACCCGAGGCGGGGCCTCCATTGCGGCTCCACACGGCGCGCCCCGAGAGCGAGGAGTCGCCCTGCGTGAGGGGAATCTCCACGTCCGCGCTGCCACCGGGAGACAAGGACACCGTGGCCTCACCCGTGCGCCCGTCCTGCGTGCGGACCGAGAGCTTGAGGGGCTGCCCCGGGGCATCGCGCAGCTCGAAGGTGCTTCCCGGGAACTGACGGGTGGTGGGAGCCGTGCCCGCCCAGGGCAGCTCCTCTCCATCCACCGCGGAGAGCGTGAGGACGAAGCCGTCGGGAGGCACTCCGGTGCGCGCGACGACGCGGCCTCGCACCTGCGCGGCGGCCTGGAGACGCAGCTCCACGGGCCCCTGCCCTTCGCCCACGTTCGCGACGCGAGCCACCCGGCCCGAGTTGTGCGCGACGAGCTCCGCGAGCGGCGGCGCCCCCGGGGGACGCGCGGGGATGGCGAAGGAACCGTCCTCATCCGCGAGCACCCGAACGGTGATGGGGAAGTCTCCCCCCTGCACGGCGGCCACGGCGGCGAAGGGACTGGGCGCACCCGAGGACTCGCGCACGGTGCCGGTGATGCCGCGCTCCTCGAGGAGGACGAGGTCCTGGTGGATGGAGCTGCCTTCCGGGACGGTGACGGCGGGGTCGTCCTGGTGGAAGTAGATGAAGCGCGCGCGCGGCAACACGGCGGTGAGCTGGTACACGCCCGCGGGCAGCTCCAGGCGATAGAGCCCCTCCGCATCGGTCTCCGTCCAGGACATGTTCGCGCCACCGCCCGAGCCATCACGTGGCATCGCGCGCACCACCGCCGGCTCAGGCACCGCCTCACCGGACGCGAGCGTCACGCGGCCCTGGACGATGCCGGACTCGGCGAGCGTCAGGTCGACGCGCGCACGAGTGCCGGACTTGAGCGTCTCGACACGGCTCGCCCAGCCCTGGGCGCCATCGCGCCGCGCCCGCACGGAGGTGGTGCCCGGAGCGAGCCCCGTGAGCAGGTAGACGCCCTGCTCGTCCGTGCGTGTGCTGCGCGAGAGTCCTTCCCGCTGTCCGGCGCGGACCTCCGCGTGAGCAACGGGCTGGCCGGAGGCGTTCGTCACGGTGCCCTCGACCTCGGCGGTGGCGGCCTCGAGCTTCACGTCCAGCGGCGCGAAGGCACCCGAGGGGACGACGATGGCCGTCACCCGCGTGGTGGCGAAGCCAGGGGCCTGGGCCACCACGTCGTAGTCACCCGGGGGCAGCTCCAGCCGGTACGCCCCCTCGGCGCCAGACGTGGCTCGCCCCAGCTCCCCTGTCGCGCGCGAGGGGCTCGCGACGAGCGTGGCCTCGCGCACCGGCGTGCCGTCCGAGGCGAGAACCCGCCCCTCGAGGCCACTGGCCGCGCCCAGCGTCACGGTGAGGCCGCGCAGCGTCTCCCCCGGGGCCACGGACAGGGCACCCGGGATTCGCCCCACGGAGGCGCCGTGCCGCGCGGTGAGGACCCAGGTCCCCGCCTGGACCTCGACGGCGAAGCCGCCCCCCTCGCTGGTCGAGGCTCGCACGGGCGCGGGGCCTCCGGAGGCGAGGAGCTCCGCCCCCGCGACAGGCTGTCCCTTCGCATCCACGACGAAGCCCTCCAGCGTCCCCGCGCCCCACAGGCCGACGACCAGCTCGGCCGAGGTGGGGACCTGGAGGAAGCGCAAGGTGCGAGGACTGAAGCCCGGGGCTTCGGCGGTGAGGGCGTAGCGCCCTGGGGCCAGGTTGGAGAACTGGAAGCGGCCGCGCTCATCACTGGTGGCGACAGCGGACTCTTCGGGAAGCGAGACGGCCTCGGCCCAGGCGATGGCGGCGCCGGGATAGGGCCGCAGGGTGATGTCCGCCATGGGAACAGGCTCGTTGCGGCCCTCGGCGACGACGCGACCCTGGAGGGATACGCCCGCCGGGAGGGAGAGCTCCACCACGGTCTCGGCCACCCCCACGGGCCGGGTGGCCTCGCGACGCACGGGCGCGTGCCCCGGGGCGTGAGCGGAGAGCAGATAGTCGCCGGGGCCCGCCAGCAGTCGCAGCGTGCCGTCCTCCCCCGAGACACCCTCGCTCGCCAGCCGCCAGGGGTTCGCCTCGGTGCCACCGGAGGCGCCTCGAAGCCATGCACGAACGCGAGCACCGGAGACGGGCCCCGCGGGAGTGCTCACGCGCACGACGAAGAATCCATCCGCCGGCGTGAGCGTGGACTCGAGAGGCGGCGTGGCGGGAGCGTGCGCACGCGCCGAGGGAGCGCTGTCAGCCGCGAGGGGCTGAGCCCCCGTGGTGCCCTGGGGCTCGGCACCCGACGTGTCTGGCGTGCCGCGGAACCAGAGCACCAGCACCGCGCAGACCGCGAGGATGAGGGCCGGGAGAATGAAGAATCGCTGACGCTGACGCATGAGCCGTCCCCGCTGAGAACAAGCACTTCTTCACGGAAGTGCTCGAGCGTAGGCCAGCCGGCGTCGGTTCGGAATGGACATGATGACCATTCCCTTCGCGCTTGGAGCGACACCCGCTCGACTCCAAGCGCGAATCGCGAACCTGCGACTAGAGCTGCAGGCCCTTCTCGATCTCCGCCAGGCGGAAGCGAGCCATGGCCAGATTCGCGTTGGCGCGGTTCAGCGCCACGTAGAAGAACAGGCCCTCGCGCGAGGCCAGCGGGCGGATGACGTGGTACTGCTCGCCGAGCGTGATGAGGATGTCCTCGATGCGGTCCTTGATGCCCAGCACGGACATCGCCTTCATCTTCGCGCGGACGACCTCGGTGTTCGCGGCGGCGGCCGTCTCGATGTTGAAGGTCGCGGTCCCACCCTGGCTCCCCAGGCACATGCCGCTCTTGGCATCGACCAGACAAGCGGCGAAGGCACCTTCAATCTTCAGGGTCTCTTCCAGGGACAGCTTCACGTTCGGCATGACTTCTCTTTCAGCGGATGGGTGGGTGGGGTGCTGCTCGACGGGAGGCGCCAGCTCCTCCAGGCTGAAGGTCAACTGGCTGGAGTAGGTGCGAGGCTGTGGAACGAAGAGCGCCTGCGCGTCTGGGACGGCGAGCAGCGCGCGCAGGTGGCCCGCCATGTGTCCACGGAGCAGCTCGCGCAAGGTGTCTCGGGGAACCAGTCCCCACGCGACCAGGACCTCGCAGAAGTTGCCGCCACTCTTGCGGCACTCCGCCATGACCTGCTCGACGTCGTCCCGGCTCACCCACTCGTTCTGGATCAGCAAGGACGAGAAGTTCTGGACCCCGGGGCCATTCAAGACAGCCCAAGCAATCTTCCGGTCGACCACGAAGATGCGGCCGGAGACGGTGGCGGACTTCACCACCACCTCACCGCCCAGCTCGCTCTCCAGCGCTTCGTGTAGCACGGAGCGTAGGACCGGACGCGCCACCTGGGTCGCCCCTCGTGATGCTCGTTCCATGGAGTGAGTCCGGGGCGAACCAGGTGTGTTGCTTTTCATTTCCGAATCCACGCGAACTATATCCAGTGGCCCCGCAATATCGCAAACTGACTGCAATACTAGGGATTCCAAGGGAGCGGGGTATTTTCCGCCCCATGCCTGGGTCCGAACGGGGTCACCCCTTCGCAGAGTTCAGCGCGGATGGGAAGGGGGATCCCCTCCCTCAGCCACGCTCAGTGAAGGGGAGTCGCGTCAAAGGGGATGACCTGGGTCTGGCCATCCACGTCGCACACGGTCCCCGCACCCGCGGCATCCGCGGGGTCCCCTCCGGGGCCGGTCGAGGCGCCCCAGTAGTTGAGGGTGGCATCGAGGAAGAGGCTCGTGTCGTTGACGACGCCGCAGTTGGGGACGGCCTGGAAGGCGCCGCCCACGGACTCGCCGAGGTTCCCGTAGAAGCTGTTGCCGTGGAGTCCGACGGCGAAGTCTCCGCGGAGCCAGAGGCCGGCGCCACGGTTGCCGATGGCGGCGTTGCCAGCGAACTCGAGCTGGGTGGGGCCCGAGGTGAAGACGAGGAAGCCGATGGCCCGGTTGCCGATGGACTGGTTGTCCGTGAAGGTGCCTTGTTGGATCCAGACGGTGAAGCCGTGGCCGTGGACGGAGCCCTTGCCATTGTCGGTGGAGATGTTTCCCGTGACGACGGATGCGCCGGACTCGGAGGTGACGGTAATCCCTGACCCGTTGCCCAGGGAGAGATTGTCTTTGACGGTGATTTCATCGCCCCACACGCGGAAGCCGTCGTCACCGTTTCCCTGGGCGATGTTGTCAATGATTCGCACGTTGCGGCCACCGAGGGAGTCCAGGCCGATGCCGTCATCATCGGTCACCTTCCCTGCCCCGGTGAGGGTGAAGCCCCTCCTGGGACCGCCGAAGGTGACCTCGCTCGCGGTGATGTTGACGACGTCCAGCACGGCGCCGTTGGCGTCGAGGACGGTGCGCCTGGCGCCGGCGGACGAGACGATTTGAAGAGGTTTGTCGACGAGGATCATGCAGCGGCAGCCGGTGGCGACCTCGGCGGCTTCTTCGCCAGGGTCATCGAAGTCGCCATCGCTGTTGAGGTCTCCGTAGCGACCGGGGCCGACGAGGATGCGCTCACCCGGCAGGGCATGGGAGATGGCCTCGCTGATGGAGCGACACGGGTTCGCCTTGGTGCCGCAGGCGGGGCTGTCCACGGCGTTGTTGGCGACGTAGATCGTCCGCACCGTCTCCCGCACCGGCTCGGCGAGGCTCCCCGCAGGAATCCACAGTGCACTCAGGATGAGCAGTCCATACGTTTGCCTTGTCATGATGACCTCCTGACCCGCATTCGCCACGGGTCCGCAGGCGCCATTGAGTGGCGCCAGGGGCCAACGTGGCGTCGCGGCGTCAGAAGCGGTAGCCCTTAGCACGGGAGTGCATGCTGACTTCTCGACAAGGCCTCCACCCCACGGCGTGGAGAAACTCCAACCTCTCTCACTGTCCCGTGCGCAGATACTCGATGGCTCGGAGCAGCTCCGTATCCCTCCCGGCGGCGAGGTCCGAGAGCGTGGGCGTGGACTCGATGTCCGGGACGATGCCCACACCGTGGAACGTCGAGCGGTCCGGGAAGAGCACCTCCATGCCGGTGAACCACACGGTCATGCGTCCGGGCAGCTGCAACTGGGTGAGGTTTCCGTTCGTCCCCGCGCTGCGGCGACCAATGACAGTCACCCGTCTGGCTCCGGTCAGCATCATGGAGAAGTTCTCCGCCGCGGAGATCGACCGGGGGCCCACCAGGAGGACGATGGGGCCTGGATAGGAGGGGTTCGACAGCGGCTCGAACGAGTATTCCTCCTCCTCCTGCACCTCGAACGCGTCGGGGCCATTCCAGGCGGGGATCCGGAAGACAGGCGGAAAGAACGGCGTCTGGATGAGCCGCCTGGCCGCTTCGTAGCCATTGGCGCCCGGATAGCCACGCATGTCCAACACCAGGCCACGAGCGCCTTGCGCGGCGGTGAGGGCCACCCGGAACGCCGCGGTCGACCCGAGGACCTGCCGGGTCATGTTGAGGTAGAACAGGTCTGGCGCCCCCAGGTCCGCCAGGCTCCCCGCCTCTCGCAGCGACGGAGGCGCCTCCATCGACTGCGGCCGGGGATGGACCTGCACGAGCCGCGTCGCACCATCCACGCCGCGCAACCCCAGCGTCATGGAGCCACTCATCCTCGGCAGCCGCCTGATGGCGACGTCATGCTTGAAGCCCGGCGTCGCGGCCGAGGCGTATGCCTTCTCCGTGGCCAACCACGCCGACATCGGCGTGCCGTTGACGCTCGTCACCGTGTCGCCGGGGTGGATCTCCGCCACCTCGGAGCGGCGGATGGCGACCTCTCCGTGGACCTCCTCCAGCAACGCACCGAGATGGCCCACCGGAGGAGGTGTCCCTGGCGCGTAGACGAAGGCATGGCCGTCATGGAGGGCCTCCGTGAAGCGCAAGAGCAACCGGTGCGTCTGGAGGCGCTCCGTGACGGGCACGGCATCCACCGAGGCCAAGGTCTCCACCAGACGTCCATCGATGCCATCCCCCACGACCGCGAAGTAGGGAAAGAACAGCCGCGTGGCTCCGTGGGCGATGACGAGGTCCGCCCGGGCAATGGCCGACGAGGCGTCCGTCGAGGGGATGGCCTCGGGAGTGACTCGCTTGGGTGGAGCGTTGCGCAGGACGGGCGCGGTGCGATCCACCTGTGGAGGCATTCCGAGGGATGCGGCTGCCTGGAGCGCCTGCGTGGATGAGAGGACGTCGAGGCTGGCCGCCCCCAGTCCGAAGTGCGTGAGGGGCAGATCGGCCGGAATGACGTCGGGGACCGCCCCTTGTGCATCCTCCAGTCGTGAGTTGCGCACGAGTGCGCCCCGCGCCCTGACAGGCACCCACTTCGACTCCGCGACCGCCGAGTGGACAGGAGCGCCGACGAGCCAGGCCCGTCGAGCCATCCGCAGGTCCACCGCGAAGCGGGCCGCCGCGGGGGCCAGCTTGGCGTCGGTGAGCAACAGGACCGGCAGCTCGGCCTGTCCGGACGCGAGATGTGGCTCGCGAGTGCGCAGGTCCACGAAGTTGAAGTAGGCGCTGTTCTCTTCGGGCTCCAGCTCATCCGGGACCCCGAAGAAGTGCCGGACCCGTTCGGAGAGGCGCGCGACGGGCAAGGTGCTGACCGCGCCGATGGCCCGGGCCAACGCCTCCTCGAGACCGGGGGCCGAGGGCAGGTCCCGCAGGTCGAGGAGGGCCGCGCGGGCGTGTCGGGGCAGCTGGAGGTCACCCGTTCCCGGACGGATGACCGCGACAGGGCCCACCGAAAACACGCGAGCGGGGCCAAGCGTCTTGGCGGATGCATCCAGCGCACAGACACCTTCCAACTTGTCGGCATAGCGGACGAGGGCGGAGTCCCAGTCGACAGCGTCCCCCTCCAACACGCGGACCAGCGATTGGTCCGCGTCGGTGTAGCTGGGCCCTGTGCCAAAGAAGCGTACCTGGGCATGCACGGCCGACATCGCGACGGGAGCGGGCAGCGAGCTCGTCGGACCCGCTCGGCCGAAGTCGCACCAGGGCTCGGTGGACGGCTGCGCCTGTCCCCAGGCCCCTCCCCCAGCCAGCGCAAGAAGGACAGCGGTGAGTCGCGCTTGATGCTGACTGCGACGAGCCCTGGAAGCGCCGTGGAGGATGAGGTGCCGGATGCTCGACATGCGTGGATGTCCCCAGGCCCTCGCCCCCGTGGCGATTCAGGCCACCTGGGGAACGAAAACGCTGGGCGGGAATATCGTCACCCGCGTGCATTTGCATCCATGCAACAACTATTCCCCAGCCCCGAGCCGCTCATTCATCGTCCAAGGACCGCCTCTTTGCCTCCTCCATGTCCTCGTCCTCGTCATCAGAGGCGTCAGTCGACGACTTCAGGAATGAGCTGGGTTCGAACATCCCCTTGAACCGTTGCTTTTTGAGCACCCGCCCTCCTTGCATGGTGCCATTGAACGCCGCATCCCCCCCGGAGCCCGCTGTCCCAGCGGTCGGAATCGACCGATACTTGTGACTCCGGGGCGTCGTCTCGTCATCGGATCGAGAGTTTCAGACCATGACGAAGTCATCGTCATCCGCGTCGTCTGTCTTTTCCTTGGGCGGCGTACTGCCTCCGCTCGCCTTCTTCGAAGGAGCCTCGGAGCCACCCACGACGACGAAGCCGTCCACGACAGGTCCGTTGATTCCATCCAGGGCCAGCTGGTGCTGCGCGCGGAAGCGAAGGGCCGCCTCGCGAGGATCCCTGTCGGGCACGGGCAGTGCCCCGTCATGCGAGACGAGCCACCGCGCAAGCTCGATGACCCAGGGACCACAGCTGTTCTGTCCACCGTCATGGCCCACCCTGCGGTCGTTCTGGTAGCGGACACCGCATCGCTCGACCAGCAGGTCCGGGAACGCCCGTCCCAAGGTGCCCAGGTTGGGCACGGAGTCCGGACTGAGCGGGTCGATGTAGAGCACCCGGGCCTGCCCTCGCGCGCCCCCCGAGGGAGGCGCCACCCGCATGAAGATCAACCCCCAATGGTTGCCATTGACGTTGTAGGGCTGGACGATGATGCGCGGCGCCCCACCCGCCATCAACCCATGCAGGGCTTCGTCATACGTGTCCGGCGCGATGCGAGCGAGCACGTGGCTGTTGATTCCACGCAGCACGGACACATTCGGCACCCGTCCGAGGTAGTGGCCCAGCAACGTGAAGATCTGCTGGTCGGTGTAGTAGTGGTCCCCCTCGATCTTGTCGCCGTTCTCATAGGAGCTGGAGACCGAGCTCGACACCTGCGTCGAGGGAGGCGTCTGGCTCGCCGTCGTGGAGCTGCTCGACGGACGAGGCGGGGCCAGGAGCTCCCGTTGCCTCCGCTCCATCATGCCCTTCAGCGCGGCCTCCGCATCCTTCTCGAGAATCGGCGCGAGGTCCGGCGGCGCACGCAGATCGACCCGGATGACCTTCCCCCGGTTGTCGGGATGCAGCAGCGGCGGAGACCAGACCTGCTGGCCCACGCCCCCTCGCCCGAAGAAGGACGACGAGGGCCGTGCGGTGAGCGAAGGCAAGGAGGGCTCGACCATCCCGCTGAAGAACTCCGAGCGCGGCAACATCCCGAGCCCCGAGGACTTCATCAGCCGGGTCGCCGGCAGCCCCAAGAGCAGACTCCGCCCCAACCCCAGTGAATCCCGGGGCACCTTCGAGAGCGTCGTGCAGCCCTTCTTGCACGCGGGATTCACGCAGTGCGCGCCCGAGTAATGCCACAGCGGTTCCCAGTACGTCCGGAGCAGGTCCGCCACCGCGGCCGGCCCCTCGACGAGGTAGTTGAACTCCGAGAGGAAGCCTGGATAGAGATTGTCGGACCCGACGACATACGCCTGGTCATCGGCAATCATGATCTTGGTGTGATTGCCCGGCGCGGACGGAACCTTCGGGAAGACGGCGCCACTCGCCTTCTTCACGGACTCCACCGCGCTCCCGATGATGCCCTTGACCGGCGGCACCTGCGCGAGTGATGGCTGCTTCAACGTCGCGGTGAAGCCCTCCGGCGTCAGCTCCGGCCAGAAGTACGACTCCCCTTCCCGCGTCTTCTCCCGGGGAACCTCCGTGTAATAGAACGGAGCGATGTGCAGCCGCTCCAGGGCCGCCAGCCGCGTCTCCGCATCCGGCCGCCGCGTGTCTGTCTCGACGGCGTTCGCCATGTAGTACTGGAACAGCTCGAACGTCCGGCACGCCCCCGAACCAAACGAATACTGGTCACCCTCCGCCCCTGCTCCGGCGTCCAGGGGCGAGACCACCACCTGCACCTGCAGCCTGGGGTTGGCGATCAACGCCTCCATGATCCAATGACAGACCACATGCGATGACCACTTCTTCTTCCACGCGCTCACCAGGTCCATCTGGGACAGCCGGAGCGTGCTCGTGGCGCCGTGAATCAACACCGACTTCATGATCTCCGACGCATGCTCGTAGTCCCGTTCCATGTCCGGGCCCGACCAGTGCTTCCCGATGGACAGGACTCGACTCGCCTTCTTGTACTCATCGAGGCCCGCATAGCCGATGACCTTCTCCTCCTTGAAGACAGGCCCCTCCAGGTCGCGCAGCGTCTGGAGGTCGTCCTCGCGAATCGCCTCGGCGCTCAGGTCCTCCGGAGTCTCCTCCTCCAGGATGGTGGGCAGGGGCTCGAACGCGCCACGACGGGGACGGGGCCGCTCCCCCGGCAGGCTGCCGCGATGCAGCCGCGCGAACTCCCGCCCGCGCTCGGCCCGGTGGTCCCTCGCCTCCCGGGAGCTCAGCGGGTCCTCGAGCCTGCGAACACTCGCGTCGTCCCCGTTCCTCCACGTCCAGGTGCCCGGGTCCAGGAACTCCTTCGTCACCACGTCCGTGCCGCAGCCCCACATCCTGTCCAGGAACCGCTGCGAGCCCAGGGCCGCGTCGCCATGCATGACGACGGACACGTCATGCACGGGCGGGTAGCTGGTGAACAGGTCCATGTTGAGGTTGTGCCCGCCGACCAGGGACTCGAGACCATCCGAGGCGATGATCTTCGAGTGGTTCCACGTCATCTTGGTGAAGTCGTCATCGGGCTCGGCCACCATCCAGGACGGCAAGGACGCGCTGACGAAGGCCGAGAACCCCGACACGAGCCCCTTCTGCAAGCGGAAGAACTTCGCCATCCAGAGGTCCGGCGCCGCGCCCCAGGCCCGCTGTCGGGAGCGCACCAGGCGAATCAGCGCGCCCTGGAAGTCGATGAGGTTCGGCGACGTGCCGTCCTTGAAGACCATGGGCGTCTGCCCGAAGAGGAACCGGAACTGGAGGGCGGGACGGCCGCGATTGGCCATCATCGCCGTGTCGATGGCTCCCAGAATCACCTTGGCCCAGGAGGGGTCCGGGCTGTTGAGCGAGGCCACGTCACAGCGGAACCGCGTCTTCTGGACGACCTCGATGATGGCGCGCTCGAAGTCCTTCGTGCGGCTCCTCGCCGCCGGCATGATCTCCGGCCCGAAGGGCAGCCCCCAGATGCGAGGCGTGTCCAGGATTCGCACATAGCTCTCCCCGCTCTCGTGCGTGAAGTAGCGCTCGGGAACCTGGGCCAATACGTCGTCAATCTTGCTCATCGCCGTCGAACTCCTCGCCTGGATGGGCGATGACTCAGAGGAACGTCCAGTCCACCCAGCCGCCACCGGCCTGCTCGATGGTGCAGGGAAACGCCAGGTTGAGCGGCGGCGTGCCCACCACATCCTCGAAGTAGTAGCGCTCCGTGCTGCCTCGGCCGTGGATGGACGAGACCCGCCGCACGCTCGGCCGCAGCACCGTGCGAGACGTCCGGGCCTCACCGTTCGCCATCGTGTCGAAGTGGGTGTGCGCCGTGTGGATGCGCCGCCGCAGCGACTTGACGTTCTCCCGGACGCGGCTCCGCGTCTGGAACGTCGTATCCCATTGAGTCAGATATCCCCGAGCCATCTTGTAGACGAGCTTGGGCACCGCGGCGACGTCGGGGCTGACCTTGGATGCGACATACAAACCATCCGAGGTGGAGTTGCCCGCGACGGTGCCATGCCGCCCCCGGCAGGCGTAGAGCTTGTATCCGACGGGCTGCGCCAATTCGCTGCGCGCCAGCGGGTCCTCCAATTGCCGGTGGTCCGCGAGCGTCGCCCACGAGCTCCCCAGTCCTCGGTTGTTCTCGATGACCGCGTGGGGAGGATGCTGGGTCATCCGGGCATTGGGCCGCGGAATCACCGCGCTGAAGCCCGTGTCCAGGTGGTCCCAGGCATAGACGCCGACATAGTTGGCGACGTTCGGTGCCAGCTGGGTCTGGATGCCGTACCACACGCCCGTGCCGGGCACGGGGTCGATGGCGAAGATGTTGATGGGGATGTTGGCGCAGGCCTTCCCCCCATACGCATGGATGAACCAGGCGGCCATGAGCGACTCGACGGCGCCACGGCTGTGCCCGATGAAGTTGTATTGCTCCGCCCCGCTGGCCACCGCGAGGCTCGCGGCATGCAGCGCGAGCGCCGCGTCGGCCCAGCCTGAAATCTGCCCCACCATGCTCCGCTGATTTCCCTCGGAGTAGGTCCGGGCGTAGGAGCGCAGCGCCCCGGGAGCCCCAGGCAGGGAGCTGTCCAGCGGGGAGCACGCATCCATCTGGTGGTGCCAGTCGTTCTCACCGACCCCGCGCACGGTGGCGCTCAGCTTCGTGTCCTGGAGCTCACCGGAGATCTCCTTGTGGAGCCGCACCGGGATGTAGCCCGTCTCCTTGTCGTAGATGTCCTTGTCGCTGATGAGCCGCTTGTCGCTCTTCGCGAGCCAGCCGATGAGGGTGTTCTTGTATTCCCAGTACCGGGTCTCTTCTCCCTCATCCCGTGAGCAGCCGGTTCCACAGAAACACACGGTGAAGACATTCTTCGGCATGCCACGTCCGTCCGAGCGAGGGAGAGAATCCAGCGCTCCCCTTGCCAGCCGCGTGCCGAGGCTGTTTCACACGACACCCCAGGAGGGATGCGCATGGGACGCGGCCCTCAGGGACGCGGCTGCGTCTTGGCGGTACGCAGCTCCGCCCTGGGTGAGGTCGCGGTCTCGAGCCCCCACACCGTCTTCACCTTCACATTCGTCACCTTGCCCGAGCGCTCCAGCACGCCCTGCCCCACCACGAACAGGGCCCCATGCAGCTCCTTGCGACAGCGCTCGTAGACGTCCGGGGGCACCACGAGGTTGGCGATGCCCGTCTCGTCCTCCAGCGAGACGAAGCACATGCCCCGCGCCGTCGGTGGACGCTGCCGGCAGATCATCATCCCGCCCACCGTCACCGTGCGCCCGGAGGTCACCTTCTTCAGCCCCTCCGCCGTCACCGCGCCCTGCTTCCTCAGCATGGGTCGCAAGAGCTCCAGGGGGTGTTTCTCCAGCGACAGGCCCACCGTGTCGTAGTCCGCGCAGACCCGCGCGAAGACATCCATGGGCGGCAGCTCCACCTGCGTGCCATCCATCGACATGCCGAAGAACAGGTCATCCGAGTCCAGCGGCCCCAGCGCCTGGATGTCCCAGAGCGCCTGACGCCGGGAGCCTCCGCACAGCGGCCCCAGCGCTCCCGCCAGCGCCAGCCGCGTCAGCTCATGCCGGGGAATCCTCGCCCGCCGCGCCAGGCTGCCCACGTCCGCGTAGCCCTCCTCTCCGCGCCCCGACTCCACCCGCCGCCCCGCGGACTCCCCCAGTCCCTTCACCATCCGCAATCCCAGCCGCAGCGCCTTGCCCCCATCCTCCAGCGTGCAATCCCAGCGCGAGACACGCACGTCCACCGGCCTCACCTCCACCCCGTGCCGCTGCACGTCCGCCACCAGCGTGTGCGGCGCGTAGAAGCCCATGGGCTGGGAGTTCAGGAGCGCGGTGGTGAAGGCCGCGGGGTAGTGACACTTCAGCCAGCTCGACGCGTAGGAAATCAACGCGAAGCTGGCGGAGTGGCTCTCCGGGAAGCCGTAGTGCGCGAAGCCTCGGAAGTTGTCGAACCACTCCTCCGCCTGGGCGCGCTCATACCCTCGCGACAGACAGCCCTCCACGAAGCGGCCCCGATACTGGAGCAGCATCGACTCCGCGCGCTTGTGGCTCAGCACCCGCCGCAGCCCGTCCGCCTCCTCGGCCGAGAACCCCGCCGCCACCATCGCCAGCTTCATCGCCTGCTCCTGGAAGAGCGGCACGCCCAGCGTCTTGCCCAGAATCTCGCGCACCGCCTCGCTGGGGTAGCGCACCTCCTCCTCCCCGTTCCGCCTGCGCAGGAACGGGTGGACCATCTTCCCGACGATGGGCCCCGGGCGGATGAGGGCAATCTCCACCACCAGGTCGTAGAACGTCCTCGGCTTCAGCCGAGGCAACATGTTCATCTGCGCGCGGCTCTCGATTTGAAACACCCCCACGGTGTCCGCCTCGCACAGCATGTCGTAGACCTTCGGGTCCTCCGCGGGAATCGTCGCCAGGGACAACTCCCGCCCATGGTGCTCGCGAATCAATGCAAAACATTTGGACAGCGCCGTGAGCATGCCCAGCGCCAGCAGGTCCACCTTCAGCAAGCCGATGGAGTTGATGTCATCCTTCTCCCACTGGATGACGGTCCGCCCCGGCATGGCCGCGTTCTCCACCGGCACCAGCTCCGTCAAGGGCTCACGGGTCATGACGAAGCCCCCCACGTGAATGGACAGATGTCTGGGAAAGCCCTCCAGCTCCGCCGCCAGCGACAGCGTGCGCTGCACCCGCCGGTCGAACGCGGACAGCCCCGCCTCCAGCAGGACCTCCGGCGTCACCTCGAAGCCGTGCGCCGCGGAGACCTTCGACAGCCGATCCACCTGGTCCAGGGACAGGCCCATCGCCTTTCCGGCCTCCCGGAGCGACAGCCGGCCTCGATAGCAGATGACCTCGCACACCATGCCGGCCCGGTGCCGTCCGTGCTTCTCGTACACGTACTGGAGCACCTCCTCGCGCCGCTCGTGCTCGAAGTCCACGTCGATGTCCGGCGGCTCCTTGCGCGCCATGCTCAGGAAGCGCTCGAACAACAGCCCCATCCGCACCGGGTCGATGGCGGTGATCTGCAGCGCGTAACACACCGCCGAGTTCGCCGCGCTCCCGCGCCCCTGGCACAGAATCCCCCGCCGCCGCGCGAAGCCGACGATGTCCCACAGCGACAGGAAGTAACCCGCGAAGTCCAGCGCGGCGATGAGCCGCAGCTCGTGCTCGATCTGCTTCACCACCTCCGGCGGCACACCCGACGGGTAGCGCACCGCGAGCCCCTCGTAGGTCAGCGCCCGCAGGTGCTCATCCGCGGAGCGCCCCGGAGGCAGGTCCTCCTCGGGGAACCGGTAGCGCAGGTCATCCAGCGACGCCCGGCACCGCGAGGCCAGCTCCACCGTCCGGGCCAGCGCCTCCGGACGGTCCTCGAACAGCCGCGCCATCTCCCGGGGCCCCTTCAGCGTCCGCTCGCCATTGGGCAACAGCAGCGTCCCCGCCCGGTCCACCGTCGTCCCGTGCCGCACGGCGCTCAGCACGTCCTGCAGGGGCTGACGCCGCCGGTGGTGCGTGTGCACGTCGTTGTGCACCACCAGCGGCACCGCCAGCTCCCGCGCCAGCGCCTCCGCGCGCGCCTCCCTGGCCGAGTCCCCCGCCGACAGCGTCCGGCACAACCCGACGTGGAAGCGCTCCGGGAACGCCTCCGCCAGCGGCGTCACCCGCTCCAGCGCCGCGGGCTCCGGCAGCAGCGCGAGCAGCCCCCTCGAGCGCTCCGCCACCGCCCGCCATGGCAGCCCCGACTCCCCCTTGGGGTGGCTCATCCGGCTGCGCGACACCAGCGCGCACAGGTTCGAGTACCCCTCCGAGTCCGCCGCGTAGACGACCACCGGAGGGCCGTCCTCCAGCGTCAGCTCCGCGCCCAGTATCAACCGCAGGCCGTGCTCCTTCGCGGCCAGATGCGCCTTCACGGCGCCATACAGGCCATCCGTGTCCGTCAGCGCCAGCGCACTCATCCCCAGTCGGGAGGCCGTGAGCACCAGCTCCTCCGGATGGGAGGCGCCGCGCAGGAACGAGAAGTTGGAGCGACACACGAGCTCGGCGTAGTCCACACCCGATCAAGACACTGACCAGCCGTTCAGGCGCTAGGTCGGATCTTCATCCAGCGTCCGAGCGACGCGCCGGGTTGAGCGACCCGGCTCCACCCCCGACGCCGCACGTCCTCCGCGCCACGACGTTTCCAGACAGCCGCCCGTCCGAGCGCCTCGTTCAAACCCAGACAGGCATCGCGCAGGCCACGCGTGGCTGTCCTGGCAGCAACGCTCATCACCTGAGAACGCCTGCCGCCGGGATCCTCGATGCCTACCGTGAATCGGCTCGCGTGGCGCCGTCCGCGCCAGGTGTGCGCGTCGAGAACGCGGCATCGGCCCATGTCGCCCCGCCCCCAGTCGACACGGAGGTTCCATGTCCTTGCATGGCCACAACCGCCTCGCCTTCCCCTTCTCCCTCCTCCTTGCCTCCGCCCTGCTGCTGCCGGCGCACGCGATGGGAGGCGAAGCGAAGGCAGGCTCGCGCAAGTCCACGCCCTGCGGCTCGAATCGCGAGCTGTACGTGGGCACCTACAAGGGCCGCGTGTTCAAGGAATGGCAGAGCGCATTGACCGATGAGCAACTCCAGGACCCGCTGACCCGCATGGCCAATGACTCCCTGCTCAAGAACAACTACACCCTGACGGTCCGCTTCTTGAGAGATCCTCGAGGCACCTACTGGGCGGAGACCCACGTCCAGTTCGACAGCCTCACCCCGGACGGCGTCGGCCCCAGCCACAAGGACACCACCGGCTACCTGCTCCACCTCGACCGCGAGCCCGCCCGGGTGGAGTTCATCGTGACGCGCAGGCCGGCGAAGACCTACGCGAGCCGCGCGGGCAGCATCGAGAAGGCCACAACCCGCGGCCCCAAGCCCACCACCCTCATCTTCAAGGAGACGCTCACCCTGGACGCGCTGGACTGCGGCGCGGACGGCGTCCCCCAGCGGCTGCTCTACACCCGGACCCTCGGCGGCCAGCAGCCCATCGTCGAGACGCGCGAGCTGTTCCGCGTGAAGTAGGCCCTCCTGGAAGGCCCCTCGGGGGGCGTGCGCGCCCCTCTTCCGTGAAGATTCCGCTTGCGCCTTCCCTCGTCCCGATTTGACAGGACAGGGAACCGGCTGACAAAGAGACCTTCATGGACCTGACTCCCACCGCCTGGCAGCTCTGGCTCGTCGCGGCGCTCCTCTGTGGCGCGTTGGAAATCAAGCTGTCCGGCTTCGTCACGCTCTGGTTCGCGGTGGGGGCGCTCGTCTCCGCCCTCGTCGCGGCCATGGGGCTGGGCATCAACTTCCAGCTCCTCCTCTTCGCCCTGGTCTCCGCGGGCCTGTTCGCGGCGTCGCGCACCCTCTTCAAAAGCGTTTTCATGCGGACCGCTTCGCACTTGAAGACGGGGGTCGAGGCCATGATGGGGCAGGAGGCGGTGGTGACGGAGGCCATCGACGAGAAGAACGGGGGCACCGTGCGCATCAACGGGGAGCTGTGGATCGCCCGCACGCTGTCGGGCGCGATTCCCGAGGGCGAGCGGGTCACCGTGGAGCAAGTGGAAGGGCTCAAGCTTTGGGTGCGCCGCCCGTCGGCGACACAGTCCGTTCCCCAGCGGGAACAGAAGGAGAATGCTCGATGAGCTTTCTGACCGTTCTATTCATCATCGCCGTGATCGTGGTCGGCTTCGCCATCGTCACCGGCATTCGCATCGTTCCCCAGGCCAAGGTCATGGTGGTGGAGCGGCTGGGCAAGTTCCACAGCATCGCGTCCAGCGGGCTCAACATCCTCATCCCGTTCCTCGACAGCCCTCGCCCCATCGAGATGCGCACGGGCAACCGCTACATGCGCAGCACCATGGTGGACCTGCGTGAGCAGGTCATGGGCTTCGAGACGGTGCAGGTCATCACCCACGACAACGTCAACATGGAGGTCGGCTCGGTCATCTACTACCAGATCGTCGACCCCGCGAAGGCGCTGTACCAGGTGGAGAACCTGGCGCTCGCCATCGAGCAGCTCACCATGACGAACCTGCGCAACATCATGGGCGGGCTGACGCTGGACCAGACGCTGACCAGCCGCGAGACGGTGAACGGCAAGCTGCGCATGGTGCTGGATGACGCCACGGAGAAGTGGGGCGTGAAGGTGACGCGCGTGGAGCTGCGGGAGATCGAGCCGCCCCAGGCCATCAAGGCCGCCATGGCCAAGCAGATGACCGCCGAGCGTGAGCGCCGCGCCGAGGTGACCAAGGCCGAGGGCGACAAGGCCGCCGCCATCCTCCAGGCCGAGGGCGAGAAGATCTCCCGCATCCTGCGCGCCGAAGCCGAGCGCGACGCGGAGATCGCCCGCGCCGAGGGCCGCAAGCGCGCCACCATGCTGGAGGCCGAGGGCAAGGCCGAGGCGACGCGCCTCACCTTCGACGCCATCAACAATGGCGGCGCCACGCACGAGGTGCTCGCGCTGCGCTACATGGAGACGCTCCAGGAGATGAGCAAGGGCGACAACAAGATGTTCATCCCCTACGAGGCCACCGCCACGCTGGGGGCCGTCGCGGCGCTCAAGGAGGTCTTCAAGGATGAGACGCCCAAGCAGCAGCGCCCCGTGGCCCCGCCCCAGGCGCCCCGCCAGTCCCCCACCGCCGCGTCCCTGAGCGCGCAGGGCCTGACGCGCAGCCCCGCGGCCGAGCACGCGACGCTCACCGGAACGCCCGCGATTCCCGCGCGGCGTCCTCGCCCGCCCTCCGAGCAGGACGAGTAGCCGTCGCTGTCAGGACGTCTTCGAGCTCGCCGTCCGCACCGGCCGGCGAGCAGGCCGGGGTTGCAATCCACCCCGGCCCGCGTCATAGATTCTGGCCGCACGCATCCACCGGAGGGCCTGACACCCCCTCCCTTCGCGAGGTCGACGCACCCTTGAAGCTGAGCCGCTGAGTCCCAGGCCTTCTTGCCTTGCCCGCGCAGAGCCGCCCTTTGGAGCTGGCCTGCGCCCTGGATTCAGGAGCTCGCTTCCATGCCTTCCCTTCGCGCGCACAGCGTGTCGTTCGCTTATTCCGACGCAGTCACTGTCCTCTCCGATATCGAGTTCCACCTGGCCGCGGGCTGGACGGGCCTTGTCGGCGCCAATGGCGCGGGCAAGTCCACCCTGCTGCGGATGCTCTCCGGGGAGCTGACGCCCACCGAGGGGCACTTCCAGTTCGACCCGCCCTCCCCTGTCCTGCGGCTCTGCCGGCAGGAGGTGGAGGCGCTCACGCCGGACATCTCCGAGTTCGCCGAGTCCTGGGATGGACTGGCGCGCCGGCTCCATGGGCAGCTGGGGCTGGATGTGTCCGCGCTGGAGCGGTGGTCCACGCTGTCTCCGGGGGAGCGCAAGCGGTGGCAGGTGGGCGCGGCGCTGGCGGCCGAGCCCGATGTGCTGCTGCTCGATGAGCCCACCAACCATCTGGACGCGGAGGCCCGGACGTGGCTCGTCTCCGCGCTGCGGCGATTCCGCGGCGTGGGCGTCGTGGTGTCACACGACAGGCCGCTCCTGGAGACGCTCACCTCCGCCACGCTGCGCGTCCATGGCGGGGATGCGCGGCTGTGGCCAGGGGCCTACTCCGCGGCGAAGCAGCACTGGGAGGCGGAGCGCGAGGCGGAGGTGGACGCGTATCAGCAGCGGCGCGCGGACCAGCGGCGCGCGGCGCGGATGCTGGACCAGGCCCGGCGGGAGCAACAGGGCGCGGATGCCTCGCGCAGCACGAGCAAGCGGCTGAAGAGCAAGTACGACAACGACGCGCGGTCCATGGGGGCGAAGGTCACCGTGGGCTGGGCGGAGGCCCACGCAGGCCGTCGGGTGGGAATCCTTCGACGGGAGCTGGAGAGTGCCTCGGAGGCCGTGGGTGAGTTCACCGCGGACAAGACGCTGGGGCGCTCTGTCTTCGTCGACTACGCGCGCTCTCCCAACCCGTGGATCTTCACGCTGGACACCCCGGAGGTCCGCGCCGGGGACGTCACGTTGTTGGGGCCGGTGAATCTGTCGGTGGGACGCGAGGCACGCGTGCGCATCGAGGGCCCCAACGGCGCGGGCAAGAGCACCCTGGTGCGGGCGCTGCTGGAGAGTGCCCGGGTGCCTCGGGAGCGGGTGCTGTATCTGCCGCAGGACGTGGGGGCGGAGGAGGCTCGGGCCACGCTGGAGGCGGTGCGCGCGCTGCCTCCCGAGGAGAAGGGACGCGTCCTGTCGCTCGTCGCGGCGCTGGGGGTGGACCCGGAGCGGCTGCTGGGCTCGGAGCAGCCTTCGCCGGGGGAGATCCGCAAGCTGCTCATCGCCCGAGGGCTGGGACAGCATGCCTGGGCCCTGGTGCTCGACGAGCCCACCAACCACCTGGACCTGCCCTCCATCGAGCGACTGGAGGCGGCGTTGCGCGAGTATCCCGGCGCGCTGCTCCTGGTGACACATGACTCCGAGTTCGCTCGCGCCTGCACCACCGAGTGCTGGCGCGTGGAGCACGGTCAGGTGACGGTGTCGACCTCGTGAGGCGCGTCGTGAGGTGGCCGGGAGTGCTCGCGCTCCCAGGCCACGAGCCCGGCGAGGCCTTCGTCCACGGACACGCGTGGATGGAAGCCGGTCTCCCGCTCCAGCGCGGTGGAGTCGGACCAGGTGGCGTCCATCTCGCCGGGCTGGGCGGGTCTCGGGTTCAGCTGGGCCTGGGTTCCCGTGTGTCGCTCGAGCACGGCGACGAAGTCGCGCAGGGAGACGGGCTCGCCTCGACCGACGTTGAGCAGGCGATAGGGCGGCGCTCCAGTGGGAGGTCTATCCAACACACGAACCACCGCTTCCGCCACGTCGTCCACATGGGTGAAGTCGCGGCGCATCCGTCCTTCGCCATACAGGTCGATGGGTTGGCCCTCGCGCAGGGCGCGGAGGAAGCGCAGCGGCGCCATGTCCGGGCGGCCCCAGGGGCCGTACACGGTGAAGAAGCGCAGGCCACTCGTGGGGAGCCCGTAGAGGTGACTGTACGTGTGAGCGAGGAGCTCGCCCGCGCGCTTGGTCGCTGAATAGACATTGAGCGGGTGGTCGGCCGCGGCGGTCTCCGCGAAGGGCGGCGGCGTGCCCGCGCCATACACGGAGCTGGAGGAGGCGTAGACGACGTGGGCCACTCGTGCCGTGCGTGATTGCTCCAACACCTGGAGGAACCCCGTCACGTTCGCATCGAGGTAGGACTGGGCGGAGGCTCCCGCGGACCGGACGCCCACACGCGCCGCGAGGTGGACGACACTTTCGGGGGACTCGTGCCGGAAGAGCTCCGCGAGCGAGGCCGTGTCGGTGATGTCGGCGCGGTGACAGGCGAAGCGCTCCGCGCCGGGGACGGACTGGAGGTGTGTCAGTCGCGCCTGTTTGAGCGTCACGTCTCCGGAGGACTCCAGGTTGTCTACTCCGATGACGGTGTCGCCTCGGGCCAGCAGTCGGGTGATGACATGGTGGGCGATGAAGCCCGCTGCTCCGGTGACGAGGACGCGCATGAAGCTCCAGGCTCCCATGCCCTTGCGTCGGATGCCATGTCCAGCAGACACCGGAGCCCCTCCCTGTGCGTCCAGGCGGACAGGCCATCCGACGCTTCCCGTGGCCGCTGCTTGGACGTAGGGTGGACGGCATGGTGTCCGTGAATCAGCTCCGACCCTTCGCCCAGGCTTCGCTCGAAGCCTTCCGTGCAGCCTCCGGCCCCGTGGCGCTCATCCAGCAGCCCGTGGACCCGGTCTTCCGGAACATCGCCCAGCAGCTGACAGGGGCGCGGACGGTGGGCATGGCGCACCGCTCGCGCATGACGGAGCGGCTGCTCGCCATGCTTCGCGACTTCGACAACCTGGAGGTCCACTTCCTGAACCCCAAGGTGGATGGCGAGGAGCTCACCGTGGGGCGCTCGGAGTGTGACCTGGTGGTGCCGGACCCGTCCGTCTCCCAGCATCACGCCACGCTGCGGTGGAACGCGGCGACGGGGGGATTCCTGGTGCGCGATGCGCAGTCGATGAACGGCACGTGGATCAACGGCGCGCCGCTGGGTTTTCGGGCGCAGGTGACGCTCAACGACGGGGACACGCTGGCCTTCGGCGATGCGCAGTTCCTGTACCTGCGCGCGGAGACGGTGCACGAGCACCTGCGGCTGGCGAGCCCGCAGGAGAAGCCCTGACGGGGCTCAGGGAATCTCGTTCACGGCCTGGATGATGGCCTTGCGCAGATAGGAGCTGTGGTCCGTCTGCGACTGATACATGCCGATGGTGGTGGCTGTGCGGCTCTCCTTGCGCCAGAGGAGCTGGCCCGAGGGGGAGACGACCCCTGACTCGAGGATGACGTCGGCGCGGCCGAGGGCCTGGATGACGGTCACGTCGACCCAGTTCAGCACGACGACCACGCCGGCCTCGGCGTTGTTCTCGCGGATGAGGGACACGACCTCTTGCGTGGAGGGCGCGGGGGCGTCGGAGATGCGTACCCCGACGACGTCGAAGCCGCGCTCCCGCAGCACGGCCTGGGTCTGCCCGGAGAGAACCGTGCGCGGGTTGCCCTCCCCCATCAGGTCCTCGCGGTAGCTGTTCGTGGGCAGTGCGTCCACCCGGGAGCCCACCACGACGACCACCTTGCGGATGGCCCCCGGGGGACGGACCTGCGGCGCGGCGCATGCGGTGAGGAACAGGGACAGCAGGAGGAAGAGGCGGACGCGCATGTCGAGGCCCTGAGGGTGGGTGGAGCCTCCTGCATAACCACGGAGGGCCGGGCCGGGCAACAAGGGGGCGGGCGGAGGCTATGCGCTCCAGGAGAGCGCCACCTTCCCCAGTATGAAACCCACGATGATGACCATCACGACCGACAGGATCATCATCAATTGCATTCTCCGCTCATGACGCCGCGTCTCTTTCAACGCAAGCTGCCGCTTCTTCTCCTTCTCCTCCGTCCGCGACTTCATCATCGCGCTCAACTGCCCACTGAGGACCCCCGCCAGCGCATCAATCGTGTGCGCCCCGTCCAAGAACACGCCCTCATTCTCGCGCACCTTCTTCGAATAGGTCTCCTCATCCATCACGGACTTGGGGCCATACAGGCTCTTCACCATCGAGGGGAACTTACTCTTGTTGTAGAGGCTTAGAATGGCCTCCTTGACTTCATCTTTTCCTGGCCGGCCTGATAGCTTCAATTCCATCTCATCAACCACGTCCAGCAACGCCTTCGCCGAGAACACGAAATGTTCTCCTGTCATCTCCCTTTCGGACGATGTCAGGGCCTTGGTGCTCGTCCCGGATTTACGAACATCACAAGCATAGAACGCATAACATTCATGCCTGATGTCTTTTGGATCAACGAGCCAGAGCAGCTGGAGATACGTCAATTTCTGCATGTCCGAATACTTGCCATGTGTCTCTTCGTCGAGCTCTCTCTCGAGCGTCTCCTCGATGAGTCCCTTGCTCTCTGGCAAAGGGAACTCCGCATTCCCTCCCGGCAGATTTGGCAAGGCCCCCAGGAAGCTCGGCAGACGCATGTCCGCATCCCGATCCTTCTCCGCGTTCAGGAAGTTCTTGATTGGCATGACATAGACATCCTCGTCGCGAACAATGGCGTACGCCTTGAGAAGATGCCACCTGCCTGAATCCGGGTTCTTGATCAGGACGCGCTTGTCCTTGAAGGACCTCTGCTTCACTTCGTACTTCCGACCGTCGACTTCGATCACTGGCATGGGGCACGCTCTCCAGTTGATGGCTCAGTCCAGCCCCAAACTGTAAGCGCTCACATTTCAGTCAAACAAGCCCTGCAAATAGAAGCGGCCGTCGCGCATGTCTCTGAATACCCATGCGGGCCCCAGTCCCTCGAAGTGCACCCGGTAGTAGTCGCGCTGAAAGGGAGACTCGGACCACCACTCACCGCCCAACCTCTCGGGGCCGGTCACCGCTGTCACCCGGTGGCGCTTGCCTCCCACGCGCGCCGCCAGCAACCGGCCCGCCTCACCCACCTCCGCGTCCAGCCACGCCGGCTCCGCCAGCACTCGAGAGGGCCTCTCTCGAAGCCCGCCCACCGCGGCGGGCTCCCGCTCCTCGCGAAGCTCCTCGACCCAGCCCTTCTTCTTCTCCTCGGGCGGCCGGAAGACCTTGGCTCCATGCGCACCCTCGGGCCGGTGCACGGACTCCAGCCCCGCCGAGCAGAGCGACTCTTCCCCCAACGTCGTTGCCAGACGCGACAACACCACCTCCAGCGCCGCATCCCCCTCCGGCGCATCCCCCAGCGAGAGCTGCTGCCCCCGCTGCTCCGAGTACTCATCCACCCGGGCGGACACCTCCGCCACCGGGTTCTCCAGCCGAAGTTCCTCCAACCGGTGCCGCGCCAGGTCGAGCAACAGCTTCGCCGCCGCCGTGGGCCGCGCCAGGGCCAACGTCACCTGCTGCTGACCCGAGGGGTCCAGCTTCAGCGTGAAGGTGATGCGCACCGCCGCCTGTCCCCGCCCCGCGAGCCGCGCCCCCAGTCTGTCCAACAAGGTCTTCAGCGCGAAACGCAGCGGCTCGAAGGACTCCGCCGGCCAATCCAAGAGCCGACGTTCCTCCAGCACCTCTTCCAGCACCTCGGCCACGAAGGGCGTGTCATCCACCCCACCGCAGCGCGCATGCACCCGCGCTCCCTGCGCCCCGCCACGCGCCACCACCGCCCCCGCCGGCAACGCCGCCACCTCCCCCAACGTGGTGAGCCCCAGCGCGGAGAAGGCCGCCCCCTCCCGCCCCTCCAACGCGGCCAGCGGCAGCGGCGCCAGCACCCGAGCCGACTCCCCCGGCGCCACCACCTCCACCCGCCGAGCCCCATGCCGAGCCAGCGCCCGCGAGGTGAACGCCTCCGAAGCCACCGCCACATGCGCCCGATAGCCCTGCTCCGAGCACAGCTCCAGCGCCCGTGAGCACAGCCCCTCCTCGCCCCCGGACAGATGCGCCGCGCCCGCGTCGAGCCACAGCCCATCCGGCGCGGAGAGCTGAAACGCCGGTCCCAGACACAACAGCGCCTCCCCCAAGGCCACCAGCGCCCGCGCCTCCTCCTCCGCTCGATAGGTAAAATGGCGAAGCTCCGGCTCCAACGCGGTGGCCGCCGTGAGGGTCGCCCCCGGCCGGACTCCCGCCTTCAGCGCGGACGTCGAAGCCGCGACCACCCGCCGCTGTCCGCGCGACTCCTCCACCAACACGAAGGGACGCCCGGCCAGCTCCGGATACTCGATGACCTTGCGCTGCACCGGAAAGCGCGTGAAGTGCAGATAGGCCCTGCGCATGGAGCGCCCTCAGTACGCCGCGGAAGCCACACCCAGCCCCGCGCGCAGCGACGGCATCACCCCATCGCGACCGGGCCGCTGTCCCTGGATGCCACAGCCATTGCGCGCCACCCACGCCCCTTCCCGCAGGAAGTCCGGCGTCGCATCCGCCTCCAGCGGCGCCACATCCAACATCCGCCCGCCCCCCTCCAACCCCAGCTCCGGATACAGCGAGCTCCACGGCATCACCGCCCGAGCCCCCATCCCGCCCCCTCGACTGCGCACCACCTCCACCGACCAGCCCTCCGCCCCCTCCGACTCCGTCCGCAGTCGCATCACCCCATCCGCGGGCGCGTCCGGAGAGGTCAGCAGCACCAACAGCCCGCCACCCCGCGCCGCCGCGTCGGCCAGCTTGCGAGCCTCGGCCAGTCCGACCCTGGGCGCCCTGCCGACCGCACCTACCCCCCGCGTCAGGTCCAACACCACACACGCGAAGGCCCCGCTGCGAGCGAGCTGCACCGCCGCCCAGACCCGCTGCTCCATCGCCTTGGGCCGGACAATCAGCAGCCGCTCCAGATCCACTCCCTGCGCCGCGGCCGCGGGCGGATAGAGCTCCCGCGGCCCATCCACCCACGCGCACAGCCGAGACTCCCGATGCGCGGCGGCCACCGCGCTCAGCGCCAGGCTGGTCCGCCCGGAGGCCGCCTCACCACACAGCTCCACCGCCTGCCCCAGCGGGAAGCCGCCCGAGGGCAGGAGCGCATCCACTGCCTCCATCCCCGTGCGAAGGACCGCCAGGTAACGCCGAGGAGCCGCCTGCAACTGGCGGATGCGCTCGCGAAGCTGCTCCACCACAGAGCCGCCCGCCGCGCCCACTCGCTGCTCCAACGCCGCGCTCATCTCGCCTCCTCGCCGGGACCCGGCACACCGAACGTCCGCCTGGACGGCAGTTCAGTATGCTCACGGGTCTGACGTGCGCCCGCACAGGACGCGCGGCGATGGATGCGACGACACGACGTGACAGCTCGGTTTCCAATCCAGGGCCCCAGGGATTCCGCGCCCCTGGGCCCCGGGTGGATCCGCTACCCCGCGCAGATCACCTTCACTTCCACCTTCGTGTCATCCGCCCGGCGCAGGCAGTCGCCGCCGAAGTAGATCCGCGCGGAGCGGCCCTCACCGGACGGCTCGTAGCTCAGGTCACCCGCCGCCACCGAGCACCGCTCCACCTCGCCGCTCGCCCGCGTCAGCTCCACCTGGGCGAGGCGAGGATCCGGCAGGTTCACCACGTCCACGCTCTGCGACACCGCGGCCAGCTCGGCGATGCGCAGCAGCGTGTCCCGGTAGCTCTCCCGGCAGATGGAGTCGAGGTTCTCGAAGTGCGAGTCGAACTTCTCCGCCATCGCCCGGTGCCGATACCCCGGCCCGTACGACGTGGGGCAGTCCGCGTTGCGCACGAAGGTCCCCTGGGGCGTCCGGTCCTGGATCAGCTCCGCCCGCTTGTCGCTCAACGCCACCGGCCCCACCGTGGCCCACAGCACTTCCCGGCGAGCCCCCTTCGAGTCACGCAGGCCGCGGAAGAACTCGAAGTACGAGTCCACCGACTTCAGCAGGTCCGCGCCCTCGCTGCACTTGTCCTCCGCCGTGTTCTGGGAAAGGACGACCGGCGGCGGGCGCACGTCGGAGCTGCAGTCCTCCTCGTCCGTCACCACCACCACGAGGAGCCGGGCGTCGTCCCGCAGGAAGCCCCCGTTGCCTCCGTCGAGGATAGGCGTTCCCGTCAGCGGCTCGGACAGCGCCAGCCGCGCCGCCTCGAACGGCGCCTCCTGTCCGCTGCCCGAGGTCCCCTGCTTCACCAGCCGCTGGAACCGCTCCAGCAGCTCCGCGTCCGAGCTCTCCAGGTAGCGGTCCACGGTGGGCTTCCCATCCGCGTCCGGCACCGGCTGCAGGTGCCCCGACTCTCCCGGGTAGTCCTTGTTCTGCTCCCGCCCCTGGTAGATGATCCGCTGGTAGACCGAGGTGGTGATCACCCCCACGCGGAAGTCCTGCGTGACGCCGCCCCCCTCCCGCAGGGTCTTGATGAAGCCGGGAAGCTCCGTGGCGATGCCGGCCTGTTCCTCCGCCATGGATCCCGAGTTGTCGATGACGAAGAGGATGTCCGTCTTCTGGGGCGCCACCACCGGAGCGTCGCTCTGACACTTCCCGGGCAGGGTGGAACCCGCCTCATCCACGGGCGACGAGCAGGACGCTACCCAGAGGGCCGGCAGCAGGAGCAGGGGGGTACGGGTCTTCAGCTTCATGGCGGGCTCCGTCAGAGAGCGGCGCACCCAGCGGTGCGACGCATCAGGGCTGGGGGGGCAAGCATGCCCCACCCCCGGCCAGGACGCGAGACAAGCTCTCTGCGTCCGGCATCCGACTTGGGCGTGGAAAATCGTACATGGCGTTTGCCATGGCCGTTTTGGTTGTTACGTTGGTTCATCTGCCGCAGAAAACCGACAGATGTTCACCGGCTTGGCCGCTCGTAGGGTTGAGCTTGAAGAAGGAAGAGGCCGAACTTCATGTCCGATGAGAAGAAGAAGGGCACCGCCGCGAGCGCCATGCCCACCGCGATGGCCCCTCCCGGGCTCATCAACAAGGAAGACATCCCGCAGGTGCTGCCCATCCTGCCCCTGCGGAACAGCGTCTTCTTCCCCGGCGGCGTGCTTCCCCTGGCCGTCGGCCGTCAGAAGACCATTGCCCTGATCAAGGACGCGGTCCGTGATGATCAGGTGATTGGCGTCGTCACCCAGCGTCGCGCCGAGGAAGAGGATCCGGGCGCCGCCGACCTCTACACCATGGGCACCGTCGCCCGTATCGTGAAGCTCCTGAAGATGGGCGAGGACAACTACTCGCTCGTGGTGCAGGGGCTCGCCCGCTTCCGTGTGGTGGAGCTGGTGCAGGAGGCTCCCTACCTCAAGGCCCGCGTCGACGCGGTGGAGGACAAGACCTCCGCCGAGAACGTCGAGGTGGAGGCCCTGGGCATCAACCTCAAGAAGCTGGCGCGCGAGGTCATCGAGCTGATGCCCGAGCTGCCCGCCGCCGCCACCGAGCTGGTGGAGAGCATCACGCACCCCGGCCACCTGGCGGACCTGATCGCCGCCAACGTCGACGTGCCCATCGAGGAGAAGCAGGCCGTCCTGGAGACGGTGGACCTCAAGGCGCGGATGAAGCTGGTGCTGGAGCTGCTCAACCGCAAGCGGGAGATCCTCAAGCTCTCCAACAAGATCGACTCCGCCGTGAAGGGCGAGATGTCGAAGACGCAGCGTGAGTACTACCTGCGCCAGCAGCTCAAGGCCATCAAGGAGGAGCTGGGAGAGATGGGCGAGGAGGAGGAGGAGCTCGACGAGCTCCAGGAGCGCCTGAAGAAGGCCGCCCTGCCTCCCGAGGTGGAGAAGGTCGCGAACAAGGAGCTCAACCGCCTGAAGACGATTCCGGCGGCCTCGAGCGAGTACACCGTCGCGCGCACCTACCTGGATTGGATCGCGGACCTGCCGTGGTCGAAGCTGTCCGAGGACAACCTCGACATCGAGAACGCGCGGCAGCAGCTGGACAAGGACCACTTCGGCATCAAGAAGGTCAAGAAGCGCATCCTGGAGTACCTGGCGGTGCGCAAGCTGAAGAACGACATGCGCGGGCCCATCCTGTGCCTCGTCGGTCCTCCGGGCGTCGGCAAGACGTCGCTGGGTCAGAGCGTGGCGAAGGCCACGGGCCGCAAGTTCGTGCGCCTCTCCCTGGGCGGCGTGCGTGACGAGGCGGAGATCCGCGGCCACCGGCGCACCTACGTCGGCGCGCTGCCGGGCCGCTTCATCCAGAGCATGAAGAAGGCCGGGACGAAGAACCCGGTGATGATGCTGGATGAAATCGACAAGCTCGGCGCCGACTTCCGTGGCGACCCGAGCGCGGCGCTCCTCGAGGTGCTGGACCCCGAGCAGAACAACACGTTCAGCGACCACTACCTCGACGTGCCGTTCGACCTGTCGAAGGTGATGTTCATCGCCACGGCGAACCAGCTCGACCCCATCCCCGGCCCCCTCCGGGACCGCATGGAGATCATCGAGCTGTCCGGCTACACGTTCGAGGAGAAGCAGAGCATCGCTCGCATCCACCTGGTGCCCAAGCAGCTCAAGGAGCACGGGCTGAACCCGGACCACATCGAGATCAACGACGATGCGCTCCTGACGCTCACCACCTCGTACACGCGCGAGGCCGGTGTGCGTAACCTGGAGCGGCGCATCGCGGACATCTGCCGCGCGGTCGCGGTGGAGGTGGCCGGCGGGAAGACGGAGAAGCAGACCATCAACGCCGAGCGGGTGAAGGAGATCCTCGGGCCCGAGATGTTCTACTCGGAGGTCGCCGAGCGCACGGAGGTTCCGGGCGTGGCGACGGGCCTGGCCTGGACGGCGGCGGGTGGCGACCTGCTCTTCATCGAGGCGACCAAGATGGCGGGCAAGGGCGGCATGACGCTCACCGGCCAGCTGGGCGACGTGATGAAGGAGAGCGCGACGGCGGCGTTGAGCTACCTGCGCAGCAAGTCCGAGTCGTTGGGCATCAGCCCCAACTTCCTGGAGAAGACGGACCTGCACCTGCACTTCCCGGCGGGCTCCATCCCCAAGGATGGTCCTTCCGCGGGTGTCACCATCCTGACCGCGCTCACCAGCCTGCTGACGGGCATCCGGGTGCGGCACGACACGGCGATGACGGGCGAGGCCACGCTGCGGGGCCTGGTGCTGCCGGTTGGCGGCATCAAGGAGAAGGTGCTGGCTGCGCACCGGGCGGGCATCAAGCGGGTCATCCTGCCCGAGCGTTGCCGCAAGGACCTGGTGGACGTGCCGGACCAGGCGAAGAAGGAGCTGGAGTTCATCTTCGTCAGCCAGATGGACGAGGTCCTGAAGGCCGCGCTGGAGACGTCGCCGTTCAAGTCGTCGCCGGGGACTCCGGGGGGCGAGCCTGGCAAGGAGGCGCCGCCTCCGACGTCCGAGGCCGGGGCTCCCGAGGTCCGCGCCTGAGCGCACGGACCTGAGGTCCGCTGAGTCGTGACACGGGCAGGTTCCTCCACATGAGGGACCTGCCCGTTGTCTTTGCGGGCTGCCCTGCCCTCCCCGTCAGTGGCGCGTCTGGGGAGGCTCCTCCTCGTCGGGGCGGGAGAGCCGCTGGGAGAGCAGGCCGAGCATCTCCTGGGTGGAGAGCCGGCCCGCGCCGTCCTTGCCCTCGAGCACGTCCGCGACAAGGGCCCGCTTGTGCTCGTGCAGGGAGAGCATCTGCTCCTCGATGGTGCCTCGCGCGACGAGCCGGTACACGGTGACGGGGCGCTCCTGGCCGATGCGGTGCGCGCGGTCCGACGCCTGATCCTCCACGGCCGGGTTCCACCAAGGGTCCAGGTGGATGACGCTGTTGGCGGCGGTGAGGTTGAGGCCGAAGCCACCCGCCTTCAGGGAGATGAGGAACAGCGGCGCGGTGCCCTCCTGGAAGGCGCGCACGGACTGCTCTCGGGCCTTGGGCGTCGACTGGCCGTCCAGGTACTCGTACCGGATGCCGTGCGCGTCCAGGACTTCCCGCACCAGCGCCAGGTGCGAGGTGAACTGGCTGAAGACAAGCGCGCGGTGGCCTTCCGAGCGCAGCTCCTCCACGAGCTCCAGGAAGCGCTCCAGCTTGGAGGACTCCACGCGCGACGTGGCGTCGTACAGCCGAGGGTGCGAGGCCAGCAGGCGCAGGCGGGTGAGCGCGGCGAGCACCTCGAAGCGCTGCTCGTGTTCGCGCGCGCGGCGCTCCTGCTTCACCTCCGGCCTCGACTCCAGCGCGGAGAGCGCGGCCAGCCGGGCGTCCTCGTACATCGTCCACTCCGCGGTGGAGAGGACCACGGGCACGCGCACGTCGGTGCGTGGCGGGAGCTGCGCCTCGACTTGAGACTTCGTGCGACGCAGCAGGAAGGGCTCCAGCACGCGGGCCAGCGCGGGCGCGGCCGTGGGGTCCACCCGACGCTCGATGGGAATCGCGAAGCGCGTGCGGAAGGCGTCGTGACTGCCGAGCAGCCCCGGGAAGACGAGGGCGAAGACACTCCACAGCTCGCCCAGGTGGTTCTCCAGCGGCGTGCCGGAGAGGGCGAACTTGAAGTCTCCCTGGAGGGCCCGTGCCGCGCGGAAGCGGTGCGTGCCCGCGTTCTTCAGCGCCTGGGCCTCGTCGAAGACGATGGTGGCGAAGCGCAGCTCGGACAGCCGGCCGATGTCCCGCGTGAGCAGGCCGTAGCTGAGCACCAGCACGTCGCGAGGCCCCAGCCGCTCGAGCAGGCCGCCTCGGTCCGCGGCCTCGGAGAAGAGGCGCATGCGCAGCGAGGGGGCGAAGCGCTTCGCCTCATCCATCCAGTTGAAGGCCACGGAGGTCGGCGCGAGCACCAGCGCGGGCCCCAGCTTCGAGCGCTCCAGCAGGACGGTCAGCGCCTGCACCGTCTTGCCCAGACCCATGTCATCCGCGAGCACCCCACCCGCTCCCCATGACGCCAGCCGGGTGAGCCAGCGGAAGCCGTCCGCCTGATAGTCGCGCAGCTCCGTCTTCAGCGTGGCGGGCACCTTCGGCTTGAGCTCCTTCGCCGCGAAGATGCGCTCGACCATGCGCTTCCACGTCTCGTCCGCATCCAGCGCCGCGCCCGCGGTCCCCAGGGCGGAGAGGGACTCCGCCGCCGCGGGGCTCACCTCCAGGCCGTGACGCGACAGGTGGGCATGGTCCGCGAGCCGCTCCAGGTGATGCCGGAGCGCCTCCTCGACCTCCACGTAGGTCTGGTCCTTCACCTGGATGAAGCGCTCCTTGCGCCGGGCGGCGTCCAGGAGCCGCCCCAGCTCCACGCGCTCTCCCTGGACCGCCAGCCCCCCCAGCACACCGAACCAGTCCCGCTTGCGCTCGACGGTGATTCGCAGCGCGCTGGCGCCTCGCGAGCCCGCGAGCTTCAGGGGTGAACCGACCCACTCCAGCTCCGGAGGCGACTCCAGCTCCTGACACGCCGACAGCAGCGCGAGCGCCCCCTGCACATTCTCGAAGGAGAAGGTGAAGGGAATCACCTGGGCCTCGCCCTGCGCGAAGGGCAGCCGCGCCTGGAGGGACTGCGCCAGCGCGAGCTCCTTCATGAAGTCGCGCACCGTGTGGACAGGCTCCAGGTTGCGGCGCACGTAGACGTCTCGAGGCCCCTCCCCTGGGATGAAGCTGATGCTGTCGGGGAGCGCCCGCATGCGCAGCTCCACGCGCACCGCGCCGCCGGGCTCCAGCTCGAACCGGAGCACCGGGAGCTGGAGCGAAGGGACGCGCTCGCCCATCACCCCGCGAGGCAAGGCCACCGGCATGCGCACGGCCAGCTTCGACAGCTTCTCGAGCAGCACCTCGTGGCTCTCGGGCGGGAAGACATTGCCGTGGCGCTGGAGGACCGTGACGAGCGCGCGGACGTCCGGGCCCACGTCCAGCACGGTGAGCCTGCGCGCGCCTTCATCCCAGAGGAAGAGCGCCTCCTCCGGCTTCGACTTGCGCACGCGGTCCACCATCGTCGCGTGCAGCGTCGCGCCGTCCACGCCCGCGGTGACGATGACGGTGCCGCCCCGCTCCACCGCGACGATGCCCACCTTCGCGCGCTCCACCTGCACCAGCAGGTCCTGCGTCCCCTCCTGATAGAGCCGAGGATGGTCCACCAGCTCGATGAGGAGTCCGCGCGAGGCGGGCGCATCCCCATCCGGCAGCAAGGACGCGAGGCGCGCATCGAGCGCGGAGAGCTGGGAGCCATGCTCCTGGAGGAGCTTGCGCCGGCTCACCTTCGCGCCCGTCGAGCGCAGCCCCTTCTTGTTGCGCTTGTGGACGTACGGGAAGACCTCCACGCCGTAGCCTTCGATGACGTCGACGCGCCAGGAGATCTCCACCCCTGCCCCGCTCCCCGTCCCTTCGTCGAGCGCGCGCTCCATCGCCCGGAGCGTGCGGTCCCACCCCGGACGCACCAGCTCGTCGAGCGTCTCGCCGAACGACGGTGTCCACGGCTGATGCAGCCACAAGAGCACCGTGTCGATGGCGGCCAGCAGGTGCACACAGGGCGGCGCGCCACAGGTGCAGTCCCCCTGCACGCTGTGGGGTGTGAAGGTCAGGGTCGCTTCAGGGAGGATGAACCCCATCTGCGCGCCGTAGGGCAGCTCCGAGCAACGCGTCTCACGGAAGCGGAAGCCAGGCAGCTCCGGGTCGTGCTGGAGGGGCTCCAGGAACAGGGCCTGGGTGGGGCGCGGCGCCACCGTCTCGGGGGCTCGGGAGCGCAGGTCCAGGAGCAGGCCGTGGACCCGATGGGTCCGAGCGTCGTCCGGTGGCGACAAGCGCGCGGGCAGCTCCGCACGGGTGCGCTCCGCGCCTCGGCGTTCCTCCTCCACGAAGCGCCACGCGAGCCGAGGCAACAGCTCCTTCATCTTCGGCGACGGGAGGGACTCCTGGGTCCAGCGCGTCCGCGCCTCCTCGCTCAGCATCTCCACCAACCGCCGCCGCGCCGTCGCGGGACGCGCCTGGGGCAGCAAGGCCGCGTCCACCCAGGGCATCAACACCGTGAGGCTCAGGCGGGAGAGGTGTTCGACTCCCTTCTCTCGAAGCCAGGAGCGCAGTGCCCCTTCCGTGGCGAAGTGAGGGACGGGCGAGAGGTCGGGCTGCGGGCGCTCCACGGACATGACCCCGTGCTTCTTCGCAAAGCGGAAGGGAAACGCAAGGGGGACCACCTTCCACCGCCCGTCATTCCAGGCAACACTGTGGAACGACGCTCCCTTGGCGGGCGTCGAACCGCACATGCCGGAATCCACTCGAGCTTGGGGACTGGGACTCGTCGCGCTGCTGGCGGTACCAGGGTGCATGCGTGCCTCGACGGAGGTGGAGCATGCGCCCGCGGAGAAGGCCGCCGTGGTGGCTCCGCCTGCCCCCTCGACAGCGGCCCCCGAGCCTCCTCGTGTGCCCCCCAAGTGGCCCGCCGCGGGTGCGCCGTTGACCTTCGGCCTGGCGCGCTTCCCTTCCGGGTTCACCCGACAGCGCGTGTACCTGGACGCGGGACACGGGGCCGAGGGGAACACGGGCAACCGCTCCGTGACCTGTGAGGACGAAGAGTCCTTCACGCTGCGCGTCGCCGAAGACCTGGCTCGGCGGCTGGAGGCCACCGGACATTTCGAGGTGAAGCTCAGCCGCAAGGAGGGACAGCGGGTGGCGTATGCCGACCGGCTCACCTCTGCCGCGCAGTGGGGTGCGCATGTGCTGGTGAGCTTGCACTCGGACTCGCGAGGGACACCTCGGCTGTGGTCCCCCCGTGAAGGACTCGAATGCAACCGCCAGGATGCGACGCCGGGCTTCAGCGTCCTCTGGTCCGAGGAGGCGGAGCCCCCGCTCCAGACGCGGCGCGCGGGACTGGCGCGGGCGCTGGCCCGGAACCTGTCGCGGGTGGGCTTCCCTCCCTATGACGGCGTCGACTACACGGGGCTCTATGCCGCCGACTCGGAGGAGGCCGGCGTCTTCGTGGCGCGAGAGCCCACGCATCGTCGCATCTTCGTGCTGCGCAAGCCCTCCATCCCCTCCGTCATCATCGAGACACATCATGCGCTCGACTTCGAGGAGGCCGCGCGGTGGCGCGAGGAGCGCACCCTGGAGGCCTTCGGCGCGGCGGTGACGCAGGGGCTGGTGGAGGCGCTGGCTCCAGCCGCGGCGGCGGAGGCGAACTCAGCCTCCCCCCCCTGAGCGAGGCGTCGCTACATCTTGCTCCCGAGGAGACTCGCGAGTCGCGTCGCGAGGACATCCACATCGGGTGCTCGCAGCACGCTGTAGTGGTCCCCGCTCACGTCCACCACGGTGAGCTGGTCCGGCGCGACGAAGCGAGACCAACCATGGCTCGCGTCGACGCCGCGCTCGCGCTTCGCATCCTTCGCCCGGAACAGCGTCACGGGTCCCCCTCCGTAGGGTCCAGGGCGGTAGGAGGACAGCGCGCGCAGGTTCGCCCGAGTCACGTCGCGCCAGGCTCGGAGGTCCACATCCCGGACCTCGGGAGGCAGCCAGCCCGAGGCTCGCGCGTGCTGCGCGACGCGAGTGAGCTGTTCTTCGTCCGCGAGCCCCATGAGGAGCTCTGGCCGCAGCGTCGGCTCGGCGCCCGCGGTCCGCGCCAGGTCCAACGCCATGCCCGCGAGCAACAACGCGCCGTCGGGCTCGCTCTCGAGTGACTCGTCGCCCGGCGCGAAGCTGTCGAGGAGGACGAGCTGCTCCACCCGCTGTCCCTGCCGCTCCAGCTCTCGCGCCATCTCGAAGGCCACGACGCCTCCCAGCGACCAGCCTCCGAGCACGTAAGGACCTTCTGGCCGCACCGCACGAAGGGCCGCCACATGGCGACGAGCGAGCTCCTCCACCTGCTCCACGGGTGCTTCGCTTCCATCCAGGCCCGGCGCCTGGAGTCCGTAGAACGGCCGCTCCGTTCCCAACATGCGCGCGAGCATCCGATAGGGCCCCACCGCGCCCCCCACCGCGTGAACGAAGAACACGGGGGACCCCGTCCCACTCGATTGCAACGTCACGCAGTCGCGAACAGTCGTGTCCTCGCGTGACGAGTCCACCCAGGACGCGAGCCGTTCGACAGAGGGGGCCTCGAAGAGTGCGCGCAGCGGGACATCGACTCCAGTCAGGGCGCGCACCCGCGCGACCACTTGCGTCGCCAGCAGCGAGTGACCTCCCAGCTCGAAGAAGTCCTCCTTCCGGCCCACCCGCGTCTTCGTCCCCAGTACCTCCCCGAAGACTTCCGCCAGCTTCCTCTCCAGCGCTGTCTCCGGTGCCTCGTATTCCCCTCGCGGCTCCACCTCCGGCAACGCCCGCCGGTCCACCTTCCCGTTCTTCGTCAGCGGCAATTCCTTCAGCACCACCACCACCGACGGCACCAGGTACTCCGGCAGCGTCCTCCTCATCCCCTCCTTCACCCGGCCAGCCTCCACCTCTCCCACCACGTACCCCACCAGCCCGGCGCCCCTCACCACCACCACCGCTTCCCTCACCCCCTCCTGCCTCTTCAGCCCCTCCTCCACCTCCCCCAACTCAATCCGGTACCCCCTCACCTTCACCTGTCTGTCTTTGCGGCCCAGGAACTCCAACACCCCCTCGCCCCTCCACCTCGCCACGTCCCCCGTCCGGTACAGCCTCTCTCCTTCTCCAAACGGGCTCGGGACAAACCTCTCCGCCGTCAGCTCAGGCCTCCCCACGTACCCTTCCGCCAACCCCTCTCCTCCCGTGTACAGCTCCCCGGGCACCCCCTCCGCCACCGGACGCATCCTCTCGTCCAGCACGTACACCTCCGTGCCCTCCACCGGCCTTCCTATCGGCACGCTCCTCCCTCCCGCCTCCTCCTCCGCCTCCATCGCGTGCGTCGTCGTGAACGTCGTGTTCTCCGTCGGGCCGTACCCGTTGATGAGTCGTCCGCCCTCGCGCAGTCGCTCCCGCACTCGCGCCACCGACAGCACGTCTCCTCCCGCCAGCACCTGCTTCACTCCTCGCAGCGCCTCGGGCTGGTACGCCTGCATCTGCTCGAACAGCGCCGCCGTCAGCCACAGCGACGTCACCCCGTGCTTCCTCAGCGCTGCTCCCACTCCCTCCAGCGACACCTCTCCCGCTGGGTACACCACCAACTTCCCTCCATTCAGCAGCGCTCCCCACACCTCCAACGTCGATGCGTCGAAGGACACCGGCGCCAGTTGCAGCCACACCTCGTCGCTTCCGAAGCTCGCGTAGCTGGCTCCCTTCACCAACCTCGCCACCGCGCGCTGCGGCACCGCCACGCCCTTCGGCGTCCCCGTGCTTCCTGACGTGTACATCACGTACGCCAGGTTGCTTCCGCTCCCTCTCCTCGCCGGATTGCTCCTGGGCTCTCCCTCAAGCCCGGCCTCCTCCACGCTCACCACCACGTCCGCGCTCTCCGCCACCTCCTCCACCTGCGCGTCCCTCCCCACCACCACCGCCACTCCCGCCTCCCTCTTCATCCACCTCAGCCGCTCCGCCGGATTGCTCGCGTCCAGCGGCACGTACCCACCTCCCGCCTTCACCACCCCCAGCACCGCCACCACCCACTCCACCGAGCGCTCCACGCACAGCCCCACCTTCACCTCCGGGCCCACTCCTCTCGCCCTCAGGTGGTGCGCCACCTGGTTCGCCCTCTCGTTGAGCTGCTCATACGTCAGCGACTCCGCCCCCCACTCCACCGCCACTCGCCCGGGTGTCTTCTCCACCTGTGCTTCGAACAGCTCCGCCAGCGTCTCCTCTCGGGGCACCCTGCCTCGGCGCCCGCTCCACTCCTCCACCACTCGCCGACGCTCGTCCTCTCCCTCCAACCTCACGTCCCACACCTGCTTCTCCAGCCCCTCCACCAACCCCTCCAGCGCCGCCCTCACGTGCCTCAGCAGCCGCTCCGCCGTCCCCTCCTCATACAAGTCACTGTTGTAATTCAGTGACACGCCCACCCCGTCCGCGTCCTCTCCCACGGCCAACGAGAAGTCGAACTTCGACGTCTTCGTGTCCGCTTCCAACCCCTTCAACCTGAGGCCATCGCCCAGTCGCACTTCGACCGGCGGCGTGTTCTGCAACGTGAGTGACACCTGGAAGAGCGGACTGCGGCTCAGGTCCCTCTCCGGCACCAACTCCTCCACCAGCTTCTCGAATGGCACGTCCTGGTGCGCGTACGCACCCAACGTCACCTCCCTCGCCCTCCTCAGCTGCTCCCGGACTCCCTCCCCCTCCTTCACCTTCCCCCTCAGCACCAACGTGTTCGCGAAGTACCCGATCAACCCTTCCGTCTCCGCGTTCGTCCTCCCCGCTATCGGGAACCCCACCACCACTTCTTCCTGACCCGCCCACCTCGACAGCACCACCTGGTACGCGCTCAGCAGCACCATGAAGGGTGTCACCCCTTCCTTCCTCCCCGTCTCCTCCACCTTCCTCCACAGCGCCTTCGGCCAGCGACGAGCGAGCACAGTCCCTCGGAAGCTCTGCGCGGCGGGCCTCGGCTTGTCCGTCACCAACTCCAGCACCCTCGGCGCTCCCTCCAACTGCTCGCGCCAGTACTCCACCTGCCTCTCCAGCACCTCCCCCTTCAGCCACCCTCGCTGCCACTCCGCGTAGTCCGCGTACTGCACCCCCAAGTCCTTCAGCGGCGACTCACGCCCTTCCGCGAATGCCTCGTAGAGCGCCGCCACCTCCTTCACCAACACCCCCATCGACCAGCCGTCCGACACGATGTGGTGCAACACCAGCACCAATACGTGTTCCTCCTCCGACAGCTTCAGCAACGTCACCCGCAGCAGCGGGCCTCGCGTCAGGTCGAACGGACGCACCACCTCCTCCTGCACGAGGCGGCGCAGGGTTGCGTCACGCGCCTCGTCCTCCGCCAGTTCGACGCGATGGAGACGGCACGGCGCGGCGGGCGCGATGACCTGGACCGGGACACCTCCTTCGTCGGGGAAGCAGGTCCGCAGGCTCTCGTGGCGACGCACCAACTCCGTGAACGAGCGCTCCAATGCCTCCACATCAAGCGGGCCCTTCAGCTCGAGCGCCGACGGAGCGTTGTACGCGGCCCCTCCTGGCGTCAGCCGATCCAGGAACCACATGCGCTGCTGCGCGAAGGACAGGGCCAGCGCGCCACGACGCGGTGCTCGGCTCAATGCAGGCATTGACACTGTCCGAGACGCTTGCGCGACCCTCCGGGCAAGGCCCTCCAGTGTCGGCGCCTCGAAGAGCGCTCGCAGCGGCACCTCCACTCCCAACGAGCTCCGGAGACGGGCCACCACTTGCGTCGCGACGAGCGAGTGCCCGCCCAACGCGAAGAAGTCGTCATGCCGCCCGACACGTTCGACCCTCAAGACCTCCGCCCAGATGGCGGCCAACAGCTCTTCCGTGGGTGTCGCGGGCGGCTCGTGGCCAACCGCCGCCCCCGATGCACCAGCCTCCGGAACCGGCAACGCGCGACGATCCAGCTTCCCGTTCGGAGTCAGGGGCAGCGACTCCAGCACCACGAAAGCCGCAGGCACCATGTGCGCCGGCAGACGCTCCCGGGCGAAGCCTCGCAACACGTCCGCCGTCGCCCGTACCCGTCCGGAGACGACATACGCCACGAGGCGCTGCTCTCCAGGCACGTCCTCCCGCGCTACCACCACCGCGTCCCCCACCGAAGGATGCTCGCGCAGGACCGCCGCCACCTCGCCAGGCTCGACTCGGAAGCCTCGCACCTTCACCTGGAAGTCCGAGCGCCCCAGGAACTCCACCCGCCCATCCGCGAGCCACCGCACGCGATCTCCCGTGCGATACATCCGCGCCCCCGGCTCGGAACTGAACGGGTCCGGCCCCAGCCGCTCCGCCGTCAGCTCCGGGCGTCCCAGGTAGCCTCGCGCCACCTGCGCGCCACCGATGAACAGCTCACCGGGCACGCCCACGGGCACCGGGCACAGCGCCCCATCGAGCACATACACACGCGTGTTCGCCAGCGGAGTCCCCAGCGGCACCGACGCGGGGCGGCCCGCGCGCCCCGAATCACCTTGTGCCATCCGGCCCGCGAGCACGCCCACGGTCGTCTCGGTGGGGCCGTAGTGATTGAACACCTCCAGGGACGGCGCCAGCGCATGGAGGTGCTCCAGCAATGCCCAGGACGAGGACTCGCCGCCCAGCACCAGGCGCTTGCGCGGAAGAACCTGGGTGGGCTCGGGCGCCGTCAGCCAGGCGGAGAGGTGCGAGGGGACCATCTTCACGCAGTCCACCGGGTGACGCTGGAAGTACTCCGCCATCCCCACGGGATTGCCCGCACGCTCCTGGGTGATGACGTGCAGCTCCCCCCCCGTAAGCAGCGCGGGGAACAACACCGTGTTCCCCAGGTCCGCGCCAAACGTCGACACCAGCGCGAAGCTGGAGCACTCGCGCAATCCCAGTCGCTCCGTCGCGGCCTGGACGTAGTTGGCGAGCGCCCCATGTGTCACGGCCACGCCCTTCGGACGTCCCGTGCTGCCCGAGGTGAACAACACATACGCGAGGCCCTCCGCCATGACGGGGACCGCGGGTGCCTCCACCGGATGACTCGCGAGGAGCGCCGCATCCCCATCCAGCAGCACGCGCCGCACGCCCGACGCGCCAAACGCCGCCACGTGACGAGACTCCGTCACCACCACGGGCGCGGAGACCTCCTCCATCAGCAATCCCAGACGAGCCACCGGCTGCGAGGGCTCCAGCGGCACATACGCCCCGCCCGCCTTCAAGACGCCCAGCAGCGCGACAACCAGTCCGACGCCTCGCTCCAGGCACAGCGCCACGGGAACGTCCGGCCCCACCCCCAGCGTCCTCAAGTGGTGCGCGAGCTGGTTCGCCCGGGCCTCGAGCTGCCCATACGAGAGCGCCGATTCCTCGCAGCGCACCGCCAGCGCGGCAGGCGTCATCGCGGCCTGCCGTTCGATGAGCCGATGGATGGGGAGCGTGTCGAGCAGGCGAGGCCCCGTGCCGGTCGCCCACGTCTCCAGCACCTGTCGACGCTCGGCCTGGGACATGAGCGGCAACACGGAGAGCCGCTGCCCTGGATTCGCGGTGATGGACTCCAGCAGGACCCGGAAGTGCTCCACCATGCGAGTGGCTGTCGCCTCGGTGAACAGGTCCGTGTTGAACAGGAGGATCCCGTCGAAGCCCTCCGAGGTCTCCCCCAGGTTCAACGTCAGCTCGAAGCGAGCCGCCTGCGTGCCCTCCGTCTCCAGGGGACGCAGTGCCAGCGCAGGCAACTCCAGCGCCTCCACTGGCGTGTTCTGAAGAACGAAGAGGACCTGGAACAGCGCGCTTCGACTCAGGTCGCGCACCGGATGCAGCGCCTCCACCAGCTTCTCGAAGGGAAGGTCCTGGTGTTCGTACGCGCCCAGCGTGGACTCGCGCACCCGCGCCAGCAGCTCACGGAAGGTGTCGCGAGGATTCATCCGCGCCCGCAGGACCAGCGTGTTGACGAAGAAGCCAATCAGGCCCTCCGTCTCCGCGTACCGACGCCCCGCGATGGGCGATCCCACGCTCACGTCATCCTGTCCCGCATAGCGCCCCAGCAACACCTGGAACGCCGCGAGCAACACCATGAAGGGTGTCGCCCCCTCCTGGTTCGCCAGCGCGACCACGGCATCGCGGAGCGTGCTCGGCAGGCGCACGGGCACCGTGGCGCCTCGGTGGGAGAGGACCGCGGGCCTGGGCGCATCCGTGGGCAGCTCCAGGTGCGGAGGCGCGCCCTGCAACTGCTGGCGCCACCAGTCGAGCTGCGCCTCCAGTCGCGCCCCCTTCAGCCACTCCCGCTGCCAGGTCGCGTAGTCGGCGTACTGCAATGCCAACGGCGCGAGCGGTGGGGCACGGCCCTCGGTGCAGGCGACATAGAGCGCACTCAGCTCGCGAACCAAGACCCCCAGGGACCAGCCGTCCGAGATGATGTGGTGCATCACCAACGACAGCACGTGGACCTCGGGCGCCAGGCGCAGCAGGGAGACTCGAAGGAGCCAGGGCTGTCCCAGGTCGAAGGGACGCAGCGCGGCCTCCACCGCCTCACGGCGCACGGCCTCTTGGCGCTCGGAGTCGGGCAGCGCGCTCAGGTCCATCACCTGGAGTGGGAACTCCGTGGGCTCGCGGATGACCTGGATGGGCTCGCCTTCGTGCAGCGCGAAATGCGTGCGAAGCACCTCGTGCCGCGCCACCAGCGTGGAGAAGGCGCGCTGGAGGGCATCGACTCGCAGGGCCCCTTCCACTCGGAGGTGGATGGGGATGTTGTAGGCCGCGCTGCCCGGTGAGAGCTGGTCGAAGAACCACAGGCGATGCTGTGCGAAGGACAGGGGCGGCGGTCCCGTGCGCGTCACGGCCACCAGTGGGAGTACCTCGGACGCGGTCTCCTCGTGGCTCGCGGAGTCGATGCGCTCCGCCAGGGTCTCCAGCGTCGGTGACTCGAAGAGCGCTCGCAGCGGGAGGTCCACCTTCGTCAACGCCCGCACTCGCGCGATCACCTGCGTCGCCAGCAGCGAGTGACCTCCCAGCTCGAAGAAGTCCTCCTTCCGGCCCACCCGCTTCTTCGTCCCCAGCACCTCCTCGAAGACCTCCGCCAGCTTCCTCTCCAGCGCTGTCTCCGGCGCTTCGTACTCCTCCCTCTTCTCCACCTCCTCCGCCTCGGGCAGCGCTTCCCGGTCCACCTTCCCGTTCTTCGTCAGCGGCAGCTCCTTCAGCACCACCACCACCGACGGCACCAGGTACTCCGGCAGCGTCCTCCTCATCCCCTCCTTCACCCGGCCAGCCTCCACCTCCCCCACCACGTACCCCACCAGCCCGGCGCCCCTCACCACCACCACCGCTTCCCTCACCCCCTCCTGCCTCTTCAGCCCCTCCTCCACCTCCCCCAACTCAATCCGGTACCCCCTCACCTTCACCTGTCTGTCTTTGCGGCCCAGGAACTCCAACACCCCCTCGCCCCTCCACCTCGCCACGTCCCCCGTCCGGTACAGCCTCTCTCCCTCTCCAAACGGGCTCGGGACAAACCTCTCCGCCGTCAGCTCAGGCCTCCCCACGTACCCTTCCGCCAACCCCTCTCCTCCCGTGTACAGCTCCCCGGGCACCCCCTCCGCCACCGGACGCATCCTCTCGTCCAGCACGTACACCTCCGTGCCCTCCACCGGCCTCCCTATCGGCACGCTCCTCCCTCCCGCCTCCTCCTCCGCCTCCATCGCGTGCGTCGTCGTGAACGTCGTGTTCTCCGTCGGGCCGTACCCGTTGATGAGTCGTCCGCCCTCGCGCAGTCGCTCCCGCACTCGCGCCACCGACAGCACGTCTCCTCCCGCCAGCACCTGCTTCACTCCTCGCAGCGCCTCGGGCTGGTACGCCTGCATCTGCTCGAACAGCGCCGCCGTCAGCCACAGCGACGTCACCCCGTGCTTCCTCAGCGCTGCTCCCACTCCCTCCAGCGACACCTCTCCCGCTGGGTACACCACCAACTTCCCTCCATTCAGCAGCGCTCCCCACACCTCCAACGTCGATGCGTCGAAGGACACCGGCGCCAGTTGCAGCCACACCTCGTCGCTTCCGAAGCTCGCGTAGCTCGCTCCCTTCACCAACCTCGCCACCGCGCGCTGCGGCACCGCCACGCCCTTCGGCGTCCCCGTGCTTCCTGACGTGTACATCACGTACGCCAGGTTGCTCCCGCTCCCTCTCCTCGCCGGATTGCTCCTCGGCTCTCCCTCAAGCCCTGCCTCCTCCACGCTCACCACCACGTCCGCGCTCTCCGCCACCTCCTCCACCTGCGCGTCCCTCCCCACCACCACCGCCACTCCCGCCTCCCTCTTCATCCACCTCAGCCGCTCCGCCGGGTTGCTCGCGTCCAGCGGCACGTACCCACCTCCCGCCTTCACCACCCCCAGCACCGCCACCACCCACTCCACCGAGCGCTCCACGCACACCCCCACCTTCACCTCCGGGCCCACTCCTCTCGCCCTCAGGTGGTGCGCCAACTGGTTCGCCCTCTCGTTGAGCTGCGCATACGTCAGCGACTCCGCGCCCCACTCCACCGCCACTCGCCCGGGTGTCTTCTCCACCTGTGCTTCGAACAGCTCCGCCAGCGTCTCCTCTCGGGGCACCACGCCTCGGCGCCCGCTCCACTCCTCCACCACCCGCCGACGCTCGTCCTCTCCCTCCAACCTCACGTCCCACACCTGCTTCTCCAGCCCCTCCACCAACCCTTCCAGCGCCGCCCTCACGTGCCGCAGCAACCGCTCCGCCGTCCCCGCCTCATACAAGTCACTGTTGTAGTTCAGTGACACGCCCACCCCATCCGCGTCCTCGGCGACCAGCATCGAGAAGTCGAACTTCGATGTCTTCGTGTCCGCCGCCAGCGCGCGCAGGCGCAAACCCTTCCCGAGCTTCACCTCCACCGGTGGCGTGTTCTGCAACGTGAGTGACACCTGGAAGAGCGGACTGCGGCTCAGGTCCCTCTCCGGCACCAACTCCTCCACCAGCTTCTCGAATGGCACGTCCTGGTGCGCGTACGCACCCAACGTCACCTCCCTCGCCCTCCTCAGCTGCTCCCGGACTCCCTCCCCCTCCTTCACCTTCCCCCTCAGCACCAGCGTGTTCGCGAAGTACCCGATCAACCCTTCCGTCTCCGCGTTCGTCCTCCCCGCTATCGGGAACCCCACCACCACTTCTTCCTGACCCGCCCATCTCGACAGCACCACCTGGTACGCGCTCAGCAGCACCATGAAGGGTGTCACCCCTTCCTTCCTCCCCGCCTCCTCCACCTTCCTCCACAGCGCCTTCGACCACCGCTGCTCCAGCATCGCGCCACGGAAGCTCTGCGCGGCGGGCCTCGGCTTGTCCGTCACCAACTCCAGCACCCTCGGCGCTCCCTCCAACTGCTCGCGCCAGTACTCCACCTGCTTCTCCAGCACCTCCCCCTTCAGCCACCCTCGCTGCCACTCCGCGTAGTCCGCGTACTGCACCCCCAAGTCCTTCAGCGGCGACTCACGCCCCTCCGCGAACGCCTCGTAGAGCGCCGCCACCTCCTTCACCAACACCCCCGTCGACCAGCCGTCCGACACGATGTGGTGCAACACCAGCACCAACACGTGTTCCTCCTCCGACAGCTTCAGCAGCGTCACCCGCAGCAGCGGGCCTCGTGTCAGGTCGAACGGACGGAGCACCTCCTGCTCCACGTGCTGGCGTGCCTCGGCTTCACGCGAGGACTCGGGCAGCCCATCGAGCTGGACCTCTCGGAGGGACACCTTCGTCTCCGGAGAGATGACCTGCACCGCCACGCCGTTCTCGCTCTGGAACGAGGTGCGCAGCGCTTCATGGCGACGGACCAGCTCATCGAAGGTCTTCGCCAAGGCCGCCCTGTCCAACGGCCCGGTCATCCGCACGGCCCCAGGTACGTTGTACGAAGCACTCGACGGTTCCAGCTGGTCCAGGAACCACAGTCGCTGCTGTGCGAAGGACAGCGGGGGCGGTCGAGTCCTGTCCGTCCTCGGAGACAACGGCGGCAGCACCTGGGATGTCCCCACGCGAATCAACCGGTCCACGCGGCTCGCGAGCTCCGACACCGTCGGCGCCTCGAACAGCTCCCGCAGCGGCAGCTCGATGTCGAACGTGCTCCGCACTCGGGAGATGGCGCGTGTCGCCAGCAGCGAGTGTCCGCCGAGCTCGAAGAAGTGGCCGTGCAGCCCCACCCTGTCGAGCCCCAACACCTCCGCGAAGAGCCCCGCCAGAAGCTGCTCCGTGGCGGTGCGTGGCGCGGTGTCCTCGCCTCCTTCCACCTGCACGGCGGGCAAGGCCTTGCGATTCACCTTCCCACTCGGCGTCAGTGGCAACCCATCGAGAACCACGAAGGCGGAGGGCACCATGTACTCGGGCAGCCGCGCCGCCAGGGAGGTTCGCAACAGCTCTCGCGCCCGTGAGACGTCCTCTCCCGCGGTCCCGGAGAGCACGACGTAGCCCACCAGTCGCCGGTCTCCCGGAGCGTCCTCACGCACCACGGCGGCCGCGTCGCGCACACCGGGCGAGGAGCGCAGCGCCGCTTCCACCTCACCGAGCTCGATGCGGAAGCCGCGCAGCTTCACCTGCCCATCCAGGCGGCCCACGAACTCCACCGAGCCGTCCGGTGCCCAGCGCGCCAGGTCCCCCGTGCGATACAGCCGAGCCCCCGGAACCGCGCTGAAGGGATGCGGAACGAACTTCTCCGCCGTCAGTTCAGGACGCCCGACATAGCCGTGCGCGAGGTGCGCGCCACCGATGAACAGCTCACCGGAGATGCCCTCGGGGCATGGCTGTCCCCAGGCATCCAACACGTAGAGCTGGCAGTGCGGCAGCGGTGTTCCGATGGCGGGAAGCCGAGGCCACGACGACGGCGGCCCGGACAGCCGGAGCGCGGAGACGACGTGCGTCTCCGACGGCCCATACTGATTCTCCAACACACACCCGGGCAGCCGCTCGAAGAACGAGACCAGCGCGGGGCTCACCTGGAGCTGCTCTCCCGCAGTCACCACCTCGCGCAGCGCGCGAGGCACGGTGCCTCCCTGGACCACGACCTCCGCCAGCGCCTGCAACGCGACGAAGGGAAGGAACAGCCGCTCCACGCGCTGCTGTTCCAAGAAGCGCGCCAGGGCGGACAGGTCCTGCCGGACGTCCTCGGCGGGCATCACCAACGTGCCGCCCGCCCACCACGTGGCGAACAGCTCCTGGAAGGAGACATCGAAGCTCAGCGCCGCGAACTGAAGCGTCGTCGCCGAGGGATGGACGGACCGCCCCACCTGCCACGTCAGCAGATGCGACAGCGCGCGATGCGACAGCGCCACGCCCTTGGGGCGCCCCGTGCTGCCCGAGGTGTAGATGAGGTAGCACGCCGTCTCGGGAGGAACCTCCACCTCAGGTGCCCGGGTGGGCTGTCCGTCGATGGCGCGCGCGTCCACGTCCAGGAGGACGCGGCGCACGCGGGTGTCCCTCGGCAGGACAGGGTCCCAGCGGGAGTGACCCAGCACCACGCTTGCGCCCGAGTCCTCGAGCATGAAGCCCAGCCGGTCCGCCGGATAGCGAGGATCCAACGGGACATAGGTCGCGCCCGCCTTGAGCGCGCCCAGCACCGCGACGGCCAGGTCCAGCCCCTTGTCGAGGCACAACCCCACCGTGCTCCCCGCCACAATCCCCAGCGCCCTCAAGTGGTGCGCGAGCTGATTCGCGCGAGCGTCCAGCTCCGCATACGTCAGCGAGCGCACTCCATCCGTGACGGCGATGGCCCCCGGAGTGCGCGCCACCTGGGCCTCCACCGGACGAAACACCGCCACGGGGACATGCGCCGCAGTCGCCGGAGGAGCACTCCGGGCGAGCATCCGCCGGCGCTCCTCGGTGCTCAGCAACGAGAGCTCCGACAGGGGCCGTTCGACCTTGCTCCGCAGCTCCGTCAGGAGCTGACGCACCTGCTCCAGCATCCGCCGCACAGCCGCCGCTTCGAAGCGCGAGGCGTCGTAGGTCAGCTTGAGCACCAGCTCCCGCCCGGGCAGCGCCAGGAGCGTCAGCGGATGGTGGTCCACCTCCATCGCGACGGGGTTGCGCAGCACCAGCTCATCCGAGGGCGCGGAGAGCCCGGACTCCATCGGATAGTTCTCGTAGATGACCAGGCTCTCGAAGAGCTGCTCGCTGGAGGGGACTTCGCTCCAGCCACGCACGTCCACCAGCGGAGCGGACTCGTACTCGCGAGCCTCCTGAAGCCAGGATTGCAGCCCCTTCAGCCACACACCCACGGGCCGCGAGGCTGGCATCCGCACACGCACGGGGATGGCATTGATGAACATGCCCACCATGCTCTCGATGCCAGGCAGCTCCGCGGGCCGCCCCGAGACCGTCAGGCCGAAGACCACGTCATCGCCGCCGCTGTAGCGGCCCAGCAGCACCGCCCACGCACCTTGAATCACCGTGCCCGGCGTGAGCGCGTGCTGTCGCGCGAAGGACACGAAGGCCGCCGACTCCTCGACGCCAAGCCGCACCTCCTGCTCGCCCCGCCCCGACTGTCCCCGAGGCGCTCCCCCCAGGTTCAACCGCGTGGGCTCCGTGAAGCCCGCGAGCGCGCTCCGCCAGAACCGGCTCGCGGCATCCGAGTCCTGCTTCGCCAGCCACGCGATGAAGTCCCGGTAGGGCCGCGTCTCGCTCCGAGGCGGCGTCAGCCCCCGGCGCAGCGCCTCGTAGCGGGTGAACACATCCCGCGTCACCAGCTGCGTGGACCAGCCATCCAACAACAGGTGCGAGACGCTGAACACCACGCGCCACACCCGCTCCTCCGTGCGCAGCAAGGCCAGTCGGAACAGCGGCGCGACCGAGAGCACCACGCCGCGCCGACGGTCCTCCGCGATGAACGCCGCCATCCGAGAGGTCAGCGACTCCCTCGGCACCGAGCGCCAGTCCTCCACCGCGATGACGGGCTCCGCCTCGCGCATCACCGCTTGCAGCGGCGCGTCCAGCCCTTCCCAGAAGAACGCCGTGCGGAGGATGGCGAAGCGCTGGGCCGACTGCCGCCAGGCCTCGGTCAACGCCCGCACGTCGAGCGCCCCCTCCATCTCGAAGGAGATCTGGTTGAAGTAGGGCTGGGTCTCCTCTTCCTGGAGATGGTGGAAGAGGATGCCCTGTTGCAACGGTGACAGCGGATACAGGTCCTCCACGTCGCGCAAGCGCCGTCCCCGCGCGGTGAGTCCATCCGCGATGCGCTCCAGCGCGCCCATCTCCAGCTTCGCCAGCGGGAAGTCGGAGGGCGCCAGGCCGCGCGGGTCCTCCGACAGGCCATGCGCGATGAGCTCTCGCAAGGCCCCGCGCATCTCCTCGGCCAGCCGCGCCACGGTCTCCGTGCGGTGCAGTCCCTGGCCGTGGGTGAACATCAACCGCATGCGCCCGCCGCTGACGACGCAGTCCACGTCGAGCACATGCGCGCGCAGCCCTCCCGCGGCGCGCGTGGGGCCTACGTGGCCCTCGGACAGCCCCAGCGGTGCCGTCGGAGGAAGCACGGTGTCGAGCTGTCCCAGGTAGTTGAAGCCCACCTCCGGCGCGGGCAGCGCACGGAGCCGCTCGCGCAGCACCGGGTCCGGAGACAGATAGCGCAGCACACCGAACCCCACGCCCTTGGCGGGGACACGGCGCAGCGCCTCCTTCGCCGCACGCACGCCCGCGCCCGGCCCTTCACCCATCGACTCCACGAGCACGGGATAGAGGCTGGTGAACCACCCCACCGTCCTCGAGACATCCACCTCTCCGAAGACGTCCTCGCGGCCGTGGCCCTCCATCTCCACCCGGACACACGACGCCCCCGTCCATCGCCGCAGCACCCCCGCGAGCGCGGACAGCAGGAGCTCATCGGGCTTCGCGCGGAGCGCTCGGGCGACATCCTGGAGCAAGGCCTGCGTCTCCCCGGGCTCCAGCTCCACCGTCACCTGATGGGATGCCCCTTCCGTGTTCGCGACTCCATTCTCGACATCCCGAGGCAGTCGCCCCACGCGCTCCCACGGAAGCCCCAGCCAGAAGGCGCTCTCCTCACGGGCAGCCCGCGAGGCCGCATGCTCCACCAGCCGAGCGGCCCAATCTTGATACGACAGCGTCTTGGCCGGGAGGCGCGCGGTCTCCCCCACGCGAAGCCGCTGGTAGGCCGACAGCAGGTCCTCCAGCAACACCCGCCACGACACCGCGTCCACCACGAGATGATGGATGACGAGCAACAACTCCTGCGGCAGGTCAGGCCCCAGCTCGAAGAGCACCGCGCGCGCGGGCTCTCCCGAAGACAGGCTCAGGCTCGACTGGGTGCGCGCTGAATGGGCCTCCACCTCCGCGCGCCGCGCATCCCTGGGTGAGCGCGAGACATCCACCGTCTCCAGCGGCAACACCCCTTCCAGCCCGCCCGCCTCCTGACGCCAACCTCCGCGTGCGTCTCGGGTGAAGCGCAGGCGCAGGACATCGTGATGCTCACGCAGCTGTTGGAGGGCCTGAGCCAAGGCTTCGGGCACCACGCGCTCGCGCAGGGTGAAGCGCAGCGCCTGGTTGAAGTGGTGCGCGTCCGTCAGCTCCCGCTCGAAGAACCAGTGCTGGATGGGCGTCAGCGCCACCGGTCCCGTCACCGGCCCTTGCGCCACGGAGACGACGGGGGCCTCGGAGGCCACCGCCGCCAGTCGCGCCACGGTGGCATGGGCGAAGAGCTGCTTCGCGCTGAAGTGAAGTCCCGCCTGCGCCGCGCGCGAGATGACCTGGATGCCGAGGATGGAGTCTCCGCCCAGCTCGAAGAAGTCCTCGTGGATGCCCAAGTGGGGACGCCCCAGCACCTGCGCCCAGATGTCCGCGAGCGCCGCCTCCTTCGCGTCACGCGGCGCCACCTCCTGCTCCGGCCCTCCCACCGTGAGCTCCGGTGCCGGAAGGGCCCGGCGCTCCACCTTGCCGTTGTCCGACAGCGGGAACGCGTCCAGCAGGACGAAGGCCGCGGGCACCATGTACTCGGGCAGCCGCGACTCCAGGAAGGCACGCAGCGCCGCGGGCTCCGGCCGCTCCACCCCCGAGGGCACGCTGTAGGCCACCAGCCTGGCGCCCGAGGGCCCGTCGTCACGCACCACGACCACCGCGTCGCCCACCAGCGGGTGCGTCCGAAGCGCGGACTCAATCTCCCCCAGCTCGATGCGGTAGCCGCGCACCTTGACCTGGAAGTCCGAGCGGCCCAGGTACTCCAGCCGCCCATCCTCGCGCCAGCGCACGCGGTCCCCCGTGCGGTACAGACGCGCGCCCGGCTCATCACCGAAGGCATCTGGAACGAAGCGCTCCGCCGTCAGGTCCGGCCGCGCCCAATAGCCCCGCGCCACACCCGCGCCGCCGATGAACAACTCCCCCACCACTCCGACGGGCACGGGCAGCCCATCCGCGTCGAGGACATACAGCCGTGTGTTCGCGATGGGCCGGCCGATGGCCACCGGTCCGCTCATCGGGTCCGCGGCGCTCACCGTATACACGCAGCACCCCACCACCGTCTCCGTGGGGCCGTACTCGTTGATGAGTCGCGTGTCGGGTGCGTGCTCGCGCCAGAAGGCGATGCCCTCGGCCGTGAGCGCCTCACCGCCGATGACAAACGCTCGCGTGTGGCCTCTTGCCGCATCGGGCCCCAGCTGCGCGGCCAGCATGCGCAAGTGGGTGGGCGTCAGTTTCACCAGACCGTAGGGGCCTCCGGTGAGCAGGGCCTCGCCCAGCCCTTCAATCCCGGCCTCCTCCGGTACCAGCACCACCGGCCGCCCCGCGACCAACGGCGCCACCAGGCTGGTGACGGTCAGGTCGAACGAGAGCGGCGAGTGCACGGGAGAGCCTCCGCCCTCCGTGAGCCCATAGGCGCGCAGTGCCCACGTCAGGTAGTTCACCACGCCCCGGTGCTCGACCATGACGCCCTTGGGGCGCCCCGTGCTCCCCGAGGTGTAGATGAGGTACGCGAGGTCCTCTGGCCCCGACCAAGGCACAGGTGCCGTCATGGGCTCTCGCGCCACGGCGTCCCAGCCCGAGTCCAGGCAGAGCACGACGCTCGACGTCGTCGGCAGCTGCTCCAGGAGCGACGCCTCCGTGAGCACCACCGCCGCGCCCGTGTCCTCCAGCACGAAGGACAGCCGCGCCGAGGGCCATGCCGGGTCCATGGGCACATACGCGCCCCCCGCCTTCAACACGGCCCACAGCGCCACCACCAGGTCGGGAGCACGGCGCGAGTACAGCCCCACCAGCGTCCCACGCCGGACGCCCAGCTTCCGCAGGTGATGGGCCAGCTGATTCGCGCGCGCGTCCAGCTCGCGGAAGGTCAGTCGCGCTGCTCCATGGAAGACAGCCGACGCCTCGGGGGCTCGCACCACGGCTTCTTCGAAGAGCCCATGCACCGTGGCGTGCGCGGGATACTCCGCGCGGGTGTCGTTCCACGTCACGAGGAGCCGCTTCCGCTCCTCGTCGGACAGCAGGGAGAGGCTCCCCAGCCGTCCTTCCGGATTCTTCGCGATGGCCTCCAGCACCCGCTCGAGCCGTTCGAGCTGCGCGTCAGCGAATGCCTGCGTGTAGCGCGCGCGGTCGTAGCGCAGGTGCAGCGGAAGCCGAGCCTCCGGCGAGGAGATGAGCGTGAGGCCGAAGTGGTCCATCTCCCGGGCGCGCACGTCATGGACCGACAGCGCGCGCTTCGCGGAGGTCAGCGCCGCGTCGAGCGGGTAGTTCTCGAAGACCACCAGGGTGTCGAAGAGCGCCGTGCCCGCGGGAACCTCCCCCCAGCGTTGCACCCTCACCAACGGCGCATGCTCATGCTGCCGCGCCTCCACCTGGCGCTCCTGGAGACCTCGCAGCCAGACGGACCACGTGAGGTCATGAGTCCAGCGCACGCGCACGGGCTGCGTGTTGATGAACAGGCCGACCATGTCCTCCACGCCCGACAGGTCCGCCGGACGTCCGGAGACCGTGGTGCCGAAGACGACATCGCGCGCACCCGACAGATGCCCCAGCGCCAGCGCCCACGCGCCCTGCACCAGCGTGCTCAGGGTGAGTCCGTGCCCGCGCGCGAAGACATTGAGCGCCGAGGTGGTCTGCTCCTGCAGGTGCTTCACCCGCGTGGCGCGACCCTCGCCTTCTCCGGTGCCCGCGCCCGTCGGCGTGGGCTCCTGGACCCCCGCCAGCTCCCCGCGCCAGAACACCTCCGAGTCCTCCAGGTGGTGCTCGGCCAGCCAGCTGAGATAGTCGCGGAAGGGACGCGGCGGATGGAGCCTCGCGGGACGGCCCTGCACCATTCCCTCGTACAGCGTGAAGAAGTCGCGCACCACCAGCGGGACGGACCAGCCATCCAGCACCAGGTGCGAGTGACTGAAGATGAAGCGGTGCGCCTCCTCCGCGCTCCGCAACAGCGTGAGGCGGATCAGCGGCGCCTGCGACAGGTCGAAGCCCTCCCGACGCTCCTGCTCCAGGAAGGCCGTCAGGCGCGCCTCGAAGGCCTCCGGTGAGAGGTCGCGCCAGTCCTCGAGGCGCAGCGGCAGGTCCACCTCGCGCAGCACGACCTGCACGGGCTCGTCCACGTCATCCCAGACGAGCGCCGTGCGCAGCACGGGGTGCGCCGCCATCACGCCGCGCCATGCCTGCTCGAAGGCCCTCACATCCAACCGGCCCCGCAGCTCACAGACGAGCTGGTTGAAGTAGAGCCCCTGCCCTGGCTCCGCGATGGCATGGAAGAGCATGCCGCCCTGGAGAGGCGACAGCGGATACAGGTCCTCGAGGTTGTCGCTCATCGCGTCTTCTTTCCAAATCGCGCCGCCAGCTTGTCGAGCTGCGACTGCTTCACCTTCGCGAGCGGGAAGTCGGACGGGGAATGTCCCCCCGCATCCGGTGCCCGCGACGCCTCCACCAACACCACCAGCCGCGCCAGGAAGTCCTCCGCCAGACGCGCCACCGTCTCGCGGCGATGCACGGCCTCGCTGAAGGTCCACACCACCTCCAGCCGGCCGTCTCGCACCACGCTCGTCACGTCCAGGAGGTAGGGACGACGAGCGCTCGTCGCGCGCTGCCGCACCCCTTCGCTCTCTGGCGCGAGCGCGAAGGGTCCGCCCGCGCCGACGAACCCCTCCAGCTGGCCCAGGTGGTTGAAGCCCACCTCCGCCTGGGGAAGCGCCGCCAGCGGGCTGTCCGCGTTCCCGTAGCGCAGCAGGCCCCAGCCCATGCCTCGCGAAGGCACCGCGCGCAGCAGCTCCTTCACACCACGCAGCGCCTCACCGGGCGAGCTCGCGCCTCGGAGGTCGAGCAGCGCGGGGAAGAAGCGCGTGAACCAGCCCACCGTGCGGGACACGTCCACGCCCGAGAGCACCTCCTCACGACCATGTCCCTCCACGTCGACCAGCGCGGCGGTCCGCCCCGTCCAGGCCGCCAGCGCTTGCGCCAGGGCCGTGAGCAGCGGGTCCTGCGCCTGGGTGTGCCAGGCCTTCGGTACCTCCTGGAGCAGCGCCTTCGTTTGCTCCGCGGACAGTGTCACCGTGAGGGCGCGCGCCGTGGCTTCGGTGTTGATGCCATCCGGGAAGTCTCGAGGCAGTCGCGCGGCCTCCTTCCACGGACGCTCCAACCACCACGCCTGCTCCGCGCGGAGCTTCTCGGTCCGTGCCAGTGAGTCCAAGCCTCGCGCCCAGGCCTGGAACGAGGTCGTCTTCGGAGGCAGCGACACCGGCGCCCCTTCCGAGAGTCGCGCGTACGCCGCCGCCAGGTCCTCCAACAGGATGCGCCATGACACCGCATCCACCGCGAGATGGTGGACCGACAGCAACAACCGTGGCGACTGTCCCGCCCCCAGCTCCAGCAGCAGGCCCCGGATCAGCGGCCCGCCCAGACTCAAGGACTGCTGATGCGCTTGGACACGCGCCGCGAGCGCGCTCCGCTTCTCCTCGGGAGACACCCATTCGGACAGGTCCGCGTACTCCAGTGCCACCCGTGCACCGGGGGCCTCGGAGGTCTGGTGCCACGTGTCACCGATACGTGCGAAGCGCAGCCGGAGCGCGTCGTGGTGCTCCACCACGTGCGCCAGCGCACGCTCCAACAAGGCCGCGTCCAGCGACGTACGCACCTCGAACATCAGCGACATGTTCCAGTGGTCCGGCGCCTCCAACCCCAGCTCGAAGAACCAGCGCTGGATGGGCGTGAGCACCACCGGTCCCACCACGGGCCCCTGCTCCGCCTGCACCGCGAGGCGCGTGCCCGCCACCGAGGCCAGTCGCGCCACGGTGGGGTTCTGGAAGAGCTGCTTCGGGGACAGCTCGATGCCCACGGCGCGGGCGCGCGTGACGATCTGGAGGCCGAGGATGGAGTCGCCCCCCAGCTCGAAGAAGTCATCGTGGATGCCCACACGCTCCACGCGGAGGACTTCCTTCCACAGCGCGGCGAGCTGCTCCTCCACCTCCGTTCGCGGCGCCACCGCCGTTTCCGACGTCTTCGCCGCCTGAGACTCCGGCGCAGGCAACAGGCGCGTGTCCACCTTGCCATGGCGCGTTCGCGGCAGGGCCGGCAGCAGCACGTAGGCCGAGGGGACCATGTACGGCGCGAGCCTCGACTGGAGCCAGGCCTTCAACACACCGGGCGGCAGCACCTCGGCGTCCCCTGGCTTCGCCGCCACCACGTACGCCACCAGTCGCTTCGGCCCCCCGCCGTCCTCGCGCGCGACCACCGCCGCCTCGCGGACGTCGGGATGCGCCAGCAGCGCCGCCTCGACTTCACCAGGCTCGATGCGGAAGCCACGCACCTTCACCTGCGTGTCCGCGCGTCCCAGGAACTCGAGCGTCCCGTCGCCGCGCCAGCGCACCAGGTCTCCCGTGCGATACATCCTCGCCCCGGGCCGCGTGTCGAAGGGGTCCGCCAGGAAGCGCTCCGCCGTGAGCTTCGGCTGGCCCAGGTAGCCCCGCGCCACGCCTCGGCCTCCCACGTACAGCTCGCCTGGAGCCCCCGGCAGCGCGAGCGCCCGCCGGCCATCCAGCACGTACACCCTGGCCCCCGGTACTCCTCGACCGATGGGCACACTGCCCTGCTCTTCCTTCTGGACCGCGTGTGTCGTGCTCCAGATGGTGGTCTCGGTCGGACCGTACTCGTTGAACAGCGCGACGCCTGGCAGGGCCTCATGGTGCGCGCGCGCCAGCTCCAGCGAGCAGGCCTCGCCTCCCACCGACACCGCGCGAAGTCCCGTCAGTCCTCCCGCGGGTGCGGCGGCCAGCACCTGGGCATACAGCGCGGGCACGGAGATGAGGTGCGTGACGCCTTCCTTCGCCACCAGCTCCGCGAGCTTCCTGGGGTCCTCGCGTTCCTCCACGTCGGGATAGCGCAGCCTGCCCCCATCGAAGAGCGACCAGAGCATCCCCGCCAACGACGCATCGAAGGTGAACGGCGCCAGCGACAGCACCACCCCGGGCGAGCCATAGACCGCGCGCCGCGCCCTCGTCGCCGAGACCAGCTGGCGATGCTCCAGCACCACGCCTCGCGGCTTCCCCGTGGAGCCCGACGTGTAGACGATGCACGCGGCATGATGCGGCGCGGGCATCGGCGCCAGCACGCTGTCGTTCGCGGGCAGCGACTCCAGCGTCACGATGGACAGCCCGTCTCGCGCGGCCACGCGTTCGGACCAGGCGTCCGTGGTCACGACCGCGACCGCCTTCGTGTCCTCCAGGAGTCCCGAGATCCGCTCCGACGGATGCTCCAGGTCGAGCACCACGGCCGCCGCCCCCGCGCGCATCACGCCCAGGAGTCCCGCCACCAGGTCCGCGGGCCTCGCGAGCGCCAGCGCGACAACCGCATCCGTGCGCACGCCCAGGCCGCCCAACCTCCCGGCCAGACGCGCGGCCAGCACCTCCACCTCGCGATACGTCCGCCGGAGCGTGCCGTCGTCCACCGCCACCGCGTCCGGCATCGTCACCGCGCGCGCCGCGAAGCACGACGTCACCGTCTCGGCTTCATCCACTCCTCCCTCGGGAGCCGCCGCCCACTCCGTCAGGAGCCGCTGGCGCTCGTCGGGTGACATCAGGGAGAGCTGGGAGAGGCGCTGCTCCGGATGCGCGACCACCCACTCCAACAGCCGCACCAGGTGCCCCGTGAGTCGGGTGATGGTGCTCGCGTCGAAGAGGTCGGTGTTGTACTCGATGCCGCCCGTCAGTCCGTCCTTCGACTCCACCAGCTCCAGCGTCAGGTCCAGCTTCGTCGCGCCGGTGTGGACCACCCGGCTGCTCAGTCGCAGGCCCGCCATGGACAGCTCGATGGGCGGCGTGTTGTGGAACACCAACATCGTCTGGAACATCGGCGTGTGGCTCAGGTCCCGCGCCACATGCAGCGCGTCCACGAGCTTCTCGAAGGGCACCTCCTGGTGGGCGAAGCCCCCCAGTGCCGCCTGCTTCACACGGCCGATGAGCTCCGTGACGGTGGGGTCGCCCGACAGGTCCGCGCGCAGGGCGATGGAGTTGATGAAGCAGCCGATGAGCGGCTCCGTCTCCGGGCGATTGCGGCCCGCGACGGGAGTCCCCACCGCGAAGTCGTCCTGCCCTGAGTACGCCTGGAGCAGCACCTGCCACGCCGCCATCATCACCATGAAGGGCGTGGCCCCCACCGTGCGGCCCAGCGACACCAGCGCATCCGCGAGCGGCCGGGACACCACGACGTCGCTCCGGGCCCCCGGATAGGTCTGCACCGCGGGCCGAGGCCGGTCCGTGGGCAGACGCAGCACCGGGACCTCCGCCAGCACGTCGCTCCACCACGCCTGCTCCGCCGCCAGCTCCGGACCTCGCATCCACTCGATCTGCCAGGCCGCGTAGTCCGCGTACTGGACCTGGAGCGGAGGCAGCGGCGAGGGCTGGCCTTGACGGAAGGCCGCATAGAGGGTGGCCAGCTCGTGGAACATCACTCCCGAGGACCACCCGTCCGAGACGATGTGGTGCATCACGATGAGCAGGACGTGCTCGTCCTCACGGAGCCGCAGGAGCGGCGTGCGCAGCAACGGGCCCGTCTCGAGGTCGAAGGGCTTGCGCGCCTCCCCCCTCGCCCACGCCTCCACCGTCACGCCCCCGTGTTCTTCCAGCGCGGAGACCTGGAGCGGCTGCGCCCTGGGCGCGGAGATGTGCTGCACCGCTCCCGCGTCCGTCATCGAGAACGTCGTCCGGAAGGCCTCGTGTCGCCGCACCACCTCGTCGAGCGCCCGCTCGAGCGCGCCCGTGTCGAGGACACCCGACAGCACCAGCATCACCGAGTTGTTGTAAGCGACGTTGCCCGGCTCCAACCGGTCCAGGTACCAGAGCCGCTGCTGCGCGAAGGAGAGCGGCAAGGGCCGCTCGCGAGAGACGGTCGGAATGGGCGGAGGGCCTTCGCGCCGAGGCTGTGCGCTGGACGGGGTCGCGACCCGAGGCGGCGCGGGACGACGCGATGGAACCGGCAGCGGTGCCAGCAGCTCCAGGGTTCCATCCAAGCGCCTCCGAGCCCTGTGCCCCAAGGCGAAGCCATTGACGGAGAGGGGCCGGAGTGAAGGGGTCTCGGGCGCGTTCCACAGCCGCTTCGGCGCGAGGTCGCCCAACATCGCCAGCGTCCCCACCATTCCTGGAGGAAGGACCCGGCCCCGCGTGTCCACCACCGCCCACGTCGAGGTGTCGCCGGAGTCGCGGGGAGCCTCACCTGCCCGTGCCCACGCTCCCGGTCCGAACCTCGGCTCCCGGCGCGATACCTCCATGGGGAGCGTCCGAGACAGCGTGTCCGCGAGGTCTTCCTTCACATCCTCCAGCCAGACGCGGCGAACCGAGCGCAGTCCCTCCGCTGCACCCGGCAGCTCGGACAGGGCTCGCGCCAGCGCGCCCGTCAGGTGCAGGTGCGTCGCACCCGACTCCTGGACCCAGGACAGCAGCGACGCCTCCGGGCCGGGCCCCTCCACGAGCGTCGGCACGGGTGAAGACCGCATCGGCGCATAGCGGCGCCGCAGCACGTCCAGGTGCTGGAGCCCTTCCAGCGTCGCCTCCACCTCCACGCCAAAGTCCACGAGGCAGGCGACCTCGTCGACATCGAGGCTCCGCACCCGCTCCACCACGGGCGCGCAGGTGTCGGGCGTTCCGAAGAGTCCACCGTCCTCCACGTAGCGATTCAGCCCGTGCTCGAGCAGTGCCTCCACGTCCGCGGGGGTCAGCGTGCGCAGGTCGCCCTTCAACCCCAGGCTCGACACGAAGGCCTGGAAGATATCCACCGAACTGCGGAAGTAATCGAGCAGCGGCTTTCGCACGCGGCGGCGGACCTCGGCCACGTCCTCGCCCAGGTACGCGTGGAGCATGAGGCTCACGTGTCCACGTCCGGCGTGGCCGTGTTGCCTCCAGGCCTCGCGATAGAGCACCACCTTCGAGGCGAGGTCCTCCAGGTTCTGCCCCATCAGGTTGGTGAGGACATACGCCCCCAGCTCCCCCGCCATGCGGAAGGTGTCCGGGCTCCCCGCCGCCGTGAGCCAGAAGGGCAGCTCCTTCTGCACGGGGCGCGGACGCAGGAACACCTCCACCTCGTCGCCCGTCCCGTTGCGCCGGAGCACCGAGCCGCCACGCCAGAGCGTGCGCACCTCCTCGATGCCTCGGAACATGACCTCCTTGCGCCGCGCGTAGCGGTCCGGTGCGAAGACGAAGTCATTCGCGTGCCAGCCCGATGCGAACGACACCCCCACGCGGCCGTTGGAGAGGTTGTCCAACACCGACCACTCCTCGGCGACCAGGACCGGGTCATGCAGCGGCAACACCACGCTGCCCGCGCGAATCCCCAGCCGCTCCGTCACCGTGGCCACACCCGCGCCCACCACCGCCGGCCTCGGGTACAGGCCGCCGAAGGAGTGGAAGTGGCGCTCGGGGGTCCACATCGCGGAGAAGCCCTGTGCGTCGGCATACTTCGCCGCCTCCAGCAGCAGCCGATACTTGCGGCCTCCCAGCGAGTCCTCGTCGTTGGCGAAGAAGGACAGGCTGAAATCGGGCCCCTTTCGCGCACCTCCAGGACCCGACGACAGCAGCGTCAGCCGTGCCCGATCAGAGGGCAGCGCCACTCGCAGCCCACGAGACAGCGCCCACAACACCTCCAGCCCCGTCCCCCGCGAGCTCGCGTCCTCCGCCGAGAGCCAGGTGCCCCCCACCGTCCCGCTGTCCGCGTCCAGGCGCCGGAACAGCGCGTCCACCGTCGCCACGGTCTGCACGGCGCGCAGCCGCTCGCCCGTGGGCCCCACGAGCGTCTCCAGGCAGACCATCGTCTCCGGCGACACGGCCGCGAGATGGCCCGGGTCCACCTCCAGGCCTCGCGAGCCGTCATGCTTCGCGGGCACCTGGACATGCACGACACGCGCGGGGTCCAACGCCACACCGGTCCGCAGTCGCTCGTGCGTCAGCAACAGCGGCGGCGCTCCGCCCTTGGGCGCGAGCGTGGCCAGCTCCCGAAGCTGTGGCGGCGACAGCAACACGTAGGCGCCGCCCGCCTCCAGCACCGCCCAGAGCGCCACCACCCGCTCCACCGACGGCTCCAGGCAGAGGGCCACCAGCACCTCCGGGCCCACCCCCTTCGCACGCAGCACGGACGCCAGCCGCGCCACCTCGGCGCGAAGCTCGCGCCACGTCACGTCACCTTGGCCCTCTCGAGACAGCGCCACGGCCTCGGGTGCGAGCGAAGCCCGAGCCTCCAGCAGCACGGGCACCGGACTCGGCGTCGGGGAGACGCTTCGCGGGGCGGAGCGGCCTGACACCTCTGGCTCCACGGGAAGCATGGAGAGCTGCTGCTCGGGGTTCTCCACGGCGGACGCGAGCAGCGTCGTCCAGTGCTTCACCAGGCGCTCGATGGTCTCCGGGGCGAAGCGCTCCACCGCGTAGTCGAGCGTGCCCGAGAAGCCTCCGGCGTCCTCTCCCATCGACACGGACATGGGCGACAGGACCGAGCCGAACTGCACGGGCCCGTCCTCGACCTCGACCAGTCCCAGCCGCAGACCGGGCAGCTCCAGGTTCGCGTCGAAGCGCGGATGCAGGACGAAGAGCGTGTCGAACACGCGCTCCCGCCCCGGGTTCCTGGAGGGCTCCACCTCCCGGATGAGGTGCTCGTACGGCACATCGGGATGCGAGTACGCCTCCAACGTCACGTCCCGTACCCGGGAGATCAGCTCACGGAACGTCGGGTCGCCGGACAGGTCCGTGCGCAGCGGCACCGCGTGCGCGACATAGCCGATCAGCGGCTCGAGCTCCGGCCGCGTTCGATTGCCGATGGGTGTCCCCACCACGATGTCATCGCGTCCAGCCCAGCGCGCCAGCAGCGCCTTCCACGACGCGAGCAACACCATGAAGGCCGTCACACCCTCGCGGCGCGCCAGCGCATGGACCGCGCCAGTGAGGGACTCGGAGAAGCCCACGTTCCTGCGCACCCCGCCCAGCGCGGGCCCCGTCCCGAGGGGCAGGTCCACGGGCAGGTCCAGAGGCCCAGGCAGGCCCACCAGCCGCTCCCGCCACGCCTCCTGCTGCGCGGAGAAGGCGCCCGACGCCAGGGCTTCGCGCTGCCATGCGGCGAAGTCGCTGTACTGGACCCGCAGCTCGGGGAGCACCGCCGCCTCGTTCTTCACGAACGCGCCGTAGAAGGTGCCCAGCTCTCCGCTCAGGACAACGAGCGACCACGTGTCACACACCACATGGTGGACCACGACGACCAGGAGGTGCTCTCGCGCGTCCAGCCGGAGCAGCCGGGCTCGGACCACCGGGCCCTCGGCGAGGTCGAAGGGTCGGGACATCTCCTCGTAGACACGCTTGCGCCACTCCGCCTCCCGCACCGACGGCGTGAGGTGCTCCAGTTCATCCACCTCCCACGGCACACGCGCCTCGGAGGAGACTCGCGCCACCGTCCTCCCATCGACACGCGGGTACGTCGTCCGCAGGGCTTCATGCCTGCGGGCCACCGCCTCCAGGCTCCTCCGCAGCGCGTCCACGTCGAGCGTGCCCGTGAGGCGAAGGGTCGCGGACATGTTGAGCGCGGGGTTGCCGGGCTGTGCCTCCTCCAGCGCGCAGACCCGCTCCTGCACCACGGACAGCGGAGGTGCACCGTGATGCTCCCGACGCACCAGGGGGCGCATCACGGCCCCCTTCCCCTCCGCGCCTTCCGTCCCCATCCGCGCGGTGATGCGCGCGGACACTCCCGCGACGGTGGGCGCCTCGAACAAGTCGCTCAGCGGAAGCTGCACGGGGAAGGCTTCCCGCAGACGCGTGAGCATCTGCGCCGCCATCAGCGAGTTGCCGCCCAGCTCCAGGAAGTTGTCGTGGATGCCGAAGTCCGAGCGCCCCAGTCGCTCGCGCCAGATGGCGAGCACCCCGCGCTCCACATCGGTCCGAGGGCCCGCCTTGTTCTCGGGGACCACGGCCTCTGCTCGCGGTGGAGCTCGCGTCACCTCGACATCCGGAGCAGCCACGGGCTGCGGCGCGGTGAGCACTCGCGGTGCCTCCACCGCGAAGCGCTGACGCTGGAAGGGGTACGTGGGCAACGGCACCCGGCGACGGCGCTCGTGCGCGTAGAACAGCTTCCAGTCCGGCTCGAGGCCGGCTTCCCACACCGCGCCCAGCGCCTCCATCAGCGCCGCGTGCTCGCTCGCCTTCGAGCCCGCCCGTGGCAGCGAAGCCACCGCGCGCCCCGCATGGCCGCGCAGGCCCAGTCGAGCCAGGGCCGTGAGCGCCTGGTCCGGTCCCACCTCGAGGAACACCGCGATGCCCGCGGCCTTCAAGGTCTCCAGCCCGTCCCCGAAGCGCACCGGCGCCCGCATCTGCCGCGCCCAATACGCCGGGTCCATCGCCTCCTCGGGGCGAATCCACGTGCCCGTGACGCTGGAGACATACGGCACGCGAGGCGCCGAGAGCCTCAGCTTCGACACGACTCGCGACAGCTCCTCCATCAACGGCTCCACCGCCGCCGAGTGGAAGGCATGTCCCGCGGGCAGCCGCAGCACGCCGACACCTCGCGCCATCAGCTCTCGCTCCAGGGCCTCGACCTCGTCCGAAGGGCCCGACACCACGCACCGCTCTGGCCCGTTCACCGCCGCGAGTGCCAGTCCTCCCGTGAGCAACGGACGCACGACCTCCTCGGCGCATCCGACAGCCGTCATGCGGCCCGGGGGCAACGTCGCCATCAAGCGGCCACGCGCCACCGCCAACGTCAGCGCGTCTTCCCACGGAAGGACTCCCGCGAGGCAGGCCGCCGTGTACTCACCGAAGCTGTGGCCCAACAACGCCTGCGGCCGGAGTCCCCATGACTCCCAGAGCCGCGCCAGCGCGTACTCCACGCAGAACAACGCGGGCAGCGCGATGCGCGGATCGCCCAGTGCATCCCGCGCCGACGTCTCGGCCTCGGGCGCGGGAAACAGCACGTCTCGCAGCGACTTCTCGAGGGAGGGCCCCAGCTCGCGGAGGCACGCATCCACGGTCTCGCGGAACAAGGGCTCCGCGCGATAGAGCTCCCGGCCCATCCCCAGCGACTGCGCACCCTGCCCCGGCAGCAGGAAGGCCACGCGACGCTCTCGCGCCACGGCCACGTCTTCCAGGACACGCACCGTGCCCGGTGCACGCAGCTTCGCCACCAGCTCCGCGGAGTCCTTCGCCACCACGGACAACCGATGCTCGAAGGCGCCACGCCCCACGTTGCGGGTGAAGGCCACGTCCGCCAGAGGCACCTTCCCTCGCGCCGACTCGCACCAGTCCGCCAGCTCCCTCGCCGCCTGGGCAAGTGCCGGAGCCGTGCGCGCCGACAGCGTGACGAGCTGCGAAGGCCGAGCACTCTCCACCGAGGCTGCCGCGCGCGGAGCCTCCTCCAGCACCGCGTGCGCGTTGGTGCCACCAATCCCGAACGAGCTGACACCCGCGCGCCGAGGCACCTCGCCCCGAGGCCAGGCCTTCCTCTCGGCGATGACCGTGAAGGGACTGTTCGCGAAGTCGATGGACGGGTTCGGCGCCGTGAAGTGGAGCGTGGGCGGCACCTCTTCTTCAGCGAGCACCAACGCCGCCTTGATGAGCCCCACCAGGCCCGCGGCCGTGTCGAGGTGGCCCAGGTTCGTCTTCACCGAGCCCAGTCCGCAGAAGCCCTTGCGCTCCGTGTCCCGGCGAAAGGCGCGCGACAACGCCGCGACCTCGATGGGGTCTCCCAGCGCCGTGCCCGTGCCGTGTGCCTCGACGTAGCCGATGTCGTCCGCGCTCAGCCCCGCGTACGCGAGCGCCTCGCCGATGACGTCCGCCTGGCCCTCGACGCTCGGCGCGGTGTAGCCCACCTTCGCGCCGCCATCGTTGTTGAGCGCGGAGCCACGAATGACGGCGTAGACGTGGTCCCCATCCCGGAGCGCGTCCTCCAGCGGCTTGAGCACCACCGCCGCGACACCATTGCCAGGCACCGTGCCCGCGGCCTTCGCGTCGAAGGCCCGGCAGTGTCCATCCGGAGAGAGAATCATCCCCTCCTGGAACAGGTAGCCCGAGCGCTGCGGCAGCGAGACACGCACCGCCCCCGCGAGCGCGATGTCGGACTGGCGCAGCAACAGGCTCTGACACGCCATGTGCACGGCCACCAGTCCCGTCGAGCAGGCCGTGTACACGGCGAGGCTCTCTCCTCGCAGGCGCAGCTTGAAGGACGCCTTCGTCGCCAGGTTCTCGCCCGACGTCCCCATCACCTCGTACAGCGATGCGGGATCCAGCTGCCCCTGCCCCAACATGCTCTGCGTGTGCAGCGAGGGCCCCGCGCCCGCGTACAGGGAGATCTTCCCGCTGTAGCGCGTCGGTTCGTAGGCCGCGTCCTCGAGCGCGGCCCAGGCGCACTCCAGGAACACGCGCTGCTGCGGGTCCATCCACAGCGCCTCGCGCGGAGACACATCGAAGAAGCCCGCGTCGAATGCGTCTCCTCCGTCCAGCACACCCGCCACGGGCACGAAGTCCGGATGACGCCACAGCGTCTCCGGCACGAGCGGAGAAGGCTCCAGTTCATGAGGCGACAAGCGGGAGATGGACTCCACGCCGTCGAGCAGGTTGCGCCAGAGCTCGCGGACGTTCGCGGCACCCGGGAAGCGACCCGCCATGCCGATGATCGCGATGTCGTTGCCACTGCCGGTCTGTTCCTGGTCAGCCATGGTCTCAGGTGTTCCTTCCGCCGCGACGCTGGAGGGCCTGACGACGGGCCTCCGCGCGCTCCTGGTGCTTCACGGCCTGCGTGCCCGGCTCCGAATCGGAGGACAGCCTCCGCGCCAGCGCATGGACCGTGGGGTGCTCGAAGAAGTGGGTGATGGGGACGTCCCGCCCGAGCGACTCGCGGATTCGCGCGCACGCACGCACCGCCGCCAGCGAGCTGCCGCCCAGGTCATCGAAGAAGTGCGAGTGGACGCCCACCGCCGGGAAGCCGAGCGTCTCCGCCCAGGCCCGCGACAGCGCCTCTTCCAGGGGCGTGCCGGGCGCCCCTTCCGCGGGCGCCAGGCGCATCGGGGGCGGCAGCGCGCGCACGTCCACCTTGCCGCTGGACAGCAACGGCAGGGCTTCCAGCGCGACGAAGTCCGCGGGCACCAGGTACTCGGGCAAGCGGGTGCGCAGGCTCGCCTTCAGCTCTCCGGGAGGAGGCAGCCCCTCTTCGGGCGGCACCACGTAGGCCACGAGTCGAGCCTCCCCACCCGTGGGAGGACGCCACACGCGCACGTGCGCCTGCCGCATCCGCGCGAGCTCGCGCAACACGGACTCCACCTCCCCCGGCTCGATGCGGAAGCCGCGCAACTTCACCTGCGCGTCCTCGCGCCCCAGCAGCTCCAATCGGCCATCGGTACGCCAGCGGGCCACGTCTCCCGTGCGGTACAGGCGCGCGCCCGGCGCTCCGCCATGAGGGTCCGGGACGAAGCGCTCGGCCGTCAGGTCCGGACGGCCCAGGTAGCCTCTCGCCACCATGGGGCCTCCGACGTACAGGTCTCCCGCCACGCCCTGGGGGACGGCGTTCAACGACGCGTCGAGCACGTAGGCATCCACCGCCGGCAGCGGTCGACCGATGTCCGGAGTGCCCTCCCCTGGCTGGCAGACGGCCCACGTCGAGCACACGGTCGCCTCCGTGGGGCCATAGGCATTCACGAACACCCGCCCGGGCGCGAAGCGCGACACCAGGTCCTCCGGGCAGGGCTCTCCCGCCGAGACAATCCTCCGCAGGTCCGGGAGCGGAGCCTCTGGCAACAGCGCGCACGCGGACGGAGGCAGCGTCACCAGCGTGATGCGCTCCTCCTTCAGCACGCGATGCAGCGCCTCGCCCGCGAGCAGCTCTCCCCCGGGAGGCAGATGCAGCGCCGCGCCCGTCACGAGCGCCTGGACGTACTCCGCAATCGAGGCATCGAAGGCCGGGGATGCGAACTGGAGCACCCGGTCACCTGCCCCCAAGCCGAAGCCCCACCCCATCGCCTCCGCCAGATGCAGCGCGCCGCGATGGGTCACCACGACGCCCTTCGGGCGCCCCGTGCTTCCCGAGGTGTAGATGACATACGCGGAGCACTCCAGCGACGGGAGTGCGGGCGCGTCGGAGCGCACGTCCTCCTCTCGCGGCTCGTGCACCCCCAGCTCCTCCCAGCGCAGGAGCAACAGGTCCGAGGGAAGGTCCAGGCGCCGCGAGAGTCGGTCCTGCACGAGCAGGCCACGGGCCCCCGCGTCTCGGAGCATCCACGCGATTCGCTCGGGAGGATGCGAGGGCTCACAAGGCACCACCGTCCCACCCGCCTTCAGCACGGCGAGGAACGCGATGACCGTCCCGGGGTGCCCTCGCTCCAGCAAGACACCGACGCGGACCTCGGGGCCCACGCCTCGGCGGCGAAGCCTCGCCCCCAGTCTCTCGGCCCACTCGTCGACCTCACGGTACGTCCAACGGGATGCCCCCGAGACCAACGCCACCGCGTCCGGCGATCTCGCCACCGCGGCCTCGAAGGCGCCGTGCAGGCTTCGCGCTCGCGGTTCCTCGGAGTCCGTCGTGCGCCGGCCCGACGCGAGCAGCACGCGCTGCTCCTCTCCATCGAACAGAGGCAGGTCCAACACGGGCACTTCGGGCTCACGCGCGGCGGCGTCCAGCAGCGCTCGGAGGTGGCGCACCATGCGCTCGGCGAGCGCCGTGTCGAACAGGTCCGTGCAGTACTCCAGGCTCGCGGCGAAGCCTCCCTCCGACTCGGCCATCGTCAACGTCAGGTCGAAGGCGGAGGCCTGGTTGCGCAGCGGCACGGACTCCAGCTCCAACGCGCCCAGCTGGACGCGTGTCCCCGCGCCGCCCAAGGCGAAGGGCGCGAGCGCCTCGCGTCCCGGGCGCCCGGCATGCAGCACGAACATCGTCTGGAAGACGGGAGCACGGGCCGCATCCCGCCGAGGCTGGAGCCGTTCGACCATGCGAGCGAATGGCAACTCCTGATGCTCCAGCGCCTCCAACACGAGGCCCCGCACCTCCTTCAACAACGAGGTGAAGGACTGCCCTCGCGTCACCCGCGCACGAAGCGCCACGGGATTGACGAAGTAGCTCAGCTGCCGGGACAGGTCCGCATGCTCTCGGCCCGTTGTCGGCGTCCCCACGACGAGGTCTTCCTGCCCGGTGTAGCGCCGCAGGAAGGCCACGTAGCCCGTCAGCAAGACCATGAACGGAGTCGCGCCGTGCGTGCCCGCCAGTGACAACAGCCGTGAGGCCGTGTCCGCCTCCACCTTGAAGGACACCGCCGCGCCCCGGAAGGACTGGAGCCGGGGCCTCGGCTTCGACGTCGGCAACTCCAGCACCGGCAGTTCACCGCCCAAGCGCTCACGCCACCAGGACTGGAGCGCTTCGCCTCTCGCGCCGGTGAGCCGTGCCTCCCGCTCCCGCTGGAGGGGGCCCGCCATCGGCGGCGGCGCGGGCAGCTCCGAGGGAACACCTCGGACGCCCGCCGTGTAGAGGATGCCCAGCTCTTCGGCGAACATCTCCAGCGACCAGAAGTCGGTGATGAGGTGGTGGAACACGAGCAGCAACACGGGCCCGCGCTCGACGCCCGTGAAGACACGCACCCGCATCAAGGGCCCACGCTCCAGGTCGAAGGGCCGCTGGGACTCCGCATCCAACCGCTCGCGCAGGGCCGCTTCACTCCAGCCGCTCGCGGATTCCCGCTCCAGCACCGGCGCGGCGGCGGGCTTCCACACGGGCTCCCCGCGCTCCTCGGGAAACGCACAGGCCAGGGCCGGATGCCGGGCGGCGAGCTCGGTGAACACCCGCGCGAGGACCTCCAGGTCCACATCGGGCGCCAGCCGCATCGCCCGAGCGATGTGGTACGCGGTGCCGCCGGGCGCCAGCCGCTGGAGGAACCACAGCGCACGCTGTCCGTCCGAGACATGGTGCGACGCGTCTCCAGTCACCGGAGAAGAAGGCGGCACGGACTCCACCGCCGTGCCTCGCTCCTGCTCCACCTTCGCCGCCACCTCGCGCAGGCTCGGGCCTTGGAGCAGGAACGTCGGCGGCAGTGACACACCCCACCGCCGCTGGATGGCGTGCATCACGTCCAGCCCTCGCAGCGAGTCCAAGCCGTACCGGGTCAGCGGCGCGTCCGCGTCGAGTGCATCCGCCGTGCTCCCCAGTCGCCCTGCGACATCCCTCGCGAGCCACGCGACCAGCTCCTCGGACTCCGGTGCCACGGACTCGGCATCGCGCGAATCCACCTCGGACTCGCGCCACTCCTTCACCACTTCGAGCGCGCCGTCGAGATAGGTCCGCCGCGTCACCCGCCGCTGGACCTTTCCGCTCGAAGTCTTCGGCAGGCTCCCCGCGGTGATGAGCACCACCGCATGCGCGGCGACGCCGTGCTCCTCCGTCAGCGCGGCCTGGATCGCCGTGAGCGCATCATCGACGGCGCCCCCCTCCACCGCCTTCGCGGCCACCTCCTGGACCACGACGAGTCGCTCCTCGCCCTTCACCTGCACCGGGAACGCGACGCCGCAGCCGGGGCGCAAGGCCGGGTGGCTCCGCTCCACCGTCAGCTCCAGGTCCTGCGGGTAGAGGTTGCGCCCGCGAAGGATGAGCACGTCCTTCAGGCGCCCCGTGATGAAGACCTCGCCGTCCTCGACGATGGCCAGGTCGCCCGTGCGCAGGAAGGGGCCCTCGTCCGAGCCCGCGAGCCGGCCGTTGAAGTCGCGCTCGGTCTCCTCGGGCCGCTGCCAGTACCCCTCCGCGACGCTGGGGCCGCGCACCCACAGCTCTCCCACGCGCCCGGGTGGCACCAGCTCCCGCGTGCTCGGGTCGACGACGCGCACCTCCTGCACGCCCAGCACCTCGCCGCAGCTCACCAGCGCGGCGCCTTCCTCACCCGCGGACGGCGGGCGCGCCTCGCCTCGCTCCAGCCCCTCGCGCGAGTAGTCCCGCACCACCAGCACGTCCTCGCGGTCCCCCGCGCGCTGGCGGCCCGTGACGATGAGCGTCCCCTCCGCGAGCCCGTAGCAGGGATAAAGCGCCTGCCGCCGGAAGCGCCCGGGCGCGAAGGCCTGGGCGAAGCGCTCCATCGTCTCCGCGCGCACCGGCTCCGCGCCGCAGTACGCGACCTCCCATCGACTCAGGTCCAGCGCGGCGCGCTCCTCGGGCGTGCTCTTGCGCACGCAGAGGTCGAACGCGAAGTTGGGTCCACCACTCACCGTGCCGCCATGGCGGGAGATGACCTCCAGCCAGCGCATGGGGCGCTGCAGGAAGTACAAGGGCGGCATCAGCGACGACGGCATGTCGCGGAACAGCGGGTGGATGATGCCGGCGATCAACCCCATGTCGTGGTACGGCGGCAGCCAGGAGACGAACCGCGGATTCGGCTTCGCGTTGAAGCCCCGCGAGATGAGCTCCGAGTTGTGCAGCAGCTGCCGATGCCCCAGCACCACGCCCCGGGGCGTCCCCGTGGAGCCGGAGGTGTACTGGAGGAACGCCACCGTGTCGGGACGCAGGTCGAGCTCCCGCCACGACGCGGCCTCCTCCACGGGCACCCCGTCCGTCGCGAGCCAGCGCAGCGCGCGCAGGTCCTCGCGCCCCTCGGTGAGTGGCCCCACCAACGAGGCGATGCCTTCCGTGGTGAGCGCCACGCGGGCGCCACAGTCCGCCACCAGCGCCAGGAGCCTGGGCAGCGTGCGCCCCAGCCGCGTCACATCCGGGGGATACGCGGGCACCGCCACCACGCCGGCGTAGAGACACGCGAGGAAGCCCACGACGTACTCACGACCCGGCGGGTACATGAGCAGCGCGCGGTCTCCCGGGGACAGCTCTCGCTGAAGACGCGAGGCCACCGCGCGCACCTCGGTGTCCAGCTGGGCATAGGTGACGGTGTGCTCTCCCGTCTCATCCACGAAGGTGTAGATGTCGTCCGTGGGCTGATTCAGTGCGCGGTAGCGGCACACCTCCACGAGCGTGGCGGACTCCGGACGGACGAACGCGGATGCGGGGGAAACGCGAGTCGGCAGGTGCATGTCGAGTCCCGGGGGGGATTGGCGCGAGGACGCCCGCCGGATGAGCACGGCACACCCGCGCCCCGTCGACCCGGGGGCGCTGTCCGCACCGCACCAGCTGGAGCCCCCTGAAACACTGCTCTTTTAACGTATTCGCGACATACGCGAAAGCAGGCCCTCTATGAATGACCCATGACATCGGGAGGAACCGGCTACATATCCAGGACACCGGCGCGCCCACCCTGGCGCATGGAAACAAGCCGAGAGGAGCAACGAGATGAAGTACACCCAACTGGGCAAGACGGGTCTGCGCGTGTCGCGCCTGGCCCTGGGCTGCATGAGCTATGGCACTCCCTCCTGGCGCCCCTGGGTCCTGAGCGAGGAGGCCTCCCAGCCGTTCTTCCGGCGCGCCGTGGAGCTGGGCATCAACTTCTTCGACACGGCGGACATGTATTCGCTGGGGGTCAGCGAAGAGGTGACCGGGCGCGCGCTGCGTCGCTACGCGAAGATGGAAGAGGTGGTGCTGGCCACCAAGGTGTTCTTCCCCATGGGGGATGGGCCCAACATGCGCGGGCTGTCACGCAAGCACATCGTGCAGGCGTGTGAGGCGAGCCTGAAGCGGCTGGGGGTGGAGGCCATCGACCTGTATCAAATCCACCGCATGGACCCGCACACGCCCGTGGAGGAGACGCTGTGCGCGTTGGACCAGCTCGTGCGTCAGGGGAAGGTGCGCTACCTGGGGGCGTCGTCGACGTTCGCGTGGCAGTTCGCGCGAGCGCTGGGCCTGGCGGACCAGCACGGCTGGACACGCTTCGTGTCCATGCAGGACCACTACAACCTGGTCTACCGCGAGGAGGAGCGCGAGATGCACCCGCTCTGCGAAGCGGAGGGCATTGGCATCCTCCCCTGGTCTCCGCTCGCGCGCGGGTTGCTCGCGGGCACGCGCACGTCGCTGGAGGACAAGAGCTCCACGCCGCGCGCGAAGTCGGATGCCTACGCGGGCATGCTCTATGACCAGCCCGGAGATTGGGAGGTGGTGGAGGCAACGCGCCGCGTGGCCGCGGCACGCAACGTGCCCCCCGCCCAGGTCGCACTGGCGTGGCTGCTGTCTCGACCGTTGGTGACCGCGCCCATCATCGGCGCCACCAAGATGGAGCACCTGGAGGACGCCGTGCGAGCCGTGGACCTCAAGCTCCAGCCCGAGGAGATCCAGCAGCTCGAGGCGCCCTACCAGCCCCACGCGCTCCGGGGGATGTGAGCCGGACGGGCTCGGAGCGTCCGGGCCCTCACAGGTCGATGAGGAACGGGGCCCGTGGCTCCGTCCTCACCGGCGGCTCCGCCCCCAGGAAGGCCGCGCGAGGCCCCGCGCCCCCGTAGGCCTGGGCCTCCAGACGGTTGCCCGACGGCGCCAGCGGATCTCTCGGCACGCACTCCGCCTCGGAGGCCCAGAGGCGCAGGTCCGGGCGGGCCTGCTCGAGCCGGTCCGCACGCAGGGGAACGAAGTCGACGGCGTCCTCGAACGCGTAGCGGCTCACCACGCGCTCCACGGCATAGGCAACGCAGGAGCCATGGGTGCTCCCCATCATCATCGTGCCCTGGCCGTAGCTGACGCGCGAGGGAGTCGTCGGGCCCATGGGAGCATGCTGGCTCAAGAACTGGAGCACGGCCCGCCCCGTCGGGTCTCCACAGTGCACCACCGTGTCCGTCACGACGCGGCGAATGTGCTTGAGCGGCGCGGGAGCCTCCGCCATCCCCCGAGGCAGGCCCTGTCCCTTTCTCGTGACGAGCGAGGCATGGGGCACCAGGCTCCTGCGACACTCCAGCTCCGTGCCCGCATCATCCGCCATGAACACCACCCGCATGTCACTGACGTAGCGAGCCCCGGACAGCTCCGCCTGGTCCAGGAACCGCAGCACCAGCGCACTGCCATCCTCTGCCTCCCCGAACGGCATGCTGAGGGTCCACGGTGTGTAGCCGGCTTTCATCGCCAGGTCCGCGGGGGCGACGGAGACCGTCGGCCCGGACCGCGTGATGGGGGCGCGAGTGCAAGCAGAAACCAACAGGAACATCAGGGCCACGGACAGACGACGCATGGTAACCCCCTGGTAGGTTCGGCGTATCTCCCAGGGCAGCACCAGGAAGTACCCCCCTGGGAGTCAGCCCCTCGTGGAACAAGGACTCCACCAGGGGCCGATACGAGGGTTACTCACGAACGTTGAAAGCGTTACCCGCCCGCGCTGATTCCGCTCGTGCCACCAATGTCCGCCGCAGCACGTCCGCCGCCGAGCGGAGGTCGGCTTCGAAGTGGATGCGCAGCTCCGCCTGGACCCGAGGGTCCGCCGGGCGCAACACCTCCGAGGGCGCGAAGGTGGCCATGGCGACGGCCTCCGAGGACAGCTGGACGAGCCGCCCCCGACACAGGTCGAGCCTGAATCCGGGCCCCCAGAGCATCTGTCCCGCGACGCTTCCGAGCGCCAGCAACAGCAGCGGGCGGAGCTCCGCGACCTCCGAGGCGAGCCGCTCCCGGCGCGACCGGGCTTCCCCCCAGTCCAGGGGCGTGGTGTCGACACCGGGCCGGGCCTCCCGGGAGACACGCAGGTCCGTGCGCCGCAGCCCCGCACGCGCGAGCACGGCCTCCAGGAACCTCCCCGCGGGCCCCACGAAGCACACGCCGCCCGCCTCTTCCCACGTCCCAGGCACTTCCCCCAGCAGGAGCACGGGCGTCCTGGGGACCCCGCACGAATGGGTGCGCCGCTCCACCCGCGCCGCTGGAGACGAGGAGGGCTCCATGCCGCCAGGAGGGTCGTCCTCCCACCGGAGCCCCGCGCCGAAGGTGAGGCGCACGCCATCCCAGTGCGCGCTGGTGTCCGGAGTGAACAGGCTCCAGCTCAGCGTGGGAAACCGGCCCACGAGGAAGGGCGCCGCCAGCCGGACGACGCGGTGCTCCGGCCGATACCAGGCCACGTAGCGCTCCGCGCCGTCGGACATGCCCCGCCGGAAGCGGATGCGAATCACCAGGTTGCTCACGTCCCGCCGCACCGCGCGCTCCATGCGCCGCAGCCGCTGGACGTCCAGGTCCCCTTCCCGCTCCAGGAGGCGCCGCTCCCCGCGCGCCATCCGCCAGAGCACGCGGTACAGCAGCGCCCAGCGCTCCGGGGCCCGATGACACACCACCTTCTCCGCCAGCCCCAGGAAGTCCCCAGGCAACACCGGGAGCACCCGAGCCGACGCGCCCTCCAGGCCCCCCGCGTCCCCCTGTCCTTCCCTCGGCCCCGGAGCGTCCTCGAAGGTGACCCGCTCCGGAGGCACGCCCCGCGCTAGCAGCCCCCGCGCCACGTCCCGAAACGCCCCCAACTCCGATGCCACGCTCACTCGCACCTGGACCTCCTGGTTGCTCAGCCCCGCACGGCGCGGACCTCCCGGGCCTCACCGCGCGCGCGCAGGCTGTCTACCTTCCAGGTCTGACATCACCATCCCACCCGTGACGTCGCGGACGCCTTCCGGGCTAGTCCTCCTTCGCGAGCGCGTCCACCTGCTCCTGGAGTCCCCCCAGCTCCTCGAAGAACGTCTCCATGGGCTGGGCGCGCGCCACCCTGAGCGCCGGTGGCAGGAGCGTGCGGGAGAAGTCCAGGGACGTGCTGAAGGGCTCGTTGCCCAGCAGGTCATCCGCCCGCGACAGCGCACCGAAGGCCAGCGTCACCACGATGAGCACTCGCACCAACCGCGCCGGCTCCCACCGCGCCACGTAGCGCAGGTGCCAGTACAGGCCGACGCCCATGAGCACCAGGAACGTCCCGTGGTGCAGCCAGACGAGCCCCGAGTCCCAGCCCAGGCTGAAGCCCAGCACCGACAACACCGGCGGAAGCGCGACGGCGGCCAGCAACACCAGGCTGCCGATGGTGGCATGCGTGCGGTAGTGGAACTGGCGCCGGGAGATGCGGCTGGCCACGGCCCAGCCTCCCGCCCACAGCAGCGTGAGCGTGAGCGGCATCACCAGGGCCATCGTCAGCGCGCCCCAGTCCGTACGGCCGTAGTTGCCCAGGTGGGACTCCAGCGCGCTCGCCGCCAGCAAGGCCAGCATCGCCAGCGGGAAGGCCCGCGCATGCTCGAACCAGCGCTCGCGCGGCGCCGTGGGCGCGGACGTCACCACCGTCTCGGGCACCACGTGATTGCGCCCGCGGAAGCGCAGCACGGTGTCCCCCACCGCCACACGCGTGTCCGGCGCCACCTCCAGCTCCGCCAGCCGCGCCCAGGAGTCCACGCGCCAGGTGCCGTTGTGGCTGCCCGCGTCGCGCACCACCAGCACGCCGTCCTCGCGCCGCTCGATGCGCAGGTGCTCGGGGGACACCTTCGGGTCATCCAGGATGACGTCGTTCGAGTACGCGCGCCCCACCGTCGCGGGGAAGCGCTCCAGCCGGTGACGCGCGTGGACGGAATCGCCCTCCACCACCTCGACGAAAATCACTTCGTCCACGACAGCCCCTCCAGGTAGCGGCGAGCCAGCTTGCGCGCGTTGTCCGCCGTGAAGCCGCCCAGCGTGAGGCTGGTGTCGACACCGCTCGTGCTGGCGTTGAGCGCGGCGGCGCGCAGCACCAGGTCATAGAGGCCCGGGAAGCGCTTGTAGGCACGCAGGCACATCGCCGCGCGCACGGGGAGGCCTTCCACGTCCACGAACTCCGTGGTGCAGCGGAAGTTGGTGACGTCCTCGCGCGACGCCTCCACCGTGTCCGGGTCCTGGGAGAACAGCGCGCTGTAGAGCGCGGAGAAGCGCAGCGCGCCCAGCTTCTGGCTGGAGGCCTGCTGGTGCAGGAAGGCCACCACGCCCGTGCGGTGGCGCGAGGACAGGTAGATGTCCTCCTCCGACGAGCACTGGTAGTTGGTCACCGTGTACGGCACCTCCGGCTCATGCGGCGTGTCGCCCCAGCACTTGAGGAAGGGAATCCAGCGCCCCGGCACGTGGTAGCTGCCCAGCCGGTGCTTCGGCAGCGCCGCCGCGAGCATCTGCTCGGTGAGCCGCTGCTGGTTCTCGAGGAGCTGCGCACGCACCGACTCCACGAGCGGCGCCGCCTCTTCGGCCTTCGCCGCGAGCGCCCGCGCGAGCAACGCACTGGCGCGCTTCACGGGCACCAGGAAGCCCAGCTGGTTGCCCATGGTGGCGACATTGACGCCCACCACCGTGCCCTGGCCCGTGAGCGTGGGCCCTCCGCTCATCCCCGGGTTGATGGCGCCGCTGAAGTGGACCCGCTCATAGAGCGAGTCCTGGATGAAGCCGTTGTACGTCCCCTCGACGATGGTGGTGCCCAGGTCGTGCGGGTTCCCCATCGCGAACAGGCGCGTGCCCTGCGGCGGCTCGCGGTCCTCCAGCTGGAAGAAGTCCTTCACGCCCGCTTCCGTCCGGATGACGGCGAGGTCATGCACGACGTCCACGTCCACCAGCTTCGCGGGCACGGGCTCGCCGCCGCTGCGCAGCACGAGCTCCGCGGTGTAGTCCTCCGGGTGCAGCACCACGTCCGAGATCACGTGGTAGTTCGTGATGGCGTGGCCCTGCGCGGAGACGAAGAAGGCGGAGCCGATGGACGAGCGCGTGCCCGAGCGCCGCTCGATGATGCGCACCTGCGCGACGCGGTTCTGGATGCGCTGGAACAGCTCATGCGTGGCCGGAGGCAGCACGGCCGGAGGCGGCGCCACGGGCAGTTCGCTTTCAGCGGGTGATGGGACATCCGGCTCGGACGGGGCGGCCGACGGCGCCTGCCCCAGCACGGCGACGAGAAGGAGGACGAACATGGATGCGGCGCACGCTATCCCAGCGCCCGGCGGGTGGGGATCATCCTCCAGCCCCGGCCAGAGGCCCCCATGCGCTCGCCGCCCCCACTGCCCCGGGAGCAACACGACTCACCCGGTTCAGCCCTCGGGAGCCTCCCGCTTGCGCCGCCACGCCGCATAGGACGCCAGCAGCGCTCCCGCCAGCGCGCCCGCCAGCGCCCCCAACACCCGGCGCGGCACCACCCCCGGCGCCGTCGTGGGCTCCAACCGGAAGGTCTCCAGCGACGCTCGCACGCCGGGCGCCAGCGACTCCCACCGCACCGCGGGCGCGCTCACCACCACCACCGCATGCCGCCCCTCCGAGGCGAGCCCCGCCACCAGCACCGTGCGCACCTGCCCCGCTTCGCGCAGCGTGCCCAGCACCTCCACCCGCGGCGCCGGCCCCCCCACCCGGTCGACCCGCTCCGGCGCCAGTGCCACCCCCAGCTCCCGCTGGAAGTGCTGCATCACCGCCGAAGCGAAGTCGTCGCGCTCGGCGGGACTGGCGGAGAAGCCTCGCTCCACCACGGACACCAGCATCATCGCCGCGTCCGGCCCCTCGCCGTCCGACAGCGCCGCCGACAACGTCCGCCCCGCCTCCGCGTCCAGCGACACCGCCCCCGCCACGGAGCCGGCGTACGGCTCCCACCGCACCATGTGGAAGCCCTCCGGCGGGCGCAGCACATAGCCATCCCGCCGCAGCTCGGAGCCGAGCGCGCCCGCCAACAGCAACCAGCCCCCGGCCATCCACGCGAGATTCACCCCCCGAGCATAGAGCCACCCCCGCGCCTCGCGCAGGCATGCACGTCCTCGCGCAACTCGGCACAAACAAGACAAACGCGCCAAGGGTCCTGGCGCGGGCCGCACCCAGGCGCCTTCGTTGTGACATCCCGGAGCCGCGCGGGTAACGTGCCGCCGAGATGACTCCTGCAGCCCGGGTGGAGATGGAGGCGCGCGCCGACCGAGCCCTGCGTCGAGGTGAGCTCGCCGAGGCCCTCCACCTCTACGAGACGCTGGCGAATGCCTTTCCCCAGGACACCGGGCTCGGGGACAAGCTCGCCCAGCTGCGCGAGTCGCTCCAACCCATGGAGCTCCAGACGCTGGAGGCCTCGCGCCCACCCGAGGAGCCGGAGCTGCCGCTCGGTCCGTCCTCACCCGCCCAGGAGGGCGAGCGGCTGTTCGCCCTGGGAGACTACGTGGGGGCCGCCGCCGCCTACCGCCGTGCCCTCCAGGAGCGCCCGGACAACGAGCTCTTCAAGGAAAGGCTGATCGAGCTCTTCCGCATGGCGCGCGAGATGCCCCTACAATCCCCGACAGACAAGGCACTGCCCAAGGCCCCGCAGCCTCGCCTGCAGGCCCTGCTGGACAGGGTCGCTTCTCGTCGCCGCCTCAAGCGGGACTGATGGAAGCTCGCGTTTCCACTCGGAAATCCACCGGACCCGGCGATTCGCGCGTTGCACCTCGGCGCTAGGGCCTCCTATCATCAGGTCCGACGTCACTGTCATGGTGGGCCACCCTCCCTCTGACACCCGCGTCCGACCCCTATGCCCCGTTCCCTGAGACTCGGAGTCCTCACCGGTGGCGGCGACTGCCCCGGGCTCAACGCGCTCATTCGCGGCCTCGTCAAGCGAGGCACGCATGAGTTCGGCCATGAGTTCGTGGGCATCGAGAACGGCTACATGGGCCTGGTGGAGCCCGACCTGACGCGTCCCCTCACCGAGGAGGACACGCGGGGCATCCTGCCCAAGGGCGGCACCATCCTGGGTACGTCCAACCGGGCCAACCCCTTCATCTACGCGTTCCGGGAGGGCAACCGCTGGGTGGAGCGCGACGTGTCCGACGCGGTGCTGCGGCGCTGCGAGGAGCTGAAGCTCGACGGCCTCGTCGCGGTGGGCGGCGACGGCACCCTCTCGATTGCCCACCGGCTGAGCGAGAAGGGCCTCAAGGTGGTCGGCTGTCCGAAGACCATCGACAACGACTTGTGCGGCACGGACCAGACGTTCGGCTTCGACACCGCGCGCCTCATCGTGACGGAGGCGCTGGACCGGCTGCACACCACCGCCGAGTCCCATGACCGGGTGATGCTGGTGGAGATCATGGGCCGGCATGCGGGCTTCCTCACGCTGGAGAGCGGCCTGGCGGGGGGCGCCGACGTCATCCTCCTCCCGGAGATTCCCTACCGGGTGGAATCCATCGTCGAGAAGCTGCGCTCACGCGCCACGCGCCGCCGCAGCTTCTCCATCATCGCCATCTCGGAGGGCGCCTTCCCCGTGGGCGGCACGCTGGCCGTGCTGGACCGGGCCGAGGATGTCCCCGGCCGCGGCGTGGTGCGGCTGGGCGGCTCCGGCAAGGTGTGCGCGGACCTGCTGGCGCAGCACATCGAGGCGGAGATTCGCGTGAACGTCCTGGGCCACCTCCAGCGCGGGGGCAGCCCCAGCGCGGCGGACCGGGTGCTGGCCACGCGCTATGGTTGCGGGGTGCTGGACCTGGTGCGCGATGGGAAGTGGGACCACATGGTGGCCCTGCGCTCGGGAGAGATTGTCGCCGTACCACTGAGTGAGTCGCGCAAGGAGCGCCGGGTGGACCCGTCCGGGGACCTGGTGCGCTTCGCCAAGAGCATGGGCATCAGCTTCGGGGACTGAGGAGGGGGAGGCACTTTCCGCGCATCATGACGCTCGTCGGCCGCCATATCGGTCGCTACCGCATCCTCGAGCAACTGGGCTCGGGGGGCATGAGCGTCGTGTACAAAGGGCTCGACACGGCCCTGGACCGCGAGGTCGCGGTGAAGGTGCTGCACCCGCACCTGGCCGGCAAGGACGAGTCGCGCCGCAGGCTCGCGCGCGAGGCCCGCGCGGTGGCCAAGCTGCACCACCCCAACATCCTGGAGGTGTTCGACTTCTCCGCCGCGGACGCGCAGGACGCGTTCATCGTCACCGAGTACATCCGCGGCCGGACGCTCAAGACGGTCCTGGATGAGGGCCCGTTGGATCCGCCCGAGCTCGCGGCGATGATCATCCACGAGCTGGCGGCGGCGCTCGCGCACGCCCACGAGGCCGGCGTCATCCACCGCGACCTCAAGCCGGAGAACGTCATGGTGCGCGAGGACGGGGTCCTCAAGCTCATGGACTTCGGCATCGCCCGGCTGCTCGACATCGAGGAGCGGATGACGGTGACGGGCACGCTCGTGGGCTCGCCGGCCCACATGTCCCCGGAGATCATCGAGGGCCTGGAGGCCGGCCCCGCGGCGGACGTCTTCAGCGTGGGCATCATGTTCTACGCGGCCATGACGGGGCGCCTGCCCTTCTCCGCGCCGAACACCACCGCCACGCTCAAGCGCATCCTCGACGGGGACTACGAAGACCCTCGCCGCCGCCTCCCCGCCCTGTCGGACGAGCTGGCGGACATCTGCGCGCGCTGCCTCCAGCGAGACCCCACGCAGCGCTACCCCGACGCGGGCAAGCTGCGCGACGCGCTGGCGGACTACCTCGCGGGCCTGGGCTTCGCGCGCGTCGGTGAAGAGCTCGTCTCGTTCTTCGCCGACCCCACCTCGTACCGGAAGCTGGTCCGGCAGCGCATCGTCGCGGCGCTCCTGGAGCGCGGCGAGCGGATGCTTCAGGAGAAGCGGACCCCGCGCGCGCTCGGGTGCTTGAACCAGGTGCTCGCGCTGGATGCGCAGAACACGCGCGCCCTCGGCCTGCTCAAGGGCATCCAGCGCGCCCAGCGCCTCAAGACGTGGCGACGGCGCGGCATCCGGCTGGTCGTGGGCCTGGTCACCGCCACCGCCGTGAGCATCGGCGGCTACAAGGCCTACCAGGCGCGCCTCACCTCCTCCGTGCCCGAGGCGCAGACCCCCCAGCCCCGGCCGTCCGCCACCCCAGGAGACGAAGCCCCCGGCGTGAAGCCCCCGGCCGTCCCCGCTGGGACGACGGGCGAGCCCCGCGGCTCCCAGGCGAATCCGCCCCCTCATGGCACGAACCCGACGCCGGAGGCGGAAGTGGCCCCCAAGACCGGCGGCGGCGCGCCTCGCGAGAGTCCGTCGGCGGGAGCGACTCGCACGGCGAGCGTGGTGCCCGCGCGGGGCTCCACGAGCGACCTCTCCTTGGGCCTGGGGACTCGCGGCCAGCGCGCCACCGGGAGCAGCGTCGCCGAGCGCGCCGTGGAGAGCACCGGCGTGCCGCCGAGCGAACCGGGCGAGGAGCGCGTCGCGGGGAAGAAGCCCACGTCGAAGAAGAACTTCGTGTCCATCCTCGTGCGGCCCTTCGGCACCATCCGCGTGGATGACGGGCCGCCCAGTGCGCAGGCCCTCCAGAAGCACGACGTGGACATCGCGCCGGGCCCCCACACCATCACCGTCTCCTGCGAGTACTGCGAGGACGTGGTGGAGACCATCGACGTCCGCGCGGACGCGGAGAACGTCTTCCACCTGGGCGCCCAGCCCAAGCCGTCCCCGCTGTCGCTCCAGTACGAGCCCGCCGAGGCCACCGTGCGCGTGGGAGAGCAGGTGCGCATCGCCCGGGACACGCTGGAGCACCCGTTCGAGATCCGCCCGCCGAAAGGCCCCGCGGGCTTCCTGCATACGGTGAAGGTCGAAATCTCCCACCCCGGCTTCAAGACGGAGCGCTACTCGGTGCAGCTCCGCCCCGGTGAGCCCAAACTCCTGAGCGGGAGCTTGCGCCCCGAATGAACCGAGGTCTCGCGCTCATCACCCTGTGTCTCGTGCTGTGGCACCCCACCGTCTCGCTCGCGCAGGACGTCGCGGGAGACCCCGAGGTGGCCGCCCTGCGCGCGAGCTTCGACTACGGCAAGTACGCGGAGGTCCTGGACCGCGCGGGCGCCCGCATCGACCGGGGCGGGCTGAGCGAGGACGAGCTGGTGGAGCTGCACAAGCTGGCGGGGCTCGCGGCCTTCAACCTGGGCCGCACCGAGGAGGCCTCGCGCCACCTGCGCGCCCTGCTCCGGCTGGACCCGGACTTCTCCCTGGACCCGTTCGTCGTCCCGCCCCCCGCCGTCGCGTTCATGGAGGGCATCAAGAGCGAGATGGGCAACGAGCTGGAGTTCCTCCGCCAGGAGCGCCGGCTCCGCCAGGAGCGCGAGAAGGCCGAGGCCGAGCGTCGCGAGCGGGAGCGCGTGGAAGCAGAGGTCCTCCGCCGCCGCGCCGAGGAGCTGGCCGGCCAGGTCACCGTCCGCACCGTGGAGAAGCGCAACTTCCTGGTCAACTTCGTGCCCTTCGGCGCGGGCCAGTTCCAGCAAGGCCGCAACAGCCTGGGCATCGTGTTCGCCGCCACCGAGGGCGCGCTCGCGGTGACGAGCATCATCTCCTACTTCGCCTACGAGTCGCTCTTCGAGGAGCGCACCATCGAGCTGGACAACGTGCTCGACGAGGATGGCAAGGCGTCCATCACCGTGCGCTTCATCCCCACCAACCGCGAGCGCCAGCGAGACACGTGGCAGCTGCTCAAGCTGGCGTCGGCCGCGGGCTTCTACACCATCTACGCGCTGGGCGTGGTGGACGCGCTGTACCACCACGAAGACGAAGTGGTCCGCACCAGCGTCGAGACTCGCGAGGCCCCCGAGGGCGACTCCCCTCGCGCGGGCCTCTCCCTCACCGCGCCCCGGCGCGCCCGCATTGCCCGCCCCGCCGCCACGGTGGGGCTGTACCCCACTGATGGCGGACTGGGTGCCGCCTTCAGCCTTTCTTTTTGAGCCCTTCTTCCCCAGGTACGTGAAGCCCTATGGCCAGCCTCACCGTCCGAAGTCCTGATGGCAAGGTCCGCGAAATCGCCCTGCACAAGCGCATCACCAGCATCGGCCGGAGCACGGACAACGACATTTCGCTCGACGATGCGCAGGTCCCCGACAGCGCCTTGCACATCACCTTCGACGGCACGCGCTACGAGGTCGGCAGCCTGGGCGCCCTCTTCCAGGTCAACGGCAAGAAGCGCGACTCGCACGCGCTCGCCACCGGGGACGTGGTCCGGGTCGGCGCCACCGAGCTGAAGTTCGCGCGCGAGGACGCCCCGCGCGCCCCGCCGCCCGCCGCGCTCACTCCGCACCGCGAGGCGCCCGCGCACACCGACACGCCGGACTCCCACACGACGGAGCTGCCCGGCGTCCCGGGCCGCGAGCTGGCCATGCTGCGCCGGCTCACCGCGTTCAGCGAGCGGCTGCTGGCCCTCTACGACGTGGAGCGCATCCTCGAGAGCCTGATGGACGAGGCCATCGAGGTGACGCGCGCCGACAAGGGCTTCCTCATCCTCATGGAGAGCGGCGACCCGCGCGTGAAGGTCGCGCGCAACGTGGCCCGCGAGAACATCGAGGACGCGGTGGAGAAGCTGTCCGACTCCATCATCGCCAAGGTCGTCAGGGACCAGCGCCCGCTCATCGTCGCGGACGCGGTGGACACGCCCGAGTTCAAGGCCAGCGAGTCGGTGGTCAACCTGCGCGTGCACTCGGTCATGTGTGTGCCGCTGATGCACAAGGGGGACCTGTTCGGCGTGCTCTACGTGGGCAATGACCGGCTGGTGAACCGGTTCGAGCCGAAGAGCGCGGACATGCTCACCATCTTCGCGGCGCAGGCGTCCCTCGTCCTGCACAACGCGATGCTGGTCAACGACCTCAAGCTCGACAACACGGAGCTGCGCCGCAAGCTGGAGGACCAGCGCTACGGCGACATCGTCGGCGCGTGTCAGGGCATGCGCGACGTGTACAAGCGCATCGACAAGATTGCCCCCACGGACATCTCCGTGCTCATCACCGGCGAGACGGGCACCGGCAAGGAGCTCATCGCGCGCGAAATCCACCGCCGCTCGCCCCGCGTCAAGGGCCCCTTCATCACCATCAACTGCGGCGCCATCCCGGAGAACCTCCTGGAGAGCGAGCTGTTCGGCCACGTGAAGGGCGCCTTCACCGGCGCGGTGGCCACCAAGGCCGGCAAGTTCCAGGCGGCCATCGGCGGCACCCTCTTCCTGGACGAGATTGGCGAGATGCCCCTGCAGCTCCAGGTGAAGCTGCTGCGCGCGCTGCAGGAGAAGATTGTCTACAAGGTGGGCGACAACCGCGGCGAACCGGTGGACATTCGGGTGGTGGCCGCGACCAACAAGGTGCTGGAAGAGGAAGTGAAGCGGAACACGTTCCGCGAGGACCTCTACTACCGGCTCAACGTCGTCACGCTGAAGCTGCCCCCCTTGCGCGAGCGCGGCGAGGACGTGGTGGTGCTGGGCAAGTTCTTCCTCCAGAAGTACTCGAAGGAGTTCAACTCGCGCGCCAAGGGGTTCACCCCGTCGGCGGCCGTGTCCATGAAGAAGTACGGGTGGCCCGGCAACATCCGCGAGCTGGAGAACCGCATCAAGAAGGCGGTGGTCCTCTCCGACAAGCCGCTGCTGGGCTCGGACGACCTGGACCTCAAGCCGGAGAACCTGGAGCCCATCATGCCGCTGCTCCAGGCCAAGGAAGAGTTCCAGAAGCGTTACATCAACGAAGTGCTCGCGCGGAACAACGGCAACCGGACCAAGACGGCCAAGGACCTGGGCGTGGACCCTCGCACCATCTTCCGCCACCTGGAGAAGCTGGAAGCGGAGAAGTCCGGACGGCCGCTGCCCCCCGAGGAGGGCGAGGAGCTGCTCTAGAGCGGCCCCAGTCGCACCGGCGATGGACTCCACCCCGCGACGAGAAGTCAGGGACTCGCGCTCTGGCCAGGGCTGGGCGATGTGTGTGCTCGCGGCCAGCCTGGGCGCGCTGCTCGTGGGCTGCCTGTTTCCCCAGGACGACACGCTGCTCGATGACGTCCCGCGCTTCATGAACCGCCCGCCGCGCATCATCGAGACGCTGGTGGCGCCCCAGGAGCGCATCATCCGCGACTTCGGCGGCAGCCGCTGCGAGCTCGCGTTCGAGGTCGCCGTCGAGGACCCGGACGTGGATGACCGCATCAAGGTCCACTGGTTCATCGACTACAACCCGCAGGACCCCCGCGGGCCGTACCGGGAGATTCCCCTCACCAACAACGGTGAGGCGCGCCGGCCGGACCGGGGCACGCTGCGCATCAACCTCGCCTCCGCGAACTCGGAGCTGAGCACGCCCGGCCAGCACCTGGTGGAGGCCCTGGTGAGCGACGCGGAGCTCACCGAGCGCCAGCCCGAGTCCCGCGTGGTGAACCTGCCGGACGGCGGCACCATCATCGACCCCGGCTTCGTCGTCAGCTACGCATGGGTGGTGAACACCGTCCCCGGGAACTGCCGATGAGCGGCGCCCTCCCCCGGGTCCTCCTGACGCTCGCACTGTCGTGGAGCACCGGCTGCGCGCTCCTGGGCGAGGAGCCTGGAGCGCCCGTGCTGGTCTGCCGCTCCGACTCGGACTGCTCCAACAACGAGGTGTGCTTCGTCGACGGGTGCGGAGACCCGGGCCAGGACATCGTGGTGGAGGTGACGCCCAACCCCGCCCTGGGCCTGTACGCCCAGGACTTCCCGGTGGGCCGCCTCCGGGCCGACCACAACCTGGAGCTGTTCAACGAGGCCTCGCTGCACGGCACGACGCTGCGGACCACCCCCACCGCGCCGTCCCGTCCCTACTCCGAGCCCCTCTTCGTGCGCGCCGTGGGCACCAGCGCCCTCATCCCCGGCGTCATGCGCTACCACGAGGCGGTGGTGGTGCCCGACAACGGGAAGTGGACGATGCCCGTGGCCGCCACGGGCCAGTACGCCGTCACGCTGCTCGCCGAGGACCCGACCGTGCCGCCCCAGACGACCCTGGGCACCGTGTCGCCCGGGGAAGCCGTTTCCATGCAGTGGAGCCTCCCCCCCGCGAGCGCCGTCGTGCCGATGCAGGGCCAGGTGACGCGCCCTGGGGGCGCCCCGCTGGACGAAGACCTGATGGTGGAGGCGCTCGACGCCACGCTGGCTCCGCTCTCCCAGCGGCGCCCCGTCAGCCGCGCGACGGGAGCCTTCTCCCTGTCACTGGCCCCCGAGGCCGCGCACATGAACACGGTGCTGGTACGGGTGTCGGCCGCGGGTGAGGGCTCGCTCCTGCCGCAGCAGACCTTCACCGTGGACCCGCGCGCGCCGCTCCCCGCGCCGCTGGAGCTGGGCGACTTCGGGACGCCCGTGCGTGTCTCGGGGCGCGTGGTGGCCCTGGACGGCAAGCCCGTGGCCGGAGCACGCGTGTCCATTCGAGGGCGCGTGAGCGGCGGAGGCACCTTCCAGAGCCCCGTGGCGAAGACGGGCCCCGAGGGCCGCTTCGAGCTGCGCTCCCTGCCCAGCCCCAACGAGGCGCCCCTCCAGCTCGTCGTGGTCCCGCCGGCCTCTTCCACCGCGGGGCTCACCGTGGCGCCCGCCGTGGTGGCTCGCTCCGACACGGTGTTGTCCGACGTCGTCTGCGTGAATCGGCGCGTGGCCCGGGGGCGGCTCTTCCAACAGGATGGCATCACCCCCGCCGCGGGTGTGCGGTTGAGCGCGGAGCCCGTGGAGGCCATCCCGGGACGTCTGCTGCCGCCCAACCTCGCCTCGGAGACCCTCACCGATGGCTCCGGCGAGTACGTCCTGCGGTTGGATCCCGCGCTCTATCGCCTGGACGTGGTGCCGGGGGAGAACCTGCCGCGCGTGAGCCGCTTCATCTCGATGCTTCCTGGCGATGACTCGACGGAGCAGACGGTGCAGTCCTTCGGTCTCCAGCGCGGGCGAACCTTGCGCGGTCGCGTGGCGCTCAGGGGCCGGGAGCCCGGTGTCCCGCCGGGCATGCCCTTCGCGTCCATCCGCTTCTATCGGGTGGTGAACGTCGAGGGCCGGCCGGCCTCCGTGCTGCTGGCCCAGTCCGTGACGGACACGCTCGGCCGCTACACGGCCCTGCTGCCCGTGCGCTGAGGGGCTCGCCGCCTCAGGGAGTCTCGGCCGCGGGGCTGCTGGCGGCGGCCTTGAAGGCCGCGTGGAACGCGTCCACCGTGCCTCCGACCTCATCCGCGTACTGCACCGCGTGCGTGGTGTAGAGGTCCAACACGACTTCCAGCCGGCCGTACACCGTGCGCAGCGGGGCGCGCTCGCGGGACTGGAGGTCGCACTCGGACTCGCGCACGCGCAGCCGCTGCATCCACTCCGTCCGGAAGCGCATCCATTCCTGGTCGGTGTCGCGGGCGGGGGAGACTCGCACCAGCTTCTCGCGCCCGGCCTCCAGCTCGTCCCAGAGGGCCCGCGCGCCGGCCAGACAGTCCCGGTAGCTGAGCGCCTGGGCGGCGGGGGGGAGCTTCTCCGGCGTCATGGCCGCCACCGAGCGGCTCACGTTCCAGAGAATCCACATCGAGAAGAGCGCCGTCAGCGTGATGTAGATCCCATACGCGGCACCACGGTAGCGGCGGAAGCGGGGATCTTTCCGGGGGTCGGGGGCGGACACGGGGTCCAGGTCTTATGACTGTGGACCCCGCGAGGCAACGCCTCCGTGTATCCCCACCCGGAGCCCGGGTGGGGACAAGGGGGACTACTGACCAGCGGGGCTGGCCGCCTGCGGGGGGGCCGCGACCGGAGCCGGAGCCGCCGGAGCAGCGGCCGCAGCTCCCGGGCCCGCGGCGTCCGTCCCGCCGCTCATCGCCCGCTTCACGCTGGCGATGCGGCCGCGGAACTGCGACTGGTACTGGCTGTTGAGGTAAGCGCCCGCGGCGTCACGCGCCGTCTCCAGCGCCTTCTCGTTCTGCCCCACCTCCTGGTACGACTGGGCCAGCAGCAGCATGGCGTAGTCCCGCGTCTTGGCGCGGCGGTCGCCTTCCACGAAGCGGGCCAGCAGGGGCACGGCCTTGTCGTGCTTGCGCAGCTGGTTGTACGCGATGCCCAGGTAGAACGAGGCATCCAGCGCCTGGTCCTGCGGCGGGTTCATGGCCAGGAAACGCTCCATCTCCGAGACGACCTGGGACATCTCGTTGCGCGTGTAGGCAATCTTGCCGCGCGCGAAGGCCGCGTCACCCGACTCCCGGCGCAGCGCCGAGGCCCGGTCATTGAGCGCCTGGCGCTCCAGCGAGCTCAGCCGGGACGTGTCCAGCTTCATCAGCGCGTCGATGCCCTTGAGCCGCTCGTCGCCGGGCAGCGAGGTCATCATCTTGTAGACCTCGGCCGCGCCACGCTGGGCCGTCTGGTGCGCGGAGGTCTCCGCCCGCTGCTTCTCCATCTGCGCCGTCAGGTCCGCGGCCATCTTCTCCAGCCGCTCCCGCTCGCTGGTGGCGCTGGAGCTGCGGGCGCTGGTGACCATGATGGCCGCGCCCACGACGATGACCGCGAACAGCACGTAGGCCGCCGCGGAGGACACCCACTGGCGCCGCTGGAAGTCCTCGTGTCGCTTGCCTACCGCCTTCACCTCCGCATGGAGGTTCTTCAGCAGGTTGTCACTCTTGATGACGAGGTTGCGGGCCTCGACGACTTCACGGCGGAGATCCGCCAATTCCTTATCAATCTCGGTCTTCGCCTGCTCTGGCATGGACATCTTCCTGGGCCCGGAAACGATCTCGGCCGATTCGCGCATCGTAAGGAGTTCTCCCGGTTCAACGGCGACTCATTTCGAACCGGAACAACACGATGGCTTTGCCACATTTCCAGGAGCAAACAACCCGTTTGGCGCCTGCCCGCCCGGGCTACAGGCCACTTCCTGGCAGCGGGCGGTTCGTCTCCGGCGGAAAAGTATACGTCACGCCGATTCCGAGCCAGCTACCGCCCAGGTTGAACGAGCCGATGCGATCATCCGGCGGCCCCGCGGGGCCCCGCAAGAACATGATGCGGTATTCAGCCGTGAGACCCCAGCGAGGCGACAGGCGCCAGGTCGCGCCCAGCGTGCCCGCCCAGGCCTGCATCGTGTCCTCCTGGATGGACTCGCCCGCGCGCCGCGAGCTGGCGAGCGCCGGGCCCGTGAAGATGCCCCCGAAGGGAACCAGGCCGTAGGGGCCCACTTCCGAGAGGACCGTCTGGAAGCGCAGGCCCAACATCGCGCCGTAACCCAGGGTGTCCACCCGCCGCTCGGTGGTGATTCCCTCCTCCGCGCCGGGCTCGGTGAGATACAGGCGCGAGCCCGTCCCGAACAGGTCGATGCCCACCTCCACGAGGTCCGACAGCGAGTACGCGAAGGAAGCCACCGCGAAGGGCCCGCCTCCCGTCTTCTTCGCGCGGGGCAGTCCCGCGTTCTTATCGCGGCCGTACCAGCTGTTGTAGAAGGTCTCGTTGGACGTGACGCGCCAGCCACCTTGCACGGTGATGCGGCCGACTCCGTCCATCGTCGTGGGAATGTCTTCGCCCTCGTCCTGGGCGACAGCGGGGGTGGCGAGCAACAGGGCGAGCGGCGGCAGGAGGCGACGGAGCATCGGACTCGGGAGGCGAGGGTCAGGGGTGTTTGGAGCGCACGGCGATTTCCAGGAACGTCGTCTTCTGCCGGCGCAGGGACGCCACCAGACAGCGGACGACACACAGCGCGCCGAACTCGCGCAGCACCACGCCCAGGTTGGACAGCACGTCCCGCAGGGTGATGACACCGCGCATGGGGCCGCTCCTGTCGAATGCGTCGCCGCGTGAGAGGACTCGTTCCGGACCGCCGTGCCCGGTCCGCGCCGTGCTACAGGCGTGTCGCCCACCGTAGCAGTGACCTCTGACGGGTCAACTTTCCGGCACGCGCCCCGGGCCCGGCCTCCCCACCTCAGCGGGCCCGTCGCTCCAGCTCCAGGAGCGGCATCTCCAGGACCACCACCGTGCCGTGGCTGCAGGGCGGGTGGAAGTCCGCCCGGTCCAGCTCGCCCAGGAGCCCGCGGAGCTGCGCGTCCGTGAGCGGCACCGCCCCGGCCTTGCGCGCGGCATGGCACGCCATCACCCGCACCGCCTCCGCGAGCGTGACGGCATCCAGGGGGGCACTCCTCGGTGGCAGCGCCCGGGCGAGCGCCTCCAGCAACGAGCGGGCATCCGCCCCTTCCAGCCCCGGGGGCACCGACTTGAGCGCCACCGTGGTCCCGCCGAAGGGCTCCACGTCGACGCCCAGGCGGGCCAGCGCCTCGCGCCCCTCGACGAGGGACTTCGCGACCTGGACGGTGAACTCCAGCGTGGTGCCGAACAAGGACGGCGCGGGAGGCCCCTTCTCGTCATCCAGCATGCGCAGGTACGTCGTCAGGCGCGCGCGCTCCAGCGCGGCGTGTGGGTCCAGGACCACCAGCGTGCCGCCCGGTCCCTCGCAGATGTGGAAGCGCCCGCCCAGCATTCCCATGGGACGGAGCGCGGCGAAGTAGCCCGGAGGCGGTGCCTCGTTGAGCTGGGGCTGGGCCTCGCCGAACGCGGGGGCCCGGCCCACCGCGCCGCTCGCGAAAGGCAGCGCGGACGGAATCGCGGCCATGGCGCCCGGCGCACCGGAGAGTGGCACCGGCGTCGGTGCGCCCCCCGTCGCGGCATCCAGCGTGGTGGGCAGCGGCGCGCCCCAGGAGGCCTCCTGCGCGCGGGTGAGGAAGCGCTCCACCGCGAGCGCGTAGTGGGCGGCGTCGAGCGGCTGCGGAGCCCCCGAGGCGCTGGGGTCCACGCCCGCCCCCAGCCACGGGGCCGCGCGCAGCATCCGGTTCAGAGCGGCGCTGATGGCCTCCTGCACGCCTCGCGCGTCGGAGAAGCGGACCTCCAGCTTCTGCGGGTGAACGTTGACGTCCACCGCGATGGGGTCCACGTCGATGTGGAGCACCACCACGGGCTGGCGCCCGGCGGCGAGGAAGTCCTGGTACGCGCGCTGGATGGTGCCGATGAGGCCCCGGTCCCTCACGTAGCGGCGGTTGACGAACGTGTAGAGCCCGCGCGCGTTGGGGAAGGTGAACTCGGGCGAGGCCGCGTAGCCGGTGACGCTGACGCCCAGCCGCCGCTCCTCCACCGGGAACAGGTGCGGGTGCGCCGCGGGCCCGAGCGCGGCGGCGATGCGCTCGCGGGGGTCCTCCGGACAGGCCGCGCTGGAGAAGAGCTCATTGCCCTCGTGGGTCGCGAAGAAGGCCACGTCCGGGTTGGCCAGCGCCAGGCGCACGACGGCCTCTTCGGCGTGCTTGAGCTCGGTGTCGCCCCGGCGCAGGAACTTGCGGCGCGCGGGCACGTTGAAGAAGAGGTCCTCCACGGTGATGACGGTGCCCACGCGCGGCGGGGCGTCCTCCACCACGGTGTCCACCCCACCCTCCAGCGTCACGCGGGTGCCCACGTCCGCGCCCACCTCCGCGGTGTGCAGGGAGAAGCGGGACACGGAGGCGATGGCCGGCACCGCCTCCCCCCGGAAGCCCATGGAGTCGATGTGGAACAGGTCGTCCAGCTCCCGCAGCTTGCTGGTGGCGTGGCGCTCCAGGCAGGTGATGGCGTCGTGCCGACCCATGCCGTGCCCGTCATCCGACACGATGATGCGGTCCACGCCCCCGCCGGCCAGGTCCACGCGGATGGTGCTCGAGCCCGCGTCGATGGAGTTCTCCACCAGCTCCTTCACGACGGACGCGGGCCGCTCCACCACCTCACCGGCGGCAATCTTGTTGATGAGGACGTCACTGAGACGGGCGATGCGTGCCATGGCAGCCATCCACCCTCCGCCACCCGGCGGACGTTGTCCAGCAAGAGCAGCCCGGTGCAGGCTGACATTCGAGGGCGGCTGGGCTAACAGGAGAACCCGCGTATGGACGTGACACGACCAGGCAAGGGACGGTTGCGCGTCGCGGTGACGGGAGCCAGCGGCGAGTACGGCAAGCTGCTGCTGCCGCGCCTCGAGCGGGACCCCGATGTGGAGAGCATCCTCGTGCTGGACGTGGTGCGTCCGGAGGGGGACAAGGTGGAGTTCCACCGCGTGGACCTCACCCGGCACGACGCCGAGAGCGAGCTCACCGACGCGCTCTCCGAGCGGCCCGTCGACGCGCTCTACCACCTGGCCTTCCTCTTCGGCCCCATCCGCAACGGCTCCCTGGCGCACGAGCTGGAGGTCATCGGCACGATGAACGTGCTGACCGCGGCGGGTCGCGCCCACCTGCCCCGGCTCATCGTCCCCTCGCTCACCGCGGTGTACGGCGCGAAGAGCAACAACCCGGCGCTGCTGCGCGAGGAGTCGCCCCTGCAGGGCTGTCCTCACAGCCGCTTCATCACCGACAAGGTGGAGGTGGAAGGACAGGTCCGTGCCTTCCGCGAGCGGCACCCGGAGATGCAGGTGCTCGTGCTGCGCTTCGCGCCGGTGCTGGGCCCCACCATCGAGAATCCGGTGACGCGCCTGCTGACGCGCACGTCCGTGGTCCCCACCCTCCTGGGGTTCGACCCCTTGTGGCAGGGGCTCCACGAAGAGGATGCGGGGCGGGCCCTGCATGTGTCGCTGCGGGCGCGAGCCTCCGGCGAGTTCAACATCGTGGGCCGAGGCGTCCTGCCCCTCTCCGGACTCATCCGCCAGGCGGGCGCCCGCCCGCTCCCCCTCCCCGGCCCATTGTTCCGTGGAGCACTCCACGCGCTGGATGTGGTGGGCGCGGATACGTTGCCCGTGGCTCTCCTCGACTACATCCATTACTCGTGGGTGGCGGATGGTGAGCGCGCCGAGACCGCCCTCGGGTTCATCCCCTTCCACCACGTCAGGGACGCCGCCGCGGCGCTCAGGAGGAGCTAGAGATGGCCAAGGGTGTCCTCGGCAACGATCCCTTCCAGCGGGGCGCCGCATCCCGTGAGGGTGCGACCGCGAAGCCCGGCACCCAGCAGAAGGAACGCTCGCCCTCCGAGCGCGGGGCCCCCGACGCGAAGAAAGCGTCGAGCCCTCGCGCGGCCTCCGCTCCCCAGAAGCCGTCCCGGAACGCGAAGTCCGCCGCCTCGGGGCGCGGCGCGAACGGGAGTGCGAAGAAGCCGCCTCGTGGAAAACCCGCGGCCGGGAAGCCCTCGCGTGAGCCCCAGCGCGATGGCGTGAAGAGTGCTCGAGGCGCGCCTCCCGCGAGCCCCGGCAAGGTGCGCCCCGCCACCGCCGCCAAGGCCTCGAGCGCGCCGCCTGTGGACGAGAACGAGGTGGAGCCGCTTCGCGAGCCCGCGGCCCCGGAGTCGCCGCGCGTGCCGCCGCCTTCGCGAGAGCCCGTCGTGACGGAGAAGGCCACCGGCAGGACGGCGCGACAGCGGGATGTGGACCACGCCCTCGCGGAGGCCCTCGCCGCCGAGGTCGCGGAGCTCACCGCGAAGCACGCGGTGGACGAGGCGATGGACCGCCGCGCGGGAACCGACGAGCCCGTGGACCGACTGCTTGCCACGGAGATGGCCACCGAGCTCGCCGAGGCCGCCGTGGAGGAGGTCCTGGAGCACAGCCCCGCGACCCGGCTTCCGGAGCGGGAGCGGGAGCTCGCCGCCACGGTGGCCGCGCAGGTCGCGGAGAGCGCCGCGGAGCTCGCCGTCGCGGAGGTGATGGACCGCAAGGACAGCCCCCCGGGGGCCTCGGAGCGACTCGATGAGCGCGCCGCGGCCACCCTCGTGGACGAGCTGGACGAAGAGGAGCGCTTCGACCTGGAGCTGCGCGAGGACTTGATGATCGCCGGCGCCGTGATGGAGACGCACGAGTACGACAGCGCCCAGGGCGGGGCCGACGACGCGTGGACCCGCTCCAGCCAGCCGCACTCGACCGACAGGTACTCTGTGGAGCCGGAGGTGGAAATGCCAGACGCGACGCGCGACGAGTTCCCCCCTGGCCGCCGAGGCCCGCTGTCCCTCGTGCAGCCCACCGACGCGCTCCCGGGCACGGAGCCCTCCGCGGAGTCCTTCCGTGAGTCCGGAGAGCAGCGCCCCCTCGCGGAGCGCGCAGGCGGCGTGTTCTCCCTGGCTCGGGAGATCGCCGGGCAGGCGCTGGCCAGCGAAGGGCTGGGGCGCGCCTGGGGCGCGGTGAACGGCATGCTGGACGCGGTGCGCGCGGGCCTGGGCACGGGCGGAGGCGCGCACCTGGACGAGTACGGCAAGGACCCCTCGCTGGTGCAGCGCCTGGAGCCGGTGCTGGAGTTCCTCTATGGCCAGTACTGGCGCGTCAGTGCCCAGGGCGCGGACCACATCCCCGGGGGCGCGGTCATCCTCGTGGCGAACCACTCGGGGGCCCTGCCCTACGACGGCCTCGTGATGTCCCTGGCGCTGGCCCGTGAGCGGCCGGACCTCAGGGAGTCGCGCTGGCTGGTGGAGGATCAGATCTTCCATGCTCCCGTGCTCGGCACCCTCTTCAACCGCCTGGGCGCGGTGCGGGCGTGTCCGGAGAACGCCCTGCGGCTCCTCGACGAGCAGCGCCCCCTGGTGGTCTTCCCGGAGGGCTACCAGGGCCTCAGCAAGCCCTTCGCGGAGCGCTACCGCCTCAAGCGCTTCGGACGCGGAGGCTTCGTGAAGCTGGCGCTGCGCACGGGAGCGCCCATCGTCCCCGTGGCCATCGTCGGCGCGGAGGAGACGTCGCCCATGCTGGGCCGCCTCCCCGCGAGCTTCCTTGGGTTTCCCTACGTTCCGCTCACCCCACTGGGGCCGCTGCCGCTGCCCGCCAAGTGGAGCATCCGCTTCGGAGAGCCCATCTCCATGGACGGCCTGCCTCCCGAGGCGGCGGACGACCTGGGCGAAGTGGGACGCCTCACCGAGCGCACCCGCGAGGCCATCCAGACCATGCTGCACACGCAGTTGCGGCAGCGGCGCTCCATCTTCGCCGGCTGAGGACGGGCCGGCGCGCCCTGCTCACGGGTTCAGGAGATGACGCGGTTGCGTCCCGCCGTCTTCGCCTCGAACAGCTTCTCGTCCGCCGCGCGCACCAGGTCACCGGGCTCGCGGTGGCGCGGCTCCAGCACGGCCACGCCCAGCGAGACGGTGACGGGGATGGCCTGGCGGTCGAACTCGAAGCGCTGCTTCTCCACCAGCCGCCGCACCTTCTCGGCGAGCTGCTTCGCGCCGGGCAGCGCCACCTCGGGCAGCAGGATGGCGAACTCCTCGCCGCCGTAGCGGGCGAAGACGTCCTCGCGCCGGATGCGCGTGCGCACCGTGGACGCCAGCTGCTTGAGCACCGAGTCCCCCGCGAGGTGGCCGAACTTGTCGTTCACCTTCTTGAAGTGGTCGATGTCCAGCAGCACCAGGGACAACACGCGCTCGTAGCGCCGGCTGCGCGAGATTTCGCGGTCCAGCTGCTCGTCGAAGTAGCGGCGGTTGTAGATCTGCGTCAGGCCGTCCATCGTGGTCAGCCTGTAGATTTCATCGTGGTAGGCGGCCTCGATGTTGCCGCCGGCGATGTACTTGAAGATGGTGCGGCCAATCTTCACCAGGTCGCCGTTGCGCAGCTCCCGCTCGCCCTCCACCAGCTCGTCGTTGACGAAGGTGCCGTTGGTGGAGCCCGCGTCGCGAATCCGCACGCCCTCTCGCGTGTTGGTGATGGCCGCGTGGTTGCGGCTCACCGACTCCTGGTCAATCTGGATGTCCGACTTCGACGAGCGGCCAATCAACGTCTCCGCGCGCGTCAAATCGAACTTCCGACCCAGGTCCAAGCCGTAGATCACCACCAGGGCCGCGTCGAGGTTGACCGGCCGGTCGGAGATCTTCGAGATGACCGTGACGACCGTCGTCTCCTTCTGCACCGCTCCTCCAGCGAACCCCTGCGGGACGCTACCACCCAGCAAATCCCGAAAGCGAGCCAAGCCCGTTCATTGATACACAACCGGCGACGTCTTCGCTCATCCGACTAAGGGATGTCCACGCCTCTGATGGCCAGGACAGGTGGGCGCAGCAGTGCCCCCTGTGTGTCCTCGAGCGCGGCGATGAGTGAGACTCCTGTCCCCGAGCAGTTCGAGGGCAGCCGGAGCTCGACCTCGCCCGAGCCGAGTGAGACAGGCGTATCGCTCACCACGATGTCGTCACACCCCTTCCCGCCCTTCAGGGTGACGCGGACACGCCCCTGGGCCGCCGCGTCCACTCCTGGACGAAAGCCGGTGACGCGCACACGCACGGCGCTGCCTCGGCTCAGCCGCTGCCCTTCCAGCTCCGGGTAGAGCCACGCCACCTCCGGGCGTCCCATCTCCAGCGAGGAGGCCGCGCGAGTCAGGTCCGCGACCTTCTCCAACCCCTGCCCCGCCGCCGAGACCAGCTCGGAAGGCCCCAGGTCCTCGAAGTCGCGGTCCACGACCTGAAGCGCCTCCACCCTCAGGAGCGCGCGCGAGCCCAGGTGGTCGCCGAAGTACGTCCGGTCCTCGAAGCCCGCGGGCGGCGTGGGGACGAGAACCCCGGCCTCGACCTCCGACGGCGAGGCCAGCACCGTCCACCGACGTCCCAGGCGGTTGGTGAAGACGACCCGGACGAGCGTCGCCGCCCCCACATCGACGACACGAAGCTCGCGGCCCTTCAGCTCCTGGGTGGCCTCCGCGTCGAAGTTGTAGCGAGCCCCCTCGGGGATGGGGAGGAACCGGGTGCTGGGGACGATGGGCCGCTCACCCAAGGGGTCGAAGGTCGGCGCGGTGAGGTCCGTCACCACGAAGCTGGTCGGCGTGCCCGCGGAGGCGTCATCGCGCGCGGCACGGGACGTGGCCCCCACCAGGAGCCGATACGGCTGGCCCTCCAGGCCATGGTGCGCGGGGGCCATGCGCACGGCCACGACGCCCGGCTGCCCCAGCCGCGCATCCGTGTCCGCGTTGGGGTCCGCGGGCGACACGTTCGCGGCGGCGCCAAAACCGAGCGGCACGAGGCCTCGCCCTGGAGCGGCCACGGTGCCCAACACGAACGCTCGGTCCAGGTACGCGCCCCGGTAGCGAGGCAGCTGGGGCACGCGCACGGCGAAGGGAAAGGCCAGCCGCACGGCCTCGAAGTCCAGGGACACGAGCTGGGGATACGTCACCGTGTCGGGCCTCGGCGCGCCGTCCGCGAGGCCCGGCGTGGGCACCAGGCGGAACGAGGCATCCCGCATCGCGGACGAATAGAAGCGCGTCGACACGGGCAGCAGGCGCCCCAGCATCAGCAGCGGATCCATGCCCGGCTCGACGGCGCTGAGAGGCAGGGCGGAAAGCGGCAACGTTCCCGTCAACCCCCACGCGACGCGGGTGCCGCAGGTTCCCGCGCGAATCTCCGCTTCGGCGTCCAGCACACCGGCCAGCGAGGCATCACACACCCCGGCGACCCCCGGCGCGGAGGCCTTGGGCGCCGTGGCCCCTTCGAGCCACACCACCGAGCCGGCGGGGAGCGACATGTCACCCGAGCCCGCGCCGACGTCCACCGTGCGCTCGGCGCCGAGCAGCGACTCCGGCGTGAGCTCCGAGACGAGCCCTGGCACCGACAGCCCCGTCATTCCCAGGTGCAGGTTGACGGTCCGCGGGTTCGCCGCGAGCGCCTGGGCGAAGGCGACCTGCACGCCCCCCGAGGTGTCCAACGGATTGCGCCGCAGCGCGAGGCGGAGGTCGCGGAGCGCATCCGCATCGATGCGCGCCAGCGTGAGGTAGCCATGGTCCGGATGGAAGGCCGACAGCCCCACGCTCCCCGTAGCGGGCACCCATGCGGTGCCATCCGTCCCCGTCACCCCGGTCGCGAGCAACTGGCCCCGCGAGCCCGACACCGTCAGCGTCACCTTCGACAAGGGGCGGCCGGTCAGCTCATCGACCACCGAGACCCGCACGCCTCGCTCGGGGACCTCGGGGCTCAGCACGGTGACGCGCGCGGTGCAGACCGCCCCGCCGATGCGCACCTCCACCTGCGCCCGTTCCTCCGCGGGACTGTCGAGCAAGAAGGTGGCACGGCTCCGCTGCTCCATCCCCTTGCGCTTCACCCCCTCGGTCAGGGCCCTCCACACCACGCCACCGGTCGGCACCACGGGACGTCCCGACGCATCCTTCAGCCAGACATCGAAGACCACCGTCTCACCGGGCCGACCCACGACGACATCGGGCGTTATCTGGCACGAAGCCGCGAGCCCTGGGGCGGGGGGCGACACACAGGCACCGTCGCGGCAGACATTGCCTCCCACGCAGTCCGCGTCGGAAGCGCACAGGTTCGCCTCGCACCGGTTCATGTCGCACTGACAGCCCAGCGCGGTGGCACAGGCGGGAATCGCGAAGGCCTCTCCGCGCCGGCTGGCGTCACAGTCCCGGCGCGTCCGGCATGAGGGCTCGCAGAGCGAGACCGCCGTGTTGCAGAAGAAGAGCGCGGGGTCCGGGCAGTCCTGATCCACGGCGCAGGTGACGGGCGTCGGCTTGGGTCCCGGAATGCTCAGGTCTTCTCCTCCGGGCGCACACCCCGCCAGTGTCCCCACCAGGGCACACACGAAGACAGGGAGCACGAGGGGACGAGACGAGGGACTCATGGACGGTGCGACTCCGGGGGGCAAACGGCCTCGACCTTACAGGCACGGCGCCCGTCGCGCGACGACTCGGAAGGACTGTCTCCACTGGAAACCGTCGGACCCGGCCGCCCGCGCGCCCCCGTCGCGCAACGGAGGGTTGGCTTTCAGGTTGCCACGAATCATCATCGCGCGCGATGGCCCGTGGCGAGCCCAAGTCTCTCGAGAGTCTCCTTCCCCGTGTGTTGGCCCGTCTCGCAGGTGAATCCGGGCGTGCACACACGCTGGCCCCCGTGTGGGCCACGGTGGTGGGCCCACACATCGCGCGCCACACCCGCCCCCGTTCGCTGGAGGGAGGCATCCTGGTCGTCATCGTGACGAGCTCCGAGTGGGCGCGCACGCTGGAGCGCGAGGCCCCGTCCTTGCGCGAGCAGCTCAATGAGCGCCTGGGCCCCAACACGGTGAAGGAGATTGCCTTCCACTGGGAGCTTCGATGATTGCCGTGCTCGTGCTGGCCGCCCTGCTCGGCGCGGCGCCCGGCCCCGCGCGCCCGAGCCCCGCTCCGTCGCCCCAGAGCGCGCCGGCGCGTCCCCCACCGCCCAAGGTGCCCTCGACGCCCGTGGAGCTGATGGAGCACCAGGCCACCCAGCATGTGGTGCGGGAGTTCGAGCGAGTGGGACGCCGAGCCCCCATCGAGGACGCCTCGCTCGACACCGCCGCGCGACGACTGGCCTGGGAAGCCCTCACCGGCGGGTTCACCGGAGCACCGGACCTGTTCACGCTCACGGAGGCCATCAGCGACGCCGGGGCCGCGGACCCGGCGCCTCGGGCCCTGGTCATCCGCGCCTGGGCCCACGCCCACATCCTGGAGTCCCTGCGGGCCCGCGCCGACATCAACACGGACCGGGCCTCCCACTTCGGCGTCGGGGTGGCGCTGCAGGACAACCGCGCCTCGCTGGTGCTGTTGCTGTCGGAGCGCAAGGCGGAGCTGAAGCCCTTTCCCCGCGTCATGCCCGGCGAGCGCGCGGTCCAGACGCTGTGTGGCCGGCTCAGCCCGCCCCTCGGACGGCCCGAGTTCTACGTCACCCACCCCAACGGAGAGGTGAGCATCGTCCCGCTCTCGCGCCGAGGCACCCAGGGCTCCGACTTCTGCTCCCGTCTGGATTTCCTCACGCCCGGCACCTACACCGTGGAGGTGGTGGCGCGAGGGGACGCCGGGCCCGAAGTCGTGGCGCTGCTCCTGGTCCAATTGGGAGATGTCCGCCGCAAGGGTGAACGCGAGAGCTGGGTGGAGCCCACGACCGAGGAGGAGGCACGCCTGCTCCTCCAGGAGCGCATCAACAAGCTGCGCAGGGCCCATGGCCTGCCGGAGCTGATTCCAGACCCGGTGCTGGAGCGCGTGGCGCAGGCCTACAGCGGCCGGATGGCGACGGAGGGCTTCTTCGCGCACATCGCGCCGGATGGCAGCACGCTCACCGGCCGCCTCCCGGCGGGCTCTCGCTATGTGCGCGCCGGGGAGAACCTGGGGCAGGCCGTGGGGCCGCTCGCAGCGCACTTCGGCATCGAGCACAGCCCGGGACACCGTCGCAACCTGCTGGATCCGGGCTTCCGCTACATGGGGCTGGGCATCTCCTTCCGGAAGGTGGGCAGCCGCAACGAGGCCCTGGTCACCGAGGTCTTCAGCGCCGCCGCCCCGGGATCCGCGGACCCGGAGAACCCGCAGCAGGAGGCGTATGACGCCCTGGCGCGGTGGCGGGCCTCGAAGAAGCTACCGCCGCTGGCGCGCAGCCAGGCATTGGAATCCCTGGCGCTGGCCCATGCGAAGCGCGCACTGGAGCTGGACGAGCCTTCGGCGCAGCCAGGCGAAGCACCGGTTCACGAGCGTGTGTTCCAGGTGATTCCCGACGCGGGCACGGCGTCGGTGGACTTCTTCGTGGTGTCGGACCCCACCGCGCTCCCGGAGTCCCGCAGCGTCGGCGACGCCACCAACAACCGCGTGGGCGTGGGCATCGTGCGGGGTGACTCGAAACGCTTTGGTGTGAAGCAATACTGGGTCGCCGTCATCTACGCCGCGGTCCACTGACACACGGCGTGGGCCCGTGTGGGGCGCCCCTCTCCACGACGGGGCCTCCCCTCACACGGTGAGGCACGCCCGCTCAAACGGGACGGCGCTGGGTCGCGTAGGCTTCCAGCCCCATCTGCGGCGGAGCGGCTTCCTGGTACATCGGGCACTTCATGCACGTGAAGGACTGCCACCCACGCCGGACCGCCTCATCCAGGCAGTTGTCGTACTGGTGGCAATTCAGATTGCGATGCGTCTCGACGCCGGCGCGCTTCGGGCCGGCCTCGGGATTGATGGTTTGCGGCAGATCGGCTGGACACGGCTTCATGGAGCCCTCCCTCTGTGCTGTTTCCCCCCCGAGCGCTGTGAACGAGCAGTGTTACCGGACGGCAGGTCCACCTGGATGGTGGCGGACCGGGGTAGCGTGCAACGGCCGCGCAAAGTAGTGATGCACCCCGGGTGACGCAATGGGTCGGCTTGCAAGACCCAAGAGCACGTAATCGCCTGAACGCATTCAGCGAATGACGACGGGTAGAAGACAGTACGCACCGGCCCGATGGCGCGCGGATTTAGGACTTGTCGGGCCGGCTGTCAAACCACCCCCCTCTGTGAGAGGGGAATGATTGCCGCATCCATCTCGTTGGCTGCCCGCAAAGCCGCGTCGTGAAAGGAAGAACCGCATGAGCTGGATGGGGACGGTCGCCGGGTGGGCGCTAGGGGTGTCTCTGGGACAATCCCCGACAACCCTGGAGGCGGTTCGTCTTCATCACACCGAGGCGACCTCGCTGGCGCGGCGCGAGTGGGTCGCCTGTGTCGAGCAGAAGTGTCCCGACGCGGGCCGGCTGGCCTTGCTGGCGGGCACGCTGGCGTTGTCGGACGGCCACGCGGCCGAGGCGCGCGACATGCTGGCGGCGGGCCCCGCCCCTGCCCTGTTGGAGCCCTACCGTGCGTTCTACCTGGGCCAGGCGCGCTTCTATTCGGGGGACGCCTCGGGAGCCGCCCTCGACTTCGAGCGCGTCGTGGAGGCCCCTGGCGCGCCCCCGGGCCTCGTCACACGCGCACGGGCCCGGCTGGGGGAGTCGCTCCTGAAAGCGGGCCAGATGAAGCAGGCGGCGGTCGTGCTGGAGGCCGCGGTGAAGGCCATGCCCACGCCGGAGCTGTACTACCAGCGCGCACTGGCACGGGGAGAATCGGGCCAGGGCGCGGGCCAGCAGGCGGACCTGCTGACGGTGGCGCTGCGCTTTCCCACGCACCCCTACGCCGATGACGCGGTGAAGTGGCTCATGGAGGAAGGCCGGCCAGGGAAGAGCTGGGGCTTCGCGGAGCGGACCCAGCGCGCGGAGGGCTTCCTCTCGGGAGGCGCGGCGAAGCGGGCGCTGGAGGAGCTGGAGGCACTGGGCGGAGCCAGGCTCTCGAAGGAGCAGTCGGCGAAGGTGGCCCTGCTGCGGGCGAAGGGACTCTTCGGACTCGGCCGTGAGTCGGAGGCGGACAAGGCGCTCGCCCTCGCGAGGAAGGGGCCTGTCGCCATCGCCGCCGAGGCGGAGCTCCTCGTCGCGCGCCGCGTCCTCCGCGCCGATGAGAACGACAAGGCCCGCGTGCTGATGGCGGCGCTGGACAAGAAGTACGCCACGCAGCCCGCGGGAGAGGAAGGGGCCTTCTTCGCGGGGTGGATCGACCTGCAGGCGGGCCGTTTCGCCGAGGCCGCCAAGGCCTTCGCGGCTCACGGGACGCGCTATGCCCGCTCCCGGCGGCGTGAAGAGGGATTGTGGTTCCGCGCGCTCGCGCACCTGAGGCTGGAGGAGTACGCGAAGGCGAGAGAGTCCTTGGACTCGCTGGTGACGATCTTCCCTCGCAGCAGCCTCGCGCCCCAGGCGCGCTATTGGATGGCGCGCAGCCGCGAGCTCGGGGGTGCGAAGGCCGAGGAAGTCGCTCCCGAATATGAGCGACTCATCACCACGGCGCCCGCGTCGTTCTACGCCCTCCTGTCCTCGGAGCGACTGCACGAGCTGGGACAGACAGCACCGTCGAGCTTCCCTCGCCCTCCCCTCGCAATGGAGCTGCCTCGCCCTCCCGAGCTGGCGCTGGCGGTGGAGCTGACGCGCGCGGGACTGTTCCGCGACGCGGCGGACGAGGTGGAGTCGCACGTGGCGCGGTTGCGCTCGGCGGAGCAGGCCCTGCCCTTCGCCCATGCGCTGCTCGGGTTGGGTGAGTTCGGCCACGCGCACACCGTGGCGGCCAGACACCTGTGGGGCCGGGCCTTCGGCTCACGCGAGCCGGATGCACTCGCGGCCTTCTACCCGCGTGCCTTCTCGAGCGCGGTGGAGCAGGCGGCCGCGGCGCAGAAGGTGGACCCGTTCCTGGTGTGGGCCATCATGCGGCGTGAGAGCGCCTTCAAGCCGGAGGTGATGAGCGCGGCCGACGCACGGGGCTTGATGCAGATCATCCCGAAGACGGCCACGGAGATTGCCCAGAAGCTCTCGGAGCCCGCGCCCGCGCCCGCGGACCTCTTCTCGCCCGAGCGGAACATCCGCTACGGCGCCTGGTACCTGGCCCGGCTGATGGAGCGCTTCGCGCATCCGGTGCTCGCCGCCGCCGCATACAACGCGGGCCCCAGCTCCGTCGCGAAGTGGGCCGCGGACCGAGGCTCCCTCCCGCTGGACCTCTTCGTGGAGTCCATCCCGTTCCGGGAGACGCGGGCCTACGTGAAGCAGGTGGTGGCGGACCTGTTCCTCTACCGCGCCTTCTACGGCCCGGGGGGCGAGCAGCCCCGGCTCTCGCTGGTGGTGCCCGCCCCGTCGAAGGAAGGCGTCGCCTTCTAGCCGCGCGCCGCCATCCGGCGGAGGATCTCCGACTCCATCGCGTGGACGACCTCCGACAGCGGCAACGCGCTGGAGTCCACGTGGATGGCGTCCTCCGCGGCCTTCAGCGGGGCCACGGCGCGCGCGGAGTCATCCTTGTCGCGCTTCGTCTGGTCGGCGAGCACGTCGTCCAGGCTGCTCTCCACGCCCTTCTGGAACAGCTCCTCGAAGCGGCGGCGGGCGCGCACCTCGGGGCTCGCCTCCAGGAAGAACTTGGCGTCGGCATCCGGGAACACCACGGTGCCGATGTCGCGTCCCTCCAGGATGGAGCCCTTGCTCGACTCCAGCGCCAACCGCCGCTGGAGCTGGAGCAGGCCCGCGCGCACCACGGGGCGGCCGGACACCTGCGACGCGGCCATGGAGATCTCCGGCGAGCGGATCTCCCCGGACACGTCCTGCCCGCCCAGGAACACCCGGTTCTCCTCGCCCACCACCAGGAAGTGGATGTGCACGCGTCCCAGCAGCTCGCCCAGACGCGCATCATCGTCGTAGGCAATCCGCTCACGCGTCGCCATCAGCGCCACGCAGCGGTAGATGGCGCCCGTGTCCACCAGGGAGAACCCCAGCCGGCGCGCGAGCAGCTTCGACACCGTGGACTTGCCAGCACCCGCAGGACCGTCGATGGCGACGATGAAGCAGCGAGGACTCACGAGAGGACCTCCTTCAAGGCGCGCACACAGCGCTCGTTCTCGGAGGCCGTGCCCACGGAGATGCGCAGGCACGTCGGGAAGCCGCCGCCGGCGAAGGGCCGGACGATGACGCCCTTGCGGAGCAGCAGCTCGTACAGCTCCGTGGACGGCCGGCCGAAGTCCGCGAACACGAAGTTGGCGTGGCTCTTCGTGAGCGTGATGCCCAGCTTCGGCAGCTCCGCCTCGAAGTAGCGCAGCCCCTGGCGGTTGTTCTCACGCGTGCGCTGGACGTGCTCGGTGTCCTCCAGCGCCGCGAGCCCCGCGGCCTGCGCCACCACCGTCAGGTTGAAGGGCATGCGCGTGCGCTGCACGTACGTCGCGAGCTTCGCGTCCATCACCCCGTAGCCCAGCCGGATGCCCGCCAGCCCGTGGATCTTGCTGAACGTGCGCAGCGCGACCAGGTTGGGATGGCGGCGGAACAGCTCCACCGCGCTGACGTAGTCGGGCCAGTCCACGAACTCGAAGTAGGCCTCGTCGTAGGCGATGAGGACCTCGGGCGGCACCGACGCCAGGAACTTCTCCAGCGCCTCGCGGCCGAACGCGGTGCCCGTGGGGTTGTCCGGGTTGGCCAGGAACACCAGCCGCGTGCGAGGCGTCACCGCGCGCGCCATGGCCTCCAGGTCGTACTGGTAGCCCGCGCGCATCGGCACCTCGACGAAGGGCCGCCCGTGGGCCTGCGCGGAGATGCGGTACGCGGAGAAGGAGTTCTTGCACAGGAGGATTTCATCCTCCGGCGTGGTGAACGTGCGGATGAGCAACTCGATGAGCTCGTTGGAGCCGCTGCCCAGGACCACTTCCTGGGGCTGCACGCCCAGCGAGGCCGCCAGCCGGCGCACCAGGTGGAACGACGTGGCGTCCGGATACAGGTGCACGTTGGACGACGCGTGCCGCATGGCCTCCAGCGCGCGCGGAGAAGGCCCCAGGGGGTTCTCGTTGGAGGCGAGCTTGATGACACCCGTCAGGCCGAACTCGCGCTCGGTCTCCTCGATGGGCTTGCCCGGCACGTACGGCTTGAGCGTCTCGACGTAGTTGGGAACGAGGGGTCGCATGATGGAAACGAAGGACCCCTTCAGCGACCGGAGAACACGCCAAGCGCGCGGAACTTCGCGTAGCGGTCCTTGACCAACCCGTCCGGCGACAGCTCGGCGAGCTGTCCCAGGTGCTTGCGCAGCGCCTTGCCCAGGGACTCGGCCGCCTTCGCCGGGTCGCGGTGCGCGCCGCCGGGAGGCTCGGCCACCACCTCGTCGACGATCTTCATCTGCAGCAGGTCGCTCGCGGTGAGCTTCATCGCATCCGCGGCCTTGTCCGCCTTGCTGGCGTCGCGGAAGAGGATGGAGGCGCACCCCTCCGGCGAGATGACGGAGTAGACGCTGTTCTGGAGCATCAGCACGCGGTTGCCCACGCCGATGGCCAACGCGCCACCCGAGCCACCCTCGCCCACCACGGTGGAGATGATGGGCACGCGCAGCCCGCTCATCACCTCCAGGTTGACCGCGATGGCCTCCGCCTGTCCGCGCTCCTCCGCCCCGATGCCCGGATAGGCGCCCGGCGTGTCCACGAACGTGAGGATGGGCTTCTCGAAGCGCTCCGCCAGCTCCATCAGCCGGCGCGCCTTGCGGTAGCCCTCCGGGCGCGGCATGCCGAAGTTGCGCGCCATGTTCTCCTTGGTGTTGCGGCCCTTCTGGTGGCCCATCACCATCACCGGCTTGCCGTCGAAGCGCGCGAAGCCGCCGACGATGGACGGGTCCTCGCCGAAGTGCCGGTCGCCGCACAGCTCCACGAAGTCGGTGAACAGGAAGCGGACGTAGTCCAGGAAGTAGGGCCGCGAGGGGTGGCGGGACATCTGCACCACCTGCCACCGCGTCAGGTCGCTGAAGATCTCCGTCTGGAGCTTCTTCGCCTTCTTCTCGAGCTTGGAAATCTCCGAGGTGAAGTCCGCCGAACCACCCGTGGACAACGCCTTGAGCTCATCGATCTTCTTCTCCAGCTCGATGAGCGGGCGCTCGAAGTCGAGCGCGTAACTGATGCCGGTCGCCATGGGCGCGGAACTAGCACCAGCGTCCTCCACCTTTCAACGCGCAAGCAGTTACGCACCGCACCGTGTCATGGTGGTGGACAACCTCAAGCCCGACGGAACGCCATGCTCCAAGCCCTGCCGCTGCTCGTCCTGGTGCTGACCGCCGCCCCGCCCGCGCCCTCCGCCCGGGCCCTCAACACCGAGGGCTTCCGCCTCTACCGCGCCGGCCGCTACCCGGAGGCCCTGGAGAAGTTCCAGGGCGCCATGAAGGCCGACCCCGCCTACGCCCTGCCCCGCTACAACCTGGCCGCCACCCTGGGCGTCCTGCGCAAGCAGGGCAAGCTGTGTGAGTACAGCGCGCACCGCGACGTCATCCTGGAGCACCTCACCCAGGCCGTCCGGCTGGACGCCCGGCGGCTGGCCCGTGCGCGCGAGGACGCGGACCTGGACGCCATCCGGGACACCCTGGGCTGGCAGCGCCTCCTGGGGCACAAGCCCGAGCGCGAGGCCGACGTGCCCGCCCTGCTGCGCGCCGTGTCCTGGTACGGCCCCGCGGTCGGCATCCACGGCAGCAAGCACAGCCTGCGCTTCCTGCCTGGAGGCCGGGTGGTCCTCTGGACCCGCCTCGTGGATGAGAAGGGAGACGAGAACCACGGCGAGCTGCCCGGCACCTACACCGTGAAGGGGCGTCAGGTGGAGCTGCGGCTCATGGACGAACCGCCTCGGAAGGGGACGCTGACCACCGCGGGCGCCCTCACCTTCCCGGGGCTCGGAACCTTCACGGATTCCGAGCCGGAGTGCGACGCCTGAGACCCGAAGGGCCTCAGGCCGCCTTGATCTTCGCGGCTGGCGGGGACAGCGCGTACCACGCCGTCCGGAACGCCTTCAGCTCCCGCAGACCCGCCGGGTGGCGGCCCAGCGCGGGGGCCATGGTGACGGGCAGGCCCAGCTTCTTCTCGATGGCCTTCGCCGCGTTGAGCTCCAGCTTGCGGCGGTTCTCGCACTTCTCGCAGGTGGACTTGGGGCCCACGCGGTTGACGAGCACGCGCTCCACCGGGAGCTTCTTGTCCTTCAGGTACTCCACCACCCGCTCGGTGCGGGCCGCGGCCAGGTCCTCGCCGCGCGTGACGACCACGAAGCGCGCCTCCGTCGGAGACGCCAGCGCCTCCTCGAAGCGCTTCGCGTGCTTGATCATCCCGGCGATGTCGTCCGCCAGGTCACCCAGGCCCTTGGCGCGGTGCTTGTTGAGCACGGTGTGCAGCGCGCCCAGCCACGTCTTCGCCGTCTCCGCCAGCTCCACCACGCGCACGGAGTTCACCACCGGCGACGAGTCCACGACGATGCGCTTGAACCGCTCCTGCACCAGCGCGTCCGTGAGCACGCTCATGGCCGCCAGCTCGTCGATGCCCGGCGGCGCGCACTCCAGCAGGTTGCGCAGGTAGAGCAGATCCGCGGGGACCTCGCTGCCCGTCTTGGGCGCGCCCTCGAAGGCCTTCTCCGCCTTCTCCTTGAGCCGCTTGCGCAGGGCGTTGAACCAGCCCGCCATGTCCAGCTCGCGCGCGTAGAGGCCCTTGGTGCCCTTCACCTGCGTCTCGGTGTCCGTCAGCCGGCTCTGCAGCACGTCCGACAGCGAGTGCGCGGGGTCCGTGGAGATGAGGAGCACCGGCCCCTCCTTCTCCGTGAGCGTCACCGCGGCGGCGGCGGCGCACGAGCTCTTGCCCACGCCCCCCTGGCCGACGAAGAAGATGAGCCGCGTGGGAGGCAGCGGCGGCGCGGCGATGGGCGGCATGGACGGCGCGCGGACCAGGGCCGGAGGGCCCTCCGCCGCGGCGAACTCCAGCGCCTTCGTCTCCTTGCCACCCGCCCACGCCTTGGCGAATACCGCCAGGCCATCCAGCCCGCGCGGCGCCAGCTCCCGGCGCCCCAGCAGGTGGACCGGCACGGACTTGTCCAGCGCCTGGAACTTGCGCACGTGAGGCGCCTGCAGCCCCCGGCGACCCTGGCACGCGGGACAGCCCTCGCGGTCCTCCACCTGGTTGACGACGATCTCCGTCACCGGCAGCCCGCGCTCGCGCAGCTGCGTGAAGAGCATGCGCGTCTGCGCCTCGGGGACCGGCTCCGCCAGCGCCACCAGGTGGAAGGCCGTGCGCGCGGGGTCCTTCAAGAGCCCCAGCAGCTTCTCCGCCTTCTGCCCCAGCCCTTCCAGGAACCCCGGCTCGGCCGCGGCGGCCTCCGCCTTCTTGCCCTTCCCGGAGGTCGTCGCGGGCTTGTCGGCCCCCGCGCGCACCAGCCCCAGGAACTTGCGCAGCCCCGCCGGCAGATCAAACAGCCGCAGCGTGTGGCTCGTGGGCGAGCAGTCCACGATGATCCGGTCGAACTCCTTCTCCTTGCCCTCCAGCAGCTCCACCACGTGGAAGAGCGCCACCAGCTCCTCCAGCCCGGGGACGGCCTGCTGGTACAGCGAGCCCAGCTCCTCCTCGGAGAAGTGGGTGCCCTTCGCGGCGGCCTTCTTCAGCGCGGGCAGGTACTGCGCCAGGAACGGCTTGAGCAGCGCGGCCGGATCCACCTCCAGGCCCCAGACGCCACCTTCGCCCTTGCCCGGCACCAGCTTCGAGGGCTTCGCGGAGAGCTTCTTCTTCACCAGGTCCGACAGGGAACGCACGGGGTCCAGCGAGACGAGCAGCACCCGCTCCTTCGGGACCTCCTCCGACAACCGCAACGCGTACGCCGCCGCGAGCGTGGTCTTGCCAACCCCGCCCTTGCCGCCGAAGAAGTGAAGAACTCGCGCGTCGCTCATTGCCTTGTGGCCTTCCTTGTGCCCCCCCGGCGGCACCTTGATGCACACTCCAAACTTGCCCAAGAAGATGGCGTCGGAGTTGCCCGGTGCGTCGACCTGTACGGCCGGGCCCTCCCTGTGGGTGGGAGTCGACCGCAGAATCCCTTGTCCAGAGGTCAAAAGTCAAGAATTGACGCGGGGTTTGGCGGAGGGTCGGCACCTTTCGGCCCCTCCCACCACGGCCTCCGCGACAGGCCCTTGGAGCCACTCCAACAGCGCGGAATCCGAGGAGGAATTCCTACCTGTCAGGTGGCCGGGCATCCAGGTTGCTGGGGTTCAGCGGGGCATTGCTCCCCTGCCCCCCTAACGGCCCGCTGTCACGGGGCCCGCCCGGCTGGTTGCGCGCCTCGGCCGCGTAGCGGTTGAGCTTGTTGTAGAGTGTCTTCTCGCTCACCCCGAGCACCTCCGCCGTCCGCGCCTTGTTGTTGCCATTGCGGTGCAGGCTTCCCAGGATGTACTCACGCTCCACCGCGTCCAGGCTCAAGCCATACGGCAGCTTGAAGTTGTGCCGCTCCGGCCCCTTGCCCGCCATGTCCGGCGGCAGGTGCTCCCGGGTGATCAGCTCCCCGTCGCAGAGGATCACCGCGCGCTCCACCGCGTTGCGCAGCTCACGGATGTTTCCAGGCCAGTCGTAATTCTTGAGCACTTCCATCGCATCCGGGTGCACCCCGGACACGCGCTTGGCCGAGTCCCCGCGGAACTTGTCCACGAAGTGCTGGACCAGGATGGGCACGTCCTCGCGGCGCTCGCGCAGGGGTGGCAGGTGGATCTGGAACACGTTGAGGCGGAAGTAGAGGTCCTCGCGGAACCGCCCGTTCTTGATCTCCTGCTTCAGGTCGCGGTTGGTGGCGCACAGCACGCGCACGTCCACTTCAATCTCCACCTTGCCACCCAGCCTGCGCAGCCGGCCCTCCTCCAGCACGCGCAGCAGCTTGGCCTGCAGGTCGATGGGAATCTCCCCCAGCTCGTCCAGGAACAGCGTACCGCCGTGCGCCAGCTCGAACACGCCGGGGCGGCGCTGATCCGCGCCCGTGAAGGCGCCGCGCTCATGGCCGAAGATCTCCGACTCGATGAGCGTCGCGGGGATGGACGCGCAGTTGATGGCGATGAAGGGCTTGTCGCGGCGCAGGGACAGGTTGTGCACGGCGCGGGCGACGACCTCCTTGCCCGTGCCGGACTCGCCGCTGATGGACACGCTGGCCTTGGACGGGGCCACCTTCTCCACCAGCTCGATGACCTTGCGCATGCCCGCCGACTGGGCGATGAGGTCGGACGAGCCTAACTGCTTGAGCCTCCGGCGCAGCGTCTGCACCTCGCGCAGGGTCTCCTTCTTCTCCAGCGCCCGGTCGATGCAGACCTTCAAGCGCGCGGTGTCCAGCGGCTTGACGATGAAGTCATACGCGCCCTCGCGGATGGCCTCCACCGCCGCGTCGATGGTGCCGCGGCCGGTGAGGAAGACCACCGGACAGTCCGGCAGCTCCTCCTTCAGGTTGCGCAACAGCCACAACCCGTCCGTCTCCGGCATCGCCAGGTCCGACAGGACGACGTCCGGACGGAACTCGCCGGCCTTGCGCAGGGCGTCGTGCCCGTCGAAGGCCGTCTCGACCTTGTGGCCCCAGGCGCTGAGCATTTCCGCCAGCGCCTCGCACGTGTCGCGTTCGTCGTCCACGGCCAGGATTCGTGCGCTACCCAAGATGGAGACCTCCGGTACTGCGTCGTGACGCGAATGAGGGTGAGTCTGACTCTGAAGGAGAAGCCCACCGCCCGGTACAGCCCTCAAGCGCGAGGAAAAATCAGCCGGCAGCAACCACCGCGGACGTGAAGCTCGACGCCCAACTGCGCACAGCGAAGCCCCAGCGCCGCCACCGCATCGGCGAGCTCCGGCGCCGCCTCACCGCCGCTGTCGTCCACTTCCAACACCGCCGAAGGGCCCTCCGCGCGCACCGTCACGCGCACCGAGCCCCCGCCCTCCGCCCGCCGGAACGCCCGCAGCAAGCCCTGGATGACGAAGAAGCCCAGCTCGGACGTGTCCGCCAGCCGGACCAGCACCCCCGCCTCCACCGCCACCTGCACCGTCACCCGCCGCTTGCGCCCCTCGTGCGCCACCACCGCCAGCGCCCGCGTCGTCGCGTCCGACAGGTCCACCTCGCCCGCGCTGCCACCCTTCGCCACGATGAAGTCGGTGAACTGCCGGAGGATGCCGTCCACGCGCTGGATCTGCTCCCGCAGCGCCTTGAGGTTCTTCTCCTGCGACGGCGGCACCTGCCCCGTCTCCGCCTTCAACTTCTCCGACAGCACCTCCAGGTGGATGGCCATCGCGTTGAGCGGGTTGCGGACGTCGTGCAGCAGGCTGTCCATCAGCGTTTGCACCGCGCCGTAGCGGGCCGCGCCCACCACGGGGTCCGTCGCCTCCTGGACACGCGCCACGCTACTGGACACAGCCGTCGAGCTAACCAACGGAAACTCCTCGGGTTTTTCGTCTCCGCCCCTCGCCGCCTCCCCACCGCGGCCAAGAGTTAGGGAGCGCTTTCCACAACGTCAACCCTGGGGCGGTAATTCTTGCCGGAACCGGCAAATTCCCGAGTGGAGTCGCCCACTTGAGGCAACTCCCGAGTGTTCTCCGGGCGACGTTTTCCGAGGTGCTTCAGCCAGCCGACGACACAGGGGGGCGCGCGGCGTCGCCCAGCCCCACCAGCTCCAGCTTGAGCTGGGAGGCCACCTCGAAGATGCGCGGGTCCCGGTAGAACTCGCCGAACACGATGCGCACGAGGCCCGCGTTGGCGATGAGCTTGAAGCACGGCCAGCACGGGCTCGCGGTGGTGTAGATGGTCGCCCCGTCGATGGCCACGCCGTTGGTGGCGGCCTGGATGATGGCGTTGGCCTCCGCGTGCACCGTGGCCACGCAGTGGCCGTTCTCCATCATGTGGCCCACGTCATCGCAGTGGGGCAACCCACGGATGGAGCCGTTGTACCCGGTGGACAGGATGGTCCGTCCGCGCACGATGACGGCGCCCACGTGCTTGCGATCACACGTGGCGCGAGTGGCCACCTGCTTCGCGATGTCCATGAAGTACTGATCCCACGAAACCCGTCCGGACATGCGCTGTGCCTCCTGATCGCCGGAGGGTGTAACGCGATGCGCGCCCCTGTCGACAAAATGGGCGGATCAGCGACCCGCGGCGTGAGCGACACCGCCCTCCCCCGACAGGGTGTCCTTCAGGAGGTGCCCGAAGCCCTTCGAGTGAAGGAAATCGCGCACCTTGGTGCTGGGCGCCGCGAACGTCTCGCCGGGCATGGGCACATCGAAGCTGTAGCTTTCCTCACGCACGGCGAAGTCCACCTGCGCGGTGCGATAGCCCTCCACGATGGCGAGCAGCCGCCCCGACTCCAGGCTGTACACGCCCCCACCCGAGGCGCCATAGCCGATGGGCGCGTCCGTCTTCACCGACTTCGGCCGGCGCGACTCCCGGTCCCACTCCACCTGGGACACCATGCCGCCGGAGAGCGACAGGGCCCGCCCGAATGGCGACGCGGCCACGACGACGTCCTCGCCCAGCTCCAGCTCCGCCTCCTCGGCCAGCTCCACCGCGGGCAGCGCCAGCCCCGGCACCTTCACGAGCGCCAGGTCCAGCTCCGGCACCTTCCCCGCCGCCACCACCTGCCCCACGTGGGTCTCCACCTCCGAGCGGCGGTCCACCAGCACGCGCAGCTCCGCGGCCTTCACGTCGCTCATCACCACCGCGTGCGCGTTGGTGACGACCCACGCCACCACGCCCTCGGGCCCCTGCTCGGAGCCCACCACGACGCCAGAGGCGCTGCGCCGCACCGAGTCCCCCTCCACCACCTGCAACCGGACGTTGTGCGGGAGGATGCGCTGGACGCGCTCCTTGCGAGACAGCCGAGCGGACGCGGTGGACGAAGCGGACGCCAGCACCGGCACCACCACGGGAGACACCTGCGGCGAGGCGCCGCGGCCAGGTGACGGCGCGCCCGCGCACGACGCGAGCGCGAGCAGGGCGACGGGGGCGCCCAGGAAGAAGCGGGTCATCGACTCTCCGGGATGAAGGACGGCGCTGAAACGTGAACTCGCTTTCAGCTCCCATCTTCCCCAGGCCGTGCCCTGATTTGAAAGCAGGCACCCGACAGGGCCCGGCCGCCTGCCCGCCCCGCTCCACGCCTCAGGCGTAGCGCTTCTTCATCAGGAACAGGATGGCGTCCTTCGCGCAGTGCTCGCAGTAGCCATACCGCTCCGCCATCGTCTTGAGCGTGCTCTGCACCTGTGCCTGCTCGCGAGGCGTCAGCATGCCCCGGTCCTCCGAGAGGTACTTGAGGACGTTCTCCTTGTTCTTGCGCAGCACCCGCTTGCGCTCCTCGAAGTAGTGGTCCCTCAGGCGCTTGAACATGTCCGGGAAGATGCGCGGGTAGTCCATCGTCGCTTCGGGGTTGTCCAGCCGGTGCGCGCCGATGGACGCGATGAGACCTCGACGGAACTCCGCCGCGTCCTCCCCCTTGGGCATGACGATGGCCTCCACCTCCTGCATCCGCTGCTCGTCCGGCTTCTCCATTTCACCTGTCACCCGGTTGCGCATCTTCTCGCCACGCACCCAGTGACTGACGCCTTGGATGTAGCGCTCCACGAGCTCCCGGTACTGCCCTTCCGACACCAGGCCCATGGACTCGCGGACCTCGGTGTCCACGCGGTCCAGGTACTCCGCCTCGGCCACGCGCACGAAGGCCTCGTGGTCGTGGTAGCCGTCCATCACCTCCTGGAGCAGGTACTCGTAGACGCTCTTGTCCTTGCAGATGGCCTCCAGCTCCTCGAGCACGGCCAGTCCGTTGAGGCACTTGTAGTCGGGGTTCTGCGCGGCGTTGAAGAGCGCCGTCTTGATCTCCCGCGCGCTCGCGCCCACGCGCCCCTCGTAGTTGGGGTACGCCTCCGACTCGGTGAACAGCTCCTCGCGCAGCTTCCGCAGCTCCTTGGTGTTCGCCAGGCTCAGCCGGTCCGGGGGCGCGCCCTCTTCGTACAGATGGAGCTTCTCCACCGGCGTGACATGGTCGATGAGCTCCTTCACGTCGCCCGGGTAGCGGTCCGGGATGGGCTTCTTCAGCCGCGTGAGCACCGCCCACATGGAGGCCACTTCCGTCGCGTGCGGCGCCACGTGCTTGCCCACCGTCGTCGGGGACACCTGCGCGTCGTAGATCTGCTGCTCGGTGCGGTAGCGCCGCAGGTACGGCACGCGCACCAGCTCGATGCGGCCCTTGAATGACGCGAAGTCCGGCAGCTCCTTGAAGGCCCCCAGGTGCTTCTCGTTGGACGAGGCAATCAGCACCTCGTCGAGCTGGAGGACGAAGGGCTCGAGGGGGACTTCGCTCGTCTCGCTGAAGCCCAGCAGGTACTTGAAGGCCTCGAGCGGCCGCTTGAGCAGGTCCGCGTACTCGATGAGGCCGCGGTTGGCGTGCACCAGCGGGCCGTGGGGCTCGAACAGCACGGTGCTGTGCAGCGGCGCGGGCACGTTGAGCTGGGTGCGGTCCGCGGTGATCTGCTGCACGACGGCGTCCACGCTCATCTGCGGCTCCACCGTCACCGTGGCCACCTGGTAGCGGCGCGACACGTAGAAGCGCTCCACCTGGACGTGGCGCATCACCTTGAGCCAGTCGCCGTTGTACGAGTTGAGCAGCGCCGTGTAGATGCGGCGGCACTTGGAGCACAGCTCTCCGTCGCGCACATAGTCGGAGAGGATGAAGTCCCCCGACTCGCCGTCCCCGTTGCCCAGCCCCTTCTTCTTGAGCGCCGCCTCCAGCACCTTGCGCCGCTCCCCGGGCGGCATGGCGAACAGGGGATGGTCGCGAAGCTCACACGGCATGCGCAGGTCGATGGACTCCGCATCCAGGTGCGCGAAGGTCGTCAGCTCCCCGCTCCCATCCGTGCGCTCGCCGAAGCCGATGGAGCCCTTGATGAGCTTCTCGGACGGGAACACCCAGGCGATGCGGTACAGCGCGCCCTGCGGCTGCCGCGAATACGTCTCCATGCCCGCCTTGAGCGCGTTGACCAGCGTCGACTTGGCGCTGCCGTTGGGGCCGTGCAGGAGGATGAGCTTGTTGATGCGGCCGGCACGAACGAAGTTGCCCAGCACGCGGTAGATGGCGTTCTGTACCTCCTCCTGCCCCGCCACCCGGCCGTCGCGCTCGCTGCCCTCCGCGTCGAAGACCTTGAAGCGCCGGATGGTCCCCGTCGGGTGCGGCACCGTCTGGGTGCCGAAATAATCCATCACATCCCGCAGGTACTGGGCCGCGTTGCGCGCCTGCGCCCGAGGGTCATTGAGGAAGAGCGACAGATACTCCTCGAAGGACAGGATCGAACGGTTCTTGACGAAGTCGGCGTTCACCTGCGTGCCCACTTCCTGCAGATAACCCTTCGCGTCCACGGTGGCTCTCCTCGTACGGGTACGGGTCAGTTCGATGTAGCCATGGCCTCGGACCGGTGCAGCCCTCCGAGCCCCCCTCAAACCATTTCCGTCGCTCCCCCCGAAGTCCAGGGCCCTTTGGCGGCATGTCCGCCAGCCCACGCGCTCGGGCCGCCGGCTGCCTTCCAGGGAAGAAAGTAGCCGGGTTGCACTTTTCGCCCGGCATCGTGCGGGGTTCCAAGGTTAGTCCGGGCCCGGTCCCAGGCTCACGAGGCGTGGGTGTAAGCATACTCGCGTGGGGGGCCGGGGTGAGATACGGTCCAGGCCTTCTCTTCGGTGCCCACCCGGAGTCCAAACACGATGCACAAGGAGCCCATCATCGGCATCGACCTCGGCACGACGAACTCGTGCGCGGCGATTGTCGAAGACAACGGGAACGTCAAGCTCATCCCCTACAAGGGCGGTGAGTACACCATCCCCTCCATCTTCGCGATCGACGACAAGGGGAACGAGCTCATCGGCTACGAGGCCAAGCGCCAGTGGCAGCTCAACCCGCGCAACACCGTGTACGGCTCCAAGCGCCTGGTGGGGCGGACGTTCGGCAGCGACGTCGTGGACACGATGAAGAAGGTCGTGGCGTACAACATGCGCCCCGGCAAGAAGAACGAAGTCACCCTGGACGTGGGCAAGAAGGAGTTCACCCTCCAGGAAGTGAGCGCGAAGATCCTCGGGAAGATTCGCGAGGTCGCCTCCAACTACCTGAAGACGCCCATCAAGCGCGCGGTGGTGACGGTCCCCGCCTACTTCAATGACCGGCAGCGCCAGTCGGTGAAGGACGCGGGCAAGCTCATCGACCTCGAGGTCGTGCGCATCATCAACGAGCCCACCGCGGCCGCGCTCGCCTACGGCGTGGGCAAGGGCCTGAAGGAGAAGGTCGTCATCTACGACCTGGGCGGCGGCACCTTCGACGTCTCCATCATCGAGATTCGAGACCGCGTCTTCGAGGTGAAGTCCACCGGCGGCGACGTGTTCCTGGGCGGCATCGACTTCGACAACGCCATCATCCACCACGTCCTCAAGGACTTCGCGGCCAAGACGGGCATCGACCTGGCCACGGACCCGGTGGCGATGCAGCGCATCAAGGACCTGGCCGAGCGCACGAAGATCGACCTCTCCGCGCGCGACGAGGTGCCCTTCAACATCCCCTTCATCACGATGACGTCCCAGGGCCAGCCACTGAACATCGAGATGAAGTTCACCCGGAAGATGCTGGAGCAGCTCACCAACCACCTCGTGGACCGCACACTGCAGATGGTGGCGCGCGTGCTGGTGGACTCCGGCCTGTCCACCAAGGACGTGGACGAGGTGATGCTGGTCGGCGGGCAGACGCGCATGCCCATCGTCCAGGACCGGCTGACGAAGTTCTTCGGCAAGCCCCCGAGCAAGGGCGTGCACCCGGACGAGGCCGTCGCCATCGGCGCGGCGCTCTACGCGCACTCGCTCCAGGACGACACCAACCTGCGCATCCAGCTGTTGGATGTGATTCCCATGGCCATCGGCCTGGAGAAGGCGGGCGGCGCCTTCCACGTCGTCTTCCCGCGCAACGCGCCCATCCCCAACGCCAAGCAGCTCCTGGCCACGACGAGCATGGACAACCAGACCGAGCTGGCCATGCGCATCTTCCAGGGCGACCACGAGCTGGTGGCGCGCAACGACATGCTGGGTGAGTTCACCTTCTCCGGCATCCAGCAGGCGCGCGCGGGCGGTGTGCAGGTGGAGATCACCTTCGATGTGAATGTCGAAGGCATCCTCTCCATGCGCGCCCGGGACCCGGCCACCGGCCGGGAGATGAACACCACGGTGCGCGTGACGCAGAGCTAGACGCTCGCGGGTCCCACCAGGGGCGTGGTGTCCTCGGGCGCCACGGCCCGAGCCCCCTCGCCCCTCAGCAGCTCGAAGACCGTGAGCGACAGCGCCGTCCCCGGCAGCTGCTGCTCACCCAGGGGCGCGTAGACGTAGGGCTCCCGAGCCCGCGTCCGCGTCCTGTCGCTGAGGAGCACCTGCCCTCGGCCCGCCAGCGACGCGAGCCGCGCCGCCGTGTTCACCGCGTCCCCCAGCACCGTGTAGTCGAGCCGGCCCGACGCCTTCGCGCCGATGCTCCCCGCCACCAGATCGCCCGAGTCCAGCCCCATGCAGACGCCGTGGGCATACGGCGCCGTCGCTCCGCCCTTCAGCGCGAGAATCTCGAGCTGCCGGCGGATGGCGAGACAGGCCTCCAGCGCGCGGTCCACGTGCTCCGGACCCCGGAACACGGCCATCACCGCGTCACCCACGAACTTGTCCACCGTTCCGCCGCGCGCGAGCACCTCCGGGACAATGGCCTCGAAGTTGGCGTTGAGGCGGCGCAGGGACTCGGGCGGGGCCTCCTGGCGGAGCACGGGGGTGAAGCCATCCACGTCGATGAAGACGACGGTGCCCTCCACCCACTCGCCGGCCATGGCCTCCGTGCCCTGCAGCATGGGCGGGATGCGCTCCAGCACGCCGCCCGGGACGAACATGCGCAGAAGGCCGTTCTCCTCGGTGTAGCGCACCGTGCGCCGCAGCTCGCGCACGTGCTTGAGCGTCTTGACGAGCGTGGCCTCCAGGTCCGGGAAGTCGATGGGCTTGGTGATGAAGTCGAAGGCCCCTCGGTTCATCGCCGTGCGCAGGTTGCTCATGTCGCCGTACGCCGAGACGATGACCACGCGGACGAGCGCGCTCACCTCCCCCACGCGCGACAGGAACGTGAGCCCGTCCATGCGCGGCATGTTGATGTCACACAGGACGACGGCCGTGTCCGGGTGCTGGCGCAGCTCCTCGAGCGCCTCCTCGCCATCCGCCGCGAAGAGGAACTGGTAGACGGAGCGGCGGATCTGCTTGCGGAAGCTCTGCTCCATCATCACCGCGACGTCGGGCTCGTCATCCACCACCAGCACCTTGGCCGGACGGAAGGGACGCCCCGCCTCCACTCGCGCGGAGAAGGCCGAGGACAGCTCGTGCGCGGACTGGAAGCGCGCGGACGGCTCCAGGTCCAGCGCACGCGCGAAGAAGGCATCCACCTCCGCGCCCAGCTCGGGCACCAGCGTGGAGGGCGGCACCGCGGGAGGCGGCTTGTTGCCCAGGCGCATCTGCCGCAGTGACTCCAGCGGAAACGGGTGCTGCCCGGTGAGCGCCCGGTACGCCACCACGGCCAGGGCCCACAGGTCGCAGCGGTGGTCCAGCCGCGGTGACAGGCTCCGGAGCTGCTCGGGGCTCATGTACCGGGGCGTGCCCGCCATCTCCTCGTCCGGGTGCGGCTGCGCGGCGCCCCCTTGGGTCAGCAGCGCGAGGCCGAAGTCGAGCACCTTCACCACTTCGCCCGACGCACTGCGGGACAGGAACAGGTTCGCGGGCTTGAGGTCCCGGTGGATGACACCCGCGGCGTGCGCGGCGGTGAGGGCGTGGGACGCCTGGGCGAGCAGCCGCTCCACCATGGCGAGCGACAGCCTGCCGCGCCGGTTCAGCAACGACTCCAGGTCCTCGCCCTCCAGGAGCTCCATGACGATGTAGGGCGTCTCGCCCGCCAGGTCGCAGTCGTGGACCTGGATGACGTGGGGACTCTGGAAGCGGGCGATGGCCTGCGCCTCCCACTCGAACTGGCGCAAGGAATGCGTCGTGGGCGCGCAGTGGCTCGCCATCAGCTTGAGCGCCACGCGGCGCTGGAGCTTGGGGTCCATCGCCACCCAAACGGTGCCCATTCCACCGCCCGCGAGCATTCGCTCCAGGACGTATCGCCCGCCGATGACACGCGGCTGAGACAGGTCTTGTTCGTTCATTGTTGGTTCGCCCTGAGCGGCGGGATGATGGCACAAGGGGTCCACACCCGATACTCCGCCGGAGCGCTCCCTACCCAGGCGGACGGGCCGCACGCGCGAGCCACTCGCAGCACGCATGGTACTGTGCGCGCCGCCCCCCGCCCTGCCCTTCGCCGTACTACCCACAGAGGCGTCATGAACGAAGCGCCCAAGCCACCCGTGTCTCCGCTTCCCTTCCCCGTCCCGCGCGATGAGCCACCTCCCGCGCCTCCCCACGAGCCGGACGGGACCACGTACCCCGGCCTCCAGGTTCCTCCGGGACCGCGGCCAGGCATGCCGCACAACGCGATGACGTCCGACCGGACGCCGTACATGCGCGAGCCGCTCAAGGTGCTCGCCGGCACCCTGCCGCCGGATCTGCACGGCCACGTCTATGTCGCGGGGCCCAGCGTGCACGCGGGCTCGCCAGCCCTGGCCTCGGATGGACTGTTGCTGCGGCTCGACTTCGACGGCGCGCACGCGACCTTCAGCTCGGCCCTCATGAAGACGCCGTCGTACTACGCGCGCGAGCCCATCAACGCGGGTGAGACGAAGCGCGGCCCGCTCACGCGCTACCTCCAGGAGTTTCGAGACACCACGCTCTCCGACGTCTCGATTGCCTACGGCGCGCAGGAAGCCCCCAACACGGCGCCGTTCCTCGTCGAGGGCGAGAACATGCTGCTCGTCACCACGGACGCCGGCCGGCCGTGGGCCATCCACCCGCTCACCCTGAAGGCGTACACGCCGCTCGGCTACAAGCGCGAGTGGAAGCCCGCGGTGCCCGCGCCCTGGGCGTTCCCGCTGCTGCAGAGCACCGCGCACCCCGCCTTCGCCCCTGAGCCCGCGGTCCCCATCTCCCCGGAGAAGGAGTCGCAGCAGAAGCCGCGCCTGTTCTTCACCAACCACGCGCCCAAGTGGCCGCTGGGCGAGGGCTGGACGCAGCTGGTGACGTGGGACACCTGGGAGAACCGCCTCCACCACTGGGCCCTCATGGACGCGGCCACGGGCAAGCCCGTGGTGACCCAGTCGCTCCACCAGATTGCCGTCACGCGCGACTATGTGGTGCTGCTGGACAGCAACTTCCCGGTCAACTTCTGGAGCATCGCGGCGCAAGCGGCGCTGCCCGGGATGACACGCGTGCAGCGCTTCGTGGACCGCGTCACCTCCGAGCCGTCGTATCCGCAGGCGGTGTTCTGGGTGGTGCGGCGCTCGGACCTGCGGCCTTCGCCCGGCACGCTGTCTCGCGACGACCCGCCGCGCATTCCCGCGTTCCGCTTCCAGTCCGGCGGTGGCGGCCTGCACTTCGCCGCGCGCTACGAGAACCCGGACGACGTCATCACGTTGGTCGCGGGGCACTCGCCCTCCGAGGATTTGTCTCACACCCTCGAGGAAGGCGACCTGCTCATCAACGGCAACCGGGCGCAGGCCTATCAGCAGGGCATGCCCACGGCGGTGCCGATGACACGCAGCTCGCTGGGCGTGCATCGCATCGACATGCGCCGGCTGCGCATCGAGTCCCGGCTGTACGCGCACGACGACTTCACCTGGGGCCTCACCGTGTTCTCCAACGCGGGCCTCATCAACGGCGAGCTCGAGACGAACCTGCGGCTGTACCTGCGCGAGGTTCCGCGCCCGCCGACGCAGGACAGCGCCTCGGATGAGGTGGGGGGCGTGAAGTGGGGCATCCCCGATGACGAGCTCGCCATCTACTTCAACTCGGATGGCTTCACGGCGGACATGGTGCCCGAGCACCTGTACCAGCTCTACAAGCCCATCGTCGGAGACAAGGCGGGCCTGCCCATCCAGGAGGGCCGGGCCGCGAGCTTCTTCAAGTTCTTCGTCCACTCCGGTCGCTTCGAGGGGTACGTGCTCCCCACGGGCTGGTTCGGCTTCGCGCCGCAGTTCGTGCCGAGCATCAAGCTGCCGAAGGTGCCCTACTGGAAGGGCTACGTCGTCGCGCTGGTGGTCTCGGACCCGACGCCGGACCTCCCGCCCAACTCCACGGGCGACGAGGTGTGGATCTTCGACTCGGAGAACATCGCGAAGGGTCCCATCTGCCGGCTCGGCAGCAGGAACTTCGACGTGGGCATGACGTTGCACACCACGTTCCTGCCGCCGGGGCTGGGCGACATCCTCGACGGCAACATCCCCGATGGGCTTCCGTACGCCGTCAACGTGCGCGAGGACTACAACGTCGACGAGATACAGAAGGCCTACGAGAACTGGCTGCCCGGCCTGTTCCCGCGCGTCCCGAAAGCGCTCTTCGCGCCCTGGCGGATGGGCGTGCGGTGGGCGCTCAACTTCCCGAAGCTGCGCAAGGTCTTCGAGCGGGACGTGTATCCCCACTTCCCGCTCCGGCCGCCCGAGAAGCACTCGAAGAACGAGTGAGCCGACTCAGGGCTCGGCCATGACCTCATCGAGGATCCTGGCCGAGCACAACACCGCGGGCAGTCCCGCGCCGGGGTGGGTCCCCGCCCCAACGAGGTACAGCCGCTCCACGTCCTCGCTCTTCGCCTGGGCCCTGAGGAACGTGGACTGCAACAGCGTGGGCGCGAAGCTGAACGCCGCGCCTCGGAAGGAGCGGAGCTCGTCCCGGAAGTCCTCCGGCGTGAAGACACGCGACGTCACGAGCTCCGCCTGCAGCCCCGGCAGCACGGTGCGAGACAACCGCCGCGCCAGCTCCGCGCGGAACACGTCCGCCCTCGCCTTCCAGTTCGAGCCCGCGCCCAGGTGCGGCACGGGCGCGAGGACGTAGAAGGCATCATGCCCCTCGGGCGCCAGGGCGGCGTCGGTCGCCGTGGGCCGATGCAGGTAGAGCAGCGGCTCGTCCGAGGCGGCGCCCTCGCCCGACAAGCCCTCGAACATGCCTCGGAAGTCGCGGCCGAACAGCAGGGTGTGGTGCGCCACGTCCGGATACTTGCGGCGCGTGCCGAAGTACCAGAGGAACACGCTCATCGAGTACCGAGATTGTTGGACGCGGTCATCCGACCAGTGGTCGCGAACGTGGTTCGGCAGGAGGTAGCGGTACGTCCACGCGGCATCCGCGTTGGAGACCACCGCGTCCGCGCCCAGCCACTCGCCCGACCCCAGCCGCACCCCCGTGGCGGTGCGGTCATCCAAGGTGATTTCCGCGACCTCGCTGTTGTAGCGGACCACTCCGCCCATGGATTCGAGCAGGGCCACGAGCCCGCGCACCAACGCGCCCGTCCCTCCCACGGGAAAGTACGAGCCCCAGCGCCGCTCCACGTAGTGGATGGACGTGTACACCGCGCTCGCGGGAAGGAAGGGGCTGCCGCCGATGAGGAGCGGATGGAAGCTCAGCGCCTGCCGCAGTCGCTCATCCTTCACGTGCTTCGAGACCAGGCCGTACATCGACCGGAAGGCCTCCTCGCGCAACAGGGCGGGCGTGTAGGCCGCGAGGCTCAAGACGTTCGGCACCGGCGCGGTCATCAACGGACCGATGCCCGCCTCGTACATCCGCTCGACGCGCGCGGAGAGCGACTCGTAGCCCGCCACGTCTTTCGGCGCGAAGCTCCGGATGGACCGCAGCATCGCGTCGCGCTCGGCGTGGTAGTCGAACGTGGAGCCATCCGGAAACCGCATGCGATACAGCGGCGTCACCGGTCGCAACGTGACGTGGTCGGACATGCGTCGCCCCGCCAGCGTCCACAGCTCCTCGAACAGGTTCGGGCAGGTGATGACCGTCGGGCCCGCGTCGAAGGTGAAGCCATCCTGGTGGAACGCGTGGGCACGCCCCCCCGGTCCTTCCCGACGCTCCAGGACGGTGACCTGCCAGCCGCGCGCGGCCAGGCGGACCGCGGCGGCCAATCCACCGAAACCACTGCCAATGACGAGCACACGCCCGCCGCCTCGCCGTGTGTCCCCCATCACCCTGTTTGAAGGATTCATCACCCGGGGGTCCATGTCACACCCGGTCCTCGCACTCCACTGTGACGAGCAACCCGCCGTCCGCTGAAGACACCTGGGCCTGTTGCGAGCCCAGGGGGGCGCGGCTAGCCTGCCGCACCCAAGGGGGGGTGTCGCGCCCCTGCGCGCCACAGGTTGAGCAATGATTGAAGTCCCTGGCTACCGAAGCGACAGAGTCCTCTCCACCTCTGGTTCCTTCCACCTGCTTCGGGCGACCCGTGTCGAAGACGGCGCGTCGGTCATCCTGAAGGTCACCGACGCTTCGCGGCCTCCCTCCCTGGCGAACCGGCTCCGACACGAGTTCGAGCTGACCCAAGCCCTGCGCCTCGACGGAGTCCTTCGTCCGCTGGCCTTGGAGGAATCGCGCCCTGGCGTGTCCGTCCTCATCCTGGAAGGGTTTGGAGAGAAGACGCTCGCCCAACGGTTGACGTCCGAGCGCGTCGACACTCGCACGGGCTGCCGGATCGCCGTCGCCCTCGCGCGGGCCGTGGGCCAGCTCCACGCCGCGGGCATCCTGCATCGAGACCTCCAGCCGGCCTCGGTGCTGCTGGGCACGGAGGACGCGTCCGTGAAGCTGACCGGGCTCACGCTGGCCACGCGCCGCGCCCGGACGGAAGTGGCGCCCGTCGCCCCGGACCGGCTCGAGGGGACGCTCGAGTACCTGTCCCCGGAAGGCACCGGACGCACGCACCGCAGCGTCGACTCGCGCAGCGACTTCTACTCGCTGGGCGTCATGCTCTTCGAGCTGTTCACGGGCCGCAGGCCCTTCGCCGACACCGACGCGCTGGGCCTCATCCACGCGCACGTCGCCCTGCCGCCGCCTTCGCCTCAAGCCCTCGCGCCGGAGCTGCCTCGTGCGCTCGCGAGCCTCATCCTCAAGCTGCTGGCCAAGTCGCCGGAGGAACGCTACCAGAGCGCGTATGGACTCGTGGCGGACCTCCAGCGGTGCCTCGATGCGCTGGAGGCGCATGGCACCGTGCCCGACTTCGAGCTGGGCACGAAGGATGTCCCCGAGCGCTTCGCCGTCCCCGAGAAGCTCTACGGGCGGGAGTCGCAGCAGGCCGCGCTGAGGTTCGCCTTCGAGCGTGCCGCCTCGGGTCGCTCCGGCTTCGTGCTCGTCACCGGCGGCGCGGGCATGGGGAAGTCCGCGCTCACCGGCACGCTCAAGCGCCCTGTCTCGGAGAAGCACGGCCTCTTCGTGCGCGGCAAGTACGACCAGCTGCTTCGCGACGCGCCCTACAGCGGCATCTTCGAGGCGTTCCGCGAGGTCGCCCGAAGCCTGCTCGGTGAAGAGCGGCTGGAGGATTGGAAGCAGCGCCTCCTGGAGTCCCTGGGAGGCATGGGCCGGCTGGTCGTGGATGCGGTGCCGCGCATGGCGCTGGTGCTCGGAGAACAGCCGCCCGTTCCCGAGCTGGACCCCGCCGAGTCGGAGCTTCGCTTCCAGCTCGTGCTGCGCAAGCTGATGGGCGCGCTCGCCACGCCGGAGCATCCGCTCGTCATCGTGCTCGATGACCTCCAGTGGGCGGACAGCGCGAGCCTCCAGCTGTTGCGGCTGCTGTTGTCGGACAAGGGCCTCAACCACCTGCTCGTCGTCGGCGCCTGCCGCACGGAGGAGCTGAGCCCCGAACATCCCGTGGAGGGACTGTTCCAGGCCCTGCGCGAGGCCGGGACTCCCGTGCAGCGTCTGGACCTGGAGCCCCTGTCTCCGGAGCACCTGTCGCGGCTCGTCAGCGACGTCTTCCCCGCGGCGGCCGGACAGCGGGACACGCAGCTGGACGCGGTGGTGTTCTCGCTGACGGAGGGCAACCCCTTCTTCGCGGTGCAGCTGCTGCGCGCGTTCTACGAGCGAGGGCTCGTGCGCTTCGACGCGGAGGGCGGTGGGTTCCGTTGGGACGGCGGCGCGCTGCGAGGCCAGGACTTCAGCGACGGCGTGGTCGCGCTGCTCACGGCCCGCATCCGCGAGCTGAGCCCGGATGCGCAGGCCCTGCTGCCCATGGCCGCGGCGCTCGGCCACACGTTCACCTCGCGCAACCTCGCGGTCGTCACCGAGCAGTCGCCCCAGCGGGCGGAGGCGACCCTCGATGAAATCGTCCAGGCGGGCCTGGTCGCTCCCGTGGGCGAGCGCCTCACGGACACCGAGCGCGCGGACAGCTTCCAGTTCGCGCATGACCGCGTCCAACAGGCCGCGCTCGAGCTCACCCCCGCGAGCGAGCACGCGGAGGTCCATGCGCGCATCGGCCGACTGCTCTTGAGCCACACGCCTCCGGAGCTCATCGACGAGCAGCTGGCGGACATCGTCAATCACTTCCATCTGGCGCTGCCCGTGTTGAAGGACACGGAGGAACGGCACCGCGTGGCGGCCCTGGACCTGCGCGCGGGACGCGGGGCCAAGTCACGCGGCGCCTGGACCGCCGCGCTGCGGCTGCTGTCGACGGGTCGGCAGCTCCTGGGCGACGAAGGCTGGACGAAGAGTCGCGTGCTCGCGTTCGACCTGCACGTCGAGGCCGCCGAGGCCGCCTATCTCGCCGCCGACTTCGAGCAGATGGAGCGGCTGGCCGGAGCGGCGCTCGCCCACGCGGCCGACCCGCTCGAGAACGTGCGTGTGCACCTGGTCCGCCTCCAGTGCCACTCCCACCGAGGCGAGCACGCGCGCGCGGTGGACCTGGGCCTGGAGGTGCTCGCGAAGCTGGGCCAGAACCTCCCCGCGCAGCCCAAGCAGCCCCACGTCCTGGCCGCCGTGGCGAAGACCAAGGTGCTGCTGGGACTGCGCAAGCCCGAGGACCTGGAGTCCCTGCCCGAGCTGAAGGACCCGCTGCTGCTGGCGACGCTGCGCCTGATGATGAAGCTGTCGACGGCCGCGTTCATGTCGCGTCCCCTGCTCTTCCCGCTCATCGTCCTGCGCACCCTCCAGCTCTCCATCCGCCATGGCGCGACGGGCGCCTCGGCGTTCGGATACGTGGGCTTCGGGTTGATGCTCAGCGTCCACCTGGGCAACCCCGAGGAGGGCTACCGCTACGGCCGGCTCGCGTTGAAGACGTTGGACCGCTTCGGCGCGGAGAGCCTGCGCGCCATGGTGCACTTCGTCTTCAACCTGTTCATCCGCCACTGGAAGGAGCCGCTGTCGACGTGCATCGACGACTTCTTCACGGGCGCGACCAAGGGACAGGAGTCGGGTGACATCGAGTACTTCGCGTACAACGCGAGCGCGGGCTGCGCGGCGTCGCTCATCGGCCGGGATGGACTGGCCGCGCATGGGCCTCGCGTCGACCACTTCCTGGACCTGCTCGCGTCGCACCAGCACAAGAACGTGCCGTTCCTCCAGTTCACCCGGCACACGCTCGACCAGCTCACCGGGGCCTTCACCGGAGACATCGAGGCGCGGGAGCGGGACATCCTCGCGCCGTACCATCAGCTCGGGTACGCGAACGGCATCGCCTCCTGCGACGTCATGCGCACCATGCGGCGCTGGCTGTGGGGCGATGCGCGGGGCGCCATCGAGAGCGCCGCCGCGGTGGATGCCCACGCGGAGCTCATCGCCGGGCAGATCTACCTGCCCTGGTACAAGTTCTTCCAAGGACTGGCGCTGCTTCAGCTCCACCCGACGCGTGGGCCGCTGGAGCGCATCCGCTCGTCGCGCTCCATCGATGCACTCCGCAAGCAGATGCGGGCCTGGGCACGCATCGCGCCCATGAACTACGCGGCGCGCTCGGAGCTGCTGGACGCGGAGCGTGCCCGGGTGGACGGACGCACCGCGGAGGCCGCGGACGGCTATGACCGGGCCATCCGGCTCGCTCGCGAGCATGGCCTGTCCCTGGATGAAGGCGTCGCGTGCGAGCAGGCCGCCCGCTTCCACCTCACGACGGGACGCGAGCGAGTGGCTCGGGCCTATCTCCACGAGGCCCGGGATGCGTATGTCCGCTGGGGGGCTCGCGCGGTCGCCACGCGCCTGGAGCGTGAACACCCGCGCCTGTTGACCTCCGCGGCACCGGTGGAGCCCGTGCACGCCGAGGAGTCCGCGGGCACACCGCTGGCCGCGCTGGACATGGCCTCCGTGCTGAAGACCGCACGCGCGCTGTCCGGCGAGATCGTCCTGGACAAGCTGCTGCGCAAGATCATGACGCTGCTCATCGAGAACGCGGGCGCGCGCCGGGGCTTCCTCATCCTCAAGCGGCCCGAGGGGCTCTTCATCGAAGCGGAGGGCTCCGTCGACGGCGCCCGCGTGCTGCTCGAGCACGCCGTGCCCGTGGAGTCGTCCACCGCGCTGCCGGCCTCCATCGTCCACTACGTCGTGCGCACGGGTGAGACGGTCATCCTGGACGACGCCGCCGCGGAGGAGCCCTTCTCCGAGGACCCGTATGTCCGCAGCGCCCGGCCGAAGTCCGTGCTGTGCAGCCCCTTGTTGAAGCAGGGCTCGCTCACGGGCGTGCTGTACCTGGAGAACGACGCGACGCGCGGAGCCTTCACGCCCGAGCGGCTGGAGGTGCTGCGCCTCTTGTCCTTCCAGGCCGCCATCTCCCTGGAGAACGCGGGTCTCTACGCGAGCCTGGAGGAGTACAGCCATACGCTGGAGCGTCGCGTCGACGAGCGCACCGCGGAGCTCCAGGCGAAGAACGTGGAGCTCGCGGGGACCCTCACCCGCATCCAGGAGATGCAGCGGCAGCTCGTGGCGCAGGAGAAGCTGGCCTCGCTGGGCTCGCTCACGGCCGGCATCGCGCACGAGCTGCAGAACCCGCTCAACTTCGTGAACAACTTCTCGGAGCTGTCCGCGAAGCTGGCCACCGAGCTGGACGGCACGCTGCGGGGCATGATGGACCGGCTCGACGCGACGGTGGTGGAGGACGTGCTCGAGACGCTGGAGGACCTGAAGCAGAACTCCCAGCGCATCCAGTCCCATGGCCGCCGAGCGTCCGGAATCATCAAGACGATGCTGCGCCACTCGCGCCGCTCGGAGGGCTCGCGCAGCCGCGCGGACCTGAACGTGCTGATTCGCGACAGCGTCAACCTGGCCGTGCAGGGCCTGCGGGCTCGCCAGGGGGCCTCCTCCGTGGAGACGGAGACGGACTTCGACGCGTCCGTGGGCAACGTCGAGCTGGTCGCGGGCGACATCAGCCGCCTCGTCATCAACATCCTCGACAACGCCTTCTACGCCACCGTGCAGAAGCAGCGCACCGCGGCCACGGGCTTCGTGCCTCGCGTCCAGGTCACCACCCGACGACAGGGAGACCGCGTGGAGCTGCGCGTGCGAGACAACGGCTCGGGCATCCCCGTGGAGATTCGCGAGCGGCTCTTCGACCCGTTCTTCACCACCAAGCCCGCGGGCTCGGGCACCGGCCTGGGACTGTCGCTCTGCCATGACATCGTCCAGGAGCACCAGGGCGACATCCGGGTGGATAGCATCGTCGGCGAGTACACCGAGTTCATCATCACCATCCCCGCCCCGCCCTCGAGCGCCATCGTCGCCTGACGCTCGCCGGACATGAGAAGGCCCCTCGTTCCACGCGGGAAGGAGGGGCCAGGAGAACCACCGTCAGGGAGGAGCCGGCGCTAGGCCGTCTTCTTCTCCTTCTCCATGACGAGCTGAGGCGGTTCGCGACGGGTGATGACCGTCTCGGTGATCTTGCACTCCTTCACGCCCTCGCGGAACGGGATGTCGTACATGATCTCCAGCATCGCGTCCTCCAGGATGGCGCGCAGGCCGCGCGCTCCGGAGTGACGGCGCATCGCCTCGCGGGCGATGGCGCGCAGCGCCTCCTTCGTGAAGGTGAGCTTCACCTTCTCGAACTCGAAGAGCTTCTGGTACTGCTTCACCAGGGCGTTCTTCGGCTGCGCGAGGATGGTGACGAGGTCCTCTTCCTTCAGGTCGTTGAGCGTGGCGATCATCGGCAGACGGCCGATGAACTCGGGAATCATCCCGAACTTCATCAGGTCTTCCGGCTCGGTCAGCGCCAACAGCTCGCCCACGCTGCGGTCCTCGCGGTGGGTGATCTTCGCGCCGAAGCCCAGGCCCTTCTCACCCACGCGGCGCTTGATGACGCCGTCGATGCCGTGGAAGGCACCGCCGCAGATGAACAGGATGTTCGTCGTGTCGACCTGGACGTACTCCTGCTGGTTGTACTTCTTGCCCCCGCGCGGGGTGACGTTGGCGCGAGTGCCCTCGATGATCTTCAGCAGCGCCTGCTGCACGCCCTCGCCGCCCACGTCGCGGGTGGCGCTGGGCATGTCACCCTTGCGCGCGATCTTGTCGATCTCGTCGATGTAGACGATGCCGCGCGCCGCCTTCTCCACGTCGTAATCGGCGTTGTGGAGCAGGTTCTGGATGATGTTCTCGACGTCCTCGCCCACGTAGCCGGCCTCGGTGAGGCTGGTGGCATCGGCGATGGTGAACGGGACGTTGAGGAAGCGGGCCAGCGACTGCGCCAGCAGCGTCTTGCCGCTGCCCGTGGGGCCGATGAGCAGGATGTTGCTCTTGCTCAACTCCACGTCATCCCCCGAAGGGCTCTTCACGCCGGGACGCGGCCGTGCCGAGGGCTTCTTCTGGTAGATGCGCTTGTAGTGGTTGTAGACCGCGACCGCGAGGACCTTCTTCGCCTGGTCCTGCCCGATGACATAGTCATCGAGAAACGCCTTGATCTCCGAAGGCGTCGGCAAGCTGACCTGCGGCTTGCCCTCCTCGCGCTCGTTCTCGTCCGCGATGATGTCGTTGCAGAGCTTGATGCACTCATCGCAGATGTAGACCGTCGGTCCCGCGATGAGCTTGCGGACCTCGCGCTGCGATTTTCCGCAGAACGAGCAGGACAGGTTGACGTGGTGCTCCTTCTTCACTGCCGCCTCCGAGTTCGCCGACCCCGGGACTTGCCGGAGCCACTTCGCCGTCCACCGCTCCCCTACCCAAACGGCCTGCCCACGTCTCGAACAGCCGTCGGGCCCACCACCTACATGGGGCCCACAACCACTATAGGGCCCTCCCCCCTGGGCAGGAAGCCCAACGGTGCGGGCCCGTTACGGAGCGTACAGCGTCCGCAACGGGTGAGCGTTCAGTAACAGCGACTCAGGCGTCCGTCACCCCAGAGGCGAGCTCCTCCACGTCGTCCGCCAGGGCGGCTGCTCGCTCGGCAACGGCGTTCGGAATCTTGCGACACCCCGCCAGCTCACTGGCCAGCTTCCGGGCCATGGACGCCAGCTTGCGCACCTGGAGGCTCTCCGGAGGAGGCTCGGGCGGCGGCCGGGGGAACCGCTCCGTGAACTCCTTCTTCAGCTCGGTGGGGGACTTCTCCGGGCTCCAGATGCTGTCGCGTAGGGATTTGTATTCAGTGGGCGACAACTGGCCGCGCTCCTCCGCGTCGGCCAGCACTTCGATGACCTCGAAGGCGGGCGCCTTCTCGGGGAACTCCTGAGCCCGCAGCTCTTCCTCGGGCTCGTGCTTGGCCAGGAAGCTGAAGGAGCGGGTGAGCTTGAGGGCCGTCTGCTTCTTGATGTGCAGTTCCTTGAGACAGTAGGCCTCGAAGGTGGGGTGGCCCCACTCCTCGAACTTGGCCTCGTCCCGGACCTGGACCAGCAGCTTGCCCAGCTCGGCCCAGGTGGACTTGAAGCGCTTGGCGGCCAGCAGCACGGTGTGACGGAAGGTCCCCGGCGGAACGCTCAAGGCCTTCTTCGCGATTTCGGTCTCGGCAACGGATGCGGCGGACATGGCCCCGGTATGGGGCATGCCCGCGAGGTGGGCAAGAAAGTGGCCCTACCCCTTCTTGGGGCCCAAGGTGAACGAGAGGCCCACCGTCGCGCGCTCTCCTTCGTAGGCGCGGAACGGCCACTTCTGCAGCTCCGTGAAGAGGCAGTCGTAGAGTGGACCCTTCTTGAACTGAGGGTTGTCCACCCACAGCTTGTTGACCCGGCCATCGTTTCCGATGACGAACTCCAGGGGGATTCTCGCGGCCAGGCCCGGGCTGCGGGCGGCCTCTTCCTTGAGGCAGCGGAAGAGCGTGGACTTGTTGCCCGCGACGACGCGGTTGATGGCGGACTGGTCGAACTGCTGCGCCACCTGCATCCCGTCCGGGTCCGTGGCCACGTTGCCCGAGGGGCGCGGCGGCTTGCGGTCCACCGACGCGACCGCGGTGGGCTTGCCTCCCCCCGGTGTCGCGGGCTTGCCGCCCCCCACGTCGCCCTGCTTCGGCTTCACGGCGCCCGGGATGGGGTAGTCGAAGAGCTCTTCGTCATCCGGGCGCGCCTGCGCCACGCGGATGACGGGGGCTTCCATCTCGATGCCCTCGAACTCCTCCTCGCCGAACCAGCCGTGCACCGCGGCGTTGCGCGCCAGGTAGAGGCCGCCCGAGCCCAGCACGAGCGCCAGGCCTCCGGCGACTCCGCCCAGCACCATCATCCGCTTGCGGTTCTTCTCCCGCTCCACCAGGACGGCGGCGTCCACTCTCGCCCGCGCCTCCGCGAGCGCCACGTGGACCTTGAAGGGCTCCACGTCCTTCATGGGGTGGAAGTCCCGCTCCCCCGCCAGCGCCAGCAGCGACTCCGGCGTCAGCTCCCCTGTCTTGAGCTTTTCAACAATGTGGTTGCCGCTGACCGGTCCAAGGACCAGGTCTCCATGCCGGAAGAGCCACTGCCCATCCACGTCCGCCGCGAGTTCTTGTCCAGCCGCCATTTCGCGCGCGAGTATCCCGTGTTACCCCGCGACCTCGCAACGCCGTGCTCACCTCGACCTCCAAGCGGACTCCCGTCGCCCTCTGGCTCTGGTACCTCGGTGGGAACTTCCGGGGCTTCCAGCGTCAACCCCAAGGCCCCACCGTCCAGGAGGCCCTGGAGGGGGCATTGCGGACCGTGGGGGTCCCCGCCACGGTGATGCCCGCCGGTCGCACGGACCGGGGCGTCCATGCCCGGATGCAGGTGGTGAGTGTCCGGTTGGAGGCGGGAGACTCGGCGGAGGCGCTCGCCCAGCGGCTGCCGGCGCACCTGCCCCCGGGGCTCGGGCTGTGCCTGGTCCGCAAGCCGCGCTCCTTCCATGCGCAGTGGAGCGCGAGCGGCAAGGCGTACCGCTACCGGTTCCACCTGGGCGGCGCGGTGGCCCCGGAGTGGGCGCCCTACTCGCTCGATGTCGCCAACGAGGCGGGGCTTCAGGGCCAGGGCCACCGGGTGACGCCCGAACGGGTGGCGTCACTGCTCGCCCTGGCGGCGGGCACGCGCGACTTCATTGCGTTCCATGAGAAGTCCAGCCCCCAGAAGCTCCGCACGCTGGAGTCCGCCACCCTCCATGAGCATGGAGGTGGGCTGTTCGAGGCACGGCTGGAGGGGGATGGCTTTGCTCGCTACCAGGTGCGCTACGTCGTGGGTGGCGCGCTGAAGGTGGCGGCGGGGCTGTTGCCAGAAGAAGCGTGGCGTTCGGCCCTGGAGACGGGGGCGGCCATGGAGGGCTTCAAGGCGCCCGCTCACGGCCTGATGCTCTGGGAGGTTCGCTACCCTCCCGACGTGGATCCCTTCACCGCCCCAGAGCGCCTCCAGCCTCCGGGGCTGCCGCGAGAGCCACCCTTCCTGCCCGGGTGACACGCGGTGGATCCACCCGGCCGTCAGTCGACGAGCCGCTCCTCATACTTCGCCAGCAGATCCGAGATGGCCTCCCGAAGGTACTCGCTCTGGCGGATGCGCGTGGAGCGCGACAGCTCCTTCAGGGCGTCGAGCTTCTCGCGGTTGAGCCGGAAGACCACCGAGGTGAGGCGGGGATTCATGTCCAAGTGCGCGACCTCCTACAGATGCGCACACCATCTCACAGGCCTGGATGATCGCAAGATTTTCACTCGGATCCAGCTGCCGGGAAGATCCACTGCACCCCGGTGACGACCTCGGCATCGGCGCGGAGTCCGGATCCAAACCCGAGCGTGAGCCCGAGCCCCCCGTACACCGCGAACCGCTCCGAGAAGGTGTGACGCAGGCCCAAAGCTACGCGAGGCCCCAGCCACGGCCCAGAAAACGGCCGCACAACGGCCGCGAGATCCACGAACGACTGCCAGGACTCGAATCCGAAGACGCTCCGGTACCCGGCGATCAGCGAGAGGTCCGGCTCCCGGGCGCTGCCTCTGATCAGGACGAAGACCTCGTCTCCTTCGTGCCCTACCGTGAGGCTGGCCCCCACGTCGAGGAGCACGTCCAGCCCCTTCACGGAGTCCTCGTCCGAGCGATCAATGAACTCCGTGTAGGACGCCCCGGGGCCCAGGATCAGCGAGAAGGCCCGACGCTCCCGGTACGGCGAGTCCACGTACTCCGCCGCCCACGCGACGCCCGGTGACAGCAGCACGGCCATCAGCGCCGAGATTCTCTTGGAACTCGTCAGCATGTTAGTCCGCCCCGACGTCGCTGCGTGCTCGCGAGCCATCTCGCGACCGCGCGTTCTACCAGCCTCCAAGGCGGCGCGACGGATCATCCAACAGGCGATGGACTCGAATATGCACCTCATCGCGTATCCCGGGGTCCACGTCCCTCGAGGGGGGAGTCATGACGATGAAGAAGCAGAACCTCGGTCTCCTGGCGCTGGTGCTGCTGGCGGTCGCGTGCGGCGGTGCGCCTGGAAATCCCGATGGAAACGAGCCCGTGCTGCGCGACGGCGAGGGCGCCATCCAGCTCCCACTGCTGACGACGGGCGCGAACGGCCAGGGCTACCGGCTGACCGGTGGGATCTTCGAGATCACCGGCCCCGTGAACCGGATCCTCATGGATACCTCGGAGGACACCCTCACGGTCCAGCTCCCGGCCGGGGGCTACACCCTCGAGCTCACGGGCAACTACCAGGTGGAGCGGGTCGTCCCCAACGAGCCGCCGCAGCCCATCCAGGCCACGCTCGTCTCCCCCAACCCGATGGCGTTCACCGTCGCCGAGGGTGAGGCCCGGACCGTGCGCTTCATCTTCAAGACCCCCGCGCCTGGCACCACGGACCTGGGCTTCACCGTGGACACGGGCGGCTGGGTCACCGGGACGCTGGACTTCGTGACCTTCACGGGGGCCGGTCCCAGCCCCTTCCAGGACCTGATCGGAAAGAGCGCGCCGTTCACCCTCAGCTTCGAGACCGCGGTCCTGAGTCGGTCGACGGGCTTCCCCCCTCGTCTGAACATCGAGGGCAGCCCCGTCCTCGTCCAGTTTGGTGGCCCGTACTCCGCGTTCCTCAACGAGAGCCTGGCGCCCAACCTCTCCGGGGGCCTCGTGCGCATGTCGCTGATGAACAACGGGCCCTCCTCGGTGAGGATGGATCTGCTGGACATCAACAACGCCTTCGGCCCGCCCCACCTCTTCAGCCTGATGATCGGGCCGAACACGGCGTTCCCGGGCCTGCTCGACAAGGACGGAGTCCCGCTGCCGCAGCCGTTCCAGATCGATGCCCCGTTCAACATCACCAGCGCGTCGGGCCCGCTCATGCAGGTGAGCGGCCGGATGCGCGCCACCGGCTCGCCGCGGTAGTCCCTAGCTGACGACGGGAAGCGCGAAGCCCGCGGCCCCCTGGGTCGCGGGCTTTGTCACGCCCGCCGCCTCGTTCAACCGGCCGGAGCGGAACGGCTCCAGATCCAACGACACGAACTTGAACCCCAGCGCCAGGAAGGCGGTGTTGATCCGCTGGCGCACGTCCGCGGCGAGGAACTTCTCGTACTCCTCCGCGGCCACCTCCAGGCGCGCCACCTCGCTGTGGTAGCGCACGCGGAACTGGCGGAAGCCCAGCTTGCGCAGCTCCGACTCGGCGGCGGCGATCTGCAGCAGCCTGTCCCTCGTCACCGCCGTGCCGTAGGGGATGCGCGACGCCAGGCAGGCCATCTGCGGCTTGTCCCAGGTGGGCAACTCCAGCACCTGGCTCCACGCGCGGATCTCCTCCTTCGTCAGCCCCGCCTCCGCCAGCGGCGACACCACCGCGTGCTCCCGCGCCGCCTTGTGCCCCGGCCGGTGATCCTTGAAGTCGTCCGCGTTGAAGCCGTCCACCACCACCGCCAGCCCCAGCTCCGCGCGGCGCGCCTCGCAGAGGTCGTACAGCTCCGTCTTGCAGAAGTAGCAGCGGTTGGTGGGGTTGGCCGCGTACTGCGGATTGGCCAGCTCGTTGCTGCCGATGACGACGTGCCGGGCGCCCAGGCGCTCCGCCAGCTCTCGCGCCTCCTGGGCCTCCTCCGGCGCCACCGACGCGGACAGCGCCGTGAGCGCCAGGGCCCGCTCGCCCAGCTCCTCCACCGCCACCTTCAGCACGAAGGTGGAGTCCACGCCCCCCGAGAACGCCACCAACGCACTGCCATGGGCACGCAGCGAGGCGCGCATCGCCTCCAGCTTCGGGCGCGACGACTCACACAGGGCTTGGATTCGCTCGGGGCTCAGCATGTCGGACTCCTAAAACAGAAGGGCCCCGGATTGCACGCGCATCGCGCGGCAATCGGAGCCCTCTTCACGGCTGGGAACAGGGGCCTGCTCGGCCCCCTCGCTCAGCGGCCCTTGCCCTTCGCGGACTTCTTCGCCGCGGGCGTCGGCTTCGCCACCCGAGCCGCACGCGTGGCCGGACGCGACTTCGCGCCCTTGTCCGCCTTCGCCGGCTTGGCCGCGGCCTTGGGCTCCTCCGCCCGGCGCGCCTTGGCCCCACCCTTCTCAGCCTTCTCCGCCTTGGTCGGCAGGGGGTTGGCCTTCATCTTCTTGCCGGTGATGGTCTTCAGCTCCTCCGTGGTCATGTAGCCAAGGTCCAGGAGAGACTGGAAGATCTTCGCCGCGCCGTCCTCCACCGACTCCACGTCGGAGTGGATGGTGACCTCGGGCGAGGTGGGCGGCTCGTAGGGCTCGGTGATGCCCACGAAGTTGGGGATCTCCCCGTTGAGCGCCTTCTTGTAGCGGCCCGTGCTGTCGCGCTCGATGAGCTTCTCGGTGGGGCAGTCGACGTAGACCTCGACGTAGCGGCCGATGCTCCGGCGGTTCTCCTCGCGCTTCGCCTTGTACGGGCTCACGCAGGGGACCAGCGCGGCGACACCATTGCGCGTCAGGACGTTGGCGACGTAGCCCAGCCGCCCGGCAATCGTGTTGCGCTCATCCTTCGAGTCCCCCAACCCCGCCCACAGCTCATCGGCGAGCTCGCCCTCGTCGAGGATCTCCACATTGCGGCCAACCTGACGGAGCCGCGCCGCGATGTAGGCGGCAGTGGTGCTCTTCCCTGTACCGGACATGCCGGTCAGCCAGAGGGTGAATCCAGTGTTGGAGGCCATAAGGGTTTTCAACTCCCTGCGTCCGGAGCGCTTCTTGCAGGCCGCTTAAGGACGCCGCAGATCCAGAAGATGCGCGTGGTTATAGACGAAAACCCACGCACTTGACAATTCACACACACCTTTCCGCAGGTAGGGGGAGCGGCCGGCCAAGTGCCTGCACCTATTCAGCTTTTTCGTTCTTGCAATGGTCTTTTCAGACCCTGCGCGTCTGAAAATCGCCACCCCTCCACTCATACTCGGACACCCAGACAACTCGTCCCCGGTGTACGGATGCGATGAGATAGGAAACTCCCGGCAGGAGCGGATGCCCCGAGGGAGCAGCCTGAGCGCGGTCCTCGGCGGAGAAGGTGGGGGGTGCGTCCACATGCGAGTGGAACACGGTGGCCACCTGCTCTCCCCGTGACTCCGCCTGGAGGCAGAGCGCCAGCCACGCCTCGGGTGCGAAGGCGTAGGCCCGCGTGGGCCAGGGTGAGGCGTTGCGCAGGGGGCACACCCGCCACGCGTCGTCCTCGGGCCCGCGGAGGATCACACCGCAGCCCTCCTCCGGGTAGCTGCCCTCCAGATGCCGGACGATTTCCTGGCGCACGGATTCCGGCCAGCGTGACTCCGGCCACGTCGTCACGGCGCCGAGGGCTCCTGGCGCGACGCACAGCGCGAGCACCGCCGCAGCTCCATCTCCTCCAAGGTGCCAGGAGGCACCAGCCACCGGCCACCCAGCGACGGGCCCATCCCCAACCGAAGCCGCTGGAAGACCACGGCCCCCAGCGCCCCCAGGGCCCCACCCAGCGCGCCATCGGGGGGAGAGCCCAGGTGTCGCACCGTCTCGCCGAAGCACCAGACACAGCCCTCGGTGCCCCGGAACACGACGCCCCCGCGCGCGCCGTCGCCGCAGAGCGCGACCCAGGGGGCCTCGCCGCTCCAGGCCGACGGCAGCTCCGCGATCATTCCACCGCGTCCCTCGGGATTCGCCGCGTCCGGGTTCAGCGCGGGAACCTCGCGGGCCAGGGTCGAGACCACGGGCAGCCCCACCTCCTCCGCCGACACCAGGAAGCCCGGGGACCAGGGCCCCATCGTCAGCGAGCCCATGCCCGCGACGGGAGTGCCGCCGCCCGCGAGGTACGCCGCCGCCGTCAACCCCGAGGCGCCCGTCGCATCCACGCGCGCCCCACCGGACAGGAGCGCCTCCTGGCCACGCCCTCCCACCTCGCGCAGGAGGATCTGCCGGGAGTAGCGAAGGATCTGATCTTCACGCAGGGCCATGCGTCATCAACCTCCCGCCATCGCGGGGATGAGGGTGAGGCGGTCCACGTCCTTCACCGGGGTGTCGAGGGCGTCCAGGGCGCGGATGTCCTCGTCGTTGAGGAAGACGTTGACGTAGCGCCGCACGGCGCCGTGCTCGTCCAGCAGCTTCGCGCCGATGCCCGGGTAGCGGGTGTCCAGGTCCCGCAGCACCTCGCGGACCGTCGCGCCCAGGGCCGTCACCTCCGCCTGGTTGCGCGTGAGCGGGCGCATCATCGAGGGGATCCGAATGGTCGCCATGGCGCCCTCACCTCCCCTGCTTGCGCAGCACCAGCCGGTGGGTGCCATCCTCGCGCGCCTCGAGGGAGACGACCTCATGTCCCTCCTCGCGCGCGCTGCGGGGCACGTTCTTCAGGGGCTCGGAGCCTCGGAGGATGATCTCCAGCACGGCCCCCGCCTCCAGCGTCTCCAGCCGGAGCTTCGTGCGCACGTAGGTCATGGGGCAGACCTCTCGCGTGATGTCCAGCGTCGCCACGGGCTCACTCATGATCCACGCCCCTCACCGCGCGCATGCGCCCTCCTCGCCCGGAAACGCGGGCACGTCCGTGACGGCGCAGCCGGGACAGTCCGGGGCCCGCTCGACACGGGTGCGCCGCCCCAGGAGCGTGAGGCCATCCAGCACCTGCAACGTGGCCTCTCCCGGAACGCGCCGGGACGCCCCCGCCAGGAGCTCCAGCACCAACAGGGCCTGCACCGCGCCCACCAGCCCCGCGAGCGAGCCCAGCACTCCAGCCTGCGCGCACGTGGGCACCGCGTCCGGCGACGGCGGCGTCTCGTAGAGACAGCGCAGGCAAGGCCCGCCCGGCTCCACGCGCATCGCCTGGCCCTGCATCCGCAACACGCCCCCATAGACGAGCGGCACGCCCGTGAGCACCGCCACGTCCGAGAGGAAGAACTTGGTCAGCACCCCATCGGTCGCGTCGATGACGGCGTCGTGCGCGCGGAAGAGTCCCTCCACGTTGTTCGCGTCCACCCGCTCCGGCAGCGCCTCCGTCGACAGGGCCGGGAAGGCTCGCGCGAGCCCCGCCACCGCGGACTCCGCCTTGTTCCGCCCCACGTCCCCGGGCCGGTGCCACAGCTGCCGTGGCAGGTTCGTCACATCGACCCGATCCGGGTCCGCCAGCGTCAGGTGGCCGACACCCGCCTGCGCCAACGCCAGCGACGCGGGACAGCCCAGCCCACCGGCTCCGACGATGAGCACCCGGGAGCGCTCGATACGGGAAGCCTGGGGAATTCGAGGATGGTGGTGCTCTTCTGGACCGTGCATCGATTGCTGCTCCGCGAGGGCGGATGCGAATAACGTGCGGGGCCCTGCGTCGCACCTTGCGACAGAGGGGCCCAGTGCCCCTTCCACCGTCCCGCTTCGCGGCGGACTCCCTCTGCCAGGACATATGAAAAACCTGACCGGCGTGCTCGTCTTTTCCACCACCCTGATGCTCGTGCTCGGCTGCCACAAGAACACCGGCGAGAACCCGGGCCCCACCGACAGCGGCCAGACGCCCGCGAGCGCCGCGCCCTCCAGCACCACGAAGACCGGCGCGGACTCCGGAACGACGGGCTCCGACGCGTCGACCTTGAAGGACGCCGCGGGAGAGCCCGCCCGGGACCAGGCCGCGCTGGAGGCGTGCGTGGACAACTGGCTGAAGAAGCACAAGCTGGACGCGTACGGCAACACCGAGGGCACCATGTACGCGGGCGGCACGCCCCTCTTCGACGAGCGCACCGGCGAGTCGAAGGACCGCATGGAGTTCGTCTTCCGCGGCCACCCCGAGGCTCGCAAGGTCTGCATGCAGCCCTCGAAGACTCCGTAGAATCCGCGAGCCGCACGCCTTCTCGCTCGGCGGGAAGGTGGGCGGACCACCCCAGGGATTCCCGCACACCCGGCGGCTCTCGTAAGCTGCCGGCCCAATGGATTCCAATCTCGCCCTGGGCGAGGAGACCCCGGCCAATGACCTCCGCGCCCGCGTGCGAGAGGTCCTCTCGCGCCGCAAGCTGACGGACAGCGTCTCCACCGAGCAGGCCACCGCGTCGTGGGAGCAGGACCGGTTCGTCGCCCGGGCCCGCGCCCTGTTCTACGCGCGAATGATGTTCCTCACGCTGGGCCTGCTCATCCTCGCCGTGCCCACGTGGAGCGGCTACTTCGGGCTCACCGGCGCCTTCTCCTTCCTCGGCTATTTCACGATGCTGCTCTACAGCGTCGCGAACCTGCTCGTCATCGACCACCCCAAGGCCGGCCGCTGGGTGACGTACACCACGCTGTGCCTGGACCTCGTCATCCTGGTGGTCCTCATCGCCAAGCCCCAGGTGGGCGGCGGTCTGCAGAGTCCCCTGCTGGCCACGCAGCTGCTGTTCACCACCCTCTTCTCCATCCTCTACCCCAAGCCGCTCGCCATCCTGCCGCCGCTCCTGGCGCTGCCCATCACCACGCGGCTGGACCTGCTCCTCAACCGCTCCGTGACGGCCGTGGAGCTGCTCACGCTGCTCTGGTACCTGGCGCTCAACTTCATCATCGTCTACGTGCTCGTGTACCTGAACGAGCGCGAGGCCGCCGCGCACCGCGAGGTCGTCGCCCTCCAGGGCGACCTCAAGGAGCTGGCCGTCGTCGAGGAGCGCAACCGGCTGGCGCGCGAGATCCACGACGGCCTGGGTGCGTCGCTCTCGTCGATGATCATCCAGGCGGAGTACATCCTGAACCTCGCGCGCGAGGAGGGCCTGCGCTCGGAGATTCGGGAGTTGAAGGTCACCGCCGAGGAGTCCATCGAGGAGCTGCGCCGCAGCCTGCGCATGATGCGCGAGGACTTCGAGCTGGCGCAGGGCCTGGAGGACTACGCGAAGACCTTCAACGAGCGCACCGGGCTGAGCATCCAGTTCGAGCGCACCGGCCTCCAGCGCAAGCTGTCCCCCGACTCACAGCTCGCCCTGTTCCGCATCCTCCAGGAGTGCCTCTCCAACGCCGTGAAGCACGCCGAGGCGAAGCTCGTGCAGGTGAAGCTCGACTACGCCGAGGACCACGTGCACCTCATCGTCCGCGACAACGGCAAGGGCTTCGACCCGCAGCGCACGCCGCGCGGACACTACGGCCTGCTGAACATGCGTGAGCGCGCCATGAAGCTCAACGGACAGCTCATCGTCGATTCGTCACCCGGCGCAGGTGCCCAGGTGGCCTTCTCCCTCCCCTGCTCTCCCCCTTGACCGGAGCCTCCGTGGACGCCCCGCAGCCCCCCGCCTCTCCCGCGCAGTCCCCCATCCGCGTCTTCGTGGTGGAAGACCAGACCAAGATCCTCAAGAACCAGCTGCGCCTGTTCGAGGGCCACCCCGACATCGAAATCGTCGGCACCGCGCTCTCGGGTGAAGCGGCGATGGAGGAGGTCCCCCGCGTCATGCCGGATGTCCTCCTGCTCGACCTGGGCCTGCCGCGCATGAGCGGCATCGACGTGACCCGCGAGGTCAAGGCCGTCTACCCGAAGATTGAAATCCTCATCTTCACCATCTTCGACGAGGAGGACAAAGTCCTCGAGGCCGTGAAGGCGGGGGCATCCGGTTACATGCTCAAGGGCTCGCCGGTCGACAAGATCATCGAGGCCATCAAGGAGGTCCGCGCGGGCGGCACCGTCATCCAGCCCAACCTCGCGCGCAGGCTGCTCCGCCACTTCCGCGTGGACCCGGACACCACGCCTGTCCCCGCCTCCGCGGGTGGCCCCCCCGCCGTCGCGCCTCCGCCGGAAGCCTCCGCTGCGCCCGCCGAGTCCTCCGAGAGCCCCACCACCGAGGAGCCCCTGCTCAAGCCGCTCTCGGACCGCGAGCGCGAAATCCTCCAGCTCATCGCCAAGGGGGTCTCCAACAGCGAGGCGGCGCGGCTGCTCAACCTGAGCAAGGCCACCATCCGCACCCACCTGGAGCACATCTATCGGAAGCTCGAGGTGACCAACCGCGTCGAAGCGGTGACCGAAGGCATCCGCAAGGGCCTCATCTCCGTCTGACGACCCTGATTGCCGAACCGCGTCAAAAGCCTGAATCCAGGCCTATACCACCAACACCGCAACTCCAGGACATGTGCGGCGATAACTCTCTTGGACGCAGGCTCGCGCCTGAGAACGAAGAGAGAGGCCTCCCATGCTCAAGGTTGGTACGCGCGGTTCGGACGTGACGCGGCTCCAGCAGTCCCTGGCCAAGGCGGGCTTCAACCCGGGCTCCGCGGACGGCATCTTCGGACCGAAGACGAAGGCCGCGGTGGAGGCCTATCAGCGCAAGCAGGGCCTGCAGGTGGACGGCATCGTGGGCAACAACACGGGCCGCGCCCTCTTCAAATCGCGCAACGCGGACCTCTGGGATGGCAAGCCCGCGGCCGGCGCCAACCGCCCCGGCACCACGGGGGGCGTCCCGGGCAACTTCCCGGTGAATGGCTCCAACCGCCAGAAGCTCGACTACGCGACGAACCTGGCCAGGCAGATGGGGCTCACCATCACGTCGACCACGGGCGGCAAGCACACGCCGGGCTCGTACCACTACAAGGGCCGCGCCATCGACGTGGCGGGAGACCCGGCGACGATGGCGAAGTTCTATGACCGTCTGAAGGGCACCAACCCCACCGAGCTCTTCCACGACCCGAAGGGCGGCATCAAGCACGGGCAGAACATTGGCCCCATCGGTGGTCACGGCCGTCACGTGCACGTCGCGTACTGAGTCCGCGCGCCGCCCCCGAAGCCCCCAGGCCCGGCGGGCGCATGTCTCCCTCCGGGCCTTCGTGTGTCAGCGCATCACCGCGCCCGCCGCCTCCAGGATGAGGTCGGCGTAGCGGTTGACGGGGTCCTCGGGCCGGGTGCCATCCCGGAAGTAGAACGTGTGCGCGTCCCACGCGTCGGGCCGTGCATCGTTGGCGAACATCCACGGCGAGCCCGCGCCCACGCCCGACACGCGCATGCACTCCAGCCAGCCGCGATACAGCGCGCGCCGCTGCGAGAGGTCCAGCGCGCCTTCGTTCTTCAGCCCCAGCTCGCCCACGAACAGCGGCTTGCCCAGCGCGCTCGCGATGGCCGCGTGCTCGCGAATCCATCGGGCCCCCGCCTCCGCCGTGCCCGCTCCATCCAGGCCCCAGGACTCCGGATAGAAGTGCACCGACGCGAAGTCGATGTACGGCGACGCGGTGTTGCGCGTGAAGCTGGACCCCGGCGTGCGCAGCATCGACGTCCCCACGCGAGACCAATAGGCGGCGTCGTACCCGTCCGGCGAGGGCTCGAAGCCTTCCTCGCCCGTGCCCACGAGATGGCCCGGCGCGCGGGCCTTCACCTCGCGCGCCACGTCGTCAATCCATGCCCGCAACTGGGCCCCTTGCGCATCCAGTCCCCGCCCCCGGGGCTCGTTGAGCAGTTCCCACGCGAGCACCGCCGGGTGGTCGCCATAGCGGATGCCGTCCTCCGTGTTCACCCGCTCCAGCGTCCTGGCGACGTGCTCCTTGTAGAGCGCGATGGTCGTGGGGTCGGTGAAGAAGCGAGGGTCGCCTTGCACGGGTGCAATCAGGCCCGCCCACTCGACGTACTGTCGGGCACCACCGTAGGCATCCCAGTAGTTGCCCAGGGTGAGAACCAATCGAACCCCGTGGGCTCGCGCGCGCGTGAGCACGCGGTCCAAGCCTCTCCAGGCGACCTCGTCGTACTGGAGCGGCGCTATCTGGATGGCGCTGTCGCCTCGCTTCTCGGGAGCATCGTTATGGCCGTTGGTGCGCAACGCCACGACCCCCAGCGCCGCCGCCTTCGCCAGCACCTCCTCCACCACGGGAGACCCTGGCAATCCCCGCCGCACGTCGCGCGCCGCCTCTTCCTGGAGGAAGTAGGCGTTGAGCACCATGCCGCCCGCGGGGAGTGGTCCCAGTCGTTGAGGCGGAGCGCTCGCGCAGTCCGCGGCCACCGCCTCCAACATCACCGGCTCGCCTTCACCACATCCGCACAGCCACAACATGAGGAGCGCGAGGTGGAGCGTCCGGCGCCGCGAAGTCATGGAACGCATCGTAACCCATAGGATAGGTTCCTGCCCGACATGGAGCTCAGACTCGAAGGCGTGTCCAAGACATATCCCAACGGCACGCGAGCGCTTCACGACGTCACCCTCACCATTCCGCGAGGCATGTTCGGTCTGCTCGGCCCCAATGGCGCCGGGAAGTCGACACTCATGCGCAGCATCGCCACGCTTCAAGAGGTGGATGGCGGAAGCATGACCTTCGACGGGATTGACATCCGCAAGGACAAGGACCGGCTGCGCGATGTACTCGGCTTCCTGCCCCAGGACTTCGGCGTCTATCCCAAGGTGACGGCGTGGGACATGCTCGACCACCTCGCGCAGCTCAAGGGCCTGTCGCAGCGCCGCTCGCGACATGACGCGGTGAAGGCGCTGCTCGCCAAGGTGAACCTCTGGGAGCACCGCGACCGCAGGCTCGGCGGCTTCTCCGGCGGCATGAAGCAGCGCTTCGGCATCGCCCAGGCGCTCCTGGGAGACCCCAAGCTGCTCATCGTCGACGAGCCCACCGCGGGCCTGGACCCGGCCGAGCGCTTCCGCTTCCACAACCTGCTCGCCGAAATCAGCGCGGACATCGTGGTGCTGCTGTCCACGCACATCGTCTCGGACGTGGCGGACCTCTGCCAGAACATGGCGGTCCTCGCGCAGGGACGCGTCGTCACCAGCGGCCATCCGCTGCGCCTGGTGGATTCGCTGAAGGAGCGCGTGTGGAAGCGCTTCGTCACGAAGCAGGAGGAGCTGGAAGCGCTGACCCAGAGCCTGACGGTCATCGCCGTGCGCCGCGTGGCGGGACAGCGACTGGTGCACGTCCACGCGGAGAGCGCCCCCGAGGGCTTCGAGCCCGCCAACCCTGACCTGGAAGACGTCTACTTCCACGCGCTCAGCCGCGCGTCGAAGGCGGCGTAGGCGAGAGCTCCATGATCAGCGCACTCGCGACCTTCGAGCTGCGGCGCCGGGTCAAGATGATCTCGACCTGGGTCTATGCCGCCCTCCTTTCGGGCGCCAGCCTCCTGCTCATGCTGGCGATGGGTGGCGTCTTCAAGAGCGTCTCCGCGAGCTCCGGCTCCGAGAAGGTCTTCGCCAACAGCCCGCACACGCTCTTCGCCTCCATCAACGTCTTCTCCCTCTTCGGCCTGCTCATCGTCGCGGCCGTCTTCGGCCAGGCCGCCTACCAGGACTTCGGACACAAGACCTGGATGCTCGTCTTCACGAAGAACGTGAAGAAGACGCCGTACCTGCTCGGCCGGTTCCTGGGCGCCTACGTCTTCAGCGCGGGGCTCATGCTGGCGCTGATTCCCGGCCTCCTCCTGGGCGCCGCTGGCGTGTGGCTCGTCGACAAGGCGCAGCTGGCGCCACACCAGACGCTCGCGTACGTGTGGCCCTACCTGCTGGGCGTCTGGCCCACGCTGTTCTTCGGGGGAGCCCTGTTCTTCTCCCTGGCCGCGCTCACGCGCCGCATGGCCCCCGTCTACGTGGGCGTGGTGGTGCTGGTGCTCGGATACCTGGTGCTCAGCGCCGCCATGTCGGACGTGGCGAACCAGACCCTGGCCTCCCTCCTGGACCCCTTCGGCTTCATCACCTTCGAGCACGTGACGAGGTACTGGACGCCCACCGAGCGCAACAGCGACCTCGTCCCCTTCGCTGGAGAGCTGCTGCTCAATCGGCTCCTCTGGTGCACGGTCGGCGCGCTGCTCCTGGGCTTCACCGTGCTTCGGTTCCGCACCGACGTGGAGGAGCACTCGGACAGCAAGCCGGCCCAGAAGGAAGAGCGCCTCGATGCGCCCGTCGCCGTCTCCACCGCCGCGACGAACCCCACCTTCGGGAGCTGGGCACGCACCGCCGCCTCCTCCGCGTGGCTGTCCTTCCGGGACGTGATTCGCTCGCCCGTGTACTGGGCCTTCCTGTTGGCGGGGCTCGCCACCGTCATCCTCATCATGCTGGTGTCGAAGGACATGTACGGGACCTTCACCCTGCCGGTGACGTGGCAGGCGCTGGAGCAGGCCTCGGGGGCCTTCCGTCCCTTCGTCCTCATCCTCATCACCTTCTACGCGGGTGAGCTCGTGTGGAAGGAGCGCGACGCGGGGCTCGGCGACATCGTGGACGCGACGCGCGCGCCCACGTGGGTCGGCTACTCCTCGAAGCTGGGTGCCCTGCTGCTCGTGGCGCTCTCGCTCAAGGCCACCATCGCGCTCGCCGTGTTCGTCACGCAGGTGTTCCGAGGCTTCTTCACCATCGACGCCTCGCTGTACGTCTCCGAGCTCCTGCTGCTCGACTTCACCCACGACATCCTGCTGTGCGTGCTGGCCTTCTTCGCGCAGGTCGTCATCCACCAGAAGTACCTCGCGTACCTGGTGATGGTGCTCCACTTCGCCGCGCAGGCCGCGCTGGGACTGGTGGGGGTGGAGGAGCTGCTCGTGCGCTACGCGGCCGAGCCCGCCGCGCCCTACTCGGACCTGAACGGGTACGGCCACTTCCTGGGCGCCGTCGTCTGGTACCGCCTCTACTGGTACGGCCTGGCCACCCTCCTGGTCGCCATCGGCGCGTTGCTCGTCGTCCGGGGACGGGGGACCTCGTGGAAGGAGCGGCTCATCGAGGCACGCGCGCGGCGCACCTCGAGCTGGATGCGGGTCGTCGCCGTGGCCTCGCTCGTCTTCGTGGGGACGGGCGCGTTCATCACGTACCACACACGCATCCTCAATCCGTACGTCACCCGGAAGGACGACGAGCGGCAGATGGCGCGCTACGAGAAGGAATACAAGTCCTTCGCCACCCTGCCCCATCCGCGAGTCACCGCCGTGGACGTCACGTTCCACATCCACCCGAAGGAGCGCCGGCTGGAGGCCCTGGGCACCTATCGCGTCCGCAACAAGACCGAGCAGCCCGTGTCCCAGGTCCTCCTGTCGCTGCCCACCGACGCGCGCGTGCGCAAGCTGAGCCTCGCGGGCGCGGACCGGGCGACGAAGCACGACGAGCCGCTGGGCCTGTACGTCTACGACCTGCCCTCTCCGCTGGCACCGGGCGCCGAGGCGGACCTCGTCTTCGATCTGGAGTTCGCTCCGGCCTCGCTGAAGCACGGCTCCACGCGCTCGGACATCGTGGAGAACGGCACGTTCTTCCACAGCACCAACCTGCCCACGCTGGGCTACCAGGAGGACGCGGAGCTGGTCGAGGACGGCGACCGCAAGGAGTACGGCCTCGCGCCGAAGGAGCGGCTCCCGGACCGGGACGACCCGAAGGCCAAGGCCCAGAACTACATCACGCCGGACTCGGACTTCGTCACGTTCCGGGCCACGGTGAGCACGTCCGCGGACCAGATCGCCGTGGCACCGGGCTACCTGGAGAAGGAGTGGACGGAGGGGGACCGCCGCTTCTTCCGCTACGAGATGGACCAGCCCATCCTCAAGTTCTTCTCCGTGCTGTCCGCGCGCTACGCCGTGGCGCGAGACACCTGGAAGGACGTGGCGCTGGAGGTCTACCACCACCCGCCCCACACCTATAACCTCGACCGGATGATGCGCGGCATGAAGGACACGCTGGCGTATTGCTCGGAGAGCTTCGGCCCCTACCAGCACCGCCAGGCCCGCATCCTCGAGTTCCCCCGCTACAGCGTCTTCGCGCAGGCCTTCCCCAACACGATTCCGTACTCGGAGGCCATCGGCTTCATCGCCCAGGTGCGCGATGACCACCCCGATGACCTGGACTACCCCTACTACGTCACCGCGCACGAGATTGCCCACCAGTGGTGGGCGCACCAGGTGGTCGGCGCACGCGCTCAAGGCGGCACCATGACGTCGGAGTCGCTGGCCCAGTACTCCGCGCTCATGGTGATGAAGCACCGGTACGGCCAGACGAAGATGAAGCGCTTCCTCAAGTTCGAGCTGGACCGCTACCTCGGCGGCCGCGCGATGGAGCGGAAGAAGGAGGTGCCGCTGTCCCGCGTGGAGAACCAGCCGTACATCCACTACCAGAAGGGCAGCCTCGCCATGTACGCGCTGCAGGACTTCATCGGCGAGGAGCGCGTCAACCGCGCCCTGAAGCGCTACGTGGAGAAGGTCCGCTTCCAGGGGCCTCCGTACACGGGCTCCGCGGAGCTGCTGGGCTTCCTGCGCGAGGAGACGCCGCCGGAGTACCAGTACCTCATCGAGGACCTCTTCGACACCATCACCCTCTACGACAACCGCGCCGTGTCCGCGACGATGCGGCAGAACACGCAAGGCGGCTGGGACGTCACGCTCAAGGTCATCGCCAAGAAGTATCGGGCCGACGAGTCGGGCCGCCAGACGGAGCTGACCTTCTCGGACTGGATGGACGTGGGCGCGCTCGACGACAAGGGCGAAGCGCTGTTCCTGGAGAAGCGCAAGGTGAAGGCGGGTGAGTCGGAGGTCACCTTCACGGTGCCGTCGAAGCCCGCCGTCGTCGGTGTGGACCCGCTCAACAAGCTCATCGACCGCACGTCGGGCGACAACGTGACGGAGCCCTCCGAGGCCCCCGCACTCGCGCTCGGAGCCCCCACGCAGCCGTGATTCGCTCCGAGGGCTTCACCAGCCGACGCGCAGGTCGAAGCCCTCGAGCGAGTCGTAGCGCTCAACCTCCACGCGAGCGCTCGCGGCGCCCGCTTGCTGGAGCGCCACCTCACACGTCCCCGCGGCGGACTCCGCGGGGAACGGGTAGCGGCGGAACTTCACGCGGTACTGCTGGGCTGCCACGAACTCCACCTGGATATCCACCGGGTCCATCACCGAGCTGAAGCTGAGCGCCACGCGCTTCATCGCACGCTCCGGGCCGGCCACCTTGAGGGCCATGCCCACCACCTTGCCCACCAGCGTGTCGAAGTAGCTGCGCACCAGGTCCCGGCCCAGCTCCCGCAGGGCGGCGTTCGGCGCCAGCCCGGCGTACTTCGTGCGCAGCACCACGGCCTGACAGCCCATGAACACCGAGGAGGGATATGTGGCGCGCGGCTTGTCGGCGTCGAACCCGAGCGCGAGGAACTCGGCGCGCTGGGCGGCATCGGGCTTCGCGCAACGGACCAGGGAGTCGAACAACGTCGCCTGCACAGTGACTTCAGTCGGCATGTGGCGCCGAACCTAGGCCGAGATGAACCGGCGCGTCATGACGCGCCGGTTCAAGCCGCTGGAGCATGTCCGCCCTCCGACCACCGGCCTCAGCGGGGACCCGGCTGCTCGGTCACCGCGGTCAGGGGTCCTCGCGCTCCTGGACCTCGAACCCCGCCGCGGTGACCACGTGCCTGTCGTTGACGACGAGCTTGCGGGCCCGGAGCGTGCCTCGGACCTCGAGCCCGTAGTCGTTGCCGCTCACCTCGACGAGGTCCGCCTCCAGGCCGCCTCCGATGATGACCGGCCCCTCGGAGACGAAGCGCTCGCACTTGAAGTCGCCTCCGACGAAGAGCGCGGCGCCAACGAAGTTGTCGACCTTGCCCTTCACGGTCAGGTTCCCCGTCACCATCATCGAGCCCACGCTCAGGTTGCCCGTCACTTCCAGGTCGCCATGGTGCACGTAGCTCCCCTTCGCGACCTTCTTCACGCTCTTGGCCTTGGGGGCCTCGGCGAGCGCGGCCCGAACCAGGCCGATGCCAGCGAAGACGAGGTCCGGGTTCATCGCGGACTGCTCCTCGATGCCCGCGTAGAACTCATTGAGCGTGACGAAGTGCGCCTCCACGTACACCGCATCCATCAGCGCGCGCAGCTTCGACCAGGACCACGGCTTCACCCCTGTGGGGGCGTCGCCGGCGAGATAGCCAACGACCTTCTCCTCCGACAGGCCCTTGGCCTTCTTCGGCGGAGGAGGCCGCAGGGACTTGGTGGGCAGGAGCAACTCCACGAGGAGCGCTGGAACCTCCCGGCTGTGCCGCGAGGACCTCGCACGGGAGAGGACACTGGCACCACCGGGAGACAGCCCCCGCGGGTCCAGTCCCTGCTCGATGAGGAAGCGCACCACGCGGTCCGCGCCGAACTCCGCCGCGCGATGCAGCGGCGTGTCGTAGCCGCTGACGGCACGGATGTCCGCGCCATGCGCCATCAAGAGCTGGATGAGCTCGACGCTGTTCTGGGTGACCGCGAGCTGAAGCGGCGTATGGTTGTTCTGGTCGGCGAAGGCCAGGCTCACGCCCGAGGCGAGCAGCTCGCGAATCTTCCCGAGCGTCACCTCGTTCTCGGCGCGCTCCTTGGCGAGCCGCGTCTGATACTCGGCCTCGTTGTCCTTCTTGACGAAGGCCTCGATGTAGTGGTGGCTCTTGACGTCGCGGATGAGGTTCGTCAGCTCGAGCTGGTCTTCTGTCATGGTGCGGTTCCCGGAGTCTTGCGGGTCATTACCGGCTGGGAGGATTGGCCGACGCAAGCCCCGTGAGTGAGCGTGTCCTGGGTCCCCCTCCGCTCGGACACCGGGCATCCCCGGATACCTTTCGGGGCCTCGGCGTGTTGACGCTCCGTAGCATGGGCCTGGAGCGGGGGGCTTTGCCCATCTCGCCATTGCCCGGGCGCCATTTTGCGCCTATGGGGCGGGGACGGCCCGTCCGACGGTGCCACTCTCCCCTGCGAGGACACAGACAGCATGTCGCAAGTGCCTCTTCACATCGCCGCCGAGTTCCCGCCTCGCTCGCTCGAGGAGTGGCGTCGGCTGGTGGACAAGGACCTGAAGGGCAAGCCCTTCACCGTGCTCCAGTCGCCCCTGGAGGGCGGACTGAGCCTCCAGCCGCTCTACGTCCAGCAGGAGGAGGCCCCCACGCCGCCTCCTCCGGGAGTGGCGCCCTACCTTCGAGGGACCCAGGCCCTGGGCCACACCGAGGGGGGCTGGCTGCTCTGCCAGGAGTACTCCGAGCCCGACGTCGCCCTCGCGGCGAAGGCCCTGAAGGCCGACCTGGAGCGCGGCACCCAGGGCGTGTGGCTGTGCCTGGGTGACACACACGGCATCCCAGTGAAGGACGCGGCCGCGCTGACGAAGCTGCTCGCCGACGTGCCCCTGGCGAGCACGCCCGTGCACCTGGAGCCCGAGGCGGCGCCGCGCACCGCGGCCACCCTGCTGCTGAGCGTGGCCGAGAAGGCCGGCGTCGCGAAGCACACCTTGAGCGGCTCGCTGGGGGTCGACCCGGTGGGCATTCTCGCTCGCGCGGGCTCGCTGCCGAGCGGGGTCTCCGTCTCCTCGATGCTCACCGAGGCGGCCCCCCTCGTCACCACCCTGCACGAGAGCGCCCCGGAGCTGCGTGTGCTGCTCGTCTCCACGCGGGCCTATGCGGACGCGGGCGCCACGTCGGTGCACGAGCTCGCGTGGGCCATCGCCACGGGCGTGGAGTACCTGCGCGGGATGGAGCGCGCGGGCGTGTCTGTGGACGTGGCGGCGCGCTCGGTGCAGTTCGCGCTGTCCGTGGGTGGGCAGTTCTTCCCGGAGATCGCCAAGCTGCGCGCGGCGCGGCTGCTCTGGGCCAAGGTCGTCGCGGCGTCGGGTGGCTCGCCCGAGGCCCAGGCCATGCGGCTGCACGCGCGCACGGCCAGCGCCAACAAGACGCAGCGCGACCCGTGGGTCAACATCCTGCGGACCACCGCGGAGTCCTTCGCCGCCGTCGTCGCGGGCGCGGACAGCATCAGCACCTCGCCCTTCGACGAGGCGCTGGGCACTCCGGACGAAGGCGCGCGCAGGCTCGCGCGCAACACGCAGCTCATCCTGCGCGACGAGTCGAGCCTCAACCGCGTCGCGGACCCGAGCGGTGGCAGCTACTACCTGGAGCAGCTCACGTCCGACTTCGCCCGCGCGGCGTGGGAGGAGCTGCGGCGCATCGAGGGCCTGGGTGGAATGGAGCAGGCCCTGGCGCAAGGCGACATCGCCCGGGTGCTCGCGGAGACGCGCACGGCACGCGACAAGGCGGTGCGCACGCGCAAGCAGCCCATCGTCGGCGTGAGCGAGTACCCCTTCCTCGGCGAGGCCCCCGTGCGTCGCGAGGCCCGCGCGCCAGCGGCCGCGAGCTCCGGCCTGCGCCCCACGCGCGTGGCCGAGTCGTTCGAGGCCCTGCGCGACGCGAGCGACCGGTACCTCACCGCGCACGGGCAGCGCCCCAGTGCGTTCCTCGCAAGCCTGGGCACCGTGGCGGAGCACACCACGCGCTCCACCTGGGTGGCCAATGCGCTGGGCGCCGGAGGCATCGAGTCGCGCGAGAAGCACGGCTTCGCGGACCCCGCCGCCACGGTGGCTGCCTTCCGTGAGTCGGGCTCGACGCTCGCGGTCATCTCTGGGCCGGACACGCTCTATCCGGAGTGGGTGCCGGCGCTGGCCACGCAGCTCAAGGCCCAGGGAGCCCGCGCGGTCGCCGTCGCGGGCCGTCCGGGTGAGCACGAGGCCGCGTTCCGCGCGGCCGGCGTGGACCTCTTCATCTACGCGGGAGCGGACCTGGTCGCGCTCTTGACCTCGCTGCACACGCAGCTCGGAGTGGCCTGATGCGCACCCACGTTCCCAACTTCTCCAGCATCGACTTCGATGCCCCCGAGACGCAGGCGCCCGCGTCCGTCGTCGACACCCAGCGCGGCCGGGCCCAGGCCACCACGCGCGCGGCCGAGCACTGGGACACGCCCGAGGGCATCCCCGTCAAGCCCGTCTACACGCGCGAGGACCTGGCGGACGTCGAGCACCTGGGCTCGCTGCCGGGGCTGGCGCCCTTCGTGCGCGGCCCCTACTCCACGATGTACGTGCAGCAGCCGTGGACGGTGCGGCAGTACGCGGGCTTCTCCACGGCGGAGGCGTCCAACGCGTTCTACCGGCGCAACCTCGCGGCCGGCCAGAAGGGCCTGTCCATCGCCTTCGACCTCGCCACGCACCGGGGCTACGACAGCGACCATCCTCGCGTCGCGGGTGACGTGGGCATGGCGGGCGTGGCCATCGACTCCATCAAGGACATGCGCATCCTGTTCGACCGCATCCCGCTCGACCAGATGAGCGTGTCGATGACGATGAACGGCGCGGTGCTCCCCATCCTCGCGCTCTACGTCGTGGCGGCCGAGGAGCAAGGCGTCCGGCCCGAGCAGCTCAGCGGAACCATCCAGAACGACATCCTCAAGGAGTTCATGGTCCGCAACACGTACATCTACCCGCCGGGCCCGTCGATGCGCATCATCGGCGACATCTTCCGCTTCACGGCGGAGAAGATGCCGCGCTTCAACAGCATCAGCATCAGCGGCTACCACATGCAGGAGGCCGGAGCGACGCAGGACCTGGAGCTCGGCTACACGCTGGCGGACGGTGTGGAGTACGTGCGCGCGGGGCTCGCGGCGGGACTGGACGTGGATGCCTTCGCGCCCCGGCTCTCGTTCTTCTGGGCCATCGGCATGAACTTCTTCATGGAGGTGGCGAAGATGCGCGCGGCCCGGATGATCTGGGCCCGGCTGCTCAAGGGCTTCAAGCCCAGAAGCGACAAGAGCCTGGCGCTGCGCACCCACTCGCAGACCTCCGGCTGGAGCCTCACCGCGCAGGACGTGTTCAACAACGTGGTGCGCACGTGCGTGGAGGCGATGGCGGCCACCCAGGGCCACACGCAGAGCCTGCACACCAACTCGCTCGACGAGGCCATCGCGCTGCCCACCGACTTCAGCGCGCGCATCGCCCGCAACACGCAGCTCTACCTCCAGCTCGAGAGCGGCACGACGCGGGTCATCGACCCGTGGGGCGGCAGCTACTACGTGGAGCGGCTCACGCACGAGCTGGCGCGGAAGGCCTGGGGACACATCCAGGAAGTGGAGGCCCTGGGCGGCATGACCAAGGCCATCGAGGCGGGCCTGCCCAAGCTGCGCATCGAGGAGGCCGCCGCTCGCACCCAGGCGCGCATCGACTCCGGACGCCAGGCCATCATCGGCGTGAACAAGTACCCGCCCGAGCGCCCGGACAACATCGAGATCCTCAAGGTGGACAACTCCGCCGTGCGCGAGGCGCAGGTCGCCAGGCTCAAGGAGCTGCGCGCCGAGCGTGACGCGGGCGAGGTCCGCCGCCGACTGGATGCACTCACCGAGGCGGGCCGGCGCAACGAGGGCAACCTGCTGGCGCTCGCCATCGACGCGGCGCGGGCGAAGGCCACGGTGGGGGAGATCAGCGACGCGCTCGAGAAGGTCTTCGGGCGCTACGAAGCGACGGTGAGGAGCGTGTCCGGCGTGTACTCGAGCGAAGCGGGCAAGGACGCCCAGGGCATCACCGAGGCACGCGCCGCGGCGGACGCGTTCCTGGAGCGCTTCGGCCGCCGTCCTCGCATCCTCATCGCGAAGATGGGTCAGGACGGGCACGACCGCGGCCAGAAGGTCATCGCCACGGCCTTCGCGGACCTGGGCTTCGACGTGGACATCGGGCCCCTGTTCCAGACGCCCGAGGAGTCGGCCCGGCAGGCGGTGGAGAACGACGTGCATGTCGTCGGCGCCAGCTCGCTGGCGGCGGGTCACCTCACCCTGGTGCCGCAGCTCAAGAAGGCGCTGCGCGACCTGGGCCGCGAGGACATCATGGTCGTCGTGGGCGGCGTCATCCCCGCGCAGGACTACGACGAGCTGCGCGCGGCCGGTGCCGCCGCCATCTTCGGCCCGGGCACCGTCATCTCGAAGGCGGCGCTGGAGCTGCTGGGGAAGCTGGCGGCCGCGCAGGAGGAGGCGTGAAGCTGCTGTCGGCGGACGCATACGTGGAAGGCGTCCGCTCGGGCGACCGGGCCGTGCTCGCCCGCGCCATCACCCTGGTGGAGAGCGGGCATCCGCGCCACCAGGCGCTCGCGCAGGACGTGCTCACCCGGCTGCTCCCCTTCACGGGCGGCAGCCGTCGCGTGGGCATCAGCGGCGTGCCGGGCGTGGGCAAGAGCACCTTCATCGACGCGCTGGGCATGCACCTGGTGGGCGAAGGGCGCCGCGTGGCGGTACTCGCCATCGACCCGTCGAGCACCATCTCCGGCGGCAGCATCCTGGGTGACAAGACCCGCATGGCCCGGCTGTCGCGCGAGACGGCGGCGTACATCCGGCCCAGTCCCTCCAGCGGCACGCTGGGCGGCGTCGCCCGGAAGACGCGCGAGACGCTGCTGCTGTGCGAGGCCGCGGGCTTCGACGTGGTGCTGGTGGAGACCGTCGGCGTGGGCCAGTCGGAGACGGTGGTCGCCGACATGGTGGACTTCTACCTGGTGCTGATGCTCTCGGGTGCGGGTGACGAGCTCCAGGGCATCAAGCGCGGCATCCTTGAAGTGGCGGACATGCTTGCCATCAACAAAGCCGATGGCGACAACCTCCCGCGAGCCGAGCGCGCCCGCTCCGAGCTGCGCGCCGCGCTGCACCTGATGCGTCCGGGACATGAGCCCGTCGTCACGACGTGCAGTGCCATCGAGGGCACGGGCGTCGCGGCGCTCTGGAGCGCGCTGGAGGAGCGGGTCGCCCGGAGCGTCGCCTCCGGAGCGCTGGAAGAGCGGCGGCGCGCGCAGCAAGTGGGCTGGATGTGGGCCATGGTGCAGGACGGCCTGCGAGCGGCCCTGCATGCGAACCCCACGGTGGCCGCCCTGGTCCCCATGCTGGAGACCGAGGTGCGAGAAGGCCGTTCGACACCCACGTCCGCCGCACTGCGTGTCCTGGGTGCGTTCCTCCCCGAATCGAGGGCTTGACAGTCCGCGTCGAGCCCCTGCCGTGCCCGCTTCAATCGCTTGCCCGACACCCACCGCGCTCCTACTGTACGCGGCGTGCGAAACGTCCAGTTGACCCCGGTTCCCGGGCCCTACAAGCCGCGATTCCACGTGCGAATCGTGACGGCCGCCTCCCTGTTCGACGGGCATGACGCGGCCATCAACGTCATGCGCCGCCTGATGCAGGCCTCTGGCGCCGAAATCATCCACCTGGGGCACAACCGCTCGGTGGCTGAGATCGTCGACTGCGCCATCCAGGAGGACGCGCAGGGCATCGCGATCACCTCGTACCAGGGCGGTCACGTCGAGTTCTTCAAGTACATGATCGACCTGCTGAAGCAGCGCGGGGCGAACATCAAGGTCTTCGGCGGGGGCGGCGGCACCATCCTCCCGTCCGAAATCGACGAGCTCCATGCGTACGGCGTGACGCGCATCTACTCCCCGGACGACGGCCGCTCCATGGGCCTGCAGGGGATGATCGACCACCTCATCTCCGAGTGCGACTTCGAGAAGCGCCCCGCGGACTTCGCGCCCGTCGCCGCGGCGATGCCGGTGCGCGAGCCGATGAAGCTCGCCTCGCTCATCACCATCGCGGAGAACTTCGCGTCCGCGGGGGATGCGCTGCGCGACGCGATGACGAAGCTCAGCGCCAAGAAGCCGCGCGTGCCCGTGCTGGGCATCACCGGCACCGGTGGCGCGGGCAAGTCGAGCCTCGTGGACGAGCTGGTCCGCCGCTTCCTCGCGGACTTCCCGGACAAGACGCTGGCGGTGCTGTCGGTGGACCCGTCGAAGCGCAAGACGGGCGGCGCGCTCCTGGGCGACCGCATCCGGATGAACGCCATCGACAACCCGCGCGTGTACATGCGCTCCATGGCGACGCGGCAGAGCAACCTCGCGCTGTCCAAGCACGTGGGGGACTCCATCGAGGTGTGCAAGGCCGCGGGCTTCGACCTCATCGTGGTGGAGACCTCCGGCATCGGCCAGTCCGACACCGAAATCACCGAGCACTCGGACGTCGCGCTCTACGTGATGACGGCGGAGTACGGCGCGGCGACGCAGCTCGAGAAGATCGACATGCTCGACTTCGCGGACGTCATCGCCATCAACAAGTTCGACAAGCGCGGCTCGCTGGATGCGCTGCGCGACGTGCGCAAGCAGTGGAAGCGCAACCACAACGCCTTCGCCACGGCGGACGACGCGGTGCCCGTGTACGGCACCATCGCCTCGCAGTTCAATGACCCAGGGATGAACCAGCTCTACCGCGCCATCGTCGACGCGGTGGTGCGCAAGACGGGCGCGCCGCTCCAGTCGCACCAGGAGCCGACGCCGGGCATGAGCGAGAAGAAGTGGATCATCCCGCCCGACCGCACGCGGTATCTCGCGGAGATCGTCGAGACGTGTGAGGCCTACGACAAGTTCGCGCGTGCTCAGGCGGCGGTGGCGCGGCGGATGTACCAGCTCCACGGCACCATCGAGGCGCTGCGCAACAACGTCGGCAAGAAGCGGCTGGAGATCGTCGAGCCCAGGGACACGTCCGACGTCGTCCAGGTCACCGAGCGCGTCGAGGGCGAGCCTGCGTACCTGAGCGAGCTGGTGGACCTGTACAAGGACCTCGAGTCGCGGCTGGACCCGAACTGCCGCAAGCTCTTGAGTGAGTGGCCCGCGACGAAGCGCCGCTACGCGGCCTCCAAGTACCAGTACCAGGTCCGCGACAAGGTCATCGAGCTGGACCTGTTCACGGAGACGCTGTCGCATCTGCGCATCCCGAAGATCGCCCTCCCCCGCTACGAGGACTGGGGCGACATCCTCCTGTGGTTGCTGCGGGAGAACGCGCCGGGGGCGTTCCCGTTCACCGCGGGCGTCTTCCCGCTCAAGCGCGAGGGTGAGGACCCGGCGCGCATGTTCGCGGGTGAAGGTGGCCCGGAGCGCACGAACAAGCGCTTCCACTACGTCTCGCGCGGACTGCCCGCCAAGCGACTGTCGACGGCGTTCGACTCCGTCACGCTGTACGGCGAGGACCCGGACCACCGGCCGGACATCTACGGCAAGGTGGGCAACTCCGGTGTGTCCATCGCCAACGTGGACGACGCGAAGAAGCTCTACTCGGGCTTCGACCTGGCGGACCCGGCGACGTCGGTGTCGATGACCATCAACGGCCCCGCGCCGATGCTGCTCGGGTTCTTCCTGAACGCGGCCGTGGACCAGCAGTGCGAGAAGTGGATTCGCGCCAACAACCAGGTGGATGAGGTCGAGAAGAAGATCGACGACCTCTACAAGGCGCGAGGCGTGCCGCGTCCGCGCTACCAGGGTGAGCTGCCGCAGGGGAACGACGGGCTGGGGTTGCTGCTGCTCGGCGTGTCCGGCGACGAGGTGCTGCCCAAGGACGTGTACGAGAAGATTCGCGCGTCGACGCTGCAGCAGGTCCGCGGCACGGTGCAGGCGGACATCCTGAAGGAGGACCAGGCGCAGAACACCTGCATCTTCTCGACGGAGTTCGCGCTGCGGCTGATGGGCGACATCCAGCAGTACTTCACCGACAAGAAGGTGCGGAACTTCTACTCGGTGTCCATCTCCGGCTACCACATCGCGGAGGCGGGGGCGAACCCCATCTCCCAGCTGGCCTTCACGCTGGCCAATGGCTTCACCTTCGTCGAGTACTACCTGTCGCGCGGGATGGACATCGACGACTTCGCGCCCAACCTCTCGTTCTTCTTCTCGAACGGGATGGACCCCGAGTACACGGTGCTCGGCCGCGTGGCGCGCCGCATCTGGGCGAAGGCCATCCGGGACAAGTACGGCGGCAATGACCGCTCGCAGAAGCTGAAGTACCACATCCAGACGTCGGGCCGGTCCCTGCACGCGCAGGAGATTGCCTTCAACGACATCCGGACCACGCTCCAGGCGTTGTTGGCGCTCAACGACAACTGCAACTCGCTGCACACCAACGCGTACGACGAGGCCATCACCACGCCCACCGAGGAGAGCGTGCGGCGCGCCTTGGCCATCCAGCTCATCATCAACAAGGAGTTCGGGCTGGCGAAGAACGAGAACCCCAACCAGGGCTCGTTCGTGGTCGAGGAGCTGACGGACCTGGTGGAGGCGGCGGTGCTGGCGGAGTTCCGCGCCATCTCCGAGCGCGGCGGCGTGCTGGGCGCGATGGAGCGCATGTACCAGCGGTCCAAGATCCAAGAGGAGTCGCTGTACTACGAGACGCTGAAGCACGACGGCTCGTTGCCCATCATCGGGGTGAACACGTTCCTGGACCCGAAGGGCTCTCCGACGGTGACGCCACCGGAGGTGATTCGCGCGACGACGGAGGAGAAGGACTACGCCATCACGTCTCGCGACGCCTTCTGGAAGCGCAACGCGGAGACAGCGCCTCGCGCGCTGGAGGCCGTGAAGCGCGCGGCCCTCGACAACGGCAACATCTTCGCCGCGCTGATGGACGCCTGTAAGGTCTGCACGCTCGGCCAGCTCTCTCGTGCGCTGTACGAGGTGGGCGGCCAGTACCGCAGGAACATGTAGTCCCCTGGGGCCCCGCCCGCCGCGACGCGGGGCCCCTTCCCGTTGCTACAAACGCCATCCTGATTCAAAAGCAGCGTGATTGAACCATGATGGAACAGTGCCCGCCGGGTGAACCCTCGCTCCGGCGGATGCGGGATTTTCTCCTCGACCACCCCGCCCCTCGCCGGAACGCGCATCGGACACGTTCGACCGCGCGCTCCGGGAGGTGGCTCTTCGCGTCGAGGCACCCGCATGACTCGCAACACCCTGTCACATGTCCCGTCGAGGTCTCCCCGCCCCCGCGCCGTGTCCTGGGCGGGATTGCTCTCGCTCCTCCTCCTTGCCTCCGCCTGCGTCGAGCTCGAGGGGCCGAAGCTGGCCGAGCTCCAGCTGGCGCCCACCAGCGTCGGCATGGACTACGAGGCGGTCATCACCGCCACCGGCGGCAAGCCGCCCCTGCACTACACGCTGACGCCGCCGCCCGGCTTCTCCACCATCACGAGCGGCGAGGCACGACTCATCGGCCCCGCCTCCGAGCCCGGCGACTTCCAGGTCATCGTCCATGTACGCGACGCGAACGGAAGCTCGGACACCGCCGCCTATCCCCTCAAGGTCTTCCCTCAGCTGGCGGCAGGCAACACGGACGTGAGCGACCTCTACGTGGGCACCAGGGTCAGCCACACCCTCACCGCCACGGGCGGCAAGCCCCCCTTGAGCTGGTCGGTGATTTCCGGCGCACTGCCCCGAGGCCTCACGCTGGACACCACGGGCACCCTGTCTGGCCGGCCAGAGGTCCACGGCGTCCATGCGCTCACGCTCCAGCTCCAGGACTCCCTCGGCGCCAAGATCGATGTGCCCTGGGTCCTGGTGGTGTTCCCCGAGGACGGACACCCCCGCGTCCCCGTGTCGGTGGGGAACTGGAACATCGAGTGGTTCGGCGACATGGCCAATGGCCCCTCCGACGATGAGCTCCAGCTCACCAACGTCCGGAAGGTCCTCTCCGACGCCGACGTGGACATCTGGGGACTGGTCGAGGTGGTCAACACGGAGCACTTCAACAGGCTGAAGGCCCTCCTCCCTGACTACGACGGCTTCCTCGCGGACAGCTCCCGGGTGTCCGGCGGTGAGCTCCACTACTCGCCCTTCGCCCAGAAAGTGGGCGTGCTCTTCAAGAAGAACCGGGTGCAGGTGCTCGGCGCGGAGCTCATCCTTCCCGAGGTGAAGTACCTGTTCGCCTCCCGCCCCCCGCTCAGGCTCGACCTGCGAGTCCAGCGCTCCGGCACCGCCGTGGACCTGACGGTCATCGTGCTCCACATGAAGGCGGCCACCGCCACCACCGACTACTTGCGACGGGCCGACGCCTCCATCGCCTTGAAGAACTACCTGGACGCATCCCTGCCCACGGACCGGGTCATCGTCCTCGGCGACTGGAATGACGACGTGGACACCTCCATCGCCCTCAATCCCGCGACCAGCCAGTACTTCGCCTCGCCCTACGCGAACTTCGTCGACGACGGAGCCGACTACCGCTTCACCACCGAGCCCCTCTCCCTCGCCGGCGTCAGCAGCACCGCGACCTACCGGGACTTCATCGACCACCAGCTCATCAGCCAGGAGCTCGACGTGGATTACCTGCTGAACTCCACCGAGGTCATCCGGCCCGCCATCCCCGACTATCGGACCAACACCTCGGACCACTACCCCATCATCAGCCGGTTCGAGATGAGCGCGCCGTAACGCGGCACCCGCTCGACGCGCTGTCTGGCTGAAGCACCGAGCCAGACAGCGCTACTTCCGTGCGCGCACCGGCCGCTTCTCGACGGCGTGCCACGCGGCCCTCGCGAGCACCGGAATGGCCGTGCGCAGGTCCGTCTTCGTCCTCCCCGCCACCCAGTCCCGCACCAGCTCCTGTGCGGGGCCGCGCAGGATGGCGAGGAAGAGCTCGAAGGGCATCTCCTCGAAGTCGCCCGCACGCACGTGCCCCTGCCACCAGTCCTTCACCTGACGGAAGAAGCCCTTGTTCCGCTCGGTGATGCTCGCCTCGGCGGCGACGACGGCGGCGACGCCTCGGGCCCCCAGGAGGAAGCGCGTCGCATCCGGCCGCTCCAGCGTCCATTCCACATGGTGCCGCACGAGGGCCTCGGTCCCCTCTCGCGCTCCCGCGTGCGCCTCCAGCACCTTCAATACCCCCGCCTGGTACTCCCCCAGAACCTCCAGGTAGAGCGCCGCCGCGATGGCGTCCTTGCTCGGGAACAGGTGGTAGATGCTTCCCGTGCTGGCCCCGGAGCGCTCCCGGATGGCCGCCATCGTCGTGCCCTCGAAGCCCAGCTCCAGGAAACACGCGAGCGCCGCCTTGAGGACCTCTTCTCTCCGATGACTCGGGTTGCGCATGGGCGCACCCTACATTAGAACAAGGTTCTAGAACGATATTCTAGTTCATCGGGAGGGTGCCATGGACGCACTCATGGAGTTGGGACAGCAGGTCCTCGCGAAGCAGCCATTCAGCACGTTGCTGGGGACGCGGTTGACGCGCTTCGAGCGAGGAGAGGCCGAGCTCGAGCTGCCGCTCCGTGTGGAGCTGCACCAGCAGCACGGCTTCGCGCACGGCGGAGTGCTCAGCTACCTGGCCGACAATGCCCTGACGTTCGCGGGGGGCTCGGCGATGCAGGTGCCGGTCGTGACATCGGAGTTCAAGATCAACTACCTCCGCCCGGCGCTCGGCACACGGCTCATCGCCAGGGCCCGCGCGCTCCATGCGGGGCGGCGGCAGGCGGTCTGCCACTGCGACATCGTCGCGCTCACCGAGCAGGGAGAGACCCTGGTCGCGGTGGCGCAGGGCACCATCGCCGCCATGTCGACTCGGGAGAGCGAATGAACACCCCCGCGCCCTCCGCACCATCCATCGAGGAGCAGTGGCCCGACGTCCGGCGCCTCTTCTCCAGGGCCACCGCCACCTCGCTCCACTTCTCCATCGCCAGCGTCGACAGGACAGGGGCACCGCACGTCACGCCCATCGGCTCGGTGCTGTTGACCCGACCTGGACGTGGCTTCTTCTTCGAGCTCTACACCCGCCGCCTCCCGGCGAACCTCGTGAGAGATCCCCGCGTGAGCATCCTCGCGGTGGACAGCGGCAAGCTGTTCTGGCTCCAGTCGCTCTACAAAGGGCGCTTCGAACGAGCCCCCGCGCTTCGACTCGTGGGCCGCGTGCTGGGGCCGCCGCGCCCGTCGACTCCCGAGGAGCAGGAGCGGTTCGCCCGACGCGTCCAGCGCCTGAGCTGGCTCAAGGGCCACGCATTGATGTGGAGAGACCCGGGCCCGGTGCGGGAGTTCGAAGTGGACCGCATCGAGCACGTTCACCTCGGCCCCATGACCGCGGGCCTGATGACGTAGGGGACAGCGGGCCGCTCCGGCGCATCACACGCCTCGGCGGCCTCGGGACTCCAGGCCCTCGCGGGGGCCGTGACTCGCCCTCATCGCGAACAGCCTGGAGCATCCTCCTTCACTTCACAGCCACTTCGGCGATTCGCGTCGCGGAGGCAGCGGGTCGGCCGCCTTCGCGGGAGCCGCCGCGGCGGGACGCGGAGCCGGAGCACTCGGCCCCCGAGGCGCCTGCGAGCCGCCCCGGTTGGACCCCTGCCCGGAGCCACCCGGCCGCGCCGAGCGATTGCCCTCGGAACGTCCCTGGCCACCACCGCCACCGCCCCCACGGCCGCCCCGCCGACGGCGAGCGTTGCCACCGGGCGCATTGCCCCGGCCACCACCACCGCCCTGCCCGCCTCGCGCGTGCATGCCCTGGCCCGAGCCACGCGCCGCGGGCGCCTCCACCGAAGCGGAAGCCCCCGGACGCGGCGCCGCGACACCGGAGCGGTACGGATGGTCCTCCACCACCGGCACGCTGCGCCGGATGGTCCGCTCGATGTCGCGCAGGTACGCGCGCTCCTCGGCGTCGCAGAACGACAGCGCCGTGCCCTGTGCTCCCGCGCGGCCCGTGCGGCCGATGCGGTGCACGTACTGCTCCGGCACGTTGGGCAGGTCGTAGTTGATGACGAAGCTCAGCCCGTCGATGTCGATGCCACGCGCCGCGATGTCCGTGGCCACGAGCACCCGGAGCGTCCCGGAGCGGAACTCGTCCAGCGCGCGCTCACGGGCGTTCTGGCTCTTGTTGCCGTGAATCGCCGCGGCGCTCACCCCGGAGCCCTCGAGCTGCTTGGCCACCCGGTTCGCGCCGTGCTTGGTGCGCGTGAAGACCAGCGCCCGCGAAATCTTTCCGTCCTTGAGCAGGTGCGTCAGGAGCCCGCGCTTCTGCTCGCGCTCCACGAAGAACACCTGCTGCGCCACCGTCTCCGCGGTGCTGGAGACCGGCGTCACCTCCACGCGCACCGGGTCGGTGAGCAGGTTGCGCGACAGGTCGACGATCTCCGGCGGCATCGTCGCGCTGAAGAAGAGCGTCTGCCGCTTGGAGGGCAGCGCCTTGATGACCTTGCGCACGTCGTGGATGAACCCCATGTCCAGCATGCGGTCCGCCTCGTCGAGCACGAACACCTCGAGCGCGCGCAGCGACACATAGCCCTGGTCCATCAGGTCCAGCAGACGGCCCGGCGTCGCCACCAGCACGTCCACGCCCCGCTGGAGCGACTGCACCTGCGCGCCCTGCCCCACCCCGCCGAAAATCACCGCGTGCCGCAGGGGAAGGTTCTTCCCATACGTCATGAAGCTCTCGCCCACCTGCCCCGCCAGCTCGCGCGTCGGGGTGAGGACCAGACACCGCACCGGCCGCGCGCCACCCGCGGGCGCCTTGGCGGACAACCGCTGGAGAATCGGAAGGGCGAAGGCCGCCGTCTTCCCCGTGCCCGTCTGGGCGACCCCCAGCACATCCTTCCCCGCCAGGGCGTGGGGAATCGCCTTCGCTTGGATGGGCGTCGGCGTGGTGTACCCCTCCGCCTTGACTGCGCGCAGAAGGGTGTCGTGAAGCTGCAATTCGTCGAAAGTCATGGATTCCTAAGTCAAGTTGAGTCTGCTTCCCCGGCAGGCGAGGAAGCCCGCGCAGCGTGCCCGTTCGAGCTGAAACCCGAGGGCGCCTGGCGGTGCGCGGTGCGGCCCGGCCGGCCGACCCGCTTGAGAACGTCTGAGAACGGGCAGGTCCCCCCTCCCATTCCGCGACATCGTGCGGCGGACCCTGCCCGCTTCGAGGTCGGTTGTCGCGCGAAATCGAGGGCTTGACAGAGGTTTTTGGGAGCCCCGGACATTCCAACGTCCGGGGCCCCTGTCACTTCACATCACGCCCGTGCATCGGGCAGGGGCTCATAGGAGCCCAGGCGCATGCTCGCCTGGCCTCGCCCCTGCGTGCGGCCTCGCAGGCTGGTCACGTAGCCGAACAGACTGGCCATGGGCACGCGGGCGAGCACCCTGCGCGCGGGCCCCTGGGTCTCCATTCCCTGCACCCGTCCGCGCCGCGCGGCCAGGTCTCCGAGCACCTCACCCACGTACTCCTCGGGTGTGGTGACTTCGACATCCATCACCGGCTCGAGGACCTGGACTCCCACGCGTCGCACCGCCTCCTGGACCGCCAGGGAGCCCGCCAGGGAGAACGCCTGAGGCGTGGAGTCACGCACGTGCGTGTCCCCGTCCACCAGTCGCACCTCCATGTCCACCAGCGCCACTCCATCCCGCACCCCACGCTCCATGGCCCCCGCCACGCCCTTCTGGATGGCCGGCACCAGCTCCTTCGGAATGGAGCCGCCTCGCGTGTCGTCCACGAAGACGAGCCCCGCGCCTCGCGCCGCTGGAGCGATGTCCAGCACCACGCGCGCATACTGTCCGGGCCCGCCTGTCTGACGGACATGGCGGTACTCCTGGCGCACCGCCTGCTTGACGGTGTCGCGGTAGGCCACCTTGGGCTGTCCCACGCGCGCCTCCACGCCGTACTCGGTCCTCAGCCGGTCCACGACCACCTCCAGGTGAAGCTCACCCATGCCGGACAGCAGCACCTGGCCGCTCTCCGGGTCCACGCCCACGCGAAGCGACGGGTCCTCCGCCGCGAGTCGAAGCAGGCCGTCCTCCAACTTCGGAAGCTCCGCGGGGGACCTGGCCTCCACGGTCAGGTGCACCACGGGCTCCGGGAAGCTGAGCGATTCCAGCACCACGGGGGCGTCCGGGTCGCTCAGCGTGTCTCCCGTGCGCACGCCCTTCATGCCGAGCGCCGCGGCGATGTCTCCCGCATGGACCTCCTCCACTTCCTCCCGGCGATTGGCATGCATGAACATCAGCCGGCCCACGCGCTCCCGCTTGCCGGTGGCGGGATTGAGCAGGACGGTGCCCGCGCGCAACGTGCCCGAGTACACGCGCAGGAAGACGATGTTGCCCACGTTCTTGTCGCTCATGAGCTTGAAGGCGAGCGCGGCGGGCGGGCCGTCGTCCGAGGGCTCTCGCATGACGGTCTTCTCCGTGCCCGGGACAAAGCCCTCCACCGCCGGCAGGTCGGACGGCGCGGGGAGATAGTTGACGATGGCGTCCAGCAACATCTGCACTCCCTTCTTCTTGAAGGCCGACCCCGCGAGCACGGGAACCAGCGTGCGCGACAGCGTGCCCGCGCGCAGGGCCCGTACGAGCTCCGCCTCCGTGACCTCGTCCAACCGCCCGTTCACGAACTTCTCCATCACCCCATCGTCCATATCCGCCGCCGCCTCGATGAGCCGCAGGCGCAGCATCTCCGCCTGCGCGCGCACGTCCTCGGGCACGGGGAGGTCGTCGCGGTACTCACCGCCGTCCCCGTCGAAGAGCACCGTCTTCATGCGGACCAGGTCCACCAGTCCTCGGAACTCCGCGTCCGCGCCCAGCGGGAGCTGCACCGCCACGGGGCGAGCCCCCAGGCGCTCCCGGATGGAGGCCAGGCTCATGGCGAAGTCCGCGCCCACCTTGTCCATCTTGTTGAGGAACGCGATGCGAGGAACGCCATAGCGGTCCGCCTGACGCCACACGGCTTCCGACTGGGGCTCCACGCCCTGGCTCGAGTCGAACACGGCCACCGCGCCGTCCAGCACGCGCAGGGAGCGCTCCACCTCGATGGTGAAGTCCACGTGCCCCGGCGTGTCCAGGATGTTGATGCGATGGGCCGTGCCCGCGGAGGGGCCTTGGCGTGGAGACCAGAACGCGGTGGTGGCCGCGGAGGTGATGGTGATGCCGCGCTGCTTCTCCTGCGGCAGCCAGTCCATCTCCGTGGAGCCGTTGTGCACCTCGCCCGTGGCGTGGATGCGACCGGTGAAGAACAGGACGCGCTCGGTCAGCGTCGTCTTGCCCGCGTCAATGTGAGCCATGATGCCAATGTTGCGGTAGCGCTCGATGCGAGTATGGCGAGACATAGAAGACTCCCGTTCCCGTCGGGCAGCGAGGCCCACGGGCGGTGATGGATGAAAGGAACCGGTTGGAGGACCTCGGCGATGACCGTCAGGCCTGCTCGCGCGACACGCCCTGGAGGGACAGGAAGCTCCGCTCAGGGACACGAGTGGACAGACGAGGGCTCCGCCACAGAGCCAGAGCGGGACCGGGCTTCACGGCACACGGGAACCAGCCACCCGCGCGCCGGAAGGACTCCGGCCCCGCCAGCTCAAATGTCGAGCAGAACCTCGTGACGGGGGGCAAGGCACACGTCCGCCGCGGGCGCGGACATCCGCGCGACCTGCTGAGCGATGAAAGTGACGGGCCTCATGATGAGGAATAGTTAAGACAGACACGTGCCCGTGTCAACTCGCGCTCGAAGAAGTCCGCGCGAGCCTTCCGACGCACGTTGATATGACAATCAACCGCTGAGCGCCCGGACCCGCGCGGCGAGGTTCTGGGTGAAGAGGCGATAGATGCGCAGCGCGGCGGACTCGTGCGTGTCCAGGTAGTGCTGGAAGCCCGCGCGGGTGATGCGCAGCGCGCGGACCGCCGTGCGCGCCTTCACGCGCGCGGACACGGGCGCGTCCTGGACCAGGGAGATCTCCCCCAGGTGGGCGCCGGGCCCCAGCGTGTTGAGCCGCCGCGCGTCGTCCTCCGTGCCGCTGAAGACCTCCACGGTGCCCTCCAGCAGCACGAAGAGGCCCACCCCCATCGTCCCCTTCTCCAGCACCACGGCGCCCGCGGGGATGAGGACCTGCCGCGCCACGCGGTAGAGGTCGCGCATGTCCTCCAGCGACAGCTCGCCGAAGATGGGAATCGCCTTGAGGTACTCGTAGCCGTCGTCTCGCGGGACGATGCCCTGCGCCATCAATCGGGCGATGACGGCCTCGGCCTCCGCTTCCATGCCCATGCGCCGCAGCAGCCGCGCCTTCTCCGCCGCCAGCGCGGGGTCCGCGCGCACCGCCTCCGAGCCCCGCATCGTGTCCGCGAGCAGCGCCAGCGCGCGGCGCGTGAAGCCCTCCGCGTCCAGCAACATGCACATGCGCAGCACCGACTCCACGTACCGCACGTCCCCCACGGGGACGCAGCCCAGCGCCTCCACCTCCGAGTGGGGATGCCCCAGCTCCCGGTAGACCAGCGCCGCCTCGAAGGGGCGCCCCAGGCGGACCAGACACTGGGCCACCGCCTCGGACGAGCCCAGGCCCCGGTACACCTCCAGGGCCCGCTCCAGCGCGCCACCGCGCTCGAAGGCCGCGGCCGCGCGCTCCGCGTCACCCACGCGCAGGTACGCCTCCGCCGCGTCCACGTACTGACCCGCCTGGACATACAAGGCCGCCACGCGTGCATCCTCGCCGCAGCCGCACAGCAGCCTCGCGGCGCCGGAGAAGTCACGCGCGAAGCGAAGCACCTCGGACAGACGCGCGCGGACCTCCGAAGGGGCCTGCTCGGCCTCGCGCAGCAGGCGCTCGCGTTGCGCCAGGCTGAGCTCCTCGTAGAGCCGCGCGGCCGTCGCCTCGGTCTCCAATCCCATCAGCGACCGCAGCGCCTGGAGCGTTCCCTCCGCGCCCCCTCCCTCGCTGCTCACTTCGGGCACTTCCGCCTCGGACCGTGACATTGCGAGTCCCCCTCGCCGGGCCTGCGACCCCCACGTCCGAAACCCGTGCTCGGGTCTCCCGACGCCCCAGCGAACCTGGGGCGCCTATATCACCCCGCATGTGCCCCCGGGCAACCCGAGCCCGGGACGCGGCGAGTGCCTCCGCCGCCCTGGCCCGCTTCAGCGGACGGAGATGAGCTCCACGTTGAAGATGAGGACCGTGTACGGCGGAATGCGGCCCGACGAAGAGCCCTGCGAGCCGTAGCCCAGCGAGGAGGGAATGATGAGGCGCCGCTTGCCCCCGACACGCATGCCCAGGATGCCCTGGTCCCAGCCGTCGATGACCTGCCGCCGCCCCAGGTTGAAGGCGATGGGCGCCTTGTTCTCCGAGGACTCGAACATCGTCCCGTCGGGAAGCCAGCCCGTGTAGTGCACCTGGACCCGCGCCCCGTCCGTCGCCTCCGCGCCCGTGCCCGCGGCACCCAGGTCCTGCAGGTACAGGCCGCTGGGCAGGCGGGTCATCGTCGACAGGTCCACGTTCAGGCTCTCCGCGTACGTCACCTTCGTCGGGTCGCCGTTGTCCGGGTTCCCCTGCCCCGGCGAGTCATCACCACAGCCCAACAAGGGCAGGAGCAGGGCACACAACAGAAGCGAGCGGAACATGAGGGTCCTCGGAAGCAGGCCGGAGTCCGGCGATGAACGCGCCCAGACTGCCCCGGTACGTGCCCTCACGGAAGCAGAAGCGTGACCGCTTGCCCGCTGACAGGGGTGACGGCCCTGGCTCGAAATGCGCGGGCGTCCCCTCGGGGCTTCCGCTATGCAAGAGGGCCATGCCCCGCTGGCTGACCTTCCTGTTGTGGTTCGTCCCCATCCTGACGTTGCTCGGCGTCGCGCACGTCTATCTCTACCGCAGGCTCATCCGCGACCTGACGGCGCACCGGGGCCTTCGCCGAGGCGCCCAGGTCCTGCTCGTCTCGGGCTTCGTGGGCGCGGCCGGGTTCCGCTCCTTCGGCGTCTGGTTCCCTTCCGAGAGCATGCGGCTCGTGGGCATCGGGCTGCTCACGTGGATGGGCCTGGTCATGTACATGTTCTTCTGCACGCTGGCCGTGGAAGTGGCGCAGCGCGTGGCGAGCCGGGTCTGGCGTGGCCCCGTGCCCCCCAGCGAGCCACCCGCCTCGCTTCCCCCGTCCCCTGAGCGCCGCGCGGTCCTCACCGGAGGGCTGGCCGTGGGCGCGGGCATCGCGGGCCTCGGACTGAGCGGCTTCGGGGCGTGGCGCGCGTTCCACCCGCCCGACGTGCGCGACACGCCCGTGCGGCTGCCGCGCCTGCCTCGGGCCCTGGATGGCTTCTCCCTGGTGCAGCTGACGGACATCCACGTGGGCGACGTGCTCCAGCGCCACTTCGTGGATGAGCTGGTCGCGCGCACCAACGCGCTGATGCCCGACGTCATCGTCCTCACCGGCGACCTGGTGGATGGTCCGGTGAGCAGGCTGGGCCCCTACGTCGCGGGCTTCGGCGCGCTGGCCGCTCGCCATGGAGTGTTCTTCGTCACCGGCAATCATGATTACTATTCCGGCGCAACGTCATGGGTGGCCTTCCTGGAGCGACTGGGCATCACCGTGCTGCGCAACCGCGCCGTGTCCATCGGGGACACGGGAGCCTCTTTCTCATTGGCGGGGGTGGACGACTGGAGCGCATTCCGCATGGGCGAGCCCGGGTACGACCTGGACGCGGCGCTGCGCGAGGTGAGTCCGGACCGCGCCTCCGTGCTCCTGGCACATCAGCCGTCCAACTTCGACGAAGTGGCCCGGCGCGGCGTGGGGCTCCAGATCTCCGGCCATACCCACGGCGGGCAGATGTTCCCGGGCAACCTGGTGGCGGGCGCCGTGTGGGGCAGCCGCAACGCGGGGCTCAGTCGCACGGGCGACTCACAGCTCTACGTCAGCCGGGGCTGCGGCTTCGTCGGCCCGCCGATGCGTGTGGGGGCTCCGCCAGAGATTGCCCGGCTGATACTGATGCCTGGGTGAAACTTTCAGAGGGGGTGCCTGGAATCCCCCGTGATTCCAACGGGTTGACCGCGGCGAAAGGTCCGCTCGCGGCTCCCGAAACACATTTCAGGGTGGGCCGTCCATGAGCCGGGTGATGGGGAGTCCCTCGGACGAAGCGCTCATGGAACGGTTCTGCGACGGTGCATCTGACGCGTTCGAGACCTTGTTCGCCCGGCACTCCGGCCGGGTTCAAGGGTTCCTGACGCGAATGGTGCGGGACGGCTCGCTCGCCGAGGACCTCTTGCAGACGACATTCCTGTCCGTCATCCGAGCCCGAGGCCGCTACGAGCCCGGGACTCGCTTCATCCCCTGGCTGATGACCATCGCCGCGAATGCCGCGCGAGACTCGCTGAGACATCGCCACCACGTGGAGGCCTACGCCGCGGAGGCCAGCACGGGCGCCCCCACTTCCGCGCCGCCTCCCTCTGGAGACCCCTCCCTGCGCCAGCACCTGCTGGACGCGCTGCAGCAGCTCCCGCCCGACCACCGCGAGGCCGTGGTGCTGAGCAAGGTGGAGGGCTGGTCCTTCGACGAGATCGCCGAGCTCCGAGGCATCAGCGCGGGCGCGGCGAGGCTCCGCGCCCACCGGGGTTACGAAAAGCTCCGGGAGATTCTCGGCGCGTTGGGAGAGGCGTGATGAAGACGCCGATCGACATCGACGCCTTGCTCAACGAGGAGCCTCGCGTGGAGGCGAGCGCCCTCTCCCGAGCCCTCGAGACCGCACGCAGCGAGCTGGCGTTGAATCAGCCCGTGCGGCGCTGGCGCACCCAGGCGGCGTGGGTGATGGCGTCGTGCGGTGCCATCGCGCTGCTGGTGGTCGCGGTCCTGCTCGTGGGGGGCGCGCTGAGCGGCCCCGCCCTGCTCCAGCGAGCCCCCTTGTTGTTGCTCCTGCTCACGACCAGCGGCGTCTGTGCCTGGGGCGCATTGTCGCCCCGGGGGCGGGGCTTGCGCCGGGCCGCCGTGGGGCTGGCCATGGCCTGCGCCGCGACCCTCGTGCTCGCGAGAGGCTCGCCCACTTCGCCGGCGACGCTTCCCGCCTGGGTGTGTACGGCGAGCCACCTCGCGGTGGACCTCGTGCCCCTCATCGTCGCGCTGGTGGTGCTGCGCGGCGCGGCCTTTCAACCCCTGCGCGCCCTGTGCGCGGGACTGTGCGTCGGCACGACGGGGGCTTTCGTGGGAGAGCTCGCGTGTGAGCAGGACTGGCGGCACGTCGCCGGCTACCACTTGCTCGCCTGGGCACTCGTCTGCGCGGCGGCCATCATCCTCTCCCGCTCCCTCAAGCCCCGCTCCTACGCACCATGACCCAGGACCCCTCTCTCATCGTGAAGCGAGACGTGGAAGGTGCCCCCGTGCACATCGGAGACCGCGTCACCGTCGTCCCCGATTCGACGGATGGCACCATCAGCCCGGGCTTCCTCGGCCGCACCGGCACCGTCGTGGCGCTCGTCTACGATGACCCCATCCAGCAGTACCCCACGGACCCGCTCATCCAGGTCCGTGTGGATGGGTTGGGCGATGACCTCTTCTTCCTCGACGAGCTGGTCTCGGACCGGGTGCGGCCGCGCGAGCGCGTGCGGTCCCCACGCACGCGGTCCCAGCGCTTGCAGTAGGTCGTCCCTTTCCGTTCGCCTCCGCGCCCTGGATTGAGCATCGTCGGGCACGGTGAACCTCTCCGACCCCGAGCTCCGTCCGCTGGGCCGCAAGGCCTACGGCTCGATTCCGCACCTGCCAGGTTCGCGGACCGGCCCCGCGGACAGGCACCTTCCTCCCGCGCTCGCGCGTGTCTGCACCGAGCAGGTGCGTGATGCCCGAGACCATGTCGTCGTCCTGGAGAAGCTGGACGGGTCCTGTGTCGCCGCCGCGCGACAGGGTGACACGCTCCTCGCGCTGGGTCGCGAGGGACGGCTGGCCGCACACTCTCCCAACGAAGCCCGCAGGCTCTGGGCGGACTGGGTCGCGGCCCACTCGGAGCGATTCATGGCCGTGTTGAAGCCTGGCGAGTGGCTCGTGGGCGAGTGGCTCGCGCTGGCGCACAGCACCCGCTATGCGCTCACCCATGAGCCCTTCGTTGCCTTCGACTTGATGAGCCAGGGACAGCGCCTGCCGTGGACCCAGGTGACCGAGCGCCTGCGGGTCGCGGACTTCGTCACCCCGGGCCTGGTTCACGAAGGGGGGCCGCTGGATATCGCGTCCGCGATGTCTCGCCTCCAGCCGCGGGGGTTCCATCACGCCCTGGACTCGGTGGAGGGCGCGGTGTGGCGACTCGAGCGACGGGACGGCTCGGGTGTCAGGGTGGATTTCCTGGCCAAGTATGTCCGCCGCGACAAGGTGGACGGGGGCCTGCTTCCAGAGAACACCGGGCGCCCCGCCCATTGGAACTGGCGCCCCGAAGCGTCCCCATCAAAGGAAGTGCTCCCGTGACTCGGGCCATTCTCGTCACCGGCAACCGCCACAAGGCCGATGAGGTCATCCGCCTCCTGGCGGGCATCGACATCACCTGGCGGAAGATCCCCCTCCCTGGCGTCGAGGACGACGCGCTCACCGCGCCGCTCGACCTGGCCTCGGTCGCGAAGCACAAGGTGCTGGCGGCCTTCGCGAAGCTCGATGCTCCGTGCATCGTGGAGACCACGGCGCTGGAGCTGGAGGGTGGCGAGTCCTTTTCGGGTGCGCGCTTCAAGCAGGAGCTGCTGGCGCGTGGAGCGCGGGACTTCTTCGCGGAGCATGGTGGCCGACGGGGGCGCACTCGCGTGGCGGTGGCCTACTCCGCGGATGGGGATCCCGACCACGTCCAGATTTTCGAGGGAGCCATCTCCGGCTCGCTGCTCACCCAGCCTCGTGGCGAGGGTGGGTATGGCTGGGACAGTGCGTGGCTGCCCGATGGATATCAGCGAACGCTTGGCGAGATGGAGGGGAACAAGTTCTTCGTGAACATGCGGCACAGGCCCTACCTGGAGCTGGCGGACCTGCTGCGTCCCCTCTCTCCTGGTGGCGCGTACGAGGCGCACCTCACCATCTCCGCGCGCTCCGAGGAGGACCTCGAGCGCTTCCGCGCGTTCTGCGACGCGGCCTCGGTGAAGTGCATCTTCATCGAGCTGGGCCGAGGCGCTGAGCCCTTCCAGCCCATGACGGCCTCGTATCACCACGGCACGCTCCGGCACGCGCAGGAGGAAGTGAGGGGGATGGCGCGTGCGCTCGCGGGCCAGGGCTTCGACGTGACGCGCATGAAGCTGGAGGCGCTGGGGAAGAATCGCGACATGCCCGAGGACGACGCCGCGGCGCGTGCGCAGCCCGCCAACTACTTCGAGTTCCACGTGAAGGTCCTCCTGCCCGCGAGCGGTGGTGACCTGGACGCGCTCCAGGCGCGCTGCACGCGGCACGGTGCGCACCTGTCACGGAACGCGCGCAAGGTGCGTGAGGACGGAGCCGCCGAGCGCTTCGTCACCTTGCGCGCCTACGGGCTCGGCCGAGCCAACGCCGACGCGCGCTTCACCGCGCTGCTCGAGGACCTCGCGGGCTTGGGCTATCCGCTCACGCAGCGGCTGCGCGAGTACACCGTCTACGACTCCAACCACGGCCTGGACCGAGGCTGGTTGGATGGCACGCCATGAACAACGACGCGCTTCCCGCGCGGGCCGCGGCTGCGCCTGCGCAGCGGCCTCGCGTACCGCATCGTGGTGGAGGGCACCCCATGAACCCCGACGATCTTCCGCTCCACTCGGCCGTTGCGGTGCTGCGACGGCTCGCCCGCTCGCCGGATGCATCAGCCCTGGTCCTTCGGGGCGGGCTGATGATGCGCCTTTGGAGCGGCACCGTGCCTCGCAGGGTCGAGGACCTCGACTTCCTCGCGACCTTCCCGTTCGATGTCCCTCGGACACTGCGGCTCGTGGAGCAGGTCTTGAGCGTTGACGTCGAGGACGGCTACTCCTTCGGCGCGCTTCGCTCCGAGGTCATCTGGGAGGAGACCGACTTCCCCGGCGTGCGCCTCCATGTCGAGACACGATGGCCCGGTGGCGCCTCCTCCTTCGAGCTCCGCATCGACATCGGCTTCGGCGACGAGACAGTGCCTCCGCCCGTCTGGCTCGACTATCCGTCGACCGATGGCGCCCCTGCACATGTGCTCGCCGTCCGCCCCGAGTCGATGTTCGCGTGGAAGGTCCACGGACTCTTCGAGCGAGGCAAGGGCCGCTTCCGCCCCAAGGACCTCTTCGACGTGTTCCTCCTCATCCGCTTCGCGTCACTCGAGGCGCCCCTGCTCGCGCCCGCGCTGCGGCTCGCCTTCGACTCGCGAAGCGACTCCCTGGACCTGATGGAGCGGCTGGCCTCCGGCACGTTCGGCCAGAGCCCTTGGAGCCTGGAGAAGTGGGCGCGCTTCCGAGCCCCTCAACCCGAGGGACGGCCCGAGCACCTCGCCGACGTCGTCCAGGCCGTCAGCCACGCGCTCCTGCCGGTGTGGGAAGCAGCGCGCGCCCTGCCCCCACCTGAGCCCTCCCGCGTCAGTACGACGCGGTGAGACTCCAATGGATGCTGGAGTACGTGTCCTCGGCCACGCCCCCGTTGTTCCACCCCGAGCGAGTCCCGGCCCCGGAGAAGGTGTCCTTGAACTGCGACAGCTCGAAGCGCACCTGGTAGCCGAACGGGCCCCACACCTCACCCGCCACGCCCAGCTCCGCCTCCCAGCCGAAAGATGACACCGAGGTACCATAGTCACTCACTTCCAGATCCAGCGCGCCGCCGTCATCATCGAGGCCCTTGCCCGGCTTCGGGCCGATGAAGAACTGCCCGGCCGCCTCCAGTCGCACCTGTCGCAGCAACGGCACGGACACTTCCAAGCCCACCGCCGGGAACAGGCGGTGCGTGCTGGACAGCGGGCTGTCCGCCGGCGCATCCACGTCGAAGGAGCGCGTGAGCATTCCCGCCTTCACGCCCGCGTACCCCAGGAGATTCCGCGACGAGCCGAAGCCGAAGAAGTAGCGATACATCGCCTGCGCGGTAAAGACCGAGTCCGTCGCCACCACCTCGCGCGTGCCGGACTGGCCCGACTCGTTGAACAGCGTCACGTCCGTGGACGCATACCCACGCCGGTACCCCACCACCAACCCGAGCCCCCGCAGCGCCGAGGTGTGACGCGCCAGCGGCAGCAGCTCCAGCTCCGCGGAGATGCCCAGGTACGGCGCGGACGACTCGAAGTCGGACCGGTCGCCCACCTTCTCCTCGTCACGCTTCTTGTCGAACTCGCCGCAGGACTTCACGCCGGGCCGCGTACAGTACTTGCGCCACGTCGTCGTCCCACCCAGCGTGAGCCGGGCCAGCGGAGGACGCAGCGGCTCCTCGCCCACCGTCCCACCCGAGCCCGTGTCCAGCGCCACCTCCAGGAATGGATCCGTGGTGGTGTGGGACTCGGGGTCCTCCTCCATCGCCGGCGGGCCCTCCTTGGGCTGCGGCCCCACGGCCAGCAGCTCCGGCTCGCTCGAGCGCGGAGCCTTCTCCGGCAACGGCTTCGGCGTCTCCACCGGGCGCTCCGCCACCGGCGCGGGCTCCAGCGGCTTCGGCGTCTCCACCGGGCGCTCCGCGACGGGCTCGGCACGCGGGGACTTCGGCGGTGCCTCCGCCACGGGGGCCGCGGGCTCCACGGTGGGAAGCGGCTCGGAGGGCGCGACGTGCGAAGGCGTCTCGAAGGCTCGCGGCGTTCCCTTCAACAGGTCCACGACACCCCGCACCGCGACCTTCGCATCCGCGGGCGACAGCTTGCCTCGGGTCAGCTTCACCTCCTGCTCACCGAGCACCGCGCCGCCCGCGTCGAACACGCGCACCGTCAGGCCCGAGGGCCCCACCGTGCCACCGACGGCGCCCGCCAGCTTCATCTTCGGCGCGACTCCAGCCAGCGGTCCGTCGGTGAAGAGGGCACTGCCCTTCAGCCCGGTCTTCTTGCCGAGCGTGGCGTACTGCTTCAGCGACGCCACCTTCACCTGCTTGTCCCGGCGCAGGGCGGACTCCAGTTGGGTGCGGACCTTCCCTCCGCGATCTCCCTCCACCGTCAGCACCACGATGCGAGGGGCCTCCTCCTTCGGAGCCACGGCCTTCCGAGCCTTCGCCGCCCGAGGCTTCGCCTTGGGTGCGGCCACCTGGACAGGCGCCGCGCGGCGCTTCTTGATGACCTGTGCCTGCGCCCCGGGGGACGCCAGCGCCAGTGCCACGAACAGCACCAGGCCCCAGCGAACCATCGCGTGTTGGGTGTTCATCATGGAGGGATGGAAGGTTCACCCACCCCGCCTGCGAAGTCCAGGCTTGCCCGGCTAGCTGGTCACGCGTTCGCGGGCGCCGAGGCCGCCACCACCGGAGGTGCATTCCCCAGGGGTGGATCCAACCTCACCGCCGTGGGCGACTCGCCTTCCGAGCGGCCCCGCCCCAGGAAGTCGCGCCGGTAGATGCGCACCATCGCCATGAAGAGCGACGCGATGAGCGGCCCCACCAACAGACCCATCATCCCGAACACCGCCAGCCCGCCGAACATGGAGAGGAAGACGAGCAGCGGATGCAGCGCCATGCGCGAGCCGCACAGCCGGGGACGGATGACGTTGTCGATGCTCCCCACCAGCAGGGTGCCCCACGCCAGCAGGAACACGCCCTCGCTCACCTTCCCCACCGCGATGAGCACCAGGCCAATGGGTCCCCAGACCAGGGCCGTGCCCCCCACCGGCACCAGCGCCACCAGCACCATGGCGGCCCCCCACACCCCGGCGTGTGGCACCCCGGCAATGAGCAAGCCCACGAACCCCACCGCCCCCTGGATGAGCGCGGTGATGGTGTTGCCGTAGACCATCGCGTAGGCGACGTCGGTGAACTCCCGCGCGAAGGCATCGAGGTAGCGACGCTCGAGCGGAATCAGCGCCGTTACCTCCGACACCAGCCGGCGACCATCGAGGAAGAAGTAGTACATGGCCACCGTCATCAGGAACATGTTGATGGCCAGCTCCGTGCCCGCCCCCACGACGTCCTTCAACAGCGACGCGCCTCCCGCCACTGCCGCCATCAGCGAGCGCTCCGCGTGGCTGCTCTCGAGGTCGAAGCGGATGAAGCGACTCACGCCCCTGGGGAGCACGCCCCCCAGCCAGTGCCCCACGTCGAGCTGCTCCAGCAGGTCCTGCGCGCGCCCCACGACGTGGAGCACCTCGCGCGCCACCAGCCACCCCACCAGGGCCAGCGGCGCGAGGATGAGCAGGAACACCGTGAGGGTCGAAAGCCCCGCGCACAAGGCCTTGCGGCCCCGTGACTTCTGGCACAGGTAGTCCTGCACCGGCATGAAGAGGACCACCAGGAAGCCGCCCAGCAAGACAGGCATCAGGAACGGCAACAGAATCCTGGAGAACAGCATCAGCACGAGCGCAAACAGCGCCGCGAACCCATAGTTCGACCACCGCCGCGAATCAGCCACCGCCCCACCTCGCCCTGCCCGACGAGCCCACCGACCACCACCAACCTAGGAATCGCGCTTTCTGACCGGAAGTCCGACTTCCCGACCACAAGGACACCATCCATGACTACTGGACGTTTCACACTGACCGGGGTCGCGGCCCTGGCCCTCGCCGCGGGCCTGGCCACTCAAGGCTGCGGAGACGACACCGTCCCCTGCGACAACTGCCCTGCCGTGGAAGGCCGCTACCGGATGGCCTTCACCGACGGCGGCGTCCCCGCCGACTGCACCTTGCTTGGAGTGGACCTCCCTCGGGGCCGACCACTGGACATCACTCGAACGGGCGCCAGCCTCGCCGGTAAACTGGAGGGTGTGAGCCTCTCCGGCAACGTCTCCGCGGAAGGCTCCTTCACGCTGGCGGGGACCCAGCCCGGCGCGCCAGACGGTGGAACCACGGTGAACTTGAGCCTCGCCGGTCGCTACACGCCCCCCGAGGGGGACGGCGGCACGGCGCGACTCGATGGAACCTTCACCGGCAACTTCTCCCGCCCGAGCACAGGTGCGCCCCAGCGGTGCGGCATCATCGTCCCGTTTTCGGCGACCCGGGAGTAACACCTCGGGCCGCCAACGGGACGGGCCAATTACTTCTTCTTGGCCTCGGCGGCCTTGGCCTCCGCCTTCTGCTTCTTGGCCCGCTTCTTCCAGGCCTGCTTGATCTTCATCTGCACGCGGCGGTGCTTGCTCTTGCTGCGGGCCATCGCTGACTCCTGTGCTCCATGATGGAGACGTGAAAAGAGGCGCTTAACTATCAGAACCCGAAGGGCTCCCGGAAGAGGAACCCTTCAAAGGTGTCGAAGAGGCCTGCTCGGCCCCAGGCTCCCCCCCGGGTTCCACCTCGGGGGCCGGACGTGTCGGGAAGGGAATCCCCTCCGCCCCCCGGACCTGGGTGGGTCGGGCGGTGGACACGGTGACCTCCCCCTCCCGGTCCTCGTCCGTGGGCTTCTCCCGGGAGGCCGGGGCGCTGCTCTGGTGGGGACGCTTCTTCACCGAGGCGAAGATGGGCTTGCAGGCGTCCACGAAGTTGCGGACCTCGTCCAGGGGGAGCGCCGGGCAGTGGTTCCCGTTGGCGCCCGTCATGGACGTGGCCATGCACATGGCGTTGAGGATGGCCTCCTCGGTGGCCTCCATCACCGCCTCGTAGAGGGGGTCCAGCCGCTGGTCCAGGAGGAGCTTCAGCTTGTAGACCATCTTCTGGGTGCGACGCGGGATGATGTTCGCGGTGGAGAAGCCCACCACGATTTCCCCCGAGCCGTGCGCCGCGTAGCTGCCCACCCGGCCGATGCCCAGGCCCACGCGCTTGCACAAGCGGTTGATTTGATGGCTCAGCAGCGGCGCGTCCGTGGCCACCACCGCGATGATGGAGCCGTAGGTGGTGCCGCGCTTGGGAGCCCCCTTGAACTTCTCCGCCAGCACCTCCCCCACCGGGAGCCCGCCGACGCGCAGGTTGTGCATCTTCCCGAAGTTGGACATCACCAGGACGCCCAGGGTGTAGCCGCCCATCACCTCCGGGAGCTTGCGGGACGCGGTGCCAATGCCGCCCTTGAAGTCGCACGTCACCATGCCGGTGCCGCCACCCACGTTGCCCTCCGCCACCGGGCCCGTGGCCGCGTTGCGGATGGCTTCGTAGACATGCTCCTCGCGCACGTGCCGGCCGGAGATGTCGTTGAGCCAGGAGTCGTCGCACTCGCCGACGATGGGGATGATGACGTCGTGCTCGTCGCCGATGCCCGGGTAGCGCTCCACCAGGTGGCGCGCCACGCCGTCCGACACCGCGCCCACCGCCATGGTGTTCGTCAGCAGGATGGGCGTCTCGATGAGCCCCCACTCCATGAGCTGCGTCATGCCGGAGACCTCGCCCGCGCCGTTGAGCACGAAGCCGCCGCCCGTCATCCGCTCCATGAAGATGTTGCCGTTGTTCGGCAGGATGGCCGTCACACCCGTGCGCACCGGCCCGTGGCCCGGCCGCAGGGGGCCTTCACCCTGGATGAGGGTGCAGTGGCCCACGAGGATGCCTTCCACATCGGTGATGGCGTTGTACTTCCCGGGCTTGAAGCGCCCCAAGGGAAGTCCCAGCTCTCGGGCGCGAACCCGCGGTCCGTTGTACTCGGGGATGTGCACCATGCCGGCCACACTAGCGGACCATCACCCACCGTCAACCACTCCGCGCGCGTAATATCTTCGGGCAGGCGAACGGTGGCACGACGCCCCAGGCGCCAAGCGGCCCCGGGAACGCGGGGGCCGCCTGGGAGCAACACACTCAGGCCTTGGCTTCGATGCGCGGAGCACCCTCGGAGGACGCGGCCCCCGCGGCGCCGGTGTTGCCATTGCCGTTGCCACCGTTGCTGTGAGGGCTCGCGGCGGGCGGCGCGCTGGCGGACGGAGCGGGCGCGGACATCGCCCCCGGCTCATCCAGCGAGGCCACCTTGTGAATCACGGTGGAGGCGTGCTCGGTCGCGGCGCGGCGAGCCTCGCGTTCCTTGTAGCGGCGGATGGCGGGCGCCATGATTTCGCCGATGAGCGCGCGGTAGTCCATGCCGGCGCCCTGGGCGATGAGCACCAGGTCGCTCCAGCCCGGCGTGAGGCCCGGCAGCGGGTTGCACTCGATGAAGTAGATGCGCCCCTTGTCGTCCATGCGGAAGTCGATGCGCGCGACATCGCGGCACCCCAGCGCCATGAACGAGCTGCGCGCGGCCGTGCGCAGCTTCTCCAGCAGCGCGGGCTCCAGCTTGGCGGGCGCGTCGTAGCGGATGCGGTCCGTCCAATCGAGCTTGTGCTGGAAGCTGTAGACCGGGTTCTTCTCGGCCTTGTCCAGGAACACGATCTCCATGGGCGGCAGCACGCGAGGACGGCGCTCCCCGAGCAGGCCCACGGTGAACTCACGCCCGCCGATGTACTCCTCGATGAGCGCGGGCTGCTGGTACTTGCTGGCGATCTCCCGCACCACCTCGCGCAGCTCCGCCTCGCTGTGGCAGACGCTCTTGGTGACGACGCCCTTGGAGCTGCCCTCCGCCACCGGCTTCACGATGAGCGGGAAGGTGGTGAACTCCTTGTTGAGCCGCTCCTTGCCCGTGGCCATGAGCTGGAAGTTGGGCGTGAGGATGCCCGCCTGACGGACGATCTTCTTCGCCAGCGCCTTGTCCAACGCAATCGAGAGCGTGGCCGGGTCGCTGCCCGTGTACGGGATGTCCAGCAGCTCCAGCATCGCGGGCACCTGGCTCTCGCGGTTGCGGCCCTTGAAGCCCTCGGCGATGTTGAAGACGATATCCAGCGGCGTGCTGGACAGCACCGTGGGCAGCTCCGCGGTGGCCTCCAGGTCGATGACCTCGTGGCCCCAGGACGCAATCGCCTCGCGGATGGCCTGGAGGGTGTTGGGCGAGTCGTACTCCGCCTCGCTGTCCTCCACCGACTCCCCATGCGCGCTGGGCTTCACGCGCTTCACGTTGTACGTGAAGCCCACCCGCAGCGGCCCCGTCTTGCGCGCGGGCTTGCCCTGCCGCCGCGCGGAGTCCTTGATCTTGTACCGCCGCGCCGCGCTCTGGATGATGGAGTTGATGACCCCGTCCAGGTGCAGCCCGTCCAGCTCCGCGGAGGCGTAGATGCCCGCGCCCGGCTCCAGGCTGGGCAGCGCGTTGATCTCCAGGAAGTACGGCACGCCCGCGTCGCTGAGCCGGAAGTCGATGCGACCCAGGTCGCGGCAGTCGAGCGCCTTGTAGATCTTCTGCGCCATCTTCCGGATGTCCTCCGCCGTGCGGGCGGGAATCCGGGCGGGCGCGAGCACGGAGACGGCGTTCTCCTTCTTCGTCTTCAGCTCGTAGTCGTAGATGGCGTACCGGCGACCCGCGGTGACGGCCGGGTCCACCACGTACTCCACCGGCGTCAGCACGCCGTCGTAGTCGTTGTCCACCGCCGCCAGGAAGGGCACCGTCAAGTCACGGCCCGGGATGAACTCCTCCACCAGGACACCCGACGGGTACTTCTCCAGCGCGGAGGCGACCTTCAGGCGCACCTCGTCCAGGGTCTCCGCGATGGAGTCCTGGGTGATGCCCTTGGAGGAGCCCTCGAAGTTGGGCTTCACGATGACGGGGAAGCGCAGGTTCTCCGCGACCAGCTCGTTGAGCTTCTCCACGTACTGCCAGCCCGGCGTGCGGATGCCCTGCTTGGACAGCACCAGCTTGGTGAGCTGCTTGTCCAACGTCACCGCCAGCGCGTACGGGTCCGAGCCGGTGTACGGGAAGCCCAGCTCGTCGAAGAGCGCGGGATAGAACGCCTCGCGGAAGCGGCCCCGGCGTCCCTCCGCCGTGTTGAAGATGAGGTCCGGGCTGTAGGCCTCCAGCCGCGCCACGGTGCGCGAGGCGGGACCACTCACCTCGAAGCGCTCCAACCGGTGCCCCAGCCGCTCGATGGCCGCGGCCAGCGCGTTGACCGTCTCCTGGGTGTCGAACTCCGCTTCCTCTTCCGAATCAGACAACCTGAGATTGTGGGTCAGCGCGATGCGCACGGGAGCCCCCTTCTCTTCTTCAACGAACGACCGCGACGGACTTTCGCCGCGGACATGAGCCGCCCCGGCGCACGCTGGTGCGCCACCGGGTCGCGAGCTGCAACGGTTGCGCCGGCCACAACCTTCCCATCCACCACCTGCGTCTGGGCCCACGTGTCGCCGAGCCGCCAACCAAGCGGGTCTCTCAGCACGCGCCACGCCTCGATGCCGCCAATCACCACCAGCCCCGCGACGGCCGCCACCGCGCCCAGCGGCGCCGGCATCATTCCCAGCAGCACGATGAGCGCCAGCGGTGCGTTGCGAAGCGTGCTGTCGCGGTGCCGCGCCGCCGAGCGCGTCGGCAGGTGCATCACCTTCACGCCGAAGATGCGCTTGCCCACGCTCTGGCCCTGGATCATCCCGTCCGCGAGCAGCAGGAACAGCAGCGCGACGACCGAGCCCGCGGCGCCACACACCACGTACAGGCCCCACGCCACCGCCACGTCGACGATGCGCGCGCCCAGCCGCAGCCACAGCGAGGCCTTCGGATAGGGCGAGCCCGGCTCGGCGTCATGCACCACCAGCCGCAGCGCGCGCCCACCTCCTCGGCTGGCCGCCATGAAGATCCGCTCGCGAGGCGCGCTCACTCCTCGGGCTCCAGCGTGAGGCCCTCTTCGTGAGGCTCCGGCTCATCCAGTCCCGCCAGCCGCGCCAGCCGCTCATGCGCGCTCAACGGATGGAACGGAGGCCGAGGCTCCGACTCGGAGGCCCACGCCATCCGCGCCGTGGAGCCCGACTCCGACAGCCGCAAGAGCTTCGCCCGCGCCGAGTCCTCATCCGGCTCGGCCGCGACACCCTCACGCGTGAAGAAGATGAACGCCATGGCCGGCCGCTTGGAGGACTCGCGCATCGCGAACTGCACGCCGTCCAGGTTCCAGCCCTTCGCGGTCCACTCGTTCAGGGCTCGCTCCATCGCGCCCTCGTCGACTGTGGACAGCTCCACCACTTTGTACTGCAACGACACAGAAGTACGAACCACGGGAGCGCGCCGGCTGCTGCGCTGAGCCGAACCGCGCCGTCGTGGGGGCGGGGGCTTCTCCGACCTGCGTCTGGGACGCTTCTTCTTGGTGGGCATCGTGCGCGGGCTATTTGGACGCAATGCCCGCGGCGGATCAAGCGGCATCCCGCGCGCGGGCGCTCGTGCTGTTGCCTACAGGAGCTTCGCGGCTTCCAGCGCGTGGTAGGTGATGATGAGGTCGGCCCCCGCCCGCTTGATGCCGGTGAGCGTCTCCAGCATCACCCGTTCGTAGTCAATCCAACCATTCTGTCCGGCGGCCTTGAGCATGGCGTACTCGCCAGAGACGTTGTAGGCGGCCAGGGGCAGGTCGAGGCGCTCCCGCACCGCTCGGATGACGTCCAGGTAGGCCAGCGCCGGCTTGACCATGAGCATGTCGGCCCCCTCCTCCACGTCCAGCGCCACCTCCTTGAGGGCTTCCCGCACGTTGCCCGGGTCCATCTGGTAGCCCCGGCGGTCGCCGGACTTGGGGGTGCTCTGGGCGGCCTCGCGGAAGGGGCCGTAGTAGCCGGAGGCGTACTTGGCCGCGTAGGAGAGGATGGGGATATCCGTCAGGCGCACCTCGTCGAGCGCGCGGCGGATGGCCCCCACCCGCCCGTCCATCATGTCCGAGGGGGCGATGATGTCCGCGCCGGCCTGCGCGCAGGTGACGGACATCTGCGCGAGCAGGGGCAGCGTGGCGTCGTTGACGACGTGGCCCTCCTCCAGCACGCCGCAGTGGCCATGGTCCGTGTACTCGCAGAGGCACACGTCGGCGATGACCTGGAGGTCCGGCTCGGCGGCCTTGATCTCCCGGATGGCGCGCTGGACGATTCCGTCGCGCGCGTAGGCCTGCGTGCCCCGGGCATCCTTGTGGTCGGGAATGCCGAAGAGGATGACGGAGGGCACGCCCAGGGACTTCGCCAGGCGGGCCTCCGCCACCGCGTGCTCCACCGACAGGTTGAAGATGCCCGGCATGGAGGCGATGGGACGGCGCACGTCCCGGCCTTCCACGACGAAGAGGGGGTAGATGAAGTCCCCCGGGTCGAGCCGCGTTTCGCGCACCATCTCTCGCAGGACGGGAGAACGGCGCAGGCGGCGGGGGCGGTGGACGGGATGGGCCATGATGGACGCCGGTATAAACCGACGCCGCCCGGCCTTCATCGTTTCCGTACGGCCGCCCGGCTGCTCACCCTGCGGCGAGCCGCCAGCTCAACTGATGGCGCTGACGCTCACGGGCCTGACGCTGCGCCCGAGCCTCCGCGAGATCCGCCTCGTGCAGGGCCCGTGCGTAGCGCACGCGCGCCGCCTCGGTCCCGGACGCGAGCTCCAGCTCCGCGGCGACCAGTTCCCGGCGGGCTTCCTCGCGCTGCTGCTCGATGCGATCCTCGTACGTCATCCGTGTCCTCCAGAAGTGGGGTGTGCCCCGCGTTCTGCACGGGCCGGACCAGGGCGGGTGCATCACGCAAGGGCCCGAAACGACGAAGTGTCGCGCCGCGGCAGGCACCACAGGCGTGCGAAAGGCCTTTCCCAGCGCCGCGAAACCGTGGCCGCGGGGCCATGCCACCGGGGTCTCCGCGCCGCCCTTCCCCTCTCCATGCGACGGCGGCAATCGCCGGCCGGGTCGCTCGTCTACAGTCGTGAACGTGACAAACAGCGCGCCAGCCATCGAAGTCAGCAACCTGCGGAAGACGTATCGCCGCGCCTTCCGGAAGACCGGCAGCATCGCCCTTCAGGGCATGGACCTGGTCGTTCCGAGAGGCAGCGCCTTTGGCCTCATCGGGCCGAACGGCGCCGGCAAGACGACCTTCATCAAGAGCATCCTGGGCATCGTCCAGCCCACCGAGGGCACGGTGCGCGTGCTCGGAGGCTCCCCCGAGGATGCCCGGATTCGCGCGCGCATCGGCTACCTGCCGGAGCGGCTGCACCTGCCCGGCTCGTGGACCCCCACCGCGTTCCTCGCCATGGTGGGCCGGCTCAAGAGCCTGCCTCCCGACGCCGCGGGCGACCTGCGGCTCCTGGAGCGGGTGGGCCTCTCCGACGCCGTGTCGCGCAAGATTGGCGGCTACTCCAAGGGCATGCGGCAGCGGCTGGGATTGGCCGCGGCGCTCATCGGCAAGCCGGAGCTGCTGGTGCTGGACGAGCCCACGGACGGCATCGACCCGATGGGCCGCATGGAGGTGCGGCGCATCCTCCAGGAGGAGGTCCAGCGAGGCACGACGCTCTTCCTGAACTCACACCTGCTCGCGGAGACCGAACGCATCTGCGACCGCGTCGCCATCCTGGCGCAGGGGCGCGTGGTGCGAGAGGGCCGCCTGGACGAGCTGGTGCGGGGTGAGTCGCGGTGGATTGCCCGCTTCGCGCCGGGAGCCAGCGCGGAGGGCCTGACGGGTGCGGGCTTCGTGCCGGCCCGAGCCGATGGCCTGTATCACGTGGAGGCCCCGGACCCGGCGGCGCTCAACGCGGCGCTGGACCGGGCGAGGGCCAGTGGCGCGCTGCTGGTGGAGCTGCGGCGGGACGGAATGGACTTGGAGGCGGTGTTGCTGGGAACCATGGGCGCCGAGCAGGTGCGGGCAGAGGTGGCGGCATGAAGCCGGTGTTGGGTATCGCGGGGTACGTGCTGCGCGAGGCCGCCGCCCGCAAGTTCATCCTGGCGTTCCTGGCGGGAATCACGCTGGTGCTGACGGTGGTCGCGTTGAGCCTGCGCCTGGAGGTCATCGACGGAGCACTGGCGGCCTCCCGGCTGTTCGGCGAGGAGATCCACTCGAACATCCAATCCGTCGACATGGCGCTGCGCCCCGTGTACCAGGCGGCGGCGTTCATCGTGTTCTACGGAGGCATCCTGTTCGGCATCGTCGCGTGCTCGGACTTCGCGCCCAGCCTGATGTCACCCGGGCGCATCGAGCACCTGCTCGCGCTGCCCATCCAGCGCTGGCACCTGCTGGCGGGGACGTTCCTGGGCGTGATGACACTGGCGCTCGGCGGCACGCTGTATGGCACCACGGGGCTGGTGCTCATCTTCGGCGTCAAGGCGGGGTACTGGACGGTGGGGCCGCTGGTCTCGGGGCTGCTTGCGTGTGTGGGCTTCGCGGCGGTGTACGCGGTGATGTTGACCACGGCGACGCTGGTGCGCAGCGCGGCGCTGTGCGCGGCGGCGGGGGGCTTGTGCCTGGTCGGTGGAATCATCGCGGGCCACCGGCACACCATCTCCAACTTCTTCGAGTCGGGCGTGAGCCGGGCGGCCTTCCGAGGGGTGACGCTGCTGCTCCCCCGCCTGTCCGCGCTGGCGGAGGCCGCGGGAGACATGGCGGCGTCCACCCCGCTGGAGGTCCGCTCGCTGGGGACGCTGCTGGTGGGAGTGTTCGTGTTCGGGTTGGGGGTGCTCGCGGTGGGGTTCTGGCGGTTCGAAGGGAAGGATTACTGACATGGAGAAGCGTCAGAAGCGGCGGGTGTGGTTGGTGGTGGCGGCGGCACTGCTGGCTCTCGCCGCGCTGTTGATGGTCGCCGGACAGGGAGAGATGCCGGAGGTCGAAGCCCTCAAGGTGGACTTCCCACGTCGGATGCGCACCGCCGAGCGTGAGCGCGCGGAGCGGCGAAGGACGCACGTGATGCCCGTGGCGGAGGTCTCGGACTCGGGCGCCCCGGCCGAGCGTCCGCGCCCCAAGGACCCCGTGCTCGCGGCGCTGCCTCGCGGCAAGGGGAAGACGGCGGTGGTCATCGAGGCCAATGCGCTCCGGCACTCGCCCGTGGGAGAGCTGCTCCTGGACTGCATGATGCGGGACGGGGGCAAGCAGCTCCAGGAGTTCCGCGAGAAGAGCGGCGTGGACCCGCTCAAGGACCTGGACCGGCTGGTCATCACCGAAGACGGGTTGATGCTGTCGGGCGACTTCTCCAAGGCCCGCTTCAAGGACCTGATGAAGGACGGCGTGTCGTCGGACTACGGCCAGAACGCCCGCGTGTATGAGCCGAGTGAGACCACCACCCAGGGCGCGAATGGCAGCACGGTGAAGCGCCGGGAGCCGTCCGCCATCGGGACGTGGAACAACCAGCTCATCGTGCTGGGCCGCTCGCCGGACGACGTGAAGGCCACCATCGACCGCGTGGAGGGCCGGGGCCCGGACGAGCCCCCCGCCATCTCCGAGAACAGCACCTACGGCGAGATGTATGGCGTGCTGTCGGTGGACATGATCTCCCGGCTGTTTCCCCCGGAGCAGGCGGCGCTGGCCCAGCGGCTGCGCAACGTGGCGCAGAACGTGGAGCTGCACCTGGATGCGACCTCGGATGTGGCGCTGGTGGCCGACATCCAGGGAAGCAACGAGGCCGAGGTGACGGACCTGGGCAAGTCCCTGGGCGCCGCGATGTCCCTCGCGCGCATCCAGGCGCAGGCACAAGGCGAGAAGGAGCTCGCGCAGTTGCTCGACTTCGCCAAGGTGAAGCCTGACGGGAGCTCCTTCACGTTGGAGATGGCCGTGCCGCTGTCTGTCATCAAGGAGCGTCTGGCCTTCTGCCGCGAGGAGCGGCGCGCCACGCCGGAGCAGCCCGCCGAGGAAGGAAGCGCCGAGGCAGGGGTCGAATCGGCCCCGCCTGTGGCGCAATAAACCCAGGTTTGAAACGCGCCCTGCCCTGTCGTGCGAGACACGTTCCGGGCGGGCGTGGCGGGTCTGGAAAACGCGCGGCCATCTCTGCGAGGCTTGCGGATAGGACAGCTCATTCAACGAGCCCTGTCCTTCCCGCAAGAGAATCGATTGATGACTTCGCGCGTGTCGAAGGTAGCGCCGCTGTTGTTCGGTTCGGGCTTGTGTGCCCTCGTGTATCAGACGGTATGGCTTCGGGAGTTCCGCCTCATCTTCGGCGCGAGCACCGCGGCCTCCGCGGCCGTGCTGGCCATCTTCATGGCGGGGTTGGGATTGGGCGGCGTCCTCTTGGGGGCTCGCGCGGACCGGAACCCTCGGCCCCTGAGCTTCTACGCCCACCTGGAGCTGCTCATCGCTGGCAGCGCGGCGCTGAGCCCCTTCCTCGTCGAGCTGGCACGCGCTGGGTACATCGGCGTGGGTGGGACGACCAGCCTGGGACTCTTCCTGGGCTCGGTGGTGCGGTTGGTGCTCGCGACACTCGTGCTGGCGGTCCCGACGGTGCTGATGGGAGGAACCCTCCCCGCCGCAGCGCGGTCCGTGCAGCTGGACGTGGACCCGAACCGACGTCACCTCGCCATTCTCTACGGCGTGAACACCTTGGGCGCCGTCACGGGCGCGGCGCTCTCCACCTTCGTCCTGCTGGAGGTGTACGGCAACCGCACCACGCTGTGGCTCGCATGCCTCGTCAATGCCGCCATCGCCATCGCCGCTCGGAGCGTGAGCCGGTCGATGGAGAGCGCCCCCGCGGTCCGCACCGAGGCGCCCTCGCCTGAGATGGCGCCCCCGGTCTCCGACTCCTCGCGCACTTCCCCGCTCTTCGCGCGAGTGGCCGCGCTGGTGGTCGGCTTCGCGTTCCTTCTGATGGAGCTGGTCTGGTACCGGATGCTCGGGCCCATCCTCGGAGGGACGACCTTCACGTTCGGCCTCATCCTCGCGATGGCATTGCTCGGCATCGGCCTGGGTGGCGCGGCCTACTCCGTCGCCTTCCGCCACCGCGCGGCCACGCTGTCGGGCTTCGCCCTCACCTGCGCGGCGGAGGCGTTCTTCATCGCCCTGCCCTTCGCGCTGGGTGACCGCCTCGCCATCGTCGCCGCCCTGCTGCGCCCCCTGGGAGGAATCGGCTTCGGGGGGATGATGCTGAGCTGGGCACTGATCGCGGCCGTCGTCATCCTTCCCGCCGCGTTCATCTCCGGCATCCAGTTCCCGCTGCTCCTCGCGCTCGTCGGCAAGGGCAGTCAGGACGTGGGCAAGCATGTGGGACAGGTGTATGCGTGGAACACCGTGGGCTCCATCGTGGGCTCGCTCGCGGGTGGCTTCGGTGTGATTCCGCTGATGACCGCGCCGGTGACATGGCAGCTCATCGCGGGAATCCTCGCCGTGCTGGGACTGGCGTCGGCGACGCTGTCCCTGCGCCTCGAGCGCATCCAGGGCGCGCTGCTCGTCCCCGTCTCCGTCGCGGTGCTCGCGATGGTGTTGCTGTCCGCGCGCGGGCCCTCGGCGGCGTGGCGACATGGAAGCATCGGCGCGGGCCGCTCCGACCTCAACCAGACGAGCCTGAATCACATCGACGCGTGGCTGCGCGAGCGGTCACGAGACATCGTCTGGGAGAAGGAGGGTGTCGAGAGCAGCGTCGCACTGAGCGCGGCCAATGGCCTGGCCTTCATCGTCAATGGCAAGGTGGATGGGAACACCATCGGTGACGCCCCCACGCAGGTGATGAGTGGACTGCTCGGCGCGATGCTGCACCCAGACCCCAGGAACGCCCTCATCATCGGCCTCGGCACGGGCAGCACCGCGGGGTGGCTCGGCGCGGTTCCCCAGATGGAGCGGGTGGACGTGGTGGAGATCGAGCCCGCCATCCTCGAGGTCGCCCGCCGCTGCCACGCGGTCAACGCCGACGCGATGGACAACCCGAAGGTCCACACCGTCATCGCGGATGCACGGGAGGTGCTGCTCACCACCCGGCAGCGCTACGACATCATCTTCTCGGAGCCCTCCAATCCCTATCGCGCGGGCATCTCCAGCCTCTTCACGAGAGATTTCTACCAGGCGGTGAAACAGCGCCTCTCCGAAGGCGGCATCTTCGTGCAGTGGCTCCAGGCCTACGAGGTGGACGCGCACACCGTCCAGAGCGCCTATGCGACCCTGGACTCGGAGTTCGAGTTCGTGGAGACGTGGCAGGTCCACCATGGAGACCTGCTGTTGGTGGCGACACGACAGCCACTCGTGCATGACATCACCCGGCTGAAGACCCGGATGGCCGAAGAACCCTATCGCTCCGCGCTCCGCGCTACATGGCGCACCGACGAGGCCGAAGGTGTCCTGGCGCGCTTCGTGGCCACCTCCGCCTTCACCGCATCCGTCGCGGAGGTGAGCCAGGACTTCATCAACACCGATGACCTGTCCTTCATGGAGTTCGCCTTCGCGCGCAGCCTGGGACGTCAGGCGGGCTTCTCCATCGACGCACTCTGGAACGAGTCCCATGCCTCGGGCACGAGCCGCCCCGTGATTCAGGGAACGGTGGACTGGGAGCGCGTCGCGCAGCTTCGCGCCTGGAACCGCATTCCTCACTCCCCCAGGGGCACCGTCCTCGCCCCCACGACTCGGGCACGACTGGCGTTCATCGATGCCTATTCCAAGAACCAGCTCCCACAAGCCCACGCGCTCTGGTCGAAGGAGCGCTGGGCACCGCGAGGCCCCCTGGAACAGGTCGCCATCGCGAGTGTGCTCGCGCACGCGGGTGACCCCGAGGTCTTGAGTCAACTGGAGCCCATGCGTGCGACGCTGCCCGTGGAAGTGGACCTGCTGGAAGGGCTCTACCGACTGAAACAAGGGCAGTTGGAGCTGGCCACGTCGTTCTTCGAGCGCGCGCTCATCACCATGCGGAAGACTCCGTGGACCGCTTCGGAAGTGCCTCGCGGTGTCCTCCCGGAGTTCGTCGGAATCGCCCGCGCCGACAAGGCGCTGGGAAAGAAGCTCTTCGACGCCCTCGCCCTGCCCTTCGCCGCGGACGCCTTCACCGTCGCACGGCAGGAGACGCGGGTGGAGATCGCCCTCGCCGTGGACTGGTTGGACCTGTGTGTTTCAGCGCTCCAGCCCATCGAGCCCCACACCCTCTGGGACAGCGTCCAACTGCATGCTCGCGCCCAGTGCTACTCGCACCATGGACACCCTTCCGCGAAGCAGGCCGAACAAGACCTCGAACACCTCATGGCGCAAGCGCCGCCCCTGTTCATGGGTGGCGCCTCGCAGGTGACATCGCCGCCCGTCGTGGCCAGCGAACCCGTGCCCTGAGCCTCGATGCGAAGCGTGTGTCGAGCCGTCACGCTTCGGTGTCGAGGTACAACAGGCCCGCGGGAGGCATCGGCTCCACCCGCAGCGTCCTCGGTGGCAGCGTGGCCTGCGCCTCCATCACGGCGCGCACTTCCCACACCGGCGGAGGGTTGAGGGCGAAGCCCACCTGGAACGTCCCTGACTCCACGCCCTTCACCAGGGGCAGCAGCCCCTCGACGGGGAAGACCTGCGGATGCCCGGGTGACTCGGGCTCCTGGATGCCGAGCACCGTCCGCAGCACCAGCGCGTTGAGCAAGGCCAGGTCCAGGCTTCGCAACGTCGGGTTGCGAGGCGCGCCCTTCAAGTGCGCCAGGTCCAAGCCCTGTCGGAAGCGCAGGATGCGCCCACGGCCCCCGGGCAGCACGAGCAGCACCGCATGGTGCCCGCTGATGAGCGTCGCCAGTCGCTCGCGTGCGGCCACCAATCCACGAGGCGTATCGAGTGGCTCATCCAGCTCGTAGACACGCGCGTACGCCGTCACCAGCGTGAGGAAGGTCTCCTCCCGAAACGTCCCCACGCCCTTGAGCGCGCGGTGCACGGGCAGCAGCTCCAGGCCCGGGTCCGACAACGGCACGATGGCCGCCAGCGTCAGCCCCGTTTCCGCCAGTGCCGTGAGCGGGCGCATGGGCGCCTCGTCCAACACGGCCTGGATGCGCTTGGAGACAGGCGAGGGCTCGATTCGACGCAGCACGAGCAGGCGACCGTCGTACTCCCCCTCCCAGACAGGGGCCGCCCGCTCGCTCGCCTCGGCCAGGAGCCCTCGGAAGACACCGTGGTCATCCGCGGTGAGGGTGACGGCGGGCTCGACCTCCCAGGCACGGGGGCGATACGGGTCATGCTCCAGCGGCACGCCGCCATCAGGCCGCAGCCCGCAGAGGAGGTAGCGAACGGGCGGACCTCCCAGCTTGCCCGCCTGGCTGTGGACCTCCACCACGTACAGCGAGGGCCGGGCGTCTATCAGCAACGCCCCCGACTCTCGCTGACGACGAAGCTCCGCCGAGGGATTCGCCGCCTCCAGCAGAGGCCGGACATGGGCCGGTTGGGGCGCCGCGTTTCCACGCGGAACGACACCAGAGGGCTCGAGAGTCCGAGCCAGAGAGGGCAGCAAGGCCGGGAAGGGATGGACGCGCGCCATGTCGCCGGGAAGGTGGTGTCGTCTCCCCCACCTTGCCAGGACGCCCGCTTGTCCGCCCTACACCCCGTCTACCACCAGACGTTGCGGTACGGCCGGTCCTTCGCCGAGCCCCGCGTCGACCTCAGCGACGAGGGGTCCACGCTCTCCTCCCACAGGAGGCTCACTGTGGTGATGGCGCCCGCGGAGCCGAGGAACGACAGCACGTAGGGCGTCGACTGGTCGAACCCACCCAGCACCAGGCCGGAGATGAGCAGCACCGCCGCGCCCACGCCCGAGCCGAAGAGGTCCGCGCGGAGAATCTGCGACGGCGTCGGGTTGTAGCGCATGGTGGCCAGCGCCAGCGCGCCAGCGCCGATTCCCGGCGCGAGCAGCAACGCGTCTCGCCACGTCTTGCCGGAGATGTCCGAGCCGGAGAAGTGGACGACCGCCAGCAGCAGCGCCGTGTAGGCCGCGCCCCAGCCCGCGCCGGACGCCATCAGGAGACCGTCATTCAGCGGCAGCTGCCCCGTGCCCAGCCCCGCGGTGAGCCACGCGCCCAGCTCCGCGCCCAGGAACGCCGACCACGTCAGCACGCCCGGGTCCTGGGTGAACAGGTCCATGAAGCCCGCCATGAACATGCCTCCCACCAAGGAGTTGTGCATGCTGAAGTTCGCCATCGGGCGGTCCACCCAGTTGTTGAACTGCCACCACGCCGAGGCGCCGAAGCCCAGGCCCGCGCCAATCAACGTGCCGGCCAGCATCGCCTCGCGGGAGCTCTTGTCGAAGCTGAAGTCATTCGCGAACGCCTGGGTGAAGAAGCCACCCAGCGCACCGAGCGTGGTGTGGTGGGCGATGAAGCGGAAGCTGCCCGGTCCGGACAAGAAGGGACCGATGCGCGGCTGACCATCCAACAGGATGCCGCTGTCCACGTGCGGCGGAGGCAGGGCGGAGTTCGGCGTCAGGACCGGACGCGTCGACTCCTGCATCACCGTGGGAAGGGGCTCGGCCTTGGGCGCATCCATCGGCAGCGGCGCGTCTCGCGGGGGAAACGCCCCCTCCTCCGCCGGAGCGGAGGGGCTGTGCGGGTCCGGCTGCGCGGAGATGGGGCGCTCGAAGCCAGGCTGCGGCGGGTCCTCGAACTGGGGCTCCGCCGAGGAGGGGACCCGGGGCACGGCCTCGTCCGGTGGGAGCGGCTGCGACTCGTCGGTTCGCGAGCGCGCGGAGTCCTGGGGCGGATAGGCGGGCTGCGCCTGGGACGGTTCCGTCACGGGGTACGACGTGCCAGCCTGCGCACGCGCCGCCCCCGGGAGTGCGAGCGCGAGCGTGAGGACGGTGGGGATGCAGAGCCAGTTTCTCAGAGATGACACGCAAGGACTCCTTGGGTCCGCTCGCCAGAAGACCATAACCCTCGTCTCCATGGTGTTTTTTGGACGCGTCTTGTCACTCCCACCACGCTCCATGCAAGCCAACCGTCACAAGCACGGCATTCCTGCATACGTGCTTCAATTCTTCCGCGACGCCTGAGTGCTCGGCGCATCCCTGCTCATCATGCCCAACGGGTTCTCGTGGTCCGAGCTCGCCGTCGATTCCGCTCGAGTCATCGTCGTCAAGGACGTCCCCCTTCCCTCCTCGAGGCGGGACTTCGTCCTGTACTGGTGCATGGTCAACCATCGCGCCGAGGAGAACCACGCGCTCGACACCGCCATCGCGCTGGGCAACCTCCTGGGCCTTCCCGTGGTGGTGTACCAGGCGCTGCGTCCGGACTACCCCCATGCCTCGGACAGGCTTCACGCATGGGCCTTGGAGGGCATGGAGGACCTGGCGCAGAGCCTCGCGTCGCGAGGGATTCCCTACTGGCTGGAGCTGCCCCGCCACCCCCGCGAGCACGTGGCGCGCATCGCGGAGCTGGGCCGGCGCGCCGCCGCCATCGTGTCCGACTTCTTCCCCACGTTCATCATCCCGGGACACCTCCGCGGCGCGGCCAGGACGTTGGAGGTTCCCCTGTTCGCGGTGGATGCATCCTGCGTCGTGCCCATGCAGCGCATCGCCACGCTCCAGGCCGGCGCGTACACACTGCGGCCGAAGCTCCAGAAGCTGTGGCCGGAGTACCTGGGCCGCACGCTGCGCCCTCGCCCGCTCAAGGCGCGCGCGCACACGCTGTCGCCGGGCTTCGAGCTGGCCGATGCGCGCGAGGCCCGTCGTACCCTGTCGGGCTTCCACATCGACCACTCGGTTCCAGCGCTCGACGAGCGCGGAGGACGCAAGGCGGGACTGAAGGCGCTGGACGCCTTCCTCCACCAGAAACTCGAGGGCTACGACACCGAGCGCAACGACCCGGGCCGCGCGCACCAGTCCGGCCTGTCGCCGTTCTTCCACTGGGGCAACCTCTTCGCGGGTGAAGCGGCTCGGGCGGCGCTGCGTGCACGCGGCACGGATGACCCGGCGGTGCGCAGCTTCCTGGAAGAGCTGTTGGTGCGGCGCGAGCTGGGCTTCAACTACTGTTTCCACACGCCCGAGGCACGTCAGCTCTCCACGGAGTCGCTCCCGGGCTGGGCTCGCGAGACGCTGCGCACGCACCAGAAGGACGCGCGCGAGCACCTGTACTCACTGGATCAGCTGGAGCACGCGCACACGTCGGACGGACTGTGGAACGCCGCCCAGCGCGAGCTGCGGGAGCGAGGCCGCATCCACAACTACCTGCGCATGCTCTGGGGCAAGAAGATTCTCGAGTGGAGCCCGACGCCGGAGGAAGGGCTGCGCCGCATCGCGCACCTCAACGACAAGTACGCGGTGGATGGCCGGGACCCGGCGAGTGTCGCCAACTTCATGTGGGTCCTGGGGCTGCACGACAGGCCCTTCCAGGAGCGCAAGGTGCTGGGGAAGGTGCGCCCCATGAGCTCGCCGCGCACGGCGGAGAAGTACGACCTGGCGCCCTACATGGCACGTTGGGGTCGCCCGGGGGACCCTCCCGTGAAGCTCAAGCGCACGCGTGGAGGCACGAGCCGGTGAGCAAGGCTGTTGACAACGGCCCGGCCAAAAGTGACACGGCAATTCCCTTCCGGCCCGGGCGTCAGTAAACGCTTGGGCAGGACACCGACCTCAGGAGCCGTGCCATGGGCATGATGAAGTTCGATATTCCCCACTCCCTCCCGAAGGAGGAGGTCAAGAAGCGCGTCGAGCAGCTGCTTCAGTACTGGGGAGGCAAGTACGGAGTGAAGGCGGACTGGCAGGGCGAGGGCGCCAAGATTGTCGGCAAGGTGATGGGCATCAAGCTGGATGCGTCCTTCGTCATCACCGACAAGGCCGTCGAGGGTGAAGGCACGGACCCCGGCATGCTGCTGCGCGGCCAGGCCACGAAGTACCTGAAGGAGAAGTTCAGCTCGGTGCTGGACCCGAGCAAGTCGCTGGACCAGGTGAAGGGCGCCCTGAGCTGAAAGGCGCTGGCCGTCAGTGCGGAGGCTGTTCTTCCAGCGCGGCGAGTGCATAGCGCGCCGCGCGGGAGATGGCCTCCGCCGAGTCGGGCATCTCCGGGTAGTGCCCCGCCAGCGTGCGCTGGGGGAAGCGAAGCTGGGCAATCGCGTTGCGATAGCTCCGGCGCGCCGAATCCGACTCGTGGCTGCGCTCCTGCACCTGCGCCAGCAGGTAGTGGCCAATGGCCAGCGTGGGCTCCAGGAACAGCGCCTTGCCCAGCTCGGAGCGCGCCTCCTTCAGCTCCCCCGCCTGCAGCGCCGCCACGCCTCCGAACACGCGTGCCTCCACGCACAGCGGCTCGCGCAGGATGGCCTGGGCGAACGTCTCCCGCGCCTCCGGGATGCGTCCCGTGAGCGAGTAGAGGTTCCCCAGCGTCAGGAGCGCATCCAGGTCGCTGGGCTCATCCACCAGCAGCCGCTCGACGCCCGCGATGGCCCCCGGGAAATCGCCCTGCGTCATCTTCCGCACCGCCATGGCCAACCGCTCCGCCGGAGGCAGCAGCTTCGGCCAGGCCGCGGGCGCGGAGGGCTCGCCCGAGGACGTGGCGCGAGGAGGCATCTGCACCGCGGGCAGCTCCACCGTGGGCCGCGTGCGGCCCGCGTCCAAGGAGCCCACGGTGGGAATCTCGACCGTGATGCGAGGCCGTCCCAGGTCGTTGCTCCGCGTGCCGACAGGCGGTGGCGCGGACGCGGCGGGCGGAGTCCCCACGGTGGGGAACGTCCCGGACATCGCCCCTGGCCCCCGGACGCTGGGGTCCACTGGAGCCGTGCGGGGCCGGACTCCCTGAGCCGCCCCATCCACCGGCGGACGCGCGTACACGGCGGGAGAGAACGGCTCCGGCTCCGGCGCGCGCGGCTCCTGCGTGGCCGTTCCAGGGTACGGGTGGATGCGCAGCGGCGGCGGGCGCACGCCCCGGTCCCCAGGCGGACGGCGGTAGACGAAGGCGCCATCCACTTCGATCATCTCGAAGCGGTCGTAGACCTTGAAGAGGCTCTCCGAGTACCCCAGGAAGAGCAGGCCCCCGGGCCGCAGCGCCGCGAGGAACCGGTCCATCAACCCGCGGATGGTGGGCAGGTCGAAGTAGATGATGACGTTGCGGCAGAGGATGAGGTCCAGCGAGCCGAGCGCGACCTTGTCGAAGACGGGAACCGCCAGGTTCTGGCCATCGAAGCGGATGTACTCACGCAGGGTGGTCAGCGCCTCGTAGCCGTCCTCGACGGGGCGGAAGAACCGGCTGAGCCGCTCCGGGCTGATGCTGATGGCGCGCCGCTGCGAGAAGCGGCCCTGACGCGCGGCCTCGACGGCCGCGAGGTTCAGGTCCGTGGCCCACAGGTCCACCTCGACCGAGAGCGCGCCCAGCTCCGCCAGCACCATGGCCACGCTGTAGGGCTCCTCGCCCGTCGCGCAGCCCGCGGACCAGACGGAGACCTTGCGCATCTCCCGCCGCGCCCGCGCCAGCAGGTCCGGCAGCACGCTCTTCTCCAGCGCGCGGAACTGCTTGGCGTCGCGGAAGAACTCCGTGTGCCCCACCGTCACCAGGGGCAGCAGCGAGCGCAGCTCCTCCTCGCCTCCAGGCCCGTTCAGCCGCTGGAGATAGCGCTCCGGCTCCTCCACACCGAGCACCGGCATGCGCGTGGACAGCGCCAGCCGCAAGCTGTGGAAGCCATCCGGAGTGATCTTCAACCCCGCACGCTCCAAGAGGAGCGCGGCGAGCTGTTGAAGCACTTTGTTGCTCACGTTCAGCACGCATCCACCCACTGCAACAACGTGGGACCAATGCGCTCCAGCGGCAGGACTTCCTGCGCCGCCCCGAGCAGCACCGCCTCGCGAGGCATGCCCCACACCGCGGACGTCCCCTCATCCTGAGCGATGGTCCGCCCTCCCCGCTCACGGATCTCCTTCATTCCCCGCGCGCCATCACGCCCCATTCCCGTGAGAATGACGCCGACACAGCGCGAGCCGAAGGACTCCGCGGCCGAAGTGAGCAGCATGTCACACGAAGGCCGGAATCCCCGGAGCGCGGGCCCCGAGTCCAACTCCAGCCTGCCCTCGGGTCTCACCAACAGGTGACTGCCCGACGGTGCGATGTACACCGTCCCCGGCGCCATCGACATGCCGTGCTCCGCCTCCCTCACTCCGAGCGCCGTCTCCATGGTCAGCCAGTGCGCGAGGCCCTCCGTGAAACCCTCGCTGATGTGCTGGCAGTAGGCGATGGGCGCGGGAAAGTCTCGCGGAATCTTCCGCAGGACCTGTGCGACGGCCTTGGGCCCGCCCAGGGACGCGGCGATGGCCACCAGGGGGAACGGCGGCGCGGGCAGTTCCTCCCGGGGCTGCTTCGAGGACGAGCGCGTCTGGCGCACGGCCTTCACCTGCGCCAGGAGCACCAGCTTGCGTGAGATGTGGGCCCAGAACTCGGGACCCGGAACCGCCGGGCGCTCCGCCACGTCCAGCGCGCCGAGCGCGACGGCCTGGAAGGCCTCCTGTCCCGAGAGGACGCCCGGGTGCAGCGCGAGCACCGGCACGGGCCGCTCCGCCATGACCTGCTCGATGGCCTCCAGGGCCTCCAGGCCCGTGAGGTCCACCAGCAGCACGTCCGGGAAGTGACGCTGCACGGCGACGAGCGCGCCCGGGAAGTCCACCTCCACGGGACCGACCGGGACGAGCGACTCGCCGTCGAACAGGCCTCGGGCCGCGAGCGCGCGCAGCCCCTTGCCCACCATGAGCACCCTGAATGCCATCACCGCCGTGCCGCCCAAGTGTCGCTCCTCAGGTCAGCCGATCAATGGCCTGCGCGAGCACTTCCACGCCCAGCTCTCCCTTGACGAGATAGGCATCCGCGCCCGCGTCCAGCCCGCGCCGCTTGTCCTCGGGAGAGGCGAGCGAGGACAGGATGATGACCGGGATGCGCGCCACGGCCGGCGTCGACTTCAACCTGCGCGCGAGCGAGAAGCCGTCCATCTTCGGCATCTGCACGTCGGTGAGGATGAGATCGTAGCTGTTGTTCTGCACCTTGCCGTAGGCCTCCTCGCCGTCCTGGGCCTCTTCGACCATGTGGCCCAGCGCCTTGACGAGCGCGCCTTCGGTGGCGCGTGCGATGGGCGAGTCGTCCACCAGCAGCACCCGCAGCCGCTTGGCCGTGGGCGCCTGGGTGACGGGACGCGCCATGCGGCGGACCTCCGCCATGATGTCCGGGACGTGCAGCAGCACGGCGATGCGGCCGTCCTCCAGCGCGGCGGTGCCCGCGATGAAGGGCGCGCCCTTGAGGAACTCACCGCCACACGGCTTCACGGCGACCTCGCGCTCATCGACGAAGCCGTCGACGACGAGCGCCGCGTGGTCCTCGCCATGGCGAACCACCACGGCGGGCGGACGGTCGAACCGATTGCCACCGTTGAGGCCCAGCAGAGGTCCCAGCGCCACGAGCGCCGTGGGCTTGCCCCGGTGACGCACCGCCAGGGTGCCGAAGATCTCGAGCCGGTCCTCCGGCTTGACGCGCATCACGGCTTCCACGTCCGCGGCGGGCATGCCATAGACGTCGTCGCCCAGGCGCACCAGCAGCACCTTCATCAACGCGAGCGACTGCGGCAGCCGCAGGGTGATGGTGGTGCCACGGCCGATGCGGCTGTTGACGCCCACGGAGCCGCCGAGCGTCTCCACCTTGCGCTTCACCACGTCCATGCCCACGCCACGGCCGGACAGCTCGCTGACCTGCTCGCGGGTGGAGAAGCCGGGACGGAAGATGAGCTCGATGGCCTCGCGCTCCGACAGCGCGGCGGCCTGGACGGCGGTGATGAGGCGCTTGTTGATGGCGACCTGGCGCAGGCGCTCCGGGTCGATGCCGCGCCCGTCGTCCTCCACCTCGATGTGGAGCATGTCGCCGTCCACGCGGACGCGGATGCGGATGCGCCCCATGAGCGGCTTGCCGAGCTGCTGGCGCGTGTCGGGAGACTCCAGGCCGTGGTCCACCGCGTTGCGCAAGAGGTGCACCAGCGCGTCGCGCACGTCGCCCAGCATGGACCGGTCCACGCCGATGTCGGCGTTCTCGATGAGCAGGTCCACTTCCTTCGACTGCGTGCGCGCCATGTCGCGCACCGCGCGAGGGAAGGCGTCGAACACGGTGGACAGCGGCACCAGCCGGGCCTCGGCCACGTGGTCCGCCATCTTCGACAGGTTGCCGTGCAGCGTGTTGATGCCGTCGTCGTTGCGGCGCACGAAGCGGAACGCATCGTCGCGCAACATGTGGAGGTCGCTCTCCACGCGGTCCAGTAGCGTGCGGACCTCGGTCGGAAGCTCCAGGTGCTCCGCCAGCCGCATGAAGCGGTCACCCAGCCGGCTGAAGCGCTCGAACAGCGCTTCCGTCTCCGAGCTGCGCAGCCGCCCCCGGGCGCTCTCCACGAGCAGGTCACCCGCGAGCAGTCCCAGCGAGTCCAGCACCTCCACGTTCACCCGGATGGTGCGGTCCGCGATGGCCGACTTCGCCGCACTGGGAGCCTCTTCCTCGCCCTTGCCCGGCCCATGTGCTGGCGCGTGGGCCGCGGGCGGCGCCACGGGAGCAGGAGCCGCCACGGGCGCCGGCGCATGAACCACTGGCGCGACGGGCGCGGCCACCACGGGGGGCGGCGCGGCCACCGGCATGGGAGGCGGCGTCGGCGCGGGACGCGCGCCGGGGAGCGGGGGCGCTGACTGGCCCGAGACGCCCTCCATCGCGCGCACCATCTCCTCGCTGGCCGACGTGCCCAGGTTGGCGCCCGACAGGTCCTCGATGAGGTCGGAGAGCACGTCGCAGGCACGGAGCATGACGTCCGTGGCGATCTCCGTGGCGGTGCGGCCCTCGCGCTCGGCGCGCAGGACGTCCTCGGCGGCGTGCGCCAGCTGCCCGATGGCGGCCAGGCCCAACATGCGGGCCTCGCCCTTCATCGTGTGCAGCTCGCGCGCGACGTCGTCCGCGGCTTGATCCGCGGTTTCCTTCTCCAGGTCCAACACGCCCAGTTGGATCTTCTGGAGGCGGTCGGCCGTGACCTCCTGGAACTTCTTCAGGAGGGATTTCTTGAGTGCCTCGGTGTCCATGGGCGGTGAGTGCTGCGCACCCTCCCCTTCCCGGAAGTGCTAGTCGGCCTTGAAGCGCTTGATGAGCTCCGCCAGTCGAGCGGCCAGCTGCGTGAGCTCCGCGGCCGCTCCCGTCGCCTGCTTCGACGCCTGCGTCGTCTGGCGCGTCACGTCCTCGATCTCCGCCATGGACGCCACCACCTGCTCGGTGGCCGTGCGCTGCTGCTGCGTGGCGAGGTTGATGACGCGAGCCGCGTCGCTCGTCTCCTGCACGCCGGCGAGGATGCCCTCGACGGCCTGCGCGGCGACCGCGCCCAGCTTCTCGCCGGACTCGGTGGCGGACTTGGACGCCTCGGCGGCGCCCGCGGCGGCGGCCGTGGCCTCGCGAATCTCGGTGATGAGGTTCTTGATCTCCTTGGTGGAGTCCAGGACGTTCTCCGCCAGGCGGCGCATCTCCGCCGCGACGATGGAGAAGCCCTTGCCCGCCTCACCCGCGCGGCTGCCTTCCAGCGCCGCGTTCAGCGCGAGCAGGTCCGAGCGGTCGGCGATCTCGTCGATGACCTCCACCACCGTGCCGATGCGCTCCACGCGCTTGGACAGCTTGGCGATGGAGTCCGCCACCGCGACGCCGTCGCTGCGGATCTGCTGCATGGCCTGGATGAACTCACCGATGGCGCCCCGGCCCGCGCGCGCCGCGCCGAGCGTCTCCTCGGCCACGCGCGCCACGCTGCCCGCGTTCTCGGCGATCTGCGCGGAGGCGTGCTTCAGCTCCTCCATGGTCGCCGTCGTCTCGTGGATGGCGGCAGCCTGCTCGGTGGAGGACGTCTCGTGCTGCGTCGACGCGGCCAGCACCTGGTTGGCGGACGAGGACAGCCGCAGCGCCGCCTCGTTGATCTCCCGCACGAAGGTGCGCAGCGTCTCGATGACCTTGCCGAAGCCCTCCAGCAAGGGCCCCAGCTGGGGGTCCTCGGTGGTGGTGTTCCAGCGCGACAGGTCGCCCTCGCGCACCAGGCTGATGAGCGCGTCCAGGGCCTGGTCGATCTCCTGCGCCGCCACGTGCTTGCGGTGCTCGGAGCTGGCGAAGTTGTCCAGCACCTGGTTGAGCAGGTGGGCCATCTCCTCGCCACCCTCGCCCACCAGCTCCTTGGGGACGCGGGCCTGGAGGTTGCCGGCCAGCACCGTCAGCAGCGTGTCGGTGAAGGCCTTGAGGGGGGCCGCGGGAGCGGCAGCCGCCGCCTTGGAGGCCGGGGCCTTCCGGGCGGAACGGGCCTTGGACGCGGGCTTCTCGTTCGGGGTGTCCAGGGACATTGCGGTCAGTGCCTTCCTTGAGTTTCTTGGGTCCTGGCGGTCTCCACCAGGTCAATCAGCAGAACGGTGCGAGCTTCTTCCAGACACACCCCGACGGCATACGGGGCCGCGCCCGCGGTGGGCGGCATCCGGCGAAGCTGCGTGACGGGGATGGAGCGCACGCCATTGACGGCGTCCACCTTGAGGTGCCCTTCGCCCTCGGGCGTATCGAAGACGAGTGCGCGGTTGCCTCGGTGCAACGGCCCCAGCTCCGGCAGGGTGATGTCCTCCGGCAACGAACGGTCGATTCGCAGCACCTGCGACGCGTCCGCGCCGAACAGGCCGCCACCAATCTCGAAGAAGAGGATGTCCACTTCCCCGGACTTCTCCTCGAAGCCCAGCGACTCGTCGTTCATCGAGCCACCGCCCGCTGCCGCGCCGTCTGCAGCAGCTTGGAGAAGTTCAGCAGGTTGATGCTGTCCAGGGGCGTGGCGCCCTGCACCACGCCCAGCAGGTGTTCAGCGGCGGCATCTCCCCCCAGGGGCGGCGGGAGGATGTCCGCGACGGGGATGCGCCGCAGCCCCAGCACCGTGTCCGCCACGACCCCGGCGACGATGCTGCCGGTGATGCCGACGAACAGGCGCGTGCGGGGGCCGATGCGTGCCTCCCCCTTGGAGAGGAAGCGCAGGAGGTCGACGACCGGGAGCACCTCACCTCGGTGGCCGGTGACGCCCATGATGAAGGAGGGAGTCCTCGGCAGGGGGGTGAGCAGTCCCGCGCGGAACACCTCGAGGACGTTCTCGCTGGGCACCCCGAGCCGCAGGTCTCCCACCCGGAAGCAGAAGAACTCCTGCTCCGGCCGGGCCTGCGCGGCCACGGCGCGGTCCGGAGCCATCCGGAGTGCTCGCTGGAGGGGAGTCGAGGTCGTGGTCAAGGCGACGGAGTATCCGGAGGGGACGAAAACCGGTCAAGTGGAGGCCGCATACAGGCCGGCCGCTCGCCGTTTCGATGGTCCGCGCTGCACCAAAGGTGTAGGGTTGCACCCTGTATCCTTGAGGAGGACGATGTCGCGCGTACTGGTCATTGACGACAGCCCGATGCTGGTGGAGCTCACCGTTCGGGCCCTCACCGCCGCCGGTTACCAGGCGAGCGGGGCTCAGGACCTGGCGAGCCTCGACCAGAAGCTCTCCGAGGGTCCGTTCGCGCTCATCCTCATGGACGTGAACATGCCGGAGATGTTCGGCGACGATGTCGTCGAATACCTGCGGCGCCAGAAGAAGGTCACCGCGAAGCTGGTCCTCTACTCCGACATCCCCGAGGCGGAGCTGGCCGGCAAGACGAAGGCCTCCGGCGCGGATGGCTACATCCTCAAGAGCGGAGGCCTGGAGGCCGTGCTCGGCGGGGTGATGGGCCTCATCGGGGCCCCGGCCCTGGGTGTTCCCGCCGCCGTCCCGCCTCCTCCGGCCGCCGCCGCGCCCGCACCCGCCCCCGCTGCTCCCGCCGCGTCCGGGGGGCTCAAGCCCGCGCCGACCACGGGGGGGCGCAAGCCGCGCATCCTCATCGTGGACGACAGCGAGATGACCGCGAGGATCATCGAAGCGGACCTGGTGGCCAAGGGCTTCGAGGTCCACGTCGCGGACACCGCCGACAAGGCCACGAAGATCATCCTCAAGAAGCAGACGCGTCCGGACCTGGTGCTGCTGGACGTGCGGATGCCCAACGTGAACGGCGAGCAGTTCTGCCGCTTCATCAAGAGCAACAGCCTCTTCAAGGGCATCAAGGTGCTCTTGTGCTCCGGCGAGAACGTCGAGGAGCTCCAGCGCATCTGCCGCGAGGCGGGCGCCGACGGCTACATCCCCAAGGACGCCGTGATGGGGAACCTGGTGGCCAAGGAGCTGATGCCCACGGGGAACGAGTAGTCCTCGTCCCCCTCGAGCCGCACAAGGGGGCTGAGCCCCGCCCCCCTCCTCCCTACCGGCGCCCGGCCGCGTTCTCCCGCTCCTCCAGGCCCCGCGCGAAGTTGCCGATGATGAGCCCGGGCCGCGCGGCCTTCAGGCGGTTGAGCAGCGTGCGCACGCCCACCGCCTCTCCACCCGCCCCCACGTCCCGCGCCGCCTCCAGGTACTGGAGCGGGTCGATGGCCAGCGAGCGCGTCTGCACCTGGTCCACCTTGTACTTCTTCACCAGCCGCTCCAGGGCCTTCACCTCGCCCTCGCGGTCCGTGACGCCGGGGAACAGGAGCAGGTTGAGCGCCAGGTATGCGCCCCGCTCCCGCGCGAGCGCGATGGACGCCTCGACGTCCTCCCAGCCGTACTTCACCGGCTTGTAATAGGCCTCGTAGAGCCCCTTCGACGCCGAGTTGAGCGACACGCGCACGGCGTCCAGGCCCGCGTCGAGCAGCGCCTCCAGCCCCTTCGTGAGGCTCGCGTTGGTGTTGATGTTGATGGAGCCCTTCTGCGTGCGCTCGCGCATGTAGCGGATGGCCTCCGCGATCTGCTTCCAGCGCGTGAGCGGCTCGCCCTCGCAGCCCTGACCGAAGCTCACCATGGTGCGGCCCGGCGCGTTCTCCAGATGGAACAGGCCGATGGCGCCCATCTCCTCCCCGGTGGGCCCGTCATCCATGCGCTCGTGTGACGCCGGAGGGCCATCCGCGGGCTGGTCCGAGATGCAGCCCACGCAGCGCGCGTTGCACATCACCGACGCGGGGATGGCCGCCTCGTCGCGGACGTAGAAGGTGTTCTGCGACGTGAAGCAGCGATACAGCAGCGCGCACGTCTTCAGCTGCTTGAGCACCCGGTTGTCCGGGAAGCGCGCCATGTGCTCGGTCACCAGCGCCTTCATGTCCGGCGTGGAGTAGCGCTCCGGGTCCCAATGCGAGCGGCGGTCCGTGTGGATGGCCCACGCCACGGGCCCATCCTTGCCCCACGCCGCCGCCGTGTACGCCCACTGAGGCAGCACCGGCCCGTCGCCCTTCACCTCGCCCGGCAGGAAGGTCCGCGTGTAACCCGGTGGCAGGAGCGCCCCGACGGCATTGGGGATGAACGACTTGCCGCCCACGTTCATCTCCCGCACCAGCTCCATCTCCCCCGTCTTGGGGTGGATGCCGACCGGGAGCCTGCCCGGCAGGTGGACCAGCTTCCCCGCGGACGGCAGCGGGATGGGCTTGTCCTGCGGCGGAACGAGCTCCTCCCCACTGCGCAGCGTGGCCAGCAGGTAGGGATGCTCCATCACCCGCCCCTTGGGGTCGGCGAACAGCAGCTTCAGCGAGGACGTCATGCGGACGCTAACTACCACCAGCCCCTTGTTTCTTTCGACGTCGAAGCGCCATGAGACGCATTGCGTTGAACGCCACGCGTCAACCCTCAGGGGTAACCCAGGCTCACCGGAGACATGTGTGACGCTACGGTGGATGCCTTGATTCCCTCGGGGCCCCTCGTTAGGGTCCGCGCGCTTTTTTGAGTCCCCTCTCTGGAGGCAGTCGTGATCGTCGGAGTTCCCAAGGAGATCAAAACCCGTGAGTACCGCGTCGGCATGGTGCCCGCGGGCGTGCGCGCGCTCACGAGCGCTGGCCACACGGTGCTGGTCGAGACGAACGCTGGTGTCGGCTCCGGCATCCCCGACTCTGAATACCAGCGTGTCGGTGCGCAGATTGTCGCCAGCGCGGACGAGGTCTGGAAGCGCGCGGAGATGATCGTCAAGGTGAAGGAGCCCATTGCGCCCGAGTACGAGCGCATCCAGCCCAACCAGATCATCTACACGTACTTCCACCTGGCCGGCGTCGACCCCGAGTTGACGAAGACGCTGGTGAAGAAGAAGGCGGCGGCCGTCGCGTACGAGACGCTGCAGCTGGATGACGGCAGCCTCCCCCTGCTCAAGCCCATGAGCGAGGTGGCCGGCAAGATGGCCATCCAGGTGGGCGCCGCGAGCCTGGAGAAGGCCCACGGTGGCAAGGGCATCCTGCTGGGCGGCGTGCCCGGCGTGCGCCGTGGCCGCGTGGTCATCATCGGCGGTGGCGTCGTCGGCCTCTGCGCCGCCAAGGTGGCGGTGGGCATGGGCGCCGAGGTCACCATCCTCGACGTCAACCTGGAGCGCCTCACCTACCTGGACGACGTGTTCCTCGGCCGCGTCACCGTGCTGGCCTCCGACTCGGAGAACATCTCCAAGTCGGTGCGCGAGGCGGACCTGGTCGTCGGCGCGGTGCTCATCCCCGGCGGCAAGGCGCCCAAGCTCGTCTCCGAGGCACTCATCGCGGAGATGTCCCCGGGCTCCGTCGTCGTCGACGTGGCCGTGGACCAGGGTGGCTGCATCGAGACCTGCAAGCCCACCACCCACGACAACCCGACGTTCGTCGTCCACGGCGTGGTCCACTACTGCGTGGCCAACATGCCGGGCGCCGTCCCCCAGACGTCGACCTACGCCCTCACCAACACCACCCGTCCCTACGCGCGGAAGATCGCCGACATGGGCCTGGTGGAGGCCGTGAAGTCGGACCCGGCGCTGGCGCGTGCGATGAACACCTACAACGGCCACGTCACGTACGAGGCCGTCGCCAAGGACATGGGCTACCCCTACGTGTCCATCTCCGAGGCCATGAGCCGCAAGTAGGCCGCCCACCGGGCTGACAGCCCAGGCCCTACCTGGAGGGGAGGCTCGGATGACGGACATCCGGCCTCCCCTTCGTTATTGAAGAGGGCCGGGAATAATCAACCGGGCCCGGTGTAGGGCGTACCCGAAGCAAGCGGACGGGCGGGTATGACGGGGAAGTGGTTGTTGCTGGGTCTGTTCCCATGCATACATTGATGGGCAAGCGACAACTCATTCCCCTTTTGTTTCGGGCCTTTGGAAGGCGGGACATGTTGGATTTCAGACAACCCAACCGGACGAAGCAGGAATTCGAAGAGCTGGCGCTGGCCCACCTCGACCCGCTGTATTCGGCGGCCTTGCGGCTGACGAAGAATGAGCGGGACGCCGAGGACCTGGTGCAGGACACCTGCATGAGGGCCTACCGCTTCTTCGACAAGTTCGAGCGGGGCACCAACATCAAGGCCTGGCTCTTCAAGATCCTCACCAACACCTTCATCAACCGCTACCGGCGGAAGGTGAAGGAGCGCACGGTGGTGGAGGGCGTGGAGCGCGAGGCGGTGCATGAGCGCTTCGTGAGCCGGGACGCGACGGACTTCGCGGCCAACCCGGAGCAGTACTTCTTCGACCGACTCCTGTCGGACGACGTGCTGCGCGCCATCGACTCGTTGCCCATCGACTTCCGGCTGGTGGTCATCCTCGCGGACCTCCAGGAGTTCTCCTACAAGGAGATCGCCGAGATTCTCGAGTGCCCCGTCGGCACGGTCATGAGCCGGCTGTTCCGCGGCCGCAAGCTTCTGCAGAAGACGCTGCGCGAGTACGCGGTGGGCCAGGGTGTCTTCCGGCACGAGGGTGACTCGGAAGGCGCCCCCGCGAACCTGGAAGAGTATCGTCAAAGGAAGAAGACGGGCTAGAAACAGGTTCCTACCGCGCGCCCATGACCTGCCAGGAACTCGAACGGCTTCTGTATCCGTACCTCGACGGCGAATTTCAGCCGGAGGAGCGGGTCGACCTCGAATCCCACCTCGCCGCGTGCCCCCCTTGCCGGCGCCGTGTGGAGGACGAGCGGAACATGCGCTCCGCCCTGCGCCGGGCCGCGCGTCACTCCGTGCAGCAGATGCGCGCGCCAGCCTCCTTGCGCGCGGGCATCGCGCAGGGGCTCCACAAGGAGCACCGCCGCGCACAGTACGGCGTCTGGCTGCGGGCGGGCGCCGTCGCCCTCGTGGTGATGACGGTGGGCAGCGGCTGGCTGATGCTCCGCGAAGCCCAGCGTCAGCGCTTGGCGCGGGACGAAATCGTCCGCCGGCACTCGCGAGCGCTCCCGTTCGAGATCGCGTCGTCCGCGCCGGAGCAGCTGGAGACGTGGTTCAAGGGCAAGGTGGACCCGCGCGTCGCCCTGCCCCAGCTCCCCAAGGCCAAGCCGCTGGGGGGCCGCATCTCCATCCTCAACGGGCGCGAGGTCGCGTACATCAGCTACGAGACCCTCCCCAACGACGGGGAGCCCAGCCGCAGGCTCGGCGTCTTCGTCGTCCCCGACGAGGAAGGTCCCAAGCCCCAGGCGCTCCCGGCGGTGGAGGTGGACTCCGCGCAGGGCTTCAACATCGTCACGTGGCGGGACCAGGAAGTCGTCTACGAGATGGTCACCGACATGGACGAGCACGACATCCTCCGCATGCTCGATGAGCGCGAGCGCGGGGCCACGGTGGCCAGCAACCCGCTGCCGATGGAGTCGTCCGACGGTGAGTACTCGTACCAGACGCTCCCCCGTCCTCAGCGCGTCCACCCCGCGGTCTCCGCCGAGCCGGCTTCGTATCCCTGAGCAGCCCTTCTCACGTGCGGCGCGCCGCCAAGCTGCTCTCCAGCCAGGCGCGTGATGCGTACCGGACACTCCCCGCGACTGGAGCGCGCAAACGCGCTCGTCGCCGTCTCCGGAAGCTGTAGCAGGTCGTTTCGCGAGTGCTGGCCAGAGCGTCCGCCAGGGGAGTTCGGTACGGCCCGAACATTTGACGGTCCCTGACATGGCCGATAGCCTCGACGATGCTTCTTTCCTCGCGCGCCACCGTCACTCGTGGCGCCCGCGCGCGCCGCACCCAGGTCGGGCCGTTCCTACATGTCCAAGAAAATCCTGATCGTCGAAAAGAGCGACACCGCCCTCGCCGCCACCCTGCGTCCCGTCCTGGAGGGACGGGGCTTCACGGTTGAAGACACCGCGGACGGCAAGGGCAGCGTGGAGCAGATTCGCCGGGACCGGCCCCAGCTCGTCGTGCTCGCGGTGGAGCTGTCCGCGGGGCAGAACGGCTACCTCATCTGCGGCAAGCTGAAGAAGGACGACGACCTCAAGAACGTCCCCATCGTCATCGTCGGCAACCCGGATGGCTTCGCGCAGCACCGCAAGCTGAAGGCCCACGCCGACGAGTACGTGGCCATGCCTGTCGACGCGCAGCTGCTCACCGAGCGCGTGGGAGCGTTGATCGGCTTCCCTGAGCCGCCCGTCTCCGAGGACGTGGTGGACGAGAGCCTCACCCTGGATGCACTCGGCGATGAGCCGATGACCGCGGACTTCGGCGAGGAGATCTCCGTGGACACGGGCGAGGAGCCCGCCGTCGCCGGGGAAGAGCTGGACCTGGACGCGGCCTTCAACGACATGTCCTCGCCGGAGCCGGAGCTGGAGTCCGAGCCCGTCTCGCTGGTCGAGGAGCCCGTCGAGGCACCGCCCGACGCCGTGGTGGAAGGCGTGGGTGTGGAGGAGGACTTCTCCACGCTGGACTCGCTCGGCTCGGACGCGGACGACGCGCTCGACGCGCTGGATGACTCCGAGAAGACGGTGGTGGGCTTCGTTCCCGTGCCCGCCGCGCCTCCGCCCGCGCTGAAGGTCATCGAGCCGGCGAAGCCCTCCACGCCGCCCGCGCGCACGCCGCCGACGACGCCCACGCGGGCCCCCGTCAGCGCGCCCGTGGTCTCCACGCCGGCCGCCCCGGTCACCTCCGCCGCCGACGCGGCCGAGCTGCGCAACCTGCGCGCGAAGGTCGCGGAGCTCCAGGCGTCCCTGGAGGACTCGCGTGGCGCGTCCGCCCAGGCCGAGGACCGCGTGCGGGAGCTCGAGGTCGAGCTCGAGTCCAAGTCCACCGAGCTGGAGACGGCGCGGGCCTCGTCGGGGAAGAACGACAAGGACACCTTCGCCCTGCGCGATGCCGTCAACAAGCGCGACAAGGAGATCCTGCGGCTCAAGTCGGAGCTGAACCAGAAGGACCAGGAGATCATCGAGCTGAAGGATCAGCACCTGGAGCTGGAGCAGAAGGCCAGCTCGAGCGAGTCGGAGATTGCCCGGCGCGACGCGCAGATCAAGACGCTCACCACCCGCGCGGACACACTCACCGCCGAGCGCAAGCGCGTGGACCAGCAGCTCGCCACCGCCAAGGAAGAGTCTCGCGGCGCCACCGCGCGGCTCACCACCCTCCAGGAAGAGCTGGACCAGCTGAATGCGCAGACGGCCGGCCTCAACGCCGAGCTGGAGGAGCTGCGCAACCGCACCGGTCAGCTCGAGATGGAGGTGCAGACCGCGCGCGAGGAGGCGGACGCCCTGCGCGCCCAGGTGGAGACCGCGCAGAGCGAGACCGAGGAGCTGCGCGGTCAGCTCGAGCAGGCGCAGGCGGAGCTGTCCGAGCAGGCCACGCGCGCGGCGGACGAAGCCGACGAGCTGCGCAAGCGCATCGCCGAACTGGAGGCCACCGCCGTCCGCAACGACGAGCGTGTGACGAAGCTCTACGCGCGCATCAAGAGCGAGGAGAAGCTGCGCGAGAAGACGAAGAAGGCGCTCGTCATCGCCCAGCAACTCCTGGAAGAGCCGGCCTCGGCCGTGGCGGACAGCGACGAAGCCGCCGCCTGAGCCGTCCGAGCATCTCCCCTCCCCGGCGAGTCATCCCGCCGGGGCGGGTGGAGCCTCCGAGGAGGCTCCCCTCCCCCACGCCTACTTGTCGTCGGTCCGCTTGGGCGTGGTCTTCTTCTCCAGCATCTTCTTGGCGAACTGCTGCACGGCCGCGGGCACGTTCTTGTCGCGGCTCAAGTCCTTGAGCTCGTTGTCGCGCAGCACGTTCAGGAACTTCATCGTGACGGTGAGCGGCACCTTGGGGTTCTTCACCAGGGCCAGCTTCACCTTCATGTTCTTCGTCCACTCGCGGTTGTTGTAGATGACGCGAAGGACGTCTTCCATGATGGCCCGGTTGGCCGCGCACGACAGCACCTCGCCGTCGGTGATGCGCGGGCTGCGGATGACGGCCACGGCCACCAGCTTGTTGGTGTCCCGGATGAGCGCGCCGCGGGCCTCCTTGTTGCCCAGCGTCGCCAGCTTGATCTTCTCCGAGATGGACATCTTCATCAGCCGCTGCGCCAGCGTCAGGCGCTTGCCCTCCTCGAGCGGCGCGGCGTTCTCGTCCGACACCTCCCCCCCCATCTCCTGGAGGACCTGCTCGGCCGTGGGGCCCGGGTCCGGCGGCGTCTCCGCGGCCTCGGGGCCGAACAGGCGCACGCGCGCGGCCTTCATCTGCGGCACGTCCGTCAGCTGCATCCCGCTGCGCACCGCGAAGTCACAGACGCCGTCGACGAGCGATACCGGCGCCTGCGCGTTGGAGCAGAGGTTGCGCAGGATGTCTTCGTGGCGCAGCAGGCGGAGCTGGTTCTGCCCGATGATCTCCGCCAGCTTCGGGCCGCAGTCCCGAGCCACCGCCGCGACGGCCTCGTCGGGCGTGCTGGCATTGAGGACGAGCATCTCAGCGTAGGCGTCCTTCTCCTTCAGCAGGCCCAGGAAGTAGCCCAGCACTTGCGGCTGCACTTCCTCGTCGCGCAGCGCGGAGCCGAGAATCTTCTCCGGGAGCGCCGCGGAGGTCTTCGCCGCCGTCTCGCGCACCGCCGCGTCCGCGTCGAACGTCAGCATGAAGAGCGCGCCGAGCATGTCCGACGGGCCGAGCGGCACGAGCGACTTGGCGGCCATCATCCGCAGCGGCACCGGCGCCGCGGGGTCCACGTGCTTGCGCAGGTTGGGCGGCAGGAACTCCGCGTTGAAGGGGCAGCCGGGAGGCGGCGCCGGGATGTTGCCGGGGGCGGCGGTCGTCATGTCGCGTGATTCCTTCCGTAGATGATGCGCAGGCCCTCGAGCGTGAGGAACTCGTCCACTTCGTGGATGGCCTTGGATCCACTGGCCACCAGCGGTGCGAGCCCTCCGGTGGCCACCACTTTCACGGGCTGGCCCTGGTCGGTCTGCATGCGCGCGCAGATGCCGTCCACCATCCCGACGTAACCGTAGAAGAGCCCCGACTGCATCGAGTGCACCGTGTTGCGCCCGATGACATGGGGCGGCCGCACGAACTCCACGCGCGGCAGCTTGGAGGCGTTCTGGAACAGGGCCTCCATGGAGATGTTGATGCCCGGGCAGATGCAGCCGCCCAGGTACTCGCCTCGCGCGGACACGGCGTCGAACGTCGTCGCGGTGCCGAAGTCCACGACGATGAGCGCGGAGCGATGCTTCTCGAACGCGGCCACCGCGTTGACGATGCGGTCCGCGCCCACCTCGCGAGGGTTGTCGTAGAGGATGGGCATGCCCGTCTTCACGCCGGGCCCCACGAACATGGGCCGCATGCGGAAGTAGCGCTCGCTCATCTTCTCCAGGCTGAACTGGAGCGGAGGCACCACGCTGGACACGGCCACCGCGCGCACCTTCGCCGCGTCGATGCCGCTGTGGGAGAAGAGCTGACGCACCAGGATGCCGTACTCGTCCGAGGTGCGCCGGGTGCTCGTCTCCACGCGCCAGTGGTCGAGCAGCTTCCTGCCCTCGAACACTCCGAGAACGGTGTTGGTGTTGCCAACGTCGATGGCCAGGAGCATCACGCCGCGCACTCTACTCCGAAGGGCCTCTTCGCGGGCCGACTTGCCGGGCCCTACCGCGGGCGCTGCGGCTGCCGGGGACGCAGCTGCTCCACGTCGCCCGCGAGCACCCGCTCCACCTGCCCCGCCTCGGTGCGGACCAGCAGCGCCCCCGACGGGTCGATGTCCACCGCATGCCCTCGCAGCTCGTTGCGGTCCGTACGAACCAGGACGTCCTGCCCCAGCGTGGAGGACAGCTCCTTCCAGCGGGCACGCACCGCGTCGAAGCCCGTCTCCAGGTAGAGGTCCAGCCACTCCTCCATCCGCGTCCAGAGGCCGGCGGCGAACTGGGCCCGGTGCACCTTCTCGCCTCGGGCCAGCGACACCGACGTGGCCGTCTCCCGCAGCTCCTCGGGGAAGTGCTCCAGCTGGCAGTTCAGGTTGACCCCCACGCCGACGATGACGAAGTGGACCCGCTCGGGCTCGGCGGAGAGCTCCGTGAGGATGCCCGCCACCTTGCGGCCGGAGATCTGCACGTCGTTGGGCCACTTGATGGCCGCGTCGGCGCCGAACTCGCGCAGGTTCTCGGCCAGGGCCACGGCCGCCACGAGGGTCAGCTCCGGGGCGCGCTGCGGCGGCAGCTCCGGGCGGAGGATGGCGGAGAAGTACAGATTCAGCCCGGGCGGAGACACCCAGGCGCGCCCCCGGCGGCCCTTGCCGGAGGTCTGCTGCTCGGCCACCACGACCTCGCCGTGCTCGGCCCCGTCCTGCGCCAGCCGGAAGGCCACTTCATTGGTGGAGCCCACCACGGCGTGGTGGTGGAGGGTGCGGCCCAGCTCACGGGTCCCCAGCAGCGGGGAGACCTCCAGCGACGTAAGGCGGTCGGGCACCTCCACCAGCCGGTAGCCCCGTGCGGGGACCGCCTCGATGCGGTAGCCCTTGGTGCGCAGCGCCTCCACCCGCTTCCAGACGGCCGTGCGGGAGAGCCCCAGCTTGCCCGACAGGGCCTCGCCCGAGGTGTAGTCGTCACCGCTCTCCGCGAGGAACCCCAGGATGAGCTCCTCTTGCGTCTGCTCTGTTGTTTCCACGGCCACGGCGACACCTCGCGAGAGGCGCAAGGGTATGGAGCGGCGCCGAGGCTTTCAACCCACCGGGTTCTCGACCCGGGGCTCCTTGTTCACCGCCCCAGCACTCAGCGGGCGGCCGGCGGGCTCCCCTTCGAGGAGGCCCCGCCCTTCAGCTCGTAGGACACCAGCTCCAGGCGCGTCTGGGGGATGCGCTGCTGGTTGGCGGTCTCCGCGGCGGTCTCCAGACGGACCATGCCCACGCCCGGGGCGAACGTCATCGTGTTGATGAGCGTGACCTTGGCGTCGACGCGGTTGCGGCCTTCCACCTCGATGCAGGACGGGAAGGTGCCCGCGGGGGTGTCACAGGCGCCGCCCGCCTGGACAATCTGGTAGCGCTCCGTGGAGGACACGGACACCACGTTCGTCCACGCCTGGCCGGTGCGCAGGGGGGCTCGGAGCAGGTAGCGCTTGGGGTCCCTCAGCCCGTAGGCGTCCACGGAGAACTGGCCGCCCTGATTGTCGTGAAAGTAACCCTCCTCTTCCTTGAGGATCTCCACGGTGACGGAGCGGTCCGCCCGCCCGTTGAGCTGGTACGTCCACTTGTTTCCGATGGCGAGCGGGTAGTAGTCCGCCACCTCTCCCGTGGCGGACCGAGCCTCGGGCTCCGCCTCCACGCGCTTGGTGCAACCGCTTCCCAGCACCATGGCGGCCAGCAGGGCAGCCCCACCCAGTCCGAACGAACGCGTCATCTCGATGTCAGTCCGCGTGGTCCCGGCCACGCGCCTCCGCGGTGATGTGCTTGCGTGAAGCGTAGAGCGTCTCCAGGGCCTGCTGCGCCGCGGCCTGCACGGCTGGCGCGTCATGCCCCTGGGCCACGGTATACAAGTATGCCTCCGCCTCCGGGCCACCAATCTCGCCCACGGCGAAGACCAGCTCCTGCACGAAGCCGTTGTCCCGGCCCCGCCCCAGGTCGATGAGCGCGGGCACGGCGACTCCGGCCTTCATCTCGACCAGGGCGCCGATCGTCTTTCGCAGGGCGTCCCCGTCGGAGGACTCCTTCAGCCGCTCGATGAGCAGCGGAGCCGCCGCGGGATGCTGGCGTTCGGCCAGGGTGCGCAGGGCGAACTCGCGGATGCGCGCGTCATCGGCACGGAGCTCCTGGACCAGGGCTTCGTCGGTGCGATCCAGGGCGGCGAGCTGCAGCACCGAGGAGTCCGTCACCTGGCGGAGCACGGCCTCCAGCGCGGTGCGCATGGCGGACTGGCGTCCCTCGGGAGTGTCCTCCAGGACGGGGGCCTCGCCGAGGCCGACGACTTCGTAGCGTTGCGGCAGGTCTCCGCCGAAGCGCTCCAGGACGAGGTTGGCGCCGACCTCCGCGAAGCTGCGTGGGTCTCCGTCCTTCAGGACCTCGCGGGTGAACGGAATCTCCAGCGTGAGGCGCCAGGGGCGCACGTCGCGAGGGGTGTCCTCGCCTTTCAGCTCGAAGCGGCCGGAGGACTTGAGCGCGTGGGAGAACAAGGTCGCGACGCCCTCCGGAGCAATCCCCAGCAGAGCATTGTCCCGCACCGTGGCACCGGACACGTCCACGGGCGCAACGAGATGGCGTGGCGCCTGCGAGCGGCAGGCACCAAGGAGGACGACGCAGAAGGCGAGCATCAGGGCCGGCTTCATCGCCCCCTCAGGGTAACACCCGAATCAGACCTGTGCCGGTCATTCCCGCCCGCCGGGACGAAGGGTGTTACCTCAAGCCCACTTTTCGGACCTCGGACGGGGGCACGGCCCCTCGCACCTCGTGCGACCTGGCCCGTCTCGCAGCGCATGCGAGCAATGTCTCCCCGCGCTCGGCGGACCTCAACACTCAGGGCGAAGCCCCTGGCCCCGATGGGTGACCAGGCGCTGGATGCCGAGGAGTGGATGCGGCTTCTCGCAACAGGTGCGAGCAACGACACCCACGCCGGACGGCCCTCGACACAGAGAGCCAGCCCCCGTCCTCGCTGGAAGACCGGGCGCTGGTTGCCACGGAGTGGACGCGGCCTCTCGCAACTCGTGCGAGCCACCGCGCCCACTCTTCACAACGACCGGCGACGCGGAACCGTCAGCCTTCGCCCCCCTCGGAGGGCAGCCTGGGCGGAGTCGACGCCTCCTGCTGAGGCTCGGACTCGGAGGCAACACCCTCCGTCGCCGCCGGCGCCTTCACGGTCTCACCCGTGGGAGCCTGCTCCGCCACGGCAACCTCCGTCGCACCTTCCGTCACGGCAGGGGCCACGGTCTCGGCCGGCTGCACGACGACCTCTGGCTGGGTCGCCACGGGCGTGGGCTCCGTCGAAGCCACGGCACCCGACTCGACTCCCGTCGCGATCTCCGTGCCCTGAGCCTCACCACCCGCGGGGGCGGCCCCTTCCGTCGGCGCGGCGCCAGCCTCGGGAGCCGTCACGGCGCCTTCGGCCCCGGCGACCACCGCGGCACCCTCACCCTGCGGCGCACCCGCGGGCGTGGCGCCAGCCTCGGCGCCCCGGTTGCCACGGCCCCGGCGCCCACGACGACGGCGGCGACGGCGCTTGCGATCTCCCTGCGCGGCATCGGCACCACCCTCGGCGGCGGCACCCTCGGGACGAGCCCCCACGAAGGCGCTCGCGGCCTCCAGGTCATCGTCCTCGCCCTCGTCATCCCCGTCGTCGCCCTCGTCGTCCTCCGCACCCGTGGACTGCGGCGCCGGAATGGACGCGGCGGGAATCCCCTCACGGGACTCAGCCGCGGCACCACCCTCGCGAGCCTCGGCCCCCTCCGAGGAGACCTCCACCTCGTCGGACGAGCGCGCCTCACGCCGCTCCCGCTCACGACGACGCTTCTCACGCGGACGCTCCGTCGGAGTGGCGGCGACCTCGCCTCCCTCGTCCTCACGCGTCTGCTTCTCGCGCTGACGCTCCTCGCGGCGCTTCTGGGCCTCCTCGGCATCCAGCTTCGCAGCCTCGAAGAAGCGCTCGTCCACCTCGTACAGCTCGACGCGCGTGACGGTGACGGCCGTCTCGGCCTCCAGGAACTTCTCACCCAGCGCGTCCCCGCACCACAGCATCACCAGCGAACCGCTGGCCTGCGCCTCGGTGCGCGCATCGCCGCGAACATCGCCCGCCGTCACCAGCAAGCCCACCTGCGCCGAGTAGTGGCTCAGGTCGCGACGCAGCTCCTGCACGCTCTTGCGGTCGATGGCCGGAGTGCCCTTCAGCATCCGCACCGCGTAGCGCAGCTCCACGCTGCCCTCGCGCTTGCGCGCCGTGAGCAAGGGGCCTTCCTTGGAGCGCTTGGCCACCTTCAGCTCGCGGAAGCCCAGCGCGTGCATCATCTTCACGACGGACTTCTCGAACGTGCCCACATCCGCGTCGCCCAGGCGCTTGCGCAGCCCTCGCGCCACCGCGCGACGCGCGTCCTTGAGCGACGTGCGCAGCGTGGTCAGCAGCGCGGCATCCACCACCGGCTCGCTCGCGGCCGCGGCGGCCCCCGTCCGAGCCAACACCGGACGTCCCGCCTCCAGCGGAATCCCCAGCGCCTGCGCGAACGCGGCCTGGAGCTCCAGCGACGGAGCCTCGCTCGGCGAGCCCGCGCGCTCCAGCGTCACCTCGCCCGAGTCCTTGTTGAACGAGTACTGCGGCCGGCGACCCGCGTCGATGCGGCGCTGGTTGTCCTCCAGGAGCGCCGTGAGCACCGCCTCCACCGTGAGGTCCTCGGCGCACAGCTCCTTGCTCCGAGCCCGCTCGATGATGGCCTCGGTGCGCAGCCCCGCGTCGGCATCGCTGAGGATTTCGAACACCACCTCGGGCAGCGGCGGGAAGCGCTTGCGCTTTCCACCCCGCTCCTCGTCCTCGTCCCTCCGACGCTTGCGCTCACTGCCGCGACCCGCCGCCCGCACGTTGTCCGTGCGTGGCTCCGGATGACGCTCCGCCGGCCTCAAGGGCGGCAGGTCCTCTTCCGGATTCGGCTCGATTACGCCAGTCTGTGCCAGGGCCTCTACATCCTCGGGAATCGACCAATCCACCAACGCGAAGGTGTCCTTCGCGGTCACAATCACCTTGCGGTCCCTCGTGCGGCGCGCCATGGCGGCCAAGCGCGAGAGCATCGTCACTTCGGGCGTCTTGCCGACGTGGGAGAGCAGGCTCTGTTGGATGGACTTCTCTGTGATTTCAAGGAAGTGGAGGGGACGACCTTCGCTCTCCAGGACTCGGAGCGCGGCCTCGTAGAATGTCATCGAGTATTCCCCAAGAATTCCGAACGGTTACAAAAATGTAGGTCCGTATGGGCGGCGGATGCTAGCCATCGCTAAACTGGCTTGTCAACGAACGGAAGATGACCCGCATACGCATCGGACATCGCTGGAAACGCGAACCCTCGGCCTCCCCGCTGGATTCCATCGCACTGGAACTGGATGGAGTGGACCTTCTGTCCGGAGCGGTGGAGGAGTCCTTAGCAGAAGTAGTGCCCGCTTTGGTGCGCGCCGTGACCTCCCTGTACACGGGAGGCCAGGGGATGGCCCAGGTTTCTCTCGCGGAAGCCCACCTGGAGCTCGTGCTGAGGCGGGTGGGACCCCAGGTGGAGCTGCTCGTGGCCAACCTGGCCCGCCCCGCCCGGCTCATGCGCCCCCCCGTGAAGGTGGACGTGGACGAGCTGGTGGAGGCCGTCCGCACCACCGGAACCCGCTTCCTGGCGGACGTCACCAGGCTGGCCCCCAAGACCCTCTCCGCCCCCCTGGCCCAGGCCCTCTCCGAGCCCCTCAAGCAGCTGGCCCGGCCCGCCAGGCCCCCGGAGGAAGAGCCCTCCCGGCCTTCCGTGAAGCGGGTGGAGCCCCCTGCCCTCACTGGATTCGGCTTCGAGCTGCGAGGCACCAGCACCCGCGTCGGCCGAGACGGAGGCAGGCGCGGCACGTCCGGGATGCTCGCCCCGCTCCTGACCCCGGGTGAAGTCTGGCTCTCACTCCCGGGGCGACCTGATGCCTGGAAGGTGCAGGCCCCCCCGTTCCTGACGGTGCTCGAGCTCTCGCGCCAGGCCGTGGAGCTCGCACGCGCAGTGGAACTGGGCGAGGCCCGCTTCGAGCTGGCTCCAGCGGGGGCTCGGGCTCCGCTGCTGCTGGACCTCAAGGACGGCAAGGCGAAGACGGGGCGCACGGGGGCGTCGTTCGCGCTCTCGGGCACGGACCTGGCCGCCGCCCTCTTCCACCTCGGCGAGGCGCTCGGCGCGGCCTTCGCGGAGGAGGACCGCACGCTGGTCAACAACCCCTATCTGGTGGAACTGGCGGACCGCTGCCGCGAGGGACTCTCCCACCTGCGTGGACCGGTGGAGCCTCCCGAGCGCACGGGCGCGGCTCGGGAGAAGCGCTCTCGCTCCACCGGGAGCGCCTCCAAGCCGCTCAAGGTGCCCGGCCGGCTGCGGAGGCTGCGCTTCGAGAAGCTGTGGGAACAGCGAGGCATCGACGACGCGGAGGAATCCCGGCTCCTGCTCGGCCGCCACGGCCCCGTCTGCTGCGCGCCGCAGGTCGCCGTGGCCTTCTCGCGCAAGGACGGAGCGAAGCTCTGGAAGCGGGCCGCGCCCCTGGGCGTGGCCGCGGCGGCGGATGGCCACGCCATCGCGGCGGACCTGTCGCGCGTCTACGGCTTCACGGGCCGAGGGGCGGGCGCGCGCTGGCTGCATGACCACGACGGCATCCCCTTGGGCCCCTTGCTCCTGCGCAAGGACGGGCTGCTCCTCACGCTCTCCGAGGACCGCACCGTCGTCGCCTTCGCGGAAGCCACGGGCCGCGAGGTGTGGAGACTCGCTCCCCCGCGCACGCAGCGCAGCTGGCTCACGACCCAGGGCCATCGCGCCCTGGTGACCACGGATTCCGGCTACGTCTACGGCCTGGACCTGGAGGACGGACAGGTGCGCTTCCGCATGCGCGCGCCGCTGCCCTTCCACGGCCAACCCGTGCCGTGGGGTCGGCGCTTCCTCGCGCTGCTGGGCCGAGGCTCTCGCTGGGCCCTGCTCCTCGCCGACGCCCACACGGGCGAAGCCGCGTGGACCCACGAGCCGGACCTCACGCACCCTTCCGCGCCGCTGCCCCTGGGCTCGCGCGTGTTCCTCGCGGGCGAGCGTGAGCGCGAAGGTGTCCTGCTGTGCCTGGACAAGAAGGGCCAGCCCGTCTGGGAGCGGCCGTTGAACCTGGGCCCGGGTCCCTATGCGCTGGCGCCCTTGCCTCGCGCCGTCGTGGTGACGAGCGCCTCGGGAGCCGCGGCACGCGTCGCCGCGTCGGGCACCATCGACTGGCGCGTGGGCGCCGCGGGAGAGCCACTCATCGGCGCGCTTCCGGCACGCACGGCGCGGGGCGTGACGCTGGTGCCCGGTGAGCGCGTGCGCGCGGTGGACCCCCGAGGGGGCCAGGTGCTGGCGGAGGTGCGCGCGGGGGTGGGGCTCGTCGCGCTCCAGGCGGACGTGCGCCTCAACCTCTTCTTCCTGGACGACACCGGCACGCTGTCCGCGTACCGGCTGGGCACCCACTTCACCGTCGTGGAGTGAGGAGAGCGCTTCCGCCTCTCCTCACTCCTCACGCTTCAGTTCGCGGCGGCCTTCTTCGACGGGTCGATCTCCTCCTCGGGGCGCTCCTCCTGGGTCGCGCCCTCCCACGTCTCACCCGCGCCGAGCTTCCACTCGGAGGGGATGTCCAGCTTCCACGCGTAGGTGGCCATGGCGTCACCGCCCGAGGCCGCGCGCGAGGAGATGGTGGTCGTCATCTCCATCCGCGCCACTTCGTTCGGCATCAGGTCCAGGTCGTAGTGGCCCAGCACCATCTGCGGCGGGAACTCCGCGATGAAGCGCTCCGGGTGGTCGACCCTCATCGACGGGTCACTCCCGCGCATCTCACCGAGGAGCTTCCCCTTCGCGTCGAGCAGCCTCCACACGGTGTCGAACGTCGCGCTGGTGATCATCTTGCGGACCTTGCCCTCGTCCTTGAGCTGACGCTGAGCGCCCCACACCACCAGCTGCAACCGGACCTGCGGCTTGCCCATCACCATGATGACGTCCGACGACACGATATCCAGGCGCATGCCCTTGTCGGTCGACGTCCACATCGGGCTGTAGCGACCCTCGCGCAGGCTGTCGAAGATCTTCCGCGTGTAGTCGTAGAACGCCTTGCGGTCCCCGGCGCGCTCGTCCTTGCCCGTCTCCGCGCGCTTCTCCAGCTCCTGGAGATAGTTGTCGAAGTTCTTGTTGCCGTTGAACGCCTTCAGGTGGTCGTCCACCTGCTCGAAGTAGTTCTTGAAGAAGGGCTTGAGCTCCTCGCGGTAGGTGTTCGCGTCCGGATTGGCGCGCATCCAACCCACGCGCTCGAGATAGTCGGCGTGGATGCGCTGGACGTCCGCCTCGCGCTGCGCCTCCTTGGTGCGGGCACTGGCGCTGCGGTAGCTCATGATGGCGCCCAGCAGCACACCAGCGACGAGGACAATGACTCCGAAATAGCGCTTCAAGCGGCAGTCTCCCTGTGCGGTGGAGCAGGCAGTGATATGAAAATTCCCCAACGTGATCCAGGCCACCGGCACCCACCTGTTCACCTCGCTCCTCCCTCTGGAGGAGGGCGAGCTCCTGCGCAACCCCCAGGTGGCCTGGGCGGCCTACGGAGAACCGTGCGACGGCAAAGCAGTGGTGTTGCTGCACGACCTGTCGCATTCGCACCGGGCAGTAGGTCCCGTGGAGGACTCCGCGTATCAGCCCTCCGGCTGGGCCCGTGAGCTGGTGGGGCCGGGGTTGCCGTTGGACCCCGACACCATGCCGGTCATCGTCCCCGGGTTGCTGGGCAGCCCGTTCGGCAGCACGTCGCCAGCGACGGTGGACGTGGCCACGGGTGAGCGGCTGGGACTGAGCCTGCCTCCGCTCACGGTGCTCGACATGGCGCGAGGCGTGTCGGCGCTCTTGAGGGCCCGCGGGCTGAACCACGTGCGAGCGCTGGTGGGCGTGGGGCTGGGCGCGCAGGTGGCGCTGCGGCTCGCGGCCCTCTTCCCCGACCTGTCGGACGCGGTGGTGGCCATCGGCGCGGCGCGCGCGCTGCCGGAGGGCGTGCGCGAGAAGCTGGGCCTGGCGTGGCAGCTGCTGCGCGCCGACCCGGACTTCCGCGAGGGCCTCTACGAGCCGGACGCCATGCCTCGCAAGACGATGCGGCGGCTGCGGCTGGACTTCCAGAAGCTGCTCTACGGGCGCGAGTACCTGTCACGGCATCACGCGGACGCGGAGGCGGCGCGCATCGCGCTGGAGGCGGAGGCCGAGTCCTTCTCGGAGACCTTCGACGCCTCCTCGTGGGCGACGCTCTGCTCGGCCTATGCGGGCTGCGACGTGGCGGACTGCTTCGCGCAGATTCGCGCGCGGGTGCTGCTGGTGGCGGGAAACTCGGACGTGCTGGCGCCGGTGAACCGGGTGCGGGACACGTACCACCTGCTCAGCGCCGCGGGCGTGAGCGCTCGGATGGTGGAGCTTCCCGGTCCGGGCGACCACGGCGCGCTGCTGACGGACTCGGAGCGACTGCGTGCGCCGCTGGGAGACTTCCTGCGGCGCGTGGGCTGAGCGGGAGCGCTACTCGCGAGGCTGCGGCGCGGAGAGCTTTCCACGCAGCGCGCCCACCAGCATGCTGATGGCGATCTCGTTGTTGCCACCGTGCGGGATGATGATGTCCGCGAAGTGCTTGGACGGCTCCACGAAGCCCATGTGCATGGGGCGCACGTGGCGCAGGTACTGGCTGACGACGTGGTCGAAGTCGCGGCCCCGGTCCTTGATGTCGCGGGTGAGGCGCCGGAGGATTCGCAGGTCGTCGTCCGCGTCGACGTAGATCTTCACGTCCATCTCATCGCGAACTTCCTTCATGTGAAGGACGAGGATGCCCTCGATGAGGATGATGTCACCCGGGTCCACGCCCATGGTGCGGGGCTGACGCGACGAGGTGACGAAGTCGTAGACCGGCTTCTGGATGGGACGCCCCGCCTTCAACTCCCGCAGGTGTCGCACCAGCAACTCAATGTCGAACGCATCGGGATGGTCGAAGTTGACCTCCCGGCGGTCGGCAATCGGCAGGTCCTTCAGGTCCCTGTAATACGAGTCCTGATCGATGAAGGCCACGCGGCAATCGGCAAGTGCCTCACGGACCTTTCGGGCGACGGTGGTCTTGCCGGACGCGGTGCCACCCGCGATTCCGATAACGAGGGGTGACGACGTCATTGCGGCGCGACCTACCTTACCGGACGAGCCTGTGCAAGGGGGCGATCCACTCCAGATGTATCACCCAGTCGGATCAGCCGGTGCCAGAGGCCCTCGGCGAGCACCTCCGGGGGCACGGATTCCACCGGCCGGGGCCGTGAGCCCAGCTCTCGGAGCAGCTCCGCCAGCCCCCTCGAGACATTCAGCACCTCATGGCCAGGGGCCTTCCGTCGGACCGCGAAGCTCCAGGGCTCCGCGCCCGGGCGCCGCGCCACCTGTGCCAAGGCCTCCAGGCCCGACAGGTCCAGGTCCCCGCAGGCCCACGCACGGGCGGTGAGATGCCGGCGTACAGTGCGCGCCGCGAAGACCAGCTCGGAGAGATTCACGGGGAAGCTGGCGGGGCGGGCCTCCTCCACCAGCCCCACCTGCCCTGGCGCTGGAGGCGGCGCGGCCTTCATGAAGGCGGTGGGCACGAGCATCTCCAGGCTCAGGACGGCGGAGGCACCGTCATCGGGTTGCTCCCGCAACCGGCGCATCGCCCAGGCCGAGAAGACCTGCGTCAGCGAGCGCCCTCCCCCTTCGAAGAGGTTCCGGTACTCCCGCGAGGCCGTGAAGGCGACCAGCTGCTCCCGGGTTCCGGCGAGCAGCAGCCGTGAGAGCGGCCAGTCCTTGTCCAGCGTCTCCGCCACCACCGCCAGCCGGAAGTCCTGGTCCGCCAGGGTCCCCTCCGGGTCCTCGACCTTCTCCGCGGACACGACCGCGTGCCCCGCCTCGAAGAGCTCCCAGGGACGGCTCTCCCCGGTGAGCGGAGGCACGACGAGGGACTCGGGTGGGCGCAACGGAAGCGGAGGACGGGCGCCCTGGGGGACGAGCCGGCGCAGCCTCTTCAGGGAGAGCTGGGCCACCTCGGCCGGGTGGCCATCGCCCTCGAAGGTGACGGCCCGGAGCGAGGCACAGCGCGGCAACACCGATTCCAGGAGCTGGAACAGCTCCTCGCGCACGGGCTGCGAGTGGTCATCGACGTAGAACGCACGAGAGCCTCGGCGCGACACGACGCCGCCGGCGATGTGGATCTCGACCACCTGCTCGAGCGGGAAGCCCTCGAGTCCCGCGTCCAACGGCAGCCCCGAGGAGAGCTGGTGGCTGAAGAGGTGCCCCAGGTCGAGCAGCAGCGGCAGGCCCGTGCAGGCATGCAGCTTCGCCATGAAGTCGAGGACATGCCACTGGCCTCGCCGCGCCATGACCGCGGGGTTCTCCAGCACGAGGGGCATGGAGAGGTGCGACTGGACATGGAGCGCATGGGCCGCGCAGTCGGCGAGCCCTGCCTCGTTGAACGGGGGGGAGATGTACAGGTAGCCCGGGAAGGGCTGGCCTCGCGAGTGCCACCACCCCACGTCGTTGCCCACCCACGGACTGCCCACGGCGCGGGCATGGGCATCCAGCGCCTCGAGCGCCGAGACCGGCTCCAGCTCCGGCCCCCACAGGTTGAGATGCACGGGGTGGAAGAGCACGGGGACGTCGGCGCGCCGGCTCCACATCTCGGAGAACAGGCTCGCCTGGGTGCGCGCCTCGTCGAGGGAGAGCGGCGCGCTGTACTCGACGAAATCGAAGAGGCCCGGAGCGGAGTCCAGCAGCCGGTACGGCTGCGGCACATCCGAGGTGCTCAGGTTGCTGCTCAGCCCCAGGCCCCGCCAGGGCAACGTCCATGCATCCGAAACAGCCTGCGTCATGCGGCGGAACCTAATCCACCGCTCACGGCTTTGGCTCGGAGTTGGTGAGCCGCCGAGCAAGCCACTCCCCCCACCCCAGTGGCCCACCCTTCGGGTTCTCTCGTGCGTACTCGTGGAACCGAGCTAGGAAGGCGCGCCGCTCGGCGATGAACGGCGCCTTGGGGCTGGCGGGGTCGGCTGCCTTGCGCACGTCATAGCCGCCCAGCCGGGCCTGGCGGTCCAGCAAGGCGTCCAACGGGAGGTGGCGGGCGTTGTGGAGCATGTCGAGCAGACACATGAACGTGGCGGTCCGCCCCTTGCCTCCTCGGCAGTGCAGGTGGAGATGGGCTCGCTCGTCCAGCCCGCGCACCCACTGGATGAAGCTGTCCACGGTGGTGTCCCGAGGGCGTGTGTGGTCGGTGACGGGGAACCGCGCGTAGCGACCTGGAGGGAGGTCGAAGGCACGCGCTTCGTCCATCACCGTGTGGCACTCCCAATCAGTCGAGGACGGGGGCGCGCGGCCCTTCACGCCCGCCACGTCACGCACCCGCGCGCGAGGTGACCGGGAGAGCAGGAGCAGGCGCTGATGCTCGAGCGACTGCGCCTCCTCATCGGACAGCCCCGCGGCGCCCCAATTGGATTCGGCGTACCAGCTCACCGCCGCTCCGTTCAGGAAGCCATGGGACTCCTGACGGAGGTCCACGACATGGAGCCACTCCCGAGGCACCACCGCGAGCCGCCGCACGACGTCTTGGTATCCAGCAACCGAGAGCTGCGCCCCCCCCGAGCAACGCAGCTCTTCCAGTCCTCGCGTCTCCAACCCGCTCATGTCCGGAAGCAGCGTCGTCGACCGGAACCGACGGGCCTCCGTGCCGTCATCATCGAGCACGAGCGGGGCGGAGGACGCGTCTGCGGCCAGCGGAGGGATGAGCATGAGTGCCTCTCAATCAGTCGAACTTCACGACGATGGCTCACTGTCTGGGACGATCACACTCTCCAAGTGCCTCCAGGCGTCAGCGCGGGCCTGGTCATGGGTCAATAGCTTGTGGGCAGCTCGGCGAGCCCCTCCCAATTCGCGTAGTCATTCAAGACCTCCTGATTCTCTGCCTCGGACCACACATTCACGTCTGGGGCCGTGTCGTCCACATTGTCCGTCGTGCTCCATCGGGGAATGACGGCACCCGGGAACGCGTCCAGAGCATCCTGGCGCGCCTTGGCCAGCGCGGCCTTGAGCTCGCGATGAAACAACCAGCCACTCCGCCCGAATATTCGGATGCACTCCGACCAGAAGGCCTTCACATCCGTCTTCCCACTGGGTGAAGCATTGAGGACCGCGCTCCACGCGACGTCTTCCGGAGAGACCGGCATTCCACTCAGGTCTCGAACCTGGTCGTCCATGTGAGTCCCCTGGAAGGTCTCGAACATGGTGTGAAATCCACTGACTCGCTTGTCGTAGTACATCCGCCAGAGCACCGAGTAGCCTGCGGAGATGACGAGCCCCAGGGGAATGTCGGCGAGCGCGCCCAACTGCTTCGCGAGCGCTCTCCAGGCCAGGATGCGCCCCTGATTGTGGCCCGAAGTCCCCGCGTACAGCGGAGCGAGCATCAGCCTGGAGGAGACCACATTGGGACAGAACTCATTGCGTGACCAGGTTGCTGCGAAGGGAAATTCCTTCCCAGGCGCATGGGGCGTCGCGATCTTGTGCTTGTACATCTCCGTTTCCCAGCTGCTGTACGTCCAAAGATTGTCTGGCAGGTCCTTGAATGGATCATTCTTGAACTCGACCCGCACATGGTCGCTCTCATGCTTGCCCCCCAGAAAACGAGGGAGGTCGCTGATGAGGACTTGATACCGCACCACCGGAGGCAGCTTCCGCCAGCGGCGGTACTCCTCTCCACCAGCGAGTCCTTTGAAATCGTTGAGCACCTTCTCATCGAGAACTGGTGGCTTGATACCGGCGTCATTCAGGGCATCCTGAAGGGCACCATGCACACGAGGCTCGGCAATCGACTGCCACTTCAAGAGCGTGCCATGGCGCTTGTCATTCCGCCGCTCCAGTGCCCCTTCCGCCGGAACCTTCCTCAGGTAGTAGGACAGATACTCCCAGTTCTCACAATTGAAAGAGATTGAATTGTCACGCACGCCTTTCGCCACTGCCTGGAGCATCTGAAGTTGACAGTCAATCAAACTCGGGCTGCGCATCAGCGACAGCACGGCGATCTTCTCGACCATCCTCGAAGGCCATGAAGTAACCTCGCCGACGAGGGCCCGGGCTGCTTCCGTCACATTGCGATAGATTTGGATTCGATCACGGCGTCCAGCCACTTTCAAATCAGCAAAGAATGGCAATGTCGCGAGATCGCTCAGCGTCGTTTCGTCGAGCTTGTATTTCGACCAGAGCCGCGCGTATTGCTGTTCCGGCGTAGCGCGGTGAGCGGTGAGATGTTCAAGATTTCCTGACAAGGGACTGAGCCAGACCTTGAGCAGCTTCAGATAGTGGGCTTGGACGTCACTCGCGGCGAACTCGCCCCCGTCCTTGATCGAGAAGTCGACGCCCCAGGTACTCGTGGCTCGCTTCACGAGTGCCACACACACAGCGTCCGCTGCCGCCACGCCAAGCAGCCATTTCCCAAAGGCCGCAGGATCCGCCTTGATGCCATACCACGGGACGATCACCCACGCACCGTCAGCAATTCTCTTATAGGCGGCTGTGTCTCGAGCGAGGACTCTCTCTTTTCGAGGCACTGTGATGACGTCGTTCGCCTCACCATTGGACTTCAAGAAAATCAGCATCGCGTCGCGCCACTCCTTCCAGCGTGACGCACTGAGCAAACCCCATACCGCCCCCGTGAGCTGCGGGCTTCTGCCCGACGCACGAGTCCCCGCGTTCCAATGAAACGCGGCTGCGTCCGGCCGAGACGCAGCCCCGGCCCCTGCCCTGCGGTACGAGTCCAGTCACGGGCTGCAGCCCACTGCGTTTCACTCCTGTCTGGGCTTCGCTGTGAGCGGCAGACTCAGACACAGTGGAATCCACGTAGGGGGCCAACATGAAGACCGCACTATTGACGATGTTCATCGGGCTGTGCCTGGGCGCAGGAGCATCCATCGCAGCGGAGTCCCACGATGACACCGACATCCTGGAAGAGAGCGAAGCGGATCTTGCTCCATCCTGCGATGCCTGCCTCGATGGGTACGACCGGTGTCTGGAGGGTTGTGGCGAGAACGACCCCGCCTGTGAATCCAGGTGCCTGCGACTGTTCACGCCCTGCTTCCGAAACTGCATCTGACGTCTGACCCAGCACGTCACACCAGACTCAAGCTGCGCTCCAGCCCGTCCCCCACTTCCGCGGCCCTGTGTCCGCACGGGCTGGAGCGGCAGCCGCTTCAATCCAGCGCGTCGGGGCTCAGCGCCATGGTGGACGCCACCTGGACAACGGGGCGACCACGCACAACGCATCCGCGTCCGCGAGGTACGCCCCCCTCCACGCGTCGGGCTCCACGACATGGCGAAGTCTCGGGAACCTTTCGCCACGGGTTGCTGTCCGACTCCCCAGCGATTCCTTCCTGAACCTGGAGGCAGTGAATGAGACGGAACCCCTTGGCCGTCACGGGTGTCGTGTGCGCATTCGCGGTGAGCAGCACACTCTCCGCCTGTCGTCCCAACGAGCCCGCAAGTCCCCCGGCGCCTCAGTCGATGGTGGCATCGAAGGCCCTCGGGGAAGCCCCCGCTGCTCCGGAGCCTGCCGGCCCCGCGACAACGGAGAAGTCACGAGCCCCCAAGGGGGACGCCAACGTCCCCGCCCCCGCCCCGTCGGGCGCCGCGCGCCCCACCGACCTGGCGGGCCAGGAGGCGTTCATGAAGAGGATGTCCGCGAAGCCCTCGAAGAAGGACGGCTCCTACAACGGGCTCGGCGCGGTGGGCACGGGGGCTGGCGGCGGAGGGCTCGCGATGAGGGGGAGCGGAGGGGCCGCCGTCGACTACAGCCGCCATCCAGCCGTCGCCCTTGGAGGAAAACTCGCGCCACGCGCGGGGCCCGATGCTGCCCTCCTCGCCGGAGATCCCTCGTCCCCCCCCAGCACCACGTCCTTCAAGGACTACGGCGTGAATCCCTTCGTGACGGCGCAGGAGGATCGCCTCTCCACCTTCGCGGTGGACGTGGACACGGCGTCCTACACCCTCACGCGTCGCATCCTGATGTCGGGCAGCCTCCCGCCGCGCGAGGCCGTGCGGGTGGAGGAGATGCTCAACTACTTCCGCTACACCTATCCCGAGCCCACCCCCAGCGACGGCCCTTTCGCCGTGCACCTGGATGCCGCGCCATCCCCCTTCACGCAAGGACGCCACCTGCTGCGCGTCGGTGTCCAGGGCAAGCGGCTCAGCCTCGCCGAGCGCAAGCCCGCCCACCTCACGTTCCTCGTCGACGTCTCCGGCTCCATGCAGTCACCCGACCGGCTGCCCCTGGCCAAGCGCGCCTTGCGGATGCTGGTGGACAACCTGCGCGATGGAGACACCGTCGCGCTCGTCACGTATGCGGGCGCGGTCCGGCGCGTACTTCCGCCCACGGGCATGGAGCGCAAGGCGCTCATCCACGCCGCCATCGAGGACCTCACCGCGTCGGGCTCCACCGCGATGGGCTCCGGCATCGCGCTCGCCTACGAGGAGGCGATGAAGACCCTCGATGGCACCTCCACCTCGCGCGTCATCATCCTCTCGGATGGCGACGCCAACGTGGGGAAGACCACACACGAGGAGATCCTCAAGTCCATCCGAGGCTTCGTGAAGGAGGGCATCACCCTCACCACGGTGGGCTTCGGCATGAGCAACTACAAGGACACGATGATGGAGCAGCTGGCGAACCAGGGGAACGGCAACAACTTCTACGTGGATTCCCTGATGGCCGCTCGCCGAGTCTTCCAGGAGCAGCTCGGTGGCACGCTGGAGGTCATCGCGCAGGACGTGAAGATTCAGGTGGAGTTCGACCCCAAGCAGGTCGCCCGCTATCGGCTCATCGGCTACGAGAACCGCGACATCGCGGACCAGAGCTTTCGCGATGACCGCGTCGACGCGGGCGAGCTGGGCTCCGGCCACACCGTCACCGCGCTGTACGAGCTGGAGCTCAAGCCCGACGCGGGCGAGGGTCTGGCCACGGTGCGCGTGCGCGCGAAGAAGCCTCGAGGAACCACCGCCTCCGAGCGCGCGTACCCCTTCCATGCGGGCGCGCTCGCGAAGACCTTCAAGTCGGCTCCCGCGGACCTGCGCTTCGCGACCGCGGTGATGGGCGCGGCGGAGCTGTTCCGACGCAGTCCTCACGCGGAGCAGTGGAGCCTGGAGGCCGTGCAGGAGATCGCCCGCGCCGCGACGCCCGCGGGCAATGCCGAGCGTGAAGAATTCCTCGCTCTGTTGGCGCAAGCACGGCCCTTGATGCGCAGCGTGGCCGCGCGCTGAACAGAAACGCACGCCCGCTCGCCGCTCCACGTCTTCGCGCCGGAGAGCCTGGGGTACACTCCGTCCTCCACCCCTACCCCGGAGCCCTCCGATGCACTCCGCCACCCAGGCCGAGATCGACGAGTCCCATGCGCAATTCAGAGGCGCGTGGCGGAGGATGGCCCTCGGGAGTCGCGCGGGCGAAGTCGTGGAGCGCCCGGAGGTCTACCTCGCCGCGTGTCATGTCGCGTGGGACATGATGAACACGGCGTTCCTCCGCGCGCCCGTGGAGTCCGAGCAGGGCCTGGCCGCGGCCGCCGCCTCCGCGGCCCGCTACTTCTCCATGGGCAAGCACCCCTGGTCCTTCATCGTGTCGGAGGACTGGCTGTCCCCCCAGGTGAGAGCCCAGGCCGCGTCCATCCTCGCCTGGTACAAGCTCAAGCCCCTCACCAGCGTCACCGGCATGGTGTGCGACCGGCTCGCCGAGCCCACCCGTCCGGCGTCCCCCATGGACGTGCGCCCCGTCGTGAACGCCTGGGGACGTCAGGCCGTCGCCGACATCAATGCGCTCTCCTACGACATGCCCCAGGAGCTCGGTCGCGAGGTGATGGACGTGGAGAGCTTCTTCGGCACGGAGTCGCGAGGCTTCGTCGCATGTCAGGGAGACGCCGCCGCGAGCAGCTCCGTGGTCATTCGCGTGGACGGTGTCGCGTACATCGCCCTCGTCGCCACCCGCCCCGAGCACCGCCGCATCGGCGCGGCCGAGTCCGCCCTGCGCCGCGCACTGCGCGAAGCGCGTGAGAGCTGGGGCATCGAGCGCAGCGTGCTCCACGCCACCGAGGCCGGCTTCCCGCTCTACACCCGCCTGGGCTACCGCCCCGTGACGCGCTTCACCATCTACAGCGCCCCCGCGCCGGGCCTCGGCTGAGCGCCGCGGAGTCATCCGGACCCGCGATGCAAAAAAGACCCGCCACGCGAAGACCATCCGCGGCGCGCGGTATCTTTTTCTGCCGGCTCTGAAAGCGCGCGACGGACGACGGAAGCCGTGCCGTCTGCTCGTGAAACCGTGCGGCTGTGGCACACTTGCCACCCAGGGGGTTGCAGGAGCGCCGCGGCGCACGGGAGTCCCCACATGGCGACGTGGAATGACCTCATCCTCGCGACGCCCCGGCAGGTCGGCGGCAAGCTGCAGGATGAGGGTCCCGTGGCGCTCTTGGACGCGCTGCTGGGGACCGAGGGCGAGCAGCTGGTGCTACTGGGCCACCTGCCGCGAGAGCCACACCTGCTGCGCCAGGGTTCCTTCCATGAAGGACGCGGCCACCTGGAGTCGGCCGCGAAGCCCCAGTGCTCGCGCGACGAGCGACTGGAGCACCTCAAGTCCGCGAGCCTCTGCTTCACCCAAGCGTTGAGTGCTGAACGGGACGCCGCGCGCGTCTCCCTGCTCGCGCTCCACGTGGCGATGTGCCGGCTGCTCCTCGGCATGCCCAAGGAGTCGCGGGAGTGGCTGACGATGTCCCATCAGGGCGCGGCGGAGACGCTGAAGGACATCCTCACCGAGGCGACGGGCGCCCAGGGCTTCACGCGCAATCGCTACCTGGGAGGCATGCTCAACTTCGTCATCTACTTCACCAGCTCCGCCACGCTCGGCGCGGGGTATCTCTTCTGGGACCGGGTGATGAGCAAGCGCGCGGACAAGGTGCTGCGCCGGGCCCTGACGCGCATGGAGCCGCTGGCCGCGTATGTCGACACGCTCCGCGAGCTCCGCCTCCGCCTGGGCGAGCCCACCACGGCCGTGCCTCGCTACCAGGTCGCGCACACCGTGGACGCGGGCCGCTGGGTCTCCCGCGTCACCCTGCGCATCCTCGTGGGCGAAGACGAGGCCGAGGACTTCACCGGCCAGGACTCCCGCCGCGTCTCCAGGACCGGCTCCGAGCGGTCCACGACGCTCATCCGGTGACGCCCCGGGCCCTGGCCCCGAATAGACAGACACACACGAAGTGAACACTGTCGCATCACATGCTAGAGAGCCTCCAGACCTCGCGACCGGGATACCGCCATGACCGCGCCTGCTGGAAGACTCCTTGCCCTCGCCCTCTTTCTCACCTCATCGACGTCCTTCGCCATCGAGCAATGGGCTGACGGACGCGCGGTGCTCCACTCGTGCCTCTACGCCAGCTCCTACGAGGCCGAGGTCCGGATGTCCTACCGGAACCTCACGCTGCCGTGGGGCACGTCCGTCTACCTCGTGCACGGCTGGGGCGGCTTCAACAACGGCGTCGCCTTCGACTGGGACGACACGCAGACGCTCGCCGTCCCCGCGTCCGCGCCGTGGACCTGGGCCGTGACGTTCCGGAAGACCACCTCCACCCGCAGCTCGCCCAAGTGGTACGAGCAGCTCCAGTACGTCTGGAAGGTCGTCCTCCCCGATGGCAGCGTGTTCTACGAGAAGGGCAACGACTCCGCCTGGGGCTACTACTCCGCCGACCTGCGCGATATCGCCCAGCGCCCCTGTACGTCGGACGACAACTTCATCGGCCCGCCGTTCGCCCTGGGCATCACCTCGGTCGTGAAGAATTGAGCAGTCTCCGAGTCACACCTGGGCCCACACCGCCAGTATCTGGCTAGTCAGGTTTTTCCGGGACGGCACGTCAGACCCCTCCGCCATAGTTCCTGAAGGAGGGAGATGGTGACGACTCAATCGTTGTTGGTGTTCGTGCCGGTGGTCCTCGCGCTCGTCGCGGCAGTGACCATCCGGCGCCCGCGTCGGCGGACGCGACGTATCAAGGCTCGCGAGGAGTATCCGCCGTACTCCTCGCCCCAAGTGATGGGCTGATCCAGGACGACGTCCTGGCGCCCCCGGGACGAGCGCCTCCCCGAGAGGTTGCTCGTCCCGCCCCTTCCCCCTGACAGCCTCGGTCCTGGTGCCTGTTCGAGGAGCCCGCCACCGCGGAGCCCTGGGATAGAGTCCGCCGCCGTGGCCGAACGTCCCACCATCCTCGTCGTCGATGATGATCCCCACCTGCGGGATATCGTCCGCTTCGCGCTGGAGCAAGGAGGCTTCCGCGTGGAAGAGGCCGCGGATGGACAGGCCGCGGTGGACCACGTCCGACGCGCGCCCCCCGCGCTCATCGTCCTGGACATCATGATGCCGGAGATGGACGGGCTCGAGGTGTGTCGAGCCGTCCGCCGCTCGCACGAGCTGCCCATCGTCTTCCTCTCCTCGCGCGACGACGAGGTGGACCGCATCCTCGGCCTGGAGCTGGGCGGAGACGACTACCTCACCAAGCCCTTCAGCCCCCGCGAGCTGGTGGCACGCGTGAAGGCCGTCCTGCGCCGCGCGCGTCCGACACCGAAGGCCCCCACGGATGTCCGGCCTTCGCTCTCGCGAGGCCCGCTGAAGCTGGACGAGGAGCTCTTCCGCGCGTGGTGGTCGGAGAAGGAGGTCGTGCTCACTGTGACGGAGTTCCACCTGCTCGCCGCGCTGCTGCGTGTGCCGGGCAAGGTCTTCACCCGCGACGAGATGATGACGCGCGTCTATGACGACGGCGTGGTGAGTGAGCGCACCATCGACAGCCACGTGCGTCGGGTGCGCCAGAAGTTCGCCGCGGTGGGTGGCGAAGTCATCGAGACAGTGCATGGCCTCGGCTACCGGCTCGCCCTCTCGTAGGCCGCGGCCTCGGCTGTGGATGGTCTTCGCCGCGGTGGGGCTCGCGGGCTTCATGCTCACGTTGGGTGGGCTGGCCTTCGTGCGTGTCTATGACAACCAGCTCATCCGGCAGACGGAGATGGAGCTGCTCACGCAAGGCGCCGTGGTCACCGAGGTCTATCGGGCCCTGCTCGCCGAGCAGGTGGGGACCCGCGACTACGGCAGGCCGCGCACCGCGAAGTGGCCCTTCCCCATCCCCGATGACCAGCGCCTGAGGCCCATCCTCCCATCGCTGCGGGCCTCCGATGAGCCGCTGCCTTCGGATGAAACACCGCCTCAATCCCTCGTGCCGGGGGAGCCCCTGGCGGTGGACGTGGGTCAGCGGCTGCGCCCCCTGCTGGAGAACGTGCGGGCCGCCACGCTCGCGGGCATCCGGGTCGTCGACGCGGGCGGCGTGGTGGTGTCCGGCAGCGGCATGGACCTGATGGGCGCGACGCTCGGCGACAGGCCCGAGGTGCGGCAAGCCCTCCACGGCCTGCCCACCAGCGTCCTGCGCCGCCGCCACTCCGAGCCGGAGGACACGCCCCTCGCCTCGCTCAGCCGGGACACGGGCATCCGCGTCTCGGTGGCACTGCCGGTCATCCAGGGCGACCGTGTCTGGGGCGCCGTGGTGCTGGCGCGCACGCCGATGACCTTCACCAAGGCGCTCTACTCGGACCGGTGGAACCTGACGGCCACGGGGCTCGTGCTGCTGAGTGCGCTGGCGTTGATGTCGCTCGCCGCCGCCACACTGCTGGGCCGTCCGGTGCGCGCACTCGTGCGGCAGACGCGAGCCATCGCCGCGAGCGCCCCCGAAGGCTTCGAGCCCATGGCCCGCCCCGTCGTCGCGGAGCTGGCCGAGCTGTCCGAATCCCTGGCGGGCATGGCCTCCGCGCTCAGGGACCGGAACCAATACATCCGTTCGTTCGCCGCCAATGTCTCGCATGAGTTCAAGACGCCGCTCGCCTCCATCCAGGGCGCGGTGGAGCTGCTGCGAGACAGCGCCGACGCGATGACACCGGAGCAGCGCTCGCGCTTCCTGTCCAACGTGGACGCCGACGCGAAGCGGCTCACGCGCCTGGTGCAGCGACTCCTCGAGCTGGCGCGCGCCGACTCGATGACCGCCACCCCCGCGAGCGTGGAGCTGGGCCCCTTGCTCGAGTCCCTCGTCGCGAGGAGTGATGCGGCGGGGCTCGCGAAGGTCGACCTGGGCCCGGTGCCCGAGGGCCTCACCGTCGCCCTGCCCGCCGAGGTGATGGACGACGTGCTCTGGCAGCTCATCACCAACGCGGGCCAGCACGGCGGCGCGGAGGTCCAGGTCTCGCTGTCCGTGGAGACCTCCAGCACCGGTGCCACGCACATCATCGTGCGCGACAACGGCCCTGGCATCTCCGAGGCGAACCGGGCGCGCATCTTCGACGCCTTCTTCACCACCGCGCGCGCACGCGGCGGCACGGGCCTGGGCCTCACCATCGCCCAGTCGATGCTGCGGGCCTTCGGCGCGAGCCTGGAGCTGCGCCCCTCCCAGCCCCCACACCCGGGCGCCGCCTTCGCCGTGGCGGCGCCCCCCGCCTCGACTCAGCGGAAGTAGCTCGTGGAGATGTCCACGGAGTAGCCCAGCTCCAGCGTCGGCGCGGACGCAGCCACCAGGTACTGGCGGAAGTACAGCACCTTGCCCGGCAGCGCTTCATCCGCGTCCGCCGCCGCGACCTCTTCGCCCTCCAGCAGCTCCAGGCTTCCACCCTCGCGCCGGTAGTTGAACACCGAGGGGAAGTGCGCGCGGGCCCGCAGCTCCGCCACCGGCCACGAGACGCGAGGCAGCGCCAGCTTGAGCCTCCCGGAGAGATGGAACACGCCCAGCTCCTGCGTCAGCACCACCTCCAGCGCGCCCTCCGTCTCACCCAGGCGCGGCGGCGCCACCTTGAGCTTCAACACGCCCGCCTCGACACCTTCCACGGACACGGGGATGGCATTGAGCGTGACACGCTCCAGCGTGAGCCCCTCCGGCACCGAGAGCTCCAGCGACTGCTCGCGGTCCAGGCTCAGGTCATAGTGGACGCGCAGCGTGGCGCGCCCCTCCAGCGTGGACACCCAGGACGCGGTGGCCTCGGAGATGCGCGGCTCCAGCGGCGGGCGGGCCTGGGGCTTCGCCTCGCGAGCCACCGGCGCCAGCGCCCTCCACCCCACGCGCAGCGCCCCTTGCGCGGGATACACCGTGTAGCCATCCCGAGACGTGGCCAGCGACTCCGTCAGCGTGAAGACAGACGTGTCGGCCTCCAGCGCGAGCGGCACGGGTGAAGCGTGAGGGCCGAAGCGCAGCTGCGCGCGTCGCTCCGGGCCCGCGACTTGCGAGCGGACGGTGAGCCCCACATCGAAGACATGCCGCCCCGCCTTGCGCGTCAGCAGACACAGGTAACCATCCACCACACCGACCATCGCGTCATCCAGGGTGGGCAGCGTCGTCGTGAAGGTGTCCGAGTCGAGCTGGAGCAACCGGACCTGCGTCCAGCGTCCGTCGGCGAGCACCTCCACCTGGAACCCCGCCTCCACCTGGAGCGCATCGGCGGACAGCCGCCCCTTGAGCGTGCTCGTCACCACGGCGTCGGTGGGCGGTGCGGGAGCGGGCGCCTCGCGTCCCGCGTAGAGGGGAATCAGCTCGTCCAGCGGCACGGTGGCGGTGCCGGAGCGCGCGGGCTTGTTCGGGGTCGCGTCTTCGGCCGCCAGCGCCTTCGGAGCCAGCAGCAGCAATCCAACAACGAGGGAAAGGGTCCGCATGGTGGGCTCAGCTCGCTTCCGGGGTGACAGGGTTGACGGTGGACACGGCGGGCCCGGTGGCCGCGCGAGGTGTCACACTCGATTGAGACAGGTCCGAGAGGAAGGCGCGCACACCGGCCCGCGTGGAGAGCACCATCAGCCCGAGCAGGCCCGCGAGAATCTCCAGCGTGTAGATGAGGCCCGTGTAGCCCTCCAGGATGACCGCGCCCGTGGGCACCAGCAGCGTGGCCCCCCACAGGCCCGCGAGCACCGCGACACGCTCCTTGGGGAACAACCACCGCGCATACGCCACCACCGCCGCTCCCAACCCCAGCGCGCTGATGACATACGCCCCATAGAAATTCATGAACGCGGCCAGGTACGCCAGCAGCACGAAGAAGAAGCCATACACCGCCGCGAGCAGATAGGACTCATGCACAGCGAGCCGCCGCTTGTGCCTCAACCCCAGCGCCGCCAGCAGCGCCACCAGGACGAGGAACGGCACCCACGCGCGCTTCGCCATGCGCGAGACCATCGAGTCGAACGTCTTCTCCGACGGGAGGATGACGCCCAGGTTGACGCCTGACTCGAGCGATTGAAACGCCCAGTCCAGCGTGACGGCGTCGCGCCCCATCTGCACGGACGACGCGGACAACACACCCGATGGATAGTCGTAGTTGTCTCCCCCCTCCACGGCGAAATGCAGACGCACGTCGCGCGCGGAGAGCGCCGGGTCCAACCGATACACGAAGGAGTCGAGGCCCCGCGCGCGATAGCGGATGACGAAGCGAGCCGTCGCCCCCTTCGCGATGCGTCCCGTCCACACCAGCCGGTTGCCGGACTCGCCGAGGTCCAGGCTCGCCTCCTGGCCATCCACCAGGAACTGGAGCTCCGACAGCAACACCTGGGACTTGTTCATCTCCATGGGGAAGATGAACGCCACGTCGATGTCGCGGCCCTCGCGGTTGACCACCGCGTACTCGGCCCCGAGGTTGAAGTCGAACCCCGAGAAATAGCGCAGGCCGCGCTTGCGATAGTTCATCTTCGCCAGCACCTCGACGTGCTGACGGTCGAACGGCAGCGGCTTGAGCTCCGTGAAGAGGGTGCCGCTGTGCACGTAGCGCAGCGATGGCGCGGGCTGCACGACGGGCGCGCCCCACCGGTCCTCCACCCCCGCGGCCAGCTCCGAGTTCGCGAAGTCCGTCCGGTCCGCCACCTGGTCGGCAATCACCGCCGTGGCGAAGACGACGATGAGCAGACCGCCAAAGACATGGTGGGCCAGCAGCCACCCGAAGACGCGGCGGAGGGGGCCCTCGGACGTCCGAGGTGCACGTGGCACGGAGACCTGAGTGTTCATGGCCCCAGACTGCGCCCGCGGTGTGCAACCCGAATGACTCGCTCGTGCACCTCCCGAGGAATGTTTGTGCGGATTTGGTGCAGACACGGGTGGGGCTCCGCACACCCCATGTCTTCTCAATGCGACAAAGTTGACCCAGGCAATGGCTGCCGTCCTGGCTGTGACTTTCCGCCCACGAGCACCGCTGTTTCACTCGACGGATGCAAAGTTGTACGGCGCTCCAGAAAACGGCTCAAATCGAGCAAATGGAGAGAGTCGAGGAGATCTATCAAGGCTTCGTGGTGGAGCATCAGCTCGAGCGCGCGGGTCTCTTCCAGTTGCTGCGCGAGCGCTTCGTCTCGGTGAACACCGTGCTGTATCCGGGGTGCTTCGTGCACATCACCCCTTCGTTCTTCTTCCAGGACGTCGTCTACGTGGACCGCAATGACCTGGCGCGCGGCTTCTTCGCCAACCGGGACGGGGTGCTGCGCAAGATTGGCTCGCGGCAGAAGTATGAGCAGCGTCCGCAGGTGCGCTTCGTCTCGCAGGACTACACGCAGCCCATCCCCGTGCTCGACGAGAGCTTCGACCTGCTCCTCGCGCTGTATGCCGGCGGCATCTCCCGCACGTGCGGCAAGTACCTGAAGGTGGGCGGCCTGCTGGTGACGAACGACCACCACGGCGACGCGGCCGAGGCCGCCACCGACGAGACCCTGGAGCTCATCGCCGTGGTGAACGAGGAACAGGGCACGTACACCTTCAGCGACCAGTCGCTGGACGCATACCTGGTTCCCTCGAAGGCGGAGCGGGCCCCGGCCACGGTGGAGCTGCCCAAGCGCACCGAGTGGACGCGCTCCGCCGACTACTACGTCTTCCGGAAGATGTTCGCGGACCCGTCCCTCCAGGAGCCCAGCCGCTTCACCCATCCTCACTGACGGGACCCGGCTGGGGCATCCGTTCGGTCGTGGCTCAGCGAGCGAAGCGCCCCGTGGGCAGCGGCTTCACCTGGAGCTGCTTGGTCGCGAGGAAGTCCGCGTTGAACACCTTGGAGGCGTAGCGGCTTCCGTGGTCGCAGAGGAAGGTGACGATGCGCAGGCCCCGGCCCACGTTCTGACGGGCCAGGTCATAGGCCGCGCGGGCGTTGAGCGCCGCGGAGGTGCCCACCACCAGCGCGTCCTCCCGGGCCAGGTGGTAGAGCATGTCGAGCATCTCTCCGTCCCCCAGGCGCATGGCCTCGTCCACGCGGGCCGCATTGAAGTTGGCCGTCAGGCGCATGATGCCGATGCCCTCGGTGATGGAGGAGCCCGTCGACTCCAGCTTGCCCTCGCGCACGAAGCTGTAGAGGCCCGAGCCCGGCGGATCCACCAGCACGACGCGCAGCGAGGGGTTCTTCTCCTTGAGGAAGCGGCTGACGCCCGACATCGTCCCGCCACTGCCGACGGAGGCGACGAGCACGTCCACCTTCCCCTCGCACTGCTCCCAGATCTCGGGGCCCGTCGTCTCGTAGTGGAAGTCGCCGTTGGCCGTGTTCTCGAACTGGTTCGCCCAGAACCAGCCGTGCTGCTCCGACAACGCGCGCGCCTGGTGGAAGAAGTGGGCGGGGTTGGCGAACGGGACGGGCGGCACCTTGCGGACCTCCACGCCCATGGCCTCCAGGTACTCGTACTTCTCGCGCGCCTGGTTGTCCGGCATCGTCACCACGACGCGGTAGCCCCGCTCGCGGCCCAGCAGGCCCAGGCCGATGCCCGTGTTGCCCGCGGTGCCCTCCACGATGGTGCCGCCCGGCTTGAGCAGCCCCTCCTCCTCCGCGCGTCGAATCATCCCCTTGGCGGCGCGGTCCTTGATGCTGCCGCCAGGGTTCATGAACTCCGCCTTCGCCAGGATCTCGCAGCCGGTGAGCCGGCTGAGCGAGTTGATGCGAAGCAACGGCGTGTTGCCCACCGAGTCCCAGAGCGAGCCAATGCGTGGCGCCATGTGTATCCGTCCCTCGTCGCGTGCGCCCCCTCCCCTAATGGAGTCCGGGGAGGGAGGCAACCTGGGTCCGGATGGAACTACTCGTTGCGCATCGCCTCGACGGGGTCGAGCTTCGACGCGCGAGCGGCCGGATAGATGCCGAACAACAGCCCCACCCCGCAGCTCATCGACAGCGCCAGCGCCACCGCCCAGGGCGGCACGGACATGGGGAACCCCACCATCCAGTCCCCCAGGAACACCAGGCCGAAGCCCAGGCCCACGCCCAGCGCGCCGCCCAGGAGCGCCAGCAGCACGGCCTCCGTGGCGAACTGCCCCAGGATGCGCCGCCGCTTGGCGCCCAGCGCCTTGCGCACACCAATCTCGCGCGTGCGCTCCATCACCGACACCAGCATGATGTTGAGGATGCCGATGCCGCCCACCACCAGCGACAGCAGGCACACCCCGATGCCGGCGATGGTGATGACCTGCGAGAGCTGGTTGAAGGACGCCGTCACCGACTCGTTGGTGTGGATCTCGAAGTCGTTGGGCGCGTCTCCCTCGACGCCGCGGTGCCTGCGCATCAGCGTCGTCACCTCGTCCTGCGCCTTGCGGAACAGGGACGGGTCCTTCGCCTGGATGTCGATGTCCAGCGAGCGCTGCTTGCCGTAGAGCTGCTGGAACACGCGCAGCGGGATGATGGCCTGGTTGTCCATGCTCACCATGCCCAGGAAGCTGCCGCGCCGCTGGAGCACGCCAATCACCCGGAACGGCCGACCCTTCAGCCGCACCTCGAAGCCCACCGGGTCGATGCCAGGGAACAGCGCGTCCGCCACATCCACGCCCAGGAGCACGACGTGGCGGCCATCCAGGCCCTCCACCTCGTTGAAGAAGCGGCCGGACTGCACCGACACGCCGCTGGTGATGGGGTACTTCGTGGACGCGCCGATGATGCGCACCGACGGACGCGTCTCCGCGCTCGCCGAGCCCACCTTCTGCCCGCCCTGGTCATCCATCGGCGACACCACGCCGACCGAGGGACACAGCTCCTCGATGGCGCGCACGTCCTCCATGCCGAAGTCCTGGCGCTTGGCGAACTTCGCCCAGTTGAAGCGCCCGAACCCACCCGAGGGCCACTTGGTCAGCTGGAAGGTGTGCGCCCCCAATTGCCCCAGGTCCCGGTTGACCTTCGTGCGCAGGCCCTCGATGAGCCCCATCATCGTGATGACGGTGGCCACGCCAATCACGATGCCCAACAGCGTCAGGAGGGAGCGCAGCGGGTTGCCCAGGAACGTGCCGAGCGCCAGCCGCAGATTGTCCAGGAAGGCTCGCATCGGCTCACTCGTACCGGAGTGCTTCGACCGGGTCCAGGTTCGCCGCGCGCGCCGCCGGCCAGATGCCGAACAGCAGCCCCACCATGGCCGCGAAGAACACGCCGCCAAGGATGGTGGACGCCTGCACGTCCGCCGCCAGGGGGGTGATGAGTGACACGACCTTCGCCGTGCCCAACCCCACGGTCGTTCCCAGCAGGCCTCCCACCGCGGACACGCTGGCCGCCTCCATCAAGAACTGGATGACGATGGTGCGCTTGCGCGCCCCCAGCGCACGCCGGACGCCTATCTCCCGCGTCCGCTCACGCACCGACACCAGCATGATGTTCATGATGCCGATGCCGCCCACCAACAACGTGATGAGGCCCACGCCCACCGCCACGCCATACAGCGCGCCAGTGAGCTGGGCGTAGGTCTGCGCCATCATCGACGGCTTGTTGATGTTGAAGTCGTCCGGCTCGCCCGGCTCCGTCCCTCGCAAGCGCCGCAGGATGCCGATGAGCTGGTCCTCCGCCATCCCGACCTGGGACGCGTCGCCCACCGCCATCGCTATCTCGAACGGACGGCCCTTGCCGAAGTTGGCGTAGAAGGTCTTGAAGGGGATGAGCACGAGCAGGTCCATGCTCTCGTTGACCATCTTCCCCTTGCGACTCAGCGTGCCCACCACCTGGAATGAGCGGTTGTCCACGCGGATGCTCCGCCCCAGCGGGCTGATGCCGGGAAAGAGCCGGTCCGCCACGTCGGCGCCGATGACGGCCACGGGCCGCGTCACCTCCTCGTCCGCCTCCGTGATGTAGCGGCCCGAGGTGATGTCGTAGCCCGCGATGGTCAGGTACTCGTGATTCACGCCCTGGATGCGCACCGTCGAGACCTGCTCGCCGCCGTAGGACACGTCCGACATGCGCGACACCGAAGGCGACATCGCGGTGATGAAGGGCGCCATGGCGCGCAGGCGAGGCAGCTGCTCCAGGGTGAAGTTCTTCCGGTTGCGGTACTTCCACCAGTCGCCCTTGATGATCCACGGGAACTTGGACACGTAGAGCGTGTTCGCGCCGAACGTGGCCAGCTGCCGGTGGAAGGACGTGTTGAGGCCCTGGATGATGCCGATGATGGCCAGCAGCGTGGCCACACCGATTCCAATGCCCATCGTGGTCAGCACCGTGCGCAGACGGTTGGCGCGCAGCGAGAACACCGCGATGCGCGCCCCCTCCAGGACATCCACCCGAAGTCCTGTGCGTGACTTCATGCGCCCCCCGCCGCCAACGCCGCGGCGTTGCCCAGCGCCACCTCGCGCCCCGGCCCGTCGGCGACAATCTCTCCGTCGCTCAACCGGATGGCCCGCGGGCAGCGCGCCGCCAGCTTGGGCTCGTGCGTGACGAGCACCAGCGTGTGGCCCGCCTGGTGGAGCTGCTCGAAGAGCCGGACGATCTCCTCGCCCGTCGCCGAGTCCAGGTTGCCCGTGGGCTCGTCCGCCAGGAGCATGGACGGCTCCGACACCAGCGCGCGGGCAATGGCCACGCGCTGACGCTGACCGCCGGACAGCTCGTTGGGCCGGTGGTGCATGCGGTGCGTGAGCTGCACCTTGTCCAGCGCCGCCTTCGCCTTCGCCCGCCGCTCCTTCGCCGGGATGCCCCGGTACACCAGGGGCAGCTCCACGTTGGCCAGCGCCGTCTCCTTGGGCAGGAGCTGGAACGTCTGGAAGATGAAGCCGATCTCCACGTTGCGGATGACGGCCAGCTCGTCGTCGCTCATGCGCGACACGTCCTTGCCGTTGAGCATGTAGCGGCCGCTGGTGGGCGTATCCAGGCAGCCCAGCACGTTCATCATCGTGCTCTTGCCAGAGCCGGACTGGCCGATGATGGCCACCCACTCTCCCCGGCTGATGCCGAAGCTCACACCGCGCAGCGCCCGCACTTCCTCGCCACCGACATGGAACACGCGGGTGATGTTGTCCACCTGGATGAGCCGGCCCGCGCCGGCGCCGCTGCCGTCACTCACGACTTCCGCCCGCCCTTCGACGCGCCCGGGCCCTCACCCTGCTGGGGCTCCTGCACGTTGTCTCCGTTGTTGAGTTCCTTCGACAGCGTGCGGTACGGCCCCTCCACCACGCGGTCCCCATCGGACAGGCCGGAGAGGATCTCCAGCTCCGTGTCGGAGGCGATGCCCGTCTGGACCCGCCGCACCTGCGCCTTGTTCTCGGCGTCCACCACGAAGACCACCTTGGCGAGCGTCTCCGTGCGCTTGGCCTTGAGCGTGGCGCCCTCCACCGGCTCCTTGTAGTCCGGCAGCGTGCGCTCCGCGCGGACCGTCACGGCCTGGATGGGAACCAGGACCACGTCGTTGCGCGTCTCCGCGGAGATGCGAGCCTCCGCGCTCATGCCCGGCAGCACGCCCGGCGGACGCATGTCCAGCGCCACGGTGACGGGGAAGCTGGTCACCTCGGCCTCCGTCCCCGCGTTCTTGATGAGCGCCTTCTGGGCAATCTCCACCACGGAGCCCTGGAACGTCTGGCCCTCGAGCGCGTCCAGCGTCACGTCCGCGGGCTGGCCCGGCTTGAGGTGGACCACCTCGTGCTCACCCACCTCGAACTTCACCTCCATCGCGGAGAGCGCGGCGATGGTCATCACCACGTCCTCGGCGAGCTCCGAGCCACGCACGCGCTCACCGACCTCGCGCGACAGCTCGATGACGTTGCCGTCGATGGGCGACAGGAGCGTCGTCTTGGACAGGTCCGTCTGCTGCTGCTCCACGACGGCCACGGTGCGCGCCAGCAACTGACGCGAGGAGGCCAGCCGCGCCTCCGCCGAGTTCTTGGAGGCCTTCGCGATGTCCACCTCGGACGCGGACGCGAGCCCCTTCGTCGCCAGCCCCTCCACCCGCGCCAGCTCCTGCGTGGTGCGGTTGACCTCGACTTCCGCCACCTGGGCGTCGGCGCGCGCCGCGTTCTGCGACGCCACCGCCTGCTTCAGCGAGGCCTCGTAGATGCGCTTGTCGATGCGCCCCAGCACCTGGCCCTTCTTCACCGGGTCGCCGTCCTTGACGAGCAGCTCCACCAGGTCTCCGGAGAGGCTGGAGGAGATCTTCACCGTCGTCGCCGCCTGCACCTTGCCCGCACCGGTGATGGTGCGGGTGATGGAGCCCTTGCGTGCCTTGGAGATCTGCACCTCCTGCGACGGAGGAGGACGCTCCTTCAGCCCCCCGACCGTGATGGCCGCAGCACCGAGGAACAACGCACCCGCGATCGCACCCTTCCACCACTTCATTTCGTCTCTCCCGGGCTCAGGGCGCCCATGGCTCGCATCAAGCTGAAGCGAGCGATTTCGACATCAATTCTGTTCTGCAACAAGCTGAGCTCCGCCTGCGTCAACTTGAGCTGCGCGTCGCGGACTTCCAGCGTGGAGCCCGCACCCGCGCGGAAGCGCTCCTCCGCCAGGTGGAGGCCCTGGGCGGCGGCGTCCTTGTTCTCGGCCGCCTGCTGCGCGGCGACAATCTGCGCCTCCAGCGACTGGTGGGAGGTGCGGACCTCCGCTTCAATCTCCCGGGCCGACTGCTCCAGCGCGAGCTGCGCCTTGCGGATGCTCGCCTCGGCGCGCCGCGTCTGCGCGGGCGTGCGGAAGCCGTTGAAGACGTTCCATTCCAGGTTGAGCCGGCCGATGAAGTTGTTCTGCATGCGAGGCTCGGTGAAGACGCCCTCCGCGTCCGGCCCCTGGCGAGAGTAGATGCCCACCAGCGACAGCGTGGGGATGTAGTCCGCGCGGGCGATGGCGCGAGCGATCTCCGCCGAGCGGACCTGGAGCTCGCGGGCCTTGAGCAGCGGGCGCTGCTCGCGCGCGACCTTCACCGCCTCGTCGATGCTGGGCGCGGGAGCGGGCTCCTGCTGGAGCACGCCAGGGTCCACCGCCTCCAGCACCTCGGTGCCCGGACGCGTCAGCCACACCGCCAGCTGCGCCTGGTCCGTCGCCAGCTGCTTCAGGGACTGGGTCAGGGTGATGCGGTCATTGCCCAGGTTCACCTTCGCGGTGATCTCCTCGACCTTGCCCACGCGGCCCGCCTCGAACATGGAGTGGGCGCGGTCGAGCTGCTCCTCGCTGCGCTTCACGTTGGCCTCGAGCACCTGGCGGCTGGCCTGGGTGCGGAAGAGCGTGAAGAAGCGACGGACGGCCTCCAGCTCCGCCGTGTCCGCCTCCTCCTTCGTCTGGCTCTTCTGCGCGTCGCGCAGCACGCCGTTCTGCTCGAGCTGCTTCCAGAGCTTCCGGTCGTAGACGCTCTGGCTCAGCGTGGCGCCCAGGTCGTAGTCCTCGGTGGACGTCGGCTCCGTCTCCACGGGGATCTGCACGGGCTGGCCGGTGGTGGGGTCCGTCACCAGGCTGAAGGAGTTGCGGCGGCCAATCCAGCGCTTGCCCGCGTAGGCGTTGACCGACACCTGGGGCAGCAGCGAGGAGCGCGCGATGCGCACGTCCTCCTCGGCGACCTCCAGGTCGAGGATGGACTGGAGCGCGGTGGTGCTCTGACGCCCCTGCTTCCGGGCATCCTCCAGCGTGATGGGGGAGGACGGCGCGGCGGCGAGCAGCGCGACGACGACGAGGGCGTTCATCGGCCACCTCCCGCCATCTGCACACCCGGCAGACCGACCATCATCACTCCCGCGAACATCGCGTAGAGCACCAGCGCCAGCAGCAGCGCACGCCCCCGGCTCATGCCGGTGGCGGCGGAGAAGCCCAATCCCAGAATCACGGTGCTCCAGAGGTTGAAGAAGTCCATGGTGGACGCGACCCGCGCCATCTTCGGGCTCAGGTCCGTCATGAGGGCGCCCAGGTGCGACGGCACCAGTTGCGCGAGGCGCGCCACGGACAGCGTGTGCTGCGCGGAGATACAGAGAGCCAGGACCGCGTGGTACAGCGCGATGGGCAGCAGGCTCAACGCGGCCACGGACATCAGCTTCTCGAAGTTCGTGGAGCGATCAAACAGCCACGACACGACCCAGAGGATGGCCGCCAGGAGCAGCGCCGTCATGGGCATCACGAAGACGCCCTTGGCGATGCCGCCCACCAGCGCCTTGCGCGTGGTGGTCTGGATCTTGTCGGTCAGGTCGGCCTCGGAGATGGTCGCCATCTCCCCGGACGCCTGGAGCTCACGGATGACATCCGGGGCCGCGTCCCAACGCAGGGAAAACAGCGTCCCAGAGGCGGACACGCAGAGAGCGAGAATCAGAAGCGGCCAGACCCAACGGCGGGCTTCGACTGCTGCGGGCGTCCCCTCGACAGGGTCGATGAAGACGCGCACGGGTTGGACGAGAGAGGTCATAGGGTGATTGGTCTCGGAGGGAAGTACGGCACAGCCCCTCAGGCAATTGCTCGGCCAGTCGAAATTGACGCGGAGAACGGGCAGCCGGCCAACCGAATTCCAATCCTCGTGGAAGGCCCGGCCCCCTTCTACTCCAAGGATTCCGCAGACCTGTAGCAGCCTGTTGCGGAAATTTTGCTGTCGGGATCGAGAGGGTGTATTCCGCTCGGCTGCACGCCTGCCGGAGCTCGAATGGTCGAAAGCACGGATCTCGCCCAGGTCCTCCAAGAAGCCAACGACATTGCCCGGAGCGTGGCCCAGCGGCTCACCTCGGCGCATGTGCTGCTGGCGCTCTTCACGGTGGAGAACCGCGCGCAGTTGCTGCTCAAGGAGCGGGGCGTGGACGAGGATGCCCTCCTCCAGCTGCTCACCTCCGCCCCCGCCGAGCAGGACGGTCCGGTCCGCGAGCTGCGGGAGAAGGCGCGGGAGATCGCCACGAGCTGCGGCTCCCAGGAGGCCGACTGCCTGCACCTGCTCATCGCGGTGACGCGGGTGCGGTGCGTCGCCCAGGAGCTGCTGATGCACGCGGGGCTGGACCTCGCGACGCTGCGCACCACGGCGGTGTCCTACTTCGTGAGTGGGCGGATGCCCCGCAAGCTCCAGCCCAACAGGTCGCACGCCATCGGCTCGCGCCCCGCCGCCCCCAGCCGCCCGCTGGGCGCGCCTCCGTCCCCCCTTCCCTTCTCGGCCGTGGCCGTGAGCCTGCCGCGCTCGGTGCCGGGCGCGCCGCCCACGCCGCCGCCGCTTCCCTCGCCGCCCCCTCGCGCCACCACGCCGGCCCTGTCGCCTCGGGACCTCATCGACGTGGATGAGCCGGACCACGTCGCGCCGCCCCCCGCGCCGCAGGTGGCTCCGCCGCCCGTGGCCCTGGCCGCGCCGCCCCCCGCTCCCCAGGCCGCCCCGCCTCCCATGGCTCGCGCGGCCCCCGCTCCGGCGCCCGCCCCTGTCTCGCGCCCGGCCTCCTCGCCCGCCAGCACCGCGGCGCGGGGGGCCTCGCTGGCGCTGGACCCGAAGGTCTTCCCGCTGTTGACGTCCCTGGGGCGCAACCTGAGCCAGGCGGCACGCGAAGGCCGGCTCGACCCCGTGGTGGGTCGCGCGCGCGAAATCGAGGAGGTCATCGACGTCCTCGGCAAGCGCCGCACCAACAACCCCTGCCTTCTGGGTGAGGCGGGCGTGGGGAAGACGGCCGTGGTGGAGGGCGTGGCCCAGCGGCTCCTCGGACTCCGCGGAGGCCTGTCGGAGAAGGTGCTGGTGGAGCTGGACATGGCCTCGCTGGTCGCGGGCACCCAGCTGCGCGGCTCGTTCTCCGAGAAGCTCAACGCACTCAAGGAGGAAGTCCGCCGCGCCGACGGGCGCGTCATGGTCTTCATCGACGAGATCCACACCCTGGTGGGCGCGGGCTCGACGGGAGATGGTCCTCAGGACGCGGCCAACGAGCTGAAGACGGCGATGGCGCGGGGCGAGTTCCCCTGCATCGGCGCGACGACGCACGACGAGTACCGCAAGTTCATCAGCGCGGACCCGGCCCTGGAGCGGCGCTTCACGGCGGTGGTGGTGCACGAGCCCTCCGTCGCGGAGACGGTGGAGATCCTCCGCGGCATCATCGGCCGGTACGAGGAGCACCACGGGCTGCGCTACCGGCCGGAGGCGCTGGAGGCCGCGGCCTCGCTGGCCAGCCGCTACGTGACGGACCGGTTCATGCCGGACAAGGCCATCTCCGTGGTGGACCTGGCGGGGAGCCGCTGCCACCGCGAGGGCCGAGACGTGGTGGAGCCCTCGGACGTGGCGCGGGTGGTGGCCAAGCTCGCGGGTGTCCCCGAGGAGCGGCTGCTGATGAACGACTCGGCGCGTCTGCTCCGGTTGGAGCAGGACCTGGGCGAGCGGGTCATCGGCCACGAGGAGGCGATTGCACGCATCGCCCGGGTCATCCGCCGCAACTACGCGGGCTTCGCGTCGCGGCGCCCCATGGGCAGCTTCCTCTTCCTGGGCCCCACGGGCGTGGGCAAGACGGAGATGGCGCGAGGCCTCGCCGAGGTGCTGTTCGGCAACCGCGACGCGCTGGTGCGGCTGGACATGAGCGAGCTGTCGGAGGCCCACGGCGTCTCCCGGCTCATCGGCTCTCCCGCCGGCTACGTGGGCTTTGGCGAGGGAGGCCAGCTCACCGAGCCCGTCCGCCGCCGCCCGTCGTCCGTGGTAGTGCTGGATGAAATCGAGAAGGCGCACCGCGAGGTGCAGATGCTGCTGCTCCAGGTGCTCGAAGAGGGGCGGCTGACGGACGGCAAGGGCCGGCACATCGACTTCTCCAACACCGTCATCGTGATGACGACCAACCTGGGCGCGGAGGCGTTCTCTCGCACCGGCCGGCCCATGGGCTTCGGCTCGGAGGGCTCCGCCACCGTCAACGCGCTGGAGCTGGCCGCGTCCGCCGCGCGCAAGGCCCTTCCCCCGGAGCTGTGGAACCGCATCGACGAGCGGCTCCCCTTCCGTCCCCTGGAGGAGGAGGAGGTCGCGCGCATCGCGACGCTGCTGCTGGAGGAGAGCAGCAAGCGGCTCTCCACGGAGCGCGGCATCGAGTACGTGGCGGGCGAGGACGTCGTGGGCCACCTGCTGAAGTCGGGTGGCTTCGACCCGCAGCTCGGCGCGCGCCCCATGCGTCAGATGGTGCAGCGACTGGTGGAAGGCCCGCTCGCGGAGCGGATCCTCTCGGGTGAGTTTGGCGCGGGCGACCGGGTTCGGGTCGCGCTCAAGGCCGGTCAGCTCGCGTTCCAACGAGAGCGATGAGCGCCCGGGCCCCACGCAAGCAAGAGGCGGAGGGCGCGGACACGCCCCCTCCCGCGCGCGCGAGCAAGGCGCGCCACAAGCCGCTGCTCCGTCCCCGGACGCCCGTGACGGGCCTGCCCTCGGTGGTCATCATCGGCGCGGGCCGGCTCGGAGGCGCGCTGGGCCTGGCCCTGAAGATGAAGGGCTGGCCGGTGAAGCTCGTCTCCCGGGGTGAAGAGGGACGGCGGCGCGCCAAGGACCTGGGACTCAAGGCCCTCACCGCGGATGAGCCGTGGCAGGCGGACGTCGTCCTGCTGTGTGTCCCCGACGCGGAGGTGCCCCGCCTCGCCGAGGAGCTCGCGAGCACCCTGCCCCGCACCACCGCGCTCGTGCACACCGCGGGAGCCCTGCCGCTCTCCGCGCTCGGGCCGCCGCGAGGACGCGCGCTGGGCTCGTTCCATCCGCTCTGCGCGGTGTCCTCGCCCCGCGATTCGCTCGCGGGCCACACGGTCTCCATCAGCACCCGCTCGCGCCCGCTGCGGGACGTGCTGCGCCGCATGGCGGCCGACGTGCGGCTGGACGTGCTGGAGGTCCCCGAGGGCCGCCGCGCCGCCTATCACGCCGGTGCGGTGATGAGCGCCGGGCTCATGGTGGCGCTGGCGGATGCCGCCGTGGCCGCGCTGGAGGCCGCGGGGATTGCGCGAGAGGACGCGTTGCCCGCGCTGCTGCCCTTGATGCGCTCGGCCCTGCGAGGCGTCGAGGCCCGGGGGCTCTCGGGAGGGCTCACGGGGCCCATCGTCCGAGGTGACGGGGACGTCGTCGGAGCACACCTGGATGCGCTCCCCGACGACGTCGCCCCCATCTACCGCTTGTTGTCCCAGCGTGCGCTGAAGCTGGCCTCGGAGCGGCTGAGCCCCGAGGCGCGCGCCGCGCTGGAAGCCCGGCTCAGGTGATGATGAGCGAGCCCTGGAGGCCCTTGCGCACGGCGCCGAGGGCCCGCTCGGAAGCGGCCTCCGCCTCCGTGAGCCGGCGCAGGCACAGCTCGCCCTGACCGGTCGCCACGCCCCGCTGGAGGTCCGACAGCAGCGTGAGCGAGGCGTGCAGCATCTCCTTGCCCTGCGGCGTGTCGTTGGGCGCCTTGCCCGCGGCCTTCGCGACGGCATCGCCGAAGCCCTTGATGGCCGCGCCGAGCTTGTTCGCGTCGAAGCCCGCGAGGATGGGCTTGATGCGCGTGGCGTCGATGCGAATGAGCCGCAGCGCGCCCACGCGGGCGAAGCCCGGGTGCAGCAGGCCGATCTCCCCCATCTCGAACGCACCCAGCAGGCCCTCGTCCGGGGCCGGGTGCGCGTGCGGCACCACGTCCACGAACAGGGGCAGCGGATCCGCGCCCTGGCGGTAGAGCTCCAGCTCCTCCTCGTCCAGCGGCGGGAAGGACGTCGGCGTGCCGATGAAGAGCAGCGGCAGCACGATGTCGTGCCAGAAGTCCTCGGGCGCGGAGCCCGTGCCATTCACCGTGGCGAACAGGTGCACCATCAGCTCCGCCAGGCGCGGGGCGCGCTCGGCCTGCTCGATGAGGGACTTGCTCGGGTCCAGGCGCTGCAGGGACTGCACAATCTGGCCCTCGAACTGCTGACGGGCCTCCGGCGGGAGGTCCTGCGCGCGGTTCAGCGCGTTGCGCACGTCGCGCGCCAGCACGTCCGGTTTCGTCTCCAGCGTTGTGGTCGCCTTCTTCGCGTCCACGACGACGAACTGGAGGAAGCCCGGATCGAACAGCCGCTGGTAGTCCACCGGCGTCAGCTTCTGCGACTGCCCGCCCAGGGCCTGGGCCGGGTTCGTCCCGAAGCGCGCCTGCCCCAGCGAGCGGCGGATGTCGGCCGCCAGGTCCTCCAGGCGGCCCAGCTTGGCTTGACTCAGTGCATCCATGGCCGCGCCGAACGGCGACAGCATGATGATGGCCTCGGGGAAGCCCAGCGTCGCGCCCTCGGGGGAGTCCCGGTTGGGGAACCAGAAGGCCTGGTGCTCCATGATGAGGCGCATCGCGAACGCACCCGCCAGGCCCAGCGCCACCGTCTGGTGCTCGGGGTTGTTCACCTGGAAGGGGCCGCCCAGCACCTTGACCACGGACTTCTCCACGTCCGCCCACGGAGCCTTGAGCAGGTCGACGGGCTTGCCTTCGGCCTTCTCGATGGCCGCGGCGACCTGGAGCTGCGCCTGGTGGACATGCTGGGGAACAGGATGTGCCTGGGGATCCGGTTGGGACATGAAGGAATCCAAAATCAAGGGGGAAGCAGAGGCCCTCCCCTTACCGTGAAAAACGCGTTCGTGGCTATGAATTGTGGCCAGTAGGATGGCGCGTATGCCTGCTTCCCGCCGGCTTCTTCTCCGGCATGCCTGGATCGCCTGTCTTCTGCTGACAACCTGGGGGTGCGCATCCGTCGCACCCCGTTTTCCCCAGGACATCCAGACGTCCTTCGCCCGCGACTCCATGCGGAAGCTGACGACGGAGTCGCTGGAGCTCTACTACCCGGAGCACCTCAAGGGCCCCGCGCTGCGGATGGCGGCCCGCCTGGAGGGGTGCGTCGCGCGACTGCGTGAGGACACGTGGCGCAAGACACCTCGGGACAAGCTCCTCGTGTACCTGACGAGCGCGGACTTCAACAACGCGTACGTGGTGCCGGACTTCGCGAGCACGCCGCAGCAGATGGTGCTGCCCTCGCACATGTCCATCGAGCTGTTCCACTTCTTCGGCCTGGGCGAAGTGGACGTCGGGGACGTGGCCTGTCATGAGGCCGTGCACTACATCCAGCTCCAGCAGACCAACGGGCTCTGGGGGTTCCTCAACACCTTCACGGGGGGCTTGTTCCAACCCAACGTGTTCACCGAGTCCTGGTTCCTGGAGGGACTGGCCACGTACTACGAGGGGCGCTTCGGCAAGGACACCGGGCGTCCGCACAGCCCCGTGTGGCGGGGCTGGTTCGACTCGGTGGTGCAGGCGCGCGAAGGGCGGATGGACCCGGGGTTCCTCTCGCCGGAGAACCGGGAGATGGACCCGTTTGGCGGGAACTACCTCACGGGCATGCACTTCGTGGAGTACCTGGCCACGAAGTACGGCGAGGCGAAGCTGTGGAAGCTGGTGGACAACCAGGGCAGCAGCATCTTCTCCCCGTTCGGCGTCACGCTGCGGTTCAAGAGCGTCTACGGGAAGGACATCGGCTCGCTGTTCGCCGACTTCACCCAGGACCTGCGTGAGCAGCTGATTCCCCGGGAGCGTCCGGCATCGCAGCAGGTCTGGGTGCGCGACGCGGGGTACTTCTCGCGCCTCGCCTCGCATCCCGGCTCGGGTGTGACGGCGCTGGTCAGCGTCGGGCGCAAGACATACTCGCGGCTGACGGTGCGAGAGGCGGATGGTCGGGTGCGCTTCGAGCGTCCGCTGGTGGAGCTGCTTCCCTTCCGTCGCTGGACGCTGGGCTCGCCCACGCTGGTTAGCGGCATGTCCTTCAGCGCCGACGGGCACTGGCTGTACCTGGTGATGGCGGATGTGAACGCGGTGGGTGCCTACGACGCGAAGCTGTGGCGCGTGGATGCGCGCACGGGCGACGTGGCTCGCGTCTGGGACGGCGTGAAGGGCATGGGTGGGAGCATCACTCCGGACGGCTCGGCGTATGTCTATGTCCACGTCGACGGAGACACCGCCAACCTCGTGCGGCTCGAGCTGGAGTCGGGCAAGCAGGAGCCGCTCACCCGGTTCGATGCCAGCGCCCCCGTGGGTCCTCCGGCGATATCGCCCGATGGCGCGCGGATGGTGTTCCCCGTCGCGGGAGCGGACGGCTGGGACCTGGCCGTGCGCGAGGCGGATGGCGGCCTGCGCTGGCTGACGCGCGATGGGTTGTTCAACTACTCGCCGCGGTGGCTGGACGCGGAGCACATCGTGTTCCTGCGCGAGCACCTGGGGCGGCTCCAGGTGCACACGATGAACGTCACCACGCGAGAGCTGGCGCGCATCACCGACGCGCCGTTCCTCGTGATGGACGTGAGTCCCTTGGGCCCGGGCGAGGTGGCGTTCCTGAATCGGGATGGCGCGTCGTTCACCATCGACCGCGCCCCGCTGATTCCCCTCCCCGAGAAGAAGCCACCCGAGCCCCCTGCCGTCGTGAGCGCGCCGCCCGAGCCCCTCACGCCGGAGGCGCTCGAGCAGCCCATGAGCCCTCCCCCGCTCACGGAGATTCCCACCGCCGGACCTTCGGCGGCCACATCCTCCGAGCCCCCATCCGCGCCGCTCACGCCCGAGGAGCTCGTGGCCTTCCCGGGACCGCCCGCATCCGCGAGCCCTGGGACAGAAGCGCCGCCCGCCCCGAGCACCCCACCCGGCGCCCCCACTGAATCGCCCTCGGGTGAGTTCGAGTCCTTCCCCGCGCCCTCGACGGATGTGCCCTTGGCTCCGGCCCCATCACTGGCCGAGGCCGCCCCGTCGAGTCCTGCCACGAGTGGACTCGAGGCCCCCGTCGTCGCCCTGCCGCCCGACCCCGGCAAGGCCGTGGAGGTGCTCTCCGACGAGCCGTACTCCTCGCTGGAAGGCCTGCTCATCCCCGAGCTGCGCGTTCCGTATCTCTGGGTGGCCGCGAACGCGGACGACGCCAACGAGGACACGGATGAGGATGACCTGCGGCTCTACGGCGGCATCGTTCTCTCGGGGAAGGACCGGCTGGGGTTCCATTCCTATGCCTTGTCGTTCGACTACACCTCCCAGGATGAACAGCCCACGATTGCCCTCGCGTACGGCAATGCGCAGCTCGCGCCGTGGTACGTGCAGGCCTCGTTCTCGCGCGTGCGGCAGGATGACCGGACGGACCTCCAGGCCGTGGCCATCGCCTCGCGGACGTTCTGGACGACGCCCGTGAGCATCGGCCTGCTGGCCCTGCGTCGCGAGTACGACGCCTTCGGCCAGTTCCCGAAGATCATCACGCGGTTGATTGGACCCGAGATCGCCGCGGCGTACTTCGCGGGAGACGCCACGTCATACGGCGGGCTTCAGCGAGGTCTCGGACTCTCGATGAGCGGAGCCATCTATCCGCGAGCATTCGCCAGCGACTCGACCATGGGCGACGTGCGCCTGGCCGTGGATGGCTACTTCAGAGGCTGGAAGCTTGGAGAGGACCACATCCAGCTCTCCGCCGTCGGCCGCTACCTGCCGGGTGCCCCCGCGCAGCTCCTCGAAGTGGGTGGACTCAATGCGGGACAGGTCTGGTACACGAACCGCCGCTCGACGGAGACCCAGGCCCTTCCGCTGCGGCTCCAGCCCGGTGTCGCCTTCAGCGAGTACCTGCGCGGCTACGAGGACCACACGATTCGCGCCCGGAACGTGCTCATCGGCGGGGCCACGTACCGCTATCGCTTCGTCGTGGACCACGGCTGGGCCTCCACCGTGTGGCTGCTCCCCTCGCTCTTCGTGAGCAACCTGCAGCTCGAGGTGTTCGGGACGCTGGCTCGCACGGACAACCGCGACAATCACGGTGCGTTCGGCGCCAACGTCGCGCTCCAGTTCACCCTGGGCCAGTCGGTGCCCCTGTCCCTCTTCTACCAGTTCGCCCGCCGCTACCCGACGAAGGACGGACTGGGCGACCTGCACCTCGTGGGGCTGGGGCTGTAGCGAGCCCTACTTCGCGCGGCCGAGGCCATACAGCCCGGCCGCGCGGGCATGGGCCAGGACACCGGAGGGCACCAGGTCCGTGGGCTCCGCGCCTCGCGCGAACAGCTCGCGAATCGCGGTGGAGGACACCTCGGCCAGGGGCGGGCCCACCGTGTTCGGCGCGGGGTAGCCCGCGCGATACAGCACGATGACGCGGGCCATCTCCTCGATGCGGTGGAAGTCCTTCCAGTGCGGCAGGTCCTTCAGGATGTCGCTGCCGATGATGAGGGACCACGTCACGTCCGGATAGCGCTGGACCAGCAGGGAGAGCGTATCCACCGTGCGGCCCGACAGGCCCGGCTCGCGCTCCACCTGCGTCGTCTTCAGCCAGCCCGAGGTCTCCCGGCACATGGCGTCGCACATGGCGACGCGGTGCTCGAAGGACTCCATCTGCTTGCCGAACGGGTGCTGCGAGGACGGCATGAGCCACACCTCGTCGACACCTTGGGTGGCATGCACGTACGCGGCGGCCATCAGGTGCCCCACGTGCGGCGGATTGAACGAGCCTCCAAGCAGCGCGACCTGCACGTCAGGGCCTCACGTCACTTCAAAGTCAGCTTCGGGGACTTCTTGTCCAACACCAGGGGCTGCGGCTCCAGCACCCGGTGACCATCCAGCCGGTACGCGGAGAAGCGCAGGTCCCGCTCCCCCTTCTCCAGCAACCCACAGGTCTGCTCGGCCGCGCCCACCAACCGCCCTGGCGTCAGGAAGTAGCGGGGACCAATCTGGACGACCTTCGGCTCCGGGTCCTTGCCGTGGATGAACACGAGCGCGTTCAGCAGGTCCTCGCGCGTCAGGTCATTCTTGTCGTGCACCACGCAGCACAGCGTGTCGCCCAGCAGGTCCATCGCCTTGTTGTTGATGGAGGGGTCCCGGTACTGAAGCGACTCGCGCTCCGGCACGCGCACGAAGCGCTCCATCACCAACCGCCGGTCCTCTTCCGAGACCACGTCCGCCGGGGCCGCCGCACGCGTCGGCGTGCGAGGCAGCGCGTCCTGACTGCCCAGCCACTGGCTCACGTCCGCGAGGAAGTCCGCGTCCGAGTACTCCCGCCCGCCCCGGCTCTTCTGCCGCCGCCAGAGCAGCCACTCATCCAGGTCCGTGTAGCGCGCGCCCGTGAAGAGGAAGCGCCGCGCCCCAAGGGAGCGGAGCAGCTCATAGGCCGCATCGAAGGCTTGAAGGTCGCCGTGGCTGTCGGAGAAGACACCAATCACGTGGAAGGTCCCACGCTCAAGCGTACAGCAGGTAGGGCTCCCGTTGCTTGGCGAAGCGCTCGGTCTGCGCGGAGAACCCCTCCATGAGGCGCTCCAGGCTCCAGCCCTCTTCGATGCCCCGGCGCACCTGGTCCGTCCCGCACAGCAGGTCGAACGCGGGCACGTCCTCCACGAACTCGTACGCATCCGCGCGCCAGCCGAACTTCCCGGGGCCGATGTCATGGAGCGCCTGGAAGATGGCGATGCCCGTGCGCAGCGGCTGGTACGCCCGCCGGTCCGCGACGTGGATGAACGCACCCGTGCAGGACTCGCCCCGGTACTTGTCGAACGTCGGCGTGAAGCCCACCGCGCGGAACGCCACCCCGGGCAGGTCCTCCTTCGCGAGCCGAGTGAGCAGTGCGTCCGAATCCACCCAGGGGGCGCCGAACTGCTCGAAGGGGCGGCACGTCCCGCGTCCCTCGGAGACGTTCGTGCCTTCCCCCAGACACATCCCCGGGTACACCAGCGCGGTGTCCGGCGTGGGCATGTTGGGGGACGGCGAGATGAAGGGCAGGCCCGTGTCGGACCAGAAGTGCTCCCGGCGCCAGCCCTCACAGGGCACCACCGTCAGCGCGCAGCCGAAGCCCTCCTGCACGTTGAACAGCCGCGCGAGCTCTCCCGCCGTCATGCCGTGACGGTTGGGCAGCGCGTACAGGCCCACGAAGGAGCGGAAGCCCTCCCCCACCAGGTTGCCTTCCATCGTCTGGCCGTTGAGGGGATTGGGGCGGTCCAGCACGTAGAACGGCACGCCCGCCTTCGCGGCCACCTTCATGGCCAGCGCCATCGTGTAGACGTAGGTGTAGTAGCGGGAACCCACGTCCTGGATGTCGAAGACGAGCGCGTCCAGGCCCTTCAGCGACTCGATGCGCGGGGACAGCGACTCGAAGGTGGAGCCGTAGAGGCTGTAGACGGGGACGTTCGTGCGACGGTCCCTCGCCTCGTCCACGGCCACCATGTACTGGGCCTCGCCGCGGATGCCGTGCTCGGGGCCGAACAGCGCGCTCAGCGTCACGCCCGGCGCCTGGGCCAGCAGGTCCGCCAGGTGGCGGAAGCGCGAGTCCACGCTGGTGGGATTCACGATGGCGCCCACGCGCTTGCCCTTCAGCGCCGAGAAGCCCTGCTCCGCCCACACGTCCAATCCCGTCTTCACCTTCGTCACGTTGCGTCCTTCCTCACGAGGCGCTCGAAGGCGGGCCCCTAATCCTTGAAGCTCTTGAGCACGTTCTGCGCATGGGACTTCGAGTCGCACTTCCCCATCCCCAGGAAGCCGCCCGAGCCATCATCCGCCCCGCCATCATCGGCGAGGTCCTCCAGCTCTCCCACCGCACTCATCAGCTTGAGCGAGCGCACCGCGTCCACCGCGGCGACCCGCACGCCGCACGAGGAATGCGAGAGCAGGTCGATGATGCGGTCCTCCGCGTCGCCATTGCCCGCCCGCACCGCACGCGCGTAGTCGTCGATGGCCCGGCGCGTGTTCTCCATCGCCTCGTCCAGCCGACCTTGCAGATAGAGCCGGCGCCCCTGGTCCTCGACCTCGGCGATGAGCTTGCGTGCTTCCTTCACCAGGGGCTCGCGCTCCGTCTTCTGCGCCCGCTCCACCGCGGAGATGGCCCGCATCGCGGCTCCACCACCAAACGCCAGCACCCCCACGCCCGCGAACACCGCCAGCGCTCCGGCGATCCACAAAGCCCGACCATGAGGTGACAGGGAGCGCAGCGCGCCCGCGAGCCGTCCTCCCGGCGGCAGCGACTGCTCCAACCGCGTGAGGAGCGAGCCCCCTGCCGTCCGCGCCTGACGCCCCAGCACCGAGGCCTGCTGTCCCAACACCACGGCGCCCGCGGCGGCGCGCTGGCCCAGGGCCGCGGCCATCTGGCCAATCTGCGCGAACTCCGCCGAGGGCATGCCCAGCGCGGACTCCGGCACGCGCGACAGGCCCAGGTTGCCGTAAGGCGGAATCGACTCGGAGCCAGGGGCCTCCGCGATGGCGCCCGGCTGCGGCGCCTCCACCCGATAGGGCGCACGCGGCACGTGGAAGACGCGGATGCGGCCGGGGATGCCCTTGAGCTCGAAGGAGCCCACCTCGCGCGAGGGCACCTCCGCCTTGTTCATCGCCAGGTAGACGGCCTCGGTGAAGTAGACCTCGCCCGCTTCGGCGAGTCCCTCCACGCGCGCGGCGATGTTCACCGGCTCGCCGAAGACGTCATTGCCCTCCAGCCGCACCTCGCCGACGTTGATGGCGACACGGACCTGGATCTGCTCCGACTCGGGAGCCCCCCGGTTGTGGTGCCAGAGGCGGTCCTGGATGGCGACGCCGCTGAGGACCGCCTGGGTGGGCGACTCGAACGTGACGAGGAACGCATCACCGATGGACTTGACGATGCGTCCACCAAACGCCTTGAAGAGCGGTTGCAGCAAGGCACCGTGGACGTGCAGCAGGCGCTGGTTCTCCTCCAGCGTCTGCCGACTGGTCCGCTCGGTGAAGCCCTTGATGTCGGTGAAGACGATGGCGAGGTTGGCGGTCTTCAAAGCGCGCGCAGTCTATGCGCCACGCTCCGAGGTGCAATCGCGACGACGCGTCGCGACGTCGACCGTCAGCGGCGCGACGGCTTGAGCGCTCGCATGCGGCGCTTCTCTTGCGGCTCCATGGACTTGCGCACCTTCGCCGCCAGTTGCGGGCGGTCGGTCCGCTCGTAGAAGTCGGCGAGTCGGCGGAGCACCAACGGGCTGTCGGGCTGGAAGCCCCGCGCCGCGAGAAGTTCTGTCTCAGCATCCAAGAGTCGCTCCTGCTTCTCGAGCACCTCGGCGAGCTGGAGGCGTACCTGCACCCACTCGGGCCTCAGTCGGACCAGGTAGCGATAATGGAGCTCCGCCTTGAGCAGGTCTCCTTGGGCGGCCCACAGCCCGCCGAGCCGGAAGCGGGCTTCCTCGTAGGACGCGCGGTGCTGCACCGCCGTCTCGTAGGCGCGCGCGGCCTGGAGGGGCTGGCCGCGCTCCTCCGACAGGAGGCCCTGGAGGTACCAGGCCCGAGGATTCGAGGGGGCCGCCTGGAGCGCCGCGTCCAGGTGGGCCTGGGCCTGGTCAACGGAGCCTCCCAGCTTCAGCAGCAGCCGGGCGGCCTCCAACCGGGGCAGCTCCCATTGGGGCTTCGCCCGGACCAGGGCCTCGACGGCTTGGAGCGCGGCGGTGTCGTCCCCACCCGCCTCCAGCGCCAGGGCGTCGGAGAGCGACGTGGGCGCGGGGGCCGGGGGCTGGGACTGCGCCAGCGTCAGGGTGGAGGCCCGCGTGGCGTCGGGTGCGCCCGCCAGGCAAGCCACCAGGAAAACCCAGTGCATGCGCGGCAGATAGCAGAGCCAAGCCCGGCTCCTCAATAGATCCTCTTGACGGCCGGATGGCCTCGCATGAAACCCATGACCGTGCAGATATCCGAAAAGACGCTGGAAGACCTTGGATTCGCGGATGTGCTCCGGGCCCTGACGCAGCGCTGTCGGACCGAGCCAGGACGGGAGCGGGTCCTCGCCCGGCCGTTCCTCGACACGGCGGAGCAGGTCTCGGAGGCACTGGCCCTGGTGGCCGAGGCGCGCTCGCTCTCCCAGGAGCAGTTCTCCCTCCCCCTCGGCGGCGTGGTGGACCTGCGCACCGCCGTGGGGCACTCGGCCAAGGGCGGGATTCTGGAGCCGCGGCAGCTCATCGACGCCGCGCAGCTCCTGTTCGCCTTCGTCCGCACCCGCGAGGCCCTGGACGAGCGCAGGGAGCGCGTCCCTCGCCTGATGGATATCGCCCGCAGGCTCCCCATCCTGGAGTCGCTCGCGCGGCGGATCGACCAGTGCTTCGAGCCGGACGGTGAGATCTCCGACCGGGCCAGCCCCGAGCTCCGCGAGGCACGAGACCGCGCCCGTGGCCTCCACCGCCGCATCAAGACGCGTCTGGACGAGATGCTCCACGACGTGAACTTCGTCTCGAAGCTGCGTGAGAACTACTACACGCTGCGCAACGGACGGTACGTGCTGCCGGTGGTGTCGAACTACCGCTCCGAGGTCGACGGCATCGTCCACAACGCGAGCCAGACGGGCCAGACGCTCTTCATGGAGCCGCAGGTGATGGTGGGTCTGGGCAACGACCTGGCCATCGCGCAGTCGGTGGTGACGGAGGAGGAGCGGCGGGTGCTCCAGGAGCTGAGCCAGCTGCTGGGCCGGGAGTCGGACCGCATCATCGAGGGCCTGGAGGCCGTGGCGGAGCTGGACGAGGCCGAGGCCGTGGCCATCCTCTCCGCGGACCTGGATGCGACCACGCCCGAGTTCGCGGAGGTCACGGACCTGGAGCTGCGGCTGCTGCGCCATCCTCGCCTGGTGCTGAAGGGCACGGAGGTGGTGGCCAACGACGTGACGCTCAACGGCGGCGCGAAGGCGCTGGTGGTGTCCGGCCCCAACGCGGGCGGCAAGACGGTGACGCTGACGGGCGTGGGGCTCTGCGCGCTGATGCTGCGCGCGGGCCTGCCGATTCCGGTGGCGGAAGGCTCGAAGATGCCGCTGTACCGCTCCGTGCACTCCACCGTGGGCGACTCGCAGGACCTGGCGCAGGGCCTGTCCACGTTCAGCGCGCATGTGGTGATGCTGCGGGACATCATCGCGGTGGCGGGCGAAGGCTCGCTGGTGATGATTGATGAAATCGCCGCGGACACGGACCCTCGCGAGGGTGCGGCCATCGCCATCGCGGTGCTCGAGGACCTGCTGGCGAAGGGAGCGGTGGCGCTGGTGACCACGCACCTGGAGGAGCTCAAGGCCCTGGCGCACATGGACCCGCGCTTCCTCAACGCGCGGGTGGGCTTCGACTCGAAGCGCATGGCGCCGACGTACCGGTTGCAGATGGGCGCCGCGGGCCAGTCCTCCGCCATCGACGTGGCGGCGCGAGTGGGCCTGCCGCAGCGGGTGTGCGAGCGCGCACGCTCCCTGACGCTGAACGCGGGCGGTCCGTTGTCCCAGGCCCTGGCCGCGGCCGAGGAGGAGCGTCGGAAGCTCTCCGAGGAGCTGGAGCGGGCGAGGCAGGCGGCGAAGGAAGCCGAGGCGCTGCGCGCGGACCTGGAGAAGCAGAAGCAGACCTTCGAGCGCGAGCGGCGCGCGAAGATGATGCAGTTCAACGAGGACGTGCACGCGGCGAGCGAGCACGCGGCCGCCGAGGTTCGCGAGCTGTTGACGAAGCTGCGTGCCGAGCAGAACGAGAAGGCGCTGTCGGAGGCGCGGCTCCAGCTGTTGCAGCGGGCGGAGGATGCGCAGAAGCGCGCGCAGGCCGCGAAGGCGGAGCTGTTCCAGGTGGAAGCACCCGGGCCCGCGAACCTGAAGGTCGGCGCGTGGGTCCACCACTCCGGGCTGGGCCGGGACGTGGAGATCCTCGAGCTGGCGGACGGCTTCGCGGTGGTGTCCGCGGGCGGGGCCATGAAGATGCGGGTTCCCTCGTCGGAGCTCTCGGGTTCGCGCTCGCGCAAGCCGCAGCAGTCGAAGTTCCCGGAGCGGCAGAAGCAGGATGCGGCCCTGAAGCGCGCGGCCACCGCGGCGCCGTCGCAGGTGGAAGCGACGAACTTCCGCTGCGATGTGCGCGGCATGCGCGCGGACGACGCGCTCGTGGAGGTGGAGTCTTTCCTGGACCGAGGCATGCGCAGCGGAGAGGAAGCCGCGCTCATCGTCCACGGCCACGGGACGGGGGCACTGAAGCAGGCCCTGCGGGACTACCTGGCGAACTCGCCCTACATCCGCATGTATCGCCCCGGGGAGAGCCACGAAGGTGGCGACGGCGTCACCGTGGTGGCGCTGCGCTCCTGAGCCGCCGCCGCTGAGTCACACGAGGGCCCGGACGCAGGGGATATCCCAGGCGCTCCGGGCCTTCCCTTTTCCCCGTGCGGTCAGTCCCAGCGTGGCGCGAGCGTCCCGGCTCGCGCACTCGCACCGAGGGACACACATGCACTGGGTCATTCAGAACAACCTGTTCAACGAGCGCGGCTTCCGTGACCTCGTGCAGGTCCTGGAGCGCGGTGGCATCCCTCACACGCTGGTGAAGGTGATTCCCTTCGACGGGGGCGTGGAGCCCTTCGTCGATGTCCCGGGCCCCGTCGTCATCATGGGCTCGCTCACCCTCACGCGCTATGCGCGGAAGCGCGGCTGGACGCCCGGCGCGTTCCTCAACGACCAGTTCGACTTTCGCATCTGGCGCGAGCACCTCGGCGAGCACCTGCTGAACGCCGACGCCCACGTCTGCCGCTTCGCCGACGTGCCTGAGCGACAGGGGCCGTTCTTCATCCGCCCCTGCCTGGATGACAAGGCCTTCTCGGGCATGGTCACCACCTGGGAGGACTTCCATCGCTGGCGAGAGGACGTCCTCGCGGTCCAGGAGTACCCGCAGCTCACCGCGGACACCTGGGTGGCCGTCAGCGAGCCTCGGCACATCCAGGGTGAGTACCGGATGGTGGTCGTCGATGGCCGGGTCGTCACGGGGACCCGCTACAAGCTGGGCGCCCGGGTCTTCGCTTCTCCGGAAGTCGAGCCCGGGGTGTGGGCCTTCGCCCAGCGAATGGCGGACCGCTGGGGACCGGACCGGGCCTATGCGCTGGATGTCTTCATGCACCAGCACCAGCCCTACGTCGGGGAGATCAACACCCTCAACGCGGCCGGCTTCTATGCCTACGACGTGGGGAAGATGGTCGCGGCCATCGAGGACATGACCTTCTGACGCCACCTTCCCCGCGTCACCTCAACGGATTCCAGTGCGGCTGACGGTGACCGAGGAGATGACGTCATTCCACGGTCCGCCAGCCACGCTGTTGATGTCCGTCACGCTGCGGGACGTGCTGAAACACCGGCCCGACTGGTACGCGTGCTCGCACAGCGTCGCCTGATAGGGCCCCAGGATCGTCACGGAGCTGAGCAGGTCGTTGAAGCCCAGGTCCCCGAGGAAGCCCACGGAGGACGTGAGCTGCACCACGTTCCCCTCCTGCTGGCCGTGCTCATGGAGATACACCCCGTCCGCGGCCGAGTACCCCTGGATCGCGTAGATGTAGTCCCCGGACGAGACCTTGTAGCCCCGGCCGTAGTCCGCATACGCCCAGTTGCTCAGCCCTCCCGGCGTCCGCTTCACCACCACGGACCAGAGCTGGAACGGGAAGCGCGAGCTCAACCGGCCATGGAGCTGCTGCGCCCGCTCCCCGGAACCACCCGAGAGGCTCCCGAGCTGTCCATTCACGAAACCCGCCAGATACGCGGGCCCCACCACGCTCGTCACCGTCCGCGACGGGAAGGCGATGTGCGTGAAGTCGTCCATCGAGTCGGACTGGAAGAAGGCCCCCTCGTGGTGCATCCACCCCGCCCACTCGCGCTTCAACGCCATGAAGTGCCAGGAGCGCCCCGGCGCGGCGTTCGACAGGAACGCCTGGATTCCATACCAGCGCGACTCCGCGTCCCCTCCAATCGTATACGCCGTGTTCTTGAAGATGAGATTGAAGTCCGTCGGGAGCTGCGCGGACGACGGCAGCAGCCGGACATTGAGCGCCAGGATGGCATCAATCAGCCCCGCCCCCGGGAAGTCCATCATCATCACCCCGGCCCGCTGGGCCCACCCTCCCACCAGGTGGTCGACCGCATAGTCATTCACACCCCGGTAGTCGATGCCCAGGATGTTGATGCCACCCGCGACATGTCTGGGATAGGCCATCGCCGAGGAACCACTCAGGAAGTTCACGAACAGCTTCGACGATGAGCCGCTCTGGGTCCTGTCCAGGTGTGCCCGGACCTTGTTCCACTTGTCGTCGATGTCCGCGAGCTGCGACACCGTCCAGTCATCCTGGAGGTCCAGCGCCCCCCAGGGAATGCCGTACGCCCCACCGCCAAAGTCATCCAGGATGACGATCCGCCCTCGCACCTCGCCCAGCGTGGGCACGTGCGAGCCACGCCAGAGATAGGGATTGTACTCCGGACGATTGCGATACCACTCGAAGGTCTGCGCGAAGCTCCGGGTGACCTCCTCCTCCGTGTGCTCCTTCTTCACGCGCATCACCACCGTCTCGGTGGGGTTCGCCTGCAGGAACTGGATGGTGGTCTGGAGCACGTCGTCGAAGTTGACGTGCAGATAGACGACCCCGTGGTGGATCGTGAACCGGTCACCGATGTGTCGACACCGGATGTCCACCGCCCGAATCCCCGCGTCCAGCTGCGTGCGCAGGTCCAGCGATTGTGTCTGCGTCAGGTCCCCACCATAGGATTGATACGCCATGGTGTCGTGTGTCCCTGGCAGCGAGAGCGCCGCGAGGCTCGTCGAGCTTGAAATCCAACGCATCCAGGACGGATGGCTCGTCTCGATACTTCCAGAGTGGTTGTAGTACCGGCCCCTGGCAAAGGCTGGCATCCCTGACACGAAGAGGCTCAGGACCAGCAACACCACCAGGCTACGAAGACACGGTTTGGACATGATTGTCTCGCGTTCAGCGTGTGGAAGTGGACACCGGAGTGGCCCCATGTCGGGAGAAATATGCCGAAACAAGGAAAACAAGCTATCCGCTTGAAACAAGAACATATCATGTGCAACAAAAGAGCCCCTTCTTCAGAAAGGTCGAGCGCTTGAGGAACAGCATCTGGAGGACGTTCTGCTTGGCGTGGGTTGGTGCCGGTCTCGTGGCTTGCAGCACGGCGCAACCAGAAGGAGAAGCACCCAGCGAGGGAGCCAAGGACGCGGATGTCCAGGCCGCGCTGGCGCGGTTGCCTGGGGCCGAGGTGCTCGGGCGGCAAGAAGGTGTCCCCTTCCTCATCCGGGGTGAGCTGGGTCGGCTGACCCCGAGCGGTGTCTCCGCGCAGCGGGCCCGCGCGGACTCCGGTGCCGAGGCGAGAGAAGCCCTGACGGACATCGCCGGGGCCTTCCGCCTGCGCGGTGACGACCTCGTCTTCCGCCGGGCCAACGTGGATGCCCAGGGGCGCAAGCACCTGCGCTTCCGCCAGCTCCACCAGGGCCGGCCCGTCGTCGGCGGCGAGCTGGTGCTCCATGCCGACCCGGATGGCCTCATCTATGCCGCCAACGGCTCGGCTCGCGGCGGCACGACGTCCGCCACGGAGCCGACGGTGGCCTCCGACGCCGCGCGCTCGGCGGCGCTCGCGGGCACGTCGATTCCGCGCGCGAACGCCGAGGGCGCTCCGACGCTCGTCTACGTGCGCACCGACGGCAGCGATGAGCTGCGGCTCGCGTGGCAGGTGCGGCTGGTGGGCACCCGCGACGGGATGAAGGCGGATGACCTGGTCTACGTCGACGCCCTGCGCGGCGGCGTGGTGGCCACGCACCCGCAGATCCACGAGGCGCTCAACCGGCGGGTGTACAGCGCCAACAACGGCAGCACCACGCCTGGAACGCTCAAGCGCTCCGAGGGTCAGGCCGCCACGGGCGACGCGCACGTGGACATGAACTACGACCAGCTCGGGAACACGTACAACTGCTACAAGACGCTCTTCAACCGCGACTCGTATGACAACGCGGGCGCGCAGCTCATCAGCACCGTCCACTACGGCAGCAACTACGTGAACGCGTACTGGGACGGCACGCAGATGGTGTACGGCGACGGCGACGGCGTCGACTCCATCGAGCTGGGCAAGGACCTGGACGTCACCGTCCACGAGCTGACCCACGCCGTGACGGACACCGAGTCGGACCTCATCTACTCAGGTGAGTCCGGCGGCCTCAACGAGTCCATGTCCGACATCTTCGCCGGCGTGTGTGAGAGCTGGACGCGCAACTGGGCCACCGACGCCGACGTGTTCATGGTGGGCGAGGACATCTGGACGCCGGCCATCGCCAACGATGCCCTGCGCTACATGGACGACCCGGCCAAGGACAACGCCTCGCTCGACTTCTACGGGGACTACTCGTCCGGCGTGGACGTGCACTACAGCTCCGGCATCAGCAACCTCGTCTTCGCCCTGCTCTCCAAGGGTGGAACGCACCCGCGCGGGAAGACCACGCAGGCCGTGGCCGCCATCGGCCCGGAGAAGGCCGGCCGCATCTTCTACAAGGCCAACACGGACCTGTTCACCCCCAGCACCACGTTCGAGCAGGCCAAGGCGTACACCGTGCAGGCCGCGCAGGACCTCGGCTACGACGCGGCGACGGTCCAGGCCGTGACGAACGCGTGGCTCGCCGTGGGTGTGCCGCCCCCGCCGCCCGTGACGAACCCGCTGACCAACGGCGTTCCGGTGACGGGCCTGTCCGGCAGCTCCGGCAACAAGAAGTACTACACGCTCGAGGTCCCCGCGGGTGTCCCCACGCTGACCTTCACCACGACGGGCGGCACCGGTGACGCGGACCTGTACGTGCGCTTCGGCGCGGTCCCGAACTCCGGCACCTACGACTGCCGTCCGTACGCGAGCGGCAACGCGGAGACGTGCACCTTCAACAACCCGCAGGCCGGCACCTGGTACGTCATGGTCAACGCCTACACGGCCTACTCGGGCGTGACGCTGACGGGCACGCACTCGGGCGGTGGCACGGGCACGCCGACCACGGAGACGGCGACGGGCACGGTGGCGCGCAACGAGAACGACAACTTCGGTCCCTACAGCGTGGTGCCGGGCACCAGCTTCACCGTGACGATGACGGGCACGCGCAACCCGAACCTCTATGTCCGGTTCGGCGCGGCCCCCACCACCACCACGTACGACTGCCGTCCGAACACGTCGGGCGCGTCCGAGACGTGCACCCTGACGGTCCCCTCCGGTCAGTCCTCCGCGTACGTCATGGTGCGCGGCGCCGGCAACCAGACGGCGAACTACAACCTGACCATCCAGTACACGAAGCCCTGAGTCAGGTCGCAGCCTGAGCAGCCCACGGCGGGCGGTGTCCTTCGGGATGCCGCCCGTCGTGCGTTTCGCGACCTACGCGGGCGAGGGCGACTGTCCCGACAACACCCGCGCCAGCGCCGCCGCCTGCTCGCGCTCCTCGGCATCCTCGCTCCGGCCGGCGGGCGCCAGGTGCGCTCGGGCCCGCGCCGGGTCCGTCTTCGCCAGCGCCAGCGCCAGCACGAGGTTCGCGCCCGGGTGCTCGGGGTGGGCCGCCAGCACGGGCTCCACCACGCGCGCCGCGCGGGCATCATCGCCGCGCTCCAGGAGGGCCATCGCCAGGTCGCGCGCGGGGTCCGGCTCGGAGGGCGCCTTCGCGTGCGCGAGCTCCAGCAGCTCCACGGCCCGGGCTCGCTCACCCGCCTCGTCCAAGACCCGGGACAGCGCGTGCATCACCTTCACGTCCCCCGGCGACTCGCGGAGCGCGGCCTCCAACAGCCGCCTCGCCTCCGGGGTATCCCCCGCCTCCAGTCGAGCCATCCCGTCGCGATACAGGTCCTTGCCCACGACCGCTCCTTCTCGTCACGCGATGCGTCAATCACATCCACGCAACTTCCACCCTACAAAGTGCGACAAAACAAGAGAAGGCTCTCTCGGGAACTCACATGATCGTTCGCACGCCCCCAGCCACGGCCCGCCGTCCTGCCACCTCCAGCTCCGAGTCGCCGACCACCGAGCGCGCCAACACGGCGACGGTGCGTCCGCACGAGAAGGACACGTTCACCAAGGCCACCACGGCCACGGCGCGCGTTGGCGCTGCCCCCGCCGGAGACCACGGCAAGCTGATGCGGGAGTACCTCACCGGTGCCCGCCCTCCGCCCGCCGACTTCGAGAAGGTGATGGGCTACAAGCCCTTCGCCATCCAGACGAAGCACGGCCAGCGCATGCAGGACCCGTTCGGCTCCGCCTCCGCGCCCGGAAAGATTGGTCCGGACAAGGAGTTCGACCCCGCGGCCAAGACGCACGACTACGGCTACGACCTGCTGCGCTACTACGACCGCAAGGGCACGCCCCTGAGCGACGACGCGCGCAAGTCCGCCGACGCCCTCTTCCGCGAGGACCTGTTCCACTTCGCCAATGACCAGAAGGGCTTCGGCGCCAAGCTGAAGTACCGCACCTGGGCGCAGATCTACGCCACCGCGGTGGAGCTCAACTCGCGCGTCCAGGGCTACGGCCCTCCGTGATGTGACATGGGCGGGGCGCGCGCTTCGTGGCCGCGCCCCACCCGCTCACTGCATTCCGTAGCGCCGCAGCTTGTCGTAGAGCGTCCTCAAGCCGATGCCCAGCCGCTGTGCGGCCCGCTTGCGGTTGCCACCCTCGTCCGCGATGGCCTGCTCGATGGCCATCCGCTCCAGCTCCTCCAGCGTCTTGTCCGGCAGCCGCGTCCCCACGGTGGCGGCGGGCGTCACCTCGGGGGTGCTGGTCGCATCCAGCCAGAGATGGCGCGCCTCCACCACCGAGCCGTCCGCGAGGATGGCCGCCCGCTCCAGCGCATTGCGCAGCTCGCGCACGTTGCCCGGCCACGGGAAGGTCTGCAGCCGCGCCGACGCCTCCGGTGACAGCTTCAACCCGGGACGCCCCAGCTCGTCGCCGATGCGCCGCAGCAGCAGCTCCGCCAAGGGCCCCAGGTCCTCGGGGCGCTCGCGCAGCGAGGGCAGCCGGATGGGGAACACCGCGAGCCGGTGGTAGAGGTCCTCGCGAAACTCTCCGCGCGCCATCATCGCCTTGAGGTCGCGGTTGGTCGCCGCCACCCAGCGCACGTCCGCCTCCAGCGTCCGCGTGCCGCCCACGCGCTCGAAGCGCCGCTCCTGGAGCACCCGCAAGAGCTTCGCCTGGAGCTCCGCCTTCAGCTCACCCACTTCATCGAGGAAGAACGTCCCGCCCTGGGCCAGCTCGATCCTCCCGCGCCGCTGCGCCACCGCGCCGGTGAAGGCGCCCTTCTCGTGGCCGAACAGCTCGCTCTCCAGCAGCGTCTCCGTCAGCGCGGCGCAGTTGACCGCGACGAAGGGCCCCTCGGAGCGCTCGCTCCACTGGTGCAGCGCCCTCGCGGCCACCTCCTTGCCCGTGCCGCTCTCGCCCACCAGCAGCACCGTGGCCTGCGTGGGGGCCACCTTGCGCAGCGCCTCCACCACGGGCCCCATCGCTGGAGAACCCCAGCTCAGCACCACCGACCCGGTGGACTGTCGCGCCTCCGCCCGGAAGTTCAGCAGCGCGCGGCGCTCCAGCGCGCGAGCCACCGTCAACCGCAGCTCCGCCGGACTCCCCACGGGCTTGAGCAGGTACTCGAACGCGCCGGCCTTCATCGCCGACACCGCGCTCTCCACCGAGCCCACCGCCGTGAGGACGACGACCTCCACGTCCGGCTGCTCCTCGCGCACCTTGCGCAGCAGCGTCAGCCCATCCATGCCGGGCATGCGCAGGTCCGTCACCAACAGGTCCACGCCCTGCTTCGCCAAGAGCCGCGCGGCCTCTTCACCGTCGGCCGCCGTCGTCACCAGGTGGCCTTCGACCTCGAGCGCCTCCGCGATGAACGAGCGCACGCCCTCCTCATCATCCGCGACGAGAATCCGCGCCATGGCTCAGACTCCCCTCGCTGGAACCGTGAGGCGAAACTCCGCGCCACCTTCCGCGTGTGTCCGCGCAATCACCGAGCCCCCATGCAGCTCGACGATGCGGCGGGTGATGGCCAACCCCAGCCCCACACCGCGCAGCCGCCCCGTGACGAAGGGCTCGAAGATGCGCTCCTCGTCTCCCTTCGGAATGCCGGGGCCGTGGTCTCGCACCGTGAAGATGAGCGACGTGCCCTCGCGCTCCACGCCCACCTCCACGCGCCGCCCATCCGGGCTCACCTGCACCGCGTTGCGCAGCACGTTCTCCAGCGCCTGCTGGAAGCGCCCCGCGTCCAGCTCCCAGTGCTCGCGCCCGGGGAGATAGTGCGCCTCCACCCGCGTCTCCCCCGTCGCCTCCACCGCCGCGCGCAGCACCTCGTTCGGGTCCGTGCCCGTGCGGCGCAGCTCGCCGCTGCGCACGAAGGCCAGCAGGTCATTCATCAGCTGCTCCAGCCGCACCGCTTCTCCGACGATGCGGTCCGCCTTGGGGCGCAGCACTTCGTCCCGCTCCACACGCTCGGCCAGCAGCTGGGCATGGCCCTTGAGTGACGCCAGCGGATTGCGCAGCTCATGCGCGAGCACCGCGGACATGGTGCCCAGGGCCGCCAGCCGGCGTCCGCGCTCCAGCTCCGTCGCCAGGGCCTCGCGCTGCGCCAGCGAGCGCGTGAACGCGAAGGTCAACCCCAGGATGCCCATCACCGACACCACCGCGATGACCAGCAGATGCTGGGAGCGGTCCGTCAGCTCGAGCGCGGTGATGGGCTCGAACTCGTAGCCGATGCGCAGGTTGCGGCGAGCCTCGGGGGGAGGCGGCGGAGGCATCGGCTCCGCGCCGCCCACCTGGGCCTGCGGGTCCGGACGAGGCTTGCGCAGCCGATGGATGAAGCGGCCCTTCCCCTTCTCGATGCGCAGCTGGGGGCCGTCCTGGATCTCCCCCAGCGAGCCCTCGCCGACCGAGGCGAGCACGCGCCCGTCCTCGAGGATGGCCACGTACCGGAGGCCGCCCTCCTGGTGGGCCTCCAGGAAGGCCTGCAGCGCCTGCTGGGTCGGCGGGCCCGTGCCCTCCCGGAAGGCATCCAGCCCGGTGTGCATCAGGACGTTCGCCATGCCGCGCACCACCAGCGACGACGCCTCCACGGCGGACCGGCGGATGAAGAGCACCGTGGAAAGCAACACGGCGCACATCAGCCCCACCAGGGCCCAGGGCATCCACGGCCCCACGGGCCGCCTCCATCGCGCCACGAGGCTCATCGGTCGTGACCTCTCCCGAGGTGTCTCCCACTCCATGAGGTTCCTCCGCTCGCTGCGAACTCTGCATGCACGGTGCGGAATCCGCACTCCCTTCCGTCATGCCCTCTCTCCGCGCGAGCGCCCCATGGCCTGGTTGCTGTCGAGCCCATTCGCCTCTCTCCAGGGGTTGGAACGGCACCTTGTCCGCCGTGTCCCTCCAGCCCTGTGCAAGCACGAGGCCCGGCGTCGCCGCCGGAATGCCCCTCGCGGCCCGGGGCCCGCTGACATCCGTGCGTGCGAAATCCGCAGCCCGTCGGCGGCCTTCGCGCTCCCCGCCCGGATTATCCATGCGATTCCAGGGGGTTGAGCACTGGCAAGGCGCATGCAACTGCCCATCCCGAGTCCTCCGGGCGCCACGGGTGCACCGGACTTCAACGGGACAAGGCTGCGATGACGATGCTCCAGAGAGCGTGGTTCAAGAGACGGCCCCACCGGATGCCCCTGCTGACCCTCGGCCTCGTGGGCATGGTGACGGCGCCCGTCTCGAACATGGCCCGCGCCGACCCATCCGCGGTGCGGATGCAAGCCGATGCGCCCACGCAGACGGCGCAGGAGCCCGCCCCCTCGGCCGCGCCCGCACCGGAAGCCCAGGCCCCCGCGCCCGCGAGCGAGGCCGAGCCCAAGGTGATGCGTGTCACGCTCGAGGAAGCCATCGCCCGAGCGCTCAAGGCGAATCCGCAGGTGGCCCAGGCCAAGGGCAGTGTCACCAACGCCGAGGCCGCCGAGCTCAGCGCGGTGGGCGCCTATATCCCCTCGCTCTCCGCGAGCGCGTCGGGTTCGCTCGCGAGCACCGAGCGCATCGAGCCCGTGACGGGCGCCGTCGTCTCCGGCTCCAATGACACGTACAGCGCGGGCCTGGCCGCCTCGTGGAATGTCTTCACCGGCGGACAGCGGAGCGCCACGCGCAAGCAGACCCGCGCACAATCCGGAGCGGCCCAGGCGCAGCTCACCGCGCAGCGCGCCGCCGCCGTGCTCGCCGTGGAGCGCGCGTTCTACGAGGTCCTCCGCGCCATGGGGCTCGAGGAAGTGGCGAATGCCCGCATCGAGCGGGCCCGGCAGAACGAAGGCGCCGCCGAGCGGCGGCTCGCGGTGGGCTCCGCGACACGCTCGGACCTGCTCCGCGCGCAGCTCGACCACACCACGGCGAAAGAGGCCCTGCGCACCGCGGAGACCCAGCGCACGTCGGCGGCGCTCGCACTGGGGCGCCTCGTCGGCGAGGACGGCCCCGTGGAGGCGAGCCCCGATGCGAACATCACGCCCAAGCCCCTCACGCTCACGGACGCCGCACTGATCTCCGAGCTCGAAGCCAATGCCCCCGATGTGCTCGCCGCGGCCTCCACGCTGGGCGCGTCGCAAGCGGGCGTGAGTGTCGCGAAGGCGACCTACCTCCCCACGGTGCGGCTGTCCGCGGGCTATGACTGGTTCAACCAGGACCCGAGCTTCAACGGCGGCAGGACGAGCTGGTCGGTGCGGCTCGGCGTCTCCTATCCCATCTTCGATGGCTTCCTGCGCGAGGAGCGCGTGCAGCGTGCGCGCACCCAGGAAGTGGTGTCGCAGGCGCAGCTCGCGGACACGCGACGCGCGGTCCGCAGCGGGGCCGGTCAGGCGCTGGCGCAGCTTCGGCTCGCGGAGGACCGCATCACCTTCTCCGTCCAGTCGGTGGAGGTGGCCCGCGAGGACCTCAAGGTGCAGCAGGAGCGCTACCGCCTGGGCGCCACCACCATCCTCGAGCTGCTGACATCGCAGGAGAGCCTGGTCCAGGCGGAGATCAACCTCGTGTCCTCCCGCTTCGACTACCGCATCGCGCGCGCGGAGCTGGAGGCACTCGCCGGGAGGCCGCTGTGAGCACGGCCACACCAGGCACCGAGGCGCGCGACATCGCGGACGTGGTCATCCGCGTGGAGGGGCTGCGCAAGGACTACACGATGGGCTCGGAGGTCGTCCGGGCGCTGCGCGGCGTGGACCTGACCATCCGCCGCAACGAGTACGTCGCCGTGATGGGGCCCTCGGGCTCCGGCAAGTCGACGTTCATGAACCTCATCGGCTGCCTGGACATCCCCAGCGCGGGTCAGTACTGGCTCAACGGCCAGCCGGTGGCGGGCATGACGGAGAACGCGCTCGCACGCATCCGCAACCGGGAGCTGGGGTTCGTGTTCCAGAGCTTCAACCTGCTGCCTCGCGCGTCCGCGCTCGACAACGTGGCGCTGCCGCTGGTGTACGCGCGCGTGCCCCGGAAGGTCCGGCTGGAGCGCGCCGCGGCCATGCTGGAGAAGGTGGGACTGGGCGCGCGCAAGGACCATCGCCCCAACGAGCTCTCCGGGGGTCAGCGGCAGCGCGTCGCGATCGCCCGCGCGCTGGTGACGCACCCCGCGCTGCTGCTGGCCGACGAGCCCACGGGCGCCCTCGACAGCCACACGGGCGAGGAGATCATGGCCCTCTTCGGCGAGCTGCATTCGCAGGGGCAGACCTTGATGCTCGTCACACACGAAGCGGATATCGCGGCGCATGCGCAGCGGGTGCTGTTCTTGAAAGACGGCGTCATCGAGCGGGACGAGCGGAAGCGGACTTGAGTGGGACCGCGCACAGCGTGGCCACGAAGACCTGGAGGACGTCGTGAGCAAGGCGAAGAAGTGGGTCATCACGGGTGTCGCGGCGGTCCTGCTCGGAGCGGGCGTCTACGCCACCCAGCGGGAGAGTCAGCCCAGGACACCGGAGCGCTCGGCGGCGCTGGCCACCGTGGAGCGCCGGGACATGGAGGTCGTCGCGGAGTCCGCTGGACTGGTGGAGCCGCTGCGTGTGGTGGAGGTGAAGTCCAAGGCGTCCGGTGAAGTGCTGCGCGTCCTGTTCGACACCGGCGACAAGGTGGAGAAGGACGCACTGCTCGCGGAGATCGACCCGCGCGACGTGCAGAACGCGCTGGCCCAGGCGCAGGCGGACCTGGAGTCCGCGCGCGTGCGGCTGAACACGACGGAAGCCCAGCGCCAGCGCATGGAGTCGCTGCGCCAGTCCGGCTACGTCACGCAGCAGGAGTTCGAGTCCTCCGTGGATGCCTTCGCCACCGCGCGGGCCGCCAAGGTGCGCGCGGAGACGAACCTCCAGCTCGCCAAGGAGCGCAGCCGCGACGTCACCATCCGCGCGCCCAGTTCCGGCACGCTGCTGGAGCGGCAGATCCAGCCCGGGCAGATCATCGCGTCGGCCACGTCGAACGTGTCCGGCGGCAGCACGCTCTTCAAGATGGCGGACCTGTCCATCATGCAGGTGCGAGCCAAGGTCGACGAGACGGACGTGGGACAGATTCGCCCGGGTCTCAAGGCCCGCGTCACGATGGAGGCCTACCCCGGCCGGACGTTCATCGGCGAGGTCGTGAAGATCGAGCCGCAGGCCCTGGTGGAGCAGAACGTCACCCTCTTCCCCGTCCTCGTGCGCCTGGACAATCCAGACGGACTGCTGCGCCCGGGAATGAACGCGGAGGTGGCGATTGAAATCTCGAGCCGCCGCGACGCCATCACCGTCCCCAACTCCGCGGTCGTCGGCCTGCGAGACGCCCGCGCCGCCGCGGTGGCGGTGGGCCTCACCGAGGACGCCGTGCGCTCGCTGCTGCGTCCCCAGGGCGCCAAGGGCGAAGGCCGGGGCCGGGGCGGGTCCGGAGGCAACGGCCCGTCGGAGAACACGGCCACGCCCACGAGCGGAGAGGCTACCGCGGGTCATCCGGAGAACAAGGGCCCGAGCCTCGCCCCTTCCGCCACCGCGGCGGCCGGCACGGAGTCGCAGGGCCAGAACGTCCTGGCGACCGCGAGCCCCCCGGGAGGTGGTGGCGAGGGACGGCGTCAGCGCGGTGGACGACAGGGCACGGGTGACACGCGGCCGGGCCTCGTGTTCGTGCAGGGCAAGACGGGCCCGGAGCCTCGCAAGGTGGTGCTGGGGCTGAGCGACTGGGAGAACTCCGAGGTCCTCAGCGGCCTGGAGCCCGGTGAGCAGGTCCTGCTCGTGTCCGTGGCGCAGCTCCAGCAGCAACAGCAGCGGCAGAACGAGCGGTTCCGACAGGCGACCGGGGGCATGTTCCCGGGCGCCGGCGGTGGCGGTGGTGGCATGCGCGGCGGGCGCTAGCCGGCGGGAGGAGGAGGCCAGGTCATGGGTGAAATCATCCGGGTCGCGTTCGACGCGGTCCTTGCCAACAAGCTGCGCTCACTGTTGACGATGCTCGGCATCGTCATCGGCATCGCGGCCGTCATCACCATGGTGGCGCTGGGTGAAGGGGCCCAGCGGTCCGTCGAGCAGCGGCTCAAGACGCTGGGAACGAACGTGCTGACCGTGCGCCCCGGGCAGAGCTTCTCGGGAGGACTCGGCCGAGGTCAGGCGACGATGACCATCGACGACGCGGAGGCCCTGCGCGCGCAGCCCAAGCACATCCAGGCCGTGGCGCCGGAGATCGAGTCGCGCTTCCAGGTGGAGTACGGCGCGAGCAACGCCAACCTCTCGGTGGTGGGCACGTGGCCGGCGTACTTCAGCATCAACGAGTCCCACCTCACGGCCGGGCGGATGTTCTCCGATGAAGAGGACCGGGGCCGCCGCCGCGTGGTGGTCCTGGGCGCGCTGGCGGGAACGCAGCTCGGCTTGAGGGACTCGGCGTCGCTCGTGGGCGAGACGGTGCGCATCCGAGGCATCCCCTTCGAGGTCATCGGTGTCCTGGCGGAGAAGGGTTCGCAGGGCTTCTCCAATCCCGACGAGAGCCTCTACATCCCGCTGTCCACCGCGCAGTTCCGGGTGATGGGCAGCAACCGCATCCGCTCCATCGCGGTGCAGGCATCGGATGAGAAGTCCATGGAGAACGCCATGGCGGAGATCGACCTGAAGCTGCGGCGCGAGCACCGCCTCCGCCCCGAGCAGCAGGCGGACTTCAACATCCGCGACCAGGCCTCCCTGCTCGCGACGGTGCAGGAGACGACGCAGACCTTCTCGCTGCTGCTCGCGGGCATCGCCGCCATCTCCCTGCTCGTGGGAGGCATCGGCATCATGAACATCATGCTGGTGTCCGTGACGGAGCGGACGCGGGAGATTGGCCTGCGCAAGGCGCTGGGCGCGACGGGCACGGACATCCTGCTCCAGTTCCTCGTCGAGTCGCTGGTGCTGTGCCTCGCGGGCGGAACGCTGGGACTCCTCTTGGGGATTGGGGGGGCCGCGGTGCTCCAGCGCATCATGGGGTGGACGATGGTCATCGCCCCCGAGGCCATCGGGGTGGCCATCGCCTTCTCGGCCACCGTGGGTGTGTTCTTCGGCATCTGGCCCGCCCGCCGCGCCGCGAGCCTGGCCCCCATCGAGTCCCTCCGCTACGAGTGACGCTGCGCCTGACGGCCTCAGCGCCCGGGTCCCGGCCCGGGCGCGCGCTCGAAGGCGGCGACGTCGTGGTAGTAGCGCTCGACCTCCGCTTGCGTGTGCGCGCGGGTGTAGACCTCCGGACGCGGATGGACGATGGCGTCGAGGATGACCTGCGCGGCCTCCTCGACGGGCTGGGCACCTGGAATCGCGCGCGAGTCCATCCCGCCGCCCAGCGCGTTCGAACCGAACTCGGTGGCGACGACGCCCGGCATCACCACGGTGACCCAGATGCCCGGATGTGTCTCACGCAGCTCCTGGCGAAGACAGGCGCTCAGCGCGTTCAGCGCATGCTTGGCCGCGCTGTACGCCGAGCGAGGCGGGACGACAGGAAGCCGCCCGAGCACGCTGGAGACGTTGAGGATCTGGCCCGCGTCGCGCGCTTGGAAGTGCGGCAGCACCGCCTGCATCCCGTAGAGCGCGCTGTTGACGTTGTCGCGCCACATGGACGCGAGGTCTTCATCGGTGAGCTCGGCCACGCCTCGGGTGATGCCGCGTCCCGCGTTGTTCACCCAGACATCGATGCGGCCGAAGCGCGCCAGCGCCGCGTCGCGAAGGCGCTCCACCTCCGCGCGGGACGTCACGTCGGTGACCACCGCGAGCGCATCCGGGCCAGAACGGGCTGCGACCGCTTCGAGCTCCGCTTGTCGCCGAGCCGCCAACACGAGCTTCGCTCCTCGCGCGCCCGCGGCCTGCGCGAGCGCGGCTCCGATGCCCCCGCTTGCCCCCGTGATGACGATGACCTTGTCCATGTGTCTCCCTCGCGACGCTCGCCTGGCTCCCCATGCGAGTGGGCAGCCCCGGAGCTCGTCAAGCTTGTGCTCACGACCTGAACCACGGCTCAGCGGATGGGTTCCAGCTCCACCTGGTGCAGCGCCTTGCCGGAGAGGTCATGGATGGCGACGGTCATCACGCCGCTGTTCCCCTGGATGCGCACGCTGCCGAAGTACTGCTGACCTTCCCAGGGCGCGGCGTTCATCACCGTCGCCGGCTTCTGCCACCGCACCTCCGGCCCGAAGGTCTCATCCAGCGGCATGGACCCGAAGGTGCCCGCGTTGAGCGGCCCCGCGACGAACTCCCAGAACGGGTCGAAGTCCCGGAACCGCGCCCGGTCCGGGTGGTACTGGTGCATGGCCGGGTAGTGGACGTCCGCGGTGAGGAACACCACGTTGCGGACCTTCCGCTCCTTCAGGAACGAGAGCAGCTCGGCCAGCTCCAGCTCGCGCCCCAGCGGAGCCCCCGGACCGTTGGCCCAGGCCTCCATCCGCCAGGAGCCTTCCCCCAACTTCTCCGCGGGGACGATGAGCCCCAGCGGCATGCTGGTCGCAATCACCTTCCACGTGGCCTTCGACGACGCCAGCGACTGCTTGAGTCCCTCCAGCTGTGCGCGCCCCAGGAACGCCGTCTCCGGCCCCTGCTGCTCCTGGCGGTTGACGGAGTTGGGCCCTCGGAAGGCCCGCACGTCGGGGATGAACACGTCCAGCAACGGCCCCTGTGACAGCTGCCGGTGGATGCGACCCTCCGCGCGCGCGGCGCCGCCCACGGGGGTGTACTCGAAGAAGGCCTGCCTCGCTCGCGCCGCGAGGACACCGTCGTCCGGCACCTGCGTGTACCGAGGGTCCTCCGCGACAGAGCGGCTGTGGAACCAGTTGTTGCGGACCTCGTGGTCATCCCACTGGTAGGCGATGGGCACCTCACGCGCGAAGGCCCGCAGCGAGTCGTCCAGGAAGTTGTAGGCGAAGTTCCCGCGCATCTCCTCCAGCGTCTCCGCCACCTTCGACTTCGCGGGCGTCACGAGGTTGCGCCACACCCGACCATCCGGGACGACGACCTCCGGCAGCAGCGGGTTGTCCGCGTAGATGACGTCGCCGACATGGAGGAAGAAGTCAGGGCGCAGCGCCCGCAGCGCGGCGAATCCTCGGTACCCGCCCCACTCCGGGTTGATGCCCCACCCCTGGCCGCACACGTCCGCGCTCCACGCGAAGCACACGTCCCGAGCCGTCTCCGGCGCCGTGAGGAACCGCCCCCGCCACTCCTCCCCCGCCGAGCCCCCATCGTCCGCGAGCACGCGCACGAAGAGCTCGCGCCCGGCCGGCAGGCCCGCGAGGTCCACCACGCCCGTGAAGTCGGTCGCGGCCGTGAGCAGGCCCCCCTCCACGCGATGGACCCCTTTCTCGAGCCGGGCGTCCTCGCTCCACTCCACGATGAGGCGCGAGGCGCGGTCCGCCTTGCCCCAGACGGAGACCGCGCCGGTGCGCACGTCGCCGAGCTGAGCCCCCAGGGGCAGCGACGGGCCAGGACGCGGCGCGGGCATGGGACGGGTCGAGGCACAGCCCGCCGCGGTGAGGGCGAGCCCCTGGAGCACGGTACGTCGGGTCAGGAGGGTCATGGCGCGATAGCTCCGACTGAGGACGGCCTGCACACTAGCAGTGGCCCTCGCACCGCCTCTCGAATCCTGGGACCTCGCGGAAACTCACCCTCCCGCACCCCGAGTGCCCACCCAGCAAGGACCCGGGGCGAGGCGCGCCGGGCGCGTGGCGGGTGTTTCGCGCCCGAAAGGCAGGGAGGCAGGCGCGCTCGGACTGGGTGGAATGGGCCCGACTTCGGGTATGCTTGCCCCGATTCCGGATCCGCGTGAGGGCGGGTCCCCCAAGGTCGAGAAGACACACAAGCCGGGCCGGGGTCGACTCCCCAGGCCTGCTCGAAAGGTTCATGCACATGAAGCGACTGGCTCGAGTCGGTCTGGTCTTTGGAGTTCTGGCACTCGGCGGCACCGGGGTGGGCTGTGCCGACAAGGAGAACGAGGCGGCCAAGCAGCACCGCATCAAGGCCTCCAACCACATGGCCAAGAAGGAGTACAAGGAGGCCGCCGAGGCCTACGCCCTGTCGCTCCAGGCCGACCCCAAGCAGGAGAAGGTCTGGGAGAAGAAGGCCTTCGCCCACATCGAGCTGGGTGAGATCGACAAGGCCTCCGAGGCCGTCCTGAAGCTCCTCGAGTTCAAGACGACGCCCGCCGAGAAGGCGGAGATCTACCGGACGCTCGCCAGCATCTACATGAAGGGCGGCACGCTCGACGACGCCGAGAAGTACTTCAACGAGGCCCTCAAGCTGGAGCCGAAGGACGAGGCCTCGCTGGGGTGGATCGCGGAGATCTACGCGCAGCGCGGTGGCGCGCGCTCCATGGCTGCCCCCATCGTCAAGGCCGACCTGGAGAAGTCGCTGAGCTATTACGACCAGGTCATCGCCATCAACCCGAACTCCGCCAACACGTACCTCAACAAGCGCGTCGTGATGGGCCGCCTCATGGAGTACGAGCGGCAGCAGATGGAGATGGCGAAGTCGGAGGCGGTGGAGAACGCGAAGGACCCCAAGGTCGTCGAGGAGGCCAACGCCCGCGCCGCCGAGCACCTGAAGCAGATGGAGGCCTACAACTCGCAGTTCGCTGACATGACGAAGAAGTTCAGCGAGGCGCAGAAGGCCACCAAGGCCCAGGCGGCGAACCAGAAGTAGTCCCCCGCCCCTGTCGTGCCCAAGGGCCTGGAATCCTCGCTTCGAGCGCGGTCCAGGCCCTTCTTCTTTGCCCGCCTCAAGCGTCTTCTGGGCGTCACGCGGTGAATCCGTCCGCGCGTCCAGGCCGCGTGCGAACTAGTCTGCGCCGTTCACTCTTCACAGGGAGGCTCGTGTATGGACGTGCGCGCGGCGGTGGCGCTCGAGGCAGGCAAGCCGTTGAGCATCGAGACGGTTCACCTCGAGGGTCCGAAGGCGGGAGAGGTGCTCGTCGAGCTCAAGGCCACGGGCCTCTGCCACACCGATGACTTCACCCTCTCCGGGCAGGACCCGGAGGGACTCTTCCCCGCCATCCTGGGCCACGAGGGCGCGGGCGTGGTGGTGGACGTGGGGCCGGGCGTGACGTCGGTGCGCAAGGGCGACCACGTCATCCCGCTCTACACGCCGGAGTGCCGGCAATGTAAGTCGTGCCTGTCGCGCAAGACGAACCTGTGTACGGCCATCCGCGCCACGCAGGGCAAGGGGCTGATGCCGGATGGCACCAGCCGCTTCCGTCTGGGGAAGCAGGCGGTGCACCACTACATGGGCACGTCCACCTTCGCGCAGTACACGGTGCTGCCGGAGATCGCCGTGGCGAAGATTCGCGAGGACGCCCCGTTCGACAAGGTCTGCTACATCGGCTGCGGCGTGACGACGGGCATTGGCGCGGTGGTGTACACGGCCAAGGTGGAGGCGGGAGCCCGCGTCGTCGTCTTCGGCCTGGGCGGCATCGGGCTCAACGTGGTGCAGGCGGCGCGGATGGTCGGCGCGGACCAGATTGTCGGCGTGGACATCAACCCCGGGCGCAAGGCCATGGCGGAGAAGTTCGGCCTCACCCACTTCGTCAACCCGAAGGAAGTCGGTGACGACCTGGTCCCCTACCTCGTCAACCTGACCCAGGGCGGCGCGGACTACAGCTTCGAGTGCATCGGCAACGTGAACACCATGCGCCAGGCGCTGGAGTGCTGCCACCGGGGCTGGGGCGAGAGCATCGTCATCGGCGTGGCGGGTGCGGGGCAGGAGATCAAGACGCGTCCGTTCCAGCTCGTCACGGGCCGCGTGTGGAAGGGCAGCGCGTTTGGTGGCGCGCGCGGGCGCACGGACGTGCCCAGGATTGTCGACTGGTACATGGACGGGAAGATCAACGTCGATGACCTCATCACGCACACCCTGAAGCTGGAGGACATCAACAAGGGCTTCGAGCTGATGCACAAGGGTGAGTCCATCCGCAGCGTGGTGAAGTACTCATGACGGTGGCTCCCACGTTGCTGAGCCAGCATCGGTGCTTCGATGGCACCGTGGGCTTCTACAAGCACGTGTCCGAGGCCTGCGGTGGCGAGATGCGCTTCGGCGTCTTCGTCCCGCCGCAGGCCCGCGAGCGCGAGGTGCCGGTGCTGTATTACCTCGCCGGGCTCACGTGCACGGAGGAGACGTTCCTCATGAAGGGGGGCGCGCAGCGCGTGGCGGCGGAGCTGGGCGTCATGCTGGTGGCGCCCGACACGAGCCCTCGCGGCGCGGGCTACCCTGGAGAGGAGGCCTCCTGGGACTTCGGCGTCGGCGCGGGGTTCTACCTGGATGCCACCCAGGCGCCGTGGTCCGCTCGGTACCGGATGGGCACCTATGTCACTCGGGAGCTGCCCGCGTTGCTCTCCGAGCACTTCCCTGCCCGGGGAGATCGCGAGGGCATCTTCGGGCACTCGATGGGCGGGCACGGCGCGCTGGTGTGCGCGCTGCGGAACCCGGGGCGCTATCGCTCCGTGTCGGCTTTCGCGCCCATCGCCGCGCCCATGCAGGTGCCGTGGGGAGTCAAGGCGTTCAAGGGCTACCTGGGCGAGGACACGGCGGCCTGGCGCGCCTACGACGCCACGGAGCTGATTCGTTCGGCGAAGGCGCACCTCCCGCCGCTGCTCGTGGACCAGGGGACGGCGGACAAGTTCCTCCAGGAGCAGCTCAAGCCGGAGCTGCTTCGCGAGGCCTGCGCGGCCACGGGACAGCCGCTCACGCTGCGCGTCCACGAGGGCTATGACCACGGCTACTACTTCATCTCCACGTTCATGGAGGACCACCTGCGTCACCATGGCGCGGCGCTGAACGCCTAGGCGTCACGAAAATCGACGGGGGTCGGGTGACACGCTCCGGCCCCCTCGGTGTTCTCCCCCTCGCGCGAACATGAAGCCGAGAACATGGGGAACAGAGACCGTGAGAATCGGGGCCCAGGTTGGACTCGTGTTGCTGGCCGCGTCGGTGGCGGGATGCCAGGGCCCGCATGTCAGCGGCAGCGGTCGGCAGATCGAGGAGGAGCGGACGACGCCCGCCTTCACCCGGCTCGCGATCGAAGATGGAATCGGCGCGTACATCGAGGTGGACCCGGACAAGCCCCAGTCTGTGCGCCTGGTGGGTGATGACAACCTCGTGGCGCTGATGCGCACGGAGCACTCGGGCTCGCGGCTCCAGGTCCACTTCCCGGACCACGAGATTGACAGCTGGGACTCCCCCAACCCGCTTCGGGTGGACATCGTGGTGCCGAGCCTGGAGGCCCTCGAGCGCTCGGGAGGTGGCGCGCTCGTGGACGTCAGCGGCACGGTGGATGCGGAGGTCTTCGAGCTGTCCTCGAGTGGCGGCGGACAGATTCGCATCCGAGGGCTGCGGTCCGAGTCGCTGGAGGTATCGCTCAGCGGAAGCTCCAACGTGATTCTGGAGGGTGTGGTGTCGAGGATGGAGGCCTCGCTCTCGGGTGCGAGCCGGGTGACGGGGCGGGAGCTGGCCATTCGGGATGCGACGCTGAACACGAGCGGCGGAGGGCAGGTGGTGCTGCGGGTGTCGCAGACCCTTCGGGTCAGTGCCTCGGGGGGCGGCCGGTTGCAGATCATCGGGCACCCCGAGGTCCTCGAAAGGGACCTCTCGGGCGGCTCCACGCTCACCTTCGAGTAACCATCACATGCCCTCGCGGGCTGGCTTTGACGCCCCTGCCCCCGAGGCATAGGGTGGGCGAGCCGCTCTGGAGGGGCATGCGATGCTGAGCGCACATCCATCCACGACACCCGTCGAGGCGGGGGCCCTGAACCGGCCTCGGCGCCTCGCGGTGGAGGCTCTCGGTTGTGGCCTGCTGGTGGTCGCATTGGAAGGCGCGCACCACGGCGCCGAGCACCTGGGCGTGAGCGCCACGGATGGGCGGCTCTTCATGTCGCTGGCCGCGGGTGTCGTGCTGGCCTGCCTCACGTTGGTGCTGCAGCCGTTGTCGGGTGCACACTTCAATCCCGCACTGACCTTCGCGGATGCCCTCGAGGGCGGGACGCCGTGGCGGGACGTGCCCCGGTATGTGCTCGCGCAGCTCGGAGGTGGGCTCGCGGGCCGGTGGGTCGCGCACCTGATGTGTGGTGAGCCGCTGCTCATCGCGACTCGGACGCCGGCGGCGAGCTCGGCGCAGTTCATCTCGGAGCTGGTCGCGACGTTCGGGTTGTTGGTCGTGGTGCGCGGGTGCGTGCGGGTCCGGCCGTCCGCGACGCACCTGGTGGTCGCGGGCTATGTCGCGGCGACGGTGTGGTTCACGGACTCGCGCTCACTCGCGAACCCGGCGCTCATCCTGGCCCGTGCGGTGAGCACCCGGACGAGTGCGCTGCATCCGCTCGACGTGGAGTCGTTCGTCGCGGCGCAGATTCTCGGCGCGGCGCTGGCGATGGCCCTGTTCCGCTGGCTGATGACTCCGTCCACCCAGGAGGCCACCCATCGGAGGTGGAGGGTCATCTTCCAGAGCTCGAAGCCCACGGTGGCGGAGAAGGCCGCGGAGGTCTTCAACAGCCTGGCCGCGCCGGAATTCGCACGGGGGACGGTGGAGGGAGCGCTGTGCGAGGTGGACCCGCATGAGCCGCCTCCGCTCGTCGTTCGGCTGGTGTTGGAGGGCGAGCTGGAGCCGAGGGGGGACGGGGCGGTGTGGAAGCTGGGCGTGGGGGCGGATGGCGAGGGGCGACTTCAAGCGTCGCTCCGGGAGCACACCCAGCGACTGCTGCGGACGCGAGGCTGGTCGCGACTGCGCGTCGTCGGAGACCCCGCTCACGAGGCCCCTGGCCCTACGGCGTGAAGGTGTCGGGACGGCGTGCGAGTGGCTAGCGCCGCTTGCGCGAGCCGCCGAAGAGCACGAGGAGGATGCCACCTGCGAGTGCGGCTCCACCGCCCGCGAGGTGCATCGTGGTGTTCTCGGTGTACTTGCCAGTCAGGGCGTGGCTCGCGCGCTCGGTCAGAGACTCACGGGCATTGAGCCCGGTCCACAGCACCACGCCGCCCGCGACCGCGAGCATCACTCCCACGAGTCGAATGATTCCCAAGTGCTCTCCTCGAAATGAACCGGGAGCGTTATAGCGCCAGGCGAGACGTCGCGGTGAAACAGAGGAATGGACGAGGACGTCGCCCTGGGCGAGCCCACGTGACGCCAGCCGCAGGTGGGCCATGACTCAGCATGACGCACTCCATTGACACGTCTCGTGAAGCCGTGGCGCCGCTCACACGAAACAGCATCGGGCGTCGATGGTCCCCTCACGTACCTCTCTGGGGAGACCGGACATCACGCGAGTCTCGAGGACTGCGCCGCACGCGTGGCGCGGTGTCCTGCGGTGAAGATCCCCTCACCTACGTCGTTGAGGGACCGGGCATCACGCGAGTCTCGCCAATTGCTCCACGCGCGCGGCTCCGCGTCTCGCGCTGACGGCCCCTCACCTACGTCGTTGAGGGAACCGAGCATCACGCGAGTCTCGCCGATTGCGCCACACGCGCGGCTCCGCGTCGCGCTGACGGCCCCCTCACCTACGTCGTTGAGGGGGCCGCACTCCCATCAGCGCTTTCGCGCCGTCGGTTTCGAGCCGCGAGCCTTGGCTCCTGTCGCACGAGTCTTGGTGACCTTCGCCGTAGGCCTCTTCTCACTCCGAGGCGCTGCGGCCTTGGCCGGCTTCGCCTTGGGCTTCTTGCCCTGAGCGACCGCCGTCTTGGCCTTCTTGGAAGGCTTCACGGGCACCGACTTCTTGGTGGGCGTGGCCTTCTTCTTCTCGGGAGCTGCCTTCGAGGCCTTGGCCTTCTTCACCACGGTCTTCCGCGCTGCGGGCTTCTTCGCCGGAGCAGCACGCTTCGCCTTCGCGCGAGGCACCTTCGCCTCCTGCTCCGCGGGGCTGGCGTGTGTCGTCTCGGTGACGGGCGCGGCCGGCGCCTCGCGACTTGCCACGGACTCCGCCACTTCGACCGACGGCGGACTCGTCACGCGCTCCGGCGTCCTCGGCGCAGCAGCCTCCGCGGGACGAACCGTCGCCTCCTGCTCGCGGACCGGCGGCTTCGCTGGAGGCTCTGCTCGCACGGACGGCTGCCACGACTCCGGTGCGTACTCAGCCTCCTGCTCCTCCCTCGGCTTTGGCGGAGTGAGCTTCGACGGCGGCTTCCCTCCGAACCCAGGACGCGGAGGCGCGCCTCGGCTCCCCTTCCCGCCCTGCGGACTCTGCGCGGCCAACGCACGCAGCCGATCAAACCCGGGATGCGGTGACGACCCCGTGCCCTCACCGCCCACAGGCTCCTGCCAGGCCGTGGGCGCGGAGAAGTCGTGCGACGCCTGCACCGGCGCAGGCACCTCGCTCGCCTCCACACTCGGACTCGGCTCCGGACGGATGAACATGCGCCGCTTCGGCCCATGCGCCTCCGCCGTCGGCCGCGCTCCCCCGTGCTCCCGGTTCGGCTTCGCCGACTTGTCCCCGGACCACGCCTGCTTGAACTCGCCGCCACTACCTCGCTGTTGCGGAGCGGACTCCTCGCGTCGTCCCTCGCGCACGAAGCGCCCGCGCGGACGCGACGGCTCCTCGCGCGCGGCCCACGTGCGCACCGGCCCTTCCTTCTTCGCCGCCTCCCGCTCCCCACGCCCAGGCCTGCCCGCGCGCTGCTTGCCGTGCGCCGCCGCGTCCTCCCGCCAATCCTGCCGGCGGCGGACGTGCGCCCCACCCTCGCGACGCGCCAGAGGGGCCTCGCCGTCGAACTGGAGCGCCTCGAAGTCGATCTTCCGCGCCGTCGGGTTCGCCGACAGCAACCGCACCCGCAGCTTCTGCCCCACGCGCACGCGACGCCCGTTCGGGTACACCAACGCGTGCGTCTGCTTGTCCAGCTTCGAGCCGGGCCCGAGCGTCTCCGCCTTCACCAGCCCCTCGACGTGCTCGACGTCGAGCTCGATGAAGAAGCCGAAGTCCGTGATGGCCGCCACCGTCGCGGCGAACTCCTCACCGACCCGCGCCTTCATCATCAGCGCCGCGTAGAAGGACACCACCTCCCGCTCGACCTGCATGGCGGCGCGCTCGCGCTCCGAGCACTGCATCGCCATGTCCTCGAGCCGCTCCTCCTCCCGCTCCAGCATCGCCACGGAAGGCTTGCGCCCCTGCCGCGCCCAGTGCGCCTTCAACAACCGGTGCACCAGCAGGTCCGGGTAGCGCCGGATGGGCGAGGTGAAGTGCAGGTAGTGCTCGGCCGCGAGCCCGTAGTGCCCCACCTTCGAGGACGTGTACACCGCCTGCATCATCGAGCGCAGCAGGAGCTGGTTCAGGGCCCGCTGCTCCGGATGTCCCGAGAGCTGACTGATGAACGCGTCCAGCTCCTTCGACGACACGCCATCCTCGAACGTCAGCTTGAAGCCATACGCCTGCGCCAGGGCCGCGAAGGTCGCCAGCTTCTCCGGGTCCGGCTCACCGTGGAACCGGTACACCGTCGGCAGGCCCTCGTCCTGGAAGAAGCGAGCCACCGCCTCGTTGGCGGCGAGCATGCACTCCTCGATGAGCCGGTGGCTGTCCTTGCGCTCGCGCTTGTCCATGCGCTCGGGCAGGCCGTCCTTGCCCAGCACCACCTTGTGCTCGGGCAGATCGAAGTCGATGGCGCCGCGCTCCTTGCGCATCTTCATCAGCGCACGCGCCAGGGACATCATCCGCTCGAAGTGCGGCTTGAACTCATTCCGATGCGGCACGTCCTTGCCCGCGAGGACGTCCTGCACCTCGTTGTACGTGCACCGGGCGACACTGCGCATCACCGCCGGATAGAGCGTGTACCCCCGCCGCTGTCCCTGGGCGTCGAATGTCATGTCCGCGACCATGCACAGCCGGTCCTCGTCCGGACGCAGCGAGCAGATTCCGTTGCTCAGTCGCTCCGGAAGCATGGGCAGCACGCGGTCCGGCAGGTACACGGACGTGGCGCGACGCAGGGCCTCGGCGTCGAGCGCGCTGCGCTCCCGCACGTAGTGCGTCACATCCGCGATGGCCACCACCAACCGCCACCCGCTCCCCTGCTCCTCGACGTAGACCGCGTCGTCGAAGTCGCGCGCGTCCTCGCCGTCGATGGTGACGAGCGGCATCGACCGCAGGTCCTTGCGCTGCTCCCCGCGAGCCTCCTCGTCCGACACCTTCACGGCGTAGCGGTCCGCCTCGTCCATCACCTCTGGCGGGAACTCATCCGAGAAGCCCTGCGAGAAGGCAATCCCGAGCACCTCCGCGCTGGGCGTGCCCGGCTTGCCGAGCGAACCCGCCACCTCGCCATAGAGGTCCTTGCCCGGGTCGAGCAGGTCCGCGCCGACGCCAAGGCGCACCTTCACCAGGTCGCCCTCCTGCACCATCTGCGTGTAGGGCACGCGAATGGGACCCGGCAGACTCGTGTCCGTGGGAATCACCAACGCGTAGTGCCGGTGCGGCGTATAGACACCCACCGCCAGCTCGCGGCGGCGGTCGACGACGCGCAGGAGCCGCCCTTCGTAGCGTCCTGGACGACCCGAGACGGAGACGACCACCCGGTCATTGTCGAGCGCCCGCTGGGCCTCTCCGGGCGGCAGGAAGATGTTCTCCCCTTCCCCCGACACCGGATGCACGAAGCCGAAGCCATCGCGATGGACGTGGAGGATGCCCTCCACCGTGTCACGCGCGTCGACGAAGCCGCCGCGTCCACCCCGCTGCTGCCCGGGGCGCTCACGCCACTCGTCGCGGCGCCTGGAGCCCGCGCCACCCGAGCGACCCGGGTCGAAACCACGGCCGCCCCGTGCCTCGGGAGCCTTGCCGCGTCCCGGGAAGTGGCCACGGCTCCGCTCGAAGGAGGTGCCACCGAAGCGCGGAGCCTTGGTGGGGGCCGACTGGGGCGAGGGAGCAGGGGCTCCCCCCTCCCGCCGGGGTTGAGGGCGAAGAAAGCGCTTGCCCTCCTTGACGATGCGACCGTCGCGCACCAGCTCACGAAGCGTGCGCTTGAGCTCGGTCTGCTGGCCAGGGTGCAAGCCCGCGAGTCGCAGGAGCTCCTTGATGCCCAGCGGGTGATCTGCGTCGGAGAGAATCTGCTGAAGAAGGTCGGAATTGATGCTCACGGTGGGGTTGCGGCCAGGCCGCTACGGGAACGGGTAAGCCCGAAGCGGCCGGGCGGGAACCCCCCGGCGACCGACTGCTTCCCGGAGTCCTCTCCGGGAAGCATTGTTCAAGGCTTGACCGTGACGTTGATTTTGAAGGAGCGGTCAACCAGGCCCGGCGCGAGCGCCTTGGCCAGGAAGAACTCCACCTCGAATGTCCCCGGGTTTCGGGGGGTGAAGAAGAACTCTCGAGTGGCGGGGCCACCATTGGGACCCGGCTCGAAGTTGGCCTCGCGCAGACCGACGCGCTTGGCCACGGTGGGCTCGATGGCCCAGGTATACCCCGGCTGCTCCGGCAGGCGCACGGTGAGGCCGTGGTTGAGCTTCACATCCACGGACGTGGGCACCTCGCCCTCGATGTGGACCAGCTCCATCTCGTCGCGAGACACCGCGCGGGCCTCCGACGGCCGAGGCTCCACGTTCTCCGCGGAGATGCGACCGCCCCAGCCGGACGTCTTGTCCACCACGCCCATGACCTGCAGCGTGTGGCCCACGTTCTTGCGCAGGCCCTTGGAGGCTGCCTTGCCGTCAATGATGAACGACACCTGCTGCCGCGTTCCGCCGTTGGACACGACGAGCACGAACTCCTCGCCCGTCATCTCCAGGTTGCCGCGCACCGCGGCGAAGCCCTTGATGCCCGCGCCCATGCCCGCCGCCGTCACCATCGAGACCTCGCCAGGCGACAGGTAGCGCAGCCTCGGCTCGGTGTCGGCAGGGGGCGCCTCAACGACCTCCGCCTCCGGCTTCTTGGCGGAGTACTTGCGCACGTCCACCACGCCGCCGTGGTTGGTCGTCTTGCGGATCATCCCGCTGACGGAGACCTTGTGGTTCACGTAGGCCGGGAGGACCTCCTGATCCGGCCCCTGGAGCAAGAAGGTGAGCTCGCGCTTGTCACGCCCCACCACCACCAGGTTGGGCATCTCGTTGAGGACGACGAGGCGGCCCTTGAGGCTGCCCTCGCCCATCACGCCGCGGCCCTCGCCGGCGGTGAGCAGTTGCTCCATCTCCCGCTTCGTGAGCGGCTCGCCCGGAGGCGGAAGCTTGGTGGCGCGCGGACGCGGCTTCTCCACCGCGGGGACCGCCGGCGCGGCGGCGGCCTTCGAGCCGCTCTTGCCCGACGAGGCCTTCGCCCCGGTCGCGGCCTTCGCCGCGGGAGCCGCCTTCGCCGTCGCGGACTTCGCGGCGGGAGCCGCCTTCGCGGCCGATTTCTTGGTGGAAACCTTCTCCGAGACCTTCTCCTTCGGCGGCTCGACCTCCGGCGCCGCCTTCTTCGCGGCGGACTTGGAGCCCTTGGCCGGCGCGTCCCCAGCCGCCTTCCCCACCTTCGTCGTCGTGGTGGCGACTCGCTTGGACGCGTTCTTGATCAGGTCCAGCCGAGAGGATTTGTCCTTCTTCGCGGCGGGCTTCGCGCCAGTCTTGCCAACGGGAGTCGCCTTCTTGGCCCCGGACTTGGGCTTGGCCATCGACGCTGTCTCCTTGAGAGTTCCCGTGTACTTTCAACGGGTTGCCACGCCACCCCCAGGAGGACTGGCAGGCTTCGCGATGACTGGAGCTTGTAACGATGATCAGCAGGGCTGTCAAACTAACACTTGATTTTCTCTCGGACTTTGGCAGCGAAACAGGTCGAAGAGGACGCCCATGAACGACGCCGCGACACTGCTTCCAGAAGACGAGGCCCGAGCGCGAATCCTGGCCCTGGCCGCGCCGCTGTCCGCCGAGTGGGTGGCGCTCGAAGACGGCCTGGGACGCACGCTGGCCGAGGACGTCATGGCCCAGCGCACCCTGCCCCCTTGGGACAACTCGGCGATGGACGGCTACGCGGTGCGCGCGGCCGACCTGGCCGGGGCGCTGCCCGTGCGGCTGCCAGTGCTGGAGACCGTCTTCGCGGGAGGCGCACCGCGTCAAGAAGTCCGTTCAGGCACGTGCGTGCGCATCATGACGGGAGCCCCGCTTCCGTCGGGCGCGGACGCGGTGGTGATGCGCGAGCGCGTCCGCCCGGTGCCCGACGGTGGGGCGGATGAAGTGGACGTCCTGGAGGCCGTGGTGCCCGGCCAGTTCGTGCGGCCTCGCGGCGAGGACGCACGCGAGGGTGAGCTGCTGCTGGCCCAGGGCACGCCCCTGGGCATCCCGGAGCTGGGGCTGATCTGGGGCCAGGGCATGCTGTCGGCGCCCGTGCCTCGCGCGCCCCGGGTGGCCATCCTCTCCACGGGCGACGAGCTGTGCCGGGCCGACGAAGCCCCTCGCGGCCGCATCGTCGACACCAACGCCCCGTCGCTCGCCCTCGCGGTGCGCCGCGCGGGAGGACTGCCGTCCCTGCTGGGCATCGCCCAGGACACGCGGGACAGCGTGGCGGAGGCCCTGTCCCGCGCCCAAGGCTTCGACGTGGTGCTCACCAGCGCGGGCGTCTCCGTGGGCGAGCGCGACTACGTGAAGGAAGTGCTCGCCGCCATCGGCGTGGAGCAGCACCTGTGGCGCGTGGCCATCAAGCCCGGCAAGCCCCTGGTGGTGGGCAAGCGTGGCACCACCCTCTTCTTCGGGCTGCCGGGCAACCCCACCTCGTCGCTCGTCACCTTCGAGCTCTTCGTCAGGCCCACGCTCCGCAAGCTGCTCGGCCATGCCGACGTCGCGCCCGTCCGGGTCTCCGGCCGCCTGGAGGGGAAGCTCTCCAAGCCCCCCGGCCTGGCCCACTTCGTCCGGGTGGTGGCCACCTGGAAGGACGGGGCGCTCTGGGCCCGCCCCCTGTCCACCCAGACGTCCGGCGCCCTCCGGTCCGCCGCGGCCGCCACCCACCTGCTGCACTTCCCACGGGAAGCCAGCAGCTTGTCTCATGGAGATCCGGTGGAATTGCTTCCCGTCTCCTGGGGCGCTTGAGAAACCCAGACCGGCCGTCACGCATCCTTCCGGCGGTCATCAGGCGGGGGTCCTCTGAGAGTCCGCCTTGACTATCGCTCGTGGGAGCACCAAACAGGGTGCTTCGCATCTGGAGATTGAACCATCATGTCGGACACTCGCTCACCCCAGCCTCTTCCGACCCGGAAGCCGACCCAGCACCTGGAGCGCTTCTCGGAGGCGGATATCCCCACGAGCCGGGGGCCGCTGAGGACCGTCGTGTTCAGGGACCGGCGCAACGGCCGGGAGCATGTCGCCCTGGTCGCGGGCGACGTCACCGGGGTGGAGGGAGTGCCCGTTCGTATTCACTCCGAGTGTCTGACGAGCGAGGTCTTCGGCAGCCTCAAGTGCGACTGCAAGGAGCAGTTGGACCGGGCGCTGGACTTCATCACCCAGCAGGGACTGGGCGTGGTGCTCTACCTCCGGCAGGAGGGGCGCGGCATTGGACTTGGGAACAAGATCAAGGCCTATGCCCTCCAGTCCAAGGGGCTGGATACCTACGAAGCGAACCGGCAGCTCGGGTTCGCGGACGACCTTCGCAGCTACGACATCGCCGCGGAGATGTTGCGCTCGCTGGATGTGCGCTCGGTGGACCTCATCACCAACAATCCGCTGAAGATCGCCGGCATGGTCGAGGAAGGCATCCCCGTCCTGCGTCGAATCCCTTCCCGGACCGAGCACAATCCGCATAACCTCGACTATTTGAGGACGAAGCGCGAGCGTACGGGGCACCTGATTGAGCTCTTCGCCGAGGACGACGACACGGAAGCCCAAGCTGGCTGAGAAAACGCCTGTGCGGCGACGGAACACCGTCGTGCGCAATCAAGCCCGCGTGCCCTTCGAGGTGCGCTTCTGGGGCGTGCGCGGTTCCATCCCCGCCCCAGGTCCCCAGACGAGGCGGTACGGCGGCAACACCCCATGCGTCGAGATCCGATGCGGGGAGGAGCTGCTCATCTTCGACCTGGGCTCGGGAGCACGAGCACTGGGTGACTCACTGCTGGCGGCGGCGGGCGGGCCGGTGCGCGGCAACATCTTCATCACGCACTACCACTACGACCACCTCCAGGGTCTCCCCTTCTTCGCGCCCATCTTCGTCCCCACGAGTGAGCTGACGATGAACGGGCCGGCGCGGAACGGACGCACCACCCGGGAGCTGCTGAGCGGGCACATGGTGCAGCCGTACTTCCCGGTGACGGCGGAGGGGACGTTCCGCGCGAAGGTCACCTACCGGGACCTGCCAGCGGACGGGACGTTGCAGCTGGGGCCCGCCAAGGTCCAGTGGCTGGAGCTGAACCACCCAGGTGGAAGCCTGGGCTACCGCGTGGAGTGTGGTGGGCGCAGCGTGGTGTACGCCACGGACGTGGAGCACGGCAGCGACATGGACTCGGGGATGTTCGAGTTCGCGCGTGGCGCGGACCTGTTCATCTACGACTCCATGTACACCGAGGACGAGTACCACGGCCGCGGTGGGCCGGCGCGCACGGGCTGGGGCCACTCGACGTGGCAGGCCGCCGTGGCCGCGGCGGATGCGGCCCAGGTGAAGACGCTGGTGCTCTTCCACCACGACCCGAACCGCGATGACGCGGCGATGGACAAGCTGCTGCGGCAGGTCCGCAAGCACCGCCCCGAGGCCATCGCCGCCAAGGAAGCGATGGTCATCAAGCTGTAGTCGCCCGAGGGCGCGGGGAGCTCAGCCTCCGCGCCCCGCCACCGCGCGCTTCACCGTCTCGCGCAGCCCCACGAAGGGCAGCCGCTCCAGCGCGGTGGGCACGTCCACCCACTCGAAGGCATCGTGCTCGGGCCCCAGGCGCACCTGGGCATCCGGCGGGGCGTGGACGGCGAAGCCACTCTCCTCGGCGAGAACGGGAGGAAGTGTCTCCCCCACCGCGAAGGCGTGGCGATAGGCCAGGTCCTCGACGGGGAGACGCAGCCCCGTCTCCTCGTCCAGCTCGCGCGCGGCGGCCTGGGCGGGGGCTTCGTCGGACTCCACGCGCCCCGTCAGGATCTGCCAGAAGCCACCTCGCTCCGGGCGGCGGCGCACGAGCAGCACGCGCGCCTCCGAGCCATGGCCTCGCACGGCGGCGATGCTCACCGTGCGCATGGGCGCGGGAGCATCCACGCGCTCACTGTCGAAGACCGCGCAGAAGCTGCGAGCCAGCGCCTCCTGCACGTCGGGCAAGGGGATGGTGTGTCCTCGCTCCCGCTGCATGGAAGTGACACCCGCCTCGCGAATGCCGCAGGGGACGATGAAGCGGAAGTGCTCCATCTTCGTGTTCACGTTGAGCGCGAAGCCATGGGTGGTGAGCCAGCGGGAGATGTGGACACCGATGGCGGCGATCTTCCGCGCGTCGGGGTCGCCCTCTTCGCCAATCCAGACGCCGGGCCACTTGGGGATGGGCCCCGCGGTGATGCCCCACTCGGACAGGACCTGCATGATGGAGCGCTCGACGTCGCGCACGTAGCGGCGGACATCCCGGCGTGCCTCGGGGAGCAGGAAGATGGGGTAGCCGACAATCTGGCCAGGGCCATGGTACGTGACGTCGCCACCGCGATTGGTCTCGAAGACCTCCACCCCCTCGGCGGCGAGGCTCGCGTCCGGCGCGGTGATGTTCTCCCGCTTCGCCCCTCGCCCGAGCGTGAGGACCGGCGGGTGCTCCAAGAGGAGCAGGACGTCTCCGCTCAGCCCCTCCCGGCGCGCATCGCCGAAGAGGCGCATCAGGTTGAGGCCGTCTTCGTATTCCACCCGGCCGAGCCGGTAGACGGTGATGGTGTTCACGACGTTCCCTTCCGCCGGCCCTTACGAGTGGAGGGCGGCTTCGTCACTGGCTCGAGTTCCCATATTCCAGCGGGAACCCTGTTGAGGAGGGCCTGCAGCTCATGGCCCGCGCGAGGAGAGCGCTCCGCCTCGGCGGCGAACGCGACCAAGGCGTCGTCGGAGAGGGACGTCGCGGGCTCTCGAAGCGCCAGGTTCGCGCGAGCCATCTCGACGTAGTCCGCGCGCGAGGGCTGTCGCAGGGACAACAGCACCTGGACGTGCTCCAGGAGGCCCACCGGGAGGATGCCGCGCACCGCGCGGGACAGCACCTCCGTGGTGGGAACGAAGAGGCGCTCGGAGCCACCTCGCAGCGCGAGTGCTCCTGCCTCCGAGGACTGTCCACGCGCGCTGAGCACCACGGGGGGCCGGGACACTCGCGCGAGGAAGGCCGCGAGGGCGGCCCATGGCTCCGTGCCCAGACGCTCCACGTCTTCGATGAACACCGGTGAGGACGACACGTCGTCGGCGAGCGAATCGACGCTCGAGATGACACCCCTCCCCTGCCGCTGGAGCATCCGCAGCAGCGTGCTCTTCCCGCAGCCTTCGCCCCCCACGAGGAGGACACAGCGAACACCCGACTGAAGCGCGGCCTCCAGCTGCGTGCGCAGCTCGGGCTGCCCCACGAACTCCAGCTCGGTGGTGGTACGCGATGCCGCGCGAGCGCGCACGGGCAGCGGCACGGGGCTCACATCCGCGAGGAGTGACGAGGACTCCGTCAGACACGCCTTGCAGATGAACGCACCCGCCGGCCCCGCCACGAGGTCGCCGACCTCCGCGCGAGGGCGACAGCAGAACGAACACCACGCCTCGAGCGAGACATCCGCGCGCGTGGGACCTCGCTCGATGATCCGAGCCTCCCGCCTTCGACGGGGCGGCGCGGCCTCTTCCATCGGAGCCGGCGCCAGGACCTCCGTGGGGTCGACAGCAGCCGCGACCCGTGCGAGCTGAACCTCCAACCGCTGGAGGTCCTCGCTCACTTCTTCATCCAGGACCCACGCGGCGACCTCGGCGGACTTCTCGTCGACCGGGGTGTCCACCGCCTGCAACGCCTCGGCGACAAGCCGGTGTCGACGAGACGGCTCGACCGATGCGCCCCGCGTATCGCGCTCACCGACCTCGCGGGATGGACTCGGCGGCACGACTCGCGCGGGCCCCGCGCGCACCCCGTCGGGAAGGTCACTGCTTCTGGCGGGGTCCGAGCCTCCTGACTCCAGCAAGGCCTCGAGGCGACTGACTTCCTCGATGAGGTCGTGTCTGCCCGCATCCAGCCGGCGCGCATGGCGCAGCAACTGGAGTGCGCGGGCCACATGGCCCGACTCGCGATACGCGGCCGCGGCCCGCTGGAGGTACTCCACCGCGAGGGACACATCTCCCCGCAGCTCGGCGGACTGCGCGGTGCGGATCAGCTCGCGAGGGTTCTCGGCCATACGAACAGAGCCTAACCGCCTTGGTACGCCATCGCCCTGCTCCGAATCACACCCTCGTCCCGACGAGCAGGCGGGTAGCCCGTCCTCCGAGCCCTGCCCGCCGACTCGAGGTCAGACAGGCTCGGGCTTCACCTCCGTGCCCGAGCCCACCCACGGCGACCTCACGCCATCGCCAGGAACAGCAGGTCCGGCTTCTCCAGGTACTTGATGACTTCGTAGACGAAGTCGGCCGCCACGGAGCCGTCGATGACGCGGTGGTCGCACGAGAGCGACAGGTTCATCATGTCGCGAACCACGACCTGGTCATTCACCACGGCCGGGCGCTTCTTGAGCTTGTGCACGCCCATGATGCCCACTTCGGGGTGGTTGATGATGGGCGTGGCGAACAGGCCGCCACTCTGCCCCAGCGAGGTGATGGTGAAGGTGCCGCCCGTCAGCTCCTCCATCTTCAGCTTCCGCTCACGCGCCGCCACGCCCAGGCGCGCCGTCTCCTGCGCCAGCTCCGCCAGCGTCAGGCGATCCGCGTTCTTCACCACGGCCACCGTGAGGCCATCCGGCGTCGCCACGGCCATGCCGATGTTGTACTCGCCGCGCACCACCAACTCCTGCGACGCCTCATCGAAGTTGGCGTTCAGGTGCGGGAACTTCTTCAGCGCGGCGATGGTCGCCTTGATGATGAACGGCAGGTAGTTGAGCTTGGTGTTGTCGCCCGCCGCCGCGAGCTGCTTGTTGAGCCGCGCCCGGAGCGCCACCAGGTCCGTCGCATCCACCTCTTCCACGAAGGCGAAGTGCGGCATGGTGAACTTCGACCGAACCATCTTCTCGGCGATCTTCTTGCGCAGGCCGCGCAGCGGGATGCGCTCGTCGGAGCGGCCCGTGGACAGCGCCGGCACCGCGGGACGCGCCTGAGCGGCGGGCGCGGGAGCGGCCACCACGTTCTTCGAGTCCCCACCCTCCAGCGCGGCGAGCACGTCCGCCTTCGTCACCCGACCCTGCGGACCGCTGCCCGCGATGGTCGCCAGGTCCAGTCCATGCTCGCGCGCCATGCGCCGGGTCACAGGCGTGGCCAGCACCTTCGTCGCCTGGGCCTGAGCCGCGGTGGCCGCCGGAGCGGACGCCGCCGCCGTGGAGGCCTGCGCCGCCGGAGCGGGCGCACCGTGACCCGCCGCCTGCGCCGGAGCCGCGCCTTCAATCTCCAGCGTGACGAGGAGCTGGTGCACCTTCGCCATGTCCCCTTCCTTGCCGTGCGTCTGCACGACGCGCCCGGCCTTCGGGCTGGGGACGGTGACGGTGGCCTTGTCCGTCATCACCTCGGCAAGCACCTGGTCTTCCTTCACGACGTCGCCGGACTTGACGTGCCACTTGACCAGCTCGCCCTCCATCACGCCTTCGCCGAGGTCGGGGAGCTTGAATTCAAAGGTTGCCATGCGGGTGTCTTTCCGAGAGGAACGGGGGTTGCGTCAAGCCACGAAACGAAGCCCGGTCAGCCGAGCCGCTCGAGGCGCTCGCGCTCCATCAGGCCCTTCATAAAGAACTCGGCGGCCCGGTAGCTGGAACGGACCAGCGGTCCCGAGGCGACGTAGAGGAAGCCGTACGACTCCGCCAGCTTCTTGTACGACTCGAACTGCGCGGGAGTCACGAAGCGCTCCACCCGCAGGTGGTACTGCGAAGGCTGGAGGTACTGTCCAAGAGTGAGCACATCCACGCCCACCTCGCGCAGGTCCTTGAAGGTCTGCTCCAGCTCCGCGTCGGTCTCGCCCAGGCCCACCATCACGGACGTCTTGGTGTAGAGGCCCTCCGGGCGGCGCTTGAGGTAGTCCAGCACGCGCAGCGACTGGCGATAGGTCGCGCGGCGATCTCTCACCGTCGGCGTCAGCCGCTCCACCGTCTCCACGTTGTGCGCGACGACGTGCGGCTTCGCCTCGGCGACCGTCGTCAGGTCCTTCTCCACGCCCTTGAAGTCGGGAATGAGCACCTCGACGATGGTGCGCGGGCTCTCGCGGCGCAGCTCGCGGATGGCGGACGCGAAGTGGCTGGCGCCACCGTCCGGCCGGTCATCGCGGTTCACCGACGTGACGACGATGTACTCGAGGTCCATCTCCTTGACCGCCTGGGCCAGATGGATGGGCTCCATCGGGTCCAGCGGCGGAGGCGCCCCCACCTTCACGTGGCAGAAGCGGCACGCGCGCGTGCACACCTCGCCCATCAACATCACCGTGGCCGTGCCGCCGCCCCAGCACTCGGCGATGTTCGGGCAGCGAGCCTCCTCGCACACGGTCGCCAGCTTCGTGCGCTTCACGATGGCTTTGACTCGCTCGTACCCCTCGCCGTGGGGCAACCGCACCTTCAGCCATTCCGGCTTGCGGGAGGTCTCAGGCACCTGGGGAAGCGGGAACCGATCAGGAGTCGCCATGGGTCGCGGGCCTTCTATGGTTTGGGCGGAAGACGTTCAAGCGGGAAGCCTCTAACGCGAGGCGTCAGCACCCGCAGGGCCTTCGCGCAAGTCCTCCCCCTTCTAATGCCCCCGCATTCTCCAGGCAGTGGGCAAGGGCTGACCCGCCTCGCGGCGGCCCCGTCCAGGCCCCACGACCTGCCAGCCCGACGCTGGCCCTCCTGGCCATCCTCGTCGAGGGAACTCGGGCGCTGGACACGACAAGGCCGTCCGCGGAGATGTGCTCCGGGACGGCCTGGGTGGGCTCCGTTGAGGGAGCCCAGGGGCGTCACGCGCCGACTAGAAGTGGCGCGGGTGGCCCAGCGTGGCCTCGGCGCCCTCGTGGACGATCTCCGAGAGCGTCGGGTGGGCGTGGATGGTGCCCGCCAGCTCCTCGGTGGTGATCTCCAGCTTCAGCGCGACGCAGGCCTCGGCCAGCAGCTCCGTGGCGTGGGGGCCGATGATGTGGATGCCCAGCACCTCGTCGTACTTCTTGTCCGAGACGATCTTGATGAGGCCACCCGACTCGTTGGTGATGGCCGCCTTCGTCACGGCGCCGAACGGGGCGTTGCCGATCTTGACGTCGTAGCCGCGCTCCTTGGCCTTCTTCTCCGTGAGGCCCACGGAGGCGACCTCGGGGTAGCAGTAGGTCGCGGACGGCGTCAGGTCGTAGTTGATGGGCTGCGGGTTCTTCCCGGCGATGTGCTCCACCGCCACCACGCACTCCGCGCTCGCCATGTGGGCCAGCATCGGGGTCGGGATGACGTCGCCCACGGCGTAGACGTTGGGCTCGCTGGTGCGCAGCATCGAGTCGACCTTGATGAAGCCGCGGTCGGTCTTGATGGACGTCTTGTCCAGACCCACGTCCTCCGTCACGGGCGCGCGGCCCACGGCGGACAGGAGGATCTCCGCCTCGAGCGTCTTCGTCTCGTTGCCCACCTTCATGGTGACGCGCACGCCGTCGGCCGTGTGCTCCACCTTCTCCACCGCCGAGCCCGTGTGCACGTCGATGCCACGGCGGCGGAAGGTCTTCTCCAGCTCCTTGGAGATGTCCGCGTCCTCGATGGGGAGCAGCGCGGGCAGGTACTCCACGATGGCCGTCTTGCTGCCCACGTGGTTGAAGACGGACGCGAACTCACAGCCCACCGCGCCGGCGCCCAGGACGATGATGCTCTTGGGGATGCGGTCGATCTGCAGGATGGAGTCGCTGTTCATCACGCGCTTGTGGTCCACCGGCACGTTCGGCAGGGACTTGGGCACGGAGCCCGTCGCGATGATGATGTTCTTCGCGTCGAGGACCTGCTTCTTGCCGTCGGCGTCGGTGACCTCCACCTTGCCCTTGCCGGCGATGCGGCCATGGCCCTTGATGACCGTCACCTTGTTCTTCTTCATCAAGAAGTCGATGCCGTTGGCACCCTTGGTGACGACCTTGTCCTTGTGCTTCATCGCGTTGGGCCAGTTGACCGTCGGGCTCGCCACGTCGATGCCGAAGTCGCTCGCCTCGCGAACGTGGTGGAACAGCTCCGCCGTCCACAGCAGGGACTTGGTGGGAATGCACCCGCGATGGAGGCAGGTACCGCCCAGACGCTTGTCCTTCTCGATGATGGCCGTCTTCAGCCCGAGCTGCCCCGCGCGGATGGCACCCACGTAGCCGCCAGGGCCCGAACCGATGATCACCACGTCGAACGTCTCAGCCACGCACGCCTCCGTCTATTTTTGCGGATGGAACCCGGTGGGGCTGATAACCCCCGCTCCCGGTTGGAATCAAGGAGATTGCTCGTGCGCCGTTACCCGCTCAGAACCCTCCTCTTGATGCTCGTGGCGTTGATCGCCTTCGGCCGCCTGTGGTGCGTGACGCACCAGGATGAAAGGGCCGCCGCCCCACCCTCGTCCCCGCGAGCCGCCGCTCCCCCGGCCGCCCCGGCGCCGCCCGCCCTCTCCCTGGAGTGCCGCGCGCTGGAGCAGGCCCTGGCCGCCCCCTTGCGCACCCCGGACGACCCCCAGGTCGTGGCCGAGGCCCGCAAGCGGCTGGAGGCCTGTCCTCGACCGCCTCCTCGCGCCTGTGAGCTGGCTCCCGCACTGGCCGCCCGCGCGCCCTTCTCCCAGGGAGCGGATACCCCCATGCGAGGATTGCTCGGGGCCCTGTGCGAGCGGTGCGCGGGGGCGATCAACGCCTGCGCCGAGACGGTGTCCCGAGCCATGCTGGAGGCCGCCATCGGTCGTCCGCTCAACATTCAGGAGCTCCAATGGAACCTCGAGCACGCCGGTCCGGGGACACCTTCCGCTTGTGACGCGGTCGTCAGGCTGGGGCTCTCCCCCGCCGCGCAGGCGGAGGTCGAGCTGCCTCCCGGGGTGCTCCCCCTCATCGAGGGGCTGACACCTGGCTGCCACCGCGTCGGACTGGTGCCGCCCTCCGTCCTGGCCGCCGCGGCGGTCCAGCAGGGTGCGCGGGCTCCGACGCTGAGGGCGCTGGCCCAGACGGCGAAGCCAGGGGCGACCTCGGTGCTGAAGCCGGATCAGCTGTCGGGGGCGCCGTCCGCCCTCCAGGCCTTCGACGGGGACCCGGGGACACACGTCGCCGTGGCGTCCGCGCCTCAGCAGCATCGCTGGTCGGCGGATGGCGCCCTGCGCGCGAACTACTCGCCGCCGCTGAAGACCGTGGCCTCGTTCCGACTCAAGGCCCAGGGTCCCGGCACGCTCCGAGCCATCGTCCGCACACCGAAGGGCGCGGGACTGAAGGACCCGGAAGCGGGGACCTCGTTCGTCAACCCCACCGTCTGCCAGTACCAGGGCAAGGGCGAGTGGGAGACCTGCGAGCTCGCCGCCTCCCTCACCGACGTGGAGGCGATCAGCGTGTTCCCCGCGCGCGCCGACGGGAAGCTCCACGAACTGGAGGTTCGCGGCGCGCGGTGAACCGGGGCGGCCTCACATCACGAGGCCGCGCTCCTTGGCGAGCTGGAAGATGGGCGCCGCGTCCTTCTTGAGCACGGCGCTGACGTCCTTGATGATCGCATCCCCCGACTTCGCCACCGAGAGGTAGTTGTCGAAGGTGCGGGTCAGGATGAGCACGCCGGAGATGATGACGCGCTGAAGGTTGTGCTGCAGGTCGGTGCCCTCGTAGATGAGCCACGCCTGCTCGATGCACGTCCTCCTCGAGTCCACGAGGAAGTTGTTGAGGATGGTGCGCTCGTTCGCGTCGGGAACCTTGGACTTCGGGCTCACCGAACCAACGTAGATGAGGCGCGTACCAAGCCGCTGCATCGCTTCTTCCATCTGGACCAATATCGCCGCGACATCCTCCTTGGTTGGAGGATTCAGCCAACGCGAGAAGATGACTCGGTCGATGAGCTCTGCCTTGTACGTGGTGGGGCCGTTCACGATGCCTCCGGTGAGGCGGACGGTTTCAAATCGAAAAGAAGCGCCCGGCCGGCGTTCTCCACTGCGCCGCGCGTCCGGATGTGTAGCAGGAACACTCCTTTCATTGAAGTGAGTCACTGATAGCCGCGCTCAAATTCGTCGGGGCCCCTCCCATCTCCGGGATTCAGTCGTGACGGACAAATTCATCCGGGTCGACGCTGACACGGCGTCTCGTCACCCGACCGAGACGCCGAGAGCCCGTCTCATCCAGCATTGCCAGGAAGTGATGGCTTCACTGCACGCCGAGCGAGGACAGCTTTCACGTCGTCCAGTCCGAGCCCCAGCGGTCTGATGGCGACCAGCAGGTGGTAGAGGAGATCCGCGGCCTCCTCCACGGCGCGATCAGCATCCGCGTCCGCACAGGCGGTCACGAGTTCCGCGGCCTCCTCGCCCACCTTCTTGAGGCGCAGGTTCCGGTCCGCGAGCAAGCGGTGGGTGTAGCCCGGCTTCTCGTCGGGCCCCGGTGCGCGTGCCGCGCGATCCGCCAGCGTGGCATCGAGCGCGGCCAGGCCATCCCATCTCCCCGGACCGAAACAGGACTCGTCACCTGTGTGACATGCGGGCCCCGCCTTCTCCACGCGCGCGAGGAGGGTGTCGCCATCGCAATCCGCGCGGAGGGTGACCACGCGTTGGGTGTTCCCGCTGGTCGCGCCCTTGTGCCAGAGGCCTCGCGTGCGGGAGCGGTAGTGCATCTCTCCCGTGGCGAGCGTGCGCTCCAGGGCCTCCCGGTCCGCGTGCGCCACCATCAACACGTCTCCGGTGCGCGCGTCCTGGGCCACCACCGTCACGAGCCCGTTCCCCTTGGTGAAGTCGAGCCTGTCCAGGTCCAACATCACGGGCCTCCTGTCGCGCCCAGCCGCTCGCGAACGGCCTGCGCCAGCAGCCCATTGGTGGCGATGCCGCTTCCTCCGAAGGAGGTCCTTCGGCCCGTCCAGTCGGAGAAGACACCGCCGGCTTCCTCGATGATGGGCTGGAGGGCCGCCGCGTCCCACGGAGACAGCAGCTCGTCCACCATCACCTCCGCGCGACCGGTGGCCACCATCAGGTAGCCGTAGCAGTCGCCCCAGGTGCGGGACACGGCCGCTTCCCGCGTGAGCCGCCGCCAGGCCTCGCCGCGCTCCGGATACGTGAGGAAGCGCTCATCCGTGCAGAGCACCACGGCGCGCGAGAGGTCCGCCTGCCGCGACACCTGCGTGTGTGAGCCATTCAGGAAGCACCCCTCCCCTGGCGCTGCGACGAGCAGCTCCCCTACCGCGGGGAAGTACGCGGCCCCCACGAGGATGCGGTCCCCCTTCGCCAGCGCCACGAGCGTGCCCCACAGCGGGACACCCCGGATGAAGGTCTTCGTGCCGTCGATAGGGTCCAGAATCCAACGTCGCTCGGCCCCTGGCCGGGTCTCCCCGAACTCCTCGCCGAGGATTCCGTCCTCTGGGAAACGCGCCTCCAGCCACTCGCGCGCCGTCTGCTCCGCGGTGCGGTCCGCCACGGTGACGGGGGTGCCGTCGCTCTTGGTGTCCACCGCGATGCCTCCTCGGAAGAACCCCAGCGCCACGTCGCCCGACTTGCGCGCCACTTCCGTCGCCGCCTGCATCAGTCCTTGGATACTCGTCATGTCGTGCTCCGAATCGGAAGGCCGCTCGCGAGGAGCAGCGACTTGATGGCCCCTACCGTGGTGAGCCCCTCGTGGAGGATGCCCGCCACCAGCGCGGCGTCCGCGCCGCCTCGCACGAGCCCCTCTCGGACGTGCTCGGCGCAACCCGCGCCCCCGGAGGCAATCACGGGCACCGCCACCGCATCCGCCACCGCGCGAGTCAGCTCCAGGTCATACCCCGAGCGGGCTCCGTCCTGGTCGATGCTGGTGAGGAGGACCTCGCCAGCGCCTCGTGCCACACACTCCCGCGCCCAGGCCACCGCCTCCAGGTCCGTGGCCTTCCGCCCTCCATGGGTGTGCACCCGCCAGCGAGGCCCATCCCGCCGCGCGTCGATGCTCGCCACCACACACTGCGCGCCGAACCGCTCCGCGCATTCCGTGAGCAGCTCGGGGCGCGCCACCGCCGCCGAGTTGATGCTCACCTTGTCCGCGCCCGCACGCAGCGCTCGGCCGACGTCCTCCACCGTGCGCACGCCGCCGCCCACGGTGAGCGGGATGAACAGCCGCTCCGCGGTGCGCCGCACCAGGTCCCAGAGTGTCTCCCGCTCCTCGACGCTCGCGGAGATGTCGAGGAACGTCACCTCGTCCGCGCCCTCCCGCTCGTAGCGCAGGGCCAGCTCCACCGGGTCGCCCATGTCGCGGAGGCCCTCGAAGCGAACGCCCTTCACCACCCGGCCGCCCTTCACGTCCAGACAGACGATGAGTCGTCGCGTCAGCATTCGCTCACCTCCAAGGCAACGGTGCCCTTCATGCTGAACACGGTGCCGGTATCCACCATCGCGTCCCGGAGTGAGAGGCCCAGCGCCTTGAACGCCGCCTCCGTGACGTGGTGGCTGTCTCGCCCTCGAAGGACTCGCAGGTGCAGCGTCACCTTCGCGTGCTCGCAGAACGAGCGCATCCAGTGCTCATAGAGGCGGTTCTTCAGCGGCCCCTCGTAGAAGAAGCGCCCACCCGCATCGAGACAGGCCTGCACCAGCGCGTCGTCCATCGGCAGCGTCCGCTCCGCGAAGCGCGCCGCCGTGGCGGGAATCACCCGCTGCACCGCGGTGCCCAGGGTGATGGCCACGTCCTCCATCACATGGTGGGTGAGGTCCCCCCGCGCGTGAAGCTTCAAGTCGAGCCCCGCGTAGCGCGCGAAGGTGGAAAGCATGTGGTCGAAGAACTTGAGCCCCGTGTCCACCTGCGTCGCGCCACGTCCCATGGACAGCTCCACACGGACCTTCGTCTCCTTCGTCTCTCGCGTGACGGTGGTCATTCCGCGAACTCCCGCGCGACGTCGCGCGCATCCAGTCGACCCGTGTACAGCGCCATGCCGATGACCGCCCCGTAGGCGCCCACCGACGACAAGCCTCGCAAGTCCTCCAACGTCGTCACCCCGCCCGACGCGTAGAGCCGGTGACGCGTCCGCGACACCACGTCACGCATGAGCGACAGGTCCACGCCTTCGAGCTGCCCCTCCTTGTGCACCGCCGTCACCAGCAGTCCCCCCAGCGGCAACGGGTCCAGCGCCGCGAGCACCTCGTCGAGCGCTCGACCACTTCCGAGGGTCCATCCCCGCGTCACCACCTCGCGCCCGCGCACGTCCGCGGCCACCACGACCCTCCCTGGATGACGGTTCGCCACGTCCGCGAGCCAGACCGGGTCCTCGATGGCGCGCGTCCCCACCACCACTCCCGAGGCGCCTCCCTCCAGCAGCGACGACACCCGCGCGGCATCCCGCACCCCGCCGCCCACGGTGAAGACGAGCCCCGGCTCCTGGGACGTCAGCCGAGCAACCACGTCCGCGTTGGAGCCGCGCCCCAGGGCCGCATCCAGGTCGACGACATGGAAGTGGCGGAAGCCGACCTCGCGCCACCGTTGGAGCGCGGCCAGCGGGTCTTTCACCCGGACCCGCTCCGCGTCGTACGAGCCTCCGACGAGCTGCACGCAGGCGCCTTCGCGCAAGTCGATGGCTGCAATCGCCTTCATGACGCCACCTCGCGCAGGAAGCCCTGGATGAACGCCACGCCCGCGGACGAGGACTTCTCGGGGTGGAACTGCACGCCGACCACCGAGCCGCGCCTCACCGCCGCGGGGAACCGGTCTCCTTCGTGGGTGGTCCAGGCCGTCACGACGGATGCGTCCTCTGCGCGGCAGACGAAGCTGTTCGCGTAGTAGGCAATCTCCAGCCGTACACCGGCCACCGTCGTGTCCGCGTCCACCGGGTTCCATCCCATCTGCGGCACACGTCGCGCATCCAGCCGAGTCACCCGGCCCGCGAAGCAGCCCAGGCCCTGGCCGGGTCCTTCGTCACTCGACTCGAACAAGAGCTGCATCCCCAGGCAGATGCCCAGACACGGCAGTCCTCGCTCCAGGGCCGCGCGCATCACCTCGCGCCCGGGGGCCAGCCGCGCCGCTGCAGCGCCAAAAGCTCCGACGCCGGGCAACACGAGGATGTCCGTGTCCACCGCGCGCACGGGGTCCTCCTCCACTCGCACGTCAACGCCTGGCACCGTGGTCAGCGCCTTGCTCAGTGAGTGCAGGTTGCCTGCGCCATAGTCGAACAGAGAGACTCTCATCGCAGCGACTCCCTCAGCGCCGTGAGCGCCGTCTCCAGCAAGGGCCAGGGAGCGCTGCCAATCCGCAGCGCATCCCCCACTCCGGTGAGCCCCTGGAAGGCGCGCACGTTCACGTCGCGCTCGCGCATCCGCTCCGCCACCTCGGGTGCTCCGGGCACGGGCACCAAGAGGAAGTTGCCCTCGGAGGGCAGCGGCTTCAGCCCCATCGCCAGCAGGGCGTCACGAAGCCGCTCCCGGTTCGCCACCGCCTCCTCGGCCCACACGCGAACCCATGGCAGGTCCTCGTTCAGCGTGGCCACGGCCATCGACTCCGCGAGCTGGGTGAGCTTGTACGGCCCCCGCGCCTTCTCCACTTCGGCCACCACCTTCGGGTGCCCCACGCCCCAGCCCACGCGCATGCTCGCGAGCCCGAACGCCTTGGAGAACGTCCGCGTCACCAGCACATTCGTGCGAGTCAGCGCCAGGTCCACGAAGCCAGGGCCTCGCGCGAAGTCCGCATAGGCCTCGTCGATGATGACGAGGCCCGGCGCCTCGTCCACCACGCGCTCCACCGACGCACGCGACAACGCCGTGCCCGTGGGGTTGTTGGGCGAGCACAGGTAGATGACCTTCGCCCCCGTGGCGAGCAGCGCCTCCGGGTCCACATCGAAGTCCGCGCGCAGCGGCACCGCGGCGGGCCGCAGGCCATTCACCTTCGCGAACAACGGCAGCATCACGAACGTGGGGTCCTGGAACGCGAGCACCTCGCCCGGCTCCAGGAACGCGCGCAGCGCACTGTCGATGACGTCGTCGGAGCCGCACCCCGTCGTCACCCACTCCGCCCCCACGCCGATCCTCGAGGCCAGCACGCGCCGCAGGTCGGGTGCGTAGCTCCGGGGGTAGCGCCCCAGCAGCTCCGCATGAAACTCCCCCAGCTTGCGAGCCGCCGCGGGAGGCACACCAAACAGGTTGGTGTTGTCGCTCAAGTCCACGCGACACGGCCGCTTCGGCGGCGAATACGGCGAGATGTCCCGGTAGGACGCGCGAAGGGGAATCATGCGCCCCTCCAGGCCCGGGCGGCCTCGGCGTGAGCGAAGAGCCCCTCGCTGTCCGCGAGCAACCCCACGTCGTCCGCCAGCGCCGCCGACGCGGCACGCTCCACGCGCTGGTAGGTGGTCCACCGGTAGAAGTCGAGCAGGTTGAGGCCCGAGTACGCCCGCGCCAACCCCGCCGTCGGCAGCACGTGATTCGAGCCCGTCATGTAGTCGCCGTACGCAACGGACGAGCGCTCTCCGAGGAAGACCGTGCCCGCATTGCGCACCCTCCCCAGGTCCGCCGCGGGCTCCGCCGTGGCGAGGAGCAGGTGCTCCGGTGCGAAGTCCGCCACGAAGGGCCAGGCCTCCTCCAGCGAGGCCACGCTCAACACCGCGCCCCGCGAGCCCAACGCCGCGTCGACAATCTCCCGCCGCTTCGCACTCACCGACAGCGCCCGCACCTGCTCGGCGATGGCCTCGGCGACGGCTGCGCCCAAGGCCACCACGACACAGGCCGCGTCCGGGTCATGCTCCGCTTGAGCCAGGACCTCTCGCGCCACGGCCTCCGGATTCGCCGTGGCGTCGGCGACGACGAGGATTTCACTCGGCCCCGCGGGCGCTTCGATGGCCACTGCGCCCACCACCTGAAGCTTGGCTTCGGCGACGTATGCGTTCCCGGGCCCGACGATGCGGTCCACCCGCGGCACGCTCCGTGTCCCGTACGCCATCGCCGCCACCGCGCCCGCTCCACCCAACGCGAAGACCCGATCCGCGCCCGCCAACACCGACGCGGCCAGCACGCTCGCGTGGGGCAGTCCGTCACGCCCCGGCGGAGAGCAGACGATGACCTCCGCCACTCCCGCCACCTTCGCCGGGACCACGCCCATCAACACGCTGCTGGGATAGACCGCGCGCCCGCCAGGCGCGTACACGCCGACCCGTCCCAGCGGATCCGGCCTGCGCCCCACCAGCACTCCAGGCTCTGTCTCCACCTCCACCGCGCGAGGCCGCTGCACCTCATGAGCCCGGGCGATGTTGCGCACGGCCCGCGTCAACGCGCGCACCAGGGAGGGCTCCAGCGCCGCCAGCGCCTCCTCGCAGCGCGCCCGAGGCACCTCCAACGAAGACAACGACACCCCATCGAACCGGCGCGCCATCTCGAACAGCGCGCTGTCCCCATCGAGCTGGACGCTCGCGATGAGCTCGCGGACCCGGGCGGAGATGCGCGAATCGACCGCGCCCCCGCGCAGCAACAGCCAGCGCCGGTCCTCGGGCGACAGCTTCGCGAGGGGACCTTGGAACCGGAGGAACGAAGGAAGCGGGGGCATCACGCCACCAACCTTTCAATCCGGGTGACGAGGATGCCCTCGCCTCCCAGGGACTTCAGGGCATTGACGGTGCGGTAGATGGCCTTCGCTGGCACCACCGCGTGCACCGCGACGAAGCGCCCTCCGTCCATCACGTCGACCACCGTGGGCCCGTTGAGCCCCGGCAACACCTCACGCACCCGAGGGAGCATCTCCTTCGGCACGTTGGCCATCACGTATCGCTTGCCCCGCGCCGCGAGCACCGAGCCCAGCGCGAGCCTCAACTCGTCCAGCGTGCCACGCACCTGCGCGTCGTTCGCCTGGCACGCCACCAGCCTCGCGCTGGACTCCAGCACCGTGGCCACTTCTCGCAGCCCGTTCATCTTCAACGTGGACCCGGTGGACGTCAGGTCCACCACGATGTCCGCGATGCCCAGGTGGGGCGCAATCTCCGTCGCCCCCGAGACGGGAACCACGGTGATGCTCTGCCCCCGCCGCGCGAAGTAGTCCCGCGTCAGCCGAGGGAAGCACGACGCCACGCGCATGCCGTCCCGCACGTCGCTGGCCTCCCCGATGCCGCTCTCCTCACGCGCCGCCACCACGAGCCGACACCGGCCCAGCTCCAGGTCCATCAGGTGCTCGAGATGCCGCCCCGCCTCGTTCACCAAATCCCAGCCCGTCACCCCCGCATGCGCGGCCCCGTCCGCGACGAACTCCGGGATGTCTCGGGCACGCACGAAGATGGCTTCGAACTCACCGCCCAACGACGCGGTGAGCGCGCGGTCTCCTCGGACACGCACCTCCAGGCCCGCTTCGTTGAACAGCTCACGAACCTCTTCGGACAGACGGCCTTTGTTGGGCAGGGCAATCTTCAGCAACATGGGTGGACCTGCGGGGGACTGCGGGGGAACGGTGGCCGCGCGGAAACGAAAAAAGGCCCGTCCGGGGGGGGACGGGCCTTCGGTCGCTGCGGCAAGTGCCGGGAGGGTGGTGCGTCTAGTGGCTCACCCAGGCATGCGCATGGCGAACGGTCCCGTCGGGGCCGAGCCGATGATGCGCATGATGGGGATGCACGGTAGAGAAACGCACGGCGCCATCAGTAACGGCAAAGCCCCCTCGCCGTCAACCCGACCTCCCGTCCGCCTCTCTCAAGTCGCTTGCAAACCCTCGCCGGGGCGAGCAGGAAGCAAGGCCATGCGAGTCTCGGACGTCATCATCGTGGGCGGGGGCATCATGGGCTGCGGCATCGCGCTGCGGCTGCGGCAGGCAGGCGCTCGAGTCACCGTGCTGGAGCGCTCCATCCCCGGCGCGGAGGCCAGCAGCGCGGCGGCCGGCATGCTCGCGCCGCAGATGGAAGCGGATGGCCCCGGCCCCTTCCTCGAGCTGTGCCTGCGCAGCCGCGGCCTGTATCCCGCGTTCGCCGAAGAGCTGCGGGAGCTGTCCGGCGTCGACATCGCCTACCGCCCCAGCGGCGTCCTCAAGGTGGCCTTCACCGAGTCCTCCATCCACCACGTCGAGTCCACCGTCCTCTGGCAGCGCGGCATGGGCCTGCGCGCGGAGCTCCTCGATGGCGCGCAGGCTCGCGCGCTGGAGCCTCGCCTCTCACCGAAGGCGCTCGCCGCCGCCCACTTCCCGGACGACCACCAGGTGGACAACCGGCTCCTCGTCCGCGCGCTGACGATGTCCGCCGCGCGCGCGGGCGCGGAGTTCCGCAGCGGCTACGTGCGCGGCATCGTCCACGAAGCGGGCCGCGCGGTGGGCGTGGACCTGGATGGTGAAGTGCTGCGCGCCGATGCCGTGGTGCTCGCCGCCGGCTCCTGGTCCTCGCTCGTCCAGGGCGCGGGCGTGGAGGCGAAGTCGGTGCGCCCGGCGCGCGGACAGATGATCCAGCTCCAGACGCGCCTGCCCCTCGTCGACCACATCCTCACGTCGGAGAAGGGCTACGTCGTCCCCCGCGCGGACGGACGCGTCATCGCCGGGAGCACCATGGAGCTGGTGGGCTTCGACAAGCAGGTGACGGCGGCGGGACTGGCGCGCATCCTCGACATGGCGCTGGAGCTGTGTCCGGAGCTGGCCAACGCCCCGGTGACGGAGACCTGGGCCGGCTTCCGTCCCTGGACGGAGGACAAGCGCCCCTACCTGGGAGAGGGCCCCATGCCGGGCCTCTTCCTGGCCACCGGCCACTTCCGCAACGGCATCCTCCTGGCGCCCATCACCGCGAAGCTCGTGGCCCAGGCCCTCCTCGGAGAGCGGACGAGCATGGACCTGGCCCCCTTCAGGTATGATCGGCTCCCCCGAGCCCAGGCGTGAGGGGGACCCACCTCCGACCGCCCACTTCCAGGGTCTTCTTCTGGACCCGAACACTGGACTGTCAACCGGCAAGTGGAGGAAGGTGGTAATTTCCCTGACTCATTCGCCATTGAAACCCGGAAACCTCTAGAATCTCCCCCGTGGAAGCCATACCCCCTGCCCCACCCCGAATCCTCATCGTCGACGATGACGACTCCGTGCGAGACGTCATCTCGGTCCTCCTGCGTGAAGAGGGCTACAACTGCGTCGTCGCGAGCGGCGCCGAGATGGCGCTGGACGTCGCGGGCGAGGACGACACCCCGCTCGTCATCAGCGACATGAAGATGCCGGGCAAGGACGGCCTCTGGCTGCTGGAGAACCTTCGGGAGCGGCTGCCGGACACGTCGGTCATCATGCTCACCGGCTACGGCGACACGGAGTCCGCGGTGGACTGCCTGCGCCGAGGCGCGGTGGACTACCTGCTCAAGCCACCCAAGCTCACCGACCTCATCCGCGCCATCGAGCGGGCGCTCGCCAAGCGGCGCATCGAGATGGCCCGCAAGCGCTACCAGAAGAAGCTGGAGCGCAAGGTCCGGGACCGCACGGCGGAGCTGCGGAGCGCGCTGCACAACATCGCCAACACCTACCAGAACACGCTGCTGGCGCTGGTGGCCGCGCTCGACGCGCGCGAGCACGAGACGAGCGACCACTCGCAGCGCGTGGTCAGCTACACGTCCGCCATCGCCACGCGCATGGGCATCCAGGGCAAGGAGCTGGAGGAGATCGGCCGAGGCGCGCTCCTGCACGACATCGGGAAGATCGGCGTGCCGGACGCGGTGCTGCTCAAGCCGGGCAAGCTGACGCCGGACGAGTGGCTGGAGATGCGCAAGCATCCGGAGATCGGCTTCCAGATGATTCAAGCCATCCCCTTCCTCGCCACCCCGTCCGCCATCGTCCTGTCGCACCAGGAGCGCTTCGACGGCGCGGGCTATCCGCGGGGGCTCCAGCGGCAGGAGATCCACATCGGCGCGCGCATCTTCGCCGTGGCCGACACGCTGGACGCCATGACGAGCGACCGGCCGTACCGCAAGGGCACGTCGTTCGCGAACGCCATCCAGGAGATCCGCCGCTGCGCCAACACCCAGTTCGACCCGGAAGTCGTCCGGGCGTTCCTGGACATCGGCGAAGAGGGCCTCATCCGCATCAAGGAGGAGATGGCGCTCAAGAAGCTCCAGCTCCCGCAGGCGGAGCAGGAGGCCAACGACGCGGAGGCCGAGCTGGCGCGACTGACGGACCTGGACGACGACCTCGAGGCCTCCCCCGCCCCGCCCGCGCGCCCCAGCACGAGCGAGGCAGCGGAGCCCAAGGCGCCCATCATCCGGTCCGCCACGGGCAGCGAGGGCTGAACCGGCGCGGGGAATGAGATGAACGGGCCTCCGGCGACTGTTATGAAGTCAGCCCGCCCGTGATGACGCCCGTCCCCGCCACTGATCCGCTCGCTCCGCCCTTGCTGGACGCGCAGGGGCGCCGCATGACGTACCTGCGGCTGAGCATCACGGACCGCTGCAACTTCCGCTGCACGTACTGCTCACCGGCGTCGTGGGGCGGCAAGAAGGACCTGCTGAACCCCGAGGAGCTGGCGCGCATCGCGTCCCTCTTCGCGGCCATGGGCATCCGCCGCGTGCGCCTCACCGGCGGCGAGCCGCTCATCCGGCCGGACATCCTGGACATCGCCCGCCGCCTCTCCAGCATCCCGGGCGTGCGCCACCTGGCCATCACCACCAACGCGAGCCACCTGGAGTCCCTCGCCGTCCCCCTGCGCGAGGCGGGCGTCGATCAGCTCAACCTCAGCCTGGACACGCTGTCCGCGGAGACCTTCCGCCGCATCTCCAAGCAGGGTGACTTCGACGCGGTGCTCAGAGGCATCGACCGCGCCGCCGAGGCGGGCTACGGCACGCTCAAGCTCAACGTCGTGGTGATGCGAGGGGTCAACGACGGCGAGGCCCGCGCGCTGGTCGACTACGCCCACGCACGCGGCATCACGCCCCGCTTCATCGAGCTGATGCCCTTCGGCCAGGGTGTCCCCGTGCCCACCGCGGAGCTCGTCGAACAGCTGCGGGCCACGGGCCTGCCCCTCGAGCCCGAGCCCGAGGAGCCAGGCAGCGCCGCGGACTCCGTCACCTCCGGCCCCGCACGCTACATGCGCGCTCCGGGCGGCCGCGTGGGCTTCATCTCGCCCCTCACCCAGAACTTCTGCGGCGGGTGCAACCGCGTGCGGGTGGCCTCCAACGGCGACTTGAGAAGCTGCCTGGGAGGCCGCGCGCAGGCGCCCTTGCACCAGCTCATCCGGGGCGGAGCCACTGATGTGGAGCTCGCACGCGCCATCCGCGCGGCGCTGGGTGACAAGCCGGAAGGCCACCGCTTCACGGAGCCGGGCAACGGCGCCACGCTGCTGTCCATGATGGGCATCGGCGGCTGAGCCCCCCGCCGGAAACACGACGGGCGGGCCCGCGCCTTCGCGCATGACCCGCCCGCGTTGGAACCTGGCTCCGTGAAGGAGCCGGTGCCTGACTACTTCACCAGCCGGAGAGCGAACGGGTACTTGTACGCCTGACCCTCGTTCGCCTTCAGCCCGCCGATGATGGGGAACACCAGCGCCAGGATGCCGACCACGGGCAGCAGCAGCAGGCCGATGCCGATGCAGGACGTGGCCACCGCGATGGCGGCCGCGATGAAACACGTGATCTGGAAGTTCAGCGACTCCACCGCGTGCTCGCGGATGAAGGAGGACTCCTTGCCCTTCGTCAGCATCAGCACCAGCGGCACGGCGAAACCCAGCCCCACGAAGTTGCCGAGGATGCTGCCGATGTGAGCGACCAGCCCCATCGTCTTCTCATCCTGCGTCAGCATCGGCGATCCCGTGATGTACGAACCCATCTGCTCCCGCGGTGGAGTCTCCATGAAGTCTCCCTCCCGATATTCGTCGAGGGCGCGAATGCCGCACCCATGCGCACCTACCATTGCATGCACGGCCTCGAATTGTCACGTCTCGGACAGGTGATGTTCCAGGTCGTTTGATGACCTCGGACCCGAAGCCCGGGCCCGAGGTGTCACGGCTCAGCGATACAACTGGCTACCCGTCTTCTTGAATTCCTCGCTCTTCTGCTCCAGCCCCTGGTCGAGCGCGGCCGCCTCGGAGACGCCCGTCTTCGCGGCGTAGTCACGCACCTCCTGGGTGATCTTCATGGAGCAGAACTGCGGGCCGCACATCGAGCAGAAGTGGGCGACCTTGGCCCCTTCCGCGGGGAGCGTCTCGTCGTGGAAGGCGCGGGCGCGCTCGGGGTCCAGGGCGAGGTTGAACTGGTCCTCCCACCGGAACTCGAACCGGGCCTTGGACAGCGCATTGTCACGGGCTTGTGCGCCCGGGTGGCCCTTGGCCAGGTCCGCGGCGTGGGCGGCGATCTTGTACGTGATGACGCCTTCCTTCACGTCATCACGGTCCGGCAGGCCCAGGTGCTCCTTCGGCGTCACGTAGCAGAGCATCGCGGTGCCGAACCAGCCGATCATCGCCGCGCCGATGCCGCTGGTGAAGTGGTCATACCCCGGCGCGATGTCCGTGGTGAGGGGCCCCAGCGTGTAGAACGGCGCCTCGCCGCACACGGCGAGCTGCTTGGTCATGTTCTCCTGGATGAGGTGCATGGGCACGTGGCCCGGGCCCTCGATCATCGTCTGCACGTCGTGCTTCCAGGCAATCTGGGTCAGCTCGCCCAGCGTCTCCAGCTCGCCGAACTGCGCCGCGTCGTTCGCGTCGGCGATGGAGCCCGGCCGCAGCCCGTCTCCCAGGCTGAAGCTGACGTCGTACGCCTTCATGATCTCGCAGATCTCATCGAAGTGCGTGTAGAGGAAGTTCTCCTGGTGGTGGGCCAGGCACCACTTCGCGAGGATGGAGCCGCCTCGGCTGACGATGCCCGTCAGGCGCTTCGCGGTGAGCGGCACGTAGCGCAGCAGCACGCCGGCGTGGATGGTGAAGTAGTCCACGCCCTGCTCGGCCTGCTCGATGAGCGTGTCGCGGTAGATGTCCCAGGTGAGCTCCTCCGCCTTGCCGCCGACCTTCTCCAGCGCCTGGTAGATGGGCACCGTGCCGATGGGCACCGGCGCGTTGCGGAGGATCCACTCGCGCGTCTCGTGGATGTTCCGGCCGGTGGACAGGTCCATCACCGTGTCCGCACCCCAGCGGATGGACCACACCATCTTCTCCACCTCCTCCTCGATGGAGGACGTGACGGCGGAGTTGCCGATGTTGGCGTTGATCTTCACCAGGAAGTTGCGGCCGATGATCATCGGCTCCACCTCCGGGTGGTTGATGTTCGCGGGGATGATGGCGCGGCCTCGGGCCACCTCGTCGCGGGCGAACTCCGGCGTGATGACCTTGGGGATGGACGCGCCCCAGGAGTGTCCCGGGTGCTGCGCGGCGAGCGAGGCCTCCACGCGCAGGTTCTCCCGGATGGCCACGTACTCCATCTCCGGGGTGATGATGCCCTTGCGTGCATAGTGGAGCTGGGTGACGTTGCTCCCCGCCCGGGCCACGCGCGGCTTGCGCCGATGGCCGAAGCGCAGCCCCGCCAGCCGAGGATCCTCCTCGCGCTCCTTGCCGTACTTGGAGGTGATGCCGGCCAGCTCCTCCGTGTCGCCGCGACGGAGGATCCACGCCTCGCGCGCCGCCGGCAGGCCCCGACGCAGGTCGATGTCCGCCGCGGGGTCCGTGTACGGACCGCTGGAGTCATAGACGTGCACGGGGGGATTCGCCGTCTCGCGCGCGTCCGACCCATGGCCGTGCCGCGTGGGCGTCTGACTGATTTCCCGAAGGGGCACGCGCACGTCGGGGTGCAACGTCCCGCTCACGAACACCTTGCGAGAGGCCGGCAAGGGGCCTCGGCTGATGCCCTCCAGGACCTTCCCATCGACCTTCAGGCTCTTGGATGCTCCGCTCATCACTCAACTCCTCGAGGACGGGCGGGAAGGCAGACGGAGCCCAGGCTGTGGGCTCCATGCCGCTTCCCTCCGCCGGTATGACCCGGTTCAGGTTCCAAGGGTTGGCCGCGCCGCGCGGCCGTCTCAGCCCCTCTCGAGGGGCACCCCTAGCGACTGGGTGAGCATCTAGCCCACACCGAACCGGGGTTCAACCCACCCGGAGGCGGGGCCCGGGGCCCTCCAGTGAACATTCCTCGCGCAAGAACTGCGGAGCCCGTCGCGGCGGCGCAAACCTTGCGCGCATAGGACGCCGGAATCACCGTTCCCCGAGCGAAGCCGGTCTGGCCCTCGTCCTGCATTGGCTCGCCGGAGAACCGCCGAACGGAAAGAGCGCCACTCATGAAAATCGTTGGAGAGCTGATGACACGCGAGGTGGTCACGCTCAAGGAGACGCAGAACCTGGGCAAGGCGGAGGAGCTGCTGAACATGCACCGCATCCGCCATCTGCCCGTCACCCGGCAGGGCAAGCTCGTGGGGCTCGTCACGCACCGGGACCTGCTCAGGGCCGCGGCCACGCACGCGTCGGACCCGGCCGCGCAGCCGCTGTGGGCCGCGGACATCATGACGCGCGACGTGACGACGGTGACGCCCAACGACTCGCTGCGCGAAGCGGTGGCGCTGATGCTGCGCAACAAGTTCGGCTGCCTCCCCGTGGTGGCGGCGGACGGCACGCTGGTGGGCATCGTCACGGAAGCGGACCTCGTGCGCTACGCGCAGCACCTCATCGAGGACAAGGACCGCCGCGAGCTGGCGCGCGAGTTCAACGCCTGAGTCCCCCCGAGCCCACGCCGCCCGGCGCGGGTGCTCGTTCGCGGTTCCCCTCCCCACGTCCTCGCGACGGTGACTTCCCACCATGTCCCCGCCTCTTGCCTCGATGCACGACACCGAGGCCACGCCCTCCATGCCCATCAAGCCCCTCGGCGCTCCGGCGCCGCGGCGGAGCTGGCTCCGGCCCGCGCTCGCGGGCGCGGGGCTGGTCGCGGTGGCCCTGGTCGCGGGCTTCGGTGTGCAGGGCGAGGTGGCGTCGCGCGCGGTGCTGGTGGCGGGCGTCTGCCTGGTGTTGTGGCTGTCGGAGCTGGTGCCCCCTTTTGTTCCCACCCTGCTCCTGCTCGGGGCCACGCCCGTGGTGCTGGGCCCGCTGGCGCCGGACTACCGGCTGGCCTCGGTGCTCACGTGGTGCGCGGACCCGGTGCTCATCCTCTTCCTCGGCGGCTTCACGCTGGAAGTGGCGGCCATGCGACACGGCCTCGACTCCGCGGTGGCTCGCCACGTCGTGCGCGGCTCTCGAGGCCGGCCCCGGCTGCTGCTCCTCCTGGTGATGGGCGGCGTGGCCTTCCTGTCCATGTGGATGTCCAACGTGGCCGCCGCGGCGATGATGCTCGCGGCGCTCCGGCCCGTGCTGCTCGCCGCTCCGCCCGGCGCGCCCCTGCGGCCCGCCCTGCTAGCGAGCGTGGCGCTGGGGGCCAACCTCGGCGGAATGGCGACCCCCGTGGGCAGCGGACCGAATGCCCTCGCCGTGTCCGCGGCCAGCACCTTCGCCCCCGTCACCTTCGCGGGGTGGATGGCGTTCGCCCTGCCCCTCACCGCGCTGATGCTGCTGCTGGGCTTCGGCCTCATCCTCCTGCGCTTCCGCGTGGCGGGGCCGGTGTCCTTGCCCGCACCGATGACGCGGGCGCTGAGCCCCTCGGGGCGCCGGGTCCTCGCGGTGAGCGCCGCCTGTGTGGCGGCCTGGCTGACGGAGCCCCTCCACGGCGTGCCCGCACCGGTGGTCGCCCTGGGCGCCACGGCGCTGCTGTTCGGCACGGGGCTGCTCCGACGCGAGGACCTGGGCCGGCTGGATTGGTCCACCCTGCTGCTCATCGCGGGAGGGCTCGCGCTGGGCAAGCTGCTGGAGCACTCGGGAGTGGTGGCGCACGCGCTCGACGGTGCCCGGCTCGAGGCCCTGCCCCGCGAGGCGCGGCTGGGGGTGCTGGTCGTCGTCGCGGCGGTGCTGTCGGCCTTGATGAGCAACACGGGCACCGCCGCCCTGCTCCTCCCACTGGCCCTGAGCGTGGAGCCCTCCGCGTCCACGCCCATCCTCGTCGCCATGGGGTGCTCGTTCGGCATCCCCTTCGCCATCAGCACGCCGCCCAATGCGATGGCCGCGGGCGAGGGGCTCGACACCACCGAACTCCTGCGGCTCGGGGTTCCCCTCATGGTGGCCGGTTGTCTGCTGGTCAGCGTGACGGGCCCCTGGGTCCTGCGTCTGTTTGGCCTGCCATGAGCTACCCTCGCTTTCCTGTCCCGGACCGCAGGACGAATCCCGGGTCCAACATGAAGCACCTTCGCGGCACACGGGTTGAAAGGGCAATGCCGGAGCACGGCCCGGCGGAGGGAGAGCCCATGACGTCCGTTACCGTCACAGAGTACGAAACGCGTCTGTACTGGCAGGGTGAACGCGGTGCCGTCCTGACGAGCGACCATGCGCCCCCCGTTCCCATCGGACTCCCGCTCGTCGAGCGCGGCACACCGGAGATCGGTCGCTGGGCACCGGAGGCCCTGCTGGTGGGCGCGGTGGAGGGCCGCACGCTGCTCGCGTTCCTGGAGCGGGCGCGAGAAGCCGGCGTGCGCGTCCTCTTCTACCAGAGCAGCGCCGTGGCCCGCATCGTCGCGGCCCCGGGCCAGCCGCCGCACCTCACGGACCTCATCGTCCGCCCTCACGTGGCCGTGGCCACGGACTCGGAAGCGGACATGGTGCGCGGGCTCTTCGCCGAGCTGCCCGCGCACTGCTTCCCCAGCTCCGTCATCCAGATCTCCCCTCGCATCGAGCCGGTGGTGGAGACGTGGCATACCCGGGCCACGAACTCCCGCCCCCAGACCGACGCTCCCTACGCGCGGCCCGCGCCGCGCCTCGCACTCCCCTGACCCCTCGAGCCCCCATCCATGTCCGCACAGCGAATCCTGGTCGTCGACGATGAGGACAACGCCCGCCGAGCCATCGCCACCATCCTGAGCGAGGAAGGCTACGAGGTGGCCGAGGCGGGCAATGGCGCGGAGGCGCTCACCCGCGTCGCGGACTTCTCGCCCGCCGTGGTGCTCACCGACGTGCGCATGCCGAAGATGGACGGGCTGAGCCTGCTGCGCGCCGCGCGTGAGCAAGGCAGCGACGCCACCTTCGTGATGATGACGGCCTTCGCCAGCGTGGAGATGGCGGTGGAGGCGATGAAGTCCGGCGCGGACAACTTCCTGCTCAAGCCGCTCGACGCGGACCAGGTGCTGGTCACGCTGTCGAAGGCGCTGGAGAAGCGCAGCCTTCGCCGCGAGGCGGAGGCGCTGCGGGACCAGGTGCGCACCCGCGTGCGGCGCTTCCACGACATCATCGGCGAGTCGCCCCAGCTCCAGGGCATCTACGACGTGGTCCGCCGCGCCGCGAGCACGCGCGCCACGGTGCTCATCCTGGGCGAGTCCGGCACGGGCAAGGAGCTCATCGCCCAGGCGCTCCACCAGGAGTCGCCTCGCCGCGACAAGCCCTTCATCCGCGTGCACTGCGCCGCGCTGTCCGAGAGCCTCCTGGAGAGCGAGCTGTTCGGCCACGAGAAGGGCGCCTTCACCGGCGCGGTGGCGCGCAAGGAGGGCCGCTTCGAGCTGGCCGACGGCGGCACGCTGTTCCTGGATGAAATCGGGGAGATCTCCCCCACCGTGCAGGTGAAGCTCCTGCGCGTGCTCCAGCAGCGCGAGCTGGAGCGCGTGGGCGGCACGCAGACGCTCAAGGTGGACGTGCGCATCGTCGCGGCGACCCACCGGGACCTCGCCGCGGAGGTGAAGGCCGGCCGCTTCCGCGAGGACCTCTACTACCGCCTCAACGTGGTGAGCGTGACGCTGCCGCCATTGCGGGACCGCAAGAGCGACATCCCCGCGCTGGTGAACCACTTCCTCGAGAAGTACGGCGACGCCTACGGCAAGCAGGTGCGAGGGCTGGCGCCGGGCACGCTCCAGGCGCTGCTCGCGCATGACTGGCCGGGCAACATCCGCGAGCTGGAGAACGCCATCGAGCGCGCCGTGGTGCTCACGCAGGGACATGAGCTGGCGACGGATGACCTGCCGCCCGTGCTGCGAGGACCGCGCCCCAGCGGCACCAGCCAGGGCTCGCTCATCCCCGGCGCCACGCTCGCGGCCATCGAGCGCGAGGCCATCCTCCGCACCCTGGAGATGGTGCAGGGCTCCACCTCGCGCGCCGCGGAGGTGCTGGGCATCAGCGTGCGGAAGATCCAGTACCGGCTCAAGGAGTACGGCACGTCGGGCGAGAACGCGCCGGCGAAGCTGGAGGCCGACGAGTCCGCGAGCGACCTCCCCGCGGAGCCCTGACCTCCTCCGGGGCGCCCCACCCGCGCGGTCCCTCGCGCCGCGCGGCGAGGTCTACGACAACCGTCGTTGACAGTTACGACACCCGTCGTAATACTCCGGCGGATGATGCCCGTTCCTCCCCAGCCGACTCGCGCCGAGCTGGCCATCCTCCGGGTCCTCTGGCAGCTCGGCCCCAGCACCGTGCGGCAGGTGCATGAGTCGCTCCGGGACACGCAGGACAACGACACCGGCTACACGACGGTCCTCAAGCTCCTGCAGAACATGACGGAGAAGGGGCTCGTGCAGCGAGACGAGAGCGAGCGCACCCACGTCTACGAGGCGGCCCTCAGTCAGAAGCGCACCCAGCGGGACTTGCTGCGCGACCTGATGGACCGTGCCTTCGGTGGCTCCGCCTCCAGTGTCGTCGCCCAGGCGCTGTCGATGAAGCGGACGTCCGCGGAGGAGCTGGCCGAGATCCGGAAGCTGCTGGACGAGCACGAGAGGCGGGGGAAGTGATGGACGTGCTGGACTCGCTAGAACGAGCCCTTCTCGCTTTTGTCTGGCAGGGAGCGGCGGTGGCGTTGGTGACGGCTGGAGTGATGGCCTTGATGTCGCGCCGGTCCGCCCATGGACGCTATGTCGTCGCGTGCCTGGGCCTCTTGACGATGGCGGTGCTCCCCCTCGTCACGTTCCTGGGCGCGGTGCTGGAGGGCCTGGGGCCGGTGGCGGCGAGTGGCGCGGCGGCCGCACCGCTCCTCCCGGTGGCTCGCGCCACCACCACACTCCTGGTGGACACCGCGGCGCGCGAGGTGGTGGTGGCCAGCCCCTCCTGGCTGCAGCTGCCCCGGCACTGGCTGCTCCCGGCGTGGTGCTGTGGCGTGCTGCTCCTGTCCGCGCGGACGCTCGTGTCCTGGTACGCCGCGCAGCGCATGTCGCGCCTGCACACGGAGGCGCCGGCCGCCGCGTGGACCCAGGCCCTCGCGCAGGCGCTCTCGCGCATGAAGCTGACGCGTCCTGTCCGCCTGCTGGCCTCGGCGCGCGTGGACGTGCCCCAGGTCATCGGCCTGTGGCGTCCGCTCATCCTCGTCCCCGCGGGCGCCATCGTGGGCCTGACGCCCGCGCAGCTCGAGGCGGTGCTGTCGCACGAGCTGGCGCACATCCAGCGCCACGACTACCTGGTGAACCTGCTCCAGGCGCTGGTCGAGACCTTCCTGTTCTACCACCCCGCCGTCTGGTGGCTGTCCCACCGCATCCGCGAGGAGCGTGAGCACTGCGCGGATGACCTGGCCGTGCGGTCCTGCGGCGACGCGGTCCTCTACGCCCGAGCCCTCGCCCACATCGAGCAGGTCCGTGCGTCCCCTTCCCCCGTGCCCGCGCTTGGCGCGAATGGTGGTTCCTTGCTGTCGCGCATCCGCCGCCTGTTGGGTGTCCCCGAGAGTCATGCTCCCCGTCGGCCGTGGAGGCTGGTCAGCGGCCTGGGCGGCGCGGCGCTCGCCGTTGCGCTGGGCTCCTCGCAGGTCCCCCTCCCCGCGCTGGCCGTGGCGCCCGTCACGCCGCCGATTCTCTCGCTGCCCGCGGTACAGCCGCCCCCGCGCGCCTTCGCGATGAACGAGCCCGCCGGTCCCCGGCCCCTCGTCGCCCCGGTCCCGAAGGTGTTCCCGGGCGCCATCAACGGCCCCAGCAAGGCCCCGGTGCGCCTCTCCTCGAAGCCTTCGCCCCAGAAGCCCCGCGTCCCGCCCCCGGCCGCGCTGCTCATCCCCGACACGGAGGGAATCGCCCGGACGGAGCTGCCTCGGACGCCCTATCCGCTCGAGGCGGAGCCCGCCGTGGCCGTCGCCGAAGCCAAGGAAGAGCCCCAGGCCACGCCCCCGGTCGAGGTCGCGGAGGCCGCGCCCGCTCCCACGCCCAAGCCCGCGCCGGTCATCGACCCCCTCCTCGCGCTGGCGCAGCCGACGGCGCCCATGCCCTCGGAAGACGGCATCTTCACGTTGGGGCCAGGCATCACCCCGCCCCGCTTCGTCTCGGGGGACCGCCTCAACTTCGCCGACCTGACGCGGAACATCCGCTCGCGGGTGTCCGCCGTCCCCAAGGGCGTCGTCGTCACTCGCTGCACCATCACCACCGACGGCTCCGTCACGGACTGCAAGTCGCTGCAGGGCCTCTCCGGACTGGAGGAGGGCATCATCCGCACGCTGACCACGTGGCGCTACGCCCCCGCCACCCTCGACGGCAAGCCCGTCCCCGTGCACTACGACTTCGACGTCTGGTTCACGAACGAGCCGGGGGGTGGCGTCGAGGAGCAGCGCCGGTTCGCCCGCGCGGACGTTCCGGGCACGCGCGCGGATGGCTCCAGTCAGAATGCCTGCGTCCTCTGCGCGAGCGTCTCCGCGTCCAGCCTCGTGACGCCGCCCGGCGGCCTCTGAGGCCCGGCTCCCGGTGCGCGCGCGGGCCCGACGCTAGCGCGCCACGGGGAGTCGCAGGATGAAGCGCGCGCCGCCTCCCGGCGCCGTGTCCACCTCCAGCGTCCCGCCGTGCTGGGTGACGATGGCGTGGACGATGGGGAGCCCCAGTCCGGAGCCCTGGGCCTTGGTGGTGAAGAAGGGCTCGAAGATGCGATCTCTCATCGCCTCCGGGACACCCGCTCCCGTGTCGTCCACCGTGAGCCAGACGCGCGTGTCCTCCGCGCCCGCCGACAGCGTCACCTGCCCCCCCGTGGGGGTCGACTCCAGCGCGTTGAGGCACAGGTTGATGAGCACCTGTCGAAGCCGCTCCTCCTCGCCCGCGAGCGACGGCAGCGCGGCGTCCGGCACCACCTGCGTCAGCGTCACCTTCCGCGCCTCGGCCTGACCGCTCAAGAGGTCCACCACCCGGCGGACCAGGGCCTTCACGTCCACGGAGCCCGGGCGGAACTCCCGAGGCCGGGCGAACTGGAGGAAGTCCTCCAGGATATGGTCGAGCCGGCGAATCTCGTCGCGCACCAGCAGCAAGGGCTCCAGCAGCGTGCCCTGCTGACCATCGGGCAGCTTGCGCACCCGGCGCTCCAGCACGGCGAGCTGCAAGGCCGCGGCGTTGAGCGGGTTGCGGATCTCGTGGGACAGCCCCGCCGTCATCGTGCCCACGGCGGCCAGCTTCTCCGTCACCTGCGCGCGCCGCGCCAGCTCGCGCTTCTCCGCGTGCAGCCGCACCTGCCGCATCGCCTGCTCCAGCGTGAGGAGCAGCTCGCGCGGCGCACACGGCTTCATGAGGTACGCACACGCCCCCGCGCGCACCGCCGCCACGGCCGTCTCCAGCGTGGCGAAGCCCGTGAGCAGCACCACCTCCGAATCCGGGGACCCCGCCTTCAGCTCCGCCGCCAGCGCCGTCCCATCTCCGTCCGGGAGGCGCAGGTCCACCAGCGCCACGTCGAAGCCCTCGCGAGCCTTCTCCCGAGCGGCCCGGCACGTCGACGCCGCGCGCACGGAATAGCCCGCGTCGCCCAGCAGCTCATCGAGGTTGTCGAGGAACGCCGCGTTGTCATCCACGACCAGGACACGTGAGGGAGACAGGGCCATGGGCTCACTCATGCTCGTGACGCGTGTGCCGACTCCAGCGCGCCCACGAGCGCACCCGTGTCGAAGGGCTTGGGAAAGACATCGACCCCCACGCCGCGTGGCGCCAGGTCCGGCCATGCCGTCATGACGAAGGTGGGCAGGCTCGGGTAGCGCGCGCGCAGCTTGCGGAAGGCCTCGCCATCCGGCCCGCCGGGCATGCGCAGGTCCACCAGCGCCGCGAAGGGCGCCGCGCAGGACAGGTGGTCCGTGTCCAGCACCGAGGCCACCGTCACGCACGAGAAGCCCCGCGCCCGCAGCACCTCCGAGAGGTTGTCGCTCAGCGCCGGGTCGTCCTCCGCCACCACCACCAGCCCGTCCCTGCGCGCATTGGCCAGCAGGTCCATCAGCGTGGAGATGGGCACGGGCTTGGGGAGCACCGCGAGCAGGCCCTCGCGCCGGGCCGTCTCCAGGTCGTCCTCGCTCGGGTAGGCCGTGACGACCACGGCGGCGAGCCCCGGGTCCAATCGCCGGATGCGTCGCACCGCGTCCGCGCCGCTCATGCCGGGCATGCGCATGTCCGTCACGAGCGCGTCGAAGCGGGTCGTCCCCACCGCGCGCAGGGCCTCGTCGCCCGTGCCCACCACGGTGGCCTGGTGTCCCTCGTCGCGAAGAATCTCCGCGAGGTTCTCCGCCAGCGCCTGGTTGTCATCCAGCAGAAGGTAGCGACGCATCGGGCCCCTCCTGTGGCGACGTGGGAAGCTGAATCACGAAGCGGGCTCCGGCACCGGCGCGCGGCGCATACACGATGGACCCGCCGTGGCGCTCCAGGATGCGGCGCACGAGCGCCAGCCCCAGGCCGATGCCTCGCGCCTTGGTGGTGATCAGCGGCTCGAAGAGGCGACCGCGGACGCTCTCGCTGACCCCTGGTCCCGTGTCCTCCAGGACCAGCTCCACCGTGCCCGGCGCGCCCGGGGCGCCCACCAGCGATACCCCGCCGCCCGACTCCTCCAGCGCCTGCACCGCGTTCTGCAACAGGTTGACGAACACCTGGCGCAGCTGCCCCGCGTCCCCCTGCACGGGCAGCAGCGAGACCAGGCCCTCCGTCTGGATGCTCACGCCCTCCGGGCGCGGTACGGCCTTGAGCGCCTCCTGCCAGACCTCGTCCAGCCAGACCTCCTGGCGTTGCAGCGGGCGGTCCCGGATCATGTCCAGCAAGTCGGAGACGATGTGGTTCGCGATGCCCACCTGCTCGCCGATGCGGTCCAGGTGCTTGTGCGTGCGCTCATCCACCGAGGCCCCCGCGCGACTGCGCAGGATGTAGAGCGACGTCTCGATGACACCCAGGGGGTTGCGCAGCTCATGTCCGATGGAGCCCACGAGCTGCCCGAAGGTGGCCAGCCGCTCGGTGCGCGCCTGCTGGGCCAGCAGGTCCTCGCGGTACGTGTGGAGCATGATGGCCAGCTCCAGGTCCAGGATGCGGCCCAGCGCGGTGCGCGTGCGGTGCCGCGTCTGCAGGTCTCCCGGGAGCTCCGTGTCGATGACCGCGGTGAGCTCCTGCCGCAGCACGTTCATCGCGCCGAACATGTAGTGCTGCGGCAGCGAGATGCGCACGTGGATGCGGCCGATGCGGCAGCGCAGCGCGAAGTAGGCCTCATCCCAGGGGCCCCGGAGCAGCTGGTCCATCCACACCTGCAACGTGCCCTTCAGGTGGCCGACCTGGCTCTCGCCTCCCTCCAGGGCCTTGCGCGCGCCGTCGTGCTCCAGGATGCGGTCATAGAAGACACGCGCGATGTGGGGGAAATGCGGCTTCGCGATGGCGTGGAGCCCGACGAGAGACTGCTCGTCCTCCGCGCCAAACGCCACGTACCGCTTCAGCTCCTCGAACAAGGTTTCCGCCATGGTTTCGGGGCTGGAGACTAACCGCTCACCCCACATCGGACGAGGAACTCCGGAGCAAGCATCACGCCAGACCCGTGAGGGCCTGGAGGACCCAGGAGCACGCAAGATGTGCGCGCCCGGCCCCGCAAGGCCACTGGCGCGCAAATCCTGCGTCGCGACGCCGCTCGGAGCTCGCGCGAGGCGCTCAGTGCATCAGCGTCTGGCGCCCTGTCCGCCCGACCGACAAGGACTCTCGCGTCACCGTCTCGCGCCCGGTGGCCTTGCCCCGCTCCAGCAGGGACTTGAGGCGCAGGAGGTCGTCATCCATCTGACGTTTCGGGTCCACGCCCAACAGCCGCGCGAAGGCGTGACCGATGGCCCCCGCCGGTGGGTTGTAGGCGAGGCGGATATCCAGCCGCGTGCCGCCCTTGGGCGTGCGCTCGAAGTGGATGACGCCCGCGTTCTCCACGGAGGTGCCCTTCACGCTGCGCCACGCGAGCAGCTTGTTCGGCACGCGCTGGGTGACCTCCGCCTCCCATTCGAAGTGCAGCCCCGCGGGGCCCTTCACCTTCCAGTACGAGCGGCCCGACGAGTCCACGCGGATCTCATCCACATGGGTCATGAAGCGCGGGAAGTTCTGCATCGCATCCCAGAAGGCGAAGACCTCCTCGACCGGCGCGTTCACGGTGATGTCCTTGTGCAACGTGATGGCGCGAGGCCCCACGCCGATGCCCGTGAGCCTGCGCAGCTCCAGGTTGCTGAGCGCGCGGACCCCGAGCACCGCGCCGCCCACGCCGAGGAGAAGCCCCAGCGCCCCGCGTTGCCGGAAGGCCCACGAGGCCAGGGACAGGCCCCCCAGCACTCCGAAGAATCGCGCGGAAGGCGACCAGTGCGAGGAGCCGAACGTCCTGGGGGGCCCGCGGCGAGGCCCCCCTCCTTGCAGCTCGGATTGCCGCCCCGCTTGCGCGAAGGGAGACAGCCGGCTCTCCACGGCGCGGACACCTCGCACCCGGCCCACTGCGGGGACCACGCGCTTGAGCTCGTCGACGAGGATGGAGCCCTCCAGCGACACCCGTCCACCTCGCACCGAGACGCGCACCGAGCCTGGATGCGAACACACCCGCCCCAGCGCCGCGCGCACCCGCTCGCCCAGCGTCACGTCGTCCACGGGGTCCGAACGGAAGCGGCGGAGGGACTCGAGGAACAACCCCCGCGAGCGCTGCGCCAGGTCCCTCCGGAGGACCCCCGCCGCACAGCCCGCTTCATGGGCCGCGTGCACCGCCTTGCCCTGCAGGTGGGACCTGCGCCAGCGGCCACTTCGAGGGTCCGACCAGTACATCATCCCGACGCCAAGCCCCAATCCACCCAGGCCCCACAAGGCTGCCTTCATGTCGTGCCTCCTGTCCGATGGTCGATACGACGTATCGGGGAAACGTGAAGGCGCGAGTGCCGCGGTGCAGCAGCCACCGACCCTGCGAGCCACGGCTCGTGGGCCTGTCCGCCGCGCGAGCCGCATGCGGGCGTTCGCCGGCTCCCTGGCGCCTCGGGTGGGAAGAAGTCCGCATGCACAGGTTCAGTGGAATGAGGGGAGGTTCCCCTCGGCACGAGGCTCATCCGCATGCCTACTCAGCAGCCGCCGATTCCCGGACTCCCCTCGCCCCCGCCGCCGGGTCCCAAGCCTTCGCCCAACGTGCCGGTGCAGGAGCCCGACCCGCGCCATCCCCAGCAGGAGCCGCCGAATCCGGTGACGCCCCACGAGCGTCCGCACCGGCGGCCGCCCCCCGTCGTCGAGCCCCCTCCACCGGTCGGGCGCTCCGCGACGTAGGCCCGCTCCTCCTCGCCAGGCGGGCGAGCCCGGCCGGCTCCAGCCTCCGCCACCGCGAGCATGTCCAACTTCAAACAAGAGGAGGTCGCGCCACGCGCGCACGGCAAGGAGGCCCCCATGCAAGGACCCGAGTTCCAGGACCGCTTCATGGCCGGCCGCGACCTCGCGAGACACCTCGCGCACCATGCGCACCAGCCAGAGACCCGGGTGCTCGCCCTGCCGCGCGGCGGAGTCCCCGTGGGATACGAGGTCGCTCGCGCCTTGGACGCGCCGCTCGACGTGTTCATCGTGCGCAAGCTGGGAGCCCCCGGACACGAGGAGCTCGCGATGGGGGCCATCGCCACCGGCGGCATCCAGGTGCTCAACCCCGAGGTGCTGCGGGAGCTGGACATCTCGCGCGAGCAGGTCGCCGCCGTCGCCCGACGCGAAGCCCAGGAGCTGCTGCGCCGTGAGTCGAGCTACCGCTCCGGGCGGCCCCCGCTGGACGTCCAGGGGCGCGAGGTCATCCTCGTGGATGACGGGCTCGCCACGGGCTCCACCATGCGCGCCGCCGTGGCCGCGCTTCGCGAACGACATCCCGCGCACATCATCGTCGCCGTCCCTGTCGCCCCAGCGGAAACATGTGAAGAGGTCGAAGCACTCGCGGACGAAGTGGTGTGTGCGCGAACGCCAGAGCCCTTCTATGCCGTGGGCCTCTGGTATCGAAACTTCGAACAAACCTCGGACGCCGAGGTGCGGGAGCTCCTGGAGCGCCGGGCCCAAGAGCTGGCCACCCACGCGCACATCTCCTGAGCCGGGCGCGCGGTCCATCGCGACCCTCGCCGCATCCCTGCTCTCCCTCCGACAAGCGCGGCGCGTGACTCGATTCCGGGTAGGCTCGTGCGCCCCCACCCCATGCACGAGTTCCCCACCCGCAGGCAGATGCTGATGGCCGTCGTCGCGGCCTCGATGCTCGCCGCCTTCCTCGAGTGGACCTGGTCGAGCGCCAGCGCGGTCGGCGCCCTGCCTCGCGTCCTCACCACGGCGGCCCTGGTGTTCATCTGCGCCGGCACTCCCGCGCTGGTGCTCGCCCGCGCCCGGGAACGCACCCGACGCGAGCGCGACGCGGCCCTGCGCAGCGCCGATGACTCCAGCGCGCTCCGCGACGCGCTGATGGATGTCACGCCCGTGGGCTTCGCGTTCTTCGACCGCCACCTGCGCTACATCCACGTCAACCCCGCGCTCGCGGCCATGAATGGACTGCCCGCGGGCGGACACCTGGGCCGCCACGTCTCGGAGGTGATGCCGGAGCTGGGCCGGTTGCTGGTACCGCGCCTCCAGCGCGCCCTGGAGACGGACGTCCCCATCACCGACACCTGCCTGGAGGTGGAGACGCCCGCCGCGCCCGGTGAGTCTCGCTTCTGGTTCGGCAGCTACTCGCGCGTGACAAGCTCGGGAGGCGAGGTGCTGGGTGTCATCGCCTCCCTCTCGGAGCTCACCGAGCGCATGCGCGCCGAGCAGACGCTCCAGGAGCACGAGGGCCGGCTGGACGTGCTGACGCGCTCACTGCCCGACTACCTGTGGGGCGGCAAGCTGCGCGACGGCGCGCTGCGGGACTTCTACTGCACCCCCGTCATCGAGCGCACCACGGGCTACCCCGCCTCCGCCTTCGCGGAGCCCGGCCCCGGTGGAGGCCCGCCGCCGCTGTGGGCGGAGATGATCCACCCCGAGGACCGCGCGCGCTACCGCACGCGCATCGAGTCGCTCGCCCCCAGCTCGGAGGTGGAGCTGGAGCACCGCATCATCTGCGCGGACGGACGGGTGCGCTGGGTGCGCAGCCGCGCGACGGCCTCCGTGCGCGACACCCAGGGCGAGCTGCACGTGGGCTGCGTCGTCACGGACATCACCGACCGCTACCTCGCGGACGAGCTGCGCCAGCGCCTCCACGAGAGCTTCCGCCGCTCCGCGCAGGAGTGGCGCCGCACGTTCGATGCCGTGAGCTCACCGCTGGTCGTGCTCGGCGCGGACGGCACCATCCAGCGCCTCAACGCCGCGGCCTGCATCCTGTTCGGCGGCCTGGACCCTTCCGGCCAGCCCTTGTCCACCGCCGCCTTCACACCGCCCTGGTCCAGCACGCCGCCGCTGGTGGAGGAGCTGCGCAGGACCCACGGCATCATCACCCGCGAGGTGACGGACCCGCATGCCCGCCGCACGTGGGAGCTGTCCGCCGCGTGGGTCGACGAGGCCGGTGGCGAGGACTCGCGCATCATCCTGGTCGCCACCGAAGTCACACGGCTGCTGGAGCTCCAGGCCAGCCTGCGCCGCAGCGAGACCATGGCCGCCATGGGCGCCATCGTCGCGGGCGTCGCGCACGAGGTGCGCAATCCCCTCTTCTCCATCTCCGCCGTGGTGGACGCCGTGGAGGCCACCGTCGGCCAGCGCGCGGACCTGGCCCCCTACGTGGACGTGCTGCGCGGCGAGGTGCGCCGCCTCAACCACCTCACCCAGGAGCTGTTCGAGTACGGCCGCCCGACCCGGGGCGAGTGGGTGGAGGGCCCCATCCATCCCGTCGTGGAGGAGGCGCTGGCCGCCTGCACGCGCACGGGTGAGCAGTCCCGCGTCACCGTCACCCCCACGCTCGCGCAGGCGCTGCCCTGCGTGCGCATGGACTCGCGGCGGCTGTTCCATGTCTTCCGCAACGTGGTGGAGAACGCGGTGCAGCACTCTCCCGTGGGCACGACGGTGAGCGTGGCCACGTCGCCGCTGGAGGAGGAAGGCCGCGCCTGGGTGAGCTGCACCGTGCGGGACGGAGGGCCGGGCTTCCGCGAGGAGGACCTCCCGCATGTCTTCGAGCCCTTCTTCAGCAAGCGCCGGGGCGGCACGGGCCTGGGCCTGGCCATCGTCCAGCGCATCCTGGAGGAACATCAGGGGCGCATCCGCCTGCGAAATCACCCAGAGGGTGGCGCGGAAGTCACGCTGCTGCTACCAGCGGTGTCCTCACCCACCCTCCGCCTGTCGATGGACCCGCTCGCCTCATGACACGCACCCGCATCCTCCTCGTGGACGACGAGCCCGGCGTCAGGCTGGGAATGAGGGGCTATCTCTCCGCCCACGGCTTCGACGTGGACGAGGCCCAGGGCATCACCGAGGCGCAGGAGCTCTTCCGCACGCACCGCCCCGACGTGGCGGTGGTGGACTACCGGCTGACGGACGGCACCGCGCTGGAGCTGCTGCCGCGCCTCAAGGAGATCGACTCGGCGGTGCCGCTGGTCGTGCTCACGGGCCACGGCTCCATCGAGCTGGCGGTCCAGGCCGTGAAGGAAGGCGCCGAGCAGTTCCTCACCAAGCCCGTGGAGCTCGCGGTGCTCAAGGTGGTGCTGGAGCGGCTGGTGGCCCAGCGACGGGAGCGCCAGCGCCTGCGCGCGGACCAGTCGCGCACCGCTCGCACCAGCGTGAATCCCTTCCTGGGCGGCAGCGCCGCCATCCGGAGCCTGCGCGCCGAAGCGGAGCGCATGCAGCACAGCGACAGCCCGGTCCTCGTCACCGGTGAGACGGGCAGCGGCAAGAGCGTGCTCGCGCGCTGGCTGCATGAGGGAGGCCCGCGCGCGGATGCGCCGTTCGTGGACCTGAACTGCGCGGCGCTGTCGAAGGACCTGCTCGACTCGGAGCTGTTCGGCCACGAGAAGGGCGCGTTCACCGGCGCGGTGTCCGCCAAGCAGGGCCTGCTGGAGGTCGCGGACCGGGGCACGCTCTTCCTGGACGAGATTGGCGACATGGACCTCACCGTCCAGCCCAAGCTCCTCAAGGTGCTGGAGGAGAAGCGCTTCCGCCGGCTCGGTGACGTCCGCGACCGGCGCGTCGACGTGCGGCTCATCGCGGCTACCCACCAGGACCTGAACGCCGCGGCCCGGGAGAAGCGCTTCCGCGGCGACCTCTACTTCCGCGTCAGCACCCTCATCCTCCATGTGCCCGCGCTGCGCGAGCGCCCGGAGGACATCCCCGAGCTCGCCCGGCACTTCCTCGCGGAGATGGGCGGCGCGCGAGGCCGGGCCGGCGTGGGACTGCAAGCCGACGCGGAGAGCGCCCTCATGCGCTACCCCTGGCCCGGCAACATCCGCGAGCTGCGCAACGTCCTGGAGCGCGCCGTGCTGCTGTCCGGCGGAGGCCCCCTCTCCCGAGGCGACCTGCGCTTCGAGTCCGCCACCGACGAGCCCAGCGGCGACGACAACCTCACGCTGGAGGAGCTGGAGCGCCGCCACATCGAGCGCGTCCTGCGCCGGGAGAACGGCCACGTCGAACGGGCCGCCCTCCGCCTCGGAATCCCCCGCTCCTCCCTCTATGAGCGGCTGAAACGTTTGGGAATCAACAGATCCGGATTCCAGAAATCGGATCCATAACCTGGAAAGGGCCGGGGCGCGGCGAGGGTTGAGCGCACGCAAGTGCCGGGAAAGTCGTGAGGCGCCACCCGACACGGGCTGGCCCCCCGCTTGCTCCGGGCCCGGCGCGTGTCACAGAACCTCCTCATCGTCGACGACGAATCCGCGCTGTGCTGGGTGCTGGGTCAGTTCTTCTCGGGCGCCGGCTATCGGGTGGACTCGGCCCAGGCACTGGACGAAGCACTGGGATTGATGACGACGGGTCGCTACGACCTGGTCATCAGCGACCTACGGTTGAGTGGCACACAGTCCGAAGAGGGGCTCGTCCTGGCGGACTTCGTGAGGCGTTACGCCCCCGAGACGCGGGTGCTCCTGCTGACGGCGTTCGCGTCTCCGGAGCTGTCGGAGCGGGCCAAGGGTCTCGGCGTGGACCTTGTGTTGCCCAAACCCCAACCGCTGCCCTCCCTGGCCCAACACGTCTCCCAATTGTTGGCGGCACGTTGATGTGGCACGTGCCCTTCTGGCAGCGTCAAGACATGCGAGTGCGTGCCCACCCACCCCGCCCCCTGGCGCTGCTGGCCCTTCTGCTGCTGACAGCAAGCGTCGCGAGGGCGCAAGCGCAGACGTCGCAGGCCATTGATGTCCAACAATACAAGCCCGGACCCGGGGCCTACGACGTGCTGGGAATGCACAGCGCGCGCGTGGGCAGACACCTGGATTGGAACCTCGGGCTGTCGGTCAACTACGGAGAGGACCCGCTCAACCTGCTGGACCCGCGCAAGGACGCGTTCGTCTACCGCATCGTCGACAGCCAGCTCTCGCTGGACTTGATGGGCGCGGTGGCGTTGTTCGAGCGGCTGGAGATCGGCGTGTCGCTCCCCGTCTCCACCACGTCCTCGCAGCCGGCGGGCGCCATCGCGCCGTCGCTCGTGGATGGCGCCGCCAGCACGGGCATCGGCGACCTGCGGCTGGTGCCCAAGGTGCTGCTGCTGTCCACCGAGGGGGGCGTGCACCTGGCGTTCGTCGCGCCCGTGACGCTGCCCACCGCGGGAGCGTCCGGCTTCCTGGGCACGAAGGGGCCGACGTTCCAGCCCCGGCTCGTGGCCGAGTGGGCGGGCCCGTCACTGCGCCTGCTCGCCAACGTGGGCGTCAACCTTCGCGGTGAGCAGCAGCTTCGCAACCTGCGCGTGGGGAACGAGTTCTCCTACGCGGCGGGCGCGGAGGTGCCCCTCACGCAAGCGCTGACGGTGGCGGCGACGGTGTCGGGCGCGCTCGGGCTGAAGGAGGCGAACTCGGAGGAGCGTCCGCTGGAGGCCCTGGGCGCGGTGAAGTACCGCTTCACGGAAGAGCTGTCGGCGCACCTGGGCGCGGGGCCGGGACTGACGCGCGGCTATGGCACCCCGGGGTTCCGCGTGCTGGGAGGACTGGCCTGGACGGGCTCGGCGCCCGCGTCCGCGCCCGCGCGCAAGTGCGACCTCGGGCCCGAGGACTTCGACGGCTTCCAGGACGACGATGACTGCCTGGACCCGGACGACGACGTGGATGGAATCCTCGACGGCCCGGACGTGTGCCCCGGCGAGCCGGAGACCCTCAATCAGTATCAGGACGAGGACGGCTGCCCGGATGAAGTCCCCGCGGCGCAAGGCACGTCGACGGAGACGGCGCCCGAGGAGCCGCTGAAGCTGGTGCCCGCGGCGGTGGACTCGGACGGCGACGGGCTCATCGACACCGAGGACCGCTGCCCCACCGAGCCCGAGGACGCCGATGGCTTCGAGGACGCGGACGGCTGCCCCGACCCGGACAATGACCGCGACGGCGTGCTGGACACGGCGGACGCGTGCCCGCTCGAGGCCGAGACCATCAACGGCGTGAAGGACGAGGACGGCTGCCCCGACAAGGGCAAGTCGAGCGTGCGCCTGGAGGGCTCGCGCATCGTCATCCTGGACAAGGTCTACTTCGCCACGGGCAAGGACATCATCCTGCCCAAGTCCTACGGCCTGCTGGCCCAGGTCGCATCCATCCTCAAGGCCAACCCCCAGATGGAGCGCGTGCGCGTGGAGGGACACACGGATGACAAGGGCTCGGATGCGAGCAACCTGGACCTGTCCCAGCGGCGCGCGAACAACGTCCGCGAGTTCCTGGTGAAGGCGGGCATCTCGCCGGAGCGCCTGGAGGCCCAGGGCTTCGGTGAGACGCAGCCCGTCGACAGCAACAAGACGGTCCAGGGACGCGAGAACAACCGCCGCGTCGAGTTCAACGTCGTGAAGACCGCCGAGGATTCCTCGGCGAAGGAGACCACGCCATGACCCGGACCCTGCCTTGGATGTGGGCGTTGGCGCTGGTGACGTTGCCCGCGGGCGCCGAGCAGACCGCGGACCCGTGCGGCGGCCTGCAGTTCGTCAACGGGCGCGTGGAGCTGGGACGTCCGCTCGCGCCCAAGGGGCCCGAGACGGAGGCGTGCCTCAAGCACGTGGCGCAGGCGCTGGTGTCTCGGCCCGCCATCCGCTCGGTGACGTTGGCGGCGCGGCTGCCGGACGCGGAGCGGCTGGATGGGCAGGGCCTCGCCGTGGCGAAGGCGGCGGCGGAGGTCCTGGTGTCGGCGGGTGTGCCGCGCACGCGCGTGTCCGTGGTGGCGCCGCCCGCGGTGCCGGGTGAGCCGGGCCGGCTTCAGCTCGCCTATGTCGAACGCCCCGCGCAGCCGCGCGTGGCCCAGGTGCGCGCCTCCAGCGGACAGGTCTCCGCAGGGCCCTCTCCCGCAGAGCTTCGCCCGCGCGGCACGGGGGACTCGCTCTACACACAGGAGCTGTTCCACACGGCGCCGGACGCGAGCGCGGAGCTGGAGCTGGCGGACGCGAGCCGCGTGCGGGTGACGCCCAACAGCCTCGTGCGCCTGGGCGCCATCGAGCTGGGGGCCAATGGCAAGCGCGTGGTCCGGCTGGAGCTGATGCGAGGCTCCGTGGAGACGGTGGCCGCGCCGGGAGGGGACGGCTCCGTGTTCGAGGTGCGCACGCGCGGCGCGGTGGCCGGTGTGCGGGGAACCCAGTTCCGCGTGTCCGCGCAGGAGGATGGGACCAGCCGGCTCGAGACGCTCGAGGGCAAGGTGGCGCTCGGCTCGGACAAGGCCGAGGTCGAGGTCGCCCATGGCCAGGGCTCGCGCGTGCTGCCGGGCGCCGCGCCGGAGCCTCCGCGTCCGCTGCTCGCCGCGCCGCTGCTGAACGGGCCCCGGGGTGGAAGCTTCACCGCCGCGCCGACGCTCGAGTGGTTCTCCGTGCCGGGGGCAAAGACGTACCGCGTGGAGATGGCGCGGGCAGCGGACTTCGCCGCGGGTGTGCGGACCCTCGAGGCCCAGGATATGAAGCTCGCGGTGCCCGCCGAGACGGCGGGCAAGTGGTTCTGGCGCGTCCTGGCAGTGGACGCGGACGGCTTCATCGGCTTCCCTTCCAAGATCTACGCCTTCGACCTGCGGCCCTGAAGTTCGAGATGAATCCGAGTCCCAAGCCCCCCACCCGCCTCCCCCGGCCGTCCCCCGGCCAGTTCCGCATCGCCGCAGCACTGGTGGGGGTGGCCCTGGCCGGAATCACGGCGGTGACAGGCGGGGCTCCGGGACTTCTCGAGCGTTCGCTGTACGACCAGGCCGTGAGCCGGCTCCTGCCGGGGGTGCCTCGGAGCGCGGACCTGGTGTTGGTGGAAGTGGATGACCGGGCCCTGGCCGCGCTGGGCGAGCGGTGGCCCCTGTCCCGCGCGACGTGGGCCCGGGTCTTCCAGGCGCTGGCGGCCCAGCGTCCCGCCGCGGTGGCGGTGGACGTGGTGTTCGACCAGCCCGGCCCTCGGGAGGCGCTCGAGCTGGGCGAGGACGTGCTGACCTCGCTGCGCGCGTCGGGGTTGGCGGACCAGCCCGCGGGCGCCGCGCTGGTGACGGAGCTGGAAGCGCGGCTGAGGGCCCAGGACGGCGACGCCCGGCTCGCGGAGGCGCTCGCGGAGAACGGGAGCGTCATCCTGGGGGCCGCGGCGCTCACCGAGGACGTGTCGCTGATGCCGCCCCTCGAGGACGGAGCCCTGGAGACGCCGCTGCCCCTGCCCGTGGAGACGCTGCGGCTCCAATCGCGAGAGATTGCCGGCAGCATCGCGCCGCTTCGCCTGGCGGCACACAGCAGCGGCACGCTCAACATGCTCGTGGAGGCGGACGGCGTCATCCGGCGCTACCCCTATGCCGTGGGCGTGGGAGGCCAGGCGTGGCCCTCGCTCGCGCTGGCGACCGCGCTGCGGTTGATGCCGGAGCAGGCGGAGACGCTGATGCGCCGGGCGGCGTTGGACCATGGCGCGCCGCTGATGCGCCTGCCCTCGCCGGACTGGCTCCCCCGGGTGAGCCTCGCGGACGTGCTCCAGGTGGACCCTCGCTCGGTGGGGCTGGACCTGGCGCTGCGAGGCAAGACGCTCTTTGTCGGCGTCACCGCGACGGGCCTGCATGGCCAGAGCACGCTGCCGGGGCAGGTGGCGGTGCCCGGGGTGGAGATCCACGCCTTCGCGCTGGACAACCTTCGCGCGGACCGGCTGATGCGCTCCTCGGGGGTGGTGGCGTTGACGGGAGTGCTGGAGACCCTGGTGCTCCTGGCGTTCTTCGGCTGGCGCTGCCGCCGCGCGAGGACCTTGGGCGCGGTGATTCGCACGGGGATAGCACTCATGGCCGTGCACGTGGCGCTGGTGGGCTGGCTCGCCGCGGACCTGGGGTGGGTGGTGCCGCTGGTGCCTGGGGCCCTGGGGCTCGGGTTGATGGTGTTGGTGGACTCGGCCGCGCGCGCGGAGGAGCTGGGCCGGCAGCGAGGCGCGCTGCGCCGTCTCTTCGTGCGCTATCCCCAGGCGTCTCCGAGCACGGCGGTGCCTCCGGGTGGAGACACGCGGTAGGAACGTTGCCGGCATGACCTGTCCAGCCCGCGCCCGGTAACCCGGGGGCGGCCTTCCGTGGCAGCATTCGAGGCACATGGCCCGCTACGCCCTCATCGCCGAGCCGGATCCCCACCGCGCCGCCAGCCTGCTGGCCCTCGTCACGGCGGAGGGGCTCGAGGGGGTGCTGGCCCGGGACGGCGCCGAGGCGCAGGAGCTGGTGCGTCAGCGCAGCGCCCCCACCCTGCTGCTCACGGACCTGGCGCTGCCCCGCGTGGATGGCTTCGAGCTGCTGTCCTGGCTGCGCGAGCGGCAGGACGCCGAAGCCACGCGCGTGGTGGTGGTGACGGCCTTCGACGAGCTGCGCGTCCGCGCCTGGCAGCTCAAGGACACCCTGGGCATCCACTCCCTGCTGAGCCGCCGTGCGCCCGCCGAGACGATGCGGGACACCGTGCGGACGGCCCTCGCCGGACAGCGCGCCGTGCAAGCACCACCGGCCGAGAGCAGCTCGTCGGAGGAGGAGCGACAACGACTCGCGCGAGTCGATGCGCTGCGGCTGGTGGACGACGGCCCGCCCGAGGCGGAGTTCCAGGAGCTCGTCTCGGAGGTGGCCCAGGCCTTCGCGGTTCCGGTGGCGCTGCTGACGTTGGTGCTCGGAGACCGGCAGTGGTTCAAGGCACACGTCGGACTTCCCCATGCGCTCGCGCGCGACCGAGGGACCCCTCGGGACTGGGCCTTCTGTCACCACGTGGTGATGGGCCGCGAGTCGCTCATCGTCCCGGACGCCCGGCGCCATCCGGTGTTTCGCGACAACCCGCTGGTGCGTGAAGGCGTCATCGGCAGCTACGCGGGGGCGCCGTTGGTGACGCCCCAGGGCGAAGTGCTGGGCACGCTGTCGCTCATCGACACGCGACCGCTGGTGCTCGGCACCGAGGACCTCGTGGCGCTGCGAGAGCTGGCGCGGCGAGTGGCCGGAGACCTGGAGCTGAGGTCTCGCGCACGACAGGAGACCCGCGACCTGGAGCGCGCGCGGCATGAGAGCGCGCAGGCCCAGGGCACCGCGTTGACGCAGGTGCGCGATGCCATCCAGGCGCTCGACGTGGCGACGCTGCTGGTGGCGCCGGGACGACAGCCCTTCGCGGGCAACACCGCGCTGTCGGAGATGCTGGACATGCCGCTGGAGAGCATCCCCGGCCTGACGTTCGAGTCCTTCCGGCAGCATGTCGCGGACCTCACGGCCGACCCATCGGGGCGCTCGCTGGTGCTGGACCTGGCCTCGGAGTCCTCGCAGGGACTGCACCTCACGCTCACGCTGGAGCGCCCGCGTCCGCGCCGGGTGCGCTGGGTGGCGCGCCCCTTCCGGATCCCGGGGGGCATCGCGCAGCTCCTGACGCTCTCCGAGCTGGGGGGCGCCTCGCCGCGAGAGGAGCGGGAGCGGCTGCTGCGCGTGGACGCGCTGACGGGCCTGGCCACCCGGCGCGTGGGAGAAGAGCACCTGCTGCGAGAGATTGCCCGCTGCCGGAGGGACGGCGTGGCCTGCGGCGTGTTGCTGGTGGACCTGGTGGGCCTGGGCCCCCTCAACCTTCGGCACGGCTTCGACGCGGGAGACACCGCGCTGCGAGACGTGGCCCGCGAGCTGGAGTCACTCGGGCCTCCGTCGGGAGGGCTCGCGGTGCGGTGGGAAGGAGGCACGCTGCTTCTCGCGCTGCCGGGCCACGACACCGCCGCGACCGAGGCCACGCGAGAGCGGCTCCTCGCCGAGCTGCCCCCCGCGCTTCGAGTCCACAGCGTGTCGGTGGTCGTGGAGGGAGAAGAGGACCCTCGGGAGATGCTCACCCGCGCGCATGCCGCGCTGGCGCGCGCGAAGGCGGAGCACCACGCCCGGAGTCCTCGCGACTGAGCGGCCCCGCGCTTCACCACGACGCGTGAGGAGACAACAAGGCCTGCCCTTCCAACCGGGCGATGAAGGCCTCCACCTCGTCGCGGTCCGGGAGTCCCGACATCGCGCCCAGGCGCATCGCCGTCAGCGCCGACGCCACGTGAGCGAAGCGCACCGCGTCCGCGAGTGAGCGCTTCTCCCCGAGGGCCACGGACACCGCCGCGGAGAAGGCGTCGCGAGCCCCCGCCGCGTCCACCCAATCCACGGGCAGGTTCGGAAGCCACAGCTCCCCTTCCTTGCCCAGCAGCAGATGTCCTTGAGGCGCCGCGACGACGGCGGCCCCGGCACCTCTGCGCACCAGGTTCTCCGCGGCCTGCCGGGCGGAGTCGAGGTCCCCCACGTCCAGCCCCGTCAGCACCGCGGCCTCCGCGCCGCCCAGACACACGACATGAACGGCCTCCAGCAGCTCTTCCGGGAGCGAGGTGGCCGACCTGGGGGCCAGGACGGTGTGCGAGCCCGCGGCCCGCGCGATGTGGACGGCGGCGACGACCGCCTCCAGGGGAACACCCAGCTGGGCGAGAAGCACGTCCGCGCGCGTGATTCGCTCCTCGGCGGCGAGCACGTCCTGCACGCACAAGCGCCGGTTCGCCCCCGCCACGGCCAGGCACTGCGCCCGCCCCGCTTCATCCGCCATCTCCATCAGCACGCCCGTGCTCTCGCCAGGGTCCCGAGCAACGGCGCGTGTCTCCACGCCCTCCTCCTCGAGCTGCTCCAGCAGCGCCATGCCGCGAACGTCCATCCCCACGCGCCCCACCAGCGTCGACCGCGCCCCCAGCCGCGCCACCGCCACGGCGCCGTGAGCCCCCTTCCCGCCCAGCTGCTCCTGGAACGAGGAGCCCTCCACGCGCTCACCGGGCCTCGGGAGCCGAGCCCCCTGGACCCGGAAGTTCGTGCTGATTCCACCGACCACGACGATGTCGGCCTGCCGCCGCGGAGCCATGTCCGTCCCCCCTCGCCCCACGGCCGCGCTGCCACGGCCACCTGGGACCTGACCGTTCCAAGGGTAGGCACGGCCTCGGCGTCGGCGCCCGGCTGGCCGCCGAGTTCCATTCCCGTCCCCGCGCTCTCCCAACCCTCTGAAATTCCAGCAACTTCACGGGGTAGCAGGGGCCCGAGCCAACCCGACGCGCATTGACACCTCGCGTCGGGACGTGCTACCTACCGGTCGGTAGGTCGTGGATCTGAAAAATTTACAGTCCATCGAGACGAGGCACACGTGACGCAAGGCGGACGGAAGCCAGATGAGGGTGAGCGCTACCGCGCGATTCTGGAGACGGCGGCGCGGCTCATCTGCGAGCGCGGCTACGAAGGCACCTCGATGCAGGAGATCGCCGCCGCGTGCCGGATGACGAAGGCGGGGCTCTACCACCACATCCAGAACAAGGAGCAGCTGCTCTTCGCCATCATGAACTACGGGATGGACCTGTTCGAGGAGCAGGTCCTCTCGCGCGTTCAGGAGATCGCGGACCCGGTGGACCGCCTGCGCGCGTGCATGCGCCACAACATCCTGCTGGTGACGCGCGGGTGGAGCAAGGAGGTCATCATCATCCTCCACGAGCACGCCACGCTGACCGGTGAGGCGCGCGCGTTCATCGACAACCGCAAGAAGCGCTACGTCGACTTCCTGGAGGAGGCCTTCTCGCAGGCCGCGCAGCAGGGGCGCATCCGCCCGGTGGACCCGACCATCGGCGCGTTCTCGTTCCTGGGCATGGTGTTGTGGGTCTACAAGTGGTTCAAGCCCGACGGCCGGCTGACGGATGAGCAGATCGCCGACGGGATGGTGGACCTCCTCTTCCCGCCCATCGTCGCCGCCGCCGTCGACGGTCAGCCGGGGGTCTCCGCGCTGCGCGTGGTGCCTCGGGCCGCCTCTGGCTCGGGTACGGAGGAGCCGTGAAGACCGCGCGCTGGTGTTCGTTGGAAGAAGCCGTCGCGTCGATTCCCGACGGAGCCTCGTTGGCCACGGGCGGCTTCATGCTCGGCCGAGCGCCCATGGCGCTGGTGATGGAGCTCATCGCGCAGGAGCGCCGGGGACTGCGGCTCATCTCGCTGCCCAACCCGCTGCCCGCGGAGTTCCTCGTCGCGGGGGGCTGCCTGGCCCATCTGGATATCGCCTTCGGCGCGCTGAGCCTGGAAGGCCGCGTGCGCCCCATGCCCTGTATCAAGCGGGCCATCGAGCAGAACACGCTGTCCTGGCGCGAGCATGACGGCTACCGCGTCGTCCAGCGCCTGCGCGCCGCCTCCATGGGCCTGCCCTTCATCCCCGCGCCCGACGCGGACGTGTCGGGGCTGGCGCGCGCGGAGCCTCCGCGCACCGTGGTGGACCCCTTCACGGGCGACAGCGTCCCCGTGGAGCCGGCCTACTTCCCGGACGTCGCATTGATTCACGCGAGGGCGGCGGATGATCGCGGCAACCTCTTCATGGAGGACCCGACCACGGACCTGCTCGTCGCGGGCGCCGCGCGGCGGGTGATTGCCACGGTGGAGGAGCGCGTGTCGCGCCTGCCTCGTGTCACCATCCCCGGCTTCCAGGTGGACCGCATCGCGCTGGCGCCTCGGGGCGCGCTGCCCACGGGCTGCGTCGGGCTGTATCCGCACGATGACGCCATGCTGGCGCGCTACCTGTCGCTCGCCGAGGCGGGCCAGGAAGCGGAGTTCCTCGACTCGCTGCGCCCCCGGAGGGCGGCATGAGCGCCACCGTCGACGTCACCCCCGCCGAGACGGTGGTCTCCTTGCTCGCGCGGCAGATTGACGACGGCGCGGTGGTGGCCACGGGCGTCGCCTCGCCGCTGGCCATCCTCGCCATCGCCGTCGCACGCGCCACGCACGCGCCGGACCTGACGTACCTGGCCTGCGTCGGCTCGCTGGACCCGGCCATCCCCTCGCTGCTCCCCTCCTCCGAGGACCTGGGCTACCTGGAGGGGCGCTCGGCGGAGATCACCATCCCCGACCTCTTCGACCACGCGCGGCGTGGCCGGGTGGACACCGTCTTCTTCGGCGCCGCCGAGGTGGATGCCCAGGGCCGCACCAACATGACGGCCAGCGGGAGCCTGGAGCAGCCTCGGACGAAGTTCCCGGGAGTCGCGGGCGCGGCGACGCTGCGCCAGTGGGTCCACCGCCCGGTGCTGCTGGTGCCTCGGCAGTCTCGCCGCAACCTGGTGCCGGAAGTCCAGGTGGCCACGACGCAGGACCCGCGCCGCACGGTGCGCCTCATCTCGGACCTGGGCGTGTTCGAGCTCGGGGCCTCCGGCGCGCGGCTGCTGGCCCGTCATCCCTGGGCCACGGCCGAGGACATCGCCGAGCGCACCGGCTTCGAGTTTGAGGTCGACGAGTCCCTGGCCGTCACCCCGCTCCCGGACGCGCGCACCGTCGCCGCCATCCGCTCGTTGGACCCTCGCGGCTACCGAGACCAACTCGTCGGTCGCTGACCCCTCAATCCCAGACGTTGTCGTGAGAATTCTCTCGGAGGTACGGAGATGAAGGCCGTCGTTCTGCGCAGTTTCGGTGAAGCGGGCAACCTGAAGATGGAAGACGTCCCGGTCCCCACGCCGGGCAAGGGTGAAGTCCTGTTGCGGGTGCACGCGTGTGGCGTCTGCTACCACGACGTCATCAACCGCCGGGGCAACCTGCCGCGCACCAGCGTGCCGGCCATCCTGGGCCACGAGGCCGCGGGCGAGGTCGTCGCGGTGGGCCCGGACACGCCGGGCTGGAAGACGGGCGACCGCGCGGCGACGCTCCAGCGGCTGTCCTGCGGCACGTGCGCGCTGTGCCGCAGCGGGCGCAACAGCCTGTGCAAGACGGACAACCGCTTCTTCGGTGAGGAACTGCCCGGCGGCTACTCGCAGTTCATGGTCGCGCCGGTGGCGGGCCTGGGCCGGGTGCCCGCGTCGCTGCCCTGGGAAGAGGCGGCCACGGTGTGCTGCACCACGGGCACGGCGGTGCACACGCTGCGCACGCGAGGCAAGGTGCGCGCGGGCGAGACGGTGCTCATCACCGGCGCCAGCGGTGGCGTGGGAATGTCCGCGGTGCAGCTCGCGAAGCTGGATGGCGCGCGCGTCATCGCGGTGACGTCCGGCGAGGCCAAGGTGCAGCCGCTGCGCGAGGCGGGCGCGGACGAGGTCATCCTCTCGCGCGGCCTGGACTTCGCGTCGGAGGTGCGCAAGCGCACGAAGGGCCAGGGCGTGGACCTGGCGGTGGAGATTGTCGGCAGCGCCACGTTCGACCAGACGCTGAAGTCGCTGACGCCGGGCGGCCGGCTCGTGGTGGTGGGCAACCTGGAGTCGGGAATCGTCCAGGTGAACCCGGGGCTCGTCATCGTGAAGGAGCTGGAGATCATCGGCGCGTACGCCACGAACCAGGCGGAGCTGGACGAGGCGCTGCGGCTGACGGCCACCGGCGGCGTGCGGCAGTTCGTCACGGACAAGGTTCCGCTGGCGGAGGCGGCGCGGGCGCACTTCCGGCTGGAGAACCGCGAGGTGGCGGGCCGGCTGGTGCTGGTGCCCCCCCAGGCGTGAGCGGACGAGGCGGCGAACCAAGGCATTGACGCACGAATTGGAAGCGAGGAGTCCCATGAAGAAGCGGGTTGGAATCGAGGCGCTGGCGGTCGCGGTGCCGTCGCGGTACGTGGACATCGAGGACCTGGCGAGGGCGCGGGGCGTGGACCCGGCGAAGTTCACCTCGGGCCTGGGCGCTCGGGAGATGGCCGTCACGGACCCGGGTGAGGACACGGTGGCGCTGGCCGCGACGGCGGCCGCCCGGCTCATCCAGCAGCAGGGCGTGGACACGTCGCGAATCGGCATGCTGGTGGTGGGCACCGAGACGGGCATCGACCACTCGAAGCCCGTGGCCTCGCATGTCCAGGGCCTGCTGAAGCTGCCGCGCACCATGCGCACCTTCGACACGCAGCACGCGTGCTACGGCGGCACCGCGGGGCTGATGGCCGCGACGGAGTGGATTGCCTCGGGCGCGGGCGCGGGCAAGGTGGCCATCGTCATCTGCTCGGACATCGCGCGCTACGGCCTCAACACGGCGGGCGAGCCCACGCAGGGCGGCGGCGCGGTGGCGCTGCTCGTCTCCGAGCAGCCGGACCTGCTCGCGCTGGACGTGGGCCTCAACGGCACGTGCACCATGGATGTCTACGACTTCTGGCGGCCCGTCGGCCGGCGGGAGGCCCTGGTGGACGGGCACTACTCCATCAACTGTTACCTGGAGGCGCTGTCGGGGGCCTACCGCGGCTGGCGCGAGAAGGCCCTGGAGCACGGGCTGGTGCGCTGGTCCGGCACGATGCCCGGCGAGCAGCTCGCGCGCATCGCCTACCACGTCCCCTTCTGCAAGATGGCGCGCAAGGCGCACACGCAGCTTCGGCTCTGCGACCTCGAGGACGCGGTGGGCCCGGGCCCCGGCACGCCCGAGGCGCGCGAGGAAGTGGCGAAGTCCTCGGCCAGCTATGACACGCAGGTGGCCACGTCGCTGGGCCTGAACTCGCGCATCGGCAACGTGTACACCGCGTCGCTCTACCTGGCCCTGGCGGGACTGCTCCAGCGCGAAGGGGCGCAGCTCGCCTCGCAGCGCATCGGCCTGCTGTCCTACGGCAGCGGCTGCATGGCGGAGTTCTTCTCCGGCGTCGTCAGCGAGAAGGCCGCGGAGCGCATGGCCCGCGCGGACCTGGAGGGCGTGCTGGCCCGGCGCGAGCGCGTGTCCATCGAGGAGTACGAGCGGCTGATGAAGCTGCCCTCGGACTCGCCCGAGGCCAAGGCTCCGGCCCCGGGTGCCTTCCGCCTCGCGGAGATTCGCGACCACAAGCGCATCTACGTCGAGGGCGGCGCGGCCTGAGGTGAAGCAACCCGGGGCCGCCTGCAGACACCCAGGCGGCCCGGAACACGCGGGCCCGCCCTGGGGTGTCGAGCGCGTCCAGGGCTGGAATAAGCTGCGGCGATGCCCACGGAACTGACGCGGCTTCGCGTCTCGTGCTTCCACTCGCTGCGGGACGTCGACCTGAGCCTCCAGGGCCTCACCGTATTGGAGGACCCCCAGGGGACGGCGACGAAGGACCTCGCCTCGCTGCTCGCGCTGCTGAAGGCCCTGGCCGAGGGTGGGCTTCAGCGACACCTGAGAGAGACGCAGGTGCTGGGCCCGGCCCACGGATGCGAAGCGGTCCGGGTCGAGCTGTCCTTCCAGGACAACCAATACAGCGTCGAGCTCCGGCCGCGCCCCGAGGGTGACTGGTGGGTGGCCTCGGAGTCGGTGGACCTCCTGGTGGGCCTGTCGTGCCAGCTGCTCGACCCCGACCGGGATGCGCCTCGTGCCGAAGCGGCGTTGTCCCTGTACTCGCTGGAGGTGCCCGAGCCCGTGGCGCCGCGAGCTCCCGACGACAGCGAGGCAGAAGTCCTCGGACACGTCCTTTATCGCGCGATGGCGTGGATGCGAGGAGTCCTGATGGGGATTCGCATCGAACCGGAGCTCTCCTGTGCCCCGGCGATGCTCTACTTCTTCGAGGAGGCCGACCGCGACCTGCCTCCCAACGCCATCTGGGAACGAGTCCAGGGCATCCGCGCCACGGCGAGCCTGCATCAGGTGCTGCTGTGCACCGCCTCGGCCTCCCTCGCCGAGGCCTTCGACGTGCGCACCGTCCTCCGCTGATGCACGAGTCTCTCTGACGGCTCGCGAACAGCGGGCTCACCCTGTCGGGTGGCTCGGACAGGCAGCCGGCCCTGGGATTCCTTCCACGACGCATCCCCTACCGCCTCGCGGCCACCTTCCTCGGACGCGAAGGAGCCAACACACTGGAGTCCATGGGCATGGCCCACACGCTCCAGGAGGCCCCATGGCGGACGCACCCATTGCCATCACCGGCTGCACGGGCAGGTTGGGAGGACGCATCGCGAGGCGGCTCGCCGCGCGAGGTGTTCCCCTTCGCCTCATCGCCCGAGACGCGAAGCGGGCCCCCGCCCTCCCCGGCGCGGAGGTGCGCGTCGCGACCTACCAGGACCGGGACGCCCTGGCGCGGGCACTCGAGGGCACTCGCACCGTGCTCTTCGTGTCCGCGACGGAATCCCCTCGCCGCCTCGAGGAACACTTCGCCTTCATCGAGACCGCGTCCACCGTGGGCATCGAGAATCTCGTCTACACGTCGTTCTACGGCGCGGCCCCGGATGCGACGTTCACCTTCGCCCGGGACCACTGGGCCACCGAGCAGAAGCTGCGCGAGCAGCGCTTCGCCTCGGTGATGCTCCGCGACAACCTCTACCTCGACTTCCTCCCGATGATGGTCGGCGAGGACGACATCATCCGAGGTCCCGCGGGGAACGGCCGGGTCGCCGCCGTGGCCCAGGACGACATCGCGGATGTCGCCACCGCGGTGCTGCTGAACCCCGGCGCGCACCGGGGCCAGACGTACTCACTGACGGGCCCCCAGTCCCTGAGCTTCGACGACATCGCCGCCGTGCTGAGCCGGCGACTGGGCCGGAGCATCCGGTACTACGCCGAGAGCATCGACGAAGCCTACCGCTCCCGCGAGAAGTACCGGGCCGAGCCCTGGCAGGTGGAAGCCTGGGTGAGCAACTACACGGCCGTCGCGGAGGGAGAGCTCTCGGACGTCACGACCGATGTCGAGCGCATCGCGGGCCACGCGCCCATGAGCCTGGACACCCTCCCGCTTCACAGCGCGAGCAGCACCTCGAGCTGAGCCTGGACCGCGCGGGCCTCGTCTGTCCTGCCCAGCTGCGTGTAGAGGGCCACCGCGTCTCGGCGCTCCTGGACCTCCCGGTCGACGACGGCCCGCACCGCCTCGGGCGTCAGGACCAGCCGAGCGACCTCACCGCTGCCCAGCCCTCCCGCGCTTCCAGCGAAGCCCCCCAGGACGGCCGCGGGAGCCACGCTCAGGTCAGCGGCCTCCGCGTTGTCGATGGCGGCCAGCGTCGCGCGAAGCGCCGCCGTCGCCTGGGTGTTCCGAGTCCGCATCGCCTCCTTGAGCGCCGCGCGGAGGACCGCCTTCCACTCATCGACCGTTCGCATGGGACCACCCTATCGCGTCGCATTGTTCGACACCCAACGAGGTGTTCCGGGCCGGGTCCCCCTCGACAGGAGCCCTCCTTCTCACTCTTCTGAGCTGCAACAGGATTGCCCCAGTTCCTGGCGCACCAAATTGCGGACCCACCCGGAATTCCATGCTAGGCAGCGCCGAATCGAGGTGAAGGCGACGAGTGACAGAAACGTCGCGGCGAGGTGTTCATCTCTTCAGCGCGAGATGATCCACCGCCCGCGCCACTCCGCCGTGAAGGGGGCCCTTGTGTTTCTGATGACCTGGCTCAGGAATGCTGTCGTCGCCGCGCTGATGGCCTTCTCGGCGCTCGCCGCCGCCGAGGCCTCCGCCCAGACGCCCTCCGCCTTCTTCCTGTCCCGGAGCGAGAACCGCAACCAGGTCCACTACGCCCTCCGCGTCGACGAGGCCTGCCGCCCCGTGGGCACCCAGCCCGTCTTCGTCTATTGGCGGATGCTGGAGCGCGGCGAATCGGAGGTAGAAGACCTGCTGGCCGTCGAGCAGCCCGTGTACGGCCTGGACGGAACGCAGCAGGTGGAGGCCACGGCCGACGGCTGGAAGGTGCGCATCCGGCTCAGGGCCTTCCCCGAGCGTCCCATCGACATCACCACCACCTCCTCCGCGCGCGGCCAATGCACCGTGCAGTCCTGGACCAAGGTGGGCGCCCACGTCGCGCAGCTCGAGCACGTCTTCGTGAAGACCTCCTGGCCCTTCTCGGTCGACTTCGTGCGGCTGGACGGCACGAACCCGGACGGCCACCCCGTCACGGAGCTGGTCCGCGCGCGGGACTGACCCCCGCCCCAGCCCCCCCCCAAGGCGCTTGGAATTCCTGTAATTCTATCGCCATGAAAAAATAAGCAGGGCGGCCACAACCTTGTTTCGCTGATTTCGATAATGACGGCATGACCAGTGTCGTCGGCCCCCGCCGCTCGCCCTCCCTTGCTCGTCCGACCGAAGCTGACACCGCGCGTGAGACCTCCGGTCCCCGGAAGTCCCCCCACGCGCGCAGCGACTTCCAGCCCGCGCGCGCGACCACCGCGCAGTCGGCGCTGACGAAGCTGGGCGCGACCTTCGTCCCCGTGACGTCCACCGAGGCCCTGGGCGCGAAGTCCGCGGCCGGCACGCAGCCCACGCCGCTGACGCAGAGCATCAGCCCCAACGCGGACATCAAGGACAACACCACCGTCACCAGCACCCTGGAGATGGCGCAGGACGCGAAGGTGTCGTCGCTCAAGCTGGACCTGGACATCGAGCACACCTACCGCGGCGACCTGTCGGTGAAGCTGACCGCGCCGTCGGGCAAGAGCGTGATGGTGTCCGACCGCCAGGGCAGCTCCGCGGACGACCTCAAGGGCTCCTTCGATCTGTCCGCCTTCGCGGGCGAGTCCACCAAGGGAACCTGGACGCTGGAGGTTCAGGACAAGGCCCGGGGTGACAGCGGCACGCTGAAGCAGTGGGGCCTGAACATCGTCCCCGAGACGAAGGCGCCGGAACCCGAGCCCGAGCCGTCCGACGACCCGTTCAACGGCCTGCGCGACGAGGCGCTGCTGAAGGCCGTGCGCGACTCGAACAGCGGCATCAAGGTCGTCAGCTACAACGACGCCCGCAAGCACATCTTCACCAGCCTGGACGTGAAGGACAACGGCAAGGTCGAGTGCGTCTACACGGGCCTGGAGACCCAGGGCGGGAAGATTCCCAACAACTCGGTCATGAACGTGGAGCACACGTGGCCGCAGTCGAAGGGCGCCACGGGCCCCGCGAAGAGCGACCTGCACCACCTGTTCCCCACCGACAGCAAGGCGAACTCGAAGCGCAGCAGCTTCCCGTTCGGCGAGGTGGTGAACGTGAAGTGGAGCCACAACGGCGCCAAGCTCGGCACGGACGCCAAGGGCAACACCGTCTTCGAGCCGCCCGACTCCCACAAGGGCAACGTGGCGCGCGCGATGTTCTACTTCTCGTCGCAGTACAACCGGCCCATCCCGAACGACGAGGAGGCCGCCCTCAAGAAGTGGAACAAGCTCGACGCGGTGGACGCCGCTGAGATTGAGCGCAACCGCAAGGTGGCGACCATCCAGGGCAACACCAACAAGTTCGTCGAGCACTCGAACCTGGCGGACCGCATCAAGGACTTCTAGGCCGCACCCGGCCCCCGGCAGGCACCGCGGCCCCGGTGTCTGTCGGCGCGGGCCAACGCAGCGCTCCCTGAGCTCGCCTGTTGTCGCCTCATCCCCGCCTCGCCACCTTGGGCGGGGACGCGCCTGACTCTCGCGCGTGTGGGGAGGCGGACATGAAGGCCATCGTGCTGACGGGGTATGGGGACGTCGATTGCCTGGAGCTCCGGGACATGCCCGAGCCCCATCCCGCCGCGGGAGAAATCAAGGTCCGCGTCGCGGCGGCGAGCATCAACCCCATCGACTGGAAGCTCCGTCGCGGCGACATGAAGAACTTCGTGCCGCTGAAGTTCCCCGCGATTCTCGGGCGGGACGTCTCCGGCGAAGTCGTGGAAGTGGGCCCCGGCGTCACCGCCTTCCAGGTGGGCGACCGGGTCATGGGGCTCGTCAATGGCGGCTACGCGGAGCAGGTCGTCTCTCCCGTCGAGGCCTGGGCGCGCATCCCCTCCTCGCTCGACCTGACGGACGCGGCCGCGCTCCCTCTCGTCACGCTGACGGGGGCCCAGCTCGCCGAGGAGGCCGTGAATCCCTCTCCAGGCGACATCGTGCTCGTCACGGGCGCGCTGGGAGGCGTCGGCCGCTCGGCCGTCCATGCAGCGAAGCTCCGAGGCGCCAAGGTCTGGGCGGGTGTCCGGGGCAAGCAGAAGGCGGACGCGGCCCGGCTCGGCGCGGCGGGCGTCGTGGCGCTGGATGACCCGGCGGACCTCGACAGGCTGCCCACGCTGGACGCCATCGCGGACACGCTGGGTGGAGGCGTGGTGGCTCGGCTGCTCTCTCGGGTCAAACCCGGCGGCACCATCGGCAGCGTCGTGGGCGAGCCTCCGGGCGCCAAGGAGAAGGGCCTGAAGGTCCACGCCATGGTGGCCCATCCCGACGGCCAGCGACTCGCGCGACTGGGCGAGGATGTGGCGAAGGGAGCGTTGGTCATCCCCATCGGCAAGCGATTGCCCCTGGCCGAGGCGCGAGAGGCGCAGAAGCTGGCCGAGCGCGGCGGCGTGGGGAAGGTCCTCCTGCTGCCGTGATGTCTCGAGCCGGGTCGGCTTCCAGTCTCGCGGTACTCAGCACGTGATGCTCTCACGTGCCGAGACGCATTCACTCACGGACCGAGACATTTCAATCATCGCTGCTCGGAAAATCCTCACGGCGCAACCGGCACATCTTGGCTTTCCCGGTATCAATGACTGAAACATACGTCATCGGGTGGATCCCTTTCGCCAAGAGGGACACTTGGGTATACCCATAGCGTCATGAGCCGCACGTCTGCTTCGTTCGGAACCTTGCTGGGGCAGCGATATGAGCTGCGTCAGCGAATTGGCGTGGGCGCCATGGGTCTCGTGTATGAGGCGGCACGGGTCGAGGACGGCGACGAGGTGGCCATCAAGGTGCTTCAGCAGCACCTGGTCGACGACCCGGCGATTCTCGCGCGCTTCCGGCGAGAGGCCCACGCGACGGTGGGCCTGAGCGACCCTCACCTGGTGCAGGTGAAGGACTTCCAGTGCAACCCGGACGAGCCTCCGTTCATGGTGATGGAGCTGCTCCGGGGCCAGACGCTGCACCTGCTGCTGAAGCAGCAAGGCCCCATGCCCGTCGCCCGCGCGGCGGCGCTCGCGATGCAGACGCTGTCCGCGCTGGGCACGGCCCACCGCGCGGGCGTCATCCACCGCGACATCAAGCCCGACAACCTCTTCGTCACCTCCACCGAGGCTGGCGAGACGGTGAAGGTGCTGGACTTCGGCGTGGCGCGGCTGCTGAACGAGGACGACGCGGCGGCGGTGGGCGCGGAAGCGGGCGCCTGGGTGGGCACGCCGTCGTTCATGGCGCCCGAGCAGGTCCGCTGCAAGCCCGTCGACGCGCGGGCGGACCTGTACTCGCTGGGCGCGTGTGTGTTTCAGATGGTCACCGGGCGTCAGCCCATCGACGTGGCCGACACGGTGGCCCTGTTCTCGGCCATCGTGGAGCGCGTGCCGCCCCTGGCCACCGAGCTTCGCCCGGACGTGCCGGAGGCCTTCTCCCTGCTTCTCGCGAAGGCCCTGCACAAGAACCCCGCGGAGCGCTTCACCAGCGCGGAGGAGATGGCCCTCGCGCTCGCTCCCTGGGCCGCGCCCGCCACGGCCTCGGCCCCGGTGGACGTCGCGCCGGAGCTCGGGCCGGAGCCCACGTCGGGGCCCTTCATCGACATCACGGAGAGCCTCGCCCCCGAGGAGCCGGTGGCCCCTCCCCCTCCCCCCGCCCCGCTCCGCCGCTCCAGCCTGCGAACGCGGCTGTGGGTCGTCGGGGCCACCGTGGTGGGGCTCGGCGTGGGCGTGGCGCTCTGGCTCTGACGCCCGCGTGACAGTCGGAGCGAGGGCCCCGTGAGGCCCCCGCCCCGCCTGGACCTCAGTGGACGACGAACGTCGAAGGCAGCAGGACCCGGGCGCCGCGTGCCTGGAAGAGGCTGTCGCTCAAGTGCAGCTGGATGACGACGTGGTTGCGCTTCTCCAGCTCCGAGCGCGGCGTCTTGAAGCCGATGGAGCCCGAGCGGGCGTTGATGAGCCCCGTCGCCCCAGGCTCACGGAAGGCCCCCATGTCGTCGAAGTGCACGCGGATGTCCGCGTCCCGCGCATCCTCTGGCAGGTAGAAGGCCCCCAGCAGGTAAGCATGGTCCGTGCGCGCCAGGTCCATGGAGCGCGCCGAGGGTGCATACCGGAACGGCACCGGGACGCCCTTCGTGGTCACCTCGACACGCCCCACGCCCAGCAGCACCTTCTCGTAGAGCGCCGCGTCCTGCCCCAGGAGCCGCAGCTCGAAGCGGTCTCCCTCCGGCTCATCGACAGGGGTGACCACGTCGCCGCCGCCGCACCCGCCCAGCGTCAGCGCCAGGAACATCGACGACCAGCCCATCCACTTTGTCTTGGTCTTCATGTCATCCCCCCCTTTCAGTACCGCGGCTCCACGGCCCGTGCCTGCGCTGGCAGCGGATCCAACTTCCAGCCTTCCTTGCTCAGCGGCACGGCCTTGTCCGAACCGGAGCGATTGTGCTTCGCCAGCGTCCCGAGCGCCTGTCCGATGTCCAGCCCCGCCACCTCGGGAGCCACCGTGCCGAAGCAGCGCTGGTTGCACGTGGCCGTCAGCAGCTCACGGGCAATCTTCACCTTGAGGGATTCGACCTCCGAGCGGACCTCCCCGCGCTTCGAGATGACAGGGTTCGCCCACAGCACACCCAGCGCCACCTCTGGCGAGGTCACCTTCCCCAGACCGCCCAGCTCGACGGGTCCCTTCGACAGACACTCCCGCAGCGCCGCGTCGTTGGAGCCGAAGAAGGCATGGTCTCGCGTCACCTTGGGAGGCCTCACCGCTGGAGGAGGCGGCGGGAAGGCACACGTCGCCCCATCCGCGAACTGCGTGGTGGGCCCGTTGGACACGACGGTGAACGCCCCCGTCACCAGGTTCACCGCGTAGAAGGTATTGGCGAGGCTGTTGTTGGCGTTGGTGGTGCCATAGAAGAACAACTGGCCCGCGGACGAGAAGATGGCGGAGACCATCGTATTGCCCACGGAGCGTATGCCATTGATTTCCGTGGGGAGGAGGAAGTCCACGAACGTCCCCACCACCGGGTCGATGACCGTCACCCGCTGCGTGGCCCCGTTGAATCCATACAGCAAACCGCTGAGGGGGTTCACCGCGAAGTCCGCCACGGCGAAGGTCAGCGTGGTGCCCACGACGACGTCCGACAACACCGCGCCCGTGGTGGTGTTGATACGGACCAGGTGATTGCTCTGGGACTCGTAGCCCAGATAGGTGCCATCTCCCAGGACGGCTCCCGCCGCCCAGACGGCGCTGTTCGCCGCGCCACTCACCACGGGCGCGATGACCTGCGCCGAACCATTGGCGTCGATACGGATGAAGTTGGGGGGATTCACCCCGTCCGCCGCAATGGCATACAAGAACCCATCGATATGGTTGAAGGCCAGGGCGTTGTAGGGCACCCCCGCGTCCCCCAGGGGAGAGAGGGTCCCCGCCACCGGGTCGAAGGTGAAGAGATGGGACGGCGCCGAAGGCAGCCCTCCGCCCGTGGACGACGCCGTCGAGATATAGACGGTGTCATCACATTCCCGGATGCGCTCCTGCACGCAGAGCACGTTGACCCCATCCTGCGCGGCGCCATTGTCCCAGGAGATGCTGAAGACATTCGTGAAGGACACCTCTTCATTGGGAGTCGAGGGATTGGTGTCCAGCTCACCCAATGCGATACACGCCTCGTAGGTCGGAATCGTGAACTCGCATTGATAGGTGACATGGCCCCCCACGGGAACCGTCAGCGGCGGCGCGGGAGACAGGGTGCACGCCGTCAACAACGGGTCCATCGCGGTGAGGAGGATGGAGTCCAGCGTCGGATGGATGTTCGTGGCGGTGAATGTGAAGCTCAGCGTGGCCGGATAGCTGACGACCCGGGCCTGCTTCACGCCATTCACGAGCTTCTCCGCTCGGAAGTCGTGAGCGAGAACTGCCGGGCTCCACAACACGGCGCCCAGCAGGAGCCCTAACCATCTTTGATTCATCTTTGTGTCTCCCTGTCCCTTGGGGGGGTTCTCAAGAAGGGACTCGGGTCGCCTTGCACGGAAGGTGCCTGCCTTTGCGTGACACACGGGCCGGGAGCGCGAATCCCTACCATTGCCCGACGGTCCCCCGCGCTTGATGCGAAGGACACACGCCCCACCCGCCATTCTCGAATCCCAGGGCTTCGAGAGTTCGCGTCTGACCACCCAAGAAATGATGTCTCATCCTCGGAGACATCAAACAACGTGTGCCCGCATGGGCATGAATCAACCTACATGGAAAGTTTTGACAAACGCTCCCTGCAACAATTCCAGTCGAACGATGCAAGCCGGGCGCCCCGGCGCCGTGTCGCGGCTGTTGGCCACACGTCGACATCTCACCTGTCGTCGGGTGACGGGCGGCCAACATCGGGGCGTGGATTGTGTCCGCCGTCGACGCTTGGCCCTTCGGTCGGGTTCACGAGGGAGCCCCTGGGGCGTCACTTCCACGGACGCATGGGGAGGGACATACGAATGGCCATGAGGCACTGCTGGACGCTTTCCGTCATCGCCGCCTTGGGAGTCTCCGGGACCGCACTGGCGAAGGAGTCGGGGACGCGCGAGTCGGGCGAGGTGGCGCTCAACGTCCGCGCCGAACACGGGATGTCTGGCCCGCAGGTCGCGGCGAGCGTCAACCTGGGGCTGGGCGCGGGGTATGTCTACAAACACGGCACCTCGCGCACAGGGGAGGATGAGAACCTCAAGATCACCGACGGCGCCCATGCCTCGCTCCCCTTCCTCCTGGAGCTGGGCTATCGCATCAACTCGCGCGTCTATGTGGGCGTCTGGGGGAGCTGGGAGCTGGTCTTCTCCCGCACGAATCACATCTCGTGCCCGGAGAGCTTCGACTGCAGCAACTCCCAATGGCGCTTCGGCCCGGAGCTCCGCGTCCACGTCGCGCCCGAGTCCAGCTTCGACCCGTGGGTGGGCCTCTCCATGGGCATGGAGATTCTCAAGAGCCACGTGAAGGGCACCACGCAGGTGCCGCTCCCCGTCGTGGGCCCCGTGCCCGCGCACATCGACACGAAGGTGACGGACCGCGGCATCACCTACGCACGACTCACCTTCGGCGCGGACTTCCCCGTCACGGACTTCCTCGCGGTGGGCCCCATCGGCACCGCCTCCATCGGCAGCTACACCGTCCGCACCGGAGACCAGACCGTCACCGTCTCCGGCTTTCCATCGCAAACCTCTCCCGTGGGCGCCGTGAAGGATGGCGTCCACGCGCTCTTCACCTTGGGACTCCGAGGCGTCTTCCGTTCGTTCTGACAAGCCCACCCCCAGGCACCAACCGGTGGCAGTTGCACCCGGGTCACAGTCGCCCCTCCCCGAAAGAGCTGTGGCGCGTCGAGAAAGGTTCAATCTCTCCACCCCAAAGGCCCTCTCCAAACCATTCCTACATGTCAGGGGAGGCAGCCCTATTTACAGCCATGCGTGCGGCGGTTGAGCATGGAGGTCCTCATGGCTGCCCACCACCCTTCCCCGACACGCATCGACAGCCTTGCCTCGCGAGTCACTTTCGTGAGGCGTCACGCGACTTCGCACCGAGCGACACGCCTGGCTCTGCTGGGTTGTGTCTTGCTCGCGGCGCTCGCGCATGCCCCCGTGGCCAACGCCACGGAGCAACCTCCCGTTCCCGTCGTGGAAGGGTGGAGGTATCGCTGGGGTGACTCGCCTCCGGGCACGGATGGCATTCCCCTGTGGGCGCAGGCCACCAGCGTCACCGACGAGTGGCAGACGATGGAGGCGCTCAAGCCACCTCCGGGACGAGGCGCGAACTCGTTCCTGTGGGTGAGCATCCCGCTGCCGCGCGGCCCCTGGGCCGAGCCCGCGTTGATTCTGGGCGAGGTCAACACCGCCGTGGAGGTGTACGCCAACGGCCAGCGTGTCTATGTGAGCGGCCGCCTGAACACATCCGGACCCGAGCTGTCCGAGAACATGGTCTGGCATCTGATTCCGGTGCCGGCGACCGCGCTGGGCAGCAACCTCCTGCTGCGCATCCAGTCGAGCAATCCGAACATCGGCATCACGCAGTACGCGCAGCTCGGCTCGCGGCATCAGCTGCTCGCCACGGTGACGCGCGAGGGACAGGCGTCGTTCGTGATGGGCGTGCTCCTGCTGGCGGTGGGCATCGCCACGGGCGGAGCCTTCGTCCTGCACTGGCGGCGCCGGATGCTCGCGGGTCTGGCCATCTTCGCGGGCAGCGCGGGCAGCCTGCTCCTGGGCTTGAGCGGCCTGCCCTACGCGCTCTGGGATACGCCGCTCACCGCCACGCGCTTCACGGTGATTGGCATCTTCATGGTGCTCTCGGGCCTGATGGAGTTCATCTCGGATGCCCTGCTCGAGAACCGCAACCGCTGGTTCCGCATCGGCGCGCTGGCCTACACGACGCTGTGCTCGCTCTTCGCGCTCAGCGCCGTGGTGGACCTGGCCACCGCCCAGCGCATCATGGCGGCGTTCCTGCCCTCGTCGTTCTGCGTCCTGCTCGTCGTCCTCGTCGTGTCCGTGAAGGAGGCGTGGCGCGGCAACCCGGACGCTCGCATCTTCGTGGCGGGCCTGGGCGGCATGACGCTCTTCCTCGCGATGACGATTCTTCCCGTCGTCGGCGTGCTGCCGCAGCTGTTCGGCAACGTGTCCCACTGGGGCTACCTGTCGCTCACGCTGTCGCTGCTGGGCATCGTCGCGCGGCGCTCCATGCAGGTGGTGCGCTCGCTGGAGGCGCACACGCGCCAGCTGGAGGAGCGGCAGGCCGAGGTGCGCAACCTGGCCGAGCGCATGGGCACCGGCGCCGGTGAGCTGGCCACGGTGGTGCAGCAGCTGCGCTCCACCAGCGATCAGCAGACCGAGGGCGTCAGCCGTCAGGCCGCGGCGCTGCAGGAGGCCGAGCAGACGGTGAAGGAGATCCGCCGCTCGTCGCAGCTCACGGCGGAGAAGGCCAGCTCGCTCGCCGCGTCCGCCGAGGGCGCCGAGCAGGTGGGGCGCGAAGGCAGCGCCGCGCTGGAGCGCACGCTGGCGGACCTGGCCGCCATCCGCGCCGAGGTGTCGGAGATGGCCCGGAGGATCCTCGCGCTCGACGAGCGCACCAAGGAGGTCTCCGGCATCGTCGACTCCGTGAAGGACCTGGCCGACCAGTCCAACATGCTCGCCATCAATGCGGCCATCGAAGCGGCGCGCAGCGGTGAGAGCGGCCGGGGCTTCGGCGTCGTCGCTCGCGAGATGCGCGGGTTGGCGGACCAGTCCATCCGCGCCACGCACCGCATCCGCGAGGTGCTCAATGGCGTGGGCGCCAGCATGCGCGAGGCGGCCCAGTTCAGCGAGAAGGGCGACGAGCGGGTCCGGCAGAGCCTGGACGCGGTCCGCACGTCCAGCGCCCAATTCCAGGAGCTCGCCATCCTGATTGGCGACTCCAGCGCGAGCATGCGGCAGATCACCGCGGCGGTCAGCGCGCAGGACGCGGGCACCCAGCAGATGGCCATGGCCATCCAGGAGCTGTCCGGGCAGATGCAGCGCACGCTCAAGACGGTGCAGGAGACGCAGGAAGCCACCCGCTCCGTCCAATCCCTGGCGGAGAGCATGTCCGGAATCGCCAGCCAGTCCCTGCGCACGGAGAAGGCCGCTCCCGCCGCCCATCCTCGCTAGCCCTCCCTCCTCACCTCACGAGGCCCCATGAGAACAAGGTCCGCCGCTCCCGTCCTGATGCTCGTGCTCGCTTCACTCCTGGCCGCGTGTGGTGGGGCCCATGCGGCCGCGTCGGACCCGAGCAAGCCGCCTCCGCCGAAGACCACGGTGGCGGTGGACAGCCGCAAGACAGTCGACGTGAACCTCTATGTGCTGAGCGGCGTGCGCCGGGTGCGGCTGGGGCTGGTGCCGGGGATGTCGACGCGCAGCTTCGTGATTCCAGCGGACCTGGTGGGGACCTCGGAGCGACTCCGCTTCGCCATCGAGGTCATCGGCACGCTGGGGCACAAGACCATCGGCAGCGAGCGCCGCTTCGAGAGCGAGCAGGACCTTCCGGCCCGGCCGGGAGACGAGCTCAACCTGACGCTCTACTGAGCCCTTCCGGCGGCGCTGTTTCGCCGAGCCTCGCGGACCGATGCGGCTACAGTCCGCCGCATGACCGACCCGAATCACGGCGTGCTCCTCGAGGTAGCGGAAGGGGTCGCCACCCTCACGTTGAACGATGCGCCCCGGCGCAATGCGATGACGCCCGAGCTGGGAGACGCGCTGCGTGCCCGCGTGAGCGAGCTGCGCGGGCGCGGGGACGTCCGCGCCGTGGTCCTCGCCGGAGCGGGCGGCACCTTCTCCGCGGGGGGTGACCTGCGGATGCTGGAGCGGCTGCGCAAGGCCTCGTTCGAGGAGGCGCGCGTCTTCATGCTCGACTTCTACGCGCGCTACCTCAGCGTCCTCGACCTGCACGTGCCGACGGTGGCCGCGGTGGAGGGCGCCGCCATCGGCGCGGGGCTGTGCGTCGCGCTCGCGTGCGACGTGTGCATCGTCTCCGAAGACGCGAAGCTCGCCCTCAACTTCGTGCAGCTGGGGCTGCATCCGGGCATGGGGGCCACCTGGCTCGTGCCGATGAGGGTGGGGCCGCAGCGCGCCTCGGAGCTGCTGCTCACCGGGCGCCGCTTCGACGGGCGCGAGGCCGCGCGGCTGGGGCTCGCGCTGGAGGCCACTCCGGCCACGGAGACACGCGCTCGGGCCCATGCGCTCGCGCGGAGCATCGCCGGCAACGCGCCCCTGGCGACCCGAGGCGTCAAGCAGCGCCTGGGGTTGGACCGCGCCGCGCTCCAGCGCGCGCTGGAGGAAGAGGCCCGGCTCCAGGCGGAGAGCTATGGCAGCGCGGACCTGGGCGAGGGGCTCGCGGCGGCGGCGGCGCGACGGGCTCCCGTGTTCCAGGGACGCTAGCGAGGCCTTGGCCCGTGCTTGTCAGCCTGGAGGTGCTGGGGCCGTCACTGCGCCCCAATCCAAACTTCCAGACTGACAAGCACATGACCAAGCTCAACCAGATCGTCGCCGTCGAAAAGGGCGTCAAGAGTCGCTCCCTTCAGGAGCTGACCCAGGCGCACCACGACCTCCAGAAGCCTCAACTGCTCAACGGTATCTCCCGCACCTATCAGCCCCGTGACGAGGAAGGTGAACGCTTCCCTCCTGAGTCCACGCGCGTGCAGGTGCGCACCGACGACGTGCTGAAGAAGACGAAGGAGATCCTCACCCGTCTCTTCGACGTCACCGCCACCAAGGACCTCACCAACTGCCACGCGAAGGCGGACGTCCGCGTCGACGGCAAGGTGCTCCTCAAGGGCGCTCCCGCCACGTACCTGCTCTTCCTCGAGAAGCAGCTGGTGGACCTGCACACCTTCGTGAAGAAGCTGCCCACGCTGGACCCGTCGGAGACCTGGACGCCAGACCCGGCGCAGGGCCTGTGGGCCACGGAGCCCGTGCAGACGGCGAAGACGAAGAAGGTCCCTCGCAACCACGTGAAGGCCGAGGCGACCGAGAAGCACCCCGCCCAGGTGGAGGTGTATTACGAGGACATCGTCGTCGGTTACTGGAAGACGGTGAAGTACTCGGGCGCCCTGCCCGCCCTTCGAGTTCACGAGCTGCTCGAGCGAGTGGAGAAGCTCCAGCAAGCCGTCAAGTTCGCGCGCGAGGAAGCCAACGCGGTGGAGGTCCAGGAGCTGAAGTCGGGTGACGCCATCCTCGGCTACCTCCTGAGCTGAGCCTCGGGCTCGGCGCGCACGATTTTCGGAGTACAAACTCAAACTCAGCAGCAGCCTGACGCCGAGCGTTCCCGCGTCGCCTCCAGTGCAGGTTCGAGCCCTGCCCCCGCTATGGCCGTCCTTTGTTGCGGGGTAGCCCAACTGGTAGAGGCAAGCGCGACGAAGCGGGTAACGCGAAGCACCCCAGCTTCAACTTCTCACTCCAGACTCAGCATTCGCCGTCGCAGGTCCGATCTACCGTCTTCGCCCATTCCCTCGAGATGCTGGTGCAATTCCGGCCCGCCGCTTCTTCTGCTCGTGCGGCGGTCGTTCAATCGCAGGACGCGAGGCCTCATCCTGAGGCGAAGACTTAAACGTGCGGACCTCATCCATGGCGGCACAACCGGGCCCGGTCAGGAGGATACCTTGACCGGGCCCACCTATTAGAAATCTCCAGTGGTGACGGAGTATCACGCGTGGGGTTGCCCGGAGCATCGCGGAGGACTTCAATGCGAAGTCGCGATGCTGTTCGGAAGCAAGACGCCCCCCTCCCGTTCAGAGCTCATCACCGAGGCGGACCTGGCGCGCTCGAAGGGCCGGTTGAACAAGGCCATCTCGGGCTACCGCAAGGCGCTGGAGCTGGAGCCCAAGGACGCCGTCGTCCTGGGCAAGCTCGCACCGCTGCTGGCTCGGACCCGACAGCCCCAGGCCGCGCTCGAGAGCTTCCGCGCGGCCGCGCAGGCCCATCTCGACAAGGGCTTCGCGGACAAGGCGCAGGCGGTCTACGCCCAGGCCACGGAGATGTTCCCGCTCGAGCTGGAGCTGTGGCGGCAGGTGGCCCAGCTGCACATGCAGAAGGGGCATCGGGCGGAGGCCGTGAAGACCTTGCTGCGCGGCCGACTCCACTTCCACCGGAGCAGTGATCGCCCCGGCGCCATCACCCTCTTGCGCGAAACCCTCGCGCTGGATGCGTCGCTGTTCGAGGTGAAGCTCGACCTGGTGCTCCAGCTCGCGCGGCAGCAGGAGCGCGAGGAGGCACTGGCGATGCTGGAGCCCCTCGCCGCGGAGGCGCGTGGCACGCGGCAGGTGCGCAAGCTGCGATGGACCCAGGCTCGGGTGACGCCCGGCGTGGGCACCTTCCTGGCGTGGCTGCGTGCGTGGGTCCTGGGACGCTGACTCACGCTCCGCGAGGTGTCTGAGGCCTGACGCTCTGCCATGCCAGCTTCGGCAGCTGGCTTCGCATCCACACAGGGTCCAGCGGTGCGCCTCCCAGGAAACGGCGGCAGGCTTCGTGGCTCGGGCCCAGCAGCACCACGTCCAGCAGCAGCGTGGGCCAGGGCGGGAGTGAGCCCTCAGAGACGAAGCGCGCGACGTGCTGGACGATGGGCGCGAGCAGCTCCGCCTTGCGGGCCAGGAGCACCTCCGCGGCATCGGTGCCCAGCTCCATGGCCATCGCCTGGTACATGAAGCGGCCCTCGTCCCGGTGCGAGAGGATCCACTCGAGGTGGCCATCCACCAGCGCCACCACGGCCTCCTCCGCGGTGACCGTGGGCACGACGCGGGAGACCAGATGGGTGAAGAGCCGCTCGAAGGTGCGGATCAACAGCGCGAGGGTGAGGTCCGGGAGCCCGTCGAACAGGTGGTAGACGCTCGAAGGGCTCGCGCCAGCGGCCTTGCGAATCTCCTCGATGCCCGTGCCGAGGAGCCCGCGCTCCGAGAAGCACCGCAGCGCCGCATCCAGCAGCGCGTCGCGTCGCTTCACTCCATCCCGTCGTGCAGGCCCCATGGCCCTACCCTATGCGCTGCCCCTCCAGGGGTCATCGGTCTCGTGCTTCGCGCCGGAAGCCTCGCCGTCATCGTGCTGGCGCCCACGGGTGTCACCTACGAGCACCAGTGCGAAGGCCTCATGACTTCGACACGCACGGCGGAGGGCTTCCTCGTGCCGGTTCCCTCCAACGACTACGACCCGGAGGCGAACGAAGCGTTTGACACCGAGGGAGCGCTGCTTGGCTTCTTCCACAAGGAGTTCCGCGGGAATCCTCCCCCCTTCGAGGAGTGGAGGCGGAGTCAGGTGGAGGGCCTCGCCAGGATCGTCAGCCGCGTCCCCTTCTGGTCGACACCGGCTGGCTCCACACCTGCGGAACTGCTTCACCTGACCCTGGACCTGGATCGCGTCACGGAGGCCACCGAAGCCTGGGTGCCCGTCAAGACGCCCTATGGCCCCGGCATCCTCGTGTTCCAGAACTGCGACTGAGCGACGACGGACCGCGCGAACGCCCCCGCTCCTGGCGAGGTGTCTCCGAGATAAGTTGGAGGAATCTTCCAATTCAAGAACGAGGCTGGCAGGCTTCCAGGCATGACCGACCTCATCCTCACTGGGGCATCACGAGGCATTGGTTTCGCGCTGGCCCGGGCGCTCGCGAAGTCGCGTGAGTACCGGATCATCCTTGTCGCCCGCGACCGGGTGCGACTGGAGGCCCTGGCCGCCTCCATCCAGCAGGAAGGTGGGCAAGCAGTCGTCGTCCCCGGCGACCTGTCGACGCTCGCCGGGGCCCGCGCGCTGGGCCAGCAGCTCGTGCAGCAGGTGACGCCCGGAGCCACGCTGGTGCACAACGCGGGCATCTGGCCCACCCGCCGCGAGCTGACCGTGGATGGACTGGAGACTGGCTTCGCGGTGAACCACGCCGCGCCGCTCGTCCTGCAACAGGCCCTGCTCGATGCGAAGCGACTGCGGCGCATCCTGCTGGTGAGCGCGGGCCTGTTGGTGAAGGGCCGATTCGACGCCGCACGCACGCCGACGGGCGAGGACTTCTCCAGCATCCGCACGTACTGCGACACCAAGCTCGGCTTCGCCCTCGCGATGCGCGACACAGCCGCCGAGCACCCGGCGGTGGATGTCCTGGTGCTCCACCCGGGTGTCGTCCGCACGGACCTGGGAGCCCGCACAGGCCCCATCGGGTGGCTGCTCTCGCTCGTGAAGCGGGGATGGGAAGCCCCCGAGGTCTGCGCCGAGCGCCTCTCGCGCATCCTCGCCAAGGAGCGCTGGTCCTCCCCCGGACAGGCGCGCTGGTGGGTCGAGGAGACCGAGCAGCCCTGGCCTCCCGTGACGGAGGATGCCGCCACACGGCGCGCCGTGCGCGAGGTCCACGAGCGGCTGCGCGCGATGGGCTGAAGCCCGCCGTGATAGGGACTGGGCATCGTGCTCCTGAATCCCCACCCCTTCACGCTCCGACAGCTCCAGTACGCCGTCGCCGTCGCGGACACGCTGAGCTTCCGCAAGGCCGCGACGCTGTGCCACGTCTCGCAGCCTTCCCTCAGTGCCCAGCTCGCACAGCTCGAGGAGGCGCTCGGAGTCCGGCTGTTCGAGCGAGACCGCAAGCGGGTGCTGCCCACCGCCGCCGGTCAACGCCTGGTGGAGCGAGCACGTCGACTCCTGCTGGAGGCCGATGACCTCCAGGACGAGGCCCGGCGCGTCGGCAATCCCCTCGATGGAACGCTGCGCATCGGCATCATCCCCACTGTCTCGCCCTACCTCCTCCCCGCGCTCACGCCCCTGCTGCGCAAGCAGTATCCCCGCCTGACCCTGGCCTGGGTCGAGGACAAGACCGAGGCACTGACGCGAAGCCTGGAGGCGGGAGCCCTCGACGCGGCGCTGCTGGCGCTCGAGGCCGATGTCGGCGACGTGGAGCGCGACGTCATCGCCCAGGATGCGTTCTTCGTCGTCGCCCCCAAGGGACACCCGCTCGCGGCCAGGAGCACTCCCGTCGCCCTGTCGGAGCTGCGCGAAGCCAAGGTCCTCCTGCTCGATGAGGGGCACTGCCTGCGAGAGCAGGCCCTCGCCTTCTGCACGCGTGCTCGGGCCCATGAGCAGGAGTTCCGTGCGACGAGCCTCTCGACGCTCGCGCAGATGGTCGCGGGCGGAGCCGGCGTCACCCTGCTCCCAGCCCTGGCCATCCCCACCGAGAGCCGCCGCGCCGAGCTCGTCGTGCGCCCCATCGCGCCCCCGGTTCCGCATCGAACCCTCGCGCTCGTGTGGCGACGCAGCACTCCACTCGCCTCGGCCCTGCGACAGCTCGCCTCCACCCTCCGGGAGGGCTACCCCGCTGACGCCCCCGCGCCGCGTCCACGTGGCGCGGGCAAGTCACACGCGAGCCCGTCCCGTCGCTAGAAGCTCCCCGCCATCCACACGCCACCCAGCAGGATGGAGAGCGACGAGGCGCCTCGCGTCACGTGGGTGGCGACCTTCGCCGACAGCCGGCGCGCTCGCGAGACGGCGGCGATGCCCGCGGTGAGCGCGGACATGGCCAGCGTGCTTCCCACCGAGAACCCACCCAGGAAGAGCGCCTGCTCCACCGCGGTGCCGGACACCGTGACGGGCAGCAGCAACAGCAGCGCGGAAGCCCCCGTCAGTCCATGCACCAGCCCCACGGCGGCGACACCTCGCGTGGGCTGAGCCTCGGCCTCCGCCCCCTGGCGCCGCGTCAATCCCCAGACGCCCATCCCCAGCAGCGCGAGCCCCGCGACCCGCTCCGCCCAGCGGTCGACGAACTCCAGGTGCACGGCGGACAGGAGCACCAGGAGCGCCCCCGCGGCGAGCAGCGTGCCCAGCCCGTGCCCCAATCCCCACATCAACCCCACCCGCCATGCCCCCTGTCGACGTCCCACGGACAGCGGCGCGAGGCTCAGCAGATGGTCCGGTCCCGCCAGCGCGTGCAGCGCGCCTGAACCCACTCCCGCGAGAGCAATCAGTGGCATGGGCATGACTCCTTTCACCTGCGAGTCACAAGATGCCCAGTCTCCACTCATCGTTCCAAGACAACGTTTCGATGAGACTGATAGCACAGGACTATCAGCCTCCAGGACCGCCCTACCCGCCCAAGACGGGACGAGGGTTCAGCGCGCCCTCGGTGACTTCGCGCCACCACGGGGTGGCCGTCTCCCAGCGCGTCGGCTCCACCGCGGCGCCCAGGCGAGGCGTGAAGAGCTGGACCTGCTGCTCGGTCGCCATGCGGAGGAGCGTCTCGGCGGGCTCGTCCCAGGGATGCAGGCCGAGGTTGAAGGTGGCCCAGTGGACCGGCATCAGCGTTCCACCGCCCAGCATCGCGTGGGCCTTGAGCGCGTTCTCCGGACCCAGATGGATGCCGCCCCAGCTCGGGTGGAACGCGCCGACCTCCAGCATCACCAGGTCGAAGCGGCCGTGACGCCGGCCCACCTCCACCAGCTCCTCCGTCAGCCCCGTGTCCCCGCTGAAGAACACGCGATGCTTCTCGCCCTCCATCACCCACGACGCCCACAGCGTCCGGTTGCGGTCCCCCAGCCCTCGGCCGGAGAAGTGCTGCGACGGCGTGGCCGTGAACACCACCGGCCCCACCTGCGTCCGCTCCCACCAGTCCAGCTCGGTGATGAGCTCTGGCGCGACGCCATACGCCTCCAGATGGGCCCCCACCCCCAGCGCCGTGACGAACCGGACCCGCCGCTTCACGAGCGCTTCGATCGTGGGCCGACACAAGTGGTCGTAGTGGTCGTGCGACACCAGCACCGCATCCAGCTCCGGAAGCGACTCCAGCGACGCGGGCACGGCATGGAACCGTCGAGGCCCCGCGAAGGACAGCGGAGACGCACGCTCGCCGAACACGGGGTCGGTCAGGATGCGCGCGCCGTCGAGCTCCAGGAGCATCGTGCTGTGGCCCAGCCACGTCACGCGGAACCCCGTCTCGGGCCGCCGCGTCCAGGACTCGAGCGGGCTCTCCAACGGCACGGGCCCCGGCGGCACGCGCTTCGAGGCGCCCAGGAAGAACTCACCCAACACCGGCAGCGGGTTGCCCTGGATGCCGGGCCCCACGGGGGCGGTGTTGCGGAAGCGGCCGTCCTCGAACTGGCGGGAGGCACGCACCCGCTCGAGTCGCGCCCCAGAGAACTGACAACCATGGCGGGAAGGAGACATGCCCACATCTTTAACGACCCGGGCACATCCCGGCCACCCCGCCAGGGGCGCAAGACCGCCTGATGCCGGACGCTCGACGGCCTGGGGTCCAGAAGCCGCCAACGTGCGGTCATGAACAGCCGCTCAGGGCCCCTGGGAGCCCGCCTGCGCTTCCGCCTGCGCCACCCGGGAGTGCTTCCGGCCGTAGCCGAAGTAGATGGCGAGCCCCAGCCCCAGCCAGATGATGAGGCGCAGCCACGTCTCCAGGCCCAGGCCCAGCATCAAGGCGCCGCAGCAGAGGATGCCCAGGATGGGAATCACCGGCACGAACGGCGTGCGGAAGGGCCGGGGCAGGTCCGGCCGCGTGTAGCGCAGCACCAGGATGCCGGCGCAGACGACCACGAACGCGAACAGTGTTCCGATGGACACCAGGTGCCCCAGCAATCCGATGGGGAACAGGCCCGCCACCACCATGGACACCACGCCCGTGATGAGGGTGGAGATGTAGGGCGTCCGGTAGCGCGGGTGGATGCGGCCGAAGAACGGCGGCAGCAGCCCGTCCCGCGACATCGCGAAGAAGATGCGGGGCTGCCCCATCAGCATCACGAGCACCACCGAGGCCAGACCCGCGATGGCCCCCAGGCCCACGATGGGGCGCAGCCACGCGAGCGCCGGGCCGCCCTTGGAGATGGCCACGTAGACGGGCTCCGGGACATCCAGCGAGGTGTACGGCGCCAGGCCCGTCATCACGCCCGCCATCAACACGTAGAGCACCGTGCACACGATGAGCGAGCCAAGGATGCCCGTCGGCAGGTCCTTCGACGGATTCTTCGTCTCCTGCGCCGCGGTGGAGACAGCGTCGAAGCCGATGTACGCGAAGAAGATGACCCCCGCCCCCGCCAGGATGCCGCTCCAGCCGAACTCGCCATAGCGGCCCGTGTTCGGCGGGATGAAGGGCGTCCAGTTCGACTGGTCGATGTGGAACGCCCCGAAGAGGATGACCAGCAGGACGATGCCGATCTTCAGGAAGACGATGATGTTGTTGACGCGCGCCGACTCCCGCATGCCCACGACCAGCAGCGCCGTGAGCACGCCCACCAGCAGCACCGCTGGCAGGTTGATGATGGCGCCCGTGGCGTGAGGGATGAGCGAGCCGGCCGCCGTCTCGAACGGCGCGTTCGTGAGCGCCGCGGGGAGCGCCACCCCCACGTAGTCGCGCAGGAAGGCCGTCATGTAACCGGACCACCCCACCGCCACGGCCGAGGAGGCGAAGAGGTACTCCAGCATCAAGTCCCAGCCGATGATCCACGCCACCAGCTCGCCCAAGGTGGCGTAGCCGTACGTGTACGCGCTCCCGGCGACGGGAATCATCGAGGCGAACTCCGCGTAGCACAGCCCCGCGAAGAGACACCCCATCCCCGCCAGGACGAACGATAGGACGATGGCTGGACCCGCGTGCTGCGCGGCCGCCGTCCCCGTCACGACGAAGATTCCCGCGCCGATGATGGCGCCGATACCCAGCAACGTCAGCTGGAGCCCATTGAGGGTGCGGTGCATCTCATGCCCCGCGCTGTCCTCATCCTGGAGCCTCGCGAGGCTCTTCTTCGACCAGATTCCCACGCACCCTAGTCAATGACGACTCGCGGACATTCGGAAGCACGGAAGTCGTGCCCCTCGACGAAAGTGTCGCCCGGCGAGCGGATCCTCGACTTCCCGCGTCGGCCCTCCGCTCAGCCGCGCCAGCCGTCGCGGCGGTCTTCTCGCAGCTCGCGCTGGTCTTCCTTGAGTTCTTGCCGGCCTTGGTGGATCTCCCGCTCCGCCAGCTCGATGAGCTCCTGGATGAGGTCCCGCTTGCGGTGCAGCGCGCCTCCGTTGCGGCGGCCCTCCAGCTCCATGAGCTCCCGCGCGATGGCCTGGCGCGTGCGAATCGAGGCTACCTCCGCCCTCACGTCGCGCCGGTCATCCCGCGCATCCCGGCGGTCATCGCGCACCTCGCGCCGCGGAGACCGGCGGCCCCAGGACGCGTCGTCGCGGGCCTCCCATTGCTCCGCGCGAAGCTCGCGCTGGCTGCGGTGGGCCTCGGCGCTCGCGGACGACAGCTCCCGGCGGCTCTCCCTCATCTCCGCCCGGAGCAGCTCGCGAAGGCGGTCCTCCACCGCGCTCATCTCCCGGGCATCGCGGCGGGCCCACGCGCTGTCGAAGCGGGAGAGCACCGCCCGGAGCTCCGCGACGTCGCGGCGGTCATCGCGGAGCTCACGGCGGGTCTCTCGAATCTCGCGCCGGTCCTGCGCGCGCTCGCTCTGCGGATACCGGTGCTGCGCCTGGGCGCTTCCCGCCAGGAGAAGTCCCGCGACCAAGGCCGAAGAGATGACGTTCATGTGGGAAAATCCTCGTGAGCGCGAAGCGCGCCGATGTGTTCACGAGGACTGACGGCCTGGGTGCGTTTTGATTCAACGCACCACGACGCGAGGTGGGATGGACCCGGACTACTGGGCGGCCACGCTGCAGTCCCCCGTCACCTGGGGGGCCATGCCGCCGTTCACCTTGTTCCCGCTGAAGGTGTTGTCGGCGGCCAGCACCAGGTTCACCCCACCGCTGCCCCGGTTGCAGACCACCACGCCCCCTGACGCGGATTGATTGTTCTCGAAGCGATTGCCGCGCAGGGTGACGCCGCGAGTCCCGATGTGCTCCACGTAGATGGCCGCCGCGGGACCTTGCGTCACGAAGTTGCCCACGAAGCGGTTGTTCTCGATGAGGTCGTTGTCCGGCTGGAAGTAGTGCAGCGCACCGCCACCGCCCAGGTCATACGTCCCCTGCGAGTTGGGCCAGTCGAGCAAGGGCCTGCGCGCCAGCCTGTTCCAGGTGAAGCCGCTGAACGCCTCCAGGCCGTTGCCTCGGAAGACGTTGTTGCGCACCACGGAGTTGCGCCCGTGCGTCACGCACAACGCACCGCCGCCCGTCATCGCGTACGAGCCGGGCTGCGCGAAGCGGTCGATGTCCAACGTCCCGTTGTACTCGAACGTGGAGTTCTCCACCCTGGAGCCCACTGTGAACATCAAGTCCAGGGCACCGCACTTGGCCGACGAGACGTTGTTGCGGAAGACCGAGTTCAGGATGGTCACGGGCCCCAGGTAGTAGGCCCACAGCGCGCCCCGCGTCGAACCCCGCGGGCCGTTGTAGTCGTTCTTGCGCACCTTCTCGAAGACCATGGACTCGAAGTAGGGATGGCCGTCTCCCACCGAGCCCGCCCCGAAGAAGTTCATCCCCCACCAGCCATAGGGATTCGAGGAGGTGAAGATGACAGGCTGGCTCGCCGTGCCGCGCACCTGGATGCCGCCGTACACGCGCATCTCCACCCGCCCCCGCTGGTGATTCATCACGCTGCTGGGGGACTTGGGGTCCACGTCGGCCTCCGTCACGTCGGGACGGCCCCGGAAGTCGAGGATGACGCCCGGCATCACCTTGAGCACGTGGCCCTTGGGCACCGTCACCACGCCATCCGCGTCTCCCGTGATGAGATAGGGCGAGCCCGTCAGCGTCAGCGTCCCCGACAAGGTGCCCGAGATGAGCGTGCCACGCGAACCCGTGTCCACGACGGGCGCCGCCGCGGCCTCCATGCGAAGCGTTGGAGTTCCAAGTTCCTCGCCTCGGGCGGACGCGTCACCCGCAGCGACAGGGCCTTCATGGTTGAGCGGGGCGCCCTCGTCCTCGAGAGTCCTGGAAGCCGGTTCACCACCGCAGGCGCAGAGGCCCAGCAACAGAACGACCCACGCGAACCGAGACACCACATCCGACAAAGCCAGAGTTTTCATATGTGCCCTGGCAAGTAATACCTTCGACGAAACTCTCACCATTGCATGAAGGTCCCATCTCAGACAGCCGTGCTGCGCGAGCGTGGTGGTACTCGAGTACAGCCATGTGGAAGCAGTTCGCGTAGACTCGAAGTCACGATGAATCGCGAAGAAGCAAGCCAGGCACTCGAGCTCATCCGCCGCGTCGTGACGCAGGCGCGTGACGACTCGGCACTGCAGAACTGGGGCACCATCTGGATGCTCCACGCCTTCACCAACGCCACGGGCTTCATGGGCACGCAGTGGCTCTGGTCCCAGTCACATCGCACGCCGCACGCTTATGTCCTCCTCTGGGGCATCGTGCTGGCGTTCAACATCGCCTCCATCTTCGTCCTCAAGCGAGGCCAGACGGCGGGGGCGCGCTCCTTCATCGAGCGGCAGATCTGGGCCATCTGGACCACCTTCATCGGCGGCATGGTCTGCGTGGCGCTCCTCAACTGGCTGCTCGGTCTGGACCGGCTGTTCATGCCGTCGGTGGCCTGTGTGCTGTTCGCCACGGCCTTCTCGATGATGGGCGCGCTCATGGGCCGCGTCTGGTTCTCGGTGGCCGCGTTCTTCGCCGCGGTGGCCCTGGTGATGCCTTTCGTGCCGGACCAGGCCTTCAACCTGCTGGGAGCCCTGTGGTTCGCGGTCCAGTTCGGCGGCGGGCTGCTGCTCCATCGCGCGCGGCGCAAGCGACTCGCGGCCCAGGCGCCCACGGCTCGGCTGGTATGACGCCGGAAGCCCTCGCGGCCCTGGTGGCGCTGGCGACCGAGCCGCTCGGCCTGGAGGAGCGCGAGCTGCTCGCACGACTCACACGGGCCGGTGTCGTCGACCCGATGTTGGCGTTGCAAGCACTCCGGAGCGCGGGCTTCGTGCGCGAGCACCAGCGCCGCTGGGGTCCCACGCCGTCAGGCCATGAGGCGTTGCGCGAGGCCGCCCGCCTGCTCGAACAAAGCCAGGACCCGAGCCCCAGCTCCCCGGGCATGGATGAATGCCCTTCCATTCCCTGGCTGACGCAAGTGCAGACACATTGGGTGGAGGCGGTGTCCATCAACTACGCGGTGGACGCGGACCGGCTCGCGCGGCTGCTCCCCGCGCCGCTGGTGCCCGAAATCCACCGAGGCACCGCCTGGGTCCAGGTGTTGATGTCGTCGCTGCGCGACATGCGTCCGCAGGGGGTGTCGCCCTTGTTAGGGGTGTGCTTCTACCAGGTCAGCTATCGGGCGGCGGTGCGCTACCGCAACGCGCGGGGGGAGTGGCGGCGCGGCGGGTACTTCGTGCGCAGCGAGACCAATGACCCCGTGATGCGCCACGTGGGCAACGCGCTGGACGAGTTCCGCTTCCACTCCTTCGGCGAGGCGAACATGGTGATGGCGCGCGAGGGAGACCTGCTCACCGTCGCCGTGGACCCGGAGGCGGCGTTTGCCGGGGGCAAGCTGGTCGCGGTGTTCGACACGAAGCCACGCACCCAACCGCCCCTCGGCAGCGTGTGGACGGGGCTCCAGGACCTGCAGGAGCCGCTGGTGGAGTGCTACGACGCGCTCGGCGTGTCGGGGGACTTCGTCTACGTGCTCACCATCGACCGCGAGCCGTGGAACGCCCGCTTCTGCTCGCCCGTGGAGCTGTACTCCGAATACTTCGAGGACGGCCCGCTCGCGCCCGGTGCTCGGCTGGACTCGGTGCTGCACCTGACGGAGTGCGCCTACCGCTGGCGGCCCCTGCGCCGGGAGCGCCATGCCCCTTTCACCGGGCCCCTGGAACGATGAGCGCCTCCCAGGTGTCCCACGCGCCATGAGACTCTCGCTCACACGCGTCGCCGCTGTCGTCGGAGCCCTGCTCGCCCTGAGCGCCCACGCGGAGGACCGCGTCGCGACCGCTCGCAAGCAGCGGATGAAGGACGTCACCGCCCTCTTCGCCGCCGCCGGGACGCCGTGGCCCACCGAGCAGCTCTATGTCCGGGCCTTCAAGCATGAGCGGGAGCTGGAGGTCTGGGCCGGCCCCAAGGACGGGCCGCTGGTGAAGGTGCGCACCTACCCGTTCTGCGCCGCGTCGGGCGAGCTGGGCCCCAAGCGCCGCCAGGGCGACCTCCAGGTCCCCGAGGGCTTCTACACCCTCGACCTCTTCAACCCGTGGAGCAACTACCACCTCTCCATCCGCGTCAGCTATCCCAACGCGGCGGACAGGCACCACCAGAAGCCCGGTGTCCCGCTGGGCGGCGACATCTTCGTGCACGGCGACTGCGTGAGCATCGGCTGCATCGCCATCCAGGACGGCCCCATCGAGGAGCTGTACCTGATGGCCCTGGACACGCGCGCTCGGACGAAGCGGGATGCCCCCATCCACATCTTCCCGCGCCGACTCGACGCGGCCGGCATGGCGGCCCTGGAGAAGGAGGCGGGCTCGGACGCGGAGCGGCTCGCCCTGTGGAAGAGCCTCCAGCCGGCGTACACGCTCTTCGAGGAGAGCCCCCGTGTGCCTCGCACGTCCATCAACGCCAGGACGGGGGCGTATGAAGTGAAGCCCGCGGTGAAGGCCGGGCGCGCGACCCGCTGACGCGCGCTACTTGCCGCGCACGAGCACGATGTCCACGCGGCGGTTCAGCTCCCGCCCGCGAGGAATCAGGTTCGGCGCCTTGGGGCGCGTGTCGCCCAGTCCCGCCGACTCGATGCGCGAGGGGCTCAGTCCGGAGCGCACCAGCACCTCCGCCAGCGCCCGGGCCCGAGCCTCGGACAGGGATTGACGCGCCGACGCCGGCACCTCGCGATTGTCCGTGTGGCCCTCGAGCTTCAGCCGCAGGGACTCGTCGCGAACCAGCATGTCCACCAGCAGGGCCATCGCCGTGGTGGAGCCCTTGCGCGGCGCGGCCTGCTTCTCCGCGAAGCGCGGCAGCTTGGGCAGCTCCACGCGCTCGTTCTTCACCTGCGCCTGCTGCGCCTTCTTCGCCGGCGCCTTCACCAGCACGAAGGACACCGAGGACTCCTTCTCGCGCGTGACCTTCACCTGCCGCGTCTGCGCGAGGAATCCCTTGGCGATCACATCCACCGTGTACTCACCCGGAGGCACCATCACCTGCGACGGGGCTCGCGCGCCCTTCTCCAGCAGCACGCGCTGCGGCGGGCCCTTGCCCCGGACGAACGCCGTGGCGGCCACGGGCTTCTTCCCGACGAGCACTCGCAGCGACAAGCGGCCCGGTGCCACCGGCCCCTGCTCCGGAGCATCCCGTCCCGTCGCGACCACCGGCGGCGTCACCGCGACGGGCGGAGGCGTCACGGGGGGCGGCGTGACAGGCGGCGTCACGGGCGGCGGCGTCACCTTCGCCACGGGCGCCAAGCCCGCGTCGGTCGTCTCCGCCAGCAGCGTCGAGTCCGCGAGCGGCGCGGTCATCTCCGCCGATACATCGTGCGACAGCTTCAGCTTGAGCCGGGGGTCCGGCGCCGTGGGGTTGATGGCGGGCAGCACGCGCACCCGCATCCGCAGCCCCTTCTGCGCCTGGAACGTGACGGAGGCCGTCATCTTCCAGAGGAAGCCACTCTCCTCGCTGAACAGGTTCCAGGCGTCGTTGGTGTAGGTGACACGGGAGACGAGCGTGTAGGAGCCCTCGTCCACCTTGAGCGCCGCCAGGCGGTGGATGCCCGGTCCGCTCAGGACATCCAGCCCCGGCACCGCGAGCGGCTGGCCGTTGAGGAGGAAGTCCACTTCCAGGAGCTTGTAGGCGCGCGACGTGCCCGCGCCAGGGAGGCCCTCGTAGGTGATGACGACCTCCGGGGGAGGCGTCTTGACCAGGGCCTGGAGCTGCCGGTCCAGGTCCTCGCGGGCCCGCTGTTCGACGGTGGAGGGTTCAGCCGCGAGGGCCGTGGCGCCGCTCGAGAGCGCCAGGAGAGCCAGCCACAGTGCCTGTACGGAGGAGGAAGCCACGGGGGGCCACAGCATCGCACAACCGGGCCGCATCGCGAGTTGTCGACCGGGCGGGCTGACCACCAGCCGACCGTCGGCCCCCCTCCCCCTCCCGGAGGCCGAGCCCCTCCTCACCCCGGGTCCAGGCCCTCCGCCACGTTTTTGGCTCCCATCCCGGCCCCAGGGGCGCTACTCCTGCCCCCGAAGACTCCCCCGTAGAGGCCACGCGATGACCGACTTCCAGTTCCAGGACATGCTGCCGCTGGGCAAGGACGAGACGCCTTACCGGTTGCTCACGAAGGACCACGTCTCCACCTTCGAGGCTGGCGGACGCAGCTTCGTCCAGGTGGCCCCCGAGGCCCTCACCCTCCTGACCCGGGAGGCCATGCGAGACATCGCGCACCTCTTGCGCCCCGGTCACCTGGGTCAGCTCTCCAACATCCTCAAGGACCCGGAGGCCTCCGCGAATGACCGGTTCGTGGCGTTGGAGCTCCTGAAGAACGCCAACATCGCCGCCGGTGGCGTGCTGCCGTCCTGCCAGGACACGGGCACCGCCATCGTCATGGGCAAGAAGGGCCAGCACGTCCTCACCGACGGCAACGACGAAGAGGCCATCTCCCGCGGCGTGTTCGACACCTATCGCACGTCGAACCTGCGCTACTCGCAGATGGCCGCGCTCGACATGTATCGGGAGACGAACACCGGCAACAACCTGCCCGCGCAGATCGAGCTCTACGCGACGGGCGGCGACGCCTACAAGTTCCTCTTCATGGCCAAGGGCGGCGGCTCCGCCAACAAGAGCTACCTGTACCAGGAGACCAAGGCCCTGCTGAATCCGCAGAGCCTGCTCAACTTCCTCGACGCGAAGATCCGCTCGCTGGGCACCGCGGCGTGCCCGCCGTACCACCTGGCCATCGTCGTGGGCGGCACCTCCGCCGAGTTCGCCCTGAAGACGGCCAAGTACGCCTCCGCGCGCTACCTGGACACCCTGCCCCGCGACGGCAACGCCCTGGGCCGAGGCTTCCGCGACGTGGATCTGGAGCAGGAGGTGCTCAAGCTCACGCAGCGCATGGGCATCGGCGCGCAGTTCGGCGGCAAGTACTTCTGTCACGACGTGCGCGTCATCCGCCTGCCTCGCCACGGCGCCTCGTGCCCGGTGGCCATCGCCGTGTCGTGCTCGGCGGACCGGCAGGTGCTCGGGAAGATCACCCGCGACGGCGTCTTCCTGGAGCAGTTGGAGACCGACCCGGCGAAGTACCTGCCGGAGACCACCGACGCGGACCTGTCCGGCGACGTGGTGAAGCTGGACCTCAACCGCCCCATGAGCGAGCTGCGCGCGGAGCTGTCCCGCTACCCCATCAAGACCCGCGTGTCGCTCACCGGCCCCATGGTCGTCGCGCGCGACATCGCGCACGCGAAGCTCAAGGAGCGCCTGGACCGCGGCGAGGGCATGCCGCAGTACCTGAAGGACCGCATGGTCTACTACGCGGGCCCCGCGAAGACGCCGGAAGGGTATGCCTCCGGCTCATTCGGCCCGACGACGGCCGGCCGCATGGACGCGTACGTGGACCAGTTCCAGGCGGAGGGCGGCAGCTTCGTGATGCTCGCCAAGGGCAACCGCTCCCAGGCCGTCACCGACGCGTGCAAGAAGCACGGCGGCTTCTACCTGGGCTCCATCGGCGGCCCCGCGGCGCGGCTCGCCAAGGACTGCATCACCAAGGTGGAGGTCCTCGAGTACGCCGAGCTGGGCATGGAGGCCGTGTGGAAGATCGAGGTCGTCGACTTCCCCGCCTTCATCGTCGTGGATGACAAGGGCAACGACTTCTTCGCCCACATCAACAAGCCGGGCGCGAAGAAGTAGGCGCTGTTCTCCTGGGGGCGAGAGGTCCTTCGCCCTCAGGTCGGCGGGAACACGTCCTGCGCGGCCACGGGCGGGGGGCCCTTCTTCTTCTTCGGGAGGAGGCTCCTCCGGGGGCCCTTGAGGGCCACACCCAGGAACATGCTCGCCGGGAGCAACATCCCCAGCCCCTGCGTGAGGTTGTCGGGCGGATGCACGACGACGCCCAGCACGAGCGCGGTGAACAGCAGACCACAGACGACGCGAAGCACGATGGGGTTCACGCGAGCGACCTCGGTGAGGGACGCACCAGCGTAAACATCCCCAGGGCCCTGTCCACCCGGCCCCGAGGGCCCCTCCACCGAGGGGCCCAGGAAGCCCCCACCGCCCGGGTCGGACGGCGGGGAGCGTGTGACGACTACCAGATCTTCACGCGCTGCTCGGGCGGCAGCCAGCCCGCGTCGCCCTGCTTCACACCGAACGCCTCGTAGAACTCCGGCATGTTCCGCACCACACCATTCACCCGGTACATCGGCGGCGAGTGGCTGTCGGTGAGGAGCAGCTGGCGCATGGTGTCATCGCGGTACAGGCCGCGCCAGATCTGCCCCCAGCCGAGGAAGAAGCGCTGCGCGCCCGTGAAGCCCGCGATGGAGGGCGCCTGCTGGCCCTTCAGCGACAGGTTGTAGGCCTGGTACGCCACGGTGAGGCCGCTCAGGTCGCCGATGTTCTCGCCCAGCGTCAGCTCGCCGTTGACCTTCATCGACTCCAGCGGGCTGAAGCCCGAGTACTGCGCCACCAGCACGGAGGTGCGGCTCTCGAAGCCCTTCTTGTCCTCGTCCGTCCACCAGTTGCGCAGGTTGCCGTCGCCGTCCGAGCGGCTGCCCTGGTCGTCGAAGCCGTGGCTGATCTCATGGCCGATGACGCCGCCGATGGCGCCGTAGTTCGTCGCGTCGTCCGCCTCCGGGTTGAAGAACGGCGGCTGGAGGATGGCGGCCGGGAAGACGATCTCGTTCATCGTGGAGCTGTAGTAGGCATTCACCATCTGCGGCGTCATGCCCCACTCTTCACGGTCGATGGGCTTGCCCAGCTTGCCCACCATGCGCTGGAACTCGAACGCGTCGCTGCGGCGCATGTTGCCGACCAGGTCCGTGGCGACAATCTGCAGCTTCGAGTAGTCCCGCCACTTGTCCGGGTAGCCGATCTTCACGTTGAACTTGGCGAGCTTGTCCTGAGCCTGCGCCTTGGTCGTCGCGCTCATCCAGGGCAGCCCGTCGATGCCCACGCGGAAGGCCTCGCGCAGGTTGCTGACGAGCTCCTTCATGCGCTCCTTCGACGCGGGGCTGAAGTGCCGCTCCACGTAGAGCTGGCCCACGGCCTCGCCCAGCGCCTCGTCCACGGAGGCCACGCCGCGCTTCCAGCGCGGGCGGTTCTCCTGGAGGCCCTGCAGCGTCTTGCCGTTGAACTCGAACGAGGCCTGCTCGAAGGGGCTCGACAGCAGCGGCGCACGGGCGGAGACGACCTTGAACGCGAGGTACTGCTTGAGCACCGGCACCGGCGTGGTGTCGAGGAGCCCCGCCAGCGCCTCGAAGAAGTCGGGCTGACGCACGATGACGGCGGGCGTCGCCTCGGCGCCCGCGGCCTTGAAGAAGCGCGCCCACGCGAAGCCCTTGGTCAGCGCCTCCAGCTCCTGGATGCTCTTGAGGTTGTAGGTGGCCTCGCGGTCCCGGCTCTTCACCCGGGTCCAGCTCTTGTCGGCCAGCGCCGTCTCGAACGCGAGGATGTCCTGCGCGGCCTTCTTCGCGTCCTTCTCCCCCGCCAGCGTGAGGAGCTTCTCGATGTACGCGACGTACGCGGCGCGGATCTCGACGAACTTGGGCTCCTGCTTGGAGTAGTAGTCCTTGTCCGGCAGGCCCAGTCCGCCCTGGCTCACGTACGCGATGTAGCGCGTGGCCTGCTTCTGGTCCTGGCCCACGAACATGCCGAAGGGCGTCTGGACGCCGTCGCGCTGGAGCTCCGCGAAGAGCTCCGGGAGCTGGTCCTTGCGCTTCAGCTTGCGCACGCGGGACAGCTCACCGGCGATGGGCTTGAGGCCCAGCGACTCGATGCGCTGGGTGTCCATGAAGCTGTTGTAGAGGTCGCCCACCTTCTGCGGCGTGGAGCCAGCCTTGCGGTCCTTCGCGGCGGCGGCCTCCTCGATGATGGTGCGCAGCGCCAGCTCGGCCTTGTCCGCCAGCTCGATGAACGTGCCGTAGCGCGCGCGGTCCGCGGGGATGGGCGTGGTCTTCAGCCAGGTCCCGTTGACGAACTGGTAGAAGTCATCCTGCGGGCGGACCGAGGCATCCAGGTTCTTCAGCTCGACGCCCAGCGCGCGGACGGCCTCGGCGGACAGGGACTCCGCGACGGGAACGGACCACGGTGCGGGGGCCGGAGCGGCCTGCGCGACGGGAGCGGCCTCGGCCGCGGGCGGCGTCTCCGGGGTGGGAGCAGGCTGCGGCGAGCTGGCGCAGCCCGTCAGCAGCAGGGTGCCAAGGGCATGGGTGGCCCAGGCGCGCTGGGCAAGGAACTTCTTGGGGCTCATGAGGCTCCGGGGGACAGAGAGACGGGGGATGCTGCCGGACCCGAATGGCCGTCGTCCATCCGGGCGGGCTGGAAAAACAGCCTCGCCCCCGTCCTATTCCTCCGAAGTGCGCCGGGAACTCTTGCCAATTCGCGGAAAAGAGCCCTCCCGGCGCCACGCCCCGGAGGTCAGCGCTGGCCCATCACCGGCGCGGGGACGGACGGCGCCGGAGCCGGCGTCGTGGGGGCCGCGGGCGCGGGAGCCGGAGCCACCGTCACGTCCTGCGACAGGGCCTCCAGGTCATGGAAGCCCTTGCTCGTCACCTCGCCGCCCTTGAACTGGGCCCAGCCGCGCAGGTCCCGGCGGTAGGTCCGCGTCATGTTCCAGAGCTGGAGGCCGCTGTTCGCGACGAAGAGGTACAGGGTCCGCTTCGCGTTCCACGGGTTGGGCAGCGCCATGGCGATGCCGTCGTCCGAGCGGCCGTAGGTCTTCCCCTGCCAGCGGAAGTAGCGGCGGCCCAGCTCGAGGGGGAGCTTCTTCTCCTGGGCCAGGCGGGCCAGCAGCGCGTTGTCCTCGGCGCCTCCGAAGACCATCAGGTCGCGGTCGGCGAGCTGCGCGTCCGTCACCTCGAAGTCCGGGGCCACGGGGACCAGGCGCTCGGTGAAGATGTCGGCGAGCGTCTCGCGGTAGCCCAGCACCAGCGTGCGCATGGACTCCGTCTGCCGGGCGGTGCCGTGCACCAGGAGCAGCCGCTCCCACGCATCCGTCTGGTTGGACAGCACCTGGAAGCGCTCGCGCGGCACGGGCACGTCGTTGCCCGGGTTGAACACCACGCGCACCGGGGCCTCCTGCGTGCGCAGGACGAAGGTCTCGCTCGCGGAGCCCTTCACCTCCACGCGCTCCAGGGTGGCGCCCTTCGCGGTGCGCACCTCGACGAGCGTCACGAAGTGCCAGGGCTTCGGGCCGGGCTGCTCCACCTTGAGCGTCACCTCGTAGCCGTCCTTCACCTGCGCGGCGGTGGCGCGGATGCGCGGCTGCGGCAGGCCCGTGCGCTCCAGCCACTGCGACAGGAACGGGCCCACGTCCTTGCCCGAGACCTCCTGCGCGATGCGCTTGAAGTCCGCCGTGGTGACGTTCTTGTTCGCGTAGCGCGCGTGGACGGCGTTCATCACCTTGGAGAAGTCCGCGTTGCCCAGGAGCAGGCGGAGCTGGTGCAGCGCGAAGGTGCCCTTGATGCGCGGCACCAGGTACGTGCCGTAGCGGCCGTAGTCCGTCTTCGCCGTCGCGGGCGCGACGTCGGCCTCGCGCGTGGTGGTGAAGAGATAGCGGTCATTGAGCTCGGCGAGCGCGTCGCGCTGCTGCTCGAAGGACTTGTCCAGCTTGCCCTCGTTGCCCGACACGTCGCGCACGAGCCGCCAGTACGCGGCCGTCCCGCTGACGAGCCAGTTGTCCCCATCCGTCGTGGGGAACAGCGTGTTGGCCCACAGGAGCGACTTGTCGAAGGAGACCGCGTCCTTCACCTTCGCGAAGTCCTGAATGAGGGCCTTGGGCTCCTCGGGCGGCGTCCAGGACTTGCGCGCCTCCTTCAGCCGGTGGGAGACGGAGATGGGGTTGAACGTCGTGTAACCGAGTGACAGGTGCGGCGTGGCGCCGGGCAGGTCCGGCATGAAGCGGCTGCCGATCATCTTCTCGCGCAGCGTCGTCTTGCCGTAGTGGGCGAGGAACATCAGCTTCTCGGCCATCTCGGACGTGGTGACCTTGCCGTCACAGGCGTGCGGACGGTTGATGGGGCTGGAGGCCATCATCCGGATGGCGGAGTCCAGGTCGAAGCCCTTCTTGCCGTGGCGCGCGTAGTACTCCCAGAAGGCGATGTCCCGGTTCCAGGTGTTGAAGGCCAGGTCCGCCGGAGCGTTGTCCGGGTTGGAGACGGACTCCTTGCGGACCTCGAGGTCGCGGTTGTTGTTGTTGGCCCAGATGAAGTCCTTGAGGTTTCCCGGCGTGTCGGCGGCGTTGCCCTTGCTGCCGGTGCGCCACAGGCGCGTCTTCTTGGTGCCCAGCAGGAGGCAGGCCCCCTCATCCGTCTTCGCGTCCGCGAGCGTCCAGTCGTTCGTGTACAGGCCGTTGTTGTTCTCCTTCATGATGCGCGCGACGTCGTCGATGGAGTTCGCGTACTGGGCGGCCTTGCGGATGCGGTTGGACTGCGGCGTGCCGTTGATGTCGAACGGCGTCTGCCCCACCGTCGTCTCGCCGATGACGATGCCCGCGGAGTTGATGAACCAGTCCGCGCCGCTGTGGATGCCGCCCGGGAAGGTCTGCATGATGAAGCGGTTGCCGCGCGTCGGCTGCACGTCGAGCATCACGTCCCAGTGGACGCCCGTGTAGCCGTCCCACATGAAGATCTGCCCGATGATGGCGCGGCCGTCCTTCGTCGCGGATTTCGTGGCGACGAAGGAGGAGCACTGGTCGCCCTTCCCTCCCCGCTCGGCCTCTTCATCCGCCTTGAGGAAGGTGCGGCCGGAGAGGGACGTCGCGGTGGCGCGGTTGGCCTCCTCGAGCTGGCCCGAGTCCACCGCGGTGTTGAGCGTGACGATGTCGAGCACATCGAGGTCGCGCCCCTTGAACTTCGCGCCCCCCTTGTTGGCGCCGTCCGCGATGCCCTTCATCTCCTCGAGGTACTCGGCGTCGAACTTGCGCAGGAAGAGCGAGTCGGCCAGGAGCCGCTTGTGGTTCCAGCCCTTCGAGGCGTCGGCACTGTCGGCCCGGACGCCGAGCTTCTCCATGTAGCGGACGATCTCCTGCGACACGAGCTCGCCGAACTGGAGGCCTCGCTCGTACGGCTCGCCCTCGATGTGGACGTAGATCCACCCGCCGTCGTCGTAGCGGAAGCCCTTCCCCGCCCAGCGCACGGACTCGAGGGGGACGTAGGCGGTGATGTCCTCGACGGGCTCGAGGCGCACGTCGTCGAACCAGGCGGAGCCGGTGGCCTTGCCGTTGCGGCCCAGGTGGAGCTGGACGTGGTCCGAGGACTGGGTGGCGAAGAAGAGGACGGACGCGCGGGCTCCGGCGTCGCCGCTGGAGACGGGGGTGCAGTTGGTGAAGGGGAAGCTCTTCATCGACAGACAGGCGCCGTGGGCCGTGGGGTAGCGGGCCTGTGGGTCCACCTGCACGCCCTGGGTTCGCACCCACGCGCTCAGGCGGTAGAGCTGGCCGACCTGGAGCTTGAGGACGGAGGACTCGGCGGTCGTCTCACCGCCGACTTGCGGGTTGGCGATGAGCAGGCCGCGCGAGCCTTCGACCTTGCCGTCGGCGCTGGTGCTGGTGCTCACCTTGCCGGGGCCGGTCGAGGTCCAGAACGCGGGCACGGCGGAGGAGCCTCCCGCGACCTCGAAGCCTCCGTTGGGGACCACCGAGGAGTTGGCGGGGGCGGCCCATGCGGAGGCCCCCGTGAGCACGCTCGCGCAGAGCACGAGCGCACCGAGTCGCTTCGACGTCAGGAAGAAGGCGGTCATGTTGTTCCCGTCCCGGGCACGCGGGGGAGTGGCTCGGGCCATCGGGCCGCATGACACTGCCGTCGGTTGCGAGCGTCAACCCTCCAGGTCGCCTGGAGGGGACATGACGCGAGGCGGCTACGGTCCGCGGACAGCGGGAGGTGGGCTCCGTCCCATCAGCGGAACACCTGGCCCGACACGCGGAGGATGCCACGCAGGGCGCGTCGCACCGCGTCCACTCGCCTGGACTCCACCCAGGGCGGCTCCACCGGGGCGTCCCAGTCGAAGACGCGCAGGCGCGAGAGGAAGCCCTGCTTCACGCAGCCCTCGAGGCTGAAGACGTGCAGGTCGTGCGTCCAGCGCACGGCGAGGCGCAGGTCACGGGAGAGCTCCGTCCAGTCCAGCGGGGGTGACGCGAGGACACCGGGGAGCTCCACGCCACCGCCCGTGCTGCCCACGCCGAGGGCTCCGGTTCCGGGGGCGTAGCTCCACAGGAGCGCGGGGCCTCGGGGGCGGACGAAGCTGGTGTAGAGCATCAGGACCTCGCGGTCCGCGGGGACGTCGAGGACGCCCGCGACACGGCGCAGCAGCGAGGAGCGCGCCTGACGTTCGTCCACGATGAGGGGGAACTGGTAGGCGTCGACGCGGTAGCCATCGGTGCGGATGCGCTCGACGAGGGCGTGGTAGCCGGCGCGGGCTTCGCGGGTGCGGCCGCCTCGGAGGATGAAGCGGGCGAGCATTCCGGGGAGGCTGCGCAGGGGGGACTCGGCCCAGGCGCGGAGCTCCTGGATATCGGGCTCGATGTCGAGGCCGACGCCGGCCCACTGGAGTTCCTGTTCGGCGGTCCAGGTCCTGAAGGCCTCGTAGCGTGCGCGGGCTTGGAGGACGTTGCCGGCGTGGAACCAGTAGCCCTGGTCCACGGGGAGCAGGAGCCACGCGGTGACGGGGATGTTCTCGCGGTTCAGGCGGCGCACGACTTCGGCGCGCTCGGGGCTGAAGTCGAGGAGGCCGAGGCTCACGCCGGCGCGGAGGGCCTGGAGATCCTCGACTACGCCGCGAGTGTCGAACAGTTCGACGAGGGGCTGCGGGTGCAGCTCGCAAAAGAAGGTCAGGAAGTTGGGTTTCATGGCAGCTTCGCGCCTCCGTGCATACCCCATAGGGGCACATTCTTCCGCGAGGCGCACCATGGAATTCCACCGAGGCCGGCTGTTCGACCACGTTCACCTGCGGGTCAAGGACCTGGAGGCAAGCAAGAAGTTCTATCAGGCGATCATGGATGTACTGGGAGTGCCCATGGGCTCCGTGGGACCCGGCACGTTCTACGCGGACGAGCTCTTCGTGACGCCCGCGGACCCGGGAGCACCGAGCGGTCGCGGTGTCCACCTGGCGTTCCAGGCGAAGGACCGTGAGACGGTCCACCGCGTCTACGAGGCGGCGCTCAAGGCCGGAGGCAAGGACAACGGCGCGCCCGGGGAGCGGAAGTACCACCCGGGTTACTACGCCGCGTTCTTCTTCGACCCGGACGGCAACAACATCGAGGCCGTCTACCACGGACCTGGAAAGCGCTCCGCGGACTCCGTGGTCATCGTCGCGTAGTCGCGGCGCCGATGAGCAGGACCGGGCGGTGGGACGCAAGGCGTCCCACTGCCCCGCGAGTCCTCACGCCCCTCCCCTGTTCGGAATGACCACGCTAGTCTGCTTTCGCATGCCCCAATGCAAGCTGCGAGGCGGCCATGAAGAGGCAGCCGTGGTTGCTCGTCATACTGTGCTTTGCAGGACCGATCCTCGGCTGCGCCAGCAACGCGAACCTGCGGGTGGTGCGACTGGCGGATGGTCGCCTTCGCGTTGAAGGCCCGATGGCAGGGCCATTCAAGACCAGCGAGGAGCTTGCGGCGAACGCATGCACTCTCATGACCAGCCAGGGGGGAGCGTCAGCGGGTCCCAGTGGCTCGGAGTACTGTGCGGTTCACTACTACTCCGCCATCGAGGATGCGTACTTCCTGAGCTATCTCTCCGACGTAAAGTCCCGGCTTGATACGCGCCAGGAGAAGACATGCGAAATGCCTCGGGCCCTGTTCGACCCGACTCGCCCAGATGCGGTCATCATTGGTGGAGACCACACCCATCCCCACAATCGACAGTTCTCGCCAGGTGATCTACGCGGTCAATGGAGACCGCTGCGCATCTTCGACAAGAAGAGCGGCCGCATCTTTCAGCGAGAACTCTTCGTGTTCTTTCGAGAGCGCGACGACACCTGTCGAGCCTATCGCTACAACTACGTCACCCGGCTCGTGTCGGCACTCCGCGAGATGAAGTGGATCCCCATTGGCCAAGCCTACGGCGACCACGGAAGCATCGAGATGTTCGAAGGGATGGGATGGCTGCCTTGAACTCAGAGAGCTACGTGATGAGAGCTGCCGTTGGATTGGTGCTGGCGTCACTTCTGCCGGGATGCGCACTCCTCGGATACCACAAGGCACCCAAGGCGCCGTATGCCTCCGCTGAGGAGGCTCAGAAGGTGGTTTTTCCGAACTCCTACGAGGAGGGAGTCCACCTGGACGGGCCGTCCATGGCAGCGCTGGAGGTCGCTCGAAACGAGTTCATGCCACCGGGGGCAAAGGCAACCTCAGACAATCCCAAGCTCGCCGAGTGCCTTGCTCGCCGCGACGTCTACGACGTCACCGTCATCCAATCCAACGAGAATCTCTATTTCGTCTCTTTCATCCCGAAACTGGAGCGCTGTGGCCTTCAGGATGTGGTGTTGATGGACGCGGGGGCCGTTTATGCCATTGATGGGAAAGGCCGTGTGCTCAGTGTTCTCTAGCACCGGGTTTTCTCGCAGCCTCGCCGTTCTGTCATTGGCGATGCTGGGATGCTCCGGCTCGAAGAGTCTGGTGATTGTACCGCGCCAGAGTTCGAACATGGGCATCCGTTATGAAGGTGCCATGGTCGGCCCCTATGACTCATTCCGCGACCTGGCCGTCACGGCCTGTTCGAGCATGGTTCACCAGTCGCATGAAAGAGGCAGTCGACCCGGCGGGTACTGCGCCTTGGTTTTTCCCTGGCCAGACGACAGCCGAAAGTGGGCCATCAGCCATATCGCGGAGCTGACTGGGCCGCCCACCGAGAGGGCCTGCGCATTGCCAGAAGACCCCTCAGCGCCCAACGAAAAGTCCCGTCTCCTCTTGGGTGGAGAGAGAGGCACAGCAACAGCATCCGACGACAACCGCAGCGAGGACTGGCGCCCGACCATCTTTCGCAGTGCTCGAGGCAACAACCCTTGGGCCTTCGACGTGGTGGTGTTCTCCCTGGAACGAGAGGCGCAGTGCACGGCCTTCTCGTACTCTGCCTTTAGCCGCAATGCCGATCAGATAAGGATGAGAAGGCTCATACTGGCGCGACCGCGAGCAAGGAGGCGGTCGCGTGGGAAGAGGTCCATTCGGGTACTTGCCCTCTGCGGATGAGGGGGCGTTCGACCGGCTGTGCGCGAGTCTCGCCCCGGAGTGGGTGGAGGCGGCGCTGGAGGCGACGGGGACAGCCACCGTCCGGAAACGTCGGCTACCCGCGGAGCAGGTCATCTGGCTGGTGCTGGGCATGGCGCTGTACCGGCACCGCCCCATCGCCGAGCTGGTGGAGCGGCTGGACCTGGCATTGCCTGGTGCCAGGCCGAAGCCGATTGCGAGGAGCGCGGTGGCGCAGGCCCGCTCTCGAGTAGGAGAGGAGCCGCTGAAGTGGCTCTTCGAGAAGAGCGCGGACGCGTGGGCCCACGCCAGCGCGCGTCGGCATGCATGGAGGGGGCTGGCCCTGTATGGAGTAGACGGCACGACAGCCCGGGTGCCGGACTCGAAGGAAAACCGAAAGCACTTTGGAGGACAGGTGGTCGGCCGGGGAGGAGGCCTCAGCGGCTACCCCATGGTTCGACTGGTCACGCTGATGGCCCTGCGCAGCCACCTGCTGGCGGCGGCGCACTTCGGGCCCTACGGGACGGATGAGCGCGAGTACGCCCTGAAGGTGTGGCCCCAGGTACCGGACGGTTCGCTGTGCGTGCTGGACCGCCACTTTCTCAACGCCGACATCCTCGTGCCGTTGGCGAGGGACGGGAAGAACCGCCACTGGCTGCTGCGCGCGAAGAAGAACACCGCCTGGCGCACGGTAAAGCGTTTAGGAAAAGGAGAGGAAGTGGTGGAAATGGAGGTGAGCTACCGCACCCGTCAGAAGGACGACTCCTTGCCCATGCGCTTCGTGGCACGTGCCATCCGTTACCAGCGCAAAGGCTTTCAGCCCCAGTGGTTGCTGACCTCGTTGCTGGACGCCGAAGCCTTCCCCGCCAGCGAAGTGGTGGCCCTCTACCACGAGAGGTGGGAGCTGGAACTCGGCTATGACGAGGTGAAGACGGAGATGCTGGAGAGGCAAGAGGCCATCCGCAGCCAGAAGCCCGGTGGGGTCGCCCAGGAACTCTGGGGCGTGGGATTGGCCTACAATCTGGTGCGGCTGGAGATGGAGCGCATTGCCGAAGAGGCCAGTGTGCCTCCCACCCGAATCAGCTTCGTCATGGCCCTGCGTCTCATCCGCGACGAGTGGATGTGGCTGGCCGGCGCGAGCCCCGGAGCGATTCCCAAACATCTGCGACGCCTGCGAGAAGAGGTAAAACGCTTCATCCTCCCGCTGCGGCGAAGCCATAGACGCTATCCGCGTGCGGTGAAAATCAAGATGAGCAGCTACCCACGGAAGCGTCCCCGCCCAGTCCGTCGAGTACGCTCCCGCAGGCCGCTACGTCATGTCCGTTCCTAAAGTGAACGGCATTGCCTTTAGCCGAGAGGTCGCGGTCCTACGCGATGGCCATTGGCGCCTCATGGGGAACATCTACAACGAGACGGGAACAATCAGAACGCCGCACGAATAGCGCGATGATGCAGCGCTCCCGACATCTGGAGCGAGGCCTGGACGCCCACCAACGCATTGGGCGCCCAGCTAGCTCATTCCTCCGCCCCCGAAAGGAGGCCGAAGGGACTTCGGTTCCCGATTACGTTCCGAGCTTGGAGGCGTGCCCTGAGTCCTGCGCGCTCTCCGTCTGCCAGGCGAGCTTCGTCCACGGACCGTCCGGAGCCACCTGACACTCCGCGGTGATGGACGCGAGGCCGCTGAGCATTCCGTCCTCGGAGCCGTTCCACATGGCGCGGCCCAACAGGTAGCTCTTGCCCCACTGCTCCCACGAGGAGAACTGAGCCCGGGCCAGTTCCGAAGCGCGCGCGATGAAGGCCCACGCCTGGCTCTCGTCCAGGAACTTGAGGTCATAGCTCATGCGCGTGACCACCACTGCCCGGCCCAGGTCCCACGCCAGCGTGCCTCGCGCCAGATCTTCAGCCGTGAAGGTGGTCTTGTCTTCCTTCAACGAAGCCAGGCTCGCGCCCAGGTTGCTCAGCGCTTCGCCGCCGGACTTCGCGACCTGCTCCCACTGGTCGGGAGACACATTCGCCAGTTGGCGTAGGGCCGCGTCAAACGTCACACGGTGGCCCGAGCTCAAGAGCTTCTCCACCTGGTCCGCCGCGGTTTGCCGGTTGTAGACGCCCCACCACTCACTGAGCCCCGTCCGCAGCCGCAGGCTCGGCACGCCAGTCTCCAGCGAGTTCCAGTAGGCGGTGATCTGCTCTGCGTTCACCGCGCCCAACAAGAGGCCGAAGAGTTGCTGCGGCGGCAGGTTCGCCTTGGGGTTCGTCAGGAACGACTTGAGGGTCCGCACAAAGAACAGGATCTTCGGCAGCCAGTAAAGCGCGACGCCCAACACGACGACCAACAGAATGATGTGATTCCCGTTCATGGTGTCTCTCCCGGAGAAAGGTAGCCATCCGCCGTCCTGGCTCCTTCAGTGGATTCCAGCGACGCGGATGCGGCTCGAACAGGCGCGCCTCTCTAGTTCAGTTCGGTGAGGACCACCGAAAAATCTCGAAGAATCCGTCGTCACCGTTCCGTCGGCACTGAAACAATTTCCAGCAATCACCGAACAGCATGTACTTCCCGGCATCGCGATGCGAGATGCCGGCCATCCGAGCCTCGGACCCGGAGAGGCCGCTATCGCCAAGAGGCGCGAGAGTGCTGGCCACTCCACGAATGAGTACCGGCATGGCCGCTGACAGTGATTGGCGGAGAAGTCACCAAGGCCGACTGACTCATACACAGGCGGTGCAACCCCATCTGCCCGTGCCTTCTTCGCACTGACGAATGCGCCCACCCTGATGTCCTTCCAAGCACTGGCCGCGGACCTCACTACACAACACATTCAACCCCAACCGAATAATACACACCAACCACACAGCCAACACCATCCACCACACGCCTACTATTGCAACTACGTCAGGATACTGCACTGATGCGATAGCGACTCGGAGTCCTCCCCTTCAACGCCGAAGACCAACCACGGAGCTGCATGTGAAATCGGAGCATTTCATTGGTGGCGCATTCTTCATCGCGATGCTCGTGCTGACGAGTTGCGGTGAGCCTGTTCAGGACAGCACCACAGACGATCACTCGCCTGCGATGCGGACCCACGCGCTGATGCCAGGCGCAAACTCCTTGGGAGACGCAGGAACTGCTCCTGACGGAGGCAATGAAGACGCAGGCGACCCAGACGCAGGTGACCCAGACGCAGGCGAACCTGACGCCGGTGAGCCAGACGCAGGCGAATCTGATGCGGGCGAGTCCGACGCAGGAGAACCCGATGGTGGCGGGCCAGAAATCTGTTTCGGCGACTGGGTTACATTCTACTTCTCTGATTGGACTTTCAGTAACCCCGTGGGCACTGTCATGTGTGACTGTGGCCGCATCGTCACCAATGGCACAACCACCCAGTGGACCAGAACGGGGGATCTTGGCGGGGTGACGTGCATCCGCTAACGGACACTGCCCGAAGCGTCAGAGGTTCTTCCAGCAGTTGAGTACGCACTCGAGGCGAAGGAAGCGGAGAAAGCTCACATCCTTCGCCTCATCTCCCACGCCTGACGTATGGGTTCAGACAACCCTCCTATTCTCTATCTCGGCGGAGGCGATCTGCGAGTCCACCAGTCACTGGATAGATCTCTCCGGGTTCGCGGCAATGCCCAATCCAGCCTGTGAGTCGAACGCCTCGGGCACGTAGGCAAGGAGATGGCTTCGGACCGCCAGACCGGTCGGCGCCGGATGATGCAGGGCCCTCCCCGCCTCCGCCACACGGACGGAAGCGGGCCCGGGCACAGTCCCCTCAGTACCCCCAGGGGAACTTCTTGAAGTCCCGCTTCCGCTTCTGGACGAACGCATCCCGGCCCTCCTGGGCCTCGTCCGTCCCATACGCCAGCCGCGTCGCCTCACCGGCGAAGAGCTGCTGTCCCACCATGCCGTCATCCGGCAGGTTGAACGCATACTTCAGCATCTTGATGGCCGTGGGGCTCTTCGTGTTGATCTCCGCCGCCCACTCCAGCGCGAAGTCCTCCAGCTTCTCGTGCGGCACCACGGCGTTGACCATCCCCATCTGGAAGGCCTCCTGCGCCGAGTAGTTCGCCCCCACGAAGAAGATCTCCCGCGCCCGCTTCTGCCCCACCTGCCGCGCTAGCAGCGCCGACCCGTAGCCTCCGTCGAAGCTCGCCACGTCCGCGTCCGTCTGCTTGAACACCGCGTGCTCCTGGCTCGCGATGGTCATGTCACAGACGACATGCAGGCTGTGCCCACCGCCCACCGCCCACCCCGGCACCACCGCAATCACCGCCTTGGGCAGGAAGCGAATCTGCCGCTGCACCTCCAGGATGTGCAGCCGCCCCAGCTTCGCCGGGTCCGACTCCCCCTCCTCCCCCTCGTACTTGTACCCATCCTTCCCTCGGATGCGCTGGTCTCCACCGGAGCAGAACGCCCAGCCGCCATCCTTCGGCGACGGCCCATTGCCCGTGATCAGCACACACCCCACGTCCGTCATGAACCGCGTGGCCTCCAGGGCGCGCGACAGCTCATCCACCGTGCGCGGACGGAACGCATTGCGGACCTCCGGCCGGTTGAACGCGATGCGCACCGTGCCCTGGTCCACCGCGCGGTGGAACGTGATGTCCTTGAACTTGTGGCCCTCGATGGGCTTCCAGCGGGCCGGATTGAAGATGGCCGAGACCATGGGTTCTCACTCGGGAGAAAGGGGGGAACGGCGCGGACCCTACGCCGCCCGCCCGGGGGCGTCCATTCCCACGGTGTCACTGGGCTCGCCCCTCGAAAAATGCCACCGTACGGCGACCACGGTGCAGCCCAGCACGAGGAGTCCCGCACCATGCCCGCCGACGTCGCCCTGCTCAAGGAAGTCCCCCTCTTCGCCACCCTCGACGACGAGGAGCGCGCCCTGCTCGCCGCCCAGCTCGAGGAGGTCCACCTGCGGGCCAGCGAGAAGGTCTTCAGCCGAGGCGACCCCGGCGGCGCCATCTACATCGTCAGCTCCGGCGAGGTTCAAATCTCCGTCGAGGACACCACCGGCCAGGTCATCGTCTTCGAGACCGCTCGCCGCGGGGACTTCTTCGGAGAACTCTCCCTCCTCGACGGAGACCCGCGCAGCGCCGACGCCCGCGCCATCCAGGACACCTGCGCCCTCAAGGTCGACCGAGGCGACCTCCAGCTCCTCTTCCAACGCCACCCCTCCAGCGCCATGGACGTCCTCACCGCCATCGGCCGCCGGCTGCGCGAAGCGGACAAGATGCTCCACAGCCGCCCCACCCTCAGCCCCAACGAGATGGTCGAGGAACGGCTCACGACCATCCAACGCCTCGCCGATGGCCTCGCCGCCTTCAGCGGCACCTTCACCTTCATGCTCCTCCACGCCGCCTGGTTCGCCGCGTGGATCTCCATCAACCTCGGCTGGGTCCCCGGGGTCCACCCCTTCGACCCGTTCCCCTTCGGCCTGCTCACCATGGTCGTCAGCCTGGAGGCCATCTTCCTCTCCTGCTTCGTCCTCATCAGCCAGAGCCGCCAGGCCGCCAAGGACCGCATCCGCTCCGACGTGGAGTACGAAGCCAACATCCGCGCCGGCATGGAGGTCACCCAGCTCCACTCCAAGCTGGACCACCTCTACGCCCAGACGATGGCCCGCCTCGACGCCGTGGAGAAGGCACGCCACCCCACCCCGCCCCGTCCCGGAAACGCGACGAGCACCCCAGGGTAGCCCCCCATTTCCGACCCCCAGCGTGTCAGACACCCCAGGTAGGATGCCTCTCACGCCCACATGAAACCCGCCGAGAAAGCCGCCCTCCTCCTCGAGCGTCTGCGCACGAAGTACCCGGACGCGCGCTACGAGCTCAACTGGTCCACCCCGTACGAGCTGCTCGTCGCCACCATCCTCGCGGCCCAGTGCACGGACGAGCGCGTCAACAAGGTCACCGCCGTCGTCTTCCCCAAGTACCCGGGCCCCCAGGCCATCGCGGACGCGGACACTGCGGAGCTGGAGGAGGACCTCAAGCCCACCGGCTTCTTCAAGCAGAAGACCAAGACGGTGCAGGCCATGAGCCGCGCGCTGCTCGCGGACTTCGACGGCGAGGTTCCCCGCACCATCGAGGAGCTCGTGAAGCTCCCCGGCGTGGCGCGCAAGACGGCCAACGTCGTCCTCAACACCGCCTTCGACATCGCGTCCGGCGTCATCGTCGACACCCATGTCTCCCGCGTCAGCCAGCGCCTGGGCCTGACGAAGCACGACAAGCCCGAGGCCATCGAGCAGGACCTGATGAAGCTCGTCCCCCAGGACGCGTGGACCTTCTTCGGCCCCGCCACCGTCCTTCACGGCCGCTACACGTGCGTCGCCAAGAAGCCGAAGTGCGACGAGTGCCTCGTGAAAGACATCTGCCCACGCATCGGCGTATAGACACACCCGACCCGCTGGGTGTGCACTCAATCCTCCGCTGCCACGGAATACGGACAATAAAGCCAGGGTTCAGCCGTCCTTTTGGATGACATGAACCCTGCTCCGCCACCCTCCCCTCTCGCCGAGGCTCGGCCCACCGACTCCGGCGAACGACTGCTGCTGCTCGACACGCTGCGAGGCTTCGCGCTCTGCGGCGTGTTCATCTCCAATACATTCATGTGGTTCAGCGGCCGGGTGTTCCTCCCTCGGGCGAAAATCGAAGAACTGTTCGCGAATGGGACGGTGCTCGACAAGGCATTGTTGCCCATTATTTCGACGTTGGTGACAAGCCGCTTCATCACCATCTTCTCGTTCCTGTTTGGCCTGGGGTTCGCGGTGCAGATGGGGCGCGCGGAGGCGCGCGGAGCCTCCATCACCGGGCTGTATGGGCGGCGGCTCGCGGCGATGTTCGTGATTGGACTGAGCCACCTCGTGCTCATCTGGTACGGGGACATCCTCACCAGCTACGCGCTCCTGGGCGGGTGGTTGTTGTTGTTCCGGAAGCGGGACGACCGGACGGTTCTGTGGTGGGCGGCGGGGCTCATCTTCGCGTGGCCCCTGGCCATCATCGTCATCCAGAAAATGCCCCAGTTCCTCGCGGCCACGCCGGAGGCCGCCGCCGCCATCGCCAAGGCGCAGATGGAGAAGTCCGTCGCCCTGAAGGCGGAGCTCCTGCCCACCTTCCAAACGGGAAGCTGGTGGGACATCGTGAAGGCCAGCCTCTACTTCTACCGGCAAGAGTTCCTGGCCATCATGTTGCTCAACCTGCCGGTGATTCTGGGCCGCTTCCTGGTGGGCTTCTATGCGGGGCGCCGGCGGTTGTTCCATGACGCCCCTCAGCATGTGGCGTTCTTCCGCAAGCTGTTCTTCTGGTCCCTGGGCCTGGGCCTGCTGAGCAGCAGCGTGGGCGTGGTGATGCAGCAGCTCTTCATCCGGAAGATCATCTCCCCGGAGACCTTGCCCTCCTGGATGCAGTTCGTGACGCAGCCCATCCGCACCTTGGCGGAGGTGGCCGTCGCCGCCACCTATGTGTCGGGCATCACCCTGCTCTTCCAGAAGGCGGCGTGGCAGAAGGTGCTGGTGCTCCTGGCCCCCGTAGGACGAATGGCGCTGTCGAACTACCTGTGCCAGTCCATCATCAGCGTCCTCGTCTTCAACGGCTACGGACTCCAGAACTTCGGCACGATGCGGCCCCTCACCTCCGTCCTGTACTGCCTGGGCGTCTTCTCCGTGCAGATCGGGGTGAGCCACCTGTGGCTCTCGCGCTTCCGCTTCGGTCCCGCGGAGTGGGTGTGGCGCTCGCTCACGTACGGCAAGGCCCAGCCGATGCGCAAGGAGACGGGGCCGGCCCAGCCCGCGCTGGCCCCGTAGTCCCTCAGCGAGGCGACGCGGGGGCGAAGCCATGGCGCTTCGCCCTCCAGGCCACCCCACCCGTGAGGAGCAGGAGCCCCACCAGCAGCCACGGGAACGACGTCACCCCCAGCGTCTCGAGCAGCACGCCGCCGATGACGCCTCCTCCCGCGATGGCGATGTTCCACGCGGTGACGAGCATGGACTGCGCGACGTCGGCCGCCTCTCCCGCCGTCTTCGCGGAGGCCGTCTGGAAGAGCGTGGCCACGCCTCCGAACGCGAGCCCCCACGCGCCCACGCCCCCGTAGACCACGGCGGGCACGCCGCCCCACAGCCCCAGCGCCACGGACACCAGCGCGAACAACGCGGTGCTCACGAGCACCAGCTCGCGCAGCCACCGGTCGATCCACACGCCCACGCCCCAGATGGACACCAGGGCGGCCAGGCCGAAGACGAGCAGCACCCGGTCAAGCTGGCCCGCGAGCCCCGCGTTCGCGACGAACGGCGCGATGTATGTGTAGAGCGTGTTGTGCGCGAGCACGTACGCCAGCGTGACGAACAACACGGAGGGGACTCCCGGCAGCGTGGACACCTTCAGGAGCGACAGCTGCTGGTCCGCGCGCTGGCCGGGGAAGTCCGGCACCTTGGCCAGCACCCAGCCCACGAGGACGAAGGTGAGCACGCTCATGATTCCGAAGGTGAAGCGCCAGCCCAGGGCCGCGCCCAGGAACGTCCCCGCCGGAATGCCCAGCGACAGCGCGACGGGGATGCCCGCCATGACGACGGCCATGGCGCGGCCCTTCTGGTGCTCGGGCACCATGCGGACCGCGTAGCCAGCGACCAGCGACCAGAGGAGCCCCGCGAACACGCCCGCGAGGAACCTCGCCGCCAGCGTCAGGATGAAGTTCGTGGACACCGTGGTGAGGGTGTTGACGAAGGAGAAGCCGAGGATGGCGACGAGCAGCAGCGGGCGCCGCCGCCACGACTGGGTGGCCGCGGTGAGGGGAATCGCCGTCACCAGCGTGCCCAGGGCGTAGAGCGTGACGAGCTGCCCCGCCATCGCCTCGGAGACACCCAGGTCGACGCTCATGCGCGTCAGCAGGCCCGCGGGAAGTGCCTCGGTGAGGACGGTGATGAAGGCCGCCATGCCCAGCGCGAGCAGCCCGGACATGGGGAAGCGGTCCGAGCGGGACTCGGAGGAAGGCAACGCGTCGGGAATCGTGGAGGTGGAGCTCATGGTGCCGCCCATCGAGAAGGTTGCGCCAAGGTAATTTCGTCCCCCATCGCGGACCACGGGGCTAGAGTTCCGAACACATCGGACATGAACGTCCGGAATCGGAGTCACCTCGAATGGACAGCCTGAGCTCGCTCAACGCCTTCGTGCAGGCGGCGGACACTCGCAGCTTCACCGCCGCGGGGCGGAACCTGGGCGTGTCCTCCTCGGCCATCGGCAAGGCCATCGCGAGGCTGGAGGAGCGGCTGGGCGTCCGGCTCTTCCACCGCTCGACGCGCACCATCACCCTGACACCGGAGGGCGCGCTCTTCCTCGAGCGCTGCCGGCGCATCTTCTGTGAAATCGAAGCCGCGGAGCTGGAGCTCGCCCAGACGCGGGAGGCGCCTCGCGGCCGACTGCGCGTGAGCATGCCCCTGGCGGGCATGTTGATGATGCCCACGGTGAGCGCGTTCATGCGGGCGTATCCAGAAATCGAGCTCGACCTCGACTTCACGGACCGGCTCGTGGATGTGATTGAGGAGGGCTTCGACGGCGTGGTGCGCGCGGGGGAGATGCACGACTCGCGGCTCATGGCCCGGGTGCTGGGCACCTTCCGGCTCATCCTGGTGGGCTCGCCGGACTACTTCGCGCGGCGGGGGACGCCTCGCAAGCCCGAGGACCTCAAGACGCACGCCTGCCTGCAACACCGCTTCGACTCCACCGGCAAGCTGGAGCGCTGGCCGCTGCGCAAGGGCCGCAAGAAGGAGCTGGAGCTGCCCTCGGCGGCGGTGGTCAACACCATCGAGCCGCTCATCTACATGGCCGAGCAAGGGCTGGGCATCACCTGCCTGCCGGACTTCGCCATCCGGGGCCAGCTGGCGCGGGGCACGCTGGTGACGGTGCTCGACAGCCACCTGGAGCACGAGGGCACCTTCCGGATGCTCTGGCCCTCCAGCCGCCACCTGTCCCCCAAGCTGCGGGTCTTCGTCGACTTCATGGCGAAACACCTCTTCGCGACGTGAGACATCCCGGGGGTGTCGAAAACCGCGAGGGCCCGAAGAAGAGCCATCCCCGACGGGCGCGGGCTGTGGCAGACTCACGGGGACCATGTGGGATTGGGTCCGCCAGCTAGGCGAGTGGGCGCGGGAGGATGCGCCGTTCGCCGTAGCCACCGTTACAGCCTGTCAGGGAAGCACACCGGCCGAGCCTGGCGCGAAGTTGCTGGTGCGGGGCGACGGCGTGTTTCACGGCACGGTGGGCGGCGGACACCTGGAGCAGCTGGTCCTCGCCGACGCCCGGGGCTGCCTGGCGCGAGGGGAGTCCCGCTCGTTCCGCTACCCGCTGGGCGCGAAGCTGGGTCAGTGCTGTGGAGGCGTGGTGGATGTCTTCGTGGAGCCCGTGAACCACGGGCCTCGGCTGTATCTCTTCGGCGCGGGCCACGTGGGCCAGGCCCTGTGCCGCATCCTGGATGGGACGCCGTTCCGGGTGCATCTGGTGGACGAGCGCCCCGAGTGGCTCCAAGGCGAGCGCATCCCCGACGCCGTGACGCGCCATGAGGAGCCGTGGGAGGAGTTCTTCGCCCACGCGGTGTGGGACGCACAGCGGACGTACGTCGCGGTGATGACGCACCGGCATGACCTGGACCAGGACATCATCGCCGCCGCGGTGGAAAGGCCCGCACGCTACCTGGGCCTCATCGGCAGCAAGACCAAGTGGGCGCGCTTCCGTCAGCGGCTGGAGGCGCGCGGCGTGCCGGCGTCTCGCATCGACCGCGTGCAGTGCCCCATGGGGCTGGAGCTCGGGGGCAAGTCGCCGCAGGAGGTCGCGGTGAGCATCGCCGCGGGCCTGCTCCAGCTCCACCATCAGCCTTTCGTTGAAACCCACCCCGAGCCTTCCGTCTCGGAGCCGCCCCGCCTGCGCGGGGTTTCATCTGGAGAATGAGCACCATGTTCGAGTTCCAGCTCAACGGGAGCCTGGTTCGCGTCGAGGACGAGTCGCCCAACACCACGCTGCTCGACTTCCTGCGCGCGAAGGGCGCCACGGGGACGAAGCAGGGCTGCGCCGAGGGAGACTGCGGCGCGTGCACCGTGGCCATGGTGGACGCCGACGCCGAGGGCAATCGCTGCCTGCGCGCGTTCAACAGCTGCATCACGCTGGTGCCCATGGTGGCCGGGCGTGAGGTGGTGACGGTGGAGGGCGTGGGCTCGAGGGAGAAGCCGCACCCCGTCCAGCAGGCGATGGTGAAGCACTACGGTTCGCAGTGTGGCTTCTGCACGCCGGGCTTCATCGTCTCGATGGCGGAGGCGTACTCGCGACCGGAGGTCTGTACGCCCGAGGCCGTGGCGGACCAGCTCTGTGGAAACATCTGCCGCTGTACCGGCTACCGGCCCATCCGCGACGCGATGATGGAGGCCCTCGCCGAGCGCGACGCCAAGGTGGGCCTGCGGGCGCCGCTCCCGGGAACGCCGCTGGGGGGCCCCGCCGCCGCCCTGCCCTCGCTGAGCTACGAGGCGCGCGGGCAGAAGTTCCTGCGCCCCACGTCGTGGGCCGAGCTGCTCTCGCTCAAGGCCACCCATCCGGAGGCGATGCTCGTGGCGGGCGCCACCGAGCTGGGCGTGGACATCACCAAGAAGTCGCGCCGCTATCCGTTCCTCATCTCCACCGAGGCCGTGGAGGGCCTGCGCGCCATCCGCCGCGAGGTGGACGGCTGGTACGTGGGCGGCGCGGCGACACTCGTCGACCTGGAGGACGCGCTGGGCAAGACGTTCCCCGAGGTGGGGAAGATGCTCAACGCCTTCGCCTCGCGGCAGATCCGTCAGCGCGCCACGCTCTCCGGCAACCTGGTGACGGCGTCTCCCATCGGCGACATGGCGCCCGTGCTGCTCGCGCTCGACGCGAGGATGGTGCTGGCGTCGACGAAGGGCGAGCGGACGGTGGCGCTGTCCGACTTCTTCCTCGCGTACCGCAAGACGGCGCTCCAGCCGGACGAGGTCGTGCGCTTCATCGTCATCCCGCATGCGCCCTCGGAGGAGAGCGGGCTGAAGCGACGGGCGAACGCGTACAAGGTCTCCAAGCGGCGTGAGCTGGACATCAGCATCGTCGCCGCGGGCTTCTGCGTGGAGGTGGACGCGGCGGGTGTGGTGCGCTCGGCGCGGCTGGGCTACGGCGGCGTCGCGGCGACGCCCGTCCGCGCGCGTCGCACCGAGGACATGCTCGTGGGCCGTCCGTGGACGCGCGAGACGGTGGACAAGGTGCTGCCCGTCCTCGCCGGGGAGCTGTCCCCCATCAGCGACCTGCGCGGGAGCGCGGAGTACCGGCGCGGGCTCATCGTGAGCCTGTTCGAGAAGTTCTTCTCGGGAGAGGACAGCCCCGCGCTGGACGCGGCGCCGGGCTTCGTCGCGGATGGACGCGAGCTGCCCACGGACAACACCCGCTCGCTCCGCCATGACAGCGCGCTGGGCCATGTCACCGGGAGCGCGCGGTACGTGGATGACCTGGCGCAGTCCCGGCCGATGCTGGAGGTGTGGCCGGTGTGCTCGCCACACGCGCACGCGCGCGTCCTCCGGCGGGACGCGTCGGCGGCCAAGGCGATGCCGGGCGTGGTGACGGTGCTCCTCGCCGAGGACATCCCCGGCATGAACGACACCGGCCCCATCCGCCACGACGAGCCGCTGCTCGCGAAGGACGAGGTGCTGTTCCACGGGCAGCTCGTCGCGCTCGTGGTCGGCGAGTCCATCGACGCGTGCCGCGCCGCCGCGGGCCAGGTGGTGGTGGAGTACGAGCCGCTCCCGGCCATCCTCACGGTGGAAGAGGCCATCGAGAAGCGCAGCTACCACACCGAGCCGCACATCATTCAGCGCGGAGACGTGGAGGCGGCGCTGGCGGCGAGCCCTCGGCGGCTGTCCGGCACGGTGACGATGGGCGGGCAGGAGCACTTCTACCTGGAGACACACGCCGCGTTCGCCGAGAAGGGCGACGATGGCGACATCACGGTGGTCTCCTCCACGCAGCACCCGTCCGAGGTGCAGGCCGTCATCTCCCACGTGCTGCACCTCCAGCGCAGCCGCGTGGTGGTGCAGGCCCCGCGCATGGGCGGCGGCTTCGGTGGCAAGGAGACGCAGGGCAACGCGCCCGCCGCGCTGGTGGCGCTGGCCGCGTGGCACACGGGCAAGCCCGTGCGCTGGATGATGGACCGCGACGTGGACATGATGGTGACGGGCAAGCGCCACCCCTTCCACGCCACCTTCGAGGTGGGCTTCGACGAGCAGGGCAAGCTGATCGCGCTGAACGCGCAGCTCGTGTCCAACGGCGGCTGGTCCCTGGACCTGTCCGAGTCGATCACGGACCGCGCCCTCTTCCACCTCGACAACGCATACTACATCCCCGCGACGCGCTACCTGGGGCGCGTGGCCAAGACGCACCTGGTCTCCAACACGGCCTTCCGCGGCTTCGGTGGACCGCAGGGCATGCTGGTGGGCGAGGAGATTCTCGACCGCGTGGCGCGCGCGCTGGGACTGCCCGCCGACGAGGTCCGCGAGCGGAACTTCTACCGAGGGACCGGCGAGACGAACACGACGCACTACGGCCAGGAGCTGGAGGACGAGCGGCTGGCGCACATTTGGCGCCAGCTGAAGGACTCGTCTGACTTCGCGCGCCGCCGCGAGGACGTGGCCGCGTTCAACGCCCGCTCACCGCGCATCAAGCGCGGCCTGGCGATGACGCCCATGAAGTTCGGCATCTCCTTCACGGCGACGTTCCTCAACCAGGCGGGTGCGCTGGTTCACGTGTATCGCGATGGCTCGGTCATGGTGTCGCATGGCGGCACCGAGATGGGTCAGGGCCTGCACACGAAGATTCAAGGCGTGGTCATGCGGGAGCTCGGTGTTCCCGAGCACGCGCTCCGCGTCGCGAAGACGGCCACGGACAAGGTGCCCAACACCTCCGCCACGGCGGCGTCGAGCGGCTCGGACCTGAACGGCGCCGCCGCGCGCGAGGCGTGCGTGACGCTGCGCCAGCGCTTGGAGCCCGTGGCCGTGAAGCTGTTCGCGGACCGGCAGGGTCAGCAGGTGACGGCCGAGCAGCTCGTGTTCCGCGATGGGCGCGTGGAGGTCCAAGGCAAGCCCGAGCTCCACCTGGGCTTCGCGGAGGTGGTGGAGGCCGCGTATCTGGCGCGCATCAGCCTCTCGTCGACGGGGTACTACCAGACGCCGGGCATCGGCTACGACAAGGCCAAGGGCCGAGGAAAGCCCTTCCTCTACTTCGCCTATGGCGCGGCGGTGACGGAGGTGGAGGTCGACGGGAACACGGGCATGAAGCGGGTGCTTCGCGTGGACCTGCTGGAGGACGTGGGCGACTCGCTCAACCCGGGCGTGGACCGGGGCCAGATTGAGGGCGGCTTCGTCCAGGGCATGGGCTGGCTGACGGGCGAGGACCTGCGCTGGGATGCCAAGGGCCGGTTGCTCACGCACTCGGCCAGCACGTACCCGGTGCCTGCCTTCAGCGATGCGCCCGTGGACTTCCGCGTGAGCCTGCTGGAGCGCGCGCGGCAGCCCAACACCATCCACGGCAGCAAGGCCGTGGGCGAGCCGCCGCTGATGCTGGCCCTCTCCGTGCGCGAGGCCCTGAAGGACGCGGTGGGTGCCTTCGGCCAGGCGGGCGGCGAGGTGGAGCTGGCGTCTCCCGCGACACATGAGGCGCTGTTCCTCGCCATCCAGAAGCGGCTGGGTCAGCGCGAAGGAAAAGACGGACTCGTGGCGGCCTGAGCACCCGCGCCTCGCACGCGTCTCCTCGAACACCCGACGATGTTTCCCACCCACAGGCAGGGAGGCTCAGTGAAGAAGCACTCGTTGAAGTCGCTGAAGAAGCAGCTTCGGAAGGCCACGGACGAGGACCTCGAGCAGATTCAAGACGAGGACATCCAGGACTGCCTCGACGAGGGCGTCCTCGTCCATGAGGGGGACCTGACGGTGTCGGGCGACCTCGACATCAACTCCGGGGCGCTCCTGGTCCTGGGGAACCTGACGGTGAGCGGAGAGGTCACCACGGATGAGACGGGGACCCTGGTCGTCACCGGCAACCTCCAGGGCCGCCACCTCTATCTGGAAGGCAACCTGGAGATTCAGGGCAAGGCGACGCTGTCGGGTGTTGTCTACGGCTTCTATGAAGCAGGCATCTCGCGTGTGTACGGCAGGACGACCGCGAAGCTCGGGCTCATTGGCAATCACGATTGGGCGTGTGACGACGAGAAGTTCAAGGTCTCCGGCCGCTTCAGCAACTTCTCCGAGCTCGAGGAAGGGGACCCGGAGGCCATCCGCAAGCTCGTCGGCGACAAGGAGTTCGCACAGCTCAAGTCGATGCTGGGTCTGGCCGGGGAGGACGACGAGGAGCAGGAGGAGGAGGACGATGACAAGAACGCCGCCTGGGGCCTCAAGCTCTTCCACCGCGTCTGAGGCACGGGGTGAGCGCGTGGCTCAGCTCGCCACGCGCTCCGCGCCCTGACGCACGGCCCCGGGCATGACGGGGAGGTGGCTCGACGCACCTCCTGGGAAGTGCGCCGTGGCCCACTGCGCGAGGTGCGCCACACACGTGTCGATGGCGCCTCCCGTCGTGAAGATGTGATTGGTCCCCCGCAGCCGCGTCCGCGTCAGGTTCGAGTGTCGCAGGCCCGCCAACGCCGAGCGGTGGATGCGGTCGAAGAACACGTCCCGCAGCTTTCCTTCCGCGGTGATGACCAGCACGGGCAGCCCGCGCTCCACCACCCGCTGCCACGCACGCACCAGCGGCACGTTGGCCACCGCCGGGAGCGAATCCCAATCCATGAGCAGGTCCAACAGCCGCTGACGGGGGAACGGCACGTACTTGAACAGCCGCGCGTACTCGTTCTCCCGCGTCAGCATCCGCATCCAGCCCCAATACGAGAAGAGCTTTGACGTCACGCGCTTCAATGACAGTCGCGACGGCTCCGACTCGGACGCCTCCTTGGCACCCTCCCCCGCCACGCCCACCGCCTCCTGTTCGGAGAGGTAGAACTCGGGCTCGAACATGAAGAGGCCGAGCACCGCTCGAGGCTCGAGGTCCGCCAGATACAGCGACGTCGTCGCCGCGCCACACAGCCCGCCTAGCAGCATCCCATCCAAGACATAGCGGCGCTGGAGCTCGGCCCTCACCGCGTTGGCCACGTCCACGAAGCCGCCATTGCAGACATGCTGGTAGAGCTCCGAGGTCGTCTCCGGCAACCCGCCGTCCGAGTCCCCCAGCCCGGGCAGGTCCACGCGGAAGCACGGGAAGCCCTTCGCCGAGAGCTGCTCCGCCGCCTGTGTCGACAACCCACCATGCCCCGTGCGGGGCACATGGCCCGGGTTCAAGAAGAGCACGCCCACCGAGCGACGCGGCCCGGGCGCGGGAGGATGGTAGGTCCCCCACAGCCGATGGCCCTTCACGTCGAGCTGGAGCAGCTCCCTCATGGCCGCGCCTCCAGAGGCACCGAGGTCTTCGCGATGAAGCTCACGCCGTCCTCATAGAGGTTCGTCAGCTCCGGCAAAAGCCGATTGCTGGTGGTCCAGAAGAACGGCCTCGGCGCGCGGACCGAGTGGCTGCGCTCCGGCGCCAGGAACCGCTCCGCCGGGCGGCCATCGAGATGGACCACCCGCCACGGCCGAGACTCATCCTTGTCGGGAAGGGCCAGTGAGTAGCCTTCCGCGCTCCGCCACAGTCCTCGGGACCACGCGAGCCCCTCGACCTCCACCGTGCGCCCCGCCTCCAGCACCGCCACGTAGTCCTCGCGAGAGCGAGCCTGTCCTCCCGTGCCCTCCAGGTTGTCCGCGGCCACCTTGCGGCGAAGGACCTCCAGCAGGTGTGTCTGTCCCGACTCCGGGGGATCCCACATCAACAGCCCGTCCACGCGCTCCGTCCGGAACACGCGCGCGGCCAGGAGCGCCCCCAACCGCAACCCATGCACCATGAGCGGCACGCCCGGACACAGCTGGCGCAGGTGCTCCAGCCCCGTGCGCAGGTCCTCCTCCCAGCGCGGGAAGGTCGCCTCGTCGAAGCGCCCCGTGCTCTCGCCACAGCCTCGATAGTCCAGACGCAACACATCCACGCCCCGGACCGCGAGGTGACGCGCCCAGCGAACCCAGACGACGTAGCCGTGCTCTCGCTCCAGGCCCAGCGGCCCCGCGAGCAACACCGCCGCCCTGCGCTCGGCGAGCGCGCCGTGATGAACGAAGTAAAGAGAGTCCTCGCCCTGGGAGAGATACCCAGGAGACTCCGCCGTGGCCTGCATGTGAGTGATGAATCCCCCGCCAGAATTCAGGCGATGGTAGGGACGCGCCACCAAGCGAGTCAAACAGTCATTGCCTGCTGATGCGGAGGCCCGCGCTTGTCCATCCTGGCGTCGCCAGCGACCCGGATGCTCGGCGCGCGTCGCCGACAGGCCGCCTCAGCGGATCTGCGCCAAGATGGCGAGGGCGATGATGCCGTTGATGCCAATACCAATGGAGAAGTAGCCCCCGCTGCCACGGCTCACGCCCAGCGCCATGTTCAGGTGGCCGATGTCCTCCAGACACAGCTTCCCGCCAACCTCCCCGCCCACGTTCATCGCGTGGTAGTCCCCGTCCTGCATCTTCCCGAGCATCAGCTTCCCGTAGGGGACGAGCCAGTCCGAGACATAGTGCTGATAGGCGAAGGTGCCGTTGAACTCCGCCGAGCGCCCTCCGCCCAGGACGACGTTGGCGCCAAAGCCGAGCCTCCGGTCCAGGAACGCCATCGGCTGGAGGTTGAAGGACAGCTCGCCTCGGGCACCGTGCTGGGTCGTGGCGCGGAACGCGTACATCACTTCCGTGGCCGGCTTGTTGAGCGCGGGCGCCGCGTGCCGCATGTCCTTGGCGGCCTCGCGGTCCCCGACGCCTCCGCGCGCCTCATAGACCTCGGCGAGGGCCTCGGCGGCCCGCGCGTCATCCGTCTCGTACACCTTGCGCAGGGGCTTCTCCGCGCCGGAGTAGTCGCCGGCCTCCTTGCGCAGCCGGCCCTCGGTCATGCAGCTCGAGAGGTTCCCCGACTCACAGGACTTGCCGTAGGCCTCGATGGCGCGGGGCCGGTCCCCTTCGCGCAGCAGCTTCTCGCCCCACTCCGCGCACGGCAGCTCCGCGCCCTGCTCGCAGGACCCAGGACCGGTGTACGCGTCCGCCTGCGAGGTGGTCGCGCATGCTGATACTCCGAGAAGAACCACCACGAGAAGGCGCACCGTCATTGTGTTCAGTGTACCACTTTTGGTGCGCGAACGACGCCCCCACGCCTCGCGGAGCCCTCGCGGCCCTTCCCCGCCGCCGCGCGCGGGGCCACCCGGGTCTCGCGACGAGCCCATCACCCGGTCGAGTCACCTCGTGGCCAGATGTCTCGAAAAGACAGTGATTGGATTCAATCACTCATTCGCCGAGCGGGGCCTGTCGACACAGCGAGAAAGCCATGAAGAGGTTCTCGTTTGAACACGCCAGACATGCACTCCCTGCGGGGTGGAATCACTGCCATTGAACAAGGGCTGTTCTCATCGCACGCATGAAGCCCGGATTATCGGTATTATTATCTGTATGCCCAAAGCACTGTTCCTGACACTTCTTGTCGTGGTGGTATCCGCCTGCACCAAAACCGGTGAGCAAGGGGAAATGGGCCCACAAGGCCCCCCGGGCCCCGATGGTCCGCGTGGCGCACCTGGCCCGCATGGTGTTGCGGGGCCTCAAGGGCCTGCGGGCCCCAGAGGTGACGTGGGAGCCCCCGGCCCACAAGGCGCGCCAGGCGCCCAGGGGCTCCAGGGCGTACCGGGCCCCCAAGGTGAGCCAGGCTCATCGAAGTACTTCTACGTGGACGCGGATGGACGCGAGGTCGACGCCGATGTCTACCTCGGCATCTGGCCCGACGAGGCCGGCCGCCTCTGGCTCTTCGACGCCGACACCCTCAAGACGTCCGGCAGCTCCATCTCCCTGTATTTCACAGACGTCGACTGCGCGGGGCAGGGATACGCCACCTCGTTCTACCTGCCGCGACGAGTCCTGAAACATCCGCGGGGTGGCTTCGTCGTGCGCCCGGATGCCGCGCCCACCGTCGCCTTCGTCTATCGCTCCGTGCTCTTCCCTGACGGCACCTGCCAGACCAACCCCGGAGGCAGCGAGGCCCAGAGCAACGGCTTCCTCCTGCCAGCCACGCAGCAGCTCACGCCGCCCGTGGTTCCGTTCCGCGCGCCGCTCCACCTCGAGCGCCGTCAGTAGTCGAGCGCGGAGCCCGGCTGCCCTCCTAAACCAGGGATCGTGAATCTCGTCCGGCCTCAGGCGGTGCGCCTGAGGTCGGCGCGGCGCAGGGATGGACTGGCAGAGTGCTGGGCTGAGCGAGCTGTGAGGTAGGCATGTACCCGGGCCATGAGCCGGTCCATGGTGCGGCAGCGGTGATTGCGGGTGACATTGGCGTGCAGGTCGAGCCACACCCGCTCGATGCGATTGCCCTGAGGGCAGTAGGGCGGCAGGAAGTGGAGGACGAATCGCCCGCCGAACTGCGCGAGCGCCTTGCGCGTCTTCCTGCTCGAGTGGACGGCGGCGTTGTCGAGGACGAGGTGGATGCGGCGAGCGCGCCGATAGGTACTCGCCAGACGCCAGAGGAGCTGGACGAAGAGTATGCTGGCTTTGCTCCTTCCCTCCACCCACGTCAGCTTCCCCGTGCGGACATTGAGAGCTCCAGCCAGGTAGCGCTTCTGATTGTTGCCGGGCGTCACCACCACTCGCCTGTGCCCAGGCAGGCACCAATCACGTCCCACCTTGGGATTGAGGTGGATGTCGACTTCGTCCACATGGAGAACGGGTTCCTTGGAAGGGCCGTACACCTCGAGACACCTCAACGCGTGGAGTCGACGGCGTCGCTTCCACCCGGGCCAAGGACACTCGACGATGGGCTTGGCCGCCTTGAGCCGCGCGCCGAGCGAGGCGAGGGTGCGCCCCATGGTGGCCACCGACACGCGCGCCAAGCCTCGGCGCGCCAATTCCTGGCACAGCAACTCCCGTGTCCACGTCGGACGACACCAGCCCCAATCCTCCGGTGTCCCCGCCAGCACTCGTACCAGCCGCTCGCGGAACCGCTCGTCCACCTTGGCGCGTCCGTTGTTCTCCCTCCTGTCCCGAAGTTCCTGCCGCCCGCCCTCCCGGTAGCGGCGGACGGCGCTCACCACCGTCGAGGTCGCGCACTCCAATGCTCGAGCGACGGCATGGCACGAAGCTCCTCGCCCCACGGCCGCCACCGCCATGCATCTGCGGTAGGTGAGCGGGCAGCCGCTCCTGGCTGCCCACCGAAGCAGCGCTCGCCGCTGCTTTCTCTTCAACCACTGCCTACCTTTGCCCTCGGGCAGGGCCTTCTCGCTCTCAGGTCTTCTGCGCACACAGAGCCGAACGAGAGGTGCCCCTGCTCTCTCTTCCCGCCCCTCCTGCGCCCGCTTGCTCTCCGACCTGATCGAGAATTACGAACCTCGGTTTAGCGAGGAGGGCCAGCCCCTGTCTCGCCGGGGGCTCTCCCCTGGCGGGCCGGCGGGTGCGCACCGAACTTGAGGGCACTCAGGAGGTTCGGTGGATACCGCCGCTCGCCCGTTCGATTCGTCGCTGTGCGCCCCTCGCTCGGGGCTCTCCCTCCGGGAGGCCCTATGAAGGTGCCCGAGGTCCTGGAGCACCTGCCGGGCGTGGGGCCCCTGCTCGGCCGGATGGCCACGCCCCACGAAGAGCCGCGTCCTCGAGAGGACCCGACGCTCGTCCTGCCGAGCCTCGACGCCTTCACGCTGCCTTCGACGGAGAGGAAGCTGGGGGACGGCCGGACGCTGGTCGTCCGCCATCCCGAGGTCCGGCCTCCGCGAGGCCCGGGCCTCACCGTCATGACCTTCAACATCCTGCTCGGAGGGCAGCGACGGGCCGCCTTGCTCGCGTACTTCGATGAGCTGGAGGCCGAGGGCCGGATGCCAGACGTCATCGGGCTCCAGGAGGCCAACGTCCCCATCTCCGTGTTGCTGTCGTCACGGTATGGCTTTCACCTGGCCTACTTCGGACACGACGGTGGCCCGGGCGCGCGGCTCATCAATGGCAAGGCGTTCCTCTCCCGCCATCCCCTGGTCGACGCCGTCCACCACACCTACGTCCTCTCCGACGCCGAGCGCGCCGCCGCCATCCAGCGCCGGGGCGGAGACCCGTTCGAGCTCGTCGAGGACCGAGGCTCGCTCCGCGTCCACCTGGAGGTCTGGGGCCTCCCTGTCGCCCTCTACAACGTGCACCACGCACTGGGGGACTCGGGCATCAACGCGCACAACCTCCGGCAGCTCAACACGCTGCTGCGCCACCGGAAGGTCCCCCACGCCATCGCGCTCGGCGACTTCAACGCCAACACCGCCATCAAGCGCGGCGGCTCCTGGCTGATGGCGCACCTCAAGGCCTACGACGACACGGACACGGTGGAGGAGTACGCCGTGCGCTACGGCGAGCCGCACGCCAGCGTCGGTGACCACGGCGTGGGGAACATCGCGGACCCTCGGCTGCGGCATGAGCTGCATGTGTTGGAGCAAGGCCTGCCGGAGACCATCGCCCACGCGGCGGCCACTCGGGTTCGCCTGCCTGGCGGCGCGGTGATGACTCCCAAACAAGCCCTCACGGAGCTGCGCTCCGGGAAGGTGGCTCGCGGCAGCGAGCACTGGCTGCGATTGCAGGACATCGCCGACAGCGCCACCCTCTCCTCGCTCCCGGATGAGTCCGGCGTCGTTCCCGCCACGGGCAAGCGCTTCGACAACCTCTACGCCAGCCCCGAGCTCGAGCCCATCCTCTTCGAGGTCGACCGGAGCACCGAGTCCTCGGACCACCAGCCCGTGGTGGCGCACTACACCCCGCGCGCCGCTCCCACGGCGGCCCTCACACGAGAACGAAGTCCACGCTCTTGAAGCCGCGCGTCCGGGCGCAGACTTCGTGACCCTCGTGGGTCCCTTCGTCGTTCGTGTTGGCCTCGATGGTCTGGAAGGTCTCCTCGTCCACCTCGGTGACGATGCCCGCCTGGACCCAGTCGCCTCGAGTCCTGCGCCGCAGGAAGAGGCTGCCGGGACGGATGAGGATGCGGTCCGGGGGCTCGCTCAGCGTGGACAGGAAGCGCTCCCGCACCCGGCTCTGCGCGGCGAGCAGGTCGCTCGAGAAGGTCCGCTCCACGGGCATCTCCACGCCCAGCGTCCTCGCGGCCTGATGCAAGCAATAGGTCGCGAAGCCGGCGGACCAGCACCAGGACTCCCCTTCATTCCCATCCAGATACAGCCGCACCCACGGGCCTCGATTGCGTCCCCCCACCTCGCGCGGGAGTTGGCGCAGGTGCTGCGCCGCGTAGGCCACGGTCAGCTCGCCCAGGGAACGACCCTCGGGGGCGAGCTGCCCGAGCGCGGACCGCAGTGAGGCGGACAGCCGCGCGAAGGTGGTCGCGTCGGCGACGCCCGTGACGGGCAGTCCCGTCTTCGCCTGGAAGCGCTTGAGCGCCGCCTCCGTCGCGGGGCCGAAGTCGCCGTCGATGGCGACGGCAAAGCCATTCAGCGTCAGCCACTCCTGGACGCGCCGCACACCCGGGGACACCTCGCCCCGGCGATAGACCTTCTCCAACTCCAGCTCGCTCATGAGGCCCCCGGAAGCCGCTTCATGGCCGCGAGGCATCACCCTGACACCCCGCCGCGGCAACGTGCCACACCGGCCTCGGCGCCATCAGCGAGAACCTGCCGACATCGAGACGCAGCGGTCGTCCAGCCAACGTTACCGGTGGCCCGAGGCGTCTGGTGTCCCCGCGTCGGGCGAGGAGCCGGAGCCGCCCATCCCTTCCTTGAAGCCCTCGGCGGCCTGCTCACTCGCGGACTTCACGTCCTCGGCGGCCTCTCGCGCCCCTTCGCGCACATCCCTCGCCGCCTTCCCCACCTGCCGGCCCGCCTCGCGCGACTGCCCGTTCTCGCACCCGGAGACGGCCCCCAGCGCCATCCCAAGGCCCGCCACCGTCAGCCAGGTCCAGTGCGTTCGCGACACCTCTCACCTCCCATGACCAGGTCCGCCGAAAGGGTAGGCACGACGGGGCGAGAGAGCCGACACGCGGGCGAGCGCCCGTGGCTTCGTTCCCTGGGCATGCGGGCCACCCAGGCAGGAGGTGCGCTGACCGAGTACCCCACCCCGTCCTCGTGAGGTGCTCGTCCTTCAGGGGCTCAAGAGGCGTTCTTGAGTTTGAAAGAGAGCCTCGTGAGCCCCTCTGGCATGACGAGGCCAGAGAAGTCCCGGCCGAGGCTCAAGACGCCTTGACCGTCGGGGGTCACGAGTTGAAGCCCCGCCGCCTTGAGCAGATCCTCCTGGGCCTGCATCGCGGCAAAGGCGAGGCATTCCGTACTCTCAGCCAGTTCCTTCAGCGCGTCCATGCACGGGGATGCCTGTTCCTGAACCTTCAAGGAGAGCGTCGCGATGACGTTCCCTGCGACATCCACCGACTGGACTTCGACCTTCCCGAGGTTTCCCTCTCCAGGACTCATCAGGAACAGGCTGTCTCCAACGTGCAGTTCCATCTCAAAGCCCGGAGGTGTTCGTGAAAACCTTGGAGAGCTTATCAAGGTTCTCGGGAGTGAAGCCACTGGCTCCATCTGGGTGGATGAGCCTGGCGTGTTTTTCGCCCCAGGTATCCGTGCAGTCATGAATCACATCGAAGCCGGCTGCGCGGATATCACTCACCTTCGCGGAGCCCATGGTCTCGGCCGCAGTCGCCATCTTGCTCCATCCCTTCTCTCCCGCGACCTTCTTGGCCAGGGCCGAAGCCTCTTCCGCGGACGACGCCTGGAGGAGCGAGATACCCGGGGGTGAGAGCTTCTTCTCCGGGGGCTTGAGATGAAGGTTGTCCACGCCCGCGCCACCGATTCGATGCACCAGCGCGCCATCATCGAGCGGCTGTCCCTTCGTCGCACACCCCGAGAAGCCAAGCGGGTCAATCCAGGCACAGGGGTCGTGAACGTAACCCAGGAGCCGCAGGCCACCGCGAAGGCCCAGCGGGTCTTGACTGAGGTACTCGCCTTCCTCGGCCGCATAGTATCTGTGCCGGTTGTAATAGAGCCCTGTCTCGGCATCCTCGTACTGACCAGGCCAGCGGAATGGACAGGCATCCCGCTCACCGACCAGGTTGAGCAACTCGCCATAGACACCGAGGTCCGCCGACCAGACCTTCTCTCCCTGGCCATCGAACATCGCCCGTGGAGCACCGAGATGATCCGTGACGATTCCAAAGCACTCGCCATCCACGAACTTCGCGAGCGGGGCGAAGCTCCCTGGTTCGAACACCCAGGTGATGGAGTTTTCAACAGGGGGGCCTTGGGCGGGGCGCTCGCCGAGCTCGGCCTGACGGCGCTTGGCGGCCACGGTGTCCGCGACGCCACGCAAGGTGGGAGCCGGCAAGCCTGACACTCCCGGCGCAGGGTTCTCCTTCCACTCATGCAGAGGCAGGTTGCCATCCCAGATCCACCGCGTCGTCTTCCCCTGGAAGCGCTTCCAGACACGCCGACCGAAGACGTCGTATCCGAACTCCACGCGCTGCCCATCCGGACGAATGACGCGCACGAGCATCCCCGAGGCGTTCCATTCGTACCGCCACTCCCTGTCATCTGGTTCGAGCTTCCTCACCAGATTTCCTTCCAGATCATATTCATACCGCGTGACCCCGCGTGGGCCATGAGCCTCGAGCAGCTGGCCCGTGGGGCCATATCGGCGGTCACTTTGCTCCCGCGTGCGAAACAAGTTGCCGACAGCGTCGGGCATCCGCAGCTCGGTCTGCCCGTCCGAATACACCGCGGCGACAAGGTTCCCAAAGGAGTCGTGCACATACTTCATGGGGCCATGGAGCGAGTCGACAATCATGCTCAGGCGATCATCCACATCCCAGGTGTACTGCCTGGCGCCGTGTGAGCCCTGCGGCGACCAGATCTCCTGGCGGATCGGACGGCCCAGCCTATCCCGTTCCCAGGTGCTTCGAACCCCTCCCGGCAGCATGCGTTCGAGCTCGAATCCGAGTTCGTCACGCTGGAAGTCCACCCGGAAGCCCTGGCCCGACTCGAGTCCGGCGCCTGGGGCACTCGCTTTGTGCCGTTGCGGCCCGTCCGCCGGGACTCCCGACTCTCGGAACTGAACGGACAGCTCGAGGACATCGCCCATCGCATTCCGACGAATCTTCTGATGGAAGTCCTTGGAGGAGCTGACACGGACACGCCGCCCCAACCGGTCGTACTCAGACGCGACCCAATCTTCTCCCTGCTGCTCTCGCGTGACCCGGCCAAGCGCATCCCGCTCGAACGTCACCGTCGCAGTGTCGTTCGTCGCTTCGATGAACTCCCCATCCGCACGGTATCGATAGGTCTCGATTCCATCCCAGTGCTTCACGGACGTCACACGCCCCAGGATGTCGTAGGCGTACTCCGATACCTTGCCCAGCGGTCGCAGTACCTTCTCCACCCGCCCCGCTGGATCCCGCACATACTGGCGAACCAGCCCATCGAACCCACGCTCGGTCTTCACGGCCCCCGCGGCGTCGAACTCGAACCCGTAGGCGAAGCCTCCCTCGTTCTTGATGCCGACGAGCTGCTCCTCGGAATCGTATTCGAATGACACGGTCGTGCCGCTCTCCGTCCGAGACCGAAGCCGCCCCAATCCTTGATAGGCGAGCAACACCTCATGGTGCTTGTCACGAACATGGGTGATATTTCCTTCGGGGTCGTAGCCCAGTATTCGGACATTGCCATCGGGTTCACACACCCGCACGACACGCCCCAAGAGGTCGTACTCCCGCTTCCGGACGTTCCCTTTGGCATCCACGCCTTCTTGCAGCTGCCCAAAGCCGTCATAGCGCCACAGGGACTCGGTCCCATCGGGCGTGCGCAATCGCGTGAGATTCCCCTGCTCGTCGTACTCCAACCGAGTGTACTGCCCCGCGGCATCATGGAGGCCCGTCAGGCGACTCCCATCCCATTCAAACCGAACCCGCTGGCCCAGCGGATCCACTCGCTGCGTGATGCGCCCCTTCGGGTCATACGCCCAGGACCATTCTCCCTCCAGAGGGTCCCTGGCGAGGACAAGCCGTCCTCTCGAGTCGAACCGCATCTGGACGGCAATTCCATCCGGACGCGTTCTCTTCGTACAGTGCCCTCTTTCATCGTACTCCCAGAGGGTCTCAGCGCCGAGTGGATCCACCTCCTTGCACTTCTGACCGGTGCGCGGGTCATACGCATACCTCGTCGTCTGCCCCAGTGCGTCTGAGACAGCGATGACCTGCCCCAGGTCATCCATCTCATAGACAGTCACATGCCCCAATGAGTTCTCGACCAAGGTCTTCCGGTTGGCGACGTCATAGGCAATGACCCGGTCGAGCAGTCCACCATCCCCCCACGTGCGCACGCACCGGGCGGCCGCCCCAAGCCCGTCATACTGGAAATAGAATGAAAGGCCATTCCGGTTCACTTCACGAACAAGCAGATGACCGACATATTCGAATCGCCAGGACTGCCCGGCGGAGTCTCGCGCTTCAACGAGGTCCCCCTCGCCATCATAGGCAAACGCTCTCTGCATCAACCAGGGTTGGCCCGCGCCCGATGACACCGACACTCGGACGAGCCGTCCCGCTTCGTACTCGAAGCCGACCCGTCGCCCCGCGCAGTCACGCACGGTCCGAAGGCTGCCCTGTTCGTCATAGTGCCAGGTCACCTCGTCGCCCGTCTGATTGGATTGACGGACAATCCGTGCTCGCCGAGAGGGGCCACCAGGCACCCGCGCGAACTCACGCACGAGTCCTTCATCGGTCTCGAGCGCCCAGGAGAACGGCCCCGTGCATCGGAGCGTCAGCCGCTCGGTGGGATGGAATATCGCCTGGCCAGCGCGCATCACCCGGTCTGGGAGGTGGAGCGTGCTGAATTCGACCTCCCGCCCATCCTCGGCCAGGAACACCACCTTGTTGGGCTCCACCCACACCTGTTGGTCCAGGGAGTGACTCCATCCATACCCTAGCGGCCCGTTCCGCCACGACAGCGAGGAGGAGTAGACGCGCTCGAAGACGAGCGGTATCGAGCCGGGCAGTCCGAAGTCGATGCTGTCGGTGAAGACACGTCCCGTCGCGACATCGACGGGGTGACCCGTCACGAAACATGCCGCGCGCTTGAGTCGGTCGCGAAGGCGGGCGGGGGCTATCTTGTCCACCACTCCGCGCACAGCACCGCTGATGCGCGCCCACTTGCTGCTGTTGCGCTGGGCCGTCCTCAAGGCGCGGAAGAGCCTTGCGCCTCCACGCGCCGCGGCCTTCAGCAGCTTCATGGCCCCGAGCATCGCAAGGCGCATCGCGATGCCTTCGAGATCCGGCACCGGAGGCCGAATCGTCAGCACCGGCATCCCCTTGGGAATGGCCAGAACCACACTGGTGGGCAGCCGCACTGGATCGCTGCAGCTCATGGCGATCTCGCCCAGTCGCACGCCCAGGCTGCCTGCGAGCTTGACGTCAAGGCTGCCGAAGAAGAGCTCCGCGTCATTACCTGGAAGCCCCTTCGCGAAGGCCACCCCTGGAGCTGGGAGATGCGGCATCGTCAGCATGTTCGTGACGTTCGTCCCCGCGTTGGTGACAGGCAGGGAGTTGACCATCACCAGACCGGGGCCGCCGCCTGTGGCCATGCCAATGGCGGCTCCCATGGCCAACCCGACGGGATCGAACACCATGCCGATGAAGGGCATCGGAACAGGGGTCGGCACCGGCGCGGGCGTGGGCACCAACACGATGTGGATGTCGACGCCGAGCACCGGATCGAAGAAGGAACTTTGGAGCATGGGGCGTCAGGCTCCTTGTGTCTGACGGAGGGGTGGCTCTTCCAGGGCGACAGCCTGGGCCTCGAGCGACTCCGCTTGAGCCTTGAGGCCGTGCTTGCGACAGAGGGCCGCGAGCTGGCGCGCGACTTCTGGCGCGGAGGAAGCAGTGCGCTCGTCCGCGGTGGCCGACCGGGTCACCTCCAGCGCCTTTCTCCATGCAGCGGTGGCTTCCGCCACGTTTCCAGCCCTGGCCAGGACCTGCCCGCACATGCGATAGCCCTCGATCGCCAGAAGAGGCTGGGAGGCAACCAGCCCCAACTTGCCAGCCTCCGCGTAGGCGAGGGCCGCGCTCTCGAAACGCTGGAGCATCAGGAGCGTGGAGGCAGCGGAGAGCTGCGCCTGGACGGCCAACTCCGCCAGTTCGTGCGCTTCGGCCCGCTTGCGCGCGTCGCAAAACACCTCCAATGCCAGGGGCGCCTGTTTCGCTTGAAGCACATAGCCCCCCAGCACCAATTCCAGGATCACGGCCTCACGATTCAAGCCCGCGTCGAGGCACAAGTCCCTTGCCTCCCGTTGCCCCTTGATGGCCTCCGTGGACTTGCCTTCTCGCATCGCATGGGCCGCCGCGAACACCTTGAGGCGCAACGCCTGCTGGAAGCTCGGATCGAACAAGGCGGGCGCCATTTTCAGCTCGCGCGCCAGCGACTCTCGCTGCTCACCGGACAATCGGGCTTGTGTCTTCTTCGCTGGCGGGGAGACGCCTCGCGGCCCCGCCGCCCCCACCACCTGTGCGCCCGTGACACCCGCGGGTGCGGCAGCCATTCCCGCGAGCATCGTCGCCATGTCCTCACGGAGCTGCCCCTCGTCGGGCCTGGCATCGACACGCAAGGCTTCTTGCGCGAGCGCCACGGCCAGCGCCTCGCTGTGCGACCCATCCACCTCCACCACCATGAGGCGTGCCTTCCTCAATTCCTCGAGGGCCAGCAGCGTCTTCAACTCCGAGACCCAACGTTCCGGCTCGCGAACTTCCACAGGTGCCAACACCAACACCGCTCCATCGAAGGGTGACACGCTCAACCGCCGAAGCATCTCGGAGAGTTCCAGGCAGAAGCGCGTCAACTCCCGCGCCCCAGATGGCGCCTTCCAGATGGCCGGAAGCGAGACACCTCGAACGTCCTGGGCCAGCACGGCACGGAGTTCTTCGTAGTCCGCGCGCAACTCTTCCGCGCGGCCACTCCACTCCCCCTCTCCGTCCCAGGTGGGCGTCTCCAGGACAAAGAAGGGCGCGTGGTTGTCGCTGTGCTGCTCGCCGGCCGAGATGTGCTCGAGCACCGCCAGCCGCAGAGAAGGCTCCGTCACCACATGCAGGAACCGAACCTCCGGGGTGACAATGAACTGCTGCATCGCATTGACGACTCGCATCAATGGTTGAGCGATTGAATCCATATCATCCTTCGCGCCCCTCCCCACCTGCCGCCACTTCGCCGGGGCCGGAGGCGCCGAGCTTGCCAGCGCATGTGATTGAGGTCATCGCCCCCGTAAAGAAGCGTACATTCTCGAACAGATCTTTGCTCCGCCCCTGAGCAAGCCAGAGGACTACCAGCCGCGTCCGCGATCAGCCGGATCTGGATGAGGCGCAGGACCTGCTTCGCTGCATGGAGGCGCTGGCAGTGATTGGAGCGCCCTTCAAGAGCATGCCCTTCGCAAGCCCTCGAACGAGTGTCCTGAGTCACCCGAGACGAGTCTTGGGGCGGCGCCCCAGGGGGACATGAGCGAGAGCACGGCGGCACTTGCGGTGCGCACCAATAGGGTGTACCACTGGTGCACCATGCCTCTTCCCCGCTTCCTCCGACTGCCGACAGAGCGGCAGCGGGAAATCCTCGCGATTGCGCGCGCCCACTTCGCTCGGGATGGCATCGAGGGTGCGTCGTACAACCAGATCATCTCGGACGCCGGCATCTCGAAGACGGCGGCGTATCAGTACTTCGATGGCAAGGACGACCTCGCGAGGACGGTGCTCGCGGAGGTGAAGACGCGGGTCCTGGGGGTCCTGGGGACCTGGGAGGCCGCGCCGTCGGCCCGTGTGTTCTGGGAGCGATTGCGGCTGAGCAGTGCCCGGCTCGTGGACCATCTGGCGAAGAACCGCGAGGACCTCGCGCTCCTGGGGGCGGCGCCCAGCGGTGCGCCCGATGAGGTGGGGTTGGAGTGGTTCGAGGCGGTCGTGGATGACGGGCTCCGGCTCGGGGTCATCCGGAATGACGTGGACCGCGCCCTGCTGCTCGGGGTGACACGGGCGTTCTTCCAGGCCGCGGATGCGTGGGCCTTGCAAGGGATGCACGCAGGGGCGGCTGTCGACACGTCGCTGACGTGGAGCTTGCTGGAAGGGCTGTGGTCGCCGCGCAAGGGCGCCAGGCAGGGAGGAACGACATGAGAGAGGATTTGCACGTCGACTGGGTGATTCCGACGACTCCGTCTGGCTGGGCGGGAGGCCTCGAGCGCTTCATGGGCCCGGGAAAGAGCCGCGTGGAGTTCGCCGTGGAGCTGTGGGGCGGCGCGGTGACGGCCTGTCTTCTGGGGCTGCTCATCTGGCGCGCGCCGGAGCGTGAGGCGTGGTCGTGGTTGCAGACGGCGGTGGTGGTCTTGATCGGGTTGGATCTCGTGGGCGGGGTTCTGACCAATGCGACGAATGCCGCCAAGCGCTGGTATCACCGCGAGGCGAATCCGCGCGCGCGGCTGGCGTTCGTTGCTTCGCATCTGCTGCATTTGGTGGGTGTGGGGTTGCTGGTGCTGGGGCAGGACTGGCGTTGGAGTCTGGTCAACGCGGGGTTGCTGCTCTGCGGAGCGGTGCTCGTCGAGCGCATCCCGGCGGAGGGCAAGCGGCCGGTGGCGATGGCGGCGTTCATGGTGGCGCTGGTCGTGAATCTGTCCCTGTTCCCTCTTCCGCCGTCTCTGGCTTGGATTCCGCCGCTGTTCTTCTTGAAGCTGCTCGTCGGACATCTGGTTCCGGAGGCGCCGCTGTATCGACGGGGTGCGCCGCATGTTTGAGATACGGGAGGATGTGTCACGGGATGAGTGCGCGAACGTGCTGGCCCGGGCTTTCGCGAATGAACCTGGGATGCGCTGGGTTTGTGGTGCGAACCTGGACGTCTCGCGACGCTGGTTCACGGCGACACTGGCGCTGAATGACTCTCGGCCGGGTGCACGCCGATATGCGGTAACGCGGGGTGACGAGGTGCTCGCGGTGGCCATCGTCAGTCCGGCGGTGCCTCCGCCACGGCTCTTCCAGCAGCTCCGATGGATGGCGGCGGTGGGTGGGGCCTGTGGATGGCAGTGTGTCCGGCGCACGCTCCGTTATCTCGAGCTGACGGAGCCCTTGAAGCCCGCGGGAATGTGGACGCTGGATTTCATTGGCGTCGCGGAGGGGGCTCGTGGACAGGGACTCACGCGGGTGCTCTTGCGCCGCATCGAGGCGGACCTGCCGGAACACCCGCTGTTCCTCACGACGGCGGACCCGCGCAATGTGCCGATGTACAAGCACCTGGGATTCACCGTGGAGAAGGCTCTCGAGCTGGACGGAATGTCCGTCAGCGCGATGAGCCGAGACTCATCCCTCGACAGGGAGAACGTGAACGCCAAGATCGTTGCCGCCTGAGAACGGCCTCGGCGAAACACTTCTCACGCCGGAGATTGGGCCGCGAGCCATCGGTCGAAGAAGTCGCACAGCTCCTCTCGAGACACTGAGATGAAGTTGGGCCATACGGCCATACAGTCACTCAGGGGGTATCCGGTCAGGTTGTTCAGTGCATTATGAATGGCGAGCCATGTGTTGTTGTCGCGGTCGGGTACAGGCCAGGACTCCAGCACGGCCGCAACCTCCCGCCGATACAATCCGAAGAGGGCATGGAACTCCCAGTCAGGAAAGAAGGGGCCATCGACAGCCGCGCGAAGGCATTCTTCGATGAGCTTCTCATCTTGGGTCATGCTTTCGCATCTTGCGAGTACGGCCTCGTCGCGACGCGGTTTCTCCAGAAACCACTCCGTGGGAGGTATCGAAATCAGGGAGACGTCACGCTGAGGAAACCACTCAATCAGGATGCCGGAGTCTCGTTCACCGAGTGAGCAAGAGACTCGAACATCCACCATGACGGTCGCCACGGTGCCATAGCGACGCTTGCAGACTCCATCAAACCTCCCGATAGATGTCGTGAGGAGTCGGAATGGAGCCAGCTTGCTCATCTCATGAACATAGACAGCCAGTCGGCCATTCTCCCCCCCGGAAGGAAAGAAGAGCTGCTGTCCAGCCGCCTCCAGCCGTCCGTCATTGAGGTGGGTAAAATGACTTCGAATCAGGGCCAGGGCCTTCGCGCAGACCTCGGCCTCTTGTTGTTCATTCATGGATTGAGCAATACGTCATGACCGAGAGAGCGCACGCACCACACTGGACGTAGTGACTCTACGCCGGGGGCTTCAGCTCTGAATGTAGCGGAGGTCACGCGAGAGGCGCTGCGGCGCCACGTCGAGAGGAAGCGCAGAAGCTAGCGATGCCTCGTGCGCGCGTCAAGGCCACCAGTTGCGCCGCTGATGACCTGGCGTCCCTCCGTTGGCATCGCGAGCGGAATCTTCAGCCGCGCCGATTCTTCTGGTGGCGCATGAACGGGGCGAGGAGGCCCCTGAAACAGGACACAGCCAGGGAGGACCAGCAGCAGCAGGGCCAGGGCTCGTTTCCCAATCAGCGGGCGCAGTTGCCCCACCATGAATTCCCCCTGCCGCAAGTGACAGACATTGTGCCTCGTTCGCACGGCCTCCGAACAGACCTCGGTACACCGAATCATTCTCCGCGCTAAGCTCGGAGACATGGACCTCATCGTCGAGAACGGCCTCGTGTTCGATGGTCTGGGCAATGCCCCTCGGAAGCTCAACGTCGGCATCACAGGGGGCACCGTCACCACGCTCTCCCCGGCCCCCATCCCTCGCGCACCAGGGACTCGCGTCATTGACGCCACGGGCCACTGGGTGACTCCCGGCTTCATCGACTTCCACACCCACTACGACGCCGAAGTCGAGCTGGCGCCCTCCCTCTCCGAGTCCGTCCGCCACGGTGTCACCTCCGTGGTCCTCGGGAGCTGCTCACTCAGCCTCGCCCTCGGCTCCGCCGAGGACCTCGCGGACATGTTCTGCCGCGTCGAGGCCATCCCCTACGCCACCGTCCGCTCCCTCCTCGAGGAGCGCAAGACGTGGGACTCGCTCTCCAGCTACCTGGAGCACCTCCAAGCCCTCCCCCTCGGCCCCAACGTCGCCTCCTTCCTGGGCCACTCCGCGCTGCGCGCCCACACCCTGGGCCTCCACCGCAGCCTCGACTCCAACGTCCGCCCCAGCGAGGACGAGCTGCGCCGCATGGAGTCCCTCGTCCGCGAAGGCCTCGACCTGGGCTACCTCGGCCTGTCCATCATGACCCTCAAGTGGGACAAGATGGGCGGCACCCGAGACATCCGCAGCCGCCCCCTTCCCTCCACCTACGCCCGCTGGAGCGAATACCGCCGCCTCACCCGCCTCCTTCGCGAGAAGGGCCGCGTCTTCCAAGGCGTCCCCAACATCAGCACCAAGGTCAACGTCGTCCTCTTCCTCCTCGAGAGCATGGGCCTGTGGCGCCCGACGCTGAAGACCACCGTCATCTCCATGATGGACCCTCGCGCCAGTCGAGGCATCCACCGCCTCATCGGCGTCCTCTCCCGCGTCGCCAACCGACTCCTCGGCGCCAACTTCCGCTGGCAGGCCCTGCCTGAAATCTTCGACCTGTGGGCCGATGGCATCGACCTCGTCGTCTTCGAGGAGTTCGGCGCCGGCGCCGCCGCCCTCCACCTCCAGGACGCCGCCTCACGCACAGGGCTCCTCAACGACCCCGCCTACCGCTCCCGCTTCCGCGCGGAATGGACCAACCGCTTCCTCCCTCGCGCCTTCCACCGCGACTTCAACCAGTCCCGCATCCTCCAGTGCCCCGACCCCACCCTGGTCGGCAAGTCCTTCGCCCAAATCGCCCAGGACCAATCCCGCGACGCCGTGGATGTCTTCCTCGACCTCGTCGCCACTCACGGAGACGCCCTGCGCTGGTACACCGTCATGGCCAATGACCGGCGCGAGGAGCTGGAGTTCATCTGCCGCCACCCAGACATCCTCGTGGGCTTCTCCGACGCGGGCGCCCACCTGCGCAACATGGCTCACTACAACTTCCCCCTCCGCCTCCTGCGCCTGGTCCGCGAAGCCGAGAAGCGCGGCGAGCCCTTCATGTCCACCGAGCGCGCCGTCCACCGACTCACCGGTGAAATCGGCGAGTGGTTCGGCCTCGACGCGGGAGTCCTCGCCGAGGGCCGCCGCGCGGACCTCGTCGTCATCAACCCCGAGGGCCTCGACTCGAGCCTCGACGAAATCGCCGAGGCCCCCATGGAGAACTTCGGCGGCTTCGTCCGCCTGGTGCGCCGCAACGACGCCGCCGTGAAGTCCGTCCTCATCTCCGGCCGCGAAGCCGTGAGCCTCGGCGCCGTGTCCCCCGCGCTCGGACGTGAGCGCGGCTTCGGCACCGTGCTCCGCGCTCGCGCCTGACGCCTCAGCGCGCGTGCGCCGCCACCCGCGTCACGACCTCCTCCGCGCAGCCCCAGGAGAGCGTGACGCCCGCCCCGCCGTGCCCGTAGTCGTGCACCACCACCCGCTCCCCGGACACCTCCGCCTCCACCCGCACCGAGGGCCGCCCGGGGCGCAGTCCCACCTTGTGCTCCACGACGCGAAACACCGCACCCGGTGGCAACAGCGGCGCGTTGCGCTCCAGGATGCCCCGAGCCACCGCCGCGTCCGGCACCAGGGACGCGTTGCCCTCCTCCACCGTGCCACCCAGGATGCAGTCCTCCGAGCGCGGAATCACATAGGCAATCCCCTGCTCGCACTCGTCATCGAAGATGAAGCGGTTCGTGGGCGGGGGTGTCACACGCAACACCTCACCGCGAATCGGGAAGAGCGACTCGTCGCCCACCACCTCGCGCGCCCCCAGGCCCATGCAGTTGACCACCACCGGCGCTCGCGCCCACGCCTCCTCCAGTGAGCGCACCTCACGCTGGATGATGCGCCCTCCCAACTCCCGCACGCGCGCCATCAGGAATGGCAGATAGCGCGGCATCTCGATGACCGGCGCGGAGAAGTAGTAACCCTCCAACAATCCAGGCGGAAGCTCCTCGGGGCGCGCCCTGCGGAAGTCCGGGACGCTGTCGCGCCACCAGGGGTCCTCGACGGGGCGGCGAAACACTTCCACGCCAGGAATCATCCGGATGCCCGCTTCAGGACGCTCGCGGGACAGGGACTCCAGCACCTCGTAGGTCCGCTTCGCCCAGACATTGACGCGCTCCTGCGGCCACGCCCGGTAGGGATACCAGACAGCCGCGGCGACATCCGACGTCGTGTGCGGCGACAACTCCCGGGCCCAGACCTCCACCGAGTGTCCCGCCTCCAACAAGCGGATTCCACACGTCAGGCCCGACACTCCTCCGCCTAGGATGACAATGAACATATCCACACCCTACCCCTCGGGCGTCTGTCGTGGGTCGGCATGACTCAGTTCGTCATTTCGCCCGAAGGTGCGCTTATTTCTCACGATTTGTCCCGGTCCGCGTTCTTGGCATAAGACCGGGAGTCTTAGCGATGACTCCGCGCCATGGGACGCGGAGTGACGGGGAGGGTCCAGCGGATGGCAGGCGAGCTGGATGCACCAGGGCAGTCCAAACGCGGGCGACGCGTGCCGCGTCTGCGTGCCTGGCATCTCATTCCCTTGCTTGTGTTCCCCGCGATTCTCATCGCGCGCTCCGGTCCCCTGGCCGACCGCCACGCCGAGGTGCTGTGGCTCACAGACACCCGCACCCGCCCGCTGGAGGCCCGCCTCAGCGTCGCGACCGCGGATGTCTATCGTCCCTATTCGCTCCCGCGCGAGGAGCGGCCGTCCATCGCCGTCCCCCTGCGCGAGCTCGCGCGGCTCGAGGAGAAGGGAGACCGGGCCGGAATCGCGGCCTCCTACCTGCTCCATGGCGACCCCCAGCAGGCGCTCGCGCACCTGTCGCAGGCTCCTGCGTCGGTGAACCGCGACAACGACCAGGCCGTCGCCATCTTCCTGCTCAAGAAGCATGACGAGGCATTGGCCCAGCTCGACACCCTGCTGGAGACCGCCCCGCGCCACCCCCAGGCCCTGTGGAACCGGGCGCTCGTGCTGCGGGCCATGGGCCTGCAATTGCTCGCGGCCTCCGTCTTCGACGAGGTGGCCCGCCTGGGCGAGCCGGGCTGGAGCACGGAGGCTCGGGAGAACGCCGCCGCCCTCCGCGCGTCCGTGGCGCAGCGGGCCGCGTCCTGGAAACGGACCCAGTCCGCGTTCACCCGCCTGGCTCAGGATTCACACCTCCCCCTCCCGCTCGAAGAGGCCCGGCAACATCCAGGCATCGCGCGCGGCCTCTATTACGACGCCGTCCGCACCGCCCCCACCTCCGCCCGGCTGATGGAGCTGCTCCCGCTGGCGCAGACGCTGGACCGCATCCATGGCGACACGGCGCTGGAGACCCACACCCGGACCATCGCCACGCGAGACTTCAGCCGGCGCGCGCCGCTGGCCGCCGAGTACGCGCGCCTCGTCCGGGAGCGCCAGCCCGCGTCGGAGGACTTCCTCACGCGCCTGCGGGGCGCCGGTGAGTACGACCTGCTCCTGGGCGCGCGGCTGCTGACGCCCAACTCGAAGGGCCCTCAAGGGGAGCTCGAGCGCGTGGCCGCCGCGTGGAACGACCCGTGGATCGCGCTCCTCGTCCAGGACGAGCTGGCGCGGCAGGAGGACCTGGCGGGCGAGTCCTGGCGGGCGGGGCAGCGCCTCAAGGCCGCGCTGACGGCGTGTCGGGAGAAGAACCTGCGTCCACGCTGCGCGGAGCTGCTGCGCAAGATGAGCCACCGCGCGACGTCGGCCAATCGCCTCTCGGAGGCGGAGGAGACCGCTCGCGCGAGCTGGCGCGAGGCGCAGTCGATGGGCGAGTGGGAGCTGGAGTCCGCGGCCCTGCGCGCCATGGCCCAGGCCGCGCGCTTCCAGTTCCGGATCGCCTCCGCGCGCGCGTACCTCGACGAGTACCTGGCCCGGGCGCCCGACACGTGCGACGTGAAGAACTACACGTATCGCAACATCGCGGCCCTGGAGCTGATGCGCCTGCGTCCTCACGAGGCCCGCCGCGCCTTGCTGCAAGCCCAGACCTGCCAGCCCACCGTCGGGCTCATCGGCGCATGGATTCTCGCCGACCTCATGCGGTTGGACCGCAAGCCCGAGGACGAGGCGCAGATTCGCGCGGAGCTGGACCGCGTCCGCGCCACGCGCGAGACCCCTGGACGCCAATTGCTGGCACGGCTCGTCGAGGCGCGGCTCGAGCTGTTGAAGAACCGGGCCGCGGGCAACAAGCTCCTCAACGCCGTCATCCGCGACGCCGAGCCGCTGATGGCCCTGGACTCGGACGTGCGGGATGCCGCGGCGGTGGCCTACCAGACGCTGGCCGTCACGGCGGGCGAGGTGGATGCCTTCACCGAGGTCCCCGGGGTCGTGGCCCGCCAGCTGGGCGTGAAGCCTCCGACGCAGTGCGCGCTCGTGGCGGCGATGGAGGCCGAGCGCACGGTGGTGGTGGCGATGGGGCCTCGCGGGCAGGTGCTGGGCCACTACGACGCCACGCGCAAGGAGCCCTTGGGCGAGGACCTCACGGGCCTGGTGCCCGAGAAGGTGCTGGCCACGCTGCGCGCCTGTCCCCAGGTCGATGTGCTCGCCGCGCCGCCGCTGGACAGCCGCTCCGGGCTCCTGCCGCCCGAGATGGCGTGGAGCTACCGCGTGGCGTCGACCGCCACCTCGCCCCAGAAGAAGCAGCCGTCGCCCCTGCACCTGATGATCGCCAACGTGGAGACGCCCCCGGGCCTGGGCCTGGCGAGGCTGTCCTCGTGGGACACCACGCCCGCGCCCATCGGCGCGTCGATGGAGCTGTCGGGTGCCCAGGCCACGCCGTCGCGCGTGATGGAGGCGATGAGCCGGGCCACCGACATCGAGTTCCACGCGCACGGCGTGGTGGACCGGAGCCTGTCGGAAGCGCCCGTGATCGCGCTCGCCCCGGAGTACGACGGGCGCTACGCGCTCACGTCCGAGGCGCTCAAGCAGATCCGCCTGGAGGGCGCGCCGGTGGTGCTCCTGGGCGCGTGCAGCGCGGCGCGGCTGCCTCCGCTGCTGCATCAGACCTCTTCCCTGCCCCAGGCCTTCGTGGGCGCGGGCGCGCGCGCGGTGTTCGCGGCGACGGTGGACATTCCCGACTCAGCGGGCCGCTTCTTCCAGGGGGTGCGCGAGCGCATCCATGGTGGCGCGGCTCCCGCGGTGGCACTGCGCGCGGAGCGCCTGCGTTGGTTGCGCGAGGTGAAAAGCGCACCGTGGGTGACTCGCGTGTTGTTGTATGAGTAGGTCCACCGGTGGCCCTTGGGGGGGCCGCCGGATGCCGTGATGCCGTGTCCGTGCCCCACCGGCACGGATGAGGGGGAGGTGGACATGCACCACGCGGAACCGCTGGCCATCTACAGCCTGCACTTCGACCGGGGAGACACGGAGAGCCGCACGATTCCCTTGTGGAATCCCGTGACGGACGCGCGTCTGGGGGAGCAGCCCGAGTGGATTCGCGGCGAGCGCTCCGAGCCCGTCGCCTACGTCCGAGGAAGCCGCCCCTCCGTCCGCGTGTCATTGCTGGCCAACCACTTCGTCCCCGCGTCGTTCGAGCTGAGTGCCTTTGGTCCCTCGCTGTGCCCCGCGGCCGCGGTGAACACCTCGGTGCGGTGGCTCGGGCCGCATCCGGTGAGCCTGGAGCGCACGGCGGGGTGGAACACGCTCGCGGAGCCCGTGCACTTCAACCGGCCCCTGCCCAATCACATCGGTGTCCACGCGCTGGAGCTCCAGTGGTTCGCGGAGTGGACGGACGCGGACGGCACGCCGCGCAAGCTCTTCCTGGGCAACAGCCGCCATGAGCTGTTCACCACGGGCGCGCCCATGCGGCAGGGAGAGACGGGCGCCCCTCCGCGCGGCGCGTACACGCCGCTCTTGCGCTGGTCCTCGCGCTGGTGCGCGGGGCTCGAGTCGCGCAAGGACATCTGCGACGCGCTGCTGCGAGGGCTGCCCGAGACGGGGCTGCGCTACGGCGTGCCCGCGTGGACGGTGCGCCACATGCTCGCCGTGGGTGGCGGCATGTGCGGCGGCTGGTACCAGCTCTTCCAGCAGCTCGCCAACTGCCAGGGCGTGACGCTCGAGGGCCGCACCCTGCATCTGTTGCCACACGAGAACCCGCGGACGGACGAGGTGCGCTGGGAGGCGCTGGTCGCCATCGCGTCAGGCATCAACCAGGTCGAGCCCAGCCGACTGACGCGGCTCAACGGACGCTTCCAGGACAGCCTGCGTTATCCCTTCGCGCCGGACGAGCCGGTGGAGCTGCTCGGCCGCGTGGAGTCCCGGTATGCTTTCATGTCCGGCTGGGATGACGGGCACTGCCTCAACTTCCTGGAGGACTCCGGCCGGCTCTATCTCTACGACGCCTGCTTCCTGACAGAAGCGGTGGAGCTGGACATGCCCCTGCCCCCGGCCGACGGACGGCCCGTCAGACTGAACCAGGAGTCGTCCTTCCGGCGTCGCTACCTGCACCCGACGCTGCCCCTGCTGATGGGGACGCTGCGCGCGAATGGACGGCTCTGGGAGGTGGACCTGGAGCGCAATGAGCTCGGCATCACCGTCGGGACGGAGCAGGTCCCGGAGATAGACATCATGTGGACACGCTAGGAGTTGTCATGCCGACGACACGCGAGCAACTCAGGCGAATGGTGGCGGAGCGAAAAGCGCCACCTCGCGGTTTCGCCTGGGGAGAGCTGATGGAGGCACTGGAGCAGATGTCGGACGCGGCGCGGAATCGAGCGGTGTGCCCCTTGGGTGATGAAGACGTGGGCGTGCTCGTGGACCTGCTGTCACAACGCGGGCGCATCCCGTTGCGCGGCCAGCCCCCCATCCCCCACTCCATGCCCCCCGAGGAGCTGGTGCAGTTCCGAGCGTTGAAGATTCTCGAGCAGGCCGGACGACTCGACACCATCCGGGACTCCCTGGAGCGGCTCAATCGCGAGCCGGGCTCTCCCGCCCTGCGGGGGCTGGCGCGGCAGCTCCTCCAGCGACTCGAGGACGAGGAGGAGGCGTAGGCTCTCGGGACTCCGGCCGGGGAGTCCAAACCACATTGGGTTCGGGCGCGGCGAAGGCGTCGAAGGTGACGGCGACTCCCCCCTCCGGCGAGCGAAACGCGAACCACCAGCCCACGGGCAACAACAACAGCTCACCGGGCGACAGCTCCACGTCCCAACGCAAGACACCCTCGGGAACCGACGTGGCGTCCCGCACGCGATGCAAGGCATACGCGGGCACGAGCACGAACAGGCCCCGGCCTCGCACCTGACAGACCAGCGTGTTGCGCCGCGAGGGTGCCAGGGGAAACTCCGTCCCCGGCGCGTCGCTCCACAGCCCCGCGGGTGAGGGCCCCGCCACGATTCCCTGGGGAGGCGCCAGGGGAAGACTCGCATCCCAATCCCCTCGCGTCGCGGTCCCCAGGCGCTCCAGCGCCGTCTGGAGCACGGACTCCTCCAGCACCGTCGCGCGACAGACCACGGGCAGGTTCTGGAAGTAATAGTGCTCGAAGAAGTCGCGCGGAGAGAGGACCTCGTGCCTGGTGATATGTGGATGGCTTTGTGATTGGCGGTGGAGGTCGCCGTAGAGGTCGAGCAGGCCCTCCAGCTTCCGCTGCATCGCGACGGCGCGCGCGGCGCCCTGGAAGCAGGGGTCCTCCATCTCGGCATGGATGGCCGAACGCGCGAGCGACTCGTCGACCCCCGCCCGCGCCAGCACGGGCACCAGGTCCTCCGCCTCCGCGCCGCGCAGGAGGTTCTCCACCACCCAGCGCTTCCACTCCGGTGCCAGCGCGTGCCTCGCGCTCGCATCCCGCATCGCCGAATCCCTCATCGCTGGACCTTCTCCGGCCGGGGGCCAATCCAATAGTCGCGCCACTCCACGTTGCGCTCGGGCCTGTCGAAGCTGACGAACGTCACGGACAGGCTCACGTCCAGCGCCTGCACCGCGTGCCACCAGCCCACGGGAATCAACAGCGCATCCCCGGGCCCCACCACACACGAGTGCAGACAGGCTCGCGCGAAGTCCGGGAAGCGGCGTGCGTCCGGAGCGCGGATGTCCACCGCGCTGTAGAGACCCCGGTCGTTGTAGAGGCGCGGAGTCTCGCTGGGAGGCAAGAGCCAGAAGCGCTTCCGTCCCAACACCTGGCAGAAGAGGATGTTGAGGTGGTCGTGGTGCAGGTTGGACAGCGTCCCCGCGGGGCCGAACCACAGGTGGACGCTGTCCGGCGCACTCAGGTCCGGGTGGATGAAGCCCGCCGGAGGACGCAGGTCATCGAGCAGGGAGCGAAAGGCGGGCTTCAAGAGCAGGCTGTTTCGCGCCACGAGATAGACATCATCCGACGCGGGCGTCCCTCTCACCTGCGCCACCAGCGAGCGCATGGTCTGGGTCCTCCGCAGCCGCTCCGCGTGGAAGTCCGGGTCCGGCTCGGCGCCTCGGCCCGCCATGACCTCCACCTCCTCGTCGCCGAACCGCTCCGCCAGCCACTCCGGGGTCCAGCGCTTCAGCGCGGGCCAGTCCTCCAGCAGCCCCTCCACGATGACGGGCTGGTTGCGCGCGAAGTAGCGCTCGAAGAACACCTCCGGGGACAGGCCGCGCAGGCGCTCGACGGCGCGGGGGGACGGCCCGGGATGGAGCTGGGCATGCAGCAGGGCGCGGGCCGAGAGCAGGGACTCCAATTCCTGACGCCGGTGGGAGGACTGGAGGCCGTGACGCACCGCGGGGTGCTCGGCCACCGCGTGCACAGCCTGGTCCGCCTGTGTCTGGGACAAGCCCCATGAGACCAGTTCCAGGGCGAGCCGGGAGGGCGCCACCCCCGAGGTCAAGTTTTCCGCGAGCCAGGAAAGCACCTGGGGCGGAAGGCTCTCGCGCTCGTCAGGAGTCATGATTCACTGGGTGCGATATACCACCGGAGCAAACCCACACGTCACACAGGGGAACGCATGACGACGCCCAAGGCTCCTGATCCGAAGAACGCTCCGCTTCAGCCGCCCAATCCCGCCACGCGTCAGGCACCGCGCATCGTCCCCAATCCCGGAGGTCACATCGCGCCTCCCCGGGAGCGCACTCCTCCCACCGAGCCGCCCACCACGCCTCCGCTCGAGAAGTGAGCGCGCGGCGCGAAGCTGTCATCCCAGCTTCCACCAGGTATTGCCCTCCGGGACGTCGAACTCCTGGAAGGTGACGGACACGCTGACGTCCAGCGCATGCACCCAGTGCCACCATCCGGCTGGAATCAACAGCATGTCACCCGGCTCCACGATGACCTCGAGCACGTCCGCCTCGCGATACGCGGGGAAGCGTGTGAGGTCCGGCCGCTCCGCGTCGACCTGACTCCACACCTCGAGATGGCTATAGACGTGGTGCGTGTGGAACGAGGGAATGAGGCGAAAGCGTTTGCGCCCGAACACTTGTCCGAAGAGGACCGTGCCCAGGTCGTGATGCAGCCCCGTCAGCGTCCCCGCGGGGCCCACCCAGAGCTTCACCGCGCCTGGACGCGCTGACTTCCGGAGCAGTCCCGGAGGGTAGCGCACGTCGTCCAGCAGCCCGCGCAGCTCCTCCCGCTCCAGCGCGAAGTTGCGCGCCGTGAGGTAGAGGTCATTGCTGGGCCCGCCCTCCTCCAGCCTGCGGACGAACTCCGCCAGGCGCATCACCGTGCGGCAGGCGTCCGGCTCCAGGTCATGGTCCGCGCGAGCCTCTCTCCCCGCCATCACCTCCACCTCGACATCCCCCAGCGCGCTTGCGAGGGATTGCGGCGTCCAGCGCGTCATCAGCGGCCAGTCGCGCATGAAGCCCTCGAGCAGCACCGGGCGGTGGGCCAGGTAGTAGCGGGTCATCACCTCCGCGATGGGCAGGTCCTTGTGCCGCGCCACCCGGCGATGTGCTCCGGCGTGGCGATGGAGCCGGACGCGCGTGTCGAGCAGCGACAGCGTGTCCTCATGCAGCCGCGTGTGTCCGAGCCCCGCCCGCACCGCGGGGTGCGCTTGCGTGGCGGCGACCTCCGCGCGCGCCGTGTCGGGGGGGAGCCCCGCGGTCACGAGGGTGTCGACCAGGCGCTCCACGTCCACGCCCCGCACCACGTTCTCCGCCAGCCACTCCCGCCAGTCCGCCCCAAGGCTGGGTGCCACGTCCGCCATGCCCTCTCCACGGCCGAGGAAGGGCCTCACTGTACAGGACCCCGAGTGCGGGCACGGATGTGGGCGGAAAAATGACACCGGAAACTCCTGCGCACATCCGCCGACAATCTTTTCAGAGTGTCCCAGCGCGGGCTGCCTCCGGGCCCCGCCCCCTCAGGAGAGAAGGCCATGCTCAAGCGAATCAGCAACCACGTCATCACGAACCCCGCGCGCAAGGAGATCGACGCGACCACGCAGGGCAAGAAGAGCGACTACTCCCAGCAGGTCCAGGGCGTGAACATGGTGCTGGATGCCTTCAACTACGGCATCTCCAAGAGCTCCCAGAAGAGCGTCATCGACAACGTCAAGAAGGTGGAGACCGGCGACCGCAGCGAGTTCACCGCGCACGGGCTCGAGTCCATCTCCTTCCTGAAGGACGGCACCAAGAACCTCCTGAAGGGCGAGCTGCGCCAGGGAAGCATCGAGCTTCTCGGCGCGACCCTGAATGCCGCGGGCGCGGTGTACAAGACCTCGTATACGCAGACGCCGTCGGAGAAGAAGGGCGTCGACCCCTGGTGATGCGCGTGCGAGCATGACGCCGCAATGACCTTCTATCTGTACCTGCGGATCATCTTCTTCGGCGCCTTCGGAGCGCTGGCGACGTTGCGCGTGCTCGAACAGCTCATCTTCGTCAAAGGAAGCGGCGGCGTCATGACCATCCTCATCCAGGCCACCCTGGGAGCCGGTGCGCTCCTCCTGGCGAAGCAGTCGCTGGACAAGGTGCGAGCGCGGCGCCGCCCGGCTCCGAGCGAGGATTCAAGTCCGTCGTAGCCCGATCGGAGCGTGAGGCCGACCGTCCAAGGAAGCGGCCTCACCTCCGACTGACTCACCCCGCGCGGGGCCCTGCCTAGATTCCTGGCACGAGGCCCGCGATGACCCCAGACAGCTCGAGACTCCCGTTGTTTCGCCACCTCGCGGGCCTGGGAGGGCTGAGCGTGCTGCTCGGCGCCCTGGCCCCCGGCGGTGCGTTCGCACAGGACGATGAGGCCCAGCAGAGCACCGCTCCCCAGGTCTCCTGCTACACGGCCGCGACCCAGGCGTCGGACGACTACACCGCCACCCAGCTGTGCCGAGGCGCCCGCTCCACCGCGCCCGCGGAGTGCTTCATCCGCGTCCAGAAGGAAGGCTCGCTGACCCAAGGCCAGGCGCTCCAGCTCTGCCAGTTCGCCACGAGCAACGATGACCCGGCCTCCTGCTTCCTCCAGGCCCAGAGCAAGAGCTTCGGCGACGACGCGCGACTGCTCCAGCTCTGCCAGCCCCCGGTGACGGAGTTCCTGCGCTACTGCCCCGTCTACGTCCAGTGAGCCCCGTCGCACCGGCGCAGCGCACGGGCCTCGGGAAGAGACTAGGGTGGGGCCATGACGGTTCAGCCGCCCCACGAGGAAGAGCTCCCCACGGCGCGTGAGCTGGAGCTGGACGAAGCCAGCGCCGCCCCCACGACGCGCGTGCTGCCCCCGCCGGGAAATGAGCCCCTGGCCATGCTGGCGCGCCGGGGCTTCCAGGCCACCGTGGCGCCGCTGGACCTGCCCTTCCCCGCCGACGTGCGAGGCGCTCGCGCGGAGCAGCTCGTGGAGCGGCTGGGGCACTATGCCTTCCGCCTCTTCCTGCGCGGCGCCATCCTGCGACAGGGCAGCTTCACGCCGCTGGAGGCCACGCGCTACCTGGAGCCCGCGCGCGCCACGGACTTCGCCGAGGGCCTGGTGGCCATGGACCTGGCCGTGCGCGAGCCCGAGGGGCGCTACCGGCTGCGCTACCCCGCCGCCAGCTTCGGCGGCACGCTGGAGTGGTACGTCGCCCACGAGCTGCGCGTCCGCTTCGGCTTCGACGTGGCCGCGGGCGTGAAGTTCCACGCGCCCGACGTGGGCGGGGACCTGGACGTCGTCGCCACCGCGGAGGGCCGGCTCGTCTACCTGGAGATGAAGTCCTCGCCGCCCAAGCACCTGGCGCCCGATGAGGTGGGGGCCTTCTTCCGCCGGGTGCGCGCGCTGCGTCCCCACCTGAGCATCTTCGTCATGGACACCGCGCTGCGGCTCTCCGACAAGGTGCTGCCGCTGCTTCAAGCGGAGCTGGGCACCCAGCCCGCGCCCCGCCGCATCCAGCGTGAGATCTGGGCGCTGACGCCGCACCTGTACGTGGTCAACGCGCGGCAGGACCTGATGAGCAACATCGGCGTCGCGGTCGCGGAGGGCTTCCGCGCGCTCGCGCCACCGGCTCCGTGAGCCCGCCGTCGTCGCGGGCCCACGAAGCAGGACGGCGGTGACTCAGTGGCGGGCGGCGCGGGCTTCCTTGCCCCGCGCGCGAGAGGCCTTCGCGAGCGCGTCCGCGCCCTGCTCGTCGCCCTTCATCCACTCCTTCATCGCCGGGACGACCTGCTTGCTCCACGTCTTCCCCACGCGCACCTTGAGGAAGGCGTTCACCAGCGCGTCCACCATCGCCGAGAGCTGCTCGGTGAGGAACAGGCGCTCGTTGAGCTGGTCGTCCTCCTCCTCGCTCATCAGCGCCGGCAGCTTCGCGGCGCGGACGTCGAGGAACTCCGAGTCCAGCGTGGCCTCGTACTCCTTCTCGCCGTGGGTGAAGCGGATGCGCGCCTGCGCCACGAGGAGTCCCTTGTCCAGGGCCTCCTTCACCTGAAGCGAGTACGGAGCCAGGGTGCCCTTCGCGCTCATCTCCGTGACGTCGCCCGCCACGCCGCGCAGGATGATGCGGCCCATGAAGAGCACGACGACGCCCGTGCCCTCGTGCTCCACCAGCGCGTCGCCCGTCTCCGAGCGCCACAGGAGCCACGTCAGCAGCTCGCGGCCCAGGTAGGCGCGGCCCCGGAGCAGCTGCTCGCGGGCTTGCCCCTTCTCGACCTCGGCGACGTCCTTCGTCTCCTCGGTGGCGGCGCCGTCGACGCCGACCTCTCCTCGTGCGAAGGCCGCATCCGCCCGCGCCTGATCACGCTTCCCCATGCGCCACCTCCGCCGTCGCCGGCAGGTCCATGCCAATCAGCTCCGCGGTGGGCCCCAGGGCCCCCTCGTCGAGTCCCGACGTCTGCGCGATGGCCGCGGGCGTCAGGCCCACGAACTTCAGCGACAGCGCGTTCTCCAACGCGATGATGATCTCCTCCACCACCTTGCGAGACGCGGCCCAGATCTGCATCTGCTGCGTCGACTGGTTCCAGCTCACGTCCAGCACGTTGGTGCGAGGCGTGGCGCGCGTGCGCAGCATCTGCTTGATCTGCGCCTTGGCCTGCGTCTTCTCGGCTCGGCTGGCGGGCCGGTCATTCTCCTGCTCGAATTGGGCGGACCACTTCGCCAGCTCCGCCTTCATCGCCGCCGCGGGAACCTTGAGCGAGTCGATGCGGAAGGAGAAGAGCGCGTACTCGCCATAGAAGACGCGGCCGGCGGAGAAGTCGACGGCGTCGGCGTTCTCCAGCTCCACGAAGCCGGCGGCGCGGTCATCCTCGGAGCGGCGGTCAATGGGCTCGAAGGCGTGCGCCTTGAGGCCACGGGTCAGCCAGCGCTTGATGTCGGAAGGCGCTTCCTTCGCGTGTTCGACGCGGAAGCGCGAGAAGGTGACGGCACCACGGAGGACAGGCATGGGGCGCGGCAGGATGGGGGGCCCGAGCGGCGACGTCAAGGCACTCTTGGTGCTTGCCTCCCGGGCGAAGCCGCGTCCACGCCGTACGCGCACGCGTCCCGACACCACGCGAGGACCCGACCCGGGTCCACCGGCCCCAGGGGCTTCACGCTGCGTCAACCCCTCTCGGCACGGTGGATGCAATCGATTGCACGCCCCGATTCCAGAGGTCCGCCCCCATGTCGAAATCCGCGCGCCCCAATATCCTCCTGCTCACGGTGGATCAGCTCATGTTCCCCCGGTTCGCCTACGGGCCGGACGGGGGCTTCCTCCCCGGCATCAAAGACATCCTCGGCTTCATCGACGAGGGCGGTGAGGACAATCCCTTCCGGAAGTTCTTCCCGGGCTTCGCCGCCCTGCGAAAGAACGCGGCCGTCTTCCGAAACCACACCATCGCCGCCTCGGCCTGCATCCCCAGCCGCGCCGCCATCTACACGGGCCAGTACGGCACGCGCACGGGCGTCACGCAGACGGATGGACTCTTCAAGAGCGGGGATGCCTCGGCCTTCCCGTGGCTGTCCCCCGAGGGGATTCCCACCATCGGCCACTGGTTCCAGCAGGCCGGCTATCACACGCACTACTTCGGCAAGTGGCACGTCAGCAACCCGCCCGAGCACTCGCTGAAGCGCTATGGCTTCGACGACTGGGAGCTGTCGTATCCGGAGCCGCATGGCTCCTCCGTCAACAACCTGGGCGCCTTCCGGGACGTGGGCTTCGCGGACCTGGCCTGCGCGTTCCTGCGTCGCATGGCGCTGGGACAGCCCTACAACCGGGCTCTCGGAGAGCAGGCCTATGTGGCGCCGCTCGGCAACCCGCCCTCGACCGAGCCCCAGCCCTGGTTCGCCGTCGCGTCCTTCACCAACCCCCATGACATCGCGACCTACCCCATCCTCCCGCGGCAGCTCGACTCCACGTCCGCGCCGCTGGGGCCCTTGTCCGTCCCGGGCCCGACGGCGCGCTCCGTCGTCCCCGTCGCGGGCACCCTGTCGTTCGCGCTGAACCCGCTCGACTTTCCTCAGCACAACGCCCACCTGCCGCCCAACGTGCACGACCCGCTGGTCAACAAGCCCAGCTGCCAGCGCGACTACGCCTACAAGATGGGGCTGGCGCTCGCGTCGAAGACGGGGCTCTCCCTGCACCAGGCGAAGGAGGGCATCGACCCCGTCACCGTCACGCTCAACTCGGGCATCCCCTTCCAGCTCACCGCCGCGCCCGACGTGTCCACCTTGCGCTTCAACCAGTACTACACGTGGCTCATCCACCTGGTGGATGGCCACATCGCGCGCGTGCTGAACACGCTCGAGGAGAGCGGCCAGGCGGACAACACGCTGGTGGTGTTCCTCTCGGACCACGGCGAATACGCCGGCGCCCACGGCTACATGATGGAGAAGTGGCACACGGCCTATCAGGAGGCGCTCCACGTGCCGCTGGTCGTGCGCTTCCCGACGAAGGAGTCACCTCCGAAGACGCGACAGATTGACGCCCTCACCAGCCACGTGGACGTGCTCCCCACGCTGCTCGGACTCGCCGGCATCTCCCGTGGCGAAGTGGCGGAGATTCGCACCGAGCTGCGCCTGCACCGCCCCGTGCCGCCCTTCGTCGGCGCGGACCTGAGCCCGCTCGCGCGCGGCGAGACGAGCACCGTCACGGAGCCCGATGGCAGCACACGCGAGGGCGTGCTCTTCGTCACCGACGACGAAATCACCGAGCCGCTGCCGCCCAACGGCGACCCGCACCAGGAACACGACGAGGCCCTGTTCTCCGTGTTCGTCCGCGCCGTCGAGGCGCTGCGCGAGGGCTCCACGCGCGCGGGCAAGGTGCCCTTCCTCGCGTCGGGCGCGGTGTGCCAGCCCAACCACGTCCGGTGCGTCCGCACGCCGCGCTGGAAGCTGGCGAGGACGTGGGACCCGTCGGGGACTCACGCCGACCAGTGGGAGCTCTATGACCTGAAGAACGACCCGCTGGAGCTGGAGAACCTGCTCGTCTTCGACGGCGCGTTCCCCACCCTCATCGCCGACCTTCCCAAGGGGCTCGGCCGAGCGGAGGTGGAGACCGCCGCGCGCGCCACCCACGCGCTGCTCCAGAAGTACGAGCGCGAGAAGCTGTCGCCCTGGCCCGGGTAGCCCCAGGCCCGAGTCCCGCTACGGCTGCGTCTCGGCCGTGGCGGGCGGCTCGGCCGTGAGCTCCGCGTAGACTCCGCCGCGGAGGACGAAGCGCTGGCGCTCCTTCGACTTCCGCTCCTTGCCGGAGCCGTCATCCTCGGTCCGGCTGTGCACCACCGTGAGCTCCTTCGCGCCCGCCTGGAAGGTGACCTCGTACGAGGAGACGTTGGGCGGGTCCGACAAGCCCGACACGTCGAGCGCGTTCTCCGCCTTGCCCAGCACGCCCGGCTTGTTCTCGGGCACCAGGTAGGTCACGTAGCTGGTCTTGTAGTCGCTGCAGGCCTCGGGCTTGGAGTCCACCTGCAACAGGGTGACACCCGCCACCTTCGCGGGGATGAGCTTCGCCACCACCGGCCCGCCGTCGACATTGAGATAGCTCTGCCCCGCGGGCATGACGTCCACGCTGGTGACCCGCCGCGAGGGCTTCGCCTTCGGCTCCAGGAAGCGGATGCGAATCTTGAAGTCGTTGCTCATCACCACGGTGGCGACCTCCTTCTCACCGTCACCGTCGAAGTCCGCCTCGAAGCGGAACGGCGTGAGCGTGTTGCCGAAGAGCCAGCCTTTGAAGGTCTCTTTGTCCTTCGTGTACTCCACCGAGTACCAGTGGTTGACGTACTCCCCCACCTTCAGGCGGTCCTTGCCTCGGGAGACGACGCGCACCGCCGCGCCCAGGGGCAGCGTGGTGACCACCGGCGCATCCGCGGAGGGCGTCTGCCGCAGGTTCGCTTCGTCCACGCCGACGAAGAGGTTCACCTTCTTCTCGGCGGGCTCCCACTTCGTGAAGTCATAGCTCTCCAACGTGCGCGGCCCGGCCTCCTCCTCCAGGAAGGCGGTGTAGTGCAGCGAAGGTGCTTCTGATTGGGACAGGAGCAGCGACAACAACAAGGCGGGTGTCATGCGAGACCATCCAAGGACGAGTGCGCGCAGCGTAGCGCGTCGCGCGGGGCCGGGTCGCATACCGGACGGACGGGGTGGCGCATCACCCGGGCCTGCATCACCCGTCACATGACACCCAGGGGCGCGGGCGTTAGCGTGGCGCCGTGATGAGCCGCGCCCTGCCCCTCTCCCTGCTCCTGGCCGCCACCGCCCTGCACTCCGGCTGCCGTCACACCCAACCACCGCCGCAGGCTCCCTCCTCCGTGGACGCGGTGGCCCAGGGCCTGTTCGCCACACTTGAGGACGAGGGAGCACTCGCCAGCGCCTACGTGCTGGACGCGACCACCGGCGAGCCCCTGTATGCGCACCGCGAGCACGTGCGCCTCCTGCCCGCGTCCACCATGAAGGTCGTCTCCACCGCCTCGGTGCTCTCCGCGCTGGGGCCGGACTTCCGCTTCCAGACGCCCGTCTCCATGGAGGGCTCGCTGGTGGAGGGGCTGTTCCTGGGGGACCTCGTCGTGGAGCCCTCGGGAGACCCGTCGCTCGGCTCATGGAGATTCCCGGAGACGGCGACGGCGTGTGAGCAGGTCGCGGACGCGCTCCACTCGCGCGGGGTGCGCCAGTGGAAGGGCCAGGTGCGCGTGCGCGGCGCGGAGGACATGGACGTCGGCTTCGGCCCTGGCTGGGCCTGGGATGATGCCGCGTATGCCTACAGCGCCGCGCCCACCGCGTTCGTCTTCCGGGAGAACGTGGTGGACCTCGCGCTGTCCCGCGCGGAGGGCTCCGACTGCGCGCTGCCTCCGACGCTGCAGGTGACGCCGGCCTTCGCCACCTTCACCGCCGTGGTGCGCGTGGAGCCGAACGCGGAGCGCGCCAACCTCTCCTGCACGCGCCTGCGCTCCGGCCCGGGCGTGAGGTGCGTGTGGCGCTCCTCCGCGACCCAGTGCCCTCGCTCCGCCACCGTGAAGCTCTCCGTGGACGAGCCCCAGGTGCTCTTCGCCGCGTGCGTGGAGGAGGCGCTCACGAAGCGCGGCGTGCCCCGCCTGCCCTTCACCCTGGAGGCCCCCGGCCCGCTGCGTCCTCCGACGCCGGAGCCCCTGGTCACCCTGGTCAGCCCGCCGCTGTCGGAGCTGGTGAAGGTCACCAACAAGCAGTCCCTCAACCTCTACGCGGAGCGGCTGGGCCTGCGCTTCGCTCGCGAGCGGGGTGGCCTGGAAGGCTACTCCGCGCTGAGCACCGCGCTGGCCCAGGAGCTCACCCGCCGAGGCATCCCCGCCCGCGACCTGCGCCCCGTCGATGGCAGCGGCCTGTCGCGCTACAACCTGGCCACCGCGCGGGGACTGGCGCGCGTCATCTTCACCAGCCTGCGGGAGCCCTACGGCGCGGCGCTGGTCGACAGCCTGCCCATCGCGGGAGTCGACGGCACGCTCGCCACCCGGCCCGTCACGCCCCTCACCGCGGGCCGCATCCGCGCGAAGACGGGCACCCTCTCCGGACAGAAGTGCTTCACCGGTGTGGTGGACCGGCCCGGCGACCCCGCGCATCCCCGCGTCGTCTTCGCGCTGATGCTGGGCAACATGGACGACGGCACCTCGCTGCCCGCCAACGAGGCCTTCGACCGCTTCGCCGCCGCGCTGGTCGAGCTTCCCCTGCGCGCCCCGTGACGTCGGGCATCTTGGGATTCCCGGGGCGCGCTTGACGCACCGCGCGCCTGGGCGCAACCCCAGGGAACGCGCGTCCGAGGGTGACATTCCCCAGCGGGGAACACGCGCCGCGGGGGAAAGAGACGTGGCAGGCTGCGTCCGCTTTCACCATTCCCCCGAGGTGCAAATGAAGCTGACCACCGCATTGGCCGCGGCGACCTTGCTGCTGCCACTGGCGTCCCCCGCCGCGGGCAAGGGCCCGTCCAAGCCACCCGTGACGGCGAAGAAGGAAGTGGTGGACACCTACCACGACACCCAGGTCCAGGACCCCTACCAGTGGCTGGAGGCGTCCGACGACGCGAGCGTGAAGCAGTGGAACGACGCGCAGAACGCCCACACGCGCGCCATCCTGGACAAGCTCCCCGGCCGCGAGCCGCTGCGTCAGCGCATCACCCAACTGCTCACCTGGAAGTCGCCGGGCTACGGCAAGCTGACCGAGGCGGGCGGCACCCTCTTCGCCGGGAAGTTCCAGCCACCCCGCCAGCAGCCGTTCGTGGTGGTGCTCGACTCGGTGGACGACACGTCGAAGGAGCGCGTGCTGCTGGACCCGATGGTGCTGGACCCGGCGGGCCACACCACCATCGACTTCTTCGTCCCCACGCGGGACGGCAAGAAGCTGGCGGTGTCGCTGTCGAAGAAGGGCACCGAGAGCGGCGACGTCGTCATCTACGACGTGGCCACGGGCAAGCAGCTGCCGGGTGAGCTGGTGCCGCGGGTCAACGGCGGCACCGCGGGCGGCGGCGTCGCCTGGAACGCGGACGGCACGGGCTTCTTCTACACGCGCTATCCGCGCGGCGAGGAGCGCGCGCCCGAGGACCGCGACTTCTTCCAGCAGGTGTACTTCCACAAGCTGGGCACGCCCACGGAGAAGGACACGTACGCGCTGGGCAAGGACTTCCCGCGCATCGCGATGACCGACCTGGAGTCGTCTCCGGACGGCAAGTACACGTCCGCGCTGGTCGCCAACGGCGACGGCGGCGAGTTCATGCTCTTCCTCCACGGCCCCGAGGGGAAATGGACGCAGGTGACGAAGTTCGCCGACAAGGTCATCGGCTCGCAGTTCGGCCACGACGGCAACCTCTACCTGCTCAGCCGTCAGGACGCGCCGCGCGGCAAGGTACTGCGCCTGCCCCTGGCCACGCCGTCGCTGGACAAGGCCACCGTGCTGGTGCCCGAGGGCCAGGCCAGCATCCAGGGCGTCTACGCGGCCAAGACACGCCTGTACATCAACGAGCAGCTCGGGGGCCCGTCGCAGGTGCGCATGGTGGACCTGACGGGCAAGGACCTGGGCCTCGTCCCCACGCCGCCGGTGTCGTCGGTGGGCGGCCTGGTGAGCGCGGGCGGTGACGACGTCTACTTCAGCAACGTCAGCTTCGTGCAGCCGCAGGCCTGGTACCGCTTCAGCGTCAAGGACGGCCAGGTGGCGAAGACGGCCCTGGCGCGCACCAGCCCGCTGGACGTGAGCGACGTGGAGGTCATCCGCACCGAGGCCACGTCGAAGGACGGCACCAAGGTCCCCCTCACCATCCTCAAGAAGAAGGGCACCCCGCTCAACGGCAACAACCCCGCGCTGCTCACGGGCTACGGCGGCTTCAACATCTCCATCTCCCCGGGCTTCAACCCGCTGGCGGGCCTGTGGCTGGAGCAGGGCGGCGTCTTCGCGGTGGCCAACCTGCGCGGTGGCTCGGAGTTCGGCGAGAAGTGGCACGCCGAGGGCTCGCTGACGAAGAAGCAGAACGTCTTCGACGACTTCTACGCCTGCGCGAAGCTGCTGGTGGAGAAGAAGTACACCCAGCCCAAGAAGCTGGCCATCCAGGGCGGCAGCAACGGCGGCCTGCTGATGGGCGCCGTCGTCACGCAGCACCCGGAGGCCTACGGCGCCGTGGTGGCCCGCGTGGGCCTCTACGACATGCTCCGCTCGGAGCGCACGTCCAACGGCCAGTTCAACGTCACCGAGTACGGCACGGTGAAGGACCCCGAGCAGTTCAAGGCGCTCCTCGCCTACTCCCCCGTCCACAACGTGAAGGACGGCGCGAAGTACCCGCCCGTCCTCTTCACCTCCGGCGCCAATGACCCGCGCGTGGACCCGTTCCACTCGCGGAAGATGGTGGCGCGGATGCAGGCGGCCACCTCGGGCAAGGGCCCCATCCTCCTGCGCGCCGACGCGGAGACGGGCCACGGATCCGGCACCCCGCTCAGCGCGCGCATCGAGGAGGAGGTGGACGCGTACTCGTTCATCTTCAGCCAGCTGGGCGTGAAGTACCTGCCGCCCGCGAAGAACCTGCCCGCGCCCGCGCAGAAGTAGCGCAACAGGCATTCCCTGCCGTCACACGAGGCCCGCCGGGTCCTGGAGTGAGCCTCCGGACACCTGGCGGGCCTTGTCGCGTCTCACGCCTTCCGCTGGAGCAGCACCGCGCGCGGTGTCAGCATGCGCGGCATGGAGAACGCCTCGCTCGCAGCGCTCATGACGCCCGCCGCCCTCGTGGACCTGGACCGCGTGGAGTCAAACCTCCAGCGCGTGTCCCGCTACACGCGCGAGCACGGGCTCCACTGGCGCCCCCACACGAAGACCCACAAGACGGCGGAGCTCACCGCGCTCCAGCTCGCCGCCGGCGCCGTGGGAGCCACCGTCGCCACCCCACGCGAGGCCGAGGTCATGGCCACCGTCACCCCGGACATCCTCTTCGCCTACCCACCCGTGGGCACGGCCCGGCTCGCGAAGCTCCTCTCCCTGCCGCCGCGCACGAAGCTCACCGTGGCGCTCGACTCGCTCGAGTCCCTCGCCGCCCTGAGCCGCGCGGCCCAGCAGGCCGGGCGCGACATCGGCGTGCTGGTGGAGCTGGACCTGGGCATGCGCCGCGTGGGCGTCAAGACACCGGAGCAGGCCGTGGCGCTGGCCCGGGCGATTGCGGCCTCCCCTTCGATGACCTGGCGCGGCGTCATCTTCTATCCCGGGCACGTGCGTGCGCCGCTGCACCAGCAAGATGAAGCCGTGCGGGAGCAGAACACGCGGCTGGGGGCGTTCCTGGAGGTACTGGAGCGCGAGCAGCTGAAGCCCGAGGTCGTCAGCGGCGGCTCCACGCCGATGCTCTGGCGCTCCCACGAGGTGAAGGGCCTGACGGAGATCCGCCCGGGCATCAACGTGCTGAATGATCGCAACACCGCGTCCCTCGGCGCCTGTGCGTGGGACGACTGCGCCTTCTCCGTACTGGCCACCGTGGTGAGCACCGCCGTGCCCGGCCAGGTGGTCATCGACGCGGGCTCCAAGGCCCTGGCCAAGGAAGAGGGCCTCGCCCCCGAGGGTGGCTACGGCGCGCTGCTGGACCAGCCAGACGTCATCGTCCGGAACGTCTCCGAGGAGCATGGCCTGCTGGACGTCTCCGCCACGTCGTGGCGTCCGCGCGTGGGGGACCTCGTGCGGGTCGTCCCGAACCACGTCTGCGCCGCCGTCAACCTGCACGAGCGGCTGCACGTCCTGCGCGGCGGCACCGTGACGGACACCTGGGCCGTCGCGGCGCGCAGCTGGTAGTCACCTCACACGGGGCGGCCGAAGTCCATCCGCTCCAGCTCCCGCGTCAGCAGCGTCTCCAGCTCCCGGATGCTCCGGTAGACGATGCACCGGTACGAGGCCACGTCGAAGCGCAGCTCCTTCACGTCGCGCACGAGCAGCAGCGTGGGCCGGCCCTTGCCCCACGCGTAGCCGACCTCCAGGTACACGTTGGGGTTCGCCAGCGACAGGTCCGCGATGACGACCTTCGCGGTGTCGATGCGCTCCTTGATGCGCTGGATGATGGGCCCGTCGAACACGGCCTGGTCCACGCGCTCGCACAGCAGGCCCACCGACTTCACCGGCCCCTGGATGCCGTAGTGGTACGTGTCCTCCAACTCGGGCGTGAAGGGCATGGCGACGAAGGCATGCGGCTTCGCCATCGACACCGCGCCCGCGGTGGCCATCACCGGCGCCTGCACGAAGGCCCGGTCCCTGCGCACGCGGAAGCCTCCGCCCGGCAAGGGCTCCACGCCCGAGGTGCCGCCCAGGCCCTTCTCCAGCGCGCGCCGAAGCCGCAGCGCGCGGCGGTTGTCCAGCTCCACCAGCGTGAAGCGCTCCAACCCCTGAGGTCCAACGCCTCGCTGGAACGCCTCGATGAGGCCGCCGACGAGCGCCAGCACCGCCTCGTCCTCGTCCAGGCCGTAGTTGGGCCCGTGCACCGTGCTCACCACGTGCTTGAGCCCCTGCCGTGACTCCATCGCCTTCAGCGCGCGCTGCGTGAACTGGCGAATCTCGTGGTAGCCGAACGCGCCCAGCCGCACCGTGCCCAGGAAGAGCGCCAGCGGCGAGCCCACCACGCCCCGCGTCTCCACGAAGCGGAACTCCCCCGGCTCCACCATCACCTGCGAGGGCGGAACGCCCACCACTTCCAGCCGCCGCGCCACGGCTTCGGCCGCGCCGTACAGCCTTTGTGCATATTTGAACAGGGCAACATCCGCCGTCACTTCGGTGACGTCACCGACCTCCAGCACCACATCCAGGGCCGCGCTCATCCCTCGACTGTACGGTCGCCGACTGTCCGCCCCCAACCCGGAATCACTTCATCCAGTCCCGAACGGGTGCAGGGGGACCCGTCTGGCCCTGAGACTCAGTGTATGGGGAAATTAAAGAACTCCGCCCGCATTGTGATATGCAGCCCCGCGCACCCTGGAACACCTGGGGAACCCCACATCCCGGGGAGACGCTTCCCCGACCTCAGTCTTTCGACTTGGAAAAAGTGAAGGAGAGGCAGATGGCGAGCATTGGAATCGTTGGAGCCGGCACCGCGGGTCTGCACCTGGGTCTGAAGCTTCTCGCCCAGGGGATTCCGGTGACCCTCTACACAGAGCAGGAGCCGGACGCGGTTCGCACCGGGCGACTCCTGAACACCGTGACGCACCATGCGCCCACGCGAGCACGTGAGCGGGAGGTGTGGGTGGACTTCTGGGGGGTGCCGGAGCTGGCGATGAAGCGGCTTGCCATCCACGTGCAGGCCCCGCAGCCGTTCTCCGTGCACGGCCAGCTGAGCGAGCCGAGCCTGTGCGTGGACTATCGCGTCTACCAGCCTCGGCTCGCGGAGGCCTTCGCGGAGCGCGGGGGGCGGCTGGAGGTCCTGCCGGTGGACGCCGTCATGCTGGAGAAGCTGGCCAGCCGCCACACGCTGATGGTCGTCGCCACCGGACGCCATGGACTCACCGGGTTGTTCCCGCGCATCCCGGAGCTGTCGCCGCACACGAAGCCGCCGCGGGTGCTGTTCGCCGCGCTGCTCAAGGGCCTGCGCATGCCGCAGCCGACCAGCATGCACACGAACCTGATTCCGGGTCAGGGCGAGGTCTTCGAGTCGCAGATCATCACCCGCCACGGCCGCGTCCCCAGCACGCTCATCGAGGCGATTCCCGGCACGGAGCTCGCGGCGCTCATCTCGCGCAAGCGCGACGACGACCCGGCCGCGTTCGACGCGTCGCTGCTGGAGGTCATGCGCCGCTTCGCGCCCGCGACGTACGAGCGCATCGACCCGACGGAGTTCGGCGTGCGCGGTCCGCTCGACTTCCTCCAGGGAGGCTTCACCCCCGCCGTGCGCCGCGCGTGGGCCCCGCTGGGCGAGGGCCGCTTCGTGATGGCGGTGGGCGACACACACGTGACGAACGACCCCGTCGCGGGACAGGGCGCCAACGGCGCCTCCGCGTCCGCCTTCACCTTGGCCCACGCCATCACGGACGCGCTCCTGGCGGAGCGTCCCTTCGACGAGGCCTTCTGCCGCGACACCGACGCCCGCATGTGGGCCGCCGTCGCGCCGACGACGCACTGGAGCAACGCGCTGCTCGAGCCGCCTCCTCCGCACCTCATCGACCTGCTGGTCGCCGCGAGCCGCGACACGCTCGTGGCGGATGCCTTCGTCAGCGACATGATGGTTCCCGAGCGCATCCTCCCCGTCTGCGCCTCCCCCGAAGCCACCGCCGCCTACGTCGCCCAGGCCCGGACGCCCCGCGCGGACGTGCTGGCCGCCCGCGGCGCGCTCGGCTGGGACACGGGCACGCGCATCCGTCCACTCGCGGGCTGAGCCCGGCTTGACGCGGGGGCACTCGCGCGAAGTCCCCGTCCTCCCGCGCAAGCCCCGTGGCGTGGCCGCGCCGCTCCGCTATCCTCCCGCGCCATGCGATTCGCCATCGTGGGTTCAGGAGGAGTGGGCGGCTACTACGGCGCGCGGCTGGTGCGCGCGGGACATGACGTGCGCTTCCTCGCGCGCGGGGCGCACCTGAGCGCCATGCGCGAGCGGGGGCTCACCATCCTGAGCGCGGAGGGAGACTTCACCGTCCCCGTCCGCGCCGAGGAGGACGCCGCCCGGCTGGGGCCCGTGGACGTGGTGGTCCTCGCGGTGAAGAACTACGACGTCGCCAGCGTGCTGCCGCAGGTGAAGGCCCTGGTCGCCGCGTCGGAGCGGCCCGCGCTGGGAGGCCCTGGCGCCGCGGTCGTCACGCTCCAGAACGGCGTGGACAGTCCGTCGGAGGTCGCCGCCGCCGTGGGAGAGCCCACGGTCATCGGCGGGACGACGTACATGTCCACCGCCATCCACGAGCCCGGCGTCATCCGACAGGTGGGCACGCTCCACCGCATCGTGCTGGGCGAGGCGTTCGGCGACACCTCCCGCGTCTCCGAGCGCGTGCGGACGCTCAAGGACGAGCTGGCCCGCGCGGGGCTCAACGTGGAGGCGGTGGCGGACATCCGCGGGCCGCTCTGGGAGAAGCTGGCCTTCCTCGCGTCGATGTCCGGCTTCTGCACGGCGGGGCGCTCGGCGGTGGGCGTGCTGCGCGAGGGGCCCTTCTTCCGGGAGATGTTCCGGGAGGCCGTGACGGAGGTGCTGCGCGTGGCCGCGGCGGAAGGCGTCGTCACCACCACGCGCGCGGAGGACGTGGTGCGCTTCATGGAGGACCTGCCCCGGGAGATGCGGCCGTCGATGATGGTGGACTTCGACGCGGGCAAGACCTTGGAGGTCGAGTACCTCCAGGGCACGGTGGCCCGGCGAGGCCATGCCCTGGGCATCCCCACCCCCGTCATGAGCACGCTCTACTCGGTCCTGATTCCCCACGCCCGAGGCACCCGCCAGGGCTGACGTCCGGGTTCCCATGCAATGGGGCGCGGGTTTTCGCATAGAGAGAGTCAATGACCGAGCCAGGCCCTCACCCCACGCCCAGCGCCCCCTCGTCCCCACCCCTCGGGCGCGTGGCCTTCCACGCCGTCGCCGCGGGGCTGACGCCGCTCATCCCGGTGCCGTTCCTGGATGACTACGCGCTCTTCCAGGTGCGCGAGCAGCTTGTCCGCTCGCTGCTCGAGGAGCGGGGCTTGCGCGCGCCCGACAAGGCGGTGGAGGCGCTTGCGGGCTCCAGCCTGGGCCGCACGATGGGCGGCCGGCTGGTCAGCTACCTCAAGGGGCTGATGCTGCTTCCGGTGAAGAAGATGTTCCGCAAGGTCTTCTTCGTCCTCTGGGTGAAGGACTGCGTGGACGTGGCCTCCGTGTCCCTGCACCACGGCTACCTCCTGCACCATGCGCTCGCGCGAGGAGACCTGGACGCGCACAGCCTCACCGGGGACAAGCCGGAGACCATCCACGTCGCCATCGTCGCCGCCTGCGCGGAGGTGGACGCCCGGCCCATCAACCAGGCCCTGCGCCGCATCTTCGAGAGCAGCCGCGTGCTGATGGCGGAGGCCATGCGCGTGTTCGCCGCCCGAGGCAACGCCGGGCCCCGCACGCCCGAGGCCGGAGAAGGCGCGGAGGTGAAATCCCTGTCGGACCGGCTGCTCGCCATCCTGTGGGAGGAGCGCGGCTACTTCACGACGCTGGAGACCCACTACGCGCGCCACCTCGAGGCCCGGCTCGCCGCGGCCGAGGGCAAGGCGTCAGGGGGCTGAGGCCGCGCGCGGCGCTTCCGGGTCACGGATGCGCTGGGAGAAGTCGGACGCGTTCGAGGCCGCCCACGCGCGCTCGTTGATGCGGTGTCGCGCGCGCACCACGTCCAGCGGGGCGTCCGTGTCGATGAGCCCCAGCTCGTACGCGAGCGCATCGGAGAAGGCGGGCAGCAGCGTGCGGTGGTCATATGGCACGTCCACCGCGCTCACCTTCTCGAAGTGCCTCACCAGGTTGGTGGTGCAGTTGTTGGAGACCGAGTCGTAGAACTCCGGCCGCGCGTGCAGCGCGTTCATCCGCGCCACCATGTCCATGAAGAAGTCGGCCACGCGCTCCTTCGACGCCCTCACGGGGTAGAGGTACACGTCGTCGCGGCGGTGGTTGGAGCGCAGCTGCACCAGGTCCCGCTCGTCCCCCACCACGTAGACGAGCTCGAACTGGCGGAAGAGACCTCCCAGGGCGGAGAACGTCTCGCCCTTCTCCCGGCGGATCTCCACGGAGAAGACGACGTAGCGCCCGTCCGCGAAGCCGAAGCTCACCATGGTGTGCGCGGCGCCGAAGAAGCCCGAGAAGGGCTCGACGATGAACCACGCGCCCGTCAGCTCGTTCGCGTCGTAGGTGCCCGAGAACCAGGACGCGTCCCAGTCCGTCGTGCTCCGGTAGCGGAAGTCCCGCATGTCGTGGAACGTCACGCGGGTGCCCTCGACGTCGGCGCGCGCCACCTTCTCCAGGTCCGGCGCCCAGTCGCGCTCCGTGGAGGGCTTCACCGTGCGTCCCCAGAGCGAGACGCCCACGCAGCCGGCCACCACCAGCGCCACCGCCCCCCGGCGGGAGCCCTTGCGCCACGCGACGAAGCACGCCGAGAGCAGGAGGACCCCCGCCCCCAGGGCCCGCCACCCATGGGCCCCCTCGGGCCCCGCCCCCGTCAAGGCCAGCGCGAGCGCGGCCCAGGCGCTCCCCAGCAAGAGCACCCCGGCGGTGAGAATCGTCACGAGCAGTCGCATCCCTTCAATATCGCCCGCCCCTGACACGGCCGCCACTCACGTCGTGCCCGGTTGCTCCTGGAAACAACGTGTCCCCCGGGTATCACTTCATGCGGCAATGACATATGAAAGCGGCGATGGCTCGTATCTCCGAGCCATCCAGGTCTCCTGGAGCCGTCGTGTCATTGCTCGCCCTGCTCTTCCAGAAGTCCAAATTTCCCATCATCTTCGCGGCGCTGCTCGGCATGCTCACGGGCGCCTCCAGCGCGGCGCTCGTCGCGGTGATGAACCAGGCGTTGACGTCCCGCACGGTGGCGGAGGCCCTGCTGCTGGGGCCCGCCTTCGCCGGGCTCTCCGCGGCGGTGCTCGTGCTGCGCATCGTCTCGCAGATGCAGCTCAACTCCCTCCAGCAGATGGCGCTCCTGGACCTGCGGCTGTCGCTGTGCCGGCGCATCCTGGAGGCCCCGCTGCGCAAGCTGGAGGAGTCCGGGCAGCACAAGCTGATGGCGGCGCTGACGGAGGACATCGCCGTCATCAACACCACCATCGCCGTCATCCCCAGCGTCATCATCTCCCTGGCCACGCTGGCCGGGTGCCTCGTCTACCTCGCGTGGCTGTCCGGCCCGCTGCTGGCGTTGGTCCTGTGCGTCGTCGCGGTGGTGCTCGCGAGCGTGGCCCTGCCCAACCGCTACGCCTATTCGCAGTTCTTCCGCCGCCGCGAGAGCCACGACGCGCTCTACTCCCACTTCCAGACCCTCATCGACGGGTCCAAGGAGCTGCAGCTCCACCAGGCGCGCAGCGAGGACTTCTTCAACAAGGAGCTCCAGCCCACCGCCGAGGAGGTCTCCCGCATCTCGCGCGTCACCAACAACCTCTTCATCATCGCCGGAGGCTGGGGCGGCTTCATGGTGATGGTGGTCATCGGCATCATCCTGTTCGTCGTCCCCCGCTTCCAGCCCGTGGAGATGCCCACCCTGGCCGCGTACGCGCTGGTGGTGCTCTACCTCCAGCAGCCGCTCGACGGCCTGATGCACCAGTGGCCGAACCTGTCGCGCAGCCACATCGCGATGAAGAAGCTGGAGAAGCTGGGCCTGTCGCTGCAGGACCCGCAGCCCCCGTCCCGCGACGCCGTCATCAACCCGCGCTTCGAGCGCATCGAGCTGGCGGACATCGCCCACAGCTACTACCGCGAGCACGACGGCGCGACCTTCACCCTGGGCCCCATCAACACGACGCTGCGCCGGGGCGAGCTCGTCTTCCTGGTCGGCGGCAACGGCAGCGGCAAGACGACGCTGGCCAAGCTCTTCACCGGGCTGTACGTGCCGGAGAAGGGAGAGCTGCGCGTGGACGGAGTCCCCGTCGAGGCCGCCACGCGGCGCGCCTACCGGCAGCTCTTCTCCGCCGTCTTCTTCGACTTCCACCTCTTTGAACGAATGCTCGGTCTGGAGCACCCCGGCATGGAGGACCAGGCCCGTGCCTACCTGTCACGGCTGCAGCTCGAGAAGAAGGTGCGCGTGGAGAACGGCCGGCTGTCCACCGTGGCGCTCTCCCAGGGACAGCGCAAGCGCCTGGCCCTGCTCACCTCCGTCCTGGAGGACCGCGCCATCTACGTCTTCGACGAGTGGGCCGCGGACCAGGACCCCGTCTTCCGAGAGCTGTTCTACCGGGAGCTGCTGCCCTCGCTGAAACAGCAGGGGAAGCTCGTCTTCGTCATCAGCCACGACGACCGCTACTTCCACCTGGCGGACCGCATCCTCAAGCTGGAGTCCGGGCAGCTCGTGTCGGACCAGGGCGCCACGCCTGCTGTCTCACCCACCATGCAGGTGGGCTGACGCCAGACACGAGGACCTCCAACCTCTCCGCAACAAGATGTCTATACAGAAAGTCGTGTTATTCACACATAGCTTGAAATAAATATCTGGCGCGCCCGCCCTATTTCTCCTGGCTGGCCATGTCCCCTGATTCGAGGTCTTGAGCATGGAGTTCACGGGAGTGGAGCATGCCGAGCTGTTCGTGGGTGACGCGGTCCTCTCGTCCTACTTCTTCTGCCATGCGCTGGGCTTCCGGATGGTGGCCAGCGGCGGGCCGGAGACAGGGCTGCCAGGGCGGCGCTCCTTCGTGCTCGAGCAGGGCGCCGCGAGGCTCATCGTCACCTCGGCCCTGAATGCCGACAACGAGGTCGCCGCCTACGTCCGCGCGCATGGAGACGGCGTGCGCGACATCGCGCTGGGGACTCCGGACGCGCACGCGGCCTTCACGGAGGCGGTGCGCCGCGGGGCCAAGGCCGTGGCGGAGCCCGTCACGTCCGAGTCCCACGGGCAGCGCGTGGTGCGGGCCACCATCGCGGGGCCGGGGGACTGGGTGCACTCGTTCATCCAGCGCGACGCCCCCGCGTCCTCCTTCCCGCCGAGCGGCTACCTGCCGGTGGAGGCGGGCCCGTCGGGAGGCGCGTCGCTGTTCACCGCGGTGGACCACTTCGCCTTCGCGCTGCGACCGCACACGCTGATGGACACCGTCGGTTTCTACGAGTCGGTCCTCGGCTTCGAGCAGACCCACCGAGAGGACGTGCGCACCGAGTACAGCGGGATGAGCTCGCGCGTGGTGCAGTCAGTGGGAGGCCGCGTCTGCTTCCCGCTGCAGGAGCCCGTCAGCGGCACCCGGCGTGGCCAGCTGGAGGACTTCATCGGCGCCCACGGCGGCGCGGGCGTGCAGCACATCGCCTTCCTGTCGAACGACATCGCCCGCGCGGTGGATGCCCTCCGCCAGCACGGGGTGAGCCTGCTGGATGCGCCCCAGGGCTACTACGAGGGCCTGGAGGCGCGGCTCGGCACGCTGAGCCCGTTCGAGCGCGAGCCACTGCAGGCGCGCAACATCCTGATGGACCGCGACGCATGGGGCGCGCTGTTGCAGGTCTTCACCCGCTCGCAGCACGCGCGCCGCACGCTCTTCTTCGAGGTCATCCAGCGCCACCAGGCTCGTGGCTTTGGTGGCGCCAACATCCAGGCGCTCTACGCGGCCAAGGAGCAGGAGGCCGTGCGCGCCGCGAGCTGAGCCCGGGGCTTCAGCGCCGAGGCTCCAGCGTCATCGGGAGCCCGCCCCGGGGCAGCAGCGAGATGCCCGGATGGATGTCCACCCGCCGCCCCGGGATGCCGCGGAGGCGGAAGCGCTGGGAGACCATGGCCAGGACCAGCGCTCCGAACATCAGCGACAGGTTGTTGGCGATGCAGATGTGCTGCCCCCCACCGAACGGCACGTAGGCGAACTTGTGCCGTGCGGGGGCGCCTGGCGCGAAGCGCTCCGGGTCGAAGACCTCCGGCGAGGACCAGAACTCCGGGTGCCGGTGGATGATGTACGAGATGGCCATGATGACTGTCCCGGGCGCCACCGGGTACTTGCCCAGCGTGTCCGCCGCTCCCGCCACCCGCACCAGCTTCCAGGCCGTGGGGTACAGCCGGAGCGACTCCTCGAACACCTGCGTCGCGTAGCGCAGCCGAGGCAGGTCCTCCAGCGTCGGCGCGCGGCCGTCCAGCACCGCGGCGCTCTCGGAGGCGAGCCGGTCGGCGATCTCCGGGTGGAGTGACAGCAGGTGCCAGCCCCACGCGAGCGCGGCCCCGGGGCCCTCGTTCCCCGAGAACAGGTTCATGAACTCGTCCCGCAGCTCCTTCTCCGTCATGGCCTCGCCCGTGTCGCGGTCTCTCGCCGCGACGAGCATCGCCATGATGTCGTCCTCGGGCCCGCCCTCGCGGCGCCGCTCGACGACCTCCTTCGCCTTGCGGCGCATCAGCCGCTGCGTGTCGAAGAAGTCCGCCCACTTGCGCCGGTAGAGCGGCAGCCGCTCCAGCCGGAGCACGCGCGCCAGCAGGGTCTCGCGCGCGTTGAAGGTGTGCATCATCCGCCGGACGGCCGCCGTCGTCGGCGCGTCGGGCACCTCCGAGTACAGCGCCCGCGTCGTCATGTGCAGGGAGAGGATGCCCATCTCCTCCGCGATATCGAGCGGCTGCGCGGCCCGGGCGCGCTCCTCCCAGGACTTCAACATCCCGTCGATGAGGCCCGCCATGCCCGACAGCAGGCCGTTGAGCCGCTCGCGGTGGAACGAGGGCTGGACGAGCCGCCGCTGCCGTCGCCAGTAGGTGCCCTCGCTCACGAACAGCCCGTTGCCCAGGAAGGGGTCATTCACCAGCGGGGGTTTCGCGTAGTTGTTGGCGTTCTCCGTGAGGAAGTACCGGACGTGATCCGGGTGACTCACCAGATAGGTCGTTTCACCACCGAGCTTGAGACGGACCACGTCGCCATGCTTGCGGAAGCACTCGACGACGAACCCCAGAGGGTCGCGATCATGGCGCAACAGGTGGCCCCAGAGCGGTAGCCCCCAAGGGCTGGGCGGGTGCGACGAAACGTGGGTCGAATCCATGGGGTCTCGCGAGCGTTTCTCTTCATTTCAGTGAAGTCCCGGAGCCGCGAAAACCACGGCCTTACTCCGATTTTGGGCTCACTGGACAATCACGATAAAACAAGAGATGAAGCTATAGGGCATGCTGCAACTTCGACCTTATTTTCTTTGTTCGCGGCTCTGGAATACAGCGACGTGACTTCGTGCGGCAGCGGGCCACTCGCGTCAGACGAGGGAGAGATGCTCGGCCAACCTCTCGACGAGGTGGTTTGCCGGAGTCTCGCGCTGCCAGGGGAACAAGGACTTCACAGTCATTTCCTTCGTGAAGTCGCTTGGGGAGAAAACAACTCCCCGAGCACACGGCACCATCATCTCGTCGAGCCGTCCGCCGGGGAGTACGCATGAATCAGCGCAACGAAAAGTCCGTGGGTGACTTCCACAACCTCGTCGACCTGCTGGGCTATCGCGCACAGGTGCGCGGAGACGCGTTGCTCTACCGCTTCCTGGAGTCGGGCGACGTGGACGGCCCGGTGGAGGAGTGGAGCTACGCGAGGCTGGACGCGCGGGCGCGGGCGTTGGGCGCGCAGCTGCGGGCTTCGGGTGCGACGGGTGAGCGTGCGCTGCTGCTGTATCCGCCCGGGATGGAGTTCGTCGCGGGCTTCATGGGCTGCCTGTACGGGGGCGTCATCGCGGTGCCGTGCTATCCGCCGGACCCGACGCGCCTGGAGCGCACCCTGCCCCGCCTGCGCGCCATCGCGCAGGACTGCGGCGCGCGCTACGTGCTCACCACGCAGTTCATCGTGGACATGTCGGAGCTGTTCAAGCCGCAGGCGCCGGAGCTGGCGGAGCTCCAGTGGCTGGCGAGCGACTCGGTGCCGGAGGGCCTCGCGGCGGACTGGCGCCGTCCGGAGCTGGAGGGCAACACGCTGGCGTTCCTCCAGTACACCTCCGGCTCCACGGGCAACCCCAAGGGCGTGATGGTGAGCCACGCCAACATCCTGCACAACGAGGCGTTCATCACCCGAGGCTTCGGGCTGGATGCGTCGCGCTCGTCGGGCATGGGCTGGCTGCCCATGTTCCATGACATGGGCCTCATCGGGAAGGTGCTCCAGCCGCTCTACCTGGGCTTCCCCTGCACGCTCATGTCGCCCATCTCCTTCCTGCAGCGCCCGCTGCGCTGGCTGGAGGCCATCTCCCACTACCAGGCCACGTGCAGCGGAGGTCCCAACTTCGCGTACGACTTGTGCGTGAGGAAGGCGACCGAGGAGGACCGCGCGAAGCTGAAGCTGCACAGCTGGGACCTGGCCTTCAACGGCGCGGAGCCGGTGCGGCGCGAGACGCTGGAGCGCTTCGCGGAGACCTTCGCCCCCTGCGGCTTCCGGCGCACGGCTTTCTACCCCTGCTACGGCCTGGCGGAGACGACGCTCATCGTCACGGGTGGAACCAAGGGCCAGCCCTACGTCCACGGCCAGTTCGTCTCGGACGCGATGGAGCACGGCCGCGCCGAGGAAGCGGCGGCGGACGCCCCTGGCACTCGCACGCTGGTGGGCGCGGGCGTCAGCGCGCCGGATCAGCGCGTGCTCATCGTCCATCCCGAATCGCGTGAAGTGCTCCCGGCGAACTCGGTGGGAGAGATCTGGGTCTCAGGCCCCAGCGTGGCGCAGGGCTACTGGGCGCGTCCGGAAGAGACGGCCCACGCGTTCGACGCGAGGCTGGCCTCGGGCGAGGGGCCCTTCCTGCGCACGGGCGACCTGGCGTTCCTCTCGGCCTCGGGCGAGCTCTTCGTCACCGGCCGCTTGAAGGACCTGCTCATCATCCGCGGCCGCAACCTGTATCCGCAGGACCTGGAGATGGACGCGGAGCGGGCCCACCGCGCGGTGCGCGCGGGCTGCAGCGCGGCCTTCAGCGTGGACGTGGAGGGCGAGGAGCGGCTTTTTGTCGCCCTGGAAGTGGACGTGCGCGACGGCTTCGACGCCTCCGCGGTGGTCGCGGCCGTGCGTCAGCGGCTCGCGGAGCAACACACCGTCCACGCGCATGGCATCGTGCTGCTCCAGGCCCGCAGCATCCCCAAGACGTCGAGCGGGAAGATTCAACGCCGCGCCACCAAGGCCGCGTACCTGGCGGGCGAGCTGGAGGTCGTCGAGCTGTCGGTGGCGGAGACCGAGCCCGTCGCCGCGCCTCCGGCTCCGACGCTCCCGCTGAAGGAGCTGCTCGTCACCGCGTCCGAGACGGAGCGCCGCGCGCACGTGGAGGAGTTCCTGCGGCACGCCGTGGCGCGGACGCTGCGCGTGGATGTCCGCAAGCTCCAGGGCGACTCGTCGCTCGCGAGCCTGGGCCTGGACTCGCTGATGGTGCTGGAGCTCCACGGGCTGCTGGAGTCGGAGCTGGGCGTGGCACTCCCCGCCGCGTTCCTCTGGATGAGCCAGACGCTGGAGGCCGCGGCCGACAAGCTCCTGGAGGCGTGGCAGGGCGTGCGGCCGGACTTCTCGCTCGCGGCGCCCCCGCTGACGGCGGGCCCTCGCGATGGGGAGCTGCCGCTGTCGTCGGGCCAGCTGCGGCTGTGGTTCCTGGACCGGCTGGTGCCGGACAGCGCGCTGTACAACGTCCACTTCCAGCTCCACCTCGGCGGGCCGCTGGATGGGGAGGCCCTGCGGCGGAGCCTGGATGCGCTGCTCACGCGCCATCCGCTGTTGAACGCGGCCTTCCCCGAGGTGGAGGGCCAGCCGCGGCTCGTCGTTCGCGCCCCCGCGTCGCTGCCCTTGCCGCAGGTCGACCTGCGCTCCGAGAAGCCCGAGGCGCGAGAGGCGGCGCTGCACCGTCTGGCGTTGGAGCAGGCGCGAGAGCCCTTCCGCCTGATGGAAGGCCCCACCGTGCGCGCGACGCTGGTGCGGCTGGGCGACAACGAGCACCGGCTGCTCATGACCCAGCACCACATCGTGACCGACGGCTGGTCCGTGGGCGTGCTGGGCCGCGAGCTCGCCGCGCTGTATCGCGCGCAGGTCTCTGACACCGACGCGAAGCTTCCCCCTCCCCGCCTCCACTACGCGGACTACTCGCGCTGGCAGCAGGGCCTGGGCCCGCTGCTCGACGGACAGCGTGCGTACTGGGCGAAGCAGCTCGCGGGGCTGCCTCGGCTGGAGCTGCCCACGGACTTCACGCGGCCCCGCGAGCCGAGAGTCCAGGGCGCGCTGCACCGCCTCACGCTGGACCGCTCGCTGGTGGAGTCCCTGCGCGCCTTGGGCCGTCGCGAGGGCTGCACGCTCTTCATCACGCTGACGGCGGCGTGGACGGCGCTGCTCCACCGCTACAGCGGACAGGAAGACTTCGCCGTGGGCACGGTGGTGGCGAACCGCGAGCGGCCCGAGCTGCGCGACGTGCTGGGCTTCTTCGCGCACACGCTCGCGCTGCGCGCGGACCTCGCCGGTCAGCCGAGCTTCCGTGAGCTGCTCGCCCGCACGCGGCGGACGTTCCACGAGGCCCTGGCCCACGCGGACCTCCCGTTCGAGGACGTCGTGGCCTCCGCGCGTGTGCCCCGAGGCGGCGCGGACAACCCGCTCTTCCAGACGGCGCTCCTCCTGGAGGCGCTCCCGCCCACCGACCTCACGGTGCCGGGCATGGAGTGGCGCCCGGTGCTCCCCGTGCCGGACGGCGCGGTGGAGGGCACGTCGAAGTTCGACCTCCAGCTCTCCCTCGTCGAGACGGCGGACGGCTTGTCCGGTGCGCTCGAGTACCGCACGGACCTCTTCGCTCCCGCGACGGTGGCGCGGCTCGCCAGCCACTTCGAGACGGTGCTGCGCGCGGCGGTGGAGGCCGTGGAGCTGAAGGTGGACGACCTGCCGCTGCTCGACGCGGAGGAGACGCGCCGGCTGCTGGTGGACTGGAACGACCTCACCCCCGCGCAGGCCGACGACGCGGCGTTGTGCATCCATGCGCAGTTCCGCGCGCAGGCGGCCCGGACGCCCGATGCGGTGGCGGTGGCGGGTGATGACGCGACGCTCACCTACGCGGAGCTGGAGGGTCGCGCGAACGCGCTGGCCTGGCGGCTGAGGGATGCGGGGGTGGGCCCCGAGGTGCGCGTGGGCCTGTGCCTGGAGCGCTCGGCGGCCATGATGGTGGCCATGCTGGGTGTGCTCAAGGCGGGCGGCGCGTACGTGCCGCTGGACCCGGACTATCCCCGCGAGCGGCTCGCCTTCATGCTGGAGGACTCGGGCGCCGCGGTGCTGCTCACCGAGACGCACCTGCAGGGCTCCATTCCTCCCGGGCGCGCGCGCGTCGTCCTCCTGGACGACGCCTCCGTGGATGCCCGCGAGACGCGGGATGTGCCGCCCGCGTCGGGCACGAGCACGTCGAGCCTCGCGTACGTCATCTACACCTCCGGCTCCACGGGACGTCCCAAGGGCGTCATGGTGCCGCACGGTGGCGTGGCCAACTTCTTCACCGCGATGGATGCGCGCCTGGGCCACCAGCCCGTGGGCTCGTGGCTGGCCGTCACCAGCATCTCCTTCGACATCTCCGTGCTGGAGCTGCTGTGGACGCTCACGCGCGGCTTCAAGGTCGTGGTGCAGGGCGAGGGCGCGCTGCTCAAGGCGCCGTCCCGCGTCGCGACCGCCCGGCGCAAGCCGATGGAGCTCAGCCTCTTCTACTTCGCGGATGACGCGGAGAAGTCGACGGGAGACCGCTACCGCCTGCTGATGGAAGGCGCGAAGTTCGCCGACCGCCATGGCTTCGCGGCGGTGTGGACGCCGGAGCGCCACTTCCACGCCTTCGGCGGCCTGTACCCCAGCCCCGCGGTGGCGAGCGCGGCCATCGCCGCCGTGACGGAGCGCGTGGCCATCCGCGCGGGCAGCGTCGTGTTGCCCCTGCACCACCCGGTGCGCGTCGCCGAGGAGTGGGCGCTGGTGGACAACCTGTCGAAGGGCCGCGTGGGCATCTCCGTGGCCTCCGGCTGGCATGCGAATGACTTCGTCTTCGCGCCCGAGCGCTACGAGAAGCGTCGCGAGCTGATGATGGAGGGGCTGGAGACGGTGCGCCGGCTCTGGCGGGGCGAGACGCTGAAGATGCAGGGCGGCGCGGGCGCGCAGGTGGACGTCACGCTGCGGCCCCGTCCCATCCAGAAGGACCTGCCGGTGTGGCTCACGGCGGCGGGCAATCCCGACACGTTCATCACCGCGGGGCGCATGGGCTGCCATGTCCTCACGCACCTGCTTGGCCAGACGTGGGACGACCTGGAGAAGAAGCTGGGCCTCTACCGCGACGCCTGGCGCGCGGCCGGCCACGCGGGTGACGGACACGTCACGCTGATGCTCCACACGTTCATCGGCGAGGACGCCGCGCAGGTGCGCGCGGTGGTGGAGAAGCCGTTCCGCGACTACCTGCGCAGCTCCGCCGACCTGATGCGCGGCCTGGGGCGGACGCTGGGCGTGGACCTGGACACCGCGACGGAGGCCGACCTGGACCGCCTCGCCGCGCAGGCCTTCGAGCGCTACTTCGAGACGAGCGGACTGTTCGGCACGCCGCGCTCCGTGCGCGAGCGGATGGAGCAGCTCCGCGCGCTGGGCGTGGACGAGGTCGGCTGCCTCATCGACTTCGGCATCCCCGCGGAGACGGTGCTGGCCAGCCTGCCCCGGCTGCACGAGGTGAAGTGCCAGGCGGACCGCGATGGACGCCGTGCGAGCACCGCGCGCTCCATCCCGCTCAACCTGCGCGAGCACGCGGTGACGCATCTGCAGTGCACGCCGTCGCTGGCGCGAGCGCTCATGGCGGAGCCCGAGACCGTCGAGGCGCTCGCCGGGCTGCGCCGCCTCATGGTCGGCGGCGAAGCACTCCCCTCGTCGCTGGGGACGTCGCTGCGTCAGGCCCTGGGCGAGGGAGCCCGGCTGCTCAACATGTACGGCCCCACGGAGACGACCATCTGGTCCTCGACGCACGACGTGCGTGACGAGAGCGGCCCGGTGGCGTCCATCGGCTCGCCGTTCTCCCGCACCCAGTTCTACCTGCTCGACGCGAAGCTGCGGCCGGTGCCGGTGGGGGTCCCCGGAGAGCTCTTCATCGGCGGCGCGGGCGTGGTGCGCGGCTACCTCTCGCGGCCGGAGCTGACCGCGGAGCGCTTCGTGCCGGACCCGTTCTCGCGAGAGCCGGGCGCGCGGGTGTACCGCACGGGAGACCGGGCGCGCTGGCGCGACGACGGCACGGTGGAGTTCCTGGGCCGCGTGGACCACCAGCTGAAGGTGCGCGGCTTCCGCATCGAGGCGGGTGAAATCGAAGCGGTGCTGAGCGCGAGGCCGGAGGTGCGCGAGGCGGTGGTGGTGGCCCGCGAGGACACGCCGGGCGACGTGCGGCTGGTGGCCTACGTGGTGGCGCGCGACGGGCAGACGGTGGACGCGACGGCGCTGCGGGACGCGGTGGCGCTGCGGCTGCCGGAGCACATGGTTCCCTCGCTGCTGGTGACGCTGCCGGCGCTGCCGCTCACGCCCAACGGCAAGGTGGACCGCAAGGCCCTCCCCGCCCCCACGGCGGCCCGAGCCTCACGCGCGGCCTACGTGGCGCCGCAGAGCCAGCTGGAGATGCAGATCTCCGACGTGTGGAAGCAGGTCCTCAACGTCGATCAGGTCGGCGTGGACGACAACTTCTTCGACCTGGGTGGGCACTCGCTGCTCATGGTGCAGGTGCATGCGCGGCTCAAGGCCGTGCTGGGCTCGGAGCTGCCGCTGCTCAAGCTCCTGGAGCACCCGACGGTCAGCGCCCTCGCGCGCTACCTGCGGCAGGGTCCCGCATCGAATGTCACCCCGGTCGAGTCTGCTCAGGACCGGGCGAAGCGCCAGCTCGAGAGCATGAAGCGGCAGCAACAGCGCGCCAGGAAACAGGGGTAGGTCTGTCATGGGGAGTCATGTGGAGTACCAGGGGGACTCAGGACTGGCTGTGGCCATCGTGGGCATGGCGGTGCGTGTACCTGGGGCCCAGGACGTGGCTGCGTTCTGGCGCATGCTGCGCGCGGGCGTGGAGGGCATCACCTTCTTCTCCGACGAGGCGCTGAAGTCCCTCGGCGTGGACCCGGCGTTCCTGGCCAATCCCAGTTTCGTTCGCGCCGCGCCCGTGCTGGAGCGACCGGGCCGCTTCGACGCGGCCTTCTTCGGCTACGCCCCCCGCGAGGCCGAGCTGCTGGACCCGCAGCACCGCGTCTTCCTGGAGTGCGCGTGGACGGCGCTGGAGCACGCGGGCTACGCCCCCGGGAAGGTGCCGGGCACGACGGGCATCTTCGCGGGCTCCAGCCTGAGCAGCTACCTGCTCTTCAACTTGCTCTCGCGCGCGGAGTTCCAGCAGGCCGAGGACACCTTCCCGGCCATGGTGGCCAACGACAAGGACTTCCTCGCCACGCGCGTGGCCTACCACCTGGACTTCAAGGGCCCCGCCCTCACCGTCCAGACGGGCTGCTCCACGTCGCTGGTCGCCACGCACCTGGCCTGCCAGGCCCTGCTCGGCTACCAGTGTGACGTCGCGCTCGCGGGCGGCGTGTCCGTGCACGTGCCCCAGCGCACGGGCTACACCTACCAGGAAGGCGGCATCACCTCGCCGGACGGGCACTGCCGCGCGTTCGATGCGAAGGGCCAGGGCACGCTCTTCGGCAGCGGCGCGGGCGTCGTGGTGCTCAAGCGCCTGGATGACGCGCTCAAGGACGGCGACACCATCCACGCCGTCATTCGCGGCTCGGCCATCAACAACGACGGCGCGGTGAAGGTGGGCTTCACGGCGCCCGGCGTGGAAGGCCAGATGGAGGTCATCGCCCGTGCCCAGGCCATGGCGGACGTGACGCCGGACTCCATCTCCTACGTGGAAGCCCATGGCACGGCCACGCCGCTGGGAGACCCCGTCGAGGTGCAGGCGCTCGATGGTGTGTTCCGCGCCGGCACCGACCAGCGCGCGTTCTGCGGGCTCGGCTCGGTGAAGACCAACGTGGGCCACCTGGACGCCGCCGCGGGGGTGACGGGCCTGGTGAAGACGGCGCTCTCGCTGGAGCACGCGGAGCTTCCTCCCAGCCTGAACTACGAGGCGCCCAACCCGCGCATCGACTTCGCGAACAGCCCCTTCTACGTCAACGCGAGCCTCAAGCCCTGGCCGGTGGGCGCGACGCCCCGCCGCGCGGGGGTGAGCTCCTTCGGCATCGGCGGCACCAACGCGCACGTCATCCTGGAAGAGTCGCCCTTCATCCCGCCGGGCGATGTGGCGCGCGCGTGGCAGGTCCTCGTCCTCTCCGCGCGGACTCCGACGGCGCTGGAGGCGCTGACCTCGTCGCTGCTCTCGCACATGAAGGAGCATCCGGAGCAGCCGCTCGCGGACGTGGCGTGGACGCTGCAATCAGGGCGCAAGGCGCTGGACCTGCGACGCGTGGTCGTCTGCAAGGACCGGGACGATGCCGTGCGCGTGCTCGAGACGAGAGACCCCCAGCGCCTCTTCACGCTGGCGCCGGGCTCCTCGACGCCGTCCGCCGTCTTCATGTTCCCCGGTGGCGGCGCGCAATACCCGGACATGGGTCGCGGCCTCTATGCCGCCGAGCCCGCCTTCCGCGAGGCCGTGGACCAGTGCTGCGCGCTCCTGCGTCCTCGCCTGGGCTTCGACCTGAAGCCCCTGATGTACCCGGACGCGGACTCCGCCGCGAACGCCGGTCAGCGGCTCAAGCGGACCTCGCTGGCCCTGCCCGCGCTGTTCACCGTCGAGTACGCGATGGCGCGCCTGTGGGAGTCCTGGGGCCTGAAGCCCGAGGCGGTCATCGGCCACAGCCTGGGTGAGTACACGGCGGCGTGCCTCGCGGGCGTCTTCTCGCTGGAGGACGCGCTGGCGCTGGTGGTGCTGCGCGGCAAGCTCTTCGAGGAGCTGCCCGGTGGCGGCATGCTCAGCGTGCCCATGCCCGAGGCGGAGGTCCGGCCGCTGCTCGGCGAGTCCCTGTCGCTCGCGGCGGTGAATGGCCCCTCGCAGTGCGTGGTCGCCGGGACCGTGGAGGCCGTCGAGGCGCTGGCCGCGGAGCTGGCGCGCCGCGAGGTGGAGTTCCGCCACATCCCCATCGACGTGGCGGCGCACTCACACCTGGTGACGCCGATTCTCGCGCGCTTCCAGGAGTTCATCGGGACGCTGCGGCGCAACGCCCCCACCCTGCCGCTGATGTCCAACGTCACCGGCACGTGGATGACGCCCGAGGAGGCCGTGGACCCGGCCTACTGGACACGGCACCTGCGGCACACGGTGCGCTTCGGCGACGGCATCCGCACGCTCGCGGAGCAGCCTCACCGCGTCTATCTGGAAGTCGGTCCGGGCCGCACGCTCGGGACGCTGGCGCGGTTGCAGCTCACCGGCCCCAGCGCGCCGCCCGTGCTCCCGTCCCTGCGCCATCCGCAGGACCCGGTGGCGGATGAGGAGCTGCTCGCGGCCACGCTCGGAAAGCTCTGGGCCGCGGGTGTGAGCATCGACTGGGCCGCGGTGCGTGGAGGCGCGCGGCGGCTGCGCGTGCCGTTGCCCACGTATCCCTTCGAGGGCCAGGACTACTGGCTCGCCCCCGAGGCGCCCTCCGCCGCGCGCCGTGGCAACGCGAGGAAGAACGCGGACGTGGCCAGCTGGTTCTACCTCCCCGCCTGGAGGCGCGCTCCGCTGTCACCGCCCAAGGCGGGCGCCGTCACCCCGCGAGACTGGGTCGTGTTCCAGGACTCGACGGGCGCGGGCGAGGCGCTGGTCAACGAGCTGGTGCGCGCGGGCCACCGCGTCGTGCGCGTCACGCCGGGCACGCACCTCCAGGAGCTGGGTGAGCACCACTTCAGCCTGGACCCGACGGCTCCCGAGGAGACCTTCTTCCTGCTGAACGCCGTGAAGGCGAAGGGCCTCGACGTGGAGCGCGTGGTCCACCTGTGGAGCCTGGATGGCGACGGCGCCCCGGACTTCGAGCGAGCCCAGGAGCGCGGCTTCCACTCCGTGCTCCGGCTGACGCGTGCGCTGGTCGAAGCGGCGCTGCCCAGGCGCGTGGATCTGACGGTGGTGGGGCGCATGGCGCTGGAGGTGGAGAGCACGGACGAGGTCCGGCCCGAGCTCGCCACGGTCCCCGCGCTGTGCAAGGTGATTCCCCAGGAGCACGACGGCATCGCGTGCCGGTATGTCGACCTGGGCCGCGGCACGGGCCTGTCCACCGTGAACGCGCTGACGCGCGAGCTGCTCTCCGACTCCGCCGAGCCAGTGGTGGCCCTGCGGGGTGCACAGCGCCTCGTGCAGACGCATGAGCCGCTGCGGCTCGAGCAGGACGCCGTGGCCGCGCAGCCCCTCCGCACGCGCGGCGTGTACCTCATCACGGGTGGCCTGGGCGGCGTGGGTCTGCTGCTCGCGGGAGCACTCGCGCGGAGCCATCAAGCGCGGCTGGTCCTCGTGGGCCGCTCCGGGTTGGAGGTGGACCCGGGAGGTCACAAGCAGCGCGCGGTGAAGGAGCTGGAAGCCGCGGGCGCGGAGGTGCTCGTGGTTCGCGCGGACGTCGCGGACGAGTCGCGGCTGCGCGGCGTGCTCACGGAGGCGGAGGCGCGCTTCGGAGCGGTGCACGGCGTCATCCACGCCGCGGGCCTCGCGGGTGAAGGCGCGGTGGCCCTGCTCGCCGGACTGGATGCCGCGGCCTGTGCGCCGCACTTCCGCGCGAAGGTCCATGGCACGTACGCGCTGGAGCGGGCGCTCGACGGACGCTTGCTGGACTTCGTGCTGCTGGTGTCCTCCAACGCCGCCGTGCTCGGGGGCCTGGGGCTTGGCGCCTATGGCGCGGCCAACGCCTTCCTCGATGCGTTCGCGGCCTCGCGCGCCCACGCGGGCACGACGCGCTGGCTGAGCACCAACTGGGATGGCTGGCCCGTCGCCGAGGACGGGACGCAGGGCGCGAAGACGAGCCTGGACGCGTTCGCCATGTCCTCGACCGAGGCCGTGGAGGCGTTCCGCCGCGTCGTGGAGTCCGCGCAGGGCGGACAGGTCGTGGTCTCCACCGGCGACCTGCCCGCGCGCGTGGCGCGCTGGGTGCGGAAGGAAGGCGCGAGCGCGGAGGCCCCCACGGGCACGGTGCATGAGCGGCCTCAGCTCGGCACCGAGTACGTGGCTCCCACGGATGACGTGGAGCTGGCGCTGGCGAAGGTCTGGCAGGAGCAGCTCGGACTGGCGCAGCTGGGCATCCACGACAACTTCTTCGACCTCGGCGGGAACTCGTTGCTGTGGCTCAAGATCGTGGGTCGGCTGAAGCGGGAGCTGGGGCGCGACATTCCCCTGACCTCCGTCTTCGAGGCCCCCACCGTCGCCACGCTGGCGAAGAAGCTGGGCGGGCCGGCCACCGCGGCCCAGCCCCCGGGCTTCGAGACGAGTCAGAACCGAGGCGCGCAGCGCAGGGAGCGGCGAAGCCGCCGCGAGTGATGCACCGAAGGAGCAGATGACGTGGACGAGAAGCAGACTCCAGACATCGACGACGCAGACCTCGCCATCATCGGCATGTCAGGGCGTTTCCCGGGTGCTCGGGACACGGCGGAGCTCTGGAGCAACGTCCGGGGCGGCGTGGAATCCATCCGGTTCCTCTCACCCGAGGAGTGTCGCGCCGCGGGCGCGTCGAAAGAGCAGGTCGAGGACCCCGACTTCGTGCGCGCCTCCGCGGTGTTCCCGGGGCACGAGTCCTTCGATGCCGCGTTCTTCGACATGCCGCCCCGCGAGGCGGAGCTGACGGACCCCCAGCACCGGGTCTTCCTGGAGATCTGCTGGGAGGCGTTGGAGCACGCGGGCTATTCGCCTCGCGACTACTCCGGCGCCATCTCCGTGTACGGCGGCGCCACGCTCAACACCTACCTGCTGATGAACCTGGCGAGGAACCCTCGCGTGCTGGGCTCGGTGGAGCCCGTGCAGGTCAACATCGGCAACGGCACGGACTTCCTGGCCACGCGCGTCTCGTACAAGCTGAACCTGCGCGGCGCGAGTCACGCCGTGCAGAGCGCGTGCTCGACGTCGCTGGTCGCCGTGCACCAGGCCTGCCAGAGCCTGCTCAATGGGGAGTGTGACATCGCGCTCGCGGGTGGCGCGTCCGTCAACGTGAGCTTCCTCAACGGCTACCGCCATGTGGAAGGCGGCATGGCGTCCCCGGATGGACGCTGCCGTCCGTTCGACGCGAAGGCCCGAGGCACGCTGTTCGGCAGCGGCGCGGGCGTGGTGGTGCTCAAGAAGCTGCGGGCCGCCGTGCGCGATGGCGACACCGTGCACGCCGTCATCAAGGGCTCGGCCATCAACAACGATGGTTCGCTCAAGGCGGGCTACACGGCGCCGGGCGTGGAGGGACAGGCCCAGGTCGTCGCCGAGGCGCTCGCCGCGGCCGGCGTGGATGCGGACACCATCGGCTACGTGGAGGCCCACGGCACCGCGACACCGCTGGGAGACCCCATCGAGGTGGAGGCGCTCACGCGGGCCTTCCGCGCCACCACCCAGCGCAGGCGCTTCTGCGCGCTCGGCTCGGTGAAGGGCAACGTCGGTCACCTGGACGCGGCGGCGGGCATCACGGGCCTCATCAAGACGGCCCTCGCCTTGAAGCACGGTGAGCTGCCGCCCAGCCTCCACTACGAGCGGCCCAACCCGGCCATCGACTTCGACGGCAGCCCCTTCTACGTCAACGCGACCCTCAAGCCCTGGCCCACGAGCGCGCTGCCCCGACGCGCGGGTGTCAGCTCCTTCGGCGTCGGTGGCACCAACGCGCACGTCGTCCTGGAGCAGCCGCCGCGCGCGGTCGACAGCGCTCCTTCGCGCCGCGCGTGGCAGTTGCTCCCGCTGTCGGCGCGCACGTCGTCCGCGCTGGAGTCCAGCACGGGCCGTCTGGCGAAGGCGCTCGAGGGCACCTCCGACAAGGCCCTCGCGGATGTGGCGTGGACGCTCCAGGTGGGTCGTCAGCGCTTCGGTCAGCGCCGCTTCGTCCTCGCGCGCGGCGTGAGCGACGCGGTGGCGGTGCTCTCCCAGCCGGACAGCCCTCGCGTGCACACCGCGACGGAGGATGGCGTGGAGCGCCCCGTGGCGTTCCTCTTCCCAGGTCAGGGCTCGCAGCACGTGGGCATGGGCCGCGGGCTCTACGACGCGGAGCCGGTGTTCCGCGCGGAGGTGGACCGGTGCGCGGAGCTGCTCAAGCCGCACCTCGGCGGCAAGGACCTGCGCGACGTGCTGTACCCGAAGTCGGGCGACGCCGCGGAGAACGAGAAGACGCTGGCGCGCACGGAGCTCACCCAGCCCGCGCTCTTCTCGCTCGAGTACGCGACCGCGTGCCTCTGGATGTCGTGGGGCGTGAAGCCCGCCGCCATGCTGGGACACAGCATAGGCGAGTACGTCGCCGCCTGCATCGCGGGGGTCTTCACGCTGGAGCACGCGCTTCAGCTCGTGGCGGCGCGGGGCCGGCTGATGCAGTCCCTCCCCTCGGGCTCCATGCTCGCGGTGCCCCTCAGCGAGGAGGAGCTGCGGCCATCGCTCGGCACCGAGCTGAGCCTCGCCGCGGTGAACGCACCCATGCAGTGCGTTGCTTCCGGCCCCACGGAGGCGATTGAACGGCTGCGCCGTCAGCTCGAGGAGTCGGGCGTGCGTTGCCACGTGCTCGTCACGTCGCACGCGTTCCACTCCTCGATGATGGACCCCATCCTCGACGCCTTCACGGCGCGAGCGGCGGCCATGCCCTTGCGTCCCCCCACCCTGCCCTTCATCTCCAACGTGACGGGGACGTGGATCACCACCGAGCAGGCGACGAGCCCTCGCTACTGGGCGCAGCACCTGCGCGGCGCGGTGCGCTTCGCGGATGGCTTGCACGCCCTGCTCTCCGACCCCAAGCGCGTCCTGCTGGAGGCGGGGCCGGGCCAGGTGCTCAGCCGTCTCGCGCGGCGGCATCCGGCGTCCTCGCCCTCGCGCCCCGTGCTCGGCTCAATGCCGATGCCCCAGGACACCGTGGCCGAGGGAACACCGCCGCTGGCGTACACGACGCTGGGCAACCTGTGGCTCGCGGGCGTCAACATCGACTGGCGCGGCTTCCACGGCGACGAGCGACGTCAGCGCCTCCCGCTCCCGACCTACCCCTTCGAGCGGCAGCGCTTCTGGGTGGAGCCCGAGGAGCAGGCCACCCACGGTGGAGCCACCGTCGCCCGGGCCACGTCGGAGAGCCTCGCCACGCCCCAGGAGCAGGCACCGCTGGAGCACTGGTTCCACGCGCCCTCCTGGAAGCGCGCGCCGCTCGCGCCCGTGAGCACCTCCAAGTCATCGGGCCCGCGCGTCTGGCTGGTGTTCGAGGACGCGGCGTCGACCACGGACGCGCTCCTGGCTCCCGAGCCCGGCGCGGAGCACGTGGTGGTGCGAGTGAGGCCCGGCTCCGGCTTCCAGCGCGTTCACGACGTGGACTTCACCGTCGCGCCCGGCTCCCAGTCGGACCTGCGCGAGCTGGTGACCGCGCTGCGCGACTCAGGCCGGCTCCCGGACGCGGTGCTGCACCTGTGGAGCCTCACCTCGGAGCCGTCGACGTCCTTCGCGCAGACCCAGGCCAACGGCTACCACACGCTCGTGGCGCTCTCGCGCGTCCTCGTCGAGCTCACACCCGAGCGCCCCTGCACCGTCTTCGTGGTCTCCAACCACGTCCATGACGTCACGGGAGAGGAAGCCCTCTCGCCCGACAAGGCGACGGTGCTCGGCCCTTGCCGCGTCATCCCGCAGGAGCATCCCCACCTGCGCTTCCACCATGTGGACGTGGTGACGGAGCCCGGGGCTCGACTGTCGCCCGCGAGCCTCCAGGCGCTCCGCACCGAGCTGCGGGCTGCTCCTCGCGAGGCGGTGGTGGCGCTGCGTGGAGCCCACCGCTGGGTTCCGGCCTTGGAGCCGCTGCCTCTGCCCGAAGCGCCCGCGTCGCATCCCACCGCGCGCGCGGGCGGCGTCTATCTGCTCGTGCATGGCCTCGGCGGTGTCGGCGCCATGAACGCGAAGGCGCTCGCGAAGCTGTCTCAGGGCGCGAAGCTCGTCTGCCTGGAGCCCGTGGGCTTCCCTGCTCGCGACACCTGGGACACGCCTGGGTCCACGCCCGACACGGGCGAGGACTGGGCCCAGCGCATCCGCCGCGCGCGTGAGCTCGAGGCGATGGGCGCGGAGGTCCACGTCGTCTCCGTCGACCTGACGAACGAGGAGGCCCTGCGCGCGGCCGTGGACTCGACGGTCTCCCGCTACGGCGCGCTCCACGGCGTGGTGCACGCGGCGTGGCTGCCGCGTCAGAAGGTCGCCCGCCTCGTCTCCGAGACGGGACCGGACGAGACGGCGTGGCACTTCGACCCTCGCGTCCGTGGCCTCGCGCTGCTCGACTCGGTGCTCGGCGACCGGGCCCTGGATTTCCGCGTGGTGGCGTCGTCCATCTCCGCGGTGCTGGGTGGCATCTCCACCGTCGCGCACACCGCCGCGAGCGCATGGCAGGACGCCTTCGCGCAAGCGGCGACCCGAGCGGGCCGGCGCTGGACGAGCGTGGGCTGGGACGTGGTGCGCGTGGAGGACTATGGCGCGCACCTGGGTGCGCGCGGTGAGGCCATCGACCGGCTCGCCGTCACGCCCGAGCAAGGCGCGGAGGTCCTCAACCGCATGCTCGCGCACGCGGCCGGGCCGTGGCTGGTCATCTCCACGCACGACGTGAAGGCCCGGCAGGCACCGCCGCAGCCCGCGCCCGCACAAGCGGAGGTCGTGGCTCGGCCGCTGCATCCCCGGCCGGCGAACCTTCGCAGCGCCTATGTGGCGCCCACGACGGAGCTGGAGCGGCTGCTCGCGGACCTCTGGCAGCAGATGCTCGGCGTGACGCCCATCGGCATCCAGGACAACTTCTTCGAGCTGGGCGGTGACTCGCTCGTCGCGGTTCAGCTCACCGACCAGCTCAAGCGCCGGCTCAACCTCAGCGTGCCCGCGTCCGGTCTCTACGAGGGCGTCACCGTGAAGGCGCTGGCGGCGTTGATTCAGCCGCCCGACGCGAACCCGGGTGCGGCGCAAGGCGAAGCGGACGAGCGTGAGTCCACCGTCCAGCGTCGCAAGCAGAACCTCCAGCGTCAGCGCTCGCGTCGGCGCGCGGAGGATGAGGACGCGGAGGAAGGCAGCTGATGCGCGCCATCCTCACCAACTTCGGCACGCTCGGGGACGTCCAGCCCTTCGTGGCGCTGGCCGTCGAGCTGCGTCGGCATGGACATCACCCCGTGCTCGCCGCCGCGCCGTCGTACCGTGCGCTCGCGGAGCAGCACGGCCTCGAGTTCCTGCCCGTGGGCCCGGACCTGCGGGCGGCGCAGAGTGGAATCACGCAGGCCATGATGGGCAGCCCCGACGTCATCCATGACGCCAGCGGGATGCTCCAGCTCTTCCAGCCGCTCGTGGAGTCCCTCCCACGCATGCTGGAGGACCTTCGCGCCGCGTGCCGTGGAGCGGACGTGCTCATCAGCGGACGCGTCCAGCCGGCCGCGCGCATGGTGCACGACCTGACGCACGTGCCCTTCGTGACGGTGCTGGTGGAGCACAGCGGCAGCGGTGGCGGAGGCCCCGCGTTCCAGGCCGCCGTGCGGGGCCTGGTCAATCCCCTGCGCGAGACCCTGCGCCTGCCGCCGCTCGACAATCCGCTGGTGGATGGGCTGTCACCGCAGCTCGTGCTCACGGCGCTGAGCCGTCACGTCCGGCCGCCCGCCTCGGACCTCCCGCCACACCATCACACCGTGGGGTACTGCCTCCTCGAGGAGCCGGCCTTCACGCCCGACGCGGACCTGGCGGCGTTCCTCGCGGAGGGCGAGGCCCCGGTCTGCATCACCTTCGGCAGCATGACCCACGGCGACCCGGCCGCGCTGACGAACACGCTGGTCGAGGCCACGGTGCGCGCGGGGCGACGGGCCCTCATCCAGCAGGGTTGGAGCGGACTGGGCCAGCGCGTCCTCCCGTCCACCGTGCGGGTCGTGGGACAGGTGCCTCACTCGTGGCTCTTCTCGCGCGTGTCGTGTGTGGTGCACCACGGCGGCGCGGGCACCACGGGCGCGGCGTTCCGCGCGGGTGTGCCACAGGTCGTGGTGCCGCACACGTATGACCAGTTCACCTGGGGCGAGGTCGTCCAGGAGCTCCGCTGCGGCGGAGCGGCGGTCCCCATCGGCGAGCTGAGCGTGGAGCGGCTCGCGGAGGCACTCGGCGCGGTGCTGGGCCGTGAGGAGCCTCGAGCCTCCGCGGCACGCGTGGGAGAGCAGCTGCGCGCGGAGCACGGCGCGGCGAAGGCACGTCACCTCATCGAGGACCTGGTCCGTCGAGTGGGACTGGCCTCGCCAGCGAGCGAGGGGCCCGAGGCCCCGGAAGAGACAGAAGACGAGGAACGGCGCCAGCGCCGCAGGAGCGCGCTGAAGCAGCAAAGGGCGAGGAAGGTCGACACTTGAGCGGGACTTCGGAGAAGAGCATGGCCACGGATTCGTCCGACACGGACACCACGGGTCTGGAGATTGCTGTCATCGGCATGGCGGGGCGGTTCCCGGGGGCGAAGGACCTGGAAGCGTTCTGGCGCAACCTGAAGGACGGCGTGGAGTCCATCCAGTTCCTCAAGGACGAGGACCTGGAGCCCAGCGCGCTCGACACGGCGGCGATCCGCGCGGACCCCAACTACGTGAAGGCCGCCGCCATCCTCGAGGACGCGGACCTCTTCGACGCGGGATACTTCGGCGTCACCCCCAAGGAAGCGGAGGTGATGGACCCGCAGCAGCGCGTCTTCCTGGAGTGCGCGGTGGAGGCCCTGGAGCACGCGGGCTACGACGCCGAGCGCTTCAAGGGACGCATCGGCGTCTACGCCGGCGCCCGCACGGACACGTACCTCTTCAACCTCTTCTCCAACCCCGCGGCCGTCGGTGGGCTGGACCCCTTCGAGATTGGCCTCGGCAACGACCTGGCCTTCCTCACCACGCGCGTGGCGCACCGGCTCAACCTGCGCGGGCCCGCGTACTCGGTCCACACCGCGTGCTCCACGGCGCTGGTCGCGCTGCACCTGGCGGGACAGGCCCTGCTCGCGGATGAGTGCCGGATGGCCGTCGCGGGTGGCGTGGCCATCAACGTCCCGCAGAAGGTGGGCTACCTGTACCAGTACGGCGGCATCGCCTCGCCGGATGGCCACTGCCGCGCGTTCGACGCGAAGGCGGCGGGCACCATCTTCGGCAGCGGCATCGGGCTCGTGGTCCTCAAGCGCCTGGAGGACGCGCTCGAGGATGGCGACACCATCCACGCCGTCATCAAGGGCTCCGCCATCAACAACGACGGCGCCGTGAAGGCCAGCTTCACCGCGCCCAGCGTGCAGGGCCAGGCCACCGTCATCAAGGACGCGCTCGCCGCCGCGGAGGTCTCCGCCGACTCCATCTCCTACGTGGAGACGCACGGCACCGGCACCGCGCTGGGAGACCCCATCGAGCTGCGCGCGCTGACCAAGGCGTTCGGTGGAAAGAGCCTGGGGCGTCGCACGGTGCCCATCGGCTCGGTGAAGACGAACGTGGGCCACCTGGACGCGGCGGCCGGCAGCGCGAGCCTGCTGAAGGCCATCCTCGCGATGAAGCACCAGCAGCTTCCGCCCAGCCTCCACTTCGAGTCCCCCAACCCGCAGATCGACTTCGACAGCGGCCCCTTCTTCGTGAACACCACGCTCCAGCCGTGGGCGCGGGGACGGACGCCGCGCCGCGCGGGTGTCAGCTCGTTCGGCATCGGCGGTACCAACGCCCACGTCATCCTGGAGGAGGCCCCGGCCGCCGAGCCCTCCCCCGCGGGTCGGCCATGGGAGCTGATGGTCCTCTCGGCGCGCAGCCACACGGCGCTCGACAGCGCCACCGCGCGGCTCGCGCAGCACCTGGAGTCGCACCCGGAGCTCTCGCTGGCGGATGTCGCGCACACGCTCCAGGTCGGCCGCAAGGCGCACGCCCATCGCCGCGTGGTGGTGGCCCGCGACACGCGGGATGCCGTGCGCGTCCTGCGCATGGCGGAGCCTCGCCGCGTCCTCTCGGGCACCCATGAGACGAGCAATCGTCCCGTGTCGTTCCTCTTCTCCGACGCGGGAGCGGCGACGTCGCTGGAAGCGCTGTACCGCGCGGAGCCTGCCTTCCGCGACGAGGTGGACCGCTGCGCGAAGCTGCTCCAGTCGCGCCTGGGCGTGGACCTGCGCACCGTGCTGTATCCCGAGGATGGCGGCCGTCCCGCGCGCTCGGGAGCGGTGGACGCGGCCGCGCGCTTCGTGGAGCCGTATGCACTGGCGCGCCTCTGGATGTCGTGGGGCATCCACCCGGAGACCCTGCTGGGCGAGGGCCTTGGCGCGTGGATCTCCGCCTGCCTCGCGGGGGTGCTCCCGCTGGAGGAGGCCCTGAACCTGACGCTCGCCCGGAGCGAGGGCCGCACGGCGATGCCCGCTACCGCGAGCCTGAAGGCGCCGGAGGTTCCGCTGTACCTCGCGGCCACGGGCGCCCTCGTCACGGCCTCCGAGGCGCTGCGTCCGGAGACGTGGCGGGACGCGGCGAATTCCGCGCCTCGGATGGACGACTCGCTTCGCGAGCTGGTGAAGGAGCCCACGCGCGTCGTGCTCGCGATGTGCGCTCCGGGAGCGCTCGTCGAGAGAACCCGCACGCACGCGGGAACCACGGGCACGCGTGCGCTGCGCACGTCTGTGCCCGCGGCTGGTGACCCTCAGCCCGCGCTGGTGGCGGTGCTCGAGACGTTGGGCCAGCTCTGGCTGGACGGCGTGGACGTGGACTGGGAGGCCGTGAACGAGGGGCGCGAGCGGCGGCGCGTGCCGCTGCCCACGTACCCCTTCGAGCGTCAGCGCTACTGGGTCCCTCCCGCGGCGCGCGTGGAGGCATCACAGGCGCAAGGCCAGGTTCCGCAGGGGAAGCTGGTGGACATGGCGGACTGGTTCCACACGCCCACCTGGCAGCGCACGGCGCCCATCGCCCTGGATCGCAAGGCCCTGGCCGAGCGCCGCTGCTGGGTGGTGTTCGTGGACGGAATCGGCGTGGGTGAAGCGCTGTGCCGTCGGCTGGAGGACGCGGGCCAGGACGTGGTGCGGATCCGCCAGGGCAGCGCCTTCATGCGCGACGCCGCGCGCCGCTACGCGCTGGACCCGCGGGTTCGCGGTGACTACGCCACGCTGTGGAAGGACCTGGCGGACCAGGAGCTGAGCCCGTCGGTGGTGGTCCACCTGTGGAGCCTCGGTGCCTCGGGCACGGGGCGTACCGGCCCCGAGCTGTTCCGAGACGCTCAGGACCTGGGCTACTACAGCCTCCTGCACCTGGGTCAGGCGCTCGCGGCCGGAGACACGTCGCGTCCCGTGCGGCTGGAGGTCGTGACGGACCGGCTGGCGAACGTGGCCGGAGAGAGCACCGCGCTCCCGGAGAAGGCCACCCTGCTGGGGCCGTGCAAGGTGATTCCGCAGGAGCAGGAGCACGTCAGCACCCGCTGCATCGACCTGGTGGCGCCCGAGGCGCGCAGCGCGGGCGTGGAGCAGGTGGCGGAGCGGCTGCTGTCGGAGCTGAGCCAGCGCTCGAAGGACGCCGTGGTGGCCTGGCGAGGCAACCTCCGCTTCGCGCAGGCGCTCTCGCCCCTGCGTCTGGAGCCTTCCGGAGATGCTCCCGCGCCGCTGCGTGAGCAGGGCGTCTATCTCATCACCGGTGGCCTGGGCGGCGTGGGCTTGATGCTGGCCGACCACCTGGCGCGCACGTTCAAGGCCCGGCTCGCGCTGCTGGGACGGACGGCGATGCCCGCTCCCTCCGAGTGGGACAGCTACCTGGCCACGCACGCGAAGGACGACGCGATGGCCCAGCGCATCCTCCGGGTGCGCGAGCTGGAGAAGGCTGGCGCGCAGGTGATGGTCGTGCACGCGGACGTCGCGAACGCGGAGCAGCTCGAGGCCGCCGTGGCCCAGGTGGAGGCCCGGTTCGGCGCGCTGAACGGCGTGCTCCACTGCGCCGGTGTCACGCATGGCTCGTCGCTCTACAACCCGCTGACGGACATTGGCCGGAACGAGTCGGAGACGCAGTTCGGTCCCAAGGTCTACGGCACATATGCGCTGGAGAAGGTGCTGAGCCGCCGCGCCGCGGACTTCGTGCTCCTGTTCTCCTCCAACGCCGCGGTGCTCGGCGGTCTCGGCTACCTGACCTACGCGTCGTCCAACCTCTTCATGGATGCCTTCGCGCAGGCCCGCGCGGGCCACACGGGAACGCGCTGGGTCAGCGCGTCGTGGGACCCGTGGCCGGAGGAGACGAAGCACACGAACGTGCGCACCAGCATGGACCAGTACGCGATGACGCCCCAGGAAGGCGCCGAGGCGGTGCAGCGACTGGTGACGCTCGGGGTGGACGGACATGTGGTGGTCGCCACCGGCGACCTGGCACAGCGCTGGCGGCTGTGGATCCAGCGCGACACGTCCAAGCCCGCCCAGGGCACGCGCGCCGCGGGCAAGCCTCGCCGCTCGAAGACGCCCTTCGTTGCGCCGTCCTCGGACCTGGAGAAGCAGCTCGCCACGCTCTGGCAGGAGATTCTCGGCGTGGACAGCGTGGGCCTGAACGACAACTTCTTCGACCTGGGCGGCCACTCGCTGCTGGCCACCCGGGTGGCTGGACGCCTGCGGACCCAGTTCAACTTCGACATTCCCCTCGCGAAGCTCTTCGAGGCCGCCACGGTCGCGGCCCTGGCGAAGCTGGTGGCGGACCACCAGGCCTCGCTGGAGGACGCCGCCAGTCAGGCTGCCCTCGATGAGCTGGCGAACCTGAGTGACGAAGAGATTGAAGCCGAGCTCGCGCGACGCTCGCGGTAGCCGGCCCTGATTCGCCACGGGGCCGGTGGAGGACTCCTTCACCGGCCCGCCCCATTTTTCGCCTCCGCCCCGGGCAGTCCCCGGCCACCGGAGCCCCTGGAGTACAGAGATGAGCGGCAGCTCCAAGAATCTCGACAAGCTCTCCCCCAAGCAGCGTGCGCTGTATGAACTCCTCCTCAAGGAGAAGAAGGGACAGCTCCAGGAAGCGTCGACGAAGGCGGTGGAGCGGACCATCCCGCGCCGCACCGACACGGGGCCCGCGCCCGCGTCCTTCCCGCAGCAGCGCCTGTGGGTGGTGGACCAGCTCGAGGGCGGCCGTGCCTTCGCGTACAACGTCCACATCACCGTCCAGTTCACGGGCATGTTGGACATCGCCCTGCTGGAACGATGCGTGAACCAGGTCGTGCGGCGCCACGAGTCGCTGCGCACCGTGTTCGCCGCGCGTGAGGACGGCATTCCCGTGCAGGTGGTGCTGCCGGAGATGCACGTCGAGGTCCCTGTCGAGGATGTCTCGCACCTCTCGAAGGAGGAGCAGGACGCCGAGGTGGAGCGGCGGACCAGCGAGGAGTCCCAGCGCCTGTTCGACCTGGCGCGCGGGCCGCTGCTGCGCGGCAAGGTGCTGCGCCTGAGCTCCGACAACCACGTGGCCCTCGTCACCATGCACCACCTGGTGACGGACCGCTGGTCGCTGGGTGTGTTCGTCCGCGAGCTGATGGCCTTCTACGCCGCGGAGGTCGCCGGCCAGTCGCCCGACCTGCCCGTGCCCGCCATCCAGTACTCCGACTTCGCCGTCTGGCAACGCGAGCGCATGCAGGGCGAGCGGCTGCGCAAGGAGCTGGAGTTCTGGAAGCAGCACCTGCGCACGCTGCCCGCGCCGCTGGAGCTGCCCACCGACAGGCCCCGGCCGCCCGAGCAGACGTACCGAGGCTCCCGCCAGTTCGTCACCTTCCCGGTGTCCCTGACGCGCGCCCTCAAGGAGGTCAGCCAGCAGGAGGGCGCGACGCTCTTCATGACGCTGCTGTCCGTCTTCCAGACGTTGATGCACCGGCACTCGCGGCAGACGGACATCACCGTCGGCTCCCCCATCGCCGGCCGCAACGTACCGGAGCTCGAGCAGCTCATCGGCTTCTTCGTCAACACGCTGGTGCTGCGCAATGACCTGGGCGGCAACCCCACCTTCCGCGAGCTGCTGCGCCGCGCGAAGGACGTGTGCATGGCCGCGTATGCGCACCAGGAGCTTCCGTTCGAGAAGCTGGTGGAGGAGCTGCGCCCGCCGCGCGACTTGAGCCGTCACCCGCTCTTCCAGGTGATGTTCAGCTTCCAGAACACGCCCCGGCAGGACCTGTCGATGCCGGGGCTGCAGTCCACGTACCTCCTCGTGGACCCGGGCTCCGCCAAGTTCGACCTGCTCCTGGAGCTGCGCGAGGACCGGCCGGACGAGATTTTCGGTTGGCTCGAGTACAACACCGACCTCTTCGACGTCGCGACCATCCAGCGGATGCGCGGGCACTTCTACTCGCTGCTCGGCGCGGTGGCGGCGAACCCGGACCTGCGGCTGTCCGAGCTGCCCCTGCTCACGCAGGAGGAGCAGCTCCAGCTCCACTCCGACTTCCAGGGCGCGAAGGACGACGCCACGGCGCGCGACGTGTGCCTGCATTCCCTCATCGAGGAGCAGGTCCGTCGGACTCCGGACGCGGAGGCGCTTCGCTTCGAGGACTCTTCCCTCACGTACTCGCAGCTCGATGCTCGCGCCAACCAGCTCGCCCGCCACCTGCGCGCGCTGGGTGCTCGCCCGGGCTCGCTCGTTGGGGTCTCACTGGAGCGCTCGCTCGACCTCGTCGTGGCGCTGCTCGCCGTCCTCAAGTCCGGCGCGGCCTACGTCCCTCTCGACCCGGCGTACCCGCGTGAGCGCCTCGCTGGGATGCTCGAGGACACCCAGGCCCCCGTCCTCCTCACCCATGAGCGACTCCTTCCCGCTCTTCCGCCATCCTCCGCGAAGGTCGTCTGCCTCGACACCCAGTGGGATGCAGTCGCGGCTCACTCCGCGGCCCCGCTGCCGCTCCTGGCCGGGTCCGATGCGCCCGCCTACGTCATCTTCACCTCCGGCTCCACGGGCCGTCCCAAGGGCGCCATCAACGCCCACCGCGGCATCGTCAACCGCCTCCTCTGGATGCAGCAGCAGTACTCCCTGACGTCAGAGGACACCGTCCTCCAGAAGACGCCGTTCTCCTTCGACGTCTCCGTCTGGGAGTTCTTCTGGCCGCTCATGACGGGCGCTCGCCTCGTCCTCGCCAGGCCCGGTGGACACCAGGACCCGACCTACCTCGCCCGCCTCATCTCCGAAGCGCGCGTCACCACGCTTCACTTCGTCCCCTCCATGCTCCGCGTCTTCCTCGAGGAGCCGGGCCTGGAGTCCCTCACGTCGCTCCGCCGCGTCGTGTGCAGTGGTGAAGCCCTTCCCTCGGAGCTCGTCCGTCGCGCGCACTCGCGCCTGCCGGGGTCCGCCGAGGTCCACAACCTCTACGGCCCCACCGAAGCCGCTGTCGACGTTTCCTACTGGCACTGCGCTCGTGGCGACGCCCGTCACTTCGTCCCCATCGGCCGCCCCGTCTCCAACACCCAGCTCCATATCCTCGACGACGCCGGACAGCCCACGCCGGTCGGTGTCCCCGGTGAGCTCTTCATCGGCGGCATCCAGGTCGGCCTCGGCTACCTCAGCCGCCCCTCTCTCACCGCAGAGCGCTTCATCCCCGATGCTTTCTCGGGGACGCCTGGCTCACGCCTCTACCGCACCGGTGACGTCGCTCGCTGGCTGCCCGACGGCTCCATCGAGTACATCGGTCGCGCCGACTTCCAGGTGAAGCTGCGCGGCTTCCGCATCGAGCTTGGTGAAATCGAAGCGGCGCTCCTCGCCTATCCAGGTGTCTCCGACGCGGTCGTCGTGCTGCGCGAGGACGCCTCCTCGCCCCGCCTCGTCGGCTACCTCGTCGCCGCTTCCGACGTCGACCTCCAGGCCGTGCGCGCCTCCCTCGCCGCGCGCATGCCCGAGTTCATGGTGCCGTCCGCTTTCGTCGTCCTCCCCGCCCTGCCCCTCTCTCCCAATGGCAAGGTCGACAGGAAGGCACTGCCGGCTCCGGAGCAGAAGGTCCGCGACGCGGCGGACTTCCTCGAGCCCAAGACCGCGCCCCAGCAGACCCTGGCCACCATCTGGGCCGAGCTCCTGGGCGTTTCGCGCGTCGGCATCCATGACAACTTCTTCGAGCTGGGCGGCGACTCCATCCTCGCCATCCAGGTCGTCTCGCGCGCGCGTCAGGCCGGCCTACACCTGGCCGCCAATCAGCTCTTCCAACACCAGACGCTGGAAGCCCTGGCCCGCGTCGCGAAGCAGCACGAGGGGCCTCTGACCGAGCAGACCCTGGTGCTCGGCACGTCGCTCCTGACGCCCATCCAGCTCGACTTCTTCGAGAAGGCCCTGCCGCAGCCGAATCACTTCGCGCAGGCGTTCATGCTCGCGTCGAGCGAGCCGGTGGACGTCCCGTGCCTGGAGACCGCGCTGCGCGCCGTCGTCGCCCATCACGACACGCTGAGCCTGCGCTTCATGCGCCAGTCCGACGGCACCTGGCATCAGGAGTTCGCACGTCCGGAGCCCGCCGTCCGCCTGGTGCAGGTGGACCTCTCGTCCGTGTCCGACGCGGAGCTGGCCTCGGCCCTCGAGTCCGCGGGCTCTCGCCTCCACGCCAGCCACTCGCTGGAGGAAGGCCTGCTCCTGCGGGCCGCCCTCCTCCACCTCGGCACGGAGCGCGGCTCGCGCCTCCTGCTGTCCGTGCACCACCTCGGTGTGGACGGCGTCTCGTGGCGCACGCTGCTGGAGGACCTGGGCACGGCCTACGTGCAGTCGCGGCAAGGCCGTCCCGTGTCGCTGCCCCCCAAGTCCACGTCGTTCAAGACGTGGGCGTCGAAGCTGACGGAGTTCGCTCGCTCCGAGGACATCGCTCGCGAGCGGACCTACTGGTTGGAAGAGGGCCGACGCGACGTTCCCGTCCTCCCCCAGGACGGCGCGGGTGGCGCGACCTCCGTGGCCTCCTCGCGCACGGTGGAGGTCTCGCTGGACGAGGCGCAGACGCGTCTGTTGTTGCAGGAGACGCCCACCGCCTGGCGTGCCCACATCAACGACGTGCTGCTGACGGCATTGGCCGAGAGCCTCACGAGCTGGACAGGCCAGCCGCGCGTGCGCGTGGACCTGGAGGGCCACGGCCGCGAGCCGTTCTCCGACGACGTCGACCTGTCCCGCACCGTGGGCTGGTTCACCACGCTGTATCCCGTGACGTTGGATGTCTCGGGCGCCACCAGCCTGGGTGACAGGCTGCGCGCGGTGCGTGACTCGCTGAGGCGCCTGCCTCGGAAGGGCCTGGGCTACGGCCTGCTGCGCCACCTCTCGGGCGAGGAACAGGCCCGCGAGCTCCGCGCGCTCCCGCGTGCCCAGGTGCTCTTCAACTACCTGGGCCAGTTCCATCAGCCCTCCGGCGACGGGTCCGTGCTGAACCCGTTCACCGCGACCCGTGAAGCCCTGGGAGCCCTGCGTGCTCCGGTGGCCCCGCTCTCGCACCTGCTGGAGATCAACGGCTACGTCTTCGAGGGTCGACTGACGCTGGTCTGGACGTACAGCGAGGCCGCGCACCAGGCGCGGACCATCCAAGCTCTCGCCGAGCGCTGCCTGCACTCGCTGCGGCAGCTCATCGAGGCGCGTGACTCGGCCGATGCGCGCCGCTTCACGCCCACGGACTTCCCGCTGGCGCGGCTGTCTCAGTCCGTGCTGGACCAGGTGTTGCCCTCGGGGATGGTGGCGGATGACCTCTATCCGCTGTCGCCCATGCAGCAGGGCATGCTCTTCCACACGCTCGCGGCCCCGGGCTCCGGCGTCTACGTCACGCAGCTGTCGTGGACCTTCGGTGGCGCCGTGGACATGTCCGCGTTCCGCCGCACCTGGGAAGCGGTCATCGAGCGTCAGCCGCTGCTGCGCACGTCCTTCATCGCCGAGGGCGCCGACGAGCCCCTCCAGTGGGTCCACCCGGAAGCCACCCTTCCATGGGAGGAGCACGACTGGCGCGGCGTGGATGAGGCCACGCGACAGAGCCGCTTCGACGCCCTCGTGGCCCAGGACCGCGCCCGTGGCTTCGACCTGCGCACGCCGCCACTGTTGCGCCTGACCGTCATCCGAACGGAGGACAACACGTGGCGCGTCCTGTGGACGCTGCACCACCTCATCGTCGATGGATGGAGCCTGGGCCTCCTCTTCCAGGAGCTCTTCACCACCTACGAGCAGGTGCGCTCCGGCGAGCGCTCGTCCAGGAGCGAGTCGACCTCCTTCCGCGACTACATCGCCTGGCTCCAGCACCAGTCGCTGAACTCCGCGGAGACCTACTGGCGCAAGGCGCTGCGCGGGTTCACCGCGCCCACGCCGCTGCCCGGCGCGCTCCCTCGAAACGCGGAGGCCGCGCTCCGGCGGCGGAACCTGAACCTCTGGGTGCCTGCGGAGACGACCTCCGCGCTCCAGTCCTTCGCCCGCCAGCACCACCTCACGCTCAACGCGCTGGTCCAGGCCGCCTGGGCCCTGGTGCTCGCACGTCACACGGGCGAGCGGGACATCCTCTTCGGCGCCACCACGTCGGGCCGCTCCGCAGACATCGCCGGCATCGAGCAAGCCGTCGGCCTCTTCATCAACACGCTGCCCGTCCGCCTCTTCGTGGATGAGGACACCACCGTCCTCTCGTGGCTCCAGCAGATCCACACGCAGCAGCTCGAGCTGCGCCAGTTCGAGCACACGCCCCTGGTGCGTCTGCAGGGGTGGAGCGATGTGCCGCGCGGCACGCCCCTCTTCGAGTCCCTCTTCATCGTCGAGAACTTCCCCGTCGACGCCGCGGTGAACTCGGCCAGCGCGGACCTGGGCATCCGCGACTTCACCGCGCGCGAGCAGGCGGACACCCCGCTGGAGGCGTACGTCATCCCCGGTGACTCGATGGAGCTGCGCCTGCTCTTCGACGCCGCGCGCTTCGAGTCCTCCACGCCCGAACGCCTCTTGCGCCACTGGGGCGTCGCGCTCCAGGCCCTCGTCTCGAACCCGGACGCTCGACTGGGGACGCTCTCCCTGTTGACGCGCGAGGAGCGTGAGCAGGTCGTCCGCGCGTTCAACGCGTCCGCGCGTCCGGTCGACCCGTCCTGCCTCCACCTCCAGTTCGCCGCTCGGGCCACGCGTGCGCCCGACGCCGTCGCGCTCTCCTTCGGCGACGAGTCCCTCACGTATGGACAGCTCCACGAGCGCGTCCTTCGCATCTCGCACCGGCTCCAGTCGCTCGGCCTCCGTCCGGACGCGCCCGTCGGCCTCTTCCTCCACCGCTCCACCGACATGGTCGCGGCCATGCTCGGCATTCTTCACGCGGGCGGCGCCTACCTGCCGCTCGACCCCGACTACCCCACGGAGCGCCTCTCCTGGATGCTCCAGGACTCGGGCGCGCCCTTCATCCTCACGTCCCGCGCACTCGTCGACTCGCTCCCGTCCTCCGATGCGCGTGTCCTCCTCATCGAGGAGACCGGTGACACGGCGGCGCTGGCTCCGGGTAGCGCGTCTTCCGCCCACCTCGCCTACGTCATCTACACGTCGGGCTCCACCGGAAGGCCCAAGGGCGTCATGGTGCCGCACGGCACCACGGCCAACTTCTTCGCCGCCATGGATGACCGCCTCGGCGCGGCGTCCGGCACGTGGCTCGCCGTCACCTCCATCTCGTTCGACATCTCGGTCCTCGAGCTCCTCTGGACGCTCTGCCGAGGCTTCCACGTCGTCCTCCACGACGAGCGAGCCGCCTCCCGCCTCGGCACGGCGCTGACGCTCCCGGAAGTCCTCCGTCGTCACCCCGTCACGCATCTGCAGTGCACGCCGTCGTTCGCCCGCTCCAGGGTGCTCGATCCAGAGTCCATCCCCGCGCTCTCCGCCCTGCGCTTCCTGCTCGTCGGTGGTGAGGCGCTCCCCGGGCCGCTCGCGTCACAGCTCCGTGCTTCGCTTCCGCAGTCCGCGCTCCTCAACATGTACGGTCCGACGGAGACCACCGTCTGGTCGTCCGCGCACACCGCGTCGGCCGCGGACGAGGGCGTGTCCACGCTCTCCATCGGCACGCCGCTCGCCAACAACCGCCTCTTCGTCCTCGACCCGTCCGGACAGCCGTTGCCCATCGGTGCACCGGGCGAGCTCTTCATCTCTGGCGATGGTGTCGTGCGCGGCTACCTCGGTCGCCCTGACCTCACCGCCGAGCGGTTCCTCCCGGATGCCTTCTCCGGAGTCCCCGGGGCGCGGCTCTACCGCACGGGCGACCTGGCCCGCTGGCGCGCCGATGGCTCGCTCGACTTCCTCGGCCGCGTCGACTTCCAGGTGAAGCTGCGCGGCTTCCGCATCGAGCTGGGTGAAGTCGAAGCGGTCCTCTCACGCCACCCGTCCGTCCTTCAGGCTGTCTGCGGCGTCCACCTCGACGCCTCGGGTGACGGGCGTCTCGTCGCGTGGCTCGTCCCGCAGCCGGGCCTCACGCTCGATTCCTCCGCGCTCCGCGACTTCGTCCAACGGCACCTGCCCGAGCACATGGTGCCGTCCGTCCTCCTCTCCCTCCCGTCGCTCCCGCTCACGCCCAACGGCAAGGTCGACCGCAAGGCGCTTCCCGCGCCCGTGCAGACGGACTCGGGACCGCGCTACGTCGCGCCGCGCACGCCGACCGAGGAGCTGCTCGCGGGGCTGTTCGCGCAGGTGCTGGGTGTGGAGCGCGTGGGGGCAACCGACAGCTTCTTCGCGCTCGGTGGGCACTCGCTCCTCGCGACCCAGCTCGTCTCGCGCGTCCGTGCCTCGTTCCACCTCGAGCTTCCGCTCCGAGTCCTCTTCGAGGCGCCCACCGTCGCGCTCCTCGCCGAGCGCATCGCGCGGCTCGACCCGTCCCGCGCTTCGCCCGCCGCCGTCGACCTGGCCCCCATCGCGAGGGCCGACAGGGCGCAGCCGCTTCCCCTCTCCTTCGCTCAACAGCGCCTCTGGTTCCTGGATCAACTCCAGCCGGGGAGCTCGGCCTACAACCTGCCTTGGGCCATCAAGTTCAGCGGCGCGCTGAACACGCACGCGCTTCGCGAATCCCTCCGCGCCTTGGGCCAGCGCCACGAGGCCCTGCGGACCCGATTCACCGTCCACGAGGGACAGCCCGTTCAGCTCATCCAGGAGCAGTTCCCCCTGGAGATTCCCGTCGTCGACCTCTCGGCCCTTTCCGAGCAGGAGCGGGAGCCCGAGGCTCGACGACTCGCTTCCGCCGAAGCGCTGCGCCCGTTCAACCTGGAACAGGACCCGGTGCTTCGGGCCTCGCTCATCAAGCTGAGCGAGTCACAGCACCTGCTGCTTGTCACCGTCCACCACATCGCGGCGGACGGATGGTCCATTCCGATCATCGTTCGCGAGCTGGCGGCGTTCTACCAGCAGTACAGCGGCGGTGAGTCCGCGCGGCTTCCGGCGCTGCCCATTCAGTACGCCGACTTCTCCGTCTGGCAGCGGCAGTGGCTTTCCGGCGATGTCCTCAACCAGGAGATCGCCTGGTGGCGTCAGCACCTCGAGGGGGCGTCTCCCTCTCTCGAGCTTCTCACCGACAGGCCTCGCCCCGCTGTCCAGACCTACCGCGGCTCGGTCCTCCCCTTCACGGTGTCCCGTGAAGTGACGCAGGCCGTGAAGGCTCTCGCCCAGCGCGAGGGTGCGACGTCCTTCATGGTCCTCCTCGCGTCGTTCCAGCTCCTGCTCTCTCGCTACTCCGGCCAGGACGACATCTCCGTTGGCTCTCCCATCGCCAACCGCAACCGCTCCGAGACCGAAGGCCTCATCGGCTTCTTCGTCAACACCCTCGTCCTTCGTGCGCGACTCCAGGGCGTCCGCTCCTTCCGTGAGCTGTTGGCACAAGTGCGCCTCAGCACTCTCGCCGCCTACGAGCACCAGGACGTCCCCTTCGAGAAGCTCGTCGAGGAACTCCAGCCTCAGCGCGACCTCAGCCGCTCTCCGCTCTTCCAGGTCACGCTCACGCTGCTGAACACTCCGGAGCCGTCACTCTCGCTTCCGGGGCTCGTCCTCGAATCGCTGCCCGTCGAGATCAACACCTCGAAGTACGACTTCAGTCTCATCCTCGAGGAAGGCGACCGGCTCTCGGGCACGCTCAACTACAACACCGACCTCTTCGATGCCTCCTCCATGGAGCGGATGCTCGCCCACTTCTCGGGCCTGCTCGAAGCCGTCGTTGCTCAGCCGGAGCTCCAGCTCTCTTCCCTCTCGCTTCTCACTCCTTCCGAGAAGCAGCGGGTCCTCTCCTCCTGGAACGACACTGCTTCCGCCTACCCGCGCGACGCTTCCATCCACGCGCTCTTCTCTCAGCAGGCTGCTCGGACTCCGGACTCCGTCGCTGTCTCTTCCGGTGGTGAGTCCCTCACCTACGCCTCGCTGGACGCTCGCTCCAACCAGCTCGCCCACTACCTCCGCTCCCTCGGCGTCCTCCCAGGCTCTCGCGTCGCGCTCCGTCTCGACCGCTCGCCTGACCTCATCGTCTCCCTCCTTGCCATCCTCAAGGCGGGCGCCGCCTACGTCCCCCTCGACAAGGCCTGGCCCTCCGAGCGCCTCTCCTTCGTCCTCCGTGAGTCCTCCGCCGGCGTCCTCGTCTCCCACTCCGACGTCGCTGACGACCTCCCCGCCTCCTCCTCCGTCCTCCTCCTCCTCGACGAGCAGGCCCGCCTCATCTCACGTCAGCCCTCTTCACCCCTGCCTCTCTTGGGCTCCGGTGACGACCTCGCCTACGTCATGTTCACCTCGGGCTCCACTGGCGAGCCCAAGGGTGTCTGCATTCCTCACCGAGGCGTCACCCGCCTCGTCTCTTCTTCCTTCATCCGCTTCTCCCCCTCCGACGTCTGGCTCCACGCCGCCCCCGTCGCCTTCGACGCCTCCACCCTCGAAATCTGGGGCGCCCTCCTCCACGGCTCGAAGCTCGTCCTCGCTCCTCCTCACGCCCTCTCTCTCGACGAGCTCGCCTCTCTCCTCCTCCAGGAGCGCATCTCCTCTCTCTGGTTGACCGCCGCCCTCTTCGAGCAGATGGCTTCTCTCCAGCCCTCCGCTCTCGCCTCCGTCTCCCAGCTCCTCGCCGGTGGTGACGCACTTCCTCCTTCTCGCGTCCGCGAGCACCTCTCTCGCCTCCCCCCCTCTCACCTCTTCGTCAACGGCTACGGGCCCACCGAGAACACCACCTTCTCCGCCACCTTCCCCCTCCGCCACGGCGACTCCTTCTCTCGCTCCGTCCCCATCGGCTCACCCCTCTCCAACTCCTCCGCTTTCGTCCTCGACTCCTCCTCCCTCCTCCCGCTCCCGCCCGGCCTCCCCGGAGAGCTCTTCGTCGGTGGTGATGGCCTTGCCTGGGGCTACCTCAACCGCCCCGACCTCACCGCTGAGCGCTTCATTCCTCACCCCTTCTCGGTGACTCCCGGCGCTCGCCTCTACCGCACCGGCGACCTGGTCCGCTGGCTCCCCGACGGCTCTCTCGAGTTCCTCGGCCGCTCCGACTTCCAGGTGAAGGTCCGCGGCTTCCGCATCGAGCTCGGTGAAGTCGAGGCCGCTCTCCGCCTCTTCCCCGGCATCCACGAGGCCGCTGTCCTTGCTCGTGAGGACATCCCCGGCGACAAGCGCCTCGTCGCCTACTTCACCTCCTCTGAGGGCCACGGCGTCGACTCCTCCGCCCTTCGCTCCTTCCTCCTCCAGCGCCTGCCCGAGTACATGGTGCCGGCCGCTCTCGTCTCTCTCCCCTCCTTCCCCCTCTCTCCCAACGGCAAGCTCGACAGGAAGGCCCTCCCTCCTCCCGACTTCGCCGCGGCCGCCTCTTCCGACGCCGACTTCGTCGAGCCCTCTTCTCCTGCTCAGGCTCGACTCGCCGCCATCTTCGCCGACGTCCTTGGGCTCCCTCGCGTCAGCATCCATGCGGACTTCTTCGAGCTGGGCGGTCACTCCCTCCTCGCCACTCAAGTCGTCTCCCGCATCCGCTCCGCTTTCAACGTCGAGCTCCCCCTCGGTGAGCTCTTCTCCTCTCCCACCGTCGCGCTGCTCTCCGAGCGCCTCGAGAGCCTCTCCGCTCCGTCCACTCGCGCCCCTGCTCTCGTCCCGGTCGACAGGACTCAGGCAATCCCGCTCTCCTTCGCCCAGCAGCGCCTCTGGTTCCTCGACCAGCTCCAGCCCGGCAACTCCACCTACAACATCCCTTGGGTCCTCAAGCTCTCGGGCTCCCTCAACTCAGACGCGCTCCTCCAGTCCCTCCGTGCCCTGATTCAGCGCCACGAGGTCCTCCGCACTCATTTCAGCGTTCTCGACGGCCGACCTGTTCAAGTCATCCAGGACGACGTGCGTCTGGACCTCCCGCTCGTCGACCTCTCTGCTCTTTCCGAACAGGAGAGAAGCGCCGAAACGCAGCGGTTGATCCGCGCGGAGGCCCTTCACTCGTTTGATCTGTCTCGTGGACCTCTCGTCCATGCGACGCTGGTTCGCCACGGTCAGGACGAGCATCTCTTGCTCGCCACCGTTCATCACATCGTCTCCGACGGTTGGTCCATCTCCGTCATCGTCCGTGAGCTCGCCGCGTTCTACCGTCAGTACTGCGGCGGTGAGTCCGCTCAGCTTCCGGCGCTGCCCATCCAGTACGCCGACTTCTCCGTCTGGCAGCGGCAGTGGCTTGCCGGCGACGTCCTCGACCAGGAGATCACCTGGTGGCGTCAGCATCTCGAGGGGGCGTCTCCCTCTCTCGAGCTGCTCACCGACAGGCCTCGTCCCGCCGTCCAGACCTATCGCGGTGCACTGCTGACTTTCGCGCTGTCTCGCGAAGTGACGCAGGCCGTGAAGGCTCTCGCGCAGCGTGAGGGCGCTACGCCCTTCATGGTCCTCCTCGCGTCGTTCCAGCTCCTGCTCTCCCGCTACTCGGGCCAGGACGACATCTCCGTTGGCTCCCCCATCGCCAACCGCAACCGCTCCGAGACCGAAGGCCTCATCGGCTTCTTCGTCAACACCCTCGTCCTTCGTGCGCGACTCCAGGGCGTCCGCTCCTTCCGCGAGTTGTTGGCACAAGTGCGCCTCAGCACCCTCGCCGCCTACGAGCATCAGGACGTCCCCTTCGAGAAGCTCGTCGAGGAGCTGCTGCCGCAGCGCGACCTCTCTCGCTCCCCGCTCTTCCAGGTCACGATCACCCTCCAGAACGCACCGGAAGGTGAACTCGCGCTTCCGGGCCTCACCCTGAGCGGCCTGCCCTCCACCATCGAGTCCTCGAAGTACGACTTCAGCCTCGTCCTCGAGGAAGGCGACCGGCTCTCGGGCACGCTCAACTACAACACCGACCTCTTCGATGCCTCCTCCATGGAGCGGATGCTCGCCCACTTCTCGGGCCTGCTCGAAGCCGTCGTTGCTCAGCCGGAGCTCCAGCTCTCTTCCCTCTCGCTTCTCACTCCTTCCGAGAAGCAGCGGGTCCTCTCCTCCTGGAACGACACTGCTTCCGCCTACCCGCGCGACGCTTCCATCCACGCGCTCTTCTCTCAGCAGGCTGCTCGGACTCCGGACTCCGTCGCTGTCTCTTCCGGTGGTGAGTCCCTCACCTACGCCTCGCTGGACGCTCGCTCCAACCAGCTCGCCCACTACCTCCGCTCCCTCGGTGTCCTCCCAGGCTCTCGCGTCGCGCTCCGTCTCGACCGCTCGCCTGACCTCATCGTCTCCCTCCTTGCCATCCTCAAGGCGGGCGCCGCCTACGTCCCCCTCGACAAGGCCTGGCCCTCCGAGCGCCTCTCCTTCGTCCTCCGTGAGTCCTCCGCCGGCGTCCTCGTCTCCCACTCCGACGTCGCTGACGACCTCCCCGCCTCCTCCTCCGTCCTCCTCCTCCTCGACGAGCAGGCCCGCCTCATCTCACGTCAGCCCTCTTCACCCCTGCCTCTCTTGGGCTCCGGTGACGACCTCGCCTACGTCATGTTCACCTCGGGCTCCACTGGCGAGCCCAAGGGTGTCTGCATTCCTCACCGAGGCGTCACCCGCCTCGTCTCTTCTTCCTTCATCCGCTTCTCCCCCTCCGACGTCTGGCTCCACGCCGCCCCCGTCGCCTTCGACGCCTCCACCCTCGAAATCTGGGGCGCCCTCCTCCACGGCTCGAAGCTCGTCCTCGCTCCTCCTCACGCCCTCTCTCTCGACGAGCTCGCCTCTCTCCTCCTCCAGGAGCGCATCTCCTCTCTCTGGTTGACCGCCGCCCTCTTCGAGCAGATGGCTTCTCTCCAGCCCTCCGCTCTCGCCTCCGTCTCCCAGCTCCTCGCCGGTGGTGACGCACTTCCTCCTTCTCGCGTCCGCGAGCACCTCTCTCGCCTCCCCCCCTCTCACCTCTTCGTCAACGGCTACGGGCCCACCGAGAACACCACCTTCTCCGCCACCTTCCCCCTCCGCCACGGCGACTCCTTCTCTCGCTCCGTCCCCATCGGCTCACCCCTCTCCAACTCCTCCGCTTTCGTCCTCGACTCCTCCTCCCTCCTCCCGCTCCCGCCCGGCCTCCCCGGAGAGCTCTTCGTCGGTGGTGATGGCCTTGCCTGGGGCTACCTCAACCGCCCCGACCTCACCGCTGAGCGCTTCATTCCTCACCCCTTCTCGGTGACTCCCGGCGCTCGCCTCTACCGCACCGGCGACCTGGCCCGCTGGCTCCCCGACGGCTCCCTCGAGTTCCTCGGTCGCTCTGACTTCCAGGTGAAGGTCCGCGGCTTCCGCATCGAGCTCGGTGAAGTCGAGGCCGCCCTCCGCCTCTTCCCTGGCATCCACGAGGCCGCTGTCCTCGCTCGTGAGGACATCCCCGGCGACAAGCGCCTCGTCGCCTACTTCACCTCCTCTGAAGGCCACGGCGTCGACTCCTCCGCCCTTCGCTCCTTCCTCCTCCAGCGCCTGCCCGAGTACATGGTGCCGGCCGCGCTCGTCTCCCTCCCCTCCTTCCCCCTCTCTCCCAACGGCAAGCTCGACAGGAAGGCCCTTCCCCCTCCCGACTTCGCCTCAGCTGCTGTTGCCGAGGACTTCACTCCTCCGTCCACTCAGTCCCAAGAGCGTCTCGCTTCCATCTTCGCCGACGTCCTCGGGCTCCCTCGCGTCAGCATCCACGCAGACTTCTTCGAGCTGGGCGGTCACTCCCTCCTCGCCACTCAAGTCGTCTCCCGCATTCGCTCCGCTTTCAGCGTCGAGCTCCCCCTCGGTGAGCTCTTCTCTTCTCCCACCGTCGCGCTGCTCTCCGAGCGCCTCGAGAGCCTCGCCGCTCCGTCCTCTCGTGCCCCTGCTCTCGTCCCGGTCGACAGGACTCAGCCTCTCCCGCTCTCCTTCGCTCAGCAGCGCCTCTGGTTCCTCGACCAGCTCCAGCCTGGCAACTCCACCTACAACATCCCTTGGGTCCTCAAGCTCTCGGGCTCCCTCAACTCAGACGCGCTCCTCCAGTCCCTCCGCGCTCTGATTCAGCGCCACGAAGTCCTCCGCACTCACTTCGCTCTCATTGACGACCAACCTGTCCAGATCATCCAGGACTCCTTCCTCCTGGACATGCCTCTCGTCGACCTCTCCTCTCTCCCTGAGATGGAGCGCGAGGCAGAGACGCAGCGGCTGATTCGCGAGGAGGCCGTGCACTCGTTTGATCTGTCTCGTGGACCTCTTGTCCACGCGACACTCGTGCGCCTCGGCCAGGACGAGCATCTCTTGCTCGCCACCGTTCATCACATCGTCTCCGACGGTTGGTCCATTTCCGTCATCGTCCGTGAGCTCGCGGCCTTCTACCGCCAGTACGTGGGTGGCGAGCAGGCGCGGCTCGCTCCTCTCCCCATCCAGTACGCCGACTTCTCCGTCTGGCAGCGCCAGTGGCTTGCCGGCGACGTCCTCGACCAGGAGATTGCCTGGTGGCGCCAGCACCTCGAGGGGGCATCTCCCTCTCTCGAGCTGCTCACCGACAGGCCTCGTCCCGCCGTCCAGACCTATCGCGGCGCCGTCCTTCCCGTCTCACTGCCTCGCGAGCTGTCCCATGCCGTGAAGGCTCTCGCCCAGCGCGAGGGCGCTACGCCCTTCATGGTCCTCCTCGCGTCGTTCCAGCTCCTGCTCTCCCGCTACTCCGGCCAGGACGACATCTCCGTTGGCTCCCCCATCGCCAACCGCAACCGCTCCGAGACCGAAGGCCTCATCGGCTTCTTCGTCAACACCCTCGTCTTCCGCTCTCGCCTCCAGGGCGTCCGCTCCTTCCGCGAGCTGCTCTCTCAGGTGCGCCTCAGCACCCTCGCCGCCTACGAGCACCAGGACGTCCCCTTCGAGAAGCTCGTCGAGGAACTCCAGCCTCAGCGCGACCTCAGCCGCTCTCCCTTCTTCCAGGTCACGCTCACCCTCCAGAACGCCCCGGAAGGTGAACTCTCTCTCCCGGGCCTCACCCTGAGCGGCCTGCCCTCCGCCATTGAGTCTTCCAAGTACGACTTCAGCCTCCTGCTTGAAGAGGCGGGCCAGGGCCAGGGCTTCGTCGGCTTGCTGAACTACAACACCGACCTCTTCGACGCCTCCTCCATGGAGCGGATGCTCGCCCACTTCTCGGGCCTGCTCGAAGCCGTCGTTGCTCAGCCGGAGCTCCAGCTCTCTTCCCTCTCGCTTCTCACTCCTTCCGAGAAGCAGCGGGTCCTCTCCTCCTGGAACGACACTGCTTCCGCCTACCCGCGCGACGCTTCCATCCACGCGCTCTTCTCTCAGCAGGCTGCTCGGACTCCGGACTCCGTCGCTGTCTCTTCCGGTGGTGAGTCCCTCACCTACGCCTCGCTGGACGCTCGCTCCAACCAGCTCGCCCACTACCTCCGCTCCCTCGGTGTCCTCCCAGGCTCTCGCGTCGCGCTCCGTCTCGACCGCTCGCCTGACCTCATCGTCTCCCTCCTTGCCATCCTCAAGGCGGGCGCCGCCTACGTCCCCCTCGACAAGGCCTGGCCCTCCGAGCGCCTCTCCTTCGTCCTCCGTGAGTCCTCCGCCGGCGTCCTCGTCTCCCACTCCGACGTCGCTGACGACCTCCCCGCCTCCTCCTCCGTCCTCCTCCTCCTCGACGAGCAGGCCCGCCTCATCTCACGTCAGCCCTCTTCACCCCTGCCTCTCTTGGGCTCCGGTGACGACCTCGCCTACGTCATGTTCACCTCGGGCTCCACTGGCGAGCCCAAGGGTGTCTGCATTCCTCACCGAGGCGTCACCCGCCTCGTCTCTTCTTCCTTCATCCGCTTCTCCCCCTCCGACGTCTGGCTCCACGCCGCCCCCGTCGCCTTCGACGCCTCCACCCTCGAAATCTGGGGCGCCCTCCTCCACGGCTCGAAGCTCGTCCTCGCTCCTCCTCACGCCCTCTCTCTCGACGAGCTCGCCTCTCTCCTCCTCCAGGAGCGCATCTCCTCTCTCTGGTTGACCGCCGCCCTCTTCGAGCAGATGGCTTCTCTCCAGCCCTCCGCTCTCGCCTCCGTCTCCCAGCTCCTCGCCGGTGGTGACGCACTTCCTCCTTCTCGCGTCCGCGAGCACCTCTCTCGCCTCCCCCCCTCTCACCTCTTCGTCAACGGCTACGGGCCCACCGAGAACACCACCTTCTCCGCCACCTTCCCCCTCCGCCACGGCGACTCCTTCTCTCGCTCCGTCCCCATCGGCTCACCCCTCTCCAACTCCTCCGCTTTCGTCCTCGACTCCTCCTCCCTCCTCCCGCTCCCGCCCGGCCTCCCCGGAGAGCTCTTCGTCGGTGGTGATGGCCTTGCCTGGGGCTACCTCAACCGCCCCGACCTCACCGCTGAGCGCTTCATTCCTCACCCCTTCTCGGTGACTCCCGGCGCTCGCCTCTACCGCACCGGCGACCTGGCCCGCTGGCTCCCCGACGGCTCCCTCGAGTTCCTCGGTCGCTCTGACTTCCAGGTGAAGGTCCGCGGCTTCCGCATCGAGCTCGGTGAAGTCGAGGCCGCCCTCCGCCTCTTCCCTGGCATCCACGAGGCCGCTGTCCTCGCTCGTGAGGACATCCCCGGCGACAAGCGCCTCGTCGCCTACTTCACCTCCTCTGAAGGCCACGGCGTCGACTCCTCCGCCCTTCGCTCCTTCCTCCTCCAGCGCCTGCCCGAGTACATGGTGCCGGCCGCGCTCGTCTCCCTCCCCTCCTTCCCCCTCTCTCCCAACGGCAAGCTCGACAGGAAGGCCCTTCCCCCTCCCGACTTCGCCTCAGCTGCTGTTGCCGAGGACTTCACTCCTCCGTCCACTCAGTCCCAAGAGCGTCTCGCTTCCATCTTCGCCGACGTCCTCGGGCTCCCTCGCGTCAGCATCCACGCAGACTTCTTCGAGCTGGGCGGTCACTCCCTCCTCGCCACTCAAGTCGTCTCCCGCATTCGCTCCGCTTTCAGCGTCGAGCTCCCCCTCGGTGAGCTCTTCTCTTCTCCCACCGTCGCGCTGCTCTCCGAGCGCCTCGAGAGCCTCGCCGCTCCGTCCTCTCGTGCCCCTGCTCTCGTCCCGGTCGACAGGACTCAGCCTCTCCCGCTCTCCTTCGCTCAGCAGCGCCTCTGGTTCCTCGACCAGCTCCAGCCTGGCAACTCCACCTACAACATCCCTTGGGTCCTCAAGCTCTCGGGCTCCCTCAACTCAGACGCGCTCCTCCAGTCCCTCCGCGCTCTGATTCAGCGCCACGAAGTCCTCCGCACTCACTTCGCTCTCATTGACGACCAACCTGTCCAGATCATCCAGGACTCCTTCCTCCTGGACATGCCTCTCGTCGACCTCTCCTCTCTCCCTGAGATGGAGCGCGAGGCAGAGACGCAGCGGCTGATTCGCGAGGAGGCCGTGCACTCGTTTGATCTGTCTCGTGGACCTCTTGTCCACGCGACACTCGTGCGCCTCGGCCAGGACGAGCATCTCTTGCTCGCCACCGTTCATCACATCGTCTCCGACGGTTGGTCCATTTCCGTCATCGTCCGTGAGCTCGCGGCCTTCTACCGCCAGTACGTGGGTGGCGAGCAGGCGCGGCTCGCTCCTCTCCCCATCCAGTACGCCGACTTCTCCGTCTGGCAGCGCCAGTGGCTTGCCGGCGACGTCCTCGACCAGGAGATTGCCTGGTGGCGCCAGCACCTCGAGGGGGCATCTCCCTCTCTCGAGCTGCTCACCGACAGGCCTCGTCCCGCCGTCCAGACCTATCGCGGCGCCGTCCTTCCCGTCTCACTGCCTCGCGAGCTGTCCCATGCCGTGAAGGCTCTCGCCCAGCGCGAGGGCGCTACGCCCTTCATGGTCCTCCTCGCGTCGTTCCAGCTCCTGCTCTCCCGCTACTCCGGCCAGGACGACATCTCCGTTGGCTCCCCCATCGCCAACCGCAACCGCTCCGAGACCGAAGGCCTCATCGGCTTCTTCGTCAACACCCTCGTCTTCCGCTCTCGCCTCCAGGGCGTCCGCTCCTTCCGCGAGCTGCTCTCTCAGGTGCGCCTCAGCACCCTCGCCGCCTACGAGCACCAGGACGTCCCCTTCGAGAAGCTCGTCGAGGAACTCCAGCCTCAGCGCGACCTCAGCCGCTCTCCCTTCTTCCAGGTCACGCTCACCCTCCAGAACGCCCCGGAAGGTGAACTCTCTCTCCCGGGCCTCACCCTGAGCGGCCTGCCCTCCGCCATTGAGTCTTCCAAGTACGACTTCAGCCTCCTGCTTGAAGAGGCGGGCCAGGGCCAGGGCTTCGTCGGCTTGCTGAACTACAACACCGACCTCTTCGACGCCTCCTCCATGGAGCGGATGCTCGCCCACTTCTCGGGCCTGCTCGAAGCCGTCGTTGCTCAGCCGGAGCTCCAGCTCTCTTCCCTCTCGCTTCTCACTCCTTCCGAGAAGCAGCGGGTCCTCTCCTCCTGGAACGACACTGCTTCCGCCTACCCGCGCGACGCTTCCATCCACGCGCTCTTCTCTCAGCAGGCTGCTCGGACTCCGGACTCCGTCGCTGTCTCTTCCGGTGGTGAGTCCCTCACCTACGCCTCGCTGGACGCTCGCTCCAACCAGCTCGCCCACTACCTCCGCTCCCTCGGTGTCCTCCCAGGCTCTCGCGTCGCGCTCCGTCTCGACCGCTCGCCTGACCTCATCGTCTCCCTCCTTGCCATCCTCAAGGCGGGCGCCGCCTACGTCCCCCTCGACAAGGCCTGGCCCTCCGAGCGCCTCTCCTTCGTCCTCCGTGAGTCCTCCGCCGGCGTCCTCGTCTCCCACTCCGACGTCGCTGACGACCTCCCCGCCTCCTCCTCCGTCCTCCTCCTCCTCGACGAGCAGGCCCGCCTCATCTCACGTCAGCCCTCTTCACCCCTGCCTCTCTTGGGCTCCGGTGACGACCTCGCCTACGTCATGTTCACCTCGGGCTCCACTGGCGAGCCCAAGGGTGTCTGCATTCCTCACCGAGGCGTCACCCGCCTCGTCTCTTCTTCCTTCATCCGCTTCTCCCCCTCCGACGTCTGGCTCCACGCCGCCCCCGTCGCCTTCGACGCCTCCACCCTCGAAATCTGGGGCGCCCTCCTCCACGGCTCGAAGCTCGTCCTCGCTCCTCCTCACGCCCTCTCTCTCGACGAGCTCGCCTCTCTCCTCCTCCAGGAGCGCATCTCCTCTCTCTGGTTGACCGCCGCCCTCTTCGAGCAGATGGCTTCTCTCCAGCCCTCCGCTCTCGCCTCCGTCTCCCAGCTCCTCGCCGGTGGTGACGCACTTCCTCCTTCTCGCGTCCGCGAGCACCTCTCTCGCCTCCCCCCCTCTCACCTCTTCGTCAACGGCTACGGGCCCACCGAGAACACCACCTTCTCCGCCACCTTCCCCCTCCGCCACGGCGACTCCTTCTCTCGCTCCGTCCCCATCGGCTCACCCCTCTCCAACTCCTCCGCTTTCGTCCTCGACTCCTCCTCCCTCCTCCCGCTCCCGCCCGGCCTCCCCGGAGAGCTCTTCGTCGGTGGTGATGGCCTTGCCTGGGGCTACCTCAACCGCCCCGACCTCACCGCTGAGCGCTTCATTCCTCACCCCTTCTCGGTGACTCCCGGCGCTCGCCTCTACCGCACCGGCGACCTGGCCCGCTGGCTCCCCGACGGCTCCCTCGAGTTCCTCGGTCGCTCTGACTTCCAGGTGAAGGTCCGCGGCTTCCGCATCGAGCTCGGTGAAGTCGAGGCCGCCCTCCGCCTCTTCCCTGGCATCCACGAGGCCGCTGTCCTCGCTCGTGAGGACATCCCCGGCGACAAGCGCCTCGTCGCCTACTTCACCTCCTCTGAAGGCCACGGCGTCGACTCCTCCGCCCTTCGCTCCTTCCTCCTCCAGCGCCTGCCCGAGTACATGGTGCCGGCCGCGCTCGTCTCCCTCCCCTCCTTCCCCCTCTCTCCCAACGGCAAGCTCGACAGGAAGGCCCTTCCCCCTCCCGACTTCGCCTCAGCTGCTGTTGCCGAGGACTTCACTCCTCCGTCCACTCAGTCCCAAGAGCGTCTCGCTTCCATCTTCGCCGACGTCCTCGGGCTCCCTCGCGTCAGCATCCACGCAGACTTCTTCGAGCTGGGCGGTCACTCCCTCCTCGCCACTCAAGTCGTCTCCCGCATTCGCTCCGCTTTCAGCGTCGAGCTCCCCCTCGGTGAGCTCTTCTCTTCTCCCACCGTCGCGCTGCTCTCCGAGCGCCTCGAGAGCCTCGCCGCTCCGTCCTCTCGTGCCCCTGCTCTCGTCCCGGTCGACAGGACTCAGCCTCTCCCGCTCTCCTTCGCTCAGCAGCGCCTCTGGTTCCTCGACCAGCTCCAGCCTGGCAACTCCACCTACAACATCCCTTGGGTCCTCAAGCTCTCGGGCTCCCTCAACTCAGACGCGCTCCTCCAGTCCCTCCGCGCTCTGATTCAGCGCCACGAAGTCCTCCGCACTCACTTCGCTCTCATTGACGACCAACCTGTCCAGATCATCCAGGACTCCTTCCTCCTGGACATGCCTCTCGTCGACCTCTCCTCTCTCCCCGAGATGGAGCGCGGCGCCGAGGCTCTCCGCCTCGCCGCCGCCGAGGCGCTGCGGCCCTTCGATCTCGCTCGCGGCCCGGTCGTCCGTGCCACGCTCCTGCGCCTCTCAGAGGCTCAGCACCATCTCCTCGTCACCGTCCACCACATCGCCTCTGACGGTTGGTCCATCTCCGTCATGGCTCGCGAGCTCGCCGCCTTCTACCGGCAGTTCTCCGGTGGTGACTCCGCTCAGCTCCCCGCGCTTCCCGTCCAGTACGCCGACTTCTCCGTCTGGCAGCGCCAGTGGCTCTCCGGCGACGTCCTCTCTTCCGAAATCGACTGGTGGCGCAACCAGCTCGCTGGCGCTCCTCCCTCCATCGACCTGCCCACCGACAGGCCGCGTCCCCCCGTCCAGTCCTCTCGGGGGCAGCAGCTCTCCTTCTCTCTCTCTCCTGAAATCTCCCGTTCCCTGAAGGGGCTCGCCCACGACTCCGGCGCCACGCCCTTCATGCTCCTGCTCGCCGCGTGGCAGCTCCTGCTCTCCCGCTACTCCGGCCAGGACGACATCTCGGTCGGCTCTCCCATCGCCAACCGCAACCGCTCCGAGACCGAAGGCCTCATCGGCTTCTTCGTCAACACCCTCGTCCTTCGCTCTCGTTTCCACGGCGTCCGCTCCTTCCGCGAGCTGCTCGCTCAAGTGCGGCAGACCACGCTCACCGCCTACGAGCACCAGGACGTCCCCTTCGAGAAGCTCGTCGACGAGCTCCAGCCTCAGCGCGACCTCAGCCGCTCTCCTCTCTTCCAAGTCTTCTTCGTCTTCCAGAACAACCCCGAAGGCTCTCTCCAGCTCCCGGGCCTCTCCCTCGACGTCCTCTCCCCCGAGCTGCCCTCCACCAAGTTCGACCTCGCTCTCGGCATGAGCGAGTCCCAGGGACAGTTTTTCGCCACCCTCGACTTCAACACCGACCTCTTCGACGTCGAGACCATCCAGCGGATGCGCGGGCACCTCTGCACCTTGCTCGCCGCCGTCGCCGCGAATCCCGACACGCGTCTGTCTGACGTGCCGTTGCTTGCCCAAGCGGAGAAGCTCCAGCTCCTCTCTGACTTCCAGGGCCGCAACGACACCTTCCCTCGTGACGTCTGCCTGCACTCCCTCATCGAGGCCCAGGCCCGTCGTACGCCCGACGCGGAGGCCCTTCGCTTCGAGGACTCTTCCCTCACGTATGCGCAGCTCGATGCTCGTGCCAACCAGCTCGCCCGCCACCTGCGTGCGCTGGGTGCTCGCCCGGGCTCGCTCGTCGGCATCTCCCTCGAGCGCTCACTCGACCTCGTCGTCTCACTGCTCGCGGTCCTCAAGTCCGGCGCCGCCTACGTCCCCTTCGACCCCGCGTACCCTCGCGAGCGCCTCGCCGGGATGCTCGAGGACACCCAGGCCCCCGTCCTCCTCACCCACCAGCACCTCCTCCCGGTGCTGCCCTCGTCCTCCGCGCACATCCTCTGCCTCGACACTCAGTGGGACGCGGTCGCCGCGCACTCAGCCGAGACCCTTCCGCTTGTCGCCGGCGCTGACGCTCCCGCCTACGTCATCTTCACCTCCGGCTCCACGGGTCGTCCCAAGGGCGCCATCAACTCCCACCGGAGCGTCGTCAACCGGCTCCTCTGGGGGCAGCGCGAGTTCTCCCTCGCGCCCTCGGACTCCCTCCTCCAGAAGACGCCGTTCTCCTTCGACGTCTCCGTCTTCGAGTTCTTCTGGCCGCTCATCTCGGGCGCTCGTCTCGTCCTTGCGAAGCCTGGCGGACACCAGGACCCCACGTACCTCACACGGCTCATCGCCGAAGCGCGCATCACCACCATCCACTTCGTCCCCTCGATGCTCCGCGTCTTCCTCGAGGAGCCGGGCCTCGAGTCCCTCACTTCTCTCCGCCGCCTGATGTGCAGCGGTGAGGCGCTCCCCTCGGAGCTCGTCCGCCGCGCTCACTCGCGCCTGCCCGCCTCCGTTGAGATCCACAACCTCTACGGCCCCACCGAGGCCGCCGTCGAAGTCTCTCACTGGCATTGCGCTCGAGGAGACACGCGCCACTTCGTCCCCATCGGCCGCCCCATCTCCAACACCCAGCTCCACGTCCTCGACGACACGGGGCGCCCCACCCCTGTCGGTGTCCCCGGTGAGCTCTTCATCGGCGGCATCCAGGTCTGCCTCGGCTACCTCAACCGGCCCTCGCTCACCGCCGAGCGCTTCATCCCGGACGCCTTCTCGGCCACGCCGGGTGCGCGCCTCTACCGCACCGGTGACGTCGCTCGCTGGTTGCCCGACGGCTCCATCGAGTACATCGGTCGCGCCGACTTCCAGGTGAAGCTGCGCGGCTTCCGCATCGAGCTCGGTGAAATCGAAGCAGCGCTCCTCGCCTTCCCAGGCGTCTCCGACTCCGTCGTCGTCCTCCGCGAGGATGCCTCCTCTCCCCGCCTCGTCGGCTACCTCGTCGCCGCGGCCGACATCGACACCCAGGCCCTGCGCACGGCGCTCTCCGCACACCTGCCCGAGTTCATGGTGCCGTCCGCCTTCGTCGTCCTCCCCGCCCTGCCGCTCTCGCCCAACGGTAAGGTCGACAGGAAGGCGCTCCCGGCTCCCGACTTCCGTGCGGCCTCCCGCGAGTTCGCGCCTCCTCGCACGCCGTCCGAGACCCTCCTCGCCGCGCTCTTCTCCGACGTCCTCAAGGTCGACCGCGTCGGCATCCACGACAGCTTCTTCGAGCTCGGTGGCCACTCACTCCTCGCCACTCAGCTCGTCTCCCGCGTCCGCTCGGCCTTCAGCGTCGAGCTCCCCATCCGCGCCCTCTTCGAGGCTCCTTCCATCTCTCGCCTCGCGGAGCGCATCGACACGGCACGGCTGACGAAGTCGGGCCTCCAGCTCCCGCCCTTGGCGCGCGTCGCCCGCTCCGAGGAGATGCCGCTCTCCTTCGCGCAGCAGCGCCTCTGGTTCCTCGACAAGCTCCAGCCCGACAGCCCGTTCTACAACATCCCCTCCGCGCTCATCGTCGAGGGGCCGCTTGACTCCGACGCGCTCGCGCGTGCGCTGCTCGAGCTCGTCCACCGCCATGAGTCCCTGCGCACGTCGTTCCACTCCCGTGGCGATGGTGCTCCCGTCCAGGTCATCCACGACCAGATCGACTGGGCGCTCTCACACGTCGACCTGACGTACCTCCCGGAGTCCTCACGTGACACGGAGGCCCTCCGTCTCGCCTCCATCGAGGCGCAGCGTCCGTTCAACCTGACGCAGGCTCCGCTCTTCCGCGCGACGCTCGTCCGCATCTCGCCGCAGCGGCACTTCCTCCTCCTCAACATCCACCACATCGTCTCGGACGCCTGGTCCTCGGGCATCTTCGGACGAGAGGTCGGTGCCCTCTACGAGGCCTTCGCTCGTGGCCTCCCGTCGCCGCTCGCGGCGCTTCCGTTCCAGTACGCGGACTTCGCCTCGTGGCAGCGCTCGTGGCTCCGCGACGATGTCCTCGCCCAGCAGGTCGACTGGTGGCGCCAGCACCTCGCCGGTGCGCCGCACTCGCTGGACCTGCCCACCGACAGGCCGCGTCCCCCCGTCCAGTCCTCGCACGGCGCGGCACTCCCGCTGCACCTGGGCGCCAACCTCACCCGAGCCCTTCGCGCGCTCTGCCTCCATGAAGGCGTCACTCCCTTCATGGTGATTCTGTCCTCCTTCAACGTCCTCCTGGCCCGGTACTCCGGTCAGGACGACATCGTCGTCGGCTCGCCCATCGCCAATCGCCAGCAGGCCGACCTCGAAGGAATCATCGGCTTCTTCGTCAACACCCTCCCGCTCCGCACCCACCTCCCCCCGGGGATCTCCTTCCGTGAGCTGCTCGCGCAGGTGCGTGGAACCACCCTCGCCGCCTACGAGCATCAGGACGTCCCGTTCGAGAAGCTCGTCGAGGAGCTCCAGCCGCAGCGTGACCTCAGCCGTTCGCCGATCTTCCAAGCCCTGCTCGCGTTCCAGTCCGTCCCCCCGAGCACGAACACGGCCTCCGGCACGTCGACGGTCCTCCGGCCTCTCGACGTCGACAGCCGCACGGCCAAGTTCGACCTCTCGCTCCTCCTGGTGGATTCGGGCGACGACATCCACGGGCAGCTCGAGTTCAACACCGACCTCTTCGACGCCGCCTCGGCCCAGCGGATGGCGGAGCACTTCCAGCTCCTGCTCTCCTCCGCCATCGAGGAGCCGAGCCAATCGCTCTCCCAGCTCCCACTGCTGAGCGCGCGGGAGCGGCAGGTCCTCCTCGTCGACTGGAACAACACCGCGCGGCAGTCGCATGCGGCGACGCCCCTCCATGTGCCCGTGGAGGCACAGGCGCGGAGCACGCCCGACGCCATCGCCGTCACCGATGGCGTGAGCAGCCTCACCTACACACAGCTCGATGCCCGCGCGAACCAGCTCGCGAACAGGTTGCGGACGCTCGGCGTCACGTCTGGCATGTCCGTCGGCATCTGCCTGGAGAAGTCGCTCGACATGGCCGTCGCCGTGCTCGCGTCACTCAAGGCCGGGGCGTCGTATCTCCCGCTCGACCCCAACTACCCCGCCGAGCGCCTCGCCTTCATGCTCGAGGACTCCGTCGCGCCGGTCGTCCTCTCCCACACGTCGCTGCGGGCGTCCGTGCCTTCGTCCCAGGCGCGGTGCCTCTTCCTGGATGAAGAGGCCGGGTCCCTCGCGTCCCAATCCAAGCAGGCCCCCGCCGTCGCCGTCTCGCCCGAGTCCCCCGCGTACGTCATCTACACGTCCGGTTCGACGGGCAAGCCCAAGGGCGTCGCGCTGCCGCATCGCGCGCTGAGCCACCTGCTCGCGTGGCAGTTGCGCCAAACGCAGAACCCGAAGGCCACCACGCTCCAGTTCGCGTCGCTGTCCTTCGACGTCTCCTGCCAGGAGCTCTTCTCCACGTGGTGGGCGGGAGGAACCCTCGTCCTGCCCACGGGCGGACTGCGCCAGGACATCCCGGCCCTGCTCGACTTCATGCGGCGCCAGCGGGTCGAGCGTCTCTTCCTGCCCTTCGTCGCGCTCCAGGCCATCTCCGATGCCGTCGCTCACGGCGCGACGCTGCCCACCGCGCTGCGCGAGGTCGTCACCGCGGGTGAGCAGCTCCAGGTCACCCCCGCGCTCATCGCCTTCTTCGAGAAGCTCCCGGGCTGCGTCCTCGAGAACCAGTACGGTCCCTCCGAGACGCACGTCGTCTCCGCCTTCCGTCTCCAGGGGGCGCCCGCGTCCTGGCCTCGGCTGCCGTCCATCGGCGCACCGCTGCCGCACACCCAGCTCTTCGTCCTCGATGCGCTCGGTCAGCCGACGCCCATCGGTGTCCCCGGCGAGCTCTTCATCGGCGGTGCGCACCTGGCGCTCGGCTACCCGGGAAGGGCCGAGCTCACGGCTGAGAAGTTCGTCCCGCACCCGTTCAGCACCACGCCCGGCGCGCGCCTCTACCGCACCGGCGACTCCGCGCGCTGGAAGGCCGATGGCACCGTGGAGTTCCTCGGCCGTCTCGATGGTCAGGTGAAGCTGCGCGGCTTCCGCGTCGAGCTCGGTGAGGTCGAGGCCGCGCTGCGCTCCATTCCCGGCATCCGCGACGCCGCGGCCACCGTCCGAGAGGACGTCCCCGGCCTCAAGCGCCTCGTCGGCTACTTCATCCCCGCGTCCGCCGCCGAGGCCCCCTCTCTCGCCGACGTCCGGGCGCACCTCCTCCAGCGGCTGCCCGAGTACATGGTGCCGTCCGCGTTCGTCACCCTGGAGGCCCTGCCGCTGACTCCCAGCGGAAAGCTCGCGCGCCGGCTCCTCCCGCAGCCTCCGTCACAGGAGGTCTCGGAGTTCATCGCGCCCCGCAACGCCACGGAGGAGAAGCTCGCCGCGCTCTTCCGCGACGTCCTGCACCTCGACGCGCTCTCCGTCTCCGACAGCTTCTTCGAGCTCGGCGGCCACTCACTCCTGGCCACGCAGCTCGTCTCTCGCGTCCGCGCGGCCTTCAACCTCGAGCTCCCGCTCCGCGTCCTCTTCGAGGCCCCGTCCGTCGCCCGCCTCGCCGAGCGCATCTCCCAGCTCGACACGTCGCTCGCCCTGGGCCCGCCGCCGTTCGTCCGGGCCGACAGGACGAAGCCGCTGCCGCTCTCCTTCGCTCAGCAGCGCCTCTGGTTCCTCGACAAGCTCCAGCCCGGAAGCGCCACCTTCAACATGCCGCTGGCGCTCCAGCTCGAGGGCACGCTGAAGGAAGCGGCGCTCCAGCAGGCCTTCACGGAGCTGGTGCGGCGCCACGAGGTGCTGCGCACGAGCTTCCACGAAGGCCCCGTCCAGCACATCCACCCCGCGGCGCCCGTGCCGATGCCGGTGGAGGACCTGACGGGACTCACGGGGGCGGAGCTCGACGCGGAGTTGCAGCGCCGCATCCGGGAGGAAGCCCAGCGTCCCTTCGACTTCGTCCATGGGCCGATGCTGCGCACCGTCCTGCTGCGCGTCACGCCCACGCATCACGTGTTGCTGCTGACGATGCACCACATCGTGACGGACGGCTGGTCCATGGCGCTGCTCGTGCGCGAGTCGACGGCGCTCTACGAGTCCTTCGCGGCGGGTCAGCCGTCCTCGCTGCCCGAGCTGCCGCTGCAGTACGCGGACTACGCCGCATGGCAGCGTGGCTGGCTCCAGGGAGAGGTCCTCGAGGGACAGCTCGCCTGGTGGCGCGAGTACCTGTCCGGAGCGGCGCCGCAACTGGACCTGCCCACGGACTTCCCGCGTCCCTCCGCGCAGGGCTTCCAGGGCGCGCGCGCCGGCCGCATGCTGCCGCGAGCGCTGGTCGAGTCACTCCACGCGCTGTGCCGCCAGGAGGAGGTCACCCTCTTCATGGCGTTGCTCGCGGGCTTCCAGGTCGTCCTCTCCCGGTACTCGGGGCAGGAGGACTTCGTCCTGGGAACGGACATCGCCAACCGCAACCGCGCGGAGACGGAGGGCCTCATCGGCTTCTTCATCAACCAGCTCGCGCTGCGTGCGCGGTTGGGAGGCAACCCGTCCTTCCGCGAGCTGCTCACGCGCGTGAAGCAGGACACGCTGGGCGCCTATGCGCACCAGGACCTGCCGTTCGAGGAGCTGGTCAAGGACATCAACCCCGGCCGAGGGCTCGGCTTCGCGCCGCTGTTCCAGATCAAGCTGGTCCTCCAGAACCAGCCGGACAACGAGCTCGAGGTCCCGGGCCTCACGTTCCGTCTGCTGGAAGCGGCCACGGGCACGGCGCGGCTCGACCTGACGCTCTCCATCACCGAGACGTCCGAGGGGTTGAGCTGCTCGGCCGAGTACCGCACGGACCTCTTCTCGGCGGCGACCATCGAGCACCTCATCGGGCACCTGGGCAGCGTGCTCGAAGCGGCGGCCGTTCGTCCCGAGGCGCCCGTCTCCACGCTGCCGCTGATGCAGCGGGATGAGCAGCAGCGGGCGCTCGTCGAGTGGAACAACAGCGAGCGCGACTTCCCGCGCGAGACCACCGTCCACGCCCTCTTCGAGGCCCAGGCCGCGCGCACGCCGGACGCCACGGCCCTGCGCTTCGAGGGCCAGTCGCTCTCCTTCGCGCAGCTCGACGCACGCGCCAACCGCCTCGCGCACCACCTACGCTCGCTCGGCGTCAGGCCCGAGGTCCCCGTGGCGATCTCCCTGGAGCGCTCGCTGGACCTGGTCGTCTCCATCCTCGCCATCCTCAAGGCGGGCGGAGCCTGGGTCCCGCTCGATCCTTCGTACCCGGCCGAGCGGCTCTCCTTCATGCTCCGCGACTGCGCGGCGCCCGTCCTCGTCACGACGGAGGCCATCGCCGACGAGCTCCCCGCGGGGGCCATGCAGCTCGTCCTGCTGGACGTCGACGCGAGCCTCATCGCCGCGCAGCCGGACACCGCGCCGGACTCCGGCGCCCGCGCCGACAACCTCGCCTACGTCATCTACACGTCCGGCTCTACGGGCACGCCCAAGGGCACGCTCCTCCAGCACCGCGGCTTCGCCAACACCGCGCTCACCGCCGGACGCGCGCACGGCTTCACGCCCACCTCTCGCGTCCTCCAGTTCGCGTCCTTCGCCTTCGACGCCTCCGTCGCCGAGATCTTCGGCGCGCTCCTCGCGGGCTCCACCCTGGTCCTCGCTCCTCGCGACCGCCTCCTTCCGGGCGCGCCGCTGCGCGACCTCCTCCGCGACGAGTCCATCTCCGCCGTCACGCTCACGCCCTCGGTCATCGCGCAGCTCAACCCCGAGGACTTCCCCTCGCTCACCACGCTCATCTCCGCGGGCGAGGCGTGCTCGCCCGAGCTCATCCAGCGCTGGGGCGCGCGCGTGCGCTTCCTCAACGCGTACGGCCCCACCGAGGCGACCGTCTGCGCGTCCATCTCCGAGCCGCTGCGCCCGGGGCAGTCACCGTCCATCGGCAAGCCCTGGGACAACGTCCAGGTCTACATCCTCGACGAGGCGATGCGCCCGGTCCCCGTCGGCGTTCCCGGTCAGCTCTGCATTGCCTCTGTTGGCCTCGCGCGAGGCTATCTCCACCGCGCGGACCTCTCCGCGGAGCGCTTCGTCCCCAACCCCTTCGCCACGGCTCCGGGCTCGCGCCTGTACCTCTCCGGCGACAAGGCCCGCTGGCTCCAGGACGGGACGCTCGAGTTCCTCGGCCGCATCGACTCGCAGGTGAAGCTGCGTGGCTTCCGCATCGAGCTCGGTGAAGTCGAGACGGCGCTCCTCGCCTTCCCCTCGGTACAGGAGGCCGCCGCCAACGTCCGCGTCGAGTCGTCTGGCGACAAGCGACTGGTCGCCTACGTCGTCACGGACGAGGCGGACTTCGACCCCACGCCGCTCCGTGAGTTCCTCAAGCGCCGTCTCCCCGAGCACATGGTGCCGTCCGCCATCGCTCGCCTCGACGCGCTCCCGCTCACGCCCAATGGAAAGCTCGACCGCAACGCGCTCCCGTCGCCGGATGCCTCGCTCTCCACGAGCGCACGCGAGTACCTGGCGCCGCGCAGCGAGACCGAGCGCCAGCTCGCCGAGATCTGGGCCGAGCTCCTCCATGTCGACCGCGTCGGCGTCACGGACGACTTCTTCGAGCTCGGTGGCCACTCGCTCCTCGCCACGCAGTCCACGTCCCGCCTCCAGGCCGCGTTCGGCGTGGACGTGCCCCTGCGCGAGCTGTTCGAGGCGCCGAGCGTGGAGAAGCTCGCCGCGCGCATCGACGCGCTCCGGCGGGCAGGCCCTCCGAAGGCGAAGGCGCCGGAGCTCGTGCCAGTGTCCCGGACGGGAGAGCTCCCGCTGTCCTTCGCGCAGCGGCGGCTCTGGTTCCTGGACCAGCTGGAGCCGGGCACGCCGCTCTACAACCTCCCCGCGGCCATCCGGCTGGAGGGGGCGGTCGACGCCCCCGCGCTGGAGCATGCCTTCCGCGCCCTGGCCCAGCGGCATGAGTCGCTGCGCACGACCTTCCCCGCCAACGCGGATGGAAGCCCGAGACAGGCCATCGCGCCGACGCTCGAGCTGAAGCTCACGCGCGTGGACCTCTCCGCGCTGTCGCCCGAGCAGCGCGAGGCCGAGGCCCACAGGCTGTCGCTCGAGGAGGCCCAGCGTCCGTTCGACCTCGCCCAGGGCCCGCTGCTGCGCGTGATGCTGCTGCGCCTGGACGAGCGGCTGCATGTGTTGCTGCTCACGATGCACCACATCGTCTCGGACGGCTGGTCCACGGGCGTGTTGGTGCGCGAGGCTGCGGAGCTGTATGCGGCGGCGAAGGCGGGACGTCCCGCGTCCCTGCCGGAGCTGCGTGTCCAGTACGCGGACCACGCGGCCTGGCAGCGGCAGTGGCTGGCAGCGGGTGAGCTGGAGCGTCAGCTCACGTACTGGAAGACGCAGCTGGAGGGCGCGAACCACGTGTTGGCGCTGCCCACGGACCGTCCGGTGCCCGCGATGCAGACCCAGGCGGGCGCGAGCCATCCCGTGAGGCTGACGGCGGAGCTCTCCGCCGCGGTGACGGCGCTCGGGCAGCGCATGAACGCCACGCCGTTCATGGTGCTCCTCGCCGCGTTCCAGGCCCTCCTGTACCGCTCCACGGGCCAGGATGACCTGCTCGTGGGCACGCCGGTGGCGGGCCGCAACCGCCCGGAGACCGAGGGCCTCATCGGCGTGTTCATCAACACGCTGGTCCTGCGCGGCCGCATGTCCGGGGCCATGACGTTCCGCGCCCTGGTCGAGCAGGCCCGTGAGACGTCGCTCGGCGCGCTCACGCACCAGGATGTCCCGTTCGAGCACCTGGTGGAGGAGCTCCAGCCCGCGCGCAGCCTGAGCCACTCGCCGCTGTTCCAGGTGATGTTCGCGCTGCAGAACACGCCCGTGCCCTCGCTGACGTTGCCGGAGCTCACCCTGGCCCCGGCGGACGTGGACCCGGGCATCGCGAAGTACTCGCTGTCCCTCGTCCTCCAGGAGTCGCCCGAGGGGCTGGTGGGCGCGTTCGAATACAACACGGACCTGTTCGACCTGGAGACCCTCCAGGGGATGGCGGGCCACTTCACGCGCCTGCTCGAGGCGGCGGTGTCCACGCCGGACCTCACGCTCGCCGAGCTGCCGCTGCTCGCACCCGAGGAGCGCCACCGCCTGGTGGTCGAGTGGAACGACACCCGCTCCACGCACTCGCGCGAGACCGCCGTGTTCTCGTGGTTCCAGTCGCGCGCGGCCCTCTCGCCCGACGCCGTGGCGCTGGAATGGACGGACGGACAGCTCACGTACCGGGAGCTGGAGCGCAAGGCCCTCGGCCTGGCGGAGGTGCTGCGTCAGCGCGGCGTGGGCCCCGAGGTGCGCGTGGCGCTGCTCGCGCGGCGCTCGCCCGAGCTGGTCGCGGGGGTCCTTGGCATCCTCGCGTCGGGAGGCGTCTGGGTTCCGCTCGATGCATCCTCGCCGTCCGAGCGACTGGCGATGATGCTGGACGACACCGCTCCCGCCGTGGTGCTCGCGCAGCGGGAGCTCCGAGCCTCGCTGCCGGCGGGGACATCGGGCGTCCTGCTCCTGGAGGACGTGGCGGCCACGCATCCGGTGGCGAGCAGCCAGTTCCGGGTGCCGACGCTCGCCGCGGAGAACGCGGCCTACGTGCTGTTCACGTCCGGCTCGACGGGCCGGCCCAAGGGAGTCGTGGTGCCGCACCGCGCGCTGGCGCGGCACACGGCCTGGTTCACCACGAGCCTGGAGCTGGGCCCCCAGGACCGTGTGCTCCAGAAGACCGCGCCGGGCTTCGACCCCGTGGTGCCGGAGTTCGTCTCCACGCTCGTCAGCGGAGCGACGCTGGTGCTCCCGCCCCCGGCGGCGGACCTGGACATGGAGGCCCTGCACGCGACGGTGGAGACGCAGCGGGTGACGGTGCTCCAGTTCGTGCCCTCGCAGCTCAGCCTGTTCGTGGAGGCCGCGCGGTCCGAGCGCCCCTTGGGCCTGCGCGTGCTGGTGTCCGGTGGTGAGGCGCTGCCGGCGAACCTGGCGCACCGCATCCGAGGCGAGTGGCCCGCCACGCGTCTGGTCAACTGCTACGGCCCGACCGAGACCACCGTCGACGCCACGTCGTGGACGGTGGAGGGCACCATCGAGGGAGCCACCGCGCCCATCGGTCGCCCCATTGGCGACACCCAGGTGTACGTGCTGGATGAGCACGGCCACGTGGTGCCCGTGGGGGTCACCGGTGAGCTGTTCATCGGTGGCGAAGGCGTGGCCCGAGGCTACACGGGTCAGCCCGCGATGACGGCCGAGCGCTTCGTGCCGGATGCGTTCTCCTCCGTGCCTGGGGCCCGGCTGTACCGCACGGGTGACCAGGTCCGCTGGCGCCACGACGGCCTGCTCGAGTTCCTGGGCCGCGCGGATGCCCAGGTGAAGGTGCGCGGTCTGCGCATCGAGCTGGCGGAGATCGAGTCCGCCCTGCTCGCGCATCCCGAGGTGCGCGAGGCCGTGGTGCTCGTCCGCGAGGACCGGCCCGGAGACAAGCGGCTGGTGGGTTATGTCGTCGCCCCCGCGTCGCTGGAGCCCGCGACGCTGCGAGTCTTCCTCGCGAAGCGGCTGCCCGACGCCATGGTCCCCACCGCGTGGAAGGTGCTGGAGGCCCTGCCCCTCACGATCAACGGCAAGGTGGACCGCAAGGCCCTGCCCGTGCCCGAGCAGTCCGTGCTCATCGAGGACGCGTCCTCGTTCGAGGCGCGCACGCTCACCGAGTCGTTGCTCGCGGGCCTCTTCGCGCAGGTGCTCGGCGTGCCGCGAGTCGGCGTCAGCACGAACTTCTTCGAGATGGGGGGCCACTCGCTCCTCGCCACGCAGCTCGTCTCGCGCGTGCGCTCCGCCTTCCAGGTGGAGCTGCCCCTGCGCGAGCTGTTCGAGGCGCCGACGGTGCAGGGCCTCGCCCGACGCATCGACGTCGCGCTGAGCGCGGGCACCGGCCCGCACAGGCCGACGCTCACGCGCCTGCCCCGCGAGGGCCAGGCGCCGTGGTCCTTCGTCCAGTCCTTCGCGCAGCAGCGCCTGTGGTTCCTCGACCAGCTGGAGCCGGGGAGCCCGTCGTACAACATGCCCATCGCGCTGCGGCTCGAGGGCGACGTGGACACGAGCGCCCTGGAGCGGGCCTTCACGGAGGTGGTGCGGCGCCATGAGGTGCTGCGCACCACGTTCCGCGCGGGCAACGAGCAGGTCGTCCATGCACCCGCGCCCGTGACGGTGCCCGTGGTGGACCTGTCCGCGCAGGGCGAGTCCGAGGTCCAGCGCCGCGCCGACGAGGAGGCACGCCGTCCGTTCCACCTCGCCACCGGCCCCCTGCTGCGCGTCTCGCTGCTGCGGCTGGGTGAGCGTCAGCACGTTCTGCTGGTGACGATGCACCACATCGTCTCGGACGGCTGGTCCATGGATGTGCTCGTGCGTGAGACCGCGGCGCTCTATGCCGCCTTCCGCGAGGGCCAGCCCTCGCCGCTGCCCGAGCTGCCCATCCAGTACGCCGACTACGCCACCTGGCAGCGCGGCTGGCTCCAGGGTGAGGCGCTCGAGGCGCAGGTCTCCTGGTGGAGGGAGCACCTGTCCGGTGCGCCGCCGCTGCTGGAGCTGCCCACGGACTTCCCGCGCCCCGCCGTGCGCGGAGTCCAGGGCGCCACCGTCTCGCGAGTGCTGCCTCGCGAGCTGGCCGAGTCGCTCCAGGCGCTGTGCCGCAAGGAGGGAACCACGCTCTTCATGGCCCTCATGGCGGGCCTGCAGGCCGTGCTCTCGCGCTACTCGGGTCAGGAGGACTTCGTCGTCGGCACGGGCATCGCCAACCGGCACCACGGTGAGACGGAGGGCCTCATCGGCTTCTTCGTCAACCAGCTCGCCCTGCGCGCGAGGCTGGGTGGGGCGCCGTCCTTCCGCGAGCTGCTCTCTCTCGTGAGGAAGGACATGCTGGGTGCCTACGCGCACCAGGACCTGCCTTTCGAGGAGCTCGTCAAGGCGCTCAACCCCGAGCGGAGCCTCGCGCACGCGCCGCTCTTCCAGGTGGCGCTGGTGCTCCAGAACCAGCCCGAGTCCGAGCTGAAGCTGCCCGGCCTCACGTTCCGCGCACAGCCCTCCAGCACGGGCGCCGCGCGGCTGGACCTGACCTTCTCCGTCCTCGAGTCGGAGCAAGGCCTGGCCTGCGGCGTCGAGTACCGCACCGACCTCTTCTCTGCGGAGAGCGTGGACCGGATGATGGTCCACCTCGGAGCCCTGCTCGCTCAAGCGGTGGCACGCCCCGAGGTGCCGGTCTCCACGCTGTCGCTGATGTCCGACGAGGAGCAGCGCCAGGTCCTCGTGGACTGGAACCAGAGCGAGCGCGACTTCCCGCGCGACGCCACCACGCACGCCCTCTTCGAGGCCCAGGCCGCGCGCACGCCGCACGCCACGGCCCTGCGCTTCGAAGGCCAGTCCCTCTCCTTCGCGCAGCTCGACTCGCGCGCCAATCGCCTCGCCCACCACCTGCGCTCGCTGGGTGTCGGGCCCGAGGTCCCTGTCGCGCTCTGCGTCGAGCGCTCGCTCGAGCTCGTCGTCTCCATCCTCGCCGTCCTCAAGGCGGGCGGAGCCTGGGTCCCGCTCGATCCTTCGTACCCGGCCGAGCGGCTCTCCTTCATGCTCCGCGACTGCGCGGCGCCTCTCGTCGTCGCGACGGCGGCGCTCGCGGAGAGCCTGGGCTTCAAGACGCCGCACGTGGTGCGACTGGACTCCGACGCGAGCCTCATCGCCGCGCGGCCGGACACCGCGCCGGACTCCGGCGCTCGCGCCGACAACCTCGCCTACGTCATCTACACGTCCGGCTCCACCGGCACGCCCAAGGGCACGCTCCTCCAGCACCGCGGCCTCGCCAACACCGCGCTCGCGGCGGGACGTGCGCACGGCTTCACGCCCACCTCTCGCGTCCTCCAGTTCGCGTCCTTCGCCTTCGATGCCTCCGTCGCCGAGATCTTCGGCGCGCTCCTCGCGGGCTCCACCCTGGTCCTCGCTCCTCGCGACCGCCTCCTCCCGGGCGCGCCGCTGCGCGACCTCCTCCGCGACGAGTCCATCTCCGCCGTCACGCTCACGCCCTCGGTGCTCGCCCAGATGCGGCCCGAGGACCTCCCCTCGCTCACCACGCTCATCTCCGCGGGTGAGGCGTGCTCGCCAGAGCTCATCCAGCGCTGGGGCGCGCGGTTGCGCCTGCTCAACGCGTACGGCCCCACCGAGGTCACCGTCTGCGCGTCCATCTCCGAGCCGCTGCTCCCGGGCCAGCCGCCCTCCATCGGCAGGCCGTGGGACAACACGTGCCTCTTCGTCCTCGACGACGCGCTCCGCCCGCTCCCCGTGGGCGTGCCGGGCCAGCTCTGCGTCGAGAGCGTCGGCCTGGCGCGTGGCTACCTCCACCGTGCGGACCTCTCCGCCGAGCGCTTCGTCCCGAACCCCTTCGCCACGGTTCCCGGGTCGCGCCTCTACCTCACGGGCGACAAGGTCCGCTGGCTCGCCAACGGCACGCTCGAGTACGTCGGCCGCATCGACTCGCAGGTGAAGCTGCGCGGCTTCCGCATCGAGCTCGGTGAAGTCGAGACCGCGCTCCTCGCGGCGTCCTCCGTCCGAGAGGCCGTCGCCGCCATCCGCTCCGAGACCTCCGGCAGCCAGCGGCTGGTCGCGTATGTCGTCGGAGACAGCGTCGACATCGCCTCGCTGCGGGAGTCCCTCAAGCAGCGGCTGCCCGAGCACATGGTGCCTTCCGCCATCACCGTGCTCACGGCGCTGCCCCTCACGCCCAACGGCAAGGTCGACCGCGCCGCGCTCCCGTCGCCCGACATCTCCTCGAGCCGCGAGTACGTCGCGCCCCGCACCGAGACCGAGCTCCAGCTCGCCTCGCTCTGGGCGGAGCTCCTCCACGCCGAGCGCGTCGGCGTCCACGACGACTTCTTCGAGCTCGGCGGACACTCGCTGCTCGCCACCCAGCTCACCTCGCGGGTCCGCGTGGCCTTCTCGGTGGAGCTGCCGGTGCGCGAGTTGTTCGAGGCGCCCACCGTCGAGAAGCTCTCGGCGCGGATCGACGCCCTGCTGCGCGCGGGTGCGACGGTGTCCGCGCCGGCCATCGAGCGCACGCCTCGGGATGGCAAGCTGCCGCTCTCGTACTCGCAGGAGCGCGTGTGGTTCCTTGATCAGCTCGAGCCTGGAAGCCCCGCGTTCAACATCCCGACGGCGCTGGTGCTCTCGGGTGAGCTGGACGTGGAGCTGCTGCGTCGGACGCTCGAGGCCATCGTCCATCGCCACGAGGCCCTGCGCACCACGTTCCGCGCGGAGGCCCAGGGCCCCGAGCAGATCATCCACGCGCCGTCCGCGTTCATGCTGCCGGTCACGGACCTGCGTCAGCTCCCCTCCGAGCAGCGCGAGGCCGAGGCACGCCGCCGCGCGAGTGAGCATGCGCTGCGGCCGTTCGACCTGAGCACGGGCCCGCTGCTGCGCGCGGAGGTCCTCGCGCTGGAGGACCAGGAGCACCTGCTCCTCATCAACGTCCACCACATCGTCGCCGACGGCTGGTCGCTCAGTGTCGTCGTCCGCGAGATGTCGCTCGTGTACAGCGAGCTCAAGATGGGCCGGGCGCCGAGCCTCCCCGAGATGTCGCTCCAGTACGCGGACTTCGCCGCGTGGCAGCGCCGCTGGCTGGAAGGCGCGGAGCTGGACCGGCAGTTGGCGTGGTGGCAGCGGCAGCTCGATGGCGCTTCGCAGGACCTGGAGCTGCCCACCGACCGGCCGAGGACGAACCACACGGGACACCGAGGCGATGTGGTGTCCCTGGTGGTGCCGCCCGAGCAGGCCGAGGCCATCGAGGCGTTCTGCCAGCGTGAAGGCATCACCCCCTTCATGTTCTTCCTCTCGGCGTTCCAGTTCCTGCTCGCGCGCTACGCGGGCCAGGACGACGTGTCCGTGGGTTCGCCCGTCGCCGGTCGCAACCGCGCGGAGCTGGAAGGCCTGGTCGGCTTCTTCCTCAACACGCTGGTCCTCCGCACCCGGCTGGATGGGGACCCGACGGTGCGCGAGCTGCTCGGCCGCGTGCGCGAGACGGCGCTCGGTGCCTATGCGCATCAGCACCTGCCCTTCGAGCAGCTCCAGCCGCTGCGCGACCTCCAGCAGTCGCCGTTGTTCCGGGTGATGTTCATCCTCCAGAACACGCCGGACGCGACGATTTCGCTGCCGGGCCTGACGATGCGCCCGGGTCCGAACGAGGGGCACGCCGCGAAGTTCGACATGACGCTCTCGCTCACCCGAGGCAGCACGGGCTTCACGGGTGGGTTCGAGTACCAGACCGACCTCTACGACGCGTCCACCATCACCCGGATGGCGGAGCACTTCCTCACGCTGGTGAGCGCGTTCGTCCGCGAGCCGGAGCGGCACCTCTCGTCCCTGGCGCTGCTCTCCACCGACGAGCGCCAGCGGCTCCTGACGACGTGGAACGACACCCGCGCCGACTTCCCCGAGGCGTGTGTCCATTCGCTCTTCGAGGCCCAGGTGCGCCGCGCTCCGGACGCGCTGGCGGCTTCGTTCGAAGGCACCGAGCTCACCTACGCGCAGCTCGACCAGCAGGCCAATCAGCTCGCCCACGCGCTGCGGCGTCGAGGGGTCCGCCCCGAGGTGCGCGTCGCGCTCAGCATGGAGCGCTCGCTGGACGTCGTGGTGGGTCTGCTCGGCATCCTCAAGGCGGGCGGAGCGTGGGTCCCGGTGGATCCGCTCCTGCCGCGTGAGCGACTGGCGTTCCTCCTCGAGGACAGCGGCGCCGCGATGCTGCTGACGCAGTCGCCGCTGGTCGACCGGTTCCCGGAAGAGCACCGCGCACGAGCGCTGTGCCTCGACGTCGAGCGCGAAGCCCTGGCGAAGGAGCGCACCGAGGCGCCCGTCACCGGCGTCCTCCCCCGCAACCTGGCCTACGTGCTCTACACCTCCGGAAGCACGGGACAGCCCAAGGGCACGGCGGTGGAGCACGTGAGCGTGGCCAACCTCGTCACGCACGAGGCGCCCGCCTACGGCATCGGCCCCGGCGAGCGCGTGCTCCAGTTCGCGAACCTGTCGTTCGACCTGTCGGTGGAGGAGATCTTCACCACGCTGACGTCGGGTGCCTCGCTGGTGCTCGCGCCCCTGGAGAAGGTGATGCCCGGAGCGCCGCTGCACACGCTGCTGCGCGACCAGTTCCTCACGGTCATCAGCCTCACTCCCGCCGCGCTGGCGGCGACGCCGTCCGAGGGCCTGCCCGCGCTCCGCACGGTCATCTCCGGTGGCGAGGCCCTGCCCGCGGAGGTCGTCGCGCGCTGGGCGCCCGGCCGCCGGTTCGTCAACTCCTACGGCCCGACGGAAGCCACCGTCGTCGCCACGCTCACGCAGGTCACGGAGGGCGACGCACGCTCACCGTCCATCGGTCGGCCCCTGGCCAACGTGCGCGTCTACGTGCTGGATGCCCATGGCGCTCCCGTGCCGGTGGGCGTCAAGGGCGAGCTGTACCTGGGGGGCGTGGGTGTGGCGCGAGGCTACGCCGGCCGGCCCGCCCTCACCGCGGAGCGCTTCATCCCGGATACCTTCTCGGGAGTCCCGGGCGCCCGGCTGTACCGCACGGGTGACATGGTGCGCTGGCGCGAGGACGGCGGCCTGGAGTTCGTGGGCCGCGTCGACGCGCAGGTGAAGGTGCGTGGCTTCCGCATCGAGCTGGGCGAGGTCGAGGCCGCGCTGGCTCGACACCCGGCGGTGCGCGAGGCCGTCGTCATCGCTCGCGAGGAGGGCCCCGGAGGCAAGCGGCTGTTCGGCTACGCCGTGGCGCGTGAAGGGTTCACCACCGACGGTGGGACGCTGCGCGCGGCGCTGAAGGAGGTCCTGCCCGAGTACATGGTGCCCACCGCGGTGCTGGTGCTCGAGTCCCTGCCCCTCACGCCGAACGGCAAGGTGGACCGCAAGGCCCTGCCCGCCCCGGACATGAGCACGGTCAGCGGACGGCCCGACTTCGTGGGGCCTCGCACGCCCACGGAAGCGCGGCTGGGCACCATCTGGTGCGCGGTGCTCGAGGTCGAGCGCGTGGGCATCCACGACAACTTCTTCGAGCTGGGTGGCCACTCGCTGATGGCGACGCAGGCCATCAGCCGCATGCGCGCGGTGTTCGGCGTGGAGCTGCCGCTGCGAGACCTGTTCGATGCTCCGACGCTGGAGGCGCTCGCGCACCGCGTGGACCAGGCGGTGCGGCAAGGCCAGGGCATGGACATCCCGCCGCTCGTGCCCGTGCTGCGCACGGCGGAGCAGCCGGTGTCGTTCGCGCAGCAGCGCCTCTGGTTCCTCGACCAGTTGTCGCCCAACAGCGCGTTCTACAACATCCCCGCCACCGTCCGACTGGCGGGCACGCTCGACGTGGCGGCGATGGAGCGGGCCATCAACGAGCTGCTGCGTCGACACGAGTCGCTGCGCACCTCCGTCCTGAGCCACCAGGGACAGCCCGTCCAGGTCATCCACGCGCACGAGCCGAGGCGGCTGGAGGTGCTGGACCTGAGCACGCTCGAGCCCGAGGCGCGTGAAGTGGAGACCCGGCGGGTCACCACCGAGGAGATGCAGCGTCCGTTCAACCTGGCGGACCGCTCGCTGTTGCGCGTGCGCCTGCTGAAGCTCGGCGCGCAGGAGCACATCCTGCTCATGTCCGTGCATCACATCGTCGCGGATGGTTGGTCGCTGGGCCTGCTCGTCCACGAGGTGGCGTCCGCGTACTCGTCCTTCATCCGAGGCGTCCCGCTCACCCTGGCGGAGCTGCCGCTCCAGTACGCGGACTACTCCGCGTGGCAGCGCGGCTGGCTGAAGGACCAGGTGCTGGAGAAGGAGGTCGCCTGGTGGCGAAAGCAGTTGGAGGGCGCACCGCCCACCCTGGAGCTGCCCACGGACTTCCCCCGCCCGCCCGTCAGCACCTTCCGAGGCGGCATGGTGGACGTCACCCTGCCCCGCGCGCTGCAGGACGCGGTGCAGGCCCTGGCCCGTCGCGAAGGGGCCACGCCGTTCATGGTGCTGCTGGCCGCGTTCCAGACGGTGCTCGCGCGCTACTCCGGCCAGGACGACATCAGCGTCGGCTCGCCCATCGCGGGCCGCCGCCACTCGGACCTGGAGAAGCTCATCGGCTTCTTCGCCAACACGCTCGTGCTGCGCAGCCAGGTCCCCGAGCACCTGACGTTCCGCGAGCTGCTCGGCCGCGTGCGTGAGTCGACGCTGGACGCCTACGCGCACCAGGACGTGCCCTTCGAGAAGCTGGTGGAGGAGCTCCAGCCCGAGCGGAGCCTGAATCGCACGCCGCTGTTCCAGGTGCTCTTCGTCCTCCAGAACACCTACCGGGAGACGTACGACACGGGCGACCTGAGCATCATCCCGCTGGAGCCGAACAGCGGCACGGCCAAGTTCGACCTGACGCTCTCCCTCGTCGAGTCGTCGCAGGGCCTGGTGGGCTTCCTCGAGTACAGCTCCGATGTCTTCACGCGACAGACGGCGGAGCGGCTGGTGGGCGCGCTGCACCAGGTGCTCGAGGGCGCGGTGGCGCGGCCCGACCAGACGTTGGGCCGGCTGCCCTTGCTGTCCGCCGAGGACCGCCGCCAGGTGGTGGAGTCCTTCAACGCGGCGGTGGACCCGACGTACGTGCCGGGGCTCATCCACCGCTGGGTGGAGGCCCAGGCCGCTCGCGCGCCGGAGCGCGTGGCGGTGACGGATGGACACCAGTCACTCACCTACGCGCAGCTCGACGCGCGCGCCAACCAGCTCGCGCACCACCTCATCGCGCTCGGCGTGCCCGTCAACGGCACGGTGGGCCTGTGCCTGGAGCGCGCGAGCCTGGACATGCCCGTCGCGGTGCTGGCGACGATGAAGGCGGGCGCGGCCTTCCTCCCGCTGGACCCCAGCTACCCCGCGGACCGTCTGGCACTGATGCTGGAGGACACGCAGGCGCCCGTCGTCCTAGCGCACTCCGCCCTGGTCTCCACGCTGCCCGCGAGCCTCACGGCCCGGGTCATCCACCTGGAGCAAGAGGTGTCCATCGGGTCGCGTCCGACGCACTCGCCCGACGTGGACATGTCGCCGGAGACGAACTGCTACTTCGTCTACACGTCCGGCAGCACGGGCCGCCCGAAGGGCATCGTCATGTCCCACCGCGCGGTGGGCAACATGCTCTGGTGGTTGATGAAGCGCGCGGTGAAGCCGGACGCCACCACGCTCCAGTTCGCCTCGCTCAACTTCGACGTCTCGTTCCAGGAGCTCTTCGGGACGTGGTGCCTGGGCGGCAAGGTGCTGCTCATCAACGGCACGCTGCGCCAGGACCCGCCCGCGATGCTGCGCTACATGCGCGAGCACCACGTGGAGCGGCTGTTCCTGCCCTTCGTCGCGCTCCAGGCCATGTGCGACGCGGCGCTCACGGAGCAGGAGCTGCCGCCGCTGGGCGAAATCATCACGGCGGGTGAGCAGCTCCAGGTCACCCCGGCGCTGCTCGCGTTCTTCAACCGCCTGCCCGAGTGCACGCTGGAGAACCAGTACGGCCCGTCGGAAGCCCACGTCGTGACGGCGTGGCGCGCGCCGGCGGACCGGAAGACATGGCCCGCGCTGCCGCCCGTGGGTGCACCGCTCACCAACGTGGAGATCTACGTGCTGGACCCGCACGGCGCGCCCTGCCCCGTGGGCGTCGCGGGCGAGGTCTACGTGGGCGGCGTCAACGTGGCCCACGGCTACCACGGCCGTCCGGACCTGACGGCGGAGAAGTTCGTGCCGCACCTGCTCGGCGGCGCGCCCGGTGCGCGGCTGTACCGCACGGGCGACAAGGCGCGGTGGCTGGTGGATGGCAACCTCGAGTTCCTCGGCCGCCTGGACAGCCAGGTGAAGCTGCGAGGCTTCCGCATCGAGCTGGGCGAGGTGGAAGTGGCCCTGCGCGCCTTGCCGCACGTGCGAGACGCGGTGGCCATCGTGCGCGAGGACGTCGCCGGAGACCGCAGGCTCGTGGGCTACGTGGTCCTCCCGCCCGACGCCCCCTGGGACACGGAGGAGGCGCGGCAGGTCCTGCGCGAGCGGGTGCCCGAGTACATGGTGCCCTCCATCTTCATGCGGCTGGAGTCGCTGCCGCTGATGCCCACCGGCAAGGTGGCGCGCGGAGCCCTGCCGCCTCCCGACGAGGAGAGCCTGCGCGGCACCACGCCGTTCGCCGAGCCCCGCACGCCGTTGGAGGAGCTGCTCGCCCAGGCCTTCGCGGAAGTGCTGCGCACGCCTCGCGTGAGCATCACCGACAACTTCTTCTCCCTGGGCGGACACTCCCTGCTCGCCACGCAGGTCGTCTCCCGCGTGCGCGCCGCCGTCGGCGTGGAGCTGCCGCTGCGCGCCCTCTTCGAGGCTCCCACCGTGGAGTCGCTCGCGGCCCTGCTCATGCGGGCCCAGGCCGCGGCGAAGGCGCAGGACACGCGCACCAGGCCGACGTCCCGTCCCGCCGCCCCCGCGTGGTCTCCGCTCGTGACGCTGCGCGAGGGGAGCGACACCGGCCGCGTGCTGCACGTCATCCACGGCCTGGACGGACGGGTGGCCGCGTACACGCAACTGGCGGACCACGCCCCCGAGGGATGGACCGTCGTCGGCATCCAGGCCCGCGGCTTCGAGGAAGGCCGCGCGCCGCTCGAGTCGGTCGAGGCCATGGCCACGCTCTACGTCGAGGCCCTGCGCGCCGCGACGCCGCAAGGCCCGTATCGACTGGTGGGTCCGGGAATGGGCGCGCTGGTCGCGTGGGAGATGGCGCAGCAGCTCCAGCGGGAAGGCCACGCGGTGGAGCTGCTCCTCGTCGAGCCGCCTCCCGCGGAGCCCGAGGCCGCTCCGGCGTCCACGGCGGGAGCCCAAGGCGCGCTCTTCGCTCGGGAGCTCGCGGCACAGGCGGGCGTCACGCCGCTGGCACTGCCGGCATCCCTCATCACGGGCAAGGACGTGGAGCCCCTGCTGGCGCACCTGCACACGGAAGGGACTCGCGCGGGCCTGGTGCCCGAGGACGTCTCGCTGGCGGAGCTGCGCACGCGGTTCAAGGTCTTCGCCAGTCACCTGCGCGCGGCGCGGCGCTACCTGCCCGAGCCGTACGCGGGGACCGTGCACCTGCTGCTCGCGGCCGACGCGCCCGAGCGCGACGAGGACGCGCTGGACGGCGGCTGGGGCGAGCTGGCCGAGGGCGGCCTCCAGCAGTGGGAGGCCTCCGGAGCGCAGGGGTCCGTGCTACGCCCACCCTCCGTGACGGATTGGTTGAGCCGGTGGCTCAAGCCGGAGGACCGTTGAAATGCTTGGGGCCCCTTCACTGCCCGTCGTGTGGCGAAGGGCCCCACGGAGCAGTTCGTTCAGTGGCGCTTCGCCTACTTTTTACGGCGTTGACCACTTTTCCCGAGAAGTAAATAGAATGCAGTCACCTTCAGGAGTCACCCACATGGCGGACGAGCGAGAGGACACGACGATCTACAAGGTCGTCGTCAACCACGAGGAGCAGTACTCCATCTGGCCGGCGGACCGCGAGAACGCGCTCGGCTGGAAGGATGCGGGCAAGCAGGGTCTCAAGGCCGAGTGCCTCGAGTACATCAAGCAGGTCTGGACGGACATGCGCCCGCTGAGCCTGCGCAAGAAGATGGAAGAAGCGGCGCTGAAGAACTGACGCCCTTCGACGCGCGACGGACCCCGGCGAGACCGCTGGGGTCCGTGGCGTGTGTGGGTGGTTGTTTCAGAGGTCTGGCGGCGGACGGACCCCGAGGTGACAGGCGCGCAGCGCGAGCTGGGTGCGATTCTCCGCTCCAAGCTTCCGGTAGAGCTGCGTGACGTGGGACTTCACCGTGCGCTCGGCGATCTGCAGGTGCGCGGCGATCTTCAAGTTGTCCGCACCGCCCGCGACATACGCCAGCACCTCGCGCTCCCGCTGCGTGAGCGCCAGGAGCACGCTCGCGGTGGGTGACGTGACAGGCGGGTGCTCGAAGTCATTGCGCAGCAGTTGCACCGGGAAGAGCCGCTCACCTCGCACCAGCGAGTTGATGGCGGACGACACCGCGGACGTGCCCAATCCCTTTCGGAACAGGTAGCCCGAGGCGCCTTCGTCGAAGCACTGGGAGATGACCTCCGGAGCGCTCACCGCCGAGAGCAACAGCATGCGGACCTCCAGCCGCCGCTTGCGTGCCTCCCGGAGAAGGTTGATGCCTTCCGTCACCGAGCAGCCCACGGCCGCTTCGCTATCTCCCTCCACATCCATCACCGCCACCTGCGGCGGATCGGTTCCCAACCCATCGAGGAAGAGGCGCACGTCCCTCGTCACCGAGGTCACCGCCACTCCCTCACCACGAAGGCCATCGGCGAGGTTCTCCCACGCCGCCCACGGTCCCTCGAGAATGGATACACGAATCGCAGCTTGATTGTTTGCCATGCGAAGGCCCCCCAGCCGCCATGGCGAATCACTTTTGACTTCTATGTTGACTGCTCCCGGCCTCCGGAAGACTCAGGTCAGCGGGAAGACGCTTCATGGTCGTGCATTCACGTCCGCTGAACCACTCCGGGGTCGGCCCATCGATGTAAGACCTGACTCCCTGATTCCTTTCAACTACTCACGACTCGCGACGTCCTTCTGGGCCCCACCTCCGCTGGAGCCCCATTCCTGGTTCCACGTCCCCAATACCCTAACACCGGGAAAGCGCGGTGGCGAAGGCGCCCAGGACGCGAGTGTCAAGTGTGCGCGAATCGGATTGGATTCAGCCACCGCGTCCGTTGGTTCGTCATCGCTGTCTCGACCGCGACAGCGTTTTTGCGTCCAACAGTCAATATCCCGCGTCGCCCTGCGGGGACGCGAATGTCCGCCGCGCAACAGGCGTTTAATTCGCGAACAACGTGAATATCTCGGCCGAAGGCATTCCCGGGCGGGGAGGCTCCGACGTGTATGCTGGGCACTGGACATGAGCACCGCCTCCACACCCCAACTCGCCGTGGCCACGCCGGAGCGCGTGGCGCTGTCCCTCCCCGTGGCAGGCATCGGATACCGCTGCCTCGCGTGGCTGGTGGACGCCACCCTGCTCTTCTTCTTCTGGGTGGTGGCCTACTTCGTCTTCACGCTGCTGGTGTCCGACGTGCTGGGGGTGTTCCAGGGGCTGTCCGGCCTGGGCCAGACGCTGCTGGTGGTGGGTGTCTTCGCGACGCAGTGGCTGTACTGGACGGTGGGAGAGGTCTTCTTCCATGGGCAGACACCCGGCAAGAAGGCCCTGCGCATCCGGGTGGTGCGCCTGGATGGCGCTCCGGTGGGCCTGTTCGAGAGCGCGGTTCGCAACCTGTGCCGCGCGGTGGACTTCCTTCCGGGCCTCTACGCCACCGGCTGCATCAGCATGCTGATGACGCCGCAGCACCGCCGGCTCGGGGACCTGCTGGCCGGGACGGTGCTCGTGCGCGATGAGCGCATCGACCTGGACAAGTACACGGCGGCGGCCCCCGGCGAGGCGAGTACGAGCGTGGCGACGGGACGGACGCTGGCACCGGAAGAAGTGGAGCTGGTGCTGGCCTTCCTGACGCGCGCGCCCGGCCTGCAGCCCGACGCCCGGCACCGGATGGGCACGAAGCTGGTGGAGAAGCTGGGTGGGCTCACGGACGAGGAGAAGGCCACGGTGCTCGCCTCCCCCGAGGCCACGGAGTCCTACCTGCGGGCTCGCGTGCGGGCGGAGCACTGAGATGGCCGCCCCGCTGCCCACCTTCGTCGCCCAGCACCGGGCGGACTGGGATGCGTTGGAGGCGCTGCTCGCGCGCCAGCGAGAAGGCACGCTGACGCTTCAAGAGCTGCGCACGCTGGACTCGCTGTACCGCCGCGCCGCGTCCGACCTGGCGCATGCGCAGACGTTCTATCCGGGCACCGACGCGCACCGCTTCCTCAACCAGCTCTGCGCGCGGGCCTACGGCGCCATCTACCAACCACCGCGCGAGCGGTGGGCCCAGGTCCGGGCGTTCTTCCTCCGCGACTTCCCCAGGACGCTGCGCCGGGAGCTGCGCTACGTGGGCGCCAGCGGCGCGCTGTTCATCCTGGGCCTGCTGCTGGGCGCGCTGGTGGTGCTGTGGGAGCCTCGCGGTGCGGAGCTGCTCGTGCCCTCGGGCGTCCGTCAGTACGTGGCCCAGGGCCGCATGTGGACGGACGACATCCTGTCCGTGGCACCGCCCGACACGGTGTCCTCGGGCATCGCCACCAACAACCTCACCGTCACCATCCTCACCTTCGCCCTGGGGCTCTTCTACGGCCTGGGCACCATGTTCGTGCTGGTGAACAACGGCGTGCAGATTGGCGCCATCACCGCGCTGTGCGCGCGCGAGGGCATGGCGGGGCGGCTGTTGGACTTCATCGCCGCGCATGGGCCGGTGGAGCTGTCCATCATCGTCATCGCGGGAGGCGCGGGGTTGATGGTGGGCCAGGCCCTGGTCGACCCGGGGGAGCTCCCTCGGGGACAGGCGCTGGCCCTGCGAGGGCGCGAAGCGGTGAAGCTGGTGCTGGGCTGCGCGCCCTTCCTCGCCTGCATCGGCGTGGTGGAGGGCTACGTGTCGCCCGGTGACTTGTTCCCCACCTGGGCGAAGACGGCGCTGGGGCTCGGCCTGGGAGGCCTGTTCTGGGCCTACCTGCTGCGCGCGGGCAGGGCCGAGGCCGAGGCCACGGAAGCCCCCGCGGTCAGCGCCTCCTGACGCTTGCGCTGCTGGTGCCGGAGGATGCGCTCGTAGGCCACGTTCAGCTCGCGCATCTTCTCCACGGAGCCGCCCCGGTCCGGGTGCCGCTCCAGCGCCAGCGCGTGGTAGCGCGCGCGCACCTTCTCCGCGGAATCCAGCGGCGACACGCCCAGGAGGTGGTACGGGTCCTGGTCCTCGATGGCGGACAGCCAGCGCTCCAGCCGGTCCTTCACCTCGATGAAGCGCTCATCCTGCGCCCCGGAGTCCTTCACCGGGTGGGTGCGCACCTTCGCGTCCGCACGGAGCACCTCGGTGTAGGTGCTGGAGACCCAGCGGTGGCACCCCGAGCACCGGTAGTAGCGAACCCGGTTCCCCATCTGAAGGGTCATCCGGATGCCGCAGTGGGTGCACTCCACCTCGACGTTCTCCAGTGTCCGCCAGCTCGAACCCGCCGCGTTCATCAGCCCTTGCTCCCGTCAGCAACACGCCTGTAGCACGGCCAAGGTCCCACGTTGGGAGATCGCGTCAAGAAAATCTCCACGGGACCCGCCGGAACGCGCTCCGCCCCCGGGCTTTCGGGGTAGAACGACGCCATGAGCCCCCTGCTCGTCGCCGGAATGCTGCTCGTCGCCGCCGCCCCGGCCCGGCCCCCCGCCCCGGCCCGGCCCGCCGCCGAGACGCCACGCCCCGCACCGGAGCCCCCCGCGGCCCCTCGGGTGGCCACCCCGGACGACACCGCCCTGCTGCGCGCCCTGCTCTGGGCCGCGCGCCCCGCCCCCGAGGAGATTCGCGCCATCGCCGTGGAGGACCTGGGACTGCTCGGAGACCCGCGCGCCCTGGACTCGCTCGCCACGTATCTGTGGGACCCCAATCCCCGCACCCAACAGGCCGTGCTGCGCGCGGTGGCCCTCTTCCAGCACCCTCGCGCGGAGGAGCTCCTGGGCAACGTCGTGCGCCACCCCCGCATGCCGGACGCCTTGAAGATCCAGGCCCTCAATGGACTTGTCTTCCAGCGGACGGTCTCCGCGCGCCGCACCGTCCAGGACGCGGTCACCGACTCGCGCCTCTCCTCCGCCGTGCAGAACGCCGCCCGCGCCGTCGCCGCGCAGTGGGATGCACCGCCCATGACACGCTGAGACACCCCACCCGCCAGGCAGGCAAGCGCGACTCGGAGGTGGCGCAAGCGCCCACCGCCCTGGGTCTCGGGCCGTTTCCTGGAGAAGTCGCCCCCCTGCGCTAGACTCGCGGGCATGAAGATCACCCCGCTCGACATCCGGCAGAAGCGGTTCGACACGGCGCTGCGAGGTTTCTCCCGCCGCGAAGTCGAGGCCTACCTCGAGTTGATCGCCGGCGAGTTCGAGGAAGTGGTGAAGGAGAACATCGCGCTCAAGGAGGAGCTGAAGCGCACGCAGCTCAAGCTTGAGCAGCACCAGGAGCGCGAGCGCACCCTCCAGGAGACGATGGTCACCGCCCAGCGCATCAGCGAGGACCTCCAGTCCGCCGCGAAGAAGGAGGCGGAGATCATCATCGCGGACGCCGAGCACCAGGCGGAGAAGATCGTCCACGGCGCGCACCAGCGGCTGGTGCAGGTCGTCGAGGACATCAACGAGCTCAAGCGCCAGCGCACGCAGTTCGAGTCGCAGGTGCGCTCGGTGCTGGACGCGCACCAGAAGCTGCTGGAGACCTTCAAGAGCCCCGCCTTCGCGGACCGTGACTACGCGCGCGTCGAGGACAACGTCGCGTACCTGTCCCAGAAGAAGACCAACGTCGGCGAATAGCCCATGGCGGTCCCCTGGCTGAAGGCCCTGCCGGAGGGTGTGGAGCTGGCCCTGCTCATCCAACCTCGGGCCTCTCGCACCCGCGTCGTGGGAGAGCATGACGGTCTGTTGAAAATCCAGCTCGCGGCTCCTCCCGTGGATGGAGAGGCCAACGCCGCGCTCCTGGAGTTCCTCGCCAAGAAGCTGGGAGTGCCCCGGCGACAGGTCACCCTCCTGGCGGGTGACGCATCGCGCAGAAAACGAGTCCAGGTCGCAGGGGTTGATGCGGCGCGGGCCGAGGCTGTTATGTCTGGGGGATAGCGAGGCCCCCGCATGCGCCACCTGCTCGTCCTGCTTCTGTTGCTGCTGGCCATGCCCCGGGCGTGGGCCCAGCAGTTGGGTGAAGGCTCCGGCCCCCATCCCCATGGGCACGAAGCCCTGATGGACAAGGTGGTGCTCGTCCCGAACGCCCGCCCACCCCAGGTCGTGGGCGAGGTGACGACGCGGCGCTTCCGCATCCTCCACACCGAGAAGGCCACGGGAGCGGCGAAGGAGCTCGCCTCCCAGATTGAGTCTGTCCGTGACAGCTTCGGCCAGATCCTCGGGCGGGACTGGCCCGGCATGACGGAGGTGCGGCTGGGCGTCGGGCGCGACGAGTTCGAGGCCCTGGCGCTCCCCGGAGGCCGGCCTCCGGGCTGGGCCGTGGCGCTCGCCTACCCCGCGCATCAAATCATCCTGCTGGACGCCCTCAGCCTCAACGCGCCCGATGGGCAGCAGACGCTGAGACATGAGCTGGCACACGTGGCGCTGGGGCAGCTCGCCCGAGGCTGGCCGCGCTGGTTCCAGGAGGGTGTCGCGCAGAACGTGACGGGTGAGCGCTTCTCGCTCACCCACTACTCCGCCCTCTTCCGCGCCGTCACCCAGGAGCGTGTCTTCCGCTTCACGGGCCTGTCCAGCTCGTGGCCGGACCGGCCCGCGGACGTGGAGATTGCCTACGCCCAGAGCGCCGCCTTCGTCGCGCACCTCTCCGCCCGGTACGGCCCCCAGGCCATGCGCGAGCTGGTGGACGGGGTCAGCCGTGGCGAACATTTCGAGACCTCGTTCGCCAAGGCGTTCCGCACCTCGCTGGATGTGGAGGAGGATGGCTGGCGCGAGGGGCTCGCGGCCCGCTACGGCTGGCTGCCGCTCACCACCAGCTCCGCGCTGCTGTGGCTGACGGCCTCCGTGCTGTGTGTGGCCGCCTATGCCCGGCGGCGGCGGCAGAAGGCCATCCGGCTGGCGGAGATGGCGGCCCAGGAAGCCGCGGACGAGGCCGCGCTGCGACTGATGCTCGTGGCCCAGCAGCAGCAAGCCTCCGAGTCGGCCGCCCCCGGCGCGCCGCTCCCCACGCAAGAGGTGTACTGGCAGAGCGCCCCCGCCGAGCCCGAGCACCCCGAGGCCTCTCCCCACGCCGAGTCTCCTTCTGGAGACTTCGCGGTGGCGCCGGAGCACGACAGCGAGCCAGTCGACATGGACGGCGACGGGTCCAAGGGCCGAGTGCCCAAGCCCACCCTGCACTGAGCTGTCGGGCCCCTGACGCAAACAGGCCCTCCGGGCACCTCTACAAGACAGACCCCGAAGATTTTACCTGCCCACCTCCGTTCAGGTGTCGGCCGCCTCGCTAATCGCCTGATTTTCCTGGGTCTGCTTGGCCCCGGCCGCTGGCAACCGCCTTGCTATGGCTCAGGGAGCGATGGCGAAGGCACCGGACATGACGGAGCGAGGACGTAGGGCAGCGGGGCTGGCGCGGTTCTTCCGCCAGCAGCCAGACCGAATCGCGGCGCTGTGGCGCCGGATGCGGCTCACGGGGCACGAGACGGAAACGCTGCAGGCGCCCATGAGCCAGCTCGACGGCCTGGTGGAGCCCTTCATCCGCGAGCTGGGCCTGTCGCTGGAGGGGGACGAGACGAGCCCCTGGAGCCGCACGAAGGCGGTCCTCCGCCTGTCTCCCGAGCGGGGCGCGCGTGCGCTGCACGAGGAGTTCTCCGCGCTGAGGCGCTGTCTGGTGGACGCCGCGGAGGTGCTGGGCGGTGGGGATTGGGAGAAGGAGCGCATCAACCGGGCCGTGGATGAAGCCGTGGACTCGGCGGTGGCGCTGCTCCAGCGACTGAGGGATTCGCGCCTGGAGGGGCCTCGGGTGCCCTTCGGCGGACTGGTGGTGGAGTACTTCGAGAGGCCGTCCAGCGTGAGGCACGTGCCGCCGGGCACGAGGGACGGACGTACCGCGATGCATTGAGGGGTGAGGTCGGGTTTGCCGACCCGTCCGGCTTGACGCTCCACACTGGGAGGGTCCGAGGCCGGCGGGAGGGAGCGCGCCAGGGGTGGGGACCTCATGGTGCGCCTTGTGGGGACGCGTGCTCCCACTGGGGAGTGGTGAGCGCGCATCGCGAGCCGCTGGCAAGACGCGTGGATGGGGGTCCACGCGACTCGCCGGTCGGACGGGTCGGCTTTGTTTGTGAAGTGGTTGGGACAGCACGTGGGGACGCGGGAGGGGGCCTACGGGGGTGGGCGCTCCTCCCGCGTGTTTTTGTCCTCAGTGCGCGTCCGCCCAGCTCCGCCCCGAGCCCACATCCACCTTGAGCGGCACCTTGAGCGTGGCCACGTTCGCCATGCCCGCCGCCACCAGCCCCTTCACCTGCTCCACTTCCGCGTCGGGCGCCTCGAGCAGCAGTTCGTCATGCACCTGCAGCAGCATGACGGTGCGCAGCCCCTTCGCGCGCAGCTCCGTCTCCACCACCAGCATGGCCTTCTTGATGAGGTCCGCGGCCGTGCCTTGAATCGGCATGTTGATGGCGGCGCGCTCGGCGGCCTGGGCCACGGCGCGGTTCTTCGACATCAGGTCCGCCATGTAGCGGCGGCGGCCGTAGAGCGTCTCCACGTAGCCCGTCTTGCGGGCGTTGTTGACGGTGTCCTCCAGGTAGCGGCGGATGCCCGCGTAGCGCGTGAAGTAGCGCTCGATGATGTCTCGCGCCGTCTCCTGCGGGATGCCCAGCCGCGTCGACAGGCCGTGCGGTGACAGGCCATAGGCGATGCCGAAGTTCACCATCTTCGCCACGCGGCGCTGCTCGCGGTCCACCTGGTCCGGGGCAACGCCGAACACCTCCGCGGCGGTGCGGCTGTGCACGTCCTCGTCGTGCCGGAAGGCCTCGATGAGGACGGGGTCATCCGCGATGTGGGCCAGCAGGCGCAGCTCCACCTGGCTGTAGTCGGCGCTGACCAGCTGGTGGCCCTCGGCGGCGACGAAGGCGCGGCGAATCTCGCGGCCCAGCTCCGTGCGCACGGGGATGTTCTGGAGGTTGGGGTCCGTGGACGATAGGCGCCCCGTGGCGGTGGCCGCCTGGTGGTACGTCGTGTGGATGCGCTTGTCGGCCGCCACCAGTGTGGGCAGCGTGTCCAGGTAGGTGCTCTTGAGCTTGGACAGGCTCCGGTACTCGATGATGGCGTTGGGCAGCGGGTGCTCCTCGGCCAGCTTCTCCAGCACCTCCTGGTCCGCGGACGGGCCCGTCTTGCCCCGCTTGATGATGGGCAGGTTCAGGTCCGTGAAGAGCACCTGCACCAGCTGCGGGTTGGAGCCGATGTTGAACTCGCGGCCCGCGTGCTTGTAGACCTCCTTCACCTGCGCCTCGACGGCCGCGTCCACCTTCACGGAGATGCGCGCGAGCTCCTGCGTGTCCAGGCTCACGCCCCGCCGCTCCATGCGCGCGAGGACGGGCAGGAGCGGAAGCTCCAGCTCCCGGGCGAGCTGCGCCAGCTTCGCCTCCTCCAGCTCCTTCCACAGCTCCGGCGCCAACCGGCGCGCCGCCTCCGCGCGCACCGCGAAGCCCGAGGCCAGCTCCTCCGGCGAGTGGTCCGCCAGCGCCCGGTCCTTCTTCCCGCGCTTGCCCTCCGCGGCCGGGGGGAGCCCGGGCAGCTCCGAGGCCAGCCGCTCCCGCGCCAGGTCCACCAGCGCGTGCTCGCGCCGGGAGGGGTTGAGCAGGTAGCTCAAGAGCTCCACGTCGTCATGGGCCCCGCCCAGCTCGATGCCCTCGTTGGCCAGCACCAGGGTGAGGGCCTTGAGGTCGTGCCCGCCCTTCTTCACCGCCGGGTCCTCCAGCACGCCCTTCATCGCGGCGGTGAAGGCCTCGGGCCGGACCTGCGTCGCCCCGAGCACCGCGTGGCGCAGCGGCACGTAGTGGAGCGTCGAATCGGGAAGCGCCAGGCCCACGCCCACCAGCTTCGCGGCGAAGGGCATCCCCTCGTAGGCGGGAATCACGCTGACGGAGCCCGCGGCACGCACGGCCTCCGCGAGCGCCTTCAGCTCCGCGTCGGTGGTGACCAGCGCGGTGGTGGTAGCGAGCGGCGCGGGCTTCTCCTTCGCGGGCTCGGCGGACGCGGACTCGGACGCGCCCTGCGCGGGGAGCTCCTTGAGCAGCGCATAGAACTCCAGCTCGGTGAAGAGCTCCCGAGCCTTCGCCGCATCCAGCGCCTTGCGCGTCAGCTCCGCCACGCGGACGTCCAGCGGCAGGTCCATCTTGAAGGACACGAGCTGCCGGGCGAGGAGCAGGCTCTCGCGGTGCGAGGCGATGGCGTCGCGAATCTTGGGCTTCTTCACCTCCTCCAGCCGTGACAGCAAAGTGTCCACGTCGCCAAACTGTTGGATGAGCTCCGTGGCCGTCTTCGGGCCGATGCCCGGCACCTTGGCCACGTTGTCCACCGCGTCGCCGATGAGCGCCAGGTAGTCGCGCATCTGCCGGGGCTCGATGCCCAGCCGCTCCTTCACCTCGGCGGGCCCGGTGTGGACATCCTTCATCGGGTCGAACAGGCGCACGTCCTCATCCACGATCTGGATGAAGTCCTTGTCCCCGGTGACGACCTGGACCTGGAAGCCTTCCGCCCGGGCCTTCTGGGAGAGCGTGCCGATGACGTCGTCGGCCTCCCAGCCCGGCATCTCCAGCACCGGCAGGTTGAGCGCCTCCGCCACGCGGCGGATGAGCCCGAACTGGGGCACCAGGTCCTCGGGAGGACCCTCGCGGTGCGCCTTGTAGTTGGGGTCGAGTTTCTGACGCTCCGCGCGGCTCTCCTTGTCGAAGGCGAGCGCCACGTGGGTCGGCTTCAAGTCCCGCAGCGCCTTGAGCACCATGCGCGTGAAGCCGAGCACGGCGTTCGTGGGCACGCCCTTGCTCGTCGTGAGCGGCGGAATGGCGTGGTAGGCGCGGAAGATGAAGCCGGACGCGTCGATGAGGACCAGGGTGGGCGCGGAGCGCGGAGGGCTGGTGTCGGCCATGCCCCGTGCCTAGCGCGCCCGCCCCGCCCTGTCCATGTCGCGCGCTAGGGGCAGCCCAGCTCCTTCTTCTTCGCGATGACCATGTCCTCCACGCCGTCGCCCTTGACGGCCAGGTCCAGCACGATGGCCAGGTCGGCGCAGGTGCTCGCGCCCCGGAAGGTGTTGAGCGCCAGGGTGGAGCAGAAGCCCGCGGCCTTGTTGAGGTCGGAGTTGCCCGCGTAGAAGCTGAAGCCCAGCTTCCACAGCTTGCAGCCTCGGCGCTTGTCCTCGCGGTCCGCCCAGTGCCTGCCGCGCTGGTACGCCTTGTCCGCCATGTCCTGGAGGATGCTGCGCCGGTAGAACGACGGCTTGGACTCCGCCAGCTCCAGCATCAGCGACTTGTCCACCTCCAGCGCTTCGCGCAGCGGCTCCGCGGCCTTCTCCGGGTCGTCCGCGGCCAGGTAGCTCTGCCCGCTCTTGAAGAGCTGATCCACGGTGGACATCGTCTTCATCATCTCGTCCGCCGCGGCGTGGAACTGCGCGGACTCGTAGTTGGAGCGCAGCTTCTGCAGGGTGGCCAGCGCCTCGCTGCCGCGGCCGAACCAGTAGTCCATCATCGCCGCCTGCATCAGCTTGTTCGTGTAGCGCTTGTTCACCGTCTCCTGCACCACCACCTTCGGGTCCGTGGGCAGGTTGTCGCGGTTGAGCACCTCCGCCACCGGGCACGTCCACGGAATCGCGTTGGGGTCCAGCTTCAGGCGCGAGATGAGGAACTTCACGAAGAGCGGGTCCTTGGGACGCCACTCGTTCTTGCGCAGACGGCCCTCCAACCGCAGCGTGAAGCCCAGGGGCGGCTGCAGGTCGTCGCGCGGCTGGTTCTGGCACCACACCGCCATGTACGTCTGGCAGCGAGGCACCGCGGCGCTCCACTGCGAATCGCGCAGGTAGCGCTTGCAGTCATCCTGCGCGCGCTTCGTCACCTGCTCGGCGGCCTCGCTCGCCTTCGAGCGTGCGCGCCGGAAGTACTCACTCTCCCTGGGAATCTTCCGGAAGGACTCCAGCGCCTCCTCCGGCTTGAGGCGCTGCAGCAGCTTCTCGCCCGTGGAGAAGTGCCCGAAGGCATCGCTCTCCAGCTTGATGCGGCGGATGAGCGTGTTGGCGTCCGTGTTGATGGGGTCGATGTCCAGGACGGCCGAGCACGTCTGCTCCGCCTTGGCCCAGTTGGGCGCGCCCAGCTCGCTGGAGGCATAGGAGCGGCACTCGCTCAGCAGGTCCGCCACCTGCTGCGCGGGGTCCGCGTTCCCGCCCTGGCCCACGGGCATCGCGTCCTCTGCCGGCGTCCCCGGCAGCATCGCCTTGACGATGCCCGCGAAGAGCAGCACGCCCACCACGCCACCGCCCACCATGAGCAGCTTCTTGCGCCGGTCCGCGTCTCCCCCGCCCTGCGCGGCGTCGCGCCGACGGCTGGGAGGCGGGCCCCCCGCGCCACGCCGGGAGGGCACGGCCGGGTCCGCGGCCTGGGGCGCCTCGAACGAGAGCTCCACCACGCCGAACTGGAGCTGGTCTCCCTCCTGGAGCTCCACCGGCTCCGGCCCCAAGGGGTCGCCGTTGAGCAACGTGCCGTTGGCGCTGCCCAGGTCCCTCACGACGACGCCGGAGCTGGTCGCCTCCAGCTCCGCGTGCTTGCGGCTGACCGAGTCATCTTCCAGCACGATGCCCGCCGGCGGCAGCCGCCCCACGAGCACCTTGCCCTTGAGCGGATACGTCTTGCCGGCCCACGGCCCCACCATGCCGCGCAGCATGGGCCCGCTGCTGGCCGAGGGAGGCGTGCCCACGGGCTTCGCCGGCCGCTTCGCCAGCGCCGCCCCCGCGGGAGCACCGCCGCCCGGTCCCTTCGCCGTCTTGATGCTGGGCAGGGCGCGCGTGGAGCGAGCCCCCGGCCCTTCCGCGCCCACCGGCATGCCCTCCGCCGGCGCCGACTTGGCGGACCGGCGCGAGCCCGAGCCCCGCGCGGGCGCCGCCTTGAGCTGGAGCGTGTAGTCCCCGAGCACCACCTCGGACTGGGGCGTGAGCGCGGTGGGCTCGCCGATGCGCTCCCCGTCCACGAACGTGCCGTTGGCGCTGCCCAGGTCCTCGATGAAGACCGTGCCCGCCTCGGAGAAGACACGCGCGTGGGTCCGCGACACGCCTCCCTCGGTGAGCAGGATGTCACAGCCCGGCTGACGGCCCAGCTTCAGCTCGCCAGCGACTTCGTACTCATTCTCCGTGCCGTCAGGCAGACGGACGACCAGGGTGGACATGGCGCGTCAGTCCTCGCGGAAGATGCTCATGTTGACGGGGATGCCTTTGCGCTGAAGCTCGTCGTAGAACTTCGGCACGAAGCCGGACGCCACGAAGCGGCCACGCACCTTGTGGTCCTCCGTGAAGCCATCCTGCTTGTAATAGAAGATGTCCTGGAGCGTGACGATGTCCACCTCCATGCCGGACACCTCCGTGACGAAGCAGATCTTCCGGGTGCCGTCGGAGAAGCGCGTCTGCTGCACGATCATGTGCACCGCGCTGGCGATCTGCTCACGGATGGCCTTCACCGGCAGCTCCATGCCGGACATGAGCACCATCGTCTCCAGCCGCGCGATGGCGTCACGCGGCGTGTTCGCGTGCAGCGTGGTGAGCGAGCCGTCGTGGCCCGTGTTCATCGCCTGGAGCATGTCCAGCGTCTCGCCGGAGCGGCACTCCCCCACGACGATGCGGTCGGGCCGCATGCGCAGGCAGTTCTTCACCAGGTCGCGGATGGTGATGGCGCCCTTGCCTTCGAGGTTGGGCGGACGGCTCTCCAGCTGGACCCAGTGGTCCTGGGGCAGCTGAAGCTCCGCGGCGTCCTCCACCGTGACGATGCGCTCGCTGTCCGGGATGAAGGCGCTGATGATGTTGAGCGTCGTCGTCTTGCCGGAGCCCGTGCCACCGGAGATGACGATGTTTCGCCGGGCCTTGACGCACATCTCCAGGAACTCGGCCATCTGCGCCGTCAGCGTCTTGTACTTGATGAGGTCCTGGATCTTCAGTGAGTCCTTCTTGAACTTGCGGATGGTGATGCAGGGCCCCTTCAACGCCAGCGGCGGGATGATGGCGTTGACGCGGCTGCCGTCCTTGAGGCGCGCGTCCACCAGCGGGCTGGACTCGTCGATGCGGCGGCCGATGGGCGCCACGATGCGCTCGATGACGCCGAGCACCGCCTGGTTCGACGAGAACGTCTTCTCCGACAGCGTCAGCTTGCCCTTGCGCTCGATGTAGATCTGGTTGGCGTGGTTCACCATGATCTCGCTGATCTCATCCGACGCGAGGAACGCCTCGAGAGGCCCCAGGCCCAGCGCCTCGTTGATGACGTCGGTGAGCAGCTCCTCCCGGTCCACGTCCTCCGGGAGCTCTCCGTCCGCCTCCATCTGGTCGATGATGTCGCGGATGGCCTTCTCGGTCCGCCGCCACAGCTCATCGTCGCCCAGGCGGTCCATGTCCATGCGGCGCAGATCGAGGTACTCGATGAGCCGGTCATGGATTTCCTTCTGGAGCCGCGTGTAGCGCTCCTGACGGGGATCCACCTTCTTCTTGTTCTTGGCCAGCGCGGAGGCCATGGACGCGGGCATGCGCCCCGCCGCGGGAGCCGGTGCGGGCGCGGGAGGAGGCTCCTCCTCTTCGTACGGAGGCTCGTCCTCGTACGGCTCCTCCTCCGGGTAGCCCTCATCTCCCTGGTCGTCGTAGGCCTCTTCCTCCTGGCCCGCGCGCGTCATCGCCGGCCCCGCGTCCTCCAGGGGCTCCACGTTGATGATGTAGTCGCCGATGTAGATTTCATCGGTCGGCTTGAGCACCTGCGGAGCGGCGATCTTCTTGCCGTTCACGAAGGTGCCGTTCGTGGACTTCATATCCACGATGATGCACTTGCCATCCTTGGCGACGATGCGGGAGTGGTACTTCGAGACATTGCCCTTCGCGAGCATGATGTCATTGCCGGGCAGCCGACCGATGGTGATTTCCGGCTTGTGGTACTCGCGCTGCTCGGTCCCGCCGCCCTTTTCCGCGAGGGTGATCAAAAACATGGGACGGATGCTAGCAAGCACCCCTTCCACCTCAAAGCGTCACCAGACGAGGAACGTCCGCCCGCAAAGCCGACGGGCCGGCACTCGCCTCGCGAAGAGGAGAGTCCGGCCCGTCCAAGGGCCCCCGACAAGGGGCCCGGCAACCAGGTGCCGCGAGCGGCGCCTCAGTCGAAGATGTTGAAGTTCACCTCGGAGCGCGCCTGCTTGTAGCGGCTCTTCACGTCCTCGATGATGGTCCGGACCTTGTCGGAATCCGGGTTCACGATGCGCGGCGTGACGAAGATGACCAGCTCGCGCTTGGTGGAGTCGAAGCCGCGGCTCTTGAAGAGCTCGCCCACGATGGGGATGTGACCCAGGCCCGGAATCTTCGACACGGCCTTCTGCTCGTCGTGGCTGAACACGCCGGAGAGGACGATGGTCTCACCGTGGCGCACGGTGACGTTCGTCTTCACCTTGCGGGTCCGGAAGCCCGGCACCGTGGACGAACCACCGATGGACACCGCGACGGAGGTGTCGATTTCAGAGGCCTCCGCCTCGATCTCCGTCTGGATGTTGCCGTTGCGGTCCGCCGTGGGGCGCAGGTTCAGGATGACGCCGTACTTCTTGTACTCGATGGAGAACTGGTTGTTGGTGATGAGGGGAATCGGGACCTCGCCACCGGCCAGGAACTCCGCCTTCTCACCGCTGGCGCAGACCAGCTTGGGCTGGGCGAGCAGACGGCCGTAGCCGTCGTTGCCCTGGAAGCCGATGGAGAAGTCCGCGCCCGCCGTCAGGCCGATGTTGGAGCCGCCCTGCCCGAAGGTGCCCGGGAAGAGCTCCTGGGTGATGGACGCGGCGGCCGTCGCCGAGCCCGCGATGTCCAACGGGTAGCGGATGCCGTAGCGGTCGCGGCTGTTGCGGCGGATTTCGACGAACTGGACCTCCGAGAGAATCATCCGCTTGATGCCGACGACGAGCAGGTTCTCCACCTTCTCGCCAATGGCCTTGGTGATGAGCTCCGCCTTTTGCAGGTCCTGCTGGCTCTCCACGGAGCCCTCCAGGAAGATGGTGGCACCCACCACGTTCGCCTGGACGTTCTTCAGGCCGCCCTTCTGGAAGGCCGCGTTGAGGTTCTGCGCCACCAGCTTCTTGGCGTTGGGGGCAATCTTCACGAACGACTTCACGTTCGGATACAGGCCCACCACCTGCTCGATGCGGTCCGCGTCCTGCGTGGTGTAGGCCTGACCGTCCAGGTAGATGCGGTCGCCCACCATGCGGACGGAGACGCCTTCGATTTCACCGAGGAGGCGCTTGATTTCGGCGATGACGTCGTTGGGGTCCTGCTTGCGGACGTTGATGAGATAGCTGGCGCGCTGACCCGTAGACTTCCAGACGAGCAGCGTCGTCTTGCCTTCGGCCTGGCCGGTGACGAGCAGCTGTCCGGAGCCGAGCGTCTTCACCTCGGCGATGGACGGGTCGCCAAGGGCCACCTTGCTGAGGCCCGGAATGGTGAGCACCTTTTGGGCACCCACTCCCAGGCTGACGGAAGTGCCGTCCTGGGCCAGGGCAGAGCCGCTGGCCACCAGGGCAACAAGCGCGCCAAGCGCGGCGGCATGCGTGAAGCGTGTGAACATCGTGAGTGTCCCCTCTCCCTAGTCTCGAGCTAACCCAAGCTTTGTTGCTGCCACCACAACGCCCAGAAGGTTCCAAGCGCGATGGCCACCCCGTAGGGAATGTGCCGCTGCTCGGTGGGCCGCGCGTCCGAGCGCGCCAGGTGCAGTCGCACCGCCCAGCGCCGCAGCGCCGCCGCCACCGTGTCCCAGACCGCCCCTTGCCACAGGAGCGAGACGACCGCCTGGGCAGCGCCCACCAGGGAGATGAACGCAGCGGCCGCCATGGACGCCGGAAAACCCAGCACGGCGCCCACCCCTCCCATCAACTTCACATCACCCCACCCCATCCGCCCCCGGAGAGCCCCTGGCACCAGCAGCAGCGACAGGCCCACGCCCGACACCAGCCCGCTGATGAGCCCCTGGTCCAGCCCTCCCACCCCTTCGGTGGCCAGGCGCACGCCCAGCCCCACCGCCATCAGCGGGTAGGTGACCACGTCGAGGATCTCCCGGCGTAACACATCCGTTACCACCGAGATCACCAGGGCCACTCCAAGGACCGTCCACAGCGCGATGTGTCCAGGCGTCATCCGTCGCCTGTCCCATTCGCGTCCAGGCGTCCGGTATCAAACCAGGGACGCCTGGAGGCCGTCAATTGGCGAACAGCGGGAGGCCCCCGAAGAAAGGGGCCCCTCACCGGACCATCAGGCGAATCTTCTCGCTGCAGATGAAATACTCGTCCCCGTCTTCAATCTTGCGGCGCTTGATGCGCTGCTTGTTGAACCAGGTGCCGTTGGACGAGCCCAGGTCCTCGATGATCCAGTCCGGGCCGTCCTGGGCGATGACCGCGTGCTCACGCGAGACCTTGCCCGAGTTGATGACGAAGTCGCAGTGCTTGCCCCGGCCGATGACGAAGCGCTCCTTGACGATGCGCTCCTGCTCGCCCGACTCGGTGACCAGGTAGAGGGCGGCCCCCTCCTCCTCGGCGAGCTCGTCCGCGGGCTCCTCCTCGGGCTCGGCGGGTTCGTCCTCCATCGCCGGCTCGTCGTCCTGCTCGGGCAGCGGCTCCTCGTCCTCCACCATCTCGTCGCTGGGAGGAGGCGGCTCGTTCTTGCCCTTGATGAGGCGCTCGAGCTCCGCGGCCGTCTCCAGGACCCGCTCGGCGACCTCGCGGCGCACCGGGTCATTGTCCAGGCCGTTGGCCGAGGCGCGCTCGTCCGCGGCGGACGGGCGGCCGCTGGGGCGCAGCTGGGGAGGCGGATCCGCCTTGGGGGGCGGAGGCGCGGGTGACAGCACGGGCGGCGGCGCGGCCCTGGAGGGCCCCGCGGGCACGGCGGCCGGACGCGCCGGCGCGGACATGGCGGGCGCCATGTGCGCGTCGTCGCGAGAGCGCGCTTCGATGAAGCCATTGAGACGCGCGAACATGAAGAGCGCCTGGTTGATCAGCGCATCGCGGTCCGAGCCCATCTGCTGGGCCATGTCTTCGTACGTCTCCCACAGGTGGTCGGCGATGCCGACCTTGCGGGCGGGGCGGGAGTTCTGATCGATCATCGGTCCTGGCTCGAACGGTACTGGATGACCCGGACTCTAACAGACACCCCAGGCCACGCCCAATTACTCGAATGCCCTGAGTGACCTGGCGTTGTTCGCGTTGGCATCCACCAGCGGCAAGGCCACCTGTAGAATTCCGTCCGCGGAGGGATACGCGATGTACGCCAGCTCGGCCCCGCCCGCCAGGGAGGCCGTCACGGGTCCTGGGAGCGTGTAGAAGAGCAGGCCCGTCTGGGCCGTGGAGCTCACGCCCAGGGTGAAGTTGATCACCCCCGAGCCCACGGTCACCACCAGGCGCTGGCCTCGCGTCAGCCCACCCCGCCCCTCGACACGCAGGACCAGGGGCGGTGGCGTCGCCGGATAGAGCGGCACCCTCACGTCGCTGGACGTGCGGCACAGGGCCGCGGAACCGGAGATCGTCGCCGTCCCCAGGAAGTCCGTCGGGTGGAAGGTGTACTTCGCGGGAATCTCGTAGCCGCCCTGGACCGTCTCCACGTCACGCGAGAGCAGCGCGCCCGCTTCGTCGATCAGCAGGAAGGGCTGGCTGCCAGCGGCCACCACCGAGAAGGTCGGCAGCGCGGCGCAGCCCTCGGGGATGGGCGTCGTCGTCTCCAGCACCACCTTCCCCGCCTCCGTCGAGGGACGGATGGACGACACGACCAGGTCCGTCGTGCAGACGAGCTCCCGGTTGGCGAGCAGGATGACGTCCCCCACCCTCACCTGGCGATGGGCCTCGGCGGGCTGGTCCACGACGAAGGACGACGGGGTCGACATGTCCCGCGCCTGGTCGATGAGCCAGGGGAAGCTGCCCTGATAGACGAAGCGGAAGAGGCCTCCCGGCACGGACCCTTCGATGAGCCCCGTGCGGGTGATGGAGGTCCCCGTCGGGTTCGCCGGATCACACGGGAACACCGACGTCTGCGTGACGCTGACCAGCGACGCGGCGCCATCCAGGCCCAGGTCGACCGTCTCGGCCGCGTCGCGAGCCACGACACTCACGAAGGGCTTGCGCGTATCCAGGTCGAACTCGCGCCGGTCGTTGGCGGAGAAGACGGAGATGGCACCGTTCGACGAGGGCATCAGGCCGAGCAACGGCACGGTCCCCGTCGCGGTGGTGACCCCTTCGTCGGCCGCGAACAGGAACCGCAGGGTCGCGGTGGGAATCAGGGCCAGCCCCGTGGGGATGCCCACCCGGGGACGAATGGTGAGCATGGGCGCGCCACTCAGGTCCGTGGCCCGCTGCCCCGTCGCCGTCACGACCGCGAGCGTGCCCGTGCACTCCTCGGCGCCGCCGCACGCAAGCTCATCCAGCAGGCCATAGACGAGCTGGCCCGCGAGCAGCTCCTCGAACTCATTCACGTTCGGAGTGGTGGTGTCGTCCTCGCGCACGACCACGCGAGGGTGCGTCACGACCAGGCGCACCGGGAAGTTGTTGAAGCCCGCGGACAGGTCCCGCGTCGCGGTGGAGGGCGTCAGGCAGCTGACGTCCGCCGTCGGCTCGGTATCCGTCACCAGCAACGTGCGGCCCGACAGCCCGTTCGACTTGCGCGTGGCCACCACGAGCTGGTTGGCGGGCATCACCGCCATCGACTGCACGGACTCGCCCGGCTGCAGGCAGAACAGCGTCACCGGCGCGGGAACCGCCGCGCCCGCATCCAGCGCCTCGGGCCCTGGAACAGGCAGGCGCACGACGCGCGCGCCGCCCGTATCCGCCGCGGAGGGCGCATCCGGGTCCTGGATGGCGTAGTAGAGCACGCTGGGCCCCGGGGGCACGCCCTCGGGGACCTCGGCGGGCGAGCGGGCCGCGAAGGCCGTCACCAGGCTGGGCGCGGTCAGCCGGTGCGTCTCCACCAGCCGCGACGGGTCCGCCGCCACCACGGAGATCTCCGCGGCGCCCGCGCTGCGCGCGTAGACATAGGGCCCCGGCAACGCCGAGCCGTCCGCCTTGTAGCCCGTGTCCCGGGCCAGCGAGTCCGGCCGGTCCAGCACGGGGATGGCCAGGGACTGGAGCGGGTTGGGGGCGCGGATGAAGTGCCGGTTGTCCGGATCTCGCGCATCCAGCACCTGGAGCTCGTCCCGGTCCGACGACGTGACGAAGACCAGCCCGCCCACATAGCTCACGTCATACGCGCCCGACAGGCCGGCGACATTCGTGGTCGGGTCGGTGTCCGAGCACCCGGCCGCCAGCCCAGCACACGCGATGACCACAGGAAGGATGCCGCGCTTCACGGTGAAGACTCCTGACACACGCTGGTTCCCTGGCGGCTGTCGCGCAGCTGCTGCGCGCCGAGCAGGGCGACACGCCGCGCATCCTGCGGCTGGTCGAGGTTGGGAATGTCGATGACGGCGACGCGTCCGTCGCCAAAGGTGGTGGTGAACAGGCGCGCCGAGTTCCCCCGGACGTCCACCGCCAACCCGTAGGGCTGGCTGGGCTGGGCCGGGTCCTGCGCGCCCACCAGCACCTGCGCGACGAGCTGCCCCACCTCTTCGTCGTAGATGGAGACGGCCTCGTCGCCGCTGCCCGTCACGGCCACCAGGTTGCCCCGGCCCGGACCGCGCGGGATGATCTTCAGCTCACTGGCGCCCTCGGGCAGCGACAGCGCGGCCACCACGCGCAGCGTCGGGAAATCGGCCCGCGAGTTCTCGATGTCGAGGACCAGCAGCGTGTCCGGTCCACGCGCCAGCAGGTAGACGCGCTCCCGGTTGGGGTCCACCTGCGTGGGGTTGTCGCGCATCATCAGCGGCTCCACGGCGACACCGCGCGCCTCGCGGATGGCGTAGAGGTCGCGAAGGCTGGTGTCGATGACCCGGCCCGTGTCCGTCCGGTCGACCAGCCGCAGCACGAAGCTCGCGGACACCGTGCCGCGGTCATTCGTCGCGCCGTTCCGCCCGGACGCGTACAGGTACCGGCCCCCCAGCGCCACCGAGTTCGTGGCCCCCGGCGCGAGCCCGCCCACGCCCAACGGCACGAAGCGGGACGTGGTCAGCTCCTCGCGCGTCGGGGACGCCGCGGGGAGGTTCACCAGGTACGTCTGGAGGTCGCCGAGCGTGTCGCTCCCCTGCGGCCCCACCAGCTCCGTGTGGGTCACCCAGACGAGCGCGTCCGGGTTGTTCCGCTCCACGGTGACGCCCAGCGGCGCGGGGGCTCCGGGCATCCCGTCCTTGTTCGAGCCCGGCACGTTCACCAGCGACAGCGCGTTCACACGGCAGTCGACGGTGGTGCCGCTCTGCGCGCAGCTCAGGTCCTTGCCGTCCGCCGACACGTCGAGCACCTGGAGGACACTCTCCTCCGCGCGCGTCGCGACGAACAGCCGGGGCGGACGGCCGGGCGGATTCCACAGCGCCATCTCACCCGCGAAGCTGTCGATGAGCGCGTAGGACGCCGCGCCAACGTGCAGGTCCGTGAGGAGCGCCGGGAAGCTCGCGACCTCGGCTGCGTCGGAGAAGTCCTTGCCGAAAGGCCTCAAGCCCAAGGCATCCAGGTCCAGCGCGGACACCGCGCCGGAGGCGTAGCACTTGTCGAAGTTGGCCCCGGCCACGTACAGGAATCCGTTCGTGGAGGTGGTGGCCTCGGGGCGCCAGAAGGCGACACCGCTCGGATAGACGAGGCGAGTGGACGGCGGAGGCCGCGGCTCGGTGTCGACGGAACACGACGCGAGCAGCAGCGCGGAGGTGACAAGGTAGGCGCGCATCAGAGGGGGGCGGAGTGTAGGAAGGGGCCTCCCCCTGGGCAACCGGAAAGCTCGCCGGCCATTCCCGGACGCCCTGCACCCGACGAACCGGCTCCCCCGGGGACAAGCCCCATTCCCCGGGGGGCAGGCGGCCACGAGGCCGCCGTCAGCCGACCGTTTCGGCCTGAATCTTCGAGAAGTCGGCCACCTGGTTGAACAAGGCGCCAATCTCCACGAGCAACCGGATGCGGTTTTCCCGGAGCTCCTTGTCCTCCGCCATGACCATCACCTTGTCGAAGAAGGTGTCCACGGCGGGCTTCAACCCAGTGATTTCCTTCAGGGCGCCGGAGAAATCATCCGACTGGACCAGCCCCGCCACCGAGTTGCGGGCCTGGGTGAAGGCCGAGTGGAGCTGCCGCTCGGCGTCATCCACCAGCTTCTCCGCCCGGGTCTGCCCCCCGGCCACGTCGCGGCCCTGCTTCTCCACGATGTTGACCACGCGCTTGAACGCCGCCGCCAGGGGCTGGAAGTCCGCCCGGCCGACGATGAGGCTCAGGGCCTCCAGGCGCTTGTGCGTGGACACCAGGTCGTCGAAGCCGGCGGCCAGCACCGCCTCCACCACGTCCGTGCGGTGCTGCTCGCCCCACAGCGACTTGAGCCGGCCCCGGAAGAACTCCAGCACCTGCTCGCGAGGCGCGGGCTCGCCCGACTTGCGCTTCACGTTGGCCAGCTTGGGCGCGAGCAGCCGCAGCGCCTCGTCCACCGCGGCGGACAGGCTGAAGCGGTAGCCCCGGCCCAGCACCAGCCGGATGATGGCGATGCAGGCCCGGCGCAGACCGAACGGGTCCGCCGCGCCGCTGGGCGCCTTGCCGATGGCGAAGATGCCGCACAGCGAGTCCAGCCGGTCCGCGATGCCAATCAGCGCCCCTGCGTCCTGCGTGGGCAGCGCGTCCTCGGCGCCGCGAGGCAGGTAGTGCTCGAAGATGGCCAGGGCGACCGCGTCCGTCTCGCCGCTCGCGCGGGCGTACTCGCGGCCCATCGCGCCCTGGAGCTCCGGGAACTCGCCCACCATGCCCGTGACCAGGTCCGCCTTGGCCAGGGTCGACGCGCGCTCGATGGTCGCGCTCTCCCCTGCCCGCTTCGTCTGCCCCGCCAGCCACACGGCCAGCGACCGGAAGCGCTCCACCTTCTCCAGATAGGTGCCCAGCTGCCCCTGCCACACCACGCGGCCCAGCTTCTCCACGCGGTCGATGAGCGGCGTCTTGCGGTCCTCGTCGAAGAAGAAGCGGCCGTCCGCCAGACGCGCGCGCAGCACGCGCTGGTAGCCACGCAGGCTGAGCGCCTCATCGCGCACGGGCGTGTTGGACACGGCGATGAACTTGGGCAGGAGCTTCCCCGCCCCGTCCACCAGCGAGAAGTAGCGCTGGTGGCTCTTCATCTCCTGCACCAGCACCTCCGCGGGCAGGTCCAGGTGGCGCTCCTCGAACGTGCCCACCACGGGGCTGGGCAGCTCCACCAGGTTCGTCACCTGATCGACCAGGCCCTCGTCCTCCAGCACCTTCCCACCGGCCGCCTGGGCCGCCGCCGTCACCTTCTGGACCAGCTGCGCGCGGCGCTTCGCGATATCCGCCACCACGTGCGCCTTCTCCAGCGCGGCCTCGTAGTCGGCTGGAGCCTTGAGCTCGATGGCGCCCGGCGAGAGGAAGCGGTGACCGTAGGTGACACGGCCGCTCTTCACGTCGCCGAACACCACGGGCACCAGGTCGCCGCCCAGGAGCGCCAACAACCACTGCACCGGACGCGCGAAGGACGCCTCCACGTCACCCCAGCGCATGGACTTGCGGAAGTTGATGGAGTGCACCGCCACGTGCAGCGCGTCCTGGAGGATGTCCGCCGCCGGACGACCCTTCTCCTCCACGCGCGCGGACACGTACTCGCCCTTGGCCGTCTGCGAGCGGCCGAGCTGCTCCACCGTCAGCTTGAGGCCCTCGGCGAACTTCTCCGCCGCCTTGGTGGGCTTGCCCTGCGCGTCGAACGCCGCCTTGGCGCTGGGCCCCAGCACCTCCTTCACGACGTCCTCGCCCGCGTCCGCCACGCCCAGCACCAGCACCGCCAACCGTCGGGGCGTGCCGTAGACCTTCACCTCGCCGTGCTTGAGGCGCGCGTCCGCCATGCGCTCCGTCACCACGCGACGGAGGTCCTCCAGCGCGGGGCCGATGAACGAGGCCGGAATCTCCTCCGCTCCGACTTCCAGCAGCAGGTCACGCGCCACGAGCCACCTCCGCCTTCTCCTTCTTCTCCACCGGCTTGTTGAGCTGCACCGTCTTCCAGTAGTCGCTGGCGGGCTTGCCCTCGAGCACCGGCGGCTGCTCGCCCACCGTCCACGGCGTCTTCAGCAGCGGGTAGCCCAGCCGCTCACGCATCTGGAGGTAGCCCTCCGCGCACAGCCGCGCGTTGTCGCGCACGCGCTTGATGAACGCCGCGCGCTCCGTGACGGAGATGGCGCCACGCGCGTCCAGCAGGTTGAACGTGTGCGAGCACTTCAGCGCGAAGTCATACGCCGGCAGCGGCAGCTGGCGCTCGATGAGGCGCTTGCACTCCTTCTCGTACGCGTCGAAGAGCGAGAAGAGCATGGCCGCGTCCGACTCCTGGAGCGCGTACTTGCTCATCTCCACCTCGTTCGGGTGGAACACCTCGCGGTACTTCACGCCCTTGACCCACTCGATGTCGAAGACGTTCTCCACGTTCTGCAGGTACATGCAGATGCGCTCCAACCCGTAGGTGAGCTCCGCGGCGACCGGCTTGCAGTCGAACCCTCCGCACTGCTGGAAGTAGGTGAACTGCGTCACCTCCATTCCGTCGCACCACACCTCCCAGCCCAACCCCCACGCCCCCAGCGTCGGCGACTCCCAGTCGTCCTCGACGAAGCGGATGTCGTGCTCCAGCGGGTCGATGCGGATCTTCCGCAGCGACTCCAGATACAGCTCCTGCACGTTCTTCGGCGCGGGCTTGAGGATGACCTGGAACTGGTGGTGCTGGAACAGGCGGTTCGGATTCTCTCCGAAGCGGCCGTCCGCGGGACGCCGCGAGGGCTGCACGTAGGCCACATTCCAGGGCTCCGGACCGAGCGCGCGAAGGAATGTGTAGGGGGCCATCGTGCCCGCGCCGACCTCGAGGTCATACGGCTGCGTGTTGATGCAGCCCTGGTCGGCCCAGTGCTTCTGGAGCGTGAAGATCAGATCCTGGAAATACATAGGCTTTCGGTGTCCTTCTCGCAGTGCGTCGAAGGAGAAGCCCGCGGACCCTAGTGAGGGGGGTCCGTGGGCGTCAAGGACGGCGCTCACTCCTTGTACAGAGGGAGGTCCGCCAGTCGGATTTGAATCGTCGTCACCTTGCCCGGGTTGATGGGCGCCGACAGACGACGGTCCACCGCCTCCGCGTTCGTCGGGTCCACCAGACGCAACGAGTACGTCCCCACCGGCAGCGGGAACTTCTTCAGCGGCGTCGTCCCCAGCTGGGTGGAACCATCGAACACGGCCGCCGGAGGCACCGTGCTGAGGGAGATCCACCCCATCCCCGCCTTCGCGGCCCCTTGCGCGGAGCTGGTGTCCAGCACCTCCGCCAGCGCGTTCGGGTCCTGCGTCACGGTGGTGACAGGCTCCTGCTCCGGCTTGGACTTGGGCTCCTTGGCCCGCCCCCCGCGCGTGCTTCCCTTCCCCGAGTCGGTGGTCCCCTTCGCGCCCGAGACGTCCTTGTCCTTGCCGCGCGTGCCCGAAGCGGGCTTCGTCACGGACGGCTCCGGCGGAGGCGTGCGGACCTCGGGGGTGGGCTCGACGACCGCGGCCGGGGCGGCTGGACGCGGGTCTGGTGCGGGCGTGGTGCCAGGGAATCCCGGCGGAGGCCCCGGCTTCTGTTGCGGCGGCCACGCCGCGTCCTGCGCCGGGTCCTTGGCGGGCGGCGGGTCCAGCTCCGCCTTCACCCAGGCCTTCACCGACTCGTAGGCGGGGACGAACTGCGCGCGGACCAGCGGCTGGGTCGCCGCCCAGCCCACGCCCGCCAGCAGCAGGAGCAGGAACAAGCGCCCCAACCACTTCGACCCGGACTTGGCCGCCGGCGTCTGCACCGGCGTGTCGGAGCGATGCGGGCCTCGCCCGGCCCGCGCATTCCCACGCGCTCCCGCGGTCCCCGGACGAGGAGGCCGGGTCCGGAACTGCTGGGTCGACAAGTCACTGGGCTCGTCGAGCGAGTCGAGCTCCTCCGCGGCCTCCTCGTCCGCCTGGGGCCGAGGCCGAGGCGTCCGGGAGATGCCCGCCTCCAGCGCGGGCACGGGCCGAGGAGTGCGCTGCGGGGTCGACGCGGGGAGCTCCGCCTGGAGCTTTCGCGGCTGCTGCTTGGGCCCGCTTCCAGCGCGGGTCGGAATCTCCGGGTCCGTCGCCGTGGCGGGACGCCGCTGCGGAACCGGCTTGGGGCCGCTGCCGCCCGTTCCCGCCCGGGTGACGAGCTCCGGCTCGGTCGCCGTGGCGGGACGACGCTGGGGCACGGGCTTGGGCGCGCTGCTGCCGTCCGTCCGAGGCGTGTGCGCGGAAGGCGTCTTGGGCACCGGCAGCTGGGAGGTGGCGACATGCTCGCCCACATCGTCCTGCTGGAGCGCTCCGGCCGCCTCGCTCACCTGCGCGTCCTCGGCGCGGCTGGCCAGCTCCAGGAGCGTGCGCGTCTTCTGGCGCTTCTCCGAGAACAGCTCGCCCATCACCTCCGTGACGCCGTCCTCGTCGAACAGCTCCGAGCCCAGCGCCGCCTCGATGGCGCGCGCCATCTCGCGACAGGTCGCGAAGCGCTGCCCCGCGTCTCGCGCGAGCGCCCGCATCACCACCGCGTCCAGGGCCTCCGGGATGATGGAGTTGCCCGCGCGCGGCGACACCACGTCCGCCTCGACGATCTGCAACATCACCGCGGCTTCGTGCGGCCCGTTGAACAGCCGCTGACCGGTGAGCAGCTCGTGCATCATCACGCCCACCGAGAACAGGTCGCTGCGCCCGTCCATCGCGTGGCCGCGCACCTGCTCCGGGGACATGTAGCCGCTGGTCCCCTTCACCGTGCCCACCTGCGTGCGGCCCAACCGACCGCGCGCCTTGGCGATGCCGAAGTCGATCACCTTGACGACACCGTCGTAGGTGATCATCACGTTCTTCGGCGAGACATCGCGGTGCACCACCGCCACGGGACGACCCGAGGGGTCCATGAAGTGGTGGGCGTAGTGCAGCCCCAGGCACGTGTCGCGAATCACCCGGCCGATGAAGCCCAGCGGCAAGCCGTACTGCTTGCGAGCCGCGGCCTTGATGACCTGCTCCAGGTTCTGCCCGGGCAGGAACTCCATCGCCAGGTACAGCTCCCCGTCCTCCTCGCCCAGGTCGAACACCTGTCCGATGTTCGCGTGCGAGAACGCGGCGGTGATGCGCGCCTCGTCCAGGAACATCTCGACGAACTGCTCGTCTTTCTTGATGTCCGGGAGGATCTGCTTGACGGCGACGAACTTGCGAAATCCGCCCGGTCCCGAGGTGAAGGCGAGGAAAAGCTCCGCCATTCCTCCCAACGAGAGGCGAGTGAGGATCTCGTACTTTCCGATGCGCCGCCCCCGGTCGGGATCTTCGCTGGCGCCAACCTGCCTGGCCATGAACCTAGGCATGTTACCTGGGTGCTCCGACGCCGTCGATGCATGTCGTGCGAAAAGGACCCACCTCCATGGGTGACCCGGGCCAGCGGGTTCGACTCCACCCCATGTCCCAGGGGAGTCCTCTAGACTCCCGGCCTCCCACTCCGGCGGCGCCCTCGGGCTCCGCGCCGAAAGGACGCCACATGCTTCGCCCCGCTCAGCGGCTGAGCCTCATCTTGGGAATCGCCACCGCGGCGTTGATCGCCTGTACCCCCGCGAACGCGGAAGGCCCCGCAACTCCCGCCCCGTCCCAGGACACGCAGGGAGGCAAGTCCAAGAAGCCGCAGGCGCCCCCACCCGCGGCCCCCAAGGACGAAGCGCCCAAGCCCGCCCCGGAGGCCGCCGCCCCTTCCGAGACGGGCGGCAAGTGCACCGGCAAGGCGACCTTCTGCGCGGTGTACTCGAGCATCTTCTGCAGCAGCCAGCCCGGGTGCTCCTACTCGTACGCGTCCCGCATGTGCATGGGCATCGCCGTGGAGTGCGACAAGGCCACGAACGCGACCTTCTGCGGGAAGATCAAGGGCTGCACCTGGAAGTGACGCGCGGTCATGCGCTCAAGGCACGCACGCGCTCCGCGAGGTTCTGGGTGAAGAGCCGGTAGATGCGCAGCGCCGCCGCCTCATGGGTGTCGAGGTAGTGCTCGAAGGCGGTACGGCTGATGCGCAGCGCGCGCACGGCCGTCCGCGCTCGCACGTGGGCGGACACGGGGGCGTCCTGCACCAGGGAGATCTCCCCGAGATAGGCGCCGGGCCCCAGTGAGTTGAGGCGGCGGGCATCCGGCTCCGGGCCACTGAAGACATCCACCGTCCCCTCCATGAGCACCAGGAGGCCCACGGCCGGCTCGCCCTTGCCCAGCACCACGGAGCCCTGCGCGAGCACGACCTGGCGCGCCTGCCGGTAGAGGTCCTTCATGTCCTCCAGCGACAGCTCGCTGAAGATGGGGATGGCCTTGAGGAAGCGATATCCGTTGGCCACCGGCTTCGCGCTGGGCACGTTGCGGCGGCCCAGCACCGCCTCCGCCTCCGCGTTCATCCCCATGCGGCGCAGCAGCCGGGCGCGCTCCGTCACCATCGCCGGCTCGGCCCGCGCCGCGTCGGAGCTGGTCAACGAGTCCACCAGCACCGCGAGCGCCCGGTGCGTGAAGCCCTCCACATCCAGCAGGCGACACATGCGCAGCACCGCTTCGATGTAGCGAGGGTCCTCGGACGTCACGCTGCCCAGCACCTCCACTTCGGCGTGCGGCTGGCCCAGCTCGCGATAGAGGTCCGCCGCGTCGAAGGGGCGCTTGAGCCGGACCAGGCACTGCGCCATCGACTCCCGGGCGCCCAGGCCGCGATACACCTCCAGCGCGCGCTCCAGGGCCCCGCCCCGCTCGAAGAAGGCCGCCGCGCGCACGGAGTCTCCCGCGCGCAGCCACGCCTCCGCGGCCTCCAGGTACTGGCCGCTCTGGGCATACAGGTCGGCGGCCGCGGCATCATCGCCGCTGCCGTCCATCAACCGCGCGGCGCCCAGGAAGTCGCGCGCCCGGCGCAGCACCTCCACCAGCCCACGCCGCTCCTTCGGCGGACGCTGCGCCGCCTGCTTCCTCAGCCGCTCGCGCTGAGAGTCTCCCAGTTCTTCGTAGAGCTGAGCCGCTTCTTCCGTCTCGTCCAGCTCCACCAGCGACCGCACCGCCCGCAATGCGCCGTCGGTATCCGTCCCCATGCGCGCGCCCCCCACGCTCTGACCGCCTGTGGCTCCTGGCATGTCTCGTCCTCTCCGCCCGGTTCGGCGCTTCTATCTCGCCTGCCCCAACTGACTCGACGTCTCTGTCTCCATGAATCACCCTAAACGTGAGATAGAAAGCATCCAGTTGATTCGCCGACCCGGCAATACACGCCACGATTCAACGTCAATAACGCGGGTGCCATCGGTTCCTCGCACCGCGTCCCAAACCATCACCCTCACCGAGTTGGACGCACACGACGCCGGGGCCGGTTCCTCGGCCCCCCTCGTCGCGCCTGTCCCCGGGAGGAAGCAGCCCGGCGCGGCGGGCTCTTCGCCCCCCCGGGCCCGTCCATGCTCTTCAACACCATCTGCTTCAACAGTGCATACACAGGTGTCGCATCGAACGCGGGGTCCAGCAACGACTGGAGCGCGAGCCCGTCGAAACAGGCCTTGATGATGGAGGCATAGTGTTGGTCGATGGGCTCGGGCGGCACATCCTCGCCGCCCCGGTAGCGCGCCACCACGCGGGCCACCTCGCAGTCCCCCTGCGCCTGGAGCTCCGCGACCGCGCCCGTGAGCTCCGCGTTGCGAAGTCCCAACGCGAACAGTTCGTAGCGCAGCCGGAACTGCTCCGGAGCCGAGCGCAGGTGGCGCTCTCCCCAGGCGAAGCTCGCGTCCGCCAGCTGCTCCAGCGGCGTCTCCTCCCGCAGCCGCCGCAGCTCCGCCACGTACTGCTGGCTGTGCTCGCGTGTCACGGCCAACAGCAGCGCGTCCTTGCTGCCGAAGTAGTAGTGGACCAGACCCTGGTTCACCCCGGCGACCCGCGCGACCTCCTTCACCGTCGTCGCGTCGTACCCCCGCTCGGCCAGCACGCGGTAGCTCGCGGCGATGAGCCGCGCGCGGGCATCCGACTCCGCCGCCACCTCTGGCGCCGCGTTGGATGAGGTCTTGCCACTGCGTGGTCGAGCCATCTGTCTCCCTTAGGACGCACAACTCCCACCTGCAAGGGTGCCACAGCCGGCTGCCCGGTCGCCTTGACATCGCTCGAGCCCCGCCTTAGTTAGTCGTGCAACTAAATTAGTCGAACGACTAAACCGGAGGACACAATGAAGGCACAGGCGAAGGGCATGCTGAAGGGAGTCCTGGCGGCGGCGGTGTTGGCGGGGGTCCCCGCGCTGGCGGACGACGCGGCGGGAGAGCGGATTCCGCCGCAGGAGCGAGAGCGCCGAGGCGCGGTGCTGCTGGAGATCTCTCCGCCGGCGCTGGACGCGTCGATGTACGGCATCCGACTGGACATCTCCCCCACGTTCGACGGCCCGTTCTCGTTCGGGTTGATGGCGCGCGCGGGCCAGTGGGGCAACTCGGTGGGCGTGAGGACGCGCTTCGAGGGAGCGGACCTGGGTGAGGCCAAGCTCAATTACGCGGTGGGCGCGGACGCGCGGTACACGGTGACCACGCTGTTCCACGGCACGCTGCGCCCCTTCGTCGGGCTGACGGCGGGCTTCGAGGAGTTCGTCGCCCGCTCCGACCAGGGCCCCTATCAGGGCGCGAGCACGGCGGCGTTCCTGGAGCCGGCCGTGGGGGTGATGTTCAGGCCTGGCGCCGGGCGTGTCGGCCTCACGGCGCGGGGTGGACCGGGCTTCACCTTCACGGATGTCCGCCACCTGAAGGTGACGGGCGGAGAGATGACGCTGCGGCAGGTCTACCCGACCGCGTCGCTGGCCCTGCTCGTCGTCCTTTGAGCATCCGGGCGCCGCGGCCTGTCGAGCGTGTGACAGGTCTCGCTCACCACGCCATCCCCACCCCCGAGACGTCCTTCCACCGTGGTGAGCTTTCCGCCGCGACGGCGGTCTTCTTCCACACGCCGTCCTTCATGCAGCGCGATGTCTGGGAGCGGGAGCCAGTGTCATGCGGATGTCGTTGAAGGCCCTCACCTTGTCGGCGTGGGCCCTGGTCGGGCTCGCGTGTGGACGCAGCCCTCCTCCCCCCGAGCAGGCCACCGCGGTGCGAGTCGCCACCGTGGGCCGGGCCGGAGCGCCGACGGACGCGCGTTTCTCCGCCGAGATTCAGCCCGCGACGCGCGTGGACGTGGCCTTCAAGGTCGGAGGCTACGTGGACTCCATCGCCAAGGTGCGCGACGTCGACGGTCGCCCTCGCCTCCTCCAGGAAGGTGATGCCGTGCGCGAGGGCGCGGAGCTCGCGATGCTGCGCACCACCGACTATTCGCAGAAGCTCACCGAGGCCCGCGCCGCGCTCGCCCAGGCCCGCGCGGCCGAGGAACAGGCGCGGATCAACTTCGAGCGCACGACGAAGCTCGTCGCCGCGGAAGTCTCCACGCCCGCCCAGCTCGACGCGGCTCGCACCCAACGAGACAGCGCGGCGGCAGCCGCGGCGGTCGCCCGGGCGCGCGTGGAGGAAGCCCGCACCGCGCTCGACGACACCCAGCTGCGCTCTCCCCTGACGGGCGTCGTGCTCAAGCGCAACATCGAGGTCGGCGTCCTGGCCGCGCCCGGCACCGTCGCCTTCTCCGTCGCGGAGACGCAGAGCGTCCGGGTGGTGTTCGGCGTGCCCGACACCCTCCTCCCCAATGTCCGCCTGGGTGCGCCTCAGGCCGTCATCACCCAGGCGTTTCCCGGTCAGCAGTTCCAGGGGCGCATCTCCCGCATCGCCCCTTCCGCCGACCCGAAGAGCCGCGTCTTCGCGGTGGAGGTCTCCATCCCCAACACCGACCAGCGGCTCAAGCCCGGCATGGTGGCCGCGCTGTCGCTGCGAGGCGGTGGAGGCGCGGAGCTCCAGCCCGAGCTGCTCGTGCCGCTGTCCTCCATCGTCCGCGCACCGGGCAAGCCCGAGTCCTTCGCGGTCTTCGTCCTCGAGGAACAGGAGGGCAAGGCCGTGGCTCGGGCGCGCGAGGTGGAGCTGGGTGAGTACCTGGGCAATGTCATCCCGGTGAAGAAGGGGCTGAACGCCGGGGAGCGCATCATCGTCACGGGCGCGAGCCTCCTCTCGGATGGCGAGGCGGTGGAGGTGATTCCTTGAGCGGGCCCACGGGGGAGTCGGGCTCGCCTCGCGCGGACCCGCGGCAAGCGGAGCGCGCTCGGGACGAGGTGCTGGTCCGCACCAAGCACAACACCGCGCGCTACTTCACGGAGAAGCGACAGGTCGCCTGGGTGTTCCTCTTCTTCACCCTGGCGTGGGGCATCTACGGCTACCTCAAGATGCCCAAGGCGAAGGACCCGGTCATCGCCGTGCGGGTCGCGGTGGCCACCTGCCTCTGGCCCGGCGCGGAGGCGGAGAAGATTGAGCAGCTCGTCACCCGCCGCATCGAGCAGAAGATCTCCGAGAACGCGAGCGTCGAGAAGATCGAATCCATCAGCCGCACCAGCCTGTCCGTCGTCTACGTCACGCTGAAGGAGGACGTGGCGGACCGGGCCAAGGAGTTCGACGACATCCAGGGGCGGCTCGACACGATTCGAGACCTTCCCAATGGCGCGGGCCCGGTGAACTTCCTGAAGGACTTCGGCGACACCGCCACGCTGATGCTCACGGTGGCCAGTCCCCAGGCGAACGGCGTGGAGCTGGAGCTGCGCTCGCGCGCCATCGCCCGCGCCATCCAGGACGTTCGCGCCGCCGCGAAATCCCCCGGCCCGCGCGCCACCGTCGTCGTGAGCTTCCCTCCCTCCATCAACGCGACCTCCATGCAGCGGCTGGGAGACCAGGCCCGCCAGTTCTTCGACACCCTCCCGGACACGAACGACGCACGCTTCATCCAGAGCCCCGGCTTCATCGGCGTGGACATGGAGACGAAGCTCCAGGACGAAGCCCTGCTCGAGCACCTGCGCATCTTCGCCCAGGACCACCTGAGCATCTCCGAGCTCCATCCCGACGTCTGGCGTCCCATCGTCGTTCGAGACCCCAAGGAGACCCTCGCCCGGCTGACGCTGCACGCGGGAGACCGCTACACCCACCGGCAGCTCGACGACTTCACCGACACGATTCAGCGCCACCTCCAGCGCCTCCCCGTCGTCTCCAAGGTCACCCGCGCGGGTGTCCTCCCGGAGAAGATCTTCCTCGAGTACTCACAGGAGCGCCTCGCGTCCTACGGCATCCAGGCGTCGGGGCTCGCCAATGTCATCTCCGCGCGCAACATCACCGCGCCGGGCGGCATCCTCGAGATTGGCGGGAAGAGCATCACCATCGACCCGTCGGGAGAGCTGTCGAGCGAGACGCAGCTGAACGACATCATCGCCACCCGGAGCAGCGCGGGCACGCCCGTCTACCTGCGAGACCTGGTGGACATCCGGCGCGACTATCAAAGCCCGCCCCGCTTCCTGAACTACCTGGACGCGAGGGATGCCCAAGGCCACTTCGTCCGCAGCCGCGCCATCACCCTGGCCATCAACATGCGGCCCGGCGAGCAGATCGACCACTTCGGCGAGGTGGTGAGCGCGGAGCTCGCCCACGTCGAGCGCCTCCTCCCCGAAGACCTCGTCATCCGCCGCACGTCGGACCAGCCGCTCCAGGTGAAGGAGAACGTCGCGCTGTTCATGTCGTCGCTGTACGAGGCCATCATCCTGGTGGTCCTCGTGGCGCTCATCGGCTTCTGGGAGTGGCGCACCGCGCTGCTGCTGGCCCTGTCCATCCCCATCACCCTGGCGATGACGTTCGGCCTGATGCACCTGTTCGGCGTGGACATCCAGCAGATCTCCATCGCCTCGCTCATCATCGCGCTGGGCCTGTTGGTGGATGACCCGGTGGTCGCCAGCGATGCCATCAAGCATTCGCTGTCCATGGGCTGGAAGCCGCGCATCGCCGCGTGGCTCGGCCCGACGAAGCTGGCCACCGCCATCCTCTTCGCCACCCTCACCAACATCGCGGCCTACCTGCCCTTCCTCTCGCTCCCCGGCGACACCGGCCGCTTCATCCGCACGCTGCCCATCGTCCTCACCTTGTCGCTGGTCGCCTCGCGCATCGTGTCGATGACGTTCATCCCCTTGCTGGGCTCCACCCTCCTGCGCGCCCCCTCCGAGGAGAAGAGTCCGTCTTCGCGAAGCTTCTCCCGGCACTACCAACAGGTGGTGGGCTGGGCCATCGACCACCGGTTCCTCGTCGTCGGCATCGCCACGGCGCTCCTCGTCGTCGGCGCATTCGTCGGCACTCGCATCCGCTCCGCGTTCTTCCCCAAGGACCTCTCCTACCTGTCCTATGTGGACGTCTGGCTCCCCGAGGACGCCACGCTCACCGCGACGCGGGACACCGCTCGCGAGGCGACGCGCATCCTCCAGGCCGTCTCCGAGAAATACGGACAAGAGCATCCCGGGCACGACGACAAACCTCGGCGCGTGCTCGAGTCGGTGACGGAGTTCATCGGAGGAGGCGGTCCGCGCTTCTGGTTCTCCGTCGCGCCCGAGCTCCAGCAGCTCAACTACGCCCAGCTCGTGGTCCAGGTCCGGGACAAGGAGGACACGCGGATGCTCGTGCCGCTGTTCCAGGATGCGCTGTCGCGTGGAATCGCGGGCGCGCGCATCGACGTGCGCGAGCTGGAGACGGGCAAGCCCGTGGGCATTCCCGTGTCCGTCCGCGTGTCCGGCGAGGACATCACCCAGCTGCGCGCCATCGCCGAGCGCGCCAAGGCGCTCTTCCGCTCGCTCCCCGGCACGGCTCGCACCCGCGACGACTGGGGCAGCGACACGTTCTCCGTGAAGCTGGAGGTGGACCCGGACCGGGCCAACCTCGCGGGCGTCACCAACCTGGACGTGGCGCTCTCCTCCGCCGCGGCGATGAACGGCATGACGGTGGGACAGCTGCGCGAGGGGATTCACCAAATCGACATCGTCGCGAGGCTGCGCGCCGAGGAGCGCGCGCGGCTGGGCGACATCGAGAACCTCTACATCAGCTCCCAGAGCGGCCCGCAGAAGGTCCCCCTGCGCCAGGTCTCCCACGTCACCTATTCGCTGCAGACGGAGAAGATTCGCCGCCGAGGCCAGTTCCGGACCATCACCATCGCCACCTTCCCGCAGCAGGGCGTGCTGCCCTCGGAAATCCTGAAGGAGGCGCGCCCCGGGCTGGATGCGCTCCAGCGCAGCCTGCCCATCGGCTACACGTTGGAGATTGGCGGCGAGGCCGAGGAGCAGAAGAAGACCTTCGGCAGCATGGTCATCGTGCTGGGGCTGCTCATCGCCGCCATCTACGTGATGCTCACCATCCAATTCAAGAACGCCATCAAGCCCCTGGTCGTCTTCGCGACGCTGCCCTTCGGCGCCGTGGCGGCGATGGTGTCCCTGGTCATCATGGGCGCGCCGTTCAGCTTCATGGCCTTCCTGGGCATCATCAGCCTGATGGGGGTCATCGTCAGCCACATCATCGTCCTCTTCGACTACATCGAGGAGGCACACGAGCGCGGAGAGTCGCTGCGCGAGTCGCTCATCGACGCGGGCGTGCATCGCCTCCGGCCCGTCCTGGTGACGGTGGCCGCCACGGTGCTGGGACTCATTCCCCTCGCGCTGCACGGCGGCCCCCTGTGGCAGCCCTTGTGCTACGCCCAGATTGGCGGACTCACCGCGGCCACGGTGCTGACGTTGCTGCTCGTCCCGGTCCTCTACACGCTCTTCGTCAGGGACCTGGGATGGATTCGCTGGGAGACCACACCCCACCCCAACACACCGGAGAGCGGTCCTCACTGAACCAGCCAGGGGACTGAACGCCGGGGTGCCCCTGGCCGTCACGAGCGACCCGCACCAGGTTATCGAGTGGACGATTCCACCATGACGGCCGTGCGACGCAGTGGCTCCTCGCACCCGCTCGACAGGGTGCTCGATTGGCTGGTCCCCGCCGTGAGCCTGTTCGCCATCCTGGTGGCGACCATGACGCTGCTGGGGTGGGCCACGGAGAGTGAGCGCGCCGTCCGCATCGTCAGCACCTCCGGCGCGGGCATGATGATGCCCAACACAGCCCTGTTGCTGCTCTCGACCGCGACGGCGCTCTGGCTGCTGAGCAAGAGGCCCGTGGGCCGCGCCCGCCTGCTGGTGGGCTGGGGCCTGGCCTCGCTCGTCCTGCTCTCCGGCGTGCTCGTGGTCATCGAGTACGTGGGACGCGTGGACCTGGGCATCGACCTGCTCTTCTTCCCTCGCACCGTGGTGAGAATGTCGCCGAGCATCCCGGGAAGGCCGTCCCCGATGACGGCGGTGAACCTCTGCTTGATGGGGGTCGCGCTCCTGCTGCTCCATGTCAGGACGCGGTCGGGGTGGTATCCAGCGCGGCTCCTGGCATTCACGGTGGCGCTCGTCTCCGCCCAGGCGCTCATCGGCTACGTCTACCTGGAAGAGCTCTCGCACAACCCGCCGCCAGGGCTCGTCGCGTTCGGCCCCTTCACCGCGATGGCCGTCCACACCGCGCTCCTGTTCCTGCTCCTCGCGCTGGGGGTGCTCTCGGTCCATCCGCAGCTCGGGCTGATGGGGGTGCTGCGCAGGAAGGACGCGGGCGGCGTCATGGCGCGGAGGCTCCTTCCCGCGGCCGTCGTCGCGCCGCTGCTCGTGTGGGGGGTGAAGCTCCTCAGTGAGCGGATGGGCTTGCGCGGGGCTCCGTTCAGCACGTCCATCTTCGCGCTCATCACGGTGGCCGTGTTCCTGGGCATCCTGGTGCGCAGCGCGAACGCGCTGTCCCGGATGGACTTGCGCCAGCGCCAGGTGGAGCAGTCGCTGCGGGTCTCGGAGGCGCGCTTCTCCGGCATCGTCAACAACGCGGCGGATGCCATCCTCACCATCGACGAAGCCCAGCACGTCACGTTGTTCAACGCGGGCGCGGAGCGGATCTTCGGGTCCTCGGCGAGCGAGGCATTGGGGCGGCCCCTGGATGTCTTCATCCAGGAGCCTCGCGTGCTGCTGGAGACGAGCGGCGCGGGGCGCGCTGGGGAGGAGCGGCGACGGCTGGTCGGTCTGCGCAAGAGCGGGGAGCGCTTCCCGGCGGAGGCGACCCTCGGCGACGTTCGCGTGGATGGGATGCGATTGCAGGTGGTCATCCTGCGAGACATCAGCGCCAGGGTGCGGGCCGAGGAGGCTCGACGGAATCGGGAGGAGCTCTTCCGCACGGCGTTCGAGCACACGCCCATTGGCAGCAGCCTCGTGGCCCTCGATGGGCACCTGCTCATGGTCAACAGCGCGCTGTGCTCGATGGTGGGGTACTCGCGCGAGGAGCTGCTCGCGAGGACCTTCCAGGACATCACCCACCCCGATGACCTGGAGACGGACATGGGGTTCGTGAGGCGGCTGCTCAGCGGGGAGCTGGGCACATACCAGCTCGAGAAGCGCTACCTCCACAAGCACGGCCACTCGGTCGATGTGCTGCTGACGGCGTCACTCGTCCGCGACTCTCGCGGCAAGCCGCTGCACTTCATCTCGCAGATTCAAGACATCTCGGAGCGCAAGCGCCTGGAGCTGGACCTGCACATGCTGGCCGAGGCGGGTCCTCGGCTCGCGAGTTCCCTGGACCCGGCGACGACGCTGTCGACGGTGTCGCGGCTGCTCGTTCCAACACTCTCCGACTTCTGCATCATCGCGATGCTGGATGAGTCGGGGAAGGTGCTGCGACGGGAGTGCCTGGCGTCCACGGCGGAGAGGACGCGACTGCTGGAGGCGTTGTTCGAGGCGTATCCGCAGGCCCCCTTCCGTCGGGGGCACCTGCTCGCGGAGGTGTTCCAGACGGGGCACTCCATCTTGTTGAACGAGGTGCCGCTGAAGTTGTTGGAGTCCTCGGCGGAGGACGCGCGGCATCTGGAGATGATGATGCGGCTCGCGCCGATGTCGATGATTGTCGTTCCTTTGAGCGCGCGGGGACACACGGTGGGGGTGGTCGCGCTGGGGATGTCCGAGTCGGGGCGCCGTTATGGGGCTCGGGACCTGGCGTTGGTCGAGGAGGTGGCCCGGCGCGCGGCGCTGGCCATCGACAACTCGACCCTGCATTCCCAGTCCGAGCAGGCCACGCACCTGCGTGACGAGGTGCTGAGAATCGTGGCGCACGACTTGAGGTCACCACTCAACGTCATCGCGCTGAGCACGGGGACAATGATGAAGCGCTCGCCCGAGGAGCGGGCCTTGGACTCGAGGCCCCTGGTGTCCATCCAGAAGGCGGTGGCTCGGGCGACGGCGCTCATCGAGGACCTGCTGGATGTGGCGCGGATGCAGGGAGGGAAGCTCAAGGTGGAGCGCCGGCCGGAGGCCACGGAGGCGCTTCTCCAGGATGCGTTGGAGCTGCATCGGGCGCTGGCAGAGGCACGGTCCATCCATCTTCAGTTGGAGGTGGCGCCGGGAGTGCCCGCGGTCTTCGTCGACAAGGACCGGGTGCTTCAGCTCTTCTCGAACCTGATTGGGAACGCACTCAAGTTCACGCCGATGGGAGGACTGGTGACGCTGAGCGCGGAGCCCTGGGGTGGCATGGTCCGGTGCTCGGTGAGTGACACGGGCTCGGGGATACCGGCGAAGGACATGCCCCACCTCTTCGAGCCCTTCTGGCAAGCCGGAAGCAGGAGCAAGGAAGGCGCCGGGCTGGGGCTCACCATCGTCAAGGGAATCACCGACGCCCATGGCGGCCACGTCTGGGTGGAGAGCCGCCCGGGGCTGGGGACGACGTTCTACGTGGCGCTCCCCGTCGCGAAGGAGACGACAAGCGCCATCGATTGGCATGTGTGAGCGAAGTCCGGACCCGTCGCTAGTGCGGCGCGGGCACCGGCCAATGGCCGGTCCCTTCTCGCGCTCCAGTCTCTCGTGGCTCCGGCCCCCTCCGCACGTCGCCCCCCGCGACGCGCTCCAGGGCGGACTCCGTGAAGACACTCAGCCCCAGCTCCGGCCGGTAGCCGTGGACCTCCTTCACGTCGAGCTTCGTCATGAACTCCACGATGCCCGGACTCACCTCCTGCCCCGGCACCAGGATGGGGAACCCCGGCGGATACGGCACCACGAAGCGCGTCGATACCAACGGACGCCCCGACTCCAACGCCTCGGCCGCTTCCGTCAGGGGCACGAACTCGCAGTTCTCCTCCTGGTACGCCAGATAGAACGCGCTCCTCAGGTCGCCCTCCCCCACGCTCCCGGACGGCTGGAACGCGGGATGGAACCCGCTGAAGTCCGGCAGCGGCGGCAGCTCCTCGGTGATGGACCGCACCTTCGCCTCGAACAACTTCCGCTCCACCCCCGTCGCCTGCGCCAACGTCATCTCCAGGCGCTCCACCTCCTGCCGCAACCCATCCAACAGGAACGACAACGAGCCCCACGTCACGCCGATGGTCGCGTTCAACAACACCGTGTTGATGGACGTGTGGTTCACCTGGATGCCCAGCCGCTCCATCAACACCTTGCCTCGGAACTCGAAGCCGTTGCGGCCCGTGAGCGCCGTGAAGAGCGTCATCCGCGTGGGGTCCAACACGAACTCGTCCTGGCTCCACGCCCGCGTCAGATCCTCCACCCCCGCGGAGCCCGGCCCCACGTAGCGGTTCAACCCCGACTCGCGGAACACCTTCGGCACCATCTGCTCCGCGTCCAACAGCCGCAAGTACCGATGCAGCATCGGGTCCTCTCGCAGCCGCTCCCGCATCCGCATCGACAGCTGGTAGGCCTCCTTCACCATCGCGAAGCCCTCCAGGTCCATCTGCCGCCGCGCCAGATCCAACGACGCCACCAGCTGATGGTTCGGAGACGTGGTGATGTGCGTGAAGTACGCCTCCGTCAGCTGCGCCACCGCGCGCCGCTCGAAGTCCTCATCCCAGACATGCAGCATCGACCCCTGACGGAACGCGGACAGCGACTTGTGCGTGGACTGCGTCGCATACACCCGCAGCCGCACCTTGTCCGGGTCCACCATCAACCGGTCCTCCAGCGCCCGAGCCCCCACCACCGGGTCCCCATCCCCCCGCTTCGCGCGCCACGCCCGATACTGCTCTCGGTACGCCCGGCTCCGCAGCCGCTCCGCCAGCCGCTTCGCCGCCGACATCGCCGTGCGCTGCCGCGCCAGGGGCATGAACGTGGCGAACGCGAACCACGCCTCATCCCAGAGGAACGCCAGGTCCGGCTTGATGGCCAGCAGCTCCTCCATCACCCGCTCCGGGTGATACACCAGCCCATCGAAGGTGCAGTTGGTCAACACCACCAGCTTCACCTTGTCCAACCGCCCCGCCGACTTCAGCTCCAGCAGCTTCGCTTTGATGGTGCTCAGCGCCACCCCGCCATAGATGGCGTACTCGCGCACCGGATACGCATCCAGATACAGCGGATGCGCCCCCGAGAGCATCAGCCCGTAGTGGTTCGACTTGTGGCAGTTGCGGTCGATGAGCACCACGTCCCCAGGCTGCAACAGCGTCTGGTGGACGATCTTGTTCGCCGTCGACGTGCCGTTGGTGACGAAGAAGGTGTGCCGCGAGCCGAACGTCCGCGCCGCCATCTCCTGAGCTTCCTTGATGGACCCCGTCGGCTCCAACAACGAGTCCAACCCGCCCGACGTCGACGACGACTCCGCCATGAAGAGGTTGGGCCCGTAGAACTCCCCCATGTCCCTCAGCCAGCGCGAGTTGAAGACCGAGTGCCCGCGGGCAATGGGCAACGCATGGAAGTTGCCGATGGGCTTGGACGCATACTGCTTCAGCGCGTCGAAGAACGGCGTCCGGTAGCGCCCGCGCACGCCATCAACCACCGTGACATTCAGCTCGAGCGGCGACTCGTAGCGATAGAAGACACGGTCGAAGAGCCGCTCCGTGTGCATCTCCCGCCCCACCAGCGACTCGTCGGTGATGAGATACACGTTGAGGTGCGGACGCAGCCGGCGAATCCAGCGGGCCACCACCACGCTCGCCTCGTCCCCCGTCCGCTCCGCCTCCGCGATGATGGGCTCCAGCACCGCGCGCAGCTGCTTCACCGGCGCCCGTGAGCGCAGCGGCAGGTCCTGGCGGACGACACAGACCTGGATGTCATTGTTCACCAGCACCGCCACCAGTGCATCCTCGACGGAGCGGACCTGGAGCATCTCGTGGACGAACTGTCGCTCCCCTCGCTGGGCTTCGAGGATGCCTCGGCGCACCCGCGCGAAATCCTCCGAGGACATGTCATCCACCACCAGCGTGGTGAAGTAGTGCGGCCCCTCCGGCTCCACCGCTCCCGACCTCGAGGCCGCGCCGTCGTCCAGCAGCGCCGCGCGGTCATGATGAAGACTCAGGAGCGCCACCAGGCGGCGGACCTCCTGCGCCAGCTCCGCGACGTCGTGCCGCCGCGCCATCTCCGCCAGTCGATGCAGGCGGACCTCCCCCGGGAACACGAAGAGCCGCTCGATGGGGTGCACCTCCGCGAAGAGCGACAGCACCTGCTCCACGTGCTCCGGCGAGACCTGTCCCTCGGCCTGGCGGGCTTCCAGCCGCGACATCTCCTCCCTCAGCCGATTCCAGACATCCAGCCGGACCTGCTCGGGGTTGAAGACCGCGGACAACAAGTGGGCTTGGACCCCTGCTTCCAACGAGGTCATCGGCTCCGACATGGCTGTGTCTGCATCCTTTCGTCGGCGAACACCGGCGAAGCGCCGTGCGTGGCGACGCCGGACAAGGTAGCCGTCGCCCCGCTCCCGCGAAGCCTGGACGCGAGGGAGGGGATGCAACGCCTTGCATGGACGCGTGAGCGCGAGGGCTCACCTGCCCGCGTGCCTGACCGTTGCCGCGTGGCGCGCGTGGCCACACTCCTCAACCACCGAGGCCAGGCACCAAGTGTCCGCTCGCAAGCGCCCGGGTCTCTGGGAGGAGATGACATGACGCTCGCACTTCGCCGTCGCAGAAGCTGGCTGCTCTCCACCTGCCTGCTGGCGCTCGCCGGCCCCGGCCTCGCGCTCGGCGCGGGTCCCCAGTCCTCCGCGCAACCCGCGCAGGACCCGAGCCCCGCCGCTCGCCCCGCCCCGGGAGACGAGGCGCGGCCCAGCGGCGCGGAGATGCAACAGGCCCTCCAGAAGGCCCACCAGCAATTCAAGGGCACCAAGGACGGCAAGAACGCCGACTACATCCCCTACCTCGCCAAGGTGGACTCCAGCCTGTTCGGCCTCGCCATCGTCACCGTGGACGGAGAGGTCTACACCGTCGGCGACGCGGCCTCGCCCTTCCCCATCGAATCCCTCTCCAAGCCCTTCACGCTCGCGCGCTTGATGGAGGAAGTGGGCGCCAAGAAGGTCGAGGACAAGATTGGCGTGGACGCCACCGGGCAGCCCTTCAATTCCATCATCGCCATCGAGATGAACAAGGACCACCGCGCGGGCAATCCGCTCGTCAACGCGGGCGCCATCACCTCGGTGAGCATGATTCCGGCCAAGACGCCGGAGGAGCGCTGGAAGAAGGTCAGCGACAACTTCAACGCCTTCGCCGGTGACAACCTCCCGGTGAACCAGGAGGTCTACAAGTCGGAGACGGACACCAACACCCGCAACCAGTCCATCACCGCGCTACTGGAGTCCTACGAGGTGCTGGGCTCTCCCGCGGACCAGGCGCTGGACATCTACACCCGCCAGTGCTCCGTCAACGTCACCGCCAAGCAGCTCGCCACCATGGGCGCCACGCTGGCCAACGGCGGCATCAATCCCCTCACCGGCAACCGCGTCATCAGCGCGGACACCGCCCGGCGCACGCTGGCGTTGATGGCGACCAATGGCCTGTATGAGAACACCGGCGAGTGGCTCTACCAGGCGGGTGTCCCCGCCAAGAGCGGCGTCGGTGGCGGCATCGTCGCCGTCGTGCCGGGCCGCTACGCCATCGCCGCCTTCTCGCCGCCCCTCGACAAGGCGGGCAACAGCGTGCGCGCGCAGCGCGCCATCTCCCAGGTGGTCAACGCGCTGGGCGACAACCTGTACGCCTCGACCCCCACGCCCGAGAGCGCGCAGGGTGTCGGCGGCGCCGGCAGGCCCGCGAAGAAGCAGAAGGCGGCGCCTCCGACGCCCGCTCCGTGAGCCTCGGCGCCTCGGGTGCGCGCCAGTGAACACGTCACCGTGTCCGAAGTCCCTGGCGCGCCCTCGTCCGACGGAACGAGCCCCGTGTCCAGCCGTGGGCGCGGAAAGTCCACGGTCGTCCGCTCGCGGATAGCCCGCGCGACCTGAGAGTGGCGCGGCTTCCTCGCATGCCCAGAGTGCCGCACGGGCCCGTACGAGTCCTCTCGTGCGGGCCCGAGCTCGTTCAAGGGACAGGGTATGCGCTGGATGCGGGTCGCGGCGATTCTCGCCGCTGTGAGCAGCGGGCTTCTCCTGCCGGCCGAGGGCCGCGCGGAAGACGAGGACTCCAAGGACAAGGACAAGGGCGACGACAAGCCCACGCTCGTGGGGGGCTTCGACGAGAAGAACGGGTTCCACGTCCAGTCGGAGGATGGGAACTACCTGCTCGCCATCGGACTCCAGGCTGGCTACAAGCTCGAGCCCGTCTTCCTCGACGGAAAGGCCGAGTCGCGCACCGCCTTCTCGTTCCTGCGTCCCATCCTCCGCGGCAACATCTACCGGCCGTGGATCCGCTTCTGGACGTCGCTGGAGCTGGCGGACCCGCCGCTGTACCTGCTCGACTCGCTGGTGGAGATCCAACCCATCGACGCGTTCGGCGTGCGCGCGGGCCAGCAATACACGCCGCTCAGCCGCCATGAGTCCTGGGGACCGCAGCAGATCCTCTTCCCCGAGTTCGCCGCCATCGCGAACTACTACTGGACGGGCCGCGACAAGGGCGTGACGCTCTTCGGGACGACGGACCACCTGGAGTACTACGTCGGCATCTACAGCGGCTCGCCGCTGCGGACCGTCACCTCCGAGGCCGGCAAGTACCAGCTCAACGCCCGCGCCACCCTTTCCCCCATGGGCAAGCCTGGCTATGGCGAGCTGCCCTACATCATGTCCGGGGACAAGGAGCCACCACCGCTCAACGTGTCCTTCACGCTCCAGGGCGCGGGCGGTGAGGTCAACCAGGTGAAGGAGAACTTCAATCCGGAGGCGGGCATCTTCCAGATCCTCCGCGAGGGAAAGCGCCGCTTCGCTACCGGGAGCGTGGACCTCTTCGTCCAGGCGCGACGGTTCAACCTCTTCGGCGAGGCGTACCTCAGCCGCATCGACCCACCGGGCACCGGCGCCAACTACACGAGCTTCGGCGCGTGGCTCCAGGCCGACTACTGCTTCTACAAGAAGGTCCTCGATGCGGGCGTGCGGCTGAGCTACCTCAACCCCAGCACCGACCTGCCGGACGACCTGCTCTACATCGTGGAGGCGCAGCTCGGCTGGTTCGTCAACGCGCCGCACCTCGCCTTCAAGCTGCGCTATCAGCTCGCCCACCAGCAGGAGGCCACCGGCGCGGAGGCCGCGTCCGTCCCCATCGCCACGGAGGCCGGCACCACGCAGCTCATCACGCTGCAGCTCAACCTGGCGTTCTAGCCTCCACGTCTCGCGGGCATCCGAGCGGGCTTCACGTTATCCCTCCGGCCGGAGGCGTCGAAGCCATGCTCCCCATCGACCATGCCCACCTTTCCCGCCTGGACCTCAACCTGCTCGTGGCCTTCGACGCCCTCATGCGCGAGCGCCACGTCACCCGGGCCGCTCGCCGCGTCGGCCTGGGCCAGCCCGCGATGAGCCACCACCTCGCGCGCTTGCGCGAGCTGCTCGGCGACGAGCTCTTCACCCGAGCCCCCACGGGCATCGTTCCCACCCCTCATGCCCTGGCCCTCGCGGAGCCCGTGCGCACGGCGCTCGAGTGCCTCCAGGGCGTGCTCACCCAGCGCCCGTTCGACCCCTCGACGCAGGAGCGGCACTTCCGCGTGAGCCTCTCGGACGGGATGGAGTCCTCGCTGATGCCGCCCTTCCTCGCGCTCGTCGCGAGGGAAGCCCCCGGCGTCACCCTGTCGCTCTCCCCTTTCCAGGAAGCGCTGGGCCCCGCGATGTTGGATGACGGCTCGCTGGACCTCATCGTGGGTCCCCCCCAGGACCAGGCCCCGCACCACAAGACGCGGCAGTTCTGCAGCGCGGGATATCTCGTCCTCTTCGACCCGCAGGCCGTCGAGGTGGACACGCCCTTGTCACTGGAGGACTTCCTCGCCATCCCCCACGTCCGCGTGTCGCGGCGCGCGGACTCGAGCGACGCCGTGGATGATGCCCTGGCGAAGCTCCGTCTGCGCCGCCGCGTGGCCGTCCACACGGCGCACTCGCTCAGCGTGCCGCACCTGCTGCTCGGCTCACGGCTGCTCGGGCTGCTTCCGCGTCGCTCGGCACTGGCCACCGCGAGGGCCTTCGGCTTGAGCCACAGCCCGCCACCGCTCGAGCTTCCGCAGGATGCCATCGCGATGCGCTGGCATGCCTCGCGCGACTCGGACCCGGGCCACCGCTGGTTCCTCGAGGCCATGTTCCGGGCCGCCACGCAGAGCGTGGAGCTCGGAGGCTTCACGCGCCTGGCGGCCCGGACGCCTCCGCCCCGCAAGCGCGCCCGTCAGAAGGTCGCGATGGGGTTCACCGGGGAGCCCGTTCCGCCCTCCACGGCCAAGGGCGCCACGCTCAAGAGGAAGTCGTAGCGGCCACGCGCCGCCGAGGCCTTCGCCAGCGCCTCCAGGTCCGCGTTGTCGATGACATGGACGCCCAGCGAGCTGATGAGCAGCAGGTGGACCGGCATCACATACGCCTCCACACCCGAGGGCATCACATCCAGCCCCACGTCCGTCGCAACGACAGCCACTCCGCGCGCGGCGAACCACTCCACGCTGGAGGCATGCAGGCCCGGTGAGTGGGCGGAGACATCCCAAGGTCCGACCGCCGCGCGACGGGCCCACCGCCCCGTGCGAACGATGACCGCGTCGCCACTCGACACCTTCACCTTCGTCTTGCGCTCCCAGGCCTCCAGGTCCGACGCGTGGATGGGTGTCCCCGGCTCCAGGTAGGGCACTCCCTTGAACGCGGCCATGTCGATGAACACCCCGCGCGTCACCAGCCCGTCCCGCGTCGCGTTGACGGACAACACCGAGCAGCCTTTCGAATCCACCTTGCCCTGCGCATGGCCGTTGTACGTCCGGCCTTCGTCGAAGACGTGGCAGAGCGCATCCAGGTGGGTGTGAGACCAGCCGTGGTAGCCCAGGTCCAGCCGGTCCGCGGCGTAGGTCGAGGTCGGCGCCTCGCCGTGCTCAATCATCTCGTGCACCAGCGGCGACGGGACGTCCGGGGCCTTGTGGGTCTCCAGCGTGTGCGCCAGCGAGACGGACACGCCTTCCCGCACGAGCTTCGCGGCCTCCTTGCGCTTGGCGGGGGTGATGAGGTTGGCCGCGCCGAGCTGGTCCTCCGCGCCCCACCGTCCCCAGTTGCGGTGCTGCTTCTTCCACGCCTGGATGGACTCGGGGGTCGACAGGTTCGGGGTGCTCGCGGCCACGGTGCTGCCCCAGCCCATGCTCGCGATGAGCAGGGCCTGGATGACGTGCTTGTACATGGTGCTCCTGTTGCTGGGCATCCCCGAGGATGGGAATGCGGCACCCACTTCGTAGCGACCGGGTCTCCAGGCGCCCAATCGACCCCGTCGATGACGGTCATCGACGCGCGGATGGGGGCCTGGCTGTAGCCCTTCACGTCACAATCGAGCCGGGGCTGTAGCACCCCATGCCACGCTTCCCGCAGCCGAGCCCGCCGCGCTCCCGAGTGCGGGAGCACGGGCACACCCGCTGCAAGGTGTCGAGGTCGCCACACGGTCGGGAGCAACCCACCACGACCGTGAGCTCCGTGTCGCGAGGGGGGCGTGGGGGGCGGAGCGGGGGGACGCGGGGCCCGGACGGTCTTCACGGTGCCGGGCTTCCGCGCGGGCGTTTCCGAGGACACCCCACCGCACGCGGCTGGATGACCGAAAGTCGGCACCGCGCGGTCATGGTATCTTCGCGCCCATGTCTGCATCCGACCGGGCCCGCTCAACCCCTCCCACTCCCGACGCGAAACCCGATTCGCTCTGGAAGCTCGAGGCCCGGGAACCAGGGGGCGACGCGCTCCACGTGACGTTGCCGTACGAGCAGGGGCGCCGCGCGTATGACGCCTCGACGGTGCGCCGCTTCCGCCTGACGGTGGTGGAAGGCACGCAGTCGGGCAGCACGTGGGAGTCCACGGCGGACACGTGCTCGGTCGGCTCGCACCCGCTCAACGACTTCGCGGTGGATGACCCCACCGTGTCGCGCTTCCACTGCGAGGTCCGCATCGGCCCCCGAGGCCCCCAGGTGCGAGACCTGGACAGCCTCAACGGCGTCATCCTGGATGGCGTGCAGGTGATGGAGGGCGTGCTGCGCAGCGGCTCGCTGCTGCGGCTGGGGCGCGTGGTGCTGCGCTTCGACTTCAGCGCGGAGAACAACCGGCTGCCCGTGTCGGAGAGCACGCGCTTCGGGACCCTCGTGGGTGCCTCGGTGGCCATGCGCGTGTGCTTCGCGATGATGGAGCGCGCCGCGTCCCGCGACGTCACCGTGCTGCTGGAGGGAGAGACCGGCACGGGGAAGAGCCAGGCCGCGCAGGCCATCCACGAAGCGGGGCGTCGCAAGGACGGGCCGTTCCTCGTGGTGGACTGCGGCGCCATTCCCGCGCACCTCCTGGAGAGCGAGCTGTTCGGCCACGAGAAGGGCGCCTTCACCGGAGCCGTCCAGCGGCGCGCGGGCGTCTTCGAGGAAGCCATCGGCGGCACCGTCTTCCTCGACGAGATTGGCGAACTGCCCGCGGAGCTCCAGCCCAAGCTCCTGCGCGTGCTGGAGAACCGGGAGATCCGCCGCGTCGGCAGCAACACGTACCAGCCCGTGGACGTGCGGCTGATGGCGGCCACGCACCGCGACCTGCGCGCGGAGGTGAACGCGGGCCGCTTCCGCTCGGACCTCTTCTTCCGACTCGCCGTGCTGCGCATCGCCCTGCCCCCGCTGCGCCAGCGGCCGGAGGACCTGCCCTTGCTGGTGGATGGCATCCTCGGCTCGCTCGGCGCGGACCTGGACCGCACGGCGTCCCTGCGCACGCCGGACTTCCTCGCGCGCCTGCGCTACGCGGCGTGGCCCGGCAATGTCCGTGAGCTGCGCAACTACCTGGAGCGCTGCCTCGTCTTCGAGGAGGCCGTGGAGCTCACCGAGGAGGAAGCGCGCTCTGGCAATCCGATGGAGGTGGACCCCAGCCTCCCGTACGCGGACCAGCGCCGTCGCTCGGTGGATGACTTCGAGCGCCGCTACCTGCGCGCCCTCCTGGAGAAGCACCAGGGCAAGGTGGCCCAGGCCGCCGTCACCGCGGGCGTGGACCGGGTCCACCTCTACCGGCTCTTGCGCAGGCACGGCATCAAGCCGTGAGTGTCACCGCCGCCCGGTGATGCGGGACCAGATGGCCCCGCCTCCGGGCAACGGCGCGGCGAGGAACCCCGACTCCAGGTCTCGCAGCGCCGACTCGGTGGCGACCAGCCCCGCGCCCTGCGCGTCCGCCACCCAGCCCGGCAGGTGCATCAAGCTGCCACCACTCGCCCGTCCCTCCGAGGACGAGTGCCGGTCCACGTGGACGGTGATGGCCAGCTCCACGGCCGCGTCGGAAGCACGCGCGCCTTCGAGCAATTCCAGCGCGGCGCCCAGCACCCGCTCCCGCACGGCGCGCTCGGAGGCCACGTCGTCTGGAAGCGAGGCCAGGGCCATGAGACAGCCGCTCCCCTCCACGCGCACCTCCAGCCCCGCGTCACGGACGCGTGCTCCCGTGCGCTCCAGCAGCGAGTCCATGCGCTCCAACAGGGCCGCGTCCGGGGCGCGCGCGAGCCGGGCCTCCGCGTAGAGCGCCACGGCATGGCCCACGAGCTCGCGAGGCCGCGCTCCGCCCACCGCGCGACGCAGGTCCTCCAGGAACGCGGCCACGTCCGGGTAGCGGTCCTCGCGCTTCTTGGCGAGACACCGCAGCACCACGTCATCCAGCGCCGCCGGCACGGGGGCACGCTCCGCGGGCCGAGGCGGTGGGGCATGCAGGTGCTGCTCCTCCACCTCGTGGCGCGTCGCCCCCTGGAACGGAGGCTGTCCGGTGACGAGTTGGAACAGGAGCACGCCGAGCGCGTAGAGGTCGGTGCGCGCGTCCGGCACCTCACCGCGAATCTGCTCGGGTGCCATGGACAGCGGTGTGCCCAGGGCCACGCCGGTGTGGGTCAGCGAAGAGGACCCTGGTGCATCGGGCGTGAGCCCTTTCGCGACACCGAAGTCGACCAGCTTCACGTGCAGCGTCTCGCCGCTGCCCGACAGCTTCATCACGTTCTGCGCCTTGAGGTCGCGATGGACGACCCCCGCGACATGGGCCACGCGCAGCGCGGCGCCCACCTGCTCCAGGACCTCCAAGGCCTCACGTGAAGCGAGCGGACCTCGCGCGGCCAGCTCCGCCGCCAGGTCCCTGCCCTCCAGCCACTCCATCGCGATGAAGGGACGACCGTCGGGAAGCTCGCCGTAGTCGAGCACCCCGACGATGTGCGGATGGACCAGGCGCTGGAGGGTGGCCGCCTCCCGACGAAAGCGGCGCAGCGAGGTGTCCGACGCGGAGGCCACGGACGGCAGCACCTTCAGCGCCGCGAGCGCCCCCCCGCTCACCTCCCGAGCCCGGTAGAGCGTGGAGAGCAAGCCTCGGTAGTGGACACGCTCCACCACCCATCGGCCCACCAGTGCTCCGGGCCTCAGCTCCTCGCCATAGAGCGACTCCACGCCTCCGGTGGTCATGGGTCAGTACTTCCCTCGCACCCTTCGCGAGCGCTCACAGAGCTTGGGCACGTCCGAGCCCTCGACCGCGCCGCAGGACTCGTGGAGGAATGTCGTCACCGGCTCCAGCCACAGGCGGTTCAGGTTGTCCCGGCACCGCTCGTAGTCGCCGTCGCCCGGCACCATCGTCCCATCGTTCACCTCGCACTTGCCCGCCTGTGGGTTCGTGGCGGTCCCCCAGCAGGGGCCGGTGACGGTGGCCGCGCAGTTCGCGCCAGAGTTCGGCAACGCGCAGACGCGGTGCGTGGAGTACGCGGAGCCGCTCACCCAGGACGGGTCATAGCAGGAGTACATCTTGCGATAGATGGCGCCCTGGATCTCCACCTGGTCTCCGACGACGACGTACTTCAGCTGGTCACCGTAGCGCTGCTCTTCCACGTAGACCTCCGTGGCCAGCGCCTTCCGGTCGAAGATGTTGCCGTAGAACGCGCCCTCGCGCATGCCGTAGACCTGCGCCTCCGACAGCGCATACGCCTGCACCGCCGTCGACGTCGTGGCCACGCTCGCCACCCCGGAGTCCGCGCTGTCCCACGGCGCCGTCATCACGCTGTAGTAGCCCTCCGCGGGGCACGTGAAGGACACCACCGGGTCCGTCCCGGCGCAGCTCCCATCCCCCTCGCCCAGGAGCGTGTCGGCGCCCGTGTTGCAGCCCACGACGCCCGAGCACACGCGCAGCACCATCCGACTGCCCGCGCTCGCGCCCAGCGATGCGCCCGGGCACGCGACAGCCCCTCCGGCTCCCGCCCAGACCGTCGCGCCGGCCGTACACCGTCCGATGCCGTGGGCGGTCCAGCCACAGTTCCGCTGCGCGCCCGACTCGCCCATCGCGCAGGTCGCGAAGCTGGCCAGCTTCTGCGCCGTGCTCGGATCGTACTCCGCGGGCCGCGTCACCGGCTCCAGGTAGAAGACACTCGGAGCGCCCTGGACCTCACCGCGGATGGACAGCTCCACGCGGCGACCCAGCGCGTTGTTGCGCGAGAGGAGGCACGCGGAGACGCGGTTGAGACACTCCTGCGAGGGCGGCGAGGTCAGCCACTTCGTGCACAGGCCCGCCTTGCCGCCCCAGAGGCGAGGTCCACCAGAGGACGGCGTCGGGTCGAAGTAGGCGAGCACCTGGCTGGGCCCCAGCGCGCAGCTCACCAGGTACTCCATGAACTTTCGCGCATCTGGGTCATGCAGCTGCCGGCTGATGTGTGGATGGCCGCCGAACGCGGTGCCATCGAAGAGCGAGTCCAGGCTCGATGTCGCCAGCAGCGTCGTCGCGGTGCCATTGGTGCCAATGGCGTTGAGGACGAGTGCATCCGTGGACAGCGAGTTGGCGATGCGAATCTCCGAACGACTCTCCCCGATCTCGGCCGCCGGGGATTGAGTCGACGTGACGTCCCCTCCACATCCAGCCAGGGCCCACAGCAGCAACGACACAACCCACGACGGGGGGCGACGGACAGTAACACCCATGGACGCTCCTCCAGTAAAATGCACGAAAGTGGGGAAATGCGTCTTCTGGAAGCACGCCTCAGGCCAGCGGCCTCTGCATCGCAAGGCCATCCCAAGGAACAATCCGCGAGGTCGGCTGCAGTGACCGATCAGGTCACACCCGGTTGTAATTGTAGCGCGGAACGCTACCCGCGTGGCGCGCCGTGCCGCAGCGCGTCCAGCCGAGGGCGCCACAAGGGCGCGGCGGACACGGCACTCTCGGCCTCGACGAGCCACGCGAGGCCCTCGGCCTGAGCACCCGCCGCGAAGGCGGAACGAGCCGCTTGCAGGAGCAGCTCCGCCTTCTCATCGGGAGAGGCCAGCTCCCGCGCCTCTTCCTCCAGGGCCCGCCACGCCCCGCCTTCGCGAGCTTCCGTTCCGCCCCTGGCCTCGCGCACCTGGAGCTCCACCAGACGGCGCATGACCGCGGTGGGCGGCAGGGAGTCGGGAGGACAGTGGGACTCAATCCACCGCAACTGGCGCGAGGCTTCGTCCATGTCGCCCAAGGCCGCGCCGATGCGCGCGAGCAGGAGCGCATCCACGGGCACGGGATGTTCGAGGAAGAAGCGCACGCCCAGCTCATGGGCGCGCCGGGCCAGCGGGAGGGCTTCCTCGAGGCGCCCTTGCATGTAGAGCACCTCCGCGAGGTTGAAGGTGGACCAGCGCTCCACCTGCGCGTGGCCGAGCTCGCGGCCCAGCGCCATGGCGCGGCGCAGGTCCTCTTCCATGCGAACCACGTCGCCCTGCCCCAACCACAGCAGCACGCGGTTGATGAGGGCCGCGGCCAGGTGCAGCGCATCGCCCGCCGCTTCGCAGCGGACCAGGGCCTCGTCGAAGCGCGTGGCCGCCTCCTCCGTGCGCTGAAGGAACGTGAGCGCCGAGCCCAACATCGCGAGTGCCACCACCAGCGTCTCGTGCTCGCGCGCACGCTCCGCGCCCTCCACGACGGAGTCGAGGACCCGCGCCGCGGAGCCCCACTCGCCTTGGCGAACATGCAGGCGGCCTCGAGCCAGTGAGCACCGCAGGGACAAGCGCGGGTCGTCGAGCTGTTCGATGCGCTCCAGCGCCTCGCGTGCGCAGGCGGTGGAGCCGGCGGTGTCCTCCATCCAGTCGCGCGCGGTGGCTTCTTCCAGCAACAGGTCGACGATCAAGGACTTGTCGCCACGACCCTCGGCGAGCGCACGCGCGGAGGCCAGGTCACCGAGTCCTTCCTCGAACCGCTGCAACCGATGCCGCACCCTGCCCCGCCCCGCCAACGCGAGCGTGCGCCGCTCCAGGTCCTCTTCCGCGAGCAACGCGAGCGCGCGTGTGTAGTGCTGCTCCGCCTCCACGGACTGGTGAGCGCGGCGAGCCTCCTCGGCCAGGGTGAGGAAGGCATTGGCGGCCTCCTCGTGAGCACCACAGGCCGCGGCATGGTGGGCGCGACGGCGACGCTCTCCGGGCGAATCTCCGGGAGTGGCCATGCGCGCGGCGGCATGCAGTGCGCGGCGGGCGGCGGGCGGAAGCAGCGCCTCGAGCGCCTCTCGCAGCAGCGGGTGCCGGAAGGAGAAGCGGCCCAGCCCCATGGGACGCAGCAATCCCGCGCGAGCCAGTCGCTGCAAGCCCGCGCCTGCGTCGAGCGACGTGGCCACGCCCACAAGCTCCTCACGTGGAGACAGGTGACGCAGCGCCGCGTCCACGCGCGACACATCCAGCTCCGTGCCCAGCACGGCGCACAAGCGCGCGAGGACCCCGTGAGCCTCGGGCAGTCCCGCGAGCAGACGCGTCGCGAGCCGCTGGAAGAGCGGTGTCACCGACACGTCCAGCAGCGCGTCGGGAGCGATGTACCAACCACCACCGGGCGCGGCACGCAGCGCGCCGGCGGTCCTCAGCGCCACTCCGAGCTCGACCAGGGACAAGGGCACGCCCTGGGCGAGCTGCTCCAGGCGCGCGAGCACGGGCTCGGGGATGTGCTCCGCGGGACGCAGCAGGTGCAGGAGCACGGTGCGGCTCGCCTCGGGAGACAGCGGCGGCAGGACATACCGGGACGGGTGCGCGCTGCGCTCCCCCAGATGAGGCCGGAGTCCCAGCAGCGCGGGCCGAGCCACCACGCAGACCCACAACGGCGAAGAAGCCCCCGCGAGCGTGGCCACCTCCAGCGCGTCGAGGCTGGTCGGGTCGGCGAGGTGCGCGTCATCCAACAGCAGGACCCGAGGTGTCTCGCGAGCCCGGATTCGCAGGCCCTCCGCGAGCCAGCGAGCCGCGGCATGTCGCGCGTCCGCGAGCGGCACGGAGCGGGTGCGCGGTATCTCAGGAAGCGGAGATGCGCCCTCCGCGACGGAGGCCCGCAACGCCTCCAGCAGCGCGTCCGGAGCCCCCACGTCTGGAGCCGCCGCACGCAGACGGAAGACCTGCGCGCGCCCCGTCGCTTCCAATCGCGCGGCCAGCGCTTCGAGGACTCGAGACTTCCCCAGCCCCACATCGCCCGTGAGGACCGCGAAGCCGGACACGCCATGCGCGAGACAGCGCGTGGCATCGTGCTCCAGCTGGTCCAGCAGGGCCTCACGCCCCATGAGCGGAGGAGGCTCCGACACGGAGCTGGAGGCCCCACTGTCGAGCAGCCGCAGACGTCCGGACGAAGCCGAGGACTCGACGGACGCGGACGCATCGTGCGCCACGGCCTCGGTGTCGCTGGGGCTCAGTCGCGCGGCGGCGGCGGCCGTGACTCGCGTCTCACCTGGAACCCACTCGGTGGGCCACCAGTTCGACGAAGCATCCAGGGCCGCACCGGCCAGGCGCAGCGTGGAGGTTCCCGCGTGGACGTGCAGCTCCGCGAGGTGCAGGACCGCCGCCCCCGCACCGTTCTCGACCAGCCTGCGGGCGGTGAGCGCGGCGGCGCGGGCGTTCCCCTCGGCGGTGAGCGACTCGGCGAACGCGATGACATAGCCGCCCGGCTTCACCCTCGCGAGGATGCCTCCGCGCGGCTCGATGGCGGCCAGCACCGCGTCCACCGTCAACGGTGCGTTCAGTCCGATCAACGCCACGGGACGTGGCCCCGAGCCCGTCGACGGCGGAAGCGATGCGGAGTGCTCGCTCGGGGGGACGACACTCGCGGGCGTTGCACCGAGACAGGCCGCATCGAACGCGACGAGCACGTCGGCCGCGTGGGCGTAGCGCTCCTGAGGCGACTTCGCGAGACAGGTCCTCAGGACGTCGTCCAGCGCGGGAGGAACCTCCGCGCGTTCGGAGACACGGGGCGGTCTCAGGCTGACATGGCCGTGGCGGATCTGCTCGGAGCTTCCGACGAACGGCGGCGCACCCGTGAGCAGCTCGAAGAGCAGGACGCCCAGCGAGTAGATGTCGGCCGATGTGCTCGCGAGGCGCGCGTCGAGACACTGCTCCGGGGACATGTAGAGCGGCGTGCCCAGTCGCTGTCCCGCGGGAGTCATGCCGGGAGGCACGTCGTCCGTCGGTCCATCGCCCTCCCCGTCGAGGAATCTCGCGAGCCCCAGGTCGAGGAGGCTGAGCGTGCCGCCCTCCCGAAGGAAGACATTCTCCGGCTTGAGGTCGCGATGGGCGACTCCCACCGAATGCGTACGCTCCAGCGCGGAGCACAGGCCCCGGAGCATCTCGCGCACCCGAGGCAGCGACGCGGCGCCCGTGCCGGGCAGCGCGGCCATCCACGTCGCGAGCGTCTGTCCGTGCAGATGCTCCATCACCAGGAAGGGACGGCCTCGCGCGACGCCGTGCTCGTACAGCTCCGGCACGGTGGGAGCACCGACACGGCGCAGCGCGGTGGCCTCGCGCGCGAAGCGCTCATGGTGCGCATCGCGTCCCAGCTTGAGCGCGACCTCGCGACCGTCCGAGTCGCGATACGCGGTGAAGACTTGAGAGAAACCTCCGCTGCCCAGGAGCGCGGCGCCGCGCACGCCAGGAACGTCCGCGAGTGGCAGCGCCTCGGGGGAGGCGGAACCAAGTGCTCGCGTCCCGTGGACGGGACAGGCCGCGCCCAGGGGAAGGCGGCGGTGACAGTTCGGACAACGCATCAGTGGGACGTGCAGGCTACCAGAGCGCCTGTGACAGCACGATGGCGACGCCCACCAATCCCTCGCCAGCAATGGCGCCCGCCGCAAGCGTCACCCAACGGCCTTCCAGCGTCGTGGATTTCACGTATCCCGAGACGGCGGAGAGACAGCCCCCGAGAAAAAGCCCCAGTGCGTACGAGGGCGGCAGCAGACACGCCAGTCCCATCCCCAAGGGCGAGGGAACCCAGCGGCGCACACGCGCGGGAGCGACCCGCTCGGCGAGTACGAGAATGGCCGCGCCGAGTGCGGCCCATCCGATGGCGGCACGAGTCGCCGGCGCCAGGGTGTCCAGGCCCGAGGACAACACCCGCGCCACGCTCGCGGTGATGAAGGCGGCGGGTGCGGGAAAGCGCTCACCGCCCAGGGCTTCGCGGTCCGGCACGAGCAGGAAGAACAGTGGCACCACCGCGAGGGCCCCCACCGCCGAGCCCAGCAGCTGCGCCAGGAACAAGCGACGCGGATGCGCGCCCAGGAGATGGCCGGTCTTCAAGTCGGTGAGGAGGTCCGCGGACGAAGAGGCCGCGTTGACGGTGATGCCCGCCGTGGCGAGGTTCGCGTGGACCTGGTGCGGCAGCAGCACGCCGTACGTGAGCTGTGTCATCTGGCTGAGCGCACCCACGGGCGTCGCATCCGTCTCACCCGTGACGCGGCAGGAGATGAGGCACAGGACGAAGGACAACGCGATGGCGAGCACGGCATGCGCGAGTGGGACACCGAAGCTCACGTGTGCCACCGCGAGGGTCGCGGGCACGAGGACCAGCAGCCCCACGAGGAGCCACCCGCGTGGCACCTGCAACGCATCCACCGGATGAGGAGGGGCTTTCGCGCGCGAGAACAGGCCGCTCAAGGCGCGACGAAGGATGCGGCCATCGAGCACGAACTGGAGCAACGAGGCCGTGGCGAGCGCCGCGGCCCCTGGCCACAAGCTCCACTCGAGGAAGGCGCCTGGCTCCGCGGAGACCCGCCCGGAGCCGAGGATGTGTGGCGCCACGAGCCCATGAATGAGCAGCGCGCCCAGCATCAGCGACGTCGTGGTGCGAGGCCCCAGCAAGACGCCCGCGCCCACCGGGAGCAGGCTCGACTCCAGCGCGAATCCCAATCGCTCCAGGGGGACCCCGCTCCAGCTGCCCGGGAAAGGAATCGACGTGGGCAATCGCCCGAGCCCATCGCGAACCAGGGTGATGAGTCCCGACACCAACCCGCCCCACCCCAGCATGCGCAGACGCGGACGGGCCTCCGAGCCCGTCGAGTGCAGCGCGCGAATGGTGGTCGCCGCGGCGGTGCCCGAGGCGAATGGAAGCTGCTCATGGTCCACGAGCCGCCGCTTGAATGGCACGGCGAAGAGGACGCCCAGCGCGGACAGGAAGAACGTCCACGCGAGCAGCGTCGGGCCGGAGGGATGTTGTCCGGTGACGATGAGCCACGCGCCTTGCACGGAGACGAGCGCGCCCCCCGTGGCATATCCGGCCGCTGAGGCCACCGCCTGCGCGTTGCAGGTCTCCAGCGTGGACAAAGGAGAACCCGCGAGCCCAGGCGACAGACGCCGCAAGAGGCCATGAGACGCATGCGCGAGCAGCGCGGCGGTGATGGCGACACCAAACGCGAGGCCCGTCTTGAGCCCCACGTAGAGATTGGTCGCGCAGGTGACGACACCGATGGCGGCGCCCAGCAGCACGGAGCGAAGGGTGAACTGGGGCAGGCGGTCGGCCTGGTAGACGTGCGTGAGCCAGTAGGAGTCCGTGGCCTCGGCGGAGTCGCCGGGGATGCTCAGCAGCGTCAGCGAGGCCGGAGTCGGCGCCGGGGGGGACGCGACCTCTTCGGGCGAGGCATGCGGAGAGGACAAGGCCATGGGCGGCCCATCTTTTCATTGTGGGCCCGCCAGGACGAGTCCCCTCGGCGCAAGGCGACTCGCCCACCCCCGAACGTTTGACCCGAAGTGCCCTTGTCGAGGGAGGAAGGTACTCACTAGCTTGATCGCATGAACAGACACATCCGAATGGCATCCGTGATTGGGTTGTCCTTGTGGGCAGCCCCGCGAGCCACCGATGTCATTCAGGAGGAAGGTCTATCCATCGAAGCCACGGCGCGACGATGGACCACCGTGCTGGACACCCTGAGCGAGGGAGAGCTCGCTTCCCAGCCGGATGGACATCTGGTGTGGGGCGCCAGCAACAACTCTGACATCAACGTCGCGCGATTCAATCCTCAAGGCCAACAGCTCTGGCATCACCGATTCGGCGACGCCCATTATCAGCAGCTCACCGGTGTCATCGTCGACGCACAAGGCAACACGCTCATCACGGGTGACTTCTGGGGTGAGCTCGACTTCGGCGGAGGCCCCCTGCCCTGTCCTGGTGAGCCCGGAAGCCCGCGCGCCTTCGTCGCGAAGCTCGATGTGCAAGGGCATCACGTCTGGAGCCGCTGCTTCGGCGACCTGGGACAACAACAAACAGGAACGCTCGCACTGACGCCCGATGGGGACGTCTTCGTCAGTGGCTACTTCGACCGCATCATCGACTTCGGTGACGGGCCGATTCCAGTGAAGGGTTCGGTGAATCATTTCGTCGCGAGGCTGTCTCGAAACGATGGCATCACGGTCTGGCATTACATCTACGAGACAGGAATGGGCAATACCGTCAGGCTTGCCTCCGACCGTGAAGGCAATCTCTTCATCGGTGACACATACACGGACAAGCTCAGCATCCATGGAGAGCCATGGCTCTCCACCCCGGGCTTCAACGCCTACGTCTTGAAGTTCAACCCACACGGCCAGCCCCTCTGGGCAAAGGACGTGGGTCCCGCCCACCAGCAGACGGGATGGCGGCTGGCCGTGGACCGGGAGGGAAATCTCTTCGGAGCGGGAGCCTTCTTCGGCACGTTGGACCTTGGCGGGGGTCCGCTCGTCAGTCAGGACACGGATGTGTTTGTCGTGTCACTGGACCCCGAGGGTAATCACCGTTGGAGTCGGCGATTCGGAGGCCCGGGCCCCGACTGGGGTCATGACGTGCACCTGGACCCCGACGGAGACCCGGTGGTGACGGGCTCCTTCACGGCGACCGTCGACTTTGGCGCCGGCCCGCTGACGAGCGCGGGACTCGACGACATCTTCGTGATGAAGCTGGGACGCCAGGGGAAGGCACGCTGGAGCCGGGCCTTTGGCGACATCTCCAGTCAGACCGCGTATCGAGTCGTCAGCGCGGGCCGGAGTGACGTGGTCCTCGCAGGGCCGCTGGTCGGGACCGTCGACTTCGGCTCGGGGCCGGTGACAGGGACGAGCTCACGCACCTCGTTCCTCGCCCGCGTCCCCCCCAAGTAAGGCCCATGGGTGCGGCTCAGCGCGCTGCCCGAGCAGGCCACACCGCGCGCAGCTCCTCGGCTCGGGGCAGTCCTTCCACGGCCCCGGGTTTCTCCACGACACGAGCGCCCACGTGGCATGCGAAGGTCGTCAGTGCCACCAGCTCCTCGCGAGTCGCGCCCTCGAGCGCCCGGGCACCGCCGTACCAGCTCACGAGCCCGTGAAGGAGACCCGCGACAAAGCCATCCCCCGCCCCCGTGGTGTCCACCACGCGCACCTGAGGCGCCGGGACCTGAACCCGCTCGCCACGCCAGAGGAACAGTGCCCCTCGCGCCCCCAGGGTCACCACGGGCAGGCGCACCCCCATGGCGGACAGCTTCAGCAGCGCCTCTTCGGGGGACTCGGTGCCCGTCACGAAGCCAATCTCCTCCTCGGAGAGCTTCACGACGGTGCACAGCGGCAACATCCGCGCGAGCAACCCCTTGAGCTGGGTCGGGTCCTCCCACGCATGGAGCCGCAGGTTGGGGTCGCAGCTCACGATGCGGTCCGCCTCGCGCGCGATGCCGAGCATCCCCACCGTGGCCGCTTGAGCCTCCTCGCGCTGAAGGGAGTTGGAGCCGCAGTGCACCGCCTTCGCGCGGCGCAGGAAGCCCGGGTCCACATCGGCGCTGGACAGGAGGAACTCCGCCGAGCGGGTGCGGAAGAACGTGAAGCTGCGCTCGCCTCGCGCATCCAGCGAGATGAACACCAGTCCCGTGCGCGCATCCGTCGTCTGGCGCAAGTGGCTCACGTCGACGCCCTCCTTCGCGAGCCGCTCGCGGAGGAAGTGGCCAAACTCGTCCGCGCCCACCACGCCCAGCATCGCGGACCGCATCCCCAATCGGGCCAGTCCCACCGAGACGTTGGCCGGAGAGCCTCCAGGGCACGGTTGCCACGCGGGGACGTCTCGCACGCGAAGGCCCTGCTCCGAGGGGAGGAAGTCCACCAACGTCTCACCGAAACACACCACGTCCAGCGGTGACGGCAGTCCGTCGCTCACAATCCCTCCCAGCGCGGCGTCAGGCGCGCCGCTTCTTCGTCAGTCCAGGCCCACCTGGGCCATGAAGTCCACGCTCTTGAGGCGGCGGCCCAGGTGGTGGGCGATGAAGACATTGAGCAGGCTGCGTGCCCGCGCGCGCAGGTCCGCGGGGAGCGGCGTGCGCTCCCCCTCCTGCAGCGCCCGCAGCCCGGAGAGGAGCGCGACAGGGACTGGCACCGCCTCCCGCGCGCGCAGGCTGCACGGCTCACACACCGCACCACCGTGGGCCTGGTCGAACCGAGGACGCTCCCCCGGCGGCGAACCACACAGCGAGCACGCATCGAAGCGCGGCATCAAACCCGCGTGGGCCAGGGCCGACAGCTCGAAGGCCAGCAGCGACGTGGGCCCCGCCTCCTTCGCGTCCAGCCGCGTCAGGTAGCCCTCGAGCAGGACGAAGAGCTCCGACTGCGGCTCATGGTCTCGCGTCAGCTCGCGGCACAGCTCCACGGCGTACAAGGCCCGGGCGATGAGCGACAGGTCCTGCCGCGCGGCGTAGTAGCCCGCGACGATGTCGGTGGAGTCCAGGCGCACGGTGGAGCCGCGCGTCTCGACGAGGTGCACGCGAAGCCGCATGAACGGCTCCAGCGCCCCCGCGAAGCGACGCTTGCTCTTTCGAGCCCCCGCGGCGAAGGCCGTCAGCTTCCCATGCTCGCGCGTCAGCAGCGTGACGAGCCGATCCGACTCGCCATAGTCCACGGTGGACAGCACGAGCGCGTCGTCGTCGTAGCGCTCCATGGCGTCATTCAACGCGCGAGCGGAGAGGGAAGCTTCCCGCTCAGCACGAGGAACAGGTACACGCCCAGCGCCAAGGCCACCAGGAGGACGGACAGACCGACATAGGCCCGCTTGCGCCGCTCCGTCTCGAGCTGCGCGGGCGACGGGGCGGGAACCGAGCGGTCCACCTCCTCGTAGCGGAGCACGGCCTCCTCGGGAGACAGGCCGATGACCTGGGCGTAGGCCTTGATGTAGTTCACCACGAAGATGCGCGAGGGCAACCGCTCCACCTGCCCCGCCTCCAGCGCGGCGATGAGCGTCGGCGGAATCTTGGTCTCCCGAGCGACGTCCTCGAGAGACAGGCCTCGCAGCTCCCGCTGCTGGCTGAGGTACTTGCCGAAGTCGACGTGGTCCACGGTGCGCCCAGATAGCAGACTAGAGCTTTTCGAGCAGCCTTCGGCAGTCGTCCTTGATTCCCTGCTCGGCGGGCTTGGCCTTCGTCTCACACACCGCGAAGGCCTGCTTGGCGGCATCCGCCTGGCCCAGCTTGGCCAGACACACGCCCTCGCGCATGTACGCCTCGGCCACCTCGGGGCACGTCTCCCGGAAGCGCGAGAACTGCCGGCATGAGTCCTCGGTGCGGCCCGTCTCGTCGAAGATGATGCCCAGGTTGCGGTAGCCCATGCAGAAGCCCGGGTTCGTCGTCACGGCCGCCTTGAGGCTGCCCACCCCGCGCTCCGTCTCGCCCTTCTTGTAGAGCGCCCAGCCCAGGTTGCCCTGCGCGATGTAGGGCGTCAGGTAGGTCATGTCGTTGAGGACCTGCTCGTAGAGCTTGATGGCCTCGTCGTAGTTCCCCTGGTCGAGGTGCACGTTGGCCAGGTTGGTACGGGCCTCCGAGAAGTTGGGCCGGACCTTCAACGCGCGCTGGTAGTGCTCCGCCGCCTCGCCATGCCGCTGGAAGGCCAGGTGCAGCAGCACGCCCATCGCGTTGTTCGCCTCGGGGTAGTCCGGGTCGTTCTTCAGGGCGACGTTCAACTCACGAATCGCGTCCTGGATGTGCCCGTCCTGCTGGGCGGTGATGGCCAGGTCGTAGTGAATCTCCGCGAGACGGCGCTCCTTCTCCGACGGGACATGGGCACAACCGGAGAGCGCCAGGAGGAGCGCGAGGGAACAGGACGCGGAGGCAAGCCGGAGCATGGGGATGATTCTCGACGAGGGAAAGGGATGGGGGGAGGGACTCAGAAGGCCGCGAGGAACCGGCCCAACGTGGTGGTGACGTTCTTCTTCTCTTCCGCGCGAGCCTTCACCGCGGGCACCTGCTTCGGGTCCTTGAAGAAGACGGGCAACGTCTTGAGCAGCTCGTCCTGCTGCTCCGCGGGCTGCGCCCGCCAGTTGGCGTCATCCATCATGAAGCCGAGCGACTCGACGAAGGCCAGCGCCTCGCTCTCATCGTCGCGGTACTCATCCGCCGTCATGTTGCGGCGGCCGGACAGGTACACGGCGCAGTCCTCGGCCTCGGCCAGGTAGAGGTACACGAAGACGGCCGCCCCCTGCCCTCCGCGCAGTCCCACCACGAACGCCTGCGAGGGCCCCGCCTGCTTCCCAGGGATGGCCACATGGGGCGCATTGAGGGAGGTGTGCAGCGCGAGGATCTGCTCACGCGTCGCGGGAAGGCCGCGGTAGCGCTCGTCCAGGTTGAACACGACGTGTCTCTCCGTGACCCTCCCCCGTCAGCGCGTGGTGAGGGTGTACTCCTGCGTGACGTCCTTCGACTCCGCCGCCGTCGTCTGGAAGCGGATGAGGGGGTTGTCGATCATCACGTTCCCACCGCCCTCGTTGCCTTCCCCGATGATGACCCGGAACACGTGCTTGGGCGAATCGCTGCGCTTCTGCCCGCTGACGATTTTCCGGGCAATCAGCATCACCTGGTTGCCGCCGGGCTGGAGGTGCTTGGTGATGTCGGTGACCACCTGGTCGTCGTTGCCCCGCAGCTTCCGGAGCCACCGGGAGTTGACGTACACGTCGATGTCGTAGTCGGTCATCCCCGGCACAGTCTGCTCCGTCACCAGCCAGTAGCGCTGGGTGATGCGGTCCGGCCGAGGCTGCGGCGCGACGGGCGGCGTGGGAGCCACGGCCGGAGCTGCGCTGGAAGAAGCCCCTGGAGCCGCGGGAGGCGTCTCCGGAGCCGTGGACTCGGGCGCCGCGGGCTTCGCAGGGGTGCTGGGGGCCGGCGCGGGGGGCTGCGGGTTCACCGTCGAGACGCGATAGCCCGCGGCCTCGATGTGGATGTTGCCAGCCTCGTCGATGCGGACGGTGGCCTTCTCGAACCGCTGGTTCTTGACGCCGTCGATCAACACACCGTTGAGATAGACGGAGCCAGCCAGGGCCCCCATCGGACTCAGCGCGACCAGGGCGGCGACGAGCGCCGTGCTCGAAAACGGGCGAGTCATGTTGTCACTCCTCGGAATCTCCAACAGTCCCGGGCACTTGCAACGCTTAGCGCACCCTGAAGGATGGGACAAGGCGCACATGCGTCCGCTTGGAGCGGCCGGAGCGCCTGGAGATTCACGGGATTCAGGGAGTGGGTTCGACGTCGGCGCCAGGGGCCTCGCGCTGGGCCAGGGCCCAATCTCCGCCCAGGCCATGCCCTTCCCGGAACCGGCGGAAGTCACGCCGCACGGCCCGAGGGTAGCGCCGGAACCGCTCCAGCTCGCCCTGCTTGATGGCGTTGCGGATGCGGGTGGGCCCCGCGTTGTACGCCATCAGCGCCAGCTCCAGGTCTCCGCCGAAGCGGTCCTGGAGTGAGCGCAGGTAGCGGATGCCCAGCCGGACACACAGCGCGGTGTCCGCCGTCACTTCCTCGCGGGACAGCCGAAGCCCCGCCTTCTCCGCCAGGAAGTGGAGCGTGCTGGGCTTGATCTGCATCAGCCCCTTCGCGCCCTTCTCGGAGACAGCCTCCTCCGCGAAGTCCGACTCCACGTCGATGAGGGCCAGCACGAGCAGCGGATCATACCCCGCCGTCCGAGCCTCCTCCGCGATGGCCTGTCCCAACTGCCGCCGCAGCGTGAGGCCCAGGTCCGGAGCCCGCCGGGAGAGCACGGCGTCGATCAGCGACGCCTCGGGAAATGCGCTCTCCGCGACCACACGCTCGGGCACCACCGGCTGGACGGGGCGCTCCTCCAGCAGCGGAACGAGCCGCGCGGAGACGACGAGCGCCATTCCCGCCAGCAGGGGGAGCCGGGAACAGCCAGAGCTGAGGGCGTGGAGAGAATCGAAGAACCGCGTGCCGAAAGACCTCCCGCCCGAGGGGGCGGGACTCGTCACTTGCGGTGCTCCAGGTCCTGGATGCGTTCGGCCAGGCGGTCCAACCGGCTTCCAAAGGCTTGAAGCTCCTCACGACGGGGCAGCTTCATCAGCAACAGCGCGGCCCGGACTCGGTCCTCCACGTTGTGCTCCAGGTCCTTGCGGTGGCCGGCCAGCCGGTCCGAGAAGGCCTGCGCCTGCCGCTTCACTTCGTCCTGGCTCCAGCCCGCCACAGCCGCCACCTTCTGCACCGCTCGGGCGGCCTCTTCTTCCGCCGTGTTCACGGCCAGGAGCGCCTGACTCCAGATGCGCTCGAAAGTTTCTGTGACAGGGTTCTTCTCTCGGGGGGCCTCAGGCTTGTTGTCCAATGGGTCTCTCCGGGAGAGGGTGTAACCAGGCAGGCAGGCGTTCAACGGACGACGGACCTGCCACGTAATCACACCCCCGGGGTGAAGGAAACGAGAACGAGCCCCCTCGCCTGCTCCATGTCCACTGCTGGAGTGGTGAGGGGACACCATCCGTCAACAACGCGGCGTTCTCAGGCGCGCGGAGACGTCTCGGAGTCCTTCGACGAGCCCTGGCGGCGGATGGGCTTGAGCAGCGAGTCCACCTTCGCGGAGAGCTTGGCCAGCTCCTTGTTGATCTCCTGGAGCTGCGACTGGCTGGCGACGCCCACCGTCTCCACGACCTTGGTCTGCAGCCCGTCGAAGCGCTTGCGCAGCTCGGCGCCGGCCGCATCCACCTTCTTGCCCAGCTCCTTCACGCGGGGGTCCGCCAGCAGCTCCCCGGCCTGGAACTTCGTCCACAGCGCCTGGGCCTCCTTCGTGGCCTCCTGACGCCGGGCGTCCAGCGCCTTCACGACCTTGCCGGCCTCACCCTCCAGCTCCTCGATTCGCTTCTGCGCCTGGGCGAGCTGGGCCTTCAGGAATCCTTCGACGTTCGACAGACCGCTCTTCGCCGCCTCGGCGGTGGTGGCCTGCTCCGGGTTCGTCTCCGCCTGGTTCGTCGTGGTCATGTGGTCCTCCCCTTTGCTCCCGGCATCGCCGGGAATCGACTCAGTGTGTCGAAACTCTATGCGCAAAACTTAACGCGTCGCGCCATGAGCGTCAAGGAAGACGTCCCGGAAAACATGACTACCAAGGTCGGAAAACAAAACCGCCGCCTCGGTGCGGAACCGAGGCGGCGGCGGAAATCAGGGAGCCACCCGTGAGGGTGGCGGGTGGCGCTTAGGCGGCGCCGGTCGACTGGGTGCCTTCCGAGCGGGACGACCCGGACAGCGGGCCCGAGTCGCCATGGGCACCGGCCAGAGCAGCCTCCATCTCGTTGACCTCGTCGGTCGGGCTCTCCACCTCGATGTCGAGGTGCTTGTAGTTCGGCAGGCCCGTGCCGGCGGGGATGAGCCGGCCCATGATGACGTTCTCCTTGAGGCCGCGGAGGTAGTCCACCTTGCCGTTGATGGCGGCCTCGGTGAGCACCTTGGTGGTCTCCTGGAAGGAGGACGCCGAGATGAACGACTCGGTGGAGAGCGAGGCCTTCGTGATGCCGAGCAGCAGCGGCTCACCCACGGCCGGGCGCTTGCCCTCGGCCATGATCTTCTCGTTCTCCTCCTCGAACACCCATTTCTCGACCTGCTCGTCGACCAGGAAGTTGGTGTCGCCCACATCGGTGACGCGCACGCGGCGGAGCATCTGCCGCACGATGGTCTCGATGTGCTTGTCGTTAATCTTCACGCCCTGGAGCCGGTAGACTTCCTGCACTTCGTCCACCAGGTAGCGCGCGAGCTCCTTCTCGCCCAGCACCTTGAGGATGTCGTGTGGGTTGGCCGCGCCGTCCATCATCGCCTCGCCGGCCTTCACGCGGTCGCCGGAGTGGACGCTGATGTTCTTGCCCTTGGAGATCAAATACTCCTTGGCCAGGTCCGTGCGCTGCTCGCCATTCACCTCGGGGGTGATGATGAGCTTGCGCTTGCCCTTGGTGTCCTTACCGAACGACACCACGCCGTCGATCTCCGCGATGGCCGCGGCATCCTTCGGCTTGCGCGCCTCGAACAGCTCGGCCACGCGGGGCAGACCGCCCGTGATGTCCTTCGTCTTGGTCGTCTCGCGCGGCACCTTGGCGATGACTTCGCCCGGGTGGATCTCATCGCCGTCGTTGACGGTGATGATGGAGCCCTGCGGCAGGAAGTAGCTCGCCGGGTTGCGGGACGAGGGCAGGTCCTTCGTGTTGCCCTGGGCATCGCGGATGGAGACGCGCGGACGCGCCTCCGGGTCCTTGGACTCGATGATGGTCTTTCGCGACAGACCCGTCACCTCGTCCAGCGTCTCGGACATCGTGACGCCTTCGATGATGTCCTCGTACCGGACGACGCCGCCGACCTCGGTGAGCAGCGGAATCGCGAACGGGTCCCACTCGGCCACCAGGGTGCCCGGCTCGATGCGCTGGCCTTCCTTCACCAGGATGCGGGCGCCGTAGATGACCTGGTAGCGCTCGCGCTCACGGCCGGAGTCGTCGACCACGACGAGCTCGCCGTTGCGGTTCATCGCCACCAGGGTGCCGTCCGTCTTCTGCACCGTGATGAGACCCGCGAACTTCACGCTACCGGCGTAGCGGTTCTCCAGGCTGGACTGCTCCGCGCGCCGCGTCGCCGCGCCACCGATGTGGAAGGTACGCATCGTCAGCTGCGTACCCGGCTCACCGATGGACTGCGCCGCGATGACGCCGACGGCCTCACCCACGGACACCTTGCGGCCACGCGCCAGGTCACGGCCGTAGCACTCCACGCAGATGCCGCGCTTGGCCTGGCACGTGAGCACCGAGCGGATCTTCACCTTGTCCAGACCGCTGTTCTCGATGCGGCGGACGCGGTCCTCGTCGATCTCCTCGTTGGCGCGCACCAGCACCTCGCCCGTCACGGGGTCGAGGATGTCGTCCAGGGCCACGCGGCCCAGGATGCGCTCGCCGAGCGGCTCGATGATCTCACCACCCTCGACCAGGGCGCCGATGAACAGACCGTCCATGGTGCCGCAGTCGTACTCGTTGATGATGGCGTCCTGCGCCACGTCGACGAGACGGCGGGTGAGGTAACCGGAGTTGGCCGTCTTGAGCGCCGTGTCCGCCAGACCCTTGCGGGCGCCGTGCGTGGAGATGAAGTACTGCAGCACGGAGAGGCCCTCGCGGAAGTTCGCGGTGATGGGCGTCTCGATGATTTCGCCGGACGGCTTCGCCATCAGGCCGCGCATACCGGCCAGCTGACGGATCTGCTGGGCGCTACCACGCGCTCCGGAGTCGGCCATGATGTAGATGGGGTTGAACGAGGGCTGCTTGCGCGACTCGCGCTTGCCGTCCTTGTCCCCCGAGGCCTCTTCCTGGGAGATCTGCTGCATCATCTCCTGGGCGACCTTCTCGGTGACCTCCGCCCAGATGTCGATGACCTTGTTGTAGCGCTCGCCGTCAGTGATGAGACCCTCGAGGTACTGGTTCTCGATCTCCGCCACTTCCTTGCGCGCGTAGTCCAGGAACTCCTGCTTCTTCGCAGGGATGATCATGTCCTTGAGCGCGATGGAGATACCGGCGCGGGTCGCGTTGAAGTAGCCCAGGCTGCGGATGCGGTCCGCGAGCAGCACCGTCTCCTTCTCGCCCGTGAGGCGGTAGCAGAGGTCGATGAGGCCGCCGAGCGACTTCTTGTCCAGCACCTTGTTGATGGCGTCGAAGCCCACGCGGCGCGGGACGACTTCCCACAGGAGGACGCGGCCGACGGTGGTCTCCTTGCGCTTGCCGTCGATGCGGCAGACCACCTTCGCCTGCAGGTGCACCTCGCCGTGGTCGTACGCGGCGCGCACTTCGTCGGGCGAGCTGAACACGCGGCCCTCGCCGTTGGCGAACTCGCGGGCGCGCGTCATGTAGTAGATGCCGAGCACCATGTCCTGCGTCGGGACGATGATGGGCTTGCCGTTCGCGGGGCTGAGGATGTTGTTCGTCGACATCATCAGCACGCGGGCTTCCATCTGGGCTTCGATGGAGAGCGGCACGTGGACGGCCATCTGGTCGCCGTCGAAGTCGGCGTTGAAGGCGGCGCACACCAGCGGGTGGAGCTGGATGGCCTTGCCTTCAATCAGCACGGGCTCGAAGGCCTGCATGCCCAGACGGTGCAGCGTGGGCGCGCGGTTGAGGAGCACCGGGTGCTCGCGGATGACGTCCTCGAGGATGTCCCAAACCTCGGGACGCTCCTTCTCCACCATCTTCTTCGCCGACTTGATGGTGGTGACGTACCCCTTCTCTTCGAGCTTGTTGTAGATGAACGGCTTGAACAGCTCGAGCGCCATGATCTTCGGCAGGCCGCACTGGTGCAGGCGCAGCTCGGGACCGACGACGATGACGGAGCGGCCCGAGTAGTCCACGCGCTTGCCGAGCAGGTTCTGGCGGAACCGGCCCTGCTTGCCCTTGAGCATGTCGGACAGCGACTTGAGCGGCCGCTTGTTCGGGCCGGTGATGGTCTTCCCGCGGCGGCCGTTGTCGAACAGCGCGTCCACGGCCTCCTGCAGCATCCGCTTCTCGTTGCGGATGATGATGTCGGGAGCGTTGAGCTCCTGCAGGCGCTTCAGACGGTTGTTGCGGTTGATGACGCGGCGGTACAGGTCGTTCAGGTCGGACGTCGCGAAACGGCCGCCGTCGAGCGGAACCAGCGGGCGCAGGTCCGGCGGAATCACCGGAATCACGTCCAGCATCATCCACTCGGGCTTGTTGCCGGAGACGCGGAACGCCTCCGCCACCTTCAGGCGCTTGGCGTACTTCTTCCGCTTCGCCTCGCTGGTGGTCTCGCGCATGTCCTTGCGCAGGTCCTCGGACAGACGCTCCACGTCCAGGGCCTTGAGCATCTCGCGGACGGCCTCGCCGCCCATGCCCGTGGTGAAGGAGTCCTCACCGTGCTCCTGGTAGAGCCGGTGCATCTTCTCCTCGCTGATGAGCTCGCCCTTCTGCAGCGGCGTCGACTTGGGGTCGAGGACGATGTAGCTCTCGCAGTAGAGGACCTTCTCCAGCTCCTTGAGCGTGATGTCGAGCAGGTTGCCGATGCGGCTCGGCAGCGACTTCAGGAACCAGATGTGGGCCACCGGCGTCGCCAGGGTGATGTGACCCAGGCGCTCACGGCGGACCTTCGACTGGATGACCTCCACGCCGCACTTCTCACACACCACGCCCCGGTGCTTCATGCGCTTGTACTTGCCGCAGTTGCACTCGTAGTCCTTCACAGGCCCGAAAATGCGGGCGCAGAACAGGCCGTCACGCTCGGGCTTGAACGTGCGGTAGTTGATGGTCTCCGGCTTCTTCACCTCGCCGTGCGACCACTGCCGAATCTTGTCGGGCGACGCCAGCGCGATGCGGATGGCGTTGAACGACAACGGGTCCTTCGGCTTCTCGAAGAAGTTGAAAATGTCCTTCACGTTGCCTCCGAAATCTCGTGAGGCGTCCCCCGTGGGGAACGCCAGTGATTCGGGCCCCCGCCCCAGACCCGGCCGCGCCCACCCTCGTGGGAGGGTGGCGGGCGGCCGGTCAGGCGGGCGCTCCGGCTACCTCAGGCCTCGGTCCCGGTCTTCCGGTCCTCGCCGTCGCCGCCACCCAGGAAGTCGCCCCCGAAGCTGCGCTGCCGCTCAGGCGGAGCGCTCTCCAGCAGCTCGACATCGAGCGCGAGCGACTGGAGCTCCTTCAAGAGCACGTTGAACGACTCGGGCAGACCGCTCTCGAGGACGTTGTCGCCCTTGACGATGGCCTCGTACATGCGCGTGCGGCCCACCACGTCGTCCGACTTGACGGTGAGGAACTCCTGCAGCGTGTACGCCGCGCCGTAGGCCTCCATCGCCCAGACTTCCATCTCGCCCAGACGCTGACCGCCGAACTGCGCCTTGCCGCCCAGCGGCTGCTGGGTGACCAGGGAGTAGGGACCAATGGACCGGGCGTGGATCTTCTCGTCCACCAGGTGGTGCAGCTTGAGCATGTACATCACGCCCACGGTGACGTTCTGGTCGAAAGGCTCACCCGTGCGGCCGTCGAAGAGCACCATCTGACCCGTGCGAGGCAGCTTGCCCTCGTCGAGCAGCGAGTGGATCTCCGTCTCGTGGGCGCCGTCGAACACCGGCGTCGCGACGTGGATGCCCTTCTTGGAGCGACGGCAGAGCTGCTTGATCTCCTCCTCATCCAGCTTGTCGAGGAACGCGTGGAACGCGGTGTCCTCGCCGTAGATGACCTTGAGGCGCTCCTTGATGGCGTCCGCGCTCCAGTTGTCCTCCACGTAGCGCTGCAGCGCCTCGCCGGTGCCCTTGGCGGCCCAGCCCAGGTGCGTCTCGAGGATCTGCCCGATGTTCATGCGGCTGGGAACGCCGAGCGGGTTGAGGACGATGTCCACCGGACGGCCGTCCTCCAGGTACGGCATGTCCTCCTCGGGGAGGATGCGGGACACGACACCCTTGTTTCCGTGGCGGCCGGCCATCTTGTCGCCCACGGCCAGCTTGCGCTTGATGGCGACGTACACCTTCACCATCTTGATGACGCCGGGGGGCAGCTCGTCGCCCTTCTTGATGCGGGCGATCTTCTCGCCGAAGGCCAGCTTCACGGCCTCCTTCGTCTCCTCCAGGTTGCGGAGGATGTCGCGCACGCGGGAGTCCAGCGGGTCACCGACGGAGATCTCGCCCCAGTACTTGTAGGGCACCGTGGCCAGCAGCGCGTCGTCGAGGATGTCCCCCTTCTTCAGGAGGATCTTCCCCTTGTCGTCCACGAGCTTGCCCTGGACCTCCTTGCCGCGGACCAGCGCGCGGATGCGGCCGATGGCGCTGTCCTGGAGGACCTTGATCTCGTCGTTCTGGTCCTTGAGGAGCTTCGCCTCCTCCATGGACTCGATCTGCTTGGCGCGCTCGTCCTTCTCCACGCCCTTGCGGCTGAACACCTTGGCGTTGATGACGGTACCCACCACGCCCGGGGGCACGCGCAGGGAGCTGTCGCGCACGTCGCCGGCCTTCTCGCCGAAGATGGCTCGCAGGAGCTTCTCTTCGGGAGACAGCTGGGTCTCGCCCTTCGGGGTGATCTTGCCCACCAGCACGTCGCCGGGCTTCACCTCGGCGCCGATGCGGATGATGCCGCTCTCGTCCAGGTCCTTGAGGGCCTCTTCACCCACGTTCGGGATGTCGCGGGTGATCTCCTCCTTGCCCAGCTTCGTGTCGCGCGCGATGCACTCGAACTCCTCGATGTGGATCGACGTGAAGACGTCGTCCTTGAGGATGCGCTCGCTGATGAGGATGGAGTCTTCGAAGTTGTAGCCCTGCCACGGCATGAACGCGACGACCACGTTCTGCCCCAGCGCCAGCTCGCCCGTCTCCGTCGCGGGACCGTCCGCGATGACGTCACCCTTCCGCACCTTGTCGCCCTTGCTGATGATGGGCTTCTGGTTGAGGCAGGTGTTCTGGTTGGAGCGCTGGTACTTGAGCAGGTTGTAGATGTCGACCTCGCTCGACACGTCGCTCAGCGAGGCCGGCACGTCCGCCTTCACCACGATGCGGCCGGCGTCCACGCTCTCCACGATGCCGTCACGGCGAGCGACACACGTCACGCCGGAGTCGCGCGCGACGATGGCCTCGATGCCCGTGCCGACCAGCGGCGAAGCAGTGCGCAGCAGCGGCACCGCCTGACGCTGCATGTTGGAGCCCATGAGGGCGCGGTTCGCGTCGTCGTTCTCGAGGAACGGGATGAGCGACGCGGCCACCGACACCAGCTGGTTCGGCGACACGTCCATCAGGTCCACGTCCTCGGCGCGAGCCTGGACGAACTCACCGCCGCGGCGGCTGGACACGAGGGCGTTGACGAACTTGCCCTTCTTGTCCGTCTCCGCATTCGCCTGGGCGATGGTGTGCTTCTCCTCCTCGAGCGCCGAGTAGAAGGCCACGTCCGTCGTCACGACGCCCGCGTCCACCTTACGGTACGGCGTCTCGACGAAGCCGAACTCGTTGACGCGCGCGTAGGTCGACAGCGACGCGATGAGGCCGATGTTCGGACCTTCCGGCGTCTCGATGGGGCAGATGCGGCCGTAGTGCGTCGGGTGAACGTCGCGGACCTCGAAGCCCGCGCGCTCACGCGTCAGACCACCAGGCCCCAGCGCGGACAGACGGCGCTTGTGGGTGACCTCGGAGAGCGGGTTCGTCTGGTCCATGAACTGCGACAGCTGACTGGACCCGAAGAACTCCTTGATGACCGCCGTGACGGGCTTGGCGTTGATGAGATCGTGAGGCATGAGCGTCTCGATCTCCTGGAGGCTCATGCGCTCCTTGATCGCCCGCTCCATGCGCACCAGACCGATGCGGTACTGGTTCTCGAGCAGCTCGCCCACCGCGCGGACGCGGCGGTTGCCGAGGTGGTCGATGTCGTCGATGGTGCCCTTGCCGTTCTTCAGATCGATCAGGTAGCGGATCACCTCGAGGATGTCCCGCTTGGTGAGGATCTGCCCGTCGAGCGGCTCCTCGAGGCCGAACTTGAAGTTCAGCTTGAGGCGGCCGACCTTGGAGAGGTCGTAGCGCTCCGGGTTGAAGAACAGGTTGGTGAACAGGTTGATGGCCGTCTCCGGCGTCGGCGGATCGCCAGGACGCAGACGACGGTAGATCTCCATGATGGACTGCTCGGGGGTCTCGAGCTTGTCCAGCATCAACGTCTCACGCAGGTACGGACCCACGTTGAGGTTGTCGATGAAGAGGACCTTGAACTCCTTGATGTTGCGCTTGAGGAGCTCGTCGACCTTGTCCTGGGAGACCTCCTCGTTGCACTCGAGGATGACCTCACCCGTGTTCTCGTCCACCACGTCGTAGGCGGACACCTTCGTGAAGAGCTCGTCCGCGTCGATGGGGAGCGTCTTCATCTTCGCCGCTTCCAGCTTCTTGATGGCGGCGCGGGTGAACTTGCGGTTCTTCTTGACGATGAGCTCACCCGTCTTCGTCTTGATGTCGCGGGTGGCGCGCTGACCAGGGAGCAGCTCCAGCTCGACGCTCTTCTCGAAGTCCGTCGCGCTCTGGAGGTAGATGGTCTCCGTGGCGTAGTAGTAGTTGAGGATCTCCTCGGTGGAGCCCTTGAACTCCAGCGGGTTCTTCTTCGCGGTGTCGCTGACGGCGCCCAGGGCGCGGATGAGCACCGTGGCGGGCAGCTTGCGCCGCCGGTCGATGCGCACGTACAGCAGGTCCTTGTGGTCGAACTCGAAGTCGATCCACGAACCGCGGTAGGGAATGATTCGGGCGTTGTAGAGCAGCTTGCCAGACGAGTGGCTCTTGCCCTTGTCGTGGTCGAAGAAGGCACCCGGGCTGCGGTGCAGCTGGCTGACGACCACGCGCTCCGTGCCGTTGATGATGAAGGTGCCGTTCTGGGTCATCAACGGGATTTCCCCGAAGTAGACCTCCTGCTCCTTCACGTCGCGGATGGACTGGGCGCCGGTTTCCTCGTCCTTGTCCCACACCACCAGGCGCACCACCACCTTGATGGGGGCGCTGTAGGTCATGCCACGCTGGTGGCACTCATCGACGTCGTACTTGGGCTTCTCCAGATGGTAGCTGACGAACTCCAGGGACGAGGTCTCGTTGAAATCCCGAATCGGGAACACCGAGTTGAAGACACCCTGAAGGCCGATGTCCTCACGCTTCTCCGGGGCGATATCGGCCTGGAGGAACTTCTCGTAGGACTGCTTCTGGATGTTGATAAGATTAGGAATGTCGATGATCTTCGCGATCTTCGCGAAGGTCTTCCGCACGCGGAAATTGTTCTGGATCTGCGTCGGCATTCTGGCTCCGGGGACGGCTGCTCGGGCGGGGCAAACTTCAGTAACGCGCGGCGGCGCCGGGAAATTTGCAAAGGTCAAACGGGCAAAGCCGGCACCCCCCGCACTGGGAGCGCCGGCCTGCACATTCGGTCAGGAAGCTGCTTGGAAAATCCCGGAAAACAAGCAGCCCCTGTACGACTTACTTGATGTCGACGGTGGCGCCAGCGGCAACGAGCTGGTCCTTGATCTTCTTGGCGTCGTCCTTGTTGACGCCCTCCTTGACCGTCTTGGGCGCGCCCTCGACCAGGTCCTTGGCCTCCTTCAGGCCCAGGCCGGTGATGGCGCGGATCTCCTTGATGACGTTGATCTTGTTGGCGCCGGCGTTCGACAGCACCACCGTGAACTCCGTCTTCTCCTCGACAGGAGCGGCGGCCGGGCCAGCGGCCGGGCCAGCGGCGACGGCGACGGCAGCGGCGGAGACGCCCCACTTCTCCTCGAGGGCCTTCACCAGGTTGGCGGCCTCGATGATGGTCAGGCCGGAGAGCTGCTCAACGATTGCATTCAGGTCAGCCATGGAACTGTGTCCTTCTGGGTTTGACTAACGGCCTACGTCCCGGGTGGGAACTACGGCCGTCAAGGTTGGTGTAGAGAAACTTCTCGGATGAATCAGGGAAACTAACCCTGCGACTTGTCCGCGTGGGCCTGAACGACCCGCGCGAGCTGGGAACCCGGAGCAGCAATCGTCCGAACCAGCTTGCCAGCAGGCTGGTTGAGCATGCCGAGCAGCTGCGCCCGGAGCTCGTTGAGACCCGGCAGCTTCGCCAGCTGCTTGACGCCGTTGACGTCGACCTTGCGGCCGTCGACCACGGCGGTGCGGATCTTGATCTTGTCCTCGAGGTCCTTCGTGAACTCGGTCAGGATCTTCGCCGGGGCCACCACGTCGCCGTAGCTCAGGCACAGAGCCACCGGACCCGTGAAGTCATCAGCGATGACAGCCACGTCCGTGCCCTGCGCGGCACGGCGCGCCAGCGTGTTCTTGATGACCTTGTACTCGACGCCGCCCTCACGGAACTTCTTGCGGAGCTTCGTCACCGTCTCCACATCCACCTTGGAGAACTCAGCGACGATGGCCGACTTGGTCCGCGAGAACTTCTCGTGGAGTTCCTTGATCATCTCCTCCTTCTCGCTCTTCAGCACTTTGACTCACCTCCTTACTGGCCCACCTTCCGGTGGGCGTGATGCCTGGGCCAAAGTGGCAGAGCGAGAGGAGTCTCCGAGAGACACCACACCGCGCCTCCAGTCTCGGCAGGGCTGGCCTTCCGGCCGTTTGAACCCGACAGAGGAAGCCATGTCCCGACCGGATTCACCCGGTTCCCAACGGGGCACTTCTCCTCTGACCGGGTCCCTGCTGTCATGAACCAGGTCGGAAACGCACGTCTCATGACGTGGCGCTCCAATTGCAAAAGCCGGGGGCCTATACCCCCGGCTTCAGCAAAGATCCAGAACTTTCGAACCTGAGGCGTCAGGCAGGCAGCCGCTCCGACACCCCGGTGCGGGGTAGGAACGGCCGCCAGGCCCCTGTTCGCCTACCGGTGACGGGCCAGAATCTCCTGGGTATCGATCTTGATACCCGGGCCCATCGTCGTGGAGATGGCAATCCCCTTCAGGTACACGCCCTTGGCGGTGGCCGGCTTGAGCTTCATCACCAGGTCCACCAGCGCGTTGAAGTTGCCCTCGAGCTTGTCCGCCGCGAACGACGCCTTGCCCATCTTCGCGTGAACGATGCCGGCCTTCTCCACGCGGAAGTCGACCTTACCGCCCTTCGCGTCGCGGATGGCCTTGGCCACGTCCATGGTCACCGTGCCGACCTTCGGGTTCGGCATGAGGCCGCGGGGACCGAGCACCTTACCGAGGCGACCCACGACACCCATCATGTCCGGGGTGGCGATGACGGTGTCGAAGTCGAGGAAGCCCTCCTCGATGCGCTTCTGGAGGTCCTCAGCGCCCACGACGTCGGCGCCGGCGTTGGTGGCCTCGGTGGCGCGCTCGCCCTTGGCGAACACGGCCACGCGCACGGTGGCACCCGTACCGTTGGGCAGAACCACGGCGCCACGGACCATCTGGTCCGCGTGCTTGGGGTCCACACCCAGGTTGATGGCGACGTCGACCGTCTGGTCATACTTCGACGCCCGCGCCTCCACCGTCTTCTTCAGGAGCTGAAAGCCCTCGGCAACCGAGTAGCGCTTCTCGCGGTCCACCATCGCGGCGGCCGCGCGGAACTTCTTCCCATTCTGAGCCATGACAGAAATCCTCGTCCGTGAGTGGGGCGGCGGCTTAGCCGACGACGTCGATGCCCATGGAGCGCGCGGTGCCAGCAATGGTGTTCATGCAGGCCTCAAGCGACGCGGCGGTGGTGTCCTGAATCTTCTTCTTGGCGATCTCCTCGAGCTGCGCTCGGGTGATCTGCCCCACCTTCTCCTTGCCAGGCTTCTTCGCGCCCGAGCCCTTCTTCTTCTCGGTGTGCAGGCCCGCCGCCTTCTTGATGAGGACGGCCGCCGGAGGCGTCTTGAGGATGAACGTGAAGGAGCGGTCCTGATAGACGGTGATGATCACCGGGATGATCAGTCCCTCCTTCGCCTCCGCCTGCGTCTTCGCGTTGAACTGCTTGCAGAACTCCATGATGTTCACGCCCTGCTGACCGAGCGCGGGGCCGATCGGCGGAGCGGGGTTCGCCTTGCCGGCGGGAATCTGCAGCTTGACCTGTCCTGTGACCTTCTTCATCGGCTGACAACTGCCTTTCGAGGGGGTGGTTCCAACGGGCCTCCAGACGGGAAGACCCTCCCACCCATGGGACCGTGCCCCGGAGGGCACGGAGACTGCTCGTGGCGCGCTCTATCCGAGTCGCCCACGAAAAACTAGCCGGTGGTCTTCTCCACCTGCATGAAGTCGAGCTCCACGGGGGTCGCACGACCGAAGATGCTCACGAGCACCTTCACGCGACCCTTCTCCGCGTTGACCTCCTCCACCGTGCCGTTGAAGTTGGCGAAGGGCCCGTCAATGACGCGCACCGTGTCGCCGTCGTCGAACTGCACCTTGGGCTTCGGCTTGAGCGTGCCCTCGGAGATCTGCGACGTGAGCCGAGCCACTTCCTGGTCGGAGATGGGCAGCGGGTTCTGGTTCTGCACTGTCCCAGGGAACCCGGTGATCTTCGGCGTGTTCTTCACCAGGTGGAGCGTCCGGTCATTCAGCTCCATCTGCACGAAGATGTAGCCCGGGAAGAACTTGCGGCGAGACGTCTTCTTCTCGCCCTTCACCATCTCCACGACCTGCTCCATGGGGATGAGAATCTCGCCGAACTGGTCCTGCAGCCCCTCGAGGCGAACCTTCTCCTCAAGGCTCTTCTTCGCCTGGTTCTCGAAGTTCGAGTAGGTGTGGACCACGTACCATTTCATCGCCATTACAGCTTCCCCCACAGAGCGGGCAGCCAATCCACCATCAATTTGTACGCGGCGGAGTCGATGCAGAAGAGCAGCACCGCGGCGACAAGCGACGCGACGACCACGGCCATGGTCGACGTCCGGGTCTCCGGCCAGGTAGGCCAGGACACCTTCATCAGCTCGGACGCCACTTCCAGGGAGAGCGTGTGGGTCTTCGGATGGAAGTAGCCCAACAGCGCGAGTCCCACCGCGGACACGTAGCCCACGAGCGTGGAGACCTTCCAGTCCGAGCCCTCGATGAGGACGCCGTCCGGCCATCCGAAGCTGGCCCAGAGCATCCCGAAGACGCGCTCCAGGAACAGCGCCAGGACAATGGCGGCGAGGAGGTAGAAGATGACAACGAGCCGCTTCGGATCCATCGCCGAGCGGTTAGCCTGCTGGCTGGCCTCTGATGCCGTCGCCATGGTGCCTCACGAGGTAAAGCGGATGCGAAATTTCACGAACTTCGGAAACACAGGAACCCCCGGTACCTCCAGGTACCGGGGGCCCCGCTCCTACTGAGACTTGGCAGGCCAGGAGGGATTCGAACCCCCAACACGCGGATTTGGAGACCGCTGCTCTACCGTTGGAGCTACTGGCCTAAGAACTCTCAGGAACTACCGACCTAGACCTTACCTTCCTTGTGGTCCGTGTGCTTGCGGCACCGCGAGCAGAACTTGCTCAACTCGAGCTTGTCCTGGCTCTTCCGCTTGTTCTTCGTGGTCGTGTAGTTCCGCTCCTTGCACACCGTGCACTCGAGCGAAATGATGGAACGATTGCCCTTCGGCATGGCCTACCTCATCAGACACGGAAGGGGAAGGTTACCAGAAGGCACCTTCCCCTCGAAATCCGGTGTTTGGGGCCAGGAGGCTTGAGTGCCTCCCAGGCGAATTACTCGACGACCTCGGCAACGACGCCGGCGCCCACGGTGCGGCCACCCTCGCGAACGGCGAAGCGCAGCTCCTTCTCCATCGCCACGGGGGTGATCAGCTCCACCTCGATGGCAATGTTGTCGCCCGGCATCACCATCTCCACGTTGTCCGGCAGCTTCACCGTTCCGGTCACGTCCGTCGTGCGGAAGTAGAACTGGGGACGGTAGCCCTTGAAGAACGGGGTGTGACGACCACCCTCCTCCTTCGACAGCACGTAGATCTGCGCCTTGAACTTCGTGTGCGGCGTGATGGAGCCCGGCTTCGCAATCACCTGGCCACGCTCCATGTCCTCGCGCTTCAGGCCGCGGACCAGCGCGCCGATGTTGTCGCCCGCCATGCCCTCGTCCAGCAGCTTGCGGAACATCTCCACGCCCGTCACGACCGTCTTCTGCGTCGGGCGCAGACCGACGACTTCGACTTCCTCGCCGACCTTGATCTTGCCGCGCTCCACGCGCCCCGTCGCCACCGTTCCACGGCCGGCGATGGAGAACACGTCCTCCACCGGCATCAGGAAGGGCTTGTCCGTCGCGCGCTGCGGAGTCGGGATGTAGCTGTCCACCGCCGCCATCAGCTTCAGGATGGCCGGCTCGCCGATGTCGCTCGTGTCACCCTCGAGCGCCTTCACGGCGGACCCGGGGATGATGGGGATGGTGTCGCCCGGGAACTCGTACTTCTTCAGCAGGTCCCGGACCTCCATCTCCACGAGCTCGCGCAGCTCGGGGTCGTCCAGCAGGTCCACCTTGTTCAGGAAGACCACGATGTACGGAACGCCGACCTGGCGCGCCAGCAGGATGTGCTCACGCGTCTGCGGCATCGGGCCGTCCGCCGCCGACACCACCAGAATCGCGCCGTCCATCTGCGCCGCGCCCGTGATCATGTTCTTCACGTAGTCGGCGTGGCCCGGACAGTCGACGTGCGCGTAGTGACGGTTCGCCGTCTGGTACTCCACATGCGCCGTCGAAATCGTGATGCCGCGCTCGCGCTCTTCCGGCGCCTTGTCGATCTGGTCGTACGCCAGGAACGTGGCGCCGCCCGTCTTCGCCAGCACCTTCGTGATGGCCGCCGTCAGCGACGTCTTGCCGTGGTCCACGTGTCCGATCGTGCCGATGTTCACGTGGGGCTTGTTACGCTCGAACTTCTCCTTGGCCATGACACTCCTCTAAAAAATGGAGCCCTGAACCAGGATTGAACTGGTGACCTCATCCTTACCAAGGATGCGCTCTGCCAACTGAGCTATCAGGGCTTGGCGATACTATGAACTACAACGTTTGGAGCGGGAAATGGGATTCGAACCCACGACATTCAGCTTGGAAGGCTGACGCTCTACCAACTGAGCTATTCCCGCGTTGCCGAGTGGAGGGAGATGGATTCGAACCATCGAAGGCGTAGAGCCGGCAGATTTACAGTCTGCTCCCTTTGGCCGCTTGGGTATCCCTCCGGAATTTTCACAGCAACTGCTTACTACCCCACCCCGTTACTGCTCGTCTCGGGCCCTTATCCGCGGCCCCGTCCTGCTTGGCCGGCGGCGGGACTTGAACCCGCGACCTACTGATTACAAATCAGTTGCTCTACCGACTGAGCTACACCGGCACTCATCCGGCTCCTACCCACCGCCCTACCCCACCTCCACCGGAACCGTCAACCACCCGGCGCCGATGTGCGAGGCGCGCCCTTTTAGAAGTCCCCATCACCCAAGTCAAGGACATTGATCCCAGGTGCCGACCTACGAACGGGAAGGGCTCCCGCGCTGCCGGGCGACCTCATATAGCAGAACGCCGGCCGAAACGGACGCATTGAGTGAACCGACCTGACCCGTCATGGGAATCCGCAGGCGATGGTCGCAGTGCTTGAGGACCCCTTCCCGCACACCAGGCCCCTCGGCGCCCACCACCAAGGCCAGTGGACCGTCCAGCCGGGCACTCCACATGGGCTCCGTTGCTCCCACGTCCGCGGCGGCCACCCAGAGTCCCGCCTCCTTCAGCTCCTCCAGGGCACGGGAGATGTTCACGACGCGCGCGACCAGGCAGTGCTCCACTGCTCCAGCCGAGGCCTTGGCCACCGTTCCCGTCACCTGAACGGCCCGGTCCTTGGCGATGACGACCCCATGGGCCCCCAGCGCGTGTGCGGACCGGATGATGGCTCCCAGGTTGTGCGGGTCCTGGATACCGTCGAGAACCACCACGAGTGCCGGCTTCTTGCTCGCCTTGGCGGCATCCAGGATGTCCTGCAGGTCCGCGTACTTGAAGCCTCGAAGCTCCAGCACCACGCCCTGGTGGACACCACCGTCCGCCATCGCCGCCATGCGCTCGCGAGATACCTTCTCCACGCGGACGCCGGCCTCCCGGGCGCGGCTGAGCAGCTCGCCCGAGGCCCGGGCCGCCAGCTGCCCCTCCACGACGTACAGCCGCTCCACCTCATCCGGCCGAGCCCGCAGGGCCTCGAGCACCGGATTGACCCCAAAGACGTGACGCAAGGAGGAGTCTCCCCCTTCGCGCTCGCCACGACCACCACCTCGGGAGGAACGCTCACTCATGGGAACTAGAGGACCTCGACGGGAACGGAGAGGGTCTTCTGCTGACGGGCGCAGATCTTCTCCGTGCAGATGAAGAAGACGAGCTTGGCATCCACCGAGCCCTTGCCCGCCGCCGCCGCGGAGAACGGAACCTCGAAGCGCGGGTCCACGAACTGCTGCCCCGCGGCCTTCTTCGACACCGAGTCCTCGCGCCCCAGCTTCTCCTTCGTCACGGAGACGTGCGAGGCCTTCACGTCCAGCTTCAGCGGGGCCTCCTCGGAGACGTGCGCACCGGACTTCGTCTTGACGGACACCACGAACACGCCCTTCTCCCCCGCCTTGACCTGCGTGGAAGAGCCGTCCGTGGACACGTCATAGAGACTCGCGGGATCCACCTCATCGGCGAACACCGGGGCCGTCCAGACACTGGCCACCATCAAGGCCGCAACGGAAGTGAGCTTTCGGAAGTGCGTCATGGGTGAGGTCTCCTGGAAACGGGTCGTGCGTATCACGCCTGCGACCCAAGAGTCGGCTTTCTCTTCACGGCCCCCCAGGCCCCCGGCTGGACGTGCGGCTCGCACGTTTTCCACGAGGCGCGGGGGACGGCGTCGGGACGGCGTCGAGGAGTGGCTGGGGCGGGATGAGGTCTGGAATCGACACTGGCTCCGCCCCCGCCACCAGCTCCTCGGCCCGAAGGATGATGGGTGTGGCCAGGTCCAAGCCCGTCGCGGCCTCCATCTCCGGCAGCGCGGGGGAGCTGTTCACCTCGAAGACCTTCGACTGCCCCTCCACGTCCAGGAGGTCGACCGCCGCCACTTCCAATCCCACCAGGCGCGTGGCCTTCTCCGCGGTGGCTCGCTGGCCGGGCGACAGCTCCATCGCCTCCAGGCGTGCCCCCTTGATGAGCGTATGTGCAAGCCGCCCTGGCCTCGGTCGGCGTCGCACCGCGGCCACCGCCTTGCCTCCCACGACGAGCACCCGCACGTCCTGGCTCGTGCTCTTCACGTACTCCTGCATCACCAGGTTGTGACCCAGGCCCAGGACCGCCTCGAGCGCGGCCTCCAGTGACTGGAGGCTCTCACACACCATCACCCCGTGCTTCTCCTGCCCCTGGAGGAGCTTCACCAGCACGGGCACTCCACCCACCAGGCCCACCATCTCCTTCAGGTGAGCGGCGTCCCGCGCCATCACGGTCGCGGGGATGGCGATGCCATGGGCCGACAGCAACTGCAGCGAGCGCATCTTGCTGCGCGACTGGGCAATGGCCTGGGCGTGGTTGACGAGCGGCACCCCGTTCAGCACGAACTGGTTCACCACCGCCAGGCCGTAGGTGCTGATGGACTGCGCAATCCGCGGCAACACCACGTCCGTGGGCGCCAGCTTCTTGCGGTCGTAGTAGAGCGTCGCGCGCCCACCACCATCCAGGTGCATCTGCACTCGGAGCGGGTTGAGCACCCGCATCCGGTGACCTCGAGCACGCCCCGCCTCGACAAGGCGTCGAGTGGACGGAATGGAAGCGGAGCGCGAGAGGAGCGTGACTTTCATGGGTGGGGACGGCGGCCGGACCGCGGCGGGGGACCTATAATCCCCACACCCTTCCGGGTAAAGCCGCCCCCGCCCAACGGCCTAGCGCAGCCGGATGGCGCGAATCTCGATGTTGACCGGTGCTTCCGGGCGCGAGTTCTTGATCCGGTCACACGTCGCGCCGTTGAAGCGCACTCCGTCCGGCGTCAGCTCCCAGGTCGCATCGCTGGCCACCGTGCGCTCACCCTCGACGTACACGACGATGAGCTTGGGGTCCGACGGAAGCTGCGGCCCCTTCAGGCGAATCAGGCAGGGCTCCGGGTTGATGAAGTCCTTGCTGATGAGCTCCAGGGCGGCGGAAAGCTCCGCCTGGTTGGCCGCCTGATAGAAGCTGCGACCGCAGAGGCCCGTCACCCGGTTGCACGTGTCGTTGGGGCCACAGGCGGTCGGGTCATCCGTGCACGACCGAGCAAAACCACCCGCCGCGGCCATCGCCTGGAGAACCGCCGGGCCATCGCCCGACGCCGTCTCCGCGCCGAAGCCGATGACGATGGTCGTGACGCCCCTGGCCTTCAGCTCGCTCACCGCCGCCACGGAGGCGTTCGTATCGAGGCAGCCTCGGCGCTCATACGTGGTGCTCGACGCGCAGAGGTTGCCCGCGATGGTGCACTTGCACTGAGCCGGGTTGTCCTTGCCGGAGAACTCGTTGTTCACATTGCAGTTGGGCAGACCGTCCGTCAGGAGGATGACGAACCGCTTGCGGTCCTCGTCCTGCATGCTCGGCTGGTTCCCCAGGAAGCGGAGACTTCCGCTCGTCGGAGTACCACCCAAGGGCCGCCCGGTTCCCGCGTTGGGAATGCCCTGGATGAGCTCCGTGATGCTGTTGGCGTGCGCCCGCAGCGAGGCGTCGTCCTCCGCCGTCGGCAGGTCCTTGCGAATCGACAGCGACGTGGAGGCGTTGCAGGCCTCGGCGCCGGAATCGCTCTTCGACTCAGGGTAGGTCGTGAGACCGAAGCGGACGTACTGGCCCGTCTTCGTGAGGAACCCGGGGACCGCAGCCTGAAGCTCCGTCCAGCGCGTGGGGCACGTCGCCGTGGGGCACGGCAGCTCACCACCACAGTTCGCCGTTCCGCCGGACCCATCCGGAACCTTGCACGACGGAAGCGAGGGGTTCACCGGGAGGGTCATCGAGCCCGAGACGTCCACCAACATCATGACGTTGGGCTTGCTCGCGAGAGCGGTGATGGTCTCCTCGACGGTCGTCTGCGCGATGGCGAGCGGCTCCACCGGTTCGAAGTCGTAGGACTGACAACCCGTGGCGACGACACCCGAGAGGGCGCCGAGAACAAGAGCGCTCAGGAGGGGCAACTTGGCGCGCATAGGCAATGAATTCCTTCTGCTTCTCATGGGGGGACGCGGAGCTCCGCGCGGCCGGAGTTCTACGGGGACGGCTCAGCGGCAGAGTAACGCGTGACTCCCCTCTGAGGCTACAGCCTCAAAGAGGGGGACTGAAGGTTCGACTGGTACTGCGAGGTTACAGCAGGGACCGATGCCAGCCCCTCGACAGGCACACACTGGGTGCGGTGTGCACGACATCCCCGGGCTCGGCATGTCTGGCGGCGACCTACAGCGTCAACGTGCGGGCCCCTTGGGTGAGCCGCCACAGCGAGGCAAGACCCATCACCTCATCCAGCGGGCCTTGAAGGAACGCCGGCTCGAAGCCACACAGGCGCACCGTCGTGTCGCAGGCGATCAACTTCGCCCCCAGCGCCCTCGCCTCCTCCAGCATCCGGGCCGGCGGCGGCAACCCCAGGGCCTCGCCTCGCGCGTGCTCCTCTTCCTCCCGCGCGCCTTCCGGCTGGCCAAAGGTCCCGCCGACCCAGGCACGCAACGCGTCGAAGGCCAGGACGAAGTAGACCTCGTCCCCCATCGCCACGGCGGTGATGCCCATGGAGCTCGCCTGGAACGCAGGCTCATACGTCGCGTGCTGAAGAAAGAAGAAGACACGTCCAGCCATCGACGGAGCACCATACCGGGGTTCCTGTTCGCATGGGCAACCGGCGTATAACCCTGCACATCCCCCAGCCAGAGGCGTTCCTCATGTCGATGCCGACACCGCCGCCCTCCTCTCGCGCCCTCCGTTCTCGCGCCTCGTCCCGGCGCGGATGGTGGCTCCTGGCTCTCGGGGCCGGGCTTGTCACATCCACGGGGGGAAGCGCGCTCGCGCTCTCGCGTGCCCCTCACGAGCCCGTGGCGGCCCCCCTTCCCTCGACTCCTGGCGACCTTCGCGCCCAGGTGCTGGCCCTTCTCGATGCGGCCCAGGGGCCCATCCGCGAGGAGCAGTGGCGGCGCCTTGGCACTCAAGCCGTGCCCATCCTGACCGCGGTCGCGACGGACAACGCTGGCGCCCCGTCACGGCGCTCTCGGGCCCTTGCCTCATTGGCCCTGGTCGACCCGACACAAGGGGCCCACTCCATCCAGGAAGTCCTCGACGACACACATGCCCCCGCCGACGTTCGAGTCAGCGCCGCCCAGGCACTCGCGCAGTGCATGGGGGTCGAGGCCATTGGACTCCTCGCCCCCCGCCTCGCGGACCGTGAAGACCCGGTGCGCGAAGCCGTGGCCCTGACGCTCGGGCGGCTGGGAGGGCAGCAGGCCCGGCAGGTCCTCGAGGAGCGACTCCCCGTCGAGGAACGCCCCCTCGTGCGCGAGGCCCTCCAACGAGGACTCACCCTTGCCGAGCCCTGAGCCTCCCGGGCTCGACTCGGGACTCGCGTCGGCCGAAGCCTTCCGTTAGATGGGGGCCATGCGCCCCACGGTCCTCCTGTTCGATATCGATGGCACCCTCATCACCACTGGCGGCGCGGGCCGCCGCGCCATGGACCTGGCCTTCGAGCAGCTCCACGGCCGCCGTGATGCCTGCGACTCCTTCCACATGTCGGGGATGACGGACCGGGCCATCGTCCGCAAGGCCCTCCGCATCATCGGCGTCGAGGACTCGGAAGCAGCCATCGACGCGGGCATCGCCGCCTACCTCGCGCACCTCACCGAAGAAGTCCGCAAGGTCGACGAGCAGCGCTACATCGTCTTCCCGGGCATTCGCGAGGCCGTCATCGAGGCCCGCAAGCGCGACGGCTTCGCCGTGGGCCTGGGCACCGGCAACATTCGCGCGGGAGCTCGCGTGAAGCTCGAGCGCGTGGCCATCCATGACCAGTTCTCCTTCGGCGGCTTCGGGTGCGACCACGAGAACCGCGTGGAGCTGATTCGCCGAGGCGCCGAGGCTGGCGCGGCGACCCTGGGAGTCCCTCGCGAGGAGTGCCGCGTGGTCATCATCGGCGACACACCCATGGATGTGGCCGCGGCCCTGGGCATTGGCGCGGAGTGCATCGGCGTGGGAACCGGCACCTACAAGGCCGAGGCCCTGCTGGAGGCCGGCGCACACGCCGCATTCCCGGACTTCACTCACCCCGAGGCCCTTCCGACCTTGCTCGGCGGACGCTGACCGAGGCCTTCCGCCCGGGCTCGGACTCGAGCTCGGGCTGTGGTATCTCCCGCCGCCCTCCCGAGGAGCTCCGCCGCATGTCATCCACGCTCGAGTCCTATGAGCTCATCCGCTTCGCAGAGGCCTTCGAAAGCCGACTCGCGACGGCGGTAGAGATGCTCGCCGGTCGCCCCGGACTGGAGGCGGAGAAGAGCTGGCTGGCCATCGCCCTGGACCTGGTGCGCACCACTCGCGCTCCCGCCGCGGGCGTTGTCGACCGCGTGAAGGACCTGCCCGAGCTGGAAGAGGCTCGAGAGGAGTATGCCTTCCAGCAGCAGGGGCTGTGGGTCGATGCCCTGGAGAAGCTCCACGCGGGCATCACGTTCACCGCGAGCAGCCGCGCGCCTGTCATCGAGGCCCTCTTCCCTCACGTCAAGTTCGCCCAGCTCCGGCGTGCACCTCGAGAGGTCATCTTCGAGTACGCCACGTCCTACGAACGGCGAACCCGCAGCGCCTACGTCTCGCGCATCTTCGCACGCGAGGACTTCGCCCTCGTGAGGCCCGTCATGGAGACGGTGGCCATCGCGCATTCCGAGTGGCGCTCCAGTCACGAGCCCGCCCCGCTCTCTCCTGAAGTGGAGGTCGTCCTTCGCGAGGAACTGGTGAACCTGGGGCGCAAGCTGGAGATTGCCCTTCGACAGGCCCGCCTGCTCTCGGAAGCCGCGCTGGTTCCCGTTCCCAGTGTCCATGAAGCCGCGGCGCTCGGACTCAAGCCGAAGCGTCGCGCGGGACGCGGGCTCGCTCCCTCTGACGACGGCATCGCGGCGCTCGACCTGGATCCCGCCGACTCGATGGAGCCCACCGAGGCGGAGCTCGCCGAGGTCGCCGCGCTGGACTCGGGAATTGCGCCAGCCCCTGAGATGGACGCTCCCGAGGGTCCTGCCGTCGATGGCGCACCCGAGGACACGGCTGACGCTTCCTCGATGGCTCAGGATTCCGCGGCCCCTTCGGATGAGGGTGCTTCTCTGGATGCGGCGCCCCCGGATGACGCGGTGTCGACGGCAGCAAGCGCTCCCCCCGCGGATGACGAGCTTGCCTCCACTGGAGATGCAGCTTCACGAGGCCACGAACCTCACGGGCGCAAGCGCGAGGCAGTGCACGCGGAGCCTGATGCGAGCGAGCCTCCCGCAGCCTCCGAGTCGAGCCACGAGCCGTCCGCAGCTGCTTCGGAGCAAGCTGCCGAACCGGATGGCGCGCGCTCTTCCACATCTCGAGGCCGCGGGCGCAAACGCGCCTCGGAGGCGAGCTCGACATCCAGCACCGAAGCGGCTCCATCGGAGCCTGCTCGAGCACAGCCCGCACGTTCCCGTGCACCGGCTCGCGCGAGCTCTGCCTCCGCCGAAGAGGCCGCTTCCGAGGGCTCTCGCGCCCAGGCTCCTTCCGTGAGGAAGAAGAAGGGTTCAGCGCCGAGCTCCGGCGCCGCTGGAACCGAGTCCCCCTAAAGCCCCCACTGGCTCGCGCCGCTCGAGGAACCCGTCCATGGCGGACGTCGCCCTTCCCATCGACCCTCTCCTCCCGGAAATCGTCTCCACCCTGCGAGGCTCTCGCTCGCTCGTGCTGGAGGCGCCTCCTGGTGCGGGAAAGACCACGCGTGTCCCTCGCGCGCTCCTCGAAGCCGGGCTCGGCGAAGGCAAGGAGATCGTCGTCCTCCAGCCACGTCGACTCCCGACCCGGCTCGCCGCGCAGCGCGTCTCCGAGGAGATTGGCGAACACGTCGGCGAATCCGTCGGCTACCAGGTCCGCTTCGAGGACGTCCGCAGCGCGAAGACTCGCCTGTCCTTCGTCACCGAAGGCGTCCTCGGCCGCCGCCTCTTGTCCGACCCGACACTGCGCGACGTGGGCATCGTCGTGCTCGACGAGTTTCACGAGCGCCATCTGTCCGCGGACATCTCACTCGCGCTGCTGCGCCGACTCCAGGAGACGCGGCGCCCCGACCTCAAGCTCGTCGTCATGTCCGCGACCCTGGAGGCCGAACCTGTCCGTGCGTACCTTGGAGGTTGTCCCTCCCTTCGCTCCCAGGGACGCCGTTTCGACGTGAGCGTGGAGTACCTCCCGACTCCCGATGAGCGGCACCTCGACCAACAGGTCCTCTCCGGCATCAAGCGACTGTTCGCCCAGGGCATGGACGGAGACGTGCTCGTCTTCCTCCCGGGCGCCGGTGAGATTCGCCGCACCCGCGACGCCTGCGCCGAGTTCGCCGAGCGCCACGGCACCGACGTCCTCCCCCTCCACGGAGACCTCTCGCCCGCGGAACAGGACCGCGCCGTGCGCAGGAGCTCCCGTCGGAAGATCATCCTCTCCACCAACGTCGCCGAGACCTCCGTCACCATCGACGGCGTCGCCGTGGTCATCGACACGGGGCTGGCTCGCGTGGCCAGCCACTCGCCCTGGTCCGGACTCCCCACCCTCAAGCTGTCCAAGGTCAGCCGGGCCTCCGCCATCCAACGCGCGGGCCGCGCCGGCCGCACGCGCGCGGGCCACTGCCTTCGCCTCTACACCCAGCACGACTTCGACGGACGCCCCGACCAGGAGGCTCCCGAAATCCGCCGCATGGACATGGCGGAGACCGTGCTCTCCCTTCGCGCGTCCGGCGTGACGGACCTCGGTGCCTTTCCATTCTTCGAGCCACCTCCCGCCGCCTCGCTCGACGCGGCGGAGACCCTGTTGCGCCGGCTCGGCGCCGTGGACGCTCAAGGCCGCGTCACCCAGGTCGGCCAGCGACTCCTGCGCTTCCCTGTCCATCCTCGCCAAGCACGCGTCATCGTCGAAGGTGAACAGCGTGGCGTCGGCGCCGATGCGGCCACCCTCGCCGCGCTCATGGGTGAGCGCGACATCCGCCGCGAAGCCCGAGCCAACCTGGGCAGCGGTGGTCGCGCGGCCGCGGTGGTCAGTGGCCCCTCGGACCTGCTCGAGCTGCTGGAGCGCTTCCGCGAAGCCGAACGCTCGGGGTTCTCCTCCGGCCGACTGAACTCCCTCTCGCTCGAACAGGGCGCCGTGCAGTCCGTGGACCGCGTGCAGAAGCAGCTGCGGCGCGCAGTCCGCAATCAAGGCGAACAACCCCAGCGCGCCGAAGACCGCGAGCAGGCCCTCATGCTCAGCGCCCTCGCGGGCTATCCGGACCGCGTTGCCCGGCGACGTCGGCCTCGGGCTCCCGAGCTGCTGCTGTTCGGCGGCGGCACCGCCTCCCTCTCCGAGATGAGCGTGGTGCAGGACGCGGACCTCATGGTCGCCGTCGATGCCGAGGAACGCCCGGGACGCGGCGCCGTGGTGCGACTGGCCAGCGCCGTGGAGCCCGAGTGGCTCCTTGACCTCTACCCCGAGACGCTCGAGGAAGTAGACACCCTCCAGTGGAACGCCGAGGCACGCCGCGTGGAGCGCCTCACTCGGCTCTCGTACGGCAACCTCGTCCTCGAAGAGACGCGCACCCCCGCCCCTGCTTCGGAGCAGACCGCGCGGGTGCTCGTCGAGGCCGCGCTCGCCGCGGGACCAGGCCGCTTCGCCGACCCCGATGCACTCGAACAGTGGCGCACGCGCGTGGCCCTGCTCGCCCAGGCCTTCCCCGAGGCGAAGTTCCCCACTGTGGATGACGCGTTCCTGCGGGATGCCCTCGCGTCGCTGTGCTCGGACGCGCGCAGCTTCAAGGACCTCGAGGGCGTGTCCCTCCTCGACGCGCTCTACGCGCGGCTGACGTCCGAGCAACAGCGCCTGCTCGCGGCGCACGCCCCCGAGCGCGTGACGCTGCCCGGAGGCCGCGGCGTCAAGGTGAACTACGAACCGGGCAAGCCCCCCTGGGTAGAGTCACGCCTCCAGGATTTCTTCGGGATGGCCCAGGGCCCCAGCGTGTGCGCGGGCCGCGTGCCGCTCGTGCTTCACCTGCTGGCGCCCAACATGCGCGCCGTTCAGGTGACAACAGACCTGGCGGGATTCTGGGAGCGCCATTACCCCGCGCTCCGCAAGGAACTGGGCCGCAAGTACCCGCGTCACTCCTGGCCGGAGGACCCCAGGCATGCCCAGCCGCCAGCACCGCGTCCGCCGCGGCGCTGACGTCGGCGACGGCTAGAAGCGCTTGCGCATCTCCAGGTGGTCGATGCCTCCCTCGAGGAAGACCGTGCCCATCTCGGAGTAGCCGTGCTTCTTGTAGAACTCGAGCGCGTACAGCTGGGCATGCAGCATGATGCCCTTGACGCCACGGCGACGCGCCTCCTGCTCCAGCGACGTCAGCAGCAGCGAGCCCACGCGCGCCTTGCGGTGCGCCTGAAGCACCGCCATGCGGCCCACCTGCCCCCACGGCCCCTCTTCTCCCGAGGGCGGCTGGGCCAACATCACCAACCGGCCCGTGCCGATGGCGTGGCCACTCTGATGCGCGATGACGTGGTAGGCGTGCGCGTCTTCCGCGTCACGCTCGATGCCCTCGGGGACGTGCTGCTCCTCGATGAACACCACCTCGCGGATGGCGAGCGCCTGCATGAGCTCCGCCTCGTCCAGAATCTGGGTGACGGTAACGGGCGCGGTTGTTTCCGTGGGACTGGCCATGTCGAGGGCAAGGTACACAAAAGGGAGCGAGGTCAACAGGCGGAAAAGCACCCGGACATGTCAAGGCCTCAACCGTCCACCAAACCCCTCCCTTTCGTCCCCTTCGAGGCCGCCGCCACCGCTCACGTCCCTCTCCCATCGCACCCTTCCGTCCCTACCTACCGGGTTCACCTCGCGCTCCATCCTCCAGGCCCGTCTGCTGCGGTGCTTCGGTGCCCTCGCCTCCCTGCTCGTTCCGCAGCGCGTCCAGCGCCCGGCCCTCGCGGAGGCCCGCATCACGATGGGCCTCCAGCACCCACCGCACTTCGGTTCGATGGACTCTTCGCGTGCTCTCGCGGCGCGCCCCCGGTGGATGGACCGCGATGCTTCCCGGGCGGAGGCTCTCCGCGAGCGGCTCGGAGTGATAGGCTGGCGCCCGTATGCGTACTGCCCCACTGCTCGCACTTGCCCTGGGCTTGTTGGCCAGCCCCGCCATCGCTCAGCCCGAGTTCTTCTTTGGCACCGGTGAAGCCCCTGTCTTCCGCGAAGAGGGCGTGGACAAGCGCTTCATCCGCACGCGCCTGTACCAGGCCCTGGACCAGGGCACTGCCGACGCGAACTGCGCGCAAGTCGTCGGCGCGTTCCTGACGCTGCTCGGCGAAGTGGGCACCCAGTTCCACAAGCGCGACGAGAACTTCATGCTGGACCCCGCGCTGGTGCAGGCCCTGGGGACCCAGCTCGTCACCGAGCGCTTTCCGGGCAACAGCTACTTCGTCGCCATGGTGCGCCGGGTGCTCATCGACCAGAAGCTCCGCGCCGAGTGGCTCCAGACCGCCGAGTCGCTGCTCCCGTACTACCCCGCCATCGACGTGGACCGGCTGCGGTTCCTCGCCGACGGCGTGAAGCCCGTGGACAGCTTCCTCCTCACCTTGCCCGTGCTGCGCGAGCGCTACGCCGAGGAAGTCAAACGCGTCAACTCGGTCGCCGTCTCCACCGCCGAGGCCCTGTTCCGCGACAACTACCTGGACCACGAGCTGGCGTTCAGCGGGATGGAGCTGGTGGACGTCAAGCTGGAGAAGCCCAAGAAGAAGCGCCTCAAGAAGGGCGAGGAGCCCGAGCCCGAGCGCATGGTGGCTCGCCTCACGTGGATGGAGCCCGAGCCCGAGGCGACGGCGATGTACGAGTTCAAGTTCGGCAAGCCGCGCAAGCGCGAGCGCGTGGAGATCGTCGCCACACTCCAGGACAAGCAGTACGCCGACCTCAACAAGCTGCTCAAGGGCAACCGGGTGCTCGTGCGGGGCCGGTTCTGGGAATACAAGAAGGGCATGAGCGTCATCGAGCTGCGCGACGCGCTCATCTTCCCGGAGCGCGACTGGGCTCGCGTCGGCACCCTCGTCGAGCCCATGGCGCTGGCCTCGTGCCCCCTGGCCATCAACGACCTGACGGGCATCGCCCCCATCCAGCCCGGCGCCTTCGGCAAGAATCGCTGAGCCAGGTCCATCCCGCTCGGGAGCCTCGTTCCCGGCGGATGGACGGTCCGCCTCACGCCTCGTGGCGGTGACCCGCTGGCATGTCGACTGCTTCGTCCCACGCTCAAACCGGAGCGAGGGACATGATGAAGGTCGACGCGGAATCCTCAGCCAGCAGCCACACCGCCACGAGAGAGCGTCCGGAGGGGGAGCGATTCCAGCGCACCCTCCAGGAAGCCTCGGCGCGGAGAAGCCCTCCACCCTCCCCTGAATCGGCACGCTCGGCCATCTCGCGCCCCCTGGCTCCGCGCTCTGTCGGAGTGAACGCCGCGCGCGCCACGTCGATGGTCGTCGCGACTTCGCGCGGTGCCCTCTCCAGCCCGGAGCACCTCGCCACCACCCGCAAGGCCATGCATGTGGAGTCCCATCGACTGGGCAGCGTGCGCGTGGAAGGACAGGCCTCCAGCCAGGAGCGCACGGAGCAGCGGCTCACCGACCTGTTCCTGCGAGAGCTCTCGCTCAGGGAGCCTGGCTTGCGGCCCTCGCCGCCGAGGGACGCGAGGACCGAGATGACCCCCTCACCTCCCGAGGCATCCGCGCGGACCACCGCGACACCCGAGACCTCGACTTCGGAGGGGCGGGCGATGGCCGCCGGCGCTGAAGGCCCCTCTCGCAGCGAGGCCCCTTCCCGCGCCGAGTCGGCCGTGGAGCTCATCGAGCGCATCGAGGTCTTCGTGAAGTCGCAGCGCCCCGCGATGAGCATGAGCGTCCGGGGAACGCTGAACGCCACCGTGGAGGTGGAGCGAACAGGTCCACGGGAAGTGGTGCTGCGAATCCAGGGCCGGACGGGCCCCGTTCCCACCGAGGACGTCGCACGGCTCAGGGATGCACTGGAAGCCCGTGGGCTGCGGCTCCGCGCGCTGCATGCCGGGTGATACCGATGCCAGGAACGACGAAGACCCTCGCTGCCACGGAGGGCGCGAGGGTCTTCCGAAGACTCACGGGCGCACGAGGCGCCAGGGGCCTACTTGCCGGGCGCGGTGTCCAGCAGCGAGCGCTTGTCTTCCTTGGCCTTGAAGTCCTCGGCCTCCGGAAGCGACGCCTTCTTCTCCGCGATGTTCGGCCACTTCGTGGAGAAGTCCGCGTTCAGCGCCTTGTACTCCTTCCACTTCGCCGGCAGCTCCGTCTCCGGGAAGATGGCCTTGGTGGGGCACACGGGCTCGCACGCGCCGCAGTCGATGCACTCGTCGGGGTGGATGACCAGGAAGTTCGCACCCTCGTAGAAACAATTGACCGGGCAGACCTCCACACAGTCAGTGTACTTGCACTTGATGCAAGGGTCCGCGACGACGTAGGCCATGAAAGCTCTCCTCTAGAAATCTTCAGCGCGTCCGTGGGCGCGCAGACTAATGGTTCGTTCCAGGGATGGCACCCTGAATTTGTGCGACTTGTGCGGCGGATGTCGCTAACGGCCGAGCAACCCCTGGGCCCGAAGCTGCTCGGCCACAAGGATGGACCCGCGCGCGGCGCCCATCTTGGTGTTGTGGGAGACGAGCACGTACTTGAAGCCGTTCTCCAGGACACCATCCTCGCGCACGCGCCCCACCGTGGTGGCCATGCCCCCGTGGGTCTCCCGGTCCAGCCGGGGCTGGGGACGGAACGGGTCGTCCATCACCTCAATCCAGCGCGAGGGGGTGGACGGCAGGTCGCGGGCCACCTCGTCCCCGCGCCACTCGCGCATCGCCTGAATGACCTCGGCCACCGTGGCCTTGGTGCCCAGCGAGACGAAAACGGACTCGGTGTGGCCCTCGAGGACCGCCACGCGGGTGCACGTGCAGGACACCCGGACGTCGTGGGGAGTCAGGGCCGAGCCACCCGCGTTGAGCGCGCCGAGGATCTTCTTCGTCTCCACCTCGACCTTCTGCTCCTCCTTGGGGATGTAGGGGATGACGTTGTCGAGGATATCCATGCCGATGACGCCCGGCGAGCGCCCCGCACCGGACATCGCCTGGAGGCTGGTCATCAGCACCGCCTTCACGCCGAAGCGCTCGACCAGCGGGGCCAGTGTCACCGCCAGGCCCGTCGTCGTGCAGTTGGGGCTGGGGACGATGAAGCCCTTCCAGCCACGCCGGCGCTGCTGCTCGCGCACGAGGGGCGCGTGGGAGGCATTCACCGGGGGGATGAGCAGCGGGACGTCGTCCTCGTAGCGGAAGGCACTGGCAGCGGAGAAGACGGGGATGTCCTTGGCCAGCCGCGGCTCCAGCTCACGCGCGACGTCCGCCTCCACGGCGGAGAAGACCAGGTCGTAGTCCTGGGCCTTGAGCGCGTCGCCGCTCACCACGGGCATCCTGGCCATCTCGGGCGAGAGCGGCTCCGGGACGAACCACGCGGTCATCCCGTTGGCGGTGCGCAGAGCGTCCCCGTAGGATTTGCCCGCCGAGCGAGGCGACGCGGCCAGGCCGGTCAGCTCGATGAACGGGTGATTCCGGAGGGCGGCGATGAACTGCTGGCCCGCGAGTCCAGTGGCGCCAATGAGGGCAGCACGAAGCTTTGCCATGGGGACGGCTCTCCAAGGGAGGAAGTCCGCCGCTCCATACACCCTTTGCCGACGCACCGCATCCACCGAACCTCAGCGGGGCAGCGCGAGCTGGGGACGGGCATGGCGCTCGGTGGGGTAGCCCCCTCGAATCCAGGCCGGAAGCCCTCCATCGAGGCAGACCGCCTCGCGCCCGTGCATCCGCAGCAGGCGGCAGACGCGGCGCACGTCGGAGCCGTCCTGTGCGCCACCGCACAGGACGATGAGCTCGTCATCGGGGAGCATGCGGTGTTCCCGGGCGACCTCACCGGGACTCATCCTCAAGGCGCCAGGGATGTGCAGGGCATGGTGGTCCCATTCAGCGGGGGTGCGGCAGTCGATGACGAGCAGCTCGTCATCGCCCAGGCGCAGGTACAGCTCGGTACACAGGATGGTGGGCTCCACGAGGACCTCCGCGGGGGCTCTCGGGGCTCAACCCCGGTCATCGCGCGTCTCTTCCATCCCGCCTGGACGCCTGCCCCACCCCACCGCCCCCCACGCTTAGGGCCGCTACAAGCCCAGCTGCTTGGCGATGATGTCGTTCATCACCTCGCTGGTCCCACCGCCGATGGGCCCCAGGCGAGCGTCCCGCCAATGCCGCTGGATGTCGTACTCCATCATGTAGCCGGCGCCCCCGTGGAGCTGGAGGCACTCGTCCGCGATCCGGCAGGCCGTCTCCGTGGCCACCTTCTTGGCCATGGAGGTCTGGGCCACCGCCCACTCGCCCGCCGCGTGCAGGCGCAGGGCGTGGTAGGTGAGCTGACGCGCACACTCCCGGGCGGTGAACAGGTCCGCGAGCTTGTGGCGGACCACCTGGAGCTGGCTGAGGGACTGGCCGAAGGCACGGCGCGACTTCACGTGCTCGACGACGCGCTCCAGCATGTCGTCCATGGCGCCCACGGCCCCCAGCGCGAGCGACAGCCGCTCCCACTGGAAGTTGCCCATGATTTGCGCGAAGCCCTGATTCTCCACGCCCAGCAGGTTCTCCGCGGGGATGCGGCAGTCCTCCAGGAAGAGCTCCGCGGTGTCCGAGGCGCGCCACCCCAGCTTCTTCAGCTTGCGGCCCACGGTGAAGCCGGGCGTACCCTTCTCCACCACCAGCATGGACAGGCCCTTGTGGCCCGCGGAGACATCCGTCTTCACGGCCAGCACCACGAAGTCCGCCCGAACCCCGTTGGTGATGTACGTCTTGGAGCCGTTGACGACGTAGTGCGCACCTTCGCGGCGCGCCGTGGTGCGAAGTCCCGCCACGTCGGAGCCCGCGTCCGGCTCGGTGATGCCGAGCGCGCCAATCTTCTCGCCTCGAATCGCGGGGGCCAGCCAGCGGTGCTTCTGCGCATCCGTCCCGAACAGGTTCAGCGGGCCGGTGGAGATGGTGAACTGCGTCCCCAGTCCCGCGGACACCCCGCCCGAGCCGCAGCGCCCCAGCTCCTCCAGCAGCACGGCCTCATAGAGCGGGCCCGCGTTGGTGCCGCCGTACTCCACGGGGTACTTCAGGCCCAGGAAGCCCAGCTCGCCAAAGCGCGTGAAGAGTTCCCGAGGAAACTCCTCCGCCTCCTCCCACCCCGACACGAAGGGGAGGATCTCCTTCTCCACCACCGCCCTCACCGTGCGGCGAAAGGACTCGTGCTCCTCCAGGTACAGCCCATGGCCATGCAGCATCAGCGAACCCCTCGGTGCGAATCGGCGCGCCAGGCCCCACGGGGCGACACGCGGCCTTCGCCCTGAATGGTAGCGGTATCCAGCACGCGCCCGCTTCCGCTGAATCCTTGACCGGGCGGCGGCGGGCTGCGTATAAACCCGGCCCCAAGCCGTCGGCGCCATAGCCAAGTGGTAAGGCAAAGGTCTGCAAAACCTTCATTCCCCGGTTCGAATCCGGGTGGCGCCTCATCAAAAAGAAAGGCCCGATGCGGAAATCCACTCCGCATCGGGCCTTTGCTTTTTCAGCCGCTCAAGAGCGGTGCCGGGTCAGCAGCCCAGCTCCACCGCGCCGATGTCCGGGGCTCCGCCACAGAAAGGCAGGCCCACGTCGACGCCCTTGTCCACCGCGTCGGTGCTGGGGCTGAAGGCCTCGCCCAGGCTGGGAGGGCCGCTGATGGAGGACGCGTCCCCCGTGGTGGCCTTGAACTGGTCCGGGCTCACCACCACGCCGTTGCGCTTGAACTGACCGCTGGGCGAGATGAGGTTGTTGCCCAGCTTCAGCCCCGGCGCCTGCCCGCCCAGGTCCACGGAGACCGTTCCCTCGATGATGTTGTTGCGCACCACCGGCGTCTGCGTGGGACCCCCGGTGCCGTGCCCCATGATGAGCGCCGTCGTCGTGGCGGCGATGGTGTTGTTCACCACCACGGTGCCCTTCGAGTTCTCGAGGCGGATGCCCGTGCCCTCGCCGCCGCCCGCGTTGGTGATGTTGTACACGCGGTTGCGGCGCACGACGATGCCCGTGGGCATGGGCCCGGAGCGGTTGCCACCGACCGAGATGCCCTTGGCGCCGTCGTAGATTTCATTGTCCTCCACCAGCACGTTGCTCGCGGAGTAGTGCACCACCAGGACATCCCCCTTCGCCGTGCTCGTCGGGCGGAAGTTGTGCATCCGGTTGTTGCGGATGACCACGCCGTAGCAGGTCTTGATGTCCACCGCGTTCTCCCGGTTGCCGTAGAAGTGGTTGTTCTCCACGAGCAGGCCCTCCGCCGGGGGCAGTGAGCTGAAGCCCTCGGGCCCCAGGCACTGCACGGAGTCACCCGAGTTGTCATGGATGTCGTTGTTGCGGACGGTGATGTCCTTGGACGTGGGCTGCACGACGACGCCGTGTGAGTCCTTGTTGCCCGAGTTCTTCACGAAGCCGTGGATGTGGTTGTTCTCGATGATGGCGCCCGTGGCCTTGTTGAACGTCGTCACGGCCGCACCGCCCCCGCCGTCGCGCAGGTCCGAGTTCACCAGCATGGAGCCCGTGACGTCGCCCTCGAAGGTGACGCCGAAGAGCGGCTGGCGCTGCACGTCGATGTTGAACCCGTCGATGACCCAGTTCGGACGACGCACCTGCACCATGCCGCCCGTGCCGGGCCCCGGGGTGATGCGCGCACCGCCCTCGCCCTGGAGCGTGATCTTCGCCTCGGGAGTCCCGGCCTTCGCGTTGGCGCCGATGACGACACGCTCCGCGTAGGTCCCCGGCTGGACGCGGATGATTTCACCCGGGCCCGCCAGGCTGACGGCCTTGTTGATGGTGCGCAGCGGCTGCGCGGCGCTGCCGTCGCCGCCGTCATTGCCGGAGGGGCTCACCACCCACTCGCGGGTGTAGTTCGTGCTGGCCGCGGCGCTCAGCGCGGTGGCCTGGACACCCGGCTGCGGCGACGGCGTGGCGATGGCCGCATGGTCCGCGTGGGCGGGCAGCGCCGCCACGGGGGTGTTGGGGACGGGCTGCACACCGATGGCCGGCAGGCTTGCCCCGTGGGCAGCCGAACCGAGCATGAAAAGGCTGGTGGCCAGAGCGGCCACGGGAGTCTTCAGCGTCAGGAAGTTGCCTTTGAAATTTCGCATGAGCAGGTCCAACGCCATGGCCGGCGCGGTCTATTCGCTTCACGACAAGTCCCGGCACACGGGCCGCCGGGCGTCCGGTCCGTGACAGGCCCCGGGCCGGCGGGTACGGTGCCGCCCCCTGTGCGCACCGCCGTCCCACTCCTGCTCTCCGCCCTGCTGCTCGCGACCTGCGCGAGCCCTCAGTCGTCCGGCCACCTGATAGAGCGTCCGGTGGCCCTGCCACCCGAGGAGCCCCTGGACGCCGGGACGAGCGAAGACGCCGGGACGGTGGACGCGGGCAGCGAGGCCGTGGCGTCTCCAGGGCCCTCCGGAAGCGACCTCCTGGCCCACGGGATTCCAGGGCCCGGCGAGCTCAAGCGGCTGGACTTCCGGGGCGGTGAGCCTCGGCTCCCCATCCGGCTCATGGAGGGCCGGCGCGAGGCGACGTTCTCCCCTCGAGGGCGCATGCGGATGCGCTTTGGCGGGACGGTAGAGAAGATGCTCGACGCCGCGGCCGGGACCCGCTGGACGGTGCGCGTGACGCAAGGCGTGCCAGCGGTGCTCTCCGCGCGCGTGCAGCTCAGCGAGCACCGGTTCGCGGACCGCGAGGGCCTGGCGGCGGCGCAAGAGGAGTGGCGGGTCCGAGGCATCGCCGTGCGCACGCACGTCCTCGGCGCGGTGTACGGCATCGCCGGCAAGGTCATCGACAACCGGCGCTCGCTGCTGCTCGTGGACGAGGTGCTCTCCCCCGAGGACGCGGCGAAGCGGCAGGCGGACCTGCTCCAGCAGTTCGGCGTGCGGACGGTTCTCTTCGAGGAGGCGCAGACCCCCGCCCGAGGCATCCTGGAGGTCCGCGACGAGTCGGGCGCGGTGGTGGGGCTGGCGCAGGACCGGCTCGACGCGGAGTCACCGGAGGGCGCCGGCTTCGATGTGCGCCAGGTCGAGTACGGCGTGGGCTACGACTTCCACGGCTTCGAGGACCGCACGTTCCGGGGCGCGCTCCAGTTCTCCGTGGACCGCGCGGGCCTGCTCGCGGTGGTGAACGTGGTGCCCCTGGAGGACCTGCTCAAGGGCCTGGTCCCCGCCGAAATCTTCGCCCGGGCCCACCCGGAGGCGCTCCGGGCCCAGGCCGTCACCGCGCGCGGAGAGGTGCTCGCGAAGGTGGGCATCAAGCACCTGGCCGACCCCTATCTCCTCTGTTCGGAGCAGCACTGCGCCGTGTACCGCGGGCGCACGGGCGAGGCGGCCAGCACCACCGCCGCCGTGGAGGCCACCCGAGGCGAGGCCCTCTTCAGCGCGGATGGCCGGCTGGTGGACTCCGTCTACAGCGCCGTGTGCGGCGGCCACACCGAGGACAACGACATCGTCTGGGGAGGCCCACCGGACCCGAGCCTCCGAGGGCGTCCGGACATCCTGGAGCCCGCCCCCGACTCGCCCTCCCCGTCCCGCCTGGCGAAGTGGCTGGCGGCGCCCGACCTGAAGGCCGCCTGCCGGCTCTCCAGCTTCGCCCAGCCCAGCAAGTTCCGCTGGGAGAAGCGCTTCACGGCGGCCCAGGTGGACGCGCTCGTCGCCCGGCTGGGCGTGGGCCGCGTCCAGGCCATGAGCCTGTCCGAGCGAGGCGTGTCCGGCCGGGCCCGAGTGCTCTCCTTGTCCGGGGACCAGGGGGCCACCCAGGTGCGCGGAGAGCTCAACATCCGCAGGCTCCTGGGCATGCTCAACAGCAGCATGGCGGTGGTGGAAGCCGAACGGGACGCCGAGGGCCGGCCCACCCATTGGGTTTTCCGTGGCGGAGGTTGGGGCCACGGAGTAGGGATGTGTCAGACGGGCGCCATCGGACGGGCGGAGGCCGGACAGCGCTACCAGGAAATCCTCCACCACTACTTCAATGGTGCTGAAGTCGCTCCCATCTACTGAATGAAGTCCAGAGGGGGGCGCGCCCGCGGAACCGTGCACGCCTCGTGAATGTCCTTCCTCATCCCCCTGTTCTGCCGCGAACGGGACGGGACTAGGCAGCGGGCCCGGAGGTTTATCATCGCGCCGTGAGCACGGGTTCTTCTCCGACAGACTGGCGCCGCAAGCGGCGGCGAGACTCACCCTGGCGACTGCTCGCCGCGGTGCTGCTCGCCCTGGTGGCACATGTCGCCTACCTGGCCCTCGTGCTCTTCACGGGGACGCTCTCCCCTGCTTCCCATGAGCGCAAGCCCGTCTCCCGCCCCCCCACCTCGGTGGCCGTGCGGCCGTTGACGCAGGACCAGTGGGCGAAGAACCGCGGCAAGACGGACCCGAAGTCCAAGACGCCGACGACCGAGCGCCCCCGCATCCAGGACAAGAAGCCCGAGGAGAAGAAGCCGGAGACCCGTCCCCAGGGCCAGGTCGTCGACCTGGCGCCCGGGAACAACGAGGAGGCGCCGGACGCGAAGTACCTGGCGGAGCACAACAACCGCGTCAAGAAGGAGACGCGGGCCCGGGAGCAGACGCCCAACTACCGCAACGCCATGCCCCAGCGCACGGCGCCCGAGGCCCAGCAAGGCGCGGACGTGGAGCCCACCGCGCCGCGCATCGCGGGCAACAACGGCATGGGCAACGACGACCGGCCCCTCGCCGAGGGCGGCCAGCAGTTCGCGTTCGAGGTCCCCGACATCCACCGCCGCAACGAGATGAAGGTGAAGTCGGACCCCACCACGCCCGGGGGGGTGTCCGTGAAGAACCAGAACGAGAGCGAGGAGATGACGGGCAACGGCAAGCGCCTGCGCATCCAGCCGGGCACGGGGGGCCAGGAGGAAGGCTCCTCGGGGCGCATCGGCTCGCCGGGCATCGCCTCGCTGATGCCGTCGCGCGCCGCCATGGACAAGGTGCTGGGGGCCGCGCCCAATGACCACCTGCGCGACGTGGAGGAGGGAGACGGCACCCTGCTCAACTCGCGCGAGTGGAAGTACGCCAGCTTCTTCAACCGGGTGAAGCAGAGCGTGGGCATGCACTGGAACCCCAATGAGTCGCTGCGCCTGAGGGACCCCACGGGCCGGATGTACTCGGGGAAGGACCGGCACACGCTGCTGGAGATCACCCTCGACGAGAAGGGCCGCGTCACCGACATCCAGGTGGAGAAGAGCAGCGGCCTGGACTTCCTGGACATGGAGGCGGTGTCGTCGTTCCAGCGCGCGCAGCCCTTCCCCAACCCTCCTCCGGGGTTGCTGAGCGACGACTCGAAGGTGCGCTTCTCGTTCGGCTTCTTCCTGGAGATGGGTGGCGGGCCGCGCATGCGGCTGTTCCGCCAGCCCAACTGACGTTCGCCAGGCCACGCGCATCGCGTGAGGTCCTCGCGGACGGGCGCGGTTCCCACTACGGTGCCGCGCCGTGGATACCCCGCTCACAGACCGCAGCGCCGAGCTCCAGCAGCGCAGCAAGAACATCCGCTTCGTGTTGCTCGCCATCCTCCTGGCCAACTGGGTCGTCGCGGGCGCCAAGCTCGTCTTCGGCCTGATGAGCCAGTCCGCGGCGGTGACGGCGGACGGCCTGCACTCGTTCATCGACGGCGGCTCCAACGTGCTGGGCCTGGTGGCCATGGGCGTGGCCTCGCGTCCCGCGGACGACGACCACCCCTACGGGCATGGCAAGTTCGAGGCGCTCGCCTCGCTGGGCATCGGCGCGATGATTGGCATCGGCATGCTGGAGCTGGGGCGCATGGCGCTCGACTCGCTGCTGCATGACCGGCACGCAGAGGTGACACCCGCCATGGCCGTGGTCATGGTGTTCACCCTCGTCGTCAACCTGGTGGTGACCCGCGTGGAGGGCCACTACGGGCGCAAGTACAAGAGCAGCCTGCTGCTGGCCGACGCCAGCCACACGCTGTCGGACGTGTTCGTGACGCTGGCGGTGCTCGCGTCACTGGGCCTGGTGGCGCTGGGCTATCCCAAGGCGGACGGCATCATCGCGCTGGGGGTCATGGTCTTCGTCGCGTGGGTGGCCTACGGCATCGTCCGGCAGGCGGTGAACATCCTCTCCGACACGGCGCGGTTGGACCCGGCGCAGGTGGCGCAGCACACCATGTCCGTGTCCGGCGTGCGCAGCTGCCGCGACGTGCGCAGCCGAGGCATGGAGGAGAGCGTCTACGTCGACCTGAAAATCGAGGTGGACCCCAACCTCACCACCGCGCAGGCCCACGAGGTCGCGGACCGCGTGGAGCGCACGCTCCAGGCCGCCTACCCGCAGCTGGTGGACGTGGTGGTGCACGTGGAGCCCGAGCACGGCCACGACGCGCCCCGCCCGCATGGCCACCCCGCCTGAACGACAAAGGCCGCCTCCCCGAGAAGGGAGACGGCCTTCGACTTCAGCGGAGCATCACCCCCGTCACGCGACGGCGGGCTTGGGCTCCGGCGTCATGTAGTCCTCGATGGGCGGGCAGGAGCACACGAGCTTGCGGTCGCCCAACACGTTGTTGAGGCGGCCCACCGACGGCCAGAACTTGTTGTCGCGCACCCACGGGGCCGGGAACACGGCGACCTCACGGGAGTACGGACGGTTCCACTCCGGCGCGGAGATGACGCGCGAGGTGTGCGGCGCGTTCTTCAGGACGTTGTTGTCCTTCGGCATGCGCCCCTCCTCGACTTCGCGAATCTCCTGACGGATGGCGATCATCGCGTCGCAGAACCGGTCCAGCTCCGCGCGGGACTCGCTCTCCGTCGGCTCGATCATCAGCGTGCCGGCCACCGGGAAGGACACGGTGGGCGCGTGGAAGCCGTAGTCCATGAGCCGCTTGGCCACGTCCTCCACCTCGATGCCCGACGTCTTCTTCAGCGGACGCAGGTCGACGATGCACTCATGCGCCACCCGGCCCCGCTTGCCCCGGTAGAGCACCGGGTAGTGGGGCTGGAGCCGCTCGGCGATGTAGTTCGCGTTGAGGATGGCCAGCTTCGTCGCGTGGGTGAGGCCCTCGCCGCCCATCATGGAGATGTACATCCACGAGATGAGCAGGATGCTCGCGCTGCCCCACGGGGCCGCGGAGATGGCGCCGATGCCGTCCGAGCCGCCCGTCTGGATGACGGGGTGCCCCGGCAGGTACTTCACCAGATGGCTGGCCACGCAGATGGGGCCCATGCCCGGGCCGCCACCGCCGTGCGGGATGCAGAACGTCTTGTGCAGGTTGATGTGGCAGACGTCCGCGCCCACCAGGCCCGGCGCGGTGAGGCCCACCTGCGCGTTGAGGTTGGCGCCGTCCATGTAAACCTGGCCGCCGCGCTCGTGGATGATGGAGCAGATCTCCTTGATCTCCTCCTCGAACACGCCGTGCGTCGACGGGTACGTCACCATCAGCGCGGCGAGCTTGTCCTTGTGCTCCTCCGCGCGGGCGCGCAGGTCGTTCAGGTCGATGTTGCCGTTCTCATCGCACCGGGTGACCACGACCTTGTAGCCCGCCATGACGGCGGAGGCCGGGTTGGTGCCGTGCGCGGAGGACGGGATGAGGCACACGTCGCGGTGCCCCTGGCCTCGGCCCTGGTGGTAGGCGCGGATGACGAGCAGGCCCGCGTACTCACCCTGGCTGCCGGCATTGGGCTGCAGCGAGCAGCCCGCGAAGCCGGTGATGGTGGAGAGCATCTGCTCGAGCTGCTCGAAGATGACCTTGTAGCCGGCCGCCTGCGACGTCGGCGCGAAGGGGTGCAGCCGGCCGAACTGCGGCCACGTCACCGGAATCATCTCCGCGGTGGCGTTGAGCTTCATCGTGCAGCTGCCCAGCGGAATCATCGAGTGCGTCAAGGACAGGTCCTTGGCCTCGAGCCGCCGGATGTAGCGCAGCATCTCCGTCTCGGAGTGGTAGCTGTTGAAGACGGCGTGCGACAGGAACGCGCTCCGCCGGCGCAGGTCCGGCGACACGGGGCTCTCCACGTTCGCGCCCACCTCGTCCAGCGACGGGGCCTGTGCCTTGCCCACGCCCGTGGCGAAGGCCGCCAGGATGGCCTCCACGTCCGCGCCGCGCGTCGTCTCGTCCAGGGACACGCCCAGCGTCTTCTCGTCGATGCGGCGGAAGTTCATCCGCGCCGACTCGGCGGCGGCCAGCACCGCGCGCACCTGCTGCGCCGTCAGCTCCACGCGCAGGGTGTCGAAGAACTGCTCGTGCCGCGGCTTCAGGCCCAGCTTCGCGAGGCCGCGCTCCAGCACCACCGTCAGCCCATGCACGCGCTCGGCGATGGACTTCAGGCCCTTGGGCCCGTGGTAGACGGCGTACATGCTGGCGATGACGGCCAGCAGCACCTGCGCGGTGCAGATGTTGCTCGTGGCCTTCTCGCGGCGGATGTGCTGCTCGCGCGTCTGCAGCGCCATGCGCAGCGCGCGCCGGCCCTGCGAGTCCTCGGACACGCCGATGAGGCGGCCCGGCATGACGCGCGTGTACGCGTTCTTCGTCGCGAAGTAGCCCGCGTGCGGACCGCCGTACCCCATGGGCACGCCGAAGCGCTGCGCGCTGCCCACCGCCACGTCCGCGCCGAACTCCCCCGGAGGCGTCAGGAGCGTGAGGCTCAAGAGGTCCGCGGCGACGATGAACAGGCCGCCCGCCGCGTGCACCTTGTCCGCGAAGGAGCGGTAGTCCACTACCGCGCCATCCGTGGTCGGGTACTGCACCAGCGCGCCCACGTACTTCTTGGCGCTCAGGTCCACCGTGCGGTGGTCGCCCACGACGACTTCCACGCCCAGCGGCTGGGCGCGCGTGCGCACCACGTCCACCGTCTGCGGGTGGCAGGACTCGGAGACGAAGAAGGCGGCGTCCGCGTCCTCGCCCTTGACGTGCAGCGCCAGCGACATGGCCTCGGCGGCGGCCGTGCCCTCGTCGAGCAGCGACGCGTTGGCGACCTCCAGGCCCGTCAGGTCCATCACCATCGTCTGGAAGTTGAGCAGCGCCTCCAGCCGGCCCTGCGCAATCTCCGCCTGGTACGGCGTGTACTGCGTGTACCAGCCCGGGTTCTGGAAGATGTTGCGCAGGATGACGTTGGGCGTGTGCGTGTCGGAGTAGCCCATGCCGATGAAGGACCGGAACACCTGGTTCTTCGCGGCGATGGCCTCCAGCTGGGCAAGCAGCTCATGCTCGCCCCGCGCCGGCGAGAGCCGCAGCGGCTCCTTGGAGCGGATGGCTGGCGGCACGGTCTGGTCGATGAAGGCATCGAGCGAGTCCACGCCCAGCGCGGACAGCATCTGCTTCAGCTCGCTCTCATCCGGACCGTTGTGCCGGCCGGCGAACGACTCCTGGTACTTCCAGTTCAGGGACATGGCGGTGGTAGCTCGCGTGCGACTCGCGACGGCGGAGTCGGAAAATTCGAGGACCGTCACTAACAACGGCGCCCCGTCACTTCACTCTCAGGAGTTCTGGAGCAGCTTGGCGTACGCCGCGGCGTCCAGGAGCTCGTTCAGCTCCTTGCTGTCCGAGAACTCGATCTCGATGATCCACCCGTCGGTGTACGGGTCGCTGTTCAGCGTCTCGGGCTCGGCGGTGAGGTCCTCGTTCACCCGGATGATGGTGCCGCTGAGGGGCGAGAACAGCTCCGAGACGGCCTTGACGGACTCGACGGTGCCGAACGCCTCGCCCTTGGTGACCTTGCGGCCCACGGCGGGCAGCTCCACGTAGACCACGTCCCCCAGCGTCTGCTGGGCGTGGAAGGTGATGCCGACCACGGCCTTCTTGCCCTCGACGAGGGCCCACTCGTGATCGCTGGTGTACTTCAGGTTGCTGGGGATGTTCGCATCGGACATGGGGTGCTCCTCGATGGGGGCTGGGAGGTTCAGGGCTTCTTGAGGAACGGCGTCTTCACGACGACGGCGGGGACGGCGCGACCGCGAATCTCGACATCGAACGTGGAGCCTTCGGAGGCCAGCTCCGCGGGCACGTAGCCGATGCCGATGGGCTTCTTCACGGAGGGGCCCATCGTTCCGCTCGTCACCTCGCCGACGCGGGCGCCATCCTTGAGGATGGGATAGCCGTGGCGCGGGATGCCGGCGCCGGTCAGCTCGAAGCCCACGAGCTTGCGCTTCACGCCCGCGGCCTTCTGGGCCACCAGCGCGTCCTTCCCGATGAAGGCGGCCTTGTCCAGCTTGACGATCCACCCGAGCCCCGCCTCCAGCGCGGTGTGCGAGTCGTCGATGTCGTTGCCGTAGAGCGCGTACTTCATCTCCGTGCGCAGGCTGTCGCGGCAGCCCAGGCCGCAGGGCTTCACGCCGTCCTGCTGCCCCGCGTCGAGCAGCGCGGTCCACAGCGCCACCGCGCCGTCCGGCGCGCAGTACAGCTCGAAGCCGTCCTCCCCCGTGTAGCCGGTGCGCGAGATGATGCAGCGCACGCCCGCCACTTCGCCCTCGGCGAAGCGGTAGGTGCCGATCTTGGAGGTATCCGTCTTCGTCAGCCGCTGCACCAGGCCCGCGGCCTTGGGGCCCTGCACGGCGATCTGCGCGTACTCGTCACCGCGGTCCACCGGCGCGACGCCGCGCGCGTGCGCCTTCATCCAGGCGAAGTCCTTCTCGCGGTTGCTGGCATTGACGCAGATGAGGATGCGCTCGGGGCTGAAGCGGTAGGCGACGACGTCGTCGACGAAGCCTCCCTGCTCGTTGAGCAAGCCCGCATAGACAGCCTGCCCGTCCGCAATCCGGGCGAGGTCATTGGAGATGAGTCCGTTGACCGTCTCCAGCGCGCCCGGGCCGGCGAACTCCACCTCGCCCATGTGCGACACGTCAAAGAGTCCAACGCCGTTGCGTACCGCCTCGTGCTCGGCGATGACGGAAGAATACTGCACGGGCATGTCCCAACCCGCGAAGTCAACCATCCGAGCGCCCAGCGCGCGGTGGGCCTCGTTGAGCGGCGTACGCCGGGTCATCGGCTTCTCCTGAAGGGGATTGAAAGCGGCGCGGACTATAGCCATGCACCTTGGCCGATCAAGGCCGACGGGGAAGGTCTACACTGGGTCCGCCATGAAGATTCGTAATCGGTTGAATCCGTCCAACCCTTGCTTCTCCTTCGAGTTCTTCCCCCCGAAGACCGACGAAGGTGTGGCCAACCTCCTCAAGACGTTGGAGGACCTGGCACCTCTGGAGCCGGGGTTCGTCTCCGTGACGTATGGGGCCGGCGGCAGCACGCGCGACAGGACGCTGGAGCTGGTCACCCGGATCAAGGCGGAGACGGGCATCGAGGCGATGGCGCACCTGACCTGCGTGGGACACACGCGGGAGGAGCTGCGGGAGCTGCTCCAGCGGCTGACGGAGGCGAAGCTCGACAACGTCCTCGTCCTGCGCGGGGACCCCCCCCTGGGCCAGAAGACCTTCACGCCTGCGGAGGGCGGCTTCTCCTATGCGTCGGAGCTGGTGCAATTCATCCGAGAAGAGGATTTCAACTTCTGCATGGGGGGCGCGTGCTATCCGGAGGGCCACGTGGAAACGGCCTCCCGCGACGACGACCTGCGTCATCTGAAGGCCAAGGTCGACGCGGGGCTGGACTTCGTGGTGACGCAGCTCTTCTTCGACAACGCGTTCTACTTCGACTTCGTGGAGCGGGCCCGCCGCGCGGGCATCAACGTCCCCATCGTCCCGGGCATCATGCCCATCACCAACTACGACCAGGTGCAGCGCTTCACGCGGATGTGCGGCGCCACGGTGCCCATGCGGCTGGGCCTGCAGCTGGAGCGGGTGAAGGACCAGCCGGACGCGGTGGTGCAGCTGGGCGTGGCGCATGCCACGGTGCAGTGCATGGAGCTCCTGTCGCGCGGCGTGCCTGGTATCCACTTCTACACACTCAACAAGTCCCCGGCCACGCGGATGATCGTGAGCGCCCTGAGAGCCCGTACATGAGCGGTCCTGGAATCCACCTCCCCCCCACCGACCCGCGCGCGAAGGTCGTCGAAATCATCCGCGCTCCGGCCTTCTTCCTGCTGTGCACCGGGGTGCTGAACGTCTTCTTCAACATCGCGGGCTTCGTGCTGGCCGCGCTGCACGTGACGTCGCCCCTGGCTCCGGCGGGGACGCCGGCCAACGCGCTGGAGCTGTCGCCGGCGCTCGCGCTGATGCTGGTGGTGGGCATCCTCTGCGGCGTGCTGTCCGCGTGGGGCGCGATGAGCGCGCTCAACCTCAAGGGCTACGGCCTCGCGACGGTGGGCGGCATCACCGCGCTCTACATCCTGTCCCCCGCCTGCGTCGTCGGCGTGCCCGTGGCCATCTGGATGCTCTTCACGCTGCGCCGGGATGGCGTGCGCGAGGCCTTCAGGAACTGACGTCCAAGCCGCCGTCCCGTCTCGGACGGCGGCACGGATTCAGACACGCGCATGGCACCGGGGGTGGACTGGTTTCGCTCCACCACGCGCCACACACATTCGGCTCCCACGCACCCACCGTCCCCGCACTTGGGGATGGACGGTCCGGTCATGAAGGCCGGCCACGTGCGTGGCACATGGAGCCGTCAAATGCCGCTGAACCTTCGCAAGTCCATCTCCCTGCTGTCCCTGGGCACCGCCCTCGTCCTTCAGGCCACGCCCGCCCTCGCGGAGTCCGTTTCGACGGAAACCGCGAAGACGGAGGCGCGGTGCACGGGCGGCGCGTACCAGACCTGGGAGCCCGGCCTGCGACTGCTGCCCCGGAACTCCACCTACACGAACAAGTCGAGCTACGACTCGTGCACCACGAGCGACCCGAACCTCGTGTCGGCGGAGCTGGACATCGCGACGGACATCAAGGGGTCCTGCGCGCTCCAGAGCCGCTCGGATGGCACCCTCACCTGGAATGACGGCAGCGTCTCGTCGCTGGCCATCATCCGCTCCGGTGTGGACGTCATCCACGGCGGGCAGGCCTACGTCTCCGTCGGCGTGGTGAAGGACGGGCCCTTCCAGGGCAACGCCGTCGTCATCACGTACGACATCTCGCCGCACGACCTCACCCCGTGCCTGTCGTCGGATGGGCTCTCCGCGCTGTCGGGCCCCTCCACGCTGCGCCTCATCCGCCTCTACTAGGCGCCCCTCCGCGACCCCCACGCGCGACGTCCTATGAGGGGCATGCGACCTCCGTCGCGGCCCGCGCGTGGGGCAAGCAGATGGTGAAGACGCTGCCCTCGCCCTCGCGGCTCTCCACGCGCAGGGTGCCACCATGTTGCCGCACGGTGCTGGCCACCACCGTCAGACCCAGCCCCGTGCCGTGCTCCTTGGTGGTGAAGAGCGGCTCGAAGATGTGATCCAACACCTGGGCGGGAATCCCTCCACCATTGTCGGTCACCCGAATGTGGAAGGCCCGCCCACCACTCAGCTCCGCGGACACGGACACCACGCCTTCGCGCCCCGGCGGCATCGACTCCGCGGCGTTCTGCACCAGGTTGATGAGCACCTGGCGCAGCAGCTCCCGGTCAACCCATGGAGGCTCCAGCCCCGTGGGCACGCGGTTCTCCACGCGCACGCCCTCGCGGCGAGGCACCACGTCGACGGCCTCCTCCACCAGCCCATGCAGCGAGCACGCGCGCAGCACCAGGGGACGCTCGCGCACGAACTCCAGCATCTCCGACGTGAGGCTGGCGCACACGGCCAGCTCCCGCTCGACGATGTCCAGGAAGCGCTGCAGGCGCGCATCCTCCCGCGCGCCCTCCACGTGGCGCAGCCGCCGCACCACCGCGGCATTGGCGGTGCGCGCCGCGGCCAGTGGGTTGCGCAGCTCGTGGCTCACCGTCGCCGTCAGCTTCCCCACCGCCGCGAGCTTCTCCATGCGGGCCACCTGCTCGCGCGAGTCCTTCAGCTCCCGGCCGCTGCGCTCCAGCAGCCGCTCCCGCTCGAGCAGCTCCGTCTCCCTCGCCCGAGCCAGCAGCACCTGGCGCTCCGCCACGCGCTTCATCTCCCGCGTCGCGCCCCGGCACGCCAGCACCAGCACGCCGTCCACCAGGCCCACCCAGAACACCAGCTCCAGCACGCTGCCACCCGGGGTCCCCGCGACGGTGACTCCCGACTGCGGCCAGCCAATCCCCCTCAGCAGGTGCGCCACCACCGCCGCCACGCCCGCCGTCAAGAGCACCCGCGCGTCGCGATAGAAGGTCACCAGCGCCAGCGAGCCGAACACATGGAAGTACGTCTCCAGCCGCGCGCCCGACAGGTGTACCCACAACACGGACCACAGCACCTGCGCCGCCGCCATCACATGTCGGGTCACCCCCGCGCCGGGCCGCAGCAGCGCCAGCGTGGAGGGGATGATGCAGAGCGGCCCGCCCCAGAGCAGCGCCACCCACAGGGGCTCGAGCGCCGGGCGTACCCACCAATCCCAGGGATGCGCGGACATGGCCACCGCCAGGGCCAGGGCGAACAGCCACTGCCCCACCATCAGCCCCACGCCCAGCCGGTCCACCCGGCGCCGCACCGCCGTCAGGTACTCCCACAACAGCGCGCGGGCGCGCGCGTCCACCGTCGCGTCCAGCGACTTCGCTTCCGGCGGCCCGGACTCCGCCACCGGCGGGGCGGAACGCATGACGTCCAGCGGACCCGTCTGCCCCGCACGCAACTGCTCCGCGGGCGCATCCGCCTCGTATTGGTTCGACATCCTCAGGCTCACCCCGGCCACGCTGGCCCCTCAGGATCCGCCCCATTCTAACGAGTCACGACTGTCAGGCAATGCAGTTTTCTCTGCTTAGGCAGGTTGTGATATCGACAACAACCACCCCGGCCTGGAACCGCAGCTGGCCCGCTGCTCCAATGACAGGCGCTGTACCTGGGTACAATGCTAAAGCCATACATCACGACATCCAGAAAATCCGGCTTTAAATCGAGTTGCAGGAAATCCACTTGGACATATCATCCGTGTCGTGGTGACGGCGGTGGACGCGGCCCGAATGGGTGGGAGCATGCTCCGGCCTGGGCTGGTGGACGCGCCGACGGCTGGCGTCGGATTGAGGGCTCCGCCCTGCCCCGGGGGGGTGGGTAGGGCGGAGCCTGCGGTTTCCCATCAGCGTCCCGCGTGAGCCATCAGCTTGCGCAGCAGCGGCTCCACGAGCTCGCGTCCGCGCAGCGCTCGGAGCCAGCGCTCCGGGATGCCCCGCACGCCGTGAATCACGCCCGCGATGCCGCCGGCCACCGCCGCCGTCGTGTCGGTGTCATGCCCCAGGCGCACCGCGGAGCGGACCACGTCCTCATAGGTGCCGTGGGCCCCCACGCAGTCCCGGGCCGAACGCAGACAGTCCACCACGTAGCCCGTCCCTCGTCCTGGGGTGTCCTCGGCGCCCGTCGGGAGGAGGCTGCCGTCCAGCTCCGTGCGGGATTCGGTGCCCTCGGGATACAGCGCCCGCAGCACCGACAACGCCTCATCCCACGGCCGGGCCGAGCCCTCCAAGGCACGCCGAGCCCAAAGACAGTACAAAGCGCAACACACCTGAGACCGCGCATGACCATGTGTCACGCGGGATTGAAGCATGGCATCCGAGGCGAGCTCCGCGTCGGTTCCCCGATGCCAGAGCGCCAGGGGCAATACCCGCATCAAGGCACCGTTGCCGTTGTCCTGCGGGCCAGCGGGCCCCGCGCTCGCCGCGGGCACGCCCGCCCGCACCCTGGACAGGGCCCGGTCCGTCTGGATTCCCACGTCGAACACAACGCCATCCACCGCGAGGTAACCCCATTCACGCCAGTTCACCAACCGGCGCCCCAGGTCCTCCACGTCCAGGCGTCCCTGATAAAGCAATGAATCCAACAGACAGAGCGCATGGGCGCCATCGTCGGACCAGGTGCCCGGGGGCACGTCCGGGTGAGCGCGGCTGAAGCCCGCGGGGGGCTCGAACTCGAGCGTGTCCCGCGCGGGAATCCACTCCGGCGCGTGGAACTCATAAGGAACCCCCAGCGCATCCCCCACCAGCAGGCCGAGGACCCCTCCCTCGATTCGCTCCTCGCGTGTCACCCTGACGCTCCTTCCAGGCCCCCGCCCGGGACGTTGAGTCATGGACGCTCGCGCCGCGCGCTTGCCCGCGTCAAGGCCCGTGCGCGCCGCGGGCCCCCAGCGCGAGGAGGCATCCGGCGGCTCCGTCCTTCGAGCGAGCACGCCGGGAGGGCGATGTGGACCTCGCCGTCCGTCCGCACCCTCCTTCCCTGAAGAGTCGTTCGCATCGGAGGAGCCCTCTGCTCCACGCAGGCGGTGAGCGACTCCCCTCACCGGGGGCGACTGGTGCCGCCCGAATCGCAGGAGGCATTCGCATGGGATTCAACCTCATCGACATGGTCCGTGAGCGCTTCACGGGCAACGTGGTGCAACAGATGGGCTCCGCCCTGGGCGAGGACCCGAGCACGCTGACCAAGGCCCTCCCAGGCGCCATCGCCGCGGTGGGCGGGAGCGTGGTGGAGCGAGGCTCCACCGAGGCGGGCGCCCAGCGCCTGATGTCACAGCTCAACGAAGGAGGTTACACGGGCCCCGACGCGGGCAGCGAGGACGCGCTCTCCCCCGACACGGTGGAGCGGGGGCAAGGCATGCTCAACGGCCTGTTCGGCGACAAGCTGGGCATGCTCGGCAGCGTGCTCGGCCGCACAGGCGGTTTCTCCAACCCGAAGTCCGCGTCCGGGCTGCTCGCCGTGGTCGCGCCCATGGTCATGGGTGTGATTGGCAAGCACGTGCGCGACAACCGGATGAGTCCCTCCGGGCTGAGCCAGCTTCTCGGCAGCCAGCGCTCGCTGCTCTCCGCCGCCATGCCCGCGGGGCTGGGCGGCATCCTGGGCACGGGCGGCACGGGGCCGCGCGTCGTCGAGGAGGTCCACGAGACGCGCACCGTCCCGTCCGTGGAGACGGTGCGGCGCCAGCAGCCCATCGAACGGCCCCCCGTGCACGCGGAGCCTCGGAAGCAGAACCTGTCCTGGGTCATCCCCGTGGCGCTGCTCGCGCTGCTGGCCGGCTGGTTCCTCACGCGCGGCAAGCGCGAGGCCCCCCGGCGTGAACAGGCGACCGCCACACAGCCCGCGCAGCCCTCGCGCACGGAGGAGCCCGCCCGGCCCGCTCCGGATGACACCGGCGTGGGTGGCGCCGGCACCACGGGCACCCGCGCGCCGGCCGTCGTGCAGGACGCGCAGGCCATGCGCCAGGCCATCGACAGCGGCGCGAGCAGCTTCATCCTGGGCGGCGTGAACTTCGACGAAGGCTCCGCCGCGCTGACGCCGCAGAGCGACGCCAGCGTGGGGCAGCTCGCGTCCGTGCTGCGCGAGAAGCCCGACGCGCGCGTGCGCATCGCCGGCCACACGGACTCCACGGGCGACCCGGCCGCCAACCGCCAGCTGGCGCAGCGTCGGGCGGAGGCCGTGCGCTCCGCGCTCGTCGAGGACGGCATCCCGGCGAGCCGCGTGGACGTCGCCGCCGTGGGTTCCGAGAAACCCGTGGCCGACAATGACACCACGCAGGGCCGTGACATGAACCGCCGCATCGAAGTCCAGATGTTGAGCCGCTGAGACGTCGCGGCCTTCCAACTCCAGCCCCCGCGCGAGGACTCGCGCGGGGGTTTTCGCGTCGCGCAGCGCCCCCCGCGAATCATTCATTGCGACGTGTGTCGCGAACGAACGTTCCCTTCATTGCGACATCTGTCGCGAACGAACGTTCCCTGCATGGTGACGTGCGCGCGAACGAACGCTCTCGTGTGTGAGTGGCATGGAAAGCACAGAAGAAGCCACATTGCGCCGGGCGGGCGATTCGTGTTGTACATTGGCTGTCACCCGCCATCGCGCTCGGATTCCGCGCCAGACCTTTCCTTTGTCTCTAGAGGCAGGGCCCAACTGTCCCCATCGAGACAGCACACACCGACCCGCGTCCCAGCCAGGCGGGCTTCTCAGCTAACCCGGATTGCCGCACTTTCATGGATGAGCCCATTCACGGGCAGATATCAGGTTCAACTTCTTCGTCAGGGGGGCGTCCATGACAGTGATTGCGTTCCGGAGTCGGGAACGAGAAACTCTCGACCCAGGCTGCGAGTTGGAACGACGTCTGGGGTTGTCTGCGACCGAGGACCGGGCGCGTGGCATGTTCTTCCTGGGCGTGATGGACGTGGTGAGAAGGGAGTCAGGAGAGACCGCGGCCGCGCGGTGCCTGGCGGCGTCGGGTGAACGACGTTTCGTCCCCTTCTTCTTGTATCCGGTCAGCGCCTTCCTTCGGATGTCTTTCGCCGCGGCGGAGATTCTCGCGCCCCGGCTGGGTGGCTTCGAGACGGCCATGCGCATCATCGGCGCGCAGGCCACCCATGACTTCCTCGACTCGGTGGTGGGCCGCAGCTTCTTGATGCTCGCCGCGGGAGACCCTCGGCGGCTCATCAACAACCTGCCCTCCGGCTATCGAACGGCGGTGACCTACGGCGAGCGGCACGTGACCTGGACGGGCAACCAGGACGCCTGCTTCAACGTGTTCCGGGACTTCATGCCTCACACGTACCACGAGGGTGTTCTGCAGGCGGTGCTGCAGGCCGTCGGCACCCGCGTCGCGCGCGTGCGCGGGCGCCCCTTGAGTCTGCTGGACTGCGAATACGTCATGTCGTGGGCCTGAGGTCCGCGGCCCGCGTCACTCGTGTTGGCGGATGTATTGGATGATGGCGGCGTAGAACTTGGGCTCGTTGAAGAGGTCGGGCCCGACGCCCACCACATCCAGGTGGTCCTGGTCGAGGACGCTGGAGATGGATGTCATCTGCACGAGGATGGGCGCATTCAGGTCCGTGACCGCGGGGATGGAGCGGTCCTCGGCGATGAGGCCCGGTCCCCACAACGACTCCGTGTAGCGCAGGCGCTTGCCCATCTGTTGGGAGTTGATGCCCACCACGCCGTCATCGTCGCGGTCCTGGCGGACGCCATCCCCCTGCCCCGCGGCGCCGTCCCCATCGCAGTCGTCGACGCAATACCCGTTCCCGTCGATGTCCAGGAATCCGAGCCGCAGCAGATAGAACGCGGGATTCACCTGCGCGGCCGTCTGCGCGGTGAGCAGTGACGCGTAGGAGGAGACATGGCGCGAGTCGAGGGGATAGGCCGCGTTGAAGGCCTTCATTCCCGTGATGACGCCGTCGTTGGATTGAGTATCGTCGTAGACGAGCTGTTTCATCGCGGCGATGGCGTCGTTGCCGGGCGCGTAGACGCTGTTGCCGAAGATGTTCGCCAGCGCGGCGACCACCGAGGACACGCCGGGCCCCATGTCCAGGATGTACTTCGCCACCGGTGAGCCCCGGTGCGGAGACGACAGGCTGACGAGGACGTCCACCACCGCGCGCTGCTGCTGCTCGAAGAGCACCTTGGCGGCCTTGCGCGCGTCGATGCCGCCCTGCGAGTGGCCGATGATGTTCACCCGCCTGGCGCCCGTCGTCGCCAGGAGGCCCTCGATGTCGTTGGCCAGGTCCAGCCCGCGAACCTCCGAGGAGTGGAACGCCAGCACCTGGGAGCCGAAGGTCTTCTGTCTCGGGTGGAGGCCCGCGTTGCAATGCCACTCGAGGGGCTCGTCGCAGGCGTCGCCCACGAACAAGCCCATCTCGTCACCGAAGTACGCGAAGCCCAGCAGGTCTTCGTAGCCCCCCATGCCGTGCGCGAAGACCACCGGATGGCGCGTGGCTTGGGGCGGCTGGGATTGCGCGAGGCTCGCGGTCCCCCAGAGCACACTCCAGGCCAGCCACAATCCGGTCTTGAACCCTCTCATGCGTCGACTCCTCGCCCACGTCTCGCGCGGGCCCTGGCGCCGGGCGGGGCCACACCTGCGGCCTCCAGTCCCGGCTGGCGTCCGCCTTCCATACCCAGGAGCAGGCGCCAGGAGCGGGCCGCGTGCGGGGGAGCGTCTTCAAGCCCACACCCTCACGCGGCCTCCCACGGGGGCAAGATGACTACCGCGTCTGTCAATGCGATGGCGGGGTGACTCCGCGCAAGGCGGCCTCGAGGGTGTTGCGGATCAGCATGGCGATGGTCATCGGCCCCACACCTCCGGGCACGGGGGTGATGAAGGACGCGCGCTCGGCGGCGGCGGCGAACTCCACGTCCCCCACCAGCTTGCCGTCCTCCCTCCGGTTCATCCCCACGTCGATGACGACGGCGCCGGGCTTCACCCAGGCGCCCTTGATGAGCTCACGCACCCCCACCGCGACGACCAGGATGTCCGCGCGCGACACCTCCGCCGGCAGGTCGCTCTTGCTGTGGCAGAGCGTCACCGTGGCATGGCGCTGGAGGAGCATCAGCGCCATCGGCTTGCCCACGATGTTGCTGCGGCCCACCACCACCGCGTTCTTCCCCGCGGGCTCACAGCCCACCTCTTCCAACAGCCGCATCACGCCCAGCGGCGTACACGCCCGCGTCGCCGGACGCCCCAGCAGCAGGCTCCCCGCGTTGAGCGGGTGAAAGCCATCCACGTCCTTCTCCGGGCGCACCGCGGAGAGGATGGCGTCCGCGTCCAGGTGCCTGGGCAGCGGCAGCTGCACGAGGATGCCGTGCACGGCCGGGTCCTGGTTGAGCCGGTGCACCAGCGCGAGCAGCTCGTCCTGGGAGATGGAGGAGTCCCGGTGGTGTTCCCAGGAGCGGAAGCCCACCTCCTCCGCGGCCTTCTTCTTCCCGGCCACGTACACCTGGGACGCGGGGTCGTCTCCCACCCGCACCACCGCGAGCCCGGGGATGAGGCCTCGCTCCGCCTGGAGGCGGCTGACTTCCGACTTCACCTCCGCCCGGACGCGCGCGGCCACTGCCTTGCCATCAATCAACTGGGCCATAGAGAGGTCCACTCTATGAGAGACTCCGCGGCCAGGCGGGAGGGAAACCGAAGGCATGGGACAAGGAAAAGTGCTGGGGGTGATGCTGGGTCTCATGGTGGGGCTGCTCATCGGCAACCCCTGGGCCATCATCCTGCTCGGCGTGGTGGGTGGCATCGCCGGGTACCGCTTCGACGAGATGCACTCCCTGCCCTCCGAGTCCCCGGACGCGCTCGCGGACTTCCCGCCGCTGGAGCCCTCCTCCTTCGCGAGCCGCGGGGGGCCGCGCGACGCCGCGTCCGTGCAGGAGGAGTCCGACGCGCACCTCACCCGCAGCCTGTGCGCCCTCTTCGTGGAGGTGGCGCGCGCCGACGGCGAGGTGCGCCGGGAGGAAGTGCGGGAGATTCGCCGCTACTTCGAGGAGGCCCTCAAGTACGGCCCGGACTCGCTCGAGTTCGTCCGGGGTCGGCTCAAGGACTTCATCGCCCATCCCCCCGACCTGGATGACGCCGCGGCCGCCTGCCAGGAGGCCCTCCCGGCGCTCGAGCGGCGCAGGCTGCTGGAGGCGCTCTTCGAGCTGTCCCTCGTGGATGGCTCCCTCCAGCGCTCCGAGCGCGAGGTGCTGGGCCGGGTGGGCGCGGCGCTGGGCCTGTCGGACACGGAGCAGCAGGCCGTGGCGGCCATCCACCTGGGCGACGCGTCGATGCACTACGAGGTGCTCGGGCTGACCCCCGCCGCCTCGGACTCCGACGTGAAGCGGGCCTTCCGCCGGCTCGCCGCCGAGCTGCACCCCGACAAGCACGCCCACCTGTCGGGCGAGGACGCCGACGAGGCCGCCCGCCAGTTCCAGGAGGTGCGCGACGCCTATGAGGAAATCCGGCGCCTGCGCGGGCTATAGACGGCGATTACACACAGGAACCGCCCACGACGACGAGGACACGGGCCGCCCCATGAGCCAGCAGCGCAAGCCACCGCCCAAGAAGAAGGAAGAGGCGTTTCACAACAACCCCTTCAAGTCCGCCATCAAGTCCATCCAGGACAAGGACAAGCAGGAGGCCCAGGCCCGCGCCACCGCGGAGGCCCAGAAGCGCAAGGCGCCGCCAGCCCCCACCCGCGCGGCCAAGGCCCCTCGGGAGAGCGCGGACGACGAGGCCTCCCTCTTCTTCTCCGCCATGGACGGCGTGGCGCAGATCACGAATCGCGGCGAGGCCCCCAAGACCAATCCGCGCCTGCCGGAGCTCATCGACGACAACGCGGAGGCGCTCGCGCAGCTCTCCGAGCTGGTCGCGAGCCAGGGCGACTTCGACATCTCCGACGCGGGGGAGCTCATCGAGGGCATCAGCCCCGGCGTCGACCGCAACCTGCTGCGCTCCCTGCGCCGAGGCGACTTCCCGCGCACGGGGCAGCTGGACCTGCACGGCCTGACGCAGGCCGAGGCCCGGTCCGCCGCGGAGCGTTTCCTCTCCGACAGCCGCCGCGCCCGCAGGCGGTGTGTCCTCATCGTCCATGGCCGAGGGTTGAACTCCAAGGACCAGGCCCCCGTCCTGAAGACGTGGGTGAGGGAGTGGCTGTCGCAGAAACGTATCAGCGCGATGGTGCTGGCGTTCTGCAGCGCACGTCCCGAGGACGGCGGAAGCGGAGCGGTGTACGTGCTGCTGAGACGGTAGCGGCCACGACCTTTACGCGCGCCCGGCACTGTGCATACATGCCGCCATGGCACGCGAATTGATTGACCTGCATATCCACGTGGGTGGCTCGGTGGCCCCCCACATCCTCTGGTCCATCGCTCACCAGCAGGGCTTCAAGCTCCCCGTCAAGAACTACTTCGACTTCGTGGAGCTCATCACCTCGCGTCCAGGCAAGGTGGGAAGCCTGGATGACTACCTGAAGATTCTGCATACGTGGACGGAGAAGATTCAGTCGTCGCCCAGCGCGATCGAGCGCTCCGTCTACGAAATCATCGGCAAGGAGTACCGGGGCAGCCGGGTGACGCAGATCGAGCTGCGCTTCAATCCCATGAAGCGCAACCTCCACTCGGAGCTGGACCTGGACCACATCATCCACGCGGCGCTGCGAGGCATGGACCGCGCGGTGCTGGAGTACGGCGTGAAGGTGGGCTTCATCTTCTGCCTGGCCCGTGAGTTCGACCACCGGCTCAACAGCATCCTCGTGGACAAGGCCATCAAGTACCGCACGCGCGGCGTGTACGGCATCGACCTGGCGGGCACGGAGACGAACGCCATGGAGCTCAAGCCGGAGATCGTCGCGCAGTACGAAGACCTCTTCGCGCGGGCGCGGCGCGGCGGGCTCAAGTGCACGGTGCACACCGGCGAGACGGCGGGCACGGGCGCCGAGGGCGTCATGTCCGTGGTGGAGAAGCTCAAGCCGCACCGCATCGGCCACGGCATCCGCGCGGCGTATGACGAGAACGCGATGAAGGTGCTGCGCGAGAACGACATCGTCCTGGAGCTGTGCCCCACGTCCAACCTGCACACCAAGGCGGTGGAGGGCGTGGAGGAGCTGCGCCACATCATCCGCACCTTCTGGGACCGCAAGGTGAAGTTCACCATCAACACGGACGGCCCCTACCTGCTCGAGACGGACATGCGCCGCGAAATCGAGCTGGTGGAGAGCCACGGCATCCTCACCCCGGAGCAGGTGGACCAGACCCTGGCCTGGGCGCGGCAGTCGTCCTTCATCCCGGGCTGAGCACGCGCATGTACGGACTGACTCGCTCGCTCCTCTTCCAGTTCTCCGCGGAGCGAGCACACCGGCTGGGCATCGCCGGCCTGCGCCAGCTGGGCCACTTCCGGGGCCTGTGCCAGTCGATGCGCGAGCGCACCCTGCGAGGCGCCACCGACGCGATGGCCGTGGAGGTGGCGGGGCTGCGCTTCGCCCACCCGGTGGCCCTGGCCGCGGGCCTGGACAAGGACGCGGAGGCGGTGGACGGCCTGTTCGCCTGCGGCTTCTCCGCCGTGGAGATCGGCACCATCACCCCCCGTCCCCAGCCCGGCAACCCGCTGCCCCGGCTGTTCCGGCTGCCGGAGCACCAGGCCATCATCAACCGCATGGGCTTCAACAACCACGGCGCCGCCGTGGCCGCGGCCCACCTGCGCGAGCGCGACTGGCACCCCTGCCCGCTGGGCGTCAACGTGGGCAAGAACAAGGACACGCCGCTGGAGCAGGCGGTGGACGACTACGTGGCCTGCGTGGACGCGCTCGCGCCCCTGGGCGACTACGTGGTGGTCAACGCCTCGTCCCCCAACACCCCGGGCCTGCGAAAGCTCCAGGAGCCCGAGCAGCTCTCCGCGCTCCTGGGCACCGTGCAGGAGCGGCTCGCCGCCGTGGCTCCGGGCAAGCCCCTCTTCCTCAAGATTGCCCCCGACCTGACGCCCGAGGCGGTGGATGAAGTGGTGGACGTGGCGCGCGCGCGGAAGCTCGCCGGGCTCATCGCCACCAACACCACGGTGGCGCGTCCGTTCGAGCATCCGCTGGCGAAGGAGGCCGGAGGCCTGTCCGGCGCGCCCGTGCGGGAGCCCGCCAACGCCGTCATCCGGCGCGCGTACCTGCGCTCGGGAGGCGCGCTGCCCATCATCGGCGTGGGCGGCGTCTTCTCCGCGGAGGACGTCTACGAGAAGCTGCGCGCGGGTGCGTCCGTGGTGCAGGTCTACTCGGGCTTCATCTACGAGGGGCCCGGCATGGTGCGCCGCATCCTCCCCGCCCTGGCCCGGCTGCTCGCGCGGGACGGCTTCACCCACGTCACCCAGGCCATTGGCGCGGAGCACCGGGGCCGCACGCTTCCTGGCGCCTGAAAAGGGAAACGCCGGGATGCGCCGCTGCGGGCATCCCGGCGTTCAGGGCCTTGTGCCGCGCGCCACGGTGCGTGGGGGCAGCAGGGCTGAAAAAGTGAGCGCTCGCCGGCGCCTTGGAGTTTCACCGGCGAGCGCCCCGGGCCGTCTGACTAGGAGACGGGCCTCGAAAGCCATCTATTCTTGAACCGTCAGCGAGCCGCCCACGGTGCTGACTTCCACTTCATGGGTGCCCGCGCCGTAGGTCCGGGTCTTGGAGCCCAGGGAGACGGACTTCCCGTTGAAACTCCCCCCGACGGAGCTGAATTCCACCTTGGCATCCGCCCGCTCCGGCAGCTTCAGCCGGACATCGCCAGACACCGTGCTGATTTCGACACCCTCGAGCTTCCGGGGAGCCAGTACCACTTCCCCTTTAACGGTACTCACCGACAACCGTCGCTCCGAACCGTTCACTTCCACACGGCCGTCGACGGCGGACACACGCTGCTCGCCCTTCACGCCCTGCACCGTCACCGCCGCGTTGACGACCGAGACCTCCACCGCTGACTCGCGCGGCACCTTCAGCACGAACCGCACCGGGCTGAGGCCCTTGCACGACTGCCTCCGCTCCTCGCAGGGGCCGCAGCACACCCTCGCCCGGATGTCGTCACCCTCCTGGGTCACCTCCACCTCAGTCGCCTTCTGGCCACTGTCCGGTTTTTCCGGCACCGCCTCGATTACCACGCTTTTCCCGTCTACCGCATCTACGCGAACGGCGCCATCAACATTGGAGACGTGGACCTGGGGGGTCCCATCCGTGTCGAATTTCCAAGACTGCGGCGCCGCGGTGGAGGCCAACACGACCAGAAGTGGAAACAACATGAGCGGTGCTCCAAGGTAGGGTGGGAACACCCCACCTTACGGAGAAGTCAACGCTCCCATTGCCGGCGAGCGACGCGAAGTATCCACGGCGGTCTGACATGCCCGGCTAAGAGCCGTGGACCACTCGTTGATACAGCGCGTCATGGAGGCGGACCAGGCGCTCCAGGGAGAGCTCCCGGGCGACGAACTCCCGGGCCTCCTTCCCCATGCGGCGGGCCTTCTCGGGGTGGGACAGGAGCTGGTTGAAGGCCTGGGCCAGCTGGGCGGGCCGCTCGGGGGGGACGACGAGTCCCCGCTCTCCATCGCGGACCAGGTCCGTGTTTCCCCCGACGCGGGTCACCACCATGGGGAGTCCGGCGGCCATGCCCTCCATGACGGCGTTGGACATGCCCTCCGCGCTGGAGCAGAGGACACCCAGGGTCGCCCGGGCGTAGATGGCGGCGACGTCCGTGCGGTGCCGAAGGAAGTGCACGGTCTCCGACACGCCCAGCTCCGCGGCCAGCTTCTCCAGGCCCTTGCGGCGAGGACCATCCCCCACGAGGAACGCGTGCAGGGGCGTGCCGCCGTGGTGGAGCATGGCCAGTGCGAGGAGCAGGTCCTCCTGGCGCTTCACCGGGTGGTTCATGTTGGCGACGTGGACCAGGAGGGGCGCGTCGCCCGTGTCCGGCAGGGGCGCCTTGAGGCCCTCGCGCATGCGCGCATCGAAGCGCGCCAGGTCCAGGCCGTTGTGGATCACGGAGATGCGCGCGGCGGGCAGGCCCTCCTCGTCCACGAGCTGCCGGCGGATGGCCTCCGCGTTGACCACGACATGGTCCGCCATCGCCGTCAGCCGTGAGTGCACCGCGCGGCGGGCGGGGCCCTGCCAGTGGGACAGGTCCAGGCGTCCGACGATGACCTTGGCGCCGGCGAGCTTCGCGGCCGGCACGGCGATGAGCGAGGAATAGAAGTCATGCACGTGGACCAGATCCACGCGGTGGGAGCGCAGCCAGCGGGCCATGCGCAGCACCTGGTACGCGGTGTTGGCCTGCGCGACGGAGCCCTTGAGCGGAAAGGTCTCCGCCGTGTAGCCCAGCTTCCACACCGCGCCCATCAGCGGCCCCGCGTCCTCCAGCACGGAGACCTGGAGCTGGTAGCTGGGGGGCAGGCCCCGGAGCAGCTCCAGCACCTGCACCTCCGTCCCGCCGATGTGGAAGGAGCGAGTGAACTGCACCAGCCGCACGGGCCGGGAGCCCATGCCGGGTTCTTCACGCCGCATGACCCGTCCCCTCCCACGTCCCCGACGGACCGGCGGGGGTGCGCCCCGCGTCCGGCGCGCCTTCCGCCTCCGTCGCCGGCTCCGCGCGAGCGATGCGCTCCGCCGCCGCGGCCAGCCCGAAGAGGACGTAGCAGTGCGCGGAGAGGATGTAGCCGGAGAACAAGTCACACGTCAGGTAGCCCGCGATGGAGGCAGACAGCGCTCGCGCGAGCCACCCCACGTCCCGGCTCCGCGACGCGGCGAAGGTGCCGCCAGCGGCGCCGCCCATGAACACCATGAAGAGGGCCATGCCCACCCAGCCCAGCTCTCCAATCACATCCAGGAAGATGTTGTGCGCGACGTACGCGCGGCGGGCCTCGGGGGGCGCGTACTCCGCCCACGCGAAGCGGAAGTTCCCCGCGCCCACGCCGAGCAGCGGCCGGTCCAGGCTCATCCGGCTGGCCACCTGCCACGCGTAGACGCGCCCCATCGCCGAGGCATCCTCGTGGAACGCGGCCACCGTCTCGTTGCGCTGCCAGAAGCTGTCGGGCGCGAACACCACCAGGCCCACGACGAAGAGCGAGCCCACGACAATCGCCTGGATGCGGCGCCGCTCGCGGATGGCCCACAGGCCCATGGCCACGGACAAGCCGATGAAGCCGCCGCGCGAGTGCGACACGACAATGGCAATCACCGCCAGCACCGCCGCCACCAGACACGCGAGCCGCCAGGCCCACGGCGAGCCCTTGCGTGCCATGAAGGCCACCGCCAGGGGCACCACGAGCACCATGTTCATGGCCATGTGGTTCGGGTCCGCGTACACGCCCACCCAGCGCGCGCGGAAGCCCTCCACCAGGTCCTCCCCCACCCGATACCAGTCGATGACGCCGATGGACGTCACCATCGACGCGAGCACCATGGCCCCGCAGACGACGGCGAGCCTGCGCTGGTTCGTGATGACGTTGACGACGGTGAGGTAGATGGCCGTCAGCTTGAAGAGCTCGATGCCCGTGTAGCTGGCGACCTCCGGGTTCACCGCCCAGCCGACGGACATCAGCGCCAGGGCCGAGAAGCCGATGAGCGCCCAGCCGCGAGGACCATCCAGGAAGAGCGGCTCCGCCCGACCCAACCTGCGCACCACCATCAGCCCCGCGGCCAGCCCCGACGTCACCAGCGCCAGCCGCAGCGGCGCCACCGCGGGAATCCACTCTCCGGGCACCGCGTACATCACCGCCGCGAATGCGGTCAGCGCGTAGAAGGCCCACACGTCACGGCGCTGCCCCTGCTCTCCCGGCACCATGTCCCTCCTCCTCTGGCAGTTCCACGCCTCGAGCGTCGCGTGGGCCAGACAGAAGCAGACGACGTGCCAGAAGCCGGGCGCGCAAGGCCCCGGAACTCCACGGGATGGAAGGCCCCGGGAACATCCCAAGGCCCTCCGGGACTGAAAAAGCTACGGCACCGGGCTCGTCTCCATGGGGAGGACCTCGGAGGCGACGGGGCTCCACTGAAGGTCCTCCAGCCAACTCGGGCCCAGCTCCGACAGCAGCTTCGCGAGCGTCAAGCCGACCATGCGCCGCAGCTCCTCCCGAGCGTCAGGCGCCACCGCGCCCTCCAGGCCCGACAAGGCCCGCTCCGACGCGGAGGCCAGCAGCCGAGGCGCCTGCGGGGTGCCCTCGAAGAGTCGCTGGCCCAGCTCCGCCCCGCGCCCCAGCGGCACCGGCCGCGCATCCGCCCGGACCTCCAGCACCGCCATGGCCACCACCGCGGCGAACAGGCGCTCCACGCCCAAGGCCTCCATGGGCACACCGAAGCGAGCCACCGCCGCGCGCGCCGCCTCCGGGGTTCCGCCCAACACGCCGCGGAGGACCTCCACCTGGGCCTCCGCGCGGGCCAGCACGGCCTCGCTGGCGGCAATCTCGCGCAGGGAGCGGAACGGCACCGGCTCCGCGCCCTCCACCCGCAGCGCGCGGCGAGGGCGCTTGCGACGCAGGGCCTCCACCGCGGCGGCCTCCTCGGGCAGCACCATCAGCACGCCATCCACCACCGCGCCCGGCGCCTTGGCCAGCCGGTCCGCGCGGAACTTGAGCTGGAGCGTCAGCGAGAAGCCCGTCTGGAACACGCGCCGCAGCGGCGTGTCGCGCAGCACCTCCGTGGCTTGCGCGGGGTCCCCGCCCGTCAGGTGCTCCAGACCCAGCGAGAGGGAGTCGCGCGTCATCTCGCCCACGCGGCGCACGGCGTCCAGGTCCCCCGGGTCCGCCAGCTCCGCCACGAGCACCGCGTTGGCCACGCCGGTCAGCTCGTCCTCGGCGTTCTGCCGCTCCACGTCGGTGAGCCCCTTGAAGGCGGCCTCGAGGTAGTCCACGTGTCCCTGCGCCGAGGTCAGCGCCGTGCTCGCGGCGCGCCCGCGCGGGGCCCCCACGTCCACGCGGCTGAAGAGCGACACCGCCTCCTCCAGCGAGGGGAAGCCCAGGTCCAGCAGGCGGCCCTTGCGGAACTGGAACGCGGTCTCCTCCAGCTCGCCCGGAATCTCCCAGCGCACGGCCTCCAGCAGGCGCACCGCCTCGAAGGGGTTCTCCGCGATGAGGTCGTTGACGAGCGCGCGCACGGCGGACATCTCCACGCCCTCGGCGGTGATTTCGACGAGGTAGCGGCCCTCGGGCGTCTCCAGCGTCACGCCCTGCGGGTTGACGTCCGGGTTCTCCTCGCGGTCATGGAGGACGACGAACTCGCGCAGCACCAGCTCCAGCACCTCCAGGTCCAGCGCGTGGAGCTTGCGCAGGAACTCCTGGGTGTCGTCGAAGCCACCGCGCGCGGCGCGCAGCCACGTGAGTGCCTGATGCGCGTCCAGCTTGTCGCGCGTCCACGCCCCCAGGTCCACGAAGGCGCGGAACTGCGCGGCAGACGCGAGCTGCACGAGCTCCGTCGCATCCGCCAGACCCACCTCCTGGATGGTGAGGTAGAGGCTCTCTGGCGGCAGCGCGCGCACGACGGCCCGCGCGTCCTCCCCGTCCAGCAGCGCATCCATCCGCCGCTTCGGAGACAACCGCATCAACTGCTGCTGCAGCTCGCGCAAGGCGAGCTGCGAATCCCTGCCGTTACCCTTGCCGTTCTCGGACACGGCGCCGTGCCTACCACAGCGCCCTTCGCGTCGGGAGAGGAACCCCGCCCGAGCGGCGACTACCCGATGCTCTCAGTCCTCGGCGCCCTCGGGGCGGACGCGGCTGGCCTTGCCGAACGTGTCGAGCAGCGCGTTCCAGACCTCGTCCACGCCGCGCGGCTCCGTCGAGGAGAACGGCAGGATGGCCTCCATGGGCAGGTCCAGCTGCTTCGACAGCTCCACCAGGCGGGGCCGCGTCTTGGCCTTGGTGAGGCGGTCGATCTTCGTGGCCACCACCATCACCTTGCGCTTGTGGGCCTGGAGATAGTCGAGCGTGGCGAGGTCATCCGGCGTGGGCCCCACCTCCGCGTCGATGATGCTCACCACCACCTCCAGGCGATGACGCTTCTCCAGGTAGGTGGTGATCATCTTCTCCCACTGGGCCTTGTCCGCCTTGCTCGCGCGGGCGAAGCCATAGCCCGGCAGGTCACACAGGCGGACCTGGTGACGGAAGGAGCCTCGCTCCAGGTCCACGTCGAAGAAGTTGAGCGTGCGGGTGCGGCCCGGGGTGTTGGACACACGCACCAGCTTCTTGCGGCCGGTGAGCGTGTTGATCATGGAGGACTTGCCGACGTTGGAGCGGCCGACGAAGGCCACCTCGGCGGTGTGTCCCTGTGGATAGCCCTTGGGCTCCACGGCGGTGATGACGAAGCGTGCGTCGAGAATCTTGATCACGCGGTTATTTCTTCGCGGTGGTGGTGGGAGGGGTTGTCACGGGAGTGGACGCCTCGGTGCGGGCCGCGCGACGGGCGCGCTCCGCCGACCAGTGGTCGATGGCCTTCAGCGACTCCTTGAAGTCGAACGGCCGCAAGGAGGGCGAGGAAGCGTCATGGCAGGAGCGGCACTGCTTCTCCGACGGGTCCACCAACCCCACCAGCCGCGCCAGCTCCGGGTCCTTCATCACGTACTCGGGCGAGTAGTACTGCCCCCCTCCGTGACATGTCTCACAGCTCACACTGGCCTGCTGCTGCGCCACCTGGTCCGGCGAGTGGCACGACAGGCACCGGCCGTCCTTCTGCTGCTGCTCGGACAGGGAGCTCACCGCGCGGGCGTGCTTGGACTGCATCCACGCCTCGTAGGCCTCCGGGTGGCAGCCCTTGCAGCTGTCGGCGCCGACGAAATCCGCCGCTCCGGCCGCGCCACAGAGGGCCAGCAGGAGGACGGGCAGGACCCTGAAGCCAGATGCGCGCATGGCTCGCGAAGTAGCAGACCCCCCCGGACGGGGCAAGGCGTCTCGTGGTTGAATGCCTGTCGGAATCGTCCGTTGAAAGAGAGGGCAGCGCTTGAGCCCCGCCCGCCCTTTCCATTAGGGAGGAAGTCGTGATGAGGACCCTGACCGCGCTCGCCGTATTCGCCCTGGCCTTCCCCGCCGCCGCCAAGCCCTGGCAGGGCGTGGAGCCCGGCGTCACCAAGAAGGACGAAGTCATCAAGAAGTTCGGCGAGCCCTCGCGAACCGTGACCCAGGATGGCAAGGAGACCATCGCCTACCTGGGCAAGGAGGCCATCAAGGGCACGAGCCAGGCCCAGTTCAAGGTGGACCCCACCTCGCAGCTCATCGAGCGCATCGACGTCTTCCCCGGGCCGGTCATCGACAAGGAGACCATCGAGACCAGCTACGGCCCCGCCTGCCCCTCCGGCCCCGTGCCCGCGGCGCCGTGCTACCAGCGCAAGCTCACCGACGACTTCCGCACCTACTTCCTCTACCCCAAGCTGGGCCTGGCCATCTTCTTCAACGAGGACGGCAAGACGGTGCAGTCGTTCACGTTCACCACGCAGAAGGCCGCGAAGTAGGCCCCCCACCGTGCACGTCTTCGGGCTGACGGGGGGAATCGCGTCCGGCAAGAGCACCGTCACGCGGATGCTCCGGGAGCTGGGCGCGGAGGTCATCGACGCGGACGTGCTGGCCCGGCAGGTGGTGGAGCCGGGCACGCCGGGGCTCGCCTCCATCGCGGAGCGCTTCCCGGGCGTGATCGGCCCCGACGGGCGGCTGGACCGGGCGAAGCTCGCGGCCCGCGTCTTCGGCAACGAGGTGGAGCGCGGCGCGCTCAACGCCATCACCCACCCGCGCGTGCGCGAGGCCTTCCTGGAGAAGCTCCAGCTCCTGCAGGAGCGGGGCGTGGCCCGCGCCGTCTACGACGTGCCGCTACTCATCGAGGCGGGGATGCACCAGTGGCTGGAAGGCGTCGCCCTGGTGTGGGTGCCTCGGGAGGTGCAGAAGGCGCGGCTGATGGCGCGCGACGGGTTGGACGAGGCGGCGGCCGAGGCCCGGCTGGTGTCCCAGCTCCCCCTGGATGACAAGCGGACACACGCGACGTGGGTCATCGACAACAGCGGGGACCTGGCGGCCACCCGCGCCCAGGTGGAAACAGTCTGGCGCGCCATGCTCGCGCGCGGCTGACGGACGGGTATGCTGCGCGCGCAATGAGCGAGACGCGCAAGAAGGCCGGCGCCGGGACGTACTTCGTCACGGGTTACCCAGGGTTCATCGGCAAGCGGCTGGTGGAGCACATCGCCCGGGAGGACCCGAAGGGTCACATCTACGCGCTGGTCCAGCCCAAGGCGCTCAAGGAGGCCCAGAAGCACGCGGCCCGCTTGAAGGGCGCCACCGTGGAGCTGCTCACCGGCGACGTGGTGGACATGCACCTGGGCCTGTCCGGCGAGGAGTACCAGCGGCTGTGCGAGCAGGTGACGGACATCTTCCACCTGGCCGCCGTGGCGCAGCTGGGCGTGCCCAAGGACACCGCGTGGCGCGTCAACGTGGACGGCACGCGCAACATGCTGGAGCTGGCGCGCGACTGTGAGCACCTGGCGCGCTTCAACCACTTCTCCACCTGCTACGTGTCCGGAGACCGGCTGGGCGTCATCGCCGAGGACGAGCTGGACCGGGGCCAGGGCTTCCGCAACCCCTACGAGGAGACGAAGTTCCAGGCGGAGCGGCTCGTCACCCGCGCCGGCGCCACCCTGCCCGTCACCATCTACCGGCCCTCCAGCGTCGTGGGCGACTCGCGCACGGGCGAAATCGACAAGTTCGAAGGGCCCTACTACCTGGGCATCCTGCTCGTCACCTCGCCGCTGGTGGTGCCGCTGCCGCTGCCCGGCAACGGCGTGGCGCCGCTCAACGTGGTGCCCGTGGACTTCGTGGTGGAGGCGGTGTGGCGGCTGTCGAAGGACCCGCGCGCCGTGGGCCGCACCTTCCACCTGGTGGACCCCAACCCCATGAGCGCGCGCCGCGTGTACGAGCTCATCGCGGAGAAGGCCAACAAGAAGCTGCCCCGCTTCAACCTGTCCGCACGCGCCGCCGACGTCATGCTGCGGCTGCCGCTGCTGGAGAAGCTGGCCCGCCCCCAGCGGGCCGCCATCAGCTACGTCAACCACCTGGCCATCTACAACTGCCACAACACCCTGGAGCTGCTGGACGGCACGGGGGTTCGCTGCCCTCCCCTGTCCTCCTACCTGGATCAGCTGGTGGCCTACGTGCGGGAGCAGTACCGCAAGCGCCGCGAGGGCTCCGAGGTGGAGGACCCGCTGGACCAGGGCACCGCGACGGGGTGAGTGGACGGAGGGTGACGCCGGGCGAGGCCGTGATAGACCGGAAGGCCTCATGGCACGCTCCTTCCAGGTAGGCGATACCTTCACGCACGTCCGCGAGTGCGACGTGTACCGGCCCATCTACTACGCGGGCGCATCCGGCGACTTCAATCCCATCCACATCGACCCGGAGGTCGGCAAGGTGGCCGGCCTCGACGGCGTCATCCTCCAGGGGCTCTGCACGCTGGGCTGGGCGGTGGAAGCCGTCGCCGTCTTCGTGGGGGACCCGGGCCGCATCCGCAAGGTGAGGGTGCGCTTCTCGCGCCCCGTTCGCCCCGAGGACACCGTCACCTTCGAGGGCCGCGTCACCGCCATCGAAGCGGGCCGGCTCACCACCGAAGTCACCGCCACCAACCAGCGCGGCGAGGCCGTCCTCAAGGGCGCCGTCGTCGAAGCCTCCATCGGATAGACACCATGGCCATCGACAAGCGCTTCATCGGCCGGGAGTACGGCCCCTTCACGTACACCATTGGCGCGGAGAAGCTGCGCGAGTTCACCCTGGCCGTGGGCGGTGCACACCCCGCCGCCGGAACCCCGGGCGAGCCTCCCGCCCACGTCAGCCCCCTCCTCTACGACGACCAGGCCGCCAAGGCGGGCCCCTATGGGGACCTGATTGCCTTCCCCAGCTTCGCCGTCGTCTTCGCCATCCGCCCGTTCGCCAGCGCCGTCGCGGACCCGGAGCTCGACCTGAACCTGCTGATGCTCGTGCACGGTGAGCAGGAGCTGGAGTTCCTGGACGTCATGCGCCCTGGCGACGTGATGACGACCACGGGCCGCATCTCGGATGTCTACGAGAAGGCGGGCAAGCAGTTCCTCATCGCCACCACCGAGTCGCGCAACCAGCGCGGCGACCTCGTGGTGAAGGGCACCTGGACCGCCGTCGTCCGAGGGTAGTGCCCATGGCGAGACCAGGGGCCCACCCGCTCCTGGCCTCCTGACGAAGGACCGCGCCTACGTCTCGGCCTCGATGAACTTCCGCACCGCGGCGTGCTCCTCCCGCAGCGAGGCGCGCTCCGAGGCCGAGAGCTCCAGTCCCTCCAGCTCGCGAAGCCATTCACGCGCACGGGGCGCGTCGGACAGGACCACGGCCAGCTCCGCACGGGCCAGGATGACCCGCGCCCGCTCCAGCATCGTCCCGCCCCCCGGTTTCTTCAGCGCGCCGTCGAGGACCTTCGCGGCCATCGCGTCGTCGCCCTTGAAGTCACGCAGCCGGCGCGCCGTCTTGAGGGCCTTGCCCAACACGGAGGCGGGCTCGGCCTCCGTGTCGACGTCCTCGTCGCCATACCCCTCCGGCTCATCCTTTCGGATGAACATGACGGAATTCCCATTCGGGTCGACGACGGTGAAGCGGGACTGCCCCTTCTTCATCCGGGTGATGCGAGGCACGCCGCGCAGCGGGACCTTCCCATAGCCCTGACGCAAGGCTTCCGAGAACTCCGCGTGCAGCGTCTCCACCTCGCTCACGATGATGAGACAGACGCTGTAGGCGGACGCCGGGTCCAATCCCTTCACACCGAAGAAGTGGAGCTCCGCGCCCTGGCGATTCGTGGCCGCATAGGGATTGGGCGCGCGCTGTTGATACGTCGTCTTGAAGCCCAGCCGGCCGTAGAACTCGAGGGTCGCCCCCAGCTCGACACACGGGAGCGCGGGGATGCTGGAATCACTTCCAAGAGTGTGCCGCATGCCCTCAGGCTGTCATCATGACAGGAAGCTGTCAATCCGACTTCAAATCACAGCTCAGGCCGCGGCGATGACCCCTTCGTCGAGGAGCTGCGCGAGGATGCGAGCGGTATCCAGCCGCGTCATCCCTGACAGGGAGAACACATCCTCGAACGTCACGGCGCCATCAATCTGCGCGAGGACGAAGCCCGCGCGGTGGTCCAGGCTGAGCCAGATGATGTCATCCGCCTGGAGTCGAACCCGAGGCACCCGCCCCAGGTCCCCGAGCTTCGACTCGAGCATGCCCATCAACATCCGCTCGCTGCGCGCACGCAGCACCTCGACGCGAGGGTCTCCCGGGGCCAGCTCCTGCGCCTTGAAGAGCAGGTCCACCGCGCCCGAGTGGTCATCCAGCTCCAGCAGGTCCGTCGCCCCTCGGAGCAGGCGCTCCAGCTCGCTCTCTCCCGTGGGGACGCCGTACTCGTCGGTGTCGCCCTCGGGGACGCCGGACTCCTGGGTCGTGGGTGTCTCGTCGCGGGCCAGCAGGGCCAGCACATCGGTTCCAGGGACGGGCTCGTCGAACTCCGGAAGCAGGACGCTGGGCGAGCGCTCCTCGTCCTCTTCCACCAACGGACCACCCTCGCCTTCGGCCCACGCGCCCCAGTCGCCGTCCAGGGACGCCAGGGGCGCGATGTCCGCGGGAGAGCCCTGGAGCGAAGCGCTCCGCCCCACCGGCGCGTCCAGGGAGGTCAGCGCCTCGCGAGCGCGGACGTTGCCCGTGTCCAACACGAGCGCCCGCTCGAACAGCTTGCGGGCCCCCTGGTGGTCGCCGCTGAGGCGCAGCCACTGCCCCGCCTCGACGAGCTGGTTGGCGCGCTCCGTGGTCATCTAGCTCCCCATGCCGCCTCGCGCGGCGCCCTTGAGGCTGGCAAGACATCCGGCGAGCAGCTCACAGGCGCGGCCCAGCGCTCCCGTGTCCTCCCCCGCGCGAACGCGCCGCGCGTGCTCCAGCACCTGCTCGGCGCGAGGCACCACGTCCGGAGCCAGGCCCCCGCCACCGGGCAGGAGCCTCGCGCGGGTCAGCGCGTCCATGACGTCGCGCGCGAGGGTGTCCAGCTCCACGCGCTTGGACTTCAGCTCCTCGGAGATGCGCGCGGCCATCAGGTAGCCGCGCTGCTCGTCCATGATGCGCTTGAGCTCCTCCTCGGTGAGGCCGCTGGAGGCGGTGACGGTGATGGACTGACGCAGGCCCGTCTCACGGTCCCTCGCGGAGACGGACACGATGCCCTCCGCGTTGATGTCGAACGTCACCTCGATTTCGACCTGCCCCTTCGGCGCCTCGCGAAGGCCCGTGAGGACGAACTCCCCCAGCAGCTCGTTCTGGTGCGCCTGCTCGTGCTCGCCCTGGAGCACCATGATCTTCACCAGTCGCTGGAAGTCCTTCGACGTCGCGAACACCTCCGTGGCGGACGTGGGCACCGTCGTGTTCTTCGGGATGATGCGCCGCACGTAGCCACCGGCGATGGCCACCCCGAGGCTCTGCGGCGTGACGTCCAGCAGCAGCAGCTCGCCCTCCTGGGCCACCAGCGCATGCGCTTGAATCGCCGCGCCCAGGGCCACCACCTCGTCCGGGTGGACCCCCTTGCAGGGCTCGCGGCGGAAGTAGGTGCGCACCGCCTCGACGACCTTGGGCATGCGCGACATGCCGCCCACCAGGATGACTTCCTTCAGCTCCGACGCGCGCACGCCCGCTTCTCCGAGCACCTCCGTGGTGATGCCCACCACGCGCTCGGCCAGGTCCGACGTCAGCTCCTCCAGCTTCTCCCGCGACAGCGCGGCCTGCAGGTGCAGCGCGGCGCCGGCGCCTGGAGGCGTGCTGATGAACGGCAGGTTGAGCTGCGTCTCGCGGACGCTGGACAGCTCCACCTTGGCCTTCTCCGCCGCGTCCTTGAGCCGCTGCAAGGCCATGCGGTCCTTGCGCAGGTCGATGCCGTGCTCCTTCGCGAAGCCGAAGACGAGCCACTCGATGATGCGGTTGTCCCAGTCCTCGCCGCCCAGGTACGTGTCGCCGCCGGTGCCCACGACGTCGAAGACGCCCTGGTTGATCTCCAGCACCGACACGTCGAAGGTGCCACCACCCAGGTCCAACACCGCGACACGGCCGTTCACCGTGCGGCTGAAGCCATACGCGAGCGCCGCCGCGGTGGGCTCGTTGATGATGCGCAGCACCTCCAGACCCGCGATGCGCCCCGCGTCCTTGGTGGCCTGCCGCTGGGCGTCGTTGAAGTACGCCGGCACCGTGACGACGGCCTTGCTCACCGGCCGGCCGAAGTGAGCCTCCGCGTCCGCCTTCAGCTCCTGGAGGATCATGGCGCTGAGCTCGGGGACGGCCAGGTCCCTGCCCCCCATGCGGATGCGCAGGTCGTCGTGCTGTCCCGCCACCACTTCGTAGGGCAGCGTGCGCAGCGCGTCCTGCACCTCGTGCGAGGAGAACTTCCGGCCGATGAGCCGCTTCGCCGCGTACACCGTCTCCTGCGGGTTGGTGATGGCCTGGCGCTTGGCGATGCCGCCCACCAGGCGCTTGCCGTTCTTCGACACCGCCACCACCGAGGGCGTCAGCGTCTGACCCGTGCGGTTCTTGATGACGACCGGCTGCCCGTCCTGGACGGTGGCGACGATGCTGTTCGTCGTCCCCAGGTCGATGCCGATGAGAGGTTCGGACTCAGCCATGGCAGAGCGTGTCCATCCTAGAAGGTCCAGCGCAGCTTCTTGAGCGCCGCCTTGGCCTCGGCGTTGTCCGGCTCCAACTTCGCTGCATCCTCGAACACCCGCTTGGCCAGCTTCTTGGACCCGGCATCCATGAGAATCCGCCCCAACAACAGATGGTGCTCGACCCGAGCCCCCTGGAGGTCCACGGCCCGCTGCGCGAGCGCGCGAACCTCCCCCACGTCCTGGCCCTGCTGAAGTCCCAGCTTCGCCGCGCGATACGCGGCCTCCGCATTCGAGCCATCCAGCGAGTACGCCAGCCGGTACGCCGCCAGCGCCGCCACGTCGTCGCTGTGCTGCTCCAGTTCCCGCCCGCGAGACACCTCGACGGCCGCGCGCTGCTCGTCATGCTTCTTGCGAGCCTCCAGCAGCAGCGTCGCCACCTCGCGGTTCTTCGGGTCCAGCGTCTGCACCTGGTGGAAGTCCTGGTACGCCCGCTCCCAGTCCCCCCGCGCCACCGCCGCCTTGCCCCGCGCCACCAGCTCCGAGAGCTTCACGTTGCGCGCCATGTACGGATGGCGAGCCAGCCGGGCCTGTCGCTCCGCGCGCCGGGCCTCCGACTCCGCGTCGTTCACCGGTGCGGGCGTCGGCGGAGGCGGCGCCGCGACGGGCGTGGGGCGCGTCAACGAGCGCGGCACCGGCGTGAGCGGCGTCAGCTCCGTCGCGGGGTACGACGCCGCGGAGGCCGGAGCGGGCGAGGCCACGGGAGCGGCGGGCGCCGGTGCGGGCGTGGCCGCCTGCGCGAGCGCCGGGTGCGCCTTGAGGTACGCATCGCGCTTGTCCTGCTGCGTGAGGACGTTGTGCGCGTCCGTCAGCCTCCGGAAGATGCGCTCCATGCGCGCGCGGAAGCTGCCCAGGTTCTTTCCGAAGTAGCGGTCCGGGTGATAGCGGCGCGACGCGTTGTAGTACGCCTGCTTCACCTCGGTGGCGGGAGCTCCCGGCCTCAGCCCCAGGACGGCGAAGTGGTCCAACCCGTCCAGGGCCCGCTCCAGGTCGATGATCTCCTTCTTCCGCTCGGGCTCCAGGTCGACTTCCTCGGCCAGGGCCGCGTCCACCGCGGGCGCGGGCTGGTTCCGGGGCACCACGCGCGCGGGGACGATGGCGCCCTTCGCGCGAAGCGACAGGAGCAGCGCGATGGTGCGGGCCTCACCCAGGGTGGAACGTGACAGCACCAGCTCGATACGCTCCACGCGCCCGACGAGTGACAGCACCGCGGTCTCCTCCGGCGTGAGCTGGAGGCGAGCGGGGTCCACGTTGGGCACAGTGGCGATGTGGTCTGTCCGAGCCCCCAGGCCGACAATCGTGTTTGGCGCGCTCACAGGACGGTCCACGAACGGGTTGCCGAAGGTGGAAAGCCTAGGTTTGGGGGGAGCGGGGCGTCAAACACCCAGTTTGCCCCCACCCAGGCTTCCCCCCTCCAGGACAGCAGACTCTAGAGGGCGGCCAGCACCCGCTCGATGATGGCCAGGCTCTCGTCCAGCTCCTCACGGGTGATGGTGAACGGTGGGGCGAAACGGACCGTCCTGTCTCCGGCGGCGTTGCCCAGCACCCCACCCTCGCGCAGCTTCGCGAGCACCTGGGGGGCGTCCCGGTCCATCTCCAGGCCCACGAGCAGCCCCTGGCCACGGACCTCCACGACGCGGCCGGCCGGCAGGCGCCCCTGGATCTCCCGGAGGCGGCCCAGGAAGTAGGCCCCCTTGGCCGTCACGTCCTCCAGGAACCCCGGCCGGCGAATCACGTCCAGGACGGCGTTCGCGGCGGCCGCGGCCACCAGGTTGCCGCCGAAGGTGGAGCCGTGGCTGCCCGGAGACAGGCTCGCCCCCACCTCGTCGCGGCACAGCATGGCGCCGATGGGCAGGCCGTTGCCCAGCGCCTTGGCCATGCTGATGGCGTCCGGGAGGATGCCGTCGCGCATGAAGCCGAAGGGGATGCCCGTGCGGCCCATGCCGGTCTGGATCTCATCCACCAGCAGGAGCAGGCCCTTCTCGTCGCACAGCGCGCGCAGGCCCTTGAGGAAGCCCGGAGGAGCCAGCCGCACCCCACCCTCACCCTGGATGGGCTCCACGAGGATGGCGGCCGTGGTGGACTTCACCGCGGCGCGGACCGCGTCCAGGTCGCCATAGGGCACGTGCTGGAAGCCCGCGGGGAGCGGCTCGAAGCCCGCATGGTACTTCGGCTGTCCCGTCGCCGTGACGGTGGCCAGGGTGCGGCCGTGGAAGCTGCGCTCGAAGGTGATGACCTCGAAGCGCTCCGGCATCCCCCGGTCCTTCATCACCTTGCGGGCCAGCTTCAGCAGCGCCTCGTTCGCCTCCGCGCCCGAGTTGCAGAAGAAGGCGCGCGACAGGCCGCTCCACTCGGACAGCTTCGCCGCCAGGTCGATCTGCGGCTGCGAGTAGAACGCGTTGGAGACGTGCCACAGCGAGTCCAGCTGCGCGTGCGCGGCCGCCACCACCTCGGGATGGCAGTGGCCCAGCGCACACGTCGCCACGCCACCGATGAGGTCCAGGTACTCACGCCCGTCCGCGTCCCAGACGCGAGTCCCTCGCCCTTTGACCAGGACGATGGGCTGCTGCTTGTAGTTCTGCAGCAGATGACTCTTGGCCTTCTGGATGAGGGTGTCGTTGGAGGCCGGGGTAGCGGTGGCGGGTACGGGCTGCGGCAAGGGGGTCACCTTCCTTGAGTGTGAGTGGGACGGCTGCGAGCGCGCCATATAGCGCGCTAGAGGATGTAGCGCGACAGGTCCTCGTCCTGGATGATGGCGCCCAGGCGCTCGCGCACATAATTGCCGTCCACCTGGAAGTCCCGGGGCCCCAGCTCACTCGCGGAGAAGGACACCTCGTCGAGCAGTCGCTCCAGGACGGTGTGCAGGCGGCGAGCGCCGATGTTCTGCGTGCGCTCGTTCGCCTGCTGGGCGATGCGCGCCAGCTCCGTCACCGCGTCGTCGGTGAAGGACAGGCGCACACCCTCGGTGGCCAGCAGCGCGGTGTACTGCCGTAGGAGGGAGTTCTTCGGCTCGCGCAGGATGCGGATGAGGTCGTCGCCGGAGAGCGGCTCCAGCTCCACGCGGATGGGGAAGCGGCCCTGGAGCTCCGGGATGAGGTCGCTGGGCTTGGACACGTGGAACGCGCCCGCGGCGATGAAGAGCATGTGGTCCGTCTTCACCATGCCGTACTTGGTGTTGACGGTGGAGCCCTCGACGATGGGGAGGATGTCGCGCTGCACGCCCTCGCGCGAGATGTCCGGGCCGCCGCCCTTGCCGCCCTCACGGCTGGCGATCTTGTCGATTTCGTCGATGAACACGATGCCGCTCGACTCGGCGCGGGCCACGGCCTCGCGCTGCACGCGGTCCGGGTCCACCAGCTTCTGGGCCTCTTCCTGGCGCAGGAGCTGGAGCGCCTCGGGCACGCGCACGCGGCGGCGGCGCGTCTTGTTCATGCCCGGCATGTTCTTGAAGAGGTCCTGGAGGTTGACGCCGATCTCCTCCATCCCCTGCCCCGAGAAGCCGCGCATGAAGGTGGGCGCGCTGTCGCTCATCTCCACCTCGACGAACTGGTCATCGAGCGTGCCCGCGCGCAGCTGGGCGCGGAGCTTCTCGCGCTCGGAGTCTCCCAGTCGCTGAGGCGCGGGAGGAGGCGGCGGCGAGAATCCGAATGGCGGCGGTGAAGACGGCGTGCGCGGAGCGCCGTTGTTCGAGAGCAGCTCCATGAGCCGGTCCTCGGCCATCTCCTCGGCGCGCGGACGGACCTTCTCCGTCTCCTCGTCCCGCACCAGCGAGATGGCGGCTTCGACGAGGTCGCGGATCATCGACTCCACGTCGCGCCCCACGTAGCCGACCTCCGTGAACTTGGAGGCCTCCACCTTGACGAAGGGCGCCTGGGCCAGCTTCGCCAGCCGGCGGGCAATCTCCGTCTTCCCCACGCCGGTGGGGCCCATCATGATGATGTTCTTCGGATGGATTTCGTCGCGCAGGTCGTCGGAGACCTGCTGGCGGCGCCACCGGTTGCGCAGCGCGATGGCCACCGCGCGCTTGGCGGCACTCTGACCGACGATGTAGCGGTCCAGCTCGCCCACCACCTCGCGGGGCGTGAAGGTGGAGGTCTTTCGCGTCTCAGCCAAGGGGGGGCTCCTAGAGCTCTTCGAGCGAGATGTGGGAGTTGGTGTAGATGTCGATTTCACCCGCGATGGTGAGCGACTGATGTGCCACGTCGCGAGCGGACATCTGGGTGTGCGCCATGAGGGCCCGCGCGGCGGCGAACGCGTACGGGCCTCCGCTGCCCACGGCGGCGATGCCGTAGTCCGGCTCAATCACATCGCCCGCGCCGGAGAGGATGAAGGTCTTCTCCCGGTCCGCGACGATGAGCAGGGCCTCCAGGCGCCGCAGGAAGCGGTCGGTGCGCCAGTCCTTGCCCAGCTCGACGCACGCGCGCGCCATGTTCTTCTGGTGCTCCTTGAGCTTGCCCTCGAAGCGCTCGAACAAGGTGAAGGCATCGGCGGTGCTGCCCGCGAAGCCGGCGAGGACCTGCCCCTCCCCCAGCTTGCGGACCTTCTTCGCCGTGTTCTTCATCACCGTCTTTTCGAGGGAGACCTGGCCGTCGCTCGCGATGGCGACCTTCCCGTCGCGCCGCACACAGAGAATGGTGGTGCCGTGGAACATGGGGCGGGTTTAACAAGCCGCGCGCCACGTTTCCAAGGAACACCGCCTGCCTGTCCGCTCCCGCACCGTTTCTCCGGGCGGGGGTCTCCACCTCACGCCCGAGGGTGCGCGGCGTCGTAGACCTGCTGGAGCTGCTCCCAGGTGACGTGGGTATAGCGCTGCGTGGTGGACAGGCTCGCGTGGCCCAGCAGCTCCTGGATGCTGCGGATGTCCGCGCCGCCGCCCAACAGGTGCGTGGCGAAGGAGTGGCGCAGCGCGTGCGGACTCACCTTGCGAGCCAGCGCGCACTTCAGCACGTGCGCGTCCAGGTGGCGTCGGATGCTGCGGGGTGTGAGCCGACCGCCCCGGAAGTTGAGGAAGATGGCCTCCGGAGCCTGCGTGGGATGGGGCTCCGCGAGCAGCTCGCCCCGGCGGGCCAGGTACGCCTCGAGCGCGCGGATGGCCTGCGCGTTGACGGGCACGAGCCGCTCCTTGCGGCCCTTGCCCATGACGCGAATGATGCGCCCGCGGCGGTCCACGTCGAGCAGGTCGAGCGAGCACAGCTCGCTGATACGCAGCCCGCCGCCGTAGAGCAGCTCCAGGATGGCCTTGTCCCGGAGGCCCAGCACCGACTTCAGGTCGTGCACGTCCAGGAGGGCGAACACCTCCTCCACGGGCAACACCTTCGGCAGCGCCTTGGGAAGCTTCGGGCTCTTCACCAGCTTCGCGGGGCTGGCGGACAGCAGCTTCTGCCGCACCAGGTACTTGTAGAAGGACTTGATGGAAGCCAGGCGCCGGGCACGGCTCGCGGGGGCGTGGTCCACGCTGAGCGTGCCCAGGTAGCCGCGAATGGCGGCGTGGGTCCCGGCCAGCAGCGACAGCTTCATCCGCTCGGTGAGGTAGCGCTCGAAGTCGACGAGGTCGATGAGGTAGTTGCGCACCGTGTGCGGTGACGACCCCTTCTCGTCCTCGAGGTGGACCCGGAACTTCTCCAAGAGCGGCGACAGGTTCGTCATGGCGAGCAGGAGCGTAGGGGGCCCGGAGATCCTCGCAAGATTCCGGGCCCCGCGAAACGCCTACTTCGCCGGCGCCGGAGCGGGCGGAGCCGCGGCCGGAGGAGGCGTCGCTGGGACGGCCGGGGGCGCGGGAAGCAGCGCGACACATGTGGCCTCGGACAACCAGGCCTTCTCGCACACCCACGTGAGGATGGGGTTTCGCACCTGCCAGAGCAGGACGAACGCGATGAGGACGCCGAGTCCCAGGCGGGACCAGCCGGACAGGCCCTCCGTCTCGCCATCGTCCTCCATCTGCGCGAGCAACGCGGGGCGGACCATGTCCCGGTGGTCCACGCGTGCGCCCTGGGGCAGCCGGGGACGGCGCGTCACCAGGGTGGAGAGTCCTCGCGTGAGCATCAGCCGGTCATTGAGCGCCCAGCCCGAGCCCTCCAGCAGGAGCGCCAGGTTGCGCCGGCGCAGCTTCAGCCAGCCCATCAAGCCCGCGGGCGCCATCACCACGATGGCGATGATGGACGCGGCGGTGATGACATCCGCCATCGTCAGCGACTTCACCTGCGAGACGATGAAGGCGAAGGACGAGCCCAGCGCCGCGGCCGCGATGCTGCCCGCCGCGAGCACTCCGGCGAGACCGCCCGGTGCCGCCTGCGCGGGAGCCGCGGCCGTCGCGGGAGCCGGCGCCGGGGGCTTGGCCGTCGCCGCGTGCGTGTAGCCCTTCTCCAGTGCCTCGTCGAACGTCTTCTCCCCCGCGCTCGCCATGCCCTCCACCTTGTTCGTGACGAACGAGGCGATGCGCGTGAAGGGCATCGTCATCGACTCCCACAGCGACACGGGCTGGCGGATGACATGCGTCACGGTGGCGTCGTGCTCCACGCCGTCCACGTTGTAGAAGACGCCGCGCTTGCCCACGACCAGGTCCGTGCTCCGGCCGCGCGTGACGGGCACCGCCACCTCGTAGCCCGGCGTGCCGTCCTTCGGCGCGACCTGCACGTAGAGGACACACGTGGTGCCCTGGCTCGTCAGCGCGGTGTGCTCGGCGCGGTTCTTCACCAGCACCGACAACGTGTACTTGCGGCCGCCCAGGATGAGCGTCCCCTTCTCCATCAGCGCGGGCGCCTTGGGGAGGTACAGGTTGGGCATGCTGATGAAGTTGTTGGCGAAGACCAGCAGCCAACGCTGATAGAGCACCAACCGCTCCACCTCGACGATGGCGGCCAGCGTGGGCGCCAGCGCGAGGTCCGCCTGACACGCGGCCTCCACCGCATCCAGGTCGGCGAGCGACACCGACGACAGCGAGCCCGCCAGCTTGTGCAGCGGATTCGCGTCGCGCTGCGCGAACCACGCGAGCACCGCGTCGGCCTTCGCCACCAGGTCCCTCCAGGCCGCGTCCGACAGTCGCTCCAGGTCGCCCGTCACCGGGCCGGCCACGTCGCGGCGGAAGGCCTGCAGCTGCTCGTACGCGGGACCGCGCAGGAGCCGGGACCACTCGAGAACACCGGAGGCCTCCGGCGCCGCGATGGGAAGATCTCCCACGGCCTTGCCCAGCGCCGCGGCGTCACCCAACGCGCCTTCGACGCGCTCCGCACGCAGGCGCAGGCTCGCCGCGGCTTCCGGCTGCGCGGCCACGAGGCGACACTGGAGGAAGTACGTGTCCAGGAGGGGCGCCACTTCGCGGATGCGCCGCGCGCGCGCCTCGCTGTCCTCACCCCAGACGAAGACGGTGCCCCGGGTGTCCAGGTGCTTGAGCAGCGTCTCGCGCTCCTCGCGGAAGCGCTTCAGTGTCGCCGGGTCGACCCCCGCCTCCCCCGAGCGGTTCTTCACCTCGGGGAAGCTCGCCATGATGTCCTTCGCGAGCGGACGCAGCGACTCCGGCAGGAGCGCGGGGGCGACGATGCCGTCCCCGTTCTGCCCCGACTTGCGCAGCGCCTGGTCGCTCTCGCGGACCTGCGCCAGCGAGATGCGGCCCAGGTCCTGCGCGCCCAACGTGCGTAGGATCATCTCCGCCGCGCCGCGCAGGTGCGCCGCATCGGTGGACAGCGAGGCCAGGTCCAGCACGTCACTGGCCGCGTCGGCGCCACGCCGGTCCTTGAGCAGCTTCGCGGCCCAGGCCACGGCGGCGCGAACCTCCGCCACGCGGACGCGCCCATTGCCGTCCGAGTCCATGAACGAGAGGAAGGCCGGGTCACAGCTCAGCCCTTCCAGAGGACAGGCCGTGGCAATCCACTGAGTCTCGGGGATGCGCGCGGCCTCCACGAGCACGTCGAAGGTGGGGATGTCGACCTGGAGCGAGCCGCCATAGCGGCGATAGACGAGCGGTGTCGAAGTCATACGGGCGGCGGACCTAAGCACACCCGGAGACTCCTCGCACGGGCTCGCGAAAGCATTCCTTCACGATGAAGAGCGCTCGCCTGTCACCTCGGACCCGGTGTCCCGACACATGGACGCGGGCCGCGGCCAACTCAGCGGAACACCGAGGAGACCAGGGTGGCGTCCACCGTGCAATCGGCGCGCGGCGCACCCTTTCCCGAAAGCCCGCACCATGGACACGACCGCCGAGTACGACGACCGCTTCCACCTGAGCCGCAAGCGCTACTACCAGCTGCTCGCGCTCTCCACCCTCTGGTTCACCGTGAACGACACGCCGCTGCTGCCCATCGGGTTCTTCTTCGCGCTGCGCTACGTGGGCGTGAACTACGAGACCACGTTCTTCCACTCGCTGCGCACCGGCCGCAAGGTCGCGCTCGCGTGCCTGGGCATGGCGCTCTTCTCGCTGTTCGTGCTCGGGCCGCACGGGGGCTTCAGCGTCGGGGACGGGGGCGTGAGCTTCCACGTCTCACTGCGATAGCCCCAGCCCCCGAGCACCGTCCCACTACGGCATCGCGGACACGCTGTAGACGCCCGCCTTCGCGCCTTGCGAGATGATGTAGACGGCCCGCGCTTCGTCCTTGCCACCGAAGTGCACGGGCACCTGGACACCCTGGTCCAGGAGCTTCCGCTGCTGGGTCTTCGCGTCGTAGGCCGCGATATCGTACGTGTCCGAGTCCATCCGCGCGTACGTCGCCAGCACGCGCTTTCCATCCGCGGACAGCTTGTAGCTGAAGATGCCCTGGAGCCACGTCTGCGGGTCCGCCTTCTGGGGCAGCTCCAGCGCCTTGAAGTCACAAGCGCGGCCGTTGCGGATGCAGTTGGAGCGGAACACCACATGCCCGTTGCCCGGCATGAAGCCGTAGCCGAAGACGCCGCGGTGGACCTTCTCCGCCTTCTCCGCGCCCAGCGGATAGAGCATCAGGTCCACGGAGTACTCGGGCTTGAGGAAGCGCGAGAGGAACGCCACGTAACGCGCATCCGAGCCCCACACGAAGTTGGGCACCCGGTCCCCCACCCGCTTCGGTGCTCCGTCCGGCAGCGAGGCCACGGCCATCAACCCGGCGCGCGCCGTCACGTCGTACTTGTCCAGGAAGCCCACCGCCTGCGAGTCGGGCGAGAAGGAGAAGATCTCCACGCGCTCGCCCACCTTCCGGCCCGGCCCACCGCTGGCGGGCCCCACGTACAAATCACCCGGGACATCCGGCTTGCCATTCTCCGAGCGCGCCAGCCACTTGCCATCCGGAGAGAAGCCAAACGCCTGCGACGCCACGGCCAGGCGCTTCGGCTTCTGCGACGACAGGTCGGTCAGGTACAAGTCATAGAGCCCCCGCACGGACTCGCTGCGGACCTGGAAGGCCACGTGGGTGCCGTCCGGCGACACGGCGTAGTCGCCCACCTGGTCCGCCAGCTTTCGCGGGGCCTCCTCGGGCTTCTCCACGGAGACAACGGCCAGCCCACCGGCCGCGGACAGGCGGCGCTTGAGCAGCAGCGACTTCCCGTCGGCGGTGAACTGCGCGGTGCTCACCTCGGCCGCCACGTCCACGAACGGCCCTGACGGCAGCGGCCCCAGCTTCAGCTTGCCGCCATCCACGAAGGCGAGCTTCGTGCCATCCGGAGACGGCAGCATGTAGCTGACGGCCGTGCCCAGCACCACCGGGTCCGCCTTCTCGTCATCCAGCACGGCCACGTTGAGCGAGCCCGACTGTGAAGCCGGGTTGTAGCCCGTGAGGAACAGCGCGTGCTTCGAGTCCGCCGTGAAGAGCAGCCCGCCCGGGACGTTCGTCACGCTCTCGCCCAGGACCCGAGGCTCACCGCCGTCGACCTTCACCACGTGCAGCGCCCCCAGCAACATCTGCGGAGGCACCCCATCCAGGCGAGGCTTCTGCCCGTTCATCAAGTACGTGGCGAAGCGCCCGTCCGCGGTGACGCGCAGGTCCGCGGCCCGGCCCGCCTCCAGCAACAGCCCCTGCCCCGCTCCCGAGGGAGCACCACGTCCCGACGCGCTCGGCGCGGGAGGACTGCTCGGGGGGCGCGCGGCACTCGGAGCGGTCGTCGAGGCCTTGCTCCCCGCCTCCGACTCTCCGCCCTTCTTGCATCCCGCGCCCGCCCACACGAGCGAGGCCATCAGGCCCGCGCCCAGAAGTCGTCCCAGCCTCGGCCGCATCATGCGTTCCTCTGCTCCTCGTGCTCCGGGGCGCCCGCTGCCGGGACACCCGCGTGCGGCAGCCACGCCGCCAGGTCCTGCTTCCCACGGGCCGAGTACGCCGCCCGCTTGTCCGCCTTCTTCATCCGCCCGGTCAGGGGCGGAAAGAGGCCGAAGATGATGTTGGACGGCTGATGCGGGTAGTCCGGCGGGTGCGCCTCCCCCGTCACGTGGCGGAAGAGCGCGCCCAGCGCCGTCGTCGCCGGAGGCGGCACCCACTCCGTGCCGCTCAGCTTCGCGTGCAGCGCCAGCGCCACCAGATAGCCGCACGCCGCGCTCTCCACGTAGCCCTCCACGCCCGAAATCTGCCCCGCGAAGTACAGGCGGGGCTCGGACTTCAGGGACAGGTCGCTCGACAAGAGCCGGGGCGAGTCGATGAACGTGTTGCGGTGGATCTGCCCCATGCGCAGGAACTCCGCGCCCTGGAGACCGGGGATGCAGGTGGTGAAGATGCGCTTCTGCTCGCCCCACGTCAGCCGCGTCTGGAAGCCCACCATGTTCCAGGACGTGCCCGCCCGGTCCTCCATGCGCAGCTGCACCACCGCATGGGGCTCCTTCCCCGTGCGCGGGTCTCTCAAGCCCACGGGCTTCATCGGCCCGTAGGCCAGGGTATCGTCGCCTCGCTCCGCCATGACCTCGATGGGCAGACAGCCTTCGAAGTATTTGGGTTCCTCGAAACTGTGCGGAACGACCTTCTGGCCGGCCTTCACCTCGGCGATGAAGCGGTAGTACTCGTCCCGGTTCATCGGCAGGTTGAGGTAGTCGTCCCCGCCCCCCTTGCCGTAGCGGCTCTGGCGGAAGGCCACCGACATGTCGATGGAGTCCCCGGAGAGGATGGGGGCGATGGAGTCGTAGAAATAGAGCTTCTGCCCCACGTGGCGCTCGAGCTCCCGCGTCAGCGCGTCCGACGTCAGCGGCCCGGTCGCCACCACGACGGGGCCCTCCTCCGGAAGCGTCTCCACCTCGCCGGCCACCAGCTCCACCCCCGCCTGGCTCAACAGCGCGCGCGTAATCGCGCTGGAGAAGCCCTCGCGCTCCACCGCCAGGGCGTCGCCCGCCGGAACGCGGTGCTCATCCGCGCTCCGCAGAATCAGCGAGCCCAGGGCGCGCAGCTCCGCGTGGAGCAGGCCCACGGCGCTCTCCGGGTTGTCCGAGCGCAGCGAGTTGCTGCACACCAGCTCCGCGAGCGAATCCGACTTGTGGGCCGGAGAACGCTTGTGGGGCTTCATCTCGCGCAGCACCACCGGCACGCCCCGGCGGGCGAGTTGATATGCGCACTCCGTACCCGCCAGGCCCCCACCAATCACCGTCACCCGCTGCTGCTTCACGTCGGCCATCCTGTTCCTCCCGGGAGCGCCAGGCGCATGCCCGTCAGCAACAGTTACCAGGACTGGCACCCCCTGTCCCAGTCGTGAAACCGGGGGCGTCAACCTGGCGTCGAGGCCAGGACCCCAGGTCCGGCCGGCCGCCCTCCGAGCCACCGCCATCCCCGGCTGGAAGGCGCGGTTTCCCCACCTGGGTTGAACCCCTACGTTTCTCGCGTTCATCGCTCGGGGACGGCGTTCATCCGGGCGAGCGCCAGACGCACCCGCAGACGTCCACACGGAAGACGAGGCCATCATGAGCCGAGCCAAAGACTTGTTGAGGGTCCGCGAGATTCTCCAGCGCCGCAGGCGGGAAATCCTCACCACCAGCGACGGCACGCACCGCGAGCTCACCGCGCTCAAGGAACAGGAGAGAGATCCCGAGTACGAGGAGAACGCGCAGTCGGAGCTGGCGGACTACACCCTGTCCAGCCTCATGGAGGCCCAGCGGCGCGAAATCATGCTCATCGACGCCGCGCTGCGACGCATGGACATGGGCGTGTTCGGCGAGTGCGTGGACTGCGGCCAGGAGATCTCCATGGAGCGCCTGGAGGCCCTGCCGTTCGCCATCCGCTGCGAGGAGGACGCCACCTCCCACGAACAGGACATGCGCGGCGGACCGTACGCCACGCCGTCCCTGTAGCGTCGGCGACGCGACGTCCTGGGTGCTCCCGGGCCAGCCCTGGGAGCGCCTTCAGTCGCCCTCTTTCTTGAGGACGACGAAGCGGTAGTTCTCCAGCTCGTTCTGCCCCGCCGTGTAGAGCACGCTCAGGAGCATGTCGTAGGGGACCTTGCGGTCCGCGATGACGGAGAGCTCCTTGCTGAAGGGCGCCTGGGGATTGCGCTCGGCGATGTACTTCAGCTTCTCCACTTCCTTCTTCAGCTGCGCGTCCAGCGGGAGCACCAGCCGGCCCTGGAGGGCCTGCGCGGGAAGCTGTCCGTCCTTCAACCGCAGCACCTCACGCTCCCCCACGAGGACACTCTTCGGGGTGATGGTGACGGCCACGGTGTCCCGAGGCGTCGCGCGCGTGGTGGAGATGGGAGGCCGGACATCCTCGGAGGCCGTCACCGCCGCGGACGACGAGGCGAAGGACTTGAGCAGGAACACCAGGAGGATGGTCATCATGTCCATCATCGCGGTGATGTTCAGCTCCTTGATCTCCCCCGCCGCCTCGCGCTCCTTGCGCTTCTTGCGCGCCAGCGCCCTGCGGAAGCGCAGCCGCGCGAGGGCCTCTTCATCGGCGACTTCGGGAGCCTGGGACGGGTGCGCGGCCATGGCTCAGGTCCCCGCCAGCGTGACGTCGGGGAACAGGAGCCGCCGCTGAGCGCCCTGCTCCTCGCGGATGGCGTCCATGGTCTGGATGAGCACGTCGTATGGGATGTCCCCATCCGCGCCCACGATGACCTTGGTCTCCTTGGGGAACTCGGACTTGATCTTCACCATCCACGCGTTGAGCGCGGCGTAGTCGTAGTCACCGGCCTTCGTGGGCACGGTGGGCTCGCCCTGCTCGCCGAGGATGGCGCTCTCGCTGCTGACGAAGTGACCCTTGCGGGAGATGAGCACCGACAAGGTCAGCTTCGGCTCGTCGGCGGGCGCCACCTGCGTCACCCCGGTGGGCGCGGGGCCATAGGCCGGGGCGCTCACGTTCAGGATGCCGAACGAGGCCAGGCCCGTGATCGACAGCAGCATGAAGATGATGAGGTTCATGAGGATGTCGAGGTACGGGACGATGTTGAGCTCGCCCGTTTCCTCGTCCTCGCGGACCTTCAGCTTGCGGCGGGAGTAGTAGAACGCCATGGAGCGCGCTCGCCCGAAGCTACGACGCTCGGGCCTCGAGCTCCGTGGCGGACGGGTCCACGCTCCCGCGCCGGGACAGGAGGTTCTCCAGCTTCAGCGCGTTCAGCTCTAGGTTCTCCACCAGCGCCTTCGCGTACGACGTGAGGAACAGGTGGAAGACGATGCAGAGCACCGCGATGGACAGCGCGAAGGCGGTGTTGTTCATCGCCTTGGAGATGCCGTCCGACAGGAGCATCTGCTTCTGCTCCGCGGGCACGTTGCCCAGCGCCTGGAACGTACCGATGAGGCCGAAGATGGTGCCCACCAGGCCCACCAGCGTGGCGATGTTCGCCAGCGACCAGAGCCACGGAATCCGCTTCGAGACGTGGGGGCTGTGCTCGACGAGCGCCTCCTCCACCGCCTTGGCCACCTCGATTTCACCCCGGTTCGCGTGCACCAGCCCCGCGCGGATGACCTTGGCCAGGGGCGCCGCCGGCGCCATGCCGCACACCTTCACGGCGCGGTCCAGGTTGCCGCTGCGCACCAGCTTGGAGATCTGCTCCATGAAGGGCGCCGGGTTGAGGTTGTAGCGGAAGACCAGCGTGACGATGCGCTCCGTCGCCACGGCCAACGAGCACGCCAGCCAGAACAGGTTCACGAACATGAACGGCCCGCCATCCTTGAAGAACTTGATGACGGAGTCCGTGACGCCCAGCTTTCCCGCGTCCGCGGCCGCGAGGCTCGCGTTGACCAGCAGCTCGCTCACCACCGAGGAAATCATTGGCCGGGTTCTAGGGCGGGCCCGCCGAAGCTGTCAAGCCGCGGTCAGGCCAGCCCCCCGTAAACACTTGGGTTTTCAGGCCGCGGAGGAGGTCCCCGGGTCTGTAGGTACGCCCGCCTGCTCCGCCACCTCACGCCGGTAGCCACACTCCTTGTTCGGGCAGGCGACGTACGCACCGTCCCGCTTGGAGAACTTCTGGAGCAGATAGGGCGACGCGCACTGAGGGCACGCCTCCGCCAGGGGCCGGTCCCACGCGGCGAAGCGGCAGTCCGGGTAGCGGTTGCAGCCGAAGAAGATCTTCCCGCGGCCGCTGCGGCGCTCCGTGAGGTAGCCCTGCTTGCAGTCCGGGCAGCTCACGCCGATGGAGATGGGCTTGGACGTCTTGCAGTCCGGGTAGCCCGAGCACGCCATGAAGCGTCCGAACCGGCCGCGCTTGATGACCATGGGCTTGGAGCACTTCTCGCAAAGCTCGTCCGTCGTCTCTTCCTCGACGATGACGATCTTCCCCTCGGCGTCCCGCTTGAAGTCCTTCGTGTTCTTGCAGTCGGGGTAGTTCGAGCAGGCGAGGAAGTGCCCCATCTTTCCGAACTTGATGACGAAGTGGTTGCCGCACTTCTCACAGGCGATGTCGGTCTTGATCTCCTCGCGCTTGACGTCGCGCATCTCCGCCTTGGCCTTCTCGAGCGTCTCCTTGAAGGGCCCGTAGAAGTCGTGCAGCACGGCCTTCCAGCTCGTGCCACCGTCGGAGATCTGGTCGAGCTTCTCCTCCATCGTCGCGGTGAAGGTGACGTCCAGCTCATGGGGGAAGTGCTTGACCAGCATCTCGTTGGTCATCTGCCCCAGGTCGGTGGGCCTGAAGCGCCCCTCGAGCTTCTCCACGTACTTCTTGTCCTGGATGGTGGAGAGAATGGCCGCGTAGGTGGACGGACGGCCGATGCCCTTCTCTTCCAGCTCCTTCACCAGCGTCGCCTCGCTGAAGCGCGGGGGCGGCTGGGTGAAGTGCTGCTCGTGCAGCAGCTTCTGCAGGGCCAGCTTGTCGCCGTCGTTGAGGACCGGCAGGTCGCCCACGGCGTCCGCGCCGTCCGCGCTCTCGTCGCCGGCGGCCTTGGCCTTCTCCTTCTCGGCCTCCTCCTCCGGCGTCAGGCCCGCGCCGTACACCGCGAGGTAGCCCGGGAACTTCAGCGTGCTGCCAGAGGCGCGGAACGTGGCCCGGCCCGCGGCGATGTCCGCGCTCGTCTGGTCATACACGGCGGGCTTCATCTGGCACGCGACGAAGCGGTTCCAGATGAGCTCGTAGAGGCGGAACATGTCCTGCTCGTCCATGGCCTCGAAGAAGGGCCGCACCCGCTCCGGCGGGTACTCCAGGGACGTGGGACGGATGGCTTCGTGGGCGTCCTGCGCGCTCTTGCGGGACTTGTAGACCACCGCCTCCTCGGGCAGGTAGTCCGCGCCATACCTGGTGCCGATGAGCTCGCGAACCTGCTTCACCGCGTCGTCGGACAGACGCGTGGAGTCCGTACGCATGTACGTGATGAGTGCCGTCTGGCCTTCCTCGCCGAGGGGCACACCCTCGTAGAGCTTCTGGGCCAGCGTCATCGTCTTCTTCGCCGTGAAGGACAGCCGGTTGGCCGCCTCCTGCTGGAGCTTGGAGGTGATGAACGGCGCGGGCGCGTTGCGGCGACGCTCGCGGCGGTCCACCTTGGCCACGGTGAACTCGGCGCCCTGCAGCTCGGAGACGAGCGCCTCCGTGCCGACGCGGTCCTTGAGCTCCACCTTCTTGCCGTCCACCTTGGACAGCTTGGCCTTGAACGGCGGCGGACCCGACGGGCCCTCCAGCAGCGCGTCCAGCGTCCAGTACTCCTCGGGGACGAAGGCCTTGATCTCCGCCTCGCGCTCCACGATGAGGCGCACCGCCACCGACTGCACGCGGCCGGCGGACAGGCCCCGGCGGATCTTCTGCCAGAGCAGCGGGGAGATCTGGTAGCCCACCAGCCGGTCCAGGATGCGGCGCGTCTGCTGCGAGTCGTAGTTGTCCTGGTTCAGCTCTCGCGGCTGGGCGATGGCCTCTTGAATGGCCTTCTTGGTGATTTCGTTGAAGGTCACCCGCATCGCGTCCGGATGCGCGAGCTCTTCCTTGATGTGCCAGGCAATGGCCTCCCCCTCGCGGTCGGGGTCCGTGGCCAGGAAGACCTTGTCGGCGGACTTCGCCATCTTCTTCAGCTCGTTGAGCACCTTCTCCTTGCCCTTGATGACCTCGTACTCGGGCTGGAAGTCGTGCTCCACGTCGACGCCCATCTTGCTCTTGGGCAGGTCCTTCACATGGCCCACGGACGCCTTCACCGAGTAGCCGGAGCCCAGGTACTTCTTGATGGTCTTCGCCTTGGCGGGCGACTCGACGACAACCAGGTAGTGCGGCCCCTTGCCGCGCGGGGTGGCCTCCTCCTCCGCGTCCGCCTCCACGGTGGGCAGCGCGTCGTCGTCCCCCTTCTTCTTCGTCGTGCGCCGGCGGGCCGCGGCCTTCTTCGCCGTGGCCTTCTTGGCCGCAGGCTTCTTCTTGGCGGCCGTGCGACCGGTCGCCTTGCGGGGCGCCTTCTCCTCGGTCGCCTCAGTCTCTTCCGCCTTCTTCTTCGTCCGCGTGGCCATGACTCTCCTACCTAGATCTTCTCGTACAGCCTGCCCGGGTGCTGGATGACCAGCCCCGTCATCTCCAGCTCCACCAGCGCGCCCACCAGCGCCGCCGGCGTGAGGGTGCTCCCGGCCAGCACCTCATCGAATGTCCGGGGAATCCGGTCCAACACCGCATAGGCCCCGCGCGCTTCCACGGAAAGCCCCGCCCTCGCGTCCTCCGCCCCCGGCGCCACCATCCACCCAGGGTCAACACCCACCGCCCGCCAGACGTCTTTCACGTCCAGGCACGCGTTCGCGTGCCCCTCCCGCAGCAGGGCATTGCAGCCTGCCGCCCCGCTCTGACGCACGTCGCCTGGCATCGCCAGCACCGTCCGCCCCTGCGCCCGCCCTGCCCTCGCCGTGTACAAACTGCCCGACTCCACCCCCGCCCGCAGCACCAGGACCGCATCCGATGCACCAGAGATGAGCCGGTTGCGGCGAGGAAAGGTGGTGGTGCTGGCCCGCACGCCTGGCGGCAGCTCGCTGAAGAACACCCCGCCCCTCTCCAGGAAGTGGGGCAACAGACCCGCCTGCGCGGGGTCCAACACATCCAGCGCCGACCCCAGGAACGCCCACGTCTCCCCACCTGCATCCAGGGCGCCCCAATGACACGCCCGGTCCACCCCTGCCGCAGCGCCAGAGACCACGCCGACCCCACCCTCGGCCACCTGCCGGGCAAATGCTCGGGCGAACGGAAGGAAGCCCTGGTCCGGACGACGGCTGCCCACCATGGCCACGCGCCGGCGCGGAGCCCCAGGGTGTCCGCGGTAGAAGAGCAAGGGTGGCGCGTCCACCACGTCCTGGAGCCGCTCCGGGAACGCCGGCTGCCCCGCGAAGGCCACCTTCATCTCCCCCGCGCGACACGCCTCCAACACCTGCTCCGCCAGGGGCGACAGACGCTCCACGGACAAGAGCCGACGACGGGCTTGTGGGGAAACCGGCGCCTCGGACACCCAGTCCCGCACCGGAGTGGAGACCAGGGCGGAGAGGTGCCCGTCGGCGTAGACGCGCAGGGCGGCCAGCGTCCTCGGCCCCAGGCCGGGAACGGCCCAGAGCGCAAGGCATGCCTGCTGCTCCGCCGTGAGGCTGTCCGTCTCCGCGTCCGCCATACCGACCCCCGCTCGAATCCCACCTATATAGAAGATGGGCCCGCTGGGAGGGGCGCGACACATAAACACCGGACCGCCACCGGTCAAGCACTCAACCCCTCCGACGCGGGAGGGGATGCACTTTTCCTGCCGAGCTTCAGCGGCTGGCGGTGGGCGCGTTGCTCACCTTCATCATCGCGCGATCACCCGAGCTGACCTCCTGGAGCGAGCGCATCATGAGGCAGTTGTTGGTGCGCTCCTTGACCTCGGTCACCATGCAGGTGCCGATGTCCTCCCAGGGCAGCGTCTTGTCCTCCTGGGATGGCGGCTTGGCGTACATCTGGCCCAACACCGTCCGGGACGGGTCGCCCTGGCGAAGGATGGTGAACGTGTTGCCCAGCTGGACGCCGTCCGCGCTGCCCTTGTCCAGCACCACCGTGTGGTGCTCGCCCAGAAGCGACAGGTAGGGCACCAGCGGCGTCACGACGGTGGCGTTGAGCTCCTTCGCGTTGGGCCGCGGGGCCACGCGCTCGGTCAGCTTCTCACCGTAGGGGCCCACCAGGTCGCCGCGCTCGATGCCGTCCCACGTGTCGACGATCTGCGCCGTGACGATGCCCTTGTCCACGCGCACCACGCGCAGCGTGCCCACGAAGTCCGTCAGGAAGCCCAGCTGCTTGCCCGTGCGCGGGTGCTTCACCGGCTGGGTCGTGTGGAAGACGACGTAGCGGTCCCCCACCTTGGCCTGCGCGTTGCGCTTGAAGCGCACGTAGACGTTGTCCGGGAAGGACAGCATGTGCGCGCCATTGGGGGAGCCCTCGATGCGGCCCGCCTCGTCCAGCTCGCGGGGCGTGACGAAGCCCTGCGTCGTCACCGGCCGCGCCGAGGACACGTCGTAGCCAATCTTCCCCGTCACCGTCACCGTGTCGGTGCTGGCCATCTCCATGGGCGCGGCCACATCGGGAGTCTCTTCACCGGACTCCACGCGCTGGGGGACCTCCTCCCCGCCGCCGAAGAAGCGCACCTGGTTGCCCGGGTAGATCCAATGCGGGTTGGCGATCTCCGGGTTGTAGGACCAGACCTTCGGCCAGTACCAGGGGCTGCCCAGGTAGCGCGAGGACAGGTCCCACAGCGTGTCGCCGTCCTGCACCGTGTGGACCTCGCCGGGGGCGCTGTCACGTCCCTTGGGCGCGCCCGGGGGCAGCTGCACGGTGCCGGAGGACCGCTCGGGGGCCTCGTCCATGACCTCCGCGCCTTCGGTCTCGCCGCCGGCCTCGGTGTCCTCCGGGCCACTGCCCTCCTCCTGCTGCGCGAGCGCGCTCCAGGCAGGGGCAACGGCGAGGCTCAACATCAGCGAGGTGAGGATCCGGGAGCGCATCGCACGACATCCTTTCGAGAAGACCTTACTGCCGGAGCGCGGCAAGCCGCTGCTCCGCCTGAGTGGCGGCGGCCGTCCCCGGGAACTGGGTGACGACACGCGTGTAGAGAGCCCGGGCATCCGCGGCCTGGTTGAGCCGCATCCGGCACTCGGCGAGCCGGAGCATGCCATCCAGCACGGCATCTCCAGCGGGATAGGTGGCGATCAGCCGCTCGAAGCTCTTCGCGGCCGCCTTGAAGTCGTTGAGCCCCATCTGCCCCAGCCCGCTGAAGTACAGCGCGTTGTCCGCGCGGGGGTGACGGGGGTTCTCCTCGGAGAAGCGGCGCAGTCGCTCCACGCCGCCCTCCACGTTTCCGGTGCGCAGCATCGACACGGACTTGTCGTAGTCCGCGTCGAGCACGTCGGGGTCCGCCTGGTCCGCGGGGTCTACCTCTTCGCGAGCGGCCACCATCGTGGCCCCACCACCCGACGCGGCGAGCGCGCCATCCGGCAGCGCGCTGATGAACATCTCCACCTGCTCGGACTCGGGCTCCACCACCGCCACCTGCGTGGACAGCTTGGGCGCGGGCTCGAAGCGAGGCTTGAGCTTCACCACCGACAGCTCGGGCGTGGCCGACAGCGGCTCGCCCTGCTCGGGCGCGGTGACCTTCACCGTCGCGAGCGGCTTCGAGCCCGAGGAGGCGTCGCGCGCGCGGTCCACCGCGGCGTGGGCCTCCATGCGCTCCAGCCGCTCCAGCAGCCGCGACTGGGAATCGCGCAGGTTGCGCAGCTCCGCACGCAGCGCCCCCACCTCCTCCTTCGAGGCGGCGTTGCTGGCACATGCACCGAGCACGCACAGGGGCGCGACGGCGAGCAGGCGGAAGATGACGGAGCGCGCGAGCACGGTCCTCGACGGAGAGAAGTCCCTCCGAGGATAGGAAGCCACGTCGGAGAGCGTCAAGAAAACGGCCGTGTCCGCCCTGGCTAGAAGCGATTCACCACGAAGTTGAGGTGCCGCCCGGTGCGTCCGGCATCCCTCCGGTGGGAGAAGAACCGCGAGGGCTCACACGAGGTACAGGCCTGTAGCACGTCCACATGCTCGGCCCGCAGCCCCGCGCCGAGCAGCGTCTGCCGCACGGCCCGCTTGAGGTCCAGCCGGAATCGGCCGCCCTCCCCGTCCACGACGTCCGCCCCGAAGCGCGCCACGAAGCGGTGCGCCAGCTCTGGGGACACCTCGTAGCAGCAGCGCTGGATCGCGGGCCCCACCGCCGCGAGCAGCCGCTCCGGCCGAGCCCCGCGCGCCACCAGCGTCTCCACCGCCCGCGCGCTGATGTCCGCGTCCGTCCCGCGCCATCCCGAGTGGATCGCCGCCACGCGCCGGCCCTCCGGGTCGACCAGCAGCACGGGGACGCAATCCGCCGTCCCCACCGCGACCCAGGTCCCCGCCACCTCCGTCCACAGCGCGTCGGCCTCGCCTTCAGGGTCCCTCAGCGCATCGGTGACGTGCTCCACCCGCGCCTCCAGCACCCGGTCTCCATGCACCTGGGACACGCGCGACATCGCCCCCAAGGGAGCCCCCGCCGCGAGCGCGAGCCTGCGAAGGTTCTCCTCCACCTTCGCCCGCTCATCTCCCGTGGAGAAGCCCAGATTGAGCGAGTCGAACGGCCCGTCGGAGACACCTCCAGTGCGTGTCGCGAAGCCGTGAGGAACAGGGAGCAGAGAGGACGTGAGCAGCTCGGTCGCCATGCGGTGCCCCTTTCTAACCAGGGCGCCCGGCACGACGCACGCGGACAACCTCCAGCGTCAGCCCAACGCACCACTGGGGCAGAAAAATTTCCATGCAAGTACGTTTGACAGTCCGCGTCAGCCCATTGACAATTCCGATGACTCTTCGTGAAACGGGCTCCACTCTTTCTTTCGAAGTGACGCGAACGTTCGCATGCCCCTGGGTCCCGACACCGTAGGTCGCAAGCTGCTGTGGAGCATCGCTCTCCCGGGCCTGGTGGTGGCGTTGCTCGGCGTCGGCCACTTCTGGCGGGAGGCTCGCGTCGCGGTGCAGGACGCCACGCAGGTGGAGTCGCTCGCGCTCGCGGAGTTCGTGGCCTCCACGTTCCTGCTGTCGCAAGGCCCTGGGGCTCCCGCGCACGGTGCCGTGGCGGAGGTGCTTCACTCGGACACGCGCCTGTTCCGCTCGGTGGAGGACGTGCGAGTGCTGACGCTGGATGGGCGCGTGCGGTGGTCTCGCAACCCCTCCGAGGTGGGCACGTCGCACCCGGAGGCCGCGCGACTCACCCGCCCCGGCCCCGAGACGGCGCGCTCGGCGAATGGCGTCACCGAGGTCGTTCGCCCGCTGGGCGGCCCCGAGTGTGGAAGCTGTCACGCGAGCGGAGACATCCCGGGCGCCAGCGTGCTGCAGATGCGGATGACGGAACCCGCGTTGCATCAGCAACTGACGCACGTGTTTGGGGGCGCGCTGGGCTCCATGGCGTTGTTCGCCGTCGTGCTCGCGGGCGTCATCGCCCTGTCCCTGCACTTCAACCTCACCCGGCCGCTGCGCCGGTTGAGCTCGGCGATGGGGCGCGCCGCGGCGGGCGATCTGCTGGTGCGCGCGGACGCACGCGGCTCGGATGAAATCTCGCGCCTGGCCGGCGCCTTCAACCAGATGCTCGCGCGCCTCACCGCGATGAAGGCGGAGGAGATCGACACCCACCGCGACCTGGAGCTGGTGAAGGAGAAGCTCGCGCTCAAGGACGAGCTCGAGGAGCGACTTCGGGAGCTGTCGCTGCTGTTCGACGTGACTCGCTCGCTCAACGCCACGCTGGAGCTGGACGAGCTGCTGGAGGCCGTCACTCGACTGGTGGTCGAGCGGCTCCAGATTCCAGAGTTCTCCATCATGCTCCTCAACGCGGAGGGCTCGCTGGAGGTGCGCCAGGCCTGGCCGGAGCATCGCGGCGCGGAGGGGCTCGTGTTCGCCCTGGGCGAAGGGGCCTGTGGCCGCGCGGCCCAGACGCTCAAGGCCGTCTACCTGCCGGACGTCACCGACCCCACCAGCATCTTCGCTCGCCGAGGGCTCGTGATGGACGCCATGCACACGGGCGCGCTGCTCGCGCTGCCCATGGTGCACGCGGGCAGCCTGCTGGGCGTGGTGAACTTCCAGCGCCCCCTGGTGGCCAGCTTCTCCGCGGGGGAGATCGAGCTGCTCACCGCGGTGACGGACATCGCCGCGGCCGCGGTGAAGAACGCCCGGCTGCACGCCGAGACGGTGAAGCTCACCATGACGGACCCGCTGACGGGGGTGCCCAACCGGCGGCACCTCTTCCAGCGCATGGAGCTGGAGCTCGCGCGGGCCCAGCGCTTCGGCACCCCGCTGGCGCTGCTCATGGTCGACGTGGACCACTTCAAGCGCCTCAATGACCTCGCGGGCCATCGCGTCGGCGATGAGACCCTGCGCCGCGTCTGCGACATCCTCCGCGCGAAGGTGCGCAAGGTGGACACGCTCGCGAGGTACGGCGGCGAGGAGTTCGTCATCCTCCTGCCCCAGGCCACCAAGCACGACGCGGTGGAAGTGGCGGAGAAGCTGCGCCGCGCGGTGGCGGACACCGTGGTCCTCACCCAGCCCGGGCTGCCAGGGGGCCATGTCACGGTCTCCGTCGGCGTGGCCCACTACCCCACCGACACCACCTCCCAGGAGGGGCTGGTCGATAGCGCGGACGCGGCCCTGTATTGCAGCAAGCGCACGGGCCGAAACCGCACGACGCCGTTCGAGCTGGGCATGGAGATCCACCCCGGCCGAGAGCGGGGCCCGCACGCGCCCCCCGCCGAGGCGACCGCCGCTGCTCCGCCCAGCGGCATCGCGAAGGCCTGACGCCCGTCCTACGGGACGCGGAGCGCGCGAAGCAGCCTGCCTCCGCCCGGAGTCGCCACACGCAACAGCAAGGTGCTGCCCGCGGGCGCCGCGCGAATGGCCTTCGCCAGGTCGTCCGCGTTGTTCACCGGCTTGCGATTGGCTTCCACCACCACCATGCCCGGCTCCAGGCTGGCGCGGTCCGCGGGTGAGCCCGGCACGACATCGGTGATGAGGGCCCCCTGCCGCTCGCTGAAGCCCGCCTGCTGCGCAGTGCGCGCATCCAGGTTCTGGAGGCTGACGCCCACGCGGCGCGAGCTCTCCTGCTCCTCCTCCCCCGAGCCCTTGCGCGATGCCACCCCCTCGATGTCCGGCCGCGTGCCGAGCGTCACCTTCACGTCCTGCTTCTTCCCGTCACGGAACACCGTCAGCGTGGAGCTGGTGCCCGGACGCTTGAGCGCGACGGTGCGCGTGAGCTGACCGCTCGAGGCCACGGGCCGCCCGTCGATGGCGGTGATGACGTCGTCCACCTTCAGCCCCGCCTTGGACGCGGGCGTGTTGGCGTTCACCTGCGTGAGGATGGCGCCCTCCGTCACCGGGAGCTTGAGCGCGCCGGCCAGCTCTCGCGTGAGGTCCTGGATGCCCACGCCCAACCACGCACGGGTGACGGAGCCCTCCTTCTCCAGCTGCGGCAGCAGCGCCTTCACCAGGTTGCTGGGCACCGCGAAGCCGATGCCCGTGCCACCACCGACGATGGCCGTGTTGATGCCGACGACCTCCCCCTTCATGTTGAAGAGCGGACCACCCGAGTTGCCCGGGTTGATGGCGGCGTCCGTCTGGAGGAACTCGTCATAGGGGCCCGCGCCGATGTCACGCGCTCGCGCGGAGACGATGCCCAGGCTCACGCTGGAGGCCAGACCGAAGGGATTGCCGATGGCCACCACCCAGTCTCCGACGCGCAGCGCGTCCGAGTCCCCCAGCTTCACCGTGGGCAGCCCCTCCACCTTCTCCTTGAGCTTCACCAGCGCGACATCGGTGAGCGGATCCCTGCCGACGACGGTGGCGGGAAAGGAGCGCCCATCATCCAACCGCACGGTGATGGAGACCGCGTCCTCCACCACGTGGTTGTTCGTGAGGACGATGCCCGTCGGCTCGATGATGAAGCCGGAGCCCGCGCCCTGGCGGAGCTGCTCCTTGCGGCCTCCACCGAAGAAGCGGTCGAAGAGCGGATTCTCCTCGGAGCCTCGCGCCCCCCCTCCTCCGCGCGCTTGCACGTCGACGTTGACGACCGCGGTCTTCACCGAGTCGACGAGGGGCGCCAGCGACGGAAGCGCCTGGGCCTCGCGAGTGGCGGGCTGGAGATTGCCGGACTGACCCTGCGTCGTGGACGCTGGAGCCTGAGCCCATGCGGCGGATGGGACGACCAGCAGAAGCGCGGTGACGAGGGCACGCCGGAACTGGATGAAAGAGCGGTTCATATGCATCCCATTCGAGAGACGAACTGCGGGACTCAGGCCGGCCGATAGATTCGGTAGTCGAGCTCCGGAAAAAGATTGTCGCGACCTTCCACCTGCCCCAACCACTCGTCGTCGAGGGTCCCCGCGCGGAGGTCGTCATGCAGCCGGAGGAAGCGGCGCACGTGTTCCCGCGTGCGCCGCAGGGCGTACTCCACCATCGTCCCCGTCTTCATGATGAAGGCCCAGTCGGAGCTCTGGGCGAGCAGCAGCTCGCGAGCGGCCTGGTTCAGCGCGCGACGTTGAGGAACGGTGGCCTCGGGGAAGTCGCGGGCGAGCTCCACCATCTTCCGCGCGCAGTGATGCAGGTGGCGGTACACCCAATCATTGGTGCCATCCAGCCACATGTTCGCGTAGCCCCCCGCGCCCCACGACGACATGGGGGGCGTGGCGACCTGGTTCTCGGGATGCGCGCGCAAGTCGTCCGAGGGCGTCACCAGCTCGAACGAGGTCTGCTCTCGCGCCGCCTTGCGGATGAAGGCCTCGAGGAACCAGGGTCCCTCGAACCACCAGTGACCGAAGAGCTCCGCATCGTACGGCGCGACGACGACGGGCGTGCGGCCGCCAAGGCGCGTGGCGAGGTGCTCGAGCTGCCGCTGCCGGTTGAACAGGAAGTTGCCCGCGTGCACCACGGCGCGCTCACGCGCGAGCCTCGGGTCATACGGCTGCTTGTCCTGCGTCTTGCCCGTGATTCGGAAGTACTTGAAGCCCGTGTTCTTGCGGTCACCCGTCGGTTGGATGAACGGGCGGATGTAGTCCAGGTCCAGGTCCCAGCCGATGTCCCGATAGAACTCGCGGTAGCTCGGGTCGCCCGGGTAGCCGTACTCGGCGCTCCAGACCTGCTGACTGCTCTCGGGGTCTCTCGCATACGCGGCGACACCGGACTCGGTGAAGACGGGCGCGTAGGGGCCGTGCAGCGGACGCGGCGTCGCATCCGTGAGGCCGTGCGTGTCCACGAAGAAGTAGCGGATGCGCTCGGCGGAGAGGATTCGCTCCAGGCCCGGGAAGTAACCACACTCCGCCAGCCAGATGCCCGAGGGGTCCCTGCCGAAGTGCTGCCGGTAGTGATTGGCCGCCACCGACACCTGCGCGCGCACCGCCTCGGGGACCTGCTGCATGAGCGGCAGGAAACCGTGCGTCGCGTTGCACGCGAGGATGTCCAGATGGCCCGCGTCCTGAAGGCGGCGGAACGCGGAGACCAGGTCCCTTCGGTAGCGTTCGTGGAAGGCCTGACGCAGCGAACGGAAGTGGTCGCGGTAGAACGTCGCCAGCGGACCGAAGGTCGCATCCTTCCGAGTGCGGTGGACCTCGCGCTCGCCCAGCTCGCAGAGCAGGTCCAGCCGCTTCGCGTAGCGGTCCATCAAGAGCTCGTCGCGAAGCATGGTGACAAGCGTCGGAGACAGCGTCAGCGACAGCCGGAACCGGATGCCCTCATCCGCCAGCGAGTCGAAGGCGAGCAGCAGCGGAAGGTACGTCTCCGAGATGGCCTCGTAGAGCCAGTCCTCCTCGAGGAAGTCCTCGTGCTCGGGGTGGCGGACGAACGGCAGGTGCGCGTGGAGGACGAGTGCGAGAGAGCCCTGGCTCATGGTCGGTCAAGATGTCCGTGAAGGTTCACGAGCGGCCACCCCCCGAAGGTGGCTTGCGCTGGGAGTCCACATCCAAGGGCCCCGAGGCCCCGGGCGGACGCTTGGGCAACTCGAAGTAGTTCAGCTCGGTGCCACCGATGGCGCGCTCACCACCATGGTCCCGGGCACGCTCGGGTCCCATCTCGAGATATTCGAATGCACGGGACGTGGACGTCGGATGCACGAGCCCCTGCGCGTACCGCATGTCCGAAGCCCCGGGCGCACGCGCCTGAGCCTCGAGATAGCGGTGCGACGCGAGGTAGCGCTGGTCCGACGCCCCCGGCGCACGCCCGACATGCTCGAAGGGAACCTCGTTCCCCGTGAACGCCCCACCCTCTCTTCTTCGCGGTGGAGGACGCTCGACAGGACCGAGAGCCTCTCGATGAAGCACCGGGACATCCCTCGAGCCCGCGCTCCCAGGGAGGCTGACGCGGTGCCACGTGATGTACTCGCGCTCCTTCGCCTCGTGGACCTCGGGACTGAACGTGGGCGGCGGCGCGGTGGTGGCGCTCTCATCGACGGGAACGGGGCGCCGCAGGAAACGGACGGTCGTGTCCGACGACACTCCCGCGGGCGGAAGCGTCACGCGATTGCTCGAAGGACCGATGCGCTGTGAGCGACCATCGCGACCGACGAAGTGGGCCTCGACCCGGTAGGGCTTTCCCGCGGGCAGACCATGGATGTAGTAGCTGCGCGACTCGAGCGCGCAATCCACCTCGCGCACGAGGTCCTCCCCGTTGAAGACCCTCAGCACGGCGCGAGGCGCCTGCAGTCCGTTCATCGCCCGGTCCCGCGTGGCGGCGCTGTAGTCCCAGAGGGCGAAGAGCGTGTGCGGGTCCTTGGGCAGGAGCAGCGTCGTGTCGTCCTGGTACTCGGACGGCAAGGCTCCCAGCCCCTCGGCGTCTTCCTCCGCGGAGGGCGCGGCCAGCTCCTCGGGGACTCGCTCGTCCTGGAGGTGATGACGGCGGACCTCCTCCTCGCCCCTGACGCGCGCGACGAAGAAGCCTTCAATCAACGGCGGCGCGGGAAGCTGCGCTGCGGGCGGACTCGCGGAACTGGGAGTCGGAGTCACCGGACCGTTCGCCGCTCGCGAAGGAGGACGGGACTCCACCTCGGGCGCCGAGGGGAGCGGTGGCGAGGCCTCTTTCGTCCCTCGGGGCCTCGGAGGAAAGTTCACGACCTGGGCCTGCGGCGTGGTGGGTGGGCCGTCGGGCTTCTCGGATGCGCGCTTGGCCGCCATGCGCTGGGAGGTCGAGACACGTCCCTCCTCCGAGGGCTTCTTCTGGGACGGGGTGGAAGACGAGGCGAGCGCTGGGGGCTCGGGCCTCGTCTCCGCGCCCCGCCTGGGAGGGACCTTGATTCCAAGCAGCCGGGCGAGCCTGGCGAGCGCGGGCACGAACGCGGCCAGGGCGGCAATCAGTTCGGCCTTCTTGAGCTTGCTGTATCCGCTCCCCAGGTGCTTCCGAGCCAGCTCCCTCAGGGAACCGACGGTGACGCTCTTGAGGTCGTCCATAGGCAGGGTCGCCTTTAGGTCGCCGGCCGTGGAGGGTCAACGTGCCAGCATTGCTTGTGTTCGTCGCCCGACCCCCTCCCCTTCACCTCACCCGATGACACCCAGGATGCGGCTCGGTATTCTGCCCCCGCTTTGAGCGACCTGCCCAGACTGCTCCTGTGCAGCTTCGACGTCATCCCCGGACCCTCCGGTTCGTCACGCCGTTTGACCGAGTACCTCAAGGCGTTGCCGGACCGGTTCTCCGTGGTGGTGCTATCGGCGAAGACGCCGGACCATTCCCATATCGAGAAGTACCAGGGTGCCCGGCTCCTGCGCGTGCCGGTCGGCTCGGGTGACCTGGCCTCGAGAATCCAGGCGTTTGAGCGCGCCGTGCGCCGACAGCTGGAGAGCGAGGAGTATGCCCTCGCCCACTTCACGGACCCCTTCGGGGGATACGCGTTGTGCGAGCTGAAGGGCGACTACGGCTACCGCCTCATCTACGAAGCGCAGACCTTCCCCTCGCAGGAGCTTCGCTACACGCACCCGCAGACAGAGGGAGACCGGCGCTTCCTCTCGAAGATTCGCAGGCAGGAGCTGTTCTGCCTGATGAACGCGGACCTCATCGTCACCGGCTCCCAGACGACGCGCTCGTACATCCAGTCTCTCGGTGCGAGCGAGGAGCTCGTTCGCGTCCTGCGCGCCCCCGTCGACCTGGCGCCCTTCTCGCCCGACGTCATGGGCGCACCGGACGGAGAGCCCCTGCGGCTGATGTACCTGGGCAGCCACGTCGGCTGGCAGGGACTTCCGACGCTGCTGCGCGCCGTCGCGCTCGCGAATGAGCAGGTCGAGGCAAAGCTGACGCTGGTGGGCGCACAGCATCCGGACTGGCAGCCGCACCTGGATGAGCTCGTGAAGGAGCTCGGCCTCACGGACCGGGTGGAGTTCCAGGCGCCCGTGCACCACGACGATGTCGCCAAGGTGCTCGCGCTGGCGGATGTGGGCGTGCTCGCGCTGGACGACGTGGAGCGCAACCGCGTTCAGGGAGGCCCGCTCGCGAAGGTCTCCGAGTACTGCGCCGCGGGTCGCCCCATCCTCGCCGCCGACCTGCCCGTCTGCCGGGAGCTGGTCCCGGATGATGTGGCTGTCTTTTTCCCACCGGGGAACAGCCGGGCCATGGCGGACCGCATCATCGAGCTGGCGCGAGATGTTCCGCGGCGCATCGAGATGGGCACCCGGGCCCGCGAGCATGCCGAGGCCGCGCTCGACGCCTCGTCCATCCGAGGACAGCTGCTGGACCTCTACGATTCGCTGCTGGAGAAGCGAACGGGTCCGGTGACCAGCACTCGCGAGGACGACCTGCCCATGCCGACCATGGTGACGGGGACTCCGACCAATCGGCTCGCGATGCTGCTGCCGCCGGACAGCGGGCGGGTGAAGATTCCCCAAGTCGAGAAGCGGGAGACCGTCGCGCAGCACGTCGCCCCGCCGCCGGAAGCCGCCGCGGAAGAGCCCCCCGTGGTGATGGGGATGGTGCTGGAGGATGGGTTCGATACCCGCCTCGTCAAGACGGAGCCGGATGCTCGCCCCGTCGAGCCGCCCGTGGTGATGGGCTTGCCGTTGCGCGAGCGTGCTTCTTCGGCTGCATCGAGCAGCGCGCGGGGAGCGACGGCTTCGCCTCCTGAGGAGACCACTCCGCCCGAAGCGTCTTCCGCGATTGCGCCGGACCCGACGCCCGTGACGCCCATCCGCGCCGCGCAACCTGAGTCGAGGGAGGACACCGACGCGGCCTCGGACGATTCGGGCGAGGACGCCAGGCAGGCATCCGCGGGCGAGCACGGCGCGAGGTCGCGGCGGAGCACGCCACCGATGCTCGGGGATGAGCCACCGGCCCCTACTCCCGTGGAGCCACCGGCGCCAACGCCCATCATCCGAATGCCGGCGTCACTCCTGCCGGATGAGCCGCCGTCTCCGACGCCCATCATCCGGGCTCCGGTGGCATTGCAGGGAGAGGAGCCGCCCGCCCCCACGCCCATCATTCGGGCTCCCGCGTCGCTGCAGCGAGATGACGCCCCGATGTCCAATGGCCGGGGCTCGCTGAGCGCGAGGCGGGACGATGAAGTGCAGGCCCCCACGCCCATCGTCCCCATGCGCTCCGTGCTCGCGAGTCGGAGCACGTCGGCGCGCGTGGAGACGCCTTCGCGGCGGATGTCGTCGCTCGGTGTTCTGTCGAAGAGTGCACAGTCCAACGAGGGCGAGCGCGGTGGTGCCCGCACGGAGGCTCCTCGTGAGTCGAAGCGCCCCTCGGGACGCACTCGCACGGTCTCCGGGACCGAGGCGCGCACCGGGTCTGCTGTCGAGGCGGAGAAGTCCTCGGGCCACGGCGGCACGGGTGCCGAGTCCGAAGGAGGCGCGGGACGCGCAGGGGTGACCACCGACGCGGAGAAGACTGGCTCAACCTCGGAGACGGAGCGCTCGCTGGCACGCAGCAGTGTCACAGCCGATACGGAGCCTCGCGCGGGACGCACGAGCACCACGCCAGAGCCTGAGCTCCTGTCGGAACGCAGCGCCGACGCGGAACCTGTCGCCGAGCGGACTGGAGCCGCACCAGAACCTGAGCTCCTGCCAGGGCACGGCGAGCCCTCTTCTGTCGGCGACACGAAGCAGCGCTCGGAGAAAGCGCATCCGGAGCCCGAGCATTCCGCCGCAGGCACCGTAGAAGTGTCCACCGGGCGGACCGGAACATCATCCAAGTCAGAGCGCGAAGTCGAAGAGGACGGCGCCTCGAAGGAAACGGGCACCGCGTCCACGTCGGAGAGCGAGTCGGGGCGTGTTGATGCCGCCCCTGAGTCGGAACATTCGACGAATGGAGCGGTGAGCACGGCCGAGGCTGAGTCCCAGGCGGGCCGTGCCGATGGGCGCATCATTGCCGACCACGAAGAGGGACACTCCCCGCGGCGGAGCGACGCCCCCCAGACCGAATCGCAGTCGGGACACGTCGGTGGCGATTCGGACGAGGAACAGTCCACGAAGGGAATCGGCATCACGGCTGAGGCGGCCTCCCAGTCGGGACGCAGCGACGCGGAACACGCCCCACCGCGAAGCGCCCCCCCCCAGACCGATGCGCAGTCGGGTCACGTGGGTGGCGACTCGGACGAGGAACAGTCCACGAAGGGGATCGGCATCGCGGCTGAGGCGGCCTCCCAGTCGGGGCGCAGCGACGCGGAACACGCGCCACCGCGAAGCGACGCCACAGCCAAGACCGCGACACAGCCGGAACACATCGGTGGCGATGAGGACAACGAGCAGTCCACGAAGAGCGTAGACGCCACCTCCGAGACCGACCCCAAGGCAGAGCGCCTCGGTGCCGACCTCGACGAAGAGCAGGCCCCGAGCCGAAGTGGCACCGCGCCCGAGAAGGAGTCGCAGGCAGGACGCGTTGGTGCTCTCGCGGAGGTGAAGTCCCTCTCGGGACGCGCCTCACCTCTGTCGGAGTCCGACCGGCACACGGGGAACGCGCCTGCCTCATCCAATGAGGACTCCGCATCGGGACATCGTCGCCCGTCCGCCGACGAGGCCCCAGCCTCCGCGCACGACACCACGCCGGAGACGAGCGACGTCCCGGAGTCGGAGCAACATCTCGACTCGGAGGAAGCGCCCGACCCGGAACTCGTCTCTGAGGGCAGTCCTTCCGTACCGGAATCCAGACGACACACGGCACGCACGGGCACCGTGTCGAACGAGGCAGCCTCATCCTCGACAGCCGACACGTCCCCTTCATCGGGCTCCAGCGCCTCCACCGTCGAGGCCGAGCCCGCTTCGGCTCACATCGACACATCGCCCGTCGAGGAACGGGCACCGAGCCGAAGAACGGTCTTCGATTTCGCGCCGCGAAGTCGCACCACGCCCCCCATCGTCGAACATGAGCGGCCGCGCGGTGACACAGACCGCCTCCCACCACTCAGCCGAAGCTCCACTCCCCGCGGTGCCACCTCCGAATCCGAGCGCACGCCCCCCATCCTTTCGGAGTCCAGTCGCGCCCCCGCATCACGAGGTGCCTCCTCCGAGCCCGAGCGCGCGCCGCCCATCCTCACGGAGTCCGGCCGCGGATCAGCCCCTCGAGGCACCTCCTCCGAACCCGAGCGCGCACCGCCCGTCCTGACGGGATCCAGTCGCAGAGCCAGCTCCGAGCCCGAGCGGCCACCGCCCCTCTTGACGGAGTCCCCTCGCGCCACGCCCTCACGCGGATCCACCTCTGTCCCGGAGCGTCCGCCTCCCATCCTCACACCGGGCTCCGCCACGAAGCCGGAGCGCCCCTCTTCGCCCGACGCGGAGCGTGGACCTCCCGTCCTCCGCCCCCACGCCACGGAATCCGAGCGGCCCCCCGCCCTGCCACCTCGTGCCAGCGCGCCTCCGCCCGTCCCGCGTCAGCGGCCCCCCCGGCTCATGTCCATCGATGGCCCCCCTCGGCTGGAGCCCATCGAAGCGTCCCCCTCACGCCCCGGTCCGCTCAACGTCAAGTCCGCCGAGCCCGAGGACGAACCCGAGGAGATCTCCGAGGACGAGGCCCAGGCCATCGAGGAGGGCGACGAGGATGGCGCCACGCCCCCTCACGCGCGCCCGCGCCTGGACGAACCGGATGAGATCAGCAGCGACGAGGTCGAGGAGGCCGAGGTCTCCGTCAGCAGCGCCGCGCGCCTGATTGAAGACGAGGACCTCCAGGAGGCCGAGGCCGACGAAGCCATCGCGGAACCACCCCCGGAGGACGAAGCTCCTGCCCCCGAGCCGCTCCCCTCGATGCTCAATCCCTGGTTCGCGCAGCTCGCCCACGGCTACTGTCCACCCGAAGGCACTCGGTTCGCCCGCCACACGCCTCCGACCACCTTCCCAGGACGGGATGACGATACAGATCCGTCCCGACTGCCCCCTTCCCCCCCGGCGCAGGGTGTGGTTCGCGGCAAGGGCCAGTGAAGCAGACGACCGAGCCCCCTTCGGAAATTTCCCAAGTCGCGCGCGCCCCCAGTAGGATGTTGCGGTTTTCACTGCACTTTTTACGGGTGAAAGGGCTTCATGGAGCGCCGCGTCCTCATCGTTGAAAGCCAGAACGACTTCGCCCTCAGCATGGCAACCGTGCTCAAGAGCGCGGGTTACCAAACCGCCATGGCGGCGACGGCCACGGATGCGCAGCGCGAGCTGGAAAAGCGCCGTCCGGATCTCGTCGTCCTCCGCGCCGAGCTGCCTGATCAATCCGGCTTCACGCTCTGCGGGCAGATCAAGAAGGGCAAGTGGGGCCAGAACCTCAAGGTCCTCCTGCTCTCGTCCGACACGGGCGTCGACGGGCTCACGCAGCACCGGCAGACCCCCGGCGCCGCCGATGGCTACCTCGTCATCCCCTTCGAGATGGGAGAGCTTGCCTCCCTCAGCACCGGCATCGTGCCCCCCGGCACGGATGACTCGGATGCATCGCTGGATGCCGCGCTCTCGGGCAACGCGCCGCGCGAGGCACCTCCGCCGATGCCCGCCATCCGCACCAACGCGGGCGGCCCGCCCAAGCTGCCCAAGCGCGAGCGCCGCAGCGCGATGACGGATGAGGACCGCGCCTTCCTCGACCGCGCGTTCCAGTCCATCGCCGACCGCAAGGCGGAGCTGCTCGCCGAGTCCCGCCAGCTCAAGCGCCCTCCCCCGCGCCGCGAGCTGATGGGCACGCCGGAAGGCAAGATCCAGATCCTCCGCGACGAGCTCAAGACGCGCGAGGCGCAGCTCGCCCGCATCTCCGAAATCTGGAGCGTGCGCGAGCGCGAGCTGCTGACGGGCGAGGACCGGCTCCACGAGAAGGACGTGGAGCTCCAGGGCCTCAAGATGCAGGTGGACGACCTGCTGCGCCGCTTCAACGAAGCGCAGCAGGCCATGCTCCAGAAGGAGCGTGAGCACGGCGCCACCGTCGACGACCTGCTGCTCCAGAAGTTCTCCGCGGAGAAGGACCTCATCGAGGTCGTCGCCTCCAAGGAAAAGGACATCAACGTCCTGCGCAAGGAGGTCCACAACCGCGACGACGAGCTCGCGCGGCGAGGCTCCGAGCTGGAGAACCTGCGCGGCGAGTTCGAGAAGCTGGACAAGCACCTCAACGTCGTCACGCTCGAGTTCGAGGTCAAGGAGCAGAAGCTCCAGGACACCGTCCGCGGACACGAGGCGGAGATTGCCCGGCTGGGCAAGCGCGGTGACGACTTCGAGTCGGAGCTGGGCCGCACCGTCAGCGAGCGGGACCAGCGCTACGCCGAGCTGGATGGCGAGATTCAGGCGCTCCAGGATCGGCTGCAGCAGACCGAGCAGGAGCGCGACACCACCGTCCGTGGACTCGAGACCCGCGCCGCCGCCGCCGAGGACCATGGCGCCCAGGCTGACGCGGAGATCATCCGACTGAACGCGGAGCGCGACGCCCTCGAGGCGAAGCTCAGCCAGCAGGTGGCCGACCTGGAGGCGGACCTCGCGCGCACCACCAGCGAGCGCGAGCAGCTCCGGCTGGACAAGGATGCCCTGGAGGCGGAGCTCTCCCAGCGCATCGAGGACCGCGACTCGAAGATCTCCACGCTGGACCGCGAGCTCGCCGAGACCATCGCTCGCAACGAGCGCACCGAGGCGGACCTCAACTCCAGCATCCAGCAGCAGCTGGAGCGCATCGGCGAACTCGAGGGCGAGGTCGAAGCCGTCAAGGCGCACCTGGCCGACCGCGAGGCCGAGCTGAGCGGCGAGCTGGAGGCACTCACCGACGCGAAGAACGCGCTCGAAGAGGACCTCACGGGCCGCATCGAGGCCCTGCGCATCGCCAAGGACGCGCTGGAAGAGGACCTCACCCGGCAGCTCGAGGAAGTGCGCGCGGCGAAGGCGGAGCAGGAAGCCGACCTCACGGGCCAGATCCAGGCCCTCACCTCGCAGCTCTCGGACACGCAGGGCACCCTCGCCAGCACGGAGCAGACGCTCTCCGAGACGCGCGGCGAACTCGAAGCCACCAGCCAGACGCTGAACGAGACGCAGACCCGCCTGGCCCAGACGGAAGAGGCGCTCTCGTCCACGCGCGGCGAGCTCGAGGCCACCAGCCAGACGCTCTCGCAGACCCAGGACACTCTCGCGCGCACCGAGCAGCAGCTCTCGGACACGCAGGGCACGCTGGCCAACACGGAGCAGACCCTCTCCGAGACGCGCGGCGAGCTGGACGCGACCAGCCAGACGCTCTCGCAGACCCAGGACACGCTCGCGCGCACCGAGCAGCAGCTCTCGGACACGCAGGGCACGCTGGCCAACACGGAGCAGACCCTCTCCGAGACGCGCGGCGAGCTCGAGGCCACCAGCCAGACGCTGAACGAGACGCAGACCCGCCTGGCACAGACGGAGGAAGCGCTCTCCGAGACGCGCGGCGAGCTCGAGGCCACCAGCCAGACGCTGGCGCAGACCCAGGACACGCTCGCTCGCACCGAGCAGCAGCTCTCGCAGACCCAGGCCACGCTGGCGCAGACGGAAGGCGCGCTGGCCGAGACGCGCGGCGAGCTGGAGGCCACCAGCCAGACCCTCACCCAGACGCAGAACACGCTGGAGGAGACGCGCGACGAGCTGGGCACCACCACCGCACAGCGCGACGCGCTCAAGCTCGAGCTGGATGAGACCCGCGGAGCGCTGCAGGACACGAACGACGCCCTGGCGAGGACCACGGGCGAGCGCGACCAGCGCACCGCCGAGCTCAAGGCGCTGGGCGAGGCGAAGGACGCGCTGGAGCAGTCCCTCACGCAGCAGATTGGCCAGCTCCGCGGAGACCTCTCCGAGACGCTGGGCAACTACGAGGCGGAGCGGGCCGCGCACGAGAAGCTCGCCGCCGAGACGAGCGCGACCATCGAGGCCCTCACGGGCGAGCGCGACGGGCTGCGCTCCGAGCTGGAGGCCACCAGCGAGACGCTCTCGCAGGTGCAGGGTCAGCTCGCCGCCACCCGGGACACGCTGTCGCGCGAGCAGCAGGCCCACACCACCAGCCGGCAGCAGGCCGCCAGCACCCAGGCCGCGCTGCAGGGCGAGCTCAACGAGGCGCGCAACCAGGTGGAGGAGCTGGGCGAACAGCTCACCATCACCAAGCACGAGCTGGGCGCTCGGGTGGCGGACGTCACCCAGCTGACCGCGCAGCTCGCGCAGGTGGAGGACGCGCGGGCCACCCTCAAGGAGCGCCTGGACACCCTCACCGAGGAGTCCCAGCGCCGCGAGGAGCTGCTCCAGAACGACCTGGCCAACAAGGGCAAGGAGCTGTCGGACACGCTGCGCAAGCTGACGCAGGTGACGCAGGAGAAGATGCGTCAGGCCGAGGTGCTCAACCGCGAGGTGGCCACCCGGACCGAGCAGCTCAAGGCGATGGAGACCAAGCTCCAGACGCAGGCCACCGATGCCAAGCGCCATGCGGATGGACTCGGTCAGCAGATGGCCGGGCTCAACAACCAGTTCGAGCTGGCGAAGAAGGCGCTCGGCGAGCGCGAGGAGCAGCTGCGCGCGGCGGGTGCCCAGCACCAGAAGCTGGCGCAGGAGCGCGACGCTCTCACGAGCAACCTCCAGCAGGCCGAGGCCCGGGCGCAGCAGCAGGCCCAGCAGACGCAGCAGGAGCGCGCGGAGGCCAAGCGCGCCGCGGACGAGCTGGCGGCGAAGCTGGCCAAGGCCGAGCAGCGCGTCGCCCAGCTCACCCAGGAAGCCCAGGCGAAGGCCGCCGACGCCGACGCGAAGGCCAAGGACCTGCAAGCGCAGCTCGCCGCTCGCGCCAAGAAGGTCCAGGACCTGGAGCTCGCGCTGGAGAACGCCCAGGGCGCCAAGGCCCGCGCGGAGAAGGACCTGGCCGCGAAGGTCTCCGCCGCCGAGGGCAAGGCCAACGAGGCCGCCGCTCGCCTCGCCACCGCGCAGAAGGAGCGCAAGGACCTGGAGGCGCGGCAGCTGCGCGAGGTCGAGGAGCTCAACACCAAGCAGAAGGCCGAGCTCGAGCGCCGCGACGCCATCAAGGCCCAGGAAGTGACGCGCCTGCAGCAGTCCGTGCAGGAGAAGAGCAAGGCGCTCAAGGTCGCCGAGCTGGAGCTGGCTCGCTTCAAGAGCAAGTCACCCGCCACGCCCGCGCCCGTCGCCGCGAAGGCCGCCAAGGCCGCGCCCTCGGCGGACGAAGACGACCTGGCCCGCTCTCCGCAGGTCAACCAGACCATCCCTCCGGCCGCCGCCGCGCCCGCGAAGGCCGCGAAGCCCGCCGCCAAGGCCGCGCCCGCCGCGAAGAAGGCCCCGGCTCCCGCACCCGTCATGTTGGGGAGCGACGAGTCGGAGCCCACCGACCGCACCATGGTCGTTCAGCTCCCCGTTACCACCGCTCCCAAGGAAGACGACGACTGGACCGCGCTGGTGGACGAGCTGGACAAGTAGCCTGCCAGGCTGGGGCCATCGCCAGGGCGTGGGTGGCCCCCGCCGGAAGTCCATCACGCGGCTGTCTGGAGAAGCGGCACCTGCCGGGAAGCCGGCACGCCAGGCGGGGGAGCTCAGAAGGCCACGTGTCCAGCGGACCGCGACATCTGTGCCCTACCCCGAGACGAAACTAGAGGGCGGCGCGCGCGTCGCGCACCAGCTCCTTGAAATGCAGTGAGGCAACGACGTCGCGCAGGGAGACCGCGCGCCCCAACCGGATTGCCTGGGCCCGCGCCTCTCGCCAGCGGCTCATCAGCGTCCGCAGCGTGACATACGCCAGCAGCAGGGGGAAACCGCCCGGCAGCAGGATGACCGCCAGCGCCATCACCATCCTCATCCACGCCCACATCATGACCACGGACCTCTTTGCTTTCCCTTCGTGAGTTACGCCACTGAGATGCACGGGGTGTGCCCACGGTGCGAAAATTATTTCCCTATGTCTTTTCAGTGGGTTGCAGGGAGGTAGAGCGAGAGGGCAGGGTTGGGGGCCCCAGGAGGCTGGCATTTTTGCCGCAGTTGCCCGGGGGGCCTCGGGTAAGTTCCGCCGGGTGAGCACCCCTTCAACGGCAGAGGTCCGCGCATTCAAGAGCGTGGCGGACGCGGAAGAGCAGCTGGAGCAGGTGGGATACCTGCCCTCCCCTGAAATCGCCACGGCGGCATTCCTGGCGGACCGGATGGACAAGCCCATCCTGGTGGAAGGCCCCGCGGGCGTGGGGAAGACGGAGCTGGCGCGCGCCATGGCGTCGGCGCTGGGCCGCGAGCTCATCCGCCTCCAGTGCTACGAGGGACTGGACGAGGCCAAGGCCCTCTACGAGTGGGAGTACGCCAAGCAGCTGCTCTACACCCAGCTCCTCAAGGACAAGATTGGAGAGATGGTGGAGGGCACCTCGTCGCTGGCGGAGGCCGCGGACCGGCTCGCGTCCGGCGACGCCGTGTTCTTCTCCGAGCGCTTCCTGCTGCCCCGCCCCATCCTCCGCGCCCAGCTCTCCGAGCGCCCCGCCCTGCTGCTGGTGGATGAAATCGACAAGGCGGACCCAGAGTTCGAGGCCTTCCTGCTGGAGGTCCTCTCCGACAACGCCGTCACGATTCCGGAGCTGGGCACCTTCCGCGCGAAGCACATCCCGCGCGTGCTGCTCACGTCCAACGCCGCGCGCGAGCTGTCCGACGCGCTCAAGCGCCGCTGCCTCCACCTGCACATCGACTTCCCCGACCGGGAGCGCGAGCTGCGCATCGTCCGCGCGCGGCTGCCCCAGGTGCCCCAGGTGCTGGCCGAGCAGGTTGTGGAGGCCGTTGCCGCCATCCGCGCGCTGGACTTGAAGAAGGCCCCCTCCATCAGCGAGACGCTGGACTGGGCGCAGAGCCTGGTGCTCCTCAACGCGGACCAGCTCACCTCGGACGTCGTGGCCTCCACGCTGAACCTCGTGCTCAAGTACGAGGGCGACATCGAGAAGGCCCGCGCCAACCTGCCGCAAATCGCCCAGGCGTGAGCGGCACCAGGTCGGTGCGCCCCCGGGCGGCGGGTCGGTTGGACGGTGTATGCTGGGCGCTTGCGCCCCGAGAGGCCCTGGCATCCCCGTGCTCCTGAAGGAACGCTTCCAGATCACCCGCCCACTCGAGGAGCTGGAGCTGTCCCTCGTGCGCGCGTCGCTGGCGAATCCCGCCTTGATAGGCGAGCACGAGGAAGCCGTGCTCCGCACCGCGCTGTCACTCGCGCGGCTCTACAAGATTCAGCACGGCGGGCTGGACGTGGGCGTGGGCGCGCTGCTCACGCCCTTCCGCGATGAGGTGGAGCGCCGCCTCACGCCCGTCCTCGGCGGAAGCCAACCTCCGACGAGAGATCAGCTCATCCCCCACGTGCGCGACTTGCGCGAGCACGCGGCGCGGGCGCGCGACGCGGTGGTCTCCCGGCTGCGAGGCCGCGTGCCTCCCGAGGCGATGGACCGCGAGCTGCGCCACAAGGAGCTGGTGATGGTGACCGGCGGCGGAGGCGGCACCGCCTTCGTCTACCTGGGCGTGATGAGCCTCCTGGCGGAACACGGCCTGGAGCCCAAGCTGCTCGCGGGCGCGTCCATGGGCGCCATCCTCGCCATCATGCGCTCGCGCATGGCGCGCTTCGACCCCACGGAGATGATCAACATCGTCCGCGGGCTCTCCTTCCGGAAGCTCTTCCGCTTCATCTCCACGGAGAGCCGCTACGGCCTTCCCGCGGCGCTGCGCCTGTTCCTGCGCGCGGGCCTGGGGCGCTTCTTCGGCGCGGGCCCCGAGGGCAGTGGCCTGCGTCTCAAGGACCTGCCGGTGCCCACGCTCATCTCGGTGGGCGGCATCCGCCGAGGCATGCTCCCGCGTCCGCTCGAGTACTACGAGCGCCTGCTGGGAACGAGCCCCCTGGGGCTGCTCAACCCCGCGGGGGTCACACGCCGCCTCCAGGCGACGATGGGCGCCATGGCGGAGCTCTTCACACGCCCCGAAATCACCGTGCGCATGCACCTGGGCGCGGACGACGCCACCGGCGAGTTCGACGCCCTGGACGCGGCCGGGTTCTCCTCCGCGCTCCCCGGCGTCATCCACTACGACGTGCTGCGCGAAGACCCGCGCATGCACTCGCTGCTGGAGGGGTTGATGGCGCAGCACGGCGTGGCGCGCCTCATCGACGGAGGGCTGGTGGACAACCTCCCCGCGAAGGCCGCGTGGAAGGCCGTCGCGCAAGGCCGCATCGGCACACGCAACACCCTCATCCTCGCGCTGGATGGCTTCGCGCCCAGGCTCACCACGCCCTTCTGGCTCCCGCTCCAACGCCTGGCCGCGATGACGGTGAGCCCGAACCTGCCCTACGCGCACCACGTCAAGCGCTTCCCGCGCACGCTGTCACCGCTCGACGTCGTGCCCAACGTGGAGCTCGCGTCCAAGGCACTCCACTTGGGTCGCAAGGCACTCGCCGAGGACCTCCCCTTCCTCCGCCGCATGCTCGCGCCAATTCCCCACGTCCTCTGAATACCGCGAAAGGTCTTTCACGCTTTGACCTCATAGCGGTGGCTGGCTAGAAGAGTCGGGCAGTCCCACGACTCAATTTCAGGGCGAAGGAACCCGCGTATGAGCTCGACCTCGACCAGTGTATTGCGTGCGGATCAAATCTGGCTCGACGGCCAATTGGTGAAATGGGACGAGGGCCAGGTCCATGTGATGACGCACGCCCTGCATTACGGGCTGGGCGTCTTCGAGGGGATTCGCGCGTACCGGACGCATGATGGACGGCTGGCGGTGTTCCGCCTGCGCGAGCACATCCAGCGGCTCTTCGACTCCGCGCACATCTGCATGTTGAAGATGCCGTTCACCGAGGACCAGCTCGTGGACGCGTGCCTGGAGCTGCTGCGCAAGCAGAAGGACCTTTTCGCCAACGGCGCGTACTTGAGGCCCGTGGCCTTCATGGGCGACGGCGCCATGGGCCTGGGCGCGGTGAACCCCACGCGCGTGGCCATCACCGCGTGGGATTGGGGCGCGTACCTGGGCGACAAGGGCGTTCGCGAGGGCATCCGCGCGAAGGTGAGCTCCTTCACTCGCATGCACGTCAACGTGAACATGGTGCGCGGGAAGATCTCGGGCCAGTACGTCAACTCCATCCTCGCCAAGCGCGAGGCGGTGCTGGCGGGCTACGACGAGGCCATCCTCCTGGACATCAGCGGCTTCGTCGCCGAGGCCTCCGGCGAGAACATCTTCATGGTGAACAAGAAGGGCGTCATCAAGACGCCGCCCTTGTCCTCGCCCATCCTGGACGGCATCACCCGCGACACCGTCCTCAAGATTCTCCGCGACAGTGGCCGCGCCGTGGACGAGGTCACCTTCACTCGTGACGCGCTGTACATCTGTAACGAGATTTTCCTGACCGGCACCGCCGCGGAAATCACCCCCGTGCGCGAGGTGGACAACCGCGCGGTGGGCGCGGGCAAGCCGGGCCCCATCGGTACGTTCGTGCAGGAAACCTACTTCCGCACGGTCCGAGGCATGGAGCCGCGCTACGCGGAGTGGCTCACGTACGTGTGATGCACCTGGGGGGGCCCGGACCCACGAGGACCGGGCACCCGCCCTCCCCCATCGCCGCGTGCCCTCCCCACGTGGGATTGCGCTAAAAGGGCCCCGATGGCTCCCGCCGGTCACGTCTACGACGAAAATCCCTTCAGGCTCGAGAACCCATCCATCCTCGACATCGCTCCGCCGGAGCCGAAGTCGGTGGAGGAGACGGGCCTGAAGATGGGGTTGCTCTCGGATATCGCGCTGAAGTTCCTCTATTACGCGGGGACCGGCACGGGCATGGGCATCGCCGAGGAGATGTGCCTGCCCTGGCCCGGCGTCATCGAGCACGTGGTGGACTTCCTCGCCACGGAGAAGCTCGTGGACCTGCGGGGCGGCAAGGGCTTTGGCCGCGCGTCGGTGGAGTTCATCCTCACGGAGAAGGGCCGCGAGTACGCACGCGACGCGCTGACGCGCACGACGTACGTGGGCCCCGCGCCCGTCCCCATCGAGCAGTACAACGCGCTCATCACCAGCCAGACCGAGGAGACGCCCGTCGTCAGCCAGGAGGAGCTGGTGGCGGCGCTCAGCCACCTCACCGTCCCCGCGGAGCTGATGGACAAGCTGGGCCCCGCGGTCAACTCCGGGCGCTCGCTGTTCCTCTACGGCCCGCCCGGCAACGGCAAGACGAGCCTGGCCGAGGCCGTCTCCCACATGTTCGGCGGCGAGGTCTTCGTCCCGCACTGCCTGGAGATTGGAAATCAAATCATCCAGGTGCATGACCACCTGCTGCACACGCCCGTCGCGCTGGAGATGGGTGGCACCAGCGGCGGCCGTCGGCAGACCTTCGAGATGGACAAGCGGTGGATGCTCTGCCGCAGGCCCGCCGTCGTCGTCGGCGGCGAGCTCACGCTGGAGACGCTGGACCTCATCTACTCGGAGAGCACCCGCTTCTACGAAGCCCCGTTCCAGGTGAAGGCCAACGGCGGCATGCTCCTCATCGACGACTTCGGCCGCCAGAAGGTCCACCCCACGGACCTGCTCAACCGCTGGATCGTCCCCCTGGAGAAGCGGGTCGACTTCCTGACCCTCCACACGGGCAAGAAGTTCGAAATCCCGTTTGATCAGCTTCTCGTCTTTTCCACGAATCTGGACCCGAAGGAGCTGGTGGACGAGGCCTTCCTCCGGCGCATCAAGTACAAGATCGAGGTCACCAACCCCGACGAGGAGTCGTACCGGGAGATCTTCCGCCGGGTGTGCGAGGCAGCGGGCATCCCCTACGTGGACCAGGCCGTCACGTACCTCGTCGAGCACTACTACAAGCCCCGGACGATGCAGCTTCGGGCCTGTCATCCTCGGGACTTGGTGGGTCTCATCAAGGACGCCGCCCGCTACCGGCAGATTCCGCCGGCCCTGTCCAAGGACCTGCTCGACCAGGCGTGCGAGGTCTTCCTCGTCAATCTCTAGCCGGAATTCGTTGTTACAACCGTGCGGAATTTCTAGAATCCGCGTGCCGTTGTTTCGCTCGGCCGCACGCCAATGGCCACCCTTGCGGGGCCCGGCGCAAGAAGGAGCCGCAGTCCGTGAAGGAACGCTACCAGGACATCGACGAGAAGAACGAGGCGCTGCGCGAGTACCTCGAGATCTACAAGGACAAGCAGCCGGCGCGTGAGTTCCTCGAGCGTTTCGAGATGTCGTGGATCTACCACGACGCCGCGTTGGAAGGCGTGGTCTACACCCATCAGGAGTTGATGGCGGCCCTGTATCCCGGACGCACCAGCGCCGAGGCCTCCATGATTCCGGTGGTGCTCGAGATCCGGAATCACAAGGCCGTCTGCGACTTCATCCGTGAGGAAGCCGCGGGCGCCAAGAAGCAGGCGCAGATCACGCTCACCACCATCAAACGCATGCACGACCTCTTCCTCGGCAACACGCCCGAGGCCCTGGCCGAGCGCGCGCGCATGGAGCGTCGGGAGCGCACCGAGAAGGAGCTCGCCAAGGAGCGTGAGCGCTCGGGGCTGCGCAAGGACATGCCGCTGCACCGCACGTACTTCCACGACATCCACCAGCCCGCGAAGATCCAACCCGCGCTGGAGAAGCTCGTGGACTACACGGCCAGCGCCGAGTTCCGCGAGTTCCATCCCATCAAGCAGGCCGCGACGGTGCAGCACAACTTCCTGCAGATCTTCCCGTTCACGGAGCACAGCGGGAAGGTCGGTCGCATGTGCAGCAACCTCATCCTGCTGCGCAACGGGTACATGCCCGCCGTCATCCACTCCATCGACCGGCAGCGCTACTACGAGTGCTTCCGGGGCCCCGCGGCGCAGTTCCGCACGGTGCTGATGGACGCGATGGAGAACTCCCTGGACAACGGCGTCAAGTACTTCAGGGACATGGGCCGCAAGTACAAGGCCATCAACAACTAGCAAGCCCGCGTGGGAGCGGGAAGGCGTCCGGGCACACGGCCTTCCGCTCCCGCGTGAAGGTCCGTGGGGGCGTTTGCAACATTGGTGTGCGGGAGACACCCCGCCCTCAATGTCGAGGAGACAACATCCGGCATCTCGAAACTGGGTGCCGGAGGAAGTAAAGAAGACCATCCATGCCCGTGACTCAGTCCTTCAACAGCCGCCGTACCCAGGGAGCCGGGGGCGAGCTGACGGAGCCTCCGCCACCACGTCTGGCCCTCTTGTCGGCTCGTGACAAGCTGGAGCGCCTGCTCCAGGTGGCGAAGGGGCATCGCAAGGCGCTCATCCTCACCCACGACAATCCTGATCCGGACTCACTGGCGGCCGCCGTGGCGCTGGCCCACCTGCTGGAGCGCCGGGCGGACGTGGAAGCGCACGTGGGCTATGGGGGCATCATCGGCCGGGCGGAGAACATCGCCTTCGTGAAGGTGCTGCGGCTGCCCGTCTCCCACGTGTCGCAGATCGACTTCGACGAGTACGACCTCTTCGGGCTCGTCGATACGCAGCCCAAGGTGGGCAACCACTCGTTGCCCGCACGGCTGGAAGCGCAGCTCGTCGTGGACCATCACCCGCTGCGGGAGGAGAGCCTCTCCGCGCCCTTCGCGGACGTGGGCGGGGACTTCGGCGCCACGTCCACCATGCTGGTGGAGTACCTGCGGGCCGCGCGCGTGGAGCCCTCGGTCGAGGTGGCGACGGCGCTGTTCTACGGCATCAAGGCGGACACCCGGGACCTGGGCCGCGAGACGACGCAGACGGACATCGACAGCTACCTGTGGCTGTTTCCGCGCATGGACAAGTCGATGCTCGCGCAGATCGAACACCCCGAGCTTCCGGCGCGCTACTTCCAGCTGTACCACACGGCCTTCGAGCGGGCGAAGGTGTACGGCACCGCCATCGTCACCGACCTGGAGGAGGTCTACTCCCCGGACATGGTGGCGGAGGTCGCCGAGCGGCTGATGTTCCTCGAGGGCACGAAGTGGTCGCTCGCCTTCGGAACGTACCGCAACCAGCTCTACTTCAGCTTGCGGGTGAAGGACCGCCGGATGAACGCGGGCCGGCTCATCCGAGAGATCTTCGAGGACTACGGCGGCTCGTCCGGCGGCCACGGCAGCATGGCGGGCGCGCGGCTTCCCTTGTCGGGAAAGGCGGCGCAGCGCAAGGCGCTCAAGCGCGAGCTGGTGAGCCGCTTCCTGGATGCCTTCGGCGTCGCGGACGAACGTCCCGTGTCGCTGCTCTCCGCGCAGGACGCGTGATCTACTGGGACTACAACGCCGCCGCGCCCGTCCGGCCGGAGGTCGCCTCGCTGCTCGCTCGCGCCTTCTCGCAAGGGGGCCATGGCAACGCATCCAGCGTCCATGCGGCGGGCCGCGAGGCTCGCGCGCGACTCGATGCCGCCCGGGCCCGCGTGGCGCGTGTGCTGGGCTGTGAGCCCAAGGAGATCTGCTTCACCAGCTCCGGGAGCGAGGCGGATGCACTGGCGCTCGTGGGCGCCTGGAATGCGCGTGCGTCGCCCGAGCGGCGCAAGCTGGTGACGACCGCGGTGGAGCACCCTGCCCTGCTGGGCGCGGCGGCCCAGCTCGAGCGCGAGGGCGCGCAGGTGGTCCGCGTGGCGCCAGGGCCGGACGGCCGCGTGCGCACGGACGACATGCTCGCGGCGCTGACACCCGACACGGCGCTGTGCTCGCTGATGTGGGCCAACAACGAGACGGGCGTCGTGCAGCCCGCGGCGGAAGTCGCGCGCGCGTGCCGTCAGCGCGGCGTGCTCTTCCACACCGACGCGGTGCAGGCCGCGGGCAAGGTGCAGCTGTCGCTGCGAGAGGTGGACGCGGATCTCCTGTCGCTCTCGGCACACAAGTTCGGAGGTCCCTCCGGCGCGGGTGTGCTGGTGGTGCGCAAGGGCGTGGACGTGCGGGCCCTGGTCCCCGGCCATCAGGAAGCGGGCCTGCGGGGTGGGACGCAGAACATCCCTCACGCGGAGGCGTTCGCCCTCGCGCTGGAGCTGGCCACCCGCGAGCAGCCGTCGATGGCCGAGCGCGTGGGCGCGCTGCGGGATGACTTCGAGCGCGCGGTGCTCGAGTGCGTGCCCGGGGTGACGGTGAACGGTGCGGGCGCGCCTCGCGTGCCCAACACCAGCAACCTGCGCTTCGACGGCGTGGAGGGTGAGGCACTGCTCATCGCGCTGGACCTGGAGGGCATCTGCGTCTCGATGGGCGCGGCCTGCGCGTCGGGCACGCTGACGCCGTCGCATGTGCTCAGGGCCATGGGGCTCACGCCGGCCCAGGCGCGAGGATGTCTGCGATTCAGCCTGGGACCCGACACTCGGGAGGCGGATGTGAGGTGCGTCGTCGACGCACTCCGCCGCCATGTCCCCTCGGTGCGCGCGCTCTCGGCGTAGCCACACACACAGGCTCCGAGGGCGCCTGCCTCCGCGTTGCACATCACGACGCTAGGACTCGGGTGTGAGCCCGCGCGCGGCGAGCATCCGCCGGTGAATCCCGCGTGCCCCTTCGGGGCATGGCCGCTTGAACAAAGCGGGCCCGGTGAAAACATCCTCTCGCAATAGATAAACCAACCCACGGGGGGACGAGACATGGTGCAGGTGTCGACGGGGCCGAGGTTCCTGAAGAGTCATTTCGCGGTGCTCATCTCCGCACTCGCGTTGGCCTGTGGCCCTGGCGCGGAGGAGCCCCGCCTGCCTCTCTCGGAAAGTCCCCTCGCCAGCGCGGAGCAGGAGGCCCAAGTCGCTCCGCTCAGCGCGAAGGAGTCCTTCTGGAGCAAGTGCCCTTCGGCCGCCAGCGCCACCGGCCCCACGCTCCACGTCGCGAACAAGGGGCCACGCAATCCCAGCCAGCCCCTGGGCTCCATCAACAATCCCTTCTCCACCATCATGGACGCGGTGCAGGCCGCGCTGCCCGGCACCATCATCCAGGTTCGCGCCGGGACGTATCCCGAGCAGGTCGCCATCAACACGTCGAAGGCACGCCCGGGCACGGCCACCGCCCCCATCGTCCTGCGCGGAGAGCAGCCCTACAGGCCTCGCATCGTCCCCAGCGGCACGGACGTCGGAAGCCTGCTGGTGTTGAGCCAGCCGTATTGGATTGTCGAGGCCCTGGACATCGACGTCCAGGAGCGGCCGTCCTTCGCCGCGCTCTTCGAGGGCTCCACCCGCTGCTCACAGCTCTCCGACTCCTTGCTGCATGGAGGTCGCGCCGGAGGAGGCGTCGTCGTCAGCAATGCGAACACCGTGCTCATCGAGGGCAACGAGATTCGCGACTTCTCCCGCACCGGCCAGGACTCCCATGGGGTGGCGGTGAAAGGCACCTCGCGCCAGGTCTACCTCGTGGAGAACACCATCCACGATGCCTCGGGTGACGCCGTGCAGTGCCAGCCCAGCGACGGCCGCCCCACCGAGCTCTTCATCGAGCACAACCAGATGTACGACTGCGGAGAGAACGGCATCGACGTCAAGGCGTGCGACAACCTGTTCATCCAGTCCAACGTCCTCTTCCGCTTCCCGAACCTCGCTCGCTATCCCTGGCAGGCGAAGACCTCCGCCGCCGAAGCCATCCTCGTGCACGAGGACGCGACGAACATCGAGATCGTCGGCAACCTCATCTTCATGGCCGGTCGAGGCATCTCCGTCGGTGGACTCGCCGCCGTGGACAACCCAGCCAACATCGGGATTCGCGACAACATGGTGATGGACATCTACAACTTCGCGAACCGGGGCAACGGCCAGGGCATCCGCGTGGCGAAGGCGCGAGGGGTGCGCGTGATGGGCAATCACATCGAGCGGACGGCGGACTCCGGCCTGCGGCTGGCGGCGGATGAGCCGCTGGTCGTCTCGGACATGGCCGTCTTCGACAACACGCTGCGCGACATGACCAGCTTCGTGAAGCTGGGGCGCGCCACGGCCCGGCCCCGACTGAAGATGGACCGCAACCGCTACGAGGGCGTCACCGGCAAGTTCAGCGCCTTCGGACTCGTGTCCGAGGGAGAGTTCGAGGTCTGGCGCAGCAAGCTGCAACAGCACGGACTGGAGCAGGGCTCGGTGCGAGTCCTCAACGGCTCGGGAACCCCGCAGGCGCTACCACCCTTGCTCGGGCAGTGACTTCTCGCGCACCTCCGGGTCGGGCTGTCCGTACCCGGGCATCCCGTCCTCGCGGGCCTCGCCCTCCTTGGGAGGCAATCGGGCTGGAACGCTCCCGCCTGCCTGGCGCTCGGGAGCGGGCTCTTCGGGGGGTGCTGCTGGAAGCTCTTGGGTGGCCATGAGGAGAAGGTCACCATCTCCGCGGCCTCACGGGACTGGTGACAGCGCGCTCGAGGGCGGGCGAATGCCCCGTCCCCTACTCCGCGCGCGAGGCCCCGGACGGCGTCGACGAAGGCGTCCCCGACGGAGAAGCCGAGGCGGGCACGTCATCACTGGCGCCGAACAGCCCACGCACCACCGCGGCGATGGCCAGCGGCGTTCCCACGCGCTCGTCGTAGTGCGGCGCGAGCGCCTGGGCGAACGACTCGGCCGAGGGGAACCGGTCCTCGGGGCGCGCGGAGAAGGCGCGGCGCACCACATCCTCGAGCGCCTGGGGCACGTCCGGACGCAGCTCGCGCAGCGGCCGGTAGCTCCGAGAGCGGATGGCGTGGAACACCTCGTCGGGCGTGGTGCCGGTGAAGGGGCGCTCCAGCGTCAACAGCTCGTAGAGGACGACCGTCGCCGCCCACAGGTCCGCGACCGGGCTGACCTCGCCCAGCAGCGACTCCGGAGAGAGGTAGTAGGGCTTGCCCAGCACCTCGCCGCCCTGGAGCTTGCCGTCCACCAGCACGCGCGAGACGCCGAAGTCGCCCAGCTTGATTTCGCCGACGCGCGAGATGAAGAGGTTGGACGGCGACACATCGCAGTGGACGATGCCCAGCGGCTCCCCCTGCGGCCCGGTGGCGGAGTGCGCGTACGCGAGCGCCTCCAGCAGCACCTTCCCCAGGTACACCGCGAAGTCCAACGGGAGCGGGATGCCGCGCACCTTGCATCGGCGGAGTATCTGGCCCAGGTCGCGGCCATCCACCAGCTCCATCACGATGAAGTAGATGCCCTCCAGCTCTCCGGCATCCAGCACCGTCACGATGTTGGGATGGTGCAGCTGCTTGGAGAGCTGCGCCTCGCGCGAGAACAGCGAGACGGACTCCGGGTCCGCCGTCAGCGCGGGCAAGAGCCGCTTGAGGGCAACGGTCCAACCCTCACGCGCCCCGGCCAGCACCTTCGCCCGGTACACCTCCGCCATGCCGCCCTTGCCGAGCACGGAGACGATTTCGTACTGGCCGAAGACCCGCTGAGTCCTCGGAGGAGAAGGCATCTGGCTCACGGGCTCGGACTTCCAGCTCCTGCCGCCTCGCGGCCCGGCGCGCGCTTGCGACTCTTCAGCTGCTTCTGCGCCAGCTCGATGTCACCCGCCAGGGCCTTCACCAGCGCCTCTTCCCAGGGCTTGGGATTCTCCGGCGACCAGTTCAGCTCCAGCGCCTTGCGCAGCAACCTCTGGACGCTGCCGCCATCTCCCTGCTGGTCGGCCACATAGGCCTGCCACGCATAGACATCCGGGCGCGTGGGCGGCACGGGGCGGATACGCGACAGGGCCTCCTGATGAGCCTTGCCGGGATTGCCCTGTCCCAAGTGGATGGCGGCCATGCCCACGAGGGCGTCGATATCCTGAGGGTTCGCGACCAGCGCGGCCTCGAAGCGGGTTTGTGCGAACCCCCACTTGTTCGGCGACTTCGAGGCCAGGAACAGCAGGCCCTGCTCCACGGGCCCCGGGCCGGTGGGCGCGGCGCGAGTCTCGGAGCCCTTCGGCTCCGCGGCGTCCTCTTCGTCCGCGACGGCCGGGGAAGCGCCTCGCCCACCAAGCGCGCCGTCCTTCGCGGTATCGTCCTCGGACTCGCCGGCGCCTGTGCTCCGCAGGAACAGGACGAAGTCCTTCAGGCCCGGGGAGTGGCAGCCCTTGGGGAGCCGGACCCGCGCGGACAGCACGCCCGAGTGGGGGTTGTAGGTGGCCAGCGTCGGGAAGGACCGGGCGCCAACACACTCCGGCGTTCCGGCCAGGCACACCTGAAGCGTGGCCACCAGGACGTTGCCCTGGAACTCCCCGGCGAGCACCTCCGTGCCCGCCGAGAACTTGCAGCCACCTCCAGAGCCAGAGGACGTGCCGACCAGGCGGTCGCCGTCCATCCGCAACTCCACCTGTCCGTAGGTATCCCCTACGTAGGAGCCAGACAGCTTCGGACCCGCCCAGGCGAGGCCAGAGGTGACGGAAAGAGCCGTCACGAGTCCCTTGTTTAGAAGCGAGGGCGGCATGTGCGGGGTGTGGGGGTCTCCATCATAGGTGGGCCGCGCCCAGCTTGTAAACGCGCGAGGATGCCTTGACCCCGCTGACTCCCCTCCTTATCATTTCAAAAGGTCGTCACGATTTTTCTCAGTCATTTCGAGGCCTTGGTGGCACTGTAGCTTTGTTTCAAGGGCTGTCCCCTGCGGGGCGCGTGATGCTCGGCAGAAATTCGAACCGATACGTCCATTCCGGGGTCCGTTTCGGCCGCCATGTGCAAGCCCTCCCCTCTCACGAGGGATGAGGGAAGCCTGCGGCGGCATGAATTCGGCTCCCACCTGGCTTTTCAGGGTTCAATGGATGCTGGGCACACGGCCATGCGGCGGGGGACTTTTTCTGCGGAGCGGCGGCGGTGAGCGAGACGGTGGTGGAAGAGGCGGCGGCGAGGAAGCAGACGCTGCGGGATGAGTTGACGGCGCGCCGCAAGGCGATGACGCCGGACCTCATCGACACGCGGGGTCTCAAGGTGCAGTCTCGGTTCCTGGCGACGGAGTACTACCAGAATGCGCGGACCGTGGCGCTCTACGCCCCCATCCGGGGCGAGGTGCCCACGCGGGACATTCTCATCGCGGCGCTGCAAGACGAGAAGACCGTCTGCTACCCGCTGTCCCACGTGCACGGGCGGATTCTCTCCTTCCGCGCCATCAAGTCGGAGGCGGAGCTGGAGCCGGGCCGTCTGGGCGTGCGGGAGCCGACGAACTCGTCGGACCTCATCGCGGTGGACCAGATCGACCTGTTCGTGGTCCCCGGGCTGGGCTTCACCGGCGACGGCAAGCGGCTGGGGCGTGGCGGTGGCTACTACGACGCCACCCTTCGCGCGGCCAGTGCGCGCAGCCGGCGGGTGGGCCTGGCCTTCAACGACCAGCTCGTCGAGATGCTCCCCACCACGGGCGATGACGTGGACATGGACCTGGTCGTGACGGAGCTGTCGTCCCACCGCGGCCTGTTCCGGACCTGGGACTTCCTGGATACGTGAAGGTCCTCTTCATGGGAGACGTGGTGGGTCGTCCGGGGCTTCAGGCCGTCCGCGCCCTCCTGCCACGTCTGAAGGCCACCCATGGCATCGAAGTGACGGTCGCCAACGCGGAGAACAGCGACCAGGGCGCGGGCATCTCGCCGGAGACGGCGGACACCCTGCTCGCCAGCGGCGTCGACCTCCTGACGAGCGGCAATCACTTCTGGTCCAAGAAGTCCATCCTGCCGTGGCTGGCGTCCCATCCCGACAAGCTGCTGCGCCCGGCCAACTATCCCAAGGACACGCCCGGCAAGGGCCACGGGGTGGTGGAGCTTCCGGACGGACGCGTGCTGGGGGTCATCAACCTGGAGGGCCGCGTCTTCATGCGCACCCACGACAACCCCTTCGAGGTGGTGCAGGGGTTGGTGGAGACGATGCGCGCGCGCACGCCCTGCATCCTCGTGGACATGCACTGCGAGGCCTCCAGCGAGAAGAACGCGATGGGGGTGCACCTGGACGGGCGGGTGTCCGCGGTGGTCGGGACGCATACGCACGTGCAGACGGCGGATGAGCGCATCCTCCCGGGCGGCACGGCGTTCATCACCGACGTGGGCATGTGCGGTCCCCTGGACTCGGTCATCGGGATGAAGAAGGAGCAGTCCGTGGCGCGGTTCCTGGGCCAGAAGCACGCGCCCTACGAAGTCGCGGAGCGGCTGGTGTATCTGCAGGGTGTGGTGCTGGACATCGACGACACCACGGGGCGTGGGCGGGCCATCGAGCGCGTGCGCGTCCACCTGCCGGGTACCTGAAAGTCGGCGTGGAAGTGCCGCGCGGCGGCGGGCTTTCGGCTATGGTCCGCCGGCCATGAATCCGGACGCGCTGCGCAAGGCGACCCCCGAGGAGCAGTTCGAAGAAGTCACCCGAGGCACGGTGGATCTCCACTCGCCCGAGGACCTGAAGAAGAAGCTCCGGTACTCGTATGAATCGGGCAAGCCGCTCGTCATCAAGGCGGGGTTCGACCCCAGCCGGCCGGACCTGCACCTGGGCCACTCGCTGCTGCTCACGCGCATGCGACGCTTCCAGGACTTCGGCCACACCGTGGTGTTCCTCATCGGTGACTTCACGGCGCTGATTGGCGACCCCACGGGGCGCAACGCCACGCGCCCGGCGCTCACCCGCGACGAGGTGAAGGCCAACGCGGAGACGTACAAGCAGCAGGTCTTCAAGGTGCTGGACGCGGAGAAGACGACGGTCCGCTTCAACTCGGAGTGGCTCGACAAGCTGGGCACCGAGGGAATGATTCGGCTGGCGTCGCGCTACTCGCTGCAGCGCATGCTGGAGCGCGACGACTTCAAGAAGCGCTTCCGGGACAACATCTCCATCGCCATCCACGAGATGCTCTACCCGCTCCTCCAGGGCTACGACTCCGTCGCCTTGAAGTCGGACGTGGAGCTGGGCGCCACGGACCAGCTCTTCAACCTGCTGGTGGGCCGGCAGCTGATGCGCGAGGAGAACATGGCGCCCCAGGTCATCATGACGGGGCCCATCCTGGAGGGGCTCAGCGCGAAGCTCGTCGACGGGAAGATTGTCGGCGACAAGATGTCCAAGAGCCTGGACAACTACGTGGGCGTCAGCGAGGCGCCGGACACCATGTTCGGCAAGCTGATGAGCATCACCGACGACCTGATGTGGCGCTACTACCAGCTCCTCTCCTCCAAGACGCTGAAGGAACTGGGAGAGCTGCAGGCGAAGGTCGCCAGCGGTGAGGTGCACCCGAAGGCCGCCAAGCTGGGCTTCGCCCGCGAGATGACGGAGCGCTTCCACGACGCCGAGGCGGCACGCAAGGCGGAAGAGGACTTCGAGAAGCGCTTCGCGAAGAAGGAGCTGACGGCCGAGGACCTTCCCCAGGTGGAGGTCTCCCTGGCCGGCGCGGCGACGCTTCCGGTGACGAAGGTGCTGGCCGAGGCGAAGCTCGTGGCCTCCGCGACCGAGGGCCGGAAGATGATCACCCAGGGCGGCGTCCGGGTGAACGGCGAGAAAGTGGCGGACCCGAAGGCGGACCTGGGCGCCGGCGAGTACACGGTGCAGGTCGGCAAGCTGAAGGCCGCGCGCGTCAAGCTGGCGTGAATTCCCGGGGACGGCCCTCCGTCCCAGGTGCCCGAGGAGCCACCCCACCCGCCCCTGCTTCGAGGGGCGGGGGCGGATTGGGATAGACTCGCGCGCCATGCGTTTCCCCGCACTGTGCCTCGGCCTGGTGTTGACCACCCTCCCCGCGCTCGCGGGCCCGGGGGCGTTCGTCTCCGACGTCCGCGTGGACGCGGTCGACCAGCCCGAGTCGCCCAAGGTCGTCTTCACGGTGGAGCCCGGGCAGACGTACCCACTGCTCAAGAAGGGCGGTCCTGGCCGCGCGTGGTGCAAGCTGCGTGGTGCCTCCGCCGAGGGCTGGGTGTTGTGCGAAGGCGCCCAGGAGTCCGCTGCTCCCGCGGCCCCCTCCGCCGCGACGCTGGCTGCGGCGGACCGCGCGGACGCGGAGCAACGGGCCGCCGGCAAGGAGCGGCTGCGGGCGGAGTTCTCGGCTGAAGCGTCGGAGGGGGACTCGGACGAAGGTCCCGCCGTCATCGTGAGCGCTCCGGGCGCGCAGGCTCCGCGATACGCGGGGGGCTCGCGTGACGCCAGGGAGTGCGCGTCGACGTGCTCCAGCAAGCCCCTCTTCGAGAAGCAACCGGTGCTGACCGCGCTGGACAAGGAAGTGCTGCAGATGTGCCCCGCGCGTCCGGACGCGAGCGTGAGCGCGGCGGAGGTGCGTCGCTTCGTCGCCCGGCATTACGACGACCCACGCATCCAGACGGCGCTGTCCGCCGCGGGACGGCCCGGTCAGAAGCAGTCGAACATCGACTGGCTTGCCAGCCTGTGGGTGAGCACGGGGCCGCGCAATGCCTTCACGCACGTGTTCTGCGGGGATGATTGGGACCGTGGCCCGATTGGCGGTCTGCACTTCCTGCCGCGCTACGCGCAGCTCGAGGCGGAGGGGAAGCTCTGCTACGGCGGGCCGGTGCGCGGGGGCTCGGCGAAGGCGCCGGGCCAGTACCTCATCCGCTACAAGGGCGTGGCGCCGTGGTCCTGTGGGGAGAAGCGCGTCGGTGGCTTCTCCGAGTCACCCGATGCCGTGGGACTCCTCTCCATCGGCACGCGGGCCTTCGCGCGGTGCTGCGCTCGCAACGGCGCGAAGAAGGAAGGCGGCGTGTACAGCGCGCCGGACCTGGGGAACACGAAGTGGCGCATCTGGTGCGGCACGCGCAATGGCACCTACGGCATCGCCACGATCCACCCCACCGACGACTCCGCCACCTGTGGCGAGTGACGGCTCAGGGCGCCAGGCGAGGACGTCCGCCCTGACGGCCTGGATGCGCTCCGCGACCACTGGGTCCCGTCGATAGCCAGGACTCGGCTCGGGCTCCGGCTCAGCGCACGGGGTGAGCACGGGGCACAAGGCCACACCGACCCAAACACGACGGAAAAACCGACCCTGCTGCGACGTGCCCCGCGTCCCCTCGGCCCAGGCGGACACTCCCCATGCGAGGCCGAGGAGCACGGCACGAGGACAGCGGCCAGGTGCAGCCGCGTCCTCGTGCCTGTTCCCGCTGGAGCCCGCGCTACTTCGCCGGCCCCACGTTGAGCACCGCTCCCGCCGAGTACGCGGTGAACTCCGGCGCGTACATCGACTGCACCGTCGCGGGCCCCACCCGGAACGTGCCCGCCATGTTGGCGCGCAGCCGGTACTTGAAGGTGTACTCACCCGCGGGCAGCCACTCGAAGAAGAAGTTGCTGCCCGAGTCGCGCGTCTCCTCGTACCAGGAGATGCCCAGGTCCCACTTGTGGCGGGACTGCACGTTCTCCGGCTCCAGGCCCGCGGCGCGCGGGTCCCGCAGGTGGACGTATTCGGCCGCATGCTTCGTGCGCAGTGACAGGTGCACCTCCACCTCGTCTCCCGGGTTGAGCAGCGCCCCCTCGGCCAGCGGCTGGAGCACGGCCTCGCGCCCCTCGCGCTCGCGACGGAAGTAACGGCGCGACACCTGGAAGAAGTCGCCCCGGTCCTCCGTCGGCAGCTTCTCCGTGGAGAAGTGCCACGTCGCGGAAGCGAAGGCGAAGCCCTTCGTCGACTTCTCCACCACGACCGAGCTCATCGTCTCCGGCTGGAGCTCCGGCCCAGGCACCACCACCTGGTTCTTCTTCCCCGTGTACTCGTCCGGCGCGAACTCCATCCTCACCACGCGCGGCCCCACCTTCACCGTCGCGTCCTCACGGATGCCCAGCGCGCCCTCCGACTCCAGGTACTTCACCAGCGCGTAGAGCGACTCCGCCGTGGCGCGCGTGGACTTCCAGTGGTTGAGCTTCTTGTCCAGGAGCAGCCACTGCACCAGCCCCTCACGGCGAGGGTCCTTCGGGTTCAGCTCCGTGAGCGTGCGCAACGCGAAGGCATGTGTCTCCGTGGTGTCGTTGTACCAGAGCCAGCTTCGGTCCTCGGGTGCCCAATACGTGCCCAGCTCTTCGCTGGTCTTCGCCGAGTCCATCACGCTGTCCCAGACCTTCGTCGCGTCCGCGCCGCGCCCCGAGCGCTTCAGCGTCAGCGCCAGATAGCCCTTCAGGTAGGGCGAGTGCTTCTTCCAGTACTTGAAGCTGAAGGAGAGCATCTTCTGGCGCTCTTCCGCGGTCAGCGCGTCTCCGGTGAAACGCTCGTCCGGGTACGCGGAGGCCACGTAGTTGAGGAAGGTGATGAACTCCCAGCCCTGTCCCTTCATCATCAGCTTGCTGGCGTACTCCTCGCGGAAGTGCCGGGCCAGGTAGCCCCAGGCCTCGCGCGTCATGTCGTCGGGAACCTCCACGCCGTACTCCATGGCGCGAGACAAGCCGTGGACGATGTAGAGCGTCATGTACGGCGAGGGCGGGCCCCCCGGCCACCAGGGGAAGCCGCCGCTGGCCGTCTGCGCCTTGCGCAGCTTCGCCATCGCCGCATCGCGCTCCGCGCGAGCCACCTTCGGGTCCAGCACCTTCACCAGACCGCCACTGGACTCGGCCCCACCCTTCGCCATCTCCAGCCAGGGCGTCTCCTCCAGCGACATCTTGCGGTTCGGGTCCACCGAGTCCCACGTCTCGAACCGGGTGGAGCGCTGGCTCAGGTCCTTCGCCATCTTCGCGACAGCGGGATACTTGCCGTAGAGGCTCGAGAGGATGCCCGAGGACACGAAGCGGTTGAGCGTCTGCTCCGAGCACTCGTAGGGGTAGTCCACCAGGTACGGCAGCGCCTGGAGCGCCGAGTAGAACAGCTGCGTGTCGACGGTGACGACCAGCTGCTCGTTCACCCGCGTCGGGTCGCCGCCCTTCTTCAGGTCGTCGAAGCGCATCGTCTTCGAGCCCGCGCCCTTGAGCGTCACGAAGCGCGACTGCGCCAGGTGCACGCGGCCAGGCAACACCGGCAGCGGGCGCAGCTCGCCGTCGCTCACGTCTCCCGAGCGAGCCTCCACGCGGAAGGCCACCGTGCCCACCTTCGAGGGCGTGGTGAGCGCGAACCGCAGGTTCGTCCCCTTGCCCGGTGCCACCGTGAAGGCCTGCGAGGCGTTCTTCACACCGAACTCCGAGAGCAGGCTCTTGCGCGTCTCGGTGTCGACGATGTCCAGCGTGAGCGTGCCCTGGCGCGCCTGCTCCGACGCGTTGTTCACCACCACCTCCAGCACCGCGCGGTCCCCCTCACGCAGGAACCGAGGCACGTAGGGCCGCACCATCAGCTCCTTCACGCTCCGGGAGGTGCGCTGCACCGAGCCTCCCTGCAAGTCGCGCGTGACGCCGTGGACCCACACACTCCAGGCCGTCACCGAGTCGGGCACCGTGAACTCCAGCGACGCGGAGCCATCCGGTCCGGTGAGGAGCTGCGGAATCCAGAAGGCCGTCTCCGCGAAGTTGGAGCGCAGCGCCTGCGCGGGGGGATCCGCGGGGGCCGGAGCTCCACCACGCTGCTCCGCCACTGTGCCCTCCGCGATGGCCGCCATGGCCGGCGGCGCACCAAACGACCTGTCCATCTTGCGCTTCATCACCTGCTCTGGACGAGCAGCCGACTCCCTCGAGACAGCGCTCGCGGTGGATTCATAGGACATCCCGAACTGGCGCCGGCGGTATCCCGGCCCCCCCAGTCCATAGCCATCCTCGAACCTCAGGTGGTCCTCCACGGGAGACGACCACGAGAAGTAGTCACCGTAGCCATGCAGGACCAACCATTGCGCCTGCTCCATGGACAGGGACGAGCCCTGCTCCGACGACGCCATGCGCTGGGGATAGAGGTCCGCGACTCTCACGGGGACGTGCGGTGCGAACAGGTCCAGCGACTGGTCATACATATACGCGAGCAACTCCGCCGCCCCCGCCTCCACCTTCGCGCCCTTGGGCCCCTTCACCGTCACGCGCCAGGTCTCCTTCGCCCCCGGGCGCAGCTTGTCGCGGAACGTGGCGAACTCCAGGCTCAGCTCCTTGTTGTCGAAGGGCACGAACACATGCTCGCTGAAGCGCATGAACTGCCAGTCGCGCACCGCCACCAGTACCGCGGTGAAGCCGCCCCGCATCGACTCCGTCACGGGGACTTCAATCACGGCGGGAGAGTCTCCCCCCACCAACGGCTTGCGCAGGATGCGCTGCTCGCCCTGGTACAAGTCCAACATCAAAGGCTGCCCCGCGAAGCCGGAGAACGCGAGCAGCCGCGCCACTTCACCCACGCGCACGGACGACTTCTCCAACACCAGCGCGGATGGCAGCGCGATGGGGGCACGCGTACCCGCAACCATCAACTCCCGCGCAACCTTGAACGTCTGCCCGAACGCGTCCGTCGTCTCGTAGTGCAGCCGGTAGGCTCCGGCCTTCAGCGCGGGCAACTTCACTCGCGCCAACCCTTCCCCATCGTGTTGCACGGCGCCCTTCGCCTGCTCCGCGCCATCGCTCCAGCGGGCCATGGCCGTCTGCGGTGAATACATCGTCGACCAGCGCGGCTGGAGCGCATCCCCCGGCGTGGCCTTTCTCTCGGAGGCCGCATCCACGATGAGCGACGGCGGAGGCCGAGGCTCGTCCGCCGGCAGCAACGGGACAGCGGGCTGCTGCAGCGCCACCAGTCGCCAGCGTCCCGCGCCCGGCTGGGGCGCCCCATCCAACGTGGACCTCACGAGCCGGACCTCGCCCCCCGCGCCTTCGCGAAGGAAGCCCTCCTCCGTGTCCACCCGCGCCTCCACCGCCACGAAGCCCAGGCGGAAGCCGCGACTCGCCGAGCGCGTCTCGCCTCCCTCGTCCGTCGCATCCGCCTCCACGAGGTAGCGCCAGCTCAGGCCCGGCGTGCGCGCGGAGCGCTCGTCGGCCTCCGGGGTGAACGTCACCTTGAAGCCACCGTCCGCATCGAGCGTGGACGTGCCCGCGGCCACCAGGTCCCGCTGCATCGAGATGTGGAAGTTGTAATGCCACCACCAGGGCAACACGGGCTCGCGGTACGCGCGCCAGCGCACCGTCCCCGACGCCACCGGCAGACCGAAGTAGTAGCGAGCCTCCCCCTTGAACGTCGCCGGTCGGTTCATCCTCAGCGGCACGTCCGGGTCCTTCATCGTCACCTCGAAGGTCGGCCGCTTGTACTCCTCCACGCGAACCGAAACCCCGCCTCCGGACTGCACCGTCACCGTCCACGCCCCCAGCAGCCGTCCGGTGGGGATGGTGAACTCCCCCGCGGCCGAGCCGAAGTCATTGGTGCGAACCTCGCGCCGCTCCACCTCCTGGTGGTTCGGGTCCATCAGCGACACGACCAACCGCTCTCCCGGCTGCGTCTGATAGCGGGCCTGGTCGCCGCGCCCACGATAGGCCACCGCCTTCCACATCAGCTTCTGCAGCGGCCGGTAGACACTCCGGTCCGTGAACACGAGCGACGACGTCAACTCTCCGGGCTGCGGCGGGTTGTAGAAGCCCAAGCCGTTGAACAGGAGCAGGGCTTCGCGCCCCTGGCCCACCATCACCATGTAGCCGCGGTAGCCCACCTGGTCCTTGGAGCGCGAGAAGGACGCCTCGCCCCGCGCGTCCGTCGTGGCCCGAGCCACCTCACGAAAGCCATCGCGGTAGTCCATCTCGATGAGCCGCACCGGAACCTGCGGAGCCACGGCTCCGGAGTCGCCCTTCACGACCCGCACCTCCACCTCCGCCCCGCCCGGATTGCGAGTGATGGCGACCCACGGCGTCACGGACAGGAAGGAAGCCCCGATGCGATTGTTCTTCTCCTGGAAGTCCTCCCTCGCGGAAGCGAGGACGACGTACGTCCCCGTCTCCTTCATCGGCGGCGTGACGAACGTGTTGTGCATCTGGAGGTCCGGCGTCGCGGGGAGCTGCACGCTCCATGAAGCCGCCGGCTTGCGGCCCCGGATGTACCGCAGCAGCTCTTCGCCATAGGGGTAGATGTTGGAGACCGCCGCCTTCTTCAGCCGCGCCTCGACATCCAGCGGGTACGCCCGGAAATAGAGCACCGGGACGTTGCGGTGGGACACCTCGATGGAGCGCCGGTTGGCGCCATCCGACCGCATGGAAGAGAGGTTGAAGTCCGGCCGCTCCAGCAACTCCTTCTGCGTCCGGCACCTCAAGGCCCCGAGCGAGTCCGGATAGGCGGCCATGCACTCCTTCGCCAATGCATGCGCGCGCACTGCGTGGCCGACCCCCGCCTCGAGCTCCACCAGCATCCCCTGACCCATCGTCCACCACGGCACGTCCCGGGAGGCCACGAGATGTTCGGCCAGGTGCTTGCGCAGCCGCTCGCGGTCATCCTCCTCGGTGAAGTGCCGGTTCAGCACGTCGTAGCGCCGCAGCCGGGCCTCCAGCGCCGCCTCGCGTCGATTCGCCGCGCGATGCCACGCCTCCAGGTCTCCGAGCACCGCGGCCACCTTCACCAGCGGGTGGATGTTCGGGTCCGTCAGCGCCACCGTGGGCGTCCCCTCCATGAGCGAGCCCAGGTCCAGCCGGAACAGCTCGTTGGACTGCTCGGGCCGCCAGTGCGAGCTGTTCTCCAGCAGCGCCACGCGCAGGTACGTCACGGCATCGCGCAACGTGGAGCGGATGCCCTCCGGATACGTGTTGGGCCGGATGTAGTCCGCCAGCACCTTCACCGGCTCGTTGCCCAGGGCCTGCCGCTGCGTCCAGACCTCCTCGTAGGCACGCTGGGCCTCGGTGAGGATCTGGTCATACGTCCACGACTTCAGGTCGACCGGACCGGAGGACGCCACCTGCTCGCGCTGGCGGATCTCCCAGTCGTACGCCTGCGCGTAGGTGACGAGCGAGTTCGCGTAGAAGAGGTTCAGCGTCGCGCGAGACAACGTCCCCTTGGGCCAGGGCTCCTCGCGCAGGAAGCGCACCGTCGTCTCGTAGCCATGGAGCGCCGAGCGCAGCTGCACCGTGCGGATCAGCGCACGCGTCCACTCGGCTTCATCCGAGCCATTCCGGGCGCGGGCAAGGCGGGCCTCCGCGGCCTGCGCGGCGGCCTCCACCTTCTGGTTCGACACCAGCGCGTCGATGTCCTTCCACGACGGAGGCGGCTTGGCTGGCGCTGCTCGCGCGAACGACGCGACAAGCAGCAACAGGGACAACAACGGTAATGTGGTGGCGACTGCCCGGGTCCGAGGAGTGCGTTGCATGGTCGGCACTCTAGACGCTGGAGGCCGGCCGGGCGTTCCACATTCCGGCTCAGGGGGCCGCGGGTGCCTCGCCCGGCGGGGCCCGGCGGCGCAGACCCACCAGGTAGACCTCCATGCTCGCCCCGCGCGTCGCCTCCGGACGGACCACCTTCACCTCTTCGAAGAGGGCACGCACCTGGTCGCGGAAGTCCTCGAAGTCGCCGCCCATGAACACCTTGGCCACGAACGACGAGCCCGTCCTGCCCCGCTTCGAGGCCACCTCCAGCGCCTTGCCCGCCAGTCGCAGGCTGCGCGCCTCGTCCGTGGCCTTGATGCCGCTGGTCTTCGGCGCCATGTCGGAGATGACCGCGTCGAACGGGCCGTCGTACATCGCGGCCAGCTTCCCGTCGAAGTCGTCCGCGAGCACGTCGAGCACCGCCGTCTGCACGTGGCGCTGGGTGAAGGGCCGGATGGCGACGATGTCCACGCCAATCACCCGCCCCGCCCCTCCCACGGCGTCCGCCAGAATCTGGAGGAACCCTCCCGGCGCGGCTCCCAGGTCGAGCACCACATGGCCCTTCTTCACCATGGGGAACCGCTTGATGAGCTCATCCACCTTGAAGGCCGAGCGTGCTCGGAGCCCTTCTTGCTTGGCTTTCTGGAAATAGTGGTCTTTAGGACGGTAGGGCTTGCCCATGTCGGAGGGGGTCCCTACCATCCGCTACTGTCTTCGGGAAGCCGGAGCAGTCGTGGGTGTCGTGACCCGCGCAATGGCGAATCCGGAGGACGTTGCAATGGGCACCCGGAGCGTGACGGCGGCACTCTGCATCACCCTGCTCTCGTCGGGCGGGGCTGCCTACTGCTACATGCAGGCGGACACGCTCCAGCGACAGGGCCAGTGGCTGATGGAGCGCGGCACCGCCCAGGCCGAGGACTACGCCCGCCGTCTGGATGGCAAGGCCGCCGACGCCCAGCTCAAGACGTTCTCCGAGCGGCGCACGGTGATGGAGAAGGCCCACCTGTGGGAGCGGGGGATGATGCTGGGCGTGCTGGCGGCGGCCATGTCGCTGGTGGGCGCCTACGTCCTGTTCCTGCTCAAGCGCCTGGATGACCAGCTCCTGGATGCCATGGGCGAGCTGCGCCCCACCGCCGAGCCCCCCGCCGCCTCCTCGGAGCACCGGCCGACGCTCGTGTCCAGCCTCCAACGCTAGGTCTCCCCGCCCCCGCCGCGTGCTGGCACAATGGCGGCCCTTCTTTCGCGGAGGTGGCCATGCCTGGGTGTGCGCACTGTGGACACTCGCTCGACATCATCGCCAATCAGGTGGGGAGGAGCGACACCTGCCCCCACTGTGACGAGGACGTACGCTCGTGTCGCAACTGCCGGCACTACGACGCGAGCGTGGCCAAGGAATGCAAGGAGCCCTTCGCCGAGGTGCCCTCCGACAAGGACAGCGCCAACTTCTGCGAGCTCTTCCAGATTGGCGAAGGCGGCCTCCATGCCAAGGCCAGCCGTGACGCCATGCTGAACGCCGCGGAGGCCCTGTTCCGGAAGCGCTGAGGCGCCTTTCGCGGCGGGCCTACCGTCCGGGCCCCACGGCCACCGCCGAGCCCACGAACGGGACGATCTTGGAGAAGCCCTTCGTCGGGTGCTCGATGGCGACGGGGCCGCACTCGCCCCACTGCGTGATGCCGTGGGGCAGGAGGCCCGCCAGGTCGTAGCGCGCGCCGTGCAGATCGAAGGGCGTGCTCCACACGAGGCGCGCGCTGAAGACGTTGAGCGACAACGAGCGCCCCGACTCCGGAGGCCCGCTGAAGGCGCCTCCCACCACGATGCTCGCGCGCCGGAACGTGGCGATGGGACGGCCGTCGGAGAAGGAGTCCGGGTCGTCGAAGTGCGCGCGCGCGTGAGCCTGCTCCTTGAGGTACACGGTGAAGTCGCCGACCGGGTCCACGCTGAGCGACAGCCCGCCATTGTCGAGCGTCCGGGCCTTGAACGGCGCGGCGCGGAACGTCAGCCGCGCGGCGGCCTCGGCCACCTTGCCGGAGGGGTCATCGAACAGCGGCCCCTTGAGACCTTCCAGGTGGATGAAGTAGCCCAGGTCCTGGAGGGTCGAGTCCTCCGACGACAGGTAGAAACGCCCCGTCACGTACCACGCCACGCTTGCCGGCATCAGCGGTGCCATCGAGACCTCCTCCCGGCACCCTAGCCGACATCCTGGAGAGCACGGTGTTTCCGAACAGGCGGTGATAAGTCGGCGGAACCATGCCCCAGAAACTCTTCGTCGTGCTGGCGTCGCTCACCCTCTCGGGATGTGTCGTCGCCCCCGCAGCGAACCTGGCCGTGCCCAAGGAACGCGTCTCCGAGTGCAAGACCATCTGCACGGATATCGGGATGGAGCTCGGCTCGGTCGTCATCATCCGGAACTCCGCGGGCTGCGTGTGCCAGATGCCTGGAGCCACGCAGGCCCAGCAGAGCGCCTCCGCTGTCGCGGGCGGAGTGACCGTCATCGAGGCGGAGGAGGCGGCGAACCAGCAGAACAGACACCACCACCAGCCGCCCAACCACCCCGGCAACCACCACCACTGAGCCACGAGCCGGAGCCCTCGCCGCGCTCCGGCACTCCTCGGCCCAGGACGCCCTCGCGAAACCGGCGCGTCAGAAGCCGTAGATCTTCGAGAGGATCTCCTTCATCACTTCGGACGTGCCGCCGCCGATGGTGATGAGGCGCACGTCGCGCCACGCCCGCGCGATGGGCGTCTCCTCGATGTAGCCCATGCCTCCGAAGAACTGCTGCGTGTCGTAGGCCACGCGCTGGGCCAGGTCTCCGGCGAACAGCTTCGCCATGGAGATCTCCTTCACCGCGTTCTCCTTGCGGTCGAAGATGTCCACCGCGTGGTACGTCAGCCGCTTGGCGGCCTCGATGGCCGTCAGGTGCTCCACGAACTTGTGGCGCCAGACCTGGAACTTCATCAGCGGCCGGCCGAACGCCTCGCGCTCGTTGCCGTACTGGATGGCGTCCTCCATCATCCGCTCCATGCCGCCCACCGTGGTGATGGCGCCCACCAGGCGCTCACCCTGGAAGTTCGTCATGATGTGGTAGAAGCCCTCGTTCTCCTCGCCCAGCACGTAGCGGGCCGGGATGCGGCAGTCCTCGAAGTAGAGGATGGCCGTGTCCGAGGACAGGTTGCCCACCTTGTCGAGCTTCTTGGAGACGCTGAAGCCCTTCACGTCCGTGGGGAATGTCACCAGCGAGATGCCGCCGTAGCCCTCGCTCCCGGTGCGCACCGCCAGGGTGATGAAGTCGGCGCGCGTGCCGTTGGTGATCCACATCTTCGAGCCGTTGATGACGTAGTCGTCGCCGTCCCGGCGCGCCGTCGTCTTGATGCTCGCCACGTCCGAGCCACACCCCGGCTCGCTGACGCCCAGCGCGGCGATGCGCTCACCCTTGAGGGCAGGCTCCAGGAACTCGCGCTTCTGCTCGTCCGTGCCTACCTCGTTGATGATGGGCGTCGCCATCTGGCTCTGCACCAGCAGCGCCATGTTCACGCCCGCGTTGCGGCTATGGCTGAGCTCCTCGCAGAACGCCGTCACGTACCAGTAGTCCAGCCCGCTGCCGCCGTACTTCGGGTCGTGGTTGATGCCGAGGAAGCCCAGGTCCGCGCACTTCTTGAAGAGCTCCCGCGGAAAGATGCCCGCCCTGTCCCACTCCAGCCCGTACGGCGCCATCTCCTTGTCGACGAAGGCGCGCACTGTCTTGCGGAACGCCTCGTGCTCCTCCGTGAACGGGTTCGGCATGCTCTCTCCTCCTGGGGGAACGTCAGTATTGATTCTCGAATCAATAACAAGGAGGCCTCGGGAACAAGGGCCGCGAGCCCGGGCTTCACTTGACGCGCCGAGCCATGGGCCAGCTCACACTTCCGAGGGCCACTTCCTGGCACTCCGCGCGAAAAGTCCTGCCAACCAGGCAGGCGACCATTAAATAGCCACCGAGAAAGATAGTCCGCTTTGCGGAGTATCGCCTTGACAGACAGTTCAGGAACTGTAGTTTCCGGGGCGCAGAAATTCCAAAGCATCAGCCAGCATCGAGTCCTGGAGGGGTCCGGGGCCAGGCGAGCTGGCAGGAGCAGGACGACCGTGATTCGACGCATGTGGATGGCCGCGGCACTGGCGGCGGTGTTTTCGACGGGCTGCGGCAAGAGCGGGGCTCAGCCGGCCCTGCCGACGCAGGAAGCCTCTTCGGCGATGGGCGTGAAGGCCATTGCCCCGGCGACGGAGCTGGAAGGCAACATCACCCGGGTGACGGGCCAGGTCCGCTCCAAGCAGGAGGCGACGCTGAGCGCCCAGGCGACGGGCACCCTCGCGAAGATGCTGGTGAAGGTGGGCGACAAGGTGAAGAAGGGCCAGACGCTGGCGGTGCTGGACACGTCCAACGTCATCATCGGCGTGGAGCAGGCGCGCGCGGTGAAGGCGGCGGCGGACGCGGCGCTGCAGCTGGCCACGAACAACCTGGAGCGCACCCGCAAGGTGGCCGAGGCCGGTGGTGTCGCCGCGGCCGGGTTGGATCAGGCGGAGATTGGCCAGAAGCAGGCCGCGGCCCAGGCGGCCCAGGCCGCCGCGGCGGTGCGCATGGCCGAGGAGAACCTGCGCGACATGGCCCTCATCGCGCCCTTCGACGGCGTCATCACCGCGCGCATGAAGAACATCGGCGACACGGTGGCGATGATGCCGCCCACGCCCGTCTTCTCGCTGGTGGACGTGGCCGGCCTGGAAGTGCGCGCGCTGGTGCCCGAGTCCGTCGTGGACAAGATCAAGCCGGGCACCAAGACGCACGGCACGGTGAGCCCCAGCGGCATGCGCTTCGAGGTGACGGTGGCCACGGTGGGCTCCGTCGTGGACACCACCAACCGCACGGTGGAGGTGCTGGCGGACGTGGTGGGTGAGACGGCCAACCCCCTGCGCCCGGGTGCGCTGGTGGACCTGGACTTCTCGGCCGCAGGCCAGACGGACGACAAGGGCCTGTTCCTGCCGACGCAGGCGGTCAGCGCGCGAGGCCAGGACGGCTTCGTGTGGGTGGTGCAGGACGGCACCGTGCGCAAGCGCGACGTGCGCGTGGAGCGCGTGCTCCCCGGTTACGTGCGCATCCTCCAGGGGCTGGGCGCGGATGAGCGAGTGCTCGCCGACTCCTCCCTGGACGTGAAGGAGGGCACGGCCGTCCGCGTGGTGCAGTGACGCCTGCCCTCCCCTTTCCTTTCTGGAGCTCCTGAATGAGCCCGCTCAAGACATTCATTTCACGGCCCATCTTCACCGCCATGCTCATGCTGGCGGTGGTCGTGTTCGGCATCAACGCATACCCGCGCATCGGCGTGGACCAGTTCCCGGACGTCGACTTCCCCGTCGTCACGGTGACGACGGTGCTCCCCGGCGCGGACCCGGAGACCATCGAGAAGAACGTCAGCGACCCGCTGGAAGAGGCGCTCAACACGCTCAACGGCGTGGAGCAGCTTCGCTCCGTCAACATGGAGAGCGTGTCGCAGATCATCGTGCGCTTCACCCTGGACTCCAAGGTGGACGTGGCCGCGCAGGACGTGCGCGACCGCGTGCAGGCCACGCTGAGCAAGCTGCCCGATGAAATCGAGACGCCCGTCGTCGAGAAGTTCGACATCGGCGCCGCGCCCATCATCACCCTGTCGCTGTCCGGCTCGCTGCCCATCGAGGAGCTGACCCGGACCGCCGAGGACCTGGTCAAGCCCGCGCTGCAGCGTCAGCAGGGCGTGGGCAGTATCGACATCATCGGTGGCCGCGAGCGGGAGATTCAGCTCGTCGTGGACCCGGACCGCCTGCGCGGCTTCGGGTTGGCCATCAGCGACGTGAGCCAGGCGGTGCGCGCGCAGAGCCTGGACGTCCCGGGTGGCCGCACCATGGACGGCGGCCGCGAGCGCGTGCTGCGCCTGACGTCCGAGGCGAAGAGCGTCGATGAAATCCGCAACATCATCATCGCCAGCCCCAACGGCGCGCCGGTGCGCGTGCGGGACGTGGCGGACGTGGTGGACGGCCCCGAGGAGGCCCGTGGCGCCGCGAAGAACGGCGACCGCAGCGCCGTGGCGCTCGTGGTGCGCAAGCAGTCCGGCTCCAACACGGTGCAGGTGGCCGGTCTCGTCAAGGAGTCCCTGGGTGAGCTCAACACCCGGCTGCCCGAGGGCATCAAGGTCGAGCTCGTCAGCGACAACGCGCGCTTCATCCGCTCGTCCATCAACTCCGTGCAGTTCGACATGGTGCTCGGCGGCTTCCTCGCCGTGGTCATCGTGCTCGTGTTCCTGCGCAACCTGAACTCGACCATCGTCGCGGCCATCGCGCTGCCGGTGTCCGTCGTCGGAACGTTCGCGGTGATGGCGGCGCTGAACTTCACCTTCAACATGGTGACGATGCTGGCGCTGACGCTCTCCATCGGTCTGCTCATCGACGACGCCATCGTGGTCATCGAGAACATCGTCCGTCACATGGAGGATGGAAAGACGCCCATGCAGGCGGCGCTCGATGGCGCCGGACAGATTGCCCTCGCGGTGCTCGCGGTGACGCTGGCCATCGTCGCGGTGTTCATCCCCGTGGCGTTCATGGACGGCATCATGGGCATGTTCTTCTACCAGTTCGGTGTCACGGTGGCGGTGGCGACACTCATCTCCTACGCCGTGTCCATGACGCTGACGCCCATGTTGTCCTCGCGCATGCTGCGCCACCACGGTCAGCCCAAGGGCATCTCCGCGGCGGTGGAGAAGGTGCTGGTGGGCATGGAGAACACCTACCGGCGGATGCTGGCGGCCATCCTCCGTCGGCGCGCGCTGACGCTGGTGGTGGCGGTGGCGGTGCTCTTCGCGACCTTCGGCCTGGCGCGCTTCCTGAAGTTCACCTTCATCCCCGAGTCCGACAACGGCAACATCAAGCTGGCGGTGGAGTTGCCCGTCGGCTCGACGCTGCAGGAGACGCAGAAGGAGGTCGAGCTCATCGACGCCCAGGTGCGTGCGCTGCCCGGCATCTCCTCCACGTTCGCCACCATCGGCGGTGGCGTGCAGGAGGAAGTCCACAAGGGCGAGCTGCTCGTGAACCTGGTCCCCATCAAGGAGCGCAGCTACAAGCAGGGCGAGCTCAAGACGTACCTGCGTGGCGCCATCAAGCCCCGCTCGGGCGTGTCGGTGACGGTGCAGGACGTCACGGGCGTGGCCGGCGGTGGCGCGCGTTCCCAGCAGGTGCAGTTCAACCTGCGCGGTGACAACTGGCAGGAGCTCATCGCCACGTCCGAGAAGATTCGCGCGGCCATGAAGACGAACAAGGGCCTGGTGGACGTGGACACCACGTACCGCTCCGGCAAGCCGCAGTACGACGTGGTGGTGGACCGCGAGCGCGCCGCCAGCCTCGGAGTCCCGGCGGCGTCGCTGGGCACCACGCTGCGTGCCTTCCTGGGCCGCGACAAGTTCGCGGACTACCGTGAGGGCGGCGAGACGTACGAGGTGAAGCTGCGCCTGCCTCCGGACACGCTGGCCTCGGCCGAGGCGCTGGGCAAGCTGACGGTGCGCGCGCCCAGCGGACAGCTCGTGGAGCTGCGCAACCTGGCCTCCATCACTCCGGCGGATGGCCCGGTGCAGATCGACCGCGAGTCCCAGAAGCGGCAGATCACCCTGCTCGCCAACCTGGCCAGCGGCTACCAGCTCAGTGAGGCCATCGCGTTCATGAACGCGACGGCGACGAAGGAAGTGCCCAAGGGCGTCATCTACGACTTCGAAGGCAACGCGAAGGAGCTCGGCAAGTCCGTCGCCGCCTTCGGTTCCGCGCTCCTGCTCGGCATCATCCTCGTGTACATGATCCTGGCGGCGCAGTTCGAAAGCCTCATCCACCCGTTCACCATCATGCTGTCGCTGCCCTTCGCGTTCATCGGAGCGATTGGCGCGCTGCTCGTCACGGGTCAGGCCATGTCGATGTTCGCCCTCATCGGCATCATCATGCTCATGGGCCTGGTGGTGAAGAACGGCATCCTCCTGGTCGACTTCACGCTGCAGCTGCGTGAGGAAGGCAAGAGCGCCACGGAGGCGCTGCTGGGTGCCGCTCCGGTCCGTCTGCGTCCGATTCTCATGACCACCATCGCGATGATCGCCGGCATGGTGCCGGTGGCCGTGGCGCAGGGCGACGGCGCGGAGACGCGCGCGCCCATGGCCATCACCATCATCGGCGGCCTCATCACCTCCACCGTGCTGACGCTCGGCGTGGTGCCGGTGGTGTACTCGCTGCTGGACCAGCTCACCGAGAAGTTCAAGCGTCGCAAGGGCCCGGGCGCCGCCCCGGACCATGGCGCGCCGCACGCGGTGGATGCGCACGGTGGGAAGGCGGCGGTGGCAGCGGCCGCGCGAGTGGAGACGGCCTGATGCGAGTGCCGGCGAACAGACCGGCCCTCCGCGTGCAGTCGGGCGGCGTGGGCGAGGAGGAGCTCGAGTACAACGAGGAGGGCGGCGTCACCGACGACGCCCTTCCTCCCGAGGATGCCTCCACGCCCTCGTCGCGCCGCCTGCACGAGCTCATCATCCAGCTTGGGCGGTACCGCTCCCTGCGGGATCCGCTCCACGGAATCTGCGAGAGCAAGCAGCTGACACCCACGCAGATTCACGCGTTGATGTGGTTGGGCAATGACGGCCCCACTCACGTGGGGGTGCTCGCCCAGCGTGTGGGCATCACCAAGAAGACCATCACCGGGGTGGTCGACCGGTTGGAGGACATGAAGCTGGTGGAGCGCACGAGGGACGCCGAGGACCGGCGCGCCGTCGTCGCGCAGCTCACCACCGAGGGAGTGAAGCTCTTCAACCTCATCAGCCGCAGCGTCGACGAAGGCCTGCGGCGGATGCTGGACCTGCTCCCTCCCGATGACCAGGAGGCCCTCTTCGGCCTGCTGGAGCGGGTGCTGAAGCGGCTGGGCGAAACCTCCGAGCCGCAGTCCCTCTAGACATGCACGAGCGCGCGCCGGCAGCGGACTTCGCACGGCGCGCGCTCTGTCATGTCCTCCCCTGCCTCATCGCGCTGCTCGCGAGCGCCGCCAGCGCCTCCTCCCTGGCCGAGGAGCTGGCGGGGCGATGCCGCGCATGGGCCGCGGATCCACACACCCCCTGGGCCCTCGCACACGGCATGGCGCTGGACGGCCGCGCCTTCCGGGCGAAGGATGGGAGGCTCGCCTCCGACGTCGTGGTGTCCGACTTCCTCCGCGTCCGACAGCAGGACACGAGGGACTTCTTCTTCGAGCCCTTCACCGCCGAGGGCACCCCGGTGGAGCCCCACCCCGCGCTCCAGGCGAAGACGTTGCTGGCCGCCGGGCTTCCCCTCTCCCACCACTTCACGACGTCCTTTGGCCCCGTGACGCTTCGCGAGCTGGTGGCGCAGGTGAAGCGCGAGTTCCGAATGGAGCAGGTGGCCTCGCCCGAGAGCGCCTGGCGCATCGATGTCCTCTCGCTGAGCGCACGTCCCGGCGACACGTTCCGCGATGCCAGCGGGCGCACGGTGAGCATCGACACGGTGATGGACACGGCGCTCGCCACGCTCGAGTCGGCCCAGGCCGAGCTCGCCGCGGGCATGAAGGCCGGGCGGGCCCAGGTCCCCAAGCAGGGCCAGGGCATCTATTCGCATCCGTGCGGAGGTCTGCACTACTTCCAGGCCGTGGCCGGCTGGGCGCGACACCCGTCCGTGCGTGCGCGGTGGCGCGAGCGACTGGCGACCCAGCGCGACGTGCTCCTGTACCGACTGGACTCGGAGGCCCGCCAGTACGAGACGGCATGGGCCACCGCGCCCGAACACCGGGAGGCCGTGCTCGCGCAGATGCTGAAGTTCCACGGACACCTGCTGGAGACCCTCGGACGCTTCCGCGAGGACACCGGCTGGCGCCCGACGCCCCTTCAACAGCAGACGGTCGAGCGCGCCCGCAGGTACCTGGAGAACACCGTGCGGCGGATGGATGCGACGGGACTGCTCTCCGCCCCCGCCTCCGTGGCCACGCGCGACCGGCAGCTCGCGCTGGACCTGGTGGGTGACACCTGCCACGCGGCGAGAGGTGAGGCCCTGTGGAGTCAGGACCCCGCGCGCGTCACGCGCCCAGCTTCGCCATCTCCTCCTCGGTGAAGCCCGCCTCCGCGAGCACCTCGCGGGAGTGCTGTCCCAAGGCGGGCGGCTCGCGCAGCGGCGTCGGCCCCATTCGCAGCGGCGTCAACAGGTGCGTCACCTTGCGGCCCAGGCGTGCGTCGTCCGCGTCGACGAAGAGGCCCCGGGCTCGCAGCTGCGCGTCCGACAGCACGTCATCCCCTTCGGCCACGGGCTCCACGCACAGGTCCGAGCCCGCGAAGGTTTCCACCCAGTGCGCCAGCGGCTTCGCGGCGAACACGCGCGTCAGCTCCGCCTTCACCCGCGCGCCCGCCTCGCCCGGCGCATAGGCATCCGCGAGGAGCTCCGGTCGGCCCAGCCGCTCGCAGACTCCCGCGAAGAACTTGGGCTCCAGCGCGCCCACCGCGAGCCACCGGTCATCCGCCGTCCGGTACAGGCCGTAGCACGCATACCCGCCATTGAGCGCCTCGCGTCCGCGCTCCAGCGCCCCGCCCTGCTCACCCATGAAGAGCCGCGCGGCCAGGTGCATGTGCAGGAACGCCGTGGCCCCATCCGTCATGGACACGTCCACGAAGCGGCCCTTGCCCGTGCGCTCGCGCTCGTGCAACGCGGCCAGGATGCCCACCAGCGCGAAGAGGCTGCCTCCGCCGATGTCGCCCATCTGGACGCCCGGAAAGGCCGGCGCGCCTCCCGCCTCACCGCCGTAGCCCAGCAGCCCCGCGCGAGCCACGTAGTTCAGGTCATGCCCCGCCTTGAGCCGGTCCGGCCCCGTCTGCCCATAACCGGAGATGGCGCAGTAGATGAGCCGAGGGTTCTCCGCCCGGAGGACGGACTCCCCCACGCCCAGCTTGTCCATCACCCCGGGCCGGAAGCTCTCCACCAGCACGTCGTGCGTGCGCACCAGCCGCTTGAGCGCATCGCGTCCCTCGGGCGTCTTGAGGTTCAGCGTCAGCGAGCGCTTGTTTCGGTTGAGCCCGTAGAACAGCGCGCCCATGTCGTCGCGCGACGGGGGCATCTGCCGGACGTAATCGCCCCCTTCCGGCTCCTCCACCTTCACCACCGTGGCGCCCAGGTCCGCGAGCACCAGCGTGGCGTACGGCCCCGGCAACAGACGCGACAAGTCCAACACCCGCAGGCCCGTCAGAGGCAGCGTCGACATGAAGAACTCCCGAGATGAGGTGCCCACCAGGGCCTGAAAACACCTGCGGCGCGCCCCTGACAGACAGGAACGCGCCGCGCGAGCCGGTCGCGAGAGTTGGTGCCAGGCCCCACCCTCGCGCTCCCGAGGACTCGATTAGAGCAGCTTCGCCAGCTTCATCGCGAGGCCCATGTCCATGGGCTTGAACTTCAGCTTGCCCTGCATGGCGGCCATCTGCGCGTTGAGCTTCTTCTCGCGGATCTTCACGAAGTCGTCGTTGCTCACCACGATGAGCATCTTCGCGCCTTCCGCGTTACCCTCGGAGACCCAGCCCTCGGCCTTGGTCAGGTCCAGGGTCCACTTCCCGCCACCCTCACCCGAGATGTCGAAGTTGATGACGGCGTTGATGTCCTTCGCCAGCTCCGGCTTCGTCTTCAGAACTTCCGGAATCTGGGTCTCGATGATGTCCTTCGCGGTCATGAGAGGCTCCTTGGCCTGGTCGTTGATTGGTGAATCAAGACGGGTGGGGACCGTAACGGCGCCCCCCTTGCAGGTCAAGCAGGGTGATGAGCGGTGTTCATCAGGCGCTGGTGCTGCTCATGGCGGAGGGGTCGAGTGAGCGGCGGACCATGTCGAGCAGATCATTGAGCTCGAAGGGCTTGGCCAGGTGACCGACGGCGCCGATGTCCTGGGCCTTGCTTCCCACGTTGCGGTCCGCGCTGAGGACGATGAGCGGGATGCCCGCCACCGCTGGCGGCTTCTGGCGCATCCGCTGGGCGAACTCCCATCCGTCCATGACGGGCATCATCAGGTCCAACAGGATGAGGTTGGGAGGCTCCGGCTCGAGGCGATCCAACGCCTCCTTCCCATTGCGTGCACGGCGGATGACAAAACCCTCGGCCTCCAGGATCTCCGAGAGCGCTTCGAGGATATCCGGATCATCGTCCACGACGAGGACGACGGGGGCACCATCAGGCTGTGTGTTGGTCGGCGTCAGGGCAGTCTCCCTCGGTGCGACGCTGGGGATTCTTCCACCATCCTCCCACGCGGCGGCGCAAGAAAGTGCGCCCCCCGCATGCGACGAGAGGGCACGTTGCAAAACCGACAGTCCCTCCCCACCCTTTCCGTGACCTGCTGGACAGGGGGTGGAAAACGTGAGGAGCCCAGGGGAGATGGGAACGGGTAGCACGGCGGCGCAAGCACCGGGCTTGGTCCTTGTCCCCATGCAAGGTCCCCCGCGTCCGCTGGGTGGCTTGCTCCTCGAGCAGCTGGGCCTCTCCGCGCTGCCTCCGGACGCCCGCTCCCTGGACGCGCTTCTGGGTGCCGCGGGCTTCCAGCGCCGCGCGGGCGATGCGCGACTCTGGGAGCGCGCCGGGCACGTCCTGCTCGCGGGAGAAGAGCCCCTGGGGGATGGAGCGCGCCTGCTGTGGACGGCCCCCGCCTGCTGGGACGAAGCCGAGGTGCGCCGTCGGGTGCGCTACCTGGGCATGGCGTCCCATGACCTGCGCGGCTCGCTGGCCAACATCCGCTCCTACGCCGCGCTGCTCCTCAACGGCCGCGTCCCGCTGGAGCCCAAGGTGCAGCGCGGGCTGGAGACCATCCTGCGCAACGCGGACCGCTCGCTCTCCTTCTCGCAGGACTTCTTCGACTCCAGCCGCGCGGACCTGGGCTCGCTGGCCTGCGAGCCGGAGCGCCAGCCACTCATTCCCCTCCTGGAGGGGGCGGTGGAGCGTCAGCGGGCGGCGGCGGCCACGGCCAACGTGGCGCTCGTGCTGGATCTGGACCCGAGCCTGCCCTCCCCCGAGGTCGCCGTGGACGGCGCCCGCATCCAGCACGCGGTGGAGGCCTTCATCCTGTACCAGCTGTCCCGCTCCCATCCGGGCGAGGTCATCCACGTCCGGGTCCACCCAGGCGTCCCCCGGGTGCGGGTGGAGGTGCGCCGGGAGGGGGTCCCCCTCTCCGACGAGGACGCCTCCGCGGTCTTCCAGCGCGAGGAGCGGGCCTTCCGGGAGAAGAAGGTGGAGGACCCCCTGCGCGTCTACCTGGCCCGACAGGAGGTGGAGGCGCACGGGGGCGGAGTGGGCGTGGAGACGGACCCGTCCGGCAGCGCCTTGGTCCTCACCCTCACGGCCCTTCCGGGCGCCATGCTCGGAACGCCAGCGGCCCTCCAAGCATAGGACATCCGCTCTTGCTGGCGGTCGAGCACGCCCCCCGCTATGCTCCGCCCGTTTTCGCGAAGGAGTCGAGATGCTGGGGCTGAAGCCGATGGAACTACTTCTGATCCTGTTTGTGCTGCTGCTCCTCTTCGGGGCCACGCGGCTGCCGCAGCTCGGCTCGTCCCTGGGCAGCGCGATCCGCAACTTCAAGCGCGGCTTCGGCGGCGAGGAAGACGCCGGCGGCCAGGGCGGAGACAAGAAGGGTGGCGGGACGCTCGCCACCGGCGGGAACGTGGACAAGGACGTCAAGTCCTCCACGCCCAGCAGCCACGCCTGACCTCTCTCCGGGTCCCCCGGATGTGACGACGCCCGCTCTCCCCGTCCTGTCGGGGCCGAGCGGGCGTTGACGTTTCAACAGTCCGACACCCCGTCCCCCGGTGAGCACCACCAGGGAACGGACGCGCCGCGCCTCAGTCCGGAATCGAGGCGTTGTCGTACATGGCGTCGATCTGCGCCTTGAACTTCTGGCTGCACACCTTGCGCTTCACCTTCAGCGTGGGCGTCAGCTCGCCGGTCTCCTGGGTGAAGTCCGCCGACATGATGGTGAAGCGCTTGATGGTGGCGTACGGAGGCTGCTCCGAGTTCACCTTGGCCATCACCGCCTTCACCGCCTCGTGGACCTCCGGCCGCTTCGCGTTCTCCGCGTAGGTGCCCACCGGAGCGCCCTTCTCCTCCAGCAGCTTGCGCACCGACTCGTCCGCCACCGTGAGGAGCACCACGAGGTACGGGCGCTTGTCGCCGTACACCATGGCCTGGCTCAGGATGGGGAAGGTCTTCAGCGTGTTCTCGATGTTCTGCGGCGCCACGTTCTTCCCGCCCGCCGTGACGATGATGTCCTTCTTGCGGTCGGTGATGCGCAGGTAGTTGTCCGAGTCCACCTCGCCGATGTCGCCCGTGTGGTACCAGCCGTCGGCGTCCAGGGCCTCGGCCGTGGCCGTGGGGTTCTTGTAGTAGCCCTTGGTGACACAGGGGCCTCGGACGAGCACCTCGCCGTCCGCGGCGATCTTCACCTCGGTGCCCGGCATCGGCGGGCCCACGCTGCCAATCTTGATCTTGTTCGGACGGTTGGCGTTGCAGGGCGCGGACGTCTCCGTCAGGCCATAGCCCTCCACGACCTTGAAGCCCAGCAAGTCGAAGAAGTACGCGATCTTGCGCGACAGCGGAGCGCCGCCGGAGACGAACAGGCGCATGTTGCCGCCCAGCTTCTCGTCCAGCGTGGCGCGCACCTTGGTGAACACCAGCTTCTTCGCCAGCGTGAAGCCCAGGCTGTTGTACTCGCGGCCCTGCTGCTTCGCCTCGACGTACTCGTCGAACAGGCCGAACGCCCAGCGCGTCAGCCGGCCCTTGAGGCCCGGCGCCGCCATGCCGTTGGACACCACCGTGTTGTAGACCTTCTCGAAGACACGCGGCACCGACGGCAGCACCGTGGGACGCGTCTCCGCGATGTTGGCCATCAGCTTGTCCACCGACTCCGCGATGATGAGCCGGCAGCCCATGCTCAGCCACGCCACCTTCGCCACCTGCGCGAAGACGTGCGCCAGCGGCAGGAACAGCATGACGGAGTCACTCGGCTCCATCATCCCGATGGCTCGCACCGCCTGCGCCTGGTACGTCCAGTTGCCGTGCGTGAGCAGCGTGCCCTTGGGCGCGCCCGTGGTGCCGGAGGTGTAGACGATGCAGTAGGTGTCGTCGGACTTCACCGACGCGACGCGCTCGTCGAACGCGGCCGGATGGGCCTGGTGCGCCTCGCGGCCCTTGGCCACGACGTCCGCCAGGGACACCTCCTTGTCGCCCGCCACCGCGCCCTCGAAGACGATGACCTTCTGGAGGGTGGGACACTCCGCCAGCTTCTGGCGCACGCGCGTGAGGCGCCCCGCCTGCTTGGCGTCCTTCTCGTCGTTGTCCACGAAGAGGAAGGACGACTCCGAGTGGTTGACGACGTAGGCGACCTCGTCCGGGATGTTGGACGAGTACACCGGCACCATGATGGCCTGCGCGGCGGTGATGGCCAGGTCGGCGACAATCCACTGAAGGCTGGTGTTGGCGAAGAGGGACACCCGGTCACCGGGCTTCACCCCCAGGGCCACCAGGCCGGCGGACAGGACCTTCACGTCCTCCAGCACCTGGCTGAAACTCACGTCCTGCCAGCGGCCGTCCTTCTTGTGCGTCGCGCCTTCCTTGGAGCCGGACTGCACGCGCTGGATCAGCAACTGGACCAGGTTTCCCTCCTGCGCTCCGGCCGCCGAAGGTGCTACCTGATTCTCTGCTCTCACTTGAGCTCCTCCTCGATGTCGGCATCGACCTTCTTCGCCCACTCCTGGACGCGCTGACCTTCCGCGGAGTCATACGCGACGCTTCCCTGCTTCACCTTCTGGATGGCATCGCGCGCCTCCTTGGCCTTGTCGTCCTTCAAGAGTGTCTCCGCGAGGAAGAGATACGCACGCAGCATCTCCGGGTGCTTCTTGATGACCCTCTGGTAGTAATCCGCCGACTTGCCCAAGTCTCTCTTGGGCCACGGCAGCTCGTAGAAGTAGCGACCCTTCACGAGCAGCGGCGCGCCCAGGCCGAAGTCGGAATCAATCTTGATGGCCGTGTCGATGCGCTCGTTGAACTTGCCCTCGAGCCCCTCGCCCAGCGCCTTCATCACCCCCACAGCCTGAGAGTAGGCGCCGATACCGGCGGCCGCGTAGTAGTGGCCTTCCACGCGCTCAGGCGCCAGCTTCACCGCCTTCTCCGCGGCGTCCCACGTCTGCCGGCCCAGGACCTTCTTGAGCTTCTCCGCCGTGGCCCCGTCCGCCTGCCACTGGAGGAGGCGCGCCTGGCGCCAGACCAGCTCGAAGTCGTCAGGGGCCGCCGTGAGTGCCTTCTTGAGCTCCGCCTCCAGCTCCTTCGCGGCGGCGGGCTCCGCTCGCTTGCCATGCAAAGCATCGAGCTTGGCCAGAACCTCGGTCTCCGCAGCCCCCGCCGAACCGGCCACGAGCACGCACAACACAAGTAAAATCAGGCGCATAACCGGGGATTAACACGCACGCTCGGCCGCACGCAAACCATGCGGATCCGCATTCCCCGTCAAAACGAAGGGCGGGCCCAGCAAGCTCAGAAGACCTTGCCAGTCCCGCCCCGTGTGTCCATCGCCCCAGGTGGGGCCGAGCGTCAGGCCGCGTCCACGAAGGCCTGCTCTTCGTTCTCGTTGAAGGCCGACAGGTAGCGCTCCAGGAAGTTCTTCGTCTTGAGCTCCACCTGGCGCACGCGCTCGCGCGACACGCCCCAGCGCTGCCCCAGCTCCTCCAGCGTCAGCGGCTTGTCCTGCGTCAGCCGCTCCGTGAGGATGTCCCAGCCCAGGTCGCCAATGCGCTTGCGGACCTTGGTGAGCGCGTCCTGGATTTCAGTGTCCTGCTCGTTGGAGAGGAACACGTCCTGAGGCGACGGCCCGCCGTCCTCCAAGCGGTCCAGGAAGGTCGTCTCACCCTCCTCGTCGATGGAAGCATCCAGCGAGAAGTCCACCATGCTGCCGCGCTCGGCCTCGCCGCCACGGACCTGGCTGCGGTTGTCCTTCAAGTAGCGGGTGATGTAGGCGCGAATCCACCACACCGCGTACGTCGCGAAGCGCACGTTCTTCTTGGGGTCGAAGTGCTCGATCGCCTTCATCAGACCCACGTTGCCTTCCTGGATGAGGTCATCCAGTCGCGCGCCCCGGTTGGCGAACTTCTTCGCCACCGCGACCACGAAGGCGAGGTTGGAGGTGGCGAGCGTCTGTCTTGCGGACTCGTCACCCTTGCGAGCGCGGCGAGCCAGCTCGTACTCCTGCTCGCGCGTCAGTTGCTGGTGTCCCCCCAGATGACGCAGATATTGCGACAGGCCCTCCGCCGCAAACTTCGTCGAGTTGGCCATGATTTCCCGTCCTCCGTTCGATGCCGGACGCGCCGTCCCCGCCGACTCGCGTCCACCTGCCTCTAGGACGCCCAACGAGCGAAAGGGTTTCTCATTCCGTCGCCGAAATCTGTTTCGACTGTCGACCCGCGCCCCTTGGAGGTGGGCGGGCATGCGCTTCCGCTGACTTGCAAGGTTGAGGAGCGCGACGTCCGCGACGTGCTCGTCCTGACACTCACTAAGAACGCACGAGCGCCGGGAAGATTTTCTGCGGATTGAGCAAGCCTGATGGGTCGAAGAAGGACTGGAGACGCCGTTGAAGTTCAATCAGTGCCGGCGCCTGTTCGAGCGCGAGAAATTCCCGCTTCGCGAGGCCCACACCGTGCTCGCCTGTGATCGTCCCGCCCAGGTCCACCGTCATCACCAACATGCGGCGAAGGGCTTCGTCGACCAAGGGACGTTGGTGCGGCCCCTCGAAGAGGATGTTGGCGTGGAGATTTCCATCCCCCGCATGGCCATACGTGGCCACGGTGAGGCCCAGCTCCGCGCCCATGGACTTCAGTCGCTCGATGATTTCGGGAATTTTTGAGCGGGGAACGACGATGTCCTCGGAAATCTTGTGAGGCTTGAGGGCGCGCAGCGCGGGGGAGATCACCCGGCGGACGGCCCACAGCTTCTCTCGCTGGGACTCGTCCCGCGCGACGAGCGTCTGCGCAGCCCCTTGCTGTGCGCAGATGTCGCCGACCCGTGACAGTTCCTCCAGCAACGACTCCTCGCTCGTGCCGTCCACTTCGACGATGAGCGCGGAGCCGGCGCCTGATGGAAACGAGAAGCCGCGCCCATCCACCGCGCGCAGGGCCACGTCGTCGATGAGCTCCAGGCAGCGCGGAAGGATTCCCGCGGCGAGCACCGCGGACACGGCCCGCGCGGCCTCCAGCACGGACGCAAACACCACGAGCGCCGTGAGGACTTTTCGGGGCAAAGGAATGAGCTGCACGGTGATTTCCGTCGCGACGCCGAGGGTCCCCTCCGAGCCCACGAAGAGGCCCACCAGGTCGTAGCCCGCCACGCCCTTGATGGTGCGCCGGCCCACGCGGACAACTTCGCCATCCGGGAGCACCCACTCCAGGCCGATGACGTAGTCGCGCGTGACGCCGTACTTGAGCGCGCGAGGCCCGCCCGCGTTCTCCGCGACGTTGCCGCCCATCGTGCAGAACTCCCACGAGTTCGGGTCCGGCGGATAGAAGAGGCCCTGGGCCTCCACCGCCTTCATCAAGTCGCCCGTCACCACGCCGGGCTCCACCACCGCCGTGAGGTCCTCGGCGGAGATGGAGCGGATGTGGTTCATCCGCTCCAGGCTCACCGCCACGCCCCCCTTCAAAGGCAACGAGCCGCCGCTCTTCCCGCTCCGGGCACCGCAAGGCGTGAAGGGCACGCCGTGCGCCACGCAGGCCTTGAAGATGGCGGACACCTGCGCCGTGCTCTCGGGGAACACGACTCCGTCTGGAGGGAAGACGCCACTGTCGGACTCGTCGCGGCCATAGGCGGCGAGCGTCTCGGTGTCCTGCCGCCACTGCCCGGGGGAGAGGACGTCCGCCAGGGCCTCGCGCACCCGCGCCACCCGCTCCGGGTCCACACGAGCGGGCCGCGCGGAGACTTCACTCATCGCCGGGCTCCCAGTCGGGCCCACAGCTCGCGGCGCAGGGCACCATCCTGGCGAAGCACCCCCTCATAGGCCTCCGCGTGGGTGATGGCATCACGCTGCTGGGCCCCACGCATGCGCAGACACGCCTGCTCCGCTTCAATGACACACGCGGTGCCGGGGCTGCCCAGCACTCGAGCCAGGGAGCTGGCCACCTCGCGGGCCAGGTCCTCCTGGAGGATGAGGCGGTGCGCGTAGCAATCCACCAGCGCGGACAGCCGCCCGAAGCCCGCCACCTGCTTGCCCGGCACGTAGGCCACATGGGCCACGCCCGTCACGGGCAAGAGATGGTGCGGGCACATCGAATGGAAGCGGAGGTTCGTCACCACCACCAGCTCCCGCGATGAGCCCCGAGGCATGGGGAAGGTCTTTCCGAGCACCTCCTCGGGCGTCTTGGCGTAGCCATCCAGGAAGTCGCGGCACCAGGCGTCGGCCACGCGCTGGGGCGTGTCCACCAGGTTCGCGTCCTGGAGGGGCAATCCCGCCGCGTGCAGGAAGGCCTTCACCGCGGCGGCCATGGCGACAGGGTCCGGCACGCTCACGGGAGGCGGCGGAACGGGGGCTCTGCGGGTGCGTGCTTTGGACGAGGTCACAGGAACGAGACTCCTACAAGGAGGCGGGCACTCAACGGGCAGCCACGCTATCCGATGCGGCGATGAGGATCTCCTCACCTCGCACACTCACGTCGTAGATGCGGATGCGGGCCTCGGCCCGCCAAGGGCAGTGCCCCGTGCGCACATCGAAGGGCCACGCGTGCAGCGGGCAATGCAGCAGGTGCCCGTCCAGGTCGCCCTCGGACAACGAGCCGCCTCGGTGGGGACACGTGTCTTCCAGGGCATGCAGCCGCCCGTCCACGCGGACGAGCAGCACCCGGACCGTGCCCACGTGGACCACCGTCCGACCTCGCGCGTCCAACGCATCGAGCCGAGCCACCGGAATGAATCGCCCGTCTGGTTGTCCTTCATCCATCCAGGTGTCTCCCCCGCCCCAGTGGTGGCGGAACATCGGGGTGAATCTCTCGCGGGACTTCAGTGTCCGTCCCTCGGCCGTGTTAGCCTGTCTTGACTCTCCCGGGGGCCCTCAGTAGAGCAACCGGGCGGTCCACTTTCCGATGACCCAGCGCGCCCATACCTTCGCCCGCGGCACCGCGACGTTGCTCGTCGTGCTGTGGGCGTTGCAGCCGCTGGGCACCCTGCTCCACGCCCGGGACGCCCACGCGCACCGCTTCTGCCCCGAACATCAGACGTTCGAGGAGACGGCGAAAGGCACGGGGGCGATTCAGGCGCGGCTCGCCCCCGAGAAGCAGGCGCAGCTCTATGCCACGGTCGCCGGCGGCACGGACCCGGCACGCCTCAACCACGAGACGTGCCCGCTGCTGACCTCGGGCACGCGCGACGAGCTGCTCTTCAACGCTCCGTCGACGTGGACCCTGGCCCGGCTCACGGTGAGCAGCCCCACCACCGCGCCGCCTCACGTCAGCCCGCCCCTCTCCATCCTCGACATCGCGCCCAAGTCCTCACCGCCCGCGCACGCCTGAGTCGCGTCCGCAGTCGCAGTCAGGTCATTGGCGTTGGACGTCCGCGCATGCGCACGTCCAAGCTCGAGGAGCATTCACGTGTCCCCCGTCTCACGTCGTCCGCGCGTCGCGCTGGTCGTCGCATCCTTCCTGGTCCTGTTGTCCACGGCCTCCGCCTCGGCGCAGGAATCCGTCCCCTCACCCTCGCCCGATGCCGGCATCCCGGAACCCGATGCGGGCGCCGATGCGGGCTCGGCTGAAGAAGCGCCCCCCGGCCTCACCCCCGAAGAGCTGGCCGAAATCGAGAAGGCCTTCGGTGGCGACACCCAATCGGGTGTCCCCGCCACCACGTCCGCGCCGCCCACCGCCACTCCAGGTGGAGGGCTCCCGCTGTCCATTCCCGGGTCCGGCAGCGGCACCAACCTCCTGGACATGAGCTTCATCCTGGACCTCGCCGCCGCGGCGTTCACGTCCAAGGAGCCCCTGCAGGGCGGCGCCCATGACCCGTCCCGCAACGGCTTCAACCTGCAGCAGCTGGAGCTGTCCATCGGCTCGGTGGTGGACCCCTACTTCCGCTTCGACGCGAACATCGTCTACAGCCAGTTCGGCGTCGAAATCGAGGAGGCCTACGGCACCACGCTGGCCCTGCCCGCGAGCCTCCAGGTCCGCGCGGGCCAGTTCCTCACCCGCTTCGGCCGACTGAATCCGACCCACCCACACGCGTGGGACTTCGCGGACCAGCCCTTCGCGCTCAGCCGCGTGTTCGGCGGCGAGGGCAACCGCGGCCTGGGCGTGGAGCTCTCGTGGCTCACGCCGCTGCCCTGGTTCGTGGAGCTCACCGGAAGCCTCACCGATGCCACGGGCGAGGCCACCGCCCGCAGCTTCCTGGCCGCGTCGAATGACCGCGTCCTGTCCCCGCTGGACCTCCAGGCCACGGGAGTGGTGAAGCAGTTCTTCCCGCTGACGGATGACCTGTCACTGATGTGGGGCCTGTCCGTCGCGACGGGGCCCAACCCCACCGGCTACCGCAACCGCACGGACCTCTACGGCACCGACGTGTACCTGCGCTACCGGCCCATCACCGAGGCCAGCACCACGCTCGTCACCTTCCAGGTGGAGACCTTCTACCGCCGCCGGCAGGTGCCCAAGGACGTGCTGACGGACTTCAATGGCTACGCCCAGGCCGCGTGGCGCTTCTCCCAGCGCTGGGCCGCCGCCGCGCGCTACGAGCTCGGCACACCGGCGCGCGGAGAGAACGGCGAGGTCGCCGAGGATCCGCTGGACCCGGAGTGGACGAAGAACCGCGACCGCATCTCCGCCAACGTGTCCTTCTGGCCCACCGAGTTCTCACGGCTGCGGCTGCAAGCGGCCAGAGACCACGCGCGGTGGAGGGACGAGGCGGACTACTCGGTGTTCCTCGCCCTCGAGCTGGTGACCGGCGCCCACGGCGCCCATGCGTTCTGAACCTCTTTCACGGGAGCCCTGCCCCATGCGTCAATTCCGATTCGTCGCGGCCCTGTGCGCCGCGCTCTCCCTGCTCATCGCCGTGCCTGCTCGCGCGGCCGTCAACGTCGTCACCACCCTCCCCGACCTCGCCGCGCTGACCAAGGCGGTGGGCGGAGACCTGGTCCAGGTGCAGTCCATGGCCCTGGGGAGCCAGGACCCGCACCGCGTGGACGCGAAGCCCAGCCTCGCGCTCGCGCTGCGCAACGCCGACCTGCTCATCTCCGTGGGCCTGGACCTGGAGATCGGCTGGCTGCCCAATCTCCAGACCGGCTCGCGCAACCCCCGCATCCAGGTGGGCAATGCGGGCTTCCTCAACGCCTCGCAGTTCGTCCGGCTGTTGGAGGTCCCCGCCACCAAGGTGGACCGCAGCGAAGGCGACGTGCACCCCGGCGGCAATCCCCACTACCTCTATGACCCGCGTCAGGCCGCGGCGGTGGCCCGCGGAATCGCCGAGCGGCTGGCACAGCTCGACTCCAAGAACGCCGGCACCTACCGCGCCAACGCGACCCGGTTCGTCACCGAGCTGGATGCGGCGCGCGCGGGCTGGGAGCAGCGGCTGGCCGGCCTCAAGGGAGTCCCCGTCATCGCGTTCCACCGGACGACGCCGTACCTGGCGGACTGGCTGGGCTTCGAGCCCATCGCGTTCCTCGAGCCCAAGCCGGGCATCCCGCCCAACCCGTCCCACGTGGCCCAGGTCCTGGTGCAGTCGCGCCAGCGCAAGGTCCGCATGGTGCTCATCGAGAGCTACTACAACGACCGCGAAGCCAAGATGGTCGCCAACATGATTCCCGCGCAGCTGGTCGTCCTGCACGGCGGCACCGACTTCCGCGCGGGCGAGACGTACATCCAGCACATCAACGAGATGGTGGGCAACCTGGAGAAGGCCCTCACCGCTGGGAAGGGGGGCTGAGTCATGAGGACTCGATATCTGCTCCCCGCGCTGCTCCTGTCCGGCTGCGCGCTGGACGCGGGCGAGGGCTTCGCCCTGTTGGAGCCCACCGTCACCGCGAAGTACGCTCCCGTGGCTTCGCGCGACGCGGGCCAGGGCTTCCAGCGCCTCGCGTCCGACTATCAGGTGCGCCTGGACACCGCGGGCCTGGGCATCTCCCACGTCGAGCTGATGGGCGGCGCGGGCTCGGGTGGCCCGACGCGGTTCGACCCGGCCAACCCGCCCCTGGGCTACAGCCTGTGCCACAACGGCCACTGCCACAGCGACAGCGGTGGACTCGTCGACTACGAGGACATCGAGGCGCAACTGGGTGGCGGAGGCGCATCGGCCTCGCTCGTGGCCGCGCTCCATGTCGATGGGGAGCTGGACCTGCTCACGCCCTCCGCCGTGCCGGTGGAGTGCGAGCCGGACTGCGAGCTGCCCCGAACCTCGGTGTCGCGAGGCATCTGGGAGGTCACCCAGGTGACGCTGACCGGCGTCGTGAAGGACTCGCGCGCGACGCCTCGGCTGGGTGAGACGCGCTTCCGTTTGACGGTGGAGTCCAAGGACAGCGCCGAGGGCGAGGAGGCCACGCCCGTGTTCACCTTGAAGGGTGACGTGGACGTGCCGTCGGACCGCGAGCACAAGCCTCGCGTGAAGCTGGCCCTGGCGCTCGCCGTGCCGCCCACCGTCTTCGACGCCGTGGACTGGGCGACGTTGACGCCCGGCGCGGATGGCGTGGTGGACCTGGGAGCTCCGGCCAACGAGGCCGCGCGCAAGGTGCTGCTCGAGGAGCTCGCGGCGCTGAAGCCGGAGGCGGAGGTGCGACGTGAAGACCGATGAGCCCACAGGGACCGAGGCCACCGCGCACTCGGTGCCCCCCACCTTCAAGCTGGGCGAGCCGCTGCTCACCTGCACCGACCTGGTCATCGGCTACAACGACAAGGCCATGTTGCCGCCCATCAACATGGTCATCCGCCGCGGCGAGTTCGTCGCCGTCGTCGGCCGCAACGGCTCCGGCAAGAGCACCTGGTTCAAGACGCTCCTGGGGATGATCGACCCGGTGTCCGGCAGCATCACCCGGGGCCATCCGGAGATGCGCAGCGCCTATGTCCCGCAGACCTCCGGCATCGACTCGCTCCTGCCGCTGCGGGCGCGGGAGCTGACCGCGTGGGGCCGGCTGCGAGGCTGGAGCTTCCTGTGGCCCTTCGCCCGGAAGGTGGACCGGGACACCGTGGAGGCGGCGCTGGAGACCGCGGGCGCGAAGGCCATCGCGGGAAGGCCCTACCGCGAGCTGTCCGAGGGCCAGAAGCAGCGCACGCTCCTGGCCCGGCTCATCGCCACCGAGGCGGACATGGTGCTGCTGGACGAGCCCACCGCCGCGATGGACGCCGTCGCCGAGCGCGAGACGATGCAGCGGCTGTGTTCGCTCGCGCGCCAGCGGGGCCAGGGCGTCGTGGTGGTGTGCCACGACCTGGAGGTCGCCGCCGAGCACGCGGACGTGCTGCTCTTCGTGGACCGGGAGACGTCCGCCTTCGTCGTGGGCGACGCGCGCACCGTGTTCTGCCACCCCGCCTTCCGCCGCCAGTACGGCGACGAGTACTGCCACAAAGCGCCCGAGGGACCTCATCGTGGAACCAGCACTCGCTGACCCGTCCAAGTGGCAGCAATTCCTCGAAGGGTTCGAGCTGTTCCGGGACCCGCTCCTGTGCGCCCTGCTGGCCGGCGGGGTGCTGGGCTTCCTCAGCGTCTACGTGGTGCTGCGCCGCATGGTGTTCGTCAGCGCCGCGGTGGCGCAGTCCGCCGGCCTGGGCGTGGCGCTCGCCTTCTACATGGGCATCCACCTGGGCTTCGCGGTGGAGCCCGTCATCGGAGCCACCGCGCTGGCGCTCCTGGCCACGCTGCTGCTGATGATGGACCCCTCGCGGCTTCGGCTCACGCGCGAGAGCCTCCTGGGGCTCGCCTATGCGCTGTCCGGGGGCGCGGCCGTGCTGGTGGGCGACCGCATCGCCCAGGAGTCCCATGACATCCAGGGCATCCTCTTCGGCACGGCCGTGCTCGTGACCCCCGAGCAGCTTCGCACCGTCGCCATCGCCAGCCTCCTCGTGATGGCCATCCACCTGTGGTGGTACCGGGGCATCACCTTCGCGAGCTTCGACCGCATCGGCGCGCTGGTGCAGGGGCTGCCCGTGCGGCTGCTCGATGGCGTGCTGATGGTGTCCATCGGCGTCATGGTGGGCGTGTGTGCTCGCGCGTTGGGCGCGCTTCCCGTGTTCGCCTTCTCCACCCTGTCCGCCATCGCCGCGCTGATGCTGGACCTGCGGCTGCCCTGGACTTTCTTCGTGGCCACCCTCGCGGGCATCATCTCCGGCGTGGGGGGCTACATGTTCGCCTACTTCTTCGACTTCCCCGTGGGCGGCTCGCAGACGGTGGTCGCTTCACTGCTGGTGGCGGTGGCCATGGCGTCCCGCATGATTCTGCAGTGGGCCCAGAGAGTCCGCTGAGGAGGACACTCCTATCGCCGTGGCTTGAATCCGGAGCCACGTCGATATGCGGCTGAAACCATCCCGTTTCCCGGTCGTATCCTGCCTTGTGGGCGTTGGAACCGGAGACACGTCATGAGCGTCCGTGGATGGTTGTTGTGTTGTGTGTGGGTCATCGGGTGCGCGCACGCCCCTCCCAAACCAGAGGACGTGACGCCTCGGTTCGAGCACGTCTTCCAGAAGCCGCTGGAGGAGGCCCTCGCCGCCACCCGGGCACTGCTCGTCGAGCGTGGCATGCAGTTCGAACAGACGACGGACCCGAACCAGCTGCTCACCACCTGGAGAATCCCTGGCAACGTCGGGACAGGGAACAACCGATACTCGCGCTACCTGGTGACGGGCATCGCCGTGTCCCCTCGGCAGTCCGTGGTCCGAATCTTCAACATGTCCTTCAACGTGATGGGCAACGACGCCAATGACCAGAACGTCTGGTGGAAGGTCACCCGCGAGTACCGCGAGGCCTCGAGCAATCCGCTCGTGAAGCCGAACCCTCTCGCCGCGGCCCGCGCGGACTCGTCCCGCATCGAGATGCGCACCCCGATGCGAGGCGTCCGGGACCTGGAGCTGGAGCGCGAGCTCACCCTGCGGCTGGAGTCGGGTCCCTCGGTGGAGGTGGTCAGCGGCAATGTGAAGCAGGAGCCGCTCCCCATGCCCGTTCGCGACCTGGATTTCTACCTGACGCGGTGGAAGGAGGACGGCTCGAAGACCGGCCAGTGCGGCACCGCCATCCGGGGACTCGCCGGACTGATGAATCCCGGGCTCACGCTGTTGGTGGGAGAGCAGCTGGGCTCACGCGAAGCCCCCACCGTGGTGGGCGAGCTCGTGTGCCAGGTCGCCGAGGCCGGTCTGCCCGTCGCGCTGGGAATCGCCCTGCCACGCACGGAGCAGGAGCGCGTGAACCGATATCTCGCGAGCGCGGGTGCTCCGGCGGACCAGGACGCGCTGCTCGAGGGCCGCTTCTGGCGACGGCCCTATCAGGATGGCCGCAGCAGCCGCGCCATGCTGGACCTCATCGACCGCGTGCGCGCCATGCGCATGGCGGGGCTCTCGGTGTCCCTGGTCGCCTACGACACGGACACGGCGGGTGGCAGCGAGCGCGACGCCCAACTCGCCGCCCTCTGGAACGAGCGTCGACAGGCGCAGAAAGACGAGGTCCATGTGGTGCTCGCGGGCAACACGCACACCCGGACCGTCACCGGAGCGGCCTGGGACAAGTCCTTCACGCCCATGGCCTCCCTCATGAAGGCGCCTCGCTTCATCGTGCTGGACATGAGCTACGCACAAGGCACGCGCTGGGGCTGTGACCTCGACTCCGGGGGGAAGGTCCGGTGCGGCCACGTGGGCGCGACGCCCGTGGAGCGACTGGCCGCGCGCCCCGGTCTCGCCCCGTACATCGACCTCTACGACGAGCCGACGGCCGACGGCTCCCACGGGCACCTCTACGTGGGCAGGCTGAACGCGTCCCTCCCCGCCATGTCCCAACCCGAGCCGGAGCGCCCCGCCACCCTCCGCGAGCCGGAGCCCATGGGAGCCCCGAAGCCCTCCATTTTCTAGGCGTCAGCGCACCGCCGCGGAGATCTTCTTGAACTCGGGCGTGCCCGCGCGCCCGAGCAGGTCGAACAGCGCCGACTCCACCGTGGACACCGCCGCGCCCGCTTCGCGGCACAAGTCCAGGCCCACCCTCCGGTCCTCGCTCGAGCGCGACAGCACCGCGTCCGCCAGCAACACCGGAGAGAAGCCTCGCTCCGACAAGTCCCTCACCGTCTGGAAGACGCAGATGTGCGTCTCCATTCCGGTCACCAGCACCTGCTTGCGAGTCCCCAGCGCCGCCAGCACCTCCGGCACCGCGGCGCTGAACTCCAGCTTCTCCACGGCCTTGAAGGCCCCCAGCTTCAAGCGCAGGAGCGAGTGCGTGGGCCCCAGGCCCTGGGGATACTGCTCCGTGACGATGACGGGGAGGCCCAGCACCCGGGCACCTTCGATGGCCGCGCTGGTGCGCGCGAGCACCCGGTCCAGGACGTCATGGTCCATGGCTCCGCACAGACGCTCCTGGATGTCGACGACGAGCAGCGCGGCCTGGTCTTGCGTGAGTCGGAAGGAGGGCATGCCCCCTCCTCGCGCGAACGACTCCGGCTCGTCAAGCGAAGGGAGCATCGGGCGCCCTTCGCTTGACGCCTGGCTCAGCCCTCTTCGCGCGGATGACACTCACAGCAGTCGCGACACAGGGCCCGGTTGCGCCCATGCGCCACGGCCATCACCGCGCCGCCCGCCAGGGTGAGCCCCATCTCCCAGCCCTCCCCCACGCCCTCCGGCACCAGGAAGGCCCCCGCCGCCAGCAGCGACAGTCCCGCGATGCCGAGCATCGGCACCGCGGCCCGCCGATGCAGCCTCCACCCGGGGATGAACGCGGCGAGCGCCCCCGCCAACGCGAACACCAGCAAGCCCTGGTGTGTCCCCTCCCCGCTCAACCACCGCGCCGCCGCCGCGGGCAACAGGCCCAATACGGCCGGAAGCGCCACGCAGTGGACGACACACAGCGCCGACAACACCTGCCCCACCCCATCCCAGCGCGAGGACACGGACCCACTTCTCTGGAACACACTCAGCACGACACCTTCTCACGTGGACGAAAATCCGAAGGCACCGGGAACGGTGCATCGGCGTTGTGGACCAACCTCAGGAGACGGCCCTGGCCCGCGACGTACGTCCTCGCGCGCCGCAGCTCCGGCAGGTGCGAGTCCGCGTCGCGCCAGCGCTCGAGGAAGGTGGCGAAGTCCTGCACCGCCGGCCCTCGCTCGCCCGTGGCCACCCTCGCCTCCGCCAACAACAGGTGGAAGTGGCCGCAGCCTGGCCGCTCCTCCACCAGGGCCCGCGCCAGCTCCAGCGCCTTCTGCTCGCGCTCGTCGCGCAGGCGGATGCGCGCCAGCGTCTCCCGAGCGGGCCGGGAGAACGCGGCCGGCCCCGCCAGACGCAACCTGCGCTCCATCCGCCCCGCGCGAGTCAGCGTGGCCTCCGCGCGGCCCCCCTCGCCTCGACGGGCCTCCAGCGCGCCGCGAAGCTCCTGCTCCGCCACCTCCACCACCCGGGCCACATCGCGAGGGCACAGCCTCCGACCATCCGCGCGTCGCCGCTCCGACAGCGTGGACTGGAGCACCACCAGCGCATCACACGCGCGCTCCACTTCCGACAGCCGTCCCAGGTCCAGCGCGTTGATGCCCTTCGTGTAGGAGCGCACGCCGTCGCGCAGGCCCCGCTCGGCGGGAGAGAGGTCGCCCTCCAGCTCCAACGGCACGTCCGCCGCCGCGCGGAAGAAGCCGAACCGCAGGTGCGCCGACACCAGCGTGGTCGCCGCGAACAGGAGCGCCTGGGGCTCTCCTCCCGCGGACTCCACCCGCTGGCGCAGACGCCGCGCCCACGCCTGCGCCTCGGTGTACTGGCCCGCCTCCGCGCAGCCCTGGCTCAGCAGCCGCATCGCCAGCTCGGCGCAGGGAGCGAACTCGACGGGCAGCGACTCACCCGCCAGGTAGGCGTCGTCCGACTCCACCGCGGACGCCAGCACCCGGTGTGCCTCGTCCAGCTCCCCCAGCCGGCCCAGCAGCCGTCCCGCGGCCAGCATCGCCGTGCTCGTGCCAGGCACCAGCTGGGTCAGCCGCCGCGCGCTCTCGCGAGCGACCTCCGGCCGAGGGCTGGGGAGCATGGCGCACACCCACGCGTAGTGGACACCCGCATGGTCCGGATGCGTGCGCAGCAGCTCGCGCAACATCACCTGCGCGTACGGCTGTCCCTGACCGGGGCGACCATCCGGCTCGTACCCATCCGCGAGGAACCCCGCCAGGAGGAGCTTCGCCTCGGCGTCCTCGGGATAGCAGTCGATGAGGCTCTCCATCTCCCGGACGAAGGCATGGCGGCCATTGGCCGGCCCCTTCTCCGCGAGCAGGCTGGCCGCGATGATGTAGCGCTGCTCCACGTCGGGCAGCCCCTCGCTCAGCGCGAGCGCGCGCGCCATGGCCTCGGCGCGGGCCGCGACGAAGCGGGCTCCGGGTCCCCGCGACAGCGCCAGCCCCCACCACGCCATGGCCAGCTCCGGGTCCAACCGCGCCGCCTCGGCGAAGGCGCGCCGGGCCTCCGGTCCCCAGCCCAGGTGCAGCAGGCTCAGGCCCTGGTCGAAGTAGGCCTGCGCGAGTGGCACACGCGTGCTCACCTTCAGGCGCGAGGTGGCCCACCCTTCGCGCAGCGGTGGACGCGGAAGTGCTTCATCCGCGATGTCCTCCCAGGCGACCTGGCTGTAGACGGATGGCTCATCGTTGCGAAGCAGTCGCGACAGCATGATGTCCTCCCTGAGCCTCGGGTTCCGAGGCGCCACAGGCGTTCCCTTCCAAAAGCAGCGAGCACCACCGCCCCCACGCGATGGACAACGGCCTCGCGAAACCACGAGGCGCCTCGCGCGGAGTCACCGCGCCGACACGCCTCCCATCGAATCCCCTGTTCCAGGCCCCCCGGCCCGCATGCCCGGTCCACCACCGCGCGAGCCCCACCCGACTCCAGGGGAGCTCGCGCCGCGCCTCCCATGACGGCGGCGCACTCAAGGGGCCCCAAGCCCCCGTGTCGAAGCCGCGGCGAGACAAGCCGCCCTCCAGGAGGAGGACGGCTCGCGCCGGACGTCCGGTCAGTGCTCGTGGCCCTCGTGCGACGACTCCTCGATGACCAGATTCACCGACGCCGCGGTCGTCGGACCGAAGGTGAAGCGGTACGTGCCCACCTTCAGCGGGACGACGTGCCGGCCCTTGATCTCCGTGCACGAGGGGGAGCTCCTGGCGCTCTCCTCGATGGCCACCGCCGCGCCGCTGGAGTCGGAGATGGCCACCGGCACATCCGCGCTCGTGTAGAGCACGTAGTCGGTGGCCTCCGACGCGGCGAACGAGACGCTGCCCGACTTGCCGCTCGCGCCATCCACCAAGGTGATGTCGTAGCGCCGGTGGTTGTTCGCCACCGAGGGCGGCGTGCCCGAAGTGGTGGCCAGGACGGTCGTCGACGGGCCCTCGCGCAGGTGCTCGCACCCCTCGATGTCGACGTTCTCCTCGGGGGGCGACTCGTCGTCGCCGCAGGCGGCCGTCAAGAGCGCGGTGGACATCAGGAACGCCGTCAGAAGCTTCTTGTGCATGTGTATTGCTCCACGTGGATGGGACTACGGCTCCCCAGCCACCAACGCCGCCACGGACCCCACCGATGAAGGCGGAGCCTGGACGGACACCGGGGGTGGGGTGGGAATCGCGCGGAACGCGCGCGACACGGGGGGCGTGAGCGTGCACGCAGGGGAAACGAGCCATCCGGCGGCGGGTCGCGCGACAGAGTGGACCCACCCCCTAAATGCCAGGGGTCGGCATCCCACCTCCGCGACACGTCACTCTCTTCTCAAGACACGAGAGTGCCTTGAGGAAGGGATGCGTACCCTGGGTGAGTGCTCACGCCAAAGGCGGAGAGGCCTTGGGGGCCAGGTGCAGCCGGGCGACGGGCTCCGCGTGGAAGCGGAACACAGACATCGCCGGCGCGGAGCGGGTGGGCACCCGCAGGAGCGTGGGCGTCCCGTCCACCGAGGGCGGGGCCTCCCGGCGGACCAACGAATGGAGGCAGTGCGCCTCGGCGCCGTGGCCAGCGGGGACCTCGGCACGGGTCGTGACGCGGACGTCGTCGAAGGACGCCTCCACGAGCGGGGCCTCGTGCGAGCCCGCCTCCCCCACGTGGACCACCTCTCCGTGCTCCAGACACGTGACGTGCTGGACCAGGGCGAAGTGCAGCACGCTGCCCATGTACGCCACCGCACACACGGCCACGAGCGGCAGCGCCAACAGGCGCGACCGGGCGAGACGCGAAGTCTGCGAGGAGGAGGAGCGGCTCACGGTGAGGGAGATTCCAACGCTAAACGCAATGCAGTTGTAGGCCAGCCGGGGCGCGCGTGCAAGTCACACGGAATCACACACATCGCGGCCGGGCGCCGAGCGCCCCCGGGTCTCCGCGCGTCACGCTCGCTCGCGAAGCCGTCAGCGGACCAGCACCCCGCCAGCAAGGTGAGGCCGCGCCGTGATTGTGCGCGGCGCGCGAAACGCCGACGCCGCGTTGGCATCCACTCGGCGCCGGGCGGGGTGCATTCCGCGCCGGTTCGATACAGGCATGTCGGCGCGACGGAGGGCGCGGACACGGGCTGTCGCCATTGGACCGGCGGGCCCCTCCAAGCTTAGGTTCGCCGGCCCCGGGCCAGGCCCGGTCATTGCGAAGGACAAAGGTACTCGTGCAAGAGCTCATCGACGTGCTGCGGCACCAGGCGCGCCACTTCGCGCCCGAACTGGCGCAGCTCGCGTACAAGCGAGGGTTGGCGGTCACCCAGTTGGACGGCACCACGCGCCCGATTCCCATCACCGCGACGCCCGTCATCCTCGATGCCGCCGAGATTCGCCGCCGCGCGGAGCTGTCCGCGCGCCTGTCGTCCGCCACCGTGAAGATGGCCCAGGCCATCCTCGCCGGCCCCGATGCCGAGAGCCTGCTGGGCGCGCTCTCCCCGCTGGAGCGCACGCTCGCCGAGCGCACGTGGCGCAAGGCCTCGCGCCTGGCCACCACCCGCGTGGACTACTTCGTGTCCGGCGGCAAGCCGTGGGCGCTGGAGGTCAACGCGACCATCCCCGCCATGCAGGGCTATTCAGACATCGCGGCGCGCACCTTCATCGAGGTGGTGGCGCGTCACCTGCGCTACCCTGAGAAGGCTCTGCCGTCGCTGCTGACCCTCAATGGCAGCAACGCCCTGGCGCTCTACCGCTCGCTCCTGGACGGCTATGCCGCGGAGCGCCCCGGCAAGTTCCCCGACACGGTGGCGCTGCTGTGCCGCCGCAACGACGCGCAGATCTCCGAGCTGCGGTGGCTGTGCGAGCGCTTCCGGGAGCTCGGCGCGGACGCGGATATCGTTCACCCGGACGAGGTCTCCGGCGACGACACCTTCGAGGTGCGCGGCAAGAAGTACGACCTGGTCTACCGGCACCTCTTCGTGCGGCGGCTGGAAGAGAGCCCCTCGCCGTGGGTGGAGGACTTCCTCTCCGTCGTCCCCGGCAAGAAGGCCGTGTTCCTCAACCCTCCGGCCTCGCAGGTGGAGGTGAAGTCCACCTTCGCGCGGCTCTCCCAGGCGCTCGCCGAGCCGGCGCTCGCCGAGGCCGCCGGCCTCACGCCCGAGGAGCTGGAGGCCGTGCGTGCCTCCGTCCCCTGGACTCGCGTCTTCCGCCCCGGCCCCACCTCGGGCCCGGATGGGCGGCAGGTGGACGACCTCGTCGCCGAGGTGGCCCGCACGCCCGCGCGCTTCGTCCTCAAGCGGGCCTGGGACTACGGCGGCAAGGCCGTCTTCCTGGGCCGCTCCACGGGAACGGTGCCCTACACCGAGCGCGTGAAGGCCGCGTATGGCGAGCCGCTGGGCTGGCCGGAGCTGTGCGCGCGCGCCGCGGCGGACACGACGGGCGGTGGCTTCGTGGTGCAGGAGATTGTCGACTCGCCACCCGAGGACCACCTGCTCTGCGAGCCCAACGGCACGGTGCTCCCGACGTCATTCTTCGTGGACTACTCGGCGTATGCGTCCGTGGGGCTGGCGAAGCAGCCTGCCTGGGGTGGGGTGTGCCGGGGCTCCATGGCGGAAATCGTGAATATCGTGGGCGGCGGCGGCGTGCTGCCGCTCATCACGACGGAAGTCGCCGCGAAGCTTTTGCTCGCGTGGAAGGCGCTTTAAGGGTCGTTTTCGGCCCCGTCTTCGCGCACGTGCGGGGCCGAGCAGCTATAAGCAGTGGCGCCGCCGGGCTCATCCCGGCGTGAAAGGACACGGTACATGGCCTGGGAAACTTCCGGATGGCAGACGGCCGAGAGCGCCTCGGTCAACTCCGTCCTGGTGCAGGAGTCGAAGCGCGCGTTCATGTCGCGCGTGCATGGATGGATGTTCGCGGGGCTGCTCGTCACCGGCGTGATGGCGATGTTCACGCTCAACAACGAGGCCCTGCTGCGGACCGTCATCGAGTGGCGGTTGGGCTTCTTCGCCGCGCAGCTGGGCGCGGTGTTCGCGCTGTCGTTCCTGGCCTCGCGGCTGTCGGGACCGGTGGCCGCGGCGCTGTTCCTGGGCTACTCGGCGCTGACGGGAATGACGTTCTCCGTCCTCTTCCTCATCTACACGGCGGGCAGCATCGCGCAGGCGTTCTTCCTGACGTCGGGTGTCTATGGCGCGATGGCCATCTACGGCACCGTCACGAAGAAGGACCTGGGCTCGTGGGGCACCTTCTTGTTCATGGGCCTCATCGGCGTGGTGCTCGCGGGGGTGGTGAACATCTTCATGCGCAGCGACATGATGTCGTTCGTCATCGCCTGCGCGTCCGTGCTCGTCTTCGCCGGCCTGACGGCGTACGACACGCAGAAGCTCCGCGAGATGCACGCGGAGACGGGCTACAGCAACGCCGCCACGGTGAGCATCGTCGGCGCGCTGACGCTGTACCTGGACTTCATCAACCTGTTCCTCGCCATCCTCCGGCTGCTCGGCCGCCGTCGGTAGTTGGCCAGTCGACAGTCCTCCGCTGAATCCTGGCGGCGGCGCGTCCCTTCGAGGCCGCGTCGCCGCTTTTGTTTTGGGGCGTTGACCCGATTCGAGGTCCGCCGGCCTCCATTGCGCGGCACAGGAGGAAACCCCCAATGCGAAGGCCGCTCGCAGCATCCCTGTTCGTGTTGTCGCTGTTGTCCGGAAGCGTCGCCTCGGCGCACGGCTCGATGGAGATTCCGCTCAGCCGCATCTACAGCTGCTTCAAGGAAGGACCGGAGAGACCCAAGTCCGCGGCGTGTGCGGCCGCCATCCAGAACAACGGCACCCAGCAGCTGTACGACTGGAACGGCGTGAGGCAGGGCAACGCCAACGGCCGGCACCGCGAGCTCATCGCGGACGGCATGCTCTGTTCCGGCGGCAGCAGCTACTTCAAGGGCATGGACCTGGCCCGCACGGACTGGGTCTCCACGCCCATCTCGCCGAACGCGAGCAACCGCTACGACTTCGTCTTCCACGCGACGGCCGCCCACGCGACGGCCTACTTCCACCTCTACGTCACCCGGCCCGGCTACAACCCGGCCCTCCCGCTGAAGTGGTCGGACCTGGAGGCCACGCCCTTCTGCACGGTGAATGGCATCGTCGCGCAGAACTTCCGCTACCGCCTGTCCTGCCCGTTCCCCGCGGGCCGCACGGGCAACCACGTCATCTACGCCATCTGGCAGCGCTCCGACAGCCCCGAGGCCTTCTACTCGTGCTCGGACGTGCGCATCGGCGGCGCGGTGGCGCCCACGTCGTGGATGGAGCTGGGCACCCTGCAGGCGCGCGAGGACCTTCCGGCGCGCAGCAAGGTGACGCTGCGGGTGTTCGACAGCGCGGGGCGCGACGCGGAGACCCACCCCGTCCTCATCGACAGCGCGGCGAAGGCGTCGCAGTGGATGCAGCAGCTGGCCCAGCGGGTGAACAGCCAGTCCCGCCGCGTCCAGGTGGGTGAGCTCCAGACCGACGGCAACATCCGTCCGACCTCGAGCGCCCCCACGCTGCGCATCTACTCGCGTGAGTCGAGCGACTCGTACCAGCTCGACATCGAGAAGCCCGCGAGCACGCCCTGAGCCTGCTCGTGGCGCGCGCACACCGGTGAACGGGGTCGTGCGCGCGAGGTTCGGGCAGGAGCCCCCGTCCCCGCCGGGGGCTTCTGCTCGGGCACGCCGTGTCTTCAGCCCTCCGCCTTCTCCTTGCGGGAGAACGGCATCAGGAGCCGCTCCACGGGGCGGCCCTGCATGAGGTGCTGCTCGACGATTTCGGGGACGTCCTCCACCTTCACGCCGCCGTACCAGGTGCCCTCCGGGTAGACGACCACGGAGACGCCGAACGAGCAGGTGTCGAGACACCCGGCCGCATTCGCCCGCATCCGCCCCTTCACGCCGCGCTTGTCGAGCTCTTCCTTGAAGGCGGCTCGCACTTCGTCCGCCCCCTTCGTGGCACAGCACCCCTTGGGGTGCCCGTCAGGGCGTCGATTGGTGCACACGAAGACATGGCGCTGGAAGGGAGGTGGCATACCCGACTCCTAGCGCGCTGGATTCCATAAATCGACCCCCACCTGTTCACCCGGCGACGGGCCCTGCGAGCGGATCCAGGGGCGGGCACTGGCGGAGTCCCACGAGCATGCACAGACTCCCAGCAAACGTCTCCCAGTGATCACGCTCGTTTGCGCCGGAGTGACGATACATGTCTCGCACGCTGTTATCAGTCCAAGGAGCACCTCCCTTTACAGGCGCCCGGGCAGGTTCTAGATCAGCGCTTCCGGACCCGCCTTGCTACAGGCGGCTACAGCTTTCGCCCGCACCCACGCTCGGCGTCCGAGACCCATTTCGTAGTGTGTGTGATTCTTCCCGGCACTACTAATTGGGTCAGTGCCGTTCTTGATCAGCTGCCGCGAAGCGCGTATTGATCCGCCCGCTCGGTCCTCGGCCGAGCAATCTCCACAAACGAAGTCCGGGGCCCCAGGCCCCCTACGACACGCTTCGCGAGCCTGCTCCGGAGTCGTCCACGCCTGTCCGTGTGACGCCAAAGGAACCATCGCAATCTCGCGCCCTTAGCGTTTCGCAAAATTTTGCATCCCAACTCGGAGTGAACCCCGGAGGGTGGCGACATGGAGAAGGAGCTGAGTGCGAAGCCCATGGTGAACGGGAAGGAGCGCCGGGGGCGTAGCAAGGGGAAGGCGGTGGCGACGGGGCTGAGCGTGGAGCGCTTCTTCACGACGCTGGGGGTGGACCCCGCGGACGAGCTGGCGTGGGAGTACCGCAGCGCGAGCATCACCGGCGAGGACGGCAAGGCGGTCTTCGAGCAGAAGAACATCGAGGTGCCGCGCTCGTGGTCGATGCTGGCGACGAACGTGGTGGCGTCGAAGTACTTCCGGGGCACGCCGGGGACGCCCGAGCGGGAGACGAGCGTTCGCAAGCTGGTGGCGCGCGTGGTGGACACCCTCACCCGCTGGGGCTCGGACGGCGGCTACTTCGCCACGGAGCTGGACCGCGACGCCTTCCACGCGGAGCTGACGCACCTGTTGTTGCGGCAGAAGGCCTCGTTCAACTCGCCCGTCTGGTTCAACGTGGGCGTGGAGGCGCAGCCGCAGTGCTCGGCGTGCTTCATCAACAGCGTGGATGACTCCATGGAGTCCATCCTCACGCTGGCCCGCACGGAGGGCATGCTCTTCAAGTACGGCAGCGGCACGGGCAGCAACCTGTCCACCATCCGCGGCAGCAAGGAGCTCCTCGCCGGTGGCGGCACCGCCTCCGGGCCCGTGTCGTTCATGCGCGGCTTCGACGCCTTCGCGGGGGTCATTAAGAGCGGAGGCAAGACGCGCCGCGCGGCGAAGATGGTCATCCTCAACGCGGACCATCCGGACGTCCTCGACTTCATCCGGTGCAAGGCGAACGAGGAGAAGAAGGCCTGGGCGCTCATCGAGGCCGGCTATGACCCGTCGTTCAACGGCGAGGCGTACGCGTCGGTGTACTTCCAGAACTCGAACAACTCGGTGCGGGTCACCGACGAGTTCATGAAGGCCGTCGTGGCGGATGGCGCGTGGCAGACGCGCACGGTGCGGGACGGTCAGCCGATGGACACGTATCGGGCGCGGGACCTGTTCCGCGAAATCGCCGAGGCCGCCCACCTGTGCGGCGACCCGGGGATGCAGTTCGACACCACGGTGAACGGCTGGCACACGTGCTCGGGGACGGCGCGCATCAACGCGTCCAATCCGTGCTCGGAGTACATGTTCCTGGATGATTCGGCGTGCAACCTGGCGTCGCTGAACCTGATGCACTTCCGGGACATCGCCGGTGACTTCGACGTGGCGGCCTTCAAGCACGCGGTGGACGTGGTGCTCCTGGCGCAGGAGATCATCGTCGGCTTCTCGCGCTACCCCACCGAGCGCATCGGGAAGAACAGCCACGACTACCGTCCGCTGGGCCTGGGGTTCGCGAACCTGGGCGCGCTGCTGATGGCGTCGGGGCTGCCCTATGACTCGGACGCGGGCCGCAACTACGCGTCCGCCATCACGTCGCTGATGTGCGGCGAGGCGTACGCGATGAGCGCGCGCATGGCGGAGAAGCAGGGCCCGTTCGCGGGCTACGCGAAGAACGCGGAGCCCATGCTGGGTGTCATCCGGAAGCACCGCAAGGCGGCCTATGCCGTGCCTCAGGTCGGGGTGATGGCGGAGCTGCACGCGGCGCAGAAGGCCGCGTGGGACGAAGCGCTGGCCCTGGGCGAGGCCCATGGCTATCGCAACAGCCAGGTGACAGTGCTCGCGCCCACGGGGACCATCGGCTTCATGATGGACTGCGACACCACGGGCATCGAGCCGGACATCGCGCTCATCAAGTACAAGAAGCTGGTGGGCGGCGGGATGCTGAAGCTTGTCAACCAGACGGTGCCGCAGGCGCTGGAGAAGCTGGGCTATCCGCAGACGCAGGCGCAGGACATCGTGAGCGCGCTGGACAAGGCGGACACGATTGAAGGCGCCCCTCACCTGCGGCCCGAGCACCTCGCGGTGTTCGACTGCGCCTTCAAGCCCGCGAAGGGCTCTCGGAGCATCCACTGGATGGGGCACATCCAGATGATGGAGGCGTGCCAGCCGTTCCTGTCCGGCGCCATCTCGAAGACGGTGAACATGCCGTCGGACTCGACGGTGGAGGACATCGAGAAGGCGTATCTCGAGTCCTGGAAGCGGGGCCTCAAGGCGGTCGCCGTGTATCGCGATGGCTGCAAGCGGACGCAGCCGTTGAACACGTCGAAGGAGGCGGTGCAGGACACGCGGAAGGTGGAGACCGCGGCGGTGGTCGAGCCGATGGTGAAGCCGGAGCCTCGCGCGGTGCGGCGGCGCCTGCCGGACGAGCGGCGGTCCATCACGCACAAGTTCTCCATCGGCGGCCACGAGGGCTACCTCACGGTGGGCATGTACGAGGACGGCTCGCCGGGCGAGCTGTTCATCGTCATGGCGAAGGAGGGCTCGGTGGTGAGCGGGCTGATGGACAGCTTCGCGACCAGCATCTCCCTGGCGCTCCAGTACGGCGTGCCGCTGAAGGTGATGGTCGACAAGCTGAGCCACACCCGCTTCGAGCCGAGCGGCTTCACGGGCAACCCCGCCATCCCCATCGCCAAGTCCATCACCGACTACATCTTCCGGTGGCTGGAGCTGAAGTTCATGCCCAGGGAGGAGACCGAAGAGGATGCCATCCTCGCTCCCGAGCCGTCCGCTCCCGCGGCCCAGCCCGCCCTGCCCGCTCAGTCGGCCTCGTTCTCGCGGTCGACGACCAGCACCCGCGCGACGTGGCTGAACCAGGCGGACGCCCCGCCCTGCCACACCTGCGGCGCCATCATGGTGCGCAGCGGCGCTTGCTATAAGTGTGGCAATTGCGGCGCGACCAGCGGCTGTAGCTGAGTTGCAGTCGGCACTGTGTTGACCAGGGCTCCGGGACTCAGGGTTCCGGAGCCCTTCTTGTTTCTAGCGGCCGGGGGATTCGGTGGGGGGCCCCAGCGCGCCCCCCATGGACTTCACTCGGTTCCCGAGGCGGGCAAGCGGTCGTAGACCTCGGAGGCCTTGGCGGAGACGCGGGTGAGTTCCTCGAGCGTCGTGCTGGGAACAGGGGTGTTGCCCGAGTCCGCGACGATGAAGGCCACGGGACGCCCGCGCGCACGGATGGGGACGACGAGCAGGTGCGACGCGGGGCCTCCGAGCGCGGAGAAGATGGCTTCGTCCTGCGCGGAGGACGGTGCGTCGAAGCTGCTGGGCCCGAGTTGCCCCAACGCGGACACGAGGAGCGAGGGCGCATCCAGGTCCACCTTGAGCGCGGCGACCTCGGGGCCATCGCTTCCGGGGCCCCACGCATGGCCGACCCGCACGAGGCCGAAGCTCTCGCCCAGCAGGAAGGCCCGCTGGAAGCGCCCAGCGCAGTACGCGATCAACACCTTGCCGAGCACACCTTGCGTGCTCACGTCGTCCAGCGCCGTGAGGACCTGGTCCGCGGAGACCGCGGGACCTTCGCTTCCCGTGGCCGTCGTGGCTCCCGCCGCGGCCAACAGCGCGGTCAGGACTTCGGAGTGCTCTCGTGCGTGGGGCTGCCAGGGTTGCTGGATGAAGTCCCAGGCGGACGCGAGGGGGAAGTCGCTCGCGGAGGCGCCGGCGGGAGGCTCGGCTCGCGGCATGGCGCCCTCGAGGTCCGCGGCGCGGTCATCCCAGGTGCTCTCGGCGACGTGGCCAATGGTTCCGTTGCCTTCGGCGCCCTGCCATCCGACGAACTCCCAGGTCGAGGCGAGCTGCATCGGGGCGTCGTCCGCCGCTGGCAGTTCGTCGAGCTCGATGGGAGCTCGCCGTGTCGCTGGCGGCTTGGGGGCCGGGGTGGCGTCTGCGTCCACGTCTGACTTCGGGCCTGTGCGACCTGGGAGGACGTCGCCCAGTGGCAGCACGCTCTCGGGCTCGAGTGGCTCCGTGGCCGTGCCTTCCCGAGTCCGCGTCGTGTCTCGCGACGATGGGTCGCCGTGGGACGCGAGCATGGAGCCCGCGGCCTCCAGCATCAGTGAATCGCCGGTGTCCCCCTCTCCCGTGCTGACGGTGACGGGAGACGAGGGTTGCGCCGTGCTTCCGAGCCTCCAGGACTCGGTCGCGGGGGTCGGCGACTCTGTGAATCCTGGAGCGGACTCAGTCGCATCCAAGTACGCGACGGAGGGCGAGGCTTCGGCGGGTGATGTCTGCGCGCTGGCAGGGGGCGCGGGGACTTCCGTGGACGTCGCGGGCTGTGGCTCCGTGGGCTGAGGTGCCGTGACCTTGGCGGGAATGGTCTCCGGCGCAGACACCGAGAGGTCGAGTGTGCCCGGCTGATTTGTGGGCACGCTGGCGGCGGAGTCCGACTCGGGACGAGACGACTCCACGTCGCTCGACACGGGGGGAAGCGCGATTGCGACATCTGCGGAGGCTGCAACTGACTCCTCACTCGCAATGGCCAGCTCATCCTGCAACGAAGCAAATACAGACGAGTCGGCGACAAGCGTGGAGCTGACGCCCTCGGAGCCAATGACTGTCCGCACTTCGTCGTCGGTGGCCGGAGACAGACTCGCATCGATTGCGGCGGCGTCATCGGCGGCTGGGTCTGCGAGCTCCAACGAATCGAGAGACTCGCTGTGCGAACCTGCCTCGTGCAGCTCAATCTTGAGGCCATCGCCATCCGGGATGACGTCCGCAAAGGAGTCTTCGCCCGGCGGGTCCGTCGCGAGTTCGATGACTCCGCCACTCAGCGATGCCGTGTCACCCTGTTCGGCCGACACTTGGGGCTCGGTCGAGGGAGGCGCCATCACGACCTGCGGCGACTGTGCGGCCAACGAGTCGACGCTCGATGGCAGTCGGGCTTCGGTCACATCTGGGTCACTGAGTTGCCGCGTCGGCGACGTCGGCACACTCGACGACGGCTGAGTCCAGATCGATTGCGCCTGCAGCTCAATGCCCTGTCCTTCAGGCGCCGAGCCACTCACGCTCGATGGCAGCCATTCCCCAGCGCGCCCCGTGACCGGAGCCCCCAGGTCCAACGGCTCGCCTGAAGCCGAAGAGTTGAGGCCTCCGGCCGGGACGACCTCCTGAGGCTCGGTCTCGGTCAGCAGATCCAACGCCGCTGGAGCGTGAGCGCCGGGCAACGGCGCGTTGCCCAGCAAACCGACCGTCGAAGGAATCTCCGTGCTCGACGATGGGAGCACATTTGACGCCAGGGGACCCTGCGGATCCATCACCGAAAGCAGCTCTGTGCCCGACATCGGCGACTCGCTGGCCACCAGCGCGCCTTGCGGCTCGAGCACCAGAGGCAGTTCCACGCCCGACATCAACGACTCGCTGGCCGACAAGGTGCCCTGCGGCTCCAGCACCGAAGGCTGCTCCACGCCCGACATCAGCGACCCGCTGGCCGACAAGGTGCCCTGCGGCTCCAGCACCGCGGGCAGCTCCGCGCGCGACATCAGCGAGTCGCTGGTCGACAAGGTGCCCTGCGGCTCCAGCACCGAAGAATGCTCCACGCCCGACACCAGCGACTCGCTAGCCGACAGGGTGCCCTGCAGCGCCAGGACCGAAGGCGGCTCCACGCCTGACGTTGGCGACTCGCTGACAGGCGGAGCGCCCTCCAGCTCCAGCATCGACGGAGTTCCCAGGGGAGACGATGGCGACGCACCGGACGGCGGTACACCGTGCAGCCCGGTGAGGAGCTTTTCGGCAGTCGACGAAGGCTGCTTCCCATCAGGAAAAGCCCCCGACAGACCACCGACAAGAGAGGCACCTTCGCCCGACAACGGCAGCGCCTCGGACAACGCCCCCCCCTGTGAGCCAGGTTCCGTTGGCGCGGCCTCGCTAGACGACAGGTCGGCGCTCGCCATCCCCGGAAGCACCGCGGCCGAAGCGGCAAAGTCCGACGACACCGATTCCTGCGAGCCAACAACCGTGGGCATCCCAACGCTCGACGGTCGCCGTGCAGTTGGCGGAGTCATTTCCTGCGCGGTCGGTATGGTCGACGAACCTGTGGCTGACTGAGCTGGCCCCCTTGGATGCACTACATCTGCGTGAGGCCCCAGCTGCCCCAGCATGTGAGTGGTCGACGCCCCCCCTGCGGCAGGAGGCTGAGGGCCACTCTGTGGTCCCAGAATCGGTGGTCCACTGGAACTCGACGCCAGCTGAGCCTCCATGGCTCCATGCTCAGCCGCACGGGACTGTGAGTTCGACGCTGTCGCCCCACCTGCGCTCGCCTGCGGCTTTGCCTCGACCATCCCAGGTGGCACTCCGCCACTCCGCGACTCCGACACCACAGGTCCACTCGCGCTCGACGATGGATGCGCATCCGCAGTCCCGGCTGAGTTCGCGCCACTTCCCGGCACAGTCAGCTCAATCGCACCTGACTGCGGACGAGCCTCCAGCATCCTCGGTGCCACTCCGCCACTCTGCGGCTCGGGCACCACCGGTCTGCTCACTCCACTTCCCGATTCCATCGGCCCGCTCGCGACGGACGACGGATGAGCCCCCACCATTCCTGGCGGGACGGCACCCATCTGAGCTCCCGGCACCGTCGCCCCACTCGCACCCGGCGATGGTCGTGCCCCCTGCATCCCTGGCGACATCAGGCCGACTTGGGAACTCGGGACCGTCGGGACATTCGTGCTCGAGTGAGGACGAGTCCCCACCATCCCTGGCGAGACAGCGCCACTCTGTGGCCCTTGCACCGCAGGTACACCAGTACCTGATGACGGGCGTGCCCCTGATGGGACCATTCCCGGTGCCCCCTGCATCGCCGGCCCTCCCATACTTGAGGGTGGTCTGGCACTTGGCGAAACCGGCCCCTGTGGCCCCTGCATCGCCGGCCCACCGACACCAGAGGGCGGCCGCGCACCGGGAGGAACCGCACCTTGTGGCCCGTGCGCCGTCGTCCCACCTGCGCTTGATGGCGGACGTGCACCTGGTGGCATTGCGGCCTGCGGCCCCTGCATCGGCAGCATACCCGCGCTCGGCGGCGGTCGTGCGCCCTGGGGAACTGCGCCCTGCTGATCCTGCATCGGCGGCACACCCACGCTCAGCGGAGGTCGTGCGCCCTGGGGAACTGCGCCCTGCTGCTCCTGCATCGGCGGCACACCCACGCCCGGCGGAGGTCGTGCGCCCTGAGGCCCCTGCACCATCGGCGCACCCGCGCTCGATGGCGGTCGAGCACCTGCCGGCATCGCGCCCTGCATCGGCGGAGCATTCATCGGCGGTCGTGCGCCGGGCGGTACCGCACCGCCCTGCACAGTCGGCGCACCTGTGCTCGATGGAGGTGGCGCCCCCAACAGCCCTGGCGGCACCGCACCACTCTGTGCCCCTGACACCGTCGGCATCCCCGCGCTCGACGGAGCCCGTGCCCCCATCATCCCCGGCGGCACCGCACCACCCTGTGCACCCGGCACCGGCTGCATCCCAGCGCTCGACGGAGGCCGTGCCCCCATCATCCCCGGCGGCACCGCACCGCCCTGTGCACCCGGCACCGGCGGCACTCCTGTGCTCGACGGCGGCCGTGCCCCCATCATCTCCGGCGGCACTCCACCGCTCTGCGCCCCCGACACCGGCGGCATCCCCGCGCTCGACGGAGGCCGTGCTCCCATCATCCCCGGCGGCACCGCACCACTCTGTGCCCCCGGCACCGTCGGTACTCCTGTGCTCGACGGCGGGCGTGCCCCCATCATCCCCGGCGGCACCACGCCACTCTGTGCCCCCGGCACCGTCGGCATCCCCGCGCTCGACGGTGGCCGTGCTCCCATCATCCCCGGCGGCACCGCGCCACTCTGTGCCCCTGGCACCGTCGGCATTCCCGCGCTCGACGGTGGTCGTGCACCCGGCGGCACTGCCCCCTGTGGACCCAGCACGGGCGGAGAACCACCGCCGACCTGCGACCGAGCCCCCTGCAGCCCGGGCGGCACCGCGCCCTGCCCCACCGGTGCACCAGCACTCGCGTCCAGCGTCCCCGCCGAGCCCGAGACCGTCGGCACGCCCGTACTCGAAGGCGGGCGCATCCCGGGAGGAACAGGTCCCCGACCCGGCACTCCCGCCCCCGGCTGCTGCGGAGGCCGTGCCCCAACCATCCCCGGAGGCACAGCCGCCTCCTCCCCCGAGACCACGGGCCGCGCCCCCGTCATCCCAGGCGGCACACTCCCCGCCACTCCAACCCCAGGCCGCGCTCCAACGCCTCCCATCCCCGGAGGAACAGGCCCCTGCGGCGGACGTCCCCCAGCACCCGCCCCACTCCCCTGCGGAGCCCCCGGCCCCACCGGCTGCCGCGACACCATCCCAGGTGGCTGCGCAGGAGACGCCCCTTCTCCAACCCCTCGCGCGCCAGCAACCACGGACACCGGAGCACGCGGAGCAGGAGGCTCGACCTCCTCCATCACGCCCTCGAGAACCTCCTCCGTGTCCACCACGTCGAGCTCCTCGGTGTGCTCGACAATCTCCGCCGCCTCGATCTCCTCCCCACCATCCAGCTCTTCCGCCGCCTCAAGCTCCTCCGACAAATCCAGCTCAGGAGGCATCACCGGAGGCGCCAGCCGAGGTGGCCCCGGAGGCCGAGCTCCCGGCCCCGCCTCCACCGGCTTCAACCTCGGCGGCCCCGATGGCGCCAACACAGGCGGACCCGACTCGCCACGCCCCGCCACCCCGTCCCCCTGCGCCGACAACACCGGAGGAGAACTCTTCGGAGCCTCGACCTCCGCCGAGTCCTCGGCGTCGTCACTCAAGAACTGTCCCGGAGCCAATCCCCCGAACATGCCCTCGGACCCCGGCTGCGCGCGCACGGGCGCGGGCGGCGGAGCCATCTCGGGCAACGGCATCACGCCCCCTCGCACGGGCACCGCGGGCGCGGGCTTCGCGGTGCGCCTCGCCGCCGCCAGGTGCATGGACCTCGCCGGGCGACGAATGCTGTAGCGCTCCGCCTGGTAATGGAACAGCCGCAGCTCCGGCGTGATGTGCGGGAGGATGCGAAGCCCCGTGATGAACCCCAGCGCGTCCGTGTGCTGGATTTCGAACGGGCTCGCCATCGCCACCTTCAGCCGGCGCCCTTCCTGCGCCAACGGGAAGGCCAGGTGCTTCTCCGCGAGCGCCATCGGCAACAACGTCAGCGTCGCATCCGTGACGGCCTCGAAGTCCGCCTCCTGCGCCACCGGGTAACGCGTCTGCTCCCCGAGGACCATCGCCACCGTGTCGATGTCCAGGAAGTCCAGCTCGATGAGGATGGAGCCCAGCCGCCCGCCGTAGATGAGCTGGGCCTTCAGGGCTTCGTCGAGCTGCGCCTGCGTCAGGAGGCCCTTGCGGACCAGAATCGCTCCGAGCTTTTCGGCCATGCCCGCCCGAGTCTAGACGGCTTCGCCTCGACGCGGGGCCGACTCCCCCGTCACCCCCACCGCATTTCCACCGCCCCATCCCACACGCCGCACACAACCCGGCCGCAACAACCGCGCTCCGTGTGAAATCAGACGCCCCACCTGCACCGCCCTCCCCATGAGGCGGGCTCCCTTCCACTTTTCACAACCCACCTCCCCCCAAACGCCACCCGCTCCACAAAAAGCACCTGCTTCTGCCACTCAGTTACCAGAGGCAAACCAACTCCAGCAGTGACGAGGACTATAACCATGGGTGCAGCCCATGCTGCGCAGCCCCATCCCCCTGCAGGAGAACCGATGAAACGAGTCCAGCTCGCAGGTTTCGTCGCCGCGCTGATGTTAGGTGCGCCGGCCGCACTGGCGTCCGCCCCCGTGTGCGCGGTGGCCACGTCCTCCGCGTCCCAGCGCGCCACGAAGGTCGGCGAGGATGTGTACCAGCGGTTCGAATCAGCCCATCCCTACGCCTCGGCGGCCCTGCGCACGCACAGCGGCCCCCTCCACACCGACGTCATCACCTACGAGGGCGCCGCCTACATCGCCGCGCACTTCGAGCGGCTGGAGCTGGAGGCGGGAGACTTCGTGGTGGTGCGCTCGCCGGATGGACGGCGCTCGAAGCGGTATGACGCCACCCATCCCGGAGCCCGCGACGGCTTCTGGGCCATGCACATCCCCGGCGACACCGCCATCGTGGAGCTCCACAGCGGCGACTCCCCGGGACGCCGAGGCATCCTCAACAAGCACGGCTACAGCATCGACCGCTTCGCGCGCGGCTACACCAACGCGGAGAAGGGCTTCACCTCCGACATCAACAAGGCCCTCTGCGGAGCGGACGATTCCAACTGGGCCCCCTGCTACGCCACCAGCGAGGCCACCGTCTACGGCCGAGCCCGCCCCGTGGCGCGGCTGCTCATCGGCGGCTCGAGCGCGTGCACCGGATGGCTCGTGGGCAGCCAGGGCCACATCATGACGAACCAGCACTGCATCGGGACCGCCAGCGACGCCCAGAACACCGACTTCGAGTTCATGGCCGAAGGCGCCACCTGTGCCACCAACTGCGGCAGCTGGTTCGGCTGTCCGGGCCACGTCATCTCCGGCGCCACGCTGGTCCAGGCGGACGCGCCTCGCGACTACGCGCTGGTGCGGTTGGCGGTGAACCCCACCAACGCTTTCGGCTACCTGCAGCTCCGCGACACCGGCGCCGTCGTCAACGAGCGCATCTACGTCCCGCAGCACCCGGCGGGCTACGGCAAGAAGATCGCCGTCGCCTCGACGGACCCGTCGGACGCGTCTGGCTTCGCGGAGGTCTACAGCCTGAACGAGCCGTCCTGCCAGACGGGCGGCCCCAACGACGTGGGCTACTTCGCCGACACCCAGGGCGGCTCGTCCGGCTCCCCTGTGCTCGGGTACGGCGACCACCTGGTGGTGTCACTGCACCACTGCGCCAACTGCCCCAACCGGGGCGTGCCCATCCAGGCCGTCATCAGCCACCTGGGCACCAGCCTGCCGCAATGCGCGCTGCCCGCGGCCGGCTGCCCGGACCCCAACGGCAACGGCGAGCCTCCTCCCGAGGAGCCCCCTCCGCCCGCCAACTCCTTCCCCTTCACCGCCTCCGACACCAACAGCGCGCAGCAGAACACCACCAACAAGAAGATCACCCTCGCCGCGAACGAGACGCTCACCGTGGGCACCTGCGGCCTGACGGGCGCGAAGACCTCCGGTGACACCTTCATGCGCCTCTTCAACCCCGCGGGGACGTCCGTCGCCACGAACGACGACGAGTGCGGCGGCCGAGGCTCGAAAATCACCTTCCGGGCCCCCACCGCTGGCGAGTACGAGGTGCGCGCGGGCTGCTACTCGTCGGGGAGCTGCGGCGGCACCGTCGTCTGGGAGATCACCGGCAGCGGCCCTCCGCCGACCACGTCGGGCGCGTTCGACTTCAGCGCCAGCAACACCAACAGCGGTCAGCAAGCCACCATCAACCGGGACGTCCCCGTCACCGCGGGCCAGGTCCTCACCGTGGCCACCTGCGGCCTGGCGGGCGCGACGTTCACCGGCGACACGTTCCTGCGCATCTTCAACGGCGCCACCCAGGTGGCGACCAATGACGATGCGTGCAGCGGCCGCGGCTCCAGCGTGAGCTACACCGCCACCGCCCCCGGCACGCTCCAGATTCGCGTGGGCTGCTACAGCAGTACGACGTGCAGCGGTACCGCGGTCTGGAACCTCCAGTAGCACCCCACCTTGCACCCGGCGTCGGGCTCTCAGAAATCCGGCGCCGGGACTCGGATGGGGCCTCGGATTTTCGAGGCCCCCTCGCCCGAGAAGCCGGCGACTCAGTAGGCGTTCTTCGAGAGGAAGCCGCCCAGCGCGGTGCGCACGAGGATCTTCAGGTCCATCAGCAGCGACCAGTTCTCGATGTAGTACAGGTCGTACTCGATGCGCTTCTCGATGCACGTCTGCCCGCGCAGCCCGTTGATCTGAGCCCAGCCGGTGATGCCCGCCTTCACCTTGTGCCGCAGGTGGTAGCGCGGAATCTGCCGCTTGAACTCCTCGATGAAGACAGGGCGCTCGGGACGCGGACCCACGAGGCTCATGTCCCCCGTCAGCACGTTGAAGAACTGCGGCAGCTCATCCAGCGAGTACTTTCGCAGGAACGTGCCGATGACGGTGCGGCGCGGGTCGTCCTTGCGCGCCATCATCGCGCCGGTGTTCTCCGCGTCCACGCGCATCGTGCGGAACTTGAGGATGTGGAACGTGCGGCCATCCATCCCCATGCGCTCCTGGCGGTAGAGCAAGGGCCCCTGGCTGGACAGGCGCACCGCCAGCGCGGTGGCCGCCATCAGCGGCGCCGTGACGACGATGGCCAGGAGGGAGAACAGGATGTCGAAGGCCCGCTTGGCCACCTGGCTCCAGCCCTCCATCGGGTCGCCCTGGAGGCGGATGATGGGCAGGCCGCCGAACTCCTCCAGCCCGCCGTAGAGGGTGATGTACTGGTACAGGTCCGGCACGACGCGAACGTCCACCGTGCGCAGCGCCAGCGGCTCCATCAGCCGCTTCACGTGCGCCTGCTCCTGCAGCGGCAGCGCGATGATGACCTGGTCGACGGGCTGGGCGTCCAGCACCCGCTCCACGTCGTCCACGTGGCCAATCACGCGCACGCCGTTGACATATTGGCCTACCTTCTCCGGCCGCAGTGTCAGGAGGCCCGTCACCCGGAAGCCCAGCTCCCGGTGGCCCTCCACCGTCTCCACCACGCGCTGCGCCAGCTCCCCCGCGCCGATGATGAGGATGGACTTGAGGTTGTGGCCCCGCCGGCGCACCTCGCTCAGCACATAGCGGAACGCCAGCCGGCTGCACGTCACCAGCACGAAGGCGTAGACGACGAAGATGACCAGCGTCAGGCGCGAGTAGCGCTCCCGGGCGAAGTACGTCGCCGCCACCAGGATGAGCGTCGCGGTGATGGTGGACTTGAAGACCTCGAACACCTCACCCGTGTTCGTCCGGGAGCGGTTGGTCGCATAGAGCCTCGACTGCTTGAAGGTCGCCGGGAAGATGACCAGCACCATGAGCAGCGAGACGAGCGAGTCCTCCCACGGAGGAATGCCCTCCGTGACAGGGACGATGCCCGAGAAGCGGGTGACGTACGCCAAGGCGAACGCCACCGCGAGCATCACCATGTCCGCGACAACCTTGATGGACGTGTAGAAGCGCTGGAGACGACTGAACACGTCTGGACTCCTGTATCCGGGTCAACGGGGCGCCACCCCTCTGCAAGACTCGCACCCTGGTCCAACGAGCACGTTGCCTGCCCGACTCCCTCTGACTCGCCGGCCTCCTAACACGGGAATCCCCGTGAAACCAATGGGTTACCACAACCCCTGTGGGACCCCACCACATCGAGGCCGCCCCCTGGCGACGAAAGACGGAGAGCAGAGCGACAGCCGCGTCACACCGCCCTGGCGTCGGGTGTGGATTTCCTCGCCACCCTGAGGAGCGACTCCACCTCGGAGAGCATGGCCTGCTGGAAGGCCCCTCGGCTGAAGCGGCCCGCCTGCGAGCGGGCATCCTCGGGGCGGAACCCACCCTCCCAGGTCTCGAAGCGGCGAACGGCCTCCGCGAGCGCGGACGGTGACTGTTCCGCAAAGAACAGTCCGGTGCGGGTGTTCACCGTCTCGAGCGCGCCCCCCCGGCCGAAGGCGATGACGGGGCGCCCGCAGGCCTGGGCCTCCAGCGGGGTAATGCCGAAGTCCTCTTCGGGCGTGAAGATGAGGGCGCGGGCATCGCGGTAGAGCGCCGGCAGCGCGTCGTCGGGGACGTTGCCCAGGAAGCGGATGTTGGCGGGCGGCGTGCCCGACATGAGGCGCGCGGCCTCCTGGCCCGTGCCCACCACCCAGAGGGGCGCGCCGAGCTCGCGGAAGGCCTCCAGCGCGATGTCCAGCCGCTTGTAGGGCGCGAAGGCCCCCAGCCACAGGAAGTAGCCACCCTGGCCGCTGCCCTCGAGCGGCAGCCGCGTGAAGCGCTCCAGGTCCACGGGGGGATGCACCACGGTGGCCTCGCGTCCCCAGAAGCGCCGCAGCTTTCCCGCCACGTGGTGGCTGTTGACGACGAAGCGGTCCACGCGAGCCGCCGAGGCGCGGTCCCACCGCCGCAGCCACGGGCGCACCGCGTGGGCCGCGGCACGCACGGACAGGCCCGCCCGACCCGGCCCGAAGTAGTCGTCGAACAAGTCCCACATGTACCGCATGGGCGCGTGCACGTAGCTCAGGTGCGGCAGGCCCGCCGGGGCCCGCAACCCCTTGGCCACGCAGTGGCTGGAGGACAGGACGACGTCGTAGTCCCCTCTCAGGCGCAGCGACTCGATGGCCCGGGGCATCAGGGGCAGGAAGTGGCGGTAGCGCTCGTGGATGCCCGGGATGTGCTGGAGGAAGGACGTGAAGATGCGTCGGGATTCGATGGCGGGGGACTGGCTGCCGGGCCGGTGGATGAGGGTGTAGATGTCCGCGTCGGGAAAGACCTCGCAGAGCGCGTCGAGCACACGCTCTCCCCCGCGGTGGGTGACCAGCCAATCATGGACGAGGGCGACCTTCACGAGAGCGGCCTTCTAGCATCCAGCGTGCCTTGTGCCGACATCGACGCGAAGCAAGCGTCCGCCCGTCCCCCATGAGGCCCGAGCGTGTGGTACGCGGGGAGCGTGGCTCATGTCCTCCTCGACCTGCGCATGGTGCGCGGCCGCTTGCACGGAATCGCTCGCTATGCCCTGGAGCTCGCGCGGCGCGTTCCCGCGATGGCCCCGGACCTGCGCTTCTCCGCCCTCGTCCCTCCGGAGGGGCTGCCCTCGGACCTGGGGAGCCTCACGCCGACGCTGCCCGTGCACCGCGCGCTCGCGGGGTTCCTCTCCCCCATCGAGCAGCCCGCGCTCGCCGCGGACCTGACGCGGCTCAAGCCCGACGTCTTCCACGCCACGTCGTTCGCCCTGCCCCTCTTCTGGAGCGGGCCGCTGGTGGCCACGCTGCACGACGCCAACCACGTGGCGCTGGCCCAGGAGTACTCACCCGCGCAGGCGCTGTACTACCGCGTCGTCGTGGGGCCTCGCGCGAAGCGGGCCTCCGCGCTGGTCACGGTGTCCGAGTTCTCCCGAGAGGAGCTCGCGCGATACCTCAAGCTGTCGCCGTACCGCTTGCAGGTGATTCCCAACGGCGTGGACTCGCGCTTCCAGCCGCCCTCGGCCCAGGAGGTCCGAGCGTTCCGGGAGCGGCACGAGCTGCCCGCGCGCTACGTGGCGGCGGTGGGCAACGCCAAGCGCTTCAAGAACCTGGCGCTGCTGCGGCACTTCGCGGCGGACCTGCCCGTGCCCATCGTCCTGCTCGCGGGCAAGGGCGCCGTGGCGCACGAGCTGGGCCTGCACGAGAACGTGCTGGACCTCGAGGAGCTGCCAGAGGCGGAGATGCCCCTGTTCTACGGGGCCGCCGCGGCGCTGCTCCTGCCCTCGAAGTACGAGGGCTTCGGGTTGCCCGCGCTGGAGGCGATGGCGGCGGGCTGTCCCGTGCTCACCTCGGACGCGGGCTCCCTCCCGGAGGTGGTGGGAGGCGCGGCGCTGAGGCTGTCTCCGGATGACCCGGGGGCCTGGCGCGAGGCGACCCTGCGGGTCCTGCGGGACGACGCCCTGCGCGCGCAGCTCATCGAGCTGGGCCATGAGCGCGCCGCGCGCTTCACCTGGGACGAGTGCGCGCGGAGGACGGTGGCGGTGTATCGGCGCGTGCTCGAGGCTCGCGCCCTGCCACCTCGCTGACGAGGCCGCCCCGGCGCGTTCCGGAGCTACGTCCGCGCGCGCCCGCGCAGCACGTCGCTGCCCTCGCACAGCCCCAGGCCCCACACCAGGGCGAACGAGAGATGCACGCTGGAGTGGAACGGCAGGTAGTGCACGAGCGCCAGGATGTGGAAGCCCACGAAGGAGAGCAGCGCGCCCGTCGCGGCGAGCGAGCCCGCGCGATAGCGGCGGATGAGCGCCCAGCCCAGCAGCACATGCACCGTCACCATCAGGAGCAGCCCCACGAGGCCCGTCTCCGCCCACACCGTCAGCCAGAGGTTGTGTGAGTCGGTGGCCAACAGGTCCGTGATGCCGGAGCCACTCTGTCGAGCGAGCACGGCGGCCTTGTGGTTGCCGAAGCCCACGCCCACCCAAGGGTGCTCTTGCACCAGGCTCCAACCCACCTTCATCGCGAGCTCGCGCTCGCCGCCGTAGATGTTGCCCGCCGCCTTCTCCAGGCGCGCGCGCCAGGCCGGCGAGGCCATCACCAGCAGGACCGCCACCGCGATGAGCGCCAGGCCCACCTTGCGCGCCAGTCCGCTCACCAGGAGCAGGAGCGCCACCACGCTGACCAGCAGCGCCGCCCCCAGCGCCGCGCGAGCGAACGCGTTGTAGATGGACACGAGCATGCCCAACACGACGGCGCCCGCGAGCAGTCGCCGCCGCAGCACCTCGGAGCCGCCGAGCACCGCGAGCGCGGGCCCCAGCGCGGCGATGGCGCCGTGCGCGAAGCGCAACCGGTGGAAGAAGATGCCTCCCGCCGCGTAGCGAGGCGACGCCTCCGTCCCGAAGTTCTCGTGCAGCCGGCCGGGGTTCAGCTTGAGGAACGCCGGGGGCTCCCAGGGCCAGCGCACGCGGTTCTGGAACATGCCCAGCGCGGCGACGAACAGCCACCCCGCCACCACCGTCCCCGCCAGCGCCAGCCACGGCACGCCCACCGAACCGATGGAGGCCACCGCCGCGCCCGCCACCGAGTCCAACACCTGCCCATAGCGCGAGCTGCGAGGCCACGCGCCCGCCGCGCCGGTGAGCAGCGCCAGCGCGGGTGACACCACCTGCCACGCGCACAGCGCCACGCTCGCCAACACATAGGCGCGCACGTCCGGGGCCAGACGCAGCCGCCGCAGCGCCACCATCACCAGCGACAGGAACACCGCGGCGGAAGCGGCCACCTGCAGCACGACTTCCGCCAGCACCAGGCCCACGGCCCACGCCAGCAACACCACGGCCACGGCACGGCGAAGGAGAGGCTCGAACCGGGCCTGGGAGGGAAGATCCATGGATGAACTCACGCTACCTCACCGCCAGCCAACGGCGAGGCACGTGAAGAAACCCTTCCCGGCGCATCCACAGCGCCACGGCCGCCAGCACGAGCAGGACGGGTGGCGTCCATGCCGCCACGGGTGGAGACAATCTCTCGGTGAGCACCAACGTGCGGCACACCATCATCAAGCCCCACATGGCCACGGCCACCAACAACCCTTCGACGATGGCGGCGGTGAGGTGTCCGCGCCGGTTCGTGCGCAGCGCCAACCCCACGCCCAGGAGGGCCGCGGGAAGCGCCGCCAGCGGGTAGGCGAAGCGGTTGTGCAGCGCGAGCTCGAACTGCTTCGTCGCGAGCCCCACGTCCCTGCGCGCGACAATCTGCTCGCGCAGCTCCCTCACCCGCATCTGCTCGGGACGTCCCGGACGGATGCGGAAGGCCGAGGCCGCGATGCCCAGCTCGTACTCACTACTCTCGAGGCTCTTCACCGACGTGTGCGTCTCCCCTGAGAAGGAGCGCTCCACCACCCCCGTCAGCCGCCAGCGCGTCCCGTCGAGCCACTCCATCCGCGCCGCGTCCAGCCGCCGCTGCAGCTTGAACTCCCGCGACAGGGTGAAGATGGACACGTCCGCGAAGCCCTCCTGCGCGCTCCCCGCGCGGAGGAAGAAGATGTGGTCGCCGCGCCGGAACCACTGCTTCGGCGTGTAATAGAAGCGCCAGTCGCCCCAGCGGTTGAAGCGCTGCGTGGTGATTTCATCCACGCGGCGCCCGGCATGCGTCGCGACGACCTCGTCGAACACCACGAAGCCCGTACACGCGAGCAGACCGAAGGCCAGCACCGGTGCATACAGCGCCGTGGGTCCGAAGGTCAGCGCGCGGATGGCCGTGACTTCCCCTTGCTTGCGCAGCGCGGACACCGTCGTGCCCGCGGCCAGCAGCAGCGCCGCGGGCCCCAGCTGCTGCACCGCCATCAGCGCCTTGTAACCGTAGAGCTTGGCCGCGTCCGTCACCCAGCCCGGCCCCGTGTACGTCTTCGCCCGGTCGACGAAGTCCACCACCACGAAGACGAGCACCAACCCCCCCAGGATGCCCAACGCGAAGCGCACGTACGAGCGCAGCACATAACCAAAGAGCGTGAGTCTCACCGAACCGTCCCCGAACGACTCACCCGGTACAGGGCCACCGCACCCACCGCCATGAAGATGAGGTTCGCCAGCTGCCCCGCCAGGGGCGCCGGCAACTTGCCTTGCTGCCCCAACTGCTCGAAGGCCCGGCTCAGCAGGTAGTACAAGACGTAGCCTCCGAGCGTCAGGAGATAACCCCAGGCCCTGCCCGCCTGGCGCCGACCAATAGCAAGGGGCGTGCCCAGGAGCGCGAAGGCAATGGGCGCCAGGGCCCCTCCCAGCCGGCTGTGCAGCGCCATCCGGAAGCCTCGTGCGTCCCCGCCCTTGGCCTCGGCCTCGCTCGCCGCCTCGAGCAGCTCCGCCGGGGTCAGCTCCTCCTTGGCGGAGGTGAAGCGGCCGCGCTTGCCCATCGACGCGCCCACGCCGACGCTGATCTCCGCCTGGTCGAAGTGGATGACGCTGTAGTTCTCGGTGGCGCGGCCGGAGCGGTGCACCTCGCCATCCTCCAACGAGAAGCGCAGCACCTCGCCTCCGCTGGACGTCCCCACCTGTCCGTGGTGCGCCAGCACCAGCAGCGGAGAGCTCGCCTCGCGGTCATCGTGCAGCAGCACGTTGGTCCAACGGCCATCGGAGGAGACCTGCTCCGCGTAGAGCGTCAGGTCGCTGAGGTCCTCGTAGAACGTGCCGGACTTCACATCGCCCACGACGTTCTTCCGGATGACCTCGCTCACCAGCTCCTTCACGCCCGTGAGGCCCCATGGCTGCGCGGTGGAGGTGATGAGCAGCATCAACACGCTGAGCGCCGCGGCGACCCCCATGGGCGCGGCCAGCAAGCGACTCGGACCGATGCCCAGCGCCTGCAGCGCCGTCAGCTCCCGGTCCTCGCCCAGCCGCCCCAGGCCCAGGAGGATGGCCAGCAGGAACGCGATGGGCAGCGCCATCATCAGGAAGTGCGGCGTGAGGTACGCCACCAATCTCCCCAGGTCCGTCAGCGTCACCGACGAACCCAGCAGCACGTCCGTTCCGCGGAGGAACTGCATCACGAACAGCAGCAGGAACATGAAGGCCACCCAGACGCCGAGCGGCACCAACAGCTCCGTGAGGAGATAACGGGAGATGCGGGTCACGTAGTCGCCTTCATCCCCTTCGCGCCAATGTCACGGCGGAAGTGCATGCCGTCGAAGCGCACGGCCGCCACCGCCGCGTACGCGCGCTCTCGCGCCCGCGCCAGGTCCTCGCCCCGAGCACAGACGGTGAGCACCCGCCCGCCGCTCGTCACCAGCGCCCCGCCCTGCTCCTCCGCGCCCGCGATGAACACCGTGGCATCCGCCGGCACCGAGTCCAGCCCGTCGATGCGCTGCCCCTTGCGAGGCGCGTCCGGATATCCCCCCGCGGCCACCACCACGCCCACCGACGAGCCCGGCGCCACCGCGAGTCGCCGCTCCACCAGCTGGCCGCGCGCGCACGCGTCCACCAGGGGCAGCAGGTCCTCGTCCAGCTGCATCATCAACACCTGCGTCTCCGGATCACCGAAGCGCGCGTTGAACTCCAGCACCTTGGGCCCGCTTCGCGTGAGCATCAGCCCCGCGTACAGCACGCCCTTGAAGGGCAGCCCCCGGCGACGCAGCACCGCCAGCGTCGGCGCGATGACGCTCTCGCCCACCTGGGCCAGCTGCTCGTCATCCAGGAAGGGCGCGGGGCTGTAGGCGCCCATGCCGCCCGTGTTCGGTCCCGTGTCGCCATCTCCCACGCGCTTGTGGTCCTGCGAGAGGGGCAACATGACGTAGCGCTCGCCGTCGCAGAGCGCCATGGCGGAGACCTCCTCGCCCTCCAGCAGCTCCTCCAGCACCATGCGCTGTCCCGACGTGCCCATCGCCGCCACCGCGCGCACCGCCTCGCGCGCGGCGTCCACGTCGTGCGCGACGATGACGCCCTTGCCCGCCGCCAGCCCATCCGCCTTCACGACGATGCGGCCCTGCGCGACGGCGTAGGCCTCCGCCTCGACCGCGTCCGTGAAGGTGCGGAAGGCGGCCGTGGGGACCCCCGCCTCGGCCATGATCTCCTTGGCGAACGCCTTGGAGCCCTCGATGAGCGCGGCCCCCGCCACGGGCCCGAAGCAGGGGATGCCAGCCCGGGCCAGTGCGTCGGCGACACCCGCCACCAGCGGTGCCTCCGGCCCCACCACCACCAGGTCCACCGCCTCCCGCCGAGCCAGCGCCACGACTTCATCCGGCGCATCCGCCTTCACTGGCACGTTCGTCGCCAGCTTCGCGGTCCCGGGGTTGCCCGGGGCGCACCACAACCGCGTGAGCCGAGGGCTCTGGGAGAGCTTCCAAGCCAGCGCGTGCTCACGGCCTCCGGAACCCAGCAACAGGACCTTCACATCCACCTCACCGTTCCAACAGGTAGAGCATCCGCTTGGCGGGGAGATAGGCGGGGTCCAACCCCACCACGCTCACCAACTGGGCCCGCGCATCGGCGCGACGCTGTGGCACTTCCAGCTGCGCGAGCCGCGCCTTGGCCGACAACAACGTGGGAGACAGGCCCAGCGCCTCGCGCAAGGAGCGCTTGGCCGGCTCCACCTGCTTCGCCTCCGCCAGCACCAATCCCTGCGCCAGGTGCGCCACGGGCAGCTGCCGCCCCGCCGACACGGCGCGCGCCGCCAGCGCACGGGCCTCCGACGCATTGCCTCGCTGGAGGGCGATGAGCGCCCGGTACGCCATGGCGCCCGCGTTGTTGCTGTCCGACTCCAGCACCTCGCGGAAATGGCGGTCCGCCCCGTCCAGGTCCCCCTGGTGGAAGCGCAGCAGTCCCTCGTACAGGTGCGGGCCCGGGTCGTCCGCGTTCTCGGCCAGCGCGAGGATGATGTCCTCCACCCCGCGAACCGTGTCCGAGGGCCGCATCCAGAAGCGCGTCACCAGCGCCCGAGGCTCCAGCCTCAGCGGGTCCGCGCGCAGCGCCTGGTTCAACACCCGGAACGCATCCTCGCGACGCTTCGCTCCCGCGGCCGCGACACCCGCGAGCAGCTGCGCGTCCAGGCGCCGGTCGTCGCGCGTGCTCGCCTCCGTGAAGCGCTCCAGCGCCTGCGCGGGCTTCTTCTCCAGCAGCAGCACGCGGCCTTCGAGCACCGCCTCCAAGGCGCGGTCGCCCAGCCAACCCTGGATGCCGCTCAAGTGCTTGCGAGCCTTCGCCGCGTCCCGCTGCTCCAGCGCGACGAGGAAGACCTGCAGGTGGGCCTCGGGCAGGTCCGCCGACAACCCGAGCGCCTCTTCCGCGGCCTTCAGCGCGGCGTCGTTGTTGCCCAGCGCGCGCTCCGCGGCGGCCAGGTGCACCAGCACCTCCGCGACGTCCCGCTGGCCATAGCGCTCACGGCTCTTGAGCAACGCGCGCAGCTCGCGCACGCCCACGGCCGGAGTGCCCTCCGACTGGTAGCGCAGCACCGCCAGCGGCAGCAGCGCCCGGAGCTCGTCGGGGTCGGCCTTCACGCGCGCTTCGTACAGCTTGCGCGCCTCGTCCGGCTCACCGACCTCCTGATAGATGCGCGACGTGGTCGCGAGGCTGTCCCAGTCACGCGGGTCCGCCGCGAGCCGCTTGCGCAACGTCTCCAGCGCGAGCCGATACTCACCCGCCGACTCGTGCGCGAGCGCCCGGTAGTACTGGATGCGCTTGAGCTCCGGCGCCAGCTTCTGCGCGGAGTCGAAGTGCTGATGCGCCAGCGCGCCGGACGACGACAGGTACACGCGGCCGAGCACCAGGTGCGCCTCGGCCTTCTGCGCGGCCGTGGCCTGGGCGTTCGCCAACGACTCCTCCGCCAGCTCCTTCGCGCGCTTGAGCGGCTCCTCCTGACGGAAGCGCGTCAGCAGCAGGTTCGCGTGAGCCAGGAGCAACGCGGGCGTGCGTCCGGCGCGGACCTCCGCGGCCTCGACCAGGCTGCTTGCCTCCGCGAACGACGCGTCATCCAGTCCCGGGCCTCGTCCCAGCGCCAGGGCCTGCGTGTAGCCACTGATGGCCTCGTCGCTGCGAGGGTCCAGCAACAGGGCCTGCTGGAAGGACTCCTCCGCCTCGGCATACGCGAAGCGTTCGTCCCGAGCGAGCTGCGCCTGCCCTTCGGAGAGCCGCTCCTGCGACGTGCCCTCCAGCATCAGGTACTTCAGCTTCCACCGAGGCAGCACCTGCTGCACGGCTTCGGGAATCGCGGCGACGGGCGGCGGCGCGGCGGCGCGCAGACGCTGCTCCTCCTGATGCTTCAGGTAGAAGAAGCCAGCCACGCCGCTTCCGGCGACCAGCAACACCAGGCCGCCCACCAACGCCCAGCGTCCTCCGGACGAGCCACTCGCCCCTTGCTTCTCGGCGGAGCCCGACCGCACACCACTCGCGACCCGCGCTGGCGCCACGCGAGGATTGCTGCGCGGCTCGGAGGCGAGCGCGGGCGCGGGGGACGTGCGCGACGCGAGCTCCAGCGACTCCCCGGCTCCCTCCTCGGGAGCGCTGAGCGGAGGCAGGAAGTCCGCCGACGCGGCGGGCGCCGGAGTCGGCGTCGGGGCCGCCGCCTTGGCCGCCCCACCCGCGGACTCCCGCTGCCGGCATCCATCACAGATGCCGAGCGCCTGGTCGAAGGGGTCCAACAGCGACTTGCCACACGTGCGGCAGCCCATCGTCGCCGACTTCGGCGCGGCGGCCGCGGGCGCTGGAGCCGCCGCGCGCGACGGCGTGGGCGCGGCCGCGGTGGGAGGCATCACGGAGACAGGCACCGCGCCAGGTCCCGGAGACATGCGCGCGACCGGAGCGGGAGGCGCCGTCGGTGCAGGGCCGAGAAAGTCGAGCAGCGGATCCCCCGAGCCCGACGACGGTGAATCCCCCACGGAGGCGAAGGGGTCCGCGCTCGCAGCGGGCGGCGGAGCACCGAAGTCCGCGAACAGGTCCGCGGCGGGTTTCGCGGCTCGGCCATGGGTGGAGGAGACCTCCGTGGGCGCCGCGGCGGCGGGCCCTCCCAGCTCCGCGAAGAGATCATCCGCCACGGGAGGCGCGGACGACGCGGGACGAGGCGCTGCGGCCGGCGCATCCCCTGAGGGAACGGCCGAGGAATCGCGCCGGACGAGTTGCAGGTTCCGGCAGCGGGGACATTGCGCGCGGACACCCTTCGCCGTGATCAGCCGATCATCGATGGCGTAGGCCGCCGCGCATTTCTGGCAGACGATGCGCATGACTCAGTGGCGGAAGTGTCGCACTCCCGTCACCACCATGGCCATCCCATGTTCATCGGCGGCGGCGATGACCTCCGCATCCCGGACAGAGCCCCCGGGGTGGATGACGCAGGTCGCCCCGGCCCGGGCCGCCTCGTCCAGGCCGTCCCGGAAGGGGAAGAAGGCGTCCGAGGCCACCGCGCTCCCCTTGAGGGCCTCTCCGCCGCGCTGCATCGCGATTCGGACCGAGTCCACCCGGTTCGTCTGTCCGCCGCCCTGCGCCAGGAGCTGGCTGCCCGACGAGAAGACGATGGCGTTGCTCTTGACGTGCTTGCACACCTTCCATGCAAACCGCAGGGCCCGCTCCTCGTCCGGGGTGGGGGACCGTTTTGACACCACCTTCCAGGAGAGCTCCGGCTCCACCGCGTCGCGGTCCATGAGCAGCAGCCCCCCGGAGACGCTCCGCCCGTCCAGCTGGGCCCGAGGCCGGGCCGTCGGCGACGCCAGGGCGGGCCCCGCCTCCAGCAGCCGCAGGTTCTTCTTCGCCGCGAGCACCTGGAGCGCCGCCGGCGAGTAGGACGGGGCGATGACCGCCTCCAGGAACGTCTCCGCCATGGCCTGGGCGGTGGACTCGTCCACCTCGCGGTTGAGCGCCACGATGCCACCGAAGGCGGAGATCTCATCCACCGCCCGCGCCGTGCGGTACGCCTTCACCAGCGCGTCATCCACCGCCACGCCACACGGCGTGTTGTGCTTGATGATGACCGCGGTGGGCCGCTCCGGGAACTCCAGCACCAGCCCGAGCGCCGCATCCAGGTCCAGGATGTTGTTGTACGACAGCTCCTTGCCCTGCAGCACCTTCGCGAAGCCCACCGTCGGCTCCGAGGGCGCCGAGTGCTCGCGATAGAAGGCGCCGCGCTGGTGCGGGTTCTCGCCGTAGCGCAGGTCCTGCGCCTTGCGGAACGACAGCGACAGCTCCCCAGGGAAGGGCTCCGCGGCTTGAGCGGACAGCCAGGCGGAGATGGACGCGTCGTACGCCGCCGTGTGCGCGAACGCCTTGCGCATCAGCTTGCGGCGCGTGGACTCGCCCACCGCCTTCTGCTGCTCCAGCTCCGCGAGCACCGCGGGGTAGTCGTCCGGGTCCACGACGACGGCCACGTGGCGGAAGTTCTTCGCGGACGCGCGCACCATCGCGGGCCCGCCGATATCAATCTGCTCGATGACCTCCGCTTCCGCGGCGCCCGAGGACACCGTCTGACGGAAGGGGTAGAGGTTCACCGCGACCAGGGAGATGGGCTCGATGCCGTGGGCCTTCATCTCCTCCCGGTCCGCATCCAGCTCCAGGCGGCCCAGGATGCCGCCATGGATGCGGGGGTGGAGCGTCTTCACGCGGCCGCCGAGTATCTCGGGGCTCTTCGTGTGCTCGGACACCTGCGTGGCGGGGATTCCGGCGCCCTTGAGCGCCTCCAAGGTCCCTCCCGTCGACAGCAAGCGGAAGCCCAGGTGAACCAGCCCCTGGGCGAAGGGAACCAGACCTCGCTTATCGGAAACGCTGAGGAGAGCCAGCACGTGTGCGCCTCGGTGTGCGGGAAGCGGCGGTAGTAGCAACCACCCCCTGGGGTGTCAACGCAACACGTCGGCGCGATGTCGGCGGCTGCAAGCCGCCGGTCGCTTCAGGGCTTGCGGGCCGAGACGGGGGGCTCGGCTTCGGTGGCCTCGCGCAGCTTCATCAGCCCGCGCGTCTCCACCTGGCGGATGCGCTCGCGGGTGAGGTTCATGATCTCCCCCACCTCCTCGAGCGTGATTCCACCCTTCTCCGCCACGTCCAGGGCGCAGGTGTGCTCGAGCTCCCAGATCTCCTTGTCCGGGAAGTTGAGCTTGATGGACCCCGTCTCCGGATTCACATCCAGATAGAGGTTGTGCTTGCAGGAGACGAACTGGCACGGGCGCGGGCCGTTGACGCAGTCGGCACGGGTGCGCGGGCGCGTGTCATCCATCTGCTTGAGCAGGTCCGCTTCTTCCGGGTCCACCTGCCCGGTCAAACGGCGACGACGCAAATCACGCGCCATCTCCTTGCGCGACATCGTCTTGGACCGTCGGCGCTCCTGCGCCAGGTCCTCTTGCGCCTGGTCTCCGCCCTCCTCCACTTGCTTCACTTCCGACATGTCCCCTCCACGTGAGGCCAGTCTAACCGGGTCCACCGGTTCCAGGGCCGGCATCTTATTGCGAACTCATCGATTCGTCTTCGCGTGCGGTGACTGCGCTGCCCAGCCGGGCCACGTCCCGGACCAGATCCTGCGCTCTTTGCCGCAGCGTTGCCAACTCCGCCTCGAGCGAACGACGGTGCTCTCCCCCGAAGGCGCGCTCTCCCAACTCGCCCTGCAGCCCATCCAATAGACCCCCGAGGTCCCGCTCCACCTGGTCGATGTGGTTGCGATGGAACACGAAGGACTTCTTGATGTCCTCCAGCGTGTGCCCCTCCGCCATCATCCGCTTGATGACGTTGATTCGGCGCACTGCTTCCACGGGATAGAGACCCAAGCTCCCCTGGTGTTTCCCCTTACGACCGACCCGGCGGCTTCTCGGTAGCAACCCCGCCTGGACGTACTTGCGGAAGGTCGCCTCCGACAGACGCACGCCCCGGGGACGAAAGATTTCCAGGATGGCGCTCGCGGGCAGACCGCCCGCGTTCTCGCGCTCAATCCGAGCAATCTCGTCGGGGTCCAACAGGTCCATCGGTTCCATTGAATATAAGCTACTCAGAGGAGGACACTGAGTGCCAGAAACGACCCTTCGGTGTCAAGGTAGACCGCTACAGGTCCGTAGCGCCGAGAGGGCGCACGCTTCGTTGCCTGGTGGATGGAACGGACGCGCCAACGGGCGCACACGCGTCGGGGCGTGGCGCTTCGCGTCAGCGACGAGCGCTCGCGGCCTCCGGGAGCTGAGAGCGTGAGACGAAACGGGTGTCGGAGACACCCCAGGGCGTGACTCGACCTCCAGGGTCTGGCGGTGTCAACGCGTGAACATCAGCAACGGGGTGGCGGTGCGCCGGACGGCGCGGGGCTCAGCGGCTTCGGGGCGGGCGGAACTCGCGCGTCACCGTGGTGCCTTCGGTGATGGTGACGTCGAAGCGCTTGTCGCCCGCGGGGTGGTTGAAGAGCAGCTTGTAGGTGCCGGGGGCGACCTTGAAAGAGGCCCGGCCGGAGACCTCTCCGAGGCGACGACCATCGAGGAAGACCGTCGCGTAGGGCGTGGCCTTCACCACCAGCAGCCCGGTGGGATTGGCGGCGGCCTGGCGCGCGGGCTGCTGCGAGGCGCCCTCCTCGGCGGACTTCGGAGGCGTGGCGAGCACGGCCTCACGCTTGAGCCCCTCCACCTCGGCCTCGGAGTCGGCGGGGTCCTGCGCGGAGGCCGTCCCCTGCTCCGGTGGCTTCACGGCGGGAACTGTCGTGTCCTGGACATTGCCGCCGCCTGCGCCCCGCGCGACAGCGGTCGGAGCGACGGGCTCCGGAGACGAAGGCGTCCCCACCGAGGTCCGAGACGGGGGGAGCGGCTTGGGCCCCGAGTCGAAGCGGTACACGACGACGGCCGCGGCGGCGAGCGACAGGCACAGGCCCGCGGTCAGCCCCTTCGCCCAGGGGTTGCTCCAGACCGAGACCTTCCCGGCCTCCTCCGACGAGGGGGAAGGAGCGCCCTCCTCCGACGAGAGTGCGGCCTCCGCGGGGTCTCGCACCACCGACTCGGGCGACGGCTCGACCGGGCGTTTCGACTGGCTCTTGGTGCGCCCGACCTTCGTCGGCTCGACCTGCCGCGCGGCCTCGTCCACGAGCGCGGGCTCGGGCACGGCCGGGACACCCCCGGGCCGGCTCTGGGTCCGGGCCGGGGCTCGCATCGAGTCCTCGAGCCCCCCACCCTCCGGCCACGCCGTGGACCCAGGCTCCGCGAGGGACGCATTCGCGCGGCCCACGGGAGATGACGGCATCGCGGGCAGCGGCATCCGAGGCGTCGCCACGGGCACCCGCCCCACCAGTCCCTCCACCTCCTCGCCCCGGCGCGGCAGCACGAAGGTGTCCGCGTCCACGTCCTCGTCCGGCGACGCGGGCGCCTGCGTCCGCCCGGGCTTCAGCACCGCCGTGGGCTCCCTGAGCGACGGAGGCAGCGCGCTGTCCTGGCCCTCGGGCGCGGGCGCATTCCCGAGCACGTGCGTGCGCTCCTGAATCGCGGGCAGCGCCTGCGTCGGGCTGACGGGGAACAGCCGCCGCATGAACGCGGCCAGGTCCGTGTCGTCCACGGACGTCGCGTGCTCCAGCACACACTGCGCCAGGGCACGCTCCATCTCGCCCGCCGTCTGGAAGCGGGCCGCGGGGTCTCGCTCCAGGGCGCGCATCACGACCGCGTCCAGCGCCTCGGGCACCGCCGGGTTGAGGCGGGCCGGGGGCGGAATCACGCTGTGCTGCACCGCGCGCAGCACCGCCAGCTCCGACTCACCGTCGAACAGCCGCCCGCCCGTCAGGAGCTCCCACAGCACCACGCCCAGCGCGAAGAGGTCCGTGCGCGAGTCCACGTCCTCGCCCCGCGCCTGCTCCGGGGACATGTACGCGAACTTGCCCTTCAGCACGCCGGGCTGCGTGAGCTTCTTGCCCGCCTTCGCGATGCCGAAGTCCGTCAGCTTCACCGCGCCGTCATGCGACAGCAGCACGTTCTGCGGCGTGACGTCGCGGTGCACCAGGTCCAGCGGATGCCCGTCCACCTTCAGCCGGTGCGCGTAGTGCAGCCCCCGCGCGACCTCCGCGCCGATGTGCGCCACCAACATCGGCGGCACCGGGTCCATCATCTCCTTGCAGCGCCGGCGCAGCTCCCACAGCGAGCAGCCGCGCACGTACTCCATCGCCAGGTAGTACGAGTCCTCGTGCTGGTCGAAGTCGAAGATCTGCACCACGTTCGCGTGGTTGAGCCGCGAGACGAGCCGCGCCTCCGCGATGAACATCCCCACGAACTCCGGGTCGCTCGCGAGGAAGGAGCGCACCCGCTTGATGACGACCTCCTTCTCGAAGCCCGCGGCGCCCTGGGCGGTGCAGAGATAGATCTCCGCCATCCCGCCCTCCGCGAGCTTGCGGCGGACGACGTACTTGCCGATCTGCATGCCGGCAACGAGCGTCACGAGAGCGTCCCGACCATGTGCTTATTCCAGCTTCACGCTCACCACGTTGAGCTCGATGGGCTTTACCTCGATACGTCGACTGACCGTCTTCTTGAGGTCCGGATTGAAGAACTTGCAGTCATAGGTGCCCAGGCGCAGCTCGACTTCCTCGAAAGGCGTTTCCCCCAGCTTCTTGCCTCCACACGTGACTTCAGCCCAGGGGCGCACCGCGAAGCGCACCTTCGCCGTGCGTGACTCCACCCGGGCTTCCGGCCTGGGCGCTCGCACGGTCGGCGGCGCCCGCTGCTCCTCGGGCTGCAGCGTGAAGCGCTCCACCTGCTCCGGTCCCGAGCCCACCGTCACCGTGCGCTCGCCCGGCCGGTACTTCTCCGCCTCCACCCGGACCGCCAGCGCCCCCCCCGGCGCGACCTCCAGCACCACCGGCGCCGCGCCGCGCTGCTGACCGTCCACGATGACCACCGCCCGGGACGGCTCCGCGTCCACCCGCAGCCGCACCTTCGCCGCGGGCGCGGTCTCCGTGGGCGGCGGCGGAGCCTGGGGCGCCTCCGAGGCCGAGGCCTCCGGCGCTGGCGCCCGCTGTACCACCGGCACCAACCTCAACACGCCGAGCGGCACCGGACCGGAGTTCTTGATCTCCAGCTCCGTCCGCATCTCCTGGTAGCCCTCGCGGTACAGCACGAGCGAGTAGCGGCCCTCGGGCATCTCCGGCAGCGTCAGCGGCGTGCGCGCCGACATCTCCTGCCCGTCGAACACCACGCGCGCTCCCGACGGCACGGTCTCCACCCGCGCCGGGGCCAGCACCACGGGCTCCGGCTTCAGCCAAGCCCACAGCAGCACCAGCACGACGACGCCCAGGCCCACGGCGGGAATCCACCACCCCAGTCGAGACGCGGCCGGAGGCGGCTCCGCGGGGCGCGCGACGCCCGGCTTCTTGCGGCCGGGACGGGACATGCCCAGCGACAGCGTGGGCGCGTCCTCCTCCTCCATGTCGTCGTCCACCTGGGGCAGCGGCAGCGCCACCCGCGACGGCTTGGGCAGCGGCCCCGCCAGCTCCGGCATCGCGAGCGTCGGCGCGTCCTCTTCCACGGGGTGGAACACGGGCACCGGCCGCGTCGGAGCGCGGACCTCCGCTGGCTTCGGCTCGGTCGCGGCCTTCACGTCCGTCAGCGTCGCGCGCGAAGCGGCGCGCCCATCCACCGTCGGCGCGTCCTCCTCCACCCGAGGCGGCGCCGGCACCGCGCCCATCCCCGAGCGGGACGTCTTGTCCGGCGCAACCGGCTCCACCGCCTTGCGCTGCCCCGACAGCCGGGCCCCCGGCGACGACAGCTCGATGCGCCCCGTCTTGCCCGTGCCTCGCGGACGCAGCGCCGCCGTCTCCCCCTCCGACGAGCCGCTGGAGCGCGGCAGCGCGGGCCGAAGCCCGGTGCGCCGTGAGCCCGCCTCCTGCCGGCTCGAACCGGACGCGGAGTCGGAGGAGTCCTCCGAGAGCAGCTCGCCCGAGCGGGCCTCCGACGCCAGGCGCTCCGCGTAGATCTCCTTCATGTACGCGGAGACATGCGCCGTGGACGACGGCAGCCTGCGCTCGCTCAGCCACTCCTCCAACGCGAGCTGGAGGTGCACGGCCTCCTGGTAGCGGTCCGCCGGGTCCTTCGCCAACGCCTTGAGCACGATGGCGTCCAGGTCCTGCGGCACCCGCGAGGACACCTGCGACGGCGGAGCCACCTTGCACTCGGCCACCGCCGCGAGCGTCTGGATGTCGCTGCCCCGCTTGAACAGCCGCGTGCTGGTCAGCAGCTCGTACAGCACCACGCCCAGCGCGAAGATGTCCGCGCGGCAATCCACCCGCTGCCCCGCCGCCTGCTCCGGCGACATGTACGAGTACTTGCCCTTCAGCACTCCGGAGCGCGTCACCGTGGCCTGGTCCGCCGCCTTGGCGATACCGAAGTCCACCACCTTCACCCCACCCTCGAACGTCACGAGGATGTTCTGCGGGGACACGTCGCGGTGGACGATGCCCAGGGGCTTTCCCGTCGTCGGGTCCGTGCGCTTGTGCGCGTAGTCCAGGCCCGCGCAGGCCTCGATGAGGATGCGGCACACCAGCGGCACCGGCACCGGCTGCGCCATGGCCTCCGACTGCTTCCACACCCGGCGCATGTCCTCGCCGTGGATGTATTCCATGGCGATGAAGAACGAGTCGTCCTGCGCGCCCAGGTCGAAGATCTGCACGACGTTGGCGTGGTTGAGCCGCGCCGCGATGCGCGCCTCGTCCAGGAACATCTTGACGAAGTCGTCGTTCTCCGCGAGGTGCGGGAGGATTCGCTTCACCACCACCAGCTTCTCGAAGCCCTCCGGGCCCGGCTGGCGCGCGAGGTACAACTGCGCCATCCCGCCCATGGCGAGCCGCTTCAGGAGCTGGTACCTGCCATACGTTTCAATGGTCACGGCGGCCCGACCGCTCCCCACGGAGAAATTCCACGGCCCGTGGCCTGCTGGAATCCGGGCGCGGCGAAGCCCCGAGCGTAAGCCCACACGCCAGGGGGGTCAAACCCTTGTGGTGCCCCCGAAACCGGTTCGCCCCCAGGGGCGCTACCGGCGAGCGGCTCGGACCTCGCGGGTCTCCCGCATCAGCGCCTCCAGCTCGTCCAGGTGCCGCTTCAGCACCGGCATCAGCACCGGCGCCCGGTCCACCCGGTCGAACAGGTCCAGGACGCGATCCACCTTACGCTCGATTTCCTGGGCTCGGGCCGGAGTGATGCGCCGGAGCAGCAGGTCGGCGCCGGCCTCCATCAGCGCGCGGGCCACGGCATCCCGGGAGGCGAGCGGCTCTTCCTTGCGGCGGCCCTCGCCCTGGATGACCCGAAGGCCCTGGGCGCGTGCTCGCGAGGAGCCACCCGCGCTCGTCGTCGTCGTTCCTTCGGAGTCTGGGGACATCACCGGGTGCCTCCTCGGCGGGAGCGGGTACGACCTCAGGGTACACACCGTGAGGAGCCCTCCAATTTTCTGGTCATCCGCACAGGCGGAAGCAGACCTGTAGCACCCGGGGCCGACATGAACGTCGAGGGCCGGATGGAGGGCCCTTCGACTGGCTCACATCCGAGGCCCTCTCCCCCCACTCACCGGGCGGCGCAGGAGCGCCGGTAGGTGATGGCCACCTTGGCCCCCGGTGCGGGGACCGCCGTGAAGATGACGGAGTTGGTGGGCGCGTCGTAGCGCCACCCCACGGCCGGCTGGCCGTTCACCGTCACCGTCACCGTGCCCGGCTCCGGCGCATCGCTCAGCGGGAAGCGGTCCTGCGCGGAGAAGGCCTTGTTGGCCACCGCCGTCAGCAGCGGGCCGTAGTTGGCCGCGCACACGTTCATCACCTCGCCGCCCGTGCGCACCGTGGCCTCCGCGTAGCGCGTGCCCGCCCCACCCGCCGTGCCACACGCCGCCGCCGTGGGAGCGATGGCGTAGAACGTGGCGCGCTGCGGTTGGTTCTGCCCCTTGAGCTGCTGCGCCCACTGCACGTAGGTGTCCACGCCGTCGGGCGAGTGGTCGTCCTCGTCGCCGATGAAGACGACGACCAGCGCCGCCGAGTCCCGCAGGAACCTCAGGTTGCCGTCGCGAGGCATCGGCGTGCGCGGGTCATCCGCGTTGTTCACCAGGGGCGGAGACAGCGCGCGCCGCATGGCCTCGAAGCCCTGCTCCACGTGGGCGCACTGCCCCACCTGCACGTTCCGCTGGAGCGCCTCCGTCAGGTCGGCCATCGCGTGCGTGAGGATGCGCGGTTGGGAGTTGTCCACGGGGAAGAAGCGGCCCGCCTCGCCTCCGTCCGCGCCACCCGGACATGTCCCCACCACGGGGCCGATGCCCGTCGTCGTGACGGCCACGTGCAGGTCCACCTGCTTGGCGAGCGCCGTGTCCACGAACGACGGCACCGCGGCCACCAGGCGGGGGTGCTCCTCCACCATGGACGCCGTGTTGTCCACGACGAACAGGACGTCCACCTTGCTCACGTCCTGCTGGGTGAAGGTGTCCGTCTTCTCCATCCGCTTGGAGGATTCGCCAATGAGTGGCACCAGCAACGGCGCTGTGAGGTCGCTCGCGTTCACGAACAGCGGCGACAGGTTCATCCCGTACACCTGCGCGGTGTACTCCACGTCCACCGTGAAGGCCTCGCCCGGCTGGAGCGTGAAGGGCTGGGGCGCGGGCACGCCGCCCACGGAGAACTCGCCGTCCGTGGTGCCCGGGCCCACCCACACCCTGGACACGGACACGGGCCTGGAGCACGCGTTGAGGTAGTTCACCTCGCGGGGCTCGGGCGGACAGTCGCGCCGCGCCACTCCCCAGTCCACGTACCAGGGTGACGCCATCAGGCAGGACATCTCCGACTGCGCGACGAGCGGCACCACCAGGAGCGGGTTCGCCGGGTTCATCTGCTCCACCTGGGCCTCGCCCGTGAAGGAGCCGCCGAGAATCGGCGCGTTGAAGGCCACCTGGAAGCTGAACCAATCCCCCGGGTAGAGGGTGACGCCGAAGAGGCCCCCCCCGGGCAGGCTGAAGACCCCCCCACCGTTGTCGCGGAGCTGGACGTTCTTCACCGGGCAGATGTCCCGTCCCTTGTTCTCCAGCTTCACCCCCAGCACCGCGCCTCGGCCCGGAATCACGGTGCCGAAGTCCACCACGGCCGGGGTGATGGCCAGCTCACAGGGCGCGTGCGCCAGTGCCTCGCCCCGGAAGGTGAGGTCCACCGTGCCCGTGGCGTAGGCGTTGGTGATCATCACCAGCACCCCCGTCGCCCGGCCCGCGCGCGTGGGCTCGTAGAAGACCGGGATGTTGACCTCCTGCCCCGGCTGCAGCGTGTACGGCGTGGCCAGCGGCGCGTGGTTGAACTGGAGCGGCCCTGTCGGGTCCGTCCGCCACTCCAACGACTGGATGGTCAGCGTGCCCGCGTTCGTGGCGCCGCAGTTCTTCACGTTGACCATGACCCGCGACTTGGAGCCCAGCGGCTGCAGGCCGAAGTCGTGCGCCACCGGCGACACACACAGCTCCGCCGCGCCACCGAAGCCGCGCAGCATCACATCCGTGGTGGGGTGACGCCGGCTCGCCACGTGGTAGCGGGCCAGGTCCTCCGCGGGCCCCATGTGCCCCGGGCTGTAGCGGAACTGCACGCCGCGCACCTCGCCCGGCTGGAGCACCAGGGGGAAGGCCACCAGCGGCTGCGCCTGCGAGAAGGACGCATCGGTGCCATCCAGCGTCAGCCCCGTCACCGTCACCGGCTCCGTGCTGACGTTGCGGATGCGCGACTCCCGGATGTCGTCCCGGTCCACGGGGACCGCCGCGAAGTCCACCACGGGAGGCTCCGCCACCACCGCCTGCTCGAGCGACTCGGCCGACAGCTTCACGGACATGTCCGCGCAGCCCCGGCACGGCGACACCGCCAGCGCCACCTGCTTGCGCCCCACCCGCGTCGGCCGGAACGTCAGCGCCAGCTCCGCGCGGCTTCGCGGCGCCACCGACATGGGGGACACCTCGAACTCGTCGCGGTCCGCGCCCAGCACCCGAGGCATCACCTCCACGGGCAGCTCCGTCGGATTGTCCAACGTCAATGTGAGTGTCTTCGTGGAGTCCGCCTCGATGCGCCCGAAGTCCAGCGCGCCAGGGGACACCCGCGCCCACGCGGCCACGCCCTTGCCGGACAGCGGCACGCGCAGGAGGGGCTCTATCTGCGCATCCGAGCGCACCACCAGCACCGCGTCCTGGCCGCCTTCGTCCGTCGGCGTGTAGCGCACGCGAAGCGAGCGGGCACTGCCAGGCACCAGGCTGTGGGGCCCCTCGTCCGTGAAGGTCGCCAGGTAGGCCCCCTCGGGGCCCTCTACCCAGACTTCGCTCACGTTGATGCGCGCGCGCCCCACGTTGCGCAGCGAAATCTCCGTCTCTCGCGCGTCGTGGAGGGCGACTCTCTGGAAGTCCATCCCTCCGGGGGTCGCCGTCAGCCGCCCGTCCGCCAGCGTCGAGCGCTCACGGTCCGCACAGCCGAACACCAGCCCGAACACCGCGAAGGCCCACAAGCTCCTGCGCCACGTCATGGCCCCCACCCCTTCCCCACACCCATCGACCCATGCCCCTCCGTTGCCTCACATGAGGACCTGGAGCGGCTCGGGGGGTGAAACTAGGCACCCACTCCTGGGCGAGCAACCACCCACGGGGACGAATCCGGGTGTCAGGGAGCGGCGCGGATATCCCCTTCAAATCTTGGGGATGCGCAGCGTCTTGCTGATCATCGCGCTGCCGCTGGCCGCGTACAGCAGCACCAGCGGATGCAACACCAGCGGCCCCAACTCCCAGGCCCCCCCCCACATCGACTCGCCAATCCGACCCTGCCAGGTGGCCACCGCCAGCACCAGCACCAGCCCCAGGCTGGTGGGGATGGGCGTGCCCTCGAAGTACTTCACCTTCCCCGACGCGTCCGACAGCTCCGCGGACGTGACGTTGAAGCGCGCCAGCCGGCTGATGCCGCAGGCGACGAAATAGAGGAGCACCGCCACGTCCAGCGCCCCCCGCATCCCCACCGCGAAGGCCAGCGCCGCGGGCGCCATGCCGAAGGAGATGACGTCCGCCAGTGAGTCCAGGTCCGCCCCCAGGGGCGACTTCTTGAACCGCCAGCGGGCGATGCGTCCGTCCAGGAAGTCCATCACCAACGCCAACGGCATCAGCCCGAAGGCGACCCACAGCCACACCTCCCGCCCGGTGGCCAGGTACTGCATCGCGGAGAGGATGGCCCCCGTCCCCGCGAAGCCGTTGCCCAGCGTCACGAAGTCGGCGAGCACGAAGGTGCGAATCATCGAGAAGTGGCGGCGCGGGCGACGGGCACGCGGCTGCTCGGTCGTCATATCCGCGTTCTCCTAGCACACTGAGCCCACTCCCCCCGACCCCCACTCCACCGATTCATGCCGCAGTGCGTCTGACTTTAGGCTCCCGGCAAAAGTCAATCTTCAGAAAACTTTTGACGGGTGGATCAGCCACTCCCTACGCTCTTGAGTCGCCATGAAAACTTTTCGAGCAGCGTTCTCCCCGCGCGGGGCGTCCTGGAAGTCTGGGCGCACCCGATGGCACCTCCCCCTCCTCGCCGGGCTGAGCCTGGCGTTCGCCACGGCCTGTGGTGAGGATGATGACGGTGGCACGAAGCTGCCACCCGAGGAGCCTCCGAAGTACGAGGCCACCATCCGCCGGACGTCGCACGGCATCCCCCACATCACCGCCAAGAACATGGCCAGCCTGTCCTATGGACAGGGCTATGCCTTCGCGAAGGACCACGTCTGTATCCTGTCGGACCAGATCCTGAAGGTCCGCGGCGAGCGCGCCCGCTACATGGGCCAGGGCCCCGGCAACACGTACGTGGGCAGCGACTTCGGCTACCGGGTCCTCCAGCTCCATGAGAAGGCGGAGGCCGCCTTCCCCAAGCTCCCCACCGACATCCAGGAGATGTTCCAGGGCTACGTCGCGGGCTTCAACCGCTATGTGACGGAGACGCCGGGCGACAAGCTGCCCAAGCCCTGCACCAACGCGCCCTGGGTCAAGCCCATCACCGCGGTGGACCTGTTCGCCTACGACATCAGCGTGGGCCTGGCGGGCAGCAGCTACCAGCTCATCCTCGCCATCGCCGCGGCCACGCCGCCCATCACCGGCGCGAGCACCGTGGGTCGCCCGCCGATGGACAGCTTCAAGGTGGAGCGTCCGGAGCACCACAGCGTTGGTAGCAACGGCTGGGCCATCGGCGCGGACCGCGCGGCCAACAAGCGCGGCATGGTGGTGGCCAACCCGCACTTCCCCTGGGAGGGCGAGCTCAAGCTCTGGGAGAGCCACCTCACCGTCCCCGGCGAGTTCAACGTCTACGGCGTGGGCCTGCTGGGCGTCCCCGCGGTGCTCATCGGCTTCAATGACCACGTGGCCTGGACGCACACCTTCTCGTCCGGCCAGCGCATGACGCTCTACGGGCTGCAGCTCGTGCCGGGCAAGCCCACCCGCTACAAGTACGGCGGCGAGGAGCGGGACATGGTCGCCCGCGACATCACCGTCCTGGTGAAGCTGCCGGAAGGCTCCGTGACGAGCATCACCCAGCGCTTCTACAGCAGCCACTACGGCCCCATCATCGCCATCCCCAACGTGGCGCCGTGGACCGCGCAGTCGGTGCTCTCCTACCGCGACGCCAACCTGGACAACACCCAGCTCGTCTCCCAGTTCGTGGGGATGAACCGGGCCAAGAGCCTGGAGGAGTTCCAGAACGTGTATGCCCAGGTGCAGGGCATCCCCTGGGTCAACACCATGGCCGCGGACCGGAACGGCAAGGTCTGGTACGCGGACGCCACCCCCACGCCGAACCTGAGCGACAAGGCCATCGCGATGTGGCGCGCGGCCTCCAACATGCCGGGCACGCCGACCTTCAACATCTGGCGTGAGATGGGCCTGGTGCTGCTCGACGGAAGCAACCCGGAGAACGAGTGGCGTGACGCCGCTGGCGCGCGCAGCCCCGGCCTCGTGCCCTACGCGGGCATCCCCAAGCTGTCCCGCACCGACTTCGTCTTCAACGCCAACGACAGCTACTGGCTGGCCAACCCCGCGGCGCCGCTCACCAACTTCTCGCCCATGCACGGCCTGGAGGGCGTGGGCCAATCGCCGCGCACGCGCATGAACGCCGTGCTGCTCACCGAGCAGAACGGCGCGTCCGGCGAGGACCACCTGTTCACCGTGGCGGAGCTGGAGAACGCCATCCTGAGCAACCGCGGCATGACGGCGGAGCTCCTGCGCGACCAGGTCGTGGCGCGCTGCACGGGCGTGCCCACGGTGCAGGTCAACTCCACCGTCATCGACATCCGCCAGGGCTGCGCGGCGCTGGCCGCGTGGGACCTGCGCTACGACGCGGGCAGCAAGGGCGCGGCGCTGTGGCGTGAGTTCAGCGGTGCCTTCAGCATGGGCGAGCTGTCCACGGGTGTCTCGGGCGCGGGCACCACGTCGCTGTACGCGGAGCTCTTCGACGCGGCCCGGCCCATCCAGACGCCTCGCGGGCTGAAGGCGGCGCCCACCGACGGCAGCGCGGACTCCGTGCTCGTCGCGCTGGCCAACGCCGTCTACCGGCTCAACCTGGCGAAGATTCCGGTGGATGCCCCGCTGGGTCAGTCGCAGTACAGCACCCGCGTGGACGGCAAGCGCATCCCCATCCACGGCGGCGGCGCCTACGACGGCACGGCCAACATCGTCTCCTGGGGCACGCTCAAGTCCACCACGCCTGACTCGGACTTCAGCGCGGTGCGCGGCACGAACCTCATCAACAGCCGCACCAACCTGACCGACGCCGGCTACGTCATCAACAACGGCAGCAGCTTCATCATGGCCATGGAGTTCACCGAGAAGGGCGTCAATGGCCGCGCGGTGCTCACCTACAGCCAGTCCAGCGACAAGGCCTCGCCGTACTTCGCGGACCAGACGGAGCTCTTCTCCAACAAGCAGTGGCGCCCCATCGTCTTCACCGAGGAGGCCATCACCGCCGCCAAGGTCGACGAGGTCACCATCTCCGGCAACTGACCGTCCCCGCCGGCCCTTCCTTCCGAAGGCGCCCGCGCTGAAGTCCCAGGCCCCCGCCCACCCGGCGGGGGCCTTTTTGTTGCCGTCCACCACGCGACACCCGCCCGCGCGAAAAGCGCCGCGCGCGGACACTCCGGGAGACGCGGAGGCGGTCCATTGTCCGCCGGGTGATGCCCGCCCCGGCAGGCCGCTTCCGCGAAGGCGAGATGATCCCAGGATGGGCCAGCAGACCGCCCGGCACCGCCCAGCCTCACGCGGTGAAACGGCCCCGGGACCACCGGTACTGCGAAGGAGCGGCAGCTCGCCATGGCGACAACCGTCTACAAGACAGCCCTCATCGACCGCGTCTTCTTCCTGCGCTGGGAGTCGCCTCCCAATCGAGAGGATATCCAGGCGGTCTTCGAGGAGATGAGAGAGACCCACGAGCGGCTCAAACCACCCCTGGTGCTGGTGGCGAGCCTGTCCTCGCGCTCCGCCGTGCCCAACACCGAGCAGCGCAACAACCTCTCCGCCTTCCAATCCGACGCGCGGCCGCTCTTCACGGAGATCCACGCCATCGTCGAGGGCAACGACCTCCAGTACAACCTCCAGCGCGTCATCATCGCGGGCATCAACATCATCACGCGCACCCATGACGAGACGCTCCAGCGCGTCCATCAGCGCGCCGAGCAGGTGGCGCCGCTGCTCACCCACAGCCTGGGCGTGGATGGGCCGAAGGTCATCGAGGAGGCGCGCAAGCGCGGCGTCGTGTGACGGCGGCGAGGGCGCGCCGGCCCGGGCTCACGCGGGCTGGCGCGCCGGCACCGACGTCCTGCCCGCGGCGGCTCGCACATAGCGGTGGTCGAACAAGTCCACGTAGAGGTACTCCGGCCAGGACACCATGGCCCGAGCCCCCAGCATCACCCCGCGCATCAACTCGCTGACCATCATCCCGGCCGCGGTGGTGGCGCCCACGACACACGTGGGCGCGTGCCCCCGCCCCGCGTAGCAGGACTCCATGGCGTCCTGGAGCAGATAGCTGCCCAGGTGAGGAATGATGGCCGGCAGATCCACGCGGCCATCCGGGAGGATGTAGAGCTCTTCGTACAGCGGTGCATCCGGTTGGAAGACATGCAACGCCGCGCCGAAGCCCAGCATCAGCCCCGTCATCGCGGGGATACCCCTCGCGCGGCAGGCGCGGTGGAGGGCCTGCTTGGCGCTCCCCCCCGCGATGTCGATGACCTCCACCACGTAGTCCACCGGAGGAAGTCCCTCGCCACCGTCGAGCACCGTCTCCACGTTGGCGGCCGTGACGCCCTCCATCACCCGCCGCAGCCGCAGCGACGGGTGGATGTCCAGACACATCCGCCCCACGACCTCCACCTTGGATTGCCCCAGCGTGCTTTCAAAACAGCCCACCTGCCGGTTCATGTTGTGACGCTCGTACGTATCGAAGTCCGCCAGCGTCAGGCACCCCAGACCCAGCCGGACCAGGTCCACCGCGCACTGCCCACCGGCGCCTCCCACGCCGGCGACGAGCACGTGCGTGCGGGCCAGCCGCTGCATCACATCCGGACCGATGACACCCAGGTTGCGCTCGAAACGGGGCTCCACCATGACGCCTCCACTTTCTCCCCGCGAAGCGCCACGGCCCGCGTCCCACGCGGTGACCTCTGCCCTCCCAGGTCCCGTCGATGTGGGCTCTCGAACCAAGACCCGGGAGGGGCAACCACCCCCCACCTGTTCACCACTCCCCCTCTCATCCAGGGAATGTCCTCCCGAAAGCGATTCGAACGTCTCCTTTCAGGTGAGTCGGACATCCCCGCTCGCAATCACATCCTCGTGAATCTCCCCCGCATGCCCACTCCGCGCGCTCCTCCCTGACGTCCGCCGCCCCCGTGACACCACATCCGTGATGCGCCTGCTTCAGTCGTGAAGTGGGGTCCTCCGCACCACACCCGCCAGGAATGTCAGACGGTTGCTTCAAAGTGGACTTCAAGCGTGGAGTCCATGGATAGAAGCTCTTCCGCGAGTCTCAAGCGTTCAGACTCTGGCTTGGATTCTGCTCAATGGGTGACACGGGCTTTTCCGAACCCCTCTTCTTCGATTCGAGGTTCCTATGCGTACGTGGTTCCGCCTCACTGTCTGCCTGACATTTCTGTCGTTGGGTTGTGGAATTTCCGAGCCTCCGTCCAGCGCGGAGGAATTACGCGACAGCGCGGAGGCAGCACTCGCGACGGGAGAGACATCCGCCGCGCTGTCGGGTGGCGCGGACAGGGCCCTGCCCCGGTGGGCGACGCGCCAGGTGCTGTTTGGTGATGTCGCGCACTACCGCTTCAAGCTGCAGGTGGGGCCCCGGGTCCACGACACCATCGTCATCCACCGCGTGGTGAAGGAGAGCGCGGCCTGGACTCCCAACAAGACGGGCGATGCCATCTTCATGGTGCATGGGGATGCGTGGGGCTTCGAGCAGGCCTTCCTCTCCAGCGTGGACTCCGAGCAGGTCCCCCGGCGTCAGTCCATCGCCGCGTACTTCGCGCAGGAGGGCCTGGACGTGTGGGGTATCGACCTGCGCTGGGTGGGCGTGCCCGCGGCGACGCAGGAGTTCTCGTTCATGTCGGAGTGGAACCTGGGGACCCATGCCCAGGACGTGGGCACGGGCCTGCGGCTGGCGCGCGGGCTGCGGCTCGCGGGCGGCGCCTTCGGCAAGATGAACCTGTTGGGTTGGAGCCGAGGCTCCCACGTCGCCCATGCCTATCTCAACGCGGAGGCGCAATTGCCGCGCGGCCGGCGTCAGGTGGATGGCTTCATCCCCATGGACATGCCGGTGCGCTTCGCGCCCGAGCACGCGCAGCAGCAGGCCTGGGCGTGCTCGCGCTATGAGGCGCTGAAGCTGCGCCGCGCGCTTTATGGCCCGGAAGGGGGACTGCTGGGCGTGGCGCCGGGCGTGGGGCTCCAGGCCATCGGCAAGCTCGCGGCCACCGCGCCCAACGAGCCTTCCCCCATCATGCCGGATGACATCTTCGGTCCCGGCACGGGCCGCCCCACCAACCGGCGCGTCGCCATCGTCGCCGCGGCGGCCACGGGCGCCATCATGAAGCCGCTGGACCCGCTCACGCCCAACTACCACCTGCTGGCGGGAGTCCCCGATGCCTCGGGCCTGCCGGGCAGCCTCACCTATACGGTGGAGGGCTACCTCCACGAGTACGCGCAGACCGCGGCGCCCTACCAGAGCATCAACGAGGTGGTGGAGTCAGAGGCGTGGCTGTGCGGCGAGGACGTGCCGTACGACGACCGGCTGCGCGACGTGACGGTGCCGGTGTTCTACGTGGGCGCGGGCGGCGGCGTGGGTGAGTACGGCGTGTACTCCACCACGCTGCTGGGCAGCCGGGATGTCACCTCGCTCGTCGTGAGGGACCTGCCTCCCGCGTCGCGCGCGCTCGACTTCGGGCACGCGGACCTCTTCCTCGCGGACAGCGCCAGGACGCGCGTGTGGCGCCCCATCCTGCAGTGGATTCGCGCGCACTGAGTCCGAGCGCGCGGAGCCTCAGTCCTGCTTCCACAGCCCATGGCGCCGGGCCCTCCGGCCCAGCGTCACCGGGTCCATGCCCAGCGCCACGGCCGCGCGCCGCAGCACGCCGCCGTGCCGCTCCAGTGCCTCGCGGATGAGCTCGCGCTCCACCCGCTCCAGCCGCGCGCGCAATGAGCCGTCTCCCGACAGCTCGTTGCGCGCCGGTGACGTGGACACCAGGCCCGGCGGCAGCAGCCGGCGCGACACCACCTCGCCCGGGCGCGACAGCAGCACCGCGCGCTCCATCACGTTGCGCAGCTCGCGCACATTCCCCGGCCACGGGTACGCGCGCAGCATGTCCTCCACCTCCTGGGACATGCCACTCGCCGAGCGGCGCAGCACGCGGTTGAAGTGCAGCAGGAAGAAGCGCGCCAGCTCCGGCACGTCCTCGGGGCGCTCGCGCAGCGGGGGGATGTCGATGGTGAAGCTGTTGAGCCGGTAGAAGAGGTCCGCGCGGAAGCGACCGCTGCGCACCTCCTCGCCCAGGTCCCGGTTGCTCGCGGCCAGCACGCGCACGTCCACGTGGCGCACCTGCGTGCCGCCCACCGGGCGGATGTCCCCCGTCTCCAGCACGCGCAGCAGCTTGGCCTGGAGGTTCGGGGTGGTGTTCTCGATTTCGTCCAGGAAGATGGTGCCGCCGTTGGCCAGGACGAAGAGCCCCGGGTGGTCCGCCACCGCGTTGGTGAAGGCCCCTCGCACGTGGCCGAACAGCTCGCTCTCCAGCAGCGTCTCCGTGAGCGCTCCGCAGTCCTGCACCACGAGCGGCAGCTCTCCACGTCCACTCAGCCGGTGCAGGCTGCGCGCGAGCACCTCCTTGCCCGTGCCCGTCTCGCCCTGCAGCAGCACCGCCACGCGATGCGGGGCCACCAGCCGCACCATCTCCATCACCCGCTGCATGGCGACGCTGCGCAGGCCCACGTCCTCCTCGCCTCGCGGGCCGGGCTCCTTCGGGGCGCCTTCCGCCGCCAGGGCGCGCTCTCGCAAGAGGGTGCGCTCGAGCTCCAGGGCCATGCGCCACTGCTCGGTGCGCACGCCTCGCTCGCGGCCCGCTTGCAGCACCGCCTGCCGCACCGCCTCCGGCGACGCGGCCGGGCCGAGCGCGCGAAACACGAGGCCCGCGTTGAACAGCGCCACCAGTCGCTCCGGCGCGGCGGGTGCGCAGTAGATGATTCGAGAGGCCAGGTCGGAGGCAGGGCCCCCGCTGGCCAGGTCCGCGGCCTCGTCCGCGTCGGCGAACGTCTCCACCAGCGCCAGGGCACGAGCCTCGTCGCGTCCACACACGAGCAGCGCCGCCGCGTCGCCGCGCGCGAGCAGCACCCGCGCCTCCTCCGCGCTCGCGGCGAAGTGCGGCACGGCCTGCCCCTCCAGCGCCGCGCGAATCCCCTGGGCCTCGTCCTCGCTGGCGAACGCCACCACGACCTGCAGCCGGGCGGTGGCCAGGTAGCGCGCCAGCTTCACCCCGTCCGAGTCCTCGAACGAGTGCAGGAAGACGCCGAGCGCCGTCACCGAGCCGGCCGTCTCATGACGCCACCGCACATCCCCCCAGGCGCGGATGTGCTCCCCCGAGTCGGGCAGCGAGAACGACAGCTCCACCGGCTCGCCCTCTCGAGGGCCCTCCTGAGGGCCTCTCGGCGTGGCGATGAGGCCGATACCCGTCTCGCTGATGTTGACGGCCCAGCACCCGGCGAGGGCGGGCTGCGTCACCACCTTCACGTACAACGGCTTGCGCTCGCTTCGGGGGGCGTAGGCGGTCACAGGCCGCGTCATGACGCCAGGAGCTTACTTCAGAGATGCGGTCTTGCCGGAAAAATGAGGAAACCCAGACTGAGGGTGTCATGGGTTCCCCCGTCCGCGCGCCTCCTGGCATGCTGGGGCGGCTCTCCATGGCTCCGACGGCGGACGCGTCCTCCCCAGGCCCGGTGCTCCGGGTCGCCCAGCAGGTTCCCCGCACGGAAGCGGAGGGCCCCGGGCACCGGTTCGCGCTCTGGCTCCAGGGCTGCCCGCTGCGCTGTCCCGGGTGCTGCAATCCGGAGATGTTCGCGATGGAGCGCGGCACGCAGGTGACGGTCGAAGCCCTGGCCGCCCGGGTGCTCTCGACGCCCGGCATCGAGGGCTTCTCGCTCCTCGGCGGAGAGCCCTTCGCGCAGCCCGGTCCCGCCGCGGACCTCTGCGAGCGGCTGCGCGCCGCGGGGCTGAGCACCATGGTCTTCAGCGGCTACACGCTCGCCGAGCTGAAGGCCCAGGCGAACCCCGACGTGGAGCGGCTGCTCTCCGCCCTGGACCTGCTGGTGGATGGACGGTACGAGAAGGACCTGCCGGAGACGCGCCGGCGGTGGATCGGCTCGAGCAACCAGGTCATGCACTTCCTCACGCCTCGCTACTCGCCCGAGGACCCGACGTTCACCGCGCCCAACACGGCGGAGGTCCACCTCGTCGAGGGTCGGATCATCATCAACGGCTGGCCGTCGCTCGCGGACCGTCTTCGCCCATGACGCGGGTCTCACCGTTCGAGCATTCGCTGCTCACGCTCGCGCGGGCCATCGTGGGCATGGGCCCCTTCGCCCCCGTGGAGGACCTGTTCCGGGGACGCCAGGTCACGGCCTCCCGTCTCGGTCCCGGGGCCCTCCACGCCTTGCGAGACACGCTGGCCAAGGGAAGCGTCCGTGCCCTCGCGAGCACCGGGGGCGCCCGGAAGCGGCGACACCTGCCCGCGTCGACGGGCCCGGCGCGGCTCTGGGAGCGGCACCCGCCTCCCGCGCTGCGCTTCTCGCTCCTGTGCTTCAGCACCCTGCGCTGGCTGGTGGAGCAGCCCCTGGCGGTGCCCGGCCATCTGCCGCTGGACGTGGATGCGCCGCCCACGCTCGCCGACGAGCTGTTTCTCTACCTCTGCTGCCGGATGGTCGTGGACACGCCCTGCGCGCAGTCCGTGGCCGCGCAGCCCCAGTTCCAGCGCTCCGTCCTCTGCCAACTGGGCTTCCCCGCCCTGTTCTCATCCAGGGTCATGAGGCTCGAGGCCGCGAGCTTCGCCCCGCTGCTCGCGGAGGGCGGCTGGATGCTCGAGGCGCTCCAGGACGAACTCGCGCTGCGCTGGCGTCGGCTCGAGGAGACCAAGAGCCAGCTCGTGGAGCCCAGGCAGCTGGTGGACCTGGGGGCCGCGCAAGAGGCCGTGCTCAACGCGTTCCTCGACGCGGTGGACCGCGCGGGCCGCAGGGACCTGGCGGGCTTCCTGCTGGAGGCGATGCGTCCGCTCGTGGACCAGCCCGCGTCACGGTGGGTCTCCAGCCTGTCTCCCCGGGCCTCGCTGGCGCAGAAGGCCGAGGCGCGCCGCTCCGCGGGAGCGAGCCTGCGCGGACTCGGACGGCTGGCGCGCTGGGACGCCGAGCACCGCGCGGTGCGCTTCTTCGACGACACCTACGAGGACGCCCAGCTCCTCCTCGCCGAGTGGGCCTCGTTCGGCGAGCCGGGCTTCCGATGGGCGTCCGAGCGCGAGCGCGAGCTCGGCACGGACCTGATGCCCTCCGCCGCCACCTCCCAGGATACCCTTCCCCTTCCTTCCTCCGAGAGCGCCCCATGAGCCGCGCCTACCGAGTCTCCGTCTCCGAGTCCCTCAACCGCATCGTGCATGCCGAGGACGGCGTGTGCTCCAAGCTGGAGCTGCTCCCGCTGCTGTCTCGCGAGGAGACGGCCGGGCTGCTCGCCGCGGAGCTCGCGGCGCGAGGCTTCACACAGGAAGGGGACGTGGCGGTGCGCGTGGAGGCCGACGGGGTGCGCGTGGCCGTGGATGTCACCACCGGCGACGTGAGCGTCACGCTGTCGGACGAGACCTCGGTGCACCTGGTCGCGACGGGCGAGGTCCGCACCTATTCTCCTCACGAGAGCGAGGCCGTCCGGACACTCGCCCGCGAGAAGGCGCGCGCGAATCTGGAGGACCGGGCCCAGGACGCCACGGACGCGCTGCGCGAGGACATCACCCGTCGACTCGAGGGGCGTCTGCGCGACCTCAAGGCCGAGCTGGACTCCATCTCCAACAAGGTCACGGCCGAGGCGCTCAAGGTCCGCGCGTCCCAGCTCGGCACCGTGGAGGAGATTCACGAGGACGCGGCCACCGGCTCGCTCACCATCAAGGTGCGCGTATGAGCCAGCGCATTCCGGAGGAGTCCCTCCCGACGGAGCTGACGCCGTTCGGTGCCGTCGAGGCCGCGTATCCCCTGGAGCTGGAGCGCATCCGCGAGGCGCTCCTGCGCGGGCTGCCGGTGATGGTGGAGGCCGACAAGGAGCTGACGCCGTACTTCTACAAGTGCCTGCGAGACCGGCTGAAGAAGGACGGCAAGCAGTTCCTCTACCTGGATGGCCGCGCGGCCGCAGAGCCGCCCCCGGGCATGCCCGCGCCCAGCATGATGGCCACGCTCATCGCCCAGCTCCGCGACGCGGTGCGAGGCGCCGTGCGCGAGCGCATCGTCGTGCTCCCTCACCTGGACCTGCTCACCACCAGCAGCGGGGGACTCACCTCCGAGGCGCGCGAGGTGATTCCGCTCCTGTATGAGAACCCGGAGATGGTCTGGGTGGGCTTCAAGGACCCGTCCTTTCCCCTCCCCCGCGTCATCGAGAACCTGTTCCCCCACAAGGAGAGCATCCTCGGCGTGAGCCGCGACCGGCTGCGCTTCCTGGTGACCCAGCGCGAGAGCCGCAAGTTCGGCCACGGGCTTCAGCCGTATGCGCTCTACAAGCACGTGTCCGGCGTGAACGCGGTGCGGCTGCGGCGACTGCTCGGCGCCATCTCGGGCGAGGACTATCCCAGCGACACGCGGCCCGCGTATGCGCAGCTCCGCTCGGCCACGCTGAGTGGCTCGCTCAACGTGCCGGAGCTGGACCTGCACGGTGACATCGGCGGCTACGGCAAGGTGAAGGAGCGGCTGCAGCGGGAGATTCTCGACGTCCTCGCGCACAAGGACACGCTGACGGACGGCGAGGCGGTGAAGCGCGTGGAGGGGCTGCTCCCTCGCGGGATGATCTTCTGGGGCCCTCCGGGCACGGGCAAGACGCTCTTCGCCAAGGCCATGGCGTCCTCGCTGGGCGCGGCGGTGCTCGTCGTGAGCGGCCCGGAGCTGAAGAGCCGCTGGGTGGGCGAGAGCGAGGAGAACCTCCGACAAATCTTCGTGCGCGCACGGCAGGCGGCGCCCAGCATCATCATCTTCGACGAGCTCGACTCCTTCGCCGCGGCGCGCGGCACGTTCACCGGCTCCGGCGTGGAGCACTCCATGGTGAACCAGCTCCTCACGGAGATGGACGGCTTCCGCAAGGACGAGCTCGTCTTCGTGGTGGGCACCACCAACTTCGTGGAGTCGCTGGACCCCGCGCTGCTGCGTCCCGGCCGCTTCGAGTTCCAGCTCTGCATCCCCTACCCCAACAGCGCGGACCGCCGGGCCATCCTGTCCATCTACGACAAGAAGCTGGCCCTGGGCATGACGGAGCGGGCGCTGGACTACGCGGTGAAGCGCACGGGAGACCGCGTCGAGGGCACGGGCACGCGCTTCTCCGGCGACCACATCCAGGCGCTCTGTCGTGCCCTGGCGCGGCGCAGGCTGCGTGACGCCTCGAATGCGCCCACCGAGCCGGTGGACGTGGAGCGCGCCCTCACCGACTTCCTCGACCGGCCGGAGCTCACGCCCTCCGAGGAGCGGGTCGTCGCCACCCACGAGGCGGGCCACGCCGTGTGCGCGCTGTTCTGCCCCAGCGCCCCCGCCATCGACCGCATCAGCATCCGGGGGGACCTCGCGGGGATGCTCGGCTTCGTGCAGTACGCGGACCCCGCGCATCGCTACGTCGTCACGCGCGGCCAGCTCCTCGACAGCATCTGCATGCTCTTCGGCGGGCGCGAGGCGGAAGCCCTGCTGCTGGACGACTTGTCCATCGGCAGCGCGCACGACCTGGAGCGCGCCACCGAGATTGCCCGCGAGCTCGTGGAGGTGCTGGGCATGGGCGGCCAGGGTGTGCCCGTGCGCCGGTTCGATGCTCCGGGCCGGGACGCGGACCGGCACGCGCTCTCGGATGCGACGCGCGGCACGCTGGAGGCCGCCGTGCAGGAGGTGCTGGAGGTCCAGCGCGCGCGGGCCCGAGACATCCTGCATCGGGAGAAGTCCCGGCTCATCGCGCTGAGAGACCTGCTCCTCGAGCGCAAAGTGCTGGACCGCGAGGCCTTCGCCCACCTGGCCCCTGCGGTGGCCCCCCAGAAGGAGTCCGCTCATGGCTAGTCTCATCCTGCGTCTGGTGGTGAATCCCACGACGGGCCGCAAGGACGTCATCATCCAATACGAGAGCGACTCCGACGCGCTCCCCATGGAGCACGAGGAGGAGCACCGCCGGCTGGTGGACCAGCTCATCGCCGGAGGCGCGCTGAAGGCCTCCGAGCTGGGCCGCGTCGTCGTCCAGCGCGACACCCCCTCGGGCCAGGTCTCCAGCCCTGAATCCACATCCGAGAGCACCTCCGAGAAGGTGAGCCAGAAGGCCTGATGTCCACGCTCGTTTTCCCCACCGAGGAAGCGCTCCACCTCGCGCTGACATCGCGACTCATCCCTCCGGAAGTCCAGGCCGCGCCGGCCCAGCACCGTCGGACCGCCGATGGCGCGGTGTACGTCACGCCCCAGAAGCCGCTGCCGAAGCCGGTGCTCGCGCAGCTCGGCTCCCTCGGCATCCGGTCCGAGCCCGCCGCGCCTCCCGGTGCATCACCCGCCCTGTGCTGGGCGGAGCTGGTGCCGCCTCGCCGCGTTGCCGTCGAGAGCGCGCCGAGTGGCGCGGTGTTGTTCCTCCCCAAGAGCGCGGAGGGCCTGTTGCCGCTCGCCGGGGAGTTGCTGCGGCTCGGGTGTGACCGACAGGAGGCGTGCTTCGCGCAGGCCCCGGGTGGAGACGGTGGCCCGAGGCAGCGCGCGATGCTGCGCACCGTGGGACCGCCCTACTTCACGCTCACGGGGGCGATGGACCGCCTGGGCGGACTGCGCGCCTTCGTCCCCGCGATACCGGGACAGAGCTCCGTCTGGGTGGAGCTGGGCCATGTGCATCCCCTGGCGAGCACCCTCCAGCCGTCACCGGGAAGCGTGCTGCTCATCCCGGGTGACGGCCCGTGGCTGAGCGTCTCGGATGGACCGTGGACGGACCTGTATCAGCTCACCGACCTGCGGCTCCCCCAGCCCGCGGAGGACTGGGCTCCCGCTCCGGCGCCGGGGCGGCTCTCCGTCCAGCTCCGACTCACTCGCGCCGCGCGCACGGAGGCCGCGAGCCTCTGGGTGCTCCGGGAGAACGCCGTGGCGCAGGTGGAGTCGCTGGTCCACACGCTCCCTGAAACCCTGCTGGCGCAGCTTCGCTTCGCGGTGGTTCATTCGCCGGAGGGGCCGTGCGTCATCCTGCGCGCACGGCACGGTCGCGAGCGGCCCCCCGAGCTCGGCCTGTCGGCCATGGCCTATGCGCCGCTGCCGCAGCTCGCGGACCTGTACCTGCCTTGCGACGGGCTGCTCGAACCTCCCGTGCGGCGGGACCGACTGCGTGCCCTGCTCGCGCCCGTGCCCGACACCGTGACGTGGCTGCATCCCACGGGTGGAGGAGGCTTCCGCGCGGAGCGTGTGCCGGAGCAGGCCTTCCAGCCGCTCGACACCTGGGTGGACTACGTGGTGGACGCCAGCGCCGCCGCGCTGGAGCCTTGGGTCAAGGGAGCCCTCTTCGACTTCGATTCGCTGGAGGTCGCGGAGGGCGAGTGGATGCCCGGCAGGGCTCGCGCGGCCTCCGCCATGGAGTCGGCGGACCCCGCGTCGACGCAGCGCAGCCAGCGCTCGCGCCGTGAGGAGCCCCCCGCTCCGGTCTCCACGACGGTCCGAGTCTCGACGACGAAGTCCTCCGCGACACGCGGCACGGGAGCGCCGATGGAGGCGCTGACGCCCGCGAAGGTCAGCGCGATGGAGGCAGCCCTCACCGTCGTCCAGCGAGCCTTCCTCAAGCTGGACGCACCGGCCGATGCACCGGAGCGACAGGAGATGTGGACCCAGATGGCGGAGATGAACGGCCGCCTGGGTCGCGGACAGGACGCGGCGCTGTGCTGGACCCGAGCGCTGTGGAATGCCCCCAAGGAACAGGCGTCCGAGCTGGCCGCACACTGGGCCGAAGCGGAGGCACGAGATGGCGTCTCGCTCGACGAGCGGCTGTCGCGAGCCGAGCCCTCCGCCGATGACGTGCGCGCCCTCGCGAGCGCACTCATCGAGGCCGCGCTGACGACGTCGAAGGTGCCTGCTTCGGATGTGCCGACCGTCCAGCGGTGGATGGACCGGCATGACACGGTGCTCGACGTGCGCACGCTGTGGCTGTCGCGCACCGCGCTGGACACGCTCGCCGGAGGAGATGCCCTGGGCCTCGCGCGGGCGGGAGACCGGCTGCTGGCGATGCTCCAGCGCGGACTCTCGCTCTCGCGCGATGTCCCCCGCTTCCTCCGCGGTGGCACGGACGCGTCCGTCCTGCCCCAGCTGCTCTCGCAACTCGACGCGCTCCATGACCGCTTCGAGCGCACCCCGCGCCGCCGCTCCTCCGTGGAGGCCCCTCCGCCCCTGACTCGGGCGTATGTCCACTTCGTCTTCGCGTGTGGCTATGCGCGGCTGGGACAGGCGGACCGGGCTCGGGAGCTGGCCGCGTCGGCGAAGGGCTCGCTCTCCACCTCGGACGCCATCCACGTCTTCCTCACGCGGGCCTACAGCGCGCGCATCGAGCAGGCGCTGGAAGGCACGCCGCTGGAAGCCCCGCTGCCGCCCGACATCGCGGCGGAGCTCAACGCGCTGGGCACCTTCGAGCGATACAAGGTGGACCGGCTGCGACAGGCCTCCGCGTTCCTGGAGCCCGGCGAGCGGCTGGACCCGGCCAAGGCCTTCGGCCGAGGAACCCGCGACGTGCGCGGCGAGGAGTTCGCCGCCCTGCGAGACCTCCGCGAGCCGGAGACCCTGGCGCACGAAGTGGCGCAGTTGGTGAAGCGAGCCATCGGGGCCAGGCTCCAGGCGCCAGAGCGGACACGCCTCATCGGCGGTCTGCTGGAGACATTGCCGCGCCTGCCCCCCGCGCGTGCGTTGCCGCTGATGGACGAGCTGCTCCCGGCGATGGACGGCCTGTCGGGCGAGGTCCGGGCGAAGCTGCTGGGAGATGCCCTCACGCTCGCGGCCATGTTCGGCCGCGCGGACCGCGCGACGGCGTTGGCGAAGCGGCTGCGCGCGGTGCTGTCCGAGCTCGCCCCTGAGTCTCCCGCATGGGCGGAGGGACTCCTGGGGGCGAGCCTTCGTGGACTGCGTCGCGTGGGCCTGTCCGCCGAGGCGGGCGCCCTGGTGGAGTCGACGCGCGGCCTGCTCACGCATGCGAAGGCGCCCGTGGCGGCTCGACTGGGAGTGGCCTCGGGGCTGGCGATGCTCGGCCGCGTGGAGGAAGCGCTCCCTGTGTTCGACCAGGCCTTCAAGGCTCTGGCCGCCGCGAAGGGGCCGCAGCCCGAGCGGCTGGCCCTGACGCGGACACTCGCGAGTGCCCTGGCGCATGCCCCCGTGGACACCGCGCTGCCGGGACTCGCGAGGCTCTCCGAGGCGCTGCCCACGGTGACGGACAGCTTCAACACCAACAGCCACTTCTGTCTGTCGGTGGTGGACTTCGCGGACGCGCTGGTGCTGGGCCACGTGGAAGTAGGCCAGGGCGCGGGAGAGCGGGCCCGAAGCTGGTTGGATGAGGATGAGTTCCTGGTGCGACGACGCATCCACCAGGAGTTGGAGGAGCGTCTATGAGCAGTGTTCCCCGGCGGGAAGAGTCTTCCGCCGACCCCATCTCCGCGATGACGTTCGACGCGTTGTCGCGCGAGGCGCAGGGTTTGCGTGAGCGGCTGAACCGGTTCCGGCAGGGACTGGGTCGGCACTTCGTGGGCAAGCAGACGTTGGTGGACTTGATGACGGTGGCGGCGGTGGCGCAGGAGCCGCTGCTCCTCGTCGGCCCTCCGGGCACGGCCAAGTCGGACCTGGTGCTCAAGTTCCGCGAGGCACTGCAGATCCCCGGCGAGGACTACTTCGAGTACCTGCTCACGCGCTTCACCGAGCCCTCGGAGGTCCTGGGCCCCATCGACATCAACCTCCTGCGACAGGGCCGCTACATCCGGCGCGAGGGTGGCAAGCTCCCCACCGCGCGGCTCGTGTTCCTGGACGAGGTGTTCAAGGCGAGCTCGGCCATCCTCAACGCGCTCCTCACGGTCATCAACGAGCGCAAGTTCTACCAGGACGGTGCACCGCAGCCCGTGCGCCTCAAGGTCCTCTTCGCGGCCACCAACGAGCTGCCCGAGCACGCGGAGCTGGGCGCGCTCAAGGACCGCTTCTGCCTCAAGGCCGCCTGCCGTCCGGTGCAGGACCGCTACTTCCTGGAGCTGCTGGACTCCGGCCTGGAATCACAGACACACCGCGAGCTGAACCAGAAGCCGTGGGCGGAAGGGCACGCGACGCTGGAGGACATCCTCAAGGCGCACCGCTACCTGACGCTCATGATGGGCCGCAAGGAGCAGGGCCCGGACGGCCGCGAGCTGAAGGACCGGGACCTGTTCTTCCGCGACGAGCTGCTGCGCGAGTTCCGTCGCGTGGTCCAGACGCTGACGCGCGAGGACGGCGTCTTTATCAGCGACCGCAAGCTGGTGAAGCTCTACCGGCTCCTGCGCACCCGCGCGTGGATCTTCCACGGCGGCGCGGTGGAGCGACAGGACCTCCAGCTCCTCTCCTACCTGGGGGAGACGCGCGAGGAGATCGACCTGCTGGAAGAGAAGGTCCCCCGGCTGCTCGGCCTGACGTGAGCGTGGGACTCGGAGGACGCATGGGTGCGCCGGAGCCACGGGGCTCGCACGACACGGAACGCTGGCTCTGCGCGGGGCTGGGACTCGCCCGTCAGGAGCGGCTCGACGCGGAGGCGCTCTCCACGGGTGTGCCGTGGCTGCTGGCCACCCTCGCGGAGTCCCCCACCCTCCCGCCTCCCGCGCTGGTGTTGGACCTGGGGCGGCTGGTCGCGGGACAGGCCCTGGCCTCGTCCCTGCCCGTCCCGGACACCCTGCCCCGCCTGCGCGCCGCCGTGCGCGCGTATGACGACCATGTCCTCGCCCGGCTCGCGGCGGAGCCCCACCTCGAAGCCGTGTCCGCGGCCCTCGCGCGGCTGCCCCCGGCCTTGCGTCCCCGCGGCATGGCCTTCCTCGTGGCCCGAGTGCTCTCCCGCACGGGCTTCACCGCCGGCCTCGGGATGAACCCCGCGCTCGCCCGCCGCGTCCTGGAGAAGCCCCCCGGGGAACTGTTGCAATCCGGCTACACGGCGCTGCGCGAAGGAGGCCCGTTCCTGGAGCAGCTGGCCCAGGGCTATGAAGCGCTGGCCTCGGGAGCACGCCGCGCCCCGGCCCTGCTGGGCGACGCGGAGGTCTTCACGCTGGAGAACCTGGAGCACCTCCAGGGCAAGGCCCAGCGCATGGCCCTGGAGCAGGCCGTGGAGGCCGCCGAGGCCCTCTCCCGCACGCTCCCGCCCCGCCTTCGCGCGCGCGCTGTCTCCTCCGGGCCCGCGCCCTCCGCGCTCGACGACGAGGCCGCCTTCCCGCAGGGTGGCTTCTCCTCCGTCTCCAACGTGGGCAGCCTGGAGAACCTGGTCACCTCCGAGCTCGTCTACATGGAGGACGAGCCCACGCTCGACCTGTTCGACGTGCGCTACGTGGAGGGCGAGCTGCTCTACTACACCCGCGACGAGAGCCTCGCGGTGCGTCGCCGCCGCGTCATCACGTTCGTCCTGCCCCCGAGCCTCGCCGAGGCCCGCGTGAAGGACTCGGGTGTGAAGTGGCAGCGCGCCGTCGTGGCCCTGGGGCTGGTGCTGTGCCTGGTCCGCCGGTTGTCCTTGTGGCTGGGCGACCTGGACCTGCGCTTCCAGGTGGCCTTCCCGTGGGACGGCACCGGCCCCCACCCGCTGGAGGCAGAGCGAGGCCTGTCCGAGCTGCTGCTGCGCGAGTGGCGTGCCCGGGGCACCGTCGAGATTCTCACACCGCGAGACGACGCCGAGGTGCTGGCCCGCGCCGAGGCGGACTCGAAGCGCGCGCGCGTGGACGTGCTGCGACTCGACGCGGTCCGTCAGGCGACGCTCGGCGCGGAGGCGGTTCCCTCTCGAGTGGGGCTCCACCTGCTCGACCTGAGCGGCCCCAGCCCCCGGCTCCAGGTGCCTCGTGCCGGCGCCGTGCCCCCGGAACGGGGATTCCGGGAAGACGCTCCGCCGGGGCCGCCCTCGGAGGCCCCTTGGGAGGCTTGGACGGGCGCGACGCTTGAGCTTGCGCGAGGGCTTCTCTAGCTTCCCTCCCGGGACGCGCCACGCTCGGCGCAGGAGAGGACGGCCATGCCGCGGTACGAGTTCAAGGAAGGCAGCTCCAACAAGTTCTGGGAGATCACGCTCGAGGGCAAGACCTTCACCACGAAGTGGGGCCGCATCGGGACCGACGGCCAGGAGAAGACGCAGACCTTCGACTCTCCCGAGGCGGCCCTGAAGGAGCACGACAAGCTCGTCCGCGAGAAGGAGAAGAAGGGCTACGAGCTCGTCGACGGCGAGGACGGTGAGGACGGGGACGACGGGAGCGAGGCCGTCGAGGGCAAGTCCAACCCCGAGCTCGAGGCCGCCATCCTGAAGGACCCGGACAACCAGGACGCCTACCTGGTCTACGGCGACTGGCTCCAGGCCCAGGGCGACCCGCGCGGCGAGCTCATCGCGCTCCAGCACGCGGCGGCGAACGCCGACAGCGCCGAGGCCGGCGCCCTCAAGCGCAAGGTCAGCGCGCACATCAAGAAGCACAAGGCGCTCCTGCTCGGCGAGATGGCCAAGGCGTGGAGCGACGAGGAGCTCACGGTGCAGTGGCACCTGGGCTTCATCCGCGAGGCGCGCGTCGGCAAGGGTGACTACGACTCCGAGCTCGACGTCCCCGAGACGGTGAAGCAGCTGCTGGCGCACCCGTCCGCGCGCTTCATCCGCTCGCTCGCCGTGGGCATGGTCGACATGGATGGCGAGAACAACTACGACGACGTCACCGCCGCCATCGTCGCCGCGAAGGAAGTGCCCACGCTCCAGAACCTCTTCCTGGGCGACTTTCAATACCCGGACGAGACGGAGATCTCCTGGTCCTACGTCAACGACGTCTCGGGCCTCTACAAGGTCCTCCCGAACCTGCGCTCCCTGCGGCTGCGCGGCGCGAGCGCGGAGCTGGGCAAGATGGAGCTGCCGGAGCTGCGTGAGTTCGTCATGGAGACGGGGGGCCTGCCGCTCGGCGCCGTGAAGTCCATCGCCAGCGCGACCTGGCCCAAGCTCGAGCGCCTGGAGGTCTGGTTCGGCGCGGATGGCTACGGCGCCGAGGGCGGCGTGGAGGACATCCAGCCCATCCTCGATGGCAAGGGCCTGCCGAACGTCAAGGTGCTGGGCCTGCGCAACTCGGAGTTCACGGACGACCTGGCGAAGGTGCTGCACACCGCCAAGATCCTCCCCCAGCTCGAGAAGCTGGACCTGTCCATGGGCTGTCTGTCCGACGTGGGGGCGCAGGAGCTGGCGAACCACGCGGCGGCCTACAAGCACCTGAAGCACCTGGACCTGACCGAGAACACGATGACGAGCGAGGGCGAGAAGCTGGTCGCGAAGCTCGCCGTCACCGTCGCCGCGGGCAACCAGCGCGAGTACGACGAGGAGTACCGCTACGCCGCCGTCGGCGAGTAGGTCCCATGTCCCGGAGCAAGGCTGCTTCAAATCCCGAGCTTGAAGCAGCCATCCTCCAGGACCCTGACGCCGTGGACGCGTATCTGGTCTACGGCGACTGGCTCCAGGCCCAGGGCGACCCACGCGGAGAGCTCATCGCCTTGCATCACGCGCGGCTCGACGCCCGAGAATTCATCCAAGGGCATCAGCAGCAACTGCTCGGAGACGCACTCGCCTGGGCCCTCGAGAGCCAGGCACTGGAGCTGGACTGGGACCTGGGCTTCATCCGTGCGGCCCGGGTCAGTCCACGTTCCTCCGTCACCGAGCACACCGCCCTGCGGATCATGCGGGCACTCCTTCGACACCCGTCGGGGCGCTTCCTGCGAGGCCTCTCCGTCGGCGGAATCGCCGACCCTGGGATGATGGGCAGCTATGAGGCGGTGACCCGGCTCATCGTCCGCGAGGGGGGCTCTCGGACGCTCCAGTCACTCGCGTACCATGTCCAGCAAGCCAACGAGGACGAGGCCTACTGCGCGATGCTCCTGCGCGAAGTCTTCGCGCTCTACCGGGTGCTCCCCAGGCTGCGCTCGCTCGACTTGCGAGGCATCCACGTCAGGCTGGGGGACATCGACCTGCCGGAGCTGCGTGAGTTCACGTTGCAGACGTGGGACCTCTCTCGCGACAGCTGCGACTCCCTCCTGAAGGCGAAGTGGCCCCACCTGGAGCGGATGGAGGTCTGGCTCGGAGGCAGCCGCACGGACGCGATGCGGAGCGTGACAGACCTTGCCCCCTTGCTCGACGGCAAGAGCCTGCCGAACCTCCGACGCCTGGGCTTGCGCAACACGCGGTGGACGGACGACCTCGTCCGCGCCCTCCACGACTCACCGCTGCTCCCTCGGCTCACCCACCTGGACCTGTCCGGAGGCACCTTCTCCAATCCTGGGGCACGGTGGCTCTCGGAGCACGCGGAGGCGTTCCGGCACCTCCAGCACCTGGACCTCCGGAGGAACACGATGTCCGACGTGGGCGTGATTCGAGTCGAGGCCGTGTGCCCCAGCGTCGACGCGAGAAACCAACGCAGTCCGTAGCAACGGAGTCCGGGTGACGGTCCCATTCATCCTCATCGGCAACGCCGAGAACCGGCGGGTCACCCTCTTCCAGGAGGCGCTGGCGGCCCAGGGACAGCCCCTCGCGAAGGTGGTGCCCTGGCGCGAGCTGCTGACCACCCCGAGCGTCCTCACGGACCTGCCCGACACCGACGCCCTCGTCCGCATCGACGCCGCGGGCGAGAGCTGGGAGGTGGAGAAGGCCCTGCTCGTGCGCGGCTACAGCGAAGCCGTGAAGCAGGGGTGCTCGGTGCTCGCGCCCGAGCAGGTGGAGTCGCTGCGGGAGGAGCACGGGCGCATCCTCTGCCCTCGACAAGCGCACCTGGGATTCCTGGGCGTGTTGGCGGAGCTGGAGGCGTGCTTCGCGAAGCGTCCACGCTGGAGGCCGCTGCAAGCCCCCGCGAGCATCGCGGACCTGTTCGACAAGCGCATCACCTCGCGGAAGTACGCGGCGAGGGGCATCCCCGTCCCCGACCCGCTGGACGACGTGACGGACACCGCGTCGCTGCGCGAGCGGATGCGCGAGCAGGACTGTCGCGAGGTGTTCGTGAAGGTGTCCTGCGGCTCGTCGGCGTCGTGCCTCGCCATCTTCCGGAGCCACCGGGGGCGCGAGTCCCTGGTCACGACCATCGAGGTGACGGAGACGGGTTGGTACAACTCGCTCAAGGTCCGCCGCATCGAGGAGCCCAGGCACATCGAGGAGGTCCTCGGCTTCCTGCTGCGCGAGGGCTCGCAGGTGGAGCGCTCCATCCCCAAGGCGCGCTTGAGCGGCGACTTCTTCGACTGCCGTGTGCTCGTCGTGGGCGGGGAGCCCGCCTTCACCGTGGTGCGACAGAGCCGAGGGCCCATCACCAACCTGCACCTGGGCGGCAAGCGGGGCGACCTGGACGCGCTCCGGGCCGCGATGCCGGGCAAGGCGTGGGAGTGGGCCATGGAGAGCTGCCGCGCGGTGGCCCGCGTGCATGACTGTCTGCACGTGGGCATCGACCTGCTCTTCGAGGAGTTCTTCGAAGGGCACCGCGTGGTGGAGGCCAATGCGTTCGGCGACCTGCTCCCCAACCTGCGCCGCGAGGGCCTCACGGTCTACGAATGGGAGATTCGTGAGGCCCTGAGGCGCTACTCCGCGCTGGCGGCGGACGGCTCGACGGGCTCGGTGCCGGCGGACGGCGCGACCGGCGCATCCGGCTCCGCGGATGCGGCGGAGGGACCCTCTCGCTGCTGAAGGGCCAGGAGCGCATCCGTCTCCGGGTTGGGCGTCGAGCCATCGACCACGCGCCTCCACTGTTCGCCCGCCTCGCGGTGCGAATGCCCGCCCCACAGCAGCCGGCCCTGGAGGCCCAGGTAGATTTCGTCGGAGGGGAAGTGCTCGTCCGCCACCGCCTCCATGGCCTCGAGGAGACGAATCCGGTCTCCATCCCCCACCTTCTTGAGGCGGGAGGAGCGCGCGGTGATGACGCGGATGACGTGGCCATCCACCTTCGCGGAATGGGCCTTGAGGGTGACGGAGCGCATCCCCATCTCCTCGAAGTGGGCCTGGAGCTTGTTCTCGACGGCCTTGTCCTCGGGCTGAGCGGAGAACCGCTCGTTGAAGCCCGCGGGCCGCGCCACTTCCGTGGAGCCATCGTCCGAGCTGGACGAAGCCCCCCTCACGCCGGACGCAACCGCGCCCAGCACCGGAAAGACGAGGCAGGGAAGCAGGAGGATGCCGAGGGGGAACATGAAGCCGCGCCGGTGGAGCAGCGGCGCCAGGGGCGCAGAGCCGGGCTCCGGCGGAGGCGCCTCCGAGTGGAGGTTGCAGCGAGTACACGCCTGCACGTACTTCGTCCCCATCGAGAAGAGGGGGAACCAGAACAAGTGCTTCACGGCATAGTGCCGATGAACCCTGTGCTTCGTCTCCTGTCGACAATCCCGACAAGGAGCAACGCGCTCCCCGATCAGCTGCTGCTTGGGAGAGCTACCTGTGATGATGAACATGGGCCCGAGCCTGTAGCCCGTCCACCGGGCTCTCGTCCATGGGGGGGGCTTCAGCTCCCGCCCTTCTCCAAGGCCCGCTGCGATTCGTTCGTCGAAGGCATCCATCGGTGGAGAGGCTTCACCGGCACGCGCTCCAGGATGCCGGAGCCGAAGACGCGGTCCAGCTCCAGGTAGTCCATGTGCACGTAGCCGATGTGACAGCCACAGGTCGCCTTCGAGCACGGTCGAGGCCGCAGCGCCTGGTCGAAGTCCGGCGCGTAGATGTTTCCAATCGCCTCATCGATGAAGTGACAGCGGCGCGCCGTGCCCTCTCCGTCCACGGAGATGACCGACTCGCCTCCCCTGCACGCGCGGCCCAGGCTCGGGTGGCGCACGTTGTTCACGGGGAACAGCGGGTCCACCGAGGTGAAGCGCGCGATGTCCTCCGCGGTGTAGGGCTCCTCCTGCCCATCCTTCACCGCGTTGATCCACAGGTACGTGTCCTCGGGCAGCTCGCGGCGCAGCGCCTCCGCCTCCTCCGCGAAGCGCGTGAAGCCCACCATGCCCGCGCTGTAGCGGACGCCCAGCGACGACAACGCCTGGCACTTCGCCAGGAAGCGATGCCGCTTCGTCCACTCCGGATGGTACGTCGCCCAGATGCCCAGCTTCTCCGCGCGGCAGTCCTTCACCCAATCCAGGTTGCAGGACAGGTTCGTCTGCACCGCCACGCGCTCCACGTGCGCCAGCTGCGTCAGCCGCGCCAGCGCCTGCTGATACCAGGGCCAGATGAGCGCCTCCCCCCACGGCGTGAAGAACACGGACATCGTGTCCCCCGTCCGAGCCTCCACCCACGACACGAACCGCTCCAGGTCCGCGCGGTCCTTCGCGAGCTCCTCCTCGGTGTGCTTCCACTTCCCGAAAGGGCAGTACTCGCAGCCGTAGTTGCAGCTGGAGAGCGGGCCTCGATAGAGCACGGTGAGCTTCATCGCCAGGCGTACTCCTCGGACAACGCACGCACGCCTTCCGAGTGCAGCCAGGGGCCAATCAGGTCCGAGCGCTCCACCCCCGCCGCCGTGAGCACCAATCCCACGCCCTCGCGCCGCGCCAGCCCATGGGCCTCCAGCTCCAGCAGCTCCGGGAAGTCCTCCAGCACATCCGAGCAGAACCGCTCCCGGTACGCCGCGAAGTCCACGCCGTCCGCGAGCAGCGACAACAGCATGTGCCGACGCCGCCGCTCCTCGCCATTCAGCCGGAAGCCGTAGCCCACCTCGCCGAACGACTCGGACGTCCGCTCGCTGTACGACGCGATGATGGAGCGCACCTCGCGCGAGCCCACCGCGTACTCGGACGAGTAATGCACCTGCCCCGTGTACGAACGAGCACCGCATCCCAGGCCCACCATCCCATCCTCCTGGCAGCGGTACACCGGCCCCGATGCATCCGGAGCGTGGCGCGCACGGAACATCCGCATCGACACCTGGGTGTAGCCCTCCGACAAGAGGAACTCGCGGCCCGCGCGATACAGCGAGAGCCGCAGGTCATCCCATGCGCGCGACTTCTTCCCCAGGAAGGTGAGGGGCCGCACATAGAGCGGATACAGGTAGACCTCCTCCGGCGAGAAGCGCAGCGCGGCACGCAAGGAGAACAGGAAGCTCTCCACCGTCTGCCCTTCCATTCCGTAGATGAGGTCCAGGTTCAGCGTGGGAAACCCCGTCGAGCGGATGAGGTCCAGCGACGCCTCCACCTGCGCCGTCTTCTGGGGCCGCTTCACCGCGGCCACCTCGGCCTCGATGAAGCTCTGCACGCCCATGCTCACCCGGTCCGTCCCACGCGCACGCAAGGCCCGCAGCTTCTCCGCGTCCACCGTCTCCGGCGACACCTCCACCGAGACGGGGATGTGATGCGGGTCCGCGCCCAGCACGTGCTCCGCCAGGTCGAACACGCGGTGCAGCCCGGCCACGTCGAGCAGCGTCGGAGTGCCTCCGCCCACCGCGAGCCGCGCGAAGCTCGCCGTGCCCAGCGCCTCCTTCACGCGCCGGGTCTCCCGCTCCAGCGCCGCCAGGTACCCGTCCACCACGTCCTGCTTCGGGCCCGCCGCCGTGAAGAGATTGCAGAAGCCACACCGCATCTCGCAGAACGGGACATGGAAGTAGAGGAACAAGGCGTCCCGCCGCTCCTCCGCCCACACCGACTCCAGGGAGAGCGCCGGAGCGAAGGGACGGTAGGCCGTCTTGTGCGGGTAGCCATAGAGGTACGCCACGTACGGCGACCCCTCGAGCATCTCTTCCAGGCGCTTCATGGTGCGGACTCTCGCGGCAGGGTGAACTCGGCGTAGGGCACCGTCCAGACGACGGGGTGACCCACGCGGTGACCGTTATAGCCGTCCTCGCCGTACGCCGTGCCGTGGTCCGAGCAGACGATGCAGAAAGACGGTCCCCTCCGGCGGAGCGCGGCGAAGAGGGGTGGAAGCTGACTGTCCACGTATTCCAGGGCTGCCGCGTGGGTGGCGCGGGAGTCCTCGGTGGCCCCGGGGAGGTAGTGGCGGTTGGGCTGGTGGAGCGCGGAGATGTTCATGAAGAGGAACACGCGCTGCCCGGCGGGCGTCTCCGCCAATCGGCGCACGGCCAGCGCCACCTGGTACTCGGTGGAGCGAGGCTCGCGCACCCCCAGCTCGGGCGCCCAGTGGCTCTCCGCGAAGAGGCCCGGCAGCACGTTGCCCAGCGGGTTGAGCTTGTTGAAGAAGCCCACGCCGCCGATGCACACCGTGTGGTAGCCGCGCGCGGCCAGGCCCGTCACCAGGTCCGGTGCATCCAACACACAGGTGCCCTGCCCCGTCGTCTCGCTGCCCTCGAAGCGCATGGCGAACAGCCGCGAGTGCCGCCCAGGCCGCGCGGGCGTGGGCAGGAAGCCCGCGAAGAAGGCGTGGTGCGCGGCGTAGGTGAAGCTCGCGGGCGAGTGACGCTCCTCCCACTGGCCTCCGGGCATGAGCGCGGTGAGATGAGGGATGCGGCCCGACGCGGCCAGCTCCGAGGCCACATCGAAGCGCAGGGTGTCCAGCGTCAGGAAGAGCAGGTCGTGCGAGCCGACCACCACGTTCATGTCCATGTCGAAAGCACCTGCGCGAAGTCCTCGACGCGCGAGGTGATGCGCTCCACGGTGAAGGTCGGCGGAGGAAGCGCCTGGGGCCACGGGCGCCCATGGGACACCCAGCACGTGGTGATGCCCACCTTCGCCGCGCCGACGATGTCTCGCTCCGGGTCATCCCCCACGTGGAGCACCTCCGCGGGCTCGCGCCGCACGTGCTCCAGCGCCGCCAGGAAGATGCGCGGGTCGGGCTTCTCCACGCCCACCTCGCTGGAGAAGAAGCCCTCCGGCACGGCGTGGTAGAGCCCCGCGCGCAGGAGCTTCATGCGCTGGGTGCCCGCGAATCCATTGGAGACGGTGACCACGGGATGGCGCTTCGCCAGCGCGCTCACCCACTCCACCAGCTTCGGGTCCGTCCCCACCAGCCCCGGCAGCGTCATCCGGAAGTCCGTCCACAGCTCCTTCGCGGAGAGGCCCATGGGAAACGTCTTCGTCACGTCGAGACAGAAGGCATCCCTGTCCCGCCCTCCCCGCTCGTCGAACGACTGGAGGGTGGCGAAGTCCTCGGCGCGGCGGTGCTCGGGGAACACCGAGGGGAAGCGGGCCATGAGCGCCTCGAAGTAGCGCGCGAAGGCCCCCGAGCGGTCGACCAGGGTGTCATCCACGTCGAAGAAGATGGCCTTCGGCCGCCTCGGTCCGTAGTTCCCGAAGGCCCGTGGCTTGTGCATCCACGCCTTGTCCTCGTAGCTCCCGCGCTTGCGTCCCACGTTGCCCATCCTGGCCGCCTCACGGCGCGCTCGACCGCGAGATATCAGGCCGCGTCGAGCGAGGCCCGGTCATAGTCCAGCAGCGCCTTCACCACCTCATCGCGCGAGTCGGTCAGCATCAGGTGCCGCGCGTACTCCTGCCCCTGGGCGAGCTGCGCCAGCAGCGGGTACACGGGACGGGTGCGCGTCCAGAACTCGGTGCCCAGGAAGATCATCGGGCTGATGACGCCCACGCTGTTGTAGTGGTTCTGACACGCGTCCTGGAAGATCTCCTGGATGGTGCCCGCGCTGCCCGGCGCGTAGACGATGCCGCCTTTCGCGATGGTGAGCAGGCCGTCCTCGCGCACGCTGTTGGCGAAGTACTTGGCGATGTGCGTGGCGAAGGGGTTGGGCGGCTCGTGGCCGTAGTGCCACGTGGGGATGCCCAGGCTCGAGCACGCGAACTCATCGCGAGGCCCCAGCGGAAACACGGAGCGCACCTCGAAGGCCCGCGCCAGCCATTCCCGGTCCGTGTAGCTGGGGGCCTTGGCGAGGAGGGCGAGCGCCGCGTCCAGCTCGCCCTCGGAGCGCTGGGAGAACCAGGCACCCAGGTGCGTGGCCTCCATCGCGCCCGGGCCGCCACCACTGACCAGGAAGAACCCCGCGCGAGCCAGCTCCCGCGCCAGCATCGCGACACCGCGATAGTCCGGCTGACCGCGCTTCATGGAGTGGCCGCCCATGATGGCCACCACCTTGCGAGGCTCCAGGCCCGATGCGAGCAGGTCCTCCATCGCGTCGGTGATGGCGTGGTCATGCAGTCGCTGCGCGAGGGTCTCCAGCAGCGTGGGCGGAGTGCCCCGTCCGTGGGCCTCCCAGTGACGGTAGATGCGTGCGTCGAGCGTCGCCTCGTACGTCTCCGGATGCGCGGGGTCGAAGCCCGCGTAGAGCTCCTCCGGCGTGTAGAGGCTGCCTCGGTAGGGGTGATACGGCACGCCGGAGATGGGCGGGAACACCAGCGCGCCATGCGCGAGCGCGGCCTGGAGCGCGTCCTTCTCCAGCTCGCAGCCCAGGAACACCGTCCCGGCGAGCGCGACGGTGCTCAGCTCGCGCGTGTAGCGCCGGAGGTCCAGTCCCTGGATGACGACGTGGGAGAGGCTCGCGCCTGAGCGCAGGTGCCTCTCGAAGGCTTCGGGGGTCTCGAGCTCAATCACCCGCGAAGAATTCCATGCCTCGGGCCCGGCTAGAAGAGGACAACCATGGTGCCGCGCGGCATCCGCGCATACAGCGTCGCGATATCCCGGGGATGGAACACGACACACCCCCATGACAGGCGGCCCTCCGTCTGCTCCAGGGTCCACTCCCCCTTCCAGCCGTGGAAGCCGATGCCGCTTCCCAGTCGGGTGCTGGCCTCCGTGGCCTCTCGCGCCTCCCACGCCTTGGCGATGCGCTCGCGCGTCTTCTCGGTCAGCCAGCCGCGCTCGACCCCTCGGAGGGCGTCCCAGGGATTCGGGTAGTTCACCTTCAGCCAGTGCCCGCCGTAGTAGGCGCCATACGGACCGGGGAACTCGCCGCGATGCGTGTGGACGATGAAGTACATGCCGACGGGGGTGCGGTTGTCCCCTCGCTCCTCCTTGGGTCCCGTCGCCTGCCCGAAGCCCACCTCCACCCGCGCGCGCTCGACACCGCGCTCGTACAGGCGGAGCTGGTGCTTCGCGTGGGAGATGAGCACCAGCACGGGCTCCGCCGCGGGCCGAGGCAGTCGCGCGCGCTCGGCCGTGAAGCGGCGGGCCTCCTCGGCGGAGAGACGTCGGTCTCGGACCAGCGACACACTCGCCTCGGACTTCCTCCCCACCCGGCCCAGCACCTGACCTCGGTTGACGAGTGCATCCGCGCGAAGCTCCACCGCCTCCAGGCCCGAGTACTCCGAGTAGACGCGAAGCAGCTCATGGTTCTCGTGAAACAGATGCTCCAGCGTGACACGGTCGCGCTCGGCGCTGACGGACACCACACGCCCCCGCGCCAGCGCCGCCACCGGACTTCCGACGCGAGCCTTCGACACGTCGGTCCACGGCGCGAAGCCCTCCGCCACCGGGTGCGCGGGACGGAGGAACGCCTCAAAGGGGTCCGTCTCAGCCGAGGCGCCCCGGGCAACGCCCACCCAGACGAGGAGGCACAGCGGAAGGAGCCAGCGCGGGCACGAAGAAGAGGAGAGCACTCCCGGTGGACACTCCATCCCCCGGGGCCGTTCCGTCAATCACCGTGAGCGCTCAGCGGCGGGCCTCGAGCGCACGCAACGCGGCCTGCGCCTGGAGCAGCTCCGGTCGGGCGTTGGCGGCGGCGGCATCCTGCGCGGCGAGCTGGAGCTGGTGCGCGGCCTCCTCCCGTTCGCCGAGCCGCAGGTGCGCCCGCCCCAAGGCACAGCGAAGGAGCGACTTCAGCTTCCGGTCCCCCAGCATCCCCGCGAGCTGGAGCCCCCTCACCGCGTCCTCCTTGGCGAGCTCCGGTGCGTCGGCCTGCGAATGCAGCAGCGCGAGCCCGTGGTGCGTGTAGGCCATGCCCCCTCGGTCCCCCATGCGCGCCTTGAGGTCCAACGCGAGCTGGAAGTAGTGCACCGCCCGCTCTCGCTCTCCCGCCCGGGCATACGCATCCCCCAGGTTGAACAGCGCCGTGGAGTGCTCCCACGTGTCGCCCGAGCGCTCGGTCCATCGCAGCACGGCCGCGTACTCCATCGTGGCCTGCTCCGGACGCCCCTGCCCCATCAGCAACGTCCCCATGGCGCGGTGGAGGACCGCCTCCACGCTCGCCCGACCCGGGACCTCCGTGTTGGGCAACTGGAGGAGCCGAGCACGCGCGGTCGCCAGCCGCGAGTAGGCCTCATCGAAGCGAGCCATCCAGCACAGCGCCAGCGCGCACAGCGCATCGAGCGAGGCCCGGGACAGCAGCGCGTCCTGGGACACGTCACATGCCCCCGCCTCCTCGGCCAGCGTCACCACCTCGTCATAGCGCTCCAGCGACAGCACCACCGACGCGAGCTTCTGGAGGCACTGCAACCGCTCGGGCGCCGCCGCCACCGGATGGGGCTCATCCAGCGAGAGGGCAATCCTCCACGCGGACTCGGCCTCCGCGCGCTCCCCCGCCAGTCGATGCGCGTCCCCCATCCGCTCCCAGAGCACCCGGGACCAGCGGCGCGCGGCCTCCAATGACAGCCGCGCGGCCACGTCGAGCGCCACGCGATACACCTCCAGCGCCGCCGCGGGCGCCAGCGCGGCGAGGTTCCACCCCGCCACTTCCATCAAGTGAGGCAGCGCCCGCTCCGGGCACTTCGCCGCGAGCCAGTGACGCGCCAGCTCCGCGCACGCGCGCTTGCGAGACTCCGAGGGCAGCGCCTCATAGGCCTCCGCCGCCCTCCGGTGCAGCTCCACCCGGTCCGCGTCAGACCAGGTCGCCCCCAGCCCCGGCATCCGAGCCCCCCACATGTAGCGACCGCCCGAGACGGGCTTGAGCCAGCCCCCCGACTCCAGGGCCGCGAGGCACGAGAACCCACCCACCAGCGCCCCCAGCACCGGGCGGGGGAAGCACGGCCCCAGCACCGCGCTCACCTGCAACGCCTCACGCCGGGTGGCGGACAGGGCCTCGAACCGCGCCCCCAGCACCTCCGCTCCCGTGCGAGGCAGCGACTCCCGCGAGCCCTCCTGCAGATGCGCGAGCGCATGCAGCACCATCAATGGATGCCCCGAGCCCACTCGCAGCACCTCGTCCCGGGCGGGCCCCGGTGACACGCGCGACTCGACCCACGCCGACACCTCCTCGGCGCCGAGCGGCCCCAGCTCGAGCACCTCCGCGGGCGCGGGCACGAGCGCCGTCCCCGCCGTGCGCTCCAGCACGAGCACCAGCACGGGAAGGTGTGTCAGCCGCGTCACCAGGACCTCGATGATGGCCCGGCTGAGCCGGTCCGCATGCTGCCAGTCCTCCAGGATGAGGACGCGGGGCGCGCGGTGCGGCAGCAGCGAATGACAGAGCGCATCGAACAGCGCGACGCTCTCCGACGCGAGGCTCGCGGGGATGCCTCGCCACTCGCGCCCGTCCAGGAAGCGACAGACGCGCTCCGCCTCCGCGCTGGACATGCGCCCCACGCCCGGCGCCGGCCGCAGTCCTCGCGTGGCATCCAGCAGGTCCAGGAACGGCCCGGCGGGTGTCCCCGGGAAGGCCACCCCGCTGCCTTCCCACACCTCGAAGCGACTGCCGGCCAACGCCTCCACCAGCGCGTCCTTCAGCCGCGACTTGCCAATGCCCTCCACCCCCACCAGCCACACGGCGCGCCCCAGCCCGCGCCGCGCCTCCTCCGCGCACCACTTCAGTCGCTCCAACAGCGCCGACCGCCCCACCAGCGGTGGCTGACACGCACCTGTCCCCCACCGCCGAACGCCATCCGCCAGGGGCGTCAGCGACGACGCGCGCGGGCATGTGGCGAGGCCGGGGGCCAATCGCGTCCCACAGGCCATGCACACGCCCGCAGACGAGCTCATGAGCACCTCCAGAACACAGACCTCTAACGCCCCCACCCGTCCGTGCCCCTCGCGCCCAGGGGCTGTACGTGTGTACTGAATGTGTCGGCTGACATGCCCAGCGGGCCAGCGGTCGCCTCCTCGGCCCCGCACGGCGTGCGCGCAAACCCTCACATCCCGCGCGCGCACGCCACCAATGACAAACGTTTCCGTTTCCACCACCTTCGCCGACGCAGCCTTGCCAGCTGTAGAGCAGGCAGGCGTGACAAGAACTGTTGAATACGAAATAAAATTGGTCGATGGTTGTCTGCGTTGCAACGCGGCGTCCCCTCGCCGTGACCTTGGAGAAGCCCGACAACTGAACCCCACCACCGGCGCGTCGTCGTGAGACGCCCGCCGGACTCAGCCTCCGTCTGTCTTTGTAACCCCCTTGAGGTCCCTACATGACGAAGTCCCTTCTGCTGGCTGGAGCACTGCTCTGCCTGGGCGGTAGTGCGTGCGGCCCACAGGATGCATCCGAGCTGGGCGAGGCCCCCGCCGGACTCGAAGCCACGACCTTCGCCACGACCGCCGCCGCGGCAGCCCTCACGGCCACGGGCTGTACGCAGCTCACCGCCGCGTCCGTCATCGCCAAGGGCCATGACGGCAACGTGCCCGCCAACACGATGGACGACCGCCTCACCACGCGCTGGAGCTATCTGGGCAAGGGCGCGTGGATTGACTACGACCTGGGCTCCGTCAAGCCCATCACCGGCGTCGCGGTCAACTGGCACGAAGGCTCCACGCGGACCAACACCTTCACGGTGTCCACCTCGCCGGATGGCTACACGTACACGCAGGTCTACAGCGGCACCAGCCGCAAGTCGGCGGACACGGAGACGTACACGTTCAACTCCATCTCCGCGCGGCGCGTGCGCATCACCGTGCACGGCAACAGCCTGAATGACTGGGCCTCCATCGCGGAGGCCCGCGCGTGCTCCGGTGGCGGCACCACCACGCCTCCGCCGCCCACGGGCGCCAGCGTCGTGTGGGTGGGTGACTTCGAGTCGGGAGACCGCAACCAGTGGACGCGGGCGCAGATGGTGAGCGCGGACCGGCTGGCGGTGGTGTCCTCGCCCCGGCGCCAGGGCGCCTATGCCCTCAAGGCCACGGTGCGCAAGGGGGACGACCCCATCAACTCCAGCGGCAACCGCAACGAGCTGGTGCGGATGACGCGCGAGGCGACGGGCTCCGAGTACTACTACCGCTGGAGCACGATGTTCGACTCCACCTTCCCCAACGCGAAGACGTGGCAGCTGTTCACCCAGTGGCACCAGGACGCCGACTCGGGGGGCTCGCCGCCGGTGGAGTTCTACGTCTACGGGGATGAGATTCGCCTCAACATCGGCGGCAACCCGGGCACCATCGTCTGGCGCACCCCGCTGGTGCGCGGCAGGTGGATGGACTTCATCTTCCACGTGCGCTGGTCGCCGGACGCGAAGGTCGGCTTCGTGGAGCTGTACCTCGACGGGAAGGTGGTGCTGCCCAAGCGCTACATCGCGACCCAGTACCGGGGAATGCTCAACTACCTGAAGATCGGCCTGTACCGGAACGACACCGTCACCCAGACGGGCATCGTCTATCACGACGGGTGGATGATGGCCCGCAAGCTCGAGGACGTGCTCAGCCCCACTGCGGTCATCAAGGCGCCGTAGTCCCCGCGACGCCTGTACGGAAGACCACACCGTCCCTTCTGCCGGGTCCGGCTCGCGCCCCCACGCGACCCGGGCCCGGAGTAGTTTCAGGGCATGCCCAACAGCCTGCGAATCGTCCACGTCCAGGTCCACGTCAAGCCGGAGCAGGTGGACGCGTTTCGCGAAGCCACCCTGGCCAACGCGCGCGAGAGCGTGAAGGAGCCCGGCATCGCGCGCTTCGACCTCCTCCAGGACGCGGAGGACCCGACGCGCTTCCTGCTCGTGGAGGTCTACCGGACGGACGCCGCCCCCGCCGAGCACAAGCAGACGGCGCACTACCTGCGCTGGAGAGATGTCGTGGCGCCGATGATGGCGGTGCCCCGCTCGAGCCAGAAGTACGTCAACGTCTTCCCCGAGGACGCGGGCTGGTGAGCCCCCTGTCCTTCGAGTTCGCCACCGCCACGCGCATCGTCTTCGGTCCCGGCAAGCTCTCCGAGGCCCCCGGGCTGGTGCGCGCGCTGGGTGTCCAGCGCGTGCTGCTCGTCACCGGCAGGTCGTCCACGCGGGCGCGAGGGCTCCTCGCGGCGCTGGAAGCGCTGGGCCTCCCGGTGAGGACCTTCGGCGTGGACGGAGAGCCCACGGTGGAGCTCGTGCGCGAGGGCCTGGCCGTCCTGGCGGAGTCGCGCTGCGACGGAGTGGTCGCGATGGGCGGCGGCAGCGCGCTCGACACGGGCAAGGCGCTGGCGGCGCTCGCGTCCCAGGGAGGAGACCCGCTGGACTACCTGGAGGTGATTGGACACGGGCAGGTCCTCACGCGTCCATCGCTTCCCTTCGTGGCCATCCCCACGACGGCGGGCACCGGTTCGGAGGTGACGCGCAACGCGGTGCTGGGCTCCAAGCAGGCCCAGGTGAAGGCCAGCTTGCGCGGACCGCAGCTGCTGCCGCGTGTGGCGCTGGTGGACCCGGACCTGCTCCTGGGCGCGCCGCCCCACGTCCTGGCCTTCAGCGGCATGGATGCGCTGTCGCAGGTCATCGAGCCGTTCCTCTCCGCGAGAGCCAACCCCATCACGGACGCGCTGGCGCGCGAGGGGATTCGCCGCTCCGCGCGCTCGCTGCGAGGCGCCGTGCTCTCGGGGCCAGACGCGGAGGCGCGCGAGGACCTGGCGCTGGCCAGCCTTCTCGGTGGGCTGTGTCTGGCGAACTCGGGGCTGGGCGCGGTCCATGGCTTCGCGGCCCCCGTGGGGGGAATGTTCGACGCGCCCCACGGCGCGGTCTGCGCGGCCCTGCTTCCGTCGGTGCTCGACGTCAACCTGCGCGCCTTGCGAGCCCGCGCGCCCGAGCATCCCGCCACCCCACGCTTCCGCGAGCTGGCCGTCCTGCTCACCGGTCGCGAGGATGCGCGCGCGGAGGAGGCCGTCGCGTGGGTGGAGTCGCTGCGGGAGGCGCTCCGGATACCGGGGCTCGCCACCTATGGGATGACGACGGAGCGGCTTGGAGAGCTGGTGTCGAAGGCGCGGGCCGCGAGCAGCATGAAGGCCAATCCGTTGGTGCTCACGGACGCGGAGCTCACGGAGATCGCCACCCGCGCGATGGCGGGGACAGCCGCGTGAACACACACCCCCTTGCATTGAAACATCGCGGTCGTTAATGATGACCGGCAATGATTCTCGTCGTGAGCGCTCGTCGATTTAGCAGCCCCCCGGCCCCTTTCGGGTGTCGGGAGGCCGTGCTGCACTGAGCGCGCACGAACCTCTCGTTGGCGAAACGCCGTCTGGCGCGACGCTCACCCGGAACCGCCGGGGGGGCATCTGAAGCCGGCGGCGCCAGGAGGAATTCTCGCCAGGCACGCCGGAGACCATCGCGTTTCCACTGCCTTCGCACTCGAGAGTTCTCCATGTCGTCCCTTGCCATCTCCGTCCTCAGCGCCGAGGAGCTTCGGCGCGCCCTCGCCGTCCGTGATTTGACCGACCCCGCTTCGGGCCCGCATGCGCTGCAGCAGCTCGTGAGCGCCGTGCTGGAGGCGCTGCGCTCCGCCTGGGGTTGTGACGTCGTCGTGCACCGGCGAAGCCCTGTCGTCTCCATCGCCGACAACTACGACCGGCTCCACTACCCACCTGGAGGCGCCGCCCGCGACGCGCGCTACACCCGCTATGTCTGCGACACGGCGCTGTTGCGGACCCAGACCTCCGCGATGATTCCGGGAGCACTGCGCGAGCTGGCCGCGTCCCCTCCTCGCGACGTGCTGCTGGCCTGCCCTGGTCTCGTCTACCGGCGCGACTGCATCGACCGGCTGCACACGGGGGAGCCCCATCAGATGGACCTGTGGCGCGTGCGACAGGGGGCGCCGCTCACGCCGGAGGACCTGCGGCGGATGATTGCCCTGGTCGTCGGAGCGCTCCTCCCGGGGCGAGAGATGAAGCTCACTCCCGCCATCCATCCCTACACGACGGATGGGCTCCAGGTGGACGTGCGCGATGGAGATGACTGGGTGGAGATTGGTGAGTGCGGCCTGGCGCTCCCCGCGCTGCTGGCGGAGAGCGGGCTCGAGGCCGGCCCCATCACCGGGCTCGCCATGGGGTTGGGCATGGACCGCATCCTGATGTTGCGCAAGGGGCTGGATGACATCCGGCTCTTGCGCTCCGCGGACCCGCGCATCTCGACGCAGCTGTTGAACCTGGAGCGCTACCAGCCGGTGTCGTCGATGCCCGAGGTGCGCCGCGACATGTCCCTGGTGCTGGGCGAGGACACGACGGCGGAGGAGCTCGGCGACGCGGTGCGCGCGGCGCTGGGCGAGCGGGCGGAGCTGGTGGAGAGCGTCCTCGTCGTCACGGAGACCCCCTACGCCGCGCTCCACCCGAGCGCGGTGAAGCGCCTGGCCCTGCGCGCGGACCAGAAGAACGTGCTGCTCCGCGTGGTGCTGCGCGCGCTGGACCGGACGCTCACGCATGACGAGTGCAACGTCCTGCGCGACGACATCTACGCGGCGCTGCACCAGGGCACGACCTGGGAGTGGGCGGCGCGCCCGCCAGGCCCCCGCGCCTGACGACGGGCGGGGGCGGTGAAGCTCAGACCTTGTAGAGCAGGTCCATGTACTTCTTGAGCAAGTCGCTCACCATCCCTCGGAAGGGGACGGCGGCCGCCATGCCATACACAGGCGCCATCGTCCCCTTCTCGCTGGGATGGGCCTTCACGTGCGCCACCGCCTCCCGGAGGTCCTCCAGGAACCGCTCCGCCACACCCGGCTGCGCGTGCCGCAAGGTGACGCAGAGGTGGACGGCCGCGGGCTTGTGCAGGCCGTTGAGGCTCCAGCCCCGCTCGCCCATCCGCTCCATCACCTTGAAGACGTCGAGCGTCTCCGAGCCGAACGCGATGACGAACAGCGGGTCCCCCAGCACGTGCAGCTCCGGAATCGAGCGGATGCCCGTCTTCACCATGTCCGCCGTGTCGAGGATGCGGCGCGTGGCCTCCAGGTAGCCCTGCTCGCCCGTGCTCACCAGCGACGCCCAGGCCACCGCGATGAGCGCCCCCGGGCGGCTGCCGGAGAACGTCGGCGAGAAGTAGATGCCCCCGGGCCACTCCGTGGCGGTGAAGTACTGGTGCGAGCGCAGCTCCGTGCCCCGGTACAGCACCACCGACGAGCCCTTGGCCGCGTAGCCGAACTTGTGCGTGTCCACGGACATGGACGTCACGCCCGGCAGGCGGAAGTCGAACGGCGGCACGTCGCGCCCCAGCTTGCGCGCGAACGGCAACACGAAGCCGCCCAGACACGCGTCGGTGTGGAAGCCCAGGCGCTTCTTGCGCGCCAGCTCCGACAGCTCCGCGATGGGGTCGATGACGCCATGGGGAAACCCCGGCGCGGAGCCGATGATGAGGATGGTGTTGCGCGTGAGGGCCTTGCGCGTGGCCGCCACGTCGGCGCGGTAGTCCGGTCCCACCGGCACTCGCACCATCTTCACGCCGAAGTAGTGCGCCGCCTTGTCGAAGGCCGGATGCGCGCTGGACGGCGCCACCATCTCCGGCTTCGTGATGCCCTTCGTCGCCCGAGCCCAATCCCGGTACGTCTTCACCGCGAGCATGATGCTCTCGGTGCCGCCCGAGGACATGGAGCCGCAGATGTGCTCGTCGGCGGGGCGGCCCGCGTTGGCCGCATCCGCGCCCAACATGCCCGCCGCCATGGCCACGACCTCCGCCTCGAACTTGGTGGCGCTCGGCCAGAGGTCCGCGTGCAGCGGGTTGCTCTGCGAATGCATGCCATAGACGCGGTTGAGGAACTCGATGTGCGTCTCGTCGCCGCTGTACACGGCGCCCGACACCTTGCCCTCGCGCCAGCGCGGCTCCTCCTTCGACTCCATGGCCTCCAGCTCGCGCAGCACGTCCTCCCGCGAGCGGCCCGTCGCCGGCAGCCGCTCATACGTCGGGACCTTCCCCCGGTAGGGCTTGAGCCCCTCCTCGAGGCCCGACAGGAGCGAGTCCGTCTCCTTGGACAGCAGGTCGCGCACCAGCGGCACGGCCTTGAGGTAGCGCTCGGCCGCCGAGAGCAGGCGCGGCGGGACATGGTTCAGCAGGTTCAGGGACTTCGGGTCTGGCAATGCCATACGCGCTCCTCTGCGTCAGGCGCTCCGCGCGCGGTTGAGGCGCGCGAAGATGGCCTTGTTGCTCTTGTAGAGATTGACGAACTCACGAAACAGCTCGTCGTACAGCCCGCGGTTCGCGGGGTCCGGATGGAAGGTGCGCGCGATGGGCACCAGGGAGGGAATCTCCTCCACCGTCAGCTCGCCCAGCGCGACGGCCGCCTGGAACGCGGCGCCCCGCGCATTCGCCAGCACCGGCTCGTCCACCTGCTGAATCGCCCGGCCCAGCACGTCCGCGTGAATCTGGCACCAGAGCGCGGACCGGGCCCCGCCGCCGATGATGCGCAGCGACTCCAGCTTCCGGCCGACGAACTGCTCCACATACGAGAACAGCCAGCGCGAGTTGAAGGCCACGCCCTCCATCACCGCGCGAACCATGTGCGCCCGCGTCGTCTTCAGCGACTGGTTGAAGAAGCCCCCGCGCAAGGACTTGTCATCCACGGGGCTGCGCTCGCCGTTCAGCCACGGCAGGAAGATGAGGTTCTCGCTGCCCGCGGGCACGCTCCCCGCCTCGTGCTCCATCAGCCGGTACACCTCGCCGGAGTCCTCCGCCTCATCGCCCGGCCCTCGGCCGTGGCCATACAGGATGTTGTCCTTGAGGAAGGCCAGACAGATGCCCGCCGACTCCTGCTCGTTGGCCAGGAGATAGCGCCCGGGCAGCGCGGAGGGCACCGACGCAATCTGATGGAAGATGTCTGTCTTCTTGTACGGCACGTGACAGCACAGCCAGGACGAGGTGCCCACGCACAGGTGCGGCTCGTGGTCTCCCACCGCGCCGGAGCCCACCGCCGCCGCGAGGATGTCCGGCGAGCCCGACACCACCCGCACGTCCTCGCTCAACCCCAGCTCGCGCGCGGCCTCCGCGCTCAAGGGCCCCAGCACACTCGCGGCGGGGACCAGGTCCGGCAGCTTGTCGCGCTCCAGCCCCGACAGCTTGAGCAGGCGCTCGTCGTAGTCGATGCGGCTCAGCGCGCGGTTGTCCGTCACCCAGTGCAGGGTGATGGAGTCGTAGGACGCGGCGAAGCGTCCGCTCAGCTTCAGGTTGAGCCAGTCCTTCGGCTCCAGGAACTTGTACGTGTCCCGGTAGACGTCCGGCCGGGCGCTCTGGAGGTACAGGATGTGGCCCACCGGGTCCTTGCCGGAGAGGGTCGGCGCGCCGCCCGACAGGCGGATCCACTGCAGGAGCCGCGTCAGCCCATAGCCTTCGATGGGAATCAGGCCATGTGCCACCCGTCGGACATGCGGCGCCCCCCGCGAGTCCATCCAGATGAGCGCGGGACACAGCGGCGTGCCCCGCGCATCCACCGCCACGGTGCCCGACCATTGTGAGCTGCAGTTGACACCCACGATGTCGCGCGCGGACACCACCCCCGACTCCAGGAGGCGCCGGGTGCCTCGCACCACCGCGCGCCACCACGCCTCGGGCTCCTGCTCGGCGCCTCCTTCCGGAAGCAGCCGCAGCTCGAGCGGCTCCACGTCGCCGCCCAGGATTCTTCCGCGCAGCGTGACAACGGCCAGCTTCACGGCCGAGGTACCCAGGTCGATGGCCAGGATGGACTTGTCACCAGCGAGGGCCACTCAACGCTCCAGGCGAGGGTGAAGGACGCCGCTGGCGAGCGGCGACGGGCGGGACTCTAGAGAGCGCGTCCGGCCTCCCGCCATCGACAACTCACGGCAAGGTCTCTTTTCTGAACGCCAGCCCCCCGGACTCGCGCCCGCCCGAGGTGCTAGCGTGTTCGGATTCCTCGGGGGTGGCATGCGCCGGTTCTTCGTCAGCGCGCGCGGGCTGTGGCAACGGCACCCGACGGCGCTGGGCATCGCGGTGACCTTCACGCTGAGCCTGCTCTTGCGCTGGCTCTATCTGCAGTCCTCACCGGACCGCGCCTGGCCGTTCTCCATCTTCTTCTACGGCGACTCGCGCTTCTTCCACACGTACGCGCTGGAGCATGTGCGAGGCCATGAAGGCCCCGCCGCGCTCCCCTACCACCCGCCCCTGTTCCCCTGGCTCCTGGGGATGCTGTACCGGCTGCTCGGCGAGCCCCAGGGCAGCGCGTACCCGTACAAGCTGTGCCTCGCGGCGCTGAGCGCGGCCACGGTGGCGCTGTCGTGGGCGTGGTGGCGCAAGCTCCTGGGCACCGCGTGGAGCTTCGTGGGCGCCTGCCTCTTCGCCTCCAGCTTCGGGTGGCTGGTGCTCTCCACCACGTACAGCAACGAGGTCCTCTACGCCTTCTTCCTGTCCGCCACGCTCGCGCTCGTGCTGCGCCACCGCGCGGGCCCCACCCCCGTCGGCGCGCTGCTCCTGGGATTGGTGATGGGCCTGGGCTCGCTCACCCGCGCCGAGCACCTCTACCTCTGGCCCTTCCTGCTCGCGTGGGCCTGGCTCCAGCGAGGCACGACCCCGCTCAAGTCCCTGGCTGCGCGCTGGGGCGCCGCCGTGCTCGTCAGCGGGCTGGTGCTGGCCCCCTGGGCCGTGCGCAACGCGCGGGTGCTGCAAGAGCTCAACGCCCGCACGCCCGGCCTCGAGCCTCTCCCGGAGCTCGCGCCCATCACCGTCTACGGCCCCATCAACTTCGCCATGGCGAACCACGCCCGCGCGACGGGAGGCTTCACCCCCGCCTCCGTCAGCGAGCTGGGCCAGGACGGCCACCTGGACATCGCCAACCCCGCGCACCGCCGCCTGCTCCTGCACGGCTACGCGGTGGGACTCGACTGGATGCGCCAGCACCCCGCGGACGCCGCCCGGCTCTGCGTGTCCAAGCTGGAGCGCTGGCTCGACGGCCTCAACCTGGGACTGGGCGCATCCAACCTCCCCTTGGGCCTGACGGGCTCCCGGGCGCCCGTGGACCTCTTCGTCCCCGAGGGCACGTGGATGAAGTGGCCCCTGCTGCTCGTCCTCCTCGCGGGCGCCACGCTGTCGCTGCTGCGCCCCTGGCGGGACTTCAGCCTGCTCTCCCTCGTCGTCCTGCACCGCGCCCTCATCACCGTGGCCTTCTTCGGCTACACGCGCGGCCTGCTCACCGTCTTCCCCGCCCTGGTTCCCCTCCTGCTCCTGCCCGCGGTGGTCCTCACCGCCCGCCGCCCCGCGCTCGCCCTGCGGGTGCCTGCCTTCGCGGTGGCCCTGCTGCTCCTGCTGTGGGTGGAGGCCGGGGCGCTCGCCCTGGGTGCCCCCAGGGGCTTCATGGCCAGCGGCAGCACGGACCAGACCAACGGAAAGCTCATCCAGGACGACTGGGTCCGCATCTGGCCGCGCTGACCCGCAACACCCCATCCGGAAATTTCCAATGAATTTGGCCTACTTGCGCGCTCCGCGCATGAGTGGATTCACATGCGGTATGCGTCAAAGTTGGCCAGTGAACACTCCCCGCACCCGTTATTCTTAGAATTTGCGGTTCAATCGACTCGCTGGGAATAGGGCATATTCATTTTTCTGCGGGGCATCAGTAAGCGTCTGCGGGCTCCGCTCCGGAGCCACCTCGGGTCCGTCCCTCGGGACCCCCCTAGAGGAGAACCGCATGCGCCACACCAAGGTGTTTGCAGCATGTTGTGCCTTGCTCCTGTCAGCACCGTCATGGGCCGTCCAACAGCCCGCAAAGGGCCAGAGCGCCATCGCAGACAAGGCGTTCTTCAAGCCGGAGTTCTACCTTCCCATCCAGAACACCCCCCTGGACCAGGCCATGCGAACCATGGCCCCCGGGACGGCGAACGGATGGGATGAGTTCTTCGCCCGCAACGGGAAGGACTTCCGCGTCCACATCGACCCCCGCACCGGAACCCCGTCCGGCGTCGAGGGCCCCTACCCCCTCATCCCGGGCGACGGCTTCCGCAACCAGGTGTCCCTGGACGGCGTCCGTGAGTCCATTGGCCGCTCGGTCGCGAACGTGGACGAGGGCGTCGTTGGCGACCTGGTCCTCAAGTTCGTCGCGGACAACGCCACCGCGTTCAACGTGGACGTGATGCAGATGGGCTCGCCGCGCGTGACGCGCGTCACGGACCAGCTGTGGCACGTCCACATCCCGCAGCAGGTCAACGGCATCCCGGTGCGCCACGCGCGCATCGCGGCGGTCATCAGCCACGGCAACCTCATCCTCATCGGCACCGAGTCGTGGGCCAACGTGGCCATCGACACCCGCGCCGGCATCTCCGCGATGGACGCGCTGTCCGCCGGCAACAGCTTCACGGGGCTGACCACCAGCGCGCAGCAGCTCTGGCTGCAGCCGTCGCTGGAGATCGTCCCCACCGCGCCCCAGGGCGAGTCCTTCGCCGGCGCCGTGGGCACGGGCTACTCGCACGTGCTGGCGTACACCTACGGCGTCCAGGACCCGGTCGGCCAGGAGCGCTGGAAGCTCACCGTCGACGCGAGCACCGGTGAGACGCTCGCCGTCGAGGACGACAACCACTACTTCGATGCCCAGATCTCGGGCGGCATCTACCCCTCCACCAACATCGGCACGTGCGCGGACAACACCGTGTGCGGCACGATGAAGCCCAACTCGCCCATGCCCTGGGCGAACACCGGCCTCGCCGCCCCGAACAACTTCACGGACGGCGCGGGCGTGTTCAACTTCAGCACCGGCACGGCCACCACCACGCTCTCCGGCAAGTACGTCCGCGTGAGCGATGGCTGCGGCGCCATCAGCAACAGCTCCACCACGGGCAACATCGACCTGGGCGGCGTGAACAACACCCACGACTGCACGTCGATCGGCTCCGCGGGCAACACCCCGGCCTCCCGCTCCAGCTTCTACGAGCTGAACAAGCTGGCCGAGCAGGCGCGCGGCTACCTGCCGAACAACACCTGGCTGCAGAGCCAGCTGCTCTCCAACGTCAACATCCAGAGCACCTGCAACGCCTTCTGGAACGGCACCTCCGTCAACTTCTACCGCACGGGCGGCGGCTGCCGGAACACGGGTGAGATTGGCGCCGTGTTCGACCACGAGTGGGGTCACGGCCTGGATGACTTCGACACCAACGGCACGCTGTCCAACTCCTCCGAGGGCTACGCGGACATCGCCGCCATCTACCGCCTGCAGACCTCGTGCGTCGGCTACGGCTTCTTCGACGCCACCAACAACCTGGGCTGCGGCACCACGCCGGACGGCACGGGCGCCAACCAGCAGGAGTCGCAGGTCTCCGGTTACTCGTGGTGCAACACCCGCTGCTCGGGTGTTCGCGACGCGGACTACGGCAAGGCGACGTACAAGACGCCCAGCATGCCGTCCGCCACGGCCGCTCCCCCGGCCACCCCGCAGAACTTCACCTGCCCGATGTGCGGCAGCGGCTCCGGCCCCTGCAGCAAGCAGGTGCACTGCGCCGCCTCTCCCGCCCGCCAGGCCGCGTGGGACCTGGTCACGCGTGACCTGACCGCCGCGCCGTTCAACTACGACTCCAACACGGCGTACATCGTCGGCAACAAGGTCTTCTACCAGGGCAGCGGCAACATCGGCGCCTGGCACGCCTGCAACTGCTCGGGCGGCACGTCCGACGGCTGCGGCGCCACCAACGGCTACATGAGCTGGCTGGCGGCGGACGACGACAACGGCAACCTGGGCGACGGCACGCCGCACATGACGGCCATCCACTCGGCGTTCAACCGCCACAACATCGCATGTAACACCACCCCGCCGGTGAACTCCGGCTGTTCCGGCGGCCCCACGGCGGCGCCGACGCACACCGCGACCCCGGGCGATGGACAGGTGGCCCTCAGCTGGACGGCCTCCGCTGGCGCCAACCAGTACTGGGTGATGCGCACGGAAGGCATGGGCTGTGACTTCGGCAAGGCGAAGATCGCCACCGTCACGGGCACCAGCTACACGGACACCGAGGTCGCCAACAACCGCGAGTACTGCTACTCCATCGTCCCTGCGTCCTCGAACGCGTGCTACGGCGCGGCGAGCACCTGCTCGTGCGCCAAGCCCGCGTGCTCGCCTCCGGGCGTCGCGTCGCTGACCACGCCGTCCAACGGCGCGGTGGGCGCGGAGCTCGCCACGGCGCTCGACTGGGCGGATGTCTCCGGTGCCTCCACGTACGAGGTCCAGGTGGCCACGGACGCGGCGTTCACCAACGTGGTGGCCTCCGCCAACTCGCTCACCACCAGCGCCTGGACCATCTCCCCGGCGCTGAACGTCAACACCACGTACTACTGGCGCGTGCGCGCCGGTAACTCGTGCGGTGGCACGGGCAGCTACTCCTCCGTGTTCAGCTTCACCACGCGCGGCTGCGTGACGCTGGCGGCGCCCACGCTGTCCTCTCCGGCGGACGGCGCCACGGGCATCGCGACGTCGGCTTCGCTCGACTGGTCCGACGTGCCGAGCGCCGCTCGCTACGTCGTCGAGGTCGCCACGGACGCGGCGTTCACCAACATCGTCCGCTCCAACAACGCGCTGACCACCAGCGCCTGGACGGTGTCGCCGGCCCTGAACAGCGCCACGCCGTACTACTGGCGCGCTCGCGCGGCCGACGTCTGCAGCGAGGGCCCCAACAGCACCGCGCGCAGCTTCACCACCACCACCGTCTGCACCCCGGTGCAGGCGACGTGGGACACCGCCCGCCAGGTTCCGACCTGCGGCAACGTCTGCGGCTGCGACACCGGTCCGACGATGGTCAACGGCCGCGGCACGCTCTCCGGCGGCGTCGAGCCCAACCAGCCCAACACCATCAACGACTCCTGCGCGGATGGCGTCTCCGGCTCCTACCACTCGGACGAGAGCATTGACCGCGTGGTCATCAAGACCGTGGACCAGGGCCCGTTCGCCGCGGGCAAGCAGGTGACGGTGGAAGTCACCGTGTGGTGCTGGGGCACGACGGATGCCTTCGACCTCTACTACACCAGCAACGCGGCCACGCCCGCGTGGACCGCGCTGACCACGAACCAGGCCTGCACCACGGGCGGCGTGGCGCGGACCTTCACGCACACGTTCAACCTGGCCGCCACGGCCGGCACGCACGCCATCCGTCCGCAGTTCCGCTACGGCGGCACGGCGAGCTCGTGCACCTCCGGCAGCTACAACGACCGCGACGACATGGTGTTCTCGGTCGGTGCGGCCGTCGCCGGCAAGGGCTCGGGCAAGTCCACCACCGCGCAGGGCCGCTCGGCTCCCGCGGACCGCTGAGAGCACGTTGAGCTGAATCCTCGGGGGCTCCCGGCCAGTTGGCTGGGGGCCCTTGTGGCTTTCAGTGGGGCGAGTCGCCAGGCGCGTCGTCCATGGGGCCCGCCAGCAGGAGCCCCTCCTCCACCGCGCCCTTCCCCACCTGCCTCCGCGCATGCTCGCGGCGGTGCGCGCGGCGCCAGCGCAGGTGTCGCTCGCGGAGGACCTCCTGGAGCAGCACCTTGGCCGCGGCGGCCAGCGGCACGGCGATGACCGCGCCCATCAACCCCGCGAGCATGCCGCCCGCGAGCACCACGATGGAGACCATCAGCGGGTTCATCCGGATGACCCGCCGCTGGACGATGGGTCCCAGCAGGTTCGCCTCCAGCTGCTGGTACACCACGAAGATGACCAGTGCGATGACGGCGGAGCGCAGCCCCACGGTGGCCAGCGTGGTGAGGCTCACCAGGATGGCGCTGATGACGCTGCCGATGGTGGGGATGACGCCCAGCACCATCACCGCCAGCCCCAGCGCGAGGAAGAAGGGCACGCCCTGGATGAGCGCGACGAGGGCGGCCACCGTCCCGCCGAAGGTCATCACCAGGAAGGTGCCCGCGATGTAGCTGCTCACCGCGGCGCGCATGCGGTCCACCAATCCCCGGATGTGGTGGCGCCGGCCGGGCTGCACCCACTGGAGCGCGCCCTCGTAGAGTTCGTGCCCGAACAGGAGGCTGAACACGGTGAGCGCCACCGCGGTGATGCCCGCCGCCACCAGCCCCAGGGTGGACGACAGCACCGTGACGGCACGACCCGCCAGGTCCATGGGCTCGAAGCGCAGCAGCGCCTCCGGGCGGAAGTCCACGCCGTAGCGCTCGCTGATCTCCTGGGCCCAGCGAGTCTCGGAGAAGCGCTCCAGGAGGCCCGGCGTCGCCTGCACCAGTCCTTCAATCTGCTGGATGAGCGCGGGGACGAGCGTGCCCACCAGCAAGCCCATCAATCCCAGGAGCAGCAGCGCCACCACGGCCACGGCCAGCCCGCGTCGCAGTCCCCAGCGCTGGAGCCGCCGCACCAGCGGGTTGAGCGCGAGCGACATCAACAGCACGACCGCCAGCAGCGTGAGCAGCGGATAGAGCTGGCGGAGCACCAGCCAGCACACCACGAGCAGCAGCACCTGCAGCCCCACGGCCCACACCGTGCGGGCTGGCACGTAGACGGGGAGCTGCCGGGGCGATTCCTTCATCCCGACAAGGTAGGGCGTCACACGCCGCTTCGAGTGCGAGCCCGGCGCGTCGAGGAGTGAGCAGCCGGACGGGCTTTCTTCCCGCCGCCGACTCCACGAGGTGGGTGGCGACGAAGGCATTCCAACCCGTGAAACGGAGGCAGGAGCGCCCCACCCTTCGGTGCGACGAGGACGGGACACAACTGGGGCCGGGCCATGTCCGATAATCTTCAAGCAGACCTGGAATCGAGCGACCTCGAGGAGGGCGACGCGATGTGGATTGAAGCCATCGTCATGCCCCGGGAAGCGCCCCCTGCTCCCCGGAAGAGCGCACGCCAGGCGGGCAAGCGTCCGTCCTCGGCGCCGGAGAGCCGGGCGGCGGTCATTCGACAGGCGGGGGAAGAGAGCCAGCGGTTTCGCGACTCGGTGCTGGGCTTCCTTCAGTCGCGCGAGCTGATGGGCGCGGTGCGGTGGGTGAGCGAGCCGGGGCTGTTTCCCCTGGTCACCCTGCACTGCACGCGAGGGGTGCTGGAGCAGCTGAGACAGGAGCCGGAGTTCGAGGCGGGCCTCTCCGCGCCGCTGGAGCTGATGACCTGACGAGGACTGACGCTCTCCGCGAGCATCCCTAGGTTCCTGGTGGACAACCAGGGCGAGGGAAGCATCATGAGCGAGCTCACCATCAAGCGATTCTCCACACCCGACGAGCGCCGGCCCTTCGCGGGGCACGGGCACGCGGACATCCTCCAGTTCGAAGGGGACCACACCGTGGGCATGGCGGTCTTCGAGCCCGGCTGGCGCTGGTCTCAAGACGTCAAGCCCATCGCCGGCACGGACAGCTGCCAGGCCGCCCACTCCTGCTACGTCGTCAGCGGGCGGATGGTGGTGCGGATGGACGACGGCACCCAGCGCGAGATGAGCGCCGGGGATGTCGCCATCATCCCACCCGGCCATGACGCGTGGGTCGTCGGCAACGAGCCGTGCGTCTGCGTGGACTTCGAGGGCATGGGCCAGTACGCGCAGCGCGCGGCGTCGGCGCGGCGCCCCGAGAGGCCCGCCGAGCCGGCGCCGGGCCTGCACTGAGCTTCGGCTAGAGCCGCGGGTCCACCGGCTCGCTCTCCAGCGCGAGGACACCGAAGACACATTCGTGGACGCGGCGCAGGGGCTCCGCGCGGACGAAGCGCTCCAGGGCCTCGATGCCCAGCGACAGCTCACGCAGCGCCAGTGAGCGCTTCGTCGACACGCCTCGCTGCCGCAGCCGCTCCAGGTGCTGGGGCGCGGTGTACTCGGGCCCGTAGATGATGCGCAGGTAGTCCTGCCCTCGGCACTTGATGGCCGGCTGGAGGAGTCCCCGCTTCCCGTGCACCACGTACGCGCGGGGCTTCACCACCATGCCCTCGCCCCCTCGCGACGTCAGCGCCTCCCACCAGCGCACCGCGTCCGCCACGCCCTCCGCGTCGCCCAGCGACACCACGCGATAGGACGTCGCCACGAGGAAGTCCGCGTCCGCGCGGCACACCTTCGCGAGCGCCTCCATGTGCCAGACATGGTCCTTGTCCACGTGCACCGCGCCTTCCGTCGCGAGCAGGTGGAAGGGCGCGAGCTTCACGTCGTCGAGCGAGTTCACCGGCCAGCAGTAGCGGCGGTACGCCGCGACATACCGCTCCACGCTGTCCGCCCGCGCCCGCAGCCTGTCCGTGAACGCGGAGACCTCCAGCCCCCGCGCCGCCGCCTGGGCCACCGCGGCCTGGACGTCGCCCACCGACGACTGCGCCGCCACCCCCACGGCCGCGTACTGCTCCCGCACCAGCTCGCGGGCCTTGAGCGACCAGGGCATCAGCTCGCAGTCCAGACAGGCCCAGTCCGTCTGGTGCTCCGCCCAGAACCCGGAGGCCTCGAACGCCGCGCCCAGCCGGTCGAGGAACGCACGCTCCACCGCCTCGTCGTGGAAGAACCGCCGGCCGGTGCGGGTGTAGCAGGCGCCTCGCTCGTCCCCCACCAGACCGAAGCGGCGGCGGGCCACGTCCGCGTCGCGGCACAGGACGACGACGGCGCGCGAGCCCATGTGCTTCTCCTCGCACACGACCTGCTCCACGCCCTCGCGCTGGTAGTAGGCGAACGCCTCCGTGGGGTGCTCCAGGTAGCCCGGCAGCGAGCTCGTCTCGGACGGAGACATCGTCGGGGGCAGGTAGATGAGCCACTTCGGGTGCAGGGCGAAGCGGCTCATGACCTCCAGCGCGGCCGTCGCGTTCTCCTCCCGAATGGTGATGTTCTTCATCCATCGCGTGGAGACGATGCGCTTGCCCGTGACATCCGCGAGGTCCAGGACGTCGTCATTCTGCTGCTGCGCGGTCAACTCCGTGGCCGAGGCCGCCGCCGTGCCGCCGCCCAGCGGCTTCTTCGGCTCGCAGTAGACGCGCGCCGCCGGCACGGCGACGAGCTCGCGCTCCGGATAGCGCAGCGCCGTCAGCTTGCCGCCATAGACACAGCCGGTGTCCACGCAGAGCGTGTTGTTGAGCCACTCCGCCTCCATCACCGGCGTGTGCCCGTAGACCACCATCGCCTTGCCCCGGTACTCCGCCGCCCAGTCGTGCCGCACCGGCAGCCCGTACTCGTCCGTCTCGCCAGTCGTCTCGCCATACAGCGCGAAGTCGCGGACCTTTCCCGAGCCACGCCCCTGCATGGACTCCTTGAGCCCCGCGTGCGCGACGACGAGGCGCCCGCCGTCCAGGACGTAGTGCGACACCAGTCCGTCGATGAACTTCACCACCCGGGTGCTGAACTCCGGAGGCTCCCGCTCCAGCTGCTCCAACGACTGCGCCAGGCCGTGGCTCACCTTGACGTCGGCGCCGCGCAGCTTGCGCATCAGCTTGACCTCATGGTTGCCGGGCACACACAGCGCGGTGCCCGCCTCCACCATGCCCATCACCAGCTTGAGCACCCCCGTGACGCCGGGGCCTCGGTCCACCAGGTCTCCCAGGAACACCGCCTTGCGCCCCTCGGGCGGACGCACCTCGAAGCCTCCGGTGCCGTCCTCCCGGCTCGACACCTGATAGCCCAGGCGGGTCAGCAGGAGGACCAGCTCGTCCAGGCAGCCATGGATGTCGCCGATGATGTCGAACGGACCGGTCTCCCGCTTGCGGTTGTTCCACATCGGCTGGCGCTCGATGACCAGGCCTTCGAGTTGCTCCGGCTTCAGGATGTGGACGTGGCGGAAGCCCTCGCGCTCCAGACCCCTGAGCGACTGGCGGAGCTGCTGGAGCTGTTGGCGCACCACACGCGCGCCGAACTGGCGCTCGGGTCGCTGCTGATTGCGCGCATGGCACATCGCCTCCGGCACATCCAGGACGATGGCCACGGGCAGCACATGGTACTCGCGCGCCAGCGCCACCAAGGGCTTGCGCGACTCGGCCTGGGTGTTCGTCGCGTCGATGACCGTCAAGAGGCCTCGCGCCAGCCGCTTCGCCGCGATGAAGCGCAGCACCTCGAACGCATCGCGCGTCGCGTCCTGGTTGTTCTCGTCATCGGAGACCAGGCCGCGGCACGCGTCGGACGAGACCACCTCCGTCGGCAGGAAGTGCGTGCGCGCGAAGGTGGACTTCCCCGCTCCGGAGGGACCGACGAGCAGGACCAGGGACAACTCGGGTACGGAAATCTTCATCGCGTGAACACCGCCATCTGGGTCGGAGCACCGACCTCTTCATCCACCGTTCCCACCGGAGCCATGCGCACGCGGTAGCCGAAGCGCTCGGCCTGCGTCCGCGCCCAGGCCTCGAACTGCGCGCGCGTCCACTCGAAGCGGTGGTCGCCGTGACGGAACCCCTCCTCGGTCAACCCGCCCGTGAAGCGGACGTTGTACTCGGCGTTCGGAGTCGTCAGGACCACGAGCCCTGGACGGGCCCACTCGAACAACGTGCGCTCGAACGCCGCCAGCCGGGGCGGGTCCAGGTGCTCCACGACCTCCACCACCGTCGCGGCGTCGTACCCGGACAGTCGTGCATCGCGGTACAGCAGCGAGCCGTGCAGCAGCTGGATGCGCTGACGCTGAAGCTCCGGCAGGCGCTCCAGCCGCAAGCGCTCGCTGGCGATCTCCAGCGAGCGGATGGAGACATCCATGCCGGTGATGCGCGTGAAGCAGCGCTCCTTGAGGAGCTCCCGCAGCAGCTTGCCCTCGCCACACCCCACGTCCACGACACTCGTCGCGCCGTGCTCCATCAAGACCGCGAGCACCGCGTCGCGCCGCTGCTCGTCCAGGCTCACGATGCGCGGAGGCGGCTCGGCCACCGCGTCTTGCATCGCGGGGCCCTCCGCCGGCTCCGTGGGGGCCTCGCCCTCCATCAACCGGGACAGGGCCTCTCGCGCGAGGCTGCTCTGGTTGCGCAGGTAGCGCCGGGCGATGACCTCGCGCTCCGGGTGCTCGGCCAGCCACTGCCCGCCATGGCGCAGCAGCTTGTCGATCTCCGCCTCCTCCACCCAGTAGTGCTTGTCGTTGTCCAGCACGGGCATGAGCACGTAGAGGTGGCTGAGCAGCGCCCCCAGCGGCTTGTCCGCCTCCAGCGTCACGGTGAAGTAGCGGCTGTCGCCCCACTCCGGGACCGTCGCGTCCAGGGGATGGTTCTTCGCGGTGACGGTGTAGCCCAGGGGCTCGAAGAGACGTCGCAGGAGGCCCTCTCCGCCACGACAGGGCAGGACGGAGATGCGCGCCTGGAGCGGCAGGGGCCGCCGCGCCAGCTCCGGCCGCTCACGGCTGCGTCCGGACAGCGCCGCGCCGAAGCACCGCGCCAGGGCCACGCTCAGGAACGACGACGCGGCATAGGGACGGTCGTTGACGTATTGCTCCAGGGTCTGGCTGCTCCCGGAGGACTGCTGGCGCGAGCGGACCAGGGCCACCGGATCCACCTCCACCCAGAGCGCCACGGTGCAGCGCTCAGCGGTGGCCTCCGGATAGAAGACGTGGGCGGTGCCGAAGGACAGCTCCACGGATTGAGGCCGGTGGGGGCTCTTGTGCAGCAGGTAGCCCAGGTCGGTCGCGGGTGCGTAGGTGGTGGAGAGTGTCAGGAGCATTCAATGCCAGACCTTGGCCGAGGCCACGAGGGTGTCGAGGTCGATGCGGAAGGCGCGAGTCCCTTCACCGCCGTACAGCCACGGTCCGCGCCCGCACATCCAGGTGGGCTGCCACCGATAGCCGTCCGAGTCCACGAAAACGAAGCTGCCCGCCGGAGCCAGCTCCGATTTCCGGCGGCCCTCCAACACGAAGAGTTCGAAGATGGAACGCGCGGAGTAGGAGCCGCCAAACAAGACATGGGTCGACCCCACCGCCAGCGCGTTGGCCCCCGCCACCGGTGTCCGCCACGTCACGGGGCGACTCCCCGCGCGAAGACGCACCAGGGGAAAGTCCGTGTAGAAGTACAGCCAGGTCTCGTCATCCGAGGCGACGTTGAGCGCGTAGCAGTCGATGATGATGTCCGTGCCCACCGCGCCCGCGTCGTACTCACTGAGCCGCTTGCCGCGTGAATCGAAGAGGACCAGGCCGCTGCGCCCCATGGGCTCCTGCTCCGGATTCATCGCCGCCCAGCGACCGTTTCCCAGGACACCTTCGTCGAAGTAGCTCACCCACAGGCGGCCATCGGTGGTGGCTTGGACGTCTTGGATTCCATCCCCCAAGGTGAGCTCGCGGCTCAGGACCCCCGCGCGGGAATAGACCACCGCATTGCGGTCCGCGGGTGCTGCCTCCTCGCGGTACTCACAGCGGCCGTCCACCAGCAGCAGCTCACCTCCGGGAAGCGGCTGCACGTAGTGGAACTTCCGCTGCGTCTCGGGAAGTCGAATGGACTCCGGTGGGGCGCCAGGCTCGGAGAAGCGAAGGACTTCGTGACCCTCTTCATCCAGCGCCAGCATCCACAAATCGAAGTCCGGTCCAAGCCCGTGGGCCATCAGCTCGCGTCCCGCCAGCGCCTCCGAATAATCGACGAAGCACGGCACCTCGAGATGCGTCAACTCTCGCTCTGACATGGTCTTTCTTTCGGGAAAGGCGCCAGGGCCAGCTTCGAGAACCGTGCTCCGGGGGCCTGTTTCGAGGCCGCTGACGCCGGGCCTGGAGGGCTCCTGACGCCTTCCCCGTGCTAGGAATCCCGCCATGCACACACATCAACGACACCTGCTGTGCGGCGTGGTGGTTTCGCTGTTGTTGCTGCCATCGCTCGCCAGTGCGCAGGCCGAGCGGCCGAGGGCGCGCGCAAGGACCCTGGGCATCACCTTCGGAGGCGAGACGGGGCCGAACAACGCCATCACCGATGTGCCCGGTGTGGAAGTCGGCCACACGACGCTCATCTCAGGCGAGGGCCGCATCGAGCGCGGCAAGGGCCCCGTGCGCACCGGCGTCACGGCCGTGCTGCCCCGCGGCAAGAAGGGCGTCGCCGAGCCCGTGTTCGCGTCGACCTACGCCCTCAACGGCAACGGCGAGATGACCGGCACCCACTGGATTCAGGAGGGGGGTCACCTCCAGGGGCCGGTGATGATCACCAACACCAACGACGTCGGCGCGGTGCGCGAGGCCGTCATCGCCTGGGCGGTGGAGAAGGACCTCGCCTGGGACCTGGGGCTGCCCGTGGTCGCGGAGACGTGGGATGGGATGCTGCACGACATCTACGGCTTCCACGTCAAGCCGCCGCACGCCATCCAGGCGCTCGAGTCGGCGAAGTCGGGCCCCGTCGCGGAAGGCTCCGTGGGCGGAGGCACGGGCATGGTGTGCCACGGCTTCAAGGGCGGAATCGGAACCGCCTCGCGCAAGCTGCCGGAGTCCGCGGGCGGCTACACGCTGGGCGTGCTGGTGCAGTGCAACTACGGCTCACGCCGCCTCTTCACCGTCGAGGGCGTCCCCGTGGGCGAGGAGCTGAAGGGCGACATGCCGTGCTACCTCGGCGCGAAGAAGCCGGACAGCCCGATGATGGAGTGGGTCCCCGCCTGCGGCCCCACGAACAAGGAGGGCCCCGCGGCCAATCCGTTCGAGGGTGCGGGCTCCATCATCATCGTCGTCGGGACGGATGCACCGCTGCTGCCACACCAGCTCGCGCGCATCGCCCGCCGTGTCCCGCTGGCCATCGCGAAGATGGGCGGACTCGGCGAGAACTACTCGGGAGACATCTTCCTCGCGTTCTCCACCCAGAGCGTCCCGTCGCCAGCGAAGACGAACGTCGCGACCGTGTCGTCCCTCCAGAATGAGCGCCTCAATCCCCTCTTCGAGGCGACCGTGCAGGCCACGCAGGAGGCCATCCTCAACGCGATGCTCGCGTCCGACACCATGACGGGCGCGGACAACATCCGCGTCTTCGGCCTGCCTCATGACGGACTGGTGAAGGTCATGAAGAAGCACGGCCGGCTCACGGCGGCCCCCAAGCCGGCACCGGCTCGGAAGGCTCGTCCATGAGCAATCCCTGACAGGCGGAAGCCCCCGCCGGGACGTTCCTACTTCCCGGCGGGCCCGTGTCCCGCCACCCACGCGTCGACCTTGCGCTCGAGCACGTCCAGCGGCAGCGAGCCTCCGAGCAGCACCACGTCGTGGAACTCACGGACGTCGAAGCGCTCGCCCAGCGTCTGCTCCGCGCGCGTGCGCATCTCGCGAATCCGCAGCTGCCCCACTTTGTAGGCGAGCGCCTGCCCCGGCCACGCGATGTAGCGGTCCACCTCGTTGGTGATGTCCAGCGCCTGCCGGGGCGCGTTCTCCATGAAGTAGTCGAGCGCCTGCTGACGCGTCCACCGCTTCACGTGCATGCCCGTGTCCACCACGAGCCGGACCGCGCGCCACATGTCATACGAGAGCTGACCGAACTTGTCGTAGGGGTCCGCGTAGAGCCCCAGCTCATCGCCGAGCGTCTCGCAGTACAGCGCCCAGCCCTCGCCATACGCCACGTAGTACCCGTAGCGGCGGAAGTCCGGCAGGTCCAACTGCTCGGTGGCCAGCGACGTCTGGAGGTGGTGCCCGGGCACCGCCTCATGCAGCGTCAGCGGCACCATCTCCCAGCGAGGCCGCGTCTCTGGACGATAGAGGTTCACCAGGTACGTGCCCGGCCGCGAGCCATCCGAGGACCCCGGGTAGTAGAAGCCCGTCGTCACGTCCGGGGCCATGGCCTCCGGCGTGGGCTCCACCGCGTAAGGCTGCCGGGGCAGCGTCTTGAACAGACGCACCAGCAGCGGGTCGATGCGCTTCGACAGGGCCCGGTAGTGCAGCAGCAGCTCGTCGCCCGTGCGGTGGTAGAAGCGCGGGTCGGTCCGCACGAACTGGAAGAACTCCGCGAGCGAGCCCTGGAAGCCCGTCCGCTTCATGATGGCTTCCATCTCCCCGCGGATGCGCTTCACCTCCGACAAGCCCAGCGAGTGAATCTCGTCGGGCGTCAGCGGCGTGGTGGTGAACTTGCGCGCGAGGAAGGCATACAGCGCCTCGCCATTCTCCAGCTGCCACACGCCCACGGCCTCCGGCGCGGCGGGCAGGTATTCCTTCACGAGGAACTGGTGGAAGCGCCGCAGCGCGGGCAGCACACCGTCCTGGACCGCCTTGCGCCCCGCCGCCGCCAGTCGCTGCTGGTCGGCCGCGGACAGCTTCGCGGGGAAGCGATGGAACGGCGTGTAGAAGCCGCTCTTCGCCGGGTCCTCCACCAGCTGCTTCTCGAACTGCGGGGGAATCCGCTGGACGATGGCCTTGGGGTGCACCTTGTGCTGACGCACGCCCTCGCGCATCAGCGCGATGACCTGGTCCACGTAGGTCCCGAAGCCATTCAGCCGGGCAATCCAGTCCTCGTAGTCCTTCACCGTCTCGAAGCGCAGCGCGTCCGCGAGCTGATACGCCGTCTGCAGGCCCGGGGGTTGACGGATGCCCTCGGGGATGCCGCCCACCTGGTTCGTGGGAAACAGGTACCAGCCGAAGCCGTACTCCTCCACCCACGTCTCGTGCTCCTTCTGGAGCAGGTCCAGGTTGAGCCGGTCCTCCGCGGACAGCCGCGCGCGGTCCACCTTCTTCAGCTTCTCCAGCACACCACGCGAGTGCCGCTGGTCCGCTTCGAGCGCCGCGAGGCTCAGGTCATCCCAGCGCGTGTTCCAGCGCCGGTCGCCCTGCACCGAGGCATACGTGGGACTTCGCTCGAGCTGGTACTGCCAATCCTGCTCGATGAGGGTGCGCAGCGCCTTCGTGGCGGCGGCATCCGGCTTCTTCGCCTCGGCATCCGATGAGAGCATCAGGAGGAACCCCAGGGTGGTGAGCAGCAGCCACTTCACGAGAACAGTTCCAGCAGGTCTTCACGGGTGATGGCGGCGGCCCCGCCCGCCTCGCTCAGCGCGGCCTCCATCAGCGAGCGCTTCTTGTCCTGGAGGCCCAGGATGCGCTCCTCGACGGTGCCCTGGGACACCAGCCGGTAGACGTTGACGGGCCGCTCCTGGCCGATGCGATGCGCGCGGTCCGCGGCCTGCGCCTCCACGGCCGGGTTCCACCACGGGTCCACCAGGAAGACGTGGTCCGCCGCCGTGAGGTTCAAGCCCGTGCCGCCCGCCTTCAGCGACATGAGCAGCACCGGAGGCCCGTCCTCCGCCTGGAAGCGCGACGTCACCTCGCCCCGGTTCTGCGTGGTGCCATCCAGCCGGTCGAAGGCGATGCCCTTCTGCTTCAGCGCCGGCTCGATGAGGTCCAGCAGCGACGTCCACTGCGAGAACACGAGCGCCTTGTGTCCCTCCGACACCGCGGTGTCGAGCGCGTCCACCAGCGTCTCCACCTTCGAGGAGCTGGTCGCCTTCTGTCCGGGCACGAGCGCCGGGTGGCACGCGGCCTGACGCAGCCGGAGCAGCGCCTCCAGCGCCTTGAGCACGCTGCCGCCCTCGTTCAGCAGCGCCACCACCTCCGTGCGTGTCGCCGCCATCACCGCGTCGTAGATGGAGCGCTCGCGCTCATCCAGCGACACGTGCATCACCGACTCGATGCGCGGCGGCAGCTCCGGCGCCACGTCGCGCTTGAGCCTGCGCAGCACGAAGGGCCGGATGCGTCGACGCAGCTCCGCCGCGGCGCCCGCGTTGCCGTCCGAGATGGGCCGGGACACCTTCTCCTCGAACTGACGGCGTCCGCCGAGCAGGCCCGGGTTGGTGAAGTGCATCAGGCTCCACAGCTCGTCCAGGCGGTTCTCCAGCGGCGTACCGCTGAGCGCCAGCCGGAAGCCCGCCTTGAGTCCGAACGCGGAGCGCGCCACCTGGCTCTCGGGGTTCTTGATGGCCTGCGCCTCGTCCAGCACCAGCGTCGCCCAGTCCTTCGCGCCCAGCACCGCCGCGTCCAGGCGCAGAATCGAATACGTGGTCAGCGTCACGTCCGCCGCCGGGTCCAGCGCGCGGCCCGGGCCGTGGTAGACGCAGACCTTCAGCGAGGGCCGGAAGCGCTTGAGCTCCGCCACCCAGTTGGGCAGCACGCTGGTGGGGCACACGACGAGCGAGCCCTTGCCCAGGACACAGATGGTCTGGAGCGTCTTTCCCAAGCCCATGTCGTCCGCGAGGATGCCGCCCAGCCCCGCGCCCTTGAGGAAGCCCAGCCAGCTCACACCCGTCTGCTGGTAGTGGCGCAGCGACGCGTTGAGGTCCTCCGGCAACACGGGAGGCGGGAGCTTCTCGAAGCCCTCCACCAGCGGGGCCAGCCGGTCCAGGCCCGGCGGAGGCGGCTGCTCCAGCGTCTCGCACAGCTGCGACAGCTGCGGCAGCGCATGGTTCGACACGCGCCCATCCGGCTGACGCGCGGCCAGCAGGTCCGCCACGCGCTGGCCATGCTTGTCCAACCACGCCCGCGGCAGCGGCGCCCAGCCACCGCCCACGAGCGGCACCAGTCCCAGCCCCTCCGTCCACGCGCGCACCACCGCCGCCGCGTCCACGGAGCGGGCCTCGCCCTTGCCCCCCTCCACCTGGAACTCCAGCGTGAAGCGCACCTCGGGCACGCCCTGCCCGTCTCCCGCCGACTCCACCGTGAGCGAGGGGCGCAGGCGGACATCGGGGCTCACCACCGACGCGCCATCTCCCGCCAGGTCCCCGCCCCACCGCCGCAGCCGGTCCGCCCAGCGCACCATCTCCGGGCCCGCCACCGTCACGCGCCGGCCGGGCACCAGGTTCAGCTCCTCGCGCAGGTTGTGCACCAGCCGCTGCTCCAGCGCCTCGTCGCGCAGCGGCACCGCGCCGCGCAGGTACACCATGCGCCCGTTGTCGATGCGCACCGTCGGAGGCGCGCCGTACACCAGCGTCGGCAGCACCGACAGGCCCGCGTCCAGCTGGTTCAGCTCCAGGAGGATGCGCGGCTTGAGCTCGCGGTCGATGGCCGGCACGCGGCGCGTGCGCACGTCGACGGGCATGCGCCGCCCCAGCTCGGGCAGCACCTTGGACGTCAGCTCGCCCAGGCTCTCCGGGCCGTAGTTGCGGACGATGGGGAGGTTCTGGAGCCACGGCCCCGTCATGCCCGTCTCACCCAACCGCGCGAGCGCGTCTCCGACGCGGGCGACCCCCGGACTCACCACCTCCGAGACGCGCTCGTCGCGCGTCACCGTCACCACGTACTGCCCTCCGCGCTCCTCCACGAGCGCACGCGGCACGACGACCTCATCGGGAATCGCGACGGGGCGGCCGTCGAGGAGCACGTTGCGCGCCTGCACCAGCACCTTGAGCAGCGCATCCAGCGTCTCCGGCGACAGCGCGCCGCGCGTGCGCCGCTGCTCCAGGATGCGGTCGGCCAGCAGGTCGGACTGCTCCACCTGGAGCGTCGCGGCCTGCGCGGGCTTGGCGATGTACGAGGCCAGGCTGCCGTCCAGCGCCTCTTCCCTGCCGTCCGCGTGGGCCAGCGTGCGCTTGAGCTGGAGGCCGTCCCCCGTGCGAGTGAAGTGGTAGACCACGCGAGACCAGCGCGTGGCCGCCGTCTCCATGGGAGCGTCCTCTCGCTCGGCCTGCTGGAGGGAGATGGCGGCGGCGACCACGTGCTCGCACGGGTCCACGCGGCTGGGGCAGTCACATTCCCACGCGTCGTCGGCCGGATAGAGGGCCACCGTGAAGGGAACGGGCCGCCCCGCCGAGCGGACCCTCAACTCCAGGTCACTGTCCGTCTTCGATTGGAGCACCACCGCCCCGGCACGGGCGAGATTCACTCCGTTGGACCAGATTCCGGGGCGGGCTTCCTTCCGAACGGCTTCGAGCAGCTGGGCGAATGCGGACATGGGAGTGGGAACTCCCTACGCCCCCGGGGTGCGCGGCGCAATGGCGATGCGCACCCCGGGCCCTTGGCTCAGCCGCAGGTCAGCGTCCAGCGGCAGGTACCGGACAGGCACTCCTTGCCATACAGGCAAGCCGCCCCCCGGGCCTTCTTCGGCTGGCACTTGCCGCTGTTGAGCCCCCAACCACAGTACTGGGTGCTCGCGCAGTCGGCCTCCTCATCGCAGATGCACGTGCCCACGCTGTTGCAGCCCGACGCGGTGCACGCGTCGCTGATGCACTCCTCCTTGAAGCGGCAGGACTCGCCCACCACCTTGGAGTCCGGGGCATAGCTCTGGCCGCAGAGCTGCGGGTACTGGGCCTCACGCGTGCCCTTGTCCACGTACGTGGCCACGCCCGAGGTGTCGATGTCCGCCGCCGCGTCCGCCATGCCCGTGCGCGGGTTGACGGCGCGCTCCCACACCTTCAGGAAGGCCTCCGCGGAGCCCGACAGGGCGGTGGTGTTCGCGCCCACGCGGCCCAGGTCCTTCAGCAGGTCCGGCAGGTAGCCCACGTGCGCCAGGCCGTACTCGTCGAAGCCCGTGCCCAGTCGCGCCGGCCCCGCGACGTCCTGCTGACGCGCGTGCGCATCCGCCTCCGCCTGGAACGTCGCCGAGCACGCGCCGTGGTCGCCGAAGCGCGGACGCGTCTGCTGGATGAAGCCGTTGAGGTCCGCGCCGAACGCCATGGGCACCTTCAGGCCCTGGCGGCCGAACTCGTACGCCTGCGCCAGCGATCGCGAGGAGCCGTGGCAGTTGTTGGCCACGCCGGACTTCGTGTACGTGCGCGCCTCGTCATGCGCCGTGCGCAGGCCGAAGATGCCGCCCGTCTGCCGCAGGTAGCGGACCACCCACGCGGGGGTCGTCTTCTCGTCGTCGGCCAGCTTCGGGTTCATCACTTCGCGGAAGTGGCCGTGCGAGATGACCAGCGGGTAGTAGGTGTTCGCCTGGGCCAGCGTGAAGGCGTCCTGGAGGCCGCGCTCGGACAGGTGCGCCACGTCGATGAGCATCCCCTTGTTCATCATCGCCTGGACCAGCGCCTTGCCATCCGCGGTGAGGCCCTTGGTGTTGCGGCAGTTGCCGGCCGCGTCGCGATACACGTCGAAGCCCAGCGTCATGGTGCTCGTCGTCACGCCGCAGTCCGTGTCGATGTGACAGTTCTCCAGGAACTGCGCCGCCTGGAAGATGGCGTTGTGCAGCGCCGCGCCGCCGAAGCGGTTGTCCAGCTGGTGCACCGGCTGGAGCGAGCGCACGCCCAGGGCGTGGAGGCGGTCCAGCTCCGTGCTCCAGTTCTTCGTGCCGAACAGCTTGCTCACCTCGATGGAGAGCACCATGGCCAGCTTGCCGGACGCGATGATGCTGCGCGCATGCGCGGGCGACAGGGCAATCTCCACCCAGTCATTGCGCGCGTCGAAGTCACGCGCCATCTGGAGCTGGACCTCCACGTCCGCCATCTCGTCACACGGGCGGGAGATGTTCTGGTACGGCAGCGCCTTGCAGAGGAACTCGTTGCTGACCAGCGACACCATGACCAGGGACATGCCGCCCTGGTGCGCCTGGCGCAGCCACCCTTCCCACGCCTGCTGATGCGCGATGGTGTCCCAGCGCGGCCACTGCGTGTTGAGCTTGCTGCGGCCCAGGTGGAGCCCCGTGTCGCCCTCCGTGCCCTCAATCTTGCCGATGAACTCCGAGCCCACCGCGCCGCCCACGCCGAAGAGCGCCTTCAGGATGGGATTGCCGCTCAGGTCCACGCCGCCCGTGTTGGGACAGAGATTGAGCATGTTGCTCAGGTCCATCCGGACCCGGGCGTGGTCGCTCTCGGGCAGGCCGCCGTCACAGTCCGCCAGCGCGCCGGTGTAGCTGCCGTGAAACCAGCCGCCACCAAACGCCTCCTCCGCGAACATGTGGTGGTGCAGCTCCGCGAACCCAGGCGCGGCCAGCGGCTGCGCGGTGTCCGTGGTGGGCTCGACGGGCGCGGGGGCCTCGCCCTCCTGGACAGGACCACACGCCAACCCCAACGCGAGAGGGACAAGAGCCAGGGCACCCCGGCTCCACAGACGACCAGACATGAACATAGGGGGGACTTCCTTCTCGGAACTCGTGGCGGAGAGCGCCGCCTTCGCGCCGGTCAGGATACTCCCCGGACACCCCGCATTTCGAGTTACCGGATTGCATCAGTTGTCGCTGTGCGTCATGCGTGGTTCCGGAGCCGGGAACCGTCCCAGTGTCCCCGGGTGGGCCCTCCCTGTTGAGTGGTGGATAGAGTGGCGTGAGCGGTCACACGCAGCTCCCGAATTCTCATGGCCTGTGACGCGACTGCCTATCCTTGCGGGCGAACGGGGGCTGCGTGAGGCACATCGAGCTGCACGAACAGGAAGCGCTCAGCCGGATGGAGCGGCTGTACATCCGGATGGTCCGCAAGAGCTTCGAGCCGGGCCGGCTCGACACCGCCATCCGCTGGTGCCAGCGCTCGGTGGGCGCCCGGTGGATCCACTTCGCGAACCGCCACCTGTTGCATGTCGTGGGCTACGAGCGGGTGCCGCCGCTCGACCCCGCGAAGAGCTATGTCCTGGCGAGCAACCACCGGAGCTTCTTCGACCTCTACGTCACGGGCGCGTTCCTGATGCGTCAAGGGCTGCACCACCGCATGGTGTTCCCGGTGCGCTCGAACTTCTTCTACGACTCCCCACTCGGCTTCCTGGTGAACGGGAGCATGAGCTTCTTCGCCATGTATCCGCCGCTGTTCCGCGAGCGGAGTCGGCAGTCGCTCAACCTCGCCAGCCTCCAGGAGGTGGTCCGCCTGCTCCAGCGAGGAGGCACCCTCACCGGCGTCCACCCCGAGGGCACTCGCAACCAGGGCCCGGACCCGTACACACTGCTGCCCGCGCAGAGCGGCGTGGGCCGCATCATCCATCAGTCCCGAGCCACGGTGATTCCCCTCTTCATCAACGGCCTCACCAACAGCATCGTCCGCCAGTTCTCCGGCAACCTCCTGCGCACGGGCTCGCCCGTCGTCCTCGTCTTCGGCGAGCCCCTCGCCATGGACGACCTGCTCGCGCAGCCGGGTGGGACTCGCGTCTACAAACAAGTCTCCGAGCGGCTGGTCACCACCATCACCGCGCTGGGACAGGAAGAGCGTGCCGCGCGAGCGCGGCTCGGGAGAGAATCATCCCCCCAGTGGGTTCATGACCACTGAGTGGTGACCTGGAACACCCCGAGGGCCGCATGCACCTGGACGACTACACACGATACGATGCCACCGGGCTGGCGGAGCTGGTTCGTCGCAAGGACGTCTCCCCCGAGGAGCTGCTTCACACCGCGCTCGAGGCCATCGCGCGCGTCAATCCCAGACTCAACGCCGTCATCGACGTCCGGGAAGAGGATGCGCGGACCACGTTGAGGAACGGGCTGCCACAAGGCCCCTTCACGGGGGTGCCGTTCCTCATCAAGGACCTGGCGCTGCACGCCGCGGGCGTCCCGATGGAGGTGGGGAGCCGGCTGGCGCGCGGGCTGGTGATTCCGCATGACACGGTGCTGATGGAGCGCTTCCGCCGCGCGGGGCTGGTGATGATGGGCCGGACGAACACGCCGGAGCTGGGCAACAACGCGACCACGGAGCCCGTGTCGCGAGGCCCCACGCGCAACCCGTGGGACCTGGGGCGCAGCTCCGGGGGGTCCAGTGGAGGCTCGGCGGCGGCGGTGGCCGCGGGCATCGTCCCCGTGGCGCATGGCAACGACGGCGGCGGCTCCCTGCGCGTCCCGGCGGCGCTCTGCGGCGTGTTCGGGATGAAGCCCACGCGAGGCCGCAACACGCTCGCGCCCGACGCGGGCGAGGCCATCAACGGCCTGGCCATCGAACATGTGCTGACGCGCTCCGTCCGGGACAGCGCCGCCATGCTGGACGCCATCCATGGCCCCGCCGTGGGTGAGCCACACTACGCACCGCCCCCGGCGCGCCCCTTCCTCGAGGAGGTACGCCAGGCGCCCGGGCGCCTGCGCATCGCGGTCTCACGCAAGGCCGCCTCGGGAGTGCCCGTCAGCCCCGACAACGTCGCGGCGGTGGACGACGTGGCGCGGCTGTGCGCGTCCCTGGGGCACGAGCTGGTCGAGGCGGCGCCCGTCTACGACGACGCGGCGCTCGTGGAGGCCATGGTCACGGCCTGGAGCACCTACCAGGCGGCGACGGTGGACATGCTGGGGCAGCTCATGGGGCGCCCGGTGAATCTCGACACGCTGGAGGCCACCACGCTGGCGGTGGTGGAGCATGGCCGCTCGCTCAAGGCCACGGACCTCCAGAACGCGCTCACCGTGTTCAACCAGGTCTGCCGCGCCGTGGGCGCGTTCTTCGTGGACCACGACGTGCTGCTCACGCCGACGACCGCGGTGCCACCGTTCGAGCTGGGGGAGCTCGACGCCAATGCCCCGATGAGCGCGCGGGAGTGGTACCGGCACTGCTTCACGCGGATTCCCTTCACGGCGCTCTACAACGTGACGGGGCAGCCCGCGATGTCCGTCCCGCTGCACTGGAATGCGAAGGACCTGCCCATCGGCGTCCAGTTCGTGGGCCGCTTCGCGGACGAGGCCACGCTGTTCCGGCTCGCGGGACAGCTGGAGGAGGCACGCCCGTGGGCCGTGCGCCGCCCGCCCGTGCACGCATCCCGCGCCGAGGCGGGCTAGCTCAGGGGCGGCAGGTATCGGCCGAAGCCATCCATGACCACCGACTCGACGCGGACCACGATTCGCTCCGGGCCCACTTCCATCCGGTCGAAGCTCTTGCCCAGGTAGGACCAGTCCGACTGCCGCGTCCGAGCCCTCAACGCGGCCCAGGGAATGAGCAGGGGCGGATGGAACGGCCGCATGAGGAACATGGGGGACAGGTAGAGACCTTCCTCATCCGCCCCCACGGTGACCGCGCCTCGATAGTTGCTCAGGCCGACCCGCACCGTGATGCCGCGGATGTTGCTGTCCGGCAGGGCCTGCTTCGTCGCGTAGCGCCGCCCGAGCCTGTACCAGCCGCCCACCCATGAGCTCAGTCCGGTCATGCCCACGAAGAACACCACGAAGAACGCGATGGCGAGCCAGGGCGGCAGCGAGGAGGCCCTGGAAGACGCGGCGAGGAGGAGCATGGCCCTGGATGTTAGCCCAAGGCTCCTGGCCCGCTCCAAGACGTCGCGGCCGAATCCTCCACTCCGTCAGCAATCGTAATCAGGTGGCGTTCCGCCGTCCTCGACATGCACGGGCGCGGGGCCTCCCTGCTTCGCCAATGCTTCCCCACAGTCCAGCGTCGTGTCTCGCGCCAGCGAGCGGTAGAGCACACACGAGGCCCGCTCGACGAAGAACGCCTGCTTGGGCCACTCCGGCCCTCTCGCCGCGAGGATGGCCACCGCGTAGTGGCCGCCGTCTGGCAGTCGCACCAGACCCACCTCGTTGAGCACGTTGTAGCGGGAGTCATCGGAGCAGCAGCCCGGCGGCAACCACCCTCCCTTGTGCCGCATCGACGCGCGGACCTTGGGCGGGAGCAGCGTCCCCAGCCAGCCGCCGCACCCCTCCCGCGGGGTCAACTCCATCCACGCGAGCAGCCTCGCCGTGGACCTGGGCTTGAGCAGCTCCCCCTTCCCCAGGCGATGCAGGAAGGACACCGCGTCCGCCGCGCAGAAGTAGTTGTCATTCCCCATCACCTGCGGCGAGTTGGTCGCCCGCCTCGGCTTGCCGTAGTTCCACTTGGTCAGCGCGGTGTTCTTCACCTCGAGCGAGCGAAGATAGTCATTGATGGCATCGGGCCCGCCCACCAGGTCGATGACCGCTCCGGACGCCTCGTTGTCCGAGGTGCGGAAGACCTTCTCCGCCAGCGGCGTCACCTTGGACAGCTCCGCCTTCTTCAGCGCCGCGGCCACCCAGAACACCTTGGCGGAGCTCGCCGAGATGTGGGGCACCGTGTCGGCGCTCCCCCCGTACTCCCCCGTCCGCAGGTCCTTCACCGCGATGGCGATGTCCGCCCCGGGAGCCAGCCGGGTGGCCTCCACCGCCAACCCATCCACCACCGCCTGCAGGGACTCACGCTCCGAGGCCCGCGCCGCGCCCACCCAAACCCAGGACAGCACCAGCGCCATCATCCATCGCATCAGCGGCCTCCCTTGGTGTCTTGAAAGATGCCCTGCATGAGCCCCTCGACGAACCTCCAGAAGCTCGGGGCGCCGTGGGCTTCCATCGCGCGTCGAGCCACCATCCCGCGCCAGCACAGCCGGATGCATTCACGCCGCAGGCCGGCCTGCTCGCGCTCCAGTCCGGCGAGCCCCGAGGAGAGTCTCTTCAGCTGTTTGACCAGGACCTGTCCCCGCTCCAACGCCGCCCGGTAGTCGGGCGACAAGGTCCCATGGGCCTTGGCCCGGGCGATGGACTCTTCCTCCTCGGCCTCCAGCGCCTCGCGCCGCGCGTCGAAGTGCTGGAGGAGGTCCTCGGTCCTTTGCCTGAACCTCGACAGCGCCTGGCGCCGCTCCGCCTCCGAGAGCCGCGCCTGAAGGTCCTCGTCTCCGTCCCACGCTCGCCGCTCCGCCTCCAGGTCCTTGCGCGCATTCAGCTCCTCGCGGTCCAGATGGGCATGCCGGCCCTCGATGCGGTCCAGCTCCGAGCGGTCCAGCCCGAGGTTCTTCCGACGCACGTCCTCCATCCACGCATGGAGCGCTGCCTGTTCCTGCTCGAGCCGCGCGCGCGCATCCTGCCCGCGCTCCACGTTGCCCTGGACGTCGACCCGGAGCCGGGCAAGTCGCGCTTCGAACCGGGCTCGGGCCTCGCGCGCCGTGCCCCACTCCTCCCTCCAACGGGAGAACTCCTGGACCGCCGTCTCCTTGTGAAACAGCGAGCGCACCTGCGCGAGCCCCAGCCCGCCCGCGAGCCCCACCCCCGTGAGCCAGAGGGGCGAGAACACCACGCTGGGGATGAGGCCCAGGCCCGCCGCGATGAGCAGACCACTGGCCAGGCTGCGCTCGGTCTGGTCGTCCTGGGAGAACACACGCGGCGGCGGCCTCGGCGGCGCGATGTAGCGCTCCAGCGCGCGCGTGTGCGCCACCACCTTGCTGTCCTCCACGTCGGCGGCCGGAGCAGGCCCCTCGGCACGCACCTCCACCGGGCGCACCTGCTCGGGCGCCGTCGACAGGAGCGACAACAACGTCCCCGCCACGTACTCCCGCAGCGTCTCGTTCGACGAGGCACGCAGCGCCTGGAACAGGGGCGAGCGGTCCGGAGCCGCGAAGTCCCTGCGGCGGAACAACAGACAATCATCTCCGCCCTGGAAGCGCTCCCAGAGCGACGGCTCGTGCGCCAGCGCGACGAGCGAGAGCCACACCACCCAGCCCGAGAAGGCGTCCAGCCGCGTGTCGAGGAAGCGCGTGTCCCGCCCGGGGTGCTGGTAGTTCGCGTGTCCCCGCTCGTGGCTCTCGCGTCCCTCCAAGGCGGCCACGCACATCCCATCGTAGTCGACGAGCCGCAGCCCCTCGTCCGTGACCAGGACATTGCCGTGCTGGAGGTCGCCATGCGCGACTCCCGCGCGACGCAGCGACATCAGGAGGTCCAGCCACTCCGCGGCAAGACAGAACAGCCGCTCCTGCTCATGCAGGTGGCGCCCGACGTAGCGCTCCAGGCTCTCGCCTTGAATCCACTCCATCTTCACGATGGGCAGCCACCGCCCTCGGACATGGATGCCCCGTGGGAGGAACGTGAAGTCCGCCGTGTACGGCAACGGGCGCTTCTCCAGGGCCCTCTCGATTTCGAGGTAACGCGATTGCAAGTCGTAGGGATAGGGGCGCGTGAAGCAGCGCACCGCATAGGACTTCTCGCCGCACGTCACCTTGTAGATGGTCGCGAAGTTGCCCGCGCGAGGCCGAGGCAGCCCCGCCATGACGCCCGTCCCCAGCTCCACGACGCCCTCACGCAGCTCCTCGTCCGCGAAGGCCCGCCGAGGGTTCTGCAGCGCCGTCTGGTAGTCGCTGTCCGAGGGCAGGGACATGCCGTCACGCCCCCACGGTCAACCGGGCCAGCGTGACGTCGTCATTGCGGAGGGCCTTGCTCGCGCGCAGCCCGTCCACGAAGGGCTGGAAGCGCTCGTGCGGAGCCTCCGAGCCCCAGGTTGGCAAGGTCAGCCACGGCGCTCCTCCGCGCTCGTGCTCCGCCAGGAACCACTGCGCCAGGGCATCGGTCATGAGCATCAAGAGGTCTCCAGGACGCAGGTCCCCCGAGGCACAGCGCACGTACTCCCCCACGCGCGGGTTGTGTCCCTCATGCGTGGACACGAGGAAGGGCCGCGAGCCGAAGGCCGCCGCCCGCTCCAGCGGAAACGCGCACACGAGCCGCCCCTCCCGCACCTGGAACAGACACGAGTCCCCCACCACCAGCGCCGCCCACGTCCCCAAGCCCTGCCCCGGCCGAGGCGCCTGCTCACAGCGCACGCCCAGGAGCGTGGCGAAAGCTCCCTCGCGCAGCTTCTCCTGCGCATACCAGGGGAGGTCGCGCGCCTCGACGTCGGAGCGCCACCGCCGCTGAAGGCCGGGCAGCGACTCGAGCAGCGCGGGCGGCTCGTGCATCGTCCCCGCCACATACTCGCGGGCCAGCAGCCGGGCCCACTGTCCGGAGAAGAGACTCTCCGTGGCCCCATCCGCCACCGCCACCCGCAGCGTGTCGCCCTCCAGCGTGGAGGAGCGCTCGGACGCCCACGCGTCCTCATTCTCGGCGGGCGTGTGACCCGCCTTCTGGACGCTGACGACCTCGAGCTCGATTCGCACGTTGGCGCCCTTTCGATGGAAGGTCAGCGCAGGTTGGCGGGGCGGGTCCCGATGTTCAGGAACTTGATGAGCGACACGATGTCCGCGTTGAAGGTGAAGGCACGAGCCCCGTCGCGCACGGCGTGCCCCTCCTCGCGCGCCGCCTCGCGCATGCCGGGCGTGAGCGGACTGGAGAGGTCGAAGAGCAGCCGCGCGTGAGCGTCCGGCAGCACCACCTCCGCGTCGGGGAACTGGATGGGCTGCGCGGGGACCGAGGACAGGTGCACGTTGAGCAGCAGCACCCCTCCGTCCTCGCCGCGCACCGAGCGCAACGCGGATGCGGCCGTCGTCGGGTCTCCATCCGTGGGCTGCCCGTCGGAGATGTTCACCACGATGGGCGGGAAGCTCTCGGGATGCTGGCGCATCCACTCCCGCACCAGCTCCGTGGCCCGCCCGAGCACCTGGCACATGGGCGTTGGCCCGTGGGCCTTCGGCTCGAACCAGATGGGGAAGCGGACCTTCTCGCGCACCAGTCCGCCCATCCCATCCTCACGCTCGCGCGTGCGCTCCTCCAGTCGCGCGGGTGCATGGCCAATCTCACTGATGGGGACCAGCCCCCGCCCCGCCAGCGACCCGGAGAAGGCGGAGCCGACGTGCTCTCCGTACCCGAGCACGCCCAGGTGGAAGTAGTCCCGGATGCCGTCCTCGCGGGCACAGCGGACCACCAGGTTCTGGAGCAGGCGGTTGGTGACGTCCGCGACCCCTTCGGCCTTCATGCGGGTGCCGCCAGGGCCACCGAAGGGCTCCTCCATGGAGCCGGACTGGTCCACCAGGATGAGGATGCACGCGGGCTGGGTGCGGCTGATTTCCGCCGAGTAGGCCATGGTCCGGGGACCATACACCGCACCCCGCCGCGTGGGACCCTCCACGCGGCGGAGCACGGGCCCTTCACGTCACGCGACTACTTGCCCATCTCGGCGACGTAGGCGCCGGCGAGCTGCGAGAACTTGAGCGCGTGGGTGGCCATGCCCGCCGTGGGGCGGGCGCGGGAGATCGTGTCGTTCACCGTGTGGATGTACGGGTTGCCCTGGCTGACGACGGCCTCGTGCGGGATGGACGCCGCGAAGCCCGCGTTCGTCCACGACGCGTGGTCCGAGCACGCGTAGCCGCACGTCGTGTTGATATGGGTGACGCCCGGCAGGTACGTGGTGATGAGGTTGCGGAGGAACGTGTTCTGCGCCGCGTTGGTGTAGTCGGTGACGATGCCGATGTCGGCCGAGGTGCCCCGGTAGTTCGTCATGTCGAGCTGGAGCACGCCCACCACGTTGATGCCGTTGTTGCGGTGATAGGCGGCGATCTCCTTCGAGCCGCGCAGACCCACCTCCTCCGCCGCGTAGCCGATGAACTTGATGGTGCGCTGCGGCCGGTAGTTGCAGGCCACCATCGCCCGGATGACGTCCGTGAAGGACGCGATGCCGGAGGCGTTGTCATCCGCGCCAGGCGCCACGCTGCCCGAGGACGTGGAGTCCAGGTGACCACCCACCACGACGACCTCGCTGGGGTACGTGGTGCCCGTGACGGTGAGAACCACGGACGGCTGCGCCCACGCCGCGTGAGTGAACAGCGACGCGGCCATGTCGGAGCGGCCGGACGCCAGGCTCGCCCAGTGCGAGCGCAGCCAGTTGGCGGCGCTCACGCCCGTCGAGGACGTGTAGTAGCGCGTCGTGTACGCGGCCATCGAGTTGATGGTGCCGCGCACGTTGGCCTCCGTCACCGTGCTGGCGAGGCAGTTGGCGACGGCGGCGTTCGTCAGCGTGTACAGCGGCGGCCCGAGGGTCTCGATGCGCGGCGCCGGCTCGGGTACCAGCGCCTTCTCCGCCGCGTCCAGACTCTCGTAGGTGACGAAGCCCGCGCAGCGGTTGAACTTCTCGTGCATGACATGCGCGATGCTCTCCAGCTGGGACTCACGGACGGGAATCACCGTCACGTCGCCCTTCGCCAGCGAGGCCGGGGGCATGGCCCATCCTTCCTTCGCGAAGGCTTCCGCGACGGGCTCGAGGGCATCGGAGCCCAGCGAAATCCACAGCTCTTGGTCATCGGCCCCAGCGAAGGCCGCGGTAGGGCTCAGCAAAAACAAGGCAAACGGAATCAACCGCTTCATGAGCAGCGCTCCTCGGTGTGTGGGTGGTGCGTCGCGGATCACCGCGGCCAGCCGAGAGAAGCGGCCTCCGCGTGTGGTCCCGACGCCGTGAACACCAGGTGGCGAACGCGTCGTCGGGGACGGACCGGCACTTTCGGCTTATCCAGCAAAAGCCGACAACTCATCCCACCTCGAAACCCCTACCGGGAGTGTTCACCGCTCGACAAATCGAGCGAGCCACGCCGTGTCACGTCCATGAAACGACACCGGCGCCCCGTGGGTCACGGCTCACTCGCCCGGCATCGTGGCCAGGACGTTGGCGCCGGCGCGCACGGTGACGGGCGCGTCGCCGGACTCCGCGAGGCTCGCCTCGGTGCGCACCATCGGGAGTCCGTGGGGCTGCTCGCGCAGGAAGGCCATGAGCTTCTCACGGACGATGCAGCGCAGCTCGAAGGCCTTGCCCGCGTCCGACGCGCTCACCAGCGCGCGCAGCTTCATGGTGCGCTCGGAGAGGTCCGTCACCTGGAGCGCGTGCACCTTGCCGTCCCACAGCCCCCGGGACTCCTGCTCCAGCACGCGCTGGAGCTCCGCGCGCACCGCGGGCACGTCCGTGCGGAAGTCCACGTAGAGCTCCGCGGTGCCCATGATGTCGGGCGACACCTTGCTCCAGTTCTGGAAGGGCTTCTCCAGGAAGTGGCCCATGGGAATCACCAGCCGGCGCAAGTCCCACACCTTCACCACGACGTAGGTGAGCGTGATCTCCTCCACCCAGCCCCACTCGTTCTCCACGATGACGGTGTCGCCGATGCGGATGGGCTGGGTGATGGAGAGCTGGATGCCCGCGAGCAGCGTGGAGATGGACTTCTGCGCCGCCAGGCCGATGAAGAGACCGGCGATGCCCGCGGAGGCCAGCAGCGACACGCCCACGTTGCGCACCGCCTCGAACTGGAGCAGCAGCAGCGAGGCGCAGACGAGCACCACCGCCACTTCCGTCACCCGGCGCAGCACCGCCAGCTGCGTGCGCAGGCCGCGCGCGCGGCCCACGTTTCCCCCCTGCTCCTCGCGCGCCACCGTCTGCTCGACGAAGCGCGCCGCCAGCTTCACGAAGCGCAGGAGGAACCACGCCAGCGCGGCCAACCCCACCGAGCGCGCCGCCAGCTCCACGCCCTGCTTCGCCGAGGGCGGCAGCTTCAGCGCCCACAACCCGGTGGCCACCAGCACGACGAACAGCAGGTAGCGCAGCGGCCCTCGCGCGGAGGCCGCCAGCTGGTCATCCCAGCCGGACTTCGTCAACGCCGTGGCCCGGTCCACCACCCGCATCACCAGCCACTCCAGGCCCCGGCCCAACAGCCATGCCCCCGCCACCAACACGCCCAGGCCCGCCCACTGCCACAGCTCCAATCCCCACCACGCCGAGTCCAGCGCCGGCACCGGCAGCGAGGCCCCCTCCGCGGGAGCCTCGACGGGGGCGGTGGACAGCAACGGCGGCAGCAGGATGGAACGCAGCATGTCGGAAGACCTCTCGCGGTGGAGCGCCCAGAAGCCGTCCACCACGCGCCTCCCTCTCGCGGATGTCCCCCTCGGGCATATAGTTTGAGGTCAAAGTCACTACCGGGCCTGCTCGGACGGGTCCAGCAACTTCTCCAGGCGAGGACACGCGCGAGGCCGCGAGGCGTCGTCCCGCCGACACACGAGGGAGGCGCCGCTCCGTCGGCGCGACGCCCCCACCCCACGTGTCACTTCCGGCCGAGCGCGAGGGGCTCAGTCCTCCCGCGCGGGGCCCTGCTTCAGGACGAGCAGGCGGACCTCGGTCATGTCCTCAATGGCGTACTTCACGCCCTCGCGGCCCAGCCCGGAGCTCTTCACGCCACCGTAGGGCATGGTGTCGACGCGGAAGCTCGGCACGTCGCCCACCACCACGCCGCCCACCTCCAGGTCATCCCAGGCGCGCATCGCGCGGGACAGGTCATTGGTGAAGAGGCCCGCCTGCAAGCCGAAGCGGCCCGCGTTCACGCGGCGCAGGGCGTCGGTGAAGGACTCGAAGGACTCGAGCAGCACCACCGGTCCGAAGGCCTCTTCGGTGTGGAGGGGCTCGTCCGCGGGGACGCCTTCGAGCACCGTGGCCTCGAGCAGCGCGCCCTGTCGTCCACCGCCCGTCAGCACCCGGGCACCTCGCGCCACCGCGCTCTGGATCCACCCCTCGAGCCGGCGCGCCGCGGGCTCGTCGATCATGGGCCCCAGCGTGGTGGCCTCGTCGCGGGGATTGCCCGCGCGAAGGGCTCGGGCGCGGGCCACGAGCAACTGCTTGAGCGCTTCGTAGTGCGTGGTGTGCACCAGCACGCGCTGCACGGAGATGCAGCTCTGCCCCGACTGGAAGAAGGCCCCGAGCGCCACGCGGTCCGCGATGGCCTCCAGCGGCGCGCCGGGCTCCTTGTCCACGACACACGCGGCGTTGCCGCCCAGCTCCAGCACCACCTTCTTGCGTCCCGCGCGCGCCTTGAGCTCCCAGCCCACCTTCTCCGAGCCGGTGAAGGACAGCAGCATGAGCCGCTCGTCCTCGATGAGCGGGCCGATGTCCGCGAGCCGAGGCGTGACGACGGAGAACGCGCCCTCGGGGAGGTTCGTCTCCGCGAGCACCTCCGCCAGCACCATCGCGCTCACCGGGGTGCGGTCCGAGGGCTTGAGGATGAAGGGGCAGCCCGCGGCGATGGCGGGGGCCACCTTGTGGGCCACCAGGTTGAGCGGGAAGTTGAACGGGGTGATGAGCGACACGGGCCCCACGGGCACGCGGCGGGTGAAGCCTCGGTAGCCCTCCGCGCGGGCGGAGACCTCCAGGTTGAGCACCTCGCCTCCGCCGCGCACGGCCTCCTCGGCGGCGGCCTTGAAGGTCTCGATGAGGCGCGTGACTTCGCCGCGTGCGTCGCGCAGGGGCTTGCCCGCCTCGATGCAGAGAATCAGGGCGAGCTCCTCCGCGCGCTCCCGGAAGCGGCGCACGCAGTGCTCCAGCACCGCCTGCCGCGCGTGGGGCGGCAGCTTGCGCATGGGCTCGGTGGCGCGCACGGCGGCGGCGATGGCCGCCTCCACGTCGGCCGCGCTCGAGAGCGCGACCCGCGTCACCACCTCACCGGAGAACTTGTCGACGACGGGCAGGTCCTCGTTGGGCTGCCGGGGACGGTTGGCCAGGTAGAACGGATAGCGGTCAGCCAACATGGTGTGCCTCCTCTTCCTTCTCCCCCACGCCGAGCGCGCGGGTGTTGTCCGAGTAGTCAATGGGCAGGTCGATGACGTGCACGCCGCCCGAGTCGAGGCAGCGCGCCAGCGTGGCGCCGAACTCCGACGCGCTGGTGGGACGGTGTCCCTTGGCGCCGTACGCCTCCGCGTAGCGGACGAAGTCGGGGTTGCCCAGCGTCATGCCGAAGTCGGGCAGGCCCATCTCGCCCTGCTTCCAGCGAATCATCCCGTAGCCGTCGTCGCGCACGACGATGACCGTCAGGTCCAGGCCCAGGCGCACCGCCGTCTCCAGCTCCTGGGAGTTCATCATGAACCCGCCGTCTCCAGCGACCGCGACCACCTTGCGGCGCGGGTGCACGAGCTTCGCGGCGATGGCCGACGGCAGGCCCGCGCCCATCGTCGCGAGCGCGTTGTCGAGCAACAGCGTATTGGGCTTGCGCGTCCGGTAGTACCGGGCGAACCACAGCTTGTACATGCCGTTGTCCAGGCAGACGATGCCGTCGTCGGGCAGCGCGCGCCGCACCTCCGCCACCAGCCGCGCGGGGTAGATGGGGAAGCGGTCATCCGCGAAGCCGCGCTGGAGCTGCGTCTCCAGTCCGGCCCGAGCCTTCTCGAACGGCGTGAAGTCCCAGCTGCCACGGCCCTCCAGGCCCTGGGTGATGCGCCACACCGCGTTCGCGATGTCGCCCGTCACCTCCAGCTTCGGGAAGTAGACGGGGTCCACCTCCGCCGAGGAGAAGTTGAGGTGCACCACCGCGCGCTTGTTGTCGCGCATGACGAAGGGCGGCTTCTCGATGACGTCGTGGCCCACGTTGATGATGCAGTCGGACGCCTCGATGGCGCGGTGGACGAAGTCCCCATCCGTCAGCGCGGCGGTGCCCATCCACAGCGGGTGGGACTCATCCACCACGCCCTTGCCCATCTGCGTGCTCGAGAAGGGAATGCCCACCCGGTCCACGAGGACCCGGAGCATCTCCGAGGTGAGCTTCCGGTTGGCGCCCGCGCCAATCATCAAGAGGGGCCGGCGCGCGGAGGCGATGGTCTCCACGGCTTGAGCGATGGAGCCCTCATCCGCCACGGGCCTGCGCCATGCGCTGGGCGCCAGGAGCGGAGCCTCGGTGGACTCGCGCGCGACGTCCTCGGGCAGCTCCAGATGCGTGGCCCCGGGACGCTCCTCCTCCGCGCGGCGGAAGGCCTCGCGCACGGCCGAGGGGACATGCTCCGACGACACCAGCGTGCGCGTCAGCTTGGTGAGCGGCCGCATCATCCCGACCACGTCCACGATCTGGAAGTGGGCCTGCTTGCTCACCTTGATGGGCTTCTGCCCGGTGAGCATCACCATGGGCATGGCGCCCAGCTGCGCGTACGCGGCGGGCGTGACGAGGTTGGTGGCCCCCGGCCCCAGCGTCGCCAGGCTCACGCCCGCGCGCCCCGTCAGCCGGCCCCACGTCGCCGCCATGAAGCCCGCCGCCTGCTCATGGCGGGTCACGACCAGTCGCAGGCTGGAGGAGCGCATCGACTCCAGCAGGTCCAGGTTCTCTTCTCCGGGGAGCCCGAAGATGTAGCGAACACCCTCGGCCTCCAGTGCCTTGACGAACAGGTCCGATGCCTTCATCGCGTCCCTTCCTTTGTGTGACACCGCATGTTCTACGCGCGGGGGGTCGATTCGCGCATTCGTTTGTTCGCATGGAGTCGATAGATGCCATCTATGATGGCGACATGGAGCTTCGGCACCTGCGCTACTTCACCGCCGTGGCGGACACGCTTCACTTCGGCCGGGCCGCACGGCGTGTCCATGTGTCCCAGCCCACGTTGTCCCAGCAGGTCCGCCAGCTCGAGGAGGAGCTCGGCACGCCCCTGTTCGAGCGCGCCCGCACGGGAGTCCGCCTGACGCAGGCGGGGGAGCTGTTTCGCACCTACGCCTCGCGAGCGCTGGAGGACGTGGACGCGGGGCGAGTGGCCGTGGGGGCGCTGCGGGGCCTGGCGACGGGAGCCCTGCGCGTGGGCTATCCGCCCAGCATGCGCGGGCTGGTGGTGCCCGCGCTGGCGGCGGTGCTGCGGCGACATCCGGGGCTCGCGCTGAGCGCGGAGGAGGCCGTGGTGCGCAAGCTGGAGCGGCGGCTGGCGGATGGAAAGCTGGACGTGGGGTTGGGCTATGCGCCGGCCCGCTCACCGGACCTGGACACCGAGGCCGTGTTCGACAGCCGGCTGGCGCTCGTCGTGGCGCGAAGCCATGCCCTCGCGGGGGCGGAGAGCGTGGGGGCCCGGCAGCTCGCCAACGAGCGCTTCGCCCTGCTCGCCCCGGGACTGCGCGCGCGCTCACGCGTGGATGCGTACTTCGCGACGCTCAAGCTGTCGCCGCATGTCGCGCTGGAGTCCAACGCCGTCGCGACGGTGCTCGCCATCGTCCGCGCGGGGCTCGCCGTCACGGTGCTGCCGGAGCCGCGCCTCGCCGACGTGGAGCGGCTGGTCGTGAAGCGGCTGTCCCCCGCGCCGCGCACGGAGCTCGCCGCGCTGCTGTGGCGCAAGGGGGCGCCTCGCGCGCCCGCGGCGGAGCTCTTCGCCGCGGAGGTGCGCGCGCGCGCCCAGGAGTCCGGCGACTGAGGGATTCCCCTCACCAGCGGAGGATTGACTGCTCGGGCGCCGCGACTATCCTCAACGAGTTGGTTGAACGTCGCGCGGAATGGTCCGTGCCGCGCCACCCACTCCCGAGGGACGATGAGAATCACGCTGAGCAGTGTGTTCGTCGACGACCAGGCCAAGGCGCAGAAGTTCTACACGGAGGTCCTGGGATTCGAGACGAAGGTGGACATGCCGATGGGCGGTGGCGCGCGGTGGCTGACCGTCGTGTCGAAGGATGACCCCGAAGGTGTGCAGCTCCTGCTCGAGCCCAACCAGCACCCCGCGGCGACCACCTTCCAGAAGGCCATCTTCGCGGACGGCATTCCGGCCACGTCCTTCGCCACCACGGACATCCAGAAGGACTATGAGCGGATGACCGCGCTGGGCGTGGTGTTCCGGCAGAAGCCCACGCCCGCGGGCCCCGTCCTCACGGCGCTGTTCGAGGACACCTGCGGCAACCTCATCTCGATGCACCAGATGCTCTGACGAAGCGTCCCGTGCCCTCCGGTGATTCTCCACATCCCGGAGGGACACGCCCATGGCAGCATCCGAGGCAATGCTGAAGCCTCTCGCCTCGCTCCTGCTGCTCGCTGTCGCGACGCCCGCCTGCCGCCACGCTCCAGAGGAGCGCCCCACCGCCCCCGCCCCGCCTCCCGGGACGCCGTTCGACGCGCCCTCCATCCACGCCGCCATCCGGGCGAACAGGCACCAGGTCTCCGACTGCTACGAGAAGACGTACGAGACCCGCCCCTTCCGCTCCGGGAAGGTCACCATCAAGTTCACCCTCGACCCGGAGGGAACGGTCGCGAAGTCCGAGCTCGTCAAGACGACCATTCATGAGCCGGCGCTCGAGCGCTGCATCCTCGCCCGCACGAAGACGTGGCTCTTTCCCAAGCCCCCCGCCAATGGCGGCGCCGTCACCTACCCGTTCGTACTCAAGCCCACGGTGTCGCGGGAAGCCGGAGGCCCTGCTTCGGAGATTCCAGATGGGTCCGAGACCTGGCCTTTCAGGGTCGACACCACGCAACGTCAGGCACCGCCATGACCTCTCCCGTCCTGAGCGACCTCCAGCTCCAGCAGTTCATCGAGGAAGGCTTCGTGAAGCTCGAAGACGCCTTCCCCCGAACCCTCGCGGACACCGCGCGCGCCCTCCTCTGGCGTGACACGGGGTGTTCGCCCGACGACGCATCGACCTGGACCCGCCCCGTGGTCCGGCTCGGGGAATACATGCAGGAGCCCTTCCGACAGGCCGCCAACACCCCGAGACTGCATGCGGCCTTCGACCAGCTCGTCGGACCCGGCCGCTGGCAGCCTCGCATGAGCCTGGGCTCCTTCCCCGTGCGCTTCCCCAGTCCCGAGAGCCCCGGTGACGACGGCTGGCACGTCGACGCCAGCTTCCCGCCTCCCGATGGAGGCACGGGCTCGTTCTTCGAGTGGCGCGTCAACGTCGCCTCGCGAGGCCGCGTGCTCCTGATGCTGTTCCTCTTCTCCGATGTCGGGGAGGACGACGCGCCCACGCGCATCCGCGTCGGCTCGCACCTCGACATCGCCCGGCTCCTGGCCCCCGAAGGAGAGCAGGGCCTGTCCTTCATGGAGTTGGCCTCACGGCTCGAGACCACCGAGTCCCGGCCGCTCGCCCTGGCCACGGGTGAAGCGGGCACCGTCTATCTGTGCCACCCGTTCCTCGTCCACGCCGCGCAACCCCATCGAGGCACCCGACCGCGCTTCATGGCCCAGCCGCCGCTGTTCCCCGCCGCCGCGCGGGACGAAGGCGCGCCCATCCACGTGGCGGTGCGGCGGGCGCTCGGCTCCGGGCCCTGACGTCAGCCGGGCGTCACGTCCAACATCGCGCTCCTGATGCTCAGGTCCAGCTGGCTCTGGAGCACGCGAAGCAGGCTCGTCAGCTCCAGGCTGTCCTCGCCCAGCCGGGCCGCGAGCCGCGCTCGCACGTCCAGTCGCAGCTGCTCGCGGAACTGGGCCAGCCAGCGTTTCACCGTGGAGCGGTCCACCTGATACGCGCGGGCGATCTGCGCGGTCCCCATGCCCTCCACCAGGTGCAGGCGCAGCAGCGTGCGCGCCCGGGGCTCCAACGCGCGGAGTGCTTCCTGGAAGCACGCCGTGAAGTCCTCGCGGTAGTTCTCCTGGATGAACCGCTGGTCCGCATCCACCTGCGCCACGCTGCTCTCCGCGAGCCGGGCATCATCCAGATCAAGCGAAATCTTCCGCTCCCGCATCAGGTTGAGCGCGGTGCGCAGCGCCGCGACACGCAGCCACGACACGAGCGAGCCCTGTCCCTCGTAGTCCAGGATTCTTGGAGCGCGCTCCCCGCTGGGGAGGAAGAGCTTCACCCGCAGAAGCTGGAGGGCCTCGTCCACCACCCCGAGTTCCAGACCTCGGTGGATGAGCGCCTTTCGGAGCAAAGGTGTGTAGCGGGACTCGAAGTCCGCGAGGGCCTGTTCATCACCTTGTGCGCAGGCCTGCGCGAAGGCCACGTCCGCCTCATGCTCAGTGCCACTCATCTTCTTGACCGCCCCCGTTGGGTATATTCGTTGCCTCGTCATGGACTGCATCGAGACGCGACAACTCTTCGCCTTCGCACAGGGAGAACTGGACGCTGAAGCGACGCATCGGATGGAGCAGCATCTTGATTCCTGCGCGTCCTGTCGAGCACTCGTCGCGGAGGCGGCTCGCGATGAGGACGGGGCCCCCAGTCCATCCCTCTCCCCTCCTAACGCCGCGCCCCCACAGCCGCCCTGGATTGAGCGCGGCGCCCTCCTGGGCCGGTATGTGGTCCTCGAGCGCATCGGCTCCGGGGGCATGGGTGTGGTGCATGCCGCGTATGACCCGGAGCTGGACCGCCGCGTCGCCCTGAAGCTGATTCGCATCGACTCGACGAACCCCGTGCACCTGGAGCGAGCCCAAGCCCGGCTGCTGCGCGAGGCCCAGGCCACCGCCCGCGTCATCCACCCCAACGTCATCACCATCCACGACGTGGGGCACTTCGGAGAGAACGTCTTCCTGGCCATGGAGCTGGTGGACGGGGCCACGCTGCGCGCGCACATCCGGCGCAACAAGGTGCGCGCGCCGTGGCGAGAGACGCTGGCCCTGTTCATCCAGGCGGGCCGAGGACTCGCCGCCGCGCATGCACAGGGCCTGGTGCACCGCGACTTCAAGCCGGACAACGTGCTCGTCGGAAAGGACGGGCGCGTGCGCATCACCGACTTCGGCCTCGCGCGCATCGTCGAGGGGCTCGACGACACGCCCACGCCTCCAGGCACCGAGTCCCCCACCCGCCGCTCCGAGTGGCTCACGCGCTCCGACATCATGCTCGGGACGCCAGCGTACATGTCCCCGGAGCAGAAGCGCGGCGAGCCCTCCGACGCGAGCAGCGACCAGTACAGCTTCTGCGTGGCGCTGTACGAGGCGCTCTATGGCAAGCGGCCCGTCATCGACAGCACGACGGAGAAGGACACCGCGGGCACGGCGCAGGCCTCCGTCGGCCCCAAGCCTCCGCCGGGCACGGATGTTCCCGCGTGGATTCATCAGGTGCTGCTTCAAGGACTCGCGCCCTCGCCCCAGGCACGGCACGAGTCGATGGAGGTGCTCCTGCGCCGGCTCAGCCATGCGCCGGGAGAGCAGTGGCGCCGCGTGGCGCTCGCGGCCGGCGCGGGCCTGCTCTTCCTCGCGGGAGGCGCCGTCCTCCATCGCTCCACGTCGGGAGACCCGTGCGCGGGCAGCGAGCAGGCCCTCTCCGGCGTCTGGGACGACGCACGCAAGAGCGCGGCGAAGGCCAGCTTCACCCGCAGCGCCCTGCCCTACGCGCCCGGCGCCTGGACGGAAGTGGAGCGGACGTTGGATGGCTACTCGCGGGCCTGGGTGTCCGCCAGCCACGAGGCCTGTGTCGCCACGCGCGTGAAGGGGCAGCAGACGGAGCGGCTCCTCGAGCGGCGGGTCATCTGCCTGGACCAGCGGCTCAAGGACCTGGGCGCCGTCGTGGACATGCTGGCGAGCGCGGACACGCAGGTCATCCAGAACTCGCCCCGGCTGGTGCACTCGCTGGAGAACCTGTCCGTCTGCGAGAACCTGGCCGCGCTGGCCGCGCCCGAGCCTCCTCCATCGGACGAGCCGAACCAGAAGCGCATGGAGGCCGTGCGGGCGAAGCGCGCCCAGGTCCGCGCGAAGCTCAACGCGGGACAGGTCGCGCCCGCGCTCCAGCTCGCGAACGACGCCGCGAGCGAGGCCCACGCCATCGGCTATGGCCCGCTGGAAGCGGAGGTGCTGGACCTCGTGGCGGAATCGCAAGGCAACAACCTGGCCTACCGCGACGCCATCAAGACGCTGCACCAGGCCATCCAGCTCGCCCACGCCAGTCGCCATGACCGGCAGGTCGCCAAGTCCTGGGCGGACATGATTCGGCTGGTGGGCCTCGTGGGGCCGGAGGTGGACCCTGACGGCGTGGTGCCCGGCCATGCCGAGGCGGCCCTGAAGCGGCTGGGCGGTGATGCCCGCATCGAGGCGCGGTACTACCGCAACCTCGCCAGCCTGTACCGCAAGCGAGGCAGGAAGGAAGAGGCGCTGGCGGCGAGTCAGCGCGCGGTGGAGCTGGCCCGGAGCATCTACTCGAACAACGAGCCGGAGCTCGGCACGGCGCTGCTCACCATGGGCCACGTGCTCTACGAGTTCTCCCGCTTCGAGGAGGCGCTGCGCTTCCTTCACGAAGCGGAGGCCATCTACCGGAAGACGTACGGTCCCAAGCACCCCTACCTCGCGACGGTGCTGTCGAACATCGCGGTCTTCAGCGTCCAGCTCGGCGACTACGCCGCGGCGATGAAGCACGGGCGCGAGGCGCTCGCCATCAACCTGGATGTCTATGGCGAGGACAGCGATCCAGCGTCCAGCGGCTACTTCAACCTGGGCGGCTTCCTGCTCGAGCAGGGGCGCCATGACGAGGCCCTCCAGCACTACACCCAGGCGGTCCGCATCCGGGAGAAGGTGCAGCCCGACTCGCAGGACCTGGCCCAGGCGCACTCCCGCATGGGCCTGACGCTCGCGGCCCTGGGCCGCTTCCAGGAGGCCCTGCCCCACCAGGAGCGGGCCATGGCCATCCTCGAGAAGAAGCTGGGCCCGCGGCACCCCAAGGCGGGAATCGAGCTGACGCGGATGGGCCAGCACCAGCTGGGCCTCGGGCAGCCTCGCAAGGCCCTCCCGCTGCTGGAGCGGGCCCTCGGAATCCTGGAGCAGCCCGGCCCGGACGCGAATCCGGGGGAACTGGCCAACGCGCGCTTCCTGCTGGCTCGCGCGCTCGAGAAGGAGCCGGGCGGCCTGCCGCGAGCCATCGCACTCGCCAGGGCCGCGCAGCTCCACAACCAGGATGCGGGCAAGTCGCGGTTCCGGGAGCACCAGGACGTGGAGCAGTGGCTGGCCCGCCATCACGCCCTGGGGGCTCGATAGTCGACGCGGGCTCGCTGCTCTATCCTCGGGCCCATGGCCAACCCGTACGACGTGACGACGGTGAGCAGCACCGCGCAGCTCGCGCGCATCATCGAGCTGCAGCGCAAGAACCTGAAGCAGACGCTCGACGCGGCGGAGATGCGCGACCAGGGCTTCGTCACCGTGGAGCATGAGCTGCCGGTGCTGGAGCGCATGCACGCGCTGGCGCCCAGCATCATCGCCCGGCACGGCGAGGACGTGGTGGCCTATGCCCTGTCCATGCCTCGGGAGTGCCGCGCGATGCTGCCCGTGCTCGTCCCCATGTTCGACATCCTGGACCGCCTGGAGTACCGGGGGCGCGCGATGAAGGACCTGCGCTTCTACGTCATGGGACAGATTTGCGTCGACAAGGCCCACCGGGGACAGGGCCTCGTCGAGCAGCTCTATGACAAGCACCGCGAGGTGTATCGCGAGCGCTTCGACCTGCTCGTCACCGAGGTCTCCGTGCGCAACACCCGCTCCCTGCGCGTCCACGAGCGCGTGGGCTTCAAGACCGTGCACACCTACCGCGACGCGACGGACGAGTGGGCCGTCGTCGCCTGGGATTGGAGTCCTCCGGCCGGGTAGCCGCTACCACCAGGTGGCCGCGCACTTGCGGGTGCGCGCGTTACACAGCCGCATGACGAAGCGTCGGACGCCGCGATAGCTGCCATCCCACGTCAGGTTGTAGATGCGCCCGTCCGCGTTGCCCTGGAGATACGAGCCCGCGGAGTACCGGCTGGTGTCCCAGGTGCCTCGGTAGGAACCACCCCCGATGGCGTACCAGGTCCTGCAGACGTGGGCCGTCTTGCCACCGGGGGCCTGCAGCGTCTTGCAGGCCCGGCCCACCTCCGCGTCCGGGGCCTCCTGTTCGTCATAATCCGTAACAGGTTGGGAGCCGGCGACACCCGCCGCCGCGAGGATGCCTGCGAGGAGATGAAACATGGCTTGTGCTCCTGCCCCGGGAGGGCGTTCAGCCGGACCGGCTGTGGGGAGCAGCCAAGCTGGGCGTGTGGGCGAGCCCTGGCAACGCGTACGCGAGGCTCAAGGGGGTTACCCAGTCGGACCCAACCCCCTCCCCTTCAGAGGAGGAATCCCGGCCGTCTGTCATTGGCCCGCCCTCCGGACCCGGACCGCCGGGGCACGCTCCGCCGCGCCATCCCACCCACGACCACCACCCGGTGTTCAATCCGCCTGGGACTTCAGGGACTCCACGTACGCCCCCGCGCGGGGACGAACTGGAGCGCGGCTTGCGCCAACTGCGGGCTTCAAGGGTTGTGGTGAATGCAAGGGGGGGAGCGTCCGTCCACCGTGGCAATGCCCCCATTGAGGCAATTGTCGCGTATAAGATGCTTTGGTAGAGGACCGTTGTACGAAGCACCTCCATTTCCCCACCAACATGGTTTTTTCCGTCCACCACTGGGCCGCGTGGGCTCCTGGGCTCGTCGGGCAGGATGCCTGGAGGGCCTGGCTCTCCCAGCCATTTCCTCTCCCGGCCGAGGGCACGCCGCCCCTGACCGAGATGCCGGCGATGATGCGCCGTCGAGTGGACCGGTTGGGGCGCATCGCGCTGCAGGCCACGTACACGTGCCATGGAGAGGCGCCCGCGTGCCCCATGGTGTTCGCGTCACGATACGGTGACATGCGCCGTTCGGTGGAGTTGCTGGAGCAGCTGGCCCGAGGCACGCCGCTGTCCCCCACGTCCTTCAGCCTGTCGGTGCACAACGCCATCGGCGCGCTGTACTCCATCGCGCGCGGCGACTTGACGCCGCAGAGCGCGGTGGCCGCTGGCGCGGAGACGGTGGAGGCCGCGTTCGTGGAGGCGTGTGGACTCGTGAGCGAGGGCGCCCCCGAGGTCCTGGTCGTCGTCTACGACGAGCCGCGCCCCGCGCCCTTCGAGCACTTCCCCGAGCAGGTGGCGTTCCCCCACGCGTGGGCCTGCAGCGTGAGGCCCGCGGGACAAGGCCCCACGTACCGGCTCTCGTGTGGCGCGGCCTCGGGTGAGACGACGCCCGGGACGGACGCGTTGCCGGAGGAGCTGGCCGTGCTGCGCTTCCTCGCCTCCGACGCGGGGCACTTCGAGCACCCGGTCGGCGCGCGGGTCTGGCGGTGGCACCGCGATGCTTGAGCGACTCGACTACGTCTGGCGGGTGCTCGCGACGGGCTTCTGCTTCGCTACCTTCGGTCTGGGGGGACTGGCGCTGCGCCTGCTGTACTTCCCGCTGCTGTCGCTGTTCGTGCGCCACAAGCCGCGCCGCACGCGGCTGGCGCGCCTGGCCGTGCACCACTCGTTCCGCTTCTTCATCGAGCTGATGCGCGTGAGCGGGGTCCTGCGCTACCGCGTGGAGGGCGTGGAGAAGCTGTCGCGCTCCGGGCTGCTCATCCTGGCCAACCACCCGACGCTCATCGACGTGGTGTTCCTCATCTCGCTCGTCCCCAACGCGGACTGCGTCGTCAAGGCGAGCCTGGCCAACAACCCCTTCACCCGAGGCCCCGTCGAGGCCACCGGCTACCTGTGCAACGACTCCGGGCCGGAGCTGGTCAAGGCCTGCATCGCCTCCGTGAAGGCGGGCAACAACCTCATCATCTTCCCGGAGGGCACGCGCACGCCCGTGTCGGGCCCCATGAAGCTGCAGCGAGGCGCGGCCAACATCGCGGTGCGCGGCCCGTGCGACATCACCCCCGTCACCATCGAATGCAAGCCCTTGAGCCTCACCAAGGGCCTGCCCTGGTGGCGGGTGCCCCCCTCCAAGATGAACTTCACCATCGTGGTCCGCGACGACATCCACGTCGCGCCGATGGTCGAAGAGGCCCAGGGCGAAGCCCTGGCCGCCCGCCACCTCACCGAACGACTGCACACCTACTTCTCCACGGAGACACAACGCCATGCAGGCGCTTGAGCAGGAAATCACGAAGCTGGTCATCGAGACGCTGAACCTCGAGGACCTCGAGCCGTCGGACATCGACCCGATAGCCCCGCTGTTCGTCGAGGGGCTGGGACTCGATTCCATCGATGCCTTGGAGCTTGGCCTCGCGCTCCAGAAGACCTATGGGGTTGCCCTGGCGAGCGATTCCACGGAGAACCGCCGTCACTTCGCCAGCGTGCGTGCCCTCGCGACCTTCGTGAGCACCCACCGCAAGGCCTGAGCACCCGCACCACCCATTCGAGGGGGAGATTCACATGACCAAGACCGAGCTCTACGAAAACCTGCGCACGCTCCTGCAGGACACGTTCGACATCGACCCGGCCCGCATCACGCCCGAGGCACGGCTCCGCGATGACCTGGACATCGACAGCATCGACGCGGTGGACCTGCTCGTGAAGCTCAAGCCCGTCACGGGCAAGCGCGTCCCGCCGGAGGTCTTCAAGTCCGTGCGCACCATCCAGGACGTCGTCGACGCCCTGCACGGCCTGCTCGAAGAGTCCGTGGCGGCGTGAAGCACCTGCGTCCAGCGCTGCTCGCCGTGCTGAGCCTGGCGTACCCGCTGCTCGTGTACAGCGGGCTGGGCCGGTTCGAGCCTCGCTGGATGGCGCTGCCCCTGGTGGGCATGGCCGTCATCCGCGCCGTGGCCACCCGCGAGCGCGTCTGGCTGGTCACCGCCGCGGGCGCGCTGGTGCTCGCGGGCACCAGCCTGCTCGGCAACCATGCCCTCCCGCTGAAGCTCTATCCCGTCCTCGTGAACGTGATGTTGCTCTCCGTCTTCGCCACCAGCCTCGTGTCTCCGCCCAGCGTCATCGAGCGCCTGGCCCGGCTGCGCGAGCCGGAGCTTCCTCCGTCCGGCGTGGCCTACACACGCAAGGTGACGCAGGTGTGGTGCGCGTTCTTCGTACTCAACGGAAGCATCGCGCTGGCCACGGCGGTGTGGGGCAGCGACGCGGCGTGGGCGCTCTACAACGGGCTCATCTCCTACGGGATGATGGGAGTGCTCTTCGCCGGAGAGTGGCTGGTGCGTCGGCGCGTGAGGGCGGGCCACGCCCATGGCTGAGCGCATCGCCCTCGAGCAGCTCCTGTCGCAAGGCCGCCCCGCCCACTTCCCGGTGGCGCTGCGGGACGGCGCCACGCTGGGCTTCGCGGACTTCGAGGCCCGGGTCGCCGGCTGGCGCGCGGCCTTCGCATCGAGAGAAGGCCGCCGGTGGGCGCTCTACTTCGAGGACACCTTCGAGTTCGCCGCCGCGCTGCTGGGCGCCTGGCACGCGTGCAAGTGTGTCTACCTGCCGTCGGACATCCAGCCCGCGACGCTGGAGCGGCTTCGCGGCGAGGTGGATGGCTTCGCGGGGGATGTGCCCGCGCCCCTCGCGCCCCTCGCGTTTCGGGAGGGTCCGCTCGGCTGGGCCGCGTTGGCCTCCCAGGTGAAGAACCTGGTGGTCTACACCTCGGGCTCCAGCGGAGCACCCGTCGCCATCCTCAAGCACCTGGGACAGCTCACCCGCGAGGTCGACACGCTCGCGGACCTGTTCGACGCCCGGCTCGGTGACGAGGCCCGCATCCTGGCCACCGTCTCGCACCAGCACATCTACGGGCTCTTGTTCCGGGTGCTCTGGCCGCTGACGTCGGGGCGCCCGTTCCTCGCGCGTGCCCTGCCATACCCGGAGGAGCTCCTCGCGGTGCTGGAGACGGGCCCCGCGGCGCTCATCGCCAGCCCCGCGCACCTCAAGCGGCTGCCCGAGTCGCTGGACTGGACCCGAGGCCGTCCCCAGCTGCGCACCCTCTTCTCCTCCGGCGGCCCCTTGCCCGCGGAGGCCCTGCACGCCTGCCGCACGCTGCTGGGCCAGGCCCCGGTGGAGGTCTACGGGAGCTCCGAGACGGGCGGCATCGCCTGGCGCCAGCGCGCGCAGGACGATGCGCTGGGCTGGACGGTCATGCCCGGCCTCGAGGTCCGGCTGAACGACGAGGCGCTCGCGGTCCGCTCCCCGCACCTGCCCGATGACGGCTGGTTCCAGACGGAGGACCGGGCCCGGCTCCTCCCCCAGGGCTTCGAGCTCCTGGGGCGCAAGGACCGGCTCCTGAAGCTGGAGGAGAAGCGCGTCTCCCTGAGCGCCATGGAGCGGTCGCTGGTGGAGTGCGGGCTGCTGCGCGAGGCGCGCGTGGTGCCGCTGCGCGAGGGCCTGAGGACGACGCTGGCGGTGGTGGCCCTGCCCACCGACTCCGGGGCGAGGCTCCTCGCCGACGGCGGGAAGCGGGCCCTGAACCACGCCCTGCGAGAACGGCTCGCGCGGGAGTTCGAGCCCAGTGTCCTTCCCCGCCGATTCCGGTATCTGGAGGCAATGCCAGTCAACAGCCAGGGCAAATCCACCGAGGCGGCCCTCACCGCGCTCTTCGACTCCCGCCGGCCGCCCCTGCGCGTGCTGGAGCACACCGCGGAGCGGGCGGTGCTGAGCGTGGAGACCCCCGCGAGCCTGCCCCAGTTCAAGGGCCACTTCCCCGAGAAGCCCATCCTGCCCGGCGTGGCGCAAATCGAGTGGGCCATCCAGTGGGGCCGGGAGCTCTTCGCGCTGCCGCCCCGGTTCCTCCGGATGGAGGTGGTGAAGTTCCAGCAGCTCATCGTCCCCGAGACGCTGCTCACGGTGGAGCTCACCTGGACGCCGGCCAAGGGCAGCCTCCACTTCAAGTACACCTCCGCGACCGGCACCCACGGCAGCGGCCGCATTCTGTTCGGAGAGGTCCAGGGATGAAGGTCTGCGCGGTGATTCCCGTCTACAACCACGGCGAGGCCGTGGGCGCGGTGGTGCAAGCGGTGCGGGCCCACGGGCTGCCGTGTGTGCTCGTCGATGACGGCAGCGAGCCGGGCTGCGCCCAGGTGCTGGACACGCTGGCGCAGGAGGACCGCTCCGGCATCCAGCTGGTGCGCCTGCCCCAGAACGAGGGCAAGGGCGGAGCGATGATGGCGGGCCTTCGCGCGGCCCACGCCTCCGGCTTCAGCCACGCGTTGCAGATTGACGCCGACGGGCAGCACGACACGGGGGACATCCCCCGCTTCGTCGAGCTGGCGTCCGAATCCCCCAGCACGCTCATCTGCGGCACGCCCGTGTATGACGAGTCCGTGCCCAAGGGCCGGCTGTATGGCCGCTACGCCACGCACATCTGGGTGTGGATCAACACGCTGTCCCTGGCCATCCGCGATTCCATGTGTGGCTTCCGCGTGTATCCGCTGGAGCCCACGCTCGCGCTCATCAACTCGGTGAGCATCGGCAAGCGGATGGACTTCGACGTGGAGGTCCTGGTGCGGCTGCACTGGCGGGGGATGCGCGTGCGGAACCAGCCCACGCGCGTGCGCTACCCCACCGACGGCATCTCCCACTTCGACGTGCTCTGGGACAACGTGCGCATCTCCGGCATGCATGCCCGGCTCTTCTTCGGGATGCTCGCGCGGCTGCCGCTGCTCCTGTGGCGGAAGGTCGCCGCATGAAGTCCACGCACTGGGCACAGATGGGCGAGAGCACCTTCGTGCTCGGCATCTGGCTGCTGTACTGGGTCCACCGGTTCCTGGGGCGCTGGCCGTTCCGCCTCTGCGTGTACCCGGTGGTGCTGGTGCACTGGCTGGCCCGTCCGCTCGTGCGACAGGCGTCGCTGCAATACCTCTCACGGGTGCAGGAAGCCACCGGCGCGCTGGGACGCGCGCCCCGGCGGCTCGACAGCCTGCGCCACATGTTCTCCTTCGCGGAGACGATGCTCGACAAGCTGCTGGCCGTCAGTGGCAAGTACCGCTTCGAGCAGGTCCGCACCGAGGGGCGCGAGCAGTTCTACGACGTGGCGAAGCTGGGCAGGGGTGGCGTCATCGTCACCGCGCACCTGGGCTGTCTGGAGCTGTGCCGCGCCATGGCTGAGAAGCGCGGCGAGGTGAAGCTCCACATCCTGGTGCACACCCGCCACGCGGAGCAGTTCAACCGCCTGCTCAAGCGGCTCAATCCCCACAGCGAGTTCCAGCTGGTGGAGGTCACCGACCTGGGGCCGGGGACGGCGGTGGCCCTGGAGAAGTACGTGGCCGCCGGTGAGTTCGTGGTGATTGCCGGCGACCGCATCCCGGTGAATGCCAGCCAGACGGTGACGACGGACTTCCTGGGGCATCCCGCCGCGTTCCCCGTGGGCCCGTATGTGCTCGCGTCGTTGTTCAAGTGCCCGCTGTATCTCCTGGGATGCATCCACGAGGGCGGCGGCTACACCATCCACTTCGAGTGCCTGTCCGAGCGCGTCGTGCTGCCCCGAGGGCAGCGCGTGGCGGCGCTCACGGGCCATGTCCAACACTATGCCGAGCGGGTGACGGCGCTGGTGAAGCGCTCGCCGTTCGATTGGTTCAACTTCTTTCCCTTCTGGGATCAGGCGAATGTCTCCGCCAGGAATCAAGAGTGAGCGTGCGGTCCGGTTCGATGGGAGCCGGCTCGCCATCGAAGATGTGTCCTCGCTGTCGCGCCGCGAGCGCGAGGCCGAGCTGGGCACCACCCCCGACTTCCGCCAGCGCATCACGCGCGGCGCGGAGTTCCTGGACCGGCTGCTGGCCGAGGACGGGAACATCTACGGCGTGACGACGGGGTATGGCGACTCCTGCACCGTCTCCATCCCGCCGGAGCTGGTGGCCGAGCTGCCGCACCACCTCTACGCGTACCACGGCATCGGCGCGGGCCGGTTCCTCACGCCGGACGAGACGCGCGCGGTGCTGGCCACCCGGCTCGCCTCGTTGACGCAAGGCGTGTCCGGCGTGGGGCTGGCGCTGCTCACGCAGCTCGAGCAGCTCCTGCGCCTGGACATCCTCCCGCTCATCCCGGCCGAGGGCTCGGTGGGCGCGAGCGGAGACCTGACGCCCCTGTCCTACGTGGCGGCGGTGCTCTGCGGCGAGCGCGAGGTGTGGCACCGCGGCGAGAAGCGACCCGCGGCGGAGGTGCTGGCCCAGCACGGCCTGAAGCCCCTGAAGCTGCGGCCGAAGGAAGGCCTGGCCATCATGAACGGCACGTCGGTGATGACGGCGCTGGCGTGCCTGGCCTGGGAGCGCGCCGAGTACGTGAGCCGACTGGCCACGCGCCTCACCGCGTTCAACGTCGTGGCGAGCGCCGGCAACGCGCACCACTTCGACGAGGCCCTCTTCGCCCTCAAGCCGCATGTCGGCCAGCAACGCGTCGCCGCGCGTCTGCGCCAGGACCTGGCCTCCGAGCGCCCCAGCCGCAACGAGCAGCGCCTGCAGGACCGCTACTCCCTGCGCTGCGCGCCGCACGTCATGGGCGTGCTCGAGGACGCCCTGCCCTTCTTCCGCGCGCAGATCGAGAACGAGCTCAACAGCGCCAATGACAACCCGCTCATCGACCCGGACAGCGAGCGGGTGCTGCACGGCGGGCACTTCTACGGCGGCCACATCGCCTTCGCGATGGACGGGCTGAAGAATGCCGTGGCCAACGTGGCGGACCTGCTGGACCGGCAGCTGGCCCTGCTGGTGGACACCCGCTACAACCACGGCCTGCCGTCCAACCTCTCCGGGTCCACGGGCCCGCGCGCGGCCATCAACCACGGCCTCAAGGCGGTGCAGATCAGCGTCTCCGCGTGGACGGCGGAGGCCCTCAAGCAGACGATGCCCGCGTCCGTCTTCTCCCGCTCCACCGAGTGCCACAACCAGGACAAGGTGAGCATGGGCACCATCGCCGCGCGGGACTGCCTGCGCGTGCTGGAGCTCACCGAGCAGGTGGTGGCCGCGATGCTCATCGCCGCGCGACAGGGAATCACCCTGCGCCGCCGCATCGCTCAAGAAACGGGGCTGTCGCCGTCTCTGGCTTCGATGCAGGCCGACCTGGAGCAGCGCATCCCGTTGGTGGTGGAGGACCGGGCGTTGGACAAGGAGCTGCAGGGGTTGCTGGGTGCCATCCGCGCGCGGGAATGGAGGCTCTATGAAGCCTGAGCTCCACCACGAAATCGAGCTGACGCCGCCCTTCCATGACATCGACCTGATGGAGGTCGTCTGGCATGGGCACTACGTGAAGTACCTGGAGCTGGCGCGGTGCGCGCTGCTGGCGAAGTTCAACTACGACTACCCGCAGATGCTGGAGTCCGGCTTCGCGTGGCCCGTGGTGGACATGCGGCTGAAGTACGTGCAGCCCGCGCTCTATGGGAAGACGCTGAGGATTCGCGCCGAGATCACCGAGTGGGAGAACCGGCTGCGAATCGACTACCTGATTCGAGACGCCGCCACGGGCCGCAAGGTGAACCAGGCCCACACCATCCAGGTCGCGGTGTCGTTGGCCACCAAGGAACTGCAGTACGTCAGCCCGCCGGTGCTCTGGCAGCGGCTGGGGGTGAAGCCCGAATGAAGCGCGTGCTCTTGCTCGTGACGCTGCTGGCGGGGATGACGGCCAGCGCCCAGGACGTGGTGACGCAGGTCCGCGCCCGGCTGGCGGACGTGCCGCTCCTGCGCGGCGACTTCGAGCAGAAGAAGACGGTGTCGGGCTTCAAGAAGCCCCTCGTCTCGCGCGGCGTGTTCCTCCTGGCCCGCGAGCAGGGGGTCCTCTGGGACACGAAGACGCCGTTCGCATCCACGCTCACGCTCACGCGCAAGTCGCTGAGCGCGCAGCAGTCCTCCGGCGCCGCGGCCTATCACCTGGACGCCAGCAAGGAGCCGGGGCTCGCCGCGGTGAACGAGGTGATGTTCGCCCTGCTGTCGGGAGACGTCGCGGCGCTGTCCAAGCGCTTCCGCGTCGAGGGCGCGCTGGAGGGCGCGGAGGGCTGGAAGCTGACCCTCACGCCGACGGACGCGGGCCTGGCGCGCGTGTTCCGCGTCATCCACCTGGAAGGCGACAAGTACGTGCGGCAGGTCCGCCTGGAGGAGGCGCGCGGAGACGTGAGCGTCATCCTGTTCGACAAGCTGGCCCAGGCTCCGTCCCCCACTGAAACGGAAGCCCAGCGCCTTGCGAAGTAAGTGGGCCATCCTCTGGTTGTTGGTGGTGCTCGCCGTGGGCGCGCACCAGGTGTGGTTCTGGCTCTCCGCCCGCCTGGACACGGACGTCCTCGCGCTCCTGCCCGAGGATGAGCAGGCGCCCGAGGTCGGCGCCGCCACGCGCAAGCTCGCGGACGGGGCCAGCCGGGAACTGGTGCTGCTCGTGGGCGCGAAGGACTGGGAAGCCGCCCAGCGCGCCGCGGAGGTCGTCCGCGAGGAGCTGTCGCGGGACGCATCGCTCCTGAAGCCCTCCGCCCTGGATGCGTCCTCGCTGGACGTGGCGCTGGAGCTGTATCGCCCCTATCGCGACAGGCTGCTCACGCCCGCGCAGCGCGAGTGGCTGACGCGCGCGACGGCGGAAGAACTGGGCGGCACCGCGCTCATGAAGCTCTACCAGCCCGCGGGCCCTCGGCTGACGGACTGGGAGGCGGACCCGCTGGGCCTGTGGCCCGACTGGTGGGCGGCCCGCGCGGCGGAGAGCACCGCGCGTCCTCGCGATGGGCGGCTGTGGCTGTCCGGCGAGGGGCGGGAGTGGGTGCTCCTGGCCTTCCACAGCCAGGTCTCCGCCTTCGCGCTCGGCGCGGACGGACACATCACGGGCGCGGTGGAGAGAGCGCGCGCGGCCGTGACGGCGGCGGTGCCGGACAGCCGGATGGTGGCCGCGGGCGTGCCGCTGTACGCGGAGGCCGCCGCGTCGCAGGCCAGTGACGAGATGTCCACCATCGGCATCGGGTCGATGGCGGCCGTGCTGCTGCTCGTGTGGCTGACCTTCCGTTCGGTGCGCCCCATCCTCCTGGTGGGTGTCTCGCTGGTGATTGGCTGCGCGGTGGCCATGAGCGTCACGGCCCTGGTGTTCGACCGCGTCCACCTGCTCACGCTCGTCTTCGGCTCCAGCCTGGTCGGCGTGGCGGAGGACTACGGCTTCCACTACTTCGCCGCGCGCCAGGGCAGACCTCCGTCGGAGCGCGGCGCGCTCATGCGGGGCCTGCTGCCGGGCATGGTGATGGCGCTGCTCACCAGCGTCGTGGCGTATCTCGCGCTGGGCATCGCGCCCTTCCCCGGGCTGCGGCAGATGGCGCTGTTCTCCGCCACGGGGCTGGTCGGCGCGTTCCTCACGGTGGCGTGCTGGTTCCCTCACCTCGACACGGGCGCGCTGCCGGTGACGCCCTTCGCCCAGCGCTTCGCGACGTCGCTGGCGCGCTGGCCCCGCTTCACCTCCACCCGCGCCTGGTGGATGGGGACCGCGGTGCTCGCGCTGTTCATCGCGGGCGGACTGGGGCGCCTGAAGACGCGCGACGACGTGCGCCAGCTGCAGGGGGCGCCGGCCCACCTCATCGCGGACCAGCGGGAGCTGGGGCGGCTCCTCGGCCTGCCCAGTCCCGCGCAGTTCTTCCTCGTGGGTGGCCAGGACGGCGAGCAGGTGCTGGAGCGCGAGGCGAAGCTCAAGGCGCGGCTGGACATGCTCGTGGCGGACCGGCTGCTCACGGGCTACCGCGCGGTATCCGACTGGCTCCCGAGCGCCGAGCAGCAGCGCGCCGACGCCCGCTTGAGCGCGCGAGCGGAGGCCCAGGCCGTGGCGGCGGTGGCCGAGGCCACGGGCGAGTCCCCCACCCGCGCGAGCTTCGCGGACGGCGTGCTCACGCCCGAGCAGCTCCTCGCCAGCCCCGCGTCGGCGGCCATCCGGCAGCAGTGGCTGGGCTCCATGGGGGACCAGCACTTCAGCATCGTCATGCTGCGCGGGCTCAATGCCCCGTCGCTGCTTCCTCACCTGGCCGAGGCCGCGCGGGGGCTCGAGGGTGTGCGCTGGGTGGACAAGACGCAGGAGATTTCAGGACTCCTGGAGCGCTACCGCGAGCTCATGGGAGGGCTCATCGTGCTGGGCTATGTCGCGGTGCTGCTGCTGCTGGTGACGCGCTTCCGGCGTCAGGCGTGGCGCGCGTGGCTGCCCACGGTGGTGGGCACGCTCTTCACACTCGCGGTCTTCGGCTGGGTGGGTGAGCCGCTCCAGCTCTTCAGCGTCCTGGGCCTGATGCTCCTCCTGGGCATGGGCGTGGACTACGGAATCTTCATGCTGGAGCATCCCGGAGAGGGCTCCGCATGGCTCGCGGTGGCGCTCGCCGGCGTGAGCACCCTCCTCTCTTTTGGACTCCTGGGGCTCTCGGCCACTCCGGCCCTGCGCTCCTTTGGATTGACCATGCTGCTGGGAGAAGTGGCCATCTGGCTGCTGACCCCCTGCTGCAGACTGCCCGCGGGCAAGGACGTGTCGTGAAGGTAGAGAAGACCGAAGTCGTCATCATTGGTGCGGGTCCGTCGGGCTCGGTGGCCGCGGGGCTTTTGCGCAAACAGGGCCGTCAGGTGTTGATCCTGGAGCGCGAGCAGTTCCCCCGATTCTCCATCGGCGAGAGCCTGCTCCCGCAGAGCATGGAGTACATCGAGGAAGCGGGGATGCTGCAGGACGTCGTCGAGGCGGGCTTCCAGTACAAGAACGGCGCGGCCTTCGTGCGCGGCACCCGGTACACGGAGTTCGACTTCCGGGAGAAGTTCACGAAGGGCTGGGGCACGACGTACCAGGTGCAGCGCGCCCACTTCGACCACGTGCTGGCGCTCGCCGCCGAGCGCAAGGGCGCGACGCTGCGCTTCCGCCACACCGTCGAGTCCGTCGACGTCTCCGGTGCCACCCCCGAGCTCACCGTGCGCTCGCCCGAGGGTGAGACGTACCGCGTCCAGGCCCGCTTCCTGCTCGACGCCAGCGGCTTCGGCCGCGTGCTGCCCCGGCTCCTCTCGCTGGAGACGCCGTCGAACTTCCCGGTGCGCGGTGCGCTCTTCACCCACGTCGAGGACCGCGTGGCCCCGGGCACCTTCGACCGGAACAAGATCCGCATCACCACGCATCCCCAGCACGTGCACGTCTGGTACTGGACCATCCCCTTCTCCAACGGCCGCTGCTCGTTGGGCGTGGTGGCCCGGCGCGAGTACCTGGAGCAGTTCCAGGGCACGGAGACCGAGCGGCTGAAGGCCATCGTCGCGGAGGACCCGGAGCTGTCCAAGCTGCTCAAGGACGCGGCCTGGGACACGCCCGCGCGCGCCATCACCGGCTACGCGGCGAACGTGAAGTCCCTGTGGGGCAACGGCTTCGCGCTGCTGGGCAACGCGGGTGAGTTCCTGGACCCGGTGTTCTCCTCGGGCGTCACCATCGCCGTGAAGTCCGCGAGCCTCGCGGCCCGGTGCATCGGTCGTTCGTTCGCCGGCGAGCCGGTGGACTGGGAGCGCGACTACGCGGTGCCGCTCAAGGCCGGCGTGGACACGTTCCGCACCTTCGTCGAGTCCTGGTACGAGGGCGGCTTCCAGAACGTCATCTTCCACCCCAACTCCTCGCCCGAGATTCGCAAGATGATCTCCTCCATCCTCGCGGGCTACGCATGGGACAAGGAGAACCCCTTCGTGGCCGACAGCAAGCGCCGGCTCGGAGTGCTCGAGAAGCTGTGCGCGCCCTGATTGCCAGCCTGGCCCTGCTCGGCCTCGCGTCCTGCGCCACCCCGGCTCCACGACCCGTGGCGCCGGAGGTGGCGTTGCCGTCGCTCGCGCTGTCGCCGTCGGACTTCGGCGGCAGCGTGAGCCTGTCGCAGCAGCTGAGCTTCGCGCACGAGCTGGACCCGGGCGGCCCGCGCTCGCTGGAGGCCCTGGTGGAGATCGACGCCTCGGCGGTGCGGCTGGCCGGGTTCGCGTTGAGCCAGCGGGTCATCACCCTCCAGTGGGATGGCGCGCGGCTGGAAGAAGAGCGCGACGCGCGGGTGCCCGCGCAGTTCCAATCGCGGACGGTGATTCGAGACCTCCAGCTCGTGTACTGGCCGGCCGCCACGGTGCGTGCGGCCCTGCCGGAGGGCTGGACGCTGGAGGACTCCCCGGGCCAGCGCGTGCTGCGCCAGGGAGACAAGGAATGGCTGTCGGTGCGCTATGCTGGCCAACCCCCTTGGGTGGGCCGCGCGGAGCTGGTCAACCTGGCGGAGCACTACCGGCTGACCATCGAGTCACGCCTCTCGGAGGAATGAGCCCATGTCTCCGCCCGTCTTCTTGAACGACCTGGGCCTGGTGTGCGCCCTGGGGGTGGGCCGCCGCGAGGTCACCCAGGCCCTCTTCGGCGACCAGCCCACGGGCGTCGCATCGAGCCCCGACTTCGCGGACCGCCCGCTCCACGTGGGGCAGGTCACCGCGCCGCTCGTCTCCACCGACGCGCTGCCCGTGCCGATGCGCAGCCGCAACAACGCGCTGCTGCTCACCGCGCTGGAGCAGCTTCGTCCCGCGGTGGATGAAGCCCTGCGACGCCATGGCCCGGAGCGGGTGGCCGTGGTGTTGGGCACCAGCACCTCCGGCATCGGTGAGAGCGAAGCCGCCATCGCCGCGCGCGAATCCTCCGGTCAGCTCCCCGGCCACTTCGACGTGCGGCAGCAGGAGCTGGGCTCCCCTGCCCTGGCGCTGACACACGTGCTGGGCACGCGGGGCCCTTCGCTCGTCATCTCCACCGCGTGCTCCTCCAGCGCCAAGTCCCTGGCCACCGCCGCGCGGCTGCTCCGCATGGGGGTGGCCGACGCGGTCATCACCGGCGGCGCGGACGCGCTGTGCCGCTTCACCGTGGCGGGCTTCTCGTCGCTCGACTCGGTGAGCGACACGCGCTGCAACCCGATGAGCGTCCACCGGCGGGGCATCAACATCGGCGAGGCCGCGGCCCTGTTCCTGATGACCCGCGAGCCGGGGCCGGTGCGCCTCGCGGGCTGGGGCGAGTCCTCGGACGCGCACCACCTCTCCGCCCCCGAGCCCGGAGGCCGCGGCGCCCTCATCGCCATGCGGACGGCCCTGGAGCGCGCGGGCATCGCGCCGGGCGACGTGGGCTACGTCAACCTGCACGGCACCGCGACGCCCCAGAACGACGCGATGGAGAGCCGCGCGGTGCAGGCCCTTCTCGGCGACGGTGTTCCGTGCAGCTCCACCAAGCCGCTCACCGGCCACACGCTGGGCGCGGCGGGGGCGCTGGAGGCCGCGCTGTGCTGGCTCACCCTCACGGACGAGGCCCGAGGGCGGCTGCCGCCCCACTGGTGGGATGGCGAGCCGGACCCGTCGCTTCCCGCCCTGTCGCTGGTGAAGCCCGGGACGGCGCTGGGCCAGCCCCCGCGCTATGTCCTGAGCAACTCGTTCGCCTTTGGCGGCAGCAACGCCGCGCTCCTCCTGGGAAGGGCCTGATGCGCACGCCCATCACCTTCGACATCTCCGAAATCGTCCCCCACGCCGACCGCATGCGGCTGATTGACCGCGCGGTGGAGGGCGACGAGGAGAGCCTCGTCGCCGAGGTGACGATTCGCGAGGACTGTCTGTTCCAGGAGTCCGGCGTCGTGGGCGGCTGGGTGGGCATCGAGTTCATGGCGCAGGCCATCGCGGCCTACGCGGGCTGGAGACAGCGGCTGCGCGGGGAGCCCCAGCCGCTGGGCTTCCTGCTGGGCACGCGCAGATACGAGTGCCACCGCCCGACGTTCAAGGTGGGCGAGCACCTGCGCATCGAGGTCCGCCGGCAGTTCTGGACGGACAACGGGATGAGCCAGTTCGACTGCACCCTGGGGATTGAGGGAGAGACGGTGGCCACGGCGGCGCTGACGGTGTTCCAGCCTCCGGCCTCGTTCGACGTGACGAAGGTGGGCAAGGATGAGTGAGAAGACGGTGTTGGTGACGGGCTCAAGCCGAGGCATCGGCCGCGCCATTGCCCTGCGGCTGGCGAAGGATGGCTTCGACGTGGTGGTGCACTGCCGCTCGAAGGTGGAGGAGGCGGAGGCGGTGGCCGCGCAGGTCCGTGAGCAGGGCCGGGCCTCGCGTGTCCTGCGCTTCGACGTGGCCGACCGCGCGGAGACGGAGCGGGTCCTCGCCTCGGACCTGGAGGCGCACGGCTGCTACTACGGCGTGGTGTGCAACGCGGGCATCGCCCGGGACAACGCCTTCCCCGCCATGCCCGCCGAGGACTGGGACGCGGTCATCCACACCAACCTGGACGCATTCTACAACGTGCTCAACCCCCTCTGCATGCCGCTGGTCCGCCGGCGCAAGCCCGGGCGCATCGTCACGCTGGCGTCCGTGTCCGGCCTCATCGGGAACCGGGGCCAGGTGAACTACAGCGCGGCGAAGGCGGGCATCATCGGCGCGACGAAGGCGCTGGCGGTGGAGCTGGCCAGCCGTGGCATCACCGTCAACTGCGTGGCGCCGGGGCTCATCGACACGGAGATGGTGGAGCCCCACGTCGTCGAGGAGGCGCTGAAGATGATTCCGGCCCGGCGCATGGGCAAGCCCGAGGAGGTCGCCGCCGCGGTGAGCTTCCTGATGAGCGAGGACGCGGGCTACGTCACGCGGCAGGTCATTTCGGTGAACGGGGGACTGTTCGGATGAAGCGGGTCGTCGTCACGGGTGTGGGTGCCCTGAGCCCCCTGGGCCATGACTGGCCTCAGGTGGAGGCTCGGCTGAAGTCACTGCGCAACGCCGTGCAGGTCATCGAGGACTGGAAGCAGTACGACGGGCTCAACACCCAGGTGGGTGCGCCCGCCGCGCCCTTCGAGCTGCCGCCGCAGACGTACTCGCGCAAGACGATACGCGGCATGGGCCGGGTGGCGCTGCTGGCGACGCGCGCCAGTGAGCTCGCGCTCGTCGACGCGGGGCTCCTGGGAGACCCGCTCCTGTCGAGCGGGAAGATGGGCGTGTCCTACGGCTCGTCCACGGGCTCTCCGCCCGCCATCGCCGACTTCGGCCGGATGCTGATGGCGAAGTCGACCGAGGGCATCACCGCCACGTCCTACGTGCGGTCCATGTCCCATACGGCCGCGGTGAACATCGGCGTCTTCTTCGGCCTCACCGGCCGCATCATCACCACGTCGAGCGCGTGCACCTCCGGCAGCCAGGGCATCGGCTATGCCTACGAGGCCATCAAGATGGGCCGCCAGGTGGCGATGCTCGCCGGAGGCGCCGAGGAGCTGGACGCCACGGGCGCCGCGGTGTTCGACACCCTGTTCGCCACCAGCACGAAGAACAACGCCACCCCGGAGCTGACGCCCCGCCCCTTCCACGCGCAGCGCGACGGCCTGGTGCTGGGTGAAGGCGCGTGCACGCTGGTGCTGGAGGAGCTGGAGCACGCCCGGGCCCGAGGCGCTCGCATCTACGCGGAGCTCGTGGGCTACGGCACCAACAGCGACGGCCGCCACATCACCCAGCCCCACGCGGAGACCATGGCCCAGGCCATGCGGCTGGCGCTGGAGGACGCGGCGCTGGAGCCGGGCCTCGTCGCGTATGTGAATGCGCACGGCACCGCCACCGACACGGGTGACGTCGCGGAGAGCGCCGCCACGAACCAGGTCTTCGGCGAGCGGATGCCCATCTCGTCCCTCAAGAGCTACATGGGCCACACCCTGGGCGCGTGCGGCGCGCTGGAGGCGTGGATGACCATCGAGATGATGCGCAGCGGCTGGTTCGCGCCCACGCTGCATCTCGACGCGGCCTCGGTGGACCCGCGCTGCGCCCCGCTGGACTACGTGACGGGCGATGGACGAAGAATCGAGACCGAAGTCGTCATGTCCAACAACTTCGCCTTCGGCGGCATCAACACGTCGTTGATCTTCCGCCGATGGCACTGACGGAGCACTCAATGAAGAAGCCCCTGTTGCTGTCGCTGCTCGCGTTCACAGTGTCCAGCCCGGCCCTGGCGCGGGACAGCGTCTACATGATTCCGCTCAAGTCGGTCCTCGAGATGCCGCAGGCCAAGGACAAGCTGGATGGCTCGGTGAAGTTCTACCTGGCGGGCGCGAAGACGCCGTCGGTCCAGGAGGAGCTGGGCTCGGAGACCTCCAACAAGAAGACCAACGGCGTGGGCAAGTCGGACGAGGAGGGCTGCAAGTGGGCCACCCTGTCCGCGCTGATTTCGCTCCAGGAAGGCGCCAAGAAGCGCGGCGCCAACGCGGTGGTCAACATCGTCAGCTACTACAAGAAGAACGAGCTGCAGAACGCGACCGAAATCGAGTGCCACGCCGGCTCGTTCGTCGTGGGCGTCACGCTCAAGGGGACCTACGCGAAGGTCGCCAAGGGCAGCACGAAGTAACGGCACGCCCGCCACCGGGCGGATGAGGCGAGGCCAGGCCCGCTTCATCCGCCGGGGCGTTCCGGTGAGGGACTACTCCTCCTCGCCGTAGTAGCGCTGGAGGTAGCGGTCACACAGCTCCAGGTACTCGTCGCTCGTCATGTCGAGCGCGAAGACCCGCAGCGCCTTCCGCTTCGGCTTCTTCAGCCGCGTCTTGACGTTGATGAACCGGCCCGTGGGGATGCCCATGTAGGACTGGCTGAGGTACGTGTTCTCCTCGATGTCCTCCCAGCCGATGAGCACTCCGTCGGGGAAGAGGATGCCGTCCGCGCCAATCACCAGCACCGGCGTGTCGAGGTTGGTGAGGCCCCGGATGCAGCCGATGAGCATCCAGACCATCAGCGCGGCGATGCCCGCCATCAGCCAGCCCGCGTTCGACTTGGAGATGGCGACGACGGAGAGCGCGATGGCGCCCACGCTCACCACGGACCAGAGAACGGTCCCCGCGATGAGCTTGTTGCGCGAGTAGTAGAACTCGTGAGGCTTCTCGGCCTTCGCCTTGGATTTCTGAGAGCGATAGATTTCCATGATGAGATGTCTGTGTTGGGTGAAGAGAAGTCAGCTCTCGAGACGCGCCGCGAGATAAGCGAGGAGGACGGGAGAGTTGATGATCTTCTCCTCGTCAATCTTGTGAAGCCGGCCGTTGGCGGTGAGGAACAAGGTACGGGACGCCAGGCCGCTGTCATCCGAGTCCTGGAGACGGATGCTGTCGATGTCGTCCCACTGGAACAGCTTGCGCTTGAGCGCCACCCCGTCCTCGCTGAGCGTCAGCGGACCGAATGCCACCTCCTCGCCGGCGACCACCTGCCGGTGGATGCGCGGGAGCAAGGTGGAGATGACGCGCTCGGTGACGTGCTCCTCGAGGTGGTCCGCGTCGCTCCACAGGTGGAGCCGCAGCCGGTACTTCCCGTGGCTGTGCCGGAAGTCCATCCGGTCCTGGTCATGGATGCGGACCACGGACCGCAGGTCGCGCCACAGGAAGGACGTCTTGCCTGAGCGAAGCCCCTGCGCGTCCACCACCAGCAAGCGCGGCGACAGGACCCAGAGGAAGAAGTCGATGCCCCGCCACCCCAGCATGTAGAGCCCGGAGGGAATGCCGAGCAGCAAGAGGAAGAACCCGAACTGACTGCTCAACAGGGCCCGCAGCACGGCGTGGGGCACCAGGTAGATGGAGAGGGACTCCAGCAACGCCGCCGACGACAGGTAGATGAGGACGAGCCCCATCACGACCCAGTGGACGGTGTAGCGGGGGAAGACCAGGACGTACGAATGCTTCAGGGGACTGCTCCCAGCGGGGCCGAGATGGGCGGACGAACTTAACGAATGTTCGTTCCTCGTCTATAGCCAGATGCGGGCGTCAATTCGACCCCGAAGCAGCACGCCATGACGAATCCGAGCGCCGAGTCGCCGGACATCCGGCGGAAACGGCACTCTCTTGGATTCCGAGGGACTGGGGTGAAGCAGCCCGTTACCGGGTGCCCGTGGGAGCCAGGTCCATTCCGTTCTTGCGGTGCAGCCGCTGGAGGAACTCGTGGTTGCTCGGCAAGCCTTGGAGCAGCGCCTGCTGCTGGAGCTTGATGCGCTGGAAGGCCTCCTCCGCGTGCGCCACCGATGACGGCCGGTACTTCAGCGTCGTCAGCGGCTGCTCCGGCCTCCACCCCATCCCCGACAACACGCAGTAGTAGCTGCTGTTCGTCCAGAAGTTCCGGAACTCTGTCTCGAAGTTCCCGTAGTACGCCTCTTCGCCCGACACCGGCATGTTGACCGTCAAGCCCGCCTTCCACGTCTCCAGCTTGTCCTTCAGCGCGTCCGACAGCTTCAAGTCGTTCTTGTTCGCCAACCAGAACGCCGTGTCGTCCCTCGACGACGTGAGGAAGTGCGCCTGCAGGAAGTCCCGGGTGTCGTCGAACATCATCTCAATCTCTCGATTGAAACGGTCCACCAGCACCGGGTTGAATCCCTTGTCCGGGAAGTGCTTCGCCAATTGGTAGATGGACGCGGTGATGAAGTAGATGCCGGTGGACTCCAGCGGCTCCACGAAGCACGACGCAAGCCCGATGCTCACGCAGTTCTTCACCCACGCGCGCCGGTTTCGGCCCACCCGGAACCGGATGCGATTGAATGCCGTCTTGTCCGGGTCCAGCCCCCACTTCGCGGAGAACTCGCGAATGGCTTCGTCCTGCGAGCAGAAGTTGCTCGAATAGACGTACCCCGTCCCGAATCGCCCCAGCATCGGAATCTTCCACATCCACCCGTGCTTCGACGCTATCGCCGACGTGTAGGGCTCTATTCCGAACCGCGCGTCATCATGCTCGATGGCCGTCGCCACCGCGCTGTTGCACAGCAGGTGGTCGCTCATGTCGAGGAACGGCTCCTCCATCGCCTGGTTGATGAGCAGGCCCCGGAAGCCACTGCAGTCCACGAAGAAGTCACCCTCCAGCACACGGCCGCCTCGCGTGTGCAGCGCCTTGATGTGTCCGTCTGGCCTCTTCTCCACCGACGCCAGCTCGTCCACGACGTGCTTCACGCCCCACCCCGTGGCCAGCCGCCGCAGGTAGTCCGCCACCAGCTGCGCGTCGAAGTGCCACGCGTAGTTGACCGCGGGCCGACCGTCCCGGAAGCGCGGTGCCAGCTTCGCGTCCATCATCGGCGGCTCGCGGTAGCAGGCGTAGTCCACTCCCTCATCGGGCCGCTCACATCCTTCGTTGCGCAGCACCCAGTAGTGAGACAGCGGGATGTTGTCCACGTTCGGGATGAGTCCGAACGCGTGGTAGAAATGATTGTCTGGAGCGCCGGGCTCCTTCTTGCGCCAGTTGACGAACTTCACCGCCGTCTTGAAGGCGGCGTTGCACTCGCGCATCCACTCGTCTTCGGGGATGCCCAGCCGGTCGAAGAAGACGCGTTGCAGGTTGGGGACCGTGGCCTCCCCCACCCCGATCCTCGGGATGGTCGCTGCCTCCAGGAGCGTCACCTGGACGGTGCCCTCGAAGACCTTCTGAAGATAGGCCGCGGCCATCCAGCCCGCCGTCCCACCTCCCAGAATCACCACTTCACGAATCGCGGTGTCCACGTCCCCTCCTCGCGCATGTGCGGACGTGCGACGACGCCCGCGGTGATTGGACCCTGTGCTCTCTACTTAACCTTTGGTTCCTATTCCTGAGATACGGGCCTGTCCTCAAGTGACTGGCAGTCACATTGTTCGTTCTTGGCCCACGTCAGCCATCGGCGGAGACACATTTTAGTGGTTCGAGCGGAACGACCGGAAGGTTCATGCGTGCTCTGCCAACGGGCACCCGCTCTCATGGGGTTTCGCTTGACGACACGCGCCACGGGGTGGGCCGGGACTCCCACGCCGGCTCGGATACATGTCTTGTTTTCACGGCACCCGGGAGCGGCCACACGTCGTATTCCTCGTTGGAGAGACTCGAGTTCAAGCCATGAGCCCGCGCATGACTCGCTGCGTATTGCCTGGGGGGGTGGTCGTGGTGTTGCTGGCCCTCTGGTGGCTCGCGATCCAGGCCGGCAAGGCGCCATTGATGCCCACGCCCTGGCAGGTCGTCGTGTCGTTGGGACAGCTCGCGGCGGATGGCCGGCTGGTGCGGTTTACGGTGGCCTCACTCTTCCGGGTGACGTGGGGGCTGTTGTCGGCGGGGTTGGTCGCCATCCCGTTGGGCATCTGGCTGGGCTGGTCGCCCCGGGCCGAGCGGGCCCTGGGGCCGATGCTCCAGTTGCTGCGCCCCATCAGCTCGTTGGCCTGGACGCCCCTGGCCATTCTCTGGTGCGGAGTGGGTGACCTCTCCGCCATCTTCATCATCTTCATGGCCTGCTTCGGGCCGCTGATGGTCAACGCGCTCATGGGGGTGCGCAAGGTCCTGTCTGTCCACCTCAACGCGGGCCGCAACTTCGGCTTGTCCACGCTGGGATTGATGAGACACGTCGTGTGGCCCTCCATCCTGCCGCAACTGCTGACGAGCTTGAGACAGACACTGGGTGTGGCGTGGATGGTGGTGGTGATGGCGGAGATGATGGCTGTCAATTCCGGCCTGGGTTTCCTCATCCTGGATGCGAGGAACGCAGGCAATCGCTATGACCTGGTCGTGGCGGGCATGGTGCTCATTGGTGCCGTGGGGCTGGGGCTGGATGCACTCCTCCGCAGGATGGAGCGGATTCCCGCGTTGAGCTGGGGATTCCCGGCACCAGCCCCCTCCGCCAAGGTATCCCGCATCCGCCTGGTGAGGAGCCCCTGACGTGAAGCCCGCCAACACCAACACACGGGCGTCCCAGCAGGCCCCACGCAAGGTGGCCCTGAGCATCCACCACGTCCACGTCCGGTTCAGCACCCCTTCGCGAGAGCTGACCGTGCTGGAGGGGGTGGACCTGGAGGTGCACGAAGGCGAGTTCGTCTGTCTCTTGGGTCCCTCCGGCTGCGGCAAGTCCACGCTGCTGAACGTCGTGGGAGGGTTTCTCAAGCCCACCTCCGGCGAGGTGTTCTTCCAAGGGGAGCGCGTGGTGGGCCCGGACCCGCGCCGCATCTTCGTCTTCCAGGAGCGAGGTGTCTTTCCCTGGTTGACCGTCGAGGGAAACATCGCCTTCGGGCTGTTCAAGCTGACGGAGGCACAGCGGCGAGAGCGCGTGGCGCACTACGTGAAGCTGGTGGGACTGACGGGCTTCGAGCAGGCCTGGCCGCACGAGCTGTCGGGAGGAATGAAGCAACGCGTGGAGGTTGCCCGAGCGCTGGCGGCGAATCCCGAGGTGCTCTACCTGGACGAGCCCTTCGGAGCGCTCGACTCCATCACCCGGCATTCGATGCGCTCGGAGCTGCTGCGCTTGTGGGAGGCGGAGCGCAAGACGGTGCTCTTCGTCACCCACGACATCGAGGAGGCCTTGCAACTCGCGGACCGGGTGGTGGTGATGTCAGCGAAGCCCGGGAAGGTTCGGCGCATCGTGGAGGTGGACGTTCCTCGGCCCAGGGACATCAGCTCGGCCCGATACCTGGAGCTGCGAAACAGCCTGCTGGGGGAGATTGGTCTTGCCCACCACATCTGACACCGTGCTCATCGCGCGGCGCTCCGCCGAGTCCTTCGTGCTGCCCGTGGCCACGCTGCTCTGGGTGCTGGCCTGCTGGGTGGTGGCGGTGCGAGGGACAGGCACGAAGGTGTTCCCTCATCCGATGCAGGTGCTGGACGGAGTGCTGGAGCTGATGCGCAGCGGCGTGTTGCACCGGTATGCCGCTGACTCGCTGCTGCGGGTGGGGATTGGCTTCGGGATGGCCGTGGTGGTGGGAATGGTGTTGGGGATGGTGATGGGGCTCTACCCGATGGCGGCCCTGGCGCTCGGGCCGGTGGTGCAGTTCCTCCGGCCCATCAGCCCGTTGGCCTGGGTGCCCATCGCCATCCTCTTCTTTGGCGTGGGCGACAAGGCCGCTGTCGCGCTCATCTTCCTGGCGGCGAGCCTGCCGTTGGCGCTGCACACCACGGGGGCGATGGCCACGGTGCCCTCCATCTATCTGAACGCGGGCCGCAACTTCGGGCTCTCCCCTCCCCGCCTCTTCTTCCAGGTCCTGCTGCCCGCGGCGATGCCCCAGTTGCTGGTGGGGCTGCGCATCGCGCTGTGGGTGTCCTGGCAGGTGGTGGTCGCGGCGGAGATGATCGCCGTCGACTCCGGGCTCGGGTACATGATTGTGGATGCTCGCAACGCGGGCAAACGCTACGACCTGGTGGTCGCGGGGATGTTGCTCATCGGGGGAATCGGCCTGCTGTTGGACACGGGAATCCGGAAGATGGAGTCACTGCGCTGGGTGCGCTGGGGCTTTCGCGAGGAATGACAACCTGAAGGTTCGAGAGGTGCCGCAATGACAGGACAGACGGGGCGTATCGCCTGGGCCGTGACCGCGTGGTTGGTGGTGGTCTCCGGCCTGCACATGTGGCTCAACCTGGACTGGTCGTCGCTGCGCAACGAGTGGAAGACGGAGGAGACACGCAAGCTCAACGTCGCCTACATCCCAGTCACCTGACACCTGGCCTGTCCGGTCACTGATTACATCGCCCGCAACTCCCTGGATGACACGCTGTTCATCCCGAAGATGTTCCAGGGGTTTCCGGAGATCAAAGAAGCACTGATCTCCAACCGGATGCAGGCGGGGTTCTTGGTGGCCCCCATGGCCTTGGCCCTGCGGTCGCAGGGCGTACCCATCAAGATTGTCTACTTGGGGCATCGCTACGGCAGCGCCGTGGTGGTGAGCAAGAACGGCCCCGTGCGCCATGTGCCCGACCTGGTCGGGAAGACGGTGGCCGTCCCGAGCCGCTTCTCGGACGAGCGGCTCATCATCCTCAAGGCGCTGAAGGAGCACGGGCTGCCCCCGTCGTCGGTGAAGCTGGTGGAGATGTCACCTCCGGACGTGGCGGGAGCCCTGGCGGCGGGAGCCGTGGACGGCTTCTCCATGGGAGAGCCGTACCCGTCGCAGGCGGAGCTGGGCGGCTTCGGCCGGGTCCTCTTCCACGCGAAGGAGTACTGGCCCGACTACATGTCGTGTGTGCTGGTGGTGCGCGACGACGTCATCAGCCGGAGGCCGCAGGCGGTGCAGGTGCTGGTGGATGGCATCGCGCGCTCGGGCCTGTGGTTGGACCAGGGGCGCGCGGAGCGCGAGTACGCGGCGGAGTTCGTCGGGCGCTACTACTACAGCCAGCCGCCCGCGCTGCTGCGCCACGCGCTGCTGGAGCCCATCGACCGCGTCCAGTACACGCCCCTGGCCCCTCGCGAGGCGGACTTCAACCTGGTGCAGGACCTGATGCTGGAGCACGGGTTGCTGAACCGGCGGATGGCGTTCGAGGAGTTCGTGGACATCCAGTTCGCGGACAAGGCTCGGCACCAGACGGCGTGGAAGTACGCCCCCTGGTTGTTGGAGGACTGAGACAGGGGCTCCGCGACGAGCCCCTGTCTGGGTTCCGAGGTCACCGGGTCCCGGTGCGAGCCAGGTCCATTCCGTTCTTGCGGTGCAGCCGCTGGAGGAACTCGTGGTTGCTCGGCAAGCCTTGGAGCAGCGCCTGCTGCTGGAGCTTGATGCGCTGGAAGGCCTCCTCCGCGTGCGCCACCGATGACGGCCGGTACTTCAGCGTCGTCAGCGGCTGCTCCGGCCTCCACCCCATCCCCGACAACACGCAGTAGTAGCTGCTGTTCGTCCAGAAGTTCCGGAACTCCGTCTCGAAGTTCCCGTAGTACGCCTCTTCGCCCGACACCGGCATGTTGACCGTCAGGCCCGCCTTCCACGTCTCCAGCTTGTCCTTCAGCGCGTCCGACAGCTTCAAGTCGTTCTTGTTCGCCAACCAGAACGCCGTGTCGTCCCTCGACGACGTGAGGAAGTGCGCCTGCAGGAAGTCCCGGGTGTCGTCGAACATCATCTCAATCTCTCGATTGAAACGGTCCACCAGCACCGGGTTGAATCCCTTGTCCGGGAAGTGCTTCGCCAATTGGTAGATGGACGCGGTGATGAAGTAGATGCCGGTGGACTCCAGCGGCTCCACGAAGCACGACGCAAGCCCGATGCTCACGCAGTTCTTCACCCACGCGCGCCGGTTTCGGCCCACCCGGAACCGGATGCGATTGAATGCCGTCTTGTCCGGGTCCAGCCCCCACTTCGCGGAGAACTCGCGAATGGCTTCGTCCTGCGAGCAGAAGTTGCTCGAATAGACGTACCCCGTCCCGAATCGCCCCAGCATCGGAATCTTCCACATCCACCCGTGCTTCGACGCTATCGCCGACGTGTAGGGCTCTATTCCGAACCGCGCGTCATCATGCTCGATGGCCGTCGCCACCGCGCTGTTGCACAGCAGGTGGTCGCTCATGTCGAGGAACGGCTCCTCCATCGCCTGGTTGATGAGCAGGCCCCGGAAGCCACTGCAGTCCACGAAGAAGTCACCCTCCAGCACACGGCCGCCTCGCGTGTGCAGCGCCTTGATGTGTCCGTCTGGCCTCTTCTCCACCGACGCCAGCTCGTCCACGACGTGCTTCACGCCCCACCCCGTGGCCAGCCGCCGCAGGTAGTCCGCCACCAGCTGCGCGTCGAAGTGCCACGCGTAGTTGACCGCGGGCCGACCGTCCCGGAAGCGCGGTGCCAGCTTCGCGTCCATCATCGGCGGCTCGCGGTAGCAGGCGTAGTCCACTCCCTCATCGGGCCGCTCACATCCTTCGTTGCGCAGCACCCAGTAGTGAGACAGCGGGATGTTGTCCACGTTCGGGATGAGTCCGAACGCGTGGTAGAAATGATTGTCTGGAGCGCCGGGCTCCTTCTTGCGCCAGTTGACGAACTTCACCGCCGTCTTGAAGGCGGCGTTGCACTCGCGCATCCACTCGTCTTCGGGGATGCCCAGCCGGTCGAAGAAGACGCGTTGCAGGTTGGGGACCGTGGCTTCCCCCACCCCGATCCTCGGGATGGTCGCTGCCTCCAGGAGCGTCACCTGGACGGTGCCCTCGAAGACCTTCTGAAGATAGGCCGCGGCCATCCAGCCCGCCGTCCCACCTCCCAGAATCACCACCTCACGAATCGCGGTGTCCATGTCCCCTCCTCGCAGTTTCGTGGATGAACGACTGCATCCACGGTGATTGCACCATGAGCCCCCTGCTCGACAATCGACGCCTGACGTCCAAGCACAGACCTGTACTCGGCTGACTCGTCTTCACAAGCCCCCCCTCCCTGGTGGATTGCAACTGCACAAGCCACGAGGACGAATAATAGCGGCTCACGAACAATGCATGGAAGAGCTCCAATGACTTTCCAAGGGCAACACACTTTGCCATTCCATTGCCCCGTATGGGCCCCACCTACCGGGTGAGTTCGGACCCAACATTCCCAATCAAGGCGTGGAAGACAGGAATGAGAGGGACAGTTGGACTGGAGGATTTCCATGAATGTCTTTGAATCCCCTGGAAAACACGCACACGGGTCATGAAGTGTCTGACTTGGTGCTGGCGCGACGCGGCATTCCGCCATCTTTCATATGTCTGGCTCGGAATCCGGACATACACCTGGGCCGCCCCTGAAGCGCGCCTCCCCAGGTACGGCGCTCGGAGGGCCTCGCTGAGCGCGACGTGTGGTCAGTCGCTCAGGCGAGTTGGGTTTTGAGGGAACGCTCTCGAGGTGGCACAGTGACTCCGGCGCCCACAGCCCTCCGCACCGTGCCGACCTCCGCTCCGCCAGACACCACCACACGCCCCCACGCAGGGCTCTTGTTCTTCGCCGCGGTCATGGGGATCTGTCTGCGCGAGCCCCTCCTCCTGCGCTCGCCACGCTTCTGGGCGGAGGAGGCCACGGTGTACTTCGAGCATGCGCGCGACGTGGGGGTCGCCGCGCTCGCGACGCCACACCTGGGGTACTACTCCCTCTTCAGCAACCTGGCCGGGTTTCTCGCGAGCCTCCCCAGGCCGGAAGCAGGCCCCTGGGTCACCACCCTCCTGGCGCTGGGCATCCAGCTCATCCCCGTCGCCCTGGTGCTCGCGGGCCGTATCGCCTTCCTCCGGACCCCGGGCCGGCAGGCGCTCGCGCTCGCCGCCCTCATCCTGGCTTCCCCTTCCGAGGAGGTGTGGCTCAACACCATCAACTCCCAGTTCCACCTCGCGCTCGCGAGCGTGCTCCTGTTGCTCGAATCCGAGGGTGAGCCTTCGCGGTCCGGGCTGTGGGCCCGAAGGGCCCTGCTGGTGCTCGCGGGGATGACCGGACCGGTCACCTGCTTCCTCCTTCCCCTCTTCCTGTGGCGCGCTTGGAGGACGCGTCAACGCGAGGCGTGGATCCAGGCCGGCCTGCTCACCGCGTGTGTCGGGGCACACCTGGCCATCTGGGGCGCGGCGTTTCTGCGAGAGGGACTCGAGGCCGCGAGCGCTGGGCGGGCGAGGCCCTCTCTCGACGTCATCTCCACCTCGCTGGTGACCCGAGCCCTCTTCGAGCCTGTGCTGGGATTGCCCCTGGCCCACCGGTTGGCGTCCGCGGTGGTGCGAGGCCGCGCGTTGCCATGGCGCGCGGTGCTCCTCGCGGGAGGCTGTGCGGTCCTTCTGCTCGGGTGGAGCTGGGCGATGCAGTACCGACAGCGGTTCCAGGTGCGGCTGCTCGCCGTGAGCGGTCCCCTGCTCGCGGCATTGTGCATGGTGGGTTCACTCGGTTCAGGCGACAAGTCGCAGCTCGTGCTCCCCACGGGGGGCTATGGCCGCTATTTCTACGTCCCCGCCGTCCTCGTGTTGCTCCTGGTCATCTCGGCCTTGGCGCCGGACGAAAACAACCGCTTCAGCCGGATGCGGCGCGCGCTCGCGCTCCCGTTGCTCATCCTGGCTTTCGCGAGCCACACGTCGGGCCTCGTCGAGCGCCGAGGACAACACGCGGACTGGCCTCGCTGGCGGGACGAAGTCGCGGCATGGCGACAGGACCCCACGTATCGGCCACGCATCTGGCCTCCCGACTGGAGGGTGGCCCTCGAGTGAGGATTCGGAGCTCCCGGAACCCGCCGCATTTGACCACTTTCCAACACTCCCACTTCTGCAATCCTGTTTCTCCTGCAAATCAATCAATACTGAGCCGCCTTCCCCTCACCCGATGGAGTGCTCCATGGCGGCTTCAAGCCTCATCAAGAACACCTGGACTGGCGCGGTCCTTGTCACTGCAATGTCGTTGCTGGGCGCCTGTGGCGGACCGATGCCCGAAGAGACTGGATTGCCTCAAACCGGCGAGACGGCCGCGGAACTCGAGATCCCCCCGCCGACGGTGACGATGTATTGCGAAGACGAATACCCCCTGAACAACAAGATCACCTGCACCGGAAGCGCCAGCAACGGCGTGCCTCCGTATCGCTACCAGTGGCAACGGGCCCATGATCTCGGAACCAGTCCCGCGCCAGAGAACCACACGTGGCGCGATGGAACCACCTCAATCCAAGACTCCTGCATCCAAGGACTGCGCACGGGCGGGCGGTACTATCGCAAGTACTTCCGATTCCGCGTCCTGGATGCCAACAACTACGTGTCGAACTATGTGGAAGAGGTGTTCGTCTGCTGGACCCCGAATCCGTAGGTCGGTGGTCGCACCGCTCCTCGTCGACAGGGAGTCCGTACTGACCTCTCGCGAAGAAGGGGTGGTTGAGACACCCACGGAAGGCGCGCCCGCGTGCCTGGGCGACGCCTTCCGTTGAGTTTTCCGCACACGGCCCCCGCCTCATCCATTGTGCGATGACCTCCCGGCCTTCGGCTGGGTGGATCACCTCCGCAGCGCCTCCGCGCCTGACCTGGGTTCAGTGACCGCCCCCGAAACGAGCTCGTTCGGGGAAACCCAGCAGAGGCTTTTCGCTATGGGGGCAGGAGGAGCTCACATGCTGTGGTCAAAAAGGAAGGTCCTAGCGGAAGCCCAGAAGAGCAGCCAGGCGTTTCGAGATGAAGAAGCCTACGACCGGGCCCTCGAAGCACATCCTGAGTCTTTGAACCTGCGGCTGCGTGCCCAGCGTCTGAGCGCCATGGGACGCAGGAAGGAAGCACTCCCACTTTTCCGGCAAGCGCTGGCGCTCCATTCCGAGGAGGATCACAGCGCCGCGGCGGCAGCCGCTCGCCATGACCTGGCACATGAACTCTCGGAGGAGACCGAGAGCTTCTTCGCCCTCGCCACCGCCCGACAACTCTACAGCCGTGCACTGGAATCGCCGTCTCGCCAACGAGCCCCGCTCCGGTCCGCGGAGACCGAAAGCTCTCTCGCCGTCTGCCTCCGCCGGATGGCGCGCCTCGTCTCGCAGGAGAAGCGAGCACTCCTCTTCGACGAGATTGAGCGACGTTACAGGAGTGCACTCTGGCGCCTCGAAGGCTGTGGCCAGTTGGGCCTTCAACAGCTCTCCCAGGTCCACCTGAACCTCGCCAACTTCCTCGGAGCCGAGCATGGAGACGTCGAACGAGCCCTCCGCGAGTATGACCGGGCGGCGGAGTGCGCCAGGCACGCCCAAGCGTTTTTCGGTCCCTCCCGCCATGCCGTCCCCCTGCGCGCCCGGCTCTCGTCGGCGAGCCTGCTGCGCATGCGTGGACGCAAGCAGGACCTCCAGCAGGCCGAACGACTGGCGAAGGAGGTCATCCACGAGGGGGACGCACTGAACCAGGCACTCGCGCGCATGGAGCTCGCGGAGATCATCCTCGCGGGAGATACCCCCGACCGAAAGACTCGCGCCCGGCCCCTGCTGGAGCAAGTGCGCTGGAACCACGTGGACGCGTTCGAGCACCAGCGACACCTGGCGGTCCTGCTCCGGCGTTGCGATGCGCCTCATGCGGCCATCGAACTGCTGAGCACCTTCATCGAGAAGGCGATCCAACACCGAGCCCTGGCCACCATCTCCGACTCCGAGGCAGATGCGGCGTCGATCAACATGCAGGATGCCGCGGAGCTCGTGGCGAGAATCCTCGCGCAGGACCTGCAAGATGCGCTGCGTGCCTTCCTGGCCCTCGAGAACACGAGCGGCTTCCGCTTCGCCGAGAACCTCTCCTCACATATGCGAAGGCCGCAGGAACCGTTGCCCAAGGCGCTCTACCATGAACTGTCGAAGCACATGGGCCAGACGTACCTGCTGGACAGCTATGCACAGTCGATGAAACACCAAACCCCCGATGTCCAGCGGGAGATCCTCGACGCCCTCATCTCCCAGATGAAGCAGGCAGAGAACAAGGACTCCCTCTTCATGCTGCCCAGGTGCATCGAGGCCCGAGAGGCACCTGTCCCCTCCGAATTCTTCGACGCCCAGGTCGAGCAGGGGGCTCGACAGGTGCGCCGCCTGCGCAACGCACTCGCCCAAGTGGATGCGGCCTATGTGGAGGTTTGAGCTTGCCCGGGTTCTGTGGACAGGTGGGTTAAGCAGCCAGTGGCACCTGCGAGGCGGTCTTCTCGAACTCGGCGGGACTGACGTAGCCAAGTGAGGAGTGCCGCCGCTTGCGGTTGTAGAACACCTCGATGAACTCGAACAAGCCACCCTTCGCCGCCTCGCGCGTCGAGAAGTCCGCTTCGTGCACCAGCTCTGTCTTCAGCGTGGAGAAGAAGCTCTCCACCACGGCGTTGTCCCAGCAGTTGCCCTTGCGGCTCATGCTGCATCGGATGCCGCGGGCGGCCAGCGCTCGCTGGTAGTCCTCACTGGCGTATTGGCTGCCCCTATCCGAGTGGTGCAACAGTCCCGCTGGGGGACAGCGACCTTTGAGCGCCATGTCGAGAGCCGAAAGCACCAGGTGCCGGTCGATGCAGCGGTCCATGGCCCAACCGATGACGCGCCGACTGAAGAGGTCCAGCACTACTGCCAGGTAGAGCCAGCCCTCCCGCGTGGGCACGTACGTGATGTCCGTCGCCCACGTCCGGTCGGGCCTTGGTGGATTGAAGTCGCGAGCCAGCACGTTGGGCGCCACCGGGAGGCCGTGCTTGGAGTCCGTGGTGTGCACGAACCGTCTGCGTCGACGAGCGCGGAGCCCAGCCTCGCGCATGAGCCGGGCCACGCGGTGCCGGCCCACGGGCAGCCCCTGGGCCTTCAGCTCGGCCTGGACGCGTGGGCTACCATAGGTGCGGCGGCTGTCCTGATGCACCTGCTGGATTCGCTCCACCAGCGCCGCATTGGCCTTCTGGCGTGCCGACGCTTCACGTCCCTCCCAGGCGTAGTAGCCCGCTCGGGACACCTCCAGCACACGGCACAGCATCGCCACCGGGTAGTTCGCCTTCTCCTCCTGGATGGCCGTGAACCTCACGTGCTCTCCTTGGCGAAGAAGGCCGCCGCGTTTTTTAGTATCTCCCGCTCCATCCGCAGCTGGCGCACCTCGCGGCGCAACTGAGCGAGTTCCTCCTTCTCACCCGTCGTCAGCGCCCCGGACGGCCCCTGGCCCGCGTCCGTTCGGGACTGCCTCATCCATGCCTCCAGCGCACTGCGAGTCAGGTCCAGGTCCTTGGCCACCTGGGCTCGCGACTTGCCCTCTTCCAGCACCATCTTCACAGCCCGGGCTTTGAACTCGGGCGTGTACTTCCTGCGCTCGCGTCTCGGCATCGTCGTGGACATCCTTCGGTCACCTCATCTCCGGTGTCCACAAAACCCGGGGAGGCTCAGTTCAGCAAGTCCTCAACCAGAACCTCGGCCCCAAGGCCCTCGAAGCAGTGCTGCGCCAGCATCCAGGCAGCGTCCTGGTCCGCCTCTTCGTACAAGAGAGTGAGCTCCTGGCCATCACCGCGTGGCTCGAAGGGGAGGAGTTGAAGGCCCGGAGCACCACCTGCCCCATTCGCGGAGAGGTCTTCCACCTCGTTCAGCATGCCGCTGAGAACATCGGGACCTTCACCCAATCCGAGCGGCTGGCCGAGCTGCTGCGGGAGCTCGACCTCTCCGCGGCCTTTCCCCCAGGGACATGGGCCCGCGCGGTCCTGCTGCCCTCCCATGAGTCGACATACCTTCCGCTCGTTGCACTCGGCCCGAAGGGCAGTCGGCTCATCGACCGGTTCGAGTCCATCATCTGGCTCCCCAGCCTCTTTCCGCTGCGCACCCGCCCGGCGCCCACACCTCCTCGAACCGAGGAGTGGGTGGTCATCCCAGGAGGGACACATTTCCACCCCATCGCCTTCCAGACCCTGCGCCCACATGAGCGCTGCCTGGAGGGAGCACAGGCAACGCGCGAAGCCATTCAAGGTGTCCTCGGGGAGGCCCGAACGCTCAGCATCTACACCCACGGAGAGCACCCTCCAGGGGCGAGGCCCCAGCTGTCGCTGGCGGGAGGAATGCTCGACGTCAGTGCTTTCGGCGCAGAGGCGCTGGATGGGATGGAGCGAGTGGAGCTCTGGGCGTGTCAGTCAGGCACAAACCTCCCCCACGACCCCATGACACGCCCCTCGAACGAGGGATACGGACTGGACCACATCCTGCTCATGAGCGGGGTGCGCACCGCCATCGGGACACAGTGGTCCGTACCGGATCTGGTGACCGCGACCGTGGCACGGGAATACAGGCGGCGGCTCGCCTCGGGCGAGGAGCCAGCTCGAGCCCTGACAGGCGCTCAGCGGCACTGGCTTGAGCAGAGTCTCCCGAGGTTGCTCCAGTGCCTGCGGACTCATCCCGTCAACGAGGCCATTGCCTCTTTCGTTGACACCTTGGACCTCCCGCTCAGACAGGATTTACGCGGACCTGTGTTGGGAATGCTGGGTCCCCTCCCGGAGCAGATGAGTGAGCAAGAGGTGAACGAGCTCGAGTCGCGTCTGTCCTGCCCGATCTCGTGGGCGGGGATTCGCTTCGTCGGCTTGCCGGAGTGGAAGTCCGAGAAGGAATGGACCCCAGTCCCGGAACGGGCGCTCACCGCCGAGGAGCAGGCGCATCTGCAGCAGCTCCTCTCACAAGAGCTTTCGGCGCCCACCTCCTTCGATGAACTGCAGGACCAATGGCTCGAACGAGAGTTCTCCGCCGCTCCAGGGGAGCCTCCCTCCCCCGAGCGAGCCCTGCGCGTGGCGAGGCTGCTGCGTGAGCGACTGAACTCCTCCCAGCTCGACAATCTGCTCGCCGCGCTGGCATGGATTCACGAAGCGCTGGCGGTTCCGAGCATCGCGCCCCCTGAGCGGGAGCAGCTGGCCACCGAGGCCGCGCATCTCTGGCTCGACGTCGCCCAAGGAGGAGATCTCCGACCACTGCTCCCCCATACCGTGCCATTGGCCCGGGCGGAGCGTCTCCTGGCCCATGTCTCTCCGGGTTCCCCGAACCTGTCCGCTGATGCCACGGCAGCACGGGCTCGGTTGCGCTTCCTTCAGGAGGTCACCCACGGCTTGATGGAGGATTCCGACTCGATGGTCCAGGCTGCCATCGATGAAGTGCTCCCGACGTTGTCCCAGGTGACCCCGGGCACAGTCCAAGCGCTCCGAGTGGCAACAACCGCGGCCGAGCTGATCGCGCTGGGCACCCCTGCGGTGCGGACTCGCTACGCGAGCCACCTGGAAGGGCTGTTCAAGCTGACGCCAGAGCAGTGGTCACACCCGGAAACCCTGCCGGCCGTGTACCGTCTCATGGGGTTGCTCGAACGCCTGGGCGGCGAACCGTTGCCTCTTGATGCAGCACTGTCCTTCCTGCCCCCCGAGGAGCTCGTGGCCGTCGTCAACCACAAGACCCATCAGGAGGGGAGGCGTCCAGGCGCGGGCGTGTTGCCCCGCGGCCTCAATGAGGCACTCAACCGGATGGAAGGGGCGCTGTGGGGATACCCCACGGATGATCGCGCGCCCCTGGTGCGAATGACAGGCACCCCAGGCCCCGCCTATCGATGGATGCTCAATGGGTACCTCGCTGGACATGCCCGCGCCCAACCAGACCACGCGATTCACCTCCTGGCGTGCTTGCAGTACTCCTGCGACCTGCGACTGACCGTGCTCCATCGACTCGCACGTCTGCCCGAAGTGCTGAACCAGGACGCCCTCCCGCCCCTGCTGAAGTACCTCTGGGATTTGCTGAGGATCCGGAGGCTCCTTCACACCACGCTGACCGATGCGGCCCTGTTGCCCGCGATGGACTCCCGGAGCGAGCTGACGCAACCACACCTCTGGGATCCCTATGCGCTGTCTTCCTTGGAGTTGTCATCGCAGATCCCGGAGGAGACGGCGATGACGGCCTGGAGCCTTGGAGAGGTGTGCCACACACTTCGAAAAGAGGGCTCGCGCGTGCCGCATACCGCCGCCTTCGAAGCCACCTGTCTCTCGACCTGGCTCGAGGAGGACATCGCCAAGACCTGGTCGCGTCTCCTCGAAGCCGATGAGCAAGGCCGGAAGCGCATGGGCGTCAGTGAGTTTCCAGGAATGACGAGCATCATCGAGCCGGGACGCGACCTGGAGGCGAACGAAAAGGCCCTGCGGGAGATGCGAGACGGACACGGTGTCCTCGGGCTCGTCATCGAGCCCTCCGGAGCAGTGCTGGTCATGGCGTGCTGGAACGACGGGCACACCCGTGGCCAGCGCACCTTCCGAGTGGAGACAGGCGGGGTGCAGGACGGACTCCTGGGGGCCTTGCACCTCTGCGAAGAGGACTTCGACTCCCACCGAGGCACTTCCTCGGCCATGCGCCGGAACGGCTGGAGCAAGGTGGAGGCGGCACTGGCGCCGGTGCTCGAATCGCTGCTCCGTGTGGCGCAAGCCAGGAAGCCGCTGAGATGGAGCATCCTGGCTCCGGGAGCCCTGCGTGAGCTGCCACTGCTCGGCTTGAGGGTCGGAGGGAAGCTCCTCGCGCACCAGGTCGAGATGCTCGTCCACCTGCCGTCACTTGGCTTCTCCGCCCTACCATGGGAGCCCCCGGCCCTCGACTTCACGGCCTGCCTGCTCGCTCGGGACCAGGAGAATGGCAGCACCGGGTTTGGCGAGGCGGCTGTGGAGACGCTGCGGCGCATTCAGCCCCCTCATCTGGTGGTCGATCCTCGCGAACTCGACGACAGGAATGTCGTGGAGGTGAGGAGTCTGGAGTCTCATGCCGCCCGAATTCGGACCCTGCGCCTGTATGGGGTTGGCAAGGCAGCGACGCTCAACGACACCTTGGCGCTCTTGCAATTGGAGGGACGCAGGGCGCTTCGCGAGCGGAACACTCACGGGATGCTCATGCCGCGCTGCGAAGTGGTGGAGCTGTGGGCATGCACCGCCGGGAGCGCGGGCGCAATGAATGCCCTGCGCAATGAGGGAGACCGCATCCCCGGTCTCGCCGCGAGCTTCCTCGCCAATGGAGCCTTGGCGGTCATCGACCTGGCCTGGCCGGTCCACGACATCATCAAGGCCCTGGTCTGTGAGCACTATGGGCTGATGCGGCGGAACATCGGCCACCGCCCCGAGGCGCTGAGCCGAGCACTATGCCTGACGGACACAGCCCTACAGGAGCTTCGACGACATGAGGGCCCGTGGACGGTGCGCCAGGTGCTTGAGCAGCTCGATCACCTGCGGAGAACCGCGGCGGAGCGCTTGTTCAAGATCGATCCCGGCCTGCTCGTGCCGTACGCCGACGGCGCGGACTCGCCCCAGGTGGAGAACCTCTCTGGAGAGCAACTGGTGGCAGAGCTGTGCCAGCCATCGCACCTGGGGGCTTTCCGTTGGTGGGGGGTGTAGCCCATGCCCAAGCTGGATATGCCCATCACCGATTGGTCTCGGGAAGGACGCGCCGCATTGGTGCAAGAGCACCGCGAAGTCCTCGCGCTCCTGCTTCACCACAGCCTCGCACGGATGGCAGAGCCCTATGGGGAGCAGAGCCTGCTCGACGCGTTCCGGTTCGACACCCTCGAGGACGCCGTCGACTGGTGCCTCGAGCGGTTCGCCACTGGCAACCTGGATCCGGGACAGCTCAGTCAGTCTTCAAGAACATGGCGCCTCTTCTCCCAGCCGCACTTCTGGCTCTCCCAGCGAGAGGGTTCCGCGGGCTTCAGGCGAAAGATGCAGATGCTGGAGGAGGCCCGCTGGAACGACGCGGCTTGCTCCAAGTCCCCGGAACCCACGGACGAGCCCGTGCTCGGCCCGGGTGTGCAGCAGCTGATCCAGCGGCTGTATCGCACGCTGTCCGAGCTGCGCACTCGCACGTGCCCGGACCTCGTCACCTGGTGGCTGCGAGCCACGGAGGAGCTTCGCGCGCAGTGGTTCGACTTGCCCGTCCCCGAGACCGCTCACGAGCCATCCGCGAAGAAGGACAGAAGCCTGCACGTGCATAATGCGCAGTTCCGCTTCGCCAGCCTCTTCTGCAAGTTGCTTCACTGGGGAAAGGACATGCCCCCTGAGCAGCTCGCTGTCAGGGAGTGGCTGTTCAGTCCCTGCCGGAACCACCCCCCCTATTGGCGAACGGAAGAAGAGATCGCCGCGGCAATGCCCCTACAGGTTCCCAAGGAGAAACGGGCCGTCCAACGCCTGCGGCGCGAGGGCGTCAGAGCCCTCCTCCACCAGTTGCTCAACACGCTCGACGAGCCACCGGATCTCGCAGACGCCATCGCCCTCATGGAGTGGACGCTCCTGCGCAAGTCCGTGACCCGAACCACCCTCGCCACATTTTCCCTGGATGAAGGGGCAAGCCCTGAACTGGAGCGCCGCATCGAAGCGCTTCCCTCCATCCCCAGGAGGCATCCATGAACCGCAAGCCCATGGACTTCGTGACTCTCGATGCACTCGTTCAAGGCGCGGACGATCCGGAGAGCGCCGACGCCTGGAGCAACCTGCTCACGACACCGGACGCAGCGGAGCGATGGGCAGAGGCCGTGGTCCGGCGTGCGAAGATGGACCGATTCGCCACGGAGGTCCTCAACCACCCCTGGCTCGCTTCAGCCTTGAGCAAGCTCAGGCGCAAGACACGCCCCCTCTCCGGTGTGGCGCTGCGAGTTCATCTCCAGCCACCGTCCCTCACGGCGCTCCTGGGCCCCACCGCCAGGGCGCCCGAGCTGCTGACCGCGCCTGCCTGGGGAGCCATTGAATCGCTCTTCGTCAAGGAGGGGCTCATCCTCGAGCTCAACCCTGTCCAGGCTCCTGGAGAGCACGTCCGGGTGTTCTACCAGTCGCGCCGCTCACAAGGTTGGATGCCGGGGAACCGCTGGAAGGTAGAGCCCGGTGAAAGCCCTGTCCTCTTGATGGCGGTGGCAGGGGCAGACACGGCCGACACACTGGAGGCAGCGCTGGCTCAATCCCCTCGCTGCGCGGGGGTGGTCCTCTTCGAGCTTGGGGAAGAAGGGCCGGTGGATTGAGCGACGAAGGGCGGCAGGGTCCAGACATGTCCCGCCCCGGATTGGCGAGGCACCAGCACAGGAAGCCATGCGCAGAAAATGAAAAAGCCCCCAAGTCGCTAGGACTTGGAGGCTCTTTCGGATTGCCCAGGGCGGGATTCGAACCCGCACACCTTTCGGCGCCACCCCCTCAAGATGGTGTGTCTACCAGTTCCACCACCTGGGCGTTGCTGCGCGGACCATCTACATCACCGCACCGGACCACGCAACGAGTTTCTCACTGCTGCGTGCTCCGGATTTGAACAACGAGGCTCTTACGGAGCCGGAGTCGGCGCGGGAGCCTGCTGGCCCTCCGCGGGTGCGGCAGGAGCCGCCCCCTGAGGCTGCTCGGAGCCCGGAGCCGGCTGCATGCTCTCCGCGGGAGGCGTCGACTGCTCACCCGCCGCCGGAGCGGCAGGCGCCGCGGCCGCCGGAGGCTTCGCCACCGAACCGCCCTCGGCCACCGAGGACTTCAGGCCCACCATCGACAGGCCCAGCGAGGTGAAGAAGAACAGCGCCGCGCAGATGCCCGTGAGCTTGCTCAGGAACGTCACCGCTCCACGGCCACCGAACGCGCTCGTGGCCGCGCCGCCGCCCAGCGCCGAGCCCATGCCGGCGTCCTTACCCGGCTGCAGCAAGATGACGAAGATCATGAACACGCACACGAGGACGTGGATGATCGTGACGAAGGTCAGCATGAGTGGTCTTTCAAACGTTCCGTGAAAAGAGGGCGCACCTTATTCCAGAACAAAGTGCGGCGGTAGCACCAAAAAGTGTGGATCAACCCTACGTGGCCGCTTTGACGATGGCCGCGAAATCGCCCGCCTTCAGGCTCGCTCCACCCACGAGCGCCCCGTCGACGTCCGGCTGCCCCAGCAATTCCGCGGCGTTGTCCGGCTTCACACTGCCGCCGTACTGGATGCGCACCCGCCCGGCCGTCTCCCCGTCGTACAGCCGACCCACCAGCCCGCGGATCGCCGCGTGGACCTCCTGGGCCTGCGCCGACGTGGCGTTGCGCCCCGTCCCAATGGCCCACACCGGCTCGTACGCCAGGACGAAGCCGGCCACTTCCTTCGCCTCGAAGCCCGCCAGCGCGCCCCGGACCTGACGCTCCACCACCTCCAGCGTCCGGTTCGACTCGCGCTCCGCGAGCGTCTCGCCCACGCAGATGATGGGCGTCATCTTCGCGTCGCGCACCGCGCGGGCCTTCTTGTTCACCGTCTCGTCCGTCTCACCGAAGAGCTGCCGGCGCTCCGAGTGCCCCACGATGACGTAGGCACACCCCAGCTCCGCCAGCATCGGCGCGGACACCTCTCCGGTGAACGCCCCCGACGCCTCCCAGTGACAGTTCTGCCCCGCGAGCTGGAAGGGAGCCCCCTCCAGCGCCACGTGCAAGGGCTGCAACGCCACGAACGGCGGCGCCAGCACCACCTCCACCACATCCCCCACGGAGGACACCGGCCCCCGCAGCTCGCGCACCAGTGCCAACGCCTCCGGCACCGTCTTGTTCATCTTCCAGTTGCCGGCGACGATCTTCCGACGACGAGCCGAGGCGGCCATGAGTCACTCCCCCGAAGGTGTGGTGGTGTTGCCTAACCGCGCGCAGCCTAGCGTGTTTCCAACGCCTTGATGCCCGGCAGCTCCCGGCCTTCCAGGAACTCCAGGGAGGCGCCTCCGCCAGTCGACACATGGCTCAGCTGGTCCGCCATTCCCATCTGCTCGACGGCGGCCGCGCTGTCGCCACCGCCAATCACGGTGATGGCCTCCTTGTTGTTGGCCATGGCCGTGGCCACCGAGCGCGTGCCCTCGGCGAACTTCGCGACCTCGAACAGGCCCATGGGCCCGTTCCACACCACGGTGCGCGCATCCCGGATGTGCTGGGTGAAGAGCGCGCGCGTCTTGGGGCCGATGTCCAACCCCATCATGTCCGCGGGCACCGCGTTGTCGGGCGTCTCCTGCGCGGGGCTCTTCTCCGTGGGCTCGGTGCCCACGATGTGGTCCACCGGCAGGACGATGGGCGTCTTCAGCCGATGCGCCGCGTCCATGAGCCGCGTGGCCAACGACAGCTTGTCCTCCTCCACGCGGGACTTGCCCACCTCCACGCCCTGCGCCTTGAGGAACGTGTACGCCATGGCGCCGCCCACCAGCAGGGCGTCCACCTTGGGCAGCAGGCTCTCGATGACCTTGATCTTGTCGCTGACCTTGGAGCCGCCCAGGATGGCCACGAAGGGCTTCTCCGGCGTCTTGAGCACGCCGCCCAGGTACTCGATCTCCTTCTTCATCAGCAGGCCCGCCGCCTTCTCCTTCACGTAGGGGACCATGCCCGCCGTGGAGGCATGCGCGCGGTGCGCGGTGCCGAAAGCGTCGTTGACGTAGACATCCGCCAGCGCCGCGAGCTCGCGGGAGAAGGTCTCGTCGTTGGCCTCCTCCTCCTTGTGGAAGCGCAGGTTCTCCAGCACGACGACCTGCCCCTCCTTGAGCTCCTTCACCTGCTTCTTCACGCCGTCCCCGATGCAGTCATCCGCGAGGATGACCTCGTGCTTGGGGCCGAGCAGCTCCGCCAGCCGCTGGGCGACGGGCTCGAGCGACAGCTTCGGGTCCGCGCCCTTGGGGCGGCCCAGGTGGGACGCCAGGATGACCTTCCCTCCGAGCTCCAGCGCCCGCCGGATGGTCGGCAGCGCCTCGCGAATGCGGGTGTCGTCCGTCACACGCCGCCCCTCCAGCGGGACGTTGAAGTCCACGCGGATGAAGGTGCGCTTGCCGGTGAGCTGCAGCTCGTCGATATAACGAATCATCTTGCGTATCCCCTGGGCCCCGGACGGGGGCTAGACGCCCTTGGACACGAGGAACTTGACCGTGTCCACCATGCGGTTGGAGAAGCCCCACTCGTTGTCGTACCAGGCCATCACCTTGATCATGGTGTCGCCCATCACGAAGCAGTTGGTGGAGTCGAAGATGGCCGAGTGCGGGTTGCCGTTGTAGTCCACCGACACCGTCTGCGCGTCGCTGAACTCCAGGATGCCCTTGAGCGGGCCCGCGGCCGCCTTGCGGTACGCGTCGATGACCGCCTCCGCCGTCGTGGCCTTGGTGGTGTTCACCGTCAGGTCCACCAGCGACACGTTCGGGGTCGGCACGCGCACGGAGATGCCGTGCATCTTGCCCTTCAGCGACGGAATCACCTCGCCGATGGCCTTGGCGGCGCCCGTGCTCGTCGGAATCATCGACAGGGCGGCGGCGCGCGCGCGGCGCATGTCGTCGTGCGTGAGGTCCAGGATGCGCTGGTCGTTGGTGTAGCTGTGGACCGTCGTCATCAGGCCCTTCTCGACGCCGAAGTTGTCCACCAGCACCTTGGCGATGGGCGCCAGGCAGTTGGTGGTGCACGAGGCGTTCGAGATGATGTGGTGCTTGGCCGGGTCATACTCGGCATGGTTGATGCCGTAGGCGATGGTCAGGTCCGGGCCCTTGGCCGGCGCGGAGATGACGACCTTCTTGGCGCCCGCCTTCAGGTGCTTCTCCGCCCCGTCGCGCGCGGTGAAGCGGCCGGTGCACTCCAGCACCACGTCCACGTTCATGCTCTTCCACGGCAGCGCCGTGGGGTCCTTCTCCGCGGTGACGGCGATCTCCTTGCCGTCCACCACGATGCCCTTGTCCGTCGCCTTCACCTCGCCCGGCCAGGTGCGGTGCACGGAGTCGTACTTGAACAGGTGCGCCAGCGCCGCCGGCTTGTCCAGGTCGTTGATCGCGACAATCTCCAGGTCTTCCTTGCGGCTCAGCGCGGCGCGCAGGATGCAGCGACCGATGCGACCAAAGCCGTTGATGGCGATGCGAGTAGCCATGTGCGTATCTCCTTGGAGCAGAGGGCGCGTGAAGAGCGCCCTCGGGTCATCAGTTCCGTCAAAAAATGAGGGCCGCCGACCGTAGGCACGCGGCCCCGCCGAGTCAACGCCTCAAGTCTCCCGCGCGCCGCCTCGCGCGCCGAAGCTGAACAATCACTCCGAGCAACAGCCACAGCCCGCCCCCCGTTCCCGCGCCCGCCCCACAACCACAGCCCGCGTCCCCGAGCGGATAGAACTGCGGCAGCGGCTCCAGGACGATGGGAGCCGGGATCTCAGGCTCTGGAGGATGGGGATCCACCCCGCGCGGCGCCACACACCGGGCCAGCAGGCCAGGGCCCCCATCGCCGGAATCCCCGATAGGCGCCGTCCCTGGCGAGGGGAAGCCCGCGCGCACCAGGAACGCGGACAGGAGCCGAGCCCGCGCCGCCCGGTCCACCACCGACTCGAAGGGCACGCCCAAGAGGAGCACCTGCCCCCCCGGCATGGAGAACACGCCTGCCGTCAGGTCCGTCCCCGCGTAGCGCAGCACCGCCGAGCCACCTGATGCCGGAGTCAACACATCCGTCACCCCCACCGGGAAGGCGCCTCGCGTGCCGTCATCCAGCGCCACGCCCGTCAGCGACGAGAGGAAGTCCCCGGGCAGGCCCTCCACCTTCAACGACGGAGCCCCGCTCGAGGGGGCGGCACGGAGGATGTCCGCCAGGAACGCCTTGTCGGCCGCGTCCCCGGCTGCCAGCGCGGACGCGACCTGCGCCCCCGAGAGCAGCAGGTGCCCGCCTCCCGTGACAAAGGCACGCAGCGCATCCTGCTCCGCGCGCGTCAGCCGAGTCCCTTGTGCCCCCCCTCGCCCCGTGAACCAGTCCACCACGCGGTAACCCGTACCCGCCCCGGGTGACACCAGCCCCGCCGCCACGGCCGCGCTCGTCGCGCTGTCGAACGCGAGCCCGGACTGGCTCATCGCATCCCCGTGCCGGCGCACGTAGGTACCGTCGTTCATCAGCTCCACCAGCACCCGCAGCGGCGCCTCCAGGTCATACGCTTCCAGCGCCTCGCCACAGGCCAGCGCGGAGTCCATCCGCTCGAACGCGTTGACCACCAGCGCCGTCGCCACGTCCCCCGCGCGCACGCCGACGATGGAGGACGGGAAGCCCTCGCCGCCCGCGCTCACCGCGGCGACCCGGAAATAGCGCGCGGTGCCGGCCGCCAGCGGCAGGGTGAAGGAGGTCTGCGTCACCTCGGTGCCGTCATCCCAGCCCAGCCCGTCCTCGCTCTGGTAGACGCGGTACGCGGTGGGCACGTCATGTCCCTCCTCGTCCGGATTCGCCTCGGGCGCGGCCCAGCGGACCTCCACGGCTCCCGCCCCGGTGTTGCGAGCCACCACCGCCAAGGGGGCCTCGGGCGGCAGTCGCACCGCCACGCCATCGCGCGCGGCGAAGTACTTGATGAGCCCCTGGAGGATGGCCCTCGCGGCGACGCGGCGGAAGGCCGGCTCCTTCAGACGGTTCGAGTCGGCGACGGTGTCGTGGTACGCAATCTCCAAGAGCACCGACGGCATCTCCGGGTTGTGCTCGGGGTTCACCTCGCCCAGGTTCGCGGAGCGCAGGGTGCGCACGCGCCACGTCGGGTCCACCTCGCGCCGCAGGTCCTTCCCCAGCTCGTCCAGCAGCGCACGCGCCAGCACGTCGCTCCCAGGGACCCCCGAGAAGTTCAGCGTCCCGTCCACGGGGTTCTTCCCGTACACGTAGCCCTCCGTGCCCACCACCTTCCCCGTGGTGGACGCGTTGGTGTGCCACGCGACGTACACCGCGTCCTCTCCCTCCTCGTGCAGCCACGCGGCGAAGCGCGGGCGCGCGGACACGTCCGCGTTGCGCTCGTTGCCGATGGCATTCGCGCCGGTGGGCGCATACACCGACGCCGGCGCGCCGCTGAACTGCACATGGTAGCGCGCGGCCTCCTCGTAGCGAGGACGCGCCAGCGCGGCCATCTGCGCATCGCCGATGACTCCGCTGCCGCCTCCGAAGCGCACCGCGTCCACCGACACCGTGCTCCCCTGCTCCGCGTCGTTCATCAACACCACCGAGGCCGCGTCCGCGCCGGCCCCCGCCTTGAAGAAGAAGCGGCCCAGGAGCACCCATGTCCCGCCGTGCCTGCGCTGGTTGACGCGGAAGTGGCTCTCTCCGCCCGCGTGGTGGACCACGTAGTGCGCGTTCTCCGTCCGCGAGGGGTCCGCCGCATAGGAGACATAGACGTGGTAGTTGCCATCCGCGGGCACCGTCGGCGCCCACGTGGCCGAGGTCGTCGCGGTCGTCGTGGCAAGGAGCTCCCGCGTGGTGCCCAGCGTGAAGGGCTCCACATCGTTCTTCATGGGCGAAGGCGGTGTGCCCCAGCCCTTCCGGCTCGTCGCGCGGAACAGGGCCGTGTCGCCCGCCTCCGAGTAGCCCGCGCCACCGTCGTCGACGATGACCATCCGCGAGTTGAGGTCCGACTCGCGCACGGGCACCACCGTGGCACCCGCGCCCATCAGCATGGGCAGCAGTTCCTGGTTCATCACCTCCGCGGAGATGAAGTCCTCCACCACCGCCCAGGTGTTGGGACGCTGCGTGGCCCAGCGCTTCAGCGTCGGGGCGCGGTAGAAGCCATGGCCCGGGCTCAGGTAGATGACCTTCCCCGACAGCGCGCCGGCCCGCGTCCGCGTCTGCGGGACACCCGACACCTTGGCCTGGGTCCCTCCACCCTTCTCCACTCGCCGCACCACGGGTGCATCGGCGGCGCTCAGCTTGCGCGCCTCGTGGCCCCTGGGCCCCGGCGCCGGCACGTACACCGCACCGGGCGGCTCCAGGCCACACGCCCCCACTTCGTCGTCGTGGACGTGTGGCGCGGGAGCCTGGGCGGCCGCGAGAGACGAGGTCAACAAAAGGGCCGCCAGCACGCCCACTGGACGCGCCCGGGAGGAGTCGGTGCTCATGGCGGCCGACCTTACCCATTCACATCCCCACGGCAATCGAACCCGTGGGTGCTAGCCTGACTGTCCCTTCAGGTTCCGATGACCGTACCTGCCCGGCCACCTCCCCGCTTTCCCGCCCGTCACGGCTCGGGGCTCTTCGCCTCGTTCGGCCACGCCTGGGCGGGCCTCATCCACACCGTTGTCCACCAGCGCAACATGCGCGTGCACCTCATCTCCGCCGTGCTGGTGGGGCTGGTGGGCAGCGGCATCCCCTTGGGGCTCGCCGAGAAGGTGACGCTCATCTTCTGCGTCCTGCTCATCTTCTTCGCGGAGATTCTCAACAGCGCGCTGGAGCACCTGGTCGACCTGGCCGTGCAGCAGTTCGACGAGAAGGCTCGACTCACCAAGGACGCCGCCGCCGCGGGAGTCCTCGTGCTCGCCCTGGGCACGGTGGTCATCTTCGCCGCCATCCTCGTCCACAACTGGGACACGGTGCGCACCAGCACGGAGGCCATCGTCCGACAGGTCGCCCTGGGACTGCCCCTCGCCGCCTGCGTGCTCGTGCTCGTGCGGCCTCAGCCGAGGCCCCTCTGGGTGGACCTGCTCGCCTTCCTGGGAGGCGGAGTGCTGATGGGCGCACTGGCCATGCACTCGGCCAGCCTGGTCTTCAGCGCGCTCACCGCGGGGCTGCTCTTCGTCGCGGCTTCCGCGGCCTACTCGCGGCGGCGCGAAGCGCGCTCCTCAGGCCAGCCCTCGGGTGACTCGGGCATCAACCCTCCACACCCTGGAAACGAAAAAACCGGCTGATGCCGGTTCCACCGCCGCCTCGTGGGCGGGGACCCCAGAGCCTGTCCGGAGTCCACTCACCCGCCGAGGGTCTTGCCGCGAAGCGAGAGCCTCGCACCTCAGGCGCGCTGACGCCACTCGGAGCCTTGCTGCTCCGGGGTGGCCTGCGCCGCGGCGACGTCCTTGTCGCCTTCCTTCAGGTCCGAGGTCACCAGATCGAGCAGCTCCGTGGCGATGCCGATGACCTGGTGCGGGGTGTAGCCGCTCGCGCGCAGTTGGTTGAAGAAGGTGCGCGCCAGGATTCGGGTGCCCTTTTGATCGGTGCTCACAGTGAATGCCTCCAAAGTGGGCGGCGAAATGAGGGGGGCCGCCAGGTCTTCACGGGGGCCCTGTACTTCAACCCCCGTGCCAGACGTTCTCTTCCAAACGGAATCCCCAACAGTTACGCGGGGTTGACGTGTTTCGAGGGCCGGCACGGGGGGCCCTGGGGTGCGAAGGAGCCTACGCACCCGACAACCCCTTCGAGGGAAGTGGAAGTCCGGGTGCCTCACGCGATACGCACCCGGAGGAGCAAGCGGAGCCCTCGTGGTTTCAAGTGCTTGCAATCTTTCAGCGGGGTGAAGCAGATACGCGCCCCCACCAGGAGCAAACGGCAATGGCGTATCGGGTGAACAACATCGGGCTGTGGCTGGACGAGCCGGAGGAGCTGCTCGGTCAGCGGGCCGCGGAGAAGCTGGGTGTCACCCGGTCCGACCTGGCCTCGGTGCGAGTGGTGCGTTCGGTTCTGGACGCTCGGAAGAAGGGCAGCCCGCGGTACATCTACACGCTGGAGGTGGAGCTGGCCCCGGGCCGCAAGCCCCGGCAGCTGCCTCCCGACGTGGGCGAGGCGCCGCCCCCGCCCGAGCCCCTCTCGCCGGTGAAGCCGCCGGAGAAGTGGCCGATCATCATCGGCACCGGCCCCGCGGGGCTGTTCTGCGCGCTGGGGCTCCTGGAGCGCGGCGTGCGCAGCATCCTGCTGGAGCGAGGCCGCGAGGTGGTGACGCGGCGCAAGGACGTCGCGAAGCTGATGCGCGACGGCACGCTGGACCCGGAGAGCAACATGAACTTCGGGGAAGGCGGCGCCGGGGCCTATACGGACGGCAAGCTGTCCACGCGCATCAACCACCCCATGGTGCGCAAGGTCATCGAGGCCTTCGCCCGCTACGGCGCGCCCGACCACATCCTCATCGAGGGCAAGCCGCACATCGGCTCGGACCTGCTGCCGGGCGCGGTGGCGCGGCTGCGCGAGGAGCTCATCGCCGGCGGCTGCGAGGTGCACTTCGAGCAGCGCGTGGACGACCTGCTCTACCGCGACGGACACATCGCGGGCGTGAAGCTGGCGGATGGGCGCACGCTGGAGAGCGACCGCGTCATCCTCGCGCCCGGCAACTCCGCGCGAGAGCTGTATGAGCGCTTCGCCGCCGACGGCCGCGTCCTCGTGGAGGCCAAGCCCTTCGCGCTCGGCTTCCGCGCCGAGCACCCGCAGACGCTCATCAACAGCATCCAGTACGGCAACGCGGCCAAGAATCCGAAGCTGCCTCCCGCCGACTACAAGCTCGCGGAGAACCTGGACGTCGACGGCGAGGTGCGCGGCGTCTATTCGTTCTGCATGTGCCCCGGCGGCATCGTGGTGCCCACGCCCACCGAGGATGGCCTGCAGTGCACCAACGGCATGTCCAACTCGCGCCGCAACGCGCGCTACGCCAACGCGGGCATCGTCGTCTCCGTCTCCGTCGCGGACTTCGAGCGCGAGGGCTTCCGAGGGCCGCTCGCGGGCCTGATGTTCCAGCGCCACTGGGAGCAGAAGGCATATGAGCTGGGCGGAGGCCGCTTCTTCGCTCCGGCGCAGACCATCCCCGACTACCTCGCGGGCCGCGTGACGAAGGACCCGGGCGGCACCAGCTACCGGCCGGGCCTGGCGCACGTGGACCTCAACCGGCTCTTCCCCGCGCGGCTCACCACGTCCATCAAGCAGGCGCTCCGCACGTTCGACCGGAAGATGCGCGGCTTCATCAGCGACGAGGGCAAGCTCATCGGCATCGAGAGCCGGACCTCGTCCCCGGTGCGCATCACCCGAGGCGAGGACCTGCAGTCGGTGTCCATGCGGGGCCTGTACCCGGCGGGCGAGGGATGTGGCTACGCGGGCGGCATCGTCTCGTCGGCCATTGATGGATTGCGCGTCGCGGAGCAGATTGCCACCGAGCTGGCGTGAGGCGGTCCAAGACCTCACGGAGGAGCCCGCCATGCGTTACGTCGTGCGCACTCCGGATGGAGAGCTGACCTACCCCAGCCTGGGTGACGTGGAGCGTGCGTACACCCAGGGCCTGGTGGACCCCGACGACGAGGTGCGCGAGGAGACCTCCGAGCTCTGGCGCAAGGCGGGCAGCCTGCCGGTGCTCGCTCGGGCCCGCCGTCCCGCCTCGGGGCTGGCGGCCCGCGGACAGTGGCTCGCGGTGGCGGGCTGCGTGGCGCTGGGTGTGCTCGCCCTCACGCTGGTGCTCAAGGAGTCCTGGAGCTTGCGCATCGTGGGCATCGTGCTCGCCCTGGTGGTCAGCTCGATTCTCACCCGGGTGACCGTCAAGGCCTTCAAGCGGCCCCCTCCCCAGGATTAGGGCTCGTCCCCTCCCCCGCCCCTCGGCGCGAGGGCCTTGCGCCCGCCGGCAGCGGCTCGATGCACGGCGCATGTTCTCCGCTGAAATGACACCCGCGCTCGGGCCCGCTGGCTTGAGGCGGCCACGCGAGAGGAGGACGCACCGTGCTCAGCACCTATCTGTCCCGGGATGCCGCCCGCCGTCTGCGCCATGGAGCTCCGTGGCTGCGTCGCGAGGACATCGTGTCGATGGAGGGGACGCCCCAGCCCGGTGAGCTCGTGCAGCTCCGGGACGAGGACGGCGTCGTGCTGGGCCTGGGCGATGTGGACCTGGAGTCCTCGCTCGCGGTGCGCCGGCTGGGGCTTCCGGACGAAGCGGTGGAAGGCCTCATCCCCCGCCACCTCCGGCACGCCTTCGAGCGGCGAGGCCGGCTGGTGGATGACCCGCGCTTCTGCCGCATCGTGAACGACGACGGAGACGGCCTGCCCGGCCTCATCGTGGACCGGTACGACGCCCACTTCGTCGTGCAGACGCTCACGCGCTCCATGGACGCGCGCCACCAGGACATCACCCGCGCGCTGGTGGAGGTGACGGGCGCGGGCTCGGTGCTGCTGCGCAATGACACTCCGCGACGGCGCGCGCTGGGCCTGCCGACGCAGCGCCCCCACGTGCTCTATGGCACCCCGCCCCGCTGGTGCCGGCTCCTGGAGCTGGGGGCCCGCTTCACCGTGGACCTCACCTATGGCCTGGGCACCGGCTACGCGTACGACCAGCGCGAGATAAGGCGCATCGTCGGGCGCATGGCTTGGGACGCCCGGGTGCTGGACGTCAACTGCAACGTGGGTGGCCTCTTCGTCCACGCGGGGCTGAATGGCGCCCGCCACATCCTCGCCTTCGACGCGGACGCCGACGCGGGGGACCTGGCCCGGGAGAACGCCGAGGCCAACGGCCTGCTCGGCCGGGTGTTCGTCGAGAAGGGCACCGCCCTCCAGGCCCTCCGCGCCGTGAGGGAGACCTTCGACCTGGTGCTGCTGGACACCTCCCGCGTGGGCTCGCCCGAGGAGTTCGTCGAACACGTCCAGTACGCGCTGCGTCGCACCCGGCATGGGGGCAGGCTGCTCGTGGTCGGCCACCACCCACCACTCCCACCCGGCGGCTTCGACGACCTGGTCGCCACGGCCTGTGAGGCCGAGGCACGAATCGCCACCCGGCTGGCCCGTCCGGGGCTCCCGCCGGACCACCCGACACTCGTGGGTTCCCCTGGCGCCGAGTACCTCGACGCGGTGGCGCTCGAAGTCACCTGACGCGAGTCCCCCGCGCCGCCTTCCGGAGTGGTAGTGTGCGCGGCCGCGATGACCAACGAAAACGTCCAAGAGACCGCGACCCCCACCCCGGCAGGTTCCGTCGAGACCGTCCGCAAGGTGTACGCGGCCGACCTGCGTGAGAAGGACCGCGTCAACACTGTCTTCCGTGTCACCAAGAAGGAGAAGGTGACGGCCCGGAGCGGCAAGGTGTTCCTGGCCCTGTCGCTCGCCGACAAGAGCGGCGAGGTGGATGCGCGCGTCTTCGACAAGGTGGACGCGCTCGAGCCCGCCTTCCAGTCGGGCGACTACGTCCTCATCACGGGCGGCGTCATCCAGTTCCATGGCCGCACGCAGATTGTCGTGGAGGCCGTGGAGCGGCTGGACCCCGAGCCCCTGGACCCCAAGGAGTTCGAGCCGCCTCCGGCGCCGCCCCCGGAGGCCAAGGCCGCCCCCGAGGCGAAGCCTGCTTCCGAGCCCAAGCCCGCCGCCGAGAAGGGCGAGAAGGCCGAGTCCCGTCACGAGGGCGGTGGTGGCGCCCGCGCCGTGGGGCTCATCCGCGAAATCGTCACCGAGCGGGTGAATGACCCGTACGTGAAGCAGCTGCTCCTGGCGTTCCTGGATGACTCGCAGGTGGCCGCGGGGCTGCCGGTGGCGCCGGCGGCCAAGGGCATGCACCACGCATGGCGCGGGGGCCTGGCCGAGCACCTCCTGTCGGTGATGCGGCTGACGCTGCGGGTGGCGGACCACTACCCCATGGCGGACCGCGACCTGCTGCTGGCCGGCGCGCTGCTGCACGACGTGATGAAGGTCGCCGAAATCTCGTCGGACAAGGGCTTCGACTACACCGACGAGGGCAAGCTCGTGGGCCACCTGGTGATGACGGCCCAGAAGATTCGCGAGAAGACGCTGGCCATCCCCGGCTTCCCGCCGCTGCTGGAGCAGCACATCACGCACCTGGTCATCGCCCACCACGGGCAGCTCGAGTACGGCAGCCCCAAGGTGCCGGTGACGCTCGAGGCGCACATCGTCCACGCGCTGGACTCGCTGGACTCGCGCATCGCCTCGTGGCTGGAGGCCATGCAGCGCGACCCCAACGAGAAGTGGACGGACGTGCAGCGCCACTATGAGCGGCAGCTCTGGAAGGGCCCCATGCCCACCGTCCGGGGCCGCGCGCCCGTCGAAGGGGGCGGGCGCCGCAAGTCGCGCGACGAGAAGCGCAAGGGCCGGGGCGACAAGGCCCCGCAGCAGACGGACGCCGCCTCCCCCGCCGCCGAGGGCACCGCGCCGGCCCCTCGCGCGGAGCAGCAGCAACAGCGCCCGCCTCGGAAGGAGCGCCCGCCCCGCGAGGAGCGTCCGCCCCGTGAAGAGCGCCAGGCCCGTGAGGAGCGTCCGCCGCGCGAGGAGCGCCCGCCGCGCCCGCCTCGCGAGGAGCGTCCGCCGCGTGAGGAGCGTCCTCCTCGCGACTCGAGCACGCTGCCCAAGGAGCTGACCTTCAAGCCGTTCAGCGCGCTGACGTCGATACCGCCCGCCTCCAAGAACGGCGAGGGCTCTTCGGAAAGCTGAGTCGCAATGGCGAAGAAGCTGGGTGAGCGCCTCATCGAGGCGGGGCTCGTCAACGCCGGGGCCGTGGAGCAGGCCCTGGAGCACCAGAAGATCACCGGCCACAAGCTGGGGGATTGTCTGGTGGAGCTGGGGCTCCTTCAGGAAGCGGCGTTGCTGCGCTTCCTGGCCGCGGAGTTCCAGACGCGCTTCGTGAGCGCGGACAAGCTGGCCAAGGCGAAGATCGCCACCGAGGTGCTCGACCGGCTTCCGGTGCGTCTGGCCGAGGCGCAGAACGTGCTGCCCCTGGCGGTGGACCCGGACCGCAAGCTGCTGTCCGTCGTCGCCGCCGAGCCGCAGAACAAGGCGCTGATGGACGAGATTGCCCTCGTCACGGGCATGTCGGAGGTCTACGCGTACGTGGGCCTGCGCGGCGCCATCGCCGCGGCCATCCGCAAGCACTACTACGGTGACCCCACCGCCTTCACCGCCCTGCTGGAGGCGGCGAGCGCCCAGTCGAGCCCCGCCGAGTCCACCTCGCGCACGGGCGCGGCCGAGCACAACCGCACCTCCACGGGCCACCGCGCCAGCCTCTCCTTCCGGATGGAGACGGATGCCCGCATGCGCATGCAGCGCGCGGGCGGCGGGACACAGGTGGGCGGCAAGCCGTCGTCGACGCAGCGGCGCGAGCCCGGTGGGCCCCGCGGGCTGGTCAGCGACATCGACTACGTGGAGACCCTGGGCATCCTCGTGGGCCTGCTGGAGCAGGACCGCCAGCGCCACCGGGGACACTCCGCGCAGCTCGCGCGGCAGGCGGGCATCGTGGGCCAGCGCATGGGCATGCCCCACAAGGAGCTGGCCGCGCTGTCCATCGCCGCGTACCTGCACGACCTGGGCAAGCCCTCCGAGCGGCACTTCTCGCTCGCGAGCAACGCCGTCAATCCCGAGTGGAAGGCGCAGGCCCGCGCGGCCTGTCGCGCGCCCACGAAGATGTTCGAGACGGTGCACCTGCCCACGCAGGTCAACACCATCCTCGCGCAGCTCTATGAAGCCTGGGATGGCTCTGGCACCCCGCAGGGCGCCAAGGGCGAGGACATCACACTGGGGGCCCGCATCCTCGCGGCGGTGGACAGCTTCCTGGAGCTGACCAAGAACCCGGGCAACGCGCTGGGCAAGGCGCTGACGAAGGACCAGGCCCTGGAGCACCTTCGAACGAACTCGGGCGTGCTGTACGACCCGGTCGTCGCCGACATCGTCATCCAACTGCAGAGCGGCGAGTTGCTCCGTCACCGACTCGAGTGCGAGGGCCGGCAAGTCCTCGTCGTCGAGCCGGACGAGACGGCGCGCGGCGAGCTGCTGGAGGCGGTGCTGAAGCAGGGCCTCGTGGCCCATGCGCTCTCCACGCAGGAAGGCGCGCAGGACGGACTGGCGCGGCAGGACTGCGACGTGCTGGTGGTGAGCCTGCGGCTGGGACAGCAGGAGGTGCTGGACCTGCTGCAGCAGGCGCGCTCCACGCCGGAGACCGCGGGCCTGCCCATCGCCGTGGTGGGCGAGCCGGATGCACCCACGCGCGAGCGGCTGTTGATGGGCGGCGCGACGGAGCTGCTGCCTCCCGGAGACAAGTCCCTGGTGGCCAAGGCGGTGCGTGCGCTCCTGGAGGACCGGGTGCTGCACAACGGGCCGGGCCGCGTGGTGCGTGGCAGCTTCGACGAGCTTCCCCCGCGCGAGCTGCTGCGCACGCTGGGCGGAGGCAAGAAGAGCGGCAAGCTCCAGCTTCGTCAGCACACGCTGGAGGGCTCGCTCCACCTCGAGGGGGGCCGCGTCGTCTTCGCGTCCTTCGGTGGACACACCGGAGAGCCGGCGCTCCAGGCGCTGCTGAAGCTGAAGCAGGCCGACTTCCAGTACGACCCGGATGCGCTGCTGCTGGACGTGCCGCAGATGGACCAGGACCTCCAGGCCCTGGCCGGCGGCCTCACCGCAGCGTGAGGTTGAAGAGGGCCGAGGCGTTGGCGGTGGTGACCTCCGTCACCGTCTCCAACGTCACGCCCTTGAGCTCCGCGAGCTTCTTCGCCGTCTCCACGACATGCGAGGGCTCGTTCTTCCGCCCTCGGTGCGGCACGGGCGCGAGGTAGGGGCTGTCCGTCTCCACCATCAGCCGGTCCAGCGGCGCGAAGCGCACCGCGTCCTGGAGTGCCTCCGTCTTCTTGTAGGTGATGACGCCGGAGAGCGAGAGGAAGAAGCCCCGGTCCAGGTAGCGCCGCGCGGCCTCCGTGTCGCCCGTGAAGCAGTGGATGACGCCTCGGGAGACCTTCGCCTCGCCGAGAATCGCGTCGCAGTCCTCGTGCGCGTCCCGCACGTGCACGACGAGCGGCTTGCCCAGCTTCACCGCGAGCTCGCACTGGTGCCGGAAGATGCGAGCCTGCGCCTCCCTCGGCGAGTGGTCGTAGTAGTAGTCGAGGCCCGCCTCGCCCACGGCGCGAACCTCGGGGCGCGCGCAGGTGCTGTCGAGCATGGCGAGGTCCTCGTCGGTGGCTCGCGCGGCCTCGTGCGGATGGATGCCGAGCGTGGGTGACAGGAACTCGGGATGGAGCGCGGCCAGCTCCAGCGCGTTGCCCCACTGCCCCGGGCCGTGGAACTGCCCCACGACGATGGCGTGGACAAGCCCCGCGGCCCGAGCCCGCTCCAGCACCGGGGCCACGTCCGCGAAGTCCTTCACTTCCAGGTGGCAGTGCGCATCCACCAGTCTCATGTGTCCTCCTGAAACAGCTCTTCCAGTTCCTGGCGCGCCTCTGGCGAGGTGAAGGTGCTCACCGCCGCGCGCACGTGCTCGCGGCTCTCGGGTCCCCCCAGCCGCCACAGCCCATCGGCCGCGTCCAGCCGGTCTTCCTCCTGGGCACTCGTGTCCTGGAGGAGTGCGACCAGCCAGGGCAGCGCCTTCGCGTCTCCCAGACGTCCCAGCCCCCGCGCGGCGGCGCCACGGGCGGAGTCCTTCACGTCGTCGAGGATGACCTTCAAGCGTTCCAGCGCACCCGGGGCCTTCACCTCACCGAGCAGCTCCACGGCGAGGGCCCGGTCCTGGCTCCACTTCTTGCGCGAGCGCTGGAGCAGGTGCGCGACGCCCTCCGCGTCGCCCAGCTTCGCGAGCACCCCCGCGGCCTGGGTCCTGTCGAAGGCGGGCAACAGCCAGCGGCCGAACAGGCGCTTCACGGCGGGGAGCGCGCGAGGGTCCTCGAGCTCAGCCAAGGCCCCCAGGGCGCGGAAGCGCAGCAGGTCCGCGTCGAGCGCCTCGATGAGCACCTCGAGCCCCGCGGGGTGCTTGAGGGCGGCGATGCCTCGCGCGGCCTCGAAGCGCACCTCCGGGACGGAGTCCTCCAGCATTCCCGCCAGGGCTCCACGCAGCTCGGGCCGAGCCAGGTCCGCCAGCCGGCCCGTCGCCTCCAGGCGCACCAGGGACTCCTCGTCCCGCAGCCGGGCGATGAGGAGCGTCGTCATCTCCTCGAGAGGCAGCACCACCGTGGCCAGCGCGACACCGGAGCGCTTCACCTCCGGCTGCGCATCCCCGAGCAGGCGCGGCAGCACGTCCATGAAGTCCGCGGCTCGCGCGGGGGCCTCCGCCGCGAGGTGATGAAGCTGCTCGGCCGCCTCCGCTCGGAACGCGGGACGCTTCTCGCGCTCCAGCGTCAGCAAGGCCCGGTCCCGCTCCGCACGCCAATCCGTCACGTCCAGCCCCTCACGGCCCGGTGGCGAGACGCCCCGTGCCCGACTTCGAACCTGTGGCCTTTGGCTCCGGAGGCCAACAACACCGGCCATACCCCGAGGAATCCTCGCGACACCGCCCTCATGGGCCGCGGACCTCGTCTTCCCCGCGAGGAAGACGTTCAGCCGCTGCCCTTTCGAGGCCACGCCCCTTCCAGGCCACCCCGCGCGACGCAAGCCCCAGCCCTCCACCCGAAGGGCCCTTGCGAGCCCCTGTGCGCCTCCAGCGTGGGGCGCGCTCGGCTCCCCTCCACCTGCCGCCGGGGAAGGGGCTCCCTCCCGACGCCCTCACCCGTCGATACCCGGGACACCAGGGCGGAGCCCTCGAGCTCCGCCCCCATGCTTCGTCACTTCACATCGCTGCCCGGCGGCACGTTGCCAGGGTCCAGCAAGGACAGGTCCTTGCCACCCGGCCCCGCCGTCAGGAGCATGCCCCGCGACTCGATGCCCTTGAGGCTGCGGGGCTTCAGATTCGCGACGACGACGACGTTGCGCCCCACGAGCGACTCAGGTGCGAACGCCTCCGCGATGCCGGAGACGATGGTCCGCGGCCCCGTCGCCTCGCCCACGTCGACCGAGAGCTTGAGCAGCTTGTCCGCCTTCGGAACCTTCTCCGCCGCCAGCACCTTGCCCGACTTGAGCACCACCTTGGCGAAGTCCGCGTACTCAATCTCGCCCGACGTGGCCGGAGCGGCCGGAGCAGACGCCGCGGCCGGAGCGGCCTCGGCGGGCTTCTTCTCGGCCTTCTTCTCCTTCGCCCCACCGTCCGCCTTCTTCACCTCGGCGGCGGGCGCGGCCGCGCTCGCGGACGCCTCCAGGATGGCGTTGACGCGGTCCTCTTCCAGTCGCGGCAGCAGCGGCTCCGGCGTACCGATGGGACGGCTGCGATCCAGCAGCGGGTACTTCGCCCCCTCCAGCGCCTGGAACGTCAGCGGCTGCCCGCCCAGCTGCGCGAACAGCTTCTCCGACAACCGAGGCGTCACCGGCGCAAGCAGCGCGCCCAGCAGGTACACCACGTCGGCCGCGTCGGACAGGTCGGCACGGGCCGCCTCCGCGTCCTTCTTCACCAGCGCCCAGGGCGCCTGCGCCTGCACGAAGGCATTCGCCGCGGACGCGATGTCCGTGATGACGCGGATGGCGTTGCGGTACTCCAGCTTCTCGAAGGCCTCGCGAACCTCGGGGACTCGCGCGAGCACGGACTCCACCAGCGCGCGCCCCGCCCCGTCCGCGCGGCCCGGCGCCAGCGTCCCGCCCAGCGGCCCGGCCAGCAGCGACAGGGCGCGGTTGGCCAGGTTGCCCACGTTGTTGACCAGCTCCCCATTCACCCGCAGACGGAAGTCCTTGAGGTTGAGGTCCAGGTCCTCCACGCCCGAGCCCAGGTTGGCCGCGTAGAAGTAGCGCAGGTAGCTGGGGTCCAGCTGCTTGAGGTAGTCGCGCGCCGACACGAAGTTGCCGCGCGTCTTCGACATCTTCTCGCCGTTGAGCGTGAGGTGGCCGTGGACCTTGACCTCGTTGGGGACGTGGAGCCCGGCGACCTCGAGCACCGCGGGCCAGAACAAGGCGTGGAAGTAGACGATGTCCTTGCCGATGAAGTGGACGATGCGCGCGCCGCTGTCCTTGGCCCAGTAGTCCAGCGCGCTCTTCGCCTTGCCCGTCTCCTTCGCCCACTTCTCCGTCGTGGCGATGTAGCCGATGGGCGCGTCCAGCCAGACGTAGAAGTACTTGTCCGTCTCGCCCGGGATGGCGAAGCCGAAGTAGGGGCCATCACGGCTGATGTCCCAGTCCGCCAGGCCCTTCTCGAAGAAGCCCTGGAGCTGGGCGGCCAGGCCCGGGTGGAGGAAGCCGGGCTTCTTCAGCTGCGCCTGCAGGAAGTCCGCGTGGCGCGAGAGCTTGAAGAACAGGTGCTCGGACGACTTGCGCACCGGCGGCGTTCCACAGAGCGCGCAGCGCGGCTCGATGAGGTCCGTGGGGCTGTAGGCCTTGCCACACTTCTCACAGGCGTCGCCGTACTGGTCCGTCGCCTTGCAGTTGGGGCAGGTGCCCTTGATGAACCGGTCGGGCAGGAACCGGCGGTCCTTCTCGCAGTAGGTCTGCTCGATGTCGCGACGCTCGATGTCGCCCTGCTCCTTCAACTTCCCGTAGATGAGCTCCGCGTAGTGGCGGTTCTCCGGCGAGTTGGTGGAGTGGAAGTAGTCGAAGCGGACATCCAGGTCGTGGAAGTCCTTCTGATGCTCGTCCTGGAAGCGGGCGATGAACTCTTCGGGCTTGAGTCCCTGCTTCGCCGCGTTGAGCTCGATGGGCGTGCCGTGTGTGTCGTCCGCGCAGAAGTAGACGACGTCCTTGCCGCACGAGCGGAGGAAACGGACGTAGATATCGGTCTGGATGTACTCGACGGCGTGGCCAAGGTGAATGGGGCCGTTCGCGTACGGAAGCGCACTGGTGACGAGGGTTCTCTCCGCCATGGACTCTCCTGGGGGCGGCGGACATTAGCCGCTCAGTGGGCCGAGGTCATCGACGGCGTGGGGGCCTCGAGCACGAATGCAAGACGGCGCCGGGGATGTTATCGACCGGATACGCATGTGCACCCTCGTCATTCTTCGCCAGGTCCACCCGGAGTGGCCGCTGGTGCTCGCGGCCAACCGGGATGAGTTCTTCGCTCGCCCGGCGACGGGCCCCCAGGTCCTGCTGGAGTCTCCCCGCGCCGTGGGGGGACGAGACGTGGAGCGCGGAGGGACCTGGATGGGTGTCACTAACGAAGGGCTCTTCGTCGGACTGACGAACCAGCGCGGGGGACGGATACAGGGCTCGGCCCCCCGCTCGCGGGGAGAGGTGGTGCTCAAGGCCCTCCAGGCGGGCGGCGTCGAGGCCATCGAGCGCTACCTGGACACCCTCTCCGGCGAGGACTTCCTCCCCTTCAACCTCCTCTACGGCGATGCCCGCACCCTCCGGGTCGCGTACGCCCGGACCGGCCAGTCGCACCTGCGACGCGAGGACGTCCCGCCCGGCGTCCACGTCCTGCCCAATGACGACCTGGACACCCCCACCCTGCCCAAGGTCGAACGGGCAAGGCAGCTGGCCCTGCCGCTGGTGCATCAGCCCTGGCCCCGCGTCGAAGCGGGCCTGAAGGCCCTGTTGGCGGACGACCAGCTCCCTCCGCTGGAGCAGGTGCCCGTGTCACCCTCGGGGGAGGCGTTCCCGCGCGACTTCCTCCAGCAGCTCCAGGCGCTGTGCATCCGCACGCCCACCTACGGCACGCGCTCCTCCGCCATCGTCGCGCTCGCGCCGGGGCGCGTGGGTCACTACCTGGCGAGCGACACGCCCCCGGACCAGGGCCCGTGGCGCGACGTCACGGCGTTGCTTGATGCGCCGCGTCCTCCGGCCTGAGCACGACCCGCCCCACGCCCAGGCGCGACAGCAGCGAGGACAACAAGGTCCAGAACCGGGGCTCCACCACGGGCCCGGGGACTCGCAGCGCCCGGTGCAGCGCCACGAAGTCCCGAGCCACCTCCGGATCATCGAGCACCGCCCCGCCCCCCAGCAGCGGCTCTTCGCGAGGCGCCGCCTCCTCGCCAGCCGCCAGGGGTCCCGCGCCCAACGTCAGGAAGACAGTCGGGACCAGCATCCCGTACAGGACTCCCGGGCGCCCTCCCTCCGCGCGCAACGCGTGGACCTCACCCGGAGGAATGACCACCAGGCTGCCCGGCGGAGCCGTCAGCCGCGAGCCCCCACACGACACTTCCTGGAGATGTCCCGCGTCCAGCGTGAGCTGGAGCTCGTCATGGACATGAAGTGCCTGGGAAGACGCTCGACCCCTCACGCGGTACAGCACCAACCCCGGGTACGACTCCGGGCGCCAGACCTGCGCCGTCGCATACCCGTCCCACTCCATCGCCATGGTCAGCTCCCGCTACCCACGTCCGGATGCCGGCGAAGCTAGATCCGCCGCTCCCAAGGGACCACCCGCCCCTGGAGCCCGAGACAGGTGTGCGGTCCCCGGCAGAACGTCAGCGCGGCTCCACGGGCGAGTGTTCGCCCACCAGCACCCGCGCGCGGCCATCCATGGAGAGCGTCACCTCTTCCACCGTGGTGAAGCCCGCCGAGCGGGCAAGCTCGGCCAGGTGCCGCATCCACGGGTTGTAGGGCATGCCGTTGTCGGAGCAACACGGCACCACCGCGAAGGGCAGCCGGTGCCTGGCCGCGTACTCGATGATGACCCGCGTGGCGCCATCCGGGTGCATGCCCACCACGAGCTCCGCGTCACAGGGCTCGTCCAGCGTGAAGATGCGCTGCGCATACGTCACGGGCAGGTGCTTGTGCCTCAGGTCGAACGTGGTGACGACGCGACCGCGCCGGGTCAACGCCTCGTTGAGCTTCCCCTGCCCTCCCGCCACGTCGAAGACGCGAGGAGCCACGAAGCGCGACACGATGAGGTCCGCGAAGAGGTCGAAGCGACGCTTGTCCGCCATACGCGGCCTCCTCTACCCGAGCCGGACGCCAAGTGCACGTCCCCCACGCGCCCGCCCGTCCTTCAGGCGCCGGTGCAGACGGTGGCCAGGAGCCGCTCGATGATGAGCCGTCCGTTGCCCGACGACTTCAGCGCCAGGTCCGCCTCCGCGCACGCCACCAGCGAGCCCAGGAGCTCCCGGCGCTCGTACCCCGCCGCGGCCTTCATGCTGAACGTGAGCGCCCAGGCGTTGGGCATCTTGCGCTTGGTGCCCTTCAGCTCGGCCTCCAGCCGGGGGAACACGCGCGCCTCCACGTCCTTCGCGGTGCGCGGCGGTGTGCCTCCCGCGTAGCGCATCAGCCACTCGTGGCTCTCCAGCAGCGTGCGGACGATGGAGGCCACCGCGCCCAGAAGCTGCAGCGCGTGCGTCCCCTGCCCCATCGCATCCTCGGCGTAGGACAGGGCGCCTCGGAAGTCGCGCTTCTGGAGCGCCTCCGACAGCTCGAAGAACTCCTCCTCGCGCGCGTGGTGCACCAGCATGACCACGTCGGAGCGCTCGATGGCGGGGCCCTCCGAGTACGTGGCGAGCTTCTCCAGCTCCGACTGCAGCAGGCGGATGTTGCCGCCCACGCGCTCCTTGAGCTCCTCCAGCGCGCCGGGCCCCAGCTTCTTCTTGAAGGGCGCCAGGAACTCCTTCGCGATGTCGGTGAGGTCCAGGTCCTTGTGGCGCGCGGCCACCTTGCGCTCGACGACGTGGCCCTTGTCCTGCGCGAGCTTCACCAGGGGATTCTTCGCATCCACCTCGGACGCGGCCATCACCAGCGCGTGCCCCGCCGGGACACCCTTCTGGATGAGGTCCAGCAGCACCGTGGCATCGCCCTCCGGCGCGTGGATGCGCTCCTCCTTGCAGAAGGCCGCAACCTCCTTGAGGAACGCCACGTCCGCCTCCGCGAGGTCGACGTTCAGCTCCTCCTTCCACTGCTCCACCGACGGAGCCCCCGAAGCGGACGGGTCCAACTGGTCCACGCCCCAGCCCGCGCGCGCCGCGAGCGCCAGCAACCGCCGCGCGCCCTCCTTGCGCTTGTTGGCCTTCCACGCCTCGCGGGCCTTGGCCAGTGGATCTCCCCGGCCCTTCTTCGGCGCGAGGAACTCCGGGTCCCTCACGAGGACGACCTTGCGCCCCGGGAACAGGGGCATCGTGGCCAGCTCCTGCGCCACCTCGCGCGGGCTGCCCGCGTCCAGCGGGACGAGGTTGAGCCCCACCGCCGCGTCGGGCACCAGCGCCTTGACCAGCTCGTCGGCGCCCTTGCGGACCAGGAACTCCTCGCCCCACAGGAGATACAGCGGCGCGACCTTCCCGGCCTTCACTCCCGCCAGGACGTCATCGAGCTCCGAGCTCATCGCGAGGCCTCCGTGAACAAATCGATGAGCATGCGCTCCAGCTGAAGCCTGGGCGCGCCGTTGCGAGCCACCGCCGCGCGAGCGCCCTCGAACAACACATGTCTGCGGTGCAGCGACACCTCGGAGTGCCGCGAGGCCACCTCCACCGCGAGCGTGCGCAGGTCCCGATTGGCCAGCAGCGCCTCCTGCCCCGCCTTCGCCAGCGCCACGTCGCGCGTCCACAGCACCAGCAGCTCCAGCGTCGCCTCGGCGTCCTCGCGCGAGCCGCCGTGCTCGTCCGCGAAGCGCAGCAGGCCCACCGCGTCCTCGCCTCGCAGCGACTCGAAGGCGGAGACCACGTCCTTGCGCCGCGCCAGCGCCGCCACGTCCAGCGCCAGGGCCCGCCCCAGGCTTCCGCCCGACATGATGGCCGCCAGCTGCGCGGTGTCGGCGTCCAGCTTGCGCTCGGTGCGCACGCGCTCGGCGACCAGCTCCACCGGGAGCGGACCGAAGTGGAGCTTGCTGCACCGGCTGCGGATGGTGGGCAGCAGCTTGTCCATGGCGCTCGCCACCAACACCAGCGTGGTGTCCGACGGCGGCTCCTCCAGCGTCTTGAGGAACGCGTTCTGCGCCTGCACGTTCATCGCCTGCGCGGAGACGAGGATGGCCACCTTGCGGCGCGACTCCAGGCCGCGCAGCGCGAGCCGCTCCTGGAGCCCTCGAATCTGCTCCACGCGCAGGTCGCGGCTCGGCGTGCCCGTGAAGTCCGAGCGCCCCGCGAGCCCTCGCGACACCCGCTCATCATCCGGCATCACCCAGGTGACATCGGGATGCAGTCCGCGAGCGACCCGCACGCAGCTGGCGCAAGTGCCACAGCCCACGTCCGGCTGCTCGGGGCACGTGAGGGCCTGGGCCAGGCCGATGGCCGCCCGCTCCTTGCCCACCCCCTCGGGCCCCGCGAAGAGGTACGCATGGTGAACCGCGCCCGCGCGAAGGGCCGCCTGAAGTGAATCAATCGCGCGGGGCTGTCCCAGCACCGAGGCGAGCGTCATGGCGCGTGTATCCCCGCTCCCGGCCCACGCGTCAACCGCTGCCTTGACCCACCCCCTCGCACGGGTCAGAGTCCAGGGGCCTTGCTGTCCTTTCTCCAGAGCAATTTGTCGCTCGCGGTCGGAGCGGTGCTGATCCTCATCCTGCTGGGCGCGCGAGCGACCTCCCAGGACCAGGACCTGAAGCGGGACCTGACCGGCGCGCTCCGCCTCCTGGTGATGTGCCTGGCGGTGCGCATGGCGGCCTGGGCCCTGCCCCAGACGACGCCACCCGGACTGGTGAAAGCGATTCAAGTCGCCTGGATGCTGACGTTCGCGTTCGGCGTCATCCGCGCGAGCGTGGGCTTCGGCCTGAAGCTGGCCCGGCTGCGCACGCCGTCCGTGGCCACGCCGAAGATCCTCCGCAACGTCATCGACTTCCTGCTGTACACGCTGGCCGCGGTCCCCATCCTCCAGACACAGCTCAACCTGGACCTGACGGGCCTGGTGGCCACGTCCGCGGTGCTGTCGGTGGTCATCGGTCTGGCGTTGCAGGAGACACTGGGCAACCTCTTCGCGGGCCTATCGTTGCAGCTGGACAAGCCCTTCGAGGTCGGGGACTTCATCCGCATCGGCGAGCACACCGGACGCGTGGCGCAGGTCAACTGGCGCTCCATCCGCATCATGACGTTCCGCCGGGAGCTGGTGACGCTGCCCAACTCGGTGGTGGCCAAGGAGCAGCTCAAGAACTTCTCCCAGGACCGCGACCCGGTGGGCGTGGACGCGCAGGTGCGAGCCTCGTACGACACCCCGCCCAACGTGATGAAGGCGGCGCTGCTGGACGTGGTGCGCGAGATTCCGCAGGTGCTGGTGGACCCGCCGCCCATCGCCCGCACGCTCGCGTTCGACGAGTCGTGCGTGCGCTACATGGTGCGCTTCTTCGTCAATGACTTCTCGCTCGCGGACGCGGTGACGGCGGAGGTCTACACGCGGCTGTGGTACCGGCTGCGGCGCGACGGCGTGGAATCGCCCGTGCCCCAGCGCGTGGTGCGCATGCGCGAGGACAAGCCCACGCCGGAGCTGCCCGAGCACACCGTGCTGCGGCTCCTCCGGGCCGTGGACCTGTTCGAGCCCCTGGCGGACGCGGACCTGGAGCGGCTGGGCCAGGAGGTCCACGTGCGCCGCTTCGGACGGGACGAGCACATCATCCAGGAAGGCGATGACGGGCGGACGTTCTACGTGCTCGCGTCCGGAGAGGTCAGCGTGCGCGCGGGCAAGCTCCAGGCGGAAGTGACGCGGCTGGGCCAGGGAAGCTACTTCGGCGAGATGTCACTGCTCACCGGCGAGAAGCGCGCGGCCACCATCGTCGCCCTCGAGGACTCCATCCTCATCGAGGTCGACCGCCCCACCTTCGCGCGGCTGTTCGGCGAACACCCGGGCCTCGCCCGGCAGCTCTCCGCCATCCTGGCGCAGCGGCGCACCCAGCTGCGCGCCGTGGCCGAGGCGAGCGGCGCGGGCACCGACCCCATCCCCGCCGAAGTGGGTCGAATCCTCGGGCGGCTGCGCCAGATCTTCGGGCTGCACGCCTCTCACGAGTAGCCCCGTCCTCGCCCCCCTCCCAGGGGTCATTTCCGGGCGGGTTGGGCCCTGGAATCCTACCCTCCAGGGGGTCTTCCTGGGGCGCCCCTTCCACCCCCTCCCCTCCGAGGGAATGTCAGACCCTTCCGGTAGTCTCTCTTCATTCACGCAACCGGAAAGGAAACCGACATGACCACCCCTCGTGAGAACCCGTGCGTTTCGGTCAACCAGTTGGGCCAGTACCTCACCGGAACTCCGTCGCTCCGCAAGCGCATCATCCAGGCGCAGAAGAACCCCGTGGACCCGCAGTACCTGCGCTACCCCGCCGCCGCCCAGGCCATCACCGAGTACCTGTGCGAGGGGCGTGACGAGGTCATCCTCCGCTACCACCAGCGGCGCCTGCTCAACGCCCAGCCGGAGTCGGACTTCGACGCCCACCGCCTCGCCTTGTGCGCCGAGGCCCTGCACCGCTGCCTCGCCACCACGGAGGAGCTGGCGGTCCAGGCCATCGCCAGCCCGGCGGACCAGGACCCCGCCCCGCTGGAGGTCGCCGGCGTCGCCATCAAGGTCAAGCCGGAGGTCCTCCTCCGCGGTGTCGACGCACGCGGCCACATGCGCTCGGGCGTGCTCAAGCTCTACTTCTCCAAGCACGCGCCGCTGGACGAGCGCGCCGGCCAGTATATCGCCACCGTGCTCCAGCTCTTCGCCCAGGAGCGCCTGGAGCAGCGAGGCCCCGTGGACCCGCGACTGGTCGGCGTGTTCGACGTGTTCGCCGGCCGCCTCTTCGTCGCGCCTCGTGCCCAGCAGCGCCGGCTCAATGACGTGACGCTCGCCTGCGAGGAGATCGCCGGCCGCTGGGACCGGAACTAGCCATCCCCGCACCCGCCCCTCCCTCTCGGGTCGGGGCGGGTGTTCGTTTCCGGGACGCCACTTCCCGTATCCGTGAAACCTCGGAGCGCCAGGCGGGGGGACAAGCCCCGTTCCGCGCAGGGAGCCTTCGGCTCTGGCACGCTGGCATGGCCTTCGCTTTGGGGCCCGCCATGGACTCGCTTCGTCAGGACTTCCGCTACGCGCTGCGCACACTGAAGCACACGCCGGGTTTCACGCTGGCGGCGGTGGTGACGCTGGCGCTGGCCATCGGGGCGAACACCGTCCTCTTCAGCGCCATCCACGCCATGCTGCTCAAGCCCCTGCCCTTCCGGAGCCCGGCGGAGCTGGTGCGCATCTGGTGCGAGCAGGAAGGCATCAACTTCGCGTCCGTGACGCCCGCGGAGCTGCTCGGGTGGCGTGAGCACTCCAGGGGCTTCAGCGAGCTGGCGGGCTTCTCCCGTCGGGACTTGAGCCTCACGGGCGGAGACACCCCCGAGCGGGTCCGCGCCGCGCGAGTCACCCCCAACTTCTTCAAGCTGCTGGGCACCTCGCCCATGCAGGGGCGCGACTTCGTGGATGAGGACGCCCAGCCCGACAATGCCTCCCGCACCGCGCTGGTGAGTCACGGCTTCTGGCGCATGTCGATGGGAGGCGCCGCGGACGCGGTGGGCCGCGACATCATCCTCGATGGCCACTCGCACACCGTGGTGGGCATCCTTCCGGAGGGCTTCACGTTCCCGGACTTCGGCGACCACGTCGATGTGTGGCTGCCCGACTGGATGGACCCGGAGGCACACGGCAACCACTACATGCGCGTGCTGGGTCGCCTGGCGCCGGGCATCTCGATGGAGGCGGCGACGGCGGACCTGAAGCGGGCGGCGCTGACCGTCTACGAGTCGCGCGTGGGCGACAAGCCCGACAAGGCCCATACCGTCACGACGGCGCTGTGGCAGGAGCACCTCACCTCGAGCAGCCGACCCGTGTTGTGGGCGCTCTGGGGCGCGGTGGGCTTCGTGCTGCTCATCGCCTGCGCCAACGTGGCCAACCTGCTCCTCGTGCGTGCCCTGGCGCGGCAGCGCGACGGGGCCATCCGCGCGGCGCTCGGTGCGAGCCGCGCGCGCCGGGTGCAGCAGGCGCTGGCGGAGAGCGTGCTCCTGGGGTTGTTCGGTGGCGTGGTCGGGCTGCTCCTCGTCATGTGGGGCATGGAGCTGGTGCGCACGCTGCTTCCGGAGTCGATGCTGCGCATGACGCCGGTGGAGCTGAGCGTGCCCGCGCTCCTGTTCAGCCTCGCCCTCTCGGTGGGAGCGGGCCTGCTCTTCGGACTCGCGCCCGCGCTGCACACCACGGGCATGGACGTACTGCCCCTGCTCAAGCAGTCCAGCACCGCCGTGGGCGCTCGGGCCAACCACCCGCTGCGCAACATGCTGGTGGCGGTGCAGCTCGCGCTGGCGCTGGTGCTCCTCGTGGGCACGGTGTTGATGGTGCAGACGCTGCGCAACGTGCAGGGCGTGGCCCCGGGGTTCGACGCGGAAGGGGTGCTCGCCGGACGTCTGTCATTGCCCGACGTCAAATATCCCCATCCCGAGAAGCTCCGCGGCTTCTACACCGAGCTGCTCGGGCGCCTGCGCGCGCTGCCGGAGGTGGAGTCGGCGGGAGTGGTCAATGACGCGCCGCTGGGAGGATCCAACACCAACGGCGACTTCACGCTGGAAGGAGGCGCCGTGAATCCGACGGCGCGCCATGTCGCCGAGTTCCGCGTGGCCTCTCCTGACTACTTCCGCACCCTGCGCATCGCCGTGAGGCAGGGCCGGGATTTCGGGCCCCAGGACTCCGAGAAGAGCGCGCCGGTCATCATCGTCAACGAGAGCTTCGTGCGCACCTTCCTGGGCGGAAGCGAGCCCCTGGGCCGCAGGGTGCGTCTGGACTGGAGCGACCACGAGCCCTTCCGGGAGATCGTGGGCGTGGTCGCGGACGTGCGCCACGCGCGGCTGACGGAGCCCGCGACGCCGGAGGCCTATGTCCCGTTCGACCAGTACCCGCTGCGGGTCATGTCCCTCGTGCTGCGCACCCGGCGCGAGCCCTCCACCCTTGCGGGCTCGGTGCGCCAGGAGCTCAAGGCCCTGGACGCCGACCAGCCCATCTTCGACCTGCTGCCATTCGACACCCGGCTGGAGCGACAGCTGTCCCGCCCCCTGGCGACGACGCGGCTCCTGGCGGCCTTCGCGCTGCTCGCGGTGGTGCTGGCCGGCGTGGGTGTCTATGGCGTCATGGCCTACTCAGTGGGGCAACGCACACGGGAGCTGGGCATCCGCCTGGCGCTCGGCGCACATCCCCGGCAGGTGCTGGGCCTGGTGATGCGTCAGGGACTCAGGCTCACGGTGTTGGGCGTGGGAATGGGCTTGCTCACCGCGGTGGTCTGCATGCGGCTGCTTGCTTCGTTGCTGTATGGCGTGAATGCCAATGAGCCCACCGTCTTCGCGGGTGTCGCTCTCGTGCTCGCGGGAGTGTCCATCCTGGCCACGTGGGTCCCCGCGCTGCGCGCGAGCCGCGTGTCGCCCTCCGTCTCGCTTCGCGCCGAGTAGCGGACAATCCCAGAGCAGAAGCCCCTGGGGTTGTTCGCACCGCACCAGACGCATGCATGGGGTGACTTCGCCCCATCCCTCCTCGCGAGGCAATGAGCGAACCAGCGGACGTCCCGCACGGTTGGCCCTTTGACGCTTGCCGAGGGAAGGGTTTAAGAGTCCGCATGCACTTCGACTGGAGCTTTCTGGTGCGCGTGAGCGTGCTGGTGTTGCCCGCCATGTTGCTGATGGCCTTGCATGGCGCGGTCGCCCACGCGGCGACGCCGGGGAGCAGTGCTCCCCTGGAGAAGCTGTCGAGCCGCCGCATCTTCTTCGGGCATCAGTCGGTGGGCGGCAATCTCCTGGAAGGTGTGCAACGGCTGCCTGCGTCATCGCAGGGCCCCGCACCGCGCATCGTCGAGGTGAAGAGTCCGACGGAGACGGTGGCACCCGGAACCCTGGCACACGCGATGGTGGGGCAGAACGAGAAGCCCGAGTCGAAGATCGCCGACTTCGAGCGGTTGATGGACTCGGGGCTGGCCAGGACGACGGACGTGGCCTTCTTCAAGTTCTGCTACATCGACTTCAACGGCGCCACGGACAGCCGCGCGCTGTTCGAGAAGTACCGCGCGTCGATGGAGGGCCTGAAGGCGCGCCACCCGAACACCACCTTCGTGCACGTCACCGCGCCGCTCACCACGGTGCAGCGCGGAGCCAAGGCGTGGCTGAAGGAGCTGCTCGGCCGGCCCGTGTGGGGCATCGCGGAGAACGTGCAGCGAGAGACCTTCAACGAGCTGATGCGCAAGACGTACGGCGGCAAGGAGCCGCTGTTCGACCTGGCGCGGCTGGAGTCCACCGCGCCCGACGGCTCGCGGGAGACGTACGAGCTGAATGGGCAGGCATGGCCGGCGATGGTGCCGGGGTACTCGGATGATGGCGGCCACCTCAACGCGACGGGCCAGGAGCGACTGGCCAAGGAGCTCATGAACTTCCTGGCAAACCTCCCCGCGCCCGCGGTGCAGCCTCCCATTCCCGCTGTCCAGGCCACGCCGTGACATGACGCCGTTCCATCAATCCCTTTCGCGAGAGCTGAAGACGCTCCTGTCCCGCCTGAAGCTGCGGCGCTGTCAGGAGGTGGGGGACTCGCCCACGGTGCTGGGCCGTGTGTGGATTCACGGCGCGGGTCGAGTGCATGTGGGCCACCGCGTCATCCTGGACGGCCGGCTGGCCCCCATCGAGCTGAACGTCGTGGCGAGTGACAGCCTCATCATCCTGGGTGATGACGTGGTCCTCGAAGGCGGCGCCTCGCTGGAGGCGATGAGCTCCATCACCGTGGGCGCGGGCTCGCGCCTGGGTGCCTTCTGCAAGGTCATGGACAATCAGCACCATCCGCTCCGGGGCAACCGCCATGCGCGGCCCGCGTCGGTGCCGCTGGTCATCGAGGAGGCGGTGTCGGTGGGAAGCCGCGCCATCCTCCTTCCGGGGACACACCTCTCCAAGGGCTGCACGGTGGCGCCCGGGACGGTGGTCTCCCGGAAGATTCCGGCTGGAGTCAGTGTGGGCGGCGTGCCTGCCCGAGTCTTGCGCAGGGAGGTGATGGGATGACGTCGCGTCTGCCATTTGTCCGGCTGCCCGCGGTGGCCGCCCAGCTCGAGGAGCTGCGCAAGTCCATGCAGCCTCGCGCCGAGCGCGCGGTGGCGCTGGTGCGCGCGCGCTGGGTGTTCCGCGCCGTCCAGTCGATGGGCCGCAACGTGGCCGCCTACGGGCCGCTCTCCGTGCACAACGAAGGCGAGATGGTGTTGGGAGACCGGCTCACCTTCGTGGCGGGCATGATTCCCAGCTCGCTGTCGTGTCACCCGGGAGCGCAGCTCTTCATCGGTCCGGAGAGCCAGTTCAACTACGGCGTCGCGCTGGAGGCCTGGCAGTCGGTGCGCGTGGGCGCCCGGTGCATGTTCGCCTCGTTCGTCCGGGTGGGAGACCGGGACGGACGGCACACGGCGCCCATCGTCATCGAGGATGACGTCTGGGTGGCCCACGGCGCCATCATCATGCCCGGGGTGCGCGTGGGCGCGCGCTCCGTGGTCGCCGCCGGCAGCATCGTCACGCAGGACGTGCCTCCCGACACCCTGGCCATGGGCAACCCCGCTCGGAACATGAGCCTGGAGCTTGTCGCCCGCGACACAGGCAGCTGACCCCCTCGAGCGTCAATCCCCGGACGCACGCCGAAGTTTTTGACGTCCGGGCCGTTTCCCGTTCATCCACCGCATTCCCAGACAGGACTTCCCGTGAGCATTCGTGACCGTATCCGTGCCTTCATCGTCGACACGTTCTTCGTGGACGACTTCGGCGACAACGACTCCTTCCTGCGCAAGGGGCTCATCGACTCCACGGGGATGATGGAGCTGGTGTCCTTCATCGAGACGGAGTTCGGCATCAAGCTCGAGGACAAGGAGCTGGTGCCCGAGAACCTGGACTCGCTGGCGAGGGTGGTGGCCTTCGTCGAGCGCAAGCAGCCACAGCGGCTTCCGCAAGCGGGCTGAGAGCGCGCCATGTGTGGCATCGCGGGTTTCACATATCCGGCGGGAGGGACCGCTCGGTCCGAGCCCGCCGAGCGGCTTCGCCGGATGACGGCCAGCCTCCGCCACCGGGGCCCCGACGCGCAGCGGGCCTTGTTGTTGGAGGGGGTGGCCCTGGGCCACACGCGTCTGTCCATCGTCGACCTCACGGGTGGGCACCAGCCCATGCGCGACGCGGCGACGGGGCTCACCATCGTCTTCAACGGTGAAATCTTCAACCACGTGGAGCTGCGCGAGCAGCTCTCCAGCCAGTACACGTTCCGCACGCGCTCGGACACGGAGGTCATCCTCGCGGCGTTCCTCGCATGGGGCATCGACTGTGTGCGGAAGCTCGAGGGCCAGTGGGCCTTCGCGCTGTGGGACCCGCGAGATGCGACGCTGTGGCTGTCCAGGGACCGGGTGGGCATCTGCCCGCTGTTCTACGCGGAGCTGCCCGGTGGACAGCTCGCGTTCGGCTCGGAGGCCAAGGCGCTGTTCGCGAGCGGGCTGGTGACACCCGCGCTGGATGCGCGAGGGCTGAAGCAGACCTTCCAGCTGTGGGCGCCAGTCGCCCCACGCACGTCGTTCGAGGGGGTCCGGCTGTTGCCTCCGGCGCACTCGGCCCGCTTCCGTGCGGGGAAGCTGGAGACGTTCCGCTACTGGGACCTGGACTTCGGCGTGGAGCCGAGCACGGCGAGCGACGCGCGCATCCAGGAGGAGCTGGGTGAGACGCTGGAGCGGGCCGTGCGGCTGCGGCTGCGCGCGGACGTGCCCGTGGCGGCGTACCTGTCGGGCGGACTGGACTCCAGCCTGTTGTGCGCGCTGGCGCAGGAGCAGCTGGGAGGGACGCTGCAGACGTTCTCCGTGGGCTTCGCGCACGCGCGCTTCGACGAGCGGGAGCACCAGGCCACGGTGGCGCGCGAGCTGCGGACGAACCACCGCGTGGTGGAGATGAAGGACGGGGACATCGGCGCGCTGGTGCCCGGCGTCATCTTCCATGCGGAGCAGGCGATGATGCGCTCGGCGCCCGCACCGTTCCTCCGCCTGAGCGAGTGGGTGCGGGACAATCGCATCCGGGTGGTGCTGACGGGCGAGGGCTCGGACGAGATGTTCCTGGGCTACGACCTCTTCAAGGAGACGAAGGTCCGCCAGTTCTGGGCGCGGCATCCGGCGTCGAAGTGGCGGCCCCTGCTGTTGCGGCGGCTCTACCCCACCCTGTCGGTGAGCCAGCAGAACGTGGAGCTCCTGCGGGAGTTCTTCGGCATGGGGCTCGACGAGCCGGGGAGCCTGGGCTTCTCGCACCTGGTGCGCTGGTCGAACAGCGGCCGCATCCTGCGCTTCCTCGCGCCCGACTTCGCGGCGGGCGTGGCGGATGAGGACCCGGTGGCCTCGGTGCTGGCGACAGTGCCTGCGTCCGTGGCCTCGTGGCGTCCGCTGGCGCGGGCGCAGTACCTGGAGGCGAAGACGCTGCTGTCCGGTTACCTCCTGTCCGCGCAGGGCGACCGCATGCTCCTGGGCAATGCGGTGGAGGGGCGATTCCCCTTCCTGGACACGTCGGTGATGGAGCTGGCGGCGCGGATTCCCGAGCGCGTGCGGCTCAAGGGACTGGACGAGAAGAACGTGCTCAAGCGCTTCGCGCGAGGCCGTGTCCCCGCATCGATTCTCGAGCGCAGCAAGTTCCCCTACCGGGCCCCCATCGCGGGAGCGCTGGTGGGGCCGGACGCGCCCGCGTGGGCTCGGGAGCTGCTCGCGCCCGAGGTGGTGGCGAAGGTGGGGGTGTTCGATGCGCGCAAGGCGGAGCGGCTCGTCGCCAAGCTGCGTGCGCCCAACTCCGCCGAGAGCGAGGCCGACACGATGGCCCTGTTCGCCATCGCGTCCACGCAGCTGCTGGCACATCACTTCCTCACGCCACGCTCGCCATCGCAGGCGGACCTGGATGCGGTGGAGCTGGAGGCGGCATGAGCGCGACGGATTCCTCTCCCGCCTGGGTGCTGGCCCATGCCGAGCGCACCCCCAACGCGCCCGCCATCGACTCGCCCTGGACGCGGCTCGATTACAGACGGCTCGCCGAGGCCCTGCGTACGCTCGCGGGGCACCTGCGCGCGTCCGGTGTCGCCCCCGGTGACAAGGTGCTCATCGCCCTGCCCCTCGGCTCGGCGGGCGCGGTGGCGGGGCTCGCGGTCCAGGCGCTGGGCGCGTGCGCGGTGGAGCTGGACCGGGAGACGGGCGCGAGCTCCGTCGACGCCATCCTCGCGCAGACCCAGGCCCACCATGCCTTCATCTTCGGACAGGACGCCCGCAAGTGGGCGGGCAAGCCCGGCCTGGGACACCTGTATGTGATTCACTCCACGCGCCCACCGGAGCGCATGCTGCAAGTCCTGTCACCCGCGACGTGCACGTGGGTGCAGGAGGACGGAGCCCTCGACCCCGAGGCTCCGGTGACGCCCCTGAGCGCACTCCCGGACGTGAAGTCCGATGCCCACGCGGCCATCGTCTACACCTCGGGCAGCACGGGCACGCCTCGCGGTGTCATCCAGACGTTCGGGAACATCGCCGCGAACACGCGCTCCATCGTGGAGTACCTGGGCCTGTCGTCACGCGACCGGGCGCACCTGGTCCTCCCGCTGCACTATTGCTACGGGAAGAGCGTCCTGCAGACGCACCTGCTCGTGGGGGGCTCGGTGTTCCTGGACCCTCGCTTCATGTATCCGCAGGTGGTGCTGGAGGCGATGGCGGAGGAGCGCAGCACGGGCTTCGCGGGCGTGCCGCTGACGTTCGAGCTGCTGCGTCGCCAGGCCGGCGCCGAGGCGCTGTCCAAGCTGCGACTGCGCTACGCCACCCAGGCCGGCGGCGGCATGTCACCCGACACGATTCAGTGGACGCGGGAGGCGCTGTACCCCGCGGAGCTGTACGTCATGTACGGACAGACCGAGGCCACGGCCCGACTGAGCTACCTGCCGCCGACCCGGGCCGCGGAGAAGGCGGGCTCCATCGGAGTCTCCATTCCTGGCGTGGAGCTGCGCGTCGTGGGCGACGACGGCACGTCCCTCCCCTCGGGCGAGACAGGGAACCTGGTGGCGAGGGGCGCCAACGTAACGCCCGGCTATCTCGGCGCGCCCGAGGAGACCGCCGCCATCCTCCGGAACGGCTGGCTGTGGACGGGCGACCTGGCCTGGCGGGATGCGGATGGCTTCATCTTCCTGGTGGGACGCGCCAAGGAGATCCTCAAGATTGGCGGCCACCGGGTGAGCCCCGCGGAGCTGGAGCATCAGCTCGCGCGTCACGCGGCGGTGCGCGAGGTGGCGGTGGTGGGTGTGCCGGACGCGCTGGGCGGAGAGGCCGCCTGCGCGGTGGTGGTGCTCCAGGAGGGAGTCGCGGCGAAGGAGGACGAACTGCGGCGCTTCTGCAGGGAGGCCCTGCCGGTGCACAAGGTCCCCAAGCATGTGGTGTTCACGGACGCATTGCCTCGCGGGCCCAGTGGGAAGGTGCTCAAGGCGGAGCTGCGCACCCGGTATTCATCGGTCGGTTCTTCGTGAAGGGTTTGAGAGGGGTCTACACAATGACGTTCTCCAAGCAGGTGTTGGAACTGGATTGGGAGGCGAAGGCGGCCGAGCTGTCCGAGAAGCTGCGCGAGACGGTGCTGAAGAAGCTGCGCAAGCGCGGCATCGTCGTGGCCATCTCCGGCGGCATCGACTCCGCGTGTGTCGCGGCGCTGTCGGTGCGAGCGCTGGGGCCCGAGCGAGTCTTTGGCATCCTCCTGCCAGAGAAGGACTCGAGCGGGTGGAGCTCCCAGCTGGGCCGCAAGCTCTGCGAGAAGCTGGGCATCAAGTACCAGCTCCACGACATCGCCCCCATCCTCGAGGCCGCCGGCTGTTATCGCCAGCGCGACGAGGCGGTGCGCTCGGTGTTCCCGGAGTTCACTCCGGACATGAAGTGGAAGATTGTCATGCACGGTGACCGGCTGAACACGGACGCGGTGAACTTCTTCTACGTCGTGGTGCAAGTGAATGGCGAGGAGCGCCGCTTCCGTCTGCCGCCGCAGGCCTATACGCAGATTGTCGCCGCGACGAACTTCAAGCAGCGCACGCGGAAGATGATGGATTACTTCCACGCGGACCGTCTCAACTTCGCGGTGGCGGGCACACCGAACCGGCTGGAGTATGACCAGGGCTTCTTCGTGAAGCTGGGCGACGGCGCCGCGGATGTAAAGCCTATCGCCGGCCTCTACAAGACCCAGACCTACAAGCTGGCCAGGCACCTGGGAGTGATTGAGGAGATCACCAGCGGCGAGCCCACCACGGACACGTTCAGCCTCCCGCAGTCGCAGGAGGACTTCTATTTCTCCGTGCACTACTCCCAGCTCGACCTCTTGATGTGGGCGAAGAACCACGACGTGTCCACGACCGAGGCCGCGCAGGTGATGGGCCTGACGCCCACGCAGGTGCAGCGCGTCTATGACGACATCGACCAGAAGCGCCGCAGCACGGCGTATCTGCACTCGCCGCCGCTGCTGCTCGAGGACGTCGCGGAGCTGGCGCCCTTCAAGCTCGGCTGAGCCACCGCCACCGGCTCACTCGGATTCGTCGCAAGCCTCGGCACGCACGGGAATCCCCTTCCGTGCGTTGTCGCGAACGTAGAGCTCGCCCTGGCGGAAGTAGTCCGTCCCGCCCTTCAGGCGCACGATGTTCCGCTTCGCGTCCACCACCGTCCACTGGAGCGTCTCTCGCGTGCCGCCCTCGTACGAGACCTCCAGCGTGGACTCGCCCGCTGCTCCGGGCTTCACCGCCGTCACCGTGCCCTCGACGGACTCCTGTCCGAAGTCGACCACCAGCGCGCCATCCGACTTCAGCAGCACCGACGGCGTCGCCGAGTCGCAGTACTTCTCGATGACGTACCCCTTCCCCTCGGTCCGCACCTGGATCCAGCGCCCCGCGATCCACTTCACGTCCGCGCCCGCCTCGCGACCTTTCTCCGGACACACCAGGTCCGAGTAACGCACGAGCCCCACCAGCGCCGCCCCGCCCTGCACGACACGAGCGGGAACCAGATCCGGCGGCGGCACCGACGCGAACACCTGCACCTCTTCACCCGCGGCCACGGACGGCCCACTCCCCGCGGCGCCCTCCAACGGCTGCAGGCGCACCCGCGTCCCCTTCACCTTGCACGCTGTCAACGCCTGCGTGGATGGGCGCGAGAAGCTGTCCTGCCCCTTCCACCCCGCACCACAGCACCCCGCCCCCGGGCCCTTCAGGCGCAGGCGCCCGGATTCCACACTCAGCGTCCAAGTCCTCTCAGGCTGGACCGAGGCGAGAACCCAGGTTCCTGGGGCCTTCTTCTCCCGGACGGCGAAGGTGCACTCACAGGCTCCCGTGCTCTGCCCTTGCGGAAAAGTCGACTCGTACTGAATGAGCGTTTGCTCATCGCCTTCGAGCACGGCGAGGGCCGCGCCCTGTCGGGAGTAGACGCCCGACAGCGCCGGTTGCTGCGCGGTGCTGGTGCTCGACCAGAGACCACCGACCACGCATGTCACGAACACATAACGCAGTGCATTCATTTGCGACTCCGAGTCCCTGTCAGCTGATTCCCAGAGACATCTTCACCCTGAAGGTAGGTTGAAGTCAGGTAATTCAGCGGGGTCCGAGGCAACTCTTTTTCTTAGCCAGCGACAATCTGGGCATAGGAAGTACCCAACCCAATCTCCATCGCTGAGTGCCCATGTCTCCTCGAATCGAAGGCCGTCAGCAGAACTACTCGCCCCAGTCGGTCCAGTCCTCTGGCTTGCCGCAGGACCGCAACGCGCAGCTCAACCTCCAGCAGCTCTGGCCGTACATCGAGAAGTACGCGCAGAAGTACGGCGCGGACCCGAAGGTGCTCGCGGGCATCGTCGCGCAGGAGTCGTCGTTCAAGAACCACGGCGTGCACGCCGACGGCACGGGCCACGGCCTCATCGGCCTGGACGACAACGGCCTCTTGCCCTCGTTCGAGAAGTGGTCCGGCATGCAGGTGGGCCGCGGCGCCAACGCCAAGACGATTCCGCCCGAGAAGCAGATGGAGTTCCTGGCGAAGACCATCGGCGACCTGACCAAGAAGCACGGCAGCGGCATGGCCGCCGCGCGTGAGTGGCACCGCGGCGCGGGCGCGATGAACGACGCGCGCGGCTACGACTACCAGAACAAGATCCAGAACCACATCAACAGCCTGTTCCCGGGGGGCAAGACGCCCAGCGGAACGAGCGCGAACGTCCCCGACACCACCGTGGGCGGGCAGAACAACACGCCGGGTGGGCAGAACAACACCACCGGCGGAAACCCTGGCATCGCGCCCAGCCGCAATGACTCGCGCACGCCGGTGGGCAGCTCCGACTACCAGATCAAGCAGGGTGACACGCTCTGGGGCATCGCCTCGCAGCTCAAGGGCCAGGGCATGCAGGGCTCGCACTGGGACATCATCAACCAGATCCGCGAGATGAACCCGAAGATCACCAACCCCAACCTCATCATGACGGGGGACTCGCTGAAGCTGCCGGGGGTCGCGGGCAAGGACCAGAGCACCTTCACGCCGGGCACGAACAAGGCCGGGCCGGTGGACATCAACCCCGGTGAGACGCAAGGCACGCAGGGCACCGAGGGCGCCGCCCCGGTGACGGGCGACGGCCGCGTGGACCCGAGCAAGGTTCCGCAGATCAGCCAGTACAACCCGGCGGGCAAGAACGGCTCGTACACGAACGGCCCGGCCAACTGCGGCCCCACGTCCATGGCGCAGATTGCCCGCGCGTTCGGCTTCGGCAAGGACATGACGGACGCGCAGCTCATCAACCACCTGGGCCGCATCGGTGGCACGTCGGGCAACGGCACGGACGTCAACGGCATCGCGAAGATGGCGAAGGCGATGGGCAAGAACGCGGAGACGAAGGGCCCTGGCGCGGACGTGGAGTGGATTGCCAACCAGCTCAAGCAGGGCAAGCTGGTGGTGGCCAACGGCGACTACCACGCCATGCCTCCGCACCAGAACGAGTCGCGCACGTCCGGTCACTACGTGACGGTGGCGGGCATGGACGCGAAGGGCAACTTCATCGTCCGCGACCCGGCCGACCAGAACGTGAAGACCATCACCCCGGAGCAGATGAAGCACTTCCTGCGCTCCAACCCCAACGGCGGCTACCAGATGGCCATCGGCTGAGAGTAGTCCTGGCCGGATGAAGGGACTGCGGTAGATTTCTCGCGGACCGGCACTCGCTGGGTGTCGGTCCGTTGCGTTTCCACACTCCGAGGCACCGCCATGACCCAGAGCACCCAGACGCATACCTGTATCTCCTGCAAGAAGACCGAGGGCGGCGAGGTCGTCGGCTCGACGTACGTCTCCACCGGCGACAACGGCATGATTGTCCGCTTCTGGATGTGCGACGAGTGCGCGCTGCCGCTGGGTCCGGGGCAAGGGCCCATCGACATGGATGAGCCGATCCAGGTGCCCCACCAGCCTCGGGGCTGAGGTCGCTCCTGAGTGGGGCAAGGCGCCATGCGAGGGCATGGCGCGACGGGATGGAGCCAGGTGCGCGAGCAGGGTATGGAATAGGAAGCCCCTGCCCCCGTCGGAGAGGACATGAACAAGCTCCTTGGCCCCGCATCCTTCGTTCTCGCTTCGGCCGCGCTCGTGGTGGCCCTCTGGGGTCCCGGGCGGGGTGAAGCCCCTCGCGCCGAGGAGAAGGCGGAGCCCGCTCCGGTGGTGCAGTCGAGCCCCGAGGGACTGGAGCGACGCATCCAGGCGCTGGAGGACACGACGCTGAGCCTGTCGCGGCGGTTGATGGAGCTGGAGCGGCAGCCGGTGGCGCGTGTCACCGCGGATGGAGGCCCGGCGGCGCCGGCGCTCGACGCGGAGCTGGAGCAGCTGCGCGCGGAGGTGCGCGGGCTGATGGCGGGCGAGACGCTGAGCACCGAGGGCGGTCGGGAGGCGCTGAAGGATGCGATGCGCTCGGTCCAGGAGGAGATGCGCAACGAGCGCACCCAGGCGCGGCAAGAGGAGTGGATGCAGGCGCAGGTTCGCGGGCAGGCGCAGCGCGCGGAGCGGGTGAAGCGGCTCGTCGCCGAGGCGAAGCTGAACTACTCGCAAGAGGCCGAGCTGACGCGCCGGCTGGAGCTCGAGGACTCGACGCGTGTCTCGCTGTTCAATGAGCTGCGCAATGGCACGAAGTCCGCGCGCGATGTCCGACAGACATTGCGGACGCTGCGCCAGGAGACGGACCAGACGATGAAGTCCGTGCTGAGCGAGAGCCAGCTGGCCAGCTACGAGGTGATGCGGCGCGAGGAGCAGATGAACTCCCGTCCCCGTGGGCCTCGCGAGGGCCGCGCGGGCGAGCCGTAGTCAGGCACGGAGGACGCCTGCCATGCGCCGGAATCGAGACGAGGGGCCCAAGGATCCGACGCTGCACGATGAAGATTGGCGAGCCTTCGCGCTCGACAAGGAAGCCAACAGCCGCCTGGCCCGGCGCGACTGGACTCGCTACCGACGGGGGTTGCGACGATTGGAGAAGGAACACTCGGAACACGTGCCGAATGTTCCGATGCGGCGAGCACTCGCGGAGGAGGCTTTCTTCTGTGCGACTCATTGGAAGAAGAGCCGCCGCATCGTCCGCGAAGCCCTTCGTGGCCTCCTCGACCACCCGTTGGGGGTGAGTCGATACACGTTCGCGGCGGCTGAGTACTGGAAGTGGGCTTCGGCTTGCTCTCCAGCGGATGTGCAGGACGCGGAGCAGATGCTCGTGCGGGCGCGCAGCGCGATGGAAACCGCCGATCCCCTCACGCGGGGCAACTTGACCCAGATGCTCCGCGTGGAGGTCGCGGCTCCTCCATCTCATCCATCTCCGAGCAGGCGTCGAAGGTAGCGCGCCCTGTCGTTCAGGAAGTCGCGGGTCAAGGAGTAGTGCTCTGTCTCCTCATACGCGACCGCAGCGAGGCCATTCGCGGACAGGTGGTAGATACACGCATCCGGATAGGCGAGCAGCAGCGGCGAGTGCGTCGAAATGATGAACTGGCATTGCTGCGCCACCAGATCATGAATCAACTTCAACAGGGAGAGCTGTCGCTGGGGTGACAGCGCCGCCTCTGGCTCGTCGAGCAGATACAGGCCCTCTGCCCCGAACCGGTGCTGTACCAGGGCGAGGAACGCCTCGCCGTGTGACATCTCGTGATGGCGAACACCCCCATGGCTTGCCATGGCATCGGGGTTCTTCTCGATCTCCGTGGCGACGTTGAAGAAGCTCTCCGCTCGGAGGAAATATCCGGTGCGCGGCCGGCGGACACCTCGCGCGAGCCGGAGGTGCTGGTGCAGGTCGGACTCCGAGCGGCGGGTGGCGAAGTTGAAGTTACGACTGCCACCTTCGGCGTTGAAGCTGGAGGCGACGGCGATGGCTTCGATGAGCGTCGACTTGCCACTCCCGTTCTCACCGACGAAGAAGGTGACCTTGGGATGGAAATCGAGTCGCTCCAGGTTGCGGATCACCGGGAGCGCGAATGGATAGACATTGAAGTCGGGCACATGTTCGCGTCGCAGTTCCAGCGACCGGAGGAACACGTCCATGCCCGCGCCTTGTCGTTGTTCGGATGCCTGCCGCTGCTTCCGTCCGCCCTTGGTCATGGGCAAGAACAGTACCCCATGGAGCGGTCCCTCATTCGCCGCGTGCCAGGCTACTCCTTGACGCTCGGGAACTCCGGACGTGGATCACACGCGATGCCTGGACAGGCCTTGCTCTCGGAGCAGCTCCCGTCGCAGCACGTGAACTGACCTGGCGGGCATACCGGAGGCCCCGCGTCCTGCCTTCGCAGCAGCTCCCACCTCCCGGCGTCCACCGAGGCGTCTGGAGCTGGCGGCGGCGGGGCCACGGGCTTCACCTCCTCCGCACTCCCCCTGCATCCCAGCCCCCACACCAGCGCGCCCAGCGCCAGCCATCGTCCCCAACCCGCGCACTGCCTCGAATCAACGAACATCCCTGGCCTCCTAGTGCCTCGGTGCGAACCCTCTTCAAACAAAGGGGCGGCCCCGGACTTCCATCCCGGGGCCGCCCCTCACACTGCACGCTTCGACCTCATGTCAGAGGTCAAACGCTGAACTAGCTCCGACGACGGCGACGCAGCGCCAGGCCCAACAGGGCCAGCGCGGGCATCAGCAGACCGGACGCGCTCCCGCCAGCCGCGCTGCAGCTGTGCTTGGGCATGTCCACCACCGTCACGGACACCTCGGCCGCATCGCTCGACGCGAGGTCATCGCTCGCGCGAACGCGGAACAGCAGCACGGTCTTCTCCGACACGTTCGGCGCAACGATGAACGCCTCCGCGGTGTCCGCACCCTGAATCGTGACGGATGGACCCGCCACCTGCGTCCAGCGGTACTTGATCTCATCACCATCGGCATCCTCCGCCGTGGCGACCATCTTCACACCACCCCCCTCGTGGACCGTGTACGTGCCATGTGCATCCACCACCGGCACGCGGTTGGCCCGCGTCACGGTGATGGTCACCAGGCTCGCCGCGCTGGCCTGGCCGCCAGCCGTGGCCACCAGGCTAAAGCGCAGGACCGCGGACGCACCCGTCACATCCGGCGCCTTGAAGGTCGCGGTGGCCGTGTTGGCCCCCGTGAGCGTCACCGGCGTCCCCTCGAGCTGCGTCCAGGCGTAGGTGATGGCCTCGCCGTCCGCATCCTCAGCCGTGCCCGTCAACGTCACCGTCGTGCGAGAACCCACCGTCTGGTCCTCACCCGCCTCCGCGATCGGGGCACGGTCCACCTGACGAACCGTGATGGTGATGTTCGACCGCGCGCTCGCCACGATGCCGTCGTTCGCCACCAGCGCGAACGTGAGCTTCGTGTCCGCCGTCACCTCGGGCACCGCGAACGTCGGCGTCGCGCTGGACGGGTCATCCAGCTCCACCGTCGGACCCACCGTCTGCGTCCACGTGAACTCGAGCTCCTCGCCGTCCGCATCCGTCGAACCCGTCGCGTCGAGCGTGACGCTGCCCGAGCGCTCGTCCACCGTCGTCGAGCCACCCGCCTTCACGCGAGCCAGCGCGACCGGCGCACGGTTTACGTTGGTCACCAGGACCTGGACCACCTTCGGGTGGCTGGAGTCCGTGCCATCGTTCACCACGAGCTGGAACGTGAAGATGGTGTTGGCGGGAACCGACGCGCTGAACGACGGACGAACCGTGTTCGCCCCCGTGAGCTGCACCGCCGGTCCACCAATCTGCGTCCACACATACGTCAGCGCCCCACCATCCGGGTCGGAGCTCGCGGAACCATCGAGCGTGATGACACGCAGCGACTGCGTGGTCCCCACCGTGACGTACTCCGTCACGGACACGGAGAGGCCCGCGTCCGCGAGCGGCGGCATGTTGCAGGCAGGAGCGGAACCACCACCCGTGTACGACTCGGCGACACGCGAGCTGAACGGCGCGTTGGTGACGCCCTTGACCTGGATGTTGTTGATGTCCCAGCCGTACGAGCCGACGCCGCCATCAGAGCCCTGACGGAACCGCACCCGAATCTGCTGCCCGGCGAACTGGTCACCGAAGTTGATGTCGACCGGGATGAACGCCGGGAAGCCCGTGCTCAGACGAATCCAGCCCGGGTTGCCACCCACGCCCGGGGTGCCATCCTCGACGAGGTTGACGATGCCCGAGTCCACGAACTCCTGAGCTTGCTCGGCCGACAGGAAGTAGAACCAGTTCTCCCACGGACCCTCGTTGATGGAGAACTCGAGGGCGCCGCCGTCGAAGTACTGATACCGCGACAGCGTGCTCGAGTATGCGGCCTCGAAGCTGAAGCGGTGCGAGAAGGACAGCTCGAAGTCCTGTCCGTCCGCCACATGGAACAGCGGCGAGGTCAGCCGCTTGTCCTGCTCGATGCTCTCGTTGGTCGCGTGCCAGTAACCCGTGCTCGCCGCCCCATTCTCCCACAGGGCGCGGGAGAGGCTGGTCGAGCTCACCCACGGGGTGTTCACCGTGTTGACCTGGTCATGCCCCGACGAATTCATCTTCTCGTCGTAGTTGACCCTGGCGCGGAACTCCCGGACGAGGTCCGCGTTGTCGGGGTTCGAGCGCGGGAAGCCCGGGAACGTCACATCCACGCCCAGCTGCGCCAGCGCGCCAGCAGGCGTCGCGGGCGTCGGAGCCGCGTTCAGCTGCACGGACACCGACGCGGTGGCGGTCGCCCCACGCGCGATGTTGCCGAACGAGAGGCTGTTGCCGAACACCGCCTCGACACCCGTGCTCGAACCATTGGCCGTCAGGTTCGCCGTCACGCCGCTCAAGTCCGTGGAGCCCAGGTTGCGCACCGTCACCCGGAGCAGACCCGTCTCACCCGCGTCCAGCACGCCGTCCTTGTCGCAGCCGGCAACCGAGTCATCCAGCGAGATGCTCACGACCTCGAGGAACTTGCCCGTCGAGTAGCTCTCCACCACGCCGATGTGGTCGGAGCTGTCGCGGTCAGCCACCCGGGCACCCAGGCCCGCACCGCGCTTGGCGAAGGCCGCCAGGAAGCGCTGGTAGTCCGCCGGATCCGCGGCGGCGGCCACGGACAGAAGCGCGTCACGCGCCTCCAGGAAGGTGGGCTGGGACGGCGTCGCCTTGTAGGACGCGACCAGGTACCGCTTCATCCGGTCCTGCGCCTCGTCGAAGGGATGCGCGTTCAGCAGGCTGGCGTAGCACTCCCACAGCATCGTGGCCCAGACCTCGCCGGAGCTGTGGACCTGGGCGTTGGTCGTCCCGGTCTCCCCACCCGACACCGGGTGGTTCGGCAGCGGCGTGCCGTCCTGGATGTGCCGGAGCGTCAGGCCGTTCTTCGCCATGTTCGTGGTGTACGGAACACGGCGGATGCCCCAGTAGTAGCCCTGGTTCCGGACACCGCTCTGGGTGTAGCCCGCCATGGCGTAGACGCCCTGCCAGTTCTCGTTGCCAGCGCGGCTCGCATCCTCGGCGCGGACCGACATCAGCAGGCCGTGGAAGTCACCCCACCCCTCGCCCATCGCGCGGCCCTGGTTGTTGGTCAGGCCCGAGGCGTTTCCGATGAGGCGGTTGGAGATGTAGTGCCCCCACTCGTGCGCGATGATCTGGTTGTCGAGCGTGCCGTCACGCTCCAGCTCCCGGGTCATGGTCGCTTCGATGGGCGCGGTCGCCAGCTGGGTGCGCCAGGCGTCGCCCGTGGCCTTGCGCACCATCATCGTCGGAACGGTGATGGCGTTGTCGATCGCCGCGACGCCCGTGGCGGCCAGGTTGATGTTGAAATCACCCGTCGCGCTGTTGGTGATGATGACGGCCTTCGCGCCAGCGCGCATCGCGTTGTAGGTCTTGTAGCCGAAGCTGCAGGTCCCGCGCTCGATGAGGGCGATCTTCCCGGTGAACAGCTGTGCGCCGCCGTACGGGTCGGCTCCAGCCGTGTTGCTGCAGCCCTCACGCAGCGCCCGGGCCTTGTCGACGTTCGCATCCGTGGGCGGCGCGACGAACTCGCCGGACACGTCGAACGACAACGGGCCGTAGGTCGCGGGCCGGAAGTCCTGGATGCCCCGGAGGCTCGCCGGCGCCGTCACGACCAGCTCCGCCGCGCCGTCGAAGATGTACTGCTGCATGCGAGGACGCGCGCCATCCGCCGGCGTCGACATGTTGGCGTTGTTCCGGCCGCTGGAGTCCTGCGCCTCCACGCGCATGCCGTCGCCCTCCAAGCCGCCCCGCCCGTAGTTGCTCATCTGGGCGTTGCCGGAGGCCTCGTCGAAGCCGGCGTCGTAGAACCAGTCGTGCAGGAAGTTGGTGACGTAGAACAGGTTGACCACCGCCGCCTGCCGCTGCGTCACGTTGGCCGAGGCGAGCCTGGTCAGGTCGTAGCGATAGTCGAACTGGCGGTTCGTCGCGTCGCTCAGCGGAGCGCGGAGGTCGAACCCTTCCTGGTAGCCATCACCGCCCCCCAGGTCCGCGTACGCGTCGACGTTGTTGCCGCGCGTCTCCGTCGCGTTCGCCGGCAGCCACGGATCATTGCGGCTGAAGGGGAAGTTCTGCAACGTCAGCAGGTTCGGCTCCACATTCAGCGGAGCCTGGTAGCCGTCGTTGGTGCCCGTCGGGTGCGGCGTGGGGGCGTTGCCCTGGGGACCGTCATACGGAATCTTCGTCGCGGGGTCCGCCCACACCTTGTACGTGAACTGCTCGTGCGCGGTCAGGTCGTGCTTGAGCAGCAGCGAGCCATCGCGGGCGCTGATGACGTAGGCCTTGTACGAGGCCTCCGGGTTCTGCGCCGTCCCCGCGTTGACTTCCACGTAGTACGCCGGCACCAGGCCGTCCGGCATCGGGAAGAGGATCTTCTTGGAGCGCGGAGCCTCACCGAAGCCGTGCGTCGACAGCAGCGCGCGGTCCACGTGGTACTGGCTGTAGTCGCCCTTCGTCCCCGCGGGCGCCAGCGCCCGGGTGTCGAGAGCAGCGCCCGTCAGGTCCTGGAACGCCGTCGAGATGGCCTGCGGCGCGGAGACGCGGAACGCCGACGCCATGGCGTTCTTCTCGTCGTCCTGCAGCCGCGGAGGCAGGTAGCCCGCGATGGCGACCAGCTGCTGGCTGGCGTCCATCACCACCTTCACCTCGCTGCGGAAGACCTCGATGCCGTTGACCCGACGGCCGTAGGTCGCGATCACCGCGCCACGCGAGTCGTTGGGCAGGTGGACCTGGCGCAGCTCCGCGCCATCCACGTCGGCGTTACCCATGCGGTAGAGGTCCGCCACGCCACGCAGGTGCTCACGCGCCGCCTGGTTCGCGCTGGACTTCGTCACCGGACGCGAGGCCTTCGCCGCCACGGAACCCGCGTTCAGCGCGGGCTCACGGAACACGAAGGTGGGGACGCCCAGGCGCCCTTCCACGCTGTTGATTCGCAGTCCACGCTGGGACGCATTCGCCGCGGAGCTCGGCAGGGGACGATCCGCCGGAGCGCGCAGGAAGGCATCAACAGCAACCTCTCTCGCTTGTGCCTGGGGAGACCACATCAGCACGGCGAGCACAGCGCTCACCGTGCCCATCCAGAGACGCTTCATGAACGACGACCTCTTTTCGGGTGGTGTTGGGGGGACCCCACGCCGGGACGCCTGCTCGGTTGGGGGCGTCCAGAGGTTATTTACTATTTTGTTATCAGCACAATAGGTCCCCCTAAAGTTCCCCCCGAACCCCACCCGCAAAGCAGGCTTTCACTTCTTTCTCGACCCTACTTTCAAAGAATGCGGGCTTGCGGGTCGTGATTGCGGATGGGGGTCGGATGTGCCTCAGCCGAACGGAGGACGCGCGTTGTGGGCGATGATGAGCACTTCCTCCGGTCGCGCCTCCGTGCGCGCGTAGGAGAGCAGCGCCGCGAGCCCATCCGAGTGCTTCGCGTCCGCCGCCTCCAGCACCACCTCTTCGCGGTGCGGATGGAAGAGGTCTGCCTCGCCCAGGTTCTGCTCCAGCCACCGCCGCCAACCCGGGAGCGAACAGCCCCTGGCGGGCTGGAGGCCCACCACCTCGTAGCCCAGGGGCGTGAAGGCGCGGTGCAGTCCCACCACCGTCGCGCCCGTGCCGAAGCCGCTCACCACCATGCGCACCGACGGGAAGGCATCCCGCACGAAGTCGCGCAGCTCGGTGGCCCAGCCCTCCACGCAGCCGATCAGCGCGCCGTTGGAGAGCTGACGCGGCCAGCACCACCCCTGGCGTTCGTAGCCCAGGGCGACCTCCCACGCCTCGGACAGGAGGTGCACGGTTCGCACCTCGCCGCCGAATCCCTGCCCCCGCAGGTAGGCGGCGCCGGCCGTGTCGGTCAGCGCGAGCACGGGCAGGCCCCGCTCCCGGCCCAGGGCATCGAGCGCGAGCGACGAAGACGAACCCGACAGCTCCACCAGCCCCCGCATCCCCTCGGGGACGGTCTCGAGGTAACGGGAGAAGGTCAGATATTTGAGCCCGCCGGAGGGAAGTTCACCGCCCCAGAGCACCACCGGTCCAGCGGGAGACAGCCGCGACAGCGGAAAGCGCATGGGCGGACCTCCCTCCGCAAAGGCCCGTGTGGACGCCTCGGGCCCACGACGCAAGCTCGGCACCCTCCTGCTCTCCTGGCCAGCCCCCCGCCGCTCGGGCTGTCCGGTCGTGGACCGCCAGGCCTCCCGTCCGCCCGCTGGGGACACTCCTCATGCCCCCCAGGGCAGGTGAAAGGTCTCCCGAACCCACGGGCTGTGCCATAGTCCCCGCAGCGACTTCGCATGCTGCGCCGGCTCCTTCCCACGCTCGTGGCCTTGGGTTTCGGGCTCCTCGCCCTCGGTTGGGGGCTGGTGAGCCTGCAGCGCATCTTCGCGCGAGAGCGCGAGGACGCCCACGCCCAGGTCCGCTCCCGCCGCGACGCCCTGGGGCATGCCGCCAGCGAGACCTTGCGCCAGGTGCTCGCCCGCCAGCTCAAGGAGCAGATTCCCGCCATCCACGCCGCGATGGACAACCCGCTCGCCCCCGGCGAGCGCTTCTACCTCCAGTTCCGAGGCAAGCCCTTCCTCCCACGCCACACGTTGTCCATGGCCGGAGAGGACATGCCCGCGCGCGCCCTCTACGAGACACTCTCCGACCACCTCCGCGTCGGGCCCCCGCCTCCCCACTGGGAGTCCCGCGTGACGCGGCTGCGCGCGGCGGAGGCGGCGCTCGTCGCGGACAACCTGCCCCGGGCCACCGCGTTGGTGGAGGAGCTGCTGCGCCACCACTCCAAGCACCCACTTCCTCCAGACCAGGAGCTGCCCTTCCTGCTCCTGTCCGTGGAGCACCTGCAGCGAGGCCCCTCGACAATGCCCCTGGTCCGAGCCCTCTTGCGCGAGGGGCTCCCGGAGGAGTTCGGCGGCATCAGCCGAGGCGCGGGTCTCCAGAGGGACCTGCTCCGCGAGCGAGGCAGCTTCACGCAAGCCGACTTCGACTTCCTCCACGCGCGCATCCTCCGGCTGAGCCGCCTGCTCGGCGAGCCCACGCGCGACTTCGTGGAGCGGGCGCGGGAGACGGGCGAGGGCCGGCTCCTGATGCCCGATGAGCTCACGGAGCCCACGCTGGTGGGTGAGCAGTGGTACGTGGAGCCTCGCGGAGAGGGCATCTACGGCATCTCCGTGGACAGCGCGGCGCTGCTGGCGCCCATCACCCAGGACATGATTGCCCGCGGGCTGTTCGGCGCCAATGGCCACATGCGGCTGGTGGGCGGGCGCGCGGTGATTCCGGTGCGCGAGCTGAAGGTGCACGTGGACCTTCCGGAGTGGGCGCGCGCCGAGGCGGACATCGAGGCGCGCTACGGCCTGAAGACGCTGCTGGTCGCCGCGTGTGGAGGGCTGGCCGCGGCCATCTTCGCGCTGGCCGTGGTGGCCCAGCAGCGCAAGTACCGCTTCCTGGAGCTCAAGAGCGACTTCGTGGCCACCGTCTCCCATGAGCTGCGCACGCCCCTGGCGTCCATCCGGTTGATGGGCGAGACGCTCGAGCGCAAGCTGGCCCACGCCCCCGAGGTGCGCGACTACCCGACCCGCATCGTCCAGGCCGCGGACGGGCTGCACTTCCTGGTGGAGAACATCCTGTCGTTCAACCGCATCGACAAGGGGCGGTGGACGCTGCGTGCTTCACACGTGCGCTTGGAGGAACTCGTCAACCCGCTGCGGGACGACCTGGCCTCGGCCACCTTCGCGCCCGTGGAGCTCGTCACCGACATGGACGACGCGGAGCTGGAGGCGGACCCGTCCCTGCTGCGGCTGCTCTTCTCCAACCTGGGCCGCAACGCGTGCGCGTACAACACGCGCAGCCCGGTGCGCATCTCCGTCCAGGCCCGGATGATTGCGGGCCATGGCTGCACCGTGCTCTTCCGCGACAACGGCGTGGGCATCCCCGAGCACGAGTGGGAGAACGTCTTCCTGGACTTCTACCGCCTGAGTCCCCAGGGCCAGGATGTCCACGGCAGCGGCTTGGGTCTGGCGCTTTGCCGCAAAATCATGAAGCTTCACCATGGCGACATCCAGATTGCCTCCTCCACATCGGAGGGGACTACGTTCGCGCTGACCTTTCACGAGCCGCGTCGATGAACAGCCCCACCCCACCCTCCTCCACCCGTCCCTCCATCCTCATCGTCGAGGACGATGCGCACCTGCGCGTCGGCCTCCGGGACAACCTGCTGGACGAGGGCTACGAAGTCGCCGAGGCCCCCACGGCGCGCGACGCGGAGCCGCTCCTGCGTCAGCGTGAGTTCGACCTGCTCATCCTCGACGTGATGCTGCCGGGCGAGGATGGCTACAGCTTCTGCCGCCGCCTGCGCTCGCAGGGCGTGAAGAGCCTGGTGATGATGCTCACCGCGCGCTCGCTCGAGGACGACATCGTCCGGGGCTTCGAGGCCGGGGCGCAGGACTACCTCACCAAGCCCTATCGGCTGCGCGAGCTGCTGGCGCGCGTGGGCGCGCTGGTGCGCAGGGCAGGCACGGCGCCGGCGCAGGTGACGACGTTCGGGGGCTACTCACTCGACATGGGCCGCCGCACGGTGACCCGGCCCGACGGCGGCACCGTGGAGCTCACGCGCACGGAGTTCGACCTGCTGGCCTATCTGCTCCGCCACCGCGAGCGCGCCCTGCCCCGAGGAGAAATCCTGGACGCGGTGTGGGGCCGGGACGTGGTGGTGGACCCGCGCACCGTGGACAACTTCGTCTCCAGCTTGAAGAAGAAGCTGGGCTGGACGAGCGACTCCGGCTTCGCCATCCACACGCTTCGCGGCGTCGGCTACCGGATGGAAGTCTCGTCGGCATGACGGAATCATGACCGACAGATGGCCAGCCTCCGGCCATCGCCTCCCTCCACCTGCGTAGTTTGAATGGTGCGTGGACGGGCGCTCCAAAGCCAAAGGCCCACGCCGGAGAGGCACCGTGTGGTGCGGTGAACCTCCGGGAGCGCCCTTCGGCAGGAGGAGGCCTTCCGTGTTCAAGTCAGTCATCGAGCGGCAGAGAGCTGGACGTCTGGGCCTGGGATTGTGGTGGTCCGTCGCCATCCACGCGGGACTGTTCGGTGCGGTGCTCGTCATCTCCGCGCGGCCCGCCGACGTGCCGACGGACACCGGGCTGGACAAGGACTACGTCCTCAAGCTCGCACCGGGTCCGCAGGTGGCCAAGGGCTACACCCCGCCGGCTCCCGCACAGGCGAAGCAGGCCGTGCAGCCCAAGCCGCGCAAGCCTCGGCGCGACGTCATCCCCACGCAGATCCAGCCGCTCCCCGCGGACCCTCAGCCCGCGCAGCCCGACCCTGTCGACACCTCGTCCAGCACCAACAATGCACCCGTCGGAGATCCGAATGACGGTGTCGCCGGCGGCCACCCGGAAGGCGACCCCAACAGCAACGTCATCGGCGTGCCGCTCATCACGGGCTTGCCGAATGGCTTCGCCGAGGGCACCGGTGAGGACGTCGTCCCGTTCGGCGGAGGCATGACGCCGCCCGTGCTCATGGCGGGCCCGCCGCTCGAGTACACGGACCAGGCCCGCATGGCGCGCGTGGAGGGCACCTTCATCGCCAAGTGCGTCATCACCCGCGACGGACTCGTGCGCGACTGCCGCGTCATCAAGGGCCTGGAGCACATGAACGAAGAGACGCTCAACGCCCTGCACCACCGGCGCTACACGCCGGTGACCTTCCAGGGCCGGGCCACGAGCGTCTCGTACGTCTTCACGCTCCGCTTCAAGCTGCCTCGGTAGTCCGCGGGCGGTGAGGCCAGGCCCTCACAGGTCATGGCCTCCCGCCGTCGGGACGGGCACCAGGACGTGCTTGAGCACATAGGCCTTGAGCCGCTGGCGCACGTCGTCGTCGAGGGTGAGGACGATTTGGGGATGGATGCGAGTCCCCACCTCGAAGAGCACCGCCTCCGTCAGCATGCCGTCCTGGGTGATGGCGGTCAGCCGCTCCAGGCTGGGGTCGGAGGAATGCTCGCTCCCCGCCTTGTCCTTCCGGCCGCCATGGACGACCAGGGCCGAGCCCAGACACTCCACCTCCTCCAGCGTCGAGAAGCGCTCGTCGACCGAGCCCGTCATCTCCTGGCGGTGCGAAGGCTCTCCCAGCCACAGCGCCTTGCAGTTGGCGAACGCGAGCCAGGACGGGTCGTGGTCCGGGTCGAACTGGACGGAGATGCCCTCCCCCTCCCGCTCGGCGTAGCCGCGCGGGACGATGGCCTCGCCGAGTACGGCGATTCCCAGGCCCGCGTTGTTCCGGAACATGTCGCGAATGACGCCGTAGCGCGGGTTCAGCACCAGGCACCAGGCCCACGAGTCGAGCGCCTCCTTGAAGCGGCCCAGCCGCGCGAGCGCGTTGCCCTGGAAGAACCACGAGCGATGGTCGTTCGGGTTGACCTGAATCGCGCGGCGGTAGTGCTCCAGCGCCGTGGCCGCGTCGCCCGAGAAGAGCGCGGCGTCGCCTCGGAAGTTCCAGGCGAGGTAGCAGTCCGGACAGGTGTTCGTGGCCTGCTCGTACAGCTTCGCGGCCTGCGCGTAGCGACGGGCCTCGAAGTGCGGCTCGGCCTCATCCAGCAGCGCATTCACCGCCGGAGGGTTCCCCGGCCAGTCGACGACGACGCGCTCGCCGTTCTCCTCCTTCACCCGCGGCGCATCGCGAGCCGACACACGCTGCGGCCACAGCTGGTCCGCCCACCCGCCCGGCGGTGAGTCCCGGCCCTCGACGCGATACGCCACCGCCGAGGCCTCCATCCGCTTCATGACCTCCGCGGGACTGAGGAAGGGCGGAGGCTCGGCCGGGCGCGACACCGTTCGGGACCGCGAAGCACATCCAACCGCGAGCAGGACAGACAGGACGACGAGGGGGCGATGCACGGAGGCCCTTTCAGTGAGCAGGCCCCTCGGAGTCTACGCGGACCCCGGCGCGGACCGACATCACTCGTCCAGCAGGTTCGCCCAGAACCCCACCATCCGGACCATGTCCATGGCCCCCGCCTTCCCATCCACCTCCGCATGGCTGATGAGCGGCGTGGAGAGCTGGTGCACCTCCGTGTGGGGCCGCAGCACGTCCGCGAGCAGCACGGACTCCATGGCGGGAATCACCGTGTCGCCCGCGCCGTGCAGCAGGTAGACGGGCGAAGCGGGCGGAGGCGAGCGCGCCGGAGACATCGACGGGTCCGCGGCGAACGACTGCACGAAGGGCAGCAGCAGCGGCCCCAGCGCGGCCACGTTCCGCGTGTTCACGTACCCCATCAGCGTGGAGGCGGGCTCGGGCATCTGGCCCTGAAGCGCGCGCGCCTCGGCGAAGGTCCGCTCGGCCAGGGCCCCGTCATGCTGCGTCTGATGCGAGGCGCGCAGGAAGGTGAGGATGCCCTGGCGCAGCGACTCCACCTGCTCGGGAGGCACCAGCCGGTCCGCGACGTTGAGCAGGATGATGACCACCCCGTAGTCATGCGGAGCCAGGCGCGAGCCGTCCGGCAGCACACCGCTGCACAGGAAAGACAGCACGCGGGGCAGGTCTCCATGCCCCCCGAAGGAGAGCGTGGAGGACACCTTGTCTCGAAGCGCAGGACGCCCCGCGGCCACCACCGAGAGCCCTCCCGAGAAGCTGATGCCGAACAGGTCCACCTTTCCCTGGGGCGCCAGCTCCTCGCGGGAGAGGGCCCACAGCGCCGCGTCCTCGATGACGTCCGGGATGCGCGGGGTGATTTCATAGCGGAGGAGGTCGGGTGGCTCCGGCGTCAGCACCGGCTGCCCCCCCGTCGCCAGGTCCTGGGCCAGCTTCACCAGGCGAGGCTCGTCGATGCCGCCGGCATGCACCCCGGACGTCAGCACCACCGTGTGGCCTCGGACGACACGCGGCCGGTAGAGCCTCGCGCGGACCTCGCCATGCCGCGTGGGGACCCGAAGCTCGCTCGTCTCGAACAGGCTGTGCTGAAACCCCGCCACGGCGCGAGGCACGGAGCCTTCCAGCCCGGCGGCACGCACGACGAACGACAGGCCCCGCAACCACTCGGTCCCCAGGACCAGACCCGCCCCGAGCACGGCCACCAGGCCGGCCCACAGCGTCCACCGTGTCGCTCGCTTCATGGAAGCAGATGCTCCACGAAGTCGCACAGGCGCTCGCGCTCGAAGGGCTTCTCCAGCAGGCCCCGCGAGTGACGGCCCACGAACTCGCGCGCCTGCGCGGTGAAGGCGCCCCCCGTCATCAGCCCCGTGCGCCGCACGAGCTCCGGTGCCAGTCGCTCCAGCTCTTCCACGAAGTCCATCCCGCTCATGCCCGGCATCATCAGGTCACACAGGATGGCATCAAAGCGCTCGCCCGTGGACAGCCGTCGAAGGGCCTCGCGTGCGTCCTGGACGGAGTGGACCTCATACACGTCACGCACCAGCCGCGTCACCGAGTTGCCCACGGAGGGCTCGTCGTCGATGAGCAGCAACCTGCGACGCTCCACCAGCGCCACGGAGCTTCCGAGCACCGGAGACTCCGGCAACGCCACCGTCCCCACGGAGAGCGCCGGCAGCACGACCCGGAACGTGGTTCCCCAGTCCAGCGCGCTGCTCACCTCGATGCGGCCGCCCATGGCCTGCACCAGCGTGTGGCAGATGGACAGCCCCAGCCCCGTCCCCTCCCCCACGGGCCTCGTGGTGAAGAACGGGTCGAAGATGCGCCGCTGGACCTCTGGGGTCATGCCCGTCCCGTTGTCGGTGACCTCCAGCTCCACCTGCCCCGCGCGCCCCGTGCGGAGGCTGACGCGCACGCGGTTCTCCTCGGCCGGCCTCGGCGGGAGCGCCTGGAGGGCATTCACCAGCAGGTTGAGCACCACCTGGCCCAGCCGCACCTCGTTGCCGTGCACGGGCGGCACCGCCTCCAGGGTGCACACCACTCGCGCCCGGTGCGTCAGCTCGTTGCGGACCAGGCGCAGCGCCCCTTCCACCGCGCGCGTCACGTCGACGGGGCCATGTCGCTCCTCGTCCCCGCGCGCGAAGGTGCGCAGATCCCGGACGATGGCGCAGACCCGCGCCGCGCCATCGAGCGCCTCCGCCACCACCTCCCGCAGCTCCGGGAGCTGCTCCGCGGACAGCGCCGGCAACGCGAGCAGGTCCCTCACATACGCGAGGTTGGAGCTGACGTAGGCCAGCGGGTTGTTGATTTCGTGCGCCACCCCCGCCGCCAGCGTCCCCACGGAGGCCATGCGCTCCGCGAGCAGCAGCTGCGACTCCAATCGCTTGCGGTCGGTGACGTCGCGGATGATGCCCACGAGGAAGGTCTCCCCGGAGCCGCTGAACGTGGCCTTCTTCGTCACCAGCACCCGGGAGATGCCCGTCGCCCTGTCCGTGAGCGTCTCCTCGCTCTCGTCGGGGACCCCGGAGCGGAAGACGTGCTCGTCGTTGCGCCAGAAGCTGTCGGCCTCGTGCGCGGGGACGAACTCATGGTCCGACCGTCCCAGCAACGCCTCCGCGGGATGCCCCATCACCCGGCAGAACGCGCTGTTCATCGCCACCCAGCGGTGCTGCCGGTCCTTGACGAAGAGGGGCTCGGGCACCGCGTCCAGCGCGCTGCGGAGGAACGCGCTCGTGCGTCGCAGCGCGCGCAGGTCGTGCTCTCCCGTCTCCGCCTCCAGCCGTCGGCTCAGGGCCGCGAGCCGCGTGCCCCACCCCTGCCCGGGTGAGGCCACACACTCGTCCGCCCCCGCCTCCGCGAGCGCCTGCGTCTGCGCGTCATCGCGCGAGGTCAACACCACCAGATGCGTCCGCGAGGCCACCCGGAGCGCATGCAGCCGACGCACACCGTCCAGCACCTCCTCCAGCGCGCCTCCCGCATCCCAGGTGATGAGCAGCCCTTCCTCGACTGGAGCCGCAATCACATCCGCGCCCGTCACACACAGCACATGACAGGACTGGCCCGCCCCGGACGCGCGCACGCCACGCTCCACCTCAACCGCCACCGCCGCAGGCACCGCCACCAGTGTCGCGAGCACCGCATCACACTCCTCGGCCCGGGGAGGACCCGATGTCTCACGAAAACAACCCGGAGGCACCCGGCACGATTGCATCGTCACCCGACTCGACGGTCAACGGCGTTCCCCAGCCGACACTCAGCCACCCCGCGGTCGCGAGGCTTTGGAGACCCGTCGGGTCGCCGTCGCCACCACGCCAGGTCCCACTCGGCAGGCGGGCAGCAGCGCGCACCGCTCGCAGTTCTCCGCGACAGGCGTCGAGGGACACGCACCGCTCATTCCGTAGTGACACAGAGCGAAGTCGTAGCGGACCGGGTCTCCGGCATCGAGCGCGCGCAACGAGGCCGTCACCTCTTCCGCCGTGCGCCACGTCAAGTCGGTGCGCCGGGTGAGGCCCAGGTGCCCGGAGATGCGGCCGATGTGCGTGTCCAACGGAATCACCAGGGCGGAGGGAGACACCTGCTTCCAGATGCCGAAGTCCACGGTGTCCGGGCCGCGCACCATCCACCGAAGGAAGAGGTTCAAGCGCTTGGCCGCGCCCGGCCCGAGCGGTGAAGGCAGCAGGTGGTGCAGCCCGCGCTCCGGCCCCATCGCGGCACGCAGCGGCGCCATGGGGACTCGGCGCAGCGCGGTGGTGAACGCGCTGAGCGCGCCGTGCATCCCCCCTTCCGCGATGAGGCCCTGGACGAAGAGGGTCTCCAGCGCACCGTGCTCCCGCAGCGCGCGTCCCATGCCCAGCAGGAGCACCGCGACGTCCGTGCCCACGTTGAAGCGATAGACGAAGCCCTCCAGCAGGGCCTTGGCCCCTCGCACATCCAGCTCGCGGACGAAGGCTGCGGGCGAGGCGCCCATCCGGCCCAGCAGCGCATCCACCTTGGGACGGAACAGGTCCGCGCGCCCATAGGCCAGCGCGGCGGCGAGCAGCGCGCTCACCTCGATGTCGCGCGGGTCCTGGTAGCGGTGGGGAAACTCCACGGGGTCGAAGCCGATGCGGGCTCGGGCATCCGTGGCCGCCAGCAAGGCATCGAGCCGGGCGCGCAGGGGGGCGACTGCCTGGGGGCTCAGTCCTGGGGACGACTTCGAACGGCGTGTCACGTCGGGGCTCCCAAATGTTCCTGGAACGGCGGCCCGCCGCCCACGCTTCCCGGGACACCCTCGTCCCGGGAGTGACGCCCCTTCCCGGCTGGGAAGGGGGCGCGTGGCATCCTACGAGACTACGGGTTGACCGCGAACACCAGGTCGTCGTGGTCGTCGTACGACGTGGTGCCGCACGGCGCGGCGCTGCCGTTGTAGCGGAAGCGGGCGCGCACGGCCTGGAGCTGGCCAGCGGGCAGCGTGTACGTGGCCGACAGCGTCTGCTGGCCCGTCGCCGTCGCGGACAGCGTGGCGATCTTCGTCCACACCGGACTGTTGGCGTTGGCCGTGTAGTAGAGGTCCAGCTTGTCCGGGCGGATGGCGAAGACCCAGACGGTGGCCTCGACCCGCACCACCTCGCCCGGAGCGAAGGGCGCGCCGCTGACCGTGGACACCTTGATGCGGTCGTTGGACTCGTCGGTGTGGTACGCGCCGGAGACGCCGTCCGCGCAGGAGTTGTTGATGGTGTTCGGCGCGTTCAGCTCGGGCCCCAGACCCGCGCGGCCGTTGAGCAGCGTGGTGGAGTCGCACTGGTTGGACACGTTGGAGCAGCGCGGAGCGCGAAGCACCGTGTCGAAGATGGCGTTGCTGCTGGCGTTGCTGCTCGTCACCGTCGCGCTGGTGCTGGTCGCGCTGTTGCCGATGAGGTCGTAGGCCTTCGCCACGACGGTGTGGCTGCCATTGGCGACCGCCGCCGAGTTCCACGACGCCGCATACGGAGAGGTGCTGTCCGTGCCCACGACGTTGCCGTCCACCAGGAAGTCCACGCGGCCGACGCCGGTGTTGTCGGACGCGGTGGCGGTCAGCGTGACGGTGCCCGTCACGGAAGCGCCATCCGTCGGAGCCGTCAGGGCCACGGTGGGCGGCACGCTGTCGGAGAGCGTCGCGGTGCCCTTGGCCAGCTCCGCCACGTACGCGCCCGCCATCTTCGCGAACTTGAGCGCGTGCGTCGCGGTGTTGTTGCTGCGCGCCAGCGTGTCATTCTCCGAGTGGATGGCGGAGTTGTGCTGGCCCATCAGCGCCTCGAAGGGCATGGACGCGGCGAAGCCCGCGCTGTTCCACGACGCGTGGTCCGAGCAGCCGTAACCACACGACGAGTTCGACCAGGTCACACCCGAGACGTACGTGTTGATGAGGTTGCCGACGAAGGCGTTCTGCGCCGCGTTGGTGAAGTCCGTCATCAGCGCGATGTCGACGGTGGAGCCCTTGTAGTTCGTCATGTCCAGCTGGAGCACGCCGATGACGTTGGCGCCGGAGTTCTTGTGCGAGTCGGCGATCTCCTTGGAGCCGCGCAGACCGACTTCCTCCGCGGCGTAGGCCATGAACTTCACCGTCCTGGCCGGCTTGTAACCGGTCGCCATGGCGACGCGGATGACCTCGGACAAGGTGGCGATACCGGATGCATCGTCATCCGCGCCCGGGGCCGCGCCACCCGAGAGGTTGGTGGAGTCCAGGTGGCCGCCCAGGACGACGATCTCCGAGGGCGTCGTGGTGCCCTGGATGGTGAGGATGACCGACGGCTGCGCGAACGCGGCGTGGGTGAACAGCTCCACGGTGACGTCGCCACCGGCCTGCGCGCGCGGGCCCGCGTAGCCTTCCCACTGGCTCTTGATCCAGTTAGCCGCCTGCACGCCCGTGGTGGAGGTGTAGTAGCGCGTCGTGTAGCTGGAAAGGTGGGTGATGCTGGCCAGGATGTTGGACTCGGCCATGCCGGAGATCAGCGTGTTGACCACCGGGGCATTGTCGAGCGTGTAGTTGACCGCCAGCGAGCTGGGGACCAGCGCCGCGCCACCCGCAGACAGCTCCGCGAGGGCCTGCGCCTCCGTGTCATGGTAGAGGAAGCCACCACAGCGGTTGAGCTTGTCGTGCATGACACGCGAGACCCGGTCGATTTGAGACTCGGGGAGCTTGAGCGCGACGACCCCGCCCTTCTGCCCCGCCAGCGACGGCGTCTTCGCCCCCGCGACGATGAACGCGGCGTTCACCTCCGACAGGGCATCGGAGCCGAGGGTGATCCACACCTCTCGCTCCGGCGCCTTCGCGTACGCCGAGACACAACCGACCATCATCACCAACGAAGCCAGTCGCTTCATGTGCATGGGGCTCCTCCTCTTCCGGGAGGTCTGCGTTGCTGGGGGGACTACCGACGGGAACTATTCGCGACAGAGCAGCGAATGAAGAATACTCTGCGTAAACATTTCCCGTGGGTCAATCCTCAAAGCTCCATCAACACAGAAAAACCGTATCAATACCCCAGACAAAGAACTCCTGGATGTCGACTAGCGCGTGAGCTCGCGTACCGCGTGACCCAGCTCCGGGAGGATGAGGGCGTCGAGCGCGAGGCGCGCGGCCTGAGGTGAGCCCGGCAGAGCGAAGATGATCATCCCCTGATACGTGCCCGCGGTCGCTCGCGACATCATCGCCGCGCTCCCGATCTGGCGGTACGACAACATCCGGAAGAGTTCGCCGAAGCCGGGCAGTTCCTTCTCGAACATGGCTCGGAGCGTCTCGACGGTGGTGTCTCGCCGGCCGATGCCGGTGCCCCCCGTGAAGAGCAACGCCCGCGCGCCCGCGGCCTGGGCCTGCGCCACCGCACCTCGAATCGCCTCCGGGTCGTCCTTCACGACGACATAACCCGCGATGTTGTGCCCGGCGGACTCCAGCCCGTCCCGAAGGACCTTGCCGCTCCCATCACGCGCGGCGTCACGGCTGTCCGAGCACGTCACGACAAACGCACTGACATGCACCGGAGCACGGGCCTTGTGCTCGTGCGGCACGGCGCCGTGCGAGTGCCCGTGGTCGCGGTCATGCGAGTGGCTGTGCCCATGCCCATGGTCGTGCCCATGCGCATGCCCGTGACCGTGCCCATGCCGGTGATCGTGGTCATGTGAGTGGCCGTGGCCGTGCCCATGCCGGTGGTCGTGCGCATGCTCGTGACCGTGGTCGTGGTCATGTGAGTGGCCGTGGCTGTGCCCATGCCCATGGTCATGCGCGTGACCGTGGTCATGTGCGTGGCCGTGGCTGTGCCCATGACCATGGTCGTGCCCATGGTCATGCGCGTGCTCGTGACCGTGGTCATGTGCGTGGCCGTGGCCGTGGCCGTGGTCGTGCCCATGCCCGTGGCCAGCCGAGTGCCCGTGGTCGTGCCTCTCCCCCTCCGCCCCGTGGGAGTGCGCGTGCTCATGCGCGTGGGAATGGCCGTGCTCATGAGCGTGCGAGTGCTCATGCGCGTGCGTCACCCCGTCGTGCTCGTGCGCATGCGAGTGGGTGTGCTCGTGAGGATGGGTGTGCTCGTGCTCGTGCCGATGTGTATGGATGTGAGCAGGCGCGGCGCCGTGCTCATGCCCGTGCCCGTCGCCATGACGGGGGTCATGGTCGTGTCCGTCGTGTGCCATGCAGGTGACTCCGGTGTGGCGAGCGCTCAGGGGCTCTCGGGAAGGTCGACAATAAGGGCCCCGTCCTGGACCTCAACCGTCACTGTCGGCTGGTCATCACAGACCCCCGGGGAGGTCTCGTTCCGGCCAGTGTCCATGTCGAACCCGACCTCATGACACGGGCAGACAACCATGTTGTCCTCGATGCGACCGCCGGAGAGCAGACACCCCGCGTGGTTGCACCAATCATCAAGGCCCTTGTATCGGCCGTGAATCTTCGCGATGCAGACGTTGCGCTTGCCCACTTCGTAGCCGCGCATTTCCTTCTCGGCGAAGTCCGCCGGTCCGAGCTTGATCTTCGTCATTCGCGCCTTTTTCCCACAACCCGGCGCGGCCTGCACCCCCGTTCCCCGGGCATTAACTTCCTCTCCGTGACCCCTGACGTGACCGCGCCCATCGTCGACAAAGCCACCGTTGCCCAGGTCCTTCGGGACATCTCCCTGCTCCTCCAGCTCCACGGGGAGAACGGCTTCCGCTCCCGTGCCTACGACATGGGCGCCGACCGCATCCTCGGCCTCACCCAGGAGCTGGGGCCGCTCGTCTCGGAGGGCCGCCTGGAGAGCCTTCCCGGCATCGGCCCCGCGCTCGCCGAGAAGATCACCGAGCTGGTGACCACCGGACGGATGACCTACTTCGAGGAGCTGCGGGCGAAGTTCCCCCCGGGGCTGCTCGAGCTGATGAAGCTGCCGGACATCGGCCCGCGCAAGGTCGCCACGCTCTGGAAGGAGCTGGGCATCGGGAGCATCGACGATCTGGAGCGTGCCTGCCGCGAGGGCCGCGTGCGCCAGCTGAAGGGCTTCGGCGAGAAGTCCCAGGCGAAGATCCTCGAGGGCATCACCCTCTTCCGCCGCGCGAAGGGCGAGCGCAAGCTGCTGGGCGACGTGCTCCCCATCGCCGAGGCCCTGCTCGAGCGCGTGCGAGCATCGCCCGGCGTGGTGCGCGCGAGCCTGGGTGGCAGCGTGCGCCGCCGGGGAGAGACGGTGGCGGACGTGGACATCATCGCCTCCGCCGCGGACCCCTTCCCCGTGCTGGATGCACTGGCCACCTCACCCGGCGTCGCCGCCGTGCTGGGCAAGGGCGACAGCAAGTGCTCCGTGCGGATGGAGGCCGGAGACCTCCAGGTGGACCTGCGCGTCCTCCCGGACGAGGACTTCGCCACCGCCCTGCACCACTTCACCGGCTCCAAGGCCCACCACATCCGGCTGCGCAACCTGGCCCACGAGCGCGGACTGAAGATCTCCGAGTGGGGCGTCCACCGCGACGACGGCACCAAGCTCCGCGTGGCGGACGAGGCCGCGCTCTACGCCCTGCTCGACATGCAGTTCGTCCCGCCGGAGCTGCGCGAGGACAACGGCGAGGTGGAGGCGGCGCTCGCGCACAAGCTGCCCACGGACCTGGTCACCCTGGAGGATGTGCTCGGCGCCGTCCACGCCCACACCACGTGGTCCGATGGCAGGAACACGCTGGAGGAGATGGCGCTGGCCGCGAAGGCGCTCGGCCTGAAGTACCTCACCATCACCGAGCACAGCGAGGCCGCCATCTACGCCGGGGGCCTCAAGGTGGAGGCTCTCCAACGACAGTGGGAGGAGATCGACCGCGTCAACGAGAAGGTGCCCGAGGTCCGGCTGCTCAAGGGCATCGAGGTCGACATCCTCGAGTCCGGCGCGCTCGACTACGAGGACAAGGTGCTGGAGCAGCTGGAGGTCGTCATCGCCTCCATCCATGTGCGGCACGGCATGGATGAGGACCAGATGACCCGGCGCGTGCTCGCCGCGCTGGACAATCCGCACCTGCACATCCTCGGACATCCCACCGGACGGCTCATGCCGAGCCGCGAGCCCTACCCCCTTCGCATGGAGGAGGTGCTCGCACGCGCCGCCGAGCGCGGGGTCGCGGTGGAGATCAACGGCAAGCCCGCACGGCTCGACATCAAGGCCGAGTACGTCCGGAAGGCGACCCAGCTCGGCGTGAAGCTGGTGGTCAGCTGTGACGCCCACCGCAAGGAGGACCTGGGCAACCTGGCCTTCGCGGTGGCCACGGCGCGGCGAGGCTGGGCACGCAAGCACGAGGTTCTGAACACCCTCCCCGCGGAGCGCTTCCTCGCGGCACTGCGCGCTCGGCGGTGATAGGCTGCCGCGCCCGCCGATGTCCCGCCTGTTCCCGCTCGCCCTCGCCCTCTGCCTTGGTGCCTTGCCCGCCGCCGCGTCGGACTCGGGGAGGCCGTCGCGCGCCGACCTCCAGCGGGTGATGGAGCACCACCGCCGCTCGGTGGTGAAGATTCTCGGCCCCCGGCGCGCCGCGACCGGCGTCTTCGTGGGCACCGCGGGGCAGGTCCTCACCTCCGTGGAGTCCGTGGGCGAGGAGTATGTCGGCCTGAGCGTGGCCACCGTGGAACACGCGGGTCAGGCCCTGCCCGCGCGGGTGTTGCTCGCCAACGCGTCGCTCAAGGTCGCCGTCGTCGCCGCTCCGGACGGCACGTACCCCGCGGTGCCGGTGCGGCTGCTCAAGGAGGGCGACAGCCTGGAGGGGCGCTGGTTGGTGGGCGTCGTCCCGGGTGCCCGCAACCGCCCCGAGAAGCCGGAGACGGCCCAGGCCACCCGTGCCCCGGCGCCCTTCTATGACGTGCCCCTCGCACTGCCCCCTGGCAGCCCCGTGTTCGACTCGGACGGGCGGCTGGTGGCGGTGGTGGTGCAGCGCACCCGGCGCGGTTGCAGGGTGCTGCCCATGGGCGAGGTGAAGCTGACCCTCGCCGCCTCGGACAAACCATGACCCAGACGGTGGCGACCCCTTGGCGCCCCAGCGCCGTGCAGGAAGCCTTGGGCCTCTGGGCCGTGGGCTTCGCCGGCATCATCGCCGCGTTCCTCGCCTTCGGCGGCACCAGCATCCCCAAGCTGGTGGCCACAGTGGGCTTCCTCTACCTGCCGCTCATCCCCATGCGCTGGCGCGACGAGGACTACCGCGACTACGGCCTGTCCGCGCGCGCCTGGCGGGAGGACGTGCGGCTGTTCCTCATCGTCTCCGCCATCGTCGGCCCCCTCTTCTTCCTGGGCTTCGCCGGGTTCGCGGAGCTCCTCCCGCATCTGCCGGAGGCCGTCGCGCGACACCTCACGCCCCTGGGCGGCGAGGTCCACTTCCAATGGCGCCTGCCCTCGCGCTTCGGGGAGTGGGTGGTGGATCAGCTCTTCGTCGTCGCGCTGCCCGAGGAGTTCTTCTACCGGGGCTACCTCCAGGCGCGCCTGCGGGATGCCTGGCCCCAGGGCCGCAAGTTCCTGGGCGCGCGGCTGGGCCCCGCCTTCTGGGTGACGGCCGTGCTGTTCGCCCTGGGCCACCTGGCCATCTTCCAGGCCTGGCGCCTGTCGGTCTTCTTCCCCGCCCTGCTCTTCGGATGGATGCGCGAGCGCACCGGCACCGTGATTGGCGCCGCGCTCTTTCACGCCGCGTGCAACCTCTTTATCCGGGTCCTGGAGGTGTCCTTCTTCGGAGGAGCCTGAGTCCCTCCAGCCTCACCCCCGACATCCCACGGCCGTCCTGAAGGAGCAGCCATGTCCGCGCCGCGCCCCGACGTGAGAGAGCTGTCCACCGAAGCGCGTTGTCCCCTCCACCCTTCGGCCTCCGCGGTCGCCACCTGTGAGCGCTGTGGCAGCTTCGCCTGCTACCAGTGCGTCCGCCGTGGCCCCGACCTGCTGTCCTACTGCCAGGCCTGTCTGGGCATGAGCTCCGCGCTCCTCGTATCCGCGAGCCGAGGGGACCGGTTCCTCGCGAACCTGTTCGACGCCTTCGCCATCACCGCACCCATGGCCATCGCGGGTGTCGCCCAAGGCATCGCCTCCGCGAACAAGACGGGGTTCTCTCCCATCTGGCTCTCCTTCGCCCTCCTCGTCACCCTCGTGGTGCTCGCCGCCCAGGTGGTCGGTGTCGCGCGCACCGGGCAGAGCCTGGGCAAGCGCTGGCGCGGCATCAAGGTGGTGCGCATGGATGGCAGCCCCGTCTCTCTGGGGGTCCTGATTCTCGTCCGCAACCTGATTCCCTACGGCGTGAGCCAGCTGACGTTCGGCGTGACAGGCATTGTCGACCTCCTCTTCATCTTTCGCGAGGACCGGCGCTGTCTGCACGACCTCATCGCGGGCACCCAGGTCGTCTACGCCTCGTCAGACGAGAGCTCGAGACACGCTTGACCCCTCGGGCGTGGCGGCCCTACTCATGGGAGCCTCCGGCCCAGGGCCGCCCCGAACGCAGCCATGTCTCTTCCGCCCTCCACTGAAACAGAGTCCGTCCCCCAGGCGCACTGCCCGCTCCACCCCGAGGTCCTCGCCACCGGCATCTGCCAGCGCTGTGGCACCTTCATCTGCGTCAACTGCCGCCGCCGCGGCAGGGACGGTCGCTCCTACTGCGGGCCCTGCCTGAACAAGGCGCTCCCGGCGCTCGCCAGCCGACGCGACCGCTTCTGGGCCAACCTGGTCGACTCCTTGTTCGTCTCCGTCCCGCTGCTCGGCGCCGTCATCATGCCCATCATCGCCTTCAGCGATTCCGCGAAGTCGGGGCCGGACGACTTTGGCGTCTTCCTGCTCCTCTCGCCCCTCCTCGCCCTCGTGGTGACGCTCGGCATCCAGATCGCCATGGTGGTGAAGACCGGACAGAGCCTGGGCAAGCGGTGGCGGGGCATCCGGGTGATCCGGATGAACGGGCAGCCGATCTCCGTCGTGAGGCTGGCGCTGCTCCGCAACCTGCTGCCTGTCTGGTTGAGCCAGGTGACGGGCGTGTTTGGCCTTGTCGACGCATTGTTCATCTTCCGCGAAGACCACCGCTGTCTTCACGACCACCTGGCCGACACCCAGGTCGTCAATGTCGAGTCAGACGAACCCCTGCGTCCGAGTTGACTCGCCTTCCCGCCCCATTTCTCCCGTCGGGGCGGGTGGAAAACTGCCGGGAAAATACACGAAAATGTGGCCGGACACGCCTTTCCTGGCCCTGGCTCAGGTCCACGGAAAGCGGACTGAGACACCACTCCCTGTGTCAATCCTCCCGTCAAAACACTGAAACACCCGAAAAAACGCGCCAAAAAGCGCCTGGCTGGTGCGATGCGGCACGTCTTCGGCAACTCCGCGTCACACGGTGTCGACAATCCTCTCGTCCCCCCTCGCAGTGAGAGAGTGATCTTCGAATGAGCATTCGTCGCCTCGACACCAAGCCCATCGCCGTTCGTTCCACCAACGAGACCCAGCAGAAGAACACGGCGAAGTCCGCCTCCGCGCCGCTGACGATCAAGGATGGTTTCAGCTCCGGGACGCGCACGTCGGAGCTGGCGCGTGCCGAGAAGACGCTCACGCAGGCCCCGGTGGGTGCGGGCCGGCTGGCGCTCGGCAGCAAGGAGGCGCAGAACGCCGTCCAGACGTCGCTGTCGCACCTCAACCCGCTGAAGGGCGCGCAGACGCTGCTGCCCCAGCCCACGACGTTCGTCCCGGCCAACGTGGAGCGCGACGCGCTCGGCATGACGCACGTCCGCCTGGACCGCGTTCACGAGGGTGTGAAGGTCTTCGGTGAGCAGGTCGTCACGCACCTCGACAAGGATGGCAAGGTGTCGAGCGTCACGGGCGAGCAGTCCGTCGTCCCCGCGGGCCTGGGCCGTGAGCTGCCCAAGCTGAACACCCAGGCCGCCATCGACATCGCGCGCAAGGAGTTCGGCGCGAAGCCGGACAAGCAGCCGAACGCCGAGCGGGTCATCTACCAGGACAAGGCCGGCAAGTATCACTCCGCCTACCGCGTGCAGATGTCGCAGATCGAGGGCCAGGACCGCCCCCGCAAGATGAACTACCTGGTGGATGCGAACACCGGGAAGATCTTCGAGTCCTACAACGAGATTGGCGGCTTCTACGGCTCCAACCGCGCCGCGCCCAAGCGCTCCACGGACATCACCGCAGCGAACACCACGCCCGCGGAGATCAAGGACAACAGCACGGTCACGTCCAAGGTCACCGTCGCGCAGGAAGGCAACGTCGAGAAGCTGAAGCTGGACCTGGACATCGCCCACACGTTCAAGGGCGACCTGAAGGTCACGCTGACCAGCCCCTCCGGCAAGAGCGCCGTGGTGCACAACCGCACGGGCGGCGGCACCGACGACGTGAAGGGCTCCTTCGACCTGAGCGAGTTCGCGGGTGAGTCCACCAAGGGCGAGTGGACGCTGACCGTCGAGGACAAGGCCAAGCGCGACACGGGCACCCTGAAGGGCTGGAGCCTCAACATCACCCCGAAGGAGTCCAAGCCGCCGGTCGAGACGCCGAACAACGGCACGGTGGACGACACCTCGCTGTACAGCGGCAAGGTGGCCCTGGAGACGACGAAGAAGCCGGATGGCAAGTACGTCCTCGAGGACTCCACGCGCGGCAAGGGCGTGAACACCTACGACGCGATGAACAAGCAGACGGCGTCGGGCAAGACGCAGCTCACCGACGACAACAACGTCTGGGGCGAGGCCACCGACGACTCGCGCACCAAGGCGGCCGTGGACGCGCACTACGGCGCGGCGATGACCTTCGACTTCATGAAGGACGTGCTGGGCCGCAACTCCATCGACGGCGCGGGCGAGGCGCTCAACTCGTTCGTCCACGTGCGGACCAACTACGTCAACGCGTTCTGGGACGGCACGAAGATGAGCTACGGCGATGGTGACGGCAAGAACTCCGGCCCGCTCACGGCGCTGGACATCGCCGGCCACGAGATCGCCCACGGCCTCACCGAGCGCACCGCCGGCCTCATCTACCGCAACGAGTCCGGTGGCCTGAACGAGGCGTTCAGCGACATCATGGGCGCTGGCGTGGAGTGGTACGCGTCCACCAAGAACCCGGACGTGAAGTTCAACTGGACGGTGGGCGAGACGGCCTGGACGCCGGGCAACGGCGGCGAGGACGGCCTGCGCTACATGAACGACCCGACCAAGGACGGGTACTCCATCGACCACTACAGCAACTACCCGAAGCAGACCGAGGTCCACGGCTCCAGCGGCATCGCGAACAACGCGTTCTACCTGCTGGCCAACGGCGGCACGAACCGCACGTCCAAGATCGAGGTCAAGGACGGCATCGGCATGGACAAGGGCCTGAAGATCTACTACCGCGCCCTGGCCCACTACATGACGCCCAACACCACGTTCGCCCAGGCGCGCGAGGCCACCATCAAGGCGGCCACGGACCTGTACGGCGCGGACTCCACGGAGCTGGCGAAGGTGAAGGAGAGCTGGACCGCCGTCGGCGTGAACTAACGCGACAGCGGACGCCCGAGGCGAGGACCCCACTCCTCGCCTTCGGGCTCCAGCCGCCACTTCGAGACTTGCAGTTCCAAGGCCCCGATCTCCAAGCCAGCCCACTGGCGAAGGAGCACGCGGGCCTCGTTGCGTTGGGCCTCCGGGAGCAGCGCCAGCCGCGCACCGTGGTTGCCGCCCGGCACGGTGTAGAGGACGGAGTCGCGCGCTCCCCCCAGCGAGTACGGCGCGGCGGTCCACGGGTCGTGCCCGCCATAGACAAACATCAGGCGCTCACCCTCGCGTGAGACCCAGTCCTGGATGTCGGGCATGGCGCCCGGCTGGAAGGTCGTGGGGACACCGCGAGGCGCGTAGGCCTGGGGGGTGTCGGTGCCCGGAAACCGGAGGCGGCCGGCCAGGTGCGTCTCGAAGGGCCGTGGGTAGCCCAGCTCCACGGCGGCCTGGTAGTTGTAGGGGCCATAGGCCTCCACCTGGTCGTCGGAGAAGCTGGCCATGTCGACGCGCGCATCCAATTCGTCCATGAGCACGGCGGGGGACGCGGACGGCGTCGGCACGGTGCCGCAGCGCGACTGGCTGTCGTACTGCCAGAAGTAGAAGTAGTGCTCGATGATGGCGTGCTCGAGCGCGACGTCCCGCCCCAGGTGATTGAACGTGAGGCCGCGCCGCGCGGCCCGCGTGTCCAGCTCCGCGAGGAGGGCCGCGCGCTGGTCCAACGCCGCGTGCTGGAAGGACTTCAGCCGCTCACGGCACGGCGCCGAGCCCACGGACTCCTGGAAGGCGATGAAGCGGTCGTCGTCGAAGCGCGCGAGCGGCGCGACATACGCCACCGTCCCATGCACATCGTCCGGGTAGAAGCGACGGAAGAACACCATCGTCTCGCCGCCCTTGCTCGCGCCCGTGGATATCCAACGGGCCGGGTACAGCGGCTTGAAGGCCTCGACGATGCGGTGGAAGTCATCCGCGGACTGCCGGATGGTGAGCTGGCTCCAGTCCGGGGGAGCGGGCCTGCTCGTTCCGAAGAAGCGGTGCTCGATGGAGAGCTGATTGGCCTCGAGCCACTGCGTGGGCTCGCGCCGCGACGCCTGCGTGTGGACGAAGTAGCCGCTGGCATAGAGCACCATGGGCCTCGTTCTCGAGGCGTGCAGCAACGTCAGCCGCTGGCGGAAGCGCTGGCCCTCCGGATGCGCATGGTCCGCGGGCTGGTCGAACTCCATGACGAAGAAGCGGTGGTCCGGAGGAATCCCCGGTCCCACCGGCTCCTCGCGCACGGTGAGCCCCGGGATGGCGGACAGGCGGACCAGGATGTCCTCCTCCGTGGGTGGACTGTCCTCCTCTCCGCAAGCGACGGCCACGACACACAACAACAGGAGGAGACAACGGCGCGAGAGGTGCTCGAGGGACGACATGGTGCTCCTGCTCCGGCCGAGCCCCTCCTCGCGGAATGCGAGCGCGACGCCCCAGCCCACGACAAGGCTACTCGGGTTCCGTCGCTGTCTCCGGTCGCGAGTGCTGTCTCAGGGGGACGCGGAGGCCACACTGGCGCCAGTCGACACCCCGGCGTGCCGCTCCTCGCTGGGGAGTCCATCCATCAACAACATCATCGTGTGCGCGCTGGCATGGCGCAGGGCCTTGGCGGCGGCGTACTCGGGGGAGCTCCACCAGTCGCGAGCGTGTGCGACGGAGGGGAACTCGAGGAGGACGAAGCGCGGAGGCTGCCACGTCCCCTCGAGCGCCTCGGTGGCCCCGCCTCTCACGAGATAGCGCCCGCCATACAGCGCGATGGAGGGCGGCGCGAGCTGCTTGTAGCGCTCATACGTCTGCACGTCATGCACCGAGACCTCGACGACGACGTAGGCTGGCATGAGCGCTCCTCGCGATGGACGTGGACCTAGAAGACGAACGGGAAGCGCACGGCGCCCCCTTGCTCCTGGTGCTTGGGGAAGACCCACGCGCGGACACGCCCCTCGACGCAACGCGCGAACGCGGTGCCCTTCAGTGAGGCCGTCTCCGTCACGACTTCATCCACTTCGCCGCTCGGCAGGATGGTCCAGCGGACCACCACGCGAGTGCCCTCGTCCACCGGACGCGGCTTCGTATTGGCGCAGGCGGTGACCTCGGCCTTCTTGGCGAGCACCACCTCGAAGACATCCGACTGCGTGAGCGTCACGCGAGGATTCTGGATGGGCGCCACGGGCGGCACGTAGACATTCCGAGGCGCCTCCCGCTTGCCCGAGCCCGCCACGGGCCCCGACAGCTCCCGGTCGAAGTCCTCGTCGAGCCCCAGGTCATCATCGGAGGCCGGCGGCGCGGGCACCGCATTCGACGGAGCCATCGTGGGCGCCGGCGGCGCCGCGGGCTTCTTGCTGGACCCCAGCTTGACCTCGGTCACCCGCGGGGCGATGGCGGCGGCTGGCGCGGACTCGACGTCACGCGCGACGCGGGACGTGGACGACGTGCCCACCAGGGACGTCCCGAGGGACCCCCCAGAGGTCGACAACACGGGCAGCGCACCGCCCCGCTCCACCGTCGCCACACCCGTGAGCGATGGACGTGCGGGACTCGTCACCGCGGGCGACGCGCCTCCCCCCGCCGCCACCGCGCTCTTCTCCACCGCGGGGGCCGTGGCCTCGACGGGAACCACGGCCGCTGGCGACGTCGCCGCGACGGGCGCGGGAGTCACCGGAGCCGGGACCACCGGCGGAGGACTCACGACGACGGGAGCCACCGGAGGCGGGGGGTTCGCGGCGACGGGCGCCACGTCCTTCTTCCGAGACAGCGCCGCGGAGATTCCGCTCCACCCGCCCATCAACCCCATGACCAGGGCGACCGTCACACCGCCCGCGACACCGCCCGCGAGGGTGTACCACCAACCACTCAACCGCCAACGCGCCTCGACCTGTTCCGAAGCGGCGGTGACCTCCGCGAGCACGGCATGCGCGCCCACGGGGTCCACCGGAAGGCTCACGGAGGACGCCGCGGCGATCAGCGCCGGCGCGGCCGAGCCCGTCGCCATGGGCACCATCGGCGACAGGTCAGGCCCCTCCGCCAGCGCGCTCAGGGCCGCGTCCACCGCGTCGCTCAGCTCCGTGGGCAGCGGCGCGAACGTTTCGATCAGCTCCGGCACCTGGCCCAAGGGCAGCCACGCGGCGAACCCCACGCGCCAGCACAGCGACTCCGGCCCGAGCTCTCCTCGCTCCCAGTAGCCCTTGAGGGCCTGCGCATCCAGGGGCCCCACGGAACCCGCGCCCAGGACGACGAACCAGGCGTGCTTCTCCTCGGGGGGCCGCGCCTGCGCGGGGGCCTCCTCCGCCAGCACGGACGACACCAGGGAGCGGCGCACGCCCTTGTGCAGCCGGTCTCCATGCACGTCACCGCGAGCCCGCGAGGACGCCGTCGCCGCGGGGGCACGCGGGTTCTTGTCCGTGCGCAGCTGGCCGACAAAGACCTCCAGCTCAGCGTCCGACACACCACCGAACACGGGAGTGCCTCCGCCATCCGGCTCCGGGGAACCCGTCATGGGCTCCCCTCCTGGAGGGAGTTTTCCATCCCGTGAGTCGCCGACCATTCGCCCACTCCTTGCGTCCACCCTGCCCCACCACCAACCGAACCCCATCAATGGAATGCCGACGCGCGATTTCGTCAACGGCGAGTCTCTGCGCGAAGGTGGCCAGGGTCCACACCCGTGAGGCATCCGGGGCGGATATCTCCATTCTCAATCGTGCCGAAAAGACACACCACCACACACCCAACCACCTGCGCGGAGAATGACCTCCACGCGCGCCTGGGTCACAGGCGCGTCGCCACAATAACAGCAGAGGGTGACATCTGCTCTGCTTGTGAGGGCTATTCCTTGAGGGCGGAGGTGAACTGCATCAGCGTCTTCTTCGCGTCGCCCAGCACCATCATCGTGTTGGAGCGCACGAAGAGCTCGTTCTCGATGCCGGCGAAGCCCGCGTTGAGCGAGCGCTTGAGCACGACACACGTCTTCGCCATGTCGGCGGAGAGGATGGGCATGCCGTAGATGGGGCTGCTCTGGTTGGAGCGCGCGGCGGGATTCACGACGTCGTTGGCCCCCACCACGAGCGCCACGTCGGTCGCGGTGAAGTCGTCGTTGATGACGTCCAGGTCGAACAGGTGGTCATACGGGACGTTGGCTTCCGCGAGCAGCACGTTCATGTGTCCCGGCATGCGGCCCGCCACCGGGTGGATGGCGTAGCGCACGTCACAGCCATTGGCCTGGAGCACGTTGGCCAGGTCTCGCACCGCGTGCTGCGCCTGCGACACGGCCATGCCGTAGCCCGGCACGACGATGACGGAGCGCGCCGCGCGCAGCACCTCCGCGGCCTCCTCCACGCTGCCCACGTTCGGCGCGGGACCCGACGGGGCCGCGCCTTCCGTGACGGCCTTGGCCTCCGGCGCCGCGCCGAACGCGCCGAACAGCACGTTGGAGAACGAGCGGTTCATCGCCTTGGACATCATCATGCCGAGCAGGAAGCCGGAGAAGCCGTCCAGCGCGCCGCAGATGATGAGCACGTTGTTGTCCAGCGCGAACCCCGTGGCCGAGGCCGCCAGGCCCGCGTAGGAATTGAGCAAGCAGATGACCACCGGCATGTCCGCGCCGCCGATGGGGAGCACCAGCAACACCCCCAGCAGCACGCCCAGCGTGGCCACCGCGTAGAAGGCCCAGGAGGCGCCCGGCGAATGGACGAGCAGGCCGATGAGGCCCAGCGTGCCGACAATCATCGCCAGGTTCGACAGGTTCTGGAGCGGATAGGTGACGGGCCGTCCGGTGATGAAGCCCTGCAGCTTTCCGAACGCCATCAAGCTGCCGGTGAAGGTCAGCGCGCCCAGCGCGACCTCGAGCCCCGTGGCGGTGATGTGCAGCGTCCCCATCTGAGGGCCGCCGTGGTTGAGGTACTCGACGACGCCCACCAGCGCGACGGCGAGTCCACCGAAGGCATGTGACAGCGCGATGCGCTCCGGCATCTTCGTCATGGGAATCCACAGGCCCATGGCCGTGCCCACGCCCGTGCCGATGAGGAGCGCCACGACAATCCACTCCCACCGCACGATGATGCCCTTGTCCACGCCGAACAGCAGCGTGCCGGCGACGGCGGCCACCATGCCTATCTCCGCCAGCAGCACGCCCCGGCGCGCCGTCTGCGCGTCGCCCAGGTCCTTCAAGCCCAGGATGAAGAGGATGGAGGCGGCGAGGTAGAGCAGCTGGACGAAGGTCTCCGCCGTGGAGAGCGCCCCGACGACGGCCTGCGCGACCTGCGGCTGGGCGGCGGTCATCGCGCGCCTCCCTTCTTCTTGAACATGCGCAGCATGCGGTCGGTGATGAGGAACCCGCCGATGACGTTGATGCTCGCGGCGAGCACCGCCACCGCGCCCAGCGCCGTCGACAAGGTCCCGTAGTGTCCGCCCGCCGCGAGCAGCGAGCCCACCAGCGAGATGCCGGAGATGGCGTTGGTGAAGGCCATCAGCGGGGTATGCAGCAGGTGAGGCACCTTGGAGATGACCTGGTAGCCGGTGAAGGCCGCCAGGAAGAAGACGTACAGGCCGAAGATGAGCGTCAGAGACATGTCACCCCTCCCTCATGGCCACATCCGCCACGGCCGGGTGGACGACGTCCCCGCCACGGGTGATGAGCATGCCCTTCACGATTTCATCCGAGACATCCAGCTTGAGCACGCCGTCCTTGTCCGTGACGTGCGCGAGCAGCTTCTCCATGTTGCGCGAGTACATGGCGCTGGCATGCACCGCGAGCTGACTGGGCAGGTTGCGCTCCCCGATGACCGTGACGCCCGTCTCCGTGCGGTAGCGCTCCCCGGGCTTCGTCAGCTCGCAGTTGCCACCCTGCTCCGCGGCGATGTCCACCACCACCGAGCCACTCTTCATCCGCCGCACCATGTCCGCGGGCAGCAGCACCGGCGCGCGCCGCCCAGGCACCAGCGCCGTGGTGATGACCGCGTCTGACTTCGCCACGTGTGTCGCGAGCACCTCGGCCTGCTTGCGCCTGGCCTCGTCGCTCAGCTCCTTCGCGTAGCCACCGGAGCCCGCGGCGTCCTCGATGTCGATGTTGACGAAGCGCGCGCCCAGGCTCTCCACCTGCTCCTTCACCACCTTGCGCACGTCGTATGCCTCCACCACCGCGCCCAGCCGGCGCGCCGTGGCGATGGCCTGCAGGCCCGCGACGCCCGCGCCCAGCACCAGCACCTTCGCGGGAGGAATGGTGCCGGCCGCCGTCATCAGCATGGGGAACAGCCGGGGCAGCGCCTCCGCCGCCAGCAGCACCGCGCGATAGCCCGCGATGGTGGCTTGCGAGCTGAGCACGTCCATCATCTGCGCCAACGTCGTGCGCGGAATCATGTCCGTGGCCAGGAGCGTCACCTTGCGCCGCGCGAGCTCCTTCGCCAGCTTCGGGTTCGACATGGGATAGGCCAGGCTCACCAACACCGAGTCCGCCTTGAGGCGCTCCACCTCCGCCGCGTCCGGCGGCTGGATTTTCAGCAGCACGTCGGCCGAGGCATAGACAGCCTCCGCGCTCGACTCGATGCGCGCGCCCGCGGCACGGAGCTCCTCGTCGGAGCACTCCGCGCCCTGGCCCGCACCCCTCTCAACCACCACTTCGTGCTTCTTGCCGACGAGGCGTTTCACGCTCTCCGCCACGAGCGCGACCCGCCGTTCGCCCGGCACTGTTTCACGGGGGATGGCGATGATCATGCATGACAGCATAGGCCAATCCCTCCACACCCACTCAATCCCTCGCGACGACAGGCTTTTCCCCCACATCACCCCGGTTGGAGAGGCATTGCGAGACGTAGTGGATATCCACCACGCGCCCGCCCCGGGAAACCCGGCTCGGGTGTCGGCCCGACTCTTGCCTGAGCCGGTGGACGCACATGTCCACCCGTCGCATAGACTCGGCGGGAGAAAGCCCTCATGCCCTTCGACCTCCGGGACATCCTCCTCCGCCAGAACGACACCGCCCCCTCAGACGGAGGGATTCCTTCCTGGCTCCGGGAGAGCTGGAACGACCCCGAGGGCTTCATCGCCGCCCTCGCCCAGCACCACGCGGGCCGAGGCGCCGCGACGCCCAAGAGCCGACCGGGTCAGCATTACGATTTCTTTCATGACCTGACCGTCCGCCACGCCGACTCCACCGCGCCGGCCTTCCGCGCCTGGGACGCCGCGCGGGGCTGGCTGCCGCTGAGCTACCGGGAGCTCGGAGACCGTGCCTCCCGCCGCGCCACCGAGTGGGCGGCGCAGGGGGTCAAGCCGGGCGCGAAGGTCGCGCTCGTCCATGGGCTGGGGCCCGAGCTGCTCGTCTCGCTCATGGCGGCGCTGAAGCTGGGCGCGTGCATCAGCGTGCTGCCCCCCACCGGCACCCTGTTCCTGTCCCGCAGGCTCACGCTGCTGGAGCCGCAGCACCTCTCCACCGAGCCCCATCAAGTCCCGCTGCTCAAGGGCTTCGAGCCGCTCCTCCTGCGCTCTCGAGGCGACGCGGCGCCGTCCTTCACCTCGCACACGTACCGGCCCAACGACACGGTGGCCCTGCTGTTCTCGCCGCTCGTCTCTCCACCCGAGACGCCCGTGCCGCTCTCCGCCGAGCGCGCGTGGACCAGCGCGCTGCGGGACGGGCTGCTCACGTACGGCCTGGGCACGGGCGACCTCTTCGCCGCGCCCGGCCTGCACTTCCTCCAGCACCAGCCCGCGCTCCTCTTCGCCACCCTGCTGCGAGGCGCGACGTACCTCCACATGGAGCCCGCCGACGTGGAGCGCGCCCCCCACCGGCTCACCGAGCAGCCCCTGCGCACGCTGGGCGTCAGCGCCGCCCTGCGGACCGCCCTCGCTCGCGCGCACAAAGGCCCGCTGCGCGGCGTGGCCCACTGGTTCCGTGGCGCCGAGGATGCGCTGGACTGGGAGTCCTGGCGGGACTGGCTCCGGCAGAGCGAGCTGGGCAAGGTGCCGCACACGCACGTGCTCATCGACGCGGCGGAGGGCGGCGCGGTGCTCGTGTCGCGGCGGCACACGGAGGAGCTGCACACGGGCATCGCCCCCGCGCCAGGGCGGGCCTGGGCGCTCAAGGACCTCAACCTCAGCGGTCAGGAGGCAGCGAGTGATACAGGGGTGTTCACCCCGCTGCCCGACAAGGGACGGCCCCCGGGCCACGTCATCCTCGCGCGGCAGGGCGAGCAGTACCTCTTCGCGGGGACGCGCGACGCCCGGCGCTCGGGCCGCGTCTATCCCTCCTCCGAGGTCGTCGAGGCGCTCGCCGACCTCCCCTTCGTCTCGGGGGCGTGCGTCACCGCCGTGCCCTCCGGAGGCACGCCGGGCCAGTCCAAGCACGTGCTGCTCGTCTTCACCGGCGCCGAGGAGAAGGAGCACTTCGAGCGCGAAGCCAGCCCGCGCCGCCAGGCGCTCCGCCACCACCTGGAGCGCCGATTGGGCGCCGAGCACCTTCCTGATCGCATCGAGCTCTTTCCACTCCTGCCACACCGGGACAAGGAAGGGCGCGTCGACGAGGCGTGGTGCCGCGCCCAGTACGCCACCGGAGCGCTGCACCAGAAGTCCACCGATCCGCTGTTCCAGGCGCTCACCGCGGTGAGGGAGCGCGCCCGGGAGAGCGTCCGCGGCGCCGGCGACGACGAGCGCCCCGGCTCCCGCTAGCGAGTGTCCAGACGCGTACAGCCCGGACGCGCCCGCGTTCCCAGGCGACGCACCCCGCCAACGCACCGCCGTCCTCTCCCCTGAAGCCCAGAGGGGAGCCGCCCCCCACCGAAGCGCTGGCACGCGCCACGCAATGCCGTGGATCAGCGCGGCGCTCCAATCCGGGAGCCCGCGATGCCCACGAGGTGCTCGCATGGGAGCCCAGGTCGTCATGGGGGCGGTGCTGCAGTGCAGCTTCGGCGTCGCGCCCTCCTCGCTGGTGGTGCCACCGACCAGCAAGGTCATGGGGCCGGTGCCCGCGGCGAACATCCTCGACAACAAGCCCATCGCGAACATCCCGCCGTTCGGGATGTGCCAGTCGCTCGCGAACCCCACCGTGGCCGCCGCCACCGCCGCGGCCCTGGGCGTCCTCACGCCCATGCCCTGCGTCCCCGCCACCGCGGCGCCGTGGGTGCCCGGCTGTCCCAAGGTGATGGTGGGCAACATGCCCGCGCTCGACAGCAACTCCAAGCTGATGTGCTCGTACGGCGGCGTCATCCAGGTGGTCTCCCCCGGACAGGTGAAGATCATCAATGGCTGACGCGGCCCTCACCTTGCCGCCTTACGACGGCACCTACCTGGAAGAGCCCCTGGAGGGCACGCCCCCCGAGACGTCCTCGGATGGAGAGCCGGACCCTCGCGTGGAAGCCGTCACGGAGGCCGTCGCGGGAGGCGACTACGCCACCGCCGCCCGGAGCGCGGAGACCCTGCTGAGAGAGGGCCTGCACGACACGCGGCTCGTCGGCCCCTACCTCTTCGGTTCGTTCCAGGAGCACGGCCTGCGCGCGATGCCGGGCCTGTTCCGCTCCCTCCTCCAGGTCCTCACCGTCAGCCGGGATGCGTTCGGCCCCGTGGCCAGGCGCGACATCTTCCTGGAGAGCGGCCTGCGCTGGCTGCTGCGCTCCGTCATCAAGCACATCGCCCACCACGAGAAGAAGCAGGACGCGACGTGGAAGCGCTGGTGCGAGGCCGACAACCGCGAGCCCATCCAGGAGGCGCTGCCCCTGGCGGAGCCTGTCCTCGCCGCGATTCCCGGCGCCCTGCCCAAGAACGGCTGCGAGGAGCCCTTCCGCAACCTGGCGCACTGGCTGCGCCGCCACCTCGAGACACTCCCCGCGCCCGCTCCGTCCGCCCCCCTCGCCCCACCCACCGAGGCGCCCGCCGCGTCCAGGGCCGAGCCCACGCCCGACGAAGCGCCCGCGCCAAGGCCCGAGGCCGCGGCTCGCGCCACGCCGACGGCGGCCCCGACGCCCTCGGTTCCAGGCGTGCCCGTCTCCGCGCCGCTCGCGCTGCTCATCCGCAAGCTGGAGGCCTTCGACCGGCTGGTCCAGGAAGGCGCCATGCCCAAGGCGGGCGTGGTGGCGGCGGATGTGATGGCGACGGTGGAGCGCTTCGACCCGCGCGTCTACCTGCCTTCGCTCTTCACGCGCTTCTTCGCCGGCCTCACCAGCCACGCGCACGCGTTGGAACCATATCTGCATGAGAGCGAGTCGCTGCCCATGCGCGCCCTGGAGCAGCTCTACCGCGTGGACCTGGACGCGTTCCTGGCCCTGCCCTCGGGCGAGTCAGCTGGAGAGGAGGACTGACGCCATGACCGACGCCTCGCCTCGCTCCTCGGGCTCCCGGGGAGAGCCCACCATCGAGGAGCGCATCCGCGAGCGCGCGGGAGCCTTCGACATGCCCGCCCTGGTCGACCTGCTCGCCAAGGAGGGCTACGGCCCGGACGACGTGGAGCTGAGGAGCCACCGAGGCACGGTGCACGCCCCGCAGCTCATCCACTCGGTGGAGTTCATCCGCCACCCGCGCCGCGCCATCGTCACCGTCAACCTGGGCCTGCTCAGCGTCCAGTCGCCGCTGCCGTCCTTCTTCCTCAAGGCCATGGAGTCGCTGGAGCACGACGCCATGGAGAGCTTCCTGGGCTACTTCGACCACCTGCTCCTGCGCGCGCGCTTCGCCGGCCTCTTCCCGGAGCGCGACGGCGCCCTGCTCCCCGGCTGGGACAACGCCACCGCGCACCGCCTGCGCCTCTTGCGGCCCTCATGTCCCTCCACGCTGCACTGGCTGTTCTCGCAGGCGTATCCGGAGGCGGAGGTCCGCGTGCGCCGCGCCACCCGGCGCCAGCGCATCGACACCAAGGGCGTGCGGCTGGGCGGCGCGGCCCTGGGAGATGGCACCGCCATGGGCGGCTTCGCCACCGTCCCCACGGGTGGAATGGAAGCGTGGCTCTACCTGGATGAGTCCATCTGCGGCACCGGCAGCCCCTGGGCCATCGAAGCGCGCCGCCGGCTGCGCTCGCGCGTGCTGCCGCACCTCATCGACACGCCCGTGTTCCTCACCGTGGCGCTGGTGATTCGAGACCAGCACGGCCACGCGCGCGTCGAGGACACGAGCCACCTTGGCTACGAGCCCATCATCGGCGGGCCCGAGCAACCGCAGCAGGTCGTCTTGTTCAACGGAGACACCGCGGCCCGCCGCCCGTCTCCGCAGTGACACGCAGGACCCCGTCGTCTCGGGGGGCAGAGAGGCTTTTCACCGAAGAGGAGTAACGTCGCCATGTCAATTCAGGAACAGTTGCCAAAGTCTCGCATCACGCTCACGTACCGGACCACCATCAACGGTGAGCAGGAGACGGTGAACCTGCCGCTCCGCCTGCTGATGCTGGGGGACTTCTCGCTGGGCTCTTCCGAGGACCGCAAGGCGGACCTCGACGCGCGCAAGCTGCGCTCCGTCAATGGCAAGAACCTCGACGAGCTGATGCGCGACATGAAGATGTCGCTGCGCTTCCAGGTGCCCAACCGCATCAACCCGGATGTGGAGGCCGACCTGGACGTCGAGCTGCCCGTCGACCGGATGAAGTCCTTCCACCCGGACGAAATCGTCAACCACGTCCCCAAGCTCAAGGCGCTTCGGCTGCTCAAGAAGCTCCTGATGGAGATGCAGTCCAGCATCGACAACCAGAAGGCCCTGCGCAACCTGGTCTACGAGCTGTTCTCCAACAAGGACGCGCTCAAGGCCGTGCTCGCGGAGCTCAAGGAGTACGAGTCGCTCCGTCTGCCCGCCAAGCCCGCCATGGCCGCCAACGCCACGCCCGCGGCGAACGGCGCCGCGGCCACCGCTCCCGCCACCGTCGCCGAGCCCGCCACCGTGAAGGCGTGAGCGGACTTCCACTCCATTCCATCCCATCAAGGTGAACGTCATGGCTGAAACCTCTTATCTGCCTGGGTTGTTCAAGAGCGTCCGGCTGGAGCGTCCTTCCGACGCCAAGCCGATGATCTCCGAGAAGTTCGTCCCCGCCCTCGACGAGAAGGAAGTCACCATCGAGGCGCGCTTCATGTCGGCGCTCGCCGCGCTCGTGCAGAACGTCCCCCCCGCGGAGACGGATGCCGGCGACGCGGTGCGCTTCGACAAGGGCAAGGTGCTGGACGTCATCAGTCGCATCGACTCGATGATTGACGACCAGATGAACGAAATCCTCCACCACGAGCGCTTCCAGCAGATGGAGTCGGCGTGGCGCGGTCTGGAGGACCTGGTCTCCCACACCAACTTCAAGGCCAACATCGCCATCGACCTGCTGGACGCGGGCCGGGACGAGCTGGGCCAGGACTTCGAGAACAACTCCGCGGACGTCTTCGCGGGCTCCTTGTTCAACAAGGTCTACATCCAGGAGTACGACCAGTACGGCGGCCGTCCCTTCGGCGCCATGATTGGCCTCTACGAGTTCTCCTCCACGCCGGGCGACATCAAGTGGCTGCAGTCCATGGGCAAGGTGGCCAACGCCGCGCACTGCCCGTTCGTCGCCGCCGTCAGCCCCAAGTTCTTCGGCTGCGACAAGGTCGAGGAGATGGAGGCCATCAAGGACCTGGAGGGTGCGCTCGCCCACCCGCGCTACGGCAAGTGGAACGCGCTGCGCGACAGCGAGGAGGCCGCGTATCTGGGCCTCACCTTCCCGCGCTACGTGCTGCGCCTGCCCTGGCATCCGGACAAGAACCCGTGCGACGACCTGCACTTCACCGAGGACGCGTCGGGCGACTCCAACAAGTACCTGTGGGGCAACTCGTCCATCCTCTTCGCCCGCAACATGGTGAAGGCGTTCGAGCTGTCCGGCTGGTGCCAGTCCATCCGCGGCCCCAAGGGCGGCGGCCTCATCACCGGCCTGCCCGTGGACACGTTCTTCCTGCGCGGCCAGGAGGAGATCAAGCCGCCGGTGGAGATCGCCATCCCGGACTATCGCGAGTACGAGTTCGCGCGCTGCGGCTTCATGCCGCTCGTGTACCGCAAGGGCTCCAGCGAGGCGACGTTCTTCAGCACCCAGTCCGCCAAGGTCTCCAAGCGCTTCAAGGACCCGAAGGACTCGGAGAACTCGCAGCTGGTCACCAACATGGCCTACACGTTCTCCATCACCCGCCTGGCGCACTACATCAAGTGCATCATGCGCGACAACATCGGCACGACCGCCGACGCGCCGTACATCCAGAACCAGCTGGATGCGTGGCTGTCCGGCTACGTCACCACGGTGGCCAGCCCGGATGACCTGACGGTGCGCCGCTTCCCGTTCAAGGCCACCAACGTGGAGGTCATCCAGCGCACGGGCGAAATCGGCTGGTACGACTGCCGCGTCGCCGTGCTGCCCCACATCCAGTTCGAGGGCCTCAACGTCGAGCTCATGCTCGAGTCGCGGCTCGGCTAGTCCTCGTCCACCCCCGCTGTCCCACCCATTCAGGAGTCAGACATGCCTACTTTCTCGCGCGACATGGACGTCGTCCAAGGCTTCAACTTCAAGAAGGACAAGCAGTCGACCATTGGCTACATCACGGGCATCACCATCGGCGGCATCGCGCTGGTGGCGGACCAGGAGACGCTGACGGACCCGGAGCAGCCGGCGAGCGTGCTGGCCTCCAAGGCCGTGTCCGTGCTCAACCACTACCTGTGGGAGACGGGCGCCACCGACGCGATGTACTTCTCCGGGCAGATCTCCACGAGCAACAAGCAGAAGATCGCCGAGATGCTCCTGGGCTCCTTCGCCAACATCGAAGTGCTCATCAAGTACGTCATCTACGAGTACGACCCGGTGGCCAAGAAGTACTTCAAGTCCAACTACACGGACGCCGACCTGCAGTGCCTGCTGGAGAAGAACGGCGACGCGCTGAACATCGCGGTGGCGGACGACGCCTCCCGTGAGGTCCAATCGCCCAAGAACTTCTCGTTCCAGATTGGCGTGAAGCCGAAGACGTTGGAGCAGTCCATCAACGTCGCGGCCGGCGTGCAGAAGAACATCGTCAAGAAGTGGGGCATCACGGAGACGGCCTAGCCCCGCCGCCAGAAACACACCATGCCCTCATTCAAGCTCGCACGGGTCCGGTGGCACGTCGGCCAGACGCTGCTCCCGGAACACTTCGAGGCCCAAGAAGCGGCCCTGGAGGCCGAAGTCCGCCTCCACGCCTCGTTGTCCGGCACGCCGGGGTTCGGCGTCGCCGCCATGGCCTGGAGCGAGCCGCTGCTGGTCGGTGGCAGCCTGTCCATCTCCACGTTGACGGCCGTGACCCCGGCCGGCTTCGTGGTGGATGTGCCAGGCAACGCGGTGCTCCCGCCCTTCTCCCTGGAAGGGACGGGACGCGCCGAGGTCACCGTCTATCTGCACGTGATGGGGGATACGACGAACGCGGAGGGCGTGCGGCTGTACACGGAGGACCCGCCGATGTTGGAGCGAGTCCTCCGTCGGCTGCGCCTCTCCGCGGAGCCGGTCCTGGACGGAGCCATCGACACGCTCCCCCTGGCCCTGTTCCATCGCGATACCGAGGGGCTCTGGAGGCTCTCGGAGGAGCTGGTTCCTCCGCTGCTCCTCGTCGGCCCCCACCCCTTCCTCGGCGCGCTCCTGTCGCGGCTGGACTCCCTGCTGGAGCAGGCCCGGCTGCAGCTCATCGCGCGCCTGTCCGACAGCTACCTGCGCACGGACCGGCTCACCAACGCCCGCCGCGCGCTGTGCGAGGTGCAGCGGCTGCAAGCGATGCGCTCGGACATGCTGCGCCACATCTCGCCGCACCCCTACGCCTTCTTCGACGCCCTGCGCGGCCTCTACTTCGAGGCGTGCTGCTACCTGGAGCTGATGCCGGACAAGCACCTGCCCGCGTACCAGCACGACGCTCCGGGCAAGGGCTTCCTGCGCTGGCTGGAGCTGCTCACGCGCGCGCTCCAGCCGGAGGCCACCCGCGTCACGCACCGCTCCTTCGAGCCGCGCGACGGACAGTTCATCTTCTCCCCGCTGCCGCCCGAGGTGCTGGAGAGCGGCGAGCTCTACCTGCTGGTGCAGCGCCGCCAGGCCGGAGAAGTCCTTCCGGTGGATGGCGTGAAGCTCGCGGGGCCGTCCCGGCTCGCCACCGTGCGCCGCATGGCGCTCAAGGGCATTCCCTTCAACCACGTCCCGCACCCCTCGTTCCCTCACGCGCTGGGGCCTGAAATCGACTGGTACCAGCTGGTGCAGGGCGAGGAGTGGCAGTTCGCGCTGAGGGAGAACGGCCTCGCCTTCTACACCACGCCCGCGCTCCAGGGCGCCCAGGTGTCCCTCTTCTGGCGCAGGGCGTGACATGGGGCGCGCATCCTTCCTCGACAAGTTCGCCAGCCGGGGCAGCACCCGCGCGGGCTCGCGCCAGGGCGGCAACGAGCTGGAGCACGTGCTGCGCAACCTGGAGGCCGTGCTCAACACCAAGGCGGGCTACGGCTTCTTCCGCCGCGACTTCGGCCTGGGTGAGTACACGGAGAAGTACGGCACGCGGGAGCTGGTGGAGACGCTCACCCGCGAGTTGCGCGAAGAGATTGCGAACCACGAGCCGCGCCTGTCCCACGTGGAGCTGACGATGCGCGGGCGCGACGCGGGCCTGTGGCTCCACTTCGGCCTGGTGGGCACCGTGGCGGGTGAGCGGCACAAGCTGCGGCTGCGATTCGACACGCTCAGCGGACATGTCCGCGTGGAGGTGGAGCCATGACTCCCGGCACGTTCAACGACCGGCTGACGGTGTCCGTCACGCTCACCACGGCGGGCACGCCGCACGCCATTCCTCCCGGTGACGTGAAGTCCTTCGCGCTGGAGCTGCGCTCGTGGGGCTTCGAGGGCCAGGTGGAGTTCGACGTCGCGGACAACACCTCCGCGGGCGGTCTGGAGACGGACCCGCTCAAGAGCGCCTTCCTCGCGCAGGACCTCATGGAGGTGCAGTTGGAGGTGAAGGCCGTCCACACCGACGCGGCCACGCAGCCCGCGCTCACCTCGCTGAAGGTGAAGGGGCTGGTGTCGGAGCGCTCGCTGGTGGAGATTCCCGCGGCCCCCGCGCCCGGCGCGCCGCTCCTGCACCGCCGCTACCAGGTGCGCTTCCTGGACCCGGCGCGCCTCTTGTGGAGCCAGCACTTCCCCAGCGTGCTCTACACGCACAAGACGATGAAGAACGTGCTGGATGCCCACAAGGGCTCGCACATCACCTTCACGTACGACTGGAGCGCGGGGCTCGACACGTCCTGTCCGCAGCTCTTCCTGGGCCTGAGGCCCGAGCACGGCGCCAGCTTCTACGACTTCCTGCTGTGGTACGTGGACACGCGCGACGGCGTGTTCGCCTACGACTACGCGGCGGCCCAGTACACGCTCACCACCGCGAAGTCCTCCGCGGGGACGCCCGTGGACCTGCTGCCCTTGGAGGTGGAGTCGCTGGGGATCCGCTTCCCGGAGGTGCCCCGGCATGACGTGACGGTGCTCAACGCCGTGGCGCAGGGGCCGGCCACCCGGCCCATCACCCAGGAGCGCGCCGTCACCGGCATCCGGCAGGACGTGCTCCTGCGCACCCCCATCACGAACCAGGTGGATGCCCGCGTCTCGCTGGAGACCGCGCGGCTCAAGGTCCGGAGCAAGGAAGTGGACCTGACCTGGCGGCGCTTCCCGGCCAAGGCCCTTGTCCCGGGAATGCAGGTGAAGCTGCCCACCGCCCAGGCCTGGGCCGCGGCGGGACTGACGGGCGGCCAGACGTTCCGCGTGCGGTCCGTCGCGTTGCGGGGGAACGCGCTCGCGTCCTCTCCGGACGCGGAGCACCTGGCGAAGAACGCGGGGTTCCACTTCTCCATGCACACCGTCCTGGAGACCCAGGCGGAGACCTGGGTGGAGCTCCCCGCCTACCTGGCGCCGGACTGGCCCACCTACGTGGAGGGCATCATCGTCAGCGAGGTGGGGGAGCAGACCCACGAGACCTGGCAGGCCTACACCGACAGCGCCACCTCCCAGGATGGCTACAAGGTGAAGATTCCCCTCTGGGACAACCAGGTGGTCACCCTCCCCTTCAACCCCAACCTCCTGCCGGGGCACTTCTACTTCCCGGCCTACAAGGGGGAGCGGGTCCTGGTGGGGCTGGACTTCCAGCAGGCCTGGCTCAAGCGCTTCCTGGATTGGCGCGCCACGGCACGCATGCCCGCCGATGGCCAGGGCACCCACCTCCTGGTGGGCAAGACGCCCGAAAACGGGACGTCCATGAAGCACTCCTATGCGGAGGGCAAGCCGGTCTTCCTCTTGCAGAGGACGAACGCCAAGGACACGGCCCGGATTGAAATCAAGGAGGGGACGCTCGTCATCCAGGTGAAGGAAGAGCCCGCCTAGGCGCGGATTCGGAGGCGTGAAAGACGCATGGGAACGCTGGTCTGCACCATCGAGCTCGACAAAGTGAAGGGCATCACCGTCACGGTGGACAACGCCGACGGGAAGATTCTGCAAACCGTGACGATGGACGGCACCAGCATCACCCTCAAGGTGGCCGGCCAGAACGACACCAGCACCGTGGTGCAGAAGGCGGACAGCGTCGTCGTCACGGTGAAGGACTTCAAGGTGGACGCGGAGACCATCACCCTCCTGTCGTCGAAGACGTCCGAGTGGACGAGCCAGGACACGCTGAAGGTGACGAGCACGAAGGACATGACGCTCACGACGCAAGCGAAGCTCACGCAGAGCGCCACGCAGGACGCCAGCATCTCCTCGTCGCAGAAGGTCAACGTGGAGGCCACGGCGGCGCTCGCGCTCAAGGGCATGACGGCCTCCATGTCCGCCAGCGGAGGCGAGGCCAAGGTGGACGGCCTCACGCTGAAGCTCGCGGGCCAGACGTCCAGCGAGCTGAGCGGGCTGAACGTGAAGGTGGCGGGCCAGGCCGCGCTGGACCTGGAGGCGCAGGGCATGGCCAACCTCAAGGCCTCCGGCATCACCAGCGTCTCCGGCGCGATGGTGAAGCTGGGTTGATGGAGCGCCCGCGATGACCCGCCCCACGGACCGGCTGCACCAGGACTTCCTCGAGGAGATGGCCTCGCTGGAGCGCTTCCGCCAGCGCTTCCACGAGCGCTACCCCGCCGCCCCGCTGGAGCGCGAGGACCCGGACGTGCGGCGCCTCATGGAGGCGATGGCGTTCTTCTCCGTGCAGACGCGCCACGCCACGCTGCACAACCTGCGAGCCACCTGGCGTCGGCTGTTCGCGGGCTTCTTCGATTTCCTCCTGGAGCCGCTGCCCACGCGCGCGGTGGTGGAGGCGCTCCCCGGCGGGAAGATGGGTGAGCCCATCCTCCTGCCTCGCGGCACGGAGCTGCGGCTCTCTCCCAGCCAGGGCGAGCCCGGCACCTTCCGGCTGCAGCGCGACCTGCGCGTGCTGCCCGTGGAGCTGGAGTCCACGGAGGTGCGCCCGCTGGTGCGCGGCGGGCACCGGCTCATCCTCACCTTCGAGTCCCGCCACGAGCGCGCGGACGCGGTGGGCACGCTGAGCCTGCACGTGCGGCACCTGGATGAGTACCTGCCATCGCTCGCGGTGTTCCACTCGCTGCGCCAGCACCTGCGGGGCGTCAGCGTGGTGTACGACGCGCTGGCGGACGAGCACTCCACGGGCACGAAGTGCGACGTGTCCTTCGACCGCGAGGCCCCCTCGCCGGAGGACTCCGCGTCGTTCACCCATCCGCTCCAGCGGCTGCGCTCGTTCTTCCTCTTCCCGGAGACGGAGCTCTTCATCCACGTCGACGTGGCGCCCACGCGGGGGGCGTGGCGGCGCTTCAGCCTGTGCTTCGACCTGGCCCAGGAGTGGACGGTGGGCCGCTCGCACCGGCCCGACTTCCTGGTGCCCTTCGCGGTGCCGGTGGAGAACCTGCGCGCGGAGCCCGCACAGGTCATCACCACGGACGGCACCCGCTCCGAGCACCCCATCCGCAACATGAGCGCGGGGCGGGAGCTGGCGCTGCACTCGGTGACGGGCGTGTTCGAGATGACGAAGACGGGCCTGGCGCCGCTGCGGCCCGCGCACCTGCCCGGCACGGGCCCCGCCTACGAGGTGGAGGAGGTCCCGACGGAGCACGGCCCTTCCCCGCACCTGGTGCTGCGCATGCCGGAGGCGTTCTCCTCGCCGCGCAAGCTGGTGGTGGAGGCGCTGTGGCACCAGCCGCGCTTCGCCTCGGATGCCTCCGGGCGGATGTCGGTGAGCGTGCCGGGGCGCCACATCGAGGGCCTGGACTGGCGCCTCGTCGGGCAGCTCCAGCCGGACCGCGAGAGCCCCCTGCGCGACGACCTGACCGCGCTCACCCAGCTGCTCGCCTGGAAGGCCCAGGCCACGCTGGGGCTGGATGAGCTCCGCTCCGTGCTCGAGCACCTGGGCACGCCCACCGAAGGCCCCTTCCGCCGCGTGCTGCCGCTGCTGCGCGAGCTGACCGTGTCGCGCGTGCCGGACAGCGCGATGCGCGGCTCGGGCCTGCGGCATGTGTACGAGGTGGTGGTGGAGCCCTTCGAACCGGGCTTCGAGCCGCTGGTGGTGTGCTTCCTCACGCGGGTACGCGACTTGCTGGATGCATGGAATCACGAAGCCTCGGTGGAGCTTCGCGCCACCATCGCGGGGACCGGTCCCCTCGCCCTCCCGGGAGTCTCCTGACATGAAGCTGACGCACTGGAAGGCCATCCTCCTGGCCTACCGCCATGTGGATGACACCCTGGCGCGAGAGCTGGGCCCGGCGAACCTGGACCCGGCCTACCGCGACCACCTGTCGCCGGGCGCGATGGAGGCGATGTCGCGCGACCTGGTCGTCGAAATCGAGAAGCTCCGCATCGCCCTGGGCGCGGACCTGCGCTCCGACGACGTGGAGAAGGTGCTGCAGCCGTTCGCGTTCCTCCTGGACGAGAAGGTGCTCGGGCGGCTGGCGAACGACGATGCCCAGCACTGGCCGCTCTTGCAGCTGCGCGTGTTCGGCTTGGACTCCGGCGGAGACCTCTTCTACGAGCTGGCGGACGCGTGCCTGCGTCGGCAGGACACCGCGCCCCTGCTCTTCGAGATGCTGCACTTCTGCCTCACCGCGGGCTTCACGGGCCGCTATGTCGGGCACCCCGCGCGGCTTCGCGAGTACCGCGAGCAGCTGGTGGCGCGCATCCCCCGCCCGGAGGCCGTCGCGCCCCAGGTCTCGACCGAGGAAGCCGGCCCGCCGCCCACGCTCTACGACTTCCCCTGGCGCTACTACGCGGTGACGCTCGCCATCATCGTCACGCTGCCCGTGGTGCTCTGGCACCTCTCCAACTGAGACACGTGTGATGACCTCCCCCAAGACACCGCCCCGAAAGCCCTCCCCGGGCATGGCCGAGCTGGTGGAGCGACTGGAGCAGGCCGTGACGGCCTCGCTGGGCTCGCTCGGTGAAGGGACGAAGCCCTTGCTGGATGTGGTGCGCGAAGGCGCCAAGGCCCTGGAGCCGGGCCCGGGTGGCGCCAGGCTCTCGCTCAAGGAGCGGGAGGCATGGGGCGTGCAGCTCGAGACGACATTTCAGCGGCTGGAGGACGTGATGGAAGGTCTTCAGCTCGCGGCCCGCGCACAAGCGGGCGGGAAGAGGGACTAGCCATGGCGGGCGAGAAGGTTGCGGCCGCGGCGACCGCGAGTGCGGCCGCGAACGCGGCGACGACGGCGGCGGAAGCAGCGCGCCCCTATCTGACGTGGATTCTCATCGGGCTCGGGGTGCTGCTCGCCCTGGCGCTGGTGGTGGGCCTGGTGTGGTGGTGGCGCAAGCGCCGCCCGGCCGCCCCCGCCACGGAGCCTCGCAAGAAGCTGGAGGCCAAGGCGCTGCTGCGCATCCAGGAGAAGTTCCTGCGCGCGCTGCCCCTGCGCTACCGCGTGGCGGTGATGGACTTCCCCACCGTGGTGGTGATGGGCCCCGCGGGAGCCGGCAAGACGACGCTCATCGACCTGGAGGTGGACTGGCGCAGGCAGGAGCGCCAGTTCATGCCCAGCTACACGTCCGACCCGCTGCTGCAGATCTTCCTCGGGCCCGACAAGGTGGTGCACGAGGTCTCCGCGTCGCTCCTGGAGGACGACACGCAGGAGGCGCGCAATGCGCTGCGGCGCCTGTGGCGCTCGAGCTTCCGGCGTCAGCGCGGGCGCGTCGTCGTCGCGCTGGACACGCGCTGGCTGGCGGAGACGCCGCCGGACGAGGTGCGTCGCTTCATCCAGCTGGTGCGCGGGAAGATCAACCTGCTGGGCGAGGTGAGCAAGGGCGCCGTCGAGACGCGGCTGTGCCTGACGCACATGGACTCGCTGGTGGGCTTCGAGGACTTCGCCCAGCTCCTGCGCGGCCATGGCATCCCCCTGCACTGGGACGTGCCGCCTCCGGGAGAGGAAGGCAAGCTGGCCGCGGGGCTCCAGCCGCTGGAGCAGTACTTCGCGCTGGGCCTGGTGTCGCTGTCGGTGGAGGCCTTCGGGCGGCTCGAGGAGTTCTACGCGCGGGGCGGTGACTCCTTCGCGGCGCTCGCGCGCTTCGTCAGCGGCCTGTGGGAGGGCGGTGCGCTGTCGTACCGCCCGGAGCTGTCGCGGGTGTACCTGTCGTCCCCCTACGCCGAGGCCCGCTCGGTGGGTGTGTTCGCCATCGCGGCGGAGAAGCGGACCCTCGAGCTGCGCTCGCTCTATCGCGGCAAGCACCTGCGCCGCTGCGCGGCCCTGCTGGCGCTGGGGTGTCTGCCCGTCCTCGCCGCGTATGCGAACTTCCATGGCCGGCTCGAAGCGGCCCAGCGGCACATGGCGGACTTCGACTCCACGGTGCAGCGGCTCCAGCAGCAGCACCTGACGGCCTCGGGTGAGGTCGTCGTGGACAAGGGCCAGGGCGCGATGCAGGCCATGGACGCGCTGCTCGCCGCGAAGCGCTACTGGCCCCCGCTGAACCACAGCTTCCTCGACGAGCAGGAGGTGCTCCGGGCGCAGCTGGCCAACACCGTCCGGCTCTCCTACCTCAAGCCGCTCATGGAGCGGTGCCAGGAGCAGTGTGAGCGCTGCGGCCCGCTCATCCCCGGCTGTTCTCCGTCGGAGCTGGGAGGCAGCCGCTCCCTCTTCGCGCCCATGCAGGTGGATGAGCGGTGTGAGCGGGAGACGCTCTGCCGCCCCGAGCAGATGCTGCACCTGATGGCGGTGGCGCGCTCGGCGCGCGGCGACGACATGGGCCGCTTCCTCCTGTCGAGCCTGGACAGCCAGTACCGCAAGCGGTGGAACTGGGCGGCGGACTCGCTGGACCTCCTGGGCACGCGTGCGGCCGGGAAGGACGGCGACTGGATGCAGGCCACGGGGCTTCGCGAGGAGGTCGTCGGCGACTACATCATCTCCAGCGACCAGGCCTGGCGCGCGGGCATGCAGACGCAAGCACAGGTTCCCTGGATGAAGTGGCCCTACCAGTGGCTGCGGGAGGAGAGCTACCTGGGCCCGTGGCGAGACCACCTCATGCGCCTGCAGCTGGTGTTGGGCGCGCGCGAGCTGAACATGGAGCAGTGGCGTGCGCTCACGAGCGAGCGTCAGCGGCTCCAGATAACGCTGGCGCAGAGCGTCTCCTATACGTCCGCGCACAAGCTGCTGGCGCTGCTCGACGCGTCCGGCGCGCCGGAGAGCCAGGCGACCCTCAAGGGCGTGGAGAACACGCTCGACGCGCTCGACTGGCACCGCGACCACCAGGCGATGCTGGCGGCGGTGCTGCGCATGGAGGAGGAGATTGACGCGGGCCTCAAGGCCGCCGAGGAGATGTCCACGGCGGAGCTCCTGACGCGCACTGGTGGCCTCTTCGTGCCCGCGAACGCGGACGCGCGCATCGAGGTGCGTGTGCTCCAGCAGTCCTTCGAGTTCCGTCCCAAGGAGCTGTCGCGCGTGCTGCTGGACAAGCTCTTGCGACAGATTGAGCAGGGGCAGAATCCGTTCAGCCGGCGGCTGATGGGCCTGCCGGCCGGCGCGGTGGCGTCCGCCAAGGAGAACGGGCTGGGCATCTCCATCGGAGACGCGGTGGACGTGGGGCGCGTGGACGCGATGCCCTCGAACCATGGCTCGGAGTGGCTGAACTTCGAGACCGACATCCGGCCCCTGGTGGACGAGTTCACCATCCGCATGGCGGACTCGAAGCTCTCCCGCGCGGAAGCCGCGCAGCGCCAGGGCTACGTGCTGAAGAAGGTCTCCAACTTCGGACAACGGTACCGGCAGGACCTGCTGGTGAAGTACCGCGACTACCGCTTCACGGCGCTGACGACGACGCTCGCCTCGGAGCTCTCCGCGGTGACGCAGCCGACGTCGGAGCTGGTGGCGATGCTGCGCGAGGTGTCGACGGGCGCGGGCATCGGCCCGATGGAGGGCCCCTACTACGAGCCCCTGCGCCAGGAGCTGTCCGCCTTCCGTCCCATCGTCCAGCTCATGACGCCGGACAAGGATGGCCAGACGAAGGAGCTGTCCGCGTTCCTGCTGCTGGTGTCGCAGCTGCACACGGAGGTCTCCGGCTTCAACGCGCCGCCGATGTTGAGCGACCGCACGGTGGTGCCCGCGGCGATGCGCACGGGAGGCCAGGAGGCGCCCGCGACGGCCGAGGAGAGCGGCCGACAGCTGGTCGACCTGCTCTCGCCGCTGGGCCGCGTGGGCCTGTCGATGCTGCTCGACGAGGAGGGCTCGTACCTGCGCAAGGTGGATGCGTGGCTGGACAAGCAGGGCATCCTGGGTGAGCTGCGCCGGCCGTTCCGCGAGCCCTTCCTGGTGACCCGGGAGCTGGGCCGGGCGGAGCTCGAGCGCGTGCTGGAGGAGCAGTGGGAGTGGCGCTTCCGGACACTGCTCACGCCGCTCATGCGCCGCTATCCCTTCGCGGTGGAGGCGAGCCAGGAGCTGGACCCGACGGAGCTGGACGTCCTCAAGCGCAAGGACGGCGCGTTCTGGCAGTTCGTGAACCAGGTCCTGTCACCGGTGGTCGAGGAGCGCGGCACGGAGTGGATGCTGCGCCGGCCGCTGCGGCAGCAGCTGGCGGTGCCTCCGCGCATGCTCGCGATGCTGAGCCGGCTGTCGAAGCTGGCGCGGCTGTTGTGGACGGAGGAAGGCAAGCCGCAGCCCTTGATGCTCCAGGTGCGTCCGCTGCCGCTTCCGCCCTCGGGGGACAGCGGGTTTGTCACCATGTCGTTCCTGAAGTGCGGCGAGGCGGCGTCGTTCGGCTTCAATCAGACGCCCGCGTGGCAGGACTTCGCGCTGGCGTGGTGGGAGCCTCGGTCCGCGTCCGTGGGCGTGGAGCTGCGCGTCCCGGGACGCGAGGGCAAGCGCTACCGGTCCACGGAGCTGTCGCGCTCGTCGTGGAACTGCTTCCGCATCCTGGACGCGGCGACCTTCGACGCCGAGCAGAACGCCATCTGGCCCCTGCCCGGCCCGGATGGCTCCGAGCACTCCGAGATTCGACTGCGCTTCGGCATGCGCGGTGGGCCCTGGACCCTCTTCCAGGAGGTGACGCGATGAACGCTGGCAAGGGGTCGTGGTTGTTGGTGCTGGCGCTCGCGCTGGGCACGGTGGCCTGCGCGCCCACGCATCTGACCATCAACGTGAAGTCGCCTCCTGGGACGAACCAGGGGCGTCCATTGCACATGGTGGTCCGGGCGGTGGATGCGCAGCGCTACATGACGGAGTTCTACGCGGACGTGGCCGAGCGCATCGTCCACCCGGATGACTCCGTGGTGCAGACGCTCGTCATCTATCCGGGCGAGAAGGCGCAGACGCGCGTGAAGATTCCGGAGGAGTCGCCGCTGGCCATCTCCTTCCTCTTCACCACGCCGGATGGGGCCTGGCAGGTGCTCCTCGACACGCCCATTCCGGGTCGTGTGGACATCGACCTGGAGGAGAGCCGCATCCGCACGGATGCGCCCAAGCGGAAGAAACCGGCCAAGGCCGAGGCCGCCAAGGGTGAGCCTCCGAAGCTCGAGGTGCCGAGCTTCGAGGCGCCCAAGGTGGAAGCCCCCAAGGTCGAGGCCCCGAAGGTGGGGGCTCCCTCCGGGGGCAAGTAAAGACAGCGAGGGCCCCTCCTTCGCGGGAGGGGCATGGGCTCAAGCGGGGACCTGGGCCTCCAGCGCGTCGAGCTCTGCGCCCACACTGGTCGCGGTGGCATCCACCTGGGACTTCAGCGTCGCGCGCGTCGCGTTGACCTGGTCCTCGGCGGAGGCCCGCGCGGTCTCCACCTGGTCCTCCGCGGCCTGCGCGCCAGCGTCGACCTGCTGCTCCAGCTCGGGCAGCTTCGCGGTCACCTGGGTCTTCACGGTGTCCACCTGCGCGGCCATCTGGTCCTGGATCGCCGTCACCTGCGCGACGGCCTGCTCCTTCGCCGTCCCCACCTGGGCCACGGCCGCGGTGATCGCCTGGTCGATTTGAGCGCCCGCGGGCTCGACCTGCTGGAGGACCGACTGCTTCAGCGTGTCCACCTGCTGGACCAGCTGCTGCTGGACGGTGTCCACCTGCGCCAGGGCCTGCGTCTGCACCGTGTCCACCTGGGAGAGCACCTGCTCCTGGAGCGAGCTCATCTGGTTGGACATCTGCGACGAGAACGTCCCGAGCTGCGTGGTGATTTGTGTCACCACCTGCTGGATGGACTGCACGGCCGGCGTCACCATCGGCTTGGGCAGGTTCGCGGCGGGAATCGCATCCAGCAAGGTGTTCACCCGCGTGAGCAGCGCCTCCAGTGAGCCGACGAGGGTCTGATACAGCGTCTGGAGTTGCTCGAGCACCGTGGGCAGCGGCGCGAAGAGCGCGAGCACCTGCTCCTTCACGGCGGCGAGCTGGGTCAGGATTGTGTCCAGCGTCGTGAGCGCGGTGTCGACGGCTTGCTGCAAGGGCTCACGAATGGCGGCGACAGCGGCGACGGCTCCATTCACGAGCGCATCCAGCGCCTCACTCGCCTGGGCGATGAGCGACTCCACCTGGGCCTGAGCAGGCGCGATGGCCTTCTCGACGGTATCGACCTGGGCCAGCAGCGCCTCGACCTGTCCCGACACCGTGGTCTCGAGCGTCTCCAGGGCCGTCGTCGCGCCCCCCACCGCGGTGGCCATCGAGGCCCCGACACTCTCCTCCAGCCCGGTGAGGCTGCCGGACATCGACTGGGACGTCCCGTCGACCTGGGCGCGCAGAGGGGACAACTGCTCACGCAGACGCGCGGCATCCGGGTCGTCCTTCTTCGCCGCCAGCTTCGCGTCGAGCGCATCGATGCGGCCCAGCAGGCCCGTCAGCGCGGGCTCCAGGTCCGGCCGGATGGAGGCGACGAGGGAGTTGAGCGTCTCCCCGACACCCTCGATGGCGGAGCGCGACGTACCGATGCGCGCCACGTTGTTTCCCCCCGCGGATTCGAGGTCCCCTCGCAGGCTCGCCAGCGTGCCCAGCAGCGCCTTCATCGTCCGACCTCCGTCTCGACCTGGCCCTGCCAACGCGGCTCCATCACGGCGAGAGGAGCCAGGGCGCTCTCCCCCCTCAGGCGCGCCCCATCCACGGCCATCGTGCTCCGCGGGGCGATGGGCCCCGCCCCACGAAACTGCCCTCGGCAGCCATACGGGCCTCTCGATTCGCGCGGCGATTCATTTCGAAAGCCTTGCCTCACTTGAGTGCCTCCAGCGCGGCCCGAGCTTCGGCGGCGGCACTCGTCAGCGAGGAAGTGCGTCCCTCGAGTCCAGACAAGGCACCCTTGAGCTCGGAGCGCGTCTCGGAGACCTTCGCGCTCACCTTCGCCTGCGCCTCCTCGAGTGCGGCTTGTGTCTCCGAGGTGGCGCCATCCAACTTCGCCTGCGAAGCCCCGGAGGCAACGCGATACGCGGCGGTGGTCTCCCCCATCGCGCCGCCCACGCCCGACGACAGGTCCGCGCGAGCCGTCTCCACCTGCGGAGAGACATCGAAGGTCGGCGCCGCGGAGGAGGCCCCGGGCTCCTCCTTGGTGCGGAACATCATGACCCCTTCGGCCATGCGCACCGTCTCGGTGTCCGCGCCGGAGACACGGCGCAGGTGCCACACGGGCTTGGCGTCCTGGTAGTCGTGGGTGATGGAGGTCTGGCTGGTGTCGTTCTTCCCCAGCAACAGACCATCCCCCTGCCCCGCCTGAGGCAGCCGCGCCGCATCCGCCCAATCGAGGTGCCGATGCAGCTCCGCACGGTCGAAGTGCAGCTCCACCATCACCCGCGCGTTCTTGTACGGCGGGAAGTAGAAGTGCCCCGGGAAGAACCCCGGTTCGGCCGGCACGCTCACGACCTTGTTCCAGAGGGGAACCGTGACGCGCCAGGTGAGCACGGACGTCTTCTTGTCCTCGGACAGGAGGTAGATGCGGTCCTTCTCGCCGCCCCCGGGACTGAGCACCTTGCCTTCGACGTGAATCGGATAGCGAGGCACCCGATGCGCGGGCACCGTCACCGTCGTGTCCCCCACGCGCTCCAGCAGCAGGGACATGTCGACCTCGAAGCCCGCATCCTGCATCTGCAAGCCCACGTGCGGCCCTTCGTTGAGCGTCCGCGCCGACATCGTGAGCTCCACCGAGCGCAGGTCCTCCCCTGTCCCCACCGCCGTCGTTCCCCACCGCTTCCCTTCCAGTCGAATCCCCGCTCCCGGGCTCACCGCCACGGTGGGGTAGTGACGGAAGGAGAGGCGCAGGCGACGCTGGGGAACTCGCACGCGCGAGCCCTCCAAGGTCTGCCGTTGCTCCACCTGCGACACGATGGGCGTGCGCACCAGGTGGTCCTGCTGGACGCCCGCGACCGCCACGGTGGCGGGAAGCTCCAGCGTGGAGGGCTGAAGCGCGGATGCATTGAGGACTCGCGCCGCATGCCGAGGCAGCGCGGGCACCACCACCTCCACCTGCGCGACCTTCTCCCAGGACAGGGGCGCGGCCTTGCCCAGGGGGGCCTTCCGCCCGAGCAGCGCGTAGCGGTCCTTCACGAAGTCATAGGTCCACACGCCGCCGCGTGACTCCACCAGCCACGCGACGAAGTCGTGGAAGCTCACCCCCGGGGCGTCCTCTCCCAGCGCGAGGCAGATGAGCGGTCGCTTCTCATCGAGCACGTCCCAGTCGCAGTCGAGCTTGAACGCACCCGCCGAGTGCTCCGTGAGCAGGTCCGCGAGGGTCGCTTCCGTGCGCAGCTCGGTGGGGCGGTGCTGGCGCCAGAGGACCTGGGCGGCGTCCTCGAACTCCACCGTGTAGCGGCGGAAGCGCACGGGTGCGCCGTCCAACGTTCCGTGGGTCCTCGCCTCCAGGGCGCGGCTCCGGGCGAGGCCATGGAGGATTAGTGGCTTCGGCGGAGGCTCGGGGATGGGGTAGCCGCCCGAGATGCTCAGCTTCACATCGAGGAGGTCTGGCTGGGCGAACGCGGTGAAGAGCGGCGCGTCATCCTTCTCCAGCCCGGTCCAGAAGCTCACCGCCGCCGAGAAGCCATGCGCAAGCAGTTGGAAGGTGAAGGACTCCACCTGCCCGCCCGGAATCGTGAAGGTCCGCCCGCCCATGGCCAGGGAGAGGGACAGCGCGAGTCGTTCCTGGAACGCCATGTGGCCGCGAGCACTTGCCCGTTCCGTGCCAGCGGGAAATCACGTCCCGCCCCTGAAAATCGGCCCTGGAGCCCTTGGGGTGCGGTCCGTCAGGACGCAGCCGCGTTCCACCGGCACGCAGGCGGCTCGGCCCCGTGAGGCCCGCTCGACTCAGCCCCTACTGGTACGTGGCTTGCTCCGGGCGTCAGCCGGCGCGTGTCCGCGGGCTGTCTCCCGCATGAGCACCTCTGGCTGTCGCGCGCCACGGGACGCGGATGAGTGGTGGGTGCGCATGGTGGCAGCGGCTGGGAACGCTGGCGGCCTTGCTGCTGGCTCCAGGGGCCTTGGCCCAGGGGTCAGTGCCTTTGCCGGACTTCATCCTGGAGCGCCTGGAGGTGAACCCGGGCCCGGGGCCCCTCGCGACGGGGGGGGGCACCATCCTGCGTGACGGTGAGCTTCGGGTGATGTTGCTCGGCCACTATCAACACGAGCCGCTGACCATCAACGACGGTGGGGAGACGATTCCCCTGTTGCGCAGCCGATCCACCGGTGTGCTCTCGGTGGGCCTGGGCTTGAGCTCCCGGCTGCAGCTCGACGTGCGAGTGCCCGTGCTGACCCAGCGCGAGGGCGAGAGCCTGGACGCGCAGGGGCTGACGGCGCCGACGCGGACCGGATTGGGCTCGCCTCGAGTGGGGGCTCGGGTGGCCATCCTGAGGACGGAGGGAGATGACTCGGTGGATCTCGCCGCGGAGGTCGGCGTGGCACTGCCCTTCGGGACGGAAGGGGCCCTGGCCCGCTCTTCGAATACGAGTGTCCTCGCACGGGTGATGGTGGGCGGAAGCCTGGGTTCCATCCTCGCCCCGTCGTTTGAAATAGGCACCCTGCTGAGGTCCACGGCCACCATCAACGCCGAGAACCTGGAGGCGCGGGAGATCGGCTCGGAGCTTCGACTGGGCGCGGGCTTGATGACCACGGAGGGCCCGCTCAGGGGCGAGGTCTCGCTGAACGCGGGGCTCTCCTTCAAGCAGGCAGAAGGTGCGGTGGAGCTCCTCGGAGGTGCTCGCTACACGCCGAGGGAGGGCGTGGAGCTGTTCGCGCTGGGAGGCTTGGGACTGGGCTCGGAGCCCGGCATCCCCCTCTTCCGGTTGGTCGCCGGCGTGTCGTTCTCCTACCTGCTGGGCGAGGACACGCGGCCCGACTCGGATTCGAGCATCGTGCATGAATCCGTGCCCCTTCCCCTGCCCGGCTCAGGGCGGAGACCGGGAGAGGCGCGAGGGAGTCAGGCGTCGCTGATTCCAGGCCCGGGTGAGACCTCGCCCATCGCCAACGTGGCCAGGGACCGCTTCGTGCTCGAGGGGAAGGTGTACTTCCGCACGGCCAGCGCGGAGCTTCCCACGGAGCTCGCGGACCTGGATCGCGCCGTGGAGATGATGCTGACGAATCCCTCGGTCGCGTTGATGACCGTGGATGGACACACGGATGACTCACGAGCGGAGACGCTCAACCCACGCCTGGGGCGGGACCGGGCGGAGGCGGTATGGCGTTACCTCGTGGAGCACGGGGTACCGCCCAACAAGCTGCGGCTGCGGAGCTTCGGCCCCCAGCACCCCGCCCAGACCAACAGCACGCCCGAGGGCCGTGAGCGAAACCGCAGGGTCGAGCTCCTCCTCATGCTGCCTACGACCCAGGAACCGACACCATGAGAACACTCGGATGGATAAGAGTCCTGACTTGCGCCGTGGCCCTGGGCGCGCTCCCTGCGTTCGCCGAGGCGGATGTCTTCGGGTTGGGCGCGGGGCGCGACAAAGCGCTCACGGTCCAGGGCAACGAAAGCCGGGTCATCAACAGCTATGCGGCGGTGGTGGCCCCCGTGAACAAGGGGGACCGGGAGATTCGGCTCGACACGCTCCAGGGCTTCGATGACGGCGACCTGGTGATGGTGTTGCAGATGCGGGACGTGGGTCCCGTGCCCGCGTCGTCGTTCATGGCGTTCACCCTGCCCCTGTTCGACGAGAGTCCCGTCGGCAAGTGGGAGATGGCGCGCGTGGAGAAAGCGTTTGGCCGGACGCTGACGCTGACAAGGCCGCTGCGCAATGACTTCGCGGCGCCGTATACCCAGGTCATCCGGGTCCCCGAGTTCAAGAGCGTCACGGTCCACCCGATGGGTGAAATCAAGGCGCGGAACTGGGATGGGTCCACGGGTGGCGTGGTGGCGTTCCTGGTCGATGGGACTCTGCACAACAACGGCGTCATCACCGCGAGTGGCGCGGGGTTCCAGCAGGGCTGGGCCAGCGAGTCGGCTGAGTCGCTCACGGGATGCGCGGACCTCGGTGGAACGTGTGAGCCCGTCTCCCAGGATGTGTTGCTGCGCCGTCTGCCCATGGGCGGTGGTGGCGCCATCTTCTTCCGTGCGCATGCGCTCACGGGAGCGGGCCGAATCGAGGCCAAGGGTTTGGCTGGTGAAGGGGCGCCAGGAGGAGGCAGCATCTCCGCGCGACTGGTCGAGCGTGCCGAGTGCGAGGTCCTGAGTGTGCAGGGAGCCCCGAGCGGCTCGCCGTGGCTGTCCGGTGCGCAGGGGGTTATCGGCGGAGGCACGGTCCTGTTGCAGGCGGGTGCGCTGGAGGGCTGCCCCGTGCAGGAGCAGGACGCACAAGCCCGAGCTTCTGGCGAGTCGAGTGGCGACATGGGTGCGCATGTCTTGATGAATCACGCCCTGAGCTTTCCAGGGGAGCCGGTGGTCACCACTCCGAAGGATGGGGCTCGACTCAAGGGTCCGACGCCGCGAGTGACTGGATTTGGAGACCCTGGGGCGTCCGTCATCCTGAGCCTGGCGGATGCCGAAAACCCGTCGTTGAGCGAGACGGAACTCCCCCAGACCCAGGTGGACGAAACCGGCGCCTTCTCGCTCGTGGTTCCCACGCCACTCGCCGATGGTACGTATCAAATCACTGCATTCGCCCAGCACGAAGGACTCGCCAGTGAGTCATCCACGCCCGTCTTCTTCACGGTGGACTCCCTGTTGAAGCCCAAGAAGCCCACCATTCTGCTGCCCACAGCGAATCAGGAACTCAACTCGCGCCGTCCGACAATTTCGGGAACAGCCGAGGACGCGGTCAAGGTGCGAGTCACACAGAACGGAGTGGACCTGGGCGAAGCGCCTGTGACTGGCACGACCTGGTCGCTGGAACCCAATAGGGACTTCAACGAAGGTGAAGTCGTCGTGCAGGCCATCGGCCTCGATGATGCACAGGAGGTCGGTCCCAGCTCGGATGAACACAGATTCTTCGTGGACCTGACCGCACCTCGCGTTCCTGAGATGGATACGCCGGATGCGGGCACGGAACTGAATGACCCCACTCCATTCCTCGCCGGGACCGCCGCCGCCAACAGCCATGTGCGCATCACCTTTGTTGACGGCGGCCTCGTCGGCACTGCCACGGCGGGCGACAATCAACGCTGGCAACTCGATGCCTCGACTGTCGCGCTCGAACACGGTCCCGTCACGCTGTATGCGACCGCCAGCGATGACGCAGGCAACACCAGCGACGCCAGCAGTCACAGCTTCATTGTGGATCTCGAAGAACCTCCCCCGCCGAACATCACGACCCCTGCTGCTGACGCTTCGGTGAACGACCCCACGCCCGCCTTCGCGGGCACCACCGAACCCCATCATCACGTATACCTCACCTACGGGGGCAGCGAGGTCGGCGACACCGCGGCCGACCTGAATGGCGAGTGGAGAATCGAGGCGTCAAAGATCTCCTTTGATGGTGGAGTCCTCACCATTCAGGCCATTGCCACCGACAAGGCAGGCAACATCAGCATTCCCCGCGATCATGCATTCGAGGTGGATACCCAAGCCCCCGCCCCGCCCGCCATTCAGTCCCCTGGTGCTGACGCGTTCCTCAAGGAATCCATCACCGCCATCTCGGGTAGCGCCGAGGAAGGCGCTGTCGTGAGTGTCACCCTCGGTGGCACTGAGCTCGAGGACTCAGCGAGGATCGGTCCCGACAAGAAATGGTCTGTCTCCACGGGGATGAGCCTGGGTGAGGCACTCTATTCCTTGAAAGCGGTCGCGACAGATCGCGCCGGCAACAAGAGCACCCCCAATGAGCAAAGCTTCACAGTCGACCTGACTCCACCGGTGGCACCAGGGATTGAGACCCCCGTCGCAGGCTCCATCATCAACAACCCTCGACCCCCGTTCGCTGGAACCACCAGTCCCGACAGCCATGTCTCGATCACCTTTCCCGATGGCGGATTCGTCGGCTCCGCCATCGCCGACGGCGGTGGCAGGTGGCGATTCGCGGCTCCTGATGCGTCCTTCGGGCACGGCCCCGTCGAACTCTGGGCCAGAGCGACCGATGATGCCGGGCATACCAGCGATGCAAGTGTTCACACCTTCGAGGTGGACCTCGTCCCCCCAAGCAGGAGTCCCACTGTCGACTTCCCGAGCGAGAACTCCTTCGTGAACGACTCCACACCGGAGTTCAGCGGGGGGGCGGATCCTCTTCACCACGTCACCGTCACATACCTTGACGGTGGCGTCATCGGCACCGCAACGGTGTTCTCAGACGGCGGATGGAAGGTCGAGAACTCCATCTCCCTCGACGATGGGATCATCACCGTCCAGGCCTATGCCTCGGATGACGCCGGAAACAGGAGTGACGCGGGTAGTCGCAGCTTTTCGGTGGACACCGTGAAGCCGCCGCAACCGAGGATTGGCGTCCCTGCCGAGGGTTCATACATAAGCGACCAGACGCCAGACTTCTCGGGTTCCGCGGAGCCCGGCACCATGGTGGATCTCTACTTCGACGGTGGCCGTATCGGGTCCACCAAAGCCTACCCCGACGGGGGATGGATGATGGACTCCCCTGGGACCTTCCGTGATGACCTCGTCCGAGTGGAAGCCATCTCCACCGACGATGCGGGCAACTCCAGCCTGCTTCGAGAACACTCGTTTACCGTGGATACGGCCCCTCCTCCTGCCCCTCGCATCACGGTCCCCGGTGGCTACTGGGTGAACCGCGCCGACCTGACCTTCGAGGGCACCGCCGACCAAGCATCCCGCGTGAGAATCAACATTGGATCAATCCACGACGCGGGCGCCGAGGTGCGCGACGGGAAATGGTTCTTCACTCCCGAGACGCCTCTCACCGGAGGCGACTATCGCCTCGAGGTCTACTCGCTCGACAAGGCAAACAACCTGGGCGGCCCCGCTACTGCGGACTTCCGGGTCGACCTCATTCCGCCGGCCATCCCCGAGATTGAGTTCCCGGCCTCTGGCACCATTGTCGGCCCTGGCGGAACGAAGTTCCGTGTCAAGACCGATGGCCCCAACATCGTGCGGATTTGGTTCAAATCCTTGAGTGACATCAACGCCCCATTCGTCGAGAAGAATGACTTCGACGCAGGCTCCGCAGGGAGCTGGGAGACACCAGTAATCCTCAGTCTTGACCAGGGCAGATTCCTGGTTGTCGCCACTGCCACAGATCCGGCGAACAACACCAGTGCATTCCCTGATGCAGGCATTGAACTCGAGGTAGATCGTACCCCCCCGGATGCCCCAACCATCCAATTGGCCGATGGAGGCCTGTTCGCGATAACACCAAACCCTGACTTCACGGGGACCCTTCCGCCTGGTGTCGCCAAGGTGACGCTCGAGATTACTCCGCCTGATGCTGCAGCCATAACCGCATCGAGAGAGCTTGATGGAGGGACCACGAGATGGAGCATGCAGTCTCCGCAGGCACTCACGGAGAAATCGCAAGCATACAAGGCGAAGGTTCGTGCAACCGACAAGGCTGGCAATGATAGCAATTGGTCGCCCGATCTTGCGTTCTACGTAGACTTGAATCCACCCGAGACAACCATCACCTCACCCGACGCTGGCAGCACCATTATCGAGGGCGCACCTATCATTCGCGGGGTCTCCGAGAAAGCGAGCGAGATCTTCCTCAAGGTGGACGGGAAACTGGTTGAGGACAAAATCATCACCACGGATGACAATGGCAATTGGGAGTACCCGGCCTCCGTCCTGGGGGGTGGTCCCCATACGCTGGAGGCACACGCCAAAGACCGCGCAGGTCGGGAAGAGCAAGAGCCTCACAAGATCAACTTCACCATCAACCTCGTACTTCCAGTCATCCCCACGGTGACGGCACCGGCGACCAACAGTTACACCAAGGACCCGCGCCCCACCCTCCAGGGCACCCTTGAGAAGATGTGCACCACCGTAACGATCTACCTCAACGATGTGCCCTATCCCTCGCCTGCCGCCATCCAAGGCGTGAAGTGGACCTTCGCGCCCAAGGAGGACCTGGCCAATGGCGAGTACAAGATTCAAACGAAGTGCAAGGACAGCTACAACAGGGAATCTGGCCTCTTGACCCCTCCCCACATCATCACGGTGGATCGGCAAGCACCGGGAGCCCCACGCATTGATGACGGATTTGAGGGCAAGACCTTCGGGCCTGACCTCCAAGTCATCACCGGAAGGGCAGACAAGGACACCACCATCACCGCGGAGCTGGGTGGTCTCGAAGCCGGTTCAACCCGGACGAAGGAGGATGGCCGTTGGGAGTTGAATGTGAAGCAACTCCTCGACCATGGAAGTTTGAAATTCGAGGTCTGGGCCACCGACAAGGCGGGCAACCAGAGTGTTGATTCGACCTCCATCACCCTCCAGATGGATCTCAAGAAGCCCAAGACGGTGCTGACGGGCGTTCCGGAGGGCCTCAGTACGCTTCCGTCGGTCACCTTCTCGATGGCCACCGACGACGCGACCGACTTCGGAGTCCAATTCCAGTGCGCGCTGGGAGAGGACCCTCTTGCCCCTTGCTCGAACCCTTACACGCTCCGCGGGCTCGCTGAAGGTCCCATCCGGCTGCGCGTCAAGGCGACGGACGGTGCGGGGAACGTCGAAGAGACCGAGACAATTCGCGAGTGGGAGTTCAAGCGTCCCAAGACAGTGGAAGGTGGTGGCGTCGGATGCTCGAGCACCGCGGGCGCCATTCCAGCCGCCCTCCTCTGGCTGGCATGGGCGGGCTGGCTCCGCGCCCGCCGTCGCCAGAGCTGAGTCACCCGCGCGCCCCGCAGCCGGGTGGCAACACCCGGCTCGAATGGAGCACTCCGGTGGAGGCCCTCACAGGGCCTCCACCCCTTCAGACGACCGAGGACCGAGGCACCACCACCGGCTCCAGGCCCAGCATCTCATCCGCGAGCTTCTGGGCCGCCTCGCGCTCCGACTCCGCCGTGCGCGCGCCCACCGCGTGGATGCCCAACAGCGCCAGGCCCTCCTCCAGCCCCAGCGCCGTCTCCACGCCGTCCAGCTGAATCCCCATGCTCTGCAGCGTGAGCGCCACATCCGCGCCCATGCCGCACAGCACCGTGCGAGTCCCCATCAACCGGGCCGACCCGGCCAGCCGCGCCAGCACCGCGCACAGGTGGCTGTCCACCAGCCACAGGCCGGAGATATCCACCACCATGCCCTTGGCGCCCGTGCGCTGGATGTCGGCCAGCACATCCGAGCAGAGCTGCGCCGCCTGCGCATCGGTGATGTCGCCCTGGAGGGGGACGATGAGCTGTCCCCACAGCGGGATGATGGGAATGCGCGACAGCTCGCGCGCGTGCCGCGGAAGGTCCGAGATGCTCATGACGGCTCCACGTCCGCCACCAGCACGGTGGCGTCATCGGTGGTACGGCCAAAGCGCTCTAGCAGGAACGCACAGGCCATGTCAGGGGACTGCGTTCGGACCTGCTCCAGGTCCACTCGAAAGCTCAACCCATCGCTGAAGAGGGCCAACCGGTCCCCCACCGCCAGCGGCGTCGAGAGGGTCCGCAGCGTGCGGTACGACTGCCCCAGGATGCCCGGCGTGGGAAGCACCGGCACGCGCGTGCCCACGGTGCGCAGCTCCACGTTCCCCACGCCCCCACAGTGCAGCGTGTGCCCATCGAACACCGCGAGCATCACCGCCGCGCCTCGCCCGTGCTTCAGCGCCCCATGGAGCGCCTCCGCCACGGACGCCACCGACGCGCTCAACACCACCTGCCCCAGACACCGCAGCGCCTCACCCGCCGCCTGCGCCGCGGCCGGCCCGTGCCCCAGCGCGTCCACCACCGCGAGCAACGTGTACGACCCCTCCGTGCGCACCAGCACACCGTCGCCGTTCTCCACCTCGCCCACCTTCGGGCGCGTCCGGTGGGCCACCGACAACCTCACAGCCACACCTCGAACTCCACCTGCGTGCCGGAGATGCCGGTGTTCACCTCGAACTTGTCCGCCAGCCGCTTGACGCCCAACAGCCCCAACCCCATCCCCGTCTTGCTCCGGTACGTCCCCGACAGCACCCGCTCCAGCTCGGGAATGCCCCGCCCCTGGTCCTCGGCGCGCACGCGCAAGAGCTTGCGCGGCGACTGCACGGGAATCAGCTGGATGGTTCCGCCCCCCGCATACGAAATCTGGTTGCGCGCCAGCTCGCTCACCGCCGTCGCGACCTTCTGGCATTCATAGCCACGCCCCCCCAACGCCTCACACATCGCTCGCGCCGACAGCCGCGCATGGCTCGCGTCCGCCTCCGTGCGCACCAGGTACGTGGTGGGCCGAGCCTCCGAGGTCGCCGTCGCCGCGACCGGGGCGCTCGGCTCGCGCAGGCCCACCGAGGGCGCGGACGCGGACGCCGCCGAGGCCTTCGCCAACACGGCCCTGAGCTTCGCGGCCAGGTCCGGCCTCCGGGCCGCGTCCACGAAGTGCCGCGTCGCCGGCTCCAGCGCCTCGATGACCCGCGGCAGCTCCGCCACCCCCATCGTGTCCGCCGACACCCGCAGCGACTCCAGCGTGCCGCGCAACACCAACCGCGCGGCGGTCTCCGACATGAAGTGCTGCAACACACTCAACAGCTGAGCGCTCAACATGCCCCGGCTCACCACGTTCTCCTCGCCTCCCGTGTCATGCGCTTGCGAGCAAACACTTCCAGTCCCCCACCCTCGCGGTTGGACACGCGGACCTCGTCGGTCAGCCGTCGCACCGCGGCGCCCCCTTCTCCCAGACTCTCCCCCGGCAACGGCCCCGGACGTCCCTCCCGGCCTGCGAAGAGCCGCTCGGGTTCCGCCATGCCGGGGCCTCGGTCCAACGCGCGGATGCAGAGCCAGGCGTCCTCGCGCCACAGCTCCACCGTTCCACCCTGCCGCGTGTGGCGGACCAGGTTGGTGGCCAGCTCACTCACCACCAGGGCCACCTCCGCGCTGGACGCCGCCGACAACCCCGACTCCCGTCCGAACCGCCGCGCCAACGACGCGGCCACCACCGAGTCCACCGGATGGCGAACCACCACGGTCAACCGCGACTCAGGCACCACTGTGGACACTTGGGGCGACGGCAAAATCAGTCCCTGACGAATCTGCTGGAGATTGCGAGAGCGAGAATCAGGCAATGAATGCCCGCGGATTGTAAAGAGGTTCACAATCCACCCCGCAACTCCGTCACGCATCCCCGCAAGCGGTGTTCGAGTTACTTGATTTTGCTGTTTACAATCCATGTTTCACTGGCTCGCGCCAGCACGCTTCGGGATTTCCGTGCGTCGACACACGAGGCACCCCAAGCGCCCGGGGCCAGAACACCCCGCGCGACGCGCGTGAGACTCTACACGCGGGGAGCGCCCCGAGCGCTCAAGTTCCGTTGACGAGCTGAACCTGGAGGTCCGGCCCCACGGCGAGTGTGGTGCCGCGAGGCAACTCCACCCAGCTTCCCGGGCGCTTCAAGTGACTGGCGACGACGACGGTGCGGCGGCGACGGTGGGCGCCCACAGAGGGCTGCGTCTCGGGAGTGCTCGCAGTCACACCACAGGGCTCACACTCCGTGCCGCCTTCCAGGCGTGAGTAATACAGCGGCTCCTCGCCGAACCGGCAGGCCACCAGGATGAAGCCATTGGTGGCCACCAGGTTCAGGGTGGAGGCGCGGGGAATGCCCGCCTCCATGGAGCGCTTGATGACCTCGCGAGCCGTGTCCGCCAGCAACCCTCCGGCGACCCGCGCCTCCAGCCGAGGATCATCCGTGCGGCCGACGTCCCGCAGGTGACGCAGGAAGACGCCGAACAGCACCTCGCTGTCGGTCGACCCGCGCACCAGGCGCTGGAGGTGTTCCGGCAGCGACGCCATCAGCGGCGCACGCAGTGCGTCGAAGCCACTCACACTGCCCTGGTGGGCGAACAGCCAGCGGCGCGCTCGGAAGGGCTGGGTGTTCTCCTCGAACGAGAGGCCCACGGGGAGCCGGCTCGCATGGAACAGCAGGGCCTCCGACTCGTTGGGTGGGGCCAGCTGCGCGAGTGAAGGGTCCGCTTCCGCACTGGAGAAGCGCCGCAGGAGGACCTCCTCCTGGGCATACGCCCCCACTCCCATCGCGTTGGCCCGAGGCTCCGCCTGCACGAGCACCTGCCCCGCGAGCCGGTGCAGCTCGCACTGCAGCAGATTCGGGTCCGACGTGAGGGCGGCAAGGACAACGGACATGAGGGAGAACTCCTTTTCCCCATAGATAATGACGTCCCATTCCCCCCTCAAGCCAGCACCCCCGACTGGTCAACTCATCGCTAAGTGCCTGAAATAGCTAGGCTTTACATTGCACGAACATTGACACGTCCGGCGGAGGCTCCTAACCTCCGGGCGCTTCACCGACGCCCTTGGGCTCGAGCCCTTCACCGGAGATGGAATGTCGGACGACATCGCAATCGGCATCGACCTCGGCACGTCGTACTCGTGCGTGTCGGTGGTCCAGGACGGCCAGCCCCTCGTCATCCCCAATGAGTGGGGCGAGACGACGCATGCCTCCTGCGTGTCCTTCCTCGAGGATGGCTCGGTGCTGGTGGGCAACGCCGCGAAGAAGAACATCATCACCAGCCCGGAGATGACGGTGTACTCCGCGAAGCGGCTCATCGGGCGCTACTACTTCTCCGACGAGGTGAAGAAGGCCCAGGCGGTGATGCCGTATCGGATTGTCGAGGGCGACAACAACTCGGTGCGCATCGGTGTGCGGGAGCGGACGTATTCGTTGCCGGAGATCTCCGCGCTGGTGCTCAAGGAGATGAAGGCGGTGGCGGAGACGTACCTGGGCCGCGAGGTGACCAAGGCCGTGGTCACCGTGCCCGCGTACTTCAACGACAACCAGCGCCAGGCCACCAAGGATGCGGGTCGTATCGCGGGGCTGGAAGTGCTTCGCATCCTCAACGAGCCCACCGCCGCGGCGCTGGCGTACGGTTTCGGACGGGACGTCAATCAGCGCGTCGTCGTGTATGACCTGGGCGGCGGCACGTTCGACGTGTCCATCCTGGAGATCGGCAAGGACGTCTTCGAGGTGCTCGCGACGGCGGGCGACACGTACCTGGGCGGCGACGACTTCGACGACCGCATCATGACGTACCTGGCGGACGACTTCCTGGGCAAGACGCGGTTGGATCTGCGGCAGAACAAGTTCTGTCTGCAGATGCTGAAGGAGGCCGCGGAGAAGGCGAAGATCGACGTGGGGCAGACGGGCCACGCGGACATCCTCTGCGCGGGCATCTGTCAGGACGCGCAGGGCAACGTGATGGACCTGCGCAACACGCTCAACCAGGACCAGTTCAACCGGATGGTGATGGACCTGGTGCAGCGCACGTTCAAGGTGTGCGACGAGGCGCTGCAGAGTGCTCGGCTGACGGCGGCGGACATCGACGCGGTCATCCTGGTGGGTGGACCGACGCGCCTGCCCATCATCCGCAACTCGGTGAAGCACTACTTCCAGAAGGCGCCGCTGGAGGGAATCAATCCCGACCAGGTCGTGGCGATGGGCGCGGCGCTGCAGTCGCATGCGCTGCTGGACAGCAAGACGGAGACGTTCCTGGTGGACGTCACGCCGCTGACGCTGCGCATCGGCACGGTGGGTGGGTACACCGAGAAGATCATCGACAAGAACACGCCGGTGCCCATCGACCGCTCGAAGGCGTTCACCACCAGCCGCGATGGCCAGGAGAAGGTGAAGATTCGCGTGTATCAGGGCGAGTCCAACCGGGCCGATGAGTGCGAGATGCTCGGCGAGTTCGAGTTCGCGGGGTTCCGCATCGGGTACCGCGGCGAGGTGAAGATCGAGGTCACCTTCGAGATCAACACCGATGGTCTGGTGAACGTCTCCGCGTGTGACACGGAGACGGGCCAGAAGACGTCGACGACCATCACGCTGTCGTCCGGCATGACCGAGGCCGACATCCAGAAGTCCATCCAGGCGAACCGGAGCACCCGTCTCGCCGGGCACCACAACACCGACCTGCCCGCCGTGGCCCAGTAGACGACCGCGATGTCCGAGCCATCCGATCCCAGCTCCGGCAAGCCGCCGGGAGGCCCGCCCGGGACACCGGCCGCTCCCGCGCGTCCCGCCATTCCACGGATGACGGCCGCCGTGCCGACCACGCCCGCGCCGGTCGCGAAGCCAGCGGCCTCGGCGCCGGCGGCTCCTCCGGGAGCGAGACCTCCCGGGGTCGCCGCGCCTTCCGTGCCCCAGTCACAGCGGCCCACCGTGTCCGTCCCCGCGGTCTCCGTACCGGTGCCGCAGCGGATGAGTGCCACGGGGCTGCCCGCCGTGAGTGCCTCTACGCCCACGGGGGCCAGGCCCACGGTGGCGGCGATGCCCGCGGTGGGGGCGCCCGCCGCGGTGCCGCAGCAGCCTTTGGCCGCACGTGCGGGGATGCCGCCTCCGCCTCCAGGTGGAGAGGTGCCGAGAGGGGCTCCGTCGGGGGCCGTGCCTCCCGCGCCGCCTGCCTCGGGACCTGCTCCGCGTGGGACGCCCGTGGGTCTCGCGTCTCCAGTTGCTGGAGCCGCGCCTGCGCCGCGAGCGGTTCCCGAAGCTCCCTCGCCACGCGTCGCGCCTGTGAGCGCGCAGCCCGGAGTGTCTCCGGCATCCGCGCCTCCTGGTGTCGCGACGAGCCCCCTGCCGCAGAGCGGAGCACCCTCGGCGGCAATGAGCCCGGGAGCAGGTCGGGCAGGAGCTCCGTTGACTCCCGCGCCCGTCACGGTTCGTGGAGCGCAGACGGGGGGCGCCGCGCCGCTCTCGGGCACTCCCCCCCGCGTGGCCGGCACGCCCGCCACCGCGACCATTCCTCCGCCCGCACCTGGTGCCATACCTCCCGCTCCAGTCGCGAACCGGATGCCGGGCGCGGTGCCTCCCACGCCCGCTCCGGTCGCGAGCCCCGCCCTCGGCGCGGTGCCTCCCGCTTCGGCCGCGAGCCGGATGCCCGGCGCGGTGCCTCCCACGCCCGCTTCGGTCGCGAGCCCCGCCCTCGGCGCGGTGCCTCCCGCTTCGGCCGCGAGCCGGATGCCCGGCGCGGTGCCTCCCACGCCCGCTCCGGTCGCGAGCCCCGCGCCTCGCGCGTCCGTGGCGGGTGCGAATCCTCTTCCCGTCTCCGCCGCACAAGGCGCGCCCGTCGCGCGGCCGGCGCCCGGGGGAAGTGCGCCCCTGACGCCTCCACCTGTTGCTCCGGGCACTGCACCGGCGCCAGCGGTTCCCTCCGTCCGTTCCGCCGCGCAGGGAGTGCCTACCGTCGCTCCGATGGCACCCGCCACCGCGCAAGGTGCGCCCTCCATCGCTCCGATGGCACCCGCCGTCGCACAGGGAGTGCCTACCGTCGCTCCGATGGCACCCGCCACCGCGCAAGGTGCGCCCTCCGTCGCTCCGATGGCACCCGCCACCGCGCAGGGAGTGCCCACCATTGCTCCGATGGCCCCCGCCACCGCGCAAGGTGTGCCCACCATCGCGCCGATGGTCCCCGCCATCGCGCCCGCCGTACCTGCGATCCAACCTCCGGCCGCCGCGGCACGCCCTCCCGTCCCGAGCATTCCCGCTGCGACCGCGACACCGCCACGCCCTCCGCCGACGCTCGCTGTCGGTCAGGTCGCGCCGCCGCCTCCTCCAGGCTCGCCTCCGCAGCCGCGCCCAGGCTCCCGGCCCACCATGTCGCTGCCGGCGATCGCCCCCGCCTCACTGCCCCCTCGCCCGCCCCCCGCCGCCACCGCGCCTCGTGCCCCCGGGGTGCCGCCCATCGCGCCAGCGATTCCCTCGGTGGCACCGCTGACGCCGCCTCCGCCCCCAGCGGGAGCACTGTCTCCGCCGCCTCCGCCGGGCACCGCGGGCAAGGGCACCGGACTCGACGCGAACCAGCTCGCGGACCTCGCATCGCGCTGCGCGAAGCTGGACCAGCTCGACTACTTCGAGGTGCTCCTGCTGGAGCGCACCGCCGCGCCCGCCGACATCAAGAAGGCGTTCTACCGGGAGAGCCGCACGTACCACCCGGACCGCTTCTTCCACATCACGGACAAGCTCCTCAAGGAGCAGGTCCACGAGCTCTACAAGCGCGTCACCGAGGCCTACTACGTCCTGCGCGACGACACGAAGCGCAAGAAGTACCTCGCCGACATCTCGGGCCCGGAGCGCGCCCAGAAGCTGCGCTTCACCGAGGCCTCCGAGGCCGAGACCAAGGCCGCCGCGAAGAAGGAGCAGGAAGAGCAGATCGGCACCCACCCCAAGGGACGCCAGTTCTACCAACAGGCCCAGAAGGACATCGAAGCCAACAACTGGTCCGCCGCCGAGCGGAACCTCAAGATGGCCCTCACCTACGAGCCCTCCAACGCGCGCTACAAGGAGAGCCTCCTCGAAGCCCAGAAGCGTCTGCAGGAAGAGTCCAAGGGCAAGGGCGACTCGTTCAAGATTCGCTGACGCCGCGCGGAGGCGCCGGAAAGCCCCATGGTCATCGACCTCATCATCCTGGGCATGGTGCTGTTCTTCGGCCTCATCGGAGCCTTCACCGGAGCGTCGCGCCAGGTGGCCAACTGGGTGGGCCTGGCGCTGGGATACTTCACCTCCCGCAAGCTGGGGCCGCTCGTCGCGCCCCACATGGCGGAGGCCCTCGACGGACCGCTGCTCGTGGGCCTCGTCGCGGGCACGGTGCTCCTCTTCGTCGGCGTGTGGCTGTCGGTCCGCTACGCGCTGGGCTCGCTCCTCCAGCGCTTCCTTGCCACCGGCAAGGACAACCAGGACCGGAGCGTGGACCGGCTGCTGGGCTTCTTGCTCGGCGCGGGAAAGACGGCCGCCTTCGCGTGGCTGGCCCTCAGCGCGCTCGCCTTCTTCGAGCAGCACGTCATCGTCGCCGGCCGGCGCCTGGGCGTCTCCCCCCACGACTCGCTGGCCGCCCAGGCCGCGCGCCGCTTCAACCTCTTCGAGATGACCCAGTTCGCCCCCATGGACGACATGGTCCAGGTGGCGAAGGCCGCGGGGGACCCGGAGCGCGCGGCCCAGCTCAAGAACGACCCCGCCTACAAGGCCCTGCGCAAGGACCCGCGCTTCCAGCGGCTGCTCCAGGACGACAAGGTGAAGCAGGCGCTCGCGCGAGGAGACACCGCCGCGCTCCTGCGCAATGACCTGGTCCTCCAGCTCATCCAGGACCCGGACGTGGCCGCGCGCCTGGGAGCGGCGGCCCGAGCCTCCGAGCGTCACGACGACGTCACACGTTGAGCTGCACGGCATCCAGCCCCTTCAGCCGAGCACGCACGTAGTCCGCGTCCACGCGAAGATGCCGCTTGCGGTGTTCGGGCGCCTCGAACATGACATCCGCCATGACGTGCTCCAGGATGGAGCGCAGCCCGCGAGCCCCCAGCCCGCGAGACACCGAGTAGTGCACCACCTCGCGGAGGGCCGCGTCATCGAAGTCCAGCTCCAGGTCATCCATGGCCAGCAGCTCATGAAACTCCCGGACGATGGAGTCTGGCGGCTCCGTCAGGACGCGCATCAGCTCCGGCTCCCCCAGGAGCTCCAGCTGCACCACCACGGGCAGGCGCCCGAGGAACTCCGCCAGCATCCCGAACTCCACCAGCTGCCGGGTGCTGATGCGCCTCTGCAAGCGGGCCGTGGCATCCGCGCCAAAGCCCAGCGGCCGGCTGGACTCGTCGCCCGCGTCGTGCAGGTCGCTGAAGGTCCCCGCGCAGATGAAGAGGATGTCGCGCGTGTCCACCTGCACGAAGTCGCTCTTGTTCCACGCCTGGGTGACGTTGAGCGGCACGTAGACCTCGCGCCCCTCCAGGAGCTTGAGCAGGCCCTGCTGGACACCTTCCCCGCCGATGTCGCGGCTGCCCGCACCGTTGCGGGCCCCCTGCGAGCGGCGGGCGATCTTGTCCACCTCGTCCACGAAGATGATGCCCCGCTGCGTGTCCTCGACGGAGTGGTTCGCCTTGAGGAGCAGGTCGGAGATCATCACCTCCACGTCCTTCCCGTAGTAGCCCGCCTCCGTGTACTCGGTGGCGTCCACGGTGGTGAACGGCACGTGGAGGATCTCCGCCAGGTTGCGGGCGATGTGCGTCTTGCCGCTCCCGGTGGGGCCGATGAGCAGGATGTTGGACTTCTTGATGAGCGACTGCCGCCGCACCCTGCGGGCCTGGACCCGCTTGAGGTGGTTGTGGGCGGCGATGGCCACCGCGCGCTTCGCGGCGTCCTGGCCGATGACGTAGCGGTCCAGCCGCTCATAGATTTCCCGAGGGGTCAGCGGCGCTTCTTCCCTGCGTGCGGACGGCTCCATGTACCCTCCCCTTTTCACCACGCGGCCTCTCGAACCTTCGAGGAAAGGGTAGGAATCGGATGGAAGGTCCGCCCGTCAGGACAGGGACCCGAGGGAGCCGCTTGCCCGCCCGCTCGTCCCCTTTTCAGCCTGCTGTTGAATGATGGGGGGCTTTCCTATAGTTCCCGCGCCCCTCCAGTGTTGACTGAAGTCCACCCTTACGACGTTCCTCCCTGGGAGCCTCGAACCGACGATGCCCGCTAACGCCCCTCCGCACCGCTGGACCCTCGCTGACGCGCATGAGCTCTATGGAATCCGGAACTGGGGCTCGCCCTACTTCGGAATCAATGACAAGGGCCACGTCTGCGTCCACCCGGACGGGCCCCAGGCCCCCAGCATGGACCTCAAGGACCTGGTGGACGAAGTCCGCCGCCGGGGAATTGGCCTGCCGCTGCTCCTGCGCTTCACGGACGTGCTGCGCCACCGCGTGGTGCACCTGAATGAAGCCTTCCGCAAGGCGATGACCGACCAGGGCTTCAAGGGCGGCTATCGGGGCGTCTACCCCATCAAGGTGAACCAGCACCGCTACGTGGTGGAGACCATCATCGAGGCGGGCAAGGGCTACAACTACGGCCTGGAGGCCGGCAGCAAGCCCGAGCTGATGGCGGTGATGGCCCTGTTGGAGAACGAGGACGCGCTCGTCATCTGCAACGGCTACAAGGACGAGGAGTACATCGAGACGGCCCTCTTCTACTCGCGCCTGGGCCGCAACGTCATCCTCGTGGTGGAGAAGCCCAGCGAGCTGCCCCTCATCGCCGAGGTGGCGCGCCGCACCGGCATCACCCCGCGCCTGGGCATGCGCGTGAAGCTGTCCACGCGTGGCGCCGGCAAGTGGGAGGCCAGCGGTGGAGACCGCTCCAAGTTCGGCCTGTCCTCGTCGGAGCTGATGGGCTGCATCGGCTTCATGAAGGACACGGGCCTGCTGCCCGCGTTCGAGCTGCTGCACTTCCACCTGGGAAGCCAGATCTCCAACATCCGCAACGTGAAGAACGCGCTGCGCGAGGTGGGCTGCTTCTACGTGGAGGTCGCACGGCAGGGCGCGCCGCTGAAGTACCTGGATGTCGGCGGCGGCCTGGGCGTGGACTACGACGGCTCGCAGACGAACTTCGCCTCGTCGATGAACTACACGACGGAGGAGTACGCCAACGACGTGGTGTTCGGCGTCATGGAGGCGTGTGATCGCGCGGGCGTGCCCCACCCCACGCTGGTCTCCGAGTCCGGCCGCGCCGTCGTCGCGCACCACGCGGTGCTGGTGGTGGACGTGCTGGGCACCAGCGAGTTCGACCCGGTGAGCGTGCCGGACAAGGTGGACGACAAGGCGCCCTCCGTGGTGCGCAACCTGTTGGCCACCTACCGCGAGGTGACGAACAAGAACCTCCTGGAGGCGTGGCACGACGCGCAGGACGCCAAGGAGGAGAGCCTCACGCTCTTCTCGCTGGGCCACCTGTCGCTCGAGCAGCGCGTGGCGGCGGAGAACATCTACTGGGCCACCTGCCACAAGATCATGCGCATCGCGCGTGAGGCGGGCGAGATGCCGGAGGAGCTGGAGTCGCTGGAGAAGTCGCTGAGCGACACCTACTTCTGCAACTTCTCGGTGTTCCAGTCGCTGCCGGACTCGTGGGCCATCGACCAGCTGTTCCCGATGATGCCCATCCACCGGCTCGCGGAGAAGCCCACGCGTCGCGCGACGCTGGCGGACATCACCTGCGACTCGGACGGGAAGATCGAGCACTTCATCGACAAGCGCGAGGTGAAGGACGCGCTGGAGCTGCACGCGCTCAACGATGACGACTACTACGTGGGCATCTTCCTGGTCGGCGCGTACCAGGAGATCCTCGGCGACCTGCACAACCTCTTCGGAGACACGCACACCGTGCAGGTGTCGCTGGCGCCCAACGGCGGCTACCTCATCGACCACGTGGTGGCCGGTGACACCGTGACGGAAGTCCTCAACTACGTCAGCTACAACAAGGACGACCTCGTCGCCCGGCTGCGCAAGTTCACCGAGATGGCCCTGCGCCAGGGCCGCATCTCCCTGGACGAGTCGCGCACCCTCCTGCGCATGTACGAGGACGGCCTGTCCGGTTACACGTACCTGGAGCGCGGCGTGGACGCGACCTTCACCGGAAGCGCCAGCCAGCTGAAGCTCCTGCCCCAGCCGGACGCGACGCGCCCGCCCGTGGTTCCGTCGGGCACGTAGTCCGCCGACGACAGCCCTGAGCGCACACCGCCCTCCGCCGCCCCGACTCACTCGGGTGCGCCGGGGGGCGTGGTGTTTTCAGTAGCTGGCGATGGCGGGCTCCCCCGCGCCAAAGGGCGTGGGCACGTCCGCGAAGGCCACGTCCGCGGCGCGGGCGCGCAGGCGCTGGAGGGCCGCCTTCTGCACGTCGGCCCGGGCGATGAGGATTTCGAAGTCGAAGGCGGACAGGCGCAGGTCCTGGAGCTGGAGCCTCGCCAGGGTGCTCCACAGGGAGATGCGGCCCTCGGTGCCGGTGCACAGGGCCTCCAGCTCCACCAGGCGGCTCAGCGGCGAGTAGCGCACCCAGGAGCCGTTGAGCTTCAGGCGCCCCACCTTCTCCGCGACCCAGGCGGCGCGGGACTTGAGCGCATCCGAGCGCAGGCCCATCACCCGCATCACGGCCTCGAGCGTGTGCTGGTCCTCGCGCAGCTCGGGGATGAGCCCGGCGAGGAAGTGGCCAACGGGGTTGCTGTGGTTCTCCGACTCGGCCCTCCGAGCCAGCTCGATGCCGGCCACGGAGCCCGCGTGGTGGTCACTGAGGTAGATGCCCAGCCGCTTCGCGTCCATGCCGCCCCTCCCGTGTCGGGAAAGGCTCTGCATGCAGGGGCCCCCTGGCAGCGACGGCCAGGAGGCTCCCTCGCAAGGCGGCCGGGCGGCCGGCTCAGTCCGGGTAGCTGAACGTCACGGGCAGCTTCACGTCGGGGTGGAGGCTGCGCGCCACCGGACACTCGCGGCCCACCTGCTCCAGGCGGGCGCGGTTCTCGGCGGAGAGGCCCGCGGGCATCTGGATGTCGAGCACCAGCTCGCCGATGCGGCGCGGCGGCGGCGTCATGCGCTTCTCCACGCGGGCGCGAATCTCCCCCAGGGAGATGCCCTCGCGCGAGGCGAACAGGTGCATCGTCGTCACCGCGCAGGACATCAGCGCCGCGCCCACCAGGTCCGTGGGCGAGAAGCTGCCGCCGGTGCCGCCGTTGTCTCGCGGAGCCTCCGTCGCGAAGCCCGAGCCGGAGGGCCCGTGGGACAGCTGCGTCTTGAACTGGGGGTGGCTGACCAGGGTCATCACCACGCCGGTGGCGGGGGGCGGTTGCTGGCTCATGTCGAAGCTCCTCGGGGCCTGTGGGTTTTCAGCGGACGTAGGTGTCGTGCTTCGCCGCGTCCTTGGACGTGGAAGGCTCGGCGTCTCCCACGCTCCAGTCCAGCGTCTTCATCAGCGACTTGCGGCGCTTCTGCACGTCGGCGTCCAGGAACTTCACGGCCTCGGGCAGCCGGTCCATCAGCCGCATGGGCTTGCGCTTGTTCTTGGGGTCGTTGAGCAGCGCGTGCGTGAGCCAGGGGAACACGGCCGTCACGTCACAGTGCACGTACACCGAGCCCGTCTCCACGGCCTCCACGGAGACCTTGCCCCAGGTGTGGCCCTCGCCCGCGGGGCAGCTGGACAGCGCGCCGTTGTCCACCGGGTCCACGCAGAACTGCAGGTCGATGTCGAAGCCCGCCGTGGGGACGTTGAGGATCTGGTCGAGCAGCGGCTCGCCCTGGAGCGTGTAGTTCTTGGGCACGCCGCCGCCGAGAATCCAGATGGCCAGCCGCTTGCTGCCGTTGTGACGGCAGAAGTGCTGCATCGCGGCCATGGAGTAGACGTCGTCGTTGATGTCGAGCTCGAACTTGAACTCGGGGCCGAGCAGGCGCTTGAGCTTGACGATGTTGAGGAAGATGGAGCCGTCCTGCACGGCGCCCACCCAGATGGGCACCGCGTGCTTGTAGCAGGTGGAGAGCAGCGAGGGCTGCTTCACGCCGAGCTGCTTCTCGATGCCGTGGATGGCCTTGCCGAGCAGGTAGTGGAACTCCGGCGTGGTCATCTTCTTCTGGAACTCGGGCTGCCGGATGATGGCGGAGAAGAGGCGGTCGGTGTCGAGCAGCGCCTCCTCCCAGAAGCCCAGGTCGTAGATGCGGATGATGCGCGCCAGGCGGTACTGGAGGTCACCCGCGTTGGGGTTCACCTCGCGGATGGCGTGGCCGATGATGCGGTGGGCGTCGTGGTAGAGGTTGGCACCCGTCGTGGTGATGGCGGAGATGACGCCCTTCTCGATGAGCGGGATGAGACAGCTCTGGTGGAGGCCCGCCGGCGTCATGGCGCCCGACAGCGTGAGGAAGATGGACGCGTCCTGCTCCATCGACTGGCACATGAGCTCGAACGCCGTGCGCTCCTGACGTCCCACGTAGGCGCTGAAGGCGTGGGCCAGCAGCTCCGCCGGCTTCTCCTTGCCGGTGATGGGACGAGGGTCCGCCTTGCGCGCACCGGAGTACGCGGCGCGCAGGGACTTCTTCGGGTTCGAGGGGGTCTTGGCCATGGCGCGGCGATCTAACACCGCCCGCGCGTCAAGGGCAGCACCCCTTGCGCCCTCTTCTCCTACTTGTCGCGCTTCCGACCGCCGCCGCGCTTGCGGGAGGCCCCAGCCGCGCGAGGCTCGCCCAGCACGAGCTGCCGCACCTCGTCGGCCGACAGCTCCGCTGTGTCCGCCACCACACAGGAGACGTAGGCCAGCTCGGCCAGGACGCTCCGGGCGCGCTCGCGCTCAGCGGCGTCGCGGGAGCTCAGCGCCTCCGAGGCCGCGGCCACATAGCTGCTGGCGAGCGACTCGAAGAGGTACACCCGATTCTCGATGCTCTTCTGGGCTTTCTTGGCCATGGGAGGCCGAGTCTAGACACGCGCGGAGAGGGCTGGCGAGCCGCCCTCCGGTGCGCCTCGCAGCTCCGTCATGGCCAGCCGGTCCAGCGTGGTGGAGCGGTACACATCCAGCATCCGCTGCTGGCCCAGCTTCCACACGCCGTACATGGTGCAGCTCCCGGTGGCCTTGCAGCCGTCGTGCTGCGTGTCCTGGCAGACGTTGACGATGACAGGACCCTCGACGGCCTCGATGACATCCAGGAAGGTCAGCTCGCGGGCGGGACGGGCCAGGGCGTAGCCACCATGGGCGCCCCGGGTGGAGCGGACCAGCTTTCGGGAGACGAGCACCTTGAGAATCTTCGCGAGGAAGTCCTCCGGTACATCCATGCGCCGGGCAATCTCCCGGAAGGGGACCATGCGCTCGAGCGGCTGCGAGGCAAGGAACGTCATGGCCCGCAACCCGTACTCAATCTTCCGGGAGATTTGGAGTGGGTGCTGCGGCATCGCCCTTGACGTCGTGCGTGGATTGAAGAAGAGGAGCCTAGGTCGCGACCGTGCGGCTTTCAACCGCTCGCCCCGGAGCCCGACGTGATTGACCTGCACTCACACACCACCGCCAGCGATGGTCAGTACTCGCCCACCGAGCTGCTCGCACGCGCCGCCGCCGCGGGTGTGACGGTGCTCTCGGTGACGGACCACGACACGGTGGCGGGACTTGAGGAGGCCCGCGTCGCCGCGCAGGAGCGAGGCGTGGAGCTGGTGCCCGGCATCGAAATCTCCGCCTTCGTGCTGGGGCGCGAGGTGCACATCCTGGGGCACTTCGTGCGGCCCGAGGACGAGGACCTCGCGCGCTTCGCCCAGCGCCTGCGCGGTGAGCGAGAGCAGCGCATGGAGGCGATGGTCGCGAAGATGCAGCACCTGGGCTTCCCCGTGCGGATGGAGCACGTGCGAGCCGTCGCGGGAGATGCGCAGCTGGGCAGGCCCCACCTGGCGCGAGTGCTCGTGGACCAGGGCTGGGCCATCGACATGAAAGCCGCGTTCGACCGCTTCCTGGGGACGCGAGGCATGGCCTGGGTGGAGCGCTTCAAGCTGGATGGCGCGGACGCGATTCGACTCATCCGCAAGGCGGGAGGCACCGCCACGCTGGCCCACCCGGGCTCGTCGAAGGTGGAGCGGATGGAGCTGCGGGAGCTGGCGAAGGCGGGCCTCGCGGGCCTGGAGGTCCTGCACGCGGACCACAACCCGCTCTCGCGGCAGAAGTACCTGACACTGTCGAAGGAGTTCGACCTGGTGCCCACCGCGGGCAGCGACTTCCATGGCGAGGCCGTCTCCGCGGAACACCGCCTGGGCTCCGCCGCGATGCCTCCCGAGCTGTTCGCGAAGCTGAAGGCTCGCGCGATGAACTGAAGCCCCGGCCGCGCGCCCGCGCATGCAGGCGCGCGCCACCTCGCGCGCTACAGGGCCTTGAGTTCCTCGGCCGCGGCGAGGACCTCGCGCACGACGGTGGCTACGTCCTCGGGCGTGGTGCGGTGATTCACGAAGCAGGCGCGCAACGAGAAGCGCCCCTCCAGCGTCGCGTTGGAGATGTACACGCGGCCTCGTCGGTTGATGCGCGCGAGCAGCCTCGTGTTGAAGTCGTCGAGCCGTGCATCCTCGAGTCCCGCGCGGTAGCGGAAGCACACTGCGCTGAGCGTGGCGGGCGCCAGCAACTCCAGCGCCGGTGTCTCGCGCACGAGTCCTTCCAGTTGCTTCGCGTTCGCCACATCACGGCGGATGGACTCCCGGAACGCGGCGAGCCCGTGGAAGCGCACGGAGAGCCAGACCTTGAGGGCACGGGCGCGACGTGACAGCTCCATCGACTCGTCGAAGAAGGCGAAGCCCTCCACCGCGTCCGTCGTCAGCGAGCGGGCGTAGTCCCCGGTGAAGGAGAACGCGCGACGAGCCGCCTTCGCGTCGCGGAACAGGAGCACGCCGCAGTCCGCGGGCTGGTAGAGCCACTTGTGCGCGTCCATGGAGAGCGAGTCGGCCTCGCCCAGTCCCTCGAACATCTCGGGGTGGGCCATCGCCGCGAGCGCGCCATACGCACCATCCACGTGCATCCACAGGCCGTACTCGCGAGCGATGCGAGCGATGTCCCGAAGCGGGTCGACCGCACCTGTGTTCACCGTGCCCGCGGTCGCAATCACCGCGATGGGACGACGGCCCGCGGCCCGGTCCTCCTCGATGGCCTTCACCAATGCATCGGGACGCATCCGCCACTGCGCATCGGTGGGAATCAACCGCAGGTTCTTCCGGCCCAGGCCCAGGAGCGCCACCGCCTTGGGGATGGACATGTGGACCTCGGCCGAGGCGTACATCACACCGGAGGGGGCACCGTCCTCGTTGGCCGGCGCGAGCGCCTCGCGGGCCATGGCCAGCCCCATCATGTTCGCGGACGAGCCGCCGCCCGTGAAGCTCCCGGTGAAGCCAGGGCAGCCCACGGCGTTCGCCAGGCTCCGCACCACGGAGCGCTCCAGGCTCACGACCGTGGGGGCTGAGCGCCACGCAGTGACGTTCTGGTTGACGACGCTGGCCACGTAGTCGCCGAGCACGCCCACGGGCTCACCCGAGCCGAAGACGTATGCGAGGAACCTCGCATTGCCCGCGCGGGTTCCCGCCATGAGGGGCTTGAGGGCCTCCAGCGAGGCATCGCCGAGGCCCTGTTCAGGGAGGCCCTCGGAGAACATCGCCTCCGAAGCGGCGCCAGTGATGTCGGGGGCGATGCGCCGGGTGTCGAGCTCTTCGAGCCACTCTTCAGCGAGTGTGGAGACCCGGTCGGCGAGGCGACGGAAATGCGCGGGGGACAGTTCGAGCGAGCTCATGGTGCCGCGCACAGTAGTGCCGGGCCAGGAACCGCGCACGGAGTTCGACCGCCTCCCAGGGCGCTGGCAGGATGCCGCGATGGCCAAGCGAGCTCAGAGAGACATCGAGAAGACCTACCCCCGCCAGCAGTTCGTCGCGAAGCTGCGCCGGCTGGCGGATGCGCTGGAGAGCGGCAAGGCGTTCAACATCCAGGTCGCGGGAGAGCGCCTGCACGTGCCCGCCGACGCGCACTTCAGCGTCGAGCACGAGCGCGAAGGCAAGATCGAGGAGCTGGAACTCCAGGTCCGTTGGACGCGCGAGTAGGTGCGGGCGAAGCCTAGCTGCTCCGCGTCGTCCTGAAACGACTGGTGACGGCGGTGAGCCCCTCGGCCACCGCCTGGAGGTCCTGCGCGATTCGCGTCGTCCTGCCCGTCGCGTCCACCCCCTGCTTCACCAGCTCCGCGACATTGCGAGCCCCCTGCACCGCCTGCTCGCTCGACTGTCGCTGCTGCCGCGTGGCGATGGTGATCTGCCGCGCGGCCTCGCTCGTTCCTCGCGCCAGCTCCACGATGCGCTGGAACACCGAGGACGCCTGCTCCGCCACCTCGACACCCCGGTCGCTCGTGGCCATGCCCACGCGCGCCTTGGACGCGGCCTCCTCGCCGGAGTCCTGGACCTTCTCGACGATGCGGCCGATGTCCCGCGCGGAGGCGGAGACGTTCTCCGCCAGCTTGCGCATCTCCGCCGCGACCAACGAGAAGCCTCGCCCCACCTCGCCCGCCTTCGTGCCCTCCAGCGCCGCGTTGAGCGCGAGCAAATCCGAGCGCTCCGCCACCTGGTTGATGACGTGGGCGATCTTCGACACCTGCTGCAGGTCCTGATTCAAACCGACGATGGCATCCGCCACGCCCTTCGACTCGGTGCGGATGTCGTTGATGCCCGCGACCACCTGCGCCACCACCGCCATCGCCTCGGCCACCGCCTCGTGCGTGCGGCGGGCACTCGACTCCACCACCTCCGTGGAGCTGGAGATCTGCTCGGCCGTGCGGCTCAGCTCCTCGAACGTCGCGGCGATCTGCTGCGCGTACGCCGCCTGCTGGCTGATGACGTGCTCCTGGTCCGCGGACGCCCCCATGAGCCCACGCGAGGCCCCCGAGAGCTGCTCCGTGCGCGACACCAGCTCCAACACGGTGATGCGCAACGTACCGAGCATCTGGTTGAAGGACTGCGCCATCAACCGCAGCTCCCCCGTGGTGGGCACCTCCAGCTCCACGCGGGACACATCCCCACGAGACACGTCCCGCACCACGTCCGTCACCTGCGCGACGGGCTCGATGATGGTCCGAGCGATGAGCGCCGCCAGGAGCAACCCCAACACCAGCGCGCCGACCAACCCCACGAGCACGGAGCCCTTCAAGTCCGTGACGGAGGCCGCCGCCTCATCCAGGCCCAGCCCCGCCACATACGTCCGCTCGCCACTCGCGCACCGCACCAGCACCTCGCGCATGGCCACGAGCGACGCCATGCACCCCTCGCGCATCACGACCGCGCTCCCCCGCGCATGCTCCGGAAGCCGCGCCGCGGACTCGTACACCGGACGCCCGTCCGCCCCGAGCAGCCCCTGGTAGTGCACCGTGAAGCCGCCGCCCAGCGAGTCCTTGGCCTCCAGCTGCGCGAGCATCTCCTCGAGCCGTCCCTGGGAGGCCTCACCGCCATCCCACCCCCGGGCCGCGGGGTGGTTGGACACCAGTGTCCCCAGGACGTGGGCGCGCTTGCGGAGGAGCTCCAGGGACACCTCGTGCTGCCGCACCGAGAAGCTCCAGATGCACAGGCCCATCACCGCCAGGCACGGGACGAGCACCGCGATGGCCACCTGCACCCGCAAGCCGAGCCGCCCCCACATGCCTGTCACCTCCCACGTGTCGCGATGGATGATCGCCGGCCGCCGGCGCCGCTCGACGGTAGGCGTGCGCCCTGGAAAGCGTCAAACGACCGGTCCGCCGAGGGGGCCGCCAGGGCGCCCGGAGGGGCCTCTTGACCGGCGCCCGAGCCACAAGTCTGGCTTTTCGCCGTCATGTCAAGGGGTTGCGGACCCAGCAGGGGGACTTTCCCTTTGACATGGCAAGGCCGGTGTCATTAGGTTCCGCGCGCGATGACTCCCTCTCCCCTCTCGCCCTACCTGCCCCTGGCGGTGGTGCTGCTGTTGGCCGGCATCATGGGCGTCGCGATCCCATTCATCACCTCGCTGCTGGGACCCAAGCGCCCGAGCGCCATCAAGTCCACCAGCTTCGAGGCCGGCTCCGAGTCCAGCGGCCCGGCGCGCCAGCGCTTCGCGGTGAAGTTCTACGTCGTCGCGCTGCTGTTCATCGTGTTCGACGTCGAAGCCGTGTTCATGTACCCGTGGGCGGTGAACTTCCAGGCGCTCGGTTGGTTCGGGTTCATGGAGATGCTGGTCTTCGCGGTGACCCTCGTGGTGGGCCTCATCTACGTGTGGAAGAAGGGCGCCCTGGATTGGGAGAGCTGAAACATCATGGCTGATGCAGACATCGCTCCAGTGCTGACGACCCGCCGTGACGAAGCCATGGGCTTTTTCCAGCGGATGGTCTCCAAGGGCCTGGGTTGGGCCCGGAAGTACTCGCTGTTCACCTATCCGTACGCCACCGCGTGCTGCGGCATGGAGTACATGTCCGTGGCGGCGAGCCGTCACGACATCGCGCGCTTCGGCGCCGAGTTCCCGCGCTTCTCGCCGCGTCAGGCGGACCTGCTGATGGTGGTGGGCACCATCAACCTGAAGCAGGCCCCCATCCTGAAGCGCGTCTACGAGCAGATGACCGAGCCCAAGTGGGTCGTGTCGTTCGGCGTGTGCGCGTCCTCGGGCGGCTTCTACGACAACTACGCGGTGCTCCAGGGCATCGACCGCATCCTCCCGGTGGACGTCTACATCCCGGGCTGCCCTCCCCGCCCGGAGCAGGTGCTGGACGGCCTCATGCTCCTCCAGGACAAGATTGGCAATCAGGTCCACCGCATCGCGGACCGCGAGCAGGCCAACCCCACCGCGGCCCGGCACGACCTGCTCATGTCGATGGGCAAGTAGTCCCAGTCGCCGCAGTGCTCCCGGGGCCCCGCGTGCCTCCCTCTCCTCGAGGGCGGCGTCGGGGCCCCTGGTGTTTCAGGCCCTCGCGCTCACCAGCGGTGGTAGGCGGGGTGGCCTTCCTTCACCGCGACGAAGGTGCCTCGGCAGAGCGCCGTCACCTTGCCGCCGGCGGTGAGGGTGCCCTCAATCACCGCGCGGTCGCCCTTGATCTCCACCGGCTTCGCCTCCAGCCGCACCGGCGCGGACATGGGCGTGGGGCGCTTGAGGGTAATCGAGTAGTCGGCGGTGACGGTGCACGGGGGCGATGACGCGCCCTGCGACTTCATCAGGTGGTAGGCCGCCGTCCAGTTGCAGTGACAGTCGAGCAACGCGCCGATGATGCCGCCGTTGAGGACACCGGGGAACGCCTGGTGGTGCTCGGCGGGCATCCACTCGGCGACGATGAGGTCACCCTCCACGCGGCTGCGGATGCGCAGGCCCTGCGGGTTGGACGGACCGCAACCGAAGCAGCTGTTGTGGGGGGCGTACTGTTCCTGGAGCGAGGGAGCGTCTGGGGTCGTCGACATGGCCCGCCACCTTACGCGAGTCCCCTTCCGCCGTCCGGCCTCGCACCACGTCCAGCCACGCCTCCAGCACCAGCGCGTCAGGCCCTTCACACTGCCCCACGCACTCGCGTCGCCACGTGCCATCCGCGCGGGGCCGGTCCACCCACCAACGCAGTCCGTCGAAGGCCCCCAGGTCCTTCTCCATCACCACCGCCTCGTGCGCCGCGTCCCCCATCTCCACCACGCCATCCGGGCGGATGCGGTACGCGTCGAACGCGCGAGGCGCGCCAGGCCAGTGGCCCACGTCGAAGACCTCCGGCGAGACATGCGTGAAGCCCGTCTCGGCGTAGAGGGCCAAGGGCGCCAGGGACTCGCCGCGCAGGAGCGGCGCCAGGGACACGCCGTCGACGCCCGGCAACGCGGGCAGCTTCGAGAACTCCAGCAGCGTGGGCCCCACGTCCACCAGTCGCACCAGCGCATCCACCCTGGCGGGCCCCTGCTTGCGACCTCCGGGCGGCTTCACCGCGAGCAGGATGCGGTTCTCCAGCTCCGACAAGCGAGCCCCGTGCACGGGCGTGGCTCCAGCCAGGTCCGGACGGTCCTCGTGGAAGCTCTCCCCGTGGTCCGACATGAGGATGATGAGCGCGTCGTCATAACGCCCCGCGGCTCTCAGCGAGTCGAGCACATGCCCCACCTGCGCATCCGCTTGCGCGAGCAGTTCGTCATAGAGCGCCTCCGCGCCATCGCGAGTCCAGCCTCCCTTCGCCCCCGGAGACACCGGCGCGAAGTGCATGCGCAGCCTGCGCTCCAACGGCTCGGACGGCGACACGAAGCGGCGATAGAACGGGTGGACGGGGTCGCCCGGGAAGTGCGCGGCGGTGGCGTGGAAGGCGAACAGCGTGGGGCCCTCGCTCGCCGCATCCAGCACCCGCGACGTCAGCCGCTGGGCATAGCCCATCGGGTCATGGATGCCCGCGAGCGCCCGGTTCTCGATGAACTCCGGCACCCACGCCGCGCCCAGGGTGTGGTCCGCGAAGAGTCCCAGCGCCCGGTAGCGAAGCTTCTCCAGGAGGAAGTTCACCGCGCCTCGAGGAGGCTGCCACCGCGTGGCGAAGCCCGAGGCCGGGCCTTCCGCATGGAAGCGCGAGCAGTCCGTGGCGAACAGCGTGCTCCAACCCGCCTTCGAGAAGGTCTCCGGGAAGGTGGGGTGAAGCTTCATGCGGGAGTCGGACGTCAGCGCGTAGCGGACGCCCGTCTCATGGGGCCAGCGCGCCGTGAGCAACGAGCGCCACGCCGGCTCCGTCTGGGCCACGGGCGTATACGCCCGGGTGAAGAGCGTCGACTCCGCGACGAAGCGGTCCACATGCGGCGCCACCTTCCCCGAGCCGCCCAGCACACTCAGCCGGTCCGGCCGGAACGCGTCGACGCCGATGAGCACCACCAACGGAGGCTTCTCGCCCGCCGTCGAGCCCCCTGCCCGCCCCGCGCCCCAGAGCAACAGCGCACCAGCGGCCACCCCAGCGGCGCCCTGGAGCCTCCGCGTCCACGTCGGCAGTCGAGCCAGCACCACCGCGACATGAACCAGGGCGACCGCGACGGCCACCGTCCGCGGATGCCAGGGCTCGCCATGGTCCACGAGCCAGGCCAACACCGGACGCACCCACGGCAGGTCGTCGAACAGCGCGGGCCGAGCAATGGCCCGGTCCCACGCCAGCAGCAGCACGAGCCCAAGCCACCCCACCCCAGTCGCCGCGACGCCGGCGCGTCCCCACACTCGCGCGAGGCCAAAGGCCACGCCGGCGAGCACCACTCCCGCCACGACGTAGACGGCCGCCACGCGCAGGAGCAATCCCGGGAGCACCGGACGCACCGCCGCCGACAGCGCCGCATACGGCCCATCCACCGGGATGTCCACGCCCACCAGCCCCGAGCGCAACAACAGCCAGGACTCCGCGGCGAACAGCACCAGCCCCAGGCCCGCGCCCAGTGCGAGGCGCCAGACCAGCGAGCGCAAGGGATGCGGAGAAACGGACTCGGCCATGGGTCCGCGTGTATACCGCAACGCGACGCGCCCGCGAGGTCATGGGCCTCCCCTGCCGGGAAGAGGCGGGCGCGGTCCAGACGGTGCAACATGCGAGTGGTGCGGCGGTCAACCCAGGGACCCGGCGAAGGGCCCGAAGGCATCCAGGACTCGGTGAACCGCGCCCTGGAGGGTGAGCGCCGGCACAACGCGCGGCAGCTCGGCGGGATTCGGCTGGTGGCCGTCACGGTGATGCTCGTGATGTCCGCGGGCCTGGGGCTGGGCGCGGGCAAGGCGGACTGGACCGAGTACCTCCGCCCTCTCTGCGTCTACTGGCTCTGCACCGCGGCCGTGTGGGTCGCCGTGACGCGGTGGTCCCGCGCGGTGCAGTGGGCCGGACTGTCCGTGGCCTTCATCGACGTGCCCGCCGTGTACTGGCTCCAGAGCCACGCGATACCGGTGTCCCCTTCCCCGGGAGGTGTGGCCGGCTTCACGCTGGGAATCCTCGCGGTGCTCGTGCTCCTGTCCGCGCTCTCGCTGCGCAACACGGTGACGCTGGTGGTGACGGCCTTCGCCGCCATCGCCGAGGTCGCGCTCCAGCACCAGGCCGGCATCGGCCTGGGCGCGCAGATGGCCTCGGTGGTGATGCTGTCCGTCGCCGCCGCGGGCGCCCGGCACCTGCTCAACCGCATCCGAGCCCTCTCCGCCGCCGTCTCCGAGGAGGAGCTCAAGCGCGCCCGCCTGGGCCGCTACTTCGCCCCCGCCGTGGCCGAGCGCCTCCAGCGCCTCGCCTCCCCGGAGCCGGAGCTGCGCGAGGTGACGGTGCTCTTCGCCGACATCCGCGGCTTCACCTCCATGAGCGAGCAGCTTCCCCCAGGCGAGGTCGTCCAGCTCCTCAACGCCTACTACAGCCGGATGGTGGAGGTCGTCTTCCGCCATGGCGGAACCTTGGACAAGTTCATCGGGGACGCACTCATGGTGTACTTCGGGGCGCCCCTCGCCGACGCGGAACATGCCTCCCGCGCGGTGCGCTGCGCCCTGGCCATGGTGCAGGAGCTGGAGTCCTTCAACGCGGAGCGCGCCCTCCAGGGGGCCCCCGCGGTGCACATGGGGGTGGGGGTCCACACCGGCCCCGTGGTGCTGGGTAACATCGGCTCCACCAGCCGCCGCCTGGACTACACGGCCATCGGCGACACGGTGAACCTGGCCAGCCGCATCGAGGGGCTGACCAAACAGGCGGGGGTCCCCGTGCTCGTCTCCGAGGCCACCCGGGAGCAGGCGGGGGCCATGTTTCACTGGGAGACCGTCGGGCAGGCCCACGTCCCCGGCAAGAGCCGCCCCGTCGTCACCTTCGTCCCCCACCCGGCCTGATTTCCACCCCTTCCGGCGATCCACGCGGCCCGTGGGGCTCCTGGAGCGCAACGCTGGCTTCTGGGCCTCCTAAGTGGCCTACACGGTTGAGGGTTTACGTTGACGCCCCCCTTCGGGGGTCCCTATAAAGCCGCGGATTCTTCTCCCTCAGTCATTGGGGCCCCCTTGAGCACTTTCGCGTTGGACAGGGTCTCCGCCCACTTCCCCGAGGCGGTGGTGGAGCGTTATGTGGACCGGGCCGGCGGCGCCTGGGCCGTGATCCATGCCGACTCGCTCCCGAAGGTCGCCGCGTTCCTGAAGAACGATGCCGAGCTGGAGTTCAAGTTGTTCGGCTCCATGGACGGCGTCGACCGGCTTCACCTCGCGGAGAACGACCCTCGCTTCGAGGTCATCTACATCCTCTACTCGCTCAAGCGCCGGGAGCACGTGCGCTTCAAGGTGCGGGTGAGCGAGCACAAGCTCGTGGTTCCCTCGTTGGTGCCGCTGTTCCGCGGCGCCAACTGGTGGGAGCGACTGACGTGGGACTTCTACGGCATCCGTTTCGACGGGCACCCGGACCTGCGCCGCATCCTGCTCTACGAGGAGTTCCAGGGCCACCCGCTGCGCAAGGACTACGCGCTGCGAGACCGCCAGCCCCTCATCCCCGAGCGCCCCATCAAGGACATCTTCCGCGGTCCCGGCACCAGCGGGCACTCCTGAGGACGACATCATGGCCAACAGCCACTCGATTGAAGCGCAGGGCCACAATCCGGACACCGACGGCTCGCTGCCGCCGGAGGGCTCCGAGCTCGACGCGCATCTTCAAAGCAAGCACATGGTCATCAACATGGGCCCGTCCCACCCGGCCACGCACGGCACCGTGCGGCTGAAGGTGGAGCTGGACGGTGAGACCATCGTCAAGATCGACCCTGAGATCGGCTTCCTGCACCGCGGCTTCCAGAAGAGCTGCGAGAACGTCACCTGGACGCAGTGCCTGCCGTACACGGACCGGCTCAACTACCTGTCCGCGATGATGAACAACTTCGGGTTCCTCAACGCCGTCGAGAAGCTCATCGGCTTGGAGATTCCGGAGCGCGCGCAGTACATCCGCGTCATCGGCAGCGAGCTGCACCGGCTGACGGACCACCTGACGTGCGTGGGCGCCACCGGCCTGGAGATGGGCGGCTTCGCGCCGTTCCTCTACGGCATGGAGGCCCGCGAGCTCATCCAGGACCGCGTCACCGAGCTGACCGGCGCGCGCCTGACGACCACCTTCGGCCGCGTGGGCGGCATCAACCGCGACCTGCCCGAGGGTTGGGCGGACAAGGTCCTCCGGACGCTGACGCGCACCGAGGAGCTGCTGGTGGAGATGGACGGGCTGCTCACGGGCAACCGCATCTTCGTCGACCGCACCAAGGGCACCGGCGTCATCACCGCCGAGGACGCCATCGACTTCGGCTGGACGGGCCCCGCCCTGCGCGCGTGTGGCGTGGACCACGACCTGCGCAAGGTGCAGCCGTACTGGGTCTACGACCGCCTGGACTTCGATGTGGCGGTGGGCGAGCACGGCGACAACTACGACCGCTACCTCGTCCGCATGGAGGAGATGCGGCAGTCCATCCGCATCATCCGCCAGGCGCTCGACACCATCCCGGCCGGCCCCATCATCGTGGATGACTGGCGCATCGCGCTGCCGCCCAAGCCCGAGGTGTACGGCACCATCGAAGGCGTCATGGCGCACTTCAAGCTCGTCATGGAGGGCATCCAGGTCCCGCCGGGTGAGGTCTACGACGCCACCGAGGCCTCGAACGGCGAGCTGGGTTGGTACCTGGTGAGCGACGGCCGCGGTCGTCCGTACAAGTGCCACGTGCGCGCGCCGGGCTTCCCGGTGCTGGCCGCGGTGCCTCACATCATCGAGGGGAAGATGTTGGCGGACCTCATCCCCACGTTTGACACCATCAACATGATTGGCGGCGAGGTCGAGCAGTGAGCGACAACGACACGAAGAAGCCAAATGGTGACGTGCCCGCCGCCCCCGTGGCGGCCAGCACCACGCCTCCGGCGCCCAAGGCCGCCGCTCCGGCGGGCCCGCCTCCCAAGCCCGCGCCGAAGAACCCGGGCTTCGTCACCTGCACCGTCGACGGCAAGGAAGTCGTCGTGAAGCCGGGGACGAACATGATCGAGGCGGCCAAGACGGTCGGCTCGGACATCCCGTACTACTGCTACCACCCGCGCCTCTCCATCGCGGCCAACTGCCGCATCTGCCTCATCGAGGCGTCCAACGCGCCCAAGCTCGTGCCCGCGTGCCAGACGCCGCTGGCCGAGGGGGTCGTCATCAAGACGACGACGCCCAAGGTGAAGGAGCAGCAGCGCGCGGTGATGGAGTTCCTGCTGCTCAACCACCCGGTCGACTGCTCCATCTGCGACCAGGCTGGTGAGTGCAAGCTGCAGGACTACTACATGAAGTACGACTACCGCCCCTCGCGCCTCGAGGGCGGCAAGACGCTGAAGAACAAGCGCAAGGTGCTCGGGCCCCGCGTGGTGTTGGACCAGGAGCGCTGCATCATGTGCACCCGGTGCGTGCGCGTGATGAACGAGGTCGCCAAGCAGCCGCAGCTGGGCGTGTTCGGCCGCGGCAGCCACGAGCGCATCGACGTGTTCCCGGGCAACGAGCTCGACAGCGACTACTCGATGAACACCGTGGACGTGTGCCCGGTGGGCGCGCTGCTCAGCCGCGACTTCCGCTTCAAGGCGCGCGCGTGGTTCCTGTCCGCCACCCCGTCCGTGTGCACCGGCTGCGCCAAGGGCTGCAACACGTACGTGGACTGGATGTCGCAGGACACCTACCGCATCCGTCCTCGCGAGAACGAGGAGATCAACAAGAGCTGGATGTGTGACTCCGGCCGGCTCCTCTACAAGTCCTTCAACCTGGGCCGCGTGCTCCAGGCGCGCATCGGTCGTGCGTCGGCCAAGGCCGCCTCCAACGAGGCCGTGCCGGTGGTGACGCGCAAGGAGGCCGCGCAGGCGGCGGCCAAGGCGCTCAAGTCGGCGATGGGCGGCGGGAAGCTGGCCGTGCTGGCCTCGCCCGTGTCCTCCAATGAGGAGCTGCTGGCGGGTCTCACCTTCGCCAAGGCCACGCTGGGTCTCTCCACCGTGTACGTGGGCGGCCGTCCGCAGGGCACCGCGGACCACTTCCTGCGCGTCGCGGACAAGAACCCCAACCGCAAGGGCCTGGAGTGGATCGCCAAGGGCCTGGGCCTGAAGGTGGAGTCCTTCGACGCGCTGACGCAGGCGCTCTCCAAGGGCTCGGTGAAGGCGCTCTATGCCATCGGCACCGAGGTTCCGGTCGACGCGGAGACCTTCGCGCAGGCCACCTCGCAGCTGGAGACCTTCGTCGTCCAGGCGACCAACGAGTCGGCCGTGACGGCGCAGGCCACCGTGCTGCTGCCCGCGTCGATCCACGTCGAGGACGAGGGCTCCTTCACGCAGATGGACGGCATCACCCAGCGCTTCCGCAAGGCGTACCCGCCCAAGGGCGACGTCATCCCGGGCTGGAAGTGGGCCGCGGAGCTGACGCGCGAGCTGGGCGGCGAGGCGCCGGCCTGGAACTCCGCGCGGGACGTGTGGCGCGAGCTGGCCGGCAAGGTGGCCGAGTTCGCCGAGTTCAACTGGGACAAGGCCTCTCCGCCGGACCGGGAGAAGCCGGGTATCAATCCGCTGCCCACGGGCGCCGATGGGCGTCCTCCGGGCTACCGTGAGTTCGGTTCTCCCCGGGTGAGGGGTATCTAGCGATGAAGCGCGTACTGACTGTCCTCGTCGCCATCGGAACCATTATCGGTTCCCTCGCAGTCGTGTCAGCACTGGCCTATCTCACGGCCGGCTGGGCGGAGGAGAACCTGTTCTCGGGCGCGAGCCGCCTGACGAACATCGTCTTCCTGATGCTCGTCTTCGTGATGATCATCGCCACGCTCCTCACGCTCGCCGAGCGCAAGTGGAGCGCGCTGATGCAGGACCGCGTGGGCCCCAACCGCGCGCGCATCAACCTGCCCGGCATCCGCAACCGCTCCCTCGCCGGCATCCCGCACATCCTCACGGACGTGCTGAAGATGCTGACGAAGGAAGACTTCATCCCGGGCGCGGCCAACCGCTTCCTGTTCAAGCTGGGCCCCATCCTCGCCTTCGCCCCCGTGTTCGCGCTGTTCGCCGTGGTGCCCGCGGGCCCCTCGGTGATGGTGATGGGCCACAAGGTGGACATGGTGGTGGCGACGCCGGACTTCGGCGTCCTCTACATGCTCGGCATCGCGTCGCTGGCCGTCTACGGCACGGCGCTGGCGGGCTGGTCCTCCAACAACAAGTTCGCGCTGCTGGGTGGCGTCCGCGCCTCCTCGCAGATGATTGCGTACGAAGTCGCGCTGGGCCTGTCGCTCGTCGGCCTGTTCATGGCGTTCTCCTCGCTGCAGCTGCCCGCGCTCGTGGGTGAGCTGGGCCTGGGCGGTGCGGCAGCCACGGGTCAGGCGGCCTACCTGTGGCGCTCGGACGTGACGATGTTCGGCCAGACGTTCGACATCGGCCTGCCGGCGTGGGGCTTCATCCTGCAGCCCATCGGCTTCATCGGCTTCTTCGCGGCCTCCTTCGCGGAGACCAAGCGCGCCCCGTTCGACGTTCCGGAAGGCGAGTCGGAGATCATCGGCTACTTCGTCGAGTACTCCGGCATGAAGTTCGGCATGTTCATGATCTCCGAGTTCGTGGAGGTCGTGGTGCTGGCCGGTGTGACGACGACGCTGTTCTTCGGCGGCCACCACCTGCCCTTCTTCGGCGAGTGGCTGGCGAGCCAGCCCCTGATGCAGGAGCACGGCTGGCTGTACGGCACGCTGCTGGGCACCGTGTACTGGGTGAAGGTGCTGTTCCTCATCTGGGTGCAGCTGGTCATCCGGTGGACCTTCCCGCGCTTCCGCTACGACCAGATCCAGACCCTGGGCTGGAAGATCCTCCTGCCGCTCGCGCTGGGCAACGTGTTCGTCTCCGGTGCGCTGATCCTCTGGGATCCGTCCCTGCGGGCGCTCGCGGTGGTGGGACTCCTGGAGCTGGGCGTGCTGCTCGTGCTGACGACGACGAAGAAGGAATCGGCGGAGGGCGGTGCGCATGACGGGCACGGCGCTCATGGGCATGACCACGGGCACGACGCGCACGGTGCGCCCGCCCATGCCAGCGCGGCGTCCTCGCACTAGGCCCTAGGCAACCGGGAATCGAGACATCACCATGGCCATCAAGGTTACCAAGGACCCCCGCACAGACGTCCGCGAGCGGATGTACATCCCGAACCTGCTGCACGGGCTGGCCATCACGACGCGGCACTTCTTCCGCAACCTCTTCGGGACCCGCGACACGAACGTCCAGGTGTTGGACCGCAAGGGCGCCAACCTGATGACGACGGTGGAGTATCCGGAAGAGAAGCCCATCTATCCGGAGGGCTACCGCGGCCTGCACCGGCTGGTTCCGCGCGAAGACGGCAAGCCGCGCTGCGTGGCTTGCTACATGTGCGCGACCATCTGCCCGGCGCAGTGCATCTACATCGAGGCGGGTGAGACGGAAGAGCACGACGCGGCCGGCGAGTCGCGCGTCATCGAGAAGTACCCGACCCAGTTCGTCATCGACGAGCTGCGCTGCATCGTGTGTGGCCTGTGCGTGGACGCGTGCCCGAAGGACGCCATCCGCATGGACACGTACATGCACACCCCGTCGGAGTACAACCGGCAGAACTTCGTCTACGACATCCCCAAGCTGCTCAAGGGGCCGCCGGTCTCCCATCCGTCGGACCCGTGGAACAAGCGCGAGGGCTCCGAGGAGCCGCACCACGTCCACAAGGAGGCTCACACGCGCATTGGCGAGGGCCTGGTGCAGCTCAAGACGCCGCAGCTGGGCGCGGGCCATGGCCACCATGACCACGGCGCGCACGGCAAGGCCGCCGTGGCGCACGGCCAGACGGTGGTGACGCAGCAGGGTCCCATCCAGGTGACGAAGTTCCTCAAGTAGGGCGCCTCGCGCCTCCAAGCCCTCCGGGGCTTGCCGATGCCGGCCCGTCTCCCGCTCCCCGGCGGCAGGCGGGCCGGACTCGTTTCGGGGTGCGGGTGATGATGCTGCAGCTCTTCAATGCGCCTGGTGTCTGACAGCCAGGCTTCCGTCCCAGGGACGGCGAGGAGTGCGGCCGGGCACTCGGCGGCGGGGGCCGCTGACTTTCGCTCGGGACGCGGACTCCGTAGGGTGGGTGGTGTCTTGTCGAAGAAGCGCTACCGCTTGTCTGTGTGCAAGGGGTCGACCTGCAAGGCCGGCGGCGCGGACGCCGTGTATGCCACGGCCCGGGAGGCGCTGACGGAGCAGGGCCTGGTGCCGCGCTGTGAGCTCTACCGCGGCGGCTGCTACGGCTTCTGCCACATGGGTCCCAACGTCGTGGTCCGCGAGGAGACCGGACGGAAGCGAGACCCGCTCTCCCCCGAGGACTACCAGCTCATGGGGTGGGACGGAGAGGTGTACTACTCGGAGATGACGCCGGAGAAGATGCGCCGCGTGGTGGCCGAGCACATCGCCCAGGACGCTCCCGTGCAGGAGCTCTTCGGCCAGCCGGACACGCCCGCGCCCGACGACGACTGAGCCCCGCTCAGGCCGCCACGGGTGAGGACGGGACGTCATCCTCGCCGTGCACGCCATCCCAGTCCGAGGGAGGCGCCGTGACGATGTAGCGCGCGCACCGGGCCAGGTAGACGGAGGAGACGGGGTCCTTGAAGGTGATGGCGGAGCGCTCGAAGAGGGCGTGCGCCTCGGCGAAGTGGCGCTGGTGGTAGGCCGTCAGGGCCTGCGCATGCAGGGTGAGCTGCTCCTGCTGCTGCGTGGACAGCTCGCCCTTCCGCCCCATGAGCTCATGCACGCGCAGCGGCTCCGCCCTCCCCTTCATCCGCACCCGGTCCACCTCGCGGAAGACGTAGTTGTCGCCCGCGAGCGACACCGTGCCGTCGCCCACGAGCACGTAGGTGCCGTACACCTTGTTGAGCGACTCCAGCCGGGCCGCCAGCCCCACCGCGTCTCCGAGCACGGTGTAGTTGGACTTCAGCTCGCTGCCCATGTCGCCCACCACCACTTCCCCGGTGTCCACTCCGGCGCGGAAGCTCAGGCGGCAGCCGTACTTCTTCTCCCAGGCGTCCTGCTTGTCGGCCAGCACGGCGCGCATCTTGAGCGCCGCCTCACAGGCCAGGTGCGCGTGGCGCTCGGTGCGCACCGGAGCGCCCCAGAAGGCCATCACCGAGTCGCCGATGTACTTGTCCACCTGCCCCGCCGTCGAGCGCACCACCGCCGCCATCTCCAGCAGGTACTCGTTGAAGAGGCTCACGAGCTGCTCGGGCTTCATGCCCTCGGAGAGCCGCGCGAAGCCCTCGATGTCGCAGACGTACACGGACATCCGCCGGCGCTCGGGGCGCATCAGGCTCAAGTCCCGCGTCACCAGCCGGGCCACCTCGGGGCTGACGTAGCGCCCCAGCGCCATCTGCACGAAGTCCCGAATCTGCTGCTCGTTGCGAAACGCGTAGACGGTGGTGACGGCGAACGCGCCCCCCATCGCCAGGAGCGGCCCCGCCATCGCCACCCAGAGCCGCTGCTCGATGAAGAAGTAGAAGGCCGCCGCCGTATAGCCCGCGCCCGCGAGCCCCAGCCCGCTCAGGTACAGCACCACCCCGCGCACGGAGCGCAGCAGGAAGCTCAGCGACAACGCGAGGAAGGCCCCCAGAAAAGCGAGCCCCACCGTGAGGCCCAAATCGTAGTCCTCGGGCGCTCGCGAGATGCCCTCCGAGCGGAGGATGTTGGCCAGGGCCTGCCCCAGGATGGCACCACCCGGTGTCTCCACGCCGATGGGCGTGTGCCGCAGGTGGCCAGACTCTCCCGCCGTGCGCGTGAGGACGACGGTGCGGCCCTCCAGGTCATTGTCGAATCGCGCGGGGCGCTCGTCCGCCACGTCGAAGACGTTGAGCAGCACGTTCCACGCACGAATGGAGCGGGACAGCGAGCCGCGAGAGCCACGCCCCGCGGTGGGCGCATCCCACCGCATCAAGCTGAAGCCCGACGCGTCCATCGGCACCGAGTACGCATCGCCCACGTGCAGCCGCCCGTTCGCGTAGCGCAGCACTCGCGTGTTGGCCAGGCGCATCGCCGCCGCCAGCGGCAATGACGGCAACACGTGGCGACCGTCCCTGGCGGTATAGGCGACGAGGTGAGGGATGCCCCGCACCACGCCATCCGGGTCCGAGGAGAGCGTCGCCGCGCCGTACCCCGCACCACCGCCCAGGAGCGGCGCCACCGGGTGCTGGAGCTGTCGCACCTCCACGAGCCGCGCCGGGTCCAGGCCCTCCACGTGGACCTCCGCCAGCGCGACGAAGAGGTCCGTGGGGCCCATGCGGAACGTGTCGTCCGAGGCCCGCCGCTCCTCGATGGCGGCTCCGGGGACACCGAGCCTCGAGCCCAGCTCGCGTGCGTCCGCTTCATCCGTGGCGGCGCCCCACACCTCCACCTGGCTGCCCGCGGGCATGACGTAGGCGGGCCGCTGCACCGCGAGCACGGACTGGGCGCGGGCATGTGCCTCGGAGGAGCTGGGGAACGTGCCCACCTTCACGCGGTACGGCCAGAGCCGGCTCGTGGGAGGCATCACCCTCGAGCCCTGGGACTCCCAGGAGAACGACAGCAGCGCCTTGCCCGACTCCCGCTCCAGCAGCTCGCGGAACGCGGCGTCGTCGCTGGAGATGGCGCCCGGGGCCAGCTTCGGGTTCACGCAGGCATTGGGGCTCAGCTCGGGGAACGGCAGGTCCAGGAGGACGAGCAGCGCCCCCTCTTCCACGAGGCGGTGCGCCATGGCCCCCACCAGCTGCCGAGGCCACGGCTGGGTCGCCACTCCCGGGCGGTCGTCCTGACGGGCCTCGGCGAGCGTCTCGTCGTCGATGGCCACCACCACGGCCTCGTCCGGCCGCTCCGAGCGCGCACCGAGCTCCAGCACGCGCCAGTCGTAGGTGCGCCGCTCCAGCCCATCGAGCCAGTCGCGCGCCCCCTCGAGAAGGCCCGAGGGGCTCCACCCGGGCGACTCGCCACGGACCGCGCCGTGTTGGGGGGCTCGCAGATACACGAGAAGCCCCAGCACACAGCCGAAGAAGACGGCCATCGCCGACGAGAAGCCGAGCCGCTTGAAGAAGCGCCGGCTCGCGGAGTGAACGCGGTGTCCTTGCACGGGTCCCCCCAGAATACCCCGAGTCGCCGAGTGCGCGGGGCTTGTCGCGCACGCCTGCTATGCTTCGCGGACTCGCAGCAACCAGGGAATCCCCATGAAACGCGTCCTCTTGTCCACCGCGCTCGCCACCCTCTTCCTCGCCCCCCTGGCGTGTGACTTGGAGAAGACAGGCCAGCAGCTCACCGCCGACCACGTGATGGTGGGCACCCTCCTGGCCACCCCCGAGGTGGAGGTCTCCCCGCTGGCGCTCGCGGGCTTCGACGGGGGGACACAAATCCCTGACGGCGGCAGTGTCATCTCCCTGCCCGCCCAGACCGCGGCGCTCATCTTCTTCGGCTCCAAGAACGGCGAGAACTCGCAGCCCTCGGGTGTCTCGGGAGCGAAGGCCACGCTCCAGCCCTTGAATGGACAGGCCACCGCGCTGAACGAGGACGGCTCGGGGAGCTACAGCCGCACCAACGTCGCGGGCAGCGACCCGGAGCTGTCGTACCAGTCCGGCGCCACGTACCAGTTCATCGCCGCTCGGAACGGGACGCGTTATGTCGGCCAGGTCGACGACGCGCCCGTGCAGGAGAAGATCGCGCAGCTCCATCCCCCCAAGGGCTTCCTGGAGCTCTCCACGGGGGCCTCGCTGACGTTCGACCGCGCGGCGGTGCCGGGCAACAAGGAGCGCACGCTCGGCTTCGTCACCGTGGTGCCGTTGAGCTCCGACGGCGAGAAGGGCGACCCGACCTACTCCACCATGCCCACGACGCCCATGGAGTTCCTCCAGCTCGTCGCGGTGCCGGGCTCGTACCGCGAGGCGCGCATCACCATTCCGGGCTCGGCCTTCCCCAGGGCCAACCAGACCTACCTCGTCATCTTCAACTCGGTGCGGCTGGGCGGCGCCGAGTCCGACAACCTGTTCATCGGCAGCGCGCTGATTGCCGGCATCGCGGACGTGGGCATCGTCCGGACGCACTGACGCGAGCCTCTGGTGGTGGCCCTGCCATCACGGTCCGCCGCGCGAAGTCCCCGCGCGGCGGAATGGCTCAGCCGGGCTCGATGTCCAGCTCGATGCGCCCCGCCAGCTTGAGGCGGAGCAGATGGCCCGCGAAGCGCTCGGCCTCCTCACGGCCGAGGACATTGCGGAACGCCGTCCCTTCCGCGACTTCCACCTCCAGCACGGCGCCGCGCTGGAGGAGTCGGAAGAAGTCCTCGCCTCCACCGGGCCGGGGAACGGACAGCGGCAGCATCCCCTTCAGCGGGAGGACCTCCTTCGCGCCTCGCACGAGCTCGGCCAGGGCCCGCGCGTCCGGACGCACGTGCTCGGGAGCCACGCCTTCGTCCGGGTAGAGCGGCGCGGGAGCCAGCGACACGTCCTCCGTCGAGTCGTCGAGGAGGAAGCCGTATCGCGACGGAATCCGCCCCGTGAAGAGCTGACACAGAAGCACGGGGGTGTCCCCCGTCACGCGCCCGACATGGAGGATGGAGCGCTCCGTTCCCACTCGACGCAGCAGCAGCGTGAGGTGGGGACGCTGGGCGGCGAGGTAGCGCTGGACGCGGTCCTTCAACGTGCCGCGAAGCTCGTCGAATGCGGTGGCATACCCCGCCTCCGACTCCGCTTCGCGCGCGGCCAGCGCCTCGCGTGTCTTGGACAGACGCTCTTCGGCATCGCGAAGGAAGTCTCCAGCGGAGGCCTGCGCGGGCACCAGCCCCGGCACTTCGGATGCCACGGGCTCCAGCCCCGCGGCGCGCACGGCGCCCAGGAGGAAGGAGCCCTGTTGGTTCAACCGCTCCCGCTCCTCGCGGAACCGGGCGACCGAAGCGGCATGCTCCACCTTCAGCTCCAGCCAGGCCTCGTATCCGGACTCGAGTGTCTCCAACGCGCGCAGACGCGCGAGTGCCGCCTCTGGCCCTCCAGCCGCACCCACGGGCCCCAACGCCCCACCCTTCGTCGACTCACTCACGGCCGCCGAGTCTACACCCGGCCTCGGGCAAGACGGCCTCCGCCCACACGAATGTGCTCCGCCAAAACGGGCTGCACTCAAGGGCATTGGCGGCCCCGCGCCCAGGGACCGAGCAGAGTTCCCGTCCCTCCAATCACGGCACGGAGACCTCGCTCATCGGCGAGGTCGACAGGGGCGGCCCACTCCCGGAGGAGGCTCCGCGCCCGGAGGTTGAGCAGCGCCCCCACCTCGCCTCTGCACTCGCTCCGCGGGAGACATCACCTGCCTCGCCACCACCGCCCCTGAAAAACCAGGGCCTCCATCCGACGCCGACTCGCGGCACGGAGGGAGGCCCTCGCTTCACGACTCCGCACCTGGTCGGCGCGGAGCACTCGACTCAGCTCAAGACGTCCGGGAGACAGGGCCGCCCTGCGACTGGGCTCCCTCGTTACGCCCCAGCGTGTTCGCGAGGTAGTCCTGCCCGCCCTGCAGCCGGTTGCGCAGGTCATCCCGCAGCTGGTTGCCCGTCTTGGGCGCGAAGAGCAGCCCCAGGCCCGCGCCCACGAGCAGGCCGGCGGCGAAGGCCCCCAGGACCGGGAGCACATCCTCCGTCGCGCTGCGACGGGTCTCCAGGCCGATGAGGTTGAGCAGGTCGTCCTTGTCCATCTTCTTGAGGGCGTTCAGGTTCATTCGCGACTCCAGCGAGCGAGGTGCAACCAACGACGTGGGAATGAGAAAGGGAACGCTAGTAGGACGGCGGCCTCGGCTTGCCCGCCGCGGAGGCCTCCGCCGCCGCCGTGCCATCCATCGGCGGAGAGGGTGGCGGGCCGGACATCCTCCGCCCCGTCTGATACCCCTGAAGGGCCGTCTCGGCCATCCCCAGGAGCTCGTCCTTCACGAACGGCAGCGCCGCCAGCCGCACGCCGAGCCGGAGGATGCGGGCCGTCAGCGGCGTGAAGAGGCCGCCGCCCAGCACGTATCCCACGCCGAGCGCCGCCGCCATCATCCCGTACGGGTTGCGCTCCACGCGGCCCCGGATGTCGAGCGTCTGCCCCAGGTCATCCACCGCGCCGCGCGCATCACTCCAGAGCTGCTGCGCCTCCGAGCCCAACTGGTCCACCCGACTGCCGAACCCCGCATCGGAGCCCTGCTGCTCCCGGGACGCGGGGTCGCCATTGCCTGAAGCCCCTGGATAGTTCGTCATGAGTGTCCTCTCCCGTCTGCGGTCCGCGGCGCCGCTCAGCGGCGCGAGGCGATGCGCCCGATGAGGAAGCCCACGGCCACGGCCCCCAACAAGCACGTCCCGGGGTTGGCCCGGATGAAGCTCACCACACGGTTGTTCATGTCCACCAGGTTCTGCCGCGCCTCATCGAGCTGCGGCACCACTCGGTCCTGGAGCTGTCGGGCCCGGTCGGCCACCTGCTGCGGATTCATGTCCATGAAGGTGCTCTCCTCTTTCAAGAAGTAAACTGCCTGTGTCTCGGGCCTGGCCGCTCAGCGGCGGGAGCCCAGCAAGTAGCCCACCGCGAACGCCGCGCCCACACACGTGTAGGGATGGCGGCGCACCCACTCGCGCCAGTCCGCGACGAAGGCCACTTCCTCGCGCAGCTCGCTCACCGAGGTGGCCAGCTCCGCGCGCGTTCGTTCGATGTCCTCGCGCAGCATCGCGCTGGTGCGCGGTCCCAGGGGCTTGGGAGAACCATTGCTAGCGCCCATTCGTGGGCTCCTTGAAGAGATGACCGTCTCCACCCTGGAGAGTATGGCCCGGGACGACCGGGGCCGGGGCGGCGAATGCCGCCATGCTACGGGACAGCTCGTCCGTCGTGTCATCCATCATCCGCCGCGTCTTCAGCCGCTGCAGCGCCCAAGCCACGCCGCCTCCCCCCGCCACCAGGTTGAGCAGCGCCACCAGTCCCAGCGCCCCCGCCCAGCCCACGCGCGGGGCCAGCACCGCCGCGAGCGCCCCACACGCGAACGCATAGCCCACGAGGATGAAGGGAACGAAGGCGACAATCAGCGCCACGTTCATCCCCGTGGCCTTCAGGTCCTCCGTCAGCTCCAGCCGAGCCAGTTGCAAGTGTTGCGTCACCAGCCGGCTGAAGCTCTCCGCCATGCGGCCGACGAGCGCGGCGAGCCCACGCTCCGTCTGTTCGCTCCCCACGTGCATTCACTCTCCGGCCAGCGCTCACGTCCTCACAGAGACCCAGAAGTGGCGCCAACCTAGGCACCCCTGTCCTCGGGGACAACCTCCCCCCTGGATGTCGTCTGTCTGGCGTTCGCTAGCGTCGGCCACTCAACGCGCCCGCCATCTCTCCACGCTACCCGATGAGCTCTACCGGAGGAGAGGGGGTGGTGGCCACGGCGATGGGGGCCTCGAAGCGAAGCACCAGCGGAAGGTGGTCGGAGGCCCTCCGGCTGAGCGCCGTGCGGTGGGGATGGATGGCCAGAGGTCTCACGCCGGAATCCACGTAGATGCGGTCCAACCGCAGCAGGGGCCAGCCCGTGGGGTACGTGCGCGCGGGCGTGCCCAGCTCCAGCGCGGCGTCGTGGATGGCCTTGCGCACCAGCGAGGGCACCGCGCCGTTGCCCCAGTAGTTGAAGTCCCCGCACACGACGGCCGGGTCCTTGCGCACGGCGTCTCGCAGGATGTCGGAGCCCAGGAGGAGCGCCTCCTGACGGCGCCGCTCGGACACCCTCAACCCCAGGTGGAGGGAGAAGACGTGGAGCTGCTGTCCACCGCCCAGCTCCAGGTCGCACCGCAGCGCGCCCCGAGGCTCTCGCCGCTCCACGCTCAAGTCGTAGTTCTTCGAGTGGAGGATGGGCAGCCGCGTGAGGATGGCGTTGCCGTAGCGGCGGCCGTTTCGCACGACATTGGGCCCGAAGGCCATGTGCATGCCGAGCATGTCCGCCAGGTGCTCGGGCTGGTCCTCGCGGGAGGTGCGCCCGCGAAAGTCGCCCACCTCCTGCAGCGCGACGATGTCCGCGCGCACTTCGCGGAGCACCTCACCCACGCGGCCCAGGTCGAAGCGGCCATCGGTCCCGATGCCGCTGTGGATGTTGTACGAGACGAGCGTCAGCTCCACGCGCGCGTGCTCTTCACCCTTCGGCGGGACTGAAGCGCCGCACCGCCAGGCGCACCACCTCGATAGGCAGCGACGCCAGCCGAGCCATCGCCTTGGCCACGTCGCCCAGGCCCCCTCTCATCGTCTGGAGGTGGCGCCCCGCCTCGTCGAGGAGGTCCGGCAGGCGTCCCCGCGGTGGCTGCTCCCGCGTGGGCGGCAGCGCGCCGATGGGCAGCGTGCCGCGCAGGACGGGATGCCCCTTGCGCTCCTTGCCGCGCCCGCCGCGCTTCGCCGCCGAGCCACCTCGGGAGAACTTCGCGTCGGGCGACTCGCGCGCCAGCTCCTCGAGCTGCGCCTCCATCTGCCGCGCGTGGAAGAGCTCCTCCGTCTCGGAGAAGGACCGCCCGTAGTGGACCCCTTCCTCCCTTCCCGCCTGCTCCTCCGGATGCGCACGGGACTGAGCCAGATGCTCCTTGTCCCTCCGGCGCATGCTGCGACTCTGCGGCAGGGTCTTCGGCACCTGGAAATGGTCGAAGCTATAGGGACGAGGCATCCGCGAATCTCCTCAAGGCCAATCGGGTCCGGAGAAGAAGGTAGGGAGCCCGGAGGTGCGCCGGTAAGGCTCCACCTCACGCCAATCAGCCGGTTGCCCGTCCACCAGCCCTTCGCCCTTCCGTTTCCAGGCTCTCCGACGTCTGGGCGTGGACACTGTCGAGCACCTGTCAGCCCTCCGCGCCGCTCCCCCGGTAGGACGAAGTGCGGGCGCCCGACACTCGCGCGTCTCACCCTGGGAAGCCGCCTGGACTTCGTGGTGTAACGGGAACCACTCATGGCTTCGCTCCCCGCACGCTCGCGATATTCCCTCTCCTCTCGATTGACGCTCGCGCTGCTTGCCCTCGGTGCCAGTGCCCAGGCCGCGGAGCCCTCCGCCTCCAAGCCCGTCGCGGCGGCGGCGACACAGGGAAGGCCCCAGCTCTTGCTGCACCCGGGCTCGGCCCGGCCGGGAGACCCGGTGATGGTGGCCGTGCGAGGCCTCGCGGGGATGCCCTCGGGGACCCTCGCGGGACGGCCCCTGAGGTTCTTCGCCTGGGGCGACGGGTTCCTCGCGGTGACGGGACTCCCCGTGGAGCTCGCGCCCGGGAGCGCCATGGTGCACGTGGAGGTCCCCGCGCCCACGGGTGGCGCGCCGGTGGAGCTGGCCGGGACGCTGGACGTCGTGGAGCCGGGCTATCCCTCGCGAGAGCTGAAGGTGTCCGGCAAGTACGTGGAGCCCCCCGCCTCCGTGAGGGCCCGCATCGCCGCGGACAAGCGCGCCTTCGCGACGGCGTTCGGGCAGCCCTTCAGCCCTCCCCACTTCGCGCAGAACTTCGTGCGCCCTCGGCAGGACCGCATCACCGCGCCCTTCGGCGACAAGCGCACCTTCAACGGCAAGCTGTCCGGCCAGCACTTCGGCGTGGACATCGACGGAGACCCGGGCGCCCCGGTGATGGCCAGCAACGAAGGCACCGTGGTGATGACGCGCGACAACTACGCCGCGGGCAAGACGGTGCTCATCCACCACGGCGCGGACCTCTACACGTCGTACTTCCACCTGTCGCGCATCCACGTGAAGAAGGGCGCCAAGGTGACGCAGGGCCAGCGCATCGGCGAGGTGGGCAGCACCGGCCGCGTCACCGGCCCGCACCTCCACTGGGGCGTGAAGGTGGACGGTAAGTGGGTGGATGGTGAATCCCTGTTGCGTCTGGACTTCTTCCCCACCCCGCCAGCCGTGGCCAGCGGGGAGACAGGGGCCGGCGCTCAGTGACGGCCGTCCTGGCTCAGCGGTCCTTCCACTGCGGAGGCCGCTTCTCCAGGAAGGCGGAGACCCCCTCGGCGGCATCCTCGGCCAGCACGTTGAGCGACAGCTGCGACGAGAGGAACTCCAGCGCCGCGGGCAGGGGCAGGTCCTCCGCGGTGAAGAAGGCGCGGCGCCCCAGCGCGAGCACCGACTGACTCTTGCCTGCGAGCTTCTGGGCCAGCGCCGTCACCGCGCCATCCAGCTCCGCCACGGGCACCACGCGGTTGAGCAGGCCCAGCGACAGGGCCTCGCGCGCGGGGAGCCGGTCGCCCGTGAGCACCAGCTCCAGCGCCCGCTTTCGGCCCACGTGGCGCTGCAAGAGCGCCATCATCATCATGGGGAACAAGCCCACGTCGATTTCGGGCGTGCCCAGGTCCGCGCCATCGACCGCGACCGCCAGGTCACACGCGAGCACCAACCCCAGGCCCCCGGCCAGCGCATGGCCGTTGACGCGCGCCACCGTCGGCTTGCGGACGTCCTGGAAGCGGGCCAGCAGCTTTCCGTAGGAGCGGCGCCCCTCGTGGGTGGAGAGAAAGCCCGCGTCGCCCGTCATCTGCCCCAGGTCACCGCCCGCGCAGAAGACCTTCTCGCCCGCGCCGGTGAGGACCACCACACGCACGGCGGAGTCCGCGTCCGCGCGCTCCAGGCCGTCCATCAACGCCTTCACCACCGAGGGCGACAAGGCGTTGCGCGCCTTGGGCCGGTTGATGGTCAGGAGGGCTTGGGGGCCTTGGACTTCGTAGAGGACGTCTCCGGCTTCCATGCGTCTTTCTCCGCGCCCGGCGACGCGCCGACCAGGACGCCGTGAAGGAAGGTGTCGGCGATCTGCGCCTTGGCGCGCTCCAGCGCCTGGACATCCCGCGAGTCCGCGAGCCCCGTGACGAACGCGGTCAGCCCCATTTCGATGGCGCCGAAGAGCAGCGCGGAGGACAGCAGCGGGTCCGCGTCCGCGCGCAGCTCCCCCGCGTCCTTCGCGCGGGTGAACAGCTCCGAGCTCAAGCGGATGGCGTCCACGAAGGCCGTCTGCCGGTTGATGCGAGAGCCCGCCGGGCTGCGCGCAATCTCCAGGATGAGGACCTTCACCGCGCGAGGGTCCACCCGGTACGCCTCGAAGGCCACGTCCACCACGCCGCGGACCTTGGCCTCCATCGACCCTTCGCCCTCCACCACCGCGCGCACGCGCGTGACGAAGCCGCTCCAGCCCGTGTCGAACACGGTCTCAAGCAGCTCATCCTTGTTCTTGAAGTAGTGGTAGACGAGGCCGTAGGCGACACCGGCCTCCTTGGCGACATCCGCGATGCGGCAGCCGTGGTAGCCCTTGCGGGCGAACACATCGATGGCCGCACGCAGGATGGTCCGGCGGCGTTCGCTCTCGCGGTTGCCGTTGTCCGCCGCCGACTTGCTCTGGCCCACGACGTCCTCCACCGGCCGGTTGATTCTTCAATCAGCCGCCGCGGACCCTACGGACGCAGGCTCCCGGGGTCAATGGGTACTTCTCCGGGAGCCCGCTGGTTTACATCAGAGCACGGTGCCCGACAGCGGCGGAGCCGCCACGAACGCCTTGTGCCCCTCGATCTGCGCCGCGGTGTACGTGCAGGTGGCGTCGGCCTTCCAGTTGACCGCCGCCGGGAACGGGCCCGGCTGCGGCTCCTGGGTCTCATCGTGCCGGTCGCTCACGATGTACTGCTCGATGTGGTACGAGGGGTACGTGAAGGGGATGACGCCCGTCACGAACGGCTCGATCTCCACCGGGCCCTCGGCGCCGCCCTTGCAGCCATCACCGTCCGAGTTCTGGGCAATGCGGTTGTACCAGGGGTCCGCCACGAGGAACGTGGAGCGGGCGGAGCTGAAGTGCGCGATGGCGATGGGGGGCGCGTTGGGTGCCGGGGAGAGCTGACGCACGGTCTCCGGGCGGTCCAGCGCGTGCGGCCAGCCCGTCCAGATGATGCGCTCCTGCACCCAGATGAGCGTGGACGCGTCGAAGGCGCCGTTCTTGCCGTTCCAGCGTCCGTCGCCGTTGGTGTCGACGAAGCGCTCGTTCGGGTCCCACGTGCCGTTGTCGTTGCTGTCGACGAAGGGCTCGGTCAGGTCGACGAAGGGCTCGCCCTGGTCCCACTGGCCGTTGTTGTTGTTGTCGTCGAAGGCCTCCTCACCCGCCGTGACGGCGATGAGGGAGACCAGGTTGTCGCGCGGATTGAGGGTGATGCCCGGCCGGATGGGGTCGGCGCGGCGGGGCTCCGGGCGCGTCACGAAGGGCTGCGGCGTGGAGCCGCCGTGGGCCGCCACCGGGTTCTCCTCCCAGAGGAACGGGTGCATCCACAGGGGCGCGATGTACTCGCCGGTGTGCGTGGAGTCGTTGGTGGGGTTCCAGGTGAACTCGCCCGGCTCCACGTCCAGCGGCAGCGGCAGCGAGGTCTTGTAGAGGACCTTGGCGTTGCCCACCACGTCCGTCACGGACGTCGCGGAGGGGCCGATGGTGCCCGCCTCCGTGAGGAAGGACACCTGCGCGCCCTCGATGCCGTCGCCGTTGCGGTCACCCACGTGGGCGACGCAGTTCAGCTTGACGCCCGCGATGAGGTGGCGCGTCTCGTCCCAGGCGCCGAGGGCGTGGTGGAGACCCGAGCCGTCACCGGCGAACGAGCCACACTGAAACGTGAGCTGGCGCGAGCTGGAGTTGGTACCCGCGAAGGCGATGACGGGCGAGATGACCGTCTTGACCTCTCCGCCCTCCCCCGCCGAGGCCACGACCACCGCCGAGGCGACGCGGCCGCCGCGCGCGACAATCTGCACGGACACCATGCCGTCACCGGGGTTGGTGGTCCCCTCGGTGGGCGACAGCTCCACGCCCGGCACCGGAGACTGGAGCGCGAAGGTCACCCGCGTTCCCGCCTGCGGGCTGCCACGCGTGTCCACCGCGCGGAAGCGCAGCGTGGTGATTTCACCCAGCCGAGGCCGGGGCGGATTCTGATCCACGAACTCAAGCGTGGCAGGAGCCGGCGAAGAGCACGCCAACCACACCATGCTCGTGAAGGCCACCAAAGAGGCCAGACCCGGACGCATCAACGAAGACTCCTTGACGAGGAAGGAACCGCGCTGTGCGCGAGCAGCGCACAGCGCATTTCCGCCATCTTCTCGGTCTACCTACCGTCCAGTCAAGAACAGGACTGGAAGACCGTGGACCCCCTTGCGTCCAACGGGGGTCCTGGAGGGGTCGCTCAGGCGACAGTGCCGCTGAACATCACCCGGGCCACCCCGAGCAGGCGGTCCACGTCCCGAGCGGTGAGGCCCCGGGCGCGTGCGAAGTCCGACAGGGGACGCAACAGGTCCTCCGTCTGAGCAAGGGTCTGCTCCGTCCCAGTGAACAGCTCACCCAGGCTGACGCCAAGGGCGTTGGCCAGGGCGGCGAGTGTCTCCACGTGGGGGACGCGCTCGCCGCGCTCGATCATGGAAAGAAAGGAGACGCTGATCTGAGCCCGCTCCGCGAGCTCTTCCTGCGTCCACCGCTCCGGCCTCTGCGTACGAAGCTCGCGGATGCGCTGGCCGATTCGTTTTCCGAGGTCCGACACGAAATACTTCTCCTGGCTACTGGGGGGGATTTGGGAACCACCGTTCACACCGAGTGATTCCTAGCCGCCTGACCCGAAAGAACCCAATCCCGCGACCGTGAAATTCACACCAGAAAATTCCAGTCCCAAATCACGCCGCAGAGTGACTACGCCCTCGACGCGCCAGCAGTCACATGCCGGCCCGTAGGACACGCCCAGGGTCTGTTGCGTGAGAGGATTGTAGATCCTGTTTTGTGAGATCTCTTGGATTGTTGGATCCTGGGAGGGAGGCTGCACCAGAGCTTCGTACCGCACCCCGAGGCCAAATCCGAGCATCAAACGCGTACCCGCGATGAGGGCCTGCGTCCGCTCGGTTGCAAAGAGACCGGGCGTTTCCCTGGATAGACTGCCTACCAAGGCATCCAGAGGGCGGCGGATGGAATCCGGCCCCACGGCGTTGCGTGGCTCACCGCGGTTGAAGGCCAGGTCGCTGACCGTGAGGATGTCGTCGTAGCGGGCGTAGAACGCGTGCCCCTTGCCGTCGTCGATGGAGAAGTCGGCGCTGAGCTGGGTGAAACGGCCGGTGTTGGGATCGAACCGGACCATCGCGCCGCCGTTGAGGATGCCCGCGCTCGTGCTCAGCCGCGCGAAGGTGTCTCGCAGGATCGGCTGCGAGTCGATATCCACGGGCTTGTTCGCGGCGGGCACGTAGCGCGTCAGGTCGAAGCCTTGCCCGACGCGCAGCCGGAGTGGCTCGCGCACCCAGTTGCCGGTCTTCAAGCGCAGCGACTGCTCCACGGCCAGCACGCCCTGGAGGAAGCCTCGGGTGGCCCCCGCGCGCGTGAGGGGGACGGCGAAGTCGATTTCGTCGTAGGGCTGAGCGAAGTCGCCGTCGCGCGCGCGCACGAAGGGCACGCTGCCCCACCCGCCCGGCACGTAGCGCAGCTCCAGGGACGGCGTGATGGCGTGGCGCACCGCCGACGTCTCGCCCTCCCACGTCCGGACCAACTGGGTGTCCAGCAGGAGCCCCGCGACCGGATAGCCCCGCTGCCACGCCTTGCCGGAGTACTCGCCCGCCCAGACGTCCTGGCGCAGCGACAGCGAGGGCGTCATTCGCGCGACGTTCCCCAGCGCCACGGAGGTGGAGAGGCGCGAGGTGAAGTCGATGCGGTCTCTCGCCTCGCGGTCCCCGGGGTCGAAGACGCCGTTGGATTGGCCCAGGTCCTTGGGCGGGATGCCTTGAATGCCCAGCGGGACGTACAGCCCGTCGGGCCGGAAGATGCCGTCAACGCCCTCGTCGCCGAAGCCCCCGCTGTAGGGGGCCAGGCGCGTGAACTCCGCGCGAAGGCCTCCCGTGAGCCCCAGCAGCCCATCCAACGGCCGCTCCGGCAGCGAGAACACCATGCCCGGCAAGCGCTGGAACGTCTTCGGCCGAGGAAGTACGGGCGAGCTCGGGGCATCCTTGGCCCCAGCGGGCACTCGATTCTCCCGGAAGAACTGATAGGCGAAGCGGATGTCCTGTCTCAGCGAGACATCCAGGCCCGCGTAGAGGTCCGCCTGGCGCTGATACACGGTGGCGTTGCTGCGCAGGTAGTCGACGCCTTGGATGAGGATGTCGGCGTTGAGGTCTCGCGTGTAGAAGCCGTCCGAGACAAACGCCGCGTCGACCCGGTCGAACCAGCCCGAGCCCAGGTCCTGGAGGTGCTGCCACGACGCCTCACCCCGCCAACCTCTCCGTTCATCGACGAGGCGCGGAACCTCCCCTTCGGGCGTGGGGTAGAAATAGAAATCGCCCGTCCTGGGGTCGCGCAAGGGCCGCGAGTCGTGCAGCACTCCCAGGGTGACACGTCCGCGGGTCCGCTCACTGGGCACGTAGCGGAACTCCGTGAGCAACCTCGGGCCCTTCACACCGACGTTCCGAGGCAGCCTGTACTCCGACAACGTGACCGCATCAGGGCCGGGAGCCGGGTCCGAGTCGTAGAACCGGATGTCTTTGTCGTCGCCCGACCCCAAATAGAAGCCCGGTGTAATCGTCAGGTCGTAGCTGCGCCCCAGCGTGAGGAAGAACGGCTGCTGCACGCTGAAGCCATTGAGGCCCGAGGCCGTCGGGCTGGGGATGAGGAAGCCCGTGCGCCGCTCGGACAGGGGCAGGTAGACCCACGGCAGCGCGAAGACGGGGACGGACTGCACATACACCACGGGCCAGGACAGCGTGGCGCGCTCGCCCAGGACGACGTTGGCGGAGCTGGCCTCCATGCGCCAGCTTGGCTCACCCGGGCCGCACTCGCACGGGGTGAAGGCCAGGTCATCCACCACGAAGGCGTTGGGGCCCGTGCGGCGGATGCGCGAGCCGCTGAGAATCACGGGCGTCTCCCCCATCGAGCGAAGCTCCTCGGGGTTCTTCGCCGCGAGCATCGCCTCCTGGGTGACGCCCTTCTTCTGCATGAAGAGGCCGCCCTTGAGCGTGGCCTCGAAGCTGCGGATGTCCACCCGCACGTCGTCGGCGACGGCGGCCATGCCACCCGGCCCCACGAACATGACGTTGCCGGTGGCTGTCGCCACCTGGTTCGCCTCGTCGTAGGTCACCTCGTCCGAGCGCAGCAGCATCTCGCCGGTGCGCAGCTCGCAGTGGCCGCGCGCGGTGAGCAGCTGCTTGTCGGCTTCGTAGGTGAGGAAGTCAGCCGCCAGCTCCACCGTCTCGCCGGAGGGGAGCTGAACCTGGGTGGCGAGCGGAAACTGCGCCGTGGACATCAACAGCGCAGCGGCGAGCGGAACGAAGAGGCTCATTCAGGGGCGAAGGGTATGCCGCGCCACGGCCGCGCGCGGGCCCTTATCACCGAGCCGTGCGCTGAAAATCCAACGAAATGACGTTGCCGTCCTGCCGCGCCTGCACCGGAGCGTTCTGCCGGAGCTGGATGGTGACACGCACATTGCGGCCATCCGCGTCCGCCTCCACCTTGGTGACGGGCGAGTTGAAGTAGGACGTATCCAGCGGGCGCGTGTTGTTGCTCAGGTCGATGCGGCTGTTCTCCAGCTCCAGCACCACCGCCGTGCCCTGCTCGCTCACGGTGTAGCGCGCCGGCTCGTTCGTCTGGATGAAGACACGCGAGGCGCCCGGCTGCTGCTGGAACCCGACGAGCGTCATCGTCTTGCGCCGCGACGACACCTCGGCCGGGCCACCACCGCTGGCCACCTCACGGCGCTCGCGGGGCGTGGCCATGGCCAGGCGCTCCTGCTGACGGCGCTCACGCTCGGCGCGGGCCTCCTCCTCGCGCTGACGGCGGGCCTCGGCGGCCTCTTCCTTCGCGGCCTGCGCGGCGGCGCGCTTCTCATCCTTCGCGGCCTGGGCCGACGCGCGGCGCTCCTCCTCCGCGGCCTGCGCGGCGGCGCGCTTCTCGTCCGCCGCGGTCTTCGCGGCCGCGCGGGACTCCTCCTGCTCGCGCTTCTTCTGGTCGGCGGCGGCCTGGGCGGAGGCACGACGCTCATCCTCCGCGGCCTGGGCGGAGGCACGGGCCTCCTCTTCCTGGCGCTTGCGCTCGTCGGCGGCGGCCTGGGCGGAGGCACGGGCCTCCTCTTCCTGGCGCTTGCGCTCGTCGGCGGCGGCCTGGGCGGAGCGCTGCTCCTCGGCGCGGGCGTCGGCATCCCGCTGACGCTGGCGCTCCTTCTCCGCTTCCGCGTCGGCCTGGGCCCGCGCGGTGGCCTCGGCGGCGGCCTTCTCCTGGGCCTGGCGGTCGGCCTCGGCGCGAGCGGAGGCTTCGGCGGTGGCCTTCTCCTGGGCCTGACGCTCGGCCTCGGCGCGGGCGGCGGCCTGGGCGGCGGAGCCATCCGTCGTGGGCTTCTCCGCGGCGGTCGGAGCCTGGGCCACGGCCTGTCCCGCGCCGCCCACCACCTTGATGACGAGCTGGCTGTCGGTGGCCTGGATGTCGGTCTCCACCTCGCGCTCGTAGCCGATGAGGACACGGGCGATGGCGGACTCATCCGAGCCGTAGCTGGCGGTGCGGATGCCCGTCACCGTGCCATTGCCCACCGGCGTCTCCTCGGGGACGTCGGAGAAGACGGCCTCGGAGATGTCGATGACGAGCCGCGGCGGGTCCGTCATGGTGAACGTGGTGAAGTTCGCCTTCTTCGAGCCGGTGATGGTCACCGTCCCGCCATTCACCTGGACGCTGGTGATGGTGTTCAGGTTCGCCGGGGCTTGCGCGAGCGCCCAGAAGGGCACGAGCACCACGCCGAGCAGCCACACCGCTGAGGCCTTCATCAACCACTCCCGTTCACGTTGACAGAGGGCACGGATGGTAGCACGCGTGCCTTTCCCTCCAACTTTCCAGCCGGACGGCCCTTCAACGCAGGCGCGGCAGGGCCGGCGAACGGTGGCGGTGCGTCCGGGCGTACTCGATGAGGTTCTTGATGTCGTAGCAGATTTGCCGGATGTCGTGCCCCATCGTCAGCTCGATGTGGCTGTTGCCCTTGACGGGCCGCCAGAGGAGGTACTCGCTCTTGGCCGCGCGATACACGCTGCGCGTCGACTCCACCGAGGCCAGCGGGTCCATGTCCCCGAAGATGATGGCCATGGGGATTTGAATCTTCTCGAAGCCGCGCTTGAAGTCGTAGCCGGTGCGGTAGCAGACCATCTCTCCACGCCGGATCCACCGGGCGAACTGCTCCAGCACCTTGCGGGGCTCGCGCTCGCCGCCCTCGCGCAGGAGCCAGCGGATGTCATCTGAGCCCACCCGCTCCGGGTTGATGAGCCGGTTCACCTTGGTGGTGAGCTGCTGATACAGCGGCGAGTCCTCCGCCTTGCCAATCTGCCGCTCCACGAACTTGAGGATGAGGTCCACCGGCACCGCGTCGAAGCGGAGCTTGCTTCGGAACTCGGGCTCCAGCCTGCGGCCCAGCTTCGAGTTCACCGCGCCCAGCCCTCGGGCCAGCATCCTCTGCCCCAGGCCCCCGACCTGCCCTCCCGCGTTGATGCTCGCGAGCGTCAGGTCAATCATCCCGCCCAGCATCGGCGCGCCGTGCGCCAGCATGCGCAGCAGCATGAAGCCGCGCCCCAGGTCCGCCGGAGCGCCAATGGTGATGAGGCCCTCGAAGTCGTCGTGGATGCCGGTGTAGCCGTAGCCCAGCATCCCGCCCATGGAGTGGCCACAGTAGAAGATGCGCTCGCGGCGGGTGATGCGCTTCACCCCGGAGACCGCCGCCGGCAGGTCGTAGAGGAAGTAGCTGTCGATGTCCCAGCCGTACTTCAGGTCCGGCGGCACGGGGCGCTTGAAGCGCTCGGCCCGCTCCCGCTGGAAGTCGAGGGAGCTCTTGCCGTGGCCCCGCAGCTCCAAGATGTGGATGTCGACACCGAAGAAGAGCAGGTTCTTGACGAACTGGCCGCTCGTCCACGTGTGCCGGTTCTGCGAGAAGCCGTGCACCAGCAGCAGCGGCTCGCCAAAGAGCGGCTGAGCGAAGGGCTGCTTCACCGGACGGTAACGGGTGATGACCAGCGACCAACCGTCCGCGGTCTCCACCACGTAGTTCGTCTTCACATACAGCGCCCGAAAGTCGACTTCGTCGATGGACGGGATGGCGGGCCCCGTCGTTGTCGCGGCTCTCCAGTCCGGCAGGCGCATGCCTTGAATCTACGGCGGCTGATGCAACGCGCCAAGGATTCAACCCCTCCATCCCCGCGCTCAACTCACTCGAGACGAAAAGACCCGCCCTGGGAGGTCCCCCACGTGTGCACCACCTGGCGGGAGACAGCCCCGCGAGGCTTCGCCACTGTCATCCAGGCGGCTCGGGGCAACCCTTCAGGGCCTGCGCGTGCGCGCCCGCACCATCCCCACCAGGAAGAGTGAGCCTGTGCACAGGACGATGCCATCCGCGCCCGCTCGCCTGCGCGCCTCCGCCAGCGCCGCGTCCACGTCCGGCCACGCCGTCACGTCGGACACCAGCGAGCGGGCCTCCTCCAGATAGGCCGCCGGGGCCAGCGAGCGCGGCGTGTCCAGGGGCGTCAGCTGCACCGAAGCACACGCGGGAAAGAGGGCCCGCATCATCGGCCCCCGGTCCTTGTCCGCCACCACGCCGAAGACGCAGTGCACGGGACGTCCCGCGTACAGCGCCCGGAGCGACGCCAGCAGCACCGCCACCCCCGCGGGGTTGTGCGCGCCATCCAAGAGGACGACGGGCCGCTCCCCTACTTCCTCCAGCCTGCCAGGCCAGCGCGCCGAGCCCACTCCCACCCTCGCGGCCTCGGTGGGGACGCTCACGCCCCGCGCATCGAGCGCCTCCAGACAGGCCAGCGCCACCGCGGCGTTCTGCCGCTGATGAGGTCCCCGCAGCGAGGGGCGAAGGCCCTCCAGCCGCCAGGTGGGGCCCCGGTACGACAGGCTCCCGTCGGACTGGAGCTCGGAGGAGAAGTCCCGGCCCTCCACCCACAGCGGGACGGACAAGGCGCGGGCCTTCTCCTCGATGGCCGCCAGCGCCTCCGGCTCCTGCCGCGACACCACACACGGCACGCCGGGCTTGAGGATGCCCGCCTTCTCTCCGGCGATGGCCCCGAGCGTGTGGCCCAGGTACTCCATGTGGTCGAACGAGACGGGGGTCATCGCCGTCACCGTGGGCCGCGCGGCGGTCGTCGCGTCGAGTCGACCGCCCAGGCCCACTTCGAGGACGACCACGTCGACCCCCACGCGCGCGAAGTGCCACAGCGCGACGATGGTGCCGAACTCGAAGTACGTCATCGGCTCCGAGACGGCGGACGGATAGCGCTCCAGCACGTCGAGGATGGCGCGGCCGAAGTCCTCGTCGGAGATGTCCTCGCCGTCCACCCGGATGCGCTCGTTGACGCGCACCAGGTGCGGAGACGTGTAGAGGCCCACGCGGTGGCCCGCGGCCTGGAGCGCGGTGGCGGCGAAGGCACAGGTGCTGCCCTTGCCGTTGGTGCCCGCGACGTGGAGCACCTGGAAGCGGTGCTCCGGGTGTCCCAGCGCGTCCAGGGCCTCGCGCACCCGCTCCAGCCCCAGCTTGATGCCGGAGGGGTTCAGCCGCGCGAGGAAGGCCAGCGCTTCTTCAGGGGTCCTGGGCGCGCTCATGTCCACGGCTCCAGGAGCGCGGGCTCAGCCCAGGAGGCCGAGGATCTGCCCGAGCTTCGCGCGCATGTCCTTGCGGTTGACGATGTTGTCGATCATCCCGTGCTCGAGCAGGAACTCCGAGCGCTGGAAGCCCTCCGGCAGCTTCTGGCGGATGGTCTGCTCGATGACGCGCGGTCCGGCGAAGCCGATGAGCGCCTTGGGCTCGGCGAGGATGACGTCTCCCAGCCACGAGAACGACGCGGCCACGCCACCCGTCGTCGGGTGCAGCAGCACGGAGATGTAGGGCTTGTTGCCCGTGCGGAAGCGCGCGATGGCCGCGGACGTCTTCGCCATCTGCATCAGCGAGAAGATGCCCTCCTGCATGCGAGCGCCACCGGAGGCGGAGAAGATGAGCGCGGAGCACTTCAGCTCGTGCGCACGCTCGAAGACGCGCGTCACCTTCTCGCCCACCACCGAGCCCATCGAGCCGCCCATGAACTCGAACACGAAGGCGCCCACGGAGACCTGGTGCCCGCCGATGCGGCCCACGCCGGCGACGAACGCGTCGTTCTCCTCCAGGCTCTTGCGCGTGGCCTTCAGCCGGTCCTTGTACTTCTTCGAGTCACTGAACCCGAGTGGATCCTGCGGCTCCAGCTCCTTGTCGAACTCCTCGAAGCTGGACGGGTCCAGCAGCGTCGCCAGGCGCGCGCGGGCGTTCCAAGGGTGGTGGTGGTCGCAGTGCGGACACACCATCCAGTGCTTCTCCAGCTCCTGCCGGTAGATGATCTCGTCGCAGCTCTCGCACTTGGCCCACAAGCCTTCCATGCGAGACGGACCGGGCTCGGGCTGCTGCTGGGTGTCGACGGCGATGCGGGGCTTCTTCGAGAACCAGGCCATGGGACGGCGGGGGTTAATCCGACCGTTCGCGCCCGTCAACCGTTCCGTGTGGCGCGCCGCGTCGCGGCCCTCCAGGACGAGACGGTTCCCCGCTAGAACTCGAAGGTGTCGCCCAGCTCCAGGACCTCCACCGGCAGGTGCGCCAGCTCCTTCTTGAGCTGGGCCACGAACGCCGGCTTGAGGTGGTAGAGGAGGACGGAGGCCCCGTTGCGCTCGAACTTCTGGAGTTCCTTCGCCAGGGTGGCGGGCGTCAGGTGGCCGGAGATATCCGCCAGGGACTGGAGCTTGTTGGGGAACGACGTCTCCACGAGGAGCGCCTTGAGGTTGCGCGTCTCGTTGAGCGCCTTCCAGAGCTTGTCGGTGGGCCCGGTGTCGCCGCTCATGGCGAGCGAGCTCTTGCCGTTGGACACGATGAAGCCGCAGGACTCCACCGGGTGGCTCACCGGGACGCTCCGCACCGTGTAGGGCCCCACCTCGAAGGTGCCGCCGGCGCGGAACGTCTTGATGCGCAGGACGGGGTTGCTCTTGGTCGGGATGCGGGTGAAGTCCGGCCACAGGGCGTTGTTGAACATGTTGTCGCGCAGGGCCTTGGCACACTCGCGCGACGCGTAGATGGTGACGGGCTTGTCCCTGCGACCGATGACCAGGTCCGCCATGAGCGGCAGGTCCTTCACGTGGTCGAAGTGGCTGTGCCCCACCAGGACGTGGTCCACGCGGCACAGCTCCTCCAGCGACAGCGTCCCCGTCAACGCGCCCGCGTCGAGCGCCAGCACGTCGTCGACGAGGAAACACGTGCTCTTGCACGTGGGAAGCTCGCCACCGTGGCAGCCAAGGACCCGGAGCTTCACGCTAGAGGTCTCCGAACTTCCACTTCATCTCCAGGTACTGGAGGAAGTCGTGGAGTCTGGTCGTGTCGTACACGGTGACTCGGTCGCCGCTGCGTGAGATGAGGCCCGCGCGGATCATCCGCTCGAGCACGTTGCGCACCGCGGGCTCGCCCACGCCAATCTGGCGAGGCATCTCGCGGATGACGAAGTCGACCTCGGTGCCGTCTTCCACCTGGCGGCCCCGCGTGAGGGCCTGTTGCATGAGCTGGTGCACCACCCGGCTGGCCGGGTCGTTGTGCAGCAGGTTCTCGATCTGGGCGTCGGCCTCGGACAGCCGCTCGGCCAGCTTCTTGATCATCCGGACGGCGATCTCCGCGTTGCCGCGGATCATCGCCTCGAAGGTCTTGGGGTCGATGACCAGCAGCCGGGCGTCCTCGTTGACCACCGCGGACGCATTGCGGGGCTTGTTGGAGATGATGGCCATCTCCCCGAAGAACTCACCGGGCCCCAGCACCGCGAGCACCTTCTCCACATCCCGGACCCGCTTGGAGATGGAGACCTTGCCGGCCTGGATGACAAACATCTCACGGCCGGCTTCTCCCTCACGAAAGAGCTCGGTGCCCTTGGAGAATTCCTTGCCGAAACGTTGAAAGAGGGTTTCCTCGGCGCCCATCCTGCAAGGAGTCAATCAGCCCCTCCCCCCCTGGTCAAATTCCCTTTTGTGGGGACCGGTGGGACAGCACGTGCAGGCGGCCCGACACAAACCCGACACCGGCATGTCGCGGGCCGAGACAACGGGCGCGCCTGTCGATAGAAGGCCGCGCGTGGGAACGACCTACAAGCAGTCCGGAGTGGATATCGAGGCCGGCGACGCCTTTGTCGACCGAATCAAGCCCTACGCCGCGCGCACGATGCGCCCCGAAGTCGTCGCAGGAGTGGGCGGCTTCGGCGGGCTGTTCGCCCTGCCCCCGGGCAAATACCGGGAGCCGGTGCTGGTGGCCGGCACGGATGGGGTGGGGACGAAGCTGAAGGTGGCGTTCACCGCGGGCCGGCACGGCACGGTGGGCATCGACCTGGTGGCCATGTCGGTGAACGACATCCTCACCTGCGGCGCGGAGCCCCTCTTCTTCCTGGACTACTTCGCCACCGGGCGGCTGGAGGTGGACGCCGCGGCCGAGGTGGTCAAGGGCATCGCCCAGGGCTGCGAGCAGGCCGGGTGCACGCTCCTGGGCGGCGAGACGGCGGAGATGCCGGGCTTCTACGCGCGGGGCGAGTACGACCTGGCGGGCTTCTGCGTGGGCGTGGTGGAGCGGTCGGCCATCATCGACGGCAAGAGCATCCGGCCGGGGGACGCGCTCATCGGGCTGACGTCCTCGGGGCTGCACAGCAACGGCTACTCGCTGGCGCGCAAGGTGCTGCTCGAGGACGCGAAGCTCGCGCTGGACGCGACGCCCGAGGGCCTGGGCCGTCCGCTGGGCGACGCGCTCCTGGAGCCCACGCGCATCTACGTGAAGGACGCGCTGGCGCTGCTGGCCGCGGTGAAGGTCAAGGGCATGGCGCACATCACCGGCAGCGGGATTCCGGGCAACCTGCCCCGGTGCCTGCCGGATGGGACTCGCGCGGTGCTGAGTGAGAAGTTGTGGGTGAAGCCGCCCATCTTCGACCTCATCGCGAAGCTGGGCAGCGTGGAACGCGACGAGATGTTCAGCACGTTCAACATGGGCCTGGGCCTCATCGCCGTGGTGGCGAAGGAGGACGTCGCGAAGGCGCTGGAGGTGCTGCGCGCCCGAGGCGTCGAGGCCTCCGAGGTGGGCCGCATCGAGGCGGGCCAGGGCGAGGCCACGGCGGTCATCGAGCCATGAGCGGACGGCGGGTCCGGCTGGGCGTGCTCGTCAGCGGCAGCGGGAGCAATCTCCAGGCGCTGCTGGACGCGTGCGCTCGCGAGGACTTTCCGGCCGAGGTCGCCTGCGTCGTGTCGAACGTCCCCACCGCGTACGCCCTGGAGCGTGCGCGCGCGGCGGGGGTCGCCACAGTGGTGGTGGACCACAAGGCGCATGCCTCCAAGCCGGAGTTCGAGGCGGCGATCCTGGACGCGCTGCGCTCGGCGGGCGTGGAGTGGGTGTGCCTGGCGGGGTTCATGCGGCTGTTGAGCGCGGACTTCCTGGGGCGCTTCTCCGGCCGCGTCCTGAACATCCACCCGTCCCTGCTCCCTTCGTTCCCCGGGCTGCATGCGCAGCGGCAGGCCCTGGAGCGCGGGGTGAAGGTGACGGGGTGCACCGTGCACTTCGTGGACGCCGGCACGGACACGGGCCCCATCATCGGACAGGCCGCGGTGCCCGTGCTGCCGGAGGACGATGAGAAGAGCCTGGGCGCGCGCATCCTCGCCGAGGAGCACCGGCTGTACCCGCTGGCGGTGAGGCTCGCGGTGACGGGGCAGGTGTCGATTGACGGCACGAGGACCCGCGTGTCGGCGGTGCCGACGACCAGCGAGCTCGCGCTGCGAAGCCCCGGGGCTGTGAAGTGACGGACTCGCCGGAGCGTCCCGGTGCGGCTCGGCCCTCCTCGGACGCGGCCACCCCGGTATGCGCCGCGAAGCAGCAGTCCGAGGAGGAGCGACGCGAGGCGCTGCACCAGGCCCCCGTGGTCATCGTGAGCGCGTGTCTGTTGGGTGAGGCCTGTCGGTACGACGGCCGCTCGCAACGCTCCGAGAAGGTCCTCGCCGCGCTCGAGGGCAAGGCCGTCGTCCCCGTCTGTCCCGAGGTGGGCTCGGGCCTTCCGATTCCGCGACCTCCTGTCGACCTGTGCGGTGGAACGGGCGTCGACGTCTGGCGAGGACAGGCACAAGCGCTGGAGCGCGAGGCCCGCGTGGACCGCACCGAGGACTTCAAGCGCGGTGCACGCCTGGCCCTCGATGCGGCGCGCGGCTTCGGCGCCACGGTGGCCCTCCTGAAAGAGAAGAGCCCTTCCTGCGGAAGCCAGCGCGTCTACGAGTCCGGCGTGCTGCGCTCGGGCGAGGGCATCACCACCGCGCTGCTTCGCTCCGAGGGTGTCACCGTCGTCAGCGACGAGGACTTGTAGTCCCTCACTTCGGCGGAGACAGGACGAGTTCGTCTCCCGGCCGTGGCGCGAAGCACGCCTCCACGTCCGCGTCCTTGACGTCGCCGAGTGTTCCCGGGCGCCAGCGCGCCTTGCCGTCCTTGTCCACCAGCACCGCGCGGATTCCCTCACGGAAGTCCTCGCGCGCCGTCAGTGCCTGGCTCAGCCGGTACTCGATGCCCACCATCTCGTCGTAGCTCCGGCCGCGTCCCATGCGCAGCTGCCGCAGCGACACCTTCAAGCTCAGGGGACACATGCGCAGCAGCGTGGCCCACGTCTCCTGCGCCCAGGGCGTGCCTTCCACTTCCAGGGCCTGCTGGATGTCCTCCACCCGCTCCGCCGCGAAGCACCGGTCCATCGACGCGTGCTGTGTGGCCAGCGCGGACGTCCCCGCATCCGCGTGGAAGCGCGCGAGCACCTCCTCCACCACCGCGCTCGCCGCCCCCGTTCCCCACTCCGCGCCGACGAGCGCCTCCAGCAGCGCATCCACCCGCACCGACTCCACGTGGTGCGTTCCGTAGCCCAGCCACATCGCATCCGCCGCGCTGCACCGGGCGCCCGTCAGGCCCAGGTACGTCCCCGACTCGCCCGGGAAGCGCGGCAGGAACCAGCCTCCGCCCACGTCCGGGAAGAGCCCCAGCGCCGTCTCCGGCATCGCCAGCACCAGCTTCTCCGTGACGACACGGTACGCGCCATGGATGGAGAGCCCCAGGCCGCCGCCCATGCAGATGCCATCCACGAGCGACACGTACGGCTTGCCCAGGTGGTGGATGCGATGGTTCAGCGCGTACTCGGCGCGGAAGAACTCACGCGACAGGCGCTCCTGTCCCGGCGGAGGAGGCTCAGACAGGGAGGCCGCCACCGCGCGCACGTCCCCTCCAGCGCAGAAGGCTCGGCCGCCCGCGCCCCGGATGACCACGGCCTTGACCGCCGGGTCCGCCGCCCAGGACTCGAGCTGGGGAAGCAGCGCCCGGCACATCTCCAGGTTCAGCGCGTTCAACGCCTTCGGGCGGTCCAGCGTCACCAGGCCCACCGCCCCACGCATCTCCATCCGCACGCCATCGCTCATGAGACTCCCGGGAATATCAGCGCCGGGCAGCCGGCGCGCTCGATTCGTGGCCCCAGTCCTTCACGGCCGCGCTATGGGGGAACCATGACACCTTCCGACACGCCCTTGAGGGCCGCCATCTTCGACATGGATGGGACCCTCGTCGACAACATGGGCTTCCACAATCAGGCGTGGGTGGCACTCGCGCGCAAGCTCGGCCTGTCGCTCACCGCCGACGACTTCCAGACGCGCTTCGCCGGAAAGAAGAACGAGGAGATCCTCCCCGAGCTGCTCGAGCGCGCCCTCGACCCGGAGGAGCTGCAGCGGCTCGCGGACGAGAAGGAGAACCACTACCGCACCCTCTACCGGCCCCACCTGCGGCTGCACCACGGAGCCGAGGCCTTCATCGCGCGCCTGCACGCCGCGCACATCCCGCTGGCCATCGCCACCGCCGCGCCACAGGGCAACCGCGAGCTGGTCATCGACGGCCTGGGCCTGCGCCCCGTCTTCCACCGCATCGTCGGCGCCGAGGAGGTCTCCCGAGGCAAGCCCTTCCCGGACATCTTCCTCGCCGCCGCGAAGGGGCTGGGCGTGGAGCCCTCCCAGTGCCTCGCCTTCGAGGACGCCATCCTGGGCGTCAACTCCGCCCGCGACGCGGGGATGACGGTGGTGGGCATCACCACCACGACCTCCGCGGAGCAGCTCCGACAGGCCGGCGCGCGCTGGACGGCCCCGGACTTCAGCGCCCTTCCGCCAGAGCTGGAGGCGCGACTCTTCGGCCCCAGGGCCTGAGCCCGGGGCCAGGAGCACCCCTCTCCTTCGACCTTCGTCAAAAGGGAGCCACGGCCGAGGACGTTGTGTAGTGTTCCCCGCCGCATGACGTCCGCAGCCAAACTCAAGCTTCCCTCGGGCCCGTCCCGGCACGTGTACGACGTCATCGTGCTGGGCAGCCAGCTCGGCGGTGCGCTCGCGGCCGCGCTGTTGGCCAAGCGCGGCCACCGCGTCCTGCTGGTGGACCATGACGGCATGGGCCCCGGCTACGAGCACGGCGGCTACGTGCTCCCCTACGCCCCCTTCGTGGCGCCGCCCCTCAAGGCGATGCCCGCCATCGAGGAGGCCCTCACCGAGCTGGGCCTCACCACCACCGTGCAGCGCGCGCTGCGGCCCCACGCACCCGAGCTCCAGCTGGTCATGCCGAAGAACCGCATGGACCTGCACGCGGACGCCACGCGCCGCAAGGCCGAGGTGACGCGCGAGCTGGGCGAGGAAGGCGAGGCGCTGCTGGGCGCCCTGGCCGGCACCACCGCGCAGCACGAGGCGACGGACGCCTTCTTCAAGGCCCAGCCCGCCCTGCCCCCGGACGGCTTCTTCGAGGGCTGGGGGCTCAAGAAGCTCATCCGCGCGCACCCCGGCCTGGAGGCCCCGCCTCGCCTGGCCGCGGAGACTCCGGCCGCCGCGCTGGTGCGCTCGCTGCGCCCCTTCATCAACCACCTGGACCGTCCCGAGTCCCCGCTCGCGCTCACCCGGCCCCTGTCCCAGGTGCTGTCCGCGCCCTGCTTCTTCAACGGCGGGCACGACGGCCTCCGGGAGCTGCTCACGCGGCGGCTGGCGGAGCTGGGTGGCGATGTGCTCGGGCGAGACAGCCCCTCGGGCTTCATCGTCGAGGAGCTGTCCTTCGAGGGCAGCAAGTTCGCGGGCGTGAAGCTGGTGCGCTCGGACACGCTCTACCGCGCGGCGTGCCTGGTGGCCGCCACGGACTCCAGCGCGCTGCGCCGGCTGGTGACGGACAAGAAGCACCACCGGGGGCTCCTGGAGCACCTGGACCAGTCCACGACGAAGTCCATCCTCTTCACCGTCAACTGGGTGGTGCCGGAGACGGCGCTCCCTCGAGGCATGGGCGAGCTGTCGCTGGTGGATACGCAGGACGCCGAGCTGGGCTCCATGCTGATCCAACTCCACCCCGTGCGCACCACGGCCAGCGGAGGCAAGGAGAGCAAGGACATGGAGGGGCTGCGCGTGGTCTGCGCCGGCGTCTTCGTGCCCGCGACAGCCCGCGAGCTGGGCGACGAGCACCTCCAGACGCTCGCCTCGCGCATCGACGCGCAGCTGGACGCCGTGATGCCCTTCACCGCCCAGCACCGCCTGCTGCGCTCGGTGCCGTACCTGGACGCCAGCGGCTCTCGCGGCACGCGGCTGATGCCCCACCCGCTCTACAGCTTCGAGTCGGAAGCAGTCCTGGGCGTCACGGGTTTGACCCAGCGCACCCCCGTGAAGAACCTGCTGCTCGCGGGCCGGGAGGTGCTGCCGGGCCTCGGGCTGGAGGGCGAATTGCTCGCCGGAGTCCGGGCCGCCCGCCTGGTTCAAGTCATGTTGAAGAAGAAGGATCCGCTCAAGGGCTGATCCAAACGGCTGAAAGGCTGGATTTCCAAGCCGCTTTCTGGCAGGTTCCGCCGCTCTTTAATCGGCAGGCGTCCAACGCCCCAGTTTTCAAGGAGTTAGAGGTCATGGCGTGGAAGTGTGACATCTGTGGCAAGCGTCCGCTCGTCGGCAACAACGTCAGCCACGCGAACAACAAGACCAAGAAGCGGACCCTCCCGAACCTGCAGAAGGTCCGGGCCAGCGTCGAGGGCCGCACGGAGCGCGTTCTGGCCTGCACCCGCTGCATCAAGGCGGGCAAGGTGACGAAGGCGGCTTGAAGTCGGGCGCTCGGGGGTGGGTTCCTCTCGCGCATCATCCACGAAACTCCCTCCCACCGAGCGGCTTCACCCCCGCGCGGACGACCTAGATCTATGCTCCATCGGGTCGGTCGTCCGCCGGTTACATGACGAGGACGTCGTCGCCGTCCAGGCGGTTCGCCCAGCGCTCCGCGCCGTTGCTGAAGCAGCGACGGCCGTAGCGAATGCCTTGCGGGCGGGCGGCAGACTCCTCTACGTCGGCGCTGGTACGAGTGGACGCCTCGGTGTCCTCGACGCCAGTGAATGCCCTCCTACGTTCGGAAGCTCGCCCACGCAGGTCCAATCCCGCCTCGCGGGTGGACGCCGGGCGATGACCCAGGCCGTGGAAGGCGCCGAGGACGACGCCCAGGCGGGCGCCGCGGACGTGCGTGCCTTCGCCGCGGGCCCTCTCGACGTGGTCTGCGGCATCTCCGCGAGTGCCTCCACACCCTACGTCCGGGGTGCGCTGGCCGAGGCCCACCAGCGCGGGGCCCACACGGTGCTGGTGTGCTGCAACCGCCCCCGGAGCCGCGCGGACGTGGACACGCTGGTGCTGGCGCGCACGGGGCCAGAGCTGGTCGCGGGCTCCACGCGGCTGAAGGCGGGCACGGCCACCAAGCTGATCCTCAACGCCATCACCACCGCAGCCTTCGTCTCGCTCGGCAAGGTGTATCGCGGGCGCATGGTGGACGTGCGGCCCGTCAACGCGAAGCTGCGGGCCCGGGCGGCACGCATGGTGGCCGAGTTGACGAACCTCCCCCTCCCCGAGGCAACCCGACTCCTGGAGTCCTCCGGCGGCGAGGTGAAGGTGGCCGTGGCCATGCATTTCACCGGGCTCACCGCCCGCGACGCTCGCAAACGTCTTCGGGACAACGGCCTGCGAGAGCTCGCCGAGCCCAGACGTAAGCGCGCGCACGCACGCGGCCCCACTTGAGCCTCCACCCCGGGGCCGAGCGTGGGAGGTCGTTCATAGATTGGGGGCATGCGGCTCCCCTTTCCCGTCTCGGATTCTCAACGTCCCCGCGTGTGTGTGGGACTCCTGTCCGGAACCAGCGCGGACGCGGTCGAGGCCGCGCTGTGTGAAATCACCGGCACGGGCGGCGGGGCCCGGCTGCGGCTGCTTTCCCACGTCTCCCTTCCCTTCCCGCCCGACCTCGTCACCCGAATCCTGGGCGCCCAGGACGCGCGCTCGCTGAGCCAGCTCGACTTCGAGCTCGGCGAGTACTTCGCCCGCGCCGCGCTCCAGGCCATCGAGCAGGCGGGGCTCTCCACGTCGGACGTGTGCGCCATCGGCTCGCATGGGCAGACCATGGCGCATCACCCGCCGGGCGCGGCGGACATCCCCTCCACGCTCCAGATTGGCGAGCCCGCCGTCATCGCCGAGCGCACGGGCCTGCCCGTCATCAGCGACTTCCGCACCCGGGACGTCGCGGCCGGGGGCCATGGCGCGCCCCTGGTGCCCTATTTCGACTGGGTGGCGTTCCGGAATCCGGAGGCCCCTCGCGCGCTCCTGAACATCGGCGGCATCTCCAACGTGTCCCTCATCGGCGCTCGGCTGGAGGACACCCTCGCCTTCGACACCGGGCCTGGGAACATGGTGCTGGACGGGCTGGCGCGTCGCGTCAGCCAGGGGCGGCTCCAGTGCGACGTGGATGGGACGCTGTCGCGACAGGGGAAGGTGATTCCGGAGCTGCTGACGGAGCTGCTCGCGGACGCGTTCCTCGCGCGTCCTCCCCCCAAGAGCACGGGGCGCGAGCGCTACGGCGACACCCTGGTGGAGAAGCTGTGGACGCGCTACCCGGAGCGGCCCCACGACGTGCTGGCCACCGCGCTGGAGCTCACCGTGGAGAGCATCGCGCGGGCATACGAAACGTGGGGGTCGCCTCGCGCGCCCAGTCTCGAAGCCATGTATGTTTCCGGCGGCGGCACACGAAACCCTCGGCTGATGGAGCGGCTCGAGGCTCGCCTGGCACCCCTTCCCCTCCGGCGGCTTGATACGCTGGGTTTTCCGGAAGGCGCGAAAGAAGCGGCGTTGTTCGCCTTGCTCGCGGCCGAATACCTCGTGGGGACTCCGGCGAATGTCCCGTCCGCAACTGGCGCGAAGCGTCGAGTCGTTCTAGGAAAGCTGACACCGTGAGCAGCGTGAATCTGATGGCCCGCGAGGTGGCCGCCAAAATCGTCTTCTACGGACCAGGACTGTCCGGCAAGACGACCTCCCTGCGGAAGATCTACGAGACCGTCCGCCCGGCGCACCGGGGCGAGATGATGTCCATCGCCACCGAAGGCGACCGGACGCTCTTCTTCGACTTCCTCCCCGTGAAGGTGGAGCGCGTGGGCGACTGCTCGGTGCGGCTCGCGCTGTACACCGTGCCGGGCCAGGTCTTCTACAACGCGACCCGGAAGCTGGTGCTCCAGGGCGCCGACGGCGTCGTCTTCGTGGCGGACTCCCAGCCGGAGGCCATGGACGCCAACCGCGAGTCGCTGGCGAACCTGGAGGAGAACCTCTTCGAGCACGGCATCCGCCTGGACCGCTTCCCGCTGGTGATGCAGTGGAACAAGCGGGACCTGGAGAACGTGCTGCCCGTGGAGCAGCTCCGCCAGGAGCTCAACCCGCGCGGCGTGCCGGAGTTCGAGACCGCGGCCACCAACGGGCAAGGCGTGCTCGACACGCTCAAGGCCATCACCCGGCTGGTCATCAAGGACCTGCGCGCCAAGCGCATCGTCCCGCCGCCGCGTCCGGTGGCGCCCGTGGGGAGCCCCAAGCCCGCGGGCCTGGAGGCGCAGCTCACCCAGCACCTGCAACACCGCCAGCCGCCGTCCGTCTCCGGCCCCGCCGGACACGGCCCCGCCGTGGCCATGATGCCCACGCCCGTGCCGCAGCGCGCGTCGGGCTCCTTCCCGGCCATCGCGCCTCCGCCGCGCGTGGAGCCCGTCGTCGCGCCCGTGCCTCCCCCCACGGCCGTCACGCAGGCGGGCCCCAAGCTGCTGGGCGCGGCGAGCGCGCTCGCGCCGGGCGACTTGTTCGACCACGCGCGCGCCGCCGAGGCCGCGTTCATCGCGGGCAACTACTCCACCTGCGTCACCGCGTGCGCGGATGCCATCCGGCGCGCGCTCGCCTACGCGGGCGAGGGCACGCTGGCGCAGCAGGCCTTCCTCCTGCGCGTGGACGGCGCCGACCTCCTGCGCGTCCAGGGGCTGGGCAACCAGACGCACCTGCGCGTCGACGACGCGGCCTTCGCCCTCTACGTGCTGATGCAGACCTTCGTCCGCCTCAACGCGGTGGGTCTGCCCGCCTCCGAGTAGCGCGTCCCCGCGCAGCGGGCCCCGCTCACGCAGGGCTCGCCGCGGAGGCGCATCACCGAGGCGCGGTGAGCTGCAACAAGCCCATGCGCTGGAGCTTCGCCAACGTCTTGAGCGTCTCCAGCTCACGCGCGGGGCTCGCCAGGACGATGGTGGACACATCCCACGTGCCGCTCACGAGGCCGGCGATCTGCCGCTCCTCGGGCTTGAGCAGCGACATGCCCTGCGGGTCATGCACCACCATGGGAATCAACAGCGGCGGCATCTCCGAGTAGAGCGCGGCCACGTGCTCGCGCTGCACCAGCCGGGCGAACTCGCGCACGCGCCGGTCCGCGGGGTCGCTCGCGAGCAGCGACGCGCAGACGATGCCCGCCGCGTCGTACTGGCCCTCGCGCATCAGCACCGCGCCCTTCTCCAGCATCTCCGCGACCGGGTCCGCCTCCACCTGCGGCGCGCCATCCACCTCCACCAGCTTCGCCCGGAGCAGCTCGTACACCCGCCGCGTCACCGACGAGCGCGACACGCCCATCGACAGCCGCAGGCGCCCCAGGTTGTGGGGCTTCGTGCACAGCCCCAGGATGATTCGATGCATCAGCGGCTGGCTGGGGCTGGGCGGCGTCAACGCGCGCACGCTCAACGCGTCGATGGGCAGCGCCTTGTCCACGTCCGGCTGCTCATCCACCCAGCGCAGGGACTCGAACAGGAGCTCGCGGATGCTCATGTCCGACGGCACCCAGTCCTCGCCCGAGCGGTCCGCGTCCTCCGTCCAGTGGAACGTGCCGCGTCCCGCGATGGTCAGGTCCGTCATGGCCGCGAACAACTCCTCGCGTCCCAGGTCGCGAATCCACCGCGCCTGGAGGCCATGCACGTCGAAGGCGGCGTCCACGTCGGGCGTGCGGGACAGCTCGTCGAAGGCGGCCAGCACCTTCGCGCCCGAGGCCAGCTTCGCCAGCGCCAGGAGCCGGGCCACCCGGCCACGCAGGCCCTCGGAGGCCGTGGCCCCTACCTGTCCGGAGAGGAGGAAGAGCTTCCGCTCACCCGCCTCCCAGGAGAGTTGGAGCGTGCCCGTCTTGCGGGAGCTGTCCAGCCATTGAAGGAACTCAGGGAGCGGATAACTGAAGAGGTCGCCGTGGAGGGCCATGCGGGTTGTTTCGAGGATACAGTCCAGGGCCGTGCGCGTCGCGCTCCTGTTCATCGACGGTGTCGGCATTGGCCGGAAGGACCCGGCCATCAATCCACTGGCGCACCGTGAACACCTGCTTTCCTGCTTCCAGGACGCCCCCGGTCCGCGCCTGCCGGAAGACGGCCGGTGCCTCGTCGTGGACCCCACCTTCGGCGTGGCCGGGCGCCCCCAGTCCGCCTCCAATCAGACGGCCATCCTCACCGGAGAGCCCGCCCCCGTCCTCCTGGGCCAGCACGTGCTGGGCTACCCCAACGCCGCCCTGCGCGGCCTGCTCGCGCAGCGCTCCATCGTCAAGCGGCTGGGGGACACGGGCCGCATCGCGACCTTCGCCAACGCCTACCCCGCCCCATACCTGGACGCCCTGGCCATCCCCCGGCGCCCCACCACGTCGCCCCCGGAGTTCACCCCGGACCCCGCGGCCGTGCGCCGCATGAAGCCCTCCGCCGCCAAGCTGGCCTTCGCCGCGGGCCAGGTGCCCCTGCGCACGCTGGAGGACGCCCGAGTCGGAGACGGCCTCACCCACGACATCACCGGCGCCAGCGCCCGCGCGTACGGCCTGCCCGCCCCCGAGCGCACCCCGGCCGAGGCCGCCGAGGTCTTCTGGCGCATCGCCTCCCGCGCGGACTTCACCTTCTTCGAGCACTACCTGGCCGACGAGGCCGGCCACGCCCAGGACTTCACCGCCGCGCACGCCGCGCTGGACACCTTCGACGCCTTCCTCCGCTCGGTGGTGGCCCTGCGCCCCTCGGACACCCGGGTGCTGGTGTGCAGCGACCACGGCAACGTCGAGGACCTGTCCACACGCGGACACACCCTCCACGCCGTCCCCGTGCTCTACTTCGGACCGCCCGCGCCGGAGCTGGAGTCGTTCTCGACCGTCGCCGACGTGGGCCGCACGGTGTTGCGTTGGCTGGGAGCGGAGTGAGGCTCGTGACGAGGGGTTGGATGCAAGAACACAGGCGCTTCGGTCCCGCCCTCCTCCTGGCCGTGCTGGCACTGGCCGCGGGCTGCTCCGCCCCTCGACGCTCCACCGTCGACCTCACGCCCGTCCCGGCCTCGGCGCCCATGGACCGGGCGAAGACCCGCGACACGTCGACCGCCAGCGGCGCGCGCATCACCGTCGAGTTCCAGGACCGGGATGCCCCGGCCGCGGCCCAGGTCCACCGCGCCGTCGAGCGCGCCCTGCCGCGCATGGCCCGCTGGGGCACCTTCGACGACTCCGTCACCATCATCCTCCACCCCAACCACGCCGCCCTGGAGCGCGCCGCCAACCGGCCCGACCATGACTTCCTCCGAGCCTGGGCCCGCTACGAGCAGATCGAACTGCAGAGCCCCCGCACCTGGACGCTCATGGGCGCAAGCCAGGAGCAGGTGGACGAGCTGCTCCTGCACGAGCTCACCCACAGCTTGATGTACCAGGTGGCCTCGGACCGGCTGGGCTGGACGCGCAAGCGCATCCCCGTCTGGTTTCGTGAGGGCATGGCCTCGTACACCGCCGAGCAGGGCTACCGCGTCTCCTCCCTGGAGGACCTCGCCCGGTTCTGGGGCGCCAGGCCCGCGGCTGATCCGCTGACGCAGGCCGACGCCCTCTACCAGCGCGACAGCGACATCGTGTACGGCGCCGCCCACCACGCCTTCACCTTCCTGGTCCGCCGGTACGGAGAGCCCATCGTCCGAGGCGTCCTCCAGGCCATGAGCCAGGGCCCGGACTTCAACGAGGCCTTCACCCGCGCCGTCGGCATCCCCCCGGAGACCTTCCTCCGGGACTTCCGCCGCTACGTCCAATGGCGCGGCTTCAAGAGCGGCCGGAGCTTCCGGCGCGCGGAGCCTCCCACTCCCACCCTTTAGCTCACCCCTCCCCCTACGTCGGACCAGGGTCCGCGACCCGCTGTCGCTGGGTTGCATTTTTCAGAACTGGACACTGGATACCGATAACAGACCGATGGCAGAATTCCCGTCGCGCTGAAATCCACGCAACGGGTGAGGTGGACCCGTACGGGGACGGACGGGAGGGGGTATCGATGGCCGAGCAGCCGCGGAGCAGCGGGGAGCTGTCCGCCGAGGCAACGGACTCACGGACGCTGCTGGAGCGACTCCAGCAATCCGCCGAGGTCCTGGAGCAACTCAGCATGACGCGAGCCCCGGGACTGCCGGAGGCCGCTCACGTGGCGCTGCGGCGGGAAGCCGAGGCGTTGCGGGAGCTGCGCGGAGACCTGGGACTGCTGCTCACGAGCTGGTCGCTGCTCACCGACACCTCCCAGAAGCTGCTGAACCTCCCCACGGATGAGCTGGAGACGGGCGTCCACGGGGCGCTGGAGGTCCTCGCGCGGCACATCGACGCGCAGCGGGGCTACGTCAACCTGCTCTCCGACGATGGCGAACACCTGGCGGAGAGCTACGAGTGGTGCTCGAAGGCCGTGCGTCCGCACGGGCTGGCGGACCACCGGGGGCGGAGTGTCTCGGCGTTCCGGTGGACGCTGGGCGAGCTGCGCTCGGGCCGGGTGGTGGCCGTGACGAACACGGCGCGCCTCCCCCCGGAGGCCAGCGACGAGCAGCGTCTCTGCGCGCAGCTCGGCGTCCGCGCCTACGTCAACGTGCCGCTGCTGCTCGCGGGAAGACTCATCGGATGGATGGGCTTCGACGCGGTGGATTCGCCGCGCGAGTGGAGGCTCGAGGAGCGCCACCTGATGCGCCTGACGGGCCACATGCTCGTCACCGCCGTGGAGCGCAGGCGCCGGGAGGTGATGCTCCTCCAGGAGAAGGAGCGCGAGCAGCGCGAACAATCCCTGGGCATCCTCGCCGCGGGTCTGGCCCACGAAATCAACAACCCGCTGGCGTACACGGCGGGCAACCTGGAGTACCTGCGCGAGCGCCTGCCGGGCCCCTGCGCGCAGCCCGACGACGAGTGCCGTCAGGTCCTCGACGAGGCGCTGGAGGGCACCCTCCGCATCCAGCGAATCGTCGCGGACCTCAAGTCACTCTCGGCCGCCACCGCGGAGCCCGTGGAGCCCGTGGACCTGCGCGCCGTCGCGGAGAGCACGCTGCGGATGGCGGCCAACCAGCTCCGGCACCGCGCGCAGATCATCCGCGACTACCCGCTGGACGTGCCCCGGGTGCGCGGCACGACGACGAAGCTGGGACAGGTGCTGCTCAACCTCCTGCTCAACGCCGCGCACGCCATCCCCGAAGGCCGCGTCTCCGAGAACCGCATCAGCGTCGCCCTGCGAGCCACGGGAGACGAGGTGGCCCTGTCCATCGCCGACACGGGCTGCGGCATCGCCCCGGAGGTGATGCCGCGCATCTTCGACCCGCTGTTCACCACGCGCCGCTCGGGCGATGGCATGGGCATGGGCCTGGCCATCTGCCGCGACATCATCGCCGCGCTGGGCGGACGCATCGACGTGCGCAGCGAGCTGGGACGCGGCACCGTCGTCGAGGTGCACCTGCCACGCGCGGAGCTCCTCGTCCCCATCGCGCCGAGGACTCCCACGCCGGAGCCCTCCGTGGGCCGGCGGGTGCTCGTGGTGGACGATGAGCCTCGGGTGCTGGACTTGATGAAGCGGCTGCTGCGTGGCCACGAGCTCATCACCGTCGCCAACGGCCGCGAGGCGCTGGAGTATCTCAGCAAGGACAAGTCCTTCGACGTCATCCTGTGTGACCTGATGATGCCGGAGCTGACGGGCATGGACGTGTACCACGCCGTCCAGAAGACCTGGCCGGGCCTGCACGAGCGCATCGTCTTCATCAGCGGTGGAGCCTTCACGCCGGAGACGAAGCGCTTCCTTCAAGACGTGCGCAACCCCGTGCTGGCCAAGCCCTTCGAGGCCCAGAGCCTGCGCGACGTGGTGATGGCCACGGGGGCCTCGCGCCGCCTCGGCTGAGCACCGCGCGAGGACGCTCAGGGAGGCGTCGGCTCCGCGACCAGCTCCACGCGGCGGCTGCGCGCGAAGCACCCGGCGGTTCCGTCATCACACGGTGGCAGCTCGGCGCCTCGGGTCTCCAGGTAGAGGCGTGAGCCCTCGATGCCCATCGACTGGAGCATCGCGGCCACGGACTGCGCGCGCCCCAACCCCAGCGACGTGTTCACCGACTCGGGCCCCATCACGTCGGCATGGCCTTGCAGCCGGACGCGCAGATGAGGACGCCGCTGGAGGCACTCCGCCGCACGCAGCAGGGCCTGCTCTCCTTCGCCGGAGATTCGCGTGTCGAAGAAGTCGAAGAAGACGGGCGCGAGCACACAGGTGACGGGCAGCTCGTCGGAGGACGTGGAGGCCGTGGCCGCGGGAGCCCGCGCGGAGCGGCGGCGGGCCTCGGCGAGCACCTCGTCGACGACGCGGGCCGCGACGTCCTCCGGAAGCGGGGCGTTCATCGCGGGCCCGTACTCGATGCCCACCACGGCTTCGCTCGGCTGCCCCATGACCAGGAACGACGGGCGCTGCTGCCACTGCACCGTGATGCCGTCCTTCGCGAAGGCCGTCGAGGTGATGCGCACCAGGTCCCCCGGCCGCGCGTCGAGCGTCACGCGTGCCCGCATCACGAAGCGGTAGCCCTCCACGTACGAGAAGACCGACGAGCGGCCCACGTAGATGGCGGACACATCGAGCCAGCGCAGGCCCAGCGGCAGCGGATGCTTCACGCCGCTCGAGGCCTCACTCGGCGCGGAGGAGGGCAGCGCACGCCCATCCAGCAGGTACTCGACGGAGACGAGCTCCCAGTGGCTCCCCGGGCCGAGACGGTCCTCATGCACGAGCTCGAGCGAGGCCTCGCCCGTCGCCCCCGGCTCCGCGCGCACCGTGGCGCCCCCGAGGAGGATGAACAGGAGGCCGCACACGAACGACGCCATGCAGCGGCTCCACGCCTGTCGCCCCCTCCGGAGCGCTTCAGGCCGCGGTCGCATCACGACGCTTCGTTCGTTCAGGGATTCCACTCGCCCCTCAGCGGACTTCACGGGGGGCGATTGTGCAACGGGTCACCCCGCAGCGCTACTCGCCTGACACGTCACCTGGCCGACACACCCTTCGAGCAGAAAGCATCCACCCGCTACGGCGTCTCGCGGGGCGCCGGGGCCTGCGAGGCCGCGGGACTGGACAGAATCGGCGGGCGGTCCTTGCCCTCCACCGCGCGCTGGAGCTCGATCTCCTGGATCAGCGCCGCGGGGGCCACCGTGGACACCGGCACGTTGCCGCTCTCCGCGCCGCAGAAGCCATTGAAGACGCCCAGCTTCTGCCCCGTGGCCATGAGGCGGTTCACCGCCGACAGGGGCGTGCCGACAATCTCCACGCCACGCACCAGCGTCTCCTTCCCCGTCTTCACGTCCACCCGGTACACCATGCGCGGCACGCCCTTGAAGGCCTGGTAGCCATAGCTGGACGTGTTCGTGTTGCCGCCGGTGATGTCGCGGATGATGAGGCCATAGGGCTTGTCCTGCCGCTTCGCCTCCTCGATGAGCATCTGCTTCAGCTTCGCGTCGCTCACCTGCTTCGTGCTCTCCACCACCAGGTTCGCCATGCGCGCCACCGGCTTCAGCGTGCCCTGGCTGCGGCCATGCCCGTTGGACTGGAGGAACCCATCCACGGGGCGGCGCCCCAGCAGGTAGTTGCGCAGCACGCCCTTCTCCACCAGCGTCACGCGCTGCCCCTTCACGCCCTCCTCGTCGTAGAGGTAGTAGCCGTTGAGAGGCTCGCCGCCCATCGTGCGCAGCGACGGGTCGTCGTGCAGGGACAGGAACGTCGGCAGCACCAGCTTCCCCACCTGCCCCTTGAAGGTCTTCCCCTCGTTGTCCCCGTCCTGCCGGTCCCCCTCCAGCCGGTGGCCCAGCGTCTCGTGGAACAACACGCCCGCCGCTTCCGGCGCCAGGATGGCCGGGCCCGTGTACGGGTCGATGGCCGGCGCCTGCCGCAGCGCCAGCAGCTCCTCGATGACCTTCTCCGCCGACGCACGCACGCGCGCGTCATCCGGAAGCCCCGCCTCCGTGGGCGCGTAGAAGTCCCGCGAGTTGTCCAACAGCTGCCCATCCGGAGCCCGCGTCACCGCCGAGACGTGGAGCCCATACAGCGTCTCCTCCGTCACCAGCCGCGAGCCCTCCGTCGACACGAACAGCCGCGTCACCTTGTCCGCGGTGACCCGCACCTCGGAGTCGAACAGCTCCGGATGCGCGTTGAACCGGGCGGAGACCTCACGCGCGAGCTTCACCCAGCGCTCGCGCTGGAAGGGGCGCTCCACCGGCGGCTGCACGTGCGTGCTCGCCTTCTCCTTCGTGAAGGATGCCGGACGCTTCGGGTCCTCCACCGAGTAGACGTCCTCGCCCTTCTTCTTCAGGTATTGGAAGAGGGCCGACTTGTACTTCTCGTCGGTGATGAGCCACAGCGCCGTGCGCAGCGCCAGCGGCGAGTCATCCAGCGGCCCTTCCTTGCGCGACGTGTAGCTGGTGCCCTTGGTGGAGAACGAGAAGTCCAGCCCCTCCGCCACCGAGCTGTCGAAGGAATAGTCACCCACCCGCACGTCGACGTAGAGGCGGCGCTCGCGGTAGCCGTCATCCATGAAGACGGCGCCGTAGCGCGCGGCCACGACATCCTGCGTGTAGTCCTTGAGCTGATAGCTCATGAAGTACGGCGGCTCGTGACTCTGGAGCTTGAGCTGCTGGTGGTTGCGCGTCAGCTCGCTCGCCATGGCGTCGAGCAGCGTCAGGCGCGAGTCCTGCGCGGGCGTCGCCGCAATCAACACGGCCGAGGCCGCCAGCAGGGGGAGGACGGGTTGGATGAGGGATGGCACGTCCCCCACCATACCCGAGCCACCCCATAAGACGAGCGGGTCCGCCGACTCCAGGTGCCCCTCCCGACACCTGGAGTCGAGGACCCCTGCCCGGAGGGTCGACATCCGGGCACCTGCTCGCCGTCAGGCCTTCATCACCTTCTCGCTGCCCTGCGTGACACCCTTGGTCGCGTTGCGCGTATCAATCACACACGAGGACCGCGCCACCACCGTGGCGTAGTCGATGCCGCTGTGGTCCGTGAGGATGAGCACCGCGTCATAGTCCCCGAGCGTGTCCGGGTTGAGCGGCACGGACTTCAGCTCCATGTTGAAGCCGTGGCCCTTGTGCAGCTCCGCCACGTACGGGTCGTGGTACGCAATCTCCGCGCCCTTCTCCGCCAGCAGCGTCATGATGCGCAGCGACGGACTCTCGCGCATGTCGTCGATGTCCTTCTTGTACGCGGCGCCCAGGCACAACACGCGCGAGCCATTGAGCGTCTTGCGGCTCTTGTTGAGCGCCTCCATCGTCCGCTGCACGACGTAGTACGGCATCTGCCAGTTCACCTCGCCCGCCAGCTCGATGAACTTGGTGTGGAACTCGTACTCGCGCGCCTTCCACGTCAGGTAGAACGGGTCGATGGGGATGCAGTGCCCGCCCAGGCCCGGGCCTGGATAGAAGGGCTGGAAGCCGAAGGGCTTCGTGCTCGCCGCCTGGATGACCTCCCACACGTCCACGTTCATCCGGTCGCAGAGCATCTTCATCTCGTTGACCATGGCGATGTTGACGCAGCGGTAGATGTTCTCCAGCAGCTTGGCCAGCTCCGCCACGCGCGTGGACGAGACGGGGACGACCTCCTTCAGCGCGCTGCCATACAGCGCCGCGGCCACCTCCGCGCACGCGGGCGAGAAGCCACCCACGATTTTCGGAATCGTCTTCGTGTTGAAGCTCTTGTTGCCCGGGTCCTCGCGCTCGGGGCTGAAGGCCAGGTGGAAGTCCACGCCCGCCTTGAGGCCCGTCTTCTCCAGCAGCGGCTTGAGCACCTCCTCGGTGGTGCCCGGGTACGTGGTGGACTCCAGGATGAAGAGCTGCCCGCGACGCACGTAGGGCGAGAGCGATTCACCCGTCTGGATGATGTAGCTCATGTCCGGCTCACGCGAGGCCGTCAGCGGCGTGGGCACGCAGATGATGACGCAGTCCAGGTCCTTCGACTTCGAGAAGTCCGACGTGGCCTTCAGCTTCCCCGCCTTGCTCAGCTCCGCGAGCGGCGCGCTGGGGATGTGCTTGATGTAGCTCTCTCCCTTGTCGATTTTGTCGATCTTGCGCCGGTCCACGTCGAGCCCCACCACCGGGAAGCCCGCCTCCGCGAAGGCCATCCCCAACGGAAGACCGACGTACCCCAACCCCACCACCCCGACCTTCGCCTCCCGCCGGCGAATCCGCTCCAGCAGCGGGCTGCCCACCATCACCCTCATCGCCCTCACCTCTTCTCGTTCGTGACGTGCCGCCGCGAGACGACCACCTCACCACCTGGACCACTCACCTGAAGACAACCACCCACCTCATGACCGCTGGGGGCCGCACCTGCCCCCGGAACTCCACCGTCACCGAGGGCACCACCCGGCCATAGCCCGGTGAGTACCGGGACGAGACCAGCTCCGGCTCCAGCCCCCGCTCCAGCACGAGCCACGCGAGCACCGCCCCCGGAGGCCCCAGCTCCACCGCGAAGTCCCCCAGTTCCACCGGCTCCTCCGCCGCGCGCAGCGCGCGCCCGAGCACCTGCCCGTCCAACGTCACGCGCCGCGCCTGCGCGTCCGGGAGATGAAAGCGCCCCACCACTTCATGCCGCCCCGTCCCGATGAAGCCATCGCGCCCCGCGAGCACCCGCTCCCGCCGGTCCAACCGGAACGTGCGCTCGATGCCCACCGGCGCCGGGAGCAGGCGATAGCCGTCGTGCCGGACACGCAACCTGTCCACGCGAGGCCCGGGAAGGAAGGCCACCACCCGCGCCCGAGCCTCCTCCGGCAACGCGAACAACCGAGCGGGGTCCAGCGGGGCCTGCTCCGCGCCATCCACCTGCACGGTGTTGTGCGCCGCCGTGCCTCGAAACGCGTTCCGCGTCGCGGGGTCTCGCGTATACGAGCCCGTCCCAGGGTCCACGATGACGGGGCGTCCCCCCAGGTGCAGCTCGAACGAGAGCTTGTCGTTGTGGCTGTGGCCGCCCACGCCGCGCTGCCCCTGCTTGCCAGCACTCACCGTGACGACAGCCCCCGCGCCCCGCAGCACGTGGAAGCCCCCTTCCGGAAAGCTGATGGAGCGCTGCGGCCGCCCCGGCCCCAGGCGCCGATATCGCTCCAGCCCCTGCTGCCCGAGGAGCCACGCGGCCTCGTCCGGGAACTCTCCATCGCGCAGGCTCGAGTCACCGAAGAGCGCCGCGCCCAGCCCCACGAGGTAGCCCTGCTCCAGGTCTCCGCGCTCGCGAAGCGGGAACACGCGTCCGGAGTCATTGTCACCCAGTTGCGGCGCGAGCCCCGTCTCCGAGCACCACGCGCGCACCGCGTGGAACATGCGCTTCAGCCGCACCTCGTAGGCCAGGCCCAGCGGCACACCCATTCCCCGCGCCACGAGCAGCGCCTGAGTGAACAGCTCCACCGACAGCCGATGGTAGGGAATGGAGCCCTCGAAGGAGGTGCCCTCCACATTCACCTGCGCGGCCATCTGCTGGCCCAGCCCCTCCACCGCGCGCGCCACCTGCCGCGAGGCCCCCGGCAGCTCCGGGAAGAGCAGCCCCACCACGAGCAGCCCCACATGATTCGAGACCAGGTGGTTGTTGGGCACCGCGCCCCGGTCCTCGAGATGCGCCTCCACCCAGGCCGCGTGGTCCACGAGCGAGCTGAGCACCGGCACGAGGAACTCCGCGCGCCGCACGGGCGCCGCGTCGGAGAACATGAGGAGCGCCTGCGCGAGGTTGCTCGCCCGCAGCGCCACCTCCATGGGGCACGTCCACTGGACGCCCAGGCCCACGGGATTGGCCTGGAGGAAGTCCAGCACCTGCATCACGAACGCGGTGACCAGCCGCGAGCGCTCCTCCGCGGAAGGCTCGACCCAGTACCCCTGCCCCAGCGCCACCGCGCTGTCGAGCCGCCCCATCACCCACGGGTACTTCGGGTCATTGCCGATGGAGTGCAGCTGCATCCGCCCCACGGGCGCCAGGGGATAGCGATGGCCGCTGAGCACGTCGAGCGACCAGTCCACCGGGCGCCCTTCTCCAAAGGTGACGCGGGTCCCGAAGACGTTCCATTCCTGACGAAGCGCGGTCCTCGCCCGGACGCTGGCGCGCTCCCGGGCGCCAGGAATCGCCGCGAGCGCCTCCAGGACGGACGCGCGCTGGGCCACGTCACACCAGACGCGCGAGGTGCGGCCTCCGAAGACTCTCATCGCGAGCGCCTCGGCTCGCGACACGCCCAGGGCTTGCAGCAGGCGCACCTGGTTCGTGGGCTCGCGGCGTCGGTAGCGCGCCTGTCGCGCCACCCCCTGCACCCGCCTCACCGCACTGAGGGCCAGGGCCCCTGGTGCCAGCCGGGCGATGGCCGCGTAGTAGTCGAGAGTCCCCATCTGTCCCTTCCGCCACCCGTCGCACTGGCCGTTAGCAAGGGGCCGGCCAAGGGGTCCTCGTGAGGAGTTGAGAGGGGTTGAGGACGAATCCACCCCCTTGGGACGGCAAAAAAGTCAGGGGGTATGCGGAGGCGGTGGGTAAAGGATTGCCTTCCGGCGACCCTTTCTTTGCCCACCGTGGGCAGTGTTGCGCCCTGGCGAGGTCATGCCCATACCTCTGCGCGTGCAAGCGGGTGCTTGGAGTGGGTGGGGCGTCGACATCTCATTCGACGCGGGGATAGAGCAGGCGCTGGCGGCGGTCGCCGAGCGCGCGCTGCGCCGTGGCGCCCTCGCGGGCATGGAGCTTCTCCTGCTCGAGACACTCCGGCTGACACGTGCCTCCGGCGCGGCCCTCTTCGATGGGAGGACCTGCGTGGCCAGGGTGGGCACGCAGGCCGCGCGCTTCCCGTCGGGCACGGGACGCCGACTGCGACTGTGGCCCGAGACGCCAGGACACCTGGACGACTCACTGCTGGAGCGGCTGTCCACCTTGGGAGGGGCGCTGCTCGTGGCGCACGCGCGCGAGTCCTCCGCCCAGGCGCGGCACGCACGGCTCCTGTCCGCGCGTCGGAGGTTGGAGCAGGAGGTGGCCCGCTGGGAGGTGCGCCGCTCGCTGGCGGCCCATGACCTGCGCACCCCCTTGATGGTCGTCCGGGGGTACGTGGACATGATGCTGAAGGGCCATGCGGGTCCCCTCTGCGCGACGATGCAGCGCTACCTGGACCGGGTGGCGCGGGCCACGCAGGACCAGCGGGCCGTCATCGACCAACGTCTGGGCCGCAACCCCATCACCGACCTGGGTCCCCTGCTCCACGCGGTGCTGAGCCCTCACGCGAAGCAGTCGCCGCGCTGGGAGCTGACACTGGTCCTGTCCGAGCGTCCCATGCGCGTGAGGGCGAGCGCCGCTCAACTGGACGCCTGGGTGCGAGCCCTGGCGCGAGCCCTCGCGTCGACCCGGTCCACCTCGGTGTGGCTCACCGCGGTGGCCGTCGAGGCCACGCGGTGTTGGCAGCTCGACCTCCGGATGCAGGGAGGCCACGCGCCAGCGGAGCGGCCGCTCGCGGTGGTGCGCGAGCACACCCGGCGGCTCGGTGGGAGCTTGCGCGCGCCCTCCTCGGACGCGCGCTCCTGGGTCATCCAGCTTCCAGCGGAAGCGGGCGCCGAGACGCCCTGAGTCAGGTCCTCACGCGCGAGCGGGGAGCAGGTTCCGGACGAGCTCCAGCAGCTTGCCGCGCTCCACCTCGCGCTTGACGAGGTAGCCATCCGCGCCGGCCTCCAACCCCGCGGCCCGGTCCTCCGGGCTGTCGAGTGAGGTGACGAGGATGACGGGCGTGGAGTGCAGCGTCGCGTGGGACTTGATGCGCCGGGCAAGCCCGACACCGTCCAGCCGAGGCATCTGCCAGTCGCTCACGACGAGCTGGCACGGTGTCCGCTCGAGGATGCCCCAGGCCTCCTCGCCGTCCGCCGCGGTCACCACGGGGAAGCCGGCGATTTCGAGCAGGGACTTCATCGCGAAGCGCGTGGTGAGCGAGTCATCGCAGACGAGGATGCGCGGACGCCGCACCTCCGCCGACGCGGAGCGCGTCTCCGGCCGCGCCGCGCGCACGAGCTCCGGCGCGTTGAGCACCGGCACCACGCGCCCGTCATCCAGCACCGCCGCGCCCGCCAGGTGCCGCACGCCCTGCAGGTGCTTGCCGAGCGAGCGCACGACAATCTCCTGCTGCCCCACCACCTCGTCGATGGCGTACAGCACCTTGTCGCCTCCCACGACGACCAGCGCGGCCATCTGCACGCGCCCGGAGTCGATGGCCAGGGGCAGCCGGGGCAGGCCAATGGCCTCCGCCAGCGAGAGGAAGGTGAGCTGTGCGCCCTCCACGCGCGCCACCACGCGTCCGGCCACGGTGCCCACGTCCTCCGGCATCAAGCGCATCACGCGCTCCACGCTGTCGGAAGGAATGGCGGCCACCGCCGTGCCGGTGCGCACCATCAAGCCCAGCGCGGCGGCCAGCGTCAGCGGCAGGTCCACCGTGAAGCGCGTGCCCTGCCCGGCCCAGAAGTCCACGTCGACGGAGCCCTGGAGACGCGCCGCAGTGGCCTGCACCACGTCCAGTCCCACGCCCCGCCCCGAGGTGGCCGTCACCTGCTCGCGCGTGGAGAAGCCCGGCTGGAACACCAGGCGCGCGGCCTGGGCATCGGAGAGCCGCGCGGCCGCCTCCTCCGTCAGCAGGCCCCTGCGCACCGCCGTGGCGCGCACGCGGTCCGGCGACAGGCCATAGCCGTCGTCCTCCACCACCAGCGCGATGCGCGCGCCGCGAGGCTCCACGCGCACCGTCAAGCGCCCCGTCTCGAGCTTGCCCGCGGCCCGTCGCTCCTCGGGAGTCTCCAGCCCGTGGTCGATGGCGTTGCGGACCAGGTGCAGCAGCGGGTCCTTCAGCGCGTCGAGGATGCGCCGGTCCAACCGGACCTCGCCTCCCGTCAGCTCCAGCGCCACGTCCTTGCTCAACCGCGCGGAGACCTCGCGCACGGTGCGACGCAGCGGCTCCAGGAGCTGCGACGCGGGCACCATGCGCAAATCGCGCAGGTCATCGCGCGCCACCTGGGCCACCAGCGCCAGCTGCTCGCCGTCGCGGTGCGCCTCGCGCGACACCTCCAAGAGGCGCTTCTGCATGGTGCGCATCAGCGCCACGCCGGAGCGCAGCGAGTCCAGCGCGGCCCCGCCCCCCGTCATCGAGAGCTGTGAGGCCGCGCGCTCCAGGTGCCGCAGCACCTCGTGCGTTCCATCCGACAGCGCGCGATAGCTCTCGGAGCGCCGCGCCTGCTGCGCCCGGCCCGACATCAGCAGCTCCACCTGGAGCGCCAGCGAGTCGAGCGTCTTCACGGACACGCGGACCGTGTGCTCCGCCACGGAGGCCCGAGCCTCCGGCGCCGCCACGGGTGCCCCCGGCGTGAGTGCTTCCGGCGCGGCCTGCGCGGGCACCACCTTCGGCGTCTCCACCGCCCGAGTGGCCGCGGCCGTCGACTTCACCGCATCCAGCCGTCCGCGCAGCTCCACCAGCGTGCCCGCGACATCGGAGGCGGCAAGGCTCGCCGGGTCTCCCCCCGGCTCCATGCGCGCGAAGCCCAGCGCGGCGGACTCCGCCAGCGTGGCCACCCGTGAGGCCCCGCCATCCAGCGCCAGTCCACGCAGCCCGCGGGCCCGCTCCATCGCCTTGCGCACGACGGCGGCCCGGTCCGGGACGTCCGGCGAGCAGAGCGCGCGGAGCGAGGCCTCCAGGAAGTCCAACACCTCCAGGCCCTTCGCCGACAGACCCGAGGCCACCGACACCGCCTCGGGCACGGCGACCTCGCGGCCCAGGGACTTGAGCAGCGAGGCCAGCCCCTCCACCTCGGGCGACTGTCCCGCGTCGCCCCGGGCCATGGCCGCCTCGATGCCGGACAGGCCTCGGAGCATGGACTCCACCGCGTCGCGCGGCAGGCCCACGTCCGTGCGCGTGTGGGCCAGCCCGTCCTCGATGGCGTGCACCACGTTCTCGATGTCGTCGAGACCCAGGCTCGCCGCGGAGCCCTTGAGGCTGTGGACCAGTCGCTTGAGCGAGGGCAGCAGGTCCGCCTCGCGCGCGGTCGACGGCCCCTCCATTCCGAGCACCTTCGCTCCAATGGATTGGATCTGCTCACGCGTCTCCGCGGAGAACACCGGCCAGATGCTGCGCAAGAGCTGCGGATCCATGTCGCGCCTCTATTCCCGCGCCTGCCGGCCCGCGGCCGGGCCTCCGAGCTGCTCCAACTCCAGCACCGTCAGCCGGTCCGGCGTCAGGTACAGGAAGGGCCCCGGAGGGGGCTGCGAGAGCTCGGTCTTGGGCAACTCCTTGCGCCCTTCCACCGTCTCCGCCGCCAGTCCAAAACACTCCTCACCCACCTCCACCACCACGATTTTTCCCAGGTCCGACATGCCGCCGCCCTCCAGCCCCAGGAGCTGGCGGAGGTCCAGCACCGGCACCACCCGCGAGCGGCTGGCCAGCGCGCCCAGCACATGCGGCGGCGCTCCGGGCAGCGAGCAGATGCCGCGCGCTTCCAGCACATGGTCCACGTGCTCGATTCGCACCGCGTAGCGCTCGCCGCCCACCTGGAAGGCGAGCACCGACAACACCTCGTGGTGCACCTCGTGACGAGACTCGGCCAGCGCACGGGCACGGGCGCCCAGCACCTCGCGCCGCTTGTCCGCGCTCTCGCTTCGCTCCGGCGCGCCCTCGGGCCGGAGCGCGGGCTGCTGTGCGTCGCTGTTCACCTTGACCTCGTCGCTCGCCATGCGGGCATCACCGGTTCGTCGCGGGCAGATTCAACATGACGCGCACCTTCGAGCGCAGGTCATCCACCGACACGGGCTTGTTGAGGAAGGCGCTCGCTCCCACCAGGTTGCCCTTCTGGCGGCTCGCCTCGTCCTTCAACGAGGTGAGCATCATGAAGGGCGTGGCATGCAGCTGTGCGTCCGCGCGCACCGCCGCGCACAGGGAGAAGCCATCCATCTCCGGCATCTGGACGTCGGAGATGATGAGGTCCGGCTTGAGCTCCCGCGCCTTGCTCAAGCCCACCACCCCATTGGGTGCGTCGAAGAACTCCAATCCCCAGCCCATCAGATAGACCTGGAGCAAGTTGGTGATGGTCTTGGTGTCCTCGACGATGAGGACCTTCAAGGCCTGTCGTGACGTCGCCACGTTTGCGTTCATAGCTGGTACCTACCCACCAGGTCCGAGAAGCGCTTCGAGAGATTGGTCAGATTGCCAGCCACCTGTTCGATGCGTCGTGTGCCCACGACGGAGTCTCCCATGGCCGACGTCAGCTCGCCCATCGCGGCGGCGATCTGTTCCACACCAATCGTCTGTTGGCGGGTATTCCCCGCGATTTGTCGCGCGGCCCCGGACGACTCGCGAATGACTTCGGACAATCCCAGGATGGCCGAACCCGCGCCACGCGCCAGCTCCATCGCGGCCTGCGCCCGGCGGCTCCCCTCCTCCGTCGCGTTGACCGCCGCGCGCGTTCCCTTCTGAACCTCGTTGAGAAGTCCCCGCACCTGCTCGGCGGCGACGCGGGACTGCTCGGCCAGGGTGCGCATCTCCGTGGCCACCACCGCGAAGCCACGCCCGTGCTCCCCCGCCTTGGCCGCTTCGATGGAGGCATTCAGCGCGAGCAGGTTGGACTGCTCCGCCACGTCCTTCACGGTGCTGATGATGTCGCCAATCTGGAGCGTGCGCTCGCTCAGGTCCGTGATGGACAGGGCGATGGCCTTCACCTGGTCGCCCAGCTTCTCCATGCCCGTCACGCTCTCGGCCACCACCTTCTGGCCCTCCGCGCTGAGCGACTCCGACTTCTGCGTCTGCGCGATGACGGAGTCCGCGAAGGCCGTGGCCTGCTTGGACGTCTGGGCGATCTCCGCGACGGTGGTGCTGGTCTCGCTGATGGCGGACGCCTGCTGGTGCGCCATGGCGGACTGCTGGGAGGACGTGGACAGCACGCCCGTCGCCTCCTTCTCCATCTCCGCGGCCGCCGCGCGCAGGTCTTCCAAGAGGTGCGCCAGGCCGTCGGACATCGCCGCGAAGCTGCGCGACACCTCGCCAATCTCATCGGCCGCGCTGGTGTCGAACTGCTGGCGCAGGTTGCCTCCCGCGATGCCCGTCGCCGCGCGAGCCAGCCGCTCCAGCGGGACGACGAGATAGCCCGACATGAACCACGCCCCCAGGATGCAGGCGGCGAGGATGAGCGAGCCGAGCACCACCGTGAAGCGCGTGGTGGCCCCCAGGGCCTGGGCCAGCGCCTGCTCATGGAGAGCCACCTGCACCGTGCCCACGCGGCGAGCGGAGCTTCCCTGCCCCGTGTAGACGGGCACGGACGACTCCACCACGGGCTCGCCCTTCACGACGAGCCGCCGCTCCTCCACCGCGTCGCTGTCCGTCAGGGTCTGGTCCGCGCCCGCGAAGCGCTCGTCCGCGACCTCCGAGAGCAGCTCACCCTTGGCGCCGCGCACCAGCACGTAGGCCACGTCCGGGACATGGCGCAGCACCCCGTGCGCGGTCGACTGGAGGCGGCTCGCGTCCTGGCTGGAGACCAGGATGGGGCCCAGCGTCTTCGACAGCTCCTCGCTCACTGAGCGCGCGCGCCGCGCCAGGTCCTCGCGCTGCGCGTTGCTCATCTGATTCCAGAACGCGAGGGTGAGCACGCCAGCCACCAGCACGCCCGTCAGTCCGGTGACGGCGACAATCTTGAATCGCAGGCTGCGGCGGCCCAGCAAGAGCCACTCCGGCAGCGTCACCTTCGTCTTGTTGCCGTCCACATTGCCTCCCACGAGCGAAGGGCGCTGCTAGCGCGCCCCCTGCCATCCGGCCTGCGTTCTGGGTGCCAGGGCCTGCCGCAGCCCCCCAGCCGTCATCGTCTCGACCCCACGCAGCGGCTGTTCATCATCGAGTCCATCCAGCGCGCGCAGCGCGTTCTGCCTCGCGCGCTCCGCGTCCTCGGGCCGCTCCAGGCGCCCGTAGAGTGCCACCAGCGTCGCGTGCCCCAGCGCCAGCCTCGGCTCCAGGTAGAGCGCCTTGCGCACCGCCTCCACCGCCCCGTTCAAGTCACCGCGGCCCTCGGCCACCATCGCGAGCAGCAGGTAGGCCTCTGGCACCAGCGCCTTCGCCGCCTCGCGCGCCAGCGCCTCCGCCTCCTCGAACCGTCCCGCCCGAGCCGCGTCCACCGCGCGCTCCAGCGGCCCCGCCTCGGGCGTGGCGCCAGGGCGCGGCGCGGGGGAAGAGGGAGGCTCCGCGGCCCTGCTCGGCGGATGAAGCTCCATCTGGGGCCGCGACGACAGGCCGTCGATGAAGGCCGCGGCCTTGGGCGGCGCGGGCGGAGGCGCGAGGCGGGCCGCGGCCTGGAGCACCTCGGCGACCTGGCGCACGGCGCGGCGGACAGGAGGCTCCGGCGGCGCCTCTCCCGGCGTCACGACCCGTAGCGCCACGCTGCCCTCCGCGTCCACCGCCTCCAGCCCCAGCCCGTTGGTGAGCGGGACCTCCGCGGGCGAGACGAAGAGCAGCCCACCGGGCGCGAGCGCGGAGAGGAACGTCGCGAGCACGCGGCGCACCAGGTCCGGCGGGAAGTAGATGAGCACGTTGCGGCAGAAGATGGCGCTGAGCCCGCTCAAGGGGGGCGCATCGGTCGCCAGGTTGTGGCGGCGGAACTCCACGAGCTTGCGCACGGGAGCCACGACGGAGAGCTGCTCGCCCCGGCGCTCCAGGTACTGGCGCTCCAGCTCCGGCTCGACGTGGCGCAGGGACCAGGGGCCATACAGCCCTTCCTTCGCGCGCTCCAGCGCCCGGCCCGACACGTCCGTGGCGAGCACGCGGATGCGGCCCTCGGGAATCCCCGCCGACAGCAATGCCATGGCGATGCTGTAGGGCTCCTCGCCCGTGGCGCAGCCCGCGCTCCAGACATTGAAGAAGGGTCCCGTCTTCGGCGCCGCCAGCCGCGCGAGCGAGCGCAGGTGCTCGGGATGGCGGAAGAAGTACGTCTCGCCGATGACGGCGTGCTCGATGAAGGTCTCCACCGCCTGCGAGTCGCGGAGCAGGAGGCCGCGCAGGAAGGACTCGGGCCCCATGCCACGCGCCTCGGCCGAGCGCGACAGCGCCGTCTCCAGCGAGCGTCGCAGGCTGTGCGCGAGCGTCAGGCCGCAGGCGGTCCTCAGGACCTCCTCGACCTTCATGAGCGTCTCGTCATCGAGGACGGACTCGCTCACGTCCCCTCCGACCCCGCCAGCACCGCGGAGACACGCAGCAGCGGACGCACCCCTTCGGGCGTCCGGCACAGGCCCGCCATCAGCCCGGAGCGGTCCCACTCCAGGCCCACCGTGCCATCGACGGTGCCTTCCACCAACGTCGGCGCTTCCACCAGGTCCCGCACCCGGTCCACCAGCACCGCGACAGGACGCGCGCCCTTGCAGATGACCAGGTGGGAATCCAGATCCGGCTGGCGCTTCACCCCCAGCAGCGTCGCCAGGTCCACGGCGACCGCGGGGCTTCCTCTGTAAATAAACGTTCCCAGCACATGGGCGGGGGCACCGGGCAAGGGCGCCAGTTCCACCAGGCGCACCACCTCCTGGACGGCGTCCGCCGCCAGGAGCGCGGAGGTCCCCGCCGCGTCCAGCGTCAAGAAGAGGCCAGGCAGGCGCAGCTCTCCCGAAAGGGAGATCAGCTCCTGCCGCAGTCGCGCCTGCTCCTGCTCCAACTCGCCCAGGCGCTCCTGCACGGAGGCTCGACGCACCTGCGCTTCCACGGGATTGTGAGGGGTATCTGCCATGGGGGCGGCCCCGCCCGCTTCAGCCCTGGCGCGCGGGTCGACTCACGCTAATCCGGTAAATACGGAACCGTCAATGCGGGGTGAATTGGACCGTCCCCCACCCGACGCGCCAGGTGTGCGCCGGTAACCGCCTTCCGATGTTGGACTCCTCAAGGCCGGAAGTGCGTCTGGAAGTGGAGATATGGTTTGATGCGTACCCGGCACACTTCTGGAGAATCCATGTTGCTTGTTGGCAGGGGGTACGAATGATCAAGGGCGACTCGCCGAACCCCGAGACGCCTGCCGCGGCGGGTGCGGATCCGCTCATCGGCCGAACCCTGAACGGCCGCTTCAGCATCCTGGAGCCCCTGGGTGTAGGTGGGATGGGCAAGGTCTACCGCGCCCTCCAGGCCCCGCTGGAGCGAGTGGTCGCGCTCAAGGTCCTCAACCCCAGCTTCCCCAGCAGCAGGGACCCCGGCTTCCAGAAGCGCTTCCTGCGTGAGGCGTCGCTGACCTCGAAGCTGCGACACCCCAACACCGTCACCGTCATCGACTACGGGCAGACGGACGACGGCATCTTCTACATCGCCATGGAGTACCTGGAGGGTCGCACCCTCGCCCAGGTGCTCGGGCAGGTGGGGCCGCTGCAGTGGTCGCGCGCCGTCGCAGTGGCCCAGCAGATCTGCCGCTCGCTGCGCGAGGCGCACAGCCTGGGCATCGTCCACCGCGACTTGAAGCCCGCCAACATCATGCTCCTCAACGAGCAGGATCAGGACCTGGTGAAGGTCCTGGACTTCGGGCTCGTGAAGTCGGTGGCGGCGCCGCAGGAGGGGCAGATCTCCCCGGAGATCACCCAGAACGGCACGTTCCTCGGCTCGCCGCAGTACATGGCGCCGGAGCAGGCGCGCAACGCGACGGACGCGCGCAGCGACGTGTACTCGCTGGGCATCGTCCTCTTCCAGATGCTGATGGGCCGCCCGCCGTTCATCGCGCGCGACCACATCGAGCTCATCTTCGCTCACTACAAAGAAGCCCCGCCCACCTTCCAGCAGCTCCGCCCGGACATCGCGGTGCCGCCGGAGATCGAGGCCGTGGTGCGGCGCTGTCTGGAGAAGGACCCCGCGCGGCGTTTCCAGACGATGGACGAGATGCTGGAGGGACTGCGCGAGGCCAGCATGGCCGCGGGCGGCAACAGCGGCATCTTCAAGCGTCCCGGTGGCGCCACGACGACGGGCCCCTACCCGTCTCCGCTCTTCTCGAGCGCGGGCACGTCGCCCACGGACTCGGGTGACACGCTCGCGGTGGACATCAGCGTGGAGGTGCCCAAGGCCGTCCAGCGTGCCCGCCAGCGCACGCTCCTCATGGGTGGCCTGGGCGGTGTGGTGCTCGCCGGCCTCATCGCGGGGGGCGCCATCTTCTTCATGCGGGACAAGCCCGCGGCACCAGTCCCCGAGTCCAAGCCCGAGGCAGTGGCGCAGGCCCCCGTGCAGGCCCCGCCCGCCGCGGCGGTGCAGGAGGCCCCCACGCCCGCGGGCGCCCAGAAGGTCCGCTTCAAGCTGATGAGCCAGCCCAGCGGCGCGCGGGTGTTCTACCGGGGCAAGGAGCGCGGCACGACGCCCTTCACCCTGGAGCTGCCCGCGGGACAGGACGGCTCCATCACCGTGGAGCTCACCTTCGCGATGGAGGGCTACCAGATGGAGACCGTCGTCACGGGCGGCTCCGGTGAGGTGGTGCTGTCGCAGAAGCTCCAGAAGCGCCGGGGCGGCCGAGGCGGCGGAAGCACGGAAGTCGCCTCCGCCTCCGCGCCCGACGAGGTCGAGGTCGCCGAGCCCGTGGCCACGCCGGGCGGCATGTCCGCCCCGGTGATGCTCGCGCCCACGCAGGCGCCCGTGGATGCCGCGGAGCCGCAGACGGCGGGTGGCGTGGGTGCGGCGGCGGCTGCCGCGGCCAAGGGCGCGGGAGGGAGCCTGGCGGTGCCGGTGCTGCCGTCCGCGGCGCTGGCCTCCGCGCGCGGCGACGTGCTGCCCTACAACGAGAACATGCCTCGGCCGGAGATGATCGACCAGGGCAAGGACCTCGTCTACACGCGCGAGGCGATGGCCGCGAAGGCCGAGGGCGTGATGCTCTTCCGCTGTACCATCACGACCAAGGGCCGCGTGGAGAAGTGTCGCGTCATCAAGCCGGTGGCGCACATGGAGAAGGCCGTCCTCGAGTCCTTCCAGTCGCGCACGTACAAGCCCATCGTGTACCAGGGCCATCCGGTGAACGTGGACTACACGTTCAGCATCCGGCTGGTGGCTCCGCGTCGCTGATGGCTCGCCCCTCCCACCGGGCCTGGTGTCTCACGGCCCGGTGGAGGGACTGATGCCCGGCGACGACTTCACTCCTCAGTGTCCGCCCGACTTCCGCCTCGCGCGCAGCAGCGCGAGGACGGCGAGCGCGACACCCGAGAGGGCCGTGCCCGGCGCCGAGGCACAGCCCGTGCCCCGCCCGTCCGCCAACAGCACGATGCCCGTGTCCAGACGAGGCACGCACTGGTTGGGCGGCTGCCACCGCGGGTAGATGGAGCAAAAGCCCGCGACGGAGCCCGAGTCCACCACCCGCTTGCGCGTCTCCCCCGGCGGCGCGGTGGGCGCCATGGTGGAGCCCGCGTTCGCCACATGGTCCAACCCCACCACGTGGCCAATCTCATGCGTCATGGTGTTCTGCAGGTCCACCGCCACGCAGTCCGTCGCCGGAGGGCCCTGACACGGTGGACCGTCCACCGTGGTGAAGAGGTGGCCTGGGGAGCCGCCGGGCTGGGACGCGTTCATCTCGATGTCCGCGTCCAGCACCCGCCCCGAGGCGATGCTGTACGTCGACGTCGTGAGCGCCAGCGTCTCCTCGCCAATCTCCCAGCACGCGTACTTGTTGCCGCAGCTCTCGTCGCCCCAGCACGCGTCGTCCCGAGGCACGACGTCGTCACACGCCGTCTCGCGGAACGTGACGATGTTGTAGTTGGAGCGAGGATTCTTCTCGTCGTAGCCAACGGCGATGGGGCCCCGCCAGTCCGAGCCCCTCCGGAACTGGTAGTCGCTGCACGTCTCCGACACGCGCCGCCAGGAGTCGAAGGCCGCTTCGATGGCGGCGACCTCCGTGTTCCCCGGTGTCCTGGCGCTGCCCGCGGGGTCCAGGTGGTAGACGTACTCGCGCACTGGCCACAGCAGACACAGCGGCCTGCCCCGGACGAGCGTGCGCTGGAACGGCAGGGTGTCCTGCGCCAGCGAGGGCGTCGCGAGGAGCAGGAGTCCCAACAGCGCCGGCCTCTTCATGAGCGGCCCCCGCGCTCGCGGCGGCGAAGCCCCCACAGGGCCCACGCCAGCAGCGCGGCGCCCATGGACGTCGCGCCCGTCGATGAGCAGCCGCCATCCTTCGCGCCCAGCTTGTCCTCCACCGTGGGGTGCAGACAGGCCTGGCTCGCGCGGCCCTTGGGATAGACGTCGCAGACGAACGAGCTCGAGCCCGAGTCGATGGTGCGCTTGGACACCTCCCCCGGCTGCGCGCTGGGGTTCATCGTGGAGCCGAACGCACGCGTGTGGTCCAGGCCGATGAAGTGGCCAATCTCGTGCGTGGCGGTGTTCTGCACGTCGGCGGGCACACAGTTCGTCGGAGCAGGCGGTTCACAGTTCGCCCCGATCACCGTCGTGAAGGTGTACTTCTCCGCGTTGAAGGAGATATCCGAGTCGAGGATGATGCCGGAGCGCATGTCGTAGGTCGTGAGGGTGATGGCGAGCGTGTTGTCGTCGTCATCCCAGCAGTCGTACTGGCTGGCGCACGTCTCTGCCTTCCAGCACGCGTCCTTCTCCGCCACCACGGTGTGGCAGTTGATCGTGCGGAAGAGCACCACGTTGTTGTTCTGCTCGTTGCGCCGGTAGCCCACGCGCCGCTCGTTGATGACGGGGCCCTCGCGCAGCGACAGGTTTCCGCACCGCGCGAAGATGTCCTCCCAGCTCTTGAAGGAGGCCCGAACGGCCTCGAACTCCGTGTCCCCCGCCGTGCCCGGGTTGCCCTGGGTGGCCTGGCTCCAGGTGACCTGGGGCACGGTCCAATAGAGGCACTGGGTGGAGTCGTCTCCAGGAGTCACCCGGCTGCGGACGTAGGGGGCGAACTGTCCCAGCGCGAGGGCGGCCAGCAGCGTTGCCGCGGCACTCACGGCGCGGACCCCTTCAGCGCGGCGCGGATGGCCGCCTTCAGGTCCTCGAGCGTCCTCGGCTTCTCCACCGAGGCGGTCGGCTGACGCGTGACAGGGTCCAGCAGCAGCGCCTCCGTGGGCTCGGGCACCGCCATGGCGGGCTTGCCCACCTCGCCGCGCTGCACCTGGTACTTGCCCTGCGCCTGACCGGAGAGGCGGAAGGCCTTCGCGCCGCGCTTGCGCAGGAAGAGGACCACTTCCTCGCCCGTCTTGAATGAAGCAAGTCCATGCACCACTTGTCCGATATCGCCCACCTCGCCGCCGGGCTGCGTGAGGAGCACCGTGCCTCCGGGCTGTCCCTTGAGGGGCTCCACCACCTCGACCTCGACGTCAGTGACGATTCGCTGACCATCTCCAGCCCAGCGGCTCTCCACGCGGCGCACGACGCCGTGGACCACCGCGTCCGACTGAAGAGAGAGCTGCGACAAGTCCATCCGCAACTGCGTGGTGGCGGCCGCGGGCAGCGCGGCCAGGAAGACCCCCAACACCATCCCCATGCGAAGTAGCTGACGAATCGACATACACGTTCTCTCCCCGTTGCGAACACCATACCCCAGAGCGTGCCCATCCGCGTTGACCCCCTGACCGCCTCCCTGCTAATCCGCGCGCCCGTATGCCTTCTGCTCCTCGCGTCCGCTTTGCTCCGTCCCCTACCGGATACCTCCACATCGGTGGTGCCCGTACGGCGCTGATGAACTACCTCCAGGCTCGTCGCCATGGCGGCACCTTCATTCTTCGCATGGAGGACACAGACCGGGTCCGCTCCACCGCGGAGTCGGTGCAAGCCATCCTCGATGGCCTGGTGTGGCTGGGCATCGACTGGGACGAAGGACCCGGCAAGGAGGGCCCGCACGCGCCCTACTTCCAGACCCAGCGGCTGGACACCTACCGCGAGCACTCCCAGCGCCTCATCGCCGAGGGCAAGGCCTACCGCTGCTACTGCACCCGGCAGGACCTGGATGCGCAGCGCGAGTCGGCCGAGAAGTCCGGCGGCTTCTACAAGTACCCGGGCACCTGCCGGGACCTGAAGGCCCCGCCCGCGGGCCGCCGCGAGGAGGAGGCCGTCATCCGCTTCAAGATGCCCTCCACCGAGGGCACCGTGTCGTTCACCGACAAGGCGCTGGGCACCATCGCCAAGCCCTACTCGGACCTGGACGACTGGGTGATGCTGCGCGCGGACGGCATCCCGCTCTACAACTTCGGCTGCGTCATCGACGACCACCTGATGGACATCACCCTGGTGGCGCGCGGCCAGGAGCACGTCAACTCCACCTTCCCGCAGCTCATGCTCTACCAGGCGCTGGGCTGGCAGCCGCCGGAGTTCGCGCACCTGCCGCTCATCCTGGGGCCGGACCGCGAGAAGCTCTCCAAGCGCAAGCACCCGGAAGCGGACGTGATGCTCCACAAGCGCACGGGCATCATGCCGGAGGCGCTCAACAACTTCGTCATCCGCCTGGGCTGGAGCCACGGCAACGACGAGGTCATCACCCGCGAGCAGATGCTCGAGTGGTTCGACTTCTCCGACGTCGGCACCACGTCCGGCGTGTGGAACCCGGAGAAGCTGCTCTGGCTCAACCAGCAGTGGATGAAGCTGCTGCCCGAGGAGACCGTCGCGGAGCGGCTGGTCCCCTTCCTCGAGGCCAAGGGCTTCCAGGTGAAGGGCGACTCGCGGCTGGTGCCCCTCGTCCATGCGCTGAAGGAGCGCGCCCGCACGCTGGAGGAGATGGCCACCACCGCCTCGCTCTACTTCCGCTCCGGCGTCACGCTGGACGAGAAGGCCGCGGCCAAGCACCTCACCGGTGACTCGCTGGTGCTCCTGCGCAAGGTGCGCGACGGCATCGCCGCGCTGCCCGAGTGGACGGTGGAGGCGCTCGACGGCGTGGTGAAGGCCGTCAGCGAGTCCTCCAGCGTCGGCATGGGCAAGGTCGCTCAGCCCGTGCGGGTCGCCATCACTGGCAACACCACCAGCCCGGGCATCGGCGAGACGCTGCTCCTGGCGGGCCGCGACGAAGCCCTTCGCCGCATCGACGCCGCGCTCACCCGCGGCGCGTGACGTCCCCTTCGCCGAAGCGGTGGACGACCGCCGCTTCGGCACCTATCTTCGCGACCCATGACGCGTGCGCTTGACACCATGAGACAGCATTTCTATAAGGCGCGCCCACTCGGGGCGGTGATGTGCGCGCTCTGGGTGGCGACGGCGGGTGCCGAGGTGGTCAGCGGCGCGCAGCTCCCGGATGGCTCCCAGAAGGTGGGAGAGAATCGATACCGGGCGCCGAGAGACTTCGAGGCGACGTTGGATTACTACCGCTCGGTCTATTCGACGAGCAGTTATCCTCGAAGGCAGATCGTCAACCAGCCAGGCGTCAAGGCGGTTCACATCAGCAACCCCTCGGGGAAGAACTTCGCGGGGCTGAATATTTACGAGGCGAACGAGGAAGTTCGCATCTACATCGTCCCGACCCAGCAAGCGGTCAAGCCGATGAAGAAGCCGGAAGCAAAGCCGGCGAAGAAGAAGTAGACGCCCACCGAAGTTGTTGCAGTCGCTGGGCGGTGTTGGTAGTAGAGGCAGCCGCAGTGATTGGGGAATCGTCTAACGGCAGGACAGCAGACTCTGACTCTGCTTATCTAGGTTCGAATCCTAGTTCCCCAGCTCGCAGCACCGCAGTCCGCAGAAAAAAAGAAGCTCGAAATCAGATGGTTGACGAGAGCGGAAACAAGATGTAGGAAGCAGCAGCAGAAACACGGTGGTTGCAGCGAAATGTCGGCCCTGTCGTCTAGCGGTTAGGACGGTGCCCTCTCACGGCACAAACTCGGGTTCGAATCCCGGCAGGGTCACTCAGACGCCCGCCTTCTGAAAAGAAGGCGGGCGTTTTCTTTTTCAAAGACAAGCTGCGGGCATGAGCACGGCCCGAGCGATGTATCGCCCGAGCCCCCCTCAGTCGTATTCGCCGCTCAGGCCGAGCGCGCGGGGATGCTCTGACGGAACGCGGTGAGCGCGGCGGCAAGCCGGTCCAACGCTCGCTGGACTCCTCGCCGCAGCAACAGCATCCGCACCTTCTCCGGCAGGACGCTCGCCCCCTGGGAGGAGCCGAAGCCCACCAGGTCCATGCGCAGGGTGATGGCCTCCAACAAGTCACCCAGGTCCGCCTGAGGGCTGGCGAGCAACAGCACATCCGGCGGCCGGCGCTGAAGACGCTCCGCCAGCGTGCGCCACTGCGGGTCGCCCGTCTCCACGACGACGACGTCCACGCGCTCCAGCTCCGGCGCATACGGCGCCAGCTCCATCACCTCGAACCCCGCTTCCTTCAGCGCGGAGAGCGCATCGGCGCTGCCGACCACCCCCACGGTGCCCTGCTGTACCGCGCGCGAAGACTCTTCGTAGGCGCGGAGTTCCACTTCGAGTGCTTCATGGGCAGGCTCCGGGGCGTCCTGCCCGGCGGACAGGAGCGCGGCGGCCTCGCGAGCGACTTCCCTCGCCTGCTCTCGCACGCGACTGCCGGCCGTGCGCCGCTCCAGCGCCGCTCGCACCTTGGCGCGCAGCACTCGCAGGTCATCGAACGGCTTGAGGATGTAGTCGCTCGCCCCCGCGGCGAAGGCGGCGATGACCGACTCGCTGCTCGCGTAGGCAGTGATCATCAACGCTTCGAGTGAAGGTTGCAGCCCGCGCGCCTGCGCGACGAGCTCCACCCCGCCCATTCCGGGGAGGTTCTTGTCCGTCACCAGCACGTCGACGCGTTGCTCGCGCAAGAGAGGCAGCGCTTCCTCCGCGCTCTCCGCCACCAGCACCACCAGGTCCGACTCGCGCTCCAGCAGCCGCGCGCAGATGTCCAGCACGACGGGCTCGTCGTCCACCACCAGCACCGTCGAGGCGAGCGTTCCCCCCTCCTCACCGCCGCTCTCACCGGTCTCGAACGGGAGATCCATGGCTTTGGAGATTCGCACAGCTTCGCGCGGACTTCGAGGCTCGCATGCGTTGGACCGCTATGCTGGGCGCGTGGCGAGCTTCAAGGACGCGTTGCAGGAGAACCGAATCCCCCCGCTGCTCGGTGACGTGCGCCTGCGCTACGACAGCGGCCGGCTCGTGGGTGAGTCCCTTCCACCTCGGTGGGAGTGGAGGATGCTGCCTGGCTTGAGCGTGGGCGTCGCCGTGGGCTGCGCGGTGGGCTCGGCCATCCTGGTGGGCCAGGAGGCAGGCACATTCCCCACCGCGTCGGCCGCGCTCGCGCTGGTGGCCGCCGCGCTGGTGGGCCTGGCGCTGAAGCTGGAGTCGAGACTGGCCCGCCGCCGCTTCGTCCTGCACTTCCGCACGGAGACGCTGCGGCTGGAGCGACTGACCTGGGCCCCGAGCGCCACCCGCGCGGAGCTCATCGCCTTCGACGCCGTCCGCGCCGTGCACCTCGTCGAGCGCCCCGGCCCTCGCTACGCGCTGGTCGTCGAGTACACGCGCGAGGGCACGGGCCCCACGCGCGCGCTGCTGGTGGAGGACGTGCGCCGCTCGGAGAGCGAGACGCTCCACCGGGTGTGGCGCATGCTCAGCAACGCCTTCGGCCTCAGGGGAGCGGGGCTCGCCGGAGGGTGATTTCGATGTCCGTGCCCTCGCCCGGCGTGGAGGACAGTCGCAGGCTGCCGCCTGCCTGAGTCACCAGCTCGCGGCAGATGGACAGGCCCAGGCCCGTGCCGATGCCCACCGGCTTCGTGGTGAACAGCGGCTGGAAGACACGCTCCTGCAGGTCCATGGGAATGCCGCAGCCGTTGTCCGCCACCGTCAGCACCACGTCGTCGGGCCGCACCGCCCAGCGCACCTCGATGCGCCCCTGACGCCCGGTGCCCGCCATGGCCTGCGCCGCGTTGACCACGAGGTTGAGCAACACCTGGCACAGCTTCACGGGACCGAAGACGACTCGCACGGGCTCGCCGTTGCTCGTCAGCCGAGCGCGGTCTCTCACCTCCGCGCGCGCCAGCTTCACCGCGAAGGACACCACCTCGGCCACGTCCGCGGTGGCCTCCATGTCCTCGCCTCGCGCCTGCGCGCGCAGCCCCAGGGCGACCTGCCGCAGGTGCTCGGCGCCATCCGCCAGGTCCTTGATGAGCGCGGGCAGGTCCTCCACCGTCTCCGCCACCGACGGGTTGGGGTCCGTGGCCAGGTGCCGCGACACGTACTGGATGACACTCGTGAGGTCGCGCTGGAGCGAAGCCACGTTCTGCGAGAGGTAGCCCACCGGGCCCATCAGCTCGTGAGCGATGCCCGCCGTCACCTGCCCCAGCGTGGCCAGACGCTCCGACTTCATCATCCGCCCTTCCACCTCGCGGATGCGCAGCTCCAGGCGCGCAATCTTGAGCGCGTCGTCCAGCGCCGCCTGCAGCTCCGAGCGGTCCCACGGCTTGACGAAGTAGCGCGTCACCTGTCCGCGGTTCACCGCGTCGATGACGGCCTGCATGTCCGCGTAGGCCGTGACGAGCATGCGCTTGGCGTCGGGGGCGATCGAACGCGCTCGCTCCAGGAGCTCCACGCCCGTCATCCCCGGCATGCGCTGGTCGGAGAGGATGACGCCAATCTCGCCCTTGCGCTGCTCGAGCAGCGTCAGCGCCTCGCTGGGAGACGCGCTGCGGAAGATGCGGAAGCGCTGTCCGAAGTTCGCGTCGAAGACCCGCAGGTTGAGGGCGTCATCGTCGACGTACAGCACCGCGGGCAGTTCAGACGGGTTCATGACGCTCCTCCTGGCCGGCTATCCCACGGAGAGGCCAGGCTGGTGCCCCCCAGAATAGCGCCTCCTCCGACTCCCTTTCTTCTCCGCGCCCACGGAACCGTCCCCCCGTGACGCCACGCCTCCTCAACTCTAGAGCAACCAGACAGGTTTGACCCCCAGGAATTTCTGGACGAGCGCATGGTGGTCCGCCTGCTCCCCGGGCGTACCAGCGGAATGAGCACGCCAGGACAGAGCCTGGCGCGCGCTGGAGAGACGAGTTCAGCGGGAGGATGGGAGGGAGGGTGTGGGGGGGAGCGGGTCCGGGCGGGCGGCATCCTGCTCCAACGCCGAAGTCACCGCGTCCATCGAGGAGAAACGTCCCTGCGGCAGGCTTCCCAACAGGGAGAGGACGGAGGACGGCGCCTCGTTCTCCCGAGCCACCCAGGTGAGCTCTTCCGCGGTGAGGGGGAACACCGCTCCGAGCAGGGCCTTTTGCAGCGACTGCGTGAGAGGCAGCGGCGGGCCCACCCGCTCCTCCAACTCCGACACACCCTGGACAAGCCGTTCGCGTGTCATGTCGTCGTTCATTTGGAACGAAGTTAAGCAGCGAACCGACTCGCCTGCCGGGCTTTTTTTGCGGCCGCCCACTGAGCGGGGGAGCGGGCCACGCAGCGGGCCACGACTGGCCCACCGCGACGTCGCGCCGCACCGTTAACGGTGGAACTTCCGCCACGTCCCGAAGGAGGACACCGTCATGGCGCACCAGGACAAGCCAGACGACATGCCGCGCAACGCGCCCCCGGACAACGAGTACGCCGAGCACATCGACCATGTGGAGGCCACGCGCCCGGAGCCCTGGCCCGGCATGGTCGGCCGCTCCCTGGAGGATGAGCACGAGCTGCCCACCGGCACACCCAGGGACCAGCAGGCGCGCGTCACGTGCGAGCAACGCCGGCTGGAGGAACAAGCCCACGGCGCGGAGCCCACGCGCCGGTAGTGGATGCAACAAGGCCCGCTCCCTCGCGCCGGGGAATGGCGCGGGTGGAGCGGGCCGTCAGGCAACGACGACGACTAGAAGAGCAGCCGCGTGGGGTGCTCCAGGAGGCCGCGCAGCTCCCGCATGAACTCGGCGCCGATGGCCCCGTCGATGATGCGGTGGTCGCACGACAACGTCGCCGTCATCATCTTGCGAATCACCATCTGCCCGTCGCGCACCACCACCTTGTCGCTCACCGCGCCCACCGCGAGGATGGAGGCCTGCGGCGGGTTGATGATGGCGACGAACTGGTCGATGCCGTACATGCCCAGGTTGCTCACGGTGATGGAGCCGCCCGTGTACTCGTCGGGCTTGAGCGCGCGCTTGCGGGCACGCTCCGCCAGCTCACGCACCTCCGTGGAGATGGCCTGAAGCCCCTTCTGGTCCGCGTCCCGGACCACGGGCGTGATGAGCCCCTGCTCCAGCGCCACGGCCACACCGACGTCCACCGAGCCATGGTGGACCACCTGGTCCCCCTGGAGCGAGACGTTGATTTTCGGATAGCGCTTCACCGCCATCGCCACGGCCTTCACGACGAGGTCGTTGACGGAGACCTTGAGGTCCAGCGCCTTCGCCTCCTCGCGCACCTTCACGGCCGCGTCCATCTCCACCTCGATGGTGAGATAGAAGTGCGGCACGCCGGGCTTCACCTCCGTCATCCGCTGCGCAATCACCTTGCGCATGGACGTCAGCGGCTCGGTCCGGGACTCGGCGCGTGCTGCCACCGCGGCCGGAGCCTTGCGCGCCACCGGAGCCGTGGGCGCCGAAGGAGCGGGAGCCGTCACGCCCCGAGCCAGGGCCGCTTCGATGTCGCGCTTCACCACGCGACCCGAGGGACCCGAGCCCTGCACGCGCGAGATATCCACGCCGCGGTCGCGGGCGATCTTCTTCGCGAGCGGGCTGGCGCGCACCCTGCGGCCCTCCGCCTGCGCCGGAGCCACGGGAGCCGGAGCGGGCGCGGCCTGCGGCTTGGGCGCCGCCGCCACTTCCGCGGGCTTCACCGCGGGAGCGGGAGCGGGAGCCGGAGCAGCAGCCGCCGCCTTGCCCCCCTTGGCCGTGATGTACGCGATGGGTGAACCGACGGGCGCCATCTGGTTCGCACCCACGACGATCTCCGCCAGCGTGCCGTCGTCGTAGGCCTCGATCTCCAGATTGGACTTGTCCGTCTCCACCTCGGCGAGCGCTTCACCGGAGGAGACCTTGTCCCCCACCTTCTTCAGCCACTTGACGATCTTCCCCTCCGTCATCGTCGGGGAGAGGCTCGGCATCTGGATGGCGATGCGGCCGCCCCCCGAAGCAGCCGCGGGAGCGGCGGCCGGAGCGGGGGCAGGCGCCTCCACCTTCGGCGCGGGCGCCGGGGCGGCAGCGGGCTGGGGAGCCGGGGCCGCGCCACCACCCGCGACCTTCTCTCCCTGCTTGCCGATGTACGCGATGGGCGCGCCGACGGCCGCCGTCTGGTTCGCCTCGACGAGGATCTGCAGCACGTAGCCGTCGTCGTAGGCCTCGATCTCGAGGTTGGACTTGTCCGTCTCCACCTCGGCGAGCGCCTCACCGGAGGAGACCTTGTCCCCCACCTTCTTCAGCCACTTGACGATCTTCCCCTCCGTCATCGTCGGGGAGAGGCTCGGCATCTGAATGGGAATGGCCATACGGTCAGGCTCCCTGGCGGTACAGCACCTTCTTCACCGCGGCGATGATCTTGGGCGCGTCCGGCTGGGTCGCGTTCTCCAGGTTCGCCGCGTAGGACATGTTCACATCGAGCCCCGTCACGCGCTCCACCGGCGCGTCCAGCTCGTCGAACGCCTTGGACTGGATGATGTCCACCACCGAGGCGCCCACACCCGCCAGCGCCCACCCCTCCTCCACGATGACGGCGCGGTTCGTCTTGCGCACGCTCGCGAGGATGGCCTCCTCATCCAGGGGCCGCAGCGTGCGCAGGTCCAGGACCTCCACGCTGATGCCCTCCTTCGCCAACTCCTCGGCCGCCTGCATGCAGAAGTAATACATGCGGCTCCAGGTGATGACGGTGACGTCCGTGCCCTCCCGCTTCACGTCCGCCTTGCCCAGCGGCACCACGTGCTCGCCCTCGGGCACCTCGCCCTTGAGCGCGTAGAGCCGCTCGCCCTCGAACATGATGACGGGGTTCTCGTCGCGGATGGCCGCCTTCAGCATGCCCTTGGCGTCCGCGGGCGTCGCGGGCGCGATGACCTTCAGGCCCGGGAAGTGCGCGTAGTTCGCCTCGAGCGCCTGGCTGTGCTGGCTGGACAGACGTCCACCCGCGCCGCCCGGGCCGCGGAAGACGATGGGGCAGCGCAGCTGGCCGCCCGACATGTGGCGCAGCTTGGCGGCGTTGTTGACGATCTGGTCCATCGCCAGGATGGCGAAGTTCCACGTCATCATCTCCACCACCGGACGCAGGCCCACCATGGCCGCGCCCACGCTCATGCCACCAAAGCCCAGCTCGGAGATGGGCGCGTCGATGATGCGCGCGCTCCCGAACCGGTCCAGCAGACCCTGCGACACCTTGAACGCGCCGTTGTAGCGGCCCACTTCCTCGCCAATCAGGAAGACGTTGGCGTCGCGCTCCATCTCCTCGGCGAGCGCCTGGTTCAGCGCCTCGCGGTACATCAACTCGGGCATCGTCGGCTCCGACTCGAAATCAAAAAAGGTTGGGTTGTGACAAGGGTCCTGAGCGCCTTCAGCGGATCAGGCCCGCCTTCTTGTCCGCGGCTTCCGCCTGCTCGCGCGGCTCCAGGTCCCAGGTGACCTTCAGCTCCTGGCCCGACGGGTACGACGGCCAGTTCGTCACCTTCACGCCCAGCACCCGCTCACGCGGACGCACGTCGGCCTCGCCCGGCTCGACGATGGTGTCGCGCCACAGCTCTTCCAGGCTCGGCTCCGGGGACTCGTCCGCGAACTTCACCGCGGCGTCCACCTGCGCCTTCACCTCTTCGTCGATGCGCTCGAAGTCCGCCTCCACCGCCAGGCCCTGGCGAATCGTGTACTCGCGCAGCTTGGGGATGGGGTCGTTCTTGCGCTCGTCCTCCACCTCCTGCTTGGTGCGGTAGTTGGCCGGGTCCGCCATGGAGTGGCCGCGGAAGCGGTACGTGTTCGCCTCCAGCAGCACGGGGCCCTTGCCCGCGCGGCACCACGCGGCCGCGTCCTTCACGGCCTCGTACATCTTCAGCGCGTCCATGCCGTCCACCGGCTCGCCGCGCATGTCGTAGGCGGCGGCGCGCTTGTAGATCTCAGGCACCGCGGCCGTGCGGGCGATGGCGGTGCCCATGCCGTAGCGGTTGTTCTCGCAGATGTAGATGACCGGCAGCTTCCACTTCGACGCCATGTTGAACGTCTCGTGCAGCGCGCCCTGGTTGGCGGCCGCGTCGCCGAAGTAGCAGACCGTGACGCGGTCCTCGTTGCGATAGCGGCTGGCGAAGGCCATGCCGGCCGCCAGCGGAATCTGCCCGCCGACGATGCCGTAGCCGCCGTAGAAGTGGTGCTCGATGTCGAAGATGTGCATCGAGCCGCCCTTGCCCTTGCTGTAGCCGGTGCCGCGGCCGAACAGCTCCGCCATCACCATGCCCGCGTCACTGCCACGCGCCAGGGGCTGGCCATGGTCGCGGTACGCGCTGAGCATGTAGTCGTCCTGGCGGATGGCCTCCACCGGACCCACAGCCACCGCCTCCTGCCCGATGTACAGGTGACAGAAGCCGGCAATCTTCCCCAGCGTGTACTGCTGACCCGCACGCTCCTCGAAACGGCGGATGAGGTACATCTTCCGGTACATCGTCAACAGCAGGTCCTTCGAGTACGGGCTGGCCACCGCGGGTGCCTCCATGCTGGCCGCCCCTACCCTCCAGGAGCGGCGGACGCCGTGCGCCTCATAGCGCGCGGCAGGGGGACTTCAAAGCCTTTCAAACCCCATCCGGCCGCGCCTGTCATTCAGGCGCGGTGCGTCAGGAAACGAGCGTGAAATGAGGCACGCTGATGATGCCATCCAACAGCGTGACGGGCCTGCCGGAATGGTCCGTGGCCAGATGAATCACGAGTGCCTCCGGAAAGCGCCGCTGATAGTCGTTCGCGTGGGTGGGCTCGTTGTCGAAGGCGGCCACCACGGTGCCCAGCCGACCCAGCCTCGCGTGGGCCTCGCGCTTGAACGCGTCATCGTCGTCGCTCAGCGTGGGCTTCATCACCAGGAGCACCCGCTTCTCGTCGGGAACCGCCATGCCGTGGCGGCGCATGCAGGCGGTGGAGCCGGCGCGCATGCCCTCGTGGCGGCCCGTGACGTAGACCAGGTGCGCCCCCGTGGCGACCACGGCGTGCGTGAAGGCCGCGGCCCCCTCGATGGCCTCGTCGACCTCGCAGTACTCGCTGGTGAAGAACCGCTCCGCCCAGAACTTTCGCGCGACAGGGAAGTGGTCTTCGACCTGCGCGTCCCCCAGGCCACATGCGCGCATCGCGTCACGCATGTCCCAGCCGGAGGTCCAGTGGTCCGGTCCACACGCGGCCAGGGCGGCAACCGCGTGGGCCTGCCCGTATTCCCTCAGGATGCGGGCCTGGCGGTGCCGGTTGTCGAGCAGCGTGGAGTCCAGGTCGAAGGCCAGCACCGCCCGCTCACCGAGCGAGCGGGCCCGGGCCAGGACGGTGTTCAGGCTGTCGCGCCAGTCCGCGCGAATGCGCTTCTTGAAGTCTTCGGGAGCCATGGGCGCGGCGAACATTACCCTCGCGCGCGCGACCGTGCCGCCTAAACCGCCGCCTCAGGCGGCCGACTGCCAGGGCATGGGACCAGGAGGCACGCCCTGCCCCGCGTCCGCGAAGCGCTGCATGCGCTGGATGCCGTTGCGGTCCAGGACCAGTCGCACCATCTGCGTGCTCTCCTGGCGCCGGTCGCTCTCCCCTTCCTCCACCGTGAAGCGGAACACCACGTCCACGGGGTAGCGCTTGGCGCCTCGGATGTGGCCCACGGACAGGTCCGCCAGGTCCACGTACTCCAGCGCCAGCTCCGGCTCGTCCATGTCCCGCAGGAACCGTCCCACATTGAGCCGGAGGATGTCCGTCACGCCCGACAGGCCCCGCTCCGTGCGAGGCAACAGGCGCGCATCCAGCACGATGTGCTTCTGGTAGCGGATGACCGTCTCCGTCACCTCGCCCTGGGACACCATGAGGAAGTCGTCCTGGTGGCGCAGCGCCGTCACGGACGCCGGCACCTTGGGCCCGTAGTCCACGCGCTCCTCGCATGTGCCGATGGTGCGCCCCGTCACCGGGTCCACCAGCGCCGCGGTCCGGTCCGACAGGTGCGTGGCCGCCACCCGGCTCAAGACGCGCCGCAGGCCCTCCTTGATGCGGTCCTTCATCATGTAGCCGACCACGGCGATGAGGAAGAAGTTGAGGCTCACCTGCGTGAAGCGGATCTGCGCCCACAAGGCCACCGCGGTCGCGAACGACATGGCGATGCCCGCCGCGAGCGCGAAGAGCACCTCCTCCCAGCCCTGCCGCTTCTGCCTGCGGCGCGAGGAGAGGAAGAGCACGTTCATGCAGAACTTCTTCAGCATGCCCAGCCGCTGGATGTACTCCTCGTTGTCCCCCGTGGGGCTCAGCACGCTGCGAAGCCGGTTCTCCTTCCGGTAGACCTCCTCGCGCAGCACCGCGTCCATCAGCCCCTTGCGCAGCCCCAGCCACGGCTCTCCCCGCGGCAGCGACTTCATGTCCGCCACCGCGCGCCGGAAGCCGTTCTCCACCAGGAGGCTCACGTACTCGTCCACCAGCCGCAGCGACATGCGCGAGCGGTCCTGCACCCGCAGCTCCCCCACCGAGCGAAGCCACTGGCGGAAGCGCTCCAGCACCTGCGCCACGCCCGACTGCATGGCCACGACATCCGACTCCAGCGTCGCGCACGCGTCCGTGGGCAGCGACACCGGGCCCTCGCAGCGCGCCTCCACGCCCGTGGCGAAGCGGCGCAGCGCGCCCCGCAGCACGCAGGACAACAGCTTCGCCTGGTAGACGATGTCCCCTTCGGAGCCCAGTCCCGTGCGCAGCCACGCCTCCAGCTTCACCAGCGGAGATGCGTCCGACGTGAGCAGCTCCTGCACCGCCATCACCGGCGTCTTGAAGCGCACGTAGTTGTGGATGTCCGCGTAGAAGTCCGCGCGGGGGTACGTCTCCGCGTCGATGTAGAGGCTGCCCGGAAGGAACAGGTGTGCCTCCACGAGATAGCGAGTCTCATCCACGCCCGAAGGCTGGTACTCGAGCTTGATCTCGAACTGCTTCCGGTCGTGAACCTCGAAGCGGCTCTGCAGTGGTGCGGGTGCCTGGGTCACAGCCTCACTCTACGTTACAACCCTGTCACGGGGGAGGGATGCCCCCCGTGACGTCTCCCCCTTCACAGGGGCCTCAGCCCTCGGTACCAGTCCTAGGAGCTGAAACTGTCTGCGCGGTGGCAACGGCTGGCGCGGCGGTGCCGGCCTTCGGCTGCGGGCGGGCATTCCACACGCGCGTGGCCAGCAACAATCCACCGAACGACAGTGGCAGCATCGCGAGCGGCCAGTTGCCCCAGTTGCCCGGGTCCTTGGCGACGTCCCCCGCGGGCAGGATGCGCCCGAGCAGCAGCGACTGGAGCGCGGTGCCGGCGTACACCGCGCCGTCGATGATGCCCACCGCGAGGCCCGCGTTCTTCTTGCCACCGAAGTCCATGCTCGCGGTGCCGGACAGCATGCCGTGCACGCCAATCACACACAGCGACATGAAGATGACGGTCCACCCCAGCGCCGGGCTCTTGAGCAGGAACAGCGCGGCCACCGCGCCCAGGCTCATGCCCGCGTAGAGCACCGCGGAGACCGGCCCGCGACGCGAGTCGAAGACGCGGTCGCTGATGACGCCGGCGAACATGCCGCCGGTGATGCCCGCCACGCACAGGAGCATGCCCCAGTTGGCGGCGACGAACGTCTCGCCGATTCCCGTCGCACGCGCGAACTTGGGGTACCACTGCATGATGGCGTTGCGCATGAAGCCGCTGCAGAACTCCACCAGCATGATGATGATGATGGCCCGGTTGCTCAGCATCTTCCACAGGACCTCGCCCACCCCCAGGCTCTTGCCCTGCTCACCGCTGGAGGCATCCTGCGTGTCGAAGTCCGGGTGCCCCGTGTGGCTCGGAGTGTCGCGGATGACGAAGAAGTCCAGCAGCACGAAGGCCGCGAGCACCGCCGCCGGCACGAAGAACACCCAGTACGTGGGCGCCGCCTTGGCGATGACGCGGCTCCAGTCGTAGGCGAAGTACACACCCAACGAGATGAGGATGCCGAAGACGCCGCCCAGCTGGCCGCGCTCGCGCACGTGGAACCACGCCGCGTTCACCTTGACGATGGAGACCGCGCCGAAGCTCTGGAAGTACATGTTGACGGCGTAGAGGAACGACAGCGACCCCACGATGCCGCCGGGCGGCTGCCAGCCCTGCGTGAGCACCTTGTAGACGACCGTGCCCATCAACACGTTCGCCACCGACGAGCCCGCGGCGGCCAGGAGGATCGTCTTGCGGCCTCCCAGCTTGTCCGTCAGCGGGCCGTTGATGAGGAACGCGAAGCCGTAGACCAGCGTGCCCCAGAAGAAGATGGTGCCGAAGTCCGCGTTGGACGTGTGGCCCTTCATCGCGCTGGTGGCTTCGTTGACGTTGTAGCGCCCCATGTAGAGGAACGCGTACGTCATCCCCAGAGGGAACCAGTTGAAGAAGCGGCGTCGGCGGAAGGCATCCGTGTGGCCCAGCTCCACCTTCGGGAGCCTCGCCAGCACGAGCGAGATGGCTCCCAGCAGGATGAGAATGGGCAACAGGTTGGCCAGCCACGGGGGCAGCGACGACATGCAGCAACCTCGGCAGTGGAGTTCGAAACGCCGCGCACCCTACCCCGGCACGCGGCCCCGAGGAACCCCGCTGCGCCGCTTCACCCCATCCGGGCAAGCAACCTCGTGAGCGACACCTCCGTCTTCGCGTCCGGGATGTCCCCTCGCCTGCAGGCCTCGAGCACCTCCTGGAACGGCCTCCAGTGGAGCAACGTCCCCTCCTCCAGCGGCGACCCGTCCCCCTCCGGCTCCTCCTGCGCCACGCCCGTGACGTCCACCGCCGCGGGGAACACCTTCTCGGAGAGGATGCCCGGCGCCAGGAAGAACGCGCCCCCCAGCAGCTGGATGTCCTCCGGCTTCACGCGATAGCCCGCCTCCTCGCGGACCTCCTCCGCCGCGCGCCGGCGAAGCCCCTCCTCGCCCTTGTCCTCCGGCTCCAGCAGCCCCGCGACGATCTCCTCCACCCGCAGGTAGCCCGCCGCCGGGTCCGGCACCGTCATCGCGTCGCGTTGATCCTTCCGGAAGAAGGCCGCGGGCCTCAGGTTCATGCGCGTCAGCACCTCGAGCCCCGCCGCACCGCGTCGATAGACAAGCACCGACACCGCATCCAGCCGGGGCCGGTCCACCACATCCACCCTGTAGACGGGTGAAGACGAACCATCCGCGCGTCGGTTGCGACACCGCAGGCGCTTGACCCGGAGGAACCCCTCGTCGCACCGCGCTGAAGACGAGAAATCCTCGATGATCTCGATGTCAGTCACACTGGAATGGCTTTGCCGCATGTCTGGCTGTTCTCCTGAGGGTGCGCATCGCGGTAGATGAGGCGGGTTGCCATCGCGCCGTTGCTTGCCCGATCTTGTCCGATACCGTACTTTGCGCGCGGTTTACCCCCGACGTCCTACCGAAACACGGAATCTTCCTGATGCGTCGCCTCCTGCTCGGCCTTCTATGTGCCCTGGCCACTGCTTCATGCATGCCTGTGGTGGAGGGCCAGGACTACCACCTCGAGGGGCAGGAGGTGCGGCTGACGCTCCTTCATACCTCGGACATCCACTCCCGCCTCATCCCCTATGACTTCGCTCCGTTGAAGACGGACCAGGATCTGGGCCTCGTGCCCGAGGCCGGCCCGTTCGGTGGAGCCACTCGCATGGCCGCGCTGCTCAAGCGCGAGCGCGAGCGCGGGGAGCGAGTGATGCACCTGGACTCTGGAGACTGCTTCCAGGGTGCCCCCATCTTCAACCTCAACAACGGCGAGGTGGAGTTCCGCTTCCTCTCCGCCTCCCGCCTGGACGCCGCCGTCGTGGGCAACCACGAGTTCGACGCGGGCGCGCTGAACTTCACCCAGCAGGCCAAGCAGCACGCGACCTTCCCGCTGCTGGCCGCCAACTACAACTGGAACGACTGGCGGCAGAACGGCAGCAACGAGACGGCGCTGGAGACCTCGCCGTACACCATCCGCAACATCAAGGGTGTGCGCGTCGGTGTCATCGGCATGGCCAACATCTCCTCCCTCAACTCCATCGTCGAGGGCGGCAACAGCATGCAGGTCACCCCGCTGGAGCAGAACGAGGTGGTCCGCGCGTACGTGGCGCTGCTGCGCCCGGTGACGGACCTCATCGTCATCGTCAGCCACCTGGGCCTCACCGAGGACCAGGACGTCATCCAGGGCTATGAGGCTTATTACGAGTACGGCCGCGCCCGCAGCTTCATCCGCCGCGAGAGCAACCCGTGGCAGGTGCTGGAGTGGTTCGGTCCCGAAGGCCACGAGAAGTCCGTCGTGCGCGTGCACATCCCGGGCGTCAGCGGCGTCGACGTGGTGATGGGCGGCCACCTGCACGTGGTGCTCAACCCGCCGCAGCTCATCTCCGACCCGAGCGGCCGCAAGGTGGTGCTCGCGCACTCCGGCGCCTTCTCCAAGTACGTGGGCCGGCTGGACCTGATCGTGAAGATGCCGGACGTGCTGGGCACCGGTGAGGGCGGCGAGGTCGTCAGCCAGGACTACCGCGTGTTCCCCATCGACGCGCTCTGGTGCGACGACGCGATGCGCAAGTTCCGCTACGACTCGAACATCTTCTGGGAGGACGGCCAGTTCATCCAGCTGCCCGCCGTTCGCGCCGCCATCGACAAGTGCCGCGAGCAGGAGGACCGGTTCACCACGCACCTGCTCCAGCCCTACATCATCGGCATGGACATGAAGCTGCAGCTCACCAACATCTTCGCGTACGCGCCCGCGGACGTGACCCGCCGCAACAACTCGACGGGTGGTGACTCGCCGCTGGGCAACATCGCGGCGGACTCCATGCGCAAGCGCCGCCGGGTGGACGCGCAGATGGCGCTCACCAACTCGCTGGGCATCCGCGACAACCTCTACTCCGGCGTCATCTCCCAGGAGTCGATGTTCAACGTGTTCCCGTTCGAGAACACCATCAACATCATGTACATCTCCGGCAAGGAGATGCAGGAGATGTTCGACTTCGTGGCCGAGCGCTCCGCCGAGCGTGGCTGCGTGAGCCAGGCGCAGATCTCCGGCGCGCGGTTCACCATGGACTGCGCCCAGGTGCAGATCAACGACCTGCGCGTCGAGTGCGACATCGCGATGGCGGGCGCGGACTGCCCCACCGACAACCGCGAGGGCCACGCGCCCTGGCAGTGCCTCCAGGACGAGAGCAGCTCCTCCACCAAGGGGCGCTGCTACGCGCACCCTGGCACGGACATCATGATTGGCGACGAGCCGCTCAACCCGTTCGGCACCTACCGCGTCGCGGTGAACGACTACATCGCCAAGGGTGGCTCGGGCTTCAACGTCCTCAAGCGCAACACCACACGCCAGGAGACGGGCATCTCCCTGCGTGACTCGCTCATCGGCTACATGCAGGACTTCTGCACCTGCGACGACATCAACGCGGGCTACGCCACGCGCGGCGACAAGCCAGACGGTCAGCGCTGCGGCGCCTTCATCGGGGGCCGCTGGGTGGTGAACGAGCGGCTGGTCGCGTCCTGCCGCGAGATGCAGGACTACGAGAACGAGCTGTCGGCGCGCGTGGGCTCCTGCTCCTGCGGAGACCTGGTGCGCAACGGCTTCAATGCGTCCAAGTGCGGCGTGCCGGAGATCACCAACGCCGACCAGGCCCGCGCCGCCTGCATCGCGGCCAAGCCGGTGGGCTCGTGCACGTGCGCGGAGCTGGCCTCCAAGAACTACGACCCGGCCGGCTGCAACGCGCCGGGCGTCGACGACGCCGCGAAGGCCAAGGCCGCGTGTACGCCTTCTCCGGGCCCGTTCACCGGCCGCTGTGACTGCCGCGACATCCTGAGCGGAACCAATCCCGTGTGCGGAACGGTGACGCAGCAGCTGCGGAATTTCTGCTCGAACCCGACGGCGATGCCCATCGCCGACGCCGTGGAAGACGGCCGCATTGGCCGGAGGGTGAAGTAATGAAGAGGCTCCTGCTGTTGTCGGCGCTGTCCCTGGCCGGCTGTTACACCAAAGAGACGCCCCAACCTTCCGGGCTCGGGTCCTTCCAGGTCACGGTGAAGGGCATCTACGAGGCGAACACGAACCCGCGCAAGGAAGTGCCGGTCGTGGCCGCCTGCGCCGCGAAGTACGGCGGCATCCAGTCCGCGGTCCCCATGGACGTGCGTGGGACCAAGGACTGCTTGCTGGCGCTGCCTCGGACGGTGGTGGAGATCGACCTGGAGATCCAGGCGATGGACGTGAAGGGCCAGCCCATGGCGGACTTCAACGGTCCGGCCTCCTTCCGCACCGTCCCGGGCAACCTCACGGGCCCCTACCGCTACCGCTGGGCGCAGCTGACGAACGGCCGCGCCACGGGCAGCGTGCGCACGGGCCAGCTCTACGGTGAGACCCACGTGTGGGTGGAGGACGAGCCCGTCCAGGTCGACTACACCAACGGCGAAGTGGTCCCCGGAGAGCTTCCGCAGGAGCCCGCGCACCGCACCTCGTCCACGGGCCTGTCGCGCTCGCTGTTCTTCGAGGAGCCCACCATCGCCACGGTGCAAGTGCCGCAGAACGGCAACCAGCAGACGGCGTACAGCGGCACGTTCATGCGCATCGGACGCGCGCCCGAGGCGGGTCCCGCGCTGGTGCAGAACTGCGCCCCGGATGATCCGAACAACGGCCAGCCCGTCACCCTGCTCGTCACGGGCACGGATCCGGGCGGCTTCTTCGTGACGGACCTGACCGCGTGCCAGGTGCGCGAGGGCAGCATCGCCGGCTCCGTCTCCCAGTTCACCGCGGAGCCCTCCGGCTTCTACCCGGGCCGGTTCAACTCGATGTTCATCTACAACTACTCCTTCCCGGAGGGGTTGGACCCGGGTGACCTGCTCTGGTCCATCGCGGGCTCGGTGCAGGAGTTCACCTCCACCACGCAGCTGACGTTCCCCTCGTGGAACATCCGCGAGAAGGTCCGGCTGCTGCCCCAGGCCGAGTGGAACAAGTACCTGGACCTGGCCAAGCCGGTGGAGATCAACGGCCGGCTCTGTGGCTACACCGCGTCGCCGTACATCACCGACCCGCTGTGCGGCTACAACTACGGCAACTACAAGATGGAGGGCCTGGAGTCCTCGCTCGTGAAGGTGCGCCGGGTGAAGTTCCCGACCGTCTTCAAGAGCTGCGATGCCAACGGCAACAACACGGTGGCCACCTTCTGCCAGGCGGGCAGCTCCGGCTACGGCGCCTGCGGAACCGACTCCCCCACCGACACGGACGTGCCCGAGCGCCAGTGCAACATCGACTGCACGCTGGGCCGGGGTGAGTTCCGCGGCAAGCTGTGCACGGAGAAGACGACCTACGACAACTTCGGTCAGTTCGTGGTGGAGATGAACCCCACGGGCGCTCCGGCCGCGGGCCTGGATGACTCCGTGCCGGCGCGTCTGCACACCGTGAACGCGCCGCCCCCCGTGGCCCCCGCCACCGAGCTCTGGACGCGCTCGCCCAACGCGTACACGTTCGGCGCGACCATGAACATCTGGTGCGACAAGCCGGCCCACGTGCGCTTCGGCGGCACCGTCCAGCCGGGCCCGGAGACCACCGTGTCGCTCGCCGCGACCACCCGCCTGGAGCGCACGCTCACGAGCGACCAGTCCGTCATCTGGATCTCCCCACAGGACGCGCTTGGCGGCGTGGTCACCTGCACCCTGGCGCAGCACCCGAACACCCGCATCAACCTGGTCACCAAGGACGCGGTGCCGGACCTGGTGGTCCAGTGCAACCCGAATGACTCCGACACGGAAAAGGCGAAGCAGTGCCAGTTCCTGCAGGGGGCGACGTTCGATGTCGTCGGCCACCTGCGCCATGTCGGCGCGGCGCGTCCCCGGTGGGTCGTGCTGCCTCGAGACCAGGACGACCTCTGCTGCTACCCCGGTCCGGGCCTGGAGTGCCCGCGTCCCATCAAGCCTTGCGTGACTCAGTAGACTTTTGACAAAGCTCGCGCCCTGTTTCATCGGGGCGCAGGGAGGAGCGTTCCGAGCGGGCGCTCCGTGGAGAGGGACATTGAAAACGCTGCAGAAGCTGGCCCTGTCGGGGCTTATCTCCTTGAGTGCGCCCGCCTGGGCCAGTGACTTCGTGGACACGCGCCTGTCGTTCGTCTTCGCGGACGACAACGTGCTGGCGGGCTCGGGCGAGACGACGCCCAACAGCCCCAATGCGCGGTTTGGCGCGGGCAACCAGAACACCCAGTTCTACGACAACTTCAACACGCGCTTCTCCGGCTTCGAGTCGCTGTCGAACATCGTGCTCTACAAGCGGGCACCGGCGTTCTTCGAGGGACTGACGACGGAGGCCGCGCTGACGCTGCTGGTGCTCGAGCGTCCCAGCGGCAATGTCGCCATCCAGGACAACTCCAGCTACATCCGGCTGAACTACCAGCCGCCGGGCTGGGGTGAGAAGGAAGGTGTCTCGCTCGTCGGCTTCCCGGTGTCCGCGGACCGCTTCCGTCTGGGCTACGCGTACCGCATCTCGTGGGGCGGCAGCGGCGTGTTCACCACGCGCTCGGCCACCAACGGCGTGCCCGGCGCCAAGCTGCAGATCACGCGTGAGAAGTGGTACGCGTACGTCGGCGGCAAGACGGCGCTGGTGCAGAACGAGCTCATCCTCGAGGAAGAGACGCTCTACGGCGTCATGGCCGGCGCGGGCTGGGACATCCTGGACACGCTGCGCGTCGAGGCGGGCGGCGGCTACTTCCAGAAGGGCCTGGTGCCGGGACTCGCCACGCTCGGCGTCGAGGCGCCGGTGAACGCGGCGGGCCTGTCCGCGCAGGTCGTCTACCACGTGGGTGTGCCGGTGGGCACCAGCGTGGACTTCCGGCTCTACAAGAACGACCCGGAGATCTACGAGCGCTTCTTCGCGCCCGAGCAGTACCCGGGTGGCCTGTCCTACTCCGTGTCGCTCGAGGGCAGCTACCTGTCCCAGACGCTGGAGAAGCCGGACGAGTTCGGCGCGACCAAGCCCCAGGGCGCCACGGCGCTGGCGCTCCAGGCGCGCGCCAAGCTGGGCTTCCTGCGCATGAACGTGCTGGGCCTGTACCGCAGCCTCTCGTACATCCAGTTCGACGTGCCGGGCTTCCCCCCGTTCCAGGACTTCCCCGAGGGGACGAAGCTGAACCCGGAGATGTTCCTGGCCATCGGCGCGGACTACCACCTGCCGAAGCTGCACTTCACGCCGGGCGTCATCGTCGGCGTGCAGCGTCCGGCCTCGTTCCGCAGCCCCACGCCGGTGCTGGGCGGCAACAACCCGCCGGCGAACCTGATTGGCACGCGCACGGTGGTCGTGCGTGACGTCAACCAGCTGAGCATCCTGCCGGAGACGTGCGGTGGCTCGGGCGCGTGCGGCGCGGAGCCCATCTACTCCGCCAAGGCCACGTTCCGCTGGGACCTGTCCGACTCCGTCGCCGCGGTCGGCGAGGTCTACTACACGTACGACACCAACCGGACCACGTTCCGCGACGACATCACCGGCGTGGCGCAGCCCACGTTCGAGAAGCCGCACGCGCTGGGCTTCAACACGCTGCTGCAGGCGCGCTTCTAGTCCACAGGCGCCGCGGCATGCCGCCCCAACGGCCCGGTCCCCTTCCCTGGGGGCCGGGCCGCTGTTGTTTCAGGCCTGGGGCCCAACGAGTCCGCCCATGCAGCGCCTCCACCGCACACGGACAGCGGCCCTTCGCCGTGGCGAACACGACGTGCACCAAGGCCGCCGATGCCGCGCCTGCGTGGCGCCACCGCGCTTCGCGGTGAGCCTCTCGCAGTCGTCGTGTGCCCCTGGCTCCACGCTCCACGAAGTCGGAGCGGAAGTCACCGAGGTCTACAGCGCGGCGGGCTCGGGCGTGTGCCAGCCGCTCACGAGGATGCCTCCGGATACGCGCTCCTTCCGGGCGGGCGCGGCGATTCCCGCCTCGAGCTTCGTGGAGCTGAAGAACCTCTTCGCGGACGCCGCCTGCACGAGTCCGCTGGGCGTCGAAGACGTGCCGACATGCGCGTCCTCGCCTTCGTCGCGCCATGTCCTCGCGCGCACCTTCACGGCGACGACGCCGTACTACCGCGCCTACAACACGGGCCCGAAGCACGAGGGTCCCACCGTCGAACGACCGTTCGGCAAAGGGACGCCGAGCGACTGTCGACCAGCGGAGCGCGCGCCCGGTGCCGCGTACTACCAGCAGGGAGCGGAAGTCGCGGCGACCACGCTGGTGGAAGGGACGTGGACGCGGGACTGACGCTCGCGGAATGAGAGACAAGTCTCTCCACTGCTGAGACCCAAGACGACGGCCCGGTTCTCATCTGGGGAACCGACCGCTGTCGTTCCAGATATGGGATTTGTGATTCGCAGGCCGCGCAACGTTCGGAGGCTCAAGTCATTGCATCGGCCGACTGTCGGGTTGTCGCCGCGCTGCGTTGGAGCTAAGCCACCAACGCCAGCCTTGGGGGCTGGCTGGACGCGGCATGGGGGCCGCGCCACTACTCGAGCATCATCGGGAAGACACCATGCGTTGCATCTACACAGGGTTGGTGCTGGCTGTGCTGTGGGGGACGGGTTGCGGTGGAACCAAGGACTCGGACGACGACAACAATCCGGGGCCGGGTGGCGAGCCTGGAGGGACCATCAACGTCGCCGACTTCTTCAAGAGCGGCTCACGCATCAAGGCCCAGGTGACGACCACCACGGACGGCCTGCGCTGGCCGGATGAGTGGCACGACAGCAAGCTGAAGAAGACCTGCACCTGGGAGAGCGCGGGAGCCGATGGCGCCCTCTACTGCGTCCCGGGTGGCATGGAGTACGTCCCCGCGGGTGGCTCGGGCTACTACCTCGATGCGAACTGCACCGAGGGAATCGTGGTCACCTCGGAGCCCGTGGCGGCGACCGACTTCTTCATGAAGCGCAACGTCGGGTGTGGCGTGAACCCGACCTTCCACACCGTCGGCGCCGAAATCACGACGTCCGTCTACGCCAAGAGCAGCACGGGGGCGTGCGACTCCATTCCGGTGTCGCCCGGCTTCAAGGCCTACCGCGCCGGCCCCGAGGTCGCCGCTGGCACCTTCGTGCGCGGCACGGTGAAGCAGAAGCAGGCGGACAAGGGCATCACGGTCCACTTCATCGAGGGCGAGGACGGCTCCGCGCAGCTCCACCACATCCAGGACACGGTCCGGGACACGGCCTGCCTCTTCCAGAAGGCGAGCGACGACAAGGTGCGCTGCCTGCCCACGGGCACCAGCACCGCGGTGGGCAACGCGAAGGTCGCGGCCGTGAACAACACCTGCACCGAGCCGGCCTTCTACTCGACGTGCGGGACGCCTCGCTTCGCGGTGACGTTCGCGCAGGACCAGTGTGGTCCGGGCGCCAAGGTCTACGCGGCCGGAGCGAAGGTCACCCAGGTCTACGGGACGACGGGCGGTGGCGCGTGCCAGCTGAATCCGCAGACGCCTCCGAACACGTCCTACTACCAGGCGGGTGCGGAGATTGCCGCCTCGAGCTTCGTGGAGGCCAAGGAGATCGACGTCAAGACCCACGGGCGGATCAAGATTCGTGGCGCGAGCGCGGGTGAAAAGGTCCAGATTCCCCTGACGCTGCACGACACCCAGCTCAACACGAACTGCGCCTTCATGAAGGACTCCGCGGGCACGAAGCGCTGCTTCCCCCTCTCCAGCATCTTCTCCACGGGGAACCTCTTCTCGGATGCCTCCTGCACGAAGCCGGTGGGCATCTCCAACACCACGTCGTGCACGCCGGACCGCTACGTGCTGCAGAACGACGTCTCGAATCCGTCGGACACGAGCTACCGCGCGTACAACGTGGGCCAGCAGTTCAATGGCACCGTCTACGTCAGCGTGGTGTTCGGCACGGGCAGCCCCCGCTGCATCCAGACGGAGCGCAACCCGGGGAGCACGTACTACCAGCTCGGCTCCGAGATTGCCGCGACGACGCTGGTCCAGGGCACGACCAAGCTGGACTGACACTTCGACGCAAGGAGGTCCAACGACCCGGTCACCCTCTTGGGCGGCCGGGTCGTTGTCATCTCAGTGGACTTCGTGTCAAGTGGACACTAAATATACTTGTGCTTTGTGCACCTGAGTTGCTGTCGATTCCTGGAGACAATAGAGAACCGGCGCAAACAGACGGGGGCGGCAGGAAGGCCGCGCCCCACTTCATGTGGAAGAGGGGGAACGATGCGTCGTGTCCAGGCAGGCGTGCTGCTCGCGGTGTTGTGGGGGATGGGGTGTGGAACCACGAAGGATGCGGACGAAGGCGGGCCCGGGGGGAAGACTCCCATCGAGCTCTTCAAGAGCGGCTCACGCATCAAGGCCCGAGGAATCACCACGAATGATGGGCTGCGCTGGATTGAGCGCATGCACGACAGCCAGCGGCAGGCGGACTGCTCGTGGGAGAAGGCGGGGCCCGATGGCGCCTACTACTGCGTGAGCCACGAAGGACAGTTCACCCTTCCAGCCCCCGGCAGCCGGGGAGACTTCTACGCCGATGCGCGCTGCACCGAAGGACTCCGCGTCAATTGGGGCCCCATGCCCTCGGGCGCGGTCCTCACGAAGCGCGGTGCCTGCGGCGAGCTCCCACGGTTCCACGCCCTGGGCGAGCTCGTGACGGCCACGCCCTACTACCTGGACCTCAACACCGGGGCGTGCATTCCGCGAGCACTGTCAGCTGGATACGTGGCCTACCGGGCCGGCGCGGAAGTCCCCGCTGGCAACCTCTACGTCCGGGGGCAGCTCACCCAGAAGTGGAGCGGAAGCGGCTTCACGCTCCTGTACGTCGATGGAGAGGATGGGTCCTCGGGCATCCACCGCATCCGGGACACGGCCCGGGATACGGAGTGCGCCATCGAGCGGGCAAGTGACCAGAAGCTGCGCTGTCTGCCTTCAGGCAGCTCCACCGCCCTCAGCTTTGGCGGCCTCAGGATGAGCGCGAATGCGACGTGTACGGAGCAGGCCGTTGGAACCCTCTGCGACACGCCCCGCTTCGCGGCCATCACTTCGGAAGCACGGTGCAGCCCCACCACTGCCACCCATGACATCGGCACGGAGCTGTCCCAGGTGTATGCACGGTACGGGGATTCGTGCGAGCCCTCGCCCATCCAATCCTCGGGATGGCGCTACTTCAGCCCGGGCAAGGAGCTTCCCGCCGCGACCTGGCTCGAGGCCCAGGAGCTCGACCTCAAGACGTACGGCCGCCTCAAGGTGCGCGGTGCTCAACTGGGGGGAGTGCTCCAGCTTCCTCGGGAGATCCACGACACCCAGCTGGGCGTCGAGTGCGGCTTCCGGTCGGACGTCGAGGGGACACCGCGCTGCTTCCCGCTCACCGAAGCCTCTGTGACGCGAGGCAACGACGGGCACTACGCGGATGCAGCCTGCACGCGACTGTTGGCGCGGACGCCCCACCAGCCCTGCACGGCCCCACGTTTCGCACATCTGTTTGACGACACGACGGGCCCTCAACCCGGCCATCGCACCTACGCCCTGGGAGCGACGCACGAGGGAGACATCTACGTCTGGGTTCAGTCCCGCCCTGACGCGCCCGCCGAATGTGTGCGCGGCGAACGTCAGTCCGGCACCACCTACTCCACGCTCGGCGAAGAGGTTCCCGCCAAGTCGCTGGTGGCGGGGACGAAGCTCATCGACTGACATTCCACGGACTTGAAAGCCTGACGACGGGCCCGGTCCTCGCCGAGAGACCGGGCCGTCTGTCTTTTCAGGCGCCCAGTGGCATCTCGGGGAAGGCCGAGGACCACGCAGCTCGGATGGCCGCCAATGTGGCCTTCGTCTCCTGCGTGGAGGTACTCCCCTCCCCCATCTGCTCCCAGAAGAAGAAGTGCGCGAACACCGCCTCGTGATTCACGGTGACCTCTCGCTGAAGGGCACCCGGCTCCTGGGCCTGGAGGGCTCGCAATGCCTCGAATTGCTCTCGCGCGTTCTTCCCCTTCAGCGCGGACTCGGTGGGGACCACTCCGGCGAATGACGCGCCGAAGAAGGCACCCAGCACCCGAATCGTCCCCTGGATGTGGTCATTGAACACGTCGAGGGACTCCGCGGGCACCCAGAGCTCCAGGTGCTCCCGGCCGCCTACCTGCTGAACCTCGAAGGAGCGGGCGTAGGTGTCCTCGACCTCGAACTCCGTGACGTAGCCGGCCAGGGTCCCGCTCTTCGTGTTCCAATCCCGCGCAATCTGCTCCGCGTACCCGCGATTGAGCACTGGATAGAAAATGGGCTGATCAGGCAGACGCGGCGGAAAACGCCGCATCCCCGTCCGGGAGATCAACAGCAGTTCTTCGAGCCCCACGGGCCGAAAGAGAATCACGACACCCCTCCCACACTTACGAATGACTTCATCGCCTTCTCATCTCACGCGGAAGTCATTCGCACCACTTCATCGAACGCGGTGAGGCCTTGCGCCAGCTTTCGCACCGCGGCCTCGCGCAGCGTGCGCATGCCTCCGCGCCGAGCAATCTCCACCAGCTTCTCGTACGGCGACTCGCGAGCGATGTGCTCTCGCAGTTCCCCGTTCGTGGTGACGATTTCAAAGACACCCGTGCGGCCCACATAGCCCGTGCCGCGGCACCGGACGCAGCCCGCGCCCTTGAGCATCCTCACCCCACCCGGCAACAACGGAAGCGGAGCCTGGAGCGCCAGCAACTCGTCCGGAGTGAGGCTCGCCTCCTCCGCGCAATGACTGCACACACGGCGCAGCAGCCGCTGCGCCATGACACCGAGCAGACTCTGCGCGAGGAGGAACGAGGGCACGCCCAGGTCTCTCATGCGCGCCACCGCGCCCAGCGCGTCGTTCGTGTGCAGCGTGGACAGCACCAGGTGACCCGTGAGCGCGGACTGGATGGCGTTCTCCGCCGTCTCCGTGTCTCGAATCTCGCCCACCATGATGACGTCCGGGTCCTGCCGCAGGATGTGGCGCAGCGCCCCCGCGAAGTCGAGCCCCACCTTGGGCTGCACCTGCACCTGGTTGAAGGCGTCCCACACCATTTCGATGGGGTCTTCGATGGTGGTGACGTTGACGTCCGGCCCCGCCAGCGCCTTGAGCGCCGAATAGAGCGTCGTCGTCTTCCCGCTGCCCGTGGGCCCCGTGACGAGGATGAGCCCGTGGGGCTGGTCGATCCACGACTCGAAGGAGCCCTTCTCGTCCGGCTCGAAACCGAGCTGGGCGATGTCCTGCACCAGCGTCTCCGGGTCGAAGATGCGGATGACCACCTTCTCGCCAAAGGCCGTGGGCAGCGTGCTGACGCGCAACTCCACCTCGCGTCCGTCCCGCTCCGTCTTGATGCGGCCGTCCTGCGCCTTGCGCTTCTCCGAGATGTCGATGCGCGAGAGCATCTTCACGCGCGAGACGATGGGCGCATGCACCTGCGCTGGCAGCGAGTACACCGGGTGCAGCACCCCATCGATGCGCAGGCGGACCTGGCTGGTGGACCGCTTGGGCTCGATGTGGATATCTGAGGCGCGATTGTCGAACGCGTAGCGCAGGAGGTAGTCCACCGCCTGGACCACCGGCCGGTCCGAAGCCTCCAGCTCCTGCGTCCCGCTGAGCGAGACGAGCTGCTCGAAGTTGGAGATCTGCTGCGCGCTCGCCACGCCGCCGAAGTCATCCGCCGCGCGCGCCAGCGTCTTCTTGAAGCCGTAGATGTCCGAGATGGCCTTGAGGATGTCCGCCTTCGCGCTCAGCACCGGCTCCACGGGCAGCCCCGTGAGCCGGTGGAAGCTCTCGAACAGCTCCCGGTCGAACGGGTTCGCCACCGCGACCACCAACCGCCCCTGCGCCGTACGCTCCAGCGGAAGCAGGACATGCTTCTGCGCGTACGGCCGGGACACCGTGCGAGTGGCCAGCGTCATGTCCAGCTTGAGCGGGTCTATCTTGCGATAGGCCAGCCCCGACGCGCGTGCGGCGGCCTCCGTGACGCGGTCCTCGTCCAGCGCCCCCCGGCCATTGGCCAGGGGAATCTGGAAGGCGGCGACCACCTCCACCGGCGACACGTCGTACCGCGCGGCGTCCTTGCCACCCGAGGCCGCCTGCGTCTTCAGGACGCGCGCTCGCGCCGCGCCCTCCTTCGCGAGCACCTCCTGGGCCTGCTGAGGCGTCAGCAGCCCTTGCCCCACGAGCGCCTCGAGGACGAACAGGGTGGTGAAGTCAACCCGGCTCCTCGCCGGCGATGGGCCCGAGCCGCTCACTGCTTGTGCCAATTCCGTCTCCTTCCAGCCATGAGCAACAGCAGGACCAGGCCGCCCAGGAGCACCGCGGACACCGGCGTGCTCTGGCAACCACAGCCCCCCGACTCTCCCTTGGGGCTTTCCGGGCCCGCATCCGGGAGCGGCGGAGGCGTCCCCGCGTCATTGCACAGCGCGCAGCCGCTTCCCGCGTCCGGCCGCGCCTTGGGATCGTAACAGGTCCCCCCATTCCCACAGCGCATCGACGGGCCGCAGTCCTGGTCCGACTGGCAGGCCGGCTGGCAGGCGGGAGTCCCCTGCTCCGTCGTGCCGCAGCGGAGGGAGGAGGCACACGTGCTCGGCGCGCAGTACTTCATGCACGCACGCTCGCCGTCCTTGTTCACCACCTGACACGACGTCCCGCCCGGGCAGGAGCAGGCCGCCACCGAGCACGGCTGAGCGCAGACGCCCTGGGGGTTGCCCTCCGCGAAGAGGCAGTACTGATTGGTGCCGCACTCCGCGTCGGCCGTGCACGCATCTCCCACCTGCCGGGCCGAGGCCTTCTTCGGCACACAGACGCGGTCACACGTCCTGCAAACGGAGTTACTGTCGCAATCCAGGTCACCAAAGCAACCCGGGACGCAGACGCTGCCCTCGGCGCGGGCCTCGCACGTATAGCCAGGGCGGCAATCGCTTCCATTCACATCACAGGTCTTCAAGCAGATGGAGCCCTGCCCCGGCATGCTGGCGCACTCCGCGCCCGCGGGGCACGAGCCCGCGCCGCTGCAGGCCTCCGTGCAATAGCCCAGGTCCCACCGGTCGAAGTCGCCATTGCCCGACGGCGTCGTCACGGGAGGAATGCAGGTGCCGTTCGTGTTGCCACAGGCCCGGGGGCCCGGCGTGCACTCGCGGCCCACCGGCGTCACACCGTCGGGAAGGGCGGGGAGACACGCCTGGGTGGAGCCCGCGACGAGCGTGGAGGCGCGACACACGTAGGGGTCCGGACACTCGCCGGTGGTGGTGCCCGAGCACCCCTTCGCGCAGACCTTGAGGTCCTTGCCAGAGACGGTGGAAGGCACGGTGACACACGTCAGACCGGTGCCACACGCGGAGGTGTCGCAGGGGGAGCCCACCGCGCCCGTCTTCGGATAGAAGCGGCACAGCGCGGCCGTGTCGTAGCTGGCGAGCGTCCTGCGGGTCTCCCCTTCCGGCAGGTAGAAGAACATCACCGCGCCCTGCGCTTCATAGGAGTCGCCCAGGCCCAGGCAGTGACCAATCTCGTGCATCAGGGTGCTCTGGATATCCAGGTGACCCGAGGGCGTGGGCGTCTGGGTGGACCAGCGGTGGTCCACCGCGTTGAGGAAGATGTCGCACTGGTACACGTAGCCCGCGAACGTCAGCGGCCGCGCCGCCGCGGGCCTGTCTCCGCCCCTGAGCGAGTCCACGTACCGGGGGTCCTGCCGGTCCGTCACCCAGACGGGGACGACGTTGAAGCGGTCCGCCGGGTCATCCACCTTCGGCATGGGCGAGCCCGTCGTGGCCACGCCCCCATCCGGTGGGAAGGAGAAGACGGGCCAGGCACAGTTCACGCCCTGCCACGCCTGGAAGGCCGCGCGGCTGGCCGCCACCACCTTGGCCAGGTCGTTCCCCGCGGGCAGCGACGAGCGCCCATCCACGTAGAAGACGAAGGGGTCCGCCGGCGTGCTGAGCACGCGATGACCCAGGTCCTTGTATTCCACTTCCTGAGCCGCCGCCGTCACGGCCAACATCAGACCCAGCACTCCGGCGACTCGCTGCGAACCCCGAATCATCGAAAACCCCTCCGCGTCGTCGTGGCCCGAGCGCACCTTCGCCCGGACCGTGACGGGAGGGGCAGTCTACTCGCGAACAGCGCCCACGGCGGTATCCCCGCGCCCGCTAACCACGCACGGCGCGGACCGTGGCGTCCACGAGCGACTCCGGGGTGGGCCGCTCGGCGACGGCCGAGGGCGGCAACCCGAGCTGCTCCAGGGCGGACGCCGTCGTGGGGCCAATGGCCACCACCTTCGCGGTGCCCAACCGCTCACGCCCCGCGGCCTCCAGGAAGGCCTCGACGGTGCGCGGCGAGGCGAACACCACCACGTCCAGCGGGGAGGCCCCCAGCTGCTCCAGGGCCTCGGGAGGCAGCTCCGCGGGCAGGGAGCGGTAGGCCGTCACGCGCGTGACGAGCAGTCCCGCCTCCCGCAGCGAGTCCTCGAGCTCCCGCCGCCCTTCTTCCGCGGCGGGCAGCAGCACCTCGTCGCCCGACTGGAGGCTGTCCTTGATGAGGTCGAAGAGGGCCAGGCCCGTGCCCTCCTCGGGCTCGGCGGCGACCTCCAGGCCATACCCCTTCACCGCGCGCGCCGTCCGAGGCCCCACCGCCGCCAGCCTCACGCGGTCCAACCGGGACATCGTCCCGGCCTCGCGCAAGGCATCCATCAGGGCATCCACCCCCGACGGACTGGCGAACACCACCCACCGGTAGCGCTGGATGTGCTCGGCCGCGGACGCCAGGGGACGCGGGTCCTCCGGCGGACGCAGCTCCAGGAGCGGGAGGCTGAGCACCTCCGCTCCCTCGTCCTCCAGCAGGAAGCACAGCTCCTCGGCCCGCTCACGCGGGCGCGTCACCAAAACTCGAATGCCTTCCAGTCGCCGTTCCACGCGCGCGGCAGTCTAGGCCCCGGAGCCCGGGCGGCGAGCGAAATCACGCAGGATGTCCGCCGCGCCCCGCGACAGCAGGTCCTCCGCCAGCGCTTCCCCCAGTTCCTGGGCACGCGCCACGGGTCCACGGACCTCGCCCCGCACCACGCGTGCGCCGTCCGGACGGCCCACGAGCGCGCGCAGGTGCACCTCGCCGTCGGACACCGTCGCATGGCCGGCCAGGGGAACCGTGCAGCCCCCCTCCAGCTTCGCTAGCAACGCCCGCTCCGCCGTCACCGCCACGCGCGTCGTCGCGTCCTCCAGGGGCGCGAGCAACCCGCGAACGCGCGCGTCCTCGCCCCGGCACTGGATGGCGAGCACGCCCTGCCCCACCGCCGGAAGACTCACGTCCGTGGAGAGCACCTGGGTGATGACGTCCTCGAGCCCCAGCCGCCGCAGGCCCGCGTACGCGAGCACCGCGCCAGCGAGCCCCAGCTCCTTCGTCTTCTGGAGGCGCGTCTGCACGTTGCCGCGCAGGCTCACGATGTCCAGGTCCGGGCGGCGCGAGCGGAGGATGCAGCTGCGGCGCAGCGACGACGTGCCCACGCGAGCCCCCTGGGGCAGCGTGTCCAGCGTGAGGCCCCCCAGCCCACAGAAGGCATCGCGAGGGTCCTCGCGCGTGGGGACCGCGGCGAGGATGAGGCCCTCGGGCAGCTCGGACGTCATGTCCTTCAAGCTGTGCACCGCCAGGTCCGCGCGGCCGTCGATGAGCGCCTGCTCGATCTCCTTCACGAACAGGCCCTTGCCGCCCACCGCCGACAGCGGGGCGGACAGGAAGCGGTCTCCCTCCGTGGTCATCTCCACAAGGGACACTTCCAGGCCCGGGTGGTGCGCGGCCAGGAGCGCCCCCACGTGACGGGCCTGCCAGAGCGCCAGCGGACTCTGCCGGGTGGCGATACGCACGGACTTCATCGCTTCGCCCCCGGCGAGGCCTGGGCGGCCGGCGCCATGGTGGATTGCTCCGCCGCCTCGAGCTCCGCCTCCAGGAGCCCGAACAGCTCCGCGGCCGCGCCCGCCAGTCGGTTCCCCTCACCCTCCGGGCCCACCGCGCGCAGACGCGACGTGGGCTCGTGCAGCAACTTGTTGACGATGGCGCGTCCCATGGCCTCGATGCTCTTGCGCTGTTTCTCCGTGAGCCCGTCCCCCAGCGACGCCAGGGTGCGCTCGACCTCCGCGCGGGCAATGGTCTCCGCGCGCTGGCGAAGCCTCGCCAACACGGGCATGCCTTCACGCAGCGCACGCTCCTTGACGAAGCGCGCCACCTCCTGCGCCACCAGCACGCCCGCCTTGTGCGCTTCCTCCGCGCGCGCCGCCGCGTTGTCCGCGACGAACTTCTGGATGTCGTCCACGTCGTAGGCGTGCACCCAGTCCAGCGTGCCCACCCCGGGGTCGATGTCGCGAGGCACGGCCAGGTCCACCATGAACAGCGGACGGCCCTTGCGCGCCTTGCCCACCGCGCCGACGTTCTCCTTCGTGAAGATGGGCACCGGCGACGCGGTGCTGCACACCACCACGTCCGCGGCCGTCAGGAGCGAGAACAGCTCCTCGAAGGGACGCGCCGCGCCGCCGACCTCCGCCGCGAGCGCCTCCGCGCGGGACAGCGTGCGGTTGGTGATGAAGAGCTTCGTCGCGCCCGCCTGCTGCAGATGCCGCGCCGCCAGCTCTCCCATCTCTCCCGCGCCCACCACCAGCACCGTCTTGCCCTTCAAGCCGTCGAACACCTTGCTGGCCAGTTGCACCGCCGCCGACGCCATGGACGTCGCCGCCCGGCCGATGGCCGTCTCCGTGCGCACGCGCTTGGCGCACCCGAACGCCGCCGCGCACGCCCGAGTCAATTCACCTCGCACCGCGCCCGCGCCCTGCCCCCGCTCGAAGGCGTCCTTCACCTGTCCGAGAATCTGCGCCTCGCCCAGCACCATGGAGTCCAGGCTGGACGCCACGCGGAACAGGTGGATGAGGGCCGCCTCCCCGCGGTGCTCGTACAGGTGGTCCAGCGCCTCCACCCCGCCCAGCGCCTCCAGCTCCGCCACCGCACGCGCCCGAGCCATCTGCCCATCCGGCGCGGACAGATACACCTCCACCCGGTTGCACGTGGAGACCCACAGCACCTCCACCGGGGCCTGCGCCAACCGCTGGAGCACCTCCACCTGGCGCGTGTCGGACAAGGCCAACCGCTCCCGCACCACCAGGGGCGCGGTCCGGTGCGACAAGCCAATACAGACGAGCTCCGCGCTCACGGAATCCTCATGGCGGCCGTGGGGCTCGACGACGTCAGGTCATACGAAGTCAGGAAGGACACGAGCACCAGACAGAACCCCGCCATCGTCAAGAGCGCCACCCGGCGCCCCCGCCAGCCCGCGAAGATGCGTGCGTTGACCAGCGCCGCGAACACCGCCCACGCCACCACCGTGGCAATGGACTTCCCATCCCACGTCCAGCCCCGCGTGGTGCTCACGAAGAACGCGCCCGTCGCCAGCGTGATGGACAGCGCGATGAACCCCCACACCACCAGCCGCCGATTCAGGGTGTCCAGGAACTCCAGCGACGGCAGGCGCGAGAACAGCAACCCGAAGCGCTTGGCGCGCACCTGGCGCTCCATCAGCAGGTACATCACCCCCACCCCCGCGGCCACCGCGAACGCCGCCAATCCCAGCAACGCCAGCGTGATGTGCAGCGGCAGCAAGGGCTGACGCACCCCGGCGGGCAGCGGCGACTGGCCGCCGTTCATCAACAGCCCCGGCAGCAGCACCGTCACCGCCAGCGGCGTCAGGAACGCCCCGATGACCGGCCGGCGGTAGCGCACATCCAGCGCCAGGAAGATGGCCAGCAGCAGGAAGGCCAGCGTGGAGAAGCCCTGCGCCATGCCCACCGGCCGGCCGGACTGGGCCCCCAGCAGCTCGAACAGCGCCACCCCATGCAACACCAGGCCCCCGCCCACCAGCACGCGGCCGGCCATGGCCAGCGCATCCGATTGGCGGACGAGGTAGGCGAGATACGCCACGGCGGCGATGCCGTAGGCATGGCAGGCAAGCGAGACGAGCGTATGGCTCATGGGGTCAGGCACATAACCAGGTCGGACAGGCGAATCAGCCCATCTTGTTGAGGAGGAACGCCGCCAGCAGGTCCGTCTCTGAATCGGGCTTCTTCCCCGCGCTTTCCGGCTTGGGAGCTCCGGAAGGCACCTCCGCCACATACCCCGGAACGACCTCGTAGGCGGACTCTCCCACCAGCACCGAGTCGGCCATCTGCTCGGCGCCCAGGCGGGAGAGCTGCTCCTCGGTCTTCACCCGGGCGACCAGCCCGTGGGTGTCCTCGCCCGACACGATTTGCAGGAAATGCACGGCCGGGGCGACGGCGAAGGCCGTTCCGCCCTCCGCCATGACCACCAGCCTGCCGTCACGCAGGTCTGCTTTGTCCGCCAGTGCCCACTCCTCGAGCTGGGCCTGCGGAAGAAAGAGCTTCGTCACGGCAGGCAGCCTACACCAGCGCCTCGCCCCTGGGGGGAACCGTTCACCGTGGGGGTGAAACGCCCGACACCGCTCCGCATCCTTTCGGGCAGATCGGCTGATGGTCGGCTGATGGTTGCAGGCCCACGGGACGCGTACTAGACGACGCGCCGTGCTGGCCACAGAGGGCCCGAAGGAGACACCATGGCAGGCGACAACGTGACGAACGTGGGAGATGGCGACTTCAAGGCGCAGGTGCTGGATTCCCAGCAGCCTGTGCTGGTGGACTTCTGGGCGACCTGGTGCGCGCCGTGCCGCGCCATCGCCCCGCACATCGATGCGCTCGCGAGCCAGTACGGGGGCCAGGTGAAGTTCACCAAGATCAACATCGACGACAACCAGGACACGCCGCAGCAATACGGCATCCGGTCCATCCCCACGCTGCTCGTCTTCAAGGGTGGCAAGGTGGTGGAACAGATTGTCGGCGCCGTCCCGAAGGCGAAGATCGAGGACGCCATCAAGAAGGCGCTGTAATCGTATCGCCGGGCCTCGGCGCGCGGAGCCACCGGGTTCCGCGGCGCGGGGCCCGGCGCGTCGCTCCCGCCCCACCCGGCACCCTCGGGACCCGGTCCCCGCCAGATGCCTTCCGCATCCCGGAGTCCTACCGAACGCTCGCCCTTGTCCTCTGCCTGTCTCGGTGATTGAGCCGCTCAGTCTGCCTTGAGTCGGAGCGCTCTCACGCAAGCTTTGTCCGCGAGCCTTCAGCGATTTCTCATATTTCGTACCATTTCCATCGCTGTGGACAAATCCACAATGGACAGTGTCTCGCACTGAGATGCGCCTGCGGGAAACACGTATCCCCTTGCAGTCTTGTCATCAATTTTTCGCCGATGCCTTGCGAGTCAGACAAGACCCCTCGATGGTTGTATTGACAGTGTTGACATCCGCAGCCAAATAAGCGCATTGGAAGTCTTGTTTGGTTTGACTGTTTTCACAGGAGTTTTCATGGCACGACCACGTAAGGAGTTGTCGAAAGTCCCGCTGACCCCCACCATGGTGAACTGGGCGGAGGCGCTGGGTGATGCGATTGGCCGGGGCGTCCTCCGCGCGATGAATCAGGGGATTCCCTCAGGGGCCAATGGCCACAACGTGATGGTGGCCAGCCGCCGCCGTGGCCGCCCGCCCAAGGCCCTTGCGGGCAACATGGTCGCGGCGGACCGGCGCTGCACCATGCCGGAGTGCACGCGCGAGCAGCGCTCGAAGGGACTGTGTTCAGCACACTATCAGGCTGAGCGCCGGCGCTTGCTCGCCGGCGGAAAGCCCGCCTGAGACACGCGGTTCGCGGTGACGCCCACGGCCCTGGGCGAGCCGCTGTTCAATCCGTGTCTCCCAGCCTGCTTGTCCCACATTTGAGACAGGCGGAACTCAAAGCAGATGGTTTTCAGTCCTACTTCGCCTGCCAGGGGTCGGCTTCGGTGCTCGTGGCCTTGAGCAGCTCCCACGCGGAAAGGACATCCACCACCCGCTCCAGCTCGTTGGGCAATGAGCGCGCCCGCTGAGAGCGCAGGTAGTCTTCCGCGAAAGCTCTCAATCGCGCCCCCACGAAGAGCCGCGCCAGCGCCACTTCTGTCTGTCCACTGAAGTCGAGGAAGCGGATGCCGAAGCCGCTGCGCCCGTCCGGCCCGTCGGAGCGCTCCTCGCGGACAATCTCCGCCCGGGCCCTCACCGGCGAAGCCCCCGGCTCCAGGATGAAGCTCACCCCCAGCACCGTGCCCAGCGGCAGGTAGAAGGTGCTCTCCAGGAAGGCGCCGCTGACGCTGACGTTGACGGACGCCAGGCTCGCCGAGAAACGGCGCCCGCCGGCATCGTCATCCACCCAGACCTCGAAACGCGTCGTCAGTTGCGCCCGGGGAAACTCACGGTGCTCGGGCTCCCCCTGGTTGCGCTCGATGACAGGCAGGAATGACGCACCCGGCTGTGTCACCGGCCTGCGAGCCTCCTCCCTCACCAGGCCGCCACCAGGCCTCACCTCGGGCGGTTTCACGTCTCGCGCCGCCACGGTGATGTCCGCCACGCGGACGCTCCCAGTCGCCTTCAGCCCACCCTTCCGCTGCATGCAAACCTCCACCGGCCCGAGAGGGACATGCCCTCCCCCCGGAATTGGTGGGGCGATTCATACACCACTGTCAGGGCGGCCGCCGAGCCTCCCGCATGGAAGCACTAGCGGGGAGTCAATACTCGCGACGTCTCAGAACATGTGACGACGCATGCTGATGTTCACTAGCAAGCCAATACTGAGCATCACGGACATCATGGAAGACCCGCCATAACTCATTAATGGCAAGGTAATTCCCGTCACCGGCAACAAGCCGATGACCATGCCGATGTTCTCGAACACCTGCCAGAAGAGCATGGCCACCACCCCCACGGCGACGAAGGCGCCGAACCTGTCTCGGGCGTTGAAGCCCACCCCCAGGCCGAAGATGAAGATGGCGCCGTAGAGCACGAGCAGCAGCGTGCACAACACGAAGCCGTGCTCCTCCGCCCACACGGAGAAGATGAAGTCGGTGTGCTGCTCGGGCAGGAAGCGCAGGCCCGTCTGGGTTCCCTCGCGCCAGCCCTTGCCGGACACGCCGCCGCTGCCCACGGCGATCTTCGACTGCGCCGCGTGGTAGCCGCTGCCGCGCAAGTCCGCCTCCGGGTCCAACCACCCGGAGATGCGCTGGCTCTGGTGCTTCTTGAGGTAGTGCCGGACGATGGTGGGCCGAGGCTCTGGCACGTCCCGGACGTAGTCGTTCCAGATGACGATGGCGCCCGCGAGCACCGCCGCCAGCAGCGTGGCCACCAGGTACCAGCGCACCTTCCCGAAGAGGATGACGGTGAGCGAGGACAGGCCAATCATCAGCGCGGTGCCCAGGTCGGGCTGCACCAGCACGAGGAGGAAGGGCACGGCCACCACCAGCACCGGCTTCCACAGGCGCAGCAGGCTGTAGGACGGCTCATTGGGGCGGAAGTCGTCGTGGTAGACCTTGGCCAGCATCAGCACGACGCCAATCTTCATGAACTCCGCGGGCTGGAGACGGAACGGGCCGATGGCGAACCAGCTCTCCGCGCCCTTGGCGGTATGGCCCACGAAGCGCAGGGCGATGAGCGCCAGGATGTTGATGACGTAGATGGGCACCGCCATCCGCTGAATCCAGCGGTAGTCCACCAGACACACCACCAGGACGGCGGCGACGCCCAGGCCCAGGTACAGCGCCTGGGTGGACCACACCGGCGCCAGCGGAGGACGCGACGCGGAGGCCAGGTTCCAGATGCCCAGCAGGGCCACACCCAGCACGCAGATGATGAGGCCCCAGGGGACGTGGGGCACCATCCGCCGCTCAATCCTGAGTTGCATGCGTGTCCTCCGACTCCTCGTCGACCGGCAACAGCACCTTGGGGGGACGCACGCTTCGCGTCAGGGCCGCCTCGTCCGGCGACGGCGCCCGCGTGAGCGAGGGCGTATAGGGCTGGTTGGGCCTGGGCGGAGGAGCCGTGGCGTCCAGCGTCTTCAGGTCCATGTACTTCTGGATGACGGCCATCGCGGTGGGCGCGGCGTCCGCGCCGCCGTGGCCGCCGTGCTCGTTGAGCACTACCACCGCGAGCTCCGGCTTGTCCGCCGGGGCGAAGCCCGCGAACCACGCGTGGTCTCGCTCGAAGAAGCTCATCTGGTGGGTCTTCAGGCGGATGGCGCCCAGGCGCGCGACCTGCGCCGTGCCCGTCTTCGCCGCGACCTTGATGTCCAGGTCCCTCATCACCTTGAGGCGGGAGCGGTAGGCGGTGCCGCCCGGCTCGTGGGCCACCTTCACCAGGCCCTCGATGACGGCCTTCAGGTGCGCGGGAGGCAGGTCCACCTTGCGCACCACCTCCGGCTGGAACTCCTCGACGACCTGGCCGTCCAGGTTCTCCAGTCGCTGCACCAGCTGCGGCTTGTAGAGCGTGCCGCCATTGGCGATGGCCGCATAGACGAGCGCGAGCTGCAGCGGCGTGACGTTGTTGTCACCCTGGCCGATGGAGCTGTTGAGCGCCATGCCCTTGGTGTAGCCGCCCGGTGAGGCTTTGTCGTGGTACGCGGTGGTGGGCATGATGCCGGGCACCTCCGCCACCACGTTGATGCCGGTGGGGCTGCCCAGGCCCAGCGACTTGCCCATCTCTCCAATGGGGTCCAGGCCGATGGTGTCCGCGACCTTGTAGAACCACGTGTCGCACGAGCTCTTCATCGCCACCAGGCCGTCGACCAGGCCATGGCCCCGGTCCAGGTGGCAGCGCCACGTGCGCGCGCCCAGGCGGTAGCCACCGGGGCAGTTCACCATCGTCTCCGGACGGAAGGCGCCGGACTTGAACGCCGCCAGCGCGGTGACGACCTTGAACGTGGAGCCCGGGCTGTAGTGCTCGGCGGCCACGCGGTTGATCATCGGCTCCAGCGGGTCTCTCGACAGCTGCGCCATCTGCGCGGGCGTCACGCGGCCCGTCAGGAGGTTCGGGTCGAAGCCCGGTCGGGACACCAGCGCGCGGATGAAGCCCGTGTTGACGTCGATGGCCACCACCGCGCCCGTCACGCCGGGGAACGCGCGCTCCGCCTCCTCCTGCAGGCGCATGTCGATGGACAGCACCAGGTTGCTGCCCGCCTTGGGCTGCACCACGGCGTTGTCGCCCAGCTTGACGTTGAGCTCTTCAATCTTCTGGCCGCGGGCGTTGACGACTTCCTTGCGCACGCCGTCCGCGCCGCGCAGGCGCTGCTCGAAGTAGCGCTCCAGGCCCCGGCGGCCGATGTAGTCCCCCAGGGCGTAGCGCGAGCCGTCCGCGTTGAGCCGCTCCAGCTCATCCTGGGTGATTTCGTTCATGTAGCCCAGCACGTGCGACAGCACCGTGTTGGTCCGGTAGTGGCGGTGCGGCACGGGCGCTACCTCCACGCCGTCGAGGATGTCCCGGCGCGCGGCCAGCCGGTCGTACTCGTCCCGCGTGAGGTCCACGCGCACGGGCACCGGCTGGAAGGGCGCGTTGCGGCGGCCCTGGCGCACCAGGTCCTCCACCTTCTTCGCCTGGTCCGCGTCCCACCGGAGCAGCTCCGCGAGGCGCGGGATGACCTGCTCGGCGCAGTCGGTGCAGAAGGCCGGTGTCACCACCGCGTCGAAGGACGGGCGGCTGTCGACCAGGATGGTGCCGCGCGCGTCCTTGATGACGCCGCGGTCGGCGCGCAGCCGCACTTCCTTGACGAAGTTGGCCACGCTCTTGGCGGAGTACTCCTCGCCTCGGGTGATTTGCAGCCGGTAGAGCTGGATGGACAGCAGCGCCAGGCCCGCCGTCATGGCCAGGCCCAGCCACAGGAAGCGCCGGCGCAGTTCGCGTCCGGGCGTCGTGTTCCCCAGCGTCGGGGGCGTCACCTCAGCAACCCCGCGGGCCGGTCCTGCGCCGCCTCGAAGCGCCGCAGCAACGGGAAGAGCACCAGGGCCGCGGCGCCCGTGAGCGCCACCTGCACCGGCAGCCCGGCGAGCACCGGGCCCGTGCCGCCATCCTTCACGGTCAGCCAGGTGAAGAAGGCCGCGAGCAACCCGTGCCCCACGTCCGCGCCCACCGCGAACAGCGCGAAGGGCAAGGCGCCTCGCACGTCCACGAAGGTGGAGACGAGCCGGCCCACCAGGAAGGTGAAGACCGCGAGGAAGGTGAACAGCCCCGTGGGCTGGCCACTCATCAGGTCCAGCAGATAGCCGACCGCGAACGCGGAGAAGGCCCCTTCGAGCAGCGTGGCACGCAGCGCGAGGAAGGCCACCAGCACCACGGTGACATCGATGCGGCCGAGCACGAGCCCCGCCTGCTTGACGACCACCGACTCCAACGTGAGCAGCGCCAGCGCGATGCCCACCGTCACCAGGAACTTCATTTCGACGCGCCCTCCGCCGCGCTGCCCTGCGCCATCGCGCTGTACGGGCTGCCCACCACCAGCACCTCCTCCAGCTTGCTGGTGTCCACCGCCGGCACGATGTCCGCCCCCTGGAACATGCCGTGCTCCTTCTTCTCCAGGTTCGTCACCCGGCCTACCACGAGCCCCGGAGGATAGATGCCATCCGTGCCGGACGTAATGATGAGGTCGCCGTTGTCCACGTCCTCCGTGCGCAGCATGTTCTCCAGCTTCAGGGGCCCATTACCCGCCCCCGCGGCCGTCCCGCGCGCCCGCGAGCGCTGCACCCTCACCGCCACCCGGCTCTGCGGGTCCGTCACCAGCGCCACGTCCGAGTAGCTCCCGGTCGCCCGGATGACCTGCCCCACGATTCCGTCCGGCGTCACCACCGACATGCCCCGGAACACGCCGTCCTTCTCACCGCCGCTGATGCGCACCGACAGGAGCTTGGCCACCGGATTGACGCCCACCACGCGCGCGGGAATCTCCGGCCCGGCCGCCGCCTCCGCGTAGCCCAGGAGCTTGCGCAGCCGCTCGTTCTCCGTGCGCGACTCCCCCAGCGCCTGGACCGAGGCCCTCAGCTGGAGGTTCTCCAGCCGCAGGGCGTCGTTCTCCTGCCGCACCCCGCGCAGGTCCAGGTAGTGGCGCACGGCCGACACCGCCCCCTCGATGCTGGCCGTGAGGGCCTGCTGGACGGGGGACGTCACCGCGATGACCGCCCGGTCGATGGGGTTGGGGTCCCGCCCCTTGCGCCCGCTCAACAGGAAGGCGACCAGAGGGTAGACCAACAGGGCCCCGACAATTAGGGGGCGCCGATATCGCTTGAGGAGCGACAGCACAGAGGGGAAATCCGGGGTGGAAGGGAGGAATGAAGGGAGGGGGTCCGGCTAAGCTCTCTAAATCGCTTGCATTTTCCGGTGCAGTGTCCTAGGCAGTCAAGGCCCTGCGAGGGGGGTGGTCGCAGGTCAGCCACCCTCCGGCCGGGCTACCAACAACACCGCGTCGCGAGTCCTTCCGCACGACTTTTCTCGGCGCGTTTGCTCTCGAAGTGACGACAATGGACGGTCTGAACCCCCGGAAGGTCTTCTCCCTGCTGTTCATCATCGGCATCGCGGTGGTGTTCACGTTGCAGTTCGGGCCGGGAAGCACCGGCTTCGGCGCCTCGGGACCGGCCACCACGGCCCCCGGCTCGGTCGCCACCGTGAACGGCAAGGAGATTCCGCTGCGCGACTTCGCCACCGCCTGGGCCCGGCAGATGAATCAGCTGCGCGCCCAGGGCAGCCCCATCCCTGAGTCCGTGGCACGCCAGTTCGGCATGCACAACCAGGTGCTCGACAGGTTGGTGAACACGGAACTGCTCGCCCAGGCGGCCGAGCAGCGTGGCATCACGCCGTCGGACGAGGAGCTGCGCAAGCTCATCCACCAGAACACGGACTTCCATGCCAAGGAAGGCGGGTTCGACTTCGCGCGCTACCAGCAGGTGCTGCGCGACTTCTACCGGAAGACGCCCCAGGAGTTCGAGGGTGAGCTGCGCCGCCAGCTCGCGGCCCAGAAGATGATCGAGGTCGTCCGCTCCAACGCGGCCGTCTCCGAGGACGAGGTCCGCGCCCGCTACGAGAAGGACGGCAACCAGGCCAAGGTCGTCTTCGCGCGCTTCCTTCCCTCCATGTACGCGGACAAGGTCGCGGCGCCCACCGCCGCCCAGCTCGCGGAGTGGAAGAAGGCGCACGAGAAGGAGATCAAGGACTACTTCGAGGCGAACAAGTTCGTCTACCAGCAGCCCGAGCGCATCCGCGCCCGCCAGGTGCTGGTGAAGCTGCCCGTGGAGGCCACCGCCGAGCAGAAGGCGGAGGCGATGAAGAAGGCCGAGGCGCTGAAGAAGGAGCTCGATGGCGGCAAGGACTTCGCCGCGGTGGCGCGCGAGAGCAGCGAGGACCCGGGCAGCAAGGCGCGCGGTGGCGACCTGGGCTGGGTGGAGCGCGGCAGCTGGGAGCCGGCGCTGGCCAACGCGGCGTTCTCGCTCAAGGCCGGTGAGGTCACCGCGCCGGTGGAGACGAAGTTCGGCGTGCACCTGGTGAAGGTGGAGGAGAAGCAGGCGGCCCAGGACAAGAAGCTCGAAGACGTCCAGGACGAGATCGCCACCACCCTCTTCAAGCAGGACCGCGCGAAGGAGCAGGCGAAGACGGAGGCCCAGAAGGCCCTGGCCGAGGTGCAGGCGGGCAAGGTGATGAAGGACCTCTTCCCGCCGGAGAAGGAGCAGCCCGCGCTGCTGCGCTTCGAGACGGAGACGCGCCCGGAGGCCGTGCAGACCGACAGCTTCACGGCCGAGGGTGAGGCGGTGCCGCACCTGGGCCCCGCGCCCGCGCTGGTGAAGGCGGCCTTCGCGGTCAGCGCCCCGCAGGTGCTGGGTGAGGTCTTCCCGGTCGGCGAGGGCTTCGTGGTGGCGCAGGTGGTGGAGCGTCAGAAGCCGGATGCCGCGGGCTTCGAGCAGAAGAAGGACGCGCTGCGCACCCAGGCCGAGCAGGCCAAGCAGATCGAGGTGACGGACTCCTTCCTCAAGGCGCTGAAGAAGAACGGCAACGTCGTGACGAACACCGAGGCCATCGACTCGGTCGTCGGCGCGGGGTAGTCCGCTTCCCAGCGCAGTCCCACGAGGGCCGGGCCGAGGGTACTTCCCTCCCCGGCCCTTGGTCTTTCTGGAGGGCTGTCAGGGCCCGGGGACGTCGGAGCCGCCACCGCTCGTGTCGGAGCCTGGCGGCTCCGCGACGCAGATGCCGTCCCGGCCCCGCGCCTTGGCCCCGTACATGGCGAAGTCCGCCGAGCGGATGAGGTCCACGGCGGAGGTCGCGTGGTCGGGGAACGTGGCCACCCCCACGCTGGCGGTGACGCGAACGTCCAGCCCATGGTCGACGAGGAAGGAGCGGCCCCGGAACGCGTCGCACACGCGCTGGGCGATTTGCGTCGCGCCGTCCTGGTCCGTCTCCACCAGGAGGATGGCGAACTCGTCGCCGCCGTAGCGGAAGACGGCGTCCAGGCCGTTGCGCCCCAGGGCCATGAGCAGGTCGCCGACTTCCTTGAGCGTGGCGCTGCCCATCAAGTGCCCGTGCCGGTCGTTGACGCTCTTGAAGTGGTCCAGGTCCAGGAACACGAGCGACAGCGGGTGGCGGAAGCGCGCCGAGCGCTTCACCTCTGTATCCAGCAGCGCGCGCAGATGCCGGGCGTTGTAGCAGCCGGTGTGCTCATCCGTGATCGTGAGCTCCTGCACCCGGCGGAAGTTGCGCGCGTTCTCGATGGCGATGGCCGCGTAGTCCGCGATGGCCGTCAGCGTGGTGAGGTCGTCGTTGGAGAACGGCGGGTCGGTGGGACCGTTGACCAGCTCGATGACCCCCAGCACATGGCCTCGTGACAGAAGGGGCACCGCGAGGATGGAGCGGGTGTGGAAGGCGGACGCCTCGTCGAAGCGGGGCGAGAAGCTGGGGTCCCCGCCCACATCGTGGACGAGCCGCGCCACACCCGAGGAGAAGACCGCGCCAGCGATGCCTTCACCGGGGTTGAGCTGGAGCCCCTTGAGGACCCCGGCGCCTTCGCCCACCGCGATTTCGAAGGAGAGCTTTCCGGTGCGCTCATCCAGGAGGATGAGGGACCAGTTGCGAGGCAGCAGCAGGCTGCTGACCTTCTGCATCACGAGCGCGAGCACCTCGCGCAGCTCCAGCGTGGACGTCAACGCCTTCGCCATCTCGTTGTAGGCGGCCAGTTGCTCCACTGTCCGCTTCATGGCCGACAGGAGGTCCGCGGGATTCATCCGTAGAGTCCACTCCGAGGCGCAAGTCTGCTAAGGACGCCTGGAGCCGTAACATGCACACGCACGCTGATCAAACGTTGCTCGTCCTGGCCTCGGGTTCGCCCCGCCGCCGCGACTTCTTGTCGCAATTGGGACTCACTTTTACCGTCTCCGCGGCGGACATCGACGAAACACCCCACCCGGGCGAAGAGGCCAGGGCCTACGTCCTGCGTCTGGCCCGTGAGAAGGCGCGCGTCGTGGCCGCCCGCTCCCCGGGCGCCTGGGTGTTGGCCGCGGACACCACCGTGGCCGTGGGCACCGAGCTGCTCGGAAAGCCGCAGAGCCCGGACGAGGCCCGCGAGATGCTCGGGCGACTGTCCGGAAGGACGCATGACGTCTTCACCGGCGTCGCGCTCGCGGGCCGGCACGAGGAGGCGCTGGCGGTGCACACCCGCGTCACCTTCCGCGCGTTGAGCACCGCGGAGATCGACTGGTACGTGAGCACCGGAGAGCCGGTGGACCGTGCGGGCGCCTACGCCATCCAGGGCAAGGGCGGCTTCCTCGTTGCGTCCGTGGACGGAAGCCCCACCAACGTCGTGGGCCTGCCGCTGGGAGAGACCCTCGCGCTGATGGAGCGCGCGGGCGTGCCCCTGGCCTGGAAGCGTTGACCATGGGTTCGGAGATCGCGGAGCGGTTGGCGTCGGTGCGAGCGCGCGTGGCGGAGGCCTGCGTGCGTGCGGGCCGGCCCGTGGAGTCGGTGACGCTGGTGGCGGTGTCCAAGCTGAAGCCGGCGGCCCTCATCCGGGAGGCCTATGCGGCGGGGCAGCGCGACTTCGGGGAGAACTACGCCCAGGAGCTGCGGGACAAGGCCGCGGAGCTGGCCGACCTGGACGGCCTTCGCTGGCATGCCATCGGCCCGCTCCAGACGAACAAGGTGAAGTACGTGGCCAAGGTGGCGCACGCCTTCCACGCGCTGGAGCGGCTAGAGGTGGCGCGCGAGCTGTCCAAGCGGCGCGAAGGCACCACGCCCCTGCCCTGCTACGTCGAGGTCAACGTGGGCGGCGAGTCCACCAAGTCCGGCCTCGAGCCCTCCGCGCTGCCGGAGTTCCTGACGCAGGTGCGCGCGCTGCCGGGCCTGGAGCTGGTGGGGCTCATGTCGCTGCCCCCGCCCACCGACGACGAGGCGCGCGCGCTCGGGTACTTCCAGAGGCTGCGGGAGCTGGCCTGGCACCACGGGCTGCCGAGGCTGTCCATGGGCACCACGCACGACTTCGAGCGGGCCATCCAGGCGGGTGCCACACACGTTCGCGTGGGCACCGCCATCTTCGGCGAGCGCACCTGAGACACGGGGGCGCCCGCCGCGCCCTCAAATCTCCTTGAACTTCATGCGGCCTTCCGCGTTGACGGTGACCTTGTACTCGCAGCCGCAGTAGTTGCAGCGCAGCTCGTCACCGTCGCCGAAGCCGTCGTCCACGGGGTTGTTCGCGTTGCACCCCGGACAGTCGAACTCCTTGCGGCGGCTTCCCACCGCCGAGTCCTTGTGGTCGTCGTCGTCGAAGTCGTAGTCACCGGCCATGTTCCCGCGCCTCCGGGCAAGGCACCTCCGGGCTGGAGATGCGCCAGCCTGGAAGGCTAGCAGCGGTGTCCGCCGGTGGACATGCTCGACTCGCCTGGAGGGCGGCCTGCCTCGGGCCTGAAAGAGGCGCCAGGGGGTCCCCCCGTGCCACACTGCGGGGACGCTCGCCCTCGTGGTGCCCCCACGGCCGGGTGGACGTGCGCCCGTTGAATGCCCGCCGGACGGGCGCGTCAGTGGGAAATGTGGAGTGGCGGGAATGGTTCGGGGCAAGGCCTGGCGGCATGCAGGCACGCTACTTAACGTCCAAGCGAGGGAGCTCACTCGATGCTTACGCAGTCCAATTGGGGGTTCGCCGCGGTGGTTGCGGGCCTGGTCTGGTCCGCGTCGGCCCTGGCCCAACCCGCTCCCACGACGTCGGCGTTCAGCCCCGGTGAGCAGGCCCAGTATCGCGTGAAGTACTTCGGCGTCACGGCCGGCACCGCGCAGGTGACGGTGGGCGCGCCCATGAAGCAATGGGGTGTGGACGTGTGGCCCATCGTCGCCGTGGCGCGCTCGGAAGCGCTCATCGGCGTCTGGCCCATCAAGGACAAGTTCGTGTCCTACTGGCAGGCGGACACCCAGCGCGTGGCGGGCAGCGAGTTGCACGCGGACGAGAACGGCAAGCGCCGCCGCCAGCGCATCCAGATAAGCCCGGATGGCAAGAGCGCCCACGTCGTGAAGCAACGCGAGGGCGAGACGCCGCGCGAGTCCACCGCGGAGCTCACCGAGGGCACGCTGGACGTGACGGGCGCCACCTTCGCGCTGCGCAACCAGACCCTGGTCGTCGGCGGCGAGTACGCCTTCCCGGTGTTCACCGGCAGCAAGAGCTTCACGATGCGCGCGAAGGTGGAGTCGCGCGAGACGCTCGAGACAGAGCTCGGAGAGCAGGAGGTCTTCAAGACGCGGGTGCAGGCGGAGTTCGGCGGCAACCTGAACACGAAGCGGGACATGGTCGTCTACTTCACGGCGGACAGCCGGCACGTGCTGGTGCGCGTGGAAGCGGACCTGGTCCTGGGCACCGTGGTGGCGGAAATCACGGACTATCAACCCGGGCGCGCCGTGGCGGTGGCACGCGCGGAGGGCGGTGGCGGGTAGGACCGCTGGAGAGCGAAGGGGGCGGATGGGCGCGGAATGGGCGTGGGTGGTGATGGCGGCGATGGCCGCCACGCCGGAAGCCGTGGTGGTGTCCCCCCTGGTCAAGGTGAGACCTGGAGCCTCGCTCCAAGGCGCTCGCCAGGCCCGGGTGAGCGTGGCGCGCGGTGAGTGCGAGGGAGTGCAGGTGGTGCTCCCCGGCACGGTGCGACAGCTGAAAGTGCCCTCGCTGTTGCTCAAGGGCCCTGGTGCGCCGCTGCGCGCGGCCCTGTGGCGCGAGGGCTATCTGGACGTGGCGGTGCCCTCCAACGCGCAGGGCGCCACGGGCCCCTGGCCCGACCCGCTCCTCCCCGTGAGTGCGCCCGTCTCGAACCCGGACCTTCCCGCGGTCCTCTACGTGGAGGTCTGCGCGCCCGAGGGCCAGAAGCCCGGCACGTATCGAGGCAAGCTGCGCGCGAGCCTCGACTCCCGCGAGCAGCTCTCGGTGCCCTTCACGGTGGAAGTGCAGCCCTTCGTCCTGCCGGCGACGGCCTCGCTGCCCACGAGCTTCGGCATCTCTCAGCTGAGCATCGCCCGAGGCCATGGGCTCAACGCGGAATCGTCCGAGGCGCGGGCCCTGTTGCGAGCGTACGCGCGCCTGCTCCTGGAGCATCGCGTGAGTGCGCACGGCATGAGCATGTCTCCCCCGCCGGTGCGCTTCGAGGACGGCCGGGCCGTGGTCGACTGGCGGGAGTACGACGCGGAGATGGCGCCCTTCCTCGACGGAAGCCTGCTGCCCTCCGGCGCCCGCTTCACCACGACGGACCTGCGCGACAACAAGAAGGCCAGCACGGAGGCGGAGCGGGTCGCCTACTACCGCGCCTTCGTGGAGCACTTCCGGCAGAAGGACTGGCCCGCGCAGCTCTTCTTCTACGCGAAGGACGAACCCAAGCCGCAGGACGTGCCGCTGGTGCTGACCCAGTCACGCCGCGTCCGCGAGGCCGGGGGCGCCCGCGTGCTCATCACCACGCCGCTGGAGGGCGAGCTCCCCGACGCCGCGGATATCCTCGCCCCCACGCTCAACTGCTTCTTCCCCCGCCCCGGCCCCGCGACGTGCCGTGCCATCCACACCGTCACCGAGCTGCGCAAGCAACTGCGCCCTGGAACCCAGGTGTGGTGGTATCAGAGTTGCAATTCTCACGGCTGCAACGGGGGGGCGTCGACGGAGGCCGCGCAGGAGCGGGCGTACAGCGGGTGGGCCTCGTACATGGTGGACCACTCCGCCATGCTCAACCGGGCCATGGGGCCGCTGGCGTTCGTCAGCGGCGTGGACGGCGAGCTCTATTTCGACACCGTCTTCGCCTACAACACGAAGAAGGACCCCTGGAAGGACCTCTTCGAGTTCGGCGGCAACGGAGACGGGACGTTCTTCTACCCAGGAACGCCCGAGCGCCTGGGAGATTCTCGACACCAGCCCGTGCCTTCGTTGCGTCTCAAGCATTTGCGAGACGGCCTGGAGGACTTCGAGTACCTGCGGCTGCTCTCCAGACTGGGCGACGAGAAGTTCGCCCGAGACGCGGCGCGCCAGCTCGTCCGGTCCGGTTGGGACATCCGCCAGGATGCGAGAGAATGGGCCCAGGTCCGCCAGGTCGTGACGGCGCGGCTCCGGCAGCGATGGTCCACCTCCGAATTTGCGAAGCGCTCGGGACGTCACACGCCCGAGAGCACCCCGTAGTCTCCAGTGGAAGGAAGAAGGATGAGCTCCCTGCGCCCCCTGCTCGCGACCTGGTTGCTGATGTGCTCCGGCGGCACCGCCTGGGCCCAGCTTCCGGACACGGAGGCCGACAAGCCCGACGCCGACAAGCCCGCTGACACCCACTCAGCGACTCCCATCGAGGAGCCCCCGCTCACCGTCCAGCCCTGTGCCCAGGCCCTGCCCGCGCTGCGCATGCCGCTGACGTTCATGGCCGGCGAGGTGCTCGAGTTCGACCTGGATGCCATGGGCGCCCAGGCCGGGAAGATGACCCTGCGAGTCCAGAAGCAACAGAACGGGCAGATCCCCGTGCTGGCGGAGGCGCAGACCAACTCCTTCTTCTCCAAGGTCCGCCGCGTGCGAGGCAGCGCCACCACCTGGCTCCACCCTCGCACGTTGCGTCCTCGGCGCTACGTGGAGGACGCGACGGAGAACGAGCTGCGCCGCAAGGTGGAGGTCGCCTTCACGCACAAGGACCGCGCCATCAAGGTCGACTACCAGATTGGCCAGCGCAACAAGGGCCAGTTCAACTACACCTACGACAAGGACGGCCTCGACGTCGCGGGCTCCATCTACCTGCTGCGCCAGCTCCCGCTCGAGGAGAACATGAGCGTCTGCTTCGACGTCTACGGCGTGCGCAGGCTGTGGCGAATGCAGGGACAGGTCCTCAAGAAGGAGCAGGTGACCACCCCGCTGGGTCAGTTCAACGCGTGGCACCTGTCGGGGGTCGCCGTGCGACTGGACCGCCCGAAGCAGAGGCGCGAGGTCCACGTGTGGATCTCCGACGATGCCCGCAGGCTGCCCCTGGCCGCCGTCGGCACGCTGGACCTGGGCACCGTGCGCGCCACCCTCACCGGCGTGAGCCGCCCCGGCGAGAAACGCCAGGAGGCGGGCCCGGGCAAGGAGGAGATGAAGTGGTGAGCCGCTGAGGCGACGCCCCTGCGTCCTCGAGGCCCGACGAGCCGCGCTCCCGGGCCTTTCCTTGGGGCTCTAATTGATTCTGGTTTGCAAAATCAAAATCATGAGCGTAGGGTGCGCGCCGCGCCAATGCCCGCTCGTCCTCGCTCCGTTTCGTCGTCGCTGTTGCTCTGTTCCACCCTGATGCTCTCCGCGGCGGCCGCCCGCGCGGACGACTCCACCGGTTCGGGTGGGTCGCCCCCGGCGCCCGCGGCCTCGGAGCCGGCGAGTCCCGCGCCCGCGGATGCACCGGCCTCGCCCGCGCCCTCCGCGGATGCGACACCAGCCCCGGTGCCGGAGCAGCCCGCGCCCGCGTCGTTCTTTCCGAAGCGCCCGAAGTTGGATGCGTTCTTCACGTCGTACGGAGAGCTTCAGTTCGCGTACTTCAACCACGGGCTCAACCAGAACCGGGCGCGCGGCTCGCAGCGCGACTCCCGTGTGGAGTTCGACACCACGCGACTGGTGGTGGAGCTGAAGGGCGTCCTGCCCGACTACGGCATCGAGGCGGAAGTCGAGGTCGAGTTCGAGCACGGCGGCACCGGCACCGCGATGGAGCTCGAGTACGAGGAGTTCGGCGAGTTCGAGCAGGAGCTGGACAAGGGCGGCGAGATCCTGGTCGAGGAGCTGTTCCTCTCGAAGAAGCTGGGACAGAACGCCTCGCTCACGGTGGGTCGCTTCTATGTCGCGGTGGGGACGCTGAGCGAGTTCTCGCGCCCCATCGACTACCTGGGCACCACCCGCGACGAAGCGGAGACGAGCATCATCCCCAACACGTGGGACGAGATGGGCTTGCGCCTTCGCTACAAGTTCCCTTGGGGGCTGCGCCTCACCGGACAGCTGATCAACGGGCTCGACTCCACGGGATTCAGCTCACGCAACTGGGTGGTGGGTGGGCACCAGCGCCGCTTCGAGGTGCAGCGCGCCACGGACATCGCCGTGGTGGCGCGCGTCGACGTCACCCACTTCGAGGGGTTCATCTTCGGTGCTTCCGCCTATTACGGCGATACCACGCGCAACCGCCCCAAGGCGGACCTGGTGAAGAACTGCGAGAACGCCAACAACGAGGCCGAGGTCGCACCGTGCGGCTATGTGTCGGCGCCACTGACCATCCTCGATGCGCACCTCTCGGTGCGAAAGGGGCCGTGGAGTGCGAAGGCGCTGGTGATGTGGGGCCACCTGAAGAACGCGGAGGCCATCTCGCAGCGCAACGCGCGCCTGTCCAACCTGCTCGGAGTGCAGCGCACGCCGGTGTCCGACAACGCGTTGGCCGCGTGGGGCGAGGTGGGCTACGACATCGCGCCCATCGTCGGCCTCGATGCGGACCACCAGCTCTTCCCCTTCGTCCGCTACGACTACGTCGATTCGCAGTTCAAGCCGCGCGCGGAGCTGTTCGACAACCCGCGATTCCGCCGCTCCGTCTACACGGTGGGCATCGCGTACCAGTTGATGAACGTGGCCTTCGCGAAGGTCGACTTCGGCCATCGGCGCTTCGGGTCGGCTGTCTTCCGTCCGGAGAACACCCTGCGGCTCGCCACGGGCTTCAACTACTGACGCCGGCGTCATCCAGCGTCCCCTCCCCCATAGAAAGGTCTGTCATGAAGCGCATGTCCCTGCCCCTCCGCCTGGCGTTCGCGCCAGCGCTGCTGTCCGGAGTCCTGGTCCTCGGTGGCTGCGGTGACGACGCGGAGCCGTGCTGCGAGTCGCCCGATTCCAAGGTCACCTCGGAGCTCATCGTCACGTTCACGGATCAGGTGGTCGTGCCCACCTACGCGAGGCTCGCCACGCGATTGACGGACCTGGATGCGGCGTGCAAGGCGCTCGCAACGGCCCCCTCGGCGGACAAGCTGAGCGCGGCGAAGCAGGCCTGGCAGGCCGCGCGTGTTCCGTGGGAGCAGAGCGAAGGCTTCCTCTTCGGCCCCGCGGACAGCTTCAGCCTGGACCCGGCGATGGACAACTGGCCGTTGAACCATGCGGACCTGGAGGGCGTGCTCGCCGGCGACAAGGTCCTCACGCCACAATTCGTACGGGGACTGCCCGATACGCAGAAGGGCTTCCACACGGTCGAGTACCTCATCTTCGGCGATGGTGGCGCCAAGACGGTGGCCCAGATCACGCCGCGTGAGTTCGAGTACCTCGTGGCGACCTCCGAGGACCTCAAGTCCGTGGGCGAGGAGCTGCATGACCGGTGGAGGAAGTCCGTCGACGGCAATGCGCCGTTCCGCGACACGCTGGCGACCGCGGGCCAGGCTGGAAACAGCGCGTACCCGTCCGTGCACGCCGCAGCGCAGGAAATCGTGAAGGGCGTCATCACCATCCTCGACGAAGTGGCCAACGGGAAGATCGCCGAGCCGTTCGATTCGGGTGACCCGAACTCCGTGGAGAGCCAGTTCGCGTACAACTCGCTGAGCGACTTCACCAACAACATCCGCAGCGTGGAGAACGTGTACCTGGGCCACCTGCAGGGCGAGACGAAGAAGGGGACCTCGCTTCAAGACGTGGTCGGGGCGGGCAGCGCGCTCGACGTCAAGATTCGCGGACAGATTGCCGCATCCATCAGCGCGCTGGCCGCAATCCCCGAGCCCTTCCGGGAGGCAATCAACGATGATGCCTCGGCGGATGAGATTCGGGCGGCGCAGACGGCCATTCGCACCCTTCTCGGCACGTTCCAGGGTGAGGTCCAGCCCCTGGTCTCGAAGTAACGGCAGGAAGCCCGCCTCCAGGGAGTGAACGCCATGCGACGTGCCGCGATGTGGGGAGCCTTGCTGTTGTGGACTGCCGGCTGTGGAGAGGAAGCACCGGGTGTGCCTCTCATCCCACCGCGGGCAGGCGGGGCGACCACCGTCGACGACCGCACCTCGCTGGCGTTCATGCAGCCCGCCGCGAACCTCACTCCGCAGAATGACCGACCCCACCGGGCTGGCGACGCGGCCTTCGCGGCGGTGTTCGTCCCGGCGCCCTCGCGCGTCAACCCGGGACTGGGTCCGACGTTCAACCACGACTCCTGTAACAGCTGCCATCTGCGCAACGGGCGTGGAATGCCAGCGATGGGCCCCGGCAGGCAGCGGACCCAACTCCTCGTCCGGGTGAGCTTGCCCACCGGCATTCCCGACCATCCACGGGGCGCTGTTCCGGTCCCTGGGCTGGGGTTGCAGGTGCAGGACCAGGCCAACTTCGGCAGCACCCCGGAAGCAAGCCTCTCCCTCTCATGGGTGGAGCACACGGGACAGTATCCCGATGGAGCGTCGTACACGCTCCGCTCGCCGCGCGTACGCATCGTCCCCACGGATGGCTCCGCGCTTCCGCCCAACATGCTCATGTCGCTGCGGCTTCCGCCGCCAGTCTTCGGCCTGGGACTGCTCGAGGCGGTGCCGGTCGAAACACTGCGCTCGCTCGAGGACCCGGACGACCGGAACGGCGACGGCATCTCCGGGCGGATGAATGAGGTCTGGGAGGTGGCGACTCGCACGCTTGTGCCCGGACGTTTTGGATGGAAGGCGAACAGCCCCACCCTCGTTCAACAGTCCGCCGAGGCCTACTTCAACGACATGGGCCTGACGACCCCGCTCTTCCCCGAGGCGGATGGGACATTCGAGGTCTCCGCGGACGTCCTCCAGGACGCGGTCTTCTATTCGCAGTCGCTAGGCGTGCCGGCACGCACGTTCCTGGACGACGCCACCGTCCAGCGCGGAGAAAAGCTGTTCCGCGCGCTGGGCTGTGAGGCCTGCCATCGGGAGACCCTGGAGACGGGAGCGCATCCCGTCGAGGAAGTCTCCTGGCAGCGCATCCATCCGTACACGGACCTGCTGCTGCACGACATGGGGCCCGAGCTCGCGGATGGACGGCCGGATGGCGCGGCCACGGGAACGGAGTGGCGCACGCCCCCGCTTTGGGGCCTGGGGTTGACCCACACCGTGCTGCCCTACTCGGGATTCCTGCACGACGGCCGTGCTCGGAGCATCGAAGAAGCCATCCTCTGGCATGGCGGCGAGGCGCTGGCGGCACGCGACGGATTCAAGACCTTGTCCGCCGATGAGCGCGGCGCGGTGCTGAAGTTCCTGGGCTCACTGTAGCGCGAGAGGCACGGCCCCACACGCGTCAGCTCACGGTGGCAGCGGTCTGTGCTTCAACGCGTCCATCAAGAAGTCCCTGAAGGCCGCCACCTTGCGAGGCATGTGACGCTCGGCGGTGGAGACGAACCACACGTTCCCCGCCACCACGCTCCACTTCGGCAGCACCGGGACCAGTCGCCCCTCGGCGACCTCGGGCTCCGCGAGCAGCGAGTGCAGGAAGCCTATTCCCGCGCCCAAGCGGAGTGTCTCCCGCATGAAGAACATGTCATCGCAGCGGATGACGCCCATGCGAGGCACGGCGCTCGTCTCGTCTCCAGGCCCCGCCAACCGCAGGGGCATCTCCGAGCGGAAGGCAATCCACGAATGGCTCGCCAGCTCGCGGGGATGGCGCGGAGTCCCTCGGCGCGCGAGGTAGGTGGGCGAGGCGTAGAGGCGCAACGTGAGAGGCCCCAGCCGACGGGCGCGCAGCGCTGAGTCCTTCAGGGGCGAGAGGGACAACCGGAGCGCGGCATCGAAGCCCTCCGCCACCAGGTCCACCACGCGGTTGTCCAGGTGCAGGTCCACCTTCACCGCCGGGTAGCGCGCCACGAACCGCGTGACGACATCCGCGAGCAGCGTCGCGCCCCAGTCCACCACCGCCGTCAGCCGCAGCTCCCCCGACGGCTCATCTTCCAGCTCGGGAAGCTCTCCCACCGACTTGCGCAGTGACGCGAGCATCGGGGACACGCGCTCGTACAGGGCCTGACCCGCGGTGCTCAGCGACACCCGGCGCGTCGTGCGGTGGAGGAGCTGAACCCCCAACGACGACTCCAGCTGGGCAATGCCCCGGCTCACCGACGACTTGGGCATGCCCAGCTTCTTCGCCGCGATGGAGAAGCTGGCTCCCTCCGCAACGGTGACGAAGAGCGCGAGCTGGTTCAGGTCCATTGTTCCTCCTGTGGAACAGTATGCTCCAGGAGCGGACATTGTGCAGCGCCGGGCTGACCGATACCTCTTGGCGCGGAAGTCGAAGCCACACCCCGTCACTTGGAGCCTGCGCATGTCCGCCTCTTCCCCCACCCTGCTCGTCACTGGAGCTTCCGGTCAGCTGGGCCGCCGCGTCGTGGAGCTGCTGCTGGAGTCCCACCACGGCCCCCTCATCGTCACCACCCGCGCCCCCGCGAAGCTCGCCGACCTGGCGGCCCGCGGAGTCATCGTGCGCAAGGCCGACTTCGATGATGCCGCCTCGCTCGACGCCGCTTTCGCGGGCGCGCAGCGACTGCTGCTCATCAGCACGGACGCGCTCGATGTTCCCGGGCGCCGCATCACGCAGCACCAGAACGCGGTGGACGCGGCGCGCCGCGCGGGCGTCCGCCACATCGTCTACACGTCCCTCACCCGGCCCGAGCCGGACTCCCCCGTCACCATCGCCAAGGACCACTGGGCGACAGAGCAGTCCCTGGAGAAGAGCGGTCTGGGCTTCACCGTGCTGCGCAACAACTTCTACGCCGACCTGTTGCTGCACAGCCTGCCCAGGGCCGTGGCGACGGGGCAGCTCGTCGCCGCCACGGGGACGGGGGCCACCGCTTTCGTCACGCGCGAGGACTGCGCTCGCGTCGCCGTGGCGGCGCTCGTCTCCGCATTCGATGGGAAGCGCACGCTGGATGTCACGGGCCCCGCGGCGGTGAGTCACGAGGAGCTGGCGCGGTTGGTGAGCAAGCTCACGGGCCGCCCCGTGCAGTACCTCGCCGTGGACGCCGCGAGCCTCACGGCGGGCATGGTGTCCCACGGCCTGCCCGCCCCCCTGGCCGAGGCCATTGCCTCGTTCGACGTGGCGGTGGCCGAGGGGCGCATGGACAAGCCTTCGCCCGCCGTCGCGGAGCTCACGGGTGGCGCGCCAGCCAGCATCGCGAGCTTCCTGGAGAAGCATCGGGAAGCCCTCCAGGCGGCGCACTGAACGGGTGAGAGGGGGGCGGGAAAATTGACGACCTGCTACGGACCTGTAGCGTCGAGCGCATGCCCCCTCTCGCCCTCGCCGCCCCCGTGCTCTCGCGCCAGGCCGACCCGGTCCGAGTGGCCACCGAGCGTCTCGCGCGTGCCCTGCCCGCCCGCGCGGATGCGGCGGTGCTCGTGGACCTGCTCGAGGATGACTTGAGGGAGGGCCTGGATGCGCTCGGCGATGTCGAAGCCCACTTCGCCGAGCTGCTGAGCACGCTGCGCACGGGCCCGCTGTCCCCCGTGAGCCTGGTCAACGCGGGAGATGACCTGCGCGTCGTCGAGCGGCTCGACTACCTCCACGACGTGGTCCTTCAGCTGCGCAAGCGTCTGGCGCAAGCCGCCGCGATGGCGCGACAGGCCCCCTCGACCCGGACGCGCTGAGCCGAAGACGCCAGGCCCCGGCCTATGGCGCGGGCGCTCCTGGCGAAGGCGCCACCGGGGCCGCATTCGCGGGCGCGGGCGTGGTCGTCAGCGGTGTCGCGGGCGTCGCGTTGAGCGGGACAGGCGTGCTCACTGGTGCTGGCACCACCCCCGCATTCAACGGAGTCGGCGTCGCCACCGGCGGCGCACCCGCGCCGACGCTCAGCGGCTGCTCGGTGGCGATGAGCCCCGGGCTCACCTGCGCAGCCCCCGTGAAGGTGCTGAAGCCCGGTGTCCCCACCAACGGCACGGAGAAGCTCCCCGTCGTCGCCAGCCCCCCTGGCCCCGAAACGTTCAGTGGTGGATTCCGCGACCCGAGGACTGGAACGCCGCCCTCGAGCACGCGCGGCGGCCCCCCGGGCACCACCTCGGAGCCAGGGCGAGGCGGCGGCGGCAACACGGGCGCGAGCCCCAGATAGGTCGTCGATGGCACCGGCGTCAGCCGGTCCGGCGCCACCGTCACGTTGCCGGTGTTCTCCACCACCGCCAACGAGCGCACCGGGACGCCCCCGACCTCGATGGCCACGTCTTCGAAGATGTACTGGACGAAGCCCCGAGGCTCCATCTCCGGAGGCAGGTTCCACGCGAGGACCACCAGCTCCGTGTCCCCCTGGCGCGCCTGGCGCATCATCCGGTGCGTGCCGTCGTCCGAGAACGCCCCCGCATCCAACGCGGCCACGTGCACGAAGGCCGAATCCGTCAGCAACTGGCCATTGCGCCACACCCGCCCCACACCCCACACCGCCACCGCCGCGTGCGAGCGGGTCATCGCCGACCACCCCAGCCCCGTTTCACCGTAGAGGGGCACGTCCAGCAGCACGCCCCCCACCACCGGATGCGGGGGCGGCGCCGGAAGCGGCCGGGAGGGCGCCTGCGAATGGGCCAGGACGGGCGGGAAACCCGCCTGGGACAGCTCCACCCGGTACTCGGAGGCCCCCAGGCGGAACGACGAGGAGAACGTCGCCTTGTCGCCATAGGTGGCTTCCTGGAGCGGAACCCGGTCCTCGACCGACAGCTCCGCGCTCCCCGTTCCGGACTCAGCCAGGTCCGTGAAGGGCAGCGACCCCTGGATGAAGAATCCGTCCGGCTGCCTGGTTCTCGCGCTGGCCTGCTGGCCCTCGAACGTGAACCCGCCTGGCCCCGAGGCCAGTACTCCGGACAACAACCACGCGGTGAGAGGTCCCGCCATCGACGCTGCCTCCTTGTGGAACAAGGTAGGCAGCGGAGCGGGGAGTGGCAGCCCTCTCCCCTCGAGAACGCCTAGATGAGACCGCGAGCCCGGCGGATCTGCTCCACCGTCTTGTTGTACTCGATGTCGAAGGCGCTGGTGCCCTCCTGCAGGTGCTTCAGGCGGGAGCGGGCCTCCTTGTCGATTTCGTCATCGACATCCAGGTGCCGCTTCATCACCGCGAAAATCTTCTGCCGCAGCGAGGTGTCGGCGGAGAACACCTCTTCGACGTTCCGGCTGATGAGCAGGAACTCAATCATCTGGTTGATGACGTACTCGATGCCCTCGTCGCCCATCTTGAAGCCGCGGACGTCCGCCATCTCGCGCTTCACCTGGTTGAACTTCGAGTAGTCATACCCACGACGCTCGAGTGCCTCACGCGTCGCCTGGTTCACACGCTCTTCGTTCGCGAGGTACTCACGCATGATGGCGGAGAGGTCCATCTCGGCGTCCGCCACGCGCATCGGCTCCACCTCGATGTCCCCATCCTGCATGAGCTGCTGAATCGCCTCTCGCGAGATGATCGGGATCACCTTCGGATACAGCCTCATGTCGGTCCCTCGCCCTCTTTGGACGTGCTCGAATCATCAACCGCTATAAATCAGCGCCGAGCCCAGTCGCAATTAAAAACCCCAGGAACGTCGCGGTTCCAGCGCCCTTCCCCCGCAGTCTGGAGCAAGTTAATCACGCCGTTCCGGGCGGCGACCCTCCCCGCGATTTTTCGTTCGCCGGTTCCTGGGCATCGTCCAGGGAGGCTTCTCGGATGGGGTCTTCGTCCTCCTCATCCAGGTGTCCATGAAGCCCCGCATGGACGCGCTCCGCCATCGCCGGGCCCACGACTTCGGCGAGCTCCTCGATGCTGGCGTCGTTGACGCGCTTGAGCGAACCAAAGTGCCGCAGGAGCGTCTTGCGCCGCACCTCCCCCACCCCTGGAATGTCCTCCAGCGCCGAGCGTACCCGACTCTTGCGCAGCACCTGCTTCTGGAAAGTGATGGCGAAGCGATGCGCCTCGTCCCTCATGCGCGTCAGCATGAACATCTCCGCTGAATTCTGCGCCAGGACGATGGGGTCCTTTCGCCCCACGACGAACACGCGCTCCGGGCTGCGAGCGCTCTCCGCGTCGCGATCAAAAACTACCAGGTCCCGGCTCTTGGCCAGGCCCACCACGTCCACCGTCTCCACGCCCAGGTCCTTCATGGCCGCGTGGGCGCTGGCGAGCTGGCCCTTGCCACCGTCGATGACGAGCAGGTCCGGCAGGTCGCCCTCCTCCAGGCCCCGCTTGAGGCGGCGCGTCACGACCTCGTACATGCTCGCGAAGTCGTCCTGCTTCTCCAGCGTCTTGATTTTGTACTTCCGGTAACGGGACTTGTCCGCGTCGCCATCGGTGACGGCCACCTGGGAGGCGACGATGGCCGAGCCCTGGAAGTGCGAGATGTCGAAGCACTCCATTCGGCGCGGGAAGTTGCGCAGGCCCAGCCGCTGCTGAAGGCGCGAGAGCACCTGGTCCGTCTCGTCCTTCGTACGGCGGCGCTCCACGAACGCCTGCTCCGCGTTCTTCTCCGCCATCTTCACCAGCTCGTGCTTCTCGCCCCGCTTCGGGACGAGCACGCGCACGCGGTCGCCCTTGCGCTCGGAGAGCAGTCCCTCCAGTCCCTCGGTGCCATCCCCGGGTTCCAGGGGCAACAACACCTCCTCCGGCACGAAGCTGCCCTGGTCGTAGTAGAGGTTCACGAACGAGGCGAGCAGCTCCTCGTTGGGGAACTCCTGGCTGCCGAAGGGGAAGGCCTGTCCGCCGTTGAGGCGGCCCTGCCGCACCCACAACACGTAGAACAGGATGCGGTCGCCCTCGCGGTGCAGCGCGAAGACGTCCTGGTCCTTGAAGTCCGTGGTGGCCACCTTCTGCCGCTCCAGGCTGCGTTCGATGGCCTGGAGCTGGTCCCTCACCCGCGCGGCCTCCTCGAACTTGAGGTCCTGGGACGCGCGCTTCATGCGCAGGCGCAGGCCCTCCACGAGCTCGTTCGCCTTGCCCTCCAGGAACATCACCACTTCATCCACGCTGCGGTGGTAGTCGTCCTCGGGGACCGGGTAGACACACGGCGCCGGACAGCGGCCGATCTGGAACAACAGACAGGGACGGCTGCGGTTGGCCAGGACGTGGTCCGTGCACGTGCGCAGGCGGAAGTAGCGGTTGATGATGCGCAGCGTCTCCCGGATGGCGCCCGCGCTGGAGTACGGGCCGAAGTAGCGCGCCCCATCCCGCTCGTACTTGCGCACGACCTCCAGCCGCGGATAGGCGTGGGTGCGGTCCAGGCGCAGGGAGATGAACTGCTTGTCGTCCTTGAGCAGGACGTTGAAGCGCGGGCGGTGCTTCTTGATGAGCTCGTTCTCGAGAAGCAGCGCCTCCTTCTCGTTGTGGACGAGCACCGTCTCCAGGTCGCCCAGGAGCTCATCCAGGAGCGACACGAAGACCCGCGTGTCGCCGGTGCGCGTGAAGTACGAGCGCACGCGGCTGCGCAGGTTGATGGCCTTGCCCACGTAGATGATCTGCCCCCGGCGGTCCTTCATCAGGTACACGCCGGGCTCGGTGGGAAGGGCGTCGAGCTTCTCCTGGAGCTTCACGTCCATGGCCGGTGGCTCCTAGCGACGACCCCGAGGGCGCGACGTGCGCCCCTTGCCCCGCCCCCGCTTGGGAGCGTCGTCCTCCTTGCCCTTGGTGGGGGCCTTGAGCAACGAGCGCGAGGCGGGCTTCAGCCCCATGTCCATGTCCTTGAGCATCTGCACGCGGTCCCGGTACTCGGCGGCCTTCTCGAACTCCATCGACTCCGCCGCGCTGAGCATGTCCCGGGTGAACTCCTCGATGAGGCGTTTGATCTCCTTCGCATCGAGCAGGTCGTCCTCACCCTCGGCCGCCATGGGCAGCGTGCCACCGCCCTCCGCGTCGTAGAGGTGCTCGGAGAGGTCGGTGATGTTGCTCTTGACCGAGCGCGGGGTGATGCCGTGCTCCTGGTTGTACTTGCGCTGGATCTCTCGCCGGCGCGTCGTCTCCTCCAGCGCCTTCTTCATCGAGTCGGTGACGGAGTCCGCGTACATGATGACGCGGCCGTTCAGGTTGCGCGCGGCGCGGCCGATGGTCTGGATGAGCGACACATGGCTGCGCAGGAAGCCCTCCTTGTCCGCGTCGAGGATGGCCACCAGCGACACCTCGGGGATGTCCAGGCCCTCGCGCAGGAGGTTGATGCCCACCAGCACGTCGAACTCGCCCTTGCGCAGGTCGCGGATGATGGCGGTGCGTTCGATGGCGTCGATGTCCGAGTGCAGGTAGCGCACGCGCACGCCTACGTCGGCGTAGTACTCGGTGAGGTCCTCCGCCATGCGCTTGGTGAGCGTCGTCACGAGGACACGCTCGTTGCGGCTGACGCGCAGGCGGACCTCCTCGAGCAGGTCGTCCACCTGGTTGCCCACCGGACGCGTCTCGACTTCCGGGTCCGTCAGGCCCGTGGGGCGGATGATCTGCTCCACCACCACGCCCTGGGACTTCTGCAGCTCGTACTCGGACGGCGTGGCGGAGACGAACACCGCCTGCGGCACCAGCTCCTCGAACTCGCCGAACTTCAACGGGCGGTTGTCCAGGGCGCTGGGCATGCGGAAGCCGAAGTTGACCAGCGTCTCCTTGCGCGCGCGGTCGCCTCGGTACATCGCGCCAATCTGCGGCACTGTCTGATGGCTCTCGTCGATGAGGACCAGCAGGTTGCGCGGGAAGTAGTCGATGAGGCACGGAGGCGGCTCGCCCGTGCTTCGGCCCGAGAAGTGCCGCGAGTAGTTCTCGATGCCGTTGCAGTAGCCGACCTGCTCAATCATCTCCAGGTCGAACAACGTGCGCTGCTCCAACCGCTGCGCCTCCACCAGCTTGTTCTCGCGCTTGAAGGTCTGGAGCTGCTCGGTCAGCTCGTCGCGGATGGTCTGCAACGCGCGCTTGCGCACGTCCTCGCCCGCGACGTAGTGGCTGGCGGGGAAGATGACGATCTTCTCCAACGTGCCCAGCGTCACACCGCGCAGCGGGTCGAACTCGGTGATGCGCTCCACCTCGTCGCCGAAGAAGCTGACGCGCACGGCGCGCTCCTCCTCGTAGGCGGGGAACACCTCCACCGTGTCTCCGCGCGCGCGGAAGGTGCCTCGGTGGAAGTCCATGTCGTTGCGCTCGTACTGGCCTTCCACCAGGCGGCGCATGAAGGCATCTCGCCCCATCTCGCCGCCGGTGTCCACACGCACCGCGAGGTCCACGTAGCTGCGCGCCGCGCCCAGGCCGTAGATGCAGGACACGCTGGCCACGATCACCACGTCGTCGCGCGTGCGCAACGAGTGCGTGGCGGAGTGGCGCATCCGCTCGATGTTGTCGTTGATGGACGAGTCCTTCTCGATGAAGGTGTCCGTCGACGGAACGTAGGCCTCGGGCTGGTAGTAGTCGTAGTACGAGACGAAGTACTCGACGGCGTTGTTCGGGAAGAGCGCCTTGAACTCGCCGTAGAGCTGCGCGGCCAGCGTCTTGTTGTGGGCGATGACCAGCGTGGGCCGCTGCACGTTGGCGATGATGTTCGCCATGGTGAACGTCTTGCCCGACCCCGTGACGCCCAGGAGGGTCTGGTAGCGGTCGCCTCGAAGCACGCCCTCCGTGAGCTCTCCAATGGCCCTCGGCTGGTCGCCTCCAGGCTGGTGTTCGCTGACGATCTGGAACTCAGGCATATCCGCGAGATCTAACACCCTCGCGGTTCGAAACACTGGACATTTGTATCCGCCCGTCGTGCGACGGACGGAGGACTCCGCGCCCTACTTCGACGCGCCCTCCGTCGGCTCGGGCCGAGGCGCCCTGAGCGCCTCGAGCGCCGCCAGGCGGGCGGCTTCGAACTCGTCGCCCTTGTTCCAGCGAGGCAGCTCCGGAGCACGCGCCACGTGGGCCCCCAGGAGGAAGAACAAGCGGGCATCCTCCACGGCCCCCGACATGTCCCACTCCGGACGCAGCTCGTCGGAGGGCTGGTGGTAGTGCTTCGACTCCCAGGCCTCGCGCTGCAGGCGGCCCCACCCCTCGGGCCGGCCGATGAAGTCCATGCCGCTGCCGAAGTACGCGGCGGGAATGCCCCGGCGCGCGAAGTTGAACTGGTCGGAGCGGTAGAAGAAGCCTCGGTCCGCGAGCTGGTCCGCCTTCACCACGCGGTTCTGCGTCTTCGCCAGCGAGGTGATGAGGCCATCGAGGCTCGACTTGCCCAGGCCGATGACGGTGATGTCGCGCGTGCGGCCGTGGATGTTGGCCCCGTCGATGTTGACGTTGGCCGCGATGCGTCCCGCGGGAACAGGAGGATGCTCGGCGAGGTACTGCGAGCCCAGGAGCCCCTGCTCCTCCGCGGCCACCGCCGCGAAGAGGATGGAGCGCCGAGGCGGCTGCGGAAGCGCGCGATAGGCCCGCGCCACCGCCAGCATCGCGGACACGCCCGCCGCGTTGTCGAGCGCGCCGTTGTAGATGGTGTCCTCGCCCCCTCGGCCCCCGTCCTTCATGCCCAGGTGGTCATGGTGCGCGCTGTAGAGCACCACCTCCTGGGACAGCTTCGGGTCGCTGCCGGGCAACATCGCCAGCACGTTGCCCGTGGGCCGGCGCCGCACCTCGGTGGCGAAGCGCGTGGACACCGTCACGCCCAGCGGCACCGGCTGGAAGTCGCGCGAACGCGCCGCCTCGCGCAGCGCCTCCAGGTCCTCGCCAGCAAGCCGCAGCACGCGCCGCGTGGCGTCCTCCGTGGCCCAGCCCTTGACCTGGAGACGCGGCCCGGAGGCCTCGGGCAGTTCGAACTGCTCGCCCGACCACGACGACTGCACGACCTGCCACGGATACCCCGCGCTGGCCGTGGTGTGGAGGATGATGGCGCCCGCCGCGCCCACCTTCGCGGCCTGCTCGTACTTGTAATCCCAGCGGCCGTACCAGAGGCGCGTGCGTCCCGCGAAGATGCGCGGGTCATCCTCCGGGTCGTTGTTGAGGACGAGCAGCGTCTTGCCGCGCAGGTCCATCCCCTTGAAGTCATCCCACGCATACTCGGGTGCCTGGATGCCATAGCCCACGAAGACGAGCTCGGAGGAGTCGAGGCTCGCCTCCGGGCTCTGCACGCCGGAGACGGCGATGAAGTCCTCGTGGAACTTCAAGTCCAGGTGGCCCTGCGGCGCGCGGAAGGCCATCGACTTCGGATGGCTGGTGATGCCCACCAGGTCGAAGGGCTGGAAGAACGTGCCGTCGGTCCCCGCGGGCTTCAGGCCCAGGGCCTCCAGCTGCGAGGCGATATAGGCCTGCCCCAGCGCATCGCCTCGAGTGCCCGGGCCTCGGCCTTCGAGCAGGTCGTGCGCGAGGAAGCGGATGTGAGCGCGAAGCACATCCGCGTCGATGCTCGTCGAGGCGGCCTTCTCCGCGGGCGTGGAGAGCGGCACGCGCTGCGCGAGCGCGGAAGTCGACGACAGGGCCAGGACCAGGGGCAGCAGGCGCTTCATGGTACCCCGAGCCCTAACACGAAGGCCCGGGGCACCGCAGCCCATCAGCCCTGCGCCGGCGCCACCTTCCACGAGGTGCCGCCAGCCGTGTCCATGATTTCCACGCCCTTCTCCTTCAGCGTGGCCCTGACGCGGTCCGCCGCGGCGAAGTCCTTCGCGGCCCGAGCGGCCGCCCGCTCGCCCAGCAACCGCTCCACCTCCGCCACGTCGATGCCCCGCTCGCGCACCGCGCGCTCACGGCGGCGCAGGAGCCACGCCCCCGCCTCGTCCTCGAACAGCCCGAGCACGCCGGACACCTTGCGCACGTCCTCACGCAACGCGAGGAGCGTGCGCCCCACGAGGGGCTTGTCCTTCACGGGGGGCTTGTCGGTCAGCTCGTTCATCAGGCCGAACAGCCCCGACAACGCGCCCAGGCCTCCCGCGCTGTTGAAGTCGTCGTCCATCGCGCACTCGAACTCGGCGAGGAAGCGGTGCGGGTCACCATGGACGGGGCCCGTGCCGAAGTCCTTGCCCGCGAGCCGCTCATCCACCTTGCGGAGCGTCTCGTAGAAGTACTCCATGCGCGCTTCCGCGTCGGCCAGCGCCTTGTCGGAGAAGCTAAGCGGGTGACGGTAGTGCGTGGACAGGAAGAAGAAGCGCAGGGCCTCCGCATCCACCTTCTCCAGCGCGTCGCGCAGGCGCACCACGTTGCCCAGCGACTTGGACATCTTCGCGCCTTCGAGGTCCAGGAAGCCGCAGTGCATCCAGTACTTCGCCAGGTCCTTGCCGTGCGCGGACTCGCTCTGGGCGATTTCGTTCTCGTGGTGGGGGAAGATGAGGTCCAACGCCCCGCCGTGGATGTCGAAGGTCTCCCCCAGGTACTTCTCGCTCATGGCGGAGCACTCGATGTGCCATCCCGGACGCCCCAGTCCCCAGGGGCTCTCCCACGACGGCTCGCCCGGCTTGGCCGCCTTCCACAGCGCGAAGTCGAGCGGCTCGCGCTTCTGGTCTCCGGGCTGCACGCGCTCGCCGACGGACAGGTCGTCCAGGTTGCGCTTGGACAACTTCGCGTAGTCCTTGTCCGCGCGAACCGAGAAGTACACGTCGCCCTGCGACTCGTAGGCGAAGCCCTTGTCCACCAGCGTCTGGATGATGCGGACGATTTCGGGCAGGTGCTCGCTCACCTTGGGCGCGACATCCGGCTCCACCATGTGGAGCGCCTTCGCGTCCTCGCGGAAGTACTCCACGTAGCGCGCGGCCAACGCCACCGGGGCCTCGCCCGTCTCGTGGGCGGCCTTGATGATTTTGTCGTCCACGTCCGTGAAGTTCCGGACATAGCGAACCGAGTAGCCGCGGTACCGAAGGTAGCGGACCACCACGTCGAAGGACGTGAAGGTGCGAGCATTCCCGATATGAATGTAACTGTAGACAGTGGGACCACAGACGTAGACCCCCACGCAGCCCGGGACAGCGGGCTCCAGCAGCTCCTTCTGCATGGACATCGTGTTGAAGAGCCGGATGGGTGCGGGAGTCACTTTCGCCATTCCTCGTGGGGGTCCGTCATTGTGTGTGTGGCCGCTACTCTAGATTCCCGGTCCTGAAACAGGCCAGCATTCACACGGCCCTGGACAACTTCGAACGGCTCCAGCCTGAGAACCTTCCACCCGGTCCTCAATCAGCGAGAATGGTGTTCATGGCTCCACCGAATCCCAAGCGCCCGCCCCGCCCTCCCCGTCCACCGGGTACGCAGGCGCCGAAGGACTCCGACGTGGAGTTGCCCTTCGACGACGACGAGGTGGCGCCGCTCCAGGCGGATGACCCGCGTCCCCAGCGGGTGCCCCAGTTCCCCGCGGGCTCGCGCAAGCCGACGCGCCAGGGCGGAGGCAGGGGCCGTGAGCGCGGCGACCGCGAGCTGTCAGCCAAGTTCGACTGGGGCCGCGAGTACTCGAACCCCGGCCATCCCCCCGCCTTCCTCTACGTCGAGCGAGGCCCCGGCGCCGGACAGCTCGTGCCCGTGCAGCCAGGAACGCTGGTCCTGGGGCGCTCCTCCTCGTCGGACCTGCGCCTCCAGCACCCGTCCATCAGCCGCCGCCACGCGCAGGTCACCCGGAAGGGCGACCAGATCTTCCTGAAGGACCTGGGCAGCCAGAACGGCACCTTCATCAATCGCAACCGGATAACAGATGAAGTCGAGGTGATGTCGGGCGACGAAATCACCCTGGGCAACGCGATGATGCGGCTGCGAGGCCCGGGTGGGACTCCCGCCGCGGGGCTCCCCGCCTTCGTGGGCGACGTCGCCACTCCCGCGCCTCGCAAGCGGGGGCTGAGCCCTCTGGGCGTGGGCCTCGTCGCGGCGGGGCTGGGCTCCGCCGTGGCCGCGCTGTTCACCGTGCTCGCGGTGGGACTGAACTCGAATCGCACCGTGTCCACCGACGAGACGGCTCGCACGGCGCGCCCCTCCGCGTCGAGCCCGGCGCCGTCGTCCGGAGCCACTCCAGCGGACACCGAACGCCCGCTCCTCGTGGACCCGAGCAACACGCGGCCTCCGGAAGGCACGCGCACCGAGTCCTCGCGTGCGGCAGGAGAAGACAGGGCTCCGACGAACACGGGAGTGAGCGCTCGCGACATCGCCGCAGGCACCAGGCGAGTGACGGCCCCGTCGGGCGCCGCGACTTCGGGCACGGGAGGACTCAGTGCTCGTGATATCGCCTCCGGCACGAGCGCCGGCCGGACCTCGGCCCCCGAGGAGGCCTTGGCCCCTTCCACCAATCCAAGCAAGGAGACGGGCGTTCGCGACCTCTCCGCGGGCGTGACGCGGGCGCCCTCTCGCGGCACCGCGCCGGTGAGCGCCCAGCGTGTCGCCAATGGCGAAGTGGCCGCGTTCCCGGACCCGACCGATAGCGGAGCATCGACCGTCGCGAAGAACGGCGCGAGCACGAAGCCTCGGAGCGGCAAGCCGACCGGCCCCACCACGGAGGCGGAAGTCCTGCGCCTCTACGAAGCCAACAACGTCTCCGCGGCGCTCGAGCTCGCCAAGGCCGGCAGGTTCAACACGCTCCACGCACAGCTGTCCCGCTTCGACTCCGCATTGAGCGAGATGAACAAGGCGCTCGCGAAGGAGGACACCGCCCGCGCCATCTCCCAGCTCACCATCGCGGTCCGCGTCGACCAGGAGCTCGCGAAGGGATGGAGCCAGCAGGGGCCGGAGCTCCGCAAGCAGCTCTCCGACTTGTACGTGCGCCTGGGCAAGGAGCACGTGAAGGCGCGGAATCCGGACGCGGCCCGTGAGGCGTACACGCAGGCGCTGAAGAACGACAAGGACAACCGGTTGGCCATCGAGGGCCTCAGGCGCCTCGATAGCGCCGCGACAGCCCCTTGATGAGCAGGATGGCGTTGAGCACGGCGAACGCCACGAGCGCGAGTGCCACCAGCACCAACCCTCGGTCCTCGCGCGGACGCTCGCCCTCGACGATGAGCCACACCTGGCCGTCGTGGGGCTGGAGCTCCCCCATGTCCCGCAGCAACGTGAGCGCGTCGCGATAGCGCGGCGCCTCTTCTTCCGCGAGCAGCCGGCCTCGAACGGCGAAGGGCCTCGCGTCGGGTGGCGGCGGCGCCCGGCCCGTCACCCACTCCTCTCCGGGCAACGTGGCCCTGCGCACCACGAACGGGGACTCGCGCAGCCCCACCAGCACGAACAGGCCCGCCCCCGCCTGCTCGTACGCGCCTCGCGCCGTGGGGATGCCGTGCACCTGCGCATAGCGATTGGAGGCCAGCGCGTCGAAGCGGTACTCCCCCTCCACGCCCAGCGTCAGGGGAACGGGCGAGGAGAAGAAGTACGCCAGCTCCCGCCGCTGCATCAGCACGAGCGACAGGCTCACCGCGATGGCCATCACGGACGCGAGCGGACGGACCCCCAGGCGCCTCCGCGCGAGCCGGGACTCCAGCTCGGCGATGCGCAGGTCCCGCTCGGCCTGGGCCGACGTGGATTGGGACGACTCAGTCATGACGCAGAAAGACGAAACCCCGAGCTCCCTTCGCGGGAACCCGGGGTGGAAGTCTCGGACCTCCGCTCGCCCACGTCAGGCGAGGTTGAAGATCTTCTTCAGGTCCGACTCGATCTCTTCCTCGGAGCAATCCTTCGCGAGCGACAGCTCCTTGATCAGCAGCGAGCGCGCCGTATCGAGCATCTTGCGCTCACCGAAGGACAGATCCTTGTCGCCCTTCAGGAGGTACAGATCGCGAAGCACCTCGGCGATCTCGAAGACGGAGCCCGTCTTGATCTTCTCCATGTACTCCCGGTACCGACGGTTCCAGGTGGTGGAGTCAACCGAGATGTCCTTCTCCCGGAGGATGGAATAGACCTGCTTCACATCCTCCTCGCTGATGATCTCACGGAGGCCGACCGACCCGACCTTGTTGATCGGGATCATGATCCGCATCCCGTTCTCCAGGATGCGCAGCACGTAGAACGACTGGCGCTGCCCGGCCACCTCGGTGTGCTCGATACCCATCACCTCACCGACGCCCTGGCCTGGATAAACCGCCTTGTCACCAGTCTTGAAGCTGGTCTGCACTAACTGCCTCCTTGAAAGACTCGCTCCCGGCCTTCCATCAACAAGCCGGGCACAACTACCACAAACCACATCCACGGGCAACGATATCGCCTTGACCACCCAGAACGCGCCCGACTACGTTGTCGGTTTTCGTACGCGACAACGCCCAGTGTGCGAGTCGGCGTGACGGACGGTGTTGGGCGGGGTGGTCGGTGGATCGTTACGCGTGGCGCGACCTGGGGACGCGTCCCCTCTTCTTTCCCTCGTTGAGCTTGCTGCTGGGCGCTCTCTGGGCACCAAGAACGGACGCCTCCGCGGAGCTATTTCTGGTCTGCGGGGTTTTCCTAGGACTGGTCGGACTGGCGCTCGCCCGGCTGCCTGGTGCCCATCTGGCGATGCTAGGCGCCCTCGGGCTGGCTGGAGTCGGCCTGGCGCGCTGGGAGGCACGCACCCAGGTGCCCCCTTCGCTGGCTCGAGGTGGAGACGCCGTCGTGGAGGGCGAGGTGGAGCGCGTGGATGCCTTGGAGGGGGCCACCCGCGTGAGGCTCGCGGTGGCGCGAGCGGGGCCTGGAGACGCGGCGCTCGAGAGCGGCCGGTTCAAGGTGAACCTGACGCTGCGGGGTTCCTCCCCGCCCCCATTGCTGCCGGGACAGCGCCTGCGCGCCACGGCTCGGCTGACGCCGCATGCCCCCGCGGCCAACCCCGGGGAGAAGGACTTCTCGTCGGTCCGATGGCGGCAGGGCGTGGCCTTCCTGGCGACAGCGGATGCGCAGGCCGTGCTGGTGTTGTCCCGAGCGCCAGGGTGGCGCTGGGAGGTGGAGGACACACGAGAGCGGTTGGCGGAGGCCACCCATCGGCTGGCGCCCTCTCGCGACGCGGCAGCGCTCTTCCTCACGTTGGCCGCGGGGCGGCGCGCGGAGCTGGATGCGGCGTGGGAGGAGGCCTTCTCGAAAGCGGGGCTCGCGCATGTGCTGAGCGTGAGCGGTCTGCACGTCGCGGCCCTGGCGCTGATGACCCTCGCGCTGCTTCGCCGTCTGCTGGTGCGAGCGGGAGAACGATGGCGGAAGGTCGACGCCCGCCGGGTGGCGGCTCCCGCCGCGGTGCCCTTCGTCTGGGCCTATGTGCTGTTCACCGGAAGCCAGCCTCCAGCGGTGCGCTCGGCGGTGATGGCCACGGTGGTGCTGCTGGGGCTGTCGTGGTGGAAGCGCGCGGATGGGTTGAATGGCCTCGCGGCGGCGGCCCTGGTGCTCGTGATGTGGGCCCCCTCCAGTGTCGAGGACCTGTCCTTGCGACTGTCGTTCCTCGCGGTGCTGGGTCTGGTGCTGCTCGTGCCGGCCCTGAGGCTGGCCCTGCCCCTCTCACCTCCAGCCCCCGGTGAGCAGCGACGATGGGTCCGACTCTGGGGCAAGGCTCGCGAGTCCGTGGCGCAGACGTTGTGCGCGAGCGCCGCGGCCACGCTGGCGGGACTTCCCGTCGTCGCCTGGGCGTTCGGACGGGTGAGCCTGGCGGGGCTCATCTCCAACGTCGTCGCCCTGCCCCTCTGCGGCCTGCTCACCGGAGTGGCCGCCGGTGGCGCCGCGCTGTTCGTCGTCGCCCCTCCCCTTGCGACTCCCGTGCTGTGGGTCGGCGCCTGGGCGTCGGAGGTGCTGCTGTGGCTCACGCGTGTGTTCGCCGCCATGCCCTTGGCGTCGGTGGAGGTGCCTTCGCTCGGCGGTTGGTCCGCGCTGTACGCGCTGGGGCTCTTGTCGTGGGCCCTGGGCACGGGACGGTGGCGTCTGGGCGGATGGCTTGCCCCCGTCGCGCTCGTGGCCGCGGTGTTCGTTCCCAGGCTCCTGCCTCAGCCCGGGCTGCGGGTCACCTTCCTCTCCGTGGGCCAGGGCGACGCGGTGGTGCTCAGCTCCGACGGACATCACGCGCTCGTCGATGGTGGCGGGGCGCCCGGTGGCGCGGACACGGGGACTCGCTTCGTGCTGCCCTATCTGCGCCATCAGGGCATCTCCCGCCTGGACCTCGCGGTGTTGTCCCATCCGCATCCGGACCATGCGCTGGGGCTGGTCTCCACGTTGGGCAGCATCCCCACCGAGCGCCTGTGGCTTCCCGCGGGAGACGAAGGTGGTCCGCTCTCCCGACAGGTGGTCGCCGCGGCACGGGATGCCCTCGTCGAGGAAGTGGAGGCAGGTCATCCCGCGCTGACACTGGGTGAGGCCACGCTGGAGGTGTTGGGCCCGCCCGAGGCCGCGGAGCGCGAGCTGCTGGAGGGCGTGAACGACCGAAGCGTGGTGCTGAGAGTCCGCCATGGCGACGTCACGGTCCTCCTGCCCGGAGACGTGGAGCACGATGCGGAGGAGCAGCTCGCGGAAACAGTGGGCCCGGTGACGGTGATGAAGGCCCCGCACCACGGCTCACGAACCTCGTCCACCCAGGCCCTGTTGGAGCAAGCCCGTCCCCGCTACGTGGTCTTCTGCGTCGGCCGTCGCAATCGCTTCGGCTTTCCGCATCCCGAGGTGGAGGACCGCTACAGAGCCCTGGGCAGCGAGTGTTGGAGGACGGACCTCGACGGAGCCGTCACGGTGGAGAGCGATGGCCGGGATGTCCGGCTGCTCTCTCACCTGACGCGCGAGCCGCCCTTGGAGGAGCCTCGACTTGCCGACGATGGACGGCATTCCCATCGTTGAGCCGATGAATCCCGAGGACATCGACCTGCGGCAACTCACCGCGGACCTGAAGGACGCGCTCGGCCCTGGAGAGCCCGTGGGCTACCTGCGTGGCAAGTCGCTCATGCGCGACATGCTCGTGGACCTGAAGGGTTACTCCCAACAAGAGGCCGAGGAGCTCATCGACACGCTGGAGCTCCAGGGGTTCCTCCGCTTCCTCGGGGACCCCGCTGAGCGGTCCGTGGCGGACGCCCAGTGGTCCATCACTCCGCACGGCTGAACGCGACGACGCCCCGCCCTACTGGAACGTCAGCCACGCGAAGCGAGGCAGCGCGTGGAAGTCGCCCACGAAGAGCGGCGAGAAGGCCTGCCCCTCCACCGTGCGACGGCCGTGATGCTCCAGGCGGTAGAGGTTGAAGCGCCAGCGGTCCCCGGGCCTCGGGGGAATGTGGGGCACCTCCGAGAGCCTCGCGAACGGGATGCGCATCTCCACGGACCAGCCTTCATCCTTGTCGGAGGCATCGTCGAGCGTGCCTCGGACCTTCACCGCCGACTTCATCCCCGAGTCCCACGACACGTCCATTCCCTGACGGCGCGCGACGAAGGACGCATCGAAGTTGACGTTATGGGGTGACACCTGCAACTCGTTGTACGTCCGGCCATCCGCGTTGGCATCGAGGAAGATCTCCACCACCTCCTGCTCGTAGATGGGGTCATCCCGCTTGCGCAGCGTGCCCCAGACGTCGGGGTCCTCCGCGTCGAACGCCACGTAGAGGAACTCATCGTCGTACGCCAGCCGCGCCTCGGTGCGCAGCCGGACCTCGCGTCCATCGAAGCTGCCGCGCAGCACCACGGGCGTCGCCGACTTCCAGACCGCGTCGTCCAACACGCCATCGAGGGTGGGCGCGGCGCTCGCCCGGCGCACGATGTACTCGGGCAGTTCCGCGGCCGCGTTGCCCCCCAGCCGAGGGCCCATCATCCGATTGGCGCCGTCCTGCGCGGAGGCCTCGTCGACGGGCAGCCGCGCATCCCCGCGCCAGAAGCCCAGCATCACTCGCGCGGGCACGGCGGGCATGGGCACGCTGTGGACATCCTCGATGACCTTGTCCACGGGCCACGAAGCCAGGGGCGCGGCGCCGTTCTGCACCTCGTGGTCCGCGTTGATGAGCATCCCGCCGCTCGCGTCGTCGACCACGTGGACGAAGAAGCCATAGCCCTGGGGCGGCGGACGGCGGGCCTGGAAGTAGTGCGCCAGACGCACTTCCTCTCCCGGAGAGGCGTTCGGAGGCGTCACCTTCGAGCCCAGGTACACCACCGCGCCTTCGGCGAAGGTGGTGCCCGCTCGGAACGTCAGGTCCGAGGGAGCGGCGTCCAGGAGGCGGGCCTGGGCCGGCTCGGGCAAGCGCTGCGTGCGCGGCTTGGGGCCTGCCTGCTCATCGCGGCAGGCGGTCACCAGGCTCGAGAGGGTCAACAGAAGGACGAGAGATGGGGTGCGCATCGGCGGCGGGCATCCTAGCGAGCTTCATGCCCACGCGTGGGTGTGTTCGTCGACACGGCAAGCTCGGGCGTCCCTGCGCTCACCTGCCCGGCAGCGGCCATGGCGTCCCATCCGCCCGCCTCCAGCGCCATCTTCATCCGGCGCATCGCGCTTCCAGGAGGTCCGCCCATGTCGAGACACCGCATGCCCACGCTGTTCTGCGCCGTGCTGATCCCACTCATCTCGATGGGGGCCTCCACTCCCGAGGCCCCCGTGTCCTCGGGCTCCGCTTGGGTGGACGCCCAGCCGATTCCCGCCTGGAACAAACCCAACCGCCCGCTCCCCAAGGCCCCCAAGGGCAGCGGCCAGTCCCTGCGCTCGGGCGACTGCGCCAAGCTCGCGCGCAAGCCCACCACCGCGGCGGACCGCGCCTTGATGAAGGCCGGCTGGACGCTGCTCGGTCCTCTCAAGATTTTCGACACGACCGAGGTCATCACCGCCGCGGCCGAGGGCGATGGCATGTGCCGCGCCATGGGCTTCCACGTGTTCGTCTTCGTCAACGGCCGCTTCGCGGGAACGCTGTCACCCGAGCCCATGTCGGACCGATTTGATGGAGCCATGGGCGAGGTCTACATCCTCGACGCCAGGCACCTCTCGGCCACGGTGCGCCGCTACTCCGCCGACGACCCGCTCTGCTGTCCTTCACGCGAGGCCCACGTGGACTACGAGATTCAAGCAGCACCCAAGGGCCCCGTGGTGACGGCGACCCAAGCGACCACCCAGCCGACGTTGCAGCGATAACGGAACGGCGGTCCAACCTCGGCTTCCGGCTCCCGTAAGTCGAAGCTCCAGCGCGGCACCAACCCACGAGACACGCGTCCTTGCTTGCGGTTACGAAGTCCTCATGCGCCCTTTCCTCACGGCCACGTGGCGGTACCTCTTGATGCTGAACTACGAGGTGGACCCCAAGGTCCTCGCGCCACTCGTCCCTCGCGGCACCGAGCTGGACACGTGGCAAGGCAAGGCCTTCGCCAGCATGGTGGGATTCCGCTTCCTGGACACGCGCGTGCGTGGACTCGCGGTGCCGTTCCACCGCGACTTCGACGAGGTCAACCTGCGCTACTACGTGCGCTACCGCGGCCCCGAAGGCTGGCGGCGTGGGGTGGCCTTCGTGCGTGAGCTCGTCCCTCGCTGGGCCATCGCCACCGTCGCCCGCGTCCTCTACAACGAGCCGTACCTCGCGCTGCCCATGCGCCACGGCGTCGAGATGCAGGGCGCCGAGCAGGGCACCCGCGGGCGCGTGGAGTACGCCTGGAAGCACGGCGGCCAGTGGCACCGGCTCGCGGCCCACACGCGTGGCACTCCGCTCTCCAGCACCGAGGGTTCCCAGGAAGAGTTCATCACCGAGCACTACTGGGGCTACACGCCTCAGCGGGATGGAGGCTGCGCGGAGTACCGCGTGGAGCACCCGCGCTGGGCCGTGTGGCAGGCGGAGGATGTGACGTTCGACTGCGACGTGTCGCGGCTGTACGGCGACCGCTTCGTCCCCTACCTGCGAGGCACTCCCGCCTCGGCCTTCGTCGCCGACGGCTCCGGCGTGTCCGTGTACCCGGGCACGCGACTGCCGGAGGCCGCACGGGTCACCGCCCCGGCGGCCTGAAGCCCCCGCCCCGGCCCGTCTCGCGGCGAGGATGGGGTCTCACGGGTTCGAGACGCTCCCACCCGGTAAGCGCTCGAATCCGGGGGGCCTCCGGGACGGCCCACCCGTTGCTCCGGTGCCGAGGCCATGCGCTTCGAATTCCAACACCTGGGCACCACCACCCCGTTCGAGCTCCCCGAGGGACACCACCTGCTGGGGGGTGGACCCGAAGACCATGTCCGGCTGGAGGCCCTCCCCCCTCACCTGCTGACGCTGCACATCGAAGGGCCCCGGCTCATGGTGGAGGCCTCGAGGACCTTCAACGTCAACGGGGTGCTCGTGCCCCCGGGGGTGTCGCGGCTGGTGCTTCCGGGCGAAGTGGTGGGGCTGCCCGACACGATGGCCCTGAGCGTGCTCCCCGAAGTCCCCACGGACCGAGGCCTCGGCACCCTCGCGGTGCTCAAGGGACTGCTCACGGGACTCGAATCCCCCGCGCCCTCCCGAGCAGCCACTCTCACCTGCCTGACGGGCCTGGACGTGGGGCGGACTCACGCGCTCGCGGAGGCCCTCACGGAGCTGGGCCGAGGACAGGAAGCCACGCTGCGATTGCGCGACAGGTCCGTGTCTCGAAACCACGCACGCATCCATCATGAAGGGGGCGTCTTCACGCTGGAGGACCTCGGGAGCCCCAATGGCGTGTACATCAACGGGAAGCGGGTCCAGGAGCAGGTGCCGTTGACCGACGGTGACGTGCTCGAGCTGGGCCGCACGCTGCTGCGATTCCAGGCGCCGTTGGAAGAGCCGCCGCCGGAGACACCCGCCGCGCCGGAGACCGAGCCCCCGGCTGCTCCCCCCAAGCGACGCATCTCGCGTGGCGAATGGTGGCTCATCACGATGGGAGGCGTGGCGGCGCTGGCGGGCCTGGTCGTCACCTACGTCCTGACGACGGGGTAGTCACCCAGGCAACGGGCCCAATCCAGCACGCTCCACGAGAATCCGAGCCAACGTCTGGTGATGCCGGAAGAAGCTGGTGAAGTGTACGAATCCCCACTGTCCACGAATGGCATAGACGGTGACGGGTCCCGGCAACACGTCGACATTGCGGATGTCGGAGAAGGCCAGGCGCCGCGTGCGCACCATGCCGCGGTAGGTGATGCCTCGGGCATCCACCACGATGAGTGTTCGCGCGTAGTAGGTGAGCGAGACGGCGAAGAAGAGGATGAAGAAGCCCGCGGACAGGAAGGTCCTCAGCGGAACGCCTTCGAACTTGAAGAGGTAGAGCAGGACGCCCACCCAGAGCAATCCCGCCACCGCCATCGCGACCGCGAGGCCACGACGAGGGCGAAAGACCTGCCGTCCGTCCATCTCCGCGTCGCGCCCGGTCATGCACCCAAGTTAGTGCTTGGGGCTGACAGGGTCCACCTGCACCGCCGGCCGCCTGGCAGGCGGTCAACGCAGCTTCGACGCCTTCTGTCGAGATTCCTCCTGGAGCTGGGGCCGTACGTCCGCGGCGGACGAGGCGGCGTAGCGCTCGTAGAGACCTCGGGCCTCGGCGTTGCGTCCAAGGGCGCGGTAGGATTCGGCCAATCCATACAGCGGCGAAGCCGACTGGGGCTCGAGCTCCAACGCGAACTGGTAGTCCGCCGCGGCCTCCGCGTAGCGGCGCAGACCGATGTTGGCGCTGCCTCGCGCGGTGTAGGCCACCGCCAGCATGGGCTCCAGCTGGATGGCCTGGGTGAGGTGCGTCAGCGCGGTGGTGAAGTCCTTCGCGCCAATGCGCTGCACTCCCTGCTCATACGCCCTCCGGGCCTGGGCACGCGTCGTGTCCGCGACAGGACCGGAGCCAGGCGCCAGCCCAGCCGCCTGAGGTGAGGTGCCCGCCTGGGCCTGCTTCGCGCGGGCCCGCGTGATGTTGTCCTGCGCGCTCTGGCGGATGGTGGCGTCCTGCGTCAGCCGGCTCACCGACTCCCACTTCTCCACCGCCTGCCCGTAGTAGCCGAGCACCGCCAGCGCGTTGCCCAGCTTGAACAGCGCCTCCACGTGGCCCGAGTCCGCGTGCGACGCGTCGAGGAACGCGAAGGCCGCCTCGCGATAGCGGCGCTCCTTCATCAGCGCATCGCCATCACGGATGCGCGCCGCCGCGAGCGCGGGATTCGGCGTGCGCTCCGGAGTGGCCTCCGAGGCGGCTCGCGTCGACGGGAAGGGAATGGGCTCCCGCGGACGCTCCACGTCCTGGGGCGCGCCTCCGGCCGCGACAGCGGGCACAGGCGTGTTCGGCTTCTCGTGCGGCTCCGGCGTGGAGGCCGCTGGGGCGCTCGGGGCGGGCGCGGGCGTCGTCACCGCTGGCGTCGAGGCCGGCGCGGCGATGCGGCGCGAGTCCACGACCTGCGCGTTCGCGGGGAGCGGCTCTCCGCCCAGGGCCTTCAGGTGTCCGCGCGCCTTCTGCACCCAGACCTGCTCGGCCGGGCGCTTCTCGCGGAGGATGTAGCCCTGGTACGCGGCGATCGCCTGCGTCCTGTCGCCGAGCAAGCGGTGACTCTCCGCCAGGCCGTAGTAGCCATCCGCGTCCGCAGGCTCCAGTTCCACGTAGCGCGCGTAGGCGCGGGCCGCGGTGGCCCAATCGCTCACCTTGCGCGCGGCGTAGCCCAGGTTGAAGAAGGCCATCTTGTGCTCGGGGTCCGCTTCCGTGGCCTCCTGGAAGCGCGCGATGGCGTCCTTCAGCTGGCCCTGCCGGAAGAGCACGCTGCCCAGACCGTTGAGCGCGCCGGCATGGCCTGGGGTGGCGGACAGGGCCTCGCGGTACGCGGCGGCGGCCTGCTCCAGGCGGCCCGCCGACAACGCGGACTCACCCCGGGCAAACGAAGCCCGAGCGGACTCGGACGGCTCCGCCGCGCCGAGCAGCAACACCGCGGATAGGGCGATGACGGACTTGCGCACGAAAACCATGACGTCCCCCAGAGGGTGGCTCCCGGGTGCCGTAGCAGAAACCGGGGGCGACGTCACGGTGCTACCGCACCCTCGGTGGGAGTTTCCCCCGAGGGTGCGCCCTGCCCGCTTCAGCTCCGGAACGGATTCTGGAGCAGCACCGTCTCGCCGCGGTCGGCGCCCACGGAGACACACACCACGGGGACGCCGCTGATCTCCTCGACGCGGCGGACGTAGCGCTTGGCGTTCTCCGGCAGCTCCTCGAAGCTGCGCACGCCAGCGAGCTTCTCGTCCCAACCGGGCAACGTCTCGAAGATGGGCTTGACGCGCGCGAGGTCCTCGTAGTCCCCGGGCAGCTCGGTGACCTTCTGGCCATCCAGCTCGTACGCGTTGCAGAGCTGCACGGACTTGAGCCCGCTCAGCACGTCCAGCTTGGTCAGCGCCAGGCCCCAGAGGCCGTTGACGCGCACCGCGTAGCGCAGCACCACGCCATCCAACCAACCGCAGCGGCGCGGACGGCCGGTGGTCGCGCCGAACTCATCACCGACCTTGCGGAGCTGGTCGCCCGTCGCGTCGTTGAGCTCCGTGGGGAACGGACCACCGCCCACGCGCGTCGTGTAGGCCTTGCTGATGCCCATCACCTTGTCGATGGCCGTGGGCCCCAGGCCCGAGCCCACCGCGGCGTTGCCCGCCACGCAGTTGGACGAGGTGACGAACGGATAGGTGCCGTGGTCCACATCGAGCAGCGTGCCCTGCGCGCCCTCGAAGAGGATGCGCGCGCCGCGACGCACCTGCTCCGACAGGAACAGGGAGACGTCGTGGACGTAGGGCTTGAGACGCTCACCCAGGGCGGAGAACTCCGCCAGCACCTGAGGCACCTCGAGCTGCGGCACGGGCACGCCCGCCTTCGCGCACAGGTCCTTCAGCTCGTCGAGCGCCTGAGGCAGACGCTCCTCGATGCGCTTGCGCAGCCGGTCCGAGTTGAGCAGGTCCCGCACGCGGATGCCGCGACGCGCGACCTTGTCCTCGTAGGACGGGCCGATTCCGCGACCGGTGGTGCCGATGGCCGCGCCACCGCGCGCCTTCTCACGGAAGGAGTCCAACAGCTTGTGCCACGGGAAGATGACGTGGGCATTGTCGGAGATGAGGAGCTGCGCATCCTCCTTGAGGAAGCCGCGCGCCTTGAGCGCGTCGATCTCCCCCACGAGGACCGCGGGGTCCACCACGACTCCGTTGCCAATGACACAGGTCTTGCCCTGGTGAAGGATGCCCGACGGAATCAGGTGCAGCACCGTCTTCTGGCCACCCACCACGAGCGTATGGCCCGCGTTGTTGCCGCCCTGGAAGCGGACGACCACCTGGGCATGCTCGGTGAGCAGGTCGACGACCTTGCCCTTTCCCTCATCTCCCCACTGCGCTCCGATGACGACGACGTTCGGCATGGTGCCCGCCGCTTAGCACGCGGAAGGGGCCGGGTGACAGTGTTCCGAAAAGCCACAATGCAGGGCCTGGCAGGTCGGCTTCTCACGTCCCGACCAGGCACCACGGACCTCCCCACGGGCCAAGGCCCGAGCCGCCCCGGCGAGCCGTGCCGCCGCGTCCTCGAGCCCCGCCTCGTCCGCTCTCCACTCGGGCTCGGGCTTCGGCTCGGCGAGGAACACCACGCCCACACGGACGGGCACGCCCGGCCGCACCAGGCGTCGAGCCGCCAGCTCCAGCGCCGCCAGTTCATGCGTGTACGCGGCGGGCCCCAGCGGGTGTCGGCTACCCGACTTGTAGGCAATCAACACAGCCTCTCCGCGAGGTGACTCCCACAGGACATCCACCTCGCCCTCCAGGGAGAGGTCTGCGTCCTCCTCCAAGGCGAGCGAGAACGACAGGCCGCGATGCACACCCCGCGCGGGAGACTCCGCCAGCGCGCGGGCGAAGTCCGTGCGGAGGAAGCGCTCGACGGTGCCAAGGACGGCCTCCATGCCCTCCTCTTCGGGGAGCATCCCGGCCGTCCGCAGCAGGGACTCCAGATGCGCGCGCCGCTCCGTCACGTCCACGTCACGGGCCGCGCACAGTCGCAGGTCCGCGCCCCGCAGCAGCTCGCGCACGAGCTCATTTGGACTCTTCGTGGGCATCCAGCCATCGGGCTCGACGAGGAGCGGCTCGGTCCGGGTGGGCGTCTCCCACGGCCACGCCGCGCCGCGCAGTCCGAGCCGGTGCACGTAGTGGAAGCGACGCGGACACACGAGGAAGTCCTGCACCGCGCCCACCGGCACACTGATGCGGCCGGGGGCCTCGCTCATCTCGAGCGAGCCGCCGCGCACGCGCAGCAGCGCCGCCTCCACGCGTGCCCCCGCGCGAGCCAGCACCTCGGGCCCGGGAGGCTCGGGGTCCGCGGGCGGAGGCAGGTCATCGACATCCACGTCCGTGACGAGCTCACGCGTGGCGACGTCCTCCAGTCGCGCGTCGACGAGATGCCACCACGAGTCCTTGCCCGAGCGAGGCTCTTCGCCTCCCGAGAGGATGAGCAGGTCCTTCGCACGCGTGAGGGCCACGTAGAGCAGGCGGCGATACTCGGCGTCCTCGCGTGCCTTGAGTTCCTGCTTCACCGCCTCGAAGCGGTTGGACGTGTAGCTCTCCACCGAGTCGGTCACCCAGGGCCGCAGCGCGATGCCGTGCGAGCGCTCGAAGTGCGCACGCGCCGAGGTGCTCCGACGTCGGCCGCCCATTCCCGGCACCACGACGACGGGCCACTCCAAGCCCTTGGCGCGGTGGATGGTGAGCAACTGCACCGCGCGCGGGTCACCCGCGTCGAGCAGGTCCGCCTGTGCCTCATTGGGCGTGGACTCGGCCAGCATCCGCAGCTCGCGCGCGAAGGCCACGCAGCCGCCGGTGCCGCGCTCGTCACGACGGGACGCGAGCGACAGCAGCTTCTCCACGTTGGCGCTCGCCTGTTCCGCGTAGGGAGAGCCCGCGAGCGCCTCGCGATAGCCCGTCATGTCCAGCGCGGCGAGCAGCAGCTCCCTCACACCCAGGCGGTCCCGCTCGCGGCGCAGCGCGGGAAGCGCCGAGAGGAAGCCCTCCAGGCGCTCGCGGTCCTGCTCGGGAAGCGCCTCCAGCACCGAGCGGTCCGTCAGCCGAGGTGACGTCAACGACAGCGGCTGCTCTCCCGCGAGCTGGAACAGCGACGCGTCCGACAAGCCCACGAGCGGCGAGCGCAGCACCGCCGCGAAGGCCAGCGAGTCCTCCGAGTCCGCGAGCAGCGACAACAACGAGGCGAGGTCCAGCACCTCCTGCGCGCCGTAGAAGCCTCGTCCTCGCAGCACGCGGTGCGGCACTCCGTGACGGATGAGCGCCTGCCGGTACACCTCCAGGTGCGTGAAGGTCCGGAACAGCATCGCCACGTCGCCACCGCGCGCGGGGCGGGCCCCTTCACCGTCCTCGCGAGCCACGGTGGGCAGCGCGCCCGGAGCCAGGAGGATGCGCAGCCGCCGCGCCATGCAGTCCGCGTCCAGCCAGCGCAGGTCAGCCGCCGTCTCCTGCTCCTCCAGGTGCAGCCGCTCCACCACGGGGGCGTCCGTGAGCGACTCGCGGACCGGAGAGAGGTCATCCTCTTCCGGGACGTAGATGACCTCGAACGGGCGCGGCGCTCGAGCGTCCGCGGCCACCAGCATGCCCGCGAAGGCGTGGTTGAAGAACGACAACAGCCCCGGCACCGAGCGGCGGTTGTGCTGGAGGAAGCCTCGCGTCCCTCCCTCGTCCTCCACCTTCTTCGCGAGCCGCGAGAACACGGAGACGTCCGCGCCACGGAACTCGTAGATGGACTGCTTCCGGTCTCCCACCGCGCAGAGGAACGCGGGCTCCAAGGGCAGCGCGGTCACCAGGTCCGCGTCTGGCGCCAGCTCGCGGGGCCCGCCGTCCCTCCGCTCCGCGAGCAGCAACACCAGCTCGAGCTGAAGCCGGTTGGTGTCCTGGAACTCGTCCACCAGCAGCGCGCCCACGCGCTCCTGCACCTGACGGCGGAACTCGGGATGGTCCCGCAGCAGGTCCCTCGCCTTCACCAGCAAGGACGTGAAGTCGAACACGTTGCGGCGCGAGAACTCCGCGTCGTGCCGGGTCTCCACGCGACTGAGCAGCTCGCGGAAGGTCGCCTCGAAGGGCGCGGTGTGCCACGCCGCCCAGGCCTCGACCAGCATGCGCACCGAGCCACCGCTCTTGGCCTTGTAGATGCGCCAGTACAGCTCACGCACGGGGCCGGCGGCGCCCTTGCTCAGTCGCGCGATGTTGCGGGTGTCTGTCGCGAAGCAGGCCCGCAGCCACGGGTAGCGGTCTCCCTTCTGGAAGTTCTCCGCCGTCATCCCGTTGAGCGCCTTCTCCAACGCGCCCAACAACTGGCTCCACTCGCTCTTCGCGTCCAGCGCCCGTGCATCGGCGCACAACCGCAGGCACTCCGCCAGCGCCTCGTCGAACTCCTCGCGCGCCGCCGCCACATCCCCCACGGCGGCGGACGCGGCGCGCAGCCCTTCCTCGCGCAGCTTGCCGTAGACCGACACCAGCGCGGCCACCAGCCCATCGGAGAAGCCCGAGCCCGAGAACCCCAGCTCCTGGCAGAGCTCGCGCACCTGCGCGTCACCCGCCTCGAGTGCGTCCAGCACCACGCGCTCGCACACGTCCTGCACGAGGCTGGAGGCCTCCAGTTCGTCCAGCACCTCGAAGCTCGGGTCGATGCCCACCGCCGGAGGGGCTCGCCGCAACAGCTGCCCGCAGAGCGAGTGGAACGTACCCACCGTGGCCGAGTTCAGCTCCTCGCGGAGCTTCCGCCATACCTCCGGCAGCGGGAAGGGCCGCTCCAATCGCTCCAGCGACGCGCGCAGCTCCACTTCCTGGTCCGGCCGTGCCTCACCTTGCGCCAGTCCATCCAGACGTTGGCGCACGCGCGAGCGCATCTCCGCCGCGGCCTTGTCCGTGAACGTCAGCATGCACAGGCGCGCGGGACGCAGCGCGGCCCCCGCCTCGCGTGCACCGGCGAGCAGGTGCAGCGTCATCGTCACCAGGCTGTACGTCTTGCCCGCGCCGGCGCCCGCCATCAGCGCGAGGTTGCGCTCCAGCGCGAGGAGAGAAGGCTCCGTGCTCATCCCCCCTCCTCCGTCATCCGACGCTCGGTGATGCGGCACACCGCGCGGAAGCCACAGGTGCCGCAGTCCTGCGGCCTCGCGGCGAACTGGCCCTCGCGCAACGTGCGCACCAGCGACTCCACCGCGTTGGGGAGATTGCGCCCCCCTTCCTTGGCCGCCACCTTCGCGCGCACCTCCGGGTCCGTGGACAACAGCTCGTCCAACTCCTGCGAGGGGATGACCTCCGACAGGTGGATGGTGTTGCCCGTGCGCAGCGAGAACCACGCGGCCTCACGCGCATTCGTGTGCCCGCTCTCTCGCGCCGCGAAGAGATACAGCGGCAACTGGAAGTCGGACGTGAGCAGCTTCTTCTTCAGCTCGTTCTTGTCCAGGCGCCCGGACTTGTAGTCGATGACGCCCACCTCCGAGCCCGCCACATCGAGCCGGTCGATCTTCCCCTCGAAGACGATGGCATCCCCCTCGATGGGAAGGACGACGTGGCGCCAGCGGTCATCCACCGCGGCGGGACCGAACTGGAGCTCGAAGCCCTCCGGCACCATCCGCTCGAAGGGCAATCCGCGCCGCTCATCCACGAGGATGCGCCGAGCCATGGCTCGCGCCCGCTCATGCGCCAGCTTCCACAGCGCGGGGTGGCCCACGTGGTGGAACTTCTCGAAGTGCGCCACCGCCGACTGGAGCGCGGCGTCCAGCACCTCCTCGGGAATCTCCTCGGGCGCCTTGCCCAGCAGCTGGTGCTGCTTGAGCGACTGGAAGACCTCCTCGACGACACGATGCCAGAAGGTGCCTCGCCCTCTCGCGTCGAACTCCTCTCCCGGGCGGTCCGGCTCCGTCACCTTCAGCCCGTACGAGAGGAAGCCCTGGAAGCCACAGTTGCCGAAGCGCGCGAGCGCGGACGCGGACAAGGGCCGCGTGAGGTCGAAACGGAACGCCTCGCGCAGGGACTCGCGCAGCGTGTTCCCATCCACCGAGCCGGTGTACTTCCCCGGCTTCCGGTTCGGGTCTCCGAAGAAGTACAACCGCTCCACCTCGACGAGCGACAGCTCCCGCGCGCCCGAGTACCAGGCCTCCTTGTCGAAGTGACGCTTGAGCAAGGGCGCCGCCGCGTCGGGCTCGGTGACACGCAGCTTGGGTTGCGCCAATGCCTCCAACGCCACGCAGCGGCGCAGCTCGGACTCGGTCAGCACCTCGTCCAGCGGGGGAATGGGCGGCAACGAGCGCGGCGTCCACTTCAGCGCGGTGAGCCTCCGCACCTCCTCGAGAAACGAGGACGGCACCTGCTCCTGGCCTCCCGCGCCCTCCATCGCGAAGGACAGGCTCAGCGTCTCCTCCGCCGCGGCGAGCGCGCTGGCGAAGAGCAGCCGGTCCTCGGTGAGCCGCCACGGAGCGCGGTCCTCGAACTCGCCGCCCGTCAGACGGAACACATCCCGCCCCAGGTGCTTGTTGAGCGCCGAGCGCTCCGCGTCGCCCAGCAACGGCGAAGGCGCATCGCGCCCGGGAAAGCGCCCCTCGGTCAGCCCCGCGAGGAAGAGATGGCGGAAGGAGCGGCCTGGAACCTCGGCGGCCTCGAGCACCTCCACCGCCGCGCCTCGAGGGCCTCGGGCCGGCAGATAGGCCTCCGCCATGGCGTCGCGCAGCCAGCGGCCGAAGGTCCGGCGGCGCAACACGGGGCCTCCGCCCACCGCCTTCAACGTCCGCAGGAGCATCTGGACTCGAGAGCGGAGTGCCTCGCGAGCGGCGTCGTCGCGCGCACGCGCATCCAAGGCTCTCGCCGCCAGGCCACCTTCCTCGCGCGCCTCCAGCGCCCCCTCCGAGTTCGAGAACCCGAGGTGGACCGCCACCTGCCACCACGCGGTCAGCAGCTCCTCGACCGTCCCCTCCACGGGAATGCGACGACAGGCACCAATCAACAGCGCGCAGCGTTCGCGCAACACCCTCACCGCGTGGATGCGCTCGCTGCCGTCCTTCTTCTGCGCGCCCTGAAGGGCCTGGAGCCTTCGCGCGAGCCCTTCCAGCCGCACGTCATAGGCACCTCGCCCACGCTGCGCGCCCAGCCGGTCATCACGCACGGCCGCCAGCGCGAAGAGGCTCGCGGGAGACTCCGGACCTCCATGCGACAGCGTGTGGGCATAGCGGCTGCCCACGAGCTCCGCGACCCGCTCCGCGGGGAAGCCATCCTCCACCAGCAACGGCAGCTCCAACGCCAACCGCACCGGCCCCGCCAACGCGAGGGGCTCGCCCCACGGCAGGCGCACGGGCACGCCCAGCTCACCCAACGACTCCGCCAGCCACCCGGCCTCCGGGCCCAGCTCGCGATAGGCAATCGCGATGTCCGACGGCGAGGCGCCTTCCGCGATGAGCCTGCGCACATCTCGCGCCACCAGCCGAGCCTCGTCGCGCGCCGTCGCGGCGCTCCACACCCTCGGCTGCGGCTGAGCGTCCTTCAGCGCATCTCGCGGCGCGCGGGGCGAGAAGGCGAAGCGTCCCAGGTCGATGAACGGCCGGGACTCGAACGTGACATCGGCCTTGAAGAGGTCCACATGGGGCATGGACTCGCCCCGGTTCTCGAAAGCGCGGAACAGCGACGCCAGCGCCGCGTCCGCCACGGGCGAGCCACCCACCGGCGTCTCCACGCGAAGCGCCACGCGCCGCGACTCACACGCCGCCGCCAAGGCCAGGAGCAGCTCGAGGCCCGAGGGGCGCACGTCGTAGACACCGTGGAGGACGAGTGCACCCACGCCGTCCCAACCCTCGGGCCACGCGCCCCGGCCGAGCGCCTCGCGCGCTCCGCGCATCACGTCCTCGCGGTCCGCGAGGCCCAGCTCCGCCAGCTTCTGCTCGTAGAAGTGGTAGAGCCGCGCGAGCACTCGCAGGTGCTGCTGCCGCTCGGGCGGGAGGACCTCCACCGCATCCTGCAGCTCGCGCGGAGACAGACGCCCCGCCTTCAAGTCGAGCACCACCTCCAGCGCGGCGCGCGCGAACGCGGGCTCCCGGACGTAGTCCCCGAAGGGCGTACTCCCCAGCCGAGCCCCCAGCGACGCCATCACCGCTCGGGCCCCCACCGCGGGACACGGGCGGCGGTTCAGCTCTCGCGCGCCTCCGAGCACCTGGAGCAGCTCATCCCAGGTGAGCAGGTCCGCCCCCATCGACAGGCCCCGAGCGTTCCTCTCGGCGCGCAACGCCGCCTGACGCCGGCCGGCGTCGGGGAACACGTGGAGGGTGCGGAGGAGGCGGGCCATGAACGCGTGGATTCTAGAACGACCGAGCGGGTCACTTTCATGCTCCATTCCGAGCCCGCCGCCCAGTGTGTTCGCGAGCCTGCTGCCCTGCCCGCTGGATTCACGTGATTGGCGTGTGAGTCGGGCTTTTCGTTGACTCCCAGCGCGGGTCATGGGCCAGGCCCGGGTTGAGATTCTCCCCCGCCCAGTCGCCAGTGTAGCGTGCAGGCATCCATGACACTGGAAGAGGCCTGGGGGGAGCTGGGTGTGGAGGCGGGAACCGCGCCCGACCTCGCGCGCAGGGCGTATCTGCGATTGCTGAAGACTCGCAAGCCGGAGGTGGACCCGCAGGGGTTCGCCCGGCTGCGTGCGGCCTATGAGCGGGTGAAGGCAGCGCTCGAGGGGACCGAGGCCCCTCGCACCCAGTCCGAGCCAGAGACCACCTCCGCGCAGCCTCCGCCCCCGCAGCGCGCGCAGAGCGCGGACCAGCGGCTCGATGTCTTCCGCGCCCGGTTCAGTGCACTCCCCTCGGATGCGCCCCCCGACGCCCCTGTCCAGATTGCCCGCGAGGCCGTCGCGGCCCTTCCCGAAGCCGCGGAAGCGCGTCACTGGCTCATCAAGGCGCTGCTGGCCGCGAAACTAGAGCCCGAGGCGACTCAAGCCTTCCGGGACGCCGCCAACCAGGGGCATCCCGAGTTCCTCGTCGGCCTCGCCCAGGTCTTCCCCCGCGCGTTGACGGAACGCGAGTTCCAGCTGCTCGGGACGATGGTCACCCCACCCTTCCTGTGGAAGCTCGCCGACGAGCTCGGGACCCTCGATGCGTGGGCCCAGGCGGGCCACGCGGCACTCATGGCCCTCGCCGCGCTGAAGGACCATCGGGAAGACCCTCCACCCCAGCCCACGTGGATTCTCGGCTTCCTGCTGCATCTGCACCTGAACGGCCAGCCCGTCGAGGCCCGCACGTTCCAGCTGCGCTACGCCGAGTGGTTGAAGGCCGAGGGACTCGATGATGCCTTCGATAAACAGGACGAAGCCTGGCTGTGGACGCTCGTTCTCGAGCTGGGGACGCTGAGCGACGACTTCCCCGTCGGCGTGCGCAGGCTCCTCGCCCATTCGGTGATCAACGGCAGCATCGAGAACGCGCGCGAGCATCTGCGGGCGTATCGCCGACATGAGCCGGAACGCACCGCCGAGGCACTCAAGCAGCTCCGCACTCACTGCCCCTTGTTCTCCGCCGCGCTGGGCGAGCGCTTCATCGGCACTGGCACACCGTCCCTCGCCCAGCGACTCCACCTCAAAGCCCCCTCCGCCGAGACACACCCCGTCGGGGACACCCATCCCGTCCTGCCCGCGGCCCACGCGGCGGCGGCACGCAAGTACACTTGGTACGTCATCCTCGGCCTCATCGCCCTGGTGATGATCGCCGTGGGCGTGGAGGTCCTCGGCGAGTCCTCCCCCGCGAGGCCCCCTCCCTCTCGGACGGAGCACGCCACCTCCGCGCGTGCGGAAGCGCGGGTGCTCTGCGAGGAGACTCCAGACGCGGAGACGAAGCCTCCCTGCTCGAAGCTCTTCGAGCTCATCGCCTCGGCCGAATCAGGAGCGTGCTCCGAGGTCTCGACGAACTACCTGCGGCTTCGCATCGCGGTGGAGGAGATGACCACGCGAAGCCCCGCCGACATCCAGGCCGCCACGGCGCGACGGCTCCGGCGGAACCACGCGCAAACCCGTCTTGAAACAGCGCTCCGAGAGCTCTGTCCCAAAAGCCTATGAGCCACGCCACTCCGTCTCCCATCCTGGGCATCGACCTGGGCACGACCTACTCCCTCGTGTCTGTCTTCAGGGACGGCCGACCGGTCATCATCCCCAATGCGCTCGGCGAGTTCCTGACCCCCAGCGCCGTCGCGCTCGATGAACACGGGAACATCCTGGTCGGCGCGGCGGCAAAGGCTCGCGCGGTCCTCCACCCCGGGCAGGCCGCCTTCGCCTTCAAGCGCGACATGGGCACTTCGCGGACCTATCGGCTGGGGAGCCGCGACTCCTCGCCCCAGGAGCTGTCGGCGTTGATTCTCGCGTCCCTCAAGCGCGATGCGGAGGCCTTCCTCGGGCAGCCCGTCGAAGAGGCGGTCATCACCGTCCCCGCCTATTTCGGCGACCCCCAGCGACAGGCCACCAAGGACGCGGGCGCCATCGCCGGCCTCAAGGTGGAGCGCATCATCAACGAGCCCACCGCGGCGGCGCTCGCGTACGGCCTGCACGAGCGGCAGCGGGAGATGAAGGCCGTCGTGCTGGACCTCGGCGGCGGAACGTTCGACGTCACGGTGTTGGAGATCATCGAGGGCGTCGTCGAGATTCAATCGTCGGCCGGAGATGCACGGCTCGGAGGCGAGGACTTCGACACCCTGCTGGCGCGTCACCTCGCGCTGCAGCTGCGTCACGCGAAGGGCGTGGACGTGGAAGCCCATCCCCCAGGCTGGGCTCGGATGCGGGAGGCGTGTGAAGCGGCCAAGCGACGGCTCTCCCAGACGGACCGCACCCGCATCGTGCTCCCCGAACTTCCCGTGGGTGATGGACGCAAGGTCGACTTCGAGTTCGCGCTCGCGCGAGACGAAGCCGAACACGCCTGGGCCCCCGCGCTCGAGCGGATGCGGGGCCCCATCCATCAGGCGCTGCAGGATGCCTCGCTCAAGGCCTCCGACATCGACGAGGTCCTGCTCGTCGGTGGCTCGACGCGCATGCCCGTGGTGGCCAGCTTCGCGACGCAAGTCTTTGGACGGCTGCCCCTGCGCAAGCTGCCCCCGGACGAGGCCGTGGCCATGGGTGCGGCGGTGCAAGCAGCGATGAAGGCCGGAGACCAGGCCGTGGATGACCTGGTCGTCACGGACGTGGCGCCGTTCACGCTGGGGGTGAGCACCGCCGCCCAGCAAGGCCACCGGCGCATCACCGGAATCTTCAGCCCCATCCTGGAGCGAGGCACCGTCATCCCCGCGAGCCGCGTGGAGCGCTACTGGACGGCCGGCGACTTCCAGCGAGAGATTCGGCTGGAGGTCTATCAAGGCGAACATGCGCAGTGCAGCGACAACGTGAAGCTGGGCGAGTACTCGTTCAGCGGATTGTCACCCGCGCCCGCGGGTGAGCAGTCCATCGACGTGCGCTTCACCTACGACCTCAATGGCATCCTCGAGGTGGAGATCACCGTCGTCGCCACGGGCCGCAAGGAGTCCTTCGTCATCGAGCAGCGTCCGGGCAAGCTCACGCCCGCGCAGCTCGAGGAAGCGCGGCGAGCCATGTCCGCGCTGAAGCTCCATCCCCAGGACGCGCTGCCCAACACGACGGCCCTGGCTCGCGCGGATGCCTTGCACGTCCAGCTCACGGGCCTTCCCCGCGAGGAGCTGGCGTCGGCCATCGCCGCGTTCCGGCTGGCGCTCGAGAGCCAGCGGCCCGAGCTCATCACACCGGCGCGAGAGCACCTCACGGCGCTCGTGATGCGCCTGCGCGAGCGCTGACGGAGCCCCGGCCTCAGAAGTCCAGGACCATCTCGAACTGGGTGAGCGGAGACTGCGCGAAGCCCGCGCCGAGGAAGAAGCGCTCACACAGCCCCTCCGGGATGATGGCGCTCGCCGCCACCATCTTCCCGGGATGCGCGGCGGCCAGGGCTCGCAGCAGCCTCCGGCCCGCGCCCTGCCCTCGCGACGACGACTCCACCACCAGGGACCGCAAGGCCAACGCGGGCGCGGAGACATCCGCCACCACCGCGAAGGCCGGGCCACAGCGGAACGCTCTCGCGGGCAAGGACAACCCTCGCACCGTGGCCGCGTCGAGCTGCCAGGGCAGACCGTCCGGCAACAGTCGCGCGCACTCGCTCAGGTCTACTTCTTCCAGCCCCCCCGGCTCCGGCGTGGGTGTCCCCGTGAAGCCCACCAGCCGCCGCGTCTTCCGGAAACCCAGTCGCTCGTAGAGCTTCACCGCGGCGGTGTTCTGCTCGATGACCTCCAACACCATCCTCGCGTCGCCGCGTGCTCGCGCCTCCTCCAACAACGGACGCAGCATCGCGCCGCCGAGCCCCTGTCCGCGATGACTGGGGACGATGCCCATGCCCGCGACCCGGCTGACACGCCCTCGCCGAGCCACCAACACGAGCCCCGCGGACTCACCGGCGACTCTCGCGACACGGCTCTCCATCAACGAGATGTGCTCGCTTCGCACCCTCGCGTCGAAGGCCTGCGGCGCATCGGGAACCGGGACGAAGTACCCCTCGAAGGAGCGGGCGAACAACGTGGACAACGACAGGAATGGCAGCTCGGCGGCGCGTACGAGTTCCATGGGAATCACCCCTCAACCGTGAAGCTCCCGGGCCATTCCGCACCTTCGATGAGGCGGACCGAACCGCCTCCACCGTCACGGTGGACGATGGAGGCAGTGCGACGACGTGAGGCTCAGGTCGTCAGCGAGAAGGTGATGCGGATACCGCCCAGCAGGTACTCCTCACCGTCGGACACCTGCCGCCGGGAGATGCGCGCGTTGTCGAACCAGGTTCCGTTCGAGGACTTGAGGTCCTCGATGAACACGTTGGTTCCATCCCGCGACACCACCGCGTGCTCACGCGACACCCGGGCGGACTTCACCATCAGGTCGGCGCTCGGCCCTCGGCCCAGGATGAAGCGCTCCTTCGCGACCACCACGGGCTCCCCTTCGTCGAGCCGGACAGTCACTTTCAGCTCGGGCTTGGCCTGGACGATGATCGTCTTGTCCGGCTTCGGCTTCACCGGGGCCGGCACCTTGCGGTCCTCGGTGATGGGGTCCTCCTCGTCCAGCATCGCCGGCTCACTGGAGGCCGAATCCGTGTCGGGAGCCTCACCTTCATCCAGCATCGCGGGCTCGCTCGACGCGGCGACCTCGTCCGCGCCTTCATCGCCGGAGTCTTCGTCGTCGGAATCCTCGCCCTCGTCCAACTCCTCGTCGGAGTCGTCCGCCTCTTCGTCGTCGGAGTCCTCGCCCTCGTCCGAAGCCTCGTCGGAGTCGTCCGAGTCTTCGTCGTCGGAGTCCGAAGCCTCGTCGGAGTCGTCCGAGTCTTCGTCGTCGGAGTCCTCGTCGTCCGAGTCCTCGTCGGCGGCCTGCGGCTCCACGGCCTCCACCATCCGGTCGACATCGCTCACGACGTCCCGGACACGAACCGCGACGGCCTCCCGGAGCGCCTCCACATCGACGGGCGGCTTCTCCTCGGCCGCTTCCTCTTCGGACTCGGCGGGAGCCTCGGCGCTGGCGGAGGCGTCCTCATCCATCTCGTCCGGCACACCTTCGTGCTCGCCCGTCTGAGGCTCTTCCTCTTCGTCCTCCGCCACCTCGTCCCCCACGACGGGGGCGGGGGCAGGAACAGGAGCGGCGCGGGGAGCCTCCTTCTCTTCCACGTCGCGAACCAGCTCCTGGACGCGCGCGGCGACCTCCGCGGTCGGCGTGCTCTCGACGACGGCGGGTGTCGACTCGACGAGCGCCTTCGCCACCACGGCGGGCGCAGCCACGACCCGTGGAGCCTCTCGCGTCACCACCGGCGCCTGCGACGAGGCCGCCTCCGCGAGGTTCACCTGCGTGGTCTGGATGAATCCAAACTGCCGCGCGAGCGCGAAGATGGCCTGGTTGACCAGGACATCCTTGTCCACGCCCATCTCCCGACTCATGGCCTCCAGGGCATTCCAGAGCGGGTCCGCGACTTCGACCTTTCGAGGAGTGCGATTCATGGTTCAGCTCCCCCTCAGGTTGTCCTGCCAGGGTGAAACATTGTCACCGTCCGCCAGCCAATAGAACATCGCCTGCGTCTCACTGTAGTGCTGCTCGACGATGCCCACGAGCTGCGGGTGGACCGCGTCGATGGCCACTCCCTCGAAATCGAAGCTCGCGGCCCCCGAGGCCTTGGCTCCGCGTCCACCCGTCACGCGGCGATCTCTCGCGCGCCACAGGCGCTGACTCGACATGCCCGCCGCATGGCCGAAGTTCGCCGGAGCCGCGACCTTCCTGGGCATCACCAGCTTCGACTCGCCACACGACCACAGCAGCCAGGTGAGCGCGCTCCAGTCCGCGCGGGCGAAGCGAATCAGGTCGGGCAGCCCCACGCCCGCCACCGCCAGGCTCTCGTCGACGGAGACGGAGTCCTCGCCCACGTCCACCTCGTCCTCCACCAGCTCCACCGGGCCCTCCGGGAGCAGCGCGGACATGTCCGGCGGCATCCACGGCATCGACACCCCGGCCTTGAATCGGCCCTGGAGCTCGGTGCGGATCTTCTGCAACCGCGTGGCGTACTTCTGGACGATGCGCTGGATGGCGCTGAGCGGCTGCGCGGGCTTCTCCGGCAGGTCGTTGTAGGTCGAGTGCGGCGTCTCCTTCGCCGGCCAGAAGTCGAACACGGGGAACAGGCCCCGCGTGTAGGCCCGGAGGAAGTCCGCCGTGTCGGGCTCCACCTTCGCGAGGCCCTCCGCGTCCTTCAGTGCGTGCGCGTCCAGCCCCATGTTCAACAGGATGAGGCCACGCGTGAACAGATAGTCGGCGCGCTCGGGCGCCAGCAGCATCGCCGCGTTGATGAAGTCCAGCGCCGCCCGAGGCTTGTCCGACTGGTCCAGCAACACCGCGCAGCCGCGCAGCAACATCGCCGCGTCGCCACCGCGCACCAGCGCGCCCGCCAGGGCCGCCCAGGAGTTGCTCGCGTTCTCCAGCACCTCGCCCGCCGTACCTCGCGCGTTCTTCGGCGTCCGAGGCAGCGCCACGCGCTCCAGCAGGTCGAGCATCGGCGCCACCACCTGGTCGCTCGCCACCGCGCGCGCCATGGCCAGCACCGCCTCACGGTGCTTGCGCGCCTTCAGGCACGTCTCCGCGTACTCGCGCCACGCCGACGCGGGCCGGGGCGGATTGGAGAGGACCTGCGACTCGCTCAGCTCGTCCTCGAACTGCGCGACGCCCAGGTCCCGCGACAGCAACACCGCGCGGTCCGCGTCGAGCAGCGTCCAGACGTCACACGCCTCGTCCTGGTCGAAGCGGCCCTCGTCGAAGCGCACGGCGGGGTCCAGGTACTCGTCCTTCGCCAGCGAGCGGTAGAGGCCCTGGCGCGAGCCATCCACGTACTCGCCCTCCCAGAGCAGCTCGCCATCCGGCAGCCAGAAGCGCGACAGCCCGTGGCGCTCACCCGCGACGTCCAGGTTGACGTGCGACCACTGGTTCATGTCCTCGCGGTACTCGGCCTCCAGCGGGACGTTCTGGGGACGGTCGGGGTAAGGCTCGCCCGTCGTCGGGACGACGCGTCGGTCCTGTCCGTCGTAGTGCTTCACGCCCACCACGCGGCCGTGCTCGTACGTCATGACCGTCTTGCGGATGGACGTGGAGACGCCGTTCTCGTGCATGCGCTCCGTCGTGTACTTGTCGGAGGCATACCAGGTGCGCGGACCGTGGAGGTCCCCTCTCACGAACGCGCCGTCCTGGGAGACCTCCCCGCTCTCGTGGAAGCGCTTGAAGGGCCCGTGCGGCTTGTCGTTCTCGAAGATGCACTCGTTGCAGAGCGTGCCGTCCGCGCGCCAGTACTTGTAGGGCCCCTGCTTGCGCCCCTTGGCGTCCTTCGCGCCGTACACCCACTCGCTGTCGCCCGCATCCCACTCCGCCTCGGGATGGACGCCCGGCGGGACGATGCCCTGCTCGGTGAGCTTCTTGTTCTCCTCGGCGCGCTTCACCGCGTCGACGTCCACCGACTTGAGCGACTTGACCAGCGCATCCAGCCGGCCCGCGGGCATCGCGCCGCTCGAGCGGTGGACCATGACGCCGCCCTTGAAGGCCATGAGCGTGGGGATGGACTGGACCTCGAAGCGGCCCGCCAGCTCCTGCTCGGCCTCCGTGTCGACCTTGCCGAAGACGACGTCGGGGTGCTTCTGTGCGGTGGCGGCGAAAATGGGCGCGAAGTTCCGGCACGGACCACACCACTCCGCCCAGAAGTCCACCAGGACCAACCCCGGGGCGCCGGTGGTCTGCTCGAATGACTCGGCCGTCAAGTCGACGGGGTGCTCACTCACGTTGATTCCTCGGATGACAATGGGAGTCGCTTGCTTGTAGTCAAACCCTTCGCCCCGCGCCAGCGGAGCCCTATGCTGCGTGACGTGCGCACGCTCATACCGTCCCTTGCACTTTCCCTTCTGGTCGCTCTCGTCCCGGCAACGCCGGCCCTGGCCCAGTCCCCCGAGGACGCGCCGAAGCTGAATGAGCTGCGCTTCGACTGGGCCCGGGACGGCATCATCACCGGCACTTCCGCTGTCCTCTGGATTTCCAGCGAAGCACTCTTCAAGGACGACCTGGCCCCCGCGGAGTGCCGCTGGTGTGACCGGGCTCCGGACGGCACCGACAGGCTCAACCGCCTGGACCGCTGGGGCAGGGGACTGGCCGGCGACACCGACGCGTCCCGTCACCGCGCGGCCACGTGGAGCAACATCCTGGGCTTCGGCGCGGTGCCGCTGGGGGTGATGGGCGCGCAGTTCGCGCTCGTCCGTTCCTCGCACGCGCCCGACCGCTTCTTCGCCGAGGACGCCACCATCATCCTGGAGAGCACGATGCTCGCCATCCTGGCCAACCAGGCGGTGAAGTTCATCGCCGGCCGCGAGCGCCCCTTCGTCCACGTCTTGTCAGCGGACCAGAAGCACCTCACGGAGCAGCCCAGCGACAACAACCTGTCTTTCTATAGCGGCCACACCAGCCTCGCCTTCTCGCTGGTGGTGTCCGCCGGCACGGTGGCCGCGCTGCGAGGCTACGAGCACCAGGAATGGATGTGGGCGGTGGGCCTTCCGCTGGCCGCCTCGGTCGGACTGCTGCGCATGGGCGCGGACAAGCACTACCTCACCGACGTGGCCATGGGCGCCATCCTGGGCTCGGCCTTCGGCGTGGCCATCCCCCTCTTGATGCATGGACGCCAAGAGGCCGCGGCGCCCTCCTCCTCCAGCACCTCGCCCACCGCCACGCGCTGGAAGCCCATGGTCGGCGCGCGCATGGCGGGCATCTCCGGCGTCTTCTAGGCGGGCGCCGTCACCGTGGCGTCGCCCCCCTCGGCCTCCACCGAGGGCACCGGCAGCGACGCCATGTCCCAGCGCTGGTCCATCACCCAGGCCACCTGTCCCGTGACGCCCCACCCCGCGCGCACCGCCGTGCGGCCCTCGTATTCCAGCCAGAACACGGACTCCTCCGGACGGGTGGCCTGGTCCAGGCACGCGATGCGCGTCGCCGGGCGCCCCACCCCCTCCAGCGTCACCGCGAAGGCCTTGTGCGAGTGCCCGCACAACATCCACCGAGGCAGCACCGTGTCCACCAGCTTGCGCGTCACCGGGTTGCCAATCCAATACGATGGCAACGGCCGGGGCGGCGTGGGGTTCTCCTCGCGCGCACGCTGGACGATGCCGCGTGGCCACTCATGGACGAGCATCAGGTCCATGTCCCGCAGCGGCATCACCCGCTCCACCTCCGCCGCGCGGAAGTACCCCGCCTGCTTCATCAGGTCCTGGGTGATGGGGCGCCGCAGGGGTTGCTCGATGAAGCGCGGGGCGTGGATGCCGGACAGGTAGGCCACGCGAAGCCCGCACAGCTCCCGTGAGCCCGAGCGCCCCAGGTACGTCACCCCAGGCGCCAGCTCGCCTCCGTCCTGGAAGTCGTGCAGCGCCTCGAAGTCCTCGTTGTTGCCCCCGATGAAGTAGAGCGGCCGCTTCACCCGGCGGATGCCGTCCGCGTATTCCGCGAACTCGGCGGGCATGGTGCGCTTGGCGGCCTTGCGCCGGTGGTCGTCCCCGCGGCGGAAGGCCTCCACGTCGCCCACCGCCAGCACCATCCCCACGGGCCTGCCACGTGCCTGTTCCAGCGCGTCCAACCACGTCTCCACGCGGTGGAAGCGACCGTGGATGTCACCCAAGGCAGCAACCAGGAGGGGCTCCGGCATCGCGCCCGAAAGGTTGCCCTCCCTCCCCTACCCTGTCGAGCCATCCGTCCCTCGGGGGATGGATGGCTGACAGAAAGGCCACAGTCCCGCCAGGCCCCTAGTTGCAGCCCAGCGGGTACGTCACCTCCACCCACGTTCCCGGTGCGGGCGCCGTGGCGCGCTCGAAGATGACGCTGTTGGTCGCGGCGTCGTACTCCCACCCCGTCGTCACCGGCACCCCGTCCACCGTGACGACGATGCGCGCCGTGTCCGCGGGCACCTGGGTGAGGGGGAACTTGCGGTTGGGACCGAAGGCGCTGTTGGAGAGCTTCTCCAGCGAGGCCGCCCAGTTCGGCGTGCAGATGCTCTCCACCACGCCCCCCGTCGCCTGCGCGAGCTGGATGTAGCGGCTGCCGGAGCTGCTCGACGTGGGGCAGGTGGCCAGGTCCATGGGGCCGACGATGGCGTTGATGCTCAGCTTCGTCTTGTCGTTGCCCTTCAGCGCCAGGAAGTACGTCTCGTAGAAGGACACCGGCTGCGCGCTGAAGTCCTCTTCGTCCGAGAGGAAGATGATGGCCAGCTTCGCGTCCTGCCGCAGGAAGCCGCCGTTGCCGTCGTTGGGCTGCTGCGTGCGGGTGTCGTCCTGGTTGTAGAGCAGCGGGTCCGACAGGGCGCGGTGCGCCGCGTCCAGGCCCTGCTCGTTCCAATGACACACACCCACTTTCGTGTTGTCCGCGAAGACGCCCGCGGCATTGGCCGTGGAGGGCGTGATGATGCGGGGCCGCGAGTTGTCCACGGGGAACAGGCGCCCGTTCTCACCGCCCTGCGCGCCGCCGGGGCACTCGGACCAGCCGCCGGGCGACGAGTCCAGTCCCGTCGTCGTCACGCCGATGCGGTAGTCCACCGACGACGCGGTGGCCGCGCTCAGGAAGGCCGCGAAGTTCTGCCCCAGGCTCTGCTGCTCCTCCATCATCGACCCGGAGTTGTCCACGACGAAGAGCACGTCCACCTTCGCCTTCGACTCCTGGAGGAAGCGGTCCGTCTGCTCCGCCTTCGTCGCGCCCTTGCCCAGGAGGCCCGCCGTGTACTCGGAGCCATCCTCCAGGCGGAAGCGCAGCGCCGCGGCGTCCAGCCCATCATCCACCGGCTCATAGCGGGCCGTCAGCCTCACGCGAGCGCCCGGCGCCAGCTGCGACGGGAAGGCAGTGCCCGGCGCCACCTGGAACTCGGTGCCCGTCTGCTCCAGCGCCATCCCCGCGACCTGCACCGGGCCGACACAGTCATTGATGGCCAGCAGCTCCCGCGTGCGCGGACCACACGCCAGCTTGGTGAGGCCGAAGTCCACCGTGGTGGGCTGCACCGCGAAGCACCCCCGCACGCCCTCACCCGAGAGCGCCACCAGCGGATGGCCCTGCGTCGGGTGGTTCACCCACGCCTCCGCGAGCCCTTCGAAGGGGCCTTCCGCGTCCGGCTTGAAGCGCACCACCAGCGTCGTCTTCGCGCCGGGCAGCAACACGCCGTTGCGCACCGTCCGCGACGTGAAGGACGGAGCCGAGCCCGCGGCCAGCTGCATGGAGGCCAGGTAGCAGGGCTGCGTGCCGGTGTTGCGCAGCACCAGGCCCATGGACACCTCCGCGCCCACGGGCACCTTGCCGAAGCTCAGGTGCTCGGGCAGCTGGAACTGGCAGGGCTGGAACACGCGGCCCGTGCCCTTGAGGCTCACCGCCTCCGTCGACAACGTGCCCCCCGAGCGCACCGTGACGGCGAGCTGGCCGGTGCTGGCGCGCGCCGTCCCCGTGCGAGGACTGAAGGTGATGCCCACGTAGGCGGACTGCCCCGCGGGCACCGTCATGCTGGCCGGCGCCTGCGCCAACGTGAAGTAGCCCCCTTGCGCCGTGTCCAGCCGCAGGTTGTTGACCAGCACGCTGTCCCGGCAGCGATTGACGACCTCCACCGAGCGCGTCGCCGTCATCCCCTCCGCCACCACGCCGAAGTCCAGCTCGCGCGGAAGCACCGACACGCACGACGTGCCGCCCTCGCCCACCAGGGACACCTTGGGGCCCGGCGCGCTGGAGCCCTGCTCGTGCACGCCCACCTCCACCCGCCCCTCGCCCGCCTTCCCCAGCGCCGTGGGCAGGAAGGCCACGCGCACCTCCACCACGGCCCCCGGCTCCAGTGTGCCTCCGGACACGACCGGCGTGCTCACCACCCGGTACACGCCCCCCGGGTTGTCCTGCAGCTCCACGCCCGACCAGCGCAGCGGCAGGTTGCCCTGGTTGCGCACGGTGATGGACTGCTCGGCGCTGGCGCCCAGCGCCACCCGCCCGAAGTCCAGCCGCAGCGGCGTCACCTCCAGCTTGGACGCCACGCCCGTGCCCCGCAACGGAACGACCGCGGGCTCACAGCCCTCGCACACCGCCACGCGCAGCTCCGCCGAGGCCGAGCCCAACCGCTTGGGCGCGAAGGCCACCGACACCACCCGCGACTCCCCGGGCGCCAGCATCTCCGTCTCGCCGCGCTCCGCGGTGAACTGGTCCGCGTCCGTGCCCTGCAGCGACAGCTCCAGTGGAGACTCCACGTCCGACGGGTTGCGCACCGTCACCTGCCGCATCTCCACCAACCCCATCGCCACGTTGCCGAAGTCGAGCTCCGTCTCGGGCACCTCGACGAAGGCCTTCACGCCCCGGCCCAGCACCGGCACATCCCCGCGCGAGTCCGCGTCCGTGATGAGCTCCAGCGAGCCCTGCACCGGGCCCTCCACGTCGGGCTTGAAGAGCACCTCGATTTCGCGCTCACCGCCGCCGCTCAAGATGAAGGGCTCGAAGGACGGCACCGTCACATTGGGGATGCTGGAGACGGCGCCCTCCACGCGGTACGAGGCCCGGCCTCCGTTGGTCACCCGCAGCTTGAGGCTCTTCGTGCGGCCCACCGCGGCGGCGCCAAAGTCGATGGCCTCCGGGTTCACCACGAAGGCGCTCCGCGCGCGTTGGGATGACGGGGGCTCACAACCCAACACCAACACCCACGCCACCCACGCCACCCAATACAGACGTCTCATTCCTGCCTCCCCACGACACCCCGGGCCCGGGTTCCACGCGGCCTCGCACCGCGCGATTCCGGCGGAGGGGGCGCCTCTGCAACCCGGGTGCCCGAATGCAGCCGACGGCGCTCGTCCGCCGGACAACAGGGCAAGTCGTGGGGCTCCCTGAGAAACGAGTTGCCCTGTGTGGGAACAACATTTCCCAGGAGGAAGGTGGGACTGAAATTCCTTCAGGAATTCCAGGAGGCGGGCAGGACAAACTACCCGCAACTCGCGGGTGAGAAAGTCTTCACGTCGTGGGGCGGGAGCTCACGGGGCGCATGCGCTCCAGCACGCCCGTTCCCCAGAGGACACCCAGCATGCACACCAGGGCGCCCGTGACGGCCAGGGGGGAGACGGCTTCATCCAGCAGCGCCGTGCCCATCACCCAGGAGAAGACGGGCGTCAATTGCGTGGCGACGCCACCGGCCAGCACGGTGACGTAGTTGAAGGCATACGTGAAGGTCATCTGCGCCACCACGGAGGTCAGCCCCACGCCCAGCAGGGGAAGAACAACATCCCAGCCGAGCGGCCTCCAGTCGCGCAGCGCGAAGGGCAGGCTGAACAGCAGTCCGAAGAAGCAGAACGAGAGGTAGACGGAGGCCGCGTCCGACTCGTTGCGCAGCGCGCGCACCACGACGACGGCCGCGCCGCCCAGCACCGCCGAGCCCAGGCCCGCCCAGGCGCCCAGCCCCATGGACAGGGACACGCCTTCGGCGAACGTGCTCCACATCACGAGCCCCGCGCCCACGGTGGTGAGCACCAGCCCCGCCAAGAGCGTGCCCGTCACGCGCTCGCCCAGGAACAGCCAGCCGATGATGGCCGCGTAGATGGGCCAGCTCGCGTTGAGCATCACCGCGGGCCCCACGGTCATCTGGTCGATGGCCATGAAGTAGAGGTACACGGCGGCGCCGCCGAAGACGCCGCGCAGCGCCCACAGGTGCATCCGGCCGAAGCGGGGCATGCGCCGCAGCACCGGGAAGTAGAACGCCAGGAAGAGCAGGCCGATGAGGAAGCGCCCGGACGCCACCTGGCCCGTGGACAGGCGGCCAGCGAGCAGACGGGCGCACAGCGCCATCACCGCGAACAACACGCTCGAGAAGATGAGCAGTGGCGTGCCGCGGTAGCGCACGGGGAGGACCCAGCGGGGTGTCATGGAGGGCGCCCCTGTATCGGAATCCCGGCCCCACCTCCAGTGACGCCGGGTTGGCCCTCCTGGCTCCCACCCTGGAAGGGAGTGTGGGAGCAACGTCGCGCGTTGACGAGGTTCCACCCACCGTCCCGAGTTTTCCCACTACCGGAACGTCCATTCAGTGGTAGATCGCCCGCCCATCATGTCCGAGCCCGACGTCATTTCCCTCCGAGGCGCCAAGGAGCACAACCTCAAGAACGTCTCCCTGGACATCCCCAAGAAGAAGCTGGTCGTCTTCACGGGGGTCTCCGGCTCCGGCAAGAGCTCGCTCGCCTTCGACACGCTCTACGCCGAGGGACAGCGCCGCTACGTCGAGAGCCTGTCCGCCTATGCCCGGCAGTTCCTCGGGCAGATGGAGAAGCCCAAGTACGACACCATCCGGGGCCTGTCGCCCACCATCTCCATCGAGCAGAAGGCGGCCAGCAACAACCCGCGCTCGACGGTGGGCACCGTCACGGAGGTGCACGACTACCTGCGCGTGCTCTATGCCTCCATCGGCGTGCAGCACTGCCCCAACTGCGGGCGCAAGGTGGGCAAGCAGAGCGCGCAGCAGATCGTCGAGGAAATCCTCAAGATGCCCGCCGGCAGCAAGGTGCAGGTGCTGGCGCCGCTCGTCAGCAACCGCAAGGGCGAGCACAAGGACCTGCTGACGGAGGCGCAGAAGCGCGGCTTCTCCCGCGCGCGCATCGACGGGAAGCTCAAGAGCCTGGAGGAGCGCGTCGAGCTGGACAAGAAGACCAAGCACGACATCGAGCTGGTCATCGACCGGTTGGTGCTCAAGGCCGACATCAAGACGCGGCTCACCGACTCCGTGGAGACCGCGCTGCGCGAGGGCAAGGGCACCCTCATCATCACCGACGAGACGGGCGCCGCGACGGCGGACCGGGTGATGAGCGAGCTCAACGCGTGCCCGTCCTGCGGCGTGTCGTTCGGAGACCTGACGCCCGCGTCGTTCTCCTTCAACAACCCGCTGGGCATGTGCACGGACTGCAACGGCCTGGGCACCCGGCCGGAGATGGACCCGGACCTCATCGTCCCGGACACCTCGCGCAGCATCCGCGACGGCGCCATCGAGCCGTGGGCCAGCGGCATGAATCGCGGCGAGGGCTGGACGGCGGACTTCGTGGAGAGCCTGGCCAAGGCATTCAAGATTGACCTGGACGTGCCGTACGCGAAGCTGTCCAAGCGCGAGCGCGACACGCTGATGCACGGCGCCAACGGCAAGAGCTTCAACATCCAGTGGGGCGAGGGCGGCAACTACAAGGTCGAGTGGGAGGGCCTGGTCGAGCGCCTGATGCGCAACTTCAAGACGACCACGTCCGAGGCCCGGCGCACCGAGCTGCAGAAGTACTTCAGCGACAAGCCCTGCCCCACGTGCAAGGGCGAGCGCCTGCGCCCCGAGAGCCGCGCGGTGAAGGTGCACGGCCACTCCATCGTGGCGCTGAGCCGGTTGACCATCGCGGACGCACTGGCCTTCCTGGGCGCGATGGCGCTGTCGGAGCACGAGCGGAAGATCGCCACCGAGCTCTTGAAGGAGATCCGCAGCCGCCTGTCCTTCCTGGTGGACGTGGGCCTGGGCTACCTGATGCTGGACCGCACCGCGTCCACGCTGTCGGGGGGTGAGAGCCAGCGCATCCGGTTGGCGTCGCAGATGGGCAGCGAGCTGACGGGCGTCATCTACATCCTCGATGAGCCCTCCATCGGCCTGCACCAGCGCGACAACGGCAAGCTGCTGACCACGCTCAAGCGCCTGCGGGATTTGGGCAACTCCGTCATCGTCGTGGAGCATGACGAGGAGACGATGGAGGAGGCGGACTGGCTGGTGGACTTCGGGCCGGGCGCCGGTGAGCTGGGCGGACAGGTGGTGTCCCAGGGCACGCCCAAGCAGGTGATGGCGGACGAGAACAGCGTGACGGGTGGCTACCTGTCCGGCCGCCTGGAGATTGAAATCCCCGAGCAGCGCCGCGCGCCCAATCCCAAGCACCAGCTGGTGATTCAAGGGGCGAAGGAGAACAACCTGCGCGACGTGGACGCGGTGATTCCGCTGGGCATCTTCACCGCCGTCACCGGCGTGTCCGGCGCCGGCAAGTCCACGCTCATCAACGAGATCCTCTTCCCCGCGCTGGCCAGGCACCTGTACGAGAGCCGCGAGGCCCCCGGCAAGCACAAGGCCGTGCTGGGCGTGGAGCACCTGGACAAGGTCATCGACATCGACCAGCGGCCCATCGGTCGCACGCCGCGCAGCAACCCGGCTACGTACACGAAGCTGTTCGACACCATCCGCGACGTGTTCGCGCTGACGCCGGAGGCCCGGGCGTTCGGCTATGGCCCGGGGCGCTTCAGCTTCAACGTGAAGGGCGGCCGGTGCGAGGCGTGCGAGGGCGACGGCGTCAAGCTGGTGGAGATGCACTTCCTGGCGGACGTGTACGTGCCCTGTGAGGTGTGCGGCGGCAAGCGCTTCAACGAGGCGACGCTGCGCGTGCGCTACAAGGGCAAGAACATCGCGGAGACGCTGGACATGAGCGTGCGCGAGGCGATGGAGCACTTCGGCGCGCACAAGGACATCATGCGCGTGCTCCAGACGCTGAGCGACGTGGGCCTGGGCTACATCCGCCTGGGGCAGCCCTCCCCCACCCTGTCCGGCGGCGAGGCCCAGCGCATCAAGCTGGCGCGAGAGCTGGCGCGCGTGGCCACCGGCCGCACGCTCTACATCCTGGACGAGCCCACCACCGGCCTGCACTTCGAGGACATCCGCAAGCTCTTGTCCGTGCTCAACCGGCTGGTGGCCGCGGGCAACAGCGTGCTCGTCATCGAGCACAACCTGGATGTCATCAAGAGCGCGGACTGGCTCATCGACATGGGGCCCGAGGGCGGCGCCGGCGGAGGCCAGGTGATGGCCGTGGGCACGCCGGAGAGCGTCGCCAAGGTCGCCGGCAGCCATACGGGCCGCTACCTGGCGCACGTGCTGGGCAAGTCGCGGCGCGCGCGCGTGGGCAAGCGCGTGGATGGGCCCGCGCCGCTGGCGAATGGCGCGCTGCGCTGACGACTCCGCCCCTCCAAAACATGGAGCGGGGGGCGGGGGTGCCTTCATTCACCCCCAACCCCCCGTCCACCTTGGAGGAAGACTTCACAGGTGGGGTGTGATTCGCGGAATCAGTTTCATCCGCTGATCACATGATAGGCCCTTATCAATTCCTGTCAAACGGGTGCACTCAGATTAAGGTGTACCAACAAAGGCACACCGTCATCGGAATGCGGGAGGGCAGGCAAGCCCGGTGCGGGAGCGCTGAGGGTGACTCCGCGGGTGACATGAGGTTGCCCCTCCGTGGAGCGGGGGGCCGGTTACCGGGGAGATAGGTGTCGGGGTGAGGGCCTTCGGTGGAGTCCAGGCCGGGGCTTGGGTAGGGTTGGGCGCTTGACTCGCTTGAGCCCCCACTTTTCTCCACCAGGGAGCACCCCGACTCATGGCTGAGAGTCCCGCTGCGAAGGACAACAAGTTCCCGCCGCAGATACCGTTCATCATCGGTAACGAAGCGTGTGAGCGCTTCAGCTTCTACGGGATGCGGAACATCCTCACGATGTTCCTCATCCAGTACCTGCTGCTCAACGAGGTGCCGGACCCTGCCCTGCGCACCGCCCAGGGCAAGAGCCTGATGCACACCTTCATGGCGGGTGTGTATTTCTTCCCGCTCATCGGTGGCTATCTGGCGGACCGGTTCTGGGGCAAGTACCGGACCATCCTCTGGTTGAGCATCGTGTACTGCATCGGCCATGGGCTGCTGGCCGTCTTCGAGAACAACGCCACGGGCTTCTACACGGGCCTGGCGCTCATCGCGGTGGGCAGCGGCGGCATCAAGCCGTGTGTCGCGGCCATGGCGGGAGACCAGTTCAACGAGTCCAACAGCCACCTGGTGAAGAAGCTCTTCGCCATCTTCTACTGGACCATCAACTTCGGCTCGTTCTTCGCGTCGTTGTTCATCCCGCTGCTGCTGAAGAACTTCGGGCCGTCGGTGGCCTTCGGCATCCCCGGGGTGCTGATGTTCATCGCGACCATCATCTTCTGGGCGGGCCGGCGCCACTACGTCGTCGTGCCGCCCACGGGCGCCAATCCGCACTCGTTCCTCAAGGTGGTGTTGAGCGCCCTGAAGAACCGGGGCCAGGGCGGGCACTGGCTCGACGGCGCCCGCGCGCAGCACCCCGAGGAGGCCGTCGAGGGCGCCAAGGCCGTGTTCCGCGTGAGCGGGCTGATGCTGCCCTTCGTGCCCTTCTTCTGGATGCTCTTCGACCAGAAGGCCTCGACCTGGGTGGTCCAGGCGGCGTCCATGGACCTGAACATCCTGGGGTTCGAGTTCCAGCCCAGCCAGATGCAGTTCGTCAACCCGATGCTGGTGATGCTGCTCATCCCCTTGCTGACGGGGGTGGTCTACCCGCTGTCGCAGCGCGCGGGGTGGGAGCTGACGCCGCTGCGGCGCATGCCGCTGGGGCTCGTGTTCGGCGCGGTGTCGTTCATCATCGCCGGCTTCTTCCAGGTGGTGATGGAGAGCGGCACGGTGCTGAACATCTCCTGGCAGATCCTCCCGTACATCGTGCTGACGCTGGGCGAAATCCTGATGTCCACCACGGGCCTGGAGTTCGCGTACACGCAGGCGCCTCGGCAGATGAAGGGCACCATCCAGAGCGTGTGGCTGGTGACGAACACGCTGGCCAACGTGGCGGTGGCCATCGCCGCGGCGCTCAACGTCTTCTCGGGCTCCGGCCAGTTCTTCTTCTACGCCGGCATGGCCCTGGTGGCCGCGGTGGGCATGGCGCTGGTGGCCCGTCGCTACGTGGTGCGCGACTACTACCAGACGTCCGCGACGCAGGCGTCCGGTGAGGCCGCCGCTCCGGGCATCACCGCGAAGTCCGCCTGAAAGAGGCACCTGGGGCTGGCCCCTCCCCTTCGGGTGGAGGGGTGGCCTCGAAGAAGAACGCCGGAGCCCCTGGACTCAGGAGGCTCCGGCGTCATCACTTCACGTCCGGGAGGTCGCGGGCGGAAGGCCCGAGACTCAGGCCGCCGCCGCGGTGTTGCCTTGCGCGGCGTCGCCGGAGGGCGCGGTCGGCTTCACCTCGTCGGTGCCGTGCATCATCCGCTTCAGGATGGGAGCCACGACGACGAGGATGGCGCCAGCAACGCCGGAGCCGATGCCGAGGTAGAGGAACACGTCGAACTCCCCCAGCTTCGCGGAGGCGGCTCCGATGACACCGGAGAGCTTGTTGGCCGCCGCGTTCGCCAGGAACCACACGCCCATCATCGCGGAGACGATGCGGTGGGGCGCGACCTTGGTCACCATGGAGAGTCCGACGGGGGACAGGCACAGCTCGCCCATGGTGTGGAACAGGTACGCCAGGATGACCCAGTGCGCGGCCGCCTTGGCGCCCGCGTCGCTCTGGCTCGCGGCGCCCAGCATGAAGACGAAGCCCACGGCCAGGAAGATGAGGCCCATGCCCATCTTCACCGGGATGCTCGGGTCCTTGCCGCGCGCGGCAAGCCAGCTCCACAGTCCGGCGAACACCGGCGCCAGCGCCACGATGAAGAACGAGTTGAAGTTCTGGAACCAAGTCGTGGGGACCTCCTGGCCGAACACCGTCCGGTCCACCTTCTCGTTCGTGAAGAGGTTCATCAGGCCGCCGGCCTGCTCGAAGCCCGCCCAGAACGCGACGACGAAGATGGCGATGATGAAGATGACGACGATGCGGTCGATCTCGTCGCGGGAGAAGGCCTTCTTCGGAGACTCCTCGCGGGCGACCACGGCCGTCGCGGGCTTCGAGGGCGCGAGGCCCACCTCACCCAGGTACTTCTTCTGCAGGAGCATGAACGCGATGAGGCCCAGGCCCATGCCGACACCGGCGGAGCCGAAGCCCCAGTGCCAGCCAATCTTCTCGCCCAGGGTGCCGCAGATGAAGTTGCCGAGCATCGCGCCGACGTTGATGCCCATGTAGAAGATGGTGAAGGCGCCGTCGCGGCGGCCGTCACCCTGCGGGTACAGGCCACCCACCATTGTGGAGATGTTCGGCTTGAAGAAGCCGTTGCCGATGATGAGGAACCCCAGGCCGATGTAGAACATCATCACGCTGGGGACCGCGAGCACCAGGTGCCCTATCATCATCAACACGCCACCGAGCACCACGGCCTTGCGCTGACCGATGAAGCGGTCCGCGATGTAGCCACCCACGATGGGCGTCAGGTACACGAGCCCCGTGTACGTACCGTAGAGGCCGAGCGCGTCCTCCCGGCTCCACCCGAACCCACCCATGGTCGTGCTCGTCAGGAAGAGGACGAGCAGACCGCGCATGCCGTAATACGACATGCGCTCCCACATCTCGGTGAAGAACAGGAGGTACAACCCGGGCGGGTGCCCCTGGCGGGTAGTGCCCGCCGCTGCGGTTCCTTGCATGCCGTGGTTTCCTTCGGTGGTGGTGGGAGGTGTGACGGAAAGAGCACTTGACTGTACCAGACCGCCACGAGGCCGTGCGCGAGTGGACAACAGAAGCGGCCGAGTATTCCCCAGCCCCCCAGGTCGTCCCCCGCACGTCAGGTTGCGTCGTGGATCAACCCAGCCGCCCCACGCGCGCTTCCCCCTGCCCGTCCAGCCCACCGCCCGATGAAGAGCGGCCTGGTGGGCGCAGGGGCAGGCGCACCTCGACCTGGGTGCCCTTGCCCGGCGTGCTCCGGACCTGAATCCGCCCGCCGTGGCGGACGATGATGCGCCGGCTCAGGGCCAGACCCAGCCCCGTGCCCTCGCCCGCGGCGCGCGTGGAGAAGAAGGGCTGGAACAGCCGCTCCATGTCCTCCTGGCGGATGCCCACGCCGTTGTCACTGATGGTGACGACGGCGTCTTCCCCGTCGCGGTGGGTGGCGACCTGCACGCGGCCATGCTCCCCCACGGCGCGCAGGGCGTTGTCCAACAAGTTGAGCCACACCTGGTTGAGCGAGCCCGGGTCGCCGTGCACGGGCACGGTGCACTCGTACGAGCGCTCCACCGTCACGCCCGACGGCACGCGCCACGTCAGCACCCCCAGCGTCGAGTCCAGCAGCGTGTCCAGGGACAGGAGGACCGGGGTGTCGGAGGTACGGGTGAAGGAGAGCAGCGACTCCGCGAGGTGGCGGATGCGCTGGCCGCACTCCTCCATCACCTCCACCATGGCCCGGCTCAGGTCCGCATCCGGGGTGTTGTCGCGCAGCACTTCCTTCAGCGGCGTCAGCGCGTTCATCAGCCCGTTGAGCGGATTGCGGACCTCATGCGCGAAGCCAGACGTGAGCAGGCCGATGGCGGCCAACCGTTCGTTCTCCGCCGAGCGCACCGCCGCGTCGCGCAGACGCAACTGGGTTTCGATTCGCGCCAGCAGCTCGCGCGGGCTGAACGGCTTGCCCAGGTAGTCGTTGGCGCCCGTGCCCAGCGCGTCCACCTTCGCGGAGACCTCCTGCCGCGCGGTGAGGAGGATGACGGGGATGTCCACCGTCTGGGGCGACTCGCGCAGGGCCACCAGCATCTGGAGTCCGGACATGACGGGCATCATCACGTCCGACACGATGAGGTCCGGCCGCTCCGCGAGCGCGCGCTGCCGGCCCTCGTCTCCGTTGACGGCCTCCAGCACGCGGAAGTGCTGCTTGAGCAGCCCCGCGATGTAGCCCCGGATCTCGGGGTCATCCTCCACCACGAGGATGCGCGGCGACTCCGGCCCGGGCCCCGCGTGGTCCCTGGCCACGACGCTGACCGAGGGGCGTCCGTTCTCCGCCCCACCCGCCTCCACCGAGGGGAAGGAGCCCGAGCCGCGGCGCTCGCGGCGCACGGGCATCTCCGCGCGGCGGCGCTCGCGCAGCTCCTCGCGGATGTGTGCGCGGCCCTTGGGCAGCCGCACGTGGAAGGTGGAGCCTTTGCCCAGCTCGCTCGTCACGGAGATGCCGCCTTCGTGCAGCTCCAGCGTCTCCTTCACCAGCGCCAGACCGATGCCCGTGCCGCCGAAGCGGCGGGTGCCGCTGTTGTCCGCCTGCGCGAAGCGGTCGAAGATGACCTTCGTGTCCTGCGCGGAGATGCCCTGGCCGGTGTCCTCCACGTCCACCAGCACCTCGTGCTCCGTCTCCGACACGCGCACCGTCACCCCACCCGTCTGGGTGAACTTCAGCGCGTTGGACAGGAGGTTCTGGAACACGATGTCCATGCGCTCGTGGTCCACCTCGACGGGCGCCACCGCGGCGCCCTCCAGCTTGAGGGAGACACCCTGGCGCTCCGCCATCGTGAGGAACGGCGGCAGCACGGTGCTCAAGAAGCCGAACAGCTCCAGAGGCGCATAGCGCAGGCGCGCCTTGCCCGACTCCATCTGCGCCAGGTCCAGCAGGTTGTTGATGAGCCGCAGCAGCCGCTGCGCGCTGCGCTCCATGGTGGCCACGTGCTGGAGGACGACCTCCGGCGAGCTGTCCTCCGCGCCCCGCCGCTCCAGGGACTCTAGCGTGAGCAGGATGAGCGTGAGCGGCGTGCGCAGCTCGTGGCTGACGTTGTCGAAGAACTCGCTCTTGAGCCGGTCCAGCTCCTGCTGACGGGCGAGCGACTCCTCCAGCTTGCTGTTGGACTCCTTGAGCGCCTGGGTGCGCTCGGCCACCCGGTCCTCGAGGGCCACGTTGGCGCGGAAGATTTCGTCGTAGCGCTGCTGGAGCTCCATCAGCGAGCCCATCACGGCCTGGTTCTGCGAGCGCAGCGCCTCGTCCTTGCCCCGGAGCTCCCGGCGGCCGTCCCACCAGCCGCCGACCGCGAAGCCCGCCATGGCGAGCGACACCGCGCCGAAGATGGGATGCGCCAGGCCCAGCGAGCCCGCGACCAGCCCGCCCACGGTGCCCAGGAACAGGCCCAGGTGGTGCCCCCACTGCGTCAGCGGGTCCGTCCACGTCAGGTGGTAGCGACACACGGACGCGCCCAGCACCTGGCACTCGGACTCCCGCACCTCCGCGGGAGGCAGCCCCCAGATGGTGGGGATGGAGGCGAACTGCCCCATTCGCAGCTCGCAGATGTCGCGGCCCGTCTCGGGAATCTTGCTCGAGTACGTGAGCACCAGCCGCTTCTGCTCCAGCTGCTCCACGTGGAAGTTGCCCACGCGGTTGTAGCTGGGCGCCAGCTCGATGGTCTTCAGGTAGCACATGCGCGGCGAGCCAAAGGCGCGCAGCAGGTAGTACGCGAAGCCCATCGCCTCCGGCGTCGCCAGGAAGAGCCCCGCGTTGCGCATGAAGCGCGCGTCCCCGGAGGCCTCCATCAGCAGCGTGGCCAGCCGCTCCAGGAACCGCAGCGAGATGTAGTTGGCGTGCGTGCGCAGGTACTCGAGCGAGAGCGGCACGTCATGGCGCGCCCACAGCGCCTTGAGCCGCTCCGCCCCGTAGGTGCGTTCAAAGTACAACAGCAGGGTCGACGTCGTGCGGACACTGACCTCGGGGGCATTGTCTGGAGGTTCGGAACCTCCCATCAGCTCGGTTGCTGTTGCCGCGCTCAAGCACGCACTCCCTCGGTGATGACGAGCACCGAATACTTGAGCGTATCTGGATCCTCGAGCATTCGCAGGTAGGCGTCGCAGAACGCCTCGTAGGCGACCCGAGAACCAAACGCTGGAGCGACCGCGGGGGCCAGGGCGGCGAAGCGCGTGCGCCAGTCGTCCAGGAAGCGGCCGTCCGCGACGCCCGCGACGATGTACTGGGGAACCACATGAACCCGCACGTCCCTCAACCCCAGACGGCGGAAGACCTTGAACAGCTTGCGCCCGACGAACAGGTCGAACCCTTGCGCCGCCAGCCCGCGCTCGAACGTGCGCGCGCCCTCCTCCAGACCCTCCGGCATGGGCCAGTTGTTGAGCCCCTGGCCGTCGATTTCGGACACCACCACGCGGCCTCCCGGCCGGGTGACACGCAGGAGCTCGGCGACCGCGGCCTCGGGGTCCTTCAGGTACTCGAGGACGTACTGACTCCACGTGTAGTCGAAGTGCGCCTCGGGCAGGCCCGTGCGGCGGATGTCTCCCTGGATGAAGCGCGCCTGGGACAGGCCCATGCAGCGCTGGATGGCCTCGGACAGACGCACCTCGCTCATGTCCAGGCCGGTGACGCCGCCGGTGACGCCGACGATGTCCGCCATGGTCCGGGTGATGCCTCCCGGCCCGCAGCCCGCGTCCAGGGCCTGGTCCCCCGGAGACAGCCCCGTGGCCAGAAGCAACGAGCGCGCATCGTCCACCTGCTCCTGAAGCAACAGCCGCCGAGTCTCCTCGGCGGATTCCATGATGTAGTTCACCCGCTCCTCCGCGACGCACGGTTGCGCGCACGCTCCCCGCTCGCGGTGTGCTGGACACGCTCGAAGATGGAGCGGAACAGCTCCACCCAGCGCCGCACCATGGAGCGGTGGAAGAACCACTCGGAGAAGCGGCCCATGCGCTGGAAGCCCACCGCCTCCAGCGTGGCGACATCCTCATCGGCCGCGAGTGCGACAGCCGTTCCTCGTCCCTCCGCGCGGGCATGCTCCACGCAGCGCTGGATGAGCGCGCTCACCGCCGCGCCGGCGCCAGGGTGGTCGGGCTGGAGCACCACGTACCAGAAGGCGTTGGTCTTCTCGATGAGGTTGATGCCCGGGCTGCCCTCTTCCTGGAGGGCCATGGCCAGCGGGCCGTTCTCCCCATCCACCGCGAAGACGCGCCGGCGCCGGTGCAGGCCATGCGCCGCGTAGCGGGCACCCAGCGACTCCAGCCGCATCTGGTCGGCCTGGAGGTCCTCGGCGAGCACGCGCATCACCTCGCCGCGCTCGCGCAGGAAGTGCTCCAGCCGCGCGCAGTCCTCGTCTCGCGCCTCGTGCACCTCCGGCAGCGGCCCCGTCGGAGCCCGCGCGGTGTCGAGCGGCAGGCGCATGTACTCGAAGTGGCGCAGCCAGCTCAGCCCGTGGCTCTCCATCACCCGCAGCAGCCACGCGCCCAGGCGGCTCGGCCAGCGGTTGTCCTCGCGCCAGGAGAACCGGATGAAGTCGATGTCCTCGTGGGACTCGCCCAGCTCGATGGCCAGCGCGGACAGCTCGTGTGCGATCTGGTCCGCGCGGTGGAAGCCCGGGCGCACCGCCAGGTGCTGCACCAGCCACGTGCGCGAGTGGATGCGCAGGCCCGCGACATGGCCCTGCACCCCGTCGTTGTCCTTGTAGACGAGCGAGCTGCCCAGCTCGCCCGACCCGCACAGCCGCCGGTGGGTGTTCTCCAGCAGGTGGAGGTAGTCGGCCTCGGAGCCGAAGGGGTAGTCGGGATGGAAGTTGTAGTGGGCCGCTTCCATCATCTTCCAGATCTCCGCGAAGGCGGACCGGCCCCCATCCTCCACCACCGGGCTGCGCGCCGAGATGAAGGCGGAGTGGACCGCGTCGCGGACCCGCGCGGGAACATCCAGGAGGCGCACGCCACAGCGGTAGGGCCGGAGCGGATTCTCCGCGCCATCCCCGGACGACACCTCATCCACGGAGCGCACCTCCGCGCGGCAGGAGGCCTCGCTGCCGTCGGGCAGGAGCAGCGTCACGTCGAGCTGCGAGCCCGCGGGGAGGACCTCGAAGGACGCATCGAACGCGAAGGAGAGGCCCCGGCTCGACAAGTCCAGCACGGAGCGCGTCACGCTCTTGCCACTGAATGGCGCATTGAAGGAGACCAGGAAGCGGTGCTCCTTGCCGGGGCGGAAGCGCTGCAGGCCGCGCCGGTTCTGCAGGTTCAAGGTGCGCGGCAGGCTCAGCACCAGCGCATCCCCGTGGCGCAGGACGCTGGTGACGCCCGCGTAGCTCTGCCCGCCGACCTCGAAGGAGAGGTTGAGCACGTCGCCCGTCGCCACGGCGTTCGCGCCGACGCTGGTGCCACGCAGCACCGAGCGCCCCTCCACCAGGTCCACCGAGGGCGACTCCAGCACGAACTGCCCCGCGGTGGTGTCCGGGTAGTGGACCCAGAGCGAGGCGTTGCGCCGCACGGCCTTGCGCAGCGCGGCGAGCACACTCACCGGCTCGCGCACGACGGCGAGGGGCGTCGTCGACGGCTCCTCCAGCGCGCGGCTCCAGGACAGGCCGATGCGCAGCGCGGGCTCGGTGCCCTGCCGCACCGGCTGGACGTGGCGCACCAGCGCGCGGCGGGAGTGCAGCACCCGGCGGCCGTCGCGCGCGATGAAGAGCTCATCCACCACCACGCCCGGCAGGAAGACGCCCACCGAGGAATCCATGGGGACCTGGAGCGCGGCGCCGAAGTTGCCCACGTCCAGACAGCGCGCGGTGTAGCTCCGTCCTTGAAGCCGGAAGCCCGCCTCCATGCGCGCGGTGGGCATCACCCGCGCGGAGGCGCGGAGCTGGAGGATGTTGGTGATGCGCTGCCCCATCTCCGTCGGGGTCAGGCTGTCATCCAGGGTACTGAAGACGTGGCCCTCGGCCGCGGTCTCCACCAGCTCTTCCAATCCACGACGGTCCGCTTGCGAGCACACGAAGACGCGGACCGCTTCGGGAGCGGCCCGGTCGACGTGACGCAGGAAGCGCCGCGCGTTCTCCGGCGGGGCGATGATGAGTGTTGGGGCCGCCGACTCCATGCAGCGAGTGGCTTCCACCTGGGACTCCACCGCCACGACGCGGTGGCGATCCAGCATGGATGCCAGCGCGGCGCGCCGGTCCTCGTTGGGGTGCACAATCAGGACGTCCTGAGTGGGGACACTCATGCTCTCTCCTCGACGGGAAAGGCGTTCAAATGGAGAAGGGGCAGATCCACTGTCTGCCCACTGCCACAGGTCCGGTGCCGCCCCCTCTCCGCCAGCCGATCACGTCTTCTCGACCCCGAATGTGTGGCTTGCCCAAGCTTGACAGCAAGGCGACTGCCTCCCTCCGGGCCGACCCGGAGGATTGCGCGCAGTCTACCCTCTCTGCGCCGTCAGGTGATGCGGGCTTGAGGAGCGCATGCTCGATGGGGGACGGTGGCAGAGTCGACCCAGGGAAGTCCCTCATCAGCCGCCCGCCCGCCCGGTGGCCGCATCCGACGATGTAGCCCGGCCCCTTCGACCGAGTTAAGTGTCAGCCAGGCAAGGGAGGTGCGATGAGCACGGGCGTGGACTACGCGCAGGAAATCCAGGAGCTCAAGCGTTCCATGAACGCTGTGATTCTTGCGCACTACTATCAGGAGAGCGAAGTCCAGGACGTCGCGGACTTCGTTGGTGACAGCCTGGCGTTGGCGCAGGCAGCGGAGCGGACGGAGGCGGATGTCATCGTCTTCTGCGGTGTCCACTTCATGGCGGAGACAGCGAAGATCCTGAATCCCGCGCGGCAGGTGCTGCTGCCGGACCTGAAGGCGGGCTGTTCCCTTTCAGACCGGTGTCCGCCCGCGGCTTTCAAGGCCTTCAAGGACAAGCACCCGGGCGCCTTCGTCGTGAGCTACGTGAACAGCTCCGCGGCGGTGAAGGCGATGAGCGACGTCATCTGCACGTCGTCGAACGCGGTGAAGATCGTCAACCAGGTGCCCAAGGACCGGCAGATTCTCTTCGCGCCGGACCAGCACCTGGGCCGCCACGTCATGAAGCAGACCGGCCGGGACATGGTGCTGTGGCCGGGCAGCTGCATCGTCCACGAAATCTTCAGCGAGAAGAAGCTGGTGGAGCTGAAGGTGATGCACCCGGATGCGGAGGTGGTGGCTCACCCGGAGTGCGAGGAACACGTGCTGCGGCACGCGGACTTCATCGGGTCGACGAAGGGAATCCTGGACTTCGTCCTCAAGAGCCCGAAGCAGAAGTTCATCGTCGTGACGGAGGCGGGCATCCTCCATCAGATGAAGAAGGGCGCGCCCGAGAAGACCTTCATCCCGGCGCCCCCGGACAACGGCTGCGCGTGCAACGAGTGCCCGTACATGCGGCTCAACACGCTGGAGAAGCTCTGGAAGTGCATGAAGGAGCGCACGCCGGAGCTGACCATGCCGGAGGGACTGCGGGAGGCGGCGCGGGCTCCGTTGCAGCGGATGCTGGAGTGGTCCAGGTAGAGCGGAATCTGTCGTCGCGGCGGACATTCGCCAACTCGCGTCTTGCGCCGGGAGGGCCAGGGTGCAATGGAGCCATCGTGGCCTTCCGATTTTTCGCAGTCCCCTCGCACCGACTGGTGGATTACCCCCAGTCGCTGCCGGTCGATGAGCGTCTCGAGCCGGACCTGCCCCCGGTCCCCGAGGCCGTGGAGCGTGCCCTGACAGGCACGGAGTTCCGAGACATGCGCGCACGCGACAGGCTGCGCGCCCTGCTCCATGGAGACCGGACGCCCACCCTGGGTGCTCCCGAGACGGGCTACGGCCCGTCCGCTGTCTTCGCCCAGCCGCCCCAGGACCTGCCGGCGCTGCTGCGCCTGGCGGACGAGCTGGACGGACTGGCCCGGCGCGAGGCGGGTGAGCGCGCGCTGGTGTGGAAGTGCGGGGACTGCGGAGCCCGCTATGCGGTGCCCGTGGCGCTGGTGCGGCAGGTGTCCATCCGGTGTGAGCGGTGCGGCACGCCGGTGGAGCTCAACGCCACGCGCAGCCTGGGGGAAGAGGCGCTCATCGACCCCTTCCAGGGCGCGGTGAACCACAGCCGGCGGGAGCTGGCGGCCTTCTTCCGCGAGGCCATGGCCCGAGGCTGGCCCGTGCTGGTGTCCGAGGACCAGCGGGCGCCGGCCAAGCCGGGCCCCTCGGCCTGACGCGTTTCGCGCACAAAGCGATTCTCGCCCTTGTCGGGGGACGGTAGCCTCGAGCGCACATGCGGCACGCGCTCGTCCAGCTCCTTCGATGCCCCCGCTGCCGACGCGGCGCCCTTCGTCCCGAGGCGCCCGCGGCCGTCCTGCTGTTCGGCCCCCTGCGCTGCCCTGAGTGTCGCGCCAGCTACCCGGTGGCCGAGGGCGTCGCAGACCTGATGCTCGAGCCCGCGCTGGCCACGGGGCTTCAGCGGGGGCTGGAGCGCCGCTTCGTGGCCCGCTCGTACGAGCGCTACGTGCGCCCCGCCCTCCAGCGCGCGCTGCTGCGCCAGCCGATGGACACGGACAGCGAGTACCTCATCTATCGCAGCCTGCTGGGCACCCCCGACGGGCCGGTGTTGGACGTCGGCTGCGGCACGGGACTGGTGGCGCGGCGGCTGGCGCGCGAGCCGGGCTTCGCGCTGGTGGCGGGGCAGGACGTGTCCTCCGCGATGCTGGAGGAAGGCGTGGCCCAGGTGCGCGAGGCGGGCGCCACGGTGGACTTCCTCCGCGCGCAGGCGCCCTATCTGCCGTTCCAGGACGAGACGCTCGGCGCGGTGCTCATGGCCGACTCGCTGCACTACGTCGAGGACCTGGGCCGGCTGATGCTGGAGGTGGTGCGGGTGCTGCGTCCGGGGGGCCGCTGGGTGGCGAGCACGTATGCGCCGCCGGGCTCCGCGTCCGGGTTCCTGCACCGCAGCGTGGGACTGCACCCTCGGGGGGAGTCCACCTTGCGCGCGGCGGCCAGCGCGGCGGGACTGGTGCGCTTCGAGCGCGTGGCCCTGCCGCCGCTGCTGGTGCTCAAGGCGGAGAAGGCCTCCGCCGACGCACTCAGATGAAGATGCCGGCCGAGGCGTCGGTGCGGCGCGCCTCATCCAGCTTCAGCTTCGCGGGACGTCCGCGCAGCGCGTCCATCATCTGCCGCTTGGGCTTGCAGTTGGAGCACTCGCACGAGCCCTTCTTGCAGGTGCAGTCCGCCTTGCTGCCGCACTGGCACCTGGCGGTCAGGAGCGAGTCGATGGCCTCCAGGGGACGCGCCTGCTCGCTGGCGGCGGGACGGGCCTCCGTCTGAGCGGGGGGAGCAGCCGCCTCGGGCGACGGCGTCTCCGCGGACTTCTCCTTCTGGGCCTGAGCGGCGCGGGCGTGGGCCTCGCAGGCGCTCGCCGCGCGGGGCGCGAGCAGCAGCAGACCGCTGGCCAGCAGCCCCGCAACCACCATCGTCGCGTTGCGTGTCATGTGCGCTCTCCTCGAGAGCCTCTCGGCCGGGCTCTCTGTCCACCGGCGCCTATAGCGCAGGCCCCATCGCCTGCCAAGGTCACCGGCCATACCTTTGTCTACCCCGATGATTCGAGCCCCGTGCCCGACGTCGGTTGCTCGCCGGGCAGGGAGTCGGCGCATACAGTCCCGCCCCGCTCGTGACGACTCCCAGCCCCCGCTTTATTCACATCGCCGCCCTGCTGCTGGGCGCGCTGCCCTTGTGGGTGTCGCGCCACCTGCCGATGGTGGACCTGCCGCAGCACCTGTACCTCATCTCCGTCCTGCACCGGCTGGACGACCCGACGACGCTGTACCCCCAGCTGTTCGAGGCCCGGCACGCGCTGACGCCGTACCTGGGCTACTACTACCTGGTCAGCGGGCTCAACTGGCTGCTGCCCCTGGAGGTGGCCAACCGCGTGTTCCTCACCGCGTACGTGGTGGGGCTGCCGTTGAGCCTGGGCTTCCTGCTGCGCTCGCTGGGCCGGCCCACGTGGCCCTCGCTGCTCGCCCTGCCCTTCGCCTATGGCGACAGCTTCGGCTGGGGGTTCATCAACTACTGCGCCGCGCTGCCGCTCACGCTGCTGTGCTGCGGCTTCTTCGTGCGGACCCTCGAAGACGCCCCCCGCCGACGGAAGTGGGTGGTGGGCCTGGCCCTCTGCCTCGTCACGGTGCTGCTGTTCCACGTCCAGGCGTTCGGGTTCCTGGCCCTGGGACTGCCCTGGCTCCTGCTCACCACGCGCGTTCCCGAGGACGCCACGGCGCACGGCGTCGCGCAGCGGCTGCGGCCCCGCGTGCCGGCGCTGCTGGGCGTGGTGCCCGGCGTGGCGCTGTTCCTGGGCTGGGTGGTGCTGCGCTTCGGCGAGCCGCCCGACATCCAGCCCGGCGCGCCGTGGAAGGCCTGGGGGCCTACGTTCTCTCCGCAGAACCTGGCGTGGAAGAGCTTCGAGCAGAACCGCGCGGAGTTCTTCGACGTGCTCGCCAACACGCTGCGCGACGGCTCGGACCGGTGGGCGCTGTACGCCGTCGTGGCGGTGGCGGTGGCGGGCTGGGTCGCGGGGCTCCTGCGTCCGGCCTCGACGTCCGGCGCGGGCGGAGCGGTGATGCGCTCACGGCTCCTGGGATTGGGACTGGTGGCGCTCGCGCTCTTCTTCCTGCTGCCCTTCGACATCCGCGGGTACGTCTACTACCTCAACACGCGCTATGCGCACCTTGCCGCCGCGCTGCTCGTGGCCACCGCGCCCGCCACGGTGTCCGAGTGGCGCACGCCCCTGCGCTGGGCCGCCATGGCCTGCGCGCTGGTGCTGGCCTTCACCCTGGGCCGAGGCTTCCGCGCCTTCTCTCGCGAAGCGACGGAGTGGGAGGGACTCGTCTCGGCCACGGCGCCGAAGCCCCGGGTCATGGGCCTCATCTACGACGGGGGCTCGCGCGTGGTGCGCTTCCCCGTGTTCATCCACTCGGCGGCGGTGCTGGCCCGCGAGCGCGGGGGTGTTCCCAACTTCACGTTCGCCTCCACGCCGCACTCGCCCCTGAAGTACCGGGGTGAGATGCCCCCCACATTCCCATCCGAGTGGCGCCCCCAGGACGTCGACCTGGACACGCAGGGTGCCTGGTACGACCACTTCATCGTGCGCGGCGCCCACCCGTCCCAGGTGTTCGGCGCGCGACTCCAGTCGGAGCTGGTGGTGGTGGGCCAGTCGGGGCGGAGCTGGCTCGTGCGCAGGCGCTGAGACACGGCCACCGGAGCCCGCGAGTGTGGGCCAGTCGTCGGGGAAGCCGCACGGGCCATGCCCCGCGTCGCGCGGCACGCGGTACAAGGCCCCCATGAAATCCTCCGCCTCGGACCCTCGCTCCCTGCTGGACGCGCTGCGCGCTGGAAGCCCCCTGCCCGACCTGCCCGCCAGCGCCGTGGACGCCGCCCGGGCCCTCGCGAGCGCGCCTGGCACCGCGACGCCCTCGTCCGTCGAAGCCCTTCCAGAGCCTCTCGCCGCGGCCCTGCTCGAAGGCTCCGTCCTGGATGGCCAGCCCGCGCTCGCGGAAGCCCTCGCCACCTCCGCCGTGAAGCCCCTGGCCAAGCTCGCCAAGAAGGCCCTCTACCGGCTGCGCTCCCGAGGCGTCGCCGTGGCCGAGCCCTCGCGCCTCCCACCGCCGGAAGCGGCCCGCCCCGCCGCGGCGCCCGAGGAGCTCCCCGCGCTCGCCAGCACGTTGACGGGGCGCGGTGAGCGGGCCGTGGTGCTGGGCCGCGCCGTGCGTGGCGGCGGCATCGAGGTGGTGCAGGCCCTCCTCTCGGATGAGCAGGGGGTCGTCCAGCTCCAACTCGATGAGAAGAGCCGAGGCACGTGGCGCCGCATCCTCAAGGAAGGACTGGAGCAAGGGGGCACGGTGGAGCTGCCCCTGCAGAAGGCGGTGGCGCTGCTCGCCGAGGCCGCGGGCCTCAACCTGCGCACGCACACCCCCTTCCCCGAGGGACTCGATGTGGCCCTGCGCCACTTCGGCGCCCAGCCCCAGGCGGAGCCCACCACCCTCCCCCCTCCCGAGCCGGAAGACGTCCGGCGCGTGATGGAGGGGGACCTGCTGCACGCCACCCCCGAGATGGCCACCTGGCTCCCACCGGACGCCGTGGTGAAGCGCCTCCTCGCCAAGATGGATGAGGTGGTCGTCAGCCCCCTGGCGCTCAGCGAGACCCAGCGGTCGGAGCAGCTCAGGACCGCCGTGCGCGCGGTGACCCAGGACTTCTTCACGCCCGACATGAGCCGGCGGTATGCCCTGCGGCTGTGGAGGATGGCGGACTACTTCGAGCACAGCGCCCGTCCGAAGGAGGCCGAAGTGGCCCGGGGAGAAGCGCGCCGACTCTTCCACGGCGCCCAACAGCCCTACTCCCGCTTCGCCGAGCACCTCTTCGAGAAGGTGCTCGGCCTGGTGGCGGCGGCCGGAGCCCGGGCGGAGGCCCAGGCTCAACGGGCCTCGGGAGCCGCCGAGCCCACTCCCGCCGAGGCTGCTCCCTCCCAGGAGCGGCGCAGCCCCGGCGGTCTCATCCTCCCCTGAGCTGGAGGGGAGGAGACCAACGCCTCACTCCGGCGAGACGCGTGCGCGCAGCAGCAGGTCCAGGTTCTCCTGCTCCCACGCCTGCGCACGCGTGTAGTCATGGAAGCGCTTCTCGTGCTCCATGAGCTCGGGCGGATGGATGCACCGCCGCCCGTCGTCACCCTTCCGGGTCCGGTAGATGTGGTGAAGCATCTCGTGGAAGACAATCCACTCCACGAAGTACCGGGGCACCACCGGCTGGTCCAACGCGGGGTGGATGCGGATGACCTTCGAGTCCGCCGAGTAGGAGCCCATCTTGATGCTCTTGCGAGGCCCCTTCACCCGAGGCGCCGGGCCATAGGTGATGGCCGCGTCGATGCGCCGGCTGAAGTACCGCTCGTTGAGCCGGTCGAAGATGCGCTCGAGGTCATGGTGCTGACCCGCCGGCTCCAGCCGGATGCGCTTGCGCATCTGGGCGGGGGACAGCCGCCGGATGTACATGCGGTTGCGCTCGATGTAGCGGTCCAACAGCGTGCTCGCCTCCGGGTCCCCCTTGCGCACGAAGCTGGCGAGTGCCTGCACCACGTCATCCGGTGCGGCCAGGAACATGTGGTGGAGCCGCAACCGCCACAACGCCCGCTGACGTTGAAAGGTCAGCATCGTGTGCGTGTTGTCGTGAACCTCCACCGCCACCTTCGCGCGCAAGCGCGTGCGGAGCCGGCGTTCGAGCACGCGTCTCCAGACCTTCAACAGCCGGTTCGGTTCCGGTGCGACAGGTTGCTGCCGCACTACCCGTCCGGCCGTGTAACTCCTCTTCGTCACGATGTTTTTCTGCTTCTTGAGGCGCGCCATGGAGCGCCGGATTCTACGGCCCCCTCTGACATGCGCAATGCGCGCCCCGAGCGGAATACCTAGGAAATCCAACGACTTAAGGGCACTCAAGCGCACCCGGTCCCACTTGTCCTCCCCGGGGGGAGCCGCGCCCATATGGGCAAGTGCCCGTCCTGACTAGCGCCGCCCTTTGCATGGCACGGAGAGCACGAGCGGACCCGGACTCACCTGCTTGATGAGGTAGGATTTCGTCCCCTGTGCCGCGCGGCGGCCGGGGCAGTCGAATTCGACCTCGAGGTTGCCCGGCGGCAGGGTGATGAGCCTGTTGACAGGTAGACGCTTGCCGCCCTCCCCTTTGAGCACCGTCTTGGGCGGGGCCTCGAAGAGCACCTCGACCAGGGCGGGAGGAGGCTGGGCCTGCTCCCCGTTCACTCCTGAACCCGGCTGCGGAGGTGTCACCGCGACAGCCGCCGCCGAGGGGGCCGTCGCCGCGCTCGTCGGAGTCGATGGCGGAGTGGGGTTTGGCGCCGCGGTGGTGGCCGCGGGCGAGGTGGCGGTTGGAGCCGCGCCCTGGGGAGCGGGCTTCGGCGCGGAGGGAGTTGCTGGCACGGGGCGATTCGGCGCAGCCCCGGGCGTCTTCTTCTCCGAGAGGACCTTCCGGGAGAGGTCCGGCGCCGGCATGGGCTTGGGCATCCCCGCCGGCGGCTGAGTGGCCCAGAACACCAGCGCCGCCAGCACCAGGATGACGGCGCCCACGACGACGGCGAGCATCACCCAGCGCGAGTGACGGCGCGGAGGCGTCTCGTACGTGTCGGGGTCCTCGTACCCCATGGTGGACTCGTCGTCGTCCTCGTCCTGGAGCGTGTCCGTGGGCTCGGTGCGATGCGCCGACATCCGCGAGTCGGTGTTGAGCGCATCCTCATCGTCGCCCACCGCCGGGCCGCGCGAGGCGGGCAGCAGCGGCCGGGAGGCCCGACGCGGCGGCGCCGCGGGCGGGGTGATGGAGACCGACGCCTCCACGTCCACGGACGAAATCTTCCGCATGGGCGTGGTGAGCGACACCGATTCGGATGGCTCGTCCAGGTCGGCGGGCATGCGCCGCATGGGCGTGGTGAGCGACACCGACGCCTCCACGTCCACGGACGAAATCCTCCGCATGGGCGTCGTCATCGAGATGGAGTCGGAGGGCTCGTCCACCTCGGGCATGCGCCGCATGGGAATGGTCATCGACGCGGCCGCCTCCATCTCCGCCCGCGAGGGACGACGGATGGGCATCGTCATCTCGCCCACGTTGTCGTCCGTGTCCTGCGGCCAGGGCGTGGACGCACCTCGCGAGGGCTCCGAAGGCGAGGACGCGTTCCGCCGGGCGCGCAGGTCGCTGGGAGAGGGCGTCCGCAGGGCCGGCGCATCCGCCTGGGCCGACGCGCGCGCCGAGGGAAGCGGCGCGACGGGAGACATCCCCGTGCGCCGGGGCGGCGTGGTGGGGGCGTCCGCGGTGGAGGCGGCGCGCGGCGACTCCGACTGCGTGTTGCGCCTGGGCGGCGGGGCGGGCGGCTCCGCGCGGGCCGTCAGCTCCGAGTGGGTGTTGCGCCGAGGCGGCGTGGAGGAGGCGAGCTCCGAGTGGGTGCTGGAGCGCCGGGGAGGCGCCACGGGCGTCCGGCCCTTGCTTCGCTGGGGGATGGTCGACTCGCCATCCCCTGCGTCCTCCTCCTCCGACTCGCGCTCATCCGCGAGCACGGCATGCCCCGTGGGCGAGGTCCGCACGGCGGTGGCCATCTCCGGGTCCACCACCTCCTCGCCACTCCCCTTCCCCCGGGCCGCCAGCTCGCGAGGCCGCGCCATCTGCGTCGCGGGCTCCGGCTCGTCCGCATAGGAGACCGCTGGCAGGGCATCTCCCGACGTCCGACGAGGCATGGGCCGCGCGGTGAGCCCCTGCGAGGGCGCGGGGGAGGACTCTGGCGCGGGTCCGGTGGAGGACAGCGTGGGCGCGGTGACATCCAGCGCGGCGGGCCGCGCCGCCTCTGTCCGATTTCCCCCCAGCGGCATGGTGGCGTGCGTGCGCCCCACGGGCTTGGGCACGGGGATGTGGAGGATGGTGCGCTCCTCCTCCTCACCCAGGAGTCGCGCGATGTACTCGGAAACGTCCAGGCTCTGCCGCAGCACGCCCGAGTCGAGGAACGCCTCCAGCTCCGCGGCCACCACGGCGGCTCGCGGATAGCGCTGGGCGCGGTCCTTCGTCAGGCACTTCATGATGATGCGCGACAGCTCCTCGGGATAGTCCGGACGCAGCAGGTGCGGCGGCGTCGGGTCCTCGAAGCGGATGGCGTAGAGGATGCCCTCCGTCGTCGGCTTGGCGAAGGGCTGCTTGCCGGTGGTGATTTCGTACAGCATGGTGCCCAGCGCGAAGATGTCCGCGCGGTGGTCCAGCCGCTCCTGCGACACCTGCTCCGGCGCCAGGTAGAGGAACTTGCCCTTGATGACGCCCGGCTTGCTGCGCTCCATGAACGCGCCGGCCTTGGCGATGCCGAAGTCGACCAGCTTGACGCGCCCGTCGTAGCCGATCATCACGTTCTGGGGACTGACGTCGCGGTGGATCAGCTCCAGCGGCCGACCATCCACACCTCGACTCTGGTGCGCGTACTCCAGGCCATGCGCCACCAGCCCGCAGATGCGCGCGGCCACGCCACAGGGCACCGTCGCGCCGAACTTCGCCTCCTCCGCCACCACGCGCCGCAGGTCGACACCCGCCACGTACTCCATGGCGATGAAGATGTTGTCGCCCTCCTTCCCCAGCTCATGCACCTGCACGATGTTGGGGTGGCAGAGCTGCGCGGCGATGCGCGCTTCGTCCAGGAACATCTGGACGAACTCAGGCTCCTCCGACAGGTACGGGAGGATCCGCTTGAGCACCACCAGCTCCGGATCCGGAGGCCGCTGCGACAGGAACAGCTCCGCCATGCCCCCCACGGCGAGCCGCTTGATCAGCAGGTACTTTCCGAACGGGACAGCCGTCTGGGGCGAGTTCACGGAGCAAACACGACGTCTGACAGGGTGGGAGAGGTTGGACTTTTCCGGAGCTTACCCACAATCAGAGGGTTGGGGGAGCGGGGGGCCCACATCGACGGGTAGCGGACACCCCTCCGGAGGCGGAGCCCCCCAAAAACACGAAGCCGCCCCTCCCTGTCCGGGCGAGGGGCGGCGACTCAGCGGGACACCCTCATGGGATGCCCCCTGGAATCACGGCGCGGGAGCCAGGTCCGTGTCGCAGTCCATCGGGTTCAGCACGTACGTGTAGTCGTTGGTCGTGCCGGGGACGACGCCATTGCCGTAGACGTTGCAGCGCGTGCTGGTGCCACCATCGGGGAGCTGCGTGGTGGTGCCCGCGTCGGTGCACGGCACGTTCGTGAAGGTCTCCCAGACGCCGCGGATGCCCTTCGGGAAGGTCACCGTGCCGCCGTCGTCCACCGTCTCCATGATCTTGCAGTTGGCCGACCGGTACGTCTTGGAGGTCGAGACCAGGATGCCACCCGTGACCTCGATGCCCAGGTAGGTGTTGTTCGCCGGGTTGTCCGGCTGCGACTTCATCGAGGGCGGGCGCACGTTGGTGACCGTCAGCGGGCCCGGGATGTGGACGCGCAGACCGGCGTAGTCCGCATTGGGCTTCTCCTTGCCCGAGTCCGCGTTGCCGAAGCCCGCGGCGACCTCGTTGTCGGGGAGGATCCGGCGCTCCACGTCCTTCCTCGCGACGATCATGTCGCCGATGGTGACGCCGTCCACGTTGAGCAGATAGGTGCTCTTGAGCACGGGGCGGTAGGCCTCACGCTGCTCAGGCGCACCGTCGCGGCCGTTGGCGTTGAACTTGCGGAACCAGCCCTTGATGCGAACGACGTCACCCACCGCGGGCTTGAAGTCCTTCGCGGTTGGCGACTCCTTGTCCTTGTAGAACTTGTCGACGTAGATGCCTTCCTTGGGGAAGCACGGGTCGACCACCCAGAAGCGGGCGATGAAGTCCCCCTGGGCGCCCTCGTCGGTGTCCTTCACCGCCGTCACGACCACGTTGTCCAGGTCGATGATGTCGCCCCGTTTCCCCTTGGCCTTGATGTAACCGATGGGACCCATCCCATCCACAGCCGGGGGACATACTTGACCACCCGCGTCGGTGCCCGCGTCGGTGCCAGCGTCCTGGCCACACGCACCCGAACATCCCGCATCAGGGGTCGGCTCGTTGTCGCCATCGTCACGACCAGAGCAGCCCGCCACGGAGGCCATCACAGCCGAGGCGACCAGCGCCGCCGCGCCAAGCGTCTTGCGCAGTTGCATCTCTCGTATCTCCATTCTTGTCGCGGCGCCTGGGGGGTTGATGTCGACGCCGGTCGGTCCGAGGATGCTGGCCTTATACCGGTGGCTTGACGTGCCCGGCAAGGAACCCACTCCCCCACGGGTTACATGTCTGTGAATTCGAGGAACCCATGAGTATCCAGCCGGCGTTTCTACAGGGGCTGCGTCCCACACTGCATATCTCGCATCGTGGAGGGGCGGCGCTGGCGCCTGAAAACACGATGGAAGCCTTCCGCCGGGCGGTGGAAGTCTTCCAGACAGACATGTTGGAGCTGGATGTCCACGTGACGCAGGACGGCGAAGTCGTCGTGGCTCACGATGACACCCTCGAGCGCTGCACGAATGGAACGGGGCCACTGGCGCGATACACGCTCGCGGAGCTTCAGAAGCTGGACGCCGGGTATGGTTTTACACCGGATGAGGGCCGCACCTTTCCGTTCCGGGGCCAAGGCATCCGCATCCCCACGCTGCGCGAGGTGTTGCGAGCCTTCCCCTCGCTGCGACTCAACGTCGAACTCAAGCCAGACGTGCCGGGTCACGAGGACCTCTTCGCTCGCCTGCTGGAGACCGAGGGCGCGGTGGAGCGTGTCTGCATCGGCAGTGAGCTGGACGCAGTCGGTGAGCGGCTCGTCGCGAGGCTGCCCCGCGCCTGTCATTTCTATCCGCGCGACGCGCTGGCCAGCTTCGTCATCACGCTGCGCAATGGCGAGTCACCGCCCGAGGACCCGCGCTTCACGGTGCTCGACATGCCGCTGTACTTCGGCGAGCTGAGGCTGGTGGATGTGCCATTCCTGCGCGCGTGCGCCGCGCGCGGGAAGTGGGTCAACGTCTGGACGGTGGATGACCCAGGCGAGATGCGGCAGCTACTCGAGGAAGGCGTCGGCGGCATCATGACGGACAGGCCGGACCTGCTGAGGCAACGAATGGACGCCACCACCAAGCCGGGTTAAGCCCCGGTTCCATGCCTCGTTCCACCCCGCGCCCGCCCTCCCCCTCGGCAGCCGCCCCCAAGTCCTCCAAAGCCGCCGCCGCCAGCCCCGAGGCCGCCGCGCCGCGCGCCCGCAACGTGGTGAAGACGAAGGTGAAGCCTCCCAAGGGCCGGCGCTTCGTGGCGCTCGCGGGCAACATCGGCGCGGGCAAGACGACGGCCGCGAAGATGCTCAGCCAGTCCTTCGGCTACGAGCTGTTCGACGAGCCCGTCATCGACAACCGCTTCCTGCGTGACTACTACGCGGACATGTCGCGCTGGTCCTTCACGCTCCAGCTCGAGTTCCTCATCCGTCGCGTGGAGCACCACGAGCTCATCCACTCGTACCGCCGAAGCTGCGTGCAGGACCGCACGCTGTACGAGGACCCGGAGATCTTCGCCAAGTACCTCCACGGCCTGGGGCACCTGACCAACGCGGAGCTGGACTTGTATTACGAGTACTTCCAGCGCCTGTCGCGCCACATCATCCGCCCGGACAAGGTCATCTGCTTCGAGGTGGGGAGCGTGGACGTGCTGCTGGACCGCATCCGCTCGCGCGGCCGTGAGGAGGAGCGGGGCATCCGGCCGCAGTTCCTCCGAGGGCTCAACGGCTACTACGCCTCCTTCCCCCAGGTGCTCCAGGAGAAGTACGGCGTGGAGTGTCTGGTGATGGACGTCTCCAAGCAGGACATCCGCCGAGGCCGCGGACGCGAGGAGTTCCTGGACCGCGTCTCCACCTTCCTGGCATGAGGCGCTGGGGCCCACGCACGCGGCCCTCAGTCCCAGGATGGAAGGTGTGAGATGCAGGACATGACGCCCAAGCGAGCCAAGGACACGGAGGTGGTGATGACTCAGCTCATCCTCCCTCCGGATGCCAACAACCTGAACGCCGCGTTCGGCGGGAAGGTGATGCAGTGGATCGACATCTGCGGGGCGGTGGCCGCCCAGCGTCACTGCCGGCAGGTCGTCGTGACCGCGTCCATGGATGACCTGCACTTCCACGCCCCCATCAAGGTCGGCATGGTGGCGCTGCTGCACTCGCGCGTGCTGGCCGCCTTCCGCACCTCCATGGAAGTGGGCGTGACGGTGCACGCGGAGAATCCCCTCACCGGCGAGCGCACGCTCACCACCAGCGCGCTGCTCACCTTCGTGGCCATCGACAAGGACGGCCAGCGCGTCCAGGTGCCGCCGCTGCTGACGGAGACGGACACGGAGCGGGAGGCCTTCCAGGAAGCGCAGGAGCGGCGCGTGCAGCGCCTGGCGCGGCAGAAGGCCAATCAATCCTGGCTGAAGGTGATGAACCCCATCGCCGGAGCCTGAGCAGGCCCGCTCGGCGATGGAGAGCGAGGGTGGAAACCCCACCCTCGTCCCTCATTCAAACAAGCCCGGAAGTACGACGCGGGCTCAGGTCGTGAACGACGTGCCGCAGCCGCACGACGACTTGGCGTTCGGGTTGTTGAACTTGAAGCCCGAGCCGGTGATCGCGGAGACGTAGTCGATCTCCGTGCCGCCCAGGTACTGGCTGCTCATGCCGTCGGTGGCGAGCTTCACGCCATCCTGCTCCCAGACGACGTCGCCGGCCTTCGACTCCTTGACCAGGTTCAGGTCGTAGCCCAGGCCGCTGCAGCCGGCGGGGACGACGCGGATGGAGAAGAAGTAGCCCTCGAAGCCCTGGGCCTTGATGACCTCCTTCACCTGCCGCACGGCGGCCTCGGTCAAGCGGACTGCCACCTGCGGGGCGCCCTGGGGGGCCTGCGAGGTGTCGGGGGTCGTCGTCGTGGTATCCATGTCGGCAGTATCTCCTCTCGAACCGCGCTTTATAACGCCCGGGGCCAGAAAATCCATGGGACCGGCCGCCCGGCCGCCCAGGAGTCATCATCCCTCGCGGCCAGACGGGAGTCCCCGGGTTATACCCCCGCCCCATGGCCCCCACCTTCCGAGAGCTGCTGGCCGGTGTGAAGCAGGAGATTCGCGAAGTCACCGCGGACGAGGTGAAGCGCCTCCTGGACACCCGGGCCCCCGTGAAGCTCATCGACGTCCGGGAAGCGGACGAGTACGCGGGCGGGCGGCTCCCCGGCGCGCTGCACATCCCCCGGGGATACCTCGAGCTTCGCATCGAGGAGCGCGCGGGCCGGGACGAGGAGCTCGTCCTCTACTGCGCGGGCGGGACGCGCTCGGCGCTGGCGGCGAGGACGCTGAAGGAGCTGGGGTACACGCGCGTGGCGTCGCTCGCGGGGGGCTACAACCGCTGGAGCGACGCGGCCCTGCCCGTGGAGAAGCCCGTCGTCCTCACCGCCGCGCAGAAGGAGCGCTACCGCCGGCACCTCACCCTCCCGGAGGTGGGCGAGGAAGGCCAGGCACGGCTGCTGAAGGCCCGCGTGCTGCTGATGGGCGCGGGGGGCCTGGGCTCACCCGCGGCGCTGTACCTGGCGGCGGCGGGCGTGGGGACGCTGGGCATCATCGACTCGGACCAGGTGGAGCTGAGCAACCTCCAGCGTCAGGTGCTGCACACACAGGAGCGCCAGGGCCAGCCCAAGGTCGTCAGCGCGAAGGCCGCGCTGGAGGCGCTCAACCCGGACGTCGAGGTCCGCGCCTTCCAGGAGCGGCTCACCTCGCACAACGTCCTGCGCGTGCTGGAGGGCTTCGACCTGGTCATCGACGGCGGAGACAACTTCCCCACCCGCTACCTGCTCAACGACGCGTGCCTCATGCGCGGGCTGCCCAACATCCACGGCTCCGTCTTCCGCTTCGAGGGCCAGGTGACCACCTTCGTCCCCGGCCAGGGCCCCTGCTACCGCTGCCTCTACCCCGCCCCTCCGCCTCCGGAGCTGGCCCCCTCCTGCGCGGAGGCGGGCGTGCTGGGGGTGCTGCCTGGAATCATCGGACTGCTCCAGGCCAACGAGGCGCTGAAGCTCATCCTCGGCCAGGGCGAGACGCTCGTCGGCCGGCTCCTCACCTTCGACGCGCTGGGCACCCGCTTCCAGGAGCTCAAGCTGCGCAAGGATTCCCAGTGCCCCGTCTGCGCGCCAGGCGCGAAGGTGGAGCTCATCGACTACGAGCGCTTCTGCTCCACCTCCACCGCCGCCTGAGTGCCCATGCCCGTCCCTGAAATCACCCCCGCCCGCCTCGCCGAGCTCCTCTCGGGCCCGCCCGAGTCCCGCCCCGCCCTGCTCGACGTGCGCTTCCCGAACGAGCACGCCTATGTGGCGCTGCCGGACTCGGTGCTCATCCCCCTGCCGGAGCTGGACGAGCGCGCCGAGGAGCTGGAGCCCCTGCGGGGCCGCCCCGTCGTCGTGTACTGCCACCACGGCGTGCGCAGCCTGAGCGGCGCCGCGTACCTGATGTCGCTGGGGATGGAGGCCGTGTCGCTGCGAGGGGGCATCGACCTGTACTCGCTCCAGGTCGACCCGGCCCTGCCCCGCTACTGACGAACCGCTAGCCGATGAAGGCCGACAGGTCCTGCGTGTCGCGGTTGACGGAGTTGGGCTTGATGTCGACCTCGAAGATGAACGGGTCCTTCAACGGCCCCCCGCTCAGCTCGAGCTTGTGCTTGCCCTCCATCAGCTCGATCTTCAGGCCCTTGCTGCCGCCCTGGCCCTGGTAGATGCCCACTTCCTGGCCGTTGCGGCGCACGGTGATGCCTCGCACGGTGTCCGGCTTGAGCAGGAGCTGGAGCTGGCCGCGGCGGAACTCGTGGGTGAGCACCTTGGCCTGACCGGGCTCGCCGAACGCCAGCGTGTCCGAGTCCTCCTTGTAGATGCCCTGCTGCTCGTTCTCCAGGATGAGCGTGTCCTGCAGGTGCGCGCCGGACACGAGCGTCAGCGGCGTGGGGCCCAGCTCGGTGATGAGGCCCGCGCCACCGCAGCGCTCCGAGTGGCGCACCGACACCTTCACCCGCTCGTTGGTGTTGATGGTGAGCCGAACACCCTGCCCATCCGAGGCGGTGGAGTTGAGCACCGCGAGGATGGGCTTGTGGAAGATGGCCACCACGGCCAGCAGCCCCACGATGAAGCCCAGCGTCGCGATGTTGCGCGTCGCCATGGTGCGGCGCGTGCGGCGCGAGTCGTCCGAGATGGCCCGCTCGACCTCGTCCTCCGGGCGCACGGCGGGCGCGGCGGCCATGGAGGCCCGTGAGCGCGTCGGCGGAGGCGCGGACGGCATCTCCGCGCGGCTGGAGGTCCTGCGGCGAGGCGGCGCCTCGGGGGTCGACACCTGCGACTGCATCCCCGTGCGGCGGCGAGGCGGAGGCACGGGCTCCGGAGGCGGAAGCCGGGTCCGCTCGTCGTCCTCGTCGTCATCCATCCGCGTGCGCTCGTCCAGGTCCAGCGACACGGAGGAGCGGGAGCGCGGCGGAGGCGGCGCATCCACGTCCACCGCGGGCGTCGCCCGCGTCATGGAGCGGCGCGGCGGGGGCTGGGGCGCGGGCTCACCCGGGCTGGTGATGTCGGCGCTGCGGATGTCCGAGCGGGAGTTGGTGCGCCCCACCTGCGTGACATTCGCGCTGCTGGGGCGGCGCATCGCGTCGGAGGTTCCACCCCGGCGACGCTGGGGCACCTCCATGACACCCGACGGCGCATCCCACTCGCCAGGATCCTCTTCCACCACCGGCTGCGCCGACGTGCCCGTGCGGCGCGGCGGCGGAGGCGGCGTGGTCCGGGGCGGCTGGCTCCGGCCTCGCTCCCGAGGAGCGGACGACTCTCCGGGCGGGGCATCCCAGCTCATGTCGGCCGACGAGGGACGGCTCCGCCCCCGCTCCTGCGGCGGAGGCGTGGGAGGCACGGGCGAGCCCGAGCTGCCCGACGACTCGTCGTCCACCGGCAGCACCTGACCCTGGGCCTTCTCCTGGCTCAGCCGGTCGGCGAACAGCGTCTCCATCAGCTCGGAGATCTGGACCGAGCCCGCCGCCCAGTGCTGCGCGAAGAGGATGTCCTCCAGCGCCGTCTGGAACTGCCGCGCGTCCCGGTAGCGGTCATCCGCGCTCTTGGTGATGGCCCGCATCACCACCGGGTCCATGTCAGCCGGCACATCCGCCACGCGCGACGGCGCCTCGATGGCGCACTCCATGGCGGCCTGGAGCGTGGCGAGCTCCGAGTCCCGCTTGAGCGGGCGCACCCCGGTGAGCAGCTCGTAGAGCACCAGGCCGATGGCGAAGATGTCCGCGCGGCCGTCCAGCGCCTTGCCGGCCGCCTGCTCGGGCGCCATGTAGGCGAACTTGCCCTTGATGGCGCCCGACTTCGTCAGCGACGCCTGGTCGGCCGCCTTGGCGATGCCGAAGTCCACCAGCTTCACCGAACCGTCGAAGCTGATGAGGATGTTCTGCGGGGAGATGTCCCGGTGCACCACGCGCAGCGGACGGCCCGCGTCATCCGTGCGGCTGTGCGCGTAGTGCAGGCCCTGGCACGCATCCGCGACGATGCGGATGGCCAGCGGCCGGGCAATCCACTGCCCCGCGCTGGCCGCCTTGCGCATGACGCGGCCCAGGTCCTCGCCGTGGATGTACTCCATGGCGATGTAATAGGTCCCGTTCGCCTCTCCGAACTCGTAGACCTGCGCGATGTTCGGATGGTTGAAGCGCGCGGCGATGAGCGCTTCATTGCGGAACATCTCCACGAACTCACGGTCTTCCGCGAGATGAGGAAGGATGCGCTTGACGACGAGGTTCTTTTGGAACCCCTCGATGCCCATCTGACGAGCCAGCCACACCTCGGCCATGCCGCCGGTGGCAAGCTTCTTCAGGAGCTGATATTTCCCGAAAGATTGAGGGTTCATCCCGGGACTCTGGCCGGGGGAGTTGGCTCAGGTGGAACGCGTCAGGGCTCGGCATCTTAGGAGACAGTGGCTTCGGAGGCAAAGGCCACTCGCAGTAATTTTGGCGGGTGCGCTGATGACCTGCCTCATCGGGACGGGAGCACTCGCGGCCACTCCCCGTGTGGATCAGATCCGCATGGAGCGAAGGGGCGACGTCCTGGAGCTGCGCTGGGCGGACGCCGAGGAGCGCTTGCAGGGTACGCTTCACCCCGCCTCCCCCCGGGAAGGCGACCCCTCCATGCTGTCCCTGCACGTGGGCGCGTTCGAGGGCCCCGAGTTCACCGGGCCGCTGACCGTGACGTTCCACCTGAAGGACTCGCCGGCCCAGCAGGTGACCCGGACGCTCCAGCGCGACGGGGTCAACTGGCACACGCAGGTGGAGTTCGACGAGCCGGGCCTCTACGAGCTGGAGGTGCGCTACCAGAACACGCGGCTGAAGGTGCTCACGGGTCACCTCACCGTCGCCGCCCAGCCCCTGCCTCCGGGCCTCAGCTGGGGAATCCTGGCCCTGTCCGCGGGCACCGCGCTGGCCCTGGGCGTCCGGGCCATGGTGCGGCGGGTGAAGGCCTCCGCGCCCCCGAGCCCGCCCGCGGCCCCGGCGCCGCTGCCCGTCGCGCCCGCGGAGACGGCCACGGCCACCGCGCCCGCCGCTTCCACCGTCCCGCCGCCGGATGCGGCGTCCAGCCAGTAACTCCTTCCGTCGGCGGAAGGCCATTCGTACAGGCCCGGCTGCCCTCGCCGTGGAACTTTCGTTCCCAGTGACGGCGCTGCAACGACCTCGTCACGACGTTTGAGCCTCGGTGCGTGCGCGCACGGTGCGCATGGCCGTCGTCCATCCGACGTTGTCGTTCCGGGCACCGCAGTTGCACAACGCCTCTGCCGGCTGCGACGGGGAGGCGGGGACATGGGCGGGAGGTGGAGGAATCTACGTGGGAAAAGGGGCCTCCTCGTCGCGGTCCTCATGAGTGCACCGGTGCTGGCGGCGTCGCCGGAAGCCGGAGAGGACTCGCTCTCGGGTGGAGCGGTGGATGGCGTCGAGCCCTCCGACAGCGGCCCGCCCGAGGGCTCCGAGCCCCTGGAGCCCCCATCGAGGCTTCCAGACGACGCGATGGCGCAGCGGGTGCCGCCGGAGCCGGCCGCGCCCGCGAAGAAGAAGAAATCGAAGCCCGGCCCGCAGCAGGAGGACTCGATGGGCGAGGACTCCACCGCGCTCGACGACACCCCCGCGGACGAAGTCCAGCGCGTGCGGGTCTTCGGCCGCGTCTACGCACGCGCCAGCGCGGATGAGCGGGAGAAATACCAGCGCTCGCTGAGCATCCCTTCCGCGCGCGTGGGCGTGGGCACCTCGCTGCCCAACCTCGAGGCGGAGGTGAGCGCGGACCTCGCGGACTCGTCCCTGCTCAAGGACGCCTTCGTGCGCCTGGCGGATGACGCGAAGCGCTTCAGGCTCTACGGCGGCCAGTTCAAGGCGCCCTTCCTCCAGCGCCGCCTCGAGGGCTCCTGGAGCCTGCCCATCCAAGGGCGCGGACTGGTGGAGGACTACCTGGGTGAGTACGAGCTGGGGGGCCGCCGGCTCGGGCTCATGGGAGAGGTGCGCCTCAAGAGCCTCTGGGACGTGCGCGTCTCCGCGGGCGTCTTCCAGGGCTCCAAGGACGAGCTGGGCGTGCGCACCAAGGAGGACATCGCCGGCCGCGTGAGCGTGCGTCCGCTCGGGAAGATGCTCACCTTGGGCGTGAGTACCTACGTCGCGGAGGCCATGGACCGGGCACGCCGCCATGCCGTCGCGGCGGACGCGGAATGGAGGAGCGGTGCGTGGAGCGTGACGGGCGAGGTCGTCACGGGACGTCTTCCCGTGGGGCCGTTCACCGCGCAGCTCCTGCTGGCCAGCTGGACGGTGCCAGTGACGGTGGAGTGGGCGCTCCAGCCCGTGGTGGGCGTGGAGGGCTTGCAGTTGAGGGGTGACGTGAAGGGGCGAGGCCATTCGATGTTGGGGGGCCTCAACCTGCTGCTGGGGAGTCGGTTCCGGGGGCAGTTCCAGGTGGAGCGCGCGCTGCGGCCAGGGGATGAGGCGCCGGGCCTCGAGTACTCGCTGCAGCTGGCGACCCGTTTCTAGTCATGGAGACACGCCATGCTCTCGTTCTCCGAGGGGGAAGTGACCAGGCTCCGGCGTGAGTTCAAGCTGGTGCTGGAGGAGCAAGCGGCGCTGGTGCTGTGCCAGCGCTTGTCGGAGGACCTGGGTGGGCTGGTGCCGGAGCCCACGCGCATCGCCTCCGTGTACTTCGACCGTCCGGGCTGTCCGCTGGCGGAGCGCGCGCTGCGCTCGCCCGAGGACTGCCTCAAGGTGCGCACGAAGGAGTACGCACCGGACATCGGCGCCGAGGGCGTGGAGCGCGTGGTGCTCGAGGTGAAGCGCGAGCGCCATGGCCTCACGCAGAAGCGGCGCGTCTGGGTGCCGCGCTCGGAGCTGGGGCGCGTGCTGGGCGGAGGCACGCGGCTGTTGCCGCTCATCACCGGAGGCAGTCTGTCGCCGGTGCTGGCGGTGACGTACCAGCGCCACGTGTATCCCTCCTCGCGAGGCTGGCGGGTGACGGTGGACCGGGACATCGGCTACCACCAGATTGCCCCCGAAGTGGCGATGTCCCGGTTCGCCTTGTCGAGCGAGCGACTGGGACCGCCGCTGTCGCGGGAAGGGCGCGTGGTGGTGGAGGTGAAGCACCTGGGTCAGGAGCTGCCGGACTGGCTGGCGTCGCTCAATCCTGGAGGGATGCCGACGTACAGCAAGTTCGCGGAGGGGATGGCGAGGGTTCATGCCTTCGCCGCGGATGGGGTCGCGAGGGGATAGGCAACGTGTTCATCGATTTCGAGGGGATTGATGGCAGCGGCAAGACAACGCTCTCCAACCTGCTGGCCGGAAGGCTGAAGAAGCTCGGCTACCGGGTGGCTCATGCGCGCGAGGGCGGAGAGCTCCGCTCATCCACGGCCCGGCGCGTGAGGGAGCTGACGCGAGACTCGCGCCTCCTGGAGATGGGGCCACGCGCGGAGTTCTTCCTCAACCTGGCCAGAGACGCTCAACAGCTGGAGGAAGTGGTGGCGCCCGCGCTCTCCCGAGGCGAGGTGTGCATCACCGACCGCTACCTGTACTCGCAGCTCGCGCTGAGCGGCGGAGGACGAGGCCTGCCACTGTCGGAGCTGCGGCCCGCGTGCGAGCTGGCCGCGCAGGGGCTGTGGCCGGACCTGGTCGTCCTCGTCGACGTGGACCCGGACCTGGCGCGGCTGCGCAAGCGGCTGGGCAAGGCGCAGACGGACCGAAGCCCGGAGGGCGACAGCCGCAAGGGCCTGGCGGGCGCGGGGCTCGCCGTGCGCATGCGCGAGGCCTTCCTCTCCTTGGCGAAGGAGGACCCCCGGCGCTGGATCATCCTCGAGAACAACGACGTGCCGTTGCGCGTGTTGGAGCAGCGATTGGTGGACGCGGTGGTGGCGCGGCTGGAAGGACGCGACATCCCCGTTCAGCGAATCGTCCCCTCCCCCGCCATCGCGCCCCCGTCCGAGCCGCTCCGGGTAGAGCACGTGGAGGAGCGCTTCTTCCAGGCACTCGACTCGGTGGAGCTGCGTGAGCCGACGTTGGCCGTGTGGCTGCTGGGAGGACTGCCCGGGCTCGCCGCGCATCAGCGCAGGTTGGACTTCGTGGAGCGCTTCCCGGTCCTCACCGCGCGCGGACTCCAGGGGCTCGATGATGAGGCCGCGTGGACGCTGCGCGAGATGCTGGCGCCACGAGCGCCCCTCCAGGTGGCCAGCGGCCTTCTGGGATTGAAGGGGCCTCGCGCGGCGATGATGCGCGAGCGGCTGTATGTCCACGCGCCCGCGGAGGTCCTCCAAGGACTGAGGGGCGATGACTCCCCGCCGGGCTGGGCCCTGCGCGAGCGGGGGGTGAGGGATGGACACCTGGCCGCGGTGCTCCTGGGCCTGGGCGGCGTGAATGACGACGAGGCCTGGGTGGTGCGCGAGGCGGGCATGACGCGCGGGCTGTACGCCGAAGTGGCGCGCAGCCTGGGAGGACTGACAGACGCCCGGGCCGAGGCGCTGCGCGAGGTGCTGCTGTCCCATGACAGGCTCGCGGTGCTGCGCGGGACGCTCGGGTTGGACACCCCCGTGGCGCGAGGCCTGCGCGAGTCGCTGGCGAACAAGGCGCTGAAGCTGGTGCTGCGCTCGTTGACGGGGCTCTCCACCCAGGAAGCGTGGGCCCTGCGCGAGCGGTCCGCGGGCAGGACGAAGGAGGCGCTCGATTCGGTGGATGGAATGAACGACCCGCGGGCGTGGAAGCTGCGCGTGGCCCAGGCGAACCGCTGGCCCGCCACGGTGCTCTCCTCGCTCGAGGGGCTGCCGCTGGAGTCCGAGGCGCGCGTGCTGATGGAGCGCATCCTGGAGGCCCACGGCACGCGGATTCCGGTGCTGCGCAACGCCTACGCGGTCGTCGCCACCGCGGCGACCCTCGACGCCCGGGGCACCGTGTCCCGCGCGGGCCGACTGGCGGTGGATGTGCCTCCGCCACAGGCCGAAGTCTAGGGAGTGCCACCATGGAGGTCTCGCTTCCCTCGCTCTTCGAAACCGCCAAGGCGGAGATGAGCGCCTTGTCCATCACCGTGATGCTGCCGCGCATGCTCGCGGCGGCGTTCATCGGCGCGCTGCTGTCCTTGCGTCCGTGGCGGCTGCTCATGAACAGGCCCTTGCCGAAGGCGGACATGGTCCAGGCGCAGGTGCTGCTGTGCGCCGCGGCGGCGGTCATCACCGCGGTCATCGGCGACAGCGTGGCCAAGGCGTTTGGACTGGTGGGCCTGGGCGGCTTCGTGCGCTTCCGCTCGGGGCTGAAGGACCCGCGCGACGCGGCCATCCTCTTCCTGATGATTGGCCTGGGCATGGCGTGTGGCCACGGCAGCCTGGGGCTCGCGGGCGTGGGCACCGTGTTCGTGGCGACGCTGTTGCTCGTCCTGGACCTGTTCAACCGCGAGGCGCCGAGCGCGCTGAAGCAACGGCTGCTCGTCTCCGCGCAGGCCGATGACCTGGTGAGGGCGGAGGCCACGCTGAGGAGCGCGCTGGGTGAGCGCAACGTGTTGGTGAAGAGCTGCGCGCTCGACTTCGACGGGCGTCGGCTGGAGCTGGAAGTGGAGGAGCCCGTGCCTGGCTCGCTGACCGCGGCGCTGGGACGCACGGAGGGGATGCCCCTGCGGGGGCTGCGATGGACGGCGGTGAGCCCCAAAGGGGGCCGGGAGGAGCTGACATGACTCGCTGGTGGATGGCCGCGCTCGCGGCCGGTGGATTGCTCGTGGGGTGCGGTGGCGGGGAGAGCCTGCCGGGTGGAGAGGGCCTGGGGTCGCCGCCTCCGGGTGGAGACGTGGGCCTGCCGGGAGAGCCCGGGACCCCCAACACGCCAGCCTCCACGTCCCTGTGGCCGCTGACGACGGGCTCCGTCTGGGTCTACGACATCCAGGACCCCGTGCACGGGCGCTTCCAGAAACACGTGACGGTGGAAGGCCCCAGCGACGTGCCGGGCGCCCCCGCGGGCACGACGGGGGTGCGCGTGCACAGCAAGCAGGACCGCGTCGCCTCGGGCGTCGTCTACGAGGAGTACTCGTGGCAGGTCGAGCAGGACAACGGCCTGGTGGTGAGGCTGCGCGAGGAGGACCATCGCGATGGCGCGCGGGTGCGCACCACCACGTGGTCTCCTTCCACGGTGAAGTCCCTGGCCCGCGCGCCGAGCGCCCTGCCCTGGACCTATACCAACGCGGTGCGCGAGCTCACCGTGCTGGGCGACGGCACCCAGGAGAATGGCGACCCGACCTACGCGTGGCGCGTGGTGGAGATGGGGGTCACGGTGCAGACGCGGGCGGGCACCTTCACCAACGCCGTGAAGGTGCGGCGCGACAAGCTCAATGACGCGGGTGAGGCGAAGGAGGGCAAGGAGCGCACGTACTGGCTGGTGCCCGGCATCGGCAAGGTGCGCGAGGAGGGAGAGCGCATCGAGGACCTCGCGTCCTACGACGTGAAGAAGTAGGCGCTCGGGTGCACGTGCGTGGAGGGCGCGAGGGCTTGTCTCTCCGCCCGCCGGGCAACCCCCGCTCAGGATGAACGTCCTGAAATAGACCGTTGGGCCTCCGTCCCGAAATGGTTCGGGAGGAGGCTGCATGCAACTGAAGACCCGCTTCACCTTCATGGCCGTGGCCCTGACTCTTGTGTCGGGCGTGGCTTCCGCGGGCGTTCTCGCTCGCGACCCCTACCTCCAGAAAGTGGGGCCGGACACCGCCCTGGTGGCATTCCGGCTGGCGTCCAGTTGCTCGCCCGAGGTGCGCTACGGCACGGGTGCCGTGAGCGAGGTCGCCCGCTCGGAGACCACGGGCCGCAACCACGCCGTGACGCTGACGGGCCTGAAGCCCGGCACCGAGTACACCTATGAAGTGAGCGCCTGCGGGACGACAACGCCCCCCAAGCGCTTCACCACCGCCCCCCAGCCGGGGACCCGCAGCGTGCACTTCGCCGCCATGGGTGACTTCGGCACGGGCGGCTCGGACCAGCGCAAGGTCGTCTCACGCATGCTCACGAACAAGCCGGAGCTGTTCGTGGCGCTGGGCGACAACGCCTACCCCGACGGCACCGAGGCCGACTTCGAGAACAACCTCTTCACCCCCATGGCCGCGCTGCTCGCCGAGGTGCCGATGTTCGCCACCCCCGGCAACCACGAGTACGTGACGAACCAGGGCGAGCCGTATCTGAACAACCTCTTCATGCCCACCAACAACCCGGCGGGCTCGGAGCGCTACTTCTCCTTCGACTGGGGACACGTGCACTTCGTGTCCATCGACTCCAACTGCGCGCTGGGCCTGGCGGCGCCGAACCGCTGCACGCTGGAGGCGCAGAAGGCGTGGCTGGAGACGGACCTGGCCACGACGAAGCAGCCGTGGAAGGTCGTCTTCTTCCACCACCCGGCCTGGTCCAGCGGCGAGCACGGCTCGCAGCTCACCATGCGCCGCCAGTTCGCGCCCCTCTTCGAGAAGTACGGCGTGGACCTGGTGCTCACGGGGCATGACCACAACTACGAGCGCAGCAAGAACATGCAGGGCGACAGCATCGCGTCGTCGGGCGGAATCCCATACCTCGTCGTGGGCGGCGGAGGCGCGGCGCTGCGGCCCTTCTCCGGCGCGCAGCCCGACTGGAGCGTCGTGCGCGACAACAAGGCCTACGGCTACCTGGATGTCGAGGTCGTCGAGGGCGTGCTCACCGCGAAGCTCGTCACCATCGACAACAAGGTGCTCGACAGCTTCACGCTGCGCAAGGACCTGCCCCCCGTGGAGCAGCCGCCTCCGGCCGACGCGCTGAACATCAACGTGGAGGGTGAGCGCGGCGTGGCCCCGCACAGCGCCCTCTTCCGCGCGACGACGTCCTCGCCCGACGTCCCCGTGCGGTGGGACTTCGGCGACGGTGGCACCGCCGAGGGCCACACCGCGAAGCACGTCTACACCAGGCCCGGCCAGTTCACCGTGACGGCGACCGCCACCTTCGGGGCCCTGACACGCACGGCGACCGCCGTCGTCAGCGTCAGCGAGACCTCGGGCGGAACCCCGGATGCGGGCACCTCGCCGGGCACGGACGGGGGCACCCCCACCCCGCCTCCGAACATCGCCGACAAGGACGGCGGCTCGGGCGGCGGAGGCTGCTCCACCAGCACCGCCACCCTCCTCCCCGCGGGGGGGCTGCTGTTGTCCCGGCTCCTGCGACGGCGCTCCCGCCGGCCCTCCTGAGGGCCTGGACACCCGTCCGCGAGGACGTCCCCCTTGCCCGGGTGGACCGGTGGACCCAAAGTCCCCGGCCACCCGGGTTTGTTTTCCCCGCTTGTCATCCAGCCCTGGGGATGCAAAGGCCCCTGCCGACATGGCTCAGAAATCCAGATTCCGCCCCACCGCGCGCCACTCCGCGAAGAAGTCCCCCGCCCCTTCGAAGAGGAAGAAGCTCACGGCCGCCGAGAAGGAGCGCTCCACGCGGCCGCTGCGCGAGGACCTGGTGCTGCAAGCCTCCCTGGAGGCCTATGCGCTGGTGCGCCATGAAGGCCGCCTGTCGGACCGGGCGCTGGACTTCACCCTGCGCCGCAAGGCCAACCTGTACTCCTCGGAGCGCCGCGCCGTGGCCGAGCGCGTCTACGCCCTGCTCCGCCGCCAGCGCACAGTGGACTTCCTGCTGAGCCGCGCCCATCCGCGCTTCGACACGCTGGACGCCTCGCGCCAGGACGTGCTGCGGCTGGCCGCCTCGCGCGTGCTGCATGGAGAGGCCCTGACGGACGTGGTGCGCACCTCGTCGATGGCGCCGGCGGATGCCTCGGCCCTGAATGCCCTGCCCCAGGCCGCCGCGGCGCTGGAGTCCCTGCCGGAGAAGAAGCGCTTCCCCATCGCCGCCTCGCTGCCGGACTTCCTCGCCGAGAAGTTCCTCGCGCTCTACGGCAAGGACGCCGCCCGCGCCGCCGAGGCCATGAACGAGCGCGCCCCGCTCACCATCCGCGCCAACCTCCTCAAGGAGGACCGCGACGCGCTGGCGAAGCGGCTGGCCGCGGAGCAGGTGGAGGTGAAGCCCACGCCCCTGTCCCCCATGGGCCTGCACCTGGAGACGCGCCTCAACGTGTTCTCGCTGACGAGCTTCCGCGAGGGCTTCGTCGAAATCCAGGACGAGGGCAGCCAGCTGCTGGGCATGCTGGTGGATGCGCCCCCCACGCGCGTCGTCGATGCGTGCGCGGGCGCGGGTGGCAAGACGCTCCAGTTGGCCGCGCAGATGAAGAACCGGGGCGACCTGCACGCGATGGACATCGACGAGCGGCGCCTGGACGACCTGAAGAAGCGGGCGCGCCGGGCGGGGGTGCACAACGTGCGCGCGCAGCTCATCCCCGCGGAGGGCGCGGAGGTGGACACCGCGCTGGAGCCGCTCGTGGGCAAGGCGGACCGCGTGCTGGTGGACGCGCCGTGCAGCGGCACGGGCACCTTCCGCCGCAAGCCGGACGCGCGCTACCGCCTCACGCCCGAGGAGCTGGAGCAGCACGTGGCGAGGCAGAAGCTGCTGCTGGAGCGCTTCTCCCGGATGGTGAAGCCCGGCGGCCGGCTCATCTACGGCACGTGCAGCGTGCTGCGCGAGGAGAACGAGGCCGTCATCGAGGACTTCCTCTCCCGGCACCCCGAGTACACGGTGCGCCCCGTGGCGGAGCTGCTGGGGGCGGAGCTGGGTGAGAAGGTGGGGCCGGGCCCGTTCCTGCGGCTGGCGCCCCACACCCACGGAACCGACGGCTTCTTCGGAGCCGTTCTCGTCCGGGCGAAGTAGCCTCCGGGGGAGAAAGGCCCGGCCATGTCCCACACCGTCCGTTACCGCGTCTCGATGCCTCGGCCCCACACCCACCTGGTGGAGGTGGAGGTCTCGTTCCCTGGGGGTGCTGCCACCCTCGATGCGCGGATGCCGGTGTGGACACCGGGCAGCTACCTGGTGCGCGAGTTCGCCCGCCACGTCCAGGACGTCTCGGCGGCGGCCCCGGACGGGACACCGCTGCCGGTGCGGCGCACGGACAAGCAGACCTGGCGCGTGCACGCGGGCGGGCAGGCCGTCACCCTGCGCTACCGCGTCTACGCGAACGAGCTGACAGTGCGCACCAGCCACGTGGATGGCTCCCACGCGTACCTCAACGGCGCCAGCGTGTTCCTCTACACCGACGCCACGCGGAACCTGGAGCACCACGTCACGGTGGATGCACCCGGTGGGTGGAACACGTTCTGCGCGCTGGACTCGCGCGACGGCGCCTTCATCGCGCCGGACTACGACACGCTGGTGGACAGTCCCTTCGAGGTGGGGCCTCACACGCCGCTCACCTTCACCGTGGCCGGCGTGCCTCACGACATCGTCGTCTGGGGCGACAGCGTCGCGGACCCGGAGCGGCTGTGCGCTGACTTCCAGCGCCTGTGCGAGGTCCAGGCGAGGCTGTTCGGCGGGCTGCCCATGCGCCGCTACCTGTTCCTGCTGTACCTGACGGACAAGGGGCGCGGGGGGCTGGAGCACCAGGCCAGCACCGCCCTGCTCTTCCCTCGCGCGGCGCTCGCCACGAATCGCGGCTGGGAGGACCTGCTGACGCTGGCCGCGCACGAGTACTTCCACCTGTGGGTCGTCAAGCGGGTGAAGCCCCGGGCGCTGGTGCCCTTCGACTACACGCAGGAGAACTACACCTCCCTGCTGTGGGCCTTCGAGGGCACCACCGCGTACTACGACAACCTCATCGTCCGGCGCTCGGGGCTGATGTCCGCGCCGCGCTACCTCACGCGGCTGGGAGAGACCCTCACGACGCTGCAGTCCACGCCGGGCCGGCGCACGCAGACGCTCCTCGAGGCGTCGATGGTGAGCTGGGTGAAGCACTACCGGCCCGACGAGAACTCCCCCAACAGCGCCATCTCCTACTATTTGAAGGGCGAGGTGGTGTCGGCGCTCCTCGACCTGGAGATCCGCCGGGCCACGCAGGACGCTCGCGGCCTGGATGATGTTCTCCGGTTGCTGTGGTCACGCCATGGCGATGGCTCGGGAGTGGACGAGGAGGGCGTGGAGGCCGCGGCGAGCGAGGTGGCCGGCACGGACCTGAAGGCCTTCTTCGACCGGGCGCTGCGCACCACGGAGGAGCTGGACTACTCGGTGTTCTCCCACGTGGGGCTCGAGGCCAGCTTCCGGACGCGCGAGTCTCCGGGAGACCGAGGGGGCACGCCGCCCAAGAGCCGGACGGGTGAGGCGAAGCCTCGGGGCTGGCTGGGCATCACCCTCAAGGGGAGCGCCACGGTGGCCTCGGTGCTGGACGGCTCGCCCGCGCAGGAGGCGGGGCTGTACGCCGAGGACGACGTGGTGGCGCTGGATGGGTGGAAGGCGGACGGCAACGCGCTGGTGAGCCGGTGCGAGGACCGCAAGCCCGGGGACACCGTGCGCGTGACGGTGTTCCGCCGCGACAAGCTGCTGGAGGTCCCCGTGGTGCTGGGCACCAAGCCTTCCGAGGCGGTGTGGCTGGCGCGCGTGGACAAGCCCACGGAGGCCCAGAAGGCCGCCTATCAGTCCTGGCTGGGCGCCCCCTGGGACGAGGCCCCCGGCACGACGTAGGCTTCGGGGAGCATGCCCTCCCCCACCGCCATCATCTGTCAGACACACCGGGGTGCCCTCGCGGGTTGGCGTTGCCTGGTCTGCCAGGCCGCGCTCTGTCCCGAGTGCGCGGTGGGCCAGCGCATCCAGACGGTGGAGCTGGTCCGGTGCGGCCTGTGCGGCGGCGACGCGGAGGTGCTGCGCATCCATCGCGGTGTGGTGCCGCTCGCGCACCGGCTGAAGCGCGCGTGGCGCTACCCGTTCTCGCTCCCCGCCGTGCAGCTGGTCCTGGCCCTGGGCGCGTTCCTGGCGGCCACGGGCTGGGTCGCGACGATGGTCCCCTTCTTCATCCGTCTGCCCGTCCTCATCTTCTACGCGGGGACCTTCTGGGCCACCTTCTTCGCCCTCGTGCGGGAGTCCGCGCGCGGCGACACGACGTTGGACATCCCGGAGTTCACCGAGCTGGGCAGAGACGTCCTCGCCCCGGGGCTGAGGGGCGTGCTGGTGTTCCTGGTCGCGAGCCTCCCCGCGCTCGCCTTCGCCCTGGTGGCCTACTCCGGCGTGGGCGCGGGCATGGACGTCTTCTCGTGGTTCATCCTCTGGCGGATTCCCCCGGAGCTGCTGCGTGACGGGGTGTTCTGGCTCCTGGTGGGGATGGGGGCCCTGTGGCTTCCCGTCGGGCTCCTGCTCGCGGCCAGCCACCAGCCCGCGTGGCGGCTTCTGAACCCGCGACTGGCGCTCTCGGTCGTGCGGGGCCTGGGGTCCGACTACTGGGTGGGCACCGCCGCGCTCGCGGGCCTCGTGCCCCTGCACTTCGCGGCGCATGTCCTGGCGGCCGGGCTGCGCCTGCTGCCCTTCCCCTTCGTCCCCCACCTCCTCGCCGAGTGCCTCACGCTGCTCGTGCCCCTGCTCGCGGCGCACATCCTGGGCCTGCTGCTCTTCGTCCGGGGCGACCAAGTGGGCTACGGCGAGCCCAGGGAGTACCTGGAGCCCTTGCTGGGAGGAACCCGGCCCGTGCGGGACGCGCCGCCGCTCGTGGGACACATGGCGATGGATTCCGCCGCCCAGGAGGTCGTCACGCGGGCCGTCGACCAGGAGGCCGCCTTCGACGGGGCCCTCGGCAACCTGACCACGGCGATGGAGTCACGCAACATCCCGCTGGCCCTGGCGACGTATGCCGAGCTGGAGCAATTTCCCGCCGCACGTGTTCCCGCGGCGCTTCACCTGTTCATCGGGCAGGCCGCGGCCGTGGAAGAGAACTTCCCACTGGCGGTCTCCGCCTTGGAGCGCGCCGCGGATGTCGCGCCGGACCAGGAGACCGCGCCCCGCGCGCTGGTGCTGCTGGCGCGGGTGCTCGGTGAGCGGATGCATGAGACCGCGCGCGCGGAGGAGGTCTACCGCTACGTGCAACACCGCTACCCGGACACCGCCGCGGCGCGGTTCGCGAGCAAGCACGCGCGCTACGAACCCGAGTGAGCCGGGCATTGCGGCGGCCCCACATCAGTCCCACCTTGAATCCATGCTTCGAGCGCTTGGAGTCTGCTGGCTCATCGGTCTTGGCATGTTGACGGGATGTGACGAGGCGCCCTCGCGGGCCCGAGCGTCGAGGCCCGATGAAGAATGCGCCGCGGTGCCGAACGCCCTGCGCGTGGTGGTCCTCTCCGCCGAGGGCGTGCGAGTGCGCGGCGCCACCGTCACCGCCACCAACCTCACGTCCAACGCCAGCATCTCCGGCGTCACGGACTCGGACGGCGTGACGACTGCCATCAATGAAACACTCGCCCCCAGCCCGGTGCGAGTGGTGGCCGTCGCCGGGGCCCGCGTGTCGCCCGCGTCTCGGGTCGACTGGGTGTGCGACACCTGCAACTGCGTCCCCGAGCCCGCGGACCTGACGCTGGAGCTGGACCCGTAGGACCCGTCGGGCCTCCAACTTCCCGGCTTTGGCACGGATTTCCGTGCGAGAAAGCAGCGGGGGAGGTTGTCTTGAGACGGCTGGCTGCGGTACGGCAGAGGCATGCGTGAGACCCGCATGTCCGCCCCCTTCCGCCTTGCCCTCGTCCTCGGAGCCTCCCACCAGTCGGGCGCTCTGAAGTGTACGGCGGCGGGGACGTGTCGTGGCGGGAGCCGCGTTCCCCCCTGGGGGGATGTTTCTCGGCGCTCTACCGTTCCGGTAGCTCCTCGGGTCCGCCAGCATGTCTATCGATAGCCGGGAACAGTGGCTCGAATGCTCGCTCGGGGAGCTGACCGAGCGTTTCGTCACCCAGGCGCACGCCGTCCCCTCCGGCCTCCTGGAAGCCCTCGACGCGGACCCGCGACGGGGCGCCCAATCCCTTGCCCGCCGCATCCGGGCCCGCCAGGAGCGCAACCGCTCCGAGGGCCAGCGGCTGCGCCACCTGCTGCGCTTCGAGATGGAGCTCTGGGAGCAGGGCCACACCCACGTCGCGGGCGTGGACGAGGCGGGCATGGCACCGCTCGCTGGCCCCGTCGTCGCGGCGGCGGCCGTGCTGCCCAAGAGCTACCGGCTCAAGGGGCTGGACGACTCGAAGAAGGTCCTGGACGCGGAGAAGCGTGAGGCGCTCGCCGTCGCCATCAAGCGCGACGCGGTGGCCTGGGCCGTGGGCCATGCGGAGGTCGAGGAGATCGACCGCATCAACATCTACCACGCGGGCCTGCTGGCCATGCGCCGCGCGGTGGAGGGACTGGGGCTGAAGCCGGACTACGTGCTGGTGGACGCCCGGACCATCCCGGAGTGTCCCGCGCCCCAGCGCGGCATCATCAAGGGCGACTCGCTCTCCATGAGCATCGCGGCGGCCTCCATCCTCGCGAAGACGACCCGCGACAGGCTGATGGGCGAGCTGGACGCGCGCTACCCGGGCTATGGCCTGGCGCAGCACAAGGGCTACCCGACGCCGCACCACATCCAGGCGCTGCGCGAGAAGGGTGTGCTGCCCATCCACCGCCGCAGCTTCGGCCCCGTGAGAGAGGTGCTGGGGCTGGTGGCGCCTCCCGCGGAGGTGCCTTCCGCCCAGGCGGAGCTGTTCGACCTCGCCCCGTCTCCGGCGCGGAGGCGGCCATGAGCTCGGACCGGGACATCGACGGATGGCTGTCGGACCGGGGCATCACCCTGACCGAGGCCAGGCAGCGTGCGCGCGCGGTGCTGGAGGACGCGGGCCTCACCCGCCCGGGCAAGCTGCGCATGAGCGAGCCGAAGCTGCACAAGGCGGCCGAGGTGCTCGCGGGGCGCTTCTTCCCCGTGTGCGCGGACGGCGCGTGCCTCAAGGTGGCGCAGGCCAGCGGACGCGAGCCCCTGCGGGTGGAGCCACGCAGCCACTGCGCGCGGTGTGGAGGCTCGGCCAACCACCGCGCGGAGGTGGCCTTCGTGGAGAGCTGTCACCGCCACGGCGTGCGCCGCGTGGTGGTGGTGGGCGGCTCCCCCGCGGTGCGCGAGGAGCTGGAGGAGAAGCTGGGGCACCATATCGACCTGCGCATGGTGGACGGCACCGAGCGGCGGACGGCGGACCGGGCTCGCAGTGACCTGGACTGGGCGGACCTGGTGCTCGTGTGGGGCGCCACGGAGCTGCACCACAAGGTCAGCGGGCACTACACGCATGGCGGTCCGGCCTACAGCCACAAGGTGGTCCACGTGGTGCGGCGGGGTGTCGCCGCGCTGCTCGAGGAAGGGATGACCCACCTGGCGCGCTCGCGCTGACCTGTGGACAGAACCCACGCCGGCCTTGCTCCGGCGCGGGCCCGAGGTCAGGCTTCACACATGAAGACCGAGCTCATCCTGCTGCGGCACGGCGAGACGGAGTGGAACGCCCTGGGGCTCCTCCAGGGCCATCGCGACAGCCCGCTGAGCACCGAGGGACTGCGACAGGCGGACGCGCTCGCGGCGCGGCTGTCCACCCTCTCCTTCAGCGCGCTGTACAGCAGCGACCTGGGCCGGGCCCTCGAGACGGCCCGGCGCATCGCCACCCGCACGGGCCACGAGGTCCACGCGGATGCCCGACTGAGGGAGAGGGGCCTGGGGCTCCTCGAGGGCCTCACCCGCGACGAGGCCCGCCAGCGCCATCCCGACATCTTCGGCGAGTACTCCACCAACGCCCCGGACTACGTCGTCCCCGGGGGCGAGAGCACCTCCCAGCGCTTGAGTCACGCGGTGGAGTGCCTGGGCGAGGTGGGCCAGCGCCACGCGGGTGAGCGCGTGGTCGTCGTCACGCACGGAGGCGTGCTGAGCAGCTTCTTCCGCCACAGCCTGGGGATTCCCCCCAACACGCCGCGCGCGTTCAGCGTCCGCAACGCCTGCTGGAACCAGTTCGACTACCACCAGGGTTCGTTCGTGCTGGTGACGTGGGGCGACCTCACCCACCTGCACGCCACCAGCCGCGACGACCCGTGACGCCGGAGGGCCGGGCCCCTCACACCCGCGCGAGCGGTTTCGCCTCGACGCGCAGGGAGCGCAGCGGGCCCGGCTGCGGAGCCGCGAGCAGCTGGCGCGCCTCCTCGACGGCGTCGAGCACCACCTGGGCGCCGTACCGCATCTGCTCCACGGAGTGCGACGACATCACCTGCATGCGGAAGCGCGACTCGCGGATGCGCACCGCGGGGTACTCGACGAGGTTGGGGAACACGCCGCGCTCGAACACGAGCTTGGAGGCGACCCGCGCGACCTTCGGGTCGCCCAGCGGCACCGGCACCACGTTGGACGGCTCGCCCAGACACGTCACCCCGCGCTCGGCGAACGCGGCGCGCAGCGTGAGGATGTTCTCCATCGCCTTGGCCCGCAGGGCGTCTCCCTCCGGCGAGCGGACGATGCGCAGCGACTCCAGCGCCACGGCGGCCTGCACGGGGAGAATCGCGTTGGAGAAGATGTGGGGGCCCCCCATGACCCGCACGAACTGGCGCACCGCCGCGGAGCGCGTCGCCACGAAGCCGCCGTTGGACGAGAACGTCTTGGAGAAGGAGCCCACCACCAGGTCCACCTTCCCCAGCAGGTTCTGCGCGCCCAGGCTGCCGGTGCCCGAGGGCCCCAGGGCGCCCAGGTCATGCGCCACGTCCACCAGCAGCGTCGCGCCGTACTCGTGGCAGATGGACTGGAGCTCCTCGATGCGGGGCACGTCCGAGTCCATGGAGAACAGGCCCTCGGTGACGACGAGGATGCCGTTGTCCACGTCGCTGGCCCGCAGCTCCTGGAGCTTGCGGCGCATCGCGCGGTTGTTCAGGTGCGGCACCCGCGTCACCTTCTGCGTCGCCGCGCTGGCGCCCTGCTGGAGGCTCGCGTGGGACAGCGCGTCCAGCACCACATGGTCCTCGGGCCGCACCAGCCCCGCGATGGCACCAAAGCCCGCGCCCCACCCCGTCGCGAACAGGGCCACGTGCGGCATCTTCAGGTGCTCCCCGAGCGCCTGCTCCAGCTGGAGCCCCGGCGTCGTGTTGCCGCCAAACATCCCGGAGCCCGCACTGTGCACGCCGAAGTCACGGATGGCGCGGTGCGCGGCCTCCACCACCTGGGGATGTGTGGACAGCGCCAGGTAGTCCTGCGAGCCGAAGTTCAATCCCTGCCGAGCCACGCCCGCCTCGCTGCGCACGGAGCACTCCGCCGTGGGCGCCCCCTCCAGGCTGCGCGAGTATGGCCAGAGCCCCGACTGCCGCCGCGACTCCTGCCATTGATAGAAAGCCTCGGTCCGCGCCAACAGGTCCGGCCCGGTCGGGTGTGTGTAATTGGCGATGAAATGCGTGAACAACGGCGAGTCGAGCTGATCGCGTAGATCCATGGACACATCCGCTTCCGCTGAGGAGGGGAACGACGCCGGAGGGGACCTGGAGCGTCGCGCTCAAGCGATGAGCGCGGCCTTTAATGCCCCTGCATCTTTCCAGTGTCAACAACTCCTCATAAAGCGACTATTTCGGATTGTTAGCGATTGGCAGACATTGAAGCTTGATAGCAACTTGATTTCACCTGCAACACAAGACACCGGCGGGGGCCCTGGAACAAGGCCAGAAGCGTGCGGGCGGGAGGCGGCACGAAGCGCTCCCGCCCACACGTCGGCCGCGGGCTACTCCTCGTTCTGCTGGAGGGCCGCGAGGACGTTGAGGTCCTCGAGGGTGGTGGTGTCCTGCGAGGACTTCTTGCCCGCGGCGACATCTCGCAGGAGCCGCCGCATGATTTTTCCGGAGCGCGTCTTGGGCAGCCCCTCGGCGAAGCGAATCTCGTCCGGGCGGGCGATGGCGCCAATCTCCTTGGAGACGTGCTGGGCCAGCTCCTTCTTGAGCTCGGCGGAGGGTGCGTTGCCGTTCTTCAACGTGACGAAGGCCACCAGCGCGGTGCCCTTCAAGTCATCGGGACGCCCCACCACGGCGGCCTCGGACACGCGCGGGTGGGCGACGAGCGCGCTCTCCACCTCGGCGGTGCCCAGCCGGTGTCCGGCCACGTTGACGACGTCATCCACGCGGCCCATCAACCAGAAGTAGCCATCCGCGTCCGTGCGCGCGCCGTCGCCGGTGAAGTACTTGCCGGGCAGCTCGCTGAAGTACGTGCGCGTGTAGCGCTCCGGGTCGCCGTAGACGGTGCGCAGCATGGAGGGCCAGGGGCGGGTGATGAAGAGCAGACCGCCCTGCCCTCGCGGCACGGCGTTGCCCTGCCGGTCCAGAATCTCGGCGTGGATGCCCGGCAACGGCAGCGTCGCCGAGCCCGGCTTCGTCGGCGTGGCCCCCGGCAGCGGTGAAATCATGATGGAGCCCGTCTCGGTCTGCCACCACGTGTCCACGACGGGGCAGCGGCCCTGGCCGATGACGTCGCGGTACCACATCCACGCCTCGGGGTTGATGGGCTCGCCCACGCTTCCCAACAGACGCAGCGAGGACAAATCCTTCTTGCGAGGGATGTCGTCCCCCAGCCGCATGAAGGCGCGGATGGCGGTGGGCGCGGTGTAGAGGATGGTGGCCTTGTAGCGCTCGATGATGTCCCAGAAGCGGTCCGGTCCCGGGTGCGTGGGCGCGCCTTCGTAGACGATGGTCGTCACGCCGTTCATCAGCGGGCCGTAGACGACGTAGCTGTGCCCCGTCACCCAGCCCACGTCGGCGGTGCACCAGTAGATGTCGTCCTCGCGCAGGTCGAACACCCAGCGCGTGGTGAGCGACGCGTTCACCGCGAAGCCCGCGGTGGTGTGCAGCACGCCCTTGGGCTTTCCGGTGGAGCCGGAGGTGTAGAGGATGAACAGCGGGTGTTCGCTCTCCACCCACTCGGGCTCGCACACGTCGGACTGGCCCTTCACCAGCGCGTCCCACGCCAGGTAGCGGGGGCCGGGCAAGGCGGGCGCGTCCGTCGACGTGCGGCGCGCCACGACGACCTTCTCCACGGAGGGCATGTTCTTGAGCGCCTGCTCCACGTTCTTCAGGAGCGGCACCACGGCGCCCTTGCGCCAGCCACCATCCGCGGTGAGCACCACCCGGGCGCCCGCGTCGTTCATGCGCTCCTGGAGCGCCTCCGCGGAGAAGCCACCGAACACCACCGAGTGCACCGCGCCGATGCGCGCGCACGCCAGCATGGCCACCGCGGCCTCGGGCACCATGGGCAGGTAGATGCCCACGCGGTCTCCCTTCTTGATGCCCAGCGACCTGAGGCCGTTGGCCAGGCGGTTCACCTCGACGGACAGCTCGCCGTAGGTGACGGTGCGGCGGTCTCCGGGCTCCCCTTCGAAGAGGATGGCGGGCTTGTCGCGGCGCGTGGCGAGGTGCCGGTCCAGACAGTTGTAGGCCAGGTTGGTGCGGCCCTCGACGAACCAGCGCGCGTGCGGCGGCTTCCAGTCGAGCACCGTCTGGAAGGGCTCCTTCCAGTAGAGCTCCTCGCGAGCACGGTCGCCCCAGTACTTGTCGGGATTGCGAGCGGCCTCGTCCCAGAGCCGCTGGTAGTCCTCCATGCTCCGCAGGTGGGCGCGCTGGGAGAACGCCTCGGGCGGGGGGAAGACGCGGGCCTCGGTGAGGACCGAGACAATCTCGTGCTGCGTTTCAGCCATGGGCTCCTCCGCAGAATGGGCGACAGCCCCTCTGTTCTAGGAACCCATGAGGCCGGGCTCAAGCGGCTATTCGCAGCGCTTGGCTTCCTTGACGGCTTCAAAACGCATCCACAGCTCGCAGGTGCATTCGGCCGGCCGCTGCTCGGCCTCGTAGCGCACGCGCATCACGCCGTCGAAGCCCGTGCGGCACTGCGTCGTCCCGTCGATGTGGATGCTCGCCTCGTCCAGCCGGCACTCCTGTCCGCGGACCGGGGCCACCGCGTTCACCACGTTGCCGTCGATGGAGAAGTCATCCCCCTCCGCGAGGAAGTAGCCGATGAGCTGCGTGTCGAGCAGCGCCATGTCCAGGCGGACGACACGTCCGGTGACTTGGAGGGTGCCGTGGAATTTGTCCTGGTTGGCGGGGTACAGGCCGCACTCGTCGCGGAAGATCTCCACGGGAGTGAAGACGTAGTCGCCCCCGTCCTGGTCGAAGGGCAGGCAGCCCGACATCACGCTCACGAGGAGGGCGGGCACGAGCAGGCGGAAGCGTCTCAGGGTGGACACGGCGCGCACCATACCTCACGAATGCATCGAGTGCAGTGCGCTCGGGGCGGTCGAGGGTAGACTGGGGGCCATGCCCGAATACCGCAACCCCAAGCCCACCGTGGACTGCATCATCGAGCTGTCGGGTGAACGCATCGTCCTCATCCGCCGCGCGAACCCTCCCCTCGGGTGGGCGCTGCCTGGCGGCTTCGTGGACGAAGGCGAGCCTCTGGACGCGGCGGCCATCCGCGAGGTGAAGGAGGAGACGGGGATGGACGTGAAGCTGGTGGAGCAGTTCTTCACGTATTCGGACCCCAAGCGGGACCCGAGGCAGCACACGCTGTCGACGGTGTACATCGGCACGGCGCAGGGAGAGCCCCAGGGCTCGGATGACGCGGCGGAGGCGCGGACCTTCCGGGTCGACGCGCTGCCCCAGGACCTGTGCTTCGACCACGGCACCATCCTCGCGGACTACCTGGCCTACAAGCGGACCGGCCAGCGGCGGAAGTTGTAGGAGCCGTCGTCCGGGATGCACTACGCGCTCGTTCTGCTCGCCCTGGGGGCGCTGCTCGCCCTGCATGAGCTGGGGCACCTGGTCGCCGCGCGATTGCTCGGCGTGAGGGTGCCCAGGTTCGTGTTCGGGTTTGGTCCGCCCATGGCGTCCTTCCGGTTGGGCGGGACGCAGTTCGTCGTGGGCGCGGTTCCGCTGGGCGCCACGGTGCACATCCAGGGGATGAATCCGCACCGCGCGGACGCCGCGGACGCGGCGAGCTTCCAGACCTTGGGACCCGTGCGGCGCGCGCTCATCATCCTGGCGGGCCCGCTGGCGAACTACCTGTTCGCCTTGGGGGTCCTCTTCGCTCTGTACACGTCGGGCACGCACGTGGTGGTGCCGCTGACGGTGGGGACGGTGAAGCCGGGCTCGGAGGCGGCTCGGGCGCAGCTGCTGCCGGGGGACCGCATCGACATGGTCGATGGGCAGCCCCTTCGCACCTGGACGGAGTTCGTCGAGAAGGTGGCCGTGGGTGTGGGGCGTCCGCTCGAGTTGCGGGTGGCGCGACATGGCGAGGCGCGCACGGTGACGGTGCGTCCGCGACCGGATGAGCAGGGCGAGGGGCGCATTGGCGTGAGTCAGCAGTACGTGTACCGCACGCATGCGCCTGGCGAGGCGCTGCGGCACTCGCTGGTGCACACGATGAACATCGCCTCCGAGGGCGTGACGATGTTCCTGCGACTGGCCAAGGGAGACCCGGCGCATGGAGGGCCCACCGGGCCTGGGGCGTTGGTGCGGCAGGAGTCGTCGGACGCGGCTTCGTCGGGTCTGGATTCGGTGCTGCGGGCCTTGGTGGCCGCGTCGGTGGCGCTGGCGCTGCTGACCCTGTTGCCGGTTCCCGGACTGGATGGCGGGCGCGTGTTGTTGCTGATGGTCGAGGCCGTGAGCGGACGCAGGCTGCCTCCTCGGGTGGAGACGCTGGCGCAGACGGTGGGATTCCTGGCGATCTCCGCGGTCATCGTCGCGGTCGCGGCCGCGGAGATTCGCAGCGCGTTGCCAGAACGATTCAAGTCCAGGCCGCCGACACCAGGGGCACCCGCGGTGGCCGCGCCTCAAGCGGGTGGAACCGTGGCGACGCCCGCACCGTCGAGTCCTGGCGCATCCGCGATGGGACCTGGTGCGACACAGGCAGCCCCTGCCACGACCACCGCGACTCCGCCAACGGTCGTTGGCGCGCCCGCTGGGACTCCGGCCAATACCCCGGGGACGACACAGGCTCCTGCGCCGAGCACGGCTTCCGCTCCACCACCTTCTGCGGGAGGCATCGTGCCCGCGATGGGTACGACCACCGCGTCCCCGTCACCGGCGGGAGGCGTAGCACCTGCATCGGGGACGACCCCCTCGCCCGTGTTGCCGGCGGGAGGCATGGCACCTGCGACTTCGTCACCTGCGGGACGCGTGGCACCTGCGACTCCATCACCTGCAGGAGGCGTGGCACCTGCGACTTCGTCACCTGCGGGACGCGCAGCACCTGTGACTCCATCACCTGCGGGAGGCGTGGCACCTACGACTTCGTCACCTGCAGGAGGCGTGGCACCTGCGACTTCGTCACCTGCGGGAAGCGGAGCACCTGCGACTCCATCGCCTGCGGGAGGCGGAGCACCTGCGACTCCATCACCTGCGGCGGGAACGACCGCCGCGCCCGCATCACCTGCGATAGGCGCGACCACCGCGTCTCCCTCGCCTGAGGGAGGCACAGCCCCCACGCCCGCCTCGCCTGCCGCGGGCACAACCTCCTCGGCGCCTGCGAAGACCCAGGGGGCGTCCCCTACCATTCCCTCCGCAGTCGGGGGACCCTCCGCTGCTTCGGCAATCCCACATTGAGCCGCATCAGCAACGCGATTACCGATAGCAGGAGCGGCAGCTGCGACCGGGGCAACCTCCACGCCCCCAGCCGCGTCGAATCGTGCGGCACCATCAAGCACGGCGGCGGCACCAACTTCCACGGCAGAGTCCACAGCGGGAACGCCACCTTCTGCTACGGCGGTGACAGCTGCCGCGCCATGCTCGAAGCCGGGAGTGGCCTCGTCAGGGGCTAAGACGCCCACAGCGGCACCATCGAAGACCACCACCACCAGCGGCCACGCGACCGTGAGCGGCCCCCTCCTCGAAACAGGCTGGGCGGTCCGACGACCCGGGGCCTCGTGGTCCACACGTCAGCAAGCGCCGCCCCGGCAGCCTCGTTACCCGTTCTCGGAACCTACGCCGGCCCCAGGTTGTCCGGTGAGCGGGCGGGCACGCGCTGTCCACCCGTGGGCTTCCAAGCGAGTTGCCGAGGCCAGGAGCCATCAGGACGCATATGCTGACCCGTGAGATGAGCACCAAGGCGGACGGCGGGTTGTACTTCGAGCTGTACTGGGGCGAGAACCTCGCCGAAGCGTGGAGCTACGGCCCGGAGCTGGAGAAGGTGCTCGCCGCGCCCGATGAGCAGGCCCCCCTCCCCCTCTACGGCTTCACGCTGCCCGAGGAACCCTTCCTCATGGCCGAGCGCACCCAGGGCGGCTGGCGCATCCACCTGCCCCCCAAGGTCCAGGCGGAACGCAAGGCACGCGGCGCCAGCTTCGCGCCTGTCCCCTCGGAGCAGCTCGTCCAGGACCAGGGGCGTACCTCCGTGGTGCTCGGCGACGGCATGACGCTGCGCCTCACGGAAGGACAGCTCTCGCTCATCGTCCAGTCGTCCGTCGTCAAGGAGCGCGTCGGCCCACTCCAGTGGAAGGACATGGGCTGGTTGGCCATCGTCGCCCTGCTCTTCCTGAGCCTGCCCGTGGGCTTCCTCCTCGCGGGCCCCACCCCCGAGCGCGCCGCCGAATCCAACGCACGCGCCCTGCAACAAGCCGCGGACAAGGAAGCCGAGCGCCGCAAGGCCATGGGACTCGACACCCCCATGCGCCCCATCACCGACACGGAGCGAGCCCAGCAACAAACAGACGGCGGCCCCGAGGTCCACGTCCCCGCGAGCTTCCGCGTCCGCTAATCAATCCGTGGCTGCGCGAGGAAGTGCAGCGCCTGGGCGAAGGCTGAGCAGCACGTCGCCGCCGCCTCAGGGCCCGAGCCCGACCCAGACCTCTCCATCCTCGAAGAACTCCTTCTTCCAGATGGGCACATCCTGCTTGAGGCGCTCGATGGTGTACTCACACCCTCGGAAGGCTTCCCGGCGATGAGGCGACGCGGTGGCGATGACCACCGCCAGCTCCCCCGGAACCAGCGTGCCCACGCGGTGGACCACCGCCAGCCGGACACCCGGCCACAGCGTGGCGACCTCCGCGCCAATCTCCGCCAGCTTCTTCTCCGCCATCGGCGCGTAGGCCTCGTACTCGAGCCGCAGCACTCGCCGGCCCTTCGTCTGGTTGCGCACCGAACCGCTGAACGTGACGAGCCCTCCGCACGACTCGCCCCCCACCGCCTCCACCACTTCCTCCAACCGGAGCGGCCGGTCCACCACCCGGAACAATCCTGGCGAGCCTCCCGCCACGGGAGGAATCAACGCCACCTCCGCCCCCGGACGAACCGGCGCATCCACGCCCACGAACTCCTGGTCCACCGCCACGCGCAGGTGCGGCAACAGCGGCGCCAGCCCCGGATGCGCGACAGAGAGCAGCCGCAGGACCTCGCGCACTGTCACGCCCTCGGGAACCGGAAGGGACTCACGCGCCAGCCCCGCGCGCTCACGGGCCGCGGCGAAGTAGAGCACCGTGATGGAGCCACCGGAGCTCATCGCCACCCCTGCCCGCTTCGAGCCCCCTCGCGCAGTCGCAGGCCCCCCTTCAGCCGGGCGCCCCCCTCCGCAAGCGAGAAGTCCATGAAGGCCGAGTCCAGCGGGAGGAAGCGCTCCAGCACCGCCTTCACGAGCCCCTGCGCGGAAGCCAGTCGCTCCGCTGTCACGCCCGGCACGGAGTGCTGCGCATCCAGGTCCGCGCGCAGCTGCCCCAGGTCCGCCATCAGCGACTGGTGCCCCGCGCCAAAGGCCTCGCCGCCCAGGCGCTCGCGAAGGGCTCGGCCCACGTCACCGCGAGGCCGCCCATCCAGCGGCTCCCCCGCCAGCAACGTCGCCCGCTGAGCCCCCACCATGAGCTGCACCGGGAAGCCTCGGAGCATCGTCCGGTACACCTTCCCGCCCGGGACGTTCTCCACGCGGAAGCGCAACAGCGAACCATCGAGGTGCTCATCGAGCAGCCGCAGCACGGGCTCCGCCGACGTGAGCCCCGCGTCAATCAACACCGTCCCTCGAGGCTCCGGCCGGTGACTCTGGACGAAGCTCTTCAGGAATCCCGGCGCGTCGAAGTACACGAGCACGGCCACATCGCCCCGCAGGGCCTTCAGCAGCGCCTCCGGGTCCAAACCACGCGAGCGCCACCGCTCCACCACGCGCTCCCGCAGGGGGGAGCCCGGCGCACCGAACACCAGCTTCGCCAGCTCCTCGGGAGGAACCGAGAGCTGCGCGGCGGCCACGGGCCCCAGCGCACTGTCCGCCAGGAGCGCCGACGCGGGCGCATTCGCGCCCTGGAACAACGGCCGGGAGGATGCGAGGAACCCATCCAACGTCATGCGCTCGGACTGGACCACCAGCGAGGCCATGAAGCCTCGCACCGGCGACTCCTTCTCCTCCGCTCCGGCCTTCAGCGCGCTCGAGTACAGATAGACGTGGCCCTCCGCGACCTTCGCGCGGAGCTCCTGGTACAGGGCGGACTCGGAGAGCCCTGGGCCCTTGAGGTCCCTCACCGCGCCACGAGCCACCTCGACATCCGCGATGGCGGGCTCCACGGCCAACACCGACACCGGCTCACCCGGCTCCACCTCGTCGGCGTCCGAGTCGGGAATCGCCAGGTACAGGTAGCCCCGGTCGACGAACAACAACATCGGCTCGCCCGAGTCCGCGGGAATCACGCGCATGGCCCCGTCACCCGTCGGCGAGACCTGGTGTCCGGAGCTCTCCAGCTCTTGAGCCACCGCCTGCATCGCGGCCTCGGGCTCCGTCACACCGAGCAGCGCGACCACGCCATCGAACGCGGGCAGCAGGAAGAGACCAAAGCCTTCCTCCGGGTCCACGACCCCGGAGCTCTGCGCCAGGCTCTCCAGCACCAGCGCCACCAGCGGAGCGTCTCGGAGCGCGTTCTCGGATTCCTCCGGGCCCACGAGCCGCTCGTAGAAATCCACCAGCGCTTCCATGTTGCCCCGCAGCGTGGGCATCCACAGCACCGTCTGCGCCTCCGCGGGCACCGCCCTCAGGAGTGGACGCGGCACGACGGTGAGCTGCACGCGCCCGACTTCCTGGCCCTCATGCAGCGCACGCACCGAGTACACACCCGGGCGCGCGAACGCATGCGACAGCCGAGGGCTCTGCACGGACGGCGTCCCGTCGCCGGGCTCCCAGGAGAGGACCGGAGCCCCCTCCTCACGCGAGCCCAGCTCGACGGGAACACCCGCCTCCACCACGCGGTCTTCGCCCATCTCCGCGCGAATGGCGCGCCGGCAGCCGGAGGCCCAGGGGCCCACGGCGGCCATCAAGACAAGGAGCGCGGCGGAGGAACGGACAGAGCGCGGGACAAGCGGCATTCACCGCTAATAGTCCAGCGCGAGTCCAAACATCCAGCGCCGGCTGGAGAGCACCAGGCCCTTCCCGCCGAAATTGTCCACATCCGCGTAGGTGTACTCGGCGAACAGGTAGCTGTGGTTGACGCCCAGCCCCGAGTCGAAGTCGCGCGCGAAGCGCGGCTGCAGCACGTCCAGCAGGAAGGACACTCCGGCCGTCGCGCCCCAGCCCCACTTGCCGCCGCTGCCCTTGCGACCTTGGGAGACCTCGGTGTCGTCGCCCTTCGTCACCCACCACGGCGTGTAGATGAGGCCCAGCTTGCCGTATGGCACTAGCGGGATGCCCCACTCGAAGGCCGCGTAGTCGAACTTGTAGAAGGCATTGAGGCCCAGCGGAATCACCTTCAGCGCCGTCTTCTCCGCCGCATCACCGCCCTCCTCCAGCTTGGCGTTCGCGTACTTCTCACCGTAGCCCGCCGACACACCCAGGCCCGCGGTGCCGATGCCTTGGTAGAAGAAGTGCTGGAGCTCCACCTCGGCGAGCAGCAGCGAGGAATCGCCGAAGGTGTCCTTGTACGGAGTCCGCCCCTCGGTGAGCCCCTTCTCCGAGTCCACGCGCGGCTTGTAGCCACCCAGCCGGAAGACGACTCCACCTGAACGCGGCGAGGAGAAGTCCTCGGCCTCCACTTCGCTCACGACGTCCTGCGCCAACGCCGGCGACCCGGCGACCACCATGGCCACACCCAGCGCCCATGCCCGACTCATGACTGCTTCCTCCTGGACGTCAGCCAGAACCCCAGAGCCGCCATCGCGGCGCCCACAGCAAGCCCACCACCGCCCGCGCCGCAGCCACCCGTCTCCTGGCCACCCGCGTCGACGTATTCATCGAAGAAACCATTGCTGGCAATGGGCGCGCCCGTCGCGAGCGCCGAGGCGGGGCTCTCGTTGCCCGCCTTGTCGAAGGCGATGGCCCGAACGCCGTACGTCTTGCCGTTCTCCAGCCCATCCATGCGGAACACGTTGTTCGGCGTCACCTGCTCCTTGGAGCGCACCACCGCCCCCGGCGTGCCGCTGCCGCCATCGTCGCCCTGCGTCACCTCCACCACCTCCACCTTCAGCCGAGCCATGTCGCTGGTCGTCGTCACACTGACGCTGAGCGCGCTGTCCAGGCCCGTGACCGCCGGAGCCTCCGGGGCATTGGGCGCGACCGGGTCCAGGATGAAGCTGACGCTGTTCCCGATGCTCACCAGGGTGGAGTCGCACTGCCCCAGGTTGGTCTGCCGGGTCGTCGAAGCGCAGAGCTTGTAGGTCCGGTTCGCTTTCTGCGCCTCACACGTCTCGCCCTTCGCGTTGAGCGCCTTGCTCATCTGGAGGTTGATCGTGCCGCTCGCCGTGGTGTCGTTCTGGCCGATCTCGTCGACCTCGAAGTTGCCCGCCGCATCCGGCTTGTCCGTGCAGCTCCCCTCGGTCAGGAAGAAGGTGAGGGAGGAACACAGCAACGTCCCCGTCCTCGTCCAGGTGACTGGATTGAGCTTCTCGCAGTTGGCCAGGGAGACTGTGACTTCGCCATTCTGGATGGCCGCACCCGTGAAGGACACGGTCTGCCCCAGGGCGGTCGATGCGGTGAGCAGGAGCACGACGAATATGTGGCGCATGGGTAGCCGGACGCTAGCAAGTGGGGGGCCACACTCAACTCCTTCTGGCACGCGCCGTTGTGGCCCTGGAGTCCCAGCCCCGGAGCGCCAAACAGACAGGAGCGCCCCGGGCCGCGTGCCAAAATGTCAGGCAGCCCGCTCCCGCTCGGCCAGCTTCAACCCGGTCTCCACCAGGTTGAGCGCGGCGCCCCGGGTGGCGTTGTCGATGGCGGCGAAGAGCGTCACCCACTCCGGGGACTGCGGGAAGGCGCGCACCCGGCCCACATGGACCGCGGGGTCCGACGTGACGAGCATGGGCATGGGGTAGACGCGCTCCCCCGGCGCATCCAGCACCTTGAGCGAGGGGGACGTCTTCAGCGCGGCCCTCACCTGCTCCACCGGGCCCGCCTTCTTGAGCTGCACGTTGATGACCAGCCCGTGCCCGTAGAAGCTGGGCACCTGCACCGCCGTGCCCGCGAGGACGGGGGCCTCGCCCCGACCCGCGAACAGCCGCGCCGCCTCCAGCGTCCAGCCCGCCTCCTCCTCCGTCCACGGCGAGCCCACCATGAAGCCGCCCACCTGCGGCACCAGGTTGAAGCCCACCCGGTGCGGGAAGGCATGCGGCTCCGGCTCGCGCCCGGACATCAGGTCCGCCGTCTGCTTCTCCAGCTCCGCCACGCCGCGCACGCCCGCGCTGGACACGCCCATCATCGCCGTCACCTGCGCACGCGCCACGCCAAAGGCCCGGCGCAGCGGCTCCACCACGTGCACCGCGGCCGTGGTGACCGCGCCCGGCAGGCACACCACGCGGCCCTTCGTGACAGTGCTCAGCGACTCGGTGTTGAAGCCCGGCAGCACCAGCGGGACGTTGCCATCGCCCCGGAACGCGGGGCTGACGTCCACCACCCACGCCCCCGCGGCCTGGGCCGCGGGAGCCAGCGTGCGAGACACCTCGCCCGGCGTCGCCAGCAGCACCAGCCCCACACCCCGGAAGGCGTCGGCCGTGGCGCGCTCCACCTCCAGCGAGTCCTCGCCGTACTCCACCTCCAGCCCCTTCGAGCGCTCCGAGCCGAAGGCCCTCACGTTCTCCGCGGGCACGTCGCGCGCGTACAGCCCCGCCAGCACTTCACGGCCCACCACGCCGGTGGCACCCACCACGGCAATCTGCAAATCGTCTTTCATGACGCGTCCTTGTGCGTGCATCGCCCGAGCGCGGGTGCGCCCGACGCTTCAGTCGTCCTTCAAGCGCGCCGTGGGCGTGGGCCCCGGCAGCGGAGGGAACTTCGGATTGCGCTCCGGCTCGGAGGCGCGCACGTAGTGCGGCTCCATGGCGAAGAGCGCCTGGAGCGAGAACTCCTCTGGGAAGCGCGCCAGCCGCGCCAGCGCCACCGCCGAGGGGAAGTCATGCCCCGAGAGGAGCCGCTCGGGCGCCACCCCGTGCGACACCAGCGCCGCGTGGTAGCCCACCAGCGCCGGCCCCAGCGCCAGCGCGCGAGGCTCCGCGGCCATCCGCGCCGCCACTTCCTGGGGCGACATGGCCGTCTCCGGCTCCAGCGCCTCCACCGCCCCACCCCGCCGGACGTAGGCGCCCAGGTACAGGTCGTCCTTGCGCGCCACCGCGAGGCAGTAGAGCGGAACGTCCTCCGGGCCCTCCAGCGCGAGGGCAGCCAGCGATGACGCCCCCGCCACCTTGAGCTTCGCCGCGTACGCCAGCGACTTCACCGTGGCGAGGCCGATGCGCAAGCCCGTGAAGGAGCCCGGCCCCAGGCCCACCACCAGGCCCTCCAGGTCCGCCAGCCGCGTGTCGTGTCGGGCCAGCAGCTCACCGACGACTCCCGGCAGCGCTTCGCTCTGCTTGACGGGCGGGGGCACCACCAGGTGCTCCACGGCGCGCACGCCGTCCGGCCCGCGCTCCACCAGGGCCAGCGACATCGTCAACGTCGAGGTGTCCAGCGAGAGAAACATGGGGGCTCCCTACACCGGAGCCGCCCACATTGCGCGGGGAATCTCCGACACGTTGTCCGCGCAGCGATACAAGCGCACCCGCACCACGCCTTTGTCCAACATGCCCAGCTTCGCGGCCGCGGCCTGCGAGACGTCGACGATGCGCCCCTCGACGAAGGGCCCGCGGTCGTTGACGCGCACCTCCACGGAGCGCCCGTTCTCCATGTTCACCACGCGCAGGCACGAGCCGAAGCGCGCCTTGCGGTGCGCGGCCGTGAGCGCGTTCTGGTTGAAGCGCTCCCCGCTCGCCGTGGGACGGCCATGCAGCCCGGGGCCGTAAAACGAGGCCAGCCCCTCCCCCAGATACGAGCGAGGCATCTGCTCGCGCTTCGTCACCCGAGGCGAGCCCGGCTCCGGCCCCACGTCCTCGGGCCGGTCCGGCTTCGCCGCGCGCGAGGCACACGCCGTGGACAACCCCAGCGCCAGGAGAAGGACAAGGGTCGTCGCGCGCATGGGGCCTCTAGCGGGTGATGTCGTTGGTGAAGACCAGCAGCATCAGGAGGATGAGCAGCGCCAGGCCCACCATGTTGGCGGCCTCGCGCACGCGCACGGGGATGGGGCGGCGGCGGATGCCCTCCCACGCGGCGGACAGCAGCGCGAAGCCATCCAGCACGGGGATGGGCAAGAGGTTCATCACGCCCAGGTTGATGGAGATGATGGCCATCAGGTTGAGGAACGAGTCCAACCCCTGCTCGGCGCTCTTGGCGGCGAGCTGGTACATCATGATGGGGCCGCCCACCGTGCTCAGCGGCACGTCGCGCGTCACCAGCCCCGCGAGCACCTTCACCATCTGCCCCACGATCTTCGGGACGACGATGGCGGCCTGCTTCAGCGCCGCGCCGGGCCCCAGGTGCACCGTCACCTCGTCCGCCTTCGCCACGTCCGCGTCCAGGAGCGCCCACCCGCGCGCGCCCAGCGACAGCTTCGTGGTCTCCTGCCCCATCGAGTCCTCGGCCGTCAGCGGCGCCTGGGACAGCGTCTGCGTCTGCTCGCCCCCCACGCCCCGCCACGTCAGCGAGAAGGGCTTGGCCTCCGCGCCGCTGAGCTTCACGTCCAGCATGCGGAAGGACGGCAGGGCCTCGCCGTTGAGCGACACCACGCGGTCGCCCTGCTTCAGGCCGGCCTTGTCCGCCGCGCTGCCCGGCACCACCGTCGCCACGTACAGGTCCGCCGGCTCCGCGCCCAGCGCCGCCAGGCCCACGCCCGGCTGACGGGGCACCGTCACCTCCACCACGTTCGACGCCTGCCCCTTCACCACGCCGGCCTCGACGACCTGCATGCGCCGCACGACGACCTTGAGCGACTCGCCCTCGGGGTGACGGCCCAGCTCCTGGTACAGCCGGGCCTCGTCCGGGACATGCGTGCCGTTGACGCTCAACACGCGGTCGAAGGTGCGCAGGCCCGCGGCCTCGGCCGGGGAGCCCGGGGGCACGCCCACCATGGGCGGCTTGGCCAGCGGCAGGACGCCGATGAGGCCACGCTCCACGGTGTCGATGGGCGACGTCTCCGTGCTCTTGATGGGCGACACGGTGAGCGTCACGGGCTTGCCGTCGCGCTCGACGACGATGGGAATCGGGCGCTCGAAGCGGCCGACGAAGGTGTCGCGCATGTCCTCGAACGTGCGCACGGGCACCCCTTCCACGGACAGCACCCGGTCTCCGGGGCGCAGGCCGGCGGAGGAGGCGGGCATGCCCGGCTCCACGTACCCCACCAGGGTGGACGTCGCCTGGTGCGGCCCCAGGAACACGAAGAAATAGACGATGACGGGGAAGATGAGGTTGAAGGCCGGCCCCGCCAGGACGATGAGTCCGCGCTTCCAGGGGGGCTGCGCCAGGAAACCTCGCTTGGCTTCATCCGGGCCCAGCTCCTCGTGGGGCAGGTCGCCGGCCATCTTCACGAAGCCGCCCAGGGGGAGGATGGCGATCTGGTACTCGGTCTCACCCTTCACGAAGCCGATGAGCTTCGGCCCGAAGCCGATGGAGAACTTGAGGACCTTCACCCCGCAGGCCTTCGCCACGAGGAAATGGCCGAGCTCGTGCACCGTCACGAGCACGCCGAGCAACAGGATGAAGAACCCCAGGTTCTGAAGTGAGGGCATGGCGGCAAGAGTAATCGTGAGCCCCCGGACGGACAACGCACATCCGGGGTCGCCAGCCAGGCGGGCGAGCGAAATCTCACGCTTCTACGGCAGCCATCCGCGCACGAACTGCACGTAGACGAACACCAAGGGCGCATTGAAGAGCAGCGCGTCGATGCGGTCCAACACGCCGCCGTGCCCCGGGATGAGCACCCCGGAGTCCTTCACGCCATAGGCGCGCTTGAGCATGGACTCGCACAGGTCGCCCACCGGGCCCAGGAGCCCTCCGGCGACGCCCAGGAGCACGCAGTCCCACACGGTGAAGACGGGGAAGAAGAAGGCCCGGGCGATGAACATGCCGCCCACCGAGCCCAACATGCCGCCGTAGAACCCCTCCCACGTCTTGTTCGGACTCACCTCGGGGTAGAGCTTGTGGCGCCCCAGGAAGCGACCGAAGAAGTAGGCGGCGGTGTCGTTGGCCCAGGTGATCGTCAGCGCGCAGATGACCCACGCGAGGCCGTGGTCCGGCAGCAGGCGCAGGGCCGACAGCGCGGTGAGGCCCACGGCGCCATAGAGGAAGCCGTTGACCAGGTGGGCGGTGCGCGTGGGGGCCTCCGCGAGGGGGCCCTTGAAGAGGTGGTAGATCCACGCGAAGAACGCGAAGACGACGGTGAGCCAGAAGGCCGTCTCTCCCGTGCGCGCGGCGTCCTTGAGGGGAAGGAAGGGCATCACGGCCGCGAAGGCCATGCCCACCCACGCGGCGACCGTCAGCCGCTTCTGCACGATGAGGTAGTACTCCCCCACGCACGCGGCCGCGGCGAGGCCCAACAAGCCCGCGCTCCACACGCCGCCGAGGAAGAGGAGCAGCACCACGAGCGGCAGGAGCGTCAGCGCCGTCACGATGCGCACGACGAGGTTTCGGTTCTTGTCGTTCACGCCTTGGCCCGCTGGGGGGTGTCCTCCCGCTTGACCTGCGCGGAGGTCAGACCGAAGCGCCGCTCTCGCTGCTGGTACTGGGACACGCAGCGGAGAAACTCTTCGGTGCGGAAGTCCGGCCAGAGGGCGTCGCTGAAGCACAGCTCCGCGTATGCCATCTGCCAGAGGAGGAAGTTGGAGATGCGCTGCTCGCCGCTGGTGCGGACCACCAGGTCCAGCGGGGGCAACCCATTCGTCCAGAGAAAGGACTCGAAGTCGGACTCTTCCACCCGGCCCGCGGACAGCTCGCCCCGGGAGATGGCCTCCGCCATCCGGCTGGCGGCGTGGAGGATCTCCTCCCGCCCGCCGTAGGACAGCGCCAGCGACAGCACCATGCCGGTGTTGCTCGCCGAATCGGCGATGAGCCGGTCCAGCGGCTCCCTCACGAAGCGCGGCAGACGTCCCACATCTCCCACCGCGTTGAGCCGGATGCCGTTGTCCAGGATTTCGGGCCGCTCGCGCTCCAGGTAGTCGCGCAGCAGGTCCATCAGCCCCGCGACCTCCTCTGCGGGGCGGGCCCAGTTCTGTGAGGAAAAGGCGTAGAGGGTCAGCGCCTGGATGCCCACGCGGCGCGCGGTGCGGGTGACTTCGCGTACACTGGCGCTACCCTCACGGTGCCCCTCCAGTCGCTCCAGACCCCGCGACTCCGCCCACCGACCGTTGCCATCCATGATGATGCCCACGTGGCGCGGCACGGGCCGAGCCTTGACCTGCATTTCGAGGGCAGAAACCACTTGGGGGCGTTCCATTCAGGCCGCGCACCCTACTGGTGGCGCCGCGCCGCGTCCACGCCAGCGTGGGCCAACCGTCACCCGGAGCCCCTGGCCGGTCGCGGGCGCACCGTGAGCGGCCAGCGCCCCTTGGCCCGTGTAGGCCAAGGTACGCCGAGCCATGAAACAGGATGTCTGAGCCTCACTCCTCCGGCCAGTTGGGGCGGACGCTCTCGATGGGGCTGTCACGCCAGGTGAAGTAGGCGGCCTCGTCGGCGACGCGGTAGGGGCTGCCGGGATAGGCGCGGGCGAAGTGGTCTCCCCAGTGGGGCGTGGAGCCATCCAGGTCGGTGAAGCCGTACTCGCGGGCCAGGGCCCAGGAGCTGAAGACGCGGCCGGCCTTGGAGCCGACGTGGGGGTCCGCGGCGAGCGCGGCCACGGCCCGGCCGACGTAGGACGGGGATTCGGAGGCGATGAAGTCCGGCTCGGTCTTCGCGGCGTCGCGCCAGTTGGCCTCGGTGACGCCGAAGTTCTCGAGCATCTCCTCGGAGCGCAGGAAGCCGGGCGTCACGGCGAGGGCGGTGATGCCCGTGCGGCGCAGGTCTCGCGACATGGAGAAGGCCAGGCGGATGACGCTCATCTTCGCGAGGTCGTAGTAGAGGCTGCCGCGGTAGCCGAAGTGGTCTCCGTCGGTGATTTCGACGATGAGCCCCTGGTTCCGGGGGAGCATGACCGGGACGAGGTACCGGCTGGTGATGAGGTGGGTGAGCACCGCGCGCTCCAGCATGGTGCGAGCGTGGTCCGGGTTCAGCTTCCAGAAGGGCACGCCGAACTCGGAGATGGTGTCGCAGCCCCAGATGTCGTTCACGAGGATGTCGAGGCGGCCATGCTCCTGTTGGATGCGGTCGCGCAGGGCGATGACCTGCGCGTCGACGGTGTGGTCGCACCGCACGGCGATGCCCTTTCCGCCCAGGGCGGTGACCTGCTCGGCGGTCTCCTCGAGGGTCTCCGGGCGCTTGGGGCCGGAGGCGGGCTGGCCTCGGACGCTGCGGCCCGAGCAGTAGACGGTGGCGCCGGCTTCACCCAGCCGGGTGGCGATGCCTCGTCCCGCGCCACGGGTGGCTCCCGCGACGAGGGCAATGCGTCCTTCGAGTGGCTTCTTCATGGTGTCTCCCTGGCCGGCGGGGTGAAGCGCGGACGCGCGGTTCGCCGGCGACGAGAGGCACCCTAGCGGGGTGAATATGACAACCTCTGTCATGATTGTCCGCATAGGGTTTCCGCATGCGCGCCGACCGACTCGTCAGTCTGATGATGCTGTTGCAGAGCCGCCCGAAGCTGACTGCGGGGGACCTGGCGCGCGAGCTCCAGGTCTCCGAGCGGACCATCCACCGGGACCTCGACTCCCTGTCTTCTTCGGGGGTGCCCGTGTACGCGACGCGCGGGGCGTCCGGGGGTGTGGCCCTGGTGGAGGGATGGAAGACGCAGCTGACAGGCTTGAATCGCGCGGAGCTGCAGGCGCTGGCGGCGATAGGTGGGGCGCCGGGGCGGCTGGGAGACTTGGGGTTGTCGGGGCCGCTGCGCAGTGGGTTGGTGAAGCTGGCGGCGGCACTGCCTGCGTTGCAGCAGCCGGCGTTGGAGTACGCGAGGCAGCGGCTGCATGTGGATGCGTCGGGATGGTTCACGCAGAAGGACGAAGTGCCGCACCTGGAGCTGCTTCGCGAGGCGGCGTGGCAGAACCAACGGGTGTCACTGACGTATCGGGACTTCGACGGCAAGCGGAGTCGGCGGGTCGTGGAGCCCTACGCGCTCGTGCTCAAGGCGGACCGCTGGTACCTCGTCGCGGGGACGGAGGCGGGGACGCGGGTGTATCGGGGCTCGCGCATCGCGGGGGCGAAGGTGCGCGCGGAGACCTTCGAGCGGCCGGAGCGGTTCGACCTGCCCGCGTTCTGGCGGGAGTGGTGCTCGAAGTTCCTGGAGAAGCGTGCGCGGTATGAAGTGACGCTGCGGCTGACGCCGGAGGCGGAGGCCACGCTGCGGCGCATGCGGCCACCGGCGGAGGGTGTTCGCTTCGACGAGGGGCGTGAGGAGGGCGGGAGAAAGACAGTCGTCGTCGACTTCGAGCGGGAGTCGATTGCGCTGGGTCAGCTCTGCGAAGTGATGCGTGGGTTTGAAGTCGTCGCGCCGGAGAGCCTACGGGCGAGATTAATTGCCCTTGCGTCAGAAGTGCTCCAGACGCACCGCTTTTGAGCAACACAGACAACGCCCTACACTACCCTTCGCACGCGACCTCTCCGTGAAACACATACGGAGTATCCGGATGAGGACTGGGAGATGTCAGCGAAGAAGCGCTTGGATGCGCACGAGCCCGTCGACACGTTTCGTAGACACTGGGCTTGCCTGCTCGTATCTACCGCTTCGCGTCAACTGCGAGCTTGTGCGGCCAGGAGAGCGCCCCGAAGCGCCTGGGTGGTCAATTGACAAGATCGCCTTCGCAATCGTCGTCTCAATCTTGAAGACAGACAGGATTCGAGGTGTTCCCCAGGTCTATTCATCGCCGTAGAAGCTGTACTTGACGATGTGGATCTTGGTGCCGGGCCTCACAATTTCGACCTTGTCTCCCCAGCGCTTCATTTCTCCGTTGTAGAATCGGAATTTGATTCTTCCCGGTTCCACCTCGACGACATCTTCAATGGGAGTCTCCCCGATCTTGTCGTCACCGATATAGACGGTGGCATAGGGACGGATACGGAACTCCAGCCTCACCTTCTTCTTCGGAGGAGGAGGAGGAGGCGTCTTTGATCCAGGTTTCGTGAATCCGCCGTCCGCGCGCCCTGCCCCACCCGCGTCGGGCGTCCCAGCATCTGGTTGTCCCGCATCCGGTGGTCCGGCGTCCGGTGTCCCTGCATCCGGCGGTCCGGCGTCCGGTGTCCCTGCATCCGGCGGTCCGGCGTCCGTCGGCTGCACCAGGACTACAGCACCAGCATCACTGCGCCCCACCCCGCCGTCAGCTGGCGGGAGCACAGGCTTTTCACCACCCGGCGAATCTCCATTTCCCCGAATGAAGGTGCCGCCTCCCCCCTTGAGGGCAAACAACACCAGGACCGCCACCGCCACAATGCTCACCGCGATGAGCACCGCGACCAACACTCCCGAACCCCGACGGCCTGACAGCGGCCCGGCTTGAGCGCCCGTGGAGATGTGGTCTTCATCAGCCACCTCCGCTTCCGGCGACTCACGCAGCACCCTCTCCCGGGCCTGTTCAATCTCATTCCGCTGAAGCGGAACCGTCGCGGACACACCCGACGTGCTCCACCCGTCGCGCGTCCCCCGGACCTCTCCAGCCACTCCCGGATGCGCCGGCAACACCGGACGCGAAGCCGTCCTCTTCCGTCCTCCCGCGGGCTTCGGCGCACGCGCTCGCGCCTCCGCGCCTTCGCCACTCGCAGCCCCTCCCGCCAACACCGCCTGGGCGAGCTGCGGGACCGGCGTCGTCGGCAGCGTGTCCTCCATGGACAACGACTGCGGCGCGGACGGCTTCACCTCGTTCTGCGCCTGAGCCACCATCGACCGAGGCGTCGGCACTGGCGGCTTCGACTCCGCGGGCGCCACCATCGACCGAGGCGTGGCCCTGGGCCCCATCACCCCATGCGCGGGCGAACCCACCACCACGCCCCCCACCCCCTCCGCCACCAGCCGCCCCACGAACTGAGCGATCTGATACGCCCCCACCGACTCACCCGCGGACATCAGATACCGCTCGAGGTCCGCCTGCAGCGCCCGGCAATCCGGATAGCGCTCGTCGCGCTCCTTCGCCAACGCCCGCTCGAGAATCTCCTGCAACGCCACCGGCACGTCCGGCCGCCGCTCCACCACCGGCGTGAAGGGCTCGAACAGGATGGCCTGCATCGTGCTCGCCTCGGTCGTCGCGTCGAACGGACGCTTCCCCGTCAGCAGCTCGTACAGCACCACCCCCAGCGCGTACACATCCACCCGCCGGTCCAGCGGCAGCGTGCGCAGCTGCTCCGGCGGCATGTACGCGACCTTCCCCTTCATCACCCCGGTCTGCGTGCGGTGCCCCTGCCCCGCCACCTTCGCCACACCGAAGTCCACCACCTTCACCGCGCCCTGCCGCGACACCAGGATGTTGTCCGGGCTCACGTCGCGGTGAATCAACCCCAAGGGCTCTCCCGACACCGGGTCACAGAAGTCATGCGCGAACGCCAGGCCCTCCGCCGCGAGCGCCACCAGCTTCGCGCACATCACCGGCGGCAACGCCTGCTCCACCGCGCGCTTCACCAGCCGCCGCAGCGTGGGCCCGTCGATGAGCTCCATCGCCAGGAAGTAGCTGCCGTCCGCCTCGCCGAAGTCGAAAATCTGGACGATGTTCGGATGCTCCAGCTGCGCGGCCAGCCGCGCCTCCCCCAGGAACATCTCCACGAACGCCGGGTCCTCCGCCAGATGCGGCAGGATCCGCTTCAGGACGAGCGTCTTCTCGAACCCCATCGGGCCGGCGGCCTTCGCGAGATAGACCTCCGCCATGCCCCCCGAGGCAATCTTCCGGACGAGTTGGTACTTCCCGACGTGCATGGGTCGAATGGTTCTCCCAGGTTTCCCTGGAAAAGTGAAATGCGTGAGTGAGTGTTCTACGATGAACCCTGCAACCAAGCGTCATCCAGTTTGACCCTGACGTGACGGGATTCGTAGGATCCGCGCCACGCATGCCCCCGAAGGTCATCGGTCCCTACCGAGTCCTCCAGACGCTCGGCAGCGGCGGCGCGGGCACCGTGTACCGGGCCTTGGACCGCCGCAGCAACGACGAAGTCGCACTCAAGCTGCTCTCGGCCGGCCCCGCGCTGGACGAGCGCGCGGCTCGACGACTCGCGCGCGAATTCGAGACGCTCGCGGACCTGTCCCACCCCAACGTGGTCAAGGTCTTCGAGGCGGGCGTCCACCAGGGGTGGCCCTACCTCGCCATGGAGCTCATCGAGGGCCTGACGCTGCGCCACTACCTGGACATCCGAGGGGACGACCTCATCTCCCCCTTGAGCGCCTCCACGCCTCGCGGGCTGCTCTCCGTGCGGCGCACCGTGGACGACGACTTCGGCCCGGGCAGCGACAGCTTCTCCGACTCGATGGGAGAGCCCCGCCCCGCGATGGACGGCCTCTTCAGCATGGACGCCTTCAACGAGGAGCCGCCCAGCGAGGACCTCAACAGCTACGGCGCCTCCGACCCGCTCGAGTCCGAGTCGGAGTCCGACGATTCGCTGGACGGCTTCGACCTCCCGCTTCCTCCCCCGCGCAAGCCGCCGGACCCGTCGCGGTCGCTGCGCGAGGAGGACCTCAACCGCCCGGAGCGGATGGGCCGGCTGAAGGACACGATGCTCCAGCTGTGCGAGGCCCTGGCCTACATCCATGGGCATGGCCTGGTGCACCGCGACCTCAAGCCCTCCAACGTGATGGTGGACGAGGACCGGCAGGTGCGGCTGATGGACTTCGGGCTGGCCAAGTTCCTCGCGGACGACGTGGCCATCACCGAGGCCGGCAAGATGGTGGGCACGTACCGCTACATGGCGCCCGAGCAGATTCTCGGAGAGCCGCTGGATGGGCGCTCGGACCTGTACAGCCTGGGCGTCATCCTCTATGAGCTGCTCAGCGGGCGGCCCCCCTTCGATGCGAAGACGCCGCACGAGCTGTGGCGGCAGGTGCTGGAGACAGAGCCTCCGCCGGTGCTGGCGCTGAACCTTCATGGGGACCCGCAGTTCGCACGCGTGGCCCACCGCCTCATCCGCAAGGAGCCGGACGACCGGTTCCAGACGGCCGAGGAAGTCTACGAGGCACTTTCCGAGTGAATCCCTCCACGCTTCACACCTTCACCGTGGACGCCGACAAGGCGGGCCAGCGGGTAGACCTCTTCGTGGGCGAGGCGCTGAGCCTGTCGCGCGCCCGCCTCAAGCGGCTCTTCGAGTCCGGCGCCGTGAAGGTCAACGGCCGCCCCGCGAAGAAGGGCCTCACCCTCACCGCCGGACAGAGCGTCGCGGTGGTGGTGGAAGAGGAGACGCGCGAGGCCCTGCCCGACGAGGACTTCCCGCTCACCGTGCTGCACGAGGACGCCGCGCTCGTCTTCGTCGACAAGCCCGCGGGCCGGCCCTCGCATCCGCTCCAGTCCGGCGAGACGGGCACCGTGGCCAATGCACTCGTCGCCCGCTTCCCCGAGTGCGCGCAGGCCTCGGTGGACCCTCGTGAAGGCGGACTGTGTCACCGCCTGGACGTGGAGACCTCCGGCGTCGTCGTCGCCGCGCGCTCCCGGACGGCCTGGAACACGGTGCGCGAGGCGTTCAGCGAGCGCACCGTGGACAAGCGCTACCTCGCGTTGGTGACGGGGCCGCTCGTGGACGAGGGCGACATCGACCTGCCCCTGCGCCACCACCCGCGCCATCCGGACCGCGTGGAGCCCGCGCCCCACGGCGCCGAGGACGCACGCGAGGCCCTGTCCCGCTTCCGGGTGCTGTCCCGCGTGGGAGAGCACAGCCTGGTGGAGGTGCGCATCCTCACCGGCGTGCTGCACCAGGTGCGAGCGCACATGGCGGGCATCGGCGCGCCCATCGTCGGAGACACACTCTACGGAGGACGCGAGGCACCGGAGCTCGGGCGCTTCTTCCTGCACGCGCGCGCGCTGGGCCTCCCGCATCCCGTGACGAAGAAGCCCATGCATGTCACCAGTCCCCTGCCCCCGGAGCTGCGCGCGGAGCTGGAGCGACTGGGACTGCCCCTGCCCCGGGGCGAGAAGGAAGACGCAACACCGTGACGAAAGCGCGGCGCCCGAGCGCTACTCGCCCATCACCTTCACGATGACGCGCTTGCGGCGCTGGCCGTCGAACTCCGCGTAGAACACCTGCTGCCACGGCCCCAGGTCCAGCTTGCCCTCGGTGACGGGGATGATGACCTGGTGATGGACGAGCATGGACTTGAGGTGGGCGTCGCCGTTGTCCTCGCCCGTGCGGTGGTGGCGATAGTCCGGCCCCGAGGGCGCGAGTGCCTGGAGCCACTCCCAGATGTCCTCATGGAGTCCGGACTCGTCATCGTTGACGAAGACGCCCGCGGTGATGTGCATGGCGGAGACGAGCACCATGCCCTCCTGGATGCCGCTCTTGCGCACCAGCGAGGCCACCGTGTCGGTGAGGCGGACCAGCTCACGCCGCTGCTTCGTCTCGAACCAGAGATACTCCGTCAGGGTCTTCATCGCAGGCCACCCTTCGCGAGCCTGGGACCGCGGAGCCAGCCTCCGCGGTCCACCGGCTGGACTCAGTACGTGTAGTAGACCGCAGGCGTGGTGCTGGTGAAGAAGTTCACATACGTGGCCACCCAGTTGGGCTTGTTGCCAACCTCCCCCGGCAGCGCGCCCGTCTTGGTCCCGTAGCCCACCAGCGTGGTTCCCGCATCCGTCTGGTCCAGGCGGCACCCGTAGACACTGCCCGCGCCGAAGTTCGCGCCGACGAACGCCTCGCGAATCGTCCCGAGCGTCGCCGGGTCGATGTGCCGGAAAAGGCAGACCGTCGGGGAGCTCCCGCTGATGCCCGACTTGATGGAGAACCCGACGGACAGCCCCACCGCGGTGCCAAGCACATTGAGGCTTGGCGTGTTGTAGGACCGCCCCAGCTCGACGGTCGCCGCGGGATACGGACACGTCCCAGAGGCCTGACGCGTCAGGCTGGCGACATAGACCGGGGGATAGGGCGGCGCGATGGTCGTGTAGGAAACAGTGAAGGTGCAGCCACCGAACGTCGACGTGGTCAGCGCGGAGTCCTGCTCACCCAGCGACTCCTGAGCCGGAGACTCCTCGGGCGCGCCACAGGCGGAGAGGGACACGGCGGCACAAACCCAGACAACACGCTTGAAGACATTCATGAATGACCTCCGTTGCGGGGAAGCGCGGACTCTATCGCCTCCCCTCAACGGCTCTCAACGCAACCCCACACAGCCGCTGCATCACGTCTTCGTCAGCATCACCCCAGACGTGAGTCATTGAGCACTCCACGCGGAACACAGGCCCCGGCGCCCCTCCACGCCATCCAGCGCGTGCCCCGCGAGTCCCCACCACCCCACCGCGCCTGACTTGACCCCGCGCCTTCTTCTGCGGTACTGATTCTGATATTGATACTGATTCTCAAAATCAACTGAACTCAAAAACACGGCGAGTCGGAACGGAGCAACGAGATGGCGCGAGAACTGGGACCGAGGGGGAAGATGTGCCGGCGGCTAGGGATTCCCCTCTCGAGAATCAGCGCGAAGGACCCGGACAAGGACCCGGTGCTGCGTCGGCCCTACCCTCCGGGGCAGCACGGCGCGACGGCGCGCATGGGCAACAGCGACTTCGCGCGGCGGCTGAGGGAGAAGCAGAAGCTGAAGCTGTACTACGGGCTGCAGGAGAAGCAGTGCCGACGTGTGTTCCTGGAGGCGCGGAGGTCACCGGGCAACACGGGCACGGTGCTGTTGCAGCTCCTCGAAAGCCGTCTGGACGCACTGGTGCTGCGCGCGGGGCTGGCCACCAGCATCCGCCAGGCGCGGCAGTTCGTCCGGCATGGGTACTTCCAGGTCAACGGCGCGGCCACGGACATCCCCAGCTTCCGCGTGAAGCCGGGCAGCGAGGTCCGCTATCACTCCGCGCATCTGAAGCGGGTCATCGTGCGTGAGTCGTTCGAGCGGATGAAGGGGCGCGTCGTGCCGCCCTACCTTCAGGTGCTGGGTGAGGGCGAAGGGATGCGCTACCTGCGCCTCCCCGAGCGCGAGGAGATTCCCATCGATGTGAATGAGCCGTTCATCGTCGAGTTCTACGCCCAGCGCAGCTGAGGGCGTTGGAGGGCCACCACTGCTGAACGTTCGGTCTCGAATGAGGCCACGCTATACCAGTCCCCCTGATGCGTTTGGATGGTCGCAAGTCCGCAACCTCAACCCCAGGGGGATGCAATGAAACACACGCACCGACACACGCCGTCCATCGCGGCATGGCTCCTCTCGGCAGTGCTGCTGCAAGCGTGCGGAGATCCGGCCCTCGTGGATTCCACGGAAGTGGGGGTCCCACAATCCCAGACAGAGAGCCCGGGGACGGACGAAGCCGCCAGCTCCGAGGACATCCTCAATCGGCTCCGGGCCATCCCGGGCCTCACCGTGGTGAGGGAAACCGCCTCGCCGATTCCTGACACACGCTTCTTCGAGCTGTCCTTCGAGGAGCCCGCGGACCATCGGCGCCCCCATGGGGAGCGATTCCCGCTGAGCCTGACACTGCTCCACCGGTCTGTCACCGCCCCCATGGTCCTGCACTCCACCGGCTACGGCGGCCACAGCTTCCCCGCCCAGTTCGAACCCGCTGCGCTGCTCGGCGCGAACCAGCTCGTGGTGGAGCACCGCTTCTTCGCGACCTCTCGCCCCGCGTCCAACAACTGGAGGCACCTCAACATCTGGCAGAGCGCCAACGACCTGCACCGCATCATCCAGGCCCTCAAGCCGCTCTACCCCGAGCGGTGGCTCACCGAGGGCGCGAGCAAGGGCGGCATGACTTCCGTCTACCACCGCTACTTCTTCCCCAACGACGTGGACGCCACGGTGGCCTACGTGGCCCCCAACTCCTACGGCGTGGAGGATGCGCGCTACATCCACTTCCTCCATCAGGTCGGGGACGAGGCGTGCCGTGCGAGAATTCGCGCCCTCCAGCAAGACGCCCTGCGCCGACGTGAGGAGCTGCTCCCCCTCCTGGAGCAATCAGCAACATCCACCGGCGACACGTTCCATCGCCTGGGCCTGGACCGGTCCTTGGAGTTCGCCATCACCGAGCTGCCGTTCGCCTTCTGGCAATACTCCCGCGCGGAACGGTGCGCGGAGATTCCCCTTCCCGGCGCCCCCGCAGAGACGGTCTTCAACTTCATCGACAGCATCTCCCCGTTCGTGTTCGGCTACAGCGACTCCGCCCTCTCGTTCTACGAGCCCTATTACTACCAGGCCGCCACGGAGCTGGGCGCGTACCGCCTCCCTACCTGGCATCTGCGGGGCCTGCTGCGATACCCGGGCCAGAACACTCCCGCGACCTACGTGTCCTTCCCCATCACCGAGGACTTCGACGAAACCCTCATGTTCCGTGTACAGCACTGGCTCTGGCACGAGGGGAGCCGGATGTTGAGCCTCCCCGGGTTTTGTGGACACCGGAGATGAGGTGACCGAAGGATGTCCACGACGATGCCGAGACGCGAGCGCAGGAAGTACACGCCAGAGTTCAAAGCCCGGGCTGTGAAGATGGTGCTGGAAGAGGGCAAGTCCCGGGCGCAGGTGGCCAAGGACCTGGACCTGACTCGCAGCGCGCTGGAGACCTGGATGAGGCAGTCGCGAACGGACGCGGGCCAGGGGCCGTCCGGGGCGCTGACGACGGGTGAGAAGGAGGAACTTGCCCAGTTGCGGCGCGAGGTGCGCCAGCTGCGGATGGAGCGGGAGATACTAAAAAACGCGGCAGCCTTCTTCGCCAAGGAGAGCACGTGAGGTTCACGGCCATCCAGGAGGAGAAGGCGAACTATCCGGTGGCGATGCTGTGCCGTGTGCTGGAGGTGTCCCGAGCGGGCTACTACGCCTGGGAGGGACGTGAAGCGTCGGCACGCCAGAAGGCCAATGCGGCGCTGGTGGAGCGAATCCAGCAGGTGCATCAGGACAGCCGCCGCACCTATGGCAGCCCACGCGTCCAGGCCGAGCTGAAGGCCCAGGGGCTGCCCGTGGGCAGGCACCGCGTGGCCCGGCTCATGCGCGAGGCTGGGCTCCGCGCTCGTCGACGCAGACGGTTCGTGCACACCACGGACTCCAAGCACGGCCTCCCGGTGGCGCCCAACGTGCTGGCTCGCGACTTCAATCCACCAAGGCCCGACCGGACGTGGGCGACGGACATCACGTACGTGCCCACGCGGGAGGGCTGGCTCTACCTGGCAGTAGTGCTGGACCTCTTCAGTCGGCGCGTCATCGGTTGGGCCATGGACCGCTGCATCGACCGGCACCTGGTGCTTTCGGCTCTCGACATGGCGCTCAAAGGTCGCTGTCCCCCAGCGGGACTGTTGCACCACTCGGATAGGGGCAGCCAATACGCCAGTGAGGACTACCAGCGAGCGCTGGCCGCCCGCGGCATCCGATGCAGCATGAGCCGCAAGGGCAACTGCTGGGACAACGCCGTGGTGGAGAGCTTCTTCTCCACGCTGAAGACAGAGCTGGTGCACGAAGCGGACTTCTCGACGCGCGAGGCGGCGAAGGGTGGCTTGTTCGAGTTCATCGAGGTGTTCTACAACCGCAAGCGGCGGCACTCCTCACTTGGCTACGTCAGTCCCGCCGAGTTCGAGAAGACCGCCTCGCAGGTGCCACTGGCTGCTTAACCCACCTGTCCACAGAACCCGGGCAAGCTCATCTCGTGAGGGCTCGGGCCCCAGCTACTTCAGGGACAAGCGTCGGAAGAGCGAACGCACTCCCCTCAGGAGATAGAACAGTCCTCCCGCCACGAGAGTCAGCAACGAGAAGATGAAGATGGCCTTCAAGACACCCCGAGGGCCACCGAGGGACAGACCCACGACGAGGACACAGAGCCAGGTCCCCCACATCAACAGGGTCGGCGTCCATGAGGCCTTCCACTTCCTGCTGCCCTCGAAGCTCGCGAAGGGCAGCTTCTTGCGCGCGGACAGCCAGTCGTCCTGCCAGACGCCGAGAACGTAGGGCACCACCTCCCACTCGCGGGGCCAGGGCAGCTCGTCGCCCACCGCCAGCGTCTTGCTCTCGAATACGGCCTTGAGCACCGAGGCGCCTTCCGCGTCGGAGACCTCGTTCGCGGCCTCGACCTCCGCGTCCGCGAGCAGCCAGCCCTCCCAGAGCCGCGGCTGCCCCGCCACCTTCCGGCAGGCGCCGTTGTCGAACTCGATTCGACGCAGCACCTGGCCCCCCTCGCAGTGCACGACACACACCTGGCTGGCCGCGGTCCGCGCCCGAATCCAGATGACCACCCCTGGGACTCGCTTCGACAACGCGCGCGCGGTGGCCTCGCCCTCGGCGGAGTCCGGCAACGTCAACTCCACCCAATCCGCGACATAGCGCGCAGGGCAGTACCCCTGGACCATGGGACGGAAACCGGACGGCACGGCGGTTCTCAAGTAGACGGCATTCACGACGTCCATGAGTCCTCGAAGGCCTGGAGCGATGTCTGGCCTTGTCCTTGGCTTGAGCGAATAACCGCGCGGAGCCTCACGTGTCCCTCACGGCAGCAGCGCGGCGCGCATTGCTTCCACGGACTGGAACATGAGCGCGGGGGAATGCCGGGCCAGCGCCTCCGGCAACGTGTAACCCCACCCCACCGCCGCCGACGCGATGCCCGCCTCCCGGGCCGCTTCGATGTCTCGAATCTCGTCGCCGATGGACAGGGCTTCACCGGGGGCCACGTGGGTTCGCTTGAGCATGCGGCGGAACTTCGCCGCCTTGCCGAAGAGCGCCGCGCCACAATCGAAGTGCGCCACCGAGTCCACCACCGGCCCCATCACCGCGCGCACCGACGCCTCCGTGTCCGAGCTGATGATGGCCACCGTCACGCCCGCGTCCCTCAGCGACGCGAGCAACTCCGGCACCCCAACGAACAGCGGCGTCGAGGCCGCCGCCGCGAGCTTCTCCTTGCGCATGTGATTGACGATGGCGGGAAGCCGCCACAGGGGCACCTTCGTGCGCGCCATGATTTCGCGCCCGGAGAGCCCTCGCAGCTCCTGGAACTCCTCGGGCGACAACCGGGCGAAGCCGAAGCGGTCCGCCACGTCGTTGAACACGGACTGGAACCAGGGAAAGGAGTCGGCCAGCGTGCCGTCGAAATCGAAGATGACCAGGCGGTAGGGAGGCATGGGGGCGGCCCGGAGGGAAGCGGCGGCGAGTCATACCAGAAACCCCGCACGACACGCGCCGCGTGCCCCCGCTCCCTCGGAGGCATGGGTGCGAACAGCAGGGCTTGCGGGCCAGCTCGAGCCCGCGCCGCAACGCGTCCAGGAACTCCTTCAACGTCAGACAGAGCCGTTAGAGTGACTCTTGCGATGCGAGCCATCATCCATGTCGACATGGACGCCTTCTATGCGTCCGTGGAGCAGCGGGACAATCCATCCCTGAAGGGCAAACCGCTCATCGTGGGCGGACATGCTCAGCGGGGTGTCGTTGTCGCCGCCTCCTACGAAGTCCGCCCCTTCGGCGTGCGCAGTGCCATGCCCATGTCTCGCGCGATGAAGGCCGCGCCTCACGCCATCGTCGTGAAGCCTCGGTTCCCCGCGTACGCGGAGGCCAGCGAGCAGGTCTTCGCCATCTTCGAGCGCTACACGCCGCTCATCGAGCCGCTGTCGCTGGATGAGGCCTTCCTGGACGTGACGGCCTCGGTGGGCCTGTTCGGCGCGCCCGCGGACATCGCGCGGCGCATCCGCAAGGACATCGCGGACGAGCTGAAGCTGCCGTGCTCCGCGGGCATCGCCACGGTGAAGTTCGTGGCGAAGATCGCCTCGGACCTGGCCAAGCCCAACGGACAGCGCGAGGTCCGCGCCGAGGAGACCGTGGCCTTCCTCGCGGGCCTGCCCGTCTCCCGCTTGTGGGGCGTGGGGCCCAAGACGGAGGAGGTGCTCCAGCGCTCCGGCCTGAAGACCATCGGCGATGTGTCGACCAAGGACGTCGAGTGGCTGGAGGCGCGGCTGGGCACCAGCGGCCGGCACCTGTGGGAGCTGGCCCAGGGCATCGACGCGCGCGAGGTGGTCCCCGACCGCGCGGCCAAGAGCGTGGGCGCCGAGGACACGTTCGAGGAGGACCTCACGGGCGTGGAGGTCCTGAAGCCTCACATCCATGCGCAGGCGCTGCGAGTGGCGCGGCGGCTTCGTCGCGCGGGGGTGAAGGGCCGCGTGGTGCAGCTCAAGCTCAAGCTCGCGGACTTCACGCTGCTCACCCGCCGCACCACGCTGCGCGAGGTGACGGATGATGGCCAGGCGCTCTACCGCGCCGCGCTGGAGCTCCTGGAGCGGGCGCATGAAGGCAAGCCCATCCGCCTCACGGGCGTGAGCGTGCAGCTGGATGAGGCACCGCCTCAGCTGGGACTCTTTCCCGCGGCGTCTCCGCGCACGGCCAAGCTCAACGCCGCGCTGGACCGGATTGCGGACCGCTTCGGCAGCAAGGCCATCACCACCGCGGACATCGCCGGCAGCGACGCGCCCTCCGACGACGGGCACCGCTCCGAGCGCCCCGTCGACAAGCGCCGCGACGGGCGCTGAGCGGCGACGAGACTCAGTCCGCCGCGGGCACGGCGTCCGGCGGTGGCGGCTGTCTGGCGGCCTCGTCGCGCGACATGAGGAGCACGCCCACGAGCGCGAGTCCGCCCCCGAGGACCTGCACCCAGTCGGGCTTCTCGCCCAGCAGCGGCACGGCCCACAGCGTGGACAGCACGGGCTCCCCCAGCGAGGCCACCGCGACGAAGGGCGCGGAGAGGTGGCGCACGGAGGCGTTGAGCAGCGAGTGGCCCAGGAGCTGAGGCACGAGGGCCAGCCCCACCAGCACCCACCACGTGATGGGCGTGAAGCCCGTCAGGGGCGAGTCGACGAAGAGATGCGCCGCCATCAGCGCCGCGGCCGCGACGCCGTAGACGACGCCAACGTAGGTGCCCAGCGACATGCTCTCGCGCACCCGCCGGCCGATGACGAAGTACACGCCGGCCATGATGGCGCCCACGACGGCGAGCGCATCACCCCACAGCGCCGTGCCTCCCGCCGCGAAGTCCCTGGCGCCGATGAGGACACTGCCCGAGAGACACAGGCCCAGCGCCATCAGGCCTCGCGGGCCCACGCGCTCGGACAGGGCCACCCAGGCGAACAGCGTCACCCAGACAGGCTGCGTGGTGACGAGCGCCACGGAGCTCGCGACGGTGGTGTACTGGAGCGACGCAATCCACGTCGCGAAGTGCAGCGCGAGCGCGAGGCCCGACAACACGAGCCAGCCCCACATGCGCGGAGAGAAGGACGACAGCTCCGCGCGGCCCCGCACGAGCGCCACCGCGAGCAGCGGCACCGCGGCCAGCGTCAGGCGCCACGCGGAGATGGCCAGCGACGGCGCCTCCGCGAAGCGGATGAGCGGCGCGGCCCAGGACACGGCCACGACGCCCAACACCAAGCCTCCGTAGACGCGCGTCCTGGAGACGTCCGCGCCCGGAGAGAGGCTCACGCCTCGCCGGCACCGGGGCCGGAGGAACCCGCGGAAGCGGCACTCTCTCCGGAGGAACGACGACGACGGCGACGACGGCGGCGCTTGCGCGGGCCTCCGGGCTCGGAGCCCTCGCTCTCGGAGGCATCGGCGCGCGGCGGCGGCACTTCGCCGGCCTTCCACGCGTCGAGCTGCTCACGGTGCTCGCCCGTGGCCTCCACCGTCATCTCGAACACGGTGAGGGCCTCGCCGAACAGCGGATGCCGGCGGAACGCCGCGCTCTTGCGGCGACGCTCACCCGACAGCGTGCGCTGCGCCAGGAGCAGCATGCGGCAGCGCTCGGCGATGCGACGCGGCAGCCGCGCCGTCTGCACGAAGCCCGCGAGCAGCTCCTCCACCACCTGCGACACGGATGGACGGCCGCCTTCCTGCGGCTCGGCCGGCGGCGCCGACTGGCTGATGGGCACCAGCAGCGCCGCGAGCAGGATGGCGTCGTCGAGCGGCTCTCCCGCCGCCACGCGCCGGTCCAGCGCCTGCGCGAAGGCGTAGAAGGTCTTCTCGCCCTCCTTGCCGTGCTGCTTGAGGTACGCATTCACCGGGGGCAGCAGCAGCTTGAGCGCATCCAGCGCGTCCAGCAGCTTGAGCGCCGGCGCGGACACTCCGCCGCGGATGAGCCGGAAGGTCTCCTCCAGGAGACGCGCCGGAGCGCAGCGCGGCAGGTCCTCCACCGCGCCTTCCATCGCCGCGTACGTGCGCGACTCGATGTCCAGCTCCAGCTTCGCCGCGAAGCGCACCGCGCGCAGGATGCGCACCGGGTCCTCGCGCATGCGCACCTCGGGGTCACCGATGGTGCGGATGAACCGCTCGTCCAGGTCGCGCCGGCCTCGGACGTAGTCGATGACGCGGCCTTCGCTCACGTCATAGAACAGCCCGTTGATGGTGAAGTCCCGGCGGCGCGCGTCCTGCTGCGCGGTGCCGAACACGTTGTCGTGGGTGATGAGCAGGTCATCGCCCCCGGTGTCCGCCTCGTCCTCGTGCGCCGAGGGCGACGCCGCCTCCAGCTCCGTCGGGTTCGCGCGGAAGGTGGAGACCTCGATAATCTTCCCGCCCTTGAAGTAGACGTGCGCCAGCCGGAACCGACGGCCAATCAGCCGGCAGTTGCGGAAGATGGCGCGCACCTCGCCCGGATGGGCGCTGGTGGCCACGTCGAAGTCCTTGGGCTTGCGGCCCAGGAGCAGGTCGCGCACGCAGCCGCCCACCAGGTACGCCTGGTGCCCGTGCTGGTGCAGCCGCAGCACGACCTTCAGCGCGTCCGGGTCCAGCTCGTCGGGGTCGATCTCCGCCGGCTCGCCCGTGGAGCGGACGTGCGGCGCGTGCAGCTCGCGCTCGTAGGGGGTCGGCTCCGGCTCGGGCTCGAGGACGGTGGGCACCTGCTCCACCTCGTGCTCGGCCGCCTCCGCCGCGTCCTGCGCCTCGGCGGCGGCCAGCACCTCCGCCGCGCCCAGGCCCGCCTCGTCGAAGCCGCCGTCGAGCGCGTCCACTTCGTCATCGTCGTCGCCGTCGTCGTCCACGTCATCCTCGGCCGCGCTGGCACGCGCGACGGCGGAGGACGGGGAGTCGGGTGAGACAGGGGATGGGGGAATCACTTCTGAAGGGGCTGATTCGGTCGCCACGGACTCGGGGGCACTCGCCTGTTCCGAGGGGGCTGCCGTCAGCTCCAGATTGGAAGACATGGAAGAAACCTCTTGGTCACCGCGCTCGGAGCCCACTGCCGCCTCGAAGGAGGCACCCTCGCGCGCGTCAATTTCGGGCGCAGGTGGCAGCGGACCGCCGGCAGGCGGCGTTTCAGTCAAAACTCGCGTCATCACCGTGGACACCCCGAACGGGGTGCTTCAGGGGCAGCCGTCTATAGCGCATCCGCCCTGGCGGGGAGTAGCGCACTTTCTGGGGGTCCACCGGACAGGTGGAGCGCTTCCACCCCACCTGGCCCTGGCCCCACCCGAAAGAGCTTGTCCGTGCGTTCAAGGAAGCGTCGAAGGGCATCCTGTTCCAGCTCGCTCCAGGGCAGTGAAAAAGAGTCCGCCACGAGTATCAACCCCATGGACCCAGGCCGGCGGAGAGGCTTCCACCCACCCCTGGACTCTGTTCCGTATCAACACTCAAGGCTCGCGAAACGTTCTGGAGACGTCCCAAGCGGCGTGCCCGAGGCCCCTTGGACGGCGGCCCACCAGGCCCACCCCACCCTCCCCGCTAGGTAGGCGGCTTGCCACGCCCCTTGTGGTTGCGCGGCAGGGCATGGTGGATGAGCGACACGTAGTCCACCGCCTGCACGGGCGGCGGGGGCGGCGGCGTTCCCAGCGCGGCCAGCCGCTTGCTGAACGCGGAGAGGATGTCCGGCATCGGACGCATCGCCGCGAGCAACTTGTTGGGCCCTTCCAATGCCTGCGACAGCGCCACGGCCGCCTGCTGGAGCGGCAGTCCCCGGCGCAGCAGGTCCTGGAAGGAGTTGGAGAGGGTGATGATGTTGTGCCCCGCCGTCTGCACCATCTCCACGGCGATCTTCAGCACCTGCGGCGCGGAGAGGTGCCCGTCCGCCAGCAGCACCAGCGCCGCCTGGAAGTAGTTGAAGATGGGCACCACCCGAGGCCCGTACGGCGTGAAGTGCGCGGGCGGCGTCAGCTTGTCCAGGTGGATGAAGATGCGACGGACCGGGTCCGAGACGGGAATCTGCTTCCACGCCGCGCGCACGCGCTCCGCGTCGTCCGGGTAGACGCCGCCCGCCTCCAGCACCTGCGACAGCACGCGCTCGTCGACGCGGCCGGCAATCAGGTCCGCGAAGAGCGAGTAGATGAACGCGTCGGCCTCCGCGTCGTCGCCGAAGAGGACCTCCTCCGCCTCGGCGGGGGCCTTCACGCGGCTCTCGAGGATGGCGGGCAGCTTGTAACCCACCTGCCCGCGCAGCGCCCGGAAGCGCCCGCGCAGCAGGTTGCCCACGTTGTCCTTGAGGACGAACTCGTCCCACCGCACGCCGTCCAGCTTGAGCTTCTCCTCCAGCACGGCGCGCATCTGCTTGGGGCTGCCGGAGACGATGCACAGCCGCGAGTCGCCGTTCTCCGACAGCTCGCGGATGAGCGCGCTCGCGCCCGGCACGGCCACCTTCTCGTGCGCCTTCTGGAACGCGGTGCGCAGCAGGTCGCGAAGCGAGTCGAAGTCCGTCTGGAGGTACGTCTTGTCCAGGTCCCAGCGGTAGATGCGCCGCGGAGGCCGCGGGTCGATACGGTCCGGCAGGCTCACTTCAGCAGGCCTTCCCGGATGGAGTTCCCCAGGTTGTTCGCCACCACCTTGGCGGCCACCTTGCCCGCGTTGGCGATGGCGCGCGCCTTCGAGCGCCCGTGCGCCTTGATGAAGATGCGGTCGAAGCCGAGGATGGGCGCACCGCCGTACTGGTTCCAGTCGGTGATGTCCTTGATGCGCTGAATCCCGCTGGACAGCATGGCCAGGCCCGCGCGCCAGCGCAGGCTCTCCTTGTAGGCGTACTGGGCCAGCTCCACCACCGTCTCGTGGACGCCCTCCAGCATCTTCAGGCACACGTTGCCCACGAAGCCGTCCGTGACGATGACGTCCGCGGTGCCCTTCGGGATGTCGATGCCCTCCACGTTGCCGATGAAGTTGATGTCCGTCATCTCCGACAGGCGCGCGTGCGCCTCCACCACGCGGGGCGGGCCCTTCTGGGGCTCCACGCCGTTGGACAGGAGCGCCACCTTGGGCCGCTCGTTGCGGGAGATGATGCGCGCGTACTGGGAGCCCATCACCGCGAACGTCACCAGGTCGTCCGCGGTGGCCTCCACCGTCGCCCCCACGTCGAGGATGAGGGAGAAGGGGTCCTCCTTCGCGCCGCGCACCGAGCGCGTCGGGTACACCGTGGCCAGCGCCGCGCGCCGCACCCCGGGGATGAGCTGGAAGTGCCGCGCGCACGCCAGCACCCCCGCCCCCGTGTTGCCCGCGGAGACGAGCGCCTGCGCCTCGCCCTCCGCCACCAGCCGGGCGGCCACGGCCACCGACGCGTGAGGCTTGCGGGCCAGCGCCTCACCGGGCTTCTCGTCCATGCCCACGAAGTCCGCGGCGTGCTGCACGGAGATGCGCTCGCCGTTGTGCTTCACCTCCGCGAGCGCGTTGTCGATGAGCGTCCGGTCTCCGACGAGCAACGCATGGATGTGCGGCGAGTCCAGGGAGAGCTGCGCGGCGCCGCGCACCACCTCCGCCGGCCCATGGTCCGTCCCCATCACGTCGAAGGCAATCGTCACGGGCTGCGGCTGCTTGACCACCATGGCCTCCATCTTACGACCTTTGTCCGACCCTCGCGCCTGCCATTCTCGCCTGAGTCGCGAGGGCTGCCGCCACCACCGTCCCCAGAATCAACATTCCCGCCGCCGTCCCATAGGGCGCCGCCGGGCCCAAGCGGGTGAAGAGCCACCCGCCCAGCGCCGGGCCCACGATCCGGCCCAGCGAGCCCGCCGCCTGGAATCCCCCCAGCGCCGCCCCCAGCCGCTCCGGGGGAGCATGCAGGGAGACCAGCGCGGACAGGCAGGGATTCGTCAGGGCCGAGCCCACCGCCAGCAGCCCCATGACAGGAAACAACCATCCGTAGGTCGGCGCCACCGGAAGAAGCGCCAGGCCCACCGCCGTCACGCCGAACCCCGCCATGGCCACGTGCGCCTCGCGGCCCGTTCCTCCGCCCCCCTCCCCGCCCACCAGCCGGCGCACCACCCCACCCTGCACCAGCGCGCTGAGCACGCCCACCATCGCGAAGAGCCACCCGGCCCGCAGGCTCGCCTCGCGCAGCACGTCCGCGTCCGCCACCACCGGGTGCAGGAACAGTCCCCCCGCGAGCGGCACGGGCCCGGCGGAGAGGAACCGCGTGAGGAGGTACACGGAGAACGTCCCCTCCATCTGCGCGAAGGCGGTGGTGAACAGGAGCATCAGCACCAGGCACTTCGCGACGAAGGGCAGGCGCAGCGCCTGGGCGGCGCTCTTCAGGGTGCGCGCGTGGCCATCCGGCCCGCCGGGCACGCGCGACTCCGGCAGGAACAGGTACGTGCAGACCAGGTTCACGGCCACCAGGCCCGCCGCGAAGAGGCCGATGGCGAGGTTGCCGCCCCACGCACCCAGGAAGCCGCCCAGCGCGGGCCCCAGCACGAAGCCGACGCCGAAGGCCGCGCCGATGACGCCCATGCCCTTGGCCCGCTCCTCCGGACGGGTGATGTCCGCGACGACGGCCTGCGCGGTGGCGATGTTGCCACCGGAGATTCCGTCGATGACCCGCGAGAGGAACAGGAGCGGCAGCGAGTGCGCCCCGGCGAACAGCAGGTAGCCCAGCAGCGAGCCCACCTGGCTGACGAGCAGCACGGGCCTGCGGCCGAACCGGTCCGACAACCGGCCCAGCACGGGCGCCGCCACCAGCTGCATCAACGAATAGACGGAGATGAGCAGCCCCACCGTGAAGGGCGAGGCACCAAACTTCACTCCGTACACGCCCAACTGCGGAATCAAGATGCCGAACCCGATGAGGTCCAGCGACACGATTCCGAAGACGACGCGCAGTGACGCCGTCCGGCTCACCCGTGTCTCCCTTGACTGACCGGCCATGAAAAAACCGCCGGAGCGCGGAAGATAGCGCTCCGGCGGTGGGAATGGCGCGGCAAGTCCGCGCCCCGCGACGATTTGACGCGGGACTACAGGGCTTCCGCGGACTGGACGTTCCGGTTGGCCGTGTCGCGCTCGATGCAGCCCTTGGTCAGCGTGTACTGGTACGTGCCCAGCTCGTCACGCCAGTACTCACCCTCGTACGGCCAGTAGAGCTGGTCGTCCGCCACCGCCACGGAGAACTTGTAGCGCTTGACGATGGCCGTGCGGCCGCCCGCCTTGAGCTGCTCCTCGAGGAACTCCTTCTCCTTCGTGGTGGTCTCGAACTTGATGCGCAGGCCGTTGGCGAGCAGCTGCTTGAGCGCCACGAGCTCTGTCTCCAGCTTGCCCTTGGCCATGATGCCGGCCTTGGAGATGAGCCCCGTGCGGTGGACCTTCAGCTCCTCCAGCAGCTGCTTGGACAGCTCCGAGTACTTGAAGGTGTCGCCGCGGCTGGCGAAGGCGTCCATCTCCCCCTCGAGCTCGAGGATGGAGTCGTTCGTCTTGCGCAGGTCCTGGTCCGTCAGGGCCAGGCGGAGGATGCGCTCCAGGATGAGGTCGGTCTCGTTCTTCTCCAGCCCCTCCTTGTTCTTCTTCTGCACGTCGGAGAGCACCGAGTAGTACTCGTTGGCCTCCATGCCCTTCTTCACCAGCGACTCCAGCTGGTCATGCACGGGCAGGTACGTGCGCTCGAAGTCCTGGAGGATGATGTTGCTCTCCCGGTAGCGGCAGTTCTCGTAATAGATGACCGCCTTGAGGATGAGCGCCTCCGGGAAGTACTCCTCGCGGAAGAACGGCGACGAGAGCGTGATGAGGTTGCCCAGCGCCTGCTCGTACTGGCCCACGCGGTAGTTGGCCCAGCTCGCCTCGAAGAGCGACTCCAGCCACTGCGTGTTCCCGCGCTCCACCTTGCCCAGGTAGAAGAGCGCGTAGCGGTTCTGCTGCATGCCGTAGTGCGTGCGGGCCAGCTGCATGAACGCCAGCTCGCGCAGGGCCTTGTCGGCCTTGGCCTGGTCCGCGGACTTGCCCGCCATCGGACGGGTGAGCCGCACCACGTCCTTCATGGCGTCCACCGCCGCCAGCATCTCCCCGTTGCCGCGCTTGGCCGCCGCGTCCTTCTGGTGGCTGCCGTTGCGGAACGACGCCAGACCGTCCAGGTACCGCGCGCGCGGATAGAACAGGTCCGTCTTGGGAATCATCAGCGTCAGGCGCTTCACCTCGTTGAAGCTCTTGTCCGCGTCCGCCGTCTGCCCGACCTGGTCCAGCGCACGGCCACGCACGAAGTGGTAGCGCGCCAGCAGGTAGCGGAACTCGTTGCGGTACTTCTCCGGGAACTCCTGGTTCGCATGCCGGGCGATCTCGTCGAGGATGACGGTCTCGTTCTTCGTCTTGCGGCTGATGAAGAACAGCCACTCCAGGCTCGTCTTGAAGAACTTGGTGGAGGGCCCCAGCGCGAGCAGCTTGGAGAACTCACCCAGCGACGAGTGGTACATGCCCATGCGGTAGAGCGCCTTGGCCAGCACGTAGCGCGCCTCCGTGTGCAGGCCCGCGAGCTTCGGGTCCGCCAGCAGCTCGTGCGCCGCCATGGCGGCCTTCTCGTACTCGTCGTTCTTGAAGAGGCTGATGGCGATCTCCAGCCGCTGACGGTCCGCGGTCTTGCCGGACACGTCCACCGCGTCGAAGGACATGGTGGGCGCGGGGGCCTTGGGGGCCTCCTGCGTCAGGTCCAGCCCGAAGCCGCCACCCGCGGGAGCAGGCGGCTGCGCGGGCGTGGGAGCGGGCGGAGTGGGCGTGGCCTCGGCGGCGGACGCCGGGGTCGCCGCCGCGGCCGGAGCCACGGGAGCGGGAGCGGAAGTCTCCTCGGCGGTGGCCTCCGGCTCGGCCGCGGGCGTCTTGCCCTTGGCGTTGCGCGCCGACTTCTTCTTCGACTTGGAGGAGGACTTGGCCGACGAGGCGCCCTTCTTCTTCTTCTTGGACTTGGACTGACCACCCAGGTCCAGTCCTTCGAAGTTCTGGGCGAAGGAAGGAGCCGACCATGCGAGCGCGAGCCCGAGGACGGCGAGACGGATGAGCCTGAAGGAGCGCATCATGACTCGGGGTTGGACGAGGGGAAGAAGAAGGACACGCCCAGCTCGAACAGGAGCTGGTTGCGCAGGAAGTTTTCGTTGCGGCCCTTCTCCACGTAGATGAGGTCCCGCACCTCCGTGCGCAGCGTCACCCACCGGTTGAAGAAGAAGCGCATGCCCACGCCCACGTTGCCGCCCGGCGTGAGGTAGTTCTTCGCGAGCGTGTCGGTCTGGTCATTCAGGTCCGGCCCTCGGTACTGGACCGCGGACGCGCCCACGACTCCGTACAAGTCGAAGTGGACGAACTTCTCCGCCAGGAGCGACAGCTTGCCGTAGATGGGCGCCCACTGGACGTCCACGCCGCCCAGCATCTTGATCTGCCCGGGAGCGTCCCCGTCCAGGTCCTCCAGCTTGGGCGAGGCACACCCGCGCGTGTCACCCTCCCCGAACTCGCAGATCTGCGCCGCGCCGGACACCGCGTTGAGCGCGTAGCCCGCCCGCAGGCTCACGCCGATGGTCTCGACGGGGTGGTAGGTGAGCGTGCCACCGAAGATGTACTTGGTGAAGAACGCATCGCGCAGCGACAGCGTCGCCGAGGGGCTGAACTCGAAGCGGCCCTTCTTGAGGAACACGTGGCCCGACACCGGGCGCACGCGGTCGCGCAAGGGGCCCATCCGGTCCTTGTCCACCTCGGACACGTCGCCTGCCTCCTCCTCCTCGGAGGTGGCCTGCGCGTGCGAGAGCACGGGCGCCATGAGACACAGCGCGACCAGCCAACGATAGAGCGACTTCATTCGGAGTCCCTCCCCGTCGAGCGGAAGGGCAGGAACAGCGAGATGCCGGCGTTGAGGGTCATCATGTTCTGGATGGCCCCGTTCGCGCTGCCCAGGGGCTGATCCACATAGGTGGTGTTGATGAGCGCCACGTTCACGGCCACGAAGTCCTTGGCCACGAAGCGCATGCCCAGGCCCAGGTCCGCCGCGGGGTTGAGTCCGCGGCCCGGCAGCGACGAGGTCTCCGTCTTCACCACGCCAGCGCCCGCCAGCAGGTAGCCGTCGAAGTGCAGGATGGAGTTGAGGAAGGCCACCTTGCCGTACAGGGGGCTCCACTCGACGTCGCCCATCGCGGACCACTCGGGCACCGAGTTGTAGATCTTCGCGAAGTAGGCGTCCTTCGCCAGACGCACGTCATCCGACGGGACGACCTGCATCAGCGTGCCACGCGCGGCAATGGCCAGCGTGTCCGCCAGGTAGTAGGCGCCCCGCAAGGACGCGCCCACCTTGGAGTAGAACGGATCGTTGACGGAGATGCTGATGAGGGGCGTCAGCTCGAACCGCCCCTTCTTCCGATACACCTTGCGCTGGACGCTCTTCACCCGGTCCTCCTGGGTGATGTCCGTCAGCGGCAGAAAAGCCTCAGGGGGTGGAGCCTCTTCCTCAGCGGGTCGGGAGGCCGTCGCTGCGGGCGCGGCTTCCTCCGCCGGCGGCGGCGTGGGGGATTCTTCCGATTTGGGCGTGGTCTCTTCCGTGAGGTCGAGTCCCATGCCCTCCTGGCTCTGCGCAGGTGCCAGACCGGGCACCAGGCACAGCACGAGCAGCAACGTGTGGCGATTCAAACCGGGGGCTCCGTGGGGAGGGGGGGAAAGACTCCACCGGGGGTTCAGCGCGACTCTTCTGCTTCTCCATCCTATCGGCCACATTCCCGAGCAGCAACCGCCCTGAATGGGCTCGTCCTCTCCGTATCTCTTCGGTATTCCTGAACAATTCCAGGCGGGACACCGCGAAGCACAGGCGTTGGCGTCACAAGGTGCTGTGCTACCCTGCCCAGGTCAGTCGTGGGTCCCCGGGCCCCCTCCCCCCATTGTCGAGGTCTCATGAAGATGTCCATGCGAGCCGCCCTCCTCGTATCCACCGCGCTGTTGCTGGGTGGGTGCAGCGTGAGCAGCGAGATTGGCAAGAAGTGCAACCTGGTCCGAAAGGCCACGCCCGAGGAGCTCGCGGCGGGCTCCGACAAGACCGTCGATCTGCTGGAAGGCGAGATCGCGGACCGGCAGGACTTCATCTCCTTCGGCGCCCCTCGCTGCGAGGACCTCATCTGCGTGAGGGATCAGGACTTCCCGCGCGCGCGCAACCCGGACGGCTCCCTGAACGAGTCCGCCGCCGCGGAGGGCTACTGCAGCAAGCCCTGCGTGGACGGCGCCGCCAATGCCTGTGAGGTGACGGATACGTCGGACGTGGAGCCGAACCTGCCGGGCCGCATGTCGTGCCGGGCGCTGCTGCTGGACCAGGAGACGCTCAACCAGCTGCGCGCCTCGGACGAGAGCTTCTATCGGAACACCTTCGGAGAGAACAACTCGCCCTTCTTCTGCGCGGGCGCGCTCAACTCCGGGACGGGTGGCTGACACTTTCGCGCGCGGGGCGTAGACCTTTTCCCGCGCGTGGTTCGTAAAGGCAGGGCCCGCGTCGCAAGCGCAAGGAGCCCTGCCCCATGAACCGAACGGTCCTCTTCCTCTCCCTGGCGGGAAGTCTCGCTCTCGCCGCCCTGGTGTTGGGGCTTCCCCAGGTGACCCAGCCGAGGAAGGAGCCGCCCCCGGAGGTCGTGGTCCAGCCTCCCCCTCCCCCACAGCCTCCCCTCCAGAACACGCCGGGCTCGCTCACCATGACGAGCCGCCTGTCGCATCCGTATGTGCCCTCCGGCAGCTCGGAGGTGTTCGCGACGGTGGACCTGACGGGCGCGGAGGTTCCCGGGGCCCGGCGCAGCCCCGTGAATCTGGCGCTGGTCATCGACCGCTCCGGCTCCATGTCCGGCTACAAGCTGGCGCAGGCGAAGCAGGCCGCGCGGCACCTCGTCGGCCTGCTGCGCGAGGAGGACCGGCTGGCCATCGTCCACTACGGCTCGGACGTGAAGAGCCTGCCCGCCGCGAGCGTCACGCCCGCGCAGCGCGAGCGCATGCTCCAGTACGTGGACGGCATCTGGGATGACGGCGGCACCAACATCGGCGCGGGGCTGTCCGCGGGCCGCTTCCAGCTCTCCACCGCGCAGAGCGAGTTCAAGGTCAACCGGCTCATCCTCATGAGCGACGGCCAGCCCACCGAGGGCATCACGGACAACGACGGCCTCTCCCGGCTGGTGCAGGAGCTGCGGGCCTCTGGCGTGACGGTGAGCTCCATCGGCGTGGGCACCGACTTCAACGAGGACCTGATGCAGGGCTTCGCCGAGTACGGCGGCGGCGCGTACGGCTTCCTCGAGGATGCGGGGCAGCTCGCCGCCCTCTTCCAGAAGGACCTGCAGCAGGCCTCCACCAGCGTGGCGCGCGGCGTGTCGCTCACCTTCACGCTGCCCCCGGGCACGTCGCTGGGCGAGGTGCTGGGCTACAACGCGCGGCAGTCCGGCAATCAAGTCACCGTGGCGCTGCCGGACTTCTCCGCGGGACAGCTCGAGCGCGTCGTCGTGCGGCTGGTGACGACGGGCGAGCGCGTGGGCCAGACGGTGCGCGTGCTGGACCTGAAGCTCGCGTACACCGACCTCATCCGCAACATGGGCACGGAGAACACCGCCGGGCTGTCCGCCGTGGTGACGGACCGCGCCGAGGAGGTGCTCGCCCGCCAGGACAAGGACGCGACGCTGTACTCGGTGCGGGCTCGCAGCGCGGCCAACCTCAAGAAGGCCGCCGAGGCCCTGAGCGAGGGACGCCGCGAGGAGGCCGCGCTCTACATCCGCCAGAACCAGGACATGTTCGACCAGGCCAGCGCGGTGGCGGGCCCCGCCGCCGTGGCTCCGGAGAAGGCCGCGCAGCAGGCCACGCTGGATGAGTACGAGAGCGCCACCAGCGACGAGCAGATGCGCTCGGCCGTCAAGCGCTCCAAGGCGAAGGCCCTGCGCGACTTCGGCCGCGTGGGCTCCACGTACTGAAGCGACAGGCTCCCGTGAACCCGCGCCTCCGCGCGTCCCTCAGCGGACGTCCGGAGGCGCGGTCATTTGTGTGCGCGGTGAGCCGCCTGGATGCGCCCTGTCACAGCCGCGTGACGCCCGCTCAGCGCGCACGTCGTAGCGGGCCGGAGAGCCCCTCTCGGCGTCATGAGGCGAACAGTCGAGGTGCGCCGGTGCACACCTCCAGATAGGGCCTCCGAATAGTCTGGCCTGCCTGGATTCACGGCAGACGGACGGTCAGGCGCACGACGCAGTCCGCCAGGATTGGCTGGAGTCGGAGCGAGCATTAGCCCGGTGTGTGTGCTCACGAGCGGCGGGCGACTTCCAGGTTGACCGTCGGAATCGCCCGGCCCTATCTCCGCGTTCCTCCTGGCTTCGGCTGGAGAACGCACGGAGGCTGGACCGAATGGCGAGCGGCAATACCCCTTGGGTCGGGGTCATCATGGGCGGCAAGAGCGACCTGGAGTACCTGCAGCCTGGCATCGACGTGCTGAAGGAGCTGGGCATCCCCCACGAGGTGCGCGTGGTCTCCGCGCACCGCACGCCGGACTGGATGATGGAGTACGCGTCCACCGCCGAGTCTCGCGGCCTGTCGCTCATCATCGCCGCCGCGGGAGGCGCGGCCCACCTGCCCGGCATGGTGTCCAGCAAGACGCTGCTGCCTGTCATCGGCGTGCCCATGCCCACCACGCTGCTCAACGGCATCGACGCGCTGCTGTCCATCGTGCAGATGCCCAAGGGCGTGCCCGTGGGGACGCAGGCCATCGGCAAGCCGGGCGCGGCCAACGCCGCCCTTCATGCCGCGTCCATCCTCGCGCTCAAGTATCCGGAGCTGCGCGAGCGGCTGGCCGCCTGGCGCAAGGCGCGCACCGACGAGGTGCTCGCGCATCGGGAGCTGTCATGACTCCTCGCGTGGTGTTGCCGGGTGGAACCATTGGCATCCTGGGCGGTGGCCAGCTGGGGCGCATGATGGCCCTCTCCGCGCGCACCCTCGGCTTCCAGGTGCAGACGTTGGACCCGGATGCCTCGTGCCCCTCGCGCTCCGTGGTGGACCGCTGCATCACCGCGTCGTTCGCGGACGTCGCCGCCGCCGAGGAGCTGGCGAAGGGCTGCGACACGGTGACGCTCGAAATCGAGAAGGTCCCCCTGCCCACGCTGGAGGCGGTGGCGCGTCACACGCCCATGCGCCCGGGCGCCTCCGTGCTGAACGTCATCCAGCACCGGGGCCGGCAGAAGGGCTGGCTCGCGCGCAACCACTTCCCCGTGGGCCCGTGGCGCGAGGCACACTCCGCCGACGAGCTGGCGCGGGCCATCGAAGCGCTCGGCGGCCGCTGCTTCGTGAAGTCCAGCGAGGGCGGCTACGACGGACGGGGCCAGGTGGAGGTGAAGACCGCGGCCGAGGCCCCCACCGCGTGGCGTGAACTGGGTGAGCGCTCCGTCGTGGTGGAGGCCGCGCTGGACCTCCAGTCAGAGTTGTCGGTGCTGGTGGCGCGCAGCCCCAAGGGCGAGATGGCGGTGTATCCGCCCGCCTTCAACCACCACGAGGAGCGCATCCTCGCGTGGTCGCTGCTCCCCGGTCCCCTGCCCACGCGCGTGGCCGAGCGCGCGACGGAGCTGGCGCGCGGCATCACCGAGGCACTCCAGGTCGAGGGCCTCCTGGTGCTCGAGCTGTTCCTGCTGCGCGATGGCACCGTGCTGGTCAACGAAATGGCGCCCCGGCCGCACAACAGCTTCCACTCGACGGAGGTCGCCTGCCTCACGTCGCAGTTCGAGCAGGCCGTGCGCGCGGCGTGCAACCTGCCGCTGGGCTCGGTGGAGGTGGTGCGCCCCGCGGCCATCGTCAACCTCCTGGGCGACTTGTGGCTGCGCGAGGGAGGCCCTCGCTTCGAGGATGCCCTGGCGCTCCCCGGCGTGCGGCTGCATCTGTACGGCAAGCGCGACGCGCGCAAGGGCCGGAAGATGGGCCACTTGTCCGCGGTGGGCACCACGCCGGAAGATGCCCTCGCACGCGTGAAGGCCGCGGCCGCCGTGCTCGGAGTCTGACGCCATCATGAAGACCAATGCCGCGCGGCTGCTCGACTCCCTGGGCGTGAAGTACTCGCTGCGCGACTACGAGGTCGACCTCGAGGACCAGTCCGCGGAGTCCGTCGCCGCCAAGGTCGGCATGCCGGCCGAGCAGGTGTTCAAGACACTCGTCGCCCGGGGAGACCGCACGGGCGTGCTCATGGCGGTGGTGCCCGGCAACGCGGAGCTGGACCTCAAGGCGCTCGCGCGGCTCAGCGGGGACCGCAAGGTGGACACCGTGCCGCTGAAGGAACTCCAGCCCCTCACCGGCTACGTGCGCGGGGGCTGCACGGCCATCGGCGGCAAGAAGGACTATCCTGTCTACGTCGACGAGACGATGGAGCTCTTCGACGAGGTGGCCGTGTCCGCGGGCATCCGAGGCACGCAGATGGTGCTCGCGCCCGCCGACTACCTGCGGGTGACGAAGGCCAAGGTGGGCCCCATCTCCCGCGACAAGACCTGAGCGGGCTCGGCTCGGCCCGACTCAGGTCGACGCGCCCTGCTCCGGCACGAAGAGCACCTTGCCGGACGTCATGTCCGCGGAGGCGATGCGCACCGCCTCGCCCGCGGACTCCAGCGGGAGCCTGGCGCGCACGGGCGTCTCCAGCTCACGCCCCACGAGTGACGGCACGCCCATCAGCGCCTTGAGCTGCTCGCGGCCGAAGCCCCTGCGCGCCCACTCCGACAGCGCGAACCCGTCCACTGTCTTGCGCCCGAAGATGACGTCGCCCGGGTCGATGCGGCACTCCTGCTCCGACAGCGCGCCGTAGACCGTCACCCGCCCGCCTTCCGGCAACGCGCTGAGCAGCTGGCCCGTCAGCCGTCCCGCCACCGCGTCGAAGGCCAGCGTCACCTTGAGCTGGTGACACATGAGCCGCAGCCGCTCCTGGAACTCGGGCTCGTCGCTGCTGAGCACGTGCTCGGCGCCCAGTCCGCGCAGCAGCTCCACCTGCTCGGCGCGCCGCACCACGTGCACCATGGGGACGCCTCTGCGCCGGGCCAGCGCGCCCAGCATGCGCCCCACGCTGCTCGCCGCCGCCGTCTGCGCGAGCGCGACGTGCTCTCCCGCGCGGGCGCGCTCCATCAGCACCCACGCGGTGAAGGGATTGACGAAGAGGCTGGCGCCCTGCTCGTTGGTGATGTGCGAGCGCAGCGGGATGCACTGCTGCAACGGCACCACCGCGTACTCCGCCCACAGCCCATCCCCGCCCACCGGCGCGACACAGGCGACGCGGCGGCCCACGAGCAGCTGCCCCGCGAGTCCCCCGGAGGCCACCACCGTGCCGCTGCCCTCGAAGCCCGGCACGGCGGGCAGCGAGTTGCGGATGCCGTACTGCCCCCTCACGAACTGGAGATCCGCCGGGTTGATGGGGGACGCGGCCATGCGCACCAGCACCTGTCCGGCCGTGGGACGAGGCACCGCGCGGCGCTGCACCTGGAGCGATTCGGGACGCCCATCATAGGCATTGAGGACCAGCGCGCGCATCGCAACGGGGACAGGAGGGGCTTTCATCCGACAGACCTTTTAATTCGCTCAGACGTGAAAGGGGGAGCCCCCTCGCCTACCTCTCGGTGCTGGAGTGTCGATGAACGCCACCATTTTGCAGCTGCACCACCGAGAAGCCTTCGAGCGGACCGTGACACGCGCCCTCGTCGCGGGGGCCGGCGCGGGATTGCTGCAACTCGTCACGACGAGAGTCGGCCTGCCGCTGCCCCTGGCGTGGCTGGTGCCCGCGGCGGTGGTGCTGGCCTGCGCCCAGGGCGACAAGTGGGACCGCGTCCTGCTCGGGGGCCTGGGGCTGGCGCTCACGGCGGTGCCCTACTTCATGGGCATGGCCCCGGCCTGGACGGTGGCGTGCAGCGCGGCGGCGGCGGGCTCGCTGCTGGTGCGCGCGCGGCTGAACGAGAAGGGCGTGGAGGGACAGGTGGCGGAGGCTCGCCCCACCCTCGTGCACCTGGGCCTGGGGGCCCTGCTGGGCGCGGGGCTCACGCTGGCCGGAGTCGAGATTGCCCGCGTGTTCTCCGCGCGCCTCGTGGACCTGGCCACGCCCGCGCTGCTCGCGGCGGGAGCGACGGGCGCCATCCTGGGCCTCTTCGTGGGACTCAGCTCCGTGGCCGCGCACCTGGCGCTCACCGCGGACCCGGTGGAGGCTCGCGCCGAGGAGCTCATCCCCCGGCTCGCGGGGGACTTCCGGACGCAGTGCGAGCGGGCCCTCGCGCTGTATCGCCAGTGTGGCCAGTCGCTCGCGCTGCTGCCTCGCGAGCCCGCGCGTGAAGAGCTGGCACGCACGCTGGCGCGCATCACTCGCGACGCGGTGGAGCTGGCCTCCGAATGGGCGGGAGTGGAAGCCCAGCTGGAGGAGCGCGCACAGGCGGAGCTCCGGGCCGAGCGCGAGGAGCTGGAGCGCAGCGCGAAGGCCAGCACCGACGCGGTGGCGCGGCGGCAGCTGGAGGCAGCGGCGGCCTCGCTCGCGGAGGAAGTGGAGCGCCTGGGGGAGCTGAAGCTGCGGCGCGAGCGAATCCTCGCGAGGCTCCGCGCGGAGGTGGCGCTGTTGGAGCGCGCGCGTGTGGCGCTCTTGTCGCTGCGCAGCGGACAGGCCCAGCTCAAGGCCGCGGAGCTGTCCGCGCTGGCTCGACGCTTCCGCGCGTTGTCCTCCGTTCAATGGGAGGAAGGGCAGAGTCTGGAGGCCGTCGCCACGCAGGCCACCCTCGCCTCCTCGCCCATCCAACCCGTGGAGGAGGGGCCTCCGGAACCCGTCGACCCTTCTCGAATTCGCCTCTCGTGAGCCGGATTCCCAGGATGTCGAGTGCGGGCAGACGGCCAAAAGGGCGTCGGCCCGCACGCTGAGTCACAGTTGTTACGGTGGTGTCTGGGCATGAACTGTAGACGTGGGTACCGTCAGGTAACATCTGCCCCGTCATGACCCACCCCCTCGTCCGACAGCCCGGTGTGATTCCTCTCTGGTTGTGGAACGGCACCGAGCCTGGGGTGACGTCGTGGTTCCAGCCCATCGTCGATCTGCGCGACGGCGAAATCATCGGCTACGAGGTGTTGTCGCGCGGGCAAGGCTCACTCGAGTCACCGCATGAGCTGTTCACGCATGCGAGGACCTCCGGCTACACGTGGGAGCTGGAGCGTGCGTGCTGGACGTCCGCGCTGCGCAGCATCTCGCGGTTTCCAGAAGAGCTGAGACATGCACCGTTCTTCTTCAACGTGAGTCCGGATGTCTTGAGCGACCCGCGCTTTGGAGATGGCTCGACGCTGGAGCTCCTGGAGCTGCATGGCTTGGGGCCTCGGCACCTGGTGCTCGAAATCACCGAGAAGGCGGTCATCGAGGATGGCGCCCTGCTCCAGCGGCTGACGCGTGAGTGTTCCGCGCAGGGCTTCGGGCTCGCGCTGGATGACTTTGGCGCGGGGCACTCGGGGTTGGTGACGCTGGTGCACTGCCTGCCGCGCTTCATCAAGCTGGACCAGGCGCTCGTCCGCGACATCCACCTGCACGACTACCGGCAGCACCTGGTGAAGTCGCTGGTCGCGTTCGCCTCCAGCGTCGACGCCATCCTCATCGCCGAGGGCGTGGAGACGTGGGAGGAGATGACGGTGCTGCTGCGGTTGGGCATCCGTCACGCGCAGGGCTATCTGCTGGCGCGGCCGAGCCCCCTGCCCAAGCGGCCCTCCGAGTCCTTCGAGGCCCGTCGCCGCGAGGCCATGCGGGCCCTGCTCCTGCGCGAGCACGCGGACGACACCACCGTGGGTGGGCTCGTCATCCGGCGGACCACCGTGGAGGCGTCCGCCTCGCTCGACGAGGTGAAGAAGCACTTCCACGACGCGCCCCAGGTGGACCATGTGGTGCTGATGGATGGGGCACGCCCCAAGTCACTGGTGACGCGCCGGGGCCTCGCGGCGTGGGTGCAAGGTGGCGCGCCCCTGGAGCTTCCGCTCATCGTCGAGGACCAGATGGCCGTCACGGCGCTCGTGGAGCTGGCCATGTCGCGCGCCACCGAGGCCGTCTATGACCCGGTGGTCGTCACCGATGCGCAGGGCGCGTTCCTGGGCACGGTGACGATGAAGCAGGTACTGCTGCGCGCCAGCGAGCTCGCGGCGCGCCACGGGTCGAAGTAGCCCGCTTCCGACGTAGCGCGCGAGCCGCACTGCATTGTTGCTACGTCACGAGCAGGCAGCCGTCCGCGAAGGGGAAGCCCGCTTCCGGCGAAGCTCGCTCGCCGCCTTGCCGTGTCAGGTGCAGGCGTCCGCCCAAGAAGGCAAGGCCCGCTACCGACGAAGCGCGCACGCAACTCCGCCCTATTGCCATGTCAGATGGAGGCGGCCGTCTTCGAAGATGAGGCCCGCGTCCTCCAGCCCGGTGGAGCCATTCTCCACGTGCGGCAACACGTTCTTCGGTGGCGCCAGCAGCGTGTCTCGCCCCTTCGCGAAGCCCTGCTCCCGCACCAGCGCCATATACGCGCGGCCCAGCGCGAGTGCCCGCTCACGAGAGGGCGTCACCAGCCACGCGAGGTCCTTGTCCCCTCCCGGCGCGGCCCGCCGCACGGCGGCTTCATCCAACTTCCCGTTCGGGAAGAAGCGCGAGAGCAGCTCGTCATTCGCGCGGAACTCATCACCGCCCTTCACGCGCTCGAAGTAGGTCAACACCTCGGGCTTCGCGTGGCCGGCCTGCGGCACATCGGGCAGGCCGCGCAGGTCTTGATGCCGCCACCCTTCCCTTCCCGGCACCTTGCGCGGAAAGCCGAAGGTCTGGTCCACCGTCACACCCAGGTTCGTGTGGCAGCCCATGCAGAACGCGTGCTCCTCCATCGTCTGCACACGCAACCGCCCCTTCGAGTCCTCGATGAAGCCTTGCAGGCGCCAACCGAACTCGTTGATGAGGCCCAGCTCCGGCGTGCCCGGGAACGCGGGCAGGCGGTTGCGCATCTTCTTCTCCTGCTCCTCCGCGTAGAAGGCCATCACCTGGTCCCCCGTGTACTCCTCATCCTTGCGCGAGTAGCGGACCTCCTTCATGCGCGCCGACAACAGCGCGGGCGCGTCCGGGTCCACGTAGCGCACGGTGTGGAGGAACTCGACGCCGCGCGGATAGAAGTCGCGCCGCACGGCCACCTTCGCGGCACCTCCCGCGTAGTACACCGGCAGGCCTCGGACCTCGTCGACGACCTTGGACAACACACCATCGCCGTCCACGTCCACACCACCCGCGCGCTCGCTCACCGGCTCCACCCGGCGCCTCGCCGCGCGCACGTCCAGCACCTTCGGGTCCATCGTCATCGCCGCTTCGAGGATGGCCAGGTTGAGCCGATACACCTCGCGCGAGGGCTTGCCGTCCTGGTCCTGACGAAAGACCTCCGGGAGCCGGATGAAGACATCATCCGTGCTGCCATTCGTCGGCCAGAACGTTCCGAGGAAGGGCTTGTAGCGCACGGCCCTCCAGCCACTGCCGTCCCTCGCGAAGCCCTCCTCGTCGAATCCACGGGAGAGGTCCAGGTCGGGCACATAGCCCTTGTAGCCCCCAGGACGGCGGAGCAACGCCTCGCGCAGCGGCGCGTAGTTGTCCTCGCGGATGTACTTCAGCACCTCCGCGTCGGAGATGGCCGCCATCGCGGCGGAGCGGTCCACGAAGAGGTTGCTCCACTGGTTCAACAGGCCCACGTCGCTGAAGGCGTACTCGGCCTGGAGCGACTCGTCGTCCATGACGTTGAAACCGACGCCGCCCGTGTGACACGTCCAGCACGGGTTCGAGAGGCCCTCCGTCTTCGTGTAGCACATGGACGGAATGGGGGCCTCGCGGTTGGCCACCCCACTCCCGCTCGCCAGGGCCTGCGCGAGCGGGTCGAACAGCGGCTCCACGACGGGCGGCGCCTCACTTCGTCGCCAGACCGCCGCGGAGGCGAACAGACTTCCCAAGGCCAGACACAGCAGGAGGGCGCCTCGCGCGACTCCCTTCGAGATGAATGACATGCGGGGCGCCCTCCCAGGCTTCGCGCGTGGCTACGGCCAGACGCTGAACTGGTCCTCGCCGGGGTGCTGCACGCTGACGAAGAGCGTCTTCATGTCCGCGCTGAACGCGGGGCCCGTGGCCTCCGCGTCGCTCGGCATGGACAACACGCGGAAGGCGCGGCGGAAGTGCGCGTTGCCTCGGTGGGCCGGGTTCTGGTTCAGGTAGTAGACGCCGTCCGCCACCTTGTTGACGCCGAAGTTGCCGTCCGTCCCGAACCACACGCCACCATCGCGGTCGATGAGGAGGTTGTCGGGCTTGGCGGCGGAGAACTCGGGCGCCGCGCTGGTGGCCGCGGACTCGCCCTTCCACACGCGGAAGAAGGAGAACGTGCGCGAGCTCGCCGGCGCCGCGGCGTTGGCCTCGCGAATGGCGAAGATGGAGCCCACGCGGTCCGTCGCGCGGTTCTCCGTGGCGGCGCGCGCCTTCACCGCCCACGTCCCGTCCTGCCCGCGCGAAGCCGTGGCGACGCGTCCGTGCTGGTCCAGCGCCGTCGGGTCACCGTGCTCCGTGAAGGCCACGTACAGGAGCGGCGTGCCGCTCGGGTCCTTCGGGTTCCACTCCAGGTCCTCGGGGCGGTTGAGCTCCATCACGCCCACCTTGTTGGCCGCCGTCCACAGCAGCTTGCGGACCTGGTCATCGTCCGTGAAGCCACCGATGGCGTTGTAGCTGACGTCGCGCAGCGCGGTGCCCACCGTCACCGTCGGCTGGCCCCACGCCTCGCCGTTGGGCGCCAGGTCCGTGCTGCCCAGGCTCAGCTCCACCCAGCGGCCCTGCCCCGGCTTCTCGTCGGTGGGGACGACACCGCCCACGAGCGAGTCCCCCGTGTTGTTGTCCAGGCCCGCGAGGTGCGCCGCGTAGAGCTTGCCCTCGTCGAGCAGCGCGCGGATGTCCGCCTTCGCCATGCCCACCCGGTAGGGCCGGCTGGAGACAAACTTGAAGATGCGGCCACCCCGGCGGTCATCTCCGCCGTAGATGACGATGGGCTGGTCGGCGAGCAGCTTCCAGTTCGCGTCCACGACGATGGCCGCGTTCTCCCAGCGCGCGCGGCCCATGACACCCAGCTTGCGGTGACCCACGCCCGGCTTCGACGCGTCCTTGCCGTACCAGAGGTCCGCGGGCTGGCCCGGGTCCACCTCCGTGAGGAAGCCGTAGCCATCCTTCAGGTGCGAGGAGTTCGCATCCTTGCTGACCATGTCTCCGGACACCGGCGGAGAGAAGTCCGGCGCGAGCGGCGCACCGGGCATCATCCCGGGCGCGTTGGCCACCCAGTCATTCTTCCCCGTCCACAGGCCCCCTTCCGGATCGCCATAGACGCCCTGCGCGTTCTCCTCCCCCGTGAAGAGGGTGCCCCACGGCGTCTGGCCGCCCGAGCAGTTGTTGTGCGTTCCCGCCACCACGCCCGGAGGCAGCGCCGCGCCCGAGTCGTCGTGGTCCACGCCCGACAGCGTCATGCCCACGACCTTCGCCTGCGTCGCGCTGGTGGCGTCGTAGCGCACGTTGCCCGCGTTGCGGTCCACGGCCCACTCGCCCGTGGCCGGGTCCTGCACCACCCGAATCCAGCTGCCGCCGACCTGCTTCTTCCATTCCTTGTTGTAGGTGGCGACGGCGTCTTCCTGCCACGTGGTTCCATCTGTCACCACGTTGGACAACGTGCCGCTGTTGCGCAGGAAGCGGGCGAAATCCAGGTGCTGGCCGGTGGGCGCGGTGCCGATGCGAGGCTTCGAGCCGGAGATGTACTCGTGGTTGACCCACATCCACCCGGCGGCTCCGCTGCCCTGGTACTGCGGCGCATTACCCTGGGCGCTCCAGCCGTCACCGAAGAACGCGATGTAGTCCACGTTCGCGCCGAAGCGGGCACCCGCCTTGTTGAAGGTGATGGGGTCCATCCACTTGATGACCGTGGTGGAGTACAGGCCCGGCACGGTGCGCACCGAGTCCGTCGACGCGGGCGACAGCGGGAAGACGAACGGCGTGGGCAGCGTGCCGGCGACAACCTGGTTCACGCGGGCCTTCACGTACTCCGCCAGGTTCGTCGCCCCCGTCCCCAGGTCACCGCGGAACGTCAGCGCGATGACGGCCGGCAGGGGCGTGCTCGCCTCCACACCCGGAGCACGCGCCACGGCGCCAGGCCCCGGCTGGCCCTGCGAGCCCGGCCCCGTGGGCCCGGGCGCTCCGTCCCGGCCCGGCGTTCCAGGCTGGCCCGGCGCGCCATCGTCACCGTCGGCGCCCCGCGGGCCGGAGGGGCCCGTGTCACCGTCGCACGCGGTGAGGGACAGGGAGCTACCCAGAAGCATCGCGCCGGTCGCGAGCCGCAGCAGTCGAGAAGACATGAAGCACTTCCTCCAGGGGTCAAGGGCCCCCGCCACAGCGGGGTAGGGACCCGGACACATCCTGAGGAGGCCGTGTGGCGACGACTTGTTCAGTGCGTCACTTCTTCATCACGGCACGCTTCACCACGTCACAAGCGGGCAACACGTCAGGGAACGATTTCGATTCCCGACACGCCCTCGAACTCGACGGGGCTGCCCTTGCGGACACTCACCTTCTCCGCCCAGCCCCCGGGCACCTCGAGCACGTACTGGCTGGGCACCCCCACCGAGCGCGACTCGAGCGTCTTCGGCACCGCGCGCGACACGATGCCCGCGACGTGCAGGTCCGAGGTGATGAAGAACATGTCCAGCGGGATGAGCGTGTTGCGCATCCAGAAGCCCTGCATCTCCTGCGACGGGAAGAGGAACAACATGCCCTTGCCGTCCGCGAGCTCCGTGCGCCACATCAGGCCCCGCGTGCGGGCATCCGGCGTGGCTGCGACCTCCACCTCCACGCGGTGCACCCCACCGAACGCGTCCTTGAGCCGCACATAGGCACGGGGCAGCGGCGGGCTCACGTAGTCCTTCGCGGTGACATCGGTGACGGGAGGCTTCACGGGGGCCGGGGGCGGAGTGGGTTGGCGGCCCTCCGCGCTCTGCTGACAGGCGCCCAGGAGCAGCGGAAGCACCACGAGCGCGAGCCGACGCGGGGTCATCATGGATGCTGGGGGTGCAGCGGCTTGTTGAGCAGCTTCTCGGTGAGCTCGGGGCCCAGGCTGTCGGACATCAGCCGCTCCACCACCGTCTCGAACTCCACCCGCTGCGCATCGCTGCTGTAGATGAAGCGGATGCCCATGCCCGGCTCGTCGCCGTCCGCCTTGGACCAGACCACCTCGCCCAACAGCTCGAAGGGCGCCTCCCGGTGCGGCACGGTCAGCTTGAAGAGGAAGCGCGTGCCGATGGGCAGCGGCTTCTTCGTCTTGATGAAGGTGCCCCCCTTGCTGATGTTCTTCGTGTAGTCGGCGAAGAACGAGTTGAGCTTCTTGTAGTCGACCTTCAGCTCGATGGGCGCGCGCCCGTGCTGGCGGTGCTCGGGACCTGGCTTCTGTTCGGACATGCTGCCCGGGAGTATAGGGGAGGCCATGGAGCAAGTCCTCACCCGTGCCCGCGCTCTCTTGCGCCGCCCGGCCGTTCTGGCCCTCCTGCTCCTGCTGGCGGGCGGGGGCTCGGCGCTCATCTTCCTACCTCTCTTCGGAATCCCGGGCTTCGAGCTGGGCCTGGCCCTGGCCATCGCCGTGGGCCTGCTCGGGGGGGGCACGGGCGTCGCCTCGGCCCTCCAGGAGCGCCGCATCCTGCTCGCCCAGGAGCCTCGGCCCGCCCAGGCCGTCCGCCCGGAGCGCCCGGGCACCGCCGTGGGACGCGCCCTGGGCACGGCCCTGCTCCTCAACGGGGCCGCGCTCGTCCCACCCCTCCTCGCCTCCACCGTCTTCGCGTGGCTGCGCACCGAGTGCAATCCGTTCGAGCTGGTCGGCTTCTACCCCATGCTCACCCTCCCCTCCGCCGCCCTGGCGTCGGCGGCCGGAGTCTTCTGCGGGTTCCGGGCCCAGAGCCCCCTGCGAGGGGTGGGCCTGTACGGGCTGCTCGTCCTGCTGTCGCTCATCCCCACCGTGTGGCCCATCGTCGCGGGCCCGCAGGTCTACGCCTTCAACCACTTCCTGGGTCACCTGCCCGGCCCCCTCTACGACGAGGCCCTGGTCCTGACGCCCGCCCTGGCGTGGTTCCGGCTGGAGACGCTGCTGTGGGTGTGGCTCTTCGCGGCGGCCACCACCGCGACGCTGAGCGTCACCTCCGGTACCGTGGGCCGCGCGGGCCTGCGCCCCTGGGCCCTCCTGTGGCTCCTCCTGCCGCTGGCGGGCATCGTCGTGCTGGAGGCCAAGGGCCCCCAGCTGCGCACCCGGATGACGGACGCGTACCTGGCCGAGACGCTGGGCGGGGTGCGCGACACGGAGCACTTCCGGCTGCACTACCCTCGGGGCAAGTCGAGCGAGGACGTGGACCGGTTCGCCCGGGACCTGGAGTTCCGCTGGATGCAGGTCCACCGCTTCCTGGGCGTCGCCCCCACCGAGCGCATCCGGGTGTGGCTCTATCGCAACGAGGAGGAGAAGCAGCGCCTCGTGGGCGCGGGCCGCACGCAGTACGCGAAGCCCTGGCGTTACGAGCTGCACATCCAGGACAAGCCCTTCCCCCACTCCACGCTGCACCATGAGCTGGCGCACGTCATGGCGGCCCCCGCGGGCAGCGGTCCCTTCCGCGTCACCACGCGGCTGGGCGTGTGGCCCCTCATGGGCGTCATCGAGGGACTGGCCGTCGCCGCGGACGGCCCCGCCCAGGGTGACCTCACGCTGCACCAGTGGGCCGCGGGCATGCGCCGCCAGAAGCTGGCGCCCGACATGCGCAAGCTGATGGGCCCAGAGGGCTTCTACCAGTCCGCGCCCGCGCGCGCGTACACCGTGGCCGGCTCCTTCCTCCTGTACCTGGCGGAGACCTACGGCGCCGACCGGCTGCGGGCGCTCTACGCCCACGCGGACTTCCAGGAGGCCTATGGGCGCCCGCTGGGGGAGCTCGTCTCCGAGTGGGAAGGCCACGTCGACGCCCTCCCGCTGGACGAGGCCGCCGTCGCCCGCGCCTTCGCGCGCTTCCGCTCCGGCAGCCTCTTCAGTCGCGCCTGCGCCCGCGAGGTGGCCCGGCTCACCGAGACCGCCCGCGCCTCCCTGGCGACGGCCCCCGCGGAGGCGCTGGAGAGCTACACCCGCGCCGCCGCGCTCCAGCCCGAGGAGCCCTCGTTCCGGCTGGGAGAGGCCGCCGCGCTGTCCTCCCTGGAGCGCTACGACGAGGCCACCGCCGTGCTCTCCACCCTCGCCCAGCAGGTGAAGGGACAAAAAGTCACGGAGGCGGAGGTGGCCATGGCCCGCGCGGACGTGGAGTCCCGCCGCGAGCAGCCCGCCCAGGCCCGCGTGTACCTGGGCACCGTGCTGGCCCTGGACGCGACACCCGAGCTGACGCGCACGGCCCAGGTGAAGCTCGCCGCGCTGGAGTCCACCGCGAGGCGCGAGGCCATCGACGCGTACTTCCTCGCGCCCCGGGAGGAGCTGCGCCTGCTGATGCTCGCGCGCGCGCTCCAGGCCGTCCCCTCGGACCCGTTCCTGAACTACCTGCTGGGCCGACGGCTCCAGCAGGTGGGCTCGCCCTTCCTCGCGGGTGAGTACCTCCAGCGGGCCCTGGCGGACGAGACGCTGCCCCCCGCCCTGCGCCGCGAGGCCCTGCGCGTGAAGGTGGAGGCGGCCTATCTCTCCGGGGACTGCGGCGCGGTGCGCCACGAAGTCGGTGTCCTTCCGGACTTCGGAACCGCCTTCAAGGCCACGGCCCTGGAGTGGATGGAGCGGTGTGATTTCGAGGAGAAGACCTTCCGGGGGCCTCTCGTGCCACGACAGGCTTTCCGCTAGCCCCGCTTTCCGCTAGGCAGGCAGCCCACACAGCGGCGACGGGCCAGCTCATCCGGAGGGTAACGATGCGGTTCGAGGCGAAGCAGCGAATCCAGGGGACGGTGGATGAGGTCGAGCGAGCGCTCCTCGACGAGCGGTATTTCGCCTTCCTGCTCCAACATCACGGCGTGCTGCTGGAGCTCCAGCCGCTGGAGATCAAGACGGAGGGGGACCTGGTCCGCCGCCGCGTGCGCTACCGCCCCCGGCCCGTCATCGAGACCATTGGCCCCAAGCGCGTGCCCCCGGAGTGGTTCGCCTTCATCGAGTCGTCCACCTACGACAAGCGCCGCAAGGAGCTCACCTTCACCAACGTGCCCACGTCCGGCACCATCTCCAAGATGCTGGTGAACACCGGCAAGATGCGCTTCCGGGACCTGGGCGCGGGCCAGACGGAGCGCACCATGGACGGGGAGATCAGCCTCAAGCTCCCCCTGCTCATGAAGCCGCTGGCGCTCATCGGCGAGAAGATCATCCAGGGCGAGGGCTTGAAGATCCTCGACAACGAGATTCCCGTCCTCAACCGGTTCATCTCCGAGGTCATCCGCAAGGGCTGAGGCACGCGGAGTGCAAGGTGGGGCCTGGGGAATGGGTTGACTTCCCCGCCATTGTCTACGTAAGGCCCCGCCATGCTCATCCGCTTCCTCGCTGTTTGCGCCCTGTCCCTGTTGGCCGCCTGCGCTTCGAAGCGCATCCCCGGTACCGACATCGACGACAACTCCGACACGCGCGCCATTTTGGCAGTGATGGAGAAGTATCGGTCTGCCGTTGAGGCACGCGACGCGCAGGCCATCCAGTCCCTGGTGTCCAACGACTTCCACGAGGACGCGGGCACGCCCAACGAGCCCGAGGACGACCTCACCGCGGCGAACCTGGGCCCGTACCTGGCGACGCTCTTCCAGCAGCTCCAGTCGCCCAAGGTGGAGCTGGACGTGCGCCGCATCCAGATCGGCAAGGAGGTGGCCACGGCCATCTACTACTGGAAGGTGAACTGGCGCATGCCCGGCCTCAACCCCCGCCCGCAGCGGGAGGCGGAGCTGGAGCAGATGGTGTTCCGCCGCGAAGGGGACACCTGGAAGATCCTCACCGGAATCTAGCCGGACGGGCCCCGGGGCGACCGACTCGCCCCGGGTGCCTCACCCGACTCACAGCCCGAGCAGCGCCGCGTAGCCCTCCGGCCCCATCGCCGTCAGCGCGCGCGTCCGGGCCAGGTACGTGCGGTAGTCCTTGCGCACCAGCTTGTCGGCCGGCAGCGGCGACAGGTGGTAGTCGCGAATGCGGCTGGACGTGAAGCGCACCGCACCGAAGAGCGCGTGGCCGAAGAGGTTGGCCCGCTCCACGGGGGCCAGGGGCCGGATGTCCTGGTAGCCGCGCACCAGCGCCCGGCACAGCTCCGGCAGGTACTGCCCCTGGTCGAAGCACCACGCGTTCAAGGTGATGACCAGGTCCAGGCCATAGGCCTCGCGGCAGGCCATCTCGAAGTCGAAGAACGCGCCCACGCTGTCACCCAGCCACTTCACGTTGTCGGTGAAGAGGTCCGCGTGGATGACGCCCAGCGGCTCCAGTCCCTGGCGCCGGGACTCCGCCGTGGCGAGCGCGTCATCCAGCTCTCCGGCGAGCCCGGACAGCGTCGCATCGGGGTGACGGGCGAGCTCCACCAGCCAGCCGCTCACGACGTCCGGTGAGTAGGGATTGCCGCGCGAGCCCGTGAAGGACTGCGTGTCGCGGTGCAGCTTGCCCAGCTCCGTGCCCAGCCGCTCCAGGTGCTCCGCGGTGAGGCCCGGGTGGCGCTTCTCCTCGCCCGACAGCCAGTGGAAGACGCTGACGCGGCCTCCCTCCATCTCCACGAAGGTCGCCCCGTCGCGCGTCGTCAGCAGCACCGGCGAGGGGAAGTGGTGCGCGGCCAGGTGGTTGAGCAGCGCGGACTCGAAGCGCAGGTCGTCCGCGGAGCGCACCGTCGTGTGGCGAACGAAGTAGCGGCCGCTGTCCGTCTCCACCCGGTGGTTGGTGTTGATGGAGCCCTGGGGGATGGGCGTCACCCCGCGCACACTCCCCAACCCGAAGGTGTCGGCGATGCGGGTGAAGACCTCGGGGGACAGCGCCGTGTGAACTGCCATTGCTCACTCCTCCATGCTCCCGGCCGCATGCATTGACACCCGGGAGGGGCGTACCTAATAGCATCCAACGCCAGCGCGGGGAGACAGGTCCATGAACACGGAAGGTCAAACCGACTGGAAGCGCCGCGAGGGCTGGAAGAGCGCGCTGGCGCAGGTGGTGGCGGTGGCCGTGCTGCTCGCCGGCGCCGTCACCTGGTTCGTCCACCGAGGCACGGTGCGAAAGCAGACAGAAGAGCACCTGCGCGCCGCTCGCGCCGCGGCCTCTCGCGGCAACCCCGCGGACCTGGCCCGCGCGATGGCGGAGCTGGACACCTTGTTCCAGGTGGATGACGGGGCCCGCGATGCCCAGGCCCTGGCCGCGGACCTCCAGACGGTGCTGTGGTTGGACCACCACCAGCCCGGCGCGGACGCCAAGGCGCGCGAGCACCTGTCCCGCGCCGAACAGCTCGACTCCCGCTCCGGCGAGCGCTTCGCCACGCGCGCGCTCCACCTGCTCGCGGAGGGCAAGACGGCCGAGGCGGAGAAGTTCCTCGGGGAGCTCCAGGCCCAGGGCGCCAGCAGCCCTCGGCTCACCCTGGCCATGGCCCTGACGCTCCAGGCGAAGGGCGACCTCCCCGCCGCGCGCCAGGCCTTCGCCCGCGCCGCGGAGAACGCCTACCGGGACCCTCGCTTCTCCAGCGCGTACGGACTGGCCCTCCTCGACGAGGGGCAGCATGACCAGGCGGTGGAGGCCTTCGAGAAGGCCCTCCAGGCCAACCCGGACCACCTGCTCGCGAAGCTCAACATGGGGCTTGCCCAGGTGTACCAGGGCAGGAAGCTGGAGGAGGCCCAGCGCGCCCTCGACGCCGCGAGCCAGAAGCAGGCGGAGCTGACGCCCGTGCTGCGCTCGCGCATGGGCACCTTGAAGGCGGAGCTGGCGCTGACGCGAGGCGCGGCGGACCAGGCGCTCCAGGACGCGGACTCCGCGCTGAAGGCCGTGCCGGATGACGTCTACGCGCTCTTCGCCCGGGCGCGCGCCCTGGCCACCCGGAAGGACACCCAGGCCCGCGCCGCGTTCGAGGCCGCGCTGGCCCGGCGCCGCACCGCGCCCCTGCTCTACCTGGACGGCGCGCGCAGCCTCCAGGCCTCGGGCGACAACGCGAGCGCGCTGGCACTGCTGGATGCCTACGAAGGGGCCTTCGGCAACATCCAGGTCGCGACGGCCGATGGAAAGAAGGTCCGCCTCCTGGAGCAGGACGGGCGCTACTGGCTGGCGCGGGGCGGACTGCTCGAGGCCGCGGGGCGGCAGGACGACGCGCTGGGCGCCTACGACAAGGCCATCGCGGCCAAGGGCGTGGGGCTGGCGCGGGCGCAGTACGCCAAGGGCGCGCTGCTGGTGGTGCGCAAGGACTACGAGAACGCGAAGGTGCTGCTGGCCACGGTGGCCCCGGACACCGGCGCGGGGACGCTGCCGGAGGCCTACTCCGCCATGGGCGACCTGCTCTTCGCGCAGAGCGCGTACGCGGCCGGCTGCCAGCACTACTACTTCGGCCTGGTGCGCGCCCGGGCCCAGGGCACACCGCGCGAGGAGCTGGCGGCGCGCATCGACACCGTGAAGAAGGGCCTGGAGTCCGCGGGCCAGGGCGCGATGGCCAAGGCCTGGGTCACCGAGACCAACACGCTGCTACAGTGAAGTGACTACAGCAGCTCGGCGGGGCTGAGCGAGCGGTACTTCGCGCGGACCACGCGCCAGGCTCCGTCGTCTTCCTTCTCGAAGGTTCCCTCGATGAGGTAGGCGTTCAGCACGCTCTCCGCCGCCAGGTCCTTCACGCTCTCCGCCTGCGAGCGGCCGAAGATGAAGCGCGCCTGGAAGTCGCCCTGCGTGGGGGAGACCTCATGCACCTCTAGGTTCGTCACGAAGACGCGGACCCACTGGCCGCGCAGCACCTGGCCCGTCAGCACGCCGCGCACCTGGCGCTTGTCCCAGTTGCTGTCGGTGCGGAAGCGCTCGGACACACCCTCCATCACCCCGGAGACGTCCTTCGTCTCCGCGGCGCGGGCCATCGTGATGACCTGACGGGTGATGGCCTCGGAGACGCCCGGCTCCTGGCGGGGCCAGAAGTAGAGCACCGCCCCCGCCGCCGCCAACGCCAACCCGAGCCCCACCACCCGCGAACGCGACAACATCACCATGCACGCCTCACGCCGCCTCGGGCTCGAGCACCAGCTCGTCCGCGTCGATGATTTCGGCGGGCCGCAGGGCCTCGCCAATCTGCTTCAGCCGCCGGTCCGACAGCTGCTCCAGGTACGTCCGGATGTGCGGGAAGGAGCGGACCAGCTCGTGGAACGCGTTGCGCTCCAGGAAGGCCGCCGCCGTCTTGCGCGTCACGACGACGGTGGCCGTGGCGCGCAGGCCCGTCAGCAGGGAGATTTCACCCGCGACCTCGCCCTCGCGCAGCACGCCCAGCGTCACGGTGCCGCCCGCCGGGTCCTCCTTCTGCACCACCAGCTCTCCGGCCAGCACGATGAACAGGCCCGGCGAGTGCTCACCCTCCACCAGCACCTTCTCGTTGCCCTGCAGCGCGCGGAAGGTGAAGCGCTGGAGCAGCGCGCCCCGCTCCGACTCCGGCAGCGCCTGGAACATGGGCGAGGTGGCCATCAGGTTGCGCGCCATGCGCTGCTGCGCGAAGTCCGCCAGCACCTGCGGCACCGCGGGGTAGAGCTTCGCCATCGCGTTGAGGTGCTCGCGGCGGATCTCGAAGACCTCCGTGTCGGACACCGCGGCGACCGTGGCCGTCGGCGGCGCGCCCGTCAGCAGGGCAATCTCACCGAAGATGGAGCCGCCGCCCAGGAAACCCAGCGTCCTGGCCTCGCCGTCCATCTGCCGCGTCACTTCCGCCTTGCCCGCGACGAGCACGCACAGGTGGTCGGCGGGCTCGCCCTCGCGGCTCACCACTTCCTCCGGCCGCACCCGGCGCCAGTTCATCCGGCCCACCAGGTCGATGAACGCGTCGCGGTCCAGGTCCGCGAACAGCGGCAGCGGAGGCCGGCTGTTGGGGTCCGCGGAGCCGCCCGGGTCCGGCGCGGCCAGCACCTCGATGGCGCGGTTGGACAGCTCCTCGCCGACGAGCCCCATCAGGTCCGTGTCCACCTTGCCGTCGTACAGCGTCTCCGGCGGCAGCGGCGGGGGCACGGCAGCGCGGCCCGGCGCGCTGCGCACCGCGCGCGAGTGGACGCGGATGAGCGTGTCGCGCAGGCGCCGCTCGTTGGGCGACAGGTCCAGGGCCAGCTTGCACGCGGCCATGGCGGACAGGAGGTAGTCGCGGCGCAGGAGCCCCTCGGCGCACGCGTGGTACGACGTGACGGCGCGCTCGCGCTCGCCCAGCTCCGCCAGACACCGGGCGGCCAGCATCCGCGAGCGGTGGTCCGCCGGGACCCGGCGCACCGCCTCCGCGAACACGGCAAGGGCCCGCTCGAACTGACGCTCCTCGAGGAGGTCCATCCCGAGTTCACGCAGCGACGACTCGCTCATCCCAAATCTCCACGCGCCTTCGTTGTTGGCGAGCGCCCGCTCACGGCTGCAGCTCGCTCAGGAACATCTCCGCCTTGCGCTTCGTATCCGAGCCCTCGGGCGCTGTCTCGATGACAATCTTGAACTTCATCGCGGCGGCGGACGGGTCCCTGTCGCGCTCGATATAGGCGCGCATGTAGAGCTCCTCCACCTTCTTCTGCAGCTCGTCCAGGCCGTCGCGCGCGCGGCGGTCTCCGGGGTTGAGCCGCAGGGCCTCGCGGAAGTTGGAGCCCGCGACGGCCAGGTCGCCCTTCTTCAAGGCCCCCTGCCCCGCCGCCAGCGCCGCCGACGCGAGCTGCTCGTCGATGGTGCGCCCCAGCGAGCCCTGGAAGCCGATCTGCCGGTACAGCTCCGCGGCGCGGCGCAGGGGCTTCGACGCGGACTCCAGCGCGTTGGACGCGAGCTTCTTCTGCGCGTCATCCAGCGTGCGCTGGAACTGGGGGATGAGCGTCTTGAGCTGCCGCGAGCGGTCCTTCACGTCCTTGTCCGCCTTGTACTTCTCCACCACGCGGTCGCACTCCAGCACCGCGCGCTGGTAGTCGCCGCCGTTGAAGCGCCGCTCCACGTCCGTGAAGGCCTCCTCGATGAAGCGCTTGCGCTCCTCCTTCGCGAGCTCCTCCGCCCGCGCGCGTCCCGCCCGGGCCCGGCGCGCGTCGTCCGCGGACTCCTTGGCCAGCTCGGCGATCAAGTCCTGGAGCCGCTGCGAATAGGCGGGCTTGCTGACGTCCGGCATCCGGTCCAGCAGCGCGCGCACCGCGTCCGGGTCTCTCGCCGTGAACGCCTCCTCCATCTTCGCGACGTGGAACGCCGTGGCCTTCTCCTCCAGCTCCGCCTCCAGCTTGCGCCGCACGTCGTCCGACTTCGCCGTGCCCTGCGGCGCGCCCTCGAGGACCTTCCGGGCCTCGTCGAAGTTCTGCGCGTCCATCAGCTCGCGAGCGGACTGGAAGACCTTGCGGACCTCCACCTCCTTCGCCACCGCCTTGCCCAGCCCCTCCTCGTCCACGCCCGGCCGCAGCTTCTCCGCCTCCTCGAGGAAGCCCAGCGCCGCCGGGTAGTCGTCCGCGCGCATCGACTCGCGCGCCTTCTGCATCAGCAGCTTCGCCCGCTCGATGTTCGGGTCCGGCGGCGGGGGCGGTGGCGGCTTCGAGGGGATGAGCAGGAGCCCCAGCATGAGCAGCACCACCACGGCGCCGCCCACGCCGATGAGCAGCTTCACCTTCGAGTTGCCCTCCGCCGCCGCGGCCCTGGGAGGCGGACGCGTGCGGGGAATGGCGATGGCGCCCTTGCCCTTGCTCTCCTTGTTCTTCGCCTGGAGCTGGTCGGGAATCCGGTAGTTGGCGTTGGTGGCCTCGTTGAGGCGCGGGTCGTTCGGGTCCACGTCCGAGCCCCGCGCGGAGCTCGCCGCCTTGCGGGCCTCCTCACGCTCCTTGGACGCCTCCTCGCGCTCGCGCTTCTCCTCGGCCTCGCGGGCCTCCGCCTGGACGCGCAGCTCCTTGATCTGCTCCGCCTCGTCCACGAAGCGCAGCCGCGTCTTGCCCATGGCGATTTCATCCCCGTGCTTCAGGATGCACTCGTCCACGCGCTGGTCATTCACCTGGGTGCCGGAGATGCTCCCCAGGTCCCGCATCGCCACGCCGTTCTGGCTGTAGACGAGCTCCAGGTGCCGGCGCGACACGGACTGGTCGTCCAGCACGAAGTCGCAGTCCTTGCCGCGCCCCACGACCATCCGCACGCCCTGGAAGCGCTTCTTGCGCCCCCGGTCCGGCCCCGCCAGCACCAGCATCTGCACGGGAGGCCCGGCCCGCGTCGCCTCGGAGTTGTCGTCGTCGTCCTCCCGGCGAGGCTCGTCCTCGCGGGATTCCGGGATGGCGCCCACGCGCGTCTCATCCGCGCGCGAGCGGGGGGGCAAAGCGTCCCCGTAGAGCTCGGGGTTCGCGGGACCGTCAGAGGCGTCATCCCCGGAGGCGGGCGCGGCGAAATCCTCGTCGGACGAGGAGGCCTCGCGCGGCGGGCGGCCCCGGGGCGAGGACTTCGCCGATGGAGAGTCCGCCCCCCCATTGCCGCCAGAACGGCCGGCACCAGAACGGGAGGAGGATGGAGGACGAGCAGGCATGAGGTGGGGTCCAGGTTCCGAAACGTCGCGCATCTTAAAGCGCCGACACCACGGTGGGAATGCGACAAGCCGGCCAGTGGGGAAAGAAGGGCGACCTTTGTCCGTTGCTCTGGGAGATTCCCCTTTCTATGTAGGTTTCCACACCCCCAGCGCTTCACCGAGGGAGTTATCGACATGCCCCGAGCGTCCGCGCCGCCCCGGCGCGCCCCCCCGTCCCAACTGGCCCCCCTGGCGGCCCGGAGGCCCGTGCCCGCGCCCCTGCTGCCCCAGGGGCTCCTGGAGCGGCTGCTCGCCGTGGCCATGGAGCGAGGGGGAGACTTCGCGGAGGTCTACGTGGAGCGCACCCAGAGCACCCATGTGGTGCTCGAGGAGTCGCGCATCAAGAGCGCCCAGACGGGCCTGGTGCAGGGCGTGGGCGTGCGGGTCATCTCCGGAGCCAAGGTGGGCTACGCCTTCTCCGACGACTGGGACGAGCCCGCGCTCCTGAGGGCGGCCTCCACGGCGGCCATGATTGCCCAGTCCACGGGCGCCGAGCGGGCCTTCCCGGTCTCCCGCGTCGCGGTGCCCAGCCACTACCACGTCCCCACCCCGCTCTCGGACGTGGAGGTGGCGCTCAAGGCGTCCCTGCTGACCCGCGCGGACAAGGCCGCCCGGGCCTTCGACGCGCGGGTGGCCCAGGTCAACGCCGCGTATGTCGACCAGACCCGCCGCATCGCCGTGGCCAACACGGAGGGGCGCTACACCGAGGACACCCAGGACCTGTGCCGTCTGTCGGTGCACGTGGTGGCCCAGGGCAGAAAGAACGAGCGGCGCACGGGCATGTACGGCGGAGGAGGCCGGGTGCCCTTCACCCACTGGGAGACCTTCCCGCCCGAGGAGGTGGCGCGCGAGGCGGCCCGGCAGGCGGTGGCCACGCTGGGCGCGGTGGACTGCGCGGCGGGCCCCCAGACGGTGGTGCTGGCGCCGGGCTGGAGCGGCATCCTGCTGCACGAGGCGGTGGGCCACGGGCTCGAAGCGGACTTCATCCGCAAGGGGACGTCGCTGTTCGCGGGCAAGCTGGGGGAGAAGGTCGCCTCCGAGCTCGTCACCGTCATCGACGACGGCACGGTGTCCAGCGGCCGAGGCTCCATCAACATCGACGACGAGGGCACGCCCGGCGAGCGCAAGGTGCTCATCGAGAACGGCGTGCTCAAGGGCTATCTCTACGACAACCTCAACGCGAAGCTGATGGGCCAGCGCTCCACCGGCAGCGGCCGGCGGGAGTCCTTCCGCCACCTGCCCATCCCGCGCATGACGAACACCTTCCTCGCGCCGGGCAACCACCATCCGGAGGACATCCTCAAGGAGGTGAAGCGCGGGCTGTACTGCGCCACGTTCGGCGGCGGGCAGGTGGACATCAGCAACGGCAACTTCGTCTTCGAGGTGAGCGAGGCGTACCAGATTGAAGACGGCAAGCTGGGCCGTCCGGTGAAGAACGCCACGCTCATCGGCGTGGGGCCGGAGGCCCTCAAGAACGTGTCCCGCGTGGGATGCGACCCTCGGCCGGACCCGGGCATGGGCGTCTGTGGAAAGAACGGGCAGTCGATGCCGGTGGGCGTGGGGCTTCCCACGGTCCGCATCGACAACGTCACCGTCGGCGGAACCCAGGTCGGCTGAAGAAAAAGAGCACCCAAGACCATGGACTACCAAAAGCTCGCGAAGCGAATCGTCCAGCGCGCCACGAAGAAGGGCGCCCTCCAGGCGGAGGCCTTCCTGGAGGTGGGCCGCCAGAGCACGGTGCGCGTGCGCGAAGGGCAGATCGAGGACCTCACCCAGTCCACGTCCAAGGGCGTGGGCCTGCGCGTCATCGTGAAGGGCCGGCTGGGCTTCGCCTTCACGTCGGACTTCGAGGCCTCGGGCCTGGAGCGCCTCGTCGACCAGGCGCTGAAGCTGGCCGAGGCCGCCGCGCCCAGCAAGCTCAACGGCCTGCCCGGCGCGAAGGAGCTGGGCCGCCTGGGCGACACCGGCGCGCTGTATGACCCGGCGGTGGCGAACCTCCCCGGCGACTGGAAGGTGAAGGCCGCGCTGGAGGTGGAGAAGGCGGCCCGGGCGGAGGACTCGCGCGTGGCCACCTTCAACGCGGTGGGCGCCGGGGACTTCGTCTCCGAGGTGTACGTCGCCTCCTCGGAAGGGATGTCCGGGGGCTACTCGGGCACGTACGTGTACCTGTACGCACTGCCGGTGGCCTCCGCGGATGGCCAGCTCCAGAAGGGCTATTGGGTCGACTACAAGCGCTTCCTCGACGACCTGGAGTCACCGGAGTCCATCGGCCGGGAGGCCACGCGGCGTGCGGTGCGCATGCTGGGGGCCCGGCGCGTGAAGACGCAGCAGGTGCCGGTGCTGTTCGACCCGCTCGTCGCCGCGTCCTTCGTGTCGGGTGTGGCCAGGGCGGCCAACGGCAACGCCGTGCACCAGCAGGCCAGCATGTTCGCCGCGCTCCAGGGACAGCGGCTCGCCGGAGAGCACGTCACGCTGGTGGACAACGGCCTGCTGCCCCGAGGACTCGCCACCGCGCCGTTCGATGGCGAGGGCGTGCCCACCCGACGCACGCCCATCCTCGACCGGGGGGTGCTCACCCACTTCCTCTACGACGCGTTCACCGCTCGCAAGGCGAAGGCGCGCCCCACCGGCAACGCCAAGCGCGGCTACAACGCGCTGCCCTCCATCGGCACCAGCAACCTGTACCTGGAGCCCGGCCAGAAGCCCCCCGAGGAGCTCATCCGCGAGGTGGACCGGGGCTTCTACGTCACGTCGCTCTTGGGCCACGGCGCGAACCCCGTCACCGGAGAGCTGTCCGCGGGCGCCAACGGCCTGTGGATTGAAAACGGCGAGCTGACGCACGCGGTGCAGGAAGTCACCGTCGCGGGCAACGTCTTGAAGATGCTCCAGGACCTGGACGGCGTGGGCAACGACCTGCAGTTCCGAGGAGGCGCGGCGGGGGCGCCGACTGTCCGCTTCCGAGGTCTCACGCTCTCCGGGGAGTAGCCCTACCTCCCGCGTCCCCCTAGCGTGGGCGGCGCGGGAGTGTGTCACCCCACCCTTTCGGGGAGCCGGATGTCAGGGCCTCGGGCTACACCTTTCGTCGTCCGCAGCGAAGGAGGGCACACCCCATGGCAGCGAAGTCCGCACGAAAGACGGCCGCCGCGAAGCCGAAGCCGAAGCCCGCGGCCACGCCCCGCAAGCCCCGCCGCAAGAAGGCGGCCCCCCAGTCGCGGGGCCTGTCTCCGGCCGATGTGGCGAGCGACTCGGTGGAGTACCCCACGGACATCCTCGATGCCGTGCGAGAGGACGGCGGGGAGGTCCTCGGCGTCTACCGCGAGCCCCTGGGGGGCCACCCCGTGGTGCTCGCCGTGCTCCCCATCGACAAGGTGGAGCCCACGCCCTACCAGCGGGACTTGTCCGAGCCCCACGTGAAGCGGCTGGCCAGCGCGATGGAGCGGTTGGACCGCTTCCTGGACCCCGTCATCGCCGTGCGCAAGGACGGCCGCTACTGGACGCCCAACGGCAACCACCGGCTGCACGCGAGCAAGCTGCTGGGGGCCAAATCCATCATCGCGCTGCTGCTGCCCGACGAGGACGTGGCCTATCAAATCCTCGCCCTCAACACGGAGAAGGCCCACAACCTCAAGGAGCGCTCGCTGGAGGTGGTCCGCATGTACCGGGGCCTGGTGGGCGCGGGCCGCGCGGGCGCGGAGAAGTCCTTCGCGCACCTCTTCGAGGAGCCCGCCTTCATCACCCTCGGCGCCGCCTACGAGCAGCGCCCCCGCTTCTCCGCGGGCGCCTACCACCCCTTCGTCAAGGTGGTGGAGGACTTCCTGGACCTGCCGCTGGACAAGGCACTGGCCGTGCGCGAGGCGCGGGCCCAGAAGCTGCTGGAGCTCGACGACGCAGTGGTGGCGGTGGTCAACGCCCTGAAGGAGAAAGGGATGCAGAGCCCCTATCTCAAGAACTTCGTCGTCGGCCGCATCAACTTCCTGCGCTTCCGCAAGGGCGCTGGAAAGCCGGACTTCGACGACACGGTGGCGAAGATGTTGGCCAGCGCGCTCAAGTTCAACCTCGACTCCGTCAAGCGCGAGGACATTGGCAGGATGGGCGGCGGCCCGCTCGAGCCGGACGACGAGCACGCGTAGGGAACAAGGATTGCAAGCAGCGGCCCCCACCATGACCACCTCGACCGTCCTCGTCGTCGATGACGACCGCGCCAACCTCGACTCCGTGACGCGCATCTTCCAACGGGAGAGCATGGCCACGCTGGCCGCCACCAATGGCACGGAGGCGCTGGAGATGCTGCGCCGTCCCGAGGTCATGGTGATGGTGACGGACCTGATGATGCCCGGCATGGACGGACAGGAGCTGCTCCGCGCCGCGCGCACCATCCGCCCGGACGTGGAGGTGGTGCTGATGACCGCCTACGGCACGGTGGAGACCGCCGTGGCCGCGATGAAGGATGGCGCCTACGACTTCATCACCAAGCCCCTCAAGCGCCACGCGCTGGTGAAGGCGGTGCAGAAGGCGCTGGAGAAGCGGGCGCTCGTCTCTGAGAACCAGACGCTCAAGGCGAAGCTGGCGGAGATGAGCGCCGCGGGCGGGCGGAGCATGGTGGGCCAGTCCCCCGCCTTCCGCGCCATGCTGGACACCATCCGCCAGGCGGCGCCCTCCACCGCCACCGTGCTGCTGCTCGGAGAGTCGGGCACCGGCAAGGAGCTGGCGGCGCGCTCGGTGCACGAGTACTCCCACCGGGCCAAGGGCACCTTCGTCGCCGTCAACTGCGGCGCGCTGCCGGAGAACATCCTGGAGGCGGAGCTGTTCGGCGTGGAGCGAGGCGCCTTCACCGGCGCGGTGGCCCGGCGCGAGGGCCGCTTCGAGCGTGCCCACGGTGGCACCCTCTTCCTGGATGAAGTGGGCGAGATGCCCCTGTCCGCCCAGGTGAAGCTCCTGCGCGCGCTGGCCGAGGGCGAGATCGAGCGGCTGGGCGGCACGCAGACGGTGAAGGTGGACGTGCGGTTGGTGGCCGCCACCAACAAGGACCTGCAGAAGGAAGTGGCCGAGGGCCGCTTCCGCGAGGACCTCTACTACCGCCTCAACGTGGTGGAGATTCGCGTCCCCGCGCTGGCCTCGCGCCGCGAGGACATCCCGCTCCTGGCGGACGCATTCCTGCGCCGCTTCGCCGCGAAGAACGGCAAGGCCCTGCGTGGCTTCTCTCCCGAGGCGCTCCAGACCCTGGAGAACTACGCCTGGCCCGGCAACGTGCGAGAGCTGGAGCACGCCGTCGAGCGCGCGGTGGTGCTGGCGCGGGGCGAGGTGCTGGAAGCCAGCGACCTGCCGGAGTCGGTGCGCAAGGGCCCGCTCGGTGCCGCGTCCCAGCTCGTCATTCCCATCGGCACCCCCATGGAAGAGGTGGAGCGGCGGGTGATCCACGAGACGCTGCGCCACACCAAGGGCGACAAGACGCTGGCCGCACGGCTGTTGGGCATCGCCGCGCGCACCATCTACCGCAAGCTGGAGCGCGAGCAGTCGTCCGGCGGCGAACCCACCCCCGGCACCGACGACTGACAGGCCGTCACACCGGCCCCCACCCCGCTTTGACAATTTGTCCCGAGGCCCGGGGCAGCCTGTTCCCTCGCTCGGGACGGTCGCCCTTTCTGGAATAATTTCGAGCGCTTGGCCGTCCCCCTTGGATGGCCCGCCTGGCCCACGATGGCACCTGACTTGCTCTCCACGGGTTCGGCTTTCACTCGGAAGCGTGATGGAACTCTTCTTTCGCAAATACTTCTGGACAGTGACCCTGCTGTTCATCGCGCTCGTCGCCCTGTTGGCGGCGAAGACGGTGAACCTGTTCGTCGAGTCCGCCATCTCCCCGGTGCCGACGTCGGGGGCCAACGCGCGTGCGCCCACCCAGGCACGTCAGCAGACGGTGCTGGCCCTGCCCGACATGGAGGGGCTGTCGCGGGTGACGGGCATCAAGATTCCGGAGCCGGAGAAGCCGGTGGTCGAGCCCACCACGCCGGTGGCGGATCTCAGCGCGGAGCCGGTGAAGAGTAGCCTTCGTGTGAAGCTGCTGGGCACGCTCGTCGCGAGCAACCCGGACTGGTCCTTCGCCTCCATCCAGGACATGGTGACGCAGCGCGCGCAGACGTACATGAAGGGCAACGAGCTGCAGGGCGCCACCGTTCACGAAATCGAGCGTGAGCGCGTCATCATCATCCACAACGGCCGCAGGGAGTTCATCGACGGCAACCCGGGGGATGGCGCCGGGACGTTCACGCCGCCCACGCCGCCGGTGGCCACGGCCAACACCACCTCCACCAGTGGCATCCGCGCCGTCAGCGACAACGAGTACGAAGTGCCTCGCGCGGAAATCGACAAGACGCTCAACAACCTCAACGACGTGGCCATGCAGGCGCGCATCGTCCCCGCCTTCAAGGACGGTCAGGCCGTGGGGTTCAAGCTCTTCTCCATCCGTCCGGACTCCATCTACTCGAAGATTGGCGTCCAGAACGGTGACGTCATCCGCCGCATCAACGGATTCGACCTCAACAGCCCGGAGAAGGCGCTGGAGGTCTATTCCAAGATGAAGGACGCATCCCGCATTGAAATCGAGATCGAGCGCAACGGAGCGCCGATCCGCAAGTCCTACAACGTTCGTTAAACCCCACGTCGCGCCCGCTCCTCCATGAAGACGCTCCCGTCCTGGATGCTCTGCCTGTGCCTCGCGCTCGCCGTCCCCGCGCAGGCCCAGCGTCGCCCACCGCCGCCCGACAACTCCGCGCCCTCGGCGCCGGGTGAGCGGACCATCACTCCCCAGTCGCCCACCGCCGACGAGGCGAACCAGGGCGCGCGCCGCACCCCCACGTGCGAGGAAGCCCGGCGCAACGCGCGCTACGGCATCTACTTCGACAAGGTCGAAATCGAGAAGCTGGTCCAGACGGTGGCGGACGCCACCTGCCGCACGTTCATCCTTCCGGAGAACGTTCGCGGGAAGATCTCCATCATCGGCCCGGAGAATGGCCGCGTGGAAGTGAACGCGGACGCGTTCTACTCCGCCTTCCTGGCCGCGCTCGACGCCAACGGCCTGGCCACCTACCAATACGGCCGCTTCATGAAGATCGTCGACAAGCGGTCGGCGAAGCAGAACCCCATCCCCACCATCGTCGGTGACGGCGAGCCGTACACCACCAACGAGCAGATGGTGACCAAGCTGTTCCGCATCCGCAACGTGGAGGTGGAGCCGCTGCGCGGCGTGCTGCAGCAGCTGGTGTCGAAGGACGGCGACACGATTCCGTACCCGCCCGACACCATCATCGTCAACGACGTGGGCTCCAACATCCACCGCCTGGAGCGCCTCATCGACCAGCTGGACACGCGCGCCGCCAGCGACGAGCTGCGCGTCATCCAGGTCCAGTACGCCTCCGCGCAGGACGTAGCCAACACGGTCCAGCGCATCTTCGAGGCCAAGGGCGCCCGCCCCGGTCAGCGCCCCGGCGCGTTCGTGCAGGGTGTCCCGCCCGCGGGAGGCACCCCCGAGGTCATGGCCCAGCCCATGCCGGGAGGTGGAGAGTCCTCCGGCGGCCCGGTGACGCTGTCGCAGATCATCCCGGATGAGCGCACCAACAAGCTCATCATCGTCGCCAGCCCCGCGGCGTTCTCGCGCATCCAGGACATCGTCGCGCAGATCGACATCCCCTCCGGCACCGGCGGCCGCATCAACGTCTACTACCTGGAGAACGCCAACGCGGAGGAGCTGGCCAGCACGCTCCAGTCGCTGGCCCAGGGCACCGCCAACCGCCCGCGCACGCCCGGCGCGCCCAACATGCCTCCCGGCGCCCCCCGGGGCACGTCCACCCAGGCCGCGGAGCTGTTCAGCGGCGAGGTGAAGATCTCGGCCGACAAGGGCACCAACTCGCTGGTCATCGTCGCCAGCCAGTCGGACTACAAGAACATCGTCCAGGTCATCCAGCAGCTCGACGCGCCCCGCCGCCAAGTGTTCGTCGAGGCCGTCATCATGGAAGTGAACCTGACGCGCGACGCCGAGTTCGGCATCAACATGCACAGCGGATTCTCGCTCAACACCGACCGGGGCGCGGCGCCGGGCCTGATTGGCACGAACAACAGCGGCCAAGGCCTGCCTCCCTCGCTGAGCCTGGGCAACCTGGCGCAGTTCGGTGGCTTCCTCGCGGGCCTCCAGGGTCCGGTGATTCCGGCGCTGGAGAAGCTGGGCCTGGACATCCCCGCCTTCGGCATCGTGCTGCACGCGATGCAGCAGAGCGCGGACGTCAACGTGCTCTCCACGCCGCACATCCTCACCAGCGACAACGAGGAGGCGGAGATCACCGTGGGCCAGAACGTGCCCTTCCAGTCCGGCTTCACGCCCTCCTCGCTGGGCTCCCAGGTGGGCGGCAACAACGCCAACGGTGGCCTCAACCCGTCGATTCTCGGCGCGCTGGGCGGCCTGGGCTCGCTGTACGCGCCCATCCAGCGCCAGAACGTGGAGCTGAAGCTGACGGTGAAGCCGCAGATCAACGACAGCGACTACATCCGCATGGCCATCACCGAGCAGACGGAGGAGATCGCCTCCGACAACCCGGTGCTCGGCCCCACCACCAGCAAGCGCAGCGCGAAGACGACGGTCATCGCCAAGGACCAGGAGACCGTCGTGCTGGGCGGCATCATGCAGGACCGCACCATCGAGTCGGTGAACAAGATTCCCGTGCTCGGCGACATCCCGCTCATCGGCAACCTCTTCCGCGACACCACGCGCAAGAAGACGAAGACCAACCTGCTCCTGTTCCTGACCCCGTACATCATCCGCGGCCCCGAGGACTTCCGCATCATCCTGGAGCGCAAGATGAAGGAGCGTCAGCAGTTCGTGGAGCAGTTCTACGGGCAGCTCCCCGGCTACGACGCGGCGGTGGACTTCAGTCGCAAGCCCGGTCCGCTCGCGAAGATGAACCAGGCCGTCGTCCGCGAGCGCCAGCGCGTGGAGAGCGGCGCGCCGGGTGACCGCGTCATCGGCCCCAACAGCTCGTCCTCCAACCGGCAGAACGTCCCGCAGCCCGCCTCGCCGCCGCCCTCCCCTGCGCCGGCGCCCGAGTCGCGCGAGCCCGAGGTGCGGGAAGCGCCGACTCCCCCCACGGGTTCCGAAGAGTCCACCCCGGTCGTGCCGGTCCAGCCGGCACCCGAGGCGCCCGCATCGGACTCCACCGGCGACGCCTCGCAAGAGCGTCTGCGCATCCAGCCGGACACGGGAACCTGAGCCCATGAACGTGACCGCCGACCCCACCCTTCCCGCCGTGACTGGCACGGCCACCGCCCGGAACGACTCCACCCAGGTCGTCTCCCACGGGCAGGCCTTCCTCTGCGGAAGGCCGCTGGGAGAGATTCTCCGCGCGCTCGTCCCCTCACTCACCGAGGAGAAGCTCCAGGAGGCGCTCGCCGCCCAGGAGGAGAAGGGCGGGCGGATTGGAGAGGTGCTGGTGGGGCTCAAGGCGGTCTCCGCCGAGGACGTCGCCAAGGCGCTGGGCCACCAGCTGGACCTGCCCTACCTGGCGCGCATCTTCACGGAGGAGGTGGACGCGGAGCTCGTCAAGCGCATCCCCATCAACTTCGCCAAGCAGTCGCACATCCTCCCGCTGGCCTTGGAGGGTGACACCGTGGTGCTGGCGGTGGCGGATCCGCTGGACACCTCCGTGCTGGACCACGCGCGGCTGCTGTTGGGGCAGAGCATCAGCCCCCGGCTCGCGCTCGAGAGCACCATCACCGACGCCATCAACAGCGTCTATGACCGCTCCATCAACGAGGCCGAGCAACTCGTCGACGAGATGGAGACGCAGGACCTGGACGCCATCGCCCATGAACTGGACGAGCCCCAGGACCTGCTGGACGTGGATGACGAGGCCCCCGTCATCCGGCTGGTGAACTCGGTCCTCTTCCGCGCCGCCAAGGAGCGCGCGAGCGATATCCACATCGAGCCCATGGAGCGCGAGCTGCTGGTGCGCTTCCGCGTGGACGGTGTGCTGCAAGAGGTCATCAAGCCGCCCAAGCGCTACCAGAACGCCATCGTCAGCCGCGTGAAGGTGATGGGGCAGCTCAACATCGCCGAGAAGCGCCTGCCGCAGGACGGCCGCATCCGCATCAAGCTGGCCGGCCGCGACATCGACATCCGTCTGTCCACCATCCCCACGACGAACGGGGAGCGCATCGTCATGCGTCTGTTGGACAAGACGGCGACGCTGCTGGACCTGGCCGAGATTGGCATGAGCAAGGCCACGCTCCAGTCGATGGAGGCGGTGGTCAAGCGCTCGCACGGCATCGTCCTCGTCACCGGCCCCACGGGCTCCGGCAAGACGACGACGCTCTACGGCGCCCTGTCGAAGATCAACACGCCGGACCTCAACATCCTCACCGTCGAGGACCCGGTGGAGTATCAGCTCAAGGGCATTGGCCAGATGGCCATCAACCCCAAGATCGGCCTGACGTTCGCCCAGGGCCTGCGCTCCTTCCTGCGCCAGGACCCGGACGTCATCATGGTCGGCGAGATTCGCGACAAGGAGACGGCGGAAATCGCCATCCAGGCCTCGCTCACGGGCCATCTGGTGCTCTCCACCGTCCACACCAACGACGCGGCCGGCGCCGTCACCCGTCTGGTGGACATGGGCGTGGAGCCCTTCCTCGTGGCGTCCTCGCTCACGGGCATCCTCGCCCAGCGTCTGGTGCGCCGCGTGTGCCCCGACTGCCGCGAGGCCTACCAGCCCACGGACGCGGAGCTCAAGGAGCTGAGCCACTCGCGCGCTTCCTTCAAGGAGCGCTATGGCGTGGACCGCATCTACAAGGCCACCGGGTGCCCCACGTGCAACCGCAACGGCTACCGCGGCCGCACGGGCATCTACGAGTTCCTCCCGGTGGACGACGACGTGCGCCAGCTGGTGCTGAAGAACGTGGACGCCTCCACCATCAAGAAGTCCGCCACCAGCAAGGGCATGACGACGCTCTTGGAGGACGGCGCGCGCAAGGTCGCGCTGGGAGAGACGACCATCGCCGAGGTGCTGAGCATCACCCAGGAGGACATGTAACCGACAGCTCCTCCCTGGGAGGGGCCGGGGTCATCGAGCCATGCCGGTCTTCGAGTACAGAGGTCTCAACTCCGCGGGCAAGCAGATCAAGGGCCTGCTGGAGGCGGATTCCCCCAAGACGCTGCGCACCAAGCTGAAAGCCGACGGCATCTTCCTCACGGATGTGCTGGCGCAGGCGGAAGGCAGCCGGGGCGCGGTGGCCAAGGGCTCCAACGCGGCGTTGGTGGCGCGCGACATCGACCTGCGCAAGCTGGGTCGCGGTCGCGTCAACACCGACGACATCGCCATCTTCACCCGCCAGCTGTCCACGCTGCTGGGCGCGGGCGTCACGCTGGTGGAGTCGCTCACCGCGCTGGTGGACCAGGTGGAGAAGGAGCGCTTCAAGCGCGCCCTCTCCGACATCAAGCAGCGCGTCAACGAGGGCTCGTCCCTGGCGGACGCGCTCGGCCAGCACCCGAAGATCTTCCCCAGCATCTACGTCAACATGGTGCGCGCGGGCGAGGCGTCCGGCGCCCTGGACGCGGTGCTCACGCGCCTGGCCGACTTCACGGAGAACCAGGCCCGGCTGCAGCAGAAGATCCTCAGCACCATGCTCTACCCCGCCATCATGATGGTGGTGGGCGGCGGCATCCTCGTCGCGCTGATGGTGTTCGTCGTCCCGAAGGTCACGAAGATCTTCGAGACCATGAAGGCCACGCTGCCCCTGAGCACGCGGGTCCTCATCGCCACGAGCAACTTCTTCCAGAACTGGTGGTTCGTCGCCGTGCCCGTCATGGTGCTCTGCGGCTGGCTCTTCGTGCGCTGGACGAAGAGCCCCAAGGGCAAGCCGAAGTGGGACCGCATCACGCTCAACGCGCCCATCGTCGGCAGCCTGGTGCGCCTGCTGTCCATCTCCCGCTTCGCCCGCACGCTGTCCACGCTGCTCAAGAGCGGCGTGCCCCTGCTGGCGGCCATGGACATCGTCAAGGCCATCATGACCAACACGGTGCTGGCCGAGGTCGTGGAGAAGGCCCGCGACTCCATCCGCGAGGGTGAGAGCATCGCCAACCCGCTCAAGCGGTCCGGCGAGTTCCCGCCGCTCGTCTACCACATGGTCGCCATCGGCGAGCGCTCCGGTCAGCTCGAGGAGATGCTCACCAACGTGGCGGACAACTACGAGACGCAGGTGAACGTGCGCATCGGCGCCCTCACCTCGCTCCTGGAGCCCCTGCTCATCGTGGTGATGGGCGCGGTGATTGCATTCGTCGCGCTCTCCATCCTGATGCCGATTCTCCAGGTGAACTCGGCCATCCGGTGAGAGGTGCCTCGGACATGGTGAACGACACGCTCGACCGTTGGATTCAGCGGGTGACGCTGGCGGCGATGATTGCCGTCGCCGCGGCGCTGGTGACGGTGGGCGCCCGGTTGTACGGGCCCCAGGCCGCGGTTCCCACCTCCGGGGTGGTGGACGGGCCCCGGGCCCCCTGACAGGAAGTCCTGAACACGATGCGGTGGCTTGCCAGAAAGTCACCCCGAGGTGAGAGCAGACATGAGCCAGACGACAAAGAGCCAGCAGCAGCGCCGCCGCCGCAACCGCCGGGGCATGACCCTGATCGAGATCATGGTGGTCATCACCATCCTCGGCCTCATCGCCGCCGCCGTGGGCGTGGCGGTGATTCCCCAGCTCGAAGCGGCCCGCCGGGACACGGCCGGCCTGGACATCAAGAACATCCAGAGCGCCCTGAAGCTCTACTACACGAAGAAGGGCAAGTACCCGGACACGTCCTCGGGCCTCAACGCGCTGGTGGAGGCGCAGACGCTCGAGCAGCTGCCCAAGGACCCGTGGGGCAACGAGTACGTATACCTGAACGAGGGCGGCAAGCCCGTCATCATCTCGTACGGCGCGGATGGCACCGCGGGCGGCGAGGGCAATGACGCGGACATCTCCTCCGCGGACGCGGCCGCCGGCAAGAAGTGAAGAACGTGCAGCTCCCGCGTGTTGACCCGGCTTTGGGCATGAACGAGCACAACTCCCTTCCATCCCAGATGCCCTCGCCCGGGGGGGCCGCCCGCCCCCATCGACTGGGGCGCCTGCTGCTGGGCCTCATCATCCTGGTGGCCAGCGTGCTTGCGTTCGTCCTCGTGTACGCGACGGAGGACCGCACGCTGGCGCCGGACCAGCGCCGGGCGCGCGATGCCATCCGCAGGATGGAGAGCAAGTTCAAGGCCCACCAGCGGCTGATGGGCCGCTTCCCCTCGCAGGAAGAGGGCTTCCAGCCGCTCATCGACGCGAAGCTGATGGATGCCGTGCCGTTGGACCCGTGGGGGAACCCCTACGTGTACTGGACGGACGGGAAGAACGGCGCGGTCGTGTCCTACGGCGCGGACGGAAAGAAGGGCGGCGTGGGCCTGGACGCGGACCTGAGCAGCGGAGGCGTGCTGGCCAACGAGGGGGCCCCATGAAGAAGTCCCATCACCGCGCGCAGCGCGGCCTGACGCTCATCGAGATCTCCATCGCCATCATCATCATCGCGATGCTGTTCTCCGCGGCGGTGATGGGCATCGGCTCGCTCACGGGCGCCAAGGCGAAGGGCGCGGCGGGAGAGCTCGCGGGCACCATCCGCTCGCTCTACGACTCGGCGGCGCTGCGAGGCAAGACGTGCCGCCTGGTGTTCGAGATTCCCGAGCCCAAGGAGGAGAAGGCCACGCGGTACCATGCGGAGTGCGCGGAGAGCGGCGTGACGACGGCGCGGGACCGCGACAACGCCCTGCGCGACGAGAACCGCGAGCGCGAGCAATCGCGGCGCTCCAGCCGGGGCGGAGACCGCGACGAGCGGCGCAGCTACCTGACCACCGGCGGCGACACCCCCTCCGCGCAGGACCTGATGGACAGCGAGAAGGTGCGCGTGGAGAACGTGTCGCGCTTCTCGTCCTTCACGTCCGAGGAGCTCCCCGCGCGGGAGCTGCCGGAGGACGTGCGCATCTCCATCTGGACCCGCCAGCAGCGTGAGGCGGTCGACAGCGGCGTGGCGTATCTCTACTTCTTCCCGCAGGGCTACACGGAGAAGGCGTACGTCTTCGTGAGCCAGGGCGACAACGTCTGGACGCTGGATGTCTCGCCGCTCACGGGCAAGGTGAACATCGCCGACGAGGCGCTGGAGGTGCCGCGATGAAGCGAGCCCATGGCTTCACGCTGCTGGAGGTCGTCGTCGCGCTCGCCATCCTGGGGATGGCGCTGATGGCCATCTTCGACCTGAACGCGGGCGCGGTGGCCAACCACGTCTACACCAAGCGGCTCACGGTGGCGTCGCTGCTGGCGCGCTCGAAGATGACGGACGTGGAGCAGAAGCTCTACGACGACGGCTTCTCGCCCGACGACGACGAGGAGTCCGGCGACTTCTCCGAGGAGGGCTGGTCCCAGTTCAAGTGGAAGGCGCGCATCATCGCCCCGAAGCTGGATGGCGTGACGCCCGACCAGCTCATCGGCGCCATCTTCAACCTGCCCATCGGCGGCGACTCCAGCGACCCGATGAGCGGCATCGCCAGCCTGTTCGGCGGTGGTGGCGCGGGCGGCGACAAGGGAGGCAAGACGCCCAGTGGTCCGCAGCCCGCGGGAGGAGGCCTGGGCGGCGCGGCCATGGGCATGGCGCAGCCCATGTTCTCGCAGATGGTGCAGCAGCTCACCCAGGCGGTGCGCGAGGTGCACCTCACCGTGTACTGGCAGGAAGGCACCCAGGTGGAGAGCATCGACCTGGTGACGCACGTGGTGTCGCTCGGCCCGGGCTCGGACCGCAACGGCGGCTTCACGCCCAACCAGGGCCGCACCGAGGGCGCGGACAACCAGTGGGTGGACCCCAACAACCCTGGGATGATCGTGCCGAACCCCATCCCCGGCCCCAACGGCACCATGCTGCACCCCCAGACGCGCCAGCCGCTGATGCGCCGCTCGGAGTGGCTGCAGCGGGTGAATGGCGGTCAGCCACAGCAGCCGGGGGGCGGTGGCGGCACGCAGACACCTCCGCGTGGCGGGATCTTTGGCGGAGGCACCCGGTCGCCGTTCCCGAACTTCCCGGGCAGCCCGAGGAACGACCGATGACCCGGCGCACGCGCGGCTTCACGCTGATGGAGGTCATGGTGGCGGTGGCCATCACCGCCCTGATGGGCACGGTGGTGGCCATGGCCTTCCAGACGGGCCTGACGGCGAAGGAGACGGTGGAGACGGACGCGGACCGCTACCGGCAACTGCGAGTGGCGATGAACCGCATGTCCCGCGAGATTGGCTCCGCGTACGTGAGCGACCGGTTCGACCTGAAGCGCTTCCGCGACCAGCAGGACCGGCCCACCAACTTCGTGGGCGAGAGCGACCGGCTCTTGTTCACCACGTTCGCGCACCAGCGGCTGTACACGGACGTGAAGGAGTCCGACCAGGCGGTGGTGGAGTACTTCGTGGAGCCCAGCGACGACCGCGCGGCGAAGGGGCGTCTGGACCTGAAGCGGCGGACGAATCCCAACGTGGATGACCGCATGGACCGGGGTGGCACGACGGACGTGCTGCTGGAGGGCGTGAAGAAGCTGGAGTTCGAGTACTGGAACTCCGACAAGAAGGAGTGGGATGACGAGTGGGACACGCGGCGGCTCGAGCAGAAGAGCATCCTGCCCACGCGCGTGAAGATGACGGTGACGGCCGTGGATGAGACGGGGAAGGAAGCGCGCTATGTCACCCAGGCGCGCATCATGTTGAACACCGAGCTGCCGAGGTACTGATGCCCCTGCCCTTCTTCCAGCAGGCGCCCCGGCGGCGCCGTCCGAAATCCGAGGCCTCCGGCGCGGCGAACGGCCCGCGTGGAGAGCAACGCTCGCGTGGCGTGGCCCTCATCATCGCGGTGGTGTCCATCGCGCTGTTGACCATCATCGCCACCGAGTTCGCGTACAACAGCCGCGTCGACCTGCAGCTCGCCGCCAACCAGCGGGACGAGGTGCGCGCGTACTACATGGCGCGCTCGGGCGTGGCGATGTCGCGGCTGCTCCTGCGCTTCCAGCGGCAGGTGGACCAGACGCCCATCCCCAACCCCGCGGCCCTGCTCGGCAGCCTCATGGGCGGTCAGGGACAGGGCAACCAGGGCAACACCCCGCAGCCCACGTCGCTCAACCTCCAGCTCTGGAAGATGGCGCGGGTGGACTGCCACCTCCTGAAGGGGCTGGTGAAGAGCGAAGGCGTGGAGGGCACGTCCAGCGACATCGCGCCCGTCGAGGAGAAGGACGAGGACGACGAGCGCTTCAAGATGGACGGGGAGGAAGACCCGGCCTCGCGCGAGATGTCCGCGCAGATGACGCGCCGCTCGTTCGGAGGCTTCGAAGGCTGCTTCCTGTCCACCATCTCCGACGAGGAGGAGAAGCTCAATGTGCACCGGCTGATGGCGGGCGCGGGCGACGCGCTGCCCACCGCGCTGCGGCTGATGGACATGCTGGAAGACAAGCGCTTCGAGTTCCTCTGGCAGCGGGACGACGCGAACAAGGTGCGCAGCACGCCCGAAAACGTGATGCTGGCCATCAAGGACTGGGCGGACGACGATGAGACCGGCTCCGCCATCAACCGGACGGACCCCGTCAATCCCCTGCCCTCCGGCTTCTCCGACGAGGGCGGCGCCTACAGCCGCTATGAGCCGAGCTACGAGCCGAAGAACGCGCGCTTCGACAGCATCGACGAGCTGTACCGGGTGCATGGAGTGAACGACCAGTTCATGGCGGCGTTCAAGGACCGGCTCACGGTGTATCCGGACATCAACTCACGGCCCAACATCAACACGGACGACCCGGTGATGATGGGGCTGGCCATCATGTCGGTGGCGGACCCGGCGCGGCCGGACCCGCGGCTGAAGGACCCGGTGTTCCTCAACGAGCTCATCACTCGCATCCGCTCGGCGCGCATGTTCAGCTTCTTCGGCATGTCCGTGCAGGACTTCGTGGCCGTGGTGGAGAGCGCCGGCATCGCCGTCAATCCCGCCGTCAGGTCCAACGTGGCGGGCAACCGCCTCATCGGCGACAAGAGTCAGACGTTCACCATCAAATCGGTGGGAGAGGCGGGCAACGTCCAGAAGACGCTGACCGCCGTGGTCCGGCTGGACGACACGCTGGGCAAGCTCCTGTACTGGAGAGAGGAATAGCATGGCCCGCATTCTTGGCCTCGACCTGGGCAGCCACTCCGTGAAGGGCGTGGTGCTGGAGGCTCGGACGAAAGGACACGCCACCCGGAGCTTCGTGGAGGTGCGCCGCGCGCAGGAGGGCGAGCGCGCCGACACGCTGCGCGCCGCGTTGACGGAGCTGCTCGGCAAGCTGCCCCCGGGGCACGCCGACCAGGTCGTGGTCGCCCTGCCCGGCCCGGCGCTCATCACCCACGCGCTGAGCCTGCCGTTCTCCGACGGCAAGCGCATCGAGGCGACGCTGCCCTTCGAGGTGGGCAGCCTGCTGCCGTTCGACATCTCCGAGGTCGTCTACGACTACCAGGTGGTGGGCCTGAAGGAGACGGATGGCAAGGAGAAGGCCAGCGACCTCCTGGTGGGCGTGGTGCGCAAGGAGGAGCTCAAGTCGCTGCTGGACCTCCTGTCCGAGCTGAAGCTGGACCCGCGCATCGTCACGCACCCCGGGATGGCCTATCAGAACCTGCTCCAGCAGGCGGCGGGCCTCTTCGAGGGCTCGGGCGAGGGCGGCGTCGTGGCCGTGGTGGACATCGGTCACGAGCGCACCTCGGTGGCCATCGGCAAGCCGGGCTCGGGCGTGCAGTTCGCGCGCACGTTCGCGGGCGGCGGGCGGGACCTGAGCAAGGCCCTGGCCACGGAGTTCCAGACGTCGCTGGCGGAGGCGCACCACTGGAAGGAGCAGCACGGAGCCATGGCCAGCGCGGCACGCGGGCCGGACGCGGAGCGCGCCGCGGCGGCGTTCACGCGCGGGCTCCAGCCGCTGCTGCGTGAGCTGCGCCCCACGCTGAAGGCATACACGGCGCGCACGCGGCAGCAGGTGGGCGCGCTGGTGCTCTGTGGTGGCACGGCGCGGATGCCGGGCCTCGCGGAGCAGCTCTCCAAGGACCTGAACCTGCCGGTGCGCGTGCTGGCGCTGCCCGCGGACACGGCGGAGTCGATTCCGACCGAGGAGCAGCCGACGGCGTCGCAGGCGTACGCGCTGGCGCTTCGGGGCAATGCGTCCGGGGCGCGGGCGCCTCGGTTCAACTACCGGCGGGGCGAGCTCGCCTTCAAGGGTGACTTCGACTACGTGAAGGACAAGCTGGGGCTCCTGGCGTCCTTCGCGGCCACGCTGCTGCTCCTGCTCATCGCGTTCGGCGTGGTGCGCAACTCGGTGCTGTCGCGGCGCGAGGCGCAGGTGGACGCGGCGCTGTGCGAGACGACGCAGCGGATCCTGGGGCGGTGTGAGAAGGACTACAACCGCGCGCTCAACATGCTCAAGGGCGTGGAGAGCCCGGCGGCGGCGCTTCCCAAGATGTCCGCCGTCAACCTGCTGGCGGAGGTGACGCAGAACGTGCCGCAGGACCTGCCGGTGAAGTTCGACCGCATCCAGATCGACACGGAGCGCGTCATCCTCCAGGGCGAGACGGACTCCTCCAAGCAGGTGGACACGCTGTCCAACGCGCTGAAGAACCACGCCTGCTTCAAGGAAGTGAAGCAGGGCAAGGTGGAGCGCACCCGGGACGGGCAGAAGGTCACGTTCCGGCTGGATGTCCAGGTGCAGTGCCCCGGGACGGAAGGGGGGGAGAGCTAGTCATGGCCAAACTTCAGGAAGCGCTGGCGCCGCTGCAGACGTGGTTCGAGCGGCTGAGTGACCGTGAGCGGCGGATGGTCTCCATCGCTGGCGCGGCGGTGGCGGTGTTCATCGTCTTCGCGGTGGTGATGTCGTTCGCCAACAGCGCGTCCGGCTATCGCAAGCGCACGCAGGACAAGCTGGCGAAGCTGCAGGAGGTGCAGGCGCTGGCGGCCAGCTTCCGCGATGCGCAGGCCAGCCGCGAGTCGGTGGAGACGCAGCTCACGTCGAGCAACGTGCAGCTGATCTCCTACATCGAGGACAAGGCCACGGCCGCGGGGCTCCAGGTCCCCAACATGACGCCCAAGGGCGACGTGGGCATCGGCGACGGGAAGATCATGGAGAGCTCCGTGGAGCTGACGTTCTCCGATGTGGACCTGCGGAAGCTGACCGACTTCCTGCGCACGGTGGAGAGCGGACCGGGCGTGGTGAAGGTGAAGTACCTGCGCATCGAACCCCGTCCGTCGGACCTGCTGACGGCGTGGACCACCGTGGCCACCTACCGGATGAAGCAATAAGCCATGTCTTCAGACACCAAGCCCGCTCGTTGGAAGGTTGTCGTGGGTTACGGCGCGTTCGCGCTCGTGGCCTTCATCCTCTGCCTGCTCTTCACCTTCCCGTACGACATGGTGCGCACGCGCATCATCTCGGAGGCGGGTCAGGCGGGGCTCGCGGTGCGCATCGGCTCATTGCGGCCGGGGCTGTCGGGCATCACCGCCACCAACGTGCGGGTGAGCAAGCCTCCGCAGCCGATGACCGCGGAGACGCTGGCGCAGCTGGTCAACGGCGAGGGCCTTGCTGGCGCGGCGGAGCTGGGCGAGGCGGTGACCATCGACAGCGTGGCCGTGCGCCCCACCCTCTTCCCCCCTGGCCTGGCGGTGAGGGCCAGCGCGCTGGGCGGGACGGCGGCGGTGGACGTGGGCTGGCTGGGCGACACGAAGGTCCGCGCGGAGTTCGACAAGCTGCGGGTCAGCAACGGCAACCTGCCTGCCTTCCTGGGCGTGGACGTGGACGGCGAGCTCAACGGCGCGCTGCAGCTGACGATGCCCAAGGGCAAGAGCCCGGAGCCGGACCTGTCGCTGGCGAATGGCGAGCTGTCGCTCGACTCGCAGGGCCTCATCATCAAGGGCGGCAAGGCCTCCATTCCCATGGGAGGCGGCAACTCGATGGCCATGGACCTGCCGCAGGTGGCTCTGGGCGCGCTGGTGGGCCGCATCAACTTCGAGAAGGGCCTGGGCACCGTCCAGGAGCTCAAGCTCAAGGGTGAGGACGTGGAGGCGCTGGCCACTGGCACCCTGAAGCTGAGCAAGCGGCTGGAGTACAGCGAGCCCGCGATGGAAGTGAACCTGCGGCTGGACCCGGAGGCGCAGAAGCGGCTGGGCCTGCTGGCGGCGGGCATCACCATCTTCCCTCCGGACAAGAAGGACCCGAGCTTCCGAGCGGCGAAGCTTGGCGGCTTCCTCAATCGTCCCACGTTCCTTCCTCGTCGGTAGGACGGGGCGTCACACCCCGGCACGTGGGGTTGAAGTCCGCGTGCCGGGACGTGTAAAGCGCGGACGTAAGGGAGGTCCGCGGGATGCCGGAGCTGGTGTTTTTCCGTCGTGGCGAGGAGGTGTTGAGGGTGGGCGTGGACCGGGCACGGATGGTGCTCGGGCGCGGCGAGCAGAGCGACGTCGCGATTCCAGACCCCGAGGTGAGCCGCCAGCAGGTGGCCCTGCTGTGGGATGGAGCGCGATGCCGGGTGGAGGACCTCTCCGGCAAGGGCACCGTGGTGGGCGGAGAGACCGTCACCGCGGCCGAGCTCCCGGATGGCGCGGACCTGGTGTTGGGCCAGTGGCGCGCGGTGTTCCGGCTGAGCGGTGGTGGAGAGGGCGTGGAGTCCACCACGGAGATTGGCCACACCACGTCCGTGCAGACGCGGGATGCGCAGCGGTGGCAGGCGGCGCAGGTGCGCGTGAAGCAGGGCCTGAATGAGTCGGTGCACCGGCTCACCGGCGACAGCTTCACGGCGGGCAAGGACGCGGGCTGTGACCTGGTGCTGCAGGACCGGTTCGCCTCCAGCAGGCACCTGAAGGTGACGCGCCGGGAGGGTGTGTTCCACGTCGTGGACCTGCGCTCGACGAACGGCACGTGGCTGGGGCCGGTGCGCGTGTTTGAGGCGGAAGTCACGCTGCCCACGACGCTGAGGGTGGGCGAGACGGAGCTGGTGTTGGAGCAGGCGGTGTCCGGGGCGAAGAAGGAGACCACGTCCTTCCACGGCATCATCGGCAACGACATGGCGGTGCGGAACCTGGCGGAGGTCATCGAGCGGGTGGCGCCGTCCACCGCTGCGGTGACGATTCTGGGCGAGTCCGGCACGGGCAAGGAGCTGGTGGCTCGGGCGATTCATCAGTGCTCGCAGCGGGCGAACCGTCCGCTCATCCCCGTCAACTGCGCGGCCATCTCCAAGGAGCTCATCGAGAGTGAGCTGTTCGGCCACGAGAAGGGCTCGTTCACGGGCGCGGCGAACGCGCGCAAGGGCGCCTTCGAGGAGGCGGACGGCGGCACGCTGTTCCTGGATGAGATTGGCGAGCTGCCGCTGGACTTGCAGGCCAAGCTGCTACGCGCGCTGGAGAGCGGTGAGATCAAGCGCGTGGGCGCCAGCCGCCCCATGCACGTGGACGTGCGCGTCGTGGCGGCGACGAACCTGGACCTGCTGGCGGCGGCGCGCGAGGGGAAGTTCCGCGAGGACCTGTACTACCGCCTCTGCGTGATTCCGTTGCACCTGCCGCCGCTGCGCAGCCGCAAGACGGACCTGGCTTCGCTGGCCGAGCACTTCGTGAAGCTGTACGCACCGCGAGGGCAGACGGTGCGCTTCACGGCCTCCGCGCTGGACAGGCTTCAGGGCCACGGGTGGCCGGGCAACATCCGCGAGCTGCGCAACGTGGTGCACCGCGCGCTGCTCATGCGCAAGGGCCCGTCCATCGACGCGAGCGATTTGACGTTCGACCAGGAGATGAACAAGGAGACGGGCATCGCGGTGCCGGAGCTCCCGCCAGGGATGACGCTGGAGCAGATGCTGGAGAAGCTCGAGCGGCAAATCGTCGAGGCCGCGCTGCGCCGGTTCAACAACAACCGCGAGCGCGTAGCCCGTGAGCTGGGCGTGGCCCGCTCGACCCTGTTCAAGCGCCTGAAGGATTGGGGCCTGACCCGACAGGACGAGCAGGAGTAGGCGTAGGAGCCCCGGGAACACCTTCCCTTTGCTCGGGGAGGTGTTCCATAGCGGGCAGCGTCCTTTCCCCCAGGAGGAGTGGAACCTCAACCGCGATGCGCTATTTCGCGGGCGGGAGATACCCCACATCCGTCGCCTCTCCGCTCCGGACGGTGATGCGCTTCCTGGTGGTGCTTCCCGCGACGTACACGGAGACTTCGCCAGGAGGAACGCCCGCAATCACAAAACGTCCATCCGCAGCCGTCGCGGTCAACAGAGAACGGGTCGGGCCGCCATGCTCATCGTGCTCGAGCAAGACCTGCGGCGCCGTGAAATCCGTGAAGCCCTCCAGGGAATCAACGCGGCCCACGATGGCGCCAGCCTCCTTCACTCGGATGTCCGCGACGACTCGCTCTCCCTGGTTGTTCGAGAGCTCGATGCCGCCGTAGAGACCCTTGTCGAGCCACGCAATGACCTCGCGCTGCTTGTTATCCAGCCTCACCGCGACGCCGGACCCCTCGAAACGCACGTGACGATGCGGAGGGACCCACTGGCTACAGGGATGCCTGTTCCACGAGTCTGGATCGAACACAATGATTCGCGCGCCCGTCGCAGGTGTCCCGTCAGGAAGAAGGACATGCCCGGCGAACTCGAATGATGAAGGCCCTGTCGGATTGGGAGGGGTCAGAGAAACGAGGCTGGGCACGCTCGGTGTGCTGGGAATGGGTTTGCAGGAGACGGGGATGACCACGGGTGCACCTCGCCGCACGTCCACTTCTCGCTCGCCCGTGAGTTCGGTTGTCCCGGAGTGGGCGTGGGCCTCGGCGGTATAGACGCCTGCCTCGACACGCCCTATCCAATGTCCCTCCTCTTGTCGCGTCAGGGGGATTCGCCCTCCGTCGCTCGTGAGAAAGGCATTGGATACCTCCAGGTTGAGCGCTTTGCCTGAACGGGATGAGTGGCAAGGCTTCACCGCGACAGGGACAAGCGCTTTGAGATGGATATCCATCTGGACATCCATCTCCCCTACGACCAGCGCGTCCCGAGCCAGGTACCCTGCCTCCGACAGAAAGGGAAAGGACACCGGAGCGAAGAGCAGGAGCCCATTTCTTCCGGGGGTCACTCCATCCAGCTGGTAATGGCCCACGACATCCGTCATGGCTTGAGTGTGCATCCGCGGCCAGGGGGGAAACTCATTGCTGACGGCCACCAGTCTCAGCCCCGCCGCTGGAGAGCCATCTGCAAGGAGGACCTGTCCCCGGATGGAGGCTCCTGGAGAGGGCCTCAAGATGCTGGAGACAGTCCCCCCCGCGACAAGTCCGACGTGCTCCTCGCAGAACTCCTGGTGTCGCGCACCTCGCGCACAGATGGTGAGTTCCCCTGCGGGTACCGAGGAGATGCGGGCAATCCCCTCGCCGTCCGTCAGCGCGGGGTCCAGCGGCTCTTCGATGGGAAAGAGCTCTCCACTCCTTCGCACCGCCACCATGGCACCCACGAGAGGCTTTTGATCCCTCCCGGAGATCACGCGAACCTGGACGGTTCCCGTGCCGTCGAGAGAGGGCGGGAGCCTTGGCGGAGGTAGCGCGGGCGGAGGAGCCGGCGCCTGCCGCTCACATCCCAACGAGCCCGACAGGGCGAGCAACGTCATGACGCCCGCAACCGCGATCCTTCCAAGCCTTCCGTTCATCGCGCGGGACACCCACCTCTTCCATGACGAGCTGCTGATGCCATCGGGTGACATCTTAGTCCACCCGGGCGACAAGTGTCGCGTGGGGACCCTCGATGAACCGGCCCGCAACCGCCCCCCTTCCGCTGGCGAGCCGTCAGGAGGGCACCGGGTCGGCCGCTAGCGACGCGTGGCGCAGCGCGCCCGTGAGAACAAGAACTGTCACGGCCCCCGTCACAGCAATCCAGCCGCGTCTTCCACTCATTGAGGTGAGCTCCTGGGTACGCCGCGGTCGCCAGACACACCGCCACAGAGGCCTGGGCCACACACTACGGGGCAGGCCACACATCCCCCACGTCCGTGGCGACACCCTCCTGAACATCAAAGCGATACGTCTCGGAACGCTCGTGCATGCTCATCTCGTGACTGCCTGGATTCATGCCCGCCACGACAAAGTGCCCATCCTGTCCAATGTGCACCAGTTCCTGGCCATCCTCGTCGTTGAAATTGATGGGCGGCACCTCCATGAGCTCGGGGGACGGAAGGAACGCCAAGCGTCCCTTGACGGCACCCGCCGCTTTCAGATGGATGTCCGCGACGACACGTTCGCCCTCCTTGCCAGAGAACGAGACGCTTCCGGCATAGCCATTGTCGGTCCACGCATAGGCAAACGTCTGATCCGTGAACAGCTTCACCGCGAAGCCCGAGCCCTCGAAGCGCACATACCGATACCAGAAGGGACCATTGCCGCATCGGCGCGGGGGGACAGGTCCTCGGACTGCGACACGCGCTCCCAGCGCGGGTGTTCCATCGGGAAGGAAGACGTGCCCGGCGAATTCGAAAACAGGCCCCTTGAGTGAAACCCACCCCTCGACCCCCTCCTTCTTCGCCTTGACAGAGGTGACATGGTTGACCGGGATGACAACGGGACTCCCGGCCTTCAGGTCCACGGTCCGCTCAAGCGACACAGCGTTTCCACCGGACCAGGCCAGCAGTTCCATGACCTGAACGCCTGCCTCGACACGTCCCGTCCAGTCACCACTCTCTTGGAGCTCCAGCTCCGTGGAGCTCCAGCGCATATTCAGGGAAACCGTGGAGACTTGTGGGTTGAGTGCTCCGCCCCGAATGTGTCTCAGGTGAGGCTTCACCGAGACAGGGACGAGCGCTTGGAGCTGGATGTCGAACGGGAGCCCCATTCCTCCCTCCACTTCAACGGGACGATGGATGTATTGCCCTTCAGAAAGGAACGGAAAGGCCACCGGCGCAAAGAGGACAAGAGTGCTCCACCCTGGCGTCACTCCATCCAGGTGATAGTTCCCCAAGACATCCGTCACCGCCTCGGCAGGCAGCCGAGGCGTCGGCCAGGGGAGGGTGGCATCGGGAATGGCACTCAACCTCACCCCCACCGCGGGAGAACCGTCGGGAAGCAGGACCTGTCCCCAGGCAGAGGCACCGGGAGGTAGCGACAAGGCACTGGAGACGGTGCCTCCCGCGACGAGCCCAACATCCTCATCACAGAACTCCCCGTGTCTCGCGCCACGAGCACAGATGTTGAACACTCCAGCGGGTGCGGCGGGGAAGAAGGCCACGCCCTCACCGTCCGTCAGCGCGGACTCAAGGGGCTTGCTGGTGTCAACGCCCCCCATCTCCCGCAGCAAGGCCACCGTGACGCCCGCGAGGGGTCTCTGGTCCTTCGCGGAGACCACGCGGACCCGAACCGTCCCCGTGCCATCCAGCGACGGTGGCAGCCTCGGAGGAGGCGGCACGGACGCAGGCAGCGGTACCGGCGTCGGCACTCCCGAATCACATCCCAGCATGACCGCCAGGATGAACGACGTCACAACCCTCGCAATCAGGCCCCGGCCACGTCGTCCACTCATCGAGGTGAGCCCTGAGCCTCCCCGGGTTTTGTGGACACCGGAGATGAGGTGACCGAAGGATGTCCACGACGATGCCGAGACGCGAGCGCAGGAAGTACACGCCCGAGTTCAAAGCCCGGGCTGTGAAGATGGTGCTGGAAGAGGGCAAGTCGCGAGCCCAGGTGGCCAAGGACCTGGACCTGACTCGCAGCGCGCTGGAGGCATGGATGAGGCAGTCGCGAACGGACGCGGGCCAGGGGCCGTCCGGGGCGCTGACGACGGGTGAGAAGGAGGAACTCGCCCAGTTGCGGCGCGAGGTGCGCCAGCTGCGGATGGAGCGGGAGATACTAAAAAACGCGGCGGCCTTCTTCGCCAAGGAGAGCACGTGAGGTTCACGGCCATCCAGGAGGAGAAGGCGAACTACCCGGTGGCGATGCTGTGCCGTGTGCTGGAGGTGTCCCGAGCGGGCTACTACGCCTGGGAGGGACGTGAAGCGTCGGCACGCCAGAAGGCCAATGCGGCGCTGGTGGAGCGAATCCAGCAGGTGCATCAGGACAGCCGCCGCACCTATGGTAGCCCACGCGTCCAGGCCGAGCTGAAGGCCCAGGGGCTGCCCGTGGGCCGGCACCGCGTGGCCCGGCTCATGCGCGAGGCTGGGCTCCGCGCTCGTCGACGCAGACGGTTCGTGCACACCACGGACTCCAAGCACGGCCTCCCGGTAGCGCCCAACGTGCTGGCTCGCGCCTTCAATCCACCAGGGCCCGACCAGACGTGGGCGACGGACATCACGTACGTGCCCACGCGGGAGGGCTGGCTCTACCTGGCAGTAGTGCTGGACCTCTTCAGTCGGCGCGTCATCGGTTGGGCCATGGACCGCTGCATCGACCGGCACCTGGTGCTTTCGGCTCTCGACATGGCGCTCAAAGGTCGCTGTCCCCCAGCGGGACTGCTGCACCATTCGGATAGGGGCAGCCAATACGCCAGTGAGGACTACCAGCGAGCGCTGGCCGCCCGCGGCATCCGGTGCAGCATGAGCCGCAAGGGCAACTGCTGGGACAACGCCGTGGTGGAGAGCTTCTTCTCCACGCTGAAGACAGAGCTGGTGCACGACGCGGACTTCTCGACGCGCGAGGCGGCGAAGGGTGGCTTGTTCGAGTTCATCGAGGTGTTCTACAACCGCAAGCGGCGGCACTCCTCACTTGGCTACGTCAGTCCCGCCGAGTTCGAAAAGACCGCCTCGCAGGTGCCGCTGGCTGCTTAACCCACCTGTCCACAGAACCCGGGCAAGCTCACCCCCTGGCATGACCCCGGTATGAAGGACGTGCCCTGAATCGAGATCCGAGGCCTCTCGCACGCATCAGTCAAGGCCGCGCCTGACTTTCGCGGGTGATGACGGTACGAGAATCACCTGAGGCATGACTCACCCCGGGCGTAGTGTCTCCGTCTCGGCCCCCACCTCTTGACGACAGAGCTGCTGATGCCATCAAGCAACATTTCATCCATACGGGTGCCGGGCAACACAAGGGACCGCGGGGAGCTCGCGCCGCCGCGTGGGTTCGCGGGCGCGCCTCGCCGCCTGTCCGGCAACCACGACTGGGTGTCCGCAAGCAGCCCAAGGAGACCGGCGAGTTGCCAGGCGACACCCTCGGCCGACAGGCTCGTGCTCCGGGAATCCACTCGCCGCGGCAGGCCCCGCGCCCTGGGCCGCCGCGGCACTCGCTGGGCTCGTAGATCTTTTTCAAGGCCGGTGCGTTCCAGGGAGAGTCCCCCTCCTGGGGGCCTTCAGGAGCCCACTCGTGATGCACGCCGCCGCCATCGACCTTCCGCCACTGACCGAGCTCTACAACGAGCACCGCTCTCGCGCGTTGGCCATTGCCCGGAGAATCGTGGGCGACTCCGATGACGCCGAGGACGTGGTGCAGGACGTCTTCGCCCGGCTGGCCTGGCGGTCACCCGACTACGGCGGACGCGCGGCGTGGACCACGTGGCTCCACCGGGTCATGGTCAACAGCAGCATCAACTGGCTGCGAGCACGCAAGCGCCGCGAGCGGCTGAGCCACGAGCCGCTCGAGCCCCTCTCTCCCGAGAGCCAGGCCATGGGCACCGAGATGAAGCGTCACTTCACCGAGGCCATGCGGGAGATCAACGAACAGCAGCAGCACGTCCTCTACCTGCGCGAGGTGCGAGGACTGAGCTACCCCGAAATCGCCCGCATGCTGCGCATCCCCGAAGGCACCGTGAAGAGCACCCTCCACCGCGCCCGGCAGCGCACCTTCGGCCTCATGGCCGAGCGCGGCCACCACCCCTGAAGCTCACCGCCCCGCGCGAAGCTGGAGCGGCTCCCGTGCCGTCCACCACGACGCGGGAATCGCCCCCTGCCCCGTGGCCAGCACCACGATGCCGCCCACCATGGCGCACGTCGTGTCCATGTCGCCGCGCCCGGACACCGTGGCCCACAGCGCGTCCTCGAAGTGCTCCAGGTGCCGCACTGTGCACCAGATGACAAAGGGCACCGTGTCCTCGGACAGCACCCGCGAGCCACTGCCCAGCTCCTTCGCCGCCGCCGTGGGCGTCGTGTCCAGCGGCCACTCCCGCGCCCGCTCCAACCCACGCCGGGTCGCCCCTGGAGGCGTGTACTCCAGCACCACGTCGAACAGCTCGCGCGCGGGCCCTCGCGCCCCCGAAGCCCACGCCGCGGCGACCGCCACGGCCACGGCCCCCGCCTGCCCATCCGGATGGAAGTGCGTCACCTCCGCGGACAGCCGCGCCTCCTCCGCCGCGCGGCGCGGGTCATCCGCGAAGTAGGCTCCCAATGGAGCCACCCGCATCGCCGCGCCATTGCCCTTGGAGCCCGTGCCGTTGAAGACCTGCGACGACACCGGCCGCCAGTCCATGTCCAGGTGGATGCGCTCCAGGATTTCAATGGCCCCGCCGCCATAGCCCCGGTAGGGATTGTCCCGGAACCGCTTCGCGAAGAGCTGGGCGAGCCGGTCCTGCTCCACCCGTCCGTGCTCATCGAGCACCTGGACCAGGGCCAGCGCCATCTCTGTGTCATCCGTGTACGGCCACGGGGGCGCCGGCATCCTGCGCGCGGCCACACTCTCCGCCACCAGGCTCCGAGCCGCGAAGAAGCGCTCTCCAAAACCATCCCCCACCGAGAGGCCCTCCAGCGACAGCAGGGCCCGAGCCATCCGCTCGGCGTGGTCCACCGGCCTTCCAGACGAGGACATGGCGCCCGTTATCCTCCGGGCGCCATGTTCGTGTCAAATCAACACCATCCTACTCGTCGCCCTTGGCGCCGACGAACTGGTCGCCCTTCTCCTTGAAGAGGACGTTGAAGCTGGTGAGCGAGCCATACACGCGGGTGATGTAGCTCTGCATCTCCACCTTCTCCGCGTCGGACAGCTTCGGGTGCGCGTTGAGCTTCTGCTCGAGCACGCGCAGCCTGTCGCGCACCATGACGACCTTGTGGAACAGGTTGTCGATGGGCATGTCCTTGGCTTGCAGCTCCGGGTTGCCCGGGACGAGGCGCACGGTGCCGCCCTCCCACTTGCCCGCGAGCGGCGGCGAGTCGGCCAGGCCGGACGCCTCCCGGAAGATGTCCATCAGCTCTTCACGCGTCATGCTCAGCCCTTCCAGGTCAACGACTTCATGAGGGTCCACCCGGCGCCGCACCACCACCGGGGCCACGCTGCGCGCGGTGCGCTCGCGCGAGGGGGCATGCGCCACCGGGGCCACCGCGGTGCCCCGGGGCGCGTACTTGTCACAAATGGGGGCCGACGGCGGAAACATGCCCCGCGAGGACTGGAGCCGGCATGGCCCCACCCACCCCCGGCGCTCATCCACCGAGTGAGGGCTCCACAGCTTGCAATTGCCGCACACCTGCTCTTCCGGACGGAAGGTCGGCAGGGGCGGAGCCGCGTCCGCCGAGTCACCCATCAGCGAATCTCCGCCGCCATTGGCGAGTTCTTGCGCACGCCCAGCTCCTTCAGGAGAACGTCCGCGTTCTCCACCTGGTCCAACATCCACAAGACATACCGCACGTCCACGTTGACGTTGCGAGCCACCTCCGGGTTGTAGCCGAAGTCGTTGGCCACATTCTCCCAGACGCGGTCGAAGTTGACGCCCACCAGCTGGCCCTTGCCGTTCACCGTGGGACTGCCGGAGTTGCCGCCCGTGGTGTCCGCGTCCGACAGGAAGTTCACCGGCACGTCCTTCAGCTTCCGGTCCAGCCACGCGCCATACCGCTTCGCCTCGGCCACCTTCGCCACGCGCTCGGGCACGTCGAAGGGGTCCTCGCCGGTGTTCTTCGCCATCATGCCCGCCAGCGTCGTCTGCGGCGTGTACACCGCGCCGTCGCGAGGGGCGTACCCCTGCACCTTGGCGAACGTCACCCGCAGCGTCGAGTTGGCGTCCGGCGCCACCGGCTTGCCCGCATGCGCGAGCACGGCCTTGCGCCACTCCGGCCGCAGCCGCAGCGCCATGCCCTGGCGGCGGTCCACCGCCTCGTCCATCTCCTCCATCTCCCGAGCCAGGTCCAGGCCGAACGCGAGCATCGGGTCCTTGCGCGCCTGCAGCTGCGCCGTCGTCTCCGTCACCATCTTCATGCGCTCGGCGAGCGTCAGCACCTGCGTGCCCGCGTACATCGCGTCCACCTTCGCGGCCACGTCCTTCTCCACGAAGGCCTTGCCGAAGTGCTTGTCCACCGCGGTGATGCGCTCGTCGGCGCCCAGGGCCTGCGCGCGCCGCACGAAGGCCGTCAGCAGGCGCTTCTCGGCGGGAACGAAGAGGTTCTTCTGCTCGCGCTCCAGGCGGTCCTTGATGCGGGCGTGCTCGCGCTCCATGTACTCCGGGCGGCGCTCCATGTCCGGCTTCGCGCGCTCGGCCGCCAGGCGAGCCAGCGTCACCGCCGCGGCGGGGCCTCGGGCGAGGCGCGGCGCCGCCCCGAGCAGGAACTCACGCTCGAACACCTTCGCGTTGGCCTGCTGCGCGGCGAGCAGCTCCTCGCGCGCCTTGACCGCGGACGTCCACGTCGCGGCGCCCTTGGCGTTCGCGCTCTTCTTCGCAATCCAGGCGGCGACCTCGGCCTCCGACTGGCGCTGCTTCTCCACGATGTTGCCGCGCTTCAGGCCCGCCAGCTGCCCGCCCGCGTTCTTGTAGCCGTTGTGCAGGCCCTTGAGCACCGACGCGACGGCGATCTTCCCGGCCGCGTCCTTCTCTCCCTCCTCCTCAAGGATGCGGATGGCCTCGCCGTACACGTCGCGCATGCGCGGATAGACGCGCGACTGGCGCTCCGCCATCTCCTCCGCGAGCAGCGCGCGATAGGTGCGCCCCGGGTAGCCCAGCACCATCACGAAGTCGCCCGGCTTCACGCCCTCGGTGGCGAGCGGGAAGAAGAACTCCGCCTTGTGCGGGATGTTCTTCTCGTTGAACGGCGCGGACGAGCCATCCGGCGCGGTGTAGGCCCGGATGATGGCGAAGTCGCCGGTGTGGCGCGGCCACATCCAGTTGTCCTCCTCGCCGCCGTACTCACCCACGCCCCGAGGCGGGGCATAGACGAGCCGCGTATCCAACAGCTCGACCGAGTCGACCAGCGTGTAGTTCACGCCCCCGTCGAAGGTCGCCACCTGACAGCGCGTGGCCGGACGCTTCTCACACTCGGCCACCAGCTCCTTCTGCTTGCGCTCGATGGCCTTGAAGCGGGCGGCGTCATCCGCGCCCTCGGGCACCGCGGCGAGCACCTGCGCCGTCACGTCCGTGAAGCTGCGAGGCACCTGCACGCGCGCGCCCTTGCCGGGCAGTTCGTCCTTGCGCTCCGAGGCCAGGAAGCCCGTGGTGAGCAGGTCTCGCTCCGGCGAGCTGTGCTCCTGGATGAGGCCGTAGGCGCAGTGGTGGTTGGTGATGATGAGGCCCGTGGAGGAGATGAACGCTCCCGTGCATCCGCCCACGTTCACCGCGCCCGCGAGCAGGCCGGTGCCGCGCTGGGGGTCCCAGAGCTTCTTGGGAGGTACCTGGAGGCCCTGGGCACGCAACCACGCCGGGTCCAGTTCCAGGACCTGCTGAGGGGTCCACTTCCCTTCCCCGGCCAAAGCCGGGGCAGCCACGAGCGAGAGCAAGAGGAGCGTCTTCTTCATGCCCACTTCCCTACCCCGTCCGGCGCCCGCATGCGACTGCAGCCTTCACTCGCGACGCCCCGCGGCAAGCCAGGAGTTTCCCGGGAAGAGGAAGCCCGCTTAAGTGTTGGGGTGTCTCGCAGTCGAATGCCCGGGGAAGCCGATGAGGACCGCCAGCGGAGCACAGCTCGATTTCGGCCGCCTGGCCCTCCTCCTCGTGATGCTGGGGGTGGGTTGGTACTTCTGGGACGCCCCCGCCTTCTGGCCGCTGAAGCTGCTGGTGGTGATGATGCACGAGAGCGGGCACGCGCTCGCCACGCTCCTGGTGGGGGGCTCGGTGGACCGCATCCATCTGGCGGCGGACGAATCCGGAGCCTGCCTGTCCCGCCTGCCTCCAGGCGTCTTCCGCCAGATTGCCGTCTACTCGGGTGGCTACCTGGGCAGCGCGGTGGCCGGGGCGGGGCTGCTGCTGGCCACGTTCCGCTTCCGGCTGCGTCGCTGGGTGCTGGGCGCCGCGAGCGTGTGGCTGGTCGTCATGGGCGTGCTGTACGCGGGCGACAGCTTCACGCTGGCGTTCTGCGTGGGCACGGCCGTCGTCCTCGGCCTGGGGGCGAAGCTGCTGCCGGATGGCGCGGTGGACTTCGTGAACCTCTTCATCGCCGCCTTCACCGCGCTGTACGCGGTGTTCGACCTGCGCGATGACCTGTGGAACAGCGCGGTGCGCTCGCGCAGCGACGCGGCCCTCCTGGCCGACCTCACCTACGTGCCCGCGGTCGTCTGGGCCGCGCTGTGGACCCTGCTTGCCGTGGGGCTGCTCGGCTTCACCGCGTACCGCTCCCTGCACAGCCGTCCCCCGAGCCTCCAGATGCCCGCGGTGGGCACCCGCGCCCGCGGCAGGGCCTGAGCCCGACACTTCACCCCGAGTCACACTCTCTGAATTCAATCCGGTTACGGTGGCCCCACGGCCGCGAGGGGCTGTTCGTGGCGTCAAATGCTCGGGCTGGATTGTTTCATCGCCGCCTGAAATGACCTCACACGCGGTGAGCCGCCTCGTCCAGAGGGGTGGTCATCCTCCGTGCGGGCTGTCACGCCCCACCCGCTCCCAAGGGTTTGCGGGGACGAAGGGCTGAGCTCACGTCTGGGTCCTCCTGCACACCGAGTCAAGAATAAACCGCGAAACAAACTTTCACTGATTTGTCCGCCCGAAAACAGACGCACTATAAGTGCGAGTGCCGTAGCAGCTTCCAGCTACGGGCAATCCCACACTCCAGGAGCAGACATGAATCTCAAGACAGTGATTGGCTCGCTGACGTTGGCCGTGATGCTGACCGGGGGTACGGCCCTGGCGCAGAACATCGAGCCGGTTCCCCCGCACGACACGGGCGACCTGCCGAACAAGGAAGGCAAGCTGGAGCGGGTTCCGTTGAGCAAGGTGCTCCGGGACGCGCCCCGGGAGGACATCGAGAACCAGCCCGTGGAGGGCTTCCTACCGGAACTCCCCATCCTGGTGGATGGCGTGAAGTACACGGCCAAGGAGATCCAGGAGAAGGACATCCACCTGTCGCACTACGTGCTGGATGGCCGCTCGGCGGAGCTGGCCGTGGTGCAGGGCTTCCGCACCACGGAGCAGCTGAAGGAGTACTTCGCCGCGACGGGGCAGTTCCCGTCCGAGCAGCCCACGGGCCAGCAGCTCGCGAACTGCAACCCGTGGTCGGTCTTCTTCGAGCACTCGTGGTACGGCGGTGCGTCGTTCTCCGTCTACCCGGGCTGGGGCTACCCGACGCTGGGCTGGTGGAATGACCGCATCTCCTCGCTGTGGAGCACGCAGTGCGGCCGGTGGACGCTGGTCACCGAGCACGCCTGGTACGGCGGCCACGTGCTGTGGATTGGCCGTGCGTGGGCCATCCCCAACATGGGCAGCTACGGCTGGTACACCGGCTGGTGGCCGTTCCGCCGCTGGCACTCGTGGAACGACCGCGTCTCGTCGGTCGCCGTCTACTGGTAGTCGCGCCGTGACGTGACGGGAGCGGAGGCCCTTCGTGCCTCCGTTCCTCCAATCCCCTTCACTTCCGCGGCCGCATCCTGAACGCGACGAACGAGGCGACATCCGGATAGGAGAAGTACGGATTGAGCCGCCGCACGTCGCCCATCGCCGCCACAGGCACATCCGCGTAGTCGTGTCCTGGCCACAGCCGCGTCGAGTCCGGCACCTTCAGCAGCACCTGCGACAGCGAGCGGTACATCGCCTCCGGGTCCCCGCCCTTCATGTCGCACCGGCCGCAGCCGTTGATGAACAGCGTGTCGCCGGACACCAGTGAATCCCCCGCGAGCAGGCAGTGCGAGCCCGGGGTGTGGCCGGGCGTGTGGAGCGCCTGGAAGCGCGCGGTGCCCACGGGCACGACATCCCCGGGCCCCAGCGGGCGCAGCGCATCCTTCAGCTCGCGCAGCTCCGCGCTGAACTCCACCTCTTCGCGCTGGGCATAGACCGGGATGTCGTGCCGCGACAGCAGGTCCGGCAGTCCGTTGATGTGGTCGAAGTGGCAGTGCGAGACGAAGGCGCCCGCGAGGCGCTTGCCGTCCTCCGCGGCGGCCTGCTCGATGGCCGCGACGTCCCACGCGGGGTCCACCACCACGACGTCGGGCGAGCCCGCCGCGCCGACCAGGTAGACGAAGTTGTCCATGGGTCCCAGCTTGAGCTGCCGCACGTACGGGTCTGCCATCGTTCAGTCCTCCGGTGAGAACTCTAGCGCCTGACACTTGAAGCGACCGCGCCTTCCCACTTGAATGGGCCCGTTCCCCTCGGAGGTCCACACCGTGAAGCGCTCTCTGCCGTTGCTCGTCTGTACCCTTCTCGCCGGCTCGAGCGTCGTCGCCAAGGAACGGTCCACCTTCCGGTACACCGCGCCTCCTGACGGCGAGCGTCCCGTCATCGTCGACGCGGTCATTGGCCCGCAAGGCAGCGACTTCGCCCTGCGCCTGCGCTTCGACAAGGCCCCGTGGGGCGAGGAGTGCAAGAACCGCTGCGCCAACGCCACCCTGCTGATTGACGCCGACAACAGCAAGCAGACCGGGTTGCGCCTCGCGCAGGGCGCCGCGGGCAATGGCGCCGACCTGGCCATCATCATCCAGGGCGTGCGCGAGTACGCCACGGAGGGCGGCGGCGCCCAGAACTGGCTGCGCGTGAAGGTGCGCCTGCTGGGCAGTGAGGCCAGCACGGTGGACGACGGCGAGCTGCTGGCCGAGCTCAACCACCGCCACGACACCGACCGCATCCAGTCCGAGGACAAGACCGTCTACCTGCTCATCGACACCACCAACGCGGCCATCCCCTCCGGGCGCAAGGCGCGCGTCGTCTACCAGCCGCCGGGTGGCAAGCCCATCCAGGCCACCGTGACGGGCTTGATTGGCGGGGGCGGCACGCACGGCGTGCGCATCTTCAAGGATGGCAACTGGGGCCGCGCGCCCCAGGCCAATCCCTGAGCCCGCGTCCCAGGCCCGCGACGCACCCAGGCTGGACGCGGAACGCTCTCGGCCCGCGCCGATGAGCGGCCGTCCAGCCACGCCCAGGCCCCATGGAAGGGGACCTGACAAGCATCCAAGCCCACCCCTCCCCTCCCGCCCAAGTGGGTCCTGGAGCCGACCTCGCGTCCTCGCCTACCCGCACCCACCGTCCCGTCCCCAGGTGAGTCGAAGGAGCCCTCCCGCCCGGAATTTCAGGTGGTTACAGGCCTGTTCCACTGGGATACAGAACTGGACGGACGTATAGGTGGGATGTCTCCGAGGATGCGCAACCCCCCGAATTCGTTCCAATTGTCAGGGGGCCATGGTAGTCCCGGCCCTTCGTTGCAGATTCGAGAGTCCATGGCGCGGAGTGCGCGAGTCACGCACCGCGTTCGGGTACGAGACGTTCTCACCTGGGTCTGAAGAGCATGCGCGCAGAAGCCGAAAAGAAGACGCCGAAGAAGCAAGGGGGCGGGGGTGGAGCCTCAGGCGCGGCGGGCGGTGGTGGTGGTGATGGGTTCGTCCCGGCCTCGCTGGCCGAAGAGGCGCGGCGCCGGTACATCAACTACGCCCTGTCGGTCATCACCTCACGTGCCCTCCCGGACGTGCGCGACGGCCTCAAGCCCGTGCAGCGCCGCATCCTGTACGGCATGTGGAACGACCTGAACCTGTCGTTCGACACGAAGTACCAGAAGTGCGCGCAGGTCGTCGGCGCCATCATGGGCCGCTACCACCCGCACGGCGACGCCTCCATCTACGACGCGCTCGTGCGCATGGCGCAGGACTTCTCCCTGCGCTACCCGCTGGTGGACGGGCACGGCAACTTCGGCTCGCTGGACGGCGACTCGGCCGCCGCCTACCGCTACACCGAGTGCCGCCTGGACAAGCTGGCCACCGAGATGCTCGGGGAGCTCGAGCGCAAGACGGTGGACTTCCGGCCCACCTACGACGGCACCCGCAACGAGCCCATCGTCATCCCCGCGCGCGTGCCCCAGCTGCTGATGAACGGCACCACGGGCATCGCCGTGGGCATGGCCACCAACATCCCGCCCCACCACCTGGGCGAGCTGGTGGACGCGCTGGTCGCGCTCATCGAGAACCCCGCGCTGCTCACCAAGGACCTGCTCAAGTTCGTCAAGGGGCCGGACTTCCCCACCGGCGGGCAGATCCTCAACGACAAGAAGGAGCTGCGGGAGATCTACGAGGCGGGCCAGGGCAGCATCCGCATCCGTGGCGAGTGGGACACCGAGGAGCTCAAGCGCGGTGGCCAGCAGATCATCGTCACCTCCATCCCGTACACGGTGAACAAGTCCACGCTGGTCGCGAAGATTGGCGACCTGGTGCGCGAGCGGAAGCTGCCGCTCATCGTCGACGTGCGCGACGAGTCCACCAAGGACGTGCGCATCGTCCTGGAGCTCAAGAAGGACGCCAACGCCGAGCTGGTGATGGCGTACCTCTACAAGCACACGCCGCTGCAGACGACGTTCGGCGTCAACCTCACGTGCCTGGTTCCCAGCGAGGACAACCCGGAGGTCGGCACGCCCAAGCGGTTGGACCTCAAGTCCATCCTCCAGTACTTCCTCGACTTCCGCTTCGGCGTCGTCACACGGCGCTTCCAGCACGAGCTGGGAGAGCTGCAGAAGCGCGTCCACCTGCTCGAGGGCTTCGAGAAGGCCTACGACGCGCTGGATGAGATCATCCGCATCATCCGCCAGTCCGAGGGCAAGCAGGACGCCGCCCAGAAGTTGATGACGCGCTTCAAGCTGGACGAGCTCCAGGTGGACGCCATCCTGGAGATGAAGCTCTACAAGCTGGCCCGCCTCGAGATTCTCGTGGTCCAGAAGGAGCTCAAGGAGAAGCGCGCGGAGATCAAGCGCATCGAGGGCATCCTCCGCGACAAGAAGAAGGTCTGGTCCACCGTCAAGGACGAGCTGGGCGAGATCAAGGGCCTGTACAACGACAAGCGCCGCACGAAGATTGGTGGCGCGGGCTCCGAGGAAGTGGAGTTCAGCGCGGACGCGTTCATCGCGGACGAGGACGCCCACGTGGTCCTCACCCGCGACGGCTGGGTCAAGCGCGTGCGCGAGGTGAAGGACCCGTCCTCCACGCGTCTGCGCGAGGGCGACGCGGTGATGGCGGTGCTGGCCGGCAGCCTCAAGGCCAACCTGGTGCTCTTCAGCAACTTCGGCACCGCGTACGTCACGCGCTTCAACGACATCCCCGCGTCCACGGGCTACGGCGACCCGGTGCAGAAGCTGTTCAAGTTCGACGACGGCGAGCGCGTGGTGGCCGCCTGGTCGCTGGACTCCCGGCTGTCGCACCCGGCGAAGCTCGTCGGCGTGACGAAGCAGGGCATGGGCATGCGCTTCCTGCTGGAGCCGCACCTGGAGGTCTCCACGCGCGCGGGTCGTCGCTACGCGAAGACGGGCGAGGGCGATGAGATCATCGGCGTGCACGAGGCGGGAGAGAAGGACCTGCTCGCGGTGCTGACCAGGAAGACCAACGCCCTGGTGTGCAAGGTGGCGGAGGTCAACGAGCTGGCCGGCCCGGGCAAGGGCGTCACCGTCATCAAGGTGGATGACGACGACCAGGTGGTGGAGTTCCTCGTCACCGCGCCCAACCAGAAGGACGCGAAGATCGATTTCGAGACGCAGAAGGGCCGCAAGCTGCAGCTCGCCCCCACGAAGTACGGGGTGACGGGTCGCGGCGGCAAGGGCCACGAGATGTCCAAGCGCGACGCGGTGGCGGACGTGAGCAGGAACGTCGTCTTCATCCCGTTGCCCGAGAAGAAGGACTAGCCAGAGGACGCCATGGCGACGAAGAAGGAAAGCTACACAGGCGCGGACATCCAGGTCCTCGAGGGCTTGGAGCCGGTGCGCAAGCGCCCGGCGATGTACATCGGCGGCACGGACAGCACCGGGTATCACCACCTGCTGTGGGAGATTCTCGACAACTCGGTGGACGAGGTCATCAACGGCCACGCCACCACCGTCGAGGTGACGCTCCACAAGGACGGCCGCACCATCACCGTGGTGGACAATGGGCGAGGCATCCCCATCGACATCATGCCCAAGCTCAAGAAGCCCGCGTTGGAGGTCATCCTCACGACGCTGCACTCGGGCGGCAAGTTCGAGCAGGGCAACTACACCCACTCCGGCGGTCTACACGGCGTGGGCAGCTCCGTCGTCAACGCGCTCTCGCGCAAGCTGACGGTGGAGATCAAGCGCGACGGCAAGCGGCACGTCCAGACGTACGCGCGCGGCAAGGCGACCAGCCCCCTCAAGGTGGAAGGCCCCGGGCGCGGCACGGGCACCTCCATCACCTTCGAGCCGGACACGGAGATCTTCGGCGACAAGCTCAAGTTCGACGCGGAGCTGGTGCGAGAGCGGCTGGAGGCCAAGAGCTACCTGCACAAGGGCATGATCGTCATCTGGAAGGACGAGACGACCAGCCCCGCCGCGGCCATCACGTACAAGCATGACGGAGGCATCGCGGAGTACCTCACCAAGGTCATCGCGGAGCGCCAGAAGCCGCTGGTGCCGGCGGGCAGCGCCACGTTCTACCACTCGCGCGACAACGGCGTCCGGCTGGAGGCCGCGCTGGGCTGGACGGAGGCCACGGACGAGCAGATCCGCAGCTACGTCAACGGCGTCCCCACCCCCATGGGCGGCACGCACGAGGCGGGCCTCCGGGGCGCCATCGTCAAGGCGGTGCGCAACTACATCGAGACGCACGACCTGACGCCCAAGGGCGTGTCGCTCACCGCGGAGGACATCCGCGAGGGCATCACCGCGATCCTGTCCGTGTACGTCGTGGAGCCGCAGTTCCAGGGCCAGACGAAGTCGCGGCTGAACAACCCCGAGGTGACGGCGCAGGTGGACGGCGTGCTGCGCCCCGCGCTGGAGAAGTGGCTCAACGACAACAAGAGCATCGCGGAGGCGGTGGTCGCCCGCATCATCCTGGCGGCCCGCGCGCGCGAGGCCAGCCGCGCCGCGTCCCAGGCGGTCAGCCGCAAGACGGCCGTCAGCCACCGGCTCAACCTGCCGGGCAAGCTGGCGGACTGCTCGTCCACGGACCCGAGCGTCAGCGAGCTGTTCCTCGTCGAAGGTGACTCCGCAGGTGGCTCCGCCAAGCAGGGCCGGGACCGGCGCACCCAGGCCATCCTCCCCCTGCGCGGCAAGGTGCTCAACGCGGAGCAGGCATCCACCGACAAGGTGGCCACCAACAAGGAGCTCCAGGACATCGTCAGCGCGCTGGGCTGCGGCATCGGCGCCGACTTCGACATCACCAAGCTGCGCTACGGCCGCGTCTTCCTGCTGATGGACGCCGACAGCGACGGCCACCACATCGCCACGCTGCTGCTCACCTTCTTCTACCGCCACCTGCGCCCGCTCATCGACAGCGGCGCCATCCACATCGCCCAGCCGCCCCTGTTCCGCGTGGACATCGGCAAGGAGACCTACTGGGCCCTGGATGAGGCGGACCGCGACCGCATCATCCGCGAGAAGGTCAAGGGCAACGCCAAGCCCAACATCATGCGCTTCAAGGGTCTGGGCGAGATGACGGCCGACGAGCTCAAGCAGACGACCCTGGACCAGAAGAACCGGATGAGCCTGCGGGTCACCATCGACAACCCCATCGAGACGGACCGTGTCATCAATGACCTGATGGGCCGTGACGTGAGCGCGCGCTTCAAGTTCATCATGGAGCGCGCCGGTGAGGTCGAGGCGCTGGACGTCTAGCCATCCGTCATCCTGCCGCGCACGGGTCCCCTCCGCCCCGCCTGCCCTGGGGGCGGAGATGGGGCCCCGTGACGGCATGGGTCCGCTCGGTTACATTCCGACGCCGTGAACACGTTCCGCCGACTCGCGCTGCTTCTCACCCTGCTGCTGGCCGTCCTTCCCGCTCACGCCCAGACGACGCGCAAGAAGACGACGCGCAAGAAGGCCGTGGCGACCAAGGTCGCGAAGAAGAAGCCCACCGCCAAGGGGAAGAAGAAGGCGCCTCCCGCCGACGACACGTCCCCGGCCGACACGGGCGACGTCGCCAGCCCCCAGCCCATGGTCTTCGGCGAACCGGATGCTCCCTCGGCCCCTTCGGACACGCCGAAGGCGCCTGAGTCGCGCCCCTCGTTGGCGGCGCCCACCAAGACACCTCCCCCGGCCAGCACGGAGCCCGTGAAGCCCGAGGGTCGCCCCTCGCTGGCCCACGCCCCGTCCACGTCCGCCGGTCCGGTGGCGCTGTTCTCCGTGCCCCGCAGCGCGGGCGCCGCCGAGGCGGCGGTCCGGCTGGAGACGGAGCTGCGCAACCACCTGCAGCGCGGCGGCGATGTGCCGTTCGTGGACCTGGGCCTGGCCTTCCCTCCCGCGGAGCCCCTGCCACTGACGAAGGCGGATGGCCTCTTCGAGGAAGGCCGCGGCGCGTATGACAACCTGGACCCCGAGACGGCGGAGGCCCGCTTCCGCGAGGCCGCGGCCGCCTACGAGAAGTCCCCGGGTGACCTGCGTCCCCAGCGGCTGAGCGAGACGTACCTGTTCCTGGGCGCGTCCCGCATGCTCAACGGCGACACCGCGGGTGCGAAGGAGTCCTTCCTGCGCTCGGTGGTGGCGGATGCCTCCACCCGGCCCGACAAGGCGCTCTTCGGCCAGGACGTGCAGAAGGCCTTCGACGATGCCCGCGCGGAGGTCGCCGCGCAGCCCGCCGGCACGCTCGTGGTGGACTCGCTGCCCGCGGGTGCCCAGGTGCGCGTGAGGGGTGAGGACGTGGGGGTCACGCCGCTCAAGGGCGTCTCCGTCACGCCGGGCCGCCACCCCGTGGTGGTGTCGCTGCCGGGCCACACGTCCTACGCGCAGTTCGCGGAGGTCAAGCCGGCGGGGAGCGCCGAGGTGAAGGCCACGCTCGAGCCCGGCCCTGGCCTGTCCGCCATCCGCGAGGCCGCCGTGCGAGCGGGCTCCCAGGCCGCCTTCGACAGCGAGACGCTGCCCCCGGAGACCGCGGCCATCGCGGACCGACTGGACGCGCGCTACCTGGTGCTGGCCGCCGTGTCCCAGGACAAGAAGGGCCGCCTGGCGGCGGAGCTCCAGGTGTGGGACGTGCGCACCCAGGCGCGCCTGCGCGGCGTGGAGATCGACCTGTCCGGCAAGGAGCGCGACCAGAGCCCGGCGGCGACGGCCGAGAAGGTGCGCGGCTTCATCAACGGGTCCATGGCCCCCCGCGTCGCGGAGAGCACCGGCTCTGGCGAGTCCCTGCTGAAGCGGCCCTGGTTCTGGGCCGTGGTGGGCGGGGTCGCCGCCGTGACGGCGGGCGCCGTCTACGTGGTGACGCAGGACAACGGCCGGCCCTTCAACCCTGTTTCGGGAGGCGTTGGCTTCTGAGCCACGGGTTGAATGTCGCATCGCCCGCTCGCGTCGCCCGTGTCAAAGGTGTCCTCATGAGAGCCCTCGTCCTCGCCCTGCTTCCCTCGCTCGCTCTGGCCGCATCCCCCAACTCGGCGCGGCGTGCCTCCAGCCTTCTCATCCCCATGGACCAGGCCTCCGAGGCCACCAGTGTCCAGATGGAAGGCCACATGAACGAGGCGCTGGCGAACTTCTCGGGATTCTCCGTGCGCAAGGCCGAGGACCTCTTCGGCCTGCCCGGAGACCCCACCGCCCAGAGCGCGCTCGAGCGGGCGCGCAAGGGCTACTCGGAGAGCGCCGCGGCCTTCGACAAGAAGGAGTACGACGACGCCGAGGCCAAGGTGCGCGCCACCCTGAAGGAGCTCCAGGGGGCACCGGCGTCCATGCGCGGCTGCTCGCCCCTGTGTGAGTCGCTGGCGCTGTACGCGGCGCTGCTGCACCTGCGGGGGGACGTGGAGGAGGCCAAGCTCGTCCTCATCGACCTCATCGCCATCGCCCCCACCTTCGAGCTCAACCCCAAGCGCTTCAGCCGGGACTTCATCGCCCTGCGCGTGCAGGTGGCCACCGGCCGCACCTCCCAGCTCCGGGGCAGCGCCACGGTGAAGTCGCGTCCCGCGGGCGCACGCGTCTACGTGGACGGGGACCTGGTGGGCCACACGCCGGTGACGGTGCCCGCGCTGACGGTGGGCAAGCACCTGTTGCGCGTGGAGCGTCCGGGCTTCCGCCAGTACGGGCAGCTCATGGAGGTGACGCCGGACGACGTGGAGGTGAGCACGGAGCTGGTGCCCACCGCCGCGTACAAGGCCTACGACGCGCAGCTGGACCGGGTCGCGAGCGAGGTCTCCCGCGCCATTCCCCAGGCCAACGGGGCGTCCGCGCTGGGCAAGTCGCTGGGCCTGGACCGGGCCATGATGGGCACGGTGAAGGCCTCGAGCTCCGGCGAGGGCTCCGAGCTCATCCTCGGCTACTACGACTTGCGCACCGGCAAGAAGCTGGCGGGCCGCCGCATGGTGCTCCAGGGCGACGAGTTCGGTCAGCTCAAGGCGGAGATGGAGCGCATCGTCAACCAGCTCATCAACGTCAGCGAGGGCGGCGCGGAGAAGGTGGTGCGCAGCTCGGACCCGCTCGACAACCGGGGCGGCACCGAGGACTGGGGCGCCGAGGACCGGGGTGGTCGCACCCGCGCCCAGGAGAAGAAGAAGAAGGCCGGGGACGACCCGCTCGAAGGGGTGTCCGGAACCGAGGACTGGTGACAGACGGCGCTTGTCCCCGGGCGGGCTCCGCCTAGAGTCCCGGGGCGTATGCGCCTGCTCGCCCTCCTGCTGCTCCCGTCGCTCGCGCTCGCCCAGACGAGCTCCATCGTCCAGGCCCCCCTGCCATCGCGGGGGATGACGCTGCCGCCCACGGGCGCGGCGTTGGTGGACGAGGCCACGGCCCTGTCGCTCAACCCCGCGGGGCTGGGCTTTGTTGAATCCGGGCAGTTGTTCTACCTGCACGAGCGCAACCTGGAGCGTGACAGCCTGGGCGACGGCGTCTTCCTGGGCGCGCGGGTGCTGGGCCTGGGCGTGGGCGCCTCCATGGAGTGGATGCGCGGGCGGCACGAGCCCCACTACCGCCGCACCTCGCTGGGCCTGTCGCTGGGCACACCCACGCTGCGGCTCGGCGGCGCGTGGCACGGCTTCAGCTCCAAGGACAGCGACGACGTCGACGCGCTGGACACCTTCGACGTGGGCGTCACGGCGCGGCCGGTGCGCGCGCTGTCGGTGGCGGCGGTGGTCAAGGACCTCAACGCTCCCAGGGAAGGCAGCCTCAAGGTCCAGCGCAAGTACGACCTGGGCCTGGGCGTGCGCCCGCTGGGTGAGCGCTACACGTTGGGCGTGGACTGGCTCTTCTCCGAGGGCGCCTTCCGCGAAGGCCAGGCCACGTACACGCTCCAGGCGGAGGTGATTCCAGGCGTGAGGGTGGGCGCCGGCGTGTCGCACGGCTGCGTCAGCGGCGTGCCGCTGGCGCTGCAGGTGGCCGCCACGCTGGACACCAGCCACCTGGGCGTCACGTACGCGCTGGGCGGAGGAGAGGATGGGACGGACCATGTCCTGGGCGTGCGCCTGTCGATGGAGAACTACCGCTCCCTGCGCCCGTCCGGCGGCGTGGTGACGATGCTGGACCTGAACGACATGCTCAGCGGAGGGGGCAGCGTGCTCCTGACGATTCTGGGCGTGAGCGAGGCGGACCCGTTCTTGAGGCTGTCGCGGTGGCTGGACCTGGCCACCCACGACGAGCGGCTGACGGGCGTGGTGCTGAAGATGGAGGGCCTGCCCGGCGTGGACTGGGGCAAGGCGGAGGAGCTGCGCCAGGCGGTGCTGCGGCTGCGCGCCTCCGGCAAACGCGTGATGGCGGTGCTGATGTCGGTGGACGACATGGGCTACTTCGTGGCGTCCGCGGCGGACCGCATCTACTCGGTGCCCGAGTCCTTCCTGCACATCAACGGCCTCGCCGCCCACCTTCAGACATACGGCGGGACGATGGAGAAGCTGGGCGTGACGTGGGACGTGGCGCGCGTGGGCAAGTACAAGACAGCGCCCGAGCAGCTCACGCTCACCGAGCCCAGCGACGCCTCGCGCGAGGCGGTGGGTGCGTACCTGGACAACGAGGTGGCCTGGTACGAGCGCGCCGTCACCGAGGCGCGCAAGGTGCCCGTGGAGAAGCTGCGCGAGCTGTGGGCGGAGGGCCTCCCCACCGCGGCGAAGGCCCAGTCGCTGGGCTTCATCGACGGCGTCATCACGCCCTCGGAGCTGGACGCGAAGGTGCGGGAGCTGGTGCCGCGAGGCCACTTCAACGCGGCGTACAATCCGAGGGACGAGCGCGAGGAGCGCTGGGGCCGGCGCCGCCGCATCGCCGTGGTGCCGGTGCTGGGCACCATCGCCGGGGGCTCCAGCCGCGAGGACCCGCTGGGCTTCAGCCAGATTGCCGGCGCGGAGACGGTGGTGCGCGCGCTGGAGTCGGCGAAGTCGGACCCGTCCGTGGTCGCCATCGTCCTGCGTGTCGACTCGGGCGGTGGCGAGGTGCTGGCGTCGTACCTGATGTACGAAGCGGTGCTGGCCGCGGCGAAGGAGAAGCCCGTCATCGCCTCGATGGGCGACGTGGCGGCCTCCGGCGGGTACTACGCCGCCATCGGCGCGACGGAGGTGATGGCGCTGCCCACGACGGTGACGGGCAGCATCGGCGTCTTCTACTTCAAGCCCGCGCTCAAGGGCCTGCTGGAGGACAAGCTGGGCATCCACCAGGAGACCCTCGCGCGCTCGCCCATGGCGGACGTCTTCGACAACTGGCAGCCCTGGACGCCGGAGCAGCAGACCGCCGTGCAGAAGTGGGTGGACGCGTCCTACGACAGCTTCATCACCGACGTCGCCCGCGCGCGGAAGATGGACAAGGCGCAGGTGGACACCGTGGCGCGAGGCCGCGTGTGGAGCGGCAACGACGCGCTCTCGCGTGGGCTGGTGGACAAGCTGGGCGGCCTGATGGACGCGGTGGCGTCCGCTCGCCAACACGCGGGAGTCGCCGCCTCCGAGGAGCTGGACCTGGTGCTGATGGGTGAAGCCCGGGGCCTGTTCTCCGGCACGAGCGGAGAGCCAGGCGTGCGAGCGGCTCTCGCCCTGCTGCCAGGGACCTCCGCCTCCGAGCCCCTCCCCTCCGCGGTGAAGTCCCTGGCGCGCGAGCTGGGCGTCAACCTGGAGCTGATGCGCCCGGGAATGAAGGCCCAGGTGCCGTTCCAGCTCATCGTCCGCTGAGAAGGCGCGAACGGGCGGACGCGAGGTCCGCCCGCCAACACCGCTCGAAAAAACCGGGAGCGCGCCGGGCGTCCTCTGTTAGTGTTGCTCTTGCACCCCGGTCGGCTTTGGGCCACCAGGGCGCTTCAGGGACCGGCGGTTCGGCCTTTGCCTGTCTGGCGGGCCCCGCGTCCGGCTCCCTGTCCCACAGCCTGAGTCACCTGCGTCCCCCCGCCCTCCCCTCGGGACGGCCCGTGAGGGACGCACACGGTCTGGAAACCCCATGAGCGAAAACTCCGATAACCGCGACCCACGTGATGCCCCTCCGATGCCCGCGGCGGCCCGTCCCGTCCCTCCTCCGGAGGCCGATGACGACGGCGGCGACGATGGCGACGACGAGGGTGGCGACGAGGGGGACATCGCGGGCGGTGCCGCATCGCCCGGTGGCGCCCCGGGTGGGCAGCCTGGGCAGACGGGTGGCCGCCGCCGCCGCCGTCGCCGCCGTCGTCGTGGCGCGCAGGTCCTCTTCACGCCAGAGGGCCAGGCGTACCGCATGCAGCCGGGCCCGGACGGGCAGCAGGTCCAGGTCTTCCTGACGCCGCAGGAATTGGAGCAGTACAAGCAGCGGCTGGCGCAGCAGCAGGCTCAGCAACAGCAGCCCCAGCAGCAGCAACAGCAACAGGGCCACGGCGGCCAGCAGCACCAGCGCCAGCACCACGGCGGCCAGCAGAACCAGCAGGCGCAGCAGTCCAACCTGGCGCCCGTGGAGGGCGTGCTGGACACGGAGGCCAAGGGCCCCAACGCGTTCCTGCGTCAGGTGAAGCGCAACCTGCTGGCGGCGCCGGACGACCCGGAGCTGCCCAAGAACCTGGTGCAGAAGCTGCGGCTGCGTCAGGGCCAGTACCTGACGGCCTTCGCGCAGATGCGCGGCCACAAGGGCATCATCCAGAAGGTCGACACGGTGGACGGCCGCCCGCTGGAGGGCGCGCCCCGGCTGCCGCACTTCGCGGACCTGACGTCGGTGGACCCCACCGAGCGGCTGAAGCTGGAGAACGGCCACAAGGAGATGGTGACGCGGGTGCTGGACCTCATCTCGCCCATCGGCAAGGGTCAGCGCGCGCTCATCGTCGCCCCGCCCAAGACGGGCAAGACCATCATGCTCCAGCGCATCGCGCAGGCGGTCATCTCCAACCACCCGGAGGCGCACGTCATGGTGCTGCTCATCGACGAGCGGCCCGAGGAAGTGACGGACATGCGCCGCAGCATCAAGGCGGAGGTGCTCGCGTCGAGCTCGGACCGGCCCACCGCGGACCACCTCAAGGTGGCGGAGCTGGCCCTGGAGCGCGCCCGCCGGCTGGTGGAAGCGGGCAAGGACGTGGTCATCCTGCTGGACTCCATCACGCGTCTGGCGCGCGCCTACAACAAGGAGATCGACAACTCGGGCCGCACCATGTCCGGCGGCGTGGACAGCCGCGCGCTGGAGCGCCCCAAGCGCATCTTCGGCGCCGCGCGCGCCACGGAAGAGGCGGGCTCGCTGACCATCATCGGCACGGCGCTCATCGACACCGGCAGCCGCATGGACGAGGTCATCTTCGAGGAGTTCAAGGGCACGGGTAACTCCGAAGTCACCCTGGACCGCCTCCTCGCCGAGAAGCGCGTGTTCCCCGCGGTCAACATCGCCCAGTCCGGCACGCGCAAGGAGGAGAAGCTCTTCACCCTGCGCGAGTACGAGAAGGTGAAGAAGCTGCGGCAGATGCTCTTCGCGGTGAAGCCGGTGGAGGCCATGGAAGCGCTCGTCAAGCGGCTCTCCCGGTACACCTACAACGACGAGTTCCTCGACGAGTTGTAGGCCGTCTCCAGGGGGTGGTGTGGCGGGCCCGGCTTTGCGTAAGGTGGCGTCATGATTCAGGGCTCGGGCCGCTGCCACTACCACCCGGAGCGCGCGGGCGTCGGCGTCTGCGTGGAGTGCCGGCGGGTCATCTGCCGCGAGTGCACCACGCAGTTCGAGGGCATCAACCGCTGCGCGAGCTGTCTGGGCCAGCGCCTCAAGGCGCTGGAGGGCCCCGGTGAGCGACGGGACTGGACGGTGGGCAACGTGATGCTCGCGGTGGTGGGGTTCGGGCTCGTCTGGGGCGGCGTCTACTTGTTGGCCCAGGCGGCGAGCTGACATGGCGGTCTCCGCGCTCGAGCTGCGCCCCCGCAATGGCGTCGCGCTGATGGACGCCGCGCTGCACCTGTGTGCCCGGAGCACGGGCGTGTGGGCGCTCACGCTGCCGGGGGGCGCCGCCGTCATCGGCGCCATGATGTACCTGGTGGAAGCCGTGCGGATGGGCAGGCCCCTGCTCTGGCCCTCGCTCCTCTTCACGCTGGCGTGGTTCCTCCGAGGCGCGAGCCAGGGCGCCGCCTGTCACCACGTGCAGGCGCTGCTGCTGGAGGGTCAGGGCGAGCCCCAGGTCTGGACCTCGGTAAAGGCCGCGCTGGGGCGGCTGCCCTCGCTCTTCTTCGCGGTGAGCTACCTGCTGGGCCTCAATGCCCTGCTGCTGATGCTGACCCTGGGGCTGGGCTTCCTGCTGGTCTCGGCGCAGAGCGTGAGCTTCGCGGCGGTGATGCAGGGACGAGGCACCCTCTGGCGGCTGTATGACCAGTGCTCGCGGCTGCTCGGTCCCGCCCGGGCCACCGCGACGACCGTGCGCATCCTGATGAGCGTGCAGGTGCTGGTCTTCTTCAACCTGCACATCGCGCTCAACTTCGCGCTGATGCTGACGCGCAAGCTGGTGGGCATCGACCTGACGTTCGCGGAGCGGTTCGCCTCGCTGGACAACGTGCAGTGGGTGCTGTTCCTCGTGGGCCTGACGTTCGCCCTCTTCGAGCCTGTCCGCGCCGCGGCCTCCACGCTGCTGCTGGTGGACGGGCGGGTGCGCTCGGAGGGGCTCGACCTGCTGGCCTCCGTGCAGCAGCTGCCGGAGCGGAACAAATCCAGGCCGCTCGGGGCACGAGGCGCCGCGGTGCTCGCGGTGGTGTTGGGCCTGGGCCTGCTCGTCGGCACTCCCGCGCGGGCCGACGAGGCGGAGCCCCGCGCGCCTGTCACCTCCGCGCGCGATGCCTCCCAGCGTTTGAGCGGGGTCTCCATCGCCTGCGAAGGCCCCGCCCCCGAGAACGACGAGCGCTTCGCGCGCATGGCGGAGCTGAGCGCGGCCGAGCGCGGCAAGCTGGACCGACTGGTGCGCGCCGTGGAGCGCCAGGCGTACGACGACGAGGATTGCGACTCCGCGCTGCTCACCCTCGAGCGAGGGCTGACGCAGGCGACGGGGACCCTGGAGGCGCAGACTCGCGCGAACGCGAGGGCCGCGGCCGACCGGGCGCGTGACATCCTCGCGCGGCCGGAGTTCGCGGTGGCACCGCCGAGGACCGACGAAGCGGAGGAGCCCACGGCCCCGCCGCAGATGAGCTGGTGGACCCAGTTCACCACGTGGCTGGCCAACCTCCTCGAGGACCTCTTCAAGCGGGAGAGTCCCTCCGCGTCCCCGCCGGTGTCCCCGACGGCCGGCCTCGTCAGCGGCGGACAGATGGCGGATGCGCTGGTGGTGGTGCTGGTCGGGCTCACCGTGGCGGTGCTCGGGGCCGTGCTGTGGCGCGCGCTGCGCAAGGCGCGGCCGCTGGAAGAGGGCTCGGGGCTGGACGTGTCCACCCTGGACGCCGCGACGCTCGCGAGAGACCCGGCCCATGCGCTGTCCCGTCCTCCCGAGGGCTGGGCCCAGCTGGCGGATGAGCTGGCCGCGCGAGGCAACTACCGCGAGGCGGTGCGTGGGCTCTACCTGGCGCTGCTGTCCCGGCTGCACCGCGATGGCGCCATCCTGTACGACGTGACGCTGTCCAACTGGGACTATCTGCGCCAGTTCAAGGGCCGCTCGGAATGGAAGCCTCGCTTCCGCGAGCTGACGCTGCGCTTCGACTTCGCCTGGTATGGCAACACGCCCGTCACCAGCACGGGCTACCAGGAGTTCCGCGCGCTCACCGCCCCCATGCTGGCGTCGGCACCGGAGGCCCCCGGTGCGTGACCGCTTCCCCTTGCTGGTGGTGGGTGGCCTGGTGCTCACCGTCGTGCTGGCCTCGCAGCTGGTGAAGGGCGCGCGTCGAGGCGAGTTCGCCGACACGCTGTCCACGTACCGCGCGCAGGAGGACGGCGCGCGCGCCCTGTTCCTCCTGGCCGAGGAGAGTGGCCTGAAGGTGACTCGCCGCATGGCGGACATGCGGGTCCCCAGCACGGACGAGTCGACGCTCGTCCTGCTGGGCGTGGAGGTCGAAGGCTCTCGAGAAGACGACCTGGAGCAGACCCAGCTCGCCGCGGAGCCGGATGCGGGGCTGGACGACGAGCACACGCCCCGGACGGGCTTCAACACGTTCCGCGCCACCCATGTGGACGACCGCGAGGTGACGGAGGTCCTCACGCGTGTCGCCGCGGGGGGCTCCGTGGTCTACGTGCCCTGGGGCTCGCGGGAGAATCCGCTGCTGGATGCCCTGGGGGTGAAGCTCACCAAGGCGGACACGACGCTGCCCATGCGCACGCTGGTGCCGCCCCTCTCCACGCCGTACACGCTGGGCGTGGAGCGCGTGGAGGTGAAGGTGCAGGCGTACCTGGAGCTCCCCGGGACGGCGGTTCCCCTGCTCGAGGATGAGCGGCTGGGCCGCATGGTGGCCGCGGTCATCCCCCACGGACAGGGCCGGGTGCTGGTGGTGGGTGCGCCCGAGCTGGCCATGAACGTGGCGCTGGCGCGCGCGGACAACGCGCAGTTCTGGCTCTCTTCGCTGGCGGCACTGGGCTCGGGCCCCTACGAGTTCGACGAGTTCCACCACGGCTTCACCAACGAGCGCTCGGTGGTGGACTTCGCGCGCCGCTACGGCCTGCACTTCGCGGTGCTCCAGCTCCTCGCGGGCGTGGCGCTGTGGTCCGTGGCGCTCAAGCGCTTCGGCCGGCCCCGCCCCCCCCTCGAGTCCGCGCGCGTGGGCGCCACCGACGCGCTGTTCGCCATGGCGCGGCTGTATCGCGAAGGCCGGCACCATGGCTTCGCCGCGAAGCTGCTGTCCCGAGGCCTCACGCAGGAGCTGGCCCTCCACGCGGGGGTGCCCGCGAACGCATCGCCCGGCGTGGTCTCCGACGCGCTCAAGGAGCGAGGGCGCGAGGACCTGGCCCAAGGCCTGAGCGACCTGACCGCGCGCGCCGAGTCGGCCACCAGCGACAACGACCTTCAGCAGCTCGCCGCCCACGCGGCGAGTCTGCGCCAGAGCATCCACCCCGCCGGGAAGCCCCGGCGCAGCCCTCCTGGAACACCATGAACGCGACAACCCCCGCCTCCCCTCTCGCCCCGAGCGGCTCCGCCGTGAAGGCCGCCCACGCCATTCGCGAAGGCGTGCTGTCCGAGGTGCGCAAGGCCGTCGTGGGCCAGGACGAGGTGCTGGAGCTGATGCTGTGTGGCCTCATCGCCGGTGGCCACGTGCTGCTGGAGGGCGTGCCCGGCGTGGCCAAGACGCTGATGGCCAAGGCGCTGGCGCGCAGCATCGGCTCCGACTTCAAGCGCATCCAGTTCACCCCGGACCTGATGCCCGCGGACATCCTGGGCACCAGCATCTTCGACCTCAAGTCGCAGGCCTTCGTGCTGGTGCGAGGCCCCATCTTCACGGACCTGCTGCTCGCGGACGAAATCAACCGCGCGCCGGCCAAGACGCAGTCCGCGCTGCTGGAGGCCATGCAGGAGCGCGGCGTGTCGCTGGAGGGTCGCCACCAGCCGCTGTCGCCGCTCTTCACGGTGTTCGCCACGCAGAACCCGGTGGAGTCGGAGGGCACCTACCCGCTGCCCGAGGCGCAGCTGGACCGCTTCCTCCTGAAGATTGACGTGGGCTATCCCGCGCCCGAGGAGGAGGACGCGATTCTCGCCTCCGTGCACCGGGGCTTCGACTCGGGGGACCTGACGCGCGCCGGCGTGGGCGCGGCGGTGACGAAGGAAGGGCTGCTCGCCGCGCGCGCCGCGCTCAACGAAGTCAACGTGGAGCCGCCCGTCCTCGCGTACATCCGCAAGCTGGTGGCGGCGACGCGCACGTCCAGCCGCATCCGTTTGGGCGCGGGACCTCGCGCGGGGGTGCACCTGCTCCTGGCCTCCAAGGCGCTGGCGGCGCTGCGCGGACGCGACTTCGTCACGCCGGATGACGTGCGCTTCCTCGCGGGCCCCGTGCTGAAGCACCGCCTGCTGCTGTCGCCGGACGCGGAGCTGGACGGGGCCACGGCCTCGGATGTCCTGCGCGAGGTGGTGCAGGCCGTGGAGGTCCCTCGGTGATTCCCACCGGGCGCCTCTGGGCCCTGTTCGCGCTCCTGGCGATTCCCATGATGGCCGCGGGGTTCTTCCCGGGGCTGGGCGGAGCCGTGCTGGCCCTCGACGCGGTGGCGCTGCTGCTGGCCCTGGTGGACTTCCTCGTCGCGCGCTCGGCGCGGCTGGAGGTGCGCCGCGTGCTGCCTCAGCGCCTCAACGTGGGCGTGCCCAACAAGGTGGAGCTGCGTGTGGTGCACCGGGGTGGCCGCAAGGTGCACGTGCAGCTGAAGGACGGCGTGCCGGAGTCCTTCACCGCGAAGCCGGACGAGGCGCCCCTGGAGCTGCCACCGGACAGCGAGACGCGCTGGGTGTACCGGGTGACGCCGTCCAAGCGAGGCCGCTTCGACTTCGGCGCCGTGTACGCGCGCGTCCGGGGTCCGCTGGGCCTCGTGTCCCACGAGCGTGAGTTCCCCGCAGCGCAGGCCATCTCCGTGTACCCGGACCTGCGAGGCGCCAACCGGCTCCTGTTGTCCGGAGCCACGCTGGACCTGGTGAACCTGGGCCTGCGCCAGCTGCGCCGCGACGGACGCGGCAGCGAGTTCGCCCGCCTGCGCGACTACGCCCAGGGCGACAGCGTCCGCGACGTGGACTGGAAGGCCACGGCCCGTCGAGGCAAGCCCGTGACGCGCGTGCTGGAGTCGGAGCGCTCGCAGTCCATCCTCATCTGCGTCGACGCGGGGCGCTCGATGGCGGCGCAGGTGGACGGGCTCACCAAGCTGGACCACGCGGTGAATGCCGCGCTCTTCCTGGCCTTCGTCGCCGTGCGCAACGGGGACCGGGTGGGCCTGGCCGTCTTCGCCGATGGCGTGAAGACCTATCTGCCGCCCGCCGCGGGCCGAGGCCAGTACCGGAAGATGGTGGACGCGCTCTACTCCACCACGCCCAGCCTCACGTACGTGGACTACCTGGCGCTCTTCAAGGAGCTCAACGTCCGCCTGCACCGGCGAAGCCTGCTGTGCGTCTTCACCGACTTCCTGGACGAGGAGCAGGCCGCCACCATGGTCGCCCCACTCCACCGGCTGGCGCGCCGCCACGTGCCGCTCTGCTTGTCGGTGAAGGACACCGCGCTCCAGAAGCTGCTCCAGACGCCCCCGCCCGGGCCCGAGGAGTCCTTCCAGCACGCCGTCGCCTCGGAGCTGCTCATGGACCGCGAGCAGCTCAAGTCGCGCGTGAGCCAGGGCGGAGTGCAGATGCTCGACGTGCAGCCGGACGACCTGAGCCTCGCGGCCGTCAATCGCTACCTCGACATCAAGGCGCGGGGCGTGCTGTAGCCTCGGCGGCGCGCGGCACCGGCAGCCACCCCGTGAAGCGCGTGTCCGTCGAGTTTCCGCGCACCAGGTGCAGGCCGCGCTTGAAGAAGGCGTAGACGCGGAAGAAGGCCTCCAGCCCCGCGCGCTCGAGGCCACTCATGGGCTGGGCGGCGCAAATCACCTTGGGGTCCGGCATCCCCGAGTCGACGAACCCCAGCACCGCCACCACCTCCACGCGAACGCACTGTCCTCGCGACAGCCGCGCGCCCAACACCACCGCGTCGAGCGGGTCTCCATCCCCCGACATGAGGCCCGGGATGCTGCCGTAGTTGTAGGGGCACGGCACGGGCGACACGAAGTCCACCGAGCCATCCGCGCGCCGCTTCACGAAGGAGAAGCGCGGACACTCGATGAGGACCTCGGGTGCGTGAGGCAACGGCGGGAGGAGCGGCGACTCGGACACAAGTCCTCGTGTAGCACAGCGGCCGGGGCCGTCAGGCGACGGGACGCGAGGCCTCCGGCGCCCCACCCCTCAGCCAGTCGGACAGCAGGTAGGAGTACACACCCGAGCCCACCACGAGCGCGAAGGTCACCTTGAAGGCCACCGACAGCTTGGGCGGGTGGATTTGCGACACCGTCCCCTCGATGAAGCCCGCGAGCACGAACAGCGCGAGCGTCCCGAACAGCAGCTTCACCGCCGTCACCGCCTCGACGCGCAGCGCCTGCCGCCGCTGGAGCCCCTTGGGGGCCACCATCGCTCGCGCGATGACCAGCCCCGCCGCGCCCGCGATGCAGATGGCTGTGATTTCGGGAATGCCGTGCGGAAGAATCCAGGCCCAGAACCAACCGGCCAGGCCCTTGGCCGCGTACACCTGCGCCAGCGCCCCCAGGAACAGGCCGTTGACGAAGAGCATCACCGCGGTGCCCAACCCCATCGTCGCGCCCAACGCGAACGCCAGGAAGGCCACCTGGATGTTGTGCGTGAAGAGGTAGGACGAGAACTGGGCCTGCTGGGACACCGTCATGTCCTGGTCCACCGCCTCGTCGGCCGCGCGCTTCGTCGGGTCCAACTCGAGGTGCTCCGCCGGCACCAGGTAGGGCGCCGCGTCCGGGTCCACCAGCATGCCCAGGTAGCCGAAGCCCGCGCCCGCCAGGAGCAGCAGCAGCGACGCCACATACATGCGCCACTCGCGACGGAAGAGCGCGGGGAAGCCTCGCGACACGAATCCCCACACGTCCGCCATCCTCGGGCGGCGTCCGGGATAGGTGAGCGCATAGGCACGGCCCACCAGGTCGTTCAGGTACGCGCTCACCTCGGCGGAGCCACTGCGCGCGCGGACCCACAGCAGGTCGCTCGACACGGAGCGGTACAGCTTCCCCAACGCCCTGGCGTCGTCGAGGCTCAGCCCGCGCAAGCCCTGGACCTCTGACTGGTCCAGCAGCTTCTGGAGCTTCTCCCAGTGGGGTCGCCGCGCCTCGATGAACTCCGCCATCTCCATATCGACAGTCTAGCCCAGGAGGGCCGCACCCCCACCCTGCACTCCGGTCGACAGTTATGGGAAAACACGGAAATGACGTGTCGGTGGGTGTTCCTGGGATGGGTCTTGGCCTGGTTGTCGGGGTGCACCTCCATGCGTGCGCTCTGTCCCTTGGAAGGCGGCGGCACCTGGGTGGAAGTCCGCAGCCCGCACTTCATCATCCAGACCGACCTGGACGTGGAGTCCGCCGAGGGCGCCGCCGGAGAGCTGGAGATGCTGCGCCAGGGCCTGCTCCAGGCCTGGGGTGGAGGCTTCGACCCGCCGGGCACGGTGGACGTCATCATCCTGCGCAACCGCGAGGAGCTGTCCGAGTTCACCAACGTCCGCATCGAGGGCTTCTCCGCCACCACGTCCGACGGCCCGCTGCTGGTCATGGCGGGCAACAGCTACGCGCTCAGCCGGGACGCGGTGGACAAGTCCACGCAGGCGCATGAGCTGACGCACTACCTCTCGCAGTTCGCCATGGTGCGCCAGCCGCGCTGGCTGTCGGAGGGACTGGCCTCGTATCTGGAGACCATCACCCTCAAGCCCGAGCGACGCGAGGTGGTGCTCGGCGCGCTTCACTGGCCCTTCCTCGACTACGTGCAGCGCAATGGCTGGCGCTCCCTGGACGAGCTGTGGGACTGGGATGACCGTCAGCAGTTGAGCAGCGCGGAGTCTCGCCAGTACTACGCCTCCGCCTGGCTGTGGGTGCACTTCGTCATCAGCCAGCACCCCGAGCGCTTCGGGCGTTTCCAACACCGGCTCATGCGCGGCGAGGAGCCGAGGAGGGCCTGGGAGGTATCGTTCCAAGGGGCGACGGACCTGGCCGGGAAGATTCACTCCTACGCGTTTGGCGGAAGGAACGCGCGCTACCCCGTCGTCACCGCGCCGCTCGTGCCCGTGCCGAGCGACTTCCGCACCCGCCCCTTGGAGCCCGCGGAGGTGCATGCGGTGCGAACCCAGCTCATCCTCATGACCCCAGGCCCCGCGCCGGCCGAGGTGCGGATGGAGAAGGCCGAGTGGGAGATGGCGCAAGCGCTCAAGGAGGACCCGGGCAACATCACCGTGGCGCTCATGAGGATTCGCTCCCTGGGGGACCCGTCCCAGCAGCTCCAAGCGGCGCAGGCCCTGGTGGCGAGGAGCCCCGAGAGTGGCCTCGCGTGGAACGCGCTCGCGCAGGCCCTGGACTTCGCGGGGGATGCCACCGAGGCCCAGGAAGCCGCGCGCCTGCGCGCCGTGGAGCTCATCCCCGACAACGTGGGCGCGCAGAATGGACTGGCCCGCTACTACGCGCGCACGGCGCAGCCCGAGAAGGGACTGGCGGCGGCGCAGCGGGCGCTCGCGCTGGCGCCGGGCAACGCGGGCGTGCTCGACACGTACTCCACCATCCTCTTCCAGCTCGGTCGGTGCCAGGACGCCCTGGCCACGCAACAGCTCGCGGTGGAGATGCTCTACGAGGGGACGCCGGAGCGGCTGCGCCAGACGATGAACGACACGCTCGCGCGCTACGAGGCCGTCTGCGGCGCTGCGTCAGGCACGGCGGGCGCGCCCGGCGGAGGCGAGTAGCGGCCAGCTGAAACGACGAAGCGCCGGCGAGCCCAGGAAAGGGGGCTGGCCGGCGCCTCGGTGCCACGCGGAGGGCGTGGGTTACTTCAGCTGCTTCTCCAGCGGCTTCTTCTCGGTGGACTCGAGCTTCTTGGTCCAATCCACCACCGGCGTCTGCCACGCCATGCCCGTCTCGGTGGGCTCGGGGGCCACCTTCTCGAACTCGAAGCCGTCACCGCCGAAGTACAGGTACTCGACCGTGGCGACCGAGTACTCCTTCGCCGGATCCAGCGCCTTGCCCTTGGCGTCCTTGAACTTGCCCTTGCCTGCGGCCGTGAAGCCCGCGACGAGCGCCTTGGGGTTGGCCAGCTGCTTGGCCAGGTCCTCGCCCTTGAGCTTCACGACGAGCAGCGAGTTCTCGAACGGCATCACCGAGTAGACGCTGCCGCGCGTCACCGGGCCCGCCGGCAGGTCGCCGCGGATGCCGCCCTGGTTGAGGATGGCCGCGTCCGTGCCGAGCGAGTCGCGCACCGCGCCCACGACCCACTTCGCCATCAGCGGCGAGGCCTGGGGGATGCCCGCCTTGGTGAAGCCGATCTGCTGGCCCAGCGCCTCGTCGAGCTGCGCCTTCCACTTGGCAATCAGCTGCGCCGTCTCGGCGTCGGGCGTGCCGCCCGCGACGTCGACGAACTTGCCCTCGGCGCCGGTGACCTTCTCACCCGCGGGCTTGGACGCGTCGAACGTGAGCTGCGTGCGCAGGTACTTGGAGAAGCCGCGGTCCAGCGAGGCGAAGATGACGCCGTTCTCCTGGGCGTAGACCTGCTGCGGGCAGCGGCCGCCCGCCACGAGCGAGAGCTTCCACTCGGGGTGCTTGGCCACCACGGGCTGCAGCTCCGTGACGCACGTGTCGGCGACGACGACCACCGCGTCGGCGCCGGCCTTGCGCGCCTCGGGGATGGCGCTGGAGAGCGCCTCCTCGTAGCCAGTGACCTCGAGACCGTCGGCGCGGCCAGCCATCGCCGTGCGCACCGTCTTCTCCGCGGCGAGGCCCACCACGCCAATCTTCAGGCCGCGGCGCTCGAACACCTGGAACGCGGGGAGGGACAGGTCGCCAGCGGTGGCGGGGTCCTTCACGCGCAGGTTGGCGGCCAGGTACGGGAAGCCGCCCGTCGTGCGGTTGCTGAGGAAGGCCTCCTTGCCGAACGCCAGCTCATGGTTGCCCATGGCGGAGGCGGCATAGCCCATGCGGCCCATGACCTCGGCGGTGGGCGCGCCCAGGAAGAAGGAGGACAGCGCGGGGCCGTTGCCGTGGTCGCCCGTCGCCAGCGCGAGGGTGCCGGAGTCGGCGCAGGTCGGCTGGCCGTCCTTCACGGGGCCGGGGCAATGCTTCTCGGTGTTCACCCACTGGCCCAGCAGCTCGGCGGCGCCGCCCTTGCCATCGGTGGGCAGGAGCTGACCGAACGTTCCACCAGTGACCAGCAACGTCACTTCGCTCGGCGCCGCGGGCTTCGCGGGCGCGGCGGTGGGCTGCTCCGAAGCAGGAGCCGCGGGGGGAGGACTGCTCTTCTCGCAGCCTGCCAAAGCGCCGAGCGCGAGGACCAGCACGCCCGAAAGGCGGGACTGGCGGGAGGGACGGAAGCGATAGAAGGAGGTCGGGTTCACAGTTGCGCCGTTTAGCACAACTCGAGACGTGGTATTGTAGCTGCCGTGCCGGATGACTTGGCCCCTAAGGGCCTACCCTCACCCCGAGGCGAGCACCCATCAGACGCCCCGAGCGAGCCGCCGTTCCTCGGTCGAATGTCTGCCCAGCATTTCTGGGAAGAACTGCAAAAGGGTGCCTCACATTATCACGAGCATGGTTCCACGCGAGGCCCACCGGGCCGGGTGCGCCAGTTCTTCCATGGCCTGAGCCTGCCGATACATATCGGCCGGGTGTTGCTCGCCGATCCGACGGCGCGGCGGCGGTACGTGCGGGTGGGCATCCTCCAGACGGTCGCGGCGCTGGCGTTGGCCCTGTCGTGCATGGGCTCGGCGAAGAAGGCGGCCAGCGCGGTGGAGAGCCCCGTCTCCGAGGAGGACATCGCGGCCGAGGTCCAGGAGGCGCTGCGAGAGGCCGGGATCGAGGAGCAGGCCGACCAGCAGCAGGCGGTCAAGGAACAGGCGGCCGAGGCCGCCAAGGACGCGGAGTTCCAGCGGAGGCTGCGCGACGTCGAGGCCGCGGCGGAAGGCGTGGATGGGGGTCCTTCGCTTCCCACGGCCATTGCGGCGTTGGTGGCCACGGCCACCGCGAACAGTGGTGCTGGCAACAAGATCACGGTGACGAAGCAGGACGACGGCACCACGAAGGTGGAGCGGGCTCCGGAGCCGCCTTCCTCGAAGAAGCGTCGAAGCAAGGAGGAGACATCCGAGTCGGGGGAGTTCACGTACAAGGGCTTCTCGCTGACGGGCTTCTCGTTCTGGGTCGCGCTGCTGGGCGCGCTGCAGATTGCGCAGTGGGTCATCATCGCGCTCTCGCGCGACTACCATGACGCCATCGCGCGAGATGCCGCCCTGCTGACACGGGTCGATCCGGATGACGAGGCCATCCAGCCGCGCGTCCGGCTGAATGTGCCGTGGATGCGCAAGAAGGTTCGGCGACGGGTGCGCGCGATGTTCCTCTTCGCGGCCGGTGTGCCAGCGGCCTTGTTGCTGGCGCTCCCCTTCCGGTGGGTCGGAGTTGGCAGCGAGGCCTTCACCGCCATCACCTCGCTGTGGGGCATGTGGTGGCTGCTCGTGTTCACGGCGGCCAAGAGTGGTCAGGCCTGGGAGGCGCGGGAGGGGCAACGCCCACCGTGGTTCCTGCGTGCGTGGACGTGGCTCACGACCCGAGTGCCCGGCTTCAGATGGGGGATGTTCAAGAAGTACGGCAACATGTGGAACGACCGCACCAAGGAGGTCTTCGAGCCGGTGGCCACCGTGGAGCGGCATCCGTGGGCGTATGCGGGTCTCGCGCTCGTGCGCTTCATCGGCTCGTTCGCGCCGCTGCGCTTCTTCATGCGTCCGCTCATCCCCGTCGCGTCGGCCCATATCCTCCGAGAAGAGAGGATGAAGCTCGGGCCCCCACGACCTGTTGATGTCGGTGAGTCACGACGCGCCAGCAACGCGCCCGTGAGCGACTCGCCGTAGCGAGGCGCTGAGTCACCCGCTCGAGAAGGCACGCGCGGCTCGGACATCACCGCCGCGTGTGCAGGGCAGCCTCATCAGCGGGGGCCCGAGGGACGTTGAAGCCCCTGCTCGTGAAGGGCCGTGCCGCGCGGGACGCCCCCACGCGCATAGAAGGCGGCTCCGTCAGCGAAGGAGTCCAGGCAGATACGAAGCCAGCTGCGACCAGACTCAACACACCCACAAAGCCGCGGCCTGCTCAGGCATCTCCGCCGCGAGTACGCCGCTGCGACGTCGTCGGTTCGGGAGCATCGGGAACCGGCCCCGTGGGGAGAGGAGGCGCAACGGGAGGCTGCGGCGCCGTCATCTCGAGCCGCTCCCCCGTCTCGCGCGAGTCGGGCAGCGCGATGAGCGCCTGGAGCTGGAGGCTCACCGCGCGGAAGAAGCCCGTGAGCAGCTCGGGTCTGTCGGCCAGGAGGTCCAGGAAGTCGCGCCGGTCGATGATGAGCACGCGCGTATCCACCGCGGCCACCATGTCCGTGGGACGCGGAGCCCCATCGAGCAAGCTCACCTCACCGAAGGCCTGCTTGCCCTGGAAGCGCAGCACGTGCTCGCCGTCGTGGAACGCGTCGATGGCACCATCGACGATGACGTAGAGCGCATCGCCCGGGTCGCCCTGGGCATAGATGCGCTCACCTGCCCGGAAGAAGCCCTCGCGCGCCACCGCGGCGATGGCCGCGATGTCATCCACGTCGCTCTGGGAGAAGACGCTCACGCCCTCCAAGGCGAACATCCGTTGGACAATGCGGTCGCTCAACTCACCCTCCTGCGGGAGCACATCCAGCCCGTTCACCCGAGCGACATGGCGAGCACACGCGCGCAGCACCACGTCCTCGCTTTGCACCAGCGCAGCCAACCTGCGCCACAGCCGCCCCGAGGCTCCCGGCGGCAGCTCCCGGTGATGCGCCTCCACCTGCTCCATCACCAGCTCCCGGTCCTCTTCCGAGAGCAGGTTGTCCAACAACTCCAGCGCCAACGCCCGACGCCGAGCATCCTGTCCCACCAGGTTGTAGTGGATGCCGCGCATGCGCTGCGACGAGTCCAGCAACCCGAGCAGGAAGAACGACAACTCGAGCGCCTGGTCCAGCCGGTCGCCCACCGCGCGAGTGAGCAGCGAGCCATCCCCCAGCGCCGCCCGGACGTCGCGATAGGCCCCCACCAACGAGCGGTAGACCTCGCGCCTGCGATTCAGCGCATCCCGCACCCGGTCCACATCCACCGGGTGCTCGGGGTGCTCATCGCGAAGCCGTGAGAGCTGGGCACCGATGCGGAAGTGCAGCGACGCATCATCCCGCACATTCGAGAACAGCAGCGCATCCAGCGCCGCCGGAGTCCCAATCCCGCGCAGCACCCGAGGCAGCTGCAGCCGCATCGCGAGCGGAGCCCTCCGGTTGTTGAGCTGCTCCTCCACCAGCGGCGTCACCGCGTCGCCCAGCGCCACCAGCGCCTCGCGCGTCGTCTTGCGCTCCTCGCGCCAGGTGAGGAACGGCAACAGACGCGGAGCCAGGTCCACGTAACCGCCCTCCCCCACCGCGGCCAGCGCCACACGCCGCACCGTTCCGTCGCTGTCATCGAGATAGCGAGCCAGAGGCCCGGTGAAACGCGAGTCCTGAAGCCGCCCCAGGAGCTTCGCCACCTCACGCCGCTCCATCACGGGGGCACCTTCCCCGCGCGCGAGCAGCTCCTCGAGAGAAGCCAGCGCCGCCGCGCTGCCCGTCGACTTCACCAGCGCGCCGATGGCCGCGCACCGAAGCCCCACATCCGGATGGTTGAGGAGCGCCGGCAGGAGCCGCTCGGCCCGCTCCGGAGACAGCCGCGCCAGCGCCCAGACCGCCTGGTCCCGAGGACGCCGAGGCCCTTCCTCCACCAGCCGCTCCAGCACCGGCGCCAGCTCCCGAGCATCCAGCTCCAACGCGAGCGCGACACCGCGCTCCAGCACACGCTCATGCGGGTGGCGCAGCAGCGCGGGCAGGTGCGGCCGCAGCGACACCTGGGCCTGCTCCATCAAGTCCACCGCGCGCAGCACCCGCTCCGGCACGGGCGCGGAGAGGGCCTCCGCCAGCAGGCGTTGCTCCTCCTCACCCTCCAGCGCCACCGCCTCCTCTTCGTGCGCGCCCACCTGCTCGCCCAGCGCGGCCACGTAGGCGGGCTTGAGCCGCACGAGCAGCCCCACCAGTGCCGCGCACATGCCCACCACCGCCAGCGCCATCGTCTCGCCCGTGGCGGCACGACCGGCGCCGATGAGCAGCAGACCCGCGACCACCACCCCGCCCTTGCGGAGCAGGCCATCCACCGCGGCGCGCAAGCCCTCGCGCTGTCCGTCCGGCACCGCCGCGTAGAGCAGCTGGATGCCCACCGGAAGGATGGAGTAGTTCACCGCGGTCTCCAGCAACCGCAGCAGATGCAGGGGCCACAGGCTGGGCGTGATGAGCGACGCGGCCGCCAACGGCACGATGACCAGGGGCACCAGCGCCACATAGCCCAGCAGCCCCAGTCGCTTGAGCAGCCGCTGGGTCAGCAGCAGCTGGAACGCCACGCAGAACAGGCCGATGTAGAGCTGGAGCGAGCCGAAGAGCGCGGCCATCGCGTCCTCGCTCATCGTGCCTTCCAGGCGCAGGCGGAACAGGTAGTCCACAAACGCCGACAGCACCGCGAAGGAGATGCCCAGCGCCGCGAGCACCTGCGCATAGGGGCTGGTCGCCAGGTAGCTGAACGCCATGAACGACGCGGGCGCGGAGCGCCCCTGGGGCGGGGAGGGAGGCGGCTCTCCTCGGTAGAGGTGATGGAAGATGGCGCCCGCGGCCAACAACCCCAGCGCGCCGCTGACCACCATGGCGGGAGTCCCGAGCCGCTCGGCCAACCGCTGCACGAGCAACCCGCCCACCATGCCGCCGCCCATGGCGAAGCCATTGAGGGCCGTGAACGCCTTGCGCGCCTCCCGCGCATCGAAGGCCGCGGACATCCGCGCCCAGAACCGGAAGGACACGAACGTGGAGAAGGTGTCGACGAACAGGTACAGGCCCAACGCCGGCGTGCGGTAGCCCGCCCACAGCGCCAACGCGAACCCCAACGTCAGCACCCCACCCACACCCGTCAGGACTCCCGGCGACTCCAGCGGAGAGTTCGGCTTGGAGCGCGGCAACAGCGTGAGCGCCGCGGTGATGAGGGCCCCCAGGAGGTACAGGTAGGGCATCGCCTGCGACTCGAAGCGCGACAGCACCAGCGCGTTGGCCGCCGACTTCAGTTGCGTCACACCCGCGATGAGCGCGAACTGAAAGGCAGCCGCCGGCCACAGTCGGCGGTTCCAGGATGAGGAGTCGGAGGGGGACACGGTGCGCGAGGGACGGGGTGGCTACCCCACCACCCCGATAGCCATGAATACCACAGTCGCCCCTGGGACCGCCCCCCTTCCACCACTGCCTCCCAGCAGGTGTTCAGCCCGAAGCGAACCAGGGGTGCCTCCCGCCCATACCCACCGAGCCCCCCGTCCGCTGCCGGACGCGGCTACACTGCGCCGGTGACGATGGCCCCCGAAACACTGCTGGACGGCACCCACACGGTGCTCACCCCCGAGTACGTGGAGTTCCGCTTCACCCTCGCGGGCCTGTACTCCCGGTTCCTCGCCTGGCTGGTGGACTCGGCCATCGTCATGGCCCTCAGCCTGATGACCCTGATGGGGCTCAGCTTCACCATGATGGCCTTCCCGGGAATCGCCAGCGCCCTGGGCATCGTCGTCTACTTCCTGGTGGACTGGGGCTATGGCATCGCCCTGGAGACTGCCTGGAGCGGCCAGACGGTGGGCAAGCGGCTGCTCTCCCTGCGTGTCATCCAGGAGAGCGGTGTGCGCATCGGCTTCTACCACGCCGCCCTTCGCAACCTGGTGCGTCCCGTGGACCGGCTGCCGTTCCTCTACCTGGTGGGCGGGGTGGCGGCCATGGTCTCCGGCTCCCAGCAGCGGCTGGGGGACATGCTGGCGGGCACCATCGTCGTGCGCGAGCGGAAGCTGAAGGTCCCGTCCGCCATCAGCGCCACGGGCGAGGAAGGGCTGCTCGCGGATCCGCTCTTCGTCTCGCGCGTGAAGCGGCTGTCGACGGAGGAGCGGGAGGTGGTGCTCACCGCCGCCCTGCGCCGGGAGGAGCTGCGGATGGACGCGCGCCTGCGCCTGTTCGCCGCGCTGGGCACCCGGCTCCAGGACGCCCTTGCCATGGAGAAGCCGGCGCACCTCTCCGACGAGAAGTGGACCCTGCTGGTCGCCGCGGCCCTGCTGCCGCCCAAGGCCGCGCGCGGCACCCGGCCACCGCGCGCCCAGGCCCTGGGGTGACGCCGCCTAGAAGTAGGCCGCCATTCCCGCCGACACCGTCACCGAGTTCTGCGTCTTCTCGTTCAGCGCGATGTAGATGTTGTACTGCGCCCGGAGGCCCGCGCTCACGGAGTCGGACAGGAAGAAGTCCAGGCCCGCGTTGGGACCGATGCCCACGAAGTTGCTCGTGGCCGACTTGAACACGATGAGGTAGCTGAGGTCCGCGCCGACATAGGGCCGGATGGACTCCTCCATCAGCAGGTAGCGCAGGCCCAGCGACGGGGCCAGGCCGACGACGCGCTTCTTCTCGTTGCTCGTGTTGTCGCGGGGGAATGCAATCTTCGAGTAGGACACCACCTCGAAGCCGTTCTCGATGTAGAGGCTGGCATCGATGCCCACGAAGAACGCGTTGTCCAACCCATTGGTGTTGTTGAAGTCCATGTAGCCCAGCGACAATCCAAGGCTGCGATTGGCAAACTGGGCTTGGGCCGGAGCCGCCCCGAGCAAAGCCAGGGCGAACGTGAGGGTGCAGAGCAGGGTACGCATGGGCACCCACTCTAACCGGTGCAACCCTTGGAAATCAGCCCGGATTGAGGCCCCGCCCAGCCGTTGCACGGGAGGGGGCGCTCTCCTACACTCGGCCGGCCATGCGTCTTGCTCGTCTTGCCTCCGCGCTTTCCTGGGTGTGCGCGCTTCCGCTCGCCGCCTGCCTGACCACGCCGCCGCCCCATGAGCGCGCGCTCATCAACAATGAGCTGTGCGTGCAGGAGCTCCAGAACCAGGACCTGGTCCGCGCGGAAGTCTATTGCGACCTGGGCCTGGAGTTCTCCCCTCAGTACGCGGACTTGTGGGCCAACAAGGGCCTCATCGCCCGGTACGCGGGGCGGACCGACGACGCGAAGAAGTATTTCATCAAGGCCCTGCGCTTCAACCAGGAGCACCTGCAGGCCTATCAGAACCTGGGCCAGCTCTATAACGACGAGGGCGCCTTCGGTAAGGCCCACGACAACTTCCGCCGCGCCCTCAAGGTGAACCCGGACAACATCGATACGCGCTACAACCTCGCGTACACCTTGATGAAGATGGGCAAGTTCGTGGAGGCCAAGAAGGAGCTGCGCACCATCCTCGCCGTCAACCCGAACCTGGCGCAGGCCCACCACACCCTGGGCATCATCGCCTACGGGGAGGAGCAGTACGAGGAAGCCGCCGAGCACATGGCGCAGGCCACGGCCCTGGACCCGAACTTCGGCGACGCCTGGCACGACTACGGCACCACGCTGATGGAGCTGGGCCGGTTCGCCGATGCCCGCGAGGCCTTTGGCAACTGCCTGCAGATCAACCCCAAGGCGACCAGCTGCACCAACAACCTCGCCCTGGCCCAGCGCAAGGCCGCCCTCACCGACAAGGCCTTCAAGGAGATCAAGGACACCCAGCAGGCGGAAAACTCCGCCCCGGCGCTCTTCATGCTGGCCCGCCAGTTCCGCGAAAAAGGGCTTCTGGCCGAGGAGGAGGCGACTTACAGGAAGTGCGTCAAGCTGGATGGCAAGTTCGCCCCCTGCCACTACGGCCTCTTCGAGCTCTACCAGGAGGCCAACAAACACGAGCACGCGGGGGTGGCCTGCAAGAACTTCTTGAAGTATGCGACCTCGGAAGAGTTCCCCACCGAGTACCAGTCGTGCGAGAAGTACATGAGCAACGCGACGTTCTGATGTTCCGTGGTCCCCTGTCCCCACTGTTCCCTCGATGAGCGTCCGTCTCACCGTCACCCAGCGCAGCGAGGCCGGTGCCCAAGGCACCGAGATCGTCCTCGACGACGCGGTCATCACCCTGGGCCGGGACAAGGCCTGCCAGGTCGTGTTGGCCCAGCAGGCCGTGTCGCGCAACCACGCGCGCATCTGCCAGGAGGGCCACAACTTCTTCCTGGAGGACCTGGGGAGCGCCTACGGCACCCAGCTCAACGGGAAGGCCCTGCCCAAGGGTGAGAAGCGCGCCCTGCGCAACGGCGACGTCATCGCCATCGCCCAGTACGACGTGCGGTTCGACCGGGTACTGGAGCTCAACGGCGACGCCACCTCGGAGAAGACGTCCTTCATTGCCCGCGGCAACCTGAAGGACGTCATGCGCGGGCTGTCCGGCGCGGAGGAGCGCTACCTCCGCATCATGAACGGCCCCCGAGAGGGCGAGCGCATCGAGATCGGGGACGCGCAGGAAATCGTCATCGGCCGGGACGAGAAGGAAGCCGACCTCGTCATCAAGGACGACCTCACCTCCCGCAAGCACGCCAAGATTCGCCGCGACTGGTCCGGGACCCACGTGGAGGACCTGGGCAGCCGCAACGGCATCAAGGTCAACAAGAAGCGGGTGAACCGCAAGGCGCTCAAGGACAACGACGAGGTGGAGGTGGGCGGCACCCGCTTCCTCTACGTCGACCCCGCCGAGCCGGCCGAGGAGCCCGTCCAGCTCGCCCCCGAGCTCAAGAAGAGCCCTCCGCCCTCCCCTCCGCGCCCTGCCCCGGTCCGCAAGGAAGCCAAGCCCGAGCCGGAGCCAGAACTCGAGCCGGAGCCCGCGCCTCCCGAGCCGGAGCCCGCTCCCGCCGAGACCTCGTCCGAGTCCTCCTCTTCCGAGGAGCCGGATTCGTCCGCCTCCGAGGAGCCGGTGCAGCCCTCCGCGGAGACCTCCGTCCCGGACGAAGCCGCTCCGAGCGGAGCCATGGCCATGCTCAAGGACAAGCAGAAGCTTGTCCCGCTCGTTGTCATGGGCGTGGTCGGCTTGATGTTCCTGGTGCTGCTCATCGCCGTGGTCGCCGGCGCCTGAGCCCCTGGGTCTCCTTCTCGGCGAGAACCCCGACCGAGGCTCCTCGCGAGCCCTCGGGGAAGCCCGTGCCCTGAAACACCTCGTCCCGCGGCGACTCCCCTTCGGAGCCACGCGCGGGACGAGAAGCCCCTCCGAGAGGGGCTCGAGCCGCTGCCCAGCTGCTACCGGGTGGAGATGCGCGCCACCGGCTGGATGTTCAGCTCGGGAGACAGCTCCTGGTAGCTGAGCACGGAGAACGAGGGGTTGAACTCGTACTCCAGCAGCTTGCGGACGTAGCGCCGGATATCCATGGCGGTGAGGATGACAGGGCGCTGCGCGCTGGGCGGCAGGTGGCCACACTCGGTGCGGACGGCCTGGACGATTTCCTGCGCCAGCTCCGGCTCCAGCGCCAGGTGCGCTCCCGCCGAGGTGCGCTTGATGGAGCCTCGGATGGCCTCCTCGATGTTCGGGTCCAGCAGGTACACGACGAGCGTGCCGCTGCCGCGCGCGTACTTGTGCGAGATGTAGCGGCGCTGCGAGGCACGCACATGCTCGGTGAGCATCACGTTGTCGGCCTCCACCTGACCGTACTCGGCCAGGGCCTGGAGGATGCCGCGCAGGTCTCGGATGGAGATCTCCTCCTCCACGAGCCGCTGGAGGATGTCCGTGAGCTTCAGGACGTTGACCACCTTGGGGATGACTTCCTTGACGATGGCGGGGAACGCCTTCTCGAGCTGCTCCAGCATCGTCTGCGTCTCCTGGACGCCGACGAACTCGCGTGCGTTGCGCCGCAGCACCGCGGCCACGTGCAGGATGATGTAGCCCGGGACGTCCCACGTCGTGAGGCCCGCGGCCTCCAGCGTCTCGCGGTGCTGCTCGGGCACCCACGCGGCGGGCTGACGGGTGGCCGGGTTGACGGCCTCGAAGCCCTGGATGTTCATCAACCGCAGGCGCTCCACCGTGTCGTTGACGAGCACGTGGCCCAGCGTGGCCTGGCCCGTGACGACGGGGACCTCGTTGATTTGAATCTGGTACGAGCCCGGCGGCAGGGACGCATTGCCACGCGCGCGCACGCCCGGGAAGCGCACACCCAGCTCGACGAAGAGGCCGTCGCGCATGAAGGGGATGAGCTCGAAGAGGAACTTCCCGTTGTCCTGGCGCGAGTCCACGTAGGGCACCAGCGCGTCGGAGACCTCCAGGACGATGGGCGTGACGACGGGGATGAAGAGCTCGGAGTCCGGATTGATGGGCTCCTTGGGCGCCGGCTCCGACGACAGGGGCGTGCCCAGGTCGGTGATCATGGAGGGGCCGGCCTCTTCCACCATCTGCTCGTCCTTCTTCTTCTTGAGCATGCTCCAGGCGCCGAAGCCCGCACCCGCGCCCAGGAGGAAGAAGGGAATCTTCGGCAGACCCGGCACCAGGCCGAGGACGATGAGCATGCCCGCCGCGATGGCGATGGCCTTCGGGTAGGCGGTGAGCTGGGTGCCGACGTCCTTGCCCAGGTGCGCGCCCTCCTCCTCGCCACCGACGCGCGTCACGATGATGCCGGCGCAGGTGGAGACGAGGATGGCGGGAATCATGCCGACCAGACCGTCACCGATGGTGAGCAGCGTGTACTTCTGCGCCGCGTCGCCCGCGGACATGCCCTTCTGCGTCACGCCGATGATGAGGCCACCGACGATGTTCACGACGGTGATGATGATGCTGGCGATGGCGTCGCCCTTCACGAACTTCATGGCGCCGTCCATGGCGCCGAAGAGCTGGCTCTCACGCTCCAGGTCGCGGCGGCGCTTCTTGCCCTGGTCCTGGTCGATGGTGCCGGCGCGGAGATCCGCGTCGATGGACATCTGCTTGCCGGGCATCGCATCCAGGGTGAAGCGCGCGGCCACTTCAGCGACACGCTCCGAGCCCTTGGAGATGACGATGAAGTTCACGATGACCAGGATGATGAACAGGATGGCGCCGACGACGAAGTTGCCCTGCACCACGAAGTTGCCGAACGCGATGACGACCTCACCCGGGTCACCCGTCAGCAGGATGAGTCGCGTGGTGGAGATGGTCAGCGACAGCCGGAACATCGTGGTGATGAGCAGCACTGTCGGGAACGTCGACAGGTGCAGGGCCGCTGGCACGTAGAGCGACACCAGGAGCAACACCACCGAGATGCTGATGTTCAGCGTCAGCAGCACGTCCAGCAGCAGCGTGGGCAGCGGGACGATCATCATCCCGACGATGGCCACCACCACGATCGCCAGGACGATGTCGGAGTACTTGGAGAGGAAGCTGTTTGGATTGGAGGCGGACATCAGCGGGGACCCATCCTAGTCCGCGCCCGGCTCCGGACCCAAGAGGGGCCTCGCGAGCCGGGTCGGTCAGCCCGTCACGGGAAACGGGCGAGCACTAACGCTTGTGGGAGCCGGAGTCGTGCTCGGAAGCCCCCTGGGCCTCCTCCACGCTCTCCAGGGCCGCGGCGGCGAGCATCCTCGCCCGCGCGCTCAACGGGTCCTTCCCCTCGGGGTCCAAGGACACCGCGTGGTTGAAGTCCCGGGCGGCCTCCATCACCTTGCCCTGGCGCAGGTGGACCTCTCCCCGGTTGACGAACGGCGTCAGGTCCGTGGGGTCCAGCTCGATGGCCCGATTGAAGTGGGCCTCGGCCTGGTCCAGGCTCTCGAGCGCCAGATGGCATGCACCGAGCGCCGTCTGGAAGTACGCCTCGGACGCATCCATGGAGGCCAGCTGCTCGAAGATGGCCAGCGACTCCTGGAAGCGGCCGTCTTGAAACAGGTCGAAGCCTTGTGTGGCCCGCTCCAACAGCTCCGGACCAGACAGCGGCTTCCCATCATTGTCGGAGACCGGCGCCTTGGCTTGGGTCGTCGTCATGTGGACTCATTCCCCGGGCAGAAACGGAGGCGGCCCGGACTCTAGCCCGCCTCCATCAAGGCCACCAGTCAGCAACATCCTGACTTCCGCACTACTTCTCGAAGTTGTCCCGGATCTCTTGCAGCCGCTTCTGCATGTTGGCGATGGCCATGTCGACGCCCTTCTGGCCCACCACCGCGCTGAACATCTGCGACTTGACGCGGCCCGCGACGTGCGCCTCGATGTCCTTCAGCGACGCGTTGGGGTTCTGCTGCAGGAAGGTGGCGACGTCCCCTTCCAGCTTCTTCGCGAGCCCCTCGTTCGTCGACTTGGAGAAGAACCCGAGGAACCCCTGGTTCTCGAGCAGCTTGTCCTTCACGAGCGCCGTTGCGTAGGACTTGCGGTCCTCGGCCGTCAGCTTGTTCTCCGGCTTGTTCTTCACGCCGTCCATGATGGACTTCTGCGCCGCGCGCTGAGCCGCGACATCCGCGGTGGGCTGCGTGGACGTGTTGGCCGGTGCGGACGTGGTCTGCGGCGCGGGACGGGGGCCGCCTTTGACTGGAGCAACCATGGGTCTCTCCCTGGATACGAGTTGAAGGAATTCTCGCCGTGCGGCGTGGAAAAGTTTCCGACAGTTGGCACGGCGTGTACAGCGAACCCCGGAAATGAACCGGCCCCGCAGCAGCTCCAGGAGCTGATGCGAGGCCAGGGTGCTGCGGAGAAGCGGGCGATTAGCGGATGTTGCCCGTGATCTTGGACTGCATCTCGTCCAGCTTCTTCATCAGCGTGGAGGCCAGGTCGGCCAGGCGGGCCTCACGCTGCATCTGCTCCTGCGCGCGGAGGAACGGCTGCTGATCCGGGGGAGCCGCGTTGATCATCGCGTTGGACGAAGCGGAACCCTGCATGATGCTGTTGGCGGCGGCGTTGAAGTTCGCAGAGAGGCTCATGGTCGTTCTCCTGTGATTTATTCGTGAGTGCTGCGAGGCGAAGTGCAGCGGCGGCTACAAAAAGATTATCGGGGATGGGGGTTCGAAGTTTCCTGGGTAATTTCCGGGATCATTTCCGGCCGATTCCTGCCCCCCCTCACGGCCCCGGAAACAGGCCTAACCCTTCAGCTTTCCGAGGCTGGGGTTCTTCATCCACGCCTTGAAGGACTCGAGCTGCTGCGCTTCCTTCTTCGGGTCGGCGGACGTCGGAGGGGCCTCGTCGGGGCTCAGCGACAGCGAGCGCTTGGAGGAGCCGCTCTCGAAGCCATCCTTGGCACCACCGGGTCCTGCGGGGCGCGCGGGAGCCGCGGGGGCGGGAGGAGCCGCCGGGGCGACCGCGCCAGGAGGGGTGAACGCCAGCTTCGCGTGCGCCTCCGGGTTCATCTCCTTGACCGCGTTCTGGATGGTCATCCCGTAGGTGTTCAGACGCTCGGACAGGTAGGACACCACCAGTCCCAGAATGGGCGGCACGGGGAAGATGGGGTCCGCCATGAAGCGCTGGAGAGCGCTCGACACGTCACCGTAGAGCCGCTCGTCGAACGGAGTCCCCGGCACGGTGGACGACACCAGCATCTTCATGGTGCGGACGACCTGGAGGTAGGTGCCCTGGGCCGTCTTGGACTGGGCCTCCAGCTCAATCAGCAGCTTCTCTCGCTTGGCAACGAGCTCCGCGGGCTCCGGAGGCATCGGCCCGACTTTCGGCTTCTGCGTGCTCATCGAATGACTCTCCACCTCTCCACTAAGAGGGTTGGGGTGAACGGGGGGCAAGCCTAACAGACTGTTCCGGACTCACCTATCCAGGTTTGATGGCGAGTCCCGAGGAGAAATGTGGCGTACTCAACGGCGGGAAAGCGCCGTGAGCATCGCACCCGCCTTGCGAATCACGGGGTCATCCGCCGGGGTCATCGCCGCGGCGCGTCGCAGGTCGTCCATGGCCTGGGTCTTCTGTCCCAGGGCCAACCGGACCTCCGCGCGCCCGACGTAGACGGACGGGTCCTGCGGAGACAGCTTGGCGGCGACATCGAAGGCGGCCAGGGCGCCCTGGCCGTTGCCTGCCGCCATCTCCACGACGCCCAGGGCCTTGGCGAAATAGCCGTCGGTGGGGCTGACGGCATACAGGCCCTGGAAGAGCGTGCGGGCCTCGTTGATGCGGCCCTGGTAGAAGAAGAAGTAGGCCGTCTTGGCGATGGCGTAGAGCTCATCGTTGGAATAGCCCCGCACGTCTCGCAGGGTGGCCTTTCCATCCGCCCAGCGCTGGAGCCGGGCCTGCAACTGGGCCTCGTCCTGAGGGTCCTCCGGCATGGCGCTAGTAACCCTCGTCCTTCTGCTCGGCCCACATGCGCCGGATGATCTCCTTGGTCTCCTCGTTCACCTGGTCCACCAGGGTGAGCATGGAGGCCTCGCGCTGGAGCAGCGCCTTGAGGCGCTCCAGGCGGTCCGGCGACGCGTTGATGCGAGCCAGCCCGCGGTCCATCAGCATGCGGGTCTCATCGCTCCCCCGCCCCGCCACGCTCGCCAGGTGGGGCCTGTCGCTGAAGCCCTCCAGGTCGGCGTCATGGCCCCCCGGGTGAGGAGGCAACGGCAGGCGCAGTTCCTCCGACGAGTGCGCCGGACCGATGAAGTCCAGGAGCGCCGACGAGGCGAGGGCCGGGTTCTTGGGGTTGCCCGTCTTGCGCAGCTTCTTGCGGTCGACCTGGGACGGGTCGACCAGACGCTCACGGACACTGCGGGGTCCCCCCCAGGGCCACAGGGATGGATTGGGGGGCTGATTATTGATTCTGGCCATCGTGGACTCCGAAGTTCACCCCAGGAAGGCAGGGGCCGTCCAGCCCCCCTTGCCTACCGGCCGCCGGCGGCCGCCTGCTCGCGCTGGAGCTCGTAGATGAAGTTGAGGACCTCGGCCACCGCGTCGTAGAGCTCCTCGGGCACTTCCTGCCCCACCTCCACCCGGTACAGCGCGTTGGCCAGGGGCACGTTGCGCATGATGGGGATGTTGTGCTCCTTGGCGATGGCGCGAATCTTCTCCGCCTTGAGCCGCAGTCCCTTGGCCACCACGCGCGGGGCGCTGTCCTTCTCCTTGTCGTACTTCAGCGCGATGGCGATTTCGGCGTCGTCACTCATGAGGGGCTCCGCTCAATCGAGGGGATTCTAGCCACACCCGGCCACGTCACGCGCGCGCCGCGGGCGCCTGGCCGCCGTTCTTCAGCTCGTAGACGAAGTTGAGGACCTCGGCCACCGCGTCATAGAGCTCCTCGGGCACCTCGTGTCCCACCTCCACCCGGAGGAGCGCGTGGGCCAGGGGCACGTTGCGCAGCGTGGGGACGTCCTGCTCGCGGGCGATGCCCTTGATGCGCTCGGCCTTGTGGTCGATTCCCTTCGCCAGCACCCGGGGCGCGCCGTCCTTCTCCCGGTCGTACTTGAGCGCGACGGCCACGTGGTCCGGGTTGGTGACGATGACGTCCGCGTCCCGCACCGACTCCATCTGCGCGCCCTCCATGATTTCGTGGTGGAGCTCCTTGCGCTTGGCCTTGTGGTGCGGGTCGCCTTCGCTCTCCTTGTACTCCTTCTTCACCTCGTCCTTCGTCATCATCATGTCCTTCATGAAGGACTTGCGCTGCCACCAGACGTCGAAGATGCCGAAGAGGACGAAGAGCAGCGCGACGCGGGTCGCCACGCGGGTCACCAGCTCCCCCATGATGACCATGATGGTGCGTGTGTCCTGGCGGACGGTCTCCACCACCAAGGGCATCGCGTCGCGAACCACGCCGTAGACGACGTAGGCGGTGACGGAGATCTTGATGAGGTTCTTGAGCATCTCCACCAGCGACTTCTTGCTGAACATGTTCTTCAACCCGGCCAGCGGGTTGAGCTTGTCCAGCTTGGGCATGAGCGGGTCCATGGTGAAGAGGGAGCCCACCTGCAGGAACTCCATCAACCCACCCACCACCGCGCTGCCCGCGACCACCGGCAACGTCACGAGCAGCAGCGCCCGCAGCCCCAGGTAGAGCAGCTGGCCCGTGGCGTCCGACAGGTCATCGCCCCGCGCCATGTGGTCGAAGCTGAAGTGGAAGAGCTTGACCATCTCCTCTTCCACGGTGTCCCACGAGGACTTCAGGGCCCCCAGCCCCACCACCAGCACGGCCACGCCGCTTAGGTCCTTGCTCTTCCAGACCTGACCCTTCTTGCGAGAGTCGTCGAGCTTCTTCTGCGACGGTTCTTCTGTTTTGTCTCCACTCTCGTCCGACATGGGCGCGCGTTCCGGATAGGAGGCTCAGGCCAGCAGCCGCAGCGCGTCCCTGAGCGTCCGCAGCATGATGGCCAGTTCGTCCTGCATGCGGCCCAGGAGCGCGCCCAGCACCAGGAAGGTGATGAGCACGCCGACGAGCGGCTTGATGGACATGGAGATGAAGAACACCTGGATTTGCGGCGCCACGCGGTTGATGGCGCCCAGCGCCACGTCCGTCAGGAAGGTGGCCAGCACGGCGGGAGCCGCCAGCGCCATGCTGATGCGGAGCATGTCCGCGAAGACGCGAATCAGGACGTCGAAGTAGGTCCACGCGCCCTGGCTGAAGCGCGGGAAGCCATCCAGGGGCACCGTGGTGAGGCTGTCCGCCAGCGCCTGGATGACCAGGTGGTGGCCGTCCAGGGTGAGGAACAGCACCACGGCCATCTGCACCTTGAGGTTGGAGAACAGCGACACCTGCTGGCCGAGCTGCGGCACGTAGAGCTGGGCGTTGTTGCTGCCCGCCATGGTGTCCGCGAGGGTGCCGGCGACGCGGGCCGCCTCGAACACCCCGTTGACGATGAACGCCATGGAGAAGCCGATGAAGACCTCCTTGGCCATCAGCGCGATGTAGGGCAGCGCGCTCAGGGGGATGGTGGTGACGGAGCCGGCGATGGAGGGATAGAGCACCATGGCCAGCGTCAGCCCGATGCCCATCTTCATCTCCGTGGGCACCACCTCACCGCCCAGGAACGGGCTGAAGATGAGCACCGGCATCACCCGGCACATGAGCAGGGCGACCGTGAAGATGGCGGCGGAGAAGTTCGTCCGAGCAGCCAGCTCGGACACAAGGTCCGCGGCGTTCATTTGATGAGCGCGGGGAACCGGTCGAAGACGTGGAAGGTGAAGCGCATCAGCTGGCTTCCAATCCACGGCCCCGTCATGGCCAGCACGCCGAAGACGATGATGACCTTGGGCGCGAAGGTGAGCGTCTGCTCCTGAATCTGCGTGGTGGCCTGGAACAGCGAGATGATGAAGCCCACCAGGAGGCTCATCAGCACCGGCGGGGCCGACACCACGAGCACCAGGAACAGCGCCTCCTGGGTGATGAACGTGAGCTGGTTCATGGGTGCCTTCTTCCTACAGGTAGCCGACGACCAGGCCCTTGGCGATGAGGTACCAGCCATCCACCAGGACGAAGAGGAGGAGCTTGAAGGGCATGGAGATGGTGGTGGGCGACAGCATGTGCATGCCCAGCGCCAGGAGGATGTTGGCCACCACCATGTCGATGACGATGAACGGGACGAAGAGGAGGAAGCCAATCTGGAAGGCCTCCTTCAATTCGGAGACGACGAAGGCCGGGACGATGACCATGAAGTCCTGGCTCTGCACCGACTCGCGGTCCTCGCCCGTCCGCATCTTCTTGGCCAGGTTGTAGAAGAGCGAGCGGTCCTTCACCGTCACCTTCTTCATCAGCCACGCGCGCAGCGGCTCCTTGGACTTGTTGGCGCCCTCGAGCAGCGAGCCCACCGTGGAGGAGGAGAAGACCCCCGGGCCCTTCGCCCAGACGTCGATCTCCGCCGCCCGGTACATGGCCGTGCCCACGGGCGCCATGATGTAGACGGTGAGGATGACGGCCAGCCCGGTAATCACCTGGGTGGGCGGAATCTGCTGGGTGCCCAGCGCCGAGCGGACGATGGAGAGCACCACCGAAATCTTCACGAAGCTCGTCACCATCATCAGCGCGAAGGGCACCAGGCCCATGGCCGCCAGCGCGAGGATGAGGATGAGCGGCCGCGAGGTGAACGAGTCGCTGCTCACCGCCTCATTGGCCACGGCCTCCGGGACCATCGCGGAGCGCTTCTTGTCCGCGAGCGCGATGAAGGGGTGCAACGACGCGACGGCCGCGAACAGCCAGGGCGGGACGCGTGGAAGGCGGGAGCGGGCGGGAGCTTGGGCGTTCACGGGACAGGTGCCATCAGGCGCCGGGGGGCTGGGACGACGAGCCCCCGGAGCGGCGGGAAAGAAGCTTCTGGAGAAAAGGGCTGAGGGGTACCACGTTCGTCTGAGGGCGCTGCGCGCGAATGCGCTCCACCGCCTCCGTGTCCAGCTTCGACAGCAACTGCAGGCCCGACTCGCCGCCACCCACCAGCAGGTACTCGTCCGCGGCCTTCACCACGAACAGCTGCCGCTTCGGGTCCAGAGGCAGCCGCTCCACCACCGACACCACCGTCTGCCGCCCCGGCGAGGCGCCCTGAAGCCCCATCAGCCGGCGCAACCCCACGTTCAGCGTCAGGTAGATGGAGGCCACCACCGCCCCCAGCACCAGCACCGTCCGCAGCAGCATCCACCCCATGCTCTCCGGCTCTTCCGTCGCCGCCGGAGTCCCCGCCAGGGGGTCCTCCCACTGGGGCTCCTCGCTCGGGGGCTTCGTCGCGGGTGCGCCCGCGACCTGGCCCCCCGTGGCGGCCTGGGTACCCGTGGGGGCCTGGGCGGACGCGGGGGGTGGCGTCGCGTCGCTTGGGGGCGCCACGACGGGGGTAGGCGAAGGCGCGGGCGCGGCACCCGGCGCGGGCGCGGCGGGAGCCTGGGCCAGCACGGTGAGCGGTGAGAACACCAGCGAGGCGCCCAGGGTCAGGCGCATGAGGGGGTTACGAAGGACTGCCATGGAAGGTGCGAGGCTAGTGCAAAGGACGATGGACCGCCACGGGCCCCCCGCCGGAGGCCCGCTGTCGCCCGCTTGCTTCGGGGGCCTCAGCCCGCCAGGTTCGTGACGCGGACGCCCAGCTGGCCTTCCATCTCCACCAGCTCACCCCGGGCCACCACCTTGCCGTTGATGGAGAGCTCCACCGGCTCGCCGGGCCCCCGGCCCAGCTCGATGACCTGGCCGGCCCGCATGCCCACCACCTGCTCGGCGGTGACGGGGATGCGCGCGAGCTCCACGGCGATCTGCAGCGGCAAGTCGCCCAGCAGGTCGCTTCCATCCGGCTTGTTCACGTCGTCCAAGGGCGCCCCTTCGAGCTCCGGAGGAACGTCCAGCTCCGGATTGGTGAAGTCCTCTTCCTCATCCCGTCCCCCACCCTCCTCGGTGGCCGAGCGCGGGTTCCCCGACTCCCCGGGGATGATGTCGACGATGCGGGCCTTGTAGTGCCCGTCCTCGTCGACGAATACCTCGGCCTCGGCGCGCCCGGCGCGTCCGGTGCCCACGCGAAGCTGCGCCGTGCCCGGCTCGCCCCGGTCCGGCCGCGCCGACAGCACGTCCACCAGGACGACGTCCTTGACGCGCAGGCTCGCCAGGTCGTGGGTGGTCAGCTCCGCGGTGCCAATCTCCGCCCGCAGCCAGCTTCGCACCGCGGACAGCCGGCCCGCGTGCGCCGCCATGTCCGCCTTCTTGAGCGCGTTGCGCTGGACGCTCGCCACCGCCGGCTCCGCCGCCGCCAGCACCGCCGAGGGCACCACCAGCCGGACCATGCCGACATGCGGCCCCAGGTTGGCGTTCAGGTGCACCGTCAGCATGGGGGCCTCGTCGCCCAGGCGCGCGGACACCTCGTCCACGCCCCGCGCGACGCCGTCCAGCCTGGGCCGAGGCACCCCCGCCTGAAGCGCGGGCACCAGCACCCTCAGCGACTCCAGGACGACGTACCCCATCACCCCTTCTTCGATGTCCGTCAGCGGCCGCAGGCCCACCGTCTCGCCCGCGCCGCCCAGGAGCAGGTCCACGGCCGTGTGGGCCAGGGCCAGCTCCACTTCCAGCACCGCGCGCCCCTGGAGCGCGCCGGGCGCCAGCACCGCGAGGAACGTCGGGTCTCCGAGGAAGCGGCGCAGCTCCTCCATGGGCCGCACCTGCACCGACTCCAGCGACAGCCGCACCTCGGCGTCGAAGAGCCCCTTCAGGCGCGCGGATATCTGGGCGAGCGTCCCCTCCGAGGGCGTCAGCCAGCGCATCCGATGCGCCAACTGCCCCTGGGCCTTGGACACCTTCTCCAGGCCCTTGAAGGTGAACGGCGCCCAGCTTCGCGCCACCTGGTCGAGGGTGTCCGGGTCCTCCGCGGCGGGTTCCGGGGCCGCGACGGGCTCTTCGGGGGGCTGCTCGACAGGAGGGGCCCGCAGCGGCTTGAGCTGGCGGAGGTCCACCAGCATCGTCCGCTCGTGCATGCCGGGACCTTCGTCGTCCGGCTCCACGCTCATGTCTTGGCCTCGAAGCGGACCGTCTCCAGCTTCAGGCCACGGCCTCCCAGCGCGGTGCGCAGCCCTTCACTCTGCTCCTCGAGCATCTTCAGCACGTCGCGGTTGGTGCCGCTGAAGGTGGCCGAAATCTTCCCGTTCCTCGCGCTCACCTTGATGGACAGACCGCTGAGCACGTCACCGCGCAGGTCGATCTGGAACTCGGCCAGGCCCGCGGCGTTGGTGCCCACGCGCACGCGCTCGACAATCTTCTGGGCAATCTCGCTGGCCATGGCGCGCAGCCGCTCGGAGCCCGCCGTGTCCTTGGGCTTGGCCACCGGCACCGGCGCCATCAGCGCGGGATTGAAGCGGAAGCCCGGCGCCATCTCCGCGCCACCACCGCCCTCCTTCTTGTCCTTGCCACCGCCGCCACTGCCCTTGCCACCGCTCGCGTCGTTCTCGGCCCGGATGACCGCGCCCTTCTCCGCGTTGACCTGTCCCAGCGCGGTCTCCGCCTTGCTCAGGTCCTTGTCGCGCGTCTCGGAGGTGCGCTTCTCCTCCTTGGAGTCCGCGGCGCGCGAGCCGGAGCGGCCCTCCGCGGCACCGGTGTCCGCCCGGCGCTGCATCTGGGACAGGCCCCCGGGGTTGCCATCCGCGCGAGGCTGCTGGGCCTGCTCACCGAAGGCCTTCCCCTGCTGGGTGGCCTTGGCCAGCACCTGACGGGCGAAGGCACCCGGCGTCTGGGGGGCGGGAGCCGGAGCTGTCGCCTGAGGCTGGGCCTGGGGCTGCATCAGCTTCTGGAAGGCGGACGCACCCTCCTGGCGCTTCTTCGCCTGGCCCTCGGCGATCTTCTTCTCCTGCATTATGCGCTCGGCCAGGCGCGCTGCTTCACGGTCGTCGTCGACTCGGCTCATGACATCGTTCCCGAGGGAAAGGGTGGCGGCAGGTTACTTGCGCTGGCGAGCCAGGAACAAGGCGTTGCCAATCTCCTCCTGGTTGAGCTCCTCGCGCTGCTGGCGCTCGTACTTCACCTGCTTCTGCCAGGTCTCCTTGTGCTTCTCGATGGCCTTGAGCTCCTTGGCCGCTTCGGCCATCTCCCGCCGCCGCTGCTCCACGACCCGCTCGGCCACCTTCACCGCTTCACGCTGGCGCTCCACCTCCAGCGCCACCTGCGCCTCTTCGTCCTTCAGGCGCTCCTCGAAGCGGCCCATCATGTTCATGCCGTTGATGCCAGCGCCCTTGGCCATGACCTCCTTGAGGTAGGCGGCCACCTTCTCCTTGCGCTCGCGCTTGCGCCGCTCCAGCTCGTCCATCAGCCGCTGGAGCTCCGCCTTCTCCCGCTCCAGGGCCTTGATGGCGTCGGAGAAGGCCTGTTCGGCCTCCTCCTTGGCCCGGGCACGCATGTCCAGCAGGGTCTGCAACCGGTACGGGGGCATGGTCCACCCATCCTACCCCGGATTCGGCGAGGTGTACCCCCGTCCCGTGGCCGGATTCCACCTCCGGGCCGGGCTCACTCCTCGAACAACGCCACCAGCTGCTCCACCGTCTCCTCGAAGCCGGAGTTGGAGTGGGTGTCCTGCTTGAGGAAGTCGATGATGGCGTCGTACTTGTCGATGGCGTAGTCGGTGCGGGGGTCCGTCCCGTACTGGTAGGCGCCCAGCAGGATGAGGTCGCGCTGCTTCTCGTAGGTGGAGAGCGTCTCGCGCAGCTTCCCCGCCGCCTTCTTGTGCTCCTTGCTGACGATGCCGCTCATCACACGGCTGAGGCTGGCCAGCACGTCCATCGCGGGCCACTGGTTCCGCTCACCCAGCGCGCGGTTGAGGATGAAGTGACCGTCGAGAATACCGCGGACTTCGTCGGCGATGGGCTCTTCCATGTCACCGCCGGCCACGAGGCACGTGTAGATGGCGGTGCACTTGCCCTTCGCCGAGTTGCCCGTGCGCTCCAGGATGCGCGGCAGCATGGAGAACACACTCGGCGGGTAGCCTTGACGGGCCGGGGGCTCGCCCACCGCGAGGCCAATCTCACGCTGGGCACGCGCCAGACGCGTGACGGTGTCGAGCATGAAGAGGACGTTGCCGCCGCGCTCGCGGAAGTACTCGGCGATGGCCGTGGCGACGTACGCGGCGCGCAGACGCACGAGGCTGGGCTGGTCGGAGGTCGCGCAGACCAGCACGGAGCGCTTCATGCCCTCCTCGCCCATCGCGTCTTCGATGAACTCTCGCACTTCGCGACCACGCTCGCCGATGAGCGCCACGACGCACAGGTCGGCCTGGGTGTTGCGCGCTATCTGTCCCATCAGCGTGGACTTGCCGACGCCGGAGCCGGCGAAGAGTCCGACGCGCTGGCCCTCGCCCACGGTGAGCAGTCCGTCGATGCAGCGCACGCCCAGGGGCAGCGGCCGCTCGATGCGCTGACGGGTGAACGGGTCCGGACAGTCGCGGTCCACGGACCAGTCGATGAGGCCCTCTTCGGGCAGCGCGCTGCCGTCCATCGGCTCGCCGATGCCGTTGAGCACGCGCCCCAGGAGCGCCTCGCCACACTTGATGCTCAGGGGCTTGCCGGTGGGGATGACTTCACTGTCCGGGCCGATGCCGTACAGCTCGCCCAGGGGCATGAGCATCACCTCATCCCCCTGAAAACCCACGACCTCCGCCTTCACGGAGCCACGGGAGCGGCTCTTGATGAGCACCAGCTCGCCCACGCGGACGTTGGGGACGCTCGCCTTGATGATGAGGCCCGTCAGCTCGGTGACGCGGCCCCGGACGCGGACGGTCTGCGCGTCCTTGATGAGGTCGAAGTAATGCGAGAGGTCGATGGCCATGGACGTGCTTCCTTCCCGCCGCGGATCAGGCCGGGCCTTCCTTCGGGCCGTTCTGGTCCGGCAACAACACGCTCTGGAGCATCTCGAGCTGCGTCGGGAGCTGCGCGTCCACGGTGCCGAACTCCGTCTGGACGATGCAGCCCACCGGAGCAACCTCCGGGTCCTCCTTGATGGCGACATCCACCGCGCGGCCGATGAGCTCCATCAGCACGGGCTTCTTGGCCCGGAGCACGGCCGCCGTCTTGGGGTGGACCCGCAGAATCATGGAGCGGGCGCTGCGCAGGTTGTCGATGGCCGCCGCGCACAGCTCCAGCATCAGGTCCGGGTCCTTCTCCAGGCTCCGGCCGATGATCTTCTCGCCGACGCGCAGCCCCAGCGCGATGACGTCCTTCTCGTACGAGCCGAGGATCTCCCCAGCCTGGAGCTTCGCGCGGAGGATGATCTCCGTGGCCTGGGCCAGGCCCTCCTGCCGCCCCTGCTCGCGCGTCTTCGCCAGCAGCTCCTCCCGCTCGCGCTGCGCCTCCGCGAGGATGCGCTCCTTCTCGCGCTGGGCGTCCTCGAGGATGGCCTGGGCTCCTTGCCGCGCCTCGAAGACCTCCGCGTTCATCACCCCCGCGCGCGGGGGCCGCAGCACCGGCCGCTCCGTCACGAGGGACGAGTCGGCCGTCCCATCTCCCTTGATCACCTTGCCGATCGCCATGCGCCGCTCCTTGCGCGCCGGATGCTAGCGCGTTCCGCCCCGCGGTCCACGCCCTCCGGGACCGGAAGACGCGGGCCGGTCCGAATCACTCGGGGAGCGGGGGCGGCGCTGCACGGACGTCCCCTCCTCACGCCCTCCCGCCGGAGGATGTGACCCGGGGGAAGTCGTTGAGCGGCCAGCCAACACCCTGGGCGGCCGCTCCTGCTGGCGCTGGCCCTCCAGGGCTGGGTCCACCCGGACGGAGCTGATGCTGACCGAGGAGCGAGAACGGAACACGCGAGACCCCTCCTCCGGCTCCGCCTGGGCCGCGTTCTGCTCCGGCCGAAGCCGGACACGCGACGAGCGGGAGGCGTCCTCGGGCTGGCGCTGGACGCGAGACCCCTCCGGGGAGCGCTGAACTTGAGAGCCCTCCGGCGCCGCACCCACGCGAGAGCCATCCGCCGAGCGCTGCACGCGCGAGCCCTCCGGCGCCGCGCCCACGCGAGACCCGTCCGCCGAGCGCTGTACGCGCGAACCATCGGGCGCCGCACCCACGCGGGACCCATCCGCCGAGCGCTGCACTCGCGAACCATCGGGCGCCGCACCCACGCGGGACCCATCCGCCGAGCGCTGCACTCGCGAGCCCTCCGGCGCGGCTCCGATCCGCGAGCCATCCCGCGCGGGAGGCGTCGCGGACTCGCCCTCCCCTGCTGGTGCCGAGGGACGAGGACGTGCCCCACCCAGGCGCGAGGGGGGAGGTCCGATGCGAGCGCCCTGAGGATCCGCGCCCCCTGCTCGGCTGGCCCGGGGCTCGGGACCCTCGCCCTCTCTCCGTGCCCCACCCGCGCCGGGCTCGCGTCGAGCACCGGCCGAGGTGCCGCGTGGCGCCCCCGGAGCCGGCGAGGCCGACGTGGCATCGCGCCGGGCAGGCATGCGGTGCATCGCGGATCCATCCGCGGCGCCGTCCTTGGGACGCGCGGGCTCGCGGCTGGACATCGCGCCCGCGCTCCTCGCGGCACGCTCCGCCATGAAGTCACGGCGCGCCGCGGGCTCAGCCGCTTGAGGCTGGCGACTGGCGGCGCCGGCCCTTCCCGGCGCACGAGACGCGCCTGGGACACCCGTGCGAGCAGCCGCGGCCGGGGCGCGAGCTGGCGCACCCGAGGCCTCGCGAGGCGCCGCAGGGGCCTCGCGCTGGGCGGCAGGGGCCTCACGGGCCGGAGCGCCACTGGAGGCCTGCTGCGCGGCCGCGGCGGCCTTGCGGGCGCCCGGAGGCGGCGGAAGCACCGCGGACTGACGCGGAGGCGGAGGGGTCGCCAGGCGCACGGGACGCTCGATGAGCCCCCGCGAAGCCAGCCGCTCCAGGTCCATGACGATGTCGGTACGACCACCGTCCCCGCGCGCCGTCGGGCGGATGCGCTCCTCGCGCACCCACTTCGCGATCAACCCGCCAAACTCGCCCCGGTACTTCTCCAGCATGCGCGCGGCGAACTCAGGGGACTGGGCCACACACGCACGCGCCAGCCGCTGCACACCCGCGCTCCGGATGGAGCCCGCGGGATTCTTCAACCCGTCATGCAGCTCCAGCTGCGCCCGCGCGTCCTCCTCGGGCAGCTTGCGCGGCGCGTTCGCCGCCACGGACTTGGTGGCGAGCAGCTTCAGGTCCGGAGGCAAGGGCTCGAACAGCGCCTCCCGCTCCGCGTCGGGCAGGCCCGCCAGGGCCGGACCGAGGACCCGCGCGCCCAACCTGTCACACACCGTGAGCAGCTCCCGCTGCTGAAGCATGAGCACGTCGGCGAACTTGAAGCCGGCCGACTGCGAGGCCCCCGACTCACGGGCCAGCGTCTCCTCCAGCTTCCACCGGACGATGTCGAGGATCTGCGGCCGCACCTCGCGGGTGAGCTTCACGCGGGTGGGCGGCAGGTGCCCTCGCACTGCCTCCGCCAGCGCAGCGGGGAGCGCGCGGAGGACGATCTCCATCAGCGCCCCGCGCTCACGCTGCAGCAGTGCGGCCAGACGCTCCGGCTCCGCGCCCCACAGCTGGCCTCGGCGGTCCTTCACCAGCCGCTTGATTTCCTGCACCAGCGCGGGGATGCGCTTGTCGCGCGGAATCTGGAGGAGCTCCTGCGCACGATGGCGCAGCAGGTCCCCCTCCTCCGCCGGAAGGTGCTCCATCGCCCCCAAGCTCTCCTGGCCACCGAAGGTGACGGCGGTCAGGAGCAACATGCTCTGGCGCTTGCTGAGCGAGGTGAAGAACGAGTCCAAACGTCACCTCGCGGGCCCCACGGACGCCCGCTGGGAGAAAGAAGACGCCCCACCGGGAGGGGCGAAAGGCGTCAGGCCTCGGGGGGGCGAACGCGGGGACGTCCCGTCTTGGGCGCGGGAGAGCCACCACCCCCTCGCGTCATCGACCACACGGTCAGGCCCATCATCAGCGCCATCAGCAGGCCCACGCCGCCCATCATCAGCTTGAACTGGCCGGCGCTCGACGCGGTCATCCGCAGCCCCAGCACGTCCTGCTGACGGTTCTCGTCCGTCTTCTCCGCCTTGGGTCCCTGCGCGGCCGTCATCAACACCCGCACCGCCTCCGGCTTCAGCTCCGGCACCGCGGCGGCGACGAACTCCTTCACCCGGGCCTCGTCGATGGGCGCCTTGCCTCCCTCGCCCACGCGGTACTTGATGAACACGGACGCGGACGGCAGCGGCTTGTTCTCCGGCTGCGTCAGGTCGTTGTTCTCCGGCACGCTGACGATGGCGCGAGCCTCCAGCACCCCGTCAATCTGGTTGAGCGCGTTGGAGACCTCACCCGCCATGGCCTTCAGGAGCATCGCGCGCTCCTCCGTGGCGGTGGGGACCATGCTTCCCTTGGCGAAGTGGGACAGGCCCTTCTCCACCGGTCGGGGAAGCGAGTTGAGCTTGAGCAGCTCCGCGGCTTCGGCGGCGTCGGTCTTGGGCACGGTGATCATGAACCGCACCTCGTTGCCACCCTCCTCCTTCTCCTTCTTCGCGTTGATGCCGTTCTTGCTGAGCAGGACGTAGATTTCGTTCGCGTCCGCCTCGCTCAACTCGTGCTGGAGCTCGATGTGACAGCCCGTCACGAGCACGAGGGCGAGAAGCGGGGCGGCGAACGCTTGCGGTCGGCGAATCATGGGCGGAGGGAGCTTACTAGGGCCTCGGAAAACGCGGAAGGGCGCCCCCTCCAACCAGGAGAGGTCGCCCTTCGTCAAGCGCCACCGAGGACGTGGAGTGAATCAGACCTGCGTCTTGACGACGTCCTTGAGACCCGTGGTGGCCTTCTCCACCACCTTGCTCGTCAGGTCCAACTGCTGCGTGTACTGATACATGGACGCCTGGAGCGAGAGCAGCTCGGCGTTGGAGAACTGCTTGCCGCTGGAGGCCTGGGAGATGATCTTCTCCAGGTTGCCCTGGCCCTTCTCCAGGTCGCCAATCACCTGCGACATCATGTCGGAGGTCTTGCCCGTCTTCCCCGTCTCCGTCTTGGCGGCAACGGGCTCGGCGGCCTTCGCGGACACCGGCTGGGTGGCGGCGGCGTTCACCTTGTTGAGGGCGGCCTTCTCCGTCTTGTTGACGGTCTCCACCTGGCGCACGGCGTCCGTCTTCTGGGTCGCCTGGGCCTTGTTCACACCCTGGGTCGCGTCGACCTGACCGGCGCCCTGCGCCTTGTCAGCGAGAACTCCGTCGAACTTCGACACGCCCTGCTTGTTCGTCTGCTGGACGCTCTGATCCTGCAGCTTTTGCTGAGCCACCTGCGCCGCGGAGACGCCCGCCATCGGACCCGCCATGTGACAGCCTCCTTGCATCCGTCGAGGTGGGAGGGAGTTCCTCCTCCTCGTTCAAGAGTTCCTTGAGCCGGTCGATGGCTCGCGCATGAAGCCGCGAGGCCCAACTCTTCGACTGCCCGATTTCCGCCCCGGCATCTTCCAGCGTCCTGCCCTGGAAGTAATACCCCTGGAGGAGCTTGCGCTCCTTCTCGGGGAGCTTCTCGATCGCCGCCCGCACCCGCGTCTTCAGCTGCTCCATCTCCAGCCGGACATCGGCCGGAAGGGACTCATCCGTGTACCCGGAGCTGTCCGCCCCCTCCAGACTGGAGGCGAACACCATCGCCAACCCCTGCACCGCATCCGAGATGTCACTGACATCATCGTCGAATGAGCTGCCGCGGTTGCTTGAACCCGACTCGCGGTCCGACAAATTGCCCAGATACGCCGCCGCCCGCTCTCCCACGAACGCGTTTCGCGCGTCCGAACCCCGCAACACCCCCATCTTCCTCAGGCCGTCGAAGATGGCGCCCTTGATGCGGTAGTGGGCGAAGGTCAGGAAGTTGGCGCCAACCTTCGGGTCGAACCGCTCCGCTGCTTCCAGGAGGCCTATCTGTCCGTAGGCCAGCAGCTCGTCCAGCTCGAGCTGGGCGTTGAACTGCTTGCGCACGGTCGCCGCGAGGGACCGAACGTAGGGGCCGTACTTGGTGAGAATGGCCTTTCTGTCTTCGCCCAGTGGCAAGCGCTGCTCACTCGGCCTTGGACCACAGCCGCTCGAGTACCTGGTTCAGCCTCGGGTCATCCTGCAAGGCGTCCGCGATCTTCGTGGTGAGGGAGGAAGACTTCATGCGCAGCTTCTCCTTCAAGACTTCGGCGACCAACGCCCGGGTCGCCTCTTCCTTGCTCTTGAAGCCCCCATTCTTCAACCCGCGGGCGATGGCCTTCGCCTGAGCGGCGACGGGATCCGCGGCCTGGGGGCCCTGGACGTTGCTGGAGCCTACCAGACCCGAGACGCCCACCAGTGATTCCGACTTGTCCACCCGGGCGCCGAAGCCCGCGCCCCCCGTGGGGCCCGCGGACGACGCCCCCTTCGCGCCACCGGCGCGCCCCTTCCCGCCTCCTCGTCCAACGCCACCGACAGCCATGGGTGAACCTCTCCTCCTGCCCCTACTTCTTCGCGGGAGGCAGGACCCCCGCTTCCTTCGCCTGGATGAGCGCCTGCGCCAGACGGGCCCCATCACCCTCGGGCTCCAGGTCGATGGCCGCCTTGAGCTCCTTCAGGGCTTCCGGGACCTTGCCCAGGAACAGGAGAGCCTCGCCCACGTGGGCCCGAGGCAGCGAGGCCTGCGGCGCCAGCCGCTGCGCGGAGCGGTACGCCTGCAGCGCCTTGTCGTGCCGACCCTGCGCGAACTCCACCGCACCCAGGCCCAGCTGCGGCACCTCGCTCTTGGGCATCAGCGCCGCGGCGCCAGAGAAGATCTCCTTCGCCTTGTCGAACTGACCCATGTCCAGCCACAGGTAGCCGGCCTCCAGCAACACCATGGCCTGCTGGCGCCCGAGGGGAACCAGGCTGTTCGAGATCTCCGAGACGCTCTCCGCCATGGACTTCGCTCTTCCTTTCCTCGCCCGGTGTGGAGGGAAGCGGCGCCGCCTCCCTCCCCTCCGGGCTCGCGCCCGCGTGGCCCCGAGGGCTCAGCGGACGTTGCTGATGGAGTTCTTGATGCAATCGTGCCGCGACTTCATCACGTTGGAAATCGCCGTGAACGTCTGCGACTCCTGCTGGATGGCCGCCTGGAGGTTCAGCAGCTTCGAGTTCTCCGCCGCCATCTGATTCAGCGAGAAGTTGCCGTTGACGCTGTCAGCCGCGCTGCCGTTGGGGCTCACGGGGTTGCCGCCCATGCCAGCCACGCCGCCGCCCAGACCGCCCGTCACGCCGCTGACGCCCACGCCCGCGCCGCCCACGGAAGGCGCCACGCCGCCGCCGCCCATGCCCACCGCCGTGCTCATCACGCCCGCGTAGGGGCCCGCGCCCGAGCCGCTGGAGTTGGACAGGGTGTGAACCGAGGAGACGGCCGCGGACACAATCTGCCCGCCGGGAATCATGCCCGCCACCGCGCCCACGCCCGTGCCCACGGCGCCCGCGGCGCTGTTCAGGCCGTTCTGGAGACGCGCGCCAAAGCCCGTGTTCGGAGTCTGCCGCGCCGTCGTGACGTGGGTCGAAAGCCGGACGCTGGGGCCCATCATGTTGTCGATCTTCGCCATTACATCCTCCAGGCGCTGCGAGAAGTTGACAGAGGCTCTGGATGATCCAGTGCTCTTTTCCCCATTATCGGTCCGGCGCCCCGCCAGTTGCCTCTCTCTGGCGAAAATTCGCGACGTCCAGGGGAAACCTCGTCATTTCCGACCCTTGGCCCCCTTGGACTCGGCGATCAGCCGTTCACGGGTGTCCACCAGCACCTCCAGGAGCTGCTCGGCGTGGGCCACGGCGACCTGGACCTTCTTGCCGACCTCCACCTTGGGGCCCTTGAGGCCCGCCAGGCCCTCCTTCACGGGGGAGAACAGGGCGCGGACGTCCTCGGCCGGGGTGTCCTCCAGGAGCGACTCGATTGCGGGGTACGAGGGCGCGGGAAGCTCCTGCGCGGGGGCGGACGGCTTGGTGGAGGGGGGCATCTCGGAGAGGGGCTCCTGTCGGGTCCACGGCCGGAAGGCCGGCGGACGCTTGCCCGCGTGACGCTAGGGGAAAAGGCCGCCCGCCATCAAGCCGCCTGCTGCCTGCCCGGGCCCCCGCCCTACCGGCAGGAGAGGGAACGGGCACGTGGCGACCTTGCTCCCCCTGCCCTGTCCGCTTCGAGCGGCGCACCTAGCTTGTGGACCAGCGGAGGGACACCGCACACCACGCACCCCTCCGTGGCACTCACACAGGAGACTCTCCCATGAAGAAGCTCGTTGGGATTTGCGCGGCGCTGGCTCTGCTGGGCTCTGGCTCGGCCCTGGCGAAGGACGACCCGAACAAGCCGCAGCCGCAGCCGCAAGGCAGTTCGGGCAGCATGCAGCATGACACCTCCATGGGGGGCTCCGGGTCCACCATGGGCTCCGCCATGGGGCAGAAGGAACTGAGCGGCAAGGTGGTGAAGGCCGAGAGCAGCAAGGTCTTCGTCCAGGACGCCCAGGGCGCGGTGGTGACGCTCGACATCGACAAGAGCACCATGTTCACCGACCCGACCCTCAAGAAGGCCAAGGACCTCAAGGAGGGACAGGAGATCCGCGCCAGCTTCGAGGTGAAGGAGACCAAGAACATGGCCAAGAGCATCTCCCTGTCCGGCACGGGCGGGACGGGCAAGGACGTCATGTCGCCGGACTCCTCCATCAACGATGGCACCGGGGGCTCGGGCATGGACGCGGACAAGGACCGCGACATGGGTGACTCCGACAGCGGCAACAAGAGCACCCAACCCGACACGTACTGACGTGCTCCCGTGAAGCATCACACCCCTCCCTGGGAGGGATGGAGAGGGCCCCCGACCGCGCAGGTCCGGGGCCCTCTCTTCTTTTCCGCCCCACGGCCCCACGCGGAGCGCGTCGTTCACTTCATTCAGTATTGACTGAATGCTCTGAACGAACTAGATGCGGGAGGCCACCCTGGCCCAGGCGGAGGTCCGTCGCGCTCGGCCATGTCGGGTGGAACGGAGGCCGGGATGAAGGAACTGAGCGCCGCGGAGCAGCGCTTCATCGAGTCGATGGGGCTGTACTTCGAGCGGCAGGGCAGTACCCGCATCAGCGGGCGCATCCACGGGCTCCTGATGCTGGCGGACGAGCCGCTGTCGCTCCAGCAGATCGCCCGCGTGCTCAAGGTGAGCGCCGCCTCCGTCTCCACCAACATCCGGGCCATCATGAGCATCGGGCTGGTGGACCCCGTCAGCGTCCCTGGAGACCGACAGCACTACTACGTCGTCAACAGCGACGGCTGGGAGTCGCGCCTGCGCACGGCGGAGGACAGCGTCAAGGCGTTCGTCCGTCTGTGCCAGGAGGCCCTGGCCACGCCGCAGCTCGCGACCCGGCAGCACCTGCGAGACGCGGCGGACTTCTGTGATTTCTACCTGGCCGAAATGGCTGGGATCGCCGAGCGGTGGCGCGCCTCACGCCGCGCCCGCCCCTCGCCCCGCACCCCCAAGGCATCGAAAGGACGCACCGCATGAACGCCGCAGTCCCCCACTCTCCCATCGTCTCCATCAGCAACGTCACCAAGGACTACACCTTGGGCAAGGTGGTCGTCCCGGCGCTGCGCGGCGTGGATCTCCAGGTGCACCCTGGTGAGTTCATCTCCATCGCCGGCCCGTCCGGAAGCGGCAAGACGACCCTGCTCAACCTCATCGGCTGCGTGGACACCGCCACCACGGGCGTGGTCAGCGTGGCCGGGCAGGACACGAAGAAGCTCAGCGAGCGACAGCTGACGCACCTGCGCCTGCACACCATCGGCTTCATCTTCCAGAGCTTCAACCTGGTGTCGGTGCTCAGCGTCTTCCAGAACGTGGAGTTCCCCCTGCTGCTCCAGCGCAAGCTGGACAAGGCCCAGCGCCACGAGCGCGTGATGCAGCTCCTGGAGCAGGTGGGCCTGGCCAACCACGCCAAGCACCGCCCCAACGAGCTGTCCGGCGGCCAGCGTCAGCGCGTCGCCGTGGCGCGCGCGCTCGTCACGCGGCCCCAGCTGGTGCTCGCGGACGAGCCCACCGCCAACCTGGACTCGGTGACGGGCCAGCACATCATCGACCTGATGAAGGAGCTCAACCAGAAGGAGGGCACCACCTTCATCTTCTCCACCCATGACGCCAAGGTGATGAGCCACGCTAACGCCGTGGTGCGCCTGGCGGACGGGAAGTTCCTGGACCGGCTCACCCCGACCGAGGCGAAGCGGGCGATGGCCGCGGGCGCGGAGGGTCACTGACATGGGGCAGCTCCGGTTGCTGCTGCAGGTGGCCTTCCGCAACCTGTTCACCAGCAAGATCAACATCCTCATCGGCGGCATCATCTTCTTCGGCACGCTGCTCGTGGTCGTGGGCGGCGCGCTGCTCGACAGCATCGACGGCTCGATGAGCCGCAGCATCATCGGCAGCGTGGCCGGCCACATCCAGGTCTACTCGGACGAGTCCAAGGACGAGCTGAGCCTGTACGGCGGCATGAGCGGTGAGCCGGACCTGACGGTGCTGGCTGACTTCAGCCGCGTCAGGCCCGTCCTGGAGAAGCACCCCAACGTGAAGACGGTGGTGCCCATGGGCACCAGCAGCGCGCTCATCACCTCCGGCAACACCGTGGACCTGACGCTCGCGCGGCTCCGGGACCTCTACAAGAAGCGCGCGGAGCAGGGAGAGACCCCTGCCCTCAAGGAGAGCATCGACAGCGTCAAGGCCCACGTCCGCCAGATTGTCGCCCTCATGGAGAAGCAGCGGGCCAACAGCCAGAAGGTGCTCACCGAGGCCGCCGTGGACCCCATGGAGGTGGAGGCGCTCGCCCGCGCTCGCACCGACGCGTTCTGGGACGGCTTCGACGCGGACCCGTTCGCCTCGCTGGAGTTCCTGGAGAACCGCATCGCCCCGCAGTTGCCGGACGGCGACCTGCTGGAGCTGCGCTACGTGGGCACGGACCTGGACACGTTCCAGCGCACGTTCGACCGCATGGAGATCGTGGACGGAGAGGCCGTGCCGAAGGGCAAGCGCGGCATGCTCGTCTCCAAGTTCTTCTACGAGAACTTCTTCAAGCTCAAGACGGCGTTCCGCCTGGACAACATCAAGACGGAGCGGGACCTCAACGGGAAGCTCATCGCCACGGACCCGCAGATGCAGCGCTGGGTGAAGGAGAACCAGACCCAGACGCGTGAAATCATCTTCCAACTGGACCCCGTCAAGACGCGCCAGGCGGTGGAGCGGCTCCAGAAGGTGCTCGGCAGCAAGGAGTCCACCCTGGACAAGCTCCTGCCCGAGTTCTTCACCACCACGGACGAGAACTTCGACACGCGCTACCAGCAGTTCTACGCGGAGCTGGCCCCGCTGCTGGACCTGTACCGCCTGCGCATGGGCGACAGCCTCACCATCAGCGCCTTCACGCGCACCGGCTACGTGCAGAGCGTCAACGTGAAGGTCTATGGCACCTACCAGTTCAAGGGCCTGGAGAAGTCCACCATGGCGGGTCTCATCAACCTGATGGACCTGATGACCTTCCGGGACCTCTACGGCTACCTCAGCCCGGACCGGAAGGCGGAGATCGCCGAGCTCCAGAAGAACAGCGGCATCAAGGCGGTGGACCGCGCCAGCGCCGAGGACGCGCTGTTCGGCGAGGACAGTGGCAACACGCTGGTGGCGGAGGCGGCGACGGGCATCGTCGACGACACCAAGGCCTTCGAGGGCACCCAGGGCGCGATGCACCGCGAGGACCAGGTGGCCCGGGTCTACTCCCAGGAGGAGATTGAACAGGGCGTGGTGCTCAGCACGGCCGTCATCCTCAAGGACCCGACGAAGCTCCAGCAGACGATGGAGGAGCTCAAGCAGGTGGGCACCGACGCGGGGATGAAGCTGCGGGCGGCGTCATGGCAACAGGCTGCGGGCTTCATCGGCCAGTTCGTGCTGCTGGCGAAGCTGGTGCTGTACTTCGCCGTGTTCATCATCTTCGTCGTCGCCCTGGTCATCATCAACAACGCGATGATGATGGCCACGCTCCAGCGGGTGCGCGAGGTGGGGACGATGCGAGCCATTGGCGCGCAGCGCTCCTTCATCCTGAGCATGGTGCTGGTGGAGACCGTGCTCCTGGGCCTGGTCTTCGGCGCGGGAGGCGCGCTGGTCGGCAGCGGCATCATGAGCATGCTGGGCTCCAGCGGCATCCCCGCGAACAACGAGGCGCTCTACTTCTTCTTCTCCGGTCCCCGGCTGTACCCCACGTTGAGCGCCGGCAACCTCATCGCCGCGCTCGTGATCGTCCTCGTGGTGTCCGCCATCTCCACCTTCTACCCCGCGTTCCTCGCGACGCGCGTGTCGCCGCTGCAGGCCATGCAGACGGACGAGTAAGGCCATGTTCCAGCTCTTCCTCATCGCATTCCGAAACCTGGGCACCCACCGGCGGCGCACGCTGCTGCTGGGCGGGGCCATCGCCGGCGTCACCGCGCTGCTCGTCATCCTCATGGGGCTGTCCCAGGGGATGGAGGAGACCATGCTCCGGTCCGCCACCACCCTGGGCACCGGCCACGTCAACGTGGCGGGCTTCTACAAGATCACCTCCGGCCAGGCCGCGCCGGTGGTGACCGCCTACCCGAAGATCCTCGAGCTGGTCCGCAAGGAAGTGCCGGAGCTCGACTACGCCGTCCAGCGCGGGCGCGGCTGGGCCAAGCTCGTCAGCGAGAAGACCTCCTCGCAGGTGGGCGTCGGCGGCATCGACGTCAAGGACGAGCCCGGCTTCCGCCAGGTCCTGCAGGTGCGCTCCGGCTCCATGGACGACCTGGCACAGCCGAACACCGTGCTCATCTTCGAGAAGCAGGCCAAGCGGCTCGAGGTGAAGGTCGGCGACATCGTCACCATCGCCGCCCCCACGATGCGCGGCACCAACAACACCGTGGACGTGCGCGTGGCGGCCATCGCCGCGGACGTGGGCATGATGAGCGACTTCAACGTCTACGTGCCCTCGCAGACGCTGCGCGCCCTGTACCAGCTTCGCGACGACTCCACGGGCGCCATCTTCCTGTACCTCAAGGACCTCAAGCAGATGGCCCAGGTGCAGGCCCGGGTGCGCCAGTTGCTGACGGACGCGGGCTACACCCTCATGGACAACGACCCGCGTGCGTTCTGGTTCAAGTTCGACGTGGTCAACCGCGAGGAGTGGACGGGCCAGAAGCTGGACATCACCAACTGGGAGGACGAGATGTCCTTCATCACCTGGACGCTCAAGGCGCTCAACGGGTTGACGGGCATCCTCACCTTCGTGCTGCTCGTCATCATCGGCGTGGGCATCATGAACACGCTGTGGATCGCCATCCGGGAGCGCACGCGTGAGATTGGCACGCTGCGCGCCATCGGCATGCAGCGCACCCGGGTGATGGTGATGTTCCTCTTCGAGGCGATGACGCTCGGCGCGCTGGGCACGCTCGCGGGGGCCATCATCGGCTTTGTCGTGTGCGTGGCCGTGGACGCGGCTCACGTGGGCGTGCCGGAGGCCGCGGCGATGTTCATCATGTCGGACCGACTGCACCTCGTCGTGAACGCGGGCTCCGTCCTGGGCGCCATGGTGTTCATCACCGGCTGCACCACGCTCATCTCACTGATTCCTTCCTTCCTCGCCGCGCGCCTCAAGCCCGTGACGGCGATGCACCACATCGGGTGATATCCATGAGCCTCAAGAATCTGCTGTCCGCCGCGGCGGTGTCCGTGGCCCTCCTGTCCGCGCCCGTGGCACTGGCCCTCGAGCCAGCCGCCATGGTGCAGATCCTCTCGGTCATCGACGACCGGCAGCGCAACGGTGGCGACTACAAGGCGCACATCTACCTGGAGCAGAAGGAGAAGGACAAAACGGACAACGTCCGCGAGGGCTTCGTCTACCGGCGCGACGCCGACGACAAGCTGATGATCCTCTTCAGCAAGCCCAAGACGGAGGCCGGCAAGGGCTACCTGCGGCTGGACAAGAACCTCTGGAGCTACGACCCCAACGTGGGCAAGTGGGAGCGGCGCACGGAGCGCGAGCGCATCGCGGGCACCGACAGCCGCCGCGCCGACTTCGACGAGTCCCGTCTGGCCGAGGAGTTCGACCCGACCTACGAGGGCGAGGCCAAGCTGGGCAAGTACACGGCCCACAAGCTGAACCTGAAGGTGAAGCCCAACATCGACGTGGCCTACCCCGTCGTGAAGCTGTGGGTGGACAAGGACACGAACAACATCCTCAAGCGCGAGGAGTACGCGCTGTCCGGCCGCCTGATGCGCACCGCGCTCTACCCGCGCTGGAAGAAGGTCTTCAGCGAGTCCAAGGGCGCCGACGTCTGGTACCCCGAGGAGATCCGCTTCTACGACGAGGTGGAGAAGGCCAACTCCACCATCGTCCTCATCAAGTCGGTGGACCTGCGCTCGCTGGAGGCAAACCTCTTCACCAAGGCGTGGCTCGAGAGCAAGAGCCGATGAACTCGCGCACGCTCACCGTGGCCACGGCGCTGACCGTGGCCCTCGCCGGCACCGCCGCGCTCGGTCAGTCCGAGCGGCCGGATGAGAACTCGCTGTTCGGCGGAGGCGATGAGAAGCCCGCTCAGGCGGACACTCCGACGACGGCGCCGTCGTCGGACCGCCCCAGTGAGGACGCGCTGTTCGGCGAGGAGCCCGCGCCGTCCGCGAACGCCGACGCCAGCAACACGGGCGATGCGGTGGAGCGGCAGCCCTCGCTGACGGAGGCGCCTCCGGAACCAGGGGACCGGGATGGAAACGCCCTGTCGGGGCCGGGGACTCGCAGTGCCTTCGACTCCGACGAGGCGGTGAACGACCCGCTGCAGATTGGCGGGCAGTTCTACCTGCGCGGCTTCGCGGCCGCGACGGAAGGCACGTCGTTCGGCAACACGTCGTTCGCCGCGCCCACGCTGGTGGACGGGTACTTCGATGCCCGGCCCATGGAGCGGCTGCGCGGGTTCGTGGTGGGGCGGTTGAGCTACGACCCCACCGTGGCCACGGCGACGGACGCCAATGCGCCCCCCAACCCCCGCGTGCTGCTGGACCAGGCCTGGCTCCGCTTCGACTTCGACCGGACGGTGTTCTTCACCATCGGCAAGCAGCACGTGAAGTGGGGCTCGGCGCAGATCTGGAACCCCACCGACTTCCTGTCACCGCAGCGGCGCAATCCGCTGGCCTTCGTGGACCTGCGCACCGGCGTGTCCATGGTGAAGGTCCATGTCCCCTGGGAGTCGAAGGGCTGGAACTTCTACGGCATCGCGGTGATGGATGACCTGGGCACCGACGCGGGCGCCCTGCTCGACAACACCGGCGGCATCCCCACCGTGGCAAGCGCGGGCCCGGTCAACCGGCTCAGCCGCATCGGTGGAGCACTGCGCGCCGAGGTCGTCGTGGGCCCCGCGGAGATGGCCCTCAGCGCCGTGGCTCAACGTGGCCGCAAGCCCCGCTTCGGGTTCGACGTGTCCTCGGCCCTGGGCCCCATCGATGTCTACGGCGAGGTGGGACTCAAGAAGGGCACGGAGCGTCCGCTGTACCGGCTCCCCGAAGGCTCGTCCTTGGACGACATCATCCATGGCAGGGCGCAGGTGGAGACCTATGTCCCCTCTGGCCTCACGCCCCAGGTGACGGCGGGCGCCAACTACAGCTTCGGATACGGCGACAATGACCTGGCGGTGATTGGCGTGGAGTACTTCTACAACTCCACCGGCTACACGAGTTCGCTGGGCTACCCCTACCTCATCGTGCAGGACGCCTTCCAGCCGCTGTACATGGGCCAGCACTACACGTCCGCGTACCTGTTCCTCAACGACCCCGGTCCGCTCGAGCGCACGTCCATCAACCTGTTCACGCTCGGGAACCTCTCGGACAAGTCGTACATCAGCCGGCTCAACGTGACTCACCGCGCGCTCAGCTACCTGACGATGGAGGCGTACGGCGCCGTCCACTACGGCCACAAGGGCGGTGAGTTCCGCATGGGCTTCTCCGTGCCGGAGTTCGACCTCAACGGAGAGACCATCAAGGCCTTCACGATTCCGGCCCCCACCTTCGAGCTGGGCGTGGGCCTGCGCATCAGCCTCTAGGACTCACTTCACCTTCCTCGATGCGTCCAGGACCGCGTCCCGTCACTCGGGGGCGCGGTCCCTTGTATTTCCAGGGAGGAGGAGACCGGGTGTCCAGCGAGCGGGCGGGCGAGGCCTCTGCGACTCCGTGAGCTGCTGGAAGGTTCATCCCGTGGACATCCTGGGTGCATGCACCCGTGGATCGCCATCGTCGCCAGCTTGAGCCTGGCGCAAGTCAGCAGCGAGTACCCTTCGCCCTTGGACCCGTCGGTCCGGGACGACTCCGCACGCGCCCTGCGGGACTCCAACGAGCAGGCCGCCGAGGAGGCGGAGGGCGCCTGGCTGCCTCCCAACTTCGTCATCCAGCAGATGCCCGGAGGCGCGAGCCCTGCCTCGGGCTCGTATGGGGGAGGCTTTGAAATCACGCCCGCCCTCCCGGATGGCCAGGCCCCGGCGAGCTCGGGCGATGTCGCCATCCACGAGACGTATCAGCGTTATCAACCCATCCCCGCCCCCATTCCCGAACCAGAGGAGTCGGAGGAAGCCGGACCCCAGGGCACGGCTCAGACACCCCCGGCTGGAACAGCCTCGGACACCCAAGCGCCAGGAGTGGGTGGCTCGGGCTCGAGCGGCGCCACCCCACAACCCGCGCAGCCGTCGGAATCGCCAGCGACGGGCGGCTCGGGTGTGAGCGAAGCCGCACAGGACACGCTGGGCGGCTTCGGCCCGACGGCGGAGGAACAGGCCGGCAGCCCACAGGCCTCGGGCGGCTCGGGGATGAGCAGCTCGACGACTCCCACGGAGGAGCTGTCGTCCGGCACGAGTGAAGCTCCCACGAGTCCACCTGGGACGACCTCCGGCACGGGTGGAGCAGGCACATCCGAGAACCTGTCCGGCGCCGCGTCGGGCACAACGCAACCTCAGCAGCAGGCCCCTGGGAATGTGACAGCGGGGACTGATGCACCCACGGGAGCCGCGCCCGGTCCGGAGACGACACAGCCCGCGGCGCCCCCTCCCCAAGCGAGTGCCGCGGAAGTGGAGCAACTCCGCCAGCGCGTCAACCAGCTCGAAACAGAGCTCAGCGCGCGGGATGACGCGATTGAGCAGAATGCTCAAGCCACGCAGGAGCAGGTCGACACGTTCGGAAACCGCGCCGTCGAGACCGAGCAGTCCCGCCAGCAGCGCCTCTCGATGTTGCAGAGCGCTGGGGAGTGGATGCTCGCGGCGGACGCGGCGCTGCAACAGGGCGACAACGATGTCGACAACGCCCTGGACTACGCCGACAGCGCCTTCGCGGACATCCGCGCCAGCGCCTCGGAGTTCGGGCAAGGCAACGTCACCGTCCATGCGGAACGCGCACGCGCGCTCATCAACCTGGCTCGCGACGCGGCGGCGCGCAGTGACACCTACGCCGCGCGGGTCGCCCTCCAGGATGCGGGCATGGAGCTCAGCCTCGCGCGCGGTGCCAGCCTGGGGCGCTCTGGCACGGGCAACTCGCTGCTCACGCCATGAGGTGTTGCGTCACGTCTCGAGTCTCAGCGAGGCGCCTCGAAGGCGAGGCGCCTCACGAGTCCCACGTCAGTTCGTCTCGCGGAAGATGAGCAGGCCACGCGACGACTCCGTCGCGTAGATGTACCCATCGCCCGGCACCACCACGTTGGTGAGGCCCTCGAAGAACGAGCCTCCGCGGTTGGCGTCGGTCTCGCGCCACGTGTTGTAGTAGGCCAGCTGACGCACGTCGCCCGGGTTGCTCACGTCCAGGACCCGCAGACCATCCTGGTAGTACGCGACGTAGAGCTTGGACCCCGACAGCGCCATCGCGCGGATGGAGACCTCATCCCGGAGCCGGAACGTCCCCACCTGGAGGATGTTCGCGGGGTTCACCACGTCCAGCACGCTCAGGTACGCACCCCAGTCCTCGCCGCCCGAGAACGCCAGCAGGCGGCCCCCCACGTTGCCCACCGCCAACCCGCGCGACGGAGCGCCGCTGTAGCGGCCCAACAGCTTCGGGTCCGACGGCTTCGTGAAGTCCGACACCGTGAGGCCGAACGTCCACATGCTCGCGTACAGCCGGTCACCGAAGACCTTCACCTCACGGGGAACCTCGCTGGCGCTCGGCTCGGCGCCCTCGACGAAGTAGCGGTCCGCCAGCTTCGGCTCCGCCGGATTCGTCAATTCGAAGACCAGGATCTCTCCGTTGGGCGAGGGCGAGCCCGCCACCAGGAAGTTGCCCTCCACCGACAGCGTCTCGAACACCACCGACGGCTGCGTCAGCGAGCGCAGGGGCTTGGGGTTCGCCGGGTCCTCGACGCTGTAGATGACCAGGCCGCTCTTCTGGCTCGCCACGTAGAGCAGCGTCCCCGACGCCGCCACGTCGAAGTAGGTGTCATCCGACGGCTTGTACTCGCCCACCTTCCTCGCCTCGGCGGGATTGCGCACGTCGTAGACGAAGAGCCCTTCCTTGCCCGCGGGGACGTAGGCGTAGCCGCCCACCACCGCCAGCTCCGACGCGGAACCGCGCGGCAGCGCGATCTCCTTCACCAGCTCCAGCCCCGACGCCTCGGCCTCATTCGCGCGCCGCCCGAGCCGCGCCGCGCTGAACGTGCCCTCCAGATCCAGCTCGCCGTCCACGCACCGACGGAACTTGCCCCGCATCTTGTCCGGCGCGGTCCCTTCACACCCGGCGAGCGCGAAGCGCACCTTCCGGTTGAAGGTGTCCAGGCTCTCCGACGCCAGGTAGAGCGTGTCCTCGTTGGACTCCTGCTCCGTCACCGGCATGTTGAACATGAGCGGCCCGGCGCCGCCCGTCATCCGCAGCGCGCCGGCGGAGCCCGTCCCGTCGTTCAAGTCGACGTTGACGTTCCACACACCCGAGCGCTGCACCTGCGCGAGCGTCGAACGCTGACAGGCCGACAGGTTGATGGCGGCAAGATGACACTCCGCCTTGTTCTTGGAGTTGTCGTCCTTGCCGCAACCCAGGGCGAGGACCAGCGTGCTGCTCAGTAGGTAGAAGCGTCTCATGGCCCGTATCCATATCGGGCGTTGGCATTCAACAAAAGCACTACGCGCAACCCTCCCCAGCGCCAACTCCCACCGCCAGGCAAGTAAACCCAAGGATTTCCACGAGACGCTTGTATAGGCTCAGCTTCGAGAGCGAGCCTCCTAGAAAGCACCTGTCTCGTCAGTACCCCACCCAAGAGGTGACCTTCGTGAACCCCCGTCTCCTCGCCGCCGCCGCGCTGGCGCTGCTCCTGCCCGAGCTGGCGCTGGCTCAGGTCTTCGTCGTGCCTCGCCGCCCAGGCAAGACGCCCGTGAACAGCTTCGAGTTCGAGTGGCGGCATGTCGACATCCTTGTCGGCCCCGATGCCACCGGCGTCGCCAAGCCTCCGGAAAGGACGGCTCACGACCAGCCTCCCGCCGCGCCCGGGGATGTCTCCACGCCCCCCACCGCGCCGCCCACCGTGCAGGCCGAGGCGCCCGCGGGCTCCTCCCCCACCCTGTCCCCCAGCCCGACCCCGCAGCTCGCGGGAGCCGACGACGCCGGGACGCCCGATGCGGGCGTGGTGGCCACCAGCGGCGAGGACTCGGGGCCCCCCGCCACGGGCGTCGCCGCGAGCGGCCCCGGCGCCGAGGACGGCGGGCCCACGCCCTCCCTCTCCGGGAGCGTGTTCGGCGCCGCGCCCGACGGCGGCTCGCCGGACGGCGGCTTCAACTACACCTATGCGAAGTCGCTGGGCGCCAAGGCCGGCGGCGTGCGCTTCTACTTCTACGAGCGCGAGCGCATGGTCGCCGAGCGCGCCGCGCCCCTCATCGAGGAAGCCTACCGGTACCTGGTGGACACCTTTCAGTACGTCCCCACGGAGACCTTCCCCTACATCCTCTACAGCAGCTACCAGGAGTTCCTGCAGACCAACCTCTTCCCTCTTTCCGAGGGAACGCTGGGTGTGACCAGCACCGAGGACCTGAAGCTGACACTTCCGTACCTGGGCGACCACCGGCTCTTCGAGGAGATCAGCACCCACGAGCTGGCGCACCAGTTCACCATCCAGAAGACGCGCACCGTGGCGGAGCAGGCCAAGGTGTTTGGAGATCCGCTCCAGGCGATTCCGCTGTGGTTCATCGAAGGTATCGCCGAGTTCTACGCCAAGCGGGGCATGGACCCCGAGGCGGAGATGCTGGTGCGGGACCTGCTCGTCAACCCGGACCTCTACAAGGGCTACGCCTTCCTCGACTTCTTCTCGCCCGGGCCCTACGGCTACCTGTGGATCTACAAGGTGGGCCAGGTGCGCGTGGCCTTCCTCGAGGAGGAGTACGGCAAGGGCTTCATCCAGCGCGTGCTCGAGGAGTCTCCTCGGCTGGCGGGTGGCTCCAAGGACTCGCCGGCGCTCAAGTTCGAGGAGCTGCTGGAGCGGCTGACGGGCGATGACCCGAAGCGGCTGTCCGCGCGCTTCGAGAACTGGCTGAAGCGCCGCGCCTACAAGACGTATCTCAGCTCGGAGCAGTCCTCGCCCGCGCTGGACCTGCTCGACAAGGCGCCGGGCTACATCACCGCGATGAGCAGCTCGCCGGACGGCACGGTGCTCGCGGTGCGCACCATCGTCCCGGAGACGGGTGAGAGCCGGCTGTACCTGATGGACCCTCGCGACGCGGACAAGTCGCTGAAGGTCGCCGGTGACGGCGTGCCCGGCATGGAGTCGCTGCACCCCATCTCCGGCCGCAGCTTCGCGCTGTCGCCGGACAAGCTGGCCTTCATCGCCGAGGTCACCGGGCGCGACGTCATCTACGTGCAGGACTACAAGCACACCGTGGAGAAGCGCGCCCAGGACGTGCTCGTGCGCCGCAACCCCATCCGCACCGGCATCGACCGCGAGGTGGGCACCCAGGTGGAGCTGTCGCTGGGCGGGCGCAAGACGTACCGCATCGACAAGCACGGCCTGCTGGCGGCGTACTCACCGGCCATGTCTCCGGACGGCCGCTACGTGGCCTTCATCGGCATCAAGGATGACGGCCTGCGCGACGTGTACGTCATCGACCTGGAGGCGGGCACGGACGCCAAGCCGCTGCAGCTCACCGATGACGTGTTCTCGGAGCGGCAGGTCACCTGGGGTCCCGCGGGCATCATCTTCTCGTCCGACGCCACGTCCCACCGCAAGTTCAACCTCTTCCGCGTGAAGCTGGACGCGCCCCGCCAGGTGGAGCGTCTGACGAGCGAGGAGCGAGACCACGCGGACCCCCTCGCGCTGTCGGACGGACGTGTGTTCTTCACCGCGTTCAACAACAGCAGCTCGGACCTGCACGAGCTCATGGCCGACGGCCGCATCGTCCGCCGCACGGACCTGACCACGGGCGTGTTCGAGCCGGGCCCAGGCCCCGAGGGCAGCCTGTGGATGCTCTTCCACGTGTCGGGTGAGCGCAAACCCGCGGTGCTCCGGCCTCCGCGCATGCTGGCGCTCGACGTGGCCCCGGAGCCTCCGCCCGAGCCGCCCAACCCGCTGGCGGTGCGGCCCCTGACGGATGCCCTGGCCTACCAGCCCTTCGCCCGCCAGAACCTGGAGTTCGGTCCCATCTTCGGCTTCGCGGGCGCGGGCGGCGGCGGCTTCGTCGGCCAGCTCTTCGCGGCGGCGAGCGACAAGATGCGCGACCACCAGTTCATCCTCACCCTGGCGGTGTACGGCAGCTTCGACCTGACGGACGGCTACCTGCTCTACATCAACGACGAGGGACGCACGACGAAGGGCGGCGGCTTGTTCCAGTCGCTGCGCTTCCGCGTGGACCAGACCTTCGACGACCTGCCCGTCTTCTTCACGTCCGCGGAGCGGTACTTCGGCGCCGTCGGCAGCCTGCGCTACCCGCTGAGCACCTTCCTCTTCGTGCAGGCGGACCTGAGCCTGGGCGGCACCAAGTACTTCCTGGACGACCCGACCGAGTTCTACCTGTTCTTCCCCGACCGCAACGAGGCGAACCGCGAGCTGCTGTCGGTGTGGAACGCGAAGAACAAGGCCATCCGCTTCCAGATGGAGTTGAGCGGGCAGATCGGCTACGACAGCCTCAAGTACCACTACGCCACCGGCCCCCTGTCCGGCAGCTCCGTGCTCCTGGAGACCACGTTGGGTGCCCAGCCCTTCGATGACCAGGCCTACGGCAACTTCCGCCTGGACGCGGAGCGCTACTTCCCCATCTACGGCCGCACGAACCTGTTCCTGCGCGGCGGCGCCGGCACGACGCTGGGGGGACGCTACGCGCGCTCCTACTTCCTGTCCTCGTTCGACACCCTGCGCGGCGTGAACTTCGGCGACGAGCGGTGGCTGCTCGGACGGCACTTCGCCTACTCCACACTGGAATTGCAGCTGCCACTCAATGACATCATCCGCGTGGCCTTCCTCAGCGACCTGGAGGCCGTGGCCGGCATCGACGTGGGTGGCGTGGGCAACAGCTCGCGGGATTTGTGGAACCACCGTGTGCTGGACGCCGCCGTCGGCGTGAACGTGGCGCTGGGGCCCTTGCTGATGCGGCTGCACTTCGCGCGGCCGCTCGACATCGGCGCGAAGGCGGGCAAGCCCGACTCGGGCTGGGTGACGAACTTCTCGCTGGGCATCGCCGGGCTCAACGGCTTCTTCGACCAGGCGAACACGGGCGCGGCGAACAACAGCGCGCCCCAGCCCGCGTCTCCCGCGTTGGTGCCCGCCGTGGGCGGTGGCTACACCGCGCCTCGGCACTGAGGACTCGAGGACGCCCCCGCTCCCACCTTCCGGGCGAGCGGGGGCCGCATCACCTCAGGACTGCGCGGCCACCAGCGCCGCGTTGGCCCGGGCCATGGGGCCGCCGTCGTTGGGGATGCGCTCGAAGTCACCGCGCAGCGCCTTGATGGCGAACTTCTCCAGGTCGATCTCCCGGCGCGTGCGGACGCCTAGCGCGCGCAGGGGACCGGACAAGGGCCCGAAGCCGAAGACGCCGTGTTGGAGGAGGGCCGCGGCCGCGACGCCGCTGAGCACGCGCCACCGGCCGCCATCCTTCTTGCCGAGCAACAGCCCCAGCGCCCCCAGCGCCGCCGTCGCCACCATGACGGCGCGGTTGAGGTCCCACTCGCGCTCCAGGCGCTGGAGGTAGCGACTCATCTCAGGGCGGTCCGCACGCGTCGCCATGTGCCGCACGCACGCTTCCACATGCTCGTCGATGCGCCGGTTCACCATCACCGGCGTGTGACTGCGGGCCGAATCCGACGACTGGTTCCAGGTCTCCATCGCGGGCGACTCCCTCTCTCTGGGCACTCCCCTCTCCTCATTGAAGCTAGGTTCGCCCCACCGCGCCGGGAACAGCGGGGGATGGATTCCAGCGACGTCCCCGCCCGCCCGCCTGCACCACGCGAGAGCACAGGACGTGTTGAGCGCGCGGCGGGCCCCCTGCCCTCGTGGGCCCCCTGAACCGGCCCAGGGAGGGAAATCCCTTTCATCCATGAGCTGTCTTTCGGCCCTTCCGCACGCTGGCAACGTTCACTTCCGCGCGGTGCAAGTCCCCCCGTCGAAGGCATGCACCTTGCTCAACACGGAGTGATGACACGCTCACGACTCTTGCTCTGTCTTCCAGTGATGTGGATGTGGGCTTGCGATTCTGGAGCACCGTCCACCTCCGTCCAGCCAACGCCTCCCGCCGCGGAAGAGCCGCCCCCGCGCCCGCCGGAGCCCCCACCGCCGCCCGTCCAGCCGCCACCCCCGCCTCCCGTGCAGCCGCCTCCGCCGGTGGAGCCCCCTCCCCAGGAGACGGAGGTCCAGCGGCGCTTCGAGTTGCCCGCCGTCCAGGCGAGCGTGCAGGAGTACGAGCTCATCATCCCCGAGGCCGCCATGCGGCGCTTCGAGGCGGACATCTGGACGCCGGAGCAGGACGCCGTCTTCAAGGCGCAGGGGACGGCCTACCCCGTCAAGGTGCGGCTGCGCGGCGCCTCCGCGCGCTCGTTCCCGAAGAAGAGCTGGAACGTGAGCTTCGAGAAGAACGTCCGCTTCGAGGGGCGCACCTCGCTCAACCTGGTGGCGGAGTACGCGGACGCCTCCATGCTGGCGGAGAAGATTGCGTTCGACCTGCTCGCCGCGATGCGCGTGCCCGCGCCCCGAGCCAAGTACGTGCGCCTCAAGCTCAACGGCCGCTACGAGGGCGTGTTCCTGGATATCGAGCAGGTGAACAAGGCGTTCCTCAAGGCCCACGACTTCGCCGACACGGACGCGACCATCTACCGCTGTGGGTGGAAGGACTGTGAGCTCAAGACGTGGCGGGTGCCGTACCAGGGGGAGTGGACGAAGAAGACGAATGAGCGGGAGTCGAACGACCAGCTCGTCGCCATGCTGGACGTCATCAACCACACGCCGGAGCCCGACCTCCCCGCGGCGCTCGAGAAGAACCTCCAGCTGGAGCACTACCTGCGCTCCATGGTGTTGGACGCGCTGATGTCGAACAACTTCGTGGAGGACTCGGAGAGCTACTTCCTCTACGACCGCGCGGTGGCGAAGTGGTCCTATGTCCCGTGGGACTTGAACAACGTGGATGCGCGCTGGTGGTACCCCGCGACCGAGGAGGACATGCGCGGGAGCAGCAACAACATGCGCCACCCGCTGTTCAACTTCACCCTGACGGACGCGTGGGTGGACAAGATGTATCAGCAGCGCAAGCTGGAGACGGGCTCGTATCCAGGCTACCTGCCCGTCTTCTCCAACCTGGGCACGCGCGTGGTGATGCACCCCGAGCTGCGGGAGCGGCTGGGGGCCCGGCTCACGAAGGCGATGGAGGAGCTGTTCACGCCCGCGGTGATGGACCCGTACATCGACAAGCTGCACCGGCTCATCGACAACGACATGCGCGCCGACCCGCACATGGACCACGGCCGGTTCGCCGCGGGCCGCGAGTACATGAAGCGCTTCGTGAAGGAGCGCCGAGCCTTCGTGCAGAAGGACTGGGCTCGGATGGAGGCGCGGATATCGCCGCTGGTGTTCGAGGCGTTCGACCCCGCCGCTGGCTGGGTGGAGATTGGAAACCGCGGCGACGTGGAGCTGTCGCTCAAGGGCATGGTGCTGACCACCAACCTCCGGGTGAGCCTGGCGGGCGGTGAGCATGCGCCCACCCTGGCCCGGCCGCCCCTGGGCGCGGTGCTGCCCCCGGTGTCGGTGGCACCGGGCAAGCGCGTGCGGCTGAAGCTGGCGGAGCTGGGCATCCGGCTCGCCCCCAAGGGCGAGGTGGGGCTGTTCGATGGGAAGTCCGTCATCGGCGTGAAAGACCTCCTGTTCTACGGCGAGCTGCCCACGGGCCAGCAGTACCTGCGCGGGGACAAGGGGTGGGAGGTTCGCTAGCGGCGCTCGCGGACGACGTGCGTGCGCTTCGCGGTGAGTCCTCGGTCATCCGTGACGAGGATTTCGTGGGTCCCCACGGACGGCGTCCACCACATGCGCTCGTCCGCGCGCGCGGTGCCCAGCAGCGCTCCGTCGACGAACCACGTGAGCGCCCGCTCGTGCGAAGCCTCCGCCTCCAGCGGCAGTTCCTGCTTCTCCGGAGGCACGCCCGGAATCAGCAGGGTGATGTGACCCGCCCCCGGCGAGACGATGCTCGGAGCCGCCCGCTCCCCTCCGGGCTCACAGCCGGGCGCCGCCGCGGGGGGCTCGGGCAGGCGGCGATGTTGTTCCTCCAGCCAGCGGCGGATGGTCGCGGGCCAGGTGACGAAGACTCGCGACTCGGTCTCGCGTCCCGCGCGGCACGTCGGCCCCACCGCGAGCCCCGTGGCCACATCCACCTCCACCCGCTGGTGATAGGGACAGTGCACGGTGGGCACCGCGGTGCGCCTCGCGTAGACCTCCTTGCGCTGCGTACACGCATCCGTCGGCAGGTGTCCCGAGTACGCGCACACCTCCACGCGCATCAGGTCATTCGGGGCGTTCACGTCCTCGTCCGGCAACGAGCGGCCCCGAGGCCCCACGCCCTCCAGGATGTCGAACAGCACCGGGCCCGCCGCATCCGCGCCCACCAGGTGCACGCTGGGCGAGTGGTCGAAGTTCCCCAGCCACACCACCGCCGTATGCCGAGGCCCCGAGCCCACCGCCCACGCATCCCGGTGCCCGAAGCTCGTCCCCGTCTTCCAGTGCACCCGCGCGGGCAACCCCGTCAGCCGACGCCGCTCGGGGAAGTCGGGCCGGTCCCGAAGCGCCAAGCCCTTGCGCGTCAGCCACGCCGCCCCGGGTGACATCACCTCCACCGACGCCTCCCTGGGCTGGCCTTCCTCCAACACCCGCAGGGGCCGCGTCCGCCCATCTCCCGCCAGCGCGACGTACACACCGGCCACCTCCATCGGCGTCATCTCGATGCCTCCCACCGCCGCCGACAGGCCGTAGTGCCCCGGCTCCGCGACCAGGCTGGTGGCACCGGACGCCCGCAGCGCCCCCAGGAAGCGCTCCACGCCCACCCGCTCCAACAGCCTCACGAAGGGCATGTTGAGCGATTGAGACAACGCGTACTCCAGCCGCACCAACCCCAGGAAGCGGCCGTCGAAGTTGCGCGGGGTGTAGCCGCCATACGTCGTGGGGATGTCCGCTACGAGCTGCTCCGGCCCCACCATCCCCAGGTCGATGCCCATCGCATACAGCAGCGGCTTGAGCGTCGAGCCCGGAGAGCGCGGCGTCGCGAAGCCCGCAATCTGCCCTCCGTGCTTCTCGTCGAAGAAGTCGAAGTTCCCCACCAACGCGAGCACGTCCCCTTGCTCCCGGTCCACCACCACCGCCGTCCCGTTGTGGATTCCCTTCGGCAGCAGCGTCACCGCCGCATCCATCATCAGCCTCTCCACCAGCCGCTGCGTCCCCGCGTCCAACGTCGTCCGCAGCAGCGCCTGCCCCGGACGCTGGCCCCTCAACCACACCGCCGCATGCGGCGCCTCCCGTGGAAACGCCTTCATCTCCCGTGGCACCGAGGAGGCGCGCACCTCCTCCAGCACCTGCTCCTTCGAGACACTCGCCCCCTCCGGCCCTCTCGGCAGTGCCTCCACCTCCAGGAGCCTCCGCGCCACTTCGTCCCGCGCCGCCCTCAGCCTCTCCTCGTTCTCCCGCACCGGAAACCGGCGGTTCGGGTTCTGCGGCACCGCCAGCAGCGTCGCAATCTCCGCGGGACTCAGGTGCGCCGCCGTGTGCCCGAAGTACGCCAGCGCCGCCGCCTCCACTCCCTCCACGTTTCGCCCGTACGGCACGAACTGGAGGTACGCCGCCAGCACCTCCTCCTTCGTCAGCCTCAGCTCCAGCTGCACCGCACGGAACGACTCCACCACCTTCGACACAAACGTGCGCGGGCGCGGCTCCAGCACCCGCACCAGCTGCATCGTCAACGTCGACGCTCCCGACACCCTCCTCCCCCGCGTCACATTCAGCGCGGCGGCTCGCGCCACCGCGAGCGGGTCCACTCCCAGGTGTGAATAGAAGCGCTTGTCCTCCAGCGCCAGCAGCGCACGGACGTACGCCGGGTCGATTCGCTCCACCGGCGCGGCGATTCGCCACCGCTCATCCGGCGCGAGGAACACATGCGCCGCTGTCCCATCCCGGTACTCCATCACCACGGAGGGCGCCGCCGTGAGGCGCGACGGCAGCGGCACCCACCACGCCGCCGCCACCCCCACCGCCAGGAGGCTCAACACCCCCACGGCGGTCCAACCCAGCTTCTTCAGGAGATGGCGGAAGCGGCGCATGTCAGAGCAGGCTGTCCTTCCACGGGCCGGACACTCGCACCGTGCCGCCCGCCTCGCGCGCCCAGATGCGCGGGTCGTACATGGCTTCGACCTCCGCCGTCGGGAGCGTGAAGGCCCCCGCCGTCACCGCGCGCACCGCGTAGACGACCTTCTTCGACTCCTTCGCGTTGAGCGCACCGAAGACCTCCATCCGGTCATCGCGGATGTTCACGTAGTCGGGCACCCACAGCGCGTCTCCGGACACCCAGTCCACCGAGCCGCCACGGCCCAGCCGCGCGTTCTCGATCTCCCAGCCCGCGGGCAACCGGTCGACCAGCGCGAGGTTCTGCACCCGCTCACCCGTGGTGTTCTTCAGCTCCAGCTCCACGTAGATGAGCTCCGCCAGCGCCACCGGCGACGCATTCAGGTTCAGCTCCGAGCCGTCCTGCTTGCGGTACGTGCGCGTCAGCACCAGGCCCTGACCGCCCATGCGCACCGGGCCCTCCGAGCGCACTCCCTCGCTGCTCAGCACGAGGTACAGCTTGCCCTCGTCCTTCGCCTTCACGTCGAGCTGGAGCTGCTTGCGCTCGCTGGCCCGAGCCAGCGACCACGTGCGGTCCGACGCGCGCGACGCCTTGTTCTGCTGCGCCGCCACCGCCTTGCCATCCACCGTCAACACCGGCGCGGTGAACTGCGAGGACACCCCCTTCAGTCGCTTGCCCAGGCCCGTGATGCCCCAGACCAGCTCCTGCGTCGTGTACCAGCCGCTCGGGTGCGACTGGAGCGACTCGGCCACCATCGCCGCCAGGGGCTCTCCCGCGGCGTCGTTGCCGAACAGGTCCTGGAAGGTGCTCAACATGAAGCCGCGTCGGCGACGGTCCGAGTAGAAGGACCACGAGTTGTTCCGCTCGTCGGTGACGGGCGACAGGTCCGGGTTGCGCAGCTCCTTCTCGTAGCGGCGGTCTCCGGAGAGATACAGCGCGGCCTTGAGCATGTAGTCCTCCTCACGCTCCTGGCTCGCCAGCGCCTTGGCCTTCGCCTTCACCGCCAGCGCCTCCACCAGCTTCTGCACCCGCGCCTTGCGGCCCTTGCCGGACAGCGCCAGCACGTAGTGCATGTAGGCCTCCGCGCTCTCGTGGTAGCCGCTCGTGCGCAGCTCCCGCCCCTCGTAGGTGTTGAGCGTGTCGCCCATCCACTTGAGCGCGTCGTTCAGCCGGTCCTGCGGCACCAGGTACTTCTGCTTCTGCGCGTCCAGCAGCATGTGCGTCGCGTACGCGGTGCCCCACTCCACCGGGTCCGTGGAGCCTGGCCAGTAGCCGAAGCCGCCCGACGGCGTCTGCATGGACAGCACCCGGTTGATGCCGGACGTCACCATGTCCGCCAGCGTGCCGCCCTGCGTGAGCGTGGGGTCGATGTTGTCCACCAGCTCCGACACGAAGAGCAGCGGGCGCGTCGAGGACGTCGTCTGCTCGACGCAGCCATACGGGTAGCGCGCCAGGTACGAGAGGTGCTGGAGCGACTGCGCATACGGATTGGTCGTCACCCACAACGTGGAGCGCTCCGTCGTCGGCGTCCACCCCTGGAGGTACTTCGAGACATCCGTCACGCCCCCCGCAAGCTCGATGCGCTGCACGCGTCGCTCACGCGGCCCCGCGGGAGACAGCGGCACGTCCAGCGACTCCTTCGACGTGTACCCACCGCCCTCCACCACGACACTCAGCCGCGCCGCGCCCACCGACTGCACCGCGCGCGCCTGGAAGACGAAGGTCGTGGACTTGCCGTCCTCCACCCGCGCCCGGCCCTCGTTCTTGCCCAGCAGCTGCAACGGAGACGTGCCCGTGGAGGGCATCTCGAGCCCTGGCACCGGGAGCGACTCCGCGGTCAGCGTCACCTTCACGTCCTGCGGCTTTCCGGACAGGTTGGTGATGAAGACGGGCACCTGGATTTCATCGTTCTGCGTGAGGAAGCGCGGCAGCGTCGTCTGGAGCACCAGCGGGTCTCGCACGAGCACCTGCGCGCTCGCACGCCCCACCCTCTTGGCCCCGGCCGTCACCGCCATCACCCGCACCGCGCCCCGGTACTGCGGCAGCTTGAAGGGCACGCGCAGCTTGCCGTTCGCGGGCACCGGCACCACGCCGCTCCACAGCGCCACGGGCTTGACGGGCTGCACCCGGCCGCTCGCGTCTCCTTCCGCGTCGCCACCCGTGGAGCGGGAGTTGCCCCCCGGAGCAACCAGCAGCGTCCAGCCGATGGTCTCGAAGGTCCCCACGCCGAGGGCGCGCTTGGTGAAGAGCTGCTTGATGGGGTCGGGGCTCTGGAAGCGCGTGAGGGAGAGGATGCCCTCGTCCACCACCGCCACCGTGGCGTAGGTCGCGCCCTCCAGCGTGCCCAGGTCCAGGTCCACCGTGAGCGTGTCGTTGGAGCGGACCTCCTTGGGCACGTTCATCGTCACCGTCTGCGTGAAGTCCACGGGCTCCAGCGTCACGCTGGAGATGCCGAACGCGCGGTCCGGCATGAACGCCTCGGCGGACTCGAGATGCGGGTCCTTCACCAGGAAGGTGCTCACGTAGATGTTGGGGGCGAACTCCTTGGGCGTGAAGCTCCACGTCACCTCGCCCGGCTCCACGGCCTTCCACTCGGTGGCGAGGACCCGGTCCGTCTCCACGGTGAAGAGCATCCGGCCCTTGTAGGGCGCCTTGACCTTCACGGTGAACGGCTGGCCCACCCGAGCCTGCGCCGGGACGGAGATGTCCAGCGACGTGGGCTTGAGCGGACGCGGCGTCTGCTCCACGCGCGAGCCCCCACCCCACCAGTAGTAGCGGCCCTCGCCCTCCAGCTCCAGGTCCGTCTGCGCGTTGCCGGAGCGCACGCGCACCAGATAGCCCGCGGAATCCGCGCCGGGCGTCACGGTGACGTTGAAGCGGCCTCCCGACACCTTCGCCGTGACGCGGCCTTCCCGCATCGGCCGCAGGAAGCGCTGGTAGCGGTCGTAGCCTTCGTCCTCGTCGTAGGTGAAGCCGTACTCCTCCTCCAGCCGGACGTACTCCACCTCCACGGACTGGGGCGCCAGCGACGCACCCGCGAGCTTCCCGTCCCAGTCCACCACCACGCCCTGCACCGTGAACGGCTTGCCCTCCCGCACCTTCGTGGTGCTGGCCTGCAGGCCCACGTAGTAGCGCTCCGGGTGCACGGGCACGCTGGCCTCGTTCACCGTGGAGCGGCCACTGCCCGACTCGAAGACGCTGGCCAGCGCGCTGAGCTTCGCGGCGCCGCGCAGCCCGCCCATGGCCGCCTGAGCGGGGCAGTTGATCAACGCCTGGCCCTTCGCATCGAGCGTGCCCTTCGCCTGCCCCAGCGTGACGGGGCGAGGCTCCTTGCCGTCCTGCCGCCACAGGCCGTAGGTGAACTGCGCGTTCTCCTTCGGCTTGAAGTCCGACGGCAGCAGCCGGCAGTTGAGCTCCACGGGGCTGCCCTCGGCGGAGCCACCGAAGAGGTAGGCGGCCTCCACCGCGACGGGAATCTCCACGCCCTGCACGTAGCCCGGGGCCTGCGCGGCCGCGGTCACCTTCATCCGCTCCGGGACGAACTCCTCCACGTTGAAGCCGTACGAGGCCACCTCCCGGTCCGCCACCTTCAGCGTCACGCGGTAGCGGCCCGTGTCCTGGAACGCCTCGAAGGGCACGTCGAGCGACACGAGGCCCGCGTCGTTCGTCTTCAGCGGCACCTTCTTCAGCTCCCGCTCACGCGGGTCCATCACCACCAGCTCCACCGGCATGTCCGCGGGCGGCGCCAGGTCGTTCACGCCGCGCAGCACCGCGGCCAGGTGCGCGGTGTCGCCCGGCCGGTACACGCCCCGGTCCGACCAGAGGGAGGCGCGGTAGGCCTTCTCGGAACGGTACGGCTCACCCTGCACGTCCGAGTTGGCGATCTCCGTCCCCAGCTCGCTGTACTTGAGGTACGTCAGCTCCTCGCCCTGGCGGGCGATGAGGGCGAAAGGCGCGCTGTCATCCGCGCCCGGCGCGGGCACGCGGAGCACGCACCCATCCGCGCCCTTGGTGACACAGCGGGCCACCGACTGCCCGCTCTTCTTCACCAGCGACACCTCGACCCCCGACACCGGGTCGGTGCTCTCCATGCCGAGCGCCCACACCCAGACCTCTCCCTGGTCCGTGGAGCCGGGCACGGGGCCTCCGCGCTTGGCGACGAGGCTCAGGTCCGTGAGGAGGATGCGCGAGGCTGCCTCCAGGCCGTTCTTCTTCACGGAGACTTCCACCAGGCCCCGCGTCGTCGCGGGCACCAGGGTGGCCACGTCCACGTAGGTGGTGGCCAGGGTGTCCACCGGCGACTGGAGCGACAGCGTCTTCTTCACCACCACGTTGGAGGTGCGCTCGTCCGCGGTCTCCCGCTCGTCGTCGCTCATCCAGAAGACCAGGTTCTCCGGCGGCACGTTGCGGACGGTGAGCTCCACGCTGTCGAGGTTGAGGTGCTGGAGCGGCAGGTTCCGCCACGCGCTGCGCGGCAGGTAGCGACCCGCCGAGGAGAACGAGAGCTGCGGCTTCCTCGCGGGGATGGTGATGCCCCGCTCGAAGTCCGCCAGCAGCGTGCCTCCGCCCACGGACGTGGCGCCGCCGGCGATGCGCACCGTGTACGTGCCCCGCTTGAAGTCGCCGAAGATGCGGAAGCCGCGCCGCGCGGGAATCACCGAGACCTTGACCGGCGGAGACACGCGGATGGCCGACTCCGCCATGGCGTCATCCAGCACGCAGCCCCGGTTGCGAGAGTCCCAGTAGTACGAGTCGTATTCATCGTTGGACCGGGTGCTCAGCGCCTCGCCCATGTCCACATCGCGGCAGGAGACCTCCAGGAAGAAGCCCAGGGCGCCCTCGTCGCGCTTGATGCTGGTGATGTCGAGGCGCTTTCCACTCCGCAGGACGACGGATGCTTCCGCCGAGGGGGCGACCGCCTTCGAGTCCACCGAGGAGGAAAGCCCCTGGGAGAGCGCGAAGCGGACCTGCGCCCCCGGCTTGATGCCCGGATGGGTGAGCACGGCGTTGGCGACGTTCCGGAACTCGGGGACGGTGCGCCAGGTCACGGAGGACACAGTCTCACCGCCGACCTGGAAGGTCGCGCGAGCGCGCAGGGAGTTCGCGTCCACCGGCCCCGTGAACTCGACGTCCACCACGGCCGTTTGCTTGCCGACCTCGACCTGCATCGGCCGCAAGCGGACGAAGCGGAACGCGGGCGTGGTGAACTTGTAGGTCCATGCCCCCGGCGCGGGAGGATTCACCACGCCGCCCTCGGTCCGGAGCGCATCGAGCGAGAAGGTGTACTCGGTCCCGAAGGCGAAGGCGCCGGACTGGGGCTTGAAGGTGAGCGTGGACCCGCCGGTCCAGCTCAGATGCCCGGCAACCTGGGGCGTCAGCGTGTAGGCCGTGCCGGGCATCGAGCTGTTGTCGTGCGGGCTCAGCGACCGCGCCAGCTCGACGACGAGGCCCTCGGGCAGCGAGCCCTCGGCGCCCAGTGTGCGGATGATGGGGTTGAGGGACTCCGGCTTGACGGGCTCCGGCGTCGCGACGGCGGGGGTTCCCGCGTCCTCCCCCGCGGCGAGCGGCGCGGAGGTGGTCGGGGTTCCGGTGGTGGCCGACGGCGTCGCGGCCGCGGGCTCTCCCTCTTTCTTACAGCCCGTGAGCGCGGTGCCCGCCAGGAGCAGCGCGAAGAGCCCGCTCGCGCGCCATGCGCGAGGTGGCGAGGTCGTGACGACGGACTGCGAACCCATGGTTCCTCCGAGGATGCCGCCTGTTTTTCACATGACGTGCCGACACCGCACACGTCGGAAGCCGAGGGGGGTGAGGCCGACTGCCCACGGCCCCGGTGCGTCCCCCGCGCGTCCCGGTGCCCACATGGTGTATCCGGAGCCACACTCTTGGTGGCCTCCGAGTGCTCACCCAGCGGTCGATGGCGTCACGCTATAGGAGGGCCCCGAGTCCGGGTCAACGGCGCAGGGCCCCAGGCCCGGAAGGCGGTAAGGTGCCGCGCGCATGGTGCTGCCCGTTCGTTTTGTCCTGATGCGTCCGCGCAACGCGGAGAACCTGGGTGCCGCGGCTCGCGCGCTCAAGAACTGCGGTCTGTCGGATTGGGTCTGGGTGACGCCCGAGGTGGAGGATTTGACGCCCGCGCGCCGGCTGGCGGTCCATGCCGAGGACGTCCTGGAGGGAGCCCGCAGGGCGGCGACGCTGGACGAGGCCATCGCCGACTGTGTCTGGGTGGTGGGGACCAGCTCGCGCAAGGTGGAGGGGAAGCGTCGGTTGCCGCCGCGCGCGGTGGGCGAGGAGCTGGTGTCACGCGCGGCCCAGGGCACCGTGGCGGTGGTCTTCGGGGATGAGCGCAGCGGGCTGACCAACGCGGAGGTGGAGCGCTGTCATGACCTGTCCGCGGTGCCCACCGCGCCGGAGCAGCCCTCCATCAACCTGGCGCAGGCCGTGCTGCTGTATGCCTATGAGGTCCGCGTGGCCACGCTGGAGCAACAGGCACCGCCGCCCGGCCCCCTCCCAGTGGCGGCCACGGACACGGAGCTGGCGCAGGTGGAGTCGACGCTGGGCGAGGTGCTGACATCGGGAGGCTTCCTCATCGACGAGCAGCCCGGGCGCACGGGGCTCCGGGACCTCTTCGCGCCCCTGCGCCGCTCACGGCTCACGCGCAAGGAGGCGCGGCTGTGGCTGGCCGCGATGCACACGCTGCGGAAGAATCGTCCGCCCGGCTAGCTAGTAGGAGCGAGCGGACCTCGGAGGCCCGGGAGGACCTCTGCGCTTCTGGTTGAGCCGCACCACCACCCACGCGAACACGGCGGCGGCCAGGACCAGGAGCGCCACCCAGTACCAGATGCTCGTCGCACTGGGCTCCCGAGGGAGCGCCATGTCCGGCGGCGACTGGGCCAGGGCCAGGAGCGGGAGGGTCAACGCGAGCAGCGGGGCCAGGGGAGAACGCATGGGCACCTCGTCCTGGAAACCTCTGCATCGCGCGAGGCGCCCACAAGTGCACGAGCCCCCTGCCCCACCGAGGGGGAGGGCTCGGCGTCCGCGCCCTTGCTCGGCTACCGCGTGGCCTTCGCTCCGGTGAGACGCCCCAGGAGCTTCGCGTCGTTGGGGAGGAGGCCCGCGGCGGGCAGTCGGGTGACGAGGTCCTTCCAGCGCGGGTCCGCGGCGTAGGCCTTGTTCAGCAGGGGCATCGCTTCATCCACGCGGCCAAGGCCCACGAGCGAGATGGCGTGCCAGAAGAGCATCTCCGCGTTGCCGGGCGCGAGCTTCGCGGCGGTGGAGTACGCGGCGAGGGCGCCGTCCGTGTCCTTGCGCTCGAGGGCGAGGTCTCCCTCGTTCATCGCGTTGTAGGCACGCTGGAGGGTGATGAGGCGGCGGAGCTCCTTGAGGGGCTCGGGGTGGTCCTCGACGCGCAGGTCGAAGCGGCGGTCCGCCCAGGGACGACCGGTGGCCTTTCCGGACACGACGATGATGGCGGCGGACTGCTTGCCCCGGATGTCGCCGCCCTGGGCCTCGGCGGCTTCGAGCGCCATGAGCATGCGCTCGGCGAGGTCCCCCTTCGCGTCGCGGTAGGCCTTGGCCATCGCGGGCCAGACGGTGTCCTTCTCCATCATGTTCGCCTGGACGGTGAAGCCCTCGCCCACGAGGTGGCCCGCGGCGGTGATGTTGTTCTTGCCGGTGTGCGCGGCGACTCGGCCCTGCGCGTCCACCATGCCGACCTGACGCACGTCACTGGCGACATCCGCGGCGAGCAGGCCCTTGAGGGTCTCCGGGGCACTGCGTCCGGCGCGCATGAAGTCCAAGCCGAGCTTGCCGTAGGTCGGGTCCACGAAGGACTGGGTGGCGACCGCGCCGACGCCAGCCTCGGCCCACGGCACGGTGCTGCCCACGGAGAACCAGTGGGACTGCACGGCGACGCCCAGGTCCCCTGTCACCGGGTCCCGGGCGACGATGGAGTACGTGTGCACGGGCCGGCGAGGCACTGGTGCACGCTCGGAGGCGGCAGCGGAGAACGAGACAAGGACGAGGCAGGCGAGGAGACGGGACATGAGGGCTCCTGTGGACGGACGGGCGCAGGCTGCGCGAGTGGGCCCGCGGACCGCAAAGCCCGCCGCGACACATCCGGGCGGAGCGACCACCTCGGTCCGGGATGCCGCGCGCGGGGCCTGTCCTCGAGACGGCGTACGGGAAGGCGTCACTCGCCCGAGCGATGCACGGCGTCCCGGAGCGCGGCTCGAAGCGCCGAGCCCGACGTGAGAATCGCCGAGATGTGTCCCGCGTCCAGGACCCGCAGCTCGCTGCCGGCCCAGTGCGCGTGAAGCGCCCGCGACTCCGAGATGGGAACAAACCCGTCCCGCTCACACGCGACGATGATGGCGGCCCCCGGCTTCATGGGAGGCGGCAGCAGGCACGCATTCGCCATGTCCAGGAGCGTCGCGAGGCGGGCCCTCGCGGCCGTTTCATCCTTTGAGCCGCCCAGCTTCTTGAAGTCGATGGAGCGGCCATGAACGCCCTTCGTGAAGACAGGTGCGGGAGACGCCCCCGCCGCGAGCGCCGCGACCCCCACGGGCTCGGGCATCGTCGCGGCCGACAGCGCCGCCATGTAGCCCCCCATGCTGTAGCCCGCCACCGCGACACGCTCATAGCCCTGACGCCTCGCGTGCGCGACCAGGCCTCGCGCCTCCTCGATGGTGGCGATGTTCATGTGGAGCTGCTCGCTCACCGTGCGGATGTGAGGCCCTCGCTGCCCCGTGGCGCGCCGCGCTCCGTAGAAGGGATTCTCCAGGAAGAAGAGGTCCATGCCCTCGTCGACCAGCGGCGCGAAGAGCCAGGTCCGGAGGCGATAGCCCTCATCTCTCGACGCCGCGAGCACCACACATGCATCCCGGCGAGGACCTCTCCCCGAGGAGAGCCAGCGCACCCTCCCCTGGCGGACCTCGGAGGGCAGCGCGGTCCACGGCGACGCGAACACACCGTCCTGGAACCGGCGGCGGCCCAGCGGCTGCTCCGCGGACCATGTCACCTCGATGGGACTGACGCTCGGAGCCAGCAGCGACGTCAGGGGCGTCCCACCGAAGGGCTGCTCATCCCCCCAGCCCTCTCGAAACAGGGAGCCGCTGGACAGCGAGGAGACGAAGCCATCCAGCGGATGCATCCGGGGCACGTCACGAACGGGGGGCGTTCCAGCGCGAGCAGTCATGGGGCGATGGGCAGCATGCGCCGTGGGGCCGCCCGTCGCCACTGCATCCCCGTCTCAGTGGTCCGGCGAGGACACTTCCCGCTGGGACTCGACCGGGCCCGCGCTCACAGGCCCGCCAAGCTGCTGAGGATGCGCACCTGCTGATTGATCCACGGGACGTAGTTGGAGACTCGCGTGTAGACGCCAGGGAGACTTTCCCGCGCGCAGCCCATGCCAAAGCTCGAGATGCCCTGGAGCACGTACTTCTCCCCATTCTTGACGACCAGTGGCCCGCCGCTGTCACCCTGACAGGAATCCTTGCCCCCTTCGCGATACCCAGCCCCGAGCATCGCGGCCGAGTCGACTTGGAAGCCCTCCGCCCCGTACATCTCTGCCAGGGCTTGGGAGTTGATGATGGGAACAGCCACCTGCAGCAGGACGGGAGAGAGCTCGTATCCCCCCTCTACCGTCATCCCCCATCCCGCGACCATGGTCATCGTGTTGTCCGGGACCGACTCGCCAGCCTGAGGGAGACACACGGTCATGATTTGAGAGCCAGCGGTCGCGGCCTGCGTCTTCAAGTTGGGACGCATGGGCACCGAGCTGATGCCACACGTCGAACTCCCGAGCTTGATGGGTCGTTCGAGCTTGAGGACGGCGATATCATTCAACATCGTGTCCGGATTGTATCTCGGGTGAGCGACCGCTTGGGCCACTCGGACCGAGAGCTGACCTGCGGAGGGGCGGCGCATGTCATGGGCTCCCGCGGACACCGTGACGCCGGTCCATCCGTCGTCGATGCAGTGCGCCGCGGTGACAACGATGTCGGTCTCGGCACGATTGCCCGCCCGGATGAGTGAGCCCCCACAGAAATGGCCGTGCCCCTGTTGCAGGCTGACGATCCACGGATGGCTGCCTGGACGCGCCTCGACTCCCCCCACGATCTCCTGTTCCGCGCCGCCCACCGCGTCGACCCGCGACAGCTCGTGTTCCGCGCCACCACAGCCCAGCAGCCCCACCGCGACAATCACTCCACTCACGAAGCGCAAAGCGCCCTCCTGTTTCATGTGACACCGGGACGCAATAGCAAGTGACGCGCCACCCCTCTTCGAGGGAGAGCCCCTGCTCGCGGCACGGTGTTGACACGTCAGCGAGGACGCGGGGCACCAGGATGACGTGTCAGGGCTCCCACGCCTTGCACCCGACACTCGGTGGGCCCTCGCGTCGCATCCGTGAACGGTCGGCTCCGAGATGCCCCACCCCTCGCGAGCGGGAGTGATATGACGCCGCTCCCCTCTGGAGCCCCATGACACGCAAGCCCGACAAGACCAAGCCACCGCGCCACCAACGCTGGGAGGGCAAGGAGAAGCCGGACTGGCTGTCGCGCGCGCTCGCCCGAGCCGGCGTGTTCCCCCAGGACGAGGCCGAGGCCGCCATCAACGCCGGCCGCGTCACCATCAACGGCCGCGTCGCGAAGATGGCCCTCGCGCCCGTCCCGCCCGGCGCCACCGTGCGCGTGGATGGCCGGGTCATCGAGCTGTCCGCTCCGACCACGCGAGTGCTCGCCTTCCACAAGCCCGCGGGGGTGCTGTCCTCCACCGCGCGCCAGCACCGCACGGGCACCGTCTTCGAGGTGCTCCTGCCCCAGCTCCCCGCGAGCCTCGCCGGCTACACGTGGCACGCGGTGGGGCGGCTCGACGTGGACTCCACGGGCCTCCTGCTCTTCACCAACGACGACAAGCTCGTCGCCCACGCCACGTCCCCGGACACGCACCTGCCCAAGCGGTACGTGGCCACCGTCTTCAGCACCGCCGACGACGCGCGCGTGGAGCCGCTGCGAAAGGGCATGACGCTCGATGATGGCCCGGCCCGCCCCGCCCAGGTGCGCGTACGCGATGAGCACACCGTCGAAGTCACCCTCACCGAGGGCCGCCATCACCAGGTGAAGCGGATGCTCGGGGCCGTGGGGCTCCCCGTGCGCGCGCTCCACCGCGAGGCCGTGGGGAGCGTGGAGCTGCTCGGCATTCCCGAGGGCACGTTCCGCCTCCTCACCGACGACGAGGTCCGCGAAGGACTGCGCTACGACGGACGGGCCGCGACGGCCGAGCCGAAAGAGTAGCCGCGCGCCTCCGAAGCCCCCGCTGCTTCGGCGCCGATGACGGAGGGGGCGGTGCTCGCAGCAAGCCCGTACTCCTGGCAAGCTCGGGAAACATGAATCGTCCCGCTCGCCTTCGTGGGTGTCAGCTCGCGCTCGTCCTCCTCTGCGTGGCCTGTGGCGGAGGTGAGTCGAATCAAGACCGTGGTGATGCAGGCTCACCGGATGGCTCGGGCACACCCGATGCGTCCCCTCGTCCAGACGGCGGGCATCCCCCGGCGACCTGTGGCGATGGGGGCGTTGCCTGTCCGGGAGCCGTCTTCGCCGGGGCGGTCCAGTTTCCCTTTCCGACGTTGCAGCACCTGACCGTCGAGTGGCCCATCACGGGGGACGAGAACGCCAACAGCTCCGTCACCGTCCGCTATCGCGCCGAGGGCGAGAGCACCTGGCGGCAGGCCATGCCCCTGCGCCGCATCGCCGAGGGCGACAACGAAGGCTTCGGCTGGGGGCGGCGCCACTCGGGAAGCATCTTCGGTCTCCAGCCCGGGACACGCTACGAGGTGGAGCTCACGCTGCGCGACCCGGACGGCGGTGGCACCACGAGGACCGAGACGGTCGCCACCCGAGCCGTGCCCGCGCCCATGGCGGGAGCGCCCACCAAGGCCGTGACCCCGTCCACCTTCGCCGCCGTCGCCGCGAGCGCCCAGCCCGGTGACATCCTCGAGCTGGGCCCTGGAACCTATGGCGCCTTCGACTGGTCACGCAGCGGCACCGAGGGCAAGCCCATCGTCCTGCGCGGCACCACGGGCACCGTGCTCACCGGCCCCATCAACCTGTTCAACCAGCGCTACGTCCACTTCGACCGGGTCACCATCAACGGCCGCCTGCGCTTCAACGGCACGAATCACTTCGCGCTGACGCGCTCCACCGTCAACGCCACTTCGGCCAACAACGGTGACGCCGTCGTCACCTTCCTCCGCGCGGAGAATGCATACATCGCGGACAACGTGGTGACAGGCGTCACGCAGTGGGCGGAGTCCTCGCTCGGCGTCAACGGCAACAACCTTGGCGAGGGCATCTGTGTCACGGGCCCCGGCCACGTCATCATGAACAATCGCGTGTCGGGCTTCCGCGATGGCATCTCGCTCCTCGAGGACTCCGACGCGAAGGACCAGTACAGCATCGACATCGTCGGCAACGACCTCATCGGCAACGCGGACGATGGCATCGAGGCGGACTTCTGCTTCCACAACTGCCGCATCCTCGGCAATCGCCTCACCAACAACTTCATCGCCTTGTCGTCCCAGCCGGGACTCGGCGGGCCGACCTACTTCGTCCGCAACGCCGTCTACAACGCGGTCCACGTCGCCTTCAAACTCTACCGGGGCAGCTCCGGTGACGTGCTCCTGCACAACACCGTGGTGAAGCACGGCGACGGCTTCGGCATCTACGCGGACACTCCCGTGTCGAACCTCTACGCGCGCAACAACCTGTTCCTCGGTGGCCCGGGTGGCTCGTTCGGCGGCTACAGCAGCGGCAACGCCGCCGGGCGCGTGCTCCACCTTCCCACCCTGGTGACAGCCAACGCCGACCTGGACCATGACGGCTTCGGCTCCACGTCCGGCACCTTCGGCGCCACGTGGGGTGCAACCCCGCTCTCGAGCCTGAGTGCCCTTCGCTCCAGCACCACCGAGAGACACGCCGTGCAGGTGGACCTCGGTGTGTTCGCCTCCACCGTCGCCTATCCGTCCGCCCCCATGACGCTGTACGCCGCGCCCGACCTGCGGCCTGGAGCGGGCTCGGCCGTGGAGAACGCGGGCATCGCCCTCCCCAACATCACGGATGACTTCAGCGGCTCCGCGCCCGACCTTGGCGCCCATGAAGTGGGAGCGCCCCTGCCCGCCTACGGCCCGCGCCCCTGACCCCCATCGAGAACCGAGGCACGCCATGACCCGGACCCTTCGCCCAGCCCCCTGGCTCATTCCCCTGATGGCCGTGCTCTGCGCACTCCCCACCTCCGCGGCGGATGGCAGACCGGACCTCCCCACGCTGCGCGCGGAGCTCCGACGCATCACGGAGTACGACGCGAAGGCGCCGCTGGACGTGAAGATTGTCCGCAACCAGAAGCGCGGCGACCTCACCGTGACGGAGCTGACCTATGCCAGCCCGAAGGGTGGGCGCGTCCCGGCCTACCTCGTCACGCCACCGGGCGCGGGGCCCTTCGCGGGTGTCACCTTCCAGCACTGGGGCCAGGGCACGAAGAACGAGTTCCTCGACGAGGCCCTCTCCCTGGCGCGCTCGGGTGTGGTGTCCCTGCTCGTGGATGCGCCGCACGTGCGCCCCGAGCCCTGGCGCGCCTCGCTCCAGGGCACGGCCCTGCCTGACACCCTCGTGAGGATGATGGTGGAGCTGCGGCGCGGCGTGGACCTGCTCGCGTCCCGGCCCGAGGTCGACGCACAGCGGCTGGGCTACGTCGGCCACAGCGTGGGGGCCATGGTGGGCGGGGCCCTCGCGGGCGTCGAGCCTCGGCTGCGCGCGTTCGTCCTGATGAATGGCGTGGGCGACTACTCGCGGAGCGTGCTCGAGGTGGAGACCGAGACCCGGAAGCAGCTCGAGGGCCAGCTCTCCCAGGAGGACTTCGCCGCGCATGCCCGGAAGCTGGCTGTCGTGGACGGAGTGGTGGGCGTCAGCGACGCGGCGCCTCGAGCCCTCTTCTTCCAGTACGGCCGCTCGGACCCGTGGGTCACCACCGCGCAGGTCACCGCGTTCATCGACGCGGCCACGCAGCCCAAGCTCGCCAAGTTCTACGAAGGCGGGCACGAGCTGAGTGACGCCGCTCGCCGAGACAGGGCGCAGTGGCTGCGCACCCACCTGGGCTTCGCGGAGGTGCATGCCGTCGGTCCGCCGATGATTTCCGCTCCGACACTTCCGGGGCCCACGAACACGCCGCTCCCCGAGTGGGCCAAGACGCGCCCCGTCCTCACCATCCCCGGGATGGAGGAGCTCCCGGTGCGTCGAGGCCTCACGTACACCCGCTCGGGCGGACGCGACTACAAGCTGGACATCTACCTGCCCGTGAACACGTTCCTGGGCCCCGTGCCCGTGGTGGTCCTGGCGCACGGCATGATGCATCCGGACCTGGTGCCCTTCGTGAGGGACCTGCCCGCATTCACCGGGCAGGCCCGGTGGCTCGCCTCGCAAGGCTTCGCGGTGGTCCTCGTGGAGCTGGGCTCTCCAGCCACCGGCGCCGAACGGACGAAGTGGTTCACCGGGGCCCCCGAGCTCCAGAAGCGGATGGACGCGGCGCTGACCTTCGTGCGCAAGCAGGCAGCTACGGAGAAGCTCGATGGAGACCACCTCTGCGTGATGGCCATGTCCGCGGGCGGGCTGTGGGGCCTGGCACCCGCACTGCGCAAGGCGCCCCCCGCCTGGTTGCGCTGCGCGGTGGCGTGGTACCCCCTGCTCGGAGCCGAGGGCGTCCCCACGGGCAGCCTCCCCATCGAGGGGCTGAAGGCCGTCAATGGCCCCCAGTCGCCGCCCTTCCTCGTGGTGCGCGCGGGCCGGGATGCCCCCGGGCTCAATGCCGTCCTCGACGACTTCGTGAAGCAGGCCCGCGCCAAGGGAGTCCCCCTCACGCTGGAAGAGCTTCCCGAGGGCCATCACTCGTTCGAGCTGGTCGATGACGTGGAGAGTTCGCGCGAGGTCATGCGGAAGACAGCGCTCTTCTTCATGGAACATCTGCAGCCATGACTTCAAAGGCGGAGGGGCCTCGCGTACCTTCCCCCCATGGTGGACTTCGACCTGGTGGTGATTGGCTCCGGCCCGGCCGGTGAGTGGGGGGCGGTGCAGGCGGCCCTCGCGGGCAAGCGCGTCGCGGTGGTGGAGCGCGAGCCCGTGTTGGGAGGCACGGCGGCGAACACGGGCACCCTGCCCTCCAAGACGCTGCGGGAGACGTCGCTGCACCTCTCCGGCCTCAAGGCCCGCGGCCTCTACAGCGTGGAGACGACGCTGCGCCACGAGGCCACCGTCGCCGACTTCCTCTTCCGCGAGCGGCGGGTGAAGGACATGGAGCGCGCGCGCATCGCGGGCAACCTCGAGCGACACGGCGTCCAGGTGGTGCTGGGCACGGGCTCGCTGGTGGACGAGCACACCGTGCGGGTGACGCGGCAGGGCCAGCCCGACCTGCACCTGAAGGGCGCCTTCATCCTGGTGGCCACCGGCTCCACGCCCTTCCGTCCGCCCATCTATCCCTTCGACGACCCGCGCGTTCACGACTCGGACGAGGTGCTGGAGATTGGCCGGCTGCCCACCTCGCTCGTCGTCGTCGGAGGGGGCGTCATCGGCTGTGAGTACGCGTGCATGTTCGCCGCGCTGGGAATCCCGGTGACGCTGGTGGAGATGCGCCCGGAGCTGCTGCCCTTCCTCGACGACGAGTTCTCCGCGCTGCTCGCCCAGCGCATGGAGGCCCTGGGCATCCGCATGCGCTTCGGCCAGTCGGTGGAGAAGCTGGAGGTGCCTTCCGCGTGCGAGACGCCCATCCGCCTGACGCTGTCCTCGGGGGAGGAGGTCGCCACGGACCAGGTGCTGGTGGCCTCCGGGCGCAGCGCGAACACGGAGGGCCTAGGGCTCGCGCGGCTGGGCGTGAAGCTGGGCTCACGAGGCCAGGTGGAGGTGGGCCCCGGCTACCAGACGTCCGTGCCCCACATCTACGCGGTGGGCGACGTCATCGGCTTTCCCGCGCTGGCCTCCACGTCCATGGACCAGGCGCGCATCGCGGTGGAGCACGCGTTCGGCCTGGGCGGCCCCACCCGCATGCCCACCATCCTGCCCTACGGCATCTACACCATCCCCGAGGTCTCCATGGCCGGGGAGACGGAGGAAGGGCTGCGCGCCAAGGGCATCCCGTACGTGGCCGGACGCGCCCCGTTCTCCACCAACCCGCGCGGGCAGATCATCGGGGAGATGTGCGGGATGCTGAAGCTGCTCTTCCACCGGGAGAGCCTCAAGCTGCTGGGCGTCCATGTCCTGGGAGAGCAGGCCTCGGAGCTCGTCCACGTGGGCCTGGTGGCCATGCTCACCGGCTCCACCGCGCGGCTCTTCCTGGAGACCTGCTTCAACTACCCGACGCTCACAGAGGCGTACAAGGCGGCCACCTTCGACGCGATGGACCACCTCAAGCACGGCACCGTCTGAGGTCCGCGGCCTCCTTCAGCGGCGCCGGGACTTCACCGGCGCCACCCCGCGCAGGCTTCCCACCGTGAGGCCCGCGGGGGCGCCAGGAGGAGGCTGATCCACGCGCGCCTCCGCCGGGGGAGCCCGGACGCCGGGGGACGAAGCCCCGGAGGCGCCTCGCAGCAGCTCCTGGGCACGCGCCCAGCGGGCCTTCTCCTCCGCCATGAGCCGGGTGAGCTCCTCGCGGGCGGAGGCATCCTCCAGGCCGGCCGCGGCGGCGGCCACCTTGTCCAGGAAGGGCATCAGGTAGCCGAAGTCCTTGTCGAAGGCGCTGGGGTTCGTCGCCACGTCCATCCTCCTCTGCCGCGCCGCCACCCTAGCCCATTCCCCGGGCGGGAAGCCCCATCAACCGTGGTACACGCGCGAGGCGACAATCCTCCCCCCGCGCACCTCCAGCACCTCCGCCACCGGCATGGGCGCCTCGCCCGGCGCGTGGCGCAGGTACTCCATGAAGACGCGCTCCCCGTCCGCCGTCAGCGCCGTCTCCTCGTAGCGCAGGCCGGGCAGCCGGGCGATGGCCTCCCTCCACCACTTCCCCAGGGCCTGCCGGCCCACCAGCTTGCCGCCCGTCTCCGGGTGCAGCACCCGGATCTTGGGCGAGGTGTGGGTGCAGTCCTCGGCGTAGAGGGCCACCAGCGCCTCCACGTCATGGGCGTTGAAGGCGTGCAGCCAGGCTCGGGCCACGGAGAAGTTTTCGCTCGCACTCATGGTTCATGCACCTCTCAAGAAATCGGTCCCGGGCCGCTCGCCAGCGAGCACTCGGGTCTTGGTTTATATTTGCAGGAGCCCGGACTGTAATCAAAGGTAGGAGTATAGGACTCCACCCTCATGCGGATTTGGCTGGAAACCTAGTCCCGTGGGAAGTAAGGGCCCCGCCTGCTCTGTTCCGTCAGGCACATTCATAGAGAAGAAGGACCGGATCGTGGCCGCCAACGCACCCATCGAGAAGATTCGAAACATCGGTATCTCCGCCCACATCGACTCGGGCAAGACGACGCTCTCCGAGCGCATCCTGTTCTATACGGGCAAGATCCATGAGATCCACGAGGTCCGCGGCAAGGACGGCGTGGGCGCGGTCATGGACTCGATGGACCTGGAGCGTGAGAAGGGCATCACCATCCAGTCCGCCGCGACGTACGCGATGTGGGGCGACTTCAACATCAACCTCATCGACACGCCGGGACACGTGGACTTCACCATCGAGGTGGAGCGCTCCCTGCGCGTTCTCGACGGCGCCATCCTGGTGCTCTGCTCGGTGTCCGGCGTCCAGTCCCAGTCCATCACGGTGGACCGGCAGATGAAGCGCTACCGCGTTCCGCGCATCGCGTTCGTCAACAAGATGGACCGCGCTGGCGCGAACTATGACCGCGTGGCCGCGCAGCTGAAGGAGAAGCTGGCGCACCACCCCGTCAAGCTGCAGCTGCCCATCGGCGCCGAGGACCGCTTCAAGGGCCTGGTCGACCTCATCCAGATGAAGGCGTTCTACTTCGACGGTGAGAACGGCGAGAAGGTCCGCGAGGAGGAGATCCCCGCCGAGCTGCTGGACGAGGCCAAGGCCCGCCGTCAGCAGATGATCGAGGGCGTGGCCGAGGTCGACGACCAGCTCGGCGAGCTGTTCCTGTCCGACGGTGTCATCCCGAACGACGCCATCATCGCCGCCATCCGCCGGGCCACCATCGCCCTGAAGATGACGCCGGTCATGTGCGGCTCCGCCTACAAGAACAAGGGCGTGCAGCTGCTCCTGAACGCCGTCTGTGGCTACCTCCCGAACCCCAAGGAGGCGACCAACGAGGCGCTGGACCAGAAGAACAACGAGGCGAAGGTCATCCTCGAGTCGGACCCGGAGAAGCCCTTCGTCGGTCTGGCGTTCAAGCTGGAGGACGGTCGCTACGGTCAGCTCACGTACATGCGCGTCTACCAGGGCCGCGTGTCCAAGGGTGACTTCATCGTCAACCAGGTGAACCAGAAGAAGGTCAAGGTTCCGCGCATCGTCCGGATGAACTCCAACAAGATGGACGACATCAACGAGGCCACGGCCGGCGACATCGTCGCGCTGTTCGGCATCGAGTGCGCCTCCGGCGACACGTTCACCGACGGCTCGGTGAACTACACGATGACGTCCATGCACGTCCCGGACGCGGTGATTTCGCTCGCCGTGGAGCCCAAGGACCGCTCGGCGCTGCAGAACTTCTCCAAGGCGCTCAACCGCTTCACGAAGGAAGACCCCACCTTCCGCGTGCACCGCGATGAAGAGTCCGGTCAGACCATCATCCGCGGCATGGGTGAGCTGCACCTGGAGATCTACATCGAGCGCATGAAGCGCGAGTACCAGTGCGAGGTCAAGGCGGGTAAGCCCCAGGTGGCCTACCGCGAGACCATCAGCCAGAAGGGCGAGTTCTTCTACACGCACAAGAAGCAGACCGGTGGTTCCGGTCAGTTCGCGCGCGTGTGCGGCTACATCGAGCCGCTGCCCTCGGACGCCGTGCAGCAGTACGAGTTCGTGGACGACATCGTCGGTGGCTCGATTCCGCGCGAGTTCATCCCCGCGTGCGACAAGGGCTTCGCCGAGGCCGTCAAGAAGGGCAGCCTCATCGGCTTCCCCGTCGTCGGTGTTCGCGTCGTCATCAACGACGGCGCGTTCCACGCGGTCGACTCGTCCGAAATGGCGTTCAAGACGGCGTCCATCATGGGCTTCCGTGAGGGCTACGCCGCCGCGAAGCCCATCATCCTCGAGCCGATGATGAAGGTGGAAGTCACGGCGCCCGAAGACTTCCAGGGCTCCGTCGTCGGCCAGCTCAACCAGCGCCGCGGCACCATCCTCTCCACGGAGACCGCCGAGGGCTACGTGACGGCGGTGGCCGAGGTTCCGCTGAACACGATGTTCGGCTACTCCACGGACCTTCGCTCCGCGACGCAGGGCAAGGGCGAGTTCACGATGGAGTTCGCCAAGTACACGCCGGTGCCCCGCAACGAGTCCGAGGCCCTGATGGCCGCGTACAAGGAGAAGCAGGCGGCCGAGGCCGCGGCGCGCAAGTAGTCCGCGCGTTGTCCTCGTCCAGGCTGTAAGGAAGGCGCTCCTCTTCAGTGAGGGGCGCCTTTCGCCTTTCCAGGAGACACAGACACCGTGACGCTGCTTCGCGCCGCCAACGTCCAGCTCAGCTTCGGCAGCCGCACTGTCTTCCAGGGCCTCACCTTCACCATCGAAGAGGGCGAGCGCGTGGGCCTGGTGGGCGTCAACGGCTCCGGCAAGTCGTCCCTGATGAAGATTCTCGCGGGCGCCGCCCGTCCGGACACGGGCGAGCTCCAGCTGCGCCGGCAGGCCCGCGTCACCTACCTGCCGCAGGAGCCGGAGTTCGCCGAGGGCGCCACGGTGGCCTCGGAGCTCTCCGTGGCCCAGGGGCCGCTGCGCGAAGCGCTGGCCGCCCAGGCGGACCTGGCGAAGCGGCTGGAGTCCACGCCCGCTGGGGCCGCGCAAGAAAAGCTGATGGAGCAGCTGGCCACACTGTCGGACCGCATCGAGCAGATGGGCGGCTGGGACACCGAGCACCACGCCAAGACGCTCCTGGACCGGTTGGGCGTGAAGGACTGGGACCGCCCCGTGGCGCAGCTCTCGGGCGGCCTGCGCAAGCGCGTGGCCATTGCCCGGGCGCTGCTCACGCGGCCGGACCTGCTGCTGCTCGACGAGCCCACCAACCACCTGGACGCGGACACCGTGGACTGGCTGGAGGAGGAGCTGGACAAGCTGCCCGGCGCGCTGCTGCTCGTCACCCACGACCGCTACTTCCTGGACGGGCTGGTGGACCGCATCGTCGAGATCAACCCGGGCGAGGGCGTCACGTCCTATCCGGGCAACTACCAGGCCTACGTGGAGCAGAAGCTGGTGGCGCAGGAGAACGCCGAAATCGCGCAGCACAAGCGCGAGCGGTGGATTGCCCAGGAAGTGGCGTGGCTGCGCCGGGGCCCGGAGGCGCGCCGCACCAAGAGCAAGGCGCGCATCGAGCGGGCGCAGAAGCTGATGGCGGAGAAGGGCTTCCAGCGTCCCAAGGTCGCGGACCTGCGGGTGATGGCCGCGCCCCGCCTGGGCCACACCGTCATCGAGTCGGAGGGTCTGGAGAAGTCCTTCGGCGACCGCAAGGTGCTCAGCAAGGTGGACTTCCGGCTCCAGCGCGGCGAGCGCGTGGGCCTGGTGGGCCCCAACGGCGTGGGCAAGACGACGTTCCTGCGTGTGCTGTTGGGGGAGCTGCCTCCGGACGGCGGCAAGCTCGTCATCGGGAAGAACACGAAGGTGGCGTACTACGACCAGAACCGGGCGCAGCTGGACCCGGAGCTGACGGTGTACGACGCGGCCTCGCAGGGCGAGGACTGGGTGGAGCTGGGGGACCAGAAGGTGGCCCTGCGCGACTACCTGGATGACCTGCTGTTCCCCGTGCCCATGCAGCGCATGAAGGTGAAGGCCCTGTCCGGCGGCGAGCGCAACCGGCTGCTGCTGGCGCGCCTGTTCCTGGAGGGCGCCAACGTGCTGGTGCTGGACGAGCCCACCAACGACCTGGACATCGTCACGCTCAACGTCCTGGAGCGGCTGCTGCTGGACTTCGGCGGCAGCACGCTGCTCGTCACGCACGACCGCTACTTCCTCGACAAGGTGGCCACCAGCATCCTCACCTTCGAGGGCGAGGGCCGCGTCACGCGCTACGAGGGCAACTACGCGATGTACCGCCGCCTCAAGGACCAGGCGGACGCGCAGGCCGCCGCGGCGGCTCCCGCCTCGGCGAAGGCCGCCCCCAGGAAGGAGGAGCCCCCCGCCCCGCCCAAGCAGGCACGCAAGCCGGGCAAGCTCTCCTACAAGGACCAGCGGGAGCTGGACGGCATGGAGGCCACCATCGAGGCGGCCGAGACGCGCAAGGCCGGCCTGGAGGCCCAGCTCGCCGACCCGGCCGTCTACAGCAACGGCGGCAAGGTGGCCGAGCTCCAGAAGGACCTGGACGCCGCCATCGCCGAGGTGGACCGCCTCTACGTGCGCTGGCAGGAGCTCCAGGACCTGGCGGGCGGCGCGGCCTGAGCGCCCGCCCCCAAGTGCATCAGTCGTACTTGAGCGCGATGATGGGGTCCACGCGCGAGGCGCGCAGGGCCGGCACACACGTGGCGACGAACCCCACGCCGAGCAGGAGCAGCGGCGCGGCGGCGAACGCCCACGGGTCCAGCGCGCTCACGCCGTGCACCAGCCCGGAGACCAGGCGCGTCAGCCCCAGCGCGCCCACGACCCCCAGCGCCACGCCCAGGCCCACCGCGCCCAGGCCCTGACGCAGCACCAGGCGCACCACCTCCGTGCGCGTCGCGCCCAGCGCCAGCCGCACGCCCATCTCCCGCGTGCGCTGGCTCACCAGATAGGACAGCACCCCGTAGATGCCCACCGCGGCCAGCACCAGCGCCAGCGCGGCCATCAACCCCAAGAGCACCATGTTGAAGCGCTGCGAGCCCAGCGTGCCCGCCACGAAGTCCGTCAGCGTCAGCGTCCGGGACACCGGCTGCCGCGAGTCCACCGCCCGCAGCTCCTGCTTCACCGCCGCCACGAGCGCCGCATGGCTGCCCGACGCGCGCACCAGCAGGTTCTGCGGAAGCCCTCGCACCATCATCCCCGTGAGCACCGCGCCCGCCTGTCCCGAGGCCACGTACAACACCGACGGCACGTCCGCGCCCAACCCCTTCTCGCGCACGTCCGACACCACCCCCACCACGAGGCGCGGCTCGGTGTCTCGCAGCGACGGCACCCCGTACGCCACGCGGATGCTCTTGCCCACCGGGTCCTCGCCCGGCCAGTACTTGCGCGCCGCCGTCTCGTTGATGACCACCACCGGCTGAGCCTCCGCCCGGTCCGTGTCCGCGAGCAGCCGGCCGCGCACGAGCTTCAGCCCCAGCGTCGGGAAGTACCCCGGCGACACCGCGCGGTACTCGCCATGCCCCACGCCGGCCCCATCCTCGCGGCCCTCGTACTTCCCCTCGATGGCGAAGCTCAGGCTCGGCCCCAGCTCCATGGGCAGCGCGGGGGTGAAGCCCGCCGCCTTCACGCCCGGCAGCGCGCGCACCCGCTCCTCCACCTGCTGGTGGAAGCGATCCAGCGCCGCGGGGGCGCCGTAACGCCCGTCCGGCAAGGACAGCTTCAGCACGTGCACGCCGTTGCTGTCGAAGCCCGGTCGCACCTCTCGCAGCGAGCCGAAGCCCCGGATGAGCAGCCCCGCGCCCACGAGCAGCACCACCGCGAGCGCCACCTGCCCCACCACCAGCACCGTGCGCGTCCGTCCACTGCCCGGCCCCGCCGTCGCCCGCTGCGCGCCCTGCCTCAGCGCGTCCTGGAGGTCCGGCCGCGAGGCCTGCCAGGCGGGCAGCAACCCGAAGAGCACGCCCGTCAGCAGCGACACCACCACCGAGAACATCAACACCGCGCCGTGGAGCCCCACCTCCGCGCCTTCACCCAAGCGCCCCTCGGGCGCCAGGGCCAGGAGCGCGGGCAGCGCCAGCTCCGCCAGCAGGATGCCCAGCCCTCCCCCCCAGCATGGACAGCAGCAGGCTCTCCGTGAGCAGCTGTCGCACCAGCCGCCGGGGCGCGGCCCCCAGCGCCGCGCGCACCACCAGCTCCCGCTGCCGCGACGCGGACCTCGCCAGTTGCAGGTTGGCCAGGTTCACACACGCGATGAGCAGCACCAGCCCCACCGCCCCCAGCAGCACCCACAACGCGAGCCGCAGGTCTCCCGCCAGGTACGTCTTCAAGTCCACGGCGACGAAGCGCTCCTTCGCGCTCAGCAGCTGCGGCTTGTCCGCGCGCAGCCGCTGCCCCAGCGACACCAGCGACGCGCTCAGGCCCTCCTCGGACAGCCCCTGGCGCAGCCGCCCGGTGACGCCGAGGAAGCTGGAGTCCTCGTCATTCGTCAGGTCCAGCTGCGCGGGCACCCACAGCTGGGCCTCGCGGGGATAGCGGAAGGACTCGGCCGCCACGCCCACCACCGTGTAGGGCTCGTCGTTGAGGGGGATGGAGCGGCCGATGATGTCCGGCGCGCCCCCGAAGCGGCGCAGCCACAGCGCATGGCTCAGCACCACCACGCGCGGACCGCCGACGACATCCTCCTCGGGGAGGAAGCCGCGCCCCAGCAGGGGCCGCGTCCCGAAGGTGTCGAAGAAGCCGCGCGTCACCCGGATGCCCGACAGGCGCTCCGGCAGCCCATCCCCCACGAGGTTGAAGCCCGCAGGAAGCAGCTCATGCGCCGCGACCTGCGCGAAGGGAGAGCCCTCCGCCGTCATCTGCACGTACTGGCCGATGGAGTGGACGGCGCTCCGGCCCTGCTCGCTCACTCGCTCCACCTGGACCAGCTGCTCCGGCTCCGGGTACGGCAGCGGACGCAGCAACACGCCGTACACGACGCTGAAGATGGCGGTGTTCGCCCCGATGGCCAGCGCCAGCGTGAGGATGGAGACGGCGGCGAAGCCCCGGCTCTTGAGCAACAACCGGACGGCGTACCGAAGATCCTCGAGGAGGACGGCCACGGAAACTCCTGGCTGGAGGGTTCGAGCCCTACGGCCAGTGCTTGCCTGTGATTACGAAACCCTTTGCGATTCCCAAGAACGGATTCGCTTTCCCATGAATGGGACCCGCGATGGGAACAGACAGCACCGCGAGTCAGGGAGAATCTGGAGGCACGCGTCGTCAAGCCTGACGATGAATCAGCGCCTCGATACTTGCCTGGGAAGGGCGAGTTGTGGGGCCACTTGCGTGACTATTGCCACCATGCGACAGGTTCGAATTTATCCCCTGATTCACTGAAGGAGTCGTCGTGTCGTTCCGGCCCGCGCTTGCGTTGCTGTCCGCGATGTTTCCTCTTGCCCTGGCCGTGCCCACCGCGGCCTCCGCTCAGACCTCCAAGCTGCCGAGCTTCAACCTGCAGCGGCTGGAGCTGGACCCGGCGGCGCTGGGCTCCCTGGTGGTCGGCACCGGGCGCACGATGCCCGCGGGCATGGTGCGCGTCTCCGTCCAGGGCCACTACGAGCAGCTCCCCTTCAAGTTCCAGACGCGCTGGGAGCCCTCGGACGGCACGGGCCTGGTGGAGAACAAGTTCACGATGGACGTGACGGCGGCCATCGGCTTGCTCGACTGGCTGCAGCTGGACGTGGAGGTCCCCTTCATCGTCAGCCAGGGTGGCAAGGAGCTCATGGGCTTCGCGCCGCCCAACGGCAGCGGCCTGGGCGCGCCGTGGGTGGGGGCTCGCGCGGCGCTGGTGCGGCAGGAGCAGGGCTTCCAGCTGGCGTTCGACGTCTCGGGCGCCCTCCCCGTGGGCACCGAGGACCTGCTCGCGCGGGACAAGTACGCGCTGCACCCCAGCCTCCAGCTCGGCTACCTGGGGGAGATGTGGCAGATGGGCGGCGAGGTCGGCGTGCTCCTGCGCGAAGAGCGGGACCTGGCGCCGGTGTCCTCCGAGAAGCTGGACAGGATTGGCAACGAGCTGCGGCTGGGGGCCACGGTGACGTCGCGCGCGGGTGAGACGACGCGCGGCGAGCTGAGCATGCTCGTGGGTGTTCCGCTGGGCGACGGCCGCGTGGGCGCGGAGCTGCTCATCGCCATCCGCCGGCACGCGCTGCCCTGGCTGGACCTCTACGTGATGGGCGGCCCGGGCGTGGGCGCGGGCATGGACACGCCCACGTTCCGCTTCATCGCGGGCGCCTCGTTCTCCACGTCCAAGGTGGACTGAAGAAACCCGAGGCGCCCGGACGGGCCTCGCGTGCTACTTGGGCATCATCCCGAACGCCTTCAGCATGGCGATGCCGATGCCCAACAAGCTCTCGCCGGCGATGAAGCCCGACGAGACCGGCAGCACCGTCGCCTCCGCGAGCGCGGGCTTCTTGCGCCGCAGGAACTCCGCGATGGCCGCGCCGATGAAGAAGGCGATGGAGCTGGACGCGGGGATGACGATGGCCAGCCCGAAGCCCGCCGCGGAAGGAATGTAGGCCTTCAGCTTCGACGGCGCCCACCGCTCCAGCAGCACCAGGGTGATGCCCAGCGTGGCGCCGCACGTCGCGCCCCAGCGCGCCGAGACGGGCATCGCCGCCACGCCCGTGGCCAGCAGCTTGGACACGCCCGCCCACACCATCGTCGCCGGCGCGGGGAAGTCCACCGAGCCCAGCACGTCCGGCGTGGGAATCAGGATGTTGAACACCGGCACCACCACCGCCGCGCCCGCCACCACGCCGAACAGCTGCGCGATGAACTGCTGACGCGGGTTGGCGCCCAACAGCCAGCCGGACTTCAGGTCCGTCAGCAGGTCCGCCGCGTGCAACCCCACGCCGCCCGTGGCGTTGGCGCTCATCACGTTGGCGGGGATGTTCCCCGGCGCCAGGCCCCCGAAGATGAGCTGCGTGACGGGGCCCAGCGCCTTGGTGGGCGTGGTGTCCGTCTCACCCGTGACGCGGCTGGCGATGACGCCCATCACCACCGCCAGGGGCAGCGCCAGCACGCCCGCCCACCACGGAATCTGGAACAGGTGGGCCATCAGGAACACGGCCACGGGGCCCAGCACCGCGAAGCCCAGGGGGAACCAGGACGGAGGGCACTCGATGCCCGCCAGCGGGTCCTGCTCCTCCTCGCCGGAGCGCTTGCCACCGAACAGCCCCGAGAGCGCCTTGAAGGAGCGCGCCACGCTGCGCCACTGGAACGCGAAGGACAAGAGGCCGGACGACACCAGCAGCGCCGAGCCCGTCCACACCATCCACGAGTTGATGGCCTTGTACGTCACCTCGGCGATTTCGCCCTGCGCCACCATGGCCGGCGCCAGGAAGCCATACGCGAGCACCGCGCCCAGCAGCATGGACCAGCCCGTCTTGAAGCTCACCAGCGCGCCGGCGCCCACCATCAGCAGGCTGAAGTCGAGCGACAGGGTCCACGACGAGGCCTTCTTGCCCAGCATGGTGAAGGGCAGGCTCACCTTGTCCGGGATGTTGGTCAGCCACGTGAAGCGCGCGTCGCGCAGCACCACCAGGAACGCGCCGATGACACCCGCGCCCGTCAACAGCCGCGACTTGCGGCGCGCCACCTCACCGTGGCCGTGCAGCGCGCGGATGGTCTCCGCGGTGGCGGTGCCGGTGGGGAACGGGAGCGCCTCGATGTTGATGAGCTGGCGCTTGATGGGGATGGCGGCGAAGACACCCAGCGCGGAGATGACGGCGAACCACACCACCAGCCAGCCCGACGGGGGCAGCGCGCCGGTGAGCATGAGCAGCGCCGGGACGGCGGCCATGTTGCCACCGCCCGTCATGTAGCCGGCGGCGGACGCCACCGAGCCCATGGCGTTGTTCTCCAGCGCCGTGAAGTCGTTCTTCAGCACGCGCAGCGAGCGCAGCGTGCCGAACACCGCGAAGGCGAGGATGCACGCGGTGATGGTGACGCCCAGGCTCCAGCCCGTCTTGAGGATGACGTACAGGTTGGACAGACACATCACCGCGCCAATCAACATGCCGGCGATGACGGCGCGCACGGTGAGCTGCCGCGAGCCCCCCTGATACACGTTCTTGAGCCAGTACCGCTCCGGGTCCGTCTCCGCCGAAACCCCGGGCGCTGGGGAGTGGGCGTCAGGGGGCGGGCCGCCGTGGGCCGCGCTGGGACTGGGAGTCGAGGGAGGAGAGGACTGGCTCATGGGGGGCGAAAAGATAATGCACGTCCCCCCATCCAACGAAGCGTTGACTCCATCCAGCAAGCAAAGGGACGAGGCGCCTCCACCTCGTCCCTTCACGCGCGCCGCAGGGCGTCACACCCAGGCATCAGCCGTGCTGATGGCCCCCTGGCCCGTGCACGTGGCCGTGGGAGAGCTCCTCGGCGGTGGCGGCGCGGACGTCCTTCACGGTGACGTCGAAATGGAGCGTCTTGCCCGCGAGCGGGTGGTTGAGGTCCACCACCACCTCATCGCCCCGCACCTCCTGGATGCGCAGGGGGATGTCGCCCTGGTCCGTCTGGGCCATCAGCGTCTGGCCGGGCTGGGGATTGAAGCCCGGGGGCAGCATGGCGCGCGGGACGACGCGCACGCCCTCCGGGTCATGTTCGCCATAGCCCTGCCCCGGCTGCACCACCACCTGCTTGCTGTCGCCCTGCCCCAGGCCCTCCAGCGCCCCCTCCAGGCCCGGGACGATTTGACGGTGCCCGTGCAGATAGGCGAGCGGCTGGCCGGGCTCACTCTGGTCGATGACCTGTCCGTCTCCCAGGTGCAGCCGGTACTCCAGCGAGACAATCGAATCCTTGGCGACCCTCATGCGGGCTCCTTGGCGATGCGGCGGTGGAACAACTTCGGGGAAGGATGGGCCGGGAGCGGCGTCAGGAGGAGTGAGGCGAACCCGCGGGCTGCCCGGCGTCCGCCTGGGTGTTCGGCTCCCCTCGCGCCACGTACACGGCGGCGGCCAGGTCTCCGGTGACGTTGAGCGTGGTGCGGCACATGTCCAGGAAGCGGTCCACGCCGAGGATGAGGCCCAGGCCCTCCACCGGAATCTTGAACATGCCCAGAATCATCGCGATGACGGGGATGGAGCCCGCGGGCACCCCGGCTGTGCCGATGCCCGCCAGGATGCAGATGAACATGATGAGCGCCTGCTGCTGCAGGTTCAGCGGCACATCGTAGACCTGGGCCAGGAAGAGCACCGTGACGCCCTCGAAGAGCGCGGTGCCGTTCTGGTTCATGGCCGAGCCCGCGGTGAGCACGAAGCGCGACACGTTGGGCGGCAGCTTGAGGTTCTCCTCGGCGACCTTGAGCGCGGTGGGCAAGGTGGCGCTGGAGGAGGACGTGGAGAACGCCGTGACGATGGCCAGCCGGCAGTCTCGGAAGAACTCGATGGGGTTGCGCCCGCCCAGGAAGCGCACCGACAGCGAGTAGACGACGAACATGTGCAGGCCCAGCGCCAGGAGCACCGTGCCCACGTAGGCGGCGAGCTGCCCCAGGATGCTCAGCCCCAGCTTCGCCGTCATCGCGAACAGGAGCGCCGCGACACCGTACGGCGCGAGCTTCAACACGCCGTCGATGAGCTTCATCATCACGTCGTAGAGGCCCTGGATGGTGTCGCGCAGGTGCTTCGCGGACTCCGTGGGGGTGAGCGCCACGCCCAGACCGAAGATGAGCGCGAAGACGATGATGCCAATCATGTCTCCGTCGGCCGCGGCCTTGATGGGGTTGGTGGGCACCATGGACATGAGCACCGCGCCGAAGGATGTCTCCGACGGCGGGGGCGCGGCCTTCACGTGGGTGCCCTGCTTGGCCAGCGCGCGGGCCTCCTCGCTCAGGTTCGCGCCGGGCTGGATGATGTTCACCAGCACCAGGCCCAGAAGGACGGAGATGGTGGAGAAGACGATGGTGTACCCGAGGGTGCGGGCGCCCAGGCGGCCCACCTGCTTCAGGTCCAGGTCCGCCACGCCCATGACGAGCGCCGCGAACAGCAGGGGCACCACGAGCATGAGCAACAGGCGGATGAAGATCTGTCCCACGGGCGAGGCCACGTTGGACACGGTCCAGTCCAGCCACGCGGCCTTGCCCGCGAGGGCATTGGCGGTGAGCCCCGCCACCGTGCCGGTGAGGATGCCGATGAGCATCTTGTGGTGAGCCTTCATCGAGCGGTCTCCGCATCCTCCCGGCGGGAGGGCAATGGGGCGCGCAGCCTACTTGCAAAGGAGGGTGGCGCCCACCCTTCGCATGAGACAAAGCTACGGCCCGCGTGGAAACCCTGGTCCAACTCACCGAAGGCGCCGTGCCCCCTCCCCTCTTCCGCCGCCTGCTGCGGCGACTGGGGGTGCTGGGCCGGGAGCGGCTGAAGGACACCTACCAGACGACGTTCTGGTACGACTTCGGCCCGCCCGCCAACGTGGTGGAGGACATCATCTCCACGCTGCGCCCCGCCATCGCCGGCAAGCGCCGCATCGCGGGCGTGGAGTGGTGGCTGTCGCGCATGTACCCGACGGACGTGCGCGTGGACTTCCACCAGGACCGCGACGAGAAGCTCGCGCGGCGCACCGGGAAGCTCGTGCACCCGCGCATCGGCTCCGTGCTGTTCCTCAACCGCGTGCGCGGCGGCGCGCTCGTGGTGACGAAGGAGCTGCCCGACGAGGACAACCCGTCGCTCGCGCCTTCACGCATGGACACCGCGGACCTGGTGACGCCGCGCCCCAACCGGCTCGTGGTGTTCGAGGGCTCGCTCACCCATGGCGTGCTGGACGCGCGCAACCAGATTCCCGACGGGAAGCTGCCGGGGCGCTCGCGGCTGCGGCGCACCCTCATCATGAACTGGTGGACCCAGCGGCCCACCGACGTGCCGCGCTGGTCGGAGACGCGAATCTACCGGGCGCTCGGGGGCTGACCCAGCGCGGCGGCCGTCTCGCGCAGGCGGTGCGTGACGCGCTCCGCCCACTCGGGCTCTATCTCCAGGCACGCGGGCTGGCGGCCCAGCCGCAGCGCGGCCGAGGGCAGCGAGCCGCTACCCGCGAACGGGTCCAGCACCGTGTCCCCGGGGCGGCTGTACGTGCGCACCAGGGGCTCCACGACGGAGAAGGGCTTGTGGTGCGGATGGCCGCCCCAGCGCGTGGCCTCGCCATCGTCGTCATAGCCCCCGACGACGGCCCACACCGTGGGCAGGTCCCCGGGCGACAGCGCGGGCTCGGGCGTGCGGGCGATGACGAGGGCGACCTCGTAGACGCGCAAGGTCTGCTCGTTCGCGTTCTTGTCGGTGGTGCGCTTGCCCCAGGTGAACTCGCCGCGCAGGTGGGTGTAGCCCAGCCCCTTCGCGGCGCCGAGGATGGGCTCCTTGCCCAGGAGGTTCGTCCAGATGACCAGGGGCGCGTCGGGCGTCAGGTGCGCCAGCGCGCGCGACATCCAGGCCTCCGAGAAGGCGCGGTAGTCGCGCACCGTCTCGAAGCGGACGATGGGGTTCTGGTCGATCTTCTTGTGGGCGCGCGGATCTCTCAGGTCCCCGCCCTTGCGCCGCCGGGTGAGCAGGCAATAGGGCGGGTCCGTCAGGAGCAGCGAGGCGCGGCGCTCGCCCAGGGCGGCGCGGTAGCCCTGCGGCTCACGGGAGTCGGCGCGGATGCAGCGAAGGGCGTCGGGAGAGGAGGCGGAGGTCATCGTCCGGCCGCCACCCTACACGGAGGGCCGTGAGGCTCAAGGGCTCTCCTGCTCCTTGAAGAGCTCGAACATAAGCCCCTCGACCGTGACCGTCCGCCCCGCCGCGTCCCACAGCTTGAGGGCGTACCGCCGCGAGTCCGCCGGGACGGCGCCTGACACCATGATGACCAGCATCGCGGCCCCTCCGCCCGTCAGCGGCGTCGACTGCCAGGGCGCTGTCACCTCGACGACACGCCCCTCTTCGTCCGCCAGCGAAGCCCCCACCGCGTTCCACGTCTCGCTCCCCTTCCGAGCCTGGAGACCCAGGCGCAGCGCCATCCACAGGCCCTTGGCCCGGGCGTGCGCGACGTGTGTCACCGAGAGGTCTGGATGCACCACCGTCTTGCTGGGGGAGAGCACGATGAACCGCATGGCGTCGCCGCCCTCCATCTCCGCCACGGCGGCCTCGATGCGCCGGGGGGAGGACCCGTCGGAGCGATGACGCGTCAGCTCCGCCTGGAGCCGCGCCAGGCGTTCCTTCAGCTCCTGGACCTCCTGGCGATAGGACTCCACCGGGCGCACCGAGCGGAAGACCTCGACCTGCGGCTCACCGCGCGCGGCGTCCACCACCAGCATGAACGCCGCGCGTTCGGGCGCCGCGCCATCGCGGAAGCGCAACTCCAGGAGCAGCCGCTCCCCTTCCCGGAACAGACTCGAGGGGATGAGCGCCAGGTGGTCCTCGGCGAGCCCCAGCCGCTCGAACCGCTCGCGGCCCTCCAGGACGACCTCATCCGGGCGGACCCGCGCGTCGAAGAAGAACGTCGTGGAGCGGCCCGGTGAGATGTGCACCTCGGGGAGTGGCGCACGAGCGTCCGCGATGAGCTCGATCCGGCGAACCGGAGCCAGGGAGTCTGAAGGCTCGAGCCCGGAGGCCTTCGCCCCCAGCGACAGCATCACTCCCCAGATGAACACCCAAACAGAGGTCGCGGCAGGCAAGGACTACCTTCTTCCTATCCCGAGGTAATCGGTCGTGGAGAGGGCCACTATGGGCCGCATCATCTTCCGTTCGGGAGTGCTTGATGGGTCGTACGGCTGCCCCAACTGAGCCTTGGTCTGCCAGGTGAGGTCGACGCAGATCGGGTAGCGCGACCCGTCGGGGAACTCCATCTCGGTGAACCAGGCGTAGATCCGGGTCTTCCCCGGGAAGATCTGGCCGTGGAACTTCGTGTGCTGGGGAATCGAGGGGACAGAGGAGTCGAAGTTGAAGGGCTTGAGCCCCCGGATGGGAAGATGGACGGTGAAGGGCCCCTCGGGGGGCACCGGCCTCGGCTCGAAATCGCCATCCTCGGCCACGTAGAAGGCTGAATCGGAGAGGGTGTACGGGGTGGGGAAGCCCAGCTTCTCCATCGCCTTGAGGGCCCCTGGAGGACACTCCCGCCCGGGCGGTTCCGTCCGCAGGTTCGATGAGCCACCCGCGCAGGCCCCGGCCAGGCACGCCACGGCCGCGACCTTGCCCAGCCCCCCTTGCCCTCCCCGCTTCTTCGGCGGGAGCTCCGCCACGGGCTTCGGGTCAGCCTCCGTGAGTGCGACCACTCGCTCGGGCGGGGACGCCATGGACGGAGGGGGCGTGGGTTTCGAAACGGAGAGGGGGGTGTTCGCGGGGGGGGAGGAACGGCTCGTCACGACGGGACTTCCTTTCTCGGCAAGAGGCGAGGGGGTACCAACCTCCTGCATGGGGTGTGGGGGCTGCTCGCGGCGAGCGAGGCCCAGCGCCACGGCACCGACAATGAAGAGAGCGGTCGCCGCGAAGCCCAGCACCCGACCTCGGTGCCTTCGCACCGGCGCCGCCCGGGGCTCCGGCGAAGGCGAAAAGGAGACCTCCGTCACAGGCGCCAGCGCGGCTTCGCCGGAGGGCTCGACAGCGGCCACCTCGAGGCTCCCAGGCGGTGGCGCGGAGGGCTCGGACACCTCGTCCGCGGAGGGCACGGGGTCGATGGAGCGGACGAGCTCGGGGACGATGCGCAGCCGGGGCGTGTCCGCGTCCACGTCGCGCGGCGCTTCGGGGTCCGGCGGCCTGTCCAGCGACACCTTCCAGGCCGGCTGCCGCTTCTCCTTGGCCACCTCCCACAGCGCCTGGAGCAGCGCCTCGGTGCCGGCGTAGCGCTCCTCGGGGCGCTTCGCGAGCAGCCGCAGCGCGATGTCTCCCAGCGCGGGAGGGACCTTGGGGTTGACGGCCTGGGGCGCTCGCGGCGTCACCGTCTCGATGGCCGGCAGCAGCCGGTCATACGGGAGCCGGGGGTCGAAGGCGTAGCCATCCGTGAGCGACTCGTACAGGAGCGCGCCCAGCGCGTAGAGGTCTCCGGGGATGCCCGCGTCGAACCGCGCGCCCTGCTCCCACTGGCCCTCGCGAAGGAAGGCCACGCACTCGGGCGGCAGGAGGTGCGGCGAGGCCGGCGCCACGCCCACCGTCAGCGTCGTGGCCCCGGGCATCCGCACGGTGCCCAGGTCGATGAGGAAGGGCCGCTCGTCGTCGCGGCGGATGAGCAGGTTGTCGCCCTTCACGTCGCGGTGGTGCAGCCCGCGCCGGTGCAGGTCCGACACCGCGCGCACCACCTCCGTGAACACCGACAGGAGGTGCGCCGCCGACGGCTTCACCCGCCAGCGCCACTCGTGGAAGGTCTCCCCGTCGATGTAGTCGGTGACGAAGTAGAGGTAGCCCTCGGGCGGGTCCGGCCACCGGTCCACCGCCTGGACCCGGGGCAGGTTGGGGTGCGGGGCACACGCCAGCAGCGCGGCGACCTCGTGCGACAGCCGCCCGTTGACGTCCTCCTCCTCGGAGGCCTGGGGGCCCGCGGGGCGCAGCGCCATCTTCATCGTGAAGAAGCGCCCTCCCCGCTCCACCTTGAAGACGCGGCCGAAGCCTCCCGCCCCCAACGAGGCCACCACGCGCCACGGCCCCACCATGCTTCCGGGGGCAAGCTGGTCCGGATGGAACGGCGCGGGCATCACGGCGACGCCACCTCCCGCGACACGGCGTGCCCTCGCCCTCCCCCGCACAGGGGCATGCGCTGCGCATCAGGCTCGGTGACCACCCAGGGAACGGGGCTGTACAAGGGCAACCTCCCGGGTTGACCCTAGCGTGTCTTCAAGGGCTGTCACGAATTTTCCCACCCGGGAGGTGGGCTTGCCCCGCGTCCGGGGACCCGACGTCAGCCGTTGGTTCCGGGCGGACGGCGCGGGCCCCGCGGGCCCCCGGACAAGCCTTAAGAGAACTTAACACCCAGGTGATTTGAACCATGCGATGCAGGACGCGCCCCTCTCCGGTGTTCCACCAGGACACAGGGCCGGAGTCGTGGGGCGAACGAGGGTGACGCTCCCGGGAAATGGCGCCGGGAGCCTGTCCGTCAACGTGGTATCGGTGGCCCGTCGCGGCCACTCAGGAGGGAGGTGCTGGAATGCTCGCCATCGGAGACCTCGCGCCAGACTTTTCCGCCATCGACTGTCATGGCGTGCCGCTGAGCCTGTCCGCGCTCAAGGGCCGCCGGGTGGTCCTCTTCTTCTTCCCCAAGGCCTTCACGCTCGGCTGCACCATCGAGAACCGCGCCTTCCGGGACAACCACCTGCGCCTGCAGGAGCTGGGCGCGGAGCTGGTGGGTGTCTCCGTGGACACGCAGAAGACCCAGTGCGAGTTCGCGGCGAAGGAGGACATCCACTTCTCCCTCCTGGGAGACCCGGACCGCGTCATCAGCCGCGCCTACGACGTGCTCTGGCCCGTGCTGCGCGTGGACCGGCGCGTCACGTTCATCATCGACCCGGAGGGCCGCGTCGAGGACATCATCCGCCACGAGATGCGCGTGTACCGCCACCTGGACGACGTGCTGAGCTACCTGGAGAAGCACCCGCTCCCGGCCGCCCTCGACTCGGCCGCGTGAGGGCGGACGCGGAGGTCAATCCCAGCAGCAGTGGTATTCGCAGTGCGGCGCGCCCTGGGCCCGGCACATGGGGTGGGTGATGCGCGGTGACAGGCCCCCCGACAGCTCGATGGCGCGCTCATGCCAGCCGACGATGGTGAGGCAGTCCGCCTGCGTGACGTTCTCCGCGCTGAAGGTGCGCAGGATGGCGGACCGGGGCCCGGTCTTGTCGTACGTGCGCGAGCCCACCGCGTAATAGAACCGGTAGATGCGCGCCGCCTGGCTCAGCAGGAAGTGCGGATCACCCGCCCGCAGGAAGCCGTGCTGGGGACCCCGCAGCGACTCCTCCGCGGACGCCCGCCCCATCTCGATGAAGGCCCGGCCCTCGTCGTCGGGGGACAGCACCTCCGCGATGGCGGAGTCCAGTCGCAGGTTGAGCTCCAGCGGGTACCACGCCACGGGGAGGAGCGACTTGCGCAGCAGGGCCTGGTCCGAGGGAGGCAGCCGCCCCAGGACCTGGTCCACGCGAACCTGCCCGCCCTGCTGGCGCAGCAGGTTCAGCCGGGAGATGAGCACGCCCCCCTTGATGCGAGAGCCCGAGCCTTCCAGCACCATGAGAAGTCCGTGGGTTGCACCAACAGCCCCATTGTGACAGTCGGCCAACACATGGAGCAACCGGCCCCAGCAAGCGAGTGTCCGCCAACGGGCTGTTGTGCCTGGGTCCGCGGGGGCGCCGGAAAAAGACGCGCCGAAAATAACCTGGGGACAGGCCGGGGGTTGAAGGCGCCGTGAGCCTCGGGGACACAGGCCGACGGGTGGTGGCGATGCCGGCGCGCCGGTTGGCCCTGGAGCGGGCGCCGGACGAGGCCCTCTGCCGCGCGTTCCTGGAGGGCGAGGAGACGGCCTTCGAGGTGCTCGTGACGCGGCACCGGGCGCTCGTCTTCTCGCTGGTGCGCCGCTACGCGACGCGGCCCGAGGACGCCGCGGACCTGACGCAGGCCGCCTTCCTGCGGGCGCTGGAGGCCTCTCGCCGCGTCTTCGCGCGTTGGATTCCCCGGGGCCCCACCCCGTTCCGGGCGTGGCTGGTGCGCATCGCCCTCAACCTGGCGAAGAACCACGCTCGCAACACCCGCCGGTGGAGGCCCGTGCTGGTGGAGGCGCCGGACGATGTGGCGCCGGAGGCCCCCGCCGAGTCCGCCCAGGAGGGGCTGGAGCGCTCCGAGCAGGCACGGCGGGTGCGCGAGGAGGTGCTGCTCCTGCCTCGGCGCCAGCGAGAGGTCCTGACGCTGCGCGTGGACGGAGGGCTGGCGTTCAAGGACATTGCCGAGACGCTCGGCATCACGGAGAACAACGCGAAGGTGCAGTTCCACCTGGCCGTGAAGCGTCTGAAGGCGCGGGTGGCCGAGCCGGAGGAGAAGCAGTGATGGCTGCATGCCCGGAGCAGGAGACACGACTGGACCTGCATGCCGCGGGAGCGCTGGACGCGGCGGAGACGGTCCAACTGGTCCAGCACCTGGAGTCGTGCGCGGGGTGCCGCGAGGCCTTCGCCGCGTCCGTGGAGATGCTGTCGCTGCTCGCCCTCCCCGAGCCGACGGTGGCCGAGAAGCACGCCCAGGACGCCCTGCCCCAGCGCACGCTGGAGGCCTGGAAGCGCGAGCATGCGCGCCCGGCGCCCTGGCGGCGCGCGGTGGGGGTGTCGCTGGCCGCCGCCGCCGCGGTGGCGATGGCCGTCCTGGTCCCGGGCCTGGTGCGCCCCGGTGGCGGCGCGCGGGGAGCCACCGAGCCCACGGAGGCCGCGACCGAGGCCCATCAGGTGGAGGCGCAGACGCTCGCGGACTTCGAGGCGTGGGCGGGGCTGGAGCCCCTGGAGCCCGGCGCCGCGATGGAAGATGAGGAGACGCTCGAGGACCTCGATGCGTCGAACGAGGACGACCTGCTGGGAGAGACGCTGTGAAGACGATGACGCGCAAGTCGTGGGTGGTGCTGGCCGTGGTCCTCGCGCCGTGCCTGGCGATGGCGAGGCCCGGCGCCCGGGAGGGCTCGGAGCAGGCGCGTGAGAGCGAGCGACAGGAGCGCTCGGAGCAGCGGATGGAGCGGGCGGAGCAGCGCATGCGGCTGCGGCAGGTGCTGACGCTGTCGGACGCGCTGGAGCTGGACAACGCGCAGGCGCTGAAGATGGAGGAGACGCTGCGCCAGTTCGACGAGAAGCGCCGTCCGCTGCGCGAGCAGGTGCGGGAAGCGGCGCGCACGCTCCATCAGGCCGCGCGCGGCGACAGCACGGCGCTGGCGCAGGTGGACACCGCCGCGCTGCGCGCCTTCGAGGCCCGCGAGCGCATCGCCGCGCTGGACCGGGAGATGTACCAGGCGCTGGCCCGAGGCCTTCCTCCGGAGAAGCGGGCGAAGCTGGCGCTCGCCCTGGCGCGCGGGGGCGGCAAGCACATGGGCCTGATGAAGGGCGAGTCCTTCAAGGGCCTGCGCGGCGACGACTGAGCCCGCCCTTCGGGGCCATGGGACGGGAGTCCGGGGCGGACGGGCGTCCTCACCGGGGACGCCGAGAAGGGCATGCCTACCGTCAAGGAGCCGACGGCGCGTGTCGCGCCGGCACCAGGAGGCATCCCCATGCGTCTGCATCCGAGGCTCGCGCCCTTGCTGTTTGCGGGGCTCTTCATGGCCTGCGCGAGCATCAACGTCAGCTCCAACTACGACCCGTCGGCCGTGCAGGAGATTGACGCCTACAAGTCCTACGCCTGGGCGGCCCAGCCCGATGGCGGCGACAAGCGGGTCTACAACTCCATCATGGGCAACCAGGTGATGCAGGCGGCTGACGCCGTGCTGCAGGCGCGTGGCTACAAGAAGGTGGACGCCAGCGAGAACCCGGACTTCCTCGTGGGCTGGCACGGCTCCGTCCAGGACAAGCTGGAGGCCGACACGGTCAACAACTACTACGGCTATCCCTACAGCCCGGCGTGGGACCCCTTCTGGGGTGGTCCCGTCGTCGCCGCGGCGCCGGAGACGTATGTCCGCGAGTACGAGGAGGGCACCATCCTGCTCGACGTCGTGGACGGGAAGTCCAAGCAGCTCGTCTGGCGCGGCAAGGCGCAGTCCGAGGTGAATGGGAACGCGTCGGCGGAGAAGCAGCAGAAGAAGGTCACCCAGGCGGTAGACAAGATCCTGGAGCGCTTCCCGCCCAAGGCCGGGAAGAAATAGGGCAGCGCGCACGTCCGGCGCCTCGGCGAATGGGAGCGTCGTGCGCCGGACGTGGGCCTGTCCTCGAGAACGGCGCGCCACGGCGGGAGGGCATGCGCAGCTTGAGCGGGCTCCATGTCCCGCCTCCGCCCATGCGTGGGTTGCGCGCTGCTTCTTGCCGTCCTGGGCGGGTGCTCCGTCGCGACGCCGCGCTCGGAGCTGGCGCGACGCGTGGGGCGCTCGGACCTGTCCGTGGATGCGCTGCGCTCCCGCGTGCGGGACATGGCCCGCAGGTTCTCGGGGCTCTTGGAGGTCTCCGCGGATGACATCGCCTCGCGCTCGGGCTCGGCCTCGGTGCGCGAGGCGATGACCACGTTCAAGATCAACGCGGTCCCCGCGATGCAAGGCGCCCTGCTCCAGCCCGACCCCGTGGCGGCGTTGGTGGATGCGTGGGCGCTGCTCGCGCAGCTCGAGCTCGCGCTTCCCCAGTTCGCCGAGCGCGCCGGTGCGTCCCGCGACGCGACGGACGAAGCCACGCGCATGGTGCACCAGCAGGAGGGCGAGATAGAGGCGCTCTGGAGGGATGTGTCCGGCCAGGAGGATGTGTCGGGTGTCCGCGCGCGAGTCCACGAGTGGGCCGCGCGGAATCCCCTCGTGGGGCCGCTCGTCACGCGGGTGTCCACGGTGTCGCTGCTCGCGGATGTCGCCGCGCTCTCCAACGTCAATGTGCGAGGCACCGCGGCGGTGCTCGAGGACGAGGTGCGGGACCTGACCTCACGCGTGGACCTCTACGCGGGCTCGCTGCCACGACAGGCCCGGTGGCAGGCGGAGTCCTTGGCACAGGAAGCCTTGCGAGCGCTCCCCGCGCGGGAAGTCCTGAGAGACCTCGAGCGCACCGTGGAGGTGCTGGAGCAGCTAGGAGCGCTGGCGGCGGGGACGTCCGTGCTGGTGGCGCGGGAGCGGAGCGCGGTGCTGGGCGCGCTGACCACGGAGCGTGAGGCACTCCAGCGATTCATCGATGAGGAGCGGCAGGCGCTGATGGTGGACGTGCGAGGCGAGCGCCAGGCGGTGCTCTCCGCGCTTCACACGGAACGCGTGGAAGGGCTCCAGCAGGGCGAGCGCATCGGCTTCACCCTGATGGACCACGCCTTCCAGCGCGCCTCGGGACTGGTGGACCGCGTCTTCCTGTGGCTGCTCGCGCTGATGGCACTGGGCCTCGTGGGGGCACTCCTCATCGCGGCCCTGCTCACACGCGCCTGGAAGCGACGGACGCCCTGCTGAAAGGCTACGGACTCGCGCCGAGGGGAGACCCTTCCGGCGAGACGGCGTGCGACGCTTTCACGCTGTCGGGGAGGATGAGCGGGCGCTCCAGTCGGGTGCGGTCCCACTTCCCCAGGTCCGCGCAGGCGTCATACGTCGTCTGCAGGAAGTCGAGCAGGAAGGCCCTCGGGTTGCTCGCGCGCCGCACGGCTTCGTAGGGCAGGAGGAACTCCTTGAGGTCCTTCGAATAACCGCCCGAAGCGGGCTCCACTTGCGCCGAGGAGAAGCCCGGCGGCTCCGGGGCCGCGTAGCAGTAGAAGGACGCGCCTCCCAGCGCCTCGGTCCCGGGCCAGAAGCCCGCGCTACAGACCTCCTCGCAGTACGCCTCGGCCGTCACCGCGTCCGCCCCCGGACGCACCGGCGCGGGCCTGCCTCCGAAGCGCGTCACCGCCAGGTCGAAGCTCCCCCAGAAGAACTGCACCGGGCTGCACTTGCCCGTGAAGCGCGCACGGAACTCCTTCAGCACGATGTTCGCTTGCAGCAGCGCCCGCCAGAAGCGCCGGGCCTGCTCCGGCACGTAGATGGAGTGGTGCTCGTCCTCGCTGAACCGCGTGGTGTCGTCCGGAATCTCCACCGGCCGGTCCCAGATGCTCACCTCGATGCCCAGCGAGCGCAGCGTGGCCATCACATCGCGGTAGAACTCCGCCACCGGCCGCGACGTCAGCTCCATGACGCGCACGTCGCCGCGACTCGTCAGGAAGCGCAGCTCGTTGGCGAGGAAGTCGAAGTCCACCTCGAAGCTCCCATTCCCATAGGGAATGAGCATCGTGGACAGGCCCCTCGACGTCACGCGGAAGGACACATTCCACCAGTGGTTCTCCGGCGGCGTCAGCGCCAGCCGCACCTTGCCGAGCACCTGCGTGTAGCGGTGCAGCGTGGCGAGGGTGTCCTTCCACTCCATGAAGGAGAGCGCGGGCCACGCCTCCTCCTTCGTCCCGAGTCCAGGTGTCGACGCGATGGCCATGCACGCCTCCTCCAGCCACGGTGGGACCCCCGTGGCGCACACGCCATGGGGGCTCCTCGGGTCGCATGCTGGGAGGACGGCGGAAGGAGCGTCGGTGCTCGGGTGCCCTTCCCGCCCCGAGCCCTGGAGCGCCGGCCTGGGTGGCCGCTCTCCCAGGCCGGCGAGGCGGCGAGCCCTACTTCTGCGCGAGCGCGGCGTCGATGGCCTTGCGCAACTCGTCGCTCTCCGGCGTCACCTTGCTCGGGAAGCCCGCGAGGACCTGGCCGTCCTTGCCCACGACGTACTTGTGGAAGTTCCACTTCGGCGCGTCGTGCTTCTTCGCCAGGAAGGCATACACGGGGGACTGGCCGTCGCCCTTCGTCTTCACCTTCTCGAACATGGGGAAGGTGACCTTGAAGCGGAGCTCGCAGAACTTGGCGATCTGCTCCGAGGTCCCCGGCTCCTGCTCGCCGAAGTCATTGGACGGGAAGCCCAGCACCTCGACGCCCTTGGCCTTGTATTCCTTGTAGAGCTTCTCCAGGCCCGCGTACTGCGGCGTGTAACCACACTCCGACGCGGTGTTCACGATGACCAGGACCTTGCCCTGGTAGTCGGAGAGCTTCGCGGGCTTGCCATCGAGGCGGTTGGCGGACAGGTCGTGCAGGGACATGGAGGTCTTCTCGCTCGCGGGCTGGGACTTCGAAGGGGTGGAGGCGAGCGCCGGGGTGACGGCGAGCGCGGTGACGAGGGTCAGCAGAGGGACGGTTCTCATGCGGCCGCAACAATGCCGAAGGCGCGGCCCCGTTTCACGGCCTTCTGTCCTGTCCCCGACATCCGCGTCACCGGGAGGCCCCCGAGCCCCGTCGCGACGACGCGGGCTCCTCGTTCGTGAAGAGCGAGCGCAGCACCCGACCCGTCGCGGACTTCACCTTCGCCACCTCGCGAGGCGTGCCCTCCGCGACGATGAGGCCACCCTCCTCGCCTCCCTCGGGCCCCAGCTCCACCACATGGTCCGCCGCGCCGATGACCGACGGGTGGTGCTCGATGACCACCAGCGTGTCGCCCCGGTCCACGAGCCGCCCCATGAACGTGATGAGCTTCTCCACGTCCCCCAGGTGCAACCCGGTGGTGGGCTCGTCGAGCACGTAGAGCGTGGGCTCATGCCGAGAAGAGGCCGTCAGCTCGGAGGCCAGCTTCAAGCGCTGCGCCTCGCCACCGGACAGCGTGTTGGAGCCCTGACCCAGTTGGAGATACCCCACACCCAGGTCCGACAGACACTGGAGCGGCGCGGCCACCTTGGGCAGGGCCTTGAAGACATCCTTGGCCTCGTCCGCGGACAGGCGGAGCACGTCGCCGATGGACAAGCCGTGGTAGCGGATCTCCAGCGTGGCCGCGTCGAAGCGCGCCCCACCGCAGGCCTCGCACGGCGTCACCACGTCCGGGAGGAAGGACATCTCGTGGGAGATGGAGCCCTGTCCCTCGCAGGTGGTGCAGCGTCCGCCGCTGGCCGTGTTGAAGGAGAAGCGCGCGGCGGAGAAGCCGCGAATCTTCGCCTCGGGCGTGGCGGCGAAGGCGCGCCGCAGCTCATCCCAGATGCCCAGGAACGTCGCGGGCACCGAGCGCGGCGTGCGTCCGATGGGCGACTGGTCCACGGACATCACCCGCTTCACCGCCTCCACGCCTTTCAGCGAGTCGAACGGTCCGGGCTTCGACGACACCAGCTCCAGTGCCTCGCGCAGCGCCGGGTACAGCACCTGCCGCACCAGCGTGCTCTTGCCCGAGCCGGAGACCCCGCTGACGACGTTGAGCCGGCCCACCGGGAGCCGCAGGTCCACGCGCTTGAGGTTGTTCGCGCGCGCGCCCTTCAGCTCGATCCACTTCTGGGGCGCACCACGTCCGGAGGGAGGCCGCACCTGTGACTCGCGCAGCGCATGCGCCGTGGGAGAATCCCCCTGGAGGACGACGTCCGGAGGCCCCTCCGCGAGGATGCGACCACCGCCACGCCCACCGGTAGGCCCCAGGTCCAGCAGGTGGTCCGCCGCGCGAATGGTGTCTGAGTCGTGCTCCACCACCAGCACCGTGGAGCCCGTGTTCACCAGGGCCCGCAGGTTGTCCAGGAGCCGATGTGTGTCGCGAGGATGCAGGCCGATGGTGGGCTCATCGAGCACGTACATCGCCCCCGTGAGGCCCGCGCCCAGCTGCGCCGACAGCCGCAGTCGCTGCATCTCTCCGCCCGACAGCGTCGCCGCGTTGCGGTCCAGCGAGAGGTAACCGAGCCCCACGCGCTCGAGGAACTCCATGCGCCGCAGCAGCTCCTGACGAGAGGGCTCGCCGAGCAACGCGCGGTCCCCCTTGAACTTCCACCCCTTCACCCGAGCGAGCGCGGAGGCGACGGACTGACGCACCACCTCGTGATAGCGCGCGCCCTCGAGCCGCACCCCACGCGGCACCGGGTCCAAGCGACTTCCACCACACGCCTTGCACGGCGCCGTCTCGCCCTCGGCCTGCGCGGTGGGGCCGCCCTGGATGCCCATGCCCTCGCATGAGTCGCAGCGGCCCTGCTTCGTGTTGAACGAGAACCAGCGCGGGTCCAGCTCCGGCACGGCGGTGCCGCACCGAGGACAGGTGCGCTCGGTGGACAGCAGCGTCTCGCCCTTTCCCGCGCGAATCTTCAAGGCCCCCTGTCCCCAACCGAGCGCCTTGTCGAACAAGTCTCGCGGCAGCTTGGAGAGCTTGCCCTCGAACATGACCAGGTCGATGTCGTGCTCACGCGTCTTCGCCAGGCGAGGCGGGTCATCCGTCGAGGCGAGCTCCCCGTCGACGATGGCCTGGGTGATGCCCGCGCGCGCCGCCGCCGTGAAGACATCCAGGTAGGTGCCCTTGCGCGCCCTCACCGCGGGAGCCAGCACCGTCCCCTCGCCCTTCATCGCCTGGAGCTGCGCGAAGAGGAGCTCGGGCGACATGGAGGTGATGGGCGTGTCGTCCTTGGGGCAGTGCGGCTCGCCCAGCTTGGCGAACAGGAGGCGCAGGTAGTGGGCCACCTCGGTGACGGTGGCCACCGTGCTGGTGCCGCCCGCGCGAGAGGTGCGCTGCTCCAGCGCCACCGACGGAGGAATGGAGCTGACACGCTCCACGTCCGGCCGAGGCATCGTCGGCAGGAACTGGCGCGCATACGGGCTCAGCGTCTCCAGGAAGCGCCGCTGCCCTTCCGCGAACACCACGTCGAACGCCAGCGAGCTCTTGCCCGAGCCGCTCGGCCCCGTGACGACGGTGAGCTTGCCCAGCGGAATCTTGCAGGACACGTCCTGGAGGTTGTGCTCGCGCGCGTGCTCCACCTCGATGGCCGGCGCCGCGTCCTTCGCGGCCTTGCGCGGCTTCGACGGACGCGCCTGGGCGCGACGCTCGCCCCGGAGCGCCTCCGCCGTCGCGCCCTTCCCTCGAGCCACGTCCGCGGGCGTCCCCTCCGCCACCAGTCGCCCACCGTCGCGCCCACCCACGGGCCCCAGGTCCACCATCCAGTCCGACGCCTTCATCACCGACACGTCGTGGTCGACGACGAGGACACTGGCCCCTCGTCCCACCAGTGCGTGCAGCGCGTCGATGACGTGGCGCACGTCCTCCGCATGCAGGCCCGCGCTCGGCTCGTCGATGATGAACAGCGCGTCCTTCGACTCACTGGCCAAGGCCCGCGCGAGCTTCAGCCGCTGCGCCTCACCGCCAGACAGCGTGGACAGCGGCTGCCCCAGCGGCAGGTAGCCCAGGCCCAGCCGAGCCACCGGCCCGAGCGTGCGCTGAAGCGCGGTGTCCTTCCCGAAGTGCTGGAGCACCTCCGCCACCGTCATCTCCAGCACCTGCGCCACGCTGAAGCCCTGGTGACGGACGGCGAGCACCTCCTCCTTGAAGCGCCGGCCCCGGCACACCGCGCACAAGAGGGCCACGTCCGCGAGGAACTGCATCTCCACCGTCTCGTAGCCTTCGCCCGAGCACGCCTCGCAGCGGCCCTTGTCCACGTTGAAGGAGAAGTGGGCCGGCGTCAGGCCGCGCACCTCCGCGTCCGGCTCCGAGGCGAAGAGCTCTCGCAGCTTGTCCCACGCCTTCGTGTACGTGGCCGCGTTGCCGCGCGACGTGCGCCCCAGCGGAGACTGGTCCACGAAGGTGATGGACTTTACCTCCTCCGCGCCCTCCAGCGCGTCCACTGCGCCCGGAGCCTCCACATCCTTCACACCCAGCCGCCGAGCCAGGTGCCGGTAGATGACCTCATCCACCAGCGTGCTCTTGCCGGAGCCGCTCGGCCCCGTCACCGCGCACAGCACGCCCAGCGGCACGCTCACCGACAGCGCCTTCAGGTTGTGCTCGCGCGCGCCCCGAATCTCCAGTGAGCCGGTGCGCTTGCGCGGCGTCCTCGGCGCGTCCCCCGTCCCCGCGAGGAGCCGCCCGGTGGGCAGGTCCGCGCGCTTCGCGAGCGCCTCGGGCGTGCCGTCGAAGCACAGCTGGCCCCCCTCTCGCCCCGCCCCCGGCCCCAGCTCCAGCACGCGATGCGCGGAGCGGATGACCAGCGGGTCGTGTTCAATCACCAGCGCGATGTTGCCGCGCTCGGCCAGCTCGGCGATGGCCTCCGTCAGCGGCGGCACATCCCCCGGGTGGAGGCCCACGGTGGGCTCGTCCAGCACGAACAGCGAGCCCGTCAGCGACGTACCCAGCGCCGCCGTCAGCGACACGCGCTGCGCCTCGCCTCCGGACAGCGTGCGAGCCTGACGGTCCAACGTGAGGTAGCCCAGGCCCACGCGCCGCAGGTAGCGCAGGCGCGCGGACAGCTCCCGCCGCGCCAGCTCCCCCTGCCCCGTCGTCGGGCGCAGCGCCTCCAGCCGAGCCACCGCCTCCGTCAGCTCCAGCCCATGCCACCCCGGCAGGTCCAGCCCGCCCACGCGGTACGCACGGGCCTGCTCGTTGAGCCGCGCGCCGCCACAGCTCTGGCACAGCGAATACGCGCGGTAGCGCGCCAGCAGCACGCGCACGTGCATCTTGTACGTGCGGCTCTCCATCCACCGGAACCACGCGCGCACGCCGGGATACTGGCGGCCCTCGTCATAGTCTCCCGCGCCCTCCAGCACCGACTCGCGCTGCGCGTTCGTCAGCGAGGACCAGGGCTTGTCCATGGGGATGCCCTTCTCGCGGCACCAGCGCTGGAGCATGCCCCGCTCCCACTCCGTCGACGCGCCGGACCAGGGACGGATGGCGCCCTCCGACAGGCTCAGCGCCGGGTTGGGCGTCACCTTGTCCCAGTCGATGCCGATGGTGCGGCCAAAGCCCCGGCACGCCGCGCACGCGCCCACCGGCGACTGGTAGCTGAACAGCCCGGGACGCGCGGCCTCGAACTCCCGCGCGCACTGGGGACACACCAGGCCCCGGCGCACGCGCTTCGCCTCGCCGCCGGCGACCCACACCACGGCCTCGCCCTCGGCGCGGTTCCACGCGTCCTCCACCGCCTGCGTCACGCGGGACAGCTGCGACTGCGACAGCTTCACCCGGTCCACCAGCACCCGCGCCACCCCCGCCGAGTCCGTCGCCTCCGAGGGCTTGAGCGACTCCAGCTCCCGCACCTCGCCCTGCACCACCAGCCGGTGGAAGCCGTCCTTCAGCAGCCGCGCGCGGGCATCCAGGAACGACGCCGTGTCGGGGATGCGCAGCGGGAACGCGATGAGGGCGGGGGCGTCCGGGGACTCGCGCAACAGCGCCGTCGCCGCGGAGCGCGCATCCGTGCGCACCGCCTCCACGCCACACGTGGGGCACACGGGCATCGCCTCGCGCGTGAAGAGCGCGGACAGGTACGGCTCCACGTCCGCCAGCGTCGCCACCGTCGAGCGGGAGCTCTTCACCGGCGCGCGCCGGTCCACCGCCCCCCCCGCGGCCACCGGCTCCAGTGCCTCCATGGGCGGCCGCTCCAGCCGCTCCAGGAACTGTCGGGCATAGGGGCTGAAGCTCTCCACGAAGCGCCGTTGTCCTTCGGCATACAGCGTGTCGAGCGCCAGGCTCGACTTGCCCGCCCCCGAGACGCCGGTGATGCAGACCAGCTCTCCCTCGGCCAGGTCGACGGAGAGTTCCTTCAGGTTGTGCGTGCGGGCGCCTACGAGGTGGGTCTTGTGCATTTCAGGTCGGAGGTTTAACGACCTGACATTTCAATGCCAGTACCAAGTGGCCTGACGCCCGGGGGGGAGCCGACCTGGGTTGGGTGGAGGGCAGGCGGCTTGCTACAACGGGGCCCGCGAGCGCGCGGGGAGGCGTCCCTTGGCCCCGCCGCTTGGAATCCCCCTCGATGCAGGAGGTTCCATGGCCGAGCGCAGCGACAGGTCTCCGCCCCGTGACGCCTTGGTCCAGGCCTCACCTTCCCTGGTGCTGCTGGAAGTGGATGGCCGCTGCGCCTCGGGCTTCATCGCCACGGACCAGGGCCACCTCGTCACCAGCCTGCACGTGGTGGCCGGGGCGCGTCACATCCACGCGGTGATGGCGGACGGGACCCGCGCGCAGGTGGACCACATCGCCGCCATGGATGACCGCAGGGACCTGGCCGTCCTCCGACTCCCGTTGCCTCCGCCCGCGCCGCCGCTCGACGTGTCGCCCGTCTCGCTGCCTGGCGAGGGGGACACCGTCTACGTCCTGCGAGCCATGGCCGGCCCCGCACCGGAAATCCGCTCGCAAGAAGTGCGGGCGGTGCAGGTGCTCGGCGACTGGCTCACCTTGCTGGAGCTGACGCGGACGCTCCCGGACGACGCCTCCGGAAGTCCCGTGCTGGACATGCGCGGCGCGGTGGTGGGCGTGGCCACGGCGGCCCTGGCCAACGGCCGCGCCCTGGGCCTCGTCATCCCGACCCGCTATGTCGCCCCGCTGCTGCGCACCTCGTCTCGCGCGCCCCTCTCCGTCCTGGAGGCCCCGCGCCGCAGGGCCGGCCGCGTGCGCCAGGTGCCCCAGCATCCGCTGAGCCTGCTCGAGGGCGCCACGTCGGACGCGCTGGAGTCCATCGCCACCACGCTGGGCCACGCCATCAACACGGGAGCGCCGGCCTATAACCGAGGCGACGTGGATGGCTGTTACCGCCTCTACGCCCGGACCGCCGAGCGGCTCATCGACTCGTGCGAGGCCTTCCCCGGCGCCCAGCTCGCGCTGCGCGATGGACTGCGCCGCTGTGAGGGCCTGCCCGACTCCGATGACCGCGCCTGGGCGCTGCGCGACACCTTCGATGGCCTCCTGGACGTCATCGGCCGCTGGCTCCAGGTGCAGCCAGAGCCCGCGCGCGCCACCCGGCCCGCGCCACCGCCGCCCAAGCGCTACCTCAACTGACGCCCGGCCTCACTCCTCGCCCCACGACACCCGGAGCAGGTATCCCGAGGACTGCCGCTCCAGCACCTCCACCCGCGTGTCCGCGCGGGTGTGGCGCAGCACGCCCTCCACCACGCCGGCCACGAAGTCCGGCAGCGGATCTCCATCCATCACCCGCACCCGCCAGTCGCGCAGCCCCACCGCCTCCACGCCCATCCGCATGTCCTCGCGGCCCGCCCGCAGGTACATGGGGAGCCGCGCCAGGCACCGCTCCGTCCCCAGCAGGGGCGCGGCGGTGGCGAAGATGCGCCCCACCAGCGTCTGCGCGAACCCCTCCACGTAGCGCAGGCCGAGTGCGCGATTCGCCTCCTCCAGGGGTTGTCCCGCGCAGGCGAAACGCCGGGCCACGCCCAGCGCGGCGCGCCACACCGTCAGCGGGTAATACTCCTGGAAGACCTCCGCGTCGTAGCCAATGTCTCGCAAGGATTGGGCAAACGCGCCCGTGGGCTTGAGCGCATGGACAAACAATCCCTCGAAGTTGCGCCGGGATACCTGCACGGGCAGGGGCGGAGCCCGCCACGACTCATGCATCGCGTCCTTCGAGCCAACCCTTTCCATGGCGCTCCCCCGAACCCATCGCCAGTCCAGCCCCATTCTACCCGTTCAGCCCTCGCAAGGCTTTACTTGCCCTGGAAAACTAGCGTCGTGGCACACTTCTACATCGCGGGGGCCCGTGCAACGATGGTGATTTGCTTGCGAGGAGTTCGATGCGGGTCCTGATAGTCGCTCAGGGAGGGGCGGACCTGTCGCCACTGGAAACCCTGCTGGAAGAGCGGGGGGACACGGTCGTCCACGTCTCTCGGGACGTGGAGGTCCCCGCGGCCTGGCGCGCCGGGGCCTGCCCCTTGGTGGTGCTGGACGCGAGGGACGAGGGCTCGCGCGTGCCCCTCGTGCGGGCCCTTCGCAGCCTCCCCGGGGGCAACGCGGCGGTGGTGCTGATGGTGGCCCAGCGAGGCGCCCTGCACACCGCCACGCTCGCGCTGGAGGAAGGCGCGGACGACATCCTCGCCTGGCCCCTGGAGCGGGAGGAGCTGACGCTGCGGCTGGGGATGGCGGAGCGCCGCTCGCTGAGGCGCGAGTCGCGCGCGGGGGTGCCCTTCGGCGACGCGCTGCGGGACACGCTGCTGGCCGTCAGCCCCGTCCCCACCTGCATCACCACGCTGGTGGAGGGCCGCGTCGTCGCCGCCAACGACGCCTACTTCCGGGCCTTCGGCTACACGCGCGAGGAGATGCTGGGCAAGACGACGGTGGAGCTCCACCTGTGGGACCGCCCCTTCGACCGCGCGCAGGTGATGGAGCGACTGCGGCAGCACGGCGCCGTGCGCGGCGTGGATGCCCGCTACCACACCCGCACGGGCGAGGTGCGCCACACGCTGCTCTTCATGGGCCTGGTGCCGCTGGGCGACGAGCCCCACGTCATCTCCTTCTTCCCCGACATCACCCCGCTCAAACAGGCCGAGGAGGAGCTGCGCCGCTCCGAGGTGAGCTTCCGCACCCTCATCCAGAGCCTGCCGGACCTGGTGGCCGTCTTCGACCGCGACGCCCGCGTGCGCTACGCCAACCTCAAGGTGGCCCGGGCGCTGGGCTACTCCGACGTGCGCGAGCTCGTGGGCAAGCACATCTCCGACATGATTCCCCCGGAGGACCTCGCCTCCGCGGACGCGCGCATGCACGAGGCGCTGCGCACCGGCCGCAACGCGCTCCAGGACCGGCGCATGGTGCGCCGCGACGGCGGCATCCTCCACGTGGAGTCCACCACCTTCCCGCTCCACTTCGACGGCGAGGACTCCATCGTCTCCGTGGCGCACGACCTCACGGAGCGCCACCAGATGCAGGCGCGGCTGCGGCTCGCCGAGCGCATGGCCTCCGTGGGCACGCTCGCCGCGGGCGTGGCGCACGAAATCAACAACCCGCTGGCGTACCTCACCGCCAACCTGGCCTTCGCGCGCGAGGAGCTCTCCCACCTGCCCGCCCCCGGTGAGCCGGGCGTGGACCCGGAGCTGCTGCGCTCGCTCGCGGACGCGCAATCCGCGCTCGCCGAGGCCCAGCAGGGCGCCGAGCGTGTGCGCACCATCGTCCGCGACCTGAAGACCTTCAGCCGCGTGGACGCACTCGAGGACTCCGTCATCGACGTGCGCCAGGTGCTCGACTCCACGCTGAACCTGGCCACCACCGAAATCCGCCACCGCGCCCGCGTGGTGAAGTGCTTCGAGGACGTCCCGCCCGTGCGCGCCAACGAGTCGCGACTGGGCCAGGTGTTCCTCAACCTGCTCGTCAACGCCGCGCAGGCCATCCCCGAGGGCGCACCGGAGCGCCACGAGATTCGCGTCACCACGCGCCTGGGCGACGCGTCTCGGGTGATGGTGGAGGTGGCGGACACGGGCGTGGGCATCGCCACCGAGCACCTGCCGCGCCTCTTCGACCCGTTCTTCACCACCAAGGCCCCTGGCGTGGGCACCGGCCTGGGCCTGTCCATCTGCCACAACCTGGTGACGGCGCTGGGCGGTGAGATTCGCGTGCGCAGCGCCCCCGGCAAGGGCTCCACCTTCCAGGTGCTCCTGCCCGCCTCCGAGCACCCGCGCGTGGAGCCGGAGCCCGCCATCGTCGAGGCGCCCGTCGTCGAGAAGCGCGGCCGGCTGCTCGTCGTGGATGACGAGCCCCTGGTCTGCACCGCGCTGGGCCGCACCCTGCGCCCCCACCACGACGTGACCCTCGCCACGCGCGCGCAGGACGCGCTGGAGCGCATCGAGGCGGGCGAGCTCTACGACGTCGTCTTCTGCGACCTGATGATGCCGGGCATGAGCGGGATGGACTTCTACTCCACCCTCCTCAAGCGCCATCCGGACCAGGCCCGCCGCGTCGTCTTCCTCACCGGCGGTGCGGTGACACCTCAGGCGCGCGCCTTCCTCGAAACCGTCACCAGTCCCCACATCGAAAAGCCCTTCGCGGGGCGCGAGCTCTTGTCCTTGGTGCAAGAACGATTGGCCCGTGTCTGAGCGGAGTCACTGTCCACCTGTGGAAGAATCGAACAGCCACACGCCTTGGCTGTCCTTCAATTCCCCAGCGCTTCCACGCCCCTTCCCAGGCAGCGTCCCAGGACAGCGTCGCAAGCCCGCATATTGATTGAGTTCAAACTAAATCCCCAGGGCAAGCCTGCGGGACTCCTGAACATTTTCCAGGGCGGGAGGGGAAGGACCCAGGCTGGTACGCGGGTTGCTCTCTGACTGACGCGCCGCACCGAGAACCCCTCGTGAGCGGCTGAATCCAGCGGTGTCCGGGCAGGCCAGGGGCCGTTCGGTGCCCCCGTCGGCTTGGAGGCTCTTGGCGTGACGTTGGACAGGAACATGCGACGTGAGGTGCGCGCGGCGTGCGTGCGGTGGCTGGGGGTGGCGCTGGTGGCCACGGCCAGCACGGCCTGCGCGGCGGCCTCTCCTTCCGCCGCCTCCGTGGCGCGTGGCGCCCAGCCCTTCACCGCGGACACCGTGGTGGAGCGTGCGAGGGCGCGAGCGCAGGCGGCGTACCAGGAGCCTCGCTCCACGCTGCCCGAGACGTACAAGCACCTGAGCTACGACGCGTACCGCGACATCCGCTTCCGCCCGGAGAAGTCCCAGTGGCGCGCGGAGGGGCTGCCCTTCCAGGCGCAGTTCTTCCACCCGGGCTTCTTCTTCCAGTTCCCGGTGGCGATGAACGAGGTGTCCGGCGGCAAGTCCTCGCCGCTGCGCTTCTCGCCGGAGCTCTTCACGTACGGGCCGCTGGTGAAGCCCGGTCCGCTCAAGCAGGCGGATGGCTTCGCGGGCATGCGCCTGATGCACCCGCTCAACAGCCAGGAGTACTTCGACGAGCTCGTGGTGTTCCTGGGCGCCAGCTACTTCCGCGCGCTGGGCAAGGGCAACCTGTATGGCCTCTCCGCGCGTGGCCTGGCCATCGACACCGCCACGCCGCGCCCGGAGGAGTTCCCCGCGTTCCGCGAGATGTGGCTGGAGAAGCCCGCGCCCGGCGCGCAACGCGTGGTGGTGCACGCGCTGATGGACAGCCCCAGCGTCACCGGCGCGTTCCGCTTCACGCTCCTTCCCGGGGACAACACGGTGATGGAGGTGGAGGCCACGTTGTTCGCGCGCAAGCCCGTGCAGCAGCTGGGCGTGGCCCCGCTGACCAGCATGTACATGTACGGGGAGAATGATCGCGGCGGCTACGACGACTTCCGGCCGGAGGTGCACGACTCGGACGGCCTCTTCATCTGGTCGCGCAACGGCGAGCAACTCTGGCGGCCCCTGCAGAACCCGGCGCACCTCAACGTCTCCAGCTTCCAGATGGACAGCCCTCGGGCCTTCGGTGTCCTCCAGCGCGACACGGCCTTCAGCAGCTACGAGGACCTGGAGGCGCATTACGAGCGCCGTCCCAGCGCGTGGGTGGAGCCCGTGGGTGACTGGGGCCCGGGCGTGGTGCGGCTGGTGGAGCTGCCGACGCCGGACGAGACCAACGACAACATCGTCGCCTTCTGGGTGCCCCAGGAGCCGCTCGTCCCCGGCAAGCCGCTGCGCGTCGCCTACAAGCTGCACTGGGGCTCGCGCTCGCCGTGGCCGAAGACCGGCGCCTCCGTGGTCAGCACGCGCGTGGACGCGGGCGACTCGTGGAAGGGCGCGAAGCTGAAGGACACGCCCACGATGCGGCGCTTCGTCATCGACTTCTCACCGTCACCCGCGTCGGACGCCCCGGGTGATGCGCCGGTGGAGGCCGTGGTCAGCGCCTCCTCGGGCCAGGTGCTGCGTCCCCTCGTGACACGACACACGCCCACCGGAGGGTGGCGGGCCACGTTCGAGCTGCACCCCGCCTCCCCCGCTGCCCCCACCGAGCTTCGCGCCTTCCTCAAGCGCGGCTCGGAGACCCTCACCGAGACCTGGAGCTACCTGTGGATTCCGTGACGACGATGTCCCCTTGCCCCTCCGTCCCGACCACCTCTTGGGCCCTCCCCGCGTCGCGCTCGGCGCTGGACGCCTTCTTCCGCGGCTTCGGCTTCACCTCCGAGGCGGACCTGTCCGCGCTGGCCGCCTGGGCGCTGGATGGCCACGGCGGCTCGCAGCAGGCGGGCGTGTCCCTGGCGCGCGCGCGCATGGAGGCGTGGCTGTCGAGCGTGCTCGGCGCGGAGCACACGGGGCCGGGGCTCCTGGCCCGTGGCCGCGCGGCCTTCGTGCTGTGCGACGGCGCCAGCCGAGGCGCGAAGCTGCTCACGCGCACGTCCGTGCCGGAGGACTTCGTGCGCGCGGTGCGCATGGCGGTGCCAGTGCCCGCGCCGGCGCAGCTGAGCAGCGTGATGCCCGAGCAGCGGCTGTCGCTGTGGCCGTTCGGTGACCTGCTGCGCCGCGTCTGGCGTGGAGACTCGCCGGGCGTCTCCATCTCCCGCTGAGGCGGGGGACGCCGAGCCTCGCGATGGAAGCCCACTCCTTCTCGCCCGACAGCACCGGACCGAGGCGCGCCGCCGTCCTCGGCCTGGCGGCCGCCACCACCTTCATCGGGTCGCGGGAGATGCACCGCCTGCTGAGCGCGCAGGGCACGTCCGCGCCGGAGCTGGTGCTGATGGTGCTCTTCACGCTGTGCTTCGGGTGGATTGCCCTGTCCTTCTGGACGGCCATCGCGGGCTTCCTCCAGCTGGTGCTGGGCCCTCGGATTCCGGGCCTGCGCTACCCCACGGCGGAAGAAGAGGCCCGCCCGCTGACGTCGCGAACGTCGGTGGTGATGCCCATCCACAACGAGGACCCGACGGCGGTCTTCGCCAACGTGCAGGCCACGTACGAGTCCGTCGCGGCCACGGGCCACCTGGACGCCTTCGACTTCTACGTGCTGAGCGACTCCACGCGCGCGGAGGCGTGGGTGGCGGAGGAGCTGGCGTGGTCCGACCTGGTCCGCCGCGTGGGGGGCCAGGGACGCATCTTCTACCGGCGGCGCACGGACAACACCGGGAAGAAGGCGGGCAACCTCGGCGACTTCTGCGAGCGGTGGGGCCGCCGCTACGACTTCACGGTGGTGCTGGACGCCGACAGCCTGATGGACGGCCGCACGCTGGTGAAGATGGCGCGGCTGATGGAGCTCAACCCGCGCGCGGGCATCATCCAGGCCCCTCCCCTGTGCGTGGGCCGCATGACGCTGTTCGCGCGCCTGCAGCAGTTCGCGGGCCGGGTGTACGGCCCCGTCGTCGCCGCGGGCGCGGCGGCGTGGCAGCTGGGCGAGTCCAACTACTGGGGCCACAACGCCATCCTCCGCACGGAGGCGTTCATCAACCACTGCGGCCTGCCCGTGCTGCCCGGCAAGCAGCCCTTCGGCGGGCACATCCTCAGCCACGACTTCGTCGAGGCGGCGCTGATGCGGCGCGCGGGCTACACGGTGTGGCTGGTGCCGGAGCTGGGCGGCAGCTACGAGCAGCCCCCACCCAACCTCCTCGCCTACGCGCAGCGCGACAGGCGCTGGTGCCAGGGCAACCTGCAGCACCTGAGCCTCGTCATGGCGGGCGGCCTGCATCCGCTCAGCCGCGCCCACTTCCTGATGGGCGTCATGTCGTACGTGGCCTCGCCGCTGTGGCTCCTGTTCCTGGTCTCCGGCCTGGCGGCGGCGCTGCATGACCGCTTCCTCCTGGACCCGCACACGCAGGAGGCGCCGCACCTGGCCTTCGACGCGCCCGCCGCGCTGCGGCTGTTCGGCGTGTCCATGGCCATGCTGTTCGCGCCCAAGGTGCTCGGCCTGCTCCTGGCCCTGTTCCGCTCGGACGAGTCGGCGCGGATGGGCGGCCGGGTGAAGCTGGTGCTGAGCGTGCTCTTGGAGAGTGTCCTCGCATCGCTGCTCGCGCCGGTCATGATGTTGTTCCAGTCGCACTTCGTCTTCGGGACCCTCCTGGGCTACCGGGTGAACTGGTCCAGCCAGCAGCGCGAGGACGCGGACCTGCCCTGGTCCGAGGCGGCGCGCCGTCACGCGGCGCACGTCGCGGTGGGCGTGGGCGTCATCGCCATCGCGTCCCTGGTGTCCGCGTCGCTGGTGGCGTGGCTGATGCCCGTCGCCGTGGGGCTGCTGCTGTCGATTCCCCTCACGGTGCTCACCGCGCGCGCCTCGCTGGGGACGTGGGCGGCGCGCCGGGGCCTGTTCCTCCTCCCCGAGGAGACGGAGCCTCCCGAGGTGCTGGAGCGCGCGCAGACGCTCTGCGAGGAACACGCGGTCGAGTCCGTGGACGACGCCGTGGAGCGGGTGCTCTCCGACACGAAGACGCACGCGCTGCACCTGGCCCTGCTGGAGTCCCAGCCCGAGCTCGTCCGCGACTCGGTGCCCGCGGCGCTCGAGTCCGCGCGCCGCAAGCTGCTGGGCGGCGCGACGGAGCCCCTCTCCGCGCAGGAGAAGGTGGCCGCCCTGCTGGACATCGACACGCTGAGCGAGGCGCGGGAGCAGCGCCTCACGCGCACCCTGTCCTGACCGTCAGGGCGTCGAGTCCCTCAGCGCCGTCTCGAGCGGGAGCGAGCGCCCCGCGAGTGCGGTGCGGCGGACCTCCCGGTCCTCGAACCTGCACGACAGCAGCGCGCGCGCGTTGAAGCCCGCAGCGCGGGCCAGCCGGGAGAGCCGTGCCTTCAGCACGCCGCGAGAGACCTTCTCCGTGGACGCCAGGCCCACGACGATGCGGTTGGCCGTCGTCCGCGCATCGAAGGCATGGAGCTGCTCGAAGCTCGCGCGCCAGGTCTGGAACATCTCCGGGTAGTGGGGATTTGGAGCGCGGTGCACGTTGCTCACCGCGACACCTCCGGGAGCGAGCCTCGCGCGGACGGCGCGGAGGAACTCCCACGTCGACAGCGCGCGGGGAGCCCCTCGGGGCCCGAAGGCATCCAGGAGGATGACGTCATAGGCGGGCCCGGGGGTCTCGATGAAGCGCCGCCCATCCTCCAGGTGCGCGTGCAGCCGCAGGTCCTCGCGGAAGCCCAGGTAGCGCCGGGCCACGTCGAGCACCTCCGCGTCGCAGTCCACCGCGTCGATGTGCGCCGCGGGGAACGTGGCGCGCAGGAACATGGGGAGCGCGCCTCCGCCCACGCCCACCATCAGGATGCGCCGGGGCTCGTTCACGAAGGCCACGCCGGCGATCATCCCTTGCGTGTACTCGAGCTCCAGCCGCGTCGGATAGCCGGGCCGCACCACGCTCTGGAAGGCGCTGTCCCGACCGAACTGGAGATAGCGCCGCCCCCCGCTGTCCTCGCTGACGATGCAGCGATAGGCCCCGGGCCTGCCCACGTACAGCACGGCGCGCGGCTGTGACAGCCACCGGAACACCCGCGCCAGGAAACGCCGCGAGCGCGCGCGGCGGCCTCCGTCGAGCCCGAGGCCCAGCGAGGCGCCCTGACGCGAGAGCACTCGCGCCCAGGGAGCCTCGTGCCACCAGGGACGTCCCGCCCGAGGGCATGACCTCCAGGAGCCGCTGTCGCCCGCGCTCACGATGACTTACGCGTAGAGCCGGCGGAGCACGGCCACCATGGCCGCCACATCGGACGCACACGCCATCTCGCGGATGGAGTGCATGGACAGCATCGGGTTGCCCACGTCGACGGTGCGGATGCCGAGCTGTCCCGCGGAGATGGGGCCGATGGTGCTGCCGCAGCCCAGGTCCGTGCGCGTGACGAAGTGCTGCGGCGTCACACCCGCCGAGCGGCACAGCGTGGCGAAGTAGGCCCACGACTCGCCGTCGGTGGCGTAGGACTGGTTCACGTTCGACTTGATGACCGGCCCCGCGCCCATCTGCGGCTGGTGCTTCGGCTCATGCAGCGACGCGTAGTTGGGATGGACGGCGTGCGCCATGTCCGCGCTCACCAGGAAGGACTGGGCCATCGCGCGGTGGAACGCATCGGGCTTGCCGTCCGAGTGCGCCAGGGTGATGCGCTCCAGCAGCGACCGCAGGAACGGGGACGCGGCGCCCTGCGCGCTGCGGCTGCCCACCTCCTCGTGGTCGAACAGGATGAGGCCGCTGGTGGCCTCGCGCGAGTCCGGGGCGGACAGCAGCGCGGACAGGCCCGCGTGGCAGCTCGCGAGGTTGTCCAGGCGCGGCGCGAGGAGGAACTCGGAGCGGGCCCCCGAGCGCGTCGACGGCTGCAGGTCGTAGAGGCACAAGTCGAAGCCCAGGATGTTCGCGGCCTCCGTCTTCACGCCGCCCCGGGACAGCTCGTTCACCAGCATCGTCCGGAGGTCCACGGCGTCCGCGTGCTCCAGCCCCAGCACGGGCACCATGTGGTCCTGGGGGTTGAGCTTCAGCCCGTCCGTGTTCACCGCGCGGTTGAGGTGGATGGCCAGGTTGGGCACCCGCAGCAGCGGCTTGCGGAAGTCCACGAGGTGGCTGCGCGGCACGCCGCCCTTGCCCCCCTTGCCTCCCTCCATCACGACGACGCGGCCCGCGAGCGACAGGTCGCGGTCCGTCCAGGTGTGCAGCAGCACGCCGCCGTACACCTCCACGCCGAGCTGCCGGTAGCCGTTCCGGGCGAGCTCCGCGTGGGGCTTGAGCCTCAGGTTGGGCGAGTCCGTGTGGGCGCCGACCAGCCGGAAGCCCGCGCGGTCCACGGGCGAGGTGCCGAGCTGGAAGGCCGCGATGCTGGTGTCGCCCCGCGTGACGTAGACGCGCGCGCCGGGCTCCAGCGACCAGGACTCACGCTCATCCAGCGCGCGGTAGCCGGCCTGCTCCAGGCGGCGCGCCGTCTCGCGCACCGCATGGTACGGCGTGGGCGAGGCGTCGATGTACGCGAGCAAGTCATTGGCCAGGGCATCGGTATCGGTGGGGCTCATGTCGGCCCGAAGCTAACTCCGACCGGGCGCCGCGCCACGTCCGAATCACGCCCCCCGGGCGGGCAGGCGGGCTCCCGACAGTCCCGGGGGCGCCACGGTGGTGGACGGCTTCGCCTGGGGCGCCGCGTCCAGGAACGTCCCCAGGAGCACCCAGCGCCGGGAGTCCGCCTCCGCCCCGCGCCGCGCGAGCAGCGGCGTCGTGTAGTGCCAGAAGGGCAGGCGGTACACGGTGACTCCCCCCACCGTGCTCACGCGCGTCATCTCCGAGAGGTGTCCGTCCTTCTCGTAGACCAGGTACTGGTGGTCCACGCCCGGCATTGTGAGGCTCAGGTGCATGTCCACGTAGCCGTCGCGGGCCTCGGCCTCCTCGGGGTGGTGGTCATTGTGGGGGCCGGAGTAGTCCCCGGGCCCGTAGCAGAGCACCTGGATGCCCCAGCCCCGGCGCAGCACCCGGCCGCTGACGGCGGCGGCGAACGCGGCGAACGTCTCCGAGCGCAGCATCGTGGTCAGCCCCACCGCCTCCGCCGCGCGCCACGAGCGCGAGCGCCGGTTCTCCAGCAGCGCCGTGCGCACCCGCACCGTCTTGGGCAGCAGCTCCATGTAGTTCATCGTCATCCCGGAGATGGAGTCATGGGGGATGGGGTCCTCCATGGGCACCACCAGCTCGCGCAGGGCCTTGTCCAGCGCGTCGCGGCAGGCGGCCGCCCGGCCCGCGTCCACCACGCCCTGCAGCGAGACGAAGCGGCGCGCCGGGTCCAGCAAGGCCCCCGACACCGTCTTGTCACGCCCGTCGAGGATGCGGCGGCCCTTGGGGGTGAGGAGGTCTGCGAACTCGGAGGGGAAGAGCTTCTTCATGGCGGGGTCCAGGACCACCCGGCGCGACACGGGCCAGGAGGAGAGGCCCTCGCATACGGCTTCACGCGCCGCTTGTCCTGCGCAAATGCGCGGGCCTCCCTGCTCGCCTGGACCTCTCGAGGCGCGTGACGTCACGCGTCAACCCGTCTCGGTGAGGCCTCCTCACTTCGGGGATTGCGGTCATATTTCAGTGAGGGGACAACCTTTCGAGGTCCGCCGCGATAACCATTTGATTCGCCGAATCCCGGAGACTCCCCCAGGCATGGATTCCATCCGCAACCGTTCTCGCGTCGTCACGTCGAACCCGTCCACGTCCCTCAAGCCGCAAGCGGAAGCGAAGCAGACCGCGGCGCCGGCGAAGGCCAACGCGGTGGGTCACACCCAGCTCAGCTCGTTCGAGGCCAAGGTCGGCGCTCCGGGGCAGGCGCTGGCCACGCAGCCGATGCCGGGCGCCTGGCGCGGGGGGCCGGACACCGAGGTGGGCAAGGCCGTGCAGGCCGTCTGGGACCGGATGAAGAACATGCCGGGGGCGGATGTCACCATCAAGGGAGACACCCCGGCGTCGCTCCTGGGCCGCGCCATCCTGGACGGCAAGAAGGTGACGAACGAGCAGATCATCGCGATGTCCAAGGTGACGCTTGAGCAGCTCGCCACCGACCCGAAGGACGTCGAGAAGGTGCTGAAGAAGGTCCCCAACGCGCGGGAGCTTCCGGTGCACAAGTTCACCGTCGCGATGCTGTCCGCGGCGACGGGCGTGGACCCGAAGAAGCTGTCCGAGGCCTGCCCGGACCTGGGCCTGACGGGCGCGCCGGGCACGCCCCTGCTCTACGCGGCGAAGGGCGAGGGCGTGCAGCGCTCCACCGCGCTGCATGACTTCACGGACTACCTGCGCGGCGCGGGCGTGAAGGGCATGAACAAGGCCGTCTGGGGCGTGGAGAGCCGCGTCCTGTCCGCCCTCGTCTCCGTGGTGGGCGGCGGCCGGTACTGAAAGCCGTCCCCGCTGTCCCACGTCGTTCATGAAGGGCCGTGTTCCCGAGCGGAACGCGGCCTTCGTGCATTCAGGCCTCGTCGCGCGGAGCCTCGCCCGAGAGCCTCAGCCGCGCCGACTCCAGCCGCTTCGCGCGGACCTTCCCCGCGACGTCGAGGAGCCGCCGGTCCCGCGCCCATCGCTCGCGCGTCACGGCATCGACCTGGGCCCAGAGCGGCTCGCATTGCGTGACGGTGTGCTTGACGCGTGCGAGCGCGCCGCCGAGCGCCACGTGCGTCGCCGCGGAGGACGGGTCCGCCTGGGCAAGCCCCCGCATCATGACGGCCACGGCGAGGAGCTCTTCGCGGAGGGCGTCGGGCCAGCCATGGTGCCGGCCGAGCTGGAGGAGCCACCCGAGCAACGCGAGCTGGACGTGGCAGTCCTCCACGGTGCGGAAGGGCTTGAGGTAGCGCGTGTAGCCGTCGCCCGGGAGCACCTCGTCCGGGGACACGGCGACATCCTCGAGCCGCAGCTCCGCGTGGGGGATTTCGGGCACGAAGGGCAGCTCGGGGAGCGCGGTGACGCGAACACCCGGGCGCTTCGAGTCCAGACACACCATGCGCAGCCGGTTGCGGCCCTGCGCGTCCTGGCCCTCGGAGGCGACCACGAGCAGCAGCTCCGCGGAGGTGCCCAGCGTGACGAAGGTCTTCTCCCCGGAGAGCGTCCAGCCCGAGCCGGACGGCGTCAGGCGCGTCTGGATGGCGGAGGGATGTGCCCCGGCCGGCTCCGTGGCGCAGAGCGCGGTGGGGCTGTCGGAAGGGAGCATGGGGAACAGGAAGCGATGGGCGGCGTGGTAGCCCGAGGCAAAGGCATACCCGAGCCGGTCCGCGCGGAAGCCTCCCGCGAGCGCCAGGTCCGCGGGCGCCGGGAAGCGGGACATGAGCGCCGCGTGCTGGCGCCACCAGGCCGCGACGGAGTCGAGCTCGGAGGGCGCGGGAGGCTCGGTGAGCAGGAAGGAGAGGATGTCGTTCACCGGGCCACTCTACGCCGAGCCCCTGGAGTCCGGCGTGGCTACGTACCTCCTCGTAGACGCGCCCTCCCCAATCACAACCACCTCCAACACATTGCCAAAAGCAACTACTTGCAATATCTTCCACATCCAGAACTCCACGACAGACTCATCCGCGCCCCCTATCGCCCGGTCGCGCCCATGTCGTTGCCTGAGTCAACAATCTCCCCAAGGAGGCCCCCAGCGCCAATCCCATCCACCCAAGCGTCTCCGCCTTCAGTCCTTCACCCCATTTGACACACATCCACACGTGCTCCCGTCGAGGAGCCGAGGGATTTCCCATGAGCATCCTGAAGCCGTTGCGTCACATCGCGTGGTCTCTGTTGTTGCTTGTCGTCGCCTGTGGTGGCCCGCTCCCGACCGAGGAGGGCACGCCCGAGGCCGAGGTGGAGCAGCTGTCCGTCGCGGAGCCTCAGCCTCCGGAAACCCTGGCTTGCGCGGGGGAAAGAGACCCCTGCATCGCGGAGATCGCCACGTGTGGCGTCCGCTGCTGCAACGAAGACCACATGCCGTTCCCGAACACGCACTGTGGCAACTGCGCTGGCATTGGTGCGGATTTCTGCCGCTACCGCGGGGGAATCAAGAACCTCCGCTGGACCCGGCCATAGACATCCAGCGGGCCTCCCGAGACGGGTTGCCTTGTCCATGAATGGCAGCCCGCTCCGGCAAGGCCCCTGCCCTTCCTCGGGCGGGGGCCCTCCTCGGGCTCACACCTCCGCCGGGAGCAACAGTCCCGGCGGCTTCAGCGGACTCCCGCGCGGCGACGCGAGACGAGCCCCGCTTCCAGGGCGCCCACGTGGCCACGCACGAAGACAGCGAGGAGCCTCACCCCGCCAGGCGCTTGCGCCCCGCGCTCGACTTCTTGCCCTTCGCGCTCTTCGTCGTGGACTTCGAACCCTTCGTCGACTTGGAGCCCTTCGACGCCTTCGTGGGCTTCGACGCCGAGCGGGACTTCTTGGACGCGGACTGCTTCTCCCGCGTCACCTTCTTCTTCCCGGACTTCTTGGAGGGCTTGCGACGGGCCGGGGCCTGCTGCTCGGGCGCGAGAATCGTCCCACGGCACTTCGCGGCGCCGCAGCGGCACATGTACAGCTCCACCGACTCCGGCCCCATGTCCTCCGTGCGCTCGTAGGCGTAGTCGTAGACGAGCTCCTCACCCACCTCCAGCGTGCGCAGGGCGAAGATGTAGATGCGCTTCTTGTCGATGAGCGCCTCGCAGTTCGGCTCGCACGAGTGGTTGATGTAGCGCGCCTCGTTGTGGAGGGTGCCGGCGTCGAGCACCGTCTTGCTGTCCAGGTTGAACAGGAAGGTGTGGTGCCGCTCCATCGCCTCGTCGTCGTAGCGGCGGTCCGCCTCGGCCTGGGAGATGCGCTCGCCGACGTACTCGATGATGCGCTCGCCCTTGAGGATGCGGCGAGTGGCGAAGGCGCCCGTGCCCTGGATGGACGACGGACGCAGCTCGAAGGGAATGGGCTTGGTGGAAGGAGAGAAAGTGGGGGATGTCATGCGGGTATGAGTGGCCCGGAGTTCACGTCGGCCAGGACGCTCCATCAGCGGCGGTGTAGCGTGCACCAGTCGGACTCATGATGAAAGGCGCTCGATGATGCGATGGTGGCTGGTCCTCGGTGCGGTGAACGCATTCCTGGCCGTGGGCGCGGGAGCCTTCGGTGCCCATGGCCTGAAGGCCCGGTTGTCCCCGGACCTTCTCGTCATCTTCGAGACGGGCGCTCGCTACCACATGTATCACTCGCTGGGGTTGGTCGCGGTGGGCCTCTTCGGCTACCTGCGCCCCACCTCGCTCCTGTCCGGCGCGGGCTGGGCCATGCTGGTGGGCATCCTTCTGTTCTCTGGCAGTCTCTACGCGCTCGCGCTCACCGGCGTGCGGACGCTGGGGGCGATCACCCCCCTGGGTGGACTGGGCTTCCTCGCCGGCTGGGCCCTGCTCGCCCTCGCCGCCTGGCGCGCGGCACCGTAGCCGGGCCTCACTCCCGAATCAGCGGCGGCAGCGGATAGGCCCGCTCGAGCTCCAGGTCTCCGCCCCGAAGGCCACAGGCCTCGCGCTGCACCATGAGGCCCCAGCGCACCCGCTCCGCCTCCTTGCGCAGCTCCCGGTAGCGCCCGAGCCGGGCCGTCCGCTCGGGCCCTCTCGCGGACAGCAGCTCCCGCTCGGCGCCCGCCAGCGCGGCCAGGGCCTGGTCCAGCTTCTCTCCGGTGCGCCGGAGCCCCGCGGCCTTCTCCTTCTGGAACTCGACCTCGATGGGCATCAACGCGAAGACGTTGTCGTTTCGGGCCATGCCGCTCCTGTAACGCCCGCCCGGGCGCGTGCGCACCTGCCCGGATGAGCGCTGCTTCCACCAGCGCACAGCCGGGCTTGCCCTCGAGGGCAGGCCCCACGAAGTGGCCGTCGCGTCACCCCCACGCCATCATCCCCTTCCCCCCCCCCACACCCTGGCACCGCCATGCGCGCCCTCCTCCTCGCCCTCGTCGTCACCACGGCCTCGGCCGAGCCCGTGGCCCCCGCCGCCCCCAAGTCCTACCTGCTGCGCCCCGCGCGCGTCTTCGACGGCGTCACCGACACGCCCCATGAAGGCTGGGTGGTGCTGGTGACAGGTGAACGCATCGCCGCCGCCGGTCCCCCGGGACGCGTGAAGGTGCCCGAGGGAGCGGAGGTCATCGACCTCGCCGGCACCACGCTGTCCCCTGGCTTCATCGAGGGGCACTCCCACATGTTCCTCCACCCGTACAACGAGGCGGACTGGAACGACCAGGTGCTCAAGGAGGCGCTGGCCCTGCGCGTCGCCCGAGCCACCCGGCACGCACGCGCGACGCTGCTCGCGGGCTTCACCTCCGCGAGAGACCTGGGCACCGAGGGCGCGGCGGACGCCGACGTCGGGCTCAAGCAGGCCATCGACCAAGGCATCATCCCCGGGCCCCGGCTCTTCGTGGTGACGCGGGCGATGGTCGCCACCGGCACGTATGACCCCAAGGGCTTCGCGCCGGAGTGGCGCGTCCCGAAGGGCGCCGAGGAGACCGACGGCCTCGACGGCGTGGTGCGCACGGTGCGAGGCCAGATGGGGCGCGGCGCCGACTGGGTGAAGGTGTACGGCGACTACGGCTGGGGGCCCAATGGCGAGACACGGCCCACCTTCTCCCTGGACGAGATGAAGCGCATCGTCGACACGGCGCGCGACGGCGCCCGTCCCGTCTCCGTCCACGCGAGCACCCCCGAGGGCATGCGCCGCGCGGTGCTCGTGGGCGCGGACACCATCGAGCACGGCGACGCCGGCACGCCCGAGGTCTTCCGCCTCATGGCCCAGCGCGGGGTCTTCCTCTGCGCCACGCTCGCGGCGGAGGAGGCGGTGCTGCGCTACCAGGGCTGGATGAAGGGCGTGGACCCGGAGCCCGCGTCCCTCAAGTCCAAGCGCGCCTCGTTCCGCGCGGCGCTCGCGGCGGGAGTGCCCATGTGCATGGGTGGAGACTCCGGCGTCTTCACGCACGGGGACAACGGACAGGAGATGGAGCTGATGGTGGAGTACGGCATGACGCCCGCGCAGGCGCTCCGCTCGGCGACATCCGGCAACGCGAAGATGCTCCGGCGCGAGGACCGGCTGGGCCAGGTGAAGGCGGGGATGTTCGCCGACCTGGTCGCCGTGGAAGGAGACCCCACCCAGGACATCTCCGCCGTGCGCCGCGTCCGCTGGGTGATGAAGAACGGGACACCCGCCCCGCGCTGACTCAGGAGCCGCGCGCCACGGGCAAGGCAGACAACGCGCCCGAGCCCGGCACGGGCGCCACGCCGACCTCGCGCGAGGATGAGACCCGGGCGCGCCACACCTCGCGCAACAGCAGGAATCCCGCGACCAGCAGGACACCGTTGCGGGCGAGGATGAGCAGGGTCTGCGCCACGCCCGCCCCGACCCGATAGCCCTGTCCGATGAAGGTGCCGCGCGACATCATGCCCGCCGCGAGGATGAGCAGGGGCGCCGTGGGCGAGCCGGACAGGAGCGACAGCGCGGCCAGCGCCATGACCCAGGTGAGGAACTGGGGGCTGAGCACCGGGTTGAGGATGATGAAGGCCAGCAGCGGCACCAACGCCAGCCGGGCCAGGTCTCCCATGTGCTCGGAAGGACGGTGACGCGCGGCCCAGGCGCCCAGGGCCGTCGCGGTCAACGTGCCCAGCACCCACAGCCACCGCATCAGGGCCTTCGCGTTCTCGGCGACAGTCCCATGGAGCTCGTACGCCGCGGGCGCCTTGAGCCAGATGACGCCCTGCGCCCACCCCAGGTGATGCGCCGCCCAGACGAGCGAGGCCGGGAGCGACTCCACCTGGAGCCCCCGGTTCACATGGAAGGACGCGAAGCCCCACCAGGGCCACACGGTGCTCAGAGCCAACAGCGGCGCCACGCCCAGGGCCAGCCCCAGCGACAGCCTGCCCAGTGCGCGGCGCCTCCAACAGATGACGACGCAGAGCGGCACCAGCACCACGGGGTACAGCTTCGTCACCACCCCGACGGCGAGCGCCAGGCCCGCCAGCACGTCGCGGCGCCGAGCCACCGCCAGCAGCGCCGCCAACGTCAGGGCCGCGGGGATGAGGTCATAGCGCTTGAGGTAGTAGACCGACGCGACCCACGTCGTCACCGAGTACGCGACGCACGGCACCATCGACCGCCACGCGCGGCCCCACAGCCGCGCGCCCTCGTGCAGCAGCGCCCACTTGATGAACACATCGAACACCACGAGCTGGAGGCCGAACACGCGCACGAAGCCTTCCGACGTGTCGCGCAGCCACGCGGCGGGGACGAACCACAGCAGCGCGTACGGCGGATACTCGAAGCGGAAGTCCTGGTTGGGCGTGGCCCCTTCGAGGAGCGAACGTGCCGACCGGAAGTAGATCTCCAGGTCTCCAAACCGCGGCGAGAACGCGTACGCGAGCGTGGGCATCACACCGACGACGAAGACCAGCCAGTGCCAGGGACCGAGGCGCGGGGCTGTCGAGGAACCGGCTGAAGGATGGGTGGCGGGCACGAGGACATACTCTGTCCAATACCTGTCACTGTTGTCGCTGGGTAAAGTGAGACAGCACCCTCGGTCCATCCCCGCACCGAGGTGCCGATTCACCCAGGTCACTACACAGTTGCAGCCGCAACTTGCGTCCAGAGACGCTCGACGTCCGCGCGGGCGCACAGGTCCGTGCCCTGGGAGAGCAGGGCCGCGGTGCCGCAGGCGATGCCCCACCGGAGCGCCTCGTCATGGGGCTTGCCCCGGGCGAGGGACAGCGTCATTCCCGCGACGAAACTGTCACCGGCGCCCACCGAGCTGTGGGTCTCCACGGGGGGCGGCGAGGCGCGCAGCTGGCCGTCTCGCGTGGTGAGCAAGGCACCGTCGGCCCCCATGGACACGGCCAGCACCTCCGCCCTCCCCCGCGCCACCAGCTCCCGCGCCGCGGCGGCCTGTCCGGCGAAGTCCTCGCCCTTCATGCCCGTGAGCTCACACAGCTCCCGGCGGTTGGGCTTGGCCAGGAACACCCCTTCCTCCAGCGCCGCGGCGAGCGGGGTGCCGCTGGTGTCCACCACCACGCGCACGCCGCGCTGCTTCGCCATCCGGGCGACGCGGGCGTAGAAGTCCTCGGGGACGCCCAGGGGGAGGCTGCCGCTGGCCACGATGAACGAGGCGCCCTGGGCCAGCTCCTCCACCGTGGTGAGGCAGCGGCGCCACTCCGGCTCGGTGAGCACGGGGCCAGGCAGGATGAAGCGGTACTCCCGGGCGCTCGAGCCCTCCGCGACGGTGAAGCTCTCGCGCGTGGAGCCCGCCACGGGGATGGAGCGCCGCAGCAGGCCCTTCTCCTCGAGCAGCTCCTCCAGCAGGAGGCCGGTGGCGCCGCCGCGCGTGTAGACGGCGATGGACTCGCCTCCGAGCTCGCGCACCACGCGCGCCACGTTGATGCCGCCGCCGCCCGGGTCCCTGCGCACGGCGCCACAGCGGAGCTTGTGCTCGGGAGTCACCTCCGGCACCGACGTCGCGACATCGATGGCGGGGTTGAGCGTCAGCGTGACGATGTGAGCCATGTGCGGGGTCTCCAGTGGGGCTTCAAGCAGAGCGGCTCCCGGAGAGTGCCCCACCGGACGCGTCCCGCCAACACCCGGGCGTTGCCATCCACGGGCGACTGGGGCAGATGCTCGGTCATGACCGCCTCACGGGGACCCACGCGAGAGGAGCTCGACGCCGCGACGGGCCGCTCGATGCCGGACATCATCGCGCGGGATTTGCGCGTGCTCTTCTGCGGCATCAATCCCAGCCTCTACTCGGTGGTGGTGGGCCACCACTTCGCCAGGCCCGGCAATCGCTTCTGGCCAACGCTGCACCTCTCGGGCTTCACCGCGCGGCAGCTTCGTCCCTCGGAGCAGGATGAGCTCCTGAGCCAGGGACTGGGCATCACCAACTTCGTCGACCGGGCCACCGCGACGGCGGACCTGCTCGCCAACGAGGAGCTGAAGCAGGGGGCGCGTGCGCTCGAGGCCAAGGTGCGCCGCTACAAGCCCCGCGTCCTCGCGGTGCTGGGCATGGGCGCCTACCGCACCGCCTTCGCGCGACCCAAGGCCGCGCTGGGCCCTCAAGCCGAGACGCTCGGCCCCGCGCGCCTCTGGGTGCTTCCCAATCCCAGCGGGCTCAATGCCCACTATCAGCTGAAGGACCTGGCCCGCCTCTTCGCCCAGCTGAGGAGCGCGGTCGACACTCGCTGAGGCGCGGCCTCGGTGCCTCGAGTCCCGCGCCACCACCACCGCGCGAGTCTCGTGCTTCCCGCTCCCGTCACGGAAGCAGTCCGGCCTCTTGCGCGAAGGCCGCGACCACGGGTTGGACCCGCGGGAACGCGGCGGCGTTGCAGGCCAGCAGTCCGCGCACGTTCTGGAGCTCGGAGCCGTCATAGCGATACGGCGTCCCGCCCAGGTCCGTGAGGATGCCTCCCGCCGAGCGCAGCACGGCCTCCGGCGCGCAGTTGTCCCAGCGGTAGCTCTTGGGGCTGACGTGGAGATAGAGGTCCGCGGCGGCCTCGGCGAGGAGGCCACACTTGACGCCCACCGAGCCCGACTCGCGCTCCTGGGTGATGCCCAGCCGCGCGACCACTTGGTCCGTCAGCTTCGCGCGATGCGAGCGCGACACCACGAGCCGCAGCGCCGAGGGCTCCGCCACGTCCGACACCCGCAGCTCCCGCCGCTCGCCCGCCGCCTCGACGAAGCCCCCCTGCCCCACCACGCCCGAGTAGAGCAGGTCGCCCACCGGGCGATACACCACGCCCAGCGCGGGCCGTCCGCCCACGGCCAGGCCGATGTGGATGGCGAACTCCCCGTTGCGATGGACGAACTCCTGCGTGCCGTCGAGCGGGTCGACGAACCAGCACCGCTCGAAGCGGCGGGCGGCCGAGGTGTCGTCGGACTCCTCGGCGACCACGCCATCGCCCGGAAAGGCGCGGTGCAGGGCCTCGACGATGAGCGCGTTGGCGCGAGTGTCCGCCTCGGTGACCGGCCCCAGGCCCCCCGCCTTGTTCTCCACCGCGAACGGTGTGGCATAGACCTGCAACAGGAGGGCGCCTGCTTCACGGGCGATGCGGCGGGAGGTATCGAGCTCGGTGCCGAAGGAAGTCATATGGCGGGACAGTCTGCCCCCGATGACGCGTTCCTGGGAGGACAAGCACGGGCCCGCCTGGGGCAAACCGCCCCACGCGGGGCGAAATGCCCCACCTGTTCGAGCCTTCTGCCTGGGCGGACGGGTGGCGCGTGTTCTGCACTGCATGAAGCGAACCGTGAGCCCCGGGAGCTGCTCCCGAGCGAGCCACAGCGAGGACCATCCGACATGATGAAGGTGCTACTGGCGGGATTGATGCTGCTGTTTGGAGGCATGCTCGCCTACGGAGGCGGGCGGATGCTGTACCGCGCCCACGAGAGCCAGCAATGGCCCACCACCGAGGGCACCGTGGTCTCCTCGAGCGTGGAGACCCAGCACGGCCGGCGCAGCACCCGCTTCCACCCCGAGGTGCGCTACACGTACTCGGTCGCCGGGCACCCCTACACGGCGAACACCATCTCCTTCGGCGGCAATGACTCGGGTGTGCTGACGGACGCGCAGCGCCTGACGCAGCGGTACGCCTCCGGGACGAAGCTGCCGGTGCACTACGCGCCGACGGACCCCGCCGTGGCGTGCGTCGAGTGCGGCGGCGCGGGCGCCTCCAGCTATGTGGTGCTGCTGGGCGGGCTGGCCGTCGCGGGAATCAGCGGCGCGGGCATGGTGGACATGCTGCGCTCGGACCTCCGCGAGCGCCGTCGCCTCAAGCGTCAATCGTTCGCTCGTTAGCCCCGTCCTCGTCCACCACTCCACACAGCCCGGGACAGGCGAGCAGGCCTGCCCGGGCTGTGTGACGCTGGGCGCCCCCATTCTTGGAGAGAGACCTCGCATGCCTGTCACCCTTCGCCCCGCAAAGCCCTCGGACGAACCCGCCCTGGGGCGCATGGGCGCGGCGCTCGCCCGGCTTCACCACGGCTTCGATGGCCCTCGCTTCATGCTGCCCGAGGACGTGGAAGCGGGCTTCCGGGAGTGGCTGGGGCGCGAGGCACGCGAGCCGGACGCCATCGTGCTGGTGGCCGAGCTGGAGGGTGAGGTGGTGGGCTATGCCTATGGCCGGGTGGAGCCCATGGACTGGAATGCCCTCCTGGACCGGGCGGGTGCGTTCCATGACCTGTGGGTGGATGCGAAGGCCCGAGGCACCGGTGTGGGCGCGCAGCTCGCCGAGGAGCTGATGCGCCGGCTGACGGCGCTGGGAGTTCCGCGAGTCGTGCTGCACGCCGCCGCGAAGAACGAGTCCGCGCAGCGCATGTTCGCGCGGCTCGGCTGGCGTCCCACCATGGTGGAGATGACGCGCGAGGCGGCTCCCGCCCCGAAGAAGTCCTGACCCGGCAATGCCTCCCATCCCTGGATGGGAGGACGGACCGCGGCCGACTGTCCCGAGCCATACACAGACATCACCCTGGAGAGTGAGAGTGCTCACCCTCCAGCGAGGACGGGGTGTGCGACGCCATTCCCTGGTCATTGACGGAAGTGCGAACCTCCGCGTTCTTCCCTGGCTTGAAATGAAATGAAGCCGCTGGGCCTGACTTGTCATTGAGCAAGCCGGGACGTCACCTTGGCGGCGTCAGTTTTCCGGGGAGCTGTGTATGACGAAGGTACGAGGACGTGGAGTCCTGGGTGCGGTGGTGCTGTGCCTGACAATGGGCGCCTGTACGGAGTCGGCTGCTCCCAAGGACGGGAAGGAACCCGCGCCGGACCAGGCCCAGGCGGGTATGGCCGGCACCCATCAGGTGGTGGCGACGGACAGGGACCTGGTCCCCACCTTCGTCAAGGGAGCGCTGGGCCCGGCGCCCACGGGCCGCGACGCCCTCCGAGGCTTCCAGCCGGCGTCGCTCGCGCCGACGTTGGAGAAGGTGGCGACCCTCTTCCGGGTGTCCCCTGAGCAACTGTTCCTGAAGAAGGCCTATGTGGGCTTCGATGGAGACACGCACTTCCGCTTCGGCGTGCGCATCCACGACGTGGAGGTCATGGGGGCGGAGCTGAGGCTCCATGCGAGGAATGGACAGGTCTTCGCCGCGAACGGAGACGCGCGAGGGGACCTGCTCGCGCCCGAGGGCGCCACGCTGAGCGCGGACCTGGCGGAGTCGACGGCCCTGTCGGACCGGGGCACGCCTCCCGGGGCGACCGTCTCGGGTAGGCCGACGCTCGTGTACTGGCGCGAGGGGGGACAGCTCCTGCTTGCCTACCGGCTGCGCCTCGTCGGAGAGACCGAGGAAGGCGCTCCGGTGGATGACACGGTGCTCATCAACGCACGCACGGGGGACCTGTTCGAGCGGTTCACGAACATCCACTCGGCGCTGTCGCGTCGAATCCATGACGGAGAGAACACGAACGACCTCCCGGGCGTGCTGGCGCGCACGGATGCGCCGGTCGCGGACCCCATCGTCAACGCGGCGTACGACAACGTGGGTGCTGTCTATGACTGCTACAACGAGCTGTTCGGCCGGGACTCGTTCGACAACGCGGGTGGGGCCCTGGTCGCCACGGTGCATCATCGGGTCAGCTATGTGAATGCCTTCTGGAATGGCGAACAGATGGTGTTCGGCGATGGCGACGGGGTGACGGCGAGCAACCTGGCGGAGAGCCTGGATGTCACGGCGCATGAGCTGACGCACGCGGTGACGGACTACGAGTCGCAGCTCATCTATTCGGGGGAGTCGGGCGGTCTGAACGAGTCGATGTCGGACATCTTCGGGGCCGTGTGTGAGTGGCACTCTCAGGGTCGAGTCATCAACGAAGGCACGTTCCTGGTGGGCGAGGATGTCTGGACGCCGGGAGTCGCGGACGATGCGCTGCGCTACATGATGAATCCGACGTTGGATGGGGATTCGCTGGATGACTATCCGGACTACAGCTCCGGGGTGGATGTCCACTACAGCTCGGGCATCTCGAACCTGGCGTTCTACCTGTTGGCGCAGGGCGGGACGCACCCGCGTTTCCCGACGCGGACGGCGGTGGCGGGCATTGGCCTGGAGAAGGCAGCGCGCATCTTCTACAAGGCGAACGCGGACCTCCTGACGCCGACGTCGACGTTCGAGGCCGCGAAGGTCGCGACGGAGCAGGCGGCGCAGCAGCTGGGCTATGACGCGGCGACCATCGAGTCCGTCTCCAATGCGTGGAAGGCGGTGCAGGTGGGCATCGTCATCCTCCCGCCGCACCGGGTGCTCGAGAAGGGGGTTCCCCTGCCCTTCACGGGCAGCCGAGGCTCGAAGGAGTTCGCGATGGGCGAGGTGCCCGAAGGGGCGACGGACCTGCGCTTCACGATGTCTGGGGGTTCGGGCGACGCGGACATGTACGTGCGGTACGGGCAGGTGCCGACGAACGCGGTGTATGACTGCCGTCCGTACCGGTCAGGGAACAACGAGGAGTGCCTCTTCCCGACGCCCGCGGCGGGCAAGTGGTACGCGATGGTGAATGCGTTCACGGACTACGCCGACGCGTCGGTGGTGATGAGCTATCGGGGAGGATTCTTCAGGTTGGAGCCGGGGGTCAGGGTGGATGGGTTGTCGGGAGCCACGAATGACTCGCACGGCTTCTTCGTGGAGATTCCGGAGACCCTGCACCCGGGGAAGCACACCGTCACGGTGCGGGTCCAGGGTGGAACGGGCAACGTGGACCTCTACGTGCGGAAGGGGGCCATTCCCACGCATAGCGAGTACGACTGCCGGAGCATGAAGGGCGGCACCAACGAGCGCTGCGAGCTGAAGGGTGTCACCCCGGGCAAGGTCTACGTCTGGCTTTACGGAGCCAAGGGGGGCTACTCCGACGTGGCGCTCATCGTGACGTACCGCTGAGACGGGAGCAGCGATGTCCAGGCGGCGGCTTCGATTCCCGCCGCCTTCACAGTGTGAAGCCCAGCATCCGCGAGGTTGCTGGGCTTTTGATTGGCCGCAAGGCCGCATGTGCGCTCAGGGTGCCCCTACTGCGTCTCGGGGCGCTTCGGGTTGGAGGTGGAGACGATCTTGAAATGGCGCGGCGTTTTGATCGCGTGAGCCAGGATCTCCGGAAGAAAGACGGCCCTCCAATCCCGCGCTTCTCCGCGCTCGGGTGGAGCGAAGACCCGCGCTTCTTGAAGGTCGCCTCCAACTTCAAACCCAGACACCGCTGAATGATGCCGCCACGGAGCATTCCTCCCCGTATCCTCTCCGAACCAACTACACACGATTCGGGACTTGACCAAAATTCAGTGAAAAAACGCGCGCTCCCCAGGAGGGAAAGGTTCAGGCCAAGAGGGGTGCTCCGGAATGAATGAATCCCCATTCGGCTCCGTGCCTTGCCTTGGAGCTCGACATTCAGAGAAAAACCCCTGCCCCTTTGTGCCTGGCCAATCGGAGAGCGACTGGAAGTCGTGGGCTTCCTGGTACGGTTCCGCCATGCCCTTTGGAAGTCCCCTGCGCGCGCTCCAGTCGCTTGCCCGACTTGCCCTGCCCTTCGTGCTGCTGACGGGGTTCACGGCCACGGCGCAGCCCCAGGAGGTCCCCCGCGCGCGTGAGATGAAGCGGCGCCGGGTGTCGCTCTCGGTCGCCACCGCTGACAAGCCGGTGGAGCTGCACGTTGCTCCGGACTACCTCACGGCCATGGAGTTCGACTCGCCTGTGGACCGGAACGCGGTGGTGCTAGAGGATTCGGGGGGCAAACTCGCGCTGTTCGAGGTCAACGGTCGTAGCGTCGTGCTCAAGCCCGCGCTGGAGCTGGGGCCCGGACGGAGTGTCGAGCTGACCATTCCCTTCGCGGATGGTGCTGCCCCTTCCCGCGTCGTGTTCTCGCTCGTCACACGCCCGTCCGAGGTGGACACGCAGGTGATGGTGGCTCGCCTGCCCCGTACCGCAGAAGCGATTCAGGCTGAGCTGGACGAGGTGCGCGCGGCTTGTTCGGCCAAGGATGCCGAGTTGGAAGCACTTCGCGTCCGCACCGTGGCGAGTGGCCCGGCCGGAATGATCTTCGCGGGTCTGCTGACTGAAAGGGGCGTCCGGACTGGTACACCCGAGAGGCTGTTATCCCAGGGAGATGGCTATCTGGTTCCTTGGGATGTCGTCACGTACTCCGCGAACAGTTGGGGAGCATTGGCGCTTCGAGTTCGCAATACCGGCTCGCAACCCTGGACACCAGTGGAGGCACGGCTCTTCGTGGTGGCGAGCGGTGAGCGCATCAACGTGCTCGCGGTGCGCATGAGGGAGCCTCGGATTGAACCAGGGGAGACAGCTCTCGTGGTGGTCGAAACTGGGGTGCCCAACTGGCCGGAAGGTGCTGCTCTCCGCTTGGAGCTGCGTGACAGCGATGGCGCCCGCCGTCTTCTCATTCCGCGCATCCCGTTCTAGAACGACTTTCCATGTTGATAGGGTTGAGCCCGGCACACCTGCAACCGGGGCAGACGGTGGACGGCTGGCGCGTCGTGAAGCCGCTGGGGGCGGGAAGCTTCGGCGCCGTCTACCTCGTGGAGAAAGAAGGCCACCGCTTCGCGATGAAGATGGCCATGCACCGGGCCAGTAGTGGAGATGTGGAGCAGACCGACGCGCGGCTGTTGCGGGAGATGGTCTGTCTGTCCCAGGTGAGTGGGCATCCCAATGTCGTGAGGGTTCACGCGCATGGGCGTTGGCCTCACCCGTCCGAGGGCTGGCTTTACGTCGCGGTGGACTACGTCGAGGGCTACACGCTGGGGGAATGGGTCGAGAAGACGCACCCCACCGCGCATGAAGTGGTCCGGGTCTTCGGCAAGCTCGCGGGAGCCTTGGCCCATCTCCATGCGCGCGGCGTCTTTCACCGGGACTTGAAGCTGGGGAACATCCTCGTGCGTGCGGCGGATGGTGAGCCCTTCGTCCTCGACTTCAGCGCGGGGGACTACATGCTCGCGCCGGAGCTGACGGACACGCCCTTGCCCCCCGGCACTCGCCGCTACCGCTCTCCCGAGGCGGCGCGGTTTCTCCGTGAGCATGGGGACGAACATGACGCTCGCTACGACTTCAAGGCAACGGACGACGTGTACGCGTTGGGCGTCTGCCTCTATGACGTGCTGACGAACCCTCTGCCCGAGAGCGCAGCGCCACGAACCATGGTGGGCGCCCAGTGGCCTCCCCCCGCACCGCATGCGTTGAACGCGCGCGTGCCCGACTCACTGAGCGCGGCGGCGATGCACTTCATCGACCGTCAGCCTGAGAAGCGCGCCCCCACGGCCGAAGTCATGCGGCGCGAACTGGAGACGTTGCTGTCGGAAGGGGGCGAAGCGTGGACGGTGCCCCTTCATGTCCCGAAGCCCCAGCTTCCGCTTGCCTCCGAGGCACCCCACAACGACATCCCCCAGGAGGATGCCCCGGCGCCTGTCTCGAAGCAGCCCCCAGGGCGGCTCGTGGCGGGCGCTGTGGCCGTCCTGGCGCTCGTTGTGGCCTCGCTGGCGGGCTACGTGGCCCTGCGCCCTGTTGCGAACGCGGAGAGGCCCAGCGCGCCCCTTGCGGCCCCCACGGTGCGGGATGCTGGCCCTGCTGCATCTCTGCCTCCTGCCGTGCCCCCGTCCCCCCTGGCGTCGTCCCCTGGGGTAGCGTTGCCCCCTCCTGCACCTGTCGAGAAAGAAAGCCCTCCCGTGAAGCGCGCTCCCGCCCCGATGATCCCTCCCGTCGAGTCCGCCTCCAGGAAGCCGAAGGCCCTGGCCTCCCGTTCGAGTTGGCCTCCGTCTCCGTGGGCCGGGTTCCTCAAGACGTGCGCGGGTGCCTCCGCTGCCGCTGCGCTCTCCCTTGGATGCCCCGGTGCCCAGGTCCGCCCCGAGCCTGCCGACTGCCCCTCCGAGGCTCGTGACACCATGTTCAACAGGAGCAACAAGAATGGATTGCGCATGCGGGTCGGAGACAGGGTGATGCTGACCTTGGACACGCGGCAACCCGGCGCGATTGGCGAGCGAGGGCTCTATTCCGATGGTCCTGTGTCTGGAGTGGTGCAACTCAGTGACTATCAAGGGTTGCCAGAAGGAACCTTGCTCTCGGGCTACTTGTGGACGGGCGGGGAGTTCCTCGTGGGGCGCTACACAGAGGCTAACCTTCCAGATGGCCGGACCGTGCCGGTGTGCATCGTCCTGGGGAAGCGGGGGTTCATCGAAAAGGAGGAGGAATCCCGTCCAGGGGCGGCGGTTGTTGGGCGAAGTCTTCCAGCCTATCTGGTCGAGCGCTGGCCTTAGTTTCCCTCTAGGGACGTAAAGGGGCTTTGCAAAATGGGCCCCCTTCATTCACTCCGAGTGAACAGTAAATCGATCTTTGTTGGACCTATTACGTCGTTCAAGTCAGGACGGGCTGGCAGTACCTTGAGTCTGCCTTTGCGCGAATCCCTCTCGCGCGGGCACTCGGAGCTTCCAGCCCATGTCCAATCCGCGTGACTCTCGGCCTGCCGGGAGCGTTGTCCTATTCACCAATGGAGACACCTCCTATGAGTTCTTCCGGGACTTGGGGGAGGGCCGCGTTGGAGAGCGAATTCTTCTCGCGCAGACCCGCACGCCCAAGGGCCTCGGGGAATGCGTGGTGCTCAAGTGCCTGCCCCTGCCGAAAGCGGCGGACGCGACGGAGAAGTACCAGCGCACCCGGGCCCGGCTGGAAGAAGAGGTTCGGTTGGCGCAGTACCTTCGCCACCCGAGCATCGCGCGTGTCCATGGCCTCTTCGAGTCGGAGATGGGCCTGTGTGTGGCGATGGAGAACGTCGAAGGGCTGTCTCTCAACACGCTGCTGGCTGTTGCCCAGACGCGGGGGCGCGCCTTCTCCGAGGCGTTCATTCTCTACGTGGGCGCGGAGGTCGCGGCGGCCCTGGCCTATGCGCACTCACGCAAGGATGATGCGGGCTTCGCGCTCGGCATCGTCAACCGGGACGTGAACCCCGCGCGCATCCGCTTGGGACCACACGGAGAAGTGCGACTGACGGACTTTGGCGTGGCGCTCTCTCGTCTCTCGGGGCGATTGGCCACGTCCCTGCCTCGCCCACAAGGTGAAGTCCTCTACTCGGCGCCCGAGGTGTTGCTGGGCGAGGTGGTGGATGCGCGAGCGGACCTGTTCTCCCTCGGGCTGACGCTGCTGGAGTTCGCCACGGGGCGACACCTCTACGACCCGGGGCATGTCCGCATTGACGAGGTGGAGGCGCGGTTGTCGAAGGAGGGACGGGAACGCGCGCTCACGGCCACGGTGGCCTTCGAGGTGACGGAGCTGTCCGCGTTCGCGGAGGATGCCATCTGGTGCGCCATGGCCTACGGCTCCGAGGATGTCGAGCATGCGGCGCAAGGGCTCTCGGTGCCGCTCCGGGACATCCTCCACTCGCTGGTGTGCCGCAACCCCGCCGAGCGCATTGGGACGGCGGCGGAGGTGGAGCTTATCTTGCGCGCGCAGTTGGCGCGCCTGGGCGGGTACACGCGCGAGGAGGCGTTGCAGGAGGCCCAGCACGCGCTCGGAGAGGCCAGCGAGGGACTCTGGGAGTTCGAGTTGCCGAGCGACGAAGGAGGCATCACGCCCCCCGTCACTGAGATGTGGAGTCACTCCTCTGAGCCCTCGACGGATTCGGCATTGCCCCGTGGCACTCGGCGCCCGTCGTCGAGCACTCCCGATGAAGTGCCAACGGAGCCCGGTGCAGGCCCACGCCGTCGCACGTTGACGAAGCAGCCGACCGCGTAACGTCGGTCTCCAACCCCTCTCACTACAGCTGATTCACCACGGGCGCGGCGCGAGTCGTCCAGGCCGACCGGGAGACGTGTGTTCGTCGTGCCTCATTCCGGGGCGCGCACAGGAGACGTGTATGCACAGGAAGCGAAGAGGAGTCGCAGCATTGCTGCTGTTGCTGTTCCCGATGCTGGGATGGGCCTCGGAGTCTCCCAGTCCCGAGGAAGCTCCGTCAGCCCCTCCCCTCGAACCAGCCGCTCGCGAGTGGCACTACTGGATGCGCCTGGAGGCCACGACGCTGGCGCTTCTTCCTCGCTCTGGTGTGGGCGATGACGAAGGTTTCATCCAAGTTGAACCCTCCTTCATCCTCGACGGTGGCCCCGAGCTCGGCTTCAACCTGGGGGCTCCGGTTCGTTTCCGGATGTGGGGCGGGAACGACGGCGGGGCGCTCGTGCGTCGCGAGGACTGGGACACGCTCTCGGACTGGGGGCAGCTCGTTCGTGGACTCTTGTTGGGTTCGGACGACGCGCCCGTGGGCGTCTGGTTCGGCCCGCTGGAGGAACACAAGCTCCTCTCGGGTCATCTGGTCCGTCGCTACTCCAACCGGACGAATCCGAACTACCACCCGGCCGGGGGCATCTTCACCGGCACGTTGGGGCCGCTCTACACCCAAGCCTTCGCGTCAGACGTGCTGGGGGCGCGGTTGGTGGGGGCGGAGTTCTCCGTGGATGTAGAGCACATCATCTTCGGCCAGCCCGAGAAGGGAGGGCGGTATACGCTGGCCTTGTCCGCTGTCCATGACTGGGGGCGAGCGGGAGGTCACGCGCCTTCGATGACGCTCGCGCACCTGGATGCGATGGCGATAGTGGTGGCGCGCTCCGACCTGGAGGCCCACTTGCTTGCCGGGTGGGGCGGTCGTCCTGGTGAGGGCGGCGCGTGGGGAGCTGTCGTGGGCGGCGGGGTGGACTACCTCACCGACAGGTTCAACATGCGGCTTCGGCTGGAGGCGAGGCGCCAGCAGGGAGGTTTCCGGCAAGGCTTCTTCGGTGCTGACTACGAGCTGGCGCGCTTCCAGGCGGCGGGCCCTGACGGCGTGCCGCTCGCGGATGCTCACTTTCCGGACGGCTACTCCGCGTTCGGAGAGGCCATCGTGGAATGGGATGCCGTCAGCTATGGGGGGCCCAACAAGTACCTGAACGTCTCGATGGGCGCGGAAGTCTTCTCATGGGGCCGCGCTGATGTTGACGGGCGTGTGGCTGTGCAGCTCTTCGAGCGCAGCCTGGAGGTGGCGTTGAAGGGGCTCGCGGTTGGAGCGGGGAAGCCCGGAGCGCGCTACCTCGGAGCGGCGGAAGTCCGGTGGAGGTTCCTGGGGGGCGGCCTCTACGCGATGGGGACGGGCGGCACGCTGTTGTTCCCCACCGCTGAAGGGACGTTGCGACCTGGCGCCTTCGCGTCGGTCGGCTTGGGGGTGGACCATGTCCGCTAACGCCCTGTGGCTGTCGCTGGCCTTGCTCACCACGGGATGCATCTCGGTGCCTCACGCTCCCATGAGTGGCCGCACGCTGAACTACACGCCGCGCGCGGCAACACCTCCCGAGGGGGTGGATATTGCGGGCGACGAACGCCCCGGTGCTTTCGACCTGCCCCCGTACTCCATCGCGGGCTCCTGGCCCCGACAGCGATTCGTGCGTCATGGGGGGGCGCGAGTTGGTGCAACGAAGGCCGCATCCGGAGCCGTCGGGGGCAGAGCCCAAACCAGCGCCTCGCCACGACAGGCTGTGCTCGACGCCATCGACGAAGTGAAGGGTACGCTGGATGGAATTGAAGGGACCTTCACGAAGTTGGCGGCCCATCGGCCCAGGGCACTCGGTGAGCAGAGCCTCAATGACGACGGCGTGTTCTCCCGGTTCGTCGAGCACGGCTCCGCTCAAGTGACGTGGCTCCGTGGCGGGCTTGGGAGTGCGACCGGGCTGACGGAGGTGGCCTCGGAAGTGGGCGACCCGGACATGGAGCTGGGGGTGCTTCGACTGACGGGGCCCAAGATTCAGGCCACGATGTTCGGGACCCTGCTGCTGGCCACCTGGGTGGACTTCCTCCAGCTCTCGGCCGCCCTCATCAAGCACTGCTTCGCGTGCAGCGACGAGAAGCTGTTCGTGGACCTTCATCGGGTGCAGCAACTGATGGAGCCCACGCTGAAGGACCTTGAGTCACTCGACCCGGAGCGGGTGGAGGCCGCTGCCACGGCGATGCCTGAGTTGATGGGGAAGCTGACCCGGGAGTATGCCGCGCTCCAAGCGCAGACCCGCGAGAGCATGCGGATGGGGGAGAAGATGCTCACGGCGGCGCAGGTGCTGGAGATGGTGTCCATGATCTCCACGCTGAAGATGTCGCTCCCTCGACTGCCCCCGGCCGCACCGGTGACACTCGGCATGAGCCTCGCGATGGGGTCGGGGGGCGTCATGATGGGCTCGCGCATCGTCGTCTCCGCGGAGTGGGTGGAGATGATGCGAAGGCTTGTGCAGGCGGGGGTCATCTCCCTTCCAGCCGTCAACGCGGCCATCCGCATCCACGGCGGGCAGGTGATGATGGCGCAGGCGTACCAGGACTTGCCGCAGGGCGTGAGGGACGCGCTGGGGGACAGTCCGGAGGTGCGGGGCATGCATGTGACGGGGAAGGCGGGAGCAGGCATGTCGGAGGCCCCCAAGCACCACGTTCTGCCGAAAGAGCACCGGGAGTGGTTCGAGCAACGCGGCTTCAAGGGCGACATGGACATTGACCAGTTCTGCGTCCGCCTGGAGAAGTCCCACCACGAGGCGATTCACGGCGGGGGGAACTGGAAGCTGGGGCGCCTGTGGCCCGACGAGTGGAGTAGAAGGATTATGCGCGCTCTCCAAGAAGCTGAAATCAGCGCCGGGAGGCCGTTGACGCGAAAGGCGATCCTCAGGATCGTCGGTACGAACATGAAGGCCTACGATATTCCAATGACCTTCATCCCCGGGAGAAGCCGATGACCGATGGACGCTCGTGGCAGGGGAATTGGATCGCCCGCCTGTATAAGCGTGTCCGTGAGCGGGGGTACGACTCGGTCACCGCCTTTGCTGAAGACCGCCCCACGGCATCCCTAGTCGCACTTGCAGAGGAGCTTGGCCCGGACGACGTTGCTGGTGTTCAGGTGTTCAAAGGGTTGGTCGCCGAGGCTGAGCGCAGCAAGAGGCTCACTCGATTGGCGCGCGGGCAGCTTGTTCGCGAACTGTCGGAGGCCCTCCCCAACGGCTGGCCAGCTGTGCTGGATGATGATGCCCGGATGGAGGCTGCGATAGCACTTGGCCAGTGGGCGGCATACACCCCCGAACCCCTTCTTGAGCGGGTAAGGAGTGCTAGCGGCGCGCTCCTCGCCAACCCGCCCCCTGCTGGCTGGCGTCCGCTCGGTCCTGACGATGAACTGCTTCGGACACTCCTGCCAGACGACGAAGTCTGAACGGAACTGGGGGCTCGCGAGTCAGGGGCGAGTCTCCATGTGTCCCCAGTGTGCCCCTCCAGCAAGAGTCGAGGTGGCACACGGGGGAACTACATCGGACCGGGCTGGAGGATGAACCCGAGGAGAAGTAGGGCGATAGGGGTAACAGGGGCGCCTGGTTGAGGGGGCCTATCGTTCTGACCCTGTGTTCAAGTCCCGTACTCCGCGCCATTGCCTAGCAGGAGCAACTGGGCCCTGCCGGGGTATCCACGCCCCAGGTCATGGCGAACTCCACTGCTCACGCGTGCTAACACGTCGAAGTCGAACATCCGCCTGAGCTACTCCGCGAGGTTCCGCTCGCGGCCTTCGCTTTCAGCACCTCCTTCCTGGCCGCAGCGCCAAGCCTCGCGCTCACATCCCCCCTTTTGCGCAGCGTCCCTTATAGGCGATGATGCCTCGCATAGCTGCTTCTTCTTGACTTCACATAGCATCGCATTCTCCCAATGATGCACGAGCAACTTGATCTAGCGAACGTCAAGCCGTCCGAGACGGGGGGGCCTCGTGCCTCCAACCGACTCGACTTCCAGAAGAACTGGACCCTTTGCCATCTAGTAGAGCGGCATAAGGAGGGCGCAGATTACGTCGTCGTCTGTGACTACCACGATGACGTTGTCGTACTTATCGGGGTGCCCTCGGCCGCAAAACTTCACTTCTACCAAGTGAAGACGCGTAACGGGAGCCCTTGGACAATGGCCAGCCTCACTTCTTCCAAGAAGAAAAGAAAGAGGAGGGGCAAAGCGCCGACAGAAATAGCGAAGCCGGCCGATGACGTAGTCGGTACCAACACCGAGGATGAAGAAGGTGGGTCGATTCTAGGGAAACTCTACAAGCACAAACTCGACTTCCTTGAGCGGCTAGGGAGCCTAAACCTCGTATCGAACTGCTGTTTTAAGTTGAGCCTGTCGGACGAGGCGAGCAGCGAGTCGAAACCTCACTTTAGCTTTGTAGAGCTTCACGTCGACGAGAAGAAGGTCGCATCCGAACGAGTTCAGGCAGAGCACCGCCTTACCGAGCAAGCCGAGTTCCCTGAAGCCACGCACTTTATTGTGTCTGACATGACGACAACGGGACACGATAAATCCGCCATCGGCGTCATCGCCACGTACCTTGAGTATCGCTATGGCACTTCAGAGAGCTTTCCAGTGGCCGCGATTCACCGGTCACTCTTCGATGAGATTCGCCGACGATCCAACAGGGAAGGCGTCTGGGACGATCTTGACCTTCTCATAAAGCAGAAGGGAGTGAGCCGTTCCGATTTCGAAAAACTGCTGAGTAAGGTCCATCCAAGGCGCGACGCCGAGAGCCAGTGGTTAGAGCTAAGCAAGGAACTTGAGTCAGCAGGAATTTCAATTCGTCGGCGAATCCGCATCAGCAATTTTTGGCACCGTTATCGTGTTGATCGAATTGATGAGTCGAACGAAATCCTTCAGCGACGCAGAGATGCCGTTGTAGCCATCCTTGAACAACTGATTGCGGCCGGTATTGAGGACGTATCGACGGTTTTGTCGGAGGTGACCGTCAAGATTCCAGCGGACCCGGCTTTTGACCTCGAATACACCTGCGCCATGGCTCTATATGAATTCTGCAATATCGAAGACCCGGTCGTACAAAAGACTCATCCGCAACCTCCGGAAGAAGCGCCATGAAGACTTGGAAGCTGCGCGAGATGCTCGTGGTGTCGCCAGTCCAAAAGGCGGCCAGACGGCTAAGGTTCGACCCCGAACTGACGATAATCCGAGGCAAGAATGATACGGGCAAGTCCTCCCTCATCAAGACGATCTTCAATACATTTGGTGCTAGCCCAGCCAGAATAAGCGACCGGTGGAAGGCGCTAAATGTAACGGCGCTCGTTCGCTTCTCTATGGGGTCCAAAAATTACTGTATCCTGCGCACACGAGACCTCTTCGGGGTCTTTGATGATGAAGCACGACTGCTGCACAGAGCTGCCTCGGTGGGCGAGCTTTCTCCCTATCTGGCTCAGCTTTTTGACTTCAAGCTGAAGTTGCCTGACAGGAATACCGGCAAACCTGTCGTGCCCCCGCCAGCGTTCTACTTTTTGCCCTTCTACATTGACCAGGACGCCGGATGGGCCGCCACTTGGTCTTCGTTTGCCAATCTCCAGCAATTTCCCCGAGCAAGAAAAGATCTAGCTGAGTATCACGTCGGCATCTTCCCGAACGAGTACTACCAACGAAAAGCAGCAAAGGCCGAGTTCCAGCAGCAGATGGAAGAGCCAAAAATGAAGGAGCGCGTGCTGCGCGGCCTTCAGGCAGACATCGAACAAAGGAGCAAAGGGATAACTGTTGAGCTTGATATCAAAGAGTTCAAGCTCGTCGTCGACAAATTGCTAACGCGAGCCGCGTCTCTCAAGCAGAGGGAGGACGAGTATCGGACTAACATTGTTGAGCTAAGAAACCGCCTCGACGAGGTGTCAGCCCAACGAGCAATCGTCGAAAGGACTCGCGACGAACTCAGACTTGACTACAACTACGCCAACGCGGCGCCAGATGAAGTTCAGTGTCCGACATGCGGCGCCGGATATTCCAACCACATCTCGGAGCGATTCGAGTTTGCAAAAGACGAACAACACTGCATTGAATTGCTCGCAGAGCTTGTGGGCAAGGCAGCAAAGCTGGAGCGAGAGATTGCTACGGCACAGGAGAGATTGACGCAGTCAACGGCCGAACTACGTGAGGTGGAGGATCTCCTTGAAGCAAGGAAGGGCGAAGTAACACTCGGCGAAATCATTGAGAGCGAAGGCAGAAAGGGTTTCAGAAAAGCCCTCGAAGCCGATGTGTCTATCGTTCAGAATCAAATCGGAGAAATCGAAGCGACGGTCCGAGGACACGACGAGGAGATGAAGAAGTTCGCGAGCAAGGAGCGTCGACAAACCATTGTCGATGATTACCGGCACCGCATGGAGCATCACCTCATGTGGCTGAATGTCAATGGCAATCACCCCAAGCTGCTCAAGCAAATAGATGCAAAAGTCAATGAGACAGGGAGCGACCAGCCACGCTCCATTCTGGCCTACACAATGAGCATCTGGGGGGTAATGAGCAAATACGGCTCATCGGAAGCCTTCGCTCCGATGGCCATTGATGCAATCAATCAGCAAGAGCAGGACGACCAGAATCTCGTCAAGATGCTTACGCTTATCCGAGACCATCGTCCCCAGGGCACACAGTTGGTTATGGGTGTGGTTGACACTAAAGACGTCGAGTTCCCAGGGACGGAAGTGCGCATGGAAAGGAAGTATAGCGCCCTACTGGCAAGTGAATTCCAATCCATCAATGATGAGTTGTCTTCGTATTTAGACACTCTCACCATGAATCCCCAGCCCTAGCAAGTCGTTGAAGAAGATTTTGTTGAAGCCCGAGAGGCAGTCCTGTCGTAACCGCAAGGGTTTGGCTGTCCTGCGGAAGGACGAGTACCGCTCCGGACTAGAGGTGATCTCAGAATTGCCTCAAGAGGATGAGGATGCAGCCGAGGTGGAGGAATCCGAGGAAGTTCTCGACCTTCACCTCGTAGCGAGTGACGAGGCGACGGAAATTCTGGAGCCAGGCGAAAAGGCGCTCCACCTTCCAGCGTCGGCGGTAGCGGCGTAGCTCACGTCTGTCCTGAGTCTTCGTCTTGCGCCCGCGGCGGTGCGGGGCAATCAGCTTCACTCCGCGCTCGTGCCACAGTCGCTCGTCGAGCTTGTCTGCGTCATAGGCTTTGTCCCCGATGAGTCGCTCGGGGGAGCTCGTCGACGAAGCTCTCGTCGAGGGTGCTCTCGATGAGTTTCGTCTCGTGGGGAGAAGCGCTTGCCGCGCCAATGGCGAGAGGAAGACCAGCGCCGTCTGCAGCTGCCAGGACCTTCGTCCCCTTGCCGCGCTTGGCCTTCCCGACGCAGGCCCCCCCTTTTTCGCCGAGGCGAAGAACGCGTCGACGAAGCCTTCCCCCAAGTCGAATCCTCCGCGCTCCTTGAGGTCTGCTGCCAAGGCGCGGAGGACAACTCGGAAGGTGCCGTCCTTCACCCAGCCCTGGAACCAGCAATGGACCGTCTTGTAGGGCGGGTACTTCTCCCTCGGCAGCTCACTCCATTGCGCCCCGGTCCGCAGAATCCACAGGATTCCGTCCCACAAGGCACGAGAAGCCGTGGGCGTCCGCCCAGGCCGGTCCTCCCTCTTCGGCTTCCGCACGGGAAGAAGCGGCTCAATCAACTCCCACTGTTCGTAACCGTCCGGCGAGCGACGTGGCGCGAGGCATTGCAGGGGTAGAGGTGGTGGTGGACCCTGGCCGGAATGTCGAAGCTGGTTGAGAGTGAAGAGTGGTTCCAGGTCGCCGAGGCGTTTGAAGCGAGCGGCCTGACGCAAAAGGAGTTCTCCGCGCAGCGCGGGTTGAGGCTTAGCACGCTGCAGTCGTGGGTTTACCGGCGCCGACGTCAGCGGAGCAGGAAGGCCCCCGCTGTGAGACTGTTGCCGGTGGAGGTGGCGAGCACGACGCAAGCGAGCGCGGCGATGCTCGAGATAGTGCTGCCCGGCGGAGCGCGAGTGAGGTTCGCCCCAGGCACCGACGTCGGGTACGTGGCCCGGCTCCTCACGGCGCTGGGCAGGTGAGCGCGTGTTCACCCTGCCTGCGTCCGTGCGCGTGGTGTTGGCCACGGAGCCAGTGGACATGCGCAAGTCGATTGATGGGTTGATGGCCCTGGTGCAGTCGGGGTGGGGAGAGGACGTGTACTCCGGGCACCTCTTCGCCTTCGTCTCGCGCAGAGGGGACCGCATCAAGGTGTTGGCGTGGAGTCGTGGCGGATTCGTGCTGCTGTACAAAAGACTGGAGACGGGGCGCTTCCGGTTGCCCAAGGTGGAGACCGAGGCGCGGACGGTGGCGCTGGACGCGACGCAGTTGGCGATGTTGCTGGACGGCATCGACGTGGCCGAAGTCCGACGCCCGTCTGCCTGGGCACCTCCCGGCCGCCCGGCCTCCTGACGGCCCGGCGCGGGCGCGGGGAGCGGCAGCGCGGTATGGGCTGGAGGTGCCTCGAGAGCTGCCGCAAGACCACTTCTGCCCCTGGCGCGAGGAAGCCGAGGAGCTGCGTGAGCGGATGACTTCGCTGGAGGCGAAGATGGCGGCGTTGGAGCGCCGCGTCTTCGGCAAGAGGACGGAGAAGCTGCCGCCCGTGGCCCAGGAGCTGAAGGCCCGCCAAGACTCCCCAGAGGAAGAGCGGGCCCGGGCGGCAGCGGCCCTCCGGACGCGACGCGCACGAGCGGCCCGCAAGGCCGACGCCGCGGTGGAGCGTGAAGTCAGGCACGAAGTCCCCGCCGAAGACAGGCACTGCCCGGCCTGCGGCAGCGAGGAACTCAATCCCCTGGGGGAGGGGCGCCGGACGGTGGTGTACGAGCACGTGCCGGCCTTCTTCGAGAAGCAGGTGCACGTGCAAGAAGTGCTGGCGTGCACCTGCGGCCGAGGTGTCGTCACCGCGCCCGCGCCACCCAAGGTGGTGGACAAGGGCGAGTACGGCCCGGGTCTCCTGGCACACGTCGTCGTCTCCAAGTGCGCGGACGCCATGCCGCTGCACCGCCTGGCACAGCGGATGGAGCGGGGCGGAGTCCCCATGAGCCGCAGCACGCTGACGGACCTCTTCCACCAGTCGGCCTCGGCGGTGCGGCCTCTGTCCTCGTACCTCTTGCAGCGCATTGCCTCGGCCGAGGTGGTGTGGGCTGACGAGACGCCGCTGCGCGTGCTGGACGTGAAGAAGACGCGCCGAGGCTACCTCTGGACGTTTCTCACCCAGACGCCCCAGAGCGAGTGGCTCATCGGCTACCGCTTCAGCCTGGGCCGCGCGGGCAAGACGCCCAAGGACGTGCTGGGCGGCACCACGGGCGCGCTCGTGGTGGACGGGTACACCGGCTACAACGCGGTGACACTGCCGGAGGGCCGCACGCGCGTCGGCTGCTGGGCCCACCTGCGCCGTCGCTTCTTCGAGGCACTGCCCACCGCGCCTGAGGCCCGGGAGGCGATGGACCTCATCCTGGAGCTCTACCGGGTGGAGGCCCAGGCGCGGGACGCGGGCCTCGTGGGCACTGCGGCGCATCGCGCGTTGCGCCAGGAGTCCAGCACTCGCGTTCTCGTGCGTCTGCGCACGTGGCTCGAAGTCCAGACGCCGCGCCACCCGCCGAAGAGTCCGCTGGGGCAGGCTCTCTCCTACGCGACGAAGCAGTGGGAGGCGCTCACCCGCTTCGTCGAGGACCCGCGGCTGCCCTTGGACAACAACCGCTCGGAGGCGGCGTTGCGAAAGGCCGCACTCGGCCGCAAGAACTTCCTCTTCGTCGGACACGAAACCGCTGGCGAGAATCTCGCGGGTCTCTACGCGCTGGTCGCTACCTGCGAGGCCAACGGCGTCAACCCCGAGGCGTACCTGGCTGACGTCCTGCTCCGCGTCCAGACGCACCCGAACTCGCGCATCGCGGAGCTGTTGCCTCACGAGTGGAAGCGTCAGCAGACCACCGGTCCGCCCGAGTCACGCTTCCAGCCCCAGCCCTGAACTCTCCTCCGGTCGCGGCATCTGCCGGGCACGGACCTCGTCCATCTTCAACTGCTCACGCCACGTCGCTGACCGGACGGTTACCACTGTTCATCGCTCAGGTCCACCGGTCAGCTTCGAGCATGTCCATCCCCCTCATGTCGATCAGCGACCCGGCTGCCGCTCCCATCCCTGCTCGCTCAATTCCGAGACCGGTTCTAGTGTCTCAACAATCCGGTGCGATACAGCCCCATCGGTGTCACGCGCACCTTGCACGCGCCCCGAGAGCGCTGCCTACTGCGCGGAGTGCTCCCAGGACGCGTTGACGTCCTCAGTGGGTTCGGAAGACACCAGCGCCTCCTCGCTGTCCTCTTCCAGCGCGGGCACGCACGAACCGGGCTAATGGTATTGGTCCTGCCAGACTCCGCAGTTGATGATGCGCGTGGTCTAGGGCACGGCACACGTGGTGTTACATGCCTCGAACTCCGCACAGATCTCATCACAGTCCGGAGGCAGCGCCAACGCGGACAGCGGCGCCAGCACCAGGGCCGAGACACCCGCGAACAGCGACTTCGAGATGAGCTTCATGAGGTCTCCACGACAGGATTTCGGGTTGAGCAAGCCGTGCCACGAACACAGCCACGCAACTATCCTTCGAGAGACAGGAAACATCAAAGGCTGTCAGGCCGGGTTAAACACCATTCCCCACACATAAAACACAGCAACAACAGACACCGCATCCACTGTCTACCTCTGTCGCAAGTCTTGAGCCGCGCGGCAATCTCCTTCCCTAACAGTGCGCCGCGTCCCAGGCTGTGCAGCCACTCCGCTCCAGGTTGGCGCAATGCCGCCCCATCGCGGCGGAGGGTGTTGTCGGTGAGGAATGAGCAAGGGGGGCCAGGTGCGTTCCGCAAAACACGCGCGTCGTCCTCCGGCCGATTCAAGTCGTCCTGTTCACGGGGGCCGAGAGGCGCCGCTCCCCGTGGTCATCGAAGACACCCTGCCCTGAGCCGCGAGTGGAGCAAGCGCACCGCGAGGTCGTGTGAGGGTGTAGCGGAGCACCCTCGCAGCTGCCACTCCCCACGATTGCCCGACCGAGGGGACTCGCTTCGTGTCGGGCACGGGGATTCCGAAGGTGGCACCCACCGCGGCTGACTGTCATCCTCTCGGGATGGACGCGAATGCCCGCGAGTACCTCGCGATTCAGAGGTTCTACGGACAGCGCCGCGCTCGACGGTCCGGCGTTCTCTACCTGCACCACATCGACGAGGGGCTATGGGTCCTACGCGCCCTGGGCGCGACTGAGCAAGCCCACCGCGCGTACTGCCTGCACCCTCTGGTTCAGGACGATGATGAGCGCACAGCCGCCTGGTCGCAGGCTCTCGCCACGAAAGCAGACCTCTCCCTGCCACCTGTCGACGGAGTGAGTGACGACCCGCGCGTCCTCGCACTCGCGCTGGACTACCGGGAGACGGCCAACGCCGCCCTGTCCCATCGGCCGGACTTGAAGAACCCCGAAGACATCGCGCTCAGCAAGGAGCCCGAGGTCAACGACATGCTCCGCGCAGACAAGGTCCAGAACTACAAGGACTTCATTCGTTATCACCGGGGAACCCATCCCCGCTCCGCCGAGTTGGAGCGCTATTTCCAGGTGTGGCTTGCGCGCCTCGGAGTAACTTCAGCGCAAGTCGCCCAATGGCACTCAGCGCTCGACCACATCACCCACTTCACTTGAAGTTCTCCGCACTTCACATCGTGCCCCCTCTTCTTCCGAAATGGCTCCATGCCGCCGAGGAGTTCGAAGCGAGCGGACTGACGCAGACATTGTCACGGCGCCGATTCGACCGGATAGCGAGCAGGGAGGGCTCGGTCCGGGGGCGGAGTGAAGCCCTGCGCCGATGGGTCGGGCCGCCGTGCGCGACACTCCCCCTTTCGCTTGTCCCAGCGGACGACCACGGCTGCGCATAGGATGCGCCGCCATGGACTTCCAGGCGCGGCTCGAGGCGCTCACGCACCAACTCCGGCCCTGGTCCCCGCTCTGGTCCCGCTCCATCCTCCAGGGTTGGCCCGAGTCCGGTGCCACCTATCCCGAGGACTGGCTCGCCTATGCCCGGTCGCTCGATGAAGCGGGCGAGCGACAGTTGGACCAGGGGGCACTCGTGGACGCGCCACCCGCATCCCTGAGTGCGCTTCTCGGCGCACTCGAAGAACTGACGGCGTTGCCGTGGCACGAAGGACTTCACCCGCTCACCGTCATGGAGAGGCAGGGGCTCAGCGACAAGAAGGCCCACGAGCTCGAGCGGGTGCTCTCCCTGCTCGGGCCGAGAACGCGCTTCATCCAACAAGCGGTCGATATCGGCGGCGGCATGGGGCATCTCGCGCGCCTCTGTGCTCGGACGTTCGGGTGGACCTTCCACAGCATTGATCGGGACGCCACGCTGCAGGACAAAGGGCGACGGTGGCTGACGAGAACGCGTCCGTCCGGCGGGGACACCCTGTGTTTCATCCAGGCCTCCGTCGAGGACGGACTCCAGCCGCGAATCGATCCGCTCTTCTCCGGTCAGGACCGGGCGTCGCTCGGTCTGCACACCTGCGGGCCACTCGCGCTGACGCAGCTCCGGAAGAGCCAGAGGGCGGGCTTCGTCCTGAACATCGGCTGCTGCTACGACAAGCTGGAGATCCCGCGGGACTACCCCATCTCTCGCTTCGGGAGCACGCATCCGCTCCCATTCACCCCACATGCCCTGGCGCTGACGACGCGGGGACGTCCACAGAAGACCGACGCGGAGTTCGCGCGAATGAAACGGGTGTACGCGTGGCGCTTCGCGTTCCATCTCCTGGCGAGGCGCCACTTTCCCGAGCAGGACTTCGTGAGAGCGGGAGACGCACCCAAAGGACTCTATGACAGCCCCTTCGCCGTCTACGCGCGCGACCGATTGGAGCGACTGGGACTCGATATCGGCATGACAGCCGCCCAGCTGGATGCCTTCGAGGTGTCCGTTCGCACCGAGACGAGGGACCTCCTCCTCTGCCATCTGCTGAGGGACCGATTCGCGAGGGCGTTGGAGGTCGTCCTCCTGCTGGATCGTGCGATGCGCCTGGAAGAACTCGGCTTCCAGGTCGAACTCCTCCAGCTCTTCGATCCGCGTCTGTCACCTCGCAACCTCGCGCTCATCGCGTCGCGGAGCGATTGAGCACGCCACAGGCGCACTGCCGACGCTTCTCCGCGTTTCGTGCAACTCCCTGCGCACTGTGCACTCCGCTGCACACGCCCTTGCCCCTGTCCCGCTGAGACTTCATCGGGGTCCGCGCGTTGCAACTCCAGCACACCATGTCCCCACGTCTCCTCCTCGCCCTCTTCCTCGTCCTCCTCCCCTTCGCATCGCGGGCACAAGTCGCCTTTCCCCAGGATGAGCACTGGCTCACCGTCGGCCCGCTCGTGAGCATCAACGACCTCACGGACAAACCCCGCTTCGGACTGGGGCTGGAGACCACCCTCAACTGGGTGAACGACATCCGCAGTCTGGGGGCCTTCGCCCAGGCCCAGTGGATGCCCCAGGGGCACGCCCGCCTCGCCTGCGGCATCCAGGGCACCCTCCTCCTCGCCGGACTGGAGCTGGGCGTCTACCATTCCACGGGAACCCAGGAGCACCTGCCCACCACGGGGCTGCAGATCACCCCATTCCTCACGGGCATCTACGGGTCCCTGGGCGTGCGCATCGGCATTCCCCTGAGCGCCAAGGGCGGCGGACTCGGCCCGGATGGCGTCCCCGGCCGCGTCCGGCAGGGCCGGGAGGTGGGGCTCGTCCTGACAGGAAAGCTCCCCATCGAGCTGAGCAACCGCAGCACCTTCGGGCCGTCCTACCCCTGGAAATAGGGACACATCGCTCCTCGGGTGCCCTCCCCTCGCGATGGCATCCATGGTGGACGAGAACACCTGCGCTGCGGAGTGAAGCCCGTGCATCCATCCGCGGGCACGCCACTGGAATGTGGTCGCCGCTCACGATGGAGGTGTCCGCTCCCCTTCCCGTGGAGGGCGTGGGTTCAGGCCCCAGACCCGATGAGCGCCGAATGAGCATCGACCCGAGCTGGATTCATCCAGAACCGCCCACGCGGCCCGCTCGCAAGAATGACCCGGTCATCGGGGTCGCCCTGGGGATTCTGTTCGGAGTCGTCATGCTCTAGGGAGCGCGTCCATCAACGGCAGACGCTCGTCGACAGTGCGCATCCCGGTCGAGGCGTTCGCCGCACCCACGCCGTCGGGTGTGCAGTCCCACGCTGTTGGCACCCTGCCGGCGGACAAGGTCGACATCGAAGCCGAAGTCTCGCCGCTCCAGTTTGCGCTGATGATTCCAGGCCACTTCTGCGCGTTCCTGTTGCACCCCACGGACCACCGTCACACACGACTGGACGGCTTCGTGACGGCCCAAGGAATCATCGTCGCCAAGATATAGCCGGAGTTCCTGACGGGCCCGGCATCAGACCTGGTGACCGAATGTCCGTTGCAGGTGCAGCGGAAGAGTGCGCACCGTGCTCCCAAGACACGAACAGGCCACTGCTCGCTCGAGGCTGGGATATGAGTGGGCTTTCCCCGTGGTGGGTGGAACCCCAGAAGGAAGCCCGATGCTCGCGAAGCGATGGAAGCCGTTGGCGGGAATCTGTATCGCCGCATGTGCCCTCACCTTGTCGCCCGGCTGCGCGACCTCCTCGCAGGCGCCTGCGCCTGCCACTGCTCCGGCGACCGTGAGCGCGCCCGTGGACGTCAAGGCCCTGCGGGCACAAGGGATGGCGGCCTACGAGCAGAAACAGTACGTCGAGTGCGCGCGGCTGCTCAGCGAGGCCGACCGGGCGGACCCGGCCGCGGATGAGAACAGCGCCTATTCCGTCGCGTGTTGCCAGGCGTTGGCCGGAGACAAGGAGGCGGCCTTCGCGCAGCTGCGGCTCGCGAACGAGCGCGGATTCAAGAACGCGGCCCACATCGAGCGGGACACGGATCTGACGGCGCTGCATTCGGATGCGCGGTGGGCGGAGGTCATCGCCCAGACGAAGGCCAACAAGAAGGCGACCCTGAAGGGCGCGAACGAGGAGTTGCTCGGCATCTACGAGGCGGACCAGGGTGACCGGATGGTCTCCGACGTGACGAAGCTCGACTGGAAGGTCGTCAGCGCTCGGGACGAGGCACGGCGGGCGCGCGTGCAGCAGATTCTGGACGAGGGCGGCGCGAAGGTGGCGCTCGACTACTTCCACGCGGCCATGGTGTTCCAGCATGGCAAGGAGGTGGCCGACTTCCAGCGCTCGCACTCGCTCGCGGTGAAGGCCTCGGAGCTGGACCCGACGCTCAAGCAGGCACGCTGGCTCGCGGCGGCCTCGAAGGACCGCGAGCTGATGAACCTGGGCAAGCCCCAGTTGTACGGGACGCAGTTCCGCGTCGTGGAAGGCAAGTGGGAGCTGTACGCCGTGGACCCCTCCATCACCGATGAGGAGCGCGCGAAGTGGAACGTGCCCCCTCTGGAGGATGCACGGAAGAAGGCCGAGGCGATGAACGCGCGCTCGCAGTAGGCCCGCGCGAGGGGCGCCGAAACAATGACTGCCGCCAGGGTTTGTTGTGCTGGCGGCGGTCCCGCTGCCGAGCGGCCGAAATCGCTGGCGCTGTTGAAAGGAGAGCTCCCCTGTCCCATCGGCCGGAACTGAAGAGCCCCGAAGACATCGCGCTCAGCAAGGAGCCCGAGGTCAACGACATGCTCCGCGCGGACAAAGGCCAGAACGACAAAGACTTCATTCGCCATCACCGGGGAGCCCTCTCCGGTCCGCCGAGCTGGAGCACTCTTGCCAGCTGGGGCTTGCGCACCTCGAGGTGACGTCCGGGCAAGTCACCCAATGGCACTCAGCACTCGACCACCTCACCCGCCCCACTTGTGTGTGGCAATGGCACCCCCACCGGGTTGCCTGCTCCCCACCGTGTCTCCCTTGACCCATCACCCCCGGGGCCGGGCTCGATTGGTTTTCCGTCAATCACCCCTGAGAGGTAGGGAATGATTTTCAGCATGGGCCTATAAGTAGGGACATCCCCGCACACCTCACGGGGTTGCCTGACAAGGAGAGCCGGATGTTCAACCCAGCCGACTTCACCTCAAGTGAACTCTTGGTCCGGGAGAAGGTCACCGCAGCCCTCAACTCGCCATTCCTGCCGAAGCTCCTGGAAGCGACTCGAAAGCCGCTGCTCGAGTTCGTCCAGGCCGACTCGATGGCCCTGTGCATCATGCGCCTCGCGCCATCCATCGACTTCCGATGGCACGTCCCAGGCACCCCCATTCCCATCCTCAATGAGTATGCGGGCCTGGTCGACCAGGACTTCCTCCGAGCCCCCATCCTCGCCCGGCCCGGCGTGCCTGTCTTCGACACCCAGCTGCTCTCCCGCGCGGAGTACGAAGGCACCCTCATCTACCAACGCAGCCTGGAATTGAAGCTGCCCTTCGAACACATCATGGCCGTCCTCGTGCCCATCAGCCCGGGCCTCGTCGCCGCCCTCGCTTTCTACCGGCACGAGCGACGCCCCTTCTCCGCCCAGAACGCCGTCGCCCTCTCCAGCATCACCAGCACCTGGGCGACGACCTTGGACAACTGCCAGGCCGTCCAGAGCATGGCCGCCGGCGCGCAGCTGCTCCAAGAGCTCTACCTCCGCAAGAACTCCGCCTTTCTCCTCCTCGAACCACCCGCCCGCGAGGTGTTCCGCACGCCCCTCGCCACCCTGCTGCTGGAGCGCTGGTTCCCCACTCCGTCAGACTTCGACATGACCTCCGGGCTGCCACGCGTCCTCAAGGAGCAGCTGGACGCCCTCATGAAAATGGACTCGGACGCGCGCCTCGGGAAGAACCTCTGGGTCCGCACCCATCCCGAGGGCTACCGCACGTGCCGGTTCGTCGAGCTGCCCGCCGATGACGGCACCCCCAAGTGGGCCCTCCTCCTGTCCGAGCTCCCCCACTCCATCCCCCTCCCCTTCCACATGCAACGCAAGCTCACCCCCCGCGAGCTCGACGTCGCGAGGGGCGTGCTTCGCAACTGGTCCAACGGGCAGATCGCCGATGAGCTCGAGATCTCCGGCGAGACAGTCAAGACGCACGTGCGAAACCTCTTCGACAAGCTGGGCGTCGACTGCCGCGCCGACTTCCTCTACCAGGTCGCCCACCTCAACAGACCCGTCTGATGTGACCCGCACGCCCTCGCGACAGGTGGAATGTGCCGCGAGGGATGACATGGGAAAGAGCCTCCCGAAGGCTTGCGTTCAAACGAGAGGTTCTCCCAGCCCGCATGCCGGTGTCTCTACCTCTCGCGGGGTAGAGCGGCCGTGACGCCCTCGCGGAAGATGCACGGGTAGACGCTCCGGGCGACCCGGGCCGAGAAGAGGATCGCCTCCTGGTCCTCCGGCTCCGTCAGCCCCGCGAAGAGCCGCGCCATCTCCGCGACGTGGTCTCCGTCCAGCGCCCCGTGGCTGCGCAGGAACGTCACCGACTTGCGGATGTTCGGAATGGTGGACACCTTCCGCAGCCGCTCGGCCCACACGCCCGCGCGCGTCTGCGACAGGTACTCCAGCACGTACGCCGTCCCCAGCGCGGCCGTGGGCACGCCCGAACGCGACGTGAAGAAGTTCCACCCGGTATAGGCCTCCACCGCCGGGCACCGCACCGCCGTCTCCACGGACTCCTCCGAGCACCCCAGGTTCTTCAGGTCCGACAGCAACCACCGGTCGTGCCCCCGCTCCTCCTCCCCCTTCTGGACCAACAACTCCGCGAGCTCCGGGTGGCGGCCCAGCTGCTGCAACCGCTCGCCGGCCTCGCGGAGGATGGGCGTGCTCCAGCGGGCGTAGTGGTACGTCTGGACGAGGTAGTGGATGTAGCCCGCCTTGTCGATGGTGCCCTCGAAGAGGCGCCGGCCATCGGGCCGTGCATCCACCGCCGCCACCAGGCCTCGCGCCTCCACGTCCAGCGCCGCCAGCCAGCTCACTCCCACGCCATTCTCCGTCTGAGTCTGCACGTACGTCTCCTCTCCGGTGCCCTGGGGGCTCCCGGTCACTGCGTGTTGAAGGTGAAGGGAAGAGAGAAACCGTCCCGGCCTAGGCGGCGGGACGCAGGCCTTGCTCCAGCGCGCGGAAGCACGCCACGGAGTCAGCCGGAACTTCATCGAGCGCCATGACGAGCGGCAGCGTGAACCACTTGAAATACGTGTCGAAGAGCGGCTCCGAGATGAAGCGCGCCCCCATCGTCCGCGCGAAGAGCACGGGCGCCCGGGGCAGCCGCAGCCCCTCCAACTGCCCCTGCGCCGCCCGCGCCCGCTCCTCGGACGTGTAGTACGGATTGCGAGGCTGCACCGGAGCGCTCCGCGGATCCGGCACGGCCACGCGCCAGTTCGGACTCAGCCAGCCCCGGTGCTCCGCCACCCGCCAGGCGAGGAGCGCGTCCTCGGGCGAGTCCGTCTCCAGGTTCGTGGACGCGATCCAGTGCGTCACGCCCCGCCGCACGCTCTCCACGTACATGCCCGCCTGCAGCCACGTGACGGCCTCCGAGCGCCGCCACTTCGGCAACACACAGAAGCGAGACGGCTCCGCGACCACCCGGCCCGGCTGGAGCAGACCCGAGAGGTCCACGCGCTGCTCCATCTCGAGGCCGACCTTCCCGCCCTGGTTCGCCGCGACCTCCGCGTTGGGCAGCGCCACGCGCAGGGTCGCCACCGGCTCGTGGCCGGCGTAGACGAGCACGTGCACCGTGGTGTCGAGCGTGTCGACACACGTCACCTCCCGCCGAGACAGCGCGGACTGCGCGGGCAACAGTCCCATCTCTCCGCCGAAGACCGCCCAGCGGATGCGCGCCACGTCATCGAGCTCTCGCTGGGTGGCGGCGACACGCCAGCGCCAGTGCATGCAGGTCATGGGTACTCTCCTGGTAGCGAGGCGGGCTGATGTCTCACCGTCCTCGCAGGTACTTTCGTCGCAGGAGACTCGAGTTCGACCGCGCCCCATCGTGTCGAGGGCGCCACCGACAGGAACCGAGGAAACGGGCTACGCTCCAGGCCATGGCATCGCTGACCCACGACCGGATGGGCCTGTCCCATGACCAGCGTGACGCGCTGGAGCGGGAGCTCGCTCCGCTCACGCTGCTCCAGGACGTGGTGCGTTGGGGCTTCAGCGATACGCCGCCTCGCGATGTCACCGAGGTCGTGGTGCAGGACGAGTTCACCCACGACGTGGTGGTGCCCTGGAAGGACGGGAGCTATCTCGTCTTCGACACCACGTGACTGGGCGGAGTGAACGCGGTCTCCGTGTGGGACCGTCGCCCCAGCGCGGATGAGCTCCTCGACGCCCGGCTCGCGGCCGGCTGGACGCCCACGCCCACGAGCACCGTGGACGGGGACGTCATCCTGGGACACGCCGCATGCCGGGTGCCGCCCTCGAAGTGACGGGCGGCTGAAGGGCAGGCCGACGAACTCCAGGCAAGATATCGGCGTCAGGGCTTCGCCTTGATCTCCATGCGCTCATCGCGGAGCGCTTCGCCCTTCATGAAGGACTTCATCCGCTCGAGGATGCGCGGGTCCGACTGGAAGAGGCCGTCGTGGCCCGATCCCACCAGCACCAGGTGCGTGGACTGGGGGAGCCCGGGGCGCAGCACCTCCGCGTTGTCCGGGCTCGTGCGCCCATCCAGGGTGCCGCTGATGAAGAGCACGGGCACCGCGGCCTTCAGCGGACCTCGGAAGGACTCCCCCAGGTCTCGCACTCCGGGCACATCTCCCGCCTGCAGTGCTCCGGGGTTCACGCTGCCACCGAGCAGGGCCTTCGCCGCCTCCCGCTGGATGAGGGCAAGTCGCGCCGGGCTCACGCCGGAGGCCGCGTCCATCGCGAGCGGCATCGGCCGCAGCACCCCGTCGCGCAGCATGCCCGCGAAGGGCACCATCGGCGAATAGTCCCCGGCCTCCAGCGCCGGAAGCATGGTGAGGAAGCGCCGGAAGATGGCGGGGTCTCTCATGGACTCGAAGATGGTGCGCTGAAGGTCGAAGTGGCTGAGCTTCCAGATGTGGCGCGCACCCGTCTCCTTGTCCGTGAACTCGACGGTGCGCGGCTCGCGCTTCAGCGACTTCAGCAACGTCGCCAATCGCGCTCTGAGACCCGGTCCTCGTGCCCCCTCGGCACGCAGCACCCTCTCCCATTGCGCGAGCAGTGCCTCCGCGTGGGCAGGTCGCTTCCAGGTGTCGTCCGGCCCCTCGATGCCCGCGAGGATGAGGCGTTCCACCCGCGGGGTGTGGCGGCGCAGATACGAGAGCCCCAAGTGGGTGCCGTAGCTGATGCCCCAGAGGTTGAGCTTCGGCGCACCCAGCGCCTTCCGGAGCATCTCCAGGTCGTCGGCGTTCTCCTCCGTGGTGTAGGCACCCAGGTCCACTCCGGCCTTGGCCCAGGTCTGGCTCGCCTCGGCGGCGGCCTTCTTCAACGTGTCGGTGAGCAGCGCCTCGTCGGCGGGCTGCTCCAGCGGGATGGACCAGGGCTGATACAGCTCGGGATGGGGGTTCGACTGGCCCGTGCCGCGCTGGTCCAACGCGATGACATCCGCCACCTCACGCAGGGCGAGGAACAGCTCGAAGCGACCATGACGAGCGGCATCGATACCAGAGCCGCCCGGGCCACCGGCCAGGTAGACGATGGGTGCTCCGGGCGAAGGGTTCGTGCTCTTGAAGCGAACGAAGCGCAGGGACAATCCCGGGCCATCGGGACGGGCGTGGCGCAGCGGCACGGTGAGGGTGCCCAGCTCCGCCTGGACGCTGCGACCGTCACGCGCCTGGAAGGTGTGGGGCTCCATCTGGAGGCTCTGGGCCTGGGCGAAGGACAACGGAAGGATGAGGGCAAGCAAGGGCACGGCACGCATGAACGTTCCTCCGAGGGCGGGGTGACTGCTCGAAGGATGAGGTGGGCCGCGTGGTGCCAGGGGCGCCCATCGCCCAACGTCTCGCGGCGTCGCCGAAACGCGCGTGGAGCAAGAGCGCGCTGCGTATGCTGCGCCCCATGATGTCGTCCGCCTCCATCGCGGGAGTCCTCGCGCTCTCGCTCGCCGCCTCCGCCGCCCTGCCCTCCGCACAAGAGGGACAGGTGCAGGTGAACGCCGAGGCTCTCCCCGTGGAGGTGGCGCTCTCCAACGACTCTCGCGGGTGGCGCACGGTGGATAGACACCAGGTGAACGAAGGAGCCGGCCCCTTCTGGATGCGTACGCAGGTGGAGGTGCCTCCACGTGAAGCAGGAGCTCCGACGCCGGCCCTCGCCCTGTCGATGCTCGGGTCGTGGGATGCCTGGTGGGACGGCAAGCCCCTGGGCCGCAACGGACAGGTGGGGCGAACATCGGCCGAGGAGCTTCCGGGGCGTATCGATGCCCAGCTCCCACTCCCTCCCGAGCTCAGCACTCCAGGTCCCCATCTGTTGACGATGCGCATCTCCGCGCACCAGCTCGGCTTCCAGCCCGTGGGGACCTTGCATCGCCTGCAGGTGGGCGAGGCCGTGGCCCTCGCGCAGTCTCGGATGTTTGGCCTGATGCCCGCGCTTTGCACGCTGGGCGCGCTGGTGCTGATGGGGCTCTACCACCTCGTGCGCGTGCGGCTCGCTCGCGGAGGACTCGCGACGCTGCTGCTCGGCGTGCTGTGTCTCGCCGCCGCGGCGCTCGTCCTCTTGGAGGCATGGCGCGGGCTCACCAACTACCTCTATCCGCTGCATGCGGTGCGGCTGCGACTGCTGGCCGTGGCCGTGCTGGCGGTGGCCTCGCTGCTGCCGGCGACGGTGCATGCGGCCTTCGGCGAACCACGCGGGTGGCTGCGATGGATGGGACTCGGGCTCGGAGTGCTCTCGCTCGCCTTCGTTCCGGGGTTCGACAACAAGCAGGGCGTCGCGCTCGGGGCTTCGCTCGTCGTCTCCACGCTGCTCGTGGTACGTGCGAGGCGGAGGGGAGAACCCGGGGCCCTGGGCGCGCTGGCGGGGCTCGGCTTCGCCGGGGCGCTCTACCTGTTGGAACCTTGGGGCTTCTCCGACCGGGGGTTCTTCCTCGCCTTCGGTGGACTGTTGCTGTGTCTCACGGTGGTCCATGCGCAGCAGCAGCGCCGTCAGCAGGAACGACTGGAGAGCGCGACACGCTCCGCGGAGCGACTGCAACTGGAGCTGCTCAAGCGCAGCCTGCAGCCGCACTTCTTGATGAACACGCTCGGCGCGCTGAGCGAGTGGGTGGAGACGCAGCCCGCGCAGGCCGTGCGCTTCATCGAGGCGCTCGGCACGGCGTACCGGCACCTGCTCGCCGTCTCGGGTGAGCGAACCATCCCCCTCGCCCGAGAGCTCGAACTGTGCCGCGCCCACCTGGACGTCATGGGCTGCCGACAGGGCACCGCCTTCCAACTCGAGGCCGAGGGCGTGGACCTCGATGCCCCCGTCCCTCCCGCGCTGCTGCATACGCTGCTGGAGAATGCCTTCAGTCACAACCGCTACGTCTCGCCCCACACCTTCCGGCTCCAGGGCAGTCTCTTCTCCGAGGGCACGCGGACCCGGCGGCGCTACGTGTTCCTCGCTCCCCGAGGCACGGGCGCGGGACAAGGGGGCGGTGAGGGCACCGGCTCACGCTACCTGCGCGCACGACTGGAGGAGGCGTTCCCCGGTGCGTGGGGACTCCAGGACGGGCCCACCGAGGCAGGATGGATGACGCGAGTGGAGGTGCCGGCATGAGGCTGCTCATCGTGGAGGACGAGCCTCTCGCTGCGCGGCGCCTGGCCCGGCTTTGTGAACAGTGGCTGGGGCCGGGCTCCGCGGCGCCTCGCGTCTGCTCGAGTCTGGATGAGGCTCGCGCGCTGCTGGCCGGACGCGATATCGACGTGCTGCTGCTGGACCTGAATCTCTCGGGCGAAGACGGCTTCACGCTGCTCGCGGAGGCGACAGCAGGCTCCTTCCAGACGGTGGTGGTCTCCGCGAACACCGACCAGGCCCTGCGCGCCTTCGAGCTCGGCGTGCTGGACTTCGTGCCCAAGCCGTACACGCCGGAGCGACTCGCCCTCGCGCTCGGCCGCGTGGGGAGTCGCGCGGCTGCCCCCTTGCGCACCCTCGCGGTGAGGAAGGGCGGAGGCGTGGTCCTCGTCCCCTTGGACTCCGTCGCGTACATCCAAGGCGCTGGTGACTACGCGGAGCTGGTCCTGCGCGGAGGTGGCACCGAGCTGAGCGAGAAGAGCCTGGAGCGACTCGAGCAACTGCTCCCCGCCGACTTCTTCCGCATCCATCGCTCCTATCTCGTCCGAGTGGCGGACATCCGCGAGCTCGTCACCTCGGAGGGCTCGCGCACGGCCGTGGAATTGAAGGATGGAACACGACTGCCGGTGGGCCGCAGCCGACTGTCCCTCCTGCGCAAGCGGCTGGAGGCGTAGGCCCCACTACTTCTCGCAGGCCGTCGCCGCATCGACCTTGGCCACGTCCGCTCCCCAAAGGCAGACGATGCGGTCCAAGGCGAGGCCGCTGCGAGCATTGCTGAAGAAGACGATGCCGTCGCCGGATTGCGGACGCATCAAGAACTTCGCGCGGAAGCCGGCCTGGTTGCGCCCATCATGGCCCACGGCGGTGCTTCCATCGCCCAGGCGTTCGATGAAGTGACCCAGGCCATAGACCGCCTCACCGGGCGCGCGCGGCGTGCTCAGCTCCGCGGGGGTGTAGAGCTGGGCCAGTTGCGCCGGGGACAGCAGACGCGGCCCGGTGGTGTTCGCCATGCTGGCCATCATCCAGCGGGCGAAGTCGCGGACCGTGGTGGTCAAGGACGAAGGCGCCTGTTCGACGTAGTAGCGCACCGGCACCGGCTTGCCCTCGTCGTCGTGTCCCTGCGCCGCACCGGCCAGAACCTCGGGCGTCATGGCGACACTGCTGTGCTTCATGCCCAGCGGGCGGAACACCAGCTCCCGCGCCAGGTCCGAATACTTGCGCCGGGTGGTCCGCTCGATGGCCAGCTGCATCAGGGTGTAGCCACCGCCCGAGTACTCAAACTTCGCACCAGCCGGCGCGAACAGCTCCACCGCGCCACGGCCGTTGGTGTTGCCAGCCAGCGACTCCTCCAGGCTCGGCAGCTCCTTGAAGCCGAGCCAGCCTTGATACCCGCCCAGGGTCGTGCCCGCAGTGTGCGACAGCAGGTGGCGAATCGTTATCCGCCGGTGGTCGAACGCGTCATTCTTCGCCAGCGGCCACGCAGACAGCACCTCGGCCACCGGCGCATCCAATCGCACGCGTCCCTGCTCGGCCAGACGCATCGTCACCCAGCTCGCGATGGGCTTCGACAGCGAGGCGGCGATGAACACCGTGTCGGCCGTCACGGGCACCTTGCCCGCGTGGTCCGCGAAGCCGAAGCCCTTCGCGTAGACCAGCTTGCCGCCGACAATCAGCCCCACGGCCGCGCCTGGGATGTGCGCCTCTTTCATGAGCGCGGGCACTTCGCGCTCGATGACTTGGGCGAACGGCGGTGACGCGACAGCCGGTGTACTCGCGGCTGCGACGGTGGGCACCACAAGGGTGAACAGCCCTGACTGAACGCCCTGCCCGTCACGAGCCGGGGAAGAGGACTGTCCCGAGAGGCCCTGCGCCTGGGCGAGGGACAGCGGAAGGATGAGGGCAAGCAGGGGCACGGCGCGCATGAGCGTTCCTCCGAGGAGACGGGACGGAACGGAAGATGCGGGAGCCCTCGCGGCACGTGGGGGTTCGGTCGCCCAACGTCTCGCGGCGTCGCCGGAGTGCATGAGGGGCGGTGGCTCACGGCACACCTTCTTCCTGGGGCCGGGCTTCACCTCAGAGCACCTCGCCCCATGGGCAGCCGCGCACGCCCCCGCCCAGACCTCCACGAGCACCGTGGGCAGGAACATCCCTCCGAAGAACACCGGGAGCCACCCTCGAACCACGGGGGTGGCCCCTCAGCGTCGTCTCAGGGAACTACTTCCCCTTGCCCTGCTCCTTCACCCACGAGTCCTTCAGGGTGACGGTGCGGTTGAACACGGGGTGGCCCGGCCGCGAGTCCTTCGGGTCCACGTAGAAGTACCCCAGCCGCTCGAACTGGAAGCGGGACTCGCCCGCGGCGTTCGCCAGCATCGGCTCCACGCGCGCGTTCGTGATGACCTCCAGGCTGTTCGGATTGAGGAAGGTCGTGAAGTCCTTCGCGTCATCCGAGTCCGGGCTCTCCACCGAGAACAGGCGGTCATACAGCCGCACCTCGACGGAGGGCGCGTTGCCCGGCGCCCAGTGCAGCGTGCCCTTCACCTTGCGGCCATCCGGCGAATCTCCACCCTTCGTCGCCGGGTCATAGGTGCAGCGCAGCTCCACCACCTTGCCGTCCGCGTCCTTGATGACCTCCTTGCAGGTGATGAAGTACGCCGACCGCAGGCGCACCTCCTTGCCCGGCGCCAGCCGGAAGAAGCCCTTCGCGGGGACCTCCATGAAGTCGTCCGCCTCGATGAACAGCTCGCGCATGAACGGCACCTGGCGCGTGCCCATCTCTGGCTTCTGCGGGTGGTTCTGCACCTCCAGCATCTCCACCTGGCCCTCGGGGTAGTTCTCCACCACGACCTTCAGCGGACGCAGCACCCCCATCGCACGGGGCGCGGTGTCGTTGAGGTCCTCGCGGATGCACAGCTCCAGCACGCCCATGTCGATGAGCTGCTGCGTCTTGCTGACGCCCGCGCGCGAGGCGAAGTCGCGGATGGACTTCGGCGTGAAGCCCCGGCGGCGCAGGCCGCTGAGCGTCATCATCCGAGGGTCATCCCAACCCGAGACATACTTCTCCGTGACGAGCTTGAGCAGCTTGCGCTTGCTCATCACGGTGTAGTTGAGGTTCAGCCGGTTGAACTCGTACTGGTAAGGCCGGTCGCCCTTGATGAGGCTGTCGACAATCCAGTCATACAGCACCCGCCGGTTCTCGAACTCCAGCGTGCAGATGGAGTGGGTGATGCCCTCGAGCGCGTCCGACAGGCAGTGCGCGAAGTCATAGAGCGGGTAGATGGGCCACGCATCCCCGGTGCGGTGGTGGTGCGCGTGGCGGATGCGATAGATGGGCGGGTCGCGCAACACGGGGTTGGGCGACGTCATGTCGATCTTCGCGCGCAGCGTGTGCTTGCTGTCCGGGAACTCACCGGCGCGCATGCGCGCGAAGAGGTCCAGGTTCTCCTCCACGGAGCGGGTGCGGTACGGGCTGTCGCGGCCCGGCGTCGTGAAGTCGCCGCGGTACTCGCGAATCTCGTCCGGGGACAGGCTGCACACGTACGCCTTGCCCTGCTTGATGAGCTCCACGGCGAAGTCATAGAGCTTCGGGAAGTAGTCGGACGCGAAGTACTTGCGCTCCTCCCAGTCGAAGCCCAGCCACTTCACGTCGCGCTGGATGGACTCGACATAGTCCGTGTCCTCCGTGACGGGGTTGGTGTCGTCGAAGCGCAGGTTGCACAGGCCGCCGTATTGCTTCGCCAGCCCGAAGTTCAGGCAGATGGACTTGGCGTGACCAATGTGGAGGTAGCCGTTGGGCTCGGGCGGGAAGCGGGTGAGCACACGACCGCCGTGCTTCCCCGTGCGCCGGTCTTCCTCGATGATCTCCTGGAGGAAGTTCAGGCCCTGCGTTTCGTTCGTCGTCGTCATGGTGGGGGCGAATCCTCGTGAAGCCGCCCGGAGCCGGCAAGCGATTCCTTGCTCCCCGGCCATTCCCGGTGTGCCTCGATGCACAACACCCGGAGCCCCTCCCCCCTTCCGCCCGCCCCTCAGAGGGACGACAGCAAGGAGTCCCACGCCTCCAGGGCCCGGGCCGCGGACAGCTCCTCCGCCCGCGCCCGCGCCCGGCGGGAGAGGTCCTGGCGGTGCACCTCGTCCGAGACGACGCGCCCCAGCGCCTGGGACAACGCCTGGGCGTCCTCCATCGGCACCATCACCCCGTGCCGGCCATGCTCCAGCACCTCCGCAGGCCCCGAGGGACAGTCCGTGCTGACCACCGGGCACCCCAGCGCGAGCGCCTCCAGCAGCACCATGGGCAGGCCCTCGAACCGCGAGGACAGCGCGAACACCGCCGACCTGCGCATCAGCGCGTGCGGATTGGCCGCGAACCCCGGCATGAAGACCGTGGACTCCACCCCCAGCGAGCGCGCCAGGGCCTTCAGTTCGACCTCCAACGAGCCCACCCCGAGGATGAGCAGGTGGTGGTCCACGCCGCGCTGGCGGGCCAGGGCGTGGCTCCGGATGAGGACGTCGAAGCCCTTCTGGGGCTCCAGCCGGCCCACCGCGATGACCACGGGCTTCTGGAAGATGGGCGGCGCCCAGTCCGGAAGGGGGGCCTCGGCGGCGGCGCGCACGGCGTCACCGTCCACGAAGTTGGGGATGACCTGGAGCTGCCCGTCGGGCACCGGCACCAGGGCCTGGAAGGAGCGCGCCGTGTCCTGCCCACAGGCGATGATGCGCTTCATGCGCGGGTAGAGCAGGCGCAGGCCCCAGAGCTGGCGGCGAGGCTGCTCGCGATGGAACGCGCCCCAGTCGAAGTGGATCATCCCCACCACGGGCTTGCCGAGCAGCCGCCCCGCCAGACACGCCAGCAGCGCCGCCCGCCCCTCCTGGCCCGCGACGATGACGTCGGCCTCGCGCGCATGGCGCAGCAGGTGCCAGAGGTACAGCGGCAGGTTCTGCCGGTGGTAGTCGTAGGAGTCCGTGGCCCAGGAGACCTTCGCGTTGCGAGGCAGCCGGTCCTCCCGGTCCGGAGGCGGCCGGTGATGGAAGAACAACCGGGTGGCGAAACGCCGGGGGTCCAGGCCCGCCATCACGTTGCACACCGAGCGCTCGATGCCCCCAGAACCCAGGAAAACCAGCGTAAAAAGGATGCGCTTGGGGCGGGAGTCTCGGGTGTCTTTCGCGGCTTCTCGCGGCACAGGTACCAGCATCTGCCCCCAATCACGAGAAGGCAGGTCCAGGGTAACCCAAGGACGTACACGCGCCAACCACGCGAATGTCTCATTCCCCCTCGCGCATACACTAGCGAGACTTGATTAAGCTGGCATCCCTCTCCGGGGGCTCCCTTTCCTGTGAAAACATTCCTGAAACCTCGCCCTATCGTCTTGCTGGCGCCGACGCTGGCGATGCTCATGGTGGGTGGTGTGTTGACCTGGCGGGGTCATCGTATCGGCCAGGGGTTGCTTCATCCTCCGCACGTGCCAGTGGAGCGGCCCGTCGCGCGGGAGGAGCTCTCGGGGTTGGAGGACGTGAGCTTCACCAGCGCGGAGGGCCTCGCGCTGCGCGGCTGGTATGTGCCGTCGCGCAACCGCGCCGCGGTGGTGCTGGTGCATGGCTTCGCGGGCAACCGCGCGCAGCTCCTGTTCGAGGCGCGCGCGCTCGCCCGCGCCGGCTACGGCGTGCTGTTGTTCGACCTGCGCGCGCATGGCGAGAGCGGCGGAGACCGCGTGACGTGGGGCGATGGCGAGCGGCACGACGTGGTGGCCGCGCTGGACTTCGTCTCGCGGCGCCAGGACGTGGACCCGGCGAAGCTGGGGCTGTTCGGCTTCTCCATGGGCGGCACCACGTCGCTGCTCGTGGCGGAGTCGGACCCGCGCGTGAAGGCCGTGGCCGCGGCGGGCGCGTATCCCGCGCTGGAGGCGGACGTGTACTCCGGCTACGGCCGCTGGGGCGCGCTGAGCGCGGAGCCCGTGCTGTGGACGCTGCGCGGCGCGGGCGTGGACGTGGACGCCGTGCGCCCCATCGACGGCATGTGCCGGCTGCAAGGACGGCCGCTCCTGCTCGTCAACGGCGATGTGGACCCGGACGCGCCTTCCAAGCTCCAGGCCAGCCTCTTCCGCGCGGCCTGTGAGCCCAAGTCCCTGTGGGTCGTCCCGGGCGCGGGCCACGGCGAGTACTCCCGCGTGGCCCCCGAGGAGTACGCGCGCCGGCTGCGCGAGCACTTCGACCGGGCGCTGCTCGGCGCGAGCTGAAGCGTCACTCCGACGCGTCGTCCGCGGGGGCCCACGCGGGAGGCGCCTCCAGCGCGGGGCGCGTCGTCAGGAGCTCATGCGGGCGGAACGCGCCCTTGTAGCGCAGCGACGCGCACGCCTGGACGCGGTAGCCCAGGTACACGTGGGGGATGCCGCGCGAGCGCGCCAGCTCCACCTGGAACACCACGTTCGCCGTGCCCAGGGAGAGCCCCGCGAAGGCCGGGTCGTAGAAGAAGTACACCGCGCTCCAGGCGTTCGGCGTCTCGTCGCAGATGCCCAGCGCCACCAGCCGCGGGCCGTCCTCCGGGCTGTCGTCGTAGAAGGCCACCTCGCGCGCGGACGGATGCGGGAAGGCGAACTGGAGCGAGTACTCACGCACGGTCAGCGGCGAGGGCTCCCAGTCCCGCGACGACTCCCGCTCCGCGTGCCACGCGCGGTAGAGCGCGAGCCGCTCCTCGTCCACGCGAGGCCGGCCCACCTCCACGCGCAGGTGCGCGCACGCGGCCCGGGCCCGGCGCTGGCTGCGGTTGGGGCGGAACGTCTCCACCGGGACGCGCAGGGAGACACACTCGTGGCAGTCGGCACACGCGGGACGGAAGTACACCGGGCCAAAGCGCCGCCACCCGCGCACCAGGAGGTGCTCGTACTCCTCCGGTGACACGTCCTGCATCACCAGGTTCTCCAGCGACGCCTGCCGCTCCGGCAGGTAGCTGCACGGGCGGGGGTCTTCGACTTCATGTGCCAGCAGGCGGGCCATATCCCTCCATGTTCCTCTCCGGCGTCCCGCCCGCCGTCAAGTCCAACGCGGTGGGTCCAAAAGCCTCGCGAACAGGGCGCCCGCCCCCCTCCCCTCCAGACAGGCCCGTGGCATGGCGACTGCACTCTCGCCAGGGGACTCCCTCACAAGGCGGATGCACATGGCCCGAGACTGCCCGAGGTCCTGGATGGACCTGCCCTCTCAAGAGGAACCCGAGGCCGAGGCCATTCGACCCCAGGGCCTGCGCCTGGTGCCCTGCTGGCCGCTGGCCGCCATCGACCCGCGGCACGACTGGCCAACGCCTCACGGGGAAGAGGAGAATGCATCCCAGGTCGACGTAGACCCCAGGGGGGAGCCAGATGACTTCGAATTCGCGGTCGCAAGCTACTGAAGCCGCGTCGGAGCAGGACGCCGACGCGTCGAGGCAGGACGAGACTTCTCAGCCTCATCCACTTCGAGAACGGACAGCCCCCGCATCCCTTGCGCGCCAGGCGGCCGGACGCGCACGACTCACGGGCGAGGCGCTTCCCCGGCAAGGCGGCTTCTCAGCCCCCGGCGCGAGCGCGTATAAGTCAGACATGTCCGCAATCGATGTCTCCGTGGTGATGCCCACCCACCGGAGAGAAAAGGAAGTGGTGGAGGCCATCCGCTCGGTGCTCCGCCAAGAGGGGGTCCAGGTGGAGGTCATCGTCCTGGACGACACGCCAGAGGGCACCGCGCGAGCCGCCGTGGAGGCGCTGGGGGACGCTCGCGTGCGCTACGTGGTGAACGACCCGCCGTCCAAGGGCCGTCCCGCGGTGGTGCGCAACCACGGCGTGTCGCTCGCCAAGGGGCGCTACCTGCACTTCCTGGACGACGACGACATGCTCGCCGACGGGGCGCTGCACGCCATGGTGAGCTCTCTGGACGCGCGGCCCCAGGCCGGCGTGGCGGTGGGCTGGGTGGTGCCCTTCGGCGACGACGCGGACTGGCTCAAGGACAAGAGCGACTACTTCCAGTGGGCCGCCAAGGTGGGAGCCAGCACGCCCAGCAGCCTGTGGACGGTGGCGCACATCCTCTTCCGCGGCACGCTGTATGTGAATTCGGCGTGCATGATTCGGCGCGAGCACTTCGCGGCGCTGGGCGGCTTCGACGCGAGCATCCCCGTCTACGAGGACGTGGACTTCTACCTGCGCGGCATCCGCGCCTACGGCCATGTCTACGTCGACCGGCCCATCCTCCACTACCGCACCGGCCGCCCGTCGTTGATGCACAACCTGGGCAAGGACGGCACGCTGGTGATGCAGTCCAACGACATGATTCACGGCAAGTACCGCAAGACGAACGGCATGCTCGAGTACCGGCTGCTGCAGCTCTGCATGCGGGCGTTTCCCTTCGGCCTCGCCAAGCGTCTGCCGACCCTGTGGTTGCCGAAGCCGGGCCGGGTGCCATGAGCCTCAAGAGCCGTTTCGTCGGAACCGCCAAGCGGCAGATGAAGCAGACGCTGCGGCCCGTGCTCCAGCGGGCCATGGCGCCCGCGCGCACGGAGATTCCCGCCTCGTACTGGGGCCTGGAGAGAGAGCCTTCCCAGGGCCTGACGCTGGAGGGCGTGCCGCTCAAGGAGCTGGTGGAGCGCTGGGGCTCGCCGCTGCACGTGGTGCACCTGGCGGCGCTGCGCCGCAACGCGGAGCGCTTCCAGGCGGTGCCGCCGGGGTGCACGGCCGGCTGCGAGGTCTTCTACTCGTACAAGACGAACCCGGTGCCCGGGGTGCTCTCCGTGCTGCACGGGCTGGGCGTGGGCGCCGAAATCATCTCCGCCTATGAGCTGTGGCTGGCGCTGAAGCTGGGCGTTCCCGCGGACCGCATCGTCTACAACGGCCCGGTGAAGTCGGAGGCCTCCGTGCGCGAGGCCATCAGCCAGGGCATCCAGCTGCTGGCGGCCAACCACGCGGAGGAGCTGGGCAGCTTCGCGCGCATCGCCGCGGAGGTGGGCAAGCGGCCTCGCGTGGCGGTCCGGGTGAGCACGGACAGCGGCTGGGCGGCGCAGTTCGGCACGCCCATCGCGGGAGGCGCGGCGCTCCGGGCGTACGCGCAGGCGCGGGCCTCCTCCAACCTGGACGTCGTGGGCCTGCACGCGCACCGGGGCGCCACCATCCGCACCGAGGGCGAGTTCACCGGCTTCGTGGAGGCGGTGCTGGCCTTCACGGACACGCTGCACCTGGAGCTGGGGCTGGACCTGGAGGTGCTGGATTTGGGCGGCAGCCTCTGCACGCCCTCGGTGGAGCACATCGCCGAGCGCGACTGGCGGCTCAACCTCACCTTCTTCCGCGACGTGCCCGCGCCGGACCCCGCCCAGGCGCTGGGCATCTCCCGGTATGTCTCGCTCGCGGTGGAGATGGTGGAGTCGCACTACGCGCGCCGGGGGCGCCGGCGGCCTCGCATCTTCCTGGAGCCGGGCCGCGCCATGACGGGCGACACACAGCTGCTCCTGGGGCGCGTGCACACGCTCAAGTCCGGCGAGGACCGGACGTGGGCGGTGCTCGACATGGGCGTGAACCATGCCGAGTGCGTGCGCAACGAGTACCACCAGCTCTTCCACGTGGACCGGCCCGACGCGCCGGCCTCGCGCGTGTACACGGTGGTGGGCCCCATCTGCACGCCGGGGGACACGCTGTACCACGCCAAGCGCCTGCCGGACCTCGTCCCGGGCGACACGCTGGCCATCATGGACGCGGGCGCGTACTTCGTGCCGTTCGCCACGTCGTTCTCGTATCCCCAGCCCGCCATCATCGCGCTGGAGGAGGACGGCACGGACCGGCTCCTGCGGCGGGCGGAGACGTTCGAGGACCAGGTGGCGCTCGACGCGGTGGACCCGGTGCAGGCACCCCGGGCCGCGCAGAACAAGACCGAGGCCGCGTGAGGCCCCTGGGCCGCCCGGGAGTCCTGGGCGGCCCGACTCCCCACGACGACTACCGGTTGAGCACCATCATCCGGAGGAAGGCCCGGGGGTGGCGCGCGGAGCCGTAGAGAATCTGCGCCACCTCCACCGCCGAGGGCATCATGTCATCCGAGTCGATGAGCGGGTCCACCGCCACGTCCCGGTGGGACTGCAGCCAGCGGCGCCACTGACGGGCCTCGTCCGCGGGGAGCGCGCCGGACAGCCGCTGGAGGTTGAGCAGCATCTCCAGGGCGATGCGGTTGCAGAACACCTCGCCCTTGCCCTGCCACGCGCGCGCCGCGGCCACCACGTCCCCGAGCGCGTCCGTGTCCCCCACCGCCGCGTGGTACGCCATGAGCGGCAGCGGCAGGCCCCGGGCGATGTCGAAGCCCATCTGCCCGTAGTAGCGGGGGTTGAAGTCGATGAGGAGGAACGAGTCCTTCGTCTGGATGAACTCCACCTCGAACACGCCGTGGTAGCTCAGCTTCTGGCACAGGCGCTTGAGTCCGTCCGCCAGGTCCTGACGCACGGGAGCGGACTCGAAGCACACGCCCACGCCCAGCCGGCGCGGACGCTGGAGCACCTTCATGGCGCCGCGCACCTCGAACACGTCGCCCGTCTCGTCCACGAAGCCCGACAGGCTGTAGATGCCCTGCGCGGCCTCCGGATGGAACTCCTGCACCATGGGGCGCGCGACGGCCGGGTCGAAGGCTACCAGCATGGGCGCGTACCCATCGCGAGCGAAGGCGCGGTACTCCTCGACGAGCTGCGAGGGCTCCGCCACCGGCAGGCCCTTCCGGTGCGTGGAGTAGAGAATCTGCGTCGTCGGCTTGATGAGGACCGGGAAGCGGGCCTCGCGCGAGATGGCCTCCAGGTCCGCCTCCGACTCGGGGAACCAGGTGCGCGGCAGCGTCAGGCCGGCCTGCTGGCCCGCCTCGAAGAGCCTGCGCTTGTTGAGCAGCCCGTACACCGCCTCCACGCCGGGGTCATAGAGGTGGAAGTACTTCGAGAGCTCCTCGGCGTGGACGGAGACCAGCCACGCCAGCTCGTCGCTCGTCGGGTACAGCACGTGCCGCCGGGACTCCGTCCGGCCGAAGTCCAGCAGCCACGCGAGGAAATCCTCGGGCTGGGACTCGGGAGGACACTGCACACGGCGCCCGACGAAGCGGGACCAGCTCGCGGGGCCCAGCTTCCCGGGGTCCGCCACCGTGACGTCGATTCCGTTGCGCCCGAAGCAGCGCGCGGCGGCGAGCGTGCCATAGAAGCTCGCGGAGAAGAGCAGCACCGGCGGACGGTGCTCCTCGCGTCCGCGCACCGCCTGCTCCACCTTCACCTGTTCTGCCTCCACCTGTGGTGTCTCCAGTCTTTCCACATCCCCGGTCCTGCGCGAGCGCGAGGACGTTCCTCGCGCCGGGGCCTGGGCCCTCGCCATGACGGCGGAGGCCTGCGTCGAAGCGAGCATCGCGGTGCCCGCGGCAAGCCCGGCGGTGAGGAGTGAGAGAATGTGTCGTTTCATGTCCAGGGGACGCAACATAGCTTCCCCTCACCCCATTTGCCGCTGTCGGGTTCACTTCGTGACGCCTGTTTGGAGCGCGAACGAAAACGGGCTGACGGGACGCCTCCCACCCAGCGGGTCCAGCGCGACGACTTGCTGAGTTCCGTACCAAGTCCGTGTCCCCCATCGCACGGAACGCTCGCGTGTCGGACAGGCACCGAGATTCAGGGAGGGATGCCTCCCTCGGGCCTCCACACGAGGTAGCCCGAGTCGAGCAGCCAGGAGTCCACCACCACCCCGCTCACCCGCGAGGCCAGGCGCGTGACGGACTCGCGGAAGGCGTCGGCGGGGAGGCTGTAACCGGTGTCACGGGCGTGTTGCCAGACCTCGTTCCATGCCTGGAAGAAGTCGTGCATGGGCTCTCCGGGGCGCACGCGGCGGCGGAGGTCTCGCGGCAGCCAGTCGCGGAACTGCCAGGGGGCGAAGCCGTGGCGGAAGGTGGTGTGGAAGAGCAGGGCCTCGCGCGTGGGTGGGAGGTCCGCGTCGTCGGAGGGACGGCGCAGCAGGTGCGCGGTGAGCACCGAGCCCTCCGGGTCGGCGCTGCCCTCGATGAGCAGGCCCGAGGGGAGGAGGAAGCGGCCGAGGGTGTGGTGGACCTCGGGGACGCGCTCGACGGGGCCCTGACGCAGCACGTTCATGGCCCGCATGAGCCGGGCGGGTTCGTCCGTCGTGAGCGGAAGCTCGAAGCCGCCCTGACGGAAGTGGGTTCGAGGCCCCGCGTGGACTTGCGCGGCCTGGGCTCTCGCGGCGTCCAGCTCCACGCCGACCACGGAGAGCTCCGGGTGGAGCGAACGGAATGCCTCCGCGCTCTCCAGCGTGGTCCACGGGTGCTCACCGAAGCCCACGTCGACGAAGACACCGTGGGCCCAGGGTCCGTCGGTGCGCGTGAGAAGGCCCGGCTCGAAGCGGCACAGGTAGGCATCCAGTGCGCGCAGGCGCCCCGGAGAGGTGCGCCCCCGCGTCTTCGCGTCGAGCGTGGACATGTCACGCACTTCGACGAGAGGGGCCCCACGCGTCAAGCCTCCCGGGTGGCATTTTCGCAAGGGCATGGTGGTGGGCTCGACTTCGCGCGCACGGGCCCCCGGAGCCCCAGGCGGGGCACGCGCCGCGCGGCCTTTGCGTCGTCGCGCCGCCGAGGCAGCCCTGAAGCCACGCACGCAACCGCCCGATGCGCTCCAGTGAGCCATGGCCGCGAAGCAAACGGCGGGCGCCTCATCCTTCCGCACGACTTTGCGTCGTCGCGCCACTGAGGCGGACCCGAAGCCACGCGCGCAGCTGGCCTGTGCACTGCGGTGAGACCTGCCCGCGAAGCAAACAACCGGTGCCTCATCCTTCCGCATGGCAGAGGCGGGCTCGGTGCAGCGCGCGCAACCGTCCAACGTGCCGACCGAGGTTGGACGGAGCAGCGGGCCACTCATGCGAACCAACGCATCCAGCCATCACCCAGGCCGCGGTGATGCATGCCCCGCGCGGCAAACAACCGGCGCCTCATTTTCTCCGGTCCGCCCAGGCCATTAGGCTGGACGTGTGCGCCCGGCCTCCGCCCTCACCTGCCCCGGCTGTCAGTCGCCTCGCGTGGAGGAGCCTGAGTGTCCCCGCTGCGGCATCATCTACGCTCGAGCCGATGCCCGCGCCGCGCGCAAGGCCGAGCAGGAACGCGCCGCCACGGCACATGCCTCTTCACAACGGGCTGCGATGCCCCCCCGCGAAGTGCCGGCTCACGATGCACCGACCTCCGCCGCGCAACGCGTCAGCGCGGCGACAGCACGAGAAGCCTGGGCATCGCGTGCCGCCCCCTCCTCGGAGGCGCACCACCCTGGTGCGCGGCGCTCCGCGGTGGACATCGCGAGCGCGGCGACGGCGCGAGAGGCCTGGACACCGAGCACGGACTCCCCCTCGGAGCCAGCACGTTCCGAAGCACCGTTCTCCACGGAGGACAGCGCCTCGCACGAAGTCCCTGCCTCCGCGCCATGGCTCTCGGAGTCACCTCATCCGAGGAGGGGCTCCACCGCCCAGCCCCATCACGACTCACTCCCCATCGAGGAGGTGCGCTCCCGATTCGATGCGGCCACCGCGCCCGACGACTCCGAACATCTCCACGAGCTGAGGCTGCGCGTGGTCGTCATCCCCGTCGCGCTGCTGCTGGGCTACCTGGCGGCCACGGGCTCGATGAACTTCATCGTCCGCCTCGTGACCATGTACGTCCATGAGCTGGGCCATGCCGTCACCGCGTGGCTCTGCGGCATCCCCGCCATTCCCGCCCCGTGGGTCACCCCGACGGGCGAGAAGCGCTGGTACTGGATGGCCCTGATTCTCACCGGCGCGCTCGTCCTGTGGGCCTGGGCCGGCAGGAGACATCACCGTCGTGACTGGCTCGCGGGAGCCACGGGCCTCCTCGCCATCCAGCTCGTCTGCACCTTCGGCCTCTCCCTGGACCGCGCCCAGGCCCTCATCTCCTTCGGCGGAGACGCGGGCATGCTCGTCCTCGGCACCGTGCTGATGGGGACCTTCTACGTTCGCCCCGGCAGCTACCTGCACGCGAAGGGACTCCGCTGGGGCTTCGTGGGCATCGGAGCCCTCGCCTTCTGGGATGCCTTCCACCTCTGGTGGTCCGCACGAACCGACGCGGGGGCCATCCCCTTCGGCCGCATCGAAGGCATCGGCCTGAGCGACGCGAGCACCCTCGTGGAGACCTACGGCTGGGCGGAGAGCGACCTCATCCGCCGCCATGTCGTGCTGGGCCTCGCGTGCCTCACGGCCCTCACAGCCCGCTACCTGCGGACCCTCTACCGAGAGCGGGCCCACCTTCGCGCCGCCCTGCGAGCGCTCCCCTTCCAGGACGGGTGAACAGACGTCCCAGGTTGTGACAGCGGTACGGAACGCCGGTACCCTTCGCCGCACATGGCACATCCCGCCCAGCCGCTCCCGTCCTCGGAGCCCCCCTCGTCCTCGAACCCCGCGTCCCCCGACTCCGTCCAACCGCGCTTCGGCTGGCTGCCCCCCATCGGGTCGTGGAAATACCATGTGTTGCTCAGCGCCGTGGCGCTGCTCATCCTGGGGCCGCTGGGTGGCATCGCCGCCTCGTACATGAACTTCAGCGTGGGCTTCTTCATCGGCGGCCAGGTGCTCGCGGGCATCCTCGGCAGCGCCGTGACGTACGGCTACGGCGCGGAAGGCAAGCACGGCGCCAACTACATGCAGACGATGGCCGCCTCGGTGGCCTCGCTGTGCGCCATGTCCGTGCTCATCCAGGCCATGGTGTGGATGGGCATGGACATGCCGCCCGCCTGGCACCTGATGCTCTTCGTCGGCTGCGTGGGCATGTTCGCGGTGGGCGTCGGCATGCTCTACACGCCGCTGCTCGTCGACAAGCTCCAGCTCGACTACCCGTCCGGCTTCGCGGTGGCCAACATCCTGCGCGCACTGACGGACAAGCGCCTGCTCAAGGCCTCCATCTCCAAGCTGGGGGGCGGCTCGCTCCTGGGCGCCGGCGCCGCGTGGCTGACGGAGAAGGTCGCGTTCTTCGCCGCCATCAGCACCAGCGCCGCCACGTTCGGCGGCGGCATGATTGTCGGCAGCCGCATCACCGTCCCCGCCATGGTGATGGCCGTGCTGGGCGCGTGGCAGCTGCCCTCCCTGCGCGAAATCGGCTGGCTGGGCGCCTCGGACCCGTTCCGCAAGGTGGGCTTCCTCATCGGCCTCGCGATGATTTGCGGCGCGGCGGTGGTGGACCTCGCGTTGCTCGCGGGACAGGCGCTCGCGCGCATCCGCGCCCGGGCGAACGTGGAGGAGCGCCACGAGCCCGCGTGGAAGAAGGTCAACATGCCCCGGCTCCTGGCCTGGGTGGTGGGCTGGGGCGCGGCGACGCTGCTGGTGGGCACGCTGGTGCTGGGTCAGCCAGTGGTCTGGCTCCTGTTCGGCCTGGGCCTGGCGCTGCTCTTCGTGCTCATCAACGGCATCTCCTACGGCATCACCGACCAGAACCCCATCTCCAGCGCGTTCGTCATCTCCATCATGCTCATGTCGCTGATGGGCCTGAAGAACCCGCTCGTCGCGCTGATGGCGGCCACCATCCTGCTCATCTCCACCTCCGTGGGCTGCGACATGCAGCAGGACCGCTCCACCGGCTGGCGCCTGGGCACCAACCGCAACATCCAGTTCCGCTACCAGGTGATGGGCGTCATCATGGGCGCGATGCTGTGCGTGGGCCTGGCGCGCGTCTTCATGACGGCCTACCCCACCCTCGCCATCAACCAGCTCGACAACCCCAACGTCCCCGTGGGCCAGTGGGGTTCCGCGATGACGTACAAGCTGGTGGGCGCCATCCGCGACCTGGGCTCGCTGTCCGACGCCAAGGTGAAGGCGATGCTCTACGGCCTCGGCATCGGCTTCGTCATCCAGGTGCTGCGCAAGGTCGTCAACGGCCATGCCGGCTACCAGCGCTACATCAAGAGCTCGCGCGCGGGCTTCGCGCTCGGGTGGACCATGGACTCCATCGTCCTGGCCAGCCCCTATGCGCTGTCCTTCGGCGGCTTCGTGGCCTTCCCCGCCGCGATGTGGTTCGGCGCGGGCGGCGTCATCGCCTCCGTGTGGAACACCGTCACGAAGAAGCTGGCCCCGCCCGCCTCGGGCAGCCCCGCCGAGGGTGAGGCCCTCCCCGAGGACATGAGCACCATGTCCCTGGTCGGCGGCGGCCTCATCGCCGGCGAGTCCCTCTTCTTCCTCATCGTCGGGCTCGTGGGCCTCGCGTCGCTGCTGGCCTGACGCGGAGCGTGACACCCCAGGGGTTGGACCCTTCGAACCGGAGCCGGAGTCGGGTCACCCCTTGGCGCCCACCGCGGGTTCTGTGAAAACATACGCACACGGTGTCCGTCAGGGATGCCCTCAACACCACTCAACAGGGGTTGTCATGAAGCGTGTGCTCGCGGTGATGGCGGCGTTCATCAGTGTCGCGTGGCTGGGCTGTGGTGAGCCTCTTCCCGAAGAAGCCTCCCAGGAGCCGCTGTCCTCCGAGGAGGTGTCCCAGGAACCGCGAGGGCTGATCACCTGCTGGGCCGGCTATGTCGCGTGCTCCGACATGGTGGGACGGGGCTGCAGGGTCGAGAACCCCTGCTGCGACGGCGAGTACGTCAGCTCGTGCGCCTGTGTGGACCAGCGCTACAGCTGCTGAGCCTCTCGCTCTCCAGGCATGTCCCGCGGGTCCGGTTGACAATTCCCGGGCCCGCCTGCATTTTGTTTGTCGTGAGCTCCGTCATCATCACCACGACCACCCGCACCACGACTCGCTACGGCGGGTGTGGAGCGGTGCGCGTCGTGGAGTGAGCTGACGACCGCACGGCTTTTCGCCCCGCCTTCTCCGGCCGGGGCAGCCGTGCACTCGCTCAGTGCTCCGTCCGGCAAGGCACTTCACGCTTTTCCGCACACGGAGACGCAGCACATGCTCGACGAACACGACCACCGCGCCCTGGGCCAACGCCTGGACCTCTTCCACCTGCAGGAGGAGGCCCCTGGCATGGTCTTCTGGCACCCGCGAGGCTTCCAACTCTATCGCCTGCTGGAGGAGCACGTCCGGCAGCGCATGCGGCGCGAGGGCTACCTCGAGGTCCGCTCGCCGCAAATCTACGCCCAGCCGCTGTGGGAGCGCAGCGGCCACTGGGAGAACTTCCGCGAGAACATGTTCCTCATCCAGGACGGCGCTCGCCACCTGGGCATCAAGCCCGTCAACTGCCCCGGTCACATCGAGATGGTGCAGCGCATGGCCCCCAGCTACCGGGACCTGCCGCTGCGGCTCGGAGAGTTCGGGCTGGTGCACCGCAGCGAGCCCGGAGGCGCGTTGCACGGCCTGTTCCGCCTGCGTCAGTTCACGCAAGACGACGGGCACATCTTCTGTGCCCCCGAGCAGGTGGTGGAGGAGGTCGTCCACTTCGTCCGCTCGCTGAAGGAGTTCTACGCGGGCTTCGGCTTCGAGGACGTCCAGGTCGCCTTCTCCGACAGGCCCCAGGCTCGCGCGGGCAGCGATGCCTTGTGGGACCAGGCGGAGGAGTGGCTCGCCTCCGCGGCGAAGCAGGCCGGGCTGGACTTCAAGCTCCAGCCGGGACAGGGGGCCTTCTACGGACCGAAGCTGGAGTTCGTCCTCAAGGACAGGCTGGGGCGCGAGTGGCAGTGCGGGACGATTCAGCTCGACCTCGTCCTGCCCGAGCGCTTCGACCTGCGCTACCAGGACGCCTCCGGCGCGCGCGTCCGTCCGGTGATGCTTCACCGGGCGCTGCTCGGCAGTCTGGAGCGCTTCATCGGCGTGCTGCTGGAGCACCACGGGGGCTCGCTCCCCGCGTGGCTGGCTCCCGAGCAGGTCGTCGTCGCCCCCGTCGGACAGGCGGCGGTGGACTACGCGCAGCGCTTCGCCTCCGTGCTCCGGCGCGCGGGCTGCCGCGTCCGCGTGGATGTCCGCGACGAGTCGCTGTCCCGCAAGGTGCTGGACTCGCATCAAGCGGGGGTCCCGTGGCTCGCGGTGGTGGGCGCGCGGGAAGTCGAGGCGGGCTCGGTCCGCCTGCGTCCTCGCCAGGGCGCGCAGAAGGACGCGTCCTGGGACGAAGCCGTCGCGGAGCTGCGAGCCGCGTGCGGACTCGACTCCGACGCTTGAGGAAGTGACTCTGGGGGGCGGACGAAGGTCACCTCGTCCGCCCCTTCTTCGAGCCCGCAGCGCTAGGCGTGGCGCAGGTGCTCCAGCACGGAGCCCGCGCGCAGGACTTCGGCGGGGACGGTGGCCAAGTCATCCAGGCTCAGGATGCCCAGGAGGTTGCGCGCCTCGTCCACGATGAGCAGCCGGCGCACCATCTTGTCTTCCATGAGCTGCTCGGCGACCCCCAGCGTCGCGTCGGGATGACAGGTGATGACCGCGGTCGTCATGACCTCGCGGACCCGCGTGTGCTCCGGGTGCTGTCCCAGGGCCGTGGACCGGACGGTGATGTCCCGGTCCGTCAGCATGCCCACGAGCTGCCCGTTCTCGGTGACGGGAAGCGCGCCGATGTTGCACGTGCGCATCCTGAGGGCCGCGACGCGAAGCGACTCGTCGGCTTCGATGGTCTCCACGTTCTTCGTCATCAGCTCGAAAATCCGCATGGCGCCTCCGCTGATGGGGTTGGGCTGTGTCCCCTAAGCGTGGCCCCCGTCCGGCGTCCGCGCCCGTCCAGCCCCTGGGCCCGGAGGTGGGGCGGGCGAGCGGACAACCCCCATCATTCCGGGTTGGCCAGCAGGCGCGACGATTGGGCAGGATGCGCATCTGAGACAGACACCCGGGCCCCGCCCGGGGCCAAGGAGCGTGATGGCATGGTCGACAAGCTCACCCTCAGCGATGCGCAGTGGCGCGAGCGGCTGACGCCCGAGGAGTTCAACGTCCTGCGGAAGCACGGCACCGAGCGCCCCGGCTCGGGCTGTTTCCTGGGCACCAAGACACCGGGCACCTATGTGTGCGCCGGGTGTGGCAACCCGCTGTTCAAGTCGGGGACCAAGTTCGAGTCCGGCACGGGCTGGCCGTCGTTCACCCAGACAGTGGGCCCGGACTCCGTCGCGGAAATCGAGGACCACTCGTACGGCATGACGCGCACCGAGGTGCGCTGCGCCCGCTGCGACGGCCACCTGGGACACGTGTTCCCGGACGGCCCGCCGCCCACGGGGCTGCGCTACTGCATGAACTCGGTGGCGATGAAGCACGTCCCCGAAGGCCAGCCGCTGGAGCTGGTCCGGGCGTAGCCAGCGAAGGCCCCGGCCTCGCTCGGAGCTTCCGAGCCGAGGTCCGGGGCGGCCTTCGCGCGCTCAGCCCAGCCAGGCGCGAGCGTTGCGGAACATCCGCATCCAGGGCCCCTCGTCGGCCGTCCACTCACGGGGCCGCCAGGAGTACTGCACCGTCCGGTGGACGCGCTCCGGATGCGGCATCGTCACCGTGAAGCGTCCGTCGCGCGTCGTCACGCCGGCGATGCCGTGGGGCGAGCCGTTGGGGTTGGCGGGGTACGTCGAGGCAATCTGCCCCCGGTTGTCCACCCAGCGCGTGGTGATGAAGCCCGAGCCGTTGACGCGGACGCCCTCGGCCTCGTCAGAGAACTCCGCGCGGCCCTCGCCGTGCGCCACGGCGATGAGCATCCGGCTGCCCTCCATGCCCTGATAGAAGAGCGACGGGGTGCGGGCAATCTCCACCGTCCCCAGGCGCGCCTCGTACTGCTCGGAGGCGTTGCGCACGAAGCGCGGGAAGTGCTCCGCGCCGGGGATGATGTCCTTCAGGCCGGACATCATCTGGCAGCCGTTGCAGATTCCCAGGCCGAAGCTGTCCGGGCGCGCGAAGAAGGCCGCGAACTCGTCGCGAGCACGGGGGTTGAAGAGGATGGACTTCGCCCAGCCGCCTCCCGCGCCCAGCACGTCGCCGTAGGAGAAGCCGCCACACGCCAGCACGCCGTGGAAGTCCTTCAGCGACACGCGGCCCGCGAGGATGTCGCTCATGTGGACATCCACCGCGAGGAAGCCCGCGCGCGTGAAGGCCGCCGCCATCTCCTGCTGGCTGTTGACGCCCTGCTCGCGCAGCACCGCCACGCGAGGACGCGCGCCCTTCGCGACGAAGGGAGCGGCCACGTCCACCGAGGCGTCGAACGTCAGCCGGGGCGACAGGCCCGGGTCCGCCGCGTCGCACTTGGCCGCGAACTCCTGCTCCGCGCAGGTGGGGTTGTCGCGCAGCTTCTGGAGCTCGTAGCTGACGCGGGACCAGACGCGCCGAAGGTCCATGGTGCCTTCGCGCAGCAGCACCTGGGTGCCCTGACGGACGCGCACGTCCAGCGAGGCCGTGGGCCGGCCCAGCTCGTGGCAGTCCTTCCCCAGGCCCTGCTGGCCCAGCACCTCGCGCACGCGCGCCACATCCGAGGCGCGCACCTGCACCACCGCGCCCAGCTCCTCGTTGAAGAGGGCCGCCACGGCGTTGCCGCCCAGGCCCGCGAGGTCCACGTCGACGCCGCAGTGGCCCGCGAAGGCCATCTCGCAGAGCGTGGCCCACAGGCCGCCGTCGGAGCGGTCGTGGTAGGCCAGGAGCTTGCCCTCGGCGTTGAGCGTCTGCACCGCCGCGAAGAAGCCGCTCAGCAGCGCGGGGTCCTCCACGTCGGGCACGTCCGGCCCCATCTGCGCGTGGGTCTGCGCGAGCACGGAGCCGCCCAGCCGCTGCTTGCCGCGCGCCAGGTCGATGAAGAGAAGGCGCGTGTCCTCGGCCACGTCCACCAGCTGCGGCGTGAGCGACTGGCGCACGTCCACGACGGGCGCGAACGCGGAGATGATGAGCGACACCGGGGACGTCACGGCCTTTCGCTCACCGCCGTCCTGCCAGACGGTGCGCATGGACATGGAGTCCTTGCCCACGGGAATCGTGAGGCCCAGCGCGGGGCACAGCTCCATGCCCACCGCGTTGACGGCGGCGTAGAGCTGCGCGTCCTCGCCGGGGCTGCCGGCCGCGGCCATCCAGTTCGCGGACAGCTTCACATCGGACAGCTTGCCGATGCGCGCCGCGGCGATGTTAGTGAGCGCCTCACCCACCGCCATGCGCGCGGAGGCGGCCGCGTCCACCACGGCCAGCGGCGTGCGCTCGCCCATGGACATCGCCTCGCCGGTGGTGCTCGTCACGGTGGAGAGCGTCACCGCGCAGTCCGCCACGGCGACCTGCCACGGCCCCACCATCTGGTCCCGAGCCACCAGGCCCGACACGGAGCGGTCGCCGATGGTGATGAGGAAGGACTTGTCCGCCACCGTCGGGTGGCTCAGCACGCGCTCGGCCATCGCCTTCACGTCGCCGGGCAGGGACAGCGGCGCCAGCGCGAGCGGACGCGACGCCGCGTCGCGGTGCATGCGCGGCGGCTTGCCGAAGAGCACGTCCATCGGCAGGTCGATGGGCGGCGTGCCCAGCCGCGCGTCGGACAGCTTCAGCACCTGGGACTCGGTGGCGTCGCCCAGCACCGCGAAGGGCGCGCGCTCGCGCTCGCAGAAGGCCGCGAAGCGAGGCAGGTCCTCGGGCGCGACGCCCAGCACGTAGCGCTCCTGCGCCTCGTTGCACCAGATTTCGAGCGGGGACATGCCCGGCTCCGCGTTGGGCACCGCGCGCAGCTCCAGCTTGCCGCCCAGCGCGTTGTCGTGGGCCAGCTCCGGCAGCGCGTTGGACAGGCCGCCCGCGCCCACGTCGTGGATGGAGCGGATGGGGTTCTTGTCGCCCAGCGCGCAGCACAGGTCGATGACCTGCTGGCAGCGCCGCTCCATCTCCGCGTTGTCGCGCTGCACGGAGGCGAAGTCGAGGTCCGCCGCGCTCGCGCCCTGCGCCATGGAGGACGCCGCGCCACCACCCAGGCCGATGAGCATGGATGGCCCACCCAGGACGATGAGCTTGTCCCCCGGCCGCAGCTGCCCCTTCTGCACGTGCGGCGCGCGGATGTTGCCGAGCCCACCGGCAATCATGATGGGCTTGTGGTAGCCGCGCACCTCCACGCCGTCGGGCGTTGCGACCTGCGACTCGAAGCTGCGGAAGTAGCCGTTGAGGTTGGGACGGCCGAACTCGTTGTTGAACGCGGCGCCGCCCAGCGGGCCATCAATCATGATGTCCAGCGCGGAGACGATGCGGTCGGGCTTGCCGTAGGCCTGCTCCCACGGCTGGGGGAAGCCCGGGATGCGCAGGTGGCTGACGGTGAAGCCCGTCAGGCCCGCCTTGGGCTTCGCGCCTCGGCCGGTGGCCCCCTCGTCGCGAATCTCGCCGCCCGCGCCGGTGGCCGCGCCCGGGTACGGCGAAATCGCCGTCGGGTGGTTGTGCGTCTCCACCTTGATCATGATGTGCGCCGGCTCGCGCACCGTCTTCCACTCGCCGGAGTCGGCGTCCGGGAAGAAGCGGTCCACCTCGAAGCCCTCGATGACCGCCGCGTTGTCCTTGTAGGCGGAGAGCACGCCCTCCTTGTTCTTCGCGTAGGTGTTCTTGATGGCCTGGAAGAGCGAGCGCTCCTGCGGCTTGCCATCCAGCGTCCAGCTCGCGTTGAAGATCTTGTGCCGGCAGTGCTCGCTGTTGGCCTGCGCGAACATCATCAACTCGACGTCCGTCGGGTTGCGCTTCAGCTCGAGGAAGCGCGCGACCAGGTAGTCGATTTCATCGTCCGCCAGGGCCAGGCCCAGCTCGCGGTTCGCCGTCGAGAGCGCCCCTCGGCCACCGCCGAGGATGTCCACCGTGGTGAGCGGACGCGGCGAGTGCTCGGAGAAGAGGACGGCCGCGTCCTCCATCCGTCCCAGCACGGCCTGCGTCATCCGGTCATGCAGCACCGACTCCAGGCGCTTCACCTGCGCCGCGTCCAGCGCCGCGCCGCCCGGGCCCGCGACGTAGTACGCGGTGCCGCGCTCCATCCGGCGCACCTTCGCGCCCAGGCCGCAGTTGTGGGCGATGTCGGTCGCCTTCGAGGACCATGGGGAGATGGTGCCGGGCCGGGGGACGACCAGGAGCAGGCTGCCCGCGCGCTCGCCCGAGGGCACCTTCGGGCCGTACTCCAGGAGACGGCCGAGCATCGCCTGCTCGTCCGCCGAGAGAGGCTCCGGCGCGTCGAGGAAGTGCACGTGCTCCGCGTAGACGGACGACACGGAGGGCACCTGCTCGCGGCACTGTGCGAGCAGCTTCGCGAGCCGGAATTCAGAGAGGACAGGAGCGCCGCGCAGGAAGTGCATGCTGGACATGGGGATTGGGGGTGGCCCTGGGTAACAGCCGGGGCGTCCTTATCACCGCGAATCGCGAGCGGAAGGACAGAGTTCGTCCCTGTCCGCTCGCTGTCCAGTCAAACAGGGGGCACGGTAGGAGCCCCTCACACGTCAGAGCTTGCTCGGCGCTCCCGAGAGCTGCGGAAAGACGGCAACTACCCGCCCTTGCCGGAAGCCGCGGGTGCGGCCGGGGTCGCGGGCTTCGCCTCCTGGGACTTGTGCCACAGCGCCAGCAGCTCCGCCTCGCGCTCGGCCGGAAGTCCCGCGCGGGCCTTGTTGCGGCGCTCCTCGGGCAGCCCCTTGAAGTACGCCAGCGTGTCGCGGACGGTGACGTCCACCGGACGGAACTTCAGGCCCGCCTTGACGGCCTTCGCGTTGCTGCGCAGGTGCGTGCCCGCGCTCGTGCCCGTGGGCGGCATGTAGATGGGGAGCCGGACATCGCCCGTCTCGCCTTGCTTCTCCAGGAAGTCCGCCGGCACCCACGTCACCTTCGTGTCCTTGCCGGTCACCTTGCGGCAGGTGTCGAGCATCGCGCCCATCGACCACGCTTCACCGGGCCCCACCGCGTTGAAGACGCCGTGGACCTGGCCCTCGATGAGGAGCACCAGCCACTCGGCCAGGTCTCGCGCGTCGATGACCTGCAGCGGGTCCTTGGGTGTCCCGGGCGCCAGCATCTCCCCGCCCTTGTCGAAGCGCACCGGCCAGTACGTGAACCGGTCCGAGCGGTCATCCGGCCCCACGATGTAGCCGGGACGAACGTTCGTCACGCGCCCGGGCATGGCGGCCTCCGCGGCCTCCTCACACGCGCGCTTGAGTCCCCCGTAGAACTCGAACTCCTTGCCCATCGTCTCCACGGTGGGGTCCGCGAGCGTCGCCGTCGGGCCTGACTCGTCCTCGCCCGGCGTCTTGTCGCTGGCGTACGCGGACACGCTGGAGATGAAGACATACTGCTTCACGTTGGGCGCCAGCAGCGACGCCGACGCCTTGACCATGCGCGGGTAGTAACCCGACGTGTCCACCACCGCGTCCCACTTGCGGCCCTGCAGTGCCTTGAGTCCCTCGTCCTTGTTGGGGTCGCGGTCTCCCCGCAGCTTCTCCACGCCAGGGAAGAGCTCCGGGCGCGTCTTGCCCCGGTTGAAGAGCGTGAGCGTGTGGCCCCGGGCACGCGCGGCCTCCACGACGGCGGGGCCCAGGAAGCCCGTGCCTCCCAGGATGAGGATGCGCTTCTTCGCGCCCTTCCTGGGCGCGGCGAATGAGTCGGAAGGGAGCGCCAGCAGCGACGCTCCCGCAGCGGAATACTGCAGGAACTTCCTACGCGAGGTCTTCATGACAACGGCTCCAGGGGCCGAGGTGCGAATCAGGGGGGACGCCCGCCACAACATCCTCATCCGTGATTCATTCCCGAACCGTGGAGCCTCCGCGCGAGCTCCAGGTCGTCATTGTCCAGCGGATGGAACGACGGCCGCAGATGCGCCCCCAGCCCGCGCTCGTGTCGCAGCAGCGTCAGCGTCGCGGCGAGCCACAGGCCGAACAGCGCGACGATTCCCGCGAACATCCCCAGGGTCAGCGTGTTCTCCCATGATGGCCGTGTAGTGCTCCAGCGCGGCTGGGGATGGACAGACGCAAGACCGGCGGGAAGCAGCGGAAGATGAAACTCCAGCCCTGGGGATACAGCCCCGCCCGACGCGCCTCCACCCATGAGCAGGACGCCGTCGCCGCGCCGTCGCTTCTGCGAATGGCGAAGGAAGGAAAGGGACCAGAGCCGTCCATCCCCACGGGTTGCGCGCGACTCATGCGTCTGACTCCTCTACTGCGCGTCCAGACGACGATGTGGGCCACCACACACGGAGCACCTGGCAGCAAGACGAGAGACATCTACTCCCAGCGGCACGCACGCCCTGCGCCTCCTTCGCACACGCGTCGAGCTGTCATTCACAAGCTCAATCCCAGCCAGCGTCGCCCCAGTCCCTCCGGAACCCCACGAAGCCCGCTCTGGCAGCCCAGATGGCCCTCTCTCATCAGAATGTCAGCCACATCGTGGACACGGGGCCAGCCGACTTCCTAGACACTCGCTAGACTCTCGGGACCGGAGCCCTCTTCGTATGGATCTCCGCTCCTGCTCTCCCGCCCCCAACCCGACACCCTTCTTCCATGCGATTGCTTCCGCTCCCAGTCTCAGCCCTGCTCTGTCTCCTGGCGGCTCCGGCCCTTGCCCAGACAGAACCCCCGCTGGACCATGCGCGCACCATCCGCGAACCCGAGATGGTGTTCATCCCCTACAGGGGCGTGAACCGTGGCCCCGTCTTCTATACCCAGTACGTGCAGGTGGCGACCGACTCCACCGCTACCGTGGGAGGGATGCGGCGGCTCTTCGTCAACCTCCACCCCACCGCCCACACGCAGGACCACTACAACAGCTTCATCACCCGCCACGGCATCACCGACGCCAGGCTGCTCCCGGTTCCTTCGGCCGGATCCTGCCAGCCCACGCAGGGCATCATGGACCTGCTGAGCGGCATGCCCGTCAGCGACAAGCCCAGGATTGTCGGCGGCAACTATCCGCTCGCCTGCGGCATCAGCATCCAATTCATGCCCACCGACGAGGCAAGGGTGCGCGACTACATCGCCGCCAACCCCGTCATCACGCTGCGCGCCACCGTGCCGCTCTGCACGCCTACCAGTGCCCTGCTGAGCGTGCCCGCCATCAACCAGGCCCTGGTGACGGCCGGAGCGCTCCAGACGACGCAGAACGGCGGCGTGGCGGGCAACAGCTGGGACGTGCTCTTCGAGTCCAGCAAGCTGGCCCAGAACAATCCCTCCCTCTTCGTCACACAGGACCCGCAGCTGGGCTGGGAGACCTATCTCAGGTCGTTCATCCTGGACCTGACGGCGCAAACGGCAACGATGCCGCCGGCCACCGCCACCAACCCCGCCACGCTCTGCACGCCCTCGCCGCTGGTCATCCACTTCGGCTAGGACGTCCACCGCTGTCCCAATTCCTCACATCGGCAACCGGGAGCAGCCATGCCGCTTCCGCTCGGGAGATTTCAAGATGACACGATGGGCCTGGGTCCTGATGGGACTCGTCGGATGCATGGCGTGTGCGGGCTGTGGCAAGGAATCGAACTCACAGGAGATGCCCGAGCAGCGCAAACAGCGGCTCCAGGAGTGCATCGTCGCCAAGGTGCCTCCGCCCACGGGGGCATCCCAGACGAGCTGGACGACGTCCGCCTACGCCGTGGTGGGCGCCTACCGGAGCTGCAACAGCCTTCCGGGCGAGGCGACGTCCGCGGACTTCCGCGAGGTGATGCAAGGGTTCGCCACGCTCGATGAGGACCCCACGCGCGTCAAGCTCACCCGGCCGGGGCAGAGCGCGCCGTGAGGACACTCCGGGTCCTCGCGCTCCTGAGGGATAGCGGGTCTCGCCCGCACTCCGTGCGCCTGCGGGGCGATTTGCTGCCATTGAATGAAAACCAGACATCCTCTCGGGCCGGTGCGGACGATTTGCCCGACGGCTGACGGCGTGGGGAGTAGGTGCGCTGCTGAAACTCCCAGCACCCGTCCCAGCCATGACTCGAATCCCCAAGCCTGTCAGACCGCCCAACAGTTCCTCATACAACGCTCGCCCGGAGGGGCCTCGTCCGCCTCCGAACCGCGCGACGACGATTCCGAACCTCTCGAACGTCGCGAATCAGAGCAGAATCCCCAAGCCGGCGCCTCCGCCCCAGCCCCCGGCCGCCATCCAATCCCATCAAGGTGTCAGCACCTTCCAGGCCCCGGCGACCACCAACACGCCCGCGACAGGCAGCCTGAATCATCCGCAGGGCCCCTGCCCCGCACTGGCCCCACCGGTCGCCGGCCGGCCCCAAGCGGCCCTCAACCTGAACAACGCCTCGTGCCTGACACATGGCATGGCCCCGGAGCATGTGCAGAGCGCGCTGGAGCAAGGCCAGCTCAACTCCGCCTACAGCCGGCTCGGCCGGAACGGCAACTATTCGAGGGAAGCGGACAAGAACGGCGGCGGCGCGCTGGCGGTCTACACGCGTGCGGTGGGAACACAGCAGGCCAACTGGAAGTCCCAAGGCCATGGCGTGGGGAGCAATGACAGCAAGGTTCAGCTGATTCTCAGCCCCGCGGTCTTGCAGAACCCCAGCCATGGATGGCGAGCGTCCTCGACGGACAACATGGGCCGGGTTCCAGGTTCGACGACGTCCCATCAGGCGGGCCTTCCCGGCAATGACCCGCTGGGCCGCGCCCCGCTGTGGTCGAGGCAGACGGAGGCAGGCCGCAACCGCGCCTTCAACGACACGGTGAACGGCGGGAGCATCCAGGCGAACAATGAGCAGTTGCACTGGGAGAAGGTCCCGCTCCAGGGAAACCTCAAGGGAATCGTGGCGACGTCGCAGGGCAGCTTCAACACGCTGATGGGGATGAACGGCGCGCAGCAGACCGCCGGAGTTGCCGGCCGAGGCTCCGTCCGCCTCGGGACCCAGGACATTCCCGTTGTCCTCGCCCCAGGGAACTCCTCACTGGTCTCCACACTGCAGAACGCGGGCATCGCCGACGCCAACGGACGCGTCCGCTGAAGCAAGCGGCGATGACGAGGGCCGTCATCAGGGGCGACTCTCGCCCCCAGCACATCATCGAGTCGGGGCGTTCTGCCCTCCCAGCGCCGTCAACGCGCCCGCCTTCCCGGTGCGAACAGGCAGCTCACGCCACGCGAGCCCGTCACACTCCATCCTGTGAATCTCGTCGAGGAACCTCTCCGTACAGATGACCATCGTCGCGAAGTTCCCCACCCGGAAGAGGTCGAGGTCGGAGGGAAGAGAGGTACCATCCAGAACAGGCTCCTCGGGCCTGCCAAGTGCCCAGCGCCCACATGTCTGGCATGGAGGCGGGGAGTCGGGCGGGACACAATCAGGGTGCAGTTGCCCATGATGGGGCATCTGGAGTTCCCGGAGGTCGGGGCCTTGCTCGGCGCGGAACTTCAAGGCGGAGCTGAACCCCTGGACTCCACTCAGGCCCGCGGCCTGGAGCCCATCGAGGACACGGCGCTGTACCAACACGATATCGCCAAGCCACGAGACATCGGGGAACTGCCCGCGACCGGTCCCCTGCAGAGGTCCGAATCGAGTCCCGGGAGGGAGCTGAGCCCCTGATGGCGCGAGGGGCCGCACCAGCTCGCGCAACCGCGAGAACTCGGGCAGAGGCTCTGGCCGTGCCTTGCGAAACTCGCGCTCCTCATCGAGCCGAGACAAGTCCACCCCCGGGTAGTAATGGCCTGTGCTCGCCCAGGTTGCAGAGCACGTGGGACACCTCAGCAGTCCAGGGAGCCCCCACCGGTGTGCAGCGTTGACATACCCGCCGGCACGGGTCGCGGCCGCGCGGTCTTCCCTCAACCAGTAGAATCGTCCCATCTCACGTCCCTGGTCTTGAATAGTACGGCTGAACTGGACCACCCAGGAGCTGAAACCGGTAGATGAGTTCCCCGGCATGCTTGAAGATCTCTTCAGGCGAAGCTCCAGGCTTGTCATCCCTGAATGCCCTCCAGGCATCGTTCCACGCCCCTCCGCCCCCTCGTGCTCCACTGTGGATTCGCTGGTGCAGCTCGCGAGGGATGGGCAGCGTGTAGTGGTGGATCTTCACGCCCTGTCCTTCGAACCAGACCCGAAGGTCTTCCGCCTGAGGGAAGATGTGGTGCTTCTCCCAACGTCCTGGGGGGAGCCTGTGTGACGGCGGAATGATTTTCCCTGGCGCGCCGTTCCAGTTGGGGAACGTCATGACCGCGCCCTTGGGGAGGTGTTGCGCGCCACCCCAATTCCGACGTGGGCCTGCTCCTGGTGCGGAAGCAGCCGCAGGCGGGCGGGCCGGTGGGAACCGAGCCTGCGCTATGTGCCCGAAGTCTTCCCTGCATGGATAGAAGCCACAGGCGTCGCCCAGACACAGGAGCGTGACGCACTCGTCTTCAAGAGGGATGCTGCATTCGAGCTCTGCCGCTTCCCAGGCTTCCTGCATGGGCGGCTTCACCGCCCTCGCACAACCCGACCACCCCAGCAGCAGCACCGCCAACCAGACAGTTCTCGCGATGTTCATCTGGGGTTGAAGAATGCCTCGCGCCCAAAGCAACACGACGCATCCCCACGAAATCCGTCGGCGAGGCAACACTCCTCGAGCCCCCGAGGAGCTGACTCGCCTCTCAGGGGATTCGGAAGGAAACCCCGCGCTCCGCTGGGTAGATCTGCAGGTCATCCACGGGGATGGCCTTCCCCTCCCCCGTCAGGAGCCGCGCACCGAGCTGCTGGATCTCAGCCTCCATCTCGTCCAGGAAAGACAGCATCTGCCCGTACACCACCTCTTCGAACCGGGTGAAGAGAGCCACGAGCCCCGGGGCCGTGTCGTTGAGGTCGATCTCCCCCAACCAACAACCGCCCTTGTCGGAGACGCGAACCACTCCGATGAGATGGCCTCGCGCATCGACCAACCGTCCCTCCAGCCTGGTGCTTGACATTGCTGAGCCTTTCAAAGAGCCGTACCGTATCCGAGCAGGTGTGCCCTCTCCCGGGACAGGCGACGACTACATCTCATCCTGCACGTCGTCCCTCAGGTAGGGCGCGATGGTGGCGAAGTCCTTCTTCCACGTGTACTCGACGCTCTCCCGGGTCTTCTCGATCTCCCGCACGACACCCCACTGGTACAGCTCCGTGCCGTTGTTCCCCAGCACAGACGCCTTGTAGTGGACCCAGACGGACGCATCCTCCGGATTCACCTCTACGAAATACATCCCGGCCTCACGCTGGCTCGGCACCAGGTGCCCAGGCGTCATGACAAGGTCTTGCAACGGCACCACCATGGTGTACTTCGTTCGCTTCCTGTTCGAGATGAGCACGAGCCCGCCAGCTTTCTCCTCGGACAGGTTCAGATGCATCTTCCCCTTCTCGAGGATGCCCATGAACTCAAACCTGTCTCCCGTGGCGTACCACAAATCATACTTCTCGGTCCCGAAGTTGTTGAACTGTATCGAGACCGCCTTCTTCGTGAACACATTGGGCAGGACGGCCTTCCCAAGGACATCCGCGGCGATCTTGAGCAAGTCTGGAATGATTTCCTTGACGGACATTTTTCCCCCTGAAGTCTGTTGCACTGCACCCCACCGGAACCACGAGCACACAGCGAAGCCTCGCCGCGACTTCGGGATCCCGTTCCCGCGGCACGTCAGGCCGCGGCGTCGACGTGGCAGTAGTACGTCGGCGCCAGTTCCATGATGCGCTGCTCGGCACGCGGAGACAGCGCACGCAGTCGCGAGAGGAAGAGGGGCGCCTTCATCCCCATTCCGATGAATCCCCAGACATACGAGCGCTCCTGGGACTCGTACAGGTGATTGCGCTGCTCCGGAGTGAACGTGCGCCCCACCGCCCTCTCCAGGGACTGGAGATCCAACGCGAGCTGGGCCGTCAACGTCGCCCGCAACGCCTGGAGCAGCTCCGAGTACTCCGTGAGTGCCGCATCCAGCGCCCCCGGCTCCCGGGCCAGGATCTTCTGCGCCTCCAGGAAGTCCAGCCGGGTGTGCTGCGCCTCCTCGAGCCAGTGGTGCTTGAGCATGTTGCAGAACAGCGGGTCCAGCGACTCGGTCTTGTTGTTGCGGACCATCTCCACATAGTGCTGCTGCGTCATCAGCTCCAGGTGCAGGTTGAAGAGGAGCACGCCCAGGTTCGACTTCGACATGATGGCCCGAGCCACCTCGACATGGTTCTCGAGCAGGGCGGGGACGATCTTGAACCCCCGGGCGAACGCGCTGGTGAAGCGCGCGAAGAGCTGCTGGTGCTTCAGCTCCTCCTCCGTGAAGCGCAGGAGCGCACGCATGTGCGTCGCATTCCCATGCAGCTCCAGCCCGGCGCGCTGGGCGGCCAGGGCCACCGCGTACTCCTCCAGGAACAGGAACATGTGCGCATAGCTGTTGGAGCGGATGTGATTCAGCATCAGCCGCTCCTCGGCGTTCAGGAAGGGAATCGCTTCCGCCCCCGTCAGCTCGTCCGACAGGAACCGGCGGCTGAAGTCCAGGACGGTGTCCTTCGGCAACAGCTCATCAAGACGCCAGGACACCTTCTCCGAGCTCTGGATACAGGATTGATATTCCGGAGTTTGATCCATCATGTGAGATTGGTCCTTCTCTCGGAAAGCCCTGAAGGATGGGTACGAGATGACTGGCTCTCCGCGAGATGCGACGCGGCAGTGCAACACCAAGGCCAGTCGTATCCAGGCAAGGCACCGTCACGCCCCAGGCGGAGCCGTGGCCTCCGCGCTCCGACGGATGCGTCGGGCGGGGCACTCCGGCGTCAAGGCGAGGGCAGCCGGGCTGCCCCGCACCGCCCTGCCAGGGACGTATCAATCAGCGGGGCTGACACGTCATGAGACGTCGCTGACGTGTCAACGGCGGCATCAACCCCCGCCAATGGCGCCGAGGAGGTCCCCCGTGGCGGCGTCGAAGATGTGCAGCCGGTTCCACTGTGGCAGATACACCCGGGGGCCCCTGACCCAGATGGCGGCCAGCGAGGGCAGGGATTTGGAATGAGGGATGGGCACATCCCACGCGATGGTGCCTGTGTGGAGGTCTCGCCGGATGAGCTGCAGGCCCCCGTTCTCCAGCTCGTAGACGATGTACACGGCGTCCTTCGTCAGCTCCCCCACCTCCGGGGCGGAGTCCCGCAGGAGGAGCGGATCCTTGTCCGACACGGTGTCGTGCCACAGCGGCTTCCGGTTGCCAGGCGCGTACAGCCCCACCAGCGGCACCTGCGTCCCCGGCCACCTGGAGCCCAGCGACAACGTGTAGCCGTGCGCGCGGAAGAGGTACTTCGTGGAGAAGCCACGGATGTCAGAGGGCGGGTAGCTGGAGCGCTCACAGGACGTGGGGTGCTCGGGCGGCCGAGACATGTTGCACGTCTGCGGGCTCAGCGGCGGCGTGAGGCAGCCCTTCGGCGGCCGAGGCGCGGGCTTCGCGGTGGCCGTGCGCGTGTCGAAGAGCAGATGCTGGTGGTCCACGACCTCCACCCAGACGGAGGTCGTGTCTCCAGGAGGAATGCAGAGCCGGCGCGGCGAGTCCGACAGCGGAACGCGACCCAGCCGCTTGCCGGTCTCCAGCTCCAGCAGGTTCACCGTGCGCTGCTCGCTCATCACCAGCCGGCCGTTCTGGGCGATGACCTTCGTGTGGCGCGAGGCATCCGGGCCTTCCGAGGGCAACGACTCCCAGAGCTTCTGGAGCGTCCGTCCGTCGAACGCGGCGACATACTCCCGCCCCCCCGTCTCGTCATGGCGGCGCACATGGCCGACGATGTCCTCCGTCCCATCCCCGTTGACGTCCACGAAGGTGGGCGCGTCCCGCTCAGCCCACTCGATGCGCTCGGGGACGGGCTTGGGCGTGGGCTCGGGGACGACCGGCGGTGGAGGGGGCGCGACGACAACAGGGGGAGGCGGAGTGGGCCTGGGCGCGGGCGTCTCCGAGGGGCCGCCGGCCAGCGCGAACACCGCACCCGCCATCCCCAGCACCAGCATGACCCCGCCGCCCACGACCACCATGAGCGCTGTCTGGTTCCGCGCGGCCTGCGAGGGCCTGGGCGGGACAGGCGTCACCGGGAGCGAGCCATCCACATCGAAGGAGAGGCCGCAGTAGCCGCAGACGTAGTGCGTTTGAGCGGCCTGCCGAGTGAAAGGCGCGTTGCAGTGGGGACAGTACGAAGCTCTGGGGACGGGCCGGGCCATGCCCCTGGGTGTAGCACCTCGCGAACATGATGCGGAAATACGGAAGCAACCTGATGGCGGACGAGGGCCCCAGGGGTCGCCCCGCAACGCCCGCAGCCGTCCAGCGAGCCCCATCGCACGTCCCCACGTCGACATACGCCTCGACCCGTGCGAGCGCCGCCGCGAGCTCCGAGGAGAGGACGGCCTGGAGAGTCCCCGTCCGAGGGGCCCGGTCGTCAATGACGGTCAGCTCTGCGCCTCGTTGGCCGAGCAGGGCCTGGGCCTCGCGTATGCGATGGAGCCCCTGGTGCGAGAGCAACTCCGCCAGGAACGCCTGCGGCGCGTGCTCGAGGCCTACGCCACGGCCGTGCCTGGCTTCTTCCTCTACGAGCCCAGCCGCGCCCGGAGTTCCGCGCCCCTTCCGCTCTTCGTCGAGACGGTTCGCGAGGCTGCCCCGAAAGCCGCTGGGGCCCTCGAAACAGCGTGCGTCCTGAGGCGGCGCCCGGCGCCGCTCCGGGGCTCCACCGCCGAGGCCCACCATTGTCCAGAGGGGCTTACCAAGCCATGCAGCGCGGGACGTCTGGTTGAACGATGGGGTCCGCCGAATACTTCCTCTGAGCCTTCAACCCACCCCACCAGCGGGCTGAGAAGAACAGAGCCGGCCATACCGCGCTCGGTGTCACCTGCGAGGGGGCAGGGCCTGCATGAAGCACGAGCTCAAGCAGATGCACCAGCTGGAGTACGCGCCTCGGGGCACCCGCATCCATGCCATCTGCCCGGGAACCATCGCGACTCCCATGGTCACGGACATGATCGCCAAGGGTGACCTCGAGCTCTCGGTCGCCCTCGAGAACCAGCCCATCGGGCGCCTCGGCGAGTCCGAGGAGATTGCCGCTTCCGTGCTCTGGCTGTGCAGCCCTGGCGCGAGCTTCATCGTCGGCGTGGCGCTTCCCGTCGACGGCGGATACACGGCGCGATGAACCTCCGAGTCCCCGTGCTCCTCGCGAGCTGCGTCTGCGCGAATCCCCTGCCGCTCTACATCACCGGAGCGGCTGCTCCTGGGAGCGTCATCACGAACGTGCTGCCCACACCTGGCTGGCTTTCGACCCACAGCCGCCCGCCGTGAGCCTCGACGATGCCCTTGGAGATGTAGAGGCCGAGCCCCAACCCCCTCCGGTCTTCGCGGCGAGCCTGCCAGAGACGCTCGAAGACAGCCTCCTGTTGATGACTTGGGATTCCGGGCCCCGTGTCCGTCACGGAGAAACGGACATCCTGGCCCGCCCGCTCCACTCGGAGAGAGACCCTGCCGCCTGATGGAGTGAACTTGATGGCATTGCTCAACAGGTTGGCGAGCACCTGCAAGATGCGCTCGTGGTCGAACTTCGCCCTCAGCGCATCGTCACGCAGCTCCACATCGAGCGAGAGCCCTTGGGAGGATGCCAGTGGCTGGAACGTCTCGACGGACTCCCGCACGAGCGCGGCGACATCCTGCAAGGCGGGGGTGATACGGATGCGGCCCTCCTCGAGGCTGGCCACATCCACCAGGTCGCCCATCAGGCGGCTCATCCGAACCGTGAACCGCTGGATTCTCTCGGCGGCCTGTCGCGTCCTGGCGCCCCTCTCATCTTCGACGGTCTCCCGCTTGAGCAAGGCCGCCTGCAGAGCAATGCCTCCCAGGAGCGTGCGCAAGTCGTGGCTCACCATCCCCATGAACTGGTCTCGCGTCGCGAGCCCCTCATCCGCGCGCGTCCGCTCGACGAGCAGCCGTGCGTCCGTTTCCGCTCGCTCCAGGCTCAGGAGGGCAGCCAGGGCCCGTGCGCGCGCGGCCCGTTCGTCTTGTCGCTCGAGGTCCGCCGTCGCACGTTCGGCATGCAGCACCGCGTCCTCCTGGAGCCGGTCTCTCGCCATGCGCGCATGCGCCTGTGTGGGGTCCCTGCCAAGGGACAGATGAGCGTCCGCGTCTTCACGGGTCGCTCGCAAGAACGCATCCGTCCCATCACGGGCCCGTTGGATGGCGTCATCCGACGCCTCTTCCCTCTCGGTTTGAGCGGTGGAGTATTCACTGTCGGATTTCTCCCGCTCCAAGCGCAGGCCTTCATCGGTACTGGCACGGTCGGAGTGCGACTTCTGGTTTCGGGTCGGCATGGCGCAACTCCTTCGCCGCATGCGCGGGAGGAAGAATCACAACACCAGCCTGCCTGGACGCTCCCCTCGTGGCCGCCTGGAGTCACACCGCCTGGGACCCGGACAGCGTAGGCTGGCTTCCAAGGGCCACTGAACCCAGTCATCGCACAGCTCGACAAGGGCACGGCTCGCTCCGTGGGGCGAGCCCTTGAGATTTCATAACGACATCAAAGGTCGTGAAGTCGAGAGGAAGGACCTGCTCGCTGTCCGTCGAGAGGAGCAAGGGACAGGCGCCTTGCCTCGGGGCTTCTCCAGGGGACACGGACCTCGGGAGTGACATGAGGACCGCCCGGACTCAAGTCCTGCCGCGCAGGTAGCGCCCCGGTGTTTCACCCGTCATCTGCCGGAAGAAGGCGATGAAGGCGCTGTCGCTGGCGAAGCCCAGCTCGGAGGCGACCGCGGTCACGCTCTCCTCCGAGGCCAGCAGGTCCACCGCCCTCAAGAGCCGCCAGCTCTGCCTCCAGGCCTGGTAGCTCATCCCTGTCTCGCGCTGGAAGATGCGGGTGATGGTGCGCGGGCTGGCCCCCACCTGCTCCGCGAGCCCGGTGAGCTCGGGCGGAAGCTCATCGAGATTGAGCTGGGAGAGCCGGGCGTCGCTCGGCACCGGCAAGAGCATCGGCTCCCGGTGGGCCGTCCGCAGTTCGTCCAGACAGACCGCCAGCAGGTTCGCCGCGCCCCCCTTCTCCCAATCGGTCTCGAGGGGCGCGTGGCTGATGCGCTCGAACACCTCGCGCAGGAGCGGCGTCATCGACAGGATGGCCAGCCCCTCGGCCGGGGGCGCGATGCGCGACGTGTCGAGATAGATGGAGCGGTACTCCACCTCACCGCGAATCAACACGCGATGCGGGGTCGCCGGCGGAATCCACGCCACCCGAATCGGGGGCAGCATCGACATCATCCCGGGCAGCGCGATGCGAATGGAGCCGGCATGGGCGAAGAGGAGCTGCCCGCGTCGATGGCTGTGCAAGCCCGAGTCATGGCGCACCAGCCGCGAGGCGATTCCGCTGACCGGCTCCGCCTGCTGGTCGGGGTCAAACGGGTCGCTTGGCGCCAGCCAGGGCATTTGTCCGACTTCCGATGGAAATTGTCTTTTCGTTTGTAATACGCGGAGACGTGAAGGGCTAGACCCGGTGGCCACTCGCCGTTGAGGTTGCCATGTCTCGCCGTCCGCCGCTCCTGCTCGCCCTGCTGCTGCTGAGCTTTCCGCAATTCGTTGAAACCCTCTACAGCCCGGCGCTGCCGCTCATCGCCATCCACTATGGCGTCACCCCCGCGGAGGCGGGACAGACGCTGTCACTCTGGTTCGCGGCCTTCGCGTTCGGCGTGGTGGCGTGGGGCCGGCTCGCGGATGTGTGGGGCCGGCGTCCCGTGCTGCTCGCGGGTCTGGCGCTCTACGCGGCGGGGGCGGCCTGGGCGATGGTCGCCGGTGATTTCCCGCAGGTGCTGGCCGCGCGACTCATCTCCGCCTTCGGGGCCGCGGTGGGCTCCATCGTGACGCAGACGGCGCTGCGTGACAGTCACGCGGGGCCGGAGCTCGGCCGGGTCTTCGCCGTGCTCGGCCTGGCCCTGGCCGTCAGCCCGGCGGTGGGCCTGTTCTCGGGTCAGGTGCTCGCGGCCAGGGCCGGGCTCAGCGGCGTCTTCGCGGCGCTCGGACTGCTCGCGGTGCTCCTCCTCGGCTCGAGCCTGTGGCGCTGGCCCGAGACGCGGCCCAAGGCGGTGTCTGTCGCCCCGTTCTGGTCCACCTTCCGCGCCATGCTCCAAGACGCGTCCATCTGGCGCAGCGCCCTGCTCATCGCCGCCTTCAACGCGGCGATCTTCTCCTGGTACCAGCTGGGCCCCTTCCGCTTCGAGGTGCTGGAGAACCCGTGGCTCTCCTTCGGGCAGAGCGGCTTCCTGCTCGCCGCCGGAGCCCTGGCGGGGGCACTGATGAACCGGGCCCTGCTGCGTCGCGGCTGGAAGGCCGAGGCCTTGATATCGCTGGGAGTCCTCCTCCTGGTGGCGGGGACAACACTCGTCATCCTGCTCGTCGCCCTGCGGCCGCAAGGCCTTGCATTCCTGGCCGGCGTGACACTGGTCTCGTCTGCCTATGCCGTCGCGATTCCCAATGTGCTGGCCATCGCCCTGCGTGCCTATGCGGACCGCTTCGGGACGGCGGGCGCCATCCTGAGCCTCGTCTATTACAACCTCCTCGGCGCGGGGCTGGTGCTCGCGGGCTACGGGCAGCGGCTCGAGCTGGCATTGGCCGTCTGTGCCCTGGTGGCGGTCTTCATGAGGGTCTTGCCAGCGACGCGGAGGGAGGCGCTACCGACGCGCTGAGAGCGAGGCATGCGGGACCCTCCCACCCTCCCTGGAGGGTCTGTCGAGAGCACTGGCCTCCGACGGTCGGCTTCGGGAGAATGCGCGCGGCCGGAAGGTGGGTGGTCCGGCCACATCAGGGGGCAGGGAGCTCATGAGCCAGGAGCGCGTCATCTTCGGCAACACGGTGGACAGCCTCTACCTGAAGACGCTCGACAAGGACCTGTCCTACGAGCTGCGCAACGAGCTGCGCGAGCTGGGCATGGACCTGGACGGCCCCCTCCAGGCCGCCTATCCCCACGCCGTCTGGGTGCGCTGTCTGGACACCGTGGGCCGAGCCCTGCATCCGGACAAGCCGCTGGAGGAGGCGCGCCGGCTGCTCGCCCGGCGGATGATTGAAGGGTACGCCCAGACGGTGATGGGCGCGGCGGTCCTCACGCTGGCGCGGGTGCTGGGCCCCATGCGCTCGCTGGGCCGGATGACGCACAACTTCCGCAGCGGCAACAACTTCACGGAAACCCGCGTCAACGTGGTCTCCCCCAACACCGCGGAGCTCTGGTTCAACGAGCCCGCGGCCACCGAGGGCTTCGTCGAGGGCGTGCTGGAGGAGGGACTGCACCGCATCGGCGTGCGCGGCCTCACCATTTCCCGCACCCGACACGACGCGGAGTCCTGTACCTATCGGCTCGAGTGGTACGACCCTTCCGCGCGCTGAGCGCACCTCGAGAGCCCCCATGTCCCGCCTCCTCGACAGCCTCCCCGAGCTCTACCGCGAGCTGCTCCCCGGCTTCTTCCGCCAGGACGTCCCGGAGGAGACCAAGGCCACCTGCTCGAACTGCGCCATGTGCAAGGACACCGCGCAGGGCGCCGTGGAGGCCGTCGACGGCGTCAGCCGCTTCTTCCGCCCCGACACCAAGTGCTGCACGTACTTCCCGCGCCTGCCCAACTACCTCGTCGGCGCGCTGCTGTCGGATGACCGCCCGGAGCTGGCCGAGGGCCGCCGCCGCATGGAAGCGCGCATCGCCAGCCGCATCGGCGTCACGCCGCAGTGGGTGAAGCCCCCCGCGAAGTTCAGCTTCCTCTACAAGAACGGGCACCAGTTCTTCGGCCGCGCCGCGTCCCTGCGCTGCCCCTACTACGGGGAGAGCAGCGGCGGCTGCACCATCTGGCCCTACCGCGAGGCGGTCTGCTCCACGTTCTTCTGCAAGTACGTGGCGGGCAACGACGGCCGCAAGTTCTGGATGTCCCTCAAGACGTACCTGACGCTCACTGAAATCCAGCTCTCGCGCTGGGCCTCGCTCCAGCTGCTCCCCGACTACGTCCTCTCCGGAAAGGACCGCGCCGACCGGGGTGAGTCCACGCCCCTGGCCGTCGAGGACCTGGACGACGCGCCCCCGCCCGCGCGCGCCTACGCCGAGCTCTGGAAGGAGCACGCGGGCCGCGAGCTCGAGTACTACCGGGAATGCTACCGTCGCGTGCGTGCCCTCACCGCGGATGACCTCGACAGGCTCCTGGGGTTCGACGGCCACGTCGAGCTGAAGACGGTGGAGACGCTGTTCGCCACCGCCACCTCACCGCGCCTGCCGCGCACGCTCAGGTTCAACCCCGACGCCACCGTGCAGTGGCTGCCCGACGGCAGCGTCGCCCTGGGCGCGTACAGCGACTTCGACGCCATCGCCCTCCCTGGTGAGGCCTACGGGCTGCTCGTGGAGTTCACCGGCCGGCAGCCCGTGGAGGCCGTGCGCGAGCACCTGCGCGAGCACAAGCAGGCGGACCTCTCCGAGGACATCCTCCTGGAGCTCTACCGCCACCGCATCCTCGTGGAGGCCTGAGCAGGCCGCCTACGGAGGACCCGACAGCGCGCCCAGCTCCTGCAGCAACCGGCTGGCCGTGTGCGCCTCGCGCCAGGCGGGCACCGACGCGGAGAGGTGCTCGGCCAGCCACGTGCAGAAGCCGGGGTCTCCGGCGCCCAGCCACTCGGAGGACTCGGACAGCTCCGCCTCCGCGGCCTCCCAGGCCCGGCGGTACGCGCTCGCGGCCGACATCACCTGCGTCACCGAGTGCGTGAAGGCATCCAGCGTGGCCCGCAGCTCCAGCCCCGCGGTGGGCTCCTTGCCGCGCGCCTCCCGCAGCCGGCCCAGGTGCAAGAGCAGGCCCTGCTCCAGCGCGGCCGTGGTGCCCAGCCGCGCCTGCGCGCCCCGCAGGAGCAACTGCAGGTCCCCGTTCAGCTCGCGCAGCAGCTCCTCGGTGGAGCGGGCCACCGGACGCCCCAGGCGGGTACAGACGGCCTGCCACAGGTTGCTGTAGGCCAGCAGCTCGCTGACGCCTCGGCGGACGTGGGGCGGAATCCGGTCCAGGAACTCCAGCGCGGCGCCGCGGGCCTCGGCCGGCAACACCCCGGGCCCCTTGCCCAGCTGGAGCAGCTTCCAGGCCCACGGCAGGGCCTGCTCGGTGGAGCGGAACAGCGCCTCGCAGCTCGCGCTCAACGCGCCCGCATGGCTGCCATCCGTCAGCGGCGCGGGGGCCTGCGACAGGACCGGCTGCTCTGGACCGGGAGGCGCCTCGTCGACGCGGCGCGAGTCCTCACGCCGGGCATCACCGCCGGCGGCCCCGTCGCGTTCCGAAGAGCCGTCATCCAGCCACATGCATCTCCTCCAGCTTCGCCGCGAATCTCCGGTTATCGCACGCCGACACCCCAACCTCCAGGCCCCCCGCGGAAGATACCCGCAGTGCGACGGGCCCGGGTCGCGAAAGGCGGCCCAGGCCCAGCGCCCACCCTCCGGAGGCCCCTCAGTGGAGCGTGTGCTTCAGGTGGCTGAGCTTCTTGTGGGTGCTCTTCTGCGCGGGCAGCAGCTCCATGCGCACGAAGCGCCGCAGGTCCCCATGGACCTTGTTCGCGTCGCGCTCGTACTCGCGCAGGCCCACGTCCTCGCCCTCCTCCAGCGCGCTGATGGCCGCCCCCTCCCCCAGCGCGTTCGCGCCGCCCTGCACCACCTTCGCGAACGCGCCCCAGACTCCGGAGCCCTCGGCGGGCTTGCCCTCCATCTGCAGGATGCGCTCGCGCAGCACCTCCACCCGGTGCTCATGGTCCAGCCGGCACTCCTCCAGCGTGCGCCTCCGGACGTCGTCGGAGACGTGCCCTATCGCCTGCCGGTAGGTCTCCACGGCGGAAATCTCTCCTCGGAGGAAGGAATTGAGCGTGTCGACATCCTTGTCGGTGTGCGCCATGACGGCCTCCTGGATGCGGTGAACGGAATGCTGAGCCAGAAGGTGCGGCGCGCCCGGCTCGAAGCAACAAGGGCCCCCTCCCCCGGCGCCTCCCCTGGGCCACACGCACCGTCCGTGCGACGGCACGAACCTGCGCGACTGTCTGGGTAGTCTGTTTGCAAGAATGCGTCGGGGCTGTGAAGCTGATCCCGCTGTACCTCGTTTACCGTGCCGTCTACCCCTGGCCAGTGGAATGCTCGCCAGGCACCCCAGCTCGCTTCGTCTCGACGAATGACCGCCCCGTCTGCCTCACCGTCGCGCCCGTTTGTCACCTTCGCCCTCGTGTGGTTGGGACAGTTCGTCTCCCTGTTCGGTTCAGGGCTGACGTCGTTCGCGCTGGGCGCGCACGTCTACAAGCTCACCGGCTCCACCACGCGCTTCGTGCTGATGTCGTTCTGCGCGACGTTGCCCGTGGCGCTGCTGTCGCCCTTCGCGGGTGTGCTGGTGGACCGGTGGGACCGCAGGAAGGCCATGTTGTGGAGCGACGTGGGCTCGGGCGCCACCACGGCCATCATCTGGGTGCTGCTCATCCTGTCGGAGGCGGGGCAGCTGTCGTTCCAGGCCTGGTACCTGTACCCCATCGTCTTCCTGTCGGGCTGTTGCAACGCGTTCCGCTGGCCCGCCTGGACGGCCACGACGCCGCTGCTCATCCCCAAGCAGCACCTGGGGCGGGCCAGCGGCATGGCGGAGCTGGGCGTCGCCATCAGCCAGATTTCCTCCCCCGTGGTGGCCGGCGTGCTGGTGGGTGTCATCGGGCTGCATGGCGTGCTCTTCATCGACATGTGCAGCTTCCTGTTCGCCGCGGGCGTGCTGGTCTCCGTGCGCTTCCCGTCGCCTCCCGCGCGGGTGACGCCCGTGACGGGGCCTCGCTCCATGAGGGGGGACCTGATGGAGGCGCTGCGCTTCGTGCGGGAGCGTCCCGGGCTGAAGTACCTGCTGGCCTTCACGACGTTCACCAACGCGAGCCTCATCCTGGTGATGCTGCTCATCACCCCGCTGGTGCTCGGCTTCACCGACATGGCGAACCTGGGCCTGATTGCCTCCATCTCCGGCCTGGGCATGTTGGGGGGCGGCATCGTCACCAGCGTGTGGGGCGGCACGAAGCGCCGCATCCGCGGTGTCGCGGGCTTCCCCGTCCTCGCCGCGCTGATGCTGCTGTTGGCCGCGCTCCCGCCCAGCGTGCCGTTGATCGCCACCGCGGCGATGTTGTTCCTGTTCTCCATGCCCATGACCACCGCGAACGCGCAGGTGCTCTGGCAGACCAAGGTCCCCCTGGAGCTCCAGGGGCGCGTGGCCGCGCTGCGCAAGACGTCGGGGCACACGGGCGTGTTGCTTGTCACGCTGCTCGCGGGTCCGCTGGCCGACCGCATGTTCGAGCCGTGGATGGCGCCGGGCGGGGCCCTCGCGGGAAGCGTGGGGCGCGTCCTGGGCACGGGCCCTGGCCGCGGCATCGCACTGCTCTTCGTTCTCCTGGGCCTCACGGTGCTGTGCGCCGTGGGCCTCTTCCTGCTGTCCCCTCGCGCGCGGCGCGTCCAGGACGAGCTCCCGGATGCGATTCCCTCCCATCCGCTCGCCCCTTCAGCTTCCTCCACACCGCCATCGGCTGACGCCGCGTCTGACAGCGCGCTCCCTGCGACGGGTCCCACCCCGTCCTGAGCGCCTGGCGTCCTGGCCAGACTGAATTGACAGGAGTCCCCTCGTGAGCGACCTCCCGACCTCCGTCGGCACTACCGCCGTATCCGAATCCTCTCCCTCCAGCAGCGGGCCCCGCGCGGGCTCGCCCCTGGTCATCCTCCGTCCGGGGGCGGCCTCGGCGATTCCGCTGTACCTCGTGCACGCCCTGGACGGGCGCCTGGACTGCTACGCGGAGCTCGTCCGCCAGGCACCGGAGACCCAGCCCCTCATCGGCCTCCAGGCCCGTGGCGTCGACGATGGCCGCGCGCCCATGGAGTCGCTCGAGGCGATGGCCGTCTTCTACGTCGAGGCCCTGCGCGCCGACCGCCCCGAGGGCCCGTATCATCTCGCCGGCTGGGCCCTGGGCGCCGTCATCGCGTGGGAGATGACGCGCCTGCTTCAGCGCGACGGCCACGCCGCCCGGCTCACGCTCATCGAGCCTCCGCTCGCGGCCGCAGACCGGAGCGTCTCCGCCACCGCGCTCGCCGCGCATGCCGCGCTCTTCGCGAGGGAGCTGGCGCTCCAGGCGGGAGCAACGCCGCTGGAGCTTCCGGCCGCGCTCACCACGGGCAAGGACCCGGAGCCGCTGCTGCAACACCTCCACGCGGAAGGCACGAGCCAGGGGCTCGCCTTCGCCTCCCTGTCGCTCGACGTCCTGCGCGCGCGCTTCAAGGTCTTCTCCGCCCACCTGCGCGCCGCGCGCCGCTATGTGCCGGAGTCCTTCCCGGGCTCTGCGCGCCTGCTTCGCGCCAAGGAGGCCGCGGACGCCACGGGCGAGGAGCGCGAGCGGGGCTGGGGAGTGCTCGCGGAGGAGGGACTCCAGGTCGACATGACGCCGGGAGACGGGCACTCGCTCCTGCGCGAGCCACGCGCCGCGGAGCTCGCCTCGCGCCTCTTCGAGGTCGCCGAGCTGCGCGAGTCCCGAGAGGTCGCCGCCCGCCCCGAGCCGCCCCCGCTGGTCGCCGTGTCACGCGCGCGAGACCTGCCGTTGTCCTTCGCGCAGCAGCGCCTGTGGTTCCTCGATCAGCTTCAGCCGGGTAGCGCCACCTACAACATGCCGTCCTTCGTCCGGATGAACGGACGGCTGGACCTGGCGGCGCTGCAACGCGCCTTCGATGAGCTGGTGCGACGGCACGAGGCGCTGCGCACCACCTTCCTCCAGCGGAACGACGAGCCCATCCAGGTCATCGCGCCGGAGGGCGAGCTGCGGGTCACCCTCGTCGACCTGCAAGCCCTGCCGGCGGAGGACCGTCGCGTGGAGGTGCAGCGTCGGTTGCACGAGGAATACCTGCGGCCCTTCAACCTCTCCACGGGCCCGCTCATCCGCGCGCTGGTGTTGAAGCTGTCCGCGACCGAGCACGTGCTCGCGCTCAACATGCACCACATCGTCTCCGACGGGTGGTCCATGGGCGTCCTCATCCAGGAGGTCGCGGCCCTCTACGGTGCCTTCTCGCGCGGCATGCCGTCGCCGCTTCCGGCGCTGACGCTCCAGTACGCCGACTACGCCGTGTGGCAGCGCTCCTGGTTCCAAGGCGCGGTGCTGGACGAGCACCTCGCGTGGTGGCGGAACGAGCTCTCGGGGGTCGCGACGCTGGACCTGCCGCTCGACAAGCCGCGTCCGCCGGTCCTGACCTCCCACGGAGCCCAGGTGCCCGTCACGGTGTCGGCGGCGTCCGCCCACCGGCTCAAGGCCCTGTGCAAGCAAGAGGGCGCCACGCCGTTCATGGCGCTGCTCGCCGCGTGGCAGTGGCTGCTCTCGCGCTACTCGGGCCAGGAGGATATCGCGGTCGGCTCCCCCATCGCGGGACGCCAGCGCGCCGAGCTCGAAGGGCTCATCGGCTTCTTCGTCAACACCCTCGTCTTCCGTGCACGGGTGGAGGAGAAGGCGACCTTCCGCCAGATGCTGCGGCGGGCGAAGGAGACGACGCTGGGGGCCTTCGAGCACCAGGACGTCCCCTTCGAGCGAATCGTCGAGGAGCTCCAGGTCCGTCGCGACCTGAGCCGCAGCCCGCTGTTCCAGGTCATCCTGGCGCTGCAGACCACCACCGGCGCATCGGGGCAGGGCCAGGAGCTGACGCTGACCCCTGTCGAGGTGGAGGGGACGGTCGTCAAGTTCGAGCTGGAGCTGCACCTCATGGATGCCCCGGAGGGTTTCTTCGGGACGCTGACCTACAACACGGACCTGTTCGAGCACGCCACCATCGAGCGCATGGCCCGTCACTTCGAGCTCCTCGTCGAGGCCACCATCGCCCGGCCCGACGCTCCGCTCGCGACCCTCTCCATCCTCCAGGACACCGAGCGCCAGAAGCTCCTCGTCGACTGGGCGCACGCCCCGACCCGCGTCTCCACCGACGACACCCTTCCCGAGGTCTTCGCGCGCGTCGTGGCGCGTTCTCCCGACGCCACCGCCCTCCTCTTCGGTGAGGAGTCCTTCTCCTATCGCCAGCTCGACACGCGCTCCAACCAGCTCGCCTGGCACCTGCGCTCGCTCGGCATCTCCACGGACTCTCGCGTCGCCGTCTCCCTGGAGCGCTCACCCGACCTCATCGTCACCCTCCTCGCCGTCCTCAAGACGGGCGGCGCCTACGTCCCGCTCGACACCCAGTACCCGCCCGAGCGGCTCGCCTCCATGGTCGAGGACGCTCGGCCCTCCGTCCTCATCACTTCGCGAGCACTCCTCCCGAAGCTCCCCACTGAGGGACTGACACTCGTCCTCCCCGACGAGCTCTCCCTCTCCGAGAGCCCCGCTCACGCGCTTCCGCCCTCCGCGCTCCCCGACTCCCTCGCCTACGTCGTCTTCACCTCGGGCTCGACGGGCAAGCCCAAGGGCGTCGCCTGCACGCATCGCGGCGTGGTCCACACCCTCCTCGGTGTCGACTACACGCATCTGGGACCCGAGCAGACGCACCTGCTCCTCGCCCCCATCTCCTTCGACGCCACCGTCTTCGAGGTCTGGGGTGCGCTGCTCCACGGCGCGCGGCTCGTCGTCCTGCCGCCTCAGTCGCCCTCTCTCGAGGACCTCTTCGGCGCCATCACACGCGGTTCCGTCACCACCCTGTGGGCCACCAGCGGTCTCTTCTCCCAGCTCGTCGAGTCCCGCCTCCCCGCGCCTCCTTCTCTGCAGCGCGTGCTCACCGGCGGCGACGTCGTCTCGCCCCACCACGTTCGGACGGCGCTGACGTCTTGGAACATTCCCGTCACCAGCTGCTACGGCCCCACCGAGACCACCGTCTTCGCCACCTCCTTCCCCATGAAGCAAGTGGAGGACGTCGGCGCATCCGTCCCCATCGGGCGGCCCACCAACGGCACTCGGATCCTCGTCCTCGACGCCTCTCTCCAGCCCGTTCCCGTCGGCGTCACCGGTGAGCTCTTCATCGGTGGCGAGGGTGTCGCGCGCGGCTACCTCGGACAGCCCGGCCTCACCGCCGAGCGCTTCGTCCCAGACCCGTTCCCTTCGTCTCCTGGTGCTCGTCTCTATCGCTCCGGTGACCTCGTTCGCTGGCGTCCTGACGGAGTCCTCGACTTCCTTGGCCGCTCCGACGCCCAGGTCAAAGTCCGCGGCTTCCGCATCGAGCTTCCCGAAGTCGAAGCCGCGCTCCTCGCGCATCCCTCCGTCCGCGAGGCCGTCGCGCTCGCTCGCGAGGACGCGCCCGGCGACAAGCGCCTCGTCGGCTACTTCGTCGCGGATGACCTGGACCCGGTCTCGCTTCGCGCCTTCCTCAAGTCGCGTCTGCCCGAGTTCATGGTCCCCTCGTCGCTCCTTCGCCTCGACGCGTTCCCCCTCACGTCGAACGCCAAGATCGACCGGAAGGCCCTGCCTCCTCCCGAGGCGGTCCTCTCCGCGCCCAGCGCCGCGTACGTCGCGCCGCGCACGCCGACGCAGGAGCTGCTTGTGTCCATCTGGGCGCAGGTGCTGCGGGTGCCTCGCATCGGCATCACGGAGGACTTCTTCGCGCTGGGCGGCCACTCGCTGCTCGCCACGCAGCTCATCTCCCGCGTCCGCACCACCTTCCGGGTCGAGCTGGCGCTGCGAGAGCTGTTCGAGGCGCCCACCATCGAAGCCCTGGCCGAGCGCATCGACGCCGCGTCCCTGTCGGACAAGGGCGCGGCACGACCGCCTCTTCTCCCCGTTCCGCGCACGGGGGACCTGCCGCTCTCCTTCGCGCAGCAGCGCCTGTGGCTCATCGACCAGTTCGAGCCGAACAGCGCGACCTACAACATCCCGCTCGCGCTGCTCCTCGATGGCCCGCTGGATGTGGATGCGCTCCAGGCGTCCTTCTCCGCGCTCATCGAGCGCCACGAGTCGCTGCGCACCGTCTTCGTCACGCACGAAGGTGAGCCACGCCAGCACATCCACCCCTCGGCGCCGGTTCACCTCGCGCGAGTGGACCTCCAATCCCTCCCGGAAGCCACGAGGCTCGCCGAGGCCCAGCGCCTCGTGAGCGAAGAGGCCGCGCGTCCGTTCGACCTGGCGCGAGGCCCCATCTTCCGCGCGCTCCTGCTGCGGCTGGAGGCCCAGCGACACGTCCTGGTCGGGACCGTCCACCACATCGCCTCGGACGGCTGGTCCATGGGCGTCCTGCTCCGCGAGTTGGCGGAGTTCTACGCCGCGAAGCTGTCCGGTCAGGCGCCCAGACTGAGCGCCCTGCCCATCCAGTACGCCGACTTCGCCGCCTGGCAGCGCGGCTGGCTGCAAGGGGACGCGCTGGAGCGGCAGCTCTCGTACTGGCGCCAGCAGCTCTCCGGAGCGCCGCCCTTCCTCGAGCTCCCCACGGACCGGCCGAGGCCCGCCGTCCAGACGAACCGAGGCGGCTCGTATCCCGTGCAGCTGCCTCGCGCCCTCAACGAGCGGCTGATGGCCGTCTGCCAGCAAGAAGGCGTGACGCCCTTCATGGCGCTGCTCGCCGTGTGGCAGCTCGTCCTCTCGCGCTACGCCGCGACGGACGACATCTCCGTGGGTTCACCCATCGCGGGACGCACGCGCGCGGAGACCGAGGGCCTCATCGGCTTCTTCGTGAACACCCTCGTGCTGCGCACGCAGGTCCGCGCGAAGCAGACCTTCCGTGAGCTGCTCGCGCAGGTGAAGCGCACCACCCTCGCGGCCTACGAGCACCAGGACGTCCCCTTCGAGAAGCTCGTCGAGGAGCTCAACCCGCACCGGACGCTCAGCCACTCGCCACTGTTCCAGGTCATGCTCGTCCTGCAGAACGCGCCGACGACGAGCATGGAGGTCGCGGGAGGCAGCGAGCAGAACGTGCCCCTGCGCTTGGAGCCCTTTGGCTCGGGCATGCCGGGCGCGAAGTTCGACCTCACGCTGTCGCTGGGTGAGGAGCTGCATGGCTCGTTGGGATACCGCACGGACCTCTTCGATGAGGCCACCATCGGCCGGATGGTCCAGCACTTCGGGACCCTCCTCGAAGCCGCGCTCACCTCGCTCGATTCACGCGTGGGCGAGCTGCCGATGTTGCCGACCGAGGAGCGTCGTCAGGTCCTCTCCGACTGGAACAGCACCCACGCCGACGTCCCCTGGCGCGGCGCCTTCCATCAGCTCTTCGAGGCCCAGGCCGCTCTCACCCCCGACGCTCTCGCCGTCCTCGACGACGACTCCTCTCTCTCCTTCTCCGCTCTCAACCAACGCTCCAACCAGCTCGCCCACTTCCTGCGCGCTCGTGGCGTCGGCCCCGAGTCTCGCGTCGCCTTCTGCCTCGAGCGCTCCACCTCCGCTCTCGTCGCTCTCCTCTCCATCCTCAAGGCCGGCGCCGCCTACGTCCCCCTCGACGCCTCCTACCCCCTCGAGCGCCTCTCCTTCATGCTCGCGGACTCCGGCGCTCCCTTCGTCCTCACCCAGTCCCATCTCCTCCCACGGCTCTCCTCTTCCGCCTCTCCCCTCTGCCTCGACGACACGGCCCTCTCCGCCTCTCTCGACGCGCTTCCGGCCACCAATCCGCCTCACGTCACACTCCCCTCCCACCCCGCCTACGTCATCTACACCTCCGGCTCCACCGGCAGGCCCAAGGGCGTCGTCATCCACCACTCCTCCGTGGTGAATCTCCTCCACGCCCTCTCCTCTTCCGTCTTCTCCGACGTACAGCGGCCTCTTCGCTTCTCCCTCAACGCCCCTCTCTCCTTCGACGCCTCCGTCAAGCAGCTCGTCTTCCTCTCCCAGGGACACGCTCTCTGCTTCGTCCCTCAGGCCGCTCGCGAGGACGTCCCTCTTCTCCTCTCCTGGCTCTCCAGGCACTCCGTCGACGTCTTCGACTGTGCCCCCTCCCACCTCCGTCTCCTCCTCGACGAGGGCCTCTCCTCCTTCCACCGCCCCCTCCGCCTCCTCATCGGCGGTGAGTCCATCGACGACTCTCTCTGGGCCTCCCTCTCCTCCTCCCCCAACCTCCACCCCTTCAACGTCTACGGCCCCACCGAGTGCACCGTCGACGCCACCGCCCTCTCCCTCCGCGCCTCCTCTCGCCCCGTCCTCGGCCCTCCCCTCCCCAACGTCTCCACCTTCATCCTCGACGCTTCTCTCCAGCCCTCCCCCGTCGGTGTCCCTGGTGAGCTCTTCATCGGCGGCCTCGGCCTCGCTCGGGGCTACCTCCACCGCCCCGACCTCACCGCCGAGCGCTTCGTCCCCAACCCCTTCTCCTCCTCTCCTGGCGCTCGCCTCTACCGCACCGGTGACAAGGCTCGCTGGCTCCCCAACGGCCATCTCGAGTACCTCGGCCGCATCGACTTCCAGGTGAAGCTGCGCGGCTTCCGCATCGAGCTCGGTGAAATCGAGGCCGCTCTCGAAGCCCTCCCCTCCCTCCACCACGCCGCCGTCCTCCTTCGCGAGGACGTCCCGGGCCTCAAGCGTCTCGTCGCCTACGTCACTCCTTCTTCTCTCGACGTCTCCGCGCTTCGTGCCGCTCTCCTTTCGTCACTGCCTGACTACATGGTGCCCTCGGCCTTCGTCGCCTTGGACGCTCTCCCCATCAACGCCCACGGCAAGCTCGACAGGGCCGCTCTCCCTCCTCCCGACTCGGCTCCTTCCGACTCCTTCCTCGCTCCTCGCAACCCCACTGAGGCCCTCCTCGCCTCCATCTGGGCCGACGTCCTCCACCTCCACTCCGTCAGCGTCTCCGACGACTTCTTCTCTCTCGGTGGCCACTCCCTCCTCGCCACCCAAGTCGTCTCTCGCATCCGCAAGGCCCTCGGCATCGAGCTGCCTCTGCGCGTCCTCTTCGAGGCTCCCACCGTCGCGGCTCTCGCAGCTCGCATCCAGGCCCAGGGCGACTCCACCCTCGCTCTCCAGCGCCCGCCTCTCGTCCCTGTCCCTCGCACCGGTCCGCTGCCTCTCTCCTTCGCTCAGCAGCGCCTCTGGTTCCTCGACAGGCTCCAGCCAGGCAGCGCGTTCTACAACATCCACTCGGCCATCCAGCTCCACGGGGCAGTGGACCTCGACGCACTGGAGCGCGCGCTCCAGGCGCTCGTGCAGCGACACGAATCTCTGCGGACGTCATTCCACACGCAGGCCGATGGCGAAGCCGTGCAGGTCATTCATCCGCACGCCGACCTCTTCGTCCCGGTGGTGCGGCTCGACACCCATCCCGAGGCGTCGCGCGAAGAAGCAGCGCTGAAGGCCGCCCAGCTCGAAGCCCAGACTCCGTTCGACCTGTCCGAGGCCCCGCTGCTGCGCGCCTCGGTGCTGCGCCTCTCCGAGCAGCGGCACATCCTGCTCTTCACGGTGCACCACATCGTCTCGGACGGATGGTCCAACGGCATCATCTCGCGGGAGATCGCGACGCTCTATGCCGCGTTCGCGCAAGGGCTGCCCTCGCCGCTCGCCCCGCTGGAGCTCCAGTACGGGGACTACGCGGTCTGGCAGCGCTCCTGGCTGCGCGACGAAGCCCTCGCCGAGCAGGTCAGCTGGTGGCGGGAGCAGCTCGCCGGGGCTCCGCATGCCCTGGAGCTCCCCACGGACAAGCCGCGCCCGCCGGTCCAGACCTCCAACGGTGGCACGCTGCCCGTCGAGTTCGGTCCCCAGCTCTCCGCCGAGCTTCGCGCCATGTGCCTGCGCGAAGGCGTCACGCCCTTCATGGCGTTGCTCGCCGCGTTCCAGGTGCTGCTCGCGCGGTACTCCGGTCAGGACGACATCGTCGTCGGCTCGCCCATCGCCAACCGGCAGCGCGCCGAAATCGAGAGCATCGTCGGGTTCTTCGTCAACACGCTCGTCCTGCGCGCGCGGCTGACGGAGACGATGTCCTTCCGGGAGCTGCTGGCGCAGCTGAAGGAGACGACGCTCGGCGCCTACGCGCACCAGGACGTCCCGTTCGAGAAGCTCGTCGACGAGCTGAAGCCCGAGCGAGACCTGAGCCGGTCTCCGCTCTTCCAGGTGATGTTCTCCCTCCAGAACACCCAGCGCGTGGTGGAGGCCCAGGACGCGGGAGCGCGGAGCCCCCTCCAGCCCATGGACGTCGAGAGCGGCACGTCCAAGTTCGACCTGTCCCTGCTCTGCGGTGACGCGGGCGACGAAATCGGAGGCATCCTCGAGTTCAACACGGACCTCTTCGAGAAGCGCACCGTGGAGCGCATGGGTGCGCATCTGCGGCACCTGCTTCAGTCGGCCATCGCGAACCCGAGCCAGTCCCTCTGGAGCATCCCGCTCCTCGATGCGCGGGAGCGCGACCAGTACCTCCTCGCCTGGAACGACACCTCGCGCGAGCCCGCGGTCCCCACCACGCTCCACGGCCCCGTCGAGGCACAGGCCCGACTCACCCCCGACGCCATCGCCGTCTCCGACGGCACGCGCACGCTCACCTACTCAGCGCTCGAGGCTCGCGCCAACCAGCTCGCTCACCACCTCCTCGCCTCCGGCGTGACTCCCGGTAGCGCCGTCGGCATCTGCCTCCCCAAGTCTCTCGACATGGCCGTCGCCGTCCTCGCCACACTCAAGGCCGGCGCCTACTACGTCGCTCTCGACCCCAACTATCCCGCCGAGCGCCTCGCCTTCATGCTCGCGGACACCCGCGCGCCGCTCGTCCTCTCACACTCCACCCTCTCCACCGAGCTCTCGGCGCGAGTCCTCTTCCTCGATACCCAGGCGGATGAGGTCTCCCAGCGCCCCACCTCCGCGCCGGGCATCGCCGTCTCCACCGAGGACATCGCCTACGCCATCTACACCTCCGGCTCCACCGGCAGGCCCAAGGGCGTCCTCCTCTCGCATCGCGCGCTGAGCCTCCTGTTCGCGTGGCAGTTGCGGCAGTCGCCCGACCCGCGAGCCACCACCCTCCAGTTCGCGTCCCTCAGCTTCGACGTCTCCTGCCAGGAGCTCTTCTCCACCTGGTGGGCGGGCGGCACCCTCGTCCTTCCCACGGAGGGACTCCGCCAGGACATCCCCGCGCTGCTCGACTTCATGCAGCGCGAGAAGGTGGGGCGACTCTTCCTCCCCTTCGTCGCGCTGCAGGCCATCGCCGACTCCGTCTCGCACGGCGCCACGCTTCCCACCTTCTTGCGCGAGGTCGTCACCGCGGGTGAGCAGCTCCAGGTCTCTCCCGCGCTGGTGTCGTTCTTCGAGCAGCTCCCGGGCTGCGTCTTCGAGAACCAGTACGGCCCCTCCGAGACCCACGTCGTCTCCGCCTTCCGACTCCAAGGCCCTCCCGCGTCCTGGCCTCGGCTCCCCTCCATCGGTGGGCCCGTCAGCCATACGCAGCTCTATGTCCTCGACCGCCTCGGGCAGCCCGTTCCCACGGGTGTCGCGGGAGAGCTCTTCATCGGCGGCACGCACCTCGCGCACGGCTATCTCGGCCGGCCCGATGTCACCGCGCTCGCCTTCGTCCCCAACCCCTTCTCGTCGCTCCCCGGCTCGCGCCTCTATCGCACGGGAGACTCCGCGCGCTGGCTCCCCGACGGAACGCTCGAGTTCCTCGGCCGCCTCGACTTCCAGGTGAAGGTCCGCGGCTTCCGCATCGAGCTGGGTGAAGTCGAGTCCACCCTCCGTGCCGCACCCGGCCTCCGCGATGCCGCGGCGGTCGTCCGCGAGGATGTTCCGGGCGACAAGCGCCTCATCGCCTACGTCGTCCCCGCTTCCGGCTCCGCTCCCGACTCCGAGGCTCTGCGCGCCTTCCTCCTCCAGCGCCTCCCCGAGTACATGGTGCCCTCCGCCTTCATCTCCTTGGAGGCACTCCCGCTGACGCCGAGCGGGAAGCTCGCGCGCAAGCTCCTCCCCGCGCCCGACGCATCCCTCGTTCCCACCGCGTCCTTCGTCGCGCCTCGCACGCCCGACGAGGAGAAGCTCGCGGCCATCTTCGCCGCCGTCCTCCGCGTCCAGCGCGTCGGTGCCACCGACAACTTCTTCTCCCTCGGCGGCCACTCGCTCCTCGCCACCCAGGTCATCTCGCGCATCCGCTCGGCCTTTGGCGTCGAGCTCCCTCTCCGAGCCCTCTTCGAGGCCCCGTCCGTGGGTGCGCTGACCGCACGCATCCGCGACGCCGCTTCCCTGAACCGAGGCGCGCAGCCGCCGCCCATCGTTCCGGTGCCGCGCACGGACCTGCTGCCCTTGTCCTTCGCTCAGCAGCGCCTCTGGTTCATCGACCAGCTCGACCCGGGCAGCTCGACGTACAACATGCCCACCTTCGTTCGCCTCGACGGGCCTCTCGACATCGCCGCGCTCCTGCGCAGCTTCGATGAGCTCGTCCTTCGCCACGAAGCACTCCGCACCACCTTCTCGGAACGCGACGGCAAGCCCTGGCAGCTCATCTCCTCCCACGCCGAGCTGCCCGTCACCCGCGTCGACCTGCGCGGCCTCGCCTCCGACGCACGTCAGGCCGACGTCTCTCGTCGCTTGAGTGAGGAGTACCGTCGCCCCTTCAACCTCTCCACGGGCCCCCTCATCCGCGCCCTCCTCCTGGAACTGGGCGACACCGAGCACATCCTCGCCCTCAACATGCACCACATCGTCTCCGACGGGTGGTCCATGGGCGTCCTCGTCCAGGAGGTCGCCTCCCTCTACGACGCCTTCTCCAACGGCAAGCCGTCCCCTCTCGCCCCTCTCTCCATCCAGTACGCCGACTACTCCGTCTGGCAGCGCGACTGGCTCCAGGGCGCCGAGCTGGACCGGCAGCTCTCCTACTGGAAGCACCAGCTCGCGGACCTCACCGCCCTCGAGCTTCCTCTCCACAAGCCTCGTCCCGCGATGCAGACCTTCGCGGGAGCGCAGGTGCCTGTCTCGCTCTCTCTCGCCACCGCGGAGAAGCTCAAGCGGCTGTGCCAGCAGGAGGGCGCCACTCCCTTCATGGCCCTCCTCGCCGCCTGGCAGCTGCTTCTCTCCAGGCACTCAGGTCAGGACGACATCACCGTCGGCTCTCCCATCGCGGGCCGACACCGCTCCGAGCTCGAAGGCCTCATCGGCTTCTTCGTCAACACCCTCGTCTTCCGTGCTCGCGTGGCTCCCCGCCTCTCCTTCCTCCACCTGCTTCGCCAGGTGAAGGAGGCCGCTCTCGCTGCCTACGCTCACCAGGACATCCCCTTCGAGCGTCTCGTCGAGGAGCTGCAGCCCACCCGCGACATGAGTCGCAGCCCTCTCTTCCAGGTCCTCTTCGTCCTCCAGAACACACCCGCGTCTTCCATCCAGAAGACGAGCCTCACCTTGAGCCCCGTCGAAGTCTCCGAGGGCATCGCCAAGTTCGAGCTCCAGCTCGGCCTCGTCGAGGCCTCCGATGGGTTCTTCGGCATCGTGAGCTACAACACGGACCTGTTCGAGCATGCCGCCATCGAGCGCATGGCCCGTCACTTCGAGCTCCTCGTCGAGGCCATCGTCTCACGCCCCGAAGCCCCCCTCTCCGAGCACTCGATGCTCACCGAGGCGGAGCGGCGCGAAGTCCTCGTCGACTGGGCGCACTCCCCGGCCCTCATCTCCACCGAAGACACGATGCCCGACGCCTTCGCGCGCATCGTGGCGCGTGCGCCAGACTCCACCGCGCTCCTCTTCGGTGATGAGTCCCTCTCCTATCGCCAGCTCGACACACTCACCAACCAGCTCGCCTGGTACCTGCGCTCGCTCGGCGTCTCCACGGACTCCCGCGTCGCCGTCTCACTGGAGCGCTCCTCCAACCTCATCATCGCCCTGCTCGCCGTCCTCAAGACCGGCGGCGCCTACGTCCCGCTCGACACCCAGTACCCGCCCGAGCGGCTCGCCTCCATGGTCGAGGACGCTCGGCCCTCCGTCCTCATCACCACCAGCGCGCTCCGCTCCAGGCTGCCCTCCGCGGGGATGGCCACCGTCCTCCTCGACGCGTTCAATTACTCCGAGCACCCGGCTCACGCGCTCCCGGCCTCCTCGCTCCCCGACTCCCTCGCCTACGTCGTCTTCACGTCGGGCTCGACCGGCAAGCCCAAGGGTGTCGCCTGCACGCATCGAGGCGTCGTCCACACCCTCCTGGGCATCGACTACATGCACCTGGGTCCCGCCGAGACCCACCTCCTCCTGGCCCCCATCTCCTTCGACGCCTCCGTCCTCGAAGTCTGGGGAGCCCTGCTCCATGGGGCCCGCCTCGTCCTCCTTCCGCCTGCGACACCGTTCCCCGAGGACCTCTTCGGCGCGGTCTCTCGCTACGGCGTCACCTCCCTCTGGGCCACCAGCGGTCTCTTCTCCCAGCTCGTCGAGTCCCGCCTCCCCGCGCCCCCGTCGCTCCGGCGTGTCCATTCTGGAGGCGACGTCGTCTCCGCGCTCCATACGCGTCAGGCATTGACCACGTGGGGCACGTCCGTCACCAACCTGTATGGCCCCACCGAGGCCACCGTCCTCACCACGACCCTCACGGTCACACGTGCGGAAGAGGTGGGCTCCTCGTTCCCCATCGGACGGCCCACCAACGGCACTCGGGCCCTCGTCCTCGACGCGTCTCTCCAGCCTGTTCCCGTCGGCGTCACCGGTGAGCTCTTCATCGGCGGCGAGGGTGTCGCGCGCGGCTATCTCGGACAGCCGGGCCTCACCGCCGAGCGCTTCATTCCGGACCCGTTCTCCTCTTCCCCCGGTGCTCGCCTCTATCGCTCCGGCGACCTCGTTCGCTGGCGCCCCGATGGAGCCCTCGACTTCCTCGGCCGCTCCGATGCCCAGGTCAAAGTCCGTGGCTTCCGCATCGAGCTCTCCGAGGTCGCCGCCGCGCTTCTTGCCCATCCCTCCGTCCGCGATGCCATCGCGTTGGCTCGTGAGGATGTGCCTGGCGACAAGCGCCTCGTCGGATACTTCATCGCCGATGACCTCGACCCGGTCTCGCTCCGCGCCTTCCTCAAGTCGCGTCTGCCCGAGTTCATGGTCCCCTCCTCTCTCGTCCGCCTCGACGCGTTCCCGCTCACGTCGAACGAGAAGATCGACCGCAAGGCGCTGCCTCCTCCCGAGGCCGTCCTCTCCGCGCCCAGCGCCACCTACGTCGCACCGCGCACGCCCACCGAGGAGCTGCTCGCGTCCATCTGGGCGGATGTCCTGCGCCTCGACCGCGTGAGTGTCTCCGAGGACTTCTTCGCCCTGGGCGGCCACTCACTGCTGGCCACACAGGTCGTCTCTCGCGTCCGCAAGGCGTTCGACGTCGAGCTGCCTCTGCGCGCCCTCTTCGAAGCCTCGTCCATCGGCGCCCTCGCCGCTCGCATCGCCACCGCGAGAGGTGAATCCGCGGCCCAGGCCCCGGCGCTCGTGCCCATGCCTCGGACAGGAGAGTTGCCGCTCTCCTTCGCACAGCAACGTCTGTGGCTCGTTGATCAGCTCGAGCCCGGAAGCGCCGCCTACAACATCCCTTCCGCCTTGCGGATGTACGGCACGCTCGACGTCCCCGCGCTGGAGCGTTCCTTCACCGCGCTCGTCGAGCGCCACGAGTCCCTGCGCACCACGTTCCTCTCGCGAGATGGCGAGCCCGTCCAGCTCATCCACCCCGTCGAGTCCTTCTCGTTGCCCATCGTGGAACTGGGCGCTCAGTCCACCGAGGAGCGCGCGCAACAACTCGCGACCGAGGAGGCTCAGCGGCCGTTCGATCTCGCGCGCGGGCCTCTTCTCAGGGCAACGCTCCTGAGGCTGTCCGCGCAGGACCATGTCCTGATGGTCACCATGCACCACGCCGTCTCCGACGGTTGGTCCATGGGCATCCTCATCCAGGAGCTCGCGTCCTTCTACGAAGCCTTCGCGACGAGCCGAGAGCCCGGACTGGCGCCACTCCCCATCCAGTACGCCGACTTCGCGGCCTGGCAGCGCTCCTGGCTGAAGGGCGATGTCCTGGAGCAGCAGCTTGGATACTGGAGGAAGCAGCTTGGTGGACTCCCGCCGCTGCTCGAGCTCCCCACCGACAAGACACGTCCGCCCGTCAGGAATCCTCGCGGCGGCAGCCAGCCGGTGCATCTGTCGCGTGAGCTGACGGAGCGCCTGGCCGCGCTGTGCCGCAAAGAGGGCGCCACCCCCTTCATGGCCCTGCTCGCCGCCTGGCAGGTCCTCCTCGCTCGCTACTCAGGCCAGGACGATGTCTCCGTCGGCTCTCCCATCGCCGGACGCACTCGCGCGGAGACAGAGGGCCTCATCGGCTTCTTCGTCAACACCCTCGTCCTCCGCACCCACGTCAATCCCTCCCTCAGCTTCCGGGAGCTGCTCGCTCAAGTCCGCGCGACCACGCTCGCCGCCTACGAGCACCAGGACGTCCCCTTCGAGAAGCTCGTCGAGGAGCTCAAGCCTCAGCGCAGCCTCAGCCACACCCCTCTCTTCCAGGTGATGCTCTCCCTTCAGAATCTCCCCGTCGCCAATCGCACCGTCGCCGGGCCCTCTGAAGACAGCTCCCCCTTGCGCCTCGAGTCCTTCACTCAGGCCCACCAGTCCACCAAGTTCGACCTCACCCTCACCCTCTCGGAGACTCCTCTCGGACTCGCCGGCAGCCTCAGCTACCGCGTCGACCTCTTCGAGGACTCCACCATCCAACGCTGGGCCGAGCACCTCCACACCCTCCTGGAGGCTGCAATCACTTCTCCCGACACCCTCGTCGGCCAGCTGCCCATGCTGTCCTCCGTGGAGCGCCGTCAGGTCCTCTCCGACTGGAACAGCACTCACGCCGATGTCCCCTGGCGCGGCGCCTTCCATCAGCTCTTCGAGGCCCAGGCCGCTCTCACCCCCGACGCTCTCGCCGTCCTCGACGACGACTCCTCTCTCTCCTTCTCCGCTCTCAACCAACGCTCCAACCAGCTCGCCCACTTCCTGCGCGCTCGTGGCGTCGGCCCCGAGTCTCGCGTCGCCTTCTGCCTCGAGCGCTCCACCTCCGCTCTCGTCGCTCTCCTCTCCATCCTCAAGGCCGGCGCCGCCTACGTCCCCCTCGACGCCTCCTACCCCCTCGAGCGCCTCTCCTTCATGCTCGCGGACTCCGGCGCTCCCTTCGTCCTCACCCAGTCCCATCTCCTCCCACGGCTCTCCTCTTCCGCCTCTCCCCTCTGCCTCGACGACAAGGCCCTCTCCGCCTCTCTCGACGCGCTTCCTTCTTCAAACCCTTCTCACCTCACACTCCCCTCCCACCCCGCCTACGTCATCTACACCTCCGGCTCCACCGGCAGGCCCAAGGGCGTCGTCATCCACCACTCCTCCGTGGTGAATCTCCTCCACGCCCTCTCCTCCTCCGTCTTCTCCGACGTACAGCGGCCTCTTCGCTTCTCCCTCAACGCCCCTCTCTCCTTCGACGCCTCCGTCAAGCAGCTCGTCTTCCTCTCCCAGGGACACGCTCTCTGCTTCGTCCCTCAGGCCGCTCGCGAGGACGTCCCTCTTCTCCTCTCCTGGCTCTCCAGGCACTCCGTCGACGTCTTCGACTGTGCCCCCTCCCACCTCCGTCTCCTCCTCGACGAGGGCCTCTCCTCCTTCCACCGCCCCCTCCGCCTCCTCATCGGCGGTGAGTCCATCGACGACTCTCTCTGGGCCTCTCTCTCCTCCTCCCCCAACCTCCACCCCTTCAACGTCTACGGCCCCACCGAGTGCACCGTCGACGCCACCGCCCTCTCCCTCCGCGCCTCCTCTCGCCCCGTCCTCGGCCCTCCCCTCCCCAACGTCTCCACCTTCATCCTCGACGCTTCTCTCCAGCCCTCTCCCGTCGGTGTCCCTGGTGAGCTCTTCATCGGCGGCCTCGGCCTCGCTCGGGGCTACCTCCACCGCCCCGACCTCACCGCCGAGCGCTTCGTCCCCAACCCCTTCTCCTCCTCTCCTGGCGCTCGCCTCTACCGCACCGGTGACAAGGCTCGCTGGCTCCCCAACGGCCACCTCGAGTACCTCGGCCGCATCGACTTCCAGGTGAAGCTGCGCGGCTTCCGCATCGAGCTCGGTGAAATCGAGGCCGCTCTCGAAGCCCTCCCCTCCCTCCACCACGCCGCCGTCCTCCTTCGCGAGGACGTCCCGGGCCTCAAGCGTCTCGTCGCCTACGTCACTCCTTCTTCTCTCGACGTCTCGACTCTCCGCTCCGCTCTCCTCTCGTCTCTGCCTGACTACATGCTGCCCTCGGCCTTCGTCGCCTTGGACGCTCTCCCCATCAACGCCCACGGCAAGCTCGACAGGGCCGCTCTCCCTCCTCCCGACTCGGCTCCCTCCGACTCCTTCCTCGCTCCTCGCAACCCCACCGAGGCCCTCCTCTCCTCCATCTGGGCTGACGTCCTCCACCTCGACTCCGTCAGCGTCTCCGACGACTTCTTCTCTCTCGGTGGCCACTCCCTCCTCGCCACCCAGGTCGTCTCTCGCATCCGCAAGGCCCTTGGCATCGAGCTGCCTCTGCGTGCGCTCATCGAGGCGCCGACCATTCGCGAGCTGGCCGTCAGGGTCGAAGCCGCACGAGGCGCCGGAGTCGAAAACACGCGGCCTCCGCTCGTGGCCGCCCCGCGGACGGGACCGCTGCCGCTGTCCTTCGCTCAGCAGCGCCTCTGGTTCCTCGACAGGCTGGAGCCGAACAGCCCCTTCTACAACATTCCCTCCGGCATGCAGCTCGACGGGGTGTTGGACGCGGCGGCGTTGGTGCGCTCGCTTCAGGAACTCGTGAAGCGCCATGAGGCGCTGCGGACGACATTCCACGTCCAGGAGGATGGCACCTCGGTCCAGGTGGTTCATCCCCATGCGGAGCTGTCGGTCCCTCTCGTGGACTTGCAGCACCTGTCGGGCGACCTCCTCGAACAGGAAGTCACCCGGCTCTCGACCGCCGAATCGCGCAAGCCCTTCGACCTGACGCAAGCTCCGCTGCTGCGCGCGGCACTGCTGCGCGTGTCCGAGCAGAGCCACGTGCTCCTCGTCACGGTGCACCACATCGTGTCGGACGGCTGGTCCAACGGCATCTTGATGCGCGAGGTGGGCGCACTCTACGAAGCCTTCGCGCGAGGCCTCCCGTCTCCCCTCCAGCCCCTGGAGTTCCAGTACGCGGACTACGCGCTGTGGCAGCGCGGGTGGCTGCGTGATGAAGCCCTGGAGCAGCAGCTGTCCTGGTGGAGAGGTCAGCTCGCCGGAGCACCGCATGCGCTCGAGCTCCCCGCCGACCGGGCCCGGCCACCCGTGCAGACCCACGTCGGCGCGGCGATTCCGGTGCACTTCGATGCCAGCCTGACGGCTCCCTTGCGCGCACTGTGCAAGCGCGAAGGTGTCACGCCGTTCATGGCCTTGCTGTCCGCGTTCCAGGTCCTGCTCGCGCGCTACTCCGGCCAGGACGACATCGTCGTCGGCTCGCCCATCGCGAACCGTCAACAGACCGAGCTCGAAGGCATCGTCGGGTTCTTCGCCAACACCATCGCGTTGCGGGCACGACTGACGGACACGATGTCCTTCCGTGAGCTGCTGGCGCAGGTGAAGGAGACGACGCTCGGCGCCTACGCGCACCAGGACGTCCCGTTCGAGAAGCTCGTCGATGAGCTCAAGCCCGAACGCGACCTGAGCCGCTCTCCGCTCTTCCAGGTGATGCTCGCCCTTCAGAACACGCCACGCCGAGCCGCCGCGTCGGCGGTGCAGGGCGATGGGCCCGGGCTCGCGCTGAGTCCGGTGAGCGTCTCCTATGGCAGCGCCAAGTTCGAGCTCTCCCTGTTGCTCGCGGACCATGGCGACGACATCGGAGGCATCCTCGAGTTCAACACGGACCTCTTCAACGAGGAGACCGCGAAGCGCCTGAGCAAGCACTTCCTCCGACTGCTCGGGGCCGCCGTCGAGGACCCCAGCCAGTCCATCTGGAGCCTCCCGCTCCTCGATGCGCGGGAGCGCGACCAGTACCTCCTCGCCTGGAACGACACCTCGCGCGAGCCGGTCACCGCCACGACGCTCCATGACCCCGTCGCGGCCCAGGCCCGTCGGACACCTGACGCCATCGCCGTCTCGGATGGCACTCGCACGCTCACCTACTCAGCGCTCGAGGCTCGCGCCAACCAGCTCGCCCACCACCTCCTCGCCTCCGGCGTGACTCCCGGTAGCGCCGTCGGCATCTGCCTCCCCAAGTCTCTCGACATGGCCGTCGCCGTCCTCGCCACACTCAAGGCCGGCGCCTACTACGTCGCTCTCGACCCCAACTACCCCGCCGAGCGCCTCGCCTTCATGCTCGCGGACACCCGCGCGCCGCTCGTCCTCGCCGACTCCGCTCTCGCGTCGGTCCTGCCTTCCGACTCCGCCGCCCGAGTCCTGCACCTCGACGCCGAGGCGGAGGCAGTCTCCCGTCGGCCCGACTCCTCGCCCGGCATCTCCGTCTCCATCGAGGACATCGCCTACGTCATCTACACCTCCGGCTCCACCGGCAGGCCCAAGGGCATCGTCATGCCCCATCGCGCGTTGAGCTTCTTCTTCGCGTGGCAGGTGCGTCAGTCGCCCAATCCGCGTGCATCCACCCTCCAGTTCGCCTCGTTGAACTTCGACGTCTCCTGCCAGGAGATGTTCTGCACCTGGTGGATGGGCGGCACGCTCGTCATCCCGACGGGAGCGCTCCGCCAGGACATCCCCGCGCTGCTCGACTTCATGCATCGCCAGCAGGTCGAGCGCCTCTTCCTCCCCTTCGTCGCGCTCCAGGCCATCGCCGACTCCGTCTCTCACGGCGCCACGCTTCCGGCCGCGCTGCGAGAGGTCGTCACCGCGGGCGAGCAACTCCAGGTCAACGCCACCCTCGCCTCCTTCTTCGAGAAGCTCCCCGGCAGCGTCCTCGAGAACCAGTACGGCCCCTCCGAGGCGCACGTCGTCTCCGCCTTCCGACTCCCGGGGCCTCCTGCCTCGTGGCCTCGGCTTCCCTCCATCGGTGGACCCGTCGGCCATACGCAGCTCTATGTCCTCGACCGCCTCGGGCAGCCGGTTCCCATCGGCGTCTCGGGTGAGCTCTTCGTCGGAGGCACGCACCTCGCGCACGGATATCTCGGCCGGCCCGATGTCACCGCGCTCGCCTTCGTCCCCAACCCCTTCTCATCGCTCCCCGGCGACCGTCTCTACCGCACGGGGGACTCCGCGCGCTGGCTCCCCGACGGAACGCTCGAGTTCCTCGGCCGCCTCGACTTCCAGGTGAAGGTCCGCGGCTTCCGCATCGAGCTGGGTGAAGTCGAGTCCACCCTCCGTGCCGCACCCGGCCTCCGCGATGCCGCCGCGGTCGTCCGTGAGGATGTCCCGGGCGACAAGCGCCTCATCGCCTACGCCGTTCCGGCGCCTGGCTCGACCATCGACTCCGAAGCGCTGCGAGCCTTCCTCCTTCAGCGCCTCCCCGAGTACATGGTGCCCTCCGCCTTCATCTCCTTGGAGGCACTCCCCCTGACGCCCAGCGGGAAGCTCGCGCGCAAGCTCCTCCCCGCGCCCGACACCTCGCTCATTCCAGATGCGTCCTTCGTGGCGCCTCGCACGCCCGACGAGGAGAAGCTCGCGGCCATCTTCGCCGCCGTCCTCCGCGTCCAGCGCGTTGGTGCCACCGACAACTTCTTCTCCCTCGGTGGTCACTCGCTCCTCGCCACCCAGGTCATCTCGCGCATCCGCTCATCCTTCGGCGTCGAGCTCCCGCTTCGGGTTCTCTTCGAGGCGCCTTCCGTCGCGGGACTCGTGGCGCGCATCGACGCGGCTCGAAAGGACACGCGTGGGCCCCAGGCGCCCGCCATCGTTCCGGTTCCGCGCACGGGCCTGCTGCCCCTGTCCTTCGCTCAGCAGCGCCTCTGGTTCATCGACCAGCTCGACCCGGGCAGCTCGACGTACAACATGCCCACCTTCGTTCGCCTCGATGGGCCTCTCGACATCGCCGCGCTCCTGCGCAGCTTCGATGAGCTCGTCCTCCGCCACGAAGCACTCCGCACCACCTTCTCGGAACGCGACGGCAAGCCCTGGCAGCTCATCTCCTCCCACGCCGAGCTGCCCGTCACTCGCGTCGACCTGCGCGGCCTCGCCTCCGACGCACGTCAGGCCGACGTCTCCCGTCGCTTGAGTGAGGAGTACCGCCGCCCCTTCAACCTCTCCACGGGCCCGCTCATCCGTGCACTCCTCCTGGAGCTGGGCGACACCGAGCACATCCTCGCCCTCAACATGCACCACATCGTCTCCGACGGGTGGTCCATGGGTGTCCTCGTCCAGGAGGTCGCCTCCCTCTACGACGCCTTCTCCAATGGCAAGCCGTCCCCTCTCGCCCCTCTCTCCATCCAGTACGCCGACTACTCCGTCTGGCAGCGCGACTGGCTCCAGGGCGCCGAGCTGGACCGGCAGCTCTCCTACTGGAAGCACCAGCTCGCGGACCTCACCGCTCTGGAGCTTCCTCTCCACAAGCCTCGTCCCGCGATGCAGACCTTCGCGGGAGCGCAGGTGCCTGTCTCCCTTTCCCTCGCCACCGCGGAGAAGCTCAAGCGGCTGTGCCAGCAGGAGGGCGCCACTCCCTTCATGGCACTCCTCGCCGCCTGGCAGCTCCTCCTCTCCAGGCACTCCGGCCAGGACGACATCACCGTCGGCTCTCCCATCGCGGGGCGCCACCGCTCCGAGCTCGAGGGCCTCATCGGCTTCTTCGTCAACACCCTCGTCTTCCGTGCTCGCGTGGCTCCACGCCTCTCCTTCCTCCACCTGCTTCGCCAGGTGAAGGAGGCCGCTCTCGGTGCCTACGCTCACCAGGACATCCCCTTCGAGCGTCTCGTCGAGGAGCTGCAGCCCACCCGCGACATGAGTCGCAGCCCTCTCTTCCAGGTCCTCTTCGTCCTCCAGAACACGCCCGCGTCTTCCATCCAGAAGACGAGCCTCACCTTGAGCCCCGTCGAAGTCTCCGAGGGCATCGCCAAGTTCGAGCTCCAGCTCGGCCTCGTCGAGGCCTCCGATGGGTTCTTCGGAGGACTGCGCTTCAACACGGACCTGTTCGAGCACGCCGCCATCGAGCGCATGGCCCGTCACTTCGAGCTCCTCGTCGAGGCCATCGTCTCCCAGCCTGACGCCCCGCTCGCGACCCTCTCCATCCTCGAGGCCACCGAGCGCCAGAAGCTCCTCGTCGACTGGGCGCATTCCCCGACCCGCGTCTCCACCGACGACACTCTTCCCGAGGCCTTCGCTCGCGTCGTGGCTCGCTCGGCGGACTCCACCGCCCTCCTCTTTGGCGAGGAGTCCCTCTCCTACCGACAGCTCGACACGCGCTCCAACCAGCTCGCCTGGCACCTGCGCTCGCTCGGCGTCTCCACGGACTCCCGCGTCGCCATCTCGCTGGAGCGCTCACCCGACCTCATCGTCGCCCTCCTCGCCGTCCTCAAGGCCGGCGGCGCCTACGTCCCGCTCGATACCCAGTACCCACCCGAGCGCCTCGCCTCCATGGTCGAGGACGCTCACCCCTCCGTCCTCATCACCACCCGCGCACTCCTCCCGAAGCTCCCCGCCGAGGGACTGACACTCGTCCTCCTCGACGAGCTCTCCCTCTCCGAGAGCCCCGCTCACGCGCTTCCGTCCTCCGCGCTGCCCGACTCCCTCGCCTACGTCGTCTTCACCTCCGGCTCCACGGGCAAGCCCAAGGGTGTCGCCTGCACGCATCGCGGCGTGGTCCGCACCCTCCTCGGTGTCGACTACACGCACCTGGGACCTGAGCAGACGCACCTGCTCCTCGCCCCCATCTCCTTCGACGCCACCGTCTTCGAGGTCTGGGGTGCGCTGCTCCACGGCGCGCGGCTGCTCGTCCTGCCGCCTCAGTCACCCTCTCTCGAGGACCTCTTCGGCGCCATCTCCCACCACTCGGTCACCACCCTGTGGGCCACGAGTGGTCTCTTCTCCCAGCTCGTCGAGTCCCGCCTCCCCGCACCGCCATCTCTGCAGCGCGTGCTCACCGGCGGCGATGTCGTCTCGCCGCTCCACGTTCGTACGGCACTGACGTCCTGGGGCATTCCCGTCACCAGCTTCTACGGCCCCACCGAGACCACCGTCTTCGCCACCTCCTTCCCCATGAAGCGCGTGGAGGAGGCTCCCGCATCCATTCCCATCGGGCGGCCCACCAACGGCACTCGGCTCCTCGTCCTCGACGCTTCTCTCCAGCCTGTCCCGCTCGGCGTCACTGGTGAGCTCTTCATCGGCGGCGAGGGTGTCGCGCGCGGCTACCTCGGCCAGCCGGGCCTCACCGCCGAGCGCTTCATCCCCGACCCGTTCTCCTCTTCCCCCGGTGCTCGCCTCTATCGCTCCGGTGACCTCGTGCGCTGGAACTCCGAAGGGGTTCTCGACTTCATCGGCCGCTCCGATGCACAGGTCAAAGTCCGTGGCTTCCGCATCGAGCTCTCCGAAGTCGAAGCCGCGCTCCTCGCCCATCCCTCCGTCCGTGAGGCCGTCGCTCTCGCTCGCGAGGATGTGCCTGGCGACAAGCGCCTCGTCGGATACTTCATCGCCGATGACCTCGACCCTGTCTCGCTCCGCGCCTTCCTCAAGTCGCGTCTGCCCGAGTTCATGGTCCCCTCCTCCCTCGTCCGTCTCGACGCGTTCCCGCTCACGTCGAACGCCAAGATCGACCGCAAGGCGCTGCCTCCTCCCGAGGCCGTCCTCTCCGCGCCCAGCGCCAACTACGTCGCGCCGCGCACGCCCACCGAGGAGTTGCTCGCGTCCATCTGGGCGGATGTCCTGCGCCTCGACCGCGTGAGTGTCTCGGACGACTTCTTCGCCTTGGGTGGGCACTCGCTGCTGGCCACACAGGTCGTCTCTCGCATCCGCAAGGCGTTCGACGTCGAGCTGCCTCTGCGCGCCCTCTTCGAAGCCTCGTCCATCGGCGCCCTCGCCACTCGCATTGCCACCGCGCGGGGTGAGTCCGCGGCCCAGGCCCCGGCGCTCGTGCCCATGCCTCGGACAGGCGCGTTGCCGCTCTCCTTCGCTCAGCAACGTCTGTGGCTCGTTGATCAGCTCGAGCCCGGAAGCGCCGCCTACAACATCCCTTCCGCCTTGCGGATGTACGGCACGCTCGACGTCCCCGCGCTGGAGCGCTCCTTCACCGCGCTCGTCGAGCGCCACGAGTCCCTGCGCACCACCTTCCTCGCCCACGATGGCGAGCCGGTCCAGCGCATCCATCCCGTCGAGCCGTTCTCCTTGCCCATCGTGGAGCTGGGAATGCTGCCCGAGGGAGACCGCGAGCAGCGTGCACAGCAGCTCGCGACCGAGGAGGCTCAGCGGCCGTTCGACCTCGCTCGCGGCCCTGTGCTCAGAGCGACCCTCGCGCGGCTTTCCGCCGAGGACCATGTCCTGATGGTCACCATGCACCACGCCGTCTCCGACGGTTGGTCCATGGGCATCCTCATCCAGGAGCTCGCGTCCTTCTACGAAGCCTTCGCGACTGGGGGGGCGCCACGACTCGCGCCACTTCCCATCCAGTACGCCGACTTCGCGGCGTGGCAGCGCTCCTGGCTGAAGGGCGATGTCATGGAGGGGCAACTGAGCTACTGGCGGAAGCAGCTCGGTGGACTCCCGCCGCTGCTCGAGCTCCCCACCGACAAGACACGTCCCCCCGTGAGGAGCTCTCGTGGCGGCAGCCAGCCGGTTCGCCTGTCGCGAGAGCTGACGGAGCGCCTGGCCGCGCTGTGCCGCAAGGAGGGCGCCACCCCCTTCATGGCCCTGCTCGCCGCCTGGCAGGTCCTCCTCGCTCGCTACTCAGGCCAGGACGATGTCTCCGTCGGCTCTCCCATCGCCGGACGCACTCGCGCGGAGACAGAGGGCCTCATCGGCTTCTTCGTCAACACCCTCGTCCTTCGCACCCACGTCAATCCCTCCCTCAGCTTCCGGGAGCTGCTCGCCCAGGTCCGCGCGACCACTCTCGCCGCCTACGAGCATCAGGACGTCCCCTTCGAGAAGCTCGTCGAGGAGCTCAAGCCTCAGCGCAGCCTCAGTCACACCCCTCTCTTCCAGGTGATGCTCTCCCTTCAGAATCTCCCCGTCGCCAATCGCACCGTCGCCGGGCCCTCTGAAGACAGCTCCCCCTTGCGCCTCGAGTCCTTCACTCAGGCCCACCAGTCCACCAAGTTCGACCTCACCCTCACCCTCTCGGAGACTCCCCTCGGACTCGCCGGCAGCCTCAGCTACCGCGTTGACCTCTTCGAGGACTCCACCATCCAACGCTGGGCCGAGCACCTCCACACCCTCCTGGAGGCTGCAATCACTTCTCCCGACACCCTCGTCGGCCAGCTGCCCATGCTGTCCTCCGTGGAGCGCCGTCAGGTCCTCTCCGACTGGAACAGCACTCACGCCGATGTCCCCTGGCGCGGCGCCTTCCATCAGCTCTTCGAGGCCCAGGCCGCTCTCACCCCCGACGCTCTCGCCGTCCTCGACGACGACTCCTCTCTCTCCTTCTCCGCTCTCAACCAACGCTCCAACCAGCTCGCCCACTTCCTGCGCGCTCGTGGCGTCGGCCCCGAGTCTCGCGTCGCCTTCTGCCTCGAGCGCTCCACCTCCGCTCTCGTCGCTCTCCTCTCCATCCTCAAGGCCGGCGCCGCCTACGTCCCCCTCGACGCCTCCTACCCCCTCGAGCGCCTCTCCTTCATGCTCGCGGACTCCGGCGCTCCCTTCGTCCTCACCCAGTCCCATCTCCTCCCACGGCTCTCCTCTTCCGCCTCTCCCCTCTGCCTCGACGACACGGCCCTCTCCGCCTCTCTCGACGCGCTTCCGGCCACCAATCCGCCTCACGTCACACTCCCCTCCCACCCCGCCTACGTCATCTACACCTCCGGCTCCACCGGCAGGCCCAAGGGCGTCGTCATCCACCACTCCTCCGTGGTGAATCTCCTCCACGCCCTCTCCTCTTCCGTCTTCTCCGACGTACAGCGGCCTCTTCGCTTCTCCCTCAACGCCCCTCTCTCCTTCGACGCCTCCGTCAAGCAGCTCGTCTTCCTCTCCCAGGGACACGCTCTCTGCTTCGTCCCTCAGGCCGCTCGCGAGGACGTCCCTCTTCTCCTCTCCTGGCTCTCCAGGCACTCCGTCGACGTCTTCGACTGTGCCCCCTCCCACCTCCGTCTCCTCCTCGACGAGGGCCTCTCCTCCTTCCACCGCCCCCTCCGCCTCCTCATCGGCGGTGAGTCCATCGACGACTCTCTCTGGGCCTCCCTCTCCTCCTCCCCCAACCTCCACCCCTTCAACGTCTACGGCCCCACCGAGTGCACCGTCGACGCCACCGCCCTCTCCCTCCGCGCCTCCTCTCGCCCCGTCCTCGGCCCTCCCCTCCCCAACGTCTCCACCTTCATCCTCGACGCTTCTCTCCAGCCCTCCCCCGTCGGTGTCCCTGGTGAGCTCTTCATCGGCGGCCTCGGCCTCGCTCGGGGCTACCTCCACCGCCCCGACCTCACCGCCGAGCGCTTCGTCCCCAACCCCTTCTCCTCCTCTCCCGGCGCTCGCCTCTACCGCACCGGTGACAAGGCTCGCTGGCTCCCCAACGGCCACCTCGAGTACCTCGGCCGCATCGACTTCCAGGTGAAGCTGCGCGGCTTCCGCATCGAGCTCGGTGAAATCGAGGCCGCTCTCGAAGCCCTCCCCTCCCTCCACCACGCCGCCGTCCTCCTTCGCGAGGACGTCCCGGGCCTCAAGCGTCTCGTCGCCTACGTCACTCCTTCTTCTCTCGACGTCTCCGCGCTTCGCGCCGCGCTCCTGACGTCTCTCCCCGACTACATGGTGCCCTCGGCCTTCGTCGCCTTGGACGCACTCCCCATCAACGCTCACGGCAAGCTCGACAGGGCCGCTCTCCCTCCTCCCGACTCGGCTCCCTCCGACTCCTTTCTCGCTCCTCGCAACCCCACCGAGACCCTCCTCTCCTCCATCTGGGCCGACGTCCTCCACCTCCACTCCGTCAGCGTCTCCGACGACTTCTTCTCTCTCGGTGGCCACTCCCTCCTCGCCACTCAGGTCGTCTCTCGCATCCGCAAGGCCCTCGGCGTCGAGTTGCCTCTGCGCGTCCTCTTTGAGGCTCCCACCGTCGCGGCTCTCGCCGCTCGCATCCAGGCCCAGGGCGACTCCAGCCTCGCTCTCCAGCGCCCGCCTCTCGTCCCCGTCCCCCGCACCGGTCCTCTGCCTCTCTCCTTCGCTCAGCAGCGCCTCTGGTTCCTCGACCAGCTGCTCCCGGGCAGTGCGACGTACAACATGCCCACGTTCATGCGGCTCGATGGGCCTCTCGACACCGCGGCGCTCCAGCGCGGCTTCGATGAGCTCGTCCGCCGGCACGAATCGCTCCGGACCACCTTCATGGAGCTGGACGGCCAACCCTTCCAGCAGATCTCGCCCGAGGGTCAGCTCCCGGTGATGCGTGTGAACCTCCGGGGCCTCGCTGAGGAGGCCTCTCATTCGGAGGTCCAGCGCCTGTTGAGGGAGGAGTATCAGCGCCCGTTCAACCTCTCCACGGGTCCGCTCATCCGCGCGATGCTGCTGGAGCTGAGCGACACCGAACACGTGCTCGCGCTCAACATGCACCACATCGTCTCCGACGGCTGGTCCATGGGCGTGCTCATCCGGGAGGTCGCGGCGCTCTACGAAGCCTTCTCCAAGGGCAAGCCGTCTCCCCTCTCGCCTCTCGCCATCCAATACGCGGACTACTCGGCCTGGCAGCGCGATTGGCTCCAGGGCGAGGTCCTCGACTCGCAGCTCGCCTACTGGCGGAACCAGCTCGCGGCGGCCCCGAACCTGGCATTGCCCATCGACAAGCCTCGGCCGCCCGTCCAGACGTTCAACGGTGCCTCGACGGCGGTCGCCATCAGTGGCCCCGTCGCGAAGCGGCTCAAGGCGCTCTGCAGGAGTGAAGGCGCAACGCCCTTCATGGCGTTGCTCGCCACGTGGCAGCTCCTGCTGGCCCGGCACTCAGGGCAGGACGACATCGTCGTCGGCTCACCCATCGCGGGCCGGCACCGCTCGGAGCTCGAGAGCCTCATCGGCTTCTTCGTCAACACCCTCGTCTTCCGCGCGCGCATCGCGCCGCACGAGTCGTTCCTCGGGCTGCTGCGACAGGTGAAGGAGTCCGCGCTCAATGCCTACGCGCACCAGGACATCCCCTTCGAGCGGCTCGTCGAGGAGCTGCATCCGGCACGTGACCTGAGCCGGAGCCCGCTGTTCCAGGTGATCTTCGCGCTCCAGAACACGCCGGAGTCCGCCATCCAGAAGACGGACCTCACGCTGAGCCCTGTCGGAGTGGGGGGCGTGGTGGCCACCGCGAAGTTCGAGCTCACGCTGAACCTCACGGAGACAGCGGACGGCATCTTCGGAAGCCTCGGCTACAACACGGACCTCTTCGAGCAGGCCACCATCGAGCGAATGGCCCGTCACTTCGAGGTTCTCGTCGAGGCCATCACCTCCCGCCCCGAAGCCCCCATCGCCGAGCACTCCATGCTCACCGAGACGGAGCGGCGCGAGGTCCTCCTCGACTGGGCCCAGGCCCCCGCCCGCGTCTCCACCGACGACACGATGCCCGAGGCTTTCGCGCGCGTCGTGGCGCGTTCTCCCGATGCCACCGCCCTCCTCTTCGGCGGTGAGTCGCTCTCCTACCGACAGCTCGACACGCGCTCCAACCAGCTCGCCTGGCATCTGCGCTCGCTCGGCGTCTCCACGGACTCTCGCGTCGCCGTCTCCCTGGAGCGCTCACCCGACCTCATCGTCGCCCTCCTCGCCGTCCTCAAGGCGGGCGCCGCCTACGTCCCGCTCGACACCCAGTACCCGCCCGAGCGGCTCGCCTCCATGGTCGAGGATGCTCAGCCTTCCGTCCTCATCACCTCGCGAGCACTCCTCTCGAAGCTCCCCACCGAGGGACTGACACTCGTCCTCCTCGACGAGCTCTCCCTCTCCGAGCACCCCGCCCGCGCGCTTCCGTCCTCCGCGCTGCCCGACTCCCTTGCCTACGTCGTCTTCACCTCGGGCTCCACGGGCAAGCCCAAGGGCGTCGCCTGCACGCATCGCGGCGTGGTCCACACGCTCCTCGGTGTCGACTACACCACCTTCAACCAGGAGCAGACTCACCTGCTCCTCGCTCCCATCTCGTTCGACGCCACGGTCTTCGAGGTCTGGGGTGCGCTGCTCCACGGAGCACGTCTCGTCGTCCTCCCGCCGCTGGCCCCGTCTCTCGAGGACCTCTTCGGCGCCATCTCTCGCCACTCCGTCACGACCCTGTGGGCCACCAGCGGTCTCTTCTCTCAGCTCGTCGAGTCCCGCCTCCCCGCGCCCCCTTCTCTCCAGCGCGTCCTCACCGGTGGCGATGTCGTCTCGCCGCTCCATGTCCGTGAGGCCCTGACGTCTTGGGGACTCCCGGTCACCAACTGCTACGGCCCGACCGAAATCACCGTCCTCGCCACCTCCTTCTCCCTGGCTCGCGCGGACGACGTCGGCGCATCCATCCCCATCGGGCGGCCCACCAACGGCACGCGACTCCTCGTCCTCGACGCCTCGCTCCAGCCTGTCCCGCTCGGTGTCACTGGTGAGCTCTTCATCGGTGGTGAGGGCCTGGCCCGTGGCTACCTCGGGCAGCCCGGCCTCACCGCCGAACGGTTCGTCCCGGACCCGTTCTCCTCGGCTCCTGGTGCTCGCCTCTATCGCTCCGGTGACCTCGTCCGCTGGAACTCCGAAGGGGTTCTCGACTTCATCGGCCGCTCCGATGCCCAGGTCAAAGTCCGCGGCTTCCGCATCGAGCTTTCCGAAGTCGAAGCCGCGCTCCTCGCCCATCCCTCCGTCCGTGAGGCCGTCGCTCTCGCTCGCGAGGATGTGCCCGGCGACAAGCGCCTCGTCGGTTACTTCATCGCCGATGACCTCGACCCTGTCTCGCTCCGCGCCTTCCTCAAGTCGCTCCTGCCCGAGTTCATGGTCCCCTCGTCTCTCGTCCGCCTCGACGCGTTCCCGCTCACGTCGAACGCCAAGATCGACCGCAAGGCCCTGCCCCCTCCCGAGGCGGTCCTCCACGCGTCCGCCGCGGCCCAGGTGGCGCCGCGCACTCCGACCGAGGAAGTGCTCGCGACCACGTGGGCAGACGTCCTGCGAGTCCCGAAGGTGGGCATCACGGACGACTTCTTCGAGCTGGGTGGTCACTCCCTGCTCGCCATCAAGTTGATGGCGAAGATTCGCGAGCGGACGGGGGTGTCGCTCCCCGTCGCGGCGCTCTTCCAGGGGTCGAGCATCGAGCGGCTGGCCGCCCTCCTGGAGCAGCACCAGGGCAACACGCGGGCATTGCCGAACCTCGTGCGCCTCGACTCGGGTGCGTCCACTGAGCGCCCGCTGTTCATCGTCCACGGCGGTGGTGGCAGCGCGCTGGGGTACACGGAGCTCGTGCGGAACCTCGCGGCGAATCGGCCCATCCACGGCTTCTCGGCGAGTGGGCTCGACGGCGGCGAGCTGCCTCCGGCCTCGGTCGAGATTCTCGCACGGGACTACCTGTCGCAGCTTCGCGTCGTGCAGCCGCACGGGCCCTACCTGCTCGCGGGCTGGTCGTTCGGCGGACTCGTCGCGTACGAGATGGCGCGTCGACTCCGGAGCCAGGGTGAGCAGGTGGAGATGTTGGTGCTGGTCGACAGCCATGCGCCTCGCCCAGAGCCGCGTCCCATGCCGGATGAGCTGTCGCAGCTTGTCTCGTTCAGCCACACGCTGGGCCTGCCGTGGCAGAGCCTGCCACTGGACCCGGAGCGCCTGATGAGGCTCGAGGGAAGAGAGCGGCTGGCCTATCTGCTGGAGCAGGCGCGAGGCGCCTCGCTGGGGCTCGACATGGACGTCGACACCGCCGAGCGCCTCTTCGCCCTCCACCAGCGACTGACCACGGCGCAGCTCACCTACGTGCCCACGGGGCCTTCGTACGAAGGGAACACCGTGCTCATCAAGGCCGCCACATCACTCAGCGGAGCAAAGGTGGCGGACGACCTGGGCTGGAGCGAATGGCTCTCCTCCGGGCCCACGCTGCACGAGGCTCCGGGCAACCACTACACGATGTTGCGCGCTCCCCACGTCACGGCCCTGGCGGAGCTGTTCACCCGGATCCTCGCTTCACTCGCGAGGGATGCCGCATGAGCACTGAAGTTCAACAGCTCGCATTCCGAGACGCGCGCTGTTGACCAAGGCACTTGCAATCTCTCGCTGGAGGTTCTCTGGCGAGCGCGAGTGTCATGCGGGCGTTCGAGCCCGCTCCTCCGCGGGCCCCGCAACCAGGCGAGGCTCGAACTCTCCCTCACACCCGAGCCCTCGGACGGTATCGAGGAAGCGCTCGCTCACAATCACGCATGTCGTCCAGTGCTGAAAACGAAAGGCATCCACTTCGGGGATTGAAGCCGCATCGAGGCGCCACTCAAGCGGAGCGAGCGTCGTCACGACATTGCCGCAGACGCCACAAGGGGGCTTGGTTGGCACGGGGCGGCCGGGTTCGGCGAATTCCCCCGCGGGCAACAGCTCCACTTCATGGAGGGTAGGCACGCTGTTGGCGCTACGAAGCCGCGTGCGCACGGCATGGATTCCGCGCAGTCCATCCATGGACATCTCTTCGAGCCCATGCTCCGTCGCGAGAAGTGTCCATCCATCAAGCAATGCAACCGGTGGTGGCGATCCCTTCACCCAGCCATTCATCGGGCCGAATCCGGACCCCGGCCCCACCACGACGCCTGAAGGCAGCAGCGGTCGCAGTTGGTCACGAAGGCGTGCGTACTCCTCCCAGGGCTCTTGCCGAGCCTCGACGTACTCATGGGCATGCGGCCAGTCGAAAAGGTCCACGCTGGGGAAGTCGAGCGAGATGTGCGCCACTTCGGCCCAGCAGGTCCTGCAAATAGAACCCGGCAGATTCCACGCGCGGTCGACGCGGACTTCCCACCGCGACTTCGCGGATGTCGCTCCTTGCAGATGGTAGTAGCGCATCACCGTCCCTCCACAGGGGTCATCATCGTCGAGAGCTGCTGCCAGTACGACATCGGCATCCCAACGAGCTGGTACTTCTGAACCATGTAGCCCGCCTGGTCGAAGAGCTGCCACTTCCGAGCGGGCTTCCCAGGCCGGTCTGCCGTGCGGATGAAGGCACGCCAATCATCGTTCCACGGACCTCCATTCACGCCATCGTGAATCTCCCTGTGCCGCTTCACATCAATGGCCAAGGCGTATTCGTGGATGTTGATGCCTCGGCTCGCGAAGTAACCTTCCAGCGCGCGAGGAAAGATGTGGTGCTTCTCCTTCGGCGCCTTCTCCCATTCGCGGTAGAGCGTCCTGAGCCGCTTCTGGCTCGGCAGTTCCTCCGGCCGCTCCCACTTGATGACGAAGACCGGGGACCGGCCAGGCAGCGGTTGTTGCGCACCCCAGAACCGATGGGGCGCCGACCCTGCGGTTGGCGCCATCGCTCCACGAAATGCCAAGGGTGCTGAAGCGAGGTCTCCACAGCGGTACAGGCCACATCCATCGCCGTCGCACGCAACCGAGACACAGGCTTCTTCATCAGCCGCAGCGCACTCCTCCGCGGAACTACCTGCCTCCCACCGAGCAGCAACGCCAGCCTCCTCAGTAGTGGCACACCCTGCCCACAGCAGCACGGCCCACAACACAATCAGTCGCATGGTTACCCCCCAAGGGACGGCATCCTCCACCAAGCCGCCCCCGTGCTGCTATCCTCGCCAGAGGCCCACACCCCACGGAGCACTCGTGACTGTCAGCATCGAGGACTTGCGTCAGCGAGCACAGCGGAGGCTGCCCCGGACCGTCTTCGATTACATCGAGGGCTTCTCCGACGACGGCTACACCGTCACCGCCAACCGTCGGAGCTTCGACCGCTACCTCTTCAGGTCTCGCGCCCTCGTCGACGTCAGCACCATCGACCACTCCACCACGCTCCTGGGTGAGCCTCTCGCGACGCCCATCATCCTCGCGCCCACGGGCCTCGCGGGACTGCTCGCGCCCCGAGGCGAGGAACTGGCCGCCAAGGCCGCGGCGAGCCGAGGCACCGTGTTCACCTTGAGCACCATGTCCATCGGCACCATCGAGGAGGTGGCCGCCGCCGCGTCCACGCCCCTCTGGTTCCAGCTCTACATCTGGAAGGACCGCAGCGTCACCCAATCCCTCCTCGAGCGAGCCAAGGCCGCGGGCTACCGCGCGCTCTGCCTCACCGTCGACGTGCCCGTCATGGGCAACCGCGAACAGGACCGGCGCAACGGCTTCACCGTCCCTCCCCGCATCCACTTCGCCAACGTGCTGGATGTCCTGCGCCACCTCGGCTGGGTCCTCCGCATGTCCTCCAGCCCTCGCGCCACCTTCGGTAACTTCGTCGGCCACCCCGCGCTCACCCGCACCGATGCCGTGGGCGTCGCACGCTTCACCAACCACCAGTTCGACACGTCCGTGACCTGGAAGGACGTGGAGTGGCTTCGCTCCCGCTGGCCCGGCCCCCTCGTCATCAAGGGCATCACGAACCCGGAGGACGCCCGGCGCGCGGTGTCCCTCGGAATCGAGGCCCTCATCGTCTCGAACCACGGAGGCCGACAGCTCGACTTCCTCCCGGCCGCCATCGACCTCCTCCCGGAAGTCGTCGACGCGGTGGAGGGACGCGCGGAGGTCATCCTCGATGGCGGCATCCGCCGAGGCTCCGACATCGCCAAGGCCATCGCGATGGGCGCACGCGCCTGCATGGTGGGCCGCCCCTTCCTCTACGGGCTGGCCGCGGCTGGCCAGGCGGGCGTGGAGCTCGCACTCGACCTCCTCACCTCCGAGCTCGACCGCACGCTCGCCCTGCTCGGCAGGCCCCGGCTCAGCGACCTGGACCGCTCCGCGCTGCGCGTCGACGCCCCGGCCACACTCGAACCCCGCACGTCGCAGCAGCACGGAGAGACACCCACCTCCTTGAGGCCGGTGGGTGGGGCACACGACACCTGAGTACACCTGCCGGGCGGGAAGCGCCGGTTGACGGCATGAGGCAACAGCCGATAGCTTGCGCCCCGTGCTGATGACTTCCACCCCGATGGCCGCGCTGCTTCGCCGCTGCTGCCGCCGGGCGTGTGCCTGTTGTGCCCTCTCGGGCCTGGGCTGTTGAAGCGCGCACCGGAAGCTCCCTGAGCCCCACGCGCCTCGCCCAGACCCACCTCCCTCCCGAGGTCCGGGTCTTCTTCCTTCATCCTCACTCCGTCTCTTCCTGGCTCCCGTCCATGCGCCTCGCCTCCCCCCAGCTCCACGCGATGCAGCCCGCGCCCCTCGCGGCGCTCGCCCTCGCGCGCGCTGACGTGAAGGCCTGCCGCTGTCTGGCGTGTGCGTGCGTCGTGTGTCCGCCTCCGGGCGGGCTCCGAGCCTCGAGGAGTGGATAGCGTCTCCCGACCTCCACCTCCCCAGCTCGCGCGGCCCGCCCTCGAAAGAGGCGCGGGCCTTTTTGTTTTTCATCCCCTGGAGTCCATCGTGTCCGCCAAGCCGTCCCCCACTTCCACCCTCGCTCGTACGCCCAAGGACCTGCTCGCGGCAGCCGCGCCCTTCGCGGCCGCGCCCGCCGAACAGGTCCTCGCCTGGGTCGAGCAACAGCTCGGTGAGCGCGCGGCCATCGCCTCGAGCTTCGGCGTGGAAGACATGGTCCTCATCGACCTGGCCCGCAAGCACGCCCCCAGCCTTCGCATCTTCACGCTCGACACGGGCCGGCTCCCTCCCGAGACGTACGAGCTCATCGAGGTCACCCGCAACCGCTACGGCGTCACGGTGGAGACCTTCTTCCCGGACCGCTCCCGCGTCGAAGCCCTGGAGTCGGAGCAGGGCTACTTCTCCTTCCGCCGGAGCCTGGAGGCCCGCAAGGAGTGCTGCGCCATCCGCAAGCTGGAGCCCCTGAGCCGCGCGCTTCAAGGCCGCGACGGCTGGGTGACCGGCCTGCGACGTGAGCAGTCGCTCAATCGCAACCAGGTCTCCGTCGTCGAGTACGACGCCGAGCACGGCGGGCTGCTCAAGCTCAACCCACTGGCCGCGTGGAGCCGCAAGCAGGTGTGGGCCTACGTCAAGGAGAACGGCGTCCCCTACAACACGCTGCATGACCGGGGCTACGCGTCCATCGGCTGCGCCCCCTGCACGCGAGCGGTGAAGCCGTACGAAGACGAGCGCGCGGGCCGCTGGTGGTGGGAGTCGCGCGAGCACAGCGAATGCGGCCTGCACCCCGTCCGGTGACGCCCTCCGCCGCCATGAGCACCGTCACCGCCATCGACTATCCCGTGAGCCTCCGGCTGGAGGGCCGCCGCGTCCTGCTCGTGGGCGGCGGCGCCGTCGCCGAAGGGCGGGCCCTGGCCCTGCTCGACGCGGGCGCACGGCTCCACCTCATCGCGCCCACCGTCACCAACGCCCTCCAGCGCCTCGCCTCGGAGGGGCGGCTGGAGTGGGAGCCGCGGACCTACCGCGCCGGAGACACACGCGGCCACGCGCTGGTGCTCGCCGCGACGGACGACGCCGAGGTGAACCACCACCTCGTGGCCGAGGCCCGCGCCGCGGGCCAGTGGGTGAACACCGCGGACGAGCCGGAGCTGTGCGACTTCACGCTGCCCTCGGTCGAGCGCAGAGGTCCCATCACCCTGGCCATCTCCACCGGTGGCCACGCGCCCGCGCTCGCCCGACTCCTGCGGCGGGAGCTGGGAGCACACATCGCAGCCCACCACGTCTGGCTCGCGCGGCTGAGCGGGTGGCTTCGGCGGCACCTGCCGCGAGGCCCGCGACGGCAGCACCTGCTGAAGCAGCTGGTGGACGGAGACCTGGGCGCGCTGCGGGCGCGCGGTGAGCGCGGGGCCGTGTTCACACGGCTGCGCTCGGAATTGAAGACATGGAAGTCATCTGGAGAACCGACATGAAGGAGTCGTCAAGAGGACGCGTGTACCTGGTGGGAGCAGGCCCGGGAGACCCGGAGCTGCTCACGCTGCGCGCGGCACGGCTGCTGCGCGAGGCGCACACGGTGGTGCATGACCGCCTCATCCACCCCGGTGTGCTGGAGCATGCCCGTCCGCACGCGCGGCTCATCTACGTGGGCAAGGAGGGCGGCGGCGAGTCCGTGCGGCAGGAGGACATCAACGCCCTGCTCATCGCCCAGGCCCGGCTGGGCCGCACCGTCGTCCGGCTCAAGGGGGGAGACCCGTTCGTCTTCGGCCGAGGCGCCGAGGAGGCCCTGGCGCTGGAGGCCGCGCGCATCCCGTATGAAGTCGTCCCGGGCCTCTCCGCCGGCATCGCCGCGCCCGCCGCGGCGGCCATCCCCGTCACGCATCGGGACCTGTCCGGAGAGGTGACGTTCGCCACCGGGTTCCGGGTGAATGGCACACCCGACTGGCCCTTCCTCGCGCGGGCCCAGACGTTGGTGATGTTCATGGCGGGCCAGCGCCTGGAGGAGACCACGGCGGCGCTCGTCGCCGCGGGCCGCGCGGCGTCCACTCCCGCGGCGCTGGTGGAAGCGGGCACCTGGGAACACCAGCGCGTGGTGGAGGGCACCCTGTCGGACGTGGCCGTGAAGGCGCGCGAGGAGGGGCTCGGCTCCCCCTCGCTGCTCGTCGTCGGAGAGGTCGTCGCGCTGCGGGCCCGGCTCCACTCACTCACGACCCGAAGGGATTCAAGCGCGGGGGACGTGCTTCCCCGATTCGCGGAGGCAGGCCATGACTGACACCATCCACGCACGCTCCACCCATCTCCAGGAGCTGGAGGCGGAGAGCATCCACATCCTCCGGGAGACGGTGGCGGAGTTCGCCAACCCGGTGATGCTCTACAGCATCGGCAAGGACTCCCAGGTGCTGCTGCACCTGGCGCGCAAGGCCTTCCACCCGGCGCCCCTGCCCTTCCCGCTGCTCCACGTCGACACCACGTGGAAGTTCCGGGACATGTACACGTTCCGGGACAACTTCGTGGCCCGGCACGGGCTGCGGCTCATCGTCCACCAGAACCGCAAGGCGCTCGCCGAGGGCATCAACCCCTTCGACCACGGCAGCCAGAAGTACACCCACGCGATGAAGACGCAGGCGCTGCTGGAGGCGCTCGCGCTCCACGGCTTCGACGCGGCGTTCGGTGGCGCCCGTCGCGACGAGGAGAAGTCCCGCGCGAAGGAGCGCGTCTTCTCCTTCCGCGACAAGCATGGCCAGTGGGACCCGCGCCGGCAGCGGCCGGAGCTGTGGAACCTCTACAACGGGCGCGTGGACGCGGGGGAGAGCATGCGCGTCTTCCCCCTGTCCAACTGGACGGAGCTGGACGTGTGGCACTACGTCCTGCGCGAGCGCATCCCTGTGGTGCCGCTCTACTTCGCCGCCGAGCGCCCCGTCATCGACCGGAACGGGTCGCTGCTGATGGTGGACGACGAGCGCATGCGCCTGCGTCCCGGTGAGCGCCCCACCCTGCGCAAGGTGCGCTTCCGCACGCTGGGCTGCTACCCGCTCAGCGGCGCCATCGAATCCTCCGCCACCTCGGTGGAGGCCGTCATCCACGAGATGGTCCACGCACGGCAGTCCGAGCGGCAGGGCCGGCTCATCGACCACGACGAAGAAGGCTCCATGGAGCTGAAGAAGCGCGAGGGATACTTCTGATGGACACCGCACTCCAAGCCGCACTCCCCGCCGACGTCCAGCAGCTCCTCGACGAGCACTCCAACCGCGCGCTCTTGAGGCTCGCCGTGGTGGGCTCCGTGGACGACGGCAAATCTACGCTCATCGGTCGCCTGCTCTACGAATGCGACGGGCTCTTCGAGGACCAGATCTCCGCCGTGCGCCGCGCCAGCGCGAAGCGGTCCGCGGCCCGGACGGAGGTGCCTCCCGAGGTGCTCGCCCAAGGCCTGAAGGCCGCCGCGGGCGCGGGTGACGAGGAGGAGCTCGACTTCTCGCTCTTCACCGATGGCCTGCGCGCGGAGCGGGAGCAGGGCATCACCATCGACGTGGCCTACCGGTACCTGTCCACGGCGCGGCGGAAGATCATCATCGCCGACACGCCGGGGCACCTTCAGTACACGCGGAACATGGCCACCGGCGCGTCCACCGCGGACGCGGGCGTCATCCTGGTGGATGCGCGACTGGGCGTGCTGCCGCAGACGCGGCGGCATGCGTACATCGCCTCGCTGCTGGGCATCCCCTACCTCGCGGTGGTGGTGAACAAGATGGACCTGGTGGGCTACGACCGCGCCACCTTCGAGCGCATCGGTACGGAGCTGGCGGACTTCGCCCTCACCCTCGGCTTCGAGGGTGTGCGGCTGTTCCCCGTCAGCGCCAGCCGGGGCGACAACATCACCCGCGCCAGCGCGCGCACCCCCTGGTTCGACGGCGGCACGCTGCTGTCGTGGCTGGAGTCGCTGCCACATCAGCGGCGGCTCGACGGCGCGCCCTTCCGCTTCCCCGTCCAGTACGTGCTGCGTCCCCACCAGGACTATCGCGGGCTCGCGGGGCAGGTGGCCTCTGGCACCGTGCGCGTGGGGGACGAGGTGCAGGTGCTGCCCTCGGGGCGCAGGACGCGGGTGGAAGCCATCGACACCTTCGATGGCCCTCGCGAGGAAGCCTCCGCCACGGCCTCCATCACGCTGCGCCTGGCGGATGAAGTGGACGCCAGCCGGGGTGACGTCCTGTCCCATGTGAACCAGCCGCCCCTGGCCCTCCAGCACCTCGACGCGATGCTGGTGTGGTTCGGTGAGCAGCCGCTGGATGCGACGCGCCGCTACCTGGTGAAGCAGGCCACGCGCACCGCGCCCGCGAACATCGAGCGCGTGCTGTGGCGCAAGGAGCTGGAGGACTTGTCGGAGGTCCCCTCGGAGTCGCTCTCCCTCAATGACATCGGCCGGGTGCGACTGGTGTGCCGGCGCCCCCTGCTGTGCGACCCGTACCAGGAGAACCGCCGCACCGGCGCCTTCATCGTCATCGACGCGCTCACGCACGACACCGTCGGCGCGGGCATGGTGCTGGGTCCCGCGGAGACCGCGTCGCGCACCGCGCGGTCCCAGGTCAGCCGCGACGAGCGGTGGAAGCACCTGGGCCAGTCGGGCGCCGTCGTCCTGCTCCCCGTCGCGCCCGACAGCGAGCAGCGCGCCTTCTCGCTGGAGCGCGCGCTGTTCGACCGGGGCCTGCACGTGGCCACCGTCAACGGCGACGTGGAGGTGGCGCAGGCCCTGGCACGCGCGGGCCTGCTCGTGCTGGTGCATGCCCAGGCGCCCCAGGTCCGCCGCACGCTGCGCGAGGAGACGCGCGACGCGGGCACGGGCTGGTGGGAGCTGGAGGAATCCGAATCCGTGGAGCGCTGGACCGAGCGCCTCGCCTCCGCGCGGGAGAACAAGTCATGAGCGCCACATCCCCCGGTGTCCTCCCCCGGCCCACGCCGCCCTTCGTCGACGCGGTGCTGGGCGGGGAGAAGGGCGCGCAGCTGCTGCGCCTCGTTGAGGGGCTCGACCCGGCGGCCCTGCACTGGCTCAGCGGATATGCCGCGGGCCTCGCCGTCCGCGCGGGCACGGCCCCCGTCGCCCCCGTCCCCATCACCTCCGTGGAGTCCCCCGCGCCCCCCACGGAAGTCCCCACCTCGCCGCTCACCATCGTCTACGGGACCCAGACGGGAAACAGCCGTCACCTCGCGGAGCGCCTCAAGCGCCAGGCGGAGGGCGCGGGCCTCCCGGTGCGACTCCTCCGAGCGAGCGATTACCCGGTGCGGGAGCTGGCGCGGGAGAAGTTCCTCGCCGTGGTCATCAGCACGCAGGGAGACGGAGACCCACCCGACGACTCGCGCGCGTTCTACGAGTACCTGCTCGCCAAACGGGCCCCTCGACTGGAGGGGCTGCGCTTCACGGTGCTGGGGCTCGGTGACTCCAGCTATCCGAAGTTCTGCGAAGTGGGACGGGTGCTCGACGCGCGACTGGCGGAGCTGGGTGCCACGCGGCTCACGGAGCGCGCCGACTGCGACCTGGACTTCGAGCCCATCGCCGCGAGCTGGCTGGACCAGACGCTCGCTCGCGCGAAAGAAGCCGTCGAGCCTCGTGCGCCCGCCGTCGCCACCGTCGTCCCGCTGCGAGGAGCACCGTCTGTCCCCTCGGCGGGGAAGGAGGCGCCCTTCAGCGCGCCGGTGCTCGTCAACCAGCGCATCACCGGCCGGGGGGCGCTCAAGGACGTCCGCCACGTCGAGCTCTCCCTCGAGGGCTCTGGTCTCGAGTACCTCCCTGGCGACTCGCTGGGGGTCTGGGCCCCCAACGCCCCCGAGCTGGTCGAGGCCGTGCTGACGCAGCAGCGGCTGGACGGAGCCGAGCCGGTGACGCGCGATGGGAAGACGCTGCCCCTGTCGCGCTGGCTCACGGACGAGCTGGAGCTGACCCGGCTGAGCCGTCCCTTCCTGGAGCGCCACGCGTCGCTCGCGGAGAGCAGCACCCTTCAAGCCCTGCTGTCGCCCTCGGGTGTGGAGTCCTTCCGCGCGCTGCTGAAGAGCCATCAGGTCATCGACGTGCTCCGCCAGCATCCCGCGAAGTGGGGCGCGAAGGAGCTGGTCCTCGCGCTGCGCAAGCAGACGCCTCGGCTGTATTCAATTGCCTCCAGCCCCAAGCGCGTCGGCGCGGAGGCCCACCTCACGGTGTCGGTGGTCGACTACACCGCCTTCGGTGAGCGGCACCTGGGCAACGCGTCGTACCACCTGGCCACGCGAGGCACGGAGGAGGACACCGTCCGCGTCTTCGTGGAGAGCAACGAGCGCTTCCGGCTCCCCGAGGACTCCAGCCGCGACGTGGTGATGATTGGCCCCGGCACGGGCGTCGCGCCCTTCCGGGCCTTCGTCCAGGAGCGGGCCGAGGTGGGCGCGCGAGGCCGCAACTGGCTCTTCTTCGGCGAGCAGCACTTCCGCAGCCAGTTCCTCTACCAGACGGAGTGGCAGGAGGCGCTGAAGAAGAAGACGCTGCACCGGCTCTCGGTCGCCTTCTCCCGAGACACCGCGGAGAAGGTCTACGTCCAGCACCGCCTGCGCGAGCAGGGCAAGGAGCTCTTCGCGTGGCTGGAGGGCGGAGCCTCCCTCTACGTGTGCGGCGACGCGCAGCGGATGGCCCCCGATGTCCACGAGGCGCTGGTCGATGTCGTCGCCCAGCACGGCGACCGGAGCCGCGAGGCCGCCGAGGACTGGCTCAAGAGTCTGCGTGACGAGCGCCGCTACCTGCGCGACGTCTACTGAATGAATCCCCCAGCAACGAGAGCGAAGACATGAGCACTCAACCCAAGCCTCTTTCCGAGGTGGAACACATCAAGGCGAACAGCCGCCTGTTGCGCGGGACGCTGGCGGAGAGCCTCGCGGACCCGGTGACGGGCGCCATCTCCGCGACGGACACCAGCCTCATCAAGTTCCACGGCAGCTACCAACAGGACGACCGCGACTCGCGCGAGGAGCGCAGGCAGCAGAAGCTGGAGCCCGCCTACAGCTTCATGCTGCGCACCCGCCTGCCCGGGGGCGTCTGCACACCCGCCCAGTGGCTCGTCATGGACGGGCTCGCGCGGGAGCACGCCAACGGCACCCTGCGCCTCACCACCCGGCAGGCGTTCCAGCTCCACGGCATCCTCAAGGGAGACCTCAAGCCGACGATTGCGCGCATCAACGCGTCCCTCATCGACACCCTCGCCGCGTGCGGCGACGTCAACCGCAACGTCCTGTGCAACCCCAACCCCGCGGACACCCGCCTCCACGAGGTCGTCTACGGCTGGGCCGTGCGCCTGTCCGAGCACCTCCTGCCGAAGACTCGCGCGTACTACGAGCTCTGGCTGGACGAGGAGAAGGTCGCCGGCGGCGAGGAGGAGCCCATGTATGGGGCCACCTACCTGCCCCGGAAGTTCAAGGTCGCCGTCGCGGTGCCCCCCGAGAACGACGTGGACCTCTTCGCCCACGACCTGGGCTACATCGCCATCATCGAGGACGGCGCGCTGGTGGGCTTCAACGTCAGCGTCGGCGGTGGACTCGGCGCCACGCACGGTGACGCCAACACGTTCCCTCGGCTGGCGGATGTCATCGGCTTCGTCCCGCCCGAGCGGATGCTCGTGGTGGCCGAGGAGGTGCTCAAGATGCACCGCGACTTCGGTGACCGGGGCAATCGCAAGCGGGCGCGGCTGAAGTACGTGCTGGAGGACCGAGGCGCCGCCTGGTTCACGCAGGAGCTGGAGCGCCGCCTGGGCTTCTCCCTGGAGCCCGCGCGGCCCTTCACCTTCGAACACAACGGCGACCGCTTCGGCTGGCGCGAGGGCCATGACGGCCGGTGGCACGTCACCCTGCACCTGGACAGCGGACGCGTGGCGGACCGACCCGGCGCGCCACACCTCACCGGCCTGCGGGAGATTGCACGCATCCACACCGGAGACTTCCGGCTGACGCCCAACCAGAACCTGGTCATCGCGGGGATTGCCCCCGAGGCCCGGGAGCGCATCGAAACGCTCATCCACGACCACCACCTGGACGGGTTCAAGAACGCGAGCCCCCTGCGGCGCAATGCCCTGGCCTGCGTGGCCCTGCCCACGTGCGGTCTCGCCATGGCCGAGGCCGAGCGCTACCTGCCCACCTTCGTGGAGCGCGTGGAGGACCGCCTCACCGCGCACGGGCTCCAGGACGCGAACATCCTGCTGCGCATCACCGGCTGCCCCAATGGGTGCGCCCGGCCGTACCTCGCGGAGATTGCCCTCGTGGGCAAGGCGCCCGGCCGCTACAACCTCCACCTGGGAGGAGACGTCCGAGGCCAGCGCCTCAACCGCCTCTACCGGGAGAACGTGGACGAGGCGACCATCCTCGCGGTGCTCGACCCGCTGTTCGCCGCGTATGCCCGGGAGCGCCTGCGTGGAGAGGGCTTCGGCGACTACGTGGTGAGGGCGGGCCATGTCCCCGCCGCCCCCAGCCGCTCACCCCAGGCCGCCTGACGTTCAGGCGCCGAACCAGCCGCGCTGACGGGCCTCCGTCAGCCGGCCTTCCAGGTACTCCCACAAGGCGGGACACCCCGCCTTGATGGGCGGGGCGATGCGCGCCACCACCCGCTCGTGGCTGATGCCGTTCTCCCGCCAGCTCTGCCCTTCGTTGGCCAGGTTCAGCAGCACGGGCATCGCGCGGTCCACCGCGTGCGCATAGCGCGCCTCCGCCGTCTCCCCCTGCTCGAACTCCTTCCACAGCGCGAGGAACCGCTCGCCGTGGGGCGCGGGGAGCAGACCGAAGATGCGCTCCACCGCGGCGAGCTCGGCGGCCTTGCGCTCCTTCCAGCCGCCCTCCACGAACGCCATCGTGTCGCCGGTGTCGATTTCACCGACATCGTGCACCAGCAGCATCCGGACCACGCGGTCCAGGTCAATGCCAGACGGCGCATGATGTGACAGCGACAGCGCCAGCATGGCGAGCTGCCAGCTGTGCTCCGCCGAGTTCTCGTAGCGGGAGAGCCCCAAGGGTTTGACCTTGCGGGTGACCCCCTTCAGCTTGTCCAGCTCCAGGATGAAGCCGATGATCCGCTGAATCCCCTCGGCATGAAGTGTCACGGGACTGTCGCCCATCTCGGTGTCTCCCAGGGTGCATGCGTCGCGCGGCGGGCACTATGTCAGCCACGTTCCAACCCCCGCAAGCCTTCCCGCGCGCGACGTTGACTCTCAAATCAGACCTGACTCGGCCCTACCACTTCACTCCACCTGGAATCATCGCAATGTCTGACATGAGTCGACCGTGGATTCCCACTAGCACCAACCCCTCAACATCAGACACGAATCCGCAACAACATCCACCCCACTGCACGACAAGGACAGTCATCAAAACCCGGCATCACAAATACAATCCGATTTGACGCGCCACACAACGGGTGTTAGCTATTTCATCTCGTCTCAGGAACGCGGGGCCCGCCGGTACGGCCTCGTGACGCACGTGACATCTCCACGACAGGTCCGCGCGACAAGACACGCTCGCGTGACCCAGACATCCAGCCAGGTTGGCGACATCTCCGAAAGAGAACGGCAATGAGTGACATCATGATCCGTCTTCCTCGCGCCTATGACGTGGCGCGGGTGAGGGCTGAGCTGCGACTTCTCGGCGACTGGTGGCGACCCTCGCCCGAGGACCTCGGCAAAGACACACATATCTGGAAGAGCCTCGAGTCACTCCCGGCCCCCGCGTCGGCACCCTATGTGGCGGAGATCCTCCAGGAGCTCGCGGTCCCTGGAGACGCGGCGCGGCTGCTCGTGGTGCCCCCTGGAGGCCCCACGCCCCTGCGCGGCGACAATGGGGCCCCCTCGCTCAAGGGCGGGCCAAGGCTGCATCTCCCCCTGGTGGCGCCCCTGGAGGCGGACCTCTACGTCGGAGGACAGCGCTGCGAGTGGAAGGAAGGCGAGCTCTGGTACACGGACGGAACCACGTCCCTGGACGCGCACAATCGCAGCCACGTGCCCCGCGTGCACCTGGTCCTCGACGTGAATCCCGGCACCTGCGCCCAGGAGCTCCTGCCATCATCCCTGGCCCAGGGCTGCCTGCCGGACCTGCTGCGGGAGCAGGCACGGGTCAGGCCCCAAGCCCGCGCGGTGGTGCACGCGCACGAGCACCTGACCTTCCGCCAGTTGGTGGAGCGGAGCACCCGGCTCGCGGCGTTCCTGCGGCACCAGGGCGTGGCGCCCGACGACTGCGTCGGCCTGTTCGTGGAGCCGTCCCTGGAGCTCATGGTGGGCGCGTGGGGAATCCTGTTCGCGGGGGCGGCCTACCTGCCCCTCGCGCCGGAGTATCCCGAGGAGCGGCTGCGCTACATGCTCGAGGACAGCCGCGCGAAGGTCCTCTTCACGCAGGAGCACCTCAAGGCCCGGCTGGAGGAGCTGGCGCCTCGCGGCACGCGCTTCGTGACGCTCCGGGACGCCGTGGCCTTCGAGAGCCCTGACTCCGACGCGGTGGACCTCCAGCCCCATCACCTCGCCTACGTCATCTACACCTCCGGCAGCACGGGCAAGCCCAAGGGGGTGATGATCGAGCACCGCGCCATCGTCAGCCAGATGCGATGGCTGCGCGCCGCGCAGGGGCTGAACGCGGACAAGGTCGTCCTCCAGAAGACGCCCATGAGCTTCGACGCCGCCCAGTGGGAGATCCTGGCGCCGTCCCTGGGCAGTCAGGTCGTCGTCGGGGGACCGGGCGTGTACCGGGAGCCCGAGCGCCTGGTGGAGCTCATCACCCAGCACCAGGTGACGACGCTCCAGTGCGTCCCCACGCTGCTCCAGGCCCTCCTGGACACGGAGGGCTTCCATCGCTGCGCGTCCCTCACGCAGATCTTCAGCGGCGGCGAGGCGCTCTCCAAGAGCCTCGCGCTCCAGTGCCTCGCCACCCTGCCCGGCTGCGACCTGGTCAACCTGTACGGCCCCACCGAGTGCACCATCAACTCGTCGTCCTTCACCGTCAACCGGGCCACGGTGATGGAGGGGCCGCTCACCATCTCCATCGGCGCGCCGGTGAGCCAGACGCGCTACCACATCCTCGACAGCGAGCGCGTCCCCGTCGGTGAAGGCGAGCAGGGAGAGCTCTACATCGGCGGCATCCAGCTGGCGCGCGGCTACCTGCACCGCCCCGACCTCACGGCGGAGCGCTTCATCGACGACCCGTTCCACCCCCACGAGGCGCGCGGCAAGCTCTACAAGACGGGGGACCTGGCCACCTGGAACCCCGACGGCACGGTGCAGTTCGCCGGCCGGGTGGACAACCAGGTGAAGCTGCGCGGCTTCCGCGTGGAGCTGGATGAAATCCGCCTGGCCATCGAGAAGCACGACTGGGTCAAGCACGCGGCCGTCATCGTCAAGAACAACGCCCACACCGGCTTCCAGAACCTGCTGGCCTTCGTCGAGCTGAACCCGAAGGAAGCCGCGCTGATGGACCAGGGCACCTCCGGAGCCCATCACCAGTCGAAGCAGAGCAAGCTCCAGGTGAAGGCGCAGCTGTCGAACCCAGGGCTGAGGACAGCGGAGGAGCTCGCGGGCCGGCCCACCGTCGACCTGCCCGGCAAGGACGCCACCGAGGCCCAGCGCAGGCAGGTGTTCGCGCGAAAGACCTACCGCTTCTTCGAGGGCGGCGAGGTCAGCGAGGCGGACCTCCTGCGGCTGCTCGGTGGACAGCGGCCCGAGGCGCGCTCACGCGAACTCCACACGCTGCGGCTCGACGAGCTGGGAGAGCTGCTCCGGTACTTCGGCCAGTACACCAGCGAGGAGCGGCTGCTGCCCAAGTACGGCTATGCCTCGCCGGGGGCCTTGTACGCGACGCAGCTCTTCCTGGAGCTGGAGGGCGTGGGCGGCCTCTCGCCCGGGCACTACTACTTCCACCCGGCCCACCATCAGCTGGTGCTCCTCCACGCCCTGCCCGAGACGGGCACGACGCGCGCACGCGTCCACTTCCTGGGGAAGTGGCGGGCCATCGAGCCGACCTACAAGAACAACATCCAGGAGGTGCTCGAGATCGAGGCCGGGCACATGGTGGGCCTCCTCGACGAGGTCCTCCCCCGCTACGGCCTGGGCCTGCGCGACCTGCCGTTCACCCCTTCGGTGAAGGACGCATTGGGAGGCGCGGAGGAGGACCCGTACCTGGGCTCCTTCGAGCTCGTCCCCCACGCGGAGGCACGGCGCGAGGAGGCGCTGGACCTCTACGTCCAGCCCCACCCCGGCAAGGTCCTGGGCCTGCCCGCGGGCCAGTACCGCTATCGCGACGGGGGACTGGAGAAGCTCTCCGACGCGCTCATCGAGAAGAAGCACGTCATCGCCATCAACCAGCAGGTCTACGAGCGCTCCAGCCTGGGCATCACCGTCATCAGCCGGACGCAAGAGACGTGGCGGCAGTACCTGGACCTGGGCCGCAAGCTCCATCAGCTGCAAGCCAACCCGCACCACCTGGGCTTCATGTCCTCGGGCTACAGCTCCAAGAGCGGCCACCCGCTGCCGTCGGCCCGGCGCATGGACACGCTCCTGCGCGACGTGGGGCTGGAGTCGGGCCCGTCCTACTTCTTCGTCGGCGGCCGCGTGAGCGAGGAGCAGCTGCGCTCCGAGGGGATGAAGGAGGACGTCGTCCACATGAAGGGGCCCGCGGAGATGATTCGCGATGACCTGCTCCAGTTCCTGCCGGACTACATGGTGCCCAACCGGGTCATCGTCCTGGACAAGCTCCCGCTCACCGCCAACGGGAAGCTGGACCTCCAGGCGCTGGAGCGGCGGAACGTGGAGCTGGCGGAGCGGCCCTTCGTCGCGCCTCGCACGCCCACCGAGGAGCGCATCGCCGAGCTCTGGAAGAAGGAGATGAAGCGAGAGGTCGTCTCGGTGCAGGACGACTTCTTCGAGTCCGGCGGCAACTCGCTGATGGCCGTGGGGCTCATCAACAAGCTCAACCGGTGGTTCCAGACGGCGCTGCCGCTCCAGGTCCTCTTCGAGTCCCCCACCGTCGAGAAGCTCGCGCTCAAGGTCGACAGCCAGGTCTCCGAGCCCGCCTCCCGCCTGGTGCGGCTGCGCGCCCGGCGCCAGCGCCGGCCCATCTACTGCTGGCCCGGCCTGGGTGGCTACACGATGAACCTGCAGGTGCTCGCCGCGCGGATGGGCAGCGAGCAGCCCTTCTTCGGCGTGCAGGCCCACGGCATCAACCCCGGCGAGACGCCCTACCCCACGCTCGCGCGGATGGCCGCCGAGGACCTCAAGGCCATCCGCCGCACCCAGCCCAAGGGGCCCTACACCCTGTGGGGTTACTCCTTCGGCGCGCGGGTGGCCTTCGAGGCGGCGTGGCAACTGGAGCAGGCCGGCGAGAAGGTGGAGCACCTGTTCCTCATCGCCCCCGGGTCGCCCAAGGTGCGCGCGAAGGACACGGCCTCGCACGGCAGCGCGCCGGACTACTCCAACCCGGCCTACGTGACGATTCTCTTCTCCGTCTTCGCCGGCAGCATCACCGACCCCGCCTTGGCGGAGTGCCTGGACGTGGCGCGGGACGAGGACTCCTTCGTGTCGTTCGTCTGCGGCCGGTTCACCCAGCTCGACCCGGAGCTGGCGCGGCGAATCATCCACATCGTCCAGCGCACCTTCGAGTTCCAGTACACCTTCCGCGAGCTCCTGGACCGGCGGTTGGAGGCCCCCATCACGCTCTTCAAGGCCCGGGGCGACGACTACGCGTTCATCGAGAACGCCAGCGGCTACTCGTCGCGGCCTCCCACCGTCATTCCCCTGGAGGCCGACCACTACAGCCTGCTGCGCGAGCCGGACATCGACGAGCTGGTGCGGAAGATCCACGCCCGCCTGCGCTTCGAGGAGCAGCCCGAGAACCACGCCGCCTAGCCGGCCCCACGCGAGGAGCCTTCATGCCCCACGTCAACATCAAGCACTTCCCCATCCCGCTCGACGAGGCACGGCGGGCGGAGCTCGTCGACACCATCACCCAGGCGGTCCAGCGCGCCTTCCGCTGCGACGCGGGCGTCATCTCCATCGCCCTGGAACCCGTCGAGAAGGCCGCGTGGAACGAGCGCGTCTACGACCCCGAAATCGTCCACCGCAAGAGCCTGCTGGCCAAGCTTCCCAACTACTGACGCGAGCCCACGATGCCCCACGCCCTTCGGACACATCCCCTGCTGGTCCTCGGAGAAGAGGTCGCGGACGCGCTCGACGACGGCAAGCCCGTGGTCGCGCTGGAGTCGAACGTCATCACCCACGGGCTCGAGTACCCGCACAACGTCGCCACGGCCCACAAGGTGGAGGACGCGGTCCGGGCCGGAGGCGCCGTCCCCGCGACCATCGGCGTCGAGAAGGGCCGCTTCCTCGTGGGCATGACGGCCGCGGACATCGAGCGCTTCGGGACGACCTCGGGCATCCCCAAGGTCAGCAGCCGGGACCTGCCCATCATCCTGGCGAAGGGTGGGCTCGGCGCCACGACCGTGGCCTCCTCCCTGGTCGCCGCGGAGCTGGCGAACATCCCCTTCTTCGCCTCCGCGGGAATCGGCGGTGTCCACCGGGGCGCGGAGACGAGCATGGACATCTCCTCGGACCTCATTCAGTTCACCCGGTCCAAGGTGGCGGTGGTCTGCGCGGGCGCCAAGAGCATCCTCGACCTGCCGCTGACGCTCGAGTTCCTCGAGACACACTGCGTGCCCGTCATCTCCTACAAGTCCGATGACTTCCCCGCGTTCTATTGCGTCTCCAGCGGGCTGCGCAGTCCTCACCGGCTGGACGACGAGGCGACCATCGCCCGCGCCGTCGAGCGGCACTGGGCCCTGGGCCAGCCGGGAGGGTTGCTCATCACGCAGCCCATCCGCGCGGAGGACGCCATCGACCCGCACGAGGTCGACGCGGTGATGGAGCGGGCCATGCTCGCCGCGGAGCACGAAGGCATCCGAGGCAACGCCCTCACGAAGTACCTCATGCGCGCGGTGGACAAGGCGACGTCGGGCCGGTCCGCCAAGGCCAACATGTCGGTCCTCATCGGCACGGCGGAGCTGGCCGGACGGCTGGCCACCGCACATGCCCTCTACCGCCGCGAAACCCTCCCTCACTGAAGGACCGCTGATGAAGCCCCTGGCCATCTTCGACCTCGACGGGACCCTCGTCGACACACCGCGCGCCATCGTGGAGTCCTTCCGAGAGACCTTCACGGCCCTGGGGTTCGCCCCGCGAGAGGACGCGTCGATTCGCGCCACCATCGGCCTTCCCCTGGAGCGCGCCTTCAGCACGCTGCTGGAGGTGCCGCTCGACGACCGGCGCGTGCCGGACGCCATCCGCGGCTATCAGGCGGTGTTCAGGGAGCGGGTCCTCCCTCGCGCCGGACAGCTCGTCTTTCCGGGCGTCATCGATGGACTCACCCGGCTCCAGTCGCGCGGGATGCTCCTCGCGGTGGCCACGAGCAAGTTCCACGCGAGCGCCCAGTCCCTGCTGGAGGCCGCGGGCCTGCGAGGGTTCTTCGACCTGGTGGTGGGCGCCGACCAGGTGGAGAAACCCAAACCCGCGCCCGAGATGGGCCTGTTCATCCTGAGCAAGCTCGACGTGCGCCCCGGGCGCGCCGTCATGGTGGGCGACACCACGCATGACCTGCACATGGCCCACGCCGCGGGGCTGCGCTCCATCGCGGTGACCTATGGCGTGCACAGTCTCCAGGAGTTGACGTCCGCGGAGCCCACCTGGATTGCCCGGTCCTTCCAAGAAGTGGTGGGGTATCTTCAGACAGGACCCCGACAGGACTGACAGGTACCACGCTCATGATTGGACGCTCGACGGACTGGCTTCTGGCGATGGCGGGAGGAGCCCTGCTCGCCTTGATGATTCACTACAACAGCCTCCTCGCAAGACATACATCGCCCATCGTCGCGTCGTGGGTGGCGCATGGACTGGGCGCCGCGGCGGCCCTCCTCCTGATGGCTGTCTATTCCCGGCTCGTCGCCCCGGCGACGGCGGGCCCGAGCAAGGACCTCAAGCCGCCGCTCTGGTTCTACCTGGGGGGCATCCCTGGCACGTTCACCGTGATCCTGGCGGCCATCACCGTCAACAGCAGCCTGAGCCTGTCCGGCACCATCGCCTTCATGCTGGTGGGGCAGGTGTTGTTCGGCATCGTCTCGGACCACTTCGGACTGTTCCGCACGCCCAGGCGGCGCATCGTCGCGGCGGACTTCGGCGTGGCGCTCGCGGTGCTGACGGGCAGCGCGCTCATCATCTTCGACCGGGTTTGACGCGTGCTCCCCTACATCCTGCTCGCGCTCGTGAATGGCATGTTCATCGGCACCAGCCGCGCCATCAATGGCAGACTCAGCACGGAGCTGGGCCCGTTCCGGGCATCGCTGTGGAACCACCTCATCGGGTTCCTGTTCCTCACGCTGCTGCTGGCCGCCCTGGGCGGCTGGAAGCTGGACGGCATGTCCACGCCGCCCTGGTCCGCCTATCTGGGAGGCTTCTTCGGCGCGCTCTTCGTCGCGGTGAACAGCTTCATCTTCCCGCGCCTGGGCGCCATGAACGCGGTGCTCCTGGTCATCAGCGGCCAGATGATCTCCGCGGTGGTGATTGACTATCAAAACCACCACATCGCCCCCTCGCTCTCCCGAGGACTGGGCGTGGCCCTGGTCCTGGTGGGCGTCCACTTCACCCGGGTGGCCAAGGCCCCCCAACCTCAGGAAAAGACGTCATGAGCCTTCCCAGGTGGGCCGATGAGCTGCTGAACGACCAGCGCTATCACATCGAGTTCAACGGCCATCTCACCAACCACGTCAAACACGCCGTCGTCGCGCTCGTGGGCCTGGGCGCGTCCGAGCAGTGCGTCCGCGCGTACTACGACAGCTACGCGAAGCTGACGCCGTATGGGTACGGCCTGGAGCCGCCCCGCGCGCCGAAGCACGTCATCACGGAGGCCAACTGGAGGGAGTTCCTCGGCCGCCGCACCAGCTACGCGTCCTACTGCGCGTTCATGCAGCGACAGCTTCGCGAGCACGGCCTGGAGGCGGTGCTGGCGCGGTATGTCCCGGAGCTGCTCCCGGGCTGGGTGGGTGCGTTCACCCACGCCACCATCCACCTGGGCTGGGCCCTGGACATCGGACACCCGTGGATGACGGTGGAGGGCCTGGCGTACATGGCCTTCACCCAGGTGTCCTGCCATCCGGAGCGCGCCGTCCCCGCGCCGGCCGAGCGGCCCCGGGAGACGCGGCCGGTGGACTCGCTGCTGCGCATCGCGGGTGTCTGGGAGGCGAATCCCGCCGAGCTCCAGCACTGGGCCGAGGAGACCCTCGGAGACGTCGAGGCCGGTGTGGCCGCCGGCATCCATCCCGAGCTGGCGCGGTCCGGCCTCCAGTACCGAATCGCGAGGAGCGTCCAGCGGGGCCACCCCCTCCTGTACGAGACGCCCGCGTGGCTGGCGGAGCAGGAGGCCGCGACGAGCTGGGAGCAGCTCTTCTACGCCGTGACGCTCATCTACCTGTCGCAGCCGGGAGACTTCGTCCTGCTGCACCTGCTCACGTCCCTGCATGCGATGGAGCAGATTTCACGCGCCCTGCCGGTGGAGCAACGCCGCTCGGTCGTCCAGGCGTTCTGGGTGGGGATGCTCGGCATCCTCTTCTCGCGCGCGAGCTTCCCCACGCGCTCCGCGCTGAGCGCGCTGCACACGACCTTCCAGGACGCCGTCGACACGGGCGGGCCTCCCTCGGCGGGTGAGGACTGGGAGCGGATTGTCGCGCGCTCCTTCCTGGAGGCGGAGGAGCACAACCCGAAGCTCGTCTATGTGATGCATCGGGTGTGGAAGCGGACGGGGTGCCGCTCGCTCTATCGCGTCGCGGCCGGGTGCTTCACCACCACCCCCGAGCTCCCCAAGTCCTTCGAGCAGCCCCCCACAGAAGAGTGACCCCAGACCGGAGAGAGGAACGACCATGTCCACCGCGTCACCGCTTCCGCCGGAAGCGCCGTTCGGCCACAACCTCCACCTCTTGCCGCAGACGAACCAGCTCCGCGCGCTGCACACCGTCATCCGGGACAGACACGCCCGCCGCGAGGACTTCGTCTTCTACTCCGGCCGAATCATCCGGATGCTCATCGAGGAGGGGTTGAACCTGCTCCCCTTCGAGCCGCATGACGTGGAGACCCCCGTGGGCCGCAAGTATCCCGGCCTGCGCTTCGCGTCCGAGATCTGCGGCGTCTCCATTGCCCGCGCGGGAGAGAGCATGGAGGCGGCCCTGCGCGTGGCCTGCCCGTCGATTCGCATCGGCAAGATCCTCATCCAACGCGACAAGGTCACCAAGCTGCCGCACCTGTACTATTCGGCGCTGCCCCCCGACATCGCGAAGCGGCACGTGCTGCTCCTCGACCCCATGCTCGCCACGGGAGGCACGGCGCTCGCGGCCATCCAGGTGCTGCTCGACCGGGGCGTGGCGGAGGAGCACATCATCTTCGTCACGCTGATTGCGGTGCCGCAGGGCATCGCCGCCGTGACGCGGCGCTACCCTCGGGTGAAGGTGGTCACCTCCTCCATCGAGGAGCGCTTGAACGAGCACGCGTACATGCTGCCCGGCATCGGCGACTTCGGAGACCGCTACTTCGGCACGGACAAGTAGGGCGCGGAGTCGCCAGCGTCCAGGCGCTGCGACAGCAGGACGATGAGGATGGCCGACAGCGGCACCAGCGCGGCCACCCAGGTGACGGCCCCCAGTCCGGGGCCTCGGTCGATGATGAGCCCGCCGAACCACGCGCCCAGCGCGTTGCCCAGGTTGAAGGCGCCGATGTTGAGGCTCGACGCGAGGCTCTGCCCGGCGCCCCGCGCCTTCTCCAGCACCCACATCTGGAGCGGCGGCACCGTGGCGAAGGCCGCGGCGCCGAACAGCCCCACGGCGACGACGGCGAGGACCTGGCTGTGCAGCACGAAGGTCATCCCGAACAACACCAGGGACAGCACCGCGAGCGTGCCCAGGATGGCCGGAAGCAGCTGGCGGTCCGCGAGCTTTCCGCCCACCAGGTTGCCCACCAGCATGCCGCCTCCGAAGACCAGCAGGATGGGTGACACCGCCGCCTGCGAGAAGCCGCTGAGCCGCGTGAGGATGGGCGCGATGAAGGTGAACACGGCGAACACCCCCGCGTAGCCGAGCGCCGTCGTCATCAGCCCCAGCAACACCGACCGCCGCCCGAGGGCCCGCATGTCCGCGCGCCAGTCCGTGGACTTCCGCTCCGCCGTGTCGCGAGGGACGAACGCCGCGAGCACCACGACGGCGACCAGGCCAATCAACGCCACGGCCCAGAACGTCGCGCGCCACCCGAGCCACTGCCCCAGCCAGGTGCCCAGCGGCACACCGAGGATGGTGGCCACCGTGAGTCCCGTGAACATGATGGCGATGGCGGACGCGCGCCGGTCCGCGGACACAAGCCCCGTGGCCACGACGGAGCCCACGCCGAAGAACGTCCCGTGCGAGAGGGACGTGAGCACCCGCGCGGCCATCAGCGTGCCGTACGTGGGCGCGAGCGCGCAGGCCACGTTGCCCACGGTGAAGATGACCATCAGCCCCAGCAGCACGTGTTTGCGGGACCAGCCTCCCGTCAACACCGTCAGGACGGGAGCACCCGCCATGACGCCCAGGGCGTAGCCGGAGATGAGCAGCCCCGCCGAGGAGAGGGAGACACCCAGGTCGGTGCCCACCTCCATCAACAGGCCCATGATGACGAACTCCGTGACGCCGATTCCAAAGGCGCCCGCGGTCAATGCGAACAAGGCCCACGGCATGTGACGAGGCCTCCCAGGTCGAGGTTGGATGGGGCCTTGTATGGACGGCGCGATTTTCCTGCGGTAGGGCAGCGCGCGGACTAGGACTTATGAATTGGGTTCACCATGGCGCGCCTTGACGTCAATCGCTCTGGGGAGATGGAAGTCTTCGTGAAGGTGGTGGAGCTGGGGGGCTTCTCCGCCGCCGCGCGCGCCTTCCGGATGACACCCTCCGCGGTGAGCAAGCTGGTGGCCCGGTTGGAGGAGCGGCTGGGAGCCCGCCTGCTCAACCGCTCGACCCGCGCGCTCAAGCTCACGCCCGAGGGCTGCGGCTTCTATGAGCGGAGCGTGCGCATCCTCGAGGAGCTCGACGAGGCGGAGCGCCAGGCCGCCGCGAGCGACGCCCCCAGCGGAAGGCTGCGCATCAACACCAATCCGGCCTTCAGCCGCTGCATCCTCATCCCCCTGCTCCCGGCCTTCCTCGCCCGCTATCCGTCCGTCACGGTGGAGCTCAACCTGACCGACAAGCTCATCGACCTGCTCGACGAGCGCACCGACGTGGCCATTCGCGCGGGGCCCCTCAAGAACTCGCAGCTCACCGCGCGCAAGCTCGGTGAGACACGGCTGGTCATCGTGGGCTCACCGGACTACCTCCAGCGGCACGGCGCGCCCAAGTCGCCCACGGACCTGGCGACCCACAACCGGCTCAGCTTCAGCTACGCGCGGGCGAGTGTGAGCTGGCCGCTGGTGGAGGGCTCGACGGAGCTCGCCGTGGCCCCGGTGGGCAGCGCCGAGGCGAGCGACGGCGAGGCGCTGCGACAGATGGTGCTGGCGGGCGTGGGGCTCGCGCGGCTCGCGGTGTTCCAGGTGAAGGAGGACCTGGACGCGGGCCGCCTCGTGCCCGTGTTGGAGGAGCACAATCCCGGAGACACCGAGGCCATCCACGCGCTCTACCTGAGCCAGGGGCAGCACATGCCCGCGCGCATCCGCGCCTTCATCGACTTTCTCACCGCCCACGTGCGCATGCCCTGAGGCACGGGCCGCGCGACGCTCAGCCGCGCGCCAGCGCTTGGACGAGCCGAGGCAGCACATCTCCAGCGCTGGCCTCGATGCGCAGGTCCGCCAGCTCCACGCCACGACACTCCCCGATGTTGAGGATGGCGATGGGGAGGTGGCGCTCGGCGGCGCGCGCGAGGAAGCGGTAGCCGGAGTAGATGGCCAGCGAGGAGCCCACCACCAGCAGCGCGTCCCCCTCCTCCAGCAAGGAGAACGCCTCCGCCACCGTGGGCGCGGGCACGTTGTCGCCGAAGAACACGACGTCTGGCTTCAGCGTCCCGCCGCAGCCCGCGCACGCCGGCACCCGGAAGGACTGGAGCGCCTCCGAGGACAGCTCCGCGTCTCCGTCCGGCCGCAGCTCCAGCACCTGGTGATTGAAGTCCGGGTTGAGCGTGAGCAGACGCTCCTGGAGCACGGCGCGCGCCTCATTCCCCCCACAGTCCAGACAGCGCACGCGCTCCAGCGCGCCATGCAGCTCAATGACACGCGTGCTGCCCGCGGCGTGGTGCAGCCGGTCCACGTTCTGGGTGATGAGGCCGGGCACATGTCCCGCGCGCTCCAGCTCCGCCAGCGCCTGATGCGCGGCGTTGGGGCGGGCGGAGGAGAACCGGGGCCAGCCGAGCAGACTGCGCGCCCAGTAACGCGCCCGCACCTCGGGCCGATGGAGGAACTCCCGGTGCTGGATGGGATTGCGAGCCCGGGCCCGGGTGCCGGGGCCGCGATAGTCGGGGATGCCGGACTCGGTGCTGCAGCCCGCGCCCGTCAGCACCACGGTGCGCCGTCCCCGCAGCAGCGAGGCCAGCGAGTCCACGTCCTCGGAGGCTCCGGGAACAAGCGCGGTCGGCGACGGTAGCGTCATGGCGGCCTTCATATAATGGCCTCTTCCCCGCATTGCCCAGCGGCCCGCCCCAAGAGCGCCCACCCGTGGACAGCCAGGCAGCGGGGCGCCGTGATAAACGCCCCTCCATGCTGAGCTGGCAATGGAAGGCGTTCCCGGAGCTGACGTTGGACGAGCTTTATGCACTGCTCGCCCTCCGACAGGAGGTCTTCGTCGTGGAGCAGCGCTCGCTCTACCTGGACGCGGATGGGCTGGACGCCAGGTCCCTCCACCTCCTCGGGCTCGAGGACGCGGGCTCCGGGCCCTTCCTGGCCGCGTACCTGCGCATCCTCCCGCCCGGCGTGAAACACCCCGACGAAGCCAGCCTGGGCCGCGTGGTGACGTCTCCCCGCGCGCGAGGACGGGGGCTGGGGCGCGAGCTCACCGAGCGGGGGCTCGCCCGGCTCGAGGCCCTCTACCCTCGCGCGGACATCCGCATCTCCGCGCAGGAGTACCTCATCTCCTTCTACGAGAGCCTGGGCTTCGTCACCCAGGGCGGCGTCTACGACGAGGACGGCATCCCCCACATCGAGATGCTCCGCCGCGCCCGAGGCTGAGCGCTACAGCTTGCGCAGCCGCACGCGCTTCACCTTGTGGTCCGGCCCCTTGAGCAGGATGAGCCGGGCCCGGGAGCGCGTCGGCGCGATGTTCTGCGCCAGGTTGGGGCCGTTGATTTCATTCCACACGGACTCGGCCATGGCCACCGCCTGCTCGTGAGTCAGTTCGGAGAAGCGGCGGAAGTAGCTGCGCTCGTCGCGGAACGCCGTCTGCTGGAGCCGGAGGAACCTATCCACATACCAGCGGCGGATGTCCTGCTCCGTCGCGTCCACGTAGATGGAGAAGTCGAAGAAGTCCGACAGGAACGTGTGCGGAATCCGCTGCCCGGTGGCTCCGGACTGGAGGACGTTGAGCCCTTCCAGGATGAGGATGTCGGGCTGGCGGATGACCTTCGCCTCGTCGGGCACCACGTCGTAGACGAGGTGTGAATAGACGGGCGCGGTGACTTCGGCGCGCCCCGCCTTCAGCTCCGCGAGCATCCGCACCAGCGCGCGCCGGTCATAGCTCTCCGGGAACCCCTTGCGCTTCATCAGGCCGCGCTCGGTGAGGACGCCGTTGGGGAAGAGGAAGCCATCCGTGGTGACCAGCTCCACGCGAGGGTGGTCCGGCCACCGCGCGAGCAGCGCCTGGAGGATGCGCGCCGTGGTGCTCTTGCCCACCGCGACGCTGCCGGCGATGGCGATGATGAAGGGCACCTTGCGGGCGCTGCCGCCGAGGAAGGCCTGCTGCTCGGCCCACAGCCGCTGCGCGGCGGCGACCTGGAGGTTGAGCAACCGAGACAGCGGCAGATACACATCCGCCACTTCGTTCAGGTCCATCTGCTCGCCCAACCCTCGCAGGCCGTCGAGGTCCTCCGCCGTGAGTGTCATCGGCGTGGAGGCCCGAAGCGCGCGCCAGGCCTCGCGCTCCAACTCGACGAACATGGACACCGAGGGCGCAACGGACACGGTCATGCAGGGGCTCTCCTCAGGAGGCTGCTGGATACGGCCCGTACCACAGCGCGGGGCGCGATGCTCGGGCTCAAGTGCCCGAAGCGGGGTCCCAGCCGTAGAAACGCTTCAGTTCCTCATACAAATCAGGGGTCTTCTCGCGCATCCGAGCCGGCCGTTCGAAGAAGGACTCGGAGGCCACCGCGAAGAACTCCGCCTCGTTGACGGCCCCGTAGTCATCCAGCACCCGGCGCTCCACGGCCCGGCCCGACTGGAGCCCGTGGAAGTGCTCGCTCATCACCGAGGCCCAGGCCCGGTAGTGCGAATAGCTGCGCAGCTTGGGAGTTCCGTCGAAGGCCCCGTCCGCCCGGTCCAGGACATGCGCGAACTCGTGCGTGGCGGTGTCGTGTCCGTCCGTGGGATTGCTCAGCCCCGAGAGCACCGCCGCCCAGGAGAGGATGACGCTGCCCCAGTTCTTCGCCTCGCCCAGCACCACGCCCGTGCGGTCCGGCAGCAGGAAGGCGTCCGGGTAGACGATGATCTCCCGCAGCCGGTCGTAATAGGCCAGGTCCAGGTGCACCACGAGCTGCACCGCGGTCGCGGACACCACCACGCGAATCTCGTCGGTGATTTCAAGCCCACCCGCCCCGATGAACTCCTTCTCCCAGGCGAAGACCTTCAGCTTGTCGAGGAAGGTCTGTCGCAGCGCGGGCGACAGCGTGGCGAAGAACGGGACGCGCGCGTCGAGATGGCCGAGCCACTCGGATGGGAAGGGCCGGCGAAGCAGGCGCCGACGCCGGAGCAGACGAAAGAGACCAGGCATGAGAACGGTCCCCCGGAACCGGCCGGGGCCTTCTTCACGAAGGCATACCAGAAGTCCCGGGCCTTGTGGTCAGTGCGGGCGGTGCTCGTCCTCCTCGAGCCGCGCCAGGGTGCCGCGCAGCCGCTCCAGCCGACGGCGCTCGTCCGTGTCCTCGGCCGCCGTGTGAGCCTCCTCCACGAGCTCGCTCAGGCGATGGAGGCCATCCCGGATGAGCCCCCACTCCCCCCGCGAATGATGGGTGCGGTGGGCGAGATACTCGATGACACCATTCAATGTCTGCGGATGGATGTTGTCCGCGCCGAGCTTCCTGGTGACACCCGTGCGGTCCAGGAGCGACTGGGTCTGCGCGAGCACGCGTGAGAGCATCAATGTGACACCGCGATGCGCGAGTGACTCCTTGAGCTCGGCGAGCATGTCCGCGCCCGGGACGTCCAGGTCCGACGTCACCTCCAGATCCAACAGCACCGCGTGGACCGGAGACTTCGCGCCATCGACCTGATGGATGACGGCGTCCCGCAGCGACGTGGCGTTGGCGAAGAAGATGCCCTCGTTGGGACGGAGCACCATCAGCCCGGGGAGCGTCACGGGCGTGGGCGTGCGGCGCACGTCGGTGAAGTCCAGGGTGCCCGGCGTGCGGCCCAGCTCCGACAGGCGGGGCTGGCTCGCCCGCCACACGAGGAAGGCCACGGAGAGGCCCACCGAGACGAGCAAGCCGGGGAGGACCTCGAGCACCAGCACGCTCAGCATCGCGCCAGCGGCCAGCAGGAAGTCCGTGCGGCGCAGCTTGAACAGGCGGCGCATCTCCTTCACGTCCATCATGCCGACGGTGGCCATGACCACGATGGCGGCGAGCGTGGCCTCCGGCAGCGTGCGGAACAGCGGCGTGAAGAAGAGCGCCACCAGCGCGAGCAGGCCCGCGGCGAGCAGGCCGGGCATCTGGGTCCGGGCTCCCGCGGCGTCGTTGGCGCCCGACTTCGACAGGCTGCACCCGACAGAGAGACCTCGGAAGAGGCCCGCGCCCAGGTTGGCGGCGCCCAGGCCGATGAGCTCCTGGTTCGCATCCACTTCATAGCGGTGCTTCGTCGCCAGGACTCGTGCGGGACCGATGGCCTCCGCGAAGGCCACCAGCGCGATGCCACAAGCGCCCGGCAGCAGCTTCAGCAGGTCCCCCAGGCCGACGTCGGGTATCGCCGGCCCCGAGAGCCCCGAGGGGATGTTGCCCACCACCTTCACGCCGTGACTCTGGAGCCCCAGCAGCCCGACGCCCGCCGTCCCCAGGATGAGTACGACGAGGGACGCGGGCAGCCGCGGCACCCATCTCCCCAGGACCAGCAGGATGCCGAGGCTCACGCCGCCGACGACCAGCGTGAGCGGCTGCGTCTGGGAGAGGTGGCTCACCAGGTGCCACAGTCGCTCGAAGAAGTTGCCGCTCCCGGCTTCGAGGCCGAGCAGCTTGGGGGCCTGCTTGATGGCGATGACGAGCGCGAGCCCGAAGACGAAGCCCGTCAGCACCGATTCAGAGAAGAACTGCGCGATGCGCCCGAGCTTGAGCACTCCGGCGAGGATGGAGATGACGCCCGCGAGCATCGCGAGCGCGGCCGTGAGCGCGATGAAGCGCGCGCTGCCCGCGGGCGCGAGGCCCGCCACCGTCGACGCGGAGAGCACGGCCACGGTCGCGGAGATGGCGACGACGAGCTGCCGCGAGGAGCCGAACAGGGCGTAGAGCACCAGGGCCACGGGGCCCGCGTAGAACGCCGCCTGCGGAGGGACCCCCGCAAGCTCCGAGTAGGCCATGGCCTCCGGAATCTGGAGGGCCGTCACGGTGAGGGCGGCCACGAGGTCTCGCTTGAGCGAGCTGGGGCGCCACTGAGGGAGCCAGGACAAGAAGGGGAGGAAGCGGCTCCCCGGAAGGGCGTGCGTGCTGCTCCGCTGCGAGGAGGGCTCCGCCATGCATCACTCTCCAGCCGTCGTGTCACGGAACGTTGGTGAGCCCACACTTCGCGGGCAATGGTCCCGAAGAAGGCCCCCGCGCCTCCGTTCCCCCTGTCCTCCGAGCGGGGGGAGACAGGGGGCCCGGCGAAGAGTCCTTCGTCCGGCGCTGCCCCCCGGCGCCCTGGGAAGGTAGGGTGCGTCTCCGTGAGCCCTGGCCGGGGGCTCCAGCCTGGTCATGGAAGTGCGAAGAGACATGCGCGGACGGATGGCGAAGTGGTGCGCGAGCCTGGCCCTCACCCTGCTGGCGGGGCGAGCGGCGGCACAGGCTCCCGGCACCGTCGTGGATGAAGTGGTGGTGCGAGGCCCGGAGAAGACGCTCCCGGCAACGGTGCAGGCGTACTCCCGCATCGACCCGGGAGACGAGCTCACCTTCGAGGAGCTGGACAAGGTGGAGCGCCGCCTGCTGGCCACCGGCCTCTTCCAGGAAGTGAAGGTGCGCACCGAGCCCACGGGCCCCAACCGCGTGCGCCTCGTCCTCGAAGTGGAGGACAAGGCGTCGTGGGTGGTGGCGCCCACCTTCGCGCTGTCCTCCGCGAACGTGGGCGGCGGCCTGCTGTATGCGGAGAACAACCTCTGGGGCCGGTCCAAGAAGTTCGGCACCGCGGTGCAGGTGAGCACGGCGGAGAGCGGCGTGTTCGCGGGCTATCTGGACCCGAACCTCTTCGGTCAGCCGCAGCTCCGGCTGAGCGTGGAGGGGCAGCTGCGCAGCGACCGCGTGGACGAGTACGACCCCGGCGCGGGGCAGGAGGACCCGGAGGTGGTGCGCCGCACGCGGCTCAACTCCGCGTCCATCGCCACGGAGTTCGGGGTGATGCTCTTCGAGCGCGTGCGCGCGGCGGTGAAGTACCGGCTGATGACCATCGACGCGAAGTCCCCGGACCCCAAGGAGGAGGTCACCACCCCCGCGTTCTCGCTGGGCCCCGCGCAGCGCGATGCCTCGCTGCGGTTGATGGTGGGAATCGACACGCGGCAGAACCTCCACGCGGTGATGGAGGGCCTCAACCTGGAGGCGTCGTACGAGGTGTCGAATCCCGGCGTGTGGAGCGACTTCCGCTACCGCCGCTACGGGTTGCTGTACCGCCAGGGCCTGCGGCTGTTCGACGAGCACAACCTGGTGCTGCGCGCGGAGGCCTCGGCGGGCGTGGACCTGCCCTTCCATCAGGAGCTGGTGCTCGGCGGCAACTCGCTGCGCGGCTTCGTCCACCGACAGTTCCGAGGCGACACGCGCCTGTCCTTCACCGCCGAGTATCACTTCCCCCTCTTCACCATCCGCTCGCTGTCCTTCCGGGGCGTGGGCTTCTCCGACACCGGGTTGATGGCGTGGAGGGACCTGCCCGACGACGGTGTCCTGCGGGACGTCAACGGGCGCGTGGTGCGCGGTTACCTGCCAGACAGCCAGAGCGGACTGAAGGGCTCCACGCTGGCCCAGGGCCTGGGCGCGGGGCTGCGCTTGTACTTGCGCAACATCGTCCTGCCGCTGGTGGGCGTGGACGCGGCCTACGGGGTCAACTCGGGGGAGTTCCGCTTCTACCTGGTGGCGGGCGTCAGCCCTTCCTGACGCGAGCAGAATGTCAGCCGCCCGGAGGGCGCGGCGTCAGGTGTGCCGCCCACCGCGCATGGGCCCGTCCGGTGACGCTGGGCGGGCTGTGGCGTGAGGTTCCCTTCCCTCTTCATCCGTGAGTCGCCGCCATGTCCAACGAACGCTTCACGACGAGCCGCGAGGTGTACCACCGCATCCGGTGGGACCCGCGCCTGGACGCTCGCGAGTTTGTGATTGGCTACGACGCGCACGGCGAAACGATGGAGGAGATGCCCTTCGAGGCCTTCGTCCCCGACGGGGAGCTTCCGTGGCACCGCGTCTGGTACTTCAAGCGCGGGCGCGAGGTGGTGTGGGACCGCAAGGAGCGCATCGACCGGCTCAGTCACCCCGCGCCCTCCGAGGACCCGCCCGCCCCCGCGCCACGCCGCGCTCCCGCGGCCTTCACCTCCCTTCCCGCCCACCGCTTCGACGCACACGCCGAAGCGTGGGTGACAGCCGTGGCGCCGAGCACGAAGCCTCCGGCGCGCGAGCAGCTCACGGTCGTCACGTTCAACGTGTTGTTCGACCTGTATGACGCGGAGCTGCTCGACACGGCCCGCCGGATTCCCGCCGCGCTGGCCCTGCTCCGTGAGACGGACGCGGACGTCATCGCGCTCCAGGAAGTCACCGCGCCCTTCCTGCGTGCCCTGCTCGCCGAGCCCTGGGTTCGCGAACACTACTGGCTGTCCGATGGGCCCGAGGCGAGCACCGTGGCCACCTACGGACAGGTGCTCCTGTCGCGAGTTCCCTTCTCCTCGCTGGTCCAGCGGGTGTTCTCCCGGGACAAGCGCCTCATCGCGGGTGAGCTGCGCGTGGCGGACGGAACGCTGTGGGTGGCGACGCCGCACCTGACGAGCAACCGCGATGCATCGGGAGCCGCGGCCCGGGCTGTCCAGGTGCAAGCGATTCTCGACTGGGCGCTCGCGCTCGGAGCCTCGGAAGAAGGCCGTCCCCCCGACCTCGTGCTGGCGGGAGACTTCAACCTGGGCGAGTCGTCCTCGGAGGCAGAGTCCTTCGCTCGAGCCGGGTTCGTGGACGCCTGGCCGATGTTGCGGCCCATGGAGCTGGGAGAGACCTACAACCCTCAGCTCAACTCGCTGGCCGCCCTCACGACCACGTCGGGTCGGCTTCAGCGGCTGGACCGGGTGCTCGTGAAGTCCGCCTCCGGCCGGCTGGTGCCCCAGGCCATCGAGCTCTTCGGCGAAGCACCCCTCCCTGGTGGACCCGGGCCGTCGGGTGAGCCGCTGTTCGCCTCGGACCACTTCGGGATTCGCTGCGTGCTGCGTCGGGGCTCCGTCGCGGAGACGGATTCCGCCCGAGGCACGGCGCGACTCGTCCACCAGACGGCCGTGGTGCTCATTCCCCCCGAGAGCGCGTGGCCTCCCATCCAGGCCCTGCGAAAGAAGCACGACGCGAAGTTCGAGCGGTGGATGCCACATGTCACCCTGCTCTACCCGTTCCTCCCGGAAGAGGACTTCGACACCGTCGCGGCGCTCTTCGAGGAGGCCCTCCGGGACATCGAGCCCTTCGAGGTGACGCTCTCCACGTTCGGGCACTTCGAGCATCGCGCCAACGCCACGGCGTGGCTTCGCCCCGATGACGAGCCTCGGGGTGCCTTGGCGGCCCTGCACGCGAAGCTCGCGGCGGTGGTCCCCGAGTGTGCCTCTCCCGAGCGCGGCTTCTCGCCTCACCTCTCCGTCGGACAGCTTCCGCGCTCGAAGGACGTGGACCTCGAGCAGACGCTCGCGACGTGGGCCCGGACATGGCGCGCGCTGTCCTTCCCCATCGGCGACGTGTGTCTCATCCGACGCAAGGGCGACACACCGTTCGAGGTCATCCGGCGAATCCCGTTGGGCCGTGCGGCACGCCAGCAGCCCCCGGCGTCGACGAAGGGAGACAGCACCCTTCGCGCGGCCCTCGCCAGTACGAACACGCCTGCGTCACGGGAGGCTCGCGCCTCGGCCGTGGAGCAACTGCGCGGACTGTGCGAGCGCGTCGGGACGTCCTTGCATCCCTATGGCTCGTACCTGCTCGGCACGGACGAAGCGGGGAGCGACGTGGACGCGGTCGCCATCGGACCATCGAGCCTCTCTCGAGACGACTTCGCCCAGGCCCTGCTGCGCGAGGTCGCGACCTCCGCTCCCGCGGCCGCGAGCTCCGCGCGGTTCGTGGCCGATGCCGCGATTCCGCTGGTGAAGTTGTCGCTCGGCGGCGTGAGCTTCGATGTGTCCTATGCGAGCCGCCCGGAAGGGGTGGCGCCCTGTGAGCCCCTGACGTTGCTCGCGCAGCATGGCCCCCAGCTCGACACCTCGGGGCTTCGCTCCGTGCTGGGCGTCGCGGACTCGCAAGGGGTCCTCGATGTGCTCGGCGCCGACGAAGCCACCCACGAGCGCTTCCGGAACCTGCTTCGCGCGGTGAAGCGCTGGGCCAAGGCGCGGGGCATCTACTCGCATGCGCTCGGCTACCTGGGCGGGCTGTCCTGGACGGTGCTCGCCGCCTGGGCCTGCACACGCGGGGCTCCGGACGCCGTGAAGTCCGACGCGGAGCTGCTCGCACACTTCTTCCACACGTTCGCCACCTGGCCCTGGCCCCAGCCCGTGGCCCTGACCTCGGAGACGGCTCGGTATCGTCCGGATGGGAGGCGCGACCTGATGCCCGTCATCGCGCCCGCGGAGCCGCCGCGAAACACGGCGCGCAATGTGTCTCGGTCCACGTTCCGCACCGTGCGCGATGAGCTGACGCGCGCCCGGGAGCTCGTGGCCGAAGCGAGGGCTTCGAGCTCACCGCGCGCGTGGGAGCCGCTGTTCCAGCCGGTCGACGCCGCACGCGACCTTCCGGCCCGGCTGAGGCTCTCCGTCGACGCGCCTACGCCCGAAGCCCACGAGGCCGCGATGGGCTGGGTCCTCGGACATCTCACCGCCCTGGTGTACCGACTGGAGGGAGATCGCCGACTCAGTGTCCGTCCGCTCCAGGGTCCGCAAGCGCTCTTCATGGGACTGGACACGCGACAGACCCAGGACGCGGGAGCACTCTCCTGGACTCCCGGAAGCCCGCTGTCCGAGGCGGTGGCGACCTTCCAGACATCCTTTCAGGAATGGACAAACCGCCCCAAGGACACCGTGCTCCAGGTGGAGCTGTTGCGGGGGTGAGAGGCACCCACGAAAGCTGTCAGTCTTTACGCTTCCCATGCCAGGAAGCTGGATGAGCAAGCATGGGTTGGACCAGGCGGGGCACACCCCCCGCGCCAGCCTTGATACGTCCTGCCGGACTTCCCCAGGGGTGAGATAGCATTCACACCCAGTCAACATCTCTGGAGGTCGCAGCGTGGCCGAAACCTATCGTGTCGCGAAGCTCCCCATCCGCATGCGGGGTTTCGTGGACCCCGATACGAACGCGCAGTTCGAGGGCTACGTCGAGCCGGGCACCTACTTCGTGCTCGAAGAGCGCCCCGGCCCCGCGGGTTCCGACAGCGACTACGCCCGGCTGGAGGTCCCCACCCTGGGCGCGCTGGACACCTGGGTTTGTGTCCGGTGGCGCACCCAGCAGTACGCCACCCTCGCCAGCCAGGAGAAGCCGCCGCCCGCCGTGAGGTTGTCATTCAGCGACGAGCCCATGGCCGTGCCCGAGGAGAAGCTGGTCTCGCTGCTCGGGGGGATGAGCGAGTTCCGCTACGACCTGGACCAGGCGTACTACCCCTGGACGCTGCCCGGCATCCGGGTCCCCCTGGGCCCCCCGAGCTTCAACAACTGCTGCACCTTCGTCGAGGCGCTCACCGTCAGGGCCTTCGCCGACGTCCACGGCGACAGCTTCAGCTGGGACGCACGCCGGCACCGGCAGATGATGATTGCGTCCTCGGAAGACCTGTTCTCGCCCGTCACCGCCGCCGTCGAGAGCGACATGGCCCTCCTCGCGCCTTCGCCGGATGTCTCGCCGCATCCCTGGACGCTCATCCAGGGATGGCGTGCCCCTTGGCGCTCCGGCCATACCTTCCTCATCGTGGACCACCATCCCGCGACGGATAAGGTCCTCGTGCTGGAGTCCAACAGCGCCTACGGACTCGACGGCGTCGGCTTCCGAGGCATCGGCAACCTGCGCGACAAGGGACTCCAGCCTCCCTCCGAGTGGTGGAAGAAGCCCGAGGTGTGGACGTGGCGCCAAGTCTGCGCCACCTATCTCCACCGGCAACAGGCCTGGCTCAAGGTCAAGAACCGCTCCTGGTCACGCCTGTCGCCCACCGAGCCCTGACACTCGCGCTCAGGGCGAACCGAACCGTCGTCGCCGAAGGTCCAGCATCCACGCCTCCAGCGCATCAACCGCCGACGCGGGAGGCTCCTCGGGCAACACGGACGCCGCCAGCGCGGCATCCAGTACCTCGAAGGAGCGAGACACCTCCGCGCGCCACTTCTCGCTGAGCGCATCGGGCAGCTCGCTCTTCTCGCCGCGCTGCTTCTGCGCCACCAGCTCGTGGGCTTCCGAGAACCCGTTCGCATCCAGCAGCTCGGTGACATCCGTCTCCACCTCACCGGTGCGCAGCAGGTGCGTCCCGGTCAGCGTGGTGCGGAGCACATAGAGCAGCTTCTTCGCCGAGCGGAAGCCGCTCTTCTCCCACTCGCGAAGCTGTCCGTGCGCGAAGCCCCGGTAGTGCCGGTGCATCCGCTGGGACATCACGGCCCGCACCAGCGGCTGGAGAGGCGCCAGCTCAGGAGAGACTCGCACGGGGATGGCCCCCACCAACCGCTCCAGGTAGTTGCCATTGCCCTGCAAGAGTCCCTGGAGGACAGGTTGGAGCTCGTTGGACGAGTAGTCCACCTCCACGCCGTCCACCACCTGGAGCCGCTCGGCGTTGAGCTGCCGAGGCTGCAAGCCCAGGAGCAGGGCCGTGGGCGCCACGTGAATGGACTTCAGGTCCAGGTCGCTGTCGGGCGAGGGAAACCCATACGCATGCGCGCCCGACAAGGCCACCACCAGGTGCTCTCGCTTCGCGGACTCCTCGTCGAGCACGCGGTCCGCGACCCGCTGCTCGTGCTCCTTCAAGGTGCCCTTCATTCCGAGTCCCTCCACTCCGTCTCCGGGGCCGCGGGCGCCTCGCGCCCCAGCGCACCCGGCACCTTCAACACCCAGCGTCGCGCCACTTCCTCGCCCACGCGCCGCAACAGCCGGTCCGCCCGCGGATAGTCGGGGTGCTCCGGCAACTTGCTCTCCCGTCGCGCCGCCTCCAGCTCCGGCGCCATGGCCTCCGCGTCCCGCAGCACATCCTCGAGCGGCACCTGCCCGGCCTTGATGTCCAACAACCGCGCCTTCAAGGTCCCCGACGCCTCGAACACCGGCTCGCCGTGGCGCAGCCACCCCGTGGCGGTCGCAATCAGGCGCAGCAGGTTGTAGGCGTTCTTCGGCCGCAGCTCGCGAGCCGACGGCGGACGCTGACCACCGCCTCGCGCATACGTGATGAGCGCCGCGAAGTCGTTGGCCGTGAGCAGTCCCTGGTCCCAGAGCGAGCGGTAGAGCTGCTTCACATAGGTCTTCGCCGCCAGGAGCGCGTCCTGCTCCGTGGGCGACTGCCGGGGCGACACCGCCGCGAGCCGCCTCGCGACCTCGTCCAGGTCCGGCGTGGGGTCTTCACACAGCCACTCCAGGAGCAGGTCGCGGTGCTCCGCGAGCCGCTGGCTGCGCGTGAGCTTGTCGAGCTGGCTCATCGCATACCGGCCGAAGCTGCCGAAGATGGCCTGCGAGACGAAGGCCTCGCGCTCCGCCAGCAGCCACTCCCCCAGCTCGTCCAGCGCCTTCGCGCCCGGGACGAACAACGTCTCCAGCGTGTTCGGGTCGGCCCGCAGCGCCTGCTCCACCGTCTTGCGCACCTCCCAATAGGTCGTGCTGCCGTCGGCGCTCACCAGGTCCATCGGAGGGTCCACCAGGCCCAGCGTCCACGGGAGCGGCAGCGCGAAGACACCTCGCACGTCCACGTCCGACTGCGCGTTCGCCAGGCCCCAGGCGTGACTGCCCACGCGCGTCTCCAGCACGACGCACGGCCCCAGCGCCTGCCACGCGGCCTCGCGACGCCGGGCGAACTGGACCTGCCCCGGGCGCCGAGGCACCAGCTCCTCGCGCGCGAACCACACCTCCCCCACGCCCACAATCTGGATATCGAGCCCTCCATCCCGGGCTCGCACCACGCGCCCCACCACGCCCTGGGGGATGCGCCGGCCTCCCGTGGTGAGCCGCTCCACGCGCGTCGTCACTTCCGTGCCATGAGGCAGGGGCACCGACAGGCGGTCCACCTCCTCCAGCCCTCGAATCCGAGAGTCACTCATCGTCCACCTCAAGGGGATACCGCGGCCGGCCAGGGACGGGACGTCCTCCAGCCGGCTGACCATGTGCATCGCGGCGGGGGTTCAGCTTCGAGACTCGCTCCCACCCATGCTGTCACGCAGGCGCGACAACATCTCCCGCGCCGTCTCCAGCTCCACCCGGCAGCGGTCCAGGCGCTCCCGCAGGCCGTGGAGTTCTCCCGCGTCCGCGCGCAGCTCGATGTCCCGGCACACCGCCTCCAGCGCCGAGACGCCAAACCACGCCGCATTGGACTTGAGTGTGTGCGCCGCCCGGCTCACGTCGTCCAGCACCCCCTGCCGCAGCGCCGCGAAGGCGTCCTCCAGCAGCACGGGCATGCTGAGCAGCGCGGTGTCGATGAGCTCGGGGAGGATGTTCGGCGCCTGGGTGCCCAGCTCCCGCCACAGCCGCGCCAGCGCCGTTGGGTTGAGGCCCGGGATGCGCGCCGACAGCGGCACCAGGTCCTCGTCGAGCGGAGCCTCGTCCTGCTCGACACGAGAAGGACGCGCCTGCGCGCCGCCCACCGGACGCGGGGTCTGGCACCGCACCAGCGCGGCGGTCAGCGACTCCACCCGGATCGGCTTGGAGAGGAAGTCGTCCATCCCCGCCTCGAAGCACTGCTCCCGGTCCGAGTCCATCGCGTTGGCCGTCATCGCGACGACCCACGGCTGCACGTTGGGCGGCAGCTCCCGACGAAGCCGTCGCGTCGCCTCCAGCCCGTCCATCTCCGGCATCTGCAGGTCCATGAGCACCACGTCGAACCGCTGACGCATGGACCACTCGAGCGCCTCGCGCCCGTTGGAGGCCGCCTGCACCTGATAGCCCAGCCGGTCCAACATCAGGCTCGCCAGCCGCTGGTTGGTGGGGTTGTCCTCCACCAGCAGGATGCGCAGCGGGACGCGGTCTCCCGGACGCTCTCTCGGCGCGAGCGCTCCCTGCGGCGGCGGCTCCGCGTTCACCGGAGCCACTTCCTGGGAGAAGCAGGACACCAAGGTGTCGTGGAGGTGGGAGGCCTTCATCGGGCGAGAGAGGACCGCGGAGAATAACCCCGGCGGTGGCGCCGCGCGACGTCCCGTCGACGTCAAAAGCAGCAGTGGAATTTTCTGGAGGTCCTCCCGCTCCCGGATGCGGAACGCCAACGACGGCCCGTCCAGCCCCGGCATCTGCTGGTCGATGAGCACCAGGTCGAAGCGCGCGCCGGGTTGCAGCTTCGCCAGCGCCTCCATCCCCGAGCCCGCCTCCACCGGCTCCGCGCCCCAGGTCTGCAGCTGCCGCCCCAACAGCCGGCGGTTGATGGCGTTGTCGTCGACGATGAGCACGCGCCGGCCCTGCAGCGCCGGCTGGTCCGCGCGCAGGTAGCCCGCCGTCGTCTGGGGCGCGGCCTGCAAGGTGAGGGAGAAGTTGAACGTCGTCCCACGTCCGGCGATGCCCTCGCTCTCCACCCAGATGCGCCCGCCCATCGCCTCCACGAGTCGCTTGGAGATGGCGAGCCCCAGCCCCGTGCCGCCGAACTTGCGCGTCACCGCCACGTCCAGCTGATTGAACGGCTGGAACAGTCCCTGCTGCTTGGCGACGGGGATGCCGGGCCCCGTGTCCTGCACGGCGAAGGAGAGCACCCACGGCGCATCCGGAGCATCGCCGCGGCGCGTGCCGTCCACGGACACCACCGCGCCTCCGGACTCGGTGAACTTGAGCGCGTTGCCCACCAGGTTGAGCAGCACCTGACGCAACCGCGACGCATCGCCCATCACCACCTGCGGCACCTGCGGCGAGATGTCCGCCCCCAGGTCCAGCCCCTTCTCGCTGGCACGCACCGCCAACAAGTCCAGCACCGACTCCACGCACTGCCGCAGGTCGAACGGGTGGAGGTCCGCCTCGAGCCGCCCCGCTTCAATCTTGGAGAAGTCCAGCACGTCGTTGAGCAGCGTCAGCAGGGCCTCGCTGCTCTGGCGGATGGTGGAGATGAACTCACGCTGCTCGTCGGACAGGTGCGTCTCCAGCATCAGCCCCGTCATGCCGATGATGGCGTTCATCGGCGTGCGAATCTCGTGGCTCATCGTCGCCAGGAACAGGCTCTTGGCCTGATTGGCGGCCTCGGCGGCCTGCCGCGCGCGCTGCAGGTCGGTGATGTCGTGATAGATGGCGATGAAGCCCAGCTGCCGGCCTCCCACGGACACCGGCAGCGCGAGCAGTTCCACGTCGACGATGGTGCGGTCCTTTCGCAGCCGCCGCGTGACGGAGTGGACCCGCCCGCGCTGGTTGACGTCGCGCTGGGCCCGCTTCGCGTCGGGGAGGATGGACTCCTCGGTCGCCACCAGGTCGAAGATGTGTTTGCCCAGCGCCTCCTGCGGCGTGTAGCCGAAGAGCCGCTCCGCCGCGGGGTTCCACGAGAGCACGATGAACTGGCGGGAGATGGTGACGATGGCGACCGGGCTGTTGCGCACGACCGCCTCGAAGAACTCCTTCTGCTGGCGGATGGAGGCCTCCACCTCCAGGCTGCCGCGCATGTCCTGGAGCTGGAGCACCCAGCCCAGCACCTCGCCGCGCGCATCCACCTGCGACAGCGTCTGCACCCGCAGGTAGTACGCCACGCCCACGACGCCCGGACGCTGGCCCGCGAGCTCCGTCTCGTGAGGCGACTCCTGGGCTCCGCGCGCATCGGGCGGACGCCACCCGGGGAGCAGGCGCACCACGGCCGTGCCCGCCAGCTCCGCGCGCGGCCCGAAGATGCGCTCCGCGGCGCGGTTCACCTCCAGGATGTTCTGCGCAGCATCGAGCACGAGCACCGCGTCGCGCGCGTGCTCGAAGACGGTGGAATGTGCTCGTGACGCCAGGTCGGACACCGTTCCCCCTACCCTCCCGAGTGTAGGTCAGCTCGGGTCCCCTCACCATTCAGCGACACCCGAACACGGGACTCCCGCCGCTCTTCCCGAGGACGTGTGCCCTGGGCTCCCAGTCCTTGGAAGGGAGCCTCCCCGCCGTGACGGCACACCACGGCCCTTCCGTTCCCGGAAAGGCCTCGCGCCCGCCTGCCCGGCGTCACAGCCCTAGCGGCTGTTCCACCCTAGCGGCTGTTCCACCAGACCTTGAACTCGCTCCAGGAGATCCGCCCCGTCTTGTCCGTGTCGACGATGTCCAGGGCGATCTCCAGCTCCTCGTCCGTGACGTCCTGGCCGAGCGCCTCCAGCAGCCGCGCGAACTCGGCGCGCTCGATGGCGCCGGTCCGGTTGCGGTCATAGCGCTGGAAGGTGTCGAGCAGCTCGTTGCCGGAGCTGGTCAGCTCATCCACCGCCGCGTGCTCGGGGGCGAGCGGCTGGAGGCCCGCGGACGAGGTCTCTACCTGCTCCCCGGCAGACGTGTCCTCCTCCACCGGCTCCGCCCAGGCCACGATGGAGACCTCCACCGGAGCGGGTGTCTCCCGAGGGGCGGGCAGCCTGGCGGTGCGTGGCGTGGACGCACTCGCGGCCTTCTTTCCACCTCGCACGCTGGTGGCGGACTTCTTCCTCGCGGGGGTGCTCTTGCGCGCCGCGCCCTTCTTCGCGGCGCTCTTGCGAGCAGCTCCCTTCTTCGTCGCCGGGCTCTTCTTCGCCGAGCCCTTCTTCGCGGCGCTCTTTCGCGTCGCGGCCTTCTTCGCGGTGGCCTTTCGTGCCGCGGACTTCTTCGCCGCGGGCTTCTTCGCGGTGGAGGCGCGCCGGGATGACTTCTTCGCAGCACTCGACTTGCGTTTCTTCGTCGCCATGGGTGAGCCCCTCCTGGGCGGCGCGCATCGTAGCGCTCTCGTGGTGCGGGTCGGCAGTCCCCTGCGTACAGGTCGCCCTCTGGACGACCTCTCGCCCCCTCCACCCCTCCCGGCCCTGGCCCGCAGGGCACCCTCGTCCCTCTGCCCGCCGGCCTACCGGGCAGGGCCGCGGGCTTCGTCCCGGAGGCCGCCCCAGCGTCCTGGAAATGACATCCGCCGGCACTCCAGGGCACGGTCATGCGTGACCCACCCCCTCCGCTGGCCGATTGATACCCTGGAACGCCGACAGACAAACTGTTAGCAGGCCGAGCGTTGGGTCTTCCGGAAGCTCCCGGCGTCAAGGCGGTAGCAAGAGGGCCTTCCGCGATGTTCACATGCCATTGCGCGGTGCGAGCAGGGCCGCCCGCGCGCATCCGCGTACACCCGCCCGAGCCCCTCAGGACTTCCGCCTCGGAATGAATGACTCGCTAGAGACCCTCCTCGCCGACGGAATCATCGAGGCCGTCATCGGCCAGTTGAAGACGGGAAAGGAGGCGGAGGTGTGGCTGGTCCAGCACGCCGGGCAGGTGGTGGCCGCCAAGCTGTACAAGGAGCGCCACGAGCGCAACTTCCGCAACAATGCGGGCTATCGGGAAGGGCGCGAGGTGCGCAATTCCCGGACCCGTCGCGCCATGGAGAAGGGCAGCCGCTTCGGGCAGGCCGCCGCCGAGGAGGCGTGGAAGAGCGCCGAGTCGGATTCGCTGTACAAGCTGCACGCCCAGGGCGTCCGGGTTCCGACGCCGGTGATGTTCTACGAGGGCATCCTCCTGATGGAGGTGGTGGTCGACGCGGAGGGCCATCCGGCGCCGCGCCTGGTGGAGGCCCCGCCGGCGACCCCCGAGGATGCGCAGAACATGTACCTGGACCTGCGCGCGCAGGTCATCAGCATGCTGTGCGCGGACCTCATCCATGGGGACCTGTCGCCGTACAACATCCTGATGAGTTGGGCGGGTCCCACCATCATCGACTTCCCGCAGACCATCGCCGCCGCGCGCAACAACCGCGCGGAGTTCTACTTCCGGCGAGACCTGGACAATGTGCGCGAGTTCCTCGCGACGTTCGCGCCGTGGCTGCACGGGATGGCGGGCGACACGGGTGAAATCTGGAACGCGTATGTGCGGCGGGAGCTCACGCCGGACTTCGTGCCGTCCGGGAACTTCCGTGAGGCGCCGCGTCGGCAGGGAGGAAGAGGGGGCGCGCGGGATGGGCGTCCGGACGCACGGCCTCAAGGGGGCCCGCGACGCGACTTCCGCGCCCAGGCGGTGGAGGTGGTGGCGCCCGAGCCGGCCCGGGCCGCGATGACGCCCGAGGAGGCTGAAGAGGCGGAGCTGCGCGAGCTGGAGGCGTTGGTCCTGCGGCAGGGCGGTGGTGAGCGAGGGAAGCCGCCGGCGTCGCCTCCGCAGCGAGGCGGGCGCCGGGGTGGAGGTCGTCCGCCTCCGCGTCAGGGCAACAACCGGCCCGCGACGCCCGCGGCACAGCGGAGCGGAGCGCCGGCGGCGGGTGGAGGTCAACGCGGCGCGACGGCGCGTCCGTCACCTGGAGGGGATGCACGCAACGGGGGACAAGGTCCCGCGCAGGGCGATGCACGCAATGGAGGGGCGCGCTCCGTCCAGGGTGATGCGCGTAATGGTGGCCCTCGCTCCGTCCAGGGCGACTCGCGCAACGGCGGTCCTCGCTCTTTCCAGGGCGACTCGCGCAACGGTGGCCACGGCGCCTCGCAGGGTGGGCGTCGCGACGGTGCGCCAGGCGCCTTCCAGGGCGATGCGTCCAACGGGGCGCAGAGTCCCTCACAGGGCGATGCTCGCAACGGGGGCCCTCGCTCCTTCCAGGGCGATGTGTCCAACGGAGCGCAGAGCCCCTCGCAGGGCGATGCACGCAACGGAGGCCCTCGCTCCTTCCAGGGCGATGTGTCGTCCAACGGAGCGCAGAGTTCCTCGCAGCGCGATGCACGCAACGGAGGCCCTCGCTCCTTCCAGGGCGATGTGTCCAACGGAGCGCAGAGTCCCTCGCAGGGCGATGCACGCAACGGAGGCCCTCGCTCCTTCCAGGGCGATGGGCGCGGCGGCCAGGGCCCGTCTCAGGGTGGGCGCCGTAACGGCGGTCCGCGCTCCTTCCAGGGTGATGCACTCAACGGGGGGCAGGCGTCCTCCCTGCGTGAGCAGAGCCATGGAGGTCCATCCTCCCCGCAGAGCGACGCACCCCATGGAGGACAAAGTCCTTCTCAGGGTGATCGGCGCAACGGGGGTCCGCGCGCTTCCCAGAACGGCCGACGCAACGGAGGACCTCGCTCCTTCCAAGGCGATGCGCGCAACGAAGGGGCAGCGTCCCATCCGGACAACGGGCACCTCGGCGAGCAGCACGCCTCCGCGGGCGACGCTCGCCATGGCGCCTCCGAGTCCTTCAACGGGGAGTCGCGCAACAACGGCCAGCGGTCCTATCAGGGCACCTCGCGCAACGGCGCGCCTGACGCTGGTGGGGAGGACGCTCGCAACGGTTCGCCTCGGCCCCCCATGGGTGGGCGTCGCAACGAGCGACATGAGCGCCAGGCCAATGGCCCGTCCTCGGAGCCGAACGGCCACTACAACAACGGCAATGGGGAGCAGAACGGCGCCAACGGTTCGCCTCGGCAGAACGACTCGCGGCCCCCTCGCAATGAGCAGCGCCGGGGAGGTCCTGGTCGAGGGGCACAGCCCATCGTGGAGAGCCGGCCCGCCGTCAGCACGACACCGGCATCCGCGCCAGGTGGCAACGTGATGCGAGAGCCTCGGCAGAACGGCAATGGGGCTCGACCGCAGCACCCCAACTCGAACCGGGGCGGCCCTCGCGCGGCTCGCGGCGGGCCCCAGGTGAGCTACGTAGCTCGCTCCTCCACCCCGTCCGACTCAGGGCCCACCGAAACGGGCTCCTGAAGCGTCACGGCGTCCGCCGGCCCCGGTGAGCACACCTCGCCACCGGGCCGGCCGCTCAGCCCACTCGCACCACGACCTTGCCGAAGTGGGCCCCGCTCTTGAGGTGGTGGAACGCCGCCACCGCCTCCTCGAACGGGAAGACGCGGTCCACCACCGGACGCACCGCATGCTGGGTGAACGCGCGCAGCAGCGCCTCGAAGCTCTCGCGGTGCCCCACGACGACGCCCTGCACTCGCAGGTTCTGCATGAGTATCGGCGTCAACTGCATCGTCGCCGCGCCCCCACTCAGCACCCCAATGACGGACACCGTCCCGCCCGGCCGCACCGCGCGCAGTGACTTCTCGAACGTCCCCGCCCCTCCCACCTCCACGACGTGGTCCACGCCCACGTTCTTCGTGAGGCCCCGCGCCACCTTCTCCCAGTCCGGCGTCGTGACGTAGTTGATGACGTCATGCGCCCCCAGCGCCCGCGCCCGCTCCAGCTTCTCGTCGCGGCTGGACGTGACGATGATGCGCGCCCCCAGCAGCTTCGCGATCTGCAATGCGAAGATGGAGACACCGCCCGTCCCCTGCAACAACACCACGTCCCCCGCCTTCACCGCGCCATGCGTCACCAGCGCGCTCCACGCCGTCACCGCCGCGCAAGGCAGCGTCGCCGCCTCTTCATCGGACAGGTCGTCCGGCGTCGCCACCACGCCCTCCTCGCGAAGCACCATCGTGTCCGCCAACGCGCCATCCAGCGGCCCACCCAGCGCACTCTGATGCACCGCGCGCGAGGGCTCACCCGCGAGCCACGCCTGCGAGAAGGCCCCCATCACCCGGTCCCCCGGCTTCACGCGCGTCACCCCTGGCCCCACCTCCTCCACCACACCCGCGCCGTCCGAGTTCGGAATCAACGGCAGCTTCAGCGAGGGGTTGTAGCGCCCCTCCACCATCATCAAGTCGCGGTAGTTGAGGCTCGTGGCCTTCACCCGCACCCGCACCTGAAACGGTCCCGGCGTGGGGTCCGGCCGCTCACACGCCACCAGGTTCTCCAGCCCGAACTTCCCGCGAATCTCGTAGGCCTTCATGAGACGCGTTCTATCGCGCCCCCTGCCCTCGCGGGAGTCTCAAGCCTCGCCACCGCCTGCCGGAGCGTGAGGATGGCGAACGGCATCTCCCGCCGGTCCGCCATCGAGAGGACCCGCTTGTCCTTGCTCACCAACCAATCCACCCGCGCCCGCGCGGCCAGCACCAAGAACCGCTGGTCATCCCGGTCCTTGCACCGAGGCAGCTCCGCCACTGGCGCCCCCTCCCCCTCACGCAGCAGCCGCGCTCGGGCCCGGTAGCGCTCGAGCGCCGTCCGCCGGGCCTCCACCTCCCGCCCGCGCAGGAAGTTTCGCGAGGCGAGCACGTAGCCCAGCTCCGCCAGCATCCCCTCCTCCACCCACGCCACCACCCGCCCCGCCTCCAGCGCCTCCCACAACACACGCGTGGCGGGGTCCTCGAAGACGTAGAGGTCCAGGACCACGTTGGTGTCGAGCACCACGGACAGGGGCGGCAGCGCGGAAGTCATTCACGCCACAACCTACCGGACGACAGTGCCCCGCGAGGCTCTTTCCCATCGCACCGTCCGCCGTGATACCCCCCAAGGCCGTGAGTGATTCCTTCGAACGGCTCGGACTGTCTCAAGCCACCCTCGGCGCGCTTCGCCGGGTGCGCTTCACCCAGCCCACGCCCATCCAGTCCCAGGCCATCCCCCCCGCCCTCGCCGGCAAGGACGTCATCGGCTGCGCGGCCACGGGCACCGGCAAGACGGCCGCCTACGTGCTCCCCCTCGTGGAGCGCTTCGCGAGCAAGAAGGGCACGCTCGCCCTGGTGCTCGCCCCCACCCGCGAGCTCGTGCAGCAGATCTCCGAGCCCGTCCAGGTCTTCGCCGAGGCCCGAGGCCTCACCCAGGCCGTCATCATCGGCGGCGAGGACATGGGCGCCCAGGTCGAGGCCCTCCAGGCCCAGCCCACCTTCGTCCTCGCCACGCCCGGCCGGCTGGTGGACCTGCTCGACACCGGAGCCGCCCGCTTCCCCAAGCTGGAGGCCCTGGTCCTCGATGAAGCGGACCGGATGCTCGACATGGGCTTCCTCCCACAGCTCCAGCGCATCCTCTCCGCGCTCCCGCGCAAGCGACAGACGCTGCTGTTCTCCGCGACGCTGGGCGCGGACGTGGGGCGCTTCGCCCGCGAGCAGCTGGTCCGTCCGGTGCGCGTGGAGGTCACCCGCAGCGGCACCCCCGCCGCGCGCGCCGAGCAGCGCCTCTACATCGTCAAGCCCGAGGAGAAGTCCGCGCTCCTGCTCACCCTGCTGGCCCAGGACACCACCACGGCGCTCGTCTTCGCGAAGTCGAAGGAGCGCGCGGACAAGGTCCTGCGCACCCTCCAGCGCGCGGGCCACAAGAGCGCGGTGCTGCACGCGGACCGCACGCAGAACCAGCGCCGGCAGGCGCTCGAGGGCTTCCGCAAGGGGACCTACCGCTGCCTCGTGGCCACGGACATCGCCGCGCGCGGACTCGACGTGGAGGACGTGGGCCAGGTCATCAACTTCGACCTGCCCCACTCGCCCGAGGACTACGTCCACCGCATCGGCCGCACCGCGCGCGCGCAGGCCAGCGGCGTGGCCTCCACCTTCGCCACCTCGCGCGACAAGGACGTGGTGGAGCGCATCGAGCGCATCATGCGAGGACAGATTCCCCGCGTGCCCGTGCCTCGCGAGGACCCCGTGTTCCAGGAGGCGTGGACGCACTTCCTCGCCTCGCAGAAGGACCCGGGCCCGCCGCAGCAGGACGCCGCGCGGCGCGACCCCGGACAGCCCGCCGGACGCCACGCCCGCACGCACCGCAAGCCCCGCCGCGACTGAGCGCCCGCGACGTCAGGGCATGGGCTGCCGGGCCTCGCGCGCGAGCTCCTCGCGGAAGAACGCGCTGCCCTTCGCCAGCTGCTCCATGTAGCCGCGCACGTCCTCGCGCGCCTCGGCGGACAGCGCGGCGAACGGCGTCACGTGGACGTCCGGCACGTAGCGGAACGTGAGGTTGATGCGGCGCGTGCGGAAGTCCGGAAGCTTCGGCGCCAGGTCATGGCCCTCGCGCGTGTCCACCCGCTGCACGCGGTGGAACGTCTCCTCCTTCCACTGCTTCCCGCCGAACAGCTCCAGCGAGCCGTCATCCAGCCACTGCTCCAGCACCACCGCGTCGCGCTCCCCCGGACGGGTCGACGTGACGAACTGGATGAGCGCCCGCTCACCGAAGGACAGCGAGGCCACCGGTCCGGGCTCGAAGTCCTTGTGCTCGCCCACCCGGGCCGTGTCGACCCAGCGGTCCGCCTCCAGGCGACTGCCGTAGAAGTTCACCAGGCAGGTGTTGAGGTGCCAGCCCTTGGGCAGGTCCGGGCCCCGGAACATGCGCCGCGCCAGCTCCTCCACCTTCGTCACCTGACGCTGGAGCACCGCCGGAAAGGGCTCCGCCTTCACGCACCGGTTGAGCACGCCCTTCGGGGGGCGGTAGTAGTCCAGGCAGGCGAACTGCCAGTTGCCCAGCCAGTACACGGGCCTGAGGAGGCGCCGCTGCTGCTGGCCCGGGGGCGGCGGGAAGTGCTTGGAGTAGCGCTCCTCCCAGAGCGGGTGCAGCCCTCCCAGCCAGGTCAGGATGTCCGCCCGGTCCACCGAGGACAGGAAGCTCGCGTTGTAGTGGTGGCCGGGGCTGCGCTGACGGGCCTTGTGGGCCAGTGAGGGGCCTCGGCGGGGGGGGAGTGCCATGCGCGCCCCGTGCTACCACAGCACCCCGTTCCGCTGGAGCCCTTGCGCAATCCCTGGACCCCAGGTGTTCGTTGGGTTGGCCGGAACTCGAAAACACCATGTCCGAAGATCGCCTCCACACGCTGTACCGCACCTACGGGCCGTCGCTCTATGCGCGGTGCCGGCAGATTCTGGGTGATGACGCCGCGGCGGCGGACGCGACCCAGGAGACCTTCCTTCGCCTCCACCGGCAGCTGGAGCGCGCGCCGGATGCCCACCATGCGCTGGCGTGGATCTACCGCGTCGCCACCAACTACTGCCTCAACCAGGCGAGGGACCGGCACCGCCGCGCCCTTCCCGTCGCCGACGTCCCGGATGTCCCAGGTCTCGATTCCGAGCGGCTTCTGGAGGACCGGGACCTGGCCCGGCGCCTCATCGCCACGGCCCCCCCGAAAGTGGCGGAAGTCGCCTGGCTCCACCTCGCCGATGGAATGACACAGGACGAGGTGGCCCAGGTGCTTGGAATCTCCCGTCGCACCGTCGTCAACCGCCTCGCTGACTTCCACCGGCACGCACACGCGCTCGCCGGGAGGCCGACCGCATGAACTCCCCCTCCCATGTCTCCAACCTCAAGTTGGAGGCCCTCTCGATGGATGCGCTCCCCCCCCAGGAGCGCGACACCACCCAGGCCCACCTGGACGCGTGCCTCACCTGTCGCGCGCGCGCCGAGGAGCTCGCTTCGTACCGGCGGCACTTCGTGGCCTACGTGCTTCCTCGCGCCGACGCGCTCCCCTCGCGGCCGGCGCCGTGGAGCAGCCGCTGGCGCTGGTGGACGCCCGCCCTGGCCGCGTGCTCCGCCGCGCTGCTCGCGGTGGCGCTCGTGTGGGTGCCCATGCCCGAGGAGCCCGAGTTCTCCCCCAAGGGCGGCACCGTCTTTCAGCTCTTCGCGCACCGCGGCGAGCGCACGTGGAAGGTGGAGGAAGGCGAGGCGCTGGCGCCCGGAGACCAGGTGCGCTTCGTGGTGGAGGGAGAGGGCCTGCCCTTCGTCCTCGTGGTGTCGGTGGATGGCGCCGGGCAGGTGAATACGTACTACCCCTTTGGTGGCACCCAGAGCGGGCTGCTGCCCTCCAATGGCCTGCCCGTGGAGATTCCCGGGAGCGTGGTACTCGACAACGCCCCGGGCCCCGAGCGACTGTTCGCCCTTTTCTCGCGGCAGCCACTGACTTTCGAGTCCGTGGCCCCAGCGCTCAGGGAGCTCTCGGCCGGGGGGCCCGACGTCATTCGCGACCGCACGCGACTGGCGGTACCCGCTGGAGCCCAAGTCACCTTCCTCTTCGAGAAGACCCAGCCGTGATGACCTTCATCCGCTGCTTCGTGCTCGCCGCCGTGTTGTGCGCCACCCTGCCGGCCCAGGCCGGCACCCGTCGCATCGCCGTGCTGGTGGGACACAACGTGGGCAGCGGAGCCCGGCCTCCCTTGCGCTACGCCGAGGCGGACGCCGCGAAGCTCGCGGGAGTCCTCTCGGAGCTGGGAGACGTGGCGGCCTCGGACCTCATCGTCCTGCAGGGCAAGGACCTGGCGACGGTGCGTCTGGCATTGGCGACGGCGGCGCGGAAGGTCGACGCGCTGCGGGGCACGCCCGACACGCGGGTGGTGCTGCTCTTCTATTTCTCCGGGCACTCGGATGGCGTGGCGCTGGAGCTGGGCACGGAGCGATTGCCTTACAAGGATTTGCGCAACTGGCTGGAGGCCACCCGCGCGGACGTGCGGCTGGCCATCGTCGACAGCTGCCGCAGTGGCGCGCTGCTCCAGTTCAAGGGTGGGCGTCCCGGGCCCTCGTTCGAGCTGCGGCTGACGGATGAGGTCCACAGCACGGGCCATGCGCTGCTGACGTCCAGCGCGGAGGATGAGCTGGCGTTGGAGTCGCGCGAGGTCGGCGGGTCGCTCTTCACGCACCACCTGGTCTCGGGGCTCAGAGGCGCGGCGGACGCGTCCGGGGATGGGCTGGTGACATTGGGGGAGGCGTATCAGTACGCCTATTTCCACACGGTCTCCGCGACGGCGGACGTGCTCACGGGCGCACAGCATCCGGCGTATGCCTATCGGCTCACGGGCAAGGGCGAGCTGGTGCTCACGCAGCTGCCCAGCCCCGGCACCGCGCTGGAGCTGCCGCCCGACTTCGAGCGCGCGCTGCTGCTGCGCACCGGCCGAGGCCCCGTGCTCGCCGAGCTGGGGCTGGGCGCGGTGCCCCGGCTCGCGGTGCCGCCGGGGGAGTACGAGCTGCGCGCGTGGCGCGGGGGCCAGCAGTACATCGGCACCGTGACCGCGGCCTGGGGACAGGTGCTCAAGGTGGGCTGGGGAGACCTCCAGCCGGTGGGACAGAAAGCCCTGGCGGGCCTGGCGAAGGGCGCACTCGAGTCCACCGAGGAGGCCGCGGCCGAGCCGTCAGCGGACCCGGCGCGGGCCCTGCGCCCGGAGCCGGAGCCCCAGCCCCGGCAGCGGGCCCTGGCAAGTGAGACGCTCCCCGGCGAGGAGCCGTTGTCTCCGGCGCCGCTGCACGCGGCCCCCGACCCCGTGGTGGCGGTGACGCCCCCGCCCGCGGGGCAGGACGGCTCCTGGCAGCCGGCCCCTTTCGAGGAGTTCTTCCCGCAGTCGCCCACCCTCAAGCGGGAGCTGAGCATGTCGATGGGCGCGCGCCACACGGTGCTCGAGCCCGCCGGAGCGCTGCTGACGTTCCGCCTGGAGGTGTCGCAAGCCAAGGCCCGGGGCCTGACGTTCTCGCTCGAGCTGGGCAAGGGCAGCCGCGACAACACGGGCGAGTTCATCAGCGGCGTGGGGATGGGCTACGCGTGGAAGAAGCGGGGGCGCCACACGGAGCTGTCACTGGGGCTCGAGGCGAGCGTGCAGCTCGTGGTGCAGACCACGCCCTGGAAGACCTTCTGGACGGTCGGCCCGGCCGCGGTGCCGGTGGCGTCCTTCGGGGTGTACCTCATGCCGGAGCTGGCGCTGCTCATCGGCGGCCGGGTGCCCGTCGTCTTCATGCGCGTCGACGACAAGAACGACGTGCGAGTCCTCCCCGCGCTGGACCTGGGCCTGAGGATGCCCCTCTAAGCCTCCGGACATGGAGGCTGTCCACCTCCGGCACGGCACCGCCGAAGCAGGAGGCCACGCATCCCTCCGCGCGGGATAGGCGGAATCGATGCCCCGGGGATTGGCGCGGGAAGGGGGTGCGCCCTCGCGCGCGAGGGCTACGGCACCGGAGCCGGCACCACCACGTTCGCCGGCGGCGCGGCGGCCCCACTCACATCCACGGCGGCTGGCGCCGGCTGAACGGGCAGCGCGGCAGCGGAGGGCGGGGCACTGTCGACCAGCGCCGATGGGGGCTGGGCGGGGAGCGCGGAGGCTGGAGTCACGGCACCGGACGCGGCGGCCGCGGCGGTGGTGGCCTGGTCCACCGGGGCCGCGGGCTTCACACAGTTCGAGGCGACCGGGGCCTGCTCGGCGCTCGCGGCGGCGGCCACGAGGGGCGCCTTCGGCTCGGGCGGCAGGTTGCGCGCCGGCAGCACCACGGGCGGCGGCACCGGGCAGTGCGTGCACGGCCCGCGCAGCGGCACGGACAGCCGCTGGCCCGCGCGCAGGAAGGTGTTGCGCATGCGGTTCGCCTTGCGAATCAGCGCCACCGTCGACCCGTAGCGCAGCGCGATGCCCCCCAGCGTGTCGCCCGAGCGCACGCGGTGCGTCGTCACGTTGTGCTCCGGCTGGAGCGCCAGGAGCGGCTGCACCCGCCGCCCCAGCTCCTGGGCCCGCGGATTGTGGAAGCGCATGTGGAAGTGGTCGCGGTGGCGGCGCGCGTGCCGGATGATGCCCGTGGGGCTGAAGAGCGAGTCGAGCCACGCCTTGTCCTCGCCCACCGACAGCGCGTAGTCGTACAGCACCTTCTGCACGCGCTTGTCGACGAGGATGAGCTGGATGTCCGTCTTCGTCACCACGGCGCGGACCAGCGCCCAGTTGAGCGGCACGTTGATGTACTTCTCGCGCTCGCGCTCACGGATGGGGTCCACCGTCGGGTAGTAGAAGCCGACGTCCACGTCCCGGCCGTTCTGGTGGCTCTTGTGCGGACGCTTGTGGCCGCCGTCCTTGTTGCTGATGCCGTTGACGCGCAGGAGCGGCGCGAAGGGGTAGCGCGCACGGACCTCCTTAATCGCGGCCACCATGTAGTCGATGCTCTCCTGCGTGCCCCACGCAATCTCGGGCGAGACGACAATCCAGTCGTCGCCCTTGGGGAACTGCACGCCATTCACCAGCCGGCCGCTGTGCGCGAAGCCCACCGCCATGGAGCCCAGCGACGCGACGTCGCTCTTCCAGCGCCGCGCCAGCTCCTCGTCGGAGATGTCCGCCGTGTACAGCGGCCCGGTGGGGACCTCGCCACCGACGACGGGCGTCTCGCCCTCGCCGACGTCGCCCTCGGCGTCCCCCGCCTCGGAGGTGTCGTCATCACTTTCCAGGTCCTCCGCGGACAGCGCGCAGCTCTCGTCCGCCACGGGCGCCGATGCGCCGGGGGCCGGCGCTTCCACCGTCGCCACGGGCACCGCGGCCGTCGTCGCCGGGGCTTCAGCGGGCGCCGGAGCTGCCTGCCCGGGCGCCGCTGTCAGCCCTGGCGAGCGAACGGACGCAAGGGCAGCATCGCCGCCCGGAGGAGGAACCATGCGCCCGGCACAGCCGGCGCAGACCAAGAGGAGCCAGATGGGGTAACGCACCGGGCCGCAGAATTGCCCGAGATTCGTTCGAGCACAAAGCCCCTCCCTGACTTTTTACGCCTCCCTGCCCTGGAGGGCGCTCCTGGAGTGCCCCCTTCCTCACATCGGGCGCGGGGATTTCGCGCTCAGGGCGTCGTCGCCGGGACCTTGAGCGCGACGTCGAGCGCCAGCTCAATCATCTCGTCGAACGAGGTCTGCCGGTCCTGCGGCGACAGGGCCTCCCCCGACTTGAGGTGGTCCGACACGGTGAGCAGGCCCAGCGCCCGGGCGCCGAACTCCGCCGCCACGCCGTAGAGGCCCGCGACCTCCATCTCGATGGCGAGGACGCCCATCTTCTCGAGCTTCGCGTTGAGCTCCTCCTGCGGGTGGTAGAACAGGTCCGAGGTGAAGACGGCGCCGGCGCGCACGGCCTTGCCGCGACGCTCGGCCGCCTCCATGGCCCACCGCGCGAGCTGGAAGTCCGCCACGGCCGGGAAGTCGTGCCCCATCAGCCGCATCCGGTTCACCTTCGAGTCCGTCCCCGCGCCGGTGGCCACGATGACGTCGCGCAGCTTCACGTCCGTGCGAAGCGCGCCGCAGCTCCCCACGCGGATGAGCACCTTCGAGCCATAGACATTGATGAGCTCGGTTGCGTAGATGGAGATGGACGGCACGCCCATGCCATGGCCCATCACCGACACCCGGCGCCCCTGATAGGTGCCGGTGAAACCAAACATGTTGCGCACGGACGTGACGCCGCGGGCGTCGGTCAGGAAGCGCTCGGAGATGTAGCGAGCCCGGAGGGGGTCACCGGGCATCAGCACCACGTCGGCGAAGTCGCCGGGTGCGGCGGAGATATGAGGGGTTGCCATGGGGGCGCACCATATACGCTCCGTGCGCTTCCCCGCGATGGTCAAACCGAGCCTGCGTGTTTCAGGGAGAAGACACCCACGCGACGTGAAAGTGCGCGTCCAACGTGGCCAGGGGATAGTCCTTGGGCAGCGGCGCGAAGGGCGCGGCCTTCTGCACGGCGGACAGCGCCGCCGCATCCCAGCTCTTCGAGCCGGACTCCGTCGTCACCACCGCCGAGAGGAGCTTGCCGTCGCGGCCCAGCACCGCCTGGACCACCGTCTTGCCCCCCACGGCGGGAAGCCCCTTCTTCCCGGGCTGCTTCCACTTGCCGGCGACCCGCGCATAGACGCCCTGCTGGTACGCGGCGCTCTTCAGCTCGGGGGAGAAGAAGGCCTGGAGCTGGGGCCCCGCGGCGGCCAGCGCCAGGGGAGCGACGACCAGCGAGAGCAGGACGGCCAGGGGCAACGAGCGGGAGCGGAGCATGGCGCGCCATCGTAGTCGCGGCGCGAGGAGCCGCACAGCACGCGGCGCGCCCCTCCGGAAGCCTCACCGCCGACGGGTCAGGGTGAACGCGGTGAGCGCGAGCACGCCCCCCACCCCGGTCATCACCGCCAGCGGCCGGAAGAGCCGCTCCGACAGCGCCGAGAGCACGCCCAGCGTCACCTCGCGACTGGCCGAGCGCAGCGACGGCACCTGTCCCGCCTCGCGCGTCGCGCGGACCTGACGGCGCAGCTCCTCGGAGGCGCCGCGCACCGTGGCCCCCGCGGTGCGCTCGGCCATGGACGCGACGGCGCCCCCCACGTCCAGCCCGGTGCGTGAGCGCAGGGCCCGCAGCTCCAGGTCCAGCTGCTCCACCACCGCATGGACCAGCCGCCGTCCGGCCTCGTCCAGCACCTCGTCGAACTTCCCGGAGCGAGACTCCAGCGCCTCCCCCAGTCCCTGGACGAACCCGCGCCCCGCCTGCGACGCCACCTCCGCGCCCATGGGTGACAGCGCGGGCAGGGCGGCCTCCAGCTCCGCCACCACGCCCTTCACCGCGCCCGTGGCCAGCTCTCGCGCGCGGGCCCCGGGCTCGCGAAGCTCGCGGCTGTTCAGGGCCGCCGCCTCGGACGAGCGCTCCAGCCAGGCGTTGACCCGCTCGACGAGCTCTCGCGACAGCGCATCCACACCCGGCATCGAGCGCCGCAGCTCCTCCACCGCGCCCGACACCGCGCCTTGCGCCATCGTCCGCGTCCACGTGCCCGGAGGCTTGTCGGCGGCGGCCTCGACGAGGCGGGCCAGCAGCGCCACGCCATCCTCGATGAGCGCGCGAAGCTGACCGTCGAGCGCTGGCAGCTCCGCCTGGAGCCCCGCCGAGGCACCTCGGACCACGCCGCTCGCCAGCCCCTGCACCGCGAGCTGCTCCAACGAGAAGGTGACCCGCCTCAGCAGCTCCACTGGCGACAACCGTCCTTCGTGGCCCATCACACACTCCCCGGGGCGAAGACACACACGGCTCGACAAAGCTGGGCGCCCTCCGTGCTGACTGGCACCCAGGCGGGCGATGGGAGCCAGCGCCCGGAGCGCCCGCCTGCCCTCACCGCCGAGCCGTCGACTCCCCGCCCGCGCTCCGGCCATGCACCTGGATGGCGAATGCAGACGGGTTGCACCACCCAACGTGCTCCGGGACAGTAGGCGCGGCGGGACGATGCTCGGCTACCAGACCCATTCCCAGTGGCGAGACATGTCTGACTTCGTGGTGCACTTCACGAAGCCCGGGCCCCCGTTTCGCGACGCGTACCAGAACATGATGAACATCCTGGGCACGCGGACGCTCATCCCCGGCGCGCAGGGCTTCGGCCTCGCGCGCAAGGAGCCCCAGGTCGCCGAGCGCCACCGCGCGGTCTGCTTCAGCGAGATTCCGTTCGACCAGCTCGGCCGGCTGGTCCATCGCCGCAGCCTCTATGGCATCGGCTTCCGCAAGAGCTTCATCCTGTCCCAGGGCGGCGGCCCCGTCTGGTACGTCCAATACGCCTCCCCCGCGCACCTCGCGCTCAAGCACCAGGTGGACCAGGCCCTGGCCGCCCCCGACTCGCGAGGCCACCCGCTCTGGTCCATGACGCCCTTCGTGGACATCCAGGGGGACTCGAGCAACGCGCCCTACCAGTACCGCTTCGACTGGGAGCGGGAGTGGCGCGTGCCGGGCCTGCTGCGCTTCACCGAGTACGACGTGGCGGTGCTCTTCCTCCCGGAGGAGCTCCACGCCACCGCGCGCGGCTTCTTCGAGTGGGCTGTCCGGGAGAAGGCGGGGCCGGGCTACTTCTGCCCCTGTCTGGACCCGCTGTGGTCGGCTGCCCAGATTGCCCAGGCGCTGGAGCAGCACGCGGAGGACTCCGTGCGCCTCAAGGCGGGATGACCCGCCGCACACCCACGGCGTCCATGAGCGGACAGCCGTGCGGGGATGGGGGACTGTCAGCGCGGGCTGGAGTGCCTATTCCTTCGAGCCGGACTTGGACTCGGGGGGTTGCACGGTGGCCAGGAGGAGCTTGTCGCGAGGCGTGCTGGCATGTGTCGTGGTTCTGACGCTGGCGTGTGGAGGAAGCCCGCCCCCGGATGCGCCGCCGCCCGTCGCCCCTCAAGAGGAGCCACCCGACGCGGGCCCACCGGAGCCGCAGGAGACGCCCGACTCAGGCACGCCGGTGCCGCAGGAGGTCCCCGACGCGGGGCCTCGGTGCAGCCCCACCGCGGGCGAGCCTCGCTGGCTCACCGAGGGCCAATCCCTGACCGCCACCGTGACGTGCTCCACCGGCGCCCCGCCGACGGGGATGCGCTTCGCCGTGGACAACCTGCCTCCGGGTGCCACCTTCGACGCGGCCACGGCCACGCTGCGCTGGACGCCGGGCCGGGACCAGGCGGCCGTGTGGAACCTGGTCTTCCGTGAGCAGGGCTCCGGCGAGACGGGCACCCTCAAGGTGGGCGTGGCGGAGAACGACGGCGCCCCGGGCAACGTGCGCATCGTCGACCCGGTGGCCTACACCGAGGAGTATGGCCTCCCCGTCTTCCACCTCACCTACCCCACCCCGCCGGGCCTCACGGGCGGCGGCTACCGGCCCGCGCAGCTCACCTACCGGGGACACACCTACGCCATCGAGGCCAAGTTCCGGGGCGCCACCTCCGGCGCCTTCCCCAAGCGCAGCCTCACGCTGAAGTTTCCCGACGAGGACCTCTTCAACGAGCCCGTCTTCGGCGACGGCTTCCTCGCGCGAAAGCGCGTGGCGCTCATCTCCACGTTCAACGACAACTCCTACGTGCGCACGCGGCTGGCGTTCGACCTGTGGAACCGCATGTCGAAGGAGCACGTCCGCATCCCCGTCTACAGCGCCGTCGTCTACGCCAACAACCGCTTCATGGGCCTCTTCACGGTGGCCGACCTGCCGCACAAGAGGCTGATGGCCCAGAGCGGCATGGACAAGGACTCGGACCTCTTCAAGGCCGTGGAGAAGGAGGCCAACTTCTCCCGCCTGCGCCGGGACGGACAGCCCAAGGCGTCCCTGCGCGAGGGCTTCGAGAAGAAGGTCGGCGAGCCCCCCATGGGCGAGGCCCACGCGTGGGACCACCTGGAGGCCTTCGTCGCCTTCGTCGCGGACTCCGACGACGCGACGTTCCGCACCCAGTTCCCCCAGCGCGCCAACCTGCGCGACTACCAGGACTGGTGGATCTTCAACACGCTCATCCTGGGGACGGACTCCCAAGGCAAGAACGCCTACCACGCCTATGACCCGGGCACGAAAGGCCCCTGGCGCTTCATCCCGTGGGACCTGGACGCGAGCCTGGGCCAGAACTTCGACACCACGCGCACCTGGCCCACCACCCGGATGAACTTCGCCTCGCAGAACCGCATCTTCGAGCGGCTGCTGGGGGACCCCACCTTCGCCAGGCCCATGCGCGAGCGCTACCAGGCGCTCCTGCGCAACGAGCTGAAGCTGGAGAACGTGCTCGCGCTCATCGACCGCTACGAGAAGGAGACCTCGGCCGTGGCGAAGCGGGACTGGGCGCGGTGGCAACTGGAGTACCGCGCGTTCGGCAAGCCCGGGAGCATCGGCGCGGGCAACTTCCCCCAATGGTACCTGCGCACCGACTTCAACACCTACGAGCAGGAACTGGAGTACGTGCGCCAGTGGGTGCGCACCCGCTGGCCCGCGCTCCAGTCCCAGCTCCCCTGAGACAGGGCGCCCGGCCTAAACCCAATGCCGTTCACTTTAGGAACGGACATGACGTAGCGGCCTGCGGGAGCGTACTCGACGGACTGGGCGGGGACGCTTCCGTGGGTAGCTGCTCATCTTGATTTTCACCGCACGCGGATAGCGTCTATGGCTTCGCCGCAGCGGGAGGATGAAGCGTTTTACCTCTTCTCGCAGGCGTCGCAGATGTTTGGGAATCGCTCCGGGGCTCGCGCCGGCCAGCCACATCCACTCGTCGCGGATGAGACGCAGGGCCATGACGAAGCTGATTCGGGTGGGAGGCACACTGGCCTCTTCGGCAATGCGCTCCATCTCCAGCCGCACCAGATTGTAGGCCAATCCCACGCCCCAGAGTTCCTGGGCGACCCCACCGGGCTTCTGGCTGCGGATGGCCTCTTGCCTCTCCAGCATCTCCGTCTTCACCTCGTCATAGCCGAGTTCCAGCTCCCACCTCTCGTGGTAGAGGGCCACCACTTCGCTGGCGGGGAAGGCTTCGGCGTCCAGCAACGAGGTCAGCAACCACTGGGGCTGAAAGCCTTTGCGCTGGTAACGGATGGCACGTGCCACGAAGCGCATGGGCAAGGAGTCGTCCTTCTGACGGGTGCGGTAGCTCACCTCCATTTCCACCACTTCCTCTCCTTTTCCTAAACGCTTTACCGTGCGCCAGGCGGTGTTCTTCTTCGCGCGCAGCAGCCAGTGGCGGTTCTTCCCGTCCCTCGCCAACGGCACGAGGATGTCGGCGTTGAGAAAGTGGCGGTCCAGCACGCACAGCGAACCGTCCGGTACCTGGGGCCACACCTTCAGGGCGTACTCGCGCTCATCCGTCCCGTAGGGCCCGAAGTGCGCCGCCGCCAGCAGGTGGCTGCGCAGGGCCATCAGCGTGACCAGTCGAACCATGGGGTAGCCGCTGAGGCCTCCTCCCCGGCCGACCACCTGTCCTCCAAAGTGCTTTCGGTTTTCCTTCGAGTCCGGCACCCGGGCTGTCGTGCCGTCTACTCCATACAGGGCCAGCCCCCTCCATGCATGCCGACGCGCGCTGGCGTGGGCCCACGCGTCCGCGCTCTTCTCGAAGAGCCACTTCAGCGGCTCCTCTCCTACTCGAGAGCGGGCCTGCGCCACCGCGCTCCTCGCAATCGGCTTCGGCCTGGCACCAGGCAATGCCAGGTCCAGCCGCTCCACCAGCTCGGCGATGGGGCGGTGCCGGTACAGCGCCATGCCCAGCACCAGCCAGATGACCTGCTCCGCGGGTAGCCGACGTTTCCGGACGGTGGCTGTCCCCGTCGCCTCCAGCGCCGCCTCCACCCACTCCGGGGCGAGACTCGCGCACAGCCGGTCGAACGCCCCCTCATCCGCAGAGGGCAAGTACCCGAATGGACCTCTTCCCACGCGACCGCCTCCTTGCTCGCGGTCGCGCCAGTATGAGCCTTCTCATCCTTATCTGATCGGCATTGGGCCTAAACCCAATGCCGTTCACTTTAGGAACGGACATGACGTAGCGGCCTGCGGGAGCGTACTCGACGGACTGGGCGGGGACGCTTCCGTGGGTAGCTGCTCATCTTGATTTTCACCGCACGCGGATAGCGTCTATGGCTTCGCCGCAGCGGGAGGATGAAGCGTTTTACCTCTTCTCGCAGGCGTCGCAGATGTTTGGGAATCGCTCCGGGGCTCGCGCCGGCCAGCCACATCCACTCGTCGCGGATGAGACGCAGGGCCATGACGAAGCTGATTCGGGTGGGAGGCACACTGGCCTCTTCGGCAATGCGCTCCATCTCCAGCCGCACCAGATTGTAGGCCAATCCCACGCCCCAGAGTTCCTGGGCGACCCCACCGGGCTTCTGGCTGCGGATGGCCTCTTGCCTCTCCAGCATCTCCGTCTTCACCTCGTCATAGCCGAGTTCCAGCTCCCACCTCTCGTGGTAGAGGGCCACCACTTCGCTGGCGGGGAAGGCTTCGGCGTCCAGCAACGAGGTCAGCAACCACTGGGGCTGAAAGCCTTTGCGCTGGTAACGGATGGCACGTGCCACGAAGCGCATGGGCAAGGAGTCGTCCTTCTGACGGGTGCGGTAGCTCACCTCCATTTCCACCACTTCCTCTCCTTTTCCTAAACGCTTTACCGTGCGCCAGGCGGTGTTCTTCTTCGCGCGCAGCAGCCAGTGGCGGTTCTTCCCGTCCCTCGCCAACGGCACGAGGATGTCGGCGTTGAGAAAGTGGCGGTCCAGCACGCACAGCGAACCGTCCGGTACCTGGGGCCACACCTTCAGGGCGTACTCGCGCTCATCCGTCCCGTAGGGCCCGAAGTGCGCCGCCGCCAGCAGGTGGCTGCGCAGGGCCATCAGCGTGACCAGTCGAACCATGGGGTAGCCGCTGAGGCCTCCTCCCCGGCCGACCACCTGTCCTCCAAAGTGCTTTCGGTTTTCCTTCGAGTCCGGCACCCGGGCTGTCGTGCCGTCTACTCCATACAGGGCCAGCCCCCTCCATGCATGCCGACGCGCGCTGGCGTGGGCCCACGCGTCCGCGCTCTTCTCGAAGAGCCACTTCAGCGGCTCCTCTCCTACTCGAGAGCGGGCCTGCGCCACCGCGCTCCTCGCAATCGGCTTCGGCCTGGCACCAGGCAATGCCAGGTCCAGCCGCTCCACCAGCTCGGCGATGGGGCGGTGCCGGTACAGCGCCATGCCCAGCACCAGCCAGATGACCTGCTCCGCGGGTAGCCGACGTTTCCGGACGGTGGCTGTCCCCGTCGCCTCCAGCGCCGCCTCCACCCACTCCGGGGCGAGACTCGCGCACAGCCGGTCGAACGCCCCCTCATCCGCAGAGGGCAAGTACCCGAATGGACCTCTTCCCACGCGACCGCCTCCTTGCTCGCGGTCGCGCCAGTATGAGCCTTCTCATCCTTATCTGATCGGCATTGGGCCTAAACCAGGGATCGTGAATCTCGTCCGGCCTCAGGCGGTGCGCCTGAGGTCGGCGCGGCGCAGGGATGGACTGGCAGAGTGCTGGGCTGAGCGAGCTGTGAGGTAGGCATGTACCCGGGCCATGAGCCGGTCCATGGTGCGGCAGCGGTGATTGCGGGTGACATTGGCGTGCAGGTCGAGCCACACCCGCTCGATGCGATTGCCCTGAGGGCAGTAGGGCGGCAGGAAGTGGAGGACGAATCGCCCGCCGAACTGCGCGAGCGCCTTGCGCGTCTTCCTGCTCGAGTGGACGGCGGCGTTGTCGAGGACGAGGTGGATGCGGCGAGCGCGCCGATAGGTACTCGCCAGACGCCAGAGGAGCTGGACGAAGAGCATGCTGGCTTTGCTCCTTCCCTCCACCCACGTCAGCTTCCCCGTGCGGACATTGAGAGCTCCAGCCAGGTAGCGCTTCTGATTGTTGCCGGGCGTCACCACCACTCGCCTGTGCCCAGGCAGGCACCAATCACGTCCCACCTTGGGATTGAGGTGGATGTCGACTTCGTCCACATGGAGAACGGGTTCCTTGGAAGGGCCGTACACCTCGAGACACCTCAACTCGTGGAGCCGACGGCGTCGCTTCCACCCGGGCCAAGGACACTCGACGATGGGCTTGGCCGCCTTGAGCCGCGCGCCGAGCGAGGCGAGGGTGCGCCCCATGGTGGCCACCGACACGCGCGCCAAGCCTCGGCGCGCCAATTCCTGGCACAGCAACTCCCGTGTCCACGTCGGACGACACCAGCCCCAATCCTCCGGTGTCCCCGCCAGCACTCGTACCAGCCGCTCGCGGAACCGCTCGTCCACCTTGGCGCGTCCGTTGTTCTCCCTCCTGTCCCGAAGTTCCTGCCGCCCGCCCTCCCGGTAGCGGCGGACCGCGCTCACCACCGTCGAGGTCGCGCACTCCAACGCTCGAGCGACGGCATGGCACGAAGCTCCTCGCCCCACGGCCGCCACCGCCATGCATCTGCGGTAGGTGAGCGGGCAGCCGCTCCTGGCTGCCCACCGAAGCAGCGCTCGCCGCTGCTTTCTCTTCAACCACTGCCTACCTTTGCCCTCGGGCAGGGCCTTCTCGCTCTCAGGTCTTCTGCGCACACAGAGCCGAACGAGAGGTGCCCCTGCTCTCTCTTCCCGCCCCTCCCGCGCCCGCTTGCTCTCCGACCTGATCGAGAATTACGAACCTCGGTTTAGAACTGCGCCGAGCCAGGGACGCGCGGATAGGGAATCGCGTCGCGGATGTTCTGCAGGCCGCACATGTAGACGATGAGCCGCTCGAAGCCGAGCCCGAAGCCCGCGTGCGGCACCGAGCCGTAGCGGCGCAGGTCCCGGTACCACTGGTAGTGGGCCGGGTCCAAGCCGAAGCGCCGCATGCGCGCGTCCAGCACGTCCAGGCGCTCCTCGCGCTGGCTGCCGCCGATGATTTCGCCGATGCCCGGGGCCAGCACGTCCATGGCCGCCACCGTCTTCCCGTCCTCGTTGATGCGCATGTAGAAGGCCTTGATGGCCTCCGGGTAGTTCATCACGACGACGGGCCGGCCCACGTGCTCCTCGGCCAGGTAGCGCTCGTGCTCCGTCTGCAGGTCCTTGCCCCACTCGGGCGCGTACTCGAACTTCTTCTTCGCGCGCTTGAGGATTTCGATCGCCTCCGTGTAGTCGATGCGCTCGAAGCTCGACTGGATGAACTTCTCCAGGCGCTCCGTGACGCCCTTCTGCACGCGCTCCTCGAAGAACTTGAAGTCCGGACCGCAGTCCTGGAGCACCGCCTTGAAGACGTGCTTGAGGAAGCGCTCGGCCAGGTCCGCGTCCGCGTTGAGGTCCGCGAAGGCAATCTCCGGCTCGATCATCCAGAACTCGGCCAGGTGGCGCGTGGTGTTGGAGTTCTCCGCGCGGAACGTGGGGCCGAAGGTGTAGACCTTCGACATGGCCAGGCAGTACGCCTCCACGTTGAGCTGGCCGGAGACGGTGAGGTACGCCTCCTTGCCGAAGAAGTCCTTGTGCCAGTCAATCTTCCCTTCCGGCGTGCGCGGCGGGTTGACGGCGTCCAGCGTGGACACGCGGAACATCTGCCCGGCGCCCTCGGCGTCGCTGGCGGTGATGATGGGCGTGTTGACCCAGAAGAAGCCCTCCTGGTCGAAGAAGTTGTGGATGGCGTTGGCCGCCCGGTGACGCACGCGCGTCACGGCGCTGAACGTGTTGGTGCGCACGCGCAGGTGCGCCACGTCGCGCAGGAACTCCAGCGTGTGCTGCTTGGGCTGGATGGGGTACGTGTCCGGGTCGTCCACGAAGCCCAGCACCTGGACCTCGTCCGCCTGGACCTCGTAGGCCTGTCCCTTGCCCTGGGACGTCACCAGCGTGCCGCGGCAGACGACGGAGCAGCCCGCGGTGAGGTGGAGGATCTCCTTCTCGTAGTTGGGCAGCGAATTGGGGGCGACCACCTGGACGGGGTCGAACACCGAGCCATCGCTCACGTTGACGAAGCTGATGCCCGCCTTCGAGTCGCGCCGGGTGCGCACCCAGCCACGGACCTCCACCTTCGTCCCAGCCTCCACCGCGCCGGCGAGGACCTGCTTCACACTGACGACCTGCATTGACGCTCTCCCTTGAGCGGATTCAGGGCCGCGAGTTAGCCGTGCGGCGGCCCCGAGGACAAGCCCGGTGTGCCCCCCAGGCCCCCGAAAGGCCCGTTTTCAGGCCCCGCCGCATGCCTGGAACCCGGCCAACCATGTCAGACCCCCTAGGTACTCTTCTCCCATGGTCGCCCGAGAAGGGGACCAGGAATCTCACGAAACCCTCACGCCATTCGCGGGTCCACTGGACCCGGATGGCCGTGCCCTACCTGGAGAGTCACATGGCCACGCGCAAGTCCAACGCCCGCAAGTCCACCCCCCGCAACCGCTCCTCCGAGTCCACCAAGGCCGCCTTCGAGGACCTGGCGCGCAAGGCTCGCAGCAAGCCCGTCGTCCCGGCCAAGGAGCAGGAGGCCCGCGACAGCCACGCCAAGAGCGTGCTGGCGGACGTCTCCACCCTGTCCGCCGAGTCCGCGGTGAAGAAGGTCACCGAGGCGGGCCTCACCATCAACAAGACGCTGGCGGGCATCAACGAGCAGGTCATCGCGCTGGTGGAGGAGATGAAGCAGCTGGACGAGGCCATCCACCTCAAGACGGAGGAGCTGTCGGAGCTGCACGGCCGTGACGTGGCCGCCAGCGCCGTGGACGTGCTCGTCGCGGAGTACGACAAGCGCAAGGCGGAGCTCCACGAGGAGATGACGGCGCTCCAGAAGGACATCGCGGACACGCGCGCGAAGGCGGCCGCGGACCTAGCGGCGGAGAAGGACGCCGCGCAGGTGGCGCGTCAGCGGGCGGAGGAGCAGTACACGTACGACGTGCAGATCCACCGCAAGAAGGAGCAGGACACCTTCACCGAGGGGCTGCGCGTGCAGGCCGCCACGGAGCGGGACCGCAAGGAGAAGCTGGAGAAGGAGTGGGCCACCCGCGAGGAGGCCCTGAAGCTGCGGGAGAAGGAGCTCGAGGACCTGCGCAAGCAGGTGGCTGAGTTCCCCGCCGTGCTGAAGAAGGAAGCGGACACGGCGGCGGCCATCGTGGGCAACCGCGTGAAGTCGGAGTGGGAGCTGAAGCTCACCCTCGCCACGAAGGACGCGGAGACGGCGCAGCGCGTGGCCAGCATGGAGATTGCCTCGCTCAAGGACACGAGCACCAAGCAGGCCCAGGCCATCCAGACGCTCCAGACGGAGCTCGCCGAGGCCAAGCGTCAGGTGCAGGCCATCGCCGAGAAGGCCCTGGAGTCCGCGTCCGGTGCCCGTGCGCTCGCCGAGGTGCAGGGCGTCATCGCGAGCCGCGAGTTCAGCAAGTCGAAGTAGTCCGCACCGCATCGCTCCCGGGACACGGCGGAAGCGCCGTGTCCCGGTGCGCGTGCTACCAGACCTGCACGGGGCTCACGCGGAGGTTGGACATCCCCGTGCCCAGCTGGCCCATGTCGCCGTGGCCCCAGGCCCAGACGCTCCGGTCCGAGAGCAGGGCCAGCGAGTGCTCGCCACCACCCGCCACGGCCACGGCGCTGGTGAGCCCTGGCACCTGCGCGGGCAGGAGCTGCCAGTTCGACTTCACGCCCTTGCCCACCTGGCCGAACTGGTTGCGGCCCCAGCCCCACACCTTGCCTCCCGACGTCACCGCGAGGCTGTGGTGGTCCCCCGCGTCCAAGGCGCTCACGCCCGTCAAGGAGGTCACCTGCACGGGCGCGAGCTTCCGCGCCTGGGTGCCATCCCCCAGCTCGCCGTAGGTGTTGGAGCCCCAGGACCAGAGTGTCCCGTCGCCCTTCAGCGCCAGCGAGTGGTTGCGTCCGGCGGCGATGGCGGTGACGCCCGTGAGCCCCTGGGTCCGCACCGGGACCAGGCCGCGCAGGGTGGTGCCATCGCCCAGCTGTCCCAAGGTGTTGCCGCCCCAGGCCCACACCGTGCCGTCATGCTTGAGCGCGAGGGAGAAGCCGTCCCCCGCCGCGATGGCCGCCACCCCCGTCAGCCCCTGGACGCGGACGGGCAGCACGCGGGACACCGTCGTCCCGTCTCCCAGCTGGCCCTGGATGTTGGAGCCCCACGCCTGCACGGAGCCGTCTCCCAGGAGCGCCAGGGAGTGACGCGCCCCCACGGCGATGGACAGCACGCCCGCCAGCGGCCCCACCACCGCGGGCGCGAGACGAGGCACGGTGGTGCCATCCCCCAGCTCGCCTTCCGCGTTCGCCCCCCAGGAGAGGACGCGGCCGTCGGTCTTCAGCGCCAGGCCATGGGTGGAGCCTCCCGCGATGGCTCGACACTCCGCGAGGCCGATGACGGGCACGGGCTCCGCGCGGGGAAACAGCGTCCCGTCCCCCAGCTGCCCCGAGCCATTGGCCCCCGTCGCCTGGACGCTGCCATCCAGCGCGATGCCCATGGAGTACTGCGTCGCCGCGGCCAGGCCTCGCGACGCGGCCAGCCCCGAGCGCACCGGCACCGCCTGCCAATCCAGCGCGCCGTCCCCCACCTGCCCCTCGGCGTTGCTCCCCCAGGCCCAGAGCGTCAGGTCGTCCTTCAGCACCAGGGCATGCACCGCCCCCATCGCCACCGTCCGCACGTCGGTGAACGTGGGCACCTGCGTGGGCCGCGTGCGCGGCACCGAGAGGCCTCCGCCCAGCTGGCCGTGGGTATTGGGTCCCCAGGCCCACGCGGTGCCATCCGCCTTGAGCGCCAGCGTCTGCTCCGTCCCCACCGAGAGGGAGATGACGCCGGTGAGGCCATCCACCCGCGCCGGCGTCAGGCGGTCGGTGAAGGTGCCATCGCCGAGCTGGCCCTCGGCATTGCGGCCCCAGGCCCAGATGGTGCCGTCGGCGCGCAGCACGGCGGAGTGACAGCGCCCGGCCCTCACCGCCACCACGTCCGTCAGGCCCTGCACCTGCTCGGGCACCCGCAGCACCCGGCCCACGTTCTCCGGGTCCGCGCACGTGTCCTGTCGGCCCCAGACCCAGACCGTGCCATCCGCCTTCAAGGCCAGGGAGTGCTCGCCTCCCGCGGCCAGGGAGACGACACCGTCCAGGTTCGGCACCCGGAAGGGCGCGTTCCGCGTGGGCGTGAGGGTCCCATCGCCCAGCTGCCCCACGCCGTTGTCGCCCCAGGCCCACACCGAGCCATCCACGCTCAACGCCAGGGAGTGGAAGGTCCCCGAGGCCACGGTCATCGCCGACAGCGTGCCGCTCACCTTGACGGGCTGACTGCGATTGAGCCCCGTCCCATCCCCGAGCGCGCCCCAGTAGTTGGCCCCCCAGCCCCACACCGTGCCGTCCTCCTTGAGCGCCAGCGAGTGGTAGGTGCCCGCGGAGACCGCCGCCACACGCGTCAGGTTGAGCACCTGCACCGGCAACGGACGGGCGGTCGTCGTCCCGTCACCCAGTTGCGACTGCGCATTCAGGCCCCAGCCCCACGCGGTGCCGTCCGGCTTGAGGGCCAGCGTGTGCCCGCCTCCCGCGGAGACGTCCGCGCGCTCCACCAGCACCCGCGCCGTCGTGGGCACGAGCTTCATCAGGTACGTCCCATCCCCCACCTGCCCTTCGCTGTTGGAGCCCCAGGCCCACACCTCGCCATTGCCCTTCACCGCCACCGAGTGCAGTCCGCCCCCCGCGGCGACGCCCTTCACCTGGGTGAGGCCCGGCACCTGGAAGGGCGACAGGCGCTGTGTCTGGGTTCCATCCCCCAACTGCGCACGGGCATTGCTTCCCCACGCCCACACGGACCCGTCCACCCTCAGCGCCACCGAGTGCTGGCCGCCGCCCGTCACGGCCACCATCTCCGTCAGTCCGGGCACTTGCGTCGGCGTGGGGGTCGACACGACGGAGCCCAGCCCCAGCTGGCCCGCGTCGTTCTTCCCCCAGCTCCACACCGAGCCGTCCGTCTTGATGATCAACGAGTGCGAGCCTCCGCCCGACAGCGCCACCACGCCCGTCATCCCCGGCAGGGAGCCCGGGAGCGAGCGGCCCACGAGGTCTCCCGTGCCGAGCTGCCCGTCCACGTTGCCGCCCCACGTCCACAGCCGCCCATCGGCCGTCAGCGCCAGTGAGTGCACGTTGCCCGCGGCGATGTCCTTCACGCCCGTCAGCCCCTGCGTCTGCACGGGGGTCAGCCGCCGCGTCGACGTCCCATCGCCCAGCTGCCCCGCCGCGTTGAGCCCCCACGCCCACACCGTGCCGTCGGCCTTCAGCACCATCGAGTGGGAGAAGCCCGCGGCGATGGCCACCACGTTCGTCAGCCCCGGCACCGGCGCGGGCACCGAGCGGGAAATCGTGGTGCCATCCCCCAGCTGTCCGTTCGTGTTCGCGCCCCAGCTCCACACCGTCCCGTCCGACTTGAGCGCCAGCGAGTGCAGCTCCCCCGCGCCGATGGCGGTGATGCTGAACAAGCGCCAGACACGCGCGGGCATCGGGTTCTGCCGCATCGAGCCCGTGCCCAGCTGGCCATAGTTGTTGCCGCCCCAGCTCCACACCGTCCCGTCCGCCTTCAGCACCAGGGAGTGGTGGCGCCCGGCCAGCACCGAGCCTTGTCGGGAGGTCCCCTCGGCGGCGCGGGTGGAGACGGGCTCGTCGGACGGGGCGAACCCTTCGGGCCCCGCGCAGGCGGCCAGGAACAACACACACAGCAACCCGCGCCAGACAGCCACGACGGACTGACTTCGCACACGGTTCATGTTTCCCCCCTCGGTTCAGCTCGAGGGCGCCAGAGAATCACCAGACACATGCGACAGACAAGCCGCGCCCCGGCACGTCTGGCTTCAACACTTCGCGCCCCTGTCCGCGCCCGCACCCGACGAACCCAGGTCACCGCCGACCTCACCCCGACGTGAGGCACGACGCGGCGCAACGACATACGATGGCGGAGAATGACATCCAGCCCGTCCTCCACCGCGCGCAGGCGCGTCCCCTACTCCGGACTCTGGCTCGAGGGCTTCCGTGTGACGCCCGTCGCCGGAGGTGCGCTGCTGACGGGGGGAATGGGCTCACATCCCGACGGGCGGGGCGTCCGGTCTCGCGCCTCGACGAGCGCCGCGCTCTGGGACACCGCCCGGGAGGAGTGGCTGGAGGTGCCCGCCCTGCCCGAGCCTCGCCAGGACCACGCGGCGGTGGCGCTGCCGGACGGGCGTGTGTTGCTCATCGGCGGACGGGACGACGAGACGACGGAGCTGGCCTCCACCCGTTTCTGGGAGCCCGCCACGCGGCGCTACAGCCCGGGGCCGCCCCTGTTGGCGGCGCGCTCGCGGCCCACCGCCGTGGTGCTGCGCGACGGCGCGGTGCTGGTGCTGGGCTCGGACGCTGACCACGACCTCGAGCGAGGCACCCGCGCGGAGCTGCTGCGCCCCGGCGCCCCGGCCTGGGAGCCCGCGGGCCAGACGGTGCGCCTCTTCCATCTCGGGCCTGTGTGCGTGAGCGGCGAGCTCGTCGTCATCGCGGGCGGGCGCGACAACGGCATGGGGTTCGCCGTCATCGACGGGCAGCACCTGGCGCCACCGCTGGACCGGAACACGGAGCTCTGGGAACCCCAGGGCCGCGCGTGGAGCACCTCGCCCCATCCGCTCACCGAGTCGCGGGACGAGCCCTCCGGCGTCACCCTCTCCGATGGCCGCATCCTCGTCGTGGGAGGGTGGCTGGGCGGAGAGCCGCTCAAGAGCGCGGAGGTCTTCGACCCGAGGACCCGTCAGTGGAGCGCGACGGGGAGCCTGGACGTGGCCCGCTCCGGCTCCGCGCTCGTCGCGCTGCCCGACGGACGCGCCGCGGTGCTGGGCGGGCTTCGCTCGGACCCCTACGAAGAGACCAGCGCCGTGGAGCTGTGGGACCCGGTGACTGGAGGATGGACCCCGGGCATGCCGCTGGCAAAGGCTCGCGCGGGGCACCACGTCGTCCCGCTGGGCAACGGAGCGTTTCTGGTGGTGGGCACCTCGCGCGTGACGCACGACGGCTCCCTGGAGACGACCTCCGAGCTCTGGCGCCCCTGAACTTCCCCCGACACACGTCTTCCCCCGACGGAGAAAACCGGATGGACAACCCGGAGCTGGCTCGCATTCCAGGCGTCAACCCTCACGTTCCCGATGCCGCCCGCATCTACGACTACACCCTGGGCGGGACGCACCACTTCGAGGTGGACCGCCAGGCCGCCGAGTTCATGTTCTCGCTCGTGCCCTCCACGCCCAAGTGGGTGCGCATGCTGCGGGCGTGTCTGCGCACCGCGGCCCAGCGCCTGTCCGCCGGCGGCTACCACCACTGGGTGGACTTCGCGTCGGGCCTGCCCACCAGCGACCACGTCCACTCGGTGCTGCCGAACGCGAAGGTGCTCTACAGCGACATCAACCCGCTCACCATCACCACGGGCAAGCACCTGCTGGGCGGCAATCCCAACACCCGCTACCTGGAATGTGACATCCGCAACGCGGGGGAGTTCCTCCACCGGCCGGATGTCCGTGAGTTCCTGGACGGCGAGCGGCGCGTGGTCTTCGGCGCCAACGCCATCACCGTGTTCCTCCCCGCCGAGGAGAACCGCAAGTTCTTCGCGGACCTGTACGAGTGGGCCGCGCCCGGCTCCAAGGTCTTCGCCACCTTCGAGACCAAGGCCCCGGGACTGAGCACGCCCAGGTGGGAGCAGTTCGTCGGCATGTTCCAGCGGATGGGTGAGTCCTTCCACCTCTACTCGCTGCGCGAGTACCTGGACATGTGCGGCCCCTGGACGCCCGGGCCCGGCGGCGTGATGACGGTGCGCGAGTTCCTGGGCCTGCCCCTGGGCCACATCACCGAGGAGGACCGCGAGGGCGTCGGCATCGAGTTCTACGCCGTCATCCTCGAGAAGCGCTGAGCCCCGTGCGGCTTCCGGCCTCCTACCTGGGCGGCCGGAAGACGTACTGGAAGATGGGCGTGTCCACCGCCGGCGGGTACTCCGCGTCCATGAACGCGAAGTAGGCATGCCCCGCGATGAGCGGGTCCTGAAGGCTGTCGTAGAGCACGCTCACCTGCGTGGCCCGCCCCGTCGCATCCACCTGGACCTGCATCTTGAGGTTGCCCTTGAGGTCCGGCTTCTCCTTGAGCCGCTCCATGTAGAGCGCCACCAGGCCCAGCGACACGCGGCTGTAGATCTTGTCCGGCACGCCCTTGGCCGGCGTCGCGGGGAGACGGAAGCGGCGCACCAGCTCCGCCATCTCCGCCTCCGCCTCGGCCACCTTCTGCTCCGGCGCCAAGGCCGCCGCGCGATAGGACACGAGCGCGTCCTTCCAGCGCTCCTGCTTCAGGCACAGCCGGGCGCGGCGCACGTGGAGGTCGGAGCGCTCCGGCGCCCGCTCCGAGGCGCGCACCAGGAAGGCCTCGCTCGCGGCGACATCCCCACGCGCGTCGGCCAGCTCCGAGAGCCGGAGCACGGGCCTGGCGTCCTTCAGCTCCACGTCGATGAGGCGCACCAGCGCCTTCTCTTCCTCCGCCGCGCGGCCCAGCTCCCCGTAAACCCGCGCCAGCAGCGCCAGGGGCGCGGGGTCCGAGCCCCCGAGCTCCACGTACCGCTCCAGCGAGCGCGCGGCCTTGTCCTTCTCCGATGCCGCGAGCCACAGGTCCGCCTGGAGGCGGTGGGCCTCGCGGTCCGCGGGCTTGAGCGCCACCAGCTTCTCGCCCGCGACGGCCGCCGCGCCCACGTCCTTCGCGGCCTGGGCCAGGGAGGCCAGCTTGCGCAGGGCCTCCGGCTGCTCCGGCCACGCGTCCACCGAGCGCACCAGCTCCGCGCGGGCCTCCGCCTCGCGCCCCGGCAGGCCCGACAGCAACAGGCCCAGCGCGGTGCGCGTCTGGGGCGCGTCCAGCTTGGAGAGCGACTCGCGCAGCCTGGCCTCCGCGTCCGCGAGCTTCCCCTCCGCCTGCAACAGCAGCCCTTCTCCCCAGAGCGCGGGAGCGAAGTCGGGCGACACGCGCCGCGCGGTGGCCAGCGGGCCTCGCGCCTCCGCGAGGAGGCCCCAGCGGATGTAGATGAGCCCCATGCCCAGGTGCGGCCAGGGGTTCTCCGGCTCCAGGGTGGACAGGGCCTTGAGCTCGTTCCAGCACGCATCCGCGGGGAACGCGAGCCACGCGCGATAGACGCGAGGCATCAGGTCCTTGGGCCTTGCACGGCCCTGCTCCTCCAGCTCGCTGTCCAGCACGCGCAACGTGCCGCGCACGCGGGCGGTCTCCACCCGCCGCAGCATGCCCAGGACCTCGGAGGTGGGAGGCAGCGCAGCCCGGCCATTTCCCGCGCCGGCCGGGACGGCCCACGTCAGGAAGAGCAGCAGCAGCACACGCGGCAGGAGGTGGGGCGCCATGGAGTCGGGCGGAAGATACCCCGACGCCCTCGCGAGGACAGCCTCGGGAACAGGCCTTCCCCGCCTGCTCCCCTGGCCTGCCGTCGCGGTCACACTTGCCCCAGGGGGCACCCGCTCCAGGTCTCCGGGCGGGTCACGAGCCGCCCCGGGAATCAATCCCGGAGCGGCTCTTCACGATGACTCGCGCTCAGTTGATTTCGATGCGGCACGTGGAGCTGCAGCCGTCGTTGTTGACGGTGTTGCCGTCGTCGCACTCCTCGTTGGCGGGAGCCTCCGACTGCTCCTTGCCGTCGCCGCAGCGCGGGCCCCAGACGCAGCCCCGGCTGCACTGGCCATAGCCACCCGCGTTGATGCCGTCGTCGCACTCCTCACCCTCGTCAATCACGCTGTTGCCGCAGGTGGCGCGGCACTCGGTGCGCTTGGTGGTGAAGTTGTTGAGCGTCAGGCGGTAGGAGGACTGCGTCGTGTGGCGCTCGGCCTGGAACACGACGACCTCGTAGATGCGGCCGACCTGGAGGCCCAGCTCCGTCGCCTTCGTCGACAGCGTGAGGGTCGCGCTCTCGGCGCCGTGGACACCGCCCAGGTCGACCGCGAGCTTGCTGTTGATGAACACCCAGACGTCGTCGTCACCGCGGAACGAGAGCACCTCGGTGCCCTTGTACTCGAACCAGTAGCGCGCCTCGCTGGTGAAGTGGAAGTTGCGCGCCGTGCCGTTGTTGTCGTTGCGCTTGGTCTCCTTGCCCTCGGCCACCCAGGTTCCCGGCACGCTGTCGAGCGGGAAGAAGTCCTGGTCGTCGAACACGTAGGAGCCATTGGACTGGCGCAGCAGGTCCAGCGTCCCGACGACCGTGCGGTTGACGGCCGGCGCATCGGTGTACCACTGCTCGAACAAGGTCCGGCCGTTCGTCGTCGACAGCGACAGGTCCGTCCCATCCTTGGCGTAGTCGGGCTTGCCACCCGGGAACGACTTGCCATTGATGGTCTTCGTCAGCTCCGTCTTGACGATGCCGCGCTCGGACTGACCGTTCTTGTTCTGGAAGTCCGCGTGGCCCCCCGTCCAGGGGAACCCGATGAAGTCCCGGTACACGACGGGGATGACCACGCGGGGCGGCGGGTCGGTCCCGACGAGCTCGCACACGAAGCCTTCCTCGAGCTTGCACGTCGCCGAGCACCCGTCGTTGGAGCGCACGTTGCCGTCATCGCACTCCTCGCTGGTGTCGTTCGGCAGCATCACGCCGTCGCCGCAGGTGGCCGCGCAGGTGCCGTTGGTGCACTTGGGCTCGCGCTTGCACAGCGGCGAGCAGCCATCGCCCATGTCCTTGTTGCCGTCGTCGCACTCCTCGGTGCCCTCGACGATGCTGTCACCGCAGGTCGTCTTCGTGCACTGCGCGCCCACCGTCGGGCACTTCCAGCCTTCCTCCAGCCGGCAGATGGAGCTGCAGCCGTCACCGTTGGTGAGGTTGCCATCCTCGCACTCCTCCTCGCCGACCTTGATGCCGTCGTTGCACTGGGCCGCGTGGCAGCGCCCACCCGAGGCTGGGCAGTTCCATCCGGGCTCCTGCTTGCACGTCTCGCTGCAGCCGTCGCCCGACGTCACGTTGCGGTCGTCGCACTCCTCGTCGGCTTCCTTGCGGCCGTTGCCGCAGCCCACCAGCTTCACGCAGGGCCGACCGACGACCTCGCAGGACCAGCCGCTCTCCACCGTCTTGCAGTCCGCGGAGCAGCCGTCGCCGCTCACCTTGTTGCCGTCGTCACACGTCTCGTCCGCCTGGCGGAGGCTGTCGCCACACGTGTCCGTGGGGCACGGACCGCCATCACACAAACCCGAACCATCCGGCACGTCGACGCTGCCGTCCGGCTTTCCAGAACCACCTCCGCCGCCTCCACAAGAGAACGACATGATCGAGAAGAGAAGAGACGCGAGTGCGAGACCCGCGAGCCGCTTACCAAGCAAAGGGACGGTCGCCATGATCTCGAATGCTGGAATTGCTCGCGGTGCGTGTCAACGCAGTTGCGCAAAGCACTGTCCGCACACCCCGTGAAAGTCCAGGGGACACACAGATGTGAAGGAAGGGCGGACTGAATCAGCTCAGTACGTATCGCCAACCCACATCCGCGCCCATGTGCGCCGCACTCGAAGGCTGGGGCCCGGAGAGCCCAGGCCCCAGCCGGTCCTGGACTGTTATCAGGATGTCTCAGCGAGCGGTGTTGCGCAGATACGCGGCGTAAAACCGAACAGCATCGAGGTAGCCCGCCACGGAGATGCGCTCGTCCTGGCCGTGAATCCGTGCCAGGTCCTCGCGCTGCAGGTGCGCGGGGAAGAAGCGATAGACGTGGTCGCTCAGGCCCACGAAGTGGCGTGAGTCCGTGGCCGCCACGTTGAGGTAGGGCGACACGACCACCTGTGGGAACACCTGGCGCACCGAGCGCTCCAGGTGGCGCCAGGAGTCGGAGTCGGTGGGCGACACGGGCGAAGGCTCGCTCTGGAAGGCCAGCGTGCCCACCTCCACGCGGGCGTCGTCCACCGTCTCGCGCACGTGCGCCAGCACGCCCTCGACGCTGTCGCCCGGGAGGATGCGGAAGTTCACCACCGCCCGCGCGCCCGACGGCAGGACGTTGTCCTTCACGCCGCCCTCGAACACCGTGACGGCGGTGGTGGTGCGCACCGCGGCGTTGGTGGTGGGCCTGGCGGACAGCTGCTTCACCACCAGCGGCTCGGTGAGCCACAGGTTGGCGAAGAGCAGCTTCATGCCGAAGCCCATCTCGGGCCCCACCCGCTCGAACAGCTCGCGGCTGCCTCCCGCGAGCCGCGCGGGCATGGGCGTCGACTCCAGCTTCGACACGGCCCGCGCGAGCACGCCCACCGCGGTGCTCGGCGGAGGCATGGAGGAGTGTCCCCCCTCCCCCTTCACCTTCAGCTCCACGCTGACGAAGCCCTTCTCGGACGTCCCGACGAGCGCCACCGGCGCGCTCACCCCCGGCACGGTGCCGGACATGATGACGCCGCCCTCATCCAGCACCGACTCCAGCCGGACGCCCCGCTCCTTCAGCAGCGTGGCGATGGCCACCGCGCCCTCCAGGCCGCCCACCTCCTCGTCCGCGCCAAAGGCAAACAACACCGTCCGCCGCGGCCGCTCCCCCGCCGCCAGCAGGGCCTCCACCGCTTCGAGCTGCCCGAGCACGCTGCCCTTGTCATCCAGCGCGCCGCGCCCCCACACATACCCATCCGCCACCACACCCGAGAAGGGAGGATGGACCCATCCGGAGTCGCCTCCCGCCGCCACCGGCACCACGTCCAGGTGCCCCAGGAGCAGCACGGGCCGCAGCGACGCGTCCGTCCCCGGCCAGGTGTAGAGCAGCGAGTGGGCCCCCACCGGCTCGCACTTCAGCGCGGCATGGACACGGGGAAAGTGCTCCCGCAGGTAGGCCTTCAGCGCCTGGAAGGCCGCGTCGTTCGCGGGTTGTCCTTCCGAGGCCGCCACCGTCTCCAGTCGCAGCGCCCCGGCCAGCCGCGCCGAGGCCGCCTCCGCGTCCAGCACCAGCGGAGTCCCCGCCTCGGCCGCCCCCTGGCGCGACGTGAAGGCCAGCGTCCGGACCACCAAGACCACCGCGACGACAATGACCCCGAGGGTCAGGGACAAGAACAATCGTTTCATTGGCAAGTGCGCCCACGGTACCAAAGACGCACCCCGCAGCGCTCGAAACGTCCAGTCCTCATCCGCCGGATTCTCGGACTGTGAGATGTTCCCGTCGGCCGTGTTGCCTGACAATCACATCCAATTTCGTTATACATTACCAACACAGGTTTGTCAGACTTTCCCGTATAGTCTTAAGTAGCTAGTTCCAAGAGGTGTGCAGTGAAGACTCGACTCATGACGCAGTGGCAGCTCGTCCTCGCGGTGGGTGTGGGGACGCTGCTTGGGGGATGCGGCAAGGGGGACGAAGGCCCGGGGCTCCCGGGGCAGCCGTCTTCCGTGGAAGCGCAGGCGGCGGATGCGCAGGCGCTGGTGACGTGGAGGCCTCCCAGCAGTGACGGGGGGCACCCCTTGCTCTATTACATCGTGAAATGTGAGCCCGCATGCGGGGGCGCCATCGTCAGCGCGGGCGACCACCAGGCGATGGTGATGGGGCTCAACAACGGCTTTCGATACATCTTCAAGGTCTCCGCGGTGAACGCGCGCGGCGAGGGCGAGGGCTCCGTCCCGTCGGAGTACGTGACGCCCCTGGCGGGCCTGTCCATCCGCAACCCCACGGTGCCGGGGCAGCCGCGCGCGGTCCGCGCCACGGCGGGCAACGGGCAGGCGTATGTGAGCTGGCTGGCGCCGGCGAGCTTCGGCGGCCGGCCGTTGCAGCACTACGTCGTCACCGCCGAGCCGGGCGGCAGGTCGGTGACGGTGAAGGCACCGGCGGCGAGCGTGAACCTCGTGGACCTGTCCAACGACAAGGCCCACACCATCACGGTGAAGGCCATCAACGAGATGGGCGAGGGGCCCACCGTGAGCGCCGGCTCCGTGACGCCTCGGGCCGGAGGGGCGCCGTCGCAGTGGGTGTCCGGCTACTACGTGGGCTACCAGCGCGGCCTGCTGCCGGTGGAGTCGGTGGACTTCTCCGGCATGACGCACCTGATGGTGGGCCGCGTGCGCCCCCGATACGACGGGACGCTGTACTCGGACTTCGACGTCACGACCTACGAGGGCCCCATCATGGCCAGGGCCCTGGCGGAGCGGGCCCATGCGGCGGGGCGCAAGGCGCTGCTGATGATTGGCGGCTTCGGTGAGCACGACGGCTTCGTGAAGGCGGCCACGGGCGAGAGCCGCATCGTCTTCGTGCGCGAGCTCCTCAAGCTCATGGACGACCTGGGCTACGACGGCCTGGACCTGGACTGGGAGCCCATCAACCTGCCGCCCGCGGGCAACGACGGCGAGCTGCTGCTGGCGCTCCTGGACGACCTGCGCGCGGCGCGGCCCGACATCATCCTCACGGTGCCGGTGAACTGGATCAACGCCAACTTCGGGATGCCGGAGGTGGAGGCTGACTTCATGGCCCAGCTCGCCGAGCGCGTCGACCAGCTCAACATCATGTCCTACAAGATGAGCGGCAACTGGGGCAGCTGGGAGAGCTGGCACTCCAGCCCGCTCATGGACGACTCCCCGGGCCGCCCCAGCTCCGTCGCCAACTCCGTGGACGGCTACCTGAAGGCGGGTGTGCCCCCGGGCCGGCTGGGCATCGGCATCGGCTTCTTCGGCACCTGCTGGCAGGGCGTCACCGAGCCGCGCACCCCGCTGGACGGGCGGCAGCACGTCTCCGAGGGGCAGAGCGACAACGCGATGAGCTACAGCAACATCATGCAGGCGTACTACGACCCGCACGCGCGCCGCTGGGACGAGAAGGCCGCCTCGCCCTACCTCTCCTTCCCCACCGTGAGCGGCCCCGGCCACTGCAACTACATCTCGTACGAGGATGGCCAGTCCGTCGCCGTGAAGGGACAGTGGGCGCGCTCCAAGGGCCTGGGTGGCACCATCATCTGGACCATCAACCAGGGCCACATCGCCAACGCGCCCGAGGGCCGCAAGGACGAGCTGCTGCAGCAGGTGAAGCGCTCGTTCCTGGACCCGTGAGCAGTCGCTGAGTCACGTCCGGAGCGAGGGGAGCCACACGGCCTCCCCTCCCCCGAGGCCGCCGTCACCGAGGGCTTTCGGTGACGGCGCGCGCCCCGCTCAGCGCGTCGACTTCGACTGCGCGCCCGCCGTCGTGGGCACGGGGAAGCCGCGCTTGCGCATCAGCGCGTTGATGCCGGCGTCGCGGCCGCGGAAGGAGCGGTAGCCGTCCGCCGGGTCCACCGTGTTGCCCACGGAGAACACGCTCTTGCGCAGCCGCTCCGCCACCGACTTGTCGTAGGCGCCCTTGCCCTCGGTGAAGGCCTCGAAGGCGTCCGCCGTCAGCGTGTCGGACCACATGTAGCTGTAGTAGCCCGCCGAGTAGCCGTCGCCCGCGAAGACGTGGCCGAACTGCGGCGTGCGGTGGCGCATGACGATTTCCTTCGGCATGCCCAGCGCCTTGAGCGTGTCGCGCTCGAAGGCGTCCGGGTCGATGGTGACGTCACCGGCCAGGTGCAGCTTCATGTCCACCAGCGCGGACGACAGGTACTCCACCGTGGCGAAGCCGTTGTTGAACGTGGCGGCCTTCTCGATGCGCGTCACCAGCGCCTGGGGGATGGGCTTGCCCGTCTGGAAGTGCAGCGCGAAGGTGTTGAGCACCTCGGGCGTGGACAGCCAGTGCTCCAGCAGCTGCGAGGGGAACTCCACGTAGTCGCGCGCGACGCTGGTCCCCGCCAGCGACGGGTACGTCACCGACGAGCTCAGGCCGTGCAGCGCGTGGCCGAACTCGTGGAACAGCGTGGTGGCGTCCTCCCACGAGATGAGCACCGCCTCGCCCGGCGCGCCCTTCACGAAGTTGGAGTTGTTGGAGACGATGGTCGTCACCTCACCCCGGAAGCGCTCCTGCGCGCGGTACGCGTTCATCCACGCCCCGGAGCGCTTGCCCGGACGCGCGTACGGGTCGAAGTACCACAGGCCCACGTGACGGCCGGAGTCGCGGTCCTTCACCTCCCAGACGCGCACGTCGGGGTGGAAGACGGGCACGTCCGACACCTGCGTGAAGGTGAAGCCGAACAGCTCTCCGGCCACCCAGAACATGCCCTCGCGCAGCTTCTCCAGCTGCAGGTAGGGCTTCACCTCGTTCTGGTCCAGGTCGTACTTCGCCTTGCGGACCTTCTCCGCGTAGTAGCGGTAGTCCCACGGTTCAATCTTCAGCTTCGCGCGCTCCTTGTCGGCCACCTTCTGCATGTCCGCCACCTCCTCGCGGACGCGGGCCACGGCGGGCTTCCACACCGCCTCCATCAGCTCCATGGCGCGCTCGGGCTTCTGGGCCATCGCGTTCTCCAGGCGCCAGTGCGCGTGCGTGGGGTAGCCCAGGAGCTTCGCGCGCTCGGCGCGCAGCTTCAGCACCTCCGAGATGATGACGTTGTTGTCGCGCGCGTCCCCGTTGTCGCCCCGGTTGACGTAGTTGCGCCAGACCTTCTCGCGCAGGTCCCGCCGCGACGAGTACGTGAGGAACGGCTCCATGGAGGAGCGCGTGTTGGTGATGACCCACTTGCCCTTCAGGCCCCGGGCCTCGGCCGCCGCTGCGGCGCCCGCGCGCACGGAGTCCGGCAGGCCGGCCAGGTCGGCCTCCGACTCCAGGACGACGGTGTAGCCCTCCTCGTCGCCCAGCACGTTCTGGCCGAAGGACGTGTAGAGCGAGGCGAGCCGCTGGTTGATGGCCGCCAGGCGCTGCTTGGCCGCGGCGTCCAGCTTGGCGCCGGAGCGCACGAAGCGGGTGTAGTGGACCCACGCCAGCCGCTGCTGCTCGGGCGTCAGCTTCGCCTTGTCCGGCGAGTTGTAGACGGCCTCGATGCGGCGGAAGAGCGCCTCGTTCTGGGCGATTTCGTCATCGAAGGCCGCGAACCGGGGCGCCATCTCCCGCTCCACCACCTGGAACTCCGGGCTGCTCAGCGACGAGCCCCAGATGCCATAGAGCGTCTCCACGTTGGCGTACGCACGGCCCGCGTCCTCCATGGCGGCCAGCGTGTTCTCGAAGGTGGGGGCCTCCGGGTTGTTCGCGATGGCGGCCAGCTCCTGGCGCATCGCGTCCATGGCGGCCTCGATGGCGGGCTTGAAGTCGGAGACCTTCACCTGGTCGAACGGAGGCACGCCGCCGTGAGCACCGGCCCACTTCGCCAGCAGGGGGTTCGCCGGAGCCACCGGCGCCGCGGGGGTCTGCGGAGCGGGCGCCGCGGCGGCGGCTTCGGGACGGGCCTCAGGGGACGTCGTCGCACAACCGGAGGTGACAAGGGCCGCCATGCCAGCTCCGGCGAGGAAGAGGTTGCGCATGAAAAGTGGTTCTCCCGACGAAAGGGGGTGTGCACCAAAGCACGGAATCGCGGCGCCCAACACGTTCCACGGGCCGGCTCTTCCCGACCTCGGACAGACGCCCCGGAGGCCGGGTGAGCGCCCCTTGCCATGGGGATAGAGCACGCCTCCTGGGCCGGGGCGACTCCCGGCCCGCGACGAGGAGGAGAGCCCCCATGTGGAACGCCCCGAGCAGGCGCCTGGCCCGGCCTTGGCTGCCCGCGTTGAGGCTGCTCCTCCTCCTCTGGGCCCCCGGCGCCGGGGCGGACTGGAAGCTGGAGTACAGCGCCCCCACCCCGCTCTTCCTGGACCGCAGCTACCTCTTCGTCTCCCCCAATCGCATCCACCGCGCGGGCGCCCCCGAGTCCCCTGAGCGCCTGCTCTTCGAGGGACAGCTTGCGCCCAACCTGTTCTTCCCCCAGCTCCACACGGGCAGCCGGAGGAGCCCCTCTGGTGAGTGGTTCCTCTCGGCGGTCTTCAACCCGCTTATCCGGCTCCGCCTGCTGGACCTGGAAAGCAGACCCGTCATCCCTCCGTCCTTCATCCCCAAGCTCACGCTCCAGGTGGCCCATCTGCGGCGGCTGAAGGAGGTGGAGGGCCGGGCTCGCCCGGGGCGGGGGCTGGTGCTCGCCGCCAACTTCATCGTGGGGCACCACTCGAACGGGCAGCGAGGCTGCTTCTTCCTGAATCAGACGGGGGAGGACCCCCACTGCGAGCCCGAGGATGGCGAGCCCCCGCTCAACGAGGTGGCGGGCAGCTTCTCCACCAACTTCGTCCGCGGGGAGCTGCATGGGCAGTACGCGTTCTCCGTGGACCCGAGGCTGGACAACGCCTGGCTCGTGGGCGGCGGCTCGTTCCTGGAGCTCAACACCTCCGTGGGCCCGGGAGGAATCACCGACGAGCAGCGGCGCGTCCAGGGCGATGGGTCCTGGGGACTCAACGCCCGGACGGAGCGCATCTGGAAGCAGCATCGCTTCCGCGGGGAGGTGTTGCTCTCGGTGCCCTTCGGAGAGACGCCGAGCCAGCGGGCCACGGTGAGCGCCGAGGTGGCCGCGCATCCCTACTGGGGCGCGGGCTTCGGCCTCTTCGCGCGCTACGTGCACGGCCAGGACTACTACAACATCCTCTTCCTGGAGAAGGTGCGCCTCTGGCAGTTCGGCCTCGTGTTCGAGGTGTCGCCCGCCGCTCGGCTGAGGCTCGAGGAAGAGCAGGACTGCGACGAAGCGAAGCCACGCTGAGGACCCCAGGTATGCCATCCTCCGGGCTCGACCATGAACGCACCCAGCCCGCTGAAGGAACGCATCCAGAACGCCGACCTGCTCGCCAAGGTGGTCCCCGTCGAGGAGGCGGTGAGGCACGTCGTCGACGGGAACACGGTGGCCATCAGCGGCTTCACCAAGTCGGGTGAGCCCAAGACGTTCTTCCCCGCCCTCGCGGCGCACCTGGCGAGGACCGCGCCCCAGACGCGCCTGACGCTCCTGTCGGGGGCCTCGCTCTCCGAGGACGTGGAGGGCCCCATGGCGCCCTTCATCCGCAAGCGCGGGCCGTACATGTCCTCCTCCGCGTCGCGCCGGCGCATCCACGCGGGAGAGATGGACTTCACGGACGTCCACCTGTCCGCCTTCGCGCGCAACCTGATGTACGGCTTCTACGGCGACATCGACGTGGCGGTGGTGGAGGTGTCGCGCATCCGGCCCAACGGCAGCGTCATCCTCACCTCGTCGGTGGGCATCAGCGCGGAGGCGCTGAGTCGCGCGAAGAAGATCATCCTCGAGGTGAACACCTCGGTGCCGGACTACACGGGCTTCCACGACATCGTCCTGCCCACGGTGCACCCGCATGTCGGCTGGCCACTGCCGCTCTTGAATGTGAGGGACCGCATCGGCAATCCGTACGTCGAGATTGATTCGAGCCGGGTGGTGGCGGTGGTGGAGTCGCGGACGCCGGACCATCCGGTGCCGTTCAAGGCGGCGAACGCCACGGACCGGCGCATCGCGCAGAACGTGGTGGACTTCCTCTTGCGCTGCCGCGAGGAGTTCCACTGGGGCAAGCGCCTGCCGCCCATCCAGTCCGGCGTGGGCAACGTGGCCAACGCCATCATCGGCGAGCTGTATGCGTCCCCCTTCCAGAAGATTCGATTCTGGACCGAGGTGTTCCAGGACGGAATGCTGCGCTACGTGGAGGACGACGCGAAGTTCGAGTACGCGTCCGCCACGGCGGTGTCGTTCTCCGGCGAGGGGCGCAAGAAGTTCCTGGAGATGTTCGAGCGGAGCCGGGAGCGGCTGGTGCTGCGGCCGATGTGGCTGTCGAACAGCCCCGAAATCATCTCGCGCCTGTTCGTCATCGCGATGAACACGCCCATCGAGGTGGACATCTACGGGCACGTCAACTCGACGCACATCGACGGCTCGCGCATCGTCAACGGGCTGGGAGGCTCGGGCGACTTCTTCCGGAACGCGTACCTGAGCATCGTGCACACGCCTTCGGTGCGGAAGCTGAAGGACGGGCGCACGGTGAGCTGTGTCATGCCGTACGTGCGGCACATCGACCACACGGAGCACGACATCAAGTGCGTGGTGACGGAGCATGGGTATGCGCGGAACATGGACATCCGCTCGCCCCGCCGGCGCGCGGTGGACATCATCGACCAGTGCGCGCACCCGTACTTCCGGCCGCTCCTGCATGCGTACCTCGACATGGCGGGCCCGGGAGATGAGCCCCGGGCCACGGACATGAAGGTGCTCGAGGGCTGGTGGCGCGACTACGACGCCGCGTGCCGCGCCTTCCCTGGCGAGTCCGACGCGGAATGACGAAGGACGACGACAAGGTGCCTCCCCCCGAGCGCACGGAGCCGCGTGGCGACGGTGACGCGGGCACGGTGCGTCCTCGGGAGCCGGAGCTTCCCCCTGGCGTCACCGGGGCCTCGGCGGAGGGCGCGCGCGGGCCGGTGGCACCTCGGAAGCCGACGCGGCCCGCCACGGGTGAGCGCAACGGACGGGAGCCCTGCCCTCCCGAGGTCGCCGAGCAGCTTCGCGAGCTGGACCATCTGCGCAGGACGGGCCGCTATGCGTCGGCGCTGGCGCTCGCGCAGTCGCTCGCCGCGGCGCATCCCCGGCTGGCGCGCGTCCTGATGGAAGTGGCGATGACGGTCGGCATCTGGGGCGGTGCGCCCGCGGAGGCCCTGCCGTGGTTCGAGAAGGCCTTGGAGCTGGCGCCGGGACATCGCACGACGCGGCTGCATCGGGCGCTGTGCCTGGCCCGGCTCGGTCGCCATGGCGAGGCGGTGGCGGAGTTCGACGCACTGGTGGACGGCGGCTACCGCAAGGCGCTCGTGCTCCACATGAAGCGGGCCGAGTCGCTGGAGGCGCTGGGGCGTCATGAGGAGGCGGAGCGGGACTGGACGCTCGCGCTCGCGGAGGACGCCGACAACCCGTGGCTGCTCCAGCAGCGGGCCACGGCGCGCACCCGGCTGGGGCGGAGGGACGAGGCGCTCCAGGACCTGACGGAGGCGCTGGCGCTCCAGCAGGGCGACGGAGTGGACCCGGAGCTGCTCCACGAGCGGGGACTGCTGCGTGCGCAGTCGGGTGATAGCGAGGGCGCCCGCGCGGACTTCCAGGCGGGGCTGGCCGCGCTGCGCCGGGGAGACCCTCCCGCGCTGGCCGAGGCCCTTCGTTCGGCGCTCCAGACGCTCCCGCGTCCTCGGGAAGGACACGGGAGCGGTGCGGAGGAGACAGAGCGCCGGGGCGGCTGAGGAAGCGTCCCGGCGCCGAGGCTCCGCCGCGACCTAGCCGGGGAGCTGCATGGCGTTCGACCAGTGCGTGGGGAGCACCGCGTCGAAGAACGCGTTGAGCTCGTTCTGGATGGCCACGCTGCTCATGAGGTCGCCCGGGAGGTGGCTGCGAACGGACCGGCCGTCGAACTCCTCGCGCTTGAGGACCGGGTTCATCTTGTCCTTGAGCGAGAAGCTCGAGATGAAGACCACCACGCGCCCGGTGATGTCGGGGATGAACGAGATGGCGGCGCCCCGCGCGGTGAGCTTGTCGGACTCGTCGGAGCCGGTCCGCGTGAGCCCCGTCGACGCCTCGGCGAAGCGGACGATGAGGAGGGGCATGTTCCCCCAGTCGGTCTGGAACGTGTGGACGGTGAGCAGCTCGCCCAGGCCCGCATCCTTGTTCACACCCTCGACGACCGACTTCGCGAGCCGCTCGAACTCCGGGAACTTCTCCGTCCAGAGCTTGCGCCGAGCAGCGCACTCCGTGACGTTTTCCTGCAGCTTGACGAGCTTGGATGCGAGAGAGCCAGCAGCCACGATTGAACCTCCGGTTTGACGGTACGGGGGCACATGCTCCCAGGGCCCCTGGCCCCTGTCGAGATCCTGGGCGCCCCTCTTCCCGGTCGCTGGAGACCCGCTCCCCCTTCGCATGAAACCACCGAATCGCGATGACCGGTTGCAGGGTCCGGGTTCGGGCATTACGTTCCCGACACCATCCAAGCCGGTATGAAGGTTACACCTCGCCCCGGAGTCGCCATGCCCTCGCCCATCGCCCTTGTCGCCGCGCCCTCGAGCCTGGGGCTGAGTCGCCCGGAGGGGCGGATTCCCCGGGTGGACCTGCTTCCGGAGGCGCTCATGGAGGCGGGGCTCGGGCGTCGGCTGGGGGCTCGGGTGGAGCACACGGTGTTGCCTGGGCCGTATGAGCCGGAGCGGGACGCGGAGCTTCGGGTCCGCAACCCGCGAGGCATCGCGGCGATGAGCCTCCAGCTCGCGGACGTCGTGGAGCAGGTCGTGCGGGCGAAACGCTTCCCGCTGGTGCTCGGAGGAGATTGCAGCATCCTGCTGGGTTGTCTGCTGGGGCTGAAGCGCACGGGTGGGCGCCATGGGCTCGCCTTCATGGACGGGCACACCGACTTCTGGCCACCGGAGGCTTCGTTGACCGGAGGCGTCGCGGGGATGGACCTGTGGTTCGCGTCGGGCCGAGGCCCCTCGCTGCTGTCGGACCTGGAGGGGCGAGGTCCGCTGGTGCGCGATGAGGACGTGGCGGTGCTGGGGGTCAGGGACCTGGAGCACTGGGGAGCGAAGGTCTCCGCTGAGCACGTTCGCGACACGGCCATGGCGTGGTTGGACTTGAGCACGCTTCGGCGGGAGGGCATCGCGGCGGGGGTGGCGAGGGCGGTCGAGCGTTTCCGTTCCACGGGGGTCCGCGGGTTCTGGATGCACCTGGATGTGGACGTCATGGACGACGCGGTGATGCCCGCCGTGGACTCGCGTCAGCCGGATGGGCTGCGTGTGGACGAGCTGGGTGAGCTGGTGTCGCGGCTCGTGGATTCGGGGCTGGCGGTGGGGATGGACGTCACCATCTACGACCCGAGCCTGGACCCGGAGCGCCATGCGGCGCGGGCGTTGGTGGACACGCTGGTCGGTGGATTGGGGGCGCTGGTGCCCACGAGACAGGCGCGGTAGGCCCTGGCCATGGCCGATGCAAGCAGCCCCGGGCTCCCCACGGATGTCGTGCTGTTGCTCGACTTCGTGAACACGTTGGACGTGGAGAAGCTGGTCGACGCGGTGCCCACGGCGGAGTCCTTCGCGTCCTGGTGTCGAGCGCGGGGCTTGTTGTCGAACGCCGACACGGTTTCGGCGGAGGCGTTCAAGGCGGCCATCGAGGCGCGCGAGGCGTTGCGGGCCGTGCTGCTCTCGCACACGGGAGAGCCGCTGCCCGTGTCGGAGCTCCGCACGTTGGAGCGGGTGGCGGCGAGCAGTCCGCTCACGGTGGGCTTCGGTGAGGAGGGAGTCGTGTTGCGGCCCACGGGACATGGAGGATGGAAGGGACTGGGGCACCTCTTCGCCGCCATCGTCTCCACACAGCGCGAGGGGTACTGGCTCCGGATGAAGGTCTGCGCGGCGGGGGCGTGCCAGGAAGCCTTCTACGACACGTCGAAGAACCGCTCCGGACGCTGGTGCTCCATGGCCGTGTGCGGCAACCGCACCAAGCTCCAGCGCTTCCGCTCCGGTGTGCCCAAGCCCTGACTTGTCGACCCACGGCGCATCCAGCCTGTTCTGGACTAACCTCTCAGCGACTTTCGTCACTTGCTGGGGGGACATTGGATGCGGCTTCGCTGGGTAGCGGTGCTCCTCGTGCTGTCCGTTGTCTCCGGCTGTTCGACGAGTCGCGTCGTGCGGTTGGACACCGGTCATGACTCCTTCGTCGTCACTCCGCGCGAGGAGCCAGGCGAGGAGGTCTCGGGAGCAGAACTCGACGACGACGAGTTCGAAGAGGCCATCACGGAGCTTGCTCGGGACGTGCGCCCGCTCCGCAATCCCATGCAGCAGGCGCGAGACCTCTTCGGGGTTCCGGCCCGCAGCGGGGTGTACCGCTATCAGAACCATCCTCCTCGACTGACGGCCCAGCTTCGCGAGGATGCGGACGGTCCCCATCTGCTGGAGTCCTACGCGGACGAGGAGCTGACGCACGCCTACGGCCAGTGGTGTGAGCGGAAGGACCGGCCCGGCGACTGCCTGCGCCTGCTGGAAGAGGGGCCACTGCTGGCCAGCGATGGCAAGTTCACGTGGGCGTTTGCCATCGCGATGGACTCGGTGTGGGAGGAGACCACGGAAGCCTTGGAGGACATGGCGGACCCCATCGCGGTCATGTCCACCATCACCGCGGCGCGACGATGTACCTCATGCTCTGGGCGCTACCGGAGCCCCTCTCGAAGGGTGTCGCCGCGACGCTGACGGCTCTTGCCATCGCCTACCTGGGCGTGGACACGGTGTGGCGATTGCTGGACGGGTGGTTGACCTTGGTACGTGAGGTAGAGCGGGCCACGACCTTCGAGCAGCTCCACGCAGCGGGCGAGGCGTATGGGGAAGTGCTTGGAGAGAACGCGGCGCGCGTCTTCGTGATGCTGGCCACAGCCGCCGTTGGCAGCACCGCCGGACTGGCCGCGAAGGCCGGAGGGTTGCCGGGCTCGGCCCAGGCGGCTCTTGCCGTGGAGTCACAGGCGGGCATCCAGTTCTCGGCCGTGGGAGCGGTGCGGTCCGTCGCGGTATCGACGGAGGGATTCACCATCGCGCTCGCCCCCAACGCCTTGGCGATGGCGAACCAGGGGATGGGCCGTGGACACCGTCACCACATCGCCACGAACAAGAATGATATCTCCACCGCCAGAGGTGGCCCTTGGACACCTGAATTCCGAAAGCTCTTCAGGCGAGCAGGGATGGACCTGAAGGACCCCGAGAACATCGTCAAGGTCGCAGGCCACAAGGGGCCTCACCCACAGAGGTACCATGATACGGTTTTTCTGCGCCTCTCAGAGGCCTTGGAGAGCTGCCGAACTGTGATGGCTTGCCAGAAGGCCCTCACACACGAACTGCGCGTCCTCGCCAAGGAAGTCCAAACCCCGGGAACGCTCCTCCACAAGCTCGTGACTCAGGGCAAGTAGGGCCCTCAAGCAATCCCCATGAAAAACCATTCGCGATACTTCAGGCTCAAGCCTGAGATGCGCAGCGGGAAATGGTCCTTGGACGAGCCGCTGGACGCGCAAGGCCACGAGGTGGAGGACTGGAGAGAGTTCACATCAGGCCGCCCCGCCAGAGTCTCTGGCCGTCTGACAATCCCCATCGACGAGCCCGGCCATCCGCTGGACTACAGCACCGCAGGCGCGGGGATGACGCCCGTTGTCCACGTCAAGGTCGCCACCCTCTTCGCGGAGCTGGCCCCCAACGACGTGCAGCTCATCCCCGTGGACATCCAGGGCTGCCCCGACCAGTACCTCATCCTCGTGGCGACACGGCTTGTCCGATGCATCGACGATGAAGCCTCGGAAGAGGTGCTGTACTGGAAGCCCGAGGACGAGCGCCCGGACAAGCTCGGCAAGTACCGCAGCGTCTACGGCATGCGCATCGACCCCACCCGGGTCGGCGACGCGAAGGTCTTCCGCACCTGGGGATGGACCGGCGTCCTCATCGTCTCCCAGGACATCAAGGACGCCCTGGAGCGCGCCCATGTCACGGGCGCGGAGTTCGAGGAAGTCTGACCGCCCTCAGGCCGCGGCCACCGACTCCGGCTCCCGGCGCACCTTCGCGAGCGCGGCCACCACCACCTCCGGCCCCGCTCCCGGCTTGTGCGCGTTCTCGCTCAAGTGTCTGCGCCACGCACGCGCACCGGGCAGCCCCTGGAACAACCCCAGCATGTGCCGCGTCACCGAGCTGAGCGGTGCTCCCCGCTGACGGCTCCGCTCGATGTACGGCAACATCGCCTCGACGACCTCGTGCCGCGCACGGGGCGCCTCTTGCGCTCCGAAGAAGCGACGGTCCGCCTCCGCGAGCAGGTAGGGGTTCTCATAGACGGCGCGCCCGATCATCACCCCGTCCACCTTCGTCAGGTGCTCCGCGGCCGCGTCCAGCGTCTTGATGCCCCCGTTGATGCTGATGTCCAGGTGCGGCAGCTCCTGCTTGAGTTGGTGCACCAGCTCGTAGCGCAGCGGCGGCACATCGCGGTTCTCCTTCGGGCTCAACCCCTGGAGCCACGCCTTGCGCGCATGGACGATGAACCGCGTGCAGCCCTCCGCCGCAATCAGCCGCACGAAGCGCTCCAGCGTGGGCCACTCCTCCAACTCATCGATGGCGATGCGCGACTTCACCGTCACCGGGATGCGCACCGCTGCCCGCATGGCCGCCACCAACCGCGCCACCAGCTCCGGCTCCGCCATCAAGCACGCCCCGAACCGACCCGACTGCACCCGGTCGCTGGGACACCCCACGTTGAGGTTCACCTCGTCGTAACCCCACGCCTCCGCGATGCGCGCGGCCTCCGCCAGCGCCTCCGGCTCCGACCCGCCCAGCTGGATGGCCACGGGGTGCTCGGCCGGCTCGTAGCCCAGGAGCCGCTCCCGGTCGCCATGCAGCACCGCGCCCGTGGTCAACATCTCCGTGTACAAGAGCGTGTGCCGGCTGATTTGACGGTGGAAGTAGCGGCAGTGCCGGTCCGTCCAATCCATCATCGGCGCGACACACAACGGCATGGGGCGGGAAGGCATCATGAGTCAACTCGGAGGCAGGGGCCGGATATCCCGAGGTCCCTCGCCTGCATCTACCCGGGTTTCCCTCGCATGCCCACCCCCCAGTGAAGTCCAACGGTTAATCTCCCACCGTGCCTCCAAGCCCTCCCCTGCTGGATGACATGCTCCTCTTCGCGGAGGTGGTGACGTCGGGCGGCCTCACCGCCGCGGCCCAGCGCCTGGGCCTGCGCAAGTCCACCGTGAGCCGCCGCCTCTCCGCCCTCGAGGAGCGCCTGGGCGTCCGCCTCGTCGAGCGCAACCCCAGACACCTCCGCCTCACCGAGGCCGGCCGCGACTACCTCGCCCACTGCACCCGCCTGGTCTCCGAGGCCCGCGAGGTGAACCGCGCCATGGGCGAGGCCCGCGCCACACCCCAGGGCACCCTGCGCATCGCCACGCTCTCGCTCCTCGGAGAGCTGCTCACGCCCCTCGTCGCCGAGCTGCTCCTGCGCCACCCCCTCCTGCGCGTGGAGCTCTCCCTCGCCGAGGCCCACGTGGACCTCATCGCCCAGGAGTACGACCTGGCGCTGCGCACCGGCCCCCTCGCGGACTCCTCGCTGGTGGCGCGCAAGCTCGGCCGGCTGCGCACCGGGTACTACGCCAGCCCCGCGTACCTCTCCCGCCACGGCACCCCGCGCACCCCCGCGGACCTGCAAGGCCATGACTGCGTCCTCCTCGCCGAGCCCGGCACGGACGAGGTCTGGTTCTTCGGAGAAGGACGCGGCGCGCGAAGTGTCCCCGTGTCCGGCCGGCTGCGAGTCCCCAGCGTGCGCGCGGGACAGGCCGCGGCGCGCTCGGGGCTGGGCGTGGTGCGGCTGCCCACCTCGCTCGTCGTCGACGATGTCCGAGGCGGCCTCCTCGTCCCCGTGCTGCAGCCCGAGACGCCCCCCGGCATCCCCATCTACGCCGTGTACCCCAGCAGCCGACAGCTCCCGCCGAAGGTGCGAGCCTTCCTGACGCTCCTCGCGGAACGCGGCGCGGCATTGCCCTGGGAGGAGGACGCCCCGGCCGCGCGCTCGCGCCAGGGCTCCTGACGCAACCCAGTGTTCCGCCAGGGCCTCTCGTTCCAGCGCCCCCTGGCCACTACACCTCCTCCATCCGGGCGCGGCCTGAAGGCCGTGCCTCACCCTGGAGGACAGAACATGGCCAAGGACGTCATCGAGCTGGGCGACGCGCAGTTCCAACACGAGGTGCTGGAGGCCCAGGAGCCGGTCCTGGTGGACTTCACCGCCACCTGGTGCCCGCCGTGCCGCGCCATCTCCCCCATCCTGGAGACCCTCGCCTCCGAGTACCGGGGCCGGCTGAAGGTCACCCAGATCAACGTGGACGACCACCAGGAGACCGCCGAGCGCTATGGCATCCGCGCCCTGCCCTCGCTGCTGCTCTTCAAGGAGGGAAAGGTGGTGCAACAGCTCGTGGGCGCCCGGCCCCGGGCCCGGCTGGAAGAGGAGCTGCGCGCGCATCTCTGATGCACGCCCCGCCCCCGGCTAATGCCCCAAGGCAGCCAGGCGGTATGACTCCGGGGGCGCTCCCAGAGCAGACCTGTAGCACCAGCCAGGGAGCCGGACGCCCCTTGCGGCGTCCCGTCCCGTTGCAAGTCAAAAAGGATCTGTGGCGAATCCCCCCAGGTGAGGTAGTCACGGGCGCGCCACGGCACCGTCACAAGCAGGTGACGGCCGGACGCGCCCACCCGGGAGGGAGCGATGCTCGAAAGGCTGATGCCCAAGTCGGACGAGTTCTTCGACGACTTCGACAAGCAATGCGCCGCCACTGTGCAAGGCGCGAAGATGCTGCATGAACTGCTGAGCGACTACCGCGACGTGCCTGAGCGCGTGCGTGCGCTCAAGGACGTGGAGCACCAAGGCGACGAGGTGACCCACACCGCCTTCAACCGCCTGCACAAGCAGTTCATCACCCCGTTCGACCGGGCGCAGATCCACACGCTGCTGTCACGTATCGACGACGTGTTGGACCTGACCAACGCGGCGGCGGCGCGACTGCACTACTACGAAATCCAGAGCAGTCTGCCGGACGCCACGGAGCTGTCGCGGCTGCTCGTGCTGTCCGCGCAGAAGGTGCAGGAGGTGGTGGCGGCGCTGCGGCTCATCAAGAAGCCGGAGCAGATCCTGGCGGGCTGCAAGGAGGTCAAGAAGCTGGAGGCCCAGGCGGACGAGGTCCTCCGCTCGGGATTGGGCCGCCTCTTCAAGAGCGGGGTCGACACTCTGACCATCATCAAGTGGAAGGAGATCTACGACCTCATCGAGACCGCCACGGACAAGTGTCAGGGCGTGGCGAACGTCATCGAAGGCGTGGTGCTGGAGCACTCCTGAGATGCTACTCGCCGCCGTCATCCTCATCGTCGGAGTGGCCCTCGTCTTCGACTTCATCAATGGATTCCACGATGCGGCGAACTCCATCGCCACCGTGGTCTCCACTCGGGTGTTGTCGCCGAACCTGGCCGTGGCCTGGGCCGCCTTCTTCAACTTCATCGCCGCGTTTGGTGGAGGCGTCCACGTCGCCAACACGATGGGCAAGGGCATCATCAACTTCGAGATGCTCCGCGCCGCCGGCCCCAACGCGGTGCTGTCCGTCATCTTCGCGGCGCTCATGGGCGCCATCGCCTGGAACCTGCTGACGTGGTGGTGGGGCCTGCCCTCCTCGTCGTCGCACGCGCTCGCTGGCGGCATGATTGGCGCGACGCTGCCGGTGCTGAGCTTCCAGGGCCTGGTGGGCTCGGGCATCGCGAAGATCGCCGCCTTCATCGTGCTGTCGCCCCTCATCGGCATGGTGCTGGGCACCTCGCTGATGCTGGTGAGCACGTGGGCGGTGCACAAGCAGACGCCGCGCTACGTGGACGTGTGGTTCCGCCGGCTCCAGCTCGTCTCGTCCGCCATCTTCTCCTTCAGCCACGGCACCAACGACGCGCAGAAGGTGATGGGCATCATCGCGGTGGTGCTCTTCGGCACCATCTGGAAGGACCGCCCGTTCCACATCGACTGGTGGATGATCATCTCCTGTCATGCGGCCATCGCCATGGGGACGTTCTTCGGCGGCTGGCGCATCGTGCGCACCATGGGACACAGCCTCACGAAGCTGGCGCCCATCGGTGGTTTCAGCGCGGAGACGGGTGGCGGCGTCACCATCATCGCGCTGGCGGCGGCGGGCATCCCCGTCTCCACCACGCACACCATCACCGGAGCCATCGTCGGTGTGGGCGCGACGCGAGGCTGGCGCGCGGTGAAGTGGGGCGTGGCCGGGCGCATCATCTGGGCCTGGGTGTTCACCATCCCCGCGGCCGCGATCATGGCGGCGCTCGTCTACGGGCTGACCCAGGTGGTCGTGAAGCTGGTGGGGTGAAGGTGCGGGACCGCCCCTCGCGGGCGGTCCTCTCGGGGGGCGACCTTCCTGGGCCAGACGAGGCACCCGCCTCGACGGTGCTCTCGGGTCTCCTCCCCTTCTCCGTCTCGCGGGAGGAGCTTCAGCGCGGGGCGGCCTTCGAGTGCACGAGGTCCCGAAGCGCCGACGGAGGGACGTCGTTGTACTTCCGGAACGTCCGGGAGAAGTGCGCCTGGTCGGAGAAGCCCGTGCAGAACGCGACGTCGGTGAGCGACAGGCTCGCATCGGCGAGGAGCGTGTGCGCGGCGTCGACGCGGGAGCGTTGCAGGGTCTCCGAGAAGCTCGTCCCTTCCTCGTGCAGTGCCCGTTGAAGCGAACGGCGCGACAGGGTGAGCCGACGCGCGCTCTCTTCGAGCGTCCAGGAGTGCAGCAGGTCTCCGCGCATGAGGGACTGGAGGCGGTCGCGAACCTGGCCGTTCGCGCCTTCCGCTGAAGGGGCGCGCAAGGGAGGCGAGGTCCGTCGCGTGGGGTCCCACGTGAAGGTGGCCACGTCCGTCACCGGGGGCAGCGTCCTGGGGCCGACGCGAGGCTTCCCGCCATGGATGACAACGGCGGCGCCGGAGGTGGACGCGAGCGACACCGTGAGTCCCGTGAAGCCCGCCGTCTCCAGGATGGCGACGAGGACGCCCCAGATGAACAGGTCGTTGACGACGCGAATCCTTCCACCGTCGATGGCCACGTGGCGCAGCGTCATCCGGGCTTGGGCCGGGTCCTCCTCGATGAGCCGGGTCCGGTGACGCGAGTGCATGAAGCGCTCGAGGGTGCACCACCGCTCCACCGTGTGCCGAGGCGTCTGTCCCGCGCTGAGCGCGCGCAGCACGGGGTGCCCCGACAGCACCCGCAGCGCCCGCCCCAGCTCCAGCACCGGGCGCCAGCCGTGGGCGTCCATGACGTCCTGGAGGAGGGAGAGCTTGTCGCGCCCCTCCGTGAGAATCCCGGGATGCTCCCGCGCGACGGCGGCCTTCAGCACGGCGGTCAACGCCGAGCTCGTCATGACGCCCTGGTCCTCCATGTCCAGCCTCTCCTCATCAATGCGAGGCGCCCTGTTCGCACCGCCCCGCGTTGCGCCAGTCCGTGAGCGCCGCGAGGAAGAGGGCATTGAAGTCCGTGCCGGAGAAAGGGTTCTGGCTCGTCACCAGGTTGCAGTCTCGCACGGCCCGCGAGCGGCCTGGAAAGGCCGTCTCGTGATGGAACCCCGCCTCCTCCAACCCCGAGCCGATGCCTCGCACCTGCGCGCGCGCCCCCATGACGAACGTCTCGATGTACCACTCCTCGAAGCCCGAGACGGAGGTGACGCGCCGCCCCGTGAACGGACTCCGCTCCGCCGACAGTCGCGCCAGGAGCGCGGGCGCATGGCACACGAGCCCCACCGGACGCGACGTGGCCCCGAAGTCGACCAACAATCCATGCAGCTCCACATCCCCCAGCAGGTCCACCATGACGCCCTGCCCTCCCGGAATGAGCAGGGCCTGGAAGGTCTCCGCGCGTTGGCGGACCTCCGACAGGGAGAGCGGCGCGGGCAGTCGCGTCAGCAGCGCCTGGGCCTCGGCGAGCCCCTCCGGATGCGCCTCCCAATATGAAGGCTTCATCCCCTCCGGGTCGAACGTCGGCGGCTGTCCTCCCGGCGTCGCGAGCACCACGTCGTAGCCCGCGTCGATGAGCGCTCGATAGGGCTCGTAGAACTCATTCAAGAACACGCCCGTCGGCCGCGTGCTCCCATCCGCGAGCGTCTGCTTGGACGCGGCGGAGAGGACCATCAGCACCGTCCCAGGTGCCTGGACCTCGGCGGCGGAGAGCGGCGCGGAAGGAAACACGACGCGCCGAGCTGGCGGCGTGGCGCATCCCCACGCCCCCACCCACCCCATGAGCACGAGCGAGAGCCACCACCCCGGCGGCATGAGCCTGAAGCGACGGTGAGCAGACGAGGGCGAAGCGGGCGCGTCCATGCGAGTCCTCCCAGGAGATGGCTTGCTCGCCACGGTAGGAACGCGGGCCCGAGCGGGCTTGAACGAACGCGCCAATCCACACCCGCGAGGGCCCGAGCCAAGCGGTTCCCGAGGGGCGGATGGCTCCCGGGTCTCCGCCACCTCGCGGGCACCGAAGCGCCCTGGCCACTTCCTTCGGAGGGTTCAGCCGCGGGTGTACCATCCCGCGCTCCATGCGCCTCATCCTCAACCCCGGGCGGGAAGGCGAACAGGAGCTCCTCTTGCCCGAGGGCACCACCACCCTCGGCCGCACCGACGCGTGCTCGGTCTGCGTGCTCCACAAGAGCCTGTCGCGGCGTCATGCACGGCTGGAGCGCGACGGCGCTCGCGTGCTGCTCGTGGACGAGGGGAGCAAGAACGGCACCTTCGTCGGAGACACCCGCGTGCAGCGCCGCGAGCTCCAGGCGGGGGACAGCTTCCGGTGCGGAGAGGTGTGGTTCCAGCTCCTCGCCGGAGGCGGTGACACCGAGGGCACCCTGAGCCCCTTGCACACCCGGACGCTGGAGACGCGCTTCTCGCTGGCCTCCAAGGAGACCCTGCTGGAGTCGCCCCGGCTGAAGGTCCGCCCCACGACGGAGGGCGACACCACGCGGGAGCGCTTCCAGGTGTTGCTCGCCGTGGCCCAGCTCCTCGCCTCGCCCGTCCCGCTCGACACGCTGCTGGAGCGCATCCTCCAGCTCGTCTTCCGCATCCTCGACGTGGACCGCGCCGCGGTGCTGCTCGAGGACGAGACCACCGGCGGGCTGCGACCTCGCGTGGCGCGCTCGGCCGATGGTCAGCGCCCCTCGCAAGGATACTTCTTCAGCCAGAGCATCGTCGACTCCGTGCACGCGAATGGCATGGCGGCCCTCTACTCCAACGCCCTGCGAGACCTCCGGCTGAACAGCGCCGACTCCATCCACACGCAGTCCATCCACTCCGCCATGTGCGTGCCGCTGCAATCTCGCGACGCGCGGCTGGGCGTGCTGTACGTGGACAACCGCTCACGCGGTGGGCTCTTCACGGAAGCGGACCTGGAGTTCCTCACCGCGTTCGCCCACCAGGCGGCCGCCGCCATCGACAACGTGCGCCTGACGCAGCGGCTGGAAGAGGAGGCCGTGCTGCGCAACACGTATCTGCGCTTCTTCCCGCCGGACGTCGTGCGCCGCCTCCAGACCTCGCCCGGCGGGGCGCTGGAGGTCGTGGAGACGGAGGTGACGGTGCTCTTCGCGGACATCTCCGAGTTCACCTCCCTGTCCTCCAGCCTGCGTCCCCGTGAAGTCGTGGACATGCTCAACGCGTACTTCCCGGTGATGGCGGACGCCGTGTTCCGCCACGAGGGGACGCTGGAGAAGTACATCGGCGACGCGCTGATGGCCGTGTGGGGCGCGCCCTTCTCCCGCGGCGACGACGCGGACCGGGCCCTGCGCGCGGCGGTGGACATGCAGCGCGACCTGCAAGGGCTCAATGCCCGACTGCTCGCCAGAGGACATCCCGAGCTGCGCATCCACGTGGGCCTCAACAGCGGCCCCGCCGCCGCGGGCAACATCGGCTCCGAGCGCTACCTCCAGTACGCCACCCTGGGCGACGTCACCAACGTGGCCAGTCGCGTGTGTGGTGTCGCGCGCGCCGGGGAGATTGTCCTCTCCGAGTCCACGCGCACGCGACTCGAGCAGTCGCGCTGGCCCCTGGCGCCGCTGCCGCCCACCCGGGTCAAGGGGAAGGACGCCCCCCTGGTGCTCCACCGGGTGGAGTGGAACGAATCGAGCGGCTGAGCCGCCTGCCTGCCCGGAAGGGTGGCTTGACTCGCACCGGGCTCATCGGTCAGCGTTGCGATTCGTGAACGACATGCGCCTCGACACCACGCGGGCCCCGGGACAGACGTCCCCGGCCTTCGTCCGTGCGTCGACCCTGTCCTTCACCACCACCACTCGCACGACCACCACGACGACCCGCGGAGCGCGGGAGGTCTAGCTCGGAACTGGAAGTGCTTCCGAACTGGCCCCGCGCTCCCCGGCGCGGGGCTTTTTTGTTTCCCCTCCACCCACCAGGAACGCCATGACGACGCAGACCTCGACGACGACGCCCTCCCCCGCCCCCGGCCACGCCTCACGTCGCGAGGTGCCACCATGCGCGTGATGAAATTCGGAGGGACCAGCGTCGGTGGCACCGCGCAGCTGCGGCGCGTGGTGGAGCTGGTGGAAGAGGCCCGGAGGGAGACCCGGGTCATGGTGGTGGCCTCGGCCGTCTCCGGCATCACCAACCTGCTCGTCGATTCGGCGAAGCTCGCGCAGGAAGGCGGAGAGGTGGACTCCGCGCTGTCCCGCTTCGAGCAGACGCACCTCACCATCGCCCGGGAGCTCGCCGCTGGGGACACGCTCGCGCTCGTCCCCCTGGAGCTCGGACTCGCGGCCATCTCCACCGAGCTGCGCGGGCTGCTCCAGGGCGTGGGGCTGCTGCGTGAGTGTTCGCCCTCGGTACTGGCCCACCTGTCGGGCCTGGGTGAGCGCGCCTCGTGCCTCTTGCTGGAGGCGCTGATGGCCGCGCGCCAGCTGTCGCCGCACCCGGTGGAGCCTCGGGAGGTGCTCATCTGCTCCGGCGACCCGCTCCAGGCCACGCCCCGCATGGACGAGATTCGCGCCCGCTTCGCGCCGCTGCGCGACGCCCAGGGGCCCGGGCTGATGCTGATGCCCGGCTTCTTCGGCGGCGACGAGCGCGGCAAGACGATGTCGCTGGGACGCGGCGGCTCGGACTACTCGGCCGCGCTGGCCGCCGCCGCGCTGGACGCGGAGCTGCTGGAGATCTGGACGGACGTGGATGGCATCTACAGCGCCGACCCGCGCCTCGTCCCGGAGGCCTTCCCGCTGGCGGAGGTGAGCTTCGAGGAGGCCATGGAGCTGGCGTACTTCGGCGCCAAGGTGCTCCACCCGAAGACGATTTCCCCCGCCCGCGAGCGCGGCATCCCCGTGCGCGTGTGCAACAGCTTCCGCCCCGAGCACCCGGGCACCCTCGTCACGGACTCCGCGGCGCCGCCCGACCACCCGGTGCGAGGCCTGTCCTTCCTCAAGGACGTGGCGCTCATCAACATCGCCGGAGCGGGACTCAAGGGTGTCCCCGGCACCGCCGCGCGAGTCTTCGCCGCCATGGCGCGCACCGGCATCTCCGTGGTGCTCATCACCCAGGGCTCCAGCGAGTGCTCCATCAGCTTCTGCGTGCAGCAGTCCGAGTCCGCCGCCGCCGTCCACGCGCTCGAGTCCGAGTTCGAGGTGGAGCGCGAGGCGGGCAAGGTCGACACGATTGAAAGCCAGGGCCAGCTCGCGGTGCTCAGCATCGTGGGGGACGGCATGCGCCACCGGGTGGGTGTCGCGGGCACGTTCTTCAAGGGCCTGGCCGAGGTGGGGTGCAGCATCGCGGCCATCGCCCAGGGCTCCAGCGAGCGGAGCATCTCCGCCGTCATCACCGAAGCGGACGGCCCCCGGGCCATGGGCCACGTGCACCACCGGTACTTCGGCACCACGGAGGTGGTGGAGCTGCTGGTCGCGGGCGTGGGCAGCGTGGGCGGCGAGCTGATGCGCCAGCTGCGTCAGCAGGCCCCGCACCTGAAGGCCCAGGGCGTGGACCTGCGCGTGTGTGCCCTCTCCAACAGCCGCCACGGCCTCATCGAGGCGGCGGGCATCTCCCTGGAGCACTGGAAGGAGCGGCTCGAGTCCTCGCACGCGCCCGCCTCGCTGGAGTCCTTCCGCGAGCAGGCGCGCGCGAAGCGCCCGGGTCGGCCCATCTTCGTGGACTGCACCAGCAGCGAGGACGTGGCGCTCGCATACCCGTCGCTCCTGGCGTCGGGGCTCCACGTCGTCACCGCGAACAAGAAGGCCAACGCGGGGCGCATGGCCCACTGGCGCGCCATCCGCGAGACGGCCTCGCGCCACCAGCGGCGCTTCCTGTACGAGACGAACGTGGGCGCGGCCCTGCCCGTCATCGACACGCTCAAGAACATGCTGCGCACCGGAGACCAGGTGCATCGCATCGACGGCATCCTCTCCGGCTCGCTGTCGTTCATCCTGGGCCTGACGGAGCAGGGCGTGCCGCTGTCCCAGGCCGTGGGCACCGCCATGGAGAAGCGCTTCACGGAGCCGGACCCTCGCGATGACCTCCAGGGCACGGACGTGGCGCGCAAGGTGCTCATCCTCGCGCGAGAGCTGGGGCGCGAGGTGGAGCTGGAGCAGGTGTCGCTGGAGTCGCTCCTGCCCGAGGACTTCGATGCCTCCGGGCCCCTCGACGCGTTCCTCGCGCGACTGCCGAGCATCGACGCGGCCTTCCAGCGCCGCGTGGAGCGCCTGCGCGACGAGGGCCAGGTGCTGCGCTACGTGGGCAGCGTGGGGCCCGATGGCTGCGCGGTGGGACTCAAGGCGGTGCCCCTGGAGAATCCGCTGGCCGCGGTGAAGGGCGGAGAGAACGCGCTGAGCTTCCTCTCGGAGCGCTACAGCCCCACGCCGCTCGTCATCCGAGGCTATGGCGCGGGCGCGGCCGTGACGGCGTCGGGCGTGCTCGCCGACGTGCTCCGGCTGGTGGAAGGCCCGCTGACGTGAGTCCACTGGGGCAGCTCGACGACGAAGCGAGCGCCCCGCCCCGGCTCACTCTCCACCCACACCCGGCCGCCGTGCGCCTCCACGATTTGTCGGGTGATGAAGAGTCCCAGGCCCAGCCCGCCGTAGTTGGCGGAGGCCGCGCGCTCGAAGCGCTCGAAGATGCGGGCCTGGGACTCGCGGGGAATGCCCATCCCGTGGTCCTCCACGCTCAGCCACACCTGCTCGCCGTGGTGGGCCAGCCGCACCCAGATGGGCTTTCCCGCGCCGTACTTCACCGCGTTGGTGAGCAGGTTCATCAGCACCTGCTCCAGGCGCAGCTTGTCCCACCGGCCCAGCAGGTGCTCGGGCACATCGAGCACCCACTCACAGCCCGCCTTCTCCAGCTGCTCCTTCAGGTGCGCCACCACCTCGCGCGCCACCGCCGCCAGGTCCATCTCCTCCAGCCGCAGGGAGAGCCGCGACTCGTGGATGCGGGAGACATCCAGCAGGTGCTCCACCAGCCGCGACAGCCGGGCGAGCTGGCTCTCACAGACGAGCAGCATGCCGGACAGCCGCGCGGCGAACGTCGACTCGTGGCGGGAGCGCTCCAGCAGGGCCGACATCTGCTGCATGCGCAGCTTCATGGACGTGAGCGGCGTCTTCAGCTCGTGTGAGGCGATGGAGAGGAACTCGTCGCGGACGCGGATGGACTCCTGGGACTTGCAATAGAGTTGTGCGTTGTCGATGGCGAACGCGGCGCGGCGGCCCAGCTCCTCCGCCAGCGACACGTCCTCCGACGAGAAGCCCCGCCCGGCGCGCGCGGACAGCAGCATCAGCACGCCCAGGTTCCGGCCTCGCGCCTGGAGCGGCACACAGAGCGAGGGCTGCCCGCCGAGCTCCTCCAGCCCCGCGTGCCCCTGGAGTCCCCGGGGCAGCGGCAGGCACTCCGAGCGCCCCGTCGCCATCACCCCGACGGGGCCGTGGCGCGCGTCGGGCACCAGCGGATGGGACTCCAGGGACTCGCGCACGCGGCGGGCGCGCTCGGGGTCGCGAGCGGCCACCGCCACCGCGCGCAGCCGCGCTCCATCCTCCGGCATGAAGACGACACACACGTCCGCCAGCCGGGGCACGGTCAGCTCCGCGACGCGCTGGAGGGTCGTCTCGGAGTCGAGCGACGTGCCCAGCTCCCGGCTGGCCTCCGCGAGGAAGCGCTGCGCCTCCTCCCGACGCTTGCGCTCGGTGATGTCCGTGGAGATGCCGCAGATGGCATAGGGCTCCCCACGCGCGTCGAGCAGCGGGAACTTCTGGGTGATGTGCGTGTGCATGCCGTCCACCTGCGGGACGCGCAGCTCCTCCGTCACCGCCATGCGGCGCTGGAGGACCTCCCCGTTCACGTGGTGGAAGCGGTCCGCGACGTCCGCGGGGAACACGTCGTGGACCGTCCTGCCGGCGACCTCCTCGCGGGTGCGGTGGAAGACGCGCTCCCACTGGCGGTTCACGAAGATGTAGCGGCCCTGCGTGTCCATCAGGAAGAAGACCGTGGTGGCGTTGTCCAGGATGGCGCGCAGCTGGTGTTCGCTCTGCTGGAGCGCCGCCTCGGCGCGGTGGCGCTGCGTCACGTCCAGCAGCACGGCCAGCGAGCGGACCCACCGGCCGGAGGCATCCCGCTCCGCGATGGCCGACAGCAGCACGTCAATCCGCTCTCCGTTCTTCTTCACCAACTGGTAGGGCACGTCCCGGCAGACGCCCGTCGCGAAGAAGGCGGGCAGCACCTGCTCGCGGGCGAAGCGCGCGGACGCCTCGGTGAGGAACTCCACGGAGTCGCGGCCGATGACCTCCTCGCGCGAATAGCCCAGCGTGGACAGCCAGCAGTCGCTGACGCTCACCAGCCGCCCCTGGGCGTCGATGGAGTGCATCATCACCGGCGTGCTGTTGTAGAGCGTCCGGTACTTCTCCTCGCTCTCGAGCAGGGCCTTCTCGGCCCGCTTGAAGCCGGTGATGTCGTTGAAGACGGCCACCCCTCCCTTCAGGGCGCCCGAGGCGTCTCGAATGGGACGGCAGCTCACCAGCAGCCAGGCCCCCGTGGGTCTGCTGGGGTTGCGCAGGAATATCTCCACCTGGCTCACCGACTCGCCCCGCAGGGCCCGGGCCATGGGCAGGTCCTCCGCGGGGAAGGGCGTCACCTGGTCCGGCAGGAAGAGTCCGTAGTGCGCGGACCACCCGGACACCGGCGTGTCGGTGGGGCCCTGGCCCACGAGCTGCTCGGCCATGGGGTTGAAGAAGAGGAGCCGCCCCTGCTCGTCCACCACCGCCAGCCCCTCCGCCATGCTGTCGACGACGGACCGGAAGATGCTCTCGTCCCGCGCCTGGGAGGCGTCCTCCCTCCACGGAGACGGCGGGCTCGGGTTGTCGGTCGGAGTGGGCATGGCGAGGAGCCGATGGGCCGGGGGGTCGCCCGCCCCCCGCGCGCGACATCTCCCTCCCCAAGATTCGCGCTCCCCCGCGCACCGCCAACCCTCTCCCGGGCGGCTGGCCGGCCCCGCGAGCCCCGGAAGACGGGCACTGTCGCCCGGCTGCCATCCCCTGGGGCCAGTCCAGGCGTCCCATTGCGGGAAGGACTGCTCACGGCGTTTGAAGTTCGCGGGGGACCCACCGAGAATGCTCCGTCACCCATCGAAAGCGAAAGGAAGGGGGAGGACGGAATGTACGTGTCTCGCACATCGGTCTGGAGCCGCACCAGCATGACGCTGGCGCTCGCGCTCGGCCTCACGGTTCTCGGTTGTAACGGAGACGATGACGGGGAAGAGGGGCCTCCCGTCGACGTCACCCTCAGCGGCAAGGTGACGTACGACTTCGTCCCTGCCTCGTATTCCCCGGCGACACGGAGCGGGACGCTGGGCTTCGGCCAGGCCACCGCGAAGCCTGTCCGCGACGTCACCATCCAGGTGCTCGGCAAGAACAACACCGTGCTCGGCAAGGCGACCACGGACAGCAGCGGCCGCTACGAGCTCAAGTACACCGCCGGAGAGGGCGCCAACGTGACGTTGGCCGCGCTCGCGAAGACGAACACGCCCGCCATCCAGGTGGAGGACAACACCTCCAACAACGCCATCTGGGCCGTGTCCACCCAGCTCAAGGTCAAGGCCGGCGCGGTGAGCCAGGACCTGCACGCGGGCCACGGCTGGACGGGCAGCAGCTACAACGCGAACATGCGGGCCGCCGCGCCGTTCGCCATCCTGGACAGCATGTACACCGCGTCGCAGGCGTTCCTCGCCGTGCGGCCGGTGCCCTTCCCGCCGCTCAAGGTGAACTGGAGCCCCAAGAACGCTCCGGAGCGCGGGCAGGCCAGCGCCGGGCAGATTGGCACCTCGCACTTCTCCCCGGGCGAGAACGAAATCTACGTGCTGGGCATGGCGGGCGTGGACACGGACGAGTTCGACAGCCACGTCATCGTCCACGAGTGGGGGCACTTCTTCGAGGCCAACCTCTCGCGCTCGGACAACCCGGGCGGCGCCCACAGCTCGGGCGACATCCTGGACCCGCGCATCGCGTTCGGCGAGGGCTACGGCAACGCGCTCTCCGCCATCCTCCTGCCCACCTCCGTCTACGTCGACACGCTGTGGAACCGGGGCAGCCTGGTCGCGTTCGGCTTCGACATGGAGAGCGCGCCCGTCCCCTCGGATGACCCGAACCCGGGCGTCTTCTCCGAGTTCAGCGTCATGCGCTTCCTCTACGACCTGCATGACGGCGCCACCGTCACGGAGTCCACCTACGACCAGGTGTCCCTCAACCTGGGCATCCTGTACGACGTGCTCGTCGGGCCGCAGAAGACGACGGCGGGCGTGACGACCATCGGCTCGTTCATCCACGGCCTCAAGGCCCAGCCGGGCGTCAACGCGTCGGCGGTGGACACGCTGGCGGCGCACTACCGCATCGGCTCGATTCGCTCCACCTGGGGCGAGGGCGATTCGGACCTGGTGGGCATGTACACCCAGCTGAGCGGTCTGCCGCTCAACACGTCCGGCACGCTCCAGAGCGGGGCCGCGCACAACCGCCGGTCGCAGAACCGCTACTACGTCTTCACGGGCACGGGTGGGACGGTGTCCGTCACCGCCAGCTCCGTCGACGACGTGGGCATCCTGGCGCTCCAGAACGGCACGACGGTGGGCAAGTCCGACGAAACCGTCACCGGGCAGGAGAAGTTCACCTTCCCCAGCCAGGCCGGCAAGACGTACGTCGTGGTGCTCACCGGCTACCGGCTGAGCGACGACGACGCGCCCGAGAGCTACAGCTTCAACCTCTCCATCTCCAGCCCATGAGTGGCCGCCGCATGCCTCAGTCACTTCCAGGAGCTTCCATGAATCGCATTGCCCCCGCGGTCCTCGCTGGCCTCCTCGCGCTGGCGGCGCCCCTTGCTTGCACCTCTCCCGCCAAGAACAACCCCAACTCGGCGGACACCGCCACCCACAAGGAAGGGGCGCCCGTCGGCAAGTTCAGCGCCCCGGTCGAAGTGGGCGCGAAGCTCCACGAGAACAAGGCCACCGTCACCGTGCGCTTCCTCTCCGCGGGCAGCGACGTGCGGGTGGACCTGTCCGGTGTCGAAGGGCTCCAGGTGTCCGGTGATACCTCGCCCGTGCGCGGCATCCAGGTCGCCGGCGCGTCCACGCAGACCTTCGAGGTCGCGTTCACCCCGGGCGCCGGCCGCTCGCACCTCGTCGTCGCCGTCAGCGGCACGTTCGACGGCACCCCGCTGTCGAAGGTGTCCAGCTTCTCCGTGGGAGAGCCCACGGAGGCGCAGCAGAAGAGCGCCGGCTCGGTGGTGACGGATGAGTCCGGGCAGAGCATCAAGCTGATGCAGTCGACGGAAGCAAAGTAGCGCGTCCGGAACGCCGGGCCCTCAAGGCCCGGCACCTCATGCCCCAAAAAGAACTGCGGGGAGCGCGCCCCCTCGACGCGCTCCCCGCCGTATGAAGGACTGCGAAAATTCGAACTTCCGGTACGGCGTCGGCACGCCCCTCGGCATGCCTTCCGGAAGCCACGCCCCTCCCCAGGGGCGCCCCCTCGTCAAGGTCAGAGACGAGCCCCCCGGCGCGCCTCTTCCCCCCCTCGAACGCCGTGCGTTCGAAAACTCGAGTGCCGGAGAACGACGTCCGGACACTCCCCCCAAGCCCCCATCAAGCGCTCTGCGCTTGAATCCCTTGGGCCCCAGGCTCAGCCCGGTGCCCCCACCTTTCGAGTATCCAAACGCGGCGCGCCTGAATCCTTGAGCCGAGGATTTTTGGCGGATTTTCAGGTGCCCGGTCAGTCCCGGCGTCGCTTGGCTCGCGAGACTTCCCAGCCCACCAGGGTCCTGTCCCGCTCGAAGCGGCGGTGCGCATGCTGGGCCGCCGGGCTCGTCTGGCGGGCGTGGAAGGCCTGCTCCCGCCTCAGCTTCTCGTAGCTGGCGAGCCGCTCCGGGGGGAGTGTGCCGGACTGGACAGCGGCCCGGACGGCGCAGCCCGGCTCGCCCTGGTGGCCGCAGTCGCGGAAGCGGCAACCCTCGGCGAGCTCGAGGATGTCGGTGAAGGTCTGCTCGACCCCCTCCTCCTCGTCTCCCAGGAGCCCCAGCTCCCGCATCCCGGGCCCGTCGATGAGCAGCCCCCCATGCGGCAGCAGGAACAGCTCCCGGTTCGTGGTGGTGTGACGCCCCTTGTCATCCTCGGGGCGGACCTCCTGCGTGGCCAGCCGCTCCTCGCCCAGCAGCTGGTTGACGAGCGTGGACTTGCCCACGCCGGACGAGCCCAGCAAGGCGCCCGTCTTGCCCGGGGGCAGCAGCGCCCGCACCGCGTCCAGCCCCTCGCCGGTCCACGCGCTCAACGCGAGCACGGGGACGCCGGGGGCCAGCGACTCCACCTCCTGGACGGCGCTGGACGCGTCCTCCATGAGGTCCGCCTTGGAGAGCAGCACCGCGGGGGACGCGCCGCTGCTCCACGCCATGGCCAGCGCACGCTCGATGCGGCGGGGGTTGAAGTTCTGGTCCAGCCCCGCGACCAGCAGCACCACGTCCAGGTTGGCCGCGATGAGCTGCGCGTCGCGCTCCCGGCCCACGCCTCGGCGCAGGAGCAGGCTCTTTCGGGGGAGCACCGCGTGCAGCATGCCGTCCCCGGTGCCGGGTGGCACCTGGAGCGCGACCCAGTCGCCCACGGTGGGGAGCGACTCGGTGCCCGGGGCGTTGTGGAGGAGCCGTCCCGCGGTGCGCGCCAGCAGGACGCGCTCCGCCGTCTGGACGGAGAGAAGCCCGCGCTCCTGGCGCACCACGCGGCCGGGGACGAGGGAGAAGGACGACGACTCGACGACTCGAGAGAAAACCTGGGCCAGCTCGGGCCCCCAACCAAGGGATTCAAGTGACACGATGAAGGACTCCGGACAGAGCGGTGCCAGCGGCGCACCTGGATTCTTCAGGGCACCTGGAGGTGGGGACCGTGCTGTGACGGACCTTCGGGCGGGCCTGGCTTAAGCGGCCCACGTCCCCCAGGCGAACAGGGCTTCCACCGCGGCAAGATCAAGGTCGGCGTACATGGAACCTCCTGGGTGAGAGGGGATGGCGGCCATCGCCATCGTGCGGCCTGCATATCAACTCGGCCCCGCGGCCGCACGGGGGAAGTCGCCCCGGCACACGGCCTACTGTGCGCTGGCATGCTGCGGGAGGTGCCCGTCCACGCCCTCCATCCCTCCCGCGAGGCGGCGGATGAGGCGCCGGCGGACCACCTCGATGTGCTCGCGGAAGAAGTAGAGGTTCTCCGCGTACGACAGGGGCATGGGGATGCGGTTGACCTCCCGCTCGGCTTCCTCCAGCCGCTTGAGCATGTCCTCGAGCATCTCCCGCCCGGGGTTCTCGTCGAGCTGGATTTCAATCTCCTTCAGGCGCGCGTACCAGCGCACGATGCGCGAGCGGATGCGCCACTGGTAGAGCGCGGGGATGATGCGGAACAGCGGCACCACCACGGCGATGAAGGGCACGAGCATCACCCAGAGCCGGTCCACCAGGTTGGCCGCCCAGAACGGCAGGTAGCGCTGGAGCAGCGGCACGCCGGCCTCGTAGTAGCGGCGGGCCTCGCTGCTCAGGGGGAAGCCCGTCTCGCGCGGCGCGGGGAACTCGCCGGCCCCGTCGAGCAGGCCCGCCTTGCCGTGGACCTCGCTGGCCGCGCGCATGAGCAGGTAGGCCAGCGCGGGGTGCAGCGAGTCGCGCGCCACCAGGTTCGCCGTGGGAGCGAGCACCTCCACGTCCTGCTCCGGGATGTCCGCCGCCAGGTTGAACACGCCGCGCGGCAGCACCAGGCGGGACAGGTACGTGAAGCGGCGCGAGTACGCCTCCGCCCGCGAGAAGCTGAGCAGCCGGATGCCCGGCACCGCCGCCAGCTTGTGGATGATGGGCGACTCCGCGGGGGAGATGAGGAACACGGCGTCGAGCTGGCCCTGCTTGAGCTGCTCCACGGCGGCGTCCCGCTCCAGGGGCAGCAGCACCGTGGGCTCCGCCTCGATGCCATTGGCCTTCAGCAGCGTGAGCGCCAGCGCGCGGGTGCCGCTGCCCTCCGGCCCCACCGCGATGCGGCGGCCCTTGAGCTGACGCACGTCCTCCAGCGGCTCGCCCCGGTGGAAGACCCAGAGGGGCACGTACGAGAGGCTGCCCAGCGACACCACGTTCTCCGCCGCCTTGTCGCTGGCGACGGTGCCGCTCTGCACGAAGGCCACGTCGACGCCGGAGTGCTCGTCGGCGAGCAGCGCGATGTTGTCGATGGAGCCCTTCGTCGAGCGCAGCTCCAGGGTGATGCCGTGCCGGGCGAGGAAGTCCTGGTACTTGCGGGCGTAGAACCGGAAGCCGCCTTCATCGGGCGACATGGCCAGCACGAGCGTCTTGGGCGGGGCGGGCTCGATGAAGTGGAACGCGGCGGCGAAGGCGGCGCCCATGAGGAGTACCGCGGGCGTGAGCGTGAGCCACAAATCCCGCCGCATCGTGCGCCGCAACTGCTGCTTGTGAGGGTCCGCCGTCATGATGGGCGCGGAGTATAGACGCGCGCCCGCCCCCTAGGGGCGACCGGCCACACGGCGGCTCACTCCCAGGCCCGCCTCGGGGATTTCCACCGGGCCTGAACCCGCACGAAGCCCCCGCATCGCCTCGCGTCGGCTCCGTGACACGCCCGGCCCCGCGAGGCTGAGCGCTCAACACAGGCGGCCTCCAAACGAACGCGAAGCCCACCCCTCGGGGCGTCCCCCGCCAGGGGCATCGCCAGCTTGCACGAGGGGCCGCGAGCCTCGCGGCCCGTCCGACGGACAGGGAGAATCATCCAAATGGCGACGACTCTTCGCGCCGCGTGGTTCGGCGCGAGCTTCCATCTTGCAATCCTGGGCGGTGCACTCGCCGCGTGCCGCCCGCCCGACGAAGCCTCCAGCGAAGACCCCGGGGTCACGCCCCAGCAGGTGCAGCTGGCCTATCGGAACTACTACGACGTGGCCTTCTCGCCGGGAGGCGCCATGGCCAGCAGCCAGCTCAGCCGAGGCACCGTCTTCATTCCCATCCGGCATCCCGACACCCACGAGCCGCGGCTGGGCCTGGATGGCAGCCCGCTGCGCTACACCTGCGGCGTCACCTTCATCTCGCCGCGCAAGGCCATCACCGCCGCCCACTGCGTGGACGACATCAACGTGTGGGACCCGCCCCATCAGCCGCTCGAGGTCCGGATGTATGACCCGATGGTGGAGGCGGACGTGAAGTGGGAGGCCACCGCGAAGAGCCTGACCGGCACCTTCCCCCGATACCACCGCACGCCCCTGGGCGAGGGCTACAGCACCCGGTCCTATCAGTGCCGCGTCGTCGCCCGCTGCGGCAACGCCTACGGCGCGTACAACTGCCCGGGCAACTTCCCTCGCGCGGACACGGCCCTGCTCGACTGCGGCCCCGAAAGCCCCGGCTGCCGCTACGACTACCTGAGCGTCGCGGACCACGAGGGCGTGGGGGTGCCCGTGTCCATGGCCTGGGCCCACGAGGTCTACGCCATCCCGGAGGACCGGGGCTCCGACCTCTGGCGGCACTACACGCGCTACGACGGCTACGACCCGGTCCAGAACTACCACTACTACCCGGCCAACCAGCTCCTCCCCCTCGTCTCCAGGCCCTGGAGCGACCCGCCTCGCCCCACCGTGTCGCTGGGCGTGACGTTGATAGGCACCGACGCGCGGCTGACGGAGCTGCACGGCTGCCATGGCTCATCGGGCTCCGGCATCACCCAGCTCAACGTGGGGCTGGGCACGCAGGAGCTGCTGGGGCCCGTGGCCACCTGGGACAAATGGGTCTTCACCGCGCATGACTATGACTTCCTCTGCGAGGAGCCCGCCCGCACCGCGCGCAAGCCCGGCGAGGGAGGGCTGGGCTATGCGCGGCTCGCCGTCACCCAGAAGCTCGCGGAGGGCAAGAGCACGACGGATGTCTGTGGCACCGAGGAGCCAGGCCTGTTTCCCAATCCTCTCCTCTGGCTCACCCACGACATCTGGATGCTGCGCAAGGGCATGGTGGGCAGGCAGTCCTTCCCCAAGCGCTGGCCCTGCACCGACACCACGTGCACCGCGTGGGAGCGCCTGCGCGTCGTCAACGAGCCCCTGGTCCCCGTCGCGCGAGGTGAGACGGTGACGCTCCCTCCCGCCAATGTCGTCGCGGGCATGACCTATCGCGTGTCGGTCCGCATCCGCTCGCTCGAGAGCACGCCGCCCCTCATCACGCTCGCGCTGGGCAACCAGACACTGCTGCGCGGCGTGCGCCCCGTCGCCCACGCGGCGGAGTCCGCGGGGCTCGTCGGCATCGCCTTCAAGGCCACGCGTGGCGGCAGCCAGGTGCTCCAGATATCCGCGGCGCAGGGCTCGGGGGCGTTCGCGGTGACGGAGATCACCGCCGTCTCGGACACGCTCGCCAATGGCTTCGAGTACCGCTCCCAGCGGGTGGGCATGGGCATCGTCGAGCCCGGCACGCGCACTCCCATCCCGGCGACCTGGACGCGGATGGCCTCCGGCTTCGCCGCGCGGCTGAAGGGAGGCCAGCGCTTCCTCGTGACGCGACAGGCGTTCATCCGAGGCCGCACGTGGCGGGTGGAGTTCGACACGTCGCGCGACGTGGCGGGGGCGACGTGCGGCTTCATCACCTCCGACAACCGCGAGCTGCGCATGAGCTGCAACTCGGTGAGCCGGCACATCCTGGCCCACTTCAACCTGGGTGACGCGCAGCCCGTCGCCTTCTTCGTCGACCTGCCCAGGGGACAGCCCGACGTGGCCCTGGACAACCTCCGCATCGAGTCGCGGTGAGGGGTGAGGCAGACCGCGACTCCGCCCGGAGTCCCCTGACACCGGGCGGAGCCACGGGGCGCCTCAGTGGTGCACGTCGCACACGTCCAGCTCGGGGAGGAGCCGCCCCACGCGGACATGGTAGAGCTCGCTCGGGACGAACGGCTCGTACTGGTGCCGCACGAAGTAGAGCGTGCGGTGGTCGGGCGAGAGCGTCGGGTGGTACTCGTCCAGCGCCGTGTTCACCGTCGGGCCCAGGTTGCGCGCGGGCTGCCAGCCCCGCCACGTGCGCTGGGAGACGTACAAGTCGCCATAGCCATACCCATCCGGCCGGCCGATGGACGCGAAGAGCATCGTCTTCCCGTCGGGCGTGACGTGGGGGTTGAACTCCCAGTACTCCGTGTTGACGCCCGGCCCCAGGTTCTCCGCCGGCCCGTAGGTGCCATCCGCGCGGAGCCTGGAGCGGTACAGGTCCCACGCGCCGTAGCCGCCCTCGCGGTCCGAGGCGAAGTAGAGCGTGCCCTGCGCATCCACGCTCGGGTACAGCTCGTCGCCCGTGCTGAGCGCGTCGCTGCCCAGGTGGCGCGGCTCGCTCCAGCTTCCGTCGCGGCGGCGCTCCACCACCCACAGCTCCACGTCGGCGCGCGGCGCGCCGTTGAGCGGGCGGATGGAGGAGAAGAACAGGCGGCGCCCATCCGGCGAGACGAACGGGTCGATGTCCGAGTACACGCCCGAGAAGGGCGCGGGACGCGGCTCCGACCAGCGGCCGTCACGCCACTCGGAGAAGACGATGGTGGCCTGGCGCGTCTCCGGGAAGAAGCCGGAGCTCACGCCCCAGAAGGCCGTGCGGCCATCCGGAGTGAAGGCGATGCGCCACTCCTCCTGGTCCGGCAGGGAGACGAAGCCCGGAGCAAACACCTCCGGCGTGCGCGGAGCCGCCGCGGTAGCGGAGGTGGACAGGGCAAGCGCGGCGAGCAGCGCGGAGATGCAACGCGATGACGATGACATGGCGAGGTCCTCTTGGGTGTGGGGTGTGACCGAAGAGGTACGCCCTGGGCCCTCGCGTGTCCGGGAACCGGGGATTAAGCGAACGGAGCGCGGGACGAACGGACGCGGCGCGGGGACCGCGCTCAGCGCGAGTCCGTCACCGACGCGCCCAGCCCCAGCGCGGCCTCCACGCGGGCGCGGTGGCTGCGCCCGGTGCGCACCGCGACGCCGCGCGTGCCCAGCACCAGCAGGTACTCGCCTTGCGAGAGCGGCTCCATCTCTCGCACCTTGTCCAGGTTGATGAGCACGGAGCGGTGGACCCGCAGGAAGCGGCGAGGGTCCAGCCGCTCCTCCAGATGCGTCAGCGTCTCGCGCAGGACGTGCTGCTCCCCTTCGGCGTGGACGCGCACGTAGTTGGCCTCGGCCTCCACGTGGGTGATGGAGGCGCAGTCCACGAAGCGGATGCGGCCGTCCACCTTGACGGGGAGCCGGCGCAGCGGCGCCTCCGCCAGGGCCAGCCCGGACAGGAGCGCCTCGCGCCGTGCCCCGGACTCCCCGCGCCGCAACAGACGGACCTGCTGACGCGCCCGGGCCAGCGCGGCACGGAAGCGCTCCTTGTCATAGGGCTTGAGCAGGAAGTCGAGCGCCTGGGCCTCGAAGGCCTTCACCGCGTGCTGCTGCCAGGCCGTGACGAACACCACCACGGGCAACACCTCGGGAGGCAGCGCGCGCAGGACCTCGAACCCGTCTCCCGCGGGCATCTCGATGTCGAGCAACAGCACATCCGGCGCGGAGTCCAGCACGCCGCGCACCGCCTCCGCGCCGCTGGCCGCCTCCATCACCACCTCGACATGGGGCTCCGCCGCCAGCAGCGCGCGCAGGCGGGACCGGGCCAGCGGCTCATCGTCCGCCAGCGCCACACGCAACAGCGACGTCTCCACGAGCTCTCCACTCATGCCGCCACCCGTTCTCCTTCGTGAATGTCATCCAGTGGCACCCGCAGCTCCGCCACCGCGCCGCGAGGCGTCCCCCGACGCAGCTCCAGGCCCGCGCGAGGTCCGTACAAAGTCACCAGCCGCGCGCGCAGGTTGGACAACCCCACGCCGCCCACCCGGACCGGCCCCTCCGGCGGAGGCCCCATGCCGTCGTCCCGGACGGACAGCCGCAGCACCGTCCCCTCCCGCTCGGCCGTGATTTCGATTCGCCCCGGCTCCGCGCGCGGCGCCAGGCCATGGCGGATGGCGTTCTCCACCAGCGGCTGCAACGCGAGGAAGGGCACCCGCGCCTCCATCACATCCGGCGCCAGGCTCCACGCCACCTGCAGCCGAGGCCCGAAGCGAATCTGCTCGATGTCCAGGTACGGCGTCAGCGCCGCCAGCTCCTCGCGCAGCGTCACCTCCTGCCGGCCATGGGACTCCAAGCTCTGGCGCAGCAGGTCCCCCAGCCGCGCCAGCATCCGCTCGGCGCCATCCGGGTCCACGTGGACCAGCGAGGCCACCGCGTTGAGCGCGTTGAAGAGGAAGTGCGGTCGGAGCTGCGAGGCCAAGGCCTGGAGCCGCGCCTCCGCCAGCTGCGCCTGCAGCTGGTCTGCGCGCCGCTGACGCACGTGTGCCCGCCTCGCGAGCCCCAGCGCATGCGCCCCCGCCGTCAGCAACACGAAGGGCAGCAGGTTGTTGGCGACACTCTGCGCCAGCAAATCGGGCACGCTCGGCATCCGCTCGTACCAGCCCACCAGGTCCTGCGTGAGCATGACGAAGGCCGCCCGTCCGAAGAGGACTCCGAGCAGCGCCGCCCCATGGGCCACCAGCGCACGCGCGCCGCCCCGGCGCCCCAGGGGCACGCGCTCCGACAAGCGCAGACACAGCACCGTGATGGGGACCCACAAGAGCGAGCTGGTGAGCGACATGCGCCACAGCTCCTCCTCCGGCGCCTTCGCCTCGCCGAGCCGCTGGAGGATGCGCACCTGGCTCACCGCGACGAACGCATCGGCGAGCCACCAGCCCAAGGCCCCGGTCCAGACGGCCCAGGACGGTAGCGGCGCGACCTCTCCGGCCCCTCGCCGGGCCTGCTCCTCATCACGCATGACCCGGCACGCTAACGAGCATGCGGGACTGCTTCCACGCGCGAAGGGACGAACCGCGGAACTCCAGGGACGAACCGTCACGCCCTGTCGGATGTCGCCGCGGCGCGCCCCTGGCGCTGGAGCCCCCACTCATGCGGGCTCCAGCTCACCTCCACCTACCTACTCCGCCTTCTTCGGCGCGGGGGCGGGGCTCACCACGCGGTGCACGGGGTACAGCCCGCCCACCTCCACCTGCTTGTCCAGGAACTGCCACCGGCAGAAGCCGTCATCGGAGTGCGGCTCCAGCAGGTACACGGCCAGCGTGCCGCCGCGCTGGGCGGTGGGGACGTAGAGCGTGCCCTGGGGGAACTCACGGGTGGTGCGCTCGGGCGCCACCGTCAGCACCGTCTCGAAGCGCACGGGCTTGGGCTTCATGCTCAGCGGCACCTCGGCCTCGCCCGGGCGCGGGACGTTCGCCGCCACGTCGGGGCTGAAGGTCTCCTCGCGGCGGGCCACGCGGTAGCTGTCCACCAGGAAGGAGCGCGCCTTCGGGAGCACCTCGAAGCGGATGCCGTGGCCTTCCAGCCGGGGCGCCAGCTCCGCGGGCACCAGGTAGCCCTCCGGTGTGCTCACCGCGTGCGTGGGCAGGAATGTGCGGTGGTGCGGCACGCGGTAGACCTTCTTCTTCTTCCCGGGGAAGCGGTGCTCCGCGATGCTCTTCTCGTCGAACGCCTGGATGCGCGCCATGTCCCCGGGCTTCGCGTAGGCCGGGTAGTCGTACGTCAGCGCCCCTTCCGCGTCCCGGGTGGCCACGCCGTAGTTGATGCCCACCAGCTCCCGAGGGTCCGGGTTCTTGCCGCGCGCGATGATGGCGTCCTGCGCGTCCTGGGTGACGGAGAGGTACGCCTTCGCGCTCCGGGCCGCCTCGCGAATCAGCTCCAGCAGCCACGCGTACATCACCGCGCAGCGGCGCGGGTAGTCGATGTAGCTGTACGTCTCCAGCAGCACGTCCAGCCGGCCCAGCAGGCCGCGGTAGTGGCTGCCGAAGCGCGGGAGCGCCGGATAGGTGTGCCAGCCCGAGGTGGGGACGTCCTCCTCGCGGTAGTTGCCGTACCAGAAGCTGTCGAAGCCGTGGCGCTTCTTCACCGCCTCCGACACGCGCTCCAGCATCGCGCGGTTGTAGTCGCGCAGCTCCTGGAACAGCGGCTCGTTCGAGTGCGACGTGTCGAACGTCAGGTCGAAGTCGTGGATGCTGCCGTCCGTGGTGTGGCAGTCGATGAAGACCTCCGGCCACCACGTCTGGTGCAGCTTCGCGATGGCGCGCGTCTCCGGCGCCTCCTGCTTCATGCTGTCGCGGTTGAGGTTCCAGCCCTCGCCCGTGTAGCGCGTGCCCACGCCGCTCTCGGGGTTGACCTGCCCCTCCAGGCTCTTCAGGTTGAGCTTGCGGTTGTTGGGGCTGATGCGGTCATTGCCGTCCGGGTTGAAGTTGGGAATGAGGACCAGGCACACCCGGTCCAGCACCTTCTGGCCCAGCTTCGTCAGCGTCAAATCCCGCGCGAGCGCCAGCAGCGCCTCCTTCCCCTCCACCTCGCCCGCGTGGATGTTCGCCTCCACCATCACGACGACCTTCTTCTGCTTGCGCGCCTGCTCGGGCGTGAAGCAGTTGCGGTCGCTCACGATGAGGGACACCAACGGCTGTCCCTCCCCGCTCGTCCCGAAGTCCACCCTTCGGGCGAGCTTCGTGCGGCGGCAGAGCTCGTCGATGTAGGCGAGCACGTCGGAATGACGCGAGGTTTCGGCGTAATTCGAGGCTTCGGCGCGGGTCAGCAGCTCGGACATGGGGGCGCATCCGAGCGCTGCCCTCCCGCAACGTCAAGCACTTCGTCCTTCACCGCGCGGGGAGCCCTCACACGCGCGGCGATTGTTGGGGAATCACGTACCCGAGATGAGGCGCATCGCGATGTCGGGACTGAACTGACCCGCGGGCGTGTTCGGCGCGATGCCGCAGTTTCCGTCGGAGTCCCCAGGCACCTTCACCCACAGCAGCATCTCCGCGCCGCCCCCCGTCTGGGACACCGCGCCCAGCTTGCGGCCCGCGGGGTTGCACCAGTCGCCGTTGTGCCCATTGCCATTGCGGCTGGTGTCCACCACGAAGGGGCGCGTGTACGCATAGCGCGTGTTCAGCGCGCCGTTGACCGCCGCGCCGTACGCGGTGGAGGCGTCCGTGGGGTAGTAGTTCGACACGTTGAGGGCGAAGCCTCGGATGTTGCGCGCACCGGCGGATTCCAGCCGTTGCGCCATGGTGTCGGCGGCAATCCAGCCCGCGTTGCCTCCATCCAGGTAGGCCCAGGTGTTCGGCGCGCGGTCCCGCAGCTGCTCCGTCGCGTACCGCAAGAGGCCCAGCCGCGTGCCGCGCTCGGTGTCGTTGGGGAGGCAGTCGAGCTGCGCCACCGCGTCGGGCTCGATGATGACCACGGCGGGGCGGTTGCCCAGGCCGGTGACGAACGCGGAGATCCACGTCCGGTAGGCCTCGGGGCTGCCCGCGCCACCGCCCGAGTGGCTGCCGCAGTCACGCCCGGGGATGTTGTAGGCCACCAGCACCGGGAGCTTGTCCGCCGCGTCCGCCGCGGCGACGTAGCTGGAGACCGCCGAGGCGATGTCTCCGCTCCAGTTGCCGAACCACTTCGCCCCCGCCTTGCTCGCGATGGCGCCCTGGATGCTCGCCGCGCGCGAGTCCCAGCCGTTGTTGCGCACCCACACCGCGGGGTTGGAGTCCGGGTCGACGTAGAAGCCGCTGGTCATCCCCAGCGGCCCGCCGCCCCCACCGCCTCCGCCTCCCGTGGAGAGCGAGATGTTGTCCAGGAACGCGGAGAAGGCCCCCGCGCCGCCCAGCTGGAAGGTCACCTGTCCGGCCGTCGTGCCCAGGTTCGAGGTGAAGGGGAACGAGAACGAGCGCGGCGTGCCATCCAGGGTGATGCGCTGGTCCAGCGGCGCGGTGTACGGCGCCGTCCCCAGCTGCGCCGTCACCCGCACCGTCACGGGCGCGGAGGCGGACGCGGTGAAGGCCAAGGTGTACGACTGACCGTTCACCAGGGCGATGCCATCCTGTCCCATGGGCGCATCCCACGGATTCGCCGTGCCGCCCGTGACGTTGACCCGCAGCCGCCCGTTCTCCACCACCGACTGCGTGTTGGGGCCGCTCCACCAGGGCGCCACCGAGCCTCCGCTGAAGTCTCCGTTCACGACGAGCTCGGCGAGCCCCGCGGAGACCACGCCGGGAGAGTCCGGCTCGGGCGCGGGCGGAGACGCCGGGCCACACGCACTCCAGACGGACGCCGCCAGCACCACGGGGAGCCAGCCCCCCTGTTGATTCCATCGCATGATTGGATTCCTCCGAGCCGCCCGGATGACAGGAATTGACGTCCGGCCTCGAAAGGCATCCTGACCATCTCTTCTCGAATTGCCAGCTCAATCCCTCATCACCGCCACGAGCGACAGTCCTGGCGAAATTCAGAAGGTATACAAAACGGCTGGATACATCCGGATTGAAGAGTGACATGCGGGGCGGCCCTGGGACTCGGGGCCGCCCTCGAGCACATCCCTCACCGCAAGGCGGTGACGTGGAGCGAAGGCGTGCGCACGGGCGTGGCGCTCTCCACCACGCGCCCCAGGCGCAGGAGCAGGTGCTCCTCGAAGGGCCGCCCCATGAGCTGCACGCCCACGGGCAGGCCAGCGCGGTCATGGCCCGCGGGGACGGACAGCGCGGGGAAGCCCGTCAGGTTGCCCTCGCGCACGAAGCGCATCAGCGCGTCCGCGACCTGGAGGTTCGACTCGCCGTCGGGAAGCGTCGACTCGGGGATGGGGGGCGCGGAGATGGCAGTCGTGGGGGTGATGATGACGTCCACGCCGGACATGACCGCCAGCAGCTCTCGCGTCAGCCGGTGGCGGTGTCGCAGCGCGTGCACCAGGTCCGTGGCGCGGAAGTGCCGGCCGATGGCCAGGTTGGTGCGCGAGTCGAGCCCGAAGTCGGAGACGCGCTCGCGTGTGTGCGGCAGCATCGACTCCGCCATCTCGCTCAGGATGATGCAGCTGTGCGTCCAGAGCACCGTGTTCAGGTCCGGCGCGGGAATCTCCACCACCGCCGCGCCCGCGTCCGTGAGCGCCTTCACCGCGTCCTTGCAGCGCGCCACCACGTCGGGCGCGGCGTCCTCGAAGTACGGCCAGCAGATGCCCAGCCGGATTCCCGTCAGGTCCGCGCGCTCATAGCCAGACAGGTGGTGCGCGGGCTGCGTCTGCGACACCACGTCCTTGCCATCGGGCCCGGCGAGCAGCGCATACAGGGCCGCGACGTCGTCGACCGTCAGCCCCATGGGCCCGACGTGGCCCACGTTCCAGCAGAGCGGCGGCACGCCCGTCTCGGGGATGCGGCCCCAGGTGGCCTTGAGGCCGACGATGCCGCACAGCGCCGCGGGGATGCGGATGGAGCCCCCGCCGTCCGCGCCGACACTCAACGGGCACAGGCCCGCGGCCACCACGGCCGCCGAGCCACTGGAGCTGCCGCCGGTGATGTGCCCCCGGTTCCACGGGTTGCGCGCGGCGCCGTGGTGCGGATTCAGCCCGATGGGGTTGATGCCAATCTCCTGCATGTTGGCCTTGCCCAGGATGAGCGCCCCCGCGGCCCGCAGGCGCGCGGTCACCGTCGCATCCACCGACGCCACCTGGGTCCTGAACCGGGTGCCCAGCGTCGTGGGATAGCCCGCCACGTCCACCTCGTCCTTCACCACCACCGGCACGCCGTCCAACACGCTCAACGGACGGCCGGCGCGCAGGCGCTCCGCGGAGGCCTCCGCGGCTCGCAGCACCTCCTCCGGCTTGCGCGTGATGAACATCCCCATGCGCGCTTCGCCCTGCTCCAACGTGTCCAGCGCCTCATTCAGCCGGCGCGCCACGGCGACGGGGTCCGTGCGTCCCTCGCGATAGGCCCGCATGAACGCGCCCACCGTCTCCCGCTCCGGCGGAGAGGCCCGCGCGGCGATGGCGCGCACGGACTGCTCGGCCGGGGACTGGGGCTCCGTCGCGGGAGCACCGGGCGGCAGGGGGAACTGAAGCGGCGGCGCGTCTCCGGGCGACAGCTCCCGCCACGGGGTGATGCCACTGTCCCGCACCAGCTTCTCCAACACGGGAGCTCCGACCGAGCTCTCCAGGGTGTTGACGAACGCCTTGAGCGCGAGCCCCGACACGCGCGGCGCCTTCACGGGATTGCGTTGATAGGCCATGGCGGCAAGCCTACTCGCCGCGAGCCCGCGCGTGTGACTCAGCCTGGCGGACGCCCCAGTCCCTGGGCCTGCGCCAGTGAGCGCAGCCGCTCCACCAGTGCGTCCCGGTCCTCGTAGGACATCCCCTCCGTCTCGATGGCGGGGAGGAGCTCCACGCGCACGCGCCCCGGCCGCACACGCCATTCTCCGAAGGGGAGCACGTCCCGCGCGCCATGAAACACCATGGGGACGATGCGGGCCCCGGAGCGGATGGCGAGCACCGCCGCGCCCTTCTTGTACGGCCCCAGCGCGCCGTCGGGGCTGCGGCGGCCCTCGATGGACATGTAGAAGCAGGCGCCCCTGCGCAGGGCGTCCGCGGCCCGGTCCACGGCGCGCCGCGCCTGCGCGCTCCATTGGCGCACCACCACCACGGAGCCTTGCGACACCGGCACCCACCCGATGAAGGGCAGCGCCGCGAACTCGATGTTCATGAAGATGAGCGCCCACCGGGGAAGCGCCGCGGTGGTGACGAACGCCTCGCTCAGGCTCGTCTGGTTCAGCTGGAGGAAGACATACGGCGCGCCGTCGTCGTACCCACCCTCGTTGTGGTCCACCACCTCCACGTCCACACCGAAGACGCGACGCGCCCAGAGACACCAGGTGCGCATGAGTGCATCCGAGGAGCTCGGGCGCAGCGGCCCCAGCGCGAGCGCGGGGAGCAGCAGGGGAGGCATCGCGGCACAGGCCACGGTCCAGCGAAGGAGGCTACTCAACGTTCCCGGTCGTTCCGGGGGCTCGAACGAGGCATCCATGAAGTGGCTATAGCAGGGAGAAACCTCGGCGGCAGGGTGGAAGCGGACCTCTCGCGCGGGTTGGCGCGCGCATGGCACGCTACGCAACGGACCCAGCTGGCGGGGAGCTCATGGGAAGTCCACGTGTCAACGCGCTGGAGGAGTACAAGTCCCTGTTGGAACGCCAACGCACGCAGGCGCTCGGCCCCGAGGAAGAGCAGCGCCTGGAGCTGCTGCGCGACGTGCTCCTGGAGCTGGGCGCCCTTCCTCCCGAAGGCAGTCAGCTGCCCGTCCGCGCCGCGCGCGCGGAGGCTGTGCTCGAGGTGACATTCGCCACCCAGGACGACGTGGTGCGCGCGTACAGCAAGAACATCGGCGCCGGAGGACTGGCCATCCGGACGACGCGCGCGCTGCCGGTGGGCAGCACCTTGGAGCTGCGCATCACCCTCCCCGACACACCCCAGGCCCTGCGCACCCTCGCGCAGGTGGCGTGGTCTCGGGACGACGAGATGGGCGTGGCCTTCACCCAGCTGCCTCCGGAGGCGGAGCGACGGCTGAAGCTCTTCCTGACGCAGGACGCGTCGCTGCTCCAGCGCGTGCGCGGCGTGCTGAAGGCGGACGTGATGCAGTGGCTGACCAAGGACGTGCGCGAGCTGGGCAAGGGCCCTTCGCCCCAGGCCGCCCCCGCCGTGGAGCTGGACACCCGCGTGCCCGTGTTGGTGAGCCTGACGGACACGCGCCTGCTCGCGCTGGTCTCCGAGCTGTTCGAGCAGAAGGGCCTGCGCATCGCGACGGACACCACGCGGCCCGCGCCCATCATCGTCGTGGACACCGGCACCGCGCTCGACGTGCTCAGCACCGCGGCCCGCCCCGGCACCCGCGTCATCATGGTCAACGTCAGCGGCCCGGACTCGCTGATGGGGCGGCTGACGAACCTCAACCCCGCCGCCTTCGTGAAGCACCCGGCCAGCGCCGCCTCGGTGCTGCTGGCGGTGGAGAAGCTGCTCGCCGTCACGAAGACGCCTTGAGCGGCCCCCCTCACACTTCGGCTTCCGCGCCTCGCGTCGCTGCGTCATGCTCCCCGCGCCGATTCTCTCGCAAGAGGTGACTGCATGGGTGGTGGGCTGTCGCGACTCGGAGGAGCGCTGTGCTTCATGCTGGGATGCGCCACCGCACCGAAGCCCGCCCCACCCGTCGAGCCACCCCGTCCCGTGCTCTCGACCTACCGGGTGCTCCCCGATGGGAGCACCACCCCCTGGTCCACGCTGACGACGGAGGCCTCCGGCTTCCAGCCTCCCTCTGAGAGGGATTGGTGCGCGGAGCCCGTGCGACCCGTGACGTCCCCCGACGACGCGCACCAGGTGGCCCGGGCGCTCGCGAGCCACCAGGTGCCGGGGCTCTGCTTCGAGTCCACGGGCGTCCCCTCGCCCACGCTGCTCGCCGCGCTCGTGCGAGGCACGAGCCTCGTGGCGCTGCGTGCTTCCGGCTCGTCGCTGGGCGATGCCCACCTGGGCGCGCTGAAGGACGTCACCACCTGGGAAGCCTTGCACCTCGACGGCACGCGGGTGACGGATGCCGGGCTCCAGCACCTGACGGGGCTTCGGCGCCTGGCCGTGGTGCGCCTGGACGAGACGGCGATATCGGACCGGGGCCTCGTGTTCCTCGAAGGGCTCACCACGCTGCGGCGGCTGGGGCTCACGGGAACGTCGGTGAGCGCCCGGGGACTCCGGCCCCTCGCGGCCCAGACGGCGCTGGAGTGGCTGGACCTCTCGGACACATTGACGGACGACAGCGTCCTCGCCTGGGTGCCCGGGGCCCACCTGCACACGCTCATCCTGAGCGGGACGCGGGTGACGGACGTGGGCCTCGCGCGGCTGCGGGACCTGCCCCACCTCACCTGGCTGGGGCTCGCGCGAACCGGCGTCACCGACGCGGGGCTCGCGCACATCGGCACACTGCGCGAGCTGGAAGCCCTCCACCTGGGCGAGACGCAGGTGACGGACGCGGGGCTCCTCCACCTCGCGGAGTCGACGTCGCTCAGGGCGCTGGTCCTCACCAAGACGCGGCTCCAGGGCCCGGGCCTCGAGCACGTCGCGGGACTGATTCGACTGGAGCTGCTGCACCTCGACGACACGCGACTCGACGACGCGGCGATGCGGCACCTGCGCGGCCTGGTGTCCTTGCGCGAGCTGGAGCTGTCGCGCACCACCGTCACGGGCGCGGGGCTCACGTCATTGGACGCGATGAGCGCGCTCGAACGGCTGGGCCTGTCGGGCCTCACCGTGACGGCGGACTCGCTCGCGGTGCTCCGGAAGATGGAGCATCTCACCCGGCTGGACCTGAGCCACACCCCCATCGGCCCGGAGGCGCTGGCGCACATTCCTACCGGGCTGCGCGAGCTGGACCTGAGCCGCACCGCCTTCAACGACGAGTGGCTGCCGTCGCTCCGCCCCCTGTCCCGCCTCCAATCGCTGCGCGCCGAGCGCACCCTGCTCACGGACCTGGGCCTGGGACAGCTCGGCGAGCTGACGGAGCTTGCGGCGCTCCACCTCTCGGGAACCCTCGTCAACGGCTCCGGGCTCGTCCACCTCCAGCGCCTGCCACACCTCGCCCACCTGGACCTGGGCGCGACGTGGCTGGAGGCCCACTACACCCCCGCCCTCCAAGGGCTGACGCGCCTCACCTGGCTCAGCCTCGCCCGGGGGCGATTGGGGGATGCCTCCCTGGGTCATCTCCCACCGGGGCTTCACACGCTCTACCTGACACGCACGGGCGTCACCGACGCGGGGCTGGACTCGCTGCGGTCGCTTCCACGGCTGAGAGCGTTGGACCTGCGGGGCACGGCCGTCACGGACGCGGCACGGGATGCGCTGAGCCGGGAGCGCGGCGTGCGGCTCATCACCGGCCTCTAGGCCCACGGAAATGTCCTGACACGTCAGTGTGCTGGCTGACACGTCGGCTGGCGTGTCAGCATCGGCGCCACGGGCTTCGGTAAACAGACGGGCCGCAGCCCTTTGGCGGGCTTGCGGACACCGAGGAATGGCCCGCCCCCTGCAATACGCACACAAAACCCAGGGGCCCGCCACCCAGGTGGATGCCCGGCCCCATCAGGAGCGTCATGGACGCCGTCATCGAACAACTCAGGACCCTGGCTCTCGCCCAGGCCTTCCCCTTCCTGCTCAAGGCCATTGGCGCATTGGTGTTGTGGTTCGTGGGTCGAGCCATCATCAATGCCTTCCGGCGCGTGCTGTACCTCACGCTGCACAAGCGTCAGTTCGACGCCACGCTCATCCGCTACATCGAGTCGCTGTTCGCCGGCTCCCTCACCATCCTCCTGCTGCTCGGCATCCTGGGGATGATGGGCTTCGAGACCACGTCCTTCGCCGCGCTGCTGGCCGCGGCCGGTATCGCCATCGGTACGGCGTGGTCCGGCCTGCTCTCCAACTTCGCCGCGGGCATCTTCCTGCTCGTGCTGCGCCCCTTCCGCGTGGGCGATGAAATCTCCGCCGCGGGCGTGACGGGCATGGTGCAGGAGATTGGCCTCTTCGCCACCACCATCGACACGGGCGACAACCTGCGCATCTCCGTGGGCAACAACCGGCTCTTCGGCGACAACATCGTCAACTTCAGCCACCACCCGCACCGGCGAATCACCATCAAGGTGCCGCTGATGCACGGCTGCGACGTGCACGGCTTGATGAAGGCCTTCCTGCAGCGGGTGGAGCAGGTGGACGGCGTCATGGACCAGCCCGCGCCTGGCGTGGGCGTGGCGGAGTTCACCGCGCAGGGCCCGGTGATTGCCATTGGCGTGTGCTGCAAGCCCTCCACGGCGGGCGCCGTCACGGGCGCCATCACCCTGGCCGCCGCGGAGGTCCTCATCTCCACCGGCTATGTCGTGCCGCCGCAGCTCGCGATGTCGGACATCGCCAAGGCGAGCTGACCCGGCCTGGGTGGGTGCCTCGGCTCAGTGGTAGTTGAGGCACCCGTCGTCGGACTCGGACTCGGACACGACCGACGCCGGGGTGGAGGGGACGATCTCCAAGGCGTCGAAGGACGTCCCATCCCGGCAGACGCCCCGCGCCAGCTGATAGCCGGGCACCAGCGCGTCCAGGTTGGTGATGCCGTTCCACTCGCGCAGCTCCGAGAGGAGCGCGGGCGTCACCGTCGGGGCATAGAGAACGATGTGCGTCGCGGAGAGGCCGCGCAGCGGCTCCGTCTCCAGGTCGAAGCGGTCATCGCCGTTGACGTCCTGGTACACCGCGATGCGGCCCGTGCCCAGGAAGCCCGCCCCCGCGCCCAGGTCATTGAGCGCTCCGGGCCCGGGCGCTCCCGTCAACCGCAGGGAGTACCCCGAGGGAAGCGACTGCGGCACCGCCACACTTCCTTGCGAGACGATGATGTCCCCATCCCGCATCCAGTTCTCCCAGGCAATGGTCAGCTTCGTGGGCCCCGTTTGCGAGGCGGAGTCCAACGACACCACCTGGCCCTCCACGGCGAAGCCCGCCTCCTCCTGCCGAGGCCCGAGCTCCTTCGGCTTCGAGTCCTCGCCACAGGCCACCAGCCACACCAGGCCCGACACCGCGACAGCGGAAGACAATCGATGATTCATGTAGGAATCCCCCGGATGTTTCGTCGCCCGGCCCGTCTGGAGCCTTGGATTCGCGACGACCGACTGGCTAAGACGGTAGCACGCGGGGCGATAGCGGCCCCGTGAAGGTGGCCGGGCAATGCACTCGCTGGCGAACATCGACGCCTTCGTCCGGGCCGTGGAGGAAGGCGACTTCACGCGGGCCGCGAAGAAGCTCAACCTCACGGCCTCGGCGGTGAGCCGGCGCATCTCCCGGCTGGAGGAGGAGCTGGGCGTGAAGCTCTTCCAACGCACCACCCGCGCGCTGCGCCTCACCGACGACGGGCGGGACTTCCACGCCCGCTGCCAGCGCCTCCTCGCGGAGTTGGAGGACGCGAAGGAATCCCTCTCCCGCTCTCGCGAGCAGCCCACCGGCAGGCTCCGCGTGGAGGCCCCCCAGGTCATCGGGCAGCTCGTCCTCGCCCCCGCCCTGCCCCCCTTCCTCGCGCGCCACCCAGGCCTGGAGCTGCACCTCACGCTGCGCGACGCCGTGGTGGACCCCGTCGCGGAGGGCGCGGATGTGCTCCTCCGCATGGGACGGCTGGAGGACTCCGGCCTCGTGGCCCGGAAGCTGACCACCACGAGGCTGGTGGCCTGCGCGTCCCCGGACTACCTCGCCCGGCGAGGGACCCCCGCCACCCCCGCCGACCTCGCCCGCCACGACTGCCTGGGCTTCCTGCGCGACGGCGTCACCACGGACTGGCTGCTGCGCGAGGGTGACGAAGCCGTGCGGGTGACACCTCGGGGAAGCCTCCACACCAACCACGGCGCGACCCTCCGCGACGCGGCCTTGATGGGGCTGGGCATCGCGTGGCTGTTCGACTTCATGGTGGCGCGAGAGCTGGCGTCCGGAGCGCTGGTCCGCGTGCTGGAGCCCTTCTCTCGCGAGTCGCGCCCCATCCACGTCCTGCACCCACCCGCTCCCCACCTCCCCGCGCGGGTCCGCGTGTTCCTCGACTTCGTCGCCACGCTGCTTCCCACCGCGAAGGGCCGCTAGCCGCGCCCCGCGTCAGCGCGCATTCAACGCCGCATTGAGCCCCTGGGCCCCCGCCCGCGCCCAGCGCTCCCCGATGGCCGCATAGCCCAGCGCCTGCACGAAAGGTGGCAGGGACTCCTCGGAGGTGCGCTCGTGGAACATGGAGAGCGGCCGGACGCCCTGGGCCGCACACGCCAGGCGGACCGCGCGCCACGACAGTCCCGCCTCCTCCATGACGCGAAGGTAGTCATCCCGCCGGAGGCTCTGGTCCGCGCTCTCCAGGATGCGCGGGCGCTGGGTCTTCTTGTAGGGCTTCTCCGGCCACCACTCCTTGGTGCGCCGCCGGTACTCCCGCTGCTCCGCGTCACGCAGCGTCACCAGCCGCTCCCGGAAGGAAGCCTCCGAGTCCTGGAGCAGCTCCAACGCCGTGCGCCCCATCGCGGCGTAGATGACATCCGCCGCGTCGTCCCTCCGCGCCCGTGTGTCGACAAAGTCCACGTAGTCGCGCGTGGCCGCGAGCAGCTCCCGCTCCGCCGCGTCCACGGACATCACCTCGGCGGACCGCGTCTCGGGGACCACCACGAAGCCATCCCCCTCCACCTGCCCCGGCCCGTCCCGCGCGGGGAACGAGTGGACGTGGCGATACCAGACGTTCCGCCCTGGAAAGACAAGCACCAGCTCCGGCAGCCGAGGCAATGGCGGCGGCGGCGTGGTGAGCACCCAGTCGCCAGGGTCCACGGCCTGGAGCGCGCGGAGAGCCACGAGGCCCTGGGCCCTCATCCGCTCGAGCCAGGCGTCATAGGAGGGCTCGAAGCCACCCTCCACCTGGAAGCCACGGAAGTCTTCTCGACGGGGGAAGAACGCCCCAGCGGTGGGATCATCCAGCATCAGCGCGCGGAGGTCCTGCCCTCCGAGCCGAGCGTTTCCGACAATCGCCGCCTGCCATGCGTAGAGATGGACGAGGATGCTCATCGGGCGAGTCTACCGTGTCTCCACGGCCCGCACACACCTGGGCACCTTCGCCCGCAAAGACAATCACCAGCGGGTGGTGAAATCCCACCCGCTGGTGACTTACGTCCGAGTCGGGCACGAAAACGCGCCCGGTCCAGACTACGGGAGGGACGCGAGCACGTCCGTGTTCAGCACGGGAACAGAGCCACCACCGCCACAGCCACGGGGACCGCCACGAACCTTGGTCTTGATCTGCATGGGATTGCTCCAGGTGGACTACGAGTTGATACAGCCACTGAGAACAAACAGCGCCCTGCGACAGCGACTACGGGAGCTGCGTGCGCACGGTACCGATGGTGGTGCCGCCGCCGCCACAGCCACGGGGACCGCCACGAACCTTGGTCTTGATCTGCATGGTCATTCTCCGGGTGACTACGGTGTCTGCTCCAGATTGCCTGGAGTGTTCGAGAGACCGAACGGACTACGGCAGCATCACGGGCAGGGAGGGCGAGATCACGCCACCACCGCCACAGCCACGGGGACCGCCACGAACCTTGGTCTTGATCAGCATGGGATTGCTCCTGGCTTGCAACAGCGTTCCGGAATGGAACACCGGTCCTACGAACAACAGCTTTGATAATTTTATTCGTCGAATTCCTCACCAGCAGCGGGTGGGGACTCGCATCCGAAGTGCAATCATTAAAATCAGGCGGAATCGGTACGTCAAGCCATGGACGCAATTTTTGCGACGAAAGTCTTTGTAGCCTCTCACGTCACATGCAATCTCAGACCGCGCGAAACACGGCATTCTTTGTGACCTGTTCCGCTACATCCAATCCCAGACTGCGACTGCCCCATCACGCCGCGCGTCAAAACAGATGAGACAGGCCCTCGGCAATGTCGGGTAACCCGATGTAAAATGCGACCGAACTGCACCACGGTCCGCACCGGAGCGCTGACGGGACGGCGGTGGCCAACGGCGATGGGATGGCTTCGTTCATGAGAGTGGGTGAAGGGATGTTCCCGCGCACCTTGCGCGCGCTCGTCCGGGGACAAGGGCGGTCGGCGGTGTGGCTGTTGCCGGTGGGGCTGTTCGCGGTCTGGGGCGTGTGGTTCGTCCAGGCGCGCATCACCGTCTACGAGCCCAGCGTGCAGGCGCGACTGGAGGTCCACCGCGAGGTCTACGCCGTGGACTCTCCCGTGGAAGGGCGACTGGTGAAGACGCATGTGGAGCTCCACCGGAAGGTGAGCGCGGGGGAGGTGCTCTTCGAGCTGGCCCAGGAACAGGAGGCGCGGCAGCTCGCCGAGGCGGAGGCGCTCATGAAGGGCCAGGGTCCCCAGCTGGAGGCGGCCCGCGCGGAGCTGGAGGCGGAGCAGAGCGCGCTGCAGGCCCAGCAGGAGCGTGGCGCGGCCAGCGCGGAGGAGGCTCGCGCCCGCCTGTCGGAAGCCGAAGCCCTGGCGCGCCGAGCGCAGGAGGAGAAGACGCGCACCGAGCAGCTCTGGGCGCGGCAGCTGGTGAGCGAGTCGGAGTGGCATCAGGTGCGCACGGAGCTGGAGCGCGCGCAGGCGTCGGAGCAGGCCGCGCGCGCGGCGCTGGCTCGCGTGAAGACGGATGGGACCATGCAGAGCACCGAGCGGCGCGTGCGCATCGCCGCGCTGCGCGGGGACATCGCGCGGCTCGAGTCCGCGGAGAACGTCGCGCGGGCCACCGTGGAGCGGCTGCGCGAGGAGGTGGAGCGCCGCGTGGTGAGGGCCCCCGCGGACGGGCTGCTCGGTGAGACGAGCTCCGTGCGCGTGGGCACACAGGTGAAGGCGGGAGACCGCATCGCCACCGTCGTCGCGGGCGGAGACGTGCGCATCGTCGGGCAGTTCTCCCCGGCCACCGCGCTGGGTCGCGTGCGCGCGGGGCAGCAGGCGCGCATGAAGCTGGAGGGCTTCGCCTGGACGGAGTTCGGGCTGGCACGGGCCACCGTCGTGGCCGTGGCGAGCGAGGCCCGCGACGGGCTGGTGCGCGTGGAGCTGTCCGTGGACGAGATGCCGCCGGGTGTCCCGATGGAGCATGGCCTCCAGGGCACCGTGGACATCGCCGTCGAGGAGGCCACGCCCCTGCGGCTGGTGCTCCGCGCGCTGGGACGAGGCCTCGGAGGACCGGCGCGGGCGCGTCCGCTGCCCTCGCGCGCGCCGGGGACGTTGGAGCTGTCGCGGGGGGGGCGCTGAGACATGGCGGGCAAGCGACGACTCCTCATCCCCGAGGTCATCCAGACGTCGGCCATGGACTGCGGTCCCGCGGCGCTGAAGGCGCTGTTCGATGGCTTCGGCGTCCCGGTCAGCTATGGCCGGCTGCGTGAGGCCTGTCAGACGGACGTCGACGGCACCTCGGTCGACGTGCTGGAGGAGCTGGCGGGAAAGCTGGGCATGGACGCCACGCAGGTCGTCCTGCCCCGGGACCACGTGCTCCTTCCGGAGACACAGGCGCTGCCCGCCATCATGGTGGTGCGCCTGGCCGACAGCAATCTGCACTTCGTCGTCGTGTGGCGGCGCTGGGGCCACCTGATTCAAATCATGGACCCGGCCATGGGGCGCCGCTGGGTGACGGTGTCGGAGCTGATGGACCGGCTCTACGTCCACGCCATCGCCGTCCCCGCCGACGCCTTCCGCGAATGGGCCGGCACCCAGGAGTTCCTCGCGGGCATGCACCTGCGGCTCGCCGCGCTCGTGGGAAAGGCGAGCGCGGAGCGGAGGGTCTCCGAAGCGCTGGCGGATGCGTCGTGGAAGAGCGTGGCGTGCCTGGATGCGACGACGCGGATGGTGCAGACGCTGGTGGACGGAGGCGGCGTGGAGCGAGGCGAGGCGGCCTCGCGCTTCCTGGAGCAGCTGCTGGCGGAGGCGCACACCGCGCTGGCGGAGGGGCGCGCGGAGCAGGTCATCCCCGCGTCCTACTGGACGGCCGTGGGAGGCCCGGCCGACGAGGAGGTCACCCTGCGCGGCGTCGTGTGCATCCTCGCCCGAGGCATCCGCCAGGAGCGCGCCGAGGACGAGCCCCCCCTCTCCGCGGACCTCCAGGCCGCGCTGAGCGAGCCGCCGACCCGGCCGCTGCGGGAGCTCGTGGGGCTGATGCGCCGCGACGGCGTGCTCGCGCCCGCTTTCCTCGCCGCCGTCGCGCTGGCGGCGGCCGTGGGCGGCTTCCTCGAGGCGCTGCTGCTGCGCGGCATCATCGACGCGGGGCGGTACCTCACCACGCAGGAGCAGCGGCTGGCGGGCGTCGTGACGCTGCTCATGTTGATGGGTGTGCTCGTCCTGCTGGAGCTGCCGCTCGCGCAGGGCACGCTGAAGCTGGGCCGAGGGCTGGAGCTGCGCTTGCGGCTGGCCTTCCTCGACAAGATTCCGCGCTTGGGAGACCGCTACTTCCGCAGCCGGCTGGTCTCCGACATGGCCCAGCGGTGTCACGGCATCCATCAGGTGCGCACGGTGCCCTCGCTCGCCGTCAGCGTGCTGCGCGCCACCGCGGAGCTGCTCGTCACGGCCCTGGGCCTGATATGGCTGGCTCCGGGCAGCACGCCGTTCATCCTCCTGGGCGGCGGGCTCGCGCTCGCGGTTCCGCTGCTCGCCCAGCGCTCGCTCCTGGAGGCGGACCGCAGGATGCGCGACTTCGACGGCGTGCTGTCGCGCTTCTATCTGGACGCCATGCGCGGAGCGGTGGCGCTGCGCGCCCATCGCGCGGAGATGACGCTCAAGCGCGCCCACGAGGAGCCGCTGCACGAGTTCGTCCGCGCCGCGAGGACGCTGCTCAGCCGGGGCATCATCACCGACACGCTGGCGACGCTCGCCGCGACGGGAGGCTCGGTGGCCATCGTCCTCCACGCCATCTCGCGAGGCATCGAGCCGGGCGCCGTGCTGCTGCTCGTGTACTGGGCGCTGGCGCTCGCCACGGTGGGCAAGCAGCTGGCGGACGCGCTGCGCCTGTACCCCGCGGCGTCGTCGCTGACCGGCCGCATGATGGAGCCCTTGCTCGCGCCCGACGAGGTGGGCGCGGGGCTGGAGGTCGTGCCCGACGAGCCCAGCCCCCAAGCCCCGGCAGGCGTGGGCTTCGCGCTGCGGCAGGTGGAGGTGAAGGCCGCGGGCTTCACCGTGCTGGAGGGCATCGACGTGACGGTGCGGCCCGGGGAGCACGTGGCCATCGTCGGCCCGTCGGGCGCGGGCAAGTCGTCGCTCGTCGGAATCCTGCTGGGCTGGCACCGGCCGTCCTCCGGACGCGTGGAGGTGGATGGCCAGCCGCTGGAAGGCCAGGTGCTCGCGCGCCTGCGACGGCAGACGGCGTGGGTGGAGCCCGAGGTGACGCTGTGGAACAAGTCGCTGGTGGAGAACCTCGCGTACGGCGTGGAGACGGGTGACGTGCTGCCGCGCGTGGGCCAGGCCCTGCGCGCCGCGGACCTCATCGAGTTCCTGGACAAGCTCCCGCAGGGGCTCCAGACGCGGCTGGGCGAAGGCGGCAGCCTGCTGTCGGGCGGCCAGGGTCAGCGCGTGAGGTTGGGACGCGCGCTGCTGCGGCCCGGTGTGCGGCTGGCCATCTTCGACGAGCCCTTCCGCGGCCTGGAGCGAGACCGCCGCGCGTCGCTGCTGGAGCGCTCCCGCCAGGAGCTCTCCGGCGCCACGCTGCTGTGCATCATGCACGACATCGAGGAGACGATGACGTTCGACCGCGTCCTCGTCATCCAGGGCGGCAAGCTCGTGGAGGACGCCAACCCCCGGGAGCTCGCCGCGCGCGCGGACTCCGTGTACCGCTCGCTGCTCGACGAGGAGGCACGCATGCGCGAGACGCTGTCGGGCGGCGGCGGTTGGCGGCGGATGGTGCTGGAGCAGGGCCTGCTCATCGAGCGGCCCGCGACCGGTGGACGAAGCCAGGGGGAAGCGGCATGAGCACCGGGACGAAGTCTCCCCTCGCGGGGCTCGGGTGGGCCGTCCAGCTGGGCGCGGAGGCCCTGGAGGCACTCGCGCGCGCCGCGAAGCTGCCGCTGCCTCGCGCCCCCGCCACGGTGGCGGGAGGCTCACCCGAGGACCTGAACCGGCTGGGGGAGTGGCTGGACGCGGTGGCCCAGTCGCAGGGCCTGGAGCTGGACCTGCGCTACACGCGCCACGCGGAGGTGGAGAGCACGCTGCTGCGCGCCTCCCCTGCCCTGCTGGAGGTCTTCACCGCCGAGGAGGGCCTCCAGCTCATCGCGCTCCTGAGCACCTCCGCGCCGCGAGGCACGGCACGAATCCTCGCGCCCGATGAGACGGTCCGCGACATCCCCCTGTCGCTCCTGACGAACTCCGTGCAGGCGCTCGTCGAGTGGGACCTGATTCCCACCGTGGACCGGGTGCTGGAGCGGACCCGGCTTCCCGAACCCCAGCGCACGCGGGCCCGCAAGGCCCTCCTGGGCGCGCAGCTCGCCAACACGCACCTGGTCGCGGCCCGCACGCTGCGCCTGCCGCCCGGAGCAAGGCTCTCCCACCACCTCGGCGCGCTGTCGGCCGCCCCCCGCGTGATGCTCCTGCTGGTGCTCGCGGTGCTCATCCAGGGCTGCGTGCTCGCGGGCTGGTGGCTGATGGGCCAGGGCGCGTTCGAGGGACAGCTGGACACGGGCTGGCTCTGGGCCTGGGCCCTGATGGGGCTGACGGCGGTGCCGCTCCAGGCCGCGCTCGCGTGGACGCAGGGCACGCTCGCGCTGGACCTCTCCGCGCTCCTGCGCCGCAGGCTGTTGACCGGGGCGCTGTCGCTCCCCGTGGACGAGGCGCGCCGAGGCGGCATCGGCGAGTACGTCGGGCGGACGTTCGAGAGCGCGGGCATGGAGCAGATGGCGCTCGCGGGCAGCTTCACCAGCCTGCTCGCCGTGGTGGACCTGTCGCTGGCGGCCAGCGTCACGCTGAGCGGGCCCGCGGGCTGGCTCGGGCTCGTCGCGCTGGGGGCGTATTGCGCGGTGCTCGCGGTGCTCGTCGTCCGGCAGTCCCAGCTGTTCAAGGGCTGGACGGAGTCGCGGGTCGTGATGACCCACGCGCTCATCGAGCGGATGCTCGGCCACCGCACGCGGTTGGCGCAGGAGCAACCGTCCCGCTGGCACGAGGAGGAGGACCAGGAGCTGGCGCGCTACGCGGAGGCCTCCGAGCGCTGGGATGCCGGCACCGCGCGCGTGATGACGCTCGCGCGCCGGGGGCTGTTGCCCGTGGCCCTCATCGCCACGCTCCCCGGCGTGCTCGACGGAGCCTCCACCGCGAGCATCGCGGTGGGCGTGGGCGCGGCGCTGCTCGGAGCTCGCGCGGTGATGTCCCTGGCCGTGGGCTCCCTGGCCCTCGTGGGCGCGCGCGTGCTCTTCGCGAGCGTGCGCCCCATGCTCGACGCGGCGAAGCTCGCGCCGGGCGCCACCTCCCACGACGCGGAGGACGCCGCGCCCCAGGTCGCGCCCCTCGCGTCCGGCGACGCACCGCCCCAGGACCAGTCCCTGCTGGAGCTGCGCGACGTCTTCTTCAAGCACCCCACCTCCCCTCGCCCGGTGCTCGAGCGCACCTCGCTGACCCTGCGCCCTGGAGAGCGCGTGTTGCTGGAAGGCTCGTCCGGCTCCGGCAAGTCGACGCTCGCCTCCATCCTCACGGGCCTGCGCCGGCAGGGCTCCGGCGTGGTGCTGCTGCGCGGCCTGGACATGGCCACGTGGACCCCCGGCGGCTGGGGCGCGCAGATCGCGGGCGCGCCCCAGTTCCACGAGAACCACATCATCTCCGGCACGCTGGCGATGAACGTGCTCCTGGGGCGCGCCTGGCCCCACACGCAGGACGACCTGAAGCTGGCGCGAGAGCTCTGCGAGGAGCTGGGCCTGGGCGACCTCCTCCAGCGCATGCCCGCGGGAGTCCTCCAGATGGTGGGTGAGCGCGGCTGGCAGCTGTCCCACGGCGAGCAGAGCCGCATCTTCGTCGCGCGGGCCCTGCTCCAGCGCGTCCAGGTCGTGGTGCTCGACGAGGCGTTCGGCGCGCTGGACCCGGTGACGATGCGCAAGGTGATGGCCTGCGTCGAGGCCCGCGCCCCCACGCTCGTCGTCATCGCCCACCCCTGAGCGGCACCACCACGAAAGAGGACGGCCGTCCGAGGGTGGGACCTCCACCCCGGGACGGCCGCGGGAGCGACGAAGCGCCGGTCAGGCCGCGGCGGAGGCGGCGGGCACGGGGGCCACGGACGTCACCTTCACCTCGCCGACGTGGCTCTCGATGGCGATGCCCAGCTCGTCGCGGAACACGTTCAGGAGATACGGCAGCACACCCACCGTGGCGAAGCGCAGCCGGTGGTGGATGGAGAGGTCCAGGTTGGTGAAGTGCCGGTCCGGGTGCTGGCGCTGCGTGAGCACGTTCACCTCACGCTGCACCGTCTCCAGGGCGCCCAGCGCCGCACGCTCGAGCGTGAGGTACTCGGCGAGCGCCTCCGCCACGTCGTCGGTGAGCTCGGGGCGGGCCCCGGCGGGCGCGGTGGCCCGCTCGCGCAGCAGCGCGCGCAGCTCCGCCAGGGCCTGGGTGTGCACGGCGTCCTTCGGGGGTGAGAAGACGTCCGCGATGTTCTGGAGCTTCTCCTCGGTGAAGCCGCGCAGGCCGCGCTGGGCGCGGTCATACATCTCCACGTAGCGGGCCTTGGCCCACTCGCGCTGGACCTCGGTGTGCTGCCGGGTGGGCTTGATGACTTCCCAGTCCGCCTCGATGCGCTTGCGCAGCCGGCCCCACCCGGTGCCCTCGACGCCCTCCGCCTGGAGCACCGCGGCGCGAATCTTCTCGAACGCGTGGCACATGTGCGCCCAGAGCGTGAACTGGAGCGAGTAGAGCTGGAGCCCTCGCAGGCCGTAGTCGATGGCGGCGGGAATCTCCGCCACCCACTTCGGCTCCGGCAGGGGCTCCCCCGCCATGGGCTTGCCGTCCAGCATCGTCGCGAAGAACTCGTCCACCATGTGCGGCGGCCCCGCGCACACGCCGCGCAGGGACAGGAAGTGGTTGTCGCGCTCCGTCAGGTGCAGGAGCTGCGACGGGTTCATCGGCGTCTCGTACGGCATCGGCTGCTCGGGGAGGAACATCAGGTAGATGGCCACCATGCGCACGCCGTCGGTGACGCGGAACACCGACGACAGCACCGGGTCCAGCTCCCCATTGGGAATGGGGTCCTTGCCTCGCAGGAGCATCAGCGTGGGCAGCGCCAGCACCGCGCAGCTGAACGCGTGCAGGTCGCCCAGGCGCCACTGCCCGTCCGCCATCAGCGGATAGCGGCGCAGGAACGCCTCGCGCAGGAGGAGCACCGCCTGCAGCGTGGGCTTCCAGTGCTTCGACATGGACTTCAGCGCCGTCACGTTCATCAGCGTGTCGTCGCGGAAGCGGCTGCCCGGGTACGGGCACATGCGCCACTCGGTCTCCATCCGCATGCGCATGGCATCCGGGAAGACGTTGTTCTCGCCGATGTGCCGCCCCTCCGCGTCCAGCGCCGCGTGGGCCACGCGGTGGACCGGCAGCATGGCCTCCAGGAACGCGAGCTCCAGGGGCCGGCCCACCAGCTTGCGCAGCACCCCTTCGGTGTCGGGGTTCCACCAGAGCGGCTCGGTGGGCGCGGGCCGCCTGGCTTCGAACTCCATCACATGCTTGTGGTACTCGGTCTGCTGCACCTGCTTGGGCGGCTCACGCGACAGGATGTTCTCCGAGAGCAACTGCTCCAGGAGCTCCTTCACCCGCTCCCACGGATAGGGCTCCCCGTTGCTCCATCGCGTGGCCATGCCCGCCATGAACTCGTCCTGCTTGAGCAGGTTCTCACCGAAGGAGTGGAGGTCCGCCTCCTCGATGCTGATCTCCTTGAGCCCGTAGTAGATGCGCAGCTCGCTCGTGCCCTCGGGTGTCTGGACATACTCACTCATGAACCGGCGCCGCATGGGCAGATACAGCGTCTCATGCGGGTCGATGGGCACGGCGTGCTGAGTCATGCGGCTGCTCCTGGGAGAGGTCCGGGCTCGAGGCAGACAAGTCTATCGGCAGTGACCCACACCCGCGCGACCGGTGACAGGCAGCGTCGCGCGGTTCGGGAAGGGCAGCTCCGGGTGGTCGAACGGCGCGCGGTAGGTCGCCACGCGGCAGTCCGTGAGGGCGTTGGCGAGGAAGTCCACCAGCGCGGCGCGCTCGGAGACGGAGAAGGTGCGCGGGACGATGTCGAGCGACTTCTCCGGGTTCGGGAAGTCACCTCCGCGCGCATAGAAGTCCACCACGTCGTCGAGCGTGGGGTAGCCACCGTTGTGGAAGTACGGCGGGTTGAGGCCCACGTTGCGCAGGGTCGGCGTCTTGAAGGCCCCCATGTCGAAGGGCGAGAGGCTGACGGAGTTGGGCACGCCGCCGAAGATGCCCAGGTCGCCGCGCGCCAGGTCGTCGTCGGTGGGGCGCACGCCGATGTTGTGGAAGCCCGTGTCGCCACCGTCGCGGTTGAGCGGACCGGCGGTCTCGTACCAGCTCACCGTCGCGTCCGACAGCATGGCGCCGGTGTGGCAGTTGATGCACTCACCCTTGCCCACGAAGACGGCCAGGCCCTTGATCTGCTTGGGCGTGAGCGCGGTGAGCTGGCCGGAGAGGAACCGGTCGAACGGCGTCTGGTCCGGGATGAGCGTGGCCTGGTACGCCTGGAGCGCCTCGCCCCAGAGGAGCGAGAAGACATGCACGGCGATGTTGCCCATCGGGTCGCCGAAGGCCTCGCGGACCATCTGGTCGTAGGTGCAGGGCTCGCCGTCGCAGAGCAGACCCGGGCCGTTGGGATTGGCCATGTCGCCCAGCACGCTGTCCGTGGGGGACACCCGCTGATGCTGGAGCGGCTGACGCACGAGCAGCTTGGCGCCCAGGCCATCGGCGCCCCAGAGGGTGCGGCCGAAGCAGCTCTGCTCGGTGAAGTTCGTCACGGGACCCGTGGCCTGGGACGCCAGCGAGGCGTTCTCGATGCGCACCAGGATGTTGCCGCCCTCGTTGTTGCCGGAGTCACCCCAGATGTTCCACCCGTTGAAGAGCACGTTCGCTTCGCCGCCCCAGAACTGGTTGCGGTAGAAGCCCGAGCCCACCACGGAGGGGCTGTGACGCGCGCCCACCATGCGCTCGTTGTTGAACGGCGCGGCGGGCTTGACCTCACACACGTCCGCGGCCACGGTGGGGTCCGGGTCCAGCCCCAGGAACTGGGCGCGCAGCGGTCCCGCGGAACCCACGCGGTCATCGCTCGTGATCTTCGCGAGCGTGAAGGTCTGCCCGGGGCCCGAGACGGCGTTGAACGTGTTGTCGAAGCCGGGGTGGATGGTGTTGACGCGCCGGTCGTCCGCGCCCGCCGCGAAGTGACACGTGGCACAGGCCGTCTGGCCGTCGCCGCTGGTCTGGATGTCCCAGAAGAACGCCTTGCCCAGACGGATGGCCGCGGCCTGGTTGAGGATGCGGCTGCCCACCGGCTGCGGCACCGGCTCATGCGAGAGCGGACGCAGCGACGTCAGCGCCACCAGGTCCAGCAATGCCTTGGCATCCGTCGCCAGCTCCTCCTGCTCCACCGGAGCGGGCTTGACGGGCTCCGCCTGTCCTCCCGGCTCGCACGCCGACAAGGAGAGCATGAGCGCCGACGCGAAAAGCCCGCGGCCGGGCACACGCGCACCGCGAAACAACGAAGCACGAGCCATTGGGATGCCCCCTTCTGGGTGTCAGGACTTGCTTGAGGTTGATTGAGCCAGCGATGTCTCGCCTGACTGACAGTTTTATACCGGCTCTACATTATTCCTGTCCAGACCACCCCATCTCCTCTCAAGACTTAAGACAAACCATCCTGAGAAGGCGTGACGTGATTCGCTACACCCGCGAAATGTGTCGAAATTTCCCTCTGCCAGTGACTGTGTAGCCCAAAGCGATACATCCCCAGGTGGGCTGTGGCGGCGGAGGCTACAGCTCCGACGCCTGGCTGGGTTGCGATGTTTCGCTGATACAGAGGAGGCATTTGTGGTTGGCGAAGGCTGGCGTGGCAGGTGCAAGGGGAGTCGTCGCCGCTGGAAGGAAGGCATTCGGGCTGGGCCGGCACCGGATGAGTCCCCTCCTGGCGGAGCAGATCATCCCCCCAAAGCAAGAGGTAGGTCATTCCATGCAACTGAAGACGATGAGCCGCGTGGTGGCAGCGGCGCTTCTCAGCGTGATGTCGGGCTGTGCGGGTGAGGAGCCCACGAACGCGGGTGGCGACGTCGCCGCGCAGGAGTCGGGTGCGGAGTCGCAGTGCGTGAGCCGGTTCGATGGAATCAACAGCTGCGCGTTGGGCGCCGCGAAGCTGACGCCGACGGAGAAGGGCCTGAATGTCAGCGGCCTGCGCTCGGTCAAGACGGACGGCGTCGGCAGCCGGTTCGCTCGGGCGACCAGCTGGACGCAGTCGAACGAGATCAAGTTCGGCGGCACCTCGGGCGTGTGGCAGATGGACGCGCGCTCCGGTGACCAGGTGGTCAGCACCCTGCGCGTGGCGCCGGGCAAGGAGCCGAACACCGCGTACATCACCCCGAGCTTCAGCGGCGCTCCGGGCGGCTCCTCCTACCGGATGAACGTGTACCGCGACGGCGTGCTCCAGGGCTCGTCCACGAACCCCGCCGCGCAGATGATTGTGTTCACCAACTGGCGGGACTTCTTCCGCTGGCTCGTGGCCGTCGCCGACTTCTACGAGCTGGACATCATCATCAACAAGGCCGGCGAGAAGCCCACGGCCCCGGACAACGTGGGCGCCTGCGGCTGGCGGCTGCGCTCCCTGAGCTCCACCTTCTCGGTGAAGCTGGGCGACGGCAAGGAAGTCACGGGCGACACGGTGGAGTTCGTCGAGGAGATCGCCGACGGCCACTACCCGTACAACGGCTTCACGGGCATCGACTCGAAGCTGACCGCGGAGGGGATGAACATCCTCGGCGAGTCGTTCAAGCCGGCGGCGAAGTAGTCACCGTCGCACCCCGCGCCTGAAGGTGCGCGGGTTCTCGTGCCGGGCGAAAGCCTCCACTTCCGCCCGGCACGGTCTTCACCGTGTCCTGGAGACGCTCCGATGAGATGGCGGCTGTATGGATTGGGCATCCCTCTTGGAGCACTGCTGCTCACCGCAGTGTGGGCCCAGGCGGCGCGTCGTCCCGCTCCGTCGCTTCTGGAGCTGGGCCCCCTCACCACCGCCGTGGAGCCGGGTGAGGAGTCGCCAGGCGGCACCACCACCGTGACGGACTCCGGGCGCAATGCGTTTGGACGCTCGCCGCCGAACATGGACCGCGCGCGCTGGCCGGAGTTCCATCTGGGCAAGCGGGTGTTCGACCGCGACTGGAGCGACCCCGACCACCTGCCGGGGCTGGGGCCGCTGTACAGCGCGAACTCCTGCATGACGTGTCACGTGAAGGATGGGAAGGGACGTCCCCCCGCGTCCCCCACGGAGCCGGTCGTCTCCCTGGCGTTCCAGCTGGGCTCCGCCTCGGGCCCCGGACCGCATCCCGTGTATGGCGAACAGCTGGACCTCCACCGGCTCGGCGAGCCCCGAGGCGAGGGCACCGTCGAGGTGAGCTACGACGAGCTCCCCGGCGAGTTCGCCACGGGAGAGGCGTACTCGCTCTCGCGGCCTCGCTACCGGTTCAAGGACCTGGCGCACGGGCCCCTGGGTGAGGGCACGCCGTTCTCCGCCCGCGTGGCCCCCGCCAACTTCGGACTGGGCTTGCTGGAGGCGATTCCCGAGGAGGCCCTGCTCGCGCTCGAGGACCCCGACGACCGGGATGGCGACGGCATCTCCGGGCGCGCCAACCAGGTGAGGGATGTCACCGAGGGCCGCACGCGGATGGGCCGCTTCGGCTGGAAGGCCAACCAGCCCACCCTGCTTCAACAGGTGACCCACGCGCTGGTGGCGGACATGGGCTTGACGACCCCCGTCTATCCGCGCGCACAGGAGCCCCAGGAGGCCGCCCCGACGCCCGACGTGAAGGACTACGACCTGGAGCGGCTCGTGTTCTACACGCGGCTGCTGGCGGTCCCCAAGCGCCGGGACTGGGACGCGCCCGGCGTGCTGAGAGGCAAGGCGGTGTTCCGCGCCCTCGGCTGCGCGGCCTGCCATGTGGACCGCCCCTTCGAGACGGTGGAGGTGCCTGGCTTCCCCGAGCTGTCGAAGCAGCGCATCCAGCCCTACTCGGACCTGCTGCTGCATGACATGGGCGAGGGGCTCGCGGATGGCCGCCCGGATGGGCTGGCCACGGGCAGTGAGTGGAGGACACCACCGCTGTGGGGCCTTGGACTGACGGCCACGGTGAGTGGGCACACGCGGTTCCTGCATGACGGGCGCGCGAGGAATATCGAGGAGGCCGTGCTGTGGCACGGTGGCGAGGCCGCCCCCGCGCGGGAGCACTACACGCGGCTGCGTCGGGAGGACCGGGAGGCGCTGCTCGCGTTCCTCGGCTCGCTCTGAGCCGCCGCTCAGGAGGGTCAGGAGGGCATCTGGCGAGACTTTCCCGGCGACACTACGTTTGAAGAGACGTCGCTCTCTTCCTGGAAGCCTCCCTTGGAACTCTCATTGAATCCCGCCCTGCGCACCGACCTCGGCAAGCGCGCGGGTGTCACCGGCGGCCTGTTGGGCGTGCTGTGTGTGTTCGCTGAATTCTGCTTCCTGTTTCCGCACCTGCTGGTGTCCGCGGATGGCCGGGCCTTCTACTCGGAGCACATGGGCCTGTTCCGAGGCATCCTCCAGGCCGCCATCATCGCCACCTTCGTGCTGGGTGCCTTCAGCGTGTTCAGCCTGCGCTCCAAGGCCCATGGCGGCATCGCCATCCTGCTCGCGCTGGTGGCCCTGCTCCTGGGCGGCAGCGAGGCGGAGCCCCTCACCCACCGGCCGCGCGCGCTGAGCGCGGGCCTGGACTACTTCGTGCTGGAGCTCTTCGTGCTGGGGCTGCTGTTCATCCCCATGGAGCGGCTGTGGGGGCTGCATGAGCAGCGCATCTTCCGCGAGGGCTGGCAGACGGACCTCAAGCACTTCTTCGTCAGCCACGTGGGCGTGCAGCTCATCTCCTTCTCGGTGCTGATTCCCGTGCAGGTCTTCTTCGCCTGGGCGGTGCGCGCGGACTTCCAGGCCCATGTCGCCGCCCAGCCCGTGTGGCTGCAGTTCTTCGAGATTCTCTTCGTGGTGGACCTGGTGAGCTATTGGGTGCACCGCGCCTTCCACCAGATTCCGTGGCTCTGGAAGTTCCACGCCATCCACCACTCCAGCCTGCGGATGGACTGGCTGGCCAGCTCGCGCTCGCACCTGGTGGATGTATTGGTGAACCGGGTGGCGGGATTCATCCCCGTGTTCCTCCTGGGCTTCAGCCCGTCCGCCATCTACGGCTACCTCGTCTTCGTCTCCTTCCACGCCGTCTACATCCACGCCAACGTGAGTCATCGCTGGCCCTACCTGCGCTGGCTGTTCGCGACGCCGGAGTTCCACCACTGGCACCACACGTCGGACGAGGAAGGCATCGACAAGAACTTCGCGGTCTTCCTCTCGTTCATCGACGTCATCTTCAGGACCGCGCACCTGCCGGCCCACTGGCCGTCACGCTATGGGACGACGCAGTTCCAGCCGCCGGAGACGTACCTGGGGCAGCTCGCCTATCCGTTCAAGCGTCACGAGGAGACGCCGTACGGATAGGCGAGGAGGCGTGGACGCGCCCTAGAGGAAGAGGTTCTCCGGAAGCGGCGTGACCGTCTGGAAGACGTAGCCGGCCGTGCCCGCCGAGGACGCGAGGCCCGTGGCGCCGCCGGAGCCCCCGTTGCCACCCGACGCGCCGCCGCCGCCGCCCGCGAGGGTCGCGGTGCTGGCGCCCGTCGGCCCCTCCGAGCTGCCCGCGGCGCCCCCGCTCACGTTGGGCGCGCCCGTCAGCGTGATGGGCGCCGAGGAGAACAGGCTGACGATGCCGCCACCTCCGCCACCACCTCCGCCCTTGCCCGGGCTCGGGTTGCCCGTGTTGTCTCCCGCCCCGCCGTTGGCGCCCACCGCGTACACCATGCCGCCGATGTTGATGGCCGTCTTGCCGACGATGACGACGATGCCCCCTCCACCGCCACCACCGCCCGGCACGTTGGCGCCGTCCGCGGCGGAGGTTCCCGAGTCACCGTTGGCATGGATGGACCCCCCGCCCTGGATGCGGACCGTGCCCTGCGCGAAGATGGTGAGCGTGCCGCCACCGTCTCCCCCGGCGGCCGACGAGGCCTTCGCCCCGGAACCACCGCCCTTGATGCCCGGCCGCAGCTGAGCGGCCTGGAACGGTTGCAGCCCGAGTCCACCCGCAGGCTCGCTCGCGGGGATGCGCGCCACGCCCGCCTCCGCGGGCCCCGCGCCGCTATCGGAGGACGACTGGTCGACGATGATGGTGCCGGTGGGCGTGATGGTGAAGTCGCCCGTCGTCCGGATGACCGTGCCACTGGGCACGATGAGCGTCGACGAGATGGTCAAGGTCGTGAACTGCAGCGTCTGCCGCCCCTGGGCGACGAGGTTGTTGTAGCCCGAGGCCGTCGTCAGGTCGGTCTGGGTCACGAGGTTCCACGCCCCCGAGGACCCATCACCGTAGATGCCCGTCGTGCCCGGCGGGCCCGGGTCGCCCTTCGCTCCCGTGGCCCCGGTCGCCCCCGTGGCCCCCGTCGCGCCCGTGGAGCCCGGAGGTCCCGGCACGCCCTGCGGCCCCTGCGCGCCGCCGCACACGTAGCGCGTCAGCGGCGCGTTCACCTCTCCTGTGTCCAGGGTACCGTTGCCATTGGTGTCCAGACCGAACTGGAGTCGCACACCTCCGGTGGGGCAGTTGCTGCCCACGGGCTCCGTGGCCGTCGCCGACAGCGCATGCAGCCCCGCCGCGCCCGCGGGCCCCGTGTCGCCGCGGGGGCCCGGGGCGCCCGGAGGACCAGGAATGCCTTGGGCCCCCTGGGCTCCCTGCGTCCCCTGGGGCCCCTGCGGGCCACCGCAGGCATAGCTGGTGGTCTCCACCTCGGCGTCGTCCAGAACACCGTCACCGTCATCATCGACGCCGGCCTCGAGCTTCACGCCTCCCAGGGCGCAGTGGGCCCCCATGGCCTCGGGCGTGGTGCGAGCCACCGCGTTCCTTCCCGCCTCGCCCTGGGGGCCACCGGCGGGGCCCGCCGGGCCTTGTGGTCCCTGCGCGCCGACGGGGCCTGGTTCGCCCGTGTCCCCCTTGGGCCCTTGCTGCCCCTGCGGCCCGGGGGTCCCCTGCGTCCCTTCCTCACAGGCCGACAGCACCAGGAGGGTCGCCATCGGTAGGGCGCGAAGCAGCCCCCGCCCCACCCCGGGATATCGCCAGTTCACTTGAGCCATGGTGTTCCTCCTCCTCGCGACAACTCAGGATGGAGGCCAAGAGCAAACGACGCGCCAGGATGTCTCAACCCAGCCGGATACAACCGACCTGACGGGAAGTCTCCCGCGATGCCGCCAGCGACCTTCGTCCGAGGACCCCGTGGCGCGTTCCGCCAGGACGCGCTCGGCGTCTACGTGGAACGCACGACCCTCGTGGCGCCGCCGCGGGCCACCTGGGGGGATTCTGACGACGCTGGAATTTCACTTGATTCCCAATCACGCCCGGTGGCTCAACAGGCGAGCGATTGAAATCAGCGGGCTCACCCGCCAAGGCCTGGACAGACGATTCAGACAACGCCCGCACCCGGATTGGACGAGCAGACGCCAGACCCAGACAGCGATGGCCGCTGCTATCAGAGCCCTCTAGAATCGCTTTGCCAAGGTACTCGCGGAGAGTGACTGACTCAGCGGGTCGGAGGATGGGCCTGGTCATCCCAAGCAGCCCGATTCACTCCCCCAGAAGAGCCCTGGCACATCCGGTTCCAACCCAAGACGTTGCCAGAAATGAGAGGAGGGGTTGATGTGGATCCCCATCAACCCCCCTCTGGTCAGCTGAAACGAGGGACGACCAGCCTCAACAGCTGGCGTCAAACTGCATGACAACTAGCGAGCCTTGGGGCCGCCGCGGACGTGGAGCTTGATCTTCATGTCGTGCCTCCTTTCAAGACGTACGCTACGTGTGATAAAAATAAGATGTCAAGTCAGGGGCGAAACAAATTGCTGTTCCAGTGTGCGACGCATTGCGACACATTGGGATGCCTGGCTGCGATGTGGACGAAAGTCCCGCGTCGCATCGAGTCGCCCGTCATCAGGCAATGTGAGAGCGAATCACAAAACCCGTGGCCGAGGTGTTGACACGGCGCGACCATCAAGGCGACTTTTGCTCGCGGACCATGGCATATCCATTCGAGCGAACCCTTCGTTCCCTGAATTACGAGTCGGACACGCGCCTCGTGTTCGTCGCTCTGATGGTGTTGTGCGCAGGCGGGCTCATCGCCTGGTCGCTGTTCGCCAAGGTCCCGCTCGTCAAGGCCAGCTCACAGGCCCGGATCGAGCCACACAATGCCGTCCATCGCATCGAGCCGCCCAGCGCGGGCAGGGTCGTGCTCTCGCGGCTCAAGCTCGACCAGGAGGTCAAGGAAGGCGACCTGCTCATCGAGTTCGACGCACGGGCCGAGCGCCTCGAGCTCGAGCGGAGTCAGGCGACGCTCGCCGCGACCGAGAAGGAGCTCGCCATCATCCGCAAGCAGATCACCAACAAGCGCGAAGAGGCGGCTTTGACGGCGCGGGTGGATGAGGTCGCGGTCCAGGAAGCGCTGGGGAGGGAGCGGGAGCTCGCGCCCAGGCACCGGCTCGCGGTGGAGCGCGCGGAGCTCGCCCTCAAGAGCCCGACGGGCGCCGTCTCGGAGATGGAGAAGCTCGAGCGCAAGACCGATGTCGACGCGCTCAGCTTCGCGCAGACGGCGCAGAGCCTGGCCCTCACCCGACTGCGACGCGAGCAGGACGTGCGCCGTCAAGCCCTCGCCGCGCAGCTGCTCGGACTCGAGCGCGAGGCGCTGGCCGCGGAGGGACGGATTCGGGACCTCCAGGGCACCATCGACCGCCTCGAGTACCAGATCGAACGGAAGCTGTATCGGGCGCCGGCCACGGGCCACCTGGTCGACGTGGCGGAGCTCGGCTCGGGAGCGTTCATCGCCGATGGGCAGCGGGTCGGCACCATCGTCGCGAGCAATGCCGAGGTGCGGGTGCGCGCCCGGTTCCCGAAGGAGGTCGTCGGACTGATTCAGCCCGGCCAGACGGCGCGCCTCAAGCTCGACGGCTACCCCATGACCATCTACGGGACGGTCCCCGCCAAGGTGACGGCCGTCGGGACCGAGCCCGGCCAGACCGCCACGCCCGAGGCCATCCCCGGCACGGTGCGCGTGGAGCTCAAGTTCGCCCCGCCGGACGACCCTCGCATCCAGCTCCGCCATGGCATGACCTTGTCGGTGGAGGTGGAGGTCGCGCAGGCGTCGCCTGTCGCGCTGCTGATGCGGTCGATCGGCGAATGGAATCCGCAGCCTGAGGAACCGCCCGTGACAGTGTTTCAGCCCGAAGCCGAGGCCCGCTGACCATGACTCCCCCCAGGCGTCGGCGCTCCATCATTCCCGAGGTGATCCAGATCTCGGCGACGGACTGCGGCCCCGCTTCGCTCAAGAGCCTGTTCGCGGGGATGGGCGTCGAGCTCAACTATCGCGTCCTTCGTGAAGTGTGTCAGACGGACGTCGACGGCACCTCCATCGTCACCTTGGACGAGGTCGCCAACCAGCTCGGGCTCGACGCCGAGGAGGTGATGCTCCCGCTCGACCACGTGGCGGTCCTGGAAGCCAAGGCGCTCCCCGCCATCATCGTCACGCTCAGCGCGGGAGGACGGCCGCACTTCGTCGTGCTGTGGAATCGCATCGGCCCCTTCATCCAGGTCATGGACCCGGCGGCGGGCCGTCACTGGACCCGGATCTCGACGCTGCAGAGCCACCTGTACCAGCACACCACGTCCGTTCCGGCCGCCGGCTGGCGCGAGTGGGCCGGGTCCGAGGAGGCGGTCGCGACGTTCGAGCGCCGCCTGCTGAACCTGGGTGCGACGCAGGCGCGGGAGATGGTGGCCCGGGCGCTCGAGGATGCCAGCCATCTGTCGCTCGCCAGGCTCGACGCCGCGTGCCGGGCGTCCGAGGCGATGATTCGCGCGGGCGCCGTCCGGCGAGGCCCGACGGCGGCGGGGCTGCTGCAATCCATGATGGCGAAGGACGAGGCCGGCGAGGTGCCCATTCCCGCGGCCTACTGGTCCGTTCGCCCCAACCCGGAGGTGGACGGCGAGCTGTCGATGACCGGCGCGGTGCTGATGCGGGTCCGCGGTTGGCGCGAGGCCTCGCGCGAAGGCGAAGACGCGCCGAAAGCCGTGCTCGCGAGCGACCTGGCCACGGAGCTCGTCGCCAAGCAGGTGAGCCCGGCGCGCACGCTGCTGCGCCTGCGCGGCGAGGATTCGTGGGTCGTCCCGGGCCTGATTGCGGTGGGACTGGTGTTCGCCACCTTCGGGAGGATCCTGCAAGCGCTGATGCTCCGGGGCGTGCTCGACCTGGGGCGCGACCTCGGCACGTTCGCGCAGCGCGCGACGGGCATGGCGGTTCTCGCGGGCGTCGCGCTCTGCCTCATGCTCGTCCAGATTCCCGTCTCATTGGGATTGCTGGGCATCGGCCGCCGGCTCGAGGTGCGGCTGCGGAAGGCGTATTTCGAGAAGCTCCCCGAGATGGAGGACCGCTACTTCCAGAGCCGGCTCGCCTCCGACATGGCGTCTCGCACGCACAACATCCAGGCGATGCGGTCGCTGCCGATGCTGCTCTCGCAGGCCTTGGTCCTGTCGCTCGAGGTCCTGAGCCTCACGGCCGCGCTCATCTGGGCCGCGCCGCACACGTGGGGCATCGTGCTCGCGCTCGCGGCGGTCACGCTGCTGGTGCCCCTCATCGTGCAGAAGCTGCTCTTCGAGCCCGACCTGCGCGTGCAGATGCACGCGGGCGCGCTCAGCGGGTTCACCCTGAACGCGCTCGTCGGGCTCACGCCCATCCGCATCCACGGCGCCGAGCGGTCGCTGCGCCGCGCGCAGGAGACCTTGCTCGTCAGCTGGACCAAGGCGCGCTATTGGCTCCAGACGCTGTCGGTCGGGTCCGAAGGCGGGCTGATGCTGGTGAGCTACGGGCTCGTCATGCTGCTCGTCTATTCGTACCTCGAGGGCACCGAGCGGGCCTCGCTGGTGTTGCTGGTCGTCTACTGGGCGCTGCGGTTCCCCATCCTCGGCCAGCGGCTGATGGTGCTGAGCCGCGCGTTCCCGAACGCGATGAACCGGGTGCGCCGGCTCCTCGACGTCATCGGCGACATCAAGGAGCCGCGGGCCCAGCCCGAGGCGCCAGCGCCGGCGCCTGTCGCGCCCGCGGACACCGCGAGCGGCGTCTCCGTCGTGATGGAGAAGGTCCGCGTGAAGGGCGGCGGTCACACCATCCTCGACAAGGTGTCCTTGAACATCGCCCCCGGCGAGCACGTGGCCATCGTCGGGGTCTCCGGCGCGGGCAAGTCGACCCTGGTCGGCCTGCTGCTCGGCTGGCTCCGGCCGGCGCGAGGAGAGATCAAGGTCGACGGGCAGGTGCTCGACCAGGCCGCTGTCGAGCGGCTGCGGCGCGTGACGGCCTGGGTGGACCCGGCGATCAGCCTCTGGAACCAGAGCCTCATCGACAACCTCCGGTACGGCAACGACGGCGCGCAAGGCTGGGCACTGTCGGGGGCGCTCAAGGGCGCTGAGATGCTCGACATCCTCGAGGCGCTTCCAGCCGGGCTGCAGACGTCGTTGGGCGAAGGTGGCGGGCTGGTCTCGGGCGGCCAGGGTCAGCGCGTGCGACTGGCGCGGGCGATGCTTCGCTCCGGCGTGCGCCTGGCCATCCTCGACGAGCCCTTCCGAGGTCTTGACCGGGACCGGCGCGCGCGGCTCCTCGCCGAGTCCCGGCGGCTCTGGGCGGACATCACCCTCTTCTGTGTCACCCACGACGTCGAGCACACCCAGGAGTTCGACCGCGTGCTCGTGGTCGAGAACGGACGCATCCTCGAGAACGGGTCGCCGAAGGAGCTGCTCGCGAACAAGGAATCGCGATACGCCGAGCTGCTTCGCGCCGACCAGGAGAACCGCACGCTGCTCTGGGGAGGTGGGCGCTGGCGCCACTGGTGGCTCTCCGACGGCCAGCTGGTGGAGCGGCCCGAGCCGAAGCCGGTGGAGAAGCCGGCCGAGAAGCCCGCCGCGGGTGGGTTGGAGCTGGTGGGATGACGCGCTCGCCCTCCGAGCTGTTGTGGCCGGTCGAGCAACTGCCCGACGCGCTGGAGCAGCTGGCGCAGAAGCAGGGCTATGGCAGGACCGCCGGAGAGATTGCTCCGCCCGCGGCGGCCGTCGAGCCGAGCCGGGTCTGGATGTTCGCGCTCGGAGATCGGCTCGGCGTGGAGCTCGAGCCCATCACCCCGCTCTACCACGAGCTGCCCGACGTCCTCGAACGCGCCGCGCCCTGCATCCTCCAGGTCCGGCGAGACGGCGTCCCCTCCTATCTGGTGCTGCTGGGGACGCGGCGCGGGAAGCTGCGCCTGCTCACGCGCGACGGCACGGCGGCTTCTGTCCCGATGAAGCTCGCGCTCACGCTCCTGCGCGAAGAGCAGGAAGCCACTGTCGCCGAGGTGGACCAGCTGCTCGCCGGCGTGGAGATGTCGCCCCGTGCGCGTGAGCGCGCCCGCTCCAAGATGCTGCTGCAGCGGCTCGGCCAGGCGCAGCTGCGCACCGGATGGATCATGCGCCCCCGGCGCACCGCGAGCCGGCGGGCGCTGCTCGGCGACATCCCGTCGCTCGCCGCCGGCATCCTCGTGAGCCACACACTCCTCTCGCTGGTGCTGGCGGGCTCGTTCTGGTTGCTCGGTCGCGCCGCGCTCCAGGCCCACCTCGAGACCGGCTGGTTCCTGGGGTGGATCGCCGTGATTGCCTGCGCGATTCCGCTGCGCATGCTCGAGGTGTGGTGGCAGGGCGTGTTCTCGATCCGCCTGGGAACGCTGCTGAAGCAGCAGCTGCTCGCGGGCACCCTCAAGCTGACCCCCGACGAGGTGCGGCTCGACGGCATCGGCCGCCACTTCGGCCGCGTCGCCGAGTCCGAGGTCGTCGAGCAGCTCGCGGTCGGCGGCGCCCTGCTCGCGGTGTTGTCGCTCGTCGACCTGTTCCTGGCGGGCGCCATCCTCGTGCTCGGCGCGGGCGGGTGGCTCCAGGCGACGGTGCTCGTCCTGTGGGTCGGGGTCGCGTTCGTCCTCGCGCGCCGTCACTACCGCGTCCAGCGGGAGTGGTCGAGCTCCCGCGTCGAGATCACCCACGACCTGCTCGAGCGCATGCTGGGCCATCGAACGCGGCTGGCGCAGCTCCCGCTCGAGCGCTGGCATGATGGCGAAGACGTCCGCCTGAGCGCCTACTCCGAGATCTCGAAGGTCATGGACCGCCGGACCATGCAGCTCACCGCGCTCCTGCGCGACGGCTGGTTGGTGCTCGCGCTGCTCACCTTGCTGCCGGCGTTCAGCAGCGGCACGGCCGATGCCAGCGCGCTGGCGGTGTCCGTGGGCGGCGTCTTGCTCGCGCTGCGCGCCTTCGACGAGGTCGCAGTCTTCTTCCAGCAGGTCTCCCAGGCCGCGGTGTCGTTCGAGCAGATTCGCGACCTGCTGCTCGCGGTGGGCCGCCCCGAGCTCGAATCGAAGGTCCCTCTCGAGATGGAGGGAGGCAAGCCCACCGACGCCGCAGGCGCCACCCTCATCGAGGCGCGGGGCGTGACCTTCCGCCACGACGCGCGCACCCGCCCGGTGCTCGAGAACTGCTCGTTCCAGATTGCCCAGGGCGACCGCATCCTGCTGGAGGGCCCGTCCGGCGGTGGCAAGTCGACGCTGGTCTCGCTGCTCACGGGCATGCGGACGCCCCAGGGCGGCGTGATGCTGCTGCATGCGCTGGACCGCGCGACGTTCGGTGCCTCCGGCTGGCGCAAGCGCATCACCGCCGCACCGCAGTTCCATGAGAACCACGTCCTGTCCGGCAGCTTCGCGTACAACCTCCTGCTCGGGCGCGAGTGGCCGACCTCGCCCGAGCTGCGGGCGAAGGCCGCCGCGCTGTGCAAGGAGCTCGGGCTGGACGAGCTCGTCGCCAAGATGCCCGCCGGCCTCGAGGAGATGATTGGCGAGACCGGCTGGCAGCTCTCCCACGGCGAGAAGAGCCGGCTCTACATCGCGCGCACGCTGCTGCAGGGGGTCGAGCTGGTCATCCTCGACGAGAGCTTCGCCTCCCTCGACCCCGAGACCATGCGGGTCGCGCAGCGCTGCGTGCTCAACCACGCCAAGGCCCTCGTGGTCGTCAGCCATCCATGAGACTTCGATCTTCGCTCGCTCTCCTCGCGACGTTCTGCGCCGGTTGCGGATGGGTCCATCCCGTCGTCGTCAAGCCGCCTCCGGCGCCGAGCCGCTACTCGACCGCCGTCGATCTGCGCACCGACCCGTCCCAACCGCCCAGCCCCTCCGAGGGCGGGACTCCAAGCCCACGGCCACCGAACGAGGCCGCGCCCGAGCAGCCAGCCGAGCGCGTCACCCAGGACAAGGTCTGGTGGTCGGCGTTCGCCGACCCAGCGCTCGACGCGGCCATCCAGGAGAGCTTCCGCGACAACCTGACCCTGCGCGACGTGCGGGACCTCATCTACGAGAACCAGCTCGACCCCACCGTGCCGCAGGGTTGGTGGTACCCGCTGCAGGTCGGCATCCTCAACCCGGCGGGGTTGAGGCATATCAAGGCCAACGTTCCGCCCGTGCCGGCAACCCAGGTCGAGTACAACATCGCCACCGCCGATTTCGGCGTGGCCTACCAGGTCGACCTGTTCGGAAACCTCGCCGCGCGGCGAAGCGCGGGAATGAACTTCGCCGAGCAGCAGCGGCAGCTCACCGAGGGCCGCGTCCAGGACATGGCGCTGCGGATCACCCAGCTCTGGTTCGACATCCTCGAGGCCCGCGCGCTCCGGGACCTCACGCTGCGGCAGATTGAATACAACAAGGAGCTGCTCCGGCTGATCCAAGCGCGGTTCGAACAGCACCTCACGCCCCGGCTCGCGGTGCTGCAGCAGGAGCAGTTGCTGGTGAACCTCGAATCGCAGGTGCCGCTCATCTCCACCCGGAACGCGCTCTTGAACTCGGAGCTGAAGGCGCTGCTGGGCCGGACTCCCAGCCCCACGGACGACGTCGTTCCACTCGAGCGGCAGCTTCCCGACCTCCCGCCTCCGCCAGCGCTCGGAACGCCGAGCGACCTGAACGTGAACACGCCCGAGATGCGGCTCGCGGAGCTGCGCGTCGCCGAGGTCGAGCACCGCATCAACGCGAACCGGGCGAGCTGGCTTCCAACCATCCAGCTCGTGGGCAGCGTGGGCGCCGCGAAGATCGGCCTCTCGGAGCCGGTCCTCGGCCAGTACCTCGTCGGGGTGAACCTGACCTGGGCCCTGTTCGATGGAGAGAGATTCACCGAGCACTTGCGACTGCCGCTGCAGCTCGAGCGTCGGCACGTCCAATACAAGCTCGCGCTGCAGACCGCGATCGGGCGGGTGCAGGATGCCGTGGTCCAGGAGGAGAACGAGGCGACGAGCCTGCGCAGCCTGCGTGTGCAGGTCCAGCTCGGGCGGCAGCTCCTGGACGAGGCGAGGCGGCTCTTCGAGCAAGGGCACTCGGACTATCTGACGGTGCTCAGCGCCCTGACGAATCTGGTCGGGCTCGAGCGTGCGAGTCTGCAAGCACAACGACTGCTGCTCAACCATCGCGTCGCGGTCTATCGCTCGCTCGGCGGTACCTGGTCGCGCGACGTCACATTGAAGCGGGAGTGAGAAGCCATGGCACAGCTGCAAGCGGATGAGATGCTCTACATTCCCCAACGAAGGCGGCTCACGCACGACCGGATCGACCCGGGGAATGGCCAGCCGGTCCTGCACCTCTTCTACGGCGAGGTGGAGCTCATCTTCGACGAGCCGGACGTCGCGCCCGTGGGCGAGAAGCTGCTCCAGCTCGAGCAGTTCCAGGCCTCCGACGCCATGGCGTGGTCGGACGGCGCGCCCCATTCCTGGGAGAAGATCCGGGACCTGCTCGAGGCGCTGATTGAACAGCGGGTGTTGCGGCGGGTCGCGGATGCGCCCACGGGACGCTCCTCGGTGTCCTACCCCGAGCGGTTGGGTGAGGTGCCTGCCGGGCGCGAGCCGCTCACGTTCAGCGGCCACGACAATCGTTGCCCCGTGCTGACGGAACAGGCGTTCGGACGCGCGTTCGAGCTGTCCAACCTCGAGGTGGTCGTACCGGTCTACCGCGTGGCGCATCCGGCCATCGACGGAGACGGCCGGCAGGTGGGCGAGAACAACGTCGCACCGCGCACCTTGTTCCTCGATCTCCCCACCGTGCGCAAGCAGTGCCAGTACGCGGGGAGCCGGTACCAGAACGAACGCCCGATGAACGTGACGGCCATGAAGGCCATGGCGCGTCAGTGGCCGGAGCTGCTCTCGCTGACCGAGCAGTTCCGCAAGGCCTACTTCGCGCGCATGCCGCCCCGGACCCCGGACGTGCTCACGGCGGGCGAGCTCCACATGATGGTCGTCTGCACGCTCGCGTCGGTCGGGTACGTGATGGTGCGGGGCGTCCAGCCGGTGCCGAACGGAGAGCTCGACAGCGGGCTCGCGGCCATGTTCCGGCTGATCGACGGTGTTCGCCTGGTCACCAACGACCTGGTGCGCGACACCCCCGAGCAGCCCGTCACCGCGCAGAAGATCGTGGACTACGCCGAGCGTCACGCCGTCTTCAATGGTCCGCACGGCGTGTGCGCCGGGCCGCCGGCGCTCATCAACGAATACCTGCAGGTGTTGACCGGCCTGGCCCCGGCACCCATCAATGCCCAGCCCGACATCGCGGCGCGCCTTGGAGATCTCGACGCCGCCATCGACTACGGCCTGCTCGGCCAGCGTGTCGAATCGGTGGTCCGCTTCCTCGGCGCGACCCAGGGGCTGCTCCACGAACAGCTCCGGGCGGCGTTCGCGGGACACCTCCCGCGCACCGCGCTGCAGGAGCGCGTGGAGGCGCCCATCGACGTCGCGCACTACCCGCTGCTCCGCGACGACTTCCCGCTCGCCGAGACCTACCAGCGGGAGATCAAGCTCAGCCGCTGGTTGTTCGCGCGCATCGGCGAGGCGTTCCCGGGCACGCCCCAGGGCACCTCGCTGGACGAGCTGGCGAAGCTGGACCCGGCCGAGCAGGCCACGAGCCGCCGGCGGCTGGCCGAGCTCTTCGCGCACGGGCTGCCGGGAGACGTGGCCGTGGCGGAGCCCCTCTGCGGCGAGCTCGCGGGCATCGCGGCCAGCGCGTTCGCGCTCGAGCGCCGGTGCCTGCGCGTCGTCGAGCGTGAGCAGGCCCTGCTGAACCAGCGGCTCCAGCGCCCGGACCATCCCCTGACCGGCATGGACCTGGCGGCGTTCACCCGGCCGCGCAATGGCCCCCCGATGGCGGAGACCCTCGCGCGAGGCCTGGGTCTCTCGGTCACCAGCAACTCCGCATCGACCGTGCTGGGTTATGGTGAGAGCAGCCTCACGTTGAAGGACTAGAGGGTCAGATGCATCCAGAGCTCGTCCGCCGCTTCCACGAACCGATTCGCGATGAGGCCGCGCGCCGGTATGGCCTGTCGCCCGAGCAGCTCACCGAGCTCGCGGCCTTCGAGAACTTCGTCTACGAGGCGGAGAACGACGACGGCGAAGGCCTCATCCTGCGCATCTCGCACAGCACGCGGCGAACCATCGACTACACGTTGGGCGAGGTCGAGTTCGTCCGCTACCTGGCCGCCGCGCGCATTCCCATCGCCTCGCCGATCCTCTCCGACTCGGGGCAGTTCGTGGAGCGCATCGAAGACCGCGAGCCCGGCAGCTACTTCGTCGCCACCGCGTTCGAGCGCGCGCCGGGCATCGTCTTCGACGACGCGCCTCCGCTCAAGGAGCGCTACTGGAAGGCCCCCTTGTTCCGGGACATGGGCCGGCTGTTCGCGCGGCTCCACAACCGCGCCGAGACCTACACGCCTTCGAGCCCCAGGCTCAAGCGCCAGGAATGGCACGAGTACGACGTGGTCGACATCAACCGGTTCGCGCCTCCCGAGGAGACGCTCGTCCGTGAGCGCACCGCGGCGATCATCGAGCGATTGAACCGGCTACCGCGGACACCGGAGGGCTACGGGCTGATTCACGCCGACCTCCACATGCACAACTTCTGCTTCGCCGAAGGGAAGATCACCGCGTTCGACTTCGACAACTGCGAGTACGCGTGGTTCGTCAAGGACATCGCGGTCCTCCTCTTCTACATCGCGCGAGGCGAGGCTCGAGAGGCGCGCGACGCGGCGGTCTCCGCGTTCCTGGGGCCGTTCCTCGAAGGATATCGGGAGCTCCGACGGATGGACCGCGAGTGGCTCGCGGCCATTCCGGACCTGCTCGCGCTCCAGCGCTCGATGAACTACGCGCTGTTCCACCAGTATCGCGACCCGGCCGTGCTGGACGAGAGCACGCTCGACCGGTGGGGGCGGTTCCGGCGCGACATCGAAGCGGACACCCCCGTCCTGCAGATTGACTTCAGCGCCTATTGACTTCAGCGCCGGACCCGCTGCTGGGTGGAGGCTTGTCGCGAGGAGCTTGTTCCGGTCCTGTCACGCGAACAGCTCCACTTGGCGCGGAAGCACTCCTTCCAATCGCAGCAGGAACTGCTTGGTCGGCAAGCCGCCGCCGAAACCGGTGAGGCTGCCGTCCGTGCCGATCACGCGATGACACGGCAGCACGATGGGAATTGGATTGCGCCCATTCGCCGCGCCTACCGCGCGCGTCGCCGTCGGCTTGTCCAGGCGCAGCGCGAGCTCGGCGTAGCTGATCGTGCCGCCAAAGGGGATGTTGGCGAGCTCCCGCCACACCTGGAGCTGGAACTCCGTCCCCTGCGGCGCCAGAGGCAGGTCGAAGCCCCGGCGTCGGCCCGCGAAGTACTCGCCCAGCTGCTGCTGGGTGTCCCGCAGCACCGCGTGGTCGCCTTCCTGCCAATCCTCGGTCCGAGGCGTCGGGTGGCGAGGCGACTGGAACTCGATCAGCCGCAGGCCCGCGTCATTGCCGGCAATCAGCAACACCCCGACCGGGCTTTCGATGTGGCGATAGAGCACTTTGCTTTGCATGACGCGGTCACCTTCGCCTTCCTGGCTGGCGCGCTCGGGGCGGCGTGCGCTCGAGCAGCGTGGTCTTGACCGGGATGTTTGTCGAGGGCGGGCTCGCGCGGGATGTGGCCTTCGCGGGCCCCATCGAGTCCTTCCACAGATGCATCACCGCATAGGCGCGCCAGGGCCGCCAGGCCTCCGCTCGCGCGGTCAGGGCCTTCGTGCTCATGCGCGAACCATCGTTGGGGACCGCGCGCCGCAGCACCCGGTCGTCGGCGGGGAAGGCATCGGGATGGCCCAAGACGCGCAGCGCGAGGTCCTGCGCGGTGCGCGGGCCGATGCCGGGCAACGCGCCCCATCGCGCCGTGAAGTCGTCCAGCGTGCGCTCCGGCTTGAAGTCGACGTGGTCCTCCAGCAGTGCGCGCGCCATGGCCCGGAGGGTCCGCGCACACGCGTGTGTCAGGCCGGCCGACTCCAGGTCGGCGTCGGCCAGCGCCTCCGGCGTGGGGAAGAGATGGTCGAGTCCAGGCACGAGGGGTGCCGGCAGTGGCTGACCGAAGTGATGCGACAGTCGCGCCGCCAGCGTGCGTGCGCGGGCGACGCCGCGCTGAGGGCCGATGAGCGCGAGCACCGCGCTCTCGAATCCGTCCCAGCCGCTGGGAACGCGCAGTCCCGCGTGTTGCTTCAGCAACGGACGCAGCCGCGCATCGGCGCCGAGCGCATCGGCGATGGCCCGCGGGTCCGCGTCGAGATCGAACATGCGTCGCAGCCGATGGATGATCTCCAGCATCTGCGAAGGGCGCGCGCCGTGCAGTTCGAGCTGTAGCGCATGGTCGTCCGCCAGCCGATGCGAGGCAGGCCATTGCGAAACCCGCAGCCAGCCCGGCGCATGGCTCGAGCCGAACACTCGCGAGTAGCTCGTGGCATCCACCACTTCGACACCGGGCAGCGCGCGCCCGCGCAGGACCTCAAGCATCGCGACGAAGTCGTAGGGTGGGCGATACCCCAGGCGCAGCTTCAAGGTCTCGCCGGGAACTTCGACGCGCTGCTTGCGCAGGTCGCGCGGGGCCATCCGATAGGCGTCGAGGAAGGCGGCGTTGAAGCGGCGCAGGCTGCCAAAACCGGCCGCAAGCGCGACCTCGGTGATGGGCATTGCCGTCTCCGTCAGCAACTGCTTGGCGAACAACAAGCGCCGCGTGCCATGCACCCCCATGGGCGACACGCCGAGGCGTTCGACGAACAGCCGACGCAGCTGGCGCTCGCCGATGTCGACGCGCTCGGCGAGTGCCGACAGGGGCTGTTCGTCGAGAACGCCTTGTTCAATCAGTTTCAAGGCGCGCGCCAACAGCGCATCGCCCCGACGCCATGTACCGTCGCCAGGTGACAGCTCCGGGCGACATCGCAGGCAGGGCCGATAGCCGCCGGCTTCCGCTGCGGCGGCGCTCGCGTAATACGTGAAGCGCTTGGCCGTCGGCGCCGGACAGACGGGGCGGCAGTAGATCCTGGTGCTGGTGACCGCGGTGAAGAACAACCCGTCGAAGCGTGGGTCGCGCGTGAGGCGCGCCTGCTCACACGTATGCGCGTCAGGAATCGCGGAGGCATTGGCAAGCGTCGACATGAACGCAGGCTAGCACCGCGCCGGAGGGTGGACTCGCCGGATTCGGACACCGTCATGGATGTCTTCTTCGTTCAGCAAGCCGACCCAGCCGACGCCACTTCAGCGCGCGCACCAGGGGATGGAGCGCGGACGTGGCCTGGGAGCGCGCGTCTGCATCGCGGAGCGGGCAGCACCTCGGCGCCGAGGAATCAGTAAGGGCTCGCGGTGGGCCGGATGATGATTTCGCTGACGTCGACTTCCGAGGGCTGGCTGATGGCGTAGCTGATGGAGTGCGCGATGGCCTCCGCGGGGATGGCGACCTTGCGGAACTCGCGCATCAGGTCGCGGGCGGACGTATCGCTGATGCTCTCCGCCAGCTCGGACGTCGTGACGCCCGGGGAGATGACCGTCACGCGGATGTCCCCACCCACCTCCTGGCGCAGTCCTTCCGAGATGGCCAGCACGGCGAACTTCGTGGCGCAGTAGACCGCCGCCGTCGGGCTCACCGCGTGGCCGCCAATGGAAGACAGGTTGATGAACTGACCCGCCTTCTGACGCTTCATCACCGGCAGCGCCGCCGCGATGCCGTGCAGCACGCCCCGGATGTTCACGTCGATCATCCGGTCCCACTCATCCACCTTCAGCATCTCCAGGCGAGACAGCGGCATCACGCCCGCGTTGTTGATGAGGACGTCCAGCCGTCCGAACTCCTTCAGCGTGAAGTCCACGAAGGCCTCCACATCCTCCCGCTTCGTCACGTCCACGGCGCGTGCCCGCGCCTCGCCGCCCCGGGACTTCAGCTCCCGGGCCAGCTCCTCCAGTCGCTCCGCGCGACGGGCGCCCAGCACCACCTTCGCGCCCTGTCGGGCAAGCAGTCGGGCCGCCGCCTCCCCGATGCCGCTGCTTGCTCCGGTGATGGCCACCACCTTGCCTTGGATGTTCGTCGTCATGTGCATGTCCTCGTGGGATTGCCCCGGTCATCGGGGGACATGCGCACCCTCTCAAGACGGGCCTCGGAGGCGGTATCCGGATGCTCGTGGACTCTTGCCTGATCCTCCACGAGCGCTCCGCGCCGTTCGGCACTATGACGCTCGTCCATGAAGACCGCCCGCCCCTCAATCCCCGCCCGGAGCCCTGACCTGGAAGTGCTGGCGACGCTCATGAAGCGCCACACGCCCACGGATGGCATCCATGCGACGGCCATCCCTCGGCTGGTCCTCATCCGAGCGTCGGAGCCCACCACTCCGCTGCATGTGCTGCACGCGCCCGCGCTGTGCATCGTCGCGCAGGGTCGCAAGCAGGTCCTGCTGGCGGACGAGCTGTATGTCTATGGGTCGGACCAGTGCCTGGTCGCGTCCGTGGACCTTCCCGTCACGGGACAGGTCGTGGAGGCGTCCTCGACGAGGCCCTATCTCTGCTTCCGGTTAGACCTGGAGCCCGGGCAGCTGGGCGACATGATGTTGGAGGCGGCGCTGGAGACTCCTGCGGCGGGAGGTCTGGCGCGAGGCCTGGCATTGGGCCCGGTGGGTGCATCACTGCTGGATGCGGCGACGCGCCTCGTTCGGCTCCTGGACACGCCGCGAGACATCCCGGTGCTGGCGCCGCTCTTCATCCGCGAGATTCTCTACCGGCTGTTGGCCGACGACCCCACCGCGAAGCTGCGGAGGATCGCCATGGCCGACGGCCGGCTGCACTCCGTCACCCGGGCCATCCATTGGATCAAGGAGAACTACGCCGCGCCCATGCGCATCGAGCAGCTGGCGCGCACGGTCCACATGAGCCCGTCCGCGCTCCACCAGCACTTCAAGTCCGTGACGTCGATGAGCCCGCTGCAATACCAGAAGCAGCTGAGGCTCCAGGAGGCCCGCCGGCTGATGCTCGCCCGTCCCATGGACGCGGCGATGGCGGGACACTCCGTGGGCTATGAGAGCCCCTCCCAGTTCAGCCGCGAGTACAGCCGGCTGTTCGGCGCACCACCCTCCCGAGACATCGCGAGGCTTCGGGAGGAGCTGGGGGCCACTTCCTCCTGAGCATCAAGACCTCGAGACTCAACGCGCCTTGCCACGCTGCTCCGCCAGCTGCTTGTTGAAGTTGCGCTCGGCGGTCTCCGCGTAGGTCTTGCAGCTCATCGCCTTCGCACCGGCCGCGGCGCCAGCCGCGTAGTTCCAGTTGCTGGAGCCCGGATGCGGGGTCAGCAACACATCACAGGGCAGCGCGCGCACGGTGGCGAAGCTGCGCCGGTAGTCCTCGACGATGCGCGGATAGCGCGGGTGTCCCAGCAACTGATAACCCGGGGCACTGAGGCTGTCTGCGTAGGCGATGCGCACCGGCTTGCCGTCGCGGGTATCGGTCCACGTCCAGCCAATGCTGCCCGGGGTGTGTCCCGGCATGAAGTGCGCGGTGAACTCGACACCGCCCAGCGAGACGACCTCTCCGTCCATGACCACGCGGTCGGCCACGACGGGTGGGAAGGTGATGGAATCACCGTAGTGCAGGTCGTCGCTGCCTCCACGTGCCAGCAGGACCGCCGACTCGGCGCTGGCGACGACTCGCGCGCCGGTGCGGCGCTTCAGCTCGGCGAAGGGACCGGCATGGTCGGTGTGCGCGTGGCTGCTCAGCATCAGGCGCAGGTCCTTCGGCGCGAAGCCGCGACGCTTCAGGTTCGCGAGCAGGTGCTCGGCCATCTGCGGCATGCCCCCATCCAACAACACGAGGCCCTCCTGCGTTTCCACCAACAGGGCGGTCAGCTCCTGCGTGCCGATCTGCCAGGTGCGGTCGGCGATGCGCAGCGGCTCCATGGGCTTCAACCAGGACGCATCAACGGTATAGGCCTCCAGCTGCGGCAGCGTCGCCGGCACGGCCGGCTCCGCGGCGACGGCGGCGGTGGAGTTCAACAGGAAGGCGGAGACGGCGCAGATGAAGGTCGGGATGCGCATGGCGAAGGAAAGGGCGGGAGTGTGGAAAGAACCTACTACGCCACCCACAACAGCCGTTTCGCGGAATACTTCCCGGAAGAGCCGTGGCGGGTGCGGTGGACTCGAAGGCCTGTGTAACCGAAGAACGGGGATGCACGTATCGGGGCCGCAACCTCCATGTCCGGAGTGATCGCGATGGCCCCGCTGAAGCCGAAGCGCTTGTCCCCGCCCGCGCAAACGGCATCGACCGCACGCCCCACCACACCGGCTGCTCGTGCGTCCCCCGCAAGGACTTCCCGTTCATCCTCGCCACAGGAGGACCACATGTTTCCTCTCAGGCCGGACTCCCCTCGGGTGAGCCCTCCACGAGGCGCGGCGGCGAAGACGTCCGGGCAACACGCGTCGTCCCAGCTCGATGGCAAGATTTTCGGCGCCAATGGCCGCGTCTACGACGCCAACACCCCTCTCCATGACGTCCCTGGGACGCTTCCTCGGCCAGGAACCAAGGCCCCCCACGGCCTGGAGAAGTACTACGGGCGCGAGGGGAAGATGGTCTTCGTCAACGGAGCCCAGAACCTGCCCGAGGACCATCGCGCGAACGTCCAAGCGCTCGCCGACCGCACAGGCTCGGAGGTGGTCGGCATCTACAATGCCGCGGACTCACTCGCCGGCGACAGAGGACAGGTCGTCAACGGCAAGCTCGCTCACGCGGGGAGCCCAGCCACCCACACGCTGGCGCAAGCAATCTACGCGGAGCTCAAGGCCGGCCGCGGCCCGCACCTCGTCGCGCATGGGCAAGGCGCCACCATCACCGCGAATGCGCTGAAGGCGGTCCGCCAGCAGTGGATTCGCGAGGGCAAGTCGCCCGCGGAAGCCGAGGAGGCGCTGTCACGAATCAAGGTCGAGACCTACGGCAGCACCGCCAAGAGATTCCCCGACGGTCCGAAGTACCTCCACTACGTGAACCTGCAAGACTTCATCGCGACCGACATGGGAGACCCGCATCACCTGTTCCGGCAGGCGGGACGAGGCGCCAGGCTCAACGCCTTCAACAGCGGTTGGCCGCTCATCTCCCACGGGTTCGCCGACCCTTACCTGAAGGAACGTGCCCCCTTCGACCCGGCCTACAACACCCCCTTGGAGTAGCAGAGCCTTCGTGCCCCCCTCGGCGGGGCGTCTCCTCTACAGACTTCCCCCAGGTCGGCGGCTAGGGTGCGCGGCATGAAGCGTCACGCCACCTTCGTCTTCGCCGACGGCGCCTGCTCCGGCAACCCGGGTCCGGGGGGCTGGGGCGTCATCATCGCCACGCCGGATGGGCAGGTGGTGGAGCTGGGTGGGCACGAGCCGGAGACGACCAACAACCGGATGGAGCTCACCGCCGTGGGCAAGGCGCTGCGCCACCTGGAGGCGACTCCCGGCCCGCTGCACATCCACACCGACTCCACCTATGTGATTCAAGGCATCACCCGCTGGGCCTTCGGCTGGAGCAAGCGCGGCTGGAAGACGGCCGACGGCAAGGAGGTGGCCAACACCGCCTACTGGAAGCGCCTGATGGCGCTCCTCGCCCAGCGCAAGCAGGCCCACACCGGAGAGGCCGCCGCGGTGGAGTGGCACTACGTCCGGGGCCACATGGGCGTGCCCGGCAACGAGCGGGTCGACGCCATCGCCGTGTCCTTCTCCCGAGGCAAGGGCCAGCGGCTCTACACAGGCGCGCTGGCGACCTACGAGGTGGACATCTACGACGTGCCCGAGGACACCTCGGTGCCCGAGGAGTCCCCCAAGCAGCGCGAGGCCAAGGCCAAGGCCTTCTCGTACTTGAGCCAGGTGGGCCGCAGCGTGAAGCGGCACGCGACCTGGGCCGCATGCGAGCGCCGCGTGAAGGGCGTCTCGGACGCGCGCTTCAAGAAGACACGCAGCGCCGAGGACGAGGCCCAAATCCTGGACGACTGGGGTGTCCGCCCCGAGGACGTTCAATCCGAGGACTGAGCCGCCCCACCCCGCACCGCCGTCAGCAGCAGGTCGTACTTGCCGCCGAGGAACGTGCGGAAGCCGTGCTGGTGCAGGTAGCGGCGGTAGAACGAGAGGTCCTTCACCAGCAGGGAGAGGTCCGGCTCGCGGAGGTTCCGCACCCGCGCGCCGTAGACCACCTCGCCATCGCGAAAGCGTGAGTTGGGGAACCCCAGCACCAGCGTCGCCTGGGGCGCCAGGTGCTCCTGCACCAGCTTGCGCAGGAGCGCGTGGTCATCCACGCCAGGGCTCTGCAACGTGCCCACGGATATCACCAGGTGGAACCGCCCCAGCCCCTCTGGCAGCGCGTTGAGGTCCGCCGCGATGAAGCGATGCCGCGCATCCGGGAACCGGGCACGCGCCTCCGCCAGCGCGCTGGCGCTGTGGTCCACCCCCACGAACGTGACGTCCGGCACGCGGTCCAACCACGCGAAGGCGGCCAGCTCATCGCCCCGGTTCACGCCCAGGTCCAGGACGCGAGCCCCCTCGGGCAGGCTCACCCGCCCGAGCGCCTCCAGCCACGGCAACAGGAACCCCGCGTCCTCGAGCTTCCTCACCCGGGCGAAGGCGGAGTCCGCGCCGTAGCGCTCCTCGACGGGAGACGCCTCGGGAGCACTCGCGCCGCCCGCATGCCACGACGCCTCCGCGCCCAACGCCTCGAAGGTCAGCGAGACATGCGTGGCATCCACCGCGCGAGGCGTGAGCAACCGGCAGGACAGTCCCTCCGCCAGGTCGCACCAGCTGCGCAGCGGCCGGTGCAGCAACCCGCCCATCCGCTCGCCGGGATAGCGGCCTCGGCCCAGGTCCGGGTCCGGCACCTCGATGCACACGCGCTCCGCTCCCGAGAGCCCCTCCTTCAAGTGGCGGAGGATATCGATGAGCGGCTCGTCGCCGAAGCGACGCGGGAGAGGCACGGCACCAGGGGAGAGCGACATCCCCCCCAGACTACCCCGGGGACCTCGACGGGTCCCCAGGAGTCTGTCCCTCAGGACGACTGCCGCTGACTCAGCGCCACGCTGCCCAGGATGAGCGTGCCGGCGACCACCATCGTCACCGTCACCGGCTCCCCCAACAGCAGCCATGACCAGGCCACGCCGAACAGCGGCACCAGATAGGTCACCGTGACGGCGCGGGCGGCGCCGATGCGAGCGATGAGGCGGTAGTAGACGACATACCCCGCCCCGGTGCAGACCACGCCCAGCGCCACCGCGGCCAGCCAGGACGTCCCCGGGATGGACTGTGCGGGCCACGTGGCCAGCGCGAAGGGCAGCGTCATCAGCGCGGCGAACCCCAGCGTGGCGGCGGCCACCGCACCGGCCGGAACCCCCGTCAGGTGCCGGCGCACCATGTTCGCAGAGATGCCATACAGGAACGCGGCGAACACCGCCGCGGCCACCGCGAGCCCGGGGCTCGCCCCTTCAATCTTCGAGCTGGCGAGCACCACCACGCCCGCGAAGCCGATGGCCAGCGCCACCGCGCGGCGGGAGGTGATGCGCTCCTTGTAGAACAGGAACGCCACCAGCGAGGTGAAGAGCACCGTCATGCTGTTGGCGATGGCGCTGATGCCCGCGGGCGCCTGCCGCGCGGCCCAGGCGAAGAGCGCGAAGGGCACCGCCGCGTTGAGCGCTCCCACCAGCGCCAGCTTCGACCACTGCGAGCGGGTGATGGCCGAGCGGGCCTTCAGGAGGAAAGGCAGGAGCACCAAGGACCCCATCACCAGCCGGACGGCGACCAGCGGAAAGGGGCCGAAGTCCGCCGCGGCGATGCGCATGAACATGAACGAGGCCCCCCACACGGCGGCCAGTCCTCCCAGCTCGAGGGGGGTCAACCAGCTTCCAGACACAGGGGAAACATCGGGACGGGCAATCAGTGGGGTGCTCATGGGCGTTCACCAGGCAGCGCGAGACACGAATCTCACTCCGGTCGCTCACTATCTGCGCGCCGCGCCCTCCGGGCGCAACTTCATGGTATTGAAGGCAGCCACAAATATGATTTGAGGCTCGCATGCCCCTCCCGACCGCGTGGCTGCCGGCTCTCGCCGCCTTCGAGGCCGCCGCCCGGCACCAGAACTTCGCCCACGCGGCCCAGGAGCTTCACTTGACGGCCAGCGCCGTCAGCCACCATGTGCGCAAGCTGGAGGGACTGCTCGGCGTCACCCTCTTCCAGCGCCATGCGCGCGGCGTGGTGCTGACCATCGAGGGGCGCCAGCTCGCGGACGCCGCGGGCGGGGCGCTGGCCGACCTTCATGACGTGCTCAGGGACTTGGGAGACACCCGAGGCGAGCGCCACCTCGTGCGGGTCACCACCCTGTACTCCGTGGCGCACACCTGGCTCGTGCCGCGCCTGCCCGACTTCTCCGCCGCCCATCCGCAGATGCGCGTGCGGGTCGACACCGAGATGGCGCTGACACGCTTCGACGACGGAGGCCCGGACCTGGGCATCCGCTTCGGCCCCGGACAATGGCCCGGGATGACGGCCCATCACCTGATGGCGGATGCCCTCTTCCCCGTGGCCTCCCCCACGCTCCCCGACGTCGAGCACGTCCAGGGCCCCGCCGACATCCAGAAGCTCCCGCTCATCGAGGACCTCGCGCGCCAGGGCTGGCAGGACTGGTTCCGCGCGGCGGAGGTCCACGGCGCCCGGCTCGACGTCCGTCACAGCTTCAGCGACACCAGCAACGCGCTGCTCGCGGCCTCGAAAGGCATGGGCGCCGCGCTCGCGAGAGAGCGTGTCTCGGAGCCCTTCCTCGCCAGTGGAAGCCTGGTCCGGCTCCCCGGGCCGCTGCTCCCCACCCGCTACGCCTACTTCGTGGTGTACCCCTCCCACCGTCGACTCCGGGCCGCCGCGCGCACCTTCCTGGACTGGCTGCTCACCCAGCCCGGACGCTCGCCCCCGCAGCGCGCCACGCCCAACCCGTCCACGCCGTAAGCCCCCACCCGGAGGACCGACATGCTCCATCCCATTCTCGAGGCGCTCGGACTGGCCGAGCACAACCCCGGCAGCACCCTCGGAAACGGCGCCTGGGCGGACTCCCGCACCGAGCCCCTGATGGATGTCTTCAATCCCTCCACCGGCCAGAAGCTGGCGACGGTGTCCTCGGCGAGCGAGCAGGAGCAGGAGCAGCTCATGCACGCGGCCACCCAGGCGTTCCTCGCCTGGCGCGAGCTGCCCGCCCCGCGTCGAGGCGAGGCCATCCGCCTGTGCGCGGAGGCGCTGCGCCGCCACAAGGACGCGCTCGGCTCGCTCGTCTCGCTGGAGATGGGCAAGGTGAAGGCCGAGGGTGACGGCGAGGTGCAGGAGATGATCGACATCGCCGACTTCGCGGTGGGCCAGTCGCGCATGCTGTACGGCCTCACCATGCACTCGGAGCGCCCGGGCCATCGCATGTACGAGCAATGGCATCCGCTGGGCGTCGTCGCCATCATCAGCGCCTTCAACTTCCCCGTGGCCGTGTGGGCGTGGAATGCGTTCATCGCCGCGGTGTGCGGCGACGTGTCCATCTGGAAGCCCTCGCCCAGGACGCCGCTGTCCGCCATCGCCGCCACGCGCATCTGCAACGCCGCGCTGAAGGCCGGAGGCTTCCCGGAGGTCTTCTTCCTCCTCAACGCCGCGGGCACCGCCAGGGCCGAGCGCCTGGTCGACGACGTGCGAGTCCCCCTGGTGAGCTTCACCGGCTCCACGGCCGTGGGGCGACAGGTGGCGGTGCGCGTGGCCCAGCGGCTCGGGCGCAGCCTGCTGGAGCTGGGCGGCAACAACGCCATCATCGTGGACGCCACGGCCGACCTGAAGCTCGCCATTCCCGCCATCGTCTTCGGCGCGGTGGGCACCGCGGGCCAGCGCTGCACCTCCACCCGGCGGCTCTTCGTCCACGAGTCCATCCTCGACGACGTGGTGGAGAAGCTCACCGCCGCCTACGCGCAGGTGAGGACGCGCATCGGAGACCCGCTGGAGGCCGGCACGTTGATGGGCCCGCTCATCGACGCCGCCGCGGTGAAGCGCTTCGAGGCCACCGTCGAGCGGGCCCGCGCCGCGGGCGCCCGAGTGGTGAGCGGCGGCAGGGCCCTGGAGCGCCCCGGCCACTTCGTGGAGCCCACGCTCATCACCGGCGTGCGCCCCACCGACGCGTGGGTGCAGGAGGAGACCTTCGCCCCCATCCTCTACGTCATGCCCTACCGGACGCTCGATGAGGCCATCGCGCACCAGAACGGCGTCCCCCAGGGCCTCTCCTCCTCCGTCTTCACCCGCGACTTCCAGACCGCGGAGCGCTTCCTGTCCGCGTCCGGCTCCGACTGCGGCATCGCCAACGTCAACATCGGCACCTCCGGCGCGGAGATTGGCGGCGCCTTCGGCGGAGAGAAGGACACGGGCGGTGGCCGGGAGTCCGGCTCGGACGCGTGGAAGTCCTACATGCGCCGGCAGACCAACACGCTGAATGCCTCCAACGCGCTCCCCCTCGCGCAGGGCATCCGCTTCGACCTGTAGGAAAGCCTCCTCGCACCGGGAGCCACGTCCACCCTCACGCGCGTGGCTCCCTGCCCACCGAGAAGACAAGCTCTCTCCGTATTCCAGGTGCTACGAGCTCCAATCGACGCGAGAGTTGATAACGCCCTCTCGTATGTCCCTGGGTTTCGCTCTACCCTGGAGGTCCTCAACAGGAGCGCTCGCGATCAACACCTCGACCTCCCCTACCGCCCCCGCCGGTTGGCACGACATCCTCGTGCGTCACCTCGAACCCCTGCTCGGAGGTTTCACCGCCAAGATGGCCATCCATACGGCGGCGCTACGTGCGCTCAAGCGGCCCCCAGAGCAGGTCACCCCCCAGGACCTCCCGCAATTGCTCGAAGGCCTCAAGCCGATGTTGAACACCTTCATTGGCGCGCTCCACGCCAAGGTCATCCTCGCGGAAATCACCACCTCACTGGAGAAGGCACGATGAGCGCCTCCTCTCCGCGGACCTCTTCCGTGGCGCCGTGGTTCATCGGCGTCGCGGTGCTGCAGCTCGCGCACTTCATCGCCGTCATCTCGGTCCGTCCCGCGGACCTGCCGCTGGTCCATGACCTCGCCGGCTGGGGCAGTGGCCTGCTGGCCGTGGCCGGGACGTTCGCCGCGGCGAGCGCGTTCGGCTCCGGCGACTACCTGCGACGGGTGTGGGGCGGGCTCACGGCGGGCGCGCTCCTGTCCCTGACGAGCGCGGCGCTGCGCAGCTACTGGCTGCACACCGTGCCGGATGTCCCCTTCACGGCGTCACCGCTCTTGCCCTTCCGCATGGTCGTCGTGGTGCTGGCCAACGTCGCCACCACGTTCGCGCTCGTGCTCCTGGCCCGGACCTACCGCCAGTCGGGCCTGCAGCCTCCGTCCAGCTCCCGAGGCACCGCGCTGTTCGCGGTGTCGGCGGTGGCCGCGCTGGCCGTGGGCATCCCCGCCCTCGTCACGGAGGCGCGCAACCTGCTCTCCGGCACCAGCTCCACGCCGTCGGCCGTCATCAGCCTGGCCTCGACGCTGGCGGACATGACCATCATCTTCATGGTCGCCCCCATCCTGCGCGTGGCGTACATGCTGCGCGGCGGAAGGCTGGCCTGGGTGTGGTGGGCCATGGGCCTGTCCGGCGCCACGTGGCTGCTCTACGACGCGCGCGTGTGGCTGGCGCCGCTCCTGCCCGGAACCGAGGCCCAGGCCGCGGAGCTGCTGCGCTCGCTGCGCACCTCCGGGCTCGTGCTGATGGGGCTCGCGGGCTGGCTGCAGCGCTCCGCCCTGGGGCCGCAGAAGGTGGAGTCCCCGGAGCCTTCGCTCCACACCTCCGCTGGAACGTCCTGACGTCTCGTGGGGCACGGCCTGTCGCGCCGTGCCCCGCTTGTCTTGCCGAGGCGGCCTCAGCCCGCTTCGGCCTTCTTGTAGCGCAGCCGCTTGAGGGCCTCGAACTTCATCCGGTCCCTCGGCGGTGTCGTCGCCACCAGCCCCTCCAGCATCCGCTTGGAGCTCTGGTAGATCTCCTCGACGGCCACGTCGAACGCGTCGGTGTTCTGCTTGGATGGCTTGCGAGTCCCGGCAATCTTGCGGACGAACTGCAGGGCCGCCGCGCGAATGTCGTCATCCGTGGCGGGGGGCGTGAAGTTGAACAGGGGCTTGATGTTCCGGCACATGACGCCAGGGTAGTCCATCCCCGGAGTCAACGTGCGCGGCGCCCCGTCCCACGCCCGCTCGTCACGCCTCTCGCCGGGCGCACGCCGCCGCCCTGTCCAGCAGCAGCGTCTGCTCGCGCACGTTGCGCGTGAGGCCCGCGGCCTTCTCGAACTCCTTGCGCGCCTCGTCGAAGCGGCCCAGCTTGCGCAGGAGGTCCCCTCGCACGCTGGGCAGGAGGTGGTAGTGGGCGAGCGACGGCTCCGAGGTCAACGTGTCCACGACGGCCAGCCCCGCCGCGGGGCCATACGCCATGGACAGCGCCACCGCGCGGTTGAGCTCCACCACGGGCGACGGCGTGAGCCGCACCAGCACGGCGTACAGCGAGGCGATGCGTGCCCAGTCCGTGTCCTCGGACCTGCGGGCCCGCGCGTGACACGCCGCGAGCGCGGCCTGCAGTGCGTAGGGGCCTTGCGCGCCTCCGAGCTTCTCCGCGCGCTCCAGCGCCGTGAGGCCACGGCGGATGAGGAGCTGGTCCCACAGCGCGCGGTTCTGCTCGAGCAGCAGCACCGGCTGCCCCTTGGGCCCCACGCGAGCACGTGAGCGGGACGCCTGAATCTCCATCAACGCCACCAGGCCATGGACCTCCGCCTCCTGCGGCGCGAGCTCCGCGAGGATACGTCCCAGCCGCAGCGCATCCGCGCACAGCTCCGGCCGCATCCAGTCATCCCCCGCCGTCGCGGAGTAGCCCTCGTTGAAGATCAGGTAGATGACCTCCAGCACGGAGGCCAGCCGGCTGGCGAGCTCCTCGCCCCGAGGCAGCTCGAAGGGGACCTTCTCCTCGGACAGCGTGCGCTTGGCGCGCACGATGCGCTGGGCGACGGTGGTGGAGGGCACCAGGAAGGCACGGGCAATCTCCTCCGTCGTCAGGCCCCCGAGCAGCCGCAAGGTGAGCGCGACGCGCGCCTCCGTCGAGAGGATGGGGTGGCAGGAGATGAACATGAGGCGGAGCAGGTCATCGCCCACCTCGTCGTCGAGCGCCGCGTCCAGGTCCGGCGTGGCGCCGTGGGCCTGGTCCGACTCGAGCTCATGGCCCAGCTCCTCGTGCTTGCGCTCGACGCGCTTGCCTCGGCGAAGCTCGTCGATGGCCCGGCGCTTCGCCGTCGCCATCAACCACGCCCCCGGGTTGTCGGGGATGCCGGACTCGGTCCAGCGCTCCAGGGCCGCGACCAGCGCGTCCTGCGCCAGCTCTTCCGCGAGCCCGACGTCTCGCACCATGCGCGTCAGACCGGCGATGAGCCGCGCGGACTCGATGCGCCAGACCGCTTCGATGGCGCGATGCTTGTTGGAAACCGTCACGTGGCCGACTAGAGCACCCCCGCCCGCCGATGCAAGGCCGGCCACCCTCTTCCCGCACAAGAACCCGCGCGGCCGACCTGGGGCCAACGGCCACACTGTCGCGGGGCTTCCTACAGCCCGTCCGGGACCCACGTGCGACGTGGAATCCAGGTCTGGACTATTCGCCCCGGCTCGCCTTGTCCTCGCGCCACCAGTGGCTCATCCGCTCGTGGACCTCGGCTTCGTAGCCCTCCTTGCTCGGGCGGTAGAAGACGGAGCGCTCCAGCGGCGGGGGCAGGTAGACCTGCCCGGGCGCGTAGTGGTCCTTGAAGTCCCACGGCGGCTGATAGCCCTTGCCGTGGCCCAGCTCCTTCAGCAGCTCGGTGGGCGCGTTGCGCAGCGGCAGCGGGGGCGCGACGTTGGGGTGCTCCTCCAGCGCGGCCAGGGCCGCGTTCATCGCCGCATAGGCGCGGTTGCTCTTGCGCGCGGTGGCCAGGGTGACGACGGCGTGTGCGACGAACAGCCGTCCCTCCGGCATGCCGGTGGAGTGGAAGCCCTCCTCGCAGGCGCGGACGATGGTGATGGCCTCCGGCATCGCCATGCCCACGTCCTCCACGGCGATGACCTTGAGGCGCCGCCACAGCGACACCACGTCGCCCGTCTGGAGCAGCTTCGCCGCCCAGAAGATGGCGCCCTGGGCGTTGGAGCCCCGGCAGGACTTCTGGAGCGCGCTGAGCAGGTCGAAGTGCTGGTCTCCGTCCTTGTCGTGGCGCGACAGCCCGGTGCCCACCGCCTCGCGCGCGGTGTCGACGGTGATTTCGCCGCCGTCCGGCGTGAGGCCCGCGGCCATCTCCAGCGCGCCCAGCGCCTTGCGCACGTCTCCGGCGCCGCCTCGCGCCAGGAGCTTCAGCGCCTCGTCGCCCACCGTCAGCGCGCGCTGGCCCAGCCCGCGCTTCTCGTCGGTGAGCGCCCGACGCAGCGCGCCCGTGATGTCGTCGAGCGTCAGCTCCTGGAGCTGGAAGACGCGGCACCGGCTGATGAGCGCGGGGCGCACCTCGAAGCTGACGTTCTCCGTCGTGGCGCCCAGGAGGACGAACAGGCCGCTCTCCACATGCGGCAGGGCCTGCTCCTGGACGTTCTTCGCCCACCGGTGGATTTCGTCCACGAAGAGGACCGTGCGGCGCGAGTACTGGTTGCGGCGGCGCTCGGCCTCGGCCACCACCTCGCGGATGCGGGGAATTCCGTCGGAGACCGCGGACAGGATGACCAGCTCCGCGTCCACGCCCGAGGCGAGCATGCGCGCCAGCGTCGTCTTGCCCACGCCGGGAGGCCCCCAGAAGAGCGAGGACACAATCTGCTTTCGCTCCATCAACCGGCGAAGCGGCGCGCCCGGGCCCAGCAGGTGTGCCTGCCCGATGAACTCGTCGGGCGAGCGAGGACGCATCCGCTCCGCGAGCGGCGCGAAGCGGTTCACATCGACGGAGGCGGAGAACAGGTCGGGACCATCGCTCATCGCACCGCAAGCTCCCCTCTCCGCCGCGCTCGGTCAACCACCGAGACAACCCCCGAGCCACCTCGCGGTCATGCCTCACCCATGGTGCGGCGGCGGTCCACACCCGTCGGATAGTGGACACGCGTCCGAGGCCCGGTCCGCCCGAGGGAGAAACGCACCGTGACGGTGGTCGGCAAGCGATGGACAGAGATCAACACGCGCGGGAGCGCTGACGAAGCGTGAGGGGCGCGCCGTAGAATCGAGCCCTTCACCCAGGAGGGAGCGCGATGTCTTTCATGCTGCTGATGATGGAAGCACCCGGGAATCGCCAGGCTCGTCCGCTCGAAGAAGGCCAGGCCGCCTACGCGAGAATGATGGCCTTCCAGGAGAAGCTCAGGAGCGCGGGGGTGCTCGTCACGGGCGAGGCCCTCAAGTCGGACGACCATGCGGTGCGCATCGAGAACCTCGGCGGGAAGAGGACCGTGAGCGACGGCCCCTTCACCGAGTCGAAGGAAATCATCGGCGGGTTCTTCCTCCTCAACTGCAAGTCACGCAACGAGGCGCTCGAGTTCGCCATGGCCTGTCCCGCGAGCGAGTGGGGCATCGTCGAGCTGCGTGAGATCGCCAGCAGCTGCTACGAATAGGGCCTCGCCACGGCCTGGGCGCGGGGGCCCTTCCTCCCGCGTCCGGCTTTCGTCTCGACCGGCGCACGCCCTGGTTCAGCGCCTCACCGCAGGGCTCGTGTTCGCGTGGAGCTAGATGTTGATGCGGGAGCTGACCGTGCGGACGTCCATCCCCAGCTCCGCGAACTCGGCGGCGTGGGTGCGCAGGAGCTCCACGAAGCGGGGATGCACGTCCGCCTCTTCATTCGCGAGCAGGAAGCCGTAGTTCGTCTTCGACAGCATCCACGAAATCCACAGCATCTCCGTGGCGTCCTCCGGCGGCGGCGCGACGTCCAGGTCCTCCTCCGTTGACAGCGCCCCACCCTTCCCCCACCGCAACCCCAGACACGCGTAGAGCACCTCGCCCGCGTCGTCCCACTGGAGGTTGTTCGCCCAGGCATGGCGGAAGGTCGCGAAGAAGATGACGTAGCGGCACAGCTGCTTGAGCGCCTCCACCTCCCCCGCCTGCGCCACATCCGTCCGGGTCACCGCGCTCACGGCCTTGGGCGTGGGCGCCGCGGCCTTCACATCCAAATCCATCCGCTCTGAGCGCACGAACCACGGCGCGGGCTTCCCCGGCACCGTCGCGCGCAGGTAACGACAGACAAAGGCAGGCACCGAGTGCGCCACCAGGTCGTCCGAGAACCTCCGCACCTCGCACCACTCGGCCTCCACCGCCGCGCCGTGCTCCGCGAAGAACGCCTCCACGTGCTCGCCCACCAGCCTCCAGAACAGCCCTGCCGCTCGCGCATAGCGGTGCCCTTCACAGACAGGCGGCGCCGGCGCGAAGCCCTTCCAGTCGTAGCTGCCCAGCAGGTGCACCAGGCGCGACTCGATGCCTCGCTCCGTCAGAGCACTGGCCCGGGTGATGTACCCCGTGCCTCCCACCAGGAAGTCATTGGCGGAGTGGTTGATGAGCACCACCTCGCGCAGGTGCGGCATGAGCAACCACCGCAGCGGGCTTCGCCGCAGGTTGCGATGCGCGGCGATGGCGTACTGCTCGACGTTGAAGTGGCACTGCCCCAGGTGGTTGCCCAGCTCCGTGTCCAGCGTCGCGCTCACCCGCGCCATCCGCTTGGCCGCCTCCCAGTTCGCCCCATCCGCGGGCGTGTAGCTCTTCCGCGTCACCGGGGAACCCGGCGCCGTGGCACCGGGCTCGCGCATCCCCAGGATGATGCGCGTGGGCAGCAGCCGTCCGTCCACCAGCCTCAAGCGCAGGTCCACGTCCGGCAGACAGTGGATGCCATCCTGCTCGTAGGCGTTCCACGGGTAGTAGAGCCGGAACGCATTCGCATCCCCAGGCACCTCCGGGTCCCTGTCGAGGATGGAGGAGAACATGCCGTTGAGCAGGCGCTCTCCGAAGAACGCATCCGTGCGAGTCGAGCCCGGCGACTCGCGCTCCATGCGCACCGTCATCGCCTCCGGGTAGTCCGCCTGGATCTTCTCCAGCTCCAGCGCCTGCCCCAACTTCCCCTGGAGCAGGTGGCGCCGCTTGACGAGCTCGATGGGCGCCACCGCCTTCAACATCGCCAGCGAGCGGCCCGGCGCATACGCCGTGGGCGGAGTGCCCGCCTCCGTCACGTGGAGCCGAGCCAATAACGTCGAGGGGTCATATTCCCAGTAGGGCAGCCGCAGCGTGCCGAAGTCGTGGTGCAGCCCCCCGTGGTCATCCGGGCCGCGCTCGGAGCCGATGCGCCGCCACGTCTCCACCACGCGGCCATCCGGGAGGAAGCTGTGCTGCGGCTCGAAGAAGCGGACCTCCAGGTCCGGCAGGTCCCCCACTCCGGCGTCCGCGGGGTCATAGCGAACACAGAAGCGCCCCTCCGCGTCCGTGAAGCCCTCGCCCAGGAAGTCATCCGGTGTGCCGATGTCCCGGTCCCACAGCTCCACCTTGAGGTGATGCAAGGGCACCGGCCCCGAAGGCCCGTCCTGCTCGAAGACCAGGCGCCCCTCCGCGACCGCGGGAAGCTCCGAGGCGCTCCGCTCCGAGCGCCCCGCCGCCGCCCGGACCCGAGGCGCGAGCTCACGACTGAAGGCCAGCCGCTCTTCCAGACTCAGGTTCGAGTACCACCGCGCGAGCTCGGCCGCGTCGAGCAGCTCCTCGCCACCCTTCTCGGAGCCTTTGAGCCCGAGAGTGCTCATCAATCGCCGCATCGCCACGAACATCGTCCCGTCCCTGACACATCTTTCATCCCGCGGGGAGGCTACCATGGGTTGAGCCCATACTTTTCTCGTCCTACGGTCTGCCCCTGCAATGCAGGGGATTCAATGATGGCTGCGTACACACTCACGATTCGGACGAATGGAAAGCTCGGCGCGGGGACGGATGCGAACATCTCCGTGGTCTTGGTGGGAACCCACGGCGACAGCGAGCCGCACGTGCTGGACCTGCCCTTCCACAATGACTTCGAGGCGGGCTCGGAGGACGAGTACACCGTCTTCGCCGAGGACGTCGGGGACCTGGTGGCGCTGCGCTTCTTCAACTCGGGAGGCGTCGCGGCGGATTGGTTGCTCGACTGGGTCCGCGTCACGGACGGCGAGAAGCAGTGGCGCTTTCCCTTCTTCCGCTGGGTGCTGAGCGGCGCCACGGCGGAGGTGCTCGAGGGCACCGCGAAGCTCGCGCGCGACGTGGGCAGTGAGCGCGAGTCGGTGGCGCGGCGCGCGCAACTGGACGCCCGCAAGCAGATGTACCCCTGGCGTCCGGCGGAGGCGACCGAGGGACTTCCCGGCGCGCTCGACATCAGCGAGGCGCACCCCCTGCCGAAGGACGAGCTCTACCGGGGGCTGACCCAAGGCAGCTACGAGGTCGTCATCGCCAAGACGCTGGCGGCCATCCAGCTGCACCTGCCCATGCTGACGCAGACGTGGAACGGGCTGGTGAACGTCTTCGACTTCTTCAAGAGCCTGGAGGTCCCCCAGCTCGCCGGGCGATGGAAGGACGATCTGGAGTTCGCGCGCCAGGCGGTCCAGGGCATCAACCCCCTCCACATCACCCTCGTCCCCAAGCTGCCCCAGGGCATGGCCCTGACGGATGACGACGTGCGAGGCCTCCTGGCCCCGGGCACCACGCTGGCGCAGGCGCTCGACGCCAGGCGCATCTTCCTGCTCGACTTCGAGATCCTCGACGACATCCCCATGTACCGGAAGGTCGACAAGGAGGGCCTCGAGGAGCGCCGCTGGGCCCCCGCCTCCCGCTGCCTGCTGTACCTGGATGACCAGCGACGCCTGCGCCCCCTCGCCATCCAGCTGGGCGGGGACGCCACGCACCACCCCGTCTTCACGCCCAACGACAGCGAGGCGGACTGGCTGGCGGCGAAGGTCTACGTGCGCTGCAGCGAGGGCAACACGCACCAGATGGTGAGCCACGCGCTGCGCACCCACTTCGTGGCGGAGCCCTTCGTCATGGCGACGATGCGCAACCTCCCGGACCCGCACCCCGTCTACAAGCTGCTGCGCCGCCACTTCCGCTACACGCTCGCCATCAACGAGGGCGCTCGCAAGGGGCTGCTCGCCGCGGGCGGCGTGTTCGACGACTTCATCGCCACGGGAGGGCCGGACAAGGGCCACCTCCAGCTCGGCAAGAAGGGCTTCACGCGCTGGACCCTGGAGGACAACAAGCCCCGCCTGGACCTCCAGCGTCGAGGCGTCCTGGACCCCGCCATCCTCCCCGACTACCCGTACCGCGACGACGCCCTGCCCCTGTGGGACGCGTTCGAGGAGTACGTCGGCGGGGTGCTCCGCCACTTCTACCGGACCGACGCCGACCTGGCGGGCGACACCGAGATGCAGCAGTGGTGGAAGGACCTCACCCAGCACGGACTGCCCGTCGAGAAGCTGCCGTGCCGGGAGCTGCACCGGGTGGCCGACCTGGCGGACATCCTCACCACCGTGCTCTTCACGGTCAGCGTCCAGCACGCCGCGGTGAACTACTTGCAGTACGAGCACTACGCCTTCGTGCCCAACGCCCCCCTGTGCATGCGGCGGGAGCCGCCGAGGCAGAAGGGGGTCCTCCGCTCGGAAGACCTGGCCGGAATGATTCCCACGAAGACCCAGATGCTCTGGCAGATTGCCATTGGCCGGGCCCTCTCCAGCTTTGGAGATGACGAGGAGTACCTCTTGCCCCAGGATGGCTGGCACGAAGAGTACTTCCAGGAGCCCGAGCTGACAGTCATTCGCGAGCGTTTCCAGGAGCGGCTGCGCACCCAGCTCGCGGCGGTGAAGGCCCGCAATGCGAACGCCGCGGTTCCGTACACCGTCCTGTGCCCTGACAAGATTCCCTGCGGCATCACCGTCTGACGCGCCCGGAGCCCCCCTTGCCGAACCTGCTCTCTCGCGGCCTGTTCAACCTGTTCTTCGGAGCGCGCCGCAAGCCATTCGCCAGCCTGCCGGGGCCACCTCCGGGCCTCCTGGGAAACCTGGGCGACTTCCTGGGGGCGCAACCCTGGGACGTCTGCGCGCGCTACGCGCGCACCCATGGGTCCGTCACCGTCGCGTGGCTGGGGCCCTCACCCGCCCTGGTGCTCAACGACCCCGCGGTCATCCAGGAGGTGCTGGAGACGCGGCGCCTGGAGTTCGAGAAGGGGAACATCGGCACCCAGATTCGCCACTCCGTCACGGACGACACGCCCTTCATCGCGGACCAGGGTGAGGACTGGGCGCGCAAGCACGCCAGGGACCCGCTGGCGCAGCCGTGGACCCCCGCGTGGCAGGCGGCCCAGGTGGAGCCCATGAGGGCGGCCATCGAGGAGTCCGTGGACGCGCTGCTCCGGGAGCCCACGCTCGACCTGGCGCTCGCGGTGCGCAAGCTGACCTTCGATGTGTTCTGCGTGGCCACGGTGGGCGAGAAGCTGCCCGCGTCCGTCTACGACGACTTCATCCTGCTCGCGGCGGCGGCGGATGCGCGCATCCAGGCCAAGCTGCCGCTGCGGTTCGTCTCGCCCCCCAAGGGCTTCGCCGCCGCGAAGGAGCGCTTCTATGGGCTCTTCGCGGACAAGATTCGCGCGGCGCGACAGGCCTCCTCGCCGCACCGCGTGGACCTGATGTCCTGGACGCTGCGCGAGATGCCCGACTTCGACGACCAGGTCCACGCCCACCTGCTGGGCGGGTTCTTCTTCGGCGGCGTCTTCTCCTCCAGCACCACGCTGACGGGCGCGATCCATCAGCTCCAGAAGTACCCCGCGGTCGAGGAGCGGCTGGCGCGGGAGTCCGCCGCGCTGATGCGGGTGCCGCTCGACTTCGCGCGCCTGAAGGGTGGGAGCTGGGGGGAGGCGGTGGCCTACGAGGCGCTGCGCATCCTGCCCGCGGTGCGCGTCTTCATGCGCCGCTCGCCCCTGGAGCCGACGCGGCTGGCGGGAGTCACCCTGCCGCCGGGCACGACGCTGATGATCTCCAACCAGCACCTGCACCGCGACGCCACCCACTGGGTACAGCCAGAGGTGTTCGACCCGGAGCGTTGGCTGAACGGTGGCGCGGCCCAGAATCCGCTGGGCAGTGGCCACTTCTTCCCCTTCGGCCTAGGCCCTCGCGCCTGCGTCGCCGGGGACTTCGCGATGGTGTACCTGCGCACGGCGCTCGCCACCCTCTTTGCCCGCGTACGCATCCAGGTCGACTCGACGGAGCCCTTCGAGGAGGGCTTCTTCTTCGGCGTGGTGCTGCCCAAGGGCGTCACCGGAAGATTCGTCGCGCGACAACGCGCCTCCGACACCACCCCCATGGGAGCCCCTCCCCCCTCCGCCGTGGAAACCGCATGACCTTGTTTCGACACCCCAGAGACCGCATCCCCGTCCTGTTGTTCCTCCTGGCGTTCGCGTTGGACCTCACGGTCTTCTTCACGGCGAAGAGCTGGTGGTTCCCCATCCTGTGGTTGGGCCTGGGCATCATCCCCAAGGGGTGGATCAGCGCGTGGAACCACCACCACCAGCACGTGACGATGTTCCGCCACGCGCTGCCCAACCGCCTGCTGGAAGTGGTGTTCGCGTTCCAGACGGGGGTGACGTCCCATGCGTGGTTCCTGCACCACGTGCTGGGCCACCACCGGAACTACCTGGACCAGACGAAGGACGAGGCGGGCTGGAAGCGCCGGGACGGCAGCACCATGGGCGAGGTGGAGTTCTCCCTCTTCAACATGGTGGTGGCCTATCCGCGCGCGTTCCGCGTGGGCCTGGCGCACCCGCGCATCCTGCGCATCTTCCTGGCGATGGGCGCGCTCCAGGTGGCGCTGCTTGGGGGCCTGTTCTGGCTCAACTGGTACAACGCGCTCTGGGTGTTCCTGCTCCCGATGATGGTGTCGCTCTACGTCACCATCTGGGCCACGTACTTCCACCACGTGGACCTGGACACGACGGAGCACGCGCGGGCCTCGTACAACATCCTTCACCGGGGCTACAACCTGATGACCGGCAACCTGGGCTACCACACCGCGCACCATGTGAAGCATGGGCTGCACTGGTCCCAGCTCCCGGAGCTGCATGCGCAGCTGTCCAAGGACATCCCCGCCACGCACTACCGCATGCCGGGGATTCCGTTCGTATGGACCACCCCGGAGGCGAAGATCGACCCTGGGGAGACGCAGCTCGGAGCCACGGCGCCGTAGCGGGAGGACGTCACTCCAGCAGCCGCAGGTCGATGGCCTGGGCCAGGCGGTCATGGCCCAGGTCATTGGGATGCAGGCCGTCCACGGTCAGCGTCGCGAGCATGGCATCGGGGTGGGCGGGGTCTCTCACCGCCGCCTCGAAGTCCACCACCGCGTCGAACGCGCCCGAGCCACGAATCCAGGCGTTCACGGCCTCGCGCAGGGCCTCGTTCTCCGGGGTGAAGTAGACGTGACCGGCCATGGGCGTCAGCGTGCCGCCGTACACCTTCAGGCCCTTGTCTCGGGCGCGCTGGATGAGCTGGCGGTAGCCGTCGATGATGCGCGCGGCGTCCAGGCGTCCAGGCGCGGCGCGGCCGATGTCGTTGATGCCTTCCAGGAGGATGACGGCCCTGACGCCGCGCTGGGCGAGCACGTCGCGCTCGAAGCGGTGGAGCCCTCGGGGGCCGTAGCCGTCGCTCAAGAGCCGGTTGCCGCCGAGGCCCGCGTTGAGGACGCCCACGGGCTTGCCGCCTCTCGCGGAGAGGCGATGCGAGAGTCGCGCGGGCCATGAGCGCTCCAGGTCCACGGTGCTGCCGGCGCCATCGGTGATGGAGTCGCCGAAGGCCACGACCAGCGATGCATCGGGAGCTGTGTCCACATGCACGGCGGCGAGGAAGTAGAGGCTGCGGGTGGTGAGCGCGGGCTCGAAGGTCCTCGCCGCGGTCTGGTTGCCCCCGGCGGAGACATAGGTCGTCCGAGTCCCCTGGAGGTGCCAGGACACCGCGCCCGAGCGTTCCAGGAAGAAGAGGGAGACGGAGACATCGCGTCGGCCATCGACGGCGAGGGCGATGGGCTCGCTGGTGGCGGTCCGGCCGGGTGGGATGATGACGACCGAGGCCCCGCTGAAGCGAACCGCCCGGTCCGTCGAGGGGTCGATGACGTTGCCCGCGACCCGCAGGGCCACGCGGACCGCCTCCACGCGAAGGGGCTCCGTGCCGTACTGGTTGCTCAGCACCAGTCGCAGCCGGGGTCCCGCGAGCGAGGGGCGCACGAACATGCGCACCGTCTGGTTCTTGAAGCTCGGTCCCGCGAGCGCTCCGGGCTCCAGGCCCGAGGCGGACGGGTGCATCGGCGCGGTGAAGGCCGGCAGCCAGTTCGGCGCCGCTGGCACCGCGCGGGAGGGCTGTGGATGGGGGTCGCTCCGCGAACGCATGATTCCCTGGGCATGAAGAGACGCGCTTCCACCCGGATGACGTCCACCGGGCCCGCGTGTTGGCTCAGGCAGGAGGGCCCACCTGGGCGGGAGTCTGAAGGGTGACATCCGCCAGGGCGTCGCGGCCCCGCTCGCCAGTGTCCGCCGACAGGTGGTCGACAAACGCCCCCTGTCGCGAGGGAGCGGGCCTGTTGCCCGGCGTGAGGACAGCATCGCTTTCCTGCCGGGCGTGAGCCCTTTAGGGCTCCAGGGCGGGCGATGGCGAACAGGGATGAAGGGCGACACGGCCAAGAGGGCGCGCCGTCCGACGAAGAAAGCTCGAACTCCCACGGGAGAAATGGATGAAGTGGTTCTTCTGGTTCTGTCACTACATCGTCGCTCTCGGAACCGTCGGGGTCCTCACGCTTGCCGTCCGGCTGGTGGTGAAGCGTCCTCTCCATGCAGCCGCCATCGCGTGCGGAATCGGCTGCGCGCTCGTCGCCGCGGGATTCGGCGACAGCGGGCGACATGGGCCAGCCTGGCCCGACGGCCTGACCCCCACCGTCGTCATCATCCATGTGTTTGCGGCCCTCACGGTGGCCGCCATCCTGAGCCTCTATCAGGGGCGCATCGTGAGACGGAGGAACGCTGGCTTGTACTGGACGGCGGAGAAGGAGGAGCCGAAGCAAGGTGAGCGCCGACACCTCCTCTGAGGACAAGAGCCTGCGCTGGAGGGGCTGGGACGCGTGCGGCGCTCCCGCGCGCAGCTGCTTGATGTCTGTCCCGTCGAATCAGCAGTGAATGCGGGAGGCATGAAGGCGCCTTCCTGGGAGAATTGGATGGATGGAGTCATCATCGTCAGCAAGTACCTGGGTGGACTGGGCTGGGTAGGCATGCTCACGGTCGTTGCCGGCGCCCTCGGGCTCGGCTCCCGCCCCTATCTGCAAGTGGGTGTTGGGTTGGCTGCCGCCGTTGTCACAACGGGCGTGATGCGACCGGACCCGAGGCATATGGCTTTTGCGGATGGGCTCTCGTTCACTACTTTTCTGTGCCTGTGCGCTGGGGCCCTGACATGGCTGCCGTTCCTGCTGTTCCGACGTCGGCACATCGCGAACCAGCGGAAGACCGGGGCGTACTGGACCGCGGATGAGGAGCCAAAGGAACCCAGTACCCGGCACCAGCCATGAGGGCGACGTCCCTCTGCTGGGGGACAGATGAGTCATCGCACCTCTCGCGGTGAGCGATGCATCAAGTCACAGAGAGCTTCTCCACCGCGCCATGAAGGATTTCGAGCTGGCGAGGCACCCGCTCCACCAGCTTCCCCGACACCGGGTCATTGGCGATGCGGCGCAAAGGCAACTCCGGCATGGGCGGAGGGGACTTCCCTTCCCGCAGCGAGTCCGCGAGCGCATCCAGCGTCCCGCTCGCCTTGCTCGCCACCACGTCGAGCACCTCCGATGAAGGCGTCACCGCCTTCTGCTCCCCCAGCGCCGTCACCGACGCCGCCAGGCGCCTGGAGTACGTGAGCAACGCCATCGCGGGCTCCAGCCGGTACGCGGGGCCTCGGTACTCGGCCATCAGCCGCTCGAAGGACGCCTCCGCGTCGAGCATCGCCAACCCCAGCGCTCGCCGCGCCGCCCCCACCCGAGGCTCTCGGATGTCCTGGCTCGCCGCCACCTGCCGGAAGTAGTGCCCATCCGCGCGCAGCACCGTCGCGACCGCATCCGGGAACCTCCGGCGCTCCGGATAGGGCCACAGCAGCCACACCCCCGCGAGCGCGAGCACACACGCCACCAACACCCCCAGCGCCCGGTTCTCCGCCACGGACCAATCCCCCGCGCTCAGCGTCGCCAGCAAGAGGAAGTCCGGCGTGAGGAGAATCTGGAACGCCCCGAAGTTGAGCGGCAGCAGCGACACCGACGTCGCCGTCAGCACGCCAATCACCAAAATCAGCACCCAGGGCGACCCCACCCCCGTCGCAATCACCGCCGCGAGCGTGCCCCCCAACAGCGTCCCCGTGACACGCTGGAGGGCACGCTCCTCCGTGTTCGCCGAGTACGGCTGGAGGATACCGATGGCCGACAGCACCACCCAGTACGCCTCCCCCAACCCCATCACCCGCGTGAGCACCAACGCGATGGACGCGATGGTCCCCGCCCTCAGCGCATGGCGCAGCACGACGGACCGCGAGTTCAGGTTCGCCCACAGCGGCTGCCACAACGGCCTGCGCTCGCCCACCAGGAGCAGGGCCTCGGGGTCACGCAGGTCCACCGGGTCTCCTCGCCGCATCGCCATCGCGGCCCGCTGCGCCGCGGACGTGTGGCTCCGAAGCCGGGTGAGCAGCTCCGTCACGGAGACGGGCACCACCCGCAGCCACTTCCCACGCTGCCCCAGCTCCTCGCGATTCGTCGGATAGCGAGGCCAGTAGACCGCCACCGTGTCCGGCGCGATGGCCACCGCCGCCACCCGCTCGGCGATGGCCACATACCAATCACACACCCGAGCGACTTCCTCCCGGACCGCCCGCAGCCGCCGCTCGGGGCTGGCGACCTCCATGGACTGCGCCAGCGCGAACAACACCCCCAACAACTGCTCGCTCAACTCCAACAGCACGAGCAGGTGCTCCCCGCGCTGCGACTCATCCGAGCGCCCCACCCTCGTGGCGGCCAACGTCTCGCGCGCCCGCTCGATCTTCAATCGCACGGGCATGTGCCGCGTCGTCGCCGCCGCCCAGACCTCCGCGGGAGCCCCCTCGCGCGACAGCGTCGCCAGGTCCCGAGCCCCCTCCGCGAGCGACGTATACACATACGCGATGGCCCTGCGCGATGGCCGATAGGGATGCACCGGCCAGAGCACCAGCGACTGCAACATCGCCCAGCCGCCCCCCAACAGGAGCGCGCCTCCACGCGTCAGCGCCGCGTCCACGCCCACCGCATGCGCGCCCAACGAGGCCACGAAAATCACCGCGAGCTTCTCGCCGATGGAGCCCGCCGTATCGCCATAGCAACGCACGAAGGACATCGCGAACACGCCCACGAACAGCAGCGTGGCGTCCCACCCCAGCCGCCCTCCCGCCAGCGCGGCGCCAGCTCCCACGAGTGCCCCCAGCACCGTCACCGCGCCCATCACCCGGGCCCGCCCGCGATACGCCCCCCCTGGATTCGCCAGCGTCACGAGCAGGCCGGTGAGCCCCGTCCACCCCGCGTCCTTGAAACCCATCAATGTAGCGAACGCGTACGGGATGGTGACGGCCAGCGCCGCGCGGATACCCGACGCCCAGGCGGGACTGCCTGGCTGGAGCTGGAAGAACCTCCGGATGTGGCGCCACAGACGGTGCATCCCGACCAGCCTCCCGTGTCAGCGTGAATGTCCTCATGTGGCCATGACGCCATGCGCCCGGAAGCTCCATGAGCTCGACCGGGCGACGGGAGGACGACACGGACAGAAGGCGCACGCCTCTCCCCCTGGCGCGAGGGAGCGGGCTCAGTAGCCCACGTGCAGCCGGCCGGGCGGGAGCGCCTTCTCCAGACGCTGGACCTCCGCGTCCGGAATCGAGTCCAACCCCAGCTTGAACTGCTTGAGCCGCGCGAGCGGGGCCAGGTCCTCCGGCAACACCTTCAGCCCACCCTGGAAGAAGCCCGCGTGCGTGAGCTTCGGCATCCGGCCGATGCCCGCCACCAGCGCCTGGACCTTCTCCGGCTTCAGCGAGTTGACGCGCCACCACCAGAGCTTCTTGAGCTTTGGCAGGCGCGTCAGCACCTCGGGGAAGGTCTCCATCCCCAGGGCATCGAGGTACAGCTCCTCCAGCGCCGCCAGCTCACCGAACGCCTCTGGAAGCCGCGCCAGACGGTCGCAGTAGCGCAGGCTCAACGTCTTGAGCGCGGGGAGCCGGCACAGCTCGTCGGGCAGCGACTCGAGCGGCAGGCTCTCCAGGTTGAGCGTGCGAAGCGAGCGCAGCTCTCCGATGCGCGGCGAGAGCACCGCGATGGGATTCGAGTCGAGTGTCAGTCCCTCCAACCCCGTGAGCGAGAACACCGCCTCCGGCACGGCCTTCAGCTTCTTGAGCGAGAGCCCGAGCCGAGGAGCCTTCCCACCCTGAGCCAGCTTCTCCCGCGCCGCGGCGATGGCCTTCTCCACGGGCCCCAGCCGGACATCCGCCAGCACGGGCTTTCCCGCGCGCAGCATCGCCACCAACCCCCGCCGGTCCAGCGTCGAGTCCACGATGCCGTCTTCGTCCTCCTCCTCGGCGGTCCACGCGCCTTTCAGGAAGGCCTCGTGAGGCTCCAGCTTCTGGCGAGGCGCCCCCGAAGCGGTGAGGTTGTTCCCCACGAAGACCTCCACATCCAGCGGCCCCAGCACGCGGATGTGATGGTGTGCCTCCACGAGCGCCCGGGCCGTCAGCCCACCGCCGACGCAGAAGACGTCATCGCCCAGGGAGTCACCGACGAGCAGCCCTCGAATCGAGACCTTCCCCGCGACGAAGATGGCGGAGAACGTCACGACGTGCTCCACCTCCAGGTCCCCGAGCACCACCAGCAGCGTGTGGTCCGCCTGGTGACCATCCTCCAGGAGGCCCTGGAGCCGGACGCTCCCGGTGACCACCAGCGGCGTGGGGCCGACCACCAGCGCGTCGGCCACGAGGTCCCCCTCATGCAGGAGGACCTCGCCCTGGGAGACGCCCGTCCACCAGGCCTCGAGCCGCTCACACCACGCGGGCGGCCCGGCCTCTTCCACCCGAGCCCAGACCTCCCGCGCGGACACCGCCCGACCCCACGATGCCGTCTTCACCGCCATGCGCCCGGAGCTCCCTTCACTCGGTTGAAGCCTCGGAGGATAGCGCATGGCCCGTGGGCGTCACCCAGGCCGCACGACGCCGTCGTAGACGCCGAACCCACCCGGGATGAAGAAGTCCTTCCCAGGCTCCAGCCCGAAGGCATTGAGCACGGTCGCCGCGATGTCCTGCGAGCGCGGCGTGCGGGTGGCGCGCTCTCCGCCCTCTTCCAACAACGTCACGGGCAGGCCCATGGGCGAGCCCTCCACGCGCTCGTCGTAGCCCCCAATCATCTGGTTGCCCTGGATGCCCCCGCCCACGAGGATGGCGCACGTCGCCGGGTGGTGGTCGCTGCCGCGCTTGGGGAACGTCCGCCCGAAGTCGCTGTAGACATACACCAGCGTCTCATCCAGCAGCGTGCGGGTCGGGTCCGACTTGCTGGGCGTCAGGCTCATCTCCAGACAGATGCGCCCCACCGACTCCATCGCGATGCGCATGAAGTTGGTGTGCATCATCACGCCCGTCGCGCTGTGCGTGTCGAAGGAGGCATTGCTGATGCTCGTCGCGCGCATGTTGACGGACGTCACCAGGTCCGACTTCAGCAACTGGAGCGCGAAGCCATACGGCCCCATGGACGCCGACGAGCCGCACGAGTCCGCCAGGCCGATGCAGGCATTCCAGTCCACCGGATAGTCCGGGTCGTTCTTGAGGTACTCCCACTGCGGCGTGGTGCCGAGCACGCTGAGGATGTCGCGCCGGATGGTCCGGCTGGCCCCTTTGTACGTGTCGTAGAGCTGCTCCATCATGTCGTCGGAGCCCGCGCTGGAGATGCCGCGCTCCTTGCGCACCGCCTCGAGCAGCGCCGCGTCCACCGCGGTGGAAGGCACCGTCCCCGACAGCGACGCGCCGTCATACGCCACATCGGGGATGTCCTGGCGCGCGCGCAGCCCCTTCCAGGTGCTCTCGCGCTTGTCGGACAGCGTCGGCTCCACGGAGGCCGCCGAGGCCAGCGCCGTGGGGTTCGCCACCGTCGGCAGGCCCAGCGCGCGCGGCAGGGGCCCCCCCAGGTTGACGCTGGGAATGGGCCGGTCCGGGAAGCGCTTGTACATCGCGTTGGCGATGACACCGTGCACGGCGGGCGCGCGGAACGTCGCTCCCGCGACGCCGGACATGCTCGCGATGATGCCGCTCTGGTGCGCGGCCGTGCCCTGGTCCGCGCCCACGAGCAGCGCCGTCTTCTCGTAGAGCTTGTACTTGGGATTGGCCCACGCGTAGCCGTAGGGGCGGTAGCGGTGCTGGCCCTGCGAGCCGGGGTGGATGCCGCTGGTGTCCTTGGGGTTGTCCCAGTTCCACGCCACCGGCCCGCGCAGCTTGCGCACCACGCCGGGCGAGTCCAGGTCCACCGGCGAGCGGTCGTAGTTCTCCACCTGCTCGGGCACGAAGCCCCAGGGCAGATAGCCCCCCGTGGGCAGGGGGATGTACTTGTTGATGCCCGCTCGGGTCATCGGCGAGAAGTAGGTCTCCCAGTGGAGGCCTCCGTCCAACCAGATGGCGAGCAGCTTCGTGGGCCTGTGGCGCCCCACCTGAGCGGACGCCGCGGGGAACCCGTAGCGCGCCAGGAGCCCCACCTGCGCGGCCCCCAAGGCCGCCTGAAAGAGATTGCGTCGTGAGAGCTTCATGGTGGCGGCCTCAGTAGAAAATCCAGCGCGGGTGGCGGATGAAGTAGGAGCAGACGCCCACGTACGCGGGCTCGGTATCGGTGGGTGTCGACAGCGGCACGAAGACCTTGGTGTAGAGGTCCTCCACCTGCGCGTCGGTGAAGCGCTCGCCCAGGAAGTGCAGCGACCAGCGGCGCAGCGTCGCCTTCACGTCCACGGGGTTCGCGGTGCGCACGGTCCCCGTGGGGAACAGCGCCGTGTTGCCCGCCTTCCCCAGCGCGCGACGGCACCACCGCTGGGAGACCTGCGTGAGCGTCAGGGCGAAGGTGGGCGAGGCCGTGCGGTCCTCGGAAATCTGCCGCACCGTGGAGCCACCGCCCAGCCCGTGGTAGCGCTCCTCCGTCCCCTTCTGCCGAGGCATGGGCAGCGCGTCCGGGCTCAACAGGGGCAGGTGGTCCCCGTCGCGCATCTCCGCCATGGGGATGTTGTGCTCCAGGCCCACGATGTAGAAGTCCTCGTGCACCAGGCCCAGCTGTTGGTAGAGGGCCCGCTGCATCTGGTTCGCGCTCTTGCGGGTGATGCGCGGCGCATCCACGTTCGGCTCCGCGCCCCGCTGCTGGGCGCCCAGCTCCTGGACCCAGGTGCGGATGCGCTCCATCGTCAGCGTGGCCGTGCCGTCCGTGACGAGCTGCGCGTAGGACTTCTGGCCGATGGGCATCTGATTGAAGGCGCCGGTGCCCTTGCCTTCCAACAGGCGGACCAGCTCGCTCTCATCCGGCTTGCCCGCCTTCACCATCCGGGTGTCGGCGACCATCAAGCCCTGGAACGCCTCCAGGGACGCGAAGTACCCCCGATTGCCCTGGACGTGGCAGCCCTCGCAGTGAGGCTTGAGGCCCTCGTAGACGCGCTTCGTCTCCGCGCCAGGAGGAGGAACACACGTCGACTGCTGCGACTGGGTCGCCACCGGGGAGGGCGCACCCTCCTGCTGACCACACGCCAGGGACACGGCCGCGAGAACCACGAATCCGAAGCGGCGCATGTCAGTGCCCCCTCTTGAACAGGTTGGACTGCGTGAGGGACTTGACGTAGGGGCGGATCTTCCGGCCGCCCTCGACGAAGCGCTTCACCTGCGCATCCAGGTAGCCCGCCTCTGCGGCCGGGTCGATGTCCCGCCCCATCACCTGCGCGTGTATGTGCCGCACGACACAGCGGTCGAACGAGCCCGACGCGACGATGAGCTTCGCGAAGCCCAGCGGCCCGATGGTCCCATCACTCACCTGGCCCAGCAGCGTCTGGTCCGACGGCAGGAAGTCGATGAAGAGCGACTCCGGGTTCGCCGTCGCCTGCGCCTCCGTGACGGGCGTCAGGAGCGTGTCCGGCTGGTACCACCGATTCCAATGGCTGTACGGGTCCCCTCCGTAGGGGAACTGTCCCTTCCGCCACGCCACCGGCCAATGCCACACGCTGCCCACGCCCGGCATGAAGTACTTGGCGCCCCAGCCCTCGAACGCGCTGCTGTGCTTCGCGTAGCGCTTGAAGTGGATGGCTGCGGGGTCCAGCCGGCGGTGGCAGTGCTGGCAAGTGCCCTCCGTCCCCGGGTCCCGGCGGTACTCGTTGAACGTCTGTCCTTGCGGCGGGGAGAAGACCTCGCACGCGAGGATCTCCAGCGCCCGGGCCCCTCTCAGGCGCTCGCGTGGATAGCCCGCGAGGAAGCCGATGCTCGTGAGGATGCCGGCGGCGGGAACGCCTCGGACCGCGCCCGTCTGCGTGCGGGGGTCGTAGCGGTAGTCCCGGTCCGCGATGAGGAAGGGATTGCGCGCGGGCACCGAGTACTCGCGCCAGGCATACGGGTCCCCCGGCGTGTGCTCGGGGTCGATGGGCGCCTGCGAGTAGCGCTCCGGGCGCCACCAGGAGTCGTCCTCGTGCAGGGCCGTCAGTCCACCCGCCAGCGCCTGGCTGACATAGGCGGCCTGCACGCGCGTGGGCCCCACGGAGTACGTCCCCAGGATGAGGTCCGTCACCGGCCGGTCGTACCAGGCCAGGTGGGCGAAGAGGCGCGCGGGCTCCTCGAAGAGCAGCCGGCGCTGGCCCTGCGCGTTGTGGATGACGAAGTTCTCGTGGCCCGGGTAGGTGCCGTGGTCGGCGTGGCAGCGCACGGCGTTGGGGCCGCAGCCACACGTGCCCTCGGGGCCCACCTGCCGGCAGTTCACGGTGGTCGGCGTGCCGTTGGGCATGGTGATGCCCGTCTCGGACGTGTTGCCCGCGTAGCCCACCAGCGTCACCGTCGTGCCGGGCGCCCACCACGGCTCCAGCGTCGTCTCATCGGCCGGGGTGCCGTCCGGCTTCAGGCCATCACACGCCTTCGCGTCGCCTCGGTAGAACTTCCACGCGCCCGCCTTCGCGGTGCCCGGCTTGCACTGCTCCACCGTCCGCTGCTGCTGCGCGCCGTACTCGGGCGCGTCCGCCGTCGAGGCGATGACCGGGATGTCGAACCAGTCCCGCGCCTTCTCGAACATCGTCCGGTAGAACAGCGGCTCGTGCAACGTGCGGTCCACGAAGCTGTCCACGAACGCGCGCTGCGCGGCCTCGTCTCCAGCGGCCTCCTGCGCGGCGTACTCCTCATCCGTCGGAGGAACACCTCGCAGCGCGAGTGACGCGCGGCGCAGCAGCCGGCTGGCGGCGAGGGTGTCCTTCTTCTCGTCGACCGGGGGATTCTCCGTGGGGCCCGGCGTCTCACACCCCGCGTCGTGAGAACCTCCGTCGGGCTCACCTCCCGGAGGCACGGACGGGGAGCTGCTTCCAGAGCAAGCCACACAGGCGAGGAGAGGAAGGACCCACCAGACGGAGCGCCTGAGGCGAGCCGTCTCGTGAGTGGGGATGGTCCCTGACTGACGAGCGTCAGGAACCCACACGAGGCACGGGAGCATGCGCGGCCCCAACGCAACCGACATGCCAGACCTTCGCGGGGTTTCGCCTCGCGGTCCCCTCCTCTGGAAATACTTCGACACACGTCAGCGCGAGACTTCCACCGCCGGGGACTCTCCCCCACAGCTTGGGGTTCCCTCCCCTCAAGAAGCCCCTTCGGCGCACACCTGAATCTCTGTTCGAGTTGAAGGGTGATTCAGGTCTCGATTTCGCGACGTCGCATTGGATTCCAAGAAGACGGCACGCAAGTCATTGCGCGGGCCTCCTGGCTCCGCGCGTCATGGTGCCACGCAGTTGCCGCCCAGCTCGGTGGACCAGAGCTGGCCCGCCTCGGTGTCGTCATACGCGCTGAAGAAGACGCGCTCCCCCAGGCGGAAGAAGTCACGGGGATAGGACGAGCCGGTCTCCGTGTCGGGTGCGATGTTCTTGAGCCGCCGGGTCTTCTCCGGCGTGCCGTTGCTCACCCAGGGCTCGATGCCCGCGCCCCCTGCTTCGAAGGCGCTGAAGAAGACCAGGTCGTCCGATACGGCGCGGACGGGGGAGCTGTACTCGTCCGAGAGGCTCAGCGGCCGGTGCAGCAGCACGGTCCCCGCGGCGGTGCCGTCCGTCACCCAGAGCTGGGTGTCTCGAGGCGCCGGCCCATCGCTGCCGATGGTGACGGAGAAGTACAGCTTCGAGCCGCCCGGCACGCTGCTGGTCTCATCGATATAGGGGAAGGCCTCGCCGAGGGTCGCATAGTCATTGGGGAGGGTGACGAAGGACGCGGGGTTTCCTCCGGACAGCGGCACCCGGTAGAGGACCATGTATTGGGTGCTCAGCGAGGTCACCGCGACGTAGACGCGCGAGCCCAACTGCCCCACCAGGCGGGCCGCACGGGTGGGGCCGAACGAGGCCAGGCGCACGGTGCCCCCGGTGGACCCATCCGACTTCCACAGCTCCTGGAGCCCCGTGTGCTCTCGCATCATGAAGAGCGTGAGCGAGCCCGAGGTCTGGAGGTCCCCGATGAACGCATCCTGGGACGAGGTGAGCTGCTTGATGGGGACGGAGCCTTCCTCCGTGCCGTCCGTCTTCCAGAGGACAGTGCCGGTGCCCGCGGGGCCCATCACGAAGAAGCGCAGCTCGCCGTCCGCGGCCGAGTCCTTGAAGCTCACGTTGAGGTCCCACCCGAAGTCGCGGAGGCGCTCGGTGCCCGCGGCCGTGCCGTCGGACGTCCAGAGCTCGTAGCGGGTGCGGAACGTGCCGCTGTCGAAGATCTCCTTGAAGAACACCAGCCTGTCGCCCAGGGCCGTCAGGTGAGACAGCGTGGAGCCGGGGGAGCCAGGTGTCAGGTCCTTGACGAGTGTGGTGCCCGCCCCCGTGCCGTCGCTGACCCACAGCTCGTTGCCGTGGGCGGGGTCCGCCACCTGGAAGAAGAGGCGCGAGGGGCCCGCGGCCAGGTTCGCCAGCGGAGGGGTGAAGCCTCCGTCGGTGGAAGGGAAGCTTCGGATCTGAGTGGTGCCGGCCTCGGTGCCATTGCTCTTCCAGAGGGCTCGCTGGCCGTCCTCGAAGTTCACGGCGAAGTAGAGCTGCCCCTTGAACTTCACGAAGCCATTGGGGCCGGCGGCGAAGCGCGGAATCCCAATCTGCGAGGGCGGGAAGAGGGTCTTCACCCGCTTCGTCGTCGAGCTCGACGGCAGGGGGCAATGCAGGGCTCCCAGGGCCTGGGGGTCCTCGGAGGGGGAAGGGGGCGGGACATCTCCCGGAAGCGGCCCGCCACACCCCATGCCCATCATCAGCAACGACACCAGCCATCCCGTGCGCCTCGGCATGCTGCTCCTCCCACAAAGCCTGGGAGGGAGGGTGTGTCCCGAGGGCGCGAGTGCAAAGTGTCCCCTGGACCTACCTTGCTCGCCTGCCTGGAGCGACGGTGCGTGTGAGCGCGCCGAGAGGCCTTAGGGTTCTCTTAAGAATTGCGCCCTAGCCTCCCTCGGGACTCAAGCCAATGGAGGGCGCACATGCAGAACGATGAATCGGGCCATGACCATGATCAGGGGCTGCAGCATGACCTGGCCATCATGGAGAAGCGGGCGGATCGCCGGCAGCTCCTCAAGTGGATGGCGGGGGCCAGCCTGGTTCCGCTCGTCGGCTGTGGTCCTGAAGATTCGGACGCGCTGCTGACGCAGGCGACCGAGGACGAGCTGCTGGCCTGCACCCGGATTCCCGAGGAGATGGCGGGCCCCTATCCTGGCGACGGCTCCAACGGCGCCAACGCGCTGCTGCTCGCGGGCATCAACCGCAGCGACATCCGCACGAGCATCGGCGGAGCGACGGGTGTCGCGCGAGGCATTCCGCTCACGCTGACGCTCACGTTGGTGAACCGCGCCGCGTGTGCGCCGCTCGCGGGCTACGCCATCTACGTGTGGCAGTGTGAGCGCGCGGGCCTGTACTCGATGTACTCGCCCGGCGTGCAGTACGAGAACTTCCTGCGCGGGGTGCAGGTCACCAATGCGCAGGGCAAGGTGACCTTCACGTCCATCTTCCCGGGCTGCTACCCGGGCCGGTGGCCGCACATCCACTTCGAGGTGTATCCCTCGCTGGCGTCCATCTCGAACTTCCGGAACAAGATCGCGACCTCGCAGCTCGCGTTCGCCCGGGCGCCGTGCCAGCAGGCCTACACCGCCACGGGCTACCAGCAGAGCGCGGCGAACCTGCGCCCCCTGAGCATCGAGCGCGACCTCGTGTTCGCGGACGGCTACGCCAACCAGCTCGCGGTGACGACGGGCAACAACACGACGGGCTACACGTCCACGCTCCAGTTCGCCATCTAGGCGCGGGGCGCGACGAGAAACAATGAAGAGCCAGGCCGCGGTGAGTCGCCACGGCCTGGCTCTTCAAGGCCTGCCTGCGCTGGAGACGCCCATCGTCGCGAAGGACGCGAGCCCCTCATCTCGCTTGACCTCCTCGCGCGGGAGCGGGACACGAACAGCTCCATGTTCGACGCGTACCTGACCCGCTGGAACCTGACGCCCGAGGGTGAGCCCATCACCACCTGGGGCTCCCAGCTCCTTCCGGTCCGCTGGCGCGGCCAGGCCGCCATGCTGAAGGTCTCCCAGCATCCCGAGGAGAAGTTCGGCGGACTGCTCATGACCTGGTGGGAAGGCCAGGGCGCCGCCCGCGTCCTCGAATCCTCCGACGAGGCCATCCTCCTCGAACGTGCCCAGGGGGAACGCTCCCTCGCCACGCTCGCCCGCACCGGCCACGACGACGAGGCCACCCGCATCCTCTGCGACGCCATCGCCGCGATTCACACGCCCCGGCCCAAGCCCCTCCCCGAGCTCGTCCCGCTGAACGTGTGGTTCCGAGAACTGGAGCCCGCCGCGGCGCTCCACGGCGGCTGGCTGACCCACTCCGCCCAAGCCGCACGCGACCTCCTGGCCCATCCCCAGGACGTGCGCCCGCTGCACGGCGACATCCACCACGACAACGTCCTCGACTTCGGCGAGCACGGCTGGCTCGTTATCGACCCCAAGCGCCTCCTCGGCGAGCGCGGCTTCGACTACGCGAACCTGTTCTGCAATCCAGACGTCGGCGCCCCCGACACCTCGCCTCCCGTCGCCACCGTGCCCGAGCGCTTCCGTCGGCGCCTGGACATCGTCCTGGAGCGCTCCGGCCTGGAGCGGACCCGGCTCCTGCGGTGGATTGTCGCCTGGGCCGGACTGTCCGCCGTCTGGTTCCTCAGCGACGGAGACAGCACCGAGGTCGACCGCCGCGTCGCCGAGCTCGCCCTGGCCGAGCTCCGCCGCAGCGGGTGACAGATTCCGCGCCACGCGGTGTTCCACCCTCCATGCGAGAGGGAGGAAGGACCATGTGGAAGCGCGCGACCCTGGGACTGCTGACGGTATGCCTGGCTGCGGGCTGTGACCCCGTCGAGAACGGCAACGGCGACACCGTCACCGAGGAACGCACCGTGGGAGAGGCCCAGGCCATCACCCACGAGGGCTCACTGGACATCATCGTCCGCGAGGGCGAGACGACCACGGTGAAGGTCACCGTCGACTCGAACCTCCAGGACAACGTGCGCACGTTCATGGGGCCCGACTCGAAGCTCGTCATCACCACCGACGGCAACATCCACCCCAAGGGTCCCGCCCGCGTGGAGGTCACCCTCCCGCGCTTGATGGCGGCCACCCTGGATGGCTCCGGCGCCCTCACGGCCGAGGGCTTCGCCCACCAGCCCGCCGAGCACGTCCGACTGCGCCTGGAGGGCTCCGGGACGCTGCGCTACTGCGGCGCGGCGCACCGCCTGGAGGCGCGACTGGAGGGCTCCGGCCGCATGGCGCTGTGCACCCCGGGGACGTCCGAGGCCGTGGAGCTGTCCAGCTCCGGCTCGGGTGACCTGAGCTGGAAGGGCACCGCGAACAACGTGCAGGCCCGGAACGAGGGCTCCGGCGACATGACCCTGGAAGGCACGACGCGCCGGCTGGGCGCGCGCCTCGAGGGCAGCGGCGACCTGGATGCCCGCGCGCTGCGGACGGTGGACCTGGACCTGGTGGCCCAGGGCTCCGGTGACGTCCAGGCCACGGTGGAGGGCGGCTCCGTCGTCGTGGTGCACGAGTCGTCCGGCGACGTGGAGCTGTGGGGCCACGCCACCCGGGACGAAATCCGTCGCCGGGGGAGCGGCCGGGTCGTCTGGCGCTGAATCCCCCACCGTCCCGAGGCAGGCCCCCCCCAGGCGACCGGGCGGGCCCCGCACCCTTCGAGCGGGCTCCTCACGGTGGACCTTTCTTCGCGCCCCCCTCCGGGATATTCACCGGCGGAATGAAGGACGCTGAGACCTCGTCGCCCGCACTCCCCTCGAACACCCCGCCGTCCCTCTCGCTGGACGAGGTGCGCCAGTGCACCCGTCTGCTGGAGGCCATCGCGGAGAACCGCGTCCTGCTGGCCCGGCTCCCGGAAGAGGAGAAGCTGGCCCTGGTCCAGGCCGCCAGCCGCGTGGTGTACCCGGACCGCGTCACCAAGAAGCGCATGGACAAGGCCCTCCGGCGCGAGCGCCGCGAGGAGAAGCAGGCCAAGGACCGGATTGTCGTCGCCTCGACCCGGATTCGCACCATGCGCCAGGCCCCGGTCTTCACGGTGCCCCTGCTCCCGGCCCCGCCGCCGGTGGATGCCCCCCAGCGGGAGCTCGAGAAGCCGCGCAAGTGCTACGTGTGCAAGGTCGAGTACAAGCGCCTGCACTACTTCTACGACTCGATGTGCATCGAGTGCGCGGACTTCAACTACGCGAAGCGGACCCAGCGCGCCGCGCTGGACGGCAAGGTGGCACTCATCACCGGCGCACGCGTGAAGATTGGCTTCCAGGCGTCGCTGATGTTGCTGCGCTCGGGCGCCACCGTCATCGCGACCACCCGCTTCCCCCAGGACTCGGCCCGGCGCTACCTGCAGGAGCCCGACTTCGCCGACTGGTCCCACCGCCTGCACATCCACGGGCTGGACCTGCGTCACGCGCCCAGCGTGGAGCTCTTCGCGAAGTACGTGGAGCAGACGCACCAGCGGCTGGACATCCTCATCAACAACGCGGCGCAGACGGTGCGCCGGCCGCCGGGCTTCTACGCGCACCTGCTCGACGGAGAGCTGCGCCAGTTCCACGAGCTGCCCGAGGCCGCGCGGCCGCTGCTCGCCGGGCATCGGGCCTGTATCGCCGCGGTGAGCCCCACGCTCGGCGCGGGTGAGGCGGCGGCCTCGTCGCTCACGACGACGTGGCGCAGCAGCGACCCGGCGCTGGGCATCCACTCCGCCGCCGCGCTGTCGCTCCTGCCCTACGCGCTGGAGCAGGAGGGCGACACGAGCGCGCTCTTCCCCGCGGGCCGGCTGGACGCGGACGAGCAGCAGGTGGACCTGCGCGACATGAACTCGTGGCGGATGAAGCTCGCGGACGTGTCGACGGCGGAGATGCTGGAGGTCCACCTGGTGAACGCGGTGGCGCCCTTCATCCTCTGCGGCAAGCTCAAGCCGCTGATGATGCGCAACCGCACCACGCCCGGCCACATCGTCAACGTGTCGGCGATGGAGGGCAGCTTCTCGCGCGGGACGAAGACGGACCGGCATCCGCACACCAACATGGCGAAGGCCGCGTTGAACATGATGACGCTGACGTCCGCCGCGGACTACGCGAAGGACCGCATCTACATGAACGCGGCGGACACCGGCTGGGTCACCGACGAGGACCCGGCGCTGTTCTCCGAGCGCAAGGTGAAGGACCTCGACTTCCAGCCGCCGCTGGACATCGTCGATGGCGCCGCGCGGGTGGTGGACCCCATCATGACCGCGGAGAACTCCGGCCATTACTCGTGGGGCAACTTCTTCAAGGACTACCGCCCCACGTCCTGGTGAGTCCTCGCCCTGTCCGCCACGCGGGCAGGCCCCCGTGGCGTCGACCACGGGGCGTCCCTCCTGGGTGAAACAACTGCTCGAGGAGGAGACACCGACTCCCGGCGGTGCCTCCTCCACGAGCACCTCCAGCTACATCCCCAAGGTGCTGTAGCTGGAGGGCGCATCGACGTGGAACGCGAGCTCCACGGTGCGCTTCTCACCTGGCGCGAGCGCCAGTTTCCAGACGGCGATGCCGTCCTCCGTCCCCACCGTGAAGCCCGCCGTGGTCGTGGGCTCCACCTCCACCTTCACGTCATCCAGCTCGGAGACGGGGATGTGCTCGGACAACAGCACCGTCTCCGCTTTCGTCCGCAGGTTCATGAGCTCGAAGCGGTAGACGTAGCGGAAGCGCTGCTTGCCCCCGAAGAGGCCCTTGGACTGGACCTCCTCCCCCACGGTGGACCGCTTCACGCGCAGGGCCTCCTCCAGGCCGAATGTGAGCTCGAACGGCATCCCCTGCTCCACGCGCTCCAGCGACTGGTTCCCCAGGAATGCCTTGTCGCTGAAGACGCTGACCTTCCCCGGCAACAAGGGGAACGGCGTGGTGTTGGCCAGCCGCGCCACCCGGAAGACCACCGGCCGCAGCTTGGGCACCGTGCGCCAGGAGAACTCCGCCGGAAGGCGATGACGTCCCAGGAGCACGCGCACCTCGGTGCCATCTCCCAGCACCCGCGTGGGGTCCTTCACCTCCCACTGCACGGAGACGCCCTGGGACAGGACCTCCAAGCCGTCGCCCTGGGACAGGCGAGCCGAGGCGCTCGTCGCAACGTGGTTCTGGGACTCCAAGGTGGGAGCCAGGACCTTCCGCTCCCGAGGACGCTGCGTCGCCGTGACGAGCAGCGGCGCGAACTCTGGCGGCGTGGCGTCCTGGCCAGGCCGGGCCGTGGAGACAAAAAGCTTCGCGCCCGTCCAGTCCTCTCCCGTCACCTGGCGCACCGTGGCCAGGGACGTCAGGTGCACCACGCCTCCGGCCTCATCCGCGCGAGCCTCGTGGACCGGCGTCCACGACGCCCCCGCCACCAGATAGGACAGCTCCACCCGGGACTGCGTGCCCTCGGGACAGGACAGACGGACCTCCACGCGGTGCTCGCCCGAGACGTCCCGGGCCTTCAGTCGCGCCAGCTCCATCTCAATCTCGTCGCGCCTGCGCTGGAGGTCCCGCTGCTTCGCCGCGAGCGCGGACTTCTCGCGCACCCCACGCAGCCGCACCGCCCATGCCGCATCGAAGGCCGAGCCCCAGGTGCGAGTGTCCGGTCGGGCCCCCGTCATCTCCCGGGAGACCTGGGCCACGGCGACATCCGTGTAGCCTTGAGCCAGCCGCTCCAGCTCCGTGGCCTGGGCGGCGGCCGCTTCCTGGGCGGCCTCCTCCTGGCGCAGCGCGAGCTCGCGCGCCTCCCACTTCTCGCGCTCGGAAACCGCCTCCTTGTCGAGAGGCCGGAACTCCGCGCTGAGCCCCTCCAGGGTGGCCCCCGAAGCACGGGCCTGGAAGCTCGCACGGGAGATATCCGCGGGGAGGTGCTCGAAGACGGCGGTCGTGGCCCCTCGGCACGTCACGACACTCGTGCGCGTCACCTGGGCATGGTCTGGGTGGACGACGACGGAGGAGACCTGGGGCGCCGAGGCGAGCACCAGGAGCGACAAGGGAAGCAGGGTCATGGTGGGCGCCTCACTGCGATTGAGACAGACGCCAGTCCCGAGGCCGGCGCAGGGTGTATTCGAACGTCAGGGTCTGCTTGCTGGAGGCCGGGATGACCAGGTCCCAGCGGAGCTCGCTCGTGGTCTCGTCCCGTTGCGCGCCCGGCGTGGTGCGAACCAACGTCACCTCCAGCTCACGCTGCTTGCTCACCGGCACCTGGTCCACCACTCGCGTCTTCAAGGGGAAGGGATAGGGATTGGAGACCTCCAGCGTGACCTCGTAGGTGTTGACGTCATCCTTGGAGATGAGCCCCTCTTGGGATTGGACCAGACGGATGTTCCGGGCGGTGCGCACGGCGGCATCCACCCCCAAGGGCAAGGTGAAGGACTCATCGGGGACGATGAGCTTCAGGGCCGCGGTGCCGACCCGGTCCGAGCCCACGAAGAGCGTGGCCTGACCTCCCGGCAGCGCTCCTCGCGACGGTCCCTTGAGATGGGCCACCAGGTACGCCTCCATGGCCAGCGCGGGAAAGGCCTGACGCTCGAGCTCGACAGGCCACGACTCGACGCGCAGCGGAATGGTGCGCTCGCCCTGACCGCTGAGGACAGACTCCGAGCGCGGCGCGGAGAAGGCCAGGTCATAGCCCCCCGCGAGGGAGGCCGGGAGGTCCTCGGCCAGCACCGGCGGAGACCACCCCTTGGGCGGAGCAAGCCCGACATAGCGGTCGAAGACAGGCACGGAGAGGCCAGCGGAGACACCGGCAATCGAGACGCCCAGGGTATCGACGCGACCGCCTCCGGAAGGAGCAAGCTCCGCGAGGCTCTCATACGAGCGTGCCCCACTCTTGCCTCTCTCGACCGAGATGCGCTTGAGGAGCTCCTCGTCGACCTCCACGGGCGCTCGAGCAGACGCGACGACCTCGCCCAGGGACTCGGGCAGGAACTCCACATCGAGCTTGACGGTTCGATGGGGACGGAGCGTCACCTCCGTCCGTGCGTACGGCTTGTATTGCTCCTTCTCGAACCGCAGCGTGTATTCGCCAGGGGGCAGCGCTGGAATGCGGTAGCGACCGTTGGCATCCGTCACAACCAGCTGCTCGCCGGGGAGACTTGGCGAGTGCGCTGAGACCACGACGTCGGCGACAGGCGACCGGGCTTGGGCGTCGATGACGGTCCCCACCAGGGTACCGGGCGTCACGACGGGCTTCGGGGGCATGCCACCGGCCCGCGCCTGGAGCCATCGGCGCAAGACCTGCTCGAGGTCCGGCGCGGGAGCACGCGTCAGGACCGGCAGCAGCGAAGAGGCCTGTCCCGGCTTTCGCTCGGACGTTGGAATGAAGCGCTCGGCGGCGCCCAGCTTCCAGGTCGGGAACTTCGGGAGCTGGGTGAGCGTGGAAGGCAGCGCGGTGCTGAACGTGAGCCGGGCTCGCGTCCAGTCCTCCCCGGTCTCCTGACTGACCAGCCCCGAGAAGGCCACCTGCACCCTCTGCGTCTCCGGATTCAATCGCAGCTCGTACCGCGGATACCACCGGGCCTTGCTCGTCACGAGATAGGAGAGCCGGACCGTCGCCGCCCCCGTCCCCGTGAGCGAAGCCGCCACCTCGAGGCCCGCCTCCCGCGGCGCCTCGACCAGGCCCGCCGCGTCCTTCGACCGCCGCGCACGCTCCTCCTTCAACGCGACGCCCCGGGCCTCCAGCTCACGAATGCGCGTCTCCAGCTTCGCGGCCGTGTCGATGAGAAACGCGGTGGAGGTGCTCCACCCTCCGGGCGACACGGGCACCGAGGGCTGTTCGGCCCGCGTCGGTGCCGTCAGCGCCGCCGGCTGGATGCGCCGCAGCGCCGCCACCTGGAGGGAGAGGGCCGCCCGCTCCGCCTCCGCCAGCGCGATGTCCCCCTCCAGCCGGTCCAGGGCCTCCACCAGCGCCCGGGCCTCCTTCTCCGGGAAGGGCGGCACACGGCCCTGGCGAACCTCGACGGACGAGACCTGGGCCCCCTCCGCTTCGACCCGGATGGAGTCCGGGTCCACGAGGTCCGGCAGCCGGGGCAGCTCCACCCGCTGCGTTCCGGAGACGGTGACGGTGGCGGTCCGCACCACCCGGGCCTGGTCGCTGTAGACGGTCACATCGGTCACGGGCGCATCGATGGCGGCATGCAGCACGCCCGCCACGGCCCAGCCAGGAAGGAGCATGGCGCCAAGCTATCCAGCCACCCTCCCCCACATCTTCACGAAGCCATCATGGCACCGGCATGAATGGTTCAGCGCCCATCCCTTCCCCACGCCTTCGGGACATGACAGGGCGCCGGCGGCCCTCCCCCCGCACTAACCTGTCCCCATGCAAATCATCACCAACGCAAGACAAGGCGCGGGCGTACGACTGGAGCGCATCCTCACCACGCCCCCCAAGAAGGAGCTCAAGTCAGACGCCAAGGAGGAGTTCGATACACTCAGCAACGAATTGTTCGACCTCCAGGACCTCCTCTGGGGCGCCCGCATGAACTCCGTGCTCATCGTCCTCCAGGGCCGGGACACCGCGGGCAAGGACGGCACCATCAAACACGTCGTGGGCAGCCTCAACCCCCGAGGCGTCAGCGTCACCTCCTTCGCCGTCCCCACCACCGAGGAGTCCGAGCACGACTTCCTCTGGCGCATCCACCGCCACACCCCCCGCCAGGGCGAGTTCGCCATCTTCAATCGCTCCCATTACGAGGACGTGCTCGCCGTGCGCGTGCACAAGCTCGCCCCCAAGTCCCTCTGGCAGAAGCGTTTCGAGCACATCAAGGACTTCGAGGCGATGCTCTTCGAGCACGGCACCCTCGTCCTGAAGTTCTTCCTCCACATCAGCCAGGACGAACAGGAGCAGCGGCTGCTGGACCGGGAGAAGGAGCCACGCAAGGCGTGGAAGATCAGCGCGGGAGACTGGGAGGACCGCAAGCACTGGGCCGACTACACCCAGGCCTATCAAGACGTCTTCGCGCGAACGTCCACCCCGCATGCGCCGTGGATGTTGGTGCCCTCGGATTCCAAGTGGTATCGGAATCTCATCGTTGCCCGTGCCGTGGCGGCGGCCCTGCGTCCTTATCGTGAACGCTGGCAGGAACGACTGGACGAGGTCGGCGCGAAGAAGAAGGCGGAACTCAAGGCGTGGCGGAAGCACCGCTGAAACACGCCACCCCTTCTCCCCAAGGCTGCCTTGGGGTTTGTGCTTGGTGTCACATGGAACGCGCCACGAGGCCACTCAACGCGGCGCGTGTCGGATGTCAAACGCGAACGCCCGTGTCAACCCAGGCGGTTCAAGCGAGAAATTGTATTCGTGCATTCCATTGCCTCCCACGGCCTTCCGAAAACGCTGTCTCACGCAGTCCTTCGGTGCCGTGGGTGTGACGAGTGGAATGGAGCGAAACATGATGAGCAGTCGAAGGACTTCGTTTTGGCGAACGATGGGCGCGGTGCTGGGGCTGAGCGGTCTGGTGGCCTGCGGTGTCGAACCCGAAGGCAACACCCCCGCCGAGGAGCAACCTTCGGAGAACACCTCCGAACTGGCAATCGACCGGTACGCCGACGCGGTGGCGGCCGGAGGCGTCGTCGCGGTCCTCAACCCCGAGAACGCCATCGGGGCCCCGGACGGGAATGTCGCCAGCTTCCTCGCCGCGCTGGACGGCTCGCTGACGCTGGACATGGGCGCCGGTGAGGAAGGCAACGGCCCGCTGCGCATCCACTACCGCGGCCTCACCGCGGCCGCCCTCGCACGGGTGGAGTTCCTGCGAGCCGACCTGACCATCATCACCACCGGCCAGGTCAACCTCATCGACCTGGGCGTGGGAACCCACACCGCCCTCGTCCCGAACCAGAACCCCACCCCCTACCGGTACGTGAGACTCAAGGGCGGTCTGCTGGCGCTCTACTTCGTGGACGCCGTGGAGTTCACCGGCCCCATCGCCACCTGCGGCGACGGCGTCGTGCAGACAGGTGAAGGCTGTGACGATGGCGGCACCACGTCCGGCAACGGCTGTAGCGCCACCTGCCAGGTGGAGCCTGGCTACACCTGCACCGGCGCCCCCAGCGTCTGCACGGACGTCAACGAGTGCACCAACGGCACCAGCCAGTGCTCCGTGAACGCCACGTGCACCAACACCCCCGGCAGCTACACCTGCACCTGCAAGCCGGGCTACTCCGGCAACGGCCGCACGTGCAACGACATCAACGAGTGCACCAACGGCACCGCCCAGTGCTCCGCCAACGCCAACTGCTCCAACACCCAGGGCAGCTACCGCTGCACCTGCAAGCCGGGCTACTCCGGCGACGGCCGCACCTGCAATGACGTCAACGAGTGCACCAACGGCACCGCCCAGTGCTCCGTGAACGCCAACTGCTCCAACACCCAGGGCAGCTACCGCTGCACCTGCAAGCCGGGCTACTCCGGCGACGGCAAGACGTGCAACGACATCAACGAGTGCACCAACGGCACCGCCCAGTGCTCCGCCAACGCCAACTGCTCCAACACCCAGGGCAGCTACCGCTGCACCTGCAAGCCGGGCTACTCCGGCGACGGCAAGACGTGCAATGACATCAACGAGTGCGCCAACGGCACGCACACCTGCACCCCGGGGCAGCGGTGCGTGAACCGGACGGGTGGCTTTGATTGCGTGCCGGGCAGCTGCCCCGCGCCCCAGGTGCTGTGCGGCAACAAGTGCGTGGACGCCAACACGGATGAAGCCAACTGCGGCTGCTGCGGCAACACTTGCAACACTGGCAAGACTTGCAACTCTGGCGTCTGTGGGACCTTCGCGCCCCTGAGCGTGGACGCCACGTGGGACAAGGTGCAGGACGCGGACCTCATCCTCCGAGCCCCCTCGGGCGAGATGTTCACCTACGAGCGCGCCGTCACCACCCAGGAGACGCTCGCCGCGGACGACGCCGGCGGGGAGCCGCCCAGCGGCACGTATGACGTCTGCCTGAGGACCACGAGCCTCCAGGCGTCCGCCCCGGATGCCGACCGCGCGCCGTTCCACCTCACGGTGAAGCGCTCGGGCCAGAAGGACCTCGTCCTGCGCGGGGTCCTCCTGGACGCCGACGCGGCCGAGGTGTGCAACGCGGACCACCCGGACTTCATCCGGTCCATCACCTACCCCTGACATGAGCGTCAGGTGAGGACGGGGCGCGCGGGGCCCCTCTGGACTCCGCGCGTCCCCCTCTGTCCGCCGAGGAAGGCGTGCCAGAAAGGTGGGCGTCCGTTAGAAACGGGCCCCATGACGGCACTCGCGGACCTCTTCCCAACAGACTCCCAGATTCCCACCGGCGTTCGGCTCCCGGCCTATCTCGAGCAGCGCGAGTACCTGGTCGACGGTGAGCTCCGGACATGGACAGGGGAGCTCAGCCCCGTCCGCAGCCCGGTCTTCCTCAAGACGCCGGACGGCCTCCAGCAGAAGGTCATCGGGGCCACGCCGCAGCTGACGTCGCGCGAGTCGCTGGACGCGCTCGCCGCCGCGGTGAAGGCGTATGACCAGGGCCGAGGCGTCTGGCCCTCCCTGCGTGTCGCCGAGCGCATCGAGGCCGTGGAGCGCTTCGTGGCTGCCATGCGCACCCAGCGCACCGCCGTGGTGAACCTCCTGATGTGGGAGATTGGCAAGACGCAGCCGGACTCCGAGAAGGAGTTCGACCGCACCATCGACCTCATCGTGGAGACCATCCGCGCGCTGAAGGAGCTGGACCGCACCTCGTCCCGCTTCGTGCAGGAGCAGGGCATCATGGCGCAGATTCGCCGCGCGCCCATGGGCGTGGCGCTGTGCATGGGGCCCTACAACTACCCGCTCAACGAGACCTTCAGCACTCTCTTCCCCGCGCTGCTCATGGGCAACACGGTGGTCTTCAAGCCCGCCAAGTTCGGCGTGCTGCTCATCCGCCCCCTGCTGGAGGCCTTCCGCGACTGCTTCCCGCCCGGCGTCATCAACATCATCTACGGCAAGGGCCGCGAGACGGTGGGCGCGCTGATGGAGAGCGGCCAGGTGGACCTCTTCGCCTTCATCGGCACCAACCGGGGCGCCAGCGAGCTCAAGCGCATGCACCCGCGCCCCCACCGCCTGAAGTCCGTGCTGGGCCTGGACGCGAAGAACCCCGCCATCATCCTGGAGGACGCGGACCTTGATAATGCCGTGAAGGAGTGCATCACCGGGACGCTCTCGTTCAATGGCCAGCGCTGCACGGCGCTCAAGCTGCTGATGGTGCACCGGAGCATCGCCGACGTCTTCCTCCAGAAGTTCACCGCCGCGGTGGACCAGCTCAAGCCCGGCATGCCGTGGGAGCCGGGCGTCTCCATCACCCCGCTGCCGGAGCCCGGCAAGGCCGCCTACCTCCAGGGACTGGTGGACGACGCCGTCTCCAAGGGCGCGCGCATCGTGAACACCACCGGAGGCCAGTCCGCCCACTCGTTCTACGCCCCCACCGTCGTCTACCCCGTCACGCGCGACATGCGGCTGGCCAGCGAGGAGCAGTTCGGCCCCGTGATTCCCGTCATGGTGTTCGACCACGATGACGAGGTCATCCGGCAGGTGGTGGACTCGCAGTTCGGTCAGCAGCTGAGCCTGTTTGGAAAGGACTCGGCGCGCATCGGCCGGTTCATCGACGCGTTCGCCAACCAGGTGGGCCGCATCAACCTCAACTGCCAGTGCCAGCGAGGCCCGGACACGTTCCCCTTCAACGGCCGCAAGGACTCCGCCGAGGGGACGCTGTCCGTCGCGGACGCGCTGCGCGTCTTCTCCATCCGCACGCTCGTCGCCACCAAGACGACCCGCGACAACACCGCGCTGGTCCAGTCCATCCTGACGCGGCGGGAGTCGGACTTCCTCACCACGGACTTCTTGTTCTGAGACAAGGGGGCACGCCTCCACGCGTGCCCCCTTCCCTCACGGAAAACTCCGCCACCCTGACGGCGAAGCCCTACCAGCGATAGCGCCAGCCCACCCCTCCGGTGATGAACATGGGCTTGTGGTAGCGACTGGTGCCATCGACGAGGGCCTTGTGGATCCTCATGTCGAAGGACAAGGGCAGCCACTCCAGGATCGGCGCCTCGAACTCCATTCCAGCCGAGAAGCCCAGGCTCGTGGAGTCGTCCCCCGCGGCGTTCAAGCCCACTCCCACGACGAGGCCCGGCCTGAAGCCATTCGCATTCACGCCCAGGCGGGCCACCAGCCCGACCTGACCGAGGGTTCCGTCAACCTGGCTGTAGGAATGCTGACCACTGCCGGAGACCTGCGTGCGCGAGCCCGCCCCGATGTACACGCCCGCCTCCGCGCCCGCGGAGAAGTACGGCCCCAGGTGCCGGAGCAGATGGACCCGCACGCCAGGCCCGATGTGCGACTCCCCTTCACTGTCCGACGTCGCCGCCGCCAACCCCAGATGGATGCCGAACTCCATCGTCTCGGGTGTTGGCTCAGGTGCTGGCGCCACCTCCTGGGCCATGGCCGTTCCGCCCCACAGCAACACGCCTGCGAACAATGCTCTCATTCTCAATCCTTCCACGGTGGATGCCCTACCAGCGATAGCGCCAGCCCACTCCTCCGGTGAGGAACAGGGGCTTGTTGGTGAAGTTCGTGCCATCGGCGACGGCCTTGTGGGCCCGGAAGTCGAAGGACAAGGGCAGCCATTTCACGGGCGCCACCTCGAACTCCATGCCCGCGGAGACCCCCACGCTCGTGGAGTCTTCTTCAGCGACATTCAAGCCCATGCCCACAACGAGGCCTGGCCTGAAGCCATTCACGTTCACGCCCAGGCGGGCCACCGCCCCCAGCTGAGTGAGGGTTCCCTCCACAGCGCGGCCGGAGTGGTACTGACCGGTGCCGGTGACGACCGTGGTCGAGCCCGCCTTCGAGTAGATGCCTCCCTCCGCGCCCGCGGAGAAGTACGGCCCCACGTGCCGCAGCACATGCACCCTCACTCCGGGCCCCACGTGCGACCCGCCTTCACGGTCCGACGTCGCCGCCGCCAACCCCAGATGGATGCCGAACTCCATCGTCTCGGCTGTTGGCCCAGGTGCTGGCGCCACCTCCTGGGCCATGGCCGTTCCGCCCCACAGCAACACGCCTGCGAACAACCCTCTCATGTCCAATCCTTCCACGGTCACCGGCCTGCGGCGTGATGCGGCTTTCAAGTTTCAGGCCGGGCCTCTCCCCTCCCTGGACAGGGCCTCCACCGCAACACGGCTCACCGGAAGTGCCCGCGCGGCTTCGCCTCGAGCGATGACAGGAATTCCCGAACCCCTGACAGGAAAGCCCTACCAGGGCGCCCCCATAAAACCCCAGGGTCTCACTGTCGTGCCCCCGCGACGTGAAGCGCACGCTCCCGTTTCAGGCCGGGTCTCTTCCCTGTCGAGGCTTCGAGCCCGAGGCCTCGGGGGCCATCGCGGGTGACTTACCGCGTCGCCGACGGCGGCGACGCTTCACCGCGGCCCCGCCCGGCACACCGCCCAGCTCCCGCAGCACCCTTGCCCGGGTCGGGCCATCCAAGCGCAGCTCCTGCATGAGCGGCTGGGCCCGCTGGACGCCCGGCGGCTGGCGCAGCGCCTCGGCGAGCCGCTCGATGATATCGATTCGGATGGCCACGCTGCCCAGGACCTCATAGCCAAACGCGCGTGCATCGCGCCCCTCCAGAGCGGAGACCTCCAGCACGGGCTCGCGCGGAACCCCCTTGGGCTCCGGGCGCTGCTGGAACAGCGCGGTCAACATGCTCCGCCGCTCCAGCGCATGCGGACTCAGGGCCTCGGCGACGAAGAGGAAGCGCCGCCCCTCGCGCACCCCCACTTCACGCAGACGCTGTTTCGACTCCTCGTCCAGGAGCCCCCACTGCTCCCGCGCGTCCGCCTGGGTGACGATGCCCAGACCCTCCGCCAGGCGGTAGGCCAGGCCTCGCAGCACCGGAGCGCGCCCCGCGCCCGTGAGGGACTCGGCGGGAAAGCCTCCCATGGCCTCCGTCATCAGGTCCCGGGCCAGGGCCAGCAACCGGCGCTCCAGCCGCCGCCGCGCGCCACCCGTCCACACCTCCGGCTCCGCCAGGGCGAGCTGCGGCGAGCGCCGGTCCGAGCCCTTCACCAGGCGCGCCAGCGGCTGCGCCTCGAACGAGATGTTGCCCAGGGCATCCACCTCGAAGGCCTCGTGCGTCGCGTCCACGACGCGCTGGACGAACTGCTCCTCGGTGATGGCCCCACCGTCGGCCCCGGGGAGCTCTCCCAGCAGGAGTCCCAGCTTCGCGAAGGGGCTGTCGGACGCGCCCTGCGCCGGGGCGGTGGTGGCCCTCACGAAGCGCCGCGCACTGCGTCGCGCCGCGCGCTGGACGAAGCGCTCCACCAGCCGCTCATGCAGCGCGTCCCCGAGTGCATCCTCGATGTGGCGGGTGCGCTCCTGCCAGTCCTCGGCGTCGCGCAGCCAGCTGGAGCGATGGCTGATGTACGTCCAGATGCGGATGGCCGCCAGCCGGTCCATCAGCGTGTGGATGTCTCCAGAGACGTCATCCAGCGGCGACACCTGTCGGGCCAGCCAGGACGCATCCAACACGCCATCCCCCGCCGTGAGCTGAAGGAAGGTCTCCTTCAGCAGCGCGACGTGCTGGCCGAACAAACCCTTGCGGAAGTCGGGAATCTGGCAGACCTGCCAGAGCAGCTCCACGCGGGCCCGGTCCGTCAGCCCGTCGCGAATCGCGGGGACCTGCGACAGGTCCTTGAGCGCGTCGAAGTCATCCGCGCGCTCCACGCGGACGAAGCCCCCCTGCCGAGGCGCCCGCGCCAGCGAGTCCAGCAGCGCCTCCGGGCTCGAGAAGTCCAGCTCGGAGTTGCGCCAGATGAGGCTGCGCACGGCGGGGAAGCGGTGCGTCTCGATGGCGGAGACCACGCGCGGGTGCAGCTCCGGCAGCGTGTTGAGCATGCCGAAGCTGCCATCGTTCAAGTGGCGCCCCGCGCGTCCGGCAATCTGCGCCAGCTCGTCGGAGAAGAGCTCCCGCTGCTCGGCGCCGTCGTACTTGGACAGCGCCGCGAAGGCCACGTGGTTCAGGTCCAGGTTGAGCCCCATGCCGATGGCGTCGGTGGCCACCAGGTACTGGACCTCGCCGGCTTGATACATCGCCACCTGGGCATTGCGCGTCCGGGGCGACAGCGCGCCCAGCACCACGGCCACGCCGCCACGCAGGCGACGCAGGGACTCGGCGAGCTCGTAGACGCGGTCCGCGGAGAACGCGACCACGGCCGAGCGCGGAGGCAGGCTCTTGAGCGACTTGCGGCCGGTGTAGCGCAGCTGCGACAGGCGGTTGGCGCGCTTGAGCGACGCATGCGGGATGAGCGACTGCACCATGGGCCGCATCGTGTCCGCGCCCAGGAACCAGGTCTCCTTGCGCCCCCGAGCGTGCAGCAGGCGGTCCGTGAAGACATGGCCCCGCTCCCGGTGCGACGCGAGCTGGATTTCATCCACCGCGAGGAAGTCCACCGCGCGGTCCAGCGGCATCGCCTCCACGGTGCAGATCCAGTAGTCGGGCCGAGGAGGCAGGCGCTTCTCCTCGCCCGTCATCAGCGCCACCCGCCCCTCTCCCACCCGGGCCGTCACCCGGTCGTAGACCTCACGGGCGAGCAGCCGCAGCGGCAGGCCCATCATCCCCGTGTCGTGCTCGAGCATCCGCTCGATGGCTCGGTGGGTCTTTCCAGTGTTCGTGGGCCCCAGCTCCGCCACGACGACGGACGACCGGCCTGCTGCGCTGGAGTTCATTGCGAGGAGTCTAACCGCAAGGCCCCCTCCGAGCTTCCAATAGACGCGGACATGCGGGCCCCTCTAGCCTCCTGTCCATGGCCAATCCCGTCAGAGACACGCTCCTGGGGCAGCTCGACATCGCCTGGGCGCTCACGCGCTACCATCTGGACGGCTTGACGACCGAGGAGTGCCTGCGGCGTCCCGCCCGAGCCGGCTTGCACGTGGAGCAAGGCGCCGACGGCCGCTGGCGCGCGCAGTGGCCGGAGCACGAGGGCTACGACCTGGGTCCCGCCAGCATCGCCTGGCTGACGTGGCACCTGGGCTTCTGGTGGTCCATGGTGCAGAACCACTCGTTCGGCGATGCCTCCCTGAACCGGGAGGACGTGACGTGGCCCGGCACCGCCGACGAGGTGCGCGCCTGGGTCACCCGGCTGCATGACACCTGGCGAGCCTCCATCGAGAAGCTCACCGACGAGGACCTGCGCGGGAGCGAGCGCACCCGCTGGCCGCTCCAGGACAAGCCCTTCGGCGACATCGTGGCCTGGGCCCACCTGGAGCTGATGAAGAACGCGGCCGAGCTGGGCTACGCGCGCTTCGTCCTAGCGGTTTCCCCTGAACCATAGACAACCAAAGACAATCGCAACTCGATCTACCCACCCGAGTTCAATTCTGACTCACTTGAAGAATTCCAGCACGCTCCCCTATAGCCGGGCTCGCGGGATGTATCTCCGCGTCACCGGTTACCAGAGGGGCGAGCATGAAAAGCAACTCCAGACCGCAGTGGTCGTGGCAGTGGAGACATGGGGTCCAGCTGTCCGCCGTGGGATGGCTGGCGCTGGCGGCCTGCGGTGAGCCGGTGCTCCCCGCGGAGCCCCAGACCGAGGCCCCGATGGAATCCCTGGCGCCGCTGGAGCAGGTCCCCCTGAACCACTGTCAGGTGCAGCCGCCCTTCGAGCCCAACTTCGAGCCCGAGCTCGAGTGGGAGTGGAACTCCAGCACTGTCATGCCCTCGCACGTGCAGGTCATGATGACGCCCATCGTCGTGGAGGTGAACGGCGACGGAGTCCCCGACGTCGTCTTCAGCAGCTTCGCGGGGGCCAACTACACCACCCAGGGCGTGCTGCGCGCGGTGAGCGGCGCGAATGGCGCCGAGCTGTGGACGGTGACGGACCCGGCGCTGCGCGTCCGAGGCGCCGCGAGCATCGGCGCCGCCGACATCGACGGAGACGGCCTGGTGGAGATCTGCGCCATCCCCGAGAACGGCCAGGGCCTGCTCTGCTTCGAGAACACCGGCGTCCTGAAGTTCCGCGCGACGGCGTCCGTGAACAACTGGGGAGGGCCTTCGTTCGCGGACCTGGACGGCAACGGCACGGTGGAGATCCTCAACGGCCCCTCTGTCTTCAGCAGCACGGGCGCGCTGCGGTGGACCGGCTCGGATGGCGCGGGCGGCCCGGTGGGCCCCATCTCCTTCGCGGCGGACATCGACGGGGACGGGCTCCAGGAGGTGGTCAACGGCCGCTCCATCTACCGGCACAACGGCGTGCCCTTCTGTCGCAACACCACCATCGGCAACGGCCTGTCGGGCGTGGCCAACTTCGACGCGGACTCGCGCGGTGAGGTCGTGGTGGTCAGCGGCGGCGTCGTCTCGCTGATGGATGACGACTGCACGCTCCTGTGGTCCCAGCCCATCCCCGGCGGCGGCAACGGCGGCGCGCCGAACATCGCCGACTTCGACGCGGACGGACAGGCGGAGATTGGCGTGGCGGGCGCCAGCCAGTACGCCGTGTTCGAGGGCAACGGCACCCTCAAGTGGTCCAGCCCCACGCAGGACCAGAGCTCCAACGTGACGGGCTCGTCCACCTTCGACTTCGAGGGCGACGGCCGCGCGGAGGTCGTCTACGCCGACGAGACGCGCCTGCGCATCTACGACGGCGCCACGGGCACGGTGCGCTTCAGCGTCCCCCACGCGTCGGGGACCACGTACGAGAACCCCGTCATCGTCGACGTGGATGGAGACGACAACGCGGAGATTGTCATCGCGTCCAACAACTACAACAACCCGCCCGCCGCCACGGGCATCCGCGTGTTCCGCGACCGCAAGGACGGATGGGTGAACACGCGGCGCATCTGGAACCAGCACGCGTACTCCGTCACGAACGTCAACGACAACGGCACCATCCCCACGAACCCCGTCGCCAACTGGCGCACGCCGGGCCTCAACACCTTCCGCGCCAACAGCCAGGGCAACGGCACCACCAGCCCCTACGCCGCCGCCGACGTGACGGTGGCCGAGGTCACCTCCGCCTGCGCCCAGGAGACGGGCACGCTGACGTTGTCCGCGCGGGTCAACAACCAGGGCGACGCCGCCACCTCCGCCGGCCTGCGCGTGGCCTTCTACCAGGGCAACCCCGCCTCCGGAGGCACGCTGCTGGGCGTGGGCGTGCTGCCCACCGTGCTCCCGGCGGGCATGCAGGCCGTGGTCACCTTCACCCGCACCAACATCTTCGCGGGCCAGGTGGAAGTCTTCGCCCGAGCGGATGACGACGGCACCGGCACCGGCCGCGAGACGGAGTGCATCGAGACGAACAACGCGGGAAGCGCGCTGGTCAACCTCACCTGCTACAACAACCTGCCGCCCGTCGCCCTCTGCCGGAACGTGACGGTCAACGCGAGCGCCACCACGTGCGGCGCGCCCGCGAGCATCGACAACGGCAGCCATGACCCGGACCAGCGTCCCGGCCCCTTCACCGTCTCCCAGTCCCCGGCGGGCCCCTTCAGCGCGGGCGTGCACACCGTCACGCTCACCGCCCATGACGGCCAGGACACCGCCATCTGCACGGCCACCGTCACCGTGGTGGACGTGACTCCGCCCGTCATCGCCTGCCCCGCGGAGCGCATCGTGGATGCCACCGGCCCCGACGGCGCCTTCGTCACGCCCGCCGCCGCGACGGTCTCCGACGCATGTGGCGCCCAGGTCAGCGGGCCCGCCGCGCGCGTCTACCCCGTGGGCACCACGGCCGTGACGTACACGGCCACGGACGCGGCGGGGAACAGCGCCTCCTGCACCACCGCCATCCACGTGGTGAACCGCACCCGGACTCCGCCGAGCCTCGTCATGTGCGACGTGCCTCGCTACACGTCGGCCGCGCAGGTGAAGGCCTGCGGCTGGGCCACCTCCAGCCCTGGCGGCGCGCCCATCGGCGTGGTGCTGCTGTCCATCAACGGAGGCGCCCCCATCCGCCTCACGCCCGACGCTGGCGGCGGACACGTCGTTGAGTGGCTGACGCTGGCCGAGGGCCACTACACCCTCACGCTCACCGCCATCGCCACCGACGGCGCCATCGCCACCCAGAGCCGGCAGGTGACGGTGGACCGCACCCCGCCGCTCCTGCGCGCCGTGGGCCCGAACCCCACCCAGACGCAGCCGCGCACCGTGGACATCCTCACCGAGGTGACGGACCTGACGCCCGTGCAGGTCGTGGCCAACTGGGTCAGCACCACGAGCGTGGCCGCGGGCACGAACATCGCCACCAACCGGGTGACGTTCTCCAGCGCCGGCAACCACGCGGTGCTCATCCGGGCCACGGACGCGGCGGGCAACACCGCCGAGCAGACGCTCCAGTTCACCGTGCAGTAGGCCGCGCCACGAAGGGGTGCTCCCAGGGCTCGCACGGCCTCGGAGCGCCCCGGGCCTTCAGCGTCCCGGCCGGGACTGCTTCCGCACCGTCTCCCAGGCCTCGATGATGCGGCGGGTCTCCTCCAGCGCCAGGGCCTGGAGCTTGGGGCCCAGCGCCGCCACCTTGTCGGGGTGGTACTGCGCCACCAGCGCCAGATAGGCCCGCTTCGCCTCCGCCAGCGGCGCACCGCGCGGGATGCCCAGCACCTCCCACGCAGACTGCGGCGGCGCCGCCGAGGGAGGCGCGGCGGGCGCCTCGGGCTCATCCTCCGTCTCTTCTTCCTCGTCCTCCGCTTCGGGCGCCTCGCGAGCTGTCTCCTCCTCGCTGGCCGGAGGTGCGGCCTTGTCTCCACATTCCGAGCACAACATCCGCTCCTGGGGTACCCCATCGGTGGACTCGGTGACGTGGACGTCACAGCAGTCGCCACACACGATGTGTCGGCAGTGCTCACATCGCGCGGCGGACGCGGCCTTCTCCAGCGACAGGCCACACCGGGGACAGTCGTCGGGGAGCGGCGCCTCCTCGCCACAGCGCACGCAGAACACCCAGGACCTGTCGAGTGAGGACTCACACTCCACGCACCTCAACTCGTGGGGATGGGGCCAGTGCTTCTCCTCGCCACACCACGGACAGAACGGCATCAGCCAGGCCATCCGCCCCGAGCAGTCCCCCGCGTCGCACGCGAAGTCCAACCTGTACCCCCGGGCGACCTCCTGCGGCGCGTTGTCCTCCTCGAACGACTCACCGCACGCCCAGCAACAATTGAAGGTTCGATGGGACGGCGCGCCACACGCCTCGCAGGAGGGGTTGCCGTGCTCGCTCTTCCATGCGACCTCGTCCCCACATGTGGGGCAGAATCCCATACAAGGTGTCACAGCCGTGTGAGCACAGGCCGCGCGCGCGGCCCGTCTCGCGCGCTGACGCTGTCCCGGAGGCGCGACGAAGTCCGGCGTGAGCCCTTGCTCCGTCAGGGTTTCCCACACGCACGAGCGGCACATGGGCCCCTTCCCCTCCACGCCGCGCGCGCTCCAACACGCCTCACACACCGCGTCGCCACACACCTCGCAGCGTCCCACCAGGCGCCGGCTCCCGAAGCCCAGGAGCCCAGGTGTCAGAGTCTCCATGCAGCAGGGACAGGCTCGCATGTACTTCCTTCGCCAGAGGGGGCTCCGGGGCGCGGAACCCAGGGGTGAAGCCCCCGGCATGCCTGAGTCCAGCGAAGAGGTCCAGAAAGCAATCCTCTCCCCTCACGCAAAGCCGAGGAGGCTTGGATTGTCAGCAACCCATGCGAATGATGTATCAAGTGTCATCACTCGCCGTGCCCTTGAGGAGTTCTCGATGCGTCGTATCGGTTCTGCCCTACTGTCCGTGAGCCTGCTGGTTGGCTGTGGCCCCACGGGTGAAGCCCCTCCTCCCTCTTCCGAGTCACCCGAGAGCCAGAGCGCTCCCCTGACGACGACGGACGTGGACGTTGCCCCCGAGTGCCAGGGCATCCTCACCTTCGTCAACACGGCGTCCTTCGCGACGCTCGACGCGTACCTTCCGAGCAACGCCGTCGCCAACCTCGTCGCCCAGCGCACCACGGCGCCGTTCACGACGCTGGCGCAGGTCTCCGCCGTCAACCTGGTGGGCGCGTACCGCCTGGCGCAGATCGAGGGCGGCGCGCGCGCGCAGGGCTTCATCGGCGCGAGCTGTGTCGGCATCGTGGATGAGCTGGCCGTCTCCACCGACGACGCCGCGGCCATCGTCTCCCTGGTGAACACCGCGAGCGCGCAGGCGCTGCACGCCGTCCTGCCGCTCGCGTGGAATGGCGCGACGAACCTCCTCAACCTGCGCCCCTTCACCTCCGTGCAGGCCATCGCCAACACGGCCGGCATCGGCACCGTGAGCATCCGCGCCCTGCGCAACACCGCCACCATGGGCTACTCCATCGAGGCCCTGGGCGCCGCGGTCAACGCCCTGCCCCCCGATGACTGGACGGTGAAGTTCGACTTCGACTTCGACGAGGTCGACGTGATGTGGAGCTCCGGCGAGGACCGCATCACCTCCGCCACCTGCTTCGGCATCGACCCCAGCAGCTTCCCGGCGTCGTGGTGGGGCAACCGCCCGAACCTGGCGGACGCCACCGAGGTGCGCAACTACATCACCAGCGCGGTGAGCACCGCCAACCGCAATCATCAAATCGAGAGCGAGATTGTCACCGAGGGCCTGTCGGACCTCGAGTCGCACATCGTTGGCCACACCTTCAAGGGCTGCCACCTGGGCATCGAGCGCGGTCCGTGGGCGGGCGTGCAGGTCTCCTTCTTCATCGACACCACGACCAACTTCCGCGTGATGACCCAGCGTCACTGGGTGGAGTGATTCACCCAGACACCCCGGGCCTTGCGCTCAGGTCCGGGGTGTCTTCCCAGCCTTCGCACCGTTGAATTGCCCACGGCCCGGCGACGACCTAGGCTCCAGGTCTTCACCGCCTACCAAGGATAAGCCGTGCGCCACCCCTTCCGTGCCTTCGTCGCGGCAGCCCTCGTCTTCGGCGCGTCCGCGCCCGCCTGGGCCAGCGAGCCCCCTCCTGAGTTCGGCACCGACTGGGACGACCCGCGCACCGCGCTCCCCGTCGTGGAGCGGCCCGGGAGCGCTTCCTGCACGTTGAAGATTGTCGATGAGAAGTTCGACGACTTCACGCCCTACACCAGCACGTTCACGCCGCCCGCGGAGTGCCCGGGGCCATGGAACAAGGTCGTGCTGCGCATGGAGGGCAAGGTCCGAGGCGTCCAGTATGACCGGCTGGGACATCTGGAGGTCGGCGGCGTCACCATCTTCAAGACGTCCACGCCGGAGCCCTCGCGGGATGGCATCAGCTGGGCCGTGGAGAAGGATGTCACCCAATATGCGCCGCTGCTGAGCCAGACACAGCCCATCTGGATGTTGATTGGCAATGTGGTCAATGACACGTACACGGGCGTGCTGGACGTCCAGGTGTACCTGACGTTCTACCCGGCGCAGCGCCCCTGGATTCCGGCCGCGCCCGCGCCCGACGCCGTGCTGCCCCTGACGAATCCGCGCCGCGAGGGAAGCGCGCTGGTGGGCGAGGTGACGGTGCCGGCGAACACCTCTCGGCTCGTCGCGGAGGTCTATGCGACGGGCTCCGGCGGAGGCTGCGAGGAGTTCTGGTACCTCACCGCGCCCGCCTCCGTGCCCTACTCCTGCCCCGCCGACGTGGGCCCCTACCGCGAGGTGCAGATTGAAGTGGATGGCAAGGTGGCCGGCATCGCCATGCCCTTCCCGCATGTCTATACAGGCGGCTGGGCCAATCCCTTTCTCTGGTATGTCCTTCCGGCGCCGCGCGCCTTCGACGTGCGCCCCATCCGCTATGACCTCACGCCCTTCGCGGGCCTGCTGACGGACGGCCAGCCGCACCAGGTCCGGGTGAGCGTGCTGGGCGTGCCCGAGGGTCGCCCCGGCTGGGACCTGCCCACCAACGTGCTCGTCTGGAGGGATGCGCGCGCGACGCGGGTCACCGGCGGACTCATCCACCACCAGCTGGGGACCATGACCAACGGCGCGGACCACACCCTGGTGGACGGCTGGCATCAGGTGGACACGCAGGGGGCGCACCAGCTGCGAGTGACGGGCTACGTGAAGACCTCGCGCGGCTGGGAGGTCACCAGTGTGGAGCAGAAGGTGTCCAACGCGAGCATGCACCGCTGGCTGGGGGAGATGGAGAACCCGGACGAGCTCGTGTCGACCTGGAAGGACCGCAGCACCGTCACGGTGGCGGGCCGCGGCCCGCTCCCCGAGGTGAGCCACTCCCACAAGCACTTCGTGCTCGATGGCCGCATCGACGTGTCCGACACGAACCGGCTCACCACGACCATCACGGTGAGTGACGCGGAGGAGGCGCTCTCCTTCCAGGGTCTCCACTCGCTGGCGCACCACGAGATGAGCGATGTCTACACGGGCGAGGCCGCCTACAACCTGGGCGTCCCGCGTCCGCAGCGCAACGCGGTGGGCACGTCCACCCACCGCTATCGGCTGAACGGGCACCCGGCCGGGTGCTACGACCGGAGCATCTCCACCCGGAATGGCTTCGTCACCGAGGACACCCAGCGCTGCGGCACCACGGTGGCCCCGCCCGAGCCTCGCTGAGGCGGGACAAGCCCTCTCGCATCTGCCGGCGCGGGCCTAGGGAGTGGCCACGCGCCGGTAGGTGACGGCCTCGCCCGGGCCGGCCTTCGCGAGCTGCAGGGGCGTGCTGCCGTTCTCCACGTAGGTCTCGCCCCGGGCGAACGCGTCCGGCCCGTCCAGCCGCACCCAGAACGCGTGCTGGTGCGACTTGCCCTTCACCTTCAGATTCGTGCCGTCGCGGAACACGAACGACAGCGCGTCCGTGTCCGCGCGCTTCGCCAGCTCGAGCCGGGGCGTGTTGCCCTGCGGGCAGTAGTGGTCCGCCACCAGGGTGTCTCCATCCAGGTGGTAGAGCGTCAGGGACTCGCGCTCGGGCCCCAGGGCCCAGGTCTCGACGAGGACGCTGTTGACCGCCGAGAGCCTGTACGTGACGCGGTGGACCTTCCCGTTGGAGAACGTCCCCTCCCAGGTCCCCACGAGCGCGCCCAGGCGCTTGAAGGCACGCGCCCCCGCGCTCTCCGCCGGCTCCGCGGCGTGAGCACTCCAGGGCGAGAACAAGGACAGCACGACCCACCACGAGGTACCGGCACGGCGCATGAGAGGCTCCCGGTGTGACAGCTCCGGGGCCCTCGAACGCCGCTCGGGTGTGGATGATTCCTGGAGAAGTGACCGGGCAGGGCCCCGACCTCCGCGAGGCCCTGCCTGGCCGCGGTCATCAGGGCCGCAGCGTCAGCGTGTAGTTCGTGTAGCGCCCCGTATCGAGCTGCCTGTAGCCCAGGTTGCGCGAGGGGTTGAAGCACTGATGATCACACAGGTTGAACGCGGCGTACGGAGTGCAGGTGTAATAGGGGCCCGACCAGGTCCGGCCGCCCCCCTCCCCGTAGTAGTACGAGTACCGGTTGGAGATGGCGGGGCCATAGACAATCTTGCATTGCCCCGGTGACAGGCTCCACCAGCCGCGTTTCGCCCAGCCCGTCGCGCAACTCGTCTGGCGCCACGAATAGGCGGTCCAGATGGTGGCGCTGGTGCCGTTGCAGAACTGCACCCAGGCATGGGCTGGCATCGCGAACCCGAGCCCCGCCAGGGCTCCCACGGCCATCATGAGCTTTCTCGTCGTCATGTGATGTTCCTCGCTCGCTCCGGCCGACTACTTGAGGGGACGCCGCACGGCGCCCGGGGTTTCGGGCGTCTGGAGGGAGGCAGCGGGCTCGGCCTGCTCCTCTCCCGACGTCACGGTGAGCTCCACCGTCGTGGAGGGGTCGATGACGTAGTTCACGGGAACCGCCGTCACCCCGGTCGCCGTCCGCGTCGCGGCCAGCTCCGCCTCGGACGGCATCGACTCCTCGAGCGCCGCCTCGTGCGTGGAAGGAGGGGGTTCGGCCGCGGGCTCCGGAGAATTCTCACCACAGCCCACGGCCAGGAACACCAGCCCAAGGACCGTGACTCTCACAAGTGACCTCATTGCTGTACCTCTCTTTCAGAACGACCCAGCGGTGGACCACCCACCGCACGACAAGCAATACACCTCCCGTCGATGTTTTTGTTTCAACCCAGGTATCACCCAACCCGGTCGTCGGATTTTGTTTTCATTCAAGACATCTCATCCATCCACTTCAGGACATTTCCCAGAACACGCCCTGGACACACAAAACCCCAGCGAGAATGCGGGTCTGGCCAGCGGGTCACGCCTGGCGGGCAACCCCAGACGCCCGCAGCCTCGCCCGCGAGGCCTGTCTCATGAAGACGGCGGCGGGCATGAAAAATCCAGACATCTCGCCTTCCCCCACCTCCCTCAGTGCGATGGCGACTCAGCGACAAATCAGACGAGAGTGCTCATTCCGCATCCAGCGGGATGTCGCACGGGAGTGACAATCCATGACTCAGACAGGATGTATCTCATTCATGAAGCGGTGGACCCTCGGCGCCATGCTGCTGACCGTGGCATGCAATGCCCCCATCGAAGCGGACGAGGAGGTTCAGGAGTCCTCCCAGGAGTCGCCGCTCGTGCCAGGGGTTCCCTGTGCGGATGGCTCCATGGAGCAGATATTCTCGGGAGGGATGGCCGGCTGCGCGGGGGCTGTCCCCTGGAGCAACCGGGCCTCCCTCTGCGCCGCCGGGTTCCGCCCCGCGACGGCTCGGGAGTGGGACACGCTGTTCAACGGGCTGGCGCCGGCCCACAACTACTGGACGAACGACGACCTGCGCTACACGGGCGCGTCCGGGGCGTGCTCCGTCACGTACGTGTCCGGGACGGCCTGTCCCGCGGGTCAGCCCATGCGCGTCTGTACCGCGTCAGGCAATGACGCCGAGGGCAACCAATGCAACTGGAAGGGCTGCGGACTGCTCGCGAACTCGCCCAACCGCTTCTTTGGCGGCTGTGCCGGCAACAACACGGCGGGGACCCTCTGTGTGCCTCGCGGGTGCGCGGATGGCACCATCGAACAGACCTTCTCTCGAGGCATGGTGGGCTGTGCGGGCGGGATGACCTGGGCGAACCGCGCCGCGCTGTGTGGCCCAGGCTATCGCGTGGCCACCGCCGCCGAGTGGGTCAACCTGCGGGGCGCGACGGCGCCGACGCACCATTACTGGACCAGCGACGACCTCAAGTACACCGGCACCTCGACGGCGTGTTTCGTGAGCACCACCAGCGGCACGGCCTGCCCCGCGGGAAGCCCCATGCGCGTCTGCAAGGCCGCGGGGGCGGACCCGGAGGGCAACACCTGCAACTGGGGCCACTGCGGCTACAACGCGCTCCCGCCGCCCAATGCCTACTTCGGCGGCTGCGCGGGAAATCCCACGGCGGGCTCGCTCTGCATTCCGACCTCGGGCTGCGCCGATGGCACGGTGGAGCAGGTCTTCACGAACAACCTCGTGGGGTGCGGCGGCGCGGTGACCTGGCCCAATCGGGACACCTTGTGCGCGCCGGGCTGGAGCGCCAGCGCGGCGACCACCTGGACGGGCCAGCATGGCTCCGCGGCCCCGCTGTTCAACTACTGGACGGGTGACAACCTGCGCTACCTGGGCTCGGGCTCGAACAGCTGCGCCGTGTCGACCACCTCGGGCACGGCCTGCACCACGAACCAGCCGATGCGCTTGTGCACGCCAGGAGGCACGGACGCATTCGGCAACCAGTGCAACTGGACCCACTGCGGCTATCAGACGAACACGCCCGACCACTTCTTCGGGGGCTGCAACGGCAATCAGTTCGCCGGAACCCTCTGCAGGCGGTAGCGCACGGCCCACCGTCGGTCGTGGGTGGGCCGTGCTTCATGCGATGGCGGGCCTTCTCAGGCCGCTTCGTTCGACCGGGCCTGGTACTCCTCCATGGCCCGGTGCCGGCCCAGATAGCCGCCAAAGGCATTCACGAACGCGTCGCCCTCCTCGAGCTTGCTCAAGCAGATGGAGCGCTTGCCCTTGAACAACCCCGCCCCCTCCAGCTGCAGGTCCAGGTACTTCTTGAACATGCGCTCCGCGGTGGTGGCGCTCTTCACCTGCCCCAGGCTCACCGGCTCCTCCCACTGCGCGCAGCTCACCTCCGCGAAGTCCAGCCGCACCTCGTGGCCCGCTTCCTTCGCCGCGAACTCCAGCGGCGGGAAGTGCTTCTCCACGTGCTGCCGCTCCTCGTCGTTGGACGGCCGGTAGCGGTAGGCCAGCGCCATGTCATGCGCCTCGGAGAAGCGCGCCTCGTAGGCCCCCCACAGCCGGGCCTCGATGGCCTCCGCCTCACGGAAGTCCTCCACCCAGGAGGACGCCACGGGCTCGAGCAGCGTCTGCGCCATGTCGTCGGGCGCAAGCTTCACCCCCACGTTCTCCAGACGCATGCCCAGCGGCGGGTGCGTGTCGAACGGATGCGGCGTCACCGCGCCCTGCAGGTCGTCCTGCACCGCCTCCGACTGCGCATACGCCGCGAAGCCGTGCGCGACCCGCCGGGCGATGGCCACCGACTGCTGCTGCTCGTTGCGGCCAAACAGGTCCGCCTCCACGCGCTCGCGGAAGTTCGCGTACGCGCCCACCTTCACCAGCGACCGCGCCACCTCCATCCCCGAGGTGACCTCCGCCGCCAGCCGGTCCGCGGCGAGCTCGCTCGCGCGGCGGCTCTTGCCCAGCGACAGCTCGAAGAGCCCCCGGTAGGCCACCATGAAGTAGTAGACGGGCCGCGTCAGCCCGCCCTCGTAGAGCGTGCCCAGGTAGTCGCTGAAGTGCGCGAGCTTGGGCGCGAGCCTCTTGCCGTGGCCCGTGTCTCCCCCCAGCAGGTGGCCCATCTCGTGCGCCAGCACCGCCTCCGCCTCCCCCCGCTCCAGGAGCCGCAACAAGGAGACACTCACGAACAGCGTCCGCCCGGAGAGCGTCCTGCCGCCCGCGCGGATGTCGCTCTCGGTGACGAAGAAGTTGGCGTCGATGCCCACCAGGATGTGGTCCGGCGGCGGCGTCCGCAGGTGCGCACACAGCTTGCGCACCTGGGCCCAGAACTCGGGCGCGGCGGACTCCTCCAGCACCTCCGCCTCCACCTCGAAGTCCATGGACGGGCGCTTGAAGATGGCAATCACCACCATGCCCACACCCACGGCCGCCAGCAGCCCCATCACGATGATGAGCTTCGGCGAGTAGCGCTGGAACCAGAGCGCGGTGACCCAGAAGGACAGCCACGTCGCGAGTCCCCCCTGCCCGGCCACCTGGAAGGCACTCGCTACCCGCAGCACGTTCCAGCCCACCACGAAGCTGCCGTACTGGAACGCGCGCGAGATGAACGCCGCCAGTCCGCACAGGAGCGCGATCAGCGTGGAGAACACCCCCAGCACCACCAGGCCCAGCGACAGGCGGTACATCCACCCGAACTGCACCGCGTCCGAGCACGCATCGCCCAGGTTCGCGCGGAAGTTCGCCAGCGCCTCGTTCGTGCCCATGCACGCCTCGGACGCCGACGCGGACCGGAAGAAGGCCAGCGCCTCCTGCCGCTCCGTCTCGCTGAGCGACTTGTCGCGGAGGATCTGCGGCTCGATGGCCTCGAGCACGCGTGTATCGAACCGGTCTTGCGCGTGTCCGGCGAACCACAGGCCGAAGAGCGGGAGGGCGAAGAGCAGGAGCGCGGGCAACACATACCCGCGCAGCACACCAGGAGTCTTGGAAGTCGAGCGCATGGAAGTCAGGGACTCCCACCGTTATCGCACGGATGGAAACGCCCTCGCCATCCGCTCAACTGACGCGGAAATCCCAGTTATCGCGGGGATTTCCACGATAGGGATTGGCCGCGGCCTCCCCGCGTCACCCCGCGAAGGTTCGAGGAATCGACGTCGATGACGGGCTGCTGCCGCGCTTGAGCGGGAGCACGTCGAACCCGATGGAGATGAGCGTGCCGACGCCTTGGATCTTCTCCGGCACGGTCTCCAGCAGCTGCTTCAGGCTGGCCCCTCGCTTCGCGACGACCAGGACGATGTGCTCGGCGTTCTTGTTCTCGCCCAGGCCCACGCGCGCGATGCCCTCCTTGTTGGCGAGCAGCTGCTGGGCCGTCGACACCGCGGACTGGAGCTTCCCGTGGAGCTCCGTGCCCGCCAGGGACGACAGGGCCAGCTCCTTCACGAAGGTGCCCACCGCCTTGCCGGTGGCGAGCAGGCCGTGGGCGTTGAGCGGCGCCCCCGGGCGAGGAGACGAGGAGACGCTCGGCTTCTGGGAGGCCACGGACGGCTGGGTGGAGGACACCGCCTGCTGGGGCGCCAGGGCCTGCGCGGCCTGGGTCGCCTGGGCCTGGTCGACGCCCCGGGACTTGGAGCCGAAGATGCTCCGGGTGGGGTTGGACTGGGCCGCGGTCTGGAGCTCGCCCGTCAGCCGCTGGGAGTTCGCCTCCTCACGGGCGCTGTGCTCGGCGCGACCTCGCTGCTGCTCGCCTCCGACGCCCGCGTTGCTCCGGTTGCGGAACTGCTCGAGCTGCGCCCAGGCATTCTCGCGCTGGTGGTCGGACTTGTCGCCGTTGTGGCCGAGCGACGCCGCCTCCTCTTGCATCTTCTCGAGCTCGATTTCGTCCTCGACCTCGTCGATGCGCTGGGGGCCTCCCTGAACCCCTTGATTCCTCGACGGGCGACGCGTGTTCGTCGGCCGCTGCGGGGTCCGTGTCGGGTTCGGCGGGCGGAATCCTGGGGGATGGGATACCTTGCTCATGGGCGCTCTTTCCTGGCGGACTCCATGGTAACCAATGCAAGCGGGACCGAGTACGAATATGGCAGCTGCCCCTGCGCCGGGGCATACGCAAGCCGCTTCATCGAAGTCGAGATGGAGGTTTCCGGACGAAATGTGGTCGTCTCTGCGATCCCTCAAGGCGAATGCCCACAGTGTAGCTCCCAGGTCTACAAGCTCCAGGTCATCGAGCGCCTCGAGACGCTGATGCGGCCGGAGTAGCGGGACGAGCGCCCCCGGGGCCTCGTGTCGACTTCCCGACACCCGAGAGGGGTCCGCGCGGGGCGGATGGCGCCCCTCATGGCAAGTCAGTAACTCCCGAACAGGTCGGATACACTACCCCGAGTGAAATCGGCTGTGTAGTGCCTCCCCTCGTCTGGAGCCTCCGATGGTCAGCAACGTCGGCAACAAACCGCCTCCGAGCATCAACAACTACAAGCACGTCGAGACGCCGGAGCTGGCGCAGCAGCGGGAGGCGCTCGACAAGGAGCTCAACGACAAGCTCAAGGACACGCCCGCCTATGAGCAGCTCCAGGCGAAGCGCTACTCGGACGGCCCCGCGAGCCCCACGACGCTCACCTTCAGCGTGAAGCAGACGCTGGATCAACTGGAAGGGGGGAAGAAGCCCTCTCCGGAGAACGTCAAGGCCCTCAAGGTCGCGCATGAGGCGCTGCAGACGCTCTCCAAGAGCCCCGCGCCCACGAACCTGGACCAGGCCAAGGCCATGGCCGAGCAGACCAAGGCCATCCTCGAGCAGGCCAAGGGCGCGCTCGTCGACACGAGCAAGGCCACTGGAAAGAGCAAGGCCTCGTCCAGCAACGCCCCGGACCCCGGCGCGCGCCTGGACCACATGCTCAAGACGGTCAATCACACACTGGGGCGCATCGAGGAACAGAAGACGAGCCCGGTGAAGCACCTCAACGGGGTCAGCACCGTCATCGCCAATGCCTACCGGGACCACTCCGCCAAGGGCTCCTATGAGTTCATGGTGAACGGGGCGGAGTCGAAGAACCTGAGCCCGGAGCAGATGAAGGCCTACGCCAAGAAGGAGACCAACGCCAACGCGCTCTGGGGACACAAGTCCGTGAAGTCCGCCGACAACACGGACACGGGCATGGACTTCGTCCGCAATCTCTCGAAGGAGAACATCAAGCGGCTGGAGGGCGAGCTGAAGGCCGGGGGCCCCTTGAAGCCCTACGAGAAGGAGATCATCCAGAGCTTCATGACGTGTGACTTCGTCATGTCCCACAGCACGACGACCGAGGGGCGGGAGGCCATCGAGAACTCCGGCAAGGTGCTGTCCAAGGTCCGCATCGAGAACCTCGCCACCGACCCGGCGCAGGTCCACAACAACACGCCCAAGTCGGACGAGCAGCTGCTGCGCAACAACGACTTCGTCTTCTTCCGGTTCGAGGCCGGCACGGCCTCGGACTCCAAGACGCGCTACGGCTCGGAGACGCTGCGCTACAACGCCAATGACACCCAGCTGTTCCAGCGCGGGTGGATAACGATGGAGGACCAGCTCACGCCCAAGGTGCTGGAGCCCCTCAAGCGCGCGGACAACACCCCCATGCGCAAGGGCGGCTTCGAGCAGGACTCTGGCAACGAGGTCTTCGCCGCCAGCGCCTCCGCGACCACGACGGGGGCGCCCTCAACGAACAAGGTCGTGCGGGAGTATCAGCTCTCCAAGAAGAAGAGCCCGGAGGGCGACGAGATGTTCAAGCTGAAGATGGACCACCACACGCACCACCAGGTCTTCTTCGGGCCGGACATCCGCCAGGGCGTGGGGCTGTCCGTGGTCGCCGAGCTGCGGCGCATCCAGGACCCCAAGTACAACAAGGAGCTGGGCGTCGAGGACACGAAGACCATCAAGTCCTTCTTCAAGCTCGAGCAACCCGGGTCCAAGCCCGTGACGGACGAGATGGCGCAGAAGCTCTTGAAGACCCTCTTCCGCCCCGAGGCCAAGCTCCCGGGCCAGGTCTTCCTCGACGCCCAATCCCAGTTCGTCTCCAAGACCTAGCCTCCCGACGAGGCCAGGACGTCGGCCCCGCCGGACGCGGCCCCGCGCGCCTCAGCGCGGGTACACGGTGAGGTCCACCTCCGGGTAGTCGGAGGAGTTCCCGTTCAGGAGCGGCGTGGACAGTCCTCGCAGGTGCTTGTCGAAGAAGGCCAGCGGGTAGACGCTCGACAGGGTGTAGCCGCGGGCGCCCTCGATGGGGCCCAGGTCGATCGATGCTGGGTCGAAGTCCGGGGCATAGGCACGCACCAGCGGCATGAGCAGCTGGATGTCGCCGAAGTTGGCGTGCTGCGCTCCCTCGACGCGCGCCCAGTAGCCCGGCCCCTTCAGGTTCTGGCTGAAGGTCTCCCAGGACGGGTCCTTCTCTTCACGCCCGGCCGCCAGCATGAAGAAGGGCACGGTGGCGCCCGCCGCGGGCTGGCCGAAAAACGTCCCATCCATGTTGATGCCCGCCTTGAAGCGCGCATCCACCCGGCACGCCTCCGCCGACGTCGAGCCCCCGAACGAGTGGCCGAACATCCCCACCCGCTCCAGGTCCAACCGTCCGGTGAGCCGCCCCTTCGGGTCGTTCGCGTTCACCGCCGTCAGCTGGTCCAGCACGAAGCGGGCATCCGCCGTCCACGCGTCCTGGATCTTCCGGTTCAGGGCCTCGTCCTCCAGCGTCACCTGCACCGTCTGGGGCAGCTTCCGCCCGTCCGGAAACGCCACCGGCGCGCTGTAGGTGTGCGCCATGGCCGCCACCACGTAGCCCCGGCTGGCCAGCTCCTCCGCCACCGCCGAGTAGAGAATCCGGCTCATGCCGTAGCCCGGCGAGAAGAGCACGACGGGGTGGCGCTCGCTGCCCGAGACCATCGCCGCGTCCTGGTACGAGTGCGAGTAGACGAACCCGAAGGCCGGGGAGGGCAGCTCCAATGACTCGGCGAGGAACTCCGCCTCATGGAGCTGGAGGAAGTAGGGAGCGGGCTGCGCCCCCGATGGCACGCTCGCCGGGTACCACACGCGCACCAGCACCTCGCGCTTGTCCCCCGCCGCTGTCGTGAAGACTTCATCGCGCCCCGTGTCCGTCCACGCGCGCTCGAACGTTCCCACCGCATGTGGCCCCTTGGGCGCGGGGAGCACCACCTGCGGCGCCTTGCTGTCGGCCAGGCCATCGCGCCCCACGAAGTTCCCCTTCTGCTTCGTCCTCGCGCGCAGGCGCACCGTGCTGGACTCCGGGGTCAGCACCTGCTTCTGGGTCAGCTCCGCCACGGAGAACACGAGGAGCGCGTCCAGGCGGCCATCGCCGTCAACGTCCTTCGCCGGGCGCGCCTCCTTCGCGCCGACCCAGTTCTTCCCGGACGCGTCCCCCAGCTGCGAGGCCCGCGCGTCGAGCTGCTTCGCGTCGAAGGCCTCGCTCCCCAGGACGGCGACCTCGACCAGCTCCGTGGACGAGACATCCAGCCGGTTGGGATAGGTCCCCGGCAGGACGTCCATGGCCACCGAGGGAGACACCTCGTCCGGGGGCCAGATGACGGGGCGCTCGTCACCGTCGCCGCACGCCTGGAGAAGCGACATGCCCGCGCACAACACGAGCGCGCCGCCGCGGCGTGAGACGGATGAGCGACGCGACAAGGGAATGGCCTGCGTATCCAGTGAAGACATACGTGTTCCTTCCAAGGGAATGAGGGGCTACTGCTCGAAGGGAGGCGCCAGCCAGAAGTCGCAGTGGTGCTCGGCGGCGAAGTCCACGTTCCGGATGCCGCCGGCGCCCGGCGCGAGCGACTGTGTATAGGGTTTGGAGGGCTCGTACCGGGGCCACTCGGGCGCACCGGCGTGGTTGGGGCTGCCGGTCCGCGCAAAGCTCGCCCAATAGCGAATCATCGAGTCGGAGAGGGCCCTCTGCTCCGGGGTGAAGAGGCCCTCCTCGACGGGCTTGAGCACCGGCCACAGCAACATCGCCACGTCGGAGCCATGCCACGCGCCGCTGGGCCGAGGCTGCTCGGGACTCATCACCGGGTGAGGGTCCGCGAACTCGAACATGTGGACGGGCATGTGCGAGGCGAACAGCCGCGCCGACTTGAGCGTCGTGCAGGCCCACACGCGGTCCGTGAGCACCGCCGCCCACGCCTCGCTGGGAGAGCGATAGGCGGACAACGGATACCGCGCGCGCACCAAGGGCCCGTGCGCTCCGAAGCTGCTGTTCGTGAGCGCCTCATACATGGCGGGCGTCACGGGGTTCTCCGTCCCGTCGAAGGCCAGGCCCACGAACAGGCGCGACTCGTCCCGCGTGTTTCCAATCAGGACCGGGACCTTGTTGAACCGGCCCTCCTCCACCGGATTCGCCACGGGATGGATGGGCAGGCCATACCCTCCCCCCAGGCCCGTGGCCGAGGTGACCCGGTCGATGAACCGCTGAATCGAGACGTCGTGGCGCAGGCACGCGGCGGCGCGCGCGGGGTCCGCGTCCGTGCAGCCCAGGGCCTTCGCGTCGAGGACCCCTCCCGCCTCCGTCTCCTCCTGCGAGCGCGCGGGCCCCGTCGCGGGGGTGCCCGGGAAGATGCCGTTCTCGGGCCATCTCAGCGTGCAAGGCCCGCTCTGGATGATGGCGCGGTGGAACAGCCCCGCGGAGAGCGGGGAGATGATGTTCTTGCAGACGTTCGTCGCGCCCGCGGACTCACCGAAGAGCGTGACGTTGCCCGGGTCTCCGCCGAAGGCCTCGATGTTGTCTCGCACCCAGCGCAGGGCGGCCTGCTGGTCCTCGAGCACGAAGTGCCCCGAGCGTTCGAATCCGGGATGGGAGAGATTGCCCAGCATCCCCAGCCGGTAGTTGAACGAGACCACCACGACATCGCCCACCTGCGCGAGCCGGCGCGTGTCGTGGTCGCTCCCCGCGCCCACGTGCCCCATGCCGCCGTGAATCCACACCATCACCGGCCGCCGGTGCCGGGGGCTCGCCGCGCGCGGAGCCACCACGTTGAGGAAGAGGCAGTCCTCGGTGTTGCTCGGCGCGCCGAAGGCGTCGGGCGGCTGGGGGCACCGATGGCCGGGCTTCGTCGCGTCCCTGTCCTCGCTCCAGGCCGCGACGGGCTGAGGGGCCTTGAAGCGCAGGTCTCCCACCGGAGGCGCGGCGAAGGGAATGCCCTGGAAGACCCGGACCTCGTCGGACACCGTCCCACGCACGGGACCGCTGCGAGTCATCACCCGCGCGGGGTCCACGGGCGGGTCATCGTCATCACACGCGGACAGCGTGGCCAGGAAGCCAATCAAGGCCAGGAGCGGAACGGTGCGGACTTCCAGAGAGAGGAGACTGCGACGTCGGAGCAAGGTCACAGGTGTCTGCTTTCAGGATGGCGCGGCCCCCGGCCCGGCCCTGCAACGCACGGCGAGCGGACGTCACATGTCCGCGCACCCCACGAAGCGCCGAGCCTCGAACACCGTTGCCCGATGAAACTGTCACTCCTTTCTTTTCCAGGCGCCCTCCCGCGCCCGGAAGTAGAAAGCCACGCCATGACTGTCCGCATCGTCCGACTGGGAACGCCGCGCCTCGCCAACGAAGGGCTGCGCATCGGCACCGTGCGCCGCCCGCCTCGGGGTGTCCCCGCGGCGCGCTTCGCCTCGGAGGATTGGTATGACGTCTGGTATCCCGAGCTGTCGCCCAGCCCCGAGGTGGTGAAGCTGGGACAGCAGGCCCAGAGCGAGAAGGACTGGGCGGTGTTCACCCGGAAGTTCCGCGCGGAGATGGCGGAGCCTCATGCCAGCCGGACGCTCGACCTGCTCGCGGCGCTCTCTCGCACGGCGGACTTCGCCGTCGGCTGTTATTGCGAGAACGAAGCGCGCTGTCATCGCTCGCTCCTGCGCGAGCTGCTCGCGGAGCGCGGCGCCAGGATGGAGTGACGGCGCCCTCGGGAATATGGCGCTGGGAGCAAACCTTGGAGGGCGATACCTTCGAGGCCACCCATGCGGCTCCCACTCCTCGCCTCCCTCACACTCCTCTGTGTCACGGCGTTCGATGCCGCGGCGCGGTCCCCCGTTGGCCCCCTGTCTCCCACCACGGGGCTGGTCCTCCGGGACGACATCGTCCAAGCCTTCATCCACGAGAGCTCCGGCGACCGCATCCACGACCACGTGCAGCGGCTGTCCCTCCTCGCGCGCGACACGCAGCAGGGCTACGGCGAGGCCGCGAAGTGGATGGAAGCCGCCGCCAAGGCCGCGGGGCTCCAGGACGTGCGCCTGGAACCCATGATGACCGGGCCCCAGTGGTCCGCCACCCGCGGCGAGCTCTGGGTCTCCCTCCCCCACCGGTACAAGGTCACCTCTTACGCCGACCTCCCCATGTCCCTGCCCGTGGGCAGCGGCAGCTTCGAGGGGACGGGCCTGGAGCTGGTGGACGTGGGCACCGGCACGCTCGACTCGGACTACGCGGGCAAGGACCTGAAGGGGAAGGTCGTCCTCACCACCGGACGCCCCAGCCTCGCGCTGCGCGAGGCGGTGGTGAAGCGCGGCGCCGTCGGCGTCGTGTCGTCCTACTCGACGCCGCCCTGGAACCAGCCGCACCGCCTGGATGGCGACTTCCCGGACCAGGTGGGCTGGGCACGTGTCCCGCCCGGACTCGTGCCGAAGGGAACCCCGGCGCCCTTCACGTTCATGGTCTCCGACCGGCAGGGCCGGGAGCTGCGCGCCCAGCTGCGCGGCGGCCCCGTGAAGGTGGACGTGAGCGTCGCGGTGAAGGAGGTCGACGGGCACTACAGCATCGTCAGCGGCGTCATCCCGGGCAGGCTCGCGGGAGAAGAGGTCGTCATCACCGCGCACCTGGACCACTACAAGCCTGGAGCGGACGACAACGCCTCCGGCTCCGCCACCGTGCTGGAGATGGTGCGCACGTACACCACGCTCATCCAGCAGGGCGTGCTGCCACCGCCGGCGCGCACCCTGCGCGTGTTGTGGCTGCCGGAGTTCGAGGGCACCCGCCACTGGTTCACCCACCACGCCGCGGACCCCGTGCGGCGCGTGGCCAACTTCAACTTCGACATGCTGGGCGCGCACCTGTCCCGCGTGCACTCGCGCTTCGCCGTCTCCGCCACGCCGGACTGGAACGCCAGCTTCGTGAACGCCGTGAGCGAGTCCACCGTCACCTTCATGAACCGCTTCAACGGGGTGAAGTACCCGCCCCGCCGCGACTTCTACATCGGCTCCCTCACCGGCTCGCGCGACGCGCTGAATGCCCGCGTGGAGCGCTACAGCCGGGGCTCCGACCACCAGCTCTTCAACGACCACGGCATCCCGGGCGTGTCCTTCACCACGTGGCCCGACGATGCGTACCACACCAGCGGAGACCGGCCGGAGAACGTGGACCCCACCCAGCTGCACCGCGCGGCCTTCGCGGGCCTGGCCACCGTCACCGTCGCCGCGTGGGCGGACACCTCGAACGCGGTGGAGCTGGCTCGCCTGGTGTCCCTGCATGGCATCCGCCGCGTGGCGGACGATGAGTTCCACGCCCGCCAGGGCCTGGCCTCCGCCGCGGCGATGGAGCTCCCCGGCCTCTATCGCCTGGCCCGCGCCTCCGTGCGCGCGGGCTATCAGCGGGAGCGGGAGGCCCTGCGCTCCTGTCTCCCCCTGGGAGCGCCCGCCGCCACCGTCCAGGGTATGACCCGCCAGCTGGAGACCAGCGAGGCCCAGGCCCTGGGCCGGCTGGAGGCCGACGCCAAGGCCCGAGGCGCCTCCACCCGCGAGCCCACCCCCAGCGAGGCCGAGCGCCGGGCCCGGAGTGTCATCCCCCGCCGCGTGAAGGGCCAGGAGCTGACGCCCTTCGATGACGTGGCGAGCAACACGCCCCCGCAGGACAAGGCCCGCGTGGAGGCCGTGCAGGCAGCCATGAACGCCGCGACGGTCGCACTCCGGGAACGAGGCGAGGACGAGCTGCGCTTCTACGAGCTGGCGGACGCCATCGCCAGCTACGCCAACGGCAAGCGCTCCGTCGCGGACATCCGTGACGCGGCCTACGCCGAGTACGGCCACGCCTTCCCCGTGGAGGCCCTCCTGGAGCTCTTCGGACTGATGGAGCAGCGGGGTATCATGTCGACTGTCCGCTAACCCAGACCTCACAGGTCTTCAGCGCGGGATTGCCCCTCCCAGGTCCACCGCGTCGTGTCACCCTGACATGGCGCGGCAACCGGGGCCCATGACAGAACCATGACAAACGCATGGGGTTCTCGTGGACCTTCCTCCCGGGCACGCGAAGTAGGTTGGACCCAATCGCTGATTGACCTTGCATTGGGTTTCCCGCATGCGCGTCCTCACCCCTGATCTCCTCGTTGCTGCCGTGGCGGAGTTCTCGAAAGGCAACAAGCTCGTCCGCATCAAGGACGTCCTAGCCTGGTGTGAGTGCAACGGGGTGGACTACCAGGGCAGCGGCCTGAAGCATCAGGCGCTGTGGGACGCGGACCTGGGCGAGGCCCGGGGCCAGCACCGGCTCCTCAAGTTCAAGAGTGGTGAGTGCAAGCAGTCCCGCGTGGGCTGGGCGCTCATCCCGCACGGGGAGAAGGCCCGCGAGGCCGCGACGCACCTGGGCTGGCGCGAGCTGGAGTGGACGGGCGAGGGCTGGGACTGGCCGGGCGGCGTGCCGCCTCCGGTGCCCCGGCGCCCCACGTCCACCTGGCGCGCGAGCAGCCGGGAGACCACCGACAGCCCCCTTCTCGAGGGCGCCCTGTCGGCGGGTTGAGTCCCCCAGCCGGTTGAGCGGACGTCAGCCCTCCGCGTCGAGGATGGTGCGGAGGTCGTCGGGAATGGGCATGGGCGTGAAGATGCCCACGTCCGCCCCGCCGGTATTGCCCACGGGCGCGCGTCCGAGCCACGAGGCCGGCCCCGCCCCGAGCACCCTCAACAGCTGCCCCCACACCTCCTTCACGTCCCGCCGGCGCCAGCCGTACCCCAGCATCCGCCAGTGCACGCGGACGTGAGGGCCCGCGAAGCCCTGGCTGAGCACATGGGCTCGCTCGAGGTGTCTCCAGGCGCGCGGCGGCTCCGCGCGTGCTTCCGCTTCCAGCGCCTCGCGCAGCTCGTGCTCGAAGGCCGCGCGCAGCAGGGGTCTCATCGTCATGGCTCCCTCGTGAACAGGGCGCCACCATCGCGCGGCCCGCCGCTCGGGGACTTGTAAGAACACGCTATCCCGACGGCGGCCCCACCCACTGGACCACGCCGGAGATCTCCGAGGGATTGAGCCCCAGCGTCCTCCGGAAGGCGTGATTCAGGTGCGCGCTGTCGGTGAAGCCCGCGGCGTGCGCGGCCTCGGTGAGCGAGGCACCGTGCTGGAGATGCTCGGCGGCTCGGTGCAACCTCAGCCAGAGGATGTACGGCCGCAGCGCGAAGCCCACCTCCGCGCGGAACAGATGCGACAGCCGCCCCACCGACAGCCCCACCCGGGGCGCCAGCGCGGACAGCCGCACGTCGCCCTCCAGCGACTCCGGAAGCAGCCGCAGCAGCTTCTTCACAGCCGGGTGCGTGGGCGGCGCGGCACCGACATCCGCCTGGAGCGCCGAGAGCAAGGCCTGCGTCCACGCCTCGGCCTCCGCCCAGCGCGCGGGCAGCCGGCCAGCGCCGCACGTCCGCAGCCGCTCGCCTGCCCTCACCCAGTCTTCCGCGCGTGCCCCCAGCCCCAGCGTCCGCAACCGCCGCCCCACCAGGCCCTCCGCGGGAACGTGGAGCAACACCACGTCCAGCGCGCCCTGGACCACGGTGTGCTCGACGTCGGGCGGGATGAGGGCCCACGGGCAATCCACCTCATGCTGGTCGGCATCCCGCATCCGCACCGGCTCGCCCAGCGCCACCATCACCTGGAACGTGGGGTGCGCATGGGGCTCCGTGGGCGCCATGGGCCCCGCGTACATCAGCCGCCGTGGGCCGAAGAAGAGCCGCCCCCGCCACAATCCGGGGCGAGCGGGCCTGGCGCGGGGACTGACGCGGAGAGAAGAAGTCATGACGCACGAGCACCCTGCCTCAATGAAGCGCCCTGTCACCGCGCTTCTTCACGGGTAGCCGCGACCCCAGGGCGGGTGACTGATTCAACGACACCGCTGTCCGGAACCGCGGCGCCCGGGGCTTTGATACAAATCCACTGTCAAAGCAGTGCCTTGGGCGGGCCTTTGTCACATGACTTGACGCCCCATCGCGCCCTTCCTGGAGTGTTGACACTCCATGCTATTCTACAAAAACGCGTCTTTCTCTCTATCCCATCAAGTGGCCCGACAGTTGCTCCAGAGCGGCTCGCCGTCCGCGGCTGACAGGTGGTCAGGCGGCGGCGAGTCCCCCAACTCGAGGAAACAACAAATGTTCAAGAGAGCGGCAGTTCTCGCGGTGAGCTGTGGCGCGCTGATGGTGGGTTGCGGCACCGAAGGTGGCGAGGCGCAGGCCCCTTCCGAGAACGATGAAATCGTCGCCAACCTGGTCGAGGCGGGCTTCCCGGCCAACGACATCATGGTGGTCGACGGGGCCGTCTACGTGGGCCGCGACGCGCACGTGACGCTCGAGGCATCGCGCGAGATGCTCCAGCCCGCGCCCTTCAGCCTGGAGCAGTACCGCACGACCAACCTGGTCAGCTCCACCAAGACGAAGATCTGCATCAACCCCACGGCGAGCTTCAACTCCTACTCCCGCCTGAGCCAGGGTCTGGACCTGGCCATCGCGAACTACAACGGCCTGTCGCTCACCTTCAAGATGGCGCGTGGGCCGACCACGGGCTGCAGCGCGAACATCACGGCGACGACCATGTCCGGCGCGGGCGGCTCCGCGGGCTTCCCGTCGGGCGGCAACCCCTACGGCACCATCAACATCGGCACGGGCCTGCAGAGCTACAGCGTGGACGTGAACGAGCACGTCATCACGCACGAGCTGGGTCACGCCATCGGCTTCCGTCACTCTGACTACTACAACCGCGCCATCAGCTGCGGCAGCGGCGGCAACGAGGGCGCCGCGGGCGTGGGCGCCATCCACATCGCGGGGACCCCGACCACGGCGACGGTGGGCGGCTCCATCATGAACTCCTGCTTCCGCTCGACGGAGACGGGTGAGTGGACGAGCAGCGACCGCACGGCGCTGAACGCCCTCTACTAAGACATGGTGCACAAGCCCCTCGGTTCCATCGTCACGCCGTGGGGCTTGGGCCTCATGGGCACCGCGCTCCTGGGCCTCCTGGCCTGTGGAAAGGACGCGGTGCCCGAAGACCCTCCGGTCTGCGCGGAGAGCCCCCGACAGACCCAGGTCACCGGATACCTCCAGTGTGGAGCGACGCTCGACTTCACCCCCGTCAACAGCTACCGGGGTGAGTTCGCCGACGCCCTGGCCCAGGAGGACGCCGTCGTCCTGATTGGAGGCAGCTGCACGGGCACGCTGATTCAAGCCAGCGCCGGCCCCGTGGTCCTCACCGCCGGCCACTGCGTCAATCGGGGAGACCGCCCGCTCATCGTCTTCAACCACGAGGAGTCTCCCGACGGACCGGACCTCCTGACCGAAGGCACGGTCATCGAACAGGCGCTCGAGCCCGACTACGCGCTCATCCGGCTCGACGTGCTCCCCGCAATCACCCCCATCCCGCTGACGCTCGAGACGAGCGACCGGCTGGCCATCATCCAGCATCCGCGAGGACGGCCGAAGGTCGTCGCCGAGGGCAGGTTCGCGGGCTCCTGCAACCGGCTCGTCTACTACTCGGACCTGGACACCCTGGTCGGCAGCTCGGGCGCGGGCGTGCTCAACCGGCGGGGACACCTGCTCGGCGTGCACACCGACGGCGATTGCCAGGAGAACGGGCGCGGGACGAACCGGGGCTGGACGTCCGAAGTGATTGTCGAGGCCTCCGAGTACCTCGTGAGCGAGGACCTGGTCGGCCGGTAGGGCCTGGCTCGCCTTCGCCAGGCCCCCCGCCGGGACGTTCGTCAGTGCAGCAGCGGCGGCGTCACCGGACCGAAGACTCCCTCGAGGAAGCCCGGCAGTGGCGCGCCCCCCGCGGCGCCCACCGCGGGAATCTCCAGCATCACGTCGTCCGCGTAGCCATCTCCCGCTGCATCCTCCAGCCACGTCGTGTCACCGACGTGCCCGTTGGGAACGAAGAGCTGGGGATGGTCGAACGGCGCGCGGCGATACAGCACGCGTGCATCCGTGAGCGTCTCCAGCCAGGCGACGAGCGCGTCCACCTCATCGACCGCCAGCACGGGCACCCCCAAGGGCTCGATGGGTGTGCCATCCCGCTGGGCGACGGGGGCCACGTTGCCACCGCGGCTGTACAGCTCCACCGCCTCGCGGAGCGTGTGCGCATCCCCGTTGTGGAAGTACGGGGCGGTGAGCGCCACGTTGCGGAGCGAGGGCACCTTGAACGCGCCCTCGATGCCGAAGCCCTTGGACACCGCGGCGCCGTCGAAGTTCGCGGGAGGCGCTCCGGGGAACAGGCGCTTGGCGTGGGAGAGCGGACCGAACGCGTCGCTGCCCCCCGCGCCCAGGTCGTCCGAGGTCGGCCGGATGCCGATGTTGTTGAAGCCCTTGTCGATGATGTTGCCGTCGCGGTTGCGCACCGGCCCGTTGACCGCGGCGGTGACGCGGCGGACGGAGGCATCCGTCAGCTCGGCGGACTCGTGGCAGTTCGAGCACCGGATGTTCGTGGGGCCCCGCGTGCGGTCATTGAAGAGGTGCGCGCCGAAGAGGGCCTGACGGCTGATGTGGTCGGGGCTCGTGTTGACCCAGGGGTTGAGCGCGGGGTCGGTCGGGTCCGGGTGCTCGCGGCGGAAGCGGTCCCAGGGCGTGTCATCCGCGACGAGGGTGGACTGGTACATCTGGAGCGCGATGCCGAAGAACAGGCTGAAGTTGTACTCCAGCAGCGTGTACTCCTCGGTCGCCGGGTCGTCGTCCGCGAACCAGACGAGGGTCTTGGTTCCATCCGGCGCGACCTGGATCTGTCGCCGCGACTTCCACCAGACCTCGTGGAACGCGTCCTTCACCATCCGGTTGTACGAGCCGACGGAGAGCCCCTTCTCGGGCCATCGGCTCATCCCACCCAGCACGCTGTCCGTGGGGTCCACCAGCTGGTGCCCCAGGGGACGCACCGGGTCGAGGTGCCGCGCCAACCGCCGCGTCCGCCGCGACAGCGCCCGCGCCACGTCCAGCGGAGTGCGTCCCGGCGCCGCCATCTCCAAGTCACTCACGATGGGGGCCACCGCCTGGGACGCCAGGCTGGCATTGGCCAGCTCCACGCGCACCTCGACCGGGTCCTCCCACGGGTCATCCGAGCGGTAGACCTTCGCGTTCGGGTCTCGGGTGCCCAGGGCATTCACCCCGTTGAAGACATTCTCCGCGCGCCCATCCCAGAACTGGCGGTGGTTGAAGACCGCGTTGATGACCGTCGGCGTGTTGCGAGGCTCGACACGGCGCGTCTTCACCAGCCCCAGGCTGAAGCCCTGGGGGTCCAATCCCGCCTTGAGCCAGGGCACGCCCTGGGAGGAGACCACGTCATTGCTGTCCGTCGCCGGGTCCAACGCACCGCGCACGCCGGGGATGAGCAGCCGCGTCAACGGGAAGTCCTCCGCCACGAGCTGGTGGTTGGGGCCCGCCGTGGTGAAGGAGAGGTCCGCGCTGGGGACGTGATTGAGTCCCGGGCTGAGCTGGTTCTTCGACCGGGGGTCCGCGCCCGCCCGGAAGTGGCAGGTGGCGCAGGCGGTCTTCCCGTCGCTGCCCACCTGCATGTCCCAGAACAGCGCCTTGCCCAACGCGATGGCCGCCTGTTCGTTCTTCACGAAGTCCGACAGGTTGGAAGGTCTGGGCACCGCGATCGCGCGCAAGTCACCTGGCAGATTGGTCAAATCACTCGCGGGAGGAGGATTCTGCACGCGGGAGATGACCATCTCCTGCGTGTGTCGGGCCAGCTCCTCCGTGCCCTTGGGACGCGTCTTCTCTTCCGCGTCACTACATGACACCACCAGGGCCGCCGTACCGAGCACGGCCCACCGCTTCCTCATCATTCCCATGCGCTGCCCCCAGGCGGATGACATCCGCTCGTTGGCAGAGATTATGGGTGAACGCCTGACATTGTCGCGGGGTGTGTCGCGAAAACAAGCTCAGGGGCGCTGCTGCGCGAGCATCCAGCTCAGGATCCGGGGGTCCTCCTTGTAGACGCGGTCCCAGATGTAGTGTCCCCCCGAGGTGAAGAGCGTGAAAATCATCGGCCGTTCGGGTGGATTGCCATTCGCGTCATGGTCGGTGAAGCCATCCACCCACTGCCACCGGTTCGTCGCCAGTCGATAGAACGCGGTCTGGTCGCGGTCCGGCAGGGAGGGCGAATCCATGACGCCCTGCGTGTTGCCTAGGGCATTGCCGATGTGCGTGAACCAACGAGCCGTCATGTTATAGGACGCCCCGTCATCCCTGGCATGGACGGCCCAGATGGGGAGGTTCGCGTTCACGATGTTCTGCCCCAGCGTCGGCGATGAGCCGTCGCCGCCATTGCAGACAGGCGCGGCGGCCGCGAGCTTCGAGGAGAAGTAGCCCGCGTAGGCGAACGTCCCCGCGCCCCCCATGCTGAGACCTGTCATGTACACCCGCTTCCGATTGACCTTGTAGGTCGTCAGCATCCGCTCGAGGAACAGGTTCAGGTCGTTCTGGATTTCATAGTCGTTCCACAGGGAGTTGGTCTGCGGCGCCACCATGACGAACGGATAATCCCTGCCATCTCGACCGTAGTAGGCGGGGAGCCCCTCCTGGAGGACCTTCGCCAATTCCGTCCCCGTGCCAGTTCCCCGCTGCCCGTGGCCGTGCAGGAAGAAGACGACGGGCCAGTTGTCGCGCGTCTCGTAGCCCGCCGGCAGATACAGGTAGTAGCCATAGCTGCCCGGCGTGTTGCCCACTTTGTTGATGGCCGTCAGGGTGCCGCGCCCGCTGATGACTCGCTCCACGCGAACCTTGGTGCGTGACGTCGCGCTCGCGCCGTGGTTGTCCGTCACCCGCAGCTCGAACTCGTAGAGCCCTTCCACCAGCCCCGTCACCGTGGCGCTCAGCGTGCTCGCGGCCGAGAGCGTGGCGGGGCCAGGCCCGGAGACCTGCGACCACTGCTGCGAGGCCACCTGCCCGTCGCTGTCGCTGGCCGTCCCCGTCAGTTGCGCGGACGACGTGGGCAACACCACCGTCTGGTCCAATCCCGCCGACACGGTGGGAGGCACGTTGGGCGCGGTGCCCGCCGGGGTTCCGAAGACGACGATTTCATTCGAGGCGCCGTCCATGTTGCGCGCGAAGTGGAGGTAGCGCGTGCGCACGCCGACGGTGATGAGCCGCCACTGCTCCCACTTGTCGGTGAGCAGCGGAGGCAGCGCCGTCCAGGCCCCGGGGGTCCCCGTGCTGAAATAGACGTACCCGTCCCTGCCGACGTTGTCGTAGGTGTCGAACACCCCGACCTGTGTCACGTCGTAGAGCTGCCCCAGGTCGATGACGAAACCCATGGGGTACTGGTTCTCCTGATACGCGACGTTTCCCCACGTCGTCGCGGGCTTGAACGTCCAGGAGCCTCGCGGGTCTCCGAGGAGCGTCTGCTCGTCATAGAGCTTCTGATACGCGCCCAGCGTGGGCCGGATGTTGTCCGGCTGGACCATGGTGGGCGTGATGATGATTTGCGGTGCCACGAGCGGAGACGGCGTGGAGACCCAATTCCGCGTCTCATCCACTCCACCGGGCTCTCCACAAGCGCCCGACAACAGGGACATCGCGACGAAGCCAGACTTCCAGCGTCCAGGAACCTGCCAGCGAATCACAGAGCCTCCTCATGCGGAGATGAGGGTGTCTCTATACATCCAATTACTACAGCAAAACCAGGATAACAGTAATTTCCCATGTTCGCCCCTTCCGAGAGGAATGGGGCGTCCCACCGTCTCCCCGCCGCGCCAGGGGGCGCGTCCGGACCTGGGACTGCACACTCTTTGAGTCGATGAAAAGAAATCCCCCCACCCTCATTCGTCGGGCCTGGAAGGTCGCGCTGGGACTGATTGTCGTCGCCTGTGTGCTCATCGCGGGCTCGGTGCTGCTCAAGCCCACTTGGGTGGGTGAGCGCTTGCGCGGCCAGGTGGAGAGCGCCGCGAGCCATGCGCTGGGCCAGCGTGTCACCGTGGAGAAACTCTCGCCTCGCTGGTTTCCAACCCCGGGCGTCACGTTGGTGAACCTTCGCGCCCAGGCGCGGGAGGACGAGCCTCCGTTCCTGGAGGTCCCTCGCGCCACGGCCACCGTGCGGCTCTGGCCGCTGGTGCGAAGCCTGGGCAAGGAGGTGCGCGTGGGCTCGGTCACGCTCGACGAGCCACGGGTCAACCTGGTGCGCCGTGCGGACGGGACATGGAACCGCCCGTCGGCGGGACAGCCACCCGCCGATGCCCCGCCCTCCCCACCTCCACCTCAGCAGTCATCCCGGCAGGCGTCCGTCGACAGCATCCGCCTCCGGCATGGCGTCGTGAACGTGGTGGACGCGCAGGCGGCCCAGGGAAATGCCTCCGTGGCGCTGCGAGACATCGACGTGGAGCTGGAGAACGTGGGCGCCGGCCTGCCGCTCGAAGGAACGCTGAAGGCCGCGTGGGCCAGCGCCCAGCAGAACGTGGAGGCCGACTTCAAGGTGGAGCCACGGCCCACGAGCCAGCGCTGGCCCGAAGTGACGTTGCACCTGCGTGGCAAGGACTTGTCCGTCCACGCGCTCCGCGACTTCCTCCCCGCGTCCCAGGCCGCGTACTTCACCGACGGGGTCGTCCAGGTGGACGCGGACGTGAAGACACTCGAGGGGCGATATGTCCTCGGCGGTCACGGCGCCGTGAAGGGACTGAAGCTCCGAGGCGACCCGGCCAGCGGCTCGTTCACGTTCAACGCCCGGGTCGACCCGGAGCAGGTGAAGGCCACGCGGGTGAGCTTCTCGCGCCTCGCGCTCTCGGGGGCGGGCGTCGAATTGGGAGGAACCGCCTCCGTCCAGCTCGTCCCCACGCGCGTGCGCTTCGACCTGCAGGGCTCCGACCTGGACCTTCGACATCTGCTGGGTGAACCCGCGCCGAAGCCTCGAAGCGCGGCGTCTTCCCCCACCGCGCTGCCCGCGTCGGTGCGCAGGTCCCTGGGGAAGGTGGACGTGGAGGGCACCTTGAAGCTCGGCCAGGTCCGCCATGGGCCGCTCACGCTCACGGAGGTGAGTGCACACGCGCGGCTGGAGGAGGGACGACTCCACCTCGAGCAGGGCCACGCCCGGCTCTACGGAGGTCAGGCCGATATCTCGGGCACGCAGGTGGACCTCACCCAGGCCCAGCCGAAGTGGAGCCTGAAGGCGAAGCTGGAGGGATTGGACACCGCCCAGGCCTTCACGGCGCTGTCGGGGAACACACCCATGCAAGGCAAGGCGAGTGGACAGCTGGCGCTCACCGGCACGGGGCTCGACTGGGCGCGCATCCGCCAGGAGCTGACGGGGACGGGCGACCTCCAGCTGCGCGAGGGCGTCTTCACGAAGACAGACCTGGGCGCCACGCTCACGCCGGTCCTCACCCAGGGGCTGCTGTCGCTGGGCCAGAAAGGCGCCTCGGAGTCCGTGGGGAAGGCCGGACGCGGCACCCACTTCAAGGACCTGGATGCACGCTTCAAGGTCCAGGGCGGCTGGGTGTCGTTCACCCAGCCCATGGCATTCCAATCAGACCTCGGCGGAGGGACGGTGGCGGGACGCGTGGGGCTGGACCAGCGACTGGAATTGAAGGGAACGGTGAAGGTCTCCCAAGCCTTCGTCTCCAGCCTCACCCGAGGCGCCGTGCCGCTCGGCGCGCCCGTGTCCCTTCCGCTCACCATCACCGGAACCGTGATGGAGCCCCGCGTGAGCGCGGGCGCGCCCGAGGACGTGGTGAAGAGCCTGCTCCCCGCGCTGCCCGTGCCCAGGTCCGCGGAGAACCCGTTGAACCAGGCGCGCAGGAGCCTGGAAGACCTCCTGCGTCGCCCTGCTCCGCCCAAGCCCACGCCCACGCCTCGCAAGTAGCACCCGGGTCCCCGCGTGGGGCCGCTCGCTACGAGGTTCCGCGTATTGAGTCGCCCTCCAGCCACCCAGGACGATGCCTGCCCTTCCCCGCAGTCATCCCTGGAAAGGCTGGCCGATGCCCTTCGTGTCGCGAAGTCGAGTGGCCGTTGCAACCCTGATGCTCGGAGTCCTCGGCGGTGTCACCTCCGCGAGCGCGGACCCCGCGGACAACGCGAGCGCCTCCACCGTCACGCTCACGCAGGACGAGGCCCGCGTCCTCGCGTACTGGACGCCGGAGCGCATGGCTTCCGCGCTGCCCGCGGAGGTCCCCACGACTTCGGGCAAGGCACCGCTCAGCCTCAAGTCCGTCGCCCCGGAGAACGTCCGCCGTCACGAGGAGGGCGCCGAGCCCCGAGGCGGCTTCTCCTCGCTGGCCGACGTGAGCTCGATGACGGGGCGCGTCTTCTATACCGATGACCAGGGACGCAACCGGAGCTGTTCCGGCAGCACGGTGAACAGCAACAGCAAGCGCGTCGTCTTCACCGCGGGGCACTGCGTGCACGGCGGAGGCGCTGGCCGAGGCTGGTTCACCAACTGGGTCTTCGTGCCCGCCTATCACCAGGGCTCGCCGCACGGCACGTGGACCGCGTCCGGGCTCTGGTCCAAGAACGGGTGGATCAACAGCGCGGACCGCGCCTTCGACGTGGGCGCCGCGGTGATGAACCTCCGGAGTGGCACGCGCATCGTCGACGCCGTGGGCGGCCAGGGCATCAAGTGGGGCGAGGCCTACGGCGCGTACATCGTCCAGTTCGGCTACCCCGCGGACCCGCCCTACAACGGGAGCGCGCTGCACAACTGCCCGGGCACCAGCTGGAACGAGAGCGGCTTCCCCACCAACTCCTGCACCATGACGGGCGGCGCCAGCGGCGGACCCTGGCTGGAGAGTTATGGCCAGAACTTCTGGGCCTATCTCTACTCGGTGAACAGCTGGATGTTCTGGAACTCCGACCCCACGCGCATCTACAAGTGGCAAGGCCCGTACTTCAGCTACGACACGGCCGGCAGCCTGTATGACGCCGTGAAGGACCTGTAGCCAGCACGGGGCGCCCCCCCTCCCCACCGAGGTCCGAGGGGGGTCGCCGCCCGTGGCCGGCGTAGAAACAATAAAATCAGAGTACAGTTCATCTAATTGCTGCACCGTATGAATGGACCCCGGTGAGCTCCGCCCCGCGCGTGAGACACGGGGCCTGACGAGGTGCGCCATCCTCGGGAGCACGGGGTTCTCCTGCGGCGGAGGGGCTCGTGTCGCCACCGGATGGCGTCCGGGCGGGCGCCTCCGCGGCGGCCCCCTTCCGCTCTGCCTGCACAAGCCCCCCGGCCATCCCCGGCCGCCCCCACCCTCGCCATCCATGGTGAGGAGACTCCCAGCTCGCTCGGAAATCCCGTATAGGCCCTTCGCGCCAAATGTGCGGCATACGAGCGACCCAGAAGGGGGGTGTCAGGCCCCGGGACTGCTCTGGAGGAATGGATGGAGTTGTCGAGTCTCGAGTCGAGTTTCTGGGCAGTCGCACCGGGCGTTGTCGGCGCCGTGGGGTTGCTCTTCGCTGCGTTCTTCTACTTCCGCGTCAAGGCCCTCCCCGACGGTGACGCGACGATGAACCGCATCGCGGGCTACATCCGCGAAGGCGCGATGGCGTTCCTCGTGCGCGAGTACAAGGTGCTCGCCCTCTACTGCGTCGTCGTGGCGGTGGTCATCGGCCTGGCGCTGGGGTGGCTGGCGAGCGCCAGCTTCGTGATTGGCGCCTTCCTGTCGCTGCTCGCCGGCTACATCGGCATGAAGGCCGCGACGTTCGCGAACGTGCGCACCGCGCAGGCCGCGCGGACCGGCTCGAAGCCGAACGCCCTGCTCGTCGCGCTGGATGGCGGCGCGGTGATGGGCCTGGCCGTCGCGGGCCTGGGCCTGCTGGGCATGGGCGGCGTGTACTACGCCTTCCAGGGCCACCCGCAGCTGTCCCCCATCCTCCACTCGTTCGCCGTGGGCGCCAGCTCCATCGCGCTCTTCGCCCGCGTGGGCGGCGGCATCTACACCAAGGCGGCGGACGTCGGCTCCGACATCGCCGGCAAGGTCATCGAGAACATCCCCGAGGACGACCCGCGCAACCCCGGCGTCATCGCCGACAACGTGGGCGACAACGTCGGTGACGTGGCCGGCATGGGCGCCGACATCTACGAGTCCATGGTGGCCGCCATCGTCGCGTCCATGGCGATCGCCCTGACCGCCAGCGCCCCGGACCTGGCCCGCCTCGTCGTGGACCCCTCCGCCACGGGCCTGGCCAAGGTGGCCGGCGTGGTGCTGCCGCTGGTGCTCTCCGCGGTGGGCCTCGTGGTCAGCCTGCTGAGCATCTTCATCGCGCGCGCCCTGAAGCACATGAACCCCGCGCAGGTGCTGCGCAGCGCGCTCATCCTGCCCCCCGTCATCCTGGTGGCCGTGTCGTTCGTGATGATGAACGTGTTCGGCTTGTCCCAGGCCATCACCGTGGCCCTGGCCGCGGGCGCCTTCGGTGGCGCCATCATCGGTCTGGTCACCGACTACTACACGTCCGCCAAGCCCGTGCAGCGCATCGCCGAGGCCTCCGTCACGGGCGCCGGCACCAACCTCATCCGCGGCCTCGCGGTGGGCATGGAGAGCGTGGGCATCCCCATGCTGACCATCGCCATCGTGGCGTACATCGCGGACCGGGCGCTGGGCCTGTACGGCATCGCGCTGTCGGCCGTGGGCATGCTGGGCGGCACCGCCGTCGTGATGACGGTGGACGCGTACGGCCCCATCTCCGACAACGCCGGCGGCATCTCCGAGATGTCCGGCCTGGGCCCCGAGGTCCGCGCCATCACCGACGAGCTGGACGCGGTGGGCAACACCACGGCCGCCATCGGCAAGGGCTTCGCCATCGGCTCCGCCACCCTCACCGTCATCGCGCTGTTCTCCGCGTTCAACCTGGAGGTCAACCACACCCGCGTCGCCGCCGGCATGGCGGAGATGAGCCTCCAGCTCACCAACCCGAGCGTCATCATCGGCCTGCTGCTGGGCTCCATCCTCCCGTTCCTCGTCGGCGCCTCGACGATGCTCGCGGTGGGTCGCGCCGCCGGTGCCATCGTGGAGGAGATTGGCCGTCAGTTCCGCGAGATTCCGGGCCTGATGGAGCTCAAGGCGGACCCCGACCCGAAGAAGATCGTCGACATCTCCACCAAGAGCGCGCTGCGCGAGATGATCTTCCCGGGCCTCGTCGCCGTCGTCGCCCCGCCGCTGGTGGGCTACCTGCTGGGCCCGGGCGCCCTGGCGGGTCTGCTGGCCGGCTCGCTCGTCGTGGGCGCCACCATGGCGCTCTACATGGCGAACGCGGGTGGCGCGTGGGACAACGCCAAGAAGTTCATCGAGAAGGGCAAGCTGCCGGGCCACACGAAGGGCTCGCAGGTCCACAAGGCCGCCGTCGTCGGTGACATGGTCGGTGACCCGTTCAAGGACACCTCCGGTCCGGGCGTCGCCATCCTCATCAAGGTCATGAGCGTCGTCTCGCTGCTCGTGGCCTCGCTCATCGCGCTCCGGTAGTCCGTGCGCGGCGCGGCGCCTCGGCAACGAAGGCGCCGCGCTCGCATCCGCCGGTGGAAGCCGCGCGTCTTGAAGACGTGTGCTCCCGGCGACGCGGCACGTTCGGCCGCTGTAAGCCAATGAACATCTCGCCAGGTTCCGCCGGGCCGGGTCATCCGGGCAGCCGAGACGCGCGTGCTACCCTCCTCCCTGTTCCGCGACGACCTGCGCGCCAGGCAGTGGGAACAGCGGCATCAGTCCCGTGGGCCTGACGCGCGCGCTCGCACGCTTCGGTGCGAGGGGGGAAGTGCCTTCGCTGTTTCGCTGACGGAAGAGGTGTCTCATGGTCCTGGAGCTCTCCCAGCAGCAGATCCATCTCCTCAACTCGTGCCTGGCCGAGAGCATCGAGGAGCTGCACGACGAGGTCCTCCACACCGACGGCCGCGAGATGCGCGGGGAGCTGAAGGACCGGCTCCACCAGCTCCAGGCCCTCCAGCGCGTGGTGGCCACGCTGATGCAACGCGAGCAAGCGGTCGTCTGACGCGCGAGGGCGGTTCGGCATAAGCTCGCGTGGCCTCGCCTCCGGGGCCCGCGCGTCTCATGCTCTTCCTCGCCCTGAGTTGCCTCCAAGGACGCCCCATGAAGGACGCCGCCGACGCGCTGCTCGCGCTCGGCGCGGAGGGGCTCCAGCTCACCCCGGGCAACGCCCCCTGTGAGGGCTTCCTGGACGACCTGCGCGTCCGGGGCGTGCCCGTGCGCACCCACCATGGCTTCGATGCCCGTGCGCTCCGGCGGCAGGTCTGGGGCCCGGGCGCGGAGTGCCAGGTCGACGCGGATTCGGTGCATCCGCCGCGCGACGTGGACCCGGCCAGCGCCCACTGGGTGCGCCGCGCCGAGTCGGGCGACTTCCACGCACTCACGCTGGAGACGATGTATCCGGGCTACGCGCTGGGCACCGGGGACGCGCTCACGTGGGCGATGGACCTGGGGTTGAAGCTGGCGGTGGATGTCGCGCACCTGCACATCCAGCGAGAGGCCGGGGTGCTGCCAGGCCACGTGTGGCGGCGGCTCCAGGACTATCCCTCCATCCACGAGGTGCACGTGTCCGCCAACCCCGGGGACCGCGACGCCCATCACCCGCTGCGCCCCGACACGTTCGGCCTCGAGTGGGCCCGAGCCCGCCGCGCGGACGGCACGCCCCTCATCCTCGAGTGCTACATGCACCGATTGTCTGACGAGACCCGCAGGACGCAGGTGGCCCTCTGCCAAGGCACGACATGACCTCTCCGAAATTCACCCCCGCCGAAACCGCGGCCCTTCGCGAGCAGTTCCTCAGGGAGATGATCGAGCCCGTGGTGCGGCGCTGCTTCCAGCGACACCCCAGCCTCCGCTCGGCGCTGTTCCTGGTCGCGCAGTACTGGAACGACGAGGCGGATGACGCCGTCCACTATGAGTTCGTCTTCTCCCAGCTGGAGACCCCCGACGTGGCGGCCGCATCGAACGCCGCGCGCGAGGGCGAGGACGACACCGTCAACCTCGCCGCGCCCCTGGCGGCGCCCTTCTGGGACACGCTCGCGGAGCCCTACGTCGAGGCGTGGCCCGACAACCACGAGGCCATCCCCGTCTTCGCGGCCTTCACCCGAGAGGACTGCCACCAGGAGATGAGCATCCTCGAGGCCTATGCGCCCTACGCCCTCTTCCGGAGGGCCGGGGAGGACCTCTCCGTGGAGGTGGTGGGCCAGATGCTCCGGCCCTGGCTCGACGGCGTGAGGCCGAGCTGGGACGGCCTGGAGTGACGAGGCGTCCCTTCCCGCTCACTTGAGCGCGGCCAGGAGCAGCGGCAGCGCGCGCTCCCGGATGCGGGCGGAGAGGTGCTCCTCCTCCGCCAGCCCCAGCGCGCCGCAGGCCGAGGGGAAGGCCAGCTCCAGGTCGACGCGCACGTCCAGGATGACCTCCTCCAACAGCGGCTCCAGCGCGCCCTTGCCCAGCTTGGACAGAGCGCTGGCGACGCGCGCGGGATTGACCAGGCGCAGGGCCCAGCCCTCCAGCGCCCCGGCCGAGAGGGATTGATTCGGGTTCCAGGCCTCGCTCTCGTCGAAGCGGCCCTCGTTGAACTCTTCAATCTTCCGCTTGCTGGCGACGCGGGAGCCGGGCGGCGCGGGCTGCTCGCTCTTGAGGACGAGCCCCTCCGCGATGTTGGCGTCGAGCGCGGGGAGTCCGAGCATCGCCGGCACGAGCGAGGGCCGACGCGTGGGCACGGTGTTGACGTCGGTGCGAGTGCCCCGACGGAGCACAGGCGGCGTCAGCAAGCCCACCTCGTGGGCCGCACGCTCCAGGTCCCGGTGCGCCAGCATGAGCCCCTCCTCTTCCGGGGTGCGGGCGACGAGCACATCGAACGGAAACCAGTGCAGCGCGGGCGAATACCAGACACCCGTCTGCACCGCCGAGAGACCGGGGACGGCCGCGACGTCCGGGTGCGGGTAGTGGCCCCCCAGCAGCTCTCCGTAGAAATAGACGGAGGCCTCCTCGGCGCCGAGCAAGCGCACCATCTTCAGGGCCGCGGCGCTCAGCTGCGCGCGCAGCAGCTGCCAGCCGAAGAACGGCTCACCGTCGGCGAGCCACGCCTTGCGCTTGCCGAAGCGGACCTCCCCGGCGCGCACGGCGATGACGAGCTGGGCGCCATGGAGCTTCTCCAAGGCAATCCAGGCACCTCCAGGAGAGGGCTGGGCTCGCGACTCTCCAGCCGCGGAAATCTTGGCGTAGGGACGAAATGGCATACGGGCTCCGAGACCGTGGGCGTGGACCGCGAGCCAGGGACCGACCCACCGAGGCTTCCTGACATGGTGGTGACAGGTGCCACTGGAGGACCGGACAGACACTTGCTACTAACCGACAAACCATGAACTCAAGACAAAGCCGCTCGATGCGGTTGTATTCAGGAATGCTGGCAGTCCTCTTGTTCGCGGGCTGCTCGAAGGACGTCGAACCCACGCAGGCGACGGGGACGACCCGGCAGGCCGTGACGGTGCCGGTGACGACGCTGGAGTCGGTGGCCATCACCAGCCAGGGAATGACGCAGAACGGCTCGGCGTATCGCAACGAGTCGCTCATCGGCGTCTTCCAGACTCCCGACTACGAAATCGAGGCGCTGCTGCGCTTCCCCCAGCTCGGCATCCCGGCGGGGTCCGTGATTCAGAGCGCGACGCTGCGCCTCGCGGTGGAGACCTGGCACAGCGGGTTCTCGATTCGAGGCTCCTACGTCCAGACGCCCTGGAGCCTCCAGGCCAGCGCGCTGGGCTGGCAGTTCCGCGAGAACGGCCTGGAGTGGGACCGGCTGGGCGCGCAGGGCGCGGGGACGGACCTGGTCGCCGGAACGTCGTTCGAGCTCACCACGTTCCCCACCACCGTGAGCTTCCACGACGTGCCGCTCAACGTCGCGGTGGTGCAGTCGTGGGTGGATGACCCGTCCACCAACCAGGGCATCCTGCTGGCCAACACCCAGCTGAGCAAGGTGGCCAAGGTGTTCACCCAGCTGGCCACCGAGCCGGAGCGCCGGCCGGTGCTCACCCTGGAGTACACCGCGCCGGGGCCGCGCAGCGACACCACGCCGCCGACGGTCGCCATCACCTCCCCCGCCAACGGCACGACGGTGCAGGGCACGGTCGCCATCACCGCGAGCGCGAGCGACAACGTCGGCGTCACGAGCACGCAGCTGCGCGTCGATGGCCGGAACCTGTCCTCGGCGCAGCTCGACACCACGCAGCTTCGCAATGGCGACCATGTGCTGACCGCGCACGCGCGCGACGCCGCGGGCAACCTCACGACCTCCGCGGGCGTGCGCATCACCGTCAACAACCCCATCATCGACACCGCGCCTCCGCAGGTGTCCGTCATCGACCCCGCGGCGAACGCGACGGTGAGCGGCCTGTTCTCCGTGCGGCTCAACGCGACCGACGACGTGGGCGTCACCCGGGTCCACGTCGAGCTCGATGGCGTCCCCGTCGGCGCGGCCGATGAGGCGGCGCCCTGGACGGTGCTGCTCGACACCGAGAACCTCCAGCCCTACGGCATCCGCCAGCTGACCGCCGTGGCGCGCGACGCCGTGGGCAACGTCACCACGTCCGCGCCGGTGGCCATCAACGTGAGCGCGCCGCCGCCGGACACCGTCCCGCCCGAGGTCCAGATTGTCTCCCCCGCCAGCGGCCTCACGCTGGGCGGCACCGTCACGTTCAAGATGAGCGCGTCGGACAACATGGCCCTCGCGGGCGTGCAGCTCCAGGTGAACGGGCAGAACGTGGGCGCCGAGGACGTGTCCTATCCGTACTGGGTCACCGTCTCCACCACCCTCCTGAGCGATGGCACCTTCCCCGTGACGGCGGTGGCCAGGGACCGCGGTGGCAACCGCACCACCTCCGCCCCCATCACCGTCACCATCGCCAACGGGGCGCCGGTGGTCCTCAACATCCCCACCACGCACCCGCGCATCTGGTTCACCGGCAACCGGCTCGCCCGAGCGCAGGCGCACTTCGCCCAGAACCCCTACACGCCCGCGGCGACCGTGCAGGGCCCCGACCAGGCCATCGACGCGGCCATGCACTCCCTCATCACGGGCTCGGCGGCCTCGTGCCGCGCCGCCATCACCTGGGCGGTGAACACCCAGGTCACCGTGGCGGAGACCTCCGCGGCCAGCGACCCGGCCCGCTGGTACGGCGAGGCCGTCATCCTCACCTATGACTGGTGCTTCGCCCACCTGCTGCCGGCGGAAATCACGACCCTCCAGGACCGCTGGAACAACGCCATCAGCAAGCTCAACGACAAGGTCTGGGGCGGCATCGGCATGGAGGGCAACAACTACTACACGGGTTACTTCCGCAACTCGATTCTGTGGGCCATCGCCACGTGGCACGAGAACCAGCCCTACGCCGACACGCTCCTCCAGTACGCGATGAAGTCGCGTTGGCAGTTCTCGCTGCGGCCCTACCTCCAGACCTCCGGCAAGGGGGGCGCGCCCCACGAGGGCTCCACCTACGGCCGCCGGACGTTCGGCTACCTGACGACTCCGTTCACCACGCTCGGCCTGTATGGCCATGACATGTGGAACCAGACGAGCCACTTCATGGAGACCGTCTTCTGGTCCATCTACTCGACGACGCCGGGTCCCACCCGCGTGGGGACCTTCCAGATGTTCGAGACGTTCCCCTACAACGACGACGAGCGCTGGCTGACCCGCTATCCCCCGGGCAACACCGCGCAGACGCTGCTGGGCAGCTACTTCGCGCCGCTCATCGAGGAGTGGTCGACGCAGCCCATCGCCGGCTACGCCAAGCGCTTCCTGGAGCTCACCGGGCACCCCATCGACGAGCGTCACATCCGCTATGTCTACAGCGACACGCTGGCGGCGGTGCCGGCGCGCAGCCTGAGTGAGCTGCCGCTCGACTACCACGCCTCGGGTCTGGGCATGGTCTACGCGAAGACGGCCTGGGCCCCCGACGCCACCGTGCTCAACCTCCAGTTCGGTGTGACGGCCAACGCGGGCCACACGCACCGCGACTCCGGCAACTTCCAGGTGTGGCGCGCGGGTGAGTTCCTGGTGCGGGAGACGGTCGGCTACGCGAACACGATTGTCGGCCCCGCGGGCGAAGGCGTGGTCGACACCGAAGCCCCCGTGGCGCACAACACCCTGCTGTTCGAGGGCCGGGGCACGGTGGGCTACTACCACCACGCGCCCCAGATGCTGCGCCTCGAGTCGACGCCGGTCATCAACTACGCCGCCGTGGACCTGACGGGGGTGTATGACTTGAACGACGAGTGGGCACACCGCGAGGCGGAGGTGGGCAACCCGCACGCGGGCCGCGTGATTCGTGAGACGCTGTTCGTGCGTCCGCTCGACACGCTGGTGGTGTTCGACCGCGTGGAGAGCTCGAACGCCGACACCTCCGTCGACAAGACCTTCATCATCCACTTCCCGAGCAACCCCGTGCTCACGGGCAACACGTGGTCCGCGACCAGCGGCACCCAGGAGGTGCGCGTCAGCACGCTGGTGCCGGCGGCCCCCACCCGGCGCGTCATCGACGAGCGCGGCCCGCTGCGCCCCAACGGCACGTACACGTACCCCGTCGGCCAGTTCCGTGGCGAAGTCGAGACCAACGGCCAGGTGGTGAGCCACTTCCTGAACGTGGTCCAGGCCAAGGACACAAGCGGGGTGAACCTCCAGCTCACGCTGAACGAGACGTCGACCGCGTACACGGTGACGATGACGCACCCGACCCGAGGCACCGCGGTGGTCAGCTTCGAGAAGGGCATCCAGAGCACCGGCGGCAGCTTCGGCTACGCCGCCACCGGCATGGCCACCCCGTCCCCGCTGCGCACGAACGTGCAGGCGATGACCGTCACGGGGAACGGGCCGGTCTGGGCCCCGTAGTCCCCAACCGGCCACGAGGCGGGCACGCGGAGCAGGCGTGCCCGCCCGGGGTCCCGGCCATCAGCGGGCCAGCGCGGTCGGCGGCGACTCTTCCCGGAAGACCACCAGCCCATCCAGGACCGTGGCCCAGGGCCCCGTCATCCACGCGTAGCTGATGGGACGGGCCGCCCTGGAGCCCAGGTCGCGGAGCTGGCCCGCGTCCAGGTACCGGGTGTCATCCGAGGCCTGGCCCGAGAACGCCCAGCCCTCGAGGGAGTCCGCCCGGGCGGGCTCCAGCACCTGCGTGCGCTTGTTGCTGACGGGGGCGTAGCTTCCGCCATGCGCGGAGAAGCCCAGCACGAAGGCGTCCGCCCCGAACCGGGCCTGGACGAAGGACCCGAAGGGGATGGCCTCCCGCAGGTCTCCGTCCAACGCCCCGAAGTCCTTCGCGGCATGGATGGTGGCGAGCCAGACAATCGCCTTTCGAGGCCTCTCGGACTGGGCCAGGAGCCACTCCAGGTTCGTGAACATGGAGCGGGCCCGCCCGTTGTAGGCCCCCCAGTCGCGCCCTTGCACGGGGGATGGGGAGAAGCCCGCGGCCTGGCGCTCGAAGAAGCGGTCCAGGCTGTGGACCATCTGGAGATAGCCCTGGGTCCTCGCGCCTCCCGCCGCCTGTGGCCGTGAGAGCGCGGACGCCATCTCGCTGAAGCAGCCTCGGATGCGCCCCACTGTCTCAGCCGTGTAGGGATGGGCGTCGTCATATCGCCAGCCCATGTATCGCTCGAGCTCCGCGCCACACGCCTCCCGCCGGGCCCCTTCCAGCAGCGGGAGGAGCTCCGCGGTCATCTGGCGATGGGCATACGTGTCCCGGTTGAGCTGATCATCCAGGCCTCCCGCGACCAGCGTCCCCGCGTTGAGCCGCTGCGTGAGGAAGGGAACCAGGGGCGCCATCTCCTGGTGGGCCCACAGCCCTCCGATGGCCGTCGCCACCAGGGCCTCGTCCACGGACGCTCCCGCCTTCAAGCGCTCCGCGATGTTCACGAAGTCGTAGGTGCCCGCCTCGATGAAGAAGGCGTCGAACTGACACTCCTCCACGAGCCTGCGCACCAGCTCGACCTTGAAGGCGACGGTCCTTCCGCTGCCGTGGTGGGCCTCCTCGCCCAGCAGCGCGAGCTGCTTGCCACAGAGGTCTCCGACGATGCGGTCCATATCGGAGACCGGCGCGGCGGCCCGAGGCGCCTCCCCCTTGGGGACGGAGGCACAGCCCGACAGCAGGGATAGCAGGAGCAGAAGATATCTCATTCGACGTCGTCCCCTCGGTTGAAGTGCCACATCGTCACCCGCCCTGGCGCGCCGCGTCCGAAGCACGCCCCCCACTGCTTGGAGTCGACCCCGGTGGAGCAATCCCGCGTTGACGGAAATTGCTGCGGGCAGGCCCACTCGGCGGCGCTCAACTCACACACACGGCGTCGTATTCCGACTCCTGGCACTTCCGGCTCACACCCGCGACGACGCGACGCGCCAGTCCTTCCCAGCTCACAAACACATATCAAAACGTAGAGCCACGCATCACTCCATTGAAAGACATATCACTCCATAGCACTCGAACCCCGGAGCAATTGCTTGTAGCCATTCTTGACATCGCGAAGACACGAGAGTACCCAGACAAACACTGTTTCACCGCACCTCGAGCGAGTCACCGAGCCTCTCCGGCTCGAACGCCACGGGTGCGCGCCTGGCAGGCTTTCCCTCGGAGGCGACCATGATGTTCACACGGTATTGCCGCTGCATCTTGTTCACGCCAGCCCTCGCCGTGGACCGCTTCGCCCGGGGACAGCAAGCCGGTGCGGACATCGCCCTGGTCGACCTCGAGGATTCCGTGGCGGCCCAACACAAGGACGCGGCGCGGCAGCAGGCGGAGGCGTTCTTCACCGTTCCGCGCGGCCCCAGCCGGCGCGCCATCCGCGTGAACAGCGTCACCCGCCCCGAGGGCTTCAGGGACCTGCTCGCCCTGCGGGAGTACGCGGTCAAACCCGACGCGGTGCTGATTCCCAAGGTGGAGTCCCCCCGAGACCTGGAGATCGTCGAGCAGGTGCTCGGGACGAGCTGCTCCCAGGTCGACCTGCTCGCCCTGGTGGAGACCCCTCGCGGCGTGGAGAACGTCCACGCCATCGCCAGCGCGACGCCCCGGCTCAAGGCGCTCGTGTTCGGCTCGGCGGATTACTCCTTCAGCATCGGCGCGACGCTGTCGTGGGAGCCATTGCAATACGCTCGCGCCCGGCTCGTCACCGCCGCGCGCGCCGCCCATGTGCAAGTCGTTGACTCACCGCTGTTCAACATGTCGGACGAGGAAGCCCTTCGGCTCGAGTGTCGTCTGGCCCGGAGCATGGGTTTCAGTGGCAAGGCCGCGGTGCATCCCCGCCAGGTGGACGTCATCCATCAAGCCTTCTCTCCAGACGAACACACGCTGAGCAAGGCTCGGAAGATCGTCAAGGAAAGCCAGGCGCGCGACTTCAACATCTGCGTGGTGGAGGGGACCATGATGGGTGCCCCGTTCGTCGAGGCGGCGAAGCGCACGCTCGAGGAGTTCGGCTCCCAAGGGGGCTGAGCCCGGCGCATTCCCCCTTCCCCCAACAACCCCAGGAGGAGTCCACATGGAAGAGACCACCGAGCAGAGCGTCTTGGGTCCCCGGCGCTACCGCAACAACGAGAAGCTCATCGCCGTGGGAGACCGGGGCTGGCAGACGGCCAAGGACCACGGGCTCATCGGGCTCCGGGTGAACTTCGAGTCGAACAACCGACTCGTCGATACGAAGACGGGCCACGCGTTCATGACGCTCTGCTCGTGCTCCTACCTGGGCCTCAACCACCACCCGCGCATCCTGCAAGGCTCCATCGACGCGCTCCGCGAGGCCGGCACCAACAGCCTGGCCATGTCCACGCTGCGCATCCGCCTGGACCACATGGCGCGCATGGAGGAGGGCTTCCGCGAGATGTACGGCTGCCCCACCCTGCCCGGCGCCACGTGCAGCGCGCTGACCGCGGGCATCCTCCCGCTGCTCGCCTCCGGCCACGTCACCGAGGACGGCAAGCCTCGGGTGATGGTGTTCGACCGCTACTGTCACTTCTCGATGGCCTACATCAAGCCCATCTGTGGCGACGAGAGCCTGGTCCTCACCAGTCCCCACAACGACCTCAACTACCTGGAGGACGTCTGCAAGAAGTACCCCCGCGTGGCCTATGTCGCGGATGGCGCCTACTCCATGGGCGGCCTGCTGGCGCTCGAGGGCCTGTTGCAGCTCCAGGAGCGCTACGGGCTCTTCCTCTACATCGACGACTCCCACTCGCTCTCGATTGCCGGTGAGCGGGGCGAGGGCTACGTCCGCTCGCGGCTGAAGATGAACCCGCTGACGATGATTGTCGCGTCGCTGGCCAAGGCCTTCGGCAGCTCGGGCGGCATCGCCATGCTGGGCAGCGAGAGAATCTTCGACTTCCTCTACCGGAACGCGGGGCCGCTGGCCTGGTCGCAGAACCTCCAGACGCCGTCGCTGGGGGCCTCGCTCGCGAGCATCGCGCTGCACCGCACGCCGGAGCTGCGCCAGCTCCAGGACCAGCTGCAGCGCAACATCCAGATCTTCGACAGCCGCTTCCCCTCGCCGCACGCGGGCAACGGAATGCCCATCCGCCTCATCCAGGTGGGCGAGGAGGACCGCGCCATCCGCCTGTCCGCGGAGCTGTACCAGCGGGGCTACTACTGCTCGGCGGTGTTCTTCCCCGTCGTCGCCCGAGGCGAAGCGGGCGTGCGCGTGATGATGCGCGCGGACATGAGCGAGGCGCAGGTGCGCACCTTCTGCGACGACGTCCAGGCCATCCTCTCCCGCTTCTGAGCGGCGCCCACCTTCAGGCCACGAGGAGACACACCATGGAGGGCACCGGAATCACCGGCTACAAACGGCTGGGCCCGCAGCGCTACCGCGAGGTCCTGGGCTTCCACTACGAGGACTTCACGGTGGGGGACGTCTTCGAGCACCGCCCCGGCAGGACGGTGACGGAGGCGGACAACGTCCTGATGAACACGCTGGCGATGAACCCGTCCCCGCTGCACCTGGATGCCGCGTACTGCGAGCAGACGGTGTGGCGCCGGCCGCTCATCTCCAGCCTGGTGACCTTCAGCATCGTCTGCGGGATGAGCGTGCGCAGCACCAGCGGCCGGGCCACCGCCAACCTCGGCTGGGACAAGATTCGCCTGACGCACCCCATCTTCGCGGGCGACACGCTCTACGCGGAGAGCCGCATCCTGGGGAAGCGGCTGTCCACCGGCAGGGCCGGCGAGGGAATCATCACCTGCGAGACGGTGGGCCTCACGTCGAAGGGCGAGGCCTTCCTCTCCTTCGAGCGCAGCTTCCTCGTGCCCACCCGCGAGCGGGCCGTCGAGGAAAGGGCCAGGTACTGACGCCATGCGCGCCGTGCTCTTCGAAGGCTCCGGAGGACCGGAGGTGGTGAAGCTGCGCGAAGTCCCCAGGCCCGTGCCCACGCGCGAGGCGCTGCTGGTGAAGGTGCACGCCACGGCGCTCAACCGCGCGGACCTGCTCCAGCGGCAGGGCGAGTACCACGTGCCCGAAGGTCAATCGTCCATCCCCGGCGTCGAGATTGCCGGCACCGTGGAAGCCTGGGGCGAGGACGTGAAGGGCTTCACCCGGGGACAGGCCGTCTTCGGCGTCGTCGAGGGAGGCGGGCTCGCCGAGTACTGCCTGCTGGACCAGGGCATGGCGCTGCCCATCCCGTCCTGCTTCGACTTCGCGCAGGCCGCGGCCACCTCGGAGTCGTGCCTCACCGCGAACGAGACGCTCTTCACGCTGGGCCACCTCCGGCGCGGGCAGGCGGTGCTCATCCACGCAGCCGCCAGCAGCATCGGCACCACCATGGTCCAGATGGCCCGGCATGTCGGCGCCACGACGTACTGCACCGTGGGCACGGCCGCGAAGGTGGAGGCCCTGCGCGCGCTGGGCGCGGATGAAGTCTTCAACCACCGGGAGCAGGACTTCGTCCGTGAGGTCCTCCGCCTGACACGCGGCGAGGGCGTGCCGCTGGTGATGGACTTCATCGGCGGCGCGTACCTGGAGCGCAACCTGGCGGTGCTGGGACACGAGGGGATTCTCGTGCTCGTCGGGCTGCTGGACGGGATGACGACGCAGGTGGACCTGCTGCGGGTCGTCCAGCGCCGCCTTCAGCTCAAGGGGTCCTCCCTTCGGCTGCGGCCCTTGAAAGAGAAGCGCGAGGTGAACGCGCGCTTTCGCCAGCGGTGGATGGAGGTGCTCGCCCGAGGCGAGCTGCGCCCCGTCATCCACGGCCGCTACCCGCTGGAGGACGTGCAGTCGGCGCTCGCGGAGATGGAAGCCAACCGCAACATCGGGAAGCTCGTGCTCACTTTGGAAGGGGACACTCGCCATGAATGAAGAGCTGACGGAGAGCATCAAGAAGATCCTCATCAACAACCTGTTCGTCGAGTTGCCGCCCGAGCAGATTGGCGGGGATGACGGCCTGCAGTCCGTCATCGGCCTGGACTCGGTGGGGTTCCTCGAGCTGCGCGTGCTGTGCGAGGACCAGTTCAAGGTCCGCATCTCCGACGAGGACTTCAACACCGAGAACTTCCGGACGGTGAACCAGCTCGTCTCGCTCATCACGGGTCTGAAGACCTCCGCGCAAGGAGGCGCGTGGTGAGGCCCCCCGCGCCGGGGGGGAGGCTGGAGCCGGGGGAGCTCGACCGGCTGCGCGCGGGGCAGGCCCTCCAGATGGACCACTACGGCGGCGGGCGTCTGCCTTTCGCCTGTGTGCAGGCCAAGGGGCTCGTCCAACACATGGTTCCGCTCGACGGTGACGACGCGGGACAGGTGCTGGAGGTGATGGACGCCAGCGGGGGCTACGCCAGCGCGTGCCTGGGCGCGGCCCATCCGTGCCTGCAGCCCGCGTTCCGCGATGGACTGGAGCGGGGCTACGTCACCGATGAGCTGGGCTCGCTGGAGCGCACGCTGCTGCTCGAGGAGCTGTTCGGTCCTGGAGGCCGCTGGGTGGACCGCTTCCCGGGCACCGCCTATCACGCCAGCGGCCGCAACTCCGGCTCCGAGGGACTGGAGCTCGCGCTGCGCCTGGCACTGGAGTCCGGCTTCGACCGGCGACGTCTGTCGGTGAAGGCGGGCCGCGAGGCGCGCCGCACGGTCCTCGCGTTCGAGGGCGCGTGGCATGGCTGGACGGGCGGACTGGTGCCGCTGCTCAACCGCCGTCACTACCGACTGGGCCTGCCTCCGCTCTCCACCGAGCCGCCGTACCACCTGGACGTGGCGTTCCTCCCCTTCGGCGAGCCGGAGCTCCTGGAGCGCTTCTTCGCCGAGCGGGGCTCGACGCTGTCCGCGGTCATCGTCGAGCCCATCCAGGGCGACGCGGGCATCCTCGTCCCGCCCCCGGGCTACCTGCGGCGACTGGCGGGCCTGTGCCGGGAGAACGACGTGCTCCTCATCGCGGACGAGGTGCTCACGTTCGCGAAGACGGGGCGCTTCTTCGCCATGACGGATGAGGAGGGGCCCATCCCCACCGACGTCACCGTCATCGGCAAGAGCCTGGGCATGGGCGCGGTCTCCACGTCCATGGTCATCGCGCGGCGCGAGCTGTCCGTGCGCTCCAGCGGCGCGGTGTCCACGTCGGACCTGCGTCCGCTCATCTGCGCGCTGATGCGCTCCGGTCTCCGCTATCTCGCGGAGGAGCGCCTCATCGAGCGCGCCGGGCCCCTGGGCGCGGAGCTGCGCGAGCGGCTGCGCAAGGACGTGGTGGAGGCCTTCCCGGAGCTGTTCCTGGAGGTCCGCGGCCTGGGCTACATGAACGGCATCGAGCTGACCGAGCGCGCGTCCGTGGGACTCACCGCGCTGCGTCGCCGGCTGCTCGAGGCGGGAGTGTTCGTGGAGTTCATGGCGGGCGCGGGCAGGCGCACCCATGGCCTGCGCTACATGTTCCCCGCCATGCGCATCGCCCCGCCGCTCATCGCGGGCGAGGACGACCTGCGGCACATCGTCGAGCGCATCCGCGAGGGGACCCGGAGGTTCGTGGAGGCGGGGCGATGATGGCCACGCTCGTCGTACCGCCCCGGCGGCACCGCGTGGAGCACGTCGACACCGATGCGTCGGGCGTCGTGCACTTCTCGCGCTACGCCTCGCTGCTGGAGACGGCGGCGCTGGAGGAGCTCGACCGTCGGGGCTCGGGGCTCGGGTTGCTCGAAGGACAAGGGTTGGACTTGCGGGTGCGCGAGTTGCGCATCCGCTACCGCGATGCCGCGCGCTTCCAGGACTGGCTTCGGATGGAAGCGCGCCTGGAGCACGTGGGCCCCGCGAGCCTCAAGTTGGGCGTCGCGATCTACCGCGAGGGCACGGCTCCGGAGCCGGTGCTGCTCGCCTCTGGAAGTCTGGACATGGCTGTCGTCAACCGAGAGAGCGGAGAACCCACATGCATTCCACCGACACTCAGCACCGCCCTCGCGCGGCCCCCCTCCCCCTGAGCAAGCCGGAGCGAGAGCCCAAGCCGCTGGGCTTCACGGCGCTGCGCCAGTGGCTGCGCCACCGGCACCCGATGATCCTCCTGGACCGCATCGTCGACCACGAGCCGGGGAAGTTCCTGGAGGCCCTCATCTCCATCTCGGGGAACCTGGACTGCATCGCGGGGCACTTCCCCGAGCGCGCCATCTATCCCGGCAGCCATCTCATCCAGGCCTTCGCGCAGGCGGGAATCATCCTCTACCAGATGAGCACCTCGATGCTGGCGGAGGATGAGCTGACGTTGGTCGGCTCGGTGGAGAGCCGGTTCCTCCAGGTCGTCGTGCCGGGGGACCAGGTGCTGCTGCGGCTCCAGGTGAGCCGGCTCGCGGGAGGGCTCTTCATCTACACGGGCAAGGCGATGGTGGGGAACCGGCGCGTGGCGGCGTTCCGCGCAAGCCTCATCCGCGCCAAGGTCTCGGAGCTGGGCTCGCCGCTATGGTAGCGCCCGTCGCGGTGACCGGGGCCGCGTGGAGCACGGCCCTGGGTCAGGGACTCGATGACGTGTGGCGGCGCCTGCTCGCGGGTGAGCACGGCTTCGTCGAGGTGGCGTCCGAGCACCGGCTGCGCAACCGGCTGGCCGCGGCCATCCCCGCGCGGGAGGACAGCCCCGCGCGGCGGCTGCGGCGGCTGGCGGTGGAGACGATTCACCGTGCCTTGGCCGAGGCCGGGATGAGCGCGGAGGGAGACACCACGCGCTTCGTGTTGGGCACGAGCCTGGGCGCGTGGCTCGATGACGCACAGGAGCGGGAGGCGCCGCTTCACACATGGGCGGACGAGGTGGCGCGTGAGGTGGGCGCGCGCGCGGCACCGGTCAGCCTCTCCACGGCGTGCTCCTCCGGCTCCGACGCCATCCAGGTGGGCGCGGAGCTCATCCGCTCCGGCGCGGCGGAGGTGTGTGTCTGCGCGGGTGTGGATGTCCTGACACCGAGCAAGCGGCTGGCGCACTCGGCGCTCTCCACGATGTCTCCCACGCGGCCGCGCGCCTTCGATGCGCGGCATGACGGCATGCTGCTGGGCGAGGGGGCGGGGGTTCTCGTGCTGGAGTCGATGGCGCATGCGAGGGCACGGTCCGCGCCCCTGCTCGCGCACTTCCGGGGAGCGGGCTCCGCCAACGATGCGGCGAGCATGACGTCACCGGACCCGGCCGCGATGGGTGCGCGGCTGGCGATGGAGCGGGCGCTCTCCGACGCGGGGCTCGTGCCCGGAGACATCGGGGTCATCAATGCGCATGGCTCGGCCACTCCGGCCAATGACCGCGCGGAGGCGGAGGCCTTTCGGGCGACGTTCGGACCAGGCGTGCGCCCTTGTGTCTTCGCGACGAAGGGCGCGTTCGGGCACACGCTGGGGGCCACGGGAGCCATGGAGGCGATTGCCCTCATCCTCGCGCTGCGAGAGGGCGTGGTGCCCCCCGTCGTGGGCCTGGAGCAACCCGAGCAGGACTTCCCATGCGCCCTCCCCGTAGGCCGGCCCCTGCGGCATGACGAGCGGCTGGGCCTGAGCCTCACGCTCGGCTTCGGTGGGTTCGATACCGCACTCGTCTTCGAGGTCCCGCGATGAAGGCGCTCCCTCTCATCCTCCGTGGCAGCGCGCACTCGCACAGCGGGGCCCCCAATCCGTATGCGGCGCGGGTGAAGACCACCGTGCGCTACGCGGACCCGATGGCGTGGGCGCTCACGCTCGCGATTGGCGAGGCCACTGAACCTCTGGGTGAAGACTTCCGCTCGGCCGTGGTGCGGTGCTCACTCATCCAGGTGGGCCCGGAGGCCCCGCCCGAGGCCATGTCCCAGGCCGCGGAGGACGCCCTGCGCGGCTTCGCCTCCGCCATTCGCTTTCCCGCCGCCACGCCAAGCGCGCCCACGGGCCTCGCCTGCATCGTCCACGGCCTGCGCGGCCCCACGCTCGCCCTGACCATGCCCGTATCCGAGGGCGCCAACATCGCCCTGGCGCTCAGCACCGCATGGCTCGCGCGCGGTGTCGTCGACTACGCGCTCATCGCGACAGCGGCCTCTGTTCCCGGTAGCGCCCCACGTGCCTCGTGCGCGGTCCTCTCGCGGGGCGAAGGCCTCGCGGTGGATGCGGCCCTGCTGGTGAAGACCCTCCTCCCCGAGCGGAGCTCCCATGCCTGAAGCCATCCAGGACCTCGCCGGCATCCCCCTGTCGTCCATCCAATCCTTCCTGGACCGCGTCCGGGACCTCACCACGGAGTCCGACGCCCCCGAGAAACACTCGGTGGAACAGCTCGCCTCGTCGTGGAAGGCCCACGGCCTGCGACCCGGCGATGTCGTCCTGCTCGCCCTGCCGAATGGAGCGGAGCTGCTGGCCCAGGTCTTCGCCATCCTCGCCGCGCGCGGGGTCCCCGCCCTGGTCTCCCCCTCCGCGCCCACCTTGCGGCAACAAGCCCTGGTCGAAGCCCTGCCCGCTCGCGCGCTCGTCGCCATGCGCCGCCCTGTCCCGCAGGCGCAGGACGTGGAGCGCTTCACGCTGGGCCGCGCCGAAGTGGCCCTGTTCCCGGAGACGCGCCCCCCAGGTGCACAACCCGGAGAGATGGTGCTGCTCACCTCGGGAACCTCCGGCTTCGCCAGCGGCTGCGTGTTCGACCTCGATGCGCTCTTCCGGAACGCGAACCGCCATGCGGACGCCGTGGGCCTGCGCTCGGGCGACACCGTGTTGGTCAACCTGCCGCTCTACTACTCCTACTCCATGGTGGCCCAAGCCTTCGCCTCCCTGCTGCGAGGCGGGGACCTGGTCATCAGCGGCCCTCCCTTCCAACCCGCCGCCTACCTGCGCCTCCTCGCCGAGCAAGGCGTCACCGTGTCCGCGCTGACGCCCCTCCTCGTGCGCTCCCTGCTCCAGCACGGCGGAGCCTTCCCGGAAACAACACGCTCCCTCGGCGTCGGCGGGGATGTCCTCTCCCCCGAACATGTCGAGCAGCTGCTCCGTCTGCGCCCGCGTGGAGAGCTGTTCCTCACCTATGGCCTGTCCGAAGCCGGTCCCCGCGTCGCGACGCTCGCGGCCCACGCCGAGCCCGCCCATCGCCACGCCTCCGTGGGCCTTCCCCTCCCCGGGACGCAAGTCTCCCTCGTGCCCCGCGCGCCCGGAGGGCAGAAGGAGCTCCTGGTGTCCTCGGACACGTTGATGAAGCGGCGCATCGGCATCGTCGAGGGCGAGAAGCTCCACGCCTGGCGAGGCCCGCGCCTGCTGGCCACAGGCGACATCTTCGACCTCGACGCGGACGGCTACCTGTACTTCCAGGGGCGGCTCTCCGACTTCCTCGTCCGAGGCAGCGAGAAGATCTGCATGGCCTCCGTGCGCCGACTGGCCACCACCCTCCCCGGTGTCCTCACCGCGCGCACGCAGGTCGTCCAGGGAGCAGAGGGCGACGACTACGAAATGATTCTCACCGTGGCCGATGAGAGCCGCCCGCCGGAGCACGTCTCCGAGGCGCTCTCGAGACTCCTGCGGCTCGCCGAACGCCCACGGCGCATCCAGGTCGTCTCCGCCGACGTCAACACCGCCGCGCTGCACAAGTGAGCCCCTCTTCCCCACCCCGAAGGACCTCCCGATGACGCTCTCATCCCCGACATCCAGCTTCCAGCCCCCGCGCAACCGGACGGAAGAGCTCCTGTGCGAGCTCTGGAGCGTGCTGCTGGAGGTCGAGCGCGTGGGCATCCACGACGACTTCTTCCAGCTCGGCGGCCACTCCCTCATCGCCACGCAGCTCGTCTCCCGGCTCAACGAGCTCTTCCACCTGCGCTTTCCCCTCCCCACCATCTTCGACGCGCCCACCATCGCGGAGCTCGCGGCCGCCATCGAGTCCGCGCGCGGCGCCGAGACCGCGAGCCAGGACCTCCCTCTCCGCCCCGGCCCCCCCGGAAGCAGCGCCCCGCTCTCGTACGCCCAAGAGCGCCTCTGGTTCATGGAGCAGCTCTATCCAGGGACGGCCACCTACAACATCCCCGTCTTCTACCGCATCACCTCGCGGCTCGATGTCGGCGTGCTCCAACGCGCGCTCGACGAGGTGCTCCTGCGTCACGAGTCGCTCCGGACCACGTTCGTCTCCACGGACTCGGGCCCCGTCGCACGCATCGCGCCGCCAGGCCCCTTCCCCCTGACCGTGGTCGACCTGAGCCACCTCCCGGCGGACACCCGCGACGAGGAGGTCTCGCGCATCGCCACCGAGCACGCGAGCGAGCCCGTCGACGTGCGCACGGGCCCCATCATCCGAGGCTCGTTGCTGAAGGTCGGCGCGAAGGACCACCGCCTCCTCCTCGTGGTCCACCACATCGTGTCCGATGGCTGGTCCCTTGGCGTCCTCATGCGCGAGCTCCGAACGCTCTACTCGGACTTCGCCGCGGGCAAGGCCTCCTCACTGCCCCCCCTCCCGCTGAGATACGCGGACTTCGCCGCCTGGCAGCGCCAGTGGTTGCCAGTGCAGACCCAGGAGCGGCTCCTGCCCTACTGGCGCAAGCGGCTCACCGGAGCCCCCACGCTCCTCGCGCTCCCCGCCGACCGTCCCCGGCAGCAGGTCCAGACCTTCAAGGGCACCCGGCGGACCTTCCACATCCCCGAGGAGACCGCGCTGGCCATCGACGCGCTCTGCCGCAAGGAGCGCACGACACTCTTCATGACGCTCCTCGCGGGCTTCTGCGCCGTCCTCCATCGCTACACGGGACAAGAGGACGTCGTGGTCGGCTCGCCCATCTCCGGTCGCATCCGCCCGGAGGTGGAGGGGCTCATCGGCTTCTTCGTCAACACGCTCGTCCTGCGCAACGACGTGTCGGGAGACCCTCGCTTCGTCGACCTCCTCACCCGCGTGCGAGAAGTCACGCTGGGCGCATTCGCGCACCAGGAGATGCCTTTCGAGAAGCTGGTCGAAGCACTCCAGCCCGAGCGCACGCTGAGCCATGCGCAGTTCATCCAGGTGATGTTCGTCCTCCAGCGCTCGCCCACGCTGGAGGAGGATCCATCCGCCGCGCTCCAGCTGGCTCCCTCGCCGGAGGCCTGGGAGGTGAACACCGGGACGGCGAAGGGCGACCTCCTCCTCTACATGGCGAGGACGCCCGAGGGACTTCGCGCCACCTTCGAATACGACAACCACCTCTTCGAGGACGCGCGCATCGAGCGCATGGCCGGACACCTCCAGGTGCTGCTCGAGGCCGTGGCCGCCGACCCCTTCCAGCGTCTCTCCGCGCTCCCCCTGCTCACGCCCACCGAACGCAACCTGCTGCTGCGCGAGTGGAACAGCGCCACCACCGACTACCCGCGAGACGCCTGCGTCCACGAGCTGTTCTCCCGCCAGGCCGAGCGGACGCCGGAGGCCATCGCCGTCTCCTACGGCGCCAGCCGCATCACCTACCGGGAGCTCGACGCCCGCTCCAACCGGCTCGCCCGGCACCTCAAGTCGCTCGGCGTCGGCCCCGAGGTCCTCGTGGGCCTGTGCGTCGAGCGCTCCGTGGACCTCATCATCAGCATGCTCGGCATCCTCAAGGCGGGGGGCGCCTATCTCCCGCTGGAGGCGGCCTATCCCGCCGAGCGCCTCGCGTTCATGCTCGAGGACGCTCGCGTCAGCCTGCTGCTCGTCCACGACGCGAAGCTCCAGCAGTTGCCCCCGTTCTCGGGCCCCGTCGTCCGCGTCGACACGGACCAGGACGCCATCGCGCGGCACTCCGACCTTCCGCTCACCTCCACCGCCTGCCCCGACAACCTCGCCTACGTCATCTACACGTCCGGCTCCACGGGCCGCCCCAAGGGCAGCGCGATCATCCATCGAGGCATCGCCGCCCTGCTCTTCCACACGAACTTCGTCCGCTTCTCCCCGACGGACCGGGTCGCCCAGGCGTCCAACGCCTCCTTCGACCCGAGCACGTTCGAAATCTGGGGAGCGCTGCTGAACGGCGCACGGCTCGTCGGCATCACGGCCGACCCGGCGCGCGAGCCGCGGGAGCTGGCCGCGCAAATCCAGGGCGAGTCCATCAGCATCATGTTCGTCACCACCGCCGTGCTCCACCTGCTGGCGCGCCAGGTGCCAGACGCCTTCCGCGATGTGCACACCCTGGTCTTCGGAGGCGAGGCCGCCGACCCGCTCGCGCTGCGCGAAGTGCTCCAGCGTGGACCGCCGCGACGGCTGCTCAACGGCTATGGCCCCACCGAGTGCACGGTCTTCTCCACCTCGCATGCCATCGACGCGCCGCCGTCGCTCGGCCAGCCCGTGCCCATCGGGCGCCCCATCACCAACGGCCCCGTGTACCTGCTCGACAAGCACTTGAGGCCCGTGCCCATCGGCATCCCGGGCGAGCTCTACGTCGCGGGAGAGCGGCTGGGGCGCGGCTACTTCCACCGCCCGGAGCTCACCGCGCGGACGTACGTGCCGGACCCGTTCAGCACGAAGCCGGGCGCCCGCCTCTACAAGACGGGAGACCTGGGCCGCTACCTGCCCAACGGCCGCATCGAGTACCTGGGCCGCGTGGACCTCCAGGTGAAGATTCGCGGCTTCCGGGTGGAGCTGGGTGAGGTCGAGGAGTCACTGCGCCTGCATCCGGGCGTGGAGGATTGCTCGGTGGTCGCGGTGGAGATGGGCGGGGACCGGAAGCTCGCGGCCTACTTCGTTGCGCGAGACAAGGCACCGGCCCAGTCGGTGCTGCGCGGCTGGCTGCGGGAGCGCCTGCCGGAGCACATGGTGCCCGCGTCCTTCACGCTCCTCGCCGCGCTGCCGTTGACGCCCAACGGCAAGGTGGACCGCCGCGCCCTGCCATCGCCCGAGCAGCCCCAGGGAGACACGTCCACCTACCAGGCCCCCCGGACGTTCACGGAAGAGACCCTGTGCCGCATGTGGGGGGCCCTGCTGGCGATGGAGCGCGTGGGCATCCACGACAACTTCTTCCACCTCGGCGGGCATTCGCTCCTCGCCACGCAGGTCGTGTCACGCATCCGCGCGGAGCTCGGCGTCGAAGTCTCCCTTCGCACGTTGTTCGCGAGCCCGACGGTGGCCGACCTCGCACGGCACATCTCGCGAGCGGAGCCCTCCGTGGTGCTCGCGCGTCCGGTGCCGCCCTTGCGCCGGGTGCCGCGCGAGGGAGCGATGCGTGTGTCCTTCGCCCAGGAGCGCCTGTGGCGCTTCTTCCAGCGAGCCCCCGAGTCCAGCGCCTACAACATTCCCCGCGCGTTCCGGCTGAAGGGCCGGGTGGACCCGAAGCACCTCGAGTCGGCCTTCCAGGCGCTCATCGCCCGGCACGAGACGCTGCGAGTCACCTACGCCGAAGAAGACGGCGTGCCCGTGCAGCGCGTCCAGCCGAAGGCGGACTTCCAGCTGCGCGAAATCGACCTGCGAGGACGGGAGGACCGTGAGGAGGAGGCGAAGCGCGAGATGCTGAGGTCCGCGCTGCTCCCGTTCGACCTGTCGAAGGGCCCCTTGATGCATGGGGCGCTGCTCCGCCTCGAAGACGAGGAGTTCGTGCTGTTCTTCTGCATGCACCACATCACCGCGGACGGCTGGTCCATGGGACTCACCTCGCGAGAGCTGGGTCGGCTCTACACGGCCATCGCCTCGGGCGCGGACGCGGGCCTTTCTCCGCTGGCCATCCAGTATCCCGATTACGCGGCGTGGCAGCGCGAGTGGCTGTCCGGTGAGGAGCTCAAGGAGCGGCTCAGCTTCTGGAAGAGGTCGCTCGCCGGCGCCCCCACGCAGCTGAACATCCCCACGGACCGGCCTCGCCCCGCGGTGCGCACCTTCAACGGCATCCAACGACAGGTCGCGCTGGGACTGGAGCGCACGCGGGCGTTGCATGCGCTCTGCCGTCAGGAGCAGGTGACGCCCTTCATGGCGTTGCTCTCGGTGTTCGGCATCCTGCTGGCACGGCGCGCGGGACAGGACGAGGTGGTCATCGGCTCGCCCATCGCGAACCGACTCCGTCCGGAGCTGGAGCCGCTCATCGGCATGTTCGTCAACGGGTTGTGCCTGCGCGTCAACCTGCGCGGCGCCCCTGCCTTCCGCGAGCTGCTCCAGCGGGTCCGAGAAGAGACGCTGGCGGGGTATGCCCACCAGGAGGTCCCCATCGACCAGGTGGTGACGTCGCTCGGGGTGGATCTGCCGGTGAATCGCTCACCGATGTTCCAGGCGATGTTCGTCCTGCAGAACGCGCCCACCGCGCCGCTGGAGATTCCAGGAGTCACCGTCACGCCCGTGGCGGTCGACCGGGGCTCCGTCACCTACGAACTCACCCTGGCGCTGACGGAGACACCGGATGGCTTCGCGGGTGTGCTGGAGGTCAACACGGACCTGTTCAAGCCGGAGATGGCGGAGCATCTGCACGCCGAGCTGGAGACGTTGCTGGACGCAGTGCTGGCGAATCCGGACCTGTCCGTGGGCTTGGAGACACGGGCCTCGCGATGAGGGGCTCCCCCCATGGCGTGTCTTGATGCACGCCAGGCGGGGAGGCGCCTATTGTCCCGCGCAGGAGGCAGTAGCGACCCCACATGACGAAGTACACCGTGAAGCTCACCGTGGCGCCCTCCGGGCACGAAGTCCCACCCCTGCTGACGAAGTTCGGAGCCTGGGTCGCCGAGCAGGACCATGGGACGCTGGGCTCGTTCGATGGACTGGAGGCCGAGGCCATTCCCACGGAGTGGAGCCCGGAGAAGGCGGACCGGCTTCGCCGCGAGGCCTTCTCGTTCCTGAGCCTCCCGGACGGCTCCCTGCTCGTGCTGGTGCGCACCGGCGTGAAGCCCTCGCCCGCGGTGGCCCTGCTCGGCTCGGAGGGTGAGACGCGGACCGTCGCCAACAGCCTCGAGGAGTTCCTGTCGCTGTGGGCCCGGGGCGAGACGGAGGTCAGCGAGCTCGACGACGTGGATGACGCCGGTCGCGCGTTGCTCTCCGCGTGGCTGAAGGGCCAGAAGGTCAAGGTGCCGAAGGCGAAGGACTTCGACTTCTCGGCGTGGCTCGATGGAGAGACCTCGTCACCCAAGGCCGCGCCCTCGGTCTCCGGGCCAGGCTTCGCGCCAACGGCGCTGGTGGAGAAGCTGGGACCGAAGCTGCGACAAGTGGCCTCGGTGCTGGGTCGACGGATTGATGCGCCCGAGGTCATCACCTACGTGACGGAGGTGCTCGGCAAGAAGCTGCCAGCCTCCACGTCCGTGAACACCTCCTCGGCGAACGTGTCGGCGCCCAAGTCGGGCATCGAGCTCGCCCTCTCGCACGACGTGCTGAACGACGCCTTCCCGCCCATCGCCAAGACCGCCAAGACGTTCATCCCCTACGTCTCCAGGGTGTGGGTGCGCGCCGCGGTGGGCGAGACGATTCTGGGCGTGCCCTGGAAGGCGGCCTCGGTGGAGGAGGTCACGAAGGTGCTCGGCCCGCCGACAGGACGTCGGGCCGCCTTCGCGGATGAAGATGAGCTGACCGTCTCCTTCTGGACCTGGGCGCTGGACACCGAGGAACACCTGGAGTTGGAGGTCGAGTTCGACGACTCCCTCTCCGTCACCTTCCGCGTGCGAGGTGCGCGGGCGCTCGCCCGGTATCCCGATGTCACGACCGGACTCTTCGTGGGCTATGCCGCGACGCGGGGACTGCTGGACCCGGCGCGCTTCACCGCGCACCCGGAGCTGCTCGCCGCCATCGCGAAGCGCGAGGCCCAGGGCTCACAGCTCGTGAAGCAGGCGCTGCCTCGTGGCCTCTGGGACGACCACCTGCGCGACCTGCCAGGGCCAATGCCGTTCACTTTAGGAACGGACATGACGTAGCGGCCTGCGGGAGCGTACTCGACGGACTGGGCGGGGACGCTTCCGTGGGTAGCTGCTCATCTTGATTTTCACCGCACGCGGATAGCGTCTATGGCTTCGCCGCAGCGGGAGGATGAAGCGTTTTACCTCTTCTCGCAGGCGTCGCAGATGTTTGGGAATCGCTCCGGGGCTCGCGCCGGCCAGCCACATCCACTCGTCGCGGATGAGACGCAGGGCCATGACGAAGCTGATTCGGGTGGGAGGCACACTGGCCTCTTCGGCAATGCGCTCCATCTCCAGCCGCACCAGATTGTAGGCCAATCCCACGCCCCAGAGTTCCTGGGCGACCCCACCGGGCTTCTGGCTGCGGATGGCCTCTTGCCTCTCCAGCATCTCCGTCTTCACCTCGTCATAGCCGAGTTCCAGCTCCCACCTCTCGTGGTAGAGGGCCACCACTTCGCTGGCGGGGAAGGCTTCGGCGTCCAGCAACGAGGTCAGCAACCACTGGGGCTGAAAGCCTTTGCGCTGGTAACGGATGGCACGTGCCACGAAGCGCATGGGCAAGGAGTCGTCCTTCTGACGGGTGCGGTAGCTCACCTCCATTTCCACCACTTCCTCTCCTTTTCCTAAACGCTTTACCGTGCGCCAGGCGGTGTTCTTCTTCGCGCGCAGCAGCCAGTGGCGGTTCTTCCCGTCCCTCGCCAACGGCACGAGGATGTCGGCGTTGAGAAAGTGGCGGTCCAGCACGCACAGCGAACCGTCCGGTACCTGGGGCCACACCTTCAGGGCGTACTCGCGCTCATCCGTCCCGTAGGGCCCGAAGTGCGCCGCCGCCAGCAGGTGGCTGCGCAGGGCCATCAGCGTGACCAGTCGAACCATGGGGTAGCCGCTGAGGCCTCCTCCCCGGCCGACCACCTGTCCTCCAAAGTGCTTTCGGTTTTCCTTCGAGTCCGGCACCCGGGCTGTCGTGCCGTCTACTCCATACAGGGCCAGCCCCCTCCATGCATGCCGACGCGCGCTGGCGTGGGCCCACGCGTCCGCGCTCTTCTCGAAGAGCCACTTCAGCGGCTCCTCTCCTACTCGAGAGCGGGCCTGCGCCACCGCGCTCCTCGCAATCGGCTTCGGCCTGGCACCAGGCAATGCCAGGTCCAGCCGCTCCACCAGCTCGGCGATGGGGCGGTGCCGGTACAGCGCCATGCCCAGCACCAGCCAGATGACCTGCTCCGCGGGTAGCCGACGTTTCCGGACGGTGGCTGTCCCCGTCGCCTCCAGCGCCGCCTCCACCCACTCCGGGGCGAGACTCGCGCACAGCCGGTCGAACGCCCCCTCATCCGCAGAGGGCAAGTACCCGAATGGACCTCTTCCCACGCGACCGCCTCCTTGCTCGCGGTCGCGCCAGTATGAGCCTTCTCATCCTTATCTGATCGGCATTGGGCCTAAACCCAATGCCGTTCACTTTAGGAACGGACATGACGTAGCGGCCTGCGGGAGCGTACTCGACGGACTGGGCGGGGACGCTTCCGTGGGTAGCTGCTCATCTTGATTTTCACCGCACGCGGATAGCGTCTATGGCTTCGCCGCAGCGGGAGGATGAAGCGTTTTACCTCTTCTCGCAGGCGTCGCAGATGTTTGGGAATCGCTCCGGGGCTCGCGCCGGCCAGCCACATCCACTCGTCGCGGATGAGACGCAGGGCCATGACGAAGCTGATTCGGGTGGGAGGCACACTGGCCTCTTCGGCAATGCGCTCCATCTCCAGCCGCACCAGATTGTAGGCCAATCCCACGCCCCAGAGTTCCTGGGCGACCCCACCGGGCTTCTGGCTGCGGATGGCCTCTTGCCTCTCCAGCATCTCCGTCTTCACCTCGTCATAGCCGAGTTCCAGCTCCCACCTCTCGTGGTAGAGGGCCACCACTTCGCTGGCGGGGAAGGCTTCGGCGTCCAGCAACGAGGTCAGCAACCACTGGGGCTGAAAGCCTTTGCGCTGGTAACGGATGGCACGTGCCACGAAGCGCATGGGCAAGGAGTCGTCCTTCTGACGGGTGCGGTAGCTCACCTCCATTTCCACCACTTCCTCTCCTTTTCCTAAACGCTTTACCGTGCGCCAGGCGGTGTTCTTCTTCGCGCGCAGCAGCCAGTGGCGGTTCTTCCCGTCCCTCGCCAACGGCACGAGGATGTCGGCGTTGAGAAAGTGGCGGTCCAGCACGCACAGCGAACCGTCCGGTACCTGGGGCCACACCTTCAGGGCGTACTCGCGCTCATCCGTCCCGTAGGGCCCGAAGTGCGCCGCCGCCAGCAGGTGGCTGCGCAGGGCCATCAGCGTGACCAGTCGAACCATGGGGTAGCCGCTGAGGCCTCCTCCCCGGCCGACCACCTGTCCTCCAAAGTGCTTTCGGTTTTCCTTCGAGTCCGGCACCCGGGCTGTCGTGCCGTCTACTCCATACAGGGCCAGCCCCCTCCATGCATGCCGACGCGCGCTGGCGTGGGCCCACGCGTCCGCGCTCTTCTCGAAGAGCCACTTCAGCGGCTCCTCTCCTACTCGAGAGCGGGCCTGCGCCACCGCGCTCCTCGCAATCGGCTTCGGCCTGGCACCAGGCAATGCCAGGTCCAGCCGCTCCACCAGCTCGGCGATGGGGCGGTGCCGGTACAGCGCCATGCCCAGCACCAGCCAGATGACCTGCTCCGCGGGTAGCCGACGTTTCCGGACGGTGGCTGTCCCCGTCGCCTCCAGCGCCGCCTCCACCCACTCCGGGGCGAGACTCGCGCACAGCCGGTCGAACGCCCCCTCATCCGCAGAGGGCAAGTACCCGAATGGACCTCTTCCCACGCGACCGCCTCCTTGCTCGCGGTCGCGCCAGTATGAGCCTTCTCATCCTTATCTGATCGGCATTGCTGCCAGGGCTCCGGACACTGGCCTACCGCTGGTTCCACAACATGGGCGGCCTCTGGCTGAAGGCGGACCTCAAGGCGACGTTCGGCGCGCGCCCGGGTGCCTTCGGCCATGACGACCCCGTGCTGGACAGCGATACGTGGGAGGCGGTCGACAAGGCGTCGCCGCTCATGGACCAGCGCCTCGCCCGGTGGCTCGGAAAGTAGCGGAGTCACCGCGCCAGGGGCCACGGCACCGTCGGAAGTGTCGTGGGTATTCGTGAAGACATGTGGTTGGAGCCGAAGGAGGGGCCCGCACGCTGCTCTTCCGTGAGTGGATTGTGCAGGCCGCTGACTTCCAGCTCGATGGCCGTCTCCGGGAGCCAGCCCGTGAAGTTCCACGCCAAGGAGCTCGGGGCCCGAGGCAAGCAACGCCTCGACGACCGACGCGGCTCCCGAGGCATCGGTGAGCCCCTCTTCCAGCCTCCACGCGAGGCGCGGACGCTCGAACCGGATGGGCGTGGGCAGGCACAGCAGGTCCTGCCCCGGTGAGGCGTGGAGCACACGGGCCCCCTCGAGCAAGGACGCGGCCTCCTGGAAGCGGCGCTGCGCCGAGGACTCCGACGCCAGGACGTAGTTCCATCCCGCGAAGAAGCCGGCCAGCGTGGGGTTCTGGAGGAAGTCGTAGCCTGCCTGGACCGCGATGGACTCAGGGCCGCCGCGCGGGGCGTAATAGCCATACTTCTGAAGCGTCTCGAGCTGCCAGAGCGATGGACCGACGCGCCCCAGACGCGCCGCCCAGGGGTCATCCGGGAAGTCGCGCTCAGTCGGCATCCGGGGCCGCGTCAGCGACCAATGTGTCGTTATCGCCCAATCACCCATCCGGACATCCTCGCACGGAGATGTTTCAGTTTCCCCCTCGAGGCGGGGGAACCAGAGGTCAGCCGACGGGGACACCCGGCATGTCGAGGACCATCTTCTCGAGCGCCGCGCGAGTCGCGGACCGGGGCGTCCATCGCATCATCGTGTCGCGGAAGCCGCGCGCGAGGCCGTTCTCCCACTGCGCGACCTTGCCGAGCGTCCACGAGCGGTCGCGGATCCACTCGGCGCGTGGACGCCGGAGGCTCTCGTAGCGGGCCAGCGCCGCGTCCGTGGGCCCCATCGTCACGAGGAGCTGGGCCAGCGTCGCGGCATCCTCGATGGCAAGCCCCGCGCCCTGCCCCAGGTTCGGCGTCACCGCGTGCGCGGCATCACCGAGCAGCACGACGCCAGGCCTCCACCAGCGGGGCGCGGAGCAGTCCTCGATGTCGTTGTGCAACATCGTGTCGACATGCGTGAGCGCGGCGAGCGCGCCCCGAGCCGGGCCCGCGAAGTCCGAGTAGAGGGCCCGCAGCTCCGCCAGGTCCTTCCACGCGGGAGGCGCGCGGCGCGGCGCATTGAGGGTGAGGAAGACGTACGACTGGCTCGCGCTGATGGGCACGACGCCCACGCGACGGCCTCGGCCCCACATCTCGACGACGGCGTCCGAGAAGTGGCCGTCGACGATGACCCGCCAACAGGTATGGCCGGAGTAGCGCGAGGACACCTCGGCGCCGCAGACGAACTCCCGCACCGTGGAGCGGATGCCATCGGCGCCGACCACGACGTCATAGTGGCCCTTCGCTCCGTCGGAGAACTCGACCTCCACGCCCTCCGCGCCATGGCGCAGGCTCGAGACCGTCACCCCGAGGCGCGGCGCGGGTGACGCGGTCCGGAGAATCCGCAGCAGGTGGCTGCGGTGAATCGCCGTCGCGGGGAGCGGCAGCTCGGGCAGGGCATAGGCGGACTCCTGGAGGACATCACCCGCGGCGTCCGTGATTCGGGCATGCGCCACCTGCCGTCCCACGGAGAGGATGTCCTCGTGCAGCGCGAGCCCCTTCATCACGGCCATCACGTTGGGCCCGAGCACGATGCCCGCGCCCTCGTCGCCGTAGGAGGGCCGCCGCTCGACGATGTCGGCCTCCACGCCTCGGCGCGCCAGCGCGGCGCCCAGCGAGAATCCACCGATACCTCCCCCCACGATCAGCACCTTCATGACGACCTCCTCGACCCCAAGCCCATCAACAGGGCCCCAAGACCGCGGCGCATTCCCTCTCGTGCTTCGGCCAGCGGCACCTTCGTCAAAGGCGACAGCATGCGCAGCAGCGCCGAGTGGTACACGGAGAAGGCAAGCCCCGCCGCCAGCTCGCTCTCCAGCTCCGCGCGGAGCTCCTTCTTCGCCTTCGCCTCGTCGACAATCCGAGCCAGGGTCCCCAGGAACCGAGCCAGCGCGGGCCGCTGCGCCTCCTCGGCGGCGCCCGTGAGCCAGGGCAGCTCCTTCACCACGACCCGCGCCAGCTCGGGCTGTGAGGCGTAGTGCGTGAGGAGCGGTGTGAACAGGTGCATGCACCGGTCCACGAAGGTCCCGGCCGGCAGCGTCGACACCGCCTTCTCGAGGACAGGGAGGGCCTCCTCCCGCCATATCTCGTGCAGGAGGGTGTCCTTCGTCTCGCCGTACACCAGCACCGTGCCGGTCGCGACGCCCGCCTCCTCGGCGATGGCTCGCACCGTCGTGCTCTCGTAGCCGCGCTCCGAGAACAGCCGCTTCGCCGCGGCCCGGATGCGCTCCCACTTGTCAGCCTTCGCTCGTTCTCGCAGAGACATATTGAACACGTTCAATTTCGAACGCGTTCATAACTATCACGAAAATCGGCGTCAACTCGTTCAGCGCCAGCCCTCGCCAGTCACGATTCACCAGGGGGCGTCCGCTAAGGTGCGAGGGATGCCCCTGGAAAGTCCCGTGGAAGCCACCTGGCGCTGGCGCTGGTTGACCTGGGCGAGCCCCCGCCTCGCGCTCACTCCGCGCGCAGCGAGAACTGCCAGGGCATGGCGCTATTCGCCGAGGAGTACCTGGCCGAGGCCTCCACCCCATAGCTTCCAGCCACTTCGGCCTTGAAGCGCGTGGCCTCCGTCGACGCAATCGGGGATGGGCGAACGGTCGCCCCGCTCGGCCCCCGCACCCGAACGGATGCGTTGCTGAAATCCAGGACGTAGGACCGCCCCGCCTCCAGCTCGACGGAGAACACGTCGACATCTCGGCCCAGCTCGAACACACCCGCCAGGGACACGGGAGCCGTCACGCGGGTGGCGTGCGTGGCGTCATCACCATGGTCATCTGTTCCGACCTGCTCCACCTGGAAAGTGAAGTCAGCGGGCCTGGGGTACGCGCCGATGCGGAAGGTCACGAGCCCCGAGTTCCGAGCGAGGACGTGCCAGACTCCAAACCCTGCTCCAGTCAGATCGACGGAGCCACTGGGGCCATAGGTCGTGATGGAACAGGAGGGAGTGCAGGTGAGCCGATAGACACCATCAGGCTCGAGCGGAACGGCGATGGCATCCCAGTCATTGGCGTCGTGGAGGCGCCCCGTCACTCGCTCGCCCAGCGAGGCACGCGTGGCCGTCTCCTCCAGGCCGCCGTGGTCATCGAGGCCCTTGTCATTCACGCTGACCTGGAAATCGTTCCCCCATTGCGTGTCCTGGGACACCTGCACGAAGTACGTCCCCGTCAGTGGCAACTCACGGGAGAACAATCCCCCGTTGAACTCACCCAGCATCTTGCCATCCGGAGCCGTGACCCTGACCTGCCAGCTCCGAGAGGTCGGCAGCCAGATCTCCTGCTGGTGTCCCACGGTCCCCGAGAACGAGAAGACATCCACGTCGTTGGTGCCCTGGAGCCGCGCGGTCACGGGGACTCCCGAAACCAGCGGCGTGGCCCCGACGGAGGTATTCGCGTGCTCATCACGGCCCAGCCCCTCCACCTGGCAAGGCGTCATCCGAAGTGCCTCGGTCCGGGCGTAGACCTTGACGAACCAGGTGCTCGCCTCCTGGCCCAGGTGGCCCACGCGGGGGCCTTTCCCATACTCGCCCGCGCTGTGTGCCAGCTCCACGCCCGCCTCGGACATCAGGACCAGGGACGCGATGTCCGACTCACAGGAGAACCGGAAGCCATGCCCCGCCTCGGTGCGGAAGCTGAAGACATCCGCGTCACCGGGATACTCGATGACGACAGGGAAAGGTCCGCTCGACTCCTGAACCGCCGTCGCGGTCGCGGGCGACGAACCATGGGCATCCTTGCCCAGGTCCTCCAGTCGATAGGAATACGTCCCCACCGCCTCTTTTCCCTGCGACGCCGTCACCATGATGAATCGGGGAGCCTCCTCCGTGGAGGCGAACTCCACGCCCTGCCCCTCCTGCGTCCGGACAGGCCTTCCAGCGACCTCCTTCCCCGCGGCGTCCATGAGACGAAAGTCCACGGCGGCCAACGTTCCGGGCCGGACGACGAAGCGGAAACCCTGCCCTGCCAGGGCAGGCATGGCGAAGACATCCCGGTCGGCCTTGTCCCGAAAGGGAGGCTGGATGGTGCCTTCACGAAACTCCGTGAAAGGAACCAAGGGCGTGGCGAGCGCCGCCGTATCCCCGTGGTCGTCCCTCGGCCGGACGGCCGCGATGGTGCAACTCAAGCCCGCGGCCTGGTCCCAGGCGCTACAGCGACACACGGGCGTCCCCGCCTCCGAGACGCAGCGCCCAGCGCTGCACTCCACGTCCGCGCAGACACGCTCATCTTCCTCGGCGGAAGGAACACCACAGCCCACGAGGAAGCAGACAGCCAGCAGCGCGAACACGCGCGAGACAAAACAGGAATGAACGAGAGGCACCGGGAACCTTGGGTTGACGACCGTCGAGCGACCGTAATAACCGAAGGCCCGCGCATGCAAACGCTCTCTCGTCCCACCGCGCAGGTGCTGGTCCTGCTTTCACTCTTCGTGTCTTCGCCCGCCTTCGCGGAGGACCGTCCGGAGCAGGAAGGCGGGTTTCCAACCTGGCTCGCACTCTCCGCACGAGGGGGCTACTTCATCCCCGGAGGAGGGATGGAGAACACGCCCCCCGAGCCCGTCTATCTTTACGAGGTCTACAAGGGATTGTTCTCCGTCATCCTGGAGCCCACGCTCCGGATTGGCTCACACGTCGAGGTCGGCCCCTGGGCCCAGTTCTCCTACGCGCAGATGCGCGTGCAGTGCGCGGAGGACAAGGCATGCAAGGGCGGCAACTTCCGCTTCGGCCTCCAGGCCAACTACCACTGGATTCCCTCCGGCCCTGTCGATGTCTGGTCGGGCCTGTCGCTCGGCTACGACAAGTCCTCCATCCACGTGCCTGACGCCGACATCACCTACTCCGGCCCCGACTTCACGCTCCAAGCCGGGGGCGACAAGAACTTCGGAGGGAACTTCTGGGCCGGACTCTTCCTCGGCGTCACGGGCGGTTGGTACGACACGCTCGACGTGAAGCTGCCGACCGGCTCCGGAAGCGAGAAGCTCCGGGAGCGCGCCTTCCACCTGTGGATTGGCTTCGGCGTCCGTGTGCGGCTCGCCGCGCCCCTCTCTACTTGAAACTCAGTGGCAAGAGTCGCGTAGAGTCCCTCCTCGCCTGACAAACCGGGGAGGGACACATGTCGTCGGACGGCTATTATGTTCGGGTTGGGAAGCTCCAGGGGAAGACGGTCACGCTGCATTGCCTGACAGGGTTCGCGGGCGGCCTGAAGGACTACGCCGACACCCGCTCCTTCGCCTTGCTGCTGCTCGTGGATGCCCAGGAGCGCGCCGATGAGACGCCGGACCTGGTCAAGGGGGCTCCGAAGGAAGTGGCGAAGCTGCGCAAGGCGCTGGCGAAGAAGGTCGCAAAGGCCCGCGCGCCACTCATCGCGGAAGTGGAGTGGCCCAGCTACGAGGAGGACTGGCACGCGGAGAACACGCCTCGCTACATCCAGCGCGTGAAGCTCCTCAAGCGGCGCAATGACGTCGACGAGTGGAAGCTCAAGAAGGCCCGTGCGGAGATCTACCCCCTCCAGAATAAAGGCTTCGGAGCCTTCCTCGAGGCCGCCTGGGAGCGCATGCATGGCTTCGACCTCCAGGTCGAGGTGACGGACACGAAGTACCTGGCGCACCTCGTGGAGGGGCACCTCTTTCCGACCACCGCGTTCGACATCTGGAGCGAGCCGAAAGCAAAGCCGCCCAAGAAGCCCAAGGAGGCCAAGAAGCCCAAGGAGGCCAAGAAGCCCAAGGGCATCAAGAAGCAGAATCCCGCGGCCGCCCCGAAGGGGAACTACGCGGGAATGGCCCTGGGCGACGCCTTCTGGCCAGCGAACGTCCGTGAGGCGCGGGACATCAGCGGCTCGAACTTCCAGCAGGCGAACCTCACGAACGTCGTACGGACCCCCTACGTCAAGGCCCTGAAGTGTGACTTCACGAAGGCCAAGATGACCCGGAAGACCACCTGGGACCTCGACACGTACATCATCGGATGGAGACTGAAGGGTTCCCTCTTCCGCGGAGCCTCGCTCAAGGACGCTGTCTTCTCGGACTGCGACCTGAGCCAATGTGACTTCACCGGCGCCGACCTCCGCAACGCGACGTTCATGACGAACAACCTCAAGGGGGCCATCTTCAAGGGCGCAAATCTGAAGAACGCCCTGATTCCACCTGAGTTCGCCAGGCAAGTGAACCTCGAGGAGGCGAAGAACTACTCGCCTGCTCCCGGTGGTGAGCCTGGGGCGCAGTGCCGGGCACTGTCTCGGCTGCTCTCTCAGTCGAAGGAGATCTCCTTCGAGGTCCACAGCGCGACCCCCGACGCCGAGGGCAACCACTTCAAGCTTTCCTTCGGCCGGTCTATCGACAACGAGAAGCGGATACGCGTCTATCGCCTCTCTCTTCTCTCCCTGGATGACGACAGCGAGGACCCGTCTGAGTCCAACTTCTCCATCAACGTCGATGCGCGAAAGTTCGGCTCCCGGCTTCGAGAGATGGCGGACAGCTTCCCGGAGCCGCAAAGCTGGAAGCTCGACCTGTCGACGCTGACGGTCAAGACCCGGGGAGCCCCCGTCGCCTTGCGTGCGTCGAAAGAAATCGTCCGGGGGGCGCTGGTGGAGATCTTCAACGAATCCAGCCCCTGAGCGTGTTACGAGCCTCCCATGTCGAAGCCCTCACCCGCCGCCCGCCCTCGTGCTGTCCTCGTGGGCGTCCAGTTCCCCTCCGTGACGGATACGGAGCACTCCGCGGACCTCGAGGAGCTGCGCCGGCTGGTGCACACCCTCGGCTACGACGCGGTGGCGACGGTGTCCCAGCGCCGCAGGTCGCTCGCGACGGGAACGGTGCTCGGCAAGGGCAAGCTCAAGGAGCTGGCCGAGCTCACCGGTGGACCCGGCGTCATCACCTCGGGAGCACGCAACCGGACCTCCAAGGCCCGTGAGAAGTGGGAGGCCCAGGAGGAAGAAGACGCCGAGGAGGTTTCCGAGGGCGCCGAAGACGCCGCGCCCGACGAAGAGGAGGACGAGGAGGGCGAGGACACCGCGATGATGTCCGAGCCCGTCCTGGAGGGTCCTCGCCCCACGGTGGTGGTCGTCGACCACGAGCTCTCCCCGAGCCAGCTGCGCAACCTCGAGAAGGCCACGGGCGCCCTGGTGCTGGACCGCGCCGGCGTCATCGTCGACATCTTCCATCGGCACGCGCGCAGCCATGAGGCGCGCATGCAGGTCGAGATTGCCCGGCTCAGCTATCTCGCACCTCGGTTGCGGGAGTCCTCCGGTGGCAGCGAGCGCCAGCAAGGCCGAGGCGCGGGCGACTCCGCCCTGGAGCTCGACCGGCGGAAGATTCGCGACCGGCTCGCGGAGCTGCGCGCGGGGCTCGCCGCCATCGAGAAGGAGCAGGACCAGCGCAGGTATGCCCGAAGAGACCAGCTCCGGGTGGCGCTGGTCGGCTACACCAACGCGGGTAAGTCCTCGCTGATGCGAGCGCTGACGGGCAGCGAGGTCCTGGTCGCCGACCAGCTCTTCGCCACGCTGGACACCACGGTGCGCGCGCTGCATCCGGAGACCCGTCCCCGGATGCTCGTCTCCGACACCGTGGGATTCATCCAGAAGCTGCCACACGACCTCGTGGCATCGTTCCGCTCCACGCTCGACGAAGCGCTGGAGGCGTCGCTGCTGCTCTATGTCGTGGATGCATCCGACCCGACCTGGAAGGCCCAGCTGGAGGTCACCCGGTCCGTGCTCCGGGAGATTGGCGCGGAGGTGGTGCCCAGCAAGCTGCTCCTGAACAAGGTCGACCGACTGGACGAGGCGGCCCAGGAGGCCCTGCGCGCCGAGCACCCGGAGGCCGTGCTGCTCTCCGCGCATCGCCCGGAGGACGTGGCGAGGCTGCGTCAGGTCATCATCCAGTACTTCGAGGCCTCGATGGTCGAGGCGGAGCTGGTGATTCCGTACGCCAGCCAGGGCCGCATCGGAGAGGTGTACGAGAACACCACGGTGCTCGCCGAGGAGTATGACGAGACCGGCCGGAAGCTTCGGGTGCGAGGACTTCCGGCAGCGGTGGCTCGACTCACGCGGGCCTTCCAGTAAGGAGACACAGTGCTCGACCATCTGCGCCCCGAAGCCGGCGCCTTCGTCTACAAAGGGTCGTCCGACTACGGGTCCGCGGTCTCGCGGCTCCTGATGCCAGAGGGAAGCTGGTCCCTGTATGCCGTGAGCCTGCCGTCATTCACCCCGGAGTCAGCGGTCTACATCGTGGAGAAGCGGCTCGACGCCCATGTCGTCTCGGCACAAATGACGACGCATTTCTGGCCCATCTTGAATGGCCACCGTCGAAGTCCACTCGAAGCCCCCGCCACGCCCGGCGTCGACCTGGCCCGGTCTCCCATCCCGCTTCCACTGGTCTCAGCCCTGAAGCAGCTCTGGAATGCCGCACTACTCAGGACGCGGCACCCGACTCGCGGCTTCGTGCACACCGACGGAACGAACCACCACTTCGGCTCGCACTCCCGTGAGCTCGGGTTCATGGCGGGAACCACCTGGAGTCCACCCTCGGGCTCCCTCCAAGCTGGGCTCGTCGAAATGAGCGAGAAGCTCGCACGGTACGCCCGGGAGTCCGAGGAGCAGCAGGCTCGCACCGCCGCGGAGCTCCTCGAGGAGAGCACCCGGCTGCTTCATCGGTTCGAATCCGAGGATTCGCGCACCATCGGGTGAACGCGTCGGGCGGCGCCTCCGCTCGGGCCCGCCAGAGGCACTCCGCTGCCAGCCTGCGCCTGCATGCTTGCCCGCAACGGGTCCTCGACTTCGCCCAGGCTCCCCGTGATGATGCTCGCGCGCCGTCAGCGAGCACCATGGACTCTCCCCAAGCAGAAACGCCTCGTCGGCGATGGGCTCGCCCCCTCGCTGGTGTGCTCCTGGTACTCGTTGGCCTCTTCACGCTCGTGCTGGCCGCGACGGTGGTCGCCCTGCACCACCTCGACCATCCCTGGATGAAGCAGCAACTCCTCCCTCGGGTGGAAGCCGCCGCGGGTGCGCAGCTCGATTATCAGGCGGCGCGTGTCGCCCTGCTCTCGGGGCTGCGCATCGAAGGGCTCGTGGTGCGAACTCCCGCGCCATTTCAAGACGCCGCCCCCGAGCTCCTGCGCATCGGCACCATCGAGGCGCAGTGGTCCCTGGGTTCTCTCCTCGGAGGCCCCACGCGAGTCGAGCGCGTGTCCGTGCGTGACGTGGCACTCGCCCTCGTGGCGGACGACGCGGGCCCCACGTCCCTCTCCGCGCTGGGCGGGCCCACGGCCACGCCCGAGCCAGTGCCCGAGGAGCCTTCGCTCGGGACCTCGCGCCAGCTCGCCGCCCTCCTGGCCTCGGCACCGCCCGTCGGGAGGATTGAAGTGTCGGGGGTGTCGTTGAAGTACCTCCGCGTGCGCGGCGCCGACGTGGTGGAGCGCTGGTCCCTGGAAGGGCTCGCGGCCGTCGTCGAAGCAAAGCAGCAGGAAGGTGCCTGGAAGCTCTTCGCGAACCTGGGGCAGCCCGGGACGCCGCTTCCCTTGTCGCTGAGCCGGGAAGGCTCCTCCGAGCCCACCGGTGACGCCGCGCTGGAGCTTGCCCTGTCACTCGAGGCCAGTGCCACGGAGGCGCGCGTGCGGATGGACCTCGACATCGTCCGTCAGTCCTTCGACTCGCGCTTCAACGTCCGCCCCCTGGTTCATGGCTCCGCTGTCGCTCGATTCGATGCGGAGAAACAACAGACCGTCATCGAGCTGGAGCGCACGCAGGTCACCGACAGCACCCACGTCGAAGTCCTCGCGGTGCTCCCCGACGCCGCGGAGGTGCCGGTGCGCGTCACGAAGGCCCTCGCCGACGTCGACCTCGCCCGGCTGCTGCAAGCCATCCCACCCGAGTTGCGCCCTGTCGCCCTCGAACGGGGCAAGGCCCATCTGGATGCCCAGGACGTCACGCTGAGCGCCCTTCCCACCCTCGGAGCCCAGGGCAAGCTGGGCCTGGACGTCGACGTCTCCTCGCTTCGGATGACCCAGGACGCGCTTCAGGTGGCGCTCGCGGGTGGGCGCTTCTCGGTGGTGGCGACGCCGGACACGCCTCGGGGTCTGGCGGCGCAAGTGGCCTTCACGCTCCAAGGGCTCGCGGTCGACGGTCCCACCACGCTGCATGTCCCGAAGGCCCAGGGCGAGCTCCAGGGCCACCAGCTTCGACCAGAGCCCTCCTCCGCGCTCGGCTTCGCCGGGGACGCGACGCTGAGGGCCCATGTGCCCTCCCTGGACGCCGTCGCGGGAGGAATCCGCGCGAAGGCCGAGCGGCTGCGGCTCCAGTTCAAGGCGCCCCTGGTCGGAGAGCCTCCGTTCGTCTTGAGCGCGGACCTTCCCGTGGGTGAGCTGCACGTCGTCACGGCGGACGGGCGCGAGGTGCTCAAGGGCCCCATGCACGTGAAGCTCGACGCCTCGGACGTGTTCCCGCATCGGGAAGATCCTCGGCTCAGCCGGGCGCGTGGAAACCTGACGCTCGACGTGGGCGACATGCGCGCGACGCTGAACGCCACCAAGGGCGCCACGGATGTGGCGTACGCGCTGGAGGTCCAGACCCCCAACCTCGTCGTCGCGCGCCCCTTCCTGCCCGACGACATCGCCGCGCGCCTGGGATGGAAGGACCTGGCCGTGGGCCTCACCTCCAAGGGCACCGCGTCCGCCCTCTTCTCCGCGGCGCCACGTGTGGACCACCAGACGGAGCTGCGCCTGCAGCGGCCCACCTGGGACGATGTGGCGGCCAGCAGCGTCGCGCTCGTGCTGCGCTCACGCGGAGACGCCTGGCGCCACCAAGGCGAGCTGGACCTCCGGGCCGAGGGGCTTCGCGCGGGGGCGCTCGAGATCGGGACCCAACATCAGACCTTCACCCTGGACGTCGACCGCCGCAAGCCGTCCGTCCGACTCGGCGTCACCAGCAAGGCGGGGGTGATGGCGACCGTCGATGCCGCGCTGTCCTTCGACCGGAAGGCCCGAGCGCTGCGCGCCGATGTGACCGCCGACCTTCCACCTCTCGGGAAGCTGTCCCCACTGCTGGCCCGCTTCCGCGTGCCCGCCGCGATGGAGTCCTCGCGGTTCGCGCTGAAGCTCGACCTGCACGGCACCCTGCTCGGCGTCATCTCGGACATCTCCGCCGAGGGCGACCTCAAGCTCGCGAAGGACCTCCAGAAGACCGCCGCCTACGAGGGGCATGTCGAGCTGGATGCACGCGGCATCCGCTGGAGGGATGACGTCCTCTTCATCAACATCCCCGCGATTCACTGGCGGGTCGACTCCCATGGGGAGGGGGCGAAGCGGAACGTCCGCAGCGGCCTGAAGGCGGAGAAGCTCACCGTCGGCATGCATGACCGCCGGCTGTCCTTCGCGGACCTCGCCAGCGACACCACCGCCGATTTCGCCCTGCCGTGGGACTCGGATGAAATCGCGGTGACGCAGAACCTGAAGGCGCGCTCGCTCGAGCAGAAGCCGGCGCTGCCCTATCCTGTCCAAGACCTGGCGCTGTCGTTCACCGCGCGCCGGAAGACATCGGGCGTCGTCCACGTCCCCGACTTCCAGCTGTCCAACCCGGGCACGAGCACCGAGCTGAAGGTGCGCGGCCGGCTCGACCTCAGCGACGAGCGGCGCCGGCTGGCGCTCCGAGGCGAGCTGGCGCAGGACCTGGCCAGGCTCGCGCGGCCCGACCAGCTGGAGAGCAGCGGCAAGGTCTCCGTCGAGTTCCGCGTCGCCTCTCCCGACCTCGTGGTCTTCCGGACGTTCTCCAGCCTGCTCCTCCAGAACGTGAACGTCCGGCTGCCCGAGAAGGGCATCGCCGTCGAGGGGCTCGAAGGAAACGTCCCGCTCACGGAGAACCTCGAGTTCGTCGACGGGCAGCTGCGGCTGACGAGCGACGTCAACATGAACCCGTACCCGATGCTGCGCTTCGCCGACCAGCACCCGCTGCTCGAGCGCAGCGGCTTCGTGTCCGCGACCCGCATCACCACGCCGCAGCTCTCCATCACGCCGATGGCGGGCAACCTGGCCATCAACCAGAACCTCGTCTCCATGACCCAGCTGGAGATGGGCGTGCGCGGCGGGCGCATCACCGGGCAGTGGCTGCTGGACTGGCAGGGCAGACACTCGACGCTCGAAGCACGCGTCCGCGCCACCGGCGTGCAGTCCTCCCGTGGCGAGCCCTTCGATGGCAACGCCGCCGTGGTCATCTCCGCCAAGGACCGCAGCATCAACGGGCGAGCGGAGATTCTCCGCATCGGCAACCGGCACCTGCTCGACCTGCTCGACCTGGAAGACCCTCGGCAGGTGGACCCCGCCACCAACCGCGTCCGCTATGCCTTGCGGCTGGGATACCCCGAGCACGTGCGCGTGAACTTCAACCACGGCTTCGGCAGCCTGAGCATCACCATGGGCGGGCTGGCCCGACTGGTCAGCATCGACGAAATCCGGGGCATTCCCATGGGGCCCATCGTCGATCAGCTCCTCAAATCCATGCCCCCCTTGGAGGCCACGCCATGAAACACCGCGGGTTGCCGCTGCTCGCCGTGCTCGCCGCTTCTGGCTGCATCAGCGCGCCGGAAATCGTCATGGTGGACCGCGCGACGGCGCTCGAGGAACAGGCCTCCGGCTCGTTCCGGGACGTGGAGCAGCGGCTCGCCCGCGCGGCGATGAACCCGACGCCTGTTCCGCTCACGCCCAATCAACTGGAGGAGCTGGGCATGCAGCCCCCTCCCCTGGTCGAGAACCTCGGACGGACGCAGGCGGACCGCGTCGACGAGCTGCTGCGGCGCCACTGCGTGGGTGAGGGCAAGGACGGGCTCCTGGCGGACACCCGCCGCCGCTGCCAGACGGGGCGGCTGATGCCGGACGACGTCGCCCTGGTGGAGCGCGTGAACCGGGCCCGCCTCCAACTGTGGAAGTGGATGGGGACGGTCCGCCCGGGAGTGCCCGAGGAGACACTGCGCCAGAACTGGCGGAAGGTGCACGCGGAGGGCGTGGTCTGCGGCGGGTGGGTGGAGGCCGCGGACGGGACCTGGGGAGAGAAGAAGTGCTGACGCCTCGAGCGCCGTGGTCCTGGGTCCTGGCCCTGCTCCTCGCGAGCGGCGCCCAGGCGCAGGATGACGAGAATGACGGCGGGCTGCGCACGCCCACCCGGCTCACCGTCGGCGTGGGAGACCAGTTCCTGGGACAGCTGAGCCCGGATGGGAACACGCTGTTCTTCGCGTCCAACCGCAACATCGCGACGGAGATCTACTCCCAGGACCTGGAGCAGGGCCGAGAGCGCCGCCTCTTCGACGAAGGCGCCGAGGTGACCTGGCCGCGCATCAGCCCCGATGGGAAGCACCTGCTCTACATCTCGTTCCGGGACCAGGCCGGTGGCCAGCTGTGCGTGAGGAACCTGCCCGCCGCTGATGAGCGCCGCTGCCTCGGTGACGACGCCAGCGCCTTGCAGGCGGAGTGGATCGACACGTCGCACGTCGCCTTGGTGAGCCGGAGCACCATCCAGGGGGACCTGCGGCTGTCGCGGGTGACGCTGGGTCGCGAGTGGAGCGTGAAGCCACTCGTCGAGCGCAACCTGACCAGCCCCACCCTCACCCCGGATGGACGCTGGCTGGTGTACGTGCCCGTCGAGCGCTCCGTGAAGGCCGTGGGGCCTGGCTTCGCCGCGAGGGCGTCGACCCATCTGGAGGCCCTGCGGTTGGACCGTCCGGGCTCGGCCCCTGTCGCGCTGGCGCTGGACCTGCCGGGACAGACCGGGCAGCCGGTGTTCTCTCGCGACGGGCGCTTCCTGTACGTCGTGCAGTTCTTCACCGACTCCAACGCGGATGGCGTGATTGACGCCAGCGACACCGGGGTGCTGTTCCGCGTGCCCTTCGCGCCGGAGCGCGATGACGCGCCCGAGCAGGCCGTGGCCGCGAGCCCCGTGCAGCTCACCAGCGAGTCCTGGAACTGTCAGTACCCGTCGCCCGCGTCCTCGGCCCTCATCGCGACGTGCTCGCGCTCACAGTCGTTGGATGTGTATCAGCTGCCGCTGGATGGACAGGTCCCCAGCACGTGGGAGGCGCGGCGCATCAGCGACGAGCTGAAGATGGCCGGGCGGCGCGCGGACCTGCTCCTGCTCTACCGCCATCGCATGTTGCTGGAGACGCGTCCCCGGCTGCGCCGGTTGTTGATGATGCGCCTGAGCCGGCTGCACCTGGCCTTCGAGGACTTCAACGCGGCGAGGTTCTACGCCGACCAGATGGGTCGGGTGAGCGACCCCGCCACCGAGGGACTGGAAGAGCCGCTGCGCATCCTCATCGACCACCGGCGGGCGATGAAGGAGCGCGAGCGTGGTCGCATGGTGGACGAGCTGAGCGAGGCCGAGCGCGAACGGCTGGAAGCGCAGTCTCCGCCCGTCCCGGCCAGTCCACCCACGGCGGTCCTCCTGCACGTGGTCCGCAGCGAGATGGCGGAGTCCGCGGGCGACTTCACGCGGGCACGGCGGGAGCTGGAGTCGGCACAGCTCGCCGACAACACGCCTCGCGGGGTGCTGGAGGCCTATTACGACCAGGCGGACTCGCTGTACCGCAAGCTCGATGACCGCGAGGCCCTGGTCGACCTGGGGCGCCGGTTCTCCCAGCACAAGACCTTCCCGGCGGACGACCAGCTCGACTTCGCGCGCGCCGCTGTCGCCGCGCTCTACCGGGGGCGGCCCTACGCGGAGGCGGATGCCGCGATGGCGCAGGCCCGGAGCACCGCGCCCGAGGGCTCCGCCTTCGCATTCGCCCTGGAGCTGGGGCGGCACGTCAATGCGATACACGAGGAGCGCCCGCCCCGTCAGGTCCGCGAGGCGCTGGTGGCGTTCTATCGCCAGCAGCAGGACCCGCTGCGCCGGCGAGCGTTGGTGCAGGACGCCGTCGAGCGTGCCTCGGGGCTGGGCGCGGATGGAGTGCTGGAGGCGCTGGCCACGCTCTACGTCGATGATGCCCCCGCCGCCACCGAGGAGCGACGCCGGGCCGAGCGGCTGTTCCGCCGCGCGATGATGGGGCGCGCCTATCGCAGGCTGGCGCGGCAGAAGAAGGACGAAGCCCGCGCGGACTTCGACCTCGTGACGCAGCGGACGGGCTCGCTGGAGAGCGCCGTCGAGTCGGTGAACCTGCGCCTGCGCGCGGGCGTCGCCCCCGAGGTGGTGGAGAAGGAGGTCACCACCACGTCCGCGAACATGGCCAGGCCGCTCGCGCACTTCGTGAAGGCCTACGTCATGGCGCGCCAGCTCCCCAAGCTGGAGGATGACCAGGCGCATGCCCTGGCGGTGAAGGCGGCGGTGAAGGAGCTGCGCTCGGCGTGGCCGGAGCTCAAGAACCAGCGCGCGGTGCAGGCGCTCCTGGGCGCCATCCATCACGAGGACTTCCTCCGGAGCCGGACGCCCGCCTCCGCGGAGCGCGCCAACCGGCACTACATGGTCGCGCTGGACCTGATGCGGAACAATGTCCGCTACAAGGCGATGATTCTCGGCGCGCTGGGGATGCTGCACACCCAGGTGGGCAACTTCCACATCGCCCTCGGCTATCTGGAGCAGCGGGACAAGCTGCCCTACGTGGACAACTGGGCGGGGCTCGCCGTCTCGCTGGCGCGGGCGCGAGCGCTCCTGCATGTCGGACGTGAGGAGGAGGCGGCGAAGGCGGCGGACCAGGCCCTGGCCATGGTGGACGCGGCGCCGAAGCTGGCCCGGTTCGCCCCGCTGGTGACGGACCGCGCGGCGCTCTACAACCTCGCCGCCGGGAAGTTCGAGCGCGCGCTGGCGCTCTATGACCGGGAGATGCCCGTCGTGGAGGCGAGCCCTCGTGATGAGGAAGGGCTGCGCAACCGGCTGGTGGTGCGGCTGGCCCGCTGTGCGGCGGCGTTGGGGGTGGGGCAGCCCCAGCGGACGCTGGAGGACCTGGACCAGGTGGAGCGAGACCTGGCGACACCCGAGGTGCGAGCGGCGCTGAAGTGGTCGCGCTCCACGCCCGAGCACGTGCAGCGCACCTACCGCATCATCGCCTCGGGCCTGCGGGCGAACGCGGAGACGCGGCTCGGGAGACTGGACGCCGCCGCTCGGGCGCTCGAACAGCGACGGGCGCTGTTCCTGGACCAGTTCGACCAGCTGGACCGGGACGAAGACATCCGCGCGGTGACGCTGGCGGAGATGCGGCTGGCGGAGAACGCGGTGGACCGGCAGGACCCGGCGCAGGCAGCGCGGTGGCTGGGCAAGGCGCTGGAGCACGCGGACGCGTTGATGGCGCGCACGCATGCGCCGGTCGATGCCGGTCAGTTGGATGTGCTGTGGTTCGCGGCGCAGCTGCACTCGAACGGCGGCACGCCGATGCCCTTCGATGCCCCCGGGCGAATGAGCCAGGCACGACGCTCCCTGCTCGACCAGCGCGACCCGGCGTGGCGCACGTATCTGGCGTGGTTCGCAATCTACATGGCGCTCGACGCGCACCAGCCGGTGACGGCTTCGTCGGCCCCGTAGCCCGGACATCGAACGTCAATCGAGGAGGAGCTCGGCCGTCTCGAGGAAGGGGCGCCCGAGTTCCCTGTCGAGCGTCGACAGGTAGAGCCCCGTCGACACGCGCTCGACGTAGCCCCACTCCCAGATGGCCTGAGCGTCGACACCGGTATTGCGCGCGAGACGCTGGCAGTACATCCGCGCCATCGACGCGGCCTCTCCCGCGAGCAGCTCCGGACACCAATCGCGCAGGACGACACCCAGGTCATATGAGGGCTCGACGTGAAGCCCATCCGGGTCGATGAAGAGAAAGCCAGGCCCCGAACCGACGCGCTGAGACATGACACGAAGCGCGTTCGCGGGATGCGGGTCGCCATGAGCCACCACCATGCGTCCTGGTTCCGCCCTGGCGGCGCGGTGCTCGATGAAGCGCAGCGCTTGGTCGAACACCCGCGTCGAACAGGAATGCCCCCACTGCGCCCACAACCGGCTCACCAGCGTGTGCAGCTCTCGCGCCTTCGCTTCCGCCACCTCCCGGGTCCGAGGCTCCCAGGTCGGGACCTCCCAGGCGCGGACCAGCATGTCGCAGAGGATGTCGAGCTGCCGCTCCACGGGCAACGCGAGCTGCTCCAGGGTGGGGCCCAGGGCTTCGAGCAGGAGCGCCTGCTCCTCGAGGTCGACCTGGAGCAATCGCGCATAGCCATGCCCCCGCGCGACCTCAAGAACCCGGGCCTGTGCCGGAAGCCGTGGGTCCGGAAGCGCAATCTTGAGGACCCCCTCGCCGGACACCATCCGGACCCTCGCGACAAAGGCCGCGCTCCCACCTTCAAGCACTTCGCCGACCGTGATGGCCCAGCGCGCCTCGAGTCGCGCGACCCGGCCGGGCAGGCTCGCCAACCAGCCCTCACCCTCGGGCCCCAGACTGGACGCGGTCCGCCGCACCCTCGTGGGAATCTGGAGCGTTCGCATACAGCCCGTCGACCTCCCGCCGGACGCGACCGGCCGTGTCACTCTCTCCGCCCATGGCCCTGGAATGACAGACATCCGTCGCGCCCAAGACATATCACGGAGACCCACTGTCGAAGAAAAGCCCACGCTCCGAGCCAGCTTCGCCCACGGACAGCGTATAAAGGGGAACCCCTTTCTCCCTGGGTCCTGATGCGACTGCGACTGCTGAGCGTGCTGTGCCTCCTGTTCACCCCCGGCTGTGGCGACGACGCCCCCCGGTCCTCCCTTGCCGCCTGCTCCTTCACCGACGCGTGCGCCGATGCCCAGGAGGAGTGCTACGTCAGCCAGGTCTGTGGCCCTCCCTCCCGAGATGGGAACCTCTCCTGTCAGGAGGAGAAGGGCGACCGTCAGTGCCACCGCCGCTGCGCGAACGATGACGCCTGTGGCCCCGGGGAGTCCTGCAAGACGGTCGAGCTGGTCAAGCGGACCGATGTGCTGACGACAACCACTCTCTGCTTCAAGTAGTGGCAAGCCCGAGCCCCCTTCCTCCAGGGGGCTCGCCGCACCGGAGTCCGAGAGGTGTAGAGGGGAGTCCACCCCGCATTCTCGCGGAATGACAGACATCACTCCCCGTGCTTTGTCGTTGCAATTGCTGCTATTGTCGCATGTATGCACTGGCACCTGCACCAGAAGAGCGCGGCCCTCGCGGCCGTGCTGTTCGCGCTGTCCGGGCCTGTCGTTCCCGACGCGCATGCGCAGCAATGTGAGCCTCGCCCCGAGCCCTCCACACCGGGAGAGCCGCCCAAGGACGCGATGAGCGACACGCGCGTGCTGCGCCGCATCGTGCTCGGGCTCACGGGGTCGACGCCGACGTTCGAGCAGTACGAAGCCATGGCCGCCGCCGCCACTCCCGAGGCCCGGACCGCGCTCCTCCGCTCGACGCTCGACGAGGTGCTCGCCTCGCCGAAGTTCTACGAGCGCATGCTGCGCTTCGGCCACGAGTGGATTGCCGTGGGCGCCTACACCACGGGCGCCAGCGGGGATGCCTACCAGGGCGACATGTCCGGCCACCTGCATCGGTGCGCCGACAACACCCTGCACCCGGGCGCGTACTACTCGGTGAACGAGTTCGGCCCGAACAAGGACCCGGGCCAGCAATGCGCCGACAAGGACGCGGCCGGCAACCCCGCCGTGCCGACCGTGAACACCGTCGAGCCCTGGTGGGCCCCGGGCACCGCCGTCCAGGTGCTGGGCCTCGCGGGCTCCGACATCAAGGAGATTGTCGACGCCACCACCGGGAAGACGCTGGACTGTGGTGTCGCCTCCGGCGGCTACTACGACCCGAGCATCCAGAAGGGCTGCGGCTGTGGCCCCAACCTCATGTGGTGCGCTCCGCTCGCCGGCCTGAATTCCTCGGGCACCGGGAGCCTCAACGGCCAGCGCCGCCACCCCTACGAGGAGCCCGCGCGCCTGTTCGCGCACCTCGCGTGGCACGACCGCCCCCTCTCCGACCTCGTCGTCGGCAACTACTCGGTCGGAACCAACTGGCTGCGCGCGCTGTACATCCGCTTCGGCCGGCAGATGGGCAGCAACGTGGTGGACAAGAACACCACCTGGTGGCGGCCGGACGCGGACAGCGCCCCGCGAGACCCGCTGCACCCGACGCCGAACGACCCGCAGGCCTGGCGCGAGTTCGTGGTGGAGGAGCTGGAGCCGTTCCACCTCTCGCTCACCGCCGACAAGTCCCGCTCCGGCAGCATGGAGCGCACCTACCGCTTCGACCCGCGCACGACGAAGGAAGCGCCCCTGGGCCTGCCCGCGGCGGGCGTCCTCACCATGATGGGGTCGATGTCCTCCTTCCCCCGCGAACGCGTCCGGGCCGCGCGCTTCCTGGAGATCTTCGCCTGCCAGAACTTCTCGCCGCCCCCCGCGGACGTGCACTTCCCGCCGCTGGAGATAGACCCGGCGACGGGTGGCACCTGCCTGCACTGCCACAAGACGCTGGACCCCGCGGCCATCGCCTTCAAGCGCTGGGACTTCACGCCGTTCCCCAGCTACTACGTCCCCTGGCCCTTCATCGGCGGCATGGGCAACCAGCGCGTCACCGCGGAATGGATATCCGGCCGCTACCCGCACACCGGCACCGCGCCGGGCCTGCGGTGGAAGAACGCCTTCCTGCCCAACACCGTCCTCACCCCCGTCACCCCGGAGCAGCTCAAGGAGAACCCGGAGGCGGTGCTGCTCGACACGATGCCGGAGTCGTACACGCTCTTGGGGGAGCACGGCGACGGCACCATGGGCCCGCTGGGCTTCGGCAAGCTGCTGGTGCGCTCCGGTGAGTTCGACCGGTGTGTGGCCCGGAAGGTCTACGCGATGTTCATCGGCCGGGAGCTGAACCCGGCCACGGAGAAGGGCTTCATCGACAAGCTCGCGAAGGAGTTCGTCGCGGGGGAGCGCAAGCTCCGTCCCTTCATCCGCCATCTCTTCGAGCAGTCCGAGCTGCGGAGGGGCCTGTGATGCGCGCACCCCAGTGGAGGATGAGGGCCCTGGTGCTGGCCGTGCTCGCGCTCAGCCAGGGCGCGTGCTTCGGTGACAGCTCCTACCAGAACCGGAACGACGGGCCACCGGACGCGGGAGGCGGCGGCACCTGCGCGCCGGAGAACGACAACGACGCGGTCCGCCTCGCGCTCGCGCCCGCCTGCGAGGGCTGCCACACCAACGGCAACAAGCCCTTCTTCGCCTCGCTCGCCGCGTTCGAGAGCGGCCTCGTCTACAACGAGCGGTTCGTGAAGCGAGGGGACCCGGACGGCAGCCTCCTCATCCAGATGCTCAAGGGCACCGCGCCCGGCAGCTACGCCCAGATGCCGCCGGGACAGCCGTACGAGCAGCTCGTCTCCAGCGGCCGGGTGACGATGACCATCGCGCAGGTGGAGGCGTGGATTCGCGACCTGAAGGCGCCTCCCGCGCCCCTGGACACGCCCTCCCCCGCCGAGTTCCGGGTGCGCCGGCTCACCGCGGAAGAGATGGTGGTGAGCCTGATGAGCCAGCTGGGCCTCACGCTCGAGGACTTCGTCAGCACGAGCAACCCCGACTGGCGCAACCGCGCCTACGTGGTGAACTGGAACAAGTTCTTCGTGTGGCCTGGAGACTGGGCCCCGGGCATCTCCGGTGAGTACGTCTCCGACTCGCGAACCGCCGAGCGCTTCGAGGCGCTGGGGGGCGGCAACTCCCTGGAGTACCGCAAGAAGGACCCGTCCTTCGGCCCCTCCGCGGCGCAGGCGTTGGTCCAGATGTCCCAGGCCTGGTGCGCGCGCGCGGTGGACAAGCAGAACAACAAGGCGGTGCTGCGCTTCGTCACCCTCGCGGACACCTCCGCCAAGAACCCGGACGCGGTGCGGAAGAACCTGCGCGCCCTCTACCTGCGCATGCTGGGACAGCCTCCCTCGGACGCGGAGCTGAAGGCGCTGCATGAGCAGGTCTACCTCCCGCTCGAAGCGCAGAGCACCCGCCTGGCCTGGGTGGGCACCTGCGCGGCGCTCATCCGTCACCCGCTGTGGATCACCTACTGAGCCGAGGACCCCATGCCGAACACTTCTCGACGCACCTTGCTCAAGTGGGCCCTGGGCGCCGGTCAGCTGGCGCTCCTCGAACGCGCGGGGCTCCTCGGCTCGGGCCTGGCGCAGGCCGCCGGGCCGGACCTCCCCTCCCGTCTGGTGGTGCTCTACGTCCCGGGCGGCTTCCGTCCCGCGTACTACTTCACGCCGATGGAGGACGCGGAGATTCCGCTCTGCGTCCCTCCATCCGCGGGCTACCTCAGCGAGCCTGTCTTCTTCGACGCGAGCAAGGTGGTGAGCCTGGGCACCCAGAACGGGCCCTACAAGCCGCTGCGCACGTGGCGCTCCTGGGACCCGGCGAACCCCGCGGCGCGCGGCGCCTTCAGCCCGCTCATGTATGGCTATCAGCACTTCGCGCTGCACGAGCAGCTCAGCGTGCTGCACGGCATCGACCAGGGGACGAACGACCACTCGAGCGCGTTCATCTCCGCGATGTGTGGCGTCGCCGGAGCGGACTATCGCGCGCCCGCGATGCACGCCATCATCGCGAACCACCTGTACGCGCGGCACCGGGAGACCCGGCCGCTTCCGTTCGTGGTGGTCTCGGGTGAGCGAGGCACGCCCGCGGGCATGGGCCTGCCGTCACATGCCTCGCCGGTGGGCGTGCCCTCCATCGACGCCCTCAAGCCGATGCTCTCCGGTAAGCCCACCGACAACGCCTGGTGGACCGGCCTGGACACGCGCACGGAAGGCCCGGAGCTGGATGCGAAGGGAAATCCCACCGGGGCCGCCCTCAAGACGACCACCGTGGAGCGCTACGCGCTGGGCCGCGCGCAGCCCCTGATGGGTCGCTCGACGGCGAAGGTGGACAACTACCTGGAGGGCCTGCATGGCTCGCTGTCATCCGTCTCCCGGGTGCTGGCGACGGACGTCGTGGCCCTGCTGGAGCGCACCAAGGGCATCGACTCGCTGAAGACGAACCGCCCCGCGTACCTGGCGAACTACCTGAGCGAGACGTTCACCTACACGTTCGGCAACGCGAACTTCCACCTCACCGGGCTGGACCCGCGGATGGACATGGCGCTGCGTCTGCTCAAGGCGGACCTGTGCACGTCGCTGCATGTCTCGCTGCGGCTCGACTTCGACACGCACAACGGCAGCGGGCATGCGTTCAGCTGCGCGCATGGCCGAGGGCTGATGGACTGCATCGCGCGCTTCCTGGGCGAGATGAAGAGCACGCCCGCGCCAGGCAAGCCGGGCAAGACGCTGCTCGACGACTCCCTGGTGCTGGTGATGAGCGAGTTCGGCCGGAGCTGGGCCTCGCGCGCGAGCGACGGCAGCTACAACCTGCCGGACGACCACCACCCCTACACCTCGGTCGTCTTCGCGGGAGGCAACGTGGCCCCCAACCGGCAGGTGGGGACGTACACGACGCGCGGACTCGGCACCCCGGTGGACATCATCGAGGAGACGGGGAAGCCCTCGAAGCGCGTTCCCCGGTCTGCCGACGTCGTCACGACCGCCATGCGCATCATGGGCATGGAGGCCCATGAGTTCTTCATCCCCGGCGGCTACGGCGAGGTGGTGGGGCTCCGGAAGGAGTAGCTCCGGAGCCCACGGCACCTACAGCCGCACGAGCTCCACGTCGTCCATGTGGATGAAGCTGGCGCCATTGCCCGCGGTGACGCGGGAGTGGAAGCCCACCTCGAGCGAGCCGCCGGTGACGGAGATGACCGGCGACTCCACCTGGGTCCATGCCCCATGCGTGCCCAGGTCCGTGAAGGCGGGAGCACACTGGGCACACGTCTTGGCCTGGATGCGCGCCAGGTCGAAGGTGCCGCCCTTTCGCACCCAGGCGCGGACCTTGTAGTTGCCGGACGCCAGCCCCGACACCACCTGGTACGTCCACACCTCGAAGGGCGAGCCGTTGGTCCAGTGGGTCAGGTGGTAGCTGCCCGAGTGCCCGCCGTCATGGGTCTCGCTGAAGTCCGCCGCCTCGGTGCCGTTGGGGCTCCAGGTCGACCAGCCGCTCATGTCCGACTCGAAGCCTGGATTCGTCACGGTGCCCCCGGGCGTGGCGCCCGCCTGGTACCAGCGCACCCACTCCACCTCCATCGTCTTGCGCTGGCCCGAGGGCAGGTCGATGGCGCTCGGCTGCGGGTCGCCGTACCAGTTTCCGCCCAGGGCCAGGTTCAGCAGGATGTAGTGGTTGCGCTGGAAGGCCGCCGCGTTGTGGACGAAGTCCGCGTTCGCCCGGACCTGATTGTCCAGGCGGAACACCAGGCGGTCCGCGGCCCACTCCAGCTCGTAGATGTGGAAGGCATCCGCCAGGCTGTAGCCCCGGTTCGCCCCGGCGCCCCAGTGCATCGCCCCCTCGTTCCAGTGCGCGGCGACCTGCATCCAGGAGGGCGCGTTCGAGTGCCACTCGAGGATGTCGATTTCGCCCGACGCGGGCCACCCCACGCTGGAGATGTTCGCCCCCAGCGTCCAGAACGCCGGCCACATGCCGTAGCCCGAGGGCACCTTGATGCTGGCCACCAGCTTGCCGTAGCGCCGCTCCACCTTGCCCTTGGTGTGGATTCGCCCCGAATAGAAGGAGCGGGCGCCCCACCCGGCACAGCGCGAGTCATTGGGCGCGTCCTGCGTGCGCTCCGCGGTGAGGATGAGCTTGCCGCCGCCCACCGTGACGTTCTGCGCGCGAGGGAACTCCAGCTCGCCCGTGCCGAAGTTGCAGTTGCCCGTCACCGGGTCGTAGTTGCTCGTCAGGACGTTCCAGTTCGCCGCATTCAAGCTGGTGCCCGTGAAGTCGTCCTGCCAGGCGAGGCTCCACCCTGGGCCCGGGTCATACGACTGCTCCCCCTGGGCCTGCGCCTCGAGCGGCGGCGGCGCGGACTCCACCGGCGCCTCGCGTCCACACCCCACGACGGACAACCCCGCCACCACCCACCACACACCCCACCCACCTTCGGCCATTCGAGCCATGTGCTCCTCCTGGAATGAGTCCGAACAGGACTTTCTCGAATTTACGACTTTGCCATTCCAAAAGGCAGCACTTCGCTCATGGCCACCCAGCACGTGGGCGTGGGAGGGTGTGCATGTCTGATTTCGATTCGGGCGAAGACCCGCGGTGACGAGGGAAGCAGGGGATGCGAGCCCCTGCCTCCCGTTCATCTCACGACATCCGCGTCCACCCCCTACTGCCGAGGCGTGTTCTCCGCGAAGTACTCGTGGCTGTCCGCGTTGTCGCGCGCGCGCCCGGGGTTGGAGTTCGCCAGGCTCCTGCACGCATTCTGGCCGTAGGCCCAGTCATCCGTGTCCGCCACCACCGTGAAGTGGCTCATCTCGTGAATCAGCGTGCCGGCCTTGGAGTCCGTGCCCGTCGGCGGCGCGGACCAGAAGAGGTTGCACACGTAGATGCGGTACGGACGGCTCTTGTACACGTACGCATAGACATTGTCCGAGCAACCACAGTCCACGATGACCGGCTTCGTGTCGAAGGCACTCTTGATGGCATTGAAGTGCGTGCGAACCTGGTTCCGGGTCGTCGTGTTGTACGTCCCGAACCAGGTCCTGAAGCGCGTGTAGGGCGATGGCGGGCTGTTGAGCCAGCTGACGGAGCCATTGGCCATCGTCTTCGCGTCGTTGAACGCCCGCGTCACCTGCGAGACACGCGTCGCATTGCAGTTCGCGGTCGACAGCGCCATGGCGGAGACCGTGCCGGAGTCCTCCGCTCCAGGGTCGACGAAGGGACGCCCCTCGACGAAGACGCTCACGCTGTCCGAGCTCCATCGAGACACCTCCGCCATCCCCTCGGTGGAGTCTTCAACGCCCGCGCTGTACCGCAGGCTGTAGTTCCCCGTGCGCGAGAAGTCATAGGTGGCCCCCAGGTCCACCGTATACGAGACACTCTCCCCCGCCGACAGGCTCAGGTAGTCGCTCTCCTGTGGCGGGCCCCATTTGTAGTACCGGCCCTGGTACTCCACTTCCGCGCCGTCCACCGTCACCGAGAAGAGACTCGCCTTGAGGCCGTCCACGGGCGTGTCTCTTTTCAACAGACGCACCGTGCCCTCCGCGACGTTGGTGAGCGTCACCGTCACGCTCACGCCCTCGCTCGCGGCCAAGGACTGGCGCGGAACGGACAGCTTCACTGTCACATCCCCCGCGACGGCGTCTCGTACCGTCTCCGCCTCGACACGCACCTCGCCCGTTTGTTCATCCTGCGAACCACAAGCCCCCAGCAGCGAGGCACTGACAACGACGCCCATCCACCAGTTGCTGCGACCACGTGAACTGAACCGCATGTCGGACTTCCTTTCGAGGAATGCTCCGACTTCTCTGATGCCCGCCCGAAATCGAGACAAGCAATTCGAGCATTCCTCGCAAGCAACCCGACCACCACCTCACAATCGGAAGACGAGTACGTCCTTGTCTCCGGGGCTCATCCACACGATGGCATCGAGCACGCGGAAGTTGCGCTTCGTATAGACCCAATAGACGTCCTCGGACGGCACGTAGACCATGCCGTGGCCGTCCGTGGCGTGGTCCGTGTCGGGGAACGAGGCTCGCGACAGGCCTCCTTCGTAGTTCCACGTCGACCCCGACGAGAGCACCGAATGGGTCGCCACGTCGTAGCGCTGCCAGCGCCCCGGCGAGGCATAGAACCCCGCACTGTGGGGCGGCGTGAAGAAGGTCCCGATGTCGCCGTGCTGCGTGTAGGCGGCGCCGATCCAATCCCAGCTCCCCCAGGTGGAGCACGGGGCCAGCCAGGTGTTGGTGCGCAGGTCGTAGTCGGCGGCGAAGGGACCACTGGAGCCGCAGGAGCCAATCACCAGCTTCGACTCACGGTCGAGCACCGCGATGACCTCCTCCGTGAGGGCGGTCTCATCACCATTCGCGCGCGGGTGCGTCTTGACGGTCCACTGGTGGCTCGCGAGCGAGTAGCGCCACAGCCTGCGGCACGCGACGACCAGCTCGTTGCTGTCGGGGATGTAGATGAAGCCGTCATAGACATGCCGTGCCGTGGGATTGCCCATCGGGTTGCTCGCGGTGCGGTCCCAGAAGATCTCGTCGTAGTACCAGCGGTCCCGCTGCGCCCAGGTGCCCGCCCAGACCTCCGCGTCGTAGGCCGCGCGTGACTCGGGGCAGCCCGCGAAGGTGCCAGACTCACGATACGCCTTGATCCAGAGGTGGGTGTCGCTCGGCAGGTGTTCTATCGGCCAGCGCATGAAGTCGACGTCGAAGCGATAGATGCCATTGTTGCTCGAGTCGCCATGCCCGCCGCCATGGCGCCACAGCCGCCGCCCGGCGAGGTCGAAGGCCGGCGCGTTCCAGCCCTCTGTCACGCCGTTCCAGCCCTCGCAGCTGCGTGTCCGCGACACTCACCCACCGGCCACGAGGCACCAGCGCCCAGCTCGCCGCGTTCACCCGGCCGTCCCCGTCGCGCCCCGGGGTCCACACGTCGTTGCTGAAGCCACCCGTCTGTGGGTCCCTTGTCCCCAACCGGGAGAGACACCGGCATCGCGAGACCCCGCGTCGGGCACCTCTTCACCCGCGTCGCCAGGAGACCCCGCGTCGGGGGGCGAGACAGACCCCGCACAGCCCGAGAGCAGCAACAGCGCAAGCACCCATCGTGTCATGTCGCGAGAGTAGAGCGAGTAACTGACACACCTGGGAAACAACTACATCCAGCCTACCGGTGAAGGCGCCGAGCCTCATGAGCCGCTCGACGCCCACCCCATCCGCGACGGAGAGCGGTCAGAGCCCGTTCACGCAGGCCGAATCGGGAATGACGACCTTCTCGAACGCCGTCACCACCCCCCAACGCCCGAGCGGGATTCCGCAGGAGCACGTCCGGATGCCCACGAGCGTCTTCAGCGTCGCGTCGCTGTAATAGTTGTATTGGAATGTCGAGTCACAGGGAGGCGGCGCCTCGGCGTGATGCGACATGTCCGCGTCTTGCGGCTCCGGCGCGGCCTCGGGGCCTCCGCAAGCCACCGCCAGGAGAGAAGCCGCGAGCCCCAGACCGCGAGTCAGCTGGTTGAAACGCATGGGTCCATCCTTGTCTAGCATTGGGTGAACGCCCTCGGCCGATGCCGGCTCGAGAGCGTTCAGACAGTATGACTCCAAAGCGATTTGCAATGTAGTCGGTCATTTCACACCTCCCTGGAGTCACTGTTCCAGTGACATGAAATTCCCGAAGGAGACCTCGACCAACGACAGACTCAGAAGTCCACGCCCAGCCCGAGGTAGAGCCCGAGGAGCCCGCCCTCTCGCGCCTGCGCCGCCACCGCGCCGGCCTGGTCCAGGTAGATGCCGCGGCCCCCGGCACGAACGACCAAGGCTCCGGTATGGACGGCGAGCCCCAACGTCCCATCGAGCTGCTGGTACGGAAGCGGCGTCGCCAGCACCCGCGCCTCCAGGTCCAGCGGCCCCCACATGCAGGCCTCGAGCGAGAGGCCCCCCTGAGGACCCACGCGCTCCTTGTCTGGCGCCAGCAGGGCCCCCGCGCCCGCCTCGAGCCGGAACCGGGCGAACTCGGAGACGTAGAGCGCGTAGGAGACGCGAAGCTCCGCGAGCGTCAGGCCCGAGCCCACCTGCCGGCCCCACGGCGTCGAACGCAGCACCCGCGCCGCCACGCCCACGCGGCGGAAGTCCATTCCCAGGAAGGCATCCACGGCGCCGCCCCGGCGCAGCAACAGCACCTGGGCCCCGGTCCGGAACGTCGTCGGAGCCGCGTGACGTGTCTCGGTGTCAGCCTCCGGTGGGTCCGTGTCCGCACGCTCCCGATGCGTCCCGCTGTCCCGGAAGGCGAGGACCAGGCCCTCCATGAGGGCCTCGACCACGGGCTTGAGGAGCTCGCTCACCGCGTGGCTGTCCTTCAGCGCCGGGCGAGGCACGTCCGGGGGATACGTCACCGGCTCGGCCCACGCCTCCAGCGGCGCGGTGATGAAGAGGCCAGCCAGCCCTACCGCTTTCGCGACAGCCCGGGTGCTCGAAGCCATGCCTGGGAACATACCGGGAAAACCGGCCAGGAGCCTTGCTCAATCCAGGGGCATCTCCTCGCGAATCCACCGCGTCACCGAGTCATGACGCGGCGCCCAGCCCAGCTCCCGCCGCGCCCGCCTGGCGCGCACCCGGCTGTTCGAGCCGAACGAGTAGCGAGCGTGCCCCTCCCCCCACTCGCGCGAGGCCTCCGCCACGGTCCAGGATTGCACCGGCCCCAGCCCCAGCCTCGCCGCGATGGCCTCGCCAATCTCCGCGTAGGACGCCTCGCCGTTCTCCACGAAGTAGAAGGCCCCCGCCGGAGCCCGCTCCAGGGCCAGCGCGTAGAGCAGCGTGACGTCGTCGATGTGGACGTTGGACCAGCGGTTGATGCCCTTCCCGACGACGCGCACCACCCCGCTCTTGCGCGCCTGCGCCACGAGCGGAGGAATCTGCACGCTGTCCCGGCTCAGCCCCTTGCCCGTGCCGTAGATCATCGTGTTGCACAGGACGATGCCTCGCGCGCCCGGCACCTCGCGCACCCGGTTGTCGATGGCGAACCGCGCCTGCTTCTCGGGCTCGACGACGAACGGGGTGTCCTCGTCGAAGATGTGCGGCGACAGGGAGTCTCCCTTCGCGTCGTCGCCGATGACGCTGGAGCCGCTGGTGTGCAGCAGCGGCTTGCCCGAGCCCTTCACGCCCTCCAGCAGCGCGTCGATGGCCGTCGCATGGTCACTGCTGGCCGCGTTGATGACCCCATCCGCGCGGCGCGCCTCCGCCGTCAGCAGAGCCGCGTCGTCCAGGTCTCCGCGCACGGGCTCGATTCCCAGCGCCAGCAGCTTCCCGGCCTTCGCATCGTCGCGCACCAGTCCACGAATCGCATGTCCCCGGGCCTTCAGGTCGACGGCCAGCGAGCCACCGATGAAGCCCGTGGCGCCAGTGATGAAGATTTTCATCGCGAGGTCTCCAGCAAGAGTAGGCGCCCCTGTTCGCACGGCGCCGAGGTGCTCGGTGCCTCATTCGAACGGAGCGGCGGGCGGCGCGCCCAACAATGAACACCCGCCCCCATCGGGCATGACCTCCGGACAACACCCGCCCCTCCATCCTGGAAGACAAACACATCCAACCCCCGCCGCGTTGCCGGGCGGCCGCGGGTGAATCTAGACAGCCCCTCACGTCCTGGAGACTCCCTTCTCCAGACAGACATGAAGGAGTTGTCATGAAGCGCCCCGTCTTATGGCTGGCCCTCCTCGGCGTCCTGGGCATCGTGAGCTTGAGCTGCGGCCCCGCGGCGCCGGATGGGCAGGAAACACCTCCGGGCGAGACATCCGAAACCCTCTCCTCGGAGGAGCTCTCTTCCGAGGCGATGGACGACGCGGAGTTCGCGCGCAACTGCAAGGTGACGTGCACCGGGAAGACCTCCAGCGGCGCGGACTGTGGCGTCGTGGGCTTCGGCTCCACCACGTTCCTCGGCGGCTGTTCGAAGGCATGCCGGTTCGCGCGGAGAGATGCGGATGCGAAGGCGGCGACGTACGGCTGCCAGCTCTGGGATTGCAGCGAGATATGCCGCTAGTCCACCGCTGAGCCCCCGTGGCGGCCCTGGGGACCGCTGCCGCCCCGGGCCGTTAACGCTTCTTCACACAGGCGCAACGCCACCATCAGCCGGGTCGACGAGTCTGCCCTCGCCTCACTGGAGCACGCAGGTGCTCCCGACCCGAAAGCGAGATGGACATGGCGTTGGCGATGACGATGCGGGCCCCGGCCCGTGAACCCGTGGTGTTTGGATACGCGCTGGAGACCTTGCTGGCCTCGGCGGGGCCGCTGCTGCCCTTCACCGGCAAGGCCCTGGAGCGGCAGGGCCTCTTCGCCGGTGTCCCCCTCCACACGGCCTATCCCTCCGCCGTATGGCCAGCGGTCATCCGCCTGCTGGCGGGCAGCACCTCTCCCCACCTGGCGCGGGAGGAGGCGGAGTACGAACTGGGCCGCCGCTTCGGCGAGCACTTCATCCAGGCGCGCATGGGCACGGTGCTCCAGGGCTTCGCCCAGGTCGTCGGCACGGAGCAGATGTTGCTGCGCCTGTCGCGCACCCTGCGCTCCACCAACAACTTCCTCGACGTCGCCCTGCGGCCCCACGGCGACGAGGGCGGATGGGAGCTGCGGCTGTACCCCGTGCGAGAGTTCGAGCGCCACCCTCGGCGCCAGGCGGACCCGCCCCACTTCGCCCGAGGACTGCTCACCTACGCCTTCCAGCACGGCGGTGCTCCCACCGCGCGGCTGACCCTCGCCGACCACGACGAGGGCCGAGCCCTCACCACCTTCCACGTCAGCCTCTAGCCACGGCCGACGCGGAAGCGGGCCGCGCTACGGACAGCGCTCCGGTTGCAGCTCGCAGTCCCAGCACATGCCGTCGATGCACTGCGTGCTGCCAGGACACCAGTTGTCCGGGTGACGGCATGCCAGGCCCTGCGTCGTCTCGCCCAGCGGCTCCTCCGGAGTCGCCTCGGGGGCTCCTCCACAGCCCGCCAACGACAGCACCGTCATCAGGCCCAACAATCCCTTTGAGATTCCACGCATGGACTGCTCCTTGTCCGGGGTTGGTGCGGCTTGCGAAGTATACGTGGTTGGAGAGGTCCAGCGGGGCCCGGCCCGAAAACAGGCGGAGGGAGACAGGGGGGCCGTATCCTCTGGCGGGCCCTTTGCGTTTCCCCGCATATGACCGACCCCCTTCCAGGACTCACCCAGTCCGTGCGTGGCTCGTGGCGCGGCTTCCTCGACGTCTACGAGCCGCTGCGCCCGGAGCTGTACCGCTATTGTCGCCACCTCACGGGCTCCCCCTGGGACGCGGAGGACCTGGCCCAGGAGGCCCTGGCGCGGGCGTTCGCCACCCTGGCGCGACTCATCGAGCCGCCCCCTCATCCCCGGGCCTGGCTGTTCCGCGTCGCGTCGAACCTCTGGGTCGACCAGCTCCGGCGCAGGCGCGACACGCCGGGCGCCGTGCCGGAGTCCGCCACCTCCCCCGAAGCGCGAGCCCCCCGCGAGGCGATGGGGACGCTGGTCACCCTGCTCTCGCCACAGGAGCGCGCGGCGGTGGTCCTCAAGGACGTCTTCGACCTGACGCTCGAGGAGATCGCCGAGGCCCTGTCCACCACCGTGGGCGCCATCAAGGCCGCGCTGCATCGCGGGCGCACGAAGCTGGTCGACACCTCCGAGCTGAAGGAGGGACTCATGGTGGCGCCCGGGAAGCTCGATGCCTTCTGTGAAGCCTTCAATGCGCGGGACATCGACCGGCTCGCCGCGATGCTCCTCGACTCCGCCACCATCGAGGTCGTCGGCGCGTCGACGGGCTATGGCCGCGAGGTCGCTCGCAAGCGCGTGCTCCCTGGGATGATGTTCGGCAGCCGCGTGCTCGCCGACCTCACCCTCTCCTGCGGCGTCGAGCTGCGCTACCGGCACGGCGCGCTTCCGACCCCGCCCCGAGCCGAGGTCCGGCTCCATCGCGGCGAGCCGCTGCTGCTCTCCTGGTACGCCCACGAGGACGGCGAGGCGGTGCGAGCCGTCACGCGGCTCACGTTCGACGACAGCGGGCTCGTGTCCCACCTCCACAACTACTTCTACACCCCGGAGGTCATCGCCGAGGTGTGCCAGGAGCTGGGGGTTCCGTTCCGCGTCAACGGCTACTTCAGCTCCGAGGCGTGCGGCTCGAGCGGCCGCTGCGCGGACCCGAATCCGGAGACCTGAGCGGGTTCCGCCGTATCCTTCTGGCCTCCTGCTGCGTTCTCGCGGCATGAACTCGAACCTCGCCGCACGAATCCTCCTGGGTGTCCTGATGACGGTCGTCACCGCGGGATGCGCCGCAAGCTCCGTCCAGCCCCCAGGGGGAGCTGCCTCCCCCCGTGGGGCCTATGCCCAGGTGCATGGGCTCAACATGTACTACGAGGTGCACGGCCCGCCCTCGGGCCGCCCGCTGGTCCTCCTCCATGGAGGCGGGTCGACGATTCACACCACCTTCGGGACGCTGCTCCCGTGGCTGGCCAGGGACCGTCGCGTCATCGGCGTGGAGCAGCAGGCCCATGGACACACGGCCGACATCGACCGACCGCTGTCCTTCGAGCAGATGGCGGATGACACGGCGGCCCTGCTCCAGCAGCTCGACATCCCGGACGCGGACATCCTCGGCTTCAGCAACGGGGGCGTCGTCGCCATGCAGCTGGCGATGAGACACCCCCAGCGCGTCCACTCGCTCATCCTGGCGTCGACCCACTCCACGCGCGACGGGTGTTACTCATACATGTGGGAGGGCTTCCCCCGCGCGACCCTGGACGTGATGCCGGCGGTCCTGCGCGACGCCTATCTCCAGGCGTCCTCGAACCCCGAGGGACTCCAGGTCCTGTTCCGGAAGACAGTCACCATGATGATGGGGTTCAAGGACCTGGACTCGGAGGCGCTGAAGAAGGTCACCGTGCCCACGCTCATCATGACCGCGGATGGAGACGTCGTCCGGCCGGAGCACTCGGTCGAGCTGATGCGGCTCTTTCCCCACGCGCAGCTGGCCATCTTCCCAGGCGCGGTGCATGGCTCGTATCTGGGCGTGGCGGAGTCCGCGGAGCACAAGCCGGGAAGCCAGGTGCCGAAGCTCGCCTCGGTCATGATTGACGAGTTCCTGAACGAGCACCGCTGAGGGAGCGGCGCCCGGGCACACTGACAGCTGTTGGTGTCTCCCGCACACTGGCGAGCCTCGACTTCGTGGCACGAGGTTTCGCATGCGCGGGTGAGTGGATGGAGCGAGTCCCCGTGGAGTCGCTCCCCACCGACTTCAGTGCGCCCGCTCGCGCCATCGTCACGGCGCGGCGAATCACGGAGGAGACCTTTGGCCGGGAGACCGTGAACCCCGTGGTCCTCCGCGAGGACTCGGGCGAGCTCACGGTCTACACCCTCCAAGGGACACGCGAGCATGACCGGCCCTACTTCGGCGGAGACCTCCGCGTCCGCTTCGGGAGTGTGCACAGCCACGTGCTCTTTCATGGCCCCCTGGGGACGGAGCTGGCGCTGATGATGCTCTACCCATTCCTTGGGCCTCCTGACGGTGTTCCATGCGGACCCGGATGACGCGTACTTCCCGCGGCCGGACGGCACGTTCGCGGCCTCCTCTAAGACGGAGGAGTAGCGCCGGACTAGGCTCGCGGGATGGCCCTTCCTCCCCATGAGTACGCCCGCTCCGCGCTGAACGCGGAGCTGCACGTGCAGGTCGCGGTGGACCGCATCGAGCTGCCCCCCGTCACGCCAGGCGAGGCCGTGGTGACGGGCCGCATCACACGGGTGTTCAGAGGCACGCCGTCACTGCTCACAACCCCTGTCTCCTTCACCCTCGAGGTCTGCCAGGAGGGCGATGACGTGGACCCTGGCGGGACGCTCTGGACGGACCCCGCGCGCTTGAAGGGGGCCTCGGTGATTGAGGTCTTCCTCGCTCGCCACGGAGAGGGGTTCCGCAATGCCTCCTACGATACGAGCCTGCTCACGGCGCCGACGGACTCGCCGACCATCGTCTACACCGAGGAGATGGGAGAGGACCCCGACGACCACCCGGTGGACGGCCCCCGCCGCCTGCTCCTCTTCGGCGTCGCGACCGTCATCGGCCTCGCGGTGCTCGGCTGGATGCTGGTGGGATAGGCATTGCCAAGCAGGGCTTGAGTGTCAGTGAAGACGCTCTCGGTTTTCTGGTGGGAGGCCGGCGTATATCCCTGGCGGCGTGGGCCCCTCGAGCGGGCCCGGGGAGCTACGCCATGGAAGCGCTGACCGCCGTGAAGGTCCTGCTGATTGTCACCAGCCACTCACAGTTCGGAGACACCGGAGAGAAGACCGGCTTCTGGCTCGAGGAGCTCGCCGCGCCCTATGCGCAGTTCGTCCAGGCCGGCGCCCAGGTGGACATCGCCTCGCCTCGGGGCGGCACGCCGCCGGTGGACCCTCGCAGCGAGAAGGAAGCGTCCCCGGCCACGAAGGCCTTCCTCGCTGATGCCCAGGCGAAGCGGAAGCTCGCGAACACGCTCACGCTCGCGCAGGTAAAGGACACCTACGATGCGTACTTCGTCGTGGGCGGCCACGGCGTCATGTGGGACCTGGCGAAGCATGAGCCCACCCACCAGCTCCTGTCCTCGGGATACGCACGAGGCGCGGTGGTGGCGGCCGTCTGCCATGGGCCCGCGGCGCTCGTGGGCGTGAAGGGGCCGGATGGCAAGCCCCTGGTGGCCGGCAAGCGCGTGGCGGCCTTCAGCAACGCGGAAGAGAAGGCCGCGAAGTTCGACGCCATCGTCCCCTTCGCGCTGGAGACGCGCCTGCGTGAGCAGGGCGCCCGCTACGAGTCCGGCCCCTTGTGGGGGAGCTTCACCGTGAGCGACGGGCGCCTCGTCACGGGACAGAACCCGGCCTCCTCCGCCGACACCGCACGCGAGGTGCTCCGCGTGCTGCGCGAGAAGAAGCCGTAGCACCGCCTCACGTTCCCCGGCTACCGCGACTCGCGCACGCCGGGTGGGCAGATGAACGGGACGGGGACGGACCAGAGCTGCTCCAGTCCCGTGTCATCCGACGCGGGGAAGAACATGCGCCCGCCCGAGCGCACGAAGGGGTCCGGCCCGAGCCCCTGCACCACGGGGACATCGACACTCGCCAGTTGTCCGGTCGTCGCGGCCGTGCCTCGCGTGAACCAGGGGTAGAGCGGCGCCCCCTCGCGTGAGCCGAGGAAGAGGACGGTGCCCGTGCCCGTGGCGACCACGGGTGAGTAGGACATGTCATCGCGCTGCAGGGAGCGGAAGAGCTCGCGGGTGCCTCGGGCCGTTCCATTCGTCACCCAGAGGCGCACGTCGTCCGGCATGGGCCCCTGGCCCTGGAGCGCCGTCGCGAAGTAGAGCGAGTCCCCCGAGGCCACGGCCCGCTGGACCCAGTGGCGCTGGCGCTCGTTGTCGCGAGGCAAGGTGGTGATGAGCGTCCGCCCTCCGCCGCTCAGCGGGAGGCTGTAGAGCCGCGACGACTGGGCCACGTAGACCTTGGAGCCCAGTCCGCCCAGCAGACGGACCTCCTCGCCGAACGTGTCCAGCCGGAGCGTGCCATCCGTCGTGCCGTCCGTCTTCCAGACCTCGTGATTCATGCCATCTCGCAGGATGAACAGGCCCTGGTCCCCCGCCCGGCCCACCTGCTCGATGTGCACCACCTCCGAGTCCAGCTTCTTGAAGGCCTCCGTCCCCACGCGCGAGCCGTCGGTGCGCCACAGCGTCGTGGCCCCGCGCTGGGCCCGGAAGAACAGCAGGACCTCGTCGACCTTCAACGTCTGGTGGTAGGCGAGGTCGAGGACATCCGTGAGTGTCGCCAGCAGCACCGTGCCCGCGCGACTCCCGTCCGAGCTCCACACCTCGGTGCTCCCTGTCGGCGTCTGGTGGAAGAAGACCACCCGCTGGTCTTTGAGGGCGGTGATGCCTCGCAGGGCGGGGCCCGTGCTCCCGGGAGTGAAGGCCCGGATGAACCGGGTTCCTCCGTCCGTCCCATCACTGGTCCAGAGCTCCACCATCCCCGTGACCTGGTCGAACACCTGGAAGAAGAGCGTGGAGCCCACGGCCACCGACGCGCCCTCCGCGTAGACGCCGGACGGGAACGACCGCACGGGGACCGTTCCCGCTTCCGTGCCGTCGCTCCGCCACAGCACGGCGCCGCCCACCCAGACCGGGGTGACGGTGAAGAAGAGCGTCCCCTGGACGTCGGTGAGTCCCTCCACGTGGCCCTGAGGCGCGAGGCTCGGGAAGTTGACGATGCGCACTCGCGACGCCACGCCGGGAGGGCAGGCTTGTGCGGTCACCTCCCGAGGCGTCTCGTCCGGAGCGACACCGCAGCCCGCCACCAGCCCCCACAAGACCCAGGCCCACCCCCTGACTCGCATGTCCGCTCCTCCCAGCCCGGCCAGGGACGCAAGGTAGGGAGCCCCCCAGGGCCTCTCAAGGAGTCCCCCAGGGGAGGTGGGAGTGTTTCAGCACTTCGCCCGAGGCGTCAGGTGCTCGGAGCAACAGGCACGGACGGAGGCGCCGCGCACTGTCGCTGGTAGTCGGCGAGTGTGCGCTCGAAGCGCTCCCGCTCCTCGCGAGGCCACTCCTCGGGGAGCTTCGAGAGGGCCAGTCGCTGCTCCTCGACGGCCTCCGGGCAGCGGTTCTGGTGGAAGGCCACGCGGGCCGAGGTCTCCAGCGCGTAGGCGTTCTCGGGAGCATGGCGGCGTCCCGTGAGCGCGAGCGGCGCGGCCTCTTCGTAGCGTCCCGCCTCCGCATACAGCCAGGCGAGCTCGGTCGCGCTCCACCAGTAGCTGGGGCTGAGGAAGTTCAGCTCCCGCAAGGCCTGCTCGTAGCCAGGGGCCTGGGCGTTGTCTCGCGCCAGCACCCGCGACAGGTGCAACCAGGCCTGGAGGCTCTTGGGGAAGGTCTTGACGCGGACCTGGCCCCACGCCAGCTCTTGCTCGGGCGTGAGCTTCATCGCCTGGGGGTAGGCGCTGGCGGACATGCCGTAGCGAATCTCGATGGGGTGTCCCGCGAAGGTCGCGGGAAAGAAGCGGAAGCCCGCCAGGGACCTCACCACGATGCCCGTGAGCTCCTGCGTCGAGGCCTCCACCACCTGGATGTTTCGAGGACGGCCATCCGTTCCGAGGGTGCATTCGAGAACGACCATGACCACGGTCCCCTCTCGATGAACCTCCTCGGGGAACTCGGGCATCTGTCCCGCGTATCGACGGGGCGGCTCGAAGCGCTCATGCAGGTAGGCACACGCCTCGGGCAGTCCCGTCTGGTAGCAGGTGGCCGAGACATCCGCGAGGGCCTACTGGACCTGCTCCTCCGTGGGCTTCCCCTCGAGGACCCGAACCGCCTCCGCGAAGACACCAGGGGCCTCGTCGGGAGACACGACGGCCAAGGGCTCCGTGCCGCGCTTCGCCATCGGGTCCCCGCCATGGACACGCAGCTCCGCGACGCCTCCCCGCTGGTGGTGAGTCAGGGCGGAGGACAAGTACCCATGACTGGCGGGCAAGGTCGGAACCCAGGCGGAATACCGACACGCCGAGAGCCCCAGGAACAAGAAACACCCAACAACAGACGCAAGTTTCATCGCACGCCACCCTACCGTGCCCTCCACCCGCCCCCAAGCCAGGATTCAGGCCCGGAAACGCCCAGGGTCTGGCCAGCCATCGCGGAACTCCCGCATGCGGTGAACGGTGCCCATGCGGCATGGCGGCCCACACTCCCCAGACCCAAGCCCGACAAGGTGAAAATCCAAGCAAACAAGGCAATAATGACAATCGCAGTCCAGTCCCACCCGCTGAAGGAGGTCTCTCCCGTGCGCCTTCGCATGCTCGTGGTTGCGTGTCTGTCCATCCTGGGTCTTGCCTGTGGTGGAGCCGCTTCACCCGAAGAACTCGAGGACCCCACCCAGTCGAACGCCTCGGAGCTCATTGGCATCTGTGATGACCTCCAAGGACAGCCGTGTACCTCTGGACGCACCACCATCTGCGGTTGGAGAGGGGGCGGCTCGAGCGTCTGCCAGTGCCCGCCGGCGCCCAACAACTATTGGTCGTGTTGACCGCACCGCCCAGACATCCGGTGCCATGTCTCAGCCAAGGGGACGCCCTTGGCTTTGACGTGTGGTGAAGGACGCGGCGGGGAGTAAGGTCCACGGCACTTCGCCGAGGCCTCATGCGCCATCTGCTCTGTCTCACCCTCCTCGTCTCCACGCTCGTCCACGCCCAGCCGCGCGACTTCGCCGCGCCGGCCTCCACCACCGCCGAGGAGCTGGACCGCGCCATTCCAGCGCTCGCGCGCGAGGTGCTGGCCGTGTACCAGGAGCAGGACCTCGGCACGAGACTGGGCCACCTGTTCCGACTCCAGCTCGCCACGGGGGACTTCGGCGGCGCCGTCGCCTCCATCCGCGCCCTGCGGCCCCTGCGCGAGACGAATGTGCCCCTCAAGGGCACCACCTTCCTCCAGTACGAAGTCCACGCGAAGGCCCGGCTCGATCAGGCCACGCACGGGACACCCTACGCGAAGGCCCTCCGCGCGGCGTTCCAGGAGTCCTTTGGCGCCCTCGACGACCTGGCGGCCTTTCAGGCGACGGGCATGTTCCGCTTCGACCTGGAGCGAGCCCGGACGGACCTGGAGACCGCCGTCGAGGGCGCTCGGAAGTCCGGACGCGTCACGCTGCCCCAGGCCCTGGACCTGGTGCGCCTCTATCAGGTGCATCGGGCCTATCAGGCGCTGCTCGCGGAGTCGGAGGCCCTTTGGGCCGAGGATGACTCCCGCCGCTACCTCATCGAGAAGGACGTGCTGGTGCCCACGCCCGACGGGGCCGCCGTGTCCGTCATCGTGGTGCGTCCGCGCAAGGCCACCGACCGCCTGCCCACCGTGATGTCTTTCACCATCTACGCCAACGCGTTCAACCTGAGCGAGGCCATGCGCTCGGCGGCCCACGGATACGCGGGGGTGACGGCGAACACCCGCGGCAAGCGCAACAGCCCCCAGGAGCCCGTCCCCTTCGAGCACGATGGAGCTGACGCCATCGCCGTCATCGACTGGGTGAGCCGCCAGCCGTGGAGCGATGGACAGGTCGGCATGTTCGGCGGCAGCTACGAGGGCTTCACCCAGTGGTCCGCGGCGAAGCGGGGACACCCGGCGCTCAAGACCATCATGCCTTCGGTCCCCGTCGCCCCCGGCATCGACGTGCCCATGCAGGGCAACGTCTTCCAGAACTTCTTCTACAAGTGGCCGCGCTACGTCACGCTCGACAAGGGCCTGGCGGACGCGGACTACTTCGACGGCGCCCGCTGGGACGCGCTCGACGAGCGCTGGTACACGAGCGGCGAGCCCTACCGCGCCCTGGAGAAGCTGGACGGACGCCCCAACCCCTTCTTCCAGCGCTGGCTGAAGCACCCGACCTACGACGCGTACTGGCGGAAGATGATTCCCTACCGAGAGGAGTTCGCCCGCGTCCGCATCCCCATCCTCACCACGACGGGCTACTACGACGGCTGCTCCTTGAGCGCGATGTACTACCTCACCGAGCACCTGAAGTACGCGAAGGACGCCAACCACACCTTCGTCATCGGGCCGTATGACCACGTCGGCGGACAGCGCGTCTCCAGCGACGAGCTGCGCGGCTATCGCATCGACCCCGTCGCCCGGCTCGACGTGGAGGCGCTGCGCTACCAGTGGATGGACCATGTGCTCCGCCAGGGGCCTCGGCCCGCGCTGCTCAAGGACCGCATCAACTACCAGGTGATGGGGGCGAACACGTGGAAGCACGCGCATGACCTGGGCGGCGTGAGCAATGACTCGCTCACCCTGTACCTGGCGCCGGCCTCGTCGGGAGACACCCACCTGCTCACCGCCCGGCCGCCCGCGCCGGGCACGGCGCTGCGCCAGCGCGTGGACTTCAAGGACCGCTCCCCCGGTGGACACTACGAGCCCGAGAACATCGTCGCCGCCACGGCGGGTGTGCACAACGGCTTCATGTTCGTCAGCGAGCCGCTCCCCGCTCCCGTGGAGCTGAGCGGCCTGTTCTCCGGGCGCCTCGACTTCATCAGCAACAAGAAGGACTTCGACTTCAGCGTGGTGCTCTACGAGCGCACGGCGAAGGGTGAGTACATCTACCTGTCCTATCTGCTGACCCGCGCCAGCCACGTCGGAGACCGCACCCGGCGGCGACTGCTCGTGCCCGGCAAGCAGCAGCGCCTCACGTTCCAGAGCGGCCGGATGACCAGCCGGAAGCTCGAGGCCGGCAGCCAGCTCGTCATCGGCCTCGCCATCAACAAGCACTCCCAATCCCAGCTCAACCACGGCACGGGCAAGGACGTCAGCGATGAGTCCATCGCCGACGCGAAGGTTCCGCTCGACGTCTCCTGGCTCGGCGGCAGCCGCGTGGTCCTCCCCCTCTGGCGGGAGCCGCCGCCCATTGCAACACCCGCCCCTACACATCCTTGACCCCACCGAGTTCGCTTGCCCCGCTCGATGGGATTGGGTCTGCTCCGGGCCCACCCAGTACCAGGAGACACGGTCCGATGACGAGCAAGGGAGTCGCAGGCCTGGCCAAAGAGGTGGGGGACGACTGGAAGGAGCACGCGTACTACGAAGAGGTCGAGCGCTTCATGCCCGACGCGTGGAAGAACCTCATCTGGCCTGTCATCGGCGAGTGTGAGTTCACCTCCGTCGTCGACCTCGCGGCCGGCCACGGCCGGAACACCGAGTTCCTGCTGCCCCTGGCGCGCAGCCTCCACGTGGTGGACATCAACAAGGAGAACATCGACTTCTGCCGCCGCCGCTTCAAGGGCCGGGACGCCAACCTCCGCTATGTCGTCAACGACGGCTCCTCGCTCTCGGCGCTGCGCGATGACTCGGTGACGCTCGTCTACTGTTTCGACGCCATGGTCCACTTCGACAGTGACGTGGTTCGGAACTACCTGCGGGAGTTCTTCCGCATCCTGGAGCCCGGCGCCCACGCGTTCATCCACCACTCGAACTACACGGCCAATCCCTGCGGCAAATGGATGGACAATCCCAACATCCGCAACTTCATGAGCAAGGAGCTCTTCGCGCACTACGCGCACAAGGAGGGGCTGACCGTCGCGTTCCAGAAGGTGATTGAGTGGGGCGGAAACCCGGCGCTCGACTGTCTCTCCCTCCTGCGCAAGCCGAACCCGCCTCGACGCATCAAGGGGAAGTACACGCAGCGCGACGGGATGCTCTTCGTGCTCGCGGGCACCCACGAGTCAGCGACGTTCTCGCTCGCCCGCCCCGGGACCGTCACGCTGGAGGCGCATGCCCATGCGTGGTGCGGACGGCTCGTGGTGAAGCAGTCGGGCCGGGTGCTCGCCACCTTCGACGTCCACGCGGAGCAGCCCCAGTCGATGCCGTGTGTCTTCGAGGCCGAGGCGGGTGAGCTCTCCCTCCACGCCGAGGACCGAGGCGATGGCCGGGGCGAGGCCTGGGTGAAGAACATCGACATCCAGTGGCGGAAGGCCGACGCGGCCCCCCGCGCCTGAGCTCGAGGCGCCCTGCCACGCGCCCACCCCTGGCGCGTGGCGGTTCGTCTCGCACGACTCACGGCATGTACAGCTCGGCCTCTCCCTGCACGTTCTCGTAGCCCCGGCCGCCGGTCACCAGGACCTTGCCCAAGGGAAGCACTGTCGCCGTCGCCCCCTGCCGCGGGGTCAGCAGTCCGCTGGTGAGCGACCACCGCTCCGTCGCCGGGTCGAACACCTCACTCTGCGAGAGATAGAAGCGGTCCTCGAAGCCTCCGAAGCCCCCTGTGACGAGCACCTTTCCCGAGGCCAGCAAGACGGTGGAGTGGGTCCGCCGATTCTCGGTGAGGCTCCCGGTCGCCGCCCACTTGCGAGTCGCCGGGTCGTAGAGCTCCGCCGTCCGCACGGACGCCACCTGCCCCGTCGTGCTGTGGCCCGCGACCACCAGCACCTTCCCCGAGGGGAGCAGCGTCGCCGTGTGGTTGCCGCGAGTGATGGACATGGGGCCCGTGAAGGCCCATGTCCCCGTCTTCGGGTCATAGAGCTCCGCGGAATGGAGTACGACGCCCACCCCCGAGACGAACCCGTATCCGCCCGTCACGAGCACCTCCCCCGAAGGGAGCAGCGTCGCCGTGTGACTCACGCGGCCAACGTTCATGGCCCCCGTGGCCTCCCACGTCCCCAAGGCGGGGTCATACAGCTCCGCCGAGGCGAGCGGTCCTCCGTCGCCATCTCCTCCCGCGACCAGGACCTTGCCCGACGGCAGCAACGTGGCCGAATGGAAGAACCGGCCCGCCAGGAGCTTCCCGCCGGAGGACCAGCTCCCCGCGGCAGGGTCGAAGAGCTCCACCTCCGTCACGTCGCGGGTGGCATTGTGGCCGCCGACAACCAGGACGCGCCCGGAGGGCAGCAGCGTCGCCGTGTGGCGCTTGCGCGCGGCCTGCATGGACGCCGTGTTGGCCCACTTGCCCGTCGCGGGGTCATACCGCTCCGCCGCCGCGAGGAAGACATCGGAGCCCGAGGCCGACAGGCTGCTGCCCCCCAGCACCAGGACCTGTCCTGACTCGAGAAGCGTGGCCGTGTGGTCCACGCGCTCGGTGAGCAGGCGGGCCGTGCTGGTCCAGGTCTTCGTCCCGGGGTCATAGAGCTCGGCGGACACGAGCGCGCCGCCCTCGCTTTCTCCTCCCACCAGCAGCACCTTGCCGGACCCGAGCAGGATGGCCGAGTGGCCATGGCGCGCCGTCGCGAGTGGCAACGTCGGCGACCACGTCCCAGTCTCCGGGTCGAAGACCTCCGCCGAGGCCACGACCTTCCGGTCCATGTCGCGTCCGCCCGTGACGAGGACCAACCCGGACGGAAGCAACGTCGCCGTGTGTCCGGAGCGAGCGGTCCCCAGACGCCCGCTCTGGGACGCCCGCCGGTTCTCCACGTCGACGACCACCGAGGAGTCGAGCGCGCTCTGCGCATTCGCGCCGCCCGTCACCAGCACCTGCCCCGAGGGCAGCACCGTCGCGGTGTGGCCGACGCGGCCTTCGCCCGCCGCGTCCACCTGGGTCCAGGTCCCCGTGTCCGGGTCATAGACATCCGCGTTGCCGGGATAGCTCCCGCCCACGGTCATGCCTCCCGACACGAGCACCTTCCCCGAGCCCACCACGGTGGCCACCGGATGGTTGCGAGGCACGCGGGCGTTGCTCGCGGGGGCCCACTCCGGCTGCGCCCCCTGGGTGAAGATCTCCGTCGTGGCGATGATGTCCTTGCCGTCGGTGCCGCCCGTCACGAACACCTTCCCGCTGCGCAGGAGCACGGCGGCGTGGCCGTAGCGGCCCGTCGTGAGGGGCGTCACGGGGGTCCACGTGCGCGCATCCGGGTCGAACAGGTCCGCGTTCTTGAGGGCGCCGCTCGAACCGCGGCCTCCCGTCACCAGCACCACGCCGGAGTCGAGCCGCACCGCGCCGTGTCCCGTCCGCGCGGGAAGCAGCTCGGGCGAGGGGGCCCACGCCTGGGAGCGAGGCGTGTACACCTCCGCGCGGCTCAGCGGAGTGCCGGAGGCCTCGCCACCCAGCACCAGCACATCGCTCGAGTACAGCAGCGTCGCCGTGTGCCCGGTGCGCGCCGTCGCGAGCGGGCCGGTGGCCGTCAGCGTCGGACACTCCGGCATGCCGAAGGCGGAGAACGTCACGGAGGAGGTGGCTTCCCGCGTGCTGCTCGCGGTGAGCGTGAGGGACGCGGCGGGAGGCGGCACACAGTCCGGCGCCGTCCAGGTGATGTCCGTCGTCGTCCCGGTGTCGCTCGGCGCGCCGAAGGTCCCCGCGTTCGAGGACCACGAGAATCGAAGGGCGTCACCCGCGGGGTCCTTCGCCTGGACACGGAGACTCACGGTCTTCTTCTTCTCGACGTAGACCGCCTTGGCCGGCTTCTCCTCGATGAGGGGAGCACAGGCCTCGGGGTGGCTCTTGCACCAGGCCTTCTGGTCCTCGTCGAAGTCGAAGCACCCGGCGAGGAGCACCACCGCCCCCACGAGCAGGGACATGAATCCGGGGGTCTTCATGGCCACCTCCCGGAGACGAAGGCGGAGGTGCCATCGGTTCCCAGCGTGAGCGCCATCCCTTGGGGTTCGGACGCGCCGCCCCACAGGTACATCCCCGCGGCCACGCCCAGGCCGACCACGCCGGCGCCGGCGAGGACCGCGCTCACCGTCTGGAGTCCCTCGCCTTTCGACGCCGCGTCCTGCATCCCCTGGACGGTGTTCACGCCGCCGCTGGCGCTCGTCAGGTTGCTGTGTTGGCCGCGAGCCATCAGCCACGTCACGCCCGAGCCCACCAGCAGCCCGCCGCCGACCACCGCGGGCAGCCACGCCCGGCTGGACGAACGCGCTGATGACTCTGCTTGAAGGGGTGGCTCCGCCTGAACCGGTGGCCCCGCTTGAAGCGGAGCAGGTGGGGCGGCCGGGGCCTTGATGATGGGGGGCGGGGTGAGCTCTCCGCCCAGCGCCCCCGAGGCCTCCAGCTCCCGCTTCACCTGCTTGCGCAGGGACTCGAAGCGCTCGGAGACCTTGGGGGAGACGGTGAGCGGAAGCTTCGCGTCGGGCTGGAGGAACAGGGCGGCCTTGAACGCCGCGTCGGACAAGCTCGCCTCTCCGAGGTCCGCCTGGATGATGCCTTCATAGAGCGACAGCAGGGCGTCATCCGCCGGGCCATGGGAGATGCGCTTGCCCCGGGAGATCTGCTCCAATGCCTGCTCATATTGGAGGTCATTGTAGAGGCGCTTCGCGGCCAGCACATACGGCTGCACCGCGCTCGACTCTTGCGCCCGCACGAGGCCAGGGGCGAAGCCACCGACCAGCGACAGGCACAGCACTCCGCCTCGGATGGAACGTGTCAGCTCGGAAGTCTTCATGGGCTCCAGGGGCAATCCGTTCGTCGTGTAACCCCAGACGAAGACAGCCGTCCCTCACATGCGGCCGGAGACTGGGGAGAGTGTCGGACACGCGACATAGCCCCAGTCACCGCGCCTGCATGCGTGGAACCGTGAAGCCTTTCAGAGCCCCACGCCTTGACCCCCAAGGAATTCTACTTTCTCCCGTTAAGGCTCCAAATCCCTAGCAGGAAGGGCGCCTGCCTCAGTAGGGCTTCTCGCCCTTCACCACACCGAAGGGCGACGCCTCCATGAAGACCCCATTCACCGTCGTGCCTCCGTTGTGGATGGCGGGGAAGATGGGCTGCATGCTCTGGGGGAACCCGAAGGTGGGCTTCGTGAGCGCGTCGAGGCGGGCGAGCTGCTCGGCGGTCAGCTTCACGTCGAGCGCTCCCACGTTGTCCTCCAGCTGCGACAGCCGCCGCGCGCCGATGATGGTCGAGCTCACGCCCGGCTGGGCCTGGACCCACGCCAGCGCCACGCGCGCCACCGTCGTCCCCTGCTCTTTCGCGATGACCTCCAGCGCGTCGACGACGGCATAGGTCTTCTCGCTCAAGGCCGACTGCACGAAGGCCCCGCGGTCGCCCTTCTGCGTCCCCGCGTTCGCGCGCGTGTACTTGCCACTGAGCGCCCCGCTCTTGAGCGGAGACCACGGCGTGATGCCCAGCCCGAGCTCGAGCGCCATGGGCACCAGCTCCTGCTCCACGCTGCGCTCCAGCAGCGAGTACTCAATCTGGAGCCCGACGAAGGCGGACCACCCGCGGAAGTGCGCCGTCACGTTCGCCTGGGCAATCTTCCACGCGGGCGTGTCCGAGACGCCGATGTAGCGGACCTTGCCCGCCCGCACGAGGTCCTCCAGCGCCGCCATCGTCTCGTCGATGGGCGTGTGGACGTCCCAGTTGTGCAGCCAGTAGAGGTCGATGTAGTCCGTCTGCAGGCGACGGAGCGAGTTCTCGCACGCAGCGAGGATGGACTTGCGGCCAGAGCCACCGCCGTTCGGGTCCCCCGGGTAGAGATTCCCGCTGAACTTCGTCGCCAGCACCAGCCTGTCCCGGCGAGCAGGGTGGCGCCCGACGTGGTCGCCCAGGATCTTCTCGGAGTGGCTCTTCGTGTAGAAGTTCGCCGTGTCGATGAAGTTGCCGCCCAGGTCGATGAAGCGGTCGATGATCTGCTGCGACTCCTCCACGCTCGAGCCCCAGCCGAGGTCTTCACCGAACGTCATGGCACCAAGACAGAGGGGACTCACACGCAGGCCGGAGCGGCCCAGCGTCACGTAGTGGTTGAGCGGCATGGAGGGCTCCCAGGGGTGCTACATTGTGAGGTCAGCGAACTAGTTCAATCTGGAACTTGGTTAATCTGGAACCAATTTCCGCGCAACGAGCCATGGCGAAAATCGACCCCGCGAAGATCTGGAGCCTCAACCACCGGCTGTTGATGTCGGTGATAGCCAGTGTCGCCTCCGACATCACCGCGCTGGGCGTCGAGACGAAGGAGCTGTTCGTGCTCTCGGAGGTGGACGACCACCCCTACCCCGCCGAGCTGGCGGCGTCCCTCTGCATCCCCAAGCCCTCGGTGACGCTGTACGTGAAGCGGCTCGAGGCCGCGGGCTTCCTTCGCCGTGAAATTGATACCGCGGACCTGCGGCGGCACCGGCTGGAACTGACCTCGGCCGGCCGCAGGGTGATGCAGCAGGGCAACGCCCTCCTCTCGGAGGCCTTTGCCCTCAAGCTCGGACGCCTGAGCGCGACACAGCAGGCGGAGCTTCGTTCGCTCCTCGAGAAGATGAGCTGAGTCCGCGGACTACTTGCGGACATCCACCACGGGCGAGAAGCCGCCGTAGATGAGCCGCTGGCCGTCATAGGGCATGGGGGTGGACTCCGGACTGAGGCGGGGATCATTCATCACCTTCTCCATGCCGGCATCACGCGCGGCCTTGTCGGGCCACTCCACCCACGAGAACACCACCGTCTCGTCGTCCTTGGCCTGGACGGCCCGGCGGAAGTCGGTGACCTTGCCGCTCGGCACGTCGTCCCCCCAGCACTCCATGACCCGGAGGGCGCCATGCTCGATGAAGATCGAATCCCCCTTGCGAGCATGCTCGATGAACTTCTCCTTGTTCGCATTCGGCACGGCGGCGACGAAACCATCGATGTAGGACATGTGAAGCTCCTGAAAATGGGTTGAACGAGGAGACGCGAAAAAGCACCTCCAGGGGTGCGACGATTTTGAAGGACACAGATCGACACGGCGCCTTCAAAAGTCCACGGGCCTGGCGCGCCATCCGCGCAGGCGCACGGCTAGAGTACCGTGGGAATGAATTCAGAGGACATCCATCCGAAGTGGGTCGTTCACCTCGAAGGGCCCCCCATCGAGCACGGGCTGTGGCTCAGCTGGGCGGGACTCGCGCGGCTTCAGGAGCTCATCTTGGAGCTCCGCGCCGCCCCCGACGTCACCTTCTCGGCGGAGACCCTCGAGTCCCTCGCCGAGTTCCTGTCACAAGCCGGTGAGGCGCATTCGTCACCCGACCCGGAGGCGCACCCGCCTCGCCCCTTTCGAGCCGAGCGCCTCGCCCACGCCGCCAACGAGCTGCACGCGCGCGCCGAGTCCCTGAAGGAGTCCCTGACACAGCCCGAAGAGTCCTCAGCCCTCTCGCCCCAACAAATGAAGACCCGCCAGGACTTCATCTCCGCGTGGGCGTCGGTTCATCAGCTGATGAGCGTGGGCGGCGGCCCGAGCGCGCCGCTGAGAGGCTGCACGGGCATCGTGGAGCTGTCGCTCGTCTGGGGGTGGTAACGGGAAGCCGACTCACAGGCCCCGTCACGGACCGTCCAGACGCCCCACCCAGGTCTCGTTGTTCTTGAGATGGTTCCTCACGCGGGCCAGGTCCGGGGCCTCGTTGGTGATGAACGCGAACACCACGGAGCCCTCGGGCCCTTCGCTCGCGGCGGCCACTCGCGTGTCGCGCGGGCCCGCAAGGAAGTACACCCCCTGCTGTTCCCCCCGGGCGTCCACGGCCAACAGGAACCCCTTCCCCTCCGACCAGGCCGAGCCTGTCTTCTGGGGCTCGAAGGCGGTGTGGCCCGCGAAGCAGTAGCGCCCCTGCCCACAGGCGAAGAAGGACGTGGGCTCGTCGTCCCGGTCCACGTCCAGGGTGCGGACGACGTCGTCCCGCACGGGCCCGTCGAGCCGCCCCGAGGCGAAGTACAGGTCCGGCGTCTCGGCGCGCCCTCCCACCGCGGCGCGCTCGCTCGCGCCCAGGGCAAAGGCGCCGTCGCGCACCACCAGGCCGACAATCTCCTGGGGCGTCTGCGCGGCCACCGCCCGCGCGGAGAGGAACTCTCCGGTGGGAGAGAACGAAGACAGCAGGAAGGCGCGCTCCTTCGCCCCCGTGGGCTCGCGACCGAACACCTCCACATAGGCACGCCGCTGGTAACCCGTCAGCGGGGTGGCGACATGGGTCCGGCCCAGCGCGTCCACGTCCAGTCCCCAGCCCACCCAGGGCGCCCCCACCGCCGTCATCTCCTCCCACGTGTTGACCTTCAGCGAGACCGACGGCGTCACGGGGCTGAGCCAGCGTGTCGCCAACGTGGCATCGAGCCGCCCGATGCGGATTCCATTCAGCGCCCAGAGGAAGACCGTCTCCTCTCCGTCCGCCCGCGCGAGCAGGACGACGGCTCGGCGCTCCGCCTCCGCCACCGTCGTCCGCGTCACGGAGCCATCCGCCTTGGCGACGAAGTCGAGGCGCTGCTCCGTGGAAAGGTCCTGGGTGAAGCGCCGCTCCGCGACCACCGAGCCATCCGGACGCAGGCGACGGACCTGTATGACCGCGACGTCCTCCTGCTTCTCCCAGCCGAAGACGGTGAGCTCACCGCTGGGGTGCACCACGTGCCGGACCACGTAGTCCGGCAGCTCCAGCTCGCGCAGGAGCGCCCCATCGCTTCCCACATGGGTGAGCCGCTTCAGCGGGGGCGCGAAGAAGCTCTCCTCACCCCGGTCCTCGAACTCGCCCCGTCGAAGCCACACGGAGCCATCCGCGCCCACGGACAAATCGTTCACGCTGCTCTGGAAGCCACAGTCCACGCGCCGCACCCGGGCGCGGGCGTCGAAGGGCGCGTGCTCGGCATACCCCGTCTGTGAGTCACGGACACCACAGGGGTCCTCCGACTCCGAGCAGGCCGAGCCGCAAGCCAGGAGCGCGATGAGCGAGAATCGGGTCGTGCGGTTCATGGGCGTTCTCCTCGGGACGCGGGGGGCTGGAAGCATCACGCCCCGCCGTGGGTGAGGCAAGGCTTGTCAGCGGCTTGAACGAGGAGACGTCGGCCAGCCCGGACTTCCAGGAGGACGTGTCCATGAGCAAACCCGATGATCCCACCTACCCCCGCCATTGGCTGCCCAAGGGCTTCGAACAAGACGCCCGGCGCACGAATGTGTTCGACCCGGCGCTGAAGCACTACGGAGCCGCCTACGTCAAAGCCCCACCCCGCTTCGAGGACGCGGAGGAGGCAGCCGCCTTCCGGGCCGCGCGCTCCAGACTCCTCCGGACCTCCCTCGCGGCCATCGGCCGCTCGAGCGTGGCGCGGCAGCTCGTGGTGCGAGGCAGCATCGCCCTGGAGCTCTGGTACGGAGAGCGCGCGCGGCCCGCGAAGGACATCGACCTGGTCGTCACCCCGGAGACCATCGGCCCCGAATCGAGCGAGGGACAGCAACTCTTCACCGAGCTGCGCCAGGCGGTGACCCAGGCCCTGCGAGACGAAGGCCTCCCCGTCGAGCCCGAGTCCATTCCCGTCGACGCCATCTGGACCTATGAGCGCGCCGAGGGCCGACGGCTGACCTTCCCCTGGACCTGGAGAGGCCGCCTTCGGGACACGGTCCAGGTCGACATCGTCTTCAACGAGCGGATGTGCGCCGCCCCCGTCCCGCTGACGGTGGAGGGCGTCACGCTGCGCGGCGCCTCTCCCGCGGAGTCGCTCGCGTCGAAGCTGCTGTGGCTCACCAACGACTCGTATCCCCAGGGCAAGGACCTCTTCGACGCGGTCCTGCTCGCGGAGGACGTGCGTCTGCCCGCGGAGCTGCTCCGACGCGTCTTCGCCGAGAAGCACGGCCACTGGTTCGACACCTATCTCACGGGTGAGTTCACTCTCGACCAGGAAGTGGACTGGGCGAACTTCGCACTCGAGCACCCCACCCTCGCGCAAGGCCGCGCCGAGGAGCACTGGCTGCGGTTGAAGCGCGCCCTGCTCCGGGGCTCGACGAGAATGGAGTGATGAGCGAGGTGCGGAGGGGAGGTCCTCAGTTTCTCTTCCGCACGCGCTGCTTTCCCTGGGGACGCTCGGCGACGAGCTTGAAGCCCTGCTTCTCGAAGAACGGCACGGTCCCCGTGTACGCGGACGCATTGGAGAGTCGCGTCGTCCCCTCGGGGGGCTTCATCGGATATCCCTCGAGCGTGCGCGCCCCTCGCTGACGCAGAAGCTTCATCGCCGACTTCAGCAGCACCGTGGCGACCCCCTGGCCTCGGAAGTCCTTGTGGATGAAGAAGCAGGGCAGCGACCAGACGTCGTCCGCGTCATCGCATCGAAGGCTGGGCGCCCGGTCCAGGCGAGGAAAGCTTCGACGAGGACCGAAGGTGAGCCAGCCCACGGGCTCGCCCTCCACGTAGGCCAGGAGGCCCTGCGCCCGCCCCTGCTCCACCAGCCCCTTCAGGCGCTGCTTCGCGGAAGCCCCCTTCACATCCTGGAAGCGCTCGCCTGCCTCCAGCCGCCAGAACATGCACCAGCAGCCCGAGCAGGCGCCGTTCTTCCCGAACAGCTTCTCGAGCGCGGGCCACTGGTCGGGCGTCAGTTCCTGAACGTCGATGTCGAGAGACATGCCCGGGAAGGTAATGGGCTTCATCGCGGGAGGCTTGCCCATTCGATGGGACGCAGGCCCGGCACGACCCGTCCCAGGGGGTGCCCCCGCCACGCTTAGTAGTAGTCGCTCAGGGTGAGCCGGCGCTGGGTGCCATCCTTCAACGTGAGCACCACCGTCTGTCCCGCGGCGCGATACCGCCACTGGGAGAGGCTCGAGCTCGAGTAGTCGGGCGCGATGGCCTTTCCATCCACCGCGACGATTTCATCTCCCTGCGCCCAGCCCGTGGCGGCGGCGGGGCTCCCCGGAGCCACCATCTTCACGACGAGCCGGCCCTCGGAAGGAATGGCAATCAGCCCGGACCGGTCCCTGCGGAACGGCTGCTTCAGCGCGCGGGCATCCGGGACCAGCATCAGCGTGTCCGTCGCATAGTCCGTGATCATCCGGAAGCGAGCGAGGATGGCGAGCCCGACGTTGCCGGCCAGTCGGTCCGTGGTGGAGATGCTGTTGCCCGCGTCGTCGAACACCGTGGGCACGTTGCGCAGCGTGACGCCCGCGAACTCGATGCTCTTGAGGATGGCCACGTCTCGCTCGCGCAGTCCGCCCACGGCGCCAGAGAGCGTCTTGGAGCTGCGGCGGCCCTTCAGCAGGTCGGCCTGCTGCCAGTACGCGGGGAAGAGCGAGAGCGCCCCGCCATTGCCCACGTCGAACAACACCCGGATGGCGGGCCGGCCCTCGATGGAGAGCGGGACCTCGCGCTGTCCACCGGTGGACTCGACCAGCGGGAGACGCACCGCGCGCGGCGGCGGCTTGAAGCTCGCCGACGCGTGGAAGGCGATGCGCCGGTTGGGGAAGTCCACGTCGATGACGAGCTGGTTGAAGGCCTCCTTGCCCAGGATGACGGGCAGCGGATGTCCAATCTGTCGCGCGACCTCCGCCAGGTCGATGACGACGACCGTCAGCCCCGTGAGCCGCAGGTCGCCCAGGGTGATGTCCACGCCGCTCGCGAACTGGGCCGGCGCCTGTCCACCACTGCCGACCGCGGCAATCTGCCCCTGCACCTTCAGCCCCAGCTCACGGGCATAGGCCGCGTCGACCACCGTCATCGCGGCGCCACTGTCCAGCAGCACCGGCGTCGCACGGCCGTTCACCTGCGCCGGGATGTAGACGCGGTTCTCGTTGAAGAACTCGAAGGGGATGAAGCCGGTGGTGCGGCGCCCCTTCGCGAACGTCGCCTTGAGGGTGTCCTCGGGACGCTCGAAGACCTTGGGCGCGAGGGGGACGTTCAGCTCCAGCGACTCCACCACCGTGCGCGAGTCGGAGTCCGCGTTGTCGGTGAACTCCTCCTCGAGGAAGGGCATGCGGACGCCCTGCACCTGGCGCCAGTCTCCCAGCCGGACGAAGCGCGTGACGTTGTCCTCCCGGATGCGAAGGCCGTGAAGCGCCCCCTCGGCGTCGTCGAGGAACAGGTCGTAGAGGTCCTCGTCGCCGAAGGTGACCCGCACCACCTTCCAGGCGCGACCCTCCCGCTGCTCATCGGGCAGCGCGACGACCTTCGCGCCAGCGCCCCCTCGCAGTGCGGTCCCGAAGTCCAGCGCCACCCGGTGCCGTGCATCCCGGGCATCGGTGGGCGAGGCATCCTCGACCTGGCCGCTGGGGTTCACCTTCCAGCCGCCCTCGGGGGTGATGGCCATGGCATCACGCACCACCCCGTAGTCGATATCCCTCCGGGTCCGCCCGTCACGATGGCTCCAGACCTCGATGGGCCCCTGGAGTCCACCGACGGCGGTCTTCCCCTTTCCGTGGAGGCTCTCCATGCGGGCGAAGGCTTCACCTCCACGCCAGGCGAGATGGCGCGCGAGCAGTGACTCCAGCGCGTCCGCCCTGGACGGGGTGGGAAGGAGGAAGAGGCTCAAGGCCATCAAGACGGGGATGAGAAGTCTCAAAGGGTATCTCCACGCTTCGAAGAAGAAGGAGGCTTTCCCACGAGGAGGCGAAGGCCAGGTGGGCTGGAGCCGATGAGGGAGGTGGACCGCGCCAGCCGCGCACGCGCCGAGGGGGGCGCGCTCAGCCGGACCTCCGCGGACAGCCCGCTGTGCTGCAAGCAGGCGAGATAGCCGCTGTCGCTCCAGATGGCCTGCCTGACGCCCGTGCCATCGGGGGTGAGCAGGGCCACCAGGAACTCGCGGGCATCGACCACGAGCGTGAGCTGCGCGCCCGGCCAGCGCTCCCGAACGAACGCCGCGTCGGACGAGCGCACGCAGTCGAAGGGCATCTTGGGGGTCTCGTCGTAGACGAGCCCCGCGATGGAGATGCCTCGCGCACTCGCCTCGCGGAGCGCGGGTGCCAGGGTGTCGAAGGGGGGCGGGAACAGGTCGAACAGCAGCTGCTCGGTGGCGCCGGCAATCATCGCTCGAGCGCGCTCCATCACCTGCGCGGTGCTCTTGAGGTGATAGATGCGGTCGTCCTGCGCCGGGGCGTGGAGCTTTCGCAGCGCGTCCGCGGCCTCGCGGCTGCGCGTCTCGAAGCCACGCTGGAGCGCGGCGAGGACCTCGTCGGGAGGGACAGGTCGGAAGGAGCGCGGCTCCCCCTCCTCGACGAGCACCGCGCCCTTGTGCTCGAGCGAGGCGAGCGCCTGGTAGATGCTCGGAGGCGCCTTCCCCAGCGCCTGCGCCAGCCGATACCCGGTCGCGGGCGAGCCCTTCAGCAGCTCGCAGTACACCCGCGCCTCGACCTCGGTGAATCCCAGGGCCACAAGCCCTTCGTCCGCGTCCATGGCGCCTTGTTATTACCCAAGGATAATAACAGTCAAGCCAGATGGACTCGCGGCCCACGGCTCGACTCCGGCTTGTCATGGATTGTCAGGAAGGCTGCCCGGCTGGCTGCCTGCTTCGGAGAAGGGAGGCGTCGGCTCAGCCTCCGCACGTCGCGAAGCGCTTCCGGTAGTCCCTCGGCGAGACAGCCAGGTTGCGCTGGAAGGTCACCCGCATCCGCTCCTCGTTCCCGAAGCCACACATGCGGGCAATCTGGTCCACGTTGCGCTTCGAGTCCTCCAGCATCCGCCGGGCGGCTTCCAGCCGGAGCACCTCGACGGCCTTTGCGGGAGTGCGGCCGGTCTTCTGCTTGTAGACGCGCGCGAAGTTGCGCGGACTCATGCGGGCGTGCTCGGCCAGCGACTCGACGGTGAGGTCTTCGCGGGCCAGGTTGTCCGCAATCCACAGGTGCAGCGCATCGAAGGGGGCGCCGTTCTTCGTCTGCGACTTCAGCAGCTCGCTGAACTGCGACTGCCCACCGGGCCGCTTCAGGAAGACGACCAGCTCCCGAGCCACGCTCATCGCCAGGTCATGCCCATGGTCCGCCTCCACCAGCGCGAGCGCGAGGTCGATGCCCGCGCTGACGCCCGCCGAGGTCCACACGGAGCCATCCCGGACGAAGAGCGCATCGCGGTCGACCTGGATGGAGGGGAAGCGCTCGCGCAGCAGGTCGCACATGGCCCAGTGTGTCGCCGCGCGCTTGTCGTGAAGCAGGCCGGCCTGGGCCAGGAGGAAGGTGCCGCTACAGACCGAGGCGGTGCGTCGGACCTTCGCGGCCTTCCGCCGCAGCCAATCCGTCAGGGGCCTGGAGCGGCCGAGCACATCGACGATGCTCGGAGCGCCAGGAACGATGAGGGTGTCGACGCGGAGGCGCGCGAACGCGGCGAGGGGCTCCGTCTGGAGCGAGACGCCCTCCGCCGTCCGCACCAGCCCGCCCTCCTGGCTCACCGTGTGGCGGAGGTACCCCGGCGAACCGCGCTCCTCCAGGGCCTTGGACGCGGCCCAGAACACGGTCTGCGGGCCGGTCAGGTCCAACAACCCCATGTCGGGAAAGGCGATGAAGAGCACCGTGCGCGCCCCACCCGACCCTGGCAGGAATCCCGGGGTATCTGTCATGGCTGCCAGACCCTGGCATGCGTACCTTTCACGCGTCAACGGAGGGGCACGCATGAAGATGGTCGTCATCGGTGGTACCGGACTCATTGGAACGAAGGTCGTGGCGAGGCTGCGTGGACAGGGGCACGAGGTGATTGCCGCGGCGCCGAGCTCGGGTGTGAACGCCCTCACGGGCGAGGGGCTGGACGAGGCGCTCGCGGGAGCGCAGGTGGTCGTCGACGTGGCGAACTCGCCGTCGTTCGAGGACCAGGCCGTGCTGGAGTTCTTCGAGACCTCGGGGCGCAACCTCCTCGCGGCGGAGGAGAAGGCGGGCGTGAAGCACCATGTCGCGCTGTCGGTGGTCGGCACCGAGCGGCTCCTGGGGAGCGGCTACTTCCGGGGCAAGATGGCGCAGGAGAAGCGCATCACGGCCGGAAGGATTCCGTACACCCTGGTGCGAGCGACGCAGTTCTTCGAGTTCATGGGCGGCATCGCGAAGGCGGGGACGGAAGGCGACACGGTGCGCGTCTCCACGGCGCTCATGCAGCCCATCTCGTCGGATGACGTGGCGGACGCGGTGGCGGAAGCGGCGCTGGGCGCGCCGGTCCAGGGCATCGTCGAAGTGGCCGGGCCGGAGCGGATGCGCGTCTCCGACGTCGTCCAGCGGTACATGAACGCGAAGCAGGACGGACGCAAGGTCATCGCCGATGCCCACGCGCTCTACTTCGGCGTGGAGCTGAACGACCAATCCCTGACACCAGGCGACAAGGCGCGCATCGGACCGACGCGGTTCGACGAGTGGCTCCGCCGCTCCGCGACGTAGCCCATGCGCGCGGGGTGTCCTGGACGAGGAGTCGCGGTACGCTGGGAGCGACATCTCGACAGGAGCAGGGGGCAGATATGGGAATCACGATGTCGCCGCAGGAGTACGCCACGGCCTTTCGCCTGCTGGCGGCCACCGCTCGCCATCCCGAGAACATCGCGCGAGTCTTCGAGGAGCGCATGCTTCCGGGACTCGCGCCCCGCCCTTCCCTGCTGGACGTGGGCGCGGGCTCCGGCAAGGTCGCCGAGCGACTGGCACCCCACTTCGGCTCCCTCACGCTGCTCGAGCCCAATCGCGAGCAGATCTCCCGCTTGAAGCTCGACAAGGCCCAGGTCCTCGTCGAGCCCTTCGAGCGCTACGACGCCCCGGAGAAGCACGAGCTCGTCCTGTGCTCACACGTCCTGTACCACGTGCCCCTCGCCGACTGGGGTGCGTTCATCGACAGGCTGCTCTCGTTCGTTCGCCCCGGAGGATATTGCCTGCTCATCATGGCCGCCGGGCGCGGCCCCACGTTCGAGCTGTGCCGCGACTTCGCGGACACCCTCAACTTCGGCGAGATGATGCTGGACATCGTGCGAGGCAAGCAGGTGCCGCACGAGGTCCTCCCGACGATGAGTGGCTTCGCGGCTCGGACCTTCGAGGAGATGTACACGCTCTGCCGCTTCTTCGTGCTCGAGGGCTGCTTCACCGCGGAGCAGCTCGCCGCCATGGATGCGGATGCCGCGCGCGAGCTCGACCGGAAGCTGCGCCTGCATGCCGAGCGGTGCCTCTGCCCCGACGGCGTCTATCGCCTGGAACAGGATGAGGACATGGTCCTCATCCCGTGCCCCTGACGCGCGGGCCCTACAGCTGCGTCGAGTCGCTCGTGGGTGCGGCGGCTGGGGCCGAGTCCTGGCTGACCTCTGAGTTCAGGACCCACGTGATGTCATACGTCGTCCCCACCTTCCGGTAGGTCGCGCGCTTCGCACAGCCCGCGACGCCCACCGTGAACTTGTCGATGGTCGACGTGGAGAGCTGCGCTCTCGGGCACCCCAGGTCGAACTCGGCACGGGCCCGGACGTCGGGGACCCAGCCGCACTGGCCCATCCGGCAGCGGAGCTCATACACGCCCTCGGCTCCGCAGCCGCTCATCTGGTACTGGTTCTCCCCCAGATAGGTGGGCTTCAGCTCCTCCGCGCACTGGAGGTCCTGCGCGGCCAGCTTCTCCAGGTTCGCGTAGCGCTTGTCATTCAGGGATGGCCCCATCTTGGACAGGTCCACCCTGGAGCTCCCCTGACGGCCACCGCAGCCTGGACCGAGGAGTGCCATGCCCACGAACAACCATCGAGAGAAGTGCATGGGCATCGACCTATCACGCTTCGCCGCTGAGCTACCAACAGGTCCCGCTGACGTACTCGCGGAACGATGTGATCTTGCCCCAGGCCGCCCAGTAGGAGCAGTCACAGCCGCGCACACCCACGACCGTGGTGTACGTCGCATCGCTGTAATACGTGTACTCGTAATTCAGCCCATTGCAGTTGGGGAGGGCTTCCTCCTGAGAGGTGAGCTCCTGTCCCTCGATACCCTCTTCCACGGGGCCCCCACAGCCCACCATCACCAACCCCGCCGCGAGCAACGCACCGCTGATGAACCTTCCAGCCTGCATTCGTGCCTCCCAAGACAGCCTACGAGTTGTGCGACCTTTCAAGGATAGCACAGTAGACCGCTTGAGCTCACTGAACTGCTTCTGAAACAGAATGCCGCGTGGAGTCAGACTCGTCCAGACGGCGGGGCGGTTGCCCGAATTGATTACAAATGGTTTCCGCGGAGCGCCGCCTCCGCGGCCTGCGTTCACACGAGTCGTGCGAGACTCGGCTCAGCAGTCATCCCACTTGGCGGCCAGGAGCGACCGCCCGATGGTGGCGCACACATAGTTCCCGGCGTTCCGGCAGTTTCCATACTTGACGTTGCGGTAGGGGCCTCTCCAGTAGTTATCCGTGCATTGGATGTAGCAACACGCCTTGAAGGCGGAGACGTCCCCCTCCTCCGGGTTGGAGTCATCGGAGTCGAGATACTGCTCCGGGATGGGCGCGACCTCCGGCGAATCCTCGACGGGCGGACCGCCGCAGCCAGCAAACACCATCGCACCCAGGATGAGCGACAACCTGCCATGGACGAGCATCTTCATTGCCTTGGACTCCTTGAACTCTTGGGGTTCACCAATGCCTAGCAGTTCTTCCAGAACGACCCTTGATAGACGAGCCGTCGCTGCGGGCAGTAGTAGCGGCCGTACTGCGCACACAGGTCGAACTGGACCTTCGGGAAGGGGCCGTACCGGTTGCCGCTGCATTTGACATAACAGCAGATGGCGAGGCCTTCGACCGCGCCCCCCTGCTCGGAGCTGTCGTCCGGCTCGAGATACTCGGACGGAATGGCCTGGGGAGCGACTTCATCCACGAGAGGAGGAGCCTCCCCTCCCTCCGGGCCACATCCCGCGACCAGCACCAGACTCATCACCCACACACAGAGACATGCAGAGCGGTTCTTCATGGGGACCTCTTGGGCTTGCATCAGACAAGGAGGCGGCAAGCCCTCCGCCTCCAGGGCCAGATTCGCCATCCGAAGCCGGGATTTCCAGCAAAGCCCTAGCAATGCCTCTCAAAAACAACAGAGCAGACACGCTTCATGCAAAAATCCCCAGCACGCTGCGACTTGCCGCACGGGGGCGGGAACGACCTCCCGCCCTTCGCGGCAGGAGCGATTCGCCTTTCGGACACTCAGCTGGGAGCCCCTCCTCCTCCGTCTGGGTATGTCAGGATGAGCCGCTCCTCTTCCCCTCGAGGTCCCACCATGGTGGTTGCCATTCAGCGTGACGTGGTCCGCGGAGTCCTCCTCGCGGCCTTGGGCTGGGTCCTGGCGGGCTGCGCCTCCTCCGACGAGCCGGAGCCCACGGACTACACACACCCGCTGGCCGAGGGCACGCAAATCTGCGGACGGGCGGACTTCGACACGATGTTCCCCTACGCCGTGCGCTCCGAGCGGCTCCCCGTCCTGGTCCACTACTACAAGGAGGTCGAACGAGAGACGGCGCTGCAGGTGCTGGCCGCCGTCGAGAAAGGCTGGGACTACCACGTCCACCAGCTCGGGATGCGGCCCGCACTGCTGGACCAGGGCGAGTGCGGCCCCGACGAGGCCTTCGACGTCTTCGTCTGGAAGGGGCACCGCAGTTGTCTGGTGAACGTCCTGTCGGGAGACCCCAGCACGGCGTGGGATGACAGGCGCGGCTTCATGGTCGTGGACGCCTGGGGTCCCTATGGCGGGCCGGAGCTCGAGGAGACCGTGGTCCACGAGATGGCGCATGCCTCGCAAGCAGCGGACGACTGGTTCGAGACGTCCATCACCTTCGAGATGTCCGCCGTCTTCACCGACCAGGTGTATGCGAATCGCTACATCAAGACCTATCTCGACGACTTCCAGGCGCATCCCGACTGGGCGCTCGACTACTACGACGACTACGAGACCTGGTACATGTATGGCTCATCCCTCTATCTGCTCTACCTGAAGGACCGCTTCTTCGACGGGCAGCCGCAATTCCTGTCACGGATGTGGCTGGGCTCCCGGAATCCCCCCAGCGCGGAGAACGACCCGTCGCTGAACGAGCCGGACTTCGCGGACGCACTCGATGACCTGCTGGCGAGCCGGGGCTCCAGCTATGTCGACACCGTTCCGGAGTTCTCGCGCTGGCGCTGGTACACGGGGGACCACGTCGACGACCGGCACTTCCGCCACTTCCGGGACGGACTGGAGAACCTCCGGGCCGCGAAGCTCGCGCTGGCCGTGGACGCGGAGGCGCGGCCTGGCACGCTGGCCGTCACGCGGAACGCGCCGATGATGCTGGGCAGCAGCTACCTCTCGCTGCGCAAGGGCACGGGGACTCCAGACACCCTCTACGTGTCGCTGGAGGCACCGGCCAACGCGGGGCGCCGCTTCGTGGTCCAGGCCGTACCAGGGCTGACACCGGACTCGGATGGAGAGACGCTGGACCTCGCATCCGGCCCCAAGCTCCTGCGCTTCGCCGACGATGCGACCCGGACGCTCATCGTCACTGTCATGCCCACGGGGCCCTATGACCCGGACCTCCGGGACAACGACCGATACCCCTTCTCCCTGGTCCTCTCGGCCCAGCCCTGACCCATCGGAGTTTCGCGAGTCCTTCATCCGCGACGACGGCCGGGGTCCCTACAACATCACGACGGGCGCGGACGGAGCCCTCTGGTTCACCCTCAACAAGACGAATGCCCTCGGCAGGATGACCCTGGGTGGCACCGTCCCCTTCTTCCCGCTCCCGACGCCCGGCGCGGGGCCCGTCGGCGCGACCGCGGGGTCGGACGCCATCAGGTTCGTCGAAATCATCGCGGGCCAGATTGGCCGCATGGCCCTGGATGGAACCGTGAGTCGGGTCGCCCGCCTGGGGCCACGGCGCCCATGAGCCAGGCCCCTCCCCGGGCCTTACAGGAGGGCAGGCATGCGCCAGGTTGGCCAGCGGGATGGTCTCGGGGGCCATCCCACGGCATGCTCGCGCGGCGCCATGTCGTCACCCTCCCCGTCCAGCCCGTCCGCCTCCGCCCCTCTGGCTCCTCCTGGAGACACCTCGACCGGAGGAGACGCGGCGCCCGAGGCCTCCCCGCTCCGCCCCAGCCTCCAGGCCGCGCTCGTCGTGCTGGCCGCGCTCGCGGTGTACGCCCCGGCCTTGGGGTTGGGCTTCGTCTATGACGACTTCCCGCTCGTGGAGGCCAACCCCTGGATTCGCTCTCCCGCGTGGCTGGGGGACATCTTCACGCAGCAGGTCTTCGGCTTCATCCCGAACGCCGAGGGAAGCCGGGCCTTCTATCGCCCCCTCGTGCACGTCCTCCTGCTGGCCATCCACGGCGTCGCGGGGATGGCGACGTGGGCCTACCACCTGGCACCTGTCCTGCTGCACGCCACGGCGTCGCTGACGGTGTGGGCGCTGGCGCGGCGGATGGCCGCGGGCTCGGTGGCCACTGCGCTCGCCGCGGGGCTGCTCTTCGCCGTCCACCCGGTGCACGTGGAGACCGTGGCATGGGTGAGCGCGCTCATGGACATGGCCGCGGCGACGGCGGGGCTGGGCGTGCTGTGGCTGCTCACCTCGCGGCCCCTGCCACCTCTCCGCGCCGTGGCGGGAGCGGCGCTGTGGCTGGTGGCGGCGCTCTTCAAGGAGCCGGCGGTGATGCTGCTGCCCATGCTGGCCGCATGGGAGCTGATGGCGACGGACCAGAAGAACGCGGACGTGTGGCGGGAGCGGGCCTGGCGCTTCGGGCCGCTCGGCGTCGCGGTGCTGCTCTATGCCGTGCTCCGGCTCAACGCGGTGGGCTGGGCCAGCGTGAACAGCGGCTGGGACACCCTCCCGCGAGACATCGCCTTCCTCAATGCCTTCCCGCTGCTGGCCCACCACGCGAGCCTCCTCCTGTGGCCCGGGGTGCTCAGCGTCTTCCACCCATTCGAGCCGGCGACCTCCGTGGTGGACGGGCGCGTGCTCGCGGGAGTCGCGGTGGCACTGGGAATGGGCGCCGGGCTCGTCGTGCTCCGGCGGCGCGCGCCTGCCGCGTGGCTGAGCATCGCGTGGCTGACGTTGCCTCTCCTGCCGGCCCTCCACCTGCGCGCGCTGAGCGAGAGCGCGGTGGCGGAGCGCTACCTGTACTTGCCCTCCGCTGGCTTCTGTCTGCTCGCGGCCTGTGCCTGGGGGCCCGTGACGAAGCTGGCGCGTCCGGCGGTCGCGTGGGCGCTCGGGCTGGTGGTGTTCCTGGGGGCCACCCTGAGGACGGAGGCCCAGATTGGAACGTGGCAGAGCGATGTGACCTTGTGGGTGAACGCGGTGGAGTCCTCGCCTGGAGCGGTGACGCCGCTCGTCCAGCTGGGAGAGGCCCTGCTGCGCGCGGGCGAGGCGGAGGAGGCCATCCTCGCCCTGGAGCGCGCACACATGCTCCAGCCCGAGCACCTGGGCGCCGCGAGCCAGCTCGCGCGGGCGTACGTGGACGCGGGCCGACCAGCCCAGGCGCGGGAGCTCATGATGGCGGCGGTGCGTGCCCATCCAGACGCCTCCGGCTTCCACTTCATCCTGGGCCTCGCGCACAGGCGAATGGGTGCAAAGGAAGCGGCCCTCGCGTCCTTCCAGGAGGCGGCACGCCTGTCCCCGTCGTCCGGCGACACGCGGCTGGAGCTGGGCGAAGTCCTCGTCGAGCTCGGCCGCGCGGCGGAGGCACTGCCCTCGCTCGAGGAGGCCCTGAAGCGCGTCGCGGACGCCCCTCGTGCGCACCGGGCGCTGGCCCTGGCCCATCGCGCGCTGGACCACGAGGAGCAGGCCCGCGCGCACGAGCGCAGCGCGCGGGGTAGCCCCTAGGCTCGCCGTCGAGAATCCGAGCGGGAGCCCCAAGGGCCAGGTGCAAGTGGCGATACCGCTCAGGCCCCCGAGGGTGCGCGGTCGAAGTCCATGCTCTTCAGGGGAGCAAAGTCCTCGAACGGGTCCACGCGGCGGTCCAGCGTACTGGCCCTGCGGATGAGCTCACCCAGCTCGCTCACGTCCGCGCGCTGCCTGAGCTCCAACCCCACGTTGCTCCACAGCTCGAGCAGGGTGTCGTACGTCAGGGGCCGCGTCCAGTACGAGCCTCTCAGCTTCTCCGCGAAGGCGGAGGCCACATAGGCCAGTCGCGTGGACTCCCGGGTCTGGGCATAGCTCGGACGCAGCGAGGCCGCGTACATCGGTGTCGCCAGCTCCTTCGAGGCTCCGCCCTCCGGCGCCTTGTAACGGATGCGCAGCGTGCCCAGCTTCCGCGCATTCGCTCGTGGCTTCACTTCGTAGAGGGCGGTCACGGAGTGGCCCGCCCCGACCTCGCCCGCGTCCACGCGGTCATCGCGGAACTGCTCCGCCGTCAGCGCGCGGTTCTCGTAGCCCAGCAGCCGGTACAGCGCGACCTCCTTCGGGTCGAACTCCACCTGGAGCTTCACGTCCTTGGCCACCACCTGGAGCGTCCCCGTGAGGTTGCGCACGAAGACGCGGTGGGCCTCCTTCAAGTCGTCCACGTAGGCGTAGTTCCCCTCCCCCACGTGGGACAGCCGCTCCATCAGGACGTCATTGTAGTTGCCCATGCCGAAGCCCACCGTCGACAAGGTGATGCCTCGGGCCGCGAGGTTCTTCACCTGGGCCCAGATGCCATCCGCGTCGGAGACCCCCACGTTGGCGACACCATCCGAGCAGAGGATGACGCGGTTGATGCCGCCCTCGCGCAGGTGCTCGACGGCGATGCGATACCCCAACGTCAGCCCCGCCTCGGCATTGGTCGAGCCCTCCGTCCGGAGTCCATTGATGGCGCTCAGCAGCCGGTCCTTCTCGAGCGCGCTCGTGGGCGGCAGGACCTGCCGGGCCTCCGAGCCATACACGACGATCGACACCCGGTCCCGCTCGTCCAGCTCCATCACCAGCATGCGCAAGGCCTGCTTCACCAACCCCAGGCGGTTCTCCATCGACATGGAGCCAGACACGTCGATGACGAAGACGAGGTGACTGGACTTGCGCTCGGCCGCGGGCACCTCGCGCGCCTTCACGCCGATGCGCAGCACCTGGTAGCCCGTGCGCACCGGAGAGGGAAAGCCCTCCACGTGGACACCGAAGGGCGCGTCCTTCGCGTTGGCGTAGCCATAGTCGAAAGTGTTGACGAACTCCTCCACGCGCACGGCGCGCTCATCGGGCATGACGTGGCGATTCAGGTAGCTGCGGGTGAGCGAGTACGAGGCCGTATCCGTGTCCACGGAGAACGTGGAGAAACGCTCCTCCTTCGGGTTCACCGTGGGGTTCACCCCGTACCCCTTGAAGTACATCGCGTAGAAGTCCGCGCGGGTCGTCGGCTCGCGGCGCGGAGGCGGGCGGGACTCCTGCTGCGCGGGGAGCGGATGCACCCGCAGCGTCATCGACATGCCAGGCATGGCGGGAGAGGCGTTGTGCTGGGGCGGGGGCGGCGCGACCGCCACGATGCTCTCCACCGCGATGGGTGCCCCGTACGAATCGGACTGGCCGCTCGGGGCCAGCTGGGCCGGCGCATCGGGGGAAGGACCCGGCTGGACGCTCTGTCCCCGCTTGATGAACTCACGGTCCAGATTGACGCCCGTGGTCGTGGAGCCCACGTCGATGTTCGGGGGGACCCCCACAATCGCTATCGACTCGCTCAGTGATTCAGGGTGCAGCTCGACGTTGACGCGGATGGTGCGGTTGAGCCGCAACTGCACGTCGGCGCGCGAGTAGGGCCTGTACGACTCCCTCTCGAATCGAAGGACATACACACCTGGAGGAAGCTCAGGGATGAGGTATTCCCCCCGTGCATTGGTGAGGACGCTCTTCTCGCCTTGAAGACTCGGCGACGTCGCGCTGACCACCACATCAGCGATGGGCTGTCGACTCTGGACATCGAGGACAGCGCCCATGATGGTGCTGGGCTGAGCGAGTGACTGTGAGGCGAGCAACACCAGGAGCCCGCACGACAGTCGGGCGAAGGCCATATTCATGAAGACCACCTCGGAGCTTCGAGAGGTGGCCATCATCCAGACAGCACGGGCCTCGCTGCGCACGCGAGGCTCGTGGTTCCATCATGGTTCCATCACGGAGCGGGACTTCGTGGCTTCTCCTGCTTCGGCGGGAGGCTCGCGGTGAGCCCGATGAACATCGCCTCCAGTCCGAACTGGAACTCCTCTTCGACGTCGCGGCGCTCCTCCAGCCGCGTCAGCGCGCGCATGCGGGGGAAGTCCGCTTCGCTCAGGCGCTCATAGGCGGGGGGCGCGTCTTCGTCCGGCCGGGTCTGCAGGTAGCTGGTCATGGAATGACCAACCACGAACGCGAACACGACCTGGAACGCGCTCACCGCATCCCGCTGGGAGAACCCGGCCTCCATCAAGACGCCGAGCGCCTGCTCGATGTGGGCGATGGATGCGGGCGTCGCCGCCGGGCGCGTGGAGAAGAGCGGCAGCACCTTCGGATGCGCGCGGAGCGTGGAGCGCAGGGCGTATGCCCGGTGTCGCAGCGTCTCCTGCCACGTGGAGGCCGGCTCCATCACCGGCAGCTCGGCGAGGACCGCCTCCAGGATGCCGTCGAGGATGGCCGCCTTGTTGGCCACATGGTTGTAGAGGGACATCGCCTCCACGCCCAGCTCCTCCCCCACCCGCCGCATCGACACCGCCTCCAGTCCTTCGCGGTCCACGAGGGCCAGGGCCGTTTGAAGGATGCGTGTCCTCGAGAGTGCTTCGCGCTTGCCGGTCTTCTTCATCTGCCTCCCTTGACAGACTTACGCCATAAACTTACTCTGTAAGTCAATCCAATCAGGAGCATCACCCAGGAGGTGCCACGTGAGTTCGGAGCCTCATGCCCTGGAGTCCCAGGGCGAGCTTCGTCGTGAGCTGGAGCGGCGGATGTCCCGTCCCCAGCGTCATCGCTTGCTGGAGGGCTATCCCATGGCCCCCGTGCTGAAACGCCCGCATGAGGGCCTGGCCCCCTTCCTGATGCACGGGTTCGACCACACCCGACCGCTCATCGTCGGAGTCCTTCCGCACACGTTCTGCAATCCCAAGGTGAAGGGGTGTGGCTTCTGTACCTTTCCGCACGAGTCCTTCGCCAACGAGCCGATGCGGCGCGTCGTCGCGCAGGTCGCACGCGAAATCGAGCAGACGCTCGACACCTTGCCGGAGCTGGGAAGCGCACGGTCGACGCGGTCTATCTGGGCGGGGGAACCGCCAACCTGACGCCGCCCGCGGAGATGAAGCGCTTGCTGGAATGCCTCGCGGCGGCCTTCGACCTGAAGGGCGCGGAGCTCTCTCTCGAGGGCGTCCCCAAGTACTTCCTGCTTCGCCAGGAGGCCTTGCTCGAGGTCCTGGCCGACACGCCGGTCCGGCATCGGCGCATCAGCATGGGCATCCAGACGTTCGACCCGGACTGGCTGCGTCGCATGGGCCGCGATGCCTTTGGCGACGTCGCTGACATCCGCCAGGTCATCGAGTCCGCCCATCGGCGAGGCTTCACGGTCTCCGGAGACCTGCTCTTCAATCTGCCAGGGATGCGGAGCGAGCACGCCCTGGCGGATGTCGAGCGGGCCATCGAGCTGGGGCTCGACCAGATCTGCATGTACAACCTGGTGCTGACCGCGGAGCTGGACTCCGAGTGGGCGGGAGAGGAGGACCTGGTCCAGGCCATGCCAGAGGGAGGACAAGCCCTGGAGACGTGGTTGGCCGTCCGCGAGAGGTTGCTGACGCGAGGCTACGTCCAGACCACGCTCACGAACTTCGAGCGCGCGGACGTGGCTCGGAGTCCTCGACGTTTCATCTACGAGGTCGCGAGCTTCGACCCCGCGACCCGGGATGCCATCGGCTTTGGTCCTGGAGCCATCTCCACGTTCAAGTTGAACGGCCACATGAGCGCCCTCAAGTGGCGGAACGAGGCCTCGAGCGAGGCCTTCACCCAGGTGGTGAGCCGTGGGAAGAGCGCCGTCGCCGGGGCCTTCCGCTACAGCCCCATGGACATGCGGCTGCTCCACCTGACCCGGAACCTGGCTCGGCTCCAGGTGGATTGCCACGCCTACGAGCGCTCCTTCGGAACGAACCCGTTCTGGGACTTCCCGGAGCACTTCGAGCTCCTCACGGAAGCTCGACTCATCACCTTCGCGGACCGCATCGCGCACCTGACGCCCGTGGGCATGTTCTACGCCGACGCCATCGCCGGGTTGTTCGCCCACCGGCGAGTCCTCGAGCTGCGGGAGATGGACGAAGGAGCCCTCCGCGACCCCATGGGGTGAGCGCGAAGCTCACCACCAGGGCCCGATGCGCCAGAGACACTCCGACTCAGGGGCGCTCACTGTCGAGCATGTGCATCTGCTCGGCCCCGTACCGCTCTCCCGAGAAGGCCACCAATGACTCGAGGGCGGTGACGTCCTCCCTGGACAGCGGACGCGCCAGGGCGGTGAGCGCGTCCTCGAGCTGAGTGACACGGCGAGCGCCGATGACGGGGACGAAGCCGGGCTGACGCGCGAGCACCCAGGCGATGGCGAGCTGCGCGGGGGACATGTCGCGCTCCCGGGCGAAGCGGTGCAGCGCCTGCACCGAGGCCTCGTTCGTCTCCCGGTGCTCACCCCTGAAGCGAGGCAGCCACGCGCGGAAGTCCCCCGCACCCGAGGGCTTGCTGCCCGTGAGCAGCCCTCGCGAGAGGACGCCGTAGAGCGTGGCACCGACGCCGAGCTCTCGCAGCGCGGGGAAGAGGCTTGTCTCCGGGCCTCGGCTGGCGAGCGAGTACTCCAGCTGCACGTCGACGATGGAGTGGATGCGCTGGGCGCGCCGCACCGTCTCCGCGCTGACCTCCGACAGGGCGATGTGCCGCACGTAGCCTGCCTTCACCAGGTCGGCGATGGCACCGATGGACTCCTCGATGGGGACGTTCGGGTCCAGCCGGGCGGGCCGGTAGATGTCGATGACGTCGACGCCCAGCCGCTTGAGCGAATAGGCGGCGAAGTTCTTCACGGCCGCGGGGCGCAGGTCCATACCGCCCCAGCCACCATCCGGTGCCCGCATCGCACCGAACTTGACGGAGAGCTGGACGCGCTCGCGGCGTCCGGCGATGGCGCGGGCCACGAGCAGCTCGTTGTGGCCCATGCCGTAGAAATCCCCGGTGTCGAGCAGCGTCACGCCCCGCTCCATCGCGGCGTGAATCGTGCGGATGCTCTCCGCATCATCCGAGGCGCCATACATCCCGGACATGCCCATGCAACCCAACCCGAGCCGGAAGACTTCCGGCCCCGTGCTCCCCAGCTTCACCGTGTTCGTCGTGTCCATGTGCATCTCCTGTTTCATCGAGGCACGGGAAATGTCATGCATGGCCATTCTTGAATCCAATCAATAGGATGCATCCCTCACATGAACGCCCTCTATGAGAAGTCGCTCGACCTGAACCTGCTGCGAGTCTTCGTCGTCGTGGCGGAGGCGGGCAGCGTCACGGCGGCGGCCGCTCGGCTGTACCTCACCCAGCCGGCGGTGAGCGCGGCGCTCCGGCGGCTGACGTCCGCCGTGGGGGCACCGCTGTTCGTGCGCAGTGGGCGAGGACTGGAACTGAGTGCGCGAGGACGGCGGCTTCTCGCCACGGCGCGTCCCCATGTGGAGGCCCTGGTCGAGGCGGCCCTGGCCCCCGCGACGTTCGACCCGCGCTCGAGCGAGCGCACGGTGCGCCTGGGGCTCTCCGACGCGAGCGAGTCGTGGCTGTTGCCCCGGCTGCTGGAGGTCTTCGCACGAGAGGCACCGAAGATGCGGCTCGTGGTGGTGCCCGCGCAGTTCCGGAACGTGGGGATGCTCTTGAGCACGTCCGCCGTGGACCTCGCGATGACGGTGGCGGATGAGCTGCCGCCGAACATCCACCGGCTCAGGCTCTTCCACGAAGGCTTCCTCTGCCTGTTCGACCCGCGCCACGCGCGGCCCGGGAAGCGCTTCACGCTGGAGCGCTATCTGGAGCACGAGCACGTCATCGTCTCGTACAACGGCGACTTGCGCGGCGTGGTGGAGGACGCGCTGGGACTCCAGCGCAAGGTCCGCGTGTCCATCCCGTCGTTCCACGGCGTCGGCGACCTGGTGGAAGGGAGCGCGCTGGTGGCCACGGTGCCGGGGATGGTCGCGCGACATGTGATGGCCTTGCGCCCTGCCCTGCGCGCGCTGAAGCCCCCGTTCGAGATGGAAGGCGCGCCCCTGGAGCTGCTCTGGCGCGCCACCTCCGAGGACGATGAGGCCCTGCGCTTCGTGCGAGAGCATGTCGCCCGGATGGCGAGGAGCCAGAGCCCCGCGGCCTGAGTGGACCGAGCGCTCGTTCGTTCAGGGTGAACTCTTCCGGGCGGTTCCGTGTCCGGCGGAAGTGTGATTCGAATTCCGGGGCTTGCATCGCGATGGTGGGTATCCCCTCGTCGTTCCCTGGGAGTCGACATGCGTGGAAGGGTCGTGGCTGGCGTCTGTCTTGTCACCTGGTCGCTGTATGGGTTGTCCGGCTGTGCATCCACCTCCGCCGTGGCGCCGCGGGCCACCTCGGCCCCGCTCGCGTGCGACACGGCGCTCGCTGGAACGGAGGCACTGCTCGCGCCCGGCGGGCTCGTGCTGCTCGGGGAGATGCACGGCACGCAAGAGGTGCCGCGCTTCACCGGACAGGTCGCGTGCCTGGCCTCCGCGAAGGGGCTGGCGGTCCGGGTGGGGCTCGAGATTCCCGAGGCGGAGCAGCCGTCGCTGGACGCATTCCTCGCGGCGGAGGATGTGACACGGGCGCAAGAGGAGCTCCTCCAGCGTCCGTTCTGGGTGCGAGACATCCAGGACGGACGCAGCAGCCAGGCCATGCTCCAGCTGCTGGGACAGCTGCGCGACTTGCGGCGCGCGGGCGCGAAGCTCGTCGTCTTCGCCTTCGACGATGAGCTCAAGGGGGTGGCGGAGAGCCGCGACGCGCGGATGGCGAAGCGCATTGGCACCGCGGTGGAGCAGCTCCCGGGAGACCTCACGCTGGTGCTCACCGGCAACATCCACGCCCTGGTCGACAAGGGCGCGCCGTGGGACCCGGAGTTCCTGCCCATGGGCTGGCATCTGACCCAGGCGAAGCACCGCGTGGTGGCGATGAACAACAGCTACACCGGAGGCAGCGCCTGGGTGTGCATGGGCCAACAGCCGTGCATGGGGCGCACCCTGCCGCGCAGAGACCTGGGACGACAGCCGTCCGTCGAAGTGTCCGCGACATCCGCCAATGGCTACCACGGCTTCTTCCACGTGGGGAACCTCACCGCTTCGCCGCCCGCAGCGGAGTCGAAGCGGGGGCCGTACGGACAGGGACTGCTGTTGCGACAACAGGCGGACACGGCCTTCCATGCGAAGCAGTTCGCGGCGTGCGCCCAGCACTTCGCCGAGGCGGCACGCGTCGACCCGTCCCAGGGCGCGTCGGACGCCTACAACGAAGCCTGCTGTCGCGCGCTGGCGGGCGACAAGGACGGTGCGTTCAGCGCCCTCGGGACCGTCGCGGACAAGGGGTACACGTCCTGGCAGCACCTCCGGCGGGACTCCGACCTCGCCTCGCTGCGAGCGGACGCTCGCTGGGTGCCGCTGGTCAACCGGGTGAAGGCCAACCTCGTGGCGACGATGGCGCCTCACTCCAACGCGGAGCTGTTCTCCCTCTTCCTGGAGGACCAGGAGGACCGTGAGGGCGAGCTCGAGGGCCGCGAGCTGGATTGGGCCGTCATCCGGCCTCGCGACGCACGGCGCCGGGCGCGGGTCGACGAGCTGCTGAAGTCGGGCAAGGTCCAGAGCGCCAAGGACCACTTCCACGCGGGCGCCATCTTCCACCACGGCGAAGGTGCCGACTTCCAGCGCGCCCATGGGCTGCTGCTCAAGAGCGTGGAGCTCGACCCGAAGGACGGCCTGGCGCGCGTGATGGCCGCAACCGCGGAGGACCGGGTCCTGATGATGCAAGGCAAGCCCCAGCGCTACGGGACGCAGCGCGAGCGCGTGAACGGGCAGTGGCGACTGTACGCGGTGGATCCGTCAGTGACGGATGCGGAGCGCGCGAAGTGGGGGCTGCCTCCGCTGGCCAAGACGCTCGAAGAGGTGAAGGCCGCGAACGCGACACCTCCTTGAGGTGCCGGCACGCCTGACGTCCTGATGCCTGGACAGGCTCGGCTGGGGCGGATGACGGCCCCAGCCGCATGTCAGCCCGCCCGCAGGAAGTCGCCGATACGCTTCGCCAGCCATTGCCGGAAGGCATCCGTCGTGGGCGGACAGTGGCGACAGTCCTTGATGAGCTCCTGGTCGGCGAGGCTGGGAAAGAGCGCTTGGGCGCGGGCGAGCAGCTTCTCTCCTGGAAAGCTCACATCCCCATCGCCAGCGAGCACGAGCGTGGGCGCCTGCAATCGGATCAGCTCCTCCGGCTTCGCGAGCGCAGGGACACGCATGTCCATGTTGCACGCACGGACGGCGTCGCCCAGGAAGGGTGCCCAGTCATCGTCCTGGGTCGTGAGCAGATGACGGACGAACGCCTTCAGGCGACGCTCCGACGGGGACATCCGGTAGAGCATCATCGGGATGGCCACCTTCGTGAGCCCCTCCCAGTGAGAGCCATTCACCACCCCCGCGGGGAACAAGAGGGCGAGCCTGTCGATGCGCTCGGGCGCGAGGGCCGCGAGCCGGATGGACACGAAGCCACCCCAGCTCACGCCCACCACATGCGGACGCTGGAGGGACAGGCCGTCGAGAACGTCTCGGAGCCACTCGCCATATTCGTTGTTCGATACCGAAGGCCGCACATCCGCGCTCATCACCGACTGGCCGACGACGTCCACGGCGTGAAGACGGAAGTGTTCCAGCAGCGGCGCCAGCTCATGGAGCACGTGCGCGGAGCTGGCGAGTGCGCCGTGAAGGACGACGACAGCGGGGCCCGCTTCCGGGCCGCCCACCAGCACGTGCGTGTCGCCGATGCGGGTCTTCACGGTCCGACTCTCGGTGGGGACTCGCAGACGGCCGCGGAAGTGGTCATGCCACCGGGTCAGGACCGCCTTCGCCTGCGCCCCCTTGAATGCCGATTTCATCCGCTCAGCCTCCCCTGCTCTGACCTGGCGCCGTCGCGCGGCGGCAAACTCGCGGGTGTCACGCTAGCAGCGAGGCCGCAGGCGTTGCGACAGTCGAGGCGCAAGGCAGCCCACCGGCCTGGGCTGGTCGTTGGGGGCACTTCTGGCCTCCGGATATGCCGCCAACGGACACACGAGCCTGCAAGGCCTGCTCTCGTCCTTTTCGCGCTTGGAGGTGAGAGCGCCCCAGTCGCTCACTCTCGGCCGACGGCGAGAGCGAACCCGTCGCGGGAGCCCCTCTCGAGCTCCGCGCGGACCACGGAGCCGTGCCCGAGTGGCGTCTCGTCCTCGGGAATGAAAGCACGTGGCAGATGCTATGACGTGGCGCCGTTCCGTCCGCAGCCTGGAGGTCGCATGAAGGTCGTTGCCGCCATGATGGTCCTGTTGCCGGGGCTCGTGCTCGCCCAGGAGCGCGACTTCTCCCAGGTGGAGGTGCGCGCGACGCGCGTGGCGGGAAACGTCCACATGATTCAGGGAGCCGGAGGAAACATCGCGGTCTCCGTGGGGCCGGATGGGCAGCTCCTGGTGGACACCGAGTTCGCGCCGCTCTCGGACAAGCTGCGCGCGGCCCTCAAGAAGCTCGGGAAGCAGCGGCTGGTCTATGTGGTCAATACGCACGTGCACAGCGACCACACGGGCGGCAATGCGGCCTTCGGACGAGAGGCCACGCTCGTCGCCCATAGGGCCGTGCGCGAGCGGATGTCCAAGCCGAGGACACGGCGCGGAGAGACGCTGCCTCCCGCGCCCGAGCACGCACGCCCCATCGTCACCCTCCAGCAAGGCATGAGCCTCTGGTTCAACGGCGAGGAGGTCCGCCTGACACACCTCCCCTCGGGCCACACGGACGGAGACATCGCGGTGCTCTTCGTGGGCAGCAACGTCCTGCACACCGGGGACCTCTTCTTCACGGACCGGTTCCCCGTCATCGACCTGGAAGCGGGCGGCAACGTGGGGGGCTACGTGCGCAACGCGGAGACGCTGCTCGCGAGCCTGCCACCCGGGGCACGCATCATTCCGGGCCACGGTGCGCTCGGCGGGCGCGAGGAGCTGGAGCGCTTCGTCGCCATGTTGCGCGAGACCACCGCGCTCGTGCGTCGCAAGAAGGAGGCGGGCCTGTCACTGGAGCAGGTGAAGGCCGAGGGCCTGCCGGAGAAGTTCCGGAGCTTTGGCGAAGGGCACGTCAAGACGGACCGCTGGCTGGAGATGGTCTACACGAGCCAGGAGCAGGGCTCGCGGCCCTGACGCGCGCTCGACCCGTTCCAGGGCTGAGCGGCGCGCGATGGAGCCAGGTTCGAATCCCGCTCTACTTCGTGGGCTCGGGAGGCGTCGCCGGGCGAGCGACACAGCGGCCAAGGTGCTTGAAGGCGTTGAGCCACAGCTCCACCTCGCGCTTCGTCAGTGCCGCGCGGGTGAGTGAGTGGATCATCTCCGAGAGCACCGCATCCGGCCCCTGCCAGTTGAGGAAGTCCGCGTCCAGGAGGACCTGCCGCATCCGGGCCTGGAGCGCCTGCACCAGTCGCAGGGGCGCCCCCTCCGCCACACTTCGCTCTGGCACTTCCGCCTGCGCGCGCGAGCAGAGATAGAAGAGGACCGCCGCCGCCTGCGCCAGGTTCATCGAGGGCTGCTCAGGCCGAGTCGGGATGACGAGCGCCTGTTGGCAGTGGCTCAGGTCCTCGTCCGACATGCCCCGCTTCTCACCTCCGAGGACCAGCGCGACCTTCCCGCGCTGGGCGTGCCGCGCCAGCATCTCCACCGCCTCCTCGGGAGAGAGCGTCGGCATGCCGCGCAGGTTCTGCCGGGAGGTCGTCCCTATCGCGAGCACCACGTCCTCCAGCGCCGCGGGCAGGGTCGGCACGATGCGCGCCGACTCGAGGACATGGCCAGCATGGACGGCCATGCGTCGTGCGCCGTCCATCTCCTGCAGTTGGGGGTCTGAGAGCACGAGCTCCGCCACACCGAAGTTGGCGGCCAGGCGCGCCACGGCGCCGAGATTGTCCGGGCCCTGCGTCTGGTGCAGCACGACGCGCAGGTGGGAAACGAGAGACATGCGCCCACCTTACCGGCCACGCCTGCATCCGTCTCGGCCCATGATGCGCCCGCCCCATCGACCGCCGATGCCCAGGCAGGTCCCCTCGCGGCAGGCAAGCCATCCACATGCCCGACGGCATCCGCCAAGCACGCTGGCACACGCGTCGCCAGTGCGTTCGACCCTGATGCCAAGGCCATCGACGAAGGAGTGGCCAGGCGAGCCCTCCATCCATCGAGCCCTTCGATGGGAGGACCTGCGCTTCCACGCCTGCAGCAACAGTGAGTGGATGCACCGCGCCATGGAGGGTGGCGGCCCGGACCCATACGGGAAAAGACGCGGACACCTCTAAGATGGGCACATGAATGAACGAATTCGTTGCGCGGCGGTTCCAGGTGTCGCCCTGCTCCTGTTCACCACGGCCTGCGGAGATGACCGGGTCGCCACGGGGGAATGTCGAGGCACCCATGCGGGGGAATCGGTGGATTGGCCCATCGACGGCGTGTATTCGCGACTGGAGCGCGACCGCTTCGGACTGCTCCCGACGGAGCTGAAGATCAACTACGTGCCAGCAGGACTGGATACGCTCATCGCCTTCGGCGCGGACGCCGAGCTCACCCGAGGGATGAGCCTCGAGCGGAGCAGCGGACCTGTCACGGTGCAGCTCCTTGTCCAGGAGGACCGACTGGTCCCGGAGGGAGGTACTCCGGTGAAGTGGTGGCGTGCGACGCGCTCGGGCGCTGGAGGCAGTGGTCCGGGCTTCCCCCTGGCCTCGGGCGTCCCCGACAGCGCCACACTGACGCTGGTGGAGATCGACAGCGACTTCGCGGAGGGACACTTCGTCTACCGCTACGCGAGCGGCGACGAGCTGACATGCACCTTCAACATCCCCACCCCCGCCGCCGCGGGGGACGGAGGCGGCGCCGGTGGTGGCGGTGACGACGATGATGATGACTGAGCCGCGCGGCCCCCAACCCGCGGAGCCCCCCACGGCGGGCTGAGCGCGAAGGCGTGACCGCGGGAACCCGAGAGCGCCTCACCCCGGTCAGGGCAGAGCACGTCGCAGCAGGGCCACCGGGGTATGGCCCGTCAGGCCTCGGAAGTCGGCGATGAGGTGGGCCTGGTCGTAGTAGCCCGTCGCGGCGGCGATGGCGCCCCAGTCCGGGGAGACCACCCGCCGCGAGGCTCGAAGCGCGCGCTGCAGGCGCACCACGCGCGCGTAGGCCTTGGGACCCAAGCCCACCACATCCTCGAAGGCCCTGCGGAGCTGGCGTTCGCTGACCCCCAGGGCCTTCGCCAGCGCATCCACTCGCGGCAACTCGCGCGCCTGAGCGATGACACGCACGGCCCGGCGGACGACGTGGGCGGACGGCGGCTCGAACACATCGCCTCCGCGCAGGCGCGCCTCGAGCGTGTCCTGGAGCACGCCGAGCTTCGCCTCCAGACCGGGCCCCTCGTGCAACCGCTCCCTCAGCCGCCCCCCCTCCCGCCCCCATAGCGTGTCGAGGTGGATGACCCGGTTGGTGAGCTCGCCCATGGGGACGCCGAAGAAGGGATAGGCCCCCGCGACCTTGAAGCGCACCGCGATGGCCAAAGGCGGCACGTCCGCCCCACCCTTCTGGAGCGGCATCAGGCGGGTGCCGATGACGTAGGCATCACCGTGGGTGTCGTCCAACCGGATGATGAGCTCGGACTCTCCATCGGGGAGGCGGACATAGGACGGCGCCTGCTCGCCTCGCGTGACGGCGCGAAAGCCGCGGACGAAGCTCGCGAGCAGCCCTCGGGGAGCGACCTGAAGCGACGGAGAGGTCACCCGGAAAGCATGGGGCACCGTGGCCGGGGATTCAATCCACGCGGGCACCGATGGCCGATTTCTCCAATCGCCCTCCTGGCGGCCTTCCTACCTTGGGGTCACCTCTCGCCGTTCCCTCCAAGGAGTGAGTCCCCATGCGAGTCCATCACCTCAACTGCGGCACCCTGTGCCCCGCCAGCGCGCGCTTCGTCCTGGGCGAAGGAGGCCTGTTCACACGGGCACGGCTGGTCTGCCATTGCCTGCTCATCGAATCGGACGACGGCCTGGTGCTGGTCGACACGGGCCTGGGGCTCGCGGACATCCAGGACCCGCGCAGGTTGGGCCAGCGCTTCCTGCGTCGCAACGCCCCCCGGCTGCTGCGGGAGGAGACCGCGGCGGAGCAGGTGGAGAAGCTGGGGTTCCGGCGCGAGGACGTGCGGCACATCATCCCCACGCACCTGGACCTGGACCACGTCGGTGGGCTCGCGGACTTCCCTCGCGCGAAGGTGCACGTCTTCCGGGACGAGTACGCCGCGGCCATGGCCCCGGTGGGGCGCAGCGCGAAGTTCGGCTACCGCGCCGCCCAGTGGGCCCACCAGCCCCTGTGGAGGCCGTATGACGTCGAGGGTGAGCGCTGGTTCGGGTTCGCCTCCGTGCGCGTGATTCCGGAGCTGTCCTCGGAGCTCGTGATGGTGCCCCTCGTGGGGCACTCGGAGGGGCACTGCGGCATCGCCGTGAAGACGGAGGGACGGTGGCTGCTGCACGCGGGGGATGCGTACTTCAGCCACAAGGAGATGGACCCCGTGTCGCCGCGCAGCCCGTGGGGCCTGGCGCTCTTCCAGCGGCTGCGCTCCACGGACAACGCCGCGCGCCTCGAGAACCAGGCGCGGCTGCGGACCCTGGTGAAGGAGCATCCGAGCGAGGTGAGCATCTTCTCCGCGCACTGCGCGGTGGAGATGGATCGCTACGTGCGCGCATCGGAGGCGCCCACCCGGACGCTGTCATCCGGGGTCCGCGACTCCGCGGCATGACCTCCGACCTTCGCCCCCGGAGTCCTGGAGCATGGACCGGGGTCGCCCCCGCGGCGGAGGTCCTCCAGCCACTCGAGGAGCTCCGCCTCCGGGAGGTGGTGTGAGCGGCTCATCCAGAGGGCTCGCGCCAGCCCGCGAGGTGGCCGCAGGCGGGCCCGCAGGGCGTCCAGCACGCCAGGCTCGACATAGGCGCACAGGAAGGCCCTGGCGAGGCAGAGGGCCTCTTCCCGCGTCGTGCGGCCTCTCAGGTCGAGCAAGAAGACGAACAGGTCGTCCGCATGTCGCTCGTCGGCGGAGAGGTGCGCGTCGTGCTCGGTCTCGAAGTCGATGAGCCAGGCGCGCTGTCCGGCTTCGTCGTAGAGGAGGTTCTTCAGGTGGGCATCGCCGTGGGACCACGGGTGCGAAGCACGAGGCTGCCTCAGTCCGTGGGCCCGATGCAGCTCGCGTGCGGCGGCCTCCACCATGGCCTGCGTCAATCGGCCCCTCGCGAGCAGGAGGTCGAGGCGCTCCCCCGGAAGGGCTTCCAGCGCGACGGCATGCGTGCCCCGGGCCTCGGCGGTACGGCCTGGGTGGAGGAGCGCGAAGGACGACAGCTCCCAGTCGCGCCAGTGCTTGGCCGAGGGAAACATCCGGATGCGGCTGCGAGACAGGCGCAGGAAGACATTCCCCGCGGCAATCACCGCCCCCATGCCGAGCCGGCGCCGCTTGTGCCAGAGCGAGACGCCCTCGCGGACCTCCAGCGCCACGGCGTTGACGCGCACCGCATCCATCACGCGGGCGAGTCCTCGAGCCCACAGCTCCGCGAGCCTCACGCTCGCAGGTCCTCGTACCAGTACACCACCGCGAGACAGCCCAGGCACCAGCAGCGGACCCAGCCGCGACCGACCATCCCCCCGAGGAGCATCACCCCAGCCAGCATGAGCACCGTGCCCACGGCCCCCGCGGTGCCACCTGCCCGGCGCAGCAACGCGCGCCCGCTGCGCCATGGGTGCTCGACGCCGTCCATCAGCAGGGGGAACAGGAAGAGGCCCTGGACCTCGGCGGCGTAGAAGGCGAGCACCGCCAGCCCGAAGCCAACGACGTGCGGCAGTCCGAGTTCCACGGCGAGGCCCCAGCAGCAGAGGGCCACGAGGAGTGCACAGCCATACTTGAACGCGCCCCATCGGCCCGCATGTGGAAGCGCGGTGAGGACGGGGCGCCCGCGGACCTGGGTGAGCGCGTGGGCCATCCACGTCGCGCTGCTGGCGAAGCCCCCTCGCCATGCACTCCGGGCCTCGAGTGCGAGCGTCGAGCCTGGGGCGTCGTAGAGGCGGGCGGCGCGCGTCAACAGCTCGAGTCCTCGCCGCCAGGGAGAGCGCGAGTGCTCAGGCATGAACGTGCTCGCGAACGAAACAGAAGTGGGCCCAGCAGAGGAACGCCATCGCATGGCCGATGAGCAGCGTCCGATGCAGCAAGGACTCCCAGCGGTCGCACCGCCGACGGTGGAAGACGAACTCGTCGTAGCAGATGAGGACCACCGTCCCCATGAGGACGACGAGCACGGGGAGCAGGAACGCGAGAGGCCGCCGTGCCACCGAGGCGGCGCACATCAACAGGAAGAGCGGGAAGCCGCCGGCAGCGAGGGCGAGGAACTCCGCGCGGTGCTCGCGGGGGCCGACCCGGAGTCGCGCGACGCGGTGGTAGCGCCAGTCCGCCACGCCCGCGACGGTCGCGGTCGTCCCGGCCAGCGCAATCGCCCAGAGCTCCCAGGGATAGCGCAGGGGCTCCGCGAGCCAGGAGAAGCGTGGCTGGCTCGAGACCACCGCCAGCGCCACGCAGAAGAGCGCGCCTGGAGCGAGGGAGGCCAACAGGTTGGCGGCATCGCGCAGACGAGCCAGGGGCCCGCGCGTCTGGACGAGGGTGGGCTGGGAAACCGCATGGGCCATGAAGGACCGCCGGGAGCACGGCGACGCCGCGAGAGCGTCGGTGCGCGAGATTCTCGGGGCAAAGCCCGAGGAGAATCCAGGTCCCGCCGGCCATCCTCATGTCCAGTCGAACCCCATGCCCGCTGGAGAATCGGTGCTCACGGAGCCGCTTTCAACACGGGTGTACGACACCGGTGCAGCGAACAGCAGGGCCGCCAGAAGACTCCAGGCAAACAGTGAAACGCAGCGATACTCATGCGGCGATACACCCACCCCTCACCCGGGACCGAGGTCCATGAACCGCCACAGCCTTCCGTCCGTCTTCGTCGGCTTGATGCTGCTGACCGAGCCAGTGCTGGCGCAGAGCCCCTCAGCCCCCGCCGCCCCCGTACGACTTCCCGATGTCGCCTTGCCCCCCGCGCTGGACCGCGTGCTGCGCGACTACGAGCGGGCCTGGCGGGCGGGCGACGCGGCCGCACTTGCCGCGCTGTTCGCGGAAGATGGGTTCGTCCTCCAGAGCAATCGCCCGCCTGTCCGGGGTCGCGCGGCCATCAAGGCCGCCTATGAAGGCCAGGGAGGCGGTCCCTTGCAGCTCCGTGCGCTCGCGTTCGCCGCCGAAGAGACGAGCGGCTACATCATCGGCGCATACGGTTACGGCAAGGGCCCCGGCGACACGGGAAAGTTCACCCTCACCCTGCGCCGTGTCCCCGGCGGGCCGTGGCTGATCGTCTCGGACATGGACAACGCGAACGCACCGCCGAAGCCGCGGTAGGCACATCCAGGAGCGACGCCCGTCGAGACGCTGGCGTCGCTCCCAGGCGGAGCGTTTCGAGGAGGAGGTCAAACCACGGCTAGCGCAGCGCCGTGAGCGCCGCGCTGACCTTCGCCACCGTCACCGACACGGGTGTCGTCACCTCTGGAGCGAAGATGGCGACTCGGAGCTCCTCGAAGGCCCACCGCAGCTCCTGCGCCGCCTCCTGGTCTCGCACAGTGGCGGACCGGGTGAGGAAGGTCTCCCACAGGGGCGTGAAGGGCGCGGCCTTCCCCACGTCCTTGGCGGGGTTCGCCACCGCCCGCGACAGCCGAGCCTGGGCCGCGCGCAGATAGCGCGGGTAGTGCACCAGGCGCGAGAAGGGAATCGACTCGATGAGCTTCGCGGGGAACAGCTGCGCGAGCTGCGAGCGGATGTCCCTCACGGCCGCCGCGCCACTCTGCCCCTTGGACGCATTCTTGAGCGCGGCGAGCAACTGCGCGAGCTCCCCGGAGGTGACGACGACGGCGTTCGCCCACTCCCGCGCCGTCTGCTCGATGCGCGGTGAGCCCTCTCGGAGCAGCACCTCGAAGGCCACCTTCGTGCGAGGCAGCGGCGAGCCCGGCGCGAGCTTGAACGCATCGTCGACGGCGCGCGCGAGGACGAGCGCCCGGAAGGCATCCGCCTGCCCCTTCGCGGGCGGCGCGCCGTCCAAGGAGGGGAAGGGCTGCGGCATGCGCGCGGCGCTGACGGCCACATGCCCGCGCGCGGCGAGCATCAGGAGCCGACGAACCCCCGTGCGAGTGGCCGCCTCCGCGGCGGCGGCGGTCTCGAGCAGCACCAGGTCCACGGTGGCCCCCCGGTCGACGAGCGCGGGATAGCTGCGAACCTCGAGCCCGCCGACGCGCCGGGGCACCATGGAAGCCAGCTCACCGAAGGTCCAGGCCGTCAGCCCCTTGCGCTCCCAATCCGAAGCCGGCGCCGCGCTGCGCAGCACCGAGCGCGCATGCCCTCCGTGCTTCTCGAGCAGCGCGTCGGCGTCGCGGCTCCGCGCGAGCTCCTTGCCCCGCTCGTCGAGAACCCGGACCGTGGTCCGCAGGTACGGCAGCACGGCCTCCGCCCGGAAGGACTCCTCGGTCACGTCCACGCCACACAGGCGGGACACCGCGCGCGCGAGCGCTGGAATCAACGGCCCCCGGAACGGCACCAGCTCCTTCGCGAGCCGCTCGACCAGCTCCGGCAGCGGCCCCAGCTGCTTGCGCTGGGCGCGGGGGAGCTGCTCGAGCAGCGCGGTGAGCTTCTCCCGATGCCACCCAGGAATGGTCCAGTCGAGCTCCCCCGGAACCAGCTGGGCGAGCAGCAGCAGCGGCACGCTCAAGGTGATGCCATCGTCCTCGGCCGAGGGGTCGAAGGTGTACGTCACCGGCACCGACGCGCCATGCAGGGTGATGGCATCCGGGTAGCTCGCCGGGGACAGGCCGGGGTCGTACGAGAGGGCATCCTCCACCGAGAGGACGAGCACACCCGGGTCGGCCGCCTCGGCCTTGCGGCGCCAGACCTCGAAGCCAGCGCCGTCCGTCACGTCCGCGGGGACGCGCTGGTCGAAGAACGTCAGCAGCGCCTCGCTGTCGAGCAGCTCGCTCTTCCGGGCCTTGTCCCGCAGGCGCGCCACGCGCTCGAGCACCTGGAGGTTCTTCTCCTGGAATGCCCCCCGGGTGCGGTACTCGCCTCGCACCAGGGCGTGCTCCAGGAACATCAGCCGTGCGCGCTCGGGGTCCATGCTGGCCAGGGCCACGGGGCGCTCCTTGAAGACCGTGAGCCCGAAGAGGGTCGCGCTCTCCTTCACGACGGCGCGCGCGGACTTCTCCGACCAGTGCGGCTCGGAGTAGCTGCGCTTGAGCAGGTGGGGGGCCGCCGCCGCGAGCCACTCCGGGTCGAGCTTCGCCACGGTGCGCGCGAACAACTGGGATGTCTCCACGAGCTCGAACGCCATCACCCAGGCCGGGGGCTTCTTCGCGAGCGCCGACGAGGGGTGGACCATGAAGCGCGTCTGCTTCGCGCCCGTGTAGAAGCGCTGCTCCGGGTTCCACTGGCCGATGCGCGACAACAGTCCCGTGAGGAGGGCCTGGTGCAGCACGTCCCCGCGCACCGGAGCGCCCTGCCCCTTTCGCGGCAGGCGCAGCTCGCGGACGGTCTCCTCGAGCTGGCGCTGGACGTCCCGCCACTCGCGCACCCGCAGGAAGGACAGGAAGTTGTCCCGACACACGCGCCGCAGATGGGATGTGCCCCGGCTGTCGGCCTCGCGCACGAAGGCCCACAGCTTGAGGAGCCCCGCGAAATCCGAGTGCTCGTCACGGAAGCGCCGGTGCAGCTCGTCCGCCTTCTGCGCGAGCTCCCGCGGCCGCTCGCGCGGGTCCTGGAGGTTGAGCGCCGCGGCGACGATGAGCACCTCGTCCAGGCACCCGTACTCGGCGCCGGCGAGAATCATCCGCGCGATGCGCGGGTCCACCGGGAAGCGCGCGAGCTGCTGCCCCATGGACGTCAGGGTGCGCTCCTTGCCCTCGATGGCCCCGAGCTCCTCGAGCACCCGCCAGCCCTCCGCGATGGCTTTCGGCTGCGGCGGGTCGATGAAGGGGAAGTCCTCGACGTCGCCGAGACCCAGGGACTTCATCCGCAGGATGACCCCCGCCAGCCCCGTGCGCTTGATCTCCGGGTCGGTGAAGGCGGGCCGCGAGGTGAAGCTCGCCTCATCATAGAGGCGCACGCAGATGCCCTCGCGCACGCGGCCACAGCGCCCCTTGCGCTGGTCGGCGCTGGCCTGGGAGACCGGCTCGACGTGCAGCCGGGTCACGCCCGAGCGCGAGTCGTAGCGCGACAGGCGCGCCACGCCCGTGTCCACGACGTACACGATGCCCGGGATGGTGACCGACGTCTCCGCGACGTTGGTGGCGAGGATGACCCGGCGCTCGGGGATGGTGGCGAAGACCCGCGACTGCTCGGAGGCCGACAGGCGCGAATACAGGGGCTGCACCACCGTGCCCCGGAGGTTGCGCGCGTTCAGGGCGTTCTCCGCCTCGCGAATCTCCCGCTCCCCTGGGAGGAACACGAGCACGTCCCCGTCCGGGTCGAGCGAGAGGATGTTGGCCACCGAATCGGCGACGGAGTCCGCGAGCTCGTCGTCCTCGGGGGGCGGCTCGTAGAGCACGTCCACGGGAAAGGTGCGGCCCTCCACCTGGATGACGGGGGCTCCTCCGAAGAACTGGGAGAAGCGCTCGGTCTCGATGGTCGCCGAGCTCACGACGACCTTGAGGTCGGGGCGCCGGGGGAGGATGCGCTTGAGCCACCCGAGCAGGAAGTCGATGGTGAGGCTGCGCTCGTGGGCCTCGTCAAGCACGATGGTGTCGTAGCGGCGCAGGAGCGGGTCGCTGTGAATCTGCGCGAGCAGGACGCCATCGGTCATGAACTTCACGGCCGTGCTCCGGGACGAGCGGTCCTCGAAGCGGATCTGGTAGCCGACGTCCGTGCCCAGCTCCGTGCCGAGCTCGCGCGCCACGCGCGCCGCCACGCTGGTCGCGGCGATGCGCCGGGGCTGGGTGACGCCAATCTGGCGCGGGCGGCCGCGCCCCATGGCGAGCAGGACCTTCGGCAGCTGGGTCGTCTTCCCCGAGCCGGTGGCCCCGGCGACGATGACCACCTGGTGGGCGGCGATGGCCGCGGTGATGTCCTCCACCCTGCTCGAGATGGGGAGCTCGGGGGGGAAGCGCAGGGTCGGTAGGCCGTCGGGAGTAGGGCCAGGTGAGTCGCCGGACATGGCCTCCTGCCCTACCACTGATGCGTGCCCGGTGCCCCTGGTGAATCACGGGGAGCGCCTGCTCGCCCGGCGTTTTCCACAGGCAGCACGGGGAGCGGACGGGAGGGGCGCGGAGAGTGCCCCAGCCGCCCGTCAGGCGCAAGGGCCGCGGCCGCGCCTCCACCTTCGACTCGGAGCGGTGCCGCGGTGGGTCGCGCTCACGCGACCGGGCAGGTGTGCCATTGAGTCATCGGACCCGTCGTTGCGTGACCATTGACGCACCTCGACACGCCCATGACGCAGCCTCATGAAACCGGTTACGCGGCGAAGTAACCGCTTTGTCACCGTTGATGTGACTTTCACCTCCGCGCTGTTTTCTCTCTCCCCGAGACGACTGCCGCCCCCTGGGCCACTGTCGATTCTGCCTCGACCAAAATGTTATTCGCGCTTTTCTTGAATGCGTCTGGTTTGATATAGGCTGCGCGTCGCGACCGATACATGGAGGGGGGCGGCGCGCCATGCAAACACACACCTTCGGGCCTCCTCCGCGCGAGGGAAGTCGAATGTCGACGCAAAGCAGTCCTCAAGGTCTCCATGCGGAAGTGAAGGCGTGGCTCTACACCCGGGACCTCGAGAGTGTCCCCGTGGGTGCGCGCAATCAGCTGCGGGAGCAGGTGGACCTCCTGGGTCGGAATGCCTTCCAGGAGGGTGACGAAGCCGCGCTGACCGAAGCACACCGGGTGCTCTACGTCATCAACATGGCTCAGCTCACCGCCCCCTGGGAGGTGAAGCGCCTCAACGTGGGTGATCCGCTATTTGCCCAGCTCAAGGGGGTCCTGGAGAAGTGTTGGCATCAGGCCTCCCTGAAGAAGTACGCCCCCGTCCTCAACTCGCTGCCGCCGGCCGCCTCTTTCAAGGAGTGGGTGACCCAGACGGTGCGCGCCCACCCGTCCAACATCTCGCATCCCATCTTCGCCTTCCTGCGGGACAAGGCCACCTTCGAGCAGCTGCGGGAGTTCTTCCTTCAGGAGACGCCGCTCGAGGTGCTCTTCGGCGATATCATCGCGCTGATGATGCCGGGCGTCTATGGCACCATCAAGCTGGAGCTGGCCAAGAACTTCTGGGATGAGGTCGGCCACGCGCAGGACCCTCGCGTCCACCGCAACATGCGCTTCGACCTCATGGACTACCTGGAGCTGCCCAGGGATATCTATACGGAGCGCCTGGACCTGTTCGTGCGCGAGGAGCTCGCGCTCGTCAACATGTACATGAGCATGGCGATGAACCGCTCACGGCTGACGGAAATCCTCGGCGCGCTCCTGGCCACCGAGACCATGATTCCCGGCCGCTTCGAGTGGCAGATCCAGGGCTGGCGCCGCGTGGGCATGGCCGACAAGCCGCTGGCGTACCACCTGGAGCACACCACGGTGGACGTGGAGCACGCCAACGCCTGGATGGACGAAATCATCATCCCGCTGCTCGCGCGCAACCCGGCCGCCATGCCGGAGCTCGTCCTGGGCATCATGCTCCGGCTGGACACCGCGGGCGCCGTCGTCGACCGTCTGTATGACCACGTGAAGGGCGTCCGGGAGTCCTCTCTCGGCGCCTACCGTGGCGCGCACAAGGTCCCTTGATGCCGGGCCGCGGCCCCTCCCAGAATCACCTCGCGTGAGCCCTGGCGGAGACTCGCCTGTCATGGGCCTGTCATCCGCCCGGGTCATGGTCTCTCGCGCGCCTTCCCCTCTCATCGCCTGTCCGAGGAACGAACCTTGCCATACATCAACGTCCAGCTCACCGGGGACAAGCTCGCCACCGAGAAGAAGCTGGAGCTCATCCAGCGCATCACGCAGGTCTTCGTGGATGTGCTGCAGAAGGACCCTGGCCACACCTTCATCGTCATCCAGGAGATCGAGCCCGAGAACTGGGGCGTCCACGGAACCAGCGTGGCCTTGCGGCGCGCGGCTCGGGCCCGGGGCGAGAAGGTCTGACCAGGCCTGAGACGGGGCATCCTGGCAACGGATGGATGGAATGACACAACCAGAATCCAGCGCGGTTGAGCGCGCGCCCCAGGATGGGCGCGAATGGCCGGTGCTTGGCACCCAGTCCAGTCACCTGCTTCCCAAGGAGGCCTGGCAGGAGGTCCGCGCACTGCACAAGGTCCGCCCCTGGCGCAGCGTCTGGCTCTACGCGGTCGTCTATGGAGCCATCGCGCTGGCCTTCGCGGCGGAGGCGTACTTCCAGCATCCGCTGGTGACGCTCCTCGCCATCATCTTCATCGCGGGGCGGCAGCATTCGCTGTACATCCTGAACCACGACGCGAGCCACTTCGGCCTCTTCCGCTCGCACAAGGCCAACGTCGCCGTGGGCACGGTGCTGTCGAACCTGGTGATGTTCCACCATCCGGAGGCCTGGTCCTTCGTCCAGTGGCGGCGGGTGCACCTGCTGCACCACCGGAACCTGTTCACCGCGGAGGACCCCAACTGGCTGGGGCGGCAGTTGCGCGGGGACACCACGCGTCCCTACGCACCGGGCCGCCTGGTGTGGACCTGCCTCAAGGCGGGACTCCTGAGCGGGCTCGACTTCTTCCGCAGCCGTCAGGACTACGTGCCCCCGAAGGGAGACACCACCCTCAAGTGGCGGGACAACCACCTGCGGGCCCTGTTCCTCCCGTTCAAGGACGACCCGGAGATGGAGCGGGAGCGGCGCATCAAGCTGCTCTTCTTCGCCGTGGCCCTGGCCTGCGTGGCGTACTTCAATCTGTGGCGCCCCTTCCTGCTGTTGTGGGTGCTGCCCATGTACACCGTGTACCCCATGATTCTCACGCTCATGGACCTGACCGAGCACCGCTGGACGCTGGAGTCGGACGACCTCAACATCAACGCGCGCTCCACCCGACTGGGACTGCTTCCACGCCTCTTCATCAGCACCCTGCCGCGCACGCTGCACCGCGAGCACCACGTGTTTCCGGGCGTGGTCGCGGTGGACCTGCCCCTGCTGAGCGCGCTGTTGTGCAAGTCCGGACTCTCTCCCGAGCCCGCCAGGGGGCTCAGAGCCCTCTACCGGGAGCTCTCGGAGATGGCCTCGAACGCGACCCCGCTTCCCGACACCGCCCCCCCGCCCGCCTCCGCGGTCCCCGAGCCCTCCTCCCCCCGGTGAATCCCATGCAACCCGAGAGCAGCAAGCCCCCCGCGCCCTCCGCCCCCGCCACGTTCAAGGTCCACGTCGTCAACTCGGGCTGTGAGGGGTTGTTCACCAATGCCTTCGCCGTCGAGACGGCGCGCTCGGTCGTCGCCATCGACTCGATGATGCGGGTCTCCGACGCGCGAGCGCTCCGGGCCAGGATTGATTCCATTGGCAAGCCGCTCGTCGCCCTGCTCATCACCCACGGACACCCGGACCACTACAACGGCGGGTTCGAGGTCACCGCGGGCCTGGACGTGCCCATGGTCGCGACCCGGGGCGTGGACCAGGTCATCCACCGCATCGACGACGCCAAGGAGAAGCAGTGGAAGCCCGTGTTCGGCGAGGATTGGCCCGCCAAGCGGCGCTTTCCCAACCGCATCGTCAAGGACGGCGAGACGCTGACCTTCGATGGCGTGCCCTTCACCGTGGGCGAGGTGGGTGAGGGCGAGTCCCACTGGGACAGCTACTGGGTGGTGGGCGCGGCCTCTCCGGTGGCCTTCCTGGGCGACATCATCTTCAACGGCGTGCACTCGTTCATGAACGATGGCCACTCCGCCTTGTGGCTGAAGAACCTGGACCTCCTCGAGAAGAAGCTGTCCACGTGCAAGACGTTCTACTCCGGGCACGGCGAGGCGGCGGCGGCCCCTCGGGAGAGCCTGGAGGCCCAGCGGCGCTACCTGCACGCCTACCGGGACGCGGTGCGCAAGCTCGCCAAGGGTCGCCCCACCCTGGATGACGGGGCGAAGGCGGAGCTCGTCCGGATGATGAAGGCGCACCTGGCCACCGACTACCTGGAGGCGTTCATCACCGCCGGCGCCAACCCGGTCGCCGCGGAGCTGGCCAAGGCCGCGGAGGCGCACCCGTGACGGACCCCAGGGGGCGCGCCACCAGTGCCGCCTTGTCCGCCGCCGAGTTCCGGACGCTGGGGCATCAGCTCATCGACCAGCTCGGAGACTACCTGGAGGGCATGCGCGAGCGGCCCCTCCGCTCCGAGCAGTCGGCTTCGCGAATCAAGGACCTGCTGGCGGCGGACACGTTCCCGGAGGAGGGCTCGCCGGCCGAGCACGTGCTGGCGCGGGCCTTGTCGCTGTTGAGCCAGAACGCCGTCTCCACGGCGCACCCCCGCTTCTGGGCGTACATCATGGGCTCACCCAGTCCCATGGGGGCCCTGGCGGACCTGCTCGCCGCGGTGGTCAACCCGCCCGTCACCAGCTACCCCACCTGCGCCATCACGGTGTCGATGGAGGCGCAGACGGTGCGCTGGCTCGCGCGGCTGGTGGGCTTTCCCACGGACTGTGGTGGGCTGTTCCTGGGCGGTGGCTCCCTCGCGAACCTCGTCGCGGTGCGCGCCGCGCTGCACGCCCGCGCGGGCTGGGACGTGCGCGGCGAGGGCGTGACGGGCGGCCAGGGGGAGCGGCTGTGCATGTATGCCAGCGGCGAGTCGCACACGAGCATCCTGTCCGCGGTCAACATCTGCGGGCTGGGGTCCCGGGCCCTCCGGAAGGTGGGCACGGACCGGGATGGGCGCATGCGGGTCGCGGAGCTGGAGGCGCGGCTCCAGGCGGACGTGAAGGCTGGCAACAAGCCCTTCATGGTCGTCGCGACGGCGGGGACGACGGGCACGGGCGCCGTGGATGCGCTGCCCGAGATTGCCGCCCTCTGCGAGCGCTACGGGCTCTGGTTCCACGTGGACGGGGCCTACGGTGGCTTCGCCGTGCTGTCACCGGACGCGCCCCCGGAGCTGCGGGCCCTGCGGTCCGCGGACTCGGTGGCCATCGACCCGCACAAGTGGATGTACATCCCCGCGGATGTCGGGTGTCTGCTGACGCGGGACCGCCGCGTGCTCTACGACACGTTCCACCAGGGCGCGGCCTACTACGCGACCAGCGATGAGCAGGCGCTCCTGGGGGGGCCGGAGACGCTCCAGCTTCGGGACCTGGGCCCGCAGACGACGCGCAGCCTGCGCGCGCTCAAGGTCCGACTGTGCCTGCAACGCGAGGGCAGGTCCGGCTACGCGCGGATGATTGGAGATGACATCCTGCTCGCGCGCCACCTGCATGCCCGCGTCGGGGCCGAGCCACGGCTCCAGGCGATGACGCAGCACCTGAGCATCACCACGTTCCGCTACGTGCCAGCGGACCTCGAGGCCGACGCGGCCTCCCATCGCGACTACCTGAACACGCTCAACAAGCAGGTCCTCCTGCGGTTGCAGCGCGGGGGCTCCGCGTATCCCTCTCACACGGAGGTGGACGGGATGGCCGTGCTCCGGGTCTGCATCGTGAACCACAACACCACGCAAGCGGATGTCGAGAGCCTGCCAGGGCTCGTGTCCCGCTTGGGCGCCGAGGTGGACGCGGAGCTGAGGCCCGGCCGGGAGGCGGCCTGAGCCGCCGGGCCTAGCGACCGTGGGCGGGGCTGTCGTCCAGGCCCACGGTGTTCTCGCAGAGGAAGATGCGGCCCCGAGCCGTGTTGGAGGCATCCAGGACGCCCTCCATCAGCCCGAAGGCGTTGTTCAGCCAGGCGAAGTCCGCGTTCGCGCTGCGGAACAGGACAGAGGCGGTGCAGACCCGCGCCGCGTCGGCGGCGCGCAGCAGCGAGACACCCGCCATCTCCACGAACACTTTCGCGCCGGACGAGGTGGTGAGCACGCCCTTGAGCGCGGGCATGTTCACGTTGTCGGGCCGCTTCACGGGCACATTCAGGAAGCGCACCTCGCCCGCGAGCCTCTCGCCGCGGAAGACCCCGTCGACGATCGCGAGGTATTGGCCTCCCGGGGCGAAGTCCATGTATTCCATCCAGGTGTAGCTCAGCTCGAACTCGGCCAGCGCCGTGAGTCTCACGGAGGGCTCCTTGGCATCAGGGGTTCTAGCGGGGGCCGTGTGCCGCCATCCACGTCTCGTGGATGTGCAGCCAGTGGACACCGGCGGGGGCCTGGGGCGCCGCTTGGAACAACACGCTGGCGTAACGGCCCGTCGTCTGTCCGCCCGACTTCCGCCACTCGATGTAGCTCACGAGGGCCACGTCCTCGCGCGTCCACACCGGCGCGAACTGGTCGATGGTGATTTCCATGTCGGGCCTGGAGCCGTGGGCCTGGAAGAGCCGGGCCATCAGCACGGCCTTCTCCTCGACCACACCTCCGGGGGCCACGAGCACGCAGCGGGAGCCGAAGGCGTCTTCCATGCGCGAGGCCTCCGCGGCCGAGTGAGGCAATGCGCCTCTCAGCCAGGCTTCGAGCACGCGATGAAATTCAAGGACCTCCCGCTGACTCAGTTCGATGATGCCTGACATGGTGCGCCGTGCTCCAAGGGCTGACGTGATGCGTCGTCTGGAATTGCGCGGCGGGTCTCAGGCCGCGTCGGTCTTCTGCTGCCCCGGGGAAGTCATCGGCGGGGGCTGCTGGTCGGGGGCGGGGAAGCGGTGCCGGAAGTCGAAGGCCTCGGGGGACGGGCCTTCCCGGTGGAGGCGCTCCAGGCGCTCCTTGGCCTCGAGGACGGTGGGCTGGTGCCCGGCGGGGACCCACCAGAGCACGTACGGCGGGCCTTCGACGGGGAGGAACCACTTCCTGCGCTCCCGGAAGGGCACGACGTGCTCGCTGCGATAGACAAAGTCGAAGAGTGTCTCGACGGACTCCCACGTGGACATGTTCAGGAGGATGAGCGGATTGTCGTACCCGCGAACCCCCGTGGCATTGCCCGCGTCGGTCTGGAGCCGCCAGACGAATCCGGGCGAGCGGTCCGCCAGCTCGTTCACCGGACGGAGCTGCGAGACAAAGTCTTGCATCAGGGGATGATCGAGCGGCTCGCGCGCCAGCGAAATCGCCAGCTGGGCCACGTGATAGCGGGGAGTGGTCATCGGAGAGTTTCCTGAGGACTCAAGAGAGGCCGGGACTATAGCCATCTCACACCCGGAGGCAAACACTTCAGCGACACTGCGTCTCATGCTGTGTCGTTGTCATTCATCGCCCTGGTGCGGCAGGACTCGCACCAGGGCCCCTCGAGAAGCACGGCACCGCGCTCCGTCCGCTTCTTCGTCTCACGGACCGCGTCATCGGCCTGTTCAATCAAAGGGGATGTGTCGCCCGGGTCGTTCCGGAGCGAGATGGTTGCCTTTTCATTGTCACGCCCGTCGTCGAATCGTCCTGAACGGCTGTTCGATTCGCGGGTACCGGGATGGCCCCCGTCACGTGGCGGGTTAGAAGCGCCTTCTCCTTCCTGTCGCCAAGAGGACCGCATGAAGCGTCGTCTCCCGCTTTCCCCATGGGCGTCCCTGCTGCTGCTGGCCACCGCACCGGTGTGGGCCCAGTCCCCCGCCCCCGCTCCCTCCGCCAAGGCTCGCGGCCCGGCGCTCACCCCCGTGACGAGTGTGGAAGGCATCACCGAGTATCGCCTGCCCAATGGCCTGCGCGTGCTCCTCTTCCCGGACCCGACGAAGCCCACCGTCACGGTGAACGTGACGTACTTCGTGGGAAGCAAACACGAGGGTTATGGCGAATCAGGCATGGCCCACCTGCTGGAGCACCTGCTCCTCAAGGGCACCCCGACGACGAAGAACGTGCCCCAGGCGCTCACCGAGCGCGGCGCCCGCTTCAATTGCACCACCTCGCTGGACCGCACCAACTACTTCGAGACGCTGCCCGCCTCGGACGAGAACCTGCGCTGGACGCTGTCGTTCGAGGCCGACCGCATGGTCAACAGCTTCGTCTCGAAGAAGGACCTCGACAGCGAGATGACGGTGGTCCGCAACGAGTTCGAGGCGGGCGAGAACAACGTGCGCGGCATCCTCTTCAAGCGCATCCTCAGCGCCGCCTACCACTGGCACGGCTACGGCAGGTCGACCATCGGCGCGCGGTCCGACCTGGAGAACGTGCCCATCGAGCGGCTCCAGGCGTTCTACCGGAAGTACTACCGACCGGATAACGCGATGCTGGTGGTGGCGGGCCACTTCGACGAAGCGAAGGCCCTGAGCCTCATCCAAGGCACCTTCGGCAAGCTGAAGAAACCCGCCGAGCCCATCCCCGCGACGTACACGGTGGAGCCCACGCAGGATGGTGAGCGCGAGGTGACGCTGCGCCGCGTGGGCGACATCCCCGTCGTCGCCAGCGCATACCACGTCCCCGAGGGCGGCCACCCGGACTTCGCCGCCATCCACGTGTTGGCCGAGGTGCTGGGCAATACCCCCTCGGGCCGGCTCTACAAGGCGTTGGTGGAGACGAAGAAGTCGGTCAATGTCGGCGCCCGCGGCTTCCAGCTCCGCGACCCGGGCCTCATCACCTTCGCGGCGGACCTGCGCGCGGGCCAACCGGTGGAGCCCGCGCGGGAGGCGTTGGTGAAGACGGTGGAAGAGGCCGCGCGCACGCCCTTCACCGAGGAAGAGGTCACTCGCGCGAAGACGGACCACCTCAAGGCGTTGGAGTTGCGGCTGAACAACTCGGAGCGCTCCGCCATCAGCCTGTCCGAGTGGGCCGCCACGGGCGACTGGCGCCTGATGTTCCTGCAGCGAGACCGCATCGGCGCCGTCACGGTCGCCGACGTCATGCGGGTGGCCGAGACCTATCTCAAGCCTTCCAACCGGACGTTGGGCACGTTCATCCCGACCGCGAAGCCGGAGCGCGCGGAGATGCCGGCGCCCGTGGACCTGCCGAAGGTGCTGGAAGGTTACAAGGGAAGCGCCGCGGTGGCGCAGGGCGAGGCGTTCGACCCCTCCCCCGCCAACGTGGAGGCGCGCGTGCAGCGCGGAGAGCTCACCGGCGGAATGAAGTACGCGCTGCTGCCGAAGAAGACGCGCGGAGAGATGGTGAACGCGGCGCTCTACTTCCACTGGGGAACCGAGGCCGCGCTGAACGGGAAGTCGGACGCGGCGGTATACGCGGGCAAGATGCTGATGCGCGGCTCGAAGAAGCGCACGCGGCAGCAGCTCCAGGACGCGCTCGACCAGCTGAAGGCACGCGTGTCGGTGGGGGGCGGACTCGAGGGGGCCTCGGTGTACGTCGAGTGCCCGCGCGCCAGCCTGCTCAAGGCGATGGAGCTGGTGGCGGAGGTGCTACGCGAGCCCGCGTTCGACGAGAAGGAGTTCGCCCTCCTCAAGCAGGAGCGGCTGGCGGGCCTGGAGGCGCAGCGCAGCGAGCCACGGACGCAGGGCAACATCGCGCTGTGGCGGGTGCTGAGGGGCCACTACCCGAAGGGGCATCCGCACCATGTGCCCACGCTCGAGGAGAGCATCGCCGGGGCGAAGGACGCCACGCTCGAGCAGGCGCGCGCCTTCCACAAGGCGTTCTACGGGGGCTCGCACGCGGAGCTCGCGGTGGTGGGAGACTTCGAGCCGAAGGAAATCGTCGCGCTGTCCGGCAAGCTGTTCAACGACTGGAAGAGCCCGGCGGCGTACCAGCGCGTTCCGGAGGTGTTCGCCGACATGGCGCCCCAGGCCGTCGCGCTGGAGACGCCGGACAAGGCCAACGCGTTCTACTTCGCGGGACAGTCGCTCCAGCTCCGCGAGGACGACGCGGACTGGCCGGCGCTGATGCTGGGCAACTTCGTGCTGGGCGGCGGGTTCCTCAACTCACGGCTGGCCACGCGCATCCGTCAGAAGGACGGCCTGTCCTACAGCGTCTCCAGCAGCCTCGGCGCGAGCGACCTGGACGCGGTGGGCACGTTCACCACCTTCGCCATCTCCGCGCCGGAGAACGCGGACCGGCTGGAGTCGGCGATGCGCGAGGAAGTGACGAGCGCGCTCGAGAAGGGCTATTCGGCCGAGGAGCTGGAGAAAGCCCGCTCGGGACTGCTGGAGTACCGGCGGACAGCACGCGCCAAGAACGGTGGCCTTGCATCCAAGCTGGCCTGGTATCTGTACCTGGGGCGCACGCTCTCGTTCGACGCGGGGGTGGAAGAGCAGCTCGCCAGGCTCAAGCCGGAGGACGTGCGTCAGGCGATGTCGCGGCACCTGTCCTGGCCGAAGGTCACCCGGGTGAAGGCGGGCGACTTCGCGGGCGCGGCGAAGAAGGCCAAGGCCTCCGTGCAGGCGCCCGTCGTGCAGTGAGGGACCGAGGGGGGCCGCCCCTCAGCGGGACCGTCTCCGCGACTGTCTGGACTGGATGAGCGTGCCCAGGCCATCGAGGACGCGCTGCAGCCCGAAACCGAAGGCATGGTCCGGGCTGTAGGCGGCGCCGTGGGCAGCCCCCGCGGCGGAGCCCACACGCGAGGCCAGGGGAAAGCGTGCCGGGTCCATGAGGCGGGCCAGCAGCGGCTCGTGCGCCTTCCACCAGGACTCCTCGGTCCGCGCCGTCTCGGCGGCGGCGGAGCGCGCGCGGCTCGTGCCGCGCGCGGAGGACTCGACGAAGCCCAGCACGAACGTCAGCGCCGCATCCATCTCCACCTCGTCCAGGCCCAGCCCCTCCAGCGCGCCGAGCTCGTACTCGTACTTCGCCATCAGCCCAGGGCCCAGGGGTGGACGGCTGGTCGCGACGTCGGTCATCCAGGCGTGCCGCTCGTAGAGCGCCTGGTTGTCACGGGCCACCGCCTCGAGCCGCGCGCGCCAGCCAGCCTCGTCGGGCGCGCGACGCGGCATGTCCGCGTAGAGCTGGTCGAGCATCAAGTCCACCAGCTCCGCCTTGCCAGGGACATAGGTGTAGAGCGTCATGGGGCCCACCGAGAGCCGCTCGGCCAGCTTGCGCATGGTCAGCGCCTCCAGTCCCTCCCGGTCCGCCAGCTCCACCGCCGAGGCGATGATGGCGTCGACGTTCAGCGCCGGCTTGGGGCCTCGCTGCCCCGCTGAGGGCAGGTCCTTCCTCCAGAGAAGCTCCAGCGTACGGGCGGGGTCCCCCGCGCCGCTGCGATGTGTGGCCATGTCCTCTCCAGTGCCAGAGACCGCCTTGACTGGCCACTCCGTACACTGTACGGATATTTCCATCCCCCTTCAAGCAGGAGGCCTGTCCGCATGCGCATCACCGCATCCGCCATCTCCCTGAACGTCGAAGATGTGTCCGCGTCCGCGGCGTTCGTGAAGCGCCACTTCGGATTCACGGAGGACATGTCCGCGGACGGCTTCGTGTCCCTGTCGCGCAAGGACGCGGGGTTCAACCTCATCTTCCTGCGCACGGGGCTCAAGTCGCTGAAGCCCGAGTCACTCAAGCACCGCAAGGCAGAGGGCATCCTCGTCGCGTTCGTCGTCGAGGACATCGACGCCGAGTACCGTCGCATGCAGGACGAGGGCGTCCGCATCGTCACGCCCATCGAGACCGAGCCCTGGGGCGAGCGCTTCTTCCAGGTGGCGGATGACAACGGCGTCATCCTCCAGCTGGTCCAATGGATGAGCCCGCCCCCGGAAGGCGTGGCGAGCTGAGCCCATGCGGGGCCGAGACGGGAGCTGTCTCGGCCCCGTGTCGGCTACAGGCGGTTCAGGAACAGGAGCAGGTCCTGCTTCTGCGCGGGGCTGAGTGACTCGGGAAGCCCGTTGGGAGTCTCCGGCGGATGGACCGGGGGCAGGTTCAGCGGCGCGGTGACCGGGAGGATGAACTGGCTGTAGACGTCGACGACGTCCTTCAGGCTCGCCATGCTGTTGTCGTGGTAGTACGGCGCCGTCCTCGCGATGCCCCTGAGCGTGGGGATGTCGAAGGCCTCGAAGTCGAGCGGGTCTCCGGTGATGAGGGCTCGGCCCGCGTCGGTGGTGAACCACTGCGGCAAGAGGTTGGGGCCGACGATGGGTGCTCCGTTCTCGTCGACGGCCGGAGTCGGGTCATACGGCTCGCCGCTGGCGGTCACGGGGATGGGCGGAAGGTCCGTCACGCGCTGCTGGCGCGTGCCGTCCGTGTAGAAGCGGAACCGGTAGCGCGGCAGCTCGACCGTCTTGTTGTACAGGATGGGGAACTGGCCAATCTGCCCCAGGTACGAGAAGGTGCCGAAGCCGACGTTCAGGATGTCGGGCGTCGAGCGGACTCCTTGCACGGCCTGGGGTCCCGCTCCGGGGACGAGGGTGAACAGCACGTTGCCGTCGGGCTTCGTCACCGGGAACTGCGCTGCGTTCTCGCGCATGGCGGGTGCGGTGATTCGACTCAGCGTCGGGCCGCCGTGACAGGGCTCGCAGCCGACCTTGAAGACGTCCCGCCCTCGCCTCTCCGCTGGCGTGAGCCACATGAAGTCCTCGGGGAGGGGGATCTGGGCGGCTGGCACCCCGTGCTCCATCAACCCCGCGACGAACTTCGCGCGGCCGGAGGTGAACTCGCCGCGCTGGAACTCCGCCACCTGGCGCAGCCGCTCGCGGGGCACGGAGCCCCCCTCGCTGTGACTGGAGATGGCGGACTGGGCCTGGTCCTCGAGGTTCGTTTCCCGGCCATCGAGCTGGAAGAACGGCCCCGTGAGGGCGATGTCCTGGATGCTCGGCACGCCGCGCCAGACGGAAATCTTCCGGTCGGGTGACGTGATGACGCGGCCCTGGGTGTCAATGACATCCATGTTGGCGGGCAGGGAGAGGACGACACGCACGAGGCCCTTCTTCAGGTGCTCGTACGTGGGCACCGCCGCGCTCGGGTCATCCGCGTCGATGCGATTGAACAGCACATCGTTTGGATTGGAGGCGAACCGGGCCTGGACACGCTCGGGCAGGAGCGCGGTGCTGTCTTCCAGAACGTGGCAGGTGGCGCAGGAGCGTCCGTTGGTGTTGGGGAAGGACTGGCTGAAGAGCGCCTTGCCGGGAGGGGTCTGGCCGTGAAGGGCCTGGGCCTCGGTAGCTGTCGGGGCTTCGGTCGCGGAGGCGGGGTCCTCGACCGGGGTCGAGGGGGTACACTGCGTCAGTCCGCCGAGTGCGAAGGCACTGGCGAGCCGCGCGATGAGACGCATGGGCACCATGGGGAAATCTCCGGGGCGTGTGGCGCCTCCTGGAACACTGGCGACGTTCGGAAGTGTCACCTGCCCTGTGGCGCTCCGCTTGTCAGCCCTTCCAGCGCGCGCCTACATTCCGCGCCCCCCTCACCACCTGATTCCGTCGGCATGGGCTTCCGCCACCGACCGAGGTTCCCGCAATGACGCCTCAGGAGTGGCTGATGAAGTTCGCCTATTCCGTCATTCTGGCGGTGCTCGTCTTTCTGCTCTGCAGCGAGATCTTCAGACTCTGGTTCGACACGCGCCTCTACATCGGCAAGTTCGCGTTCTTCAACGAGGGAGAGGAGAAGTCCGCCGAAGCGAAAGGCTTCGCACAACAAGTGGTCCACCACCACGAAACCTTGCTGCACAGGCTTCGCAAGGAAGAGGAGCGATTGACTTCCGCCCAAGGCGGCTCCTCGGCCGCCAGGAACGTGGCGGGAAGCCCTCCCCCGCCAGACGCCACGTTCCTGCCAAACGAAATCGCTCATCTCAACCTCACCGCCAGCAAGCTCTCTGACGTTGAGCTCACCATCCAGGGCGTCAACATCACTCAATGGCTGGCCAGGCTCCGTCAATCGATCAGCCCCCCCAACGAACTCGTGGGGGTCGTGCAGAAACGTGGCAATGGGGTGTACGTGCAGGCGACCTGGAATCAGGGGCCCTTGCGAAAAGCCGAGGGTCACACCATCGATGGCCGGAACCTGAACGTTTCCGGGCAACCCGATGCCGGGAAAGCCGCGTTCCACGTCGCCTGCAACCTCATCTGGGCCCAGGGGGTCGAAAGTGCGGAGGAGATGACCAAGGTATCCCTCGCCGAGTTCTGTGGTTGGGCCGAGGGGTGGACGACCTACGTTGAACTTCGCGACAAGAGCGCCACGTTCAGCGGGCTTGATGCGGACAGCCTCGAGACGATGAAGAAGCTCCGGGCCTTCCTGAACCGGATGGTGGATGGCTCGGCGACCTTTCCCGAAATCTATCGCCTCCGAGCAGATGTCATCGAGCTGCTGCCCCCGGAGCAGAAGACCGAGCAGGACCTGGCCCAGGCCCAGCTCGACCGGACGAAGTACGCCCTCATGAAGACCCAGCCCCCCTCGGACAAGGCCGCAATGGCCGCGAGGAAGACCGGCCAGGAGGGATTCAACGTCATGGTCCACGCGCGTCCCGCGCTGCGCGTCGATGGGGAAACGCTCACCGACCCCTTTACGGACACCTGGCACCAGGTGATGAAGTCCACGCACACAAACGAGACCTTCCCCATCAGCCGCGCCACCGGCGCCATCTCGATTCCCCTCAGGGACGACCTCAAGGCGTACCAGACCGCATTCGCCGTCGCCCCCAACGTCATCATGACGGTGGGCGACAAGATTCCGCGCGAGCTGCTTGGAAGCGAATCCCCCCTTCCCCTGACGGAAAAATACTCCTGGGAATTCACCTTCGACGACAACGCCATGAGTTCCACGAGGCGCGTCTTTCGAGTCTCGAAGGTCCTCTTCGCCGTCAACAACCGTCCCGAGCACGGAGGTCTTTCCTTCGCCCTGCTCGAAATCGCGAACCCCGACGCGTTTCCTCACCCCCAGGTGAATCTGGAGTGGAGCAAGGACGCGGTCAGGGCCTCCCTCGAGAAGTATGTCTACGTCGTCGGATATCCCGTAGCGGGCGGAGAGCTGCCTCCAGGATTCCTCGAACCGCTCCTGGGCAAGGAGTTCCACACCAAGCGCCTGATGCCGGGGCGGCTGCTGTCCTTCACGACACGGAATGGACCGCAACAGACTCAGGTCCGAAAGCTGGTCAGCGATATCAGCACCACCCATGGCGTCGCGGGCGCCCCCCTCGTGGACATGGCGAGCGACAAGGTCCTGGGGCTCCATATCGAGGGGCAGTGGAAGGAGAACGAGGGAAAGTTCGCCTATGCCTTCGCGATGCCGGACCTGCTCGACAGCCTTCCGGAGTCCGTCCTGCAGAGAATCAAGCCCGGCACCATCCGCGGCAACCTCCGGCTCGGTCAGGACTCCCCCTGAGCTTCGAAGCCCGGGGGGAGCACCTCACGGCATTCCGGTGGGTACAGCGCTCGGACGGGTGGGACGCGAGGTCGTGCCGCTCATGAAGTCAGGCAGACACCCCCAGGTCTGGAGGTCTTCGGACACCGTCGTGCAGAGCCACCCCATCGGGCAGGAACCCAGGTCCTGTGGGTCGCAGCTCGCATAACACGCGCTGCCCGTGGGCCCGCCAAGGCCACAGACCTGGCCCGCGGAGCAGCTCCCCGCGCGCCAGGAGTCACAGGCAGCCGCGCAGAACCTCCCCGCGCGTCCCGCCCGCCCCCGGACGATGCAGTTCGCCCCTTCCGCGCACGGCTTCGAGTCCGAGCACTCGTCCACGACGAGGTCCAGACACTGGAAGCCTCCGCCATTGAGCGGCGCGCATTGCTCCCCCTCGGAGCAGCCCTGCTTCCGGCAGTCCGGGAGGCACGCGGCGCCAGCGGAGCTCTCCTCGCAGGTGTGTCCCTCGGGGCAGCCGCCCTGCGTCCCTGGGACACAAGGCACTCCGCAGCGGTGATTGATGCAGAGCAGGTCCTCCTCGCACGCCTCCGCGCGACTGGCTGGCAATCGACTGCACGGCTCTCCCGCACGACGAACACCCGCCTGGAGGCATCTTCGAATCACCGGGCCCGGAACACCTCCCGCCGCGACGCGGCAGACGAATCCATCGGAGCATTGCGAGTCATCCTCACAGTCGCTGGCCGCGCATTGGAAGGCGCCCTTTCCGTAGTCGATGACGCACCCCTGCCCCTCCGGGCAATCCCCGTCCGTCGCGCACTCTCCACAGCGGAAGGCCCCGCCATCCGACAGGGAGCAGTCCAGCCATTCGCCTGGACGCGAGGCCAGGCTTTCATCCAGACGCGTCGCGACCTGTCGAGCCAGGGAGTCCTCCTCGCCAGGGATGGAGTCGCGAGAGGGCCATGCGACTCCCGACCTGGCATCCGCGATGTGCATGCGGGTGTTGCCGTAGGTCATCGACACGCCGGAGATGCCTCCAGCCCCGCCCTGCTGGAGGCCCAGGACCCGAGTGGCTGAATCGCTCTCGGAACGCGGCGCCTTCGACATGTCCGGGGCACAGCCCATGGACGAAGCAGACCCATAGACAGCGGGCTCGTCCCGCTCCGGCGTCCAGAACACCGCTCCCAGGAGATACGAGACGAGCACGACTCCGACGAAGACGACGCCTGGAACAACGAGCCGCCCTAGCATGGCCCACAGCAATAGCCGGTCGCCCCATTGGGCAGACACGTACAGGGATAGCAGCAGGCCACCTCACGGCTCTGTGCATAGGCAGCGCCCGCCCCCAGCACCATGGCGGTTCCAACGAGCATCACCCACCGACACAGTCGCGCACTGAGCTTTGCCATTCGTATCTCCCTCTTGCACGGCATCAAATAGTAGAATTTCGAGAATATCCTGACAAGACCAAGAACCCTGCGGGTACTCCACCACCCGCCCCCTGAGATGACCTTCCAGGTCATGCTTCAGATTCCCTACCTGGATCATCCTCGAGAGGCGCGGCAAAGCCAGAAGTTTTGCGCGGGGAATCAGAGGAGCAGGGGCGCCCCGGAGAGAGGCGGCTCTCGGAGGAAAATGCCAAGCCTCCGCAAACAAAAACGGGTGCCCCTGACAAAGGAACCCCTGCCCTCGTGACCGCCAACTCCTGCTCGCGCACGCATGGAACCCCCGAAAAGCAGGTCTACGATACGCATGCGGCGGAGGGTGTCACTCCCACCAGCGAGGTAGAAGGAAGCCCGCATGAGGCTTCACCGGGTGAGTCCATGGAGAGTCCTCCCTCGCCCCGGCGACAGGTCTGTCATGAGGGAGACACGAGCACCCGCTTCATCCAGACGCGGCTGCGCGCCCTGAATGCATACAGTGTCGGGGACAGCGTGCGTGGACAGCGAATCCGAGCGCACAAAAACACAACTGCCGCGCGCCCTCGAAGAGCGCGCGGCAGCGGGCCGCCAGCGATAGGAGAACGACGATCCGCGGCGGTGACGAGCACGGGCCTTCACTGCCGGCCCTCTCGTGAGCGCCGCCTCAGGGTGTGGTCACCACCGGGCAGGGCCACCAGGACGGAGGCGAGGCCCGGTCATCCCAGGTGCCGTCCCAGTAGTCTCGCAGCGTGTACACCTCCGTGTTCGCGACGGAGCAGAAGCGCTCGGGGTGGGGATTCACGTACAGCACCTGGTCCAAGCCCGAGATGGAGCGGATGAACGTGCCGCAGCGCTGGGTGCTCCCCACGGGCGGCGGTCCCACGGTGGAGGCACGCACCGTGTCCAGGAGGATACTGGAGTTGGGCTCGACACAAGCGAGCTGTTGGAAGGCCTTCTCCGCCCCCAGCTCCATGTCCAGGTCCACCCTGCGCGTCTTCACGGTGCACTCCGTCCCGGATTCGGTGTAGCGCAACGTCACCACGGAGTACCCCTGAGGAATCTCGGGGCAGTCCGGGAAGTCCATGGTGTAGAGCGGGTGGAGGGCGCCCTCGCGGTACATGATGAAAGAGCTCTCCGTCGAATCCTGGCTGAAGCCCTCCTGGAAGCCGACGACGATGTCAGGGCTGGAGGTGGCCTCGTTGGAGACCCGGTCCAGGGTGCCATTGCCGTTGCCGTCCACGTAGGCCATCACGTAGGCCGTGCCCAGCTTGGAGCCTTCCTCCCCGATCAGCGCCGCCGGATCCGGCAGTCGATTGAGGGACATGCTGAAGGTGTTGGGGAAGTGGCCATTGACCCGGACGTCCGTATCGGGGTGGTGGAACGAAGACTTGGGCGCCAGCCGCTGGCATTTGGCGATGCCTTCCGGATAGGTCTGCTGGACCAGGCAGTCCACGACGACCTTGGGCCAGACATCCCAGAGGAGCGACGCACGAATCCGGTCGGAGTTCCCCAGGTCGACGCTGGAGGACTCGCGGAGCGTGCCCTCCAACGTCAGCAGGGGTTCATCCTCCGCCTCGTCGCCCATGACACCACCGCATCCCGTCAATGCCAGTGCAAGCGGGCCCCACTTCCAGAAACCACGCTCCAGCCTCGTCGTCATATGGCCTTCCTCTCGGTCCATGGGCGCAATCCCATGTCACGTGACAGGCATCAGCCGACGGACACGTGCGCCCCTGTCTCGAAGCGCTCGCGCCATCCAGCCGATGCGAGCAAGGAGACGCGCGGCCAGCGTCGCGTGGGACATGGTCCCGCTGCTCACAATCCCCAGGTGCAACCGAGCATCAATTGTGGCGCGAGTTGCGTCCTGAGCTTTCCATCCTCACGCATCAACGCGACATGGCCCCCCACCCTCGCGAAGAGGCCCGTGCGCGCGCTCATCGGCACCTCCGCGGAGAGCGCGGCGAAGGCGCCCGCTCCCGCGCCCGTGCGAGTCCTCCGCGAGGGAAGGCCCAGCACGCGGCGCCGCTCCGCATCCGGGCTCGTCGCGCGTTGAGCCAGGCCCAGCACGCCCACGCCCGCATGGGCGCCCGTCCAGACACGCCCCACCGCGCCCGCCAACCCCAAGCCACTCCAGAGTCCCAGCTCCACGTTCTCGAAGCGCTGCGCGCGTGTGGAGCCCCGGGTGGCCCCCAGGCTGAGCCCTCCGAGGAAGGACAGCCCCGGCCCTCCGGTGCTCTCGCGCGCGAGCAGCACACCCACCTGGGGGCCCCAGCCGCCCAGCTGCGTCGACGAGCGGCCCGCCCCCAGCGCCACCTGAAGCCGCCAGCTGCTGGCCTCCAGGAGCGCGCCCTTCTGCTGGTGCAGCGCCAGCGTGCGAACCTCCAGGGCCTCGGGCTTCAAGCGCTGCTGGTCGCCCCAGGACAGGTACACCTTGCCGTAGAGCACCTCGGGCCCCCGTCGCACCTGGACCCGATAGCGTCCAGCGGGCAGCGCGACGCGCACCGACGCCTCCCCCCGAGGCTCCACTTCCGCCATGACCTGCAGCGTGCGCTCGTCCACGAGCACGACACTGTCCCCCACGCGAGGGGGCAGCTCGAGCTGCGCATGGGCTCGCGAGAGCGTGGTGAGGAACAAGTCCCCTTCTCCCGCGAGCTGGCTGGAGAGTTCCGGATGCTGCACCGCCGCCGTGGAGGCATGCGAGCCCGCCAGCGTGCGGTGGTAGACGTGGCCATAGGCCTCCGTGAGCGAGACGCGCCCATCCGCGTCCACGTCCGCCGCGCCCCGCAGTCCTGAAATCAGATGGTGCGTGAAGAACGAGCCTCGGAGGCTGTCCGACTCCTGTGCCACCTCGTGCGCCCCCGCCGAGGCGATGAACACGCGCCCCTGCGGTCCCACCTGTCGGAGGAAGGAGACATCGAAGGCGGGCGCGGACTTGAGGCCCTTGGAGCGACCTCGCACGAGCGCGCCGCTGTGACAGGCATCCAGCACGGCGACGGTGACGGTGGCGGGGACCTCGGACAACAGGCGTTGCAGCTCCGCGAGGGGAAGGGCCTCGCCGCCCAGGCGCAGCGCCACCTCGTCCCCATGGCCCGAGTAGAAGAAGAACAGCAGCGTGCGCTCTCCGGCACGCCGTGCCTCCTCGATGCGGCCTCGCATCCGCGCGAGTCCCAGCTTGAGGTTGGAGACCGATTCACCGCGCAGCAGGAGACGACGGTCCTCGGTGACTCCGCCGAGCTGACCGAAGACGGCGTCCATGCGCTCGGCATCCTGCTGAGCCCAGCGCAGGGGCTCGTCCGAGTCCCGGCCCAGGTTGTGGCCCACGCTGATGGCGAAGCGGCTCTCCGCGTGCGCGACCGAGGTGGCGAACAGGACGAACAGGACGCTGGAGACCCACGCGGCCCGGGCGCTCAAGGCAGCTCCTTGGGGAGCACGCGCACGGCGTGGCGGGTGCCGGGCAGCGGCGTGGGCGACGGCGGGAAGTCCGTCTGCCGGGCCTCGAGCCCCAGCCAACGCTGGACGGCCTCGGGCGAAGGGGCGTCTTGGCCTTCAGCTGCGAGCACGACCACCAGCGCCTCCTGTTCGGGGGCAGCGTCCAACTCCAGACTCCCAGGCAGCACCCACCGACCAGGCCCCATGGACAGCGCGCCACCGGTGGTCTCGAAGCCCTGCAGTGGCGTGACGCGTCCAGTCTCGCTCAGCGCGAGCACGTAGAGCGCGCCGCCGTCCACGTCCTCCACCTCCACTCGCACCCGGTCTCCGGGGCGCAACACCACGCCCGGCCCCTGCTCGAAGATGGCGTCGCCTCGCTTGACCAGCACCCGCGCGGTGAGCCCACCGCGCACGCGCACCCGCTCCACCTCGTCGACCGCGACGAGCCGTGGAACCACCGCCGCGAGCACCCCACCGAGCATCAGCACGGGCAGGCTCCAACGCCTGAGCGCGAGCCAGCGGCTCGGACGTGGAGTCTCCAATCTCGCCCGCATCGGCCCGAAGGGGCGCACGAGGGCGAAGGCGGCCTTCTCGGCCCGTCGCTCCCGCAGGTGCGCGGACAGCTCGGGCGAGGCGCTGGCAGCCTCTTCCACGCGCAGGGCCTCTTCCGGGGAGAGCTCGTCACACAGGTAGCGTTCCAGCAGCAGGTCCGGCACGCCCGGGAAGCGAGGAATGGAGGTGGTATTCATGCGGGAGCCGTTCCCTTTCGCGGCTCGGGGTGCGGGGCGACGTCCAGGAGTCGCCGCGCGGTGTCGAAGAAGGTCTGCAGCTTGCGCTGCACCGTCTTGCGAGAGACGTCGAGCAGCGCGGCGATCTGCCCCTGCTCCAGCTCGTCGATGAAGCGATGGGCGACGATGCGCTGGACGTCCTCTGGACAGTGCGCGAGGACGTGTCGCACGAGGTCCGCGTCCACCAGGAGTCGCTCCAGCGTGGCCTCGGGGGAGGCGCTGGCCGCCGGAAGTGGCGCCAGTCGAGACAGCGCGTGGGTGGCCTCGGTGCGCTGGCGGCGCAACACCGAGAAGCACTGTCGGTCCGCCACGGTGAGCAGCCACGACAGCGCGGAGCCCGCGGCGCGAAGCTGGTCCAGGTTGGCATGGACCCGCAGGAACACCTCCTGGGTCGAGTCCCAGGCCAGCGCCTCGTCACCGAGCAGTCTCACACACCGCCGATGCACGGCCTCGCCGTAGCGACGGTAGTAGCCCTCGGTCTGCTCGACCTCGTTCATCCGCTCGTGCACGCACGGACCTCACCTGGGCCGACACCCGCCCCCATCGTCAGGCTCGCCCGACACGGGCCAGCGGAGGCACATCCCGGGAAGCGAGACGCCTGACCCGAATTCCGTGGGACATTTTCCGGAGATTCGGCGCGGAGGTCTTCCGACGGCCCCTCCGGATGAGCGTCCAGGAGGGGCCTCCCTTCGCCCTGACTACGGCAGGCAGTACGAGGTGGGGTACTCACACCGGTACGGCGTCTGCCAGTACCAGGTTCCGTAGATGCAGATCTGCTGCTGGAACTTCGTCGCCGTCTGGGTACAGCAGCCGTTGCGCGCATACCGGGTCGAGTTGTGCGTACAGGCCAGAGCGGTCACTTCTCCGCTTTCCAGCGCCACGGGAACGAGCTCACCCACCCCCTCCGCCGACATGGCCGTCGTATCCGTGCCCTCTTCCAGCGGGACATCGGAACCAGAGCCACAACCCGAGAGGCCCAGCGCGGCACACAAGACGACGAAGGCGAAAGACGGATTTGCTTTCATGTTCAAGACACCCCAAGCCATGAACGACGGGTCAAGAAGAGAGGAAGCGAGAAGCATCCGCGCGGATGCGGTCGGTGCTTATGCGCCCCTCTCAAGTCCTGTCAACCCAGGCAAGACAAACGGCGCCCCCCCACGCTTGAGATGTCGCAAGAACAACTGTCTGGACTGTGATGATGGTCCCATGGCGCCACTATTTTCCAACCCCTTCGCTCACATGCAGGGGTGTCGCCATTTTCCGGGGGGCGCGTACCTGGATCGAGCCGACTTTATGGAGGCAAGGCATGCCCCACCCAATGCCATCTCACGAGGGGGGCGTCTCACCGTGCGCATTGCCTCCAGTGTGAGTGGGAGCCCCCGTGCAGAGTGGCACCAGAATCGTCATTCTCTCCGCCCTCCGGGACATCGGGAGCGTCCACGCCGAGTAGACGCCCCCCGGAGCCCGCGGCGGCTCTTCAGTTGCCCTTGAACCGGGGGCAGCCGGCCCTTACGGGAGTGAGTCCCTGTATTCGAAGTTGCTCAGGTAGGCATCATCGAGCATGCCAGAGGGCTGAAGACTGTGTTGCCCCAGCGCGAAGCGGCCCGAGTCCGGGTCCCACAGTCGATACTGGTCGATGCTGGCGCGTTTGTAGGAGAGCCACGCGCTGATGTCGACAGTCTCTCCAGGCGTCGTGTTGCAGGGGTTCGGGTTCAGGTGGTGGTAGATACGGTAGCCCTTGAAGTCGGTGGTGAGCCCTTCCGCCTTGACCAGGACGGCCCCATCCCAGATGGCCTTGTGCGCACTCGGCGGCGGCGACGCGGGGCAATTGCCATTGTCGTCCGGGCCGTTGTCGTGGATGCCACTCGGGACCTTGTGAGAAGCCCCCGGAAAGCGCGCCTCGAACTTCTTGATGATGTTCGCGACCAACTGGGGACTGGTGGCAACCTCCCCGTCCCCGAAGCCCTTGCCCACATCCTCGATGAAGACGTCCTTGACCCCAAGGACCCGGGCGCTGTTGAGCAGCTCCACCCGCCGCATCATTCCGATGTGCTCCTCCGACATGCCGTGGTTGTGGTCGGCCGGGTGAGCGCTCGGATTGGCGGGGTCGTAGAGGGGACAATTGGCGATGCTGTCGGAGAAGTCACAGGCAGTGCTCCCGGGCACCATCGGCTCCGAATTCATCATGGCCCGAAGACAGCTATTGAGCCCATCGGTGATGAGCACGAGATAGACGGGACGACCCGCCTCGACATGTTCGCGGATGCCACCCGCCATGCCGATGGCCTCGTCATCGGGATGCGGAATATAGAAGATTGCAGGCCAATCGCTCATGAGACGCTGAGTGGAGGTGCCTTGGGATGACATCTGGGGCGAGCCCCCTTCCTGACATCCCTGAGCCAATGCAAGGACAAATACAGCCAGTGCCAGCTTTTTCATTGTGTCCATCCGGGAAGAAACCGCGCGCCATCATACCGCATCGGCTTGTTGAGACACCAGTCAAGTATTCATCAGACAGCCAGCGAGAGATGATTCATCTCAGGGCCCCTTGATGGCATTGACTTTCTCTCAAGGACGCCGTTCCGCGTTGAGGTGGGCTGCCCGCGAAACGCAGCGCCACGCGAGGTGGATGACTGTCTATTCGAGTGGTGGTTACGAAGCTCCCGATGTGAAGGAGTGGAACCCGCGAAGAGCCTCTCGGTTGTGATGATGCTCTCCGCCACTCCGCGCGGAGTCTTCGCCGCCGCGCGGGTGCCGCAGTCCGTCGCAAGACCTGCGAGGACGCGCTTCACGTCGCCACGGAGTACGTGCCGGGCCATCCCTCACCAACTCCAGCGGGGTGGCTCGCGAGCCCTGGTGGGTCGCCGCGTTCGAATCAGGGCGGGGACTGTCCTAGTAAGGACGTACGGTGTCCTCCGAATCCTCTTCCGGAAGGCCCGATGCGACTGGCTGCCCTTGTATTCCCGCTGCTGCTGACGTGGACGGCCCAGGCGCGACCGCCAGCCTCCCCTGCTGGAGCCACGCCCGTGAAATCTTCGTCCGAGGAATGCTGCGCCGTGCTCGAACTGAGGCAGTACACGCTGCGCCCGCGACAGCGGGACGTGCTCGTCGCGCTGTTCGAGCGGGAGTTCATCGAGAGCCAGGAGGAGCACGGGGCGCGGCTCGTCGGCCAGTTCCGGGACACGCAGAGGCCGGAGCGCTTCGTGTGGCTGCGGGGCTTCCAGGACATGGTGTCCCGCGAGGCGATGCTGAAGTCCTTCTATGGCGGGCCGGTGTGGAAGGCCCACCGGGAGGTGGCGAACGCGACGATGCTGGACTCGTCGGACGTGCTCCTGTTGAAGCCGCTCACGGGCCGGCGAGGGTTCCCCGCGCCGGGCAGGGCACGCCCCCCGGTGGAGGCGCGTGAGCAGCCTGGGTCCCTCATCGTGGTCACGATTCTCCATCGCGACGCGCCCGTGGACGAGGCGTTCCTGGGGTACTTCGAGCGCGAGCTCGTACCCGAGCTGACGCGGACGGGAGGCGCGCCCCTCGCGGTGTTCCAGAGCGAGCCCGCGACGAACACGTTCCCCGCGCTGCCCGTGCGCGAGGGAGAGCAGGTGCTGGTCTACTTCACCCGGTTCGAGAGTCAGGAGGCATACCGTGCGCACGAGGCGCGACGGGAGGGCTCGCGAAGCTGGAAGGAGACCGTGCGCCCCGCGCTGCGCGCGTACTTGAAGGCCGAGCCCCAGACGCTCGTGCTGGAGCCCACGGCCCGCTCGCTCCTGAGGTGAGCCGACCCGGGCACGTCAGCGGGATGCGCGGCCTCACGGTGAGGCCGGCCTCCGCTGAGTGGGCGACTGCGCGCAGGTGGCGTGCTCGAACGTGCCTGTCACTTCGACGCAATCCAGCAGGTCCAGCGCGTCATGGACAAGGCCATGCCCGGCGGCCCGCGCAAGGTACCGCGGGTGCTCGACCTCGGCATGTGCGACGAGCTGATTTGCGCGAAAACCGCGAAAAAGTGAGCCATACGGAAACCTCCCGTGTCTCCAAGGGCAACCCCTCACTTCGTCCCCCCGGATGAAGCGCACCTCGAGGTCGCCCGATGCGCATCGCCATGGATTTCTCCAGGGCGCGGCTTGCCGCGTTCTTGTTAGCGCCCCTGCTCTCGGCGTCCTGCACGGGAGGCGCTCCGGACGAGTCACTTCCCCACGAGGACGGCGCACCCGAGGCAGCTGTGCGCCCCTCGGCGCCAGACGCGGACCTGGCCCCTGCCGCGGCGCCCTCGCTGGCGACGGTGCTCGTCGCGACGGGCGCTACGTGGCGCTACCTGGACACAGGTGTGGACCTGGGCACGGCGTGGACGGCGATGGGCTTCACGGACGCGCCATGGGCGATGGGAGCCTCTCCGCTGGGCTACGCCGAGACGGACCTGGCCACGTCGGTCTCCTACGGCGCCAACGCCACCAACAAGCACATCACCACGTACTTCCGGCACACATTCACCGTCGCGGACGCGGCGCGGGTCAGGGAGCTGCTGGTGCGATTGCAGCGGGATGATGGGGCCATCGTCTACCTGAATGGCACCGAGGTCTTTCGCAGCAACTTGCCCACTGGAGCCGTGGGCTACCGCACGCTGGCGCCCGCCACCATCGCGGTGCCCGCGGAGGAGCAGACGTGGGTGAGCCAGGACATCGACGCGGCGGCGCTGCGCACGGGGACGAATGTGCTCGCGGTGGAGCTGCACCAGTCCGCGGTGAACACATCCGATGCTCGATTCAACCTGGAGCTGAGCGCCACGCTCGCGCCCGCGCCGACACCCATCTCCGAGTGCTACCCGTTCGACATGCCCACGACGGCGGCGCTGCGCGCGGCGCCGAAGAAGGTCTTCGGCTTCTACTACCCCATCTTCCCCATCTCCATCGACAACGCGCAGCCCGCGTCGGACTACTGGACGGGCTGGATGACGCCCGAGTCGCGCAACGGCGAGTACGCCAACATCGGCGGACTGATGAGGGACAGGCCTCTGCCCCGTGTCCCCTGGGCCGACAGCGCGTGGCGGCAGCGTGACTTCGAGACGGAGGTGCGCCGCGCGATTGCCTCCGGCATGGACGGCTTCATCTACGAGCACCCGTACCGCGTCTCGTCGGACACGCGGAACAACCAGCTCACCGTCATGCTCGCGGCGGCGGCGGCGGTGGACCCGGAGTTCCGCATCGTCCTCAGCCCGGACTTCCCCACCGAGGCCGAAGGCACCACGGACGGACTGGTGTCGATGATTGCTTCCGTGGCGCAGCACCCGTCCGTGCACAAGCTCAACGGAGCCATCGTCCTGGCCAGCTTCAACCCGGAGCGCAAGTCGGTGGCCTTCTGGACCGAGCTGAAGACGCGGCTCGCGGCGCAGGGCATCCCCATCACGTTCTGGCCGCTCCTGTCGTACACGGGCGACGTGGCGAAGTACGCGGAGTGGAACAACCTGGTGACCGGCTTCTCCACATGGGGAGAGCGCACCGCGCAGTCCGGAGAGAACATGCGCCGCTGGAGCGTGGAGGCACACCGTCGCGGCAAGCTGTGGATGTCCCCCGTCGCGTTCGAGGACGTGCGCCACAAGCTCACGGACAGCGAGAACAGCAGCCGCGTGTACTGGGAGGCGCAGAACAGCCTGGCGTTCCGCACACAGTTCGAGAAGGCGATGGAGGGCGACGCGGACTGGATTGCGTTGCTGACGCTGACGGATTACGGCGAGTCGTGGATGACGGCGTCCCAGGAGCGTGGCTACGTCATCATGGATTGGATTGCGTACTACACCACCTGGTTCAAGACAGGGCAGCGCCCCACCATCGTCCGGGACACGCTCTATTACACGCACCGTCGGCACCGCACGGACGCGCCCTTCGACGCCACGAAGCAGACGGCGCGCGCCATGAAACTGCGGGGCGGGGTCGCCGCGTCCAACCAGGTGGAGTTGCTCGCGTTCATCAAGGAACCGGGCCGGCTGGTCATCACGCAGGGCACCGACGTACGCACGTTGGACGTGACGAGCGCGGGGATGACGGCCTTCCAGGCGGCGCTGGTGCCCGGAACCACGCCTGTCTTCGAACTCCAGCGCGGCGGTGTCACCGTGCAGCGTCTGGAGAGCAGGACCGCCGTCGTCGCACAGCCCGTCTATCAGGACCTCATGTATCACGCGGGCGGTGGGCGTTCCTGCACGCGGCCGTGAGTGTCGACGCGCACGGGCCCGGACAGCCGGTGCCCTGGCGTGCGCAATCCCCAATGCCTGGACAGACGCATCGTCGATAAAGCCACCTTGAAACGGGAGGTGGCCCGATGGGAGCGGGGGCGCAACGGCGATGGACGAGTGTGGGGACTTAGGTTCGGTCGAATCAGCCGACCCGCGAGAACCACTCCCCCGTGGAGAACTGGGACTCCAGCACCGCGGCCAGGTGCGTGTCCTCCAGCAGCACGCCCACTTCGATGTTCCGTGTCTGTCCCCGGTTCGTGAAGTTCGCGGACGTGACGAAGACCCACCGTGCGTCCACCACGACGCATTTCGCATGCAGGCTGGCGAAGACCCCTCGCTGGGGTGAGAAGCCGTGGCACTCCGGAAAGGGCGGACCGAAGGGCCAGTGCTCCCGCAGGAACGCCGAGGCCAGCGGTGCGCTCGCATAGAGCCTGCAACTCACGCCGCGTCGGAGGGCTTCGTGCAGCGGCCCCAACACCTCCGCGGCGTGGTCGAACGAGAACCCGGCCACCAGCACCGTGCTCGTGGCCTTGTGGAACAGGTCCGCCAGCACCACCGCCGTGTCGCGAGCGCCACTCCAGCGGGCCTCTGGCCCTGTCCACACCAGCTCTGGCCGCCGGCCCCCCGCGCGCCGCTCCACGAGCACCGTGTCCAGCAGCACCAGCGTCCCCTCCCGCCCCAGCGCGTTCAACGCCGCGACCTCCCCCGTCAGCCGCTCCAGCCCCTCTCCCTGGAGCGCCAGTCGGGACAACGGAAACCCGAGCCGCCGCGAGCCCACCAGGGCCTTCAGCCGCTCCAGGTCCGACGTCGCCACGCCGCTCAGGTCCACGGCGTCTTCAGGAAGGCGACGTCCTCATGGCCCAGCGTGGGCACGACGAGCGCGCGATCCAGGTACTGGTTGAAGCGCTCGCAGGAGCACTCGGGGAGGAAGAGACACCCGTGGCACGCGGCGCCCTCCAGGTCGCGGTCATCTCGGCCCGTGGGTTCGTGATGCGCGCAGACCGGGTCGTTGGAGCAGAGGCGCGCGTCCTCCAGCGCCCGGGCCAGGTGCTGCCCCAGTCGCCGGCCCTCCTCCACCAGGCCGCCCAGCGTGCCTTCCGCGCCCGTGGTGCCCGTCATCAACAGGATGCCCGCCATGGGGACGGCGTCGCTGTGCGGCGCGCAGTAGAGCCGCTCGCGGATGGAGCTCGCGGGATAGCCACACTCCAGCGCCACCTCCGTCATCACCAGGTGCGCCAGCGAATGGAGCAGGTAGAGCCGCACGCCTGGAAAGGGAAGCTTCGAACCCGAGCCCTTCTTCCAGCGCTCATATCCCGTCCGGAGCACCTCTTCGCGCCGCAGCACGGGCTCGGACATCTCCCAGGCGTGCACGCGCTGCTCGTCGAGGACCAGCAGCATGCCCTCGCCCTGCATCTCCGTGACGGGGACCCAGTCCCGGTGGAGTGACATCGGCGCGAGCGCCACGTCCAGGTCGTAGCGGCCCTGGAGGTCCTTCGACAGGGGCTCGAGTCGCGTGAAGCCGACCTGGGCCTGGACCTCCCGCAGTCGCCGCGCCAGCACCACGCGTTCGACCAGCGAGGGCAGCCCCTGGGGCCGAGCGATGCGCCGCGCCCAGAAGACCTCGGTGCGGTCTTGGGGCATCTCGCCAGGCTTCTCCTGGGGCTGCGCGAGGAACTGGAGCCACTCCGCGGTGCGGATCTCCGGGACGACTTCGGGCGTGTGCTCGCGCTCCGCCGCGATGGCCGCCAGCACCTCCGCGTTGGAGGCGGAGCCGAGCGCCGCCTGCACCTGGGCAATGGTCCGGAAGGCCGGCAGGGTCTCCGCGGTCGCGGACTGGAGGATGCTCCAAGCGGCCTGCACCTTGCGCCGGAGCGACTCCGGCTCAGGGATGGTGATGGCACTGGTGGTCTGCGCGAAGTAGCCGTTGCTGGCGGTGCGGACCAGCAGCCGCTGCTTCTCGCCGCAGCGCTCCCTCGCCTCCAATCCCAGCCAGGGCCGCTCCCCTTCGCAGTAGTCCTGCTGCTCCTTGTGCGTCATGTCGATGAGGCGCCTGCGCTTGCCACATGTCGAGCACACGACCTCGATGTCACTGAAGTCCCCGCTCACGCCCTCCTCGAGCTTGAGCTGTGGGGCGTCGCAAGGCTTGCGCTCATGCATCCACCAGGTCCAGTCGATGTCCGACAGGTGCCCTCGCGGACAGGCGGCGACGAAGCGCACCGGCACGCAGCGCTCGGGCTTCGCATCCACTCCCGCGCAGCGGTGGCGGTACTCCTGATTCACGCGCTCCAGGCTGTTGGCCCGAACCAGCGTGCGGCAGTGGGGGTTCTGACAGACGAACCAGCGCGGAAACTCATACACCTGGATGCCGCAGGACTCCGTCGGCTCTCGCTCATCCCCAGCGGGGGGCTTGCGGAAAGGGGCCTCCTTGCTGAGCGGCCACTTGTTGCGGTGGTAGAGCGGCTCGACGATCTCCAGCAGGCGGGGCTCGTTGACCACCTCGCCCTGGCCCTTGAGACGCCAGAAGTCCAGACCGCCCACCAGGACCGCGTCGTTCAGCAGGTCCAGCATGCTGCCTGGACCGAAGGTGGAGACCACCTGGCTCTGGCGCACGCGCCCATCCGGCGGCCGCGTCGAGCGGGCCTTGGTCCACTTCCTACGGTTCGTCATGCGCCACCTCCTCCGTCGCTGCCTTCGGGGCGCGGTAGCCGCCCAGGGGCTGCCGTGAAATCCACAGGTGCACCGAGGACTCCACGTCCCGCATGGACGTGGGCGCATCGAACTTGAGCTCGTCCTGGGTGAGGTTGTCGGTGCGGTCCAGGAAACCGCGCAGCAGGGGCTTGAGCCCCTTCCCCTCCGGGTCATAGGGCGAGTACGCGCGCTGGGCGGCGTCCTTCTTCGCCTGCTCGATGATGTTGCGCCACGAGTCGAGCAGGCTTCGCGCGCGCTGCATCACGATGCGACTGGCGCGCTCCGACTCCTCCTTGGGCAGCCCTCGACCCGCGCGCTTCGCCAGGGTTTCGAGCGCCTGCTCCAGCGCGTCCCGATGCGACTGCAGGGACTTCCACTCCAGGGGCGCGGTCATGGCGGTATCCAACAGCCGGCCCAGCGCCACCACCACACCCGCGAGCCCCCTATCGAGGGCGGGTGCCGAGAAGGGTGTCACCGAGGTGGCCTCGACGAAGCGATAAAACGACTCGTGATACGTCCCGAAGCGCTCGTAGTGGCTGCGGTCTCGAGGCTTGGCCGCGTTGAGGCACGTCACCACGAGGCCGGGCTTGTTCATCTTGCGGCCCACTCGGCTGGACGCCTGGATGTACTCGCTGGTCGTCTTGGGTTGTCCCGCCACGACCATGAGGCCCAACCGGTCGATGTCCACGCCGACGGAGATCATGTTGCTGGCGAGCACGACGTCGATGCTCTGGGGCTGACCGTGCGTGAGCTCCAGACGGTTCTTCGACGCCTTGATGTCGGCGGTCTTCTCCCGGCTGGTCAGCTCGATGGGCTCGCCGCGGATGGTCCTGCCCCGGTACCAGGGATGCTCGGCCTCCTTGCTGAAGTCCTCTGGACGACGGCGGACGCGGTCCATCACCAGTCGGCGAACCTCGTCCTCGACCAGCCGGCGCATGCCGCCCAACTCGCGCAGACTGTTGAAGTAGCCGACGAGCGTCAGGTACGGGTCCGCGCTCGCGGCGCCGTGAAGCTGTTCACCACGCGCGGCGGCGGCGAGCAGGCTGACGTAGACGCGCAGCAGGATGGCCTTCATGGGCCTGCCGGGTGCGGCGACGCCCACGTATTGGCGCGCGCCCTTCTTGCCCACGGAGGCGAAGAACGTCTCGGAGGCATCCACGCCTGGCGGAGGGAAGAGCGCGACGTCCCGTCCATAGAGGCGACTCACCTGTTGCCGGGAGCGGCGGACGGTGGCGGTGGAGGCCACCAGCTTCGCCCGGGGCGCGAGCGTCAGGACGGCGCCTTCGTAGAGGCCCACCATGGAGCCTAGCGGGCCGGAGATGAGGTGCAGCTCGTCCTGCACGATGAGCTCCGGAGGAGGCAGCCCCTTCGGGAGCGTCACGGTCGCCGCCTTCACGTCCGCGGCATCGTCGCACGGGCCGACGAAGCGCTTCCCGGTGCGACCCAGGGCGCGACCGAAGAGCAGCCCCGTCTCTCCGCGCCACGGCAGCATGGCGAACTTGTCCACGGTGGCGACGAGGAAGCACGGCAGCTCCCGGTAGATCTGCTCGTCGACGAAGAGGACGGGGAGCCCTTCCGGGTTGCGGCCCAGGTTGAAGGCGCACGCGATGTTGGCGCAGCCGACGAGCACCTCCTCGGGTTTGGACTTGGACGGCCGGAGGATGAAGCACTCCCGCTCGAACGGCGTGGCGCACCAGGGGCAGGTGGCGAGAGGGAATGGAGATTGCGCGCGGGCGCTGTTGTCGTTCTTGTACTCGGTGATTTGCGTGGAGGCCTGCTCCAGCGTGTTGGCGGTCGCGGAGCGGCCGACCCACAGGCCGATGGAGAAGCGCACGGCGCCCAGGCGTTTCGGCTCTTGCTGGCGGAGCACCTCGAGCGCGCAGATGAGCGTCGCTGCGCGGCCGAGCTGGTCGAGTGTGAGCAGCCGCAGCGTGTAGCGCAGCAGGACGGCCACGCCCAGGCCACCGTGGAGGTGGGCCTGGCCCCGGAGGCGGCGCAGGAGCAGCGTGAAGGCGATGAGTCCCAGGTAGGCCTGCGTCTTTCCGCCGCCGGTGGGGAAGAAGATGAGCTCCACGAGCTCTCGGTCCGCGTGGCCTTCGTGCTCGACGGAGGGGAGGTTGAGCAGGATGAAGGCGAGCTGGAAGAGACGCCATCGAGGCGCCTCATCCTGTCGGACCTTGCGCTCCGATTGAGCCATGACGCTGTTCATCCAGCGGAAGGCGTCGAAGGCGAGAGGTTCCCGAGCGAGGAGTTGGATGCCCTCCTCGATGCGGTCGGCCGCGCGGCGAGCCCTGCGGATGAGTTCATCCCGAGTCTCCTCGCGGCGTTCGCTGCCGACAGCGAGAGTGGCCTGGGTGGCCACCCATTCACGGTAGGTCCGGACCAAGGGAAGCAAGGCCGCTACGGCCTCCGAGGGAGTCGCGAACGCGGCGAGCTGCTCCATGCCCACCGTGACTTCGTCAATCTGCCGAGCTTCGACCGGGAGCACCTCGACGCGTGGCAGCCAGTCGGTTTCCACTCGGGTGATGGGGACGGAGGTGGATGGGACGCGCACGGAGATGCCGTGCCCCACGGCCCACCGCTGGCGGTCGCGGAACTGGAGGTCGTTGACGCGGTCGTCGTCGTCCTCGCTCCTGGCGTCGCTGGAGTCCTGTCGGCTGACGAAGCCATGCGCGCATTCCAGGGCGAGGTGGGTCTGGAAGGCATAGGCCTCGTCCCGGTCGGCGGAGGTGCTGGTGGGCGGGCGCGCATTGACGAGGAAGATGGCGACCGCGAGCTCGCCTTCGGGCGTCTTCTCCACGTGGCCTTCCAGACGCAGGCCCCCGCTGTCCTGGAGGTACAGGCCTGCCTGCAGAGCCGCGTCGCGCAGGGACAAGGTGACGGTGCGTTGGTGGAAGGTGCGACGCCAGTGCTTGCGCGACTCTGCATCGATGCGCTGATAGTCCGCCCAGCAGACATGGGCTGTGAGTTGGGTTGTGCCCGCGGGGACGAAGACGGACAGGCCCATGGATGCGGGCAGGCGGCGCACCTTCTTGGCGGTCGGGTCGGGGCGGGAGGACTCCTCGTGGTCCTCGTCATTGCCGGCGGCAAGGTCGTCTTCCTCGTCGTCAGGGTCGTCCTCGATGACGCCCTGGTCGAGCGGGACGAGGAAGCCCGTCAGGTACCAGCGTGACGGTGGCGTGCGGAGCACTTCTGGGGCGTCCGACACAGGAGATCCTGGAGGTTTGCGGAACGGCCCCACGAGGTCCGCTTCGAGCGCATCGATGAGATGGGAGCGGACTGCTCCCGTGTCGGGGACATTCATGAGAGGGCTCAGGCGGTCTTGGCGCGGGACTTCGAGGGACGACGGGCGGTGGGATGGGCTTCCTCGTGCGCACGCTGGGCGTTCAAGTCGAAGAGACGGTCGAGGACTTCGTCCTCGAAGGCTTCGAGCTGTTTGGGGGTGGCGCCAAAGTACGGAGGGGCTTGGATGTCCTTCCAGCCGTAGGCGTCCAGGACGGACTGGTCCACGGCCACGTGCAGGTCCCGCAGGCGCTGCGTCGCTGTGTCGGTGACGGACTTGTCCTTGAGCCGGTTGTATGTGGTCGTCAAGCCGATACTGTGGGCCTGCATGTACTGGCTGCGCTCGAAGTGGAGCCGTTCGCCTATCGCATTGAGCGCCGAGCTGCCTGCGGAGTCTGGGAATGGGAAGGTTTCGAAGCAGTCACTCGGTGCGTAGCGCAGGTCGTTGCGCATGGAGGATGACAGCAAACGAGCCCAAACCTCATGCACTCGTGATTGCAACACAGCGAGCCAGTGGTCTTGCTCCACTGGAATGACAACAACGCCCTCACTGAAGACCATAGAGGACCTCCGCCAGGAGAACAGCAGGTGCTTCGAGACTCGAGAGGTCGTGAGGCAACGAGCAATGGGGCGAAGTGCTTCATAGAGAGCCGGAGTCGTCTCGCCAAATCGCCACCAATACTCTCGACGAGAATCGCGCTTGTTCTTGTCTCGTTCAGGCTTCACCAATTCCCGTACGACGCGGATGAGGTCGGGCCAGCCCTCTGCCTCGGCCAAATCCATCTGCCCGAAGTTGATGACGTACCTTTCAAGTTCGGGACTCGGATCGGAATTGAGTTCTTCACCACCCACGTAGCGGAAGATGCGCGCCGCGTTCCTTGGTGATTTCGAGACAAGATTTGTGCGCTGTTCGGGACTCAGCACAAACCCCATCCCCAGGACATACGTCCCCACGAAGCTCTTGCCAGCATTGGCACCAATCGCCACGGGATCCGGGCGTTCAGGTTTGCCACGTAGCCGCGAGCTGATGCACTTCACGGGCAGGCGATCCAAACGAGGCTCCAAACTCAGGGAGACGCGCCCCTTAGCCAGGTGAACAACTGCCACGGAGACGTTGGCGCCAGCCACCGGCCACCTCATGGAGCGCACGGCGTCGTAGAGGTGGCCGCCATGGTCCACGAGGTACTTCAATCCCGTGACCCTCGTGTCCCCCTGCGCAATCGTGTTGGTGGCGATGAATCCAAAACTGCCGTGTTCCCCCAGCAGATGGAACGCACGGCGGAAGAAGTGCGCGGAGAGATCCGTGTTTCCGTGCGCACCCTCATGAACCGCCTGGAGCCAAGGGAGGTAGCTCTCTCCGCCCGTCTCGATGATCGCGTTCTTTCCCGCAAACGGCGGGTTCCCCACGAACCCATCGATCCATGCGGCCTTGTTGGGCTGCTCGTTGTCGAGTGGATCCGGCCGACTCCCGTGGAAGACCTCCGGGAACTCCAGCGGCCAGTGGAACGTCCATGCCGGCGCGGAGAACGCAGCGATGTCCGCCGGAATGGGAGGCAGAACCCCATTCTTCGCCTTGGACAACCACGCCCCAATCAGGTCCAACCGGCGGATGCGCTCCTTTTCCCGCGCCTTGTCCGAGCCATGAGCGAAGAACGCCCCGACGCACGCGTTGGCAATCCGCTTGATGTCCGCCAACGCCACGTCCGCATCATGGAGAAGCCCCTCCTTCACCCGCCCGGGCTCCAGGTCCAACTGCAACGGCTTGCGCCCCGGCCCTTCCAGCTCCAACGCAAGTTGGAGGATCCTCTCGCGCTTCTCCAGCGAGCTGTTGAGCGCCTTCGAGATGAACGCCCAGGACAGCTCTGACTGCTTCTCGCGGGTCGGGGCCCAGTGGAACGCTCGAAGCTGCTCCAGGTCGAGCCCGACCAGTGAATCCCCACACTTGAGCGCGTGGTCCAGGAACGTGAAGGGCTCCGTCTTCGCCAACGTCACGAGCCACAGCGACAGCTTCGCGAGCTTCACGGCCCATGGATTCTTGTCCACACCGTACAGACATCGCTGGGCAACAAGCCGGCGTGCCCGCATCACCTCGTCCTCGTGCTTGTCACGCTTCAGCACGCCCTCTCGCGTCCAGGCGGCTACAACCTGGTCCGCGAGAAAGCGGCAGGACTCCACCAGGAACGCCCCCGACCCCATGGCCGGGTCGCAGATCTTCAGGTTGAGGAGCCTCTCTGAAGACGGCTTCGGCCCCATCGTCTTGAGCAAAGGCTCCAGAGCCCGTCGGACGATGGGCGCGGACAGGCTTCGAGGCGTGTAGTGGCTGCTGGTCCGTCGCCGCTCGTCCCCAGGTTGGAGTACCAACTGGGAGGCTCGCCGTGTCTCGGTCCCCTTCACGCGGTACGGCTCCAGCGCGGTCAGGACCATCTGCTGTGTCGAAGCCTGTTCCAATGACTTCGACAGAGCCCGTACCGCCTTCGTGTCGAGGCCCGCCTCCCCTTCCAACCAGGTCGCACGCCGCTTCGCGGGCTGGGCCAGCACATCGTCCGCGGAGACCCATACCTTCGAGGGCTTGAGGCAGATTCCAGCGCCAGTCAGGCGCTTCACATGGAAGCCCATCAGGCCCTCGTACACGGAGCCGATCTGCTCCACGTCGAGCGACTTGAAGCTCAGTCGCTGGCCTTTGAGGAAGACGAGTCGCTCCAGGACCTGGAGCACCGTCTCGTCATCGATGGGAGGCACCCGCGCATCCGTGCCCGCCTCGGCGGAGCCCGTGCCTCCCAGGAAGGGGAACGCATCAGGGTCGAAAAGCTGTCCACGCCGTGCCGGCATTTGCAGCTTGTCGTGCGAGGCTCCCAGGTAGATGCACCGGAAGAGCGCCAGCAATCGTGGCCACGCACCGAAGCGCCGATTCATCGAATCGGGGTATTGGCTGGAGTCCTCGACGAGTTGCGCGTGAAGTGCCTTCACGGACAGGTCATCGCGATAGGGCTCCTGGTCCACGGGAAGAAGGCCCCGGTCCTCCGCGTAGAGGATGAAGACGAGCCGCAAGAGCGTGGAGAGAAGGCCGCCGTAGACATGCTCCTCACCTAGCGAGAGCGCCTCGTCCAGGGCCCGGGAGCCATCGCGCTCAGCGGCCGTCTCGAAGCCCGCGAGAAGAATGCTGAGCGCATCCAAGACCTGGTCGGCCAGTTCGTCGGTGACATCCGCCTGCCGGCGGCGTGATTGCTCCAGGAGCGCGGGAAGCTGATGCTCGGGCAGCACGCCGAAGAAGCGGCGCGCGTGCAGGAGCATCACCATCGCGTCGAACAGCGCACGGCCGCCAGCGGTGACGAGGTCCTTGAACCGGAAGGTGATGTGCCCTGACGTCTCTCCGTGAGGCGCATAGACCAGTCGCACGGAGTCCCCATTGAACAGCAGACCGATAGGGACACGGGCCGCGCGCAAGAGGCGGTCGAACTTGGCGGAGGGCTCGTAGAACCACGCGCCCGTGGTGTCTTCCTTCTTGTCCAGGTCCAACCCGGCCGGCAGCTCCCAGGTCAGGAGCGCTAAGCCTTCCGCGGCTCGGCTGATGGGCGTGGAGTCATCCGGCAACCCTTCGGGCTTCGCGGGAGGAGGACCTCGTCGCAACAGCCCCCGCGTGGGCTTGAGCGTCTGTTGCCCCTCCGCGATATCGAGCTGGAGGTCCTCCGGAAAGCTCGTGGTGAAATCATCCTCGGTGTAGCCCAGCACCTCTCGGAGGAAGCGCGGGACATCCGTCACACGAGGTGACTCCCGGCCCGCCAGCAGGACGAACCGCGACTGCGCGGACACCGGCAGGCGCTGCATGCACTGCGCGTCCTCGAGGACCGGGATGGAGACCACCAGTCCTTCGATGGGCTGCGCCATCCCCATCCAGGTCTGGTGATAGCGACGCTCGACGTCCCCGCCAAGGTTCTGGCCGTTCATCAGCGAGCCCCCGGCCACAGATAGACCATGCCCACGGGCACCAGGCGGGCGACCCGCACGGCGTAGGTGGCCTTCAGGGATTCAGGTTGTTCGACGAGCTCCCTTCCGAGCGCAGTCAATCGCTGTTCGAGATGAACCTTGTCCCTCCTCCATTGGTCCTTCTCGGCCTGCGCGTCGAGCGAGAGTTCGAGCTGCGCGCTCAGTGCCTCCCGGATGGCCTCCTGTTGCGTTAGGAGAATTTGAGTGAGCGCCTTGGCTTCGGTCGCCCCTCGCGCCGCCAGCTTCTTGCGAGCCCCCTGCTCTCTCGCCGCGGCCTGTTCCTCGATGGCGGGCCAGAGCTTCGCGAAGTCGGACTCGGCACTGGCCAGCAGCCGTTTCTGGACGGCCTTCGGAATCGCGGAGAGCGCGGGCGCTTCCGTCAGCGTGGTCTCCAGCTGGTCAATCACCTTGCGGTCCGCCTCGTCCGCGAAGGGCTTCAGGTGCCCGCGGCCACCGCCGTCCAGCCACCTTGCGGACACAGAGACCACCTCGTCATGGAGCCGCGCGGCGCCCTCGCCAAAGAGCGACAACCGGCCGAAGACGATGACGCGTGCCACTGCGTCGCGTTGGGTCTGGACCACCGTGACACGGCTCAGGTCGTTCGCGGAGAAACCCTGCGCCAGGAACCGCTGGAGCACCCGCTGGACGAGCGGATGGGACAGGTGCAGGTGGACGAGCTTGCTGGAAACGCCCGGAGGTGCCTCGAAGACGACGGGAGACAGGGGGCGCTTGCGCCACTCCCACGCTGCCTCGTCCTGCTCCCGGCGCGGACGAATGGAATCCAGGGTCGTGTTCCACGAAGCGGGAAGTGCGGGGACCTTCCAGGCCTCCAGCGTCCGGCCCTCTTCCGTGATGGCCTCTCGCTCCAACCGGCCGGCGCCAGCCAGCTCGAACCCCACGTCCAGCGCATCGCGCAGCAGGACGGGATTGAAGTCCATCACCTTGCCGCTGCGCTCGCGGAGCTCTCCAATCGCATCCAGTTCCTTGCGCAGGGATTGGAGCGTGCGCTGGGACTCCAGCTCCCGCTTCGTCACCTCCGTGCGAGTCGAGGTCGCGGCACGGGAGAGGCGCTCCATCGTGCTCTTCGTGATGCCCGAGGCGAGGGCATCGTGCATCTGGTCCATCAGCACGCAGCCCAGGCTGCCCAGCTCGCGCGTGATGGTCTCCACCTTGCGCGCGAGGGTGTCGAGCACTGCATCCTCCGCGCGCTGGCCGTAGACGAAGTAGCCACAACGCACGGTGGACGCGGGTTGCAAGGCACGGTCGATGCGACCGTTGCGCTGCTCCATGCGTGAGGGGTTCCACGGGACGTCGATGTGGAAGAGGTCCGCGCAGTGGCCTTGCAGATTGATGCCTTCGCGCGCGGCGTCGGTCGCGAGGAGGACCCGCACGGGGAACTCCTCCATCGAGCCGTTGAAGGCGGCCTGCACCTGCGCGCGCTTCATGTCATTGATGCCGCCCGTCAGAGTGAGGATGCGCTCATCCCCCCGATGGGTCCCCTCGAAGGCGGCGGTGAGCTGCGCCTTGAGGTAACGAAGGGTGTCGCCATACTCGGTAAACAGGATGACCCGGCGGGGCTTCCACTCGGCGCCTCGGGTGAGCGGGCATAGGTGCTCGCGAATCCAGTGGAGCAGTGCCCGCAACTTCGCGTCCCGGGAAGCGCGGTGCCGAGCGCTCAGCGCGAGCATCTCATCCAGGAGCTTGCGTGCCTGGGCGCTGGCGGACAGATGCTGACTGTGCTCGCGGATGGTCTCCGCGAACGACAGCTCGAGTGCGTCGTCCGTCTCGCCGTGTTCCTCGGACGCAGGAGCCGTGTCGCCGGTGAGAGCTTCGCCGTCAGGAGCCAGCGTCCCCGAGCCGAAGGCCACAGCGTGGATGGAGAGGGTGCGATGGAACGCCTCGATGCTGGAGAGGAGGCGCTTCTGGAGGTTGATGAAGACGAGGCGACCCTGCTTCGTTCCGGGAGCCATGAGCTCCGTGTAGCGCGCGAGCTTCTGGGACAGCTCCAGTTCCGGGGCGGAGGCTTCGCCCAGGTCGACACGCTGCTCGACGGTCTTCCCATCCGGGGCGAGCCACTCGGCGTGCCAGCGCCCCGAGTCATGCGTCAGCCGCACGCCCACCACGTGTCGCTCGGGGTATCGCTGTGAACTGCCCAGGGCGCGAAGGTCGCCCTTGAGCCGGCGCACCATGACGGGAGCCAGCTGGGATTCGCGGACGCGGGTGCCTCGCGTGAAGCGCTGTGGGTCCAACATCTCCAACAGCGCGGAGAAGCTGTTGGAGTGGCCGTTGTGGGGCGTCGCGGAGAGGAAGAGCCGGTGCTCGAAGCGCTCCGCCAGTGAGCGGATGCTGCGAGTGGTCTCCGTGTCGATGGCGTACCGCCTGGCCGATGCGGGCGCGACGACGTGTGCCTCGTCGAGCACCAACAAGGACTTGTGGTGCCCCTTCTCCTCCAGGAGGGTCTTCAGCGGCTCGAAGTACTCGCTGCGTCGCAGCGTCTGGTACGACACGATGAAGCGTGAGTGCGTGGCCCAGACGGGGACCTGGAAGCCGCGCTCCTGACGGCGGCGGGAGACGAACTCACTGTTGAAGATTTCGAAGCGCAGACCGAAGCGCTTCTCCATCTCATCGCGCCACTGGAGCGTCACCGACGCCGGACAGACGATGAGGACGCGGTCCACGCGCTGGCGGAGGATGAGCTCCTGCAGCACCAGCCCCGCCTCGATGGTCTTTCCGAGACCCACGTCATCAGCGATGAAGAGATTCACCCGAGGCAGCTCGAGCGCCTTCTTGAGAGGCGTGAGCTGGTGATTCATCAAATGGATGCCCGCGCGGAACGGCGCCTGGAAGAGTCGGGCGTCGGTGGCGGTGACGGAGCTCCACTTGAGCGCGTGCAGATACGCGGCGAAGTGGCGGGGCTCGTCGAAACGCGCAGGAGGTCCCAGTCCACCCTGGTGGGGTCGAATGACCCGAGCGGCGAGCTCACGCTCCCACAAGACAGACAGGGCTCGACCTTGTGCGTCATCATCGAGACACGTGAGACGCACGAGGGTGTGTTGCTCCCGGACATCCGAAGGAGCGATGACCTCGTTGACCAAATACTGACGGTGTCGGACCTGCGCGATATCACCTGCGCACGGCGTGGGAGCGATTGGCACACGAACAACATGCCGCTACAAGAATGTGTCGAAAATCGCGATCCAGGGTGATTGATATCTTTGGCCAGAACGGATAATGCACTGAAGGGCGTCCTCTAACCCGGAACTCAGTTGAGTTGAGGGAAAGGCAGGCAGTGCTGGAACTAGGCGGCGCGCTTCGTCAGAGGAGTGGCGGCGCGGAGTCGGCGAACCGCCTGGGCCAGCGCATCAACGACGTGAGACGCGAACCTGCGTAGATGGTGCGTTGAGCTTGCCCGGGTTCTGTGGACAGGTGGGTTAAGCAGCCAGTGGCACCTGCGAGGCGGTCTTCTCGAACTCGGCGGGACTGACGTAGCCAAGTGAGGAGTGCCGCCGCTTGCGGTTGTAGAACACCTCAATGAACTCGAACAAGCCACCCTTCGCCGCCTCGCGCGTCGAGAAGTCCGCGTCGTGCACCAGCTCTGTCTTCAGCGTGGAGAAGAAGCTCTCCACCACGGCGTTGTCCCAGCAGTTGCCCTTGCGGCTCATGCTGCACCGGATGCCGCGGGCGGCCAGCGCTCGCTGGTAGTCCTCACTGGCGTATTGGCTGCCCCTATCCGAGTGGTGCAGCAGTCCCGCTGGGGGACAGCGACCTTTGAGCGCCATGTCGAGAGCCGAAAGCACCAGGTGCCGGTCGATGCAGCGGTCCATGGCCCAACCGATGACGCGCCGACTGAAGAGGTCCAGCACTACTGCCAGGTAGAGCCAGCCCTCCCGCGCGGGCACGTACGTGATGTCCGTCGCCCACGTCCGGTCGGGCCTTGGTGGATTGAAGTCGCGAGCCAGCACGTTGGGCGCCACCGGGAGGCGGTGCTTGGAGTCCGTGGTGTGCACGAACCGTCTGCGTCGACGAGCGCGGAGCCCTGCCTCGCGCATGAGCCGGGCCACGCGGTGCCGGCCCACGGGCAGCCCCTGGGCCTTCAGCTCAGCCTGGACGCGTGGGCTGCCATAGGTGCGGCGGCTGTCCTGATGCACCTGCTGGATTCGCTCCACCAGCGCCGCATTGGCCTTCTGGCGTGCCGCCGCTTCACGTCCCTCCCAGGCGTAGTAGCCCGCTCGGGACACCTCCAGCACACGGCACAGCATCGCCACCGGGTAGTTCGCCTTCTCCTCCTGGATGGCCGTGAACCTCACGTGCTCTCCTTGGCGAAGAAGGCCGCCGCGTTTCTTAGTATCTCCCGCTCCATCCGCAGTTGGCGCACCTTGCGGCGCAACTGAGCGAGTTCCTCCTTCTCACCCGTCGTCAGCGCCCCGGACGACCCCTGGCCCGCGTCCGTTCGCGACTGCCTCATCCAAGCCTCCAGCGCGCTGCGAGTCAGGTCCAGGTCCTTGGCCACCTGCGCCCGGGACTTGCCCTCTTCCAGCACCATCTTCACGGCCCGGGCTTTGAACTCGGGCGTGTACTTCCTGCGCTCGCGTCTCGGCATCGTCGTGGACATCCTTCGGTCACCTCATCTCCGGTGTCCACAAAACCCGGGGAGGCTCAATGGCCCTGCTGACTTCAAACCAAGACATGGCTGAATGATGCCGCCAAGGAGCCTTCCTCCCCCGTACCCCCTTCGAACCAACTACACACGATTCGGGACTTGACCCGTCGCCGCCAGCACCCGCAGCTTCTCCTCGGGCGTCCACTTCTTTGGCCCCACGGGGGCGGCGGGCTTCTTCTCTTCATGCGGGCGCGTCATCCCCGCCACCCTATTCGCCTTGCGCAGCCACTGCGACAACGTCGGCTGGGATCTCCCCACCTGCCGGGCCAGCGCCGATCATCGCTCCCGGCCCCACTCCGGTCGGGATTCACGCTGGACCCGGGGTCGGTTGCGCCCGGGCGGATTGGGGACAGCACAGGGCAAGAGCGCGGCACGCTTCGGCACTAGCAGGGGATTGGTAGGCTGCCAGCACAAGGACGTGAGAGGGGCCATTCGAGCCCACCGCGTGGCTCCTCGCCTACTATTCCTGCGCAGGTAGGGCTCGGTTTGGCGTCGGCCCCAGGCAATACTGATCGGGGAAATTGCAGCAAGGTTGTTCCCCTGCGAAAATCGGATCCGCAGAAATGCTGACCACTTCTCTAAACTACTATTGGCTCTCACCGCAAACCCTCGGCGCCGATTCTCTTCAATCGGCCATACCTAACTGGCAAGAACATGACCAATACCTATATCGACAGAGCATATGCAGCACTGTTGGCCATGCGCAGTGAATTCTATGCACGCCCTCCAGAAGTGCAAACTGAAGCCGACACCAGAGCGCTGATTATCGACAGAGTTCTTGCCGACGTTCTTGGTTGGCGGCCCGCCCAGATTGAACGAGAAACATTCGAGAATGGCGATAGACTAGACTATCGTCTATCAGCATCCACTGAACACGCCATCGTTGAAGCAAAACGAAGTTCAATCGATTTTGGAATTCCTGCAACCGATGCTCGCTGGTACAAGAGGAGCGGACCAGTAGCTAGGTCTGAACCGCTGAAGTCAACGATTGATCAGGCAGAGACATACGCTGCCCGATGGGGTTGTGGGCTAGTATGTGCCACAACGGGGCTCCAGTGGGTATTTCTCTTGGGCAGTAGGACTGACGGAATCAGCAAGGAAGCATCGTCAATCTTGGTGTTTAGATCTTTGGATGAGATCTGCGAAGCAACGCTGTTCAAGTTGTTCTTCGAGGTTGGAGCTGAGCCCAATGTCCGCTCCGGTCTCTTTAGGCGACCGTTTTTGCGTGAAGAAGGCGTTATCGCGGAGCCGACGGAGGGAACATCAAAGCGGCTCATCGACGTGCGCGGGCAGGATCGACAGCGAAAGCGCTCCGAGGTAGCCAAGGCTCTGGCGCCAGTGCTGAAGGAGGTCTTTGAGGGCTTGTCTAGTTCTCACAATCCTGAAGCACTTCGTGCCTGCTTTGTTGAGACCCATGAGAGCATCGAAGCAGACTCACGCCTCCAGCGGATCGCGGCAGAACTGACAGAGGACATTGAGCCGCTTGATACGAGAGCAGCCGGACAAGGGGACCGCCTAGGTGAACTCGTCGCAGCGGAGGCCACCGACGTGTCCCTCGGAGAAGACGGCCCTGGGACGACCGTATTACTCCTCGGACAGCACGGATCAGGAAAATCCACTTTTGTGGACTCATTCTTCGCCCAGAAACTCCCCGGTGAGGTCAAGAAGAAGTGTCTTGTTATCCATATCGACTTGTCGAAGGCCGACCCGGATCCAAAGGCGCTTCCTGGTTATTTGAAGAGCCAGACCTTGCTTGCCATCCAGCAACGACTCTTCAAAGGTGGCAGTCCAAGCTACGATGAGCTCAAAGGAATCTTTTTTGATGAATATCAGGCCCTGGCGCGCGGTCCATTGAAGCCCCTAAAGGAGTCACGCCCCGAAGAGTTCAACATTGAGTTCGGCAGACGTTTGGAAAAGTCGGTACAGGACCAAGAGGGCTATCTCCGAAGGTTGCTTCGTCACATCCGCTGGTCGCGAAAGAAGTTGCTGTGCGTAATCTTCGACAACGCAGATCACTTCAACGACGAGTTCCAAAGTGTTGCATTCCTACAGGCACAATGGACCGCCGGCCTGGGAAGAATGCTTCTATTGCTACCAATGCGCGACACGACCTATTGGCGCGCCAGACAGCAAAGCGCCTTTCACGCAATTCGCAATACAATCTTATACCTACCGCGTCCCGCCTTGGCAAAAGTACTCGAGAGGCGGTTTGAGTTTGCCATTGGCGAACTAAGCAAAGGAGACAAGACATCCATCAGGTCGCTCCGGGGGTTCAGAATTGGAATCAAAAACCCGGCAGAACTGCTACACACACTGCATAAAACATTCACGAAAGACCTCTACATTTCGCGCTCGATGGCGATGCTGGCTACCGGAGATATTCGTGAGGCGCTTAGACTCTTCGAAATATGTGTATCATCGCCACAAATAGACCTCGACAAACTCCTCGCAGCCTACCTCTCCGACGGCAATTATCGTCTTGGACGAACTGCGTATGAGAGGGCTGTCTTTCTTGGAGACTGGCAGCAGTTCAGTCAAGACCGCTCTCGCAGGGTGTGCAATCTATTTTGCTGCCCGCGTGAGGCCGCGATTAGCCCACTGCTTGGGTTCCGCACGCTAATGCGCTGTTACGAGTTGCGCAACCAGGAAACAACCAAGGCTGACAAGGGCTTCGAGTCGGTTGAAGGGCTGCTGTCTTTTTTTTCAACTCTCGGTGTGCCACGGTCTTCAACGGATAAGGCTCTAGGTGCTCTCCTGTATTCTGGCCTACTCGAGCCTTACGACCTCGGATCACTTGGTCCCGACTTTGACGGCTCCGGTTCTAGTACAGTGAAGTTCGTTAAGCTCTCGTCTTCTGGCCGCCTCCATAGACAATGGGTCGAGACCTCAGTCCAGTATGGCCTAGCCATGTGTGACGACGTTCAGATTTTTGACGAAGATGAGCTAACCGCGCTACGTGAAAAGTCTGATCGCCGCAATCTCGCTCTTCGTCGACGGGATTTCACTGCTGTTCAGGCAGTAGAAACCGAGATGATGAGCCAAGTGAAGGAGTATGTCCTTCGGCGCGACTTGGAATTAATATCAATTCCTGATTCGGATGCTCCAGCAATGAAGACGCAGAAGACAATCGACTCCAGACTGGCCTCTTGGGTGCAATCAGGTCGAGGAAAGCAGTTCGACGAACCCCTCGAATGATGGAACTCCTCCGCCCCAGGATTTCTTGAGACGTATCCGGCCGGTCAGGGGACGTGGCGTGAGCAGTTGAAAATGGACGAGGTCCGTGCCCAACAGACGCCGCGACCGGAGGGGATTTCAGGGCTGGGGCTGGCGGCGAGACTCGAGCGGCCCCGTATTCTGCCTGCGGTCAGCTTCGAGCATGTCCGCCCCCCGCATGTCGATCAGCGCCCCAGCTGCCGCTCCCATCCCTGCTCGCTCAATTTCGAGACCGATTCTAGTCAACTATTCTAAGAGCACCGATACATCTATCAGCGCAATACAGAGTAACCGTCCGGTCAGCGACGTGGCGTGAGCAGTTGAAGATGGACGAGGTCCGTGCCCGGCAGATGCCGCGACCGGAGGAGAGTTCAGGGCTGGGGCTGGAAGCGTGACTCGGGCGGACCGGTGGTCTGCTGACGCTTCCACTCGTGAGGCAACAGCTCCGCGATGCGCGAGTTCGGGTGCGTCTGGACGCGGAGCAGGACGTCAGCCAGGTACGCCTCGGGGTTGACGCCGTTGGCCTCGCAGGTAGCGACCAGCGCGTAGAGACCCGCGAGATTCTCGCCAGCGGTTTCGTGTCCGACGAAGAGGAAGTTCTTGCGGCCGAGTGCGGCCTTTCGCAACGCCGCCTCCGAGCGGTTGTTGTCCAAGGGCAGCCGCGGGTCCTCGACGAAGCGGGTGAGCGCCTCCCACTGCTTCGTCGCGTAGGAGAGAGCCTGCCCCAGCGGACTCTTCGGCGGGTGGCGCGGCGTCTGGACTTCGAGCCACGTGCGCAGACGCACGAGAACGCGAGTGCTGGACTCCTGGCGCAACGCGCGATGCGCCGCAGTGCCCACGAGGCCCGCGTCCCGCGCCTGGGCCTCCACCCGGTAGAGCTCCAGGATGAGGTCCATCGCCTCCCGGGCCTCAGGCGCGGTGGGCAGTGCCTCGAAGAAGCGACGGCGCAGGTGGGCCCAGCAGCCGACGCGCGTGCGGCCCTCCGGCAGTGTCACCGCGTTGTAGCCGGTGTACCCGTCCACCACGAGCGCGCCCGTGGTGCCGCCCAGCACGTCCTTGGGCGTCTTGCCCGCGCGGCCCAGGCTGAAGCGGTAGCCGATGAGCCACTCGCTCTGGGGCGTCTGGGTGAGAAACGTCCAGAGGTAGCCTCGGCGCGTCTTCTTCACGTCCAGCACGCGCAGCGGCGTCTCGTCAGCCCACACCACCTCGGCCGAGGCAATGCGCTGCAAGAGGTACGAGGACAGAGGCCGCACCGCCGAGGCCGACTGGTGGAAGAGGTCCGTCAGCGTGCTGCGGCTCATGGGGACTCCGCCCCGCTCCATCCGCTGTGCCAGGCGGTGCAGCGGCATGGCGTCCGCGCACTTGGAGACGACGACGTGTGCCAGGAGACCCGGGCCGTACTCGCCCTTGTCCACCACCTTGGGTGGCGCGGGCGCGGTGACGACACCTCGGCCGCAGGTGCACGCCAGCACTTCTTGCACGTGCACCTGCTTCTCGAAGAAGGCCGGCACGTGCTCGTACACCACCGTCCGGCGCCCCTCCCCCAGGGGATTGAGTTCCTCGCTGCCGCAGGCCGGGCAGTGCCTGTCTTCGGCGGGGACTTCGTGCCTGACTTCACGCTCCACCGCGGCGTCGGCCTTGCGGGCCGCTCGTGCGCGTCGCGTCCGGAGGGCCGCTGCCGCCCGGGCCCGCTCTTCCTCTGGGGAGTCTTGGCGGGCCTTCAGCTCCTGGGCCACGGGCGGCAGCTTCTCCGTCCTCTTGCCGAAGACGCGGCGCTCCAACGCCGCCATCTTCGCCTCCAGCGAAGTCATCCGCTCACGCAGCTCCTCGGCTTCCTCGCGCCAGGGGCAGAAGTGGTCTTGCGGCAGCTCTCGAGGCACCTCCAGCCCATACCGCGCTGCCGCTCCCCGCGCCCGCGCCGGGCCGTCAGGAGGCCGGGCGGCCGGGAGGTGCCCAGGCAGACGGGCGTCGGACTTCGGCCACGTCGATGCCGTCCAGCAACATCGCCAACTGCGTCGCGTCCAGCGCCACCGTCCGCGCCTCGGTCTCCACCTTGGGCAACCGGAAGCGCCCCGTCTCCAGTCTTTTGTACAGCAGCACGAATCCGCCACGACTCCACGCCAACACCTTGATGCGGTCCCCTCTGCGCGAGACGAAGGCGAAGAGGTGCCCGGAGTACACGTCCTCTCCCCACCCCGACTGCACCAGGGCCATCAACCCATCAATCGACTTGCGCATGTCCACTGGCTCCGTGGCCAACACCACGCGCACGGACGCAGGCAGGGTGAACACGCGCTCACCTGCCCAGCGCCGTGAGGAGCCGGGCCACGTACCCGACGTCGGTGCCTGGGGCGAACCTCACTCGCGCTCCGCCGGGCAGCACTATCTCGAGCATCGCCGCGCTCGCTTGCGTCGTGCTCGCCACCTCCACCGGCAACAGTCTCACAGCGGGGGCCTTCCTGCTCCGCTGACGTCGGCGCCGGTAAACCCACGACTGCAGCGTGCTAAGCCTCAACCCGCGCTGCGCGGAGAACTCCTTTTGCGTCAGGCCGCTCGCTTCAAACGCCTCGGCGACCTGGAACCACTCTTCACTCTCAACCAGCTTCGACATTCCGGCCAGGGTCCACCACCACCTCTACCCCTGCAATGCCTCGCGCCACGTCGCTCGCCGGACGGTTACAATACAGAAATCAGGCGCTCCGACACGAAGTGCGGGAGCGCCTGAGCCGGATAAAGCCCAGCCCTCCCCTTCCTCATGGCCTCTTTCCCGCCTATATGCTGGGGCATGGGCCCAGTGCTCAGCGTGAGACGATAACCCGAGTGATTCCGAACTCTGGCGATTGAGGTACCATCGGCATCCAATGCAACAGCCCGCTCCAAGACTTTGGAGCGGGCCGCTTTTACGAATCTCACCAACCCTGAGCCTGGGCCTGGCTGCGGCCCGCGGTTCAGATGCTGAAGAATGTGCGGAGGGTGTCGTTGCGGAGGATTTCGTCGACCACCTTCGACCGGCTGGCCTGGAGCGGGTGCTCCAGGAAGACGCGCTGGTGGAGCTGCTCGACGGTGTCGATGACCTCCGACGACCCGCTGCGCGTGAGAGCCTCGATCCTGGTGACATAGTCGGTGTTGAACACGAGATGCTCCGGGTCCACCGCCCCGCTGCGCACATAACCCCGGGTCTTCTTTTCGCACCGACACGGGTTGGCCGAGTTGACGAGCCCGCAGCGCTGGTTCATCCAGCTGTACAAGTCCTTGCGCGCCCGGGAGAGCCGGACGCGAAAGTTTCCCGGAGAGATTTCCATCAGCTCCCCGCCGAGCTGATGGCCCACCCCGAAGAGCTCGCCGAGCACGTAGATGATTCGCTGCTCACGATCCAGGCACATCAGCATGCCCGTCGTGCACCGGATTCGCAGCTCTTCGACCGTACTGGCGCCGTCCCGCAGCTCCTGTGGTGTCATCGCCTCGTCCGGAACCGCTGAGATCCGGTCGAAGTAGGTCTGGAAGTCGTCGACCAGCACCTCCATCCCGCGCCGGCGGCTCTTGAGGAGGTGATTGACGGTGAGCCGGTAGAGCCAGGTCCGGAACGCACTCTCCGCCCGGAAGGTGCGCAGGGAGGTGATGACCTTCACGAAGACCTCCTGGGTGAGGTCCTCGGCGTCCTCCCGCCGCCCGCACATCTTCAGTGACAGGTTGTAGACGAAGGGCTGGTGCCGGGCGACGAGCTCGCGCAGCGCGTCCTTGCTGCCGTCGACCGCGCGCGCCACGAGCCCGTGGTCGCCGTCGGTGTCGTAGCCGGGGTGGAAGGGATTCTCTTCAAGCGACGTCATACCTGGCGCAGTCCTCCATCGACCGCGAGCTCGGTGCCCGTGACATACGACGAATCCGGCGCCGCGAGGAACAGCACGGCGCGGGCAATCTCCTCGGGGCGGCCCCAGCGCTTCACCGGAATCTGCGCGGTGATGCTCGCCCCCGCGGCCTGGAGCTGCTCGGCGGGGAGTCCCAGCTTCCCCCACAGGGGGGTCTCGATGGCGCCGGGGCACACCGCGTTGACGCGAATCCCTCGCGGTGCCAGCTCCGCGGCGGCCACGCGGACGAGCGAACGGAGCGCCGCCTTCGTCATGCTCAGCACGCTAGAACCCTCGAAGCCGATGCGGTTTAGCCACGACGTCGTCACCACCACCGACGCGCCGTCATTCAGGTGTGGGATGGCCTGCCGCAGCGTATTGAACGTCCCCTTCAGGTTCACCGCGACGAGCTCATCGAAAAACGCCTCGGTGGTGTCGGCCAGGGGCATCAGCTTCACCACCGCCGCGTTGGCGAACAGGATGTCGATTCCGCCGAAGCGCTGGCGCGTCTCCTGGAACAGCCGCTCCAGGTCCGCCCCGCGAGTCACATCCCCTCGAACCGCATGTGCGTTCGGGCCGAGCGACTTCACCGTCTCCGCCAGCCCCTCTTCCGAGCGCGCGAAGACGACGACCTTCGCCCCTTCCTCCACGAGCATCCGCGCAGTGGCGAGTCCGATTCCGCTGGTGCCCCCGGTGACGACCGCGACCTTCTGAGCGAACTTCTTCATGTGCAACCTCCCGTGTTCGAGTTGGGGGTTGGACCCACGAGCCGACAGGGTGTTACAGCGGGCGCACTTTCTGCTCGTGGCTGGCCCTCAGCTCACTGGGAGATAGAGGCAAAGGGCCTGGAATCGTTGAGGTTTCCCCCAAGCAGGTGAGGAGAAGGCGAGCAGGGAAGCAGCGGCCAGCTGCGAGGGCCGAAGGGGACGACGTGGGCATGGTGCAGCAGTCGGTCGAACATGGCGGCCACGGTGGCGTTGTCACCCAGCAGCTTTCCCCAGTTCTCCACGGGTCCGTTGGAACTCGACGTCCCACCCGGGCGTCACCGTCTCGGCCCTCCCCATTGGTCGGTTTCGGATGACCACTGAGGGCCCCTGCGCGTCGCAGCCCTCGGACGGAAAAGCTTCCTGACGGTTACAGTAAAAGCAGTGTTACGAATTTTGAATCAGAACCCCCGCCTCGTGCAGAGCATCGAGAATCCATCCCAACAGGGCGAAACATTCGGTCTCGAAACAGTTCAATCCGCATCAAAGATTTCATGAGCGTGGCGCCCCCGAGAGACAGACGAAGAAATGCACTCCCCGTCCACTGTAACGCCGGCACTGTATATCCGTGGGGGCTCAACTCCTCACATTGAGGCCCGCACCCATCAGTTTTCTCGCCAGGCTTCCGACCGTTTGTTCATGACAAGGGCAAGCCTTTCCTCGCATCAAATTTCCTCTCGTCTTTTGCCTCGTTTCGGATAACAAGACTTCCTGCATATCCCCGCTTGTAGCCAACACCTGCCTTTCAGGCCGTCACCCGTGCCGGAGGCAGGCACCTCGACTCACATCGAAAGGGAGAGCATGTCGTCACGTTCCATGCAGTGGATGGAAAGATTCTGTTTGTCGGCCATTTCCCTGGCTGGATTGCTCGTCGTGCTGCCAGGAGACGCCCAGGCCGCCTGTGGTTGCTCGGGCAACCCGGGGACCATCACCTCGGACACCACAGGCCCCTGCCTGCGTGTCACAGCCCCCTCCGGAGCCGCCAACAGCATCACCTTCCGGTTCAACCAAGCCTATGCCTGTGGCCAATACGTCACGGGGGAGTATTTCGTCAGTCCTGCCACCGTGGGCGGGAAGGTCACCCTCACCGACATCACGCCCAAGGTCACCGGGCGTCACGGCGTGGCGGTCAATCCCTCGGGCCTCAACGCGGTCCCCTGGGACAAGCGCTTGAGCAGCACAGGGTACAAGACGCTCACGTTCCCCTATGCGGCGTCCGCCGGCAGCTCCGTCGTCAAGTACGTGTCCGACAATCCCTCGGGTGATTGTGACGCGGTGGGCGAGAAGTCCTGTGGCCGTTTTGCCGCCGCGCTCACGGTGGTGGCTGCCGCGCCAGCGAATCCGGCGAAGACGTTCCGTCCACCGTATGTGGGCACCTACAAGCCGACTTTCACCACGGACCAATTGCAGACCCAGTTCCTCTCGCGAATTCCGCGCTCGCAGTTCACAGAGGTGGTCAACCGCACGGAGGCGGAGTCCTGGGTCCGGGGCCTGCGCCTGGATTACACGAACGACTCCGTGGTGTGCGACCTCACGCCTCCGGAGGACAACATCCCCTATGGCCGTCCTTGGGCCACGGACATGTGGATGTACGACACGCATCTGTACGCCTGGCTCAACATGGGTGACGTCTGTGATACCGCCCCCTGCTCCGCGGCACAGGACCTGGCCGCCAAGCAGAAGGTGCTCGTCGCGCTGGTGCAGCACGGCATCGACGTCTGGGCCAACCACAAGATGGGCAGCAGCTTCTGGCGCGGCGGTGGTGGCAACGGTGGCGGCAAGCTCCTGAACTACGCCTTCGCGGCGGCCATGCTCCAGGCTCCGGAGATGCTCGCGGACCTGGCCCAGGCCCAGGGACAGGAGTTCTTCGAGACGGGCAGCTATTACCGCGGCGTCAACGGCGTGGCCCTGTGGGGCCAGGAGGCGGGCTCCGAGGAAGAGTATTGGGCGGACCTGGCCCAGCCCCCGGGTTCGACCAAGACCATCCGTGACCCCTATGGCCTCATCGACGGCGGAGGCGAGCTGGGAGGTGCGTACCAGGACAACACGGCCAAGCCCACGCAGTACACGGGGCTGTTCATGCGTCTGATGCCCGCGCTCGCCCAGGCGTGGCCCGCGGCGAACCGCGCCACCATTCTCGAGTACACCGACCGTTGGGTGAACGTGGGTGCCTGGACGCAGCCGGACGTCTGCGCCCCGGTCACCACATGGGACCGCTACGGCGTGGACTTCGGGCCCGATGGTCAGGGGTCCTGCATCCACGATACCCAGGCGCCGCTGGGTCGCGTCCCAGCGAGCCATGGTGCGAACCAGAACGGCGGGAACCGCACGGAGATGGTCAGCGAGCAGATGTGGTCATTGCTGCGAGGGTGCGTGGACACCTGCTCGTGCTCAGGCCAGAGCTGCGCGATGCCGCCCACGCCGTAGATCGAGCCGCGCATGAAAGCAGTGCCCTCTCTCGCAAGGAGAGGGCATTGCCATGCCCGGTGTCAGCGATTGAGGATGGTCTTGTTGTACCAGTCCGCAATCTCTCCACCGGTGGTCACCCATACGTCCTTGCGCGACGTGATGTGGGCGAGCGCCTGGGCGAAGTACTTGCTGCGGTGCGGATGCCCAATCAGGAACGGATGCAGGGCGATGGCCATCACGCGGCCCGTCTTCGCACCGTCCTCGTAGAGGGTGTCAAACTGGTCGATGATGGTCCTCGCGAAGCCTTCTCCGCTCTGCCCATGCACCAGGAAGGCGCCGAAGTCGTTGAGCTCCAGCGCGTACGGTACCGACAGCATCTGGCCCGTCTTCACTCGCATCGGGTAGGGCTGCTCGTCGTTCACCCAGTCCGCGACGTACTGGATGCCCGCCTCGGCCAGGTAGTCCAGCGTGTGGAGTGACTCACTGAGCGCTGGCCCGAGCCACCCTCGAGGCGCCTTGCCGGTGCTCTTCGTGATGGTCTCCACCACGGAGAAGATGTGCTTGCGCTCCTCCTCGGGTGAATGCTGCGGGAGCAGGATGGAGTTGGTTTTTCCATGGCCCATCCATTCCCAGCCCAGCTGGATTCCCGCCTCGATGATGCGAGGGTAATGCTGGATGGCGTCCGAGTTGAGCGCCACGGTGCCCTTCACGCCATACTTCTGCATCACCTCCATCAGGCGCCAGATGCCCACGCGGACGCCGTAATCCCGCCAAGCATAATTCAGCACGTCCGGCGCCTGGTTCGTGGTCGAAGAGATGAGCGAACTGGACGGCCGGTCGAAATAGAAATGCTCGACGTTAGGGATGACCCAGACAGCCACACGGGCGCCGTTGGGAAGATGGAGGGGCGGCCGGTCGACGATGGGGGAATACGGGAAGCGATCATGCTCCAGAGGAACAGTCGTGGCTTGCGACATCGTCTTTCTCCCAATGAATGGCGAGGCGAACGGGCAGGCCTCGCCCAGAAGGGCGTGGTGGTTCTCCTCACCGAGGTGGCGGAAAGATAAATTCCTCTGTGTTTTTGACTAGGAGGCCTTAATTCCGAAGTCTCCGGACACAGAAGTCCGCAATGGGCTCGCGGCCAGATGATGGTGCTCCCATCGAAGTCACGGCCATCCGGGATGACCGCCGCGACCTCGACATGGCCCTGCTGACATCAACCCCAGACACCGCTGGATGAAACCGCCAAGGAGCCATCCACCCTCGTCCCCTCCGAACCAACGACACACGATTCGGGACGTGCCCCTTGCTCATGTCCACGGGTTCGCGTGCAGGCGGATGCGCGCACCCTCCGAGGAAGCCGCAGCGGCAGCAGCTGCCCCCCGCCGTGCTCGCACTCCCGCAACTTCGGCCACTCATCCGGATTGGGGCGTCGCAGGCCCCCGGGCACCACGAGGCGCGCTCAGCGCAGGGCGCCCGCCGTCGGTCGAGGTCGAACGGACACACCGAGGGCCCCTGCGCCCAAACAAAAAGCCCAGCAACCTCGCGGCTGCTGGGCTTCACTCTGTGGAGGCGGCGGGAATCGAACCCGCTGCGCCGAGCAACCCAATCCCGAGGCAGGATCGCCTTGACCCGCGATTTCACTGGGGATTTCGGCCAGCGGTTGTCCCGCCCTGTCCCGCCTCCTCCCCCCTGATTCCACTGGGGAGGGGCTATATGGGGGCAATGAAACTCCCCCTCTCCACTTAGCCCAGGAGGCGAGTGAAGAGGGGCCCAACGTCCAGCGGCGTAACTCGAACGGTGGCAGGACGCTGTGGGCGGTCAGACTTCGTCGTCCGGCAGGAGCGTCCGGAGAAGTTCGTCGTCAGGTCCGAGCGGGCGCCAACCAGCGGGGGGCGGATTGGCGAGAAGCGAGTCCCCCGCCCGATCAACTTGTTTCTGGTGAGTCTCGGGGGTGTATCCCGTCCAACGGCCCAGAGCCCTAGCAATCTGGAATCGGCTCGCATCGTCCAATACGGTCGGCCACCCCTCCGGAAGACTCTGGGACAACATGCGCACAAGGATGTCGCGAACAAAGCGCATGACCTGTCTGCGCTGTTCCGCCTCATAGAGCATGGCACTTAGAACCTGTACCCCTGCGACGTCTTCGCGGCCCAGCTCTTCGGCTAGGGCCACCAACGAGGCAGTGGGACGGTCGTTTGCGAAGGAGGTAATTGACTCGTAGCCACGCTCTCGCGCTCGTTCGTACAGGCGGGCCTTGATGTTGCCCTGCCACGCATCTCCGTCGCTCATCGGCTTCTCCCGGTGACGAACTCCAGCGGAACTCTGTACTCCTTCATGTTGTCCCCAACGATGGTCAGGATCTCGTTCCGATTCAGCATCCGACCTGTCTTAGCCTCGGCCGCCCTCAATGTACGCATGATCATCCGATTCCACTCACCGGGCCATGTGCGTCCCAGCTTCCAGTTCCCCCCTCCGTGAATCGCCTCGTGGTGGGACTTCTCCAGGCGGACACAGAACTGGTCGATGTCCAGGTCGCCCCTGAAGCCGCGCTGCTCGAACCACTCCCGGTGCTCCTTCGGCATGACGTGGTGCTTCGGGGCCTCCGACATGCCCGCCCCTGCCTTCCCCGTCACATGCATCCCCCTCACTTCCGGACTGTCCCCCAGCGCGTCACGCACGCCCTGGGGCAAGTCCTGATACGCCTGCGCCATCATCACCTGTCCGCCGTGGATGCGGATGGCCGCGTTGACGGCTGGAAGGGAGATGACCCCGGCCTGCACAAGCCTTCGCATCATCTCCACCCACTCCGCGGAGACGACGATTCGTGAGCCCATCATGACGCCGCCCGAACCCATCGCGAGGCTCATGCCGAGTGTCACCGGTGCGGCTGGAGGCAGCCGGGGGAGCGACATCTTCAGCGTGGAGATCATGGACACCATCTCCAGCACCTGCGCCGCCGTGAGCATCTTCTCCCCCATCCGCATGCTCTCGCGGGTCTGCGCTTGGAGCGCGGCATACTCCCGGGTCAGCTTCCCCATCAACTCAGGCATCGCCGTGGCAGCGGCCTCCACTCGCTCCGGGTCGAGCGACTCAAGGTCCTTCATCGTGGGCTCCATCAGTTGCTGCACCCGATGAAGGTCCACGAACAGCTTCTCGTCGCTGCATGCGAAGCAGTGCTTGATGATGGCGGCCGAGAGCTGAAGGAAGTCCACCCAGGTGGCGAGCAGTAGGGTCCCGAACATCGTGGCCTGGAGCTTGGGGCCCGTCATCCGAAGCACGCCCAGCTCCATGTCCGGGTCGCCCATTTCCGAGACCACTTCCGTCAGCCGGGCCGCACTCCCAAGCCCGCCACGGAGCCATGTCACTTGAGCGGAGCCATGCTCGACAAACCGGGAGAACAAGCCGTCGTCATTCAGGCTCTGCTCACCGAGTGCCCTGGGCCGATGGGCCGCCAACTTCGTGAAGGTCCCTTCAACACCATCCAGCGTACCCTTCACTTCGTCGAGGGCGTCGAGCACAGCCTGTCGTGGCGAGGCGCTGGTCTGGGCTCTGCCCCCGACAGCTCCGGACGCGGCCTTCGTTGCATCAGTTCGCGCCCCCCCCATGACGCACGAATCGCTGTCGCGGCCAGGAGCCCGCGATGGAGTACGGAGACGGGTCGAAGGCACCGGGGCGTTCGTCGCCCGCAATATCCACCCCCTCTGGAGGTGTTGCCGCGCTCGGCGTGTTGTTCAGCGTGCGGCCACGCACGGGAGCGTGAGGCACCGAAACGCATCCCGTGGTGAGCAAGGCCAGCGACAGCCACAGGGCGTTAGCGGACATGGTCCACCCCCAAGCCCACCGAGGCGAAGGCGCCAGGTCGCAACGTCCCTTCGGTGGTGGGGAACAACAGCGTGCCGCCCGTCCCCATCGCGTAGAGGCTGCCCCCCAGGAACCTCCACCGGACTTCCGCCGCTCCGAGGTAGCGTGCTCCGGGCTTCCCAGCTCCAACCGCGAGCCCCTTCAACGCCACTTCCAAGCTGCGCTCGAAGAGCTGCACCGCCACACGCCCGTCAACATCAGCGCGGCCCCACGAGAAGACTTCCGCGCCCACCGAGACGTTCAGGTGCTTGTTGGGTCCTCCGTAGCTGACGGCATCCCACTCCACGATGGCCTCTCCGAACGCGGAGTAGCCGTCCGGGAAGTGAGCATCCGCGAGCGGCACGCCGTCAGGGCCCGCCGCCTGGAAGCGCGCCAGCTCGTAGTCAGCACCGAAGAAGCCTTGCCGGAAGCCTCCATGCTGGCGCCTCGCTTCCAGCCGAAGCCGCATGTTGAATCTGTCCGTGAGGTAGTCCACCCCTCCACCCACGACAGCTCCCCACGCGCCGCCCTCACCAGGACGACCGCCCCACCCGGCAAGCAAGTGGGCCTCCAGGTCGGAGCGCGCCACCACTATCGCCATCGCATCCAGGTGCGCGAGCGTCATCGAAGGCGCGTGGCCTCCCGCTCGCCCCCAGTCATGGACAGCGGACAGGGCCAGCGTGTACCTCCCTCCCTTCTCAGGCTGGCCGAAGAAGATGTGCTCTACGTCGAGGGAGAACTCCGCCCCCACCAACCGCGCCCCCAGCACGTCTGACGCGAAGGCTTGGGTGTAGAGAGGCCCCAACGTGCCGGTGAAGATGCCACCGGCCGGGTGGTAGTTCGGATTGGTCCGGTTGGAGTAGCGACGGACCAGATGACCTGAGAGGAGCTTGTGTTCCTCCAGCGGCCCGAACCAGACGCCCACGGGCGCGTCGTCCGAACCCAACAAGAGTCCACGAACGAGCTGCCCCCAGTCCGAGAGCGTGTCCCAGTCCTCGCGACGCACGAGCGCCCCGCCGTCGTTCCCACCCCACATCCGGAAACGAATTGGAGCCCCCAGGTTGAAGCCGAACTCGGGGCCACCGTCGAGGATGAAGGTGGGTTCAATCTGGATGAAGCCTTCGTCATCACCCACACCAGCGCGCGGCAACAGCGACAGCGTCGTGGCTTCCAGGCGCATCCAGTAGTGCCACTCACGAGCGGCTGGTTCGAGGGGAGGGGCTGACGGAGCGGCCTCGGGGCTGGGAGGCTCCGAGGCCCATCCCAGCATGGGGAACAGCAACAACAGCAACGCGGCGACTCCACTTCGCTTCCTGTGCATACACGTCTCCTGTGCGCGCCCCGGAATGAGGCACGACGAACACACGTCTCCCGGTCGGCCTGGACGACTCGCGCCGCGCCGGTGGTGAATCAGCGGTGGTGAGAGGGGTTGGGGACCGACGCTACGCGGTCGGCTGCTTCGTCAACGTGCGACGGCGCGGACCTGCACCGGGCTCCGTCGGCACTTCATCGGGAGCGCTCGACGATGGGCGCCGAGTGCCATGGGGCGAAGCCGAATCCGTCGAGGGCTCGGAGCGACTCCACATCTCAGTGACAGGGGGCGTGATGCCACCTTCGTCGCTCGGCAACTCGAACTCCCAGAGTCCCTCACTGGCCTCTCCGAGCGCGTGCTGGGCCTCCTGCAACGCCTCCTCGCGCGTGTACCCGCCCAGCCGCGCCAACTGCGCACGCAAGACAAGCTCCAACTCGGCCGCCGTCCCAATGCGCTCGGCGGGGTTGCGACACAGCAACGAGTGGAGGATGTCCCGGAGCGGCACCGAGAGCCCTTGCGCCGCACGCTCGACATCCTCGGAGCCGTAGGCCATGGCGCACCAGATTGCATCCTCCGCGAACGCGGGCAGCTCCGTCACCTCGGAGGCCACCGTGGCCGTGAGCGCGCGTTCCCGTTCCTCCTTCGACAGCCGCGCCTCCACCTCTTCAATGCGGACATGGCCGGGGTCGTAGAGGTGTCGTCCCGTGGCGAACTCCAGCAGCGTCAGCCCAAGAGAGAACAGGTCCGCTCGCGCGTCCACCACCTCGCCCAGCAACACCTCGGGTGCCGAATAGAGGACTTCACCTTGGGGGCGCGGCAGGGACGTGGCCAATCGCCCTGAGAGGCGAGAGAGCGCCACGCCAAAGTCCGTCAGTCGCACTTCTCCGTGGGGCCCCAGGCGGATGCGCGCGGGGTTGACGTCCCGGTTGACGATGCCGAGCGCGAAGCCTGCATCATCGTTGCGTGAGTGCGCGTAGGCCAGGGCCGCCGCAACCTCCGCACCCACGTAGAGGATGAACGGCTCCGAGAAGTACCACCCCCGAGTCTGGGCAACAGCCAGCAGCGTGTTGAGCGACAGCCCCTCGACGTTCTCCATCGCCACACACAAGCCCATCTCCGACTCGAAGAGGCCATGGATACGCGCGATGCTCGGGTGGCGAAGGTACTGCGCCAACCGGACCTCTTCTTCCAGCCGGGCCCGCGTGCGCTGGGTCTTCTCCGTCGCGTCCGCCGCTTTCGGCAGGGGCAGGCACTTGAGCACCACGCATTCCCCGAGGCCCTTGGGCGTGCGGGTCTGCGCGAGAAGGATTCGCTCTCCAACGCGGCCCTCCCCCAAGTCCCGGAAGAACTCGTAGGAGGTGTCTCCGTTGGTGAATAGGACAACGCTCCCGGCAGGCCGAGAGTCAGACGGATTGGACATGGGCAGGAAGCTCCGAGTGCCCGCGCGAGAGGGATTCGCGCAAAGGCAGACTCAAGGTACTGCCAGCCCTTTCTGACTTGAACGACGTAATAGGTCTAAAAAGATCGAAATCTCATTCACTCACAGTGAACAGAAAGAAGCCCATTTTGCTAAGCTCCTTTACGTCTCTAGAGGGAAACTAGGGCCAGCGCTCGACTAGATAGGCTGGAAACGACCGGTTGAGCTGCGCCTCCCCTGGTTTGGAGTCGGGCCCCTTCTCCACGTACCCCTTGCGCCCCAGAACAATGCACACCGGAACCATCCGGCCGTCTGGGAGGTGCGCCTCCGTGTAGCGCCCTACAGCCACGTCTCCACTGGTCCAGAGATAACCCGAGAGCAACGTCCCCTCTGGGAGCCCTCGCACGTCACTGATTCGCACCACCCCGGTCACAGGCCCATCGGAATAAAGGCCCGCATCGGACTGCATACCGGGTTGACTTCTGTCGAGAGTGAGAATCACCGAATCGCCCGGCCTCAACCGCAGCCCGCCCTTCACCTGTCGACTGAACATGACCTCGCGCGCTTCGGAGGGGCAGTCACCGGGTTCAGGCCGGACTTGGGCGCCTGGGCAGCCCATGGACAGCGCCGCGACGGCGGTCACGCCTGCGCACGTCTTGAGGAACCCAGCCCAAGGCGACGGAGGCCAGCTCGGGCGGGAGGCCAGGGCCTTCGGCTTCCTGGAGGTGGACTCGGAGGGAGGGAGCATCGGAACGGGAGCGCGCTTCACGGGAGGGCTTTCTTTCTCGACAGGTGCAGGAGGGGGCAACGCTACCCCAGGGGACGACGCCAGGGGGGATGGGGGGACGGAAGGAGACAGAGATGCAGCAGGGCTAGCATCCCGCACCGTGGGGGCCGTAAGGGGCGCGCTGGGCCTCTCCGCGACTGAGGTGGGGCGCAGGGCCATGTAGCCCGCCAGCGAGGCCACAACGAGCGCTAGGACGGCCACAGCGCCCGCCACGCGCCGCCCTGGGGACTGCTTCGACACGGGCGCCGGGGCATCCTCCTGGGGGATGTCGTTGTGGGGTGCCTCGGAGGCAAGCGGAAGCTGGGGCTTCGGGACATGAAGGGGCACCGTCCACGCTTCGCCCCCTTCCGACAGCAACGCCTCCAGTTCGCGCCGCATGACTTCGGCAGTCGGGGCACGCTTCTCGGGCTGACGGTCGATGAAGTGCATGGCCGCCGCGCTCAGCGAGTCGGGCACGCGCGCGTTCAACGCATGTGGGGCGGGGGGAGGCCACTGAGCGCCCACCATGGTTCGTGGCGCTGCGCTCTCGGGCTGGGGATTCGTCAGCAGGTCGTAGAGGCAGACACCCAACGCGTACACGTCGTCAGTCGCCTTGAAGTCGTAGCGAGCATCGTGTTCGTCCCCATGCTCGCGGAGAAACCGCGCCGCCTCGGGGGAGCGGTAGCGGCGAGTGCCGGGGGGCAAGGGCGTGTCCGTCAGCTCCGGCGCGAGCATGTAGTCCCCCGCGCTGAAGTCGAGGACGAAGGGCTCACCATCCGCCGCACGCACGAGGATGTTCCCCAGCTTCAAGTCACGGTGAAAGACGCCGCGCGCATGGAGATGGGCCAAGGCTCCCGCGAGCTTGCCGAAGACCCGGACCACTTCATGCGCGGTGGGGTGCGTCTTCTCGACCCACTCCCCCAGCGTGTAGCCCTCGACGTAGTCCACCGCGACGTAAAGCCACCCCTCGGACGGGTGAGGCCAACGCCCATGAGCGTGAACCCGCACGACATTGGGATGCCCACTCACCTGGGACAGACAGACCATCTCCCGCAACAGCCGCGCGTCGGTCTGCTCCGCGTCTCCACTACTGGCCCGGTGCATGGCCATCTTCATCGCGAAGCGGTGGCCTTCCTTCTCCACGAGGTAGACGGCGCCGAAGCTCCCCGCCCCGAGCGGCTTCACGATGCGCCAGCCATCCACCGTCTGCCCGGGTTGCAGGTGTGCCGGGCTCAGTCCAATCAACATGGAAAGCGGTTCTAGAATGCAAAGCGAGGAATGAGAAGGCGCCGACCGCCCTCACTGTCGCGCAGCTCCAAGCGGAGGATCGAACCCTCGGGCCAGTTGGGCGCTCCGGTCTCGACCACCACGAGGGCAGCCCCGCCCGGTTCAATCCGAGGCTCCTTCATGCGCACCGCGAGCACGTTGATGCGCTCGCCGCTTGCAGCCACGGAGAGTCGAGCCTCCAGAGGGGTCCATGCCTCCCTGCCGCCATTGTGGACTCGAAGCGCCACCGTCGCCCATGCGCTTGTCCGATGCGTCCACCCATCCTCAAAACCGAGGCCGTTCCCACCCCCCTGGCCGATCCCTAGCTCGACTCCTCCAGTTTGCAATCCTCCTCTATCGAGCAGACCCGCAAAGAGCATACCGGCAGGGCCACTCGCCCCGGAGCGGGCGCGGAGTGCCTCCACCTCAGCATCCTTGACCGCACAAGCCGCGCGCACCTCGTCCAGCTCAGCCTGAATCTCTTCTGCCGTGCGAGGCAGGCGCGACACCATCACTTGCGTGTCCACCTCGGAAGGGTGCGTGACGAGCGAGAACACGACGCGGGATGGGGCCGCACCATCCGCGAACGGGACGAGCAGTTCCATGCTCATTCCAGCCCCCAGGGCCATCGCAGGCTTGAGGAAGATGGCCCGAGTCGTGACCTCGAACAGCGCGAACCGGCCTCCGCCGTCTCCGACCTTCACCGCGTTCCGGTCCACAGGTGAGTCGAACTCCAGGGCCGTGAGGTAGTCCGGAGCAACGTGCAGTTCCACGGGCTTGTCAGCGTTGGCGACCGAGAGCGACACCCGACGCCGCTTCATCTCCCGCCCGCGTAGTGCCTCCTGGGGCTGTGCCATGGCCGAGAACCCCGTCAGAAGCACGAGGGGCAGGGCAAGTCGGGCAAGCGACTGGAGCGCGCGCAGGGGACTTCCGAAGGGCATGGTGGAACCGTACCAGGAAGCCCACGACTTCCAGTCGCTCTCCGATTGGCCAGGCACAGAGGGGCAGGGGTTTTTCTCTGAACCCATGCCCCGCGCCTATCAAAACCCCGACGCTCCTCATGTCGAGTTCCAAGGCAAGGCGCGGAGCAGATGGGGATTCATTCATTCAGGACCACCCCTCTTGGCCTGAACCTTTCCCTCCTCGGGGCGCACGTTTTTCCACTGAATTTTCTCAGCGTCTACAACCGCCAAGCAAGGTGTTGAGGGGCCACACATCGGAAATCCGAACCGGGGGGGCCACCCTGAACCACTCGCGGAAACCGCACCATCTATCAGTGGCTGGGCACCGTCGGACGTAGCCGAAATGGCTTGGGCAATTCGTCGCGTGAGCCACTCGCGGAAACCGCACCATCTATTAGGGGCTGGGCACCATCAGCCGTGACCGGAAATGGCTTGGGAAATTCGTCGCGTGAGCCACTCGCAGAACTCGCACGCATTTACTTGAGGTCAGCACACCGCCAGTCGCGGCCAAAGAAGACCCAGCGGAGCCAGTCGCAGAAAGCGTCCCCATTAAGGAAGTTGGAGGAGACCAACGCATGCTTGAACAGGTTGAGCAGTACCGCCCTCACGTCGTCGCCGCTCTCACCAACGCCGCGTCCCAAGGGCTCACCGTGAAGGAGCTGTGCGGCGCGCTCGGAGCGGGAGAGCAGGCCATCCGCCGTTGCCTCGCGGCCCTCATGCTGGCTGGCGTGGTGCGCGAGTCAGCGAGGTACACGCCCGGCGCTCGTGGCGCGGTGCCTCGGGCCTACAGCCTTGCCGCGAGGGCCGCATGAGCGCGCGATGCCCCCTGCCCCGTCACGGTCATGACGGAATGACTGACGGACAGTGGTCCCTGCTCTCTCTTCTCTCTCTTCTTCTTAGGAGTGAGAGGACTCCGTCATTCCGTCATGAAGAGGGGGGCTTTCAGAGGAGAAATGGCCATGACGGAGCTGTGACGGACCCAACACGCGTCCGTCATTCCGTCACGAAAGCGCCCGAGATTCATCGCCTGCCTCAGTCAGCCACGAAGCCCCCCTGCGCCGCCGCTCCCGAACAACACCGCGCCGTTGCCGTGCCTCCATCGAGCCCCCCTGGACTTGTTCCCATGACCTGGACGCTCTGCATTACCCCCTCGCGCTATGACTCGGACCAGCTCTCCGTCATGGAGTTCTCGTCCATTGATGACCTCATGTCGGAGTTCTTCGAGGACGCAATGGACCCGGCGCTTCGCACGGAGAAGGACGGTCACGCCGTCATCCCCGCGAAGCCCTCTCCACCTCGCGCGGATGGTCTCTACGAAGGCAAGGCCGGTCTCCCCACCCCTACGCCCTACCGGCGCAATGCGAACTTCTCTCACGTCAGCTTGGCTGTCGTGGACTTCGACTGCGAGGAACAGTCCGCGCTGGATTCGTGGCTCGCGAGCCTGCGCCAGCGTGGCCTCTGGTTCATCACGTACCCGACCCACTCCTACGGGAACCCCGTCAAGCCCATCCGCTACCGCGTCGCATTGCCATTCAGCGAACCCGTGCCCGTCGGGTCACCCAGCCGGTGGGCTGACCGCCTCTGGCCACGCCTCATGGAGTTCTTGGGCCTCGCCGCGCAAGCCACCGCCGCGTTGAAGGCGGATGCCTCCTGCAAGGACGTGGCGCGGCTCTACTACCTCCCGAGCTGGAACCCCGCGAACGCCAGTCCTCGCCCCACCCCCGAGCATCACCGAGGTCAGCCACTCAACGTGGAAGCGATGTTCGGTCCCATTCTGCGCCAGCCGTTTGCCCGCTACGTCGAGCGTCCCAACGCGCAGCAGGTCACTGGGGCCGCCTCCGTGGACCTCCAGGTCATCCGCAAGCGACTGAGTCGCTTCAAGCGAAAGGGCTACTGCCAGGTCATCGCGCAGATGGACGCGGGGGAAGTCCTCATGGCCGATGGTCAGCGCCACGGGGGCATCAACCGGCTGACGGAGATGCTGGCCAGGGTTGCCTCGCCCGATGAAAGCTCGGAGAGCCTTCTCGCCATCGCCCAGCGCTCACTCGATGCGCTCGGCAAGCTGGAGCCCTCCCGCGACGTCTGGGGCGAAGCACTCCGCGGATTGGACGGCGCACGCGCCAAGCTCCAGCAGTGGGACCTTCAGCAGAAGGCGAATCGGGAAGCTGAACAGGCAGCATGGCGCCGGACTCGCTTGCTCGTGGCCACGTCGAACCACCGAAGCGGGAGCGCCCAGTGACTCCGAACTGCCCTCCTGAAACCGAGGTCACATCGGTTGCCGACTACGAAGCGGCGCGCGCCGACGTGGCGAAGACTCCTCTGGTGAAGGTCGTCCCCCTGGAGCGCTACCTCGCGCGCAGGCCCGGTGGACACTCCTTCAATTCGGACCTCCTCACCCAGAAGGCAGCAGAGGACTACCTGATGCTTCGGGGCCTCCTGCCCTCTCGCGACACATGGCCCCGAGGAGCCAGCCCCCTGGCCATATCGCCCGACGTGCCGAAGCTGTGCATCGGAGTGATGGGGCTCGAATGCCGCCCCAACGCGCCGGAGCTGTTGCTGCGCGAGGACGAGACGTTCGCGGTCAACACCTGGGAGGCGCCAACGCTCACCCCTACGCCGGGGGAATGGCCCGACGTGCGACGCGTCCTTCTCTGGCTCGCGGAGGATGAAGCCGGGCTCGATTGGCTCCTGAATTGGATTGCGTTCAAGGTGCAGAACCCCGGCGCCAGGCCCGGAACCGCCGTCCTGCTTCAAGGCCCGCCGGGCACCGGGAAGAACGTGCTCTATCGCATCGTCGCGCACCTGCTCGGCCCAGCGAACTGCGTGCAGATTGGGGAGGCAGACCTCGCCAAGCCCTATAACCACCACTACGCCACGAAGCTGTTGGTCTTCGCGAATGAGCTGCTCGACAACCACAAGCGCGGTGGGTCGCTGGGCGATGGGCTCAAGGCGACCATCACCGATAGCGAGGTGTTCCTGGAGAACAAGGGCGTTGCCCGGACCCTCGCGGTCAATCGCGTCGCGCTCCTCGCGGCGACCAACCGCACCAAGCCCATCGAGCTTGAGGAGAGCGACCGGCGTTGGACCGTCTTCCACAACAAGACGAAGCCTGCCGAGTACCACCACACCAACCTGGGAATGACTCACCGAGACTTCCTGGAAGCTCTCCATGCTCCGGGCTCGGATGACACCTTCACCCTGGAATTCATGCGGCAAGTAGCCGCCTTCGCCTACGAGATGAACACCCGCGAGGTGGACCTCCGACGAGTCCGCCGCCCACACGAGAACGAATCTCGCGTGGAGCTTCAGCAGCTCAGCGCGCCTGTAACGGAGCAGTTCCTACGAGAACTCGGTGAGAGCCCCGACCCAGACCATCAGATTCGCGATTGGGCAATGCTGGTGCCTCACGCCGCCTCGACCTGGCATGCCCCTCCGGGTCCCCGAGTCGGCAAGACCAAAGCGTTCGTGAACGATGCCCTCTTCGCGGCAATCGTGGGGTTCTGCAAGGTTGTCGGCCAGAAGCATCCTCCCCAGAAGCGGACGTTCCTGAACTCGTTGAAGGCGGCGGGCTGGGTTGAGCAACGCGACAGCAAGTCTCGGGGCTGGCTCCCTCCGTGGCACGCGACAGGTGGCGACGCGCCAGCCCACGAAGGCTCGAAGGTCGTTCCCCTCACCCCACTAAGGGAACCATCCGCTCCCGGCCCATCCAGCGCGACTCCCTTCGTGCGTCACCAGCCTTTCCAAACCGAGCGCTCCTGATGAACTCATGCCCGCCCTACAGCTCCCTTGGGGGCCCTGACTTTCTCACCGTGGAAGAAGCCGCCGTGCTCCTGCGCGTGAACCGGAAGACTCTCTATGAGGCGATCCGGTTGGGGCAGGTACCGGGGGTCGTCCGCGTCGGGAAAACACTGCGTATCTGCCGCGCCCTACTGGTAGGTTTGCCCCTGGGTCAAGGTGGTCCTGCGCTCAAGGAGAAGCACTCATGAGCGTGAGACAGCGGAAGTACACCGACAAGGACGGAAAGAATCAGCAAGTGTGGTTCGTGGACATCAAGTTCAGGCACGCGAAGGGGGAGGTCGAGCGCGTCCGCAAGGACAGCCCGGTCAACACTCGTCGTGGTGCCGAGCAGTACGAACGAGACATCCGGGCCGCCCTCTTGATGGGGACTTTCAGGAAGGAGAAGGAGCCCGAAACGACCGAGGAGGAAAAGAAGGCGCCGAGCTTGAAGGACTTCACTGCGCGGTTCATCACCTACTCCGAGAACAACGACAAACACTCCACCGTCGTCACCAAAAAGCAGCATATGGATGACCACATCACCCCGTTCTTCGGTGAGATGGCTCTGGACAGCATCGGCCCCGAGCAAATCGAGGACTTCAAAGCCGCAATGAAGAAGAAGCCCTCGGCATCTCGCGCGCGCAAGGAGGCCCCCACAAAGGCGGCCATTCGCAAGCGCAAGGACGGAGCGCCCAGGACGCTGAGCAAGAAGTTCATCAACAACGTCCTGTCAACGCTCAGCAAGGTCCTGGCCGTCGCTGTTGAGCAGAAGGTCATCCGCGCCGCGCCATACGTGAAGCCCTTTGGGAAGTTGCCCAAGCCCGGCTTCGACTTCCTCACGTTCGAGGAGGCCGAGCAGCTCATCAACGCGGCCGAGCCCGAATGGAGGACGTTGATTCTCGTCGCCATCAAGGCAGGGCTCCGCGAGGGAGAGCTTGTCGGGCTCCAATGGGGCGACCTGGATTTGCAGCGTCGCAAGCTCCAGGTTCGCCGAACTGCTTGGCGAGGCGTGGAGGACTTGCCCAAGGGCGGGCGTGAGCGAACCGTGGACCTGCCAGCTTCGGCAGTGGAAGCACTCAAGGCCCACCGGCACCTGCGAGGCCGCTACGTCTTCTGCCAGGACGACGGGAAGCCACTGACGGAGGGGCTGATGAAGTCGCCGCTTCGTCGTGCCCTCCAACGGGCGAGCATCCTCCGCGAAGCAGGCCGCATCGGCTGGCATGACCTACGGCACACCTACGCCAGCCACCTTGCGATGCGGGGCGTCCCCATGAAGGTCATCCAGGAGCTGATGGGCCATGCGGACCTCAGCACAACGATGCGGTACGCCCATCTCGCGCCAGGAGCCCGGGAAAGCGCGGTGCAGCAGCTCGACCAGCCCGCGCCCCTTCTCCAGTCCGAACCGCTCCACGACGCTGACTTGCTGCCGAGGGGCAATACAGGGGCAATGGCCGTGGGCTAGAAAAACAAAAACCCAGTAACCCGTGAGGATTACTGGGCTTCTCACTGTGGAGGCGGCGGGAATCGAACCCGCGTCCGAAAGCCTTCCGTCCTTCGACCCTACGTGCGTAGTCCGCGCTTTGCTACGTCCCCAAGACTCCCACGGACGGGATTCCTAGAGCCGGTCCTGGATAGGTCTCGCCACCTCGGGTCCAGGCACCCTTGGCGGCCAGCCCGCATTATGACGGTCGATCCCAACCCCACGGGCCGAGAGCTGGGGGACCGCGCACTAAGAGCTGTTTTTAGGCAGCCAGCGCGAGCTCAACGTTGTCGTTGGCTTTTGTGTCTTTGCCCGGTGGGATTTACGAGCTACCTGACAAGCTCGGCACGCGTCTCGAACTTCCTTGCCCCCGTCGAAACCAGGTCGCCCCCGGTAGGTTGACTGCTTGCTCCACGCGCGGCCACCGCTTCGACCGCGTTCTCCTCACATTAACCGCTGAGGACGCCTCGTCAATCCTCCTGAGCGTCCACCCCCGCACCTTCTCGCACGGAGGCTGACACTCGGCCTCGAAGTCGCTTCCCCTCCCGCCACTCCGGCGTAGGGTCCTCCCCTCGCTCGGGCCCCACGCCCCGAGGCCTCGAGGACACCGAATGAGACGACTGCTCCCACTCCTCCTGCTCCTGCTGGGCACCGCGCTCCCCGCGCTCGCTCAGTCCACGAGTTCCCCCACCCAGGCCTTCCCCTACACCCTCAAGACGGACAAGCTCCCCAACGGCCTCACCGTCGTCCGGGTGCCCTACCCCTCCCAGGGCATCGTCTCCTACGTCACGGTCGTCCGCGTCGGCTCGCGCAATGAAGTGGAGGCCGGCAAGACGGGCTTCGCCCACTTCTTCGAACACATGATGTTCAAGGGCACCCCGCGCCACCCGGAAGGCGAGCGCGAGCGCATCCTCGGCACCTTCGGGTTCGACGACAACGCCTTCACCACCGACGACATCACCCTCTACTACTCCTACGGCCCTACCGCCGGCCTCCCCCAGCTCATCGACATCGAGGCCGACCGCTTCCGCAACCTCGAGTACGCCGAGCCGTCCTTCCGCACCGAGGCCCTCGCCGTCCTCGGCGAGTACCACAAGAGCGCCGCGGCCCCCTTCCTCAAGATGGAGGAGACCCTCAACGCCGCGGCCTTCACGAAGCACACCTACCGCCACACCACGCTCGGCTTCTACGAGGACATCAAGGCCATGCCGGAGGCCTACCAGTACAGCCGCGACTTCTTCCAGCGCTGGTACACCCCCGACAACACCCTGCTCTTCATCGTCGGTGACTTCGACGACGACCAGGTGATGAAGCTCGTCCGCGAGCACTACGGCCCGTGGGACCGTAAGACGTCCACCATCACCGTCCCCACCGAGCCCCCGCAGACCCAGCCCCGAAGCGCCCACGTCGACTGGCCGCAGCCCACGCAGCCTCGGCAGGTGCTCGCGTGGCACACGCCCGCCGCGTCCGCCAACACCCAAAACGCCGCCATCCAGACGGTGCTCGTCGCCTACCTCGTCGGCCCCACCAGCCCCGCCTACAAGCAGCTGGTCCTCGAGCAGCAGCTCGTCGAGTCCATCGGCAGCGACTACGTCGACCACCGCGACCCGCACCTGTTCACCCTCACCGCCACGCTCAAGGACGAGCGCCACCGTGACCGCGTCCGCCTGGCCCTGCTCCGAGAGGTCAGCAAGGTCGCCGCGGGCAAGGTCGACGCCGCCCGCGTCAAGGCCATCCAGGACAACGCCCGCTACGGCGCCCTCATGGCCCTCCAGACGCCGCGCGACGTGGGCATCCAGCTCGGCTGGTACGCCGGAATCCTCGGCACACCGGATGGACTCCAGCGGCACCTCGGCCACCTCGCCAAGGTGACGCCCGCGCAGCTCTCCGAGTTCACCAAGCGCTACCTCCAAGCCTCCAAGCTCACCCAGCTCAGCCTCACCCCCAAGGTCGACACCGCCGGAGGGACGAAGTGATGAAGACCCAGACCCTCGTGTCCCTCACCGCGCTGCTCTCCCTCGTCGGCTGCGCCTCCCAACAGAAGCCCGCCCCGGAGCCCACGCCGCCGCCCGCGCAAGAGGCCACCGCCACGCCTCCCGCCGAGGCACCTCCCAAGGCCCCCTCGGAAGTCCCGGCCATCCCGCTCCGGCAGCCCAAGCCGATGGAGCTCGTGGTCCTCGCCCGCCCGGACACGCCCATCGTCACCTTCCGGCTCGTCTTCCACACGGGCTCCATCGATGACCCGAAGGGCAAGGAGGGCCTCACCGCGCTCACCGCCACGCTGATGGCCGAGGGTGGAACGCAGAAGCTCACCTCCGCGCAGCTGCTCGACGCGCTCTTTCCCATGGCCGCCGAGCTGGACACGTCCGTCGACAAGGAGTTCACCACCTTCTCCGGCCGCGTCCATCGCGACTTCCTGCCGCGCTACCTCGACATCTTCACCGACGTGCTGCTCGCGCCGCGCCTGGACGCGGCCGAGCTGGAGCGCCTGCGCACCAACGCCATCAGCACCGTGGAGAACGGCCTTCGCAGCGCCAATGACGAGGGGCTCGGCAAGGCCGCCCTCGACGCGCTCATCTACGAGGGCCACCCCTACGCGCACTTCATCGGCGGCACCGTGCAGGGCCTCAAGTCCATCACCCTGGACGACGTGAAGGCCCACGCCCAGCGCGTCTTCACGCAGGACCGGCTCGTCGTGGGACTCGCGGGCGCCGTGGACGACGCGCTGAAGCAGTCGCTGCTCTCGCGCCTGGGAACGCTGCCCGCCACGGGGGCGCCTCGCGTGACGCTGCCCACCGTCACCGCGACCTCGGGCCGCGCCGTCATCCTCCAGAAGCAGACGCTCTCCACCGCCGTCAGCATGGGCTACGTCAACCCCGTGCGCCGAGGCGACCCGGACTTCTTCCCCCTCGCCTTCGCGCTCACGCACCTGGGCGAGCACCGTCAGTCCATCGGCCTGCTCTTCAACGAACTGCGTGAGAAGCGCGGCCTCAACTACGGCGACTACGCCTACGCCGAGCACTTCATCGAGGACCCCGGCACCACGTACAACCGCACCAACATCGCGCGCACGCAGCAGGACCTCACCGTGTGGATTCGCCCGGTGGACCCGTCCCACGCCGTGTTCGCCACGCGCGGCGCGCTGTACTTCCTGGACCAGCTCGTGAAGGAGCCCATCCCCCAGGAGCGCTTCGACCTGATGCGCGGCTTCCTCCAAGGGTACTCACGGCTGTGGGAACAGACGGACCCTCGGCGGCTGGGCTACGCCATCGACTCACTCTTCTACGGCACGCCGAACTATCTGGAGCAGTACCGCCAGGCCCTCACGAAGATGACGCCGCAGTCCGTGCAGGACGTGCTGCGCCGACGCCTCCACCCGTCCGCGCTCAACTTCGCGTTCGTCACACAGGACGCGGAGGCGCTCGCCAGCGCGCTGCGCTCAGGGCAGCCCTCGCCCATGACCTACGCGTCGGACAAGTCCCAGGCCCTGCTGGATGTCGACAAGTCCATCATTGGACTCCCGCTCCCGCTCCGCTCGGACGCCATCACCGTCACTCCCGCGCAGTCCTTCATGGAGAAGTAGCGCAGTGCTGTATTTCGACCCAGGGGGTGGGTCATTTGTTTCCGCCCCCTGGGAGCGAATGCTATGAGCTGGCGTCATGCGAGGAACCAGCTCCGGCCATCTTCCACGGTGGCGGCCCCTGAGCGGCTCCATCATTCGACTTGTCGTGCTCGGCCTGATGATGGCCTCGGCGGCGGCAAGCGCGGAGCCAGACCCCTTCTCTCGCGGCTTTGACGCAGTCCCCGTCAAGCCCACGCCCGCGCAGAACAGCGGCATCGCGTTGGAAGGAACCAGCAGCGGCGAGCCCGTGGGAAGTTTCCGCGGCGCGCTGCTCTTCGACTTCAACTGGCGAATCCTCGCGCTCAAGCTCGGGGACGAGAAGCTGGGCGACCTGCTGCCGTACCGGCTCGACGCGCACCTGCTCTTCGCCTACCAGCTCCATGAGCGCGTGGAGCTGGGCGTGGACCTGCCCATCACGGTGCTCCAGGGCGACAACTTCCACCTCCTGCGCGATGCGCTCAATGCCCCGAACTTCCCGGGGGCCGCGGGCGTGAGCCGCACCACGCTCGGAGACATGCGCGTGGTGCCTCGGCTCCACCTGCTGGACCGGGAGCAGTTCCCCGTGGGCGTGTCACTCGTGCCCGAGGTCCGCTTGCCCACCGGCAGCGCGGACAGCTTCACCGGCGAGCGTGGCGTGCTCTTCGCCCCGCGCCTCGCGGTCGAGCACCGCTTCGGCTCCCTGGCGGTTCCCATCCGCGTCATCGGCAACGTGGGCATGCGGCTGCGCAAGGATGCGCAGTACCTCAACCTGCGCGTGGGGGATGAGCTGACGCTCGGAGGCGGCGCCATCGCGGAGCTGCCCAACATGGGCCGGTTCACCGACGTGCAGGCCACGGCGGAGATGCACCTGGGCACGCCGCTGGTGCGCCCGTTCAACTTCGACCAGGCCGACTCGCTCAAGACGCCGTGGGAAGCACTCGTGGGTGCTCGCGCGAAGATCTGGGGCAACTGGGGGCTCGAGCTGAACGTGGGCCGAGGCATCAACCTCTCCAGTGGCTACGGGCGCGAGGCCCTGCGCGTCATGTTCGGCCTGCGCTACGACGAGAGCTTCGCCGACTCGGATGGCGACAACGTTCCCGACCACCGCGACCGCTGCCCCAACGAGGCCGAGGACAAGGACGGGTTCATGGACGGCGACGGCTGCCCCGACCCGGACAACGACGATGACGGCGTGGTCGACGGCGAGGACAGCTGCCCCGACGTGAAGGGGCCCAAGGAGCGCAAGGGCTGCCCCGAGGTGGACACCGACGGCGACGGCATCACCGACGAGTTCGACAAGTGCCCGGAGAAGCCCGGCCCGAAGGACTACGACGGCTGCCCGGACACCGACGGCGACGAGGTGCCCGACAACGAGGACGACTGCCCCGACCAGTTCGGTCCGCCGGAGAACAACGGCTGCCCGTTCGACTCGCCGCCGTATGTGTTCGTCGAGTCGGACCGCATCCGCATCAAGGGCAATGTGCTCTTCGAGACGGGCTCGGCCGTCATCCAGAAGCGCTCGTATCCGCTGCTCGACGAGGTGGCCACGGTGCTGCGGAAGAACCCCACGCTGGGCCCGGTGCTCATCGAAGGCCACACGGACAACCGTGGCTCGCGGCAGCTCAACATGGGCCTGTCGGACCGGCGCGCGCGCTCCGTGCTCGACTACCTGGTGTCGAAGAGCATCGAGCGCAAGCGCTTGAGCTCCGCGGGCTTCGGCTTCGACCGGCCCATCGCCACGAATGACACGGCGCTCGGTCGCGCGAAGAATCGCCGCGTCGACTTCAAGCTCGTGCGCTCCGAGGTGGAGACCGAGGGCAAGGAGACTGTCGTCCCAGCGGGACAGCAGCCTCCCGCGACGAAGCCGTCCACGGGCACGACGCCTCCAGCGGCACCGAGTCCCGCCGCGCCGGCGTCGAAGCCCTCCACGGGCACTCCAACCCCGTCGCCGGATTCCGCGGCGACACCGAAGTCGTCCACGAACACGACGGCTCCAGCGTCCAAGCCCTCCACGAGCGCCGCGGCCTCCTCGTCGTCATCGGGAACCGCACCAGCATCGAAGCCAGCGACGACGGCTCCGACCTCACCGTCGGCTGCGGCACCGGCCTCCCCCGCGCCGTCGACGGGAGCCGCGCCTGCCTCGAAGCCAGCGACAACGAGCTCGGCTGCGGCACCGGCCTCAAAGCCCGCACCGTCGGCGGGCACCGCGCCTGCCGCGAAGCCAGCGACGACGGCGCCTGCCTCCAAGCCCACCACAGCCACTCCGACGCCTGCGCCGTCGTCGGGGAGCGCGCCGGCAACAACGCCAGCCTCCTCGTCGGGCGCGGCGCCTGCCTCGAAGTCGCCCGCCTCCGACGGCAAGGCGGCAGCGAACACACCTGGGAAGTAACCAGGCCGCAGGGCCCCGAAGGTGGCATCAAGACCGCGGCCACCCATGCATCACGAATGCGCGGGTGGCGCGGCGCAGCGGCTCTCCGGGCGCGACGTCACACGCCCGACAGCAACGCCCGCTACTGCTGCTTCAGCGCCCGCTCGATGCGACGGCGGATGGCGTCCTCGGACATGGCGCCTCGCTGCGCGTCCATCACCTTGCCCTCGCGGTCCAGGAAGTAGAGCGTCGGCAGCGCGCTGACCTGGAAGGCCCGCGCCATGTCATCGCCAGCGTAGGCCACATAGGGCTTCAGCTCGGGCAGGTGGCCTCGCACGAAGCTCTCCACCATCTTGGGCGCCATCGCCCCGTCATCGCGACTGGCCGCCACGAACACGAGCCCCTGCGACTCGTACTCCTTGGCCAGCTTCACGAGCGCGGGCATCTCCTCGCGGCAGGGCGGACACCACGTCGCCCAGAAGTCCAGCATCACCACCTGGCCCCGGAGGTCCTCCAGCCGCAGCTCCCCGCCCTCATGCTTCTGCAGCACGAACGAGGGCGTGGACGCGCCATCCGGCACGAGCTTCGAGCGCCGAGCCTCCAGCACGCCCAGGTACACCACCCCCACCAACCCCAACCCCGCCAACACCCCCAAGAGCAGCTTGGTCCCCCCACCCGTCGGCTTCGCGGGCGGCGGTGCGCCGATTCCTTCCTGCGTCACGAGAATCCACTCCTGGTCAGGCGGTCATGCACCTGCCTCAGCGTCCAGCGCACACCGCTCCGAGCCACCGGCCTGCGCGACACCCACCGTGCCACGTCCGGGCCAAAGCGATAGTAGCCACGGATGAACGCTCGACCGAGCTGACTCTTCCGCAGGACTTCATCTCGATACGCACGGAACGCCACCAGCTCCGGCGCGCCCTCGCCAAACGCCACCGTCGCCACGAAGCATGAGGACGCAGGGCTCACCCACATGAGCCGCTGGTTGGTGAGGTTCACCACCACCTTCAGCTCCCGGGCCTCCGTGTACAGGAACGCCAACAAGTCCCTGCGCGCCGCGGGGAACTCCTGCCCACCCGCCTCCTCGAACTCGATGCGCGCCGCGTTGTTGGCCCCCACCTCGTCCACGGTGAAGAAGTAGCGCTTCGAGCTGCGCCCCACCTCCACCTCCAACCCGCGCAGCTCCCCGAAGTACGCCAGGAAGCCCGTGCCGCACACCGGACAGACGAAGCGGTTGTAGGCGTGGTTCGTCAGGAACGCGTAGTCGCCCACCCGCTTGCAGCCGGTGTTCGGACACACCAGCTTCACGCTCGCCTGCGGCGCGGGCCGAGGGTCATACCGCGAGCTCCCCGACGACTTGTCGAACACCGGCGGAGGAAGCGGCGGCGCCGTCACCAGGTGACGCGTCGGATGCGCGGCCCGCTCCAGATCCTGCGCGCGGCGCCACGCCATCTCCGCCGCCTCCAGGCGTCCGCCGGCCGTGTGGCACAGCGCCTCGCCATGCGCGAGCAGCGCGGCCACGATTTTCTCCAGCGCGGGCGCGTTCGACGGGTCCCTCCCCGCCGCGAGCGCCTCCGCGAGCACCTTCTCCACCTCCGGCAGCAGCGCGGCGGCGGCCTTGCGGGAAGGGTCCTCGGCGCGGCGGTACACCGGCGGCTCGGGAATCCGGCTGAACAACGCGGACGTGGCGGCCCGGACACGCTCCACCACCGCGTCTCCACGACCCACGTCCATCTGCGCCGCCTTCGTCCGGGCGGCCTGGAAGAGTTCTTCGGGCTGCAAGCGCGCCGACATTAAGTGCCACGCCCCGCGCTGTCGCGCTTTACCGCCCACACCGCCGGAAACTGGCCAACCCCTCTCGCCCGATGTAAGAGGACGTAGGAGGCTGTGAGCATGGGAGCTTTGAAGTTCATCGTCTGGACGGTCTGCGCGGTGGGGCTCGGCATCTTCCTGTCGTCGGGCAACGTGGATGGGCGCACGCCGCTGCAGCACATGGAGCGGGCGTGGAAGCGCGCCGTGAAGCCCGACACCATGGACCGGATGAAGGATGGGCTGGAGGACGCCTACGAGGACGCCAAGGGCGCCGTCTCCCGTTCGACGGATGCGGCGCCTCGCGAGCGCATCACCGCGGAGGACCGTGCGGCGGTCGACCGAATCATCGCGAAGAAGAAGTAGCCTGGCGGACAGGTCCGCTTCCGCACCTCGGTCCCCCTCCCTAGCTTGCGTGGGTGGGCGGCCGGTTGGGGCGGAGGCGGGGCATGCACAAGGCTCCATTCAAGAATGTCGTCAGCATCACCGCGCTCCTGTGCGCGCTCTGGGTGCCCGGACAAGCCGCCGGGCGCGAGCGGGGACGACTGTGGCTCGAGGCGCAGAACCGTTCGCTGGAGAACCAGCGCGCCACGCTGAGCCAGGTGGCTCGCAGAGCGATGCCCTCGGTGGTCTCCATCACCACCCGGCAGCCCTCCGAGGACGCGTCCGCGTCCGGTGAGGAGCCGCAGAAGGGCATCGGCTCCGGCTTCGTCATCCATCCGTCCGGTTACATCCTCACCAGCGCCCACGTCGTCGAGGGCGCCACCGAGGTCGTCGTCTCCCTGATGCATCCGCGCGGCTACGCGGAGGAGTACGTCGCCCAGGTGGTGGGTGAGGACAATCGGACGGACTGCGCGCTCCTGAAGATCGACGCCCCGCGCAAGCTGCCGGTGCTCCGGCTCGCGTCGTCCTCCCACGTGCGCTCGGCGGACTGGATTGTCGTCATCGGCAACCCGTTCGGACTGTCCCAGTCGGTGACGGTGGGCGTGGTGAGCTACATGGGCCGCACGGATGTGACGCCCAACGGACGCGACGGCGACTTCGACTACATGCAGATGGACGCGTCCATCAACCCGGGCAACTCGGGCGGCCCTGTCCTGGACATGCACGGGGACGTCGTCGCGGTGGCCAATGCCGTCAACGTGGCGGGACAGGGCATCGGCTTCGCCATCCCCATCGACATCGCGAAGACGGTGATTCCGCAGCTGCGAGACCACGGGCGCGTGCGCCGCGGATGGCTGGGCATCAGCGTGCAGGACTTCACCCCCGAGGTGGCCGAGGCCTTCAACCTGAGCCACGGCCCCGGCGTGGTGGTGACGGACGTGGTGGAAGAAGGCCCCGGGGAACGCGCGGGGTTGCTCAGCGGCGATGTCATCGTGGGGCTCGACGCGCGGCGCGTGCAGCGGGCGCACACCTTGCGGTGGCAGGTGGCCGCCCGAGGCGTGGGCCGGAACGTGAAGCTGCGCATCCACCGGCTGGGCAAGCCCATGTACCTCACGGTCCGCCTGGAGGAGATGCCAGACGAGGGGCCCGTGCCCGCTCCCCTGGCCGCCCATCGGCAGGGGCGGCGGCCCACCCGCGCCCAGTCCGTCCTGGAGGACCTGCTGTCACCCGTCCCCCGGGCCAAGTCCCTTCCCACGCCCCCACCCGCCAAGCCGGCGGACCCGGATTCCGGGGGGGGCGAACAGGCACCCTGAGCCTGGGGCCCACACCGGTCTTCCGGCGTGTCCTTGCGTTCGGGTGGCATGGGCGCTAGACAGTGCGCCTTTTTCGTACCCGGCGGATGGTCCACTCCCAAGTGGCGCCGCGGTACTCGTATCGATTCGCAGGAGAGTTCCACAATGGCCGAGGCCACCCCGACGACGCAGAAGAAGCTCACCAAATGGCCGCGCACCGCCAAGGGCGGTGGCAAGAAGGCTTGCTCCGTGGAGGGCTGCAAGCGCCCCTACCGCGCCAAGAGCTACTGCTTCTTCCACTACAAGACCTGGCGCCAGGGCGACCTGCCCCACTCGCGCTACCGCACCTGCTCCAAGCCCGAGTGCCGCACCAAGGTCCTCAAGGCCGGTCTGTGCGAGAAGCACCACGCCGAGACGTACAAGAAGGACGCGGCGTAAGTCTCCGCCGTCGTGCTCGCAGCGGCGCCGGGGACTCTTCCCGACCAGGTGATTCATCAGGTCAGGGAGAAGTGCCCCGCGCCACCGCGTGTCCCCGCTGCTGGAAGGCCGTGAGCCCCTGCTCCGCCTCGCGCCGGGTCCGCACCCAACGTCGTCACCTCCACACACGCGGCAGCTCGAGTCCGCCCACCGCGGCTCACCACCGGACACGCGCCGCGTGTGCCACTAAAGGCCTGGGTACGAGGCGTGGGGCCACCCGCATACACAGCCCTTCAACACCCGCTCACCGTCGAGGGCGAACCATCCGGAGCCCGCGAACCTGGTGGCCGTGGCCGGGTCCGAAAGGACCAATCGGCGAACGGACCACGGCCCCCGGCGAGGGCCGTTCGTGCGGGACACCGGAGAGTTGTACCGCTGGACGCATGACACCGAGTTTAGCTGGTTGATCCTGGAGCAGATCGGTATATTCCCGGCTGTATGCGTCGCGTGCTTCCTGGCTTGCTCCTGTCGCTCGTCGCCGTGCTCACCGCTTGTGGTGGCGCGGGCACGCCCGTGCGCGCGACCATGAGTGCCCGTCAGGCGCTCGCACACCCGCCCGAGTTCCTCGAGTTCGAGTCTCCCGCCACGCGGCTGGAGATGTTCCGCGAGGTCGCGCGTCAGTCGGACGTGGAAGCGGGTCAGGCGGCGCAGGCGCTGGTGCTCTTCCCCATCAGCCAGAACGGTGAGCTCCTGGCGGCGCCGGGCTTCGACGCGCGCATGGACCTGTTCCAGGCGCCTGATGCGGGCAAGGGCTTGCAGCTCGTGCTGGAGGCTCGCGCGGGTGAGCGTTGGCCGGAAGACCGTCGGGAGAGCCTGCAGGGCCTGTCCGAGCGGGAAGCCGCCGAGCTGGTGGCCCGCACGCTGCTCGCACACTGGGGCATCCAGCCTGAGGGTGCGGTGCAGGTCGACCGGGCGTCCAGCGCGCCGTACGCGGTTGCTTACGTGGACGGTATCCTGCGTATCAATCCAGCTTTCCTCTATCTGGCGGCTGCCTACGGTCCTGCTTCCATGCCGGCCGCGCTCCAGTAGAGTCCCGCGCCCGAAGCAGCCCCCCCTCCTCGTCGGACTTCACCTTCCCGAGGGGCGGGCCGCGAGGCGCCAGTGAATACCTCCGCACTCCACGCTCAGCTTCCCCTCACGCTCCGCCAGGTGGACCTGCCGGCGCTCGGCCAGCACTACCGTGGCAAGGTCCGCGACACGTATCGCCAGGGCGACTCGCTCGTCCTCGTGACGACGGACCGGCTCTCCGCGTTCGACCACGTCCTCACCACCATCCCCTTCAAGGGCGAGGTGCTCAACCGACTCTCGTCCTTCTGGTTCGAGAAGACGAAGCACATCTGCCCCAACCACGTGCTCGACGTGCCGGACGCCAACGTCACCGTGGCGCGCGCGTGTCAGCCCTTCACGGTGGAGGTGGTGATTCGCGGCTACCTCACCGGAAGCCTGTGGCGCGACTACGAGAAGGGCACGCACACCGCCTACGGCCTCCCCTTCCCCGCGGGCATGCGCAAGGACGAGGCCTTCTCCTCGCCCATCATCACCCCGTCCACGAAGGCCGAGTACGGCCAGCACGACGAGCCCATCTCCGAGAAGGAGATTCTCGCCAGGGGCCTGGCCAGCACCCGCGACTGGGCCCGCATCACCGAGGCGGCGCGCGGCCTGTTCGCGGAGGGCCAGAAGTGGGCGCGCACCCGGGGCCTCATCCTCGTGGATACGAAGTACGAGTTCGGCAAGGTGGGCGACGACATCTACGTCATCGACGAGATGCACACCCCGGACTCCAGCCGCTACTGGGTGGCGGACGAGTACGAGGCGCGCTTCGCCAAGGGCGAGGACCAGCGCATGCTCGACAAGGAGAACATCCGCCAGTGGCTCATCCGCGAGCGGGGCTTCTCGGGCCACGGCACGCCGCCGGCCATCCCGGATGACGTCCGCGTGGAGCTGGCCACCAAGTACGTGGCGGCCTTCGAGCAGATCACCGGCACGTCGCTGGCGCTGGAGCCGGGCGACGTGCACGCGCGCATCGAGCGGAACCTGCGGCAGAAGGGCTACCTGAAGTAGCCCTCCCACGAGGGTCCACGACGGGCCGGGGCTACTCGCTCCGGCCGAAGACGCGGCGGAAGATGTCGTCCATGTGCCGCGTGTGGTAGCCCGGGGAGAAGCAGTCGTTGATCTCCTCGGGCGTCATCATCTTGCGCAGGTCCGCGTCCGCGAGCAGGGCCTGCCGGAAGTCGACGCCCTCCTCGTAGAGCTTCATCGCGTTGCGCTGGACGATGACGTAGGCGGCCTGGCGGTCCATGCCCTTGCGCGCCAGCTCCAACAGGAGCCGCTGCGAGTTCACCACCCCGCCCAGCAGGTCCAGGTTCTTCTTCATCTGCTCGGGGTAGACGCGCAGGTCCTCCATCAGGCGGGCGAAGCGCATCAGCATGAAGTCCGCGAGGATGGTCGCGTCGGGGCCGATGACGCGCTCCACGGACGAGTGGGAGATGTCCCGCTCATGCCACAGCGCCACGTCCTCCATCGCGCTCACCGCGTAGCCGCGCAAGAGGCGCGCGAGGCCCGTGAGGTTCTCCGAGAGGATGGGGTTGCGCTTGTGCGGCATCGCGCTGGAGCCCTTCTGCCCCGCGGTGAAGGGCTCCTCCGCCTCACGCACCTCGGTGCGCTGCAGGTGGCGAATCTCCACCGCGAACTTCTCGATGCTCGCGCCCAGGAGCGCCAGCGCGGTGAAGTACTCGGCGTGCCGGTCTCTCTGCACCACCTGGCTGGAGGCGGGCGCGGGCTTCAGGCCCAGCTTCTTGCAGACGTACTCCTCCACCGCGGGAGGCAGGTGGGCGAAGGTGCCGACGGCGCCGGAAATCATGCCCGTGGCGATGGTCTCGCGCGCGGCCAACAGTCGCGTGCGGGCGCGGCGGAGCTCGTCGTACCAGATGGCCAGCTTGTGGCCGAACGTCACGGGCTCCGCGTGGATGCCGTGGCTGCGGCCCATCTGCAGCGTGTGCTTGTGCTCGAAGGCGCGCTTCTCCACCGCGGCCATCACCCGCTCCAGGTCCTGGAGGATGAGGTCCATGGCGTCGCGCAACGTCATCCCCAGCGACGTGTCCAGCACGTCCGAGGACGTCATGCCCAGGTGCAGCCAGCGCGCGCTGGGCCCGACGCGCTCCTCCATGAAGGTGAGGAACGCAATGACGTCGTGCTTGGTGGTGCGCTCGATCTCCTCGATGCGCGCGGCGTCCGCGGGCGTGAAGTCCCCCGCGCGCTGGACACAGTCCTCCAGCGCCTCACGAGGGGCCAGTCCCGCCTCCACCATTCCCTCCAGCGCGGCGAGCTCCACGTCGCGCCAGCGGCGCAGGCGGGCCACGTCGGACCAGAGGTTGGACATCTCCTGTCGGCTGTATCGCGGAATCACTCGTAGACCTTCACGGCAAAGTCCCGCCGCGCCGCGAACCGGAGGAGCTCCAGCACGGGCTCGGAGGACGGACCCAACTTCTTGGCGGTGGTGAGGTTGATGGACAGGTCCAACCCTTCCGGCTGCGCCACCGCCAGCGCCCCCGGGTCGACCTTCTCGTGGATGATGCGATTGGCCAGCCGTCCCGCCTGCAGGCCGATGGCCAGGGGACTGGGCGACAACGCCAGGGCCGCGCCCTCCTTCACCTGGCTGGGCGTGAGCGCGATGAGCGGCAGCCGCTTCGACTGCGCGAAGGCGATGAGCTCCTGGACGACGGCGGCGTTGCCCACCGTCTTGTCCGCCACCATCAGCAGCGCGTCCACCCGGCCCGCGGCACCCTCGAGCACCTTCTCCACCTTCGCCGGAGAGTCGACCTCCAGCGCCAGGATGGAGAGGTTCCTCGACGCGGCGGCGCTCTGCGCCTGCGTCACCGTGCTCGCGGAGAAGCGCGGGTCATGCACCATGCCCACGCGGCGGACCTTGGGGGCCACCGCGACGAGCGCCTCCAGCTCCGGCCCCAGGTCGCTGGTGAGCGAGATGCCGGTGACGTTGGGGCCCTCCAGTCCGTACTTCTCGTAGTACGGCACCATGGCGAAGAGGACGGGCACGTCCTCCCCCAACGAGCGCCTCGCGGCATTGGCGGCCAGCGGGCCCAGGGCCAACACCAGCGCGGGCTTCTGCGCCGCCAGCTTCTTGAAGACTCGCGCGGCGGCGCCCGGGCTCTCGTCGAGCATCATCTCCTGCACCTCCGCGCGAGCCTCCGCGGAGAAGCCGGCGATGACGGAGGCGTAGGGCGCGAGGTTGGCGGACTTCACCGCCACCACCCGTGGGCGAGCACTCCCCTGCGCCAGCGCGACGGCCGGCAGCAGGGAGAGCCAGAGCACGAGTGCCAGCCGGCTCATGGCTGCGCGCTCGAACAGCAACGGAAGCCCACCGACCCGGAGGCCATCTCGGGGTCGCCATACTTCACCGCGCTGCAGCGGGAGTCGGCGTAAGGCTCGTTGAACGCTCCACCCTTCTGGATGGTTCCCCGGCGTTCGATGCGGGTCTCCGTCCACTCGGCGACGTTGCCGGAGAGGTCGGCCACGCGATAGCCCGGCGAGACGCACTGAGGCGACGTCCCGGAGGCCGCGATGGCGGGCACGACGCCCGCTTGGGGAATCTTCGTATTGCACGTGCCCTGAAGGTAATCGTTCCCGTACGCGAAGCGCGCGTTGCCCGGTCCCTTGCATGCCTTCTCCCACTCGTCCTCTGTGCAGAGCCGCTTCTGCGCCGCCTCGCACAGGGCACGTGCCTGCGCCAAGGTGACGTCCACTCGAGGGGTCGCTCCCCGCTGGTTCGGGAACTCGAACTCGTCGATGCAGAAGGAGTTCACCATGACGTTCTCGCTGGGACGCTCGTCCACCTTGGCAAGCTCGTCGTCGCGAACCTTGCCACGCTTGAAGGAGCCTCCGCTCACCAGCCGCATGCCGTCCGGACACTTCTCCGACAGGGCCACGACCAGCGGAGGCGCCACTTCATTGCCCCCCTGCCGCGACACCGAACCCGCGGAGGGAGCGGACGGCTTCGGGGTGCCGCGAGACTTCCAGTAGTTCAACAGCAGATAGCCGCCACCCGCGCCCAGCGCGAGGCCACCCACCGTCAACACCACCATCCAGACGAACGCCGAACGACGGCGTTTCGCCGAGGACTTCTGAGGGCGATTGCCTCGCTGGGTCGGCGCGATGCGCGCGCCCGAGCGAGCCCCCGACATGGTGGGGTCGAAGTCGAGGGCCCGAGGCGCGGTGCGCGCGCCCGACGTCGCCGGCACGGTCTCGAGCGTGCGCGCCGTGCGGATGCTCGGCACCACGGGCGCTTCCAGGGTCCTCGCCACGGGGCGGGCACCGGACGTCGCTGGGGAGGACTCCAGCCCGCGCGCGGACCGAGCACCGGAGACGGAGGAAGCAGACTCGCCCGCCGCCGAGTCCTGGCCTCGAGACGGCATGCGAGGCTGAGCAGAGGGCATCGGACCAGAGGCTCGAGGCGCCGGGCCTCCTGAACGCGGAGAGGGCTCTGAGCCTGAGCGTCCACTCAGGGAGGGCTCCGCGGAACCTCGCGAGAGACTCTCCGCGCCCGAGCGCCCACCGTGATGCGAGTCCGCGCCAGACCGCGAGGACTCCGCGCCAGCGCGGCCACCCTGCGACGATTCACCACCGCGACCGCTCTGCGACGACTCACCACCGCGACCACCTTGCGATGACTCAGCACCGGCACGGCCACCGTGCAACGACTCACCACCGCCGCGACCGCCCTGCGACGACCCACCGCCGCCGCGGCCACTCTGCGATGACTCACCGCCGCCGCGACCACCGTGCAAGGACTCCGACGCGGACCTCCCGCCCTCGGAGCCTGAACGCCCACCAGGCGCCGAGTCCCTCGCGGACTCCTGCGCGGAACGGCCACCGTACGGAGACTCACCACCGCCGCGTCCAGCATCGGACGAGGCACGCCCGCTCTGCGCGGACTCCATGGCGGCACGAGCCGCCGGGCCCGTGATGAAGGGCATCGCCTGCTCGGTGAGGCGCTGATGCGACGCATGGGGGTTCGCGCCAATGATGGCGGCGAGCGTCGCCGCATCCAGCGGCTGCGTCGCATCCGGCGGAGGCGGCTCTTCCTCCTCGTGCGGAGCCGCCACCGGTGGCGGCGGCTTCGCGGCGGACACGATGCCCGTGGGAATCGGCATCATGTCCGTGGGCACCGGCGGCGGAGGCCGAGCGGACATCCGCACCGCGGCGGCCTGCGCGGACCCCGGTGGAGGCGGCACACCGCGCACCCGCGTGGTCACCGCGGCCGGCGAACGCGCGAGGATGTTGGCGAACTCGGCGTGCAGCTCCCCCGCGGACTTCGGCCGGGCCAGCGGGTTGATGTTGAGCGCTCGGCGATAGAGCGCCTCGAAGGACGTGGGCAGGTCCGGATGCAGCGACGTGAGCCCGGGCACCACGCCTTCCGTCGGCACCAGCCCGGTGAGGAGCTCGCCCATCACCACGCCGAGCGAATACACGTCCATGCGCGTATCGAGCTCGCCGCCCGCCACGTACTCGGGCGCGATATAGATATCCGAGCGGTGCCCCTTCTGCGCCTGGACGAAGGGCAGCTGCGGCACGGCGAGCCCCAGCCCGTAGTCCGTCACCTTCAGCAGGTCCGGCAGGACGATGACGTTCTCGGGCTTCACGTCGGAGTGAGGACCGAAGCGATGCGCGGCATCCAGCGCCGCGGCCATCTGCGCGAGCAGCGGCTCCACGTCCTTCATCGAGAAGAGCTGCCCGCGCGAGGCGCGCTGCTCCATCATCCGCCGCAGCGTCATGCCCTCCAGCAACTGCATGGTGAAGAAGGGCCGCTCGCCATCGAGCCCCTCCTCGTAGACGCGCAAGAGATTGGGGTGGTTGAGCTTCTTGCCCACCCGCATCGAGAAGGAGAACTGGGTGCGCTCCTCGGGCTGCTGGACGAGCCTCGGGTGCACGGTCTTCAGCGCGACCTCGACGTCTATCTCCTCGTCCTGGGCACGGAAGACGAAGCCCATGGGGCCAGAGCCCACCACTTCCTTGATGGAGTAGCGGCCGGCGATGACGTCCCCAGGCTTGTAGGGAGCGCCGTCCAGCCCACGCTTGCGAGCGACGCCGGCTGCCTGTCGAGCAGTCGCGTCGTACTTCATCCCGCAGGTGGGACAGGTGTCATTCGTCTCGGGGACGTGGCTTCCGCAGCGGTAGCAGAGCAAAGCAGTCGGACTCCAGGGGCCAGTCGAGGAAGGACCACCAGCGGGGACGCGGTCCGGGCCTCATATTCTGCACACTCCCCTGTCATCAAGGAACGATGCCGTCCGCGTGAGCCTTATCGGCCCGTGGACCCGAACCCGCTCCCACCCCGCGCCGTCTCGTCGAGGACCTCCACCTCGGTCAGCGTCGCGGAGGTCACCGGCGCCACCACCAGCTGGGCGACCCGGTCGCCCCGACGCAGGGTGAAGGGCTCATTGGAGAGATTGACCAGGATGACCTGCACCTCCCCCCGGTAATCCGCATCCACCGTCCCAGGTGAGTTGAGCAGGGTGATGCCATGTCGGAGCGCCAGCCCCGAGCGAGGTCGCACCTGGCCCTCGTACCCAGGCGGCAACCCCAGCGCCAGCCCCGTGGGAACCGCCATCCGCGCGAGGGGCTGGAGGACGCGCTCTCCGTCGATGTCCGCCCGCAAATCCAGCCCGGCGGCGAGCTCCGTCTCGTAGCGGGGAAGCGGCAAGGGCTCCGGGTGCGCGCGGACGCGGCGCACCTGCACGGTCAGGGACGAGGCCATGGCGCGGATGTACCACAGCCTCGCGCCGTCTCCAGTTCCCTCGCCGACGTCACGGGTAGTCCACGAAAGCTCCCACGGCTGAGGAAACACACGCTCCCAGGAACATCCTCCCTCCCGAGAGGAACTCGCATCTCCTCAAAAAGGCGCGTCCTGCGACACGGTCCTAACAGAAGCGCGGAACTTGAGAGGGTCCATGGGCCGTGAGGCCAGCTCGAGCTGATAGTGCAGATGAGGCCCCGTGGAACGACCGGTGTTGCCGGAGCGAGCGATGAGCTGCCCGCGCGTCACCTGCTCCCCCACCCGCACCAGCAGCTCCGAGTTGTGGCAGTACGCCGTCGTCACACCTCGGCCATGGTCCAACACGAGGACGCGGCCATTCACGGCGTCTTCACTCGCGCGCCGCACCACGCCCTCCGCCACGGCCGCCACCGCCGTGCCCGTGGGGACCCCCAGGTCCACGCCCGTGTGCATCTTCCGAGTGCCCAGCACGGGGTGATAGCGCTCACCGAACGGGCTCGTCACGCGCGCTCCCTCGGACACGGGCCACGCCAGGCCAAACGCCGTGGACAGGGCCAGCGCCTGCGCCGCCCCCACCGAGGCCGCTTCGAAGCCAGGAGGAAGCTGTCGGCTCAGCGCCTCGAGCGACAACGCGCCTCCTTCCGCCTCCGCGCGCTCCAGCGCATATCGCGCGGGCACACGGCCGACGAAGACGGCCGTCACGCGGGCCTCCTCGCGAGGAAAGTCATCCGCCAGTCCCGACAGGAGCCTGCGCGCCGCGACGGGTCCCTCCACCGGGTCCACGAGCATCGACATGGAGATACCCTGCTCCTGCGCCAGCGCCGTCGCGGGCGCCCGAGCACGCGCATCCATCCCCTTCAGCGCCAGGTGCGTGCCCCACGCCAGCGCCTCGGCGCTCGTCAGTGCACGCACGAGCGACACCTCCGGAGCCACCATGGGCGCGGCCAGCGTCGTGCCCGTCATGCCGTCGTAGAAGGCCAACAGCGGACGCGCGGTGCTCTGCGTGGAGAAGGCCCACGCGGAGGCCTTTCGCACCAGCGCCCCCGCGGGCGTGTGGTGGTACGCCGTCCACACGCACAGCACCGCCATGCAGAAGTCCAACAGCCCCCGGGCTCGGCTCGAGAACATGGGTGGGCGCCTCAGCGAAGGAACGACCAGAGAGGAGACGCCTCGAGCGCGGCGGCCACCGCCAGCGGCACCACCACCACGCACCCCAGCAGGCCTCGCGTGAAGGCCCGACGCCCGGTCTCCCGCGCACAGGCTTCGTCGGCGTGCTGGAGGTTTCGCAGCACCGCGCGCCAGCCCAGCGTGGCCAGCACGCCCACCAACGCGCCGAGAGCCAGGCCTCGCGCGCCCCAGTCCGCGACCCGGTCTCCCATCAGCTCGCGCCAGGACAGGTACACCGTGCCTTGAAGCAGCCGGGCCACCGCGCATGCTCCAGCCACCACCACCGCCCCCGTGGCGAGCGGCCGCAACCACCGCATCGGCGTGGGCTGGCGCACGCAGCGCAGCCACAACGCGCGCCACGAAGGCTGCTCTTTCGGTCCCTCCAACGCCGCACGCCACGCCTCCGCGGGGCGCGCGACGGAGGCCTCGCGGTAACCCAACGCCGGAAGCGCGAGCACCAGGTCCGCGGCCAGCTCCCACGTCAGTGCCAGGACACGCGCGATGCGCGTGCGCAGCTCGAGCGAGACCCACTCCACCATCGGCGCCGTCAGGTCGTACTGGCCCACCCAGCCATCGAAGGCCGCGTCCGCGCGGTCCACCCACGACAACAGCCGGTCATCCAGCGTGTCCGCCGCAGCGTGCACCCCCACGGCCACCAGCGCCAACAGCCCCAGGGGCATGAACGCCCACCGGAAGGCGCCCAGCGCACGGGAGACCAGGGAGACGACGCCAGGAGGGCTCGACGAAGTGGCGGGTGATGGACGAGGCGGCAACGGTGCCTCCGGGCAGGCGGGGCTCGCACCTCCAACGCACGGCCCCGAACCCCAGGTCTAAGCCAATCCCGCCCCCAACGAAAACACCCCCTCCCGCGCAGTGGCGGAAGGGGGCGTCGGGTGCCACGGCGGACCTCCGTGAGAGGTCCGCGTGGGGAGCCGTGAATCAGGCCTTGGCGTTGGGCTGGGTGGCCTCGGGGGCCGGCTGCGCCGCGACGGTGTCCGCCGCGCCCTGCTGCTGCGCCGCGCGCTCCGCCATCGCCTCCTTGCGCGACAGACGAATCTTGCCCGTCTTGTCGATGCTGACCACCTTCACCAGCACCTCGTCGCCCTCCTTCAGCACGTCGGAGACGCTCTTGACGCGCTTGTCGGACAGCTCGGAGATGTGGATGAGGCCGTCGGTGCCCGGGAACAGCTCCACGAAGGCGCCGAACTCGGCAATCTTCCGCACGGTGCCCGTGTAGATCTTCCCGATCTCCGCCTCGCGGGTCAGCGCCTGGATCATCGCGATGGCGGCCTTCACGGCCTCGCCGTTCGCGCTGGCGATGTCCACCCGGCCGGAGTCCTCGATGTTAATCGCCGCGCCGGTGCGCGCGATGATGTCCTTGATGACCTTGCCGCCCGGCCCGATGACGTTCTTGATGAACTCGGGACGAATCTGGATGGTCGTGATGCGCGGCGCGTACTGGCTGATCTCCTTGCGGGGCTGCGCCAGCGACTTGAGCATCTCGCCCAGGATGTGGATGCGGCCCTGGCGCGCCTGCTCCAGCGCGCGGCTCATGATCTCCGTGGTGAGGCCGGTGATCTTGATGTCCATCTGGATGGACGTGATGCCCTTCGTGGTGCCGCACACCTTGAAGTCCATGTCGCCCAGGTGGTCCTCGTCACCGAGGATGTCCGACAGGATGGCGACCTTGTCGCCCTCCTTCACCAGGCCCATGGCGATGCCCGCCACCGGCGACTTGATGGGGACGCCCGCGTCCATCAGCGCCAGCGTGCCACCGCACACCGAGGCCATGGACGAGGAGCCGTTGGACTCCAGGATGTCCGACACGAGGCGCACCGTGTACGGGAACGAGTCGCTCTTCGGCACCATGTTGCGCAGCGCGCGCTCCGCCAGCGCACCGTGGCCGATTTCACGGCGACCCGGGCCACGCAGCGGCTTGGTCTCGTTCACGCTGAACGGGGGGAAGTTGTAGTGCAGCATGAAGCGCTTGAACGTCATGCCACCCAGCATCTCCAGGCGCTGCTCGTCCTCGCTGGTGCCCAGCGTGGTGACGACCAGGGCCTGCGTCTCGCCACGGGTGAACAGCGCGCTTCCGTGCGTGCGCGGCAGGACGCCGACTTCACACGTAATGGCGCGGACCACGTCGTGCCCACGCCCACCGATGCGGCCACCGTTGACCGTCATCTCGCGCATGTGCTCGTACTTCAGGTCCTCCACCACCTGCTTGGCGTGCTTCTCCGTCAGCGGCGTGAAGGCCTCGGCCATCTGCTCCTTGAGCTTCGCGATGGCCTCCTTCTTCGCCTTGGAGAGCGCGTCGTAGCGGGCGCCCTTCTCCTTGATTTCATAGCCGGCCTTGATGCCCGCCATGGCCAGCTCGCGAACCTTGGCGCGCAGCGCCTCGTCCACGGAGGGCGCCTTGTCGAACGTGCGCACCTGCTTGTTCAGCTCGCGGCGCAGCTCGTCCTGCAGGTCCAGCGCGGGCTGCGCGGACTTGAAGCCGAACTCCAGCGCGGCCACCATGTCCGCCTCGGACACCTCTTCCGCGCCGCCCTCGACCATGACGATGGCCTCGCGGCTGACCGCCATGACCAGGTCCAGGTCGCTCTGCTCACGCTGCTTCGCGGTGGGGTTCGCCACCAGCTGGCCGCCCACGCGGCCCACGCGGATGCCGGCGATGGGGCCGTTGAACGGGATGTCCGACACCCACAGCGCCGCGGAGGCGCCGGTGATGCCGTGCACGTCGCCCTCGTTCTCCGGGTCCGCGGAGATGACGCTGGCGATGATCTGCGTCTCGTACGCGTAGCCTTCCGGGAACAGCGGACGCGCGGAGCGGTCCACCAGACGGCTGGCCAGCGTCTCCTTCTCCGTGAGGCGACCCTCGCGCTTGAAGTAGCTGCCGGGGATGCGGCCGGCCGAGTACAGCTTCTCCTGGTACTCCACCGTCAGCGGCAGGAAGTCGACATCCTTCTTCTCGCGCGCGCTGACCGCGGTCACCAGCAGCATGGTGTCGCCGTAGCGGACCACCACGGAGCCATCGGCCTGCTTGGCCATGCGGCCCACTTCGATGCTCAGCTCGCTCTCACCAATCTTGACGCTCTTCTTCAACATGTCCTTGCCTCGATATGCTTCGGGCGAGGACCCCACCGCACGCACCTGGCCCGCAAATGCGGTCAGGCACCCCGGGAGGGCCCTCGGGGTGTTTGAGCGGTCGCCAAGGCCTGGGACAGGCGCAAGTCAGGCAACCGCCAGCCTGTACTGCGGAAGGGCGCTTGCGGAGCGCCGAAGGGATGTCTCGGAACTTTTGATCCCTGATCGCACCGGCCGACTCCCGTCAGCCGGTCCGAACGGAAACCAAAACCTCCGTCGGCACCACTCCTTCGCCCGCCACCACCCACCGCTTCTCACTGCTTCCGACAACCGACTTCGACGTCTGAAATGCGCGGGGCGCTGGCTGAACCAGCGCCCCGAGTCCTGCCGAGGTGCCTACTTGCGGATGCCGAGGCCCTCAATGAGCTTCTTGTAGCGGGTGACGTCCTTCGACTTCAGGTAGTCCAGAAGCCGACGACGCTGACCGACCAGCTTCAGCAGACCGCGCCGCGAGTGGTGGTCCTTCTTGTGCGTCTTGAAGTGCTCCGTGAGCATGTTGATGCGCTCGGACAGCAGCGCAACCTGCACCTCGGGGGACCCGGTGTCCGACTCGTGGGTCCTGAACTTCGTCACCAGCTCCGACTTGCGCTCCTGATGCAGCGACATGTGATTCTCGACCTTCGTGTCCCGCTCCGGGTGGTTACCAACTGAGTCACCCGGGTCCGCGGAGGGGTACAGACCGGGTCTCATGCTTCTAACGAGCGGGGGGCTTATAAGCTTCACCCTACCCAGGGTCAACCTTGGACGCCTGCCCGTGCGCCCCGCGAGAGCTGGAGCGTGCGAAGACGCACAGCCCCAAAGCGTGCTGCTAGACGAGCACCCGCAGGTAGCGCAGCCGCCCACCCGCGCCCTCGGCCACGGCCAGGAGCGTCCCATCGGGTCCCGTCACACGCACCCGGCCGGGGCGCGTGGCGGCGGGGACCTCCACTGGAACACCGTGGGAGACGCGCCGCGCATCGTCGGCGCCCACCCTCACCTCGGGCATGTCCACCAGGGCATCGCCGAGCGGCACCAGCCGTGAGGCCAGCGTGCCTTCCTTCGCCTGCGCCGCGACGTCCGCCAGGGGCAGGGCCCGGGCCAGCGTGAAGGGCCCGCTCGCCGTGCGGCGCAGGGCCTCCAGGTGGGCCCCACACCCCAGGGCCCGCCCCAGGTCGAAGGCCAGGGTGCGCACGAAGAAGCCCTTGGAGCAGCGCACGGACAGGTGAATCCGGTCCGCCGAGAAGTCGCGCAGGACCAGCTCGTACACCGTCACATGGCGGGCGGCGCGCTCGACCTCCTCACCCGCCCGGGCCAGCTCGTACAGGCGCTTGCCGGCCACCTTCACGGCCGAATACATGGGCGGGACTTGGTCGAAGCTGCCTCGGAAGCGCGCGAGCGCGGCCTCCAGCATCGCGGGCGTCAGCGCGGGCACGGGCGCGGTCGCCGTCACCTGCCCCTCCGCGTCCTGGGTATCCGTCTCCGAGCCCAGGCGCACCGTGGCGTCGTAGGCCTTGTCGCCCTCGGTGATGAAGCCCGCCACCTTGGTGGCCTCCCCCAGGCACAACGGCAGCACGCCGGTGGCCATGGGGTCCAACGTCCCCGTGTGGCCCACCTTCTTGAGCTTCAGCAGCGAGCGCACCTGTCGCACCACGTCGAAGGACGTGGGGCCGGTGGGCTTGTCGATGACGAGGACGCCGTCCATGTCAGGTCAATATTGGGGGGGCCGAGCCCGAACTACCAGCCTTCCTTGTTGCGGACCTCCCGCAGCAGACGGTCAATCTTGTCGCCCTCGCCGATGGACTCGTCGAAGGAGAAGAAGATTTCGGGCGAGACGCGCAGGTTGACGGCCGCCGTCACGGCGCGGCGCACAAAGCCCTTGGCCGCCTCCAGGCCCTTCTGCGTCTCCGTCCGCTCCTCGGGGGTGCCCATCATCGAATAGAAGACACGGGCCACGCGGAGGTCCGGAGAGACCTTCACCCCGGTAATCGTGATGTAGCCGATGCGGGGGTCCCTCAGCTCGCCCCGGGAGAGCAAGTCCCCGAGGGCCACCTGGATTTCCTGCCCCACTCGCTCGGGTCGGGAATGCGTCGTCATTTCTTCTCCCAGTCTCGCGGGTTGCGCAGGGAACGGGCTCTCGCCCGCGCCTCGTCCAGCGTCATCCGTCCACCGCCCGACGGAGACGGGCGGCCCGTACCGGGGCCACCGTCGTTGTCGCCGTCATGACGGCGCTCCCAATCCCCCAGCCCCTCCGCCTCGGCCAGCGAGGCCCGCTCGCCCCGCAGGAACCGGGCAATGGCCGCTTCCGAGTGCGCCGCCGCCACCTCGGGCGACAGCAGGTCCTCTTCATCGTCCAAGGGCGCCACCGCCCGCGCACCCGCCGCGGACGTCGTGGGGCCACTCGCGAAGAGCTGGTCTCCAAAACCCAATATCTCCGTCTCCCGCGCCATCAGCGGGGCGACGTACATCTCCTCGATGAAGTGGATGACCTTCTCGAGTTGCTCGTCCACATGGCGGCGGTCATTGCCCACCACCGAGAGAGCGAGCGTGGCCTTCTGCCAGAGGTCCTGGTCCTCCACCTCGGCCATGGCCACGTTGAAGCGAGCCCTCACCCGGTCGGTCACCCGGCGAAGCACCTGTCGCTTGGCCTTGAGTGAACCGCTCTCCGGAATCTGGAGGGTGAGACGTGCGACACCCACGAACATGCCAATCCCCCGGCCCTCGGGGCCCGCGAGCACGCGAGGCCCCTGGGGTGAAACCTCCCTGGGAAGGTGGGGCCTTCCCAGGGGGAGACGAGGCGCGAGGCTTACGTCAGGCTCTGCCGAGTCTCTTCAATCTCGTAGGCCTCGATGATGTCTCCGGCCTTGAGGTCGTTGAAGTCCGCGATGCCGATACCGCACTCGAAGCCCTGCGCGACCTCCTTGACGTCGTCCTTGAAGCGCCGCAGCGACGCCATCTTGCCCGCGAACAGCTGCTTGTTCTCGCGCATGAGGCGAACGAAGGCGCCACGCTTCATCACACCATCCAGCACCGCCGCGCCGGCGATGGTGCCCAGGCGAGGAACGTTGAAGGTGTTGCGGACCTCCGCGCGGCCCAGCTTCTTCTCCGTGCGGATGGGCTCCAGCAGGCCCTCCATCTCCGTGCGCACCCCGTCGATGAGCTCGTAGATGATGGAGTAGCTCTGCAGGGTGACTTCCTGCGCCTTGGCCGCGGCCTCGGCACCGGACTCCGGGTTGACGTTGAAGCCGAGCACCACGCCCTTGGAGGCGGCCGCCCGCATCACGTCGCCCTCGGTGATGGCGCCCACACCCGTGTGGACGACCTCCACCTTGACCTTGTGCGTGGAGAGCTTCTGGACCGCCTGCTTGACGGCCTCGGCCGAGCCCTGCACGTCCGCCTTGATGACGACGCGCAGCTCCTTGGGACCGCCGCCCGCCTTCGTCTTGGCGAAGAGCTGCTCCAGGGACTCACGGCTGACCTTGCTGAGCTCGGTCTGCCGCTCCTTCATGTTGCGGTGCTCGGCGATCTGCTTGGCCGCCTTCTCGTCCGCCACCACGTTGATGGCGTCGCCCGCGCTGGGGACACCGGACAGGCCGACGACCTCCGCGCAGTAGCCCGGCTTGACTTCCTTCACCATCTCGCCGCGGCTGTTGTTCATCGCGCGGACACGGCCGTAGTGCGAGCCGGTGACGATGGCGTCGCCCAGCTTGAGCGTGCCCTCCTGCACCAGCACCGTGGCCACCGGGCCCCGGCCGCGGTCCAGCTTCGCCTCGATGACGGCGCCGACGGACGGACGGTTCGGGTTGGACGTGAGCTCCAGCACTTCCGCCTGCAGCGCCAGGTTCTCCAGGAGGAGGTCCAGGTTCTGCTTCGTCTTGGCGGAGACGGGCACCATGATGGTGTCGCCGCCCCACTCCTCGGGGACGAGCTCGTGGTTGGCCAGGTCCTTCTTCACGCGGTCGGGGTTGGCGCCCGGCACGTCCATCTTGTTGATGGCGACGACGATGGGCACCTCGGCCGCCTTCGCGTGCTTGATGGCCTCCACCGTCTGCGGCATCACGCCGTCGTCGGCGGCCACCACCAGCACCACGATGTCCGTCACGTTGGCGCCGCGGGCGCGCATGGACGTGAAGGCCTCGTGACCCGGGGTATCCAGGAAGGTGACGTCACCGCGCGCCGTGGAGATGCTGTACGCACCGATGTGCTGGGTGATGCCGCCCGCCTCGCCCGCCGCGACGTTCGCGCTGCGGATGGCGTCCAGGAGGCTCGTCTTGCCGTGGTCGACGTGGCCCATGATGGTGACGACCGGCGGACGCGGACGCTCGTCCTCGGGACGCGCCTCCACCTCGGGCAGATAGTCCTCCACCTCGAAGCCCACGCGGTCGATCTTCCAGCCGTAGTCGCCGGCAATCATCTCCGCGGTGTCGGCGTCCACCATCTGGTTCGCCGTGGCCATCTTCCCCAGGCCCATCAGCTTCTTGATGATGTCCGCGCTGCGCACACCCATGCGCTGGCCCAGGTCGGACACGCTGATGCCCTCCTGCAGCTTGATGACCTTCTTCTCCTCGGCCATCTGGGTGATCTGCGTCTTGGCGCCCTTCTTCGTGGGCTTCTTCTTCTTGCCACGCACCGGGATGGTGACGCGGCCCCAGACCATGTCCGTCAGTTCCTGCTTGGACACGCTCTGCGTATCGCCACTGGTGCGCTTGCGCTGGCCACGCTCCTTGTTCTTGGAGACGTCCACCAGCTCGCGGCCACGGCCCAGGTGGTCCGGGACCACCTTGTACTCACGCCGCTCGGGGATGCCCGCGCGACCCGGCGCCATGGGGTACTGCTTCGCCTGACCCGCCGTCGGAGTGACGCGACGGACCTGGATGAGCGGGCGCGAGATGACGACGGCCTGCGTGGCCGTGGGACGCGCCTGACCACCGGTCGGAGACACCTGGGCGTGAGGGATGCCGCCCACCATGATGGTGGGGCCCTGCGGCGCCGAGGGAGCAGCGCCCCCCGTGGCCTGCAGCGAACCCGGCGCCGAGCTGGGCCGGACCGCGCCCTGTCCCGGACGCGCACCCTGTCCCTGGTAGGACGAGTAGCTGGGGCGACCACCCTGCCCCGGACGGCCCCCCGGGCCACCCGGACCGCCAGGACGACCACCAGGGCCGCCCGGGCCACCCGGACGTCCACCACCCGTGCCGCCCGGACCACCGGGACGGCCACCCGGGCCACCCGGACCACCGGGGCGTCCACCCGAGGGCGCACCCCGCTGCCCATAACCCGGCGCGGGGCCCCGAGACACGACAGTCGCGGACGAAGACGGAGAAGAAGGCGTCCGGACAGTCGGCGGGACCGGCGAGCGCGGAGGGGGTTGCGGCAAGTGGGTGCTCTCCTGAGCGGGGGAACGAGGCTGCGCGGCGGCAGCGGGGGGTGAAACAGGGGCGCGAGGCGCCTCGGCGACCGGGGCCTTGGGAGCCTCGGGCGCGACAGGGGGCTGGGCGGCGACCGCCGGAGCAGCCGGCGACTCGACCGCAGGGGGCGCGGCGGGCGGCGCGACAGGCGCGGCGGCGACGGGAGGAGGCTCCACCTGCGCGGGAGCCTGGGGAGGCTCCACGGGGGCCGAGACGGCCTCCACGGCGTGGGAGGGCTCTTCCTGGTGCTGCGGAGGTGCGGACGCCTCCACGGTGGTGGGAGGAGGCGGGGTATCGACGGCGGGCGCCGAGGCGGCGGCCTGGTCGGCGTACTCCATGCCCTGCAGGTCCGAGCCGGCCTCCGAAGAGGAGCCGGCGGCCGGGCCCACCTTGCGGCGAACCACGAACCCCTTCGCCGTCACCGGGGGGGCGGCCTGCTTCGGCTTGCGCTTGTCCAGAATCTTCTGAACGGCGGCGGTCGCCTGGTCGTCATCGAGGGAGGACGAATGGCTCTTGACGTCGTAGCCGAGCGCGGACAGCTCGGTTACGACCTCCTTGTTGTCGAGCTCAATGCCGTGGCCCTTGAGCTCCTTGGCGATTTCGTGGACGCGCTTCTTCGACATATTGCCCTTGTTGGCCTGCCGCACCCGGCGACTCCGGGGCGCAGCACCCTAGCTCAAACCCGAAAATGTGTGCGAGTGGTCCTTAACACCCACTCCCCCCCAACACCCCTCCGCCCTCATGGCGCAGGCTCCTATGCCTACCCGAGCTGCGACGGGTCTACCAACCCCGCCTTTCCGCGAAAGGCACGACTGAACGCCTTCCGCTTCAGCGCTGCCGTCATACAACCGACACCGCACAGGTAGGCGCCCCGTCCGGGCAGCCGCCGCTCCCTGTCCACCACGATGGCACCCTCGGGCCCTATCACGAACCGGGTGAGCTCCGCTTGAAGTCGCTTGGACCCGCACCCGACGCACATCCGGACCGGACCTGACCTGGCGATTGGCTCTTCTGGCACAGAACGGCCAGTCGGGCGCCCCACGTCCTGCCTTCCTTTCTAGCTTACGGCGACTTGGTGGCTTCCGCGCCACCATCCAGGGTCGCCGTCGAGTTGCCGCGCTCGGCATTCAGCTCCGCGCGCAGCTTGGCCTCCTCCACAAGGTAGTTTTCCGCCGCGCTCTTCAGCTGGCGGGCCTTCTTGATGCCCACGCCCGGCACATCGCCCAGCTTCGCCAGGTCCTTCTCGTTGGCGATGTCCTCCACCGTGCGGTAGCCGGACGCCGCGAGCTGTTCGATGGTCTTCTCGCCAACGCCGCGCACGCGCGCCAGGCGTTCAGCCTGGGACAGCTCGTCGGGGTGGCGGCGCGCCTCGGCCAGCCGGGCCTGCTCCCTTTCATAATCCATGCGGGACAGCTCCGCCTGGTCTTCGACCATGCGCTTCCGGGCGGCTTCCTGCATGGAGGGGATACGGGCCGGATCCATGCCGGGGATCTGCGCGAGCATCTCCGGGTTGGCGTCCGCGACGTCCCGGGCCTGCCGGAAGCCGTGCGCGTAGAGCGTCTCCACCAGCATCTCGTTGATGCCCGGCAGCGCGCCCAGCGAGCGGCTGGCGAACTCACGCATCTCCCGGACGCGGCTCTCGCTGTTGATGTCCAGCTTCCAGCCCGTCAGCTGGGCCGCCAGACGCACGTTCTGACCGCGCCGACCGATGGCGAGGCTGAGCTGGTCGTCCGGGACGATGAGCTCCATCGCGTGGTTGGCCTCGTCGATGATGACGCGGCTGACCTCCGCGGGCGCCAGCGCCGAGCACACGAAGCGCGCCGGGTCCTCGTCGTAGGGGACGATGTCGATCTTCTCGCCGCGCAGCTCCTGCACCACCGCCTGCACGCGGCTGCCCTTCATGCCCACGCACGCGCCGACCGGATCCACGTCCGAGTCGCGGCTGGAGACGGCGATCTTCGCGCGGCCACCCGGCTCACGGGCCGCCGCCTCGATGACGACGATGCCCTCGGCGATTTCGGGCACCTCCATCTCGAACAGCTTGGTGAGCAGGTTCACCGACGCGCGGCTCAGGACGATCTGGGGGCCCTTGGACTCGCGCAGCACGTCCAGCACGTACGCCTGGACGCGGTCGCCGGGGCGGTAGGTCTCACGCGGAACCTGCTCGCGCACCGGCAGCACGGCCTCGGCGCGGCCCAGGTCCACGATGATGTTGCCGCGCTCGAACCGGCGGGCGATGCCCGTCACGATCTCGTTCTTGCGGTCCTTGTACTCGTTGAAGACGTTCTCGCGCTCGGCATCGCGGGTGCGCTGCAGGATGACCTGCTTGGCGGTCTGCGCGGCGATGCGGCCGAAGCCGCGGCGGAAGGTCTTCAGGCGGAGGATGTCGCCGTACTGGTCGTCCTGGGCCTTGGCCTCGTTGGCGTCCTCGTCCCGGTAGAAGATCTGGAAGACGAGCTCGTCACCGGGCTCCACCTCCATGCCCTTCTTGTGGGACTCGGCGAGCGTAATCTGGTTCACCGCCTGGACGGGGTCGGTGATCTCCTCCACCACGGTGATGGCCTGGAACAACTCCACCACGCCCTTCTCGGGGTCGTACTTGGCCTCGAGGTTGCGGTCCTGGCCAAAGTGCTTCTTGGCCGCGGTCTTCATCGCATCCTCGAGGGTGGCAATCAGCACAGCCCGGTCGATGCCCTTGTCCTTGGCGACCTGGTCCAGGACGAGGTTGAGGCTGACGCTCGGGTTGGCTTGCTGCGTGGGCATGGTCTTCTCCTGAATGGGTCCACGGGCCCCCCGCGCGGCAGGGTGCCCTGTATGTCGACGTCTAGAACTCGAACTCCAGGTTCGCCTTGGCGATGTCCTTGAAGAGGATGTGGAAGGTTCCGGCACCCTCCACCTCCACCGAGATACCGTCTCCCGCCACCCCGGTCAGCGTGCCGGTGAAGTTCTTGCGCGGCGGGTCACCCACCGGGCCGAACGTCTTCACCTTCACCCTCTGCCCCTGGACGCGCTCGAAGTGAGCCGGCTTCTTCAGCGGCCGGTCCACTCCAGGGCTGGAGACCTCCAGGCTGTACTCGTGGGGAATGAAGTCCTCCACGTCCAGCACCGGGTCCACCGCGCGGGAGACCTGACTGCACTCGTCCAGTCCAACCCGTCCGCCTGGCTTGTCGATGAAGAGCCGCAGCACCCACCCCTCGCGTTCCCGGACGAACTCCAGGTCCACGAGCTCCAGGCCCTCGCCCGCAACGATGGGGTCGAGCACTGCCCCCGCCCGGTCCTCCACCGTCTGCTTGAGGTTCTTCTCCGACATAACCAGGAAACCAGACTCCAAAAACGCGAAAAGCGGGCACGGCGGCCCACTTTTCGAGGTGCACATCGAAAAATGTCGGGCGCGTCCGTAACACACCCCCCCAAAGGGTGTAAAGGAAGGACGCTCCCTCTAGGGTCCCGTGAAACCTGGCCAACAGGGCAAGGAATTCCCAGGGGTTCCGCGAGCCGGGCGGGCGTTATAACGGGTCCATGCACCTCATCGCCGCCGCTCAGATGGTGTCCACCGCGGACAAGGCCCACAACGTGGAAGCCGCCACTCGCCTCGTCCGGCGCGCCAGTGAGCTGGGCGCTCGGCTGGTGGGCCTCCCCGAGAACTTCGCCTGGATGGGACCCGAGCCCGAGCGCCAGGGAGCGGCGGAAGGGCTGGATGGCCCCACCCTCTCCCGCATGGCCGAGCTGGCGCGCGAGCGGAAGGTGACCCTGCTGGCCGGCAGCGTCCTGGAGACGGGGGCCCCGGGCGGGCGGCTCTACAACACCAGCGTCCTCTTCGGCCCCGACGGCGAGCGCCTGGGCGTCTACCGGAAGATGCACCTGTTCGACGTCGAGGTGGGTGATGGTGCGACCTACCAGGAGTCCGCGGCGGTGGCGCCCGGGACGGAGGTCGTGGCGGCGGACACGGAGGTGGGGCGGCTGGGGCTGTCGGTCTGCTACGACCTGAGGTTCCCGGAGCTGTACCGGCGGCTGTCCAGGGACGGCGCGACGCTGCTGGCGGTCCCGGCGGCCTTCACGATGATGACGGGCAAGGACCACTGGGAGGTGCTGTTGCGGGCCCGCGCCATCGAGAACCAGGCGTACGTGCTGGCTCCCGCGCAAGGCGGGCGGCACTCGGCCCAGCGGCAGACGTATGGCCACGCGATGGTGGTGGACCCCTGGGGGCTGGTGACGGCGCGAGCCTCCGAAGGCGAGGGCCTGGCCCTGGCGCCCGTGGACCCGGCACTCCAAGCGCGGATTCGCCGCGACCTGCCCTGCCTGCGACACCGCCGATTGGATTAGCCTGGGGCCCTTGGACCTCCAGGCGGACCCCCTCTCGTGAATCGTCGACGCTGGCTCCCCATGCTGCTCGTGCTCGCGCTCCCGGCTTCGCCACTCGGCTGCACCGCCGAGGACGCGCCCACCGTGGCCACGACGTCGACCACGCCGCCGCCCTCGCCTCGAGCGCATCTGCGCGGGCTGAAGGGGAACGTTCAAATCAAGCGCGCCACCGCCGACGAGTGGAGCACCGCCAGTGAAGGGGTGCCCCTGTTCGAGAACGATAAGGTGCGCACCGTCGCGGGCGCGGGCGCGGACCTGGTCTTCAACGGCAACGGCAGCACCGTGCACCTGGGCGGAGACTCGCTCATCGGCATCGCGGAGACCCGGCCCAGGCCCGGGCGGCAGCGCACGGACCTGACGGTGCTGCGCGGCCGCATCGACGCGGAGCTGGAGCAGCCCTCGACCCAGTCGCTCTCGGTCACCACGCCGGCGGCCACCATCCAGGCGGGAAGGGAGATTGTCTTCCAATGAGGGCACCCTGGCTCCTGCTCGCGTGGCTGAGCGCCGCCCCCATGGACCCGTCGACGGTGGTGGGCCCTCAGGAGTCCCTCCAGGACGTGGCGGTCCGCGTGCTGGGTGACGCGAATGCCTCGGCGGAGCTGCGCGCGCTCAACTCGCTCCCGTCGGACTCCGTGCCGCCTGGAACCCGGCTGAAGCTGCCCGGCCAGGAGCGGGCGCTGGCCCTCAAGGCGCTGGAGACGGCGCGCACGCTCGTGTCCCAGGCCAAGGACGTGGGCGGTCCCACGGAGGCCGAGACGCGGCTGCGAGAAGCCGAGGCCCACTTCCGCACCGCTCGCTACGCGCTCGCCTCCGAGGCCGCCAATGCCGCGGGGGCGCTGGTGACCGCCGGGCGCCCCTCCTCCTCTTCCGCCTTCAGCGTGCGCGTGGAGCCCGATGCGGGCACCACCACCGTCACCGTCGTCCGAGGCCCTCCTGTGCGCGTCGAGGCCGAGGGCGTCACCCACCCCGTGGCACCTGGGGAGACGGTGCTCGTGGAGAAGGGCCGGCCCCCCGCCCGTCCCTCGCCGCCGCTCTCGCCCCCCCAGTTGGAGCAGCCCGAGGAGGGCGCCGTGCTCAAGCGGCGCGCGGACGCCAAGGGGCTGCTGGGTCCGGTGAAGCTGTCCTGGGCGGCGCAGCCGGGAGCGGAGCGTTATGAAGTCGAGGTCGCGCGGGATGCCCAGGGCGCGGCCGTGCTCACGCAGACGGCCTCTTCGCCCGAGCTGCAATTGCCCGTGTTGCCCGCGGGGCGGTACTGGTGGACGGTGAGGGCGGTGGGGGCCACGGGCCGTTCCGAGCCATCGGGAGTCCGCCGGTTCGAGCTGGTCCCCGAGCGACTCAAACTCGAAGTCCAGAAGGGCCAGTGGCAGTAGTCCCTGGAGGAGCCGCCCCGTGCGCCTGTTCAAAGCCATCCTCCTGTTGATGCTCGTGGTCAGCATCGTCCCCACGCTGATGGTGGGGTGGCTGTCCGTCTCGCACACGCGCGAGCTCCTGGTGCGCGACGCGCAGGAGCTGGCCCAGGAGCGCGTGAAGCAGCTGCGGCTCAAGGCCGAAATCTTCCTGGGCGAGCCCACCGAGGCCGTCATGGGACTGGCCCGCGTCCCCGACTTCTTCGCGCTGCCCCTGCCCGCCCAGCAGACGCATCTGGCCTCGGTGCTCTCCCAGCGGCGCGAGGTGCTGGCCATCACCGTCTTCGGCCCCGACGCCAAGCGTCTGCCGGGGCTCCAGGCCTTCTCCCGCCACGACGTGTCCCCCACCGACCTCGCCTCGCATGAGGAGCGCAGCCGCCTGCTGCTCGAGGGCGGCATGGACGGGCCTCGCTATTCGAACGTGGTGCCGGTGAGTGGCGGCGGTCCCGTCGTGACGCTGGCGTTCCCCGTGGGAGAGCCCATCAAGGGCTTCATCGCCGCGGACCTGTCGCTCGCGGGACTGCGCCACATGCTGGAGCAGGAGCGCGTGGGCAGCACGGGCTTCGCGTACCTGGCGGACCCTCGGGGACACCTCGTCGTCGGCGGAGGCGGCGTGGCGTCGCTGGGCGGGGATGTGTCCCAGCGCAGCCCCGTGGCGCACCTGCTCCGGCAGCTGGCCTCCACGCCCAACGCGGAGCTGTTCCACGTCGGCAACTTCGGAGAGGGCCGCGACGCGGTGGTCGCCGCGTACACGGTGCTGCCGGAGACGGGCTGGGCCATCCTCTCCGAGCAGCCGGTGGAGCACGCCTACCGGCAAGTGGAGACGATGGAGCAGCGCATCCTCTACGGCCTGGGCGCGGCCATCCTCGTCGCGCTCGTGATGGCAGCCCTCTTCTCCCGCAACCTCACCCGCCCGCTCAAGGTCTTCACCGACGGCGCGCTGGAGCTGGCGCGCGGCAAGTTCGGCGTGGAGGTGAAGATTCCGCAGCGCAACGAGCTGGGAGAGCTGGCCCAGACCTTCAACTACATGAGCAAGCAGCTGCTCGCGTACGACATGGAGAACCGAGGCCTCTACGAGAGCCTGGAGAAGGGCTACCTGGAGACCATCGTCGCGCTGGCCAACTCCATCGACTCGAAGGACGCCTACACGCGGGGCCACAGCCAGCGGGTGGGTGACGTGGCGGTGGAGATTGGCCGCGAGCTGAACCTCACCGAGCGCGAGCTGCGTCAGCTCCAGTACGGCGGCATCCTCCACGACATCGGCAAGATTGGCATCGTCGAGTCCATCCTCTGCAAGCAGTCGAAGCTGACGGACCAGGAGATGGCCATCATGCGCGAGCACCCCGCCATCGGCGACGCCATCATCGGCCCCGTCAGCTTCCTGGGCGCGGTGCGCGCATGCGTGCGTCACCACCACGAGCGCTGGGACGGAACGGGCTATCCGGACAAGCTGCGCGGCGAGGACATCCCGCTGCTCGCGCGCATCGTCGCCTGCGCGGACACGTTCGATGCGTGCACCTCCACGCGGCCGTACCAGAAGGCCATGCCGCTGGAGAAGGCCATGGAGATTCTCGACGCCCTCACCGGGGCGCAGCTGGACCCGCAGGTGGTGGCGGCCCTCCGACGCGTGCTGGCCAAGAAGGGCGTGCGCCTGGAAGGCCACCGGCTGCCCGTCAAGCTGGCCTCGTGATGCCCGCGCCGCCGAGCGCGAAGAGTGTTAGGGAAGGCGCCTCGCTGTTGAGACTCGGAAAGGTGCAACGTTGAGCTTCTGGGACCGCATCAAGCCCTCGACCCCCACCGCCACCGCGACGGACGCGCGCCTGTCATCGGATGGCTCCCGTCTGGAGCTGACCTGGGATGACGGCGCGAAGACGACCGCCACCGCGCAGGCGCTTCGCCAACACTGCCCCTGCGCCGGCTGCGTGGACGAGTGGACCAACCAACGCACGCTGGACACCACCCAGGTCCCCGCGGACCTGAAGGTGAAGCAGGTGCACCCGGTCGGCAACTACGCGCTGACGTTCGCCTTCAGCGACGGCCACACCACCGGCATCTACCCCTGGAAGCTGCTGCGCGAACTCACCCAGCCCATCAACTGAAGCATCTGCCCGGAGCTTCGCCGTGAATGAACGCTATCGGCTCATCAGGCCCCTGGCTTCTGGAGGCATGGCGGAGCTCTTTCTCGGGGTGGCTCGCGGCGCGGAAGGCTTCGAGCGCACCGTCGCCATCAAGCGCGTCCTGCCGCACCTGGCGAAGGAGCCGGACATCGCGCGGATGTTCCTGGCGGAGGCCCGGCTCGCCACCCAGCTTCAGCATCAGAACATCGCCACCGTGTTCGACGTGGGCGAAGACGCCTCGGGCCTCTTCCTGGTGATGGAGCTGGTGGACGGATGGGATTTGGGCGTGTTGCTGCGGCTCGCCGCCAGGCAGGGACAGCGCTTTCCGCCCCACCTCGCGGCGTTCATCACGCTTCAGTCGCTCGCGGGCCTGCACCACGCCTACCGCAAGACGCACCAGGGACGGCCGCTGCTCGTCGCACACCGGGATGTCTCTCCGTCCAACATCCTCGTGTCCCGCGAGGGTGAGGTGAAGGTGACGGACTTCGGCATCGCCCGACTGAGCGGGGCCTCCTTCACCGAGCCGGGGCTCTTCAAGGGCAAGGAGGCCTACAGCGCTCCCGAGGTCCTTCAAGGCGCCCCCGCGACGGAGCTCAGCGACCAGTTCTCCCTGGGACTCGTCTTTCACGAGCTGCTCACGGGGGCCCATCCGTTCGCTGGCATCACGGCTTCGGGCTCGGTCGCGGTGGCCATCGTCTCGCGCGATGTGCCGCCCTTGCCGCCGGAGGTTCCCGCGCCCCTCGCCGATGCGGTCCGCCGCATGCTGGCCCGCGCGCCCGAAGCTCGGTTCCCCTCGGCACAGGCCGTGGGGGAAGTGCTCGCGCGATGGCTGTCACAGTCGGGCGAGCCCACGAGCGCCGACGCCCTCACCTCCTTCCTGTCGACGCTGGCCCCACCTCCCACGCTCAAGGAACAAGGCGAAGCGGCCGCGCCCCCCGCGACAGAGGAGCCCGCGCCCCTGTCCAGCTTCGGGGTGGACATGCTCATGCAGGAGGAAGAGCCCTCGGAGATGTCGGGCGTCGAGATGAGCGCCAGTGGACGGCTCATCCACCGCTGCGCGCGCTGTCGGACTCCGCTGTCCGCGCCCCGCGCGGCGTGCTCCGTCTGCGACGTGGCTTCCGCGGGCGTTCCGACGACGAACCGTGGAGGACTCGGCGGCGCGAGTCGTGCGCCCGCGGCTCATGCCTCTCTGCCGGCCCCTGACATCGGTGAGGGTCGGCTCTCCGCGAGCCCGGTTACCCGGTCCGGGAGTTCTGCACAGGCTGGCGTCCCGCCGGGTGCATCCGGAGCCAGGACTCCTCCCAGCGCCGGTGGCGCTCCGCATCGCCCTGTCCCGGCCGCGGCATCGGAACCCGCCGCTGGAACGATGACCCTCGCGGACAGCGTCGAGTTCGCGCACCGCCGCCCCTCCGCCCCCAGCGTGCTTCGGGCCCGTGGGGATACCCTCGAGCTCGAAGAGCGGGAGCCTCGTCCAGCAGGCGACTGGAAGAACCTCCCCAGGTTCGGTGCGCCCTCGCGACGGTGGGGGCGCCTCGTCATCGCACTCCTGGGCATCGCGGTCGCGGTGGGCGGCAGCATGTGGCTGTGGCCGCAGCGAAACAAAATCTCGGGGCAGCTCAAGGCCCGCCTGAACCAGCCCGTGACGACTCCCGTGCTCATGCTCATGAGCGAGCCTTCCGGCGCCACCGTGCTGGTCGGTGACAAGCCCGTGGGGACAACGCCCCTCGCGCTCGACAACCTCTACCCCGAGGGGCCGGTCAACGTTCAGGTCCGCCTCAAGGGATACCGGACCTGGAAGGGCTCCTTCCCCGGCGGCGAAGCCACGCAGCTCGAGGTGAAGCTCCACCGCTGAGCCGTGGCTCGGGCATGCCCGTACGGACGGAAGGGCGCACGACTCGCGCCCTTTCCGAGCCTCACTTCACCAGGCGCAGGTGTCCCCGACGCGGCGGTGGAGCATCGTCCTTCGGCCCCTCCGGAGGAACCTCCGCCGCCGCGGCCGCCACGGGCGGAGGTGCCTCATCCACCGGCTCCGCGGGCACCTCGCGCAGGAAGGTGCGCGGGCGCTCCGCGGCCACTGGCACCGGCTGCGGCGAAGGACGCGGCGCGACCGGCTGCTGAAGCAGCTCCGGCGGCATGTCCTCCATGTACATCCACGACTCCTTCGTCACGTGGCTGGCAATGGCGAACAACGCCGACCAGGGCACCGCCACCTTGAAGCGGGACCCCGAGAAGCTCAGCGTACAGCGCACGCCCCACTCGCCCACCGTCAGGTCGGGCGGGTCGAAGCGATACGACAGGTTGAGACGCAGATGCGCCTCTCCCCGCAGCGAAACCGGAACGAGCACACCCGGCCGGCGCGCATCCAGGTGGATCATCACCATCCCCTGGTCCAGCGCGGCGAGCAGCCGTTCCTTCTTGTCCAAATCCTTCGAGTCTTCCATCCGGTGTACGGCGGCAGAAATTCGGGAGCGCCCCCTCAACGGCGGCGCACAGCCCGGTCCATCTCCCGCTTCGTCTCCCGTTCCTTGATGTCTTGGCGCCGGTCCTCGTGTGTCTTGCCCCGACAGAGCCCCAGCTCCACCTTGGCGCGCCCTTTCTTGAAATACAGCACAAGCGGGATGATGGAATAGCCACGCTCCCGCACCTTGGTGGTCCAACGGTCAATCTCCGCCCGGTGCAGCAGCAGCTTCCGGCCGCGCGTGGGCAGATGGTCGAACACGCTGGCGGACCTGTAGGAACCGATGTGGGCGTTGAGCAAGAACAGCTCGCTGCCCTTGGGAAGCGCATAGGCGTCCGAGAGGTTGGCCACCCCTTCTCGCAACGACTTCACCTCGCTCCCCGTCAGCTCCAGGCCCGCCTCCACTTTCTCATCGACGGTGTAGTCGAAGCGCGCACGCCGGTTCTCGGCGACCACCTTGATTGCCTGCTCGCCGCCTGCCGGCCCCTTCGACTTTCCGCCCGATGCCATACGTGTCTGGGGTCTCCTAACCGCCCAACGCCATGTTGTCGATGAGCCGTGTCGTGCCGCTGAAAGCCGCCACAAGCAAGCGGGCAGTCTGTCCAGGCGCCACGAAGTCGAGCGGCGTGAGGCGCTCGGCGTCCACCAGCTCCACGTAGTCCTCACGCAGCCCGGCCGCCGCCAGCTCGTGCCGGACGGCGCCCGTCAGCGCCACCGCGTCCCGAGTCTCTCCCTGCAGCAACGTGAGCGCCGCCCTCAGTCCTCGCGACAGAGACAGCGCGCGCTGCCTCTCTTCTGGGGACAAGTAGGCATTTCGGCTGCTCATCGCCAGCCCGTCGGGCTCGCGAATCGTCGGCATCCCGACGATGTCCGCCCCCAGGTGCAGGTCGCGGTTCAGCGCCCGGATGACCTGGAGCTGCTGGTAGTCCTTCTCCCCGAAGAGCGCTGCCTCCGGACGGAAGAGCGTCAACAGCTGGGTGACGATGGTCGCCACGCCCCGGAAGTGCCCCGGACGTCGGGCACCACACAGGCCCTGGCTGACGTCCGTCACCTCGACGTATGTCTGGTAGCCGGGGGGATAAATGGCCTCGGGCCCGGGCGCGAAGACGACATCCGCGCCCGCGGCGCCACACTTCGCCAGGTCTCCCTCGAAGTCCCGCGGGTAGCGCGAGAGGTCCTCCCGAGGCCCGAACTGGGTCGGATTGACGAAGATGGAGACCGCCACCACGTCGGCGCGACGGCGCCCCTCGCGAATGAGCGAGAGGTGCCCTTCATGCAGGTAGCCCATGGTGGGCACCAGCGCGAGCCGGCGCCCCTCACGGCGCAAGCCCGCCGCCCACGTCTTCACTTCTTCCACGCTGCGCAGGACGGCGGGCGTCATGGCTACACCGGGATTCCGTAGACGGGGCCGACCTTCTCCTCACCACCCTCGGCGGAGACCGGAGCGTCGCTCGCGAGCGGCGCACCCGCGCTCATCGCGGGCGCACTCACCGCGCGCAGGCCCTTGGTCGCCTTGAACGAGTGCTCCTCGTCCGGGAACACGCCTTCGCGGACCTCGGAGAAGAAGGCGCTCGCCGCGTCGGTGATGGAGCCGTGCAGGTTGGCGTAGTGCTTGACGAACTTGGGCTTGAAGTCCGGGTTCATCCCCAGGAGGTCGTAGCAGACGAGCACCTGTCCATCGCAGGACTTGCCCGCGCCGATGCCGATGACCGGGATGGAGAGCCGCTGCGTGATCGTGCGCGCCAGGTCTAGAGGCACGCCCTCCAGGACGAGCGAATAGGCCCCCGCGGCCTCCAGGGCCAGCGCGTCGTCGAGAATCTTGCGGCCCTGCTCCTCGTCGCGTCCCTGGACGACATAGCCGCCCATCTTGTGGACCGACTGCGGCGTCAGCCCCAGGTGACCCATCACCGGGATGCTGGCCCGGACGATGGCGCGCACCGTGTCGGCGAACTCGGAGCCACCCTCGAGCTTCACGCTGCCCACCCCACCCTCCGTCACCAGCCGCCCCGCGTTGCGGACCGCGTCCTGCGGGGACACCTGGTAGCTCATGAAGGGCATGTCGCCCACCACGTGCGCGCGTCGGGTGCTCCGAGTCACCGCCGCCGAGTGGTAGACCATCTGGTCCATCGTCACCGGCAGCGTGGAGTCATGCCCCTGGACCACCATGCCCAGGGAGTCGCCCACGAGCAGGACGTCCGCTCCCGACTGGTCGAAGATGCGGGCGAACGTGGCGTCGTATGCGGTGACCATGCAGATCTTCTGGCCGATCTGCTTCAGGCGCTTCAGCGTATGGATGGTGACCTTGTCCTTCACGGTTCACCTCCTATGGGGTGAGAGTGGGTACGGCATGTGCCGACCCCGCACCCCTCGCCGTCCTGGGTGGATCGCCGGGGGCCTCGAAGTCGACCCCCGCAGTGTAACGCCCCCGAGAGCGCCGTGGGGCGCCTTCGAGCGTGCAACCCGCCGGGAGCCCGAAATCAGGCCCGCCTGGACGCCTTGGGCAGATAGTGCTGGCTGCCCGTCTTCGCCTTCTCGATGACCGCGAGCAGGTCTTCCCGGTCAAACTCGTTATTCACGAAGTCGATGTCCGAGGTGTCCACCACGAGCAGCGGCGTCTCCGTGTAGTGCGAGAAGAAGTTGTTGTAGGCGTGGACGAGGCCTTCCAGGTACGCGGCGTCGAACTTGCGCTCGAACTCGCGGCCGCGCTTCTTGATTCGCTGCAGCAGCACGTCCAGCCGGGCCTGGAGATAGACGACGAGGTCGGGCTTGGTGACGCGAGGCCCGAGCGCCTCGAAGACGCGCTCGTAGAGGGCCAGCTCGTGCGCGTCCAGGTTGAGGTGCGCGAAGATGCGGTCCTTGGCGAACAGGTAGTCGCTGACCGTGACGGAGCGGAAGAGGTCCTGCTGGAACAGCTCCTGCTGCTGCCGGAAGCGCGACAGGAGGAAGAAGATCTGGGTCTGGAACCCGAACTTCTGCCGGTCCGTATAGAAGTTGGAGAGGAAGGGGTTCTCCTCCACGACCTCCAGGACGCGACGCGCGCTCAGGCGCTCCGAAAGGATGTTGGAGAGGCTCGTCTTGCCGACGCCAATGGGCCCCTCGACCACGATGTACCGGTAGTCCATCCGCCCAAGGCCTCCCGACCCGGAATGCACGGAAGCGGCCCGAGGTGACCTCAGGAAACGAGGACGCGGGGCCACGCGTGGGGGCGCGGATAACACAACCTGGCCGCCGTCTTCCCACAATTTTCCAAGCCCGAGGCCACGACGCCGGCACCAGGGCTGGCTTGACGCTGTGGGTGGCATCCCCTACGGTCCGGCCGATTCCATGGTGTGTGAGCGGGGTGCCCTTCAGTCATGAGCGGGAGGCAGCGGGCGAAGACGGTGGTGCATCTGGAGGAGGCCCGCCAGAGCACGCCGCCCAAGGCTTCGACTCCACCTCCCGTGGAGACGGACCCGCTCTATGGCGTGGTGCTCTTGAAGACCGCCCTGGAGCTCAAGCGGCGCAAGGATGGCACAGTGGAGGACATCCTCCGCGACGTCCTGGCCCGCATGCGCATCCCCGAGCACGAGTTCCGCGCCTTCCTGGAGCAGCAAGGCGGACTGGGCCAGCTGCTCGGCATGCGCGGCCCGTAGGCCCGTCACATCAGGCCCGGGCCCCCTACTCTTCCGACTCCGACGAGGCCAGGTCCACCGGGGGCTTCACCGTGCCCGGAGCCACGGGGCCCAGCGCGCGCTCCAGGGCGGCGAACTCCTCCGGCGCGAGCGTCTCGGCGCGGCGCTGAGGGTCGATGCCCGCCGTCTCCAGCGCGGCGACCCACGCGTCGTGCGAGGCCAGCGACTTGTCGGACTTGAGCGAGTTGAGCAGCGTCTTGCGGCGCTGCGCGAAGGCGGCCTTCACCACGCGGGTGAAGCGGGCCTCGTCGATGATGGGCGCACGAGGCGTCGGGCGGCGCGTGAGCGACAGCACCGCGGAGTCCACCTTCGGCGGCGGATGGAAGCGCCAGGCCTCCAGCGTGAGCACGTTCTCCGCGTCGAAGTGCAGGCCCAGGAGCACCGTGAGCAGGCCGTAGTCCCGCGAGCCCGGCTCCGCGGCGAGCCGCTCCACCACTTCCTTCTGGAGCGTGAAGACGGCGCGAGAGACCTGCGCGCGCTGCTCCAGCACCTGGAACAGGATGGAGCTGGTGAGGTGATACGGCAGGTTGCCCGCGACGGCGACGTCGGGCGCGCCGGCCACCTCGGCGAAGTTCACCGTGGCGGCGTTGCCGGCCACCACGCGCACCCCGGGGATGGCCTCCTTCTCAAGCACCGTCACCATGTCCCGGTCGCGCTCCACGGCGGTGACCTTCGCGCCGGTGGCGGCGAGGAAGCGCGTGAGGTGGCCCAGGCCCGGGCCCAGCTCGACGACGGGCTCGCCTTCGCGCAGGTGAAGCGCGTCGGCGATGGCGCTCAGGGCGTCCTCGTCTCCGAGGAAGTTCTGGCCCCAGCTGTACTTGGCGCGCAGACCATGGCGCTTGAGAATGTCTCGCGGCGATTCCACCCGGGCGTCCCTCGTCACATGCGCCAGGCGGGGTCGGCCGCCAGACGGAAGTCTCCGCGCAGACCGCGGCGCCACGCCTCATATCCCGCGACGGCGATCATCGCACCATTGTCCGTGCACAAGCGCACCGGGGGCAGGAACATGCGCAGCCCTCGCTCCTGGGCACGCTGCTGGCACAGCGCCCGAAGCCGCGAGTTGGCGGCCACGCCTCCACACAACACGAGCTGCTTGTGGCCCAGCCTGCGCGCGGCGGCCACCAGCTTCTTCGACAGCACGTCCGCCACCGCCTCCTGGAAGGACGCGCACAGGTCCGAGAGCGCCTGGCCCTCCGGGACGCCGTGCTTCTGCACGTGGTGCAGCACCGCCGTCTTCAGTCCGGAGAAGGAGACATCGAAGTTGTCTCCCGGCAGCGCGCGCGGGAAGCGGATGGCCTCCGGGTTCCCCTTCTGCGCGAGCTGGTCGATGGGCAGCCCCCCGGGGTACGGCAGCCCGAGGATGCGCGCCGTCTTGTCGTACGCCTCGCCCGCCGCATCGTCGCGCGTGCTGCCCACCAGCCGGTAGTGGCCGAAGTCCTTCACCTCATAGAGGCTGGTGTGCCCGCCGGAGACGACAAGCCCGAGGAACGGCGGCTCCGGCGCATCCTCGAGCAGGCGGATGGCGAGCAGGTGGCCCTCCAGGTGGTTGGCGCCGACGAAGGGCTTTCCCGTGGCGAGGCTCAGCCCCTTGGCCACCTGGAGCCCCACCAGCAGCGCGCCAATCAGTCCCGGTCCCGAGGTGACGGCGATGAGGTCCACGTCGTCGAGCGTCTTCTCGGCGCGGGTGAGCGCCTCGTGCACCACCGGCATCACCTGGACGATGTGGTTGCGCGACGCCAGCTCCGGCACCACGCCTCCCCAGCGTCGGTGGATGTCCACCTGGGTGGAGACGACGTCCGACAACACCCGCCGGCCGTCTTCCACGACGGCGGCGGCGGTCTCATCACAGGAGGTTTCCAGACCGAGGACGAGCAAGGCGACTCACTTCACTTCCAGCAGGCGGGGTTGCCAGCGCCGCGCAGGTCCGCCGCCCGCTCAGTTGCCAAGCGCCTTGAGCATGGTGCGGACCTCGTTGGCGGACGCCCCCGAGGGTTCCAGCATCAAATACTTCTTGTAGGCGTCGGCCGCCTGGGAATTCTTGCCGATGGACTGGTAGGCCATGCCCAGCGACAGCCAGGCGCGGGAGTTCTTGTCGTCCTCACGCACGACGTCCACCAGCAGCTTGGTGGCCTCGCGGAAGGCGGACTCGGACTCGAAGCCGTTGACCAGCGCGATGCCCAGCCCCGCCTTCGCCTCGGTCGACGCGGGCTTGAGGGCCAGGGCCTTGCGGAACTGAGCCGCCGCGGACTTGAAGCGCTGGCTGACGATGGCCGCTCGGGCCTGCTTGATGTACCCGGCGAACTCGACCTCCGGGTCCTGCACCGCCTGCGTGGGTGGGGTTCCGGCGTCCTCGGGAGTCGGGGGCGCTTCCGCAACCGAGGTGCCCGAGTCGACCTGCGCCTCCACCACGGCCGTTCCCGCGTCCTCCACCGCCACCAGGGGCGGGGCCTCCACGACGGTGGTGCCCGAGTCACTCGGGGCATCCACGGGCACAGGCGCGACGACGTCCGAGGGCCCCGGCGCGGGCGGCTTCTCCTGGGGCTGCTGGCCCGTCTGCACCTTGGGCGGCTCGGGAGGCGGCGTGTCTCGCCCGCCCATCACCACCACCGCGGCCACCGCGCCCAGGAGGAAGAGCGCTCCGGCCACATAGAGCCCGGTGCGCTTGGAGCGGACCGCCGCCACATCCTCCGCCGGCGCGGGGCTCTGGGTGGGCGCCGCCACGGGGGACGGAATCGTCGGCGGCGAGGCAATCGCCGGCGTCACCGTGGGCGCGGGCGTCACCGGGGTGACGAGCGTCGGCGGAGGCGCGACGGGCGTCGGCGGCTCCTCCGGAATGGCGGGCGCGGGCGCGCGCTCAGGGGCTCCGTGCCCTGGATACGGCGGCAACGCGAGCTGCGGCTGCGCGGGGACCTCCTCCACCTCCGCGATGGTGTCCACATCGACGGGCGCGGTGTCGTTGCCGCTCACCAGCGTCACCTCGGACGAAGGCGGCGCGGGCGTCGGCGGAGGCACGGGCGGGAACGGATGTGGCCCCACCGCCGCGCCTCCAAAGATGGGCGCGCGAGGCGGCTGCGCGGGCTCGGCGACGGGCGCCGTCGACGCCATGGCGGGCGCCGCTCCCGAGTTCCCCTGCCCGGCGAAGGACCGATGTCCCGGTGCCCACACGGAGGAGGGCCCCCACGTCGTGGGCGCGCTGATGCCCTCGGTGTCCACCCGGCTCCAGTCGAGCAACAGGCTGCGGTGCGCGTGCTCCACGGCGCGGTGCGCGGGCGGCGGCTCCACGAGGAACGACGAGCCCTCCGCCACCGCGGGCGGCAGCGTGGGCGCTTCGCCATCCACGTCCAGGCCATTTGGCTCCAGGCGCTTGGGCTTCGCGGGGAAGACCACCACGTTGGCCGGCGCCGTGGGTACTGGCGCCGAGACGCGCTCCTCGGGCGGAGCCGCCACGGGTTCCTCTTCGACTCCCGCGGGCGGCGCGAGCACGCTGGGCGGCATCGGGCGCGCGACGGGCACCTCTGGCGGCGTCGGGAGCGGCGGCACCGGGAGCGGCTCGGGCGTCGCGGGCGTGACAATCTGCGGCGCCGGGGTGGGCTCGGGCGTGGGGGTGCTCGGAGGCGGCGCGGCGTTGAGCCACTGCTCGATGCCCGGCTTGCTGCTCTGCACCGGCTCCAGCGGCGCGTTGCCCAGCTCCCGGATGAGCCCCTCGAAGTACAGCTTGCTGATGATGCCCAGCGCGGCCAGGTCCTCGAAGTCCGAGTCCTCCACCACGCGGCTCAGCGCGCGCTTGCCGTCGAACAAGCGCAACAGCCCGTTCACCTCGTCGGGAATCTCCGACAGCCGGTCTGCGAGCTGGTGGTAGTCGATCTCGAACACCGTCTCCAGCGGCGGGAGCTGCTCGAGCATGCGCCCCCACTCGTCGAGGCGACGCATGCCCTCCATCAGCAGGCCCTGCGTGGAGATTTCAATGCGCTCGGGCCTGTCCAGCGAGGTGAACTGGACGTCGAACTGCCCCTCGAAGGTGTTGAGCAGCCGGTAGAAGGCGTTCTCGCCCTTGAGCCGGCCCAGCTCCGCGTCGATGACGCGGCCTTCCTTGAAGTAGACGGTGCCGGTGCGCTCGCCCTGGATGGAGATGACGCCCGTCTTGCGGCCGATCTCGAACGTCTGGACCAGGTCCACCACGCCCATGTCCGCGAGGCTGCCGCCGAAGCCACCCTTCGTCGTCTCGCGCTTTTCGATCCTCTCCTTCTCCGCCTTCTGGAGGATCATCTTCACGCGGGTGACGATCTCTTTGATGTAGATCGGCTTCGTCAGGTAGTCGTCGCCACCCAGCTCCAGCCCGCGCACCTTGAACTCGACCGACTTCTGACTCGTCAGGAAGACGAACGGGATGAACTTGAAGCGCTCATCGGACTTGAGCGCCTTGCACAGCTCGAAGCCGTCCATCTCCGGCATCTTGGTGTCCGCGAGCACCAGATCCGGCGGGCTGATCTGCACCTTCTCGATGGCGTCCTTGCCGTGGATGGCCGTCGTCACGGAGAAGCCCGCCTTCTTCAGGCTGACCTCCATCACGCGGAGACTCTTGGCGTCTCCATCCACGAGGAGCAGGTGCTGCTTGGCCACGTTAACTGCCTTTCATCACGAAGGAGGAGTCGCGGAAGGACCCGGCGCGGGGAGCATCCTGCCCGCTTTCCAGGCATGTCAATGGGTTGGACGGAAGGGGCACCGCTGGAGTGGCCAGGGAGCGGGCGGCTGGGTCAGCGGAAGAAGCCCCCCTTCTTGGGTGGGTTCTTCTTCCGCATGTCGATCAGCCGCAGCTCCTGGTTGGCCTCCAGGTGCTTGGAGTTGGCGCGCACCGCTTCCCGGAAGTGGCGCTCCGCCCGGTCCATGTCCCCTTCGACCCGGGCGATGACCCCGAGCTGATAGTGGGCCCGGTCGCAGTTCGGATCCGCGCGGACCGCGTCCATCATCATCTGCTTGGCCTTGGGCATGTCCGCCTTGCGAGAGGGGTCCATGTAGATGGCCCAGCCTCTCGCGGCCAGGTAGGTCGCCTTGGGGTCCAGCGCGTAGGCCCGGTCGTAGTGGTCCGACGCGGTGACGAAGTCGCGCTTGCGGAAGTAGACCTCGCCCATCTTGTACAGGTCGTCCGGGCTGCTCTCCGGGCGGCCAGCCGTGGGCCGAGCCCCCGTCGCGGGTGCCCCCGGCGCGGCGGCCTTCGGCATCGCCTGCTGGGTCTGGAGCGACTGGAGGTAGGTCTTGCGACGGGCGTCGTCGTAGAGGACCTCGTACGCCTCGCGGATGGCCTCGAAGACGGAGGTGATCTTCTGCGCGAGGTGCGGAAGCGTCGGCGGGAGACGGTCGGGGTGGAAGACCTTGGCCAGGCTGAGGAAGGCCGCCTTCACCTGCTCCCGGGTGGCGTCCTGGGAGACGCCCAGGACGTAGAAGTGGTCGCGGCGGGCCTGGACGTCGGCGTAGCGCTGTTCAATCTGCTGCGCGTGCCGAGCCTCATCCGGCTTGGGGGGCTCCGACGGGGCGGCGGGCGTGGCGGGGGCGGAGTCGGTGACGGGGACGCCGGTCGGCGCCGCCGGCGTTGCTCGCCCACCCAGCACGCCCATGTTCTCCATGGCACGGCGAAGCAGGCGCTGGCGCCTGAGCTTCGCTGCCTCGTCCGGGTTGGAGGGGTCTGCCGCCACGTCGTCCTCGTCGAAGTCCCAGTCGTCCAGATCACCCGACGGCTCGGTCCAATCAGTCTCGCCAGTTGGGCCGGTGTTGTCACCGGGGAAGGTCTCGAAGCCGGATTCGATGGTTGCTTCGACAATGGCTTCGACGGGGGGCTCGTCCCCGCCGACATTCGCCTGATTGACATCCGAGCGGACGAGCGTCTCCAGGTGAGCATCCACCTGCTGGAGGGCCGCCTCGAAGGAGGCCGTCAGTGTCTCGGCGGCCTCGTCCTTGTCGAAGGAGACGATGCGCCAGAGGTCGTCCTCGCTGGCCTTGCCGCTCTTGGCCGTGGGGCCCAGGCGCAAGGGAGGGGGTGCGGCCACGGGGGCGGGACGGGAGGCCCACAGGCTGTCGTCGACCTCTCTCGGGGCCGGCTCGTCGGGGGGCTCCACGGGGGAGAGGACGGGAGGCTCCGCGTTGACGGAGGGCGTCAGGACCGGGGGACCCGGGGGCGCGAAGGGCCGAGGCGTGGGGAGCGGCTCCGCGGCCGGGGTGGCGTCGGCCCAGAGCTCGAGTTCGGGCTCGGCTTCGAGCAGCGGGAGCTCCGCTTCGGGCGCGGAGTCGACTTCGGGCGAGGTGTCGAGGAGGGTCTCCTTGGCGCGCCAGGATTCGTCCTGGACGGGGACCTGATCTCTCGTGCGCGTGGGGGGGACGGTGCGGGGAGGCTCGTCCGCGAGCCAGGCCTCGACGGGCTGGGGCTTCGAGCGGCGCAGGGCCTCCTCCATGTCGTGGAGGAGCTCCGCCTGGGCGCGATCTCTCGCGGAACGCAGGGCTTCGCGGCTCTCGGCGTGGAGCGGGAGCCCGGACTGGGAGGCGGACGCGAGCGGTGGGACGTTGGTCGCGCGGGACGTGGAGGTCGGGATTGGGGACGGCTCGGAGTCGTCCGCGGGGATGATGTCTCCGACGTCGAGGGTCAGGGCCTCGATGTCGTCGGACGAGAGGTCCTGGATGGAGGTTGGAGGGGGTTGCTGGAGGGCTTGGGCAGCCGCGAGCTGGGCCTCTTCGGCGAGGCGGGCTTCCTCGGCGAAACGTGCGGCCTCGGCGAGGCGGGCTTCTTCGACCTGGCGGGCGACTTCGGCCAGGCGCTGTTCCTCGGCGAGTCGAGCCTGTTCGACCTGACGGGCTTCCTTGGCGCGGCGCACGGCCTCGGCACGGCGACGCTCGACCTCCAGACGGACTTCCTCCGCGTGACGAGCCTCTTCGGCGAGTCGGGCCTCTTCCGCGCGGCGCTCTTCTTCCGCACGAACCCGAGCCTCTTCAGCGAGTCGAGCCTCCTCAGCGCGACGTTCTTCTTCCGCGCGAAGGCGAGCCTCTTCGGCGAGTCGAGCCTCTTCGGCGAGGCGGGCCTCCTCAGCGAGCCGAGCCTCTTCGGCGAGCCGAGCCTCTTCGGCGAGTCGAGCCTCTTCGGCGAGACGGGCCTCTTCCGCGCGGCGCTCTTCTTCCGCACGAACCCGAGCCTCTTCGGCGAGTCGAGCCTCCTCAGCGCGACGTTCTTCTTCCGCGCGAAGCCGAGCCTCTTCGGCGAGTCGAGCCTCCTCAGCGAGCCGAGCCTCTTCGGCGAGACGGGCCTCTTCCGCGCGGCGCTCTTCTTCCGCACGAACCCGAGCCTCTTCGGCGAGTCGAGCCTCTTCGGCGAGGCGGGCCTCTTCGGCGAGTCGAGCCTCCTCAACGAGCCGAGCCTCTTCGGCGAGTCGAGCCTCCTCAGCGAGCCGAGCCTCCTCAGCGAGCCGAGCCTCTTCGGCGAGACGGGCCTCTTCCGCGCGGCGCGCTTCTTCCGCACGAACCCGAGCCTCTTCGGCGAGTCGAGCCTCCTCAGCGAGGCGGGCCTCTTCAGCGAGTCGCGCCTCCTCAACGAGCCGAGCCTCTTCAGCGAGGCGGGCCTCTTCAGCGAGGCGGGCCTCTTCAGCGAGGCGGGCCTCTTCAGCGAGGCGGGCCTCTTCAGCGAGGCGGGCCTCTTCAGCGAGGCGGGCCTCTTCAGCGAGGCGCGCCTCCTCAACGAGCCGAGCCTCTTCAGCGAGGCGGGCCTCTTCAGCGAGCCGGGCCTCTTCAGCGAGGCGGGCCTCTTCAGCGAGTCGCGCCTCCTCAACGAGCCGAGCCTCCTCAGCGAGTCGCGCCTCCTCAGCGAGACGGGCCTCTTCAGCGAGTCGCGCCTCTTCAGCGAGTCGCGCCTCTTCAGCGAGCCGAGCCTCTTCAGCGAGACGGGCCTCTTCCGCACGAAGCCGAATCTCTTCAGCGAGGCGAGCCTCTTCAGCGAGGCGAGCCTCTTCAGCGAGGCGAGCCTCCTCAGCGAGCCGTGCCTCTTCGACGAGACGGGCCTCTTCAGCGAGCCGAGCCTCTTCAGCGAGTCGCGCCTCCTCAGCGAGCCGTGCCTCTTCGGCGAGACGGGCCTCTTCGGCGAGACGGGCCTCTTCAGCGAGGCGGGCCTCCTCAGCGAGTCGCGCCTCTTCAGCGAGTCGAGCCTCCTCAGCGAGTCGAGCCTCTTCGGCGAGACGGGCCTCTTCCGCGCGGCGCGCTTCTTCCGCACGAACCCGAGCCTCTTCGGCGAGTCGAGCCTCTTCGGCGAGGCGGGCCTCTTCGGCGAGGCGGGCCTCCTCAGCGAGCCGAGCCTCTTCGGCGAGTCGAGCCTCCTCAGCGAGTCGAGCCTCCTCAGCGAGTCGAGCCTCCTCAGCGAGTCGAGCCTCTTCGGCGAGTCGAGCCTCCTCAGCGAGTCGAGCCTCCTCAGCGAGTCGAGCCTCTTCGGCGAGACGGGCCTCTTCCGCGCGGCGCGCTTCTTCCGCACGAACCCGAGCCTCTTCGGCGAGTCGAGCCTCTTCGGCGAGGCGGGCCTCTTCGGCGAGGCGGGCCTCCTCAGCGAGCCGAGCCTCTTCGGCGAGTCGAGCCTCCTCAGCGAGCCGAGCCTCTTCGGCGAGACGGGCCTCTTCCGCGCGGCGCGCTTCTTCCGCACGAACCCGAGCCTCTTCGGCGAGTCGAGCCTCCTCAGCGAGGCGGGCCTCTTCAGCGAGTCGCGCCTCCTCAACGAGCCGAGCCTCTTCAGCGAGGCGGGCCTCTTCAGCGAGGCGGGCCTCTTCAGCGAGGCGCGCCTCTTCAGCGAGGCGCGCCTCTTCAGCGAGCCGGGCCTCTTCAGCGAGGCGGGCCTCTTCAGCGAGCCGGGCCTCTTCAGCGAGGCGGGCCTCTTCAGCGAGTCGCGCCTCCTCAACGAGCCGAGCCTCCTCAGCGAGTCGGGCCTCTTCAGCGAGTCGCGCCTCTTCAGCGAGTCGCGCCTCCTCAGCGAGTCGGGCCTCTTCAGCGAGTCGCGCCTCCTCAGCGAGCCGAGCCTCTTCAGCGAGACGGGCCTCTTCCGCACGAAGCCGAATCTCTTCGGCGAGACGGGCCTCTTCAGCGAGGCGAGCCTCCTCAGCGAGCCGTGCCTCTTCGGCGAGCCGAGCCTCTTCGGCGAGGCGGGCCTCTTCAGCGAGCCGGGCCTCCTCAGCGAGTCGAGCCTCTTCAGCGAGCCGGGCCTCCTCAGCGAGTCGAGCCGCTTCCGCACGGCGCTCCGCCTCCGCCCGAAGCCGAGCTTCCTCCGCCAGCCGAGCCTCCCACTCCTCCGCCGACAGCGCCTCGACGCCCCCCTCGCGCTCGAGCACCAGCAACAGTGCCTCACGCGCGGGCGTCAACGCCTCCGGCGCCCGGAACTCCCCCAGCGTCTCCAGCAGCTCCCGCTCGGAGGCATCCGTGATCCACGGCTCGCACACCGAAACATCCGCGCACCGGAACACCCGCCCCTTCGCCCCACCCACCCCTGCCCGCTCCAGCGCCGCTCGCACCACCCTCACGCCGGAGATGGGCTGGAACTCCGCCTCCACACTCCCCGGCTCGAAGGCCGCGCGCTCCGCCAACTCACTCAGCCGCCGGACATGGGCAAGCACCTGCTGCTCCACCACCGCGTCCGACTCGAGCCCGTGCTCCTCCAACAACTCCTCGTCCGCCGCCCCCGCCCCGCCCCTCGCCCAGAGCGCATCCAACGCCTCCGCGCTCAACAGTCCACTCTGCAACAACGCCTGCGCCGGGCTCTGATAGCCGAACCCCAGCCGAGTCCCCACGAGGTCTCCCTCGCGCAGCATCAGCCGCGACTCGCGCCCTCCCGCGGACAGCGTCAGCCATCCGGTGGCTCGGTTCTTGTGAGCGGAATACAGCGCTTCAGCGGCCTGCGACGAGTTCATCCTCACCGCACTCTAGTCCCTCCGCACCGCCCCTCAACTTGCCGAGGGGGCCCGCCTGCCCGCCCCAGTGAAACGGACCTGTCGCAGGGCCTCATACGTTCCCACCCCCACCGCCGTGGACAGGTTCATGCTCCGCCGCCCCTCCAGCATGGGAATCCCCAGCGCCGTCCCCGTCCCCCCCGCCATCACCTCCGGCAGCAGCCCCGTCACCTCCGAGCCGAACACCAGGTGGTCCCCCTCCTCGAAGCGGGCCTCATAGAGCGACTGCTCCGCCCGGGCCGAGAACAGCCACCGCCGGGCCTCCGGGTACGCCTCCACGTACGCCTCGTAGGTGGGGTACAGCCGTAGAAATACCTTGTCCCAGTAGTCCAGCCCCGCCCGCTTCAGCTGGCGGTCATCGATGGAGAACCCCAGGGGCTCCACCAGGATGAGGCGGCAGCCCGTCACGGCGCACAGCCGGGCGACATTGCCCGTGTTGGGGGGAATCTGAGGAGAGACAAGAACCAGATGCAGAGGACGCGCCAGGGGCTCGAGCATGGGGTAGAACGCGCTACATGCGCTGGAAGGTGACCAACGAGACGCGGCAACGGCCGCTGGCGGACCGGGCCGAGAAGGCAACGAACTTCGTCCAGCGTTTCAAGGGGCTGATGGGCCGCACCGAGCTCGCCGTGGGCGAGGGCCTCCACATCCAGCCCTGCAACTCCATCCACACCTTCTTCATGCGCATCCCCATTGACGTCGCCTTCCTGGACGCCCAGGGGCGCATCGTCAAGCAGATGCTGGCACTCCCCCCGTGGCGTGCGACATCGGTGTACTTCCAAGCACGCTCCGTCCTGGAGCTTCCCGCGGGGGTCCTGGCCGCCAGCGGCACCCAGGAGGGGGACCGGTTGAGCTTCGAGCCTGCCTCCCCGGCCCCGGTGTCCCCTGCCTGACCTGCGGGAGAGCACGTCTTTTGACCGTTTTCCGAGCGCTTTGTTAACGTGCGCCGCCAGTTTCTCGTCCCCTTAGAAGAGTCCCCGCGCATGCGCATCGAGGTAGCCGGCAGCACCCACGTCGGGATGAAGCGGAACCACAACGAGGACAACTTCCTCATGTTGCCCGACGAGTACCTCTTCATCGTCGCGGACGGCATGGGAGGTCACTCCTCGGGCGAAATCGCCAGCCGCATCGCCGTGGACGAGCTGGGTGAGTTTTACAAGATGACGTCCAAGGACCAGGACAGCACCTGGCCCTTCAAGATGGACAAGCAGCGCAACTATGACGAGAACCGGTTGGCCACCGGTATCAAGCTCGCCAATGCGCGCATCTTCGAGAAGGCCAGCAGCGAGTCGAAGTACAAGGGCATGGGCACGACCATCGTCAGCGTGCACTTCGCCAGCGACGTCGCGTACGTCGGCCACGTGGGCGACAGCCGCGTGTACTTCTTCCGCGCGGGCGTCCTGAAGCAAATCACCGAGGACCACTCCCTTCTCAACGACTACCTCAAGGCGAAGAAGCTCTCGCCCGAGGAAGTGGAGAACTTCCCGCACAAGAACGTCATCGTCCGCGCCCTCGGCATGAAGGAGGCCGTCCAGGTCGACGTCTCCCGCGTGGAGCCGCAGCCGGGCGACGTCTTCCTGCTGTGCTCCGACGGCCTGAGCGGCATGGTGACGGACCCGCAGATGCAGGAGATCCTCGGGCGAACCCCGGAGCTGGACAAGGCGTGCTCCCAGCTCATCGACATGGCGAACGCCGCGGGCGGCAACGACAACGTCACCTGCGTGCTGGCCCGCTATCACCCGGCCTGAGCCCCGGCCGAGCGCGCCGCGCGGAGGACTCGCGCGGCGCCAAGGCCCACGGCGGCCTCCCCTGGAAGCCGGCCCCCGCGCGCGGCGAATGCGGCGCGAGGCGTCCCCCAGCCGTCAGCGCCCCGTCAACGGCGCGGGGATGCGATGTGCTCCCCACGCGAGCACCTCGGTGAGCGTCTCACCCGAGGCAATCTCGGTCTGTTCGAAGACCGCGGTGCTCTGAAGCCGAGCGCCCGAGCCCACCGTCGCGCCCGTCCCCAGCGACACGGAGGCACCCACGAAGGAACCATCGGCGACGCGCACGCCCCGGCCGAAGTACGCGGGGCCCTCCACCGTCGCGCCACAGACGTGGGCATCCGGATGTGCCCACGACGAGCCGGGCCCACGCACGGTGCCCGCAAGCGGCGAGTCCGCGCCCAGCCACTCGAGCCGCACCCGGCCCGCGAGCACGTCCCGCACCGTGGCCAGGTAGCGCGACGGCGTGCCCAGGTCAGACCAGTACCCGTCCACGCGAACGCCCCGCACCCCCTGCCCCGCCTCCATCGCTCGCGCGAAGACGTCCCGGAAGATGTCCTCCGCGCCCTGCGGACTCATGAAGTCGAAGACGCGCGGGGACATCACGTGAACGCCGGTGAAGTGCCACGGCCGCAGTCCGTCACCGCCCGGCCCTCGGCCCGCGATGCGACGCACACGCCCCGCCGCGTCCATCTCCACCGACGCGTACTTCTCCCCCTCCGGCATGGGCAACAGCACCATGGTGGCCATGGCGCCCGAGGCCTGGTGCATGGCCACCACCGGCCGCAGGTCCACCGGGTAGAGGATGTCCCCGTTGTAGACGATGAAGTCCCCATCGGAGAGGAAGTCCCGCAGGCCCCGGATGCCTCCGCCGGTGCCCTGGATGACGGGCTCGCGCACCACGTGGAGCGGAAGCCGGGCACGCTCGCACTCCTCACGAGCCACCGCCTCCATCGTCTCCGGCAGGTGGTGCGTGTTGATGCCCACCGCCGTCACGCCGGCGGCCTTCAGCACCGCCAGGTGGTAGCGCAGGAGCGGCTGCCCCAGGAAGGGAAGCGCCGGCTTGGGCCAGGCTTCCGTCAACGGACGCAGGCGGGTGCCCAGACCCGCGCAGAGGACCATCGCCTTCATCGTCGACTCCCCTCCTGGATTGGGTGGCTCAGGGGGCCAGCTCGGGGACGTACTTCGCCACCAGCGTCTGCAGCCCTCGCAGCTCCGGACGCTGACGGAACGCCTCGCGCACGTAGCGCAGCGACGCGGGGATGGAGACGAGGAAGCCCGGGTTGCCCTTCACGCGGTGGATGAACTCGAAGCGGCCCGCGTCCTTCAGCTTGCGCTGCACGGTGAGCAGGTCGAAGAACGCCTTGAACTCCACCGCGTCGATGCGCTCGCCGCTCGCCTCCTGGAACGTGGCGATGTAGCGGTCCAGCATGGCGTCCACGAACGGACGCTCCAGCTCCACGTAGCTGTCGCGCAGGAGCGCGACCAGGTCGTACTGGCGCGGCCCCTGGAGCGCGTCCTGGAAGTCGATGACCACCAGCTCGCCCTCCTTCACCATGATGTTGCGGCTCTGGTAGTCGCGGTGGGTGAAGCCTCGGGGGGCGGCGGCCAGCTGCTTCGCGATGGAGCGGAAGGTGCTGTCCAGCTCCGCGCGCTCGGCGGGCGTGGGCTGCTTTCCGCTCCACGCCTCCAGGCCCCACTCCCGGAAGTGGTGCAGCTCCCAGTCGTACAGGTCCTCGTCGAAGGAGCGCGTGAAGGCCAGGCAGTCCGGGTCCTGGTGCTTCTCCGCCTTGGCGCGCAGGCGCGCGAGCAGGTCGATGGCGCGGGTGTAGAGCGCCTCGTGGTGCTTGCCGCCCTCCAGCGCGGACTCGAAGGTGATGTCGCTCAGGTCCTCCAGCACCATCATCCCCGCGGGCTCGTCGTAGCGCAGGATGTGGGGCACGCGGACGCCCAGCTTCTGGAGGTAGCGGTGGACGTTGACGAAGGGCAGCTCCTTCGGCGGCTCACCCTTGGTGGCCTCCTCGCTCTTCTTCGTCGCGTTGAGTGGCATCTCCATCACCACCCAGCTTTCGGGCGGGGCACCGACGCGGTAGTACGAGCGATTGCTCGCGTCTCCCTTCAACTTCTTGATGGGAGCCGTGGGCACGGGACGGCCAATGGCCTGTCCCACCTGGTCGCGCAGGGCGGCCTCGAGTTCCATATCGACGGGGTTCTCCAAGGGGGTAGTGGCGCCAGAGTATCGGAGGGGCGTCGGTGCGCGTCAAAGGCCCTGCCGGAGGAATGCCCCCAAGCCCCCTCCCCTGTCGCGCAGGCAACGGCGACAACGCAGCCCACCGGACTCAAGTCGCGGCGCGTCGCGAGCCCCCGGCCGCCCGGCCCCTGGGCGCCCCCGCCGGAAAATCTCCCGGGTGAACACTGTTACCCCTCGACACGGGAGCCCTTCTCCCGCTGTCGACCGGGCCTCGCCGGCGGCATATAAGACGCGCCGCGAACCCCTCTTTTTCTGGAAGCCGCGATGGACATCCACGACAACATCCTCAACGCCATTGGCAACACGCCCCTGGTCAAGCTCAACAAGCTCGTCGGTCCCAACGACGCGACCGTGCTGGTCAAGTGCGAGTTCATGAACCCGGGCGCGTCCATCAAGGACCGCATGGCGCTGTACATCATCGAGAAGGCCGAGAAGGAGGGGAAGCTCAAGCCCGGCGGCACCATCGTCGAGAACACCTCCGGCAACACCGGCATGGGCGTGGCGCTGGCGGCGGCGGTGAAGGGCTACAAGTGCATCTTCACGATGCCGGACAAGATGTCGCTGGAGAAGATCAACCGCCTGAAGGCGCTGGGCGCCCAGGTGGTGGTGACGCCGACGAACGTCCCGGCCGAGGACCCGCGCAGCTACTACGAGACGGCCAAGCGCCTGCACCGCGAGACGCCGGGCGCGTTCATGCTCAACCAGTACCACAACCCGGACAACATCGCGGCGCACTACGCCCTCACGGGTCCGGAGATCCACGAGCAGACGAGCGGCAAGATTGACTACTTCGTCTCCGGCCTGGGCACCGGCGGGACGATGAGCGGCGCGGGCAAGTACCTCAAGGAGAAGATTCCGGGCCTGAAGAACGTGGGCGTGGACCCGGTGGGCTCCGTGTACGAGGGCTACTTCAAGACGGGCAAGATGACCGAGCCGCACGTCTACAAGGTGGAAGGTATCGGCGAGGACATGCTGTGCGGCGCCATGGACTTCAAGGTCGTGGACGACGTGCGCCAGGTGGATGACCGCCAGTGCTTCATCGCGGCGCGGCGGCTGGCGCGCGAGGAGGGCATCTTCGCGGGTGGCTCCTCCGGCGCGGCGGTGCACGTGGCCGTGCAGCTGGCGAAGGAGGTGGGCAAGGGCAAGACCATCGTCGTCGTGCTCCCCGACTCCGGCAGCAGCTACATCAGCAAGTTCCACTCGGACGAGTGGATGCGCGACAACGGCTTCCTGGAGGACAAGGGCACGGGCACCGTGCGCGACATCGTCGGCGCCAAGCAGCGCGACGTGAAGACGGCGCGCAAGGGCGACCGCGTGGACCAGGTGGTGGAGACGATGCGCGGCCACGGCATCAGCCAGATGCCCGTGGTGTCCGAGGACGGCCGCGCGGTGGGCATGGTGCACGAGTACGACCTGCTCAACGCGCTGGTCGCCGGGAAGGTGAAGTTCGCCGACGCCATCGACTCCATCGTCGCCCCGCTCCAGGGCGCGCTGTCGCTGGACACGAGCATCGCCCGCCTGCGCGAAATCTTCGCGATGGACAACGTCGCCGTCGTGAAGGAGGGCGAGAAGGTCGTCGCCATCGTCACGAAGATCGACCTCATCGACTTCCTGCACCGCACGACGGCGGCCTAGCCGTCGTCCCGTCCGTCCGTTGATTCACGCCAAGGGCCTCTCACCTCGGGTGGGGGGCCCTTCGCGCTTGTGGGCGGTGCGGCGCGAGGGCGGCACCATTCATGTCCGAAAACCGCGAGCGCGGGCAGCGCCTGGATGACACTGTTCCGGCATGGACCTGCTCGACTCCGACGCCTGCTATCGCGTCCTTCAGACGCGGGATGCCCGCTTCGACGGCCGGCTCTTCGTCGGAGTGACGTCGACCGGCATCTACTGCCGCCCCATCTGCCCGGCCCGCACGCCCAAGCGGGAGAACTGCACCTTCCACGCGTCCGCCGCCGCCGCGCAGGAGGCGGGCTTCCGGCCCTGCCTGCGCTGCCGCCCCGAGACGGCGCCCGACCTGGCCTCCTGGCGAGGCACTTCCAACACCGTGTCGCGCGCCCTGGCCCTCATCGCGGAAGGCGCCTTGGACGGCGGCGAGGCGGGCGTCGAGGCCCTGGGCGAGCGGCTGGGCGTGGGCGAGCGCCAGCTGCGCCGCCTCTTCAAGCAGCACCTGGGCGCCTCCCCCGTCGCCGTCGCGCAGACGCGCCGCGTGCTCTTCGCCAAGCAGCTCATCCAGGAGACGCGGATGCCGCTCGCGGAGGTGGCGCTCGCGTCGGGGTTTGGCAGCGTGCGGCGCTTCAACGAGACGTTCCAGGCGCTCTACCAACGCCCGCCCGGCGCGCTTCGCCGCAAGCGCGTGGCCTCGGAGGATTCCTCCAGCGCGGTGGCGGAGGCGGGCGTGACGCTGCGGCTGCGCTACCGGCCTCCCTATGACTGGGCCTCCATGCTCGAGTACCTCTCCGCGCGCGCCATCGACGGCGTGGAGCAGGTCTCTCGCACGGGCTACCGGCGCATGGTGTCCCAGGATGGCGGCGTGGGCACGGTGGAGGTGTCGCACGAGCCCGCGCGCAACAACCTAGTGGTGACGATTCGCTTCCCTCGCGTGGCGTCGCTGCCCGCCATCGTCGCGCGCGTGCGCCGGGTGTTCGACGTGGGCGCGGACATCGAGGTGATTGGCGCCCACCTCGCCAAGGACCCGTTCCTCGCGCCGCTCGTCGCACTGCGGCCCGGGCTGCGAGCGCCGGGTGGCTGGGACGGCTTCGAATTGGCGGTGCGAGCAATCCTGGGCCAGCAGGTGACGGTGGAGGCGGCGCGAAAGCTCGCGGGCCACCTCGTGGCCCTGTGTGGCGAGGGCCTCCCCGTGCCGGAGGGGCTGCCTCCCGGGCTGGGCCGGACCTTCCCCTCCCCCGAGCGCGTCGCGAGCACGGACCTGACCGCGCTGGGGATGCCCTCCGCGCGCAAGGCGACGTTGAAGGCACTGGCGGACGCGGCGCTGGCGGACCCGCTCCTCTTCCATCCGTTCGGCACCGTCGAGGAGGGCATCGCCCGGCTGCGCTCCATCCGAGGCGTGGGCGAGTGGACCGCGCAGTACATCGCGCTGCGCGCCTTGCGAGAGACGGATGCCTTCCCGGCCAGCGATGTCGCGCTGCTGCGGAGCGCGGCGACGGATGAGGGAGCACGCCCCTCGCCCGAGGACCTGCTGCAACGCGCGGAGCCCTGGCGGCCCTGGCGGGCCTATGCCGCGCAACACCTGTGGGCGTCGGACCCGGGCCCTCGCACACGACTTCCGGAGGCACGTCATGGCTGAGACGCTTCACTTCATCATCGACAAGACGGACACGCCCATCGGCGAGCTCATCGTCGTCGCGGACCCCGAGGGACACCTGCGCGCGGTGGACTGGACGGAGCACACCGGGCGCATGCGGCAGTTGCTGCGGCTGCACTATGGCGAGAAGGGGTACGTGCTCGAGGAGGGCAAGAACCCTGGCGGCCTCACCGAGATGATGCGGGCGTACTTCGCGGGGAAGCTGGACGCCATCGACAGCCTGCCCTCCCGCACCGCGGGCACCGCGTTCCAGCGCGAGGTGTGGGCGGCGCTGCGTGAAATCCCCTGCGGGGACACCGTCTCGTACTCGGCGCTGGCGCAGCGCATCGGCCGGCCCGCGGCGGTGCGCGCGGTGGGCATGGCCAATGGCGCCAACCCCGTGGGCATCGTCGTCCCGTGTCATCGCGTGGTGGGCGCCAACGGCTCGCTCACCGGCTACGGTGGCGGCATCGAGCGCAAGCGCTGGCTGCTCGCGCATGAAGCGAAGGCGCGCGCATCTTCCGCTGCCTGAAATCCGCCTCGCCATTATGCAGTCGCCCCGACGCTCCCCACCCCGCCGAGAGGACCCTTCCCATGCCCATCGCTCCGCCGAGTTCCATCCGTGAGTTCCGTCAGCTGCACCAGACGGGACTGCTGCTGCTCGTCAATGCGTGGGACGCCGGGAGCGCCCGCGTCATGGAGAGCCTGGGGGCCAAGGCCATCGCCACGACGAGCGCGGGCCTGGCCTGGTCCCAGGGCTACCCGGATGGAGACCTTCTCCCGGTGAGCCGGCTCCTGGACGCGGTGGCCTCCATCGCGCGAGTGGTGAAGGTGCCCCTGACGGTGGACATGGAGGGGGGCTACTCGAACGAGCCGCGCGCGGTGGGAGAGCTGGCCGCGGGGGTCCTGGACGCGGGGGCCGTCGGCATCAACCTGGAGGACGGCACCGGCACGGTGGACCTGCTGTGCGCGAAGATTGAAGCCGTGAAGCGCGCCGCGGCGAGCAAGGGCGCGGACCTGTTCGTGAATGCGCGCACGGATGTGTTCCTGCGGGGAATCGGGCCGGCGGAGCGCCGCGTCGAGGAGACATTGGCGCGTGCCCGCCGCCTGCGCGACGCGGGCGCGGACGGCCTCTTCGTCCCCGGCGTGAAGGCCCCCACCGACATCAAGGCCATTGCCTCCGAGGCGGGCCTGCCCCTGAACGTCATGGCGATGGTGGGCATGTCCCATGCCTCAGAGCTGGAGTCCTTGGGAGCGCGCCGACTCAGCTCGGGCGCGAACATCGCCACGGCCACCCTGGGACGCGTGGCGACACTCACCACGGAGTTCCTGCGCAACGGCGGCGCCGTGTCACCGCCGGAAGCGGGCATCACCTACCCCGCCATCAACGCCCTGCTGAACCGGGCCTGAGCCACGGCCCTGTGGGCACGGGCGGCGCCACGTCTTGCGTGGGCCGCCCACCCCCGCGCGCTACTTCGCGTCCGAGCCCGCGGGGCGCCGGGAGAAGAGCGCGTTGGCGATTTCAGTCATCACCACCTCGCCGGACTGATTGCGGACCTCGAAGCGGAACTTGATGGCGCCTCGGTCCGCCTTGCTTCGCGAGGGCGTCATCGAGACGACCTCGAACCGCGCGGTCAGCGCGTCCCCGGGCCGCACCGGACGCAGCCACCGCAGCTCGTCGAGCCCCGGAGAGCCCAGGCTCGCGGAGCCCTTCAGCAGGTGCTCCACCACGAGCTTGTGGCAGATGGACGCGGTGTGCCATCCGCTCGCGATGATGCCGCCGAAGATGCCCTCGCGCCCCCCTTCGTCACTCAGGTGGAAGGGCTGCGGGTCGAACTGCTTCGCGAAGGCGATGATCTCCTCCCGCGAGATGACATAGGGCCCGGCCTCGCTCGTCTCACCGGGTTGGAAGTCTTCAAAGTAGCGCATGAAACTCCTCTCCCACCCTCCATAGGCCGCCCTCGGGAGCGAGGCAACGGATTGAAACCTCCGTCACGACAGGCGACCACATTTTCTCGTCTTTCTCGTTTCATTCCACTCATGACAAGATGTGCGAGCCACACCCGACATGCATCACCAGGAGACACCATGTTCGCGAAGCTCAAGAGCCAGCGGTCCATGTTGCTGTCCATGTTGCTCGTGCTGGGATTCGCCGCGCTGTCGATGGGAGAAGCTCCGGCCGCGCTCGCCGAGGAGGACGGAGATGCGCTGTGCAGCGAGGCGGTGAGCACCCCGCCGCCCAGCCTGGTGCTCGCCGACAGCGAATACTCCGCCGCGGCGTGCCGGCCCACCTGTGTGGGGCCGTGCTGGATTTGTGTCATCGGTGTCTGTGAAAACCGCTGTATGTGATTCGTCGCCGCCCGCCGGACACCCCCGTGTGTCCGGCGCCGGTTGCCGCGAGCGGACCTTCCGCGCCTCGTGAGGCGCTGGCGCCCCGCCGACCGCCCCCCCGAGCCGCTGCCCGCAGGAGGGGGCACTGGCACCAGCCGCCCCCGCCCGCCAGTGCCGGGCCTGCCCTCATCCAGGGTGGGAGCCCACCCGTTGAGCCGTCTCACCGACCAGCCGCCAACGGGTGCGACATCACGGGTGCATCAACACCCAGGAAGACCTGGCGCGTAGGGCGCTAAGCTCCAGGCCCTATTTCCAGGAGGAACCGACATGAGTGCCAAGACGTGGCTGGTCGCGCTGGGGCTCGCGGCCGTGGGGCTCGGCTGCAGTGGAGATGACGGTGCAACGGGGGCCCAAGGTCTCCAGGGCAACCAGGGCACGCCCGGCCCGCAGGGAGAGCGAGGCCCCGCGGGGCCACCAGGCCCGTCGTGGCAGGTGGGCCCGGGGCTGGCGCTGAACAACAACGTCCTCAACCTCCGGTTCGGTGACGGGGCGGAGTATCCCGTCTCCAACAATGACTTGCGCCTGTCGAACGCGCGCGAGCCCCTGCCGGGCAGCGGGAGCTACATCCAGAACCACACCATCGGCGAGGCCCAGCCCGCCTCGTTCTTCATCTCCGGCACGGGAACCATCAAGGACACGCTGACGACGAACGCCAACCTGGCCGTCGACACGGAGAGCCCCGACGCCACCATCAGGCCGCTCCTGAAGATCATGAACACCACCACCGCGGGCGTGAGCTGGGACAAGTTCCCCGTGCTCACCGTGGACTCGGCCGGCGGACTGCTGGCGCGCGGCGAGGCGGCGCCGGGGCCGGACTTCGGCCTGCCCCCCTTCGAGGGCCGGGGTGTCCGCCTCATGTGGTGGCCTCGCAAGGGCGCCTTCCGCGCGGGCTTCGCCGACACGCAGTGGTCCGGCGCCAACATCGGACTCTATTCCTGGGCGGGCGGCTATCAGACCACCGCCAGCGGGCGGAACTCCTTCGCCATGGGCACCACCAGCAGCGCCACCGCCGATGGCGCCATCGCGATGGGCACCAACGTCACCGCCAGCAGCGCCTCCAGCGTCGCGATGGGCTACAGCGTGTCGACGAAGAACCACCCGGGCTCGTTCATCTGGGGTGACCAGTCCAGCGCCACCGTCCACTCCGTCGAGGCGCCCAACCAGTTCTTCGTCCGCGCCACGGGCGGCATCCTCTTCCGCACCAGCGCGGACCTCACGAAGGGCTGCAGCCTCTACACGAACTCCGCCGACTTCGCGTGCACGTCGGACCGCAATCAGAAGTACGACTTCCGTCAGGTCGACGGCGAGGCGCTGCTCGACAAGGTGGCGGGCATGCCCGTCAACACCTGGCGCTACAAGGGCGAGGACACCGCCGTCCGCCACATGGGCCCCGTCGCCCAGGACTTCCATGCCGCCTTTGGCCTGGGTCCGGACAACAAGAGCATCGGTCTGCTCGACATCTCCGGTGTGAACCTCGCGGCCATCCAGGCGCTCGAGGTCCGCACGCGCGAGCTGCGTGAGAAGAGCGCCGAGGTCGACGCGCTCAAGTCCGAGATGGCCGAGCTCAAGCGCACCATGGCCCGGCTCGAGGCCGCCGTCCTCGCGAAGGACGCGCGCCCGTAGCCCCCGGACGGACGAAGGGCCTTCGCGCATCCCTCACGGGGGAGCACGAAGGCCCTCGAACCTCGGGGCGACGAACGCTTCGGGCTACTTCACCACGTCGAGCGCCTGCGCCAGGTCGTCGATGAGGTCCTGCGAGTCCTCGATGCCCACGGACAGGCGGATGAAGCCATCCGTGATGCCCAGCTTCTCACGCGTCTCCTTCGGCACGGACGCGTGGGTCATGATGGCCGGGTGCTCGATGAGGGACTCGACGCCGCCGAGCGACTCGGCGCACGCGAACACCTTCGTCGTCTTGAGGAAGCGGCGCGCCGCCTCCAGGCCGCCGTGGATGTCGAACGTCAGCATGCCGCCGAAGCCCTTCATCTGCTGCTTGGCGAGCGCGTGCTGCGGATGCGTCTCCAGGCCTGGGTAGGTGACCTTCTTCACCTTCGGGTGCGAGATGAGGAACTGGGACACCTTCATCGCGTTGAGCGCGTGCCGGTCCATGCGGACGTGGAGCGTCTTCACGCCGCGCAGCACGAGGAAGCTGTCGAACGCGCCGGACACACCGCCCACGGCGTTCTGGAGGAAGTACATCCGCTCCGCCACGTCGTCGCGGCTGGTGCAGACGAAGCCGCCCACCACGTCGCTGTGCCCGTTGAGGTACTTCGTCGTGGAGTGCGTCACCACGTCGAAGCCGAGGTCCAGCGGGCGCTGGAAGTACGGCGTCATGAAGGTGTTGTCCGCGACGGCCAGGATGCCGCGCTTCCTGGCGACCTCGGCGATGCGCGCCAGGTCGATGAGCTTGAGCATCGGGTTGGTGGGCGACTCCACCCACACCATCTTCGTCTTGGGCGTGATGGCCGCCTCGAAGGCGCCCGGCTGGGACAGGTCGACGAAGGAGAAGTTCAGGCCACTGCGCTTGAAGACCTTGTCGAAGATGCGGAAGGTGCCGCCGTACACGTCGTCGGAGACGACGACGTGGTCACCGGCGTCCAGCATGTGCATCAGCATGTCCGTGGCCGCCAGGCCCGAGGCGAAGGCGGCGCCGTGCTTCGCACCCTCGAGCGCGGCCAGACAGTCCTGGAGGGCCTTGCGCGTGGGGTTGTGCGTCCGGCTGTACTCATAACCCTTGTGTTCCCCAGGTCCGTCCTGGACGTAGGTGGAACTCAAGTAGACGGGGGTCATGATGGCGCCCGTAGTTGGATCCGGCTCCTGGCCGGCATGAATCGCGAGGGTGTCGAAGCGCATGGGCGGGGACTAACACAGGCCCATTTGCCGCGCATCAGCTCGACGGCGCTACTCGAACGTCCCGTGTCGACCCGCCCCCTTCGCGAACCGGGTGGCCCCCGCAATGGATTCGCTCTCCAACACTTCCACCCCGCAGAGGAACTCCCTCCGCAGCGCTTCCTCCAGCCCCAACCCCACCTGCGCGTAGGCCGAGGCCCGGTCCGCGTTCATGCAAGCCTGCGGAAACGCGGCCACTTCCCGGGCGAGCGCCTCGGCCGCCTCCCGCGCCTGTCCGATAGGAACCACCCGGTTGACCAGCCCCATGGCCAGCGCCTCCTGGGCCGGCACCGGGCGGCCGGTGAGGATGAGGTCCATGGCCCGCGACAGGCCGATGAGCCGGGGCAGCCGCACCGTGCCCCCGTCGATGAGCGGCACGCCCCAGCGCCGACAGAAGACGCCCAGCACCGCGTCCTCCTCCACCACGCGCAAGTCACACCACAGCGCCAGCTCCAGCCCCCCCGCCACCGCATGGCCGCTGATGGCCGCGATGACGGGCTTGCTCAGCACCATGCGCGAGGGCCCCATGGGCCCGTCCCCATCGACCTCGAGCCGAGGCAGCCGCCGCTCGGAGACCGCCTTCAGGTCCGCGCCCGCGCAGAACGTCCCGCCGTCTCCGTACAGCACCCCCACGCGCGCCTCGCTGTCCGCGTCGAAGGCGCGGAACGCGTCGGCCAGGGCCTGGGCGGTGACCCCATCCACCGCGTTGCGCACCTCGGGCCGGTGGAGGATGACGGTGGTGACGGGGCCCTGCTTCTCGACGCGCACGCTCATGGCCGGAAGTCTTCCTCCCCCGGACGGCCGCCGCAATGCTCCTCGAGCAGCCAGGCGCCCCACCCGTGCTTCGAGGAACGGCCCCTCCGCCCCCCCGGTCCTCTCTCGGCGCTTGTCGTTCGAGGGCGAGTCGGGGATGAGTGGGGCCTCGGTGGTCTGGATGGAAGGACGCGTGGGCATGGCTGCACCCGAAGGCACTCAAGGCAACGGCGGCGACGAGGCGGGCATGTTCGCCAACCGGCTCCGCAAGGGCGCGAAGCACTTTCGCAAGTGGGCCCGCGCCCAGGGGCTGACGGCCTTCCGCGTCTATGACCGGGACATTCCCGAGTACCCCTTCGCCATCGACCTCTACGGCGACTGCGTCCACGTCACGGAGTACCCGCGCCGCCGCGCGCTCAAGTCCGGCACCGCGGAGACGCAGCGGACCGAAGTGCTCGAGGCGGTGGCCTCCGTGCTGGAGGTCCCCGCCGAGCGCATCTTCGTGAAGACGCACACGCCCCAGCCGTGGGGCCGCGCGCAGTACGGCCGGGTGGGCGAGGGCAGCGGGCGGCTCGTGGTGGAGGAGCGCGGGCTGAAGTTCTGGGTCAACCTGGGCGACTACCTGGACACCGGCCTCTTCATGGACCACCGGGACACCCGTCAGCGGGTGCGTGAAGAGGCAAAGGGCAAGCGCTTCCTCAACCTCTTCGCGTACACGGGGGCCTTCACCGTCTACGCCGCGGCGGGTGGTGCCGCGAGCACCGTGACGGTGGACCTGTCCAACACGTACCTGGACTGGGCCGAGGACAACCTGGACCTGAACGGCCTGGCGAACTCGCGCCACGAGCTCATCCGCGCGGACGCGAAGGCGTGGGTGGAGGCCCAGGCCGAGGGCCCCGAGCGCTATGACCTCATCGTCTGCGACCCGCCCTCGTTCTCCACGTCGAAGAAGATGACGGGCTCGTTCAACGTGCAGCGAGACCACGTGCGGCTCTTGGATGCGCTCCGGACGCTGCTCTCGCCCGGAGGCGTCCTCTACTTCTCCAACAACTTCCTCGGCTTCCAGCTCGACGCCAAGGCCGCGCGCGGCTGGAAGTCCGTGGAAGAGCTCACGCCCGCCTCCATCCCCGAGGACTTCCAACGCAAGGACATCCACCGCTGCTGGCGGATGGTGGCGCCCTGAACGCGTCAGGGCGCCACGCCTCACGCACTACCGCCAGCAGGCGTTGTTGACGCAGCGCTCGCCCGCGGGGCACTCACAATTCGCCTGACAGGCATTGCCACTGCCCTGGGGCCTGCACGCGCCCTCCACGCACACCTGCGACGCGGGGCACTCGCAGTTGGCGCGGCACACCGTGCCCGCGTCGGGCGAGGGCTGCGGCTGTTCGCATGCACCGTTGGTGCAGACCTGACCGGAGGGGCACTCGCAGTTGGCCGTGCACGCGGGGCCGGGACCGGGGCCCGCGTCCGGAGGAGGCGGCGGCGCGCGGCAGTAGCCCTCCGTGCACACCTCTCCCGAGGGGCAGTCGCAGGTGGCCTGGCACGCCTTGCCCGGGTCCGGCTGCGAGGAACGGCACTGGCCGTTCGTGCAGACCTGGCCGGAGGGGCAGTCGCAGTTGGCGCGGCACTCGCCGCCGTGGGGAATGGGCTGGCAGTAGCCAATCTCGCACGCGTGGTCCGCGGCGCACTCGGTGGTGGACGAGCACTGCGCGCGGCACTGGCCATTCACGCAATCCTTGCCCCCCGAGCAGTCCCCCGCCGAGTAGCACGCGTTCGGGTCCCTGGGGCGAGGACGGCAGACATTGGCGCTGCACGTCTCGGTGCTGGAGCACTGCCCATCCGTGGTGCAGCCTCGGTAGCACTGGTTGTTGATGCAGTAGTTCCCCGCGCCGCAGTCCTTGTTCACCCAGCACTGCGGCGACGGGCCCGCATCGCCAGTCGGCGGATGACCGCCATCCGGGCGCGGGCCGCCGTCGGGACGAGGACCTCCGTCCGGACGCGGGCCGGCATCGACAGTGCCACCGTCCCTCGACGGAGGCGTGCCAGGGGCGCAGAAGCCCGCTTCGCACTTGCCTCCCGCGCCGCAGTCCCCAGGACGCGTGCAGGGCTGGAGACAGACGGAGTTGATGCAGACCTCGGAGCGCTCACAGTCATTGGACGAGAAGCAATCCCGAGCGTTCGGTGAGCGGTCTCGACAGTAACCGGCACGGCAGAACTGGTCCGACTCACAGTCGCTGCTCGAAACGCAGGAGCAGAGGCCGTCCTCGTCCATCCAGTCGTCATCGTTCTCGCGGATGATGCAGCCTTGTAGGAAGGCCAACAGCAACACGAGCGGCGTCAGCAAACCGCGTACGACGGGGGGATGCCTCATGGGCGGGGACTCCGAGCATTCGGGAACCGGTCCGGCCACCGGGTGGGTTGTCCGGTTTCACCCGCGTTCGTCTCCTGGCCGCTGACGGATGATCAAAAATCTTTTTTGATCGTTCACTGTCGCGGCGGCGACCCAGGGGGCGCGGAGGTAGTGTGCTGACCTGGACCTTTCACATGGACGGCGGGGAGTTCCTCCAGGGGGGGTCCTCATGGCGCGTCCCGGAGGGAGAGCGTCCGGTGATTTTCCGTGAAGCCCAGGTGCTGTCCGCGACGGTGTCGCCCGAGGAGCGCCCGGGGCCCGAGTCCTCGTCACCTCCCACGTCGGATGACCAGCAGCTCCACCTGCTCGTGCGCCGGCTCCAGGAGGGGGACCTCACGGCGTTCGACCACCTCTACGCGCTGACCCGGGTGGACGCCGCGCGCACCTTGCGGCACCTGGTGGGCAATCGCGTCGACGTGGAGGACCTGCTCCAGGAGACGTACCTGCGGCTGCTGACAGCCGTGAAGGGCTACCGGGGCGAGTCGCGCTTCCGCACGTTCTTCTACCGGGTGTGCTCCAACGTCGCGCTCTCGCACCTGCGCTGGAAGCGGCGAAGGCCGGAGGACTCCGTCGCGGAGCCACCGGAGTGTGAGGCGCCGGGAGAGGACCCGGAGCGGGCGGCGGCCCGGCGGCAGGCGGCCCGGCTGGTGGAGGTGGCGTTGGAGCGGCTCAAGCCCAAGAAGCGAATCGTCTTCGTGTACTACGAGCTGTGCGGCATGAGCCCGGATGAAATCGCCGAGGCCGTGGGAAGCTCTCCCAACACCGTCCGCAGCCGCCTCCACCACGCGCGACTGGAGTTCCACGAGGCCATGCAGCGACTGCTCGTCACCCGCCGCCCCGGAGGCGACCATGGCGCACCTTGAGACCCAGGTGCTGTGGGCGCTCGCGGCCAACGAATCGAGCGCCGAGGAGGCGACCCGCGCTCAGACGCACCTGAGCCAGTGTGCGGAGTGCTCGGCGGAGCTGGAGCGCGTGCGGACGACGCGCGCGATGGTGCAGGAGGCTCGGGCGGAGCAGCCTTCGCTGCATTGGGATGCGGTGGGGACGAAGCTGCGGAGCCAGGCCGCGGCGCGGTTGGCGGCGGATGCATCTCGGTGGCGATGGCCCAGGATGCCAGCGGTGCAGTGGCCGTGGGGGCTCGCGCTCGCGGGCGCCGTCGCGGCGATGGTGGCCTTCTGGGTCGCGATTCCGAGGGAGCCCTCGACGCAGGCGAGCCCCGTGGAAGCGGTGGTGGCGCAGCAGCGCCCCACGACTTCAGGGACGCAGGTCGCGGAGGCGGGGGCGACCTCTCCACGGGATACCGATACCACGCATGCCGAGAGCACCTCGGGCGCGATGGTGCAGGAGCGCGGAGGGGCGCTGCGGGAGCTGCGTGCCGGGATGCGCTTGAGCTCGGGCACGGCGGTCAAGACTCCCGCGCGAGCGTCGGCGATGTTGCGGCTGCCGGACGCGAGCCGGGCGAAGCTTTCGGCGGAGTCGGAGGTGGAGCTGTCTCGCGCCGAGGCGCGCGAGGTGCACCTCACGGTGCATCAGGGCCGGTTGTCGGTGAAGGCCTCGCATGCCGAGCGACGTGGCTTCCGCGTGGACGTCGCGGACCTGCGCGTCTGGGTGGTGGGCACCGTGTTCACGGTGGAGCGAACGGCTGAAGGGGCCTCGGTCGCGGTGGCCGAGGGCCGGGTGCGAGTGGAGAGCGATGGCCGGCCGCCACGGATGGTGGGCGCGGGAGAGCGCATCGAGTTGCGCGAGCGCGACAGTGACCTGAAGCAAGAGCCGCTGTCCGTGCCGGACCGAGAGGCCCTGGACGCGGTGAATCAGGTTCCGGAACCCTCGCTGCCGGAAGCCGGGCTCACCACCGTGCCCACGGCCGCGAACACGCCGGAGTCGGCCCAGGCCGTGCGCCCCGCCGTGGCGCATGCGCCTCACGCACCGTCCACGGTGAAGCCGGCGCTCGCGACCACTCCGTCGACGCAGCCGGAGCCCAGGTCGACGGTCATGTCCGCGTCCATGGCGATGAAGCATGACAAGCCGCAGAGCACCACGGCCGCCGCGCCGCGCGCTGCGCCCGAGACGGCGCCCACGGAGGAGTCTCGACCCACCCCTCCCGTGGCGAAGGCAGGAACGACCTCGGGGAATCCTGAGCAGGAGTTCGCGCCCTACCCCGCGCCCTCGGTGGCGGAGTCGCTGCCGCCGCCTTCTCCCGTGAACGCGCCAGCCGTGCCGCCCCCCGCGCCTCCGGTGCAGGTGGCGCAGACGCCTCCACCCAAGAAGAAGTCGGAGGGGCTCATCCCGATGTCGCTCTTGTCGAAGGATTCGGATGAGCGATTCCTCGGCTATGCACGGCTCCAGATGGGGCCAAGGACGTGTGAGAACTTCCTCGCGGGGCTGGAGGAGATTGCGGACCGGAGCCCGCGCACGGACCATCGAGAGCAGGCGCGCTATCTCCGCGCGCGCTGCTTCGAAGAGCGGCTCCAAGGTCAGGACGCGAAGATGGAGTACCGCCAATACCTCAACGAGTTCCCACGCGGCCGCTACGTCCGCGAGGCGGGGGCCGCCATCCTCCCCTGAGGTCGGCGCACGCACTTCGCGACGCAGGAGCGGGCCCAGGCTGCCTCAGTCGATGACGTGACTCAGCCCTGCACGGCCTCGGGCTGCTTCACGCGCTTCATCGGCTCGCGCGCATTGCCCCGGTCGACGAGCACGCGAAGCACGGACTCCAGCGCACGGATGCGAGTCCCCGCGCGCCCAGGCGCCCAGAGCGGCACATCCGGACCCCTCAAGAGCGTCATCGCGTGCTCCACGCTCCCAGCCTTCCCCTCCAGCGCCCGAGCCGTCGCGAGCCGCACGTTCCGCGCGGGCCTGCGGCTCACACCGCCCTCCCACAACAAGTCCAGCGCGAACGTCGTCCACACCGCCAGCTCATCATCCGGACGCAGGAACCGCTCGAACCGCGCGAGCGCCTCGCTCCGAGGCTCCCCCGCTCGCAAGACGTCCTCGGACAGCTCCACATGCAGCGGCGTGCTGCGCGCCAGCGGCCGCTCGGGCGCGATGACCGCCTCGAAGCGCTCTCCGGAAGCAGGCCGGCTCGCCACCAGATGTACCAGCTCCGCGGGGATGTCCGCCCCCGTCGGGTGCGCATTCGCCTCGCCGTAGAACACGACCAGGTTCTCGAAACTCTCCGCCAGCTCGCGCAGCTCCAGCGGCGGACGCCACGGGCCGTAGTGGATGCGGCGCCGATTGGGCGACGTCCGCGTCGACTGCCGTCCCAGCTGCGTGTCCACCATGTACTCGAACGCACGCAGCATCGTGTCGAAGCGCTCGGGCTCGCCCTCCAACAACCCCAAAATCTCCACCACCGCCTCGATGGTCGAGACACAGTGGTCCGCGGGCTCCGCGCGAATGCGGTAGTTGCTCGGACGCCTGGGCACGAAGCCGATGCGAGGCAGCCCCGCGAGCACCGGGTTGCGGCTCACGACCTTCTTCGCCTGCGGCCACGTCCCGTCCACGACGATGAGCGTCTCCGGCGGACGCATCCGCGCCTGCTCCACCGAGATGGCCTCCTCCCCGGGGAAGAGCACCGCGACGGACTCGGGCCGCGCGGCCAACTCCTCCAGCCGGGCATGCCCGGTGAAGTCCACGCCCTGGTGCAGCTCGGAGTTCGCCAGCGCCAGGTGCGCCATGCGCGCCGTACCAATGGCGACACGCCGCTCACGCGGATGCTGGAGGAAGACGACGCGGGTGCGCGTGTCCAACCGGGGCGGCAGTTGCGAGCAGTAGCAAGCGCTCTCGGGGCGACGGCAACGAAGACAAAGGGAACGCACAGCCCGGCTTTACGGCACGGCCCGGGGCCGGGCAAGCACTGCCGGTGGAGGAACCAGCGGCCCGCCTGGCGCTCTGGCGCCCGTCCCCGTCCGGAAGAAGCCCCCCACCACCCCTCGCGGGCGGGGTACACAGGCCTCCGTGAACCTGCTGCTGCTCTTCGACGAGGACTTCCTCCCAGACGGAACCGCGCGCCTCACCGGCCGCCGGGCCCAGCACGCCCGAGAGGTCCTCCGCGCCGAACCCGGCGAATCCCTGCGCGTCGGCCGCCTGGGGGGCCTCATCGGCACGGGCGAGGTGCTGGAGAACTCCCCCGGCGTCCTCCACCTGCGCGCCACCCTCTCCGAGCCCCCTCCCCCCCGGGCCGGCATCGACGTGCTGCTCGCCATCCCCCGCCCCAAGGCCCTCAAGAAGGTCCTCCCGGCCCTGGCCTCCCTCGGCGTGGACCGCATCGTCCTGGTCAACGCCGCCCGCGTGGAGAAGAGCTACTTCGACTCCAAGGTCCTCGACGGTGCCTTCGTCCGGGACCTCCTGCTCCAGGGCCTGGAACAGGCCCGCGACACCCACCTCCCTGAGGTCCTCGTCCGCGAGCGCTTCCGCCCCTTCGTCGAGGACGAGCTCGACTCCGTTTTTCCCACTGGTGCCGCCCGCCTGCTCCCCCACCCTCCCGCGAGCCAGCCTCTGCGCACCGTGGCCGCGGCGCCCGGCCAGCGCTCCGTCCTCGCCATCGGCCCGGATGGGGGTTGGGTGTCTTTCGAGGCGCAACTGTTGGAATCCCACGGTTTCCGCCCCTTCTCGCTGGGACCTCGCATCCTCCGAGTGGAGACAGCGGTTCCCGTGCTCGTCGGGCAAGTGGCCCTTCTCGCGGAAGACAATGCTCCGCGTCAGGATGCATCTCGGGCTTGAAGGGCCCTGGCCGCTGTTCAAGAGTTGCGCGCCATGGCCACGTCCATCCCTTCGTCCTCGGTCGCTTCCGACAGCACGCAGCCCGCTATCGGTGAGCAGCAGCCCCTCGTCACGTCCGAGCCGCAGGCTCCGGCGGCGAAGCCCGCCAGCCACGACTCGCTACCGCCTCCCGCGCTGTTGGACTTCATGCTGAAGAGCTGGAAGCCCGCCGCGCAGAAGCTCCCTCCGAAAATCAAGTACGCCGAGGCCTTCAAGGCGCGCCGCCAGGCGCTGTCGAAGGCGTTCCCCGGCGAGACGCTCGTCATCCCCACCGGCCACGAGAAGGTGCGCGCCAACGACACCTACTACCGCTTCCGGCCGGGCACGGACTTCTACTACCTCACCGGCAACCTGGAGCCGGACTGCGTGCTGGTGCTCGAGCCGAAGGACGGCGGCGGGCACACGGACATCCTCTTCGTGGAGCCCAACCCGGGCCGCTCCGACGCGACGTTCTACACGGACCGCGTGAAGGGCGAGCTGTGGGTGGGCCCGCGCCTGGGCGTGCCAGAGAGCCGCGCGCGGCATGACGTGGATGAGGCGCGCGGCCTCGACACGCTGGCCGACTACCTGAAGGGCCTCAAGGCGACGTCGGCGCGCGTGCTGCGCGGCCACTCCGCCAAGGTGGATGGCGCGGTGGCCGAGGGCGGAGAGCGCGACAAGGCGCTGGCCACGACGCTGTCGGAGATGCGCCTCATCAAGGACGCGCAGGAGCTGCGCGAGCTGCAGACCTCCATCGACGCCACGCAGCGCGGCTTCGAGGACGTCATCCGCAGCATGAAGGCGGACGCCAAGAGCGAGCGCTACGTCGAGGGCGTCTTCAACCTGCGCGCCCGCGTGGAAGGCAACGACGTGGGCTACAACACCATCGCCGCCAGCGGCTCGCACGCGTGCGTGCTGCACTGGACGCGCAATGACGGCCCGCTCGTCCCCGGCGAGCTCCTGCTCCTGGACGCGGGCGTCGAGGGCCACACGCTCTACACCGCGGACATCACCCGCACGCTGCCCATCACCGGCCGCTTCTCGCCGGAGCAGAAGGCCATCTACGACCTCGTCTATGCCTCGCAGGAGGCGGCCTTCGCCGCGGTGAAGCCGGGCAACGACTTCATGGAGCCCAACCGCGCCGCCATGAAGGTGCTGGCCGAGGGCCTCGAGAAGCTGGGCATCCTCGAGGACGCCGCCGAGGCGCTCAAGGACGAGCACCAGTTCTACAAGCGCTACTCACTGCACAACGTCAGCCACATGCTCGGCCTGGACGTGCACGACTGCGCGCAGGCGCGGCAGGAGGCGTACAAGTATGGAAAGCTCCAGGCGGGCATGGTGCTCACGGTGGAGCCGGGCCTGTACTTCCAGAAGGACGACCTCACGGTGCCCGCGCGCTACCGCGGCATCGGCGTGCGCATCGAGGACGACCTCGTCGTCACCGCGCGCGGCTGCAAGGTGCTCTCCGGCAACATCCCGCGCACGGCGAAGGACATCGAGGCGTGGATGAGCGGCGTGTGGAACGCCGACAAGGCCCCCGCGAAGTCGAAGGGCAAGAAGGCCGCCTCGAAGAAGCAGGACAAGGCCCCCGCGAAGTCGAAGGACAAGAAGGCGAAGAAGGCCAAGGCCGGCAAGCGCAAGTAGGACGCGCGCTGTCTCCCTGAAGCACCCGGCCCGGAGCCCTCGAGCGCTCCGGGCCGCGCCCCCTCGCGTCAGGACACCGGCGCGAAGTGGACGTCGTGGGACGCCACGTCCGAGGCCACGCAGGCCAGCAGCCGCATCCCCTCTTCCGTGAGCGCGTCGCGGTCCTCGCGAGACAGCCGGGCGAAGGGCTCGACTCGCAGCACGACGTGGGCCTTCTTCCGCTCCAGCTTCCACATCCCGCGCACGAAGCCATCCACCAGCACCGTCGGACGGATGATGCCATTGACGGTGAAGACGCGCTTGCGGTGGGGCTCCGAGATGATGCGCGTGCGGTCCGCATGGGACAGCAGCAGGTTGTCGAAGTCGGGGATGAAACGCACCGGCACGGGGGTGTCCCCATCGGGCCGAGGCGCATCTGGCACATCGAAGAGCTCGACGCCCTGCTCGTCGCGGAAGGTCAGCAGCCGGGGCCGAAGCTGCTCGAAGACCTCACCCAGCTGAATCATCCCGGACCACTGCTGCATGTCCTTCACGCTCGCCGGGCCGAAGGCGCCCAGGTAGCGCAGGACCAGGTCCGCCTGGGACAGCGCGGGCCTCTGGGCCGGGCCCAGCCATGCCTCGGACGGAGTGAACTCCACCTCACCGCCCACGCCCCACGTCCCGAAGGGAGGCACGGTGACGAGGGACTCCGCCATCCGCACCACCATGCTCAGCGCATGGCCATCCCGGTCCGGCCACTTCTCCTGGAGACGCCGCCCCAACTCCACCCCGCTCAGCGGCTGCTTCGCCAGCAACCGGCGCCCTTCCTCGAACACCGGCCCCATGTCCAACCCCGCCAGCTCGCGCGGGTAGGCGCTGTGTTTGATCATCCGGTCCAACACCGGCTGGAGCACGGACCGGAGGCCCGGGTAGTCGCGCGCGGTGACCAGGTGCTGGGTGGAGCGCATCAGGGACCCGCGCACCGCGCTCCGGTGCTCGTAACACCGGGTCAGGTCCTGGAGCTGGAAGTGCTCCATCCGCGTCCACAGGCCCACATACGGCGGATTCGAGGCCTGGGCTTGGAGTCCAATCAGGTGCTCGATGACCTCCAGCAGCGGGCGGCGCGTCCGGCGCGTCAGGAACTGCCGCTCGAACAGGGCCCGGTTCAGCTCCCGGGTGGTCAGCACACGGGCGAGTCCCCCCGCGCTTGCGCGGCGAGGACTGCGAACTTCCTGGGTCATGCGGGGACGCCTTCCTGTTCTCTTCGCGGCTGTTGCCTTGGAGCGCCCCTCATCCACTGGGGCGAAGGGAAAAGGCAACATCATCAAGGAGATGGGAATCATGGGGGAGCCTGGGGTCCTACGAGTCCGGAGCGACTCGACGACTTGACGGGCTCCACCATGACGGGTGGGCGTGACAGCTCTCTGTCAGGTATCACCTGGCCTCACTGCGCCGGTGAATCCTCCACGGGAACGGGGGCCTCGACAGGCGCGGCGGGCGCGGGAGCGGCGGGCTCCGAGGGTGCGGTCCCCGAGGGCTTGCGCGTCTTCTCGAAGGCCTCCGCCGACAGGGGGATGACCTCCTTGAGGGTGGAGTACTCCACCTTGAGCTCGCGAGGCTCGGTGCGCTCGTCGGGGCCCGCGGTGAAGGACAGGCGGTTGATTTCGTGCCCGGCCTCCGTCTCCAGCACCACGCGCCAGTTGCCGGGCTTCAGGTTGGACGTGGTGGCGTAGTAGCGGTAACCGCCATCCGTCCCGTTGCTGCTGACGTTGGCGATGAAGCCGTTGCCGTTGGTCGTCCAGCCCTTCTCCGGGTGGTCGTAGTACCAGCGCACGCGCACCTTGTACGGTGCGAAGTTCTTCGGCGCGAAGATGCGGAAGAAGTAGTACGGCTTGTCGCCGGGCCGAATCACGAAGTCCGGACCGAACCACGTCCACGGCTTGTACCAGACAGAGTCATCCACCGACGTGAGCTGGTACACGCCGGGGCTGACGCGCTTCACCTCGTGGTAGATGCCCGCGTACTGCACGGCGAGGGGCACGGGCGGGATGACGCCCACCAGGTAGCAGACGAGCAGCGCGGCCTGCACGCCGAAGCCCGGCACCGCCACGTTGCGCACCACGTATGCGACATCCGTGCGCCAGCGGGCCATCAGCCGCATCAGCCCGTACATGCTCGCGCTGCCCAGCGTCACGGCCAGCAGGAACACCCAGAAGCCGATGCGGCCAATCAGCACCGGCAAGAGGCACGCGAAGTACATCGTCACGCAGAGGCTGAGCAGCGACACGCGGACGACGGGGCCCATCTGCCGGAAGCGCGGCAGCTCGTTCGCCACCAGCAACCCGAAGAGGGCCACGACGAAGAGGTAGGGCATGAAGCCCGACGTGCTCTTGAACAAGAGCAGCATGAAGACGCTGATGAGGCTGCCGAAGAAGAAGTGGACCGCGTCCTCCCTCCAGCGCCACACCTTTGCCAGCAGCGCCGGGGGCGGGGTGCCCTCCGGGTAGCGCTGCTCCAGGAGCAGCAGCGACGCCAGGATGAGCAGGTAGCCGAAGCTCTGCACCAGCGTGAGCTTGTCGTCGATGCGGCTCAGCGAGACGATGTCGTAGAGGAAGCCGCCGAAGAAGAAGGCGGCCATCTCCCACTTCTCGTGACGGGTGCGGAACGCCTGCACCTTGTCCATCAAGGTGGGCGTCTTCTCCGTGGCCACCAGGTCGTCGGGGTCCACCGCCGCGGGCGAGGCGCCCTGGGAGGTGTCCGTCAGCGCGACGGCGGCATTCGGGGGAGCAGCGGGGGCCGACGCCGGGCTGGCGGACGGGTCGGCGGTCTCTTCGTTCTTCTCGGAGCTGTTGGGCGGAGTGGCGGTGACCACGCGGATTCCTCGCGGTTGCGGCCGCCCATTCTAGCCGCGGACGTGGGGTCGGGTCTGCCCTCCCCCACGTCGTTCCAGACGGAATCTCAGGCGGGCGACTTGCCGGCGACCAGGTCGGCCAGCTCGCCCCGCTCGGCCAGCTCGCCCAGGATGTCCGAGCCGCCGATGAACTGCCCGCGGATGAAGATCTGCGGAATGGTGGGCCAGTTCGTGTAGTCCTTGATGCCCTGGCGCACCTCGGGGTCGGCCAGCACGTCCACCGTGAAGACCTCACCGTGGGGCTGCAGCAACGACAGCGCCCGCGCGGAGAAGCCGCACTGGGGGAACAGGGCGTTGCCCTTCATGAAGAGGACGATGGGGTGCGACTGGGTGATCTGGTCGAACCGGGCCTTGAGCTCTGGGGTCATGGCGAAGGTCTCTTTCTCTAGCGGTTCCCGAGCTTCTTCCACTGCTCGGGCGAGTACGTCTTGAGGGCGAGTGCGTGCAGCTCGCCGGTCTGCAACCACGTCTGAAGCGGCGCATACACGAGCTTGTGCTGCTGGACCATCATCTTGCCGGCGAAGTCGGGGCTGACGACGCGAGCCTCGAAGTGGTCTCCCGTCCCCGTGGTGTCCCGCACCTCCACCTCGGAGCCCGGCAGGGCCTCCAGGATGCGGCTGCGGATGAAGTCTGCGTCGAGCATCAGTTCATTCCCCTTCCCATGACCAACATGGCCGGGTCCACGCCCATGCCACGTAACGTGGTCTCCCACAATTTGCCGGGCTCCTGCCCCAGCACCGCCTCCGCGGTGGCCTCCGTGAAGAGCCACGAGCCCGCCGCGATTTCACTCTCCAGCTGCCGGGGGCCCCAGCCCGCATAGCCCAGGCAAAAGCGCAGCCGGGGCGAGGCCCGCTCCAACAAGGGCCCCAGCGCGTCCAGCGTCACGCTGAGGAACAGGCCCGGCAGCACCGAGTGCTTCTCGAGCAGTTCGTCATCGTCGTGCAGCACGAAGCCCCGCTGGGGCTCCACGGGTCCGCCGACGAAGACGGGATGGCTGGAGCGGTCCGTGTGGATGTCCAGCTTCTGCCCTCGCGCCAGCTCCCCCAGGGTCAGCGCCGCGCCCCGGTTCACGACGAGCCCCATGGAGCCGGACTCCCCATGCTCGATCATCAGGATGACGGAGCGGTAGAAGTTCGGGTCCCCGAGCTGAGGCATGGCCAGAAGGAAGCCGGGAGCAAGGTTCTTCACGGAGCGAGCATCAACCGTTCGAGCGGGCGGCGCAACCGGAACCGCCCCACTCGTGGGATTGTGCGCCCTCGGCGTGTCCTCGGGCTCAGTGCCAGCTGGTGTGCTTGGACTGAAGCGCCTCGGAGAGTCGCTCCGGATTCAGGGGCTTGCCGATGAAGAGGTCCGCGCCCAGACCCTTGCACTTTCGCGCCATGGCCGAGTCACTCATCGCGCTCACGCCGATGAGCACCGCCTGAGGGAAGCGCTCGCGCAGTCGTGACATCAACGTGGCACCGCTGCGTCCGGGGAGGAACACGTCGACGATGGCGGCGTCCATGCGCTTGTTGCGCACGGCGAACTCCGCCTCCTCGGCGCTGCCCACGGGCATCGGCTCGTAGCCCCAGCCCGCGAGCATCTCGACCAGGATCTCTCGGTGCGCCGGGTCGTCCTCCACGACGAGCACGGCACTGCGCACGGGCTCCAGCTTCAGCGCGTCGTCGCGCTCGGTGCGCTTCTTGGCGTCGCCGTCGAGCACGGGGATCAACTCTTCGGTGGTGGGCAAGGACATGAGGGTCACCGATGGGAAAAAAGGTTCCGTGTGATGGGAACCCACATTTCCACGGTGGGAATTCCTTGCACCCCGCAGGGAAGGGCCGAGGCTCAGGTGGCCTTGCGAGGGCTCGCTGAGAGCGCCTGTGAGGCGAGCGACGCGCCGAGCACCAGGAGGACCAGGAGCGCCCAGGCGGGGAGGACGACGCGCGAGCCGCCCTCGTAGATGAGGGCCGCGTAGCTGGTGCCCAGGTAGCGGCCCAGGGACATGGGCTCCATCCGGGCGATGCCGAAGAAGCTCACCGTGGACTCGGTGAGGATGGCGGTGGGCAGGCGACTGAGGAACACCGCCAGCGCGAAGGGACGCAGCGCGGGCCACAGGTGGACGCGGAGGATGTGCGTCCCTCCCCCGCCCAGAGCGCGGGCGGCGGCGATGAACTCCTGCCCCTCGAGGGTGGCCAGGCGGTTGCGGAACATGCGCGCCGGGCCCGCCCACCCCACGAGCGCGAGCGAGGCCACCATCAACCCGAAGGGCCCCAGTCCCCCGCTGTGTCCCGCGTCCGCGAGCGACTGGCCCGCGAGCTGGAGCACCATCACCACGAGGACATCCGGCAGCGCGAAGACGGCATCGACGCCGCGCAGAATCGTCTGCTCCCATGCGCCGCCCAGCAGTCGCGCCACGGCGGCGACCAAGAGGCCGATGAGCGTGGCGAGCCCCCCCGCGCAGAGGCCCACGGCGAGAGAGACCCAGAGCCCACCGAAGGCCAGCTCGCAGACGGTGCGGTCGGGCCGCATCGGGTCGACGCCCAGCGGGCAGGTGCTCGCGAGCGTGTCGGGGAAGAGACGCCCGGCCACGAGGCTCAGGACCCCGAGGCCCACGAGCAACACGAGCCCCCAGCGGGCGCGAGAGGGAACACCACTCATGCGCGAGCCTCCCGGGAGCGCGGGTCCACCACGTGGCGCAGCACTTCGACCCCGAGGCTGACCACGACGAGCAATGAAGCGAACGTGGTGGTCGCGACGACGACCACGGCGACCTGCTTGTTGAGGACGGCGAGGACGTAGAGCTGACCGAAGTAAGGGAGCCCCAGTACCCGCTCCGCGGCGAACGAGCCCGCGAGCAGCGTGGTGGCGACCGGGCCGACCGCGTCGAGCAGCGCGGGCAGCACGTTGGGCAACACGTGGCGGCGCAGGACGGTGCCGGGGGAGAGTCCCTTGCCCAGCGCGGTCCGCACGTAGTCGCGCGAGAGCTCCGTCTCCAGCGCGTCACCGACGAGGGTGCCCAGGAAGATGCCGGGCCAGAGGGAGGTCACCAGGGCCGCGGTCAGCTCCGGCAACATGTGTCCCCGCTCCACCACGGCGGGCGCGAAGAGCAGCGCGGGGATGAACACGGGCGTGCCGAAGGCGAGCGCGGGAACGATGTCACCCAGCGCGGCCCATCGCCCCTTGCGCCACTGCGTCCGCACCAGCGCGAAGCCCAGCGCCCAGGCCAGCGCCAACGGAAGCGCCATCAGGCCCACGCCGACGCTGCCGGACAGCTTGCGCGCGAGTTCATCTCCCGTGATGCCCTGTGCGCTCGTGCCGAGCCGCTCGCCCCGCCAAAGCTTCTCCCAAGGCCGAAGGAACCCGAGCGGCTCACCGATGCCCAGGTCGCGCTTGTACGAAGCCGCGAGCTCCGGAGACACCTGTCGCTTCGCATCGCTCTCCGTGGTGAGCGGCAGCATGGCCATGAGGAAGTACGAGGCCACCGCCACCACGGGCACCAGCACGAGCTGTCGACCCAGCTTCTGGAGCAGGGTTCTCACGACGGCACCTCACGCCGCCAAGGCCGGAGCACGCGGCACAGCATCCTCATCGCGAAGGGCACGTGCCCACACGAGGAGCCCCTCCGCTCGAGCAAGGTCCTCACGGCGTGCCCTCCGCCTGCTTCGCCACGGGGACGGGCGCCGACAGTCGCAGCGAGCGCAGCGCCAGGAAGTTGAACGGGTCCACATCCAATCCGCGCAGCGTGTCGCGAGCCCGGAAGTAGCGGTCCGGGTGGTACACCGGCGCAATCACCGCCTGCTCCCCGACCAGCACCTCCTGGGCCTGAGTATACAGCGCACGCGCCTTCACCTCGTCCGCCTCCCCGTCCGCCGCCTCCAGGAGCCGCTCGAAGCGCCCCATGGGCTCGCCACCGCCCTGCGTCTCCCAGCCCGTCTGGTGATTGCCCGAGCGCTCGAAGAGCGTGAAGAACGTATTCGGGTGCGCATAGTCCCCGCCCAAACGCCGCAGGTACAAGTCGTACGCGCGAGGCCCCTGCGCCGTGCGCCGCGCAATCTCCGCCGAGAAGTCCGAGCGAGCCTCCAGCACCACCTGCACGCCCACCCGCGCGAGCTGCGCCACGATGCGCTCGGCGATGGCCACCTCGGGCACGAAGTTGTCGCCACTGCGATACACGAGCCGCAGCGGCCGCTCCATCCCCGGCACCCCCGCGAGCTCCGCCTTCGCGCGCTCCGGCTCGTAGTGCGGCAGCCGCGCCGCCTCCTCGGACGAAGCAGCCCCGGGCAGCTCCGGAGGAAGCAGGACATGTGAGGGCCGAGCCGCCGGCAACAGCCCCGCAACCAGCGCCTCCCTGTCCAACGCTCGCGACAGCGCGCGACGGACCTCGGGCCTGTCCAGCGGCGCCCGCTCCGTGTTGAAGGCCAGGTAGTACGTGGACAGGAGCGGCTCGCGCTGCAGGTCCTCCGGCCGCTTCACCCGAAGCGCCGCGGCGCTGTCCACGAAGACGAAGTCCACCCGCCCCCGCTCATACAGCGCCGGACCAATCTCCGACTTCATCAACGTGATGACCGGCACGGGCGACTCGCCCTCGGCCAGCGGCGGAGGAAACGCCGAGCGCGGGTTGTAGACCAACCGCACCCGCTCCCCCGCGCGGTCCCAGCTCTCCACGCGATACGGCCCCAGCGCCAACGGACGTCCATCCCGTGGCCGGTCGAAGTAGTCCCGAACCGCCTCCACCGAGCGCCCCTCCAGGTCCACCGAAGGCGCGGGGTAGAAGATGTACACATTCGCCACGCGGGCCAGGAAGTAGCTGCGCGGATGCGCCAGCGTCACCCGCAGCGTGTGCGAGTCCACGGCCTCCACGCCCACCTTCTCCAGCGCCGCGACGATGTCGGCCTCGGGAGCCATCCGGTCCTGGAGCTCCAGCGCCTCCGCCGCACCTGACAGGTCCGCCATCTCCCCACGCTCACGGCCACGCAGCGCGCGCCGCCACCCCACGACGAAGTCGCGCGCCACCAGCGGCGAGCCATCCGACCAGCGCACATCCCGGCGCAGGTGGAAGACGTAGACCTCGCGCCCTCGCGCATCGCGAGACCGCTCCCAGCGCTCCGCCAGTCCCGGCCGCACCGAGTGGTCCGCGCCCAGCACCGTGAGCCCGCGCTGCGTCGCCAGCATCACCGGATAGTTGGCCCAGCTGTCCGGGTCCGAGTGGCTCCAGTCCAGCGTGGTGGGCATCGCGGGCACCACCACCTTCACGCCCGCGTCGGGCTGGAAGCCGCAAGGTCCACAGGCCCCGGTCACCCAGGCCAGCAACAGACACCACCAGGCGAGTCGAGCGCGAGGAGCCACCGTGCCCCGTTGTACCGCGAAGCACGCACCCGAGGACACAGAAGCCCGTGCCCCCAGCCCGCCTGCCCGGAAAGACAGAAGCCAGGGACCGGCGAACCGCACCGGAGCCCTGGCTTCGAGTCACTCGCGGAAGGCCTGCGCCCTCCGCGTCTCATCCCACCCCTACGCCGGCGCCGGAGCGGGCGCGGACGGCGTCTCCGCGGCCGAGGGGCTCTTGAGTCCGTCGGAGACCGGCTTGCGGCCGAACTCCTCGGGCTTCTCCAGCACCAGGGCCTCGCGCAGCACGTCGTCCACGAACTCCACCGGGACGATGCGCAGCTGCTTGCGAATCTTCAGCGGGATGTCCTTCAGGTCCTTCTTGTTGGCCTTCGGGATGAGCACCGTCTTGATGCCCGCCCGGTGCGCCGCCAGGGTCTTCTCCTTCAAGCCGCCGATGGGCAGCACCCGCCCGCGCAGGGTGATTTCACCCGTCATCGCGACATCGCGACGGATGAGCACGCGCGTGAGCGCGCTCACCAGCGCCGTGCAGATGGTGACACCCGCGGATGGGCCGTCCTTGGGAATCGCGCCCTCGGGCAGGTGCACGTGGATGTCGTAGTTCTCGAACACCTTGCGGTCGATGCCGAAGCGCTCGGCGCGGCTGCGCACGTAGGACATGGCCGCCTGGGCGGACTCCTGCATCACCTCACCCAGCTTGCCGGTGATGATGAGCTTGCCCTTGCCCGGCATGACGGTGGCCTCGGTGGTGAGGATTTCACCGCCCAGCTCCGTCCACGCCAGGCCCGTGACGATGCCCACCTGGTCCTCCCGCTCCGCCACGCCGTAGCGGTAGCGCGGGGTGCCCAGGAACTTCATGGCCATCTTCCGGTCCACCTCGATGTCCCGCTTGCCGTTCTTCAGCACGTCGCGGGCAATCTTCCGGTAGACGCCGCCAATCTCGCGCTCCAGCGAGCGAACGCCGGACTCACGGGTGTACCGGTGGATGATGGTCCTCAGCGCCTCGTTGCTGAAGTCGACCTTGATGTCCGACAGCCCGTTGGCCTCCTGCTCCTTCGGGATGAGGTAGCGCCGCGCGATGGAGAGCTTCTCCGGCTCGGTGTACCCCGCGATGCGAATCACCTCCATGCGGTCCTGCAGCGGACCGGGGATGTTGTGCATCGTGTTCGCGGTGCAGATGAACATCACCTTGGACAGGTCGTAGTCGAGGTCCAGGTAGTGGTCGTTGAAGTTGTGGTTCTGCTCGGGGTCCAGCACCTCCAGCAGCGCCGCGCTCGGGTCGCCTCGGAAGTCCGTGGACATCTTGTCGATTTCGTCGAGCAGGAAGACGGGGTTGTTGCTGCCCGCCTTCTTCAGCGACTGGATGAGCTTGCCCGGCATCGCGCCGATGTACGTGCGCCGGTGGCCGCGAATCTCGGCCTCGTCACGCACACCGCCCAAGGACAGGCGCACGAACTTGCGGCCCGTCGCCCGAGCAATCGAGCGCGCCAGCGACGTCTTGCCCACGCCCGGAGGCCCCACGAAACACAGCACGGGGCCCTTGAGCTTCTTCACCAGCTGCTGCACCGCCAGGTACTCGAGGATGCGCTCCTTCGGCTTCTTCAAGCCGTAGTGGTCCTCGTTGAGCACCGTCTCCGCTTCCGTCACGTCGAGCCGGTCCTGCGTCTCGTCGTACCAGGGGAGGCTGATGATCCAGTCGATGTAGTTGCGGACGACGGTGGCCTCGGCGCTCATCGGGCTCATCATCCGGAGCTTCTTCAGCTCCTTCTTGACCTTGAGCGTGGCCTCCTTGCTCATCCGCTTGTTCTTCAGCTTCTCTTCAATCTCCTGGATCTCGTTCTTGAACTCGTCGCGCTCACCCAGCTCCTTCTGAATGGCCTGCATCTGCTCATTCAGGTAGTACTCCTTCTGGGTCTTCTCCATCTGCTTCTTGACGCGCGTGCGAATCTTCTTCTCCACCTGGAGAATCTCGATTTCGCCCTGCATCAGCTCGTAGAGCTTCTCCAGCCGCTTCGCCGGAGACTCCGTCTCGAGCAGCGCCTGCTTGTCGTTCAGCTTCAACGACAGGTGCGCGACGATGGTGTCCGCGAGCCGCGCCGGGTCATCGATGCTGGCCACCTGCATCAGCATCTCGGGCGGGATGCGCTTGTTGAGTTTGACGAAGGCCTCGAACACGGAGTGGACGCTGCGAACCAGCGCCTCCAGCTCCACGCTCTTCTCCGTCTGCTCCTCCACCTCCTCCACTTCCACCATGAAGAAGGCGTCGTTGGGGTGGAACTTCTTCACCTTCGCCCGGCGCACGCCTTCCACCAGCACCTTCACCGTGCCGTCTGGCAGCGGCAGGAGCTGGATGACGTGGCCCATGGTTCCGAAGTGGAAGATGTCGTCGGGAGAGGGGTCGTTCGTCTTGGCCTTCTTCTGGGCGGCCAGCAGGATGACGGCCTTGTCGTCCGGCCCCTTGTGCGCCATCGCATCCTTCAACGCCGCGATGGACTTCTCCCGGCCGACGAACAGCGGAACCACCATGTGCGGGAACACGATGATGTCCCGAAGGGGCAAGAGCGGGACGGTGAGTCCCCGCTTCTGGGCTTCCTTCTTGTCGTCACGTCCGAAGAACATGTATCCGCCACCTGCTGGCCTACCGGGGGGGTAGGCCCCTGAAGAGTTGCCCGGTTGCTCGAACTCCGAGCGCGTACCCGGGGTGAAGCACGTCTATAACACGTCGGTTTCAGGTGCCGTTCCCCGCCTCAAGATTGGGAAACGTCCTCCTGCCATCAAGGGAACACCCGCAGCTGCCTTGGGCGTCCGCCCAGGGTGTCAGCGCCCCTGCGCTGCCTCCCCACCCTGGAGCCCACCAACCTCCAACACCTTGAAAAGAAACGCGTACATGTCCGCGGAGGATTCAATGCTCTTGGCCACCTGGTCCGCGCCACCATGTCCCGCGTTGACTTCAATGCGCAGGAGCGCGGGGGCCTGGTTGCCCGCCGCGTTCTGCACCGCCGCGACGAACTTGCGCGCGTGCAGCGGGTCCACCCGGTCGTCGTGGTCCGCGGACATCATCAGCAGCGCGGGGTAGCGCACGTCCGCCTGGACGTGGTGGTAGGGCGAGTAGGCGTGCAGCGTCTTGAAGTCGTCGGCCTTCTCCGCCGTCCCGTACTCGGTGATCCACGTCCGGCCGCTGCCGAAGAGATGGTAGCGGACCATGTCCAGCAAGGGGACCTGGCACACCACCGCCCCGTACAGCTCCGGGCGCTGAGTCATGGCCGCCCCCACGAGGAGGCCGCCGTTGCTGCCGCCCTGGATGGCCAGGCGCCGGGCCTGGGTGAACTTCTCACGCACCAGGTACTCGCCCGCGGCGTGGAAGTCGTCGAAGACGTTCTGCTTGCGAGCCAGGCGTCCGGCCTCATGCCAGTCCTTGCCGTACTCGCCGCCCCCGCGCAGGTTGGCCACCGCGTACACGCCGCCCGCGTCCAGCCAGGGCAGGATGCTGGCCCGGAAGTTGGCCTCCATGTTCACGTTGAAGCCGCCGTACCCGTACAGGAGCGTGGGCGCGGTGCCGTCGCGCTTCAGGCCCTTGCGGTACACCACGAACATGGGGACACGGGTGCCGTCCTTGGACGGGTAGAAGACCTGCTCCACCTGGTAGGCCGACGGGTCCACGGGCAGCTCCACCTTGGCCCACAGCTCCGACTTGCCGCTCTTCACCGACGTCTTGAAGACCTGCCGGGGCGTGGTGAAGGAGGTGAAGACGAAGTACGCGTCGTCCTCGTCCTCCAGCCCCACCAGGTTGGAGGCGGCGCCCACGCCGGGCAGCTCCACCTGACGCACGGGGGTGCCCCGCAGCGTCGCCACGCGGACCTGCGTGGTGGCGTCCTTCATGTACTCCAGCGCCAGATGCTCCCCGACGATGGTCGCCGCCTGGAGCGAGGCCACCGGGTCCTCGGGGACGATCTCCTTCCACGCGGCGCGCTCGGGCTTCGCCGGGTCCACCTCGAAGACGCGCTGACGGGGCGCCCCCTCGTCCGTGGTGACGTAGAAGCGGCCCTTCCAGGCCTGGACGCTGTACTTGGCGCCCTCCCCCTTCACGAGCAGGCGGAAGTCCTTCTCGCCCGGCCGCTTCCAGTAGACGTCGTTCTCGCTCCAGCCTCGGAGGATGTAGACGAAGAGGAACTTTCCATCGCGGCTCAGGTCGCCGGAGAGGAACGTCGTCGGGTCCCCCGTGTGCGGGTGCACCAGCGCATCCGAGCTGGGGCTCTTGCCCAGCACGTGGAAGCGCAGCGAGGTGTAGCCGGGGCGCGCGTCCACGGGGATGGAGGGGTCCGTGGGCAGCCACTCGTAATAGAAGCCCTGGCTGTCCGGCGTCCACCGGGGCGCCGCGTACTTGGCGCCCTCGATGACGTCCACCTGGGACCACTGGCCCGAGTCCACGTCCACCACGTGCAGCACCGCCTCATCGGCCGCGTTGGGCTTGCGCGCGAAGACCACCTTCTTGCCGTCCCACGACGGCTCCCAGGTGCCCAGGGAGATGGAGCCATCCGCGCTCCAGCCATTGGGGTCCAGCAGGACCTTCTCCACGCCCTTCTCTCCGTCACGCCAGTAGAGGACGGCCTTCTCCTTGTCCTTGTGCGTGCGCGAGTAGAAGTAACGGCCCGAGCGCTTCCGGGGGATGGAAATGGAGTCCACGTAGAACAGCTCGCGGAAGCGCTTCACCAGCGAGTCCCGGACGGGCGAGCCCGCCAGCGCCGAGCGCGTGAAGGCATCCTGCGCCTTCATCCAGGCCTGCACCTCCGGGGCCTTCTCGTCCTCGAGCCAGCGGTAGGCATCCGGCACCTGCACGCCATGCAGCGTGTCCACCACCGCGTCCACCCGTGTCGCCGGGTATGACATGCGAGCGCGTTCCTCCTGGGCAGGCGCCTCCGCGGGCGCCTCCCGCACCGCTGGCCCGGAGCCAGCACAAGCGACGAGCATCATCAAAGCAGGCACGGAGAGCTGTCTCATGGAGTCAGCACATACAGAAAGCCCCCGGCCCGTCCCACAAAAACCGTGGGCGGCTCGCGGCCGCCCGTCCCTTCCGAATGCGAGGGGCGCGCCGGGCCCTCCTACCGGCCCTTGACGCGCCCCGTCACTTCTCTCCAAGGGCCCCCAGGAGGGGGCCCCGGTGGCTCAGGCGGATTCCTTCTTGGGCTCCGCGGGCTCCTTGTCCGTCGTGGCGTGGAGCACGACGGGCTCGCTCTTCTTGAGGATGACCTCCTCGGAGATGAGCACCTCGCGCACCGTCTTGCGGGACGGGATTTCGTACATCACGTCCAGCATGGCCGACTCCAGGATGGAGCGCAGGCCGCGGGCACCGGCCTTGCGGCGGATGGCCTCGCTGGCGATGGCCTTGAGGGCGCCATCGGTGAACTTCAGCGTCACGCCGTCCAGCTCGAAGAGCTTGCGGTACTGCTTGGTGAGCGCGTTCTTCGGCTGGTTGAGGATGTTGATGAGCGCGGGCTCGTCCAGCTCCTCCAGCGCGGTGATGATGGGCAGTCGGCCGATGAACTCCGGAATCATGCCGAACTTGAGCAGGTCCTCCGGCTCCACGTGCTTGAGCAGCTCCGTGAGGTTGCGCTGCTTCTTGGACTGGATGTCCGCGCCGAAGCCCAGGCTGCGCCCACCCAGGCGCCGCTCAATCACCTGGTCCAGCCCGCCGAAGGCGCCGCCGCAGATGAAGAGGATGTTGGTGGTGTCCACCTGCAGGAACTCCTGCTGCGGGTGCTTGCGGCCCCCCTTGGGCGGAACGTTGGCCACCGTGCCTTCGATGATCTTCAACAGGGCCTGCTGGACCCCCTCGCCGCTGACGTCGCGGGTGATGGAGGGGTTCTCCGACTTGCGGGCAATCTTGTCGATTTCGTCGATGTAGACGATGCCGCGCTGGGCCCGCTCGATGTCGTGGTCGGCGGCCTGGAGCAGGTTGACGATGATGTTCTCGACGTCCTCGCCCACGTAGCCAGCCTCGGTGAGGCACGTGGCGTCCGCGATGGTGAAGGGGACGTTGAGGATGCGCGCCAGCGTCTGGGCCAGCAGCGTCTTGCCGCTGCCCGTGGGGCCGAGCAGGAGGATGTTGCTCTTCTGGAGCTCCACGTCCTCCAGGGCGACCTTGGACTCGATGCGCTTGTAGTGGTTGTGCACGGCCACCGACAGCGTCTTCTTCGCGCGCTCCTGGCCGATGACGTACTCGTCCAGCACGGCCTTGATTTCAGAGGGCCGGGGGATGCGCAGCTTGGTGTCCTTGGTCTCCTCGCGGTCGATCTCCTCCGCGATGATGTCGTTGCACAGCCCGATGCACTCGTCGCAGATGTAGACCGTCGGCCCCGCGATGAGCTTCTTCACTTCCTTCTGCGACTTGCCGCAGAAGGAGCAGCAGAGGGTCTGGTTGTCTCGCTTCTCCACGTTCTTGCCCGCCATGAAATCCCTCGCCGCGTCTTGAAAGCCGCCGCCCTGGCTTACGCCACCCGCCTTGGCCTCAAGGCAATCTAGTCAGCCCCTGTCTGGGACGTCCACGCGCCTTCCCGGTACTTAACAAGGGGATGGGGGTCGGCGCAGAAAGCAGAAAGCCGGAGGCACGGGGGCGAATTCCCGCGTCTCCGGCCACCCGCCGAGGTGTCAAGCCCCGGCGACCGCTTACTTCTTGTCGTCCTTGCCCAGCCCCACGACCTTCCGCGGATTCTGGATTTCGTCGACGATTCCGTACGCCTTCGCCTCCGTCGCACCCATGAAGTAGTCGCGGTCCGTGTCCTTCTCCACCCGCTCGATGGACTGCCCGGTGTGCTTGACGATGAGCTCGTTGAGCTTCGCCTTCATCCGGAGGATTTCCTTGGCCTGGATTTCGATGTCCGTGGCCTGTCCCCGCACACCGCCCAGCGGCTGGTGAATCATGATGCGACTGGAGGGCAAGGCGTACCGCTTGCCCTTCGTGCCGGCCAGCAGGAGCACGGCCCCCATCGACGCCGCCTGGCCCACGCAGATGGTGGACACCGGCGGCTTGACGTACTGCATCGTGTCGTAGATGGCCATGCCCGCCGTGACGGACCCACCCGGCGAGTTGATGTAGATGTTGATGTCCTTGTCCGGGTCCTCGGACTCGAGGAAGAGCAACTGGGCGACAATGACGTTCGCCACGTCATCGTCGATTTCCGTGCCCAGCATGATGATGCGGTCCTTCAGGAGCCGACTGTAGATGTCGTACGAGCGCTCACCGCGATGAGTCTGCTCGATGACGTAGGGAACGGGCATGAAGGGCATGTCGACCTCGAGAGAGAACTCGGGAAAGGGACCTCAGGAATACTTCGCCCGGCCCTTCAGGAATTCAATCGTCTTTTCCTCGCGCAGTCGCAGAGACAACCCGAGGCGCTCGTCCGGGCCCTTGAAGTACTTCTTCACCGCGGCCACGGGCTGACCCGCGTCGGTGGCGAGCTGCTCGATGCGCGCCTCGACGTCCGCGTCGCTCGCCTGGATGCCCTCCTTCTGGGCGATGGACTCCAGGAGCAGGGTCCCCTTCACTTCCTGGACAGCCTTCTCGCGCATCTCCTCGCGCAGCCGGTTGAAGTCCAGGTTGAGACGGCTGGGGTCCACGCCCGAGCGCTGCAGCTGCTGCAGGGCCCCGCGCAGCATGGAGTCCATGGCGCGCTCCACCATGGCGCGCGGCACCTCGAAGGTGTTGCGCTCGACGAGGAGCTTCATCAGCGCCTCGCGCTCGTCGTTGTCCGCTTGCGAACGGCGCGCGCGCTCCATGTCCGTGCGGACCTTGGTGCGCAGCTCATCCATGGACTGGGCGATGCCCGTCTCCTTGGCGAAGTCGTCGTTCAGCTCGGGGCTGATCTCCTTCTTGAGGGCCTTGAGGGTGATGTGGAACCGACCCGTCTTCCCCCGCACGTCCTCCACCCGGTAGTCGGCCGGGAAGGCGTAGTCGATGTCCTTGGACTCGCCCACCTTCACGCCCTCCAGGGCGGCAATCTTGGACTCGACCAGCTCACCGGGCTGCACCTGGACGGTGATGCCCTCGGCCTTGCTGCCCGGGAACGGCTTGCCATCCACCGTGGCGTCGAAGTCGACCGTCGCGTAGTCACCGGAAGCGGCGGAGTCGCGGTCCGTCACCGGGTCCAGGCGACCCAGGGACTGGCGCATGCGGTCCAGTTGCTCGTTGATCTGCTCGTCGGTGACGGTGGCGTCCGCCTTGGTCAGGGGGAGCTCGGCGTACTCCTTCGCCTCGACCTTGGGCTTCACCTCCACCCGGGCCTCGAAGGAGAAGGGCGCGTCGGCCTTGAGGCCCGCGTTCGTCACCTGCGGGCTGGCGACGACCTCCACGTTGTGCTCGCGCACCGCGTCCATATAGGCGGTCTGCACGACACGCTGGATGACCTCGTCCTCGACCTGGTCCTTGAAGCGCTGCTCCAGGATGCGGCGGGGAACCTTGCCCTGGCGGAAGCCCGGCAACTTCACCTGCTGCCCGAGCCTGGAATAAGCGCGGTTGAGCTCCTCCGCCACGCGGGCTGACTCGACCTCGATGGAGAGCTTCTTCTCGATGGGAGAGAGCTCTTCGACCTGGACCTTCATACGGGCCTCGCTCGCCGCCGCCTCGGACAGTCGTCCCGAGCGGCGCCGGTTAAGTGGGACGTGCGCCTTTAGGGGATAGGCACGAACGGGTCAACGCGAAATGGGCGAGGAGGGACTCGAACCCTCACACCTTGCGGTACCAGATCCTAAGTCTGGTGCGTCTACCAGTTTCGCCACCCGCCCGGGTGTCTCGCGTGTCGTGCCGTACATACCGCGAAACGTCCGCTGCAGGGCAGCCAGCGGATCGCGCCAAAAAAGAAGGGGCCTCTCCATTTCTGGAGAGGCCCCTGAGTGAGAGCGGAGGGAATCGAACCCACAACCTATGGATTAAGAGTCCATTGCTCTGCCAATTGAGCTACGCTCCCGGCACTCGGCTCGGCCCGTCTGCTGCGTGACGGCGAGGTGGCGCGGTAACTACAGAAGCCGTGCGACGCTGTCAAAAAGTATTTTCGATCCCCGCTGATTTCCCCTCGGAGCGATCAACGCACGAGGGGCGATTCGTCCGAGCCGCTGGCGCCGTGTTGCTCGCCCAGCGTGCTGGCGGCGGAGTCCCCCTCCTGGCGCATGAAACAGTCTTGGCGCCCTCCTGTTGATGGTGGCCACGGCTGCGCTTGGGGCCACTCCACGGGAAGAGCGGGTTGGATTCGCGAACAGTCCGGGACACTCGAGGCGCCGCCGAGGCACAGGCGGGCGGACGGAGGTCGTCCGCCCTTTTCGCGCAGGACGCATGCAGGAGACGACAGTGACGGAAGCCAACATGTCCCCCAAGGAAGACGCGGGCTCGACGCTGGGTGGTTGGAGCCGGGAGCGGATGGAGCTGATTCGGCGGACCATCTGCCCCCGGGGCATCAGCGAGGACGAGTTCGCCCTCTTCATCGAGCAGTGCAAGCGCAGTGGGCTGGACCCGCTGCTCAAGGAGGCGTTCTGCGTGGCCCGGCGGCAGAACGTGGGCAACCGGGAGCGTCCCAACTGGGTGACGAAGTACGAATTCCAACCGTCCGAGGCCGGCATGTTGGCGCGCGCGGAGCGGTTCCCGGACTTCAAGGGCATCCAGGCCAGCGCGGTGTTCGCGGAGGACGACATCGTGGTGGACCAGGGGCGAGGCGAGGTGGTCCATCGCTTCAATCCGGCAAAGCGCAAGGGTGCGCTGGTGGGGGCCTGGTCCCGGGTGGTCCGGGACGGGAAGCTGCCGGTGGTGGTGTGGCTGGACTTCAGCGGCTACGTCCAGCAGACGCCCCTGTGGGCGAAGATTCCCACGACGATGATCGAGAAGTGCGCGCGTGTGGCGGCGTTGCGCAAGGCGTACCCCGAGGCGTTCGGCGGGCTGTACGTCCGAGAGGAAATGCCCGCGGAGGACTTCGAGTCCGCGCAGGCGGAGCTCACGCCGGTGGGGGGCGCCTATGAGGTGCTGGGCGCCAGGCCCGGGCCGGTGAAGGCGTCGTTCCCCGCGCTGCCGACGGTGCCCGCGCCGGAGAAGGTCGCGAAACTGGAGGAGCTGGAGCCGGTGGCCACGCCTCCGCTCAAGCCGAGCGCGGTGCTGGTGGCGTTCGGTCCCTATAAGGGGAAGACGGCGTCGGAGCTCTCGGACGAGGAGCTGAGCGAGAGCATCGAGCTGGCGAACGAGAAGCTGATGGAGCAGCCCCGGGCGCGCTGGGCGAAGGCGATGCGGGAGAACCTGACCGCGCTGGAGGCGGAGACGGAGCTGCGCTGCCGCGTCCCCACGACAGCGGACAAGGGCGGCAACGGCGCCTCGCACGAGGCGTGACAGGGTGAGCCGTTGAGAGGGGCCTCCGCCGAAGGTCGAGCGACTTCGGTGGGGGCCCGCAAACGGCGATGAGACGCGGCCCTTGGCGGACGGAGACCCGGAGAATCCAGCGTGGGAGGCTCCGGCGACGAAGCCAAATCCCGAGGAGTTTCAGAGACTTCAGAGCGCGCTCGGAGGGACTTGAACCCCCAACCCCTGGGTTCGAAGCCCAGTGCTCTATCCAGTTGAGCTACGAGCGCAAACTACTCGGGGGAAGAAAGTGGGCGGCCAACCGGGGTCGAACCGGCAACCTCTGGAGTCACAGTCCAGCGCTCTAACCAGTTGAGCTATGGCCGCCGTTACCGACACGGCGTTTGAAGCGGCGCTTTCCCTACCGTGGAAGCGAGGGCCAGTTCAAGGCCCAAATGTGAAGTGGGTCGATTGGCGCCCTGAACAAGGGGGCAACCCCATGCCCCCTGCCCTCCCCGAGCCCCGAGAGTGACCGAAGGGACGACGAGTTCCTGACCGACTTCCCAACAGTCGGTCGTTCCTCGCCCTTTCCTGGGTGGAGGGAGGGGGCGCGCGGTCGAACCCGGCCGACGCCACCGACTCACGCGCTCCGATGCCGCGACAGGCTGCTACAGGGAGCGCCGTGGCTGCGGCGCATCCGCCTTCACGCTGGTGGAACCAGCGCCAGGTCGAAGCTCGCTCGTGGCGTCTCGCGGCCTGGCGCGGCATTCACGTCACGGAAAGACAGCCAGACACAGGGGCCGCTCCGTCGACATCTCCGGCTTGGCTCAACGCTTCACATCGTCGGGAGACACGACGCCCTCAGGCTGTCTTGAACAGACAACCTCGGTGAACTTTTCGTACCGCCCCCTGACGCCCCAGCTGGCACGCCTCCCATTGCAGTCACACCGTTTGTCTCCAACGAGCTCAGTCATGGCCGCATCGCTGAACCAGTTGAAGGTCCACATCGTCCGGCCGTTGCAAGGCGGCTCATAGAGCCCCTCTTCGGACGCCGACAGGCTCAGGGCAGCCTCCCCTTCAGGCCCCGCCAGCACCTCCGGGTCAGGGTTCTCGAGCGTCGGCCCACCACAGCCAGCCAGCCACAGGGCCATTCCCAGGACAACTCCAGCGAAGAGTCGCTCCGTCTTCATGCGATGCGTTCCTTTGCGAAGTGTTTGACCAGACGTCTCTACCCCCCGAGCGTCCCGACAGCATCCACACAGCCAGGACTCACAGTCAACACCTATCCACACCCATCCCGACACCTTTCCGTCATACACCATACCTGCACTTCTTCATTCGCGACGCCGCGACAGCGACGCCACGGCCGATGAAAGTCTTCAGCGCCACAGCAATCTCTCTCACACATTGACCAAACAACCCGCAAGGAACAACAATCAGAAATGCGAGACACAGCTCGCCTGCGCCTGCGAAGGCGACAGCACCTCCAACCCAAGGAATGCTCATGAAGCGGTTTCTGACCGGCCTGCTGCTGACCCTTTCGATCTCCGCCTGTGGCCCGGGCCAAGAGGATGGTGCGCCGAAGAGCAGTCTGGCCGTGCACATCTCCGAGAAGCAGGAGATGTCTGTTGAGCCCTGGAGCACCGAGAAGAGCGAGCAGATGCCCTCACTTGCCTCCACCGCCGGCGATGAATCCCTCGCCTGCTGGGTGGTGCTCAACTGGTGTACGCCCCCCGCGGGCCAGCCGCACTGCACTGCCACGGGTTGCACGGTGGAAGAGGCCATCCGTCACTGCAAGGCGCTCTACGACCGGACCTGCTAGGTCGACAAGCGTGTCGTGAAAGAAGCCTCCTGGCCACGGGCTGGGAGGCTTCTGTCGTATTGGGAGTGCTCTCGAGCGGGACATCGCCTGTCGGAGTGCTGCTACGCTTCAGCGCAACTCCAACGAGTGAGCACCCCACACATGCGGACAACCTTCGAATCCATCCAGGAGATTCTCAAGGCGGGAGCAAACGTCCACCTCCATGACCGGTTCCCTCCCGGTGACGTGGAGCGACTCGCGCTCATGGCTCGCGAGCATGGCGGCCACCTGCTCGTGTCCGGCGACTACACCGGGGACTGGCTCGTCCGATGGGCCAAGGCAGGGGGAAGCCACTTCACGTTCGTCGTCCAGTCCAATCTCCGCGGAGGACTGTAGGGCACGGCCCCGTTCGAGTCCCTGGGCTCCAGCCATCCTCCAGGGCTCCCCCCAGGCATTTCGAGGACACGCGACAGGAGACCTGCATCCCGCGCAACAGACCGCCACCCCGTGTGCATTGCGGCACACGAGGACACCGAGCACCTCTCTGGCGGAGCACACGGATGTCAGTCCTCTCACGCAAGCCCCACAGGAACGCAGCCGCAGGTGGGCAAGCTCGATTCACCTCTGGATTGGAAACAATCATCTCCCTGTACGCGGGAGGGCTGATATCGCTGCTGGGTGCGAGCGGGCTCGGCTTGCTGAAACTGGGCAGAGTCCCCTTCGTGGTTCTGTTCCTCAGCCTCGGGCTGCCCGTGATGCTAGGTGGGTGGAAGCTGCTCACAGTCCTTCTCTGGGGACGCGCTCCGCGGAACACTCGTCCCGCGCGCATCGGCACGAAGTCATTCGAGGAGGCCCACATCCCCGTCGAGCTGGGCGACGTCAGCGACCTGTCCCCTGGAGATTCATCTTGCGGCGACGCTGGCGGCGGCTCGTCCTGCAACGAATGACCGTCCATCTTACATGCGAAGCAATGCGCTCCGCAGGGTTTGCCGTTGATTCTCCCGTATCGCGCGCTGAGCATACGTGCAGAGGGGGAATCACCACATGGCAACGGAAGATTTGAAGGACCTCATGGCGAGGTTGTGTATCGCACCGGATTGTTGAGACACCAGGTTGGTCGTAATCAGGCCGCCTGCTTCGACTGCATCAGCTCTCGCCGGGCCTGACTCGGCGAGAGGAAGTTGTGGCGCTCCAGCAGCCAGTGTTCGTTGTAGCGGTGGGCCCACTCCAGCAGGGCCCGCCGGAGTTCCTCGACGGTTGCGAAGGTGCGCACCCAGAGCAGTTGCTCCTTGAGGGTGCGGATGAAGCGCTCGGCGCACCCGTTGCCCTCGGGGCTGCGGACGAAGGACGGACTGGACTCGGCGCCCAGGAAGCGCAGCTCGTTCTGGAAGGCGTCGGAGGTGTACTGGCTGCCGTTGTCATGGCGGACGGTCAGCCCCGAGGCCAGGCCCTTGCCGTACGCACCGAAGCGAGCCTTGACGCCCTGGCGAATGGGCTCGAGGGCCTCGAAACGATTTCCTACCTTGGCCGCGTGGATGCCGACACACTCGGCGGTGGAGTGGTCGACGGCGATGAAGACGGTGGCCTGGCCCTCCAGCGCCGTCATCGTGCAGGTGGCGTCAGTGCCCCACATGACGTCGGGCTTGGCGGTGGTGATGGTGCCGTCGTGGTGGCGCGGGCCCAGCACCCGGCGGGCACGGCATGGGGCCAGCAGCCCCGCCTGACGCATCAGCCGAAGGCAGCGGGCCTTCGAGGTGCGCACGCCCCGGGCACGCAGCCGCGCCCACACCTTGCGGTGCCCCTCGCCCAGGAAGGGCGAGAGGGCCAGCACGCCGCAGATGGCCTTGAGCAGCGCCTCGTCCGTCAGCGCCGTCCTAGGGCCTCGCCGGGCCGCCGGAGGAGCCGCGGCCTGACGGCGGGCGCGGTGCCGGTACACCGTGGCACGCGGCACGCGCCAGGTGGCCGTCACGAGCGCCAGCCCGTACTGCTTGCCGCTGGAAGGCGAGAGCTGGGCGCTCATCCTCTCGACTTCCTCCAGGGAAAACCCGGCGCGTTGCCCTCCAGCAGCCGGGCCTTCTCGGCGAGCAGCTCGTTCTTCATCATCAGCTCGCCCACCATGGCCTTGAGCCGCAGCACCTCGTCGTCCGCTGGCTCGGGCTCACGACTCTTGAGGTTGGCCTCAGCTCCCGCCAGGAACTTCTCTCGCCACTCGCTGAGCACCGCAGCGGTGACGCCCAACTCCCGTGAGAGCGCGTCGAGCTCCTCGCCCTTGAGCAGACGAAGCACCGCCTCCTTCTTGCGCTTCGCCGAAAACCGACCGCGCTCCGCCGTCCTGCCCTGCTTCTGCCCCTTCTTCACATCCACCTCACGCGGGGGAGGTTATCCCCCAGAGAGGTGTCTCAAGAAATCCTGGGGCGGAGGAGAGCCTCTCAGCGCCAAAGGGTCAGTCCGAGGTGATTCTCCTGGCCGAGCCCGTGGAGCTGAACAACATCCATCTGCTCCGGAAGCTGGTGGCTGACTTCATCGTGAAGGCGACGGCCACGCACTGGTCGACGCCCGAGAAGAAGTAACAACACCTTCAAACCGATTCATGGGCGATGAAGCACCAGGCCTCGCTCGCCCACGCCCCCCAGCGTGGATGCGTTGCGTCTACCGCCGTGGTCTCACGTCGAGACCCGACCTCTCTTGGTCTTGTATTGAACAGAATGGGCCGAGCAACTCCCCCGCTCCCATCTCCCGCCCGGTCAAAACACGCATTCTTGCGTGGATTCCCGCAGCGACCTCCACACCCCACCCCGGCCCCCTTTCCATGCAGACGACGCCAGCCAGCCTCCCTGTCGATGCCGCATGCGCTCATCATCCGGACCGGCCAGCCGAGGAGGTCTGCACTCGCTGCGGGAGCTTCGTCTGTGAGCACTGCAAGGAACACAACGCGCGGACGTGCGACGCCTGCCGCGCGGCGGTGAGGCAACGGCTCTTGCCCTCCGCCCGCAGATGGGCCGTCGTCGCCACCGGGGCCATCGCCCTGCATGCCGCGGCCGAGCTCACCCTCCTCGCCGTGAAGCTCTGGCTCTACCCATTCCTCGAAGGCCTGGGCTTGACGAAGACGGATACCCTGGTCGCGTATGGCACCGCCATCGGAATCCTCCGCGCGCTCATGGTCGCGACGACACTCCTCGGCGTGGTGGGTTTCCTGACGTGGCAATACAAGGCATTCCAGCTCGCGAGCGCGCTCGACGCCAGCCGGGCCTCGCCTCGCTGGGCCCTCCTCGGCTGGTTCATCCCAGGGCTGAATCTCTTCAAACCCTATCAGCTGCTTCGTGACCTCTGGCGAGACATGGGTGGCGAGACCTCCCGAGCCCATTTGATACGCGCATGGTGGTTCATGGGACTGATCAGCCTCACGGTCGGCACGGGCTATCAGCTGATGCGCCAGCTCAGCGAACTCATGCACATCAGCAGCTTCACACGCATGATGACCCACGTCGCGCACGCCACGCTCTTCGCACTTGTCACCGCGTTGTGCATCGGCGTGATGTGGCGCCTCCAGCGGCAGCTGACCCGACTGAAGGCGGAAGCTCGCCACACGGCCCCGCTCGCACAGGGTCGTCATCAGCCGCGCGTCTGAACACGCTCAGAATGCGGAATAGGCGAACAGCTTTGCTCCGCTGCTGACGTCGTAGCAGAACATGTCCGTCCGGCCATCGCCGTTGAAGTCGCCGACGGAGAATCGCGCGGAGAGACGGTTGCACCACTTCATGTCCTGATACCAATCCGTCCCGACAAAGTACCCACCCGGACGGGCAAAGGCGATCCACTTCTCCCCCGTAATCGAGTCATGGCAGAGCATGTCCGCGCGGCCGTCTCCGTCGAAGTCCCCCGTGGCGAGCTGGCTCCCCTGTCGATTGCACCACCCCATGGGGACCTGCCAGTCATTCCCGACGAAATGCCCATCGGGAGCCCGCGCAAAGGCGATGCGCTTGTCCCCCGAGAGCCAGTCATGACACAGCAGGTCCGCCATGCCATCACCATTGAAGTCATTGATAAAGAGCTGGGCTCCGAAATAGTTACACCACTCCATGTTCGTTTCCCAGAGCCAGAAACCGGTCGCCACCGGGGCAGGGGCCATCTCGAAATGGCCATTCGCGTCTTTCATACCCAAAACAACGAGCAGCGGCGTCACAAGCAAGAACAGCTTCGGCCCACGCATTGTGTCTCTCCCAATCACATTGGAGTCTTCAGACGCAACCATCGGCCATCTTGTCGAGACATCAAATGGGGCATCAGTCGCAACAAGTGTTAAGGCTCGACACACCGTCTCGTCCCGAAAGCTGCCATCCGAGACCACGACCTTTGTCCTGACACGGCTATCTCCTCTCAAGTTGCTACTGCCTCTTGAATTACAGAAGATACTGGAAGCCCGGTCGCGCATCGCTCGCACAGCCCCACCAGAGACGAGGTCCCCCATGAAGAAGTTCAACCTGTTGCTGTTGGCCTGCATCACCGCGCTCGCAGTTGGCTGTGGCGAAGCGCCCGCCGAGGTCGCTGACCCGGGCGAGGAGATGAGCACGTCGTCGGAGGAGCTCTCGGCGTGTACCGCCTCCTGCGCGGCGGGGTCCGTCAGTTGCCCGACGGGGACCACGAATTGCTCCGCGGTGAATGGGCAAGGCGTGACCTGCGACGGAACCTTCTACGCCTGCCCCACGTGCAACTACTTCAGCTGTGCGAGCCAGGACACCCTGGAATGCGCCATGCCCGGGTACGAGACTCCGTGCTGCAGGGCCAACGGCAGCGTGGGGAGGTGCCGCTGCGGCGTGAAGCGCTGGTCCTGTTTCTAGGCCTCGGTGGGCGTGATCCGCATCAGTGGACACCAAGGAAGAGGCAGGTACGGTGTCCGACATGATGGAAATGAAGAAGCCGAGACGTCCCCGGCGTAGCTACACGGAGGAGTTCAAGGCGGGGGCCGTGAGGCTGGTGCTGGAGGAAGGCAAGACGACGTCCCAGGTGGCAAGGGACCTGGACTTGACGCTGTCGGCGTTGAGGATGTGGGTGGACCAGGCGCGGGCCGACAAAGGCCAGGGCAAACCTGGAGCACTGACGAGTGCGGAGCGGCAGGAGCTCACGAAGCTGCGCAAGCAGGTGCGCGAGCTGGAAATGGAGCGGACGCTGCTAAAAAAATGGGTGGCCTACACCGCGAAGGAGAACGGGTGAAGTTCGAGTTCATCCGTGCGGAGCAGGCCCACTTCTCCGTCAGCTGGCTGTGCCGGATGCTGCAGGTGTCGCGTTCAGGCTTCTACGCATGGAGGCGGAGGCCCGAGAGTCCGCGAGAGCGGGAGGACGCCCGGCTGAAGGTGCTGGTGCATGAGGCCCACCAGAAGGGCCGCTGTACCTACGGCAGCCCGCGCATCCACCGGGCCCTGCACAACCAAGGAGTCCGTGTCGGCCGCAATCGCGTCATCCGTCTCATGCGAGAGGAGAAGTTGGCGGGCCGAATGCGCCGACGCTACCGCGGCACGACGATGAGCGAGCACCAGCAGCCAGTGGCGGGCAATCTGCTCGACAGGCGCTTCACCGCCCAACGCCCGAATGAGCGCTGGGTAGGAGACACCACGCAGCTGTCCATCCCCGGAGGCAGGCTCTTCCTGGCGGCCATCATCGACCTCTATTCACGCTTCGTCGTGGGCTGGGCTCTCAGCGCGGTGAACGACAGGCACTTGACGCTCAAGGCGCTCGACATGGCGCTACGCCGTCGATGCCCGGCCGAAGGTCTCTTGCACCACACCGACCAGGGGAGCACGTACGCGAGTGAGGACTACCAACGCGTCCTCGAACGACACGGCATCGTCTGCAGCATGAGCCGACGCGGTAACTGCTACGACAACGCGGCTATGGAGAGTTGGTTCAGCACGCTCAAGAACGAGCTGGGAGAGATTTTCGAGAGCCCCAATGACGCGAAGGTGAAGTTGTTCGACTACATCGAGGTCTTCTACAACCAGCAGCGCATGCACTCGGCAATCGGCTACGCTGCACCGGCCGAGTTCGAAAGGGCAGCGGCATAGTCAACCTGTCCACCGAATCGGATCACGCCCACGGGCGGCCGTAGCAGGCCGAAGCACTCAGCCCTTGCGCCGTTCCACGTCAGGGACGGGAGCAATGGCAGCAGTCGCGGACCGACAGCCGGGCGGAACCACGGCGACAGCGGTGGTTTCCCCGGTGGCACTCGCCTCTCGTGAGCGCACCGCGGCCTCGCGTGATTCGGGCGGGCGCTGCTCAATGATTGGCGTCTGAGAGGACGGACACAGCCCCCACCCGGATGGGGAGGGGGCCAGTTCCCGAGCGGGTCCAGTGGGTTGGGCAGCGCCCCAGGCAGGACTCGAACCTGCGACCCCCGGCTTAGAAGGCCGGTGCTCTATCCAGCTGAGCTACTGGAGCTGGTTGGGCCACCCGCTCTGATTCCACTGCTTTACTTCAAGTCGGGGCGAGAGGATTCGAACCTCCGACCCCCTGCGCCCAAGGCAGGTGCGCTACCAGGCTGCGCTACGCCCCGAGAAGTAGAGTCCGGCATTGTTGAACCATCGCGCACGGACGCGCAAGAGCAACGTGCCTGACGCCTTCACTCAGTGGCCCTTCTCCAATTCCAACAGCCGGGACTTCATCTTCCGGAAAGCCGCGCCCCGGTGTGAAACCGCCGACTTCTCCTCGGACGTCAGCTCGGCCATGGACCGGCCAGTGTCCGGAAACATGAAGACGGGGTCATATCCGAAGCCATGCGTGCCCCGGGCCTCGTGCCCGATGCGGCCCTCGCAGCGCCCCTCCTCCACGTGGGTCCGTCCATCAGGCCACACCAGCGCCAGCGCGCACCGGAACGACGCCCCGCGCTTCGCGTCCGGCACCCCCGCCAGCTCCACCAGCAGCTTCTCGTAGCGGGCCTTGTCGTCCCCCGGCGCATACCTCGCGGACAACACCCCGGGCCGCCCGTCCAGCGCGTCCACGCACAGCCCCGAGTCATCCGCCAGCGCCGGCAGCCCCGTCGCCTTCGCGTACTCCAGGGCCTTCTTCACGGCGTTCGCCTCGAACGTGTCCCCGTCCTCCTCGGGCTCGGGCACGGGCGGCAGGTCCGCCAGAGACACGACCTCCACCGAGTCCCCCACCAGCTCCCGCAGTTCGCGCAGCTTCCCCTTGTTCGAGGTGGCGAAGAGCAGCTTTGCCTTGGCCGCCGTCATTCCAACACCTTCGCCTGCGCGGCCACGAGCTGCTGGATGGCGGCCAGGCCCCCGTCGAGCATCGCGTCCAGCGTCTTGCGGTCGAACAGCTGGTGCTCCGCCGTCCCCTGCACCTCCACCATCCGCCCATCCCCCGTCGCCACGATGTTCAGGTCGACGTCCGCCTTCGAGTCCTCCTCGTAGTCCAGGTCCACGCGCACCTCGCCGCCCACCACGCCCACGGACACCGCCGCCATCGGCGTCAGCTTGGGCATCTTGCTGATGACGCCCTGCTTCTGGAGCGAGCGAAGCGCGAGCACCAGCGCCACATACGCTCCCGTAATCGACGCCGTGCGCGTCCCACCGTCGGCCTGCAGCACGTCACAGTCCAGGGTCAGCGTCCGGGTCCCCAGCGTCGACAGGTCCACCGCCGCGCGGAGCGAGCGGCCGATGAGGCGCTGAATCTCCATCGTGCGGCCCGTCTGCTTCCCCTTCGCCGCCTCACGCTGGCTGCGCGAGTGCGTGGCGCGCGGCAGCATCCCGTACTCCGCCGTCACCCAGCCGGTGCCCTTGCCCATCAGGTGCGGCGGAACCCGCTCCTCCGTGGAGCAGGTGACGAGCACCTTGGTGTGACCGAACTCCACCTGCACGGAGCCCTCCGCATAGCGGGACACTCCGGGGGTGAGGACAACGGGACGAAGGTCCAGCACACCACGTTGGAAGGAACGCACGGCGAGCTCCTGAGGGAGAGGAAGAGAGCGGCCCCTCTCTACCAGAGCCTCCCCGCCCGCCGTCACCCGCTATCGACTCACCGCGCGCCGGGGCTCGCCACCTGGGCGGGCCGGGAGGCATCCCTCCGGCGCGACTCGCGCAAGAAGGCAAGCACCCCCTCGCTGATGGCCTCGGCCAGCTTCTCCTGGTAGTCGCCTCGCGCCAGCTTCGCCCCTTCCTCGGGATGCGAGATGTAGCCCACCTCGACGAGCACCGCGGGGCACTCCACCCCCGAGAGCACGAAGAATGGCGCCTGCTGAACGCCGCGGTCCGCCGCCTTCGTGCGGGCCACCAGCCGGGGATGAATCGAGTAGGCCAGCCGCGACGAATCCGAGTGCGCCTCCGTGCGCACCAGGTCCTCGAGAATCAACGCCAGCGTCGAGTCCCCTCGCGCCGCCCGAGCCACCGGCGCCTCCGCGTTCTCCCGGTCCGCCACCGCCAGCGCCGCCTCACCCGAGGCGTTCGCCGACAGGAAGTACGTCTCCACCCCTTCCGTCCGCGCGCGCATCTTCGGCGTGGGCATGGAGTTGGCGTGGATGGAGATGAACAGGTCCGCGCCGTGGTCGTTCGTCATCGACACGCGCTCCGTCAGGCTCATCAGCGTGTCCCGCTCGCGCGTCAGGTAGACCTCGCCCCCGGCCGCCTCCAGCTTCGTGCGCAGCCGGTGGGCAATCTGCAGCGCCACCTCCTTCTCGCGAAGCGCTCCAGGCCCCTTGGCGCCTTCCTTCGCGCCTCCATGCCCAGGGTCGATGACGATGCGCGCGGGCCGCTCGCTGGCCTCACCGCGAACGGGGACCAGCCAGAGACACGCCACCAGGGCCAGGAGCGGACGGAGGGACAGCGTCATGCCGGGGCGGAATGCTAGCGGAGCCCCACCCCGCGCGCGAAATCCCCGCCCTCAACCGATGATGTCGATGCCGGGTCGCCCCGCCTGGACTTCACCGATGAGCGCGGCGTCCACGCCCACCTTCTCCAGGGCCTTGAGCGCCTTGAGCGCCTCGCGTGCGGGCACGCTGGCCAGCAGGCCTCCGTTGGTCTGCGCGTCCGCGAGCACCCACTGAATCGCCTCGGGCAGCCCCTTCGGGAAGCGGACCTTCTTCTTCACGTGCTCCAGGTTCGACTTCGTCCCCCCCGGCACCACGCCCGCCTCGGCCAGCCCCGGCACGTCCGCGATGAGCGGGATGCGCTCCAGGTCCACCGCGGCCCGCGTCTTCGCGCCGGTCATCATCTCCAGCAGGTGGCCCAACAGGCCGTAGCCCGTCACGTCCGTCAGCGCGTTCACCTTGAACTTGCCGGACGCGAAGACCTCGCCCGAGGCGCGGTTGAGCGTGGACATCAGCGCGATGACCCGCTTCGACAGCTGCTTCGACGCCACGCCCCGCTTGATGGCCGTGGTCGCGATGCCCGTGCCCAGCGGCTTCGTCAGGAGCAGCACGTCGCCGGGCTTCGCCCCCGCGTTGGTGAGCACCTTCTTCGGGTCCACCACCCCCGTGACGGCCAGGCCGTACTTGGGCTCGGGGTCCCGGATGCTGTGGCCGCCGAGGATGGAGATGCCCGCCTCGTCCACCTTCGACTGGCCCCCGGCGAGAATCTTCGACAGCACGGACATGGGCAGGCTGTCGGGGAAGCCCACCAGGTTGAGCGCGAACAGCGGCCTGGCGCCCATCGCGTAGATGTCCGACAGCGCGTTCGCCGCGGCGATGGCGCCGAACTGGAACGGGTCGTCCACCACGGGCGGGAAGAAGTCCACCGTCTCCACCACGGCCAGGCCGGGCGTGAGGCGGTAGACCGCCGCGTCGTCGTTCGTGTTGAAGCCCACCAGGGCCTGGGGGCCTCGGGAGGACTTCAGTCCCCCCAGAATCTTCTGCAGGTCCCCTGCCCGGAGCTTCGCCGCGCAACCCGCGCAGTGACTTAGCTCGGTGAGGCGCAGTCGCTTCACCGACTTCGCGTCCGCCACGGCGTGTTCCCCTTCTCCCGGGCCCGCCCGGGATGGGGCAGGCCATGTGTCCAGCTCAGGCGATGCGCACGTACTCGCGCTTGAGCAGCTGCACCAGCCCCTCGGCGGTGACGATATCGTCCGCGTCCGCGCGGTCCAACACCCCCGCCAGGCTGCCCGTGTTGATGACCAGCTGGAGCACGTCCAGCAGCTCCGGCGTCAGCTCCTTGAGCGAAGGCGCCAGTGGAACGGCGAGCTGGAGCGAGGCCTCGGGCGGAGGGAGGCTGGGCTGCAGGCGCTTGAACTCGTCGAGCTGCCGGAGCGCGTCCATCAACAGCGCCTCGGTCGATGAGTCCAGTTCCACCATGAACTCCTGGCTGTCGGCCGGCCGCAGCTCGAAGTCACCCGACTCCCAGGTGATGATGCGGTTGAAGCTCTTCTGCGGACCCAGGTTGTGGTTCTCGTTGATGACCGCGTAGTACACGCGGCCCTGGCGCAGGTAGATCTTGCCCTCCTGGGCGCTGGTGACGACCAGGACGCCGTTCTTCTTGGAGGTGTGGAAGAGCTGGAGCAGGTCCGGGAGGGGAATCTCTTCAATCTTCCCCGTCATGGAGCTGCCCTTGGTGGTGGTCCGCGCGGCCTGGGCGGCGGCGGCCTCCTCCAGCTTCTGCTTGGCCACGCTCTCATCCACGTTGGCGCCCTCGGCACCCTGGTGGACCAGCTTCAGGATGGAGGTGCCGATGAGGATGCGGTCGCCTTCCTTCAGGCGCGCCTGCTTCACCTTCTCGCCGTTGACGAAGGTGCCGTTGGTGGAGCCCATGTCCTCGATGGTGATCTTCCCGTCGGAGAAGCTGATCTTCGCGTGCTTGCGCGAGACCATGTCCTCCACGAGCACCATGTCCAGCTCACTGGAACGGCCAATGACGATGTGCTTCTCCGCCTTCAGGGGGAACTCGCCCCCCTGGTACTTCCCGGAGATGAACTTCAGGGCATAGCTCTTCGAGATATCCATGGTCATCAACCCGCCTGCTCCACCTTGCCGGGGTCCTTCACCAGGTTGAGATACATCTGAGCGCTCTTGTTGTCAGGGCTGCGCGCCAGCACGTCTTCCCACACCTGCACCGCCTCCACCCTGCGTCCCGCGGAGTACAGCGCCACGCCGTACTGGATACGGCCTGGGATGAAAGACGGGTTCTGCGCGATGACCTGTTCGTACTCGGTGATGGCCGCCGCGTTGTCGCCCGCGTCGCGCAGGGCGTTGCCGAGCTTGAGCCGGATGTCCACGAACTGCGGACACAGGCCCAGCGCGCGGCGGTACTCCTCGATGGCCTTCTGCCAGGCACCGCTGGAGGCGTAGACGTCGCCAATCTCGCCGTACATGTTGGCGATCTTCTTCTCGACATAGGGGTCCAGTTCGCCTGGGCCCGTCTTCTGCCGGGAGAGGGCGGCCTGGTAGACCTCCTTCGCCTCGGCGTACTTCCCCATGTCGTTGTAGATGACCGCCAGGTTCAGCGCCGCTTCGGTGTACGCCGGATTCAGGTTCAACGCGGACTCGAACGCCCGCTGCGCCCGGGCGAACTGGCCCTGGTCGTGGTAGATGATGCCGAGCATGTTGAACACGTCCGCGAACGTCGGATTCTGCTCGACGATTTTCGCGAGGTACTGCTCGGCCTGGGCGTACTGCTTCTTCTCGAAGTAGCCGCGCCCGAGGGTCAGTAGCTGCTTGAGGGGCTCTTCCATGACTCGGCCCGTCCTCGGGCCCTGCCTCCGACGCGGGGTAGCCTACATGAGGCCGGGCGAAAACAAGAATTCATCACCGTGAAGCGTGAGCGACAGCGACCGCTGGCCCCGGGTGTCCACCGGCCTCGACGGGAGGGAGCCCTGGAGCCGCCAGTGCTCCGTGACCTGCGCTTCCTCCCGCTCCAACCGGATGTACCACGCCTCCGCCCGATAGACGCGGTCTCGCATCATCTTCAGTTCTTCCCACTCGGGTCCCGCCACTCCCGGATTTCCAGGCGGCACGAGTCGGGACAAGGCCTCCGCGTCGGCGGACTCGAGCGCCCGGCGCCGAGCCTCCAGCGCCCGGACCACCGCCACCAGCCGGGGGGACTCGGTGGTCTCCGGCACCCAGTCCCCGCGCTGGTAGACGTAGGGCGAGCGCTCCACGCCGGCGGTCCCCACCTGGGTGGCGCCCAGGACTCCGGTGAAGTCGAGCGTCGAGTGGGCCACGGCCCGCTTCCCGCCGGGCTCCACGGCCACGGTGATGCGAGCGAAGTGGTGCTCCCGGGCGGTCAGCGGCACGGACACGCCGGGGATGCTCAGGGAAAGCCCGTAGGACTCGGTCTGCTTGAGCGCGGTGATGACCTCGACCTCCGGCCCCGCGGCGAAGCCGAGGAGCCTCGGGACGAGCAGCGCACAGGCGCCAAGCACCGCCAGGCCGGCGATGACCAGCCCGCCCAGGCGGCTCCACTCCTCCGTCGTCCTCACGTGCCCAGCATGCGCTGGGCCTTCTCCGCCGCGGGAGTCCCCGGCAGGCGGCGCAGCACCTGGCGCAGGGTGTCCTGCGCGCGCTTCTGGTCATTGAGCTTCACGTACGCGTCGTGAAGGTCGAAGAGGACTTCTTCCTCGTAGCTCGTGCCCGGGTACTTGGAGAGGACAGCCTCCAGCCGCTGGGCCACGGCCTTCCAGCGTCCGCGCTTCTGGTAGAAGCGGGCCACGTAGAGCTCGTGCTCGGCGAGGCGGCGGCGCGCGTCGGCGGCGTGCTGCTTGGCCTCCGGGACGTATTGCGACTCCGGGTACTCGCGGAGGAACTCCTCCATCGTGGACAGGGCGGAGCGGATCTCCACCTGGTCCTTCTCCTCGGAGGGCGGCAGGGCGAAGAACTCCGACGGGTAGTCCTCCACGTGGGTGAGCGCGGAGCGGTACGCGGCGTAGTCCACCTTGGGGTGCGTGGGGTGGAGCTTGATGAAGGACTGATACTGGTCCCGGGCCTCGGGGAAGGCCTCGCGGGCGAAGTCCACGTCGGCCAGCTTCAGCTCCGCCTCGCGCGCGGCCTCCTGGTAGGGGAACTTCGCGCGGACGTACTCGAAGTACTTCTGGGCCTTGAGGAAGTCCTTGTTCTCCAGGGCCTGGCTGCCCAGGACGAGGTTCTCCTCGGCGGTGAGGGCGTAGTCGGGCTCGCCCCCTTGTGAGCCGGACAGGGCGGCGCAGCCCGAGGTGAGCAACAGGACGGTGGTCAGGAAGGCGACGGCGGAACGCATCGACGCCACGCTATTCGTCCGGCCCCGAGGGGTCCAGCGAAGCTTCACCCAGCAGCTGATGGATGACGTCCTCGGAGAATCCACGGCCGGACAGGAGCCTCGCGGCCCGCGCCCACGACTTGCCGTCGAGTGGCCGAGCCGACAGCCCCCGCTTCTCCAGCACCCCTCGCGCGGCGGCCAGCGCGTCGAACTCCACCGCGCCGCTGGCGGACTCGAGGGCATCCCGGGCTTCGTCTTCGGACAGGCCGTGGGCCTCCAGTCGCTGGAGGACGGCGCCGGGGCCCTTGCCTCCCCTCAGCAGGGCGGCGGCGCGCTCGTGGCCGAAGCGGGCATCGTCGAGATAGCCCCAGCCCTCGAGCCGGGCCAGGGCCTGCTCTCGCACGGCGGGGACGAAGCCCTTCTTCGCGAGGGCCTCGAGCAGCTCCTGGCGGGTGCGGGCACGGGCGGCCAACAGCTTGAGCCCGGCATCCGTGGCGCGCTGGACGGCCTCTGGCCCTTCGTCCTCCGAGAGCATGGCGGGATACCTAGCATGTGGTAACAGGCCCCGCATGCATCCAGTCCTCGCTCGCTTCCTTGCAGCCGATGTCGCGAAGGAGACGCTCCGCAAGCAACAGGCGGGCGGCTCGCTCACCCCCGAGGAGATGGCCTTCGCCGAGGCGGCCAAGGCCCATCCGCGCCAGGCCGCCATCCTGATGGACGTGGGGGGCCGCGTGCTGTCCTCCGACGCCCAGGCCGCCCTCGTGCTGCTGGCGGCGCATGCCTCCGCGCGGGCGATGCAGGAGGACACCGAGCTGAGCGAGCCCGCGCGCAAGGCGCGCGAGGCGCTGGCCGAGGAAGGCGCGAGCGAGGAGGAGACGGACGCGTTCATCGCCTCCATCCTCCTGGAGGAGGCGTTCGGCTATGAGCAGGACGTCGACACGTTCGACCGCGAATACGTGAAGGAGTCGCTGGGCGAGGTGCCCGCGCTGGCGGCGCTCACGAAGGAGGCGGTGGACGCGCTCTTCCTCGGCTTCGTGAAGGGCGCGGCGAACGACGCGGAGCGGAAGGTGCGCGAGACCATGGCGCGTGCCCTGTTCGATATCGCCTGGGCGGAGGGCCCCGCGCCCATCAACCCCGAGCACATCGAGGCGCTGTTGGACGCGGAGGTCGCCGACAAGCCGGAGGAGGAGCAGGAGGCCAAGGTGCACGCCACCGCGCACCTGCTCCAGGCACTGGCGCGCGAGGGGCTGATGGGGCCGCTGCGCCTGTCCCGCCTGCGCGCCATGCTGGGCGAGGAAGACGCGTAGCGAAGCGGGGTCTCACCTGCTCGTGAGACCCACGCGTCGTCGCGCGCTCAGAAACGCTCGATCTGGAAGTCGTCATCCCCGCCCGCCGCCGGAGCAGGCGCGGGGGCAGGCGCCGGACGCGCGGCGGGCGCGGGCGTCGGAGGCCGCATGGGCTGGGCCGGGGTCGGCGGACGCGCGGCGGCTGGCGCCGGCGCCCCCGGAGGACGCGCGGCCTGAGGCGCGGGCGCGGGAGGCGCGGGCGGAGGTGCTGCTCCCGTGGGCGCTCCCTTCTGCGCGAACGCGGCCGAGCCCGGAATCGGACGGGCCTCGCCGGGCTTCGCATCGAAGTTGTCCCACTTCGAGTCCGACGTCCCACTGATGCCGGAGAAGCGCAGCGCGAAGTCGTCCGGATTGGACGCCTGACGGTGGGCCTCGTCGTAGGTCACCAGCCCCTGCCGCACCAGGCTCATCAGCGACTGGTCGAAGGTCTGCATCCCGTACGAGTCGGTGCCCTGGGCAATCGCATCGTGGATCTCCTTCGTGCGGTCCTTGTCCTCGATGAGCTCGCGCACGCGGGCCGTGACGCGCAACACCTCCACCGCGGCCACGCGGCCCTTTCCATCCGCGCGTGGCACGAGGCGCTGACTCACCACGCCCTTGAGCACACTCGCCAGCTGGATGCGCACCTGCTTCTGCTGGTGCGGCGGGAAGGCGGAGACGATGCGGTTCACCGTCTCCGTCGCGTCCAGCGTGTGCAGCGTGGACATCACGAGGTGGCCCGTCTCCGCGGCGTGCAGCGCCGTTTCGATGGTCTCGTGATCTCTCATTTCGCCCACGAGGATGACGTCCGGGTCCTGCCGCAGCGCGCTCTTCAGCGCCTGCGCGAAGCTCATCGTGTCCACACCGACTTCGCGCTGGTTCACGATGGAGCGCTTGTCGCGAATGAGGAACTCGATGGGGTCCTCAATCGTCATGATGTGGCTGGTCTCGTTGGAGTTGATGTAGTCGATCATCGCCGCCAACGTCGTGGACTTGCCCGAGCCCGTCGTCCCCGTCACGAGGATGAGGCCGCGCTCCTCTCCGCAAATCTTCGCGAGAATCTGCGGCAGCAGCAGGTCCTGGATGGTCATCACCTTGAACGGGATGACACGCAGCACCGCGCCCACCGTGCCGCGCTGCTGGAAGACGTTCACACGGAAGCGACCCAGGCCCGGAACGCCGTACGCCAGGTCCACCTCGTTGCTCGCCTTGAACTTCTCCTTCTGGAACTCGTTCATGATGCCGAAGGACATGCGAGCCACCTCCTCCGGCGGGAGGCGACGGCCATCCTTCAACGGCACCAACGAGCCATCCACCCGGAACATGGGCGGCAGACCAGCCTTCAGATGAATGTCGGAAGCACCGCCGCGCAGGGCGATCTGGAGGATCTCATTGAGTTCCATGGGCGCCCGAATCGTAGCAGACGGCCGCGCGACGATGCGACCCGCGCATTCCGGTGAGTCCCTGGAAACACCACGGCGGAGACCCTCGTGAGAGAGCCTCCGCCGCGGAGGAACAACCTGAGCGACCAACCCGCAGGGGTTAGCGCTTGGAGAACTGGAACCGGCGACGCGCGCCCGGTTGACCGTACTTCTTGCGCTCGACCGCGCGAGCATCGCGGGTGAGGAAGCCGGCCTTCTTCAGCGCGGGACGGAACTCCGGGTTGAAGGCGCACAGCGCACGGGCGATGCCGTGGCGGATGGCGCCGGCCTGGCCGGAGAGACCGCCGCCGCGAACGTTCACGGTGACGTCCAGCTTGCCCTTCTGCTCGAGGATCTCGAGGGGCTGGTTGAGCACCATCTTCGAGGTCTCACGACCGAAGTAGTCGTTGATCTCGCGACCGTTGATGATGACCTGACCGGTGCCGGGGCGCACCCAGACGCGCGCGGTGGCCTCCTTGCGGCGGCCGGTGGCGTAGAAACCAAGCTCTTGATGGATGGGCATGGTCGTTGTCTCCCTTACGCCTCAACCGAGAACGCAGCCGGCTTCTGGGCGGCGTGGGGGTGGGTATCACCCGCGTAGACCTTCAGCTTCGTCATCATCTGGCGACCCAGCGCGTTGCGCGGCAGCATCCGGCGCACGGCGTTGATGATGATGTCCTCGGGGTGCCGCTGGCGCAGCTTCGCCAGGTTGGTGATCTTCAGGGCGCCCGGGAAACCCGCGTGCGGGTGCCGGTAGTACATCTTGTCCTGCTCCTTCGTCCCCGTCACCTTCACCTTGTCGGCGTTGATGACGATGACGTGGTCGCCCGTATCGATGGACGGCGTGTAGATGGCCTTGTGCTTGCCCTTGAGCAAGGTGGCAATCTGGCTCGCCGCGCGGCCCAGCACCTTGTCGGACACGTCGATGACGTGCCACTGGCGCTTGATGTCCCCAGCCTTCGCGCTGTAGGTCTTCTGCGACATTTCGTGCACTCCAAACTTCTCGCGGTCGCCAGGTGCATGCCGGGGACCGCATCTCGTGCCAAACGGACCACAGGTCCTCCGCCGTACCGCGCAGAGGCCCGGAAAGGCCGACCCTCCTAGCGGGCATGGAGGATCAAGTCAAGGTTGGTGAGAGCCCTCCCACTCCAACCTACCTCCCAGGCACGCCCCCTCCCCCGGGGGCAGCCCCAGGGGTCGGCTTCTTGAAGCGCTCCTTCAGGTTGGCGAAGAAGTTCTTCTCCTCCTGGGTGGGCTCGCCCTGACGCGGCGCGTCCATGGCGATGACCTCGGAGACCTCGGCGGGGAGGTCCTCCAGGAAACGCGAGGGCGTCCTGGGGACTTCCTTGCCGCGCTTCACGCGGGTGACGGCGCGGGTGAGGTAGAGCAGCTCCTTCGCCCGGGTGATGCCCACGTAGCAGAGGCGGCGCTCCTCCTCGAGGTTCTGCGCCTCGCCCTGCATGCCTCCGTGGGGCATCAGGTCCTCTTCCATGCCGATGAAGAAGACCAGCCGGTACTCCAGGCCCTTGGAGGAGTGGATGGTCATCAGGGTGACGCGGCCCTTGGCGCCGGGGACCTCCTCCTCGTCCTCCTGGCGGTTGTCCAGGCTCAGCCGGTTCAGATAGGTGAGCAGGCTGGCCTTGGGGCCCTCGCGCTTCTCGAAGCGCTCGAGCGAGTCCAGCACGCCGTCCACGCTCTTGAGCTTCTTGTCCGCGCTGGTGGCGCTGGTGGCGTGCGCGCGCGTGGCGTCGCGGAAGCCAATCTCCTCCAGGAGCTTGCGCGTCACGGTGGCCAGCTGCCCCTCATCGTACGCCGCGCGGTAGCGCTCGATGAGCTCGACGAACTCGCGCACCTTCTCGCCCGCGCCGGGAGGCAGGTCGTCGTACTCCGTCGCCCGGCGCATCACCGTCCACAGCGTGACGCCCTCCGTGCGCGAGTGCCCGTGCAGCCGCTCCACCGTCACGTCACCAATCCCGCGCGACGGGACGTTGATGATGCGCATGAGCGAGATTTCATCCAGCCGGTTCACGATGACCTTGAAGTACGCGATGACGTCCTTCACCTCGCGCCGGTCGAAGAACTCGCTGCCGCCCACCACCTCGTAGCCGATGTTCTTCTCGCGCAGCATCTCCTCGATGGGGTGCGCCTGGCCGTTGGTCCGGTAGAGCACCGCGATGTCATCCGCGGGGATGCCCAGCGACATGTGCTTCTGGATTTCGTGCGCGACGAAGCGGGCCTCCTCCTCGTCGTTGGGGCACGCGACGACCTTCACCTTGGGGCCGCCCTTGCGGTCGGTCCACATCTGCTTGGCCTTGCGCTCGGGGTTCTTCGCGATGACGGCGTTGGCCGCGTCCAGCACCATCTGCACGGAGCGGTAGTTCTGCTCCAGGCGAACTTCCTTCCCGCCCGGGAAGAAGTCGTCGAAGTTGAGGATGTTGCGCACCTCGGCGCCGCGCCACGAGTAGATGCACTGGTCGTCGTCACCCACCGCGCACACGTTGCGCGACTGGCCCGCCATCAGCTTGAGCAGCTCCAGCTGGGCCAGGTTCGTGTCCTGGAACTCGTCCACCAGCAGGTAGCGGAAGCGGTGCGTGTACTTGAGGTACAGGTCCGAGTGCTCACGCAACAGGCGCGCGGGCAGGAGCAGCAGGTCGTCGAAGTCCACCGAGCCCTGCGCCTTCAGCGCGAGCTGGTAGTCCGGGTAGACCATGTGGGTGATGAGATCGTAGTCGTCGCCGATGCCCTCCGGCTTGGGCTGTGGCGCGGCGCCGGAATTCTTCGCCTTGGAGATGAGCGTGAGCACCTTGCGCGCGTCGAAGGCGCGGTCGTCGATGCGGTGCTCGCGCATGGCACGGCGGATGATGGCCAGTTGGTCGCCCATGTCCGCGATGGCGAACTTCCTGGGCCACCCCAGCCGGTGGATGTCCTCGCGGAGCATCTCCGCGCCAAAGGCGTGGAAGGTGCACACCAGCACGCCCTGCGCCCGAGGCCCGGCCATGTGGACCAGGCGCTCCTTCATCTCCGAGGCCGCCTTGTTGGTGAAGGTCACCGCCAGGATGTTGCGAGCCAGGATGTGGTCTGGCCGCTCGTTGAGCAGGTGGACGATGCGGTGGGTGATGACGCGGGTCTTCCCGCTGCCAGCGCCCGCGAGGACCAACAGGGGCCCCTGGAGGGTGACCACGGCCTCGCGCTGAGGAGGGTTGAGCTTCGAGAGGTCCATTGCGCGCGGGCCGGGGATACCTTTTGATTCGGCCGTGCGCGACAAATTTCTCCTCCGCCTCGCCGCCGCCCTGCTCGCGCTCGCCCCGGGTGTCGGATGTTTGAACCGGGATGCCGCCTCCCCCGAGGTGGAGACCACCGTTCCCGCCGCCAGCGCGCCTTGCGTCTACTTCAAGTCGCTGGCCCCGTTCCTGCCAGAGGCCCTGGAGGGCTTCACCGTGGCCCGCACCCAGGGCTCCACGGGTAAGTACGGCGAGGTGTCCGTCTCCGAAGCCGAGCGCCTGTTCACCCGAGGTGAGGGGCGAGAGGTCAAGGTGCGCATCGTGGACACCACGATGGGCGGGAAGATTGGCCAGGCCATCCGCGACGCGGCGGAGCGCGCCAAGGGGAAGGCCCCCAGCGACCCGACGGCGCCCATCCACTGGCAGGATGCCGTGGGCTTCGTGCGGTACGACGCGGAAGAGGCGCTGGCCGAGGCCAACCTCCTGGTGGGGCAGCGCTTCGTGGTGGCCATCACCAGCCGAGGCTTCCCCGGTACGGTGGAGGTGCGGCGGGTGGCGCGAGGAATCGACCTGGCCGGGTTGGCCAAGCTTCAGTGAGCCCCGAACGAGGGCAAGGAGTGTCCCGGGTGGCGAAGGAGAAAGGTACGCGAGCCGAGGCAGTGGACCCGCTCGCGGAGGAGAAGGCGGCACGCGAGCTGGTGGCCTCGCTGGGCAAGCGGGAGTTCCTGGAGCAACTCCAGCGGCTCACCAAGAGCTACGCGTCGGACCCGGGCAACCCCGGCTCCTACGCGTGCGAGGGCTGTCAGCGCTGCGCCAACTGCATGTTCTGCAAGGAGTGCGACAGCTGCTTCCAATGCACCCACTGCACCCGGTGCGAGCTGTGCAACAACTGCTCGCACTGCGTGGACTGCAAGAGCTGTCACGCGTGCGCCTACTGCGTGCAGAGCGAGAACTGCACGACGAGCGCCTACCTGGTGCTGTCGCGCAACCTCCAGGACTGCAACTACTGCTTCGGCTGCGTGGGGCTGGCGAAGAAGGACTTCCACATCCTCAACGTCCCCTTCTCGCGGACCGAGTACTTCAAGGTGGTGGGCAAGCTGCGCAAGGAGCTGGGCCTGCCCTGACGCCTCCCCTGCCCGTGCGCGCTACAGGGCGCGCACGTAGAGGGCCTTGAGGTACTCCGTCTCCAGCAGCCCTCCGAGGACGGGGTGGTCCAGCCCCGCGCCCCGGCGCTCGAGAATCTGCACCGGGCGCTTCGCGTCCATGGCCGCGGCGAGCACCATCTCCTCGAAGCCCGCGCGGTCCAGCTTGCCCGAGCACGAGCAGGTGACGAGCAGTCCGTTGGGCTTCAGGCAGCGGAAGGCGCGCAGGTTGATCTCGTGGTAGGCTCGCAGCGCGGTGGCCAGGCCCTCGCGGCGCTTGGCCAGGCCCGGCGGGTCCAACACGATGGTGTCGAAGCGCCGGCCCTCCGTGTCGAAGCGGCGCAGCACGTCGAAGGCATTCGCGTGCTCCACGCGGACGTTGTCCCGGCCGTTGACGCGGGCATTCTCCTGGGCGCGCGCGGCGGCCTTCTCGTCCTGCTCCACCGCCACCACCGAGGTGCTGTTGCGCGACAGGGCCAGCGCGAAGCCCCCGTGGTAGCTGAAGAGGTCCAGCGACTCGCCTCGCGCCAGCTCTCCGGCGCGCAGGTGGTTGTCCACCTGGTCCAGGAAGGCGCCCGTCTTCATGTCCCCCAGCAGGTCCACCTCGAAGCGGTTCTCCCCTTCGTGGTAGGTGAAGCGCGCGTCGCCCTGGCCGTGCAGCAGGCGGGACTCGCGCGGCAGCCCCTCGAAGTCGCGGCCGGAGGCGTCGTCGCGGCAGACCACGTGCGTGGCGCCGGTGAGCTCCACCAGCACCTTCGCGAGCGACTCCTTGCGCGCGTCCATGCCCTCGGAGAGCGTCTGGAGGGTGAGGCCGGAGCCGTAGCGGTCCACGAAGAGGCCGGGCAGCAGGTCCGCCTCTCCATGCACCAGCCGCAGGCCGTCCCGGTGGGACAGCATCGACCGTCGGGCGAGCGCGGCTTCCAGGCGGCGGCGGAAGAAGGCGTCGTTGACGGGCTCCTCGGCGGGGCCCTTGCGCGTCAGCAGGCGCAGGGCCAGCGGGGAGCGCCTGGCGTAGAGGGCCTGGCCGATGGGGTTGCCTTGCGAGTCCACCACGAGCACCACCGCTCCCGGGCCCTTCACGTCGGGCGGGGCGGCGAGCTCGGTGCGGTACAGCCAGGGGTTGCCTTGGCGCAGGGACTTCGCGCCCTTCGGCGTGGTGCGTGCCACCGGAAGGGCTGCTGGGGGGGCCATGTGCGTCACTCCAGGCCGCGCGCGGCCAGTTCCTCGTCGTCCTCCCCGCGCAGATGCCCGATTTCGTGCAGCAATGTCACGCGAATCTGCTCATTCAGCTCGGCGGGCGTGCGAACCGCCCTCGCCAGGTTGCGCCGGTAGAGCACCACCGAGCGGCAGGGCGTCTCGGAGCCGTCGCACGGCGCCCCCAGGGGCGGCCCCCGGAAGAGCCCCAGGATGGTGGGCGACAGGGGCGGCTGGTTGGCCAGCAGGTCCTCTTCCGCGGGCAGCTCCTCCGCGGTGACGGGGACCCCCTCCAGGTCTCCCCGCATGTCCGCGGGCAGCTCGGCCACGGCGCGGGCCACATCCTGGCGGAAGGCGTCCTCGGTCGGCATCGGCGGCGAGGGGAAGTCCTCGGGCGCGAGGCCGCGGGCCTTGTCGAAGTGGACCTGCGCCTGCTTCCACTTTCCCTCGCGCTCCAGCAGGAGCCCCAGGTGCTGGTGCGCGTGCGCGGCCCGCTCCGGGTCGTTGACGAGCCCCTGGAAGGCGGACTTCGCCTCGGAGAAGCGGCAGAGCTCGAAGAGGGCCAGGGCCCGCTCGTAGAGGGCCTCGCGGCTGGCGGGGTCCCTCGCGAGGACGATGGCGGCTCGGGCCAGGGCCTCCTCCGCCTGGCCCAGGTCGTTGAAGGCCATGGCCGCCACCAGCGCCAGATGCGGGATGAGCTCCGGCGGCGTTCCAGGCTGCGACAGGCCGCGCTCGGCGTAGAGCGTGCCCAGCTCGTCGCGCTCACGCGTGGAGGGCAGCTGCACCGCGTACAGGTGCGCGGCGCCCAGGAGCGCATCCGAGTCCCCCGGGTCGATGGCCAGCGCCCTCGAGAAGGCGAGCTGCGCCTCGGCCTCGCGCCCCAGGGCGGCGAGCGCGACACCTCGCTCCGCGTGGGCCGCGGCGAGGTCCGGCTCCTGCGCCGCGGCTTGCGCCGCGCACGAGAGAGCTTCCTCGAAGCGGCCCCCGTCGTAGTAGCTCCGGGCGGCGTCCAGGGGAGAGCTCCCCTTCGCCCGGCACACGGCGAGCGGCTTCACCGGCTTCGCCGCGCCATCGCCCACCTCCACGGGCGCCGCATTGGCGGCCGGGGCGCGCACGACGGAGGACACCTCGGGCAGTCCGGCGTCCCCCGTGGCGGGGGCCGGTGTGCTCCGCTTGCAGGCGGTGAGGATGAGGCAAAGGGCGAGCAGACCGCGCCGCGACATGGGGCGTCAGGCTACGGCATCGCCTCGTGGCCGGGAAGCAGGGACATGCACGCCCGCTGAGCGGGCGACATCGCCCTCACACTTCCAGGTGCATTAGGCTGCGTGCCGCGATGAGAGACTTGATTCTGGCGTCCACCTCCAGTGCCCGCCGCGCGCTCATGGACGGACTGGGCCTGCCCTACCGCACCCAATCCCCCGGCGTGGATGAGCAGGTGTCCTCCCTGCACTCCGCGAAGGAAGCCGTGCGGGAGCTGGCCGAGCGGAAGGCTCGCGCGGTGCATGCGCGCAACCCGGAGGCGTGGGTGCTCGGCGCCGACCAGCTCGTGGAGGTGAATGGACAGACACTCACCAAGCCCGAGGACCGGAGCGCCGCTCGCGCCCAGCTGAACCGACTGCTGGGGCAGACGCATGACATCCACACCGGAGTCTGTCTGGTGGGCCCGGGTGGCCAACTCTTCGAGGGCCTGGAGACCGCTCGCCTCACGTTCCACGCCGTGTCGCCCGAGGAGCTGGAGCGCTACCTGGACCTGAACGAGTGGGAAGGCTGCTGTGGCAGCTACCGCGTGGAGGGCGCGGGACAGGCGCTGCTGTCGCGACTGGAGGGAGACCGCTCCAACGTGCAGGGTCTCCCCATGGTGACGGTGGTGCGCCTGCTTCGACAGGCGGGCTTCACCTTCTTCGAGCGCCGGTAGCGTCAGCCCGCGGTGGACAGCTCCGCGAGAATCTCCTGGTACGCGGCGCGGGCCTTGTCGGACTGGTCCGCCTTGAAGCTGGCCGCCGCGACCACGGGGTGGCCTCCACCGCCGTAGCGGCCGGCGATGGCGGACAGGTCGTGCTTGCGCAGCTCCGGCTTCCACGGGTTGGAGCCCAGCGACACCTTCGCGCGCGACGCGCCCTTCCCCACCCACAGCGTGTAGCGCGCGTCCGGATAGAGCGCGTACGCGATGAACTTGTTGAGGCTGTCGACCCCTTCGTCCACCAGGTCGAAGAAGACGACGCCTCGCTCATAACGGGCCTTCGAGCGCACCAGCTCGATGTTCCCTTGATGACGCGCGAGCAGCGGTGCCAAGGGGTTGGCAATGAGCGGCGAGGCGGCGATGTCCGCGAGCGACTCCGTCTGCATGCGGCGGATGACCTCGGGGATGAGCGCCGAGTCCTTCGTCGCCTCCAGCACCGTCATGATGCGCAGCGCGGGCTCCTCCAGCGCCACCGCCATCCGTGGTGAGGGGAACAGCGCCCCGTCGATGATCTCCGCCCAGTGGATGAGGTCCGCCATGGGCGTCGGGTCCCAGCCGAAGCGCTCGCGCGCCACGTCCGCCAGGTACTTCGTGCAGCTCTTGCGGTGCGCATCGTGGAACTTGCGCCCGCTCGAGTCCGCGCGGAAGTGCGCCTCGTCCCCCGGCTGCTGGAACGCGGAGGCGTGGTGGTCGAACCACCACGTCAGCCGCGCATCCTGGCTGTAGCGGAAGTCGACGATGGCGTTCTCCTCGCCGGTGAAGACCGCCGGGTCGATGCCCTCCGCGCCGGGCTTGTGGTTCAGCCCCTGATACCGGAAGGCCGCGTCGGCACGGACGCGCTCCCGGTAGAAGCGGGAGAACACGGCGGCGCTCGCGGCGCCGTCAAAGCAGTTGTCGTGGAACAGGACCTGGACGTTCATGGCGGCGCCCCTTTACTGCAACACGAGCCCCTCGCCCACCGCCGCGAAGGCTGCCGAGCCCTGAGCGTCGCCCGCCTGAACATCCGCCGCCCCGGCCGCCACCACCGCCAGCCCCACCAGTCGGCCATCCGCCAGCAGGCCACACCCCAGCGTGCCTCGCGCGCCGCTCGACGTGCTCAGCCCATGGAACTGCGTCCGGCTCCCCAACGCCGCGGGCACCACGGGCCGGCTCGCCTCCAACCCCGGGCTCCCGCCCAGCGCACGCAGCAGCTCCTGACACCCCGCCGCGAGCGTCGCCCCCGAGCCGCGCTCCACCCACAACATCCCGTAGCGCCCTCGCGCCGAGTCACCAAACCCCACGGCGCTCCCGCTCAACGTCGCCGGGGGCAGCACGATGTGCGTCGCGAGCTGCTCGCGCGTCAGCCGCTCCCACCCCACCGGCAGCTCCAGCCGATACCCCAGCTCACTGCCCACCAGCAGCTGCCGCACGCCCCCTCCGGACGCGAGCGCCCCTGGCATCGCGAGCAGCAGTCCCGACACCAACGCCAGGCACAAGCCCAACCCCATGCTCAGGTAGCGCCGCACCACGCCCGGCTCGCCCATCACCAGCGACAGCGCCACCAGCCCCAACAGCACATACGCCACATGCACGGGCGCCGTCGGCGAGGCCCGGGCCAGCCACAGCGTCATCCCCAACTGCGCCACCAGGCCCGCCTGCGCGATGCCCTTCACGGGGCCTCGGTTCAGCACGAGCACCAGCGCGAGCACCAGGTCCAACGCCACCAGCCCATACGTCCACGACGGGTCCTGGAGCGAGCCCAGCACACCGCCCGCGCGCAGGAACCACGCGAGCGCCCCCGCCCCCAACACCGCCGCCACCGGCCCGGGATGCGCGGACACGGCGCTGGTGACCAGGTCGCCGCCAAACACCGTGGCGTCGTCGTCCACCGCGTCGCCCAACCGGTCCAGCCGCGTGCGACCCACCTTCTTGTACGTGGGGAGATGGTCGAACGGCTCGCCACATGCGGGACAGGCCGCGGCGCCCCGGGGAATGGGGCTGTGTCCGCAGCTCGGACAAAGTGTTTGAGGCATGTCACGGCGTATACCGCACCGCCCACACTCCCCTCACACCCCCCGGCATGACGATGGCGTCGGTCCGCACCCTCGACTGCCAAATTTTCGCCCTCGAGGGCGGGGCTCGGCAGACCCCCGAGTCGCATGAGACCGAGCGAACTCGCACGGCTCGCTGCTTCTCATGGACTTTGGACTCTTGAACGAAACGTCGAGATTGCAGGGCTGGATGAACGAAAAAACTCGACAGAACGAGGAATCGTTTCCGGGTCCTGTCGTTGAGCAGGAAGGCGCGAACGCAGAACCCCGCCTCATGACAGGGAAAACCCGTAGTGCACGTTACCTGATGGATTGGCGTCCCACTGGCACCTCGTCTGCATATGTCAGACCCCAGGTGTACTCACCCGCATGGAGACCGCGCGGTGGGAGGAACACATGGCCAAGAGGACGACACGCAAGAGCGTCACGGTTCGACGGCAGGGCCGCCGGGTGATGCCCGCGCTCCGCCGGACGGCTCAGCGGGCCCGTGTGGCCGCGGAGCGGGCCCAGCTCACCGTGGGGGAAATCATCGCCGCGGCCTTCGACACGGCCGGCGGGGAGCTGGGGGAGGCGCTGGAGTTGATGACCTCGCCCCAGATGACCCGCGCGCTGGGCCGCCGCATCGTCGTGGAGGGCTGAGCACCCGCGCGGGACGGGTTCGCTACTCTCCCGCCATGAGCACACCCGTGGTGTAGCGCTGCTGGGTGGGCTCACCCGCGAGCGCCCGGGCGAAGTCCTCGGCGTTGTTGGGATGCACCAGGAAGGTGCCCGCCCGCGTCTCCAGGCGCACAGGCTCCGCGTCCGGGTGCGGGTCAGCGGCCACGCCGCCGCCGCCCCCCGAATCCACCGGCGTCACCGGCACGGTGGCACAGCCAACGAACAGCAGGGCTCCCATCAACATCGACTGACGCTTCATCCTCGGCCTCCGGGCAGGGGCCCGAAGCCGGGCCAGGGGCCCTCCCTATTCCCGGAACCCCGGGAGCCGCAAGGCCCACCGCGTCGCGCGCGGAGGATGGAAGGCCCGCGCCCCGGACAGGCCGTGGGGCGCGGACCTCTCGAGGCGCCTTGCTACCGAGGCTGCCAGCGCGGACGGTGGTCGTCGCTGTCGCCCGTCTGGAGCGTGAAGCCCGCCTTCGGATGGACGATGGGGGCATTCACCAGGGTGCCCGCGGCGGGGTCCAGCTGCTGAATCTGGAGCTGCCCGCCCTTGATGAACGCGATGTAGCGGCCATCCGGCGAGAAGGACGGAAGCGTGCCGTCATCCGCGACGCGCACCTCGTCCCCCGACGCGGAGCCGTCCGCCGGGTTGATGCGCTTCAGGAAGATGACGTTGCCGGGGCGCGACTGGCAGGGCGACACCAGCGAGCCGCACAGCACCGGCTTCCCGGACGTCGGCTTGAAGTAGTACGCGCGCACGTACGCAGCCCAGCTCCCATCCGGCGCCCACGTGGGCGCGGCGATGAACGACTTCACGTCGCCGCCCGTGGAGGACTCCGTCGTCACATCCGCGACGAGCTGCGGCTGACCGCCCCCCGTCACGTCGATGTTGTACAGGCGGAACAGCGACGTGGGGAGGCTCTCCCCCTCGAACGTCTCCAGCTCGCCCGCGGGGTTGGCCAGGTACAACAGCTGCTCGTTGGCGCGGTTGTAGTGCGGCTGCTCGGAGCTCTTGTCCGCGTTGGCCACGGGGCTCGGCGAGCCGCCCGGCTTCACCGTCAACAGCCCCTCCTCCGTCACGTTGTACGCAAGCGTCGAGCCGTCCCGAGACCAGTCCGGGAACGCGCCCGTCGTGGTGACCTGCGACACGCTCGTGCCCGGCGCCACCGTGGAGATGCCCGAGCGCTGGCTGGCGTTCTGCCGCACATACGCGATGGCCGCGCCCGGCTCCCACTCCATGGAGCGGAAGCTCTCCGTGTCCCCGGAGCCACCGTCCGCGACCACCACCGACTGCCCGGCGACGAGCGGGACGTCCCGCACCGTCAGCTCGCCCGCCACCTTCTTGCCCGACGAGTCGACGGCCCCTTGCACGAACGAGACGTGCGTGCCGCCCGGGGACCACCGCGGGTAGCGGCTGTCCGCGCTCCCCTCCGTCAGCGCCGTGATTCCCGGCGTGTCGAAGCGCATCACCAGCGCCTTCGACGTGCCGCCGTCATCGCGCCCCGTCACCGCGACCCACATCGCCTGGCAGGTCGAGGGAGCGCCCTCGCAGCGCAGCGACGACGTGCAGTCCGCGGAGGTGGTGCAGGCATCGCCCTTTCCGCCCGTGCCCTGTCCGCCACCATCCACTCCCGCATCCGGCTCCCCGGCGTCCGGCGTGCCCGAGTCAGGAACTCCCGCGTCCGCGTCGCCCGCATCCGGCTCGAGCGGAAGCTCCACGATGGGACGCTGCTCACATTTCTCGTCCGAGTTGCAGAACCACTCCTGCCCCTCCGCCGGGTCCCCCTTCTCGCGCCGGCAATCGAACTGGTCGACACACTCGTCACTGCACCCCGTCGAGAGCATCAACAACACGCACCCCAACACGCCAACGACTCGCTTCTTCATAATGCCCCTCCAAAATGCATGTGGGGTATAGGCTCGCGCGGAATGACTGGGATGGTTCCCCGGGGAGGGGTTCCTCATGCGTGTCCCTGATTGAACGGCGACCCTCCAGGGCGTGATGAATGATCGACACCCATTGCCATCTCGATGCGACACGTTTCGACACTGACCGGAATCACGTGCTGGAGCGCGCGTGGGCCGCGGGACTGCAAGGCATCGTCATCCCCGGCGTGGGTCCTCATGACTGGGAGCCGCTGCTCGCGTTGACCCGGCAGGACGCTCGCCTGCAAGTGGGCCTGGGCATCCATCCACAGCTGCTTCCGGAGATGCCCGCGGACCAGGACGACGCGGCGCTGGAGCTGCTCGACGCGCTGCTGTCGAAGGGCGGCGCGGCCGCGGTGGGCGAGTGTGGCCTGGATGGTCCCTCGCTTCCGGGTGCGCCGCTGGAGCGGCAACTGTCCGTGCTGCGACGCCACCTCGCCCTCGCGCGCAAGCACCAGCTTCCGGTGTTGATGCATTGTCACCGGCTCCATCCCGCGCTCATCGACCTGCTCAAGCAGGAGGAGCTGCCGGAGGCGGGCGTGCTCATGCACAGCTACAGCGGCGGCGTGGAGCTGGCGCGCTTCTATCTCCAGAAGGGCTGTCACTTCTCCTTCGCAGGCCCGGTGACGTGGGCGGAGGCGCGCAAGCCCCTGGACGCGCTGCGCGCCATTCCGCTGGAGCGGCTGATGGCGGAGACGGACGCACCCGACCAGGCCCCCACGCCCCACCGGGGCGGGCGCTCCGAGCCGGCCTACCTTCCCCACATCCTGGAGGGAATGGCTCGCGTGAGAGGAGAGCCCGCCGACGAGGTCGCCCAGCGGACGACCGAGAACGCCCGCCGCTTCTTCCGGGAAGGTTTCCCCCGCGCTTCGCGGTAGGCAAGCGGTCGCGTTATAGAGGACCTCCATGAATCCGCAGCCCCCACCGCCCGCCCCTTCCGAGACAGAGACTCCGCCCGCCACGGCGGCCGCCGGCACCGATACCAACGGCTCGCTCGCCCGGCCCTTCAAGCTGTCCCGGCGCTTCGACCGCACGGGACGCCTGCTGGGCGACACGGCCATGGAGCGGCTGGCCAACGCGCGCGTGGTGGTGTTCGGCCAGGGCGGCGTGGGCAGCTATGCGACGGAGGGCCTGGTTCGCAGCGGCATCGGCCACCTGACGCTGGTGGACCATGACGATGTCTGCGTCACCAACACCAACCGCCAGCTCCACGCGACGGTGAAGGGCGTGGGCAAGTCCAAGGCGGAGCTGATGGCGCAGCGCTGCCGCGAAATCAATCCGATGGCGCGCATCGAAGCCGTGCGCGAGTTCTACCGCGAGGAGGTCGCCGAGCAGATGCTCCAGGCCGGCCAGTACGACTTCGTGGTGGACGCCATCGACAACGTGAAGGCGAAGCTGCACCTGCTGCACCGCTGCGTGTCGCTGGGCATTCCCGTGGTCAGCTCCATGGGCGCCGCCGCGCGGCTGGACCCCACGGCCATCCGCGTGGAGGACCTGTCCGAGACGCACATGGACCCGTTCGCCAAGGACATCCGCAAGCTGCTCAAGCGCAAGTACGGCGTGGAGACGGACCGGCACACGGGCATCACCGCCGTCTACTCCATCGAAGCGCGGCGGATGCCGGTGCCGCTCAACTACGACGACGCCACCGACGGCTTCCTCTGCGTGTGCCCGCAGGACAACGACTTCCACACGTGTGACCACCGCACGCAAATCGACGGCAGCGTGTCCTTCGTCACCTCGTGCTTCGGGATGAACGCGGCCGGCGTCGTGATTCGCCGGCTGGCCTCCACGCGCTGACGGCTCACGCCACGGACTGGGCCGGGGGCTGCGCGGCGAGCGCGGCCTCGCGCCCACAGGGCCTTCGGAACACGCAGCGCACGCAAGGCGTCAGCGACTCCGAGGGAGGAAACGCGGACACGTCGAGCGGCGTGTTCGTCGCCGGGTCCTTCAAGAGCGCACGCATCTTGGCGACGCTCGTGTCGAAGTGCTTCTGGAAGGACGCCATGGCGCTCATGTCCACCTGGACGTCCTGCTCCTTGCCCTCGTTGAGGTACACGAGCGACGCGCGCACCTTCTCCACTGGGAAGCGGTAGCGCTGCGACACGTAGAGGGCGTAGCCCAGCACCTGCTCGTCGTAGCCGTCGCGCGACTTGCCCGTCTTCCAGTCCACCACCACGGGGGTGCCGTCCGCATCCACGAAGGCGAAGTCGGGGATGGCGAACACCTTCAGCCCATCCAGCGTGAAGTGGGCGAAGTCGAAGCCCGCGTCCACCTCCAGCCACTGCTCGGGCTTGAGGCTCCGCGCGAGGTCCGGCCAGCGCGACGTGAAGAACCACGCCAGCGCCGAGCGCACCGTCTCCCAGTTCTGCTTCCAGGCCTCGTCGGGGAGCACCTCGCCGTACTCGTGCTCGACGAGGCCGGTGAACTGCTTGCGGTACTTCTGCGTCCAGTACGCCTTGCCTCGAGAGTGGCGGAAGTCGTCCTGCATCAGCTTGCGTGCGCGGGCCTCCACCACCGCGGGGTCCACCACGCGGCCGGCTCTCCAGTCGAGGAGCACGTCCTTGATGCACTCATGCACGACGCTGCCGGCCCAACTGAAGCGGTTGGCCAGCTTCTTGAGCACGTACAGCTCCCGCACGTCCTTCGGTGCGTCCGCCACCCAGCCACCCCAGGAGCCGTAGTAGTAGAAGTAGTAGGAGCGCAGGCATTCGGAGAACTTCTCGTGGCGGCTCTTGGACCAGGAGAAGTCGTTGCTGAGGGTGGGGCGCCGCATGGAGGCGGCGCATCCTAGGCGTTCGCTCGCTCCGCAAGAAGGGGAACAGGCGGGGAATCGAGCCGTCGGCGTGGGTTGAATGACAGTCCGGGTGGGAAACCCTGGGAGTATGGTCCCGCCACCATGAAGACCCGACCCTTCCAGGAGCGAGTGGTCCTCATCACCGGGGCGTCCAGTGGCATCGGGCTCGCGGCCGCCAGGGCCTACGCCCAAGCGGGGGCGCATGTCGTCCTGGCGGCTCGACGGCTGGAGCGGTTGGAGGACGCGGCCCGTGAAGTCGAGGCGCTTGGCGTCCGGGCACTGGCGGTGCGGTGCGACGTGACACGCGGCGAGGACGTGGAGCGCCTCATGCGCGAGGTGCACGCCGCCTTCGGTGGGCTGGATGTGCTCGTGAACAACGCGGGGCTGGGACTGTACGGGCCGCTGGACTCCATCAGCGAGGAGCAGCTGCGGCAGGTGTTCGAGCTCAACGTGTTCGCGTTGTGGCGGGTGACTCGGGCCGCGCTGCCGCTCTTGCGGGGGCGGCGTGGGGCGCAGGTGGTGAATGTCAGCTCCGTGTTGGGGCACCGAGGGCTGCCGCTGCTGGGGGGTTACTGCGCGTCGAAGGCGGCGGTGAATGCGATGACGGAGTCGCTGCGCACGGAGCTCGCGCCCGAGGGCATCCGCGTGCTGCTCGTGTCGCCGGGACTCACCGAGAGCGAGTTCCGTGAGCACCGCATGAACGCGGAGGGCTGGGCACAGCGGGCGGTTCCGCTGAAGGCGATGTCGGCGGAACAGGTCGCGCGGGAGATGGTGCGCGCGAGCCTGCGCGGACGGCGAGACACCATCCTCACCCTCCCCGGCCGCATCATGGTACTGGCCAACCGGTTCGTCCCCGGCCTGTTCGACCGCATCGCCCACCGCATGGCCAACCCGGTGAAGAAGGACGCATGAGCCCCCGCAGGCGCCACGCGCAACACGAAGCCACGCTTCCGCTCGCCCTCAGCGCCTCGCCCCAGCGCGAGCGTTCGTCGACCCAGGGCAAGAATGCGAGCGCGCCTGCGCGCACCGATTCCGAAGAGAGTGTCGCGGTGACTCGGCGCCGTCCTCCTCGTGGCGCTGCATCCGCGCCGCCCGCGAGCGCGATGCAGGGTGACTCCGCTTCCACTTCGGTCGATGCGACTCAGTCCGCGAAGGTGCCCGCGCGCCGGGGGCGGCCCGCTCGCGGTGCGGCCCCAACCCGAGTCCTCGCGGTGACGCCGACCGCCGCGCACCTCGCGTCCATCCGCGCTCCGCTGCTCGGTTGGTATGACCGCAACAAGCGCGACCTGCCGTGGCGCCGCACGAAGGACCCGTATGCCATCTGGCTGAGCGAGGTCATGCTCCAGCAGACGCAGGTCTCCACTGTCATTCCCTACTGGGAGCGCTTCCTCGCGCGATTCCCCACGGTGCTCGCGCTGGCCTCCGCGCCTCTCGACGACGTGCTCGCTGGCTGGAAGGGCCTGGGCTACTACAGCCGCGCGCGCAACCTGCACCGCGCCGCGCAGGAAATCGTGTCGCGCTTCGGCGGCCAGCTGCCCTCCTCCGCCGACGCCCTGCTCTCCCTTCCCGGCTTCGGCCGCTACACCTCCGGCGCCGTCGCCTCCATCGCGTTTGGCGAAGAAGCCCCGCTCGTCGATGGCAACGTCGCCCGCGTCTTCTCCCGCCTCTTCGAGGTGGAAGGCCCTCCCGGCGACCGCGAGCGCGAGGCCACGCTCTGGGAGCTCGCCACCCTGCTCGTGAAGGGCGAGCGACCCGGCGACTTCAACCAGTCCCTCATGGAGCACGGCGCCACCACGTGTCGCCCCGAGAACCCGCTGTGTCTCCTCTGCCCCGTGCGCGACGCCTGCGGCGCCTTCCGCTCGGGCCGCGTGGACGAACTGCCTCCCGCCAAGGTGCGCGCCATACCCAAGAAGCTGACACTGGCCCTCGCCGTGTGGTCGCACGCGGACACGCTCCTGTTCGCTCGACGCGCGGACTCCGGCCTCTTCGGCGGCCTCTGGGAGCTCCCCGCCGCCGAGGTGGATGAGGACGCCACGCCCGAAGAGACCACGCTGCGCCTCACCGCCGCGCTCGGTGCGGGCGTGCGGCTGGAGTCCCAGCTCGGCACCGTGAAGCGCCAGCTCACCCACCGCGACCTCACGCTGCGCCTGTATCGCGTGTCCGGCCCGCAGCGGCCCTCCCGCTCCGAGTCCTTCCAGGAGCTTCGCTGGTGCACCCCCGCCGAGGCCGCGACACTCGGCATGAGCACCGCGATGCAGCGCGCGCTGGAAGCGGCGATGACCGCGCTCACATAGAGCCAGGAGCGCTTGTCACGTCGATTCGGCGTCTCACGACGCGCCTGTCCACCTCGCGACAGGACGTGGGGCGTCGTGTTGCATCGACAACCCCCGCCACATCGGGTCGCTTTCGCGGGCCGCACCCCAGTCCCAAGCTTCGCGCGCCTTTTTCGTCGGAGGGCGCTCGAATGGCACGAAGCAGCGGTTCCCACTCTCATCCGAAGGCAGCGGCACAGTCCTCGGACCAGGCGCCCGAGCCCCATGGCTCGCGGAATGTCATCACCCACGAGCAGATTTCGCGCAGGGCCTACGAAATCTTCCTGGCCCGCGGCGGCCTTCACGGCAACCACGAGCAGGACTGGGCCCAGGCCGAGCGAGAGCTGAAGCTCGGCCGTCAGTAGCCCCTCCGAGCGCGACGCGCTCAGTGCGGAGGCGGCGAGTGCAACGCCGGACGCTCCGCGTCGAGCGCTCCCCGCAACCTGCGCTGTGCCACCTTCAGCTCGGCGAGGATGCGCTCCGCGTCCTGCACCGTGCGCATGGCCAGGCCACACGCGGGCGTCAGCAACATCGTGGACACCACGCGCGGGAACGTGAAGCCACGCGGCAGCGCCGCCTTCAACGACGCCTCCACCGAGTCCGCCAGCTCCGTCACCTCGTACGTCGATGCCAGGTCCGTCGGGATGATGCCCAGGCTCAGCGTCGCCCCGGACGAGAGGTAGCGCTCCAGCGCCTCGCTCTCCTCCAGCATCGCGTCCAAGGACAGGCGCACGTCCAACGACAGCAGGTCCGGCTGCGAGTCCAGCAGCGCGCTCCAGTCCGTGTTGCCACAGCAGTGAAGGCCCACCAGCGCCCCCTCCCGCTGGAGCGCGACCACCAACAAGCGCAGCTCCTGGAGCGCCAGCAGGTGCCTCGGGTTCATGCGCTGGAACGCGAACAGCCCGGGCTCATCCAGGAAGAACAGCGGCGTGGTGCCCACGCGCCGCAGCGCCTTCACCATGGCGAGCGAGCGCGCCAGCAGCAGCCGGAACATGGCCTGGTCCAGCCCCGGCACCTCCAGCGCGGAGAGCCCCGAGTCCGTGCGCGCCACCGAGCGCACCGTGAACGGCCCCGCCAGCTGCACCTTGGCGAAGGCCAGCTTGCGGTGCTCCACTTCCCACAGGAAGGGCCGCCACGCGCGGCAGGCCTCGGGAGAAGGCTCGTACGCCTCCAGCGCCCCGGCCGAGAGCGCGGACTCCAGCCTCGCCTCGAACTCCGCGCGCCCCGACTCCCAGGCGCGCAGGTCCACCGTACACAGCCCCTCGTCGTCGAAGCTCAATCCCGGCAGCCCCTCGAGGGCCGCTGGAATCATCAGCTCCGAGGGCTTGCCCACCGGCAGCTGCGGCAAGAAGGGGATGTCCATGGACAGGGCCACTTGAAGGCCCAGCTCCACCTGCGTGTGCGGAAGGCTCCCGATGCCCGTGGTGGCGCACGCGGGCAGGAGCTGGACGGCTCGGCGAATGTTCGGCGCGCTCATGGCCCGCGAGTCTACTCGCTCCCTCTTCCAGCGGGGCGCCTCGGGGCCCCCCGGGCGTCGGGTCTTCTCCAAACGGGGCGACCTCATCCTTGCCAGGGCCCCCCAGGGGCACCCTTGCGAGGAGGAATCCGACATGCCGCGTCCAAGCTGGAGAGCAGGCGTCCTGGTGGCAGCCCTGGGATGGACCGCACCCTCCCTCGCCCGGAGCGGCGCGGACACCCACCCGCAACCCGCCCCCGGGTTCGACTCCCGAGGCATCACCATCCGAAGTGGCCTGTCCGTCTACACCGGCCACCTGGGTGACACGCTGGACCTGGGCACGTTCCTGGGCGTCGACGCGGAGACGCAGGTGCTGCCGCTCCTGGGCCTGCAACTGGGTTACGAGGGCTCCGTCAACGGCGTCAAGGACGCCCACCAGGCCCGGCTCTGGCGCCACAACCTGGCCGCCATGGCCACCGTGGGGCCGACACTCGGGGGGCAGTGGAAGCCCTTCCTGGGTGCGGGCATCGGCGCCAGCTACCTGGACGGGACGCCCCCGGCCAACCAGCGCCAGCTCGACACGACCTTCGTCGCGGAGGTGCCCCTCAGCGCGGGGCTCGACTACCGCTACCACGGGGTGACGGCGGGGGCCCGCGCCACCTACCGCCTCCTCATCGGCGGAGACCTGGCGCCGGGGGACGCGGGCGACGGTGACCTGGTCACCGTCGGACTCAGCCTGGGCGCGCGATTCTGAAGACCTCGCACCCAGGCGCCACCACCGCCCGTGGGCTCACGACACGGAGAAGTACGAGGCCTGCGGGTGGTGGAAGACGATGGCGGACACGGACGCCTCCGGCTCCATCATGCAGCCGTCGGTGAGCTGCACCCCAATCTCCTCCGGGCGCAGCGCCGCGAAGAGCTTCGACTGGTCCTCCAGCCGAGGACACGCGGGGTAGCCGAACGAGTAGCGCTTGCCCGAGTACTCCGCGCGGAAGCGCTCCAGCATCGTCATGTCCTGACGGTCCGGCGTGCCCCACATGCTGCGAAGCTGCGTGTGCAGGAGCTCCGCGTAGCCCTCCGCCGTCTCCAGCGCGAGCGCCTGCACCGCGTGCATCTTCAGGAACTCGCCCTTGGCCTTGAGGCTCTCCGACAGCTCGCGGATGCCCGAGCCCGCCGTCACCACGAACATCGCCACGTTGTCGGAAGGAACGCCGTTCTCCAGCGGACGCAGGTAGTCGGCGAGGCACAAGCCGCTCTCGCGCTCCTGACGGGGGAAGTCGAAGGACGCGGCCTCGCGCCCGGTCGTCCCGTCGAAGAGCACCACGCGGTTGCCGTCGCTGCCCGCCTTGAAGAACTGGAACACGGCGCGCGCGTGCATGAGGCCCCCGCGCAGCATGCCCTTGAGCTCCTCCACGGCCTCCTTCAGCGCCAGCGCCTTGCGCCCCTCTTCCGTCTTCGCCAGCTCCGCCTCGGCCGGAGTGCCCAGCGCGCGCGACGACGAGCGCAGGCCCAGGTGCCGGCCGTACAGCATGACGGGGTTGATGAACTTCCAGATGTGGTCCAGCGGCGTGTTCGTGAGCACGTGCCGCTCGAAGTCCGGCGCGGGAGGCACCGTGTCCAGCACGCGCACCTCCGCGCTGCGCACGCGCGACGTGGGCGCCTCCGTGCGAGGACGCTCCTTCACCTCTTGCGCCAGCTTCACGCGACGCTCGGCCAGCTCGCCGCGCAGGCGCTCGTGCGACGAGGGCTCCACAATCTGCTTGGCCAGGTCCAGGCCGCTCATCGCGTCCTGCGCGTAGGCCACGGTGCCCGCGCCGTACGCCGGGGCGATGTTGCGGTCCACGAAGTTGCGGCTCAGCGCCGCGCCGCCCACCAGGATGGGCACGTCGACGCCCGCGCGCCGCAGGTCCTCCGCCGTGGCGACCATCTGGTGCGCGCTCTTCACCAGGAGCCCCGACAGGCCGAGGATGTCCGGCCGGTGCTCACGCACGGCCTGCACCAGCTGCTCGGGCGGGACCTTGATGCCCAGGTTCACCACCTGGAAGCCGTTGTTGGCCAGGATGATCTCCACCAGGTTCTTGCCGATGTCGTGGACATCGCCCTTCACCGTGGCCAGCACCACCTTGCCGCGCAGGGCCGCCTTCGCGGAGCTCATGTGCGGCTCCAGGAAGCCCACGGCCGCCTTCATCGCCTCGGCGCTCTGGAGCACCTCCGCGACAATCAGCTCGTTGGCGCCGAAGAGCCGCCCCACCTCGTCCATGCCCTTCATCAGCGGGCCGTTGATGATCTCCAGCGGCGCGTACTTCGCGAGCGCCAGCTCCAGGTCCGCGAAGAGACCATCGCGGGAGCCCTCGATGATGTAGCGCTGGAGCCGCTCCTCCAGGGGCAGCGTGCTCACCTGCACCTTGGCCGCCTTGCGCTCGCGGAAGTGCGCGGCGAACGGCGTCACCGGGTCCGTGCCCCGGTTGTAGAGCAGGTCCTCCGCCAGCGTGCGCTCCTCCTCCGGCAGCGACGCGTAGCGCTCCAGCTTCTCGGAGTTGACCAGCGCCATGTCCAGGCCCGCCTGCACGCAGTGGTACAGGAAGACGGAGTTGAGCACCTCGCGGCCCGCGGTGGGCAGGCCGAAGGACACGTTGGAGATGCCCAGCACCGTGCGGCACTGGGGGAAGCGCTGCTTGATGAGCCGCACGCCCTCCACCGTCTCCACGCCGCTGCCCGTGTACTGCGCGTCACCCGAGGCACACGGGAAGACGAGCGGGTCGAAGTACAGGTCCTCCGCGCGCATGCCGTACTTGCGCGTGAGCAGCTCGAACGAGCGCTCCGCCACCTCCAGCTTGCGCTGGCGCGTCACGGCCATGCCGACCTCGTCGATGCAGCCCACCACCAGCGCCGCGCCGAAGCGACGCGCCAGGGGCACCACCTTCTCGAAGCGCTCCTCGCCGTCCTCCAGGTTCACCGAGTTGATGATGGCCTTGCCCTGGCTGTACGTGAGGGCCATCTCGATGACGCGCTCGTCGGTGGAGTCAATCATCAAGGGCACGCGCACCTTCTTGACGACGACGTCCAGGAACTGGCGCATGTCCTCCAGCTCGTCGCGGTCCGGGTTCGCCAGACACACGTCGATGACCTGGGCGCCGCGCTTCACCTGCGCGCGCGCGATTTCGGACGCATCCTCCACCTGCCCCGCGACGATGAGCTCCTTGAACTTCTTGCTGCCGATGACGTTGGTGCGCTCACCGACAATCACCGGGCGCAGCTCGTCCGTCACGTCGAGGTAGTCCACACCGGACAGCGTCGAGCGCGGCTTCGCCACGGACGTGCGCGGCTTGAGCCCCTTCACCGCCTGCGCCAGCGCGCGGATGTGGCCCTCCTGCGTTCCGCAGCAGCCCCCCACCACGTTGAGCCAGCCCTGCTCACAGAAGCGCCGCAGCGAGCGCGACAGCATCTCCGGCGTCTCGAGGTAGTGGCCGTTCTCGTCCGGCAGGCCCGCGTTGGGGACACACGACACCGGGAAGGAGCTCAGGTCCGACAGCGAGCGCAGGTGGTCCGTCATGAAGTCCGGACCCGTGGCGCAGTTGAGCCCCAGGTACAGCAGGTCCCAGTGCTCCAGCGACGTCGCCAGGCTCTCCACGCTCTGCCCCGCGAGCATCGTGCCCATGGGCTCGATGGTGCCGGACACCGCCACCGGCACCGCGTAGCCCAGCTTGCGGAACGCACGGTCGATGCCCAGCAGCGCCGCCTTGACGTTGCGCGTGTCCTGCGCCGTCTCGACCAGCAGGTAGTCAGAGCCGCCGCGCACCAGGCCCTCGGCCTGCACGGCGAAGTTGTCCACCAGCTCCTCGAAGGTGATTCCCCCCGTGACGCTGATGGCCTTGGTGGTGGGGCCCACCGAGCCCGCCACCCAGCGAATCCGTCCGTCCTTCGCCTCGGCCTCGGCGGCGGCCTCGCGGGCGATTCGGGCGGAGGCCTCGTTGATCTCCAGCGCCTTGTGCCCCAGGCCGAACTCGTTGAGCACCAGCGGCGTGCCGCCGAAGCTGTCCGTCTCCGTCACGTCCGCGCCCGCCGCGAAGTAGCGCGCGTGGATGTCCCGGATGATGTCCGGCCGCGTGAGGACGAGGTTCTCGTTGCAGCCCTCGTACTCCGCGCCGCCGAAGTCCGCGGCCTTCAGGTCCTTCTGCTGGAGCAACGTCCCCATCGCGCCGTCCAACACCAGCACCCGCTCGCGCATGGCGGCGCGGAGGGCCTCCACTCGACGACCATTCTCTCCGGAGGGGGGCGGCAGGGCCGCGGGGGTCGGGTTCGTCATGATGGCTTCACTCCAGTCAGCAGAAAGACTCGAAAGGGGCTGGCCCCGTCGCGGGCATGCGTCTCACGGGTGAGCGACGCGAAGCCCTGTGCGCCCAGTGCCGCTTCCAGCTGCGCGGGCTCGAACCCCAGGTGCCGGTGGCCCAGCCGCTCCACCACCCAGCGCTCGTCATGCGGCATCAACTCCAACAACACCAACCGGCCGCCGGGCTTGAGCAGCCGCCAGGCCTCGGCCAGCACGGAGTCCGGGGACTCCACGTGGTGGAGGCTCTGCGAAATCACCACCAGGTCCATCCGCCCCGACGTCAGCGAGAGCCGGTGCAGGTCCTCCCCCAGGAACGTGATGTTGGAAGCACGCTCGCTCCCCGCCCGGGCCCGCGCCTGCTCCAGCGCATCCGCGTTCTGGTCGATGGCCCACACGTGCCTCGCCCACCGCGCGATGGCCACGCTCAACACGCCCGTGCCACAGCCGAAGTCGGCCACGTCCAACGGCGGCAGGAGCGACGCCAGCGCGCCCGCCCACAGGGACCACGACTGCCCCGGCTCCAGGAGCCGCTCGTTGAGGGCCTGACGGTCGGCGCGGGCGCGCAGCAAATCCTGGAGCCGCGCCGAGTCCCCCGCCGCGTCCTCCGCCTCCCTCGCCAGCCGGATGAGCGGCCAGCGGGCGTCATCTCCCTCCAGCGCCAGCGAGTAGTAGCTGAAGCCCGCCTGCCGCTCCTCGCGGATGAGCCCCAGCCCCTTGAGCTTCCCCAGGTGGTGCGACACCGAGGACTGGGCCACGCCCACCAGCGACACCAGCTCCGTCACGTTCAGCGGAGCCTCCGCCACCAGCCGGAGGATGCGCAGCCGCGTCGGGTCGCCGAGCGCCCGGAAGGATTGGGACAGAGCTTCCATATCGCCGCATCAACATATGTCGATACCACCCTGGATACCAGCGGACTTTCGACGCACTGCATGACACCCCATGGACAGTGGTAGATGTGGGACATGGCACCTCCCTCCCTGCAGCAGCTCCTCGAAGGAAAGCGGTTTGGCCTGGTCCTCTCCGCCGGCTACTTCGGCTTCTACGGCCATGCAGGCTTTCTCAAGGGGCTGGCGAGCGCGGGGCTCAAGCCGCACGCCTACGCGGGCACGTCCGCCGGAGGCATGGTGGCGGCGTACGCGGCGACGGGGATGCCGGTGCACGCCATTGAAGAGCTGGTGCTGCGCCAGACGCGGGCCCACTTCTGGGACCCGGACCCCATTGGCGCGGTGCTCAACGCGGACGCCAATGGCCATGGCCTGACGGGCCTGCTCAAGGGCGAGCGCTTCCGGCGGCTGTTGGAGGACACGCTCGGCGCGCGCAACTTCGAGGACCTGCCGCACCCGCTGCTCCTCGTCGGCGCCAACCTCACGCTGGGAAGCCACGACGTCTTCACCACGGGGGAGCTGGCGCCGCGCGTCCACGCGACGTGCGCGTACCCGGGCCTGTTCCGCGCGGTGCCGCTCGACGGCAACCTGTACTGGGACGGCGGACTGGTGGACAAGGCGCCCGCGCTGTCGCTGCATGACAGCGCCGCGGGGAAGGACCTGGACGCCATCCTCGTGCACTTCCTGCCGAGCAAGACGCGCAAGGTGGTGGGGGGCCCCATGGCGTACGCACAGGGGCTCGCCGCGGGCTCGGCCGCGCTGCGCAGGGACCACTTCCGCCTCCAGCTCACCGTGCTGGAGGGGCGCAACATCCCCGTCTACGTCGTGGTCTCCAACCTGCCGCCCGTCACGCCCACCACCATGGAGCGAGGCTTCGACGCGCTGGACCAGGCACGGCTCTCCACCGGCGTCGCCCTCTCACGTCCTCCCGTGCCCTTCGCCCAGGCGCAGTGGTGAAGAGGGCCCCGCGCGGCGGCGCTCACCGGGCGCCGTAGCGCCGGTGGTCCACCATCAGGCAGCGGTCCTGCACCACCTGGATGCCGGCGCGCGCGAGCCTCTCCGCCGCCGCGTCGTTGCGGATGCCGGACTGGAACCACACCGCCTTCGGCTTCTTGGCGATGAGGTCGTCCACGTGCGCGTCGATGTCCTGGGGCCGGCGGAAGACGTCCACCACGTCCACCTCGCCCGGCACGTCCGCCACCCGGCGGAACACGGGCTTGCCCAGGATGTGCGTCACGTCCGGGTAGTAGACGGGCACCGGCACCACGTCCACGCCGGCACTGGCCAGGTAGTCCGGGACATAGAAGGCCGCCTGTCCCGACTGCTGCTCGGTCTTCATCCCCAGCACAGCCACGCGCCGCGCGCTCTTCACCACGCGCGCCACACCCTCTTCGTCCTTGATGAGGTTCTCTTCCCAGCTCATCGCGCCTCCTCCTGGAGCCCCTGCGCTCGCGACTCCATCGTCAACGTCCACATGGCCCCGTCCACCTGGGCCTTCACCGTGAGCTCGCGGCTCACGGGGACAAAGCGCCCGTACGCCACCACCTGCTCGCCCTGGCACGACACCCCCGGCGTCAGCTCCGGCCGGCCCGCTGCCACCCACGCATCCATCAGCGCGTCCGGGCCGTCCTCCGGCACCGCGTCCAGGCACCGCAGGCTCAGCACCACCGCGTCACCGTACTCGGTGTCGCGCGTCCCCTGGACGGTGCGCTCCAGCACATAGGCCACCTGCGTGTCGCCCACCGGCAGCACGTCCACCCCCCAGCTGCGTTGCCCCTCCGACACATAGCGCTGGAACAGGCCGCCGAACTTGGCCTCCCACTCGCGCCGCGTGCGCGCCTCCAGCACCTCCGGCTGGAAGAAGCGCTCCAGCGGCCCCGCGTCGACGCCGGGAGGCACCGACTGCCGCACGGCCTCTCCCGCGGACTCCGGCGACACCAGCTTGACGAAGGCGCCGTCCGCCGCGAGCTGCACGCGCAGCATGAAGCGCTTGAGCACGTCATCCACCCAGCTCGTCACCTCCACGCCCGCTCGCGTCTGACGCGCGTGCGTCACGCCCTGCGTCAGCAGCCAGCCTCCCGCGGAGGGCGTGAAGCGGGACTCGGTGGTCAGCTCCACCTCTTCGCGCGCCGCGGCGCCGCCCTTCTCCACCGTGCGGCTGGCGCGCTGGGACTCGGTGAGCACGCGGTCGACGGGCGGCTGGAAGGCCACGCGCACCCGAGGCGTCACCTCGGGGATGGGCACCCGCAACGGGGGCGCCTTCCGACACGCGGACGTCAGCGACAGCACCAGACAGCACCAGAGGAGACCAGAACGCATGCGCCCGCGAACGCTGGCAGAAACCGCCAGCGCCCGCGAGCGCTTCTTCCATTCCCCTTCTCGCCTCAGGGGTGGCGCGTGGACCCCTCGGGGGCGTTCTCCACCAGGTCCCTTCCGATGTTGCGCCGGTCTCGCCGCACGCCGTCGTCGTCCTGCAGTCCGCCCCGGGCGAAGCGCCTGGCCGCCTCCGCCAGGTCCCGCATCACATCCTCGCGCGAGGCGTACTCGGTGCGCGGCAGGCACTTGAGGACGTTGATGATGCTGACGGGGGCCTCGCTGTCCTCGGCGGCCTCGACGAGCTCCTCCCGCGTCGACGGGTAGTCCACCGAGTCCAGGTGGGGGGTGATGGAGAGCCCGGGGTCTTCCGCGGTTCCGAATGCCATCTGCGGCTGCCTTTCTGCCCGGCCATCCCGGTCCGGACGTGCGTCACTGGGTAGGTGGAACCTGGGGACGATGCCCGCGCCGGACCACCCGGCCGCCCCCTCTTCGCCCCTGCCCGAGCGGGGGGACAGCCGCCCCGGCACCTCCCGAGGTAGAGTGCCACCCGCCGCACCGCCGCCCGGAGCCTCCACCCATGACCGCCGCACCCCTGCTGCTCGTCTGGCTCGCGCTCGCCAGCACGCCGCCGCCGCCGGCCCCCGCCGACTCCAGTCCCCGCGGTATCTACTCGCTCGACGACGACGCCTTCGTCGCCCAGGCGCAACGAGACCTCGTCGCGCTGGAGCGCAACGCCCAGGGCCTGCGCCGGCTCCAGGAGGACCTCAAGCAGGCCAAGGCCCTCTACGCGCAGAAGCAGAGCGTCCCGTACACGCCGGACCAGAAGCAGCGGCTGCTCACCACCTGGGCCACCTTCTTCGACTACTTCCTGTCCACCGAGGTCATCCGCCAGCGCTACTGGGACTTCGTGAAGGTGCCCGCGCTCCTCCAGCCGAAGAAGCACGCCTGGGGATTCCTGCTCACCCACGGCGCGCTCACCACGGAGCTGGCCCACGGCCTCACCTACGCGCAGCTCACCAACGGCCACAAGCAGCTGGAGGTGCTCCTGGATGAGCCCTCACCCGAGTACGGCCTGCCTCCGCGCGCCTTCGCCCGCTTCAAGGACAAGGTCATCCACGTGGCCACCACCACGCAGCTCTACACGGGAGACACCTACAAGGAGCAGCTGAGGCCGCTGCTCGTGAAGGCCGGAGCGGTGGACGCGCCCCGAGTGCCGTGGGTGCTCCAGGAGATGAAGCTCAACAGCGAGGTGGCCCGAGGACTGCTTCGCAAGCGCGGCGCCACGCTCTTCGCCAAGGCCGCGGCGGACGTCACCCAGGACACCGCGCAGCGGGCCTTCTTCCCCGTGCAGCGCTCGGTGGCGGAGTGGATGGGCGACACGCGCGTGCACCGCTCCGGCAAGCCCCTCATCCGCCGCGAGCAGGTGGACGCGCTCCTGCAGCGCATGGAGCCCGGCGACGTCATGGTGGCGCGGCAGAACTGGTACCTCTCCAACATCGGCCTGCCGGGCTTCTGGCCGCACGCGGAGCTCTACGTGGGCACCGCGCCGGAGTTGGCCCGCTACTTCGACGAGGACCCGGGCGTGAAGGCGTGGCTCGCCACCCTCCCCGGCGCTCCGGCCACCTTCACGGGCCACCTGGAGCGCGCCTTCCCGGAGAAGTGGTCCGCGTACCTCCAGAAGGACACGCACGGAGACCCGCTGCGCATCATCGAGTCCATCAGCGAGGGCGTCAGCTTCACCGGCCCCGAGCACGGCATGCGCGTGGACTACCTGGGCGTCATGCGCCCCCGCCTGTCCCGCCTGGACAAGGCGCGCGCCATCCTCCGCGCCTTCGGCTACCAGGGCCGCCCGTACGACTTCGACTTCGACTTCTTCTCCGACCAGACGCTCGTGTGCACGGAGCTCGTGTGGAAGTCCTACGCGCCCTCGCAGGAGATGCGCGGCCTCAACGTGCCCCTGGTCGACGTCGTGGGCCGGCGCACCCTGCCCGCCAACGAGCTCGTCCGGCTCTTCGACGCGGAGCACGGGCGCGAGGACCGGCAGTTCGACTTCGTCGCCTTCCTGGACGGCCGGGAGGGCGAGGGGCTCGCGAAAGAGGCGGACGAGGCCGCTTTCCGCTACAGCTACCGCCGGGCCAAGTGGGACATCGCCCAGGAGTAGGCACACATGACGGAAGACGTGGCCCACGAGATGCTGGAGCTGTCCTCCCAGCTCTTCGAGCGCATGATTCTCCAGCAGCAGGCCAAGGTGTTGCGACTGGCCCGGGAAGCCGTTCCCAACCTCACCCCCGAGGAGCTCCGCAACCCCCACGACTTCCCCGAACTCAAGGAACACCCGACTTTCGAGTACGAGGACGGAATCCTGGCGGGGTTGATTTCGGCCCAGGTGGCCCTGCGCACGGAAATCAAGGGGAGGCTTCCGTATGCACCGCCCACCTTCTGACGCTTGGCTGGCTGCCTTTGCCGCCGGGCCCGGCGTGCGTTAGTGGTTGGCGCCGTGAGCATCCCCACAGGATTCAGCCCGCCGCTGGCCCGGGAACGGTTGGTGTCGGCGCTGGCCGCGGAGCCACCTCGCCTGGACCTGGCCGCCCTGGCCATCGCCACGCTCGACAGGCCGGAGCTGGATGCTCCCGCGTGCCTCCACGTGCTGGACGTCCTGGCGTGTCGAGTCCAAGTGGAGACGGAGCGGCTCAAGGAGCGAGGCGAGGCCCTGGCGCCCTTGCGAGCGCTGCGCCACGTGCTCTCCGACATCGAGGGCTTCCGAGGCAACGAGGACGACTACCACGCGCCGGACAACAGCTTCCTGGACCAGGTGCTGGAGCGGAAGCTGGGCCTGCCGATAACACTGTCCGTCGTGTACCTGGAGGTGGCGCGCCGTGCGGGCATCCCGCTCTACGGAGTGCCGTTTCCCGGACACTTCCTGGTCGCCCACGACGCGGGGGACCACAAGCTGGTGATGGACCCGTTCCACGACGGCGACATCCTCACCGAGCACGGCTGTGAGGAGCTGCTCAAGCGCGTGGCCCCGCAGCTCAAGTTCGACCGGGCCATGCTCGCTCCCGCGCCCGTGGAGCTGATTGCCTACCGCATGTTGTCCAACCTCCGGCGGGTGTACCTGGGCCGCGAGGACCGCGAGCGCGGGCTGGCGGTGGTGGACCTGCTCCTGCTCCTGGCGCCGGACCACCCCGGAGAGCTGCGCACCCGCGCGGCGCTGCTGGCGAACCTGGGCGCCTACCGCGCGGCGCTGCGCGACGTGGAGCGGTGCCTGGAGCTCTCGCCAGAGGCACCGGACCGCGAGCGCCTGGAGCTGACGGCCCGGGAGCTGCGCGAGCGCGCCTCGCTGCTCAACTGAAGACCACGGCCCCGAGCGCGACAGCGGGGCTCGGGAGAGACACAGCCATGTCCCAGACGGTGAAGCCCTGGCCTCGACTGCGCCAGGGGTTGCAGCATGACTACCGCGTGCTGAAGGTGCGCTCGGATGTGTGGGCGGACCCGAGGACGAACCTGGAGCACTCGCGCGTGCGCGTGGACTGCGCGGACTGGGTCAACGTCATCGCCGTGACGCAGAAGGACGAGCTCGTGTTCGTCCGGCAGTTCCGCTTCGGCATCGGCGCCAACACGCTCGAGGTGGTGGGCGGCATGGTGGACCCGGGCGAGGACCCGGCCGCCGCCGCGGCGCGCGAGCTGGAAGAAGAGACGGGCTACAGGCACGGGCGACTGGTGCCGCTGGGCGCGGTGCATCCCAACCCCGCGGTGCAGGACAACCGCTGCCACAGCTTCCTCGCGCTGGACTGCGTGAAGGTCCATGACGGTCGGCTGGACGAAGGCGAGGACATCACCGTGGAGCTTCATCCGCGCGCGGAGCTGCCTCGGCTCATCCTGGAGGGGCACATCACGCACGCGCTCGTCGTGGTGGCCTTCTTCCTGGAGCGGCTGCACGCGGAGGCGGGCGCGGCGAAGAAGTAGCGGGCGCCCGTCACCTGCGCTCGCAGCCGCAGCCGCAGGCATCCAGGAAGGGTGTCTCCCCGGGCGCGCACACGAAGAAGATGTGCGGGCACTCCTTCGGGTTCTTGGAGATGGCGCGGCGGCCTTCGGATGGGGTGATGCAGCGCGGACGGGGCTTCTCGGCCACCTGCGTCCGTCCCCCTGACGCGTCGTCCTCGACCGAGGCGACGCTACAGCCCATCCCCAGCATGGCGACCAGGAGCGCCAAGGTGGAGTGGGTCGACCTGTCGTAGAGCACCCCTGTGACCTCCCCCACGAAGTCCGGCGACCGCCGGGCTCCAGTGGCGAGGCCAATCTGGACGCCTTCGTCGACAAGGGGGAGCCCCGGAGGGCACGGGTTCAGGAGGGGCCGTGTTGAGGGCCACACTCGCCCCGTCCAGGAGCCGACAGTCGGAAGCCCGCAGGGCTCGCGTCGCGCGAAGCCCGTCGAGTCCCCTAGCGTTTCGCGCGCTTCCGGGCGGGCCTGGCGGGGGCGGATGACTCCTCGCCGCGCTCCCAGGTGCCGGAGCGGCCTCCGGACTTGTGCTCGAGCTGGACGGCCTCCACCACCATGCCCCGGTCCACGCTCTTGCACATGTCATAGACGGTGAGGGCCGCCGCGCACGCGGACGTGAGGGCCTCCATCTCCACGCCCGTGCGGTCCACGGTGCGCACCGTCGCGCGGATGGTCAGCCCCTGGGCCACGGGCTCCAGCGTCACCTCCACCCCGGACAGCGCGATGGGGTGGCACAGCGGCACGAAGTCCGGCGTGCGCTTGGCGGCCATGATGCCGGCGAGCCTCGCCGCCGCGAGCACGTCCCCCTTCTCCACCTTGCCCGCGAGGATGCGCTCCCGCGTCGCGGGCAGCATGCGCAGCAACGCCGTGGCCACCGCCACGCGCTCCGTCTTCGGCTTCGCGCCGACATCCACCATCTTCATCGACCCACTCCTCGCGCCACCGCCTGGAGGAGGTCTTCCACCACGTCGTCGGGGTCCTCCAGGCCCACCGAGACACGGATGAGGCTCTCGCGGATGCCGGCCGCCTCGCGCTCCTCGGGCGTCATGCGGCGCGCGCTGGCGCTGGCCGCGTGCATCACCAGCGTGCCCACGTCGCCCAGCGACGGCGCCGGCTTGCACACCTGGAGCGCCTCCAGGAAGCGCAGGGCCTCCGGGCGTCCCGCGCCTCGAATCTCGAAGGACACCATGGGCCCTCCGTCGTGAAGCACCTCGCGCGCCACCGCGTGGTCCGGATGCGACGACAGCCCCGGGTAGATGACCCGCTCCAACAGCGGCGACTCCGAGAGGCGCCGAGCGACGTGGGCCGCGTGCTCCAGATGGGCCTTCATGCGCACCGGCAGGGTGCGCAGGCCACGCAGCGTGAGCCACGCCTCGAAGGCGCCGAGCACGTCCCCCGTCAGGATGCGCGCCGCGCGCAGCACGTCGATTCGCGCGCGTGAGCCGCTCACGGTGCCGCCCAGCGCGTCGCTGTGCCCGTTGAGCCACTTGCTGGTGGACTGCACCGCGTAGTCCGCGCCCAGCTCCAGCGCGCGCTGCCCCGTCGGCGAAGGGAACGTCGCGTCCACCGCGAAGGCGGCGCCCACGTCCCGGCACGCCTTCGCGAGCAGGCGCAGGTCCGCCACGCGCAACAGCGGGTTGGTGATGCTCTCCGCCAGCACCAGGCGCGGCTGGAGCTCGCGGATGCGTGCGTCCATCCCCGCGTCCGCCAGCTTCAGCGCGTGCAGCTCCACGCCCCGCGCGGCGCACAGGTTCTTGTAGAGCGCGCGCGTGACGCCATAGCCGTCCGCGGGCATCACCAGCCGGTCGCCGGGCTTGAAGCCCTGCGCCTCGAAGAGCGAGCGCAGCGCGGCCATGCCGCTGGCGTAGGCCACACAGGCCTCGGCGCCCTCGAGCGCGGCCACCGCCTCTTCGAGGAGCAGGGTGTTGGGGGCGCTGATGCGGGCGTAGGCGAAGTCCTTGCCGTCCAGCGCGCCGTCCAGGTCGTCACTGCTGTCGAACCAGCTCACCGCCGACACGGACACGGGCGGAGAGATGGGAACGGACCGACTGTCCTTCAGCCGCGTCCCGGCATGCACCGCCAGGGTCTTCTGCTTCGTGCTCATGGGAGTCCCGGGAAGGCCGGCCCGCCCAAGGGAGGCGGACCGGCCCGAAGCATGCGTCACGCGGCGGGAAGCGGGCTACTCGCCCTCTTCAATCAGCCACCGCTCCGCGTCGATGGCCGCCATGCAGCCCGTGCCCGCGGCGGTGATGGCCTGCCGGTAGTAGCTGTCCTGCACGTCGCCACAAGCGAAGACGCCCGGGATGTTGGTGCGCGTGGAGCCCGGCACCGTCTTGAGGTAGCCGCTCTGATGCGTCTCCAGGATGCCCTGGAACAGCTCCGTGTTGGGCGTGTGGCCAATGGCCACGAACAGGCCCGTGGCCGCGAGCAGCTGGCTGTCGCCCGTCTTGAGGTTGCGCACCACCGCGCCCGTCATCCCCTTCTTGTCGCCCATGACCTCCTCGACCGCGGAGTTCCACAGGAAGGAGATTTTGGGGTTCTTGAGCGCGCGCTCCTGCATGACCTTGGATGCGCGCAGCGTGTCGCGGCGGTGGACCAGGGTGACGTGCTTGACGATCTTCGCCAGGTACGTAGCCTCTTCCATGGCCGTGTCACCGCCGCCCACGACGATGACCTCCTGGTTCTTGAAGAACGCGCCGTCGCAGGTGGCGCAGGCGGACACGCCCCGGTTCTTGAACTGGTCCTCGCCCTTGACGCCCAGCCACTTGGCGGTGGCGCCAGTGGAGATGATGACCGTCTCGGAGCGGACCTTCAGGCCGCTCTCGCTCTCGATGAGGAAGGGGCGCTGGCTGAAGTCCACCTTCACCACGTTTTCCATGTGGATGACCGTCCCGAAGCGCTCCGCCTGCTTCTGGAAGCGCTCCATCAGCTCCGGGCCCGTGATGGCCTCCGGAAAGCCGGGGTAGTTCTCCACGTCCGTCGTCACCATCAGTTGCCCGCCAGGCACGCGCTGGGGGTGCTCCAGCGTGGGTCCACCGGCGAAAACGACCGGCTCCAGGTTGGCGCGCGCGGCGTAGATGGCCGCGGTGTAGCCCGCCGGCCCCGAGCCGATGATGGTCACCTTGTTGATCTTCTCCTCCGCCACGGGTGACTCCTCCCTCTTTCCGTTGAGGCCGCAAGGTACCAGAGGCCCTCGGGCACGTGATACGAAGCTGGCCTCATGGATGCCGAGCTCCTCAGAAAGGTTGCGCTGTTCGAGGGTTTGACCCAGGGCCAGCTCGCCAAGGTGGCTCAGCTCGGCCACACCAGGGACTACCCGGCGGGCGCCTTCCTCTTCCGCGAGGGGGAGAGCGGCCAGGAGATGTTCGTCATCGCCCAGGGCAAGGTCCGCATCTCCAAGTCCGTCCCCGGGATTGGCGAGGAGGCGCTCGCCATCCTGGAGCCCGGCCAGTACTTCGGAGAAATGGCGGTCATCGAGGATTCGCCGCGCTCCGCGGACGCCATTGCCCACGTCGCCTGCTCGGTGTGGGCCATTGAACGCTCCAGGCTGGACCAGCTCATGTTCACCGACAAGGACCTGGCGTACGTGCTGCTGTGGACGTTCGTCCGGACGCTGAGCGAGCGACTTCGGGAGACGAACGACAAGATCAAGGCGTTCTTCGCCATCTCCCGCTTCTGAAGAAGGCCGCACCGGAGCCTCGCTCTCGCCTGGCGAGATGAGAGGTGGTGCCGCGGTGCCCGTCCAGCGGATGGGCTGCTCGCGGGCACGGTGGGATGGGCGCCTCGGGCGCTCCAGGGAGAGAGACCGGGCACATGCATTGCTCTCTCGCCGCGCCAGGAGGGCGGGCGGGATGGAGTGGCGCATGGGCGAGGCGTGGGCGGACGAAGTGGCGGCGGAGGCACGAGCCGCGGGGAGCGGGGAGCAGGCCCGGGAGCGGCTCTTCCGGCTGGGGGCCCAGGCCCTCACGGAGCCGGAGCTGCTGTGTGTCGCGTGGGGTGCATCTCCCCGGGCACAAGGCACGCATGAGGAAGCCGAGGCGCTCCTGCGCCACTGCGGGGGACTCAAGGCGCTCTTGCAGGCGGAGCCGGTGGAGCTCAGCGGGATGCCGGGAATGGGGCCTCGGCGGGCGGCGCAGGTGCTGGCGGCGCTGGAGCTGGGCAGGCGCGCGCAGCGGACGCAGGAGCGCAGGCCCCGGCTGCGCACGGCGCGGGAGATTCACGCGTACCTGACGCCCGTGCTGGGCGCGCTGCGGCGGGAGGTCTTCCACGTGCTGTGCTTCAACGCGCGCAACGTGCTGGTGCACGACATCCGGGTCGCCGAGGGCACCATGAACATGTGCCCGGTGGACCCGCGGGAGGTGTTCGCCGCGGCGCTGGTGTCCCGGGCCACGGCCATCGTCCTGGCGCACAACCACCCTTCGGGGGACCCGGAGCCCAGCGTCCACGACGTGGGCCTGACGCGGCACCTCGTCGCGGGGGCGCGGCTCATCAACGTGAAGGTGCTGGACCACCTGGTCGTGGGCGATGGGGCCTTCGTGTCGATGCTGGAGCGGGGGCTGCTCCCTGAACCGGAGCGGGGGACGGCGTGGGAATGGAACGCGGCGCAAGGAGGTGGCTGAGGATGAGCTGTCTGGTGGGGATGGTGCAGGTGGAGCTGCTCGAGGACACGCGGGCACAGGTGGTGCGGCTGGAGACCGGGCAGGCCTGCACGGTGGAGCGCGCGGCGTTGCCCTCGGAAGCTCGCGAGGGGGACGTGGTGGTGGATGGGCGGAGGGAGCCGGAGGCGACGGCGCTGCGCGTGCTCGAGATGGCGCGGAAGCGGGCCCGCCTGGCTGTCCCGGTACCGCCGGGGCTCGAGCTGTGAGGTGGGCGTAGGGGCCGTGTTTCCGTTGACGGCCGGTCCAGGATGGTGAACATGCGAGCGATGCCGTTGGCCCTGCCCTATCTCGAGCAAGCTCAGCAGGGCCTGGTGCGCCATTTCGGTCTGGCCCAGTTCCGCCCAGGCCAGGCGGAGGTCATCTCCACCGTCCTGAGCGGGCGAAACACCGTGGTGGTGATGCCCACGGGCGCGGGCAAGAGCCTGTGCTACCAGCTCCCGGCCACGCTGCTGCCGGGGCTGACGCTGGTGGTGTCCCCGCTGATTGCGCTGATGAAGGACCAGGTGGAGCAGCTCACGGCGCGGGGCATCTCCGCGACGTTCATCAACTCCTCCCTGTCCGACCTGGAGCGCGCGGAGCGGATGCGGCGGCTGCGCGCGGGCGAGTACAAGCTGCTGTACGTGGCGCCGGAGCGCTTCCGCAGCGCGAGCTTCTGCCAGACGCTCACGGACGTGGGCGTGGACCTGTTCGCGGTGGACGAGGCGCACTGCATCTCCCAGTGGGGCCACGACTTCCGGCCGGACTACGCGCAGCTGGGACAGGTGCGCAAGCGGCTGCGCCCACCGCGCACGGTGGCACTCACGGCGACGGCCACACCCGAGGTCCGCGCGGACATCGTCCGGGTGCTGTTGATGAAGGAGCCCCGGGAGTTCGCCATGGGGTTCGACCGGCCCAACCTCTTCCTCGGCAAGCAGGAGGTGGGCGGGGACTCGGACCGGCACGAGGCCTGCGCGAGGCTGGCGGCGCTGGGAGGCAGCGGCATCATCTATTGCTCGACGCGGCGCGCGTCGGAGGGCGTCTTCTCGGAGCTGCACGGCCGAGGCGTGAAGGCGGTGCTGTACCACGCGGGCATGGACGACGACGCGAGGCGGCGGGCGCAGGACACGTTCATGTCCACGAAGGACGCGGTGGCGGTGGCCACCAACGCGTTCGGCATGGGCATCGACAAGCCGGACATCCGCTTCGTCGCGCACGCCAACATCCCCCGGGCGGTGGAGGCGTACTACCAGGAGATTGGCCGAGCGGGCCGCGACGGAGGAGACGCGCGAGCGGTGCTGCTGTTCAACCACGCGGATGTCTACACGCAGGAGCGGCTCATCCAAGGCAACCACCCGTCGGAGGCGGTCCTCGCGGACGTGTGGGGCGTCCTCCAGTCGGTGGAGGAGTTCGAGCGCGGCGTCCACGTGCTCGCGGGCATGGTGAACGCCAGCGAGTTCGAGGTCTCCGCCGCGGTGCGCATCTTCGAGCGCGCGGGGAAGCTGGAGCGAGGCAACCGCGGCGAGGGGGCGCATGGGCTGACGTTGACGGAGAAGGCCCAGGGGGCACACCCGCATGCGGCGGACGCGCAGCGGCTCCTGAAGTCGCTCCTGGAGACCTTTCCCGTGGGGCGGCAGGCCACCACGGAGCTGACCATCCTCGCCCGGCGCGTCGGGCTGACGGTGGATGAGGTGCGGCACGCGCTGGGCCTGTTGGAGAAGTCGGGCGTGGTGAAGGTGCGCAGGCCCTTCTCCGGGCGCTCCATCCGCGCGCTGGTCCGCCTCCCCTTCCGGGAGATGGGCATGGACCTGAGCCACGTGCGCGAGCAGGAGCGACAGAACCTCCAGCTCCTGCGGCGGATGACGGACTACGCCTACGCGGACCGGGAGCAGCGCTGCCGACGCAGGACGGTCCTGCACTACTTCGGGCAGCAGGACGTGGAGGCCTCGTGTGGCAACTGCGACGTCTGCGCGCCCGCGAAGATGCCGGTGCTGCTGTCCGGCGGCCCGTCCGCGTCGCGAGCGCGGACGTCCGCCGCCGCGGCCCCGGTGACGAGCTACAGCGAGCTGGCCTCGACGGAGCTGCGGCGCTGGCGCAAGGAGCTGTCGAAGGACCTGGGGGTCGCCCCCTTCATCATCTTCAACGACGCGACGCTGTTGGGACTCGCCGCCACGCTGCCCATCGACAGGGAGGGCTTCCTCACGGTGAAGGGCACGGGCGAGAGCCGCTGGGAGCGCTTCGGCCCCAAGGTGGTGGAAATCTGTCTCATGGCCCGGGCCGCGGGGCATGAGCCCCAGGTCGTCCCCATGGCCATGAGCAAGGCGCGCAAGCCTCGCATCCGCCGCGCGGGGGCCTCCGACTGACGGCCCGGCGCGTCCCACCTCGGGACGTCAGCGGCCTCGGCGGTAGGCGGCGCGGGCGATGAAGTAGCGCAGGGTGCCCATGACGGTGCCCACGACGAGCGCGAGCAGGAAGATGACCACCACGGTGGTGAGGCCGAAGATGAGGCGCACCCCGGACTCGGAGATGCGCCCGTTGAAGAAGGCCGTGCGCAGCGGGTCCATCGCGCCCATGAGCTCCAGGGCCCGTGCGGGCAGGGAGTCCAGGGACAGCGACAGGCGCTGCAGGAAGCGCGAGGGGAACATGCGCAGCGCGATCTCCACGCCCACGCCCACCAGCAGGTAGAGCATCGAGAGCAGGAAGGCGTTGCCCCACATGATGCGCAGCAGCGGGGACTCAGGCCCCGAGCCGGAGGGAGGTGTCCTCACGCTAACGAGCCGCCTTCTTCTTGAGGGACGGCAGCGCCTTCTTCACGCGCGCCGCATCCTCGCTTGAGCCGGCCAGGCGGAGGAAGGTCTCGTACGCGTCCACGGCCCGCACCAGCTCCGCTGACTCCCGGACAAGCACGTCCGCGAGAGCCAGGTGGGCCGGCCCGTCCGTGGGCTCCAGCTCCACGGCCTTCAAGAGCGCCGTCTTCGCCGCGGCCTCCTGTCTCTGCTTGAGGGCGACCATGCCGAGCGCAAGGTAGGAACGCCCCTCGAACGGCGCCAGGCGAACGGCCTCGTCCGCGGCGGCGCGCGCCTCCTTCAACGCCCCCGCGCCCAGGAGGACACGGGCCATGGCGGCCTGGGCAAAGGCCTTGTCCCACGGGGTGGGGGCCCTCGCGGCCAGGTCTTCCAGCGTCCGCGCCACCGTGCGGCCACCGCTCGGCAGCTGCACGTAGAACTCGCCCACCCGTCCGCAGGTGGCGTCGGGGCCCTCGCGCCGCGCGGCCGCGAAGGCGGCATCCGCGTTGTCCGTGTTGCCCTGCCTCAGGAAGGCGTGGGCAATCTCACAGAAGGTGTTCGGGTCCTTCGGGTCCAGCTTGTTGGCGCGCTCCAGCGAGGAGAAGCCGCCCTTGGCATCACCCGCGCCGAAGAGGATGGCGGCGCGCAGCCGGTGCGCCTCCGCGTCGTCCGGGGCCAGCTTCGCCGCGCGGCCCACGGCACCCTCCGCCTCCTTGCGGCGGCCGGACTGGAAGAGCGCCAGCGCGAAGCCCTTCTGCGCACCGGCGCTGCCGGGGTTGTCGAGCTGCCACGCCTCGAACTGCTTGAGGGCCTCGGGCGTGCGGCCCAACGCCAGCAGCGTCCGGCCCAGCGCATCTCGTGCCTCGCCATGCGCGCCGTTGCGCTCCACCGCCTGCATCAGCGGCTTGAGCGCCATGTCCGGCAGGCCTCGCGACAGGAGCAGGCGCCCCAGCGAGCATGACGCCTCGTAGTCACGAGGATTCTTCTGCGCCTCCTCGAACTGGGCCTGTGCCTTGTCGAGGGCGCGCTCGCGCCAGTACAGCTGCCCCAGCGCCAGCCGCATGTCGTTGCGCGGACGCTTCGAGGCGGCCAGTGCCTTCTCGAGCAGCTCCCGCGCTTGAGCGCCATTGCCCTCGGCGGAGTCTGCCAGGGCCAGGAGCGACACGGCCTCCGGTGGGTAGCGCTCGTTGACGCGCGTGCGCGCCAGCTCCGTCCGGACGCGCTTCCAGTCACCCAGGCGCGCGTAGGCGGAGGCGCGCACCAGGGCCACCTTGCGGCCGCCCTCGGCGTCCAGGCGCGTGAGCACCTCGCGCTCGCGGTCCTTGTCCAGCAGCGTGCGGCCCAGACCCTCGCGGGCCTCGTCGCTCTTGGGCTGGAGCTTCAAGCCCGCCTCGTAGGCGGCGAGCGCCGCGTCCAGCTTCCCCGCCGCGCGGCTCGAGGCGCCCAGCGCGAGCTGGAAGTCGAACGCCAGCGCGCCTTGAGTCCCCTTCGACAGCAGGGCCCGGGCCTCGTCGTGCTTGCCCACGGCGGCCAGGAGCTGACCGTGCACCAGCTGCTGACGCGGCTTGAGGGCCGAGGGCAGCTCCGCGTCGTCGGCCAGCGGGGCCACATCCGCGAGCGCCTCCTCCAGGTCCTGCTCTTGCGCCAGCCGGGCCTCGGCCTGGCCGATGCGCGCCAAAGAGTGCTTGGGCGACTTGGTGCGTGCCTTCGCGAACATCTCGATGGCCTGCGGGAAGTCCTCCGAGGCCAGGTAGTAGCCCCCCAGCGCCACCAGGGCGCGGACGTTGGACGGGGAGGCACGAAGCGCGCGGTCGAAGCGCTCGAGCGCCTTCTTCTCGTCCTTCGACGCCAGGAGCAGGCTCGCGGCGAGCGCGTGGACCTCGGTGCTCTCGTCCGTCGCGGCGAGCAGCGCGCGGCGGGCCGGCTCGCGCCCGCGGTCATCCGCCACGAGGACGTTGGTGGTGAGGACCAGTCCCGGAGCGGCTTCTCGCACGCCCGGCTTCTCCAGGGCCTCGAGCGCCTTGAGGCGGTCCTCGGGAGACATGCCGTGGTCCGCGAAGAGCAGCGCATGGGTCCACGCGGTGAGGGCCCACGCGCGGCTGCTGCTCTCGTCCATCTCCAGCGCGCTCCCCAGCTGCTGGAGGGCACCGTTCAGCGAGGCCCGTGTGTCCTGGACGATGAGGTCCTCGGAGCGCGCGAGCGCCTCGTTCAGCGTCTGCCCCCCCGAGGCCGCGCGGATGCGCAGGAAGCCGACGACGACGGTGATGAGCACCATCGCCAACGCCGTGGCACCAGCAACCTTGACACCGTTGCGCTTGATGAACGAGGTCTTCGCGGCCTCGCGCGCCAGCTTCTGGCGAAGCTCCTTCTCGTAGGCGACGGTGAGGGCCTCGGTGTCCTGCTTGGACTCGCCGGCCTTCGGCTTCGCCGAGGGCCCGGTCGGCTCCGCGACATCCGGAAGGTCGTCGAGCAACGAGCGCTTGGAGCCAGAGCCCCGCGCCGACGATGCGGCCCGAGCCACCACGGGCGCGGCGCCCGTCGGCTCCACGGGAGGCAGGTCGCCCAGGAGTCCACCGGACGAGGCGGGAATCACCGGCTTCGCGGTGGTGAACTCGCTGGAGCGAAGCAGGATGTCCTCTTCGGACTCGGAGGCAGCGGCGGCGGAGTCCCCTCCCCCCGCCTCGCCCTCGGCGGAGCTCTCACCCGAGGGGGCCGACGCCTCGGCGTCCTGCGTCCCCGAGGAGTCCGCGGCCTGGGAGTCTTCTCCCTCAGGCGTGCCAGCAGAGGCCTCGAGACCCGAAGGCTCCGGAGCACCGTCCTCATCGGACAGCGACAGGTCCAGGGTCGGCAACAGCGTGCCGGGAGCGGCGCCGAGCACGGGAATCGGCCTGTCAATCAACCCCAGCGAAGCGTCCGACGCGGAGGCGGCTGGCGCCTCCGACGCTGGCGCCTCGGGAGAGCGCAGCACCGGAGTCTCCGAGGAGAGCCCCAGGTCCACGTCCTCTCCAGCACCGGGGGAATCCGAGTCCGCGACCGCCGGCGTGTCCGCCGCAGCGTCACCCCCCGCCCCGGCGGCGCTCGCCAGGTCCGCGGCGGCGCGTGGCCCCACGGACTTCGCCGGACCCGCCGCGGCCTTCGCGGCATCCCCGAGCGCCGCGGCCCGCAGTCGCGCCGCCGCCATGGGAGCCGCCGCCACGGCCTCGCTGCTCTCGGGCTTCTCGCTCCCGTCGGCCTCTCCCTCCTCGGGAGCGGCCTTCTCCAACCCCATCAGGTCCGCGAAGACGGGCGCGGGGCCACCCGCCAGGGCCTGCTGGGCCTGCTCCAGCCACAGCTTCACGCGGCCGTCATTGGGCTGCAGCGCCACCGCCTTGCGCAGGAGCGGCAGCGCCGAGCGGTACAGCCCGCGCTGCAACAGCACCTCGCCAATCAGGTTGTAGGCGTAGGGGTTGTCCTTCTCGATGGCGATGGCCTTGTCGAACTGCTCCATCGCTTGAGCGGGGCGCCCCAGCTGAATCAGCGCCTTGCCCCAGAGCACCCGCCCCACCGTCGAGGACGGGTGGTGGGAGATGCCCTGTTCGCACACCTCGATGGCGCGCGCCGAGTCCCCCTTCTCCAGCAGGGCCTTGGCCAGTTCAACGAAAACGGAAGACGTAGGGTCCTGCCGGAGGAGCTGCTCGTAACGCTCCACCATCGACTTGGCCATGTGGGCTTGCGACTCCGGTGCTCGGGCGAGGGAGCCGGACCATACCACCGTGAACTCGTCCCGGGCGGCCGCCGGATGCTACCGTCCCACCCCGTGATTCGCCCGCTCGCCCTCTTCCTCGCGCTCGCCCTTGGCGGATGCGCAACCCTGTCCAAGAAATCCAACCTGGAAGAACTCAAGCCGGTGGTGGAGTCGTTCCACAAGGTCATCCGGTGGAAGGACTTCAGGACCGCCTCGCGCTTCATCGTCCCGGAGCGCCGCCAGGCCTTCGCACGCGCCCGGCTGGACCTCCAGGACGAGAAGGACCTGTCCATCAGCGACTACGAAATCGAAGAGGTCCTGATGTCGGAGGACGGCACGCGGGCCGTGGTGCAGAGCCGCATCCAGTGGATGCGCCTGCCTTCCGCCACGGAGCACACCTCGGTGGTGAGCTCGGAGTTCGTCTACAAGGACGGGATGTGGCTCCTGGAGCGCCAGGACTCCGGTCCGTTCGCGAACGAGCTGCGCTAGGCTGCCAAAAAGAAACCGCCCACCGACTCGGGGCCGGCCGAGGCGGTGGGCGTCGGGAACTCCCCAATGGAGCGCCCTACAAGAAACCGCCCATCGACTCGGGGCCGGCCGAGGCGATGGGCGTCGGGAACTCCCCCATGGAGTGCCCTACAAAATCCGTCCACCGACTCGGGGCCGGCCGAGGCGGTGGACGTCGGGAGCTCCCCAATGGAGCGCCCTGACATTTGCGCGGGGCGACGCTGTGACCAGGCCCGCATCGCCGCGCGGTGATGCCGGGACTTAGAGCAATGGCGATGCCACGCCGAGCTCCCGGCTCCAGGCCCACACGCGTTCACGAAGATTCAAGGGCTTGCACTCGCGCCGCGCCGACATTCCCAGGGGTGGAACGTCGGGGCGCTGACACTGCTGTCATGGGGTCCAGCCTCCGGCGTCGTGACAGCCACGACAACCGTGTCAGGGACCCTCGGACTTTCCCCTCTCAGTCCGCGAGGACGGCGCGGATGGTCTCCCGCATGGAGTGACGGGGCTTCCAGGCCACGTCGTTGACCCAGCGGCTGCCATCCACGGCGCACAGGAACTGGATGTGGTCCAGCTCCGGGGGCGGGAAGTTGGCGATGCGATACTTGAAGAGCATGCCCAACAGGGGCCGGGCCACCGGGTGGGGCACGGGGATGGGGGTGTTGCCCAACTCGCGCATCACCGCGGACAGGGGCACCTCGCCGGGGCCGACGACGTTGTAGACGCCCTTGGGCTCCGGGCGGAGGGCGGCCACCATGGCGCGGGCGACGTCCTCCACGTGGATGAGCTGCACCATGGGGTCGAAGCCCGCCATCATCCACGGGTGGCGCAGGCGCAGGTAGTTGGACGGCGCGTTCTTGATGGTGGGCCCGACGATGTGGACGGGCCGCAGAATCACCGTCTCGATGTGGGGGTGCTTCCAGAAGAAGCCATGCGCGAGCATGTCCACTTCAATCAGGTCCCGCACGCCAGAGAAGCGGCTGGCCGCCATGAGCGGCGCGTCCTCGGTGAGGAAGTTGGAGTTGTCCGGGCTGGGCCCGTAGACGTTGGCCGACGAGAGGACGACGACCTTCTTCACGCCGTACTTCGCGCAGTACTCCAGCAGGCGCGTGGTGCCCACGACGTTGAACGAGTGGTGCTCCTCCTCGCTCATGCGCGGGTCATGCATGATGCCCATGTGGATGACGGCGCGGACCTCGTTCTTGCGGAAGACGTCCTCCGCCTTCTTCTTGCGCAGGTCGAGCTCGTACATCTCGACATCCTTCGGCCGGCCCACGAAGGGACGCCGGTCGATGCCGATGATGCGCTCGTGCTTGTGCAGAAGCTTCGCGAGGGTGCGGCCGAGGTTGCCGCTGATGCCCGTGACGACGACGGCCGGTCTCATGGACAATGCCTCTTAGCACCGAACGAGCGGGCCGCTCACCAGAACACCCCCCGGCGCTCCTTGAGGCCCTGGTGGAGCATGGACTGGATGGCGCCCTTCACGGTGCGGACCTTCTTGTCCAGCTCGCTGTCCTCGTCGTCCGGGCGCCCGGTGAAGTGCATGGGGTCGCCGTAGTACAGGCGGTACTTCGTGGGCAGCGGGAAGGGCAGGCCCGTGGGGGTGATGGGGAACGACGGGAAGCCCAACAGCTTCGCCACCGGCTTGAGGTCCATGAGCGCCGGGGCCTGCTCCTCCGCGCCGACGACGGCCACGGGGACGATGGGCGTGCGCGTCTCCAGCGCCAGGCGCATGAAGCCCAGGCCGAACTCCTGGAGCTGGTAGCGCTGGGGCCACAGCTTGTTGATGCCGCGGGTGCCCTCGGGGAAGACGAGGATGGCCTCGTCCGACTCGAGCAGCCGCCGACAGTTCTCCGGCGTGCCGACAATCTGCCCCATGCGCGCCATGAACGTGGAGACGTACGGCAGCGACGGCACCCACTTCTCCACCATGCTGCGCACGGCGCGAGGGGGCGTGGCCTCCAGCATCAGGGACACGCCAATCATGGCGCCGTCCAGGGGGACCTGCCCGGAGTGGTTGGACACCAGCAGCACCCGTCCGGCGGGGACCTTCTCGATGCCGTAGGTCTCCACGCGGAAGTAGTTCCGGTAGAGCCAGAGGAAGGGCGCCACCGCGGAGAGGCTGAAGTCGAGGTTGTACCCGAAGGGGTCCACCCCGTACTCGTTCTCCGGACGAGCCATGGCCTGCATGCGAGCCTTCTGCTCGTCATTGGCCATGCGGTCGGTCCAATCGCGCAGGCCCTTCTTCACTCGGTCGCCGAGACGCTCCAGCATATCCCGCGCTCTTTAACACCACCGGCTCCCGCCCCGGGAGAGGAGAAACCCGGAAGCACGCCCCTGGCGCTCCGGAGGCAAGGACCCAACCATCCGCGTCTTCCTCGCGACACTCGAATCACTCGACACACGGGGTTCGCGGAACCTTCTGGACGTGGGCCGCCGAGTGGCGGGCACGTGCGCGCTCCGAGGGGGCGCGGGTGTAGGCTTCGCCCATGGAGGCTTGGAGTGCCCATCCAGGGTAGGCCCACCGTGTCCCACTCCAGTCGAGCGCGCAGCGAGGCCCGCGTCGGCGTCGCGAGGGGTGGCGTGTGAGCGCGTCCCTGGCCGCCGCGGTGCAGACCCTCCGGCTCGCGCCCGTGGAGCAGCGAGCCCCCGTGCTCTTCGTCCATGGCCTGGGCGATGACGCGAGCGCCTTCGATGCCCTCCGCCAGCGACTGGAGCAGGAAGGCTGGCCCCACCTGCATGCCCTCTCGCTCGCGCCGAGCGACGGAAGCGAGAGCCTGTCCGTGCTCGCGCGCCAGGTGGCTCACGAAGCCCAGGCGCTGCGAGCCCGTACGGGGGCGCGCCGCGTGGACGTCGTGGCCTTCAGCATGGGGGCACTCGTCACGCGCTACTGGGTGCAGCTGTTGGGCGGCCGGCTGATGGTGCGGCGATTCATCTCCATCTCGGGTCCCCATGGAGGCTCCGCGCTGGCGTTCCTCGCGCGAGGCAAGGGCATCACCCAGATGAGGCCGGGAAGCCGGCTGCTCCGGGCCCTCCAGCAGGACACCCATCCGTGGGGCAACACGGAGGTGCACAGCTTCTGGTCGCCGTGGGACCTGATGATTGTGCCCGCGTCCAGCTCCCGGCTGCCCGGCGCCTGCGAGCGCGTGTTCCCGGTGCTCTTCCACCCGTGGATGCTCACGGATGGGCGGGTGCATGACGCGGTGGTGGAGGTGCTCGGCTCGCCCGCGGTCGCGCGGTGAGGCTCACAGCGTGGCGGACAGGCGCCCCGAGGCGTCGCGCAGGGTGACGACGTCGCACTCGGCCCGGAGCCAGCCGAAGATTTCGCGCAGCCGCTCCAGCTTCTTCGCCGCGCTCACGCGCAAGTCCCGCTGCTGGCGGACCAGCTCACCGGGGATGCCGTCCGAGGCGTCCAGCACGTCCACGCCATGCAGCTCGAAGTTGAAGAAGGCATCGCCCCGGCACATGCGCCAGGCCGCGCGCAGGGTGCCCAGCGGCAGCGTGGTGGCGAACGTGCCGATGAACGGGAAGCGCAGGCCGGGCGTCACCGCCATGGGCAGCTCCACCACGGAGCCGGAGCCTCGCTGGTAGGGCCGCGCCGGGTCCGGCCGGTACGGCACCCGAGGCGCCAGCAGCACGCGCGGCGTATCCAGCACGGAGCGCGACGGCCGCCCCGCCAGCGCGAGCGCCCCCATCACCGCCGCCTTGGCCGCGTAGTACGGCGTGGCGGGAAAGGCGGACGAGCCGTACCGGTAGCCCAGGGCCTCGGTGGCCGCGTAGAGGTCCGCGTTGAGCGTGTAGCCCGGAGCGCGGAAGCCCTCGGGCCGGACACCCGTAGCCGCGAGGATGGCGGCGTCCGCGCGCTGGAGGTCGTCCAGGATGGCGGCGGGGCCTCGGCGCGTGAGCGCGTAGTCGTGGGCGTGGCTGTGGCTTGCCACCTCGATGCCGGCCGCGTGGGCCGCGCGCATCCCCGCGGCGGCGTTCGGGTCCGCCTCCAGGTCCTCGCCAATGGCGAAGAAGGTGCCCGGCACGCCCACCGCGTCCAGCAGCGCCATGAAGCGAGGCACCGCCACCGCGTGGACCAGGGAGCGGGCGCGCGCATCCAGCAGCGACTCGGGCAGCCCGTGGATGCGGCAGTAGTGCGGCAGCGAGTCGAGGTCGACGGAAATGGACGCCAGCCTCACGGTGCGCGCCCTCCCCCGCTCACGTGCCACGCACGCGGATGACGTAGAACAACTTGCCCACGTTCTTGAGGACGTTGGGCACGCGCTTGAAGAGGTGGATGGAGGGCTGGCGCTTCTCGTGGAGCTGGATGGGAATCTCCATCACCTTCAGCCCCTCGCGCCAAGCGCGGATGACGAACTCGCTGGCGAACACGTCCATGTCCACCACGCACTTCTGGATGACGGGCAGGAGCGCCTCGCGGCGGAACGCCTTGAGCCCGTGCGTGTCCGTGCCCTGGAAGCCCAGCGTCACCTTCAGCAGCTTGTTGTGCACCCGCGTGGCCGCGCGGCGGATGAGGGGCCGCTGGTCACTGGCGCCCTTGGCCGCCTTGGAGCCCACCACCATGTCCGCCTCGCCCCGCTCCAACCGAGGCAGCGCCGCGTCGTAGAAGGTGAGGTCGCAGAGGTCGATTTCGTCGCAGATGACGTACGTGCCCCGGGCCATGAGGATGCCGGCCTTGAGGGCGACGCCGTAGTTGGGACGCTCGGAGTGGAACCAGCGCAGCCGAGGATGCCTGGCGCACAGCTCCTCGAGGATGCGCGTCGTGGCATCCTTGGAGCCGTTCTCCGCGAAGATGATTTCGTAGTCGAGCCCACGTGCATCCAGCCCCTGGCGCAGCTCTTCCGCCGCCGAGGCGATGATGGACTCCTCGTTGTAGACCGGGATGACGACGGACAGGTGCGGTGCCATGGAATCAGCTCTGAGCGGACAGCAGTCTCGTCCGCCTAGCATGGCGCGCGGCACCCGTCGACAAGATGCGTCGTACCGCGCGCGCCGGCTCCGTCAACCGTTCAGCGTCCGAGCACACGCCCGTCCCGCGAGGATGGCGTCCTCCATGGACGAGTACTCCCACTGTCCATAACGCCCCGCCGTGAGGATGCCAGCGTGCTCCAGGAAACGAAGGATTTCCGCCTTCGCCGGCCCGTAGGCCTCGTCATAGAGCACGTAGGCGTGGGGAATCTCACGCGCCTGCGCGAAGAGGATGTCGTCCGCGGAGTGGATCATCCGCGAGCGCAGCAGGTCCTCCACCGCGTACTTCTCCGCGGTGGCCGGGGACAGCTCTCCGTGGTGGCTGTACTCCACGTAGAAGGTGGAGGTGTCCTTGGGGGCGAGCGCGTCGTAGACGGCGGACGGGGAGCCGATGCGGTACGTGTGGAACTCCGGCTCCGGCAGGTAGATCCAATGCCAGGGCTGACGGTTGGCCCCCCGCGCCGCCACGGCGACATAGGTGACAGTCGTGGCGCGCAGACGCTTCGCCGCGGCGATGACCTCCTCGGGCACCCCCGAGGGCCCCTGGGCCAGCAGGCGCACCAGGCCGGGCAGCGACACGGTGGACACCAGTCCTGAATAGGACAGCGTCCTGCCATCGGACAGAGCGACCTTGCGCGCCTTCCAGTCGATGAACGTGGGCTCGGTGCGCACGCTCAGCTCCCCCCCCTCGAGTCCGCGCAGCATGGCGCGCGCGAGGCTCTCGATGCCGCCCTCTCGGGGGTAGAGGAAGGACGCGTTGTAGCCCACGGCGTCGGTGCCGGCGCCCAGGGCTCCGTCCACCACTTCCTTGAGCGTCGGGCGGGGCACGAAGCGTCCGACCCAGGCCGCGGACATCTCGCGCGGGTGCACTGTCCAGAGCTTCTGGTTGTAGGGCACCATGAAGTTCTTCGCGAAGCCCTCGCCCATGTAGCGCAGGATGAACTCCTCGAAGTCCTTGGGCTCCCGCTCTCGCAGCGCGCGGCCCTTCTCGCCGTAGATGGCCTCGACGAAGCCCATCAGGTTCTCGGCGACGACGTCGGGCGGCAGGCCGTGGGTGTTCACCTGGTACGGAAAGCGCGTGAAGACGCCGCGCGTGAAGATTCCCGCCTTGCGCTGGATGCGCACCATCTGCCCGGGCAGCCAGCGCGTGTTCACCCACTCCTGGATTTCAGGGTCGCGCAGGTGCAGCCAGTGGCCGGTGGGGTCGAAATAACACCCGTCGATGACCTCGGTCTTGATGAGGCCGCCGACGCGGTCCGACTTCTCGATGAGACGCCAGGGCTTCTGGAGGAAGTGCGCCGTGGACAGGCCCGCGAGACCTGCTCCCAGGATGACGATGGGTTCCATGCTGGGTCGGTCCTACCACCTCCTCCCGGTGAGAGGGGAACCAACGCGCCGTCGCAGCGGCGCGAAGACACAGAGGCCTCGTCTGGCTGCCCGGGGGGCCTGGAGCGGAACACTTTCACTGCGGGGCGGCGCGTTCTTTCCGGGCTGGAAACGCCTCTGGTAGCCTGCGCGCGCTGGTCCCGTCGAAGGAACCCCATGAAAGTCTCCTGCCCGTCTTGCCAGACGAACTACAACATCGATGACAAGCGGATCCCCCCGGGAGGCGCGAAGCTCAAGTGCGCCCGGTGCCAGACCACCTTCCCCATCAAACCCGAGTCGGTGAGCGCGCCGCCTCCCGCCGCCATTCCCCTCCCGGGCCAGGCCGCGGCTCCCGCCTCCGTCGCGATTCCTCTTCCCGGCGCCGCGCCGTCCGCCGCCGCCTCCGCCGCGATTCCGCTGCCGGGTTCCGCGCCCGCGCCCTCCGCGGCGATTCCCCTGCCCGGTAGCGCCCCCTCGGGAGCCAGCCCCCAGGCCATTCCCCTTCCGGGCGCGTCTGGATTCGACGGCGGCGCCATTCCGCTCCCGGGGGCCGCGGCTCCGGCCGACGCCTTCAGCTTCGACTCGGGGGCCATCCCGCTGCCCGGCGCCTCGTCGCACCCGACGACGGCTTTCGGACACGACGGGGGGGCCATTCCGCTCCCGGGTGCGGCGCCCTCGGGTGCCATCGCCATGGGCGCGGGCCCCGACGCCATTCCCCTTCCGGGCGCGGCGGCCCCCTTCGACTCCGGCGCCATCCCGCTGCCCGGCGCGACGGACTCCTTCAGCGACGGCTTCGACGACGTGGCGCCGCCCGCGCGAGAGGACCGCGACGTCACCCGCGTCGTCGCCATTCCGCTGCCCAACGCCGCGTACCGCGAGCAGGCCGCCGTCGCGCCCCCGAGCTCCGCGCGCGACTTCGACTTCTCCGACGATGCGCTGGCACCGCCGGTGGGTGACGCTCCGTTGGCCTATGGCTCCTCGGACGCGCAGGGCACCGCGCGCGACTTCGACTTCTCCGATGACGCGCTCCCGGTCCCCGCGCAGCCCGAGCCGGACCCGTTCGCCTTCGACGTCGAGACCCCGAGCGGCGAGGCCTCCGCCTTCGCGCTGCCCCCCACGCCTGGCCCCGGGCAGGGCGCGATTCCCGTCGAGGAGAACCCCTTCGCACTGCCTCCTCCGCCCGCGTACTCGCAGCCGCCGGTGACGGAGAACCCCTTCGCGCTCCCTCCTCCCCCGGAGTACGCGCAGCCCGCGCTGGACGACCCCTTCGCGCTGCCTCCTCCGCCCGCGGGAGAGGACCCGTTCGCGCTTCCCCAGAGCCCCGAGTACGCGCAGCCCGCGCTGGATGACCCCTTCGCGCTCCCGCCGCCCCCGGCGTACGGGCAGCAGCCCGCGCTGGACGACCCCTTCGCGCTGCCTCCTCCGCCCGCGTACTCGCAGCCGCCCGTGACGGACGACCCGTTCGCGCTGCCTCCGCCCCCCGCGTATGCGCAGCAGCCCATGGGGGATGACGCCTTCGCGTTGCCGCCTCCGCCCGCGGGAGGACCGGCCTTCGACTTCGGCGAGCTTCCCGCGCCCGTGGACCCGTACTCGGCGGCCCCGGCCGCGCCCGCAATGGACTTCTCGGACCTGCCGGCTCCCGCCGCCCCCGCGATGGACTTCTCGGACCTGCCGGCCCCCAGCGCGCCGCAGGGAGCATCGTTCGACTTCGCCGCGCCCCCGCCGCCCGCGCCGATGCCGGACTTCAGCCTGGACTTCGCGGACCCGGCCCCGCCGCCCGCCGCGCCGCCGCCCGCGTCCTTCAACCCCTCGATGGACTTCGGGGACGTGGACTTCGGCGCGCCGTCCGCCTCCGCGCCCTCGGCGGGCATCCCGGACTCGCTCGAGTTCGACCCCACCGCGCGTCCCGAGGATGACCTGGAAGCGGACCTCTCCGACCCGCTGCCGCCTCCGCCCAACGCGGGCCCGGCGGATGGCCTGGAGATGCTGTCCTTCATCGACGATGCCGCCAGCCGCGACGCCGGCGCGCAGGCGGGCGCGAAGGTGCGCCGCTTCCACGTGCGCCGCCGCTCGGGCAAGGTGTTCGGCCCCTTCGACGAGGGCGTCGTCGTCAAGATGCTCGAGGACGGGCAGCTCCTGGGCAACGAGGACGTCTCGCTGGACTCGGAGACGTGGTCGGCCATCGGCACCATCCCGACCTTCGCCGCCGCCATCCAGCGGCTGATGGAGGGCCCCGCCAAGGTCGTCGCCGCGGCCCCCGTCGCCGCCACCGCGACGGACGCGGACGCGCCTCGCGCCGATGGGACTGGAACGCAGGCGAACATGCGTCGCCTGGAGCAGCTCTATGAAGGCCGCATGGCCGCGGTCTCCGTGGTGGACCGCAGCGGCGCCAACGAGAAGCTCAAGAAGCGCATCCCCTTGTTCGTCGCGGCGGGCGTGGCGGCGGCGCTCCTGGCCATCGGCGCGGGCACCGAGTTCGGCACGCGCTACGGCGCCTTCGGCCGCCGCGCCCTGTTCCCCGCGCGCGTCTCGGACGGCTCGCCCGAGGCGCAGCTCGTGACGCAGGCGAAGCAGGCGCTCCTCCAGGACACCTTCGCCAGCTACCAGCAGGCGCAGACCCTCTCCGCCCAGGCGCTCCAGCAGAAGGAGTACCCGGCGGTGCGCTCGCTGTGGTGCCAGTCCGTCACCTACCTGCAGCGCAAGTACTCCGCGGCGAAGCCGGCCGACATGACGCGCTGCCGGGAGGCCCTGCCGGACATCGCGCTCCTGGGCGAGAAGGACGTGGACTTCATCAAGGCGGGCGCGGCGCTCTCCCTCGCCGGCCGGCAGGCGGACGCGGCGCTGGTTCCGCTGATGGACGCGTTCAGCCGCGAAGGAAACCAGGGCGACCTGGAGCTGGCCTTCCTCGTGGCCGAAGCGCAGGCCATGAAGCGTGAGCGGGACGCCGCCATCGAGACCCTGAAGAAGGTGCTCGCGGTGGACCCGAAGTCCGCCAAGGCCCACCACGCCACGGGCAACCTGCACCAGGCCGCGGGCCGCGCGGACGAGGCCGCCGCCGCGTACACCGCCGCGCTCGAGGCGGACCGCAAGCACGCCTCCTCCGCCGTGGAGCTCGCCGCCGTGCAGCTCCTGGTGCGCAAGGACGTGGAGAAGGGCGCGCAGTCCGTGGAGGAGGCCCTGGCCCAGGACGTCCAGTCCGCGCTGGGTCCCGCCGAGCTCGCCCGCGCCCGGGGGCTCAAGGGCGTGGCGCTCTTCTACCAGCACAAGCCCCGCGAGGCGGAGGCCGAGCTCAAGGCCGCGCTGGAGCAGGACCCGGAGTCGGACTTCATCAAGGCCCAGCTCGCCCACGTGCTGCGCGCCCAGCGCAACTACGAGGGAGCCCTCCCGCTGTACACGGCGCTGGCCGCCGAGTCCTCCGACAACCTGGAGTACGCCGACGGCCACATCTCCTCGCTGGTGATGACCGGCAAGATGCAGGCGGCGCTGGAGGCGGTGCAGAAGGCCAGCGAGCGCTTCCCCAGCGAGGCGCGCATCGCCTACCTCTACGGCCGCATCGAGGACGCGCTGGACAAGCTCTCCGAGGCGGAGGGGCACTACAAGCGCGCCATCGCCGCGGACGCCAACCTGGTGGAGGCCAACCTGTACCTGGGCCGCTTCTACCTGCGGCAGCGTCGCAACGCGGAGGCGCGGACGCAGCTGGAGCAGGCCGCCAGCAAGGCGCCGGAGCACCCGGGGGTGCGTTCGGGTCTGGGTGAGCTGGCCCTCGCGGAGAACAACGCCCTCCTGGGACAGCAGGAGTTCGACCGCGCCGTGCAGCTCGACCCCAACCTGGCCGACGCCCACCTGGGCCTGTCGCGCGTGGCGCTGCTCGCCGGGGACCTGGAGAAGGCCCAGGTGGAGGCCAACCGCGCGCTGGAGCTGGACCCGCACCTGCTCAAGGACGGCCGGCTACAGCGCGGCATCGTCCTCTGGCGCCTGGGCAAGCTCGAGGAGGCCGTGGCCGAACTGGAGAAGGCCAAGGGCGAGGACCCCCGCTCCACCACGATTCCCATCACCCTGGGCGCCGTGCTGCTGGAGCGCGGAGACCTGCCCGGCGCGGAGAGCAACCTGGGCCTGGCGCTGAGCAACGAGCCCTCCAACCACGAGGCGCTCTACTACCTGGCGCTCGTCAAGGCGAAGCGGCTGGAGTTCACCCTGGCCATGGACGCCATGCGCAAGGCGGTGGAGCGCGCGCCCAAGCGCCCGGACTACCACTACGCCTACGGCGTCATCCTGCGCGACGCGAAGAACCTGCCAGACGCCATGCGTGAGTGGCGCTCCGCCGTCGACCTGGACCCCGCCAACGCGGATGCCCACGAGGCCCTGGGCCATGCCCACCTGGAGCTCGGCGAGTTCGACGAGGCCATCGCCTCCTTCGAGGAGAGCCTCAAGTCAGACCCGCGCCGCACGCGGGTGCTGGGCTCCATCGGCGATGCGTACTTCAACGCCGCCCGCTGGAACGACGCCATCCAGCGCTACCAGAAGGCCCTCAAGGCGGACACGAAGCTCACGTACGTCTACTACAAGGTCGCCCGCGCCTTCACCGAGCAGGCCCAGCACGCCAAGGCCATCGACTGGTACCGCAAGGCCGCCACGGCCGAGCCGGAGAACCCGATGACCTACTACTACCTGGGCTTCGCCTATAAGGAGAAGAACAAGCGCCGGGAGGCCGTGCAGGCCTTCGAGTCCTACTTGGAGAAGAAGCCGGACGCTTCCGACAAGAAGGACATCGAGGAAGAAATCTACGACCTGCGCAACTAGCCGGCAGCCGACAGCCGGCCGTCCCCCCGGGGATGGCCGGCGTCAGGCCCCCGGAGACGAGGGCGTCCGCCCTTGAGCACCCCGAGCGCCAGGAACCTTGCTGACGCCTACCGAGGGTGACTACAAGGCGTCCCCCATGCTGGACCTCCGGAACGTTGCGCAGAACTTCGATGCGGTCGTCGCTCGCCTGAAGACGCGGGGCGGCAACCTGGACCTGGGCCCCTTCCAGCGCCTCTTCGCCGAGCGCCGTGAGCTGTACGTCTCCATGGAGTCGCTGGCCGCGCGCCGCAACGCCGCCAACGAGGAGATGAAGAAGAAGGCCAAGGAAGACCCCAAGGCGCTGGACGCCCTGCGCGGGGACCTCCGAGCCGTCTCCCAGGACATCAAGGAGAAGGAGAACCGGCTCAAGGAGGTGGAGGAGGAGATCAACGGCATCCTCCTGCTCATCCCCAACACGCCCCACGACTCCGTCCCCGTGGGCGCGAGCGCCGACGACAACGTCCAGGTGAGCATCTGGGGCGAGAAGCCCCACCTCCCCTTCACGCCCCGGCAGCACTTCGAGCTGGGGGAGAAGCTGGGCATGCTCGACTTCGAGCGCGCCGCGAAGGTCTCCGGCAGCCGCTTCACCTTCTACAAGGGCGCGCTGGCGCGGCTGGAGCGGGCACTCGTCACGTTCATGATCGATGTGCACACCCAGAAGGGCTACACGGAGCTGCTCCCGCCCTACCTGGTGCTGCGCGAGACGATGATGGGCACCGGCCAGCTGCCCAAGTTCGAGGACGACGCCTTCAAGACGCTGGGCGACCCCGAGCGATTCCTCATCCCCACCGCCGAAGTGCCCGTCACCAATTACCACTCGGACGAAATCCTCGAGGGTGACACGCTGCCGGTGCGCTACTGCGCCTTCAGCCCGTGCTTCCGCGCGGAGGCGGGCGCCGCCGGCAAGGACACCCGCGGCCTCATCCGCCAGCACCAGTTCCACAAGGTGGAGATGGTGAAGTTCGCGCACCCGGACAAGAGCCTGGACGAGCTGGAGTCCATGACGGACGACGCCTGCGACATCCTCCGGCGCCTGGGCCTGCACCACCGGGTCATGCTCCTGTGCACCGGCGACATGGGCTTCGCGGCCCGCAAGACGTACGACATCGAGGTCTGGCTGCCGGGCCAGAACGCCTACCGGGAGATCTCCTCCTGCTCGGACTGCGGCGACTTCCAGGCCCGCCGCGCGAAGATTCGCTTCCGGGGACAGAAGGGCGACAAGCCCCAGCTCCTCCACACCCTCAACGGCAGCGGGCTCGCCGTGGGCCGCACCTCCATTGCCATCCTGGAGAACTACCAGCGTGACGACGGTACCGTGGCCATCCCGGAGGTCCTCTGGCCCTATATGGGCGGCCTGAAGGAGCTCAAGCCGCTGTAGATGTGGCGGAAGTTGTGATCATCCGCTTGCAACGGGCGAAGAATCATGTAGAAGGGCGGCCCCACGGCCGACGTCGGTCCGAGGGGCTCCGTCGGCTGGGTGGTTTGGAGGCGTGGCCGAGCGGTTGAAGGCAGCGGTCTTGAAAACCGCAGAGGGTGCAAGCTCTCCGTAGGTTCGAATCCTACCGCCTCCGAAAATGTTCTTGAGTTTTGTGGTTCTTTGACAGAGAAGAGTTGGAGAGATGGCCGAGAGGCTGAAGGCACAGGTTTGCTAAACCTGCATACTCGAAAGGGTATCGAGGGTTCGAATCCCTCTCTCTCCGCCACTTGTCGTTGTAGCAGCGCGTGAAGATTTGCTCCCTTAGCTCAGCTGGATAGAGCGTCGGACTACGAATCCGAAGGCCGGAGGTTCGAATCCTCCAGGGAGCGTTTCCCTTTCTTCCCGCCGTCTCCATGAGTGACGACGAAGCTTTCATGCAGCAGGCGCTCGCGCTCGCGCGGGAAGCCGCGACACTCGGAGAGGTCCCTGTCGGTGCGGTGGCGGTCCATGATGGAAACATCATCGGAACGGGTTTCAACCGCAGAGAGATGGATCGCAATCCCTTCGCCCATGCCGAAGTCCTCGCGTTGGATGCAGCGCGAAAGCATCTGGGTGTCTGGAGATTGACGGGCGTCACCCTGTACGTGACGTTGGAACCGTGTGCCATGTGCGCCGGTGCGCTCGTACAGTCCCGGGTGACGCGCCTTGTCTTTGGCGCCATGGACCCGAAGGCCGGCGCGGTCGGTTCTCTCTACAATCTCGCTGAAGAGCCTCGGCACAATCACCGGCTCCAGGTCGCGAGTGGTATCCTGGCTGAAGACAGCAGGATTCTTCTAAAGTCGTTCTTCGAGCGGTTGCGCGCGAAGCGACGAGACAATTGAATACTTGGAGAGCTGGCCGAGTGGTCGAAGGCACCTGACTCGAAATCAGGCATACCGGTAACGGTATCGTAGGTTCGAATCCTACGCTCTCCGCTCCAGACTTTCTGGAGAGGTGGCCGAGCGGTTGAAGGCGCACGCCTGGAACGCGTGTATATCTGAAAGGGTATCGTGGGTTCGAATCCCACCCTCTCCGTTGTTATTTCAGTCGTTGATGTCTACATGATTTGTGGTCGGGACAACGTGGGGGCGCGAACCCCGCCAGGTCCGGAAGGAAGCAACGGTAGCGTACCACCGCGTGTGTCCCGGCCGTTCTGAAGAGCCAGTCCTCGTTTCGGGGTCTGGCTCTTCGCCTTTGCGGGCTACCGCACGTCCGCTGGCGAACAGGGCGGAACAAGCCCGCCCTCCTCCCTGACAGCCCCCAGGGCCCTCAGTCGCGCACGAGCAGCGACTGGCGGCCGAAGCGCTCGACGGTGCGGAAGCCCGCCGCCTCGAGCTCCGGGAGCGTCCGGTCATCGATGGTGATGACGCGGTTGAAGCGGCGCTCCCTCATGGCCACCTGGAAGGCCTCGTCGCGAGGCCAGTCGCAGGTGAGCCAGGGGATTTCCCTGCCCAGGTAGAAGAACCCGCCGGCGCCCCAGAGTCCCTCGGCGACGATGAGCACGCCCGTGGCGCCTTCCCTCCGGGTGGACGCGACGATGGCGCGGAACTCGTCCCCCCGAAGGTCGAAGGGCGGGAAGAAGGAGGCGGAGGCCGCCCCGAGCCCCAGGGCCACCGCGGACAGTCCCCACCGGAGCTCCCGGCGAGCCTGTGTGAGGATGAAGCCAGCCACCACCGGCGCGGCGGCGAGCACCCCCAGGACCAGCGCCGGGTAGAGGAAGCGCTCCTCCTTGTGCGCCGTCTTCAGCAGCGCGGCCACGTAGAGCGCCGCGCACATCAGCGGCAGCGACACCTCCCACTTCCGCTTCGCCGCCACGAGGGCCAGCGGCACCGCGCCCCACGCCCAGACGGGCACGGCCGACAGCAGGGGCTTCAGGTAGAAGCGCGGCGGGTCCGCTCCGAAGCGCGCCGCCGCGTCACCGGACAGGACATTGAAGCGGACGTAGGCGATGAAGGAATGGAAGGGGCTGCCCCAGGTGAGGTGGTCCAGGAGCCCCAGCCCCGCCGCCACCACCAGTCCGCCCAGGCACGTGAAGAGGAACATCCTCCAGCGGCGCATCGCCAGCAGCCACAGGAGCGCCACGAGGACGAAGATGGCGGACGGATAGCGCGTCACCACGGCCAGCCCCAGCGCCCCGCCCCCCAGGAGCCCCGCCCTCACCTCTCGCTCGCGCCGGTCCAGGGCCTCCATGGCCACCAGGAGGAAGGACGTGGAGAAGGACTCCGACAGGGTGCGCCCCGCGAAGACGACCACGGGCCCATACAGCCCCACCAGCATGACGGCCAGCCAGCCCCCCGCGCTCCCCGCCCTCCGAGCGGCGAAGCGGTACACGGCCCACAGGCTCCAGGCGTGCAGGGCGAGCTGCGGCAGGGCCGTCAGCGCGCGATAGCCCTGCGGATCGCTGATGCCCAACCAGGAGGCCAGCTTGAGGAATCCGGCCAGGACGCCAGGTACAGCCCAGTTGCGAATGCCATCGCGCCACTCCCACGCCAACACGCCGTAGCCGTGGACGCGCCAGTACGCGGGCTCCAGGGCCTGGTACACCTCGTCGGGGTGGATACGGCCCAGCTGCACCACGGCCACCACGGCGGGCAGGAGCGCCACGACAGCGAGGCTCCAGAGCGCCGCGACGGAGGGCTTTCGAGTCACGCCGGGCCCCGGGTCATCGGGGAGCCTGGTGGGAGTGGAGTCGGCGCTGGGGATGACGGGTGTGGAGGCTGACACAGGTGCCGGGGACTCTCCCTTGGCAGGAGTCCCCACGCAAGGCAGGTGACGTTTGTCCGCCAGGCCCTCGCTCGGCTAGGAACACGGTTCCCCGAGGAGGAAGACATGCCCGACGTCATCGTGGTGGGAGCAGGACACAACGGACTCGTGACCGCGGCGCTGCTCGCGAAGCGAGGCCTTTCCGTCACCGTCCTGGAGGAGAAGGACGTCATCGGTGGCGCGTGCCGCACGGAGTATCCGTTCAAGAGCGCGCCGGGGCTCGGCGTGTCCACGGGCGCGTACCTGCTGGGCCTCATGCCGCCGGAGCTGCTGCGCGAGCTGGAGCTCGACCTGCCGCTCAAGCGGCGGGACCCGCACTACTTCCTCCCCACCTTCGACAAGCGCTACCTGCTGTTCGGCTCGGATGAGAAGGACCTCCAGCGCCAGTTCGTGGAGTTCTTCTCGCAGCAGGACTGGGAGGCCAACCAGGCGATGAACGCGGAGCTGGGCGCGCTGCGCGACGACCTGGCCCCCGCGTGGCTCAAGCCGCCGCTCTCGCTGGAGGAGACGGCCGAGCGCTACATCCGCCCTGCCCTGCACCAGCACTTCATCCGCCTCTGCCGAGGCTCCGCGCGCCAGTACCTGGAGCGCTTCAACTTCAAGTCGGACCTGGTGAAGGCGATGTACGCGGTGACGGATGCCTTCTCCGGACTCGACGGTGGCTATGACACGCCGGGCACGGGGATGAACCTGCTCGTCCACAACATGTGTCGACTGCCGGGCAGCGGCGGCACGTGGATGATCGTGGGCGGCGGCATGGGCACCGTCACCCAGTCCATCGCCAACGTCGCGCGCAAGCACGGCGCCACCATCCGCACCGGCGCGAAGGTGACCTCCGTCCGAGTGGACCAGGGTGTGGTGAAGGGCGTCGTGCTGGAGAACGGCGAGGAGCTGAAAGCCCACGTCGTCGTGTCCAACGGCGACCCGTTCCGCACGCTGAAGCTGGTGGACTCCGGCGCGCTGCCCACGGACTACCGCACGAAGGTGAACGCGATGGCCGTGCCGGGCACCACCCTCAAGGTGAACCTGTGCCTGAAGAACCTGCCCACCTTCACGTGCTTGCCGGAGGACCGAGGCCAGTTCGGCCCCACCATCCACCTGCTGCCCCAGGAGGAGGACGTGCTGGGCGCGCTCGAGCGCTCCTACCGGGACACGCATGCGGGCAAGCTGTCCGAGTTCCCCTCCATCGAGTGGTACATCCACACCACGGTGGACCCGTCACTGCGCGACAAGGAAGGCCACCACAACTCCGCGCTCTTCGTGGAGTGGGTGCCCTACAAGCTCGAGGGCACGACGTGGGAGAAGGAGGAGTCGCGCTACGTCCAGCACCTCCTGTCCATCTGCGACCGCTTCGCGCCGGGCACCAGCGACCAGGTCCAGGAGTACGTCGCCCTCACGCCGCCCAAGATCGAGAGCCACTTCGGCATCACCGGCGGCCACATCCATCATGTGGACAACAAGCTGGGCTTCACCGACCGGTTGCCCTACGAGACGCCGGTGCAGGGGCTCTACTTCTGCAGCGCGGGCTGCCATCCGGCCGGCAGCGTCATCGGCGCGGCGGGACACAACGCGGCGGGCGTCGTGCTCCAGGCCCTCGGACGCTGAGTGGAACCCACCTGTAGCGGCGGCAACGACATGGATCCTTCCCGCCGCCGTGTTTAGATGACGCCCCCCATGAGCTACCTCGTCCTCGCGCGCAAATGGCGCCCGCAGAAGTTCGATGACATGACCGGACAGGAGCATGTGGTCCGGACCATCGCGAACGCCATCAAGATGGACCGGGTCGCTCATGCGTACCTGTTCTGCGGGCCTCGTGGCGTGGGCAAGACGACGGCCGCTCGTCTGCTCGCCAAGGCCCTCAATTGTGAGAAGGGCCCCACGGCCACGCCTTGCGGTGAGTGCAAGGCGTGCACGGAAATCGCCGCCGGCACCAGCGTCGACGTCGCGGAGATCGACGGTGCCTCCAACAACGGCGTGGAGAACGTCCGCGAGATTCGCGAGAACGCGAAGTACCTGCCGCAGCGAGACCGTCACAAGATCTACATCATCGACGAGGTCCACATGCTGTCGGGGGCGGCGTTCAACGCGCTGCTCAAGACGCTGGAGGAGCCGCCCGGCCACGTGAAGTTCATCTTCGCGACGACCGAGGCCCACAAGCTCCCGGACACCATCCTCTCGCGCTGCCAGCGCCACAACTTCCGCCGCATCTCCGCGGCGCGGATGCTTCAGCGACTGCAGGAGATCTGCAAGGCGGAGGGCGCGGGCATCTCGGACCGCTCGCTGTCGCTCGTCGTGCGTCAGTCCGAAGGCGGCATGCGCGACGCGCTGAGCCTGCTGGACCAGGTGCTCGCCTCGTGCGGCGCCAGCCCGACGGACGAAGAAGTCGCCGAGGCCCTGGGCGCCATCGACCGCACGATGGTGCAGGACTTCGCCGAAGCCCTCGTCCACAAGGACGCCAAGCGCATCCTGGGTCGCGTGGAGGAGGTCTTCAATCGCGGCCTCGACCTGAAGCGGCTCGCCGAGGAGCTGGCGATGCAGCTGCGCCACCTCTTCGTCACCAAGACGCTGGGCGAGGCCCCCGCCGAGCTGGCCGAGTCCGAGCAGAAGGCCCTCGTGGCGCTGGCGAAGGACGCGGACAGCGCGCAGCTCACGCGGCTCTTCGACATCGTGCACGGCTGCGTGTGGGACGTGTCTCGCGCGGCCCAGCCGAGGCTCGCGCTGGAGATGGCGCTGTTGAAGGCCATCCAGTTGTCGCCGGGCGGCTCCATCCCGGAGCTGCTCGCGCGGGTGGACCGGCTCGCGGCCGGACTGCCCCAGGGCGAGGGTTCCGCCAAGGCCAATGCTGGAGCGCCAGGAGGTCGCTCCAGCTCCACGAACTTTCGCGCCTGAGCCTCCTCGACAGGCTCCACCGCCGCCGACGCCTCGCCCCTGGGAGAATCGAAGCCCCCCCGCACCGGCACCGGTGAACGCGGGAAGTGCGCCCATCGCACCACCACCCGCGGTCCTGGCGCCCATGCCGGAGCCACGCCCCGTGGCCGCTGTCGCCCGCCCGGTCGTCTCCGAGCACACCCAAGCTGTCGTGCCGCCTGTCGCGCAGGAGCTCCCGCGCGACGCCGCGCCCCCCCGGTACGACGATTCCGAGTACGTGCCCGAGCCCCCCGCCGACATCGAGCTGCCCCGACATGGCGGAGGCACCGCGACACCGCCGGGCGCGTTCGATGCGCGAACCGTCCACGACGGTTCGTCCCCTGCCCCCTTCGCCAGCGCCTCGATGCAGCCCGGGGCGACGAATGGACACGCGCCTTCACCGGGTTCGGCCCAGCCTCGGAGCGTCGAGAGCAGCCCTGCCGCGCCTGTCGCGTGGAGTCCCCCCGCGCCCCCGTCGCGTCCCCCGAGTGGAATGGGGGCCTCGTACTCGGCGGAGAACCCGTTGCCCTCGGGGCCTGTCCTGGAGGGACTGCCCGCCTCGGCGGCGCGCCCCCTGTCGTTCCTGCGCAAGGGGCCTCTCGCTGCCCCCATGGCTCCGGGGCCGTCGGCACCCGCGCCGTCCGCACCGCCGCCCCCCGTGGAGCCTTCGGGCTCCCACGCGGGCGCCACCCCGCTCTCGCGCACCACGGAGCCCGCGCCCACCGTTCGCGTCATCAACGTCCGCAAGCCGGAGACCCCCGCGGCTCCGCCCGAGCCGCCTCCGTACGATGATGAAGAGGGGCGCTTCTACCCGGAGGAGGCCTCCCCCGGTGGCTGTGCGTCCGGCGAGTGCATCCCGGAGCCCGCCGCGGCGGCCGAGCCGGAGCCCGAGCCACCTCCCCCGCCCCCTGTCGCGGCCGCGCCGATGCCTCGCGGGCGCGACAACCCCAACCTGCCGCTGATCGAGCGCTGGCGCGCCGCGGTGGAGACGGTGAAGGGGACGTCGCTGCGGCATGGCACCGCGCTCGCCAACGGGCGGCTCATGTCGATGAAGGCGGGGGAGATCATCCTCGGCTTCCTGCCCACCGCAGGCCTGCACCGCATGACGGTGAGCGCCGCCGCGGGCAAGGCCACCATCGACAAGCTCCTCGCCGAGCACTTCGGCCGTCCGGTGAAGCTGTCCTTCCAGGACGTCTCCGCGGATGACAACCGGGCCGCGCCCAGCCTCGCCGAGCGCGACGCCCACAGCCGCGCCACCCACGAGAAGAACACCGAGAGCAAGGTGCGGAACCATGCCGCGATTCGCACCGTGCTCCTGGTCCTGGGAGGCGAGGTCGAGCACATCCAGATCTACGAGCCCGAGCGCCCCTCCGCCGCCTCGCCCACCGACACTCCAATCGAAGCCCCGGACGACAGCGCCTGACAATGGCCGCGCGCAACGGTAGGGTGCGCGCCTTACTCCACGCCCGAGCGGCTCCCACCATGGGCCGCTCCCCCGAGTACCGAGGAAGCACATGCCCGGCGTCGACCTGAATTACTTCATCCGGCAGGCGAACAAGCTGACGGAGAAGATTGAAGAGCGGAAGCAGCAGTTGGCCGAGGAGACTGTCGAAGCGAAGTCCGGCGATGGTCTCGTCACCGTCGTGGTCAACGGCATCCAGGAAGTCCGCAGCGTCAAGATCGACAAGTCCGCCATCGACCCGAATGACACGTCGATGCTCGAGGACCTCATCACGGCCGCGGTGAACAACGCCCTGGCGGGCAGCCGTCAGCACATGCAGCGCGAGCTGGCGAAAATCTCGGGCGGCATCAAGATCCCCGGCATTACCTGATACCGGATGACTCCCGATCCGCTGAACCGCCTTGTCGCCCAGCTCGCGAAGCTGCCGGGCATCGGCGAGAAGACAGCCCAGCGCCTGGCGTTCCACATCCTGCGGGCGCCTGGCGAGTACGCCTCCGAGCTCTCGCAGGCCATCCGCGAGGTGAAGGAGAAGGTGCACCTGTGCGTGCGCTGTTTCTCCCTCACCGACACGGAGACGTGTGGCTTCTGTCGGGACCACCGCCGCGATGAGCGCGTGCTGTGCGTGGTGGAGACCTTCGCGGACCTGATGGCGCTGGAGCGGACGCGCGAGTTCAAGGGTCGCTACCACGTCCTGCACGGCGTGCTGTCGCCGCTGGAGGGCGTGGGCCCGGAACAGCTTCGCATCAAGGAGCTGCTCGAGCGCCTCAACGACAGCCGGGTGGAGGAGCTCATCCTCGCCACCAACCCGGACATCGAGGGCGAGGCCACGGCGCTCTACCTGACGCGCCTGCTCAAGCCCATGGGGCTGCGGGTCACGCGCATCGCACAGGGCCTGCCCATGGGTGGGGACCTGGAGTTCGCGGACCAAGCCACCCTCGCGAAGGCGCTGTCCGCCCGCCGCGACCTCTGAGCCCCACCCGGCGCCGGGAAGCCCCGGCGCCGCCTACTTCAACGTCCACGCGAACGGGACAATCACGTCGACCGTCTCGTCGCGATGCGCGGGGAAGCGCAGCCGCTCCGCCTCCACCTCGACGCAGCGGCCGACCTTCGTGCCGGCCCACGGCTCCCCGACAGTCGCGTCGACCTTGCCCGTGGAGGCGATGGAGAACTCCACCTGAATCTTCCCCTCGCTCGCGGGCAGCTCCTCCCGGTTGCGCGTGAAGCAGGAAGAGATGCGGGAGCTTCCCTTCTGCACGACGCGTCGGATGTCGCCCATGCCCAGCGACACCGGCTTCTTCGGCGGGGTGGACCTGAGGGGCTTCACCTCATCGTCCTCGGTGCCCCTGTCGTCCGGTACTGGCGCTCGCGCCGCCACGGCGGCGGTGTCGTCACCCGCCACGGGCGGGTTCGTCCCCGCGGCCGTCTCGGTGACAGTCCCCGCGGCGACCACCGGCTGTTCGGGTGGAGTCGCGGGCGCCGGGTCCTGCGCGCGGACCTCTCCAGGCGGGGCCACCTGCACCGGGGCCGAAGGCGCCGCCACGGTGTCACGCACGGGCTCAGGGGCCGCGAACTTGCGATAGCCCACCAGTCCGCCCCCCGCGAGCACCAACCCCGCGGCGAGCCCCACCACCATCGGACGCCAGCTCCGGGAGCGCCCCGGCGGCAGCGGCTCGGGAGGGGGCGCGTTCTCCGTCGCGGGAGTCTTCGGGACCGCGGGCACCAGCCCCGACGACGACGTGGGTGAGTGAGTCCCCCAGGCCTGCGCCGTGGGAGCCGTCTGCCCCGCGCCCAGCGAGGCCGGAGCGCCCACCACGTTCGTCCCCGCCTCCATCAAGCCCGTGGCCTGCGTCACGACGCCCAGCGCCGCGGAGAGCGAGGCCAGCGTCGGAATGCGGGTGCGCTCGGTGAAGCGCTCATCCCCGAAGTGGCTGCGCAAGAACGGCCCCAGCTGCTGGGTGCCCGAGCCGCTGTAGTGCTCGCCGAGGAACGCCTCCAGGTCCTGCGCGAAGGCCTCCGCCGTGGCGTAGCGGTCATTCGCGAAGGGCGCCATGGCCTTGAGGACGATGGCCTCCAGCGCCTCCGGCAGGTCCGCGCGCAGCTCTCGCGGACGCTTGAACTCGTTGTGCAGCAGCGCGTTGAGCACCGCGAGGTCATTCTCTCGCGAGAAGGGCCGCACGTGCGTGAGCGCCTCGTACAGGCTGACGCCGAGCGCGAAGATGTCCGCGCGCCGGTCCACCTCCTGTCCCCGCGCCTGCTCCGGGGCCATGTACATGTACTTGCCCTTCACCACGCCGGTGCGCGTATTGACGAGCCTCGACTCGGCCTTGGCGATGCCGAAGTCCAGCACCTTCACCTGCCCCTGGTACGTCAGGTACAGGTTCGACGGAGAGATGTCGCGGTGCACGACGTTGAGCGGCTGGCCGCTCTCGTTCGAGAACTCGTGCGCGTAGTGCAGCCCGCGCGCCGAGTCGATGAGCACGCGCAGCACGATGGGGTACGGCAGGTACTGCCGCCTGCGCCCCGCCAGCCGCAGCGTCGTGGAGAAGTCCTCGCCCGCGAGGTACTCCATGCAGATGTAGTAGCAGCCCTCCGTGAAGCCCAGCTCCTGGATCTGGATGATGTTCGGGTGCGCGAGCTTCGCGGCCAGCCGCGCCTCGTCCCGGAACATCTCCACGAAGTCGGGGATGTTGGACAGGTGCGGAAGCATCCGCTTGATGACGACGTTGCGCTCGAAGCCGTCGGCGCCCAGCAGCTTGGCGAGGAAGATTTCCGCCATGCCGCCCTCGGCCAGCTTGCGCACGAGCACGTACGGGCCATAGGGGCGCAGGAGGGGCGGTGGAGCGTCCTCGGAGCCGTGTTGTGTTGACCGGGGGGGAACCATCCTCAGAGCCCTCGCTGTCGCAGGGTGCGCACCGTGTGGATATCCGGAGCACCGGGACGCGACATCTTGAACATCAGCATGGGAGGCGAGCCCACCGGCTCCGCCCACGTATCGAACCGGTGCTTCGCATCCAACGCCACGGGACGTCCATTGATGGACACACGCGCGTTCACCGGAGCCACCCCCGTGGCCCGCACCTTGGCCGCCGCGGCCTGGCCGTTGCGAGGCTGCGACACCAGCAGCAGCGGCACCGAGTTGTCGTAGACCAGCTCCAGCTTGTTCATCCGCCCACCCTTGAGCTGCTCACCCGTCGCCGACAGCGGCGTCACGGACCAGAGGTAGCTGCCCTCGCCCAGCGCGCCCGCGTCCAGCGCCGCGCGCGCCTCCGCCACCGTGCGCTCCGCCACCACCTTCTCCAGCGCCCCCACCCGGTACACCGCCACCCGGTACTTCGCCGCGGAGGCCTCCTCGCCATAGGTGAACGTCACCGCCGGAGGTTTGTCTTGGTAGAAGATGGTCGTCTTCTCCAGCCCCTCCGGCACCACGTTGCGCACCCGGTCCAGGTCCCGGCCCAGCCGCTCCGGCGCAAACGTCGCGCTCCCCTTCGCCACGTCCTGACCGTCCTTGCCGCGCACCCGCCAGTACAGGAGTCCTCGCGCGGGCGCCGTCACGTTGACGAAGGGCTGGAACACCGTGCCGGAGACGAGGGGCTCGGTGAACGCCTCGTCCATCGCCACCTCCACCGTCGCCTCGCCCGCCTTCTCCCAGCCGAACGCCACCTCGGGCAGGCCCTGGTGGTAGACCTCCGTGCCGTCGCCCTCCCGCAGCATCAGCATCGCCGGAGCCAGGGCCTCGATGACCGCCGCGCCCGAGTCCCCCGTCACCGTGGCCCGCTCCCCCGCGCGCAGCGGCTGCCGCGAGTTGCCTCGCACGAGCGTCAGCTGCCCCGTCTGCGCGTCCACCAGGTAACCGGAGGCCGTGCGCCGCACCGCGACCCTCGACGCACCATCGCCCTCCAGCGTGAGCCCCGGCAGCACCACGCGGCTCTCGCGTCCCTTCGCGAGCTGCACGCCGAGCCCGCCCTGCTTCAGCTCCATGCGCGCCTCGTCGCGATTGCCGCCCTGTGCGGCGCCCTCCAGCACCATCTCCGCCGAGGGGCCCAGGGACAGCCGCGAGGACGAGCCCTGCAGCGACATCTCCACCGACGCTCCCGGGCGCGTGCGAATCCCATCTCCCGGGGCGAGCACATCACCCTCCGCGCGCATCGCCCGCCAGCGCTTCCCCTCCTTGGGCTTGAGCTCCGCGCGCCCCGAGCCCACGCGCACCGTCACCTGGATGGGCTCCAGCTCAATCACACGAGAGCCTTTCAGCAACAGCTCCGCGCGGCCCGCGGACACGTCCACGGAGTCGCCTTCCGACGCGCGCAGCTGGTGCCCCTCCTTGTCGACGAACTCGATGGCCCCCAGCTTCACCTCCACGCGGCCGAAGTCCTTCCCCACCTGCACGCTCACCTCGCTGGGCTCGGAGCCCACGCGGGTGAGGCCGAAGGGCGTCAGCAGCGTCAGCGACACCTTCCTGGCGCTCGCGGGCGTCCCGGCCGGGCGCGCGGGGACCCGCGTCAGCACGATGCCTCGCTCCACCGTGAGCACCACTTCCCCTGACTTCTCATCCAGGCCCACGCGTGCGTCGGAGCCCACCTCGACCGAGCGCCCATCCGCGAAGCGCATCGTCGCCGCGCCCGAGGTCCCCGTCTCCACCGCGTCGCCGGAGTAGAGCGGACCTTCCTGGGCGGGAAGCTTCTTGCCTCCGCGCTCCACCATCACCTCGCCAGAGAGCCCCTCCAACCGGGCCAGCTCGACGGCGGGCCCCACGGCGGCCACGGCGGCCGCGTCTGGAGCGGCGGGAGGTGGAGTGGCCGCGTCCTGGTCACAGGCAGAAGCGACGAGGAGAAGGGCCAGGAGCCAGGGACGCGCGTTGCTCACCGTTTCTGCCTCGGGAAGAGATCGACGTTGAAGATGGCCTGCTCGCCCTCCTTCAGGGTGACGAGCTTCGACTGCGACAGGAAGCCCCGCGCGGAGATGATGATGCGGTAGGTGCCGCCGCGAACCTGGAAGGTGAACGCGCCCTGCGCATCCGTGCGCGCCTTCACCTTGGCCTGGGGGATGAGCAACGTGGCGGCGACGGGCTTGCCGCCGCGAGCGCTGCGCACCTGTCCCTTGAGCGTCGCGGGCTCGCCCTTGCGCTCGAGCGCCAGCGGCACCGACAGCGCCGTCTCCATCCCCGCGACGATGACGGCCGCCTCTTCCGCCGTCCGATATCCCTGGGAGCTCGCCACCACCGACACCGGCCCCGGAGGCAGGTCCTTCACCCAGGCCTCACCCTTCAAGTCCGTGCGCACCACCGCGGAGCCCACCACCACGCGAACCCCCGGCAGCGGCACGGCGTTCGACGCGTTCACCACCGACACCTTCAGCCCGCCCGTGGGCGGCGGCAGCTTGCGCGCCCGGACCTCCAGCGCCACCCGCCCGCCATCCTCCACGGTGCCCTGGGCCTCGACGGGCTCATAGCCGTCCGCGCTCACCCGCGCGACGATGGCCCCCGGCGGCAGCTCTCCAACCTCGACGAAGCCCTTCGCGTCGACCTCGCGCGGCGCGCCCTCCACGCCTCCCGACACCAGCACCACCCTCGCGCCCGGCAGCGGCGCACCCGACTCCGCGTCCAGCACCTGGAGCGACACCGAGCCCACCGGCACCCGCACGGGCTCGACCGGCGGCGGCGTGAACTCACGCACCGGGGGCGCATCATTCCAGGCCAGCTCCAGCGCGGCGCCCACCCGGCGCATGCGCTGCTCGGACCGGCTCCCATCCGCCAGCGTCACCGTGTCCTGCACGTGCTGGAAGTCCAACAGCGCGGTGCCGGACCACCGCGACGAACCCACGAGGGGAAACAGCAGCGCGCCGCCCGCGGAGAACCCCTTCGCCTCCGCCTTGTCCCCCGCCGAGTCACTCGCCGACAGCGACACCGGCAGCTCGCCCCGCGCCTCCACCGCCAGCCGGGAGAAGAGCGGCACCCTCACGCTCGCGCTCACCAAGGCCGCGTGCCTCACGCCGCGCGCCAGCACCGGCTCCGAGGACGTGCCGAACACCGGAAGCTGCGCATAGCCGTAGCCCGCGCCCAGCTCCGCCCGCACGGGCCCCAGCCAGGTCCGGACCCGAGGCCCCACCGACGCCCTCAACAGGCTGCCGCCGGTGATCCTCACCGAGCCTTCCTTCAGGTCGAAACCCTCGCGTTGGACGGCCGCCCAGCCACCCATCCAGGACCCGGCCCAGAACGTCCCCGTCGCCGCCAGATCATTCGGCGTGAAGCCGTCGTAGGTGAGCCCCGGCCCTACATCCACCTGTGCGCCATTGCGCAAGGCAAGGCCGTAGCGCAGGCGCAGCGAGGCTCGCTCGCGCACCTCCTCCGCCCGGGCGGACGGGACGCAGACCAGCACCAACAGCAAGGGCGCCAGACGCGCCAGGATGGGGGACAGGGGGCTTGGGGGCGTCAAAGCCCGGCCGAGTATAGAGAAAGCCGGGAACACTCCCAAACCGGCGCCGCCAGTTGACCAGGAAAACCCTCCGGAACCCCCAGGAGCCCACCGAGGGGGGCGGGTGGAGCGGGGGCCTGGGCCCAGGACACCGCGTTCTCACCGCGAGGCGCGGATGGCTTCTTGCTGGAGTGGAGGGGCTTTGCTAAGCATCCTCACGGTCGGTAGCGCCTCGTCTAACCTCCGGGATTCACTCCAGAAACAATGGGAGTGCCTTTCGTGAGCGGGGCGAGCGAACGCTGAGGAGCGCATACGCCCATGGGCACGCAACTGGTGATGTACGAAGAGGAGTTCACCAAGATCAACGCCGTTTGCGACCGGCTCACCAAGGACGCGAACGCGAAGGTGGTCTTCCTCGTCGACAAGAACGGGCAGCTCATCTCCTCGGCGGGCCAGACGCAGAACATCGACACCACTTCCCTGGCCTCACTGACGGCCGGCAACGTGGCCGCCATGGGTGGACTCGCCAAGCTGATCGGCGAGAACGAGTTCCCCAACCAGTTCCATGAAGGGGCGAAGGACTCGCTCTACATGACCATCGTCGGCAGCCGGGTGGTGCTGGTCGTCATCTTCGACAACCGCACGAGCCTGGGCCTCGTCCGCCTGCGCATCAAGAAGGCCAGCGACGAGCTCACGAAGATTTTCGAGAGTCTGGTGAAGAAGACGGACAGCCCGGGTGCCGGGTCGCCGTTCGCCGAGATCTCCGACGACGATATCGACAACCTCTTCAGCGAGTAACCCGGGAAGCCATGTCCTTCATCAACTACTCATCCCGCGAAATCAACTGCAAGATTGTCTATTACGGACCGGGTCTCTGCGGGAAGACGACCAACCTCCAGTACATCTACAACAAGACGGCGGCCGAGACGAAGGGCAAGCTCATCTCGCTCTCCACCGAGACGGACCGCACGCTCTTCTTCGACTTCCTGCCGCTGTCGCTCGGCGAGATTCGCGGCTTCAAGACGCGCTTCCACCTCTACACGGTGCCGGGCCAGGTGTTCTACGACGCCAGCCGCAAGCTCATCCTCAAGGGCGTGGACGGCGTGGTGTTCGTCGCCGACAGCCAGATCGAGCGCATGGAGGCGAACATGGAGTCCATCGAGAACCTCCGGGTGAACCTGGCCGAGCAGGGCTACGACCTGAACAAGATTCCGTACGTCATCCAGTACAACAAGCGCGACCTGCCCAACGCAGTGACGGTGGAGGAGATGCGCAAGGCGCTCAACCCGCGCAACATCCCCGAGTACCAGGCCGTGGCGCCGACCGGCGTGGGCGTGTTCGACACGCTCAAGGCGGTGGCGAAGCTGGTGCTCACGGAGCTGAAGAAGGGCGGCTGAGAGCAAGCGGCCGGACGCCTCTTGGCGTCCCTTACCGCGGGTGACAAGACGCCCCGCGGTCAACGGTGTTACAACCGCCGCCGACGGGTCAGGCCGTCCGCCTCCTGAGGTCGCACAGTGCGTGTCGAAGCCGCCACCCTCCGCCTCCTCGCGCTCGTGAGCGCCACCCTCTGTGGGGCGGCGCTCGCGCAGGAACCGCGCCCCTCCCCTCCCGCCGCCACCTCTTCGTCGAGCGCGTCCGCGGCTCCGGAGGGTGACAGCACCGCCGACGAGGCCTTCAACTCCCGCGTGAAGACGCTGGAGGAGCAGGTTGTCGACCTGAAGGAGAAGATCTACCGCTCCAAGGCGCGCCTCCTGCTGTTGCAGGAGACGGTGCTCGGCGGAGACGTCACCACGGGCGCCCGCGCGCTCATCGTCCACAAGAACGAGATGGGTGGCTCCTTCATCCTGGAGTCCGTGACGTACGCGCTGGATGGCGCGCCCATCTTCACGCAGCTGGACCTGCAGGGAGAGCTGGGCAAGCGCGAGCAGTTCGAGGTCTTCAACGGGCGCATCGTCCCGGGCCAGCACCAGCTCGCCGTGCGGCTGGTGTACCGAGGCAACGGCTTCGGCGTGTTCAGCTACCTGGAGGGCTACAAGTTCAAGGTGCAATCCAGCTACACCTTCAACGCCGAGCCAGGAAAGGTCTCCACCGTGCGCGTGGTGGGCTTCGAGCAGGGTGGCATCACCACGGACCACAAGGACCGGCCCGCGGTGCGCTACGACATCGAGCTGTCGCGCGACTCGGCGCCTCGCATCGACGGCGAGCCCGGGGCCCCTGCTCCGGCCACGTCCTCCACTGAAGCGCGGTAGGGGCCGCCGGTGAACGTGTCGCTTCGCGCCCTCGCCCTCGTGCTCAGCCTCGCGGGCGGCACCTCCGCCTCCGCCGCGGAGCCGCCTCCCGCGCTGACGCAGCAGGAGCTGGAGCGCAACCTCTCGTCGGTGGAGCAGCAGCTGCGCACCGCCGACGAGGCCCTGCGCTTCGTGGAGACACAGTACAGCCAGCGCCCGGAGCCCGATGAGGCGCAGGTCCGCGCGCGGCGCTACTCGGATGCGGAGATCCATTACCTGCTGGGTGACTGGAACGCGGCCTCGGTCCTCTTCTACGACCTGGTGAGCGACCCGGCGTTCCAGAGCCATCCGCGATACCCGGACGCGCTCTACTTCCTCGCGGATGCCCTCTATCAGCAGAAGAACGACCTGGGCGCGCGTATCTACCTGCGCGAGCTGCTCGCCCTGCCCACGCCCTCCGCGCGCCACCGCGACGCCCTCACGCGCTACCTGGCCATCTGCGGGAAGCTGAACCTGTTCGACGGCATCGAGGCCCAGCTCGACCAGGCGCGGAGCCTCTACGGGGGACAGCTTCCGCCGGACATCCAGTACGTGAACGCGAAGTGGCTCTTCCGCCGCACGGACCTGCCTCCCGCCGAGCGCCTGTCCCGCGCGCGCGCCGCCTTCGCGCCCCTGGCCCAGCTCCCGGGCGGGCCGTATCAGCTCCAGGCCGGTTACCACATGGCCGTCCTGTCGATGCAGGCCGGTGAGCTGCCCCTGGCCATCCTCCAGTTCCAGCAGCTCCTCGTCCCCGTGCCGCCTCGGGACGCCGCGCCCGCGACGGCGGACAAGCCCGTGGTGCGGACGACGGCGGACACGGACCCGGAGCGCATTCGCGAGCTCTCGCTGATGTCCCTGGGGCGCCTGCTCTACGAGGCCGGCCGCTTCGACGAGGCGTTGGACCGGTACGGCCAGGTGCCTCGCGAGAGCGAGTCCTTCCCGGAGTCGCTCTACGAAATCGCGTGGACCCAGGTGCGCAAGGGCAGCTACCAGGAGGCCAAGAACGCGGTCGACATCCTGTTGATGGTGTCACCGGATTCGCGACTCGCGCCCGAGGCCAAGCTCCTCCAGGGCCACCTGCTCCAGAAGCTCCAGAAGTACAACGACGCCATCGCGGCCTATGACGAGCTCATCAGCACCTTCCGCCCCGTGCGAGAGAAGGTGGATGGGATGCTGAGCGCCAACCGCGACCCCGTCGCGTACTTCGACCGGCTCCTCGCGCGCACGGACACGGTCCCCGACGTGCGCACGCTGCTGCCGCCCCTCGCGCTGAAGTACGCGTCGACCGAGCGCGAGGTCGGCGATGCGATGAAGATGGTGGGCGACATCGACACCGGGAAGAAGGGAACGGTCGACGCGCGAGAGCTCGCCGCGCGCATCCTCCTGGCCCTCCAGACGCGCAGGCTGGAGACCTTCCCGGAGCTGCAAGAGGGCTTCATGCGCGCGGACGCGGTGGAGACCGCCGTCGCGAACGCGGAGGCCGCGCTCGTGGAACTGGAGCGTCACTCGCTGGAGTCGTCGCTCACCGCGACGGAGCGGGAGAAGCTCCTGCCCTTGCGCCACGAGCGGGAGACGCTGGCCGCGCGCTTCGCCACGCTCCCCACCACGCAGAAGGAGCTGGAGGAGCGGCTGCGGCGCATGCAGGCGCGCGTGGACGCGGTGGACCGGGAGGCATTCCGGCTGGGCGCGGAAGTGCGCGGCCTGCACGCCATCGCCGCGGCGGTGCGCAAGTGGGTGGATGACACGCGCCTGATGCGGCAGACGCCGCCCGACGAGGAGCGCGAGTTCCTGGTGCAGCTCCAGGCGGAGGTCCAGACGCTCCAGGAGCTCCAGCAGGAGCTCGACAAGACCCGCGGCCGGCTCGCGGACGAGCGCAACAGCGCCGCGGCGAGCCTCGCCGGTGAGCAGGCCATCCGAGGCCGCTACCTCGCCGCGCTGCGCGCCGAACACGCGGTGCTCTCCGAGGCGGAGCAGCGCCAGTCGCCCTCCTCCCTGCTGACGCGTGCGCATCAGGCCCGGGACCAGGGCCTGGCCCTGAGCAAGCGCGTGGCGGAGGCCCAGAGCGCACTGCTCGCCCGCGTGGACCAGCGAGGGCGCCGCATCCGCGAGAAGGTGCTGGCCGAGCAGAAGCTCCTCGACAAGTACGAGGCCGAGGTCGCCGCGGTGTCCAGCAATGCCAAACAGTTGGTGGGCCGCATCGCCTACGACAGCTTCCGCCGCGTGCGCCGGCAGTTCTATGACCTGGTGCTCAAGGCGGACGTAGGTGTGGTGGACGTGGCCTTCACCGAGAAGCAGGACAAGACCACGGCCATCCAGAAGGTGTCCGCGCAGAAGGCCGATGCCCTGCGCGCGCTGGACGCGGACTTCCGGGGCGTGCTCGCGGAGGATGGCCGGTGATGCGGCGAGTCCTCGCGGTGCTGCTCGCCCTGACCTCGCTCCCCGCCGCCGCCCAGGCGCCGGACGCGGGGACGGCTTCGGCTGGAGCACAGAGCCCCGCGGCCCCGCCGGATGCGGGCTACCTCACGGGCCTGGGCCGCACGCCCGATGAAGAGGTGCTGCTCCAGGACGTGAGCCAGGCCCTGCGCACGTACGAGGAGGAGTCTCGCGAGTTCAGCGGCGACGTGCAGCGCCTGATGGAGCGCAAGTACGAGCAGAAGCGCGACTCGCTGTCGTCCTCGTACGAGAAGGTCATCCGGGACTTCGAGGCCCAGGAGCGCAAGGAGCGGATGGAGGCCATCGTCCGCTTCGAGGAGTTCCTGCGCCGCTACCCCCACGAGCCCCGCTACACGCCAGACGTCATGTTCCGCCTCGCGGAGCTCTACTACGAGCGCTCCCAGGACGAGCACCAGCTCGCGATGAAGGAGTACCGCGAGCGGCTGGAGGCGCATGACAAGAACCCCGACTCGGCCTTCCCCGTCGAGCCGAAGAAGGACTACGCGGACTCCATCACACTGTACCGCCGGCTGCTGAAGGACTACCCCGACTACCGCCTCAACGACGGCGCCTGGTACCTGCTCGGCTACTGCCTGGAAGAGCAGGAGCAGGTCGACGAGAGCTTCCAGACCTACCAGCAGCTCATCGCCCGCTATCCGCGCAGCCGCTTCGCCACCGAGGCGTGGGTCCGCATCGGCGAGTACTGGTTCGACAACTACAAGGACTCGCAGGCGCTGCCCCGCGCCGCGCAGGCCTTCGAGGCCGCCGCCCAGGACAAGCTCCACCCGCTCTACGACAAGGCCCTCTACAAGCTCGGCTGGACGTACTACCGCATGGACCGCTTCGACGAAGCGGTGGAGTCCTTCCTCACGCTGGTGGACTTCTACGAAGCCCAGCGCGTGGCCAAGGGCGAAGCGGAGGCGGGCGGCGACCTGCGCGAAGAGGCGCTGCAGTACGTGGCCATCTCGCTGACGGATGAGTCATGGGGCGGGATGTCTCGCGCCGAGTCCCTCTTCACCAGGCGCGGCCCCAGGCCGTACGAGGCGGACATCTACCGCCGCCTGGGCCACCTGTTCTTCGAGCAGACGCATCACCCCATCGCCATCGCCGCCTATCAGCGCGCGCTGGAGAAGAACCCGCTGGCCCCGGACGCGCCCGACCTCCAGCAGCGCATCGCCCAGGCCTACGAGCGGGACCGGAAGATGTCGGAGTCCTTCGCGGAGTCGGAGCGGCTCGCGAGCCTCTACCAGCCGGGGACGACCTGGTACGCGAAGAACCAGGGGGACCCGGACGCCCTCGCGCGGGCGGATATCCTCGTCGAGCGCAGCCTCTCCACCAGCGCGACGTTCCACCATCAGCAAGCGCAGGTGTTCAAGAAGGAAGGCAAGCAGGAGCAGGCCGCCGCGGGCTTCGCCAACGCCGCGCGCGCCTACGGCACGTATCTGGAGCGCTTCCCCCGCAGCAAGAGCGCGGGCGAGATGCGCTTCTACTACGCGGAATGCCTCTACTTCTCCTCGCAGTTCGCCGCCGCCGCGAAGAACTACGAGCTGGTGCGCGACACGGGGGCCAGCCTCAAGCACCGCGACGACTCGGCGCTCAGCGCGGTGCTCTCGTGGCAGCAGGTGCTGGCGCAGGACATCCAGGCGGGCACCGCGCCCGACCTCAAGCCCCTGCGCTCCACCGAGCGCCCCGAAGGCGCCGAGGTGAAGCCCGTGCCCCTCGCGCCCACCGAGCAGAAGCTCGTGGCCGCGTCGGACAAGTACGTGGCGATGCTGCCGCGCGACGAGAAGGCCGCGGGCATCGCGTACAAGGCCGCGGAGCTGCACTACTCGCACAACGACTTCCCCGAGGCGCGTCGGCGCTTCGAGCGCATCATCCAGATGTGGCCCAGGAGCGAGGTGGCGCGCTACGCCACCAACCTCACCGTCGAGACCTTCCTCATCGCCAAGGACTGGCGCAGCGTCGAGGAGGTCAGCGCGAAGCTGGCCAGCAACACGCAGGTCATCGACCCGTCCAGCGAGCTCCACCAGCAGCTGGTGAAGTTCAAGCTCGCGGGCCGCTTCAAGCTGGCAGACCAGCTCCTCGCCGAGGGCAAGTACGACGAGGCCGCGCGCAAGTACATCCAGCTCGTGGACGAGGAGCCTCGGCACGAGTTCGCGGACAAGGCGCTCAACAACGCCGCCGTCGCGCACGAGAACACCCGCCGCTTCGACTCCGCGCTGAAGCTCTACGAGCGCATCTACCGCGAGTACCCCAAGTCCCCCCTGGCCGACGCCGCGCTGTTCCGCGTGGCGGTGAACGCGGAGAAGTCCTACGACTTCGACAAGGCCGTCGTCAGCTACCAGAAGCTGGTGAAGGACTACCCCGCGTCGAAGGACCGCGAGGCGGCCCTCTTCAACACGGCCCGCCTCCTGGAAGGCCAGCAGCGCTACGCCGAGGCCGCCTCCGCCTTCCTGCGCTACGCGGACCTGTACCCCGCCGCCGAGGACGCGCCCAAGAACCAGTACCACGCCGCCGTCCTGCTGGAGAAACAGGGCGACCCGCGCGGCGAGGTGCGCGCGCTCCAGGAGTTCGTGCGCAAGTACGCGCGCAAGCCGAACCAGGTGGAGCTGGTGGTGGACGCGCACCGGCGCATGGGAGATGCGCACCAGAAGCTCGGTGACGAGCGCGCCGCCCAGAGCGCCTATGCCCAGGCGGCCAGCGAGTTCGACCGGCGCAAGCTCAAGCCGGACACGCATCCGCTCGCGGCGAACGCGGCGGCCTTCGGACGCTTCCAGCTCGCCGAGGCGGAGCTGAAGAAGTTCGACGCGCTGAAGATTGGCGGCTGGGGCAAGGCCCTGGTGCGCAGCTTCGCGGTGAAGCGCGCGGCGGTGAAGACGGTGAAGGACGCCTACGCGCGGGTGTATCCGTACAAGCAGCTCGAGTGGTCTCTCGCCGCGGCGTACCGCTCCGGCTATGCGCTGGAGCGCTTCGCCAACACCATCATCGAGACGCCCGTGCCTCCCGACGTGAAGCGGCTGGGCGAGGACGCGGTGGTGACGTACCAGGACCTGCTCGCGCAGAACACGGCCGAGCTGGAGGACGCGGCGGTGGAGAGCTACGCCATCGCCTTGGGCGAGGCGCGGAAGAATCGCGTGTCGAACGAGTGGACCCGGCGCACGCTGGAGGCCCTCAACCGCTTCCGCCCCAAGGAGTACCCGGTGCTCAAGGAGCCCAAGCAGGCGCTCGCGTCCGAGGGCGCCTATCCCGAAGGGCTCGTCGGCCACGTGAGTGGACCTCCTCGTCCCGCGTCGCCGGATGAGAGCCGCATCACCGGAGGGGCCAAGCCGTGAGGACACCTCGGCTCACCGCGCTGCTCGTGTCGTCGGGGCTGTTCCTGTCCGCGTGTGCCTCGGGTCCGGAGACGCGCCCGGCGGCGGACTCCGCCACGGGCAAGGCCGTCACGGCGCCCGCCGTGGTCCAGCCTCCGCCTCGAGACAAGGTGAAGGACTTCGAGCAGGCGGTCGCGACCGCACGCACCGGAGAGCTCGCCGCGGCCGAGTCGGCCCTGAGCGCCCTGGTGACGGACGACCCGAAGCTCGACTACGCCTGGACGAACCTCGGCATCGTCCAGGAGCGGCTGGGCCGGAACGAGGACGCGGAGCGCTCCTACCGCCAGGCCCTCACCGTGGCGCCGGAGCAGGAGTCCGCGTGGGACTGCCTGACGCGCCTGTACGGGCGCACGAATCGCTCCGCGGCGATGGAGACGGAGCTGCGCGGACTGCTGGAGACGAAGCCGGACTCCGTCCCGCTGCGCACGTCGCTCGCGGTGAGCCTGCTCCAGCAGAAGAAGCTGGAGCCCGCGGCCTCGGAGGCGAAGCGGGCCCTCAAGGTGGACGAGCGACACACCCGCGCGATGCAGGTGCTCGCGCAGGTCTACTACCGCGAAGGCAAGCACGAGCTGGCGCGCATGGTGCTGGAGAACGCGAGAGACATCGCGCCCGGCGACGCGGCCACGCGCAACATGCTGGGGCTCGTGTACCTGGGGCTCAAGGTCAAGCCGCAGGCGCTGGAGGAGTTCAAGGAGGCCGCGAAGCTCCAGCCGGACTTCGCGGAGGCTCACAACAACTTCGGCGCGATGCTCAACGAGGCCCAGGACTATCCCGCCGCGGTGACGGAGCTCGAGGCCGCCGTGCGCGCCGCGCCGGACTTCGCCGCCGCCCGCCTCAACCTGGGCAATGCCTACCGGGGCCAGGGAGACTTCGAGCGCGCCAAGGCCGAATACGAGAAGGTGCTCGCGCTGCGGCCCGGCCAGCCGGACCCGCTCTTCAACCTCGCCATCCTGTACCTCGACGTCGAGCCCCCCGGGCAGGACGCCATCACCCGCTTCAAGACCGCCCTCACGTACTTCGAGCAGTACCAGTCCCAGGGCGGACGCGACGACCGCATCCCCCAGTACACGAAGGACGCGCGCAAGAGCATCGAGCGCGAGGAGCGCCGCCTCGAGCGCGAGCGCAAGGACCAGCTCCGCAAGGCGGCCGAGGCGGAGAAGGCGAAGCAGGAGCCGGCGAAACAGGCCCCCGCCCCCGAGACGCCCGCCCACGTCGCCCCACCCGCCCACACGTCGCCGGCCCCCGCGCCTGCTCCCGTGGAAGCCGCTGGAACCCCCGCCGACACGAAGCCCCAGACGGCGCCCACCGCCGAGAGCGCCCCGGAACAGTCAGGCTCGGGTAAGCTGGCCACCGACAAGAACTAGGACCGCCATGCGCGCCCCTCTCGCCCTCTTCGTGCTGCTCGCCGCTTCGCCCGTGCTCGCGCAGGACTCCGCCCGGTCCTCCGCGCAGAGCACCCGCCAGGCCACGTCCAGCACCGAAGCCACGGCGGCCAAGAAGGCTCCGCGCCACGGCAAGGTCATCCGCCTGGACGCGCTCACCGTCGAGGGCCGCATCCAGAAGCCCCAGGCGTTCTACATCCTCCCCCGCTCGAACCTGAGCTTCGACGAGCTCAACCGCACGGAGAGCTTCGTGCCCAAGGTCGAGAAGAGCGTCGAGCAGGAGCCCTTCTAGTCCATGGCAGCCCCTTCGCCATCCAAGCTGCTCCGCGTCGGCCTCATCCAGAACGGCCAGATTGTCGAGGAGCACCACGTCCGGCGGGACACCGTCACCATCGGGCACGACGCGCGCAACACCATCGTCCTGCCCGCCTCCGACGACCGTCCCGCGCGCTTCGGCGTGTTCGAGAACCAGGGCCAGCAGTTCCAGCTCGTCATCAACGAGTCCATGCAGGGCCGCGTCAACCTCGGCTCCTCCGATGTGGACTTCGACGCCCTGCGCTCCCAGGGGCTCGCCTCGCGCCGGGGCGACCTCTACATCCTCCCGCTCCAGGAGAGCGCCCGAGGCAAGGTGGAGCTGGGCGACGCCACCCTCTTCTTCCAGTTCGTCGCGCCGCCCGCCGAGGAGTCCCGTCCGATTCTCCCCTCGGACGTGCGCGTCAGCCGCTGGAAGACGATGGACCGCGTCTTCTTCGGCATCCTCGCGGCCTCGCTCCTCATCCACTTCTCCGGCGCGGCCATCATCCTCGCCGCCGAGGCCCCCAAGGAGCAGGAGCTGGCGCTGGACCAGCTCGATGACCGCTTCGTGCGCGCCATCATCCCCCAGCGCCCCCCCGAGCCCGCGAAGACGGCGGCCCCCGGCCCCACCGAGGCCCCCAAGGAGGACACGCCGTCGCCCGAGCCCAAGGACGGCGCGGACAAGCCCTCGACGGAGAAGCCCGCCGCTGTCGCCTCGGCCGAGCGCCACGCAGAGATGGTGAAGAAGGTCTCCGACAAGGGCCTCCTGAAGATGCTGGGCTCGCGCGGCTCCGGCTCCGGTGCGTTCCAGGACGTGCTGGGCGGCGCCAGCGGAGGCAGCGACATCGCCGCCGCGCTCCAGGGCGCGGGCGGCGTGGGCGTCGCCAACGAGGCCTCCGTCGGCAAGGGCACCGGGCCTCGCGGTGGCGGCACCGGCACCGTGACGGGCATCGGAGAGCTGGGCACACAGGGCGGCGGCAAGGTCGACCTGGGCACGAAGAAGGAAGTCGAAGTGAAGGGCCGCGTCCAGGAGTCCGCCCCGGAGGTGGACAGCTCCGATGTGGACCGCGACGCGCTGGCCCGCTACGTCCGCGCGCGCAAGGGCGCCATCCAGAGCTGCTACGAGAAGGAGCTCAAGCGAAACCCCAACCTCAAGGGCAAGGTGGTGGTGCGCTTCTCCATCCTCCCCTCGGGCCGCGTGGGCGACTTCGAGATTGACGAGAACACCCTGGGCAGCGAGGCCGTCGCCAGCTGCATCCGCGCCGCCATCCGCGGGTGGGTGTTCCCCTTCAAGCCCGACGACGCCGCCACCGTCTCCTACCCGTTCGTCTTCTCTCCAACAGGGTAGCTCGATTCACGCCGGGAGCGGGTCCGCAAGGCCCGGCACCCCGGTAACCACTGAATAACTGGGGGTTCGTCGCGTTGACACCCCCTCCCCCGCCTTCTACGCTTTGATCCAATGGGAAGGGCCGGGAGAGCCTTGAGGCGTATGCGCACTGTCGGAATGGTCGCCGTCGTCGTTGCCACTGGAGTGGCCGTCGCTCAGGGACCGGCGCCTTCGCCCCGTGCTCCCGCCGCCACGGCCGCGCTCGAGAAGGCCAGTGAAGTACCGGACACGCAGAAGCTGGAGCGCAGCACCCAGGCGCTCGGCACGATGCGCGAGGTGCTCCGCCAGGTGCTCGGCAAGGTGGAGGAAGCCCGCCGCACCAAGGACGTGGTGAAGCTCAACTGCGCCAACGAGAAGCTCACCCAGATCAAGGGCCTGCTGCGCATCTCCGAGCAGGCGGACGTGTCGCTCCAGGAAGCCCTCACGCGGCGCGAGGTCGCCACCAGCGAGCACGAATACACCAAGGTGATGATCGCCCAGCAGAAGGTGGCGCAGCTGCGCTCGGAGGCCGAGGAGTGCATCGGCCAGCTGGCCTTCCGCACCGACGAGAACCTCTTCGTCGAGGTGGAGGAGCCGGAGAACCTGCCGGGCGGAGACCCCACCCGCCCGCCGCCTCCCGACGAAGTCCTCGTCCGCCCGCCTCCCGCCAGCCCCGTCGAGTAGCGTCCCCGTGTCGAACAAAACCTCGGTCCCCGAAATCTCGCGTGCTATGACGCCCCGGGTCGTCCTGGGGAGTGGTGGGAGCGTGTACACCCTCCCGCCGGGAAGCCACTGCGAGCCATGACGCTGCGAGGGACAATCCGGGGGATGCTCTGCGGGCTGGCGCTGACGGCGTCCAGTGGCGTGGCACAGGCCCAAGACATCGTCTCGCCCCCGTCCACGGGCGGCAACGGCATCAAGGTCGGCAACGGCCGCCTGCACCCGTACTTCGAGCTGATGAGCCGCGTGGACAGCGGCGTGGGCTACTTCAACGACGCCCAGGAGCAGCTGCCCGGAGGCGTGTCCCCGGACCTGTCCGGCGAGGTCGCCCTGCACTTCCGGCCGGGCTTCCGGCTGGACATCCCGTCCTCGCGGCTGGCGTTCAACCTGAACGCCAACCTGGACTACGTGCTCTTCACGGGGCTGATGACGAAGGGCTCCGGCGCGGCCTCGCACATGGCGGGCGCGGCGGACCTCCTGGCACGCATCAACCCGGACGCGCCGCTGTCGCTGGAGCTGTCGGACCAGTTCGCGCGCTCCGACCGGACCCGCACCACGGCGATTGGTGCGGGCATCCTGAGCCTCTACAACGAGGCCAAGGCGAGGCTGCCCTGGAAGCCGGGCGGCGGCGCCGTCGAGGTGGCGCCGAGCGTGGCGTACGCCCTGGAGTTCTTCGAGCCTCTCGCGGCCTCGGCGCCGGTGGACTGTGGCGACGGCGTGTGCGACCCGCTGCGCGCGGACCGCTTCGACTACGGCAACCTGCGCGTGGGCCTGGAGAGCCGCTGGCGCTTCCTGCCGAAGACGGCGTTCGTGTTGGACACCGGCGTGGACATGCGCCGGTACTTCAACGACGGGGGCCCCGAGGCCACACTCCTGCGCGCGCTCGTCGGTGTCGCGGGCCTGGTGTCGCCCAAGGTGGCTGTGACGGCCAAGGTGGGCTGGGGGCAGAACTTCGGGGACCCGGGCGGCGGGACGCTCATCGCGCAGCTCGAGGGCACGTACCTGTATGGCCCCACGCTGACGTTCAAGGGCGGCTACCTGCGCACGATGGAGCCCGTGGCGGCCTACGGCATCTTCCGGGACGACCGGGGCTACGCCGAGGTGCGCTCGCTCCTGGGCGGCAAGCTGACGCTGAGAGCCGCGGGCGCGGTGGACTTCCTGAGCTTCGCCGGCGCGCGCGACGACACGGTGGTGACGGTGGACACGGGCCCCGAGTACCAGTTCCGTCCGTGGCTCACGGGCGCCATGGGCTACACGCTCAGCAAGCGCTCGTCCTCGGTGGATGGCGGCGGTCTGAACTACACGCGCCATGAGGGGTATGCTCGCATCGTGGTGACGTACTGAGCCTCGCGGCGTCGGAGGCGTCCCCGCTCACGAGGACTTCACCCGGATGAGAACCCTTCGCCTTGGCCTTGCGTTGCTCCTGCCGGGAGCGCTGTCCGCGTGTTTCGGCTCGACGCCGCGGCCTCCGCCTCCCGCACCGACTCCGGCCGCGGAGGCGGGAGCGGTCCGCGCTGGGGGAGGAACCCTGGGCCCGGGCGACGTGGTGGAGGTGCGCGTCTTCCAGGAGCCCGAGCACTCGGGAACCTGGCGCCTGTCGCCGGAAGGCACCATCGACTATCCGCTGTGCGGGAAGGTACCGCTGAAGGGGCAGACGCCCAGCACGGCGGCGGACTCGCTGCGCGAGTGCCTGGGACGGTACGTGCGCAGGCCCCAGGTGTCGGTGCTGATTCGCGAGTACAACTCGCAGAAGGTCTTCGTCTTCGGCGAGGTGCAGAAGCCCGGCACCTTCCCGGTGGATGGAGAGATGTCCATCGTCCAGGCCATCACCCTGGCGGGGGGCTTCACCAAGCTCGCGGCGAAGAACACCACGCTGGTGACGCGGGTGGTCGACGGGCAGGAGCGCAAGATTCGCGTTCCCGTCGAGGACATTGGCGTGGGCCGGGAGAAGAACTTCCTCCTGCAGCCGGGCGACATCGTCTTCGTGCCGGAGAGCTTCTTCTAAGCCCGCGGATGCTGCATCCGCGCGAAGGATGAGCACCTTCCCTCCGAGGGCGACGCCTGGGAGGAGCGAGTGGCGAAGGGGAAACGTTTCCTGCGGGACAATGGCCTGTCCATTGCCCTCCTCGTCCTGTTCGGCCTGTCGCTCATCGGGCACAGCATCGCGGGCCATCTCCACTCCAACGAGGAGGCCCGAGAGCATGGTCAGCCTCTCTCGTCCTTCGGGCAGTACCTCACCTCGGGGGACTTCCTCGAGTCCGTCTTCGAGAACTGGGAGAGCGAGTTCCTGCAGATGGGCGCCTACGTCCTCCTCGCCGCCCTCCTCTTCCAGCGCGGCTCTGGGGAATCCAGGGACCCGGATGCCAACCCCGCGGAGGAGGAAGACGACCTGAAGGCCGAGCCGGACTCACCTGCGTCCGTGAAGCGCGGAGGACTGAGGCTCAAGCTCTACAGCCACTCACTCTCCATCACGTTTCTCTCCTTGTTCGTCCTCTCCTTCGTCCTCCACGCCTGGGCGGGAGTCGCCGCCCACAACAAGGAGGCCCAGCAGCACGGGCAGCCAGGCAAGACATTGGGCGAGTACTTCGTCTCATCCACCTTCTGGTTCGAGTCCTTCCAGAACTGGCAAAGCGAGTTCCTCTCGGTGGCGACGTTGGTGCTGCTCTCCATCTGGCTGCGAGAGAAGGGCAGCCCCGAGTCCAAGCCCGTCAAGGCGCCCCACTCCCGGACTGGGAAGTAGGCCGCCACTCGGATCGTGTCCACTCAGGACAAGGTGTCCCCGTGCAGCACCTTGAACACGGCCGCGGTCTCCTCGGCGCCAAGTCCGGCCTCGATGGCCTGACGGAAGATGCCGGCGGCAAAGCGCGGCCACTCGGCGCTGAGCGCGTCCTCTCGCGAGAGCTTGACCAGCCGGGCGATATCGCTGCCCACCGCCGCCAGAGTGGTCTCGGGTTGGGCGTAGCGACCCGAGTCGATGACCTGCGCCATGTGGCGAGCGTCCTGCCCGAGACCCGGAGCAAAGGCCGCCAGCGTCTCACCGAAGTCGGAGAGCTTCAGTCCCTCTGCCTGACAGATGCGTGCGCCGTGGGCGAAACCAATCCAGTGCCCGGCCATGTACGACAGGACCGCCGCGCACAGGGCGCAGGCCGCCCCCACTTCCTCGCCCGCATGTTCGAGCGTCCCCACCAGGGAGCGGAGCATGGCCTCATTCCGCCGCAGCACCTCGTTGGGCCCCGCGACGATGAGGGAAGCCTGCTCCGTGCCCATCTGGCTCGGCCACGCGAGGATGGCACCACTGAGGAAGTCCGCGCTCTGCGCGCGGACCCAGGCATCCAGGTCCCGCGCCTCCCTCGGTGTACTGGAGCTGAGCTGAACCAACGTGCGACCCGCCAGCGCGGGAGCAACCTCTGGAGCATCGAGAATGGCCCGGGTGGCGGGGCCATCGGACACGCACACCACCACCAAGGGGCTGGCCCGGACCGCGGCCACGATGCTGGACTCGAATACGGCTCCCGCGTCTTGCAGGGGTCTGGCGCGATTCGCAGTGCGGTTCCACACCGTCACTCGACGCCCGGAACGCAGGAATGCACTCGCAAGTGCCGTCCCCATCCTGCCCAGTCCCATGACCGTCACATCGCTCTGATGCGTGCTCACGTCTGATGTCCTTGGTTGAGCTGCGCGAAATGCGTATCGCTGTTACTCGGCTAGATTTCGCGGCAGGACAAGTCCTTACAAATTTGTAAGGACTGTGTGGCGAGGAGGAGGAACGATGGTGAGGAAGTCGAGCCCCCAGGACTGTGGCCTCCACGCGGCACTGTCGGTCATCGGCGGCAAGTGGAAGTCGCCCATCCTGTGCGAGCTGCACCGCGGCCCCACGCGCTTCGCCGAACTCAAGCGCCGGGTGTCCGGCATCAGCGAGAAGGTGCTGTTCGAGCAGCTCCGCGAGCTCGAAGCCACTGGAGTGGTTCACCGGACGGTGCTCGACCCGGAACCGCCCAAGGTCGTGGAGTACTCCCTCACGCCCACGGGCGAGGCACTCACCGAGGCCGTACGGACCTTGGTGGAGTGGGGACGGACTCACGTCTCACTCGTAAGGGGTTTCCCTGAGTCCGTTGGTTCGAAATGACTGCCCTGGCTGTATTTCAAAGCACTGTGACATCACAAACTTGAACACAGGCACGCCCCTTCTCAAAAAGCGCGTCGGTTCTTGAGACAGTGTCCCTGGCTCAACTACGGTGCCGGGCATCGTCGGAAGCGCGCCGTCTGGTTCGGTCGTTCCGACGATTCAGGACTGAAAAGGGGGTCACCATGTTTGCACGAAGTCTCGTCCTCGCCGCGGGATGTCTTGCACTGGCCATCGGGTGTTCCGAGCCACCGCCCGATGCAACGCAGGAAACCCTCAACAATCTCGTCGAGGCCGGCTTCCCGGCCGACGACATCATGGTCGTCGACGGCAAGGTCTACGTCGGTCGCGACGCCGAGGTCTCTCTCGCCGCCTCCAGGGAGATGCTCGAGCACGAGGGCCACGCCCACACGAAGGAGCAGTACCGCACCACCAACCTCATCAACACCTCGCTGACGAAGATCTGCGTCAACGGCTCCACCTTCACCGGCAACTTCAGCACCGCGCTCGACCTGGCCATCCAGAACTACGACGAGCTCCCGCTCACCTTCTCCATGGCTCGCACGCCGAGCACCGGCTGCAGCTTCACCATCAACGCCGTCATCCAGCCAGGTGTCGTCGGTGGCTCCGCGGGCTTCCCCTCCGGCGGCCTGCCGTACGGGACCATCAACATCGGCGGTGGACTCGCCTCCTACAGCGTCGACGTCATCGAGCACGTCATCACCCACGAGCTTGGCCACACCATCGGCTTCCGCCACTCCGACTACTACAACCGCTCCATCAGTTGCGGCACCGGCGGCGACGAGGGCCAGGCCGGCGTCGGCGCCATCCTCATCCCCGGCACTCCCGCCACCGCCACCGTCGGCGGCTCTCTGATGAACTCCTGCTTCCGCTCGAGCGAGACAGGCGAGTTCGCCGCCGGCGACCTCTCCGCCCTGCGCACCCTGTACACGCCCGTGCAGGACAACTGGCGCTGGTGCAGCAAGTGCCAGGGCTTGTTCTACGGCGGCAATCCCGGCTCGCGCTGCCCGGCTGGCGGCGCCCACCTGAACTCCGGCAGCGGCAACTACTACATCGCGCACAGCATCACGCCCACCACGGGCTGGCAGGGCGGCTGGCGCTGGTGCAACAAGTGCCAGGGCATGTTCTACGGCGGCAACCCTGGCTCCGTCTGCCCCTCGGGCGGCGCGCATGACGGGAGCACGAGCGGGGACTACCACCTGCACCACTCCGCGGGGGCGGCGCCCGACCTTCAGTCGAACTGGCGCTGGTGCAACAAGTGCCAGGGGTTGTTCTTTGGCGGCAACCCTGGCTCCGTCTGTCCCTCGGGCGGCGCGCACACCGGGGCCGTCAGCGGCAACTACAGCTTGATTCTCCGCTGAGCCGTCGTCCCTGACATCAACGAACACTGAAGAAATCACCGGCCGTGGCGAACCAGACGGCGAAGAGCCACCCTTTCGCCACGGCCTGACGTACGTCGTGGACGTTGCAACCTGGGGTTCTCAAACCCAGACACCGCGAACCCGAGCCCCCATGGGGCCGACGTCGCCCCTACGCGACAATTCCCTCGCTCAAGGCGACGACTTTCATTCGACTGCGTTTCCCAGGCGTCGCCGGAGCGTGAGCCGTCTGGTGCGGCCACCCCGTCGACATGGTTCTCAAACAAGGGGTCACCATGTTTGCACGAAGTCTCGTCCTCGCCGCGGGATGTGTTGCATTGATGTTCGGGTGTTCCGAGCCGCTGCCCGATGCAACGCAGGAAACCCTCAACAATCTCGTCGAGGCCGGCTTCCCGGCCGACGACATCATGGTCGTCGACGGCAAGGTCTACGTCGGTCGCGACGCCGAGGTCTCTCTCGCCGCCTCCAGGGAGATGCTCGAGCACGAGGGCCACGCCCACACGAAGGAGCAGTACCGCACCACCAACCTCATCAACACCTCGCTGACGAAGATCTGCGTCAACGGCTCCACCTTCACCGGCAACTTCAGCACCGCGCTCGACCTGGCCATCCAGAACTACGACGAGCTCCCGCTCACCTTCTCCATGGCTCGCACGCCGAGCACCGGCTGCAGCTTCACCATCAACGCCGTCATCCAGCCCGGTGTCGTCGGTGGCTCCGCGGGCTTCCCCTCCGGCGGCCTGCCGTATGGGACCATCAACATCGGCGGTGGACTCTCCTCCTACAGCGTCGACGTCATCGAGCACGTCATCACCCACGAGCTTGGCCACACCATCGGCTTCCGCCACTCCGACTACTACAACCGCTCCATCAGCTGCGGCACCGGCGGCGACGAGGGCCAGGCCGGCGTCGGCGCCATCCTCATCCCCGGCACTCCCGCCACCGCCACCGTCGGCGGCTCCCTGATGAACTCCTGCTTCCGCTCGAGCGAGACGGGCGAGTTCGCCGCCGGCGACCTCTCCGCGCTCCGGACCCTGTACACGCCGGTGCAGCCCAGCTGGACCTGGTGCAGCAAGTGCCAGGGCATGTTCTACGGCGGCAGCACCAACTCCCGCTGCCCGGCGGGAGGCACGCACGTGAACACCGGCAGCTACAACTACCACATGGCGCACAGCATCGCTCCGACCGCGGGCTGGCAGGGTGGCTGGCGCTGGTGCAACAAGTGTCAGGGAATGTTCTACGGCGGCAGCTCCAGCTCCGTCTGTCCTTCGGGCGGCAACCACAACGGGAGCGGAAGCTATGACTACCACCTGCACCACTCCGTGGGGGACTCCACCGACCTTCAGTCGAACTGGCGCTACTGCAACAAGTGCCAGGGAATGTTCTACAACGCACCGGGCTCCGTCTGTCCCTCGGGCGGCGCCCACTTCGCCAGCGCCAGCACCAGCTATAACTACAGCATGATCTTCCGCTGACCCTCCTCCCTCCGTGGCTTCACACCCGAAGCCACGTTGAACAGGATGGGCCAGGAGCCGTGGCGGGCCCGGCGGCGAAGAGCCGTCCCACCGCCACGGCCTCCGCCGAGGGCACGACGCAGCACCATGACCGCACATCTTCACGTCATCACGGGTGGCCCCGGCTCCGGCAAGAGCAGTCTCATCCACGCCCTGGCGGCGGACGGACTCGGCACCATGCCCGAAGCCGGCCGAGCCATCATCCAACAGCAGGTCGACACAGGCGGCGACGCGCTCCCCTGGGCAGACCGGCTCGCCTTCGCCGAGCAGATGTTTCGCTGGGAGCTGCGAACCCACCGCACGGCGCGCGCACAACGCGGCCCTGTCATCCTGGACCGAGGCCTTCCCGACGTCGTCGGATACCTCCGTGTCTGTGGCATCCCCGTGCCACCGTACCTCTGGAAGGCCGCGAAGGTGCTTCGCTACCATCGACGCGTCTTCATCGCGCCCCACTGGCCCGGAATCTACACCCGGGACGCCGAGCGCAAGCAGGACCCCAGGGCAGCCGAGGCCACCTGTCTCGCGATGCGCGAGGTCTACACGAGCCTTGGCTACGAGCTCGTCCCGCTACCCCTCACCTCCGTCTCGGAGCGAGTCCGCTTCGTGCGTTCACACCTCGAGCAGGACTAGGGTGATGGATATCCTCCTGGCCCGCCGCTTCACGTATCGGTTCGACGTGGCCGACCACCCCGACCACGGGGCCTGTCGCGCGTTCTTCAAGGGCATCCAGAAGTTCACCTACCTCCACGAGCCACTCGAAGTCCAAGCGGGCGACGACGAGGAAGAGCCCACGCCCGTGGCCGGGTACATCGAGCCGCCTCACCTCTACTGCGATGCCGGCAGTGCCCTCTGGCGCCGCATGGTCGCGACCGGGAAGCTGAAGGGCCCGGATGCCGAGCCGCCCGTTCCGCTCCTCCTCGTCGATGTCGCGCACGAGGTGATGCTGGGCGCGGAAGCCGAAGGCGACCTCGAGCTGATCGCCATGTGGTTCAACCTGGGGCCCCGGGTTCTGTTCGGGGACATGTTCACCCGACAGAGTCGCCAGGGTGACTTCATGGGCAAGAACCCCTTCACGGGCAAGGACGTCTTCGCGGAGGAGGACTTCGTCGCCCGAGGCCGGTTCACCCTCGAGCAGCTTCAATCCACCCCTCGCGCCACGCAGCTTCGAGACGTCGTGCGTCGCACCCGGGCGCTGACCGTCGAGCTCGCCTACGACAGCCGCCCCCCTGAAGAGTTTCTCGCGCAAAGCCCCACGGATGCCTGGTGGTGGGAAGGACTCTGAGCGCCCGCCCGGGGCCTCAGTCCGCGAAGACCGGCGGCGTCGTCTCGGTGAGCTCGGGCGCGGGCTTCGCGCCGGACATGGACAGCAGCCCCTTGAAGCACCGCACCGCGAGGAGCCAGTTCTTCGGTGAGCGCATGTCCAGCCCCCCGAGCAGCTGCTTGAGGATGCTCAAGGTGTCGAAGTAGACGCGCTCGCAGACGAGCGTCTCCGACTCATCGAAGATGAAGTACGCGGACATGCGCACCCGGAAGCGGCTCCCCGTCGGAGGAATGGAGCCCAGGGGCCCGAGGTGGGTTCCCATCAACCAGAACTCCACGATGACGGCGTCATCGCTGTGCCGGAAGGAGATGATTTCGTGGCGCTGGTCGGGGAACGCGACGCGGGACTCCCGGTAGTAGTCGCGCACCGCCAGGCCGCCGTCGTGCACGACCCCGGTGGGAACCAGCTCGTAGTGCGGGTGCGGGAAGGTCGACAGGACGGCATCCCAGTCCTGCTTCACTTCGTCGCGGAAGTGGTCCAGCACCAGCTTCTGACGTGCCTTGCGTCGAGCCTCTGTCGTCACGTGTGCCTCGGGGGTTCGAAGGGGCTACTCGAGCTCTACGAGCAGGCGCGCTCCATCCCGGAGGACTCGCACCGGCCGCCGCATCCCCTCCTGGAAGAGGGGCGCCTCCATGGGCCGCACGAGGCGGTCCGCCGTCGCCTGGAACTCCGTCTCCTCGCCCACGGTCCACCGGAACAAGGCCACCAGTCCGACGACGGCGAGCAGCCCGGCCATCACGCCCACGACGATGAGCACCATCATGGGAGGCATCCTACCCCAGCGGGCCGCAGCCATCATGCACGGGCTGGAGCCAGCGATGGCCCCAGACCCGAGCCCCTGGGATGCCTCAAGGCGCCTGCAGCGGCTTGCGCTCCTTCACACAGACCTGGATCAGGTCGAGCATGCTCATGCGCGTGCCGTTGACGTCGAACTTCTGCTCCTTGAACTCGGGATACTGGTTCTCGAGGATGCGCCCTTCCGCGATGCACTCGTTGAGCTTCGAGAGGGCCTCGTCCTTTCGGCCCTTCGAGACGAGCGGCTTCACCGCGTCGTAGGCCTTCTTCGGGCCCTCCATGAACCGCAGCTGCACGTCGGCCCGCTTCTGCGGCTCCCGCAGCGACTCGGCCTTCTGGCCACACTGCGCCATCACCTCCTGGAGTCGCGTCGGAGCGCCGGACACGAGCACGTCGATGGCCGCGAGGTTCGCGTTCTCCTTCACCATCCGGGCGCCCTCTTCCTGGCAGGCCTTGAGCTTGTCCAGCGCGCTCGCGAACAACTCCTTGCGCTTGCGCAGGTCCACGGCCGCCGCCGCCGAGTCCGCCGCCGAGCTCGCCGCCGCCAGGGCCTCTCCCGTCATCCGACGCAGCGTCCGCGCCTGCTTCGCGAACTCGAGCGTCTCCACCAGCTTCAGCCACTCCGCGCGCGCCCGCTCCGCGTACGCCGCATAGCCGCCGTCCTGGCGCTCCAGCTCCGCGCGCGTCTCGAACAGCTTCATGATTTCGTCCACGCTCTTCGAGGCGGACTCCACGTCGACATCCGTCGCGGAGATGAGCTTCGCGGACTCCAGGGACTGCTTCGTCGAGGCCAGCCGCTCGGAAATCTGGACGCGGGCATCCGCCGCGGCCATCACGACCTTCTTCCGGGTGATGCGGCCCGCCAGCTCCGCCATGCGCTCCTTCGTCTCCTTCGCGTACACCGCGTAGTCGCGGTCCTTCTTGACGAACTGGACGCCCGCCTCCAGCACCGCGCCAATCTGCTGGATGGCGCTCTCCGCGGCCTGGAACTGCGCCTCCGAGGGCTTCTCCTGCTGGACCTGCGCCACCGCCGCCGTCGCGTTCTTGCGCGCCTCGTCCACCTTCACGCGCTGCTGCTGCAGGTCGACCTCGTAGCGGCGGCGCTCCATCGTCGCCCGGCCGTCCCTCAGCAGCTGGCGCGCCTCGATGGCGGTGGGGCTGACGGCCGGGTGCTTCGTCTGCACCGTCTCCAGCGTCTTCTCCAGGACGACCAGCGCCGTCTTCGCCTCCTCGAACTGCTCGGGCGTCGCCGACCGACGCTCGATGTTCCTCAAGGCCTGCACGACATCGATGCGAGCGGCGTCGAGGCTGCGCACCTGGAGGGACACCTCCACCTCCGCGAGCGTGTTCTTGACCTCGGTGATGTACTGGCTGATGGCGGGGCTGCGCGCGGCCTGCGGCTCATAGCGCTCCACCAGCTTGCGGACGACGAACGCGGCCGTCTTGGCCTCGGCGAGCTGCTCGGGCGTGGGCTTCCTCGTGCGGAGCGCCTTGGCCGCCACGACGAGCTCGTCATGCGCCGGGCCCATCTCCACCTTGACCCGCGACACCCCCGCCTGCACCACCAGCTCCTCCATCTTGCGGCGCGCCTGGGTGATTTCAGCCCGAGCCTTGTCCGCCTCCGAGCGGTACGCCCGGTCGCGCTCCTCCAGCGGCTTGCCCTCGTCGAGCTGCTTCTGGAGCGCGAGCACCGCCTTGTCCGTGAGCCCGAACTTCTCGTCCGACCAGGCCGGGGCCAGCTCCGCGAGCGCGGTGGACAGGGCCTTGCGGCGCTCGTCCAGGAGCCCGCGCTGCTTCTGCGCCGACTGCTGGAGCCACCGGTCATCGAGCCCCTTGCCGTGCCGCGCGAGCGTCGCGTCGACCTCCGTGATGTACGCGGCGAACTTCGGGTCCTGGCTCGACAGCGGCCGGCCCTCGTCCACCAGCTTCCGCAGGGCCGCCACCTCGGCCCGGCTCTCGTCGAGCGCCTTGGCGTCCAGGTCCTTCCCCGCGACCTTCGCCATGCGCTCATTCAGCGCCGTGAGCGCCGCGTCGATGCGCCGCCGGAAGTCGTGGATGTGGACCTTGGCCCGGCGGTCCTCGACGTACTCGCGCTGCGTCCGGAACTGCTTGCGCGCGGCGAGGACGGTCCGAGCGTAGTCGAGGTCTTCGGTCTCGAAGGCCACCCCCGCGTCGAGCGCGACCTTCAGCGCTTCCACCGCCACGAGGGCGGCGTCGAGGTCGGCGTTGCTCGGCGGCTCCTTCTCGACCCGCTGAACGGCCGCGGCGAGGGCCGCACGCGCGCTCTCCACCCGCTTCGACGCCTCCGCGACGGACTTCGCGGCGCCAGCCTCCGGAGCCGCGGCGGACGCGTTGGCGGAGGCGAAGGTCAGGAACCCTATCAACACCCAAAATGGAGCACGTACCATGGGGTCGGAACCTACTACGGCGACGGTGGAGTTACGTCGGTTCCGTGGTGTTCCCACACATTGTGCGATTCCCCACAGGCATCCCCCTCGCACGGTGGCCCGGCGCCTGGGCCCGAGCGCCACGCTGACACGTCAGCCACCGTGTCCGGGCGAGCCCGCTGACGTGTCAGGGCCAGGTCCCCGAGAACGCTCCGAGCCCCCTTCCCATCGATGGCCGAGCGACCGAGCAGCGAGGTTCGCATGAGCCGCGCATGGTCCCTTGCTTGCACTCTCACACCGCGCGGAGACGGTCCCGAACATCCGCGGTCCCCATCGACAAATGGAGTGAGAGGATATGAGTGGTCTTTCGCAACTGACGGCGCGGTGTGCTGGGTTGTTGGTGCTGGCCGCCGCTCCCGCGTGGGCGCAGCAGCAGGAAGAGCTGTGGCTCGACTCTCGGAGCGCCGCGCCCGTGGTGGGCCAGGCGGCGCTGAAGCAAGGCTGGCCGTATCTCGTCACGATGGAAGGTACGTTCACCGTATGGGGGAACAACATCGCTCCGGGGCCTCAGTCCGGTCAGCCCGAGCCCGCGCCGATGTTCCCGAGCCCGGGGGTGGCTCCTCGCAATGTCGGCTTCGACCCCGAGTTCGTCTTCGCGGGCGTGAAGGCTCCGGCGACGGCTCCGCTCCGCGCGAGCGCCATCCAGGTCAGCCTCGACGGAGGCAAGACGTGGAACCATCCGGCCTCCACGGCGCCATTCAACGCGGCGGAGCACAAGTATGGCTATGAGCTGACGGGCGCGGAGTCCGCGCTGCAGGTGCGCATCACCGACCGGCCCCTCACGGACAACGCGGGGCGCTTGAAGATTGTCGTGGTGCCCGCGGAGGAGCTGTGGCTGAACACGCGGAGCGCGGCGCCCGTCCCCAGCAAGCTCGTGCTCCAGAAGGGCAAGCCCTACCGGGTCACGATGCAGGGGACGTTCAACGTGTGGGGCAACAACATCGCCCCGGGTCCGCAGTCCGGCCAGCCCGAGCCCGCGCCGATGTTCCCGAGCCCAGGCGTCACGAACCGCAACGTCGGCTTCGACCCCGAGTTCGTCTTCGCGGGCGTGAGGGCTCCGGCGACGGCTCCGCTCCGGGCAAGCTCCGTCCAGGTCAGCGTCGACGGAGGCAAGACGTGGAAGCATCCGACGTCCACGGCGGACTTCAACGCCGCCGAGCACAAGTACACCTACGACCTGACGGGAGAGGACGCGCCCCTGCAAGTGCGCTTCGCGGACGCGCCTGTCTCCGACAACTCCGGGCTCGTGCGGGTGCTGCTGCTGCCCGGAGCCTGATGCGCAACGGAGTGACCGCTGCCCAGGCGGGCCCGGCTCACAGTCACGTGAGCCGGGCCGTGGTCACTACTTCTGGAACTTGTCGAGCGAGGGGCAGTAGGTCGCGTACGCGTGCCCGGTGAGCGAGCCGTCCGGGTAGACGCCGTTCACGCCGAAGGCCACGAAGTGCGACGCGGGGGGCTTGCCCTCCTTCGCGCAGGAGGGGCACAGCGAGGCCTTCGCGGGCGTGAAGGTGAGCTTCGTGCTGTGGAGGAAATACGCCGTGGTGAGCACGCCCTCGAAATCAACCAGCGTCGCGCGCGCCTCGCCGTCGCCGATTCCGGTCTGCGGCTTCGTGTCCACGGGGACGGTCACCTTGTAGACATTGACGAGCTGGGGCGGCACGGGCGCGGTCTCGGACGGGCACTCATCTGGATTGCCATTGTTGAGCTCGATCCACAGCTCCCACGGCGCGCTGGGGTCCTTGGGCTCCTCGTAGCCGAAGTAGGCGCTGGTCAGGACATGCTGACTGCCATTCATCTCAAGGAGAGAATCGAGCGTCGCAGGTTCATCCAGGGATTGTTACGGATTTGTCTCACGGATGCGAGCCGAACCGACACGTCGCGTCATGTGCATCGACTGATGGCCCATTGCCTCCGTTTCCGCGAGGTCCATTCGTACGCGACTCAGCGGTCGAAGAATCGCTGCGACCGTTCCTCGACTTGTGCCCCATCAGCGGGGGCTTCGTGGATGGAGACGAGGCCACGCGACTCCCAGATGAGCGTGAGCGTCAGCCACTGTCCCGACGGAAGCAGGGTGTCGTAGGCCCATTCCTCAGTCGACTGGAACGCCCCATCCGATTCTCGCTCCTGCGCCAGGACGTCGTCCGGAGCGCCCAGCAGGCTCAGGACCTGGGCCGCGGAGAGGTTCTCATGAAGCGCCGTCGCCCGTGCGCGGCGGTCTGAAGAGGACTCCCGCATGGGGAGGCGACGCTCATCGTCCCCCTCGAGGAAATGGTACGTCGCATGTCCTTCGGGTCGCTGCCCGAGCATCCGGAGCGAATGCTGCGCGACCGGGCGAAACGTCTGCCCTTCCAGCCACGTCTTGCCCTCATCACCGAATGCGAGGCTTCTCTCCATGAAGCGTGGGAGGTCCACTTCCTCCCACTGCCGGAGATACGGCACGGCGGACAGGATGCGATGCTCGCCCACCAGATGGAGGGCCGCCACGATGCGCTCAGCCTCCTCGTGAGACGCTTCGCTCGCGAACGCCCTCCGCTGCGCGGTCACCTCCCGCAGGAAGTCCGAAACCCCACCCCGCTCCGCCGCATCGAGCCCAGGCCACGCGAGGGAGTCCTCTCGCTCGAGCACAGCTCCAGACAGATTGAGCACGAGGCGCTGCCCCGTGAACGTCCGGAAGACGAAGAGGCGTGAGCCCTCGTGGCTGTGAAAATAGGACCACGAATACCTGGCCCAGGAATCATCCGAGGCGCCCCCCCGAAAATTGTCGGCGCGCCACACGACCCCAGGTCGCGCTCCGGGGTCTTCATCCACGCGGAGGATGCGCACGCGGAGGACCTCCTGCCCCGACGGCGCGAAGGCGACGAACCGAGGGCGGAAGCCACGCAGGCGAAGAACCCCCCACCCGTCATCCGATACCCAGAGCCGTTGAGGAGGCGACGCTCCTTCCTCGGGCGCTCGCTCCCAGACGACCCGCGGCTCCTGAGTCCCCGGAGTGTGCTCGACAAGCCTGTAGCCGAACCCACTCCGGCCGCGGCTCGAAGTCGCCGACAGCGTGAACCGGCCACTCGACGACGTCACGGTACGGTCGGGGTAGTAGGTGATGGTCACGGCGCCACGCTCTCAGTGCCCCACACCACCGCGCGACGAGCGAGCCCGTGAGCCTCCTCGTCGAGGGTGCGACTTGGGTCGACGCACTCCAAGATAGCCCGAGACCAGCGCATGGAGCTCCTGCTCGAAGCGCGGGCTTTCGAGCAGCTCCGGATGGAAGAGCAGTGCGTGGTCCGTGAGCGCATCGAGCGAGGTCACCAGGACATGGGCCGTGAGCGACGGGTCGACGACCTCGAGCTCATCACGCCGAGCCACCAGCCATTCCGTCAGCGCATCGGCGAGCCTCCGGTTGACCCGCTCGAAGAGCTCCAGTGCCCCTTGCCGAGGCAGCTCGACGAGCACCGCCCGATAGAGCGGCGCATCGCGGCGTGAGACATCGAGCGCGGCGCGAACAATCGTCACGATTCCCTCCTCGACGGGGGCGTCACGAAGCGCCGAGCCCACTTCAATCAGCCGGTCCGTCATCTCGTCGGCGATGCGCTCGATCAGCGCGAGCAGCAGCGCTTCCTTGTTCGGGAAGTACTGGTACAGGCTGCCCACGCTGACCCCGGCATCACGCGCAATCCGGTTGGTGGTCAACGCCTGCCAGCCATCGCGGAGCAGAACGCGAGCAGTTGTCTGAATCAGCGCATCGACCAGCGCCTTGCTGCGGGTCTGCGAAGGCTGCTTTCGAGTCCCCGCCCGACGAGAACCCCGAGCTGTCGCACGCATCCACGCCCTCCTGTCCACTGCCGCCCGAATGCGAGTCCGGCGCGAGTCGAGAACGCGAGCATCCTTCCATATTTTCAGTGCATGAGCCAACGCGCCCGCCTCGCCCCGCTCGATGTCCTGAGGGGCTTCTGCCTGCTCGGCATCCTCGTGATGAACATTCAATCCTTCGCGATGCCCGTCGCGGCCTACCTGAATCCCACCGTGTTCGGCTCGCTCGCGGGCCTCGACGGAATCGCGTGGGTCCTCGGCCGGCTCCTCTTCGACTGCAAGTTCCTCAACCTGTTCGCCATGCTCTTCGGCGCGTCACTCGTGCTCGGGGGCGACGACACACGTCCCCGTCGCCGGCTCGCGTGGCTCATCGTCTTCGGGGTGTTGCATGCCTACGGCGTCTGGTACGGCGACGTCCTCTTCACCTACGGCGTCGTCGGCATGCTGGTCGTCGGCGCACGGACCTGGTCTCCTCAGCGGCAGCTGCGCCTGGGCCTCGTGCTCATCTCGGTCGGCCCCGTACTCGCCCTGGCGACCGCCCTCGCGTTCGACCACCTCCCCCATTCCATTCTCGACGAGTTCCTCAAGTACCTCGACGCGCGCACCGTCGAGGGCGAGCTCGCGGCCTTCCGGGGCGACTGGCTGACCCAGCTTCCCGTCCGGGCTGCGATTGCCTTCTCGGGACAGACCTCCGCGCTCCTCTACGAGACCGGCTGGAGGGCCGCGGGCTTCATGCTGCTCGGCATGGCGGCGCTCCAACGGGGACTGTTCGAGGGCACCACCCCGCCTCCTCGAGCCACCCTCCTGCTCTGGGTGTCTGGCCTCGCGGTGACAGGCGCGGGCATCGCCGTGCAGCTCGCCTGGGGATTCGCTCCCCGCGCCTGGCTGTTCGCGCAGGTCCTGCACGAGGTCGGAGCCATCCCCCTCGCATTGGCCATTGGGAGCGCCGTGCTCGCACTGGCGCGGCGCTTCGCGAAGGCCCCACCCACGCGGGCCATCGCGTCCCTTGGCGGTGTCGCCTTCACCGCCTACCTGATGCAGTCCCTCCTCGGGACGCTGCTCTTCGGCGGACACGGCCTGGGCGCCTTCGGGACGTGGAGCCGCTCGACCCTCTTCCTCGCGGCCTGCGCCTTCTGGACGGCCCAGGTCCTGCTCGCGAGCCTCTGGTCGAGACACTTCGGACGCGGGCCGCTCGAAGCACTCTGGAGAGGGCTCGTGCGCAAGGACTACTCACTCCGCCCGCGAGCACTCCACGCTGGGGAGCCCAGCCCATGACGGCCGCGCTCACGGCCCGCGAGAGCCCATCGCTCCCCGGGCGAACATCCGCGCGAGCCACGAGTCCCGCGCCGCGATGCACGCACGCGCCAGCTCCGACTGGGGGGCGATGTCATAGAAGCCATGGAAGGCTCCGCCCCAGACGTGCAGCTCGCACTCCCCTCCCGCCGCCAGGATTCCGCGCGCATAGGCGACCGCCTCATCGCGGAACGTCTCCGCGCCCCCCACGTCGATGAAGGTCGGAGGCAGCCGGCTCAAGTCCGAGGCACGCGCGGGCGCGGAATAGGGAGACACGTCGGGTCCCCCACAGCGGTCTCCCAGCACGGCCCGCCATGCCGTCAGATTGCTGGTCCGGTCCCACACCCCCACCCCATCGTACCGGTGCGCCGAGCCCGTCTCGTTCCGGTCATCCAGCATCGGGCACTGCAACAGCTGACCCAACAGCCGAGGCCCCTGCCGATCCCTCGCCAGCAGCGTGGTCCCCGCCGCGAGCCCGCCGCCACCGCTCCCTCCGAAGATGACGAGCTGGTCTGGGTTGAACCGCAGCATCTCCGCGTGTGCCGCCATCCACGTCAGTCCGGCGTAGCAGTCCTCCACCAGGGTGGGCGCGGGATGCTCGGGGGCCAGGCGGTACTCGACCGTCACGCAGACCGCATCGTGACGAAGGGCCCAGTCCACCAGCGGACGCGCTCCAGCGAAGCGCGTCCCCATCACCATGCCGCCTCCATGGATGAGATAGACGGCGGGCCCGGGAACCGCGTGGTCCTTCCGGGCGATGACGGAGACCTCGATGTCCGCGCCCTGATACCCACGGATGGTGTGGTCCACACAGCTGACCTCCGCATCCCCGATCAGGGTCTCCCGCGTCACGTGGCTGAGCTGGCGGAAGTGCGCCAGCTGCTCCAACGTCATCTGCACGGGGACATAGCCCTCCAGCGGAGGGAGCAAGGGTGCCAGCTGCGGATCAAAGTCGGGAGACAATGGCGAGCGAGTCATGAGTGTTCCACCCAAGCCCCGCTTGTAGAACACCTCCCCTCGCCTCTCTACTTGGAAACTCCAGGCGCGACGTCGCCGACACGTTCAGCGAAGGGACGGGCATGGAGGACCAGGGAGAGCAGCACCTTGCCCGGCTCCTCGGCCATCATCTCGTGCGCGGACTGCTCGAACCAGACGATGCGCTTCGACGGGGCCTTGAGCCCCGCGAACCATTCCGCGGCCACCGGCGCCGAGACATTCCGGTCATGACGTCCCAAGAACAACAGCACCGGTGTCTTCAACCGCTTCACGTGCGACAGGTCCGTCGTCAGAATCGAGGAGAGCAGCTTCTCGAACGAGAGCGACTCCCCATTCCAGACCTGGCGCACGTCTTCATCGGTGTATTCGGGTGACAGGTTCACCGCGGCGGCCTCGAAGCCCGCATTGGGACGGCGATACGCGGCCCCGCCGTAGAAGTTGAGCCAGCGGCGCTGGAGCATGATGTCCTTCACCGGCGGCGGCTCCTTGCCCACGCCATAAGGGGCAATCGAGCTGAGCTCGCGAATCGCTTCTTCATTCTTCGCCGCGCGCGCCTGCTCCATCGCCCAGGCCCAGCCGCGCCGCTCGCTCTCCCGCGCATCGACGGCCTGGGCGGCGCCGATATACGCGTGGAGCCACTCCGGGTGCTTCGCCGCGAGCGTGAGCCCCAGGACGCTTCCCCAGCTGTGGCCGAGGACGAAGATCTTCTCCTTGCCGAACGTCTTGCGCGCCCACGCGACCATCTCCTCGGCATCGGCGTGCATCCGCTCGAGCGTCAGGGTGGGAGCAACCGTCGCGGGGTCGTTCGCGGCATACGACCTTCCCGCGCCGCGCTGGTCCCACTGGATGACGGTGAAGAACTCATCCCAGCCGTGGGCGGTGTACCAGCTCGTCGGCATCGAAACCCAGCCAGGGCCGCCATGGAACACGAGCAGCACGGGATTGCGCAGGTCCCGGCTGCGGACCGACACCCATTGGTCGATGCCTCCGATACGGACCTTCTCGCTGCGCTCCAGCCCTTCGGGGGCGACAATCTTCCGGAGTCCCGCGATGACCTCCACGGCCTCCGCTCGAGACCGTGGGCCCGGCGCTTCTTGCGCCTGTGCCCGTACTTGAAATCCTCCCAGAAGCAGCGCCACCGCCAAGACCCACGCTTCCTTGCGCATCATCCACCTTCGATTCCGCGAAACCCTGCCCGGCCGCTCGCGTGACGGTACGGCGACGGGCCGGAACGATTGCCAAGGCGCGATTCAACCTCGCCGCGACCCGTGTCAGCTCGCGCGCGCGAAGCGCCCTGGGGGCTGTCCCGCGTGCTTGCTGAACGCGGCGGTGAAGGTGCTCGCCGAGCTGTACCCCACGCGCTCGGCCACCTCGCTGATGGAGAGCTCCCGACGACGCAGCAGTCCTCTCGCGACAGCCATCCGCCAGTCGAGCAGGTACTCCATCGGGGGCAACCCCACCGTGCGCGTGAAGCGCTCGAAGAAGGCTGACCGCGAGAGTGCCGCGCTCTTGGCCAGCTGCGCCACGGTCCACGAGCGCGTCAGGTGTCGGTGCATCTGCCGTATCGCGGGCGCGAGCCGCACATCCGCCAGGCCGCGCAGGAGTCCTGGGGGTGTGTCGTCACCCGAGGTCGACCGCAGCGCCTCGATGAGCAGCAGCTCCACCAGCCGCGTCAGCACGAGGTCCCGGCCCGAGCGCTCTTCACTCGTCTCATCGCTGACGAGCTGCACCAGCGTGGAGAGCCGCGCCACGCCGCGCACATGCACCACGGCGGGGAGGAGCGACACCATCAGCGCCGCGTCGGGTGAGTCGAAGACGAAGTACCCCCCGAGCAGACGCACGTCCGGGCGGCCACCTCGCCGGCCGTGGCGCACCTCTCCCTTCGCCACGGGGGCCAGCTTGGGGTCGACGCGCGCGGGAATCACCGGCTCGAAACCAGAGAGGGTGAAGCCCGGCGTGGCCGGCAGGAGCACGAAATCCCCCGCCTCCAGCGTGAGGGGTGGCTGGCCATCGACGGCCAGGCGACAGCGCCCTTCGAGCACGGCGCTGAAGCTCGGCTGGCCGAAGTCCGAGTAGCGAACACCCCAGGCGCCAGCCCCGCTGATGCCTTTCGAGAAGACAGCCCTTGGCTGCAGCAGCGCGATGACTTCCGAGAGGGGGTCGGTCATGCCTGGACTCTAGCAAAAGAAATACGGACGCCACATGGTGGAGCGTCCGGAGTGACGCGCGTACCTTCATCACATCAACGCCGCGAGACCCGCGGCAAGGAGACCCTCATGAAGACTGTGCTCATCACCGGATGTTCCTCTGGCTATGGACTCGAGACGGCCCGCCACTTCCACGACCAGGGATGGAACGTGGTCGCCACCATGAGGACGCCCCGCGCGGACCTCCTTCCCCGCTCGGACCGGATGCGCGTGGTACCGCTCGACGTGACGAAGCCCGAGAGCATCACCGCCGCGCTGGCGGCGAGCGGCCCCATCGACGTGCTCGTCAACAACGCGGGCATCGGGCTCATGGGAGCCTTCGAGGCCACGCCCATGGCTACGGTGCGAGAGGTGTTCGAGACCAACGTCTTCGGCGTCATGGCGATGACGCAGGCGGTGCTGCCAGGGTTTCGCGCACGCAAGTCGGGCGTGGTCGTGAACGTGACCTCCAGCGCGACGCTGGCGCCCATGCCGCTGGTGGCCGTCTACACCGCGAGCAAGGTGGCCATCGAGGGGTTCACCGAGTCGCTCGCGTTCGAGCTCGAGGCCTTCAACCTGCGTGTGAAGCTGGTCGAGCCTGGCTATGGACCCGATACGCGCTTCACGAGCAACGGCAGCGCTCGGATGGAGGGGCTGTTCCCCGAGCCGTATGCGCCGTTCGCCCAGCACATCTTCGCCACGCTGGGGCAGCCGGCCCTGGTGACGCGCGGCTCCGATGTCGCGCAGGCCGTGTGGAGCGCCGCGAATGACACCTCGGGGACGCTGCGCTTTCCCGCGGGGCCCGACGCGGTGGCGCTGGCCCGCTCGGCATAGGCAGACTGGCAAATCCGGAGCGTGCTGCCAGAATCCGCGCATGCTCGCCTCGCTCGCGCTGCTCCTCCTCGCCGCACAGGCCGAAGCCGATGGACCGACCCGCGTCCTCTACGAGTCGGACACCGCGCTGCTCTCCCCTGACCCCGGCAATCGCCTCATCGAGGCGCTCGCCGCGAAGCAAGCGGCGCTGGATGCGTGCGCGGAGGGCTTCGCCGCGCTGATTGAACAGGGCGCGTCGCCCTCGCTGGTCTTCAAGTTCAAGGCGAACGGGAAGCTCGACACGCTCGCGGGCCTGGACCAACCCGATGAACCCAAGGGTCTCCAAGCCCGACTCGCGTGCTTCAAGAAGGTGTTGGGCTCGCTGAAGGTCGAGCCCTCCCCTTTCCCTCGCAGGGGGACGATGTACTTCAAGCCCGACAGGCCCTTCGTCGCGAAGGAGGACTCCACCGCCGCGTCCGCGCGAATGGAGAAGACCGAGCGAGGCATCACCGTCGCACTGACCGGCAAGCGCCGACAGCCCCACACCGAGGCGCGCGCCGGCCTCTCGTACCAGGCCACCGTCACCAACACCGGCAAGGAGCCTCGAGGGGTGCGCCAGCGATTCCTCTACGCCAACACCGAGCACAACACCGATGGCGGGAGCGTGGTCTCGCGCGCCGCGATGCTGAGCACCGACACCCAGGCGCCCGTCATCTGCTTGAAGCCCGGTGAGTCGTTGACCACCGAGCTCGCGGGCGGAGAGAAGGACGGCATCAAGCCCGGAGGCAGCCTCTCCGCATCCCCCTTCGTGGTCGTGGGGGATTGCGTGAACCCCACTGAGCGGGTGTGGGTGGGAGGCTTCCGCCTGGATTGGACCGACAAGACGAAGGCCGAGCCACGGCTCGTCGCGATGCCCTTCTGGGTCCATCAGGTGGTCCCCCTCACTCCCAGGGAGACGTGGCGGTAGGGCGCTCCCTACCGAGGCTTCCTTGAAGACCCGCCCAGCAGGTCCTTCAAGCCCACGGACAGCGCGTCGAAGACCGTCCTGCACCGGGCCGTCGCGCGAAGGTCCTCGTGCATGACGACCCATACCTCCGCCGACGGTGAGAACAAGCGGGGGAGGACCCGAACCAGCCCCGAGCGCTGGCCCAGCGGCACCAGACACCCGCCAATCCCACACCCCGACCGGATGGCCGCGAGCATCGCCAGGTCGCTGTCGGTCCGCAGCGAGAAGTCCTCGCGCGTGAGCGCCCTGCCCTCCAGCTGCAGCACCCGCGTATAGGGCGCTCCCACGTCGAACCCCACCAGCGCATGCCGGAGGAGCTCGCCGGTGGTCCGGGGCGCCGGATGACGGGCCAGGTAGCTGGGATGGGCGAACAGCCCCGCCTCCACCGAGCCCACACGTGTCGCGAGGAGCGCGTCCTGCTCGGGCCTCACCACCCGAACCGCGAGGTCCGCGTCCCGGCGCAGCAGGTCCTCGACCCGGTTGGACACCTGGAGCTCGACGATGATGCGGGGGTGCGTCTCCTGTAGACGCGCCAGCAGCGGCGGCAGCACCTCGACGGCGAAGACCTCGCTCGCGGAGATTCGCACCGGTCCTTCGTTCTCCCGGAGCGGCCCCGAGGCCGCGCGGAACAACGACTCCGCGGCCGCCGCCAGCGCCTCCGCCTGCGGACGCAGCGCCTTCGCCTCGAGCGTCGGCTTGAGTCCCTCGGGTGAGCGGGTGAACAGGGCCAGCCCCAGCGCGGACTCCAGCGCCGCGATGTGCCGGCCCAGCGTCGGCTGGCTCACGCCCAGCACACGCGCCGCGCCGGAGAGCGAGCCCTCCCGCAACACCGCGACGAACGAACGGTAGAGCGACCAGTCCGGGGACACAGGGGCCATGCGAAGTTGCATAGCGACCCCATGGAATCATTCAAGGACAAACAGGCCTCTCGCCCGCATCTTGCTGCCCGGACCCGCGCCACGTCGCGCCCTTCCCGCGAGAGCCCTCATGCCCACGGACACCCTCGAGCCCTTCGTCATCGACATCCCCCAGGCCACGCTGGACGACCTCCACGAGCGCCTGGCGAGAAGCCGCCTCCCCGAGCCATTCGATGACCAGGGCTGGGACCTGGGCATGGAGCCCCAGGCGCTGCGGACGTTGTTGAAGCACTGGCGGGGCTTCGACTGGCGCGCGGCCGAGGCCCGCCTCAACGCGGTGCCCGCCTTCCACACGACCCTCGACGGCCAGGACCTCCACTTCGTCCACGTCCGGGGCGAGGGCCCTCACAGACTCCCGCTCATCCTGACCCACGGCTGGCCGAGCTGCTTCACCGAGCTGCTGCCCCTGGTCCCCCTGCTGACCCGAGAGGTGGAGGGCCTGTCCTTCGACGTCGTCATTCCCTCCCTGCCAGGACACGGCTTCTCCCCCGCGCCCCGCGCGCCGGGAATGAACATCACCCGCATCGCGGACCTCTGGGCGAAGCTGATGGAGCGGCTGGGCTACCCCCGGTTCCTCGCACAGGGCGGTGACATGGGCGCGGGCGTCGTCGAGCGCCTGCGCGCCAACCACGGCGACCGGGTGCTCGGCGTCCACATGGTCAACGTGTTCAACGGGTATCCGCGCCCGGAGGACCCGTCCCCCGAGGAGGAGGCGTTCCTCGACAGGGCCGCGGCATGGCGGGCCCGGGAGGGAGCCTATGCACTGCTTCATGCCACCAAGCCCCGGACGGTGGCGGTGGGGCTCCATGACTCACCCGCCGGGCTCGCGGCCTGGGTGGGCGAGAAGTTCCGGAGCTGGAGCGACGGCGGAGGGCGGCTCGATGGCGCCATCCCCCTGGATGCGCTGTGCACGGTGCTTACCATCTACTGGGTGACAAAATCCATCGGGTCGTCATTGCAGCTCTATCACGAGGCCTTCTCCGACGTCGGCGCCATGTCCCCGCCGCCGAGAACAGGCGCCCCGCTGGGTGTCCTCATCTGCCCGGGCGACATCCTCCCCGCGCCGCGTGCGTGGGGTGAGCGCTGGTTCGAGCTTCAGCAGTGGACGGAGCTGCCTCGGGGCGGGCACTTCCCTGGCTTCGAGGTGCCGGAGCTTCTCGCCGAAGACCTCCGTGTCTTCGCCAGACAGCTTCGCTGAACAAAGATGGGAACCTTGATGAAACGAGGGGCGTGCAAGGAGCTCACGAATTTCCGTGAGCTGACTCGACTCGATTGAGGAGTTCCCTTGTCCACCCTTCGTCATTCCATCCTTCGCAACTCCCTGCTCGCCGCGACGGCGAGCGCCCTGCTCGTGGGCTGCGTCCCGGGCCTCGCGACGTCCAACCCGACCTACTTCGCCGATGGGAAGTGGAAGGAGCTGGACACGCCCTACGCGCTGACGCCCCTGCTCTCTTGCGCCTATCCCGCGGACAACAACGACAAGGTCCACCGCAACATCGAGGACTACGTCGCCCCCGCCCTCTGGAGCGCGTATGGCCAGGATGTCTCAGGCGCGAAGCTCAAGCGGATGAAGGGCGACAGCGAGTGGTGCGAGACGCTGCCGAACATCGCCACCGACAAGTTCAGCGTCCCGCCTCGGATGAAGAAGGAGCTGGCGGAGTATGTGAAGCAGTCCGGCGCCAAGGGCATCATCATCCCGGTCGCGACGCTGTTCCGCTCCCCCATCCAGCAGGAGCTGCACGCCGCGGACGGCACGCCCATCGCGAGCGTGGACACCGACCGCTTCACCGCCGACGGCACGGCGCTCTTCTACGTCCACTACATCAACGCGAACGGAGAGCTGCTCTACACCGAGCGCGCCGGAAGCGGCGGCATCGGCGACTTCAATGACCGACTCAGCCACATGCGAGACACCGCCGCGGAAGTGGCCAGGCGCCTGACGCAGAAGGCCCCGCCCGTCGGGCTCCAGTAACACCCCACGGCATCGGCCCAGCACCGTGGCATGCGGCGTGAGCCTTTGACCTGCCCCGGCTCACTGATACTGTGCGTGCGTCCCGATACAAGGGACGCCGCTGTCACGACAATTCCTTGCACCTGGAGGGGGGCCATGCGGAAACATCGTGGGCACACGCGTATCACGTCGAAGGCTGTCTGGCTGTTGTCCCTGTTGTTGGCGGTCTCGGGCTGCCAGGACGGTGGGCCGTCAACACCCGATGAGCTGGCCACGGCGAGAGCCGCGGAGACGGCCAGCCGGCTGGGCCTCGTGGCCGCGGGCCGTCACCACACGCTCGCGGTGCGCTCGGATGGAACTGTCTGGGCTTGGGGCGACAACGCCTATGGCCAGCTGGGCAATGGCAGCCTCCAGGACCAGCGGGTTCCCGTCCGGACCTGGGGTTTGTGGAACATCAGCGCCGTGGGTGCCGGTGACCTGCACTCGCTCGCGATGAAGTCAGATGGCACGGTGTGGACGTGGGGCGGCAACAACTTCGGCCAGCTGGGCGACGGGACGACCACCGGCCGCCAGGTCCCCGTGCAGGTGCCGGTGCTCGGCGAGGTGGTGCGCGTCGCCGCGGGCTTCTCGCACTCGCTGGCGCTCAAGTCGGACGGCACCGTCTGGGCCTGGGGCAGCAATGGCGCGGGCCGGCTGGGCGATGGCACCACCACGCAGCGGCTGACGCCGGTGCAGGTGCAGGGCCTGCCCACCATCAAGGCGATTGCCGCGGGCAATGCACACTCCCTCGCGCTCGACGGCACGGGCCGGGTGTGGGCGTGGGGCAGCAACGCCAACGGCCAGCTGGGTGACTCCACCGCCGGCTACCGGATGCTTCCCGCGCTGGTCCCGGCGCTCACGAACGTGACGGGGCTGTCGGCGGGCAGCAATCACTCCCTCGTCCGACAGGCGGACGGCACCGTCTGGGTGTGGGGCGCGAACACCTACGGCCAGCTCGGCGATGGAACGACGACGTCCCGCTCGGCGCCGCAGCAGGTGTCGGGACTGGCCGGCGTGGAGGGTGTGCTGGGGGCGGAGCTCCACTCGCTCGTGCTGAAGTCGGATGGAACGGTCTGGACGTGGGGCTCCAACCAGCGCGGCCAGCTGGGCGACGGGACGCAGGAGCAGCGGCTGGTCCCCGTGCAGGTGATGGGCTTGAGCGGCGTGGTGGCCTTGGCGGCGGGCAGTGGACAGCACTCGGTCGCCGTGATGGCCAACGGCGAGGTGTGGACGTGGGGCCACAACGTCGAAGGGCAGCTGGGTGAAGGCTCCCTCTCCTACAGCGCGGTGCCGAAGCGCAGCCTCGCCCTGGTGGAGCGGACCAGCGTGGCCTCGGGGCGCTACCACTCACTGGCGTTGAAGCCGGACGGCACCATCTGGGCCTGGGGTGACAACGCCAAGGGACAGATGGGCGATGGCACCACCGCGCAGCGCCTGCTGCCCACCCAGGTCCCCGGCCTCGTGGGCGCGGTGGCGGTGGCCGCGGGCCATCACTCCTCGCTGGCGCTGAAGTCAGACGGCACCGTCTGGGCCTGGGGTGACAATGCCAACGGTCAGCTGGGGAACGGGTCGACCACCGACCGGTCCAGTCCCACGCAGGTTTCCGGCCTCGCCAGCGTCGTGTCCATCGCCGCGGGCCCGGGCCATGCGTTGGCGGTGAAGGCCGACGGTACCCTCTGGACCTGGGGCGACAACGTCACCGGCCAGCTGGGCGATGGAACCACCGTCGACCGGCCAGTTCCCACGCAGGTCCCTGGCATCACAGGCGTCGTCTCCGTCGCCGCGGGGCTGTATCACTCGCTCGTCGTGAAGACGGACGGAACAGTCTGGGCCTGGGGGTCCAACTATGAAGGACAGCTGGGCAGCGGCACCGCCACCATCCGGCCCGTTCCCTCCCAGACGTCCAACCTCACCGGAGTCGCCGCCGTGACCTCGGGGCTGTATCACTCGCTGGCGCTGAAGACAGACGGCACCGTGTGGGCCTGGGGCTACAACCTCTATGGCCAGCTGGGCAATGGCAACAACACCACCCAGGTGGTGCCCACGCAGGTGCCTGGCTTCTCGGGCGGCGTGTCCCTGGGCGCGGGCATCTACCACTCCCTGGCCGTCAGGACGGACGGCTCCGTCTGGGCTTGGGGATACAACTACCGGGGCCAGCTGGGCGATGGCACCACCACCACCCGGCACGTGCCCACGCAGGTCACGGGCTTCACGGGTGGCTCCCTCCTCTCCGCGGGCGAGTCCCACTCCGTGGCGGTGCGGGCGGACGGCACCGCCTGGACCTGGGGGACGAATGACAAGGGACAGCTGGGCGATGGCGCCGCGCGCTGGCACTACGCGCCGACCCTCTCCCGGCTCGTGGGAGCCCGAGGGCTCGCCGCCGGCGACCGGTTCACCGCGGCCCGGAAGTCGGACGGAACTGTCTGGACCTGGGGTGACAACCTCTCCGGTCAGTTGGGCGATGGAACGACCCTCTCCACACGGGGCCCCGTGCAGGTGCCCGGCCTCACCGACGTGGAGGGACTGGCCGCGGGCGAAAGCCACGCGGTGGCGGTGAAGACGGATGGGACGGTCTGGACCTGGGGCAACAACACCAAGGGACAGCTGGGCGATGGCACCACCACCCGACGGCTGGTTCCCACCCAGGTCCCCGGTCTCACGGGCGTGGTCGCCGTGGCGGCGGGCTATGCGCACTCGCTGGCGCTGAAGGCGGACGGCACGGTGTGGGCCTGGGGCGAGAACCTCTACGGACAGCTCGGGGATGGCTCCACCACGCAGCGCGTGGTCCCCACCCAGGTGCAGGGGCTCACGGGCATATTGTCCATGGCATCGGGCACGTATCACGGCCTCGCCCGGAAGGCGGATGGCACCCTCTGGGCCTGGGGCTACAACGCCCATGGCCAGCTGGGCATCGGCACCACCACCACCCGCCTGACGCCCACGCTGGTGCCGAGCCTGTCCGGCGTGGTGAACCTGTCCGCGACACATCAGCACTCGATGGCGCTGAAGCCGGACGGGACGGTCTGGGCCTGGGGCTACAACTCCTATGGTCAGCTGGGGGACGGCACCACCACCACCCGGCACGTGCCCACGCAGGTCCCCGGCCTCTCGAGCGTCAAGGCCATCAGCGCCGGGTTCGAGTACTCACTCGCGCTGAAGGCGGACGGCACCGTCTGGTCGTGGGGCATCAACGACCGGGGCCAGCTCGGCAGCGGCACGTCGACGCCGCGCTCGACGCCCGCGCAGGTCGCGGGGTTGACCAGCGTCACGCTCCTCCTGGCCGCCAGGGCCCATGCCCTGGTCGTCTCCGCGGACGGAACGATGAGAGGCTTTGGCGACAACGAGGCCGGCCAGCTGGGCGCCGGAGACACACTCGTCAGGCTGGCTCCGAACCAAGTCTGGTGAGGTGTACGCGAGCATCCTTCATGCGGGTACGTCCGGGCCGCATCGTCCGCATGAAGGATGTGACAGTTCGTGTGTTCGCTCCGGCGCCACAGGCAATTGCTTGCACCTGACATCCGCCAGAATCTGAGTTGTCCAGGTCCAGGGCCGGCCACAGCTTCTGCGGCATGGTTCCCAAGCTTGTACCCATGCCATCGCTTCACGGGGCCAGGCCGGCACCACGAGAGAGGACAGAGCCCCTGTTCTCCCTCGACCACTCCCACCATTGGCGTGTCGCTCCCGAGGCACGGTCATCGCCTGCCGGGGATGCACCGCTCCTCGGTGTTCCGTAGACCCCAGTCCGGGTCTGTCTCCCCTGTGCCAGAGGAAAGCGGACTTGGAGAGGGACACGCCAGGTCCCGCTCCGGGCTCGCCGGACACACGCCACGACCAGCCCAAAGAGGAATCGATTCATGCACCAGGTCCCCCTCACCCATGCGGGATTCAACGCCGGACATGTTCACGAATGGCGGCTCGGCCCGCCGAGGAACACCCTTGCCGTCGCGCCCCTCAGCGACAAGCCCGCGTCGTACAACCAGGAGAAGCACTTCTCGGCGGCGGTGATGGCGCGGCAGGAACACGTCGCGGAGAACTATTGGATTGGCCTGTCCTTCAAGATTCCCGGTCCGCTCAACCTGGAGGCCCTGGAGTCCGCGCTCCTCTTGTTCGTCAAGCGGCACGAGGTGCTGCGCTGCGGGTTCGAGCAGCTCATCGCCGGAGACCTGCGCTGCGACGTGATGACGCCCGGGGAGGTCCGCCTCGTGCACACCGACGTGGGCCCGCTCCCGACGAGCGAGGCCGTCACCGCGCACATCCGGGCCACGTTCAACCGGGACATCGACACGCTGTCGTGGCCCCTGTTCGTGCTGGGCGTGGTGGCCGAGGAGACACAGTCCACGGTCTACATGGGCTTCGACCACATCCTGTGTGACGGGCTCTCGCTGGTGATTGCCGTGGAGGAGGTGGAGCGGGACTACGCCGCCCTCGTGGCGGGCCAGCAGCCGGTGCTCGAGGTGGCCGGAAGCTATCTCGATTTCGGCGACGAGCAGCGCCGCCGGTACTCCTTGCTCACCGCGACGAGTCCCGACCTGGAGTACTGGCGGAACTTCATCGCGGGCGCGGGAGACCTGTTCCCGCGCGTCCCGCTCGACCTGGGCATCGAGTCCGGCCGGATGTATCCAGCGCTGAACCACACTGTGCGGCTGCTCGATGACACGGCGGCTCTCACCTTCGAGCGCATCTGCCGGGAGCGCGGCACCAAGCTGTTCATGGGCCTGCTCGCGGTCGTCGGCATGGCGCTCCGAGACATCTCCGGCAGCCAGACGTACCGCGGGTTCCTGCCCATCAGCGAGCGGCAGGACCCTCGGTGGCGGCAGTCCTTCGGTTGGTTCGTCAACACGCTGGCCATCACCTTCCCCATCGCCGACGACATGGGGTTCCCCGAGGTCGTCGAGGGCGTGCAGTCGGGCTTCAAGGAGCTCATCCGCAACGTCGACGTGCCCTTCGTGAAGGTCTGGGAGCTCCTGGCGCCGCAGCACTTCCACCTGCGCAGCTGGCCGTACCCGGTGAACTTCTTCTCGTTCCTCGACTACCGGAAGATGCCCGGCGCCGCCCAGTTCGACACCTGGCAGCCGAAGACCATCCCCGAGTCCTCGCACTCCAACACGGGCAACATGTGGTTCCTCCGCAACTCGGAGGGGCTCTTCCTGCACTCCATCTTCTGTGACGTGCCCCAGAGCGTCGACGCGATGACTCGCTATCGCGCCGCCATCTCCTCCATCCTCGATGGGCTCATCCTGGGCGCGTCTCGCACGGGCACCGCCGCCAAGGAGAACGGCCAGCCGACGGCGTCCCTCTAGCGACGCGTCGAAGCGTCCGGCGAGGAGACGGCACCTGGCGGGCCGATTCCTCGCTGGACGCGGATGAAGGGCGGCGTCAGGCTCCGGGAATGCCCCTGAAGCCGCTCATGCGCATCCACGACCCGGAGTCCCTCGCGCGCGGAGAGCGGGAGTTCAGCCCCGAGTTCCTGGCCATGAGCCAGCGCGTGCTGCGCGCCACCGAGCTGACGTCTCGCCTCAACGTCCTGCCCTTCGAGGATGAGGCGGGGAAGGCGGCGCTGTTCGAGCAGCTCTTCGGCCGGCCGCTCCCGAAGCGGGTGACCATCTATCCCCCCTTCTACACGGACCACGGCCTGCGGCTGGAGCTCGCCGAGCGGGTGTTCATCAATCAGGGCTGCACGTTCCTCGACTACGCCGGCATCCGGCTGGGCGCGGGCGTGATGGTGGGCCCGAAGGCCACGTTCATCACCATGAGCCATCCCGTCGACCCGGGCGAGCGGCGGCTGTACCTCACGGGAGCCCCCATCGAGGTGGAGGAGAACGTGTGGATTGGCGCGGGCGCCACCCTCCTCCCCGGAGTCCGCATCGGCCGCGACGCCGTCATCGCGGCGGGAGCGGTCGTCGCCGACGATGTGCCCGCGGCCAGCCTGGTGGCGGGCCCCAAGGCGACCGTGCTCCGTCAGTGGTGAGGCCCGAGGCCCCGCGTCAGTCCTCGTAACAGACGCCGATTTCACGCAGCTCGACCGTCGACCACTCGGCCGCGGGACACTGACGTGCAATCGCGAGCGCCTCTTCCCGCGTCGCGCAGTCGAAGACGACGTAGCCGCCGACGATCTCCTTGGACTCGGCGAACGGGCCATCGACGAAGGTGCTCTGACCGCCGCGGACCTGGACTCGCACGCCTTCCGTGACGGACCGGAGCGAGTCGCTCCCCTTCCAGATGCCCCGGGCCTTGAGGTCCTCGACGAAGCCACCCATCCGCTCCATCTCGCGGCGCCCTTGCTCCGGCGTTCGGCTCCGCTTCCGCTGCCCATCCTCCATGACCAACAGCATGTACGCCATCACGCTCTCCGTTCGCGGGTGACCCGGAAGCGTCCCTCATCCGCCGTCCGAGCAGAAGCGATTCCTGCCCCTCGGCCGGAGAGTGAAACACCGTGGCCGGAATCGTCGGGTCAGCGGCCTTGTCGCGCTCCGGGCCTTCCACCTGTTCCTCTCTTCCTGGAGGAATTCACGAGACGGTTCCGGACCGCGTTCGGACAGGTGCCTTCCACAGGGCCTTCAAGCGTCGCTTCGACGGGTGCCGTCTTGCATACATACCAACCGTACGGTATGTATCAAATCCATGCCGCGCCCGCCGAAGCGAGAGCCAGAACGAGGCGACGCCAGAACGCGCCTGCTCAAGGCCGCGCTCGACACGATTCGCCTCAAGGGCTTCGCCGCGACCTCGGTCGACGAGCTCTGTCACGTCGCCGCGGTGACGAAGGGCTCGTTCTTCCATCACTTCAAGAGCAAGGACGACCTGGGGGTCGCGGCCGCGGAGCACTGGGCGGAGACGACGACCGCCTTCTTCGCCGGGGCCCCCTACCACGCCCCCGAGGATGCGCTGGAGCGCGTCCTGGCCTACGTGGCCTTCCGCAAGTCCCTCATCACCGGCGAGCTGGCGGAGTTCACCTGCCTGGTGGGGACGATGGTGCAGGAGGTCTACGCGACGTCACCGGCCATCCGTGACGCCTGCGCCGCGAGCATCTTCGGCCATGCCGCGACCCTCGAGGTGGACCTCCGCGCCGCGATGAAGGCCCGGCGCATCTCCGGCGGATGGACGGCCGAGAGCCTCGCTCGCCATACCCAGACAGTGATTCAAGGCGCCTTCGTGCTCGCCAAGGCGGGGAACTCGCCCGCGTTGGCGCGCGAGAGCATGGACCACCTCGACCGATACATCCGCCTCCTCTTCGGTGTCCCGCTCCAGGAGAAAAGACAGTCATGACCCCTCCTCCTCAGCTCCGCTGTGCCTGCGGCCAGGTCCGTCTTGAGGTGGAGGGAAAGCCCATCGTGAGCAGCGAGTGTTATTGCAACAGCTGCCGCGCGGCGGGCCAAAGGCTTGCGACGCTCCCCTCGGCCCGCTCGGTCCTGGGCGCCCATGGCGGGACGCACTTCGTGCTGTATCGCAAGGACCGCGTCCGCTTCCTGGAGGGCACGGGGCTCCTCAAGGAGTTCCGCCTCACGCCCGAGTCCACGACGCGGAGAATCGTCGCCACGTGCTGCAACACGCCCGTGTGCCTGGAGTTCAAGGGTGGCCACTGGCTCAGCCTCTATGCCGGCCTCTGGCCCGAGGGAACGCTGCCTCCGCTCGACCTCCGGACGATGACGAGTGACCTTCCGGCTGGCGTGGTGCTGCCCCCGGATGTCCCGAGCGGCAAGTGGAACCAGGCCGCCTTCTTCGCCAGGCTATTGGGCGCGTGGATCCTGATGGGGTTCCGAGCGCCGAGGCTCACCTTCATCCACGGAGAGGTCCACGCCTGACGGGTGGCTACTCATCCGCCTCCTTGCGTGAGCGCGCGGTGGGAGAGAACCCCAGGGCAATCTCCTTCAGCTCGAAGGTCAGCTCCCGGATGGGGAACGGCCTCACGTTGCCGAGGACGATCACGGTCAGCCGGTCCTCCGTGTAGTGGTGCAGGTTGGAGAGAAAGCCATCCATCGAGCCGCCGTGTCGCACCAGGACACCCCGCTCCTTGACGCCCGTTCCGCGAAGGTAGGGCTGAATCCGGAAGCCGTAGCCGTAGTAGCCCTCTTCGCGGCTCCCTCCGTCGAAGATGCGCTTCCTGCTCTCCGCCGAGACCAGCCCCGAGCCGAAGAGCGCCTGGTCCCAGGCGTACAGGTCCTCCACGGTCGAGTAGATGTCTCCGGACCCGAAGGCATAGGAGACGTTGTTCTCGTCGCGAGACACACCCAGCAAGCCCTTCGCGTAGCCGAAGGAGCGTCGGGGAGGAACGTTCGTGCTTCGCTCGATGCCCGAGCCCGCCATCGACAGCGGGGTGAAGGTCTTCGCCTGGAGCACCTGCGCGAAGGTCTTGCCCGTGACGGCCTCGATGACGAGCGCCGCGAGGTGGTAGTTCAGGTTGGAGTATTCGAACTTCGCTCCCGGCTTGAAGGAGAGCTGTGACTTGTTGATGAGCCGGAGGATCTCCTCCGAGGGGACATCCTTCTCCGACTCGCGCTCGATCAACGCGTCCAGATGGTCAGGCAATCCGGAGCGCTGCTTGAGCAACAGGTGGAGCGTGAGACGCTTGCCCAGGTCCGCCCGGAGCTTGGGGAGGTAGCGGGACAGCGGGGCGTCCAGGTCCAGCGTGCCGTCCTCCACCAGCTGCATCACCGTCACGGCGGTGAAGGACTTCGTCAGCGAGCCGATGAGGAACTGCGAGGAGACCGCGTTGGGCCGCTTGCCGTCCTCGTCGGCCAGACCATAGGCGGCGGAGTGGAGGACCTTGCCGTCCTTGGCCACGAGCACCGCGCCGCGAAAGCCCTCCTTGTCGACATAGGCACGCAGGTGGGCATCCAGCTTCGCGGCGACGGAGTCCTGGGGTACGGCGCGTGCGTCGAGAACGAAGCCCAGGCATGCGACGGCGACCCATCCCAGGAGCGATGAATGAAAGGACATGACGGGGTTCGTGGCGTCAGTTGTTGGACCAGATGACCGAGACAATCTTCCAGCCGGTGCCCGTGTTCACCAGGTGCCAGCTCTCCTGACCGCGATTGATAACGCGGTCCTCCGCGTGGAAGGTGAACTCGAAGGAGACCGAGGCGATGTTTCCGTCCGTGTCGATGCGGACGTTGATGAACTTCTCCTCGACGCGCTGGGGCTTCGCCGCGATGTCCTCGATGAAGGCCCTCGGGTTCTGCTTCGGGCCGGAGGTGAGCTTGTTCGCCTGGGGGCTCTTCTCGCGGACCTTCTTCAGGCGCTCTTCACCATGAACGGACTGCCAGATGACGTCCTCGCGCAGGAACAGGCCGAGGAACTTCTGGGGGTCCTTCTGGAGGATGGCTTCGCGGAAGTCCTCCACCACGGCCTGGATTTGTTGTTTCGCGGCGGTGGTATCCGGGGGGCGCTGTTGTGCAAGGGAAGGCGCTGCCACGAGGCATGCGAGCAACAGCAGGAACGACTTCATGCGGGACTCCGGTGCCGGACGCAGGGGTGTGTTCGCGGTCGGCCTGGGAACCCATGCTGCTCGCGGATATTCCAAAAGAAGGAATTCCGTTTCGCGCGTTACTTCATGCGGAAAGTCGCAGCGGCTTTCCGGAGCCCCGCGCCCGCGATGGGAGCGGAGGGCTCGACGTCCATTCGCGGCATCAGGGGGACAACACCATGAAGCGAGCGTCCATCGTTGTTTCGGCGGTGATGATGTCGGTCGGGTTCGCCGGCACGGCCCACGCGGGCCCGCCCATCACCGTGAACGGCTACGTCTGCGCGGCGACGTACACCCGGCAGCCCAACGCCGTCTATGGCCAGGGCTACGTCATCGTGCAGGTGAACACCGGGGCGAACTGCACGGGGAGCTTCGTCGGCAATTACTTCTACCTGGGCTCGGGAGCCTCGTCCGTCGGCTACCAGTACAGCGAAGCCGAGCGCCTGAGCCTGTTCGAGCGCGCCACCCAGGCCGCCACCCAAGGCACCCGCGTCACCCTGTACGTCGAGGGCGCGGGCATCGGCATCCTCGACACCACCTACCGCGGCAACTGACCGCGGCCGCGCTCCTCCGGCGAGTCACGACGCCGGGGGAGCACGACTCCTCCAGCCGCTCCCCGAGAACAAGGTTCCCTTCCGGCTCAGCCCAGGAGCAGCCGCAGGTCGGCGTCATCCACCCACCAGATGCACTGAACGGGGATGACGTAGAACCCTTCATCCGCCAGTTCAATCAGGACGGGAGGAACCCACCCGTAGACGATTCCTCCATAGGGTCCGGTCTGCTCGTGCGCGAACCACGTGTCCCACCCCGGGATGTCATAGTCATCGAGAAAGCCGTTTGAAGGCGCGGTGGCGGCGCCACAAATGTCTGTATTGAAATCGGTCGCGTAGACACGACCGCCCGCGAGCCCTTCGTACGCGTGGACCCCTTGGTTCGCCCGAAGCAGTTGCTCGCGACGACGGCCCCCGATGAACTCCACGGCCTCCTTGCCGGCACCGGGAGGGTCGAGCAACAGCCGGAGCTGCGTGTCGCCATCATGTCGGCAGAGTGGAGGCATCAGTGCCTCCGTCCGAGTCGTCACACCTGCCTGACTGGCCACGACCCTCGGCCCGCACCACGCAATGGTCTCCGCCAGCCGGAGCTTGAAGTCGGTCGACATCCTCCAGGTCCTTTCCGAGGCCAGGCACCTTCGTTCCTGGCGATTCTTCCCAGGGCAGACGCCAGCATGCCCTGGAATGAGCCGCTGCGCCGGGAGAGCGCACCCCGCCTCCCCCAGCTTGCAAGTCCCCGCGCCCCCTGAGGATGCTCGTGCACAGGGAGGAGCGGCGGCGCGGACCTGGGCGGTCTGCTCCGGCGCGTCGAGCGCATGGACCTGGAAGAACTGCGTGCCTTTGTCGGCGTCGCGGAGACGGGCTCGTTCCTGGCCGCGGCGGACAGCCTCGCCGTCTCTCGGACGACGCTGCGCCGCCGCGTCGAGGCGCTGGAAGCCCGCGCGGGTGTCCCCCTGCTCAAGAGCACTCGAACCGGCGTGGTGTTGACGGAAGCGGGCGAGGTCCTCGCCCGTCGCGGCCGACTCATGATGCAGGAGACCCGCGCCCTCGTCGCATCCCTGCGCGAGGTCGGCCAGGCCCCCGCGGGACTCCTGCGCGTCGTCCTCCCCGTGGGCCTGCCACCCCACCTCCTCTCCCCCCTGTTCGGCCTGCTGCGGAGCACCTACCCGCTCCTGCGCGTCCACGCGTCCTTCAGCGACAACCCGCTGGCGGAGCCGCTCGACAACGTCGACCTCGCCGTGCACTTCGGGAAGGACCTGCCCCGAGGCCCTTGGATGTCCCAGGTCGTGCTCCGCGTCCGCGAGCGCCTCTTCGCCAGCGAGGACTACCTGCGCCAGCACGGCGTGCCCGACACCGTGGAGTCCCTCCAAGGTCATGAGCTCTTCTCCTGGCAGGGCCCCGGCGGCGACGCGTGCCTGTGGCCCCAGCTCAAGGGCCCCGCGTTCCAGGTGGAACCCACCCTCATCTCCACCGACATCCACCTCATCCGCGTGTGCTGTCTCGCGGGGCAAGGCATCGGGCTGATTCCCAGCGTGGACCTCGCGGACCCGGGCGAGGCAGAGGGAACACTCGTCCCCGTGCTCCCGGACCTCGTGGGGCGCGAGCTCCCCCTGCGCCTGAGCGTCCCCGAGGCCCTCAGCGAGCTTCCGAAAATCCGGCAGGTGCTCGCACACATCCAGCAGGCCATCGCGCCGCTGTGAGTCATGCCCATGCGCAGGAGACGGTCATCGGGTGGCCACCTTTGGCCATCCCAAGCGCCGGGCGTCCACGCTACGCAAGCAGGCAGTCCCCACGAGCTGGAGTCCGCCATGCGTCTCGCCCTGCCCCTGACCCTCGCCTTCGCCCTCGGCGCGCTGTCCTCCCATGCCAAGGACCCCGCGCTCGGCGCGACGACCTTCACCGTCTATGAGGCCTTCCTCAGCCCCGCCCAGGAGCCCGGGGAGGAGTCCGAGACGCCCAAGCTCCTCCAGAAGAGCCTGGGAGCCACCGCGCCCTCCACGCCGCGCGAGCAGCGCAAGTCCCGAGGCCACGGCGTGCTCCGCTTCTCCAAGGACCTGACCCGCGCCTACGTCGAGGTCGAGATGACGGGCGTCAACCCCGACGACATCCTCATGTTCCACATCCACTGCGGCCCGCCGGGAGTCCTGGGCCCCGTGGTGGTGGACTTCGGCGAGCTGGGCAACCTGTCGAAGACGCTCGCCAACGGGCGCTGGTCGATGGAGCTGACCAACGCCAACCTCACCTTCATCAAGGACATAAAAGGCATGAAGTCCGGGCTCCCGGAGAGCTGTCCCGCCGAGCTGGGCTTCCTGGCCCAGACGCGGACGCTGGCCAGCCTGGAGTCGCTCGCGCGCAAGGGCGTGCTCTACTTCAACCTGCACACCAAGGCGCATACCTACTACGGCGAGATGCGCGGGCAGCTCTACGCCGCCCAGCCCTGAGTCACGAGGCCTTGCGGCTGAAGATGGCGACAATCGTCCGGGCCAGCTCCTCCTTCGCGTCCTCGGCGGGGATGTCTCCCGTCGCGGCGGCCTTCGACAGCGCTTCCGCCGCACCGAGCAGGGCCCAGAGGCTGGCGACACTGGGAGGCGCCCCCTTCGACAGCGGCGCGAGCACGTCCCGGCACTTCTCCATGAACGCGGCCTGATACGCGCGCTTGGTCGCCTCCAGCTCGGGGGCGCCCGCCAGGGCCGCGAGCACGTCCGGAATCTCCCGCCCCTGCGTGAGCACGCAATCCACATACGCCGAGGCAATCACGCCCGCCGTCTTCGCCAGCGTCGGCCCCCGTTCGGCCAGCGCCGCGTCCATGATGGCCGTCTGCCGGCGATCAAAGTCTTCGTAGAGCGCGACCAGCAGCCCGTTCCGCGTTCCGAAGTGGTCATACACCACCGGCTTCGTCACCCCGGCCTGCTCCGCGAGCCGCCCGAGCGTCAGCGCGTCCGTGCCTTCGTCGCGGATGATTCGCCACGACACCTCGAGCAGCTGCACCAGCCGCTCCTCTCGGGTGAGGCGCAGGCGACGGGGGGATGGAGGTTCGGTTGACATTGCTATATACCAAAAGTAGGTTACTTTTAGTATATAGCGACGCGGGCCGGACTTCAATCCACTGGGGCACCCCAGGCGGAAGGGGCCGTCCTGCGCCTTGTGCCCAGGGACCTCCGCCCATGACAACCGCTGTCGTCGAACCCTCACGCCTCCGGCCGTGGTTTGGCCTCTTCACCGTCCTGAGCCTCGTGCTCCTCGTCGCGATGGATGGCTCGGTGCTCTATCTCGCCATGCCTCGCATCACGTCCGCGCTCACGCCGACCGCGGACCAGTCGCTGTGGATTCTCGACATCTATGGCTTCGTCGTCGGTTCGCTGCTGGTCACCTTCGGCAACATCGGCGACCGCTATGGGCGACTGCGGCTCATCCGGGTGGGCGCGAGCATCTTCGGACTCGGCTCCCTGGGCGCGGCCTTCTCCTCCACCCCCGAGGTGCTCATCGCCAGCCGGGCGCTGATGGGCCTGGGCGGGGCGACGCTGCTGCCCTCGGGCCTGGCCATCATCAGCGCGATGTTCCCGGACCCGCGCGAGCGGGCGCAGGCCATCAGCATCTTCGCCGCCACCTTCGCCGCGGGGTTCGCCATCGGGCCGGTGCTGGGAGGGATGCTGCTCCAGTCCTTCGACTGGGGCGTCGTGTTCCTCATCAACGTCCCCGTGGTCCTCGCCTTCCTCCTGGCGGCGCCAGTCTTCCTGCGGGACGTGCGCACGACGAACCACGGCCGCATCGACGTGCCGAGCCTGCTCTTGTCCTTCGTGGGCATCCTCCTCTTCACCTGGTCGGTGAAGACAGCCGCGGCCCATGGCTCGAGTGCCCTGCAGCTGGGGGTGGGCGGAGTCGGCCTCGCCGCGCTCGTCCTGTTCGTGATGAGGCAGACCCGGCTCGAGCACCCGCTGCTCGACCTGGGCCTCTTCCGAGACCCTGTGTTCTCCATCGCCATCCTCACCGGGCTGCTGTCGCTCGTCGTCTGGTCGGCCACGGGCTATCTCATGGGCATCTACCTGCAGTCCGTGCTCGGCCAGCCTGTCTTCAGCGCGGCGATGCTCACGCTGCCCGGCGCGGTCGTCCTCACGGCGGCATGTGTCTGGACCAGCAGGCTGGTCGAGCGCATCGGCCGGAGGGCCGCGCTGCTCGCGACACACTTCTTGATTGGCGGGGGCGTCCTCCTGTTCCTCTTCACCGGTCTCGAGGCGGGTGCCGTCGTCTTCATCGCCTCGAGCGTGGTCGCCGGGCTCGGCTATGGGCTCTCATTCAGCCTGGTCGCTGAAATCGCGGTGTCTGCTGTTCCCGTCGAGCGCGCGGGGGCGGCCGGGGCCATCGCGGAGACGAGCAATGAGCTGGGCAATGCCCTGGGAATCTCGCTGCTCGGCTCCGTTGCCGCCATCTGCTTCCGGCTCTACGGCCCGGGGGTCTCCGGGACCCTGAGTGAAACCCTGGCTCACGCCAGCCTGACACCGGACATCGCGCTCCAAGCCAGACAGGCGTTCCTCACGGGCCTGCATGTCGCCACGGGTATCGGCGGGACGATGATGCTTCTGCTCGGAATCCTCTCCTGGCGCTGGCTCCCTCGGAGATTGCCGGAGTGAGTCATTGCCCACCTCGACAGGCTGGCAAGGAATGACGCCAGACGTCACAGCCTTTCATTAGAAATTCAGTGCTCACACGGTCCGTGTACAGATAGAAGGCGCTTGCCCTTTCCCAGGGCCCCTTCCACCAAAGGCACGACCGTGAAACGACGATTGGCATTGCTCCTGTCGGGGCTCGCCCTGGCTGCGTGTTCCGAGTCAGACCCCACCGAGACCGAGACCTCCACGTCCCTGGCACAGCCCCTGCCAGGGGACCCCCTCTGCAAGTGGGTGCCGGCCACGGCGACCCAGCTCCCCACGGCCCCGGGGAGGCGCTTCCTGGGCGCCGCGAGCTCCCGCACGGGCGCCTCCCTCGCCGCGGGCGACTTGAATGGAGACGGCATCCCCGAGCTCGTCGTCGGCGCGCCGGGCATCTCCACCACGACGACCCTCAAGGGCTACGCCCACATCGTCCCGCTGGTTCCCCCGGCGACGCCGCCCCAGACGAACCTCCTGGACATCCGCTTCTATTCGACGCGCTACGAGGGAGAGGTGGCCGTCAACCGGCTGGGCGCGGCGGTCGCGGTGGGTGACTTCGTCACGGGCCCGGCGAACGACCTGCTGATGGGGGCCCCGGGCTTCTCGACGCTGCAAGGCAATGCCTATCCGGTCGACGGGAGCACCCTCGTCGGTGGAGACCGGCTGCTCACCGCGACCAGCCATCGCCTCCGGGGAGTCACCACCTCCGCGGAACAAGCGGCGACCGCCCTGGCGATTGGAGACATCACAGGGGATGGCAATGCGGATGTCATCGTGGGAGCCCCCTTCTACGACTCGTCCTTCCCCTCCGCGCTGAGCGACACGGGCGCCGTCTATGCCTTCTCCGGTCCGGTGGCGACCACCTCGAGCGGCCAGCTCTCCTCCGCGCCCATCAAGGTGCTGGGGGGCCTGGCGCAGAGTGGTTACCAGGCGGGCTCGGCCCTGGCCGTGGTGGATGTGAACGGCGACGGAACCAAGGACCTGGTGGTCGGCGCGCCGCGGTATGACGCGGCCACCTTGACCGATGCCGGAGCGGTCTTCGTCTTCTTCGGCCCCGTGACGGGGCTCCAGAACTTCACGGCGGCGAACCTCGTCCTGACCGGCGCCGCGGCGAACGAGCTCGCGGGCTCCTCGGTGGCCAGCGCGGGCGACCTGGACAACGACGGCCTGGAGGACCTGCTCATCGGCGCCCCGGGCACGGGGGCCCTCACCGGCAAGGCGTATGTCGTCTACGGCGGCAGCATCACCACGTCGACCTCCCTGGCCGCGCAGCCCCGCTTCACGGGCATTGCCCAGGACCTCGCGGGCACCGCGGTCCTCGCGCCGGGCGACATCAACGGGGATGGCTTCAAGGACCTCCTCATCGGCGCGCCGGGCCACACCAGCAGCCAGGGCGCGGTCTATGCGGTGTATGGAACCTCCACCCGCTTCACCGGGAACGTCGCGCTGGCCACGACGGCGGGCCGTCTCGTGGGCTCCGCGGCCAGCGAGCTGGGCAGGTCCCTGGTGGCGCTGGGTGATGTGGACTCGGATGGCTCGGCCGACTTCGCGGTCGGCGCGCCGGGCTTCTCCTCGAGCGCGGGCGCGGTCTACCTGATGCTCGGCCACGGTCCGCGCACCTGGTACGTGGACAACGACGGGGACAACTTCGGAACGAGCGTCGGCGCCACGCGCACGTGTGGCGAGCCCGCGGCCGGCAGCAAGCGCGCGCTCACCGACGGCGACTGTGACGACACGCTCAACACCGTCTACCCCGGCGCCGAGGAGGTCTGCGAGGCCACGCCGGAGACTGAAATCGACAACAACTGCGACGGGCTGAAGGGCGATGAGCCGGGCGCCAACCCCATCAACCCCAAGGACTGGGTGCAGGACCAGGATGGCGACAGGGCCGTCTACCTCAGCACCGCGCAGCAGCGGTGCGCGCCGCCCGCGAGCACGGGCTGGATTGCGTACACGGCGGAGGTGGGCCAGGAGTGTGACGCGCCCCCCGGGAACCCCGACCCCACGTACACGACGGACAACGACGCCTCCATCTACCTGGGCGCCCCCGAGGTCTGCGACCTCAAGGACAACGACTGCAACGGCTCCGTGGATGACAACGAAGCCAACTGGCCGTCCTGGTATCCCGACGCCGACGGCGACGGTCATGGAAAGAGCGATGCGACCGCGGTGAAGGCCTGCGCGGCCCCGGTGGGACACGTGGCCAACAAGACGGACTGCGACGACAACGCCAGCACCACGCACCCGGGCGCGAGCGAGGTCTGCGACCTCCGGGACAACAACTGCAACGGGACGGCGGACGAGGGCGTCCAAACCACCTACTACCGCGACGTGGACGGCGACGGCCACGGCGTGCCGACGGTGACGACGCTGGCGTGTGCGCAGCCCTCGGGCTACTCCGCCGTCAGCGACGACTGCAACGACACCGCGCCGAACGGCTCCCGGATGTATCCCGGTGCGACCGAGGTCTGCGACGGCCTCGACAACAACTGCAACTTCGACACGGACGAGGGTGTGAAGTCGACGTTCTACCGCGACGTGGATGGGGACGGCTTCGGCAACCCGACGGTCTTCGTGGTCGCCTGCTCGGCGTCGGCGGGCCATGTCTCGAACAACCAGGACTGTGACGACTCGCGGGCCGGTGTCCGGCCTGGGGCGGCGGAGGTCTGCGATGGCCGGGACAACAACTGCGACGGCACCGTGGACGAAGGGGTGATGAGCGCCTGGTATCCCGACGCGGACGGCGATGGCGTGGGCACCACGAACGCGACGTTCCGGGTGCTCGCGTGCACCGCGCCCGCGGGCTACGTGAACAGCCAGGTGGACTGCAACGACGGCAACGCCACGGTGAAGCCCGGGGCGCCCGAGCTCTGCGACACCTTGGACAACGACTGCGACGCGCAGGTCGACGAGGGGATTCCCACCACGTCGTGGTACCCGGACGCGGATGGGGATGGCTATGGCAATGGCGCGGTGAGCGCCGTGGCCTCGTGTGCCTCTCCGGGCCCGGGCTACGTGAGCAACCGCACGGACTGCAACGACAGCAACCCCGGCATCAGCCCGGCGCAGGCGGAGGTCTGCGAGCAGACGTGTGCCCAGGTGGACAACAACTGCGACGGGAACACCGAGGGCGCCGTCAACGGCACCGTCTGGTACCGCGACGCGGATGGCGATGGCTTCGGGACGGGCACGGACACGCTGAAGCGGTGCATCCGTCCCGCGGGCTACGTGGCGGAGGACAACGACTGCAACGACGCGAACGCGAACGTGAACCCCGGCCGGGCCGAGGTGTGCGAGGCGGGGGCGTTCTCCGACCAGGTGGACAATGACTGCGATGGGGACCGGAACGACGTGGACCCGGACCTCCCCTCGGGCAGCGGTGGGACGCGGCTCTGGTACGGCGACGCGGACAACGATGGCCACGCGGGGCCGGGCTTCAAGCTGCGCTGGTGCGTCAACCCCACGAACCTGGTCGACCCCGCGACGGGCAACGTCCTGGTGCAGGGCACGTATCTCGCCACCCCGCCGGATGACTGCGATGACACGCGCGCGGGCGTGTTCCAGCGGCTGTTCTGGTACGAGGACCGGGACGGCGATGGCTGCGGCAACCCGAGCACGGGCCGCGAGGCGTGTGGCTCACCCGCGGGCTGTGGCTTCCCGTTCGTGACCAACAACAAGGACATCAGCGACAGCAACGCGGCCGACTGCCGTCCTTGATGCGGGCAGGCCCGCACCGTGGCCTTCACGGTGCGGAAGCAGGGCCTGGGGCCTCCGCGAGAAAGTGCCGCTCGCGGAGGTCCCGAACGCTCCACGCGAGCCGTCGCGCACTCATCGGCCGAGGACTCCCTGAGCGCGAGGTCCGACCGCCACCGGCATCCAGGGACATGCGCGAGAAAGTGATTCTCTCGAAGGCATCGAACAATCCACGCGAGCCATCGCGGCGCCCATCGGCCGAGGCCCCCCTGAGCGCGAAGGGCAGATGTCCTCCGGACAGGAGGGGTCTGCGTGTCCGCGGTCAGCCCTCCCTTCGATGGAAGGCTTGCAAGGCCTCGACGGTCGCCGTGACACCGCCGCAGACAATCACGGCGATGCGAGAGGCGGAGGCGAGTACCGGTGAAGCGGTGTCGAGCGCGGCCAGCGCACTCCCGCACGAGGGCTCCACGAGCAGCTGGTGCTCGTCGAGGAACCGCAGGCATGCCGCCACCGCCGCCGCATCGGACACGACGACGCTCTCGATGGCGTGGCGTGTCGCCCACTCCACGGCCGTGCTGCTCGGCCGCTTCGCGCCGAGCGACGTGGCGATGCTCGTAATCGCGGGCAGCTCGATGGGCCGCCCCGCTTCGAGCGAGCGCGCATAGCAGTCCGCCCCTTCGGTCTCCGTGGCCACGACGGGCACATCGCCCCAGCCGTTGCGAGCCAGCCCTTCGAGTACGCCGCACAGCAGCCCACCCCCGCCGACCGCCACCACGACCGCGTCGGGCTTCGGTCCGGTCGCCGCCATCTCGTCGACCATCGTCGCATGGCCCGGCCACAGCCCCGGGTCGTCGAAGGGGTGAACGAACGCATCGTTCGCACCCATCACGGATTGCGCGTATGCGTTCGCCTCCGCCCACGAGGCGCCGTGGACCACCAGCTCCGCGCCCTCGAAACGAATCCGGTCACGCGCGCGCGCGGACGAGCTCTCCGGGACGACGACGAGCACGGGAACGCCAAGCTCCCGGCCCGAGTAGGCCACCGCGATGCCCGCGTTGCCGCTCGAGGACGACACGAAGCGACGGGCCCCCGCGGCGTGCCTCGCCTCACAGACCGCGCCAATCCCCCGGAGCTTGAACGAGCCCGACGGCTGCATCGCATCGAGCTTCAAGAGGACGTCTTTGCCGAGCCGAAGCGACGCGGCTCGCGAGCGGATGTAGGGCGTCTGGATGTGGAGTGGCATGGGGAGCGGCACCGGCGGTTCGAGTGACGCCGGCCAACCTAGAGCGCGAGGCCCCATGCCTCCCAATACTCTCCAGTGCCTGTGGTCATGCTTCCTGGGTATATCGGTGGAATGGACAGTTCCAGCATGCGGCGCGTCGAGCTGCGTCATCTGCGCTACTTTGTCGCGGTCGCGGAGGCGGGCAGCATGATGGCGGGTGCCCGGGCCATCGGGATTGTGCAGCCCGCGCTGTCCCGACAGATTCGCGAGCTGGAGGAAGCCGTTGGCACCCCGCTCCTCCTCCGCCGCTCGACAGGCATCGCACTCACGGCGGCGGGGGCGAGCTTCCTGCGGGACGCGACCCGCCTCCTCAAGGAGCTTCAGGACAGCCGAGAGCGTGCGCTGCGCAGCGCGGAGGGCCAGCTGGGGGAGCTGCGGCTCGGCGTGCTGCCGAACTACTTTCCGCTGCCCGGGGTGTCGAACCTCCTCAAGGTGTTCCGGACGATGTGTCCGGACGTCATGCTGTCCATCTCGCCCATGTTGTCGGCCGACCAGGCGGCGGCCATCACGAGGGGCGAGCTCGACGGCGGCATCATGGCGTGGCGACAGGACGTGGCGCCCCATCTGTCAGGCGTTCGGCTGCGGCGCGACCGGTTCGTGCTCGCGATGTTGGCCTCGCCAGGAAAGCGCTTCCGAGCCCCTCGCCGTCTGGCCGAACTGGCGGGCGCGCCGTTCATCTGGTTCGACCCGCTCCGGTCCGCCGCGCATCACCGGTTCCTCATCGAGCAGTGCCGGCGGGTCGGCTTCACGCCGCACATCGCCCAGGTCGGCAGCGACATTCCAACGCTCATCGGACTCGTCGCGGCGGGGATGGGCTACGCGTTCGTCCCGGAGAGCACGGCGCCCACCTGCCCTCGCACCGTTCGACTGGTCGAGCTCGACGAGCTCGCGGACCGCTTCGACGTCGAGTTCGTCTATGACGGGAGGACAGATGCTCCCGTCGTCCAGCGGTTCCTCACCGCGCTGCGCACGACCGTCACCGCATGAGCAGGGTCGTAAGGTCCCAGGTCATCCCGGAGTGTCTTCGAGGACGAAGCCGAACTGGGTGACAGCCTCTTCGACGATGGGCGACAGGAGGCAGTGGACGGACACCGGCCGCTCCGTCACCCGCGCGGTCATGAGGAAGTCCCAGATCACCACGACCTGGAGGGGAACGATGAGGCGCTTTCCCACGGGCCCCGAAGGGGTCTCGAGCTTCAACAGGAGCGCCACGCGCCCCCTGTCGCCTCGCATCGGGTGGAGTTCCTTGATGACGGCGATGTAGCGCTGCCCCTCGAGACGCACCTGCTCGTAGGCCTTCTTCTGGGAGGCCGAGATTCCGAAGAACACGAGCCCCAGAAAGGTGACCATCACGAGCGTGAAGCCGACGACGCCGAGAGCGATCATCGACGCAGCCTACACGTGGCGTGGAACCACGCACAGTCGCCCCGGGCCAACGTCGCGCGCGCCACTCCCGGGGTCCCCTATAACGACGCCATGTCTCCGCATCATCCGGCCGAGCTCACCCCGCGCGACCTCCGCCCCCTCCTCACCCAGCGACTCCGCACCGAGCGGCTCGCGCCCGTCCGGACCGCCGCGAGCGACTGAGCCAGGTCATTTCGAGTCTGGCGCCGACAGCACGTGACTGAGCGCCCTGTCAGGAATTCGCGGCAGCCCCTTCCTGGAGCGTCATGACAGCGCAAATCAGTGACGGCCTCATCTTCCAGGAACGACCGTTCGCCATCGCGTTCGCCGACGGCGAAGGACTTTTCAATCCCAAGCAGCACGGACTCTCTCCTCAGATGATTTCAACGGCGTGCCACCGAGGCTACTCCTGCACCTATGAGGTCATCGCCGAGTCGCTCTGCCTTCAGCGACTCCACATCGGGCTGCCCCAACAGCAAGTCGAAGGTCCCACGCTGTTCGAGCAGCGCCCCATCTACTCGGAGAAGGCACGCAGCTTCGTCTACAGAGGGCTGGCGGCCCCCATCCCCTTCACGGGAGGGCTCCTCATCGCAGCTGACTTCATCCCTGAGCTCTACATTCATGGCGGGTTCCAACAAGTCTGGAAGTACCGCGAGGTGCATGAGTTGCTCTTCGAGAGCGGAAGACTCGTCCAGGCGCGGGACTGCTCGTCGGAGATGGCCCACGTCCGGGAGAACATGGAGAACCCACTCATTGGCCCGCTCGGATTTGGCGACCGGAGAAGACTGCGTCAACAGGTCGCCGGATTTCTGACTCGCCAGTACAAACTCTGAGCTCTGCCGTCAGGCCCCCTGGTGACTCACGGCTATGCTCCGCGAGCCGCTGGATGTTCCGGGCACATCGAGGAGCACACCACATGACCCCAGGAGTCTCCATCGTCGCCGATGACACCCGGAGCTGGGGACTGGAGACCGCGGGCCCGGGGCTTCTGCTGAACGTGCCCTCGACAGGACCATGGGCGCGACGGCCTGCGTTGCATCTGGAAGTCGCTCCGAGCTACCGGCTCAGGTTGCGCGGCGGGCAGAAGACGCTGCTCTGGACCCGCATCGATTCCTATTGGGACCAGGCGGTCTTCGTCCGAGGAACGGACAGCGCCCCCCGAATCCTGCCGGTGCTGACCGCTCCCGAGATTCGGACCGTCGATTCATTGCCCGGCACGGAGACCTGGTGGACGGCCTGGAACTGGAAGATGGCACGCGCCCTCATCGGGGCGCCCCTCCCGGTGCTCCATGCGGGCCACTGGTGTCTGCGCCCCATCCGCGCCATCGAGGCGGAGAAAGCAGAGCGACACCCTGTCTCCCCCATGGAGTGGAGCTTCGGCCAGCCGCTGATGCCACCCCACTCGCTGGCCGCCGTGACGCAGTTCCCGCTCGCCTGGACCGAGGACTGGTGGGAGGCACTGCCCGGTCAACGGCCAGGCGCCCTGCTCCCACTGCGCGAGGCCTCCGCCGCCGAGGATGGACGTGTGAAGAGCTGGCGAAAGCGCGCGCGAGACGGGACGCTGCCGCCCGTCCTCCTGCTCTTCGTGGACATCCTGGCGAAGTGGGTGGTGCTGGACGGCCACGACCGCCTGCACGCCGCGCTGCTCGAAGGCACGGAGCCTCCATTGCTGGGCCTGTGGCCATTCATCGACCGGCCGCAGCCCTGGAACGCCACCCGAGAGGAAGGCGCGCTGCTCGCCGCGGAGTTCCAGCTGCGCACCCCACCGACGCCGGACACCGTCGACCGCATCAACCGCATGTTGCTGTTCAGCTTCTCCCACGACCGGAGAGGCACCGTCTCACGCGCTTGGCCGCTCCCAGGCGGGCAAGCCGCCTGGCGCGAGGAGCTCTCCGCCCGGCGCCGCCTGGGCCCGCCTCCACTCCTGGACGAAGATGACTGGGACTGGCTCCTCTGACCGCCTTCAACCCGTCGAGGAGCTCCCCCAGACGCTCCTCGACGGGATGCACCGATTCAGCCGCTACGGGGTGAGCGTCGCGTTGAACGAGTAGTGACCCGCTCCCTGCGTCACGCCGGAGGTCGGGAACGTCGCGGGCATCGCGCCATAGGGCCTGCTGACCCAGCGCTCGACTCCCGAACCGCCGCCATAGGCGAGGACCGTGCTGCCGCTGTTCAACCCCACCACGAGCCAGTACGTGCCCGCGGAGAGCGAGACCGGCGTGACGACGTTGACCGTGTTCCACCCGACCACGGGGACGAACGAAGTGCTCGTCGCCATGAGGTTGCCCGGCGCTCCACTGGTGAGGCTGTCATAGACGGCCAGCGTCAGATTGCCCGGTGAGGTCCCGAGCGCCTTGACGTTGATGCTCAGGGTCTGGAGCGTGGCCGTTTGCCCCAGCGAAACCTGGTTGCCGATCAGCAGGTCGCCGAGGCCGGAGTCGGTCCCCGACAGGACGTTCGTCTCCCCGATGGTGATGGACGAACCCGCGTTGGCCACGAACGAGCTCACCTGCCCCGTGCCGGCGCCGGCGGTGCTGCTGGCCAGGGCACAGAAGTAGTACGTCGTCCCAGGCGTCAGCCCCGTGATGGCCTGATTGAAGCCGACGGCCGCGCTGCCATTGCCCAGGTTCACGCCACCCGTGGCCGGAGCACGCGTCCCGAAGGTGTCATTGCAGCTTCCGGGGTGGGTCGCGCTGTAGCGGAACCAACCCGTGGAAGCCACGCCCTGAGGGTTGCCCGACCCGTTCAACGTGGCGCCCGTCGAGGTGACACCCGTCGCATCCGAGGTGACGACGGTCGGAGCCGTGCCCGCGGCCGAGGTGGTGAACGACAGCACCGTGCTCGCGGGAGTCACCCCCATCGGATTGCTGGCGATGGCGCAGAAATAGTACGTGGTGCTCGCCGTGAGCCCAGTCAGGGCCTGCGTGTACGGAAGCGCCGAGCCAGCGCTGCCCAGGTTCACGCCCCCCGTGGCCGGAGCGCGGGTCCCGAAGGTGTCATTGCAGGTTCCGGGGTTGCTGGTGCTGTAGCGGAACCAACCCGTCGTCTGCGCACCGTTGGGGTTGGCCGAGCCATTGAGCGTCGCGCCGGATGCGCCGACATTGCTGGCCGCCGAAGTGGTCGTGGTCGGAGCCACGGCGCCGCTGCACGGAGCATTGGCGTTGATCGTGAGCACCCAGTCGTTGCAGTTCGTGGACTGCGGCGCCGCGTCTTCGCAGTTCGCCTGGTGGCCCGAGGTCCACGCCGGCGTGGTGAAGTCCTGCGTCCCGCTGTTCGCGTAGCTGGTGCCGATGGTCGTGTAGACCCCGTTGGTGGGGTTGAACCACCTGGCCGTGGAGGTGCCGCACAGCTTGGTCATGTCCACGCGGACGGTGCGGGACGACGGGATGTAGACGAGCACCGCCGACCCGTTGGGGGTCCGCGCGGTCGTCGCGTAGTAGTTGGTCCGAACGGGGTTGTTGCCGTAGCAGCTGGTGCTGTTGCTCCCGCTGGTGCACATGCCGTGGGTCACGATGGTGCTGCCGTTGACCGGGTCATTCGGCCCGCGGTCCGGGACCAGGTCCCACCAGTTGAACCCATTGGGACCGTCGAAGAAGGTCCGCAGGTGCTGCATGGAGATGGCGCCGGGGTGCGTCGGGTTGTTGAGCAAGGACTTGTTGGGGAACGGCGCGCCCAGCTGCCACTCGTGGGACGCACCGTAGAGCGTGCCGACGGAGCCGGAGGTGATGGACCACCAGGCCACCTTCCGGGTGTCGCGAGCGGCCACTTCCTCGTCCTCGTACTTGGGCTCCATCAGGAAGCTGGGCATGACCGCCGGCAGGGTCCGCCCATAGTCGACGTGCTGCTTGTAGTAGGCCGCGCTGTAGTTGTAGACGCCGCTGAGGGTGACCAGGTTGCCCCACACCGCCCAGTCGCCATCCAGGGAGCTGGTCCCGGTGGTGGGCGCGAGCTGGAGCACGAAGAGCTTCGGGTTCACGGTGTCCGTGCTCTTGATGCCGTTCGCCACCGCGGACATGCGCGCCTTGTCATTGACGTCGACATCGAAGTAGTCGCCGCCCATCCACCAGACGATGTTGTGGCTGTTCTTGTAGCGGTTGCCGAGATACCGGCCGTACTGGTTCGCCCGCGTCGCCCCGTTCGCCACGAGCGTCTGGTGGAACGTGACGGGACCGTCGAGCGGCGTCGCGAAGAGCACGATGTTGTTCTGGTTGGCCGCCGCAACCAGGGCATCGACGCGAGCAAAGTAGGCGTCGTTCGGCGTGCTCAAGTCCCAGCAAGGGCCATACTCGCAGTTCTGGGCCAGCGTCCCGGTGAAGGGCTTGATGCCGTCCCAGGTGGACGAGTCCGGCGTGGAGTAGGACTGGACCAGCCAGACATCCGCGGCGTTGACACCCTGGCTCGCCTTGGTGGCGAAGATGGTGTTGAAGTCCGCCGGGTCGACTCCCGTGACGATGGACTGCGGATTGAATCCGTTCACGAGGAACGGAACGTTGTTCTGGTCGACGATGTAGCGTTTGTTCGCGCTGACCTTCAGCGGAAAAGTGAAAGTCGGGCCGATGAGCTTCTGGCCCGAGGAACCGGGGGCTTCCGTGTCGCCAGGGGCTTCGACCTGTGAGGAACAGGCGGCGAACACCGTGCAAGCGGCACCGAGCAGGAGCCTCCGGAGGAGGCGGGAGCGAGCGCCCGGTTCAGAAATGCCAACACCATGGGAACGATACGTCCATGAATACATGCAACGACTCCAGGTAACCCAGCCCGCGAATCTGTTTCGCGACTGGAATGCGGCCGAGACCACTTCACGGCGCGCAGTCGAGTAAGGACTGAGCGCGAACAACACCGGCGATGAAATCAATTGTCACACGGGAGCAGCGGTCATCTCGCCATCCGTGCGGCGCTCCCAGGGAAGGCAAGCCGCCGTTCACGTCCACCTACACCCGCTGCCCGCCATCTCTCCGCATGCAGGCGTTGATGACCTTCCTGTCGGACTCCATTCGCGCAACACCTTCGTCGAGAGTGCGCCGACTCTACGCACGAAGCGCCGCGGACTTTCCTGGAACATTCAGGGGCACATTTCGTCGGCGGGCGACGTCGAGCCAGCCCGGCCCCTCGCGGCCTGGGAAGGTGTCGCCTCGGTCAAGATGCGGAGGTGCGCACAGGTAGGCGGCGAGTGTACTCACCGCCGCTGAATGCGCCGGGACGGAGTCCCCTCAGCCCCCGGCGATTGGGCCTGGGCTCCAGACCGGAATGTGAACACAGACGCAATTCAGGATGTCATTGCACCACTCAGCGCAATGCCTGGATTCGCGCGCGATGCGATGAAGCCGAGGTCCCTGGTCGCGGACACCCGCAGATTCCAAATCGACTCACTCAAGAAGCATTCCTTGTCATTCGAGAATCGCAGCCCGCACCCCGCGCCACGGCCGCACAAGAATCCTCCACCTCAACCAGAACAGCGCCGGCACCTGCTTTTCACTGGCAGCATGGCAATCAAATATGCCAAAGAGCAGCACCAATTCCTTGCCAGGATGAGAGGACCACTCCGGCCCCGTCTGGCAAAGAAAAGTGGAGATGGACACCATGCCCATTGGAATCGCGTCCCGCCGACCGGCGGCGCTGCTTGCTGCATTGGGGTTGGGAACGTTGCTCGGCTGTGGTGGTGCCGACGCGCCAGCACCTGAGTCCACGGAGCCCCCGGGAAGTGTGCGCACCAGCGAAGCGGACCTCTACGTGACCTCCACGAGACTGTGGCGGCCGATGTCCGTGGCCGTGTGCTGGGAGAATCCGGGGCAGGCGGACGGCACGCAGCGCCAGTGGGTGCGCAACGCGGTGACGCGCACCTGGGAGACCCACTCCGGTGTTCGCTTCACGGGCTGGGGAACCTGCACGACGTCGTCCCGAGGCATCCGCATCAACATCAGCGACGTCGGTCCGCACGTGAAGGCGTTGGGGAAGGACCTCAACGGCATGGCCCAGGGCATGGTGCTGAACTTCACGTTCAACAACTGGAGCCAGTCGTGCCGCGACACCCTCCAGCACTGCATCGAAGCCATCGCGGTGCACGAGTTCGGTCATGCCATGGGGTACGCCCACGAGCAGAACCGTCCAGACACGCCGTCGACCTGCAAGGAGCCACCGCAGGGGGGCTCCGGTGACTGGGTCATCGGCTCGTGGGACCTGAGCTCGGTGATGAACTACTGCAATCCGAAGTGGAACGGGGACGGCAACCTCAGCGGTACGGACAAGTACGGCGCGCAGCAGACGTATGGCGTCCCCTGGCTGTCGCTGGGCGGGTACACCCCCTCCGGCCCCGCCGTGGCCGCGCGAGGCGCGAGCCGGGTGGACGTGTTCGTCCGGGGCGGGGACAACCAGCTGCACCAGCGCTACTGGAACGGCTCCGCCTGGAGTCCGTGGATCGCGCTCGGCGGGACCTTGACGTCGGACCCGGCGGCACTGCACTGGGGCACCAACCGACTCGACGTGTTCGCCCGTGGCGCGGACAACTCCATCATCCAGAAGTCCTTTGATGGAGCCCAGTGGAGTGGTTGGTACACGCTGGGCGGCGTCAGCGCTTCGGCCCCCGCGGTGGTCTCGCTGGGCGCGAACGGGCTGCACGTGTTCATCCGAGGCACGGACAACCAGCTGTGGCAGAGGTACTGGACCAGCAGCGCAGGTTGGAGCGCGTGGACCCCGCTCGGTGGGTATCTGACGTCTGCCCCGGCGGTGGCGAGCTGGGGCTCCACCAATCTCCAGGTGTTTGCGTTGGATGCCAGCAAGTCCATGGTGCAGAAGTACTGGGATGGAAACGGGTGGAGCGGTTGGTTCACGTTGGGCGGGACCTTCACGTCGGACCCGTCAGCCACGTCACGGGGACTGAACCGGGTGGATGTGTTCGGCCGGGGCACGGACAACAGCCTTTGGATCAACAGCTACAGTCCCTCGTCGAGCTGGACCGGCTGGAGTTGGCTCGGCGGTGAGCTGGCCTCCGCCCCCGATGCGGTGAGCAAGGCCCCGGACACGCTCGATATTTTCTACACCGGCCCCAATGGGGAGGTGCGGCAGTCCAGGCATGACAACGGCTGGTGGTGAGGCAGCCAGGGCTTCGACAGGTGGGAAGTGGGAGCGGCGGGAATCCATCCCGCCCCTCCCCTCTCGCCAATGCGTCCCTTGGCGATGACTCGGGGCCTTCTCACAGGAACGGGTACTCCGGGTCCCGGATGGCCACGAGGCGAACGGTCCACTCCGCATGGCCCGAGGGCTCCATCCCGGTCCCCAGCTCCAAGGTGTAGCCCGGCCTCTTCCAGGACAGGGAGAACTGCCGTGGGTCCTGTCCCTCCGCCTCGTCGGAACCGAAGTGAGCGTCGACACTCGGCGGGCCATAGCGACTCCGCAGGGGGCCGGCGAGGGCCTCGAAGACGTCATGCCGCCTCCGCTCCAGACGCTTCGCGCAGTCAGCGAACTCCTCCGGAGCCTCGGGACACGTCTGCGCCGCGTTGTCGATGGACTCAATCACCAGCACGCCCGTGGGCACGCCGCCGCGCCGCAGCAGTCGCACCCTCGCGGCTCCGAAGGGCGGCAACCGGGCCCCCTCCAACTTGAGCACGCCGAGGGTGCCGGGCACCTGGGAGCCGAAGTCGCGGTGGTCGACCTGGGCGTCAGGGAAGGAGGTGCGCAGCTCCGCCTCCGTGGAGGCCCACGTCACCGGGCCGAAGAACTCAGGGAGTGGCTCGCCAGCCGCACCTGCCTCACCGAGGCGCGGCGCGCTTCGACAGGCGCAGAAGACAGTGAGGACGGAGAGCCACACCCCTAGAGACCAACGCGTTCGCATGAGGGACCACCTCGCTCGAGCCCTCGTCACCGTGACGTCCAGGGGCCACACCCGCTCCGCTCAATGCAGGAGGGGTGCCGCCGACAACAACAGCCGCACAGTCCTCTCAGGGGACTCGGATGCCATGGCGCAGGAGGGGCGCGCGCACCTGCATCTCCGCCGTCTCCTGGCTCACCGTGACGTAATCGCGGGACTCCATCCACCCCAGCTCCGTCACGTGCTCCAGCAGGAATCCCTCGCTGGTGACGCCGTCCTTCGTGGCGCTGCGAAGCTTCTCCCAGAACGGCGCCTGGGCATCCAGGGCCTCGCGTGCGACGCGCCCCAGACGCTCCTTCTCCGCGGCGTCCAGGTCCTGGGCAATCCAATCCAGGTACAGGAAGCCCAACCGCCCATGCAGCGCTTCCTCCTGGACCAGCGTCGTCAGCACCGCGCGGGTCAACGGGTGGGACGTCGCCCGAAGACATCCGGACAGCAGCGCGAAGGACAACGTCTCCCCCACGCAGCACACCCTCACGATGAGCTCACTGGCTCGCTGGAGGAAGGTGAGCGACGGGTCGAACGTCACGGCGAACGCTCCGGGCTCATAGGACAGCCGCGTGCCGCCCCCCAGCCGCATGGCCATCCGCGCACAGAGCTCCACGTGGTGGATTTCTTCCGAGGGGAAGCGCGCGGCCAGGCTCCACAAGTCCAGGGGCACTCGCGCTTCGCCCATGACCTGCACCAGCTGCCCCATCACGGTCGCGCTGCCGAACTCGTTGAGTGCCCGCAGCGTCCACGAATACCGGGCCCGCTCCACCAGCGCCGCCGGGTACCGCGATGGCTCCATCGAGTCCCAGGGATAGCGCTCAGCCACGTGGCCAGACGCCCGCTCGTGCAGCGTCAGCGCGAGACCGTCCGTCAGGTCGAGTTCGAAGAGTTCGGTCGCCATCGCGGATGCGCCTTCAGGGAACCTGGGGGAGGCCCGCGTCTGGCCCCGCGTCCTGGGTCTTCGTGCCGTCTTCCGGGTTGCAGTCCTCGACCATCAAGCCGCCGTCGTAGAGGCACGGCGCGGGGTTGGTCGTCATGTAGGGCTCGCACGCCACCAGCGTGAAGGCCGCGCTCGCGGCGGTGGCCGCCAGCAGGACCCGGCCCCGGCGGCGCTCCGCTGGGGGGGATTCCACGGGGACGGCAGGAGATGTCTCACAGGGCTTCAGGGGAGAATCGCTCATGACTTCCTCGCGGTTCGCCGGCCCGACAGCTCGAACGCGCCCCTACTCTAGCTGGCCTGGACTCGCGACACATTGAAGTCTTCATGGACGGCCTTGCCGCCCCTCTCGGATTGGGGGCGACTGCCACCGCCAGGCTGAGTGCTCCAACCGCGACGAACCGCGACTCAAGAAGAGGCCTGCACCGAGTCGGGATACAGGCGTGCCCATTCCTCCCGCCATTCCCGCGCCAGCACGGCGCGCTTGCGCCCGTAACGGGCCTCGGTCGCCGAGGCGGAGGTGATGCGGTCGACGCGGAAATGGCGGAAGGCCTGGCGCAAGCAGCACCAGGCGGCGACGAGCTGCTTGCCCTCGTGAAACGCGAGCTGCACCGGCCAGATGTCGCGCTGGCTCGGCTGGCCCTTCCCGTCCGAGTACACGATGAGGAGCGCCTTCTCTTCGCGAATGGCCCGGCGCACGAGGCCGAGCACCGGGACGGGGGCAGACGCCCCACCGCGCATCAGGATGGGCCAGAGCCCGGTGTCCTTCATCCGCTCGCGCAGATCTTCGGGAGAGGCGGTGGCGATCTTGCCCAGTGCATTGCGCGCTGCCCCGGCGAGGCCGGCATCCGGCTGGGCCTCGACCCAGCGGGAGCCGAGCACCAGCGCCTCGAGCTCCTCCGGCGTGAACATCAGCGGCGGCAGGAAGAAGCCCGGCTTCAGCATATAGCCCACGCCCGCCTCCCCAACGATGGGCGCGCCAAGACCGATGAGCGTCCGCACGTCGCGATAGAGCGTGCGGACGGACACGCCCTGCTCTTCGGCCAGGGCCGCCGCGGTGACGGGGCGGCGGTGCCGGCGAAGTGCATCCATGACGGCGAAGAGGCGTTCGGTCTTGTCCATGCGCGCTCAGCTCACCTGATGGTGTCATGGAAGGCCCGGATATCGGCCGCGTAGTGCTCCGGAGCCTCGAGTGCTGGGAAGTGCCCGGCCTGCCGCGCCTCGGTCCAGTGGACCAGGTTCTGCAAGTGCCGTTCGCCCCAGGCGCGCGGCGCGGGATTGTCGACGTCCGCGGGCACCAGCACGCCCTGCTTCACGTCGTGGCGAGGCATCGGCATCAACAGCTCCTGGTCGGCGAAGGCCTCTTTGTAGAGCCGAATCGAGGAACTGATCGTCTGGGTGAACCAGTAGACCGAGAGCAGCGTACAGAGGTCGTCGAGCGAATAGACCGACTCCAGGTGGCCATCCCGCAGCCGGCTCACGCCGTGAAACTTCTCGATGATCCACGACGCCAGGCCCGCGGGTGAGTCGTTGAGGCCGACGGCGAGCGTCTGCGGCTTGGTTCCGTGAAGCATGACGTAGGCGCCCTCCGTGAGGGCCCACAGGTCGACGCGCCGGAAGTAGTCCACTTCCTCGGGCGTCGGCGCCTCCGGCCGCGGATACCCCGAGAAGACGTTGAGATAGTGCACGCCGATGAGACGGCCAGGGTGGTTGCGGACCAGGCTGAAGCAGACCCCGGACCCCAGGTCCGAGCACGCCACGAGGAACTTCTCGTAGCCCAGCCGGGTCATCAGCTCGGCCCAGAGATGCCCCATGCGACTCATGTTCATCCCCTTCTTCGTCGGCCGGCCCGAGAAGCCGAAGCCCTGCATCGAGGGAATGATGACGTCGAACGACACCCCGTTTCGCTCGGCGGTGAGCAGCGGGATGAGCGGCAGGAACTCGACGAAGTTCGATGGCCAGCCATTGGCAAGGACGAGGGGAACGCGGCTCTCGCCCTGCCCTTTCACCTGAACGAAATGAACCCGCTCGCCGTCGATCTCCTCGATGAAGTGCGGAATCGCGTTGAGCCGCCGCTCGGCGGTGCGCCAGTCGAACCGCTCCGCCCAGTGGGTGACCAACCGCCGGAGCAGCTCGGCATCGGTGCCATCGTCCCAGCCGACGCCTTCGACCGCCGCGGGGAAACGAGTTGCCTTCAGCCGCGCCCGAAGGTCGGCGAGCTCGGAATCGGAAACGGCAAGGGTGAACGGTTTGTGCATCCCAAGGTTGTGCCCGAGGTGTGCTGACAGAGCGTGTCAGCAGTGTTCGGGCGCACGCTCGCGGGAGCCCGAGGCAGTCGTGGGTGTCCCTGCGCCGACGCCCGTGCCCCCGGAGGTGCTGCTGAACGCCCTGCTCCAGCTCAGGACACTGGAGCAGGACGCCCTCGCCCCCTCAGGCGATGAGCTCGGAGAGCACGCCCTTGGTCAGCGCCGGGTCGCCGAAGTCATCCAGGTTCCCACCCGCCGCGTTCCTCAGCCCCACCGCGGTGCCGATGGTGTTCAGCATCCGGTTGTGGTTCGGATTGCCGCCGCCCGATGCCTCGACGTAGACGCCCTGCTTGAAGAAGCCATTGCAGCTCCCCGCCAGGACGAAGGGCACGCTGCGCGCCGAGTGAGCCGGCCCGTTGCCCAGGTCGTTGTACCAGACAGCCACGCCGTGCTCGATGAGGCGCTTTCCGTCCGGCATCTGGTAGGCCACCAGCCGGTCCAAGAGGTGCTTGAAGGTGCTCGCGAACTGCACGTCCACGTGGTGGTGCAGCAGGTCCGAGCCGGTGATGATGCCGCCGCTGGAGTCGTGCGACGAGCGACGGTGGGACACGTAATGGAAGTTCTCCATCAGCTGTCCCGTGTCCGGGTTGCGGTAGCGCGTGTCGCCGTCGTTGCCGTTGCCCACCTGGATGACAGCCGCGCGGTTGGTGCCACACGCCATCGCCATCACCGCGATGTCCATGTGCAGCCTGGCGGTGGCGAGCACCTCCGTGCCGTCCGTGCTGTCATAGCCGGGCGCCTGCTGCTGGAGGATGAGCTCCTGGTCCGCGCGCATGCGGCAGCTCAGGGCGACCTCCAGGTCCCGGACATTGGACAGGTGCAGGTCCAGGCGCTCATGGTCCGACGCGCTCAGCTCGGGACGCTGCTGGAGCGCCTGGAGCTGGGCCTTCACCAGGTCGTTCACGCTGCGCTGCCGGACGAGGAGCTGCTCGCGAGCCTCGGGCGTCAGTCCTCCCGGGCCGCCAATCATCGTCTGGTACGCATTCCACGGGTCATGCAGCGCGGCCCGGCGCACGTTGCTGCTCCGGTAGGAGAGGCAGGGCCCCCCGAGCCAGCCGCCCCGCCGCCCCGCGTAGAAGACGAGCGAGTCACGCTGCTGCGGATTGAGCTCGCGGCCGATGCGGTGGTCGATGGACTCGCCTCCGGACTCGGAGTCGCCGCCCGCGCCCTCCACCACGGGGCCTCGCGCGGTGAGCCCCTGCAGGGCGCCTCGGGCGTGGCCATCCCCGTAGTTGTAGTCCTTCATGTTGACGTTGCGCACCAGGAGCAGGTGCGCGCGGTGGTCATTGAGCACGCCCACGGCCCGCCCGGCGATGCTCTCCGCGGTGAGCGCCCCCAGCGTGCGCGGCCAGAAGCGCTCCGGCTCCGCGCCAATCTCCGACGTCGTCTGCGCCGAGGCGACGCCGTTGGCCTGCCGGAAGAAGATGGCGAACGGCAGCGCCCCCGAGTCCGCCGCGCGGGCGGTCCTCGGCACCAGCCCCTCGAGAAACGGCAGGCTCAGCATCGTCCCGCCCAGGCCCTTCAACACCATCCGGCGACTCAGCTTCATGGCAGTTCCTCCGGGTGGCGATTCACGAAGCCTTCGCTGGTGACGACCTCCACAACGAGGTCGACGATGGACAGACTGCCCGCCTTCGACAGCTTCCCGAGCCGCTCCACCAGCGGCCCATCCTCGTGGGCGAGCGGGCGCCCGTGGAGATACTCCACCCAGTGCTGCGCGTAGCACGCATGCACCGCCTCATCGGCCGCGAGAGCGTCCGCCAGGTCGAGCGCGTCGCGCACCCGCACCGTCGCTCCGTTGATGGTGGGAGACGCGCTGGCGTCCACGGGATGTCCGTTGTCCGTGGTGCGGTAGCCGCCGATGGCGTCGAAGTTCTCGAAGGGGAAGCCGAGCGGGTTGATGAGGTTCGAGTGACAGTTGGCGCACGCGCTCCCGGGCACCTCGGTGTGCGAAGCGACGACCTCGCGATTGGTGCGGCCCTGGGGCGCGGGGAGCGGCGGGATGTTGGCCGGCGGTGCGCCAATCTTCCGGCAGATGATGCGCTCGGAGACGAAGACGCCGCGGTGGATGGGGTCCGGGTCCACCGACGTCGCGTGCGAGGCCAGGAAGCCCACCTGGGTAAGCACACCCTTGCGCTCGCGTGAGTCCAGCGTCACGGGGACGAAGTCGGCGGTGAACGTGCCGCTCAGCCCGTAGACGCGCGCCAGCTCGTCGTTGACGAAGGTGGCCGGCGAGGTGAGCAGGTCGCGGTAGCCCCCCTTGCGGGTGAAGACGACGTCCTGGACGAAGAGGGTCGTCTCCCGGGCCGCGTACTCCCCCAGGCGCTCGGACACCTGCGGGTAGCGCGTGAGCGAGGGCCGGATGGCGGCGTAGCGAGGCACGTCGAAGAGGGTGCGGTGGAAGGCCTCCACCACCTTGTTCGAGCGAGCGTCCTGAAGCATGCGCCGCGCCTGGGCGGCGACACCCTCGCGGGAGTGCAAGGTGCCCTCGCTCGCGGCGGCGAACAGGGCGTCGTCTGGCATCGCGCTCCAGAGGCCGTAGCTCAGCCGCGAGGCCACTTCGAAGTCATCGAGCGGCACCCGGTCCTTCACGGCCTTCGTGCTGCGCTCCACGCGGTAGAGGAAGTGAGGCGACTGGAGGAAGGCCTCAATCACCAGCCGGATGCCGCCCTCGAAGGCAGGCATGTCCGCGTAGGCCTGGGGCCCCTTGCGGTACAGCCCGAGGTAGCTCTCCACCTCTTCGGACGTCAGCGGACGCCGGTGCGCGCGCAGGCCGAAGGACTCCACGAAGGCGCGGGCGCGCGCTTCGCCGGTGGCGGACGACGGAGGCAGCAGGCGCGCGAGCTTCGTCGCGTCCGTCGTCACCTGGCCGGCGAGCTCCGCGGCGGCGCGCTGATAGGCGCCCCAGAGGGCCTCGTCGACGGCGAGGGCTCGCGCATGGTTGTCGAAGAGGAAGCCACTCTGGGCGGGGTCCGCGCGGAAGGTGCCCGCCAGCGTGGTGGGCGGTGCGTCCAGCCTGAGCAGTTCCTGCACGCTGTTGGCCCACTGCACATGCGTCAGGCGCGCCATCCGCACGGACGGGGCGGGCTTCTCGATGGCGGCGGGCGGAGGCGTACCGGGGCCGGGCCCGCCACCGGGGCCCTCTGGGTTGGAGAGGGTTCCTTCGCAGCCAGCAGCCCCGCTCAAGACCAGCCCGAGCACCACCGGGCGCCACCACCGTCCCCGCTCCGCTGGCTCTCGTGACAATCGTTGTGTCCGCATCCTGGGCACGAGCGCCTCCATCATTGGGAGACATACCAATCAGATGAATTGCGCGTTCCTGTCAATGTACCCGCGACGCGCACGCGCACCGCTCACATGGCCCGATGACACGGATACTGAAAACCCATGTCACGCCTGCATCCGTGTTTCATCAGGCCCAACTTTTCGCGCGGGCCTCGCTGAAAGTGTGGAGGAGGCGCCACAGGCGTGGGGGACAGCCCCCCTCAATGCGTCGGAGCTACAGCCGCAGAGACAGGCCGAGCTGACCGCTGAAGTACAGGTCCTTGGCGCCGCCAGCGAAGACCGGGGCACCTTCCTCGACGTCGGCGGTGAAGGAGTAGCTGCGCATCTCTCCGCCCAGCCGCAGACCCAGCACGCGCGTCAGGGCGAACTCCACGGCGAACTCACCATCGAGTCCGGAGCCGCGCAGCTTCGGGATGTAGTCGTCCGAGGACAGCTCACCGCCGCTGAGCACGTGCTGGTAGCCCACGCGCGCGGCGATGGCCCAGCGTTCGGTGAGCGCCTTGCGCAGGCCCAGCTCCGCATGCGCGAAGCGGTAGTCCACGTCGGGCAGGGCGAAGGTGCTCTCCGGCGGGAGCTCCACCGCGAAGGAGTGGGTGCCGTACAGCGCGCCCACGGAAACCTCCAGCCATCGCAGCGGCAGGCGGAAGCGCAGACCGCCCTCCAGGAGCTGCGCGGTGGAGTCGTACTTGGAGCCGTCCGGGAGCCGCGTGGACAACCCGAAGGTGCGTGAGCCCCGCGCCACGAGCCCCAGGTTGTGAATCACCCCATCCGTGACGTGGGAGAGCGGGAAGTAGCTCAACGAGAGGCTCGCCGCCGCGGCGCTGTTGAGACTGTAGTCGGGCAGCTCGTTGGCGTTGGTGCCCGAGAAGTTGAAGCGGCGGAACAGGCCCTGTCCGGACAGGAGCGCCTCCAGGATGGGGCCGTCCAGGGTGCGAGGGGCGGCGGTCTTCGGCTCGGGCTGCACCGGCGGCTCCTCCTTCTGCACGGTGGGCGGAGGAGGCGCCACCAGCGCCGGGCGCGGTGCCTCCGCGACGGGGGCCGAGGGCGCGACCTCCGGCTCGGGGACGGGGGTCGGAGGCGTGACGGCGGCAGGCGGGAGGCTCTCCTCCGGGTCGACCTTCAGGGCCGCGCCCAGCCTGGGCTCGAGCTCACGCCGCACGTCGGGGAAGGCGCGATTGGTGCGGACATCCCAGCGCTCCTCCGCGAGGAGGGTGCCGTCCTCGCCGGAGTAGGCGCGGACCACGATGTCCCAGCGCTTCGTCCCCTTCACGGAGGAGAGGATCAGCACGTCGGCGCCGAGCTTCTTCGCCAGCGCCCGCCGCTGCGCATCCGTCTTCGGACCGCCGCGGATGAGCTTCACCTGGGCATCGACCTTCTTCGCGGGCAGCACCTCTCGCCCGCGACCCTTCTTGCCCAGTTCCTGCGTCAGCACCCGGCGCAGCGCATCCGCCTGGCGCCCCTCAGGGCGAAGCACGGCCACCCGGCTCTTCTGCGCCTGAGCAGCCTCGGCCGGGCGGTACGACACGACCAGCACCAGCAAGAGCATCACCCATCCCGCGATGCGACTCACTGGGCCACCTCCTGGGAGCGGGCAGACGAGGTGGGAGCGGCCGGGAGGACAGGAACGGAGGGGCGGGAACGCATGGGGGCTCGACTTCCAGTGACGAGATGGGGGGCTGCCTCAACCCCAAGCAATTGAGGGGCCAACATCATGGAGCGTCGAGCGCCCCCGGGTTCAGTTGGGCTGAGGGCAGGAGAAATTGAGATCAATGCGCCACCTGGATGGCGAGTCCCTCATCGCGATGGAGGCCTCCGATTCCCGCGAGCAGCATCGAGACCTGACATCTGACACCCGTGCCATGTGGCAGGGCGACATCCGCGCACAGTGCTTGGAGCCTCCATATCCCACCGTAAGGAGAATCTCGCATATGGGCTGGCTGGATAAGCTGAGAGCGCGTGCAGTCCCACCGCAGACCCCTCGGGTGTCGGATCCCCCTCCCGCCGACACAAAGCCCGCGGAATCCCAACCACCCGTGGGGTACACCGCGAAGGATGAGTTCGTCCCATCCACGGCGCCGAAGGCGGGGACGCCAGTGATTGATCCACCGCCCAATCATCCTCCTCAAGATCTCCAGAAGGAAACAGCCGAGGTAGCGGAGGCATACCGGACGGGTGGCTCCATCGCCGGGGCGGAAAAACTCCGCCTCCTCGTGATTACTCACTCCTTTGATTCCTCATTCGGCTGGGACGGCGACTACATCAACAAGCTTGTCCAGGCGTCGGCTCCCACGCTCCAGGCGATTGGCAAGGACCTGGGCGACCGGGTGAGAAATGGCACGGATGACGACAAAAGCGGTCCGCTCAAGGAAAAAGCCGTCACGACGCGCACTCTGTACTCGCTCTCCGATGTAGCCAAGAGGACGGGACTTGAGAGCCAGCAGGCGCTCGGCAAGGCGCTGGCGGAGGGCCTTCCAGACGACGATGACCTCAACCAGTTCGACGACAGACTGGCGGACATGAAGAAGAAGGGGGATTCGTTCTTCAACCCCGACGGCGCGTCATTGCTCGGCGGAGCCATTGTCACGGCACTGCAGGCGCAAGGAAAACATGAAGCCGCGAACAAGCTCGGGGAAGACCATGCACCGCTGGCGCCGCCCACCACTCAGACACCGTCGAACAACCCTCCCTCTCAAGACCTCGCTCGCGACACCGCCATCGTCGCCGACGCGCTCAAGTACGGAGGGCCCGCAGCCGCCGCCAAACAGCTCCGTGACATCGTGGCGTCCCACTTCTACGACGCAGCCTTTGGGCTGGATCCAAAGTACCAGGAGAAGCTCGTACAGGCAGCACTTCCGACCCTCCAGCAGATCGGCAAAGACCTGGGCGACAGGGTCGCCAACAACAAGGACGACGATACGCCTGCCGCGTTCATGCGGAAGAATGTCACTCATGACACCCTCAAAGACCTTGCAGATGTAGCGCAGCGAGTAGGGCCAGACGGCCAAAAAGCCCTGGGGCAGGCGCTCGCCGAGGGGCTCCCCAATGAAGGTGACCTCAACCAGTTTGATGACGTTCTCAAAGACATGAAGAACTCTGGGGACGCGGGCTTCCGCAATCCCAAAGGCGCGGCCTTGCTTGGAGGGGCGACCATCTACGCACTTGAAGGGATGGGGAAGACCAACGCGGCGAATACGCTGAAGAACAACCACGACGTGCTGGTACCTCCGGTCGTGCAGGCACCGTCGAACTATCCTCCCTCCCAGAATTTGGAGCGAGACGCGGGAGCGGTTTCAGAAGCGTTCCAGAAGGGCGGACCCGCTGTCGCGACCAAGATGTTGCGGGACATCATCGACTCGCATGCTTTCGACACGAAGCATGGCCTGGCCGCAAACTATCATGAGCAGCTCGTCCAGGCAGTAGCACCCACGCTTCAGCAAATCGGGGAGGGATTGGGCAACAGGGTGACCAAGAACCTGGACGACGACACGCCCGACGAACACAACAACAAAGACGTGACCCGCAACGCATTGGATGATCTTGCGTATATCACCCAGAAGGTGGGGACCGAGGGCCAGAGAACCATCGCCAAGGCGCTCGCCGAGAAGATGCCCGATGTCGGCGACCTGAATCAGCTTGATGATAGGTTGAAGGACTTGAAGAAGCCGTTTCCTGGCAACCCCATCGGAGCAGCGCTCCTCGGAGGAGCGCTCATCACCGAGCTCAAGGCCCTGGGAAAGAACAATGCCGCAGAGGCGTTGGAGGTGAATCATCAGCCGCTTGACTACCAAGGGCGCTGGAAGCCTGGAATGACGCTAGACCAGGCGAAGAACGCGCACTACACGAACACGGAGGGCCAGCTCGCCGAGGCCGCTGGCAGCAAGAGCAATTGGTTCGAAGGAGACCTTCAGGTGTCCCCTGGCGGCTCATTGGTCTTGCGCCATGACAATGATGAGAAAGGGAATCTGACCTTCGACACGTGGCTCGCCGAAGGGAACAAGCTGGGAGTCGGAATGAAGGTGGACATCAAGTTCGATGTCCCGAAGATTGAGGATCCCCTGAAGCAGCGAGAGGCCTATGCCAAGATGCTCGACAGCATCAGCGCGGCGGGCACTCCGGGCGAGCGCTTGATGTTCAGCATCGGCATGGGGGAGATGTCCTACAAAATGGGTGATGCCCCAGACTCGCCGACGCTGGGTCAGGAGATTCGTCGGCGATTCCCCGGTGCGACGCTGGCCATCAACCCTCCGGGAGAAGGCAAGCTCGACAGCGCGAAGGCACAGCAGATGATTGACGCCGCCAAGGCGGCCGGCGAGGGGCCCACGACCTATGTGGCGAATCTCGACCAGATTACCCACGAGCGCTATTCAAACAATTCTGAGATCGACAAGGCGGTTGCGATGCTTGAGGAGCATGGCAGCGTCTCGATCTGGAACTCCCCGACGGACTTTCCCCAGAAGACCCAGGTTGGAAATGTCAACAAAACCACCGAGGAACTGAGGGCTCGTGGGATCCAGGGGATGATTGACATCAAGAAGTCCACGAAGGCCATCAGCATTTTTGGGATTGATGCCAGCGCAGTGAACTGACGTCGAGCAGCGGTGACGCGGGTGATCCTGTCATGACTGAGGCAGGGTCACCCTGGAGTTACACCCTGCTCGCCTCGAATCTCCGCTTAACCAGGTCCGCCGCGGCCCGCTACCCCTCATCGCTCCTCGTCGTCACGCAGGCTGTCGACCTTGAGCGGATGTCACGCTCCTGCCGCAGCACCTTGACCTCGAGCCGCAGCCTCGCCAGTTCCTGCGCCCCTTCCGTCATCAGCCCCGCCTGGCGTGTGTCCTCGTCCACCTCGCCCTGTCGCGCCCGATTGCGCACCGTCGTGTCGGTGACCTGGAACTCCTCGGCCAGGCTCCCGGTGGTTCTCCCCGCATTGGCCAGCTCGACCATCCTGGCCCGGAACTCGGGAGGGCCTGGAGGCTTCGTTGCCTCCTGCCCCTGCAGTTGAACGGACTCAACGAGACTGACGCACCTCCACGCAGGAAGTGGCCAAGGCGTATCAGCCCTCCCGAGCCTTGCGCCGGTACTCGCCGGGAGGCACTCCCATCTCCCGCCGAAAAGCCCGATTGAAGGCGAACTCGGACTCGTAACCCACGCGGCTCGCGATGGCCGCGAGCCCGTCCTGTCCCTCACGCAACGCGCGCGCGGCCTCCTGCATCCGAAGCCCCGTGAGGTACTCATGAGGCGCCACGCCGACCTGGCTCGCGAAGCGCCGCGCGAGCGTCGCCCTCGAGAGACCTGAGCGCCGCGCAAGCTCGTCCACTGTCCAGCTCCGTCCCGGCTCCGCGTGCATCCAGCCCAGGGCGCTGGCGAGCGTCCGGTCGCCGAGCGCCCCCAACCAGCCCGCGCCACCCGGCGGCTGCGCGTCCGCCCAGGCACGAAGCACCTGCACCAGGAGGATGTCGAGCAACCGAGAGACGATGACCGAGGAGCCTCGCTCTCCCCGCTCGTACTCCCGTTCGAGCAGCGACACCGTGGGCAACAGGGCACGCGCGTCTTCGGAAGCCCCCCGCAGGTGGACCCGCTCGGGAAGCAGCCGCAACACGGGGTGCGCCCCCGGCTCATCGAACGCGTAGAAGCCGCAGAGCACCCGCGACTCCACGCCGTCCCCGCCCAACACATACGAGGAAGCCCCTTCGCCACGTGTCGCCAGCCACTCTTCCACCCTCAGCTTGGGGCTGCGTGGCGAGTCCGCGACGGCATGCCCGTCGCCGCGCGGCAGCAGCACGACATCACCAGGCCCCAGCGAGACGGCGTCCCGGCCCTGCGTCAGGTGACAGGAGCCCGAGATGATCAGGTGCAGCGCCGCCGAGGTCCTGGGAGCAAAGCGCAGCCCCCAGGGGGCCCGCGCAACAGTGCGGCAGTAGAGCCCCCCTCTCAGACGGGTTCGCTCGAGAATCTGCCCCAGCAGGTCGGAAGCATGCGAGAGGTTCATGCCCTCGAGGCTAGCAGCGGGATGTCTCCAGCGCTCGCCCCCTGAGCGTTTCAGACAAAATGTTGAGCCGTCCGCGAATGGCGCCGCCGAGGCCGGTGCGACACATTCCCAGCCATGAACGACACCCGCGCTTCATCTGAAGGCATCATGAATCCGAACCACTCCCAGTTGTCCTGGAAGCTCACGTCCCCCACGGCGTTGTTCACCTTGCTGCTGGGTGCCTTCCTGCTGTTCCTCAGCATCCAGGGAGCGATGGACCCGATCCGCGCGGCCAGGGGCTTCGGCCTGACCGACTCCGGGAGCGAGGTCATCCCCTGGCTCTACGTCAAGGCGGGCAGGGACCTCGGCCTGGCACTGGCGATGTTCGCCCTGGTGGCCATCCGACAGCGAAAGGCCGCGGGTGTCTTCGTCCTCGCCACCATCGTGATGCCCACCGTGGACGCGCTGACCGTGCTGCATGGTGGTGCCTCGCTCGCCTTCGCGCTCTCGGTCCATGGAAGCGCGGTGGTCTACGGAGTCGTGCTGGCCGCCGCGCTGCTGCGCCCCCAGGTGGCGCATGCTCCCCAACTCCAGGGGTGACGCCCGAGGTGGTCTGCCCATGTGCGGTCAAGGTGAAGGCCTCGTGCGCCGCGGAGCCTTGCTGGTTGCCATCGGCACAGGTACCTGGAGCGCATGGGTTCGGTGCAGGACGCGCACCTGCTGGTGGTGGCCTGGAGGCTCGCGCACGCCCTGGGCCTCCTGGAGCGGTTCTCATAGGCAGGTGCTTCTCGAGCACCAGCACAGGTGGCCCTCGGCGCATGCCCCGGCAGGGGCGCGTCCGCAGGGTGCGACTCATCCCTTACTGAATGAGATGAGACGATGCGAAACATCGGGTTGTTGCGACTGAAGAGCGACGAGCCGTCATGCGAAATCGTTTCTCAGTCGGCGGATTCCTTCGATATCGAGCGAACTGAATCGATGAACGCTCGCAGCGGCGGTGCCATCTGTCGCTGCGCCGGATAGCAAAGGTAGTATCCCGGAAACAGACCTGACCAGGGCTCGAGCAACTTCACCAGCCGGCCTGCGGCGACGTGCGGCGCAATCAGTTGCTCACTGGCGAATGCGATGCCGAGCCCATCGACGGCCGCCTGGAGTCCAAAGTCCTTGAGGTTGGTAATGACCGGTCCCTCGACCGCGACCTCGAACCATTTCTCATCTTCCACAAACTCCCATTTGTATGGCTTTTCGTGACCGGGCCAGCGCCAGGCGATGCACCGATGAGATGCGAGGTCACGCGGATGTCGAGGCGTGCCGCACCGAGCGAGATAGTCAGGCGAGGCGACGGCGATCTGCCGCAGGTCCGGACCAAGCCTGATGGCGACCATGTCCTGATCGATGACCTCGCCAATGCGGATGGCGGCGTCATAGCCACCGGCCACGATATCCACGACCTCATCGTCGAGCGTGATGTCGAGCACGACGTCGGGATACGCGTCATGGAAGGGTCGCAGGAGTGGCCTCAGAAACAAGGTCGCGGCCGTCCGGAAGCAGTGAATGCGAACGATGCCGACGGGACGGGCACCGCGCTCGCGAGTCTGCACGAAGGCCGCTGCAAGCTCCTGGACCGCGGGCCGGACTCGCTGAAACAGCTGGTCGCCGGCCTCGGTCAAGGAGACGCTCCGAGTGTTTCGATGCAGGAGGCGGACGCCGATGCGCTCCTCGAGCCCGCGGACCAGTTGGCTCAGGGCCGAGGAGGAGACGCCGAGTTTCTCGGCAGCACGACTGAAGTTGAGCGACTCGGCGACCGCGACAAAGGCGCGGAGTTGGCCGAAATCGCTGGTGGAAAGAAGGGGATCGCTCATGTTCATCCAGTGATTGCTTAGCCCAGCTTACAAGGGCGCCAATCCTCGGGAACTTAATCGATCCGACCGACAAGGCTAGCGTCGAGTTCCATGGATATCGACATGCAGGCTTTGGTCACTCTGGCGCAGTCCTATTTCGACGCGGCCTACGAAATGGATGCTGATAAATTCGCGAACCTCTTTCACCCCGTGAGTTCCGTGAGCTCCGCGGTGAGAGTCGGCGAGGACATCCAGGTGAGCGTGACGCCGATACAGACGTGGCTGGCGGCGGTCCGGAACATGAAGGCTCCGAAACAACTGGGCTTGGAACGTCACGATGAAATCTTGTCCATCGATGTTGCCAAGGAATTGGCACTCGTGAAGCTGAAACTGCAGATCCCGCCCCGCTGCTTCACCGACATGTTGTCGTGTGTCAAGGTTGCTGGGACCTGGAGGATTATTCAGAAAGTGACATTCTCATCAACGCTCCCCACCACCCTCTCCCAAACATAACCTGGGCTGTGTGGAGTGACATCGGTCTCGTTTCGAGACATCTCCCTGCGTTCAAGAGGCGCGATGGAGGAACGGATGACGAGACCCATGGGCGCGACGCGTTGCGGCCGCCCGTGCGCGCTGAGCCCACTCGCCTTGACCCACGGATGATGCAGTGCCCGAGTTTCGGGGAGGCACAGGCGGGGCCACGCGCGAGCTCCCAGCTCGGAACAGCAAGGCCGGCAATGGGGACGTGCCCCACGGCCGGCCTTGCTCCTCGGCGTGTCGACGCGGTCCTATCGCAGAGGCACGCGCTTGAGCCTGAATGGCGAGGGGCTCTCGCTCATCGTGAAGTAGCCCGCGCCGTTGGCCTCGTACTCGATTGACTCACCCTGGCCCTCGGCGGTGTCGGTCAGCGTGACGGGCGTCGCGAAGACGGCCGACTCGAAGCCAAGTCCCGGCGTCGCACGGAACTCGTAGACAGTGCGGTAGGTGCGAAGGAGGAAGCGATTCGCGCATGGGTGGATCGCCGCCGCCGTCGCGGCCGAGAAGTTGGGGTCTCCGTTCAGCGGCAGCTGGATTGTGTGGACGTGGATCAGCGTGGCCTGCACGCCGGGCGTCAGCGGCTGGGGGAACTTGTACACGCCGCTCTTCCCCGTGTCCCCGTTCTTGGTGACGACGTAGATGTCCCCGGTGGTGGGGTGCACCATCAGCGACTCCGCGTCCTTCGCGCCGTCCGGATAGACGAACGGGAAGGCCTCGGCGACGAGCCCCCCCGAGGTCTGGCCGTTGGCGAGATCCGGCTCGGGCACGCGGTAGATCGTGAACGACGTGGGGGTGCCACCCGGAGGGAAGTTGGCGCTCCACTTCCCGATGTCACCGATGAAGATGCACGAGCCGCTCGGGCAGGGCCCGGTTGCGAGGTCCTCCCAGTCGGCCGGCGTCACGTTGGTCACGTTGAACGTGCCGAGCGTGCTCGCGTTGAGGGTGTTGATCGCGACGATGGCGGTGGTGTCTTCGTTGTGCACGTAGAGCGCGTTGCCGACCACGCGGCTCGCGGCCAGGCCCGAGGGCTCCACGATTTGCGGCGCGGTCACGGTGCCCTGGAGCGTGAAGGTGCTCGCGTACGTGTCGCCGACCATGCAACTGGGGGCGTTGGCGGCGCGCAGGACGATCACGTGCGCGGTGTTGGTCTGCACGAACGCGGAGCTGCCGGAGAGGCCCGTCTGGAGGCCCGGCGCGGTGAGCGACCGGTAGGCCGCATTGAAGAGCAGTCCGTTGGCGTGACCCAGGCACGCATCGAAGGCCTCGGTGAAGCCGAGCGGCGGCTCGATGCCGGTGGCAGGGCAAGTGGCGTCCGGCCAGACCTGGGAGCCGTACCAGACGGCGAGGCCCCCCACGCTGCCGGTCACCACGTCGGGCACGGTGAACGACGCGGAGTCGCCGTTCTTCTGGCCTGCGTGCACGTCGATGGGCTGGAGCGGATCGACGCCGCTGAAGGCCTCCACGCTCCCCGCCATGTGGGTGGTCGCGTCCAGTCCGAACGCGTAGCTCGCGGGCTCGGAGGCGCCCGCGACGCGGTAGAAGATCCAGGTGCGGATGGCATAGGCGCTCTGCTCCGAGCGCAGGAACGTCCAGCCGGCGGGCGGCGTGACGGTCGCGGCGATGTTGTTGCGCACGGTCACCCGCGCGATGAGCGCGTCGTTGGCCTCGGTCCCCGACGGCTTGGGGATCGACAGCGAAGCAATCGACAGGCCGCTGTGGTGCGAGCTCCCACGCAACGCGACCCCCGAGGGCGATGCGACCTCGGCGCGGCGAAGGGCGACGACCTGCGCGACGTTGGTCTCGGCGAACGTCGAGCTCCCGTTGAACGGGCCCTGGATGCCGGCACCGGCGAGGGGCATGAAGGCGGCGTTGAAGACAAGGCCCTGGGACGAGGACACCAGGCAGGTGTCGTAGGTCTCGGCGAAGCCCACGGGGGGCTCGATGGCCGACGTCGGACACGCGGCGCCGGTCCACGCCTGCGCGCCGAACCAGACGGCCGCCCCACCCGCGGTCGAGGTGCTCAGCTGCGGGGTCGTGAAGGCCGTCGAGCTGCTGTTGCTCTTGCCGGCGTGCGTGTCGATCGGGTTGACCGGATTGACGCCGGCATACGCCACGAGGTTGCCGACGAGGTAGCTCGCGATGGAACTCTGGAACGTGTGGGTCGCGGGCTCGCCGGCGGTGGCGACGCGGACGAAGACCCAGCCGCGGATGCTCCAGGTGCTCATGTCGGTGCGAACGAGCGTCCAACCCGCGGGCGGGGTGATCTCGGCGCCGATCTGGTTCCGGTTCGCCAGGTGCGCCAGCAGCACGTGACCGGCGACGACGCCCGTAGGGGTCGAGAGCGTCAGGCTGGTGACCGTCTTGCCGCTCGCGTTCGTGGCGCCGACGAGGGTGATCTCCCCAGTGGCTGGCGGCTGGAGGGGACGCAGCACCACCGCGTGCGTGATGTTGGTATTGGGGAGCGTGGAGCTGCCGGTGAAGGCGGGCTGGGCACCCGCGGCCCCGAGCTCCGAGGTGGCGGCGCTGTGCAGCACGCCGCGCGACGACGAGACGAGGCAGGTGTCGAGCTGCTCGATGAAGCCCGTCGGAGGGGTGTGGACCGCGGGGCACGCGGTGCCTCCCCAGACCTGGGCCGAGAACCACACTGCGAGGCCGTTCGCGGACGACGTGGTGGCGACGGGCAGCGCGAGGCTCGCGCTGTTGCCATTCTTCTGGCCCACGTGCACGTCGATCGGCTCGAGCGGATCCGCGCCCGACACCGCGACCAGGGTGGCCGCCATGGAGCTGGCGAGGTCGAGGGTGAAGGTGTGGCTGCTCGGCTCGGCCGCGCTGGCCACGCGGAGGAAGAGCCAGGACTTGATGGCCGAGGCGCTCTGCTCGGAGCGCAGCAGTGTCCAGCCAGCGGGAGGGGTGGCGACGGCGGTGACGGCTTCGCGATTGCTCAGCTGCATCACCAGCACATCTCCGGCGGCCGTACCGACGGGGGTGGGGATGGAGAGGGTGGTGGTGTCCAGGGCGCTCGCGCTGGTGGTTCCTCGCACGGAGAGCGTGGAGAGGCCCTGGGCCGTCGTCGCAGCCTGTACGTCGTCGGGCTGCGCGAGCTCAGTCGTTCCACAAGCGGCCATCATCAGGGCGGCCGCGAGCCACAGACTTCGGAATGGGGTCATGATGTGTTGATCGAGTGTCGACGCACCGGACTGGAGGTCCGGGAATCGGCCATGAGAAGGACCCCGAAGCGCAAAGCGCAATCGACTGTCATGAAACAGGAAAGCTACCGTGAAACAGTTGTGATCGTCGGGTGTCATCGAAAGAAGGTGGCAGGCCTGTCCATGCGGTCACGCGGAGTACTTGGAGAGCGCGAAGCCCCAAGGTGTCCGCGCATGGAGCAAGGGCAGAAGGACGGTCGCCCCCCCCGAGGGGTGAGCCTCCAGGCAAGCCTCGTGACTGTGGCTGTGACCGGCTCATGACATCAGCAGAACGGTGCTGACATCCTGGGATTGGAGACGACCGTCAAGAAGCGCGGGATTGAAGGGCCGCGCAGCAGCGCTCGATGTGCCAAAAACTGGCGGCAGGGGAGCCTTGAGCCACGCTGGGCGGCAGAAGTGGACGATACGACAACCTCGCCCAGAGCCCCGTCCCAATCACTCTGACGGAAATCGGCGACCAACGCGTTACAGGACCAGTGCCCCGCCCCCAAATCTGGGTTTACACAAGGAGGGCGAGCTGGCAACGGAAAATTGATTAACTGGTCCAATCAGGAATCAATGCACGCAGGCGCCGCAATCAGTTATGTCCGTCGTAGATGCTCAATTCACAGGCAACAGTGGAGACCTTATCCAGGTCATCGCCCACGAACCAACCCACGCAGATCAACTCATTCACCCCAACAATTACTTCCCATCCACTCCGGGCGAGTATCCCGCAGTCTTGAAGGCAATGAACGTTGCCGGTGAACTCGGCATAAGCGTGGCATCCGAATGAGCCCCAAACGCGTCCACCACATCTCCAGACAAGCACTGCGACTTTCTCTTATTGGCCTATTATGGCCCTTCTTGAGTTGCACAAAAGATTCGCCTGATTCGAGTGCCCCTCCCCCCTCCGCTGAGCATGCAAGGGGACCCAAGCAGGAACCCGAGAAAAACCGATTCCTACGGACATGCGCGCCTCGAGGAGAATGGGTCGATGGTAGATTCTGCCCGAAGTTATGTGGTTGGGTTGACTCATTGGAGCCCCTCTGTGACGCCGACGAGCACTGCGTCGATCCGGAGTCGTCCCGCAGGATTGCGCAGGCGGGGAAACTCCCGGTCGGATGGGGCTGTTACGCCAAATGTGACAGCACTCCTTGCAGGGAGGGGTTTATCTGCATCCAAGGAGAGGCATCCACTCCTGCAGGTTCTTCCAATTTTCACACTGTGAGACTTTGCATTCCTTCGTCCCCTCCCAACAAACACGAAGGATGACCTCACCAACCAAGAGCCAGCGATGAGCAGACCTCTGGCGGGAACAACTCAGCAAGCATGATGCTGGTGAGTTCGTGCGGCCACTGTGACGTTGGCAACCAGCACAGGTGCGAAGGCCCATGGACCGAGGCTCCCGATGAACCGTGGTGGTTGACATCGAGCCGCCGACGTCAGGCGCGAACGACGCGGCCTCGGTACACGCCCAGCATGCTCAAGTCGTCGGGGGCGCGCGGCGGGCGGTCCTCGAACGTCCATGCGTTGTCGAGCAAGAGGCCGTCCACGCTGGATGCGACGGTGCTCGTGTCTTTCAGCGGGCCGCCGATGGCCCGCGAGGCCACCGCGAGCGCCTCCGGCTCCCAATCTTCTGCTCCTGAGAATCCCCACACCCACCGATTGGCGTCGACCTGAACATAGAGGTTCCAGAATGGGCGCATCGCCGCGCCGAGGGTGCACACGACAATGGCGTCGCCGACCCCCAGCGCCCCCACGTGGACCGCGCTCTCTCGGCTCCACCCGCCGATCCGCATCAGTGTCCCCTGCTGTCGAACCGGCTTGCTCTCCCAGGTGCGCAGTGCGCTGGCCACGAGTGCCGCGAGCGAGGGCGCCCAAATGGGGCGCGAGGCGTCGTCGTGTCGGTACTCGACCAGCTGGCCGGCCTCGGTTCCCGACAGCACATACGCGACGTAGTCGCCGTTGCCCTTCGTGAGCACGGGAACCCAATGTTCGGAGAACCGCGCACCGTCACTGTTGAACCCGAGGAGAAACCGACGGGTCGAGATCGCCTCGACGCAGCCCATCATCGAGTAAACGCTCGAGCCATCGAACGACACCCGAGCGGTCCCATCGTGCCAGCTGAACAGAGCGCGAAGGTCGCCTGGCAGCGCCGTCCCGATCTCGGCCTCGAGCCCGGCCAGTTGCTCGGGCGCAGCCGGCGGTAGGAACGAGGCGTGCCCCCCGGGGTCGGCGCGGCGGATGGCCACATCGAGACGTTCGAGAGCGCGGACGAGATCCTTGGGAGGCTGCGGCATCGAAAGACATCACCACCGGAGGGACGCCGGGTCAAAGATCTCCGCGAACCAGACACGAAAGCCCGCGGCGACCTCTCGATCACCGCGGGCCTTCGGGTGTGCAGGCGGCTCAGCGCTCGGGGTCGTCGAGCGCTCTGGCCGCCATCGCGGGGCCGAGCGCCATGAGCGCGGCGGCGCTCCGCTTGCCTGTGGGCGTCACCCGGAACGTCCGGTCGTAGCCGACCGAGAGACACGTCGAGCAGAAGACGAGGGCGTCGTCGAGGGTCTCGACCTTCTCGTTGTGGCCCTTCTCCGCCGCGTAGAACAACGCGGCGGAGGCGGCTGGATCAGAAGCCTCATTCAGCAGAGAGACGCCTTCCCAGAAACCTGAAAGCGGAAGGAGAGGATCTCCAGGAGAGCGTTGTTAGCCGCATCCCCAATGGTTGACAGCACCTGTTAACCATTCTTTGCCTCTCTCTCCCCAAACGGAAGAAAGAGCAGGCCAGCGAGCCCCGTCGACGGCAGAAAAGGGGAGCACCTCGCTCTGCGGTGGCGAGAGCCAAGAGAGCCCTCTTCAGCACCGCGCGGCCGAATCCCTTGTGATTCAGGGCCTCAAGCACGAAGGACCCGCGAGATTCATCGCGAGGCTCTGAAAAACAAAAGGGCCCTACCGGTTGGTAGGGCCCTTCGTTCAGCTCCCCGACTGAAGGCTTCTGCGAACCCGTTCTCGGCTTTCTCTGAGAGGACTCAAACTCTCTGAGGGCCGAAAAACAGAGTGATATCCAGCGGTTTCAAAGAAGGGGCTGCGGGCCCCTTCAATCGGGGACCGATTGAATGTCCGCAAACGACATGGTGGGTGACCTCCCGTCCATGGTCTTGATCCTCTCTCACCCTGATTCACAGATAGTGCGTGCCGACGACGCAGGTGGGCACGCGGGCGACGTGCCGAGGTGGGTGAAAGTCGCATGCTTCGAGGCGCGCGGGACCTGGGAGCATCGAAGCCTGCCTGTGGGGCTCCGTGGGCCCCGCGTGCGGCCCGCCCAGCCGGCGTCCATGGCATGCGAGGGCAGGCATCCACAGGAGGTGTCGAGCCGGCCGCGTGCAGCGGCAACTTGGTGGGCCCCGAGGCTACCTTCCCAATGCATCTCCCCTTCTTCGCCGCCACAGGAACTCACCGGCCCCGTGCGCGCCTCAATACGTTCGTGACGCGGTGAGCCAATTTCGACTAGGCACTCAGGTCATCAGCTCGGACCAGAGATGACCCATGCGACTCACGTTCATGCCCTTCGTCGTCGGCCGGCCGAGAATCCGAAGCCCTGTAGCGAGGAGATGCCGGGTCGCAGGTAGCCGAGCAGTTCGAAGCTGAGCTCCTTGAACTCGCCGACGCGCTTCTTCTTGCGGAGCCGCTTGTTCATCGCGATGGACCGTAGCAGCCGCCTACGCCGGTGTGCTCGTCGTGATGGTAGGGACCCAGATCGCGCCCTCCCACTCCTTCACGAGCCGCTCCTGCCACGTCGGGTCGGGCGCGAGGACCGGGCGACAGCCATTCTCCGCGTGGAGGATGGCGGTGCAGAGCGCGACGAAGGCGTCGGCCACATCGTAGTCGGGCTTCTTCGTGGTGCCCGAGCTGTAGCGGCACGCGAGGGCGACGAGCCGGAGATCGACGTCGAGCTTGATGCCTGCGGCGGCACACGCGGCGATGCCAAGACGCACCGCTTCTTCGGGCCTTGATTTGTAGCTCGCGAGGCCCATCGTTCGTAGCGTCGCGCCCGGGTAGACCTCGATGATTTCGCCAGCACCGCGACCGCCTGGAAACGGCAGCACGCGGTATTGGTGCGACTCCCATAGCTTCGAGAGCAGCGCGTTCCCGAGGAGCGTCATCTGGAACGTCGCCTGGAACTTGTCCTTGAGCGGCGGCTGCCCACCGGCGGCGATGTCCGTCGCGCGTTTCGTCCAGAGCCGTGCGCGCTCGGCGCGGTCTCGCCACGGGGCGAAGGGCGTGAAGTCGAGCGGGTCGGTAAGCGGGAGGCGCTGCGCGATCCACCAGTTGAACGAGCGCCAGCCAAGGAACGCGCCGTGCTCGTAGCCGATGTCCGAGGCGAACTTCGGGTCGCGCAGGAGCGCGTGGGGAATGCAGAACGGGAAGTCGAACCCGACGACGCGCGCAGGTCGGGCCACCAACTCGTCGACGAGCTCTTTCGCGCTCCAGCCCGGAGGCTCACCCGCGAGCAGCCGAGCGTTCATGCCGGTCGCGTCGATGCGGTAGGAGTGCCAGCCCGTCGAGTGCGCGACGACGGCGATAATCTTCCGCCGCTGGTCGCGCGTCCGCTGCGGCGCACCAAAGTCGACGCCGACGATCATCTCGACCTCGAGCGCGCAGCGAAGGAGACCAACGGGACCATGACGCTCCAGTTTTCGCCGCTGCCGCCAACGTGGTCCAGGGCGATTCTCTTGGCGCCGTAGTGGGGGGAGCGGTGCGCCCGCCAGCACACGCCCCCCTTTTGCCTCGGGCCTCACCCGAAATGGATCGGCAAGGGAAAGCTCCTCATCATCCAGGCGGATGCTACGGTGAGCGCCGCGCACCGTATAGTGGGGGAGGCCCCTGGACGGATACCTTGGCACGATGCTGGCGCGCGGCGCGAAGCTGCCACGCTCCAACGTTGAGGAGCAGATGCCGATGCTCGCCGGTTGGGTGCAGAGCCACCTGCGTGCGGAGACGGAGAGCCGCTACTGGCTGGACGGCCAGGCGCGCGCGGCCCCGGACATCGCCGTGTTGGGCGAGGCCTGGCGCGCGGCACTGTATCGCACCGGATTGTTGAGACACCAGGTTGGTCGTAATCAGGCCGCCTGCTTCGACTGCATCAGCTCTCGCCGGGCCTGACTCGGCGAGAGGAAGTTGTGGCGCTCCAGCAGCCAGTGTTCGTTGTAGCGGTGGGCCCACTCCAGCAGGGCCCGCCGGAGTTCCTCGACGGTTGCGAAGGTGCGCACCCAGAGCAGTTGCTCCTTGAGGGTGCGGATGAAGCGCTCGGCGCACCCGTTGCCCTCGGGGCTGCGGACGAAGGACGGACTGGACTCGGCGCCCAGGAAGCGCAGCTCGTTCTGGAAGGCGTCGGAGGTGTACTGGCTGCCGTTGTCATGGCGGACGGTCAGCCCCGAGGCCAGGCCCTTGCCGTACGCACCGAAGCGAGCCTTGACGCCCTGGCGAATGGGCTCGAGGGCCTCGAAACGATTTCCTACCTTGGCCGCGTGGATGCCGACACACTCGGCGGTGGAGTGGTCGACGGCGATGAAGACGGTGGCCTGGCCCTCCAGCGCCGTCATCGTGCAGGTGGCGTCAGTGCCCCACATGACGTCGGGCTTGGCGGTGGTGATGGTGCCGTCGTGGTGGCGCGGGCCCAGCACCCGGCGGGCACGGCATGGGGCCAGCAGCCCCGCCTGACGCATCAGCCGAAGGCAGCGGGCCTTCGAGGTGCGCACGCCCCGGGCACGCAGCCGCGCCCACACCTTGCGGTGCCCCTCGCCCAGGAAGGGCGAGAGGGCCAGCACGCCGCAGATGGCCTTGAGCAGCGCCTCGTCCGTCAGCGCCGTCCTAGGGCCTCGCCGGGCCGCCGGAGGAGCCGCGGCCTGACGGCGGGCGCGGTGCCGGTACACCGTGGCACGCGGCACGCGCCAGGTGGCCGTCACGAGCGCCAGCCCGTACTGCTTGCCGCTGGAAGGCGAGAGCTGGGCGCTCATCCTCTCGACTTCCTCCAGGGAAAACCCGGCGCGTTGCCCTCCAGCAGCCGGGCCTTCTCGGCGAGCAGCTCGTTCTTCATCATCAGCTCGCCCACCATGGCCTTGAGCCGCAGCACCTCGTCGTCCGCTGGCTCGGGCTCACGACTCTTGAGGTTGGCCTCAGCTCCCGCCAGGAACTTCTCTCGCCACTCGCTGAGCACCGCAGCGGTGACGCCCAACTCCCGTGAGAGCGCGTCGAGCTCCTCGCCCTTGAGCAGACGAAGCACCGCCTCCTTCTTGCGCTTCGCCGAAAACCGACCGCGCTCCGCCGTCCTGCCCTGCTTCTGCCCCTTCTTCACATCCACCTCACGCGGGGGAGGTTATCCCCCAGAGAGGTGTCTCAAGAAATCCTGGGGCGGAGGACGGCCATCATCGACCTCTATTCACGCTTCGTCGTGGGCTGGGCTCTCAGCGCGGTGAACGACAGGCACTTGACGCTCAAGGCGCTCGACATGGCGCTACGCCGTCGATGCCCGGCCGAAGGTCTCTTGCACCACACCGACCAGGGGAGCACGTACGCGAGTGAGGACTACCAACGCGTCCTCGAACGACACGGCATCGTCTGCAGCATGAGCCGACGCGGTAACTGCTACGACAACGCGGCTATGGAGAGTTGGTTCAGCACGCTCAAGAACGAGCTGGGAGAGATTTTCGAGAGCCCCAATGACGCGAAGGTGAAGTTGTTCGACTACATCGAGGTCTTCTACAACCAGCAGCGCATGCACTCGGCAATCGGCTACGCTGCACCGGCCGAGTTCGAAAGGGCAGCGGCATAGTCAACCTGTCCACCGAATCGGATCACGCCCACGGTCGTGTAGGCGCTTCGAAACGTGGTTGGGCGAGGCTCGTACGTGCGGGATACGTGCAGTGGCAACCTTTGCGGAGGGCCTCGAAGAAGATGGCGATGCCGTCCGGGCCGCCCTGACCTCTCCCTGGAGCAACGCCCAAGCCGAGGGGCAAATCACGAAGCTTAAGCTTCTCAAGCGTCAGATGTATGGCCGCGCCAACTTCGACCTACTGCGTCTTCGAGTGCTGCTCACCGTCTGAACCTACGAGCCACACAAAGTGCGGGAGAGCCACGGAACCGGGCCACGCCCAGCGGAGCGTGGCGCGGGTTGGTAGACTCCGCACATGGCGGTATGTCGCCGCCACTTAGCGTGGCGGGCTAGCAGTTCCTTGTGGTCCGTGTTTGAGTTCGAGGGCTGGAAGCGGGCTGCTCGCGCCTTCCGGCCAGGTGGCAGCTGGCGCATGCCGCCTGGCGTAGCCGAAGGTGACGGAGTTCAGCTCGTGCGGCTGATGCTCGTTCACGCGCTGCCTCTCGCGACGGGCGGGCAGCGCAGTCCCGACCTAGCGGATCAGTGGCGTCGCCGTGGGTCGGTCACGGCGGACCTCTTCGTGGGCCAATGGGAGGCTCGGTACAGAGGGTGGCAAGTACGGACGCGTCCCCGAGAAGCCTTCGCGGTCCGGAGTCCTATTCGCGAGGATTCGCCTGGCGCGGAGAAGAGCAGCTCGGCGAAGCCAGCGCCGTGGTGGTCTGCAAGCGCGGCCGAGACGGTCTGAGGGCCGTCTCGGAGAGTCTGCGCCGCACGACGAATTCGTGAGTACCCGGCAAATGCCAGCCGCGTTCCGCTCTCTCGGTTAACAGGTGGCCTGTTTCGGCTTTCTGAAAGAGGGAAATGGCGTAACCCTGGAAGGTACGACATCGAAAGCCATGGATTGTCAGAATCGGCTGCCTGCGGTGGTTAACAAAACTGTTAACCACTCTCGGCCGCTCTCTCCCCAAAACGGGAGAAAGAGCGCTCCAGAGAGCCCCATCGACGGCGGAGAAGAGGGGCCGCTCACTCAGCAGTGGCGAGAGCCGAGAACGCCCTCTTCAGCACCGCGCGGCAGAATCCCTTGGGATTCAGGGCCTTAAGCACGAAGGCCCCGCGAGCTTCATCGCGAGGCCCTGAAAAACAAAAGGGCCCTACCGATTGGTAGGACCCTTCATTCAGCTCCCCGACGTGGACTCGAACCACGGACCTAGTGATTAACAGTCACCCGCTCTACCGGCTGAGCTATCGGGGAATATGTCCTCGCTGTGGTACGGCGCCGCAGCGATGACGCGCTTTCTAGAGAACGGAGCCTCCCCTGTCAACAGTCCCGTTTGATCCACTCTCCCGGCTCCACCACCAACCGTGGTCCGCCCTGGCCGGACTCGCCCCCATCACCTCCCAGGCCCTCTCCCTCGTCCTCTCGGGAACCCCCGCCGAGCGTGTCGTGGATCGCACCCTCCGTGCGCACCGCTCCCTCTCCAGTCCCCAGCGCCAGGCCCTCAAGGAGGCCCTCTTCAACGTCGGCCTCTGGCGCCGCCGCCTCGCCTTCCTCCTCGGCCAGCCCGACGCCCCGCCTCCCCTCCTCCTCTTCGCCTTCCTCCACGGCCTCGCCCACATCCCCGCCCCGGAGGCCGCCTCCCTCGCGGGTGTGGAAGCCGACCCGCTCCCCTCCCTCACCCCCTCCCCTCCCCCCTCCCTCGCCCTCCGGTACTCCCTCCCGGACTGGCTCGCCGACCACCTCTCCCGCGAGCTCGGCCCGGAGGCCGACCCCTTCTGCGCCCACCTCAACGTCCCAGGCCCCATCACCCTCCGCGCCAACCCCCTCCGCACCTCCCGTGACGTCCTCGCCTCCCGCCTCCTCTCCGAGGGCGTCTCCACCCGCCCCGGCTCCTGGAGCCCCCTCGCCCTCCACATCGAGGGCCCCCGCCCCAACCTCTACGCCCTCCCCTCCCTCCAAGAAGGACTCTTCGAGGTCCAGGACGAGGGCAGCCAGCTCCTCGGCCTCCTCCTGGACGCCCAGCCCGGGGAGACCGTCCTCGACCTCTGCGCCGGCGCCGGCGGGAAGACCCTCCTCCTCGGCGCCCTGATGCGGAACTCCGGCCGGCTCCTCGCCCATGACCCCAACCCGGAACGCCTCGACCGCCTCCTCCAGCGCTCCTCTCGCGCCGGCCTCACCCGCCTCCAGGTCCTCCGGACCCCGCCCTCCCCAGGCCTCGACGCCGACCGCGTCCTCGTCGATGCCCCCTGCTCCGAGCTCGGCCCCCTGCGCCGCGGCCCCGACCTCCGCTTCCACTCCTCCCCCGACGCCCTCTCCCAGCTCCCTCCCACCCAACGCGCCATCCTCCAGAGCGCCGGAGACCTGGTCCGCCCAGGCGGCCGACTTGTCTACGCCACCTGCACCGTGAACCACGCCGAGAACCAGGACGTCGTCGCCGACTTCCTCGCCTCCCGCCCCGACTACCGCCTCATCCGCCCGGGCTCCGGCTGGCTCTCCGACGCCTGCCTCCAGGGCGACTTCCTCTTCGTCACCCCCCACCGCCACGGCACCGACGCGTTCTTCGCCGCCGTCCTGGAGCGCTCGGCGGGTTAGCCCCAGAGCCACCCGCCAGCCGCACTGTCCGCGTGAAGACGGACGGAGGTACTCAACACGCCTCCGTCCGTCCCGGCGCGAATCCCAAGGACCTCTCCATCGCCAGTGCTATGAAGCGCCCGTGCGTTGGCTCAAGCCCCTCCCGCTCCGCCCCCGCGACACCGTCCACGTCGTCGCCCCCTCAGGCCCCTTCGACCGCCCCACCTTCGAAGCCGGCCTCGCCTTCATCGCCGAGCGCTACACCCCCGCCCTCCGCCCCGACCTCTTCGCCACCCACCGGTACCTCGCCGGTGACGACACCCGCCGCGCCGAAGAGCTCGCCCACGCCCTCACGGACACCTCCGCCCGCGCCACCTTCTGCGCCCGCGGCGGCTACGGCAGCGCCCGGCTCCTGCCCCGCCTCCCCCTCGCTGACGCCGCCCCCAGCCTCTTCACCGGCTTCTCGGACCTCACCTCCGTCCACGGCGCCCTCCAGGCCCACGGCCGCGTCTCCATCCACGGCCCCGTCCTCACCCAGCTCGGCAAGCAGCCCCCCGAGGTCCGCGAGTACTTCTTCCGCCTCCTCGAATCCCCGGAGGCCCCACCCCCACTGACGGGCTCCGCCACCTACGTCCCCGGCTCCGCCGAGGGCCCCCTCGTCGGCGGCAACCTCTCCGTCCTCGCGTGCCTCCTCGGCACGCCGTACCTGCCGCCCCTCGACGGCGCCGTGCTCCTCCTCGAGGACGTCACCGAGCGCCCCTACCGCCTCGACCGCATGTGGACCCAGCTGCGCCTCGCCGGCGTCTTCTCGCGCGTGCGCGGCATCGTCCTGGGCGACTTCACCGCCTGCGAGGAGCGCGACGCCTCCTACTCCAGCGCCGACGTCCTCCAGGACCTCGCTCGCGAAGCGGGCCTCCCCTGCGCCGCGGGCTTCCCCATCGGCCACGGCACCCTCAACTACCCCGTGGCCCTGGGTACCCAGGTCCGCCTCGACGCGGACTCGGCCCGCCTCACCTTCCTCGAAGGGGCCGTGCGCCCATGAGCACTCCTCCAGAGAAACACCCCGTCGCCGTCCTCCAGACGCTCCTCGACGAAGCCGTGAACATCGGCGTCTTCCCCGCCGCGCAGGCCGTCGTCCTCCACCGGGGCGTCCAGGTCTTCGGCGGCGTCGCGGGAAAGGTCTCGGGCGACACGCGCTTCGACCTCGCCTCGCTCACCAAGGTCATCAGCACGACGGCCCTGTTCCTCCGCCTGTGGACCGAGGGCAAGGTCGGACCCGATACCCTCGTGTCCCGCTTCTTCCCCCACACTCCCGTGGGTGACGCGGGCGCCACCGTCGCGGACCTGCTCTACCACCGCTCCGGTTTGCCCCCCTTCGTCCCCTTCTTCGCCCAGGCCCTCACCCAGCACCCCGAGCTGCTCGACGCCACCTGCCCCTCGGCCACGCGCGCCCAGGTCCGCGACGAGGTCATCCAGGCCGCGGCCCACACCCCGCTCGCCGTCCCGCCGCGCACCCGCTCGGCCTACAGCGACGTGGGCTTCATCCTCCTCGGCGAGATTCTCTCCCGCGCCGCCAACGCCCCGCTCGACACGCTCTTCTCCCGCCACGTCGCCGAGCCGCTCGACCTCAACGCCCGCTTCCACCGCCTCACCGACTTCCCCGCCGACGCCCTCCCCGCCCCCACCGGTGCCACGCGCCCCCGCGAGCCCGCGCCCGGCCAGGAGACGCTGTGGAGCAACGTGCCCACCCAGCCCACGCGCCTGGGTGAAGTCGATGACGACAACGCCTGGGTGATGGACGGTGTGGCCGGACACGCGGGCCTCTTCGGAACCGCGGTGGACGTGGCCCGCTTCGGCCAGGCCATCCTCGAGGGCTGCTCCGGCAAGCACTCCGCGCTCGCGCCCGGCCCCCTCTGGCACCGCGTGCTCGCCACGGACCCGCTCGTGGAGGGCAGCACCCGCTCGATGGGCTTCGACTCGCCTTCGAAGGTCGGCTCCAGCGCGGGCCGCTTCCTGGGCGACTCACCTCCGGGCGCCGTCGGGCACCTGGGCTTCACCGGAACGAGCCTCTGGGTGGACCTGCGCCGCTCGCTGGTGGTGGCGCTCGTCACCAACCGCGTGGCGCAGGGACGCCAAGAGGTGCGCATCCGCGACTTCCGGCCCGTCTTCCATGACTTCGTCGTGGAGGCGCTCGGCCTCACCGCTACCTCGCAGGGAACACATGGCTGACGACAACGGCAACGTCCTCGACACCCTCGAACCCGGCAGCGTGCGCCGCGTCCACCTGGTGGGCGTGGCAGGCACGGGCATGGGCTCCTTCGCCGGCATGCTCAAGGCCGCCGGCTACGAAGTCACCGGCAGCGACGAGAATGTCTACCCGCCCATGAGCGACATGCTCAAGGCGTGGGGCATCCCCGCGTCCTCGCCGTACCGGCCGGAGAACCTGGACGCCGCGAAGCCGGACCTCGTCATCATCGGCAACGTCATCCGCCGCGTGAATCCCGAGGCCACCGCCGTCCGCGAGCGCGGCCTCAAGCAGATGAGCTTCCCCGCCGCGCTTGGCTCGCTCTTCCTGGAGCGCGCCCACTCCGTCGTCGTCGCCGGCACGCATGGCAAGACGACGACGTCGTCGATGATGGCGCACGTCCTCGTCGAGGCGGGCAAGGACCCGTCGTTCCTCGTGGGCGGCGTCACCCAGAACTACGCGGGCAACTACCGCGTGGGCAAGGGCGCGCACTTCGTCGTCGAGGGCGACGAGTACGACACGGCCTACTGGGACAAGGGCTCCAAGTTCCTCCACTACCGCCCGCGCACGGCCATCCTCACCAGCGTGGAGTTCGACCACGCGGACATCTTCAGGGACCTGCCCCACTACGAGGCCACGTTCCAGAAGTTCGTCCGGCTCATCCCCCAGGACGGGCAGCTCATCGTCTGCGCCGCGTACCCCAACGCCGTGAAGCTCGCGCGCGAGGGCTGCCAGGGCCGAGTCATCACGTACATCGCGAAGGAAGGCGCGGACGCGGACTACGTCCCTCGCGGCGTGTCCTTCGGCGCCGAGGGCGCGCGCTTCCAGGTGGTGGAGAAGGGCCAGGTGCTCGGCACGGTGGTGCTGCCTATGGGCGGGCTGCACAACGTGGAGAACGCGCTGTCCGTCATCGCCGCCGCGCGCGGGCTGGGGTTGACGTTCGACGAAATCGCCCAGGGCCTGTCCACGTTCCGCGGGGTGAAGCGCCGGCAGGAGCCTCGCGGCGAGCCGGGTGGAATCCTGGTGGTGGACGACTTCGCGCACCACCCCACGGCGGTGCGAGAGACCATCGCCGCCATCCACCACCGCTACCCCGAGCGACGCCTGTGGGCCATCTTCGAGCCCCGCTCCAACACCAGCCGCCGCAACATCCACCAGGAGGACTACGCCCACGCCTTCACCGGCGCGGCGCGCGCGAGCCTCAAGGTGCCGGAGCGGCATGACAAGGTGCCCGTCGGCGAGGAGCTCGACGTGCCTCGGCTGGTGAAGGACCTCCAGGCCCAGGGCATCGCCGCCGAGGGCTCCACCGACGTCCAGTCCCTGGTGGACCTGGTGGCTCGCGAGTCACGCGCGGGGGACATCCTGCTCGTGATGAGCAACGGCGCGTTCGGCGGCTTCATCGAGAAGCTGCTCGTGGCGCTGCGGGCTCGCGCGGGGGAGACTGCCTGACATGCGCCTCCTGCTCCCGGTCCTCCTCGGTGCCCTGTCGCTCACGGGCTGTGCCCGCTCCAAGATGCCGCCGCTCACGACGGACAAGCCGGGAGGCGCGGAGGCATCGGCGGGTCGCGCGGAGCCGCTGTCCTTCCAGGTGAAGCACTACCCGGGCGGCGAGCCGTATGACCTGACGAGCGACCGGGGCAGCGTGGTGCTGCTCGACGTGTGGGCCACCTGGTGCGAGCCCTGTCGGGACGCGCTGCCCTTCTACGAGAACCTGGGCCGCGAGTATGCGAGCCGGGGCCTCAAGGTCTACGCGCTCAATGTGGACGAAGACCCGAGGGCCGTCGCGCCGTTCTTGAAGGAGGTGAAGGTCTCGCTGCCCATCCTCCTGGACCAGAACGCCCAGGTGGCCGAGCGCACGCTCAAGGTTCGCGGGATGCCCACGATGTATCTCATCGACAAGCGCGGCGTGGTGCGCTTCGTCCATGAGGGATTCGGTGAGGACTTCCTCACCAAGTACCAGTCGGAAATCGAGGCGCTGCTGGCCGAGCCGGCGCCGTAGCACGCACGCATCAGGAGACACGTCATGGTTGCCAAGGCCCTCGAGACGCCCGCCGCCCTGCGCCGCACCGCGGAGGAGGGAGCTCGATTGGCTGGACGCATCCTCGCCGACCGGTTCCTGGGCGAGCGCATCATCGAGCTCAAGGGCGGCATCGACCTGGTGACGGACGCGGACCGGGCCTCGGAGGAGGCGCTGCTCGCCTTCATCCGTGAGCGCCACCCCACCCACGCCATCCTCGCCGAGGAGAGCGGCGCGACCGAGGGCACGGACGGACTGCGCTGGCTGGTGGACCCGCTCGACGGCACCACGAACTATGCCCACCGCGTGCCGCACTTCTGCGTCAGCGTCGCGGTGGAGGGTCCTGGTGGAATGCTCGCGGGGGCCGTGTATGACCCCATGCTCGACGAGCTCTTCTCGGCTGCGAAGGGAGAAGGCGCCTCGCTCAACGGCCGGCCGCTCCGAGCCAGCAGCGTCGCGACGCTGAGCCAGGCGCTCCTGTGCACGGGATTCCCGTACGACGTGCGTGAGCGCCCCGAGGGCCCCGTGGGCCTCTTCACCCGCTTCGTCCTGCGAGCCCAGGGCATGCGGCGCACGGGCAGCGCCGCCCTGGACCTGGCGTATGTCGCCGCGGGCCGGTTCGATGGCTTCTTCGAGTTCGGCCTCAAGCCGTGGGACATCGCCGCGGGCGCGCTGCTGGTGGAGGAGGCGGGAGGCGTCATCCGCCATGTCACGGGTGCTCCGTTCAACGTGATGCGCGGGGACGTCATCGCCTCCGCGCCCGCGCTCGCCCCGGTGTTGCTCTCCGAGGCCAAGAGCTTCATCGACGAGATGGGCTGGACGCCGCGCGCGTGAGCAAGCAGCCGCTCACGGCATCGCCGGGTAGTCCGCGTAGCCCTTCTCGTCGCCCGTGAAGAAAGTGGAGCGGTCCGCGGGATTGAGTGGAGCCTCTCGACGGAAGCGCTCCGGCAGGTCCGGGTTCGCGAGGAACGGCACGCCATACGCCACGAGGTCCGCCTCTCCCTTCGCCAGCGCCGCCTCGCCTGTCCTCGCGTCGTAGCCGCCGTTGACCAGGAACGCGCCCTGGAACACCTCGCGCAGCTTCGGGGAGATGCGCTTCTCCGGGCTCGGTGCCTCCGGGCCCGACACGGACTCGGTGACGTGCAGGTAGCCCAGCCGCAACCGGCTCAGCTCGCGAGCCATGTACGTGAACGTCTCGACCGGCGTGGAGTCCATCACGCCCGAATAGGGGAAGGACTGCGGCAGGAGCCGATATCCCACCCGCTCCGCGCCCCAGACGTCCACCACCGCACGCGCCACCTCCAGCGGGAAGCGCGCCCGGTTCTCGATGCTCCCCCCATACGCATCCGTGCGCTGGTTCGAGCCGTCCCGCAGGAACTGGTCCAGCAGGTAGCCATTGCTGCCGTGCACCTCGACGCCATCGAAGCCCGCGGCCCTGGCGTTCTCCGCCGCGCGCCGGAACTGCTCGACGATGCCGGGCAGCTCCTCGATGTCGAGCGCCCTCGGCGTCACGACGCGCTTCTTCCCCTGGAACGTGAAGACCTCGCCCTCGTAGCCGATGGCCGACGGCGCCACGGGCAGGCGGCCCTCATGGAAGTCCGGATGCGAGACCCGTCCCACGTGCCACAGCTGCGCGAAGATGACCCCACCCACCGCGTGGACGGCCTCCGTCACCTTCCTCCAGCCCGCCACCTGCTCGGGGGAGTGCAGGCCCGGCGTGCGGATGTAGCCCACGCCTTGAGGACTGACCTGGGTGGCCTCGGTGATGAGGAGCCCGGCGGAGGCCCGCTGCGCGTAGTAGGTCGGCGCCAGGGGATTGGGTACGTTGCCGTCGACCAGCGCCCGGCTGCGCGTCATGGGCGCCATCACCATCCGGTTCTTCAGCTCGAGACCGCCGACACGAAAGGGAGACAACAGCATCGATGTGTTTGACATGGCCAGGGAATGCCAAGGCCGCTAAGGACGCACCATGCCAGCCAGTCCAAAAGAATTTGCAGGGCGTCCAGAGCCCCGTGACACACAGGGCCCGGATGTCCTCGCCGATGTGCTGGACTCGATGCGCCTGTCGACCATCATGTATGGCCGCTTCGAGCTGTCCGGGCCCTGGGGCATCCGCTTCTGCGAGAAGCCCTGCGCGCACCTCGTCCTCATCGCGCACGGCAGCGCCCGCCTGGACGTCGAGGGAATCCCAGACACGGTCCTCCTGTCGGCCGGAGACCTGGCCCTGCTTCCTCAAGGGGTCAGCCACACGCTTCGCGACGCGGAAGGAAGTCCCCTCCACCTCCTCGGCCAGGGCGAGTGCCAGCGCGCCCTGGGCGTGGGACCCATCCGGCTCGGAGGTGGAGGTGCGCGAACGTCCCTCGTCACGGGCTCCTTCCGGCTCGGCGCCGCGCCCCACACGCTGCTGTTCGAGCAGCTCCCTCGCCTCGTCCACGTCAAGGCAGAGGCACCCTCGCTTTCGTCGGCGGCCCAGTTGCTCATCACCGAGAGCACCTCTTCCAGCCCGGGGGCCACGGTCGTCATGAGCCGGCTCGCGGACATCCTCCTCGTGCAGGCCCTGCGCCTCCACATCGCGTCAGCGCGGAACCAGGAGCAGCCCGGGCTCGGGGCGCTCGCGGACCCGCAGATTGGCAAGGCCCTCTCGCTCATCCATGAGCAACCCGCGGCGCCGTGGACTGTCGAGAGCCTCGCGGCGGCCGTCGCCCTCTCCCGCTCCGGCTTCGCGGCGCGCTTCACCTCGCTCGTCGGCAAGCCGCCACTGGAGTACCTCGCGAGGTGGCGCATGACGAAGGCCGCGCAGCTCCTCCGGGAGAGCGAGACCCCGCTGAGCGAGCTCGCGACGGTCATCGGCTACCAGAGCGAGGCCTCCTTCAATCGGGCCTTCAAGCGCTGGGAGGGGAGCAGCCCGGGCGCGTACCGGCGCGAGCACCGCCAGCGAGCCTCCTCTCCGTGAGAGGGCCGCTGGAGCCGGCAATCCTTGCCGGTCGAAACGGCCGAAGTTGCCGGCAAGGGTGAGCCATCGCCCCCTGAAAAGCAGGGCCGAGGGGGGACAGCGACGGAGTAATGGCTGGCACGCGCCGTGCTCAAGCCGCGCGCCGACGCATCTCGCGTCCCTCTTCTGGAATTCTCGATGAAGCCCTCTCGACTGCTGCCGTTCCTCGCCCTCTCGCTGTGCCTCTCCAGTGGAGCCGCGCTCGCGGACACCGCGACGTGCGTGCCCACCCAGGTCGGCGTGTTCACCAATCGCATCCATGTCCGCTGCTCGGCCTCGGTGGCCGGAGGTATCTGGTTCTTCGCGGTGCCGACGACGGACGCGGCGCACACAAACCGGATGCTGTCGCTGCTCACCTCCGCGCTCGTGGGTGGGCGCTCGATGACCATCGACTACAACCCGTCCTCCACGGCGGGGACGTCCATCGGCTGTCAGTCGAATGACTGCCGGCTCCTCAACTACGCGATGATGTACTGACGCGCCCGGGTCCCGAGGTCACACATGAAGACCCGACAAGGGCTGCTCCTGCTGGCCTCCGTGCTGGCGGGCTTCTCCGCCCAGGCGGCTGCCTGGAACGGAGGCACCCACGACACCACGCCCAGCGTCTGCTTCGTGGGGAACGCGCTCACCGCGCGTCCCGACCGCGTGCAGCAGGTGCTCGACTACATCGAGGACTTCGAGCGCGCGGCCAACATCCGCTTCACGTACCTGGGGACGTGCCCCGCGCCCATCGTCCTCGCCGACGGGACGGAGTGGCACAACGGGGACATCCGCATCGTCCTCTGGGGAACCACGGTCTCCCCCTTCGGCCGGGTGCCCGGCGTGGGCTGCCAGATGTTCCTCGACGAGAACGGCAACTACACGGGGGAGAACGACGGCGGCTCCAGCTGGTCGAACTTCCCGGGCTCGCTCGGCGAGAACCGCAGCTGCCGCTACAACCTGAAGCTGGGGGACGACGCCGACGCGCAAGGGGTCCCCTGGAGGGACCACACCCTCCATGAGTTCGGCCACGCGCTGGGCCTGGTCCACGAGCACCTGCGAAATGACGCGGACGCGGCGGTGGAGTGCAGCTCCGGAGGCTTCGGAGGAGACATCAGCGGTGGGCACCTCACCGTCTACGACCGCTACTCGGTGATGAACTACCGGTTCCTCGCGTGTGGCATCAACGGCAACTACGGCCACGCGGGACTGTCCGCGCTGGACCGGCTGGCGATGCACATTCTCTACCCAGAGCCCACGCCTGTCGCGGAGCTGTGGGGACGGACGGTCATCCAGACCACCGAGCCGCTGTTCCTCACGTCCGCCTGGGCCATGCGAGGCGCGGACATCGGCTTCACCGCGCCCTGGTTCCAGTGGACCCTGTCGGGCGTCACGGTCAGCAGCACGAGCACCCTGAACGGCTCGCTCCAGGCGGGGACGTATCCGCTCCAGCTGAGCTACCAGGACTTCCGCGGCCGGATGTACTCGTACTCCGGCACGGTGAAGGTGCTCACTCCCGCGGACTACGCGCGGCGAATCGTCTCGCCCATCGCCACGCTGTCTCCGCTGATGTGATTCGACCGAGAGGGCCGTGCCGCCTCTTGCACGGCCCCCTCGGGCTCATCAGGCCGCCGCCTTGATGCCGCCGCCACCGAACTGACCCTGCTCGGTGTAGTCGCGCTGGTTGCCCTTGGCCGAGACCTCGACGCCCAGGCCGCCCGTCTTCAGGTCCACGCCGAGGTTCAGGTCCTTGTCCTTGAACGTGCCCCAGCTGCCCTTGGCCTGCACCGACACGCCATCGAAGGCGTTGCCGAAGTCGCCCTGGACCAGCTTGCCGAGCACGGACTTGGCCTCGTCACCGCTCAGGCCGCCCACCTCGAAGTCACCCTTGATGCCCACCGGGCCCGCGTCACCCGTCAGCTCGCCCTTGAGGGCGGTCTGCGCCGGGCCCGCGAAGGCCGCCGTGGTGGGGCTGGCCAGGAAGGCCGCCATGTCGCCGACCTTCGCCGCGTCGAGCGGAATCCTCGACTCGACGGTGAGCTTGCCCGTCACTTCACCCTCGATGCCGCTGAAGCCCTTCACCGCGTCGTCGCCGGCGCCCAGGTTCTTGAACAGGCTCGCCGTGACGCCCGCCTTGCCGCTCAGCTCCACCGCCGTCGTGCGCACCAGGTTCTTCGGCTGACCGTTCTCGAACTCAAGCTTGTAGCTCGCCGTGCCCGCGGCGCTCGCCGACGCGCCGGCCTTGAGGCCCGCCACGCCGCCCTCGACGCCGAAGGACGCGTCCACGCTCGCGTCCACGCCACCCTTGAGCTCGATGGAGGAGAGGTTCTTCTGGAGGAAGGCCAGCTCGTCCGGCCGAGGCGCCAGCGCCGGCGCCAGCACCGGCGACGTCGCGGCGGCCGCTCCGCCCGCCACGATGAGGGCGCCCTTCTTCGCGTCCTCGGCGGTCTTGAACTTGTACTCGACCTTGCCGCCCGCGGTGACGTGCGCGTTGGCGCCCGCGCCCAGGCCCACGCCCGCGCCGGCCTCGGCGGAGACGACGTAGCTGCCGTCCTTCTCACGACGCACGCCCACCTCACCCTTGAGGTCGACGTCCAGCTCGAGCGCCAGGCCCACCTTGCCGCTCAGCTTCATGCTGTCGCCGGGGCCCAGGTCCTTGATCTTCTGGTCCAGCCCCAGGCCCTTGTCGATGCCGCTCAGCGCCGCGTCGTGGACCTTGTTCTGGAGCTTGTCGCCCAGCTTCAGGCCTTCCTTCGCCGCGAACTTCACCGCCTCGAAGGCCGCCTTGCCGCCGTCCGCCACGGTGTCCGTGACCAGGTCGAGCGTCTTCTTCTGCGCGTCGATGGCCACCTCGGCCGCGCCCAGCAGGAACTTGCCGCCCTGCTTCACCGCGGACTTCGCCGTGTCCACCCCGGCCTGGAGCAGGTCCACCTGCGCCTGGATGCCCTTGCCGGTCAGGTCGATGGCCGCCTTGCCCACGTCCTTGGCGTCTTCAAAGCCATCCTTGGCGACCTCGACGCCCTTCTTGGCGACGTCCACGCCCTTGTCGACGACCTTCTTCGCGACATCGACGGGGTCGGGGAGGGAGATCTTCGGCAACTTGATTTCGGGGAGCTTCAGTTTCGGCAGCAGACCCATGTCATCGCTCCGTGTTCTCGGGGGGAGAAGCGATGCCCCAGACACAGCAGGCATCACTTCATCGAATGACTGGGTTGTCGTGACTCGCAGCCGCCAGTTGCGTCGAACGGTGAGAATTCTCGCCGGCCAAGACTCGCTCCACTGGGGCTCGGGCCGCTTCAACTCACCGCGTCATGAACGAGACGCAAGCCCCCACCGAAGCCAGGCCCCGTCGCGGCCAGGCCCGCGCTCAGCCCCACCCCGAAGCCGAGTCCATGCCGACGAGGCCCTGCGACTCCGGGTGGAAAAACAGGGGTCGTGTCGATCCCCATTTCATTCATTCGTCGCCTGAGCGAAGGGCCGACAGGCCCATAGGAGAGACCCCATGTTCCGCACGATTCTCGCTGTCGCCGTCCTGCTCGCCGCCGTCCCGAACCTGGCCCACGCGCAGTCCAAGCCGAAGGGGGCCCGCGTCGCCGTGAATGGCATGCAGATGTATTACGAGGTGTCCGGCAAGGGTGCCCCGCTCATCGTCCTGCACGGCGCCTACATGAACATCCCGTCGATGGGCGCCATCATCTCCAAGCTGGCGAAGACGCATCAGGTCTATGCGCTCGAGCTCCAGGGACATGGCCGCACCACGGACATCGACCGCCCCATCACCTACCCGAACCTGGCGGATGACATCGCGGCTTTCATGGACGCGGTGGGCCTCAAGAAGGCGGACGTGTTCGGCTACTCCATGGGTGCCGCCGCCGCGTTGCAGTTCGGCATCCGTCACCCCGCGAAGGTGGACAAGCTGGCTCTCGCCTCGGTCTCCTACGACGTCGAGGGCATGCAGCCCGAGTTCAAGGAATTCATCCCCAACATGAAGGTGGAGATGTTCCTCGAGATGCCCTTCGCGAAGGAGTACCCGAAGCTCGCCGCCAACCCGAAGGGGTTCCCGGAGCTGGCGCGCAAGCTCATCGCCCTCGAGAAGGAGCCCATGGCGTGGGGCGAGCAAGTGAAGGCGCTGAAGGCGCCGGTGCTCATCATCGCCGGCGATGCCGATGTGACGACGCTCGAGCACACCGTCTCCATGTTCCGGCTCCTCGGTGGTGGCGCCGCGGGTGACATGGGCAAGCCGCTGTCCGCCTCGCGCCTGGCCATCCTGCCCGCGACGTCTCACACCGCGGTCATCACCCAGGTGGACGCGCTCCACGGCTTCATCGAGCCCTTCCTCAAGGGCGTCACGCCCAAGGGGATGTTCGCCGCGGAGTAGCGCGGTCCTTCCCCTCGCCTTCGCTCGGACCGGACACACGGCCCGTGAGTCGGAGGCGAGGGGTTGTTGCATGATGTTTCAGGAGCCGGTCTCACTGGATTATTCCGCCGCTTGACGCCTCGGGCCAAACCCTGGAGGGTGGCCGCGGTGGCTCCTCGAACGCTCGTCGCAGACACGCCTGGAAGGGACTTCCGGAAGCGATTCCTCTGGTTGGGTATCGCGATGGTCTCCGGCATGGTGCTGTTGGCCATCCAGCTCTACCGCCTGCAGATCGCGCAGGCGGAGGAGTACGCGGCGAAGAGCGTGGCGAACTTCGTCAAGGAGGTCCGCCTGCGCGCGGACCGGGGCGTCATCAAGGACGTCCGAGGCACCATCCTCGTCGACAGCCGCCCCTCCTTCGACGCCTTCCTGACCCCGGCCTTCTGTCAGGCCTGCGCGGAGAAGGTGATTCCCAAGCTCGCCGAGCTCTTGCGGATGGACGATGCCCAGCGCCAGCGACTGGAGACCCAGGCGCGAGTCGGCCGGCGCAACGGCCCCTTCCAGCCGGTGCCCATCCTCGTCGACCTGACGCGCGACGAGTACGACCGGCTCAATGCGAGACGCAACGAGTTGGACGGCGTGGACATCGTCCCCGTCCCCCACCGCAACTACCGGACCGGGACCCTGCTCAGCCACGTGATTGGCTACATGAACGAAATCACCCAGGAGGAGCTGGAGCGCTTCAACGCGGACGGCGCCAGCTACTCCCGAGGTGACTACGTCGGACGCCGGGGCCTGGAGCGGTACTTCGAATCACAGCTCCGGGGAACGGACGGCGTGCGGCAGGAAGTGGTGGATGCGCGCGGCCAGACGCTGGAGGCGTTCAATGGCCTGCTGACGACGGACACGACGCGCCCGCCCGTCGCTGGCCACAACATCATCCTCTCCCTGGACATGCGGCTCCAGGAGGCCGTCGAGCACATCTTCCCGGGCATCGCCGGCGCCGTGGTGGTCATCGACGTGAGCACGGGCTTCATCCGCGCGCTCGTGTCGCGGCCGGGCTTCGACCCGAACCTCCTGACGGGCCGAATCACCCCGGAGCAGATGGGCGCGCTCGCCCGAGACCCGCTCCAGCCGATGATCAACCGCGTCGCGGCGGAGCACTACGCGCCCGGGTCCATCTTCAAGGTCGTCACCGCGCTGGCCGCCTTCAGGTCCGGGCAGTTCAGCCCCCACACCGTCATCAACTGCCCTGGCGGTTACCGGCTGGGGACTCGCGTGTGGCGGTGCCACCGGGACGCGGGCCACGGGCCCCGAGACGGCAAGGAGGCCCTGATGTCCTCCTGTGACGTCTGGTACTACAAGGTCGCGGATGTGCTGGGCCTCGACCCCATCTCGGAGATGGGGCGCCTCTTGGGACTGGGACAGCCCACCGGCATCGGCGTCATGGCCGAGGTCCCTGGCGTGATGCCCACCAGCAGCTACCACGACCGGGTCACCCCGGGCGGCTACTTCAAGGGCGCCGCGCTCAACAGCTCCATCGGCCAGGGCGACGATGCCGTCACCGTGATGCAGATGGCACTGATGTACTCCGCCATCGCCAACGGAGGCACGCTCTACAAGCCGCAGCTCGTGGCGCGTGTGGAGGATGCGGCCGGACACGTCGTCAAGGAGTCGGAGCCGGAGGTGGTGCGCAAGGTGGACATCCCGGAGGCCCACCTGAAGGCCGTCCGCGAAGGGCTCGTCGCCACGGTGAACGAAGGCGGCGGAACGGCCTTCGCGTTGCGGCTGAAGGATGTCGTCGTCGCGGGGAAGACCGGCACGGCGCAGGTGGCGCGCATCGGCGCGGTGCGACTGCGGACCCACCAGATGGACTACTACATGCGCCATCACGCGTGGTTCGCGGGCTTCGCGCCCGCGGACAAGCCGGAGATTGCCGTCGTCATCCTCAACGAGCATGGCGGCGGCGGCTCCTCGGACGCGGCGCCGACGGGGCTCAAGGTCATCGAGAAGTATTTCGAGCTGAAGAAGCAGGACGCGGAGGCGCCACCGCCGCAGGTGAACGCGCCCTACGTCCGGACCCTGCCCGCGACGAAGCGCGCGCCCAACTGAGACCGGGGCGCCTTCGTGTGGCGCGGCCGTTTCATCTAGGCTCGTCGCATGGTGGATTCCCGGACGGGTGACGACGAGCTGCGGCGGCTGCGTGACAGGCTCGGGGCCACCGCTTGGCGGAACATCGTGGTCCTCACGGGCGCGGGCATCTCCGTCGCGTCGGGGCTTCCGACCTACCGCGGCCCAGGCGGACTGTGGACCCGGCCCGAGGCGGAGGAGGTCCCCGACGCGGCCATGATGGCGAGAGACCCGTCACGGGTGTGGAGCCTGTTCGGTCCGCTGCGCGGGCCCCTCCGAGCCGCGCCCCCCAACGCGGCGCACGTCGCGCTGGCGCGGTGGCAGGCGCGGCTGCCTCCGGGGCGGTCCTTCACGCTGGTGACGCAGAACGTGGATGGACTGCACACCCGCGCGGGCAGCCGGGACGTCGTCGAGCTGCACGGCTCGCTGCTGCACACCCGCTGCGGAAATCCCGACTGTGGGACGACGCCCTTCGAAGACCCCCAGGAACATGTCCAGGCGCCGCTGTGTGTGCACTGCGGACAGTCGCTGCGGCCGGACGTCACGCTCTTCAACGAGCCGCTCCCGGTGGACGCGGAGTGGGCCGCGAAGCGCGCCCTTCGGGAGTGCGACCTCTTCCTCGCGGTGGGCACGTCGGGGACGGTGGCGCCCGCGTCCCAGTTCGTCCGGGGCGCGAAGTACGCGGGGGCCTGGACGCTGTTGCTCAACCTCACGCCCATGCAGCCTCGGCATCCCGATTTCGACCAGGAGGTCCTCGGACGCGCCGAGGAACTCCTGCCATTCCTGTTAAGCGGCTAGAGTCGGGCGCATGGGAAACGCACCCGGGCCCGCGCGTCGTCTCTTCTCGTCGAGCGTCCCCTCGCACCTGCGCCGAATCGCGCTCCTGTGGCTGTGCATCGTGGCTGGGGCGGCGCGGGCACAGTCGGGGGGAATCACCCTCGACCTGGAGCCCATCACCTCGGTGTCCTCGGGGGAGGAGACGTCCTGGGCTTCGGAGGTGCATCTGCACCTGGAGCCCGCGGCCGGTGCGTTCCTCGGCGCGGAAGGGCCTGGCTCACGGACGGGCTTCGGGCTCGCGCTGAAGGCGGACTTCCCCTTGTTCACCCGGCGCATGCTGATGGTGGCCAAGATGGTGACGTGGATCCTGAGCCTGGGCGCCACGGGCATGGAGGCCGACACGGCGGGGAGCTCACCGCTCTCCATCCAGGTGGAGCTCTTCGGCAACCGGTTCTCGGACAACAGCCTCCTGGACAAGGGCTGGGGCTGGGGCGGCGGACTGGGCGCTCGGCTCAAGTTCTTCGAGAACCCTCACACCGACAGCCGCCTGCGCACTGTCTGGTACGACCTCAACGTCAACCTCAGTCCGAACGGCTTCGGCGTGGATACGGCCCTGGGACTCCAGCTGTCCCTGGGCGAGCTCGTGTCGATGGGCCCCTTCGTCAAGTTCGCGCGCGTGGGTGGAGTGAACGGGCTGTTCGGCGGAATCTCCCTGGACTTCGGTGCACCCGCGAAGCAGGGCGCGCCGTCCGAGGCGACCGCCACGGAGGAGCCGTCGACAAAGCAGCCCTGACGAAAGCAGGGCCCCGCGACGACACGGAGACCGCCGCCACCGATGAACGCGGCGGCCTCCGTGCGCGCACTACGGATGCGCGGCTTCGATGGTGATGAGCCCGTGTCCGTTCTGCGTACACGCGCCCTCAGCGGACTCAGGCCGCGTGCCGACGTTCCACGAGCCACCGCCTCCGCCCACGCGCCCGCCACCACCGCCGGAGTAACCCCCACCGCCACCACCGCCGTAGCAGCCATTCCCCGCGCCGCCACCGCCGTAGCCGCCATGCGCCAGCCCGCCGCACGTCTTCCCGGCGCCACCCTTTCCGCCCGACAGGAAGGAGAAGCCGCCCTCACCGTAGGCTCCGTCCGAGGCGCCAGGGCCTGACCAGCCACCGCCCCCCGAGCCATACGCCGCGGCCCGCGAGCCACCCAGGCCCCCTGTCCCGCCCGCGATGAACCCGGACAAGTAGCTGGCATGCGTCGAGCCCGCCGTGCCCGACGTGCTCACGCTCCCGCTGCGTCCCGGAACCAGGGCCCCCGCGCGCAGTCCACCGCCGCCTCCCGCGATGAGCAGCGGGCTGCCATTCTTCACCACGAAGGAGCCACCACCACCGCCCGCGCTGTACGTCGTCGCGGTGCCCTTCTGGCCCACGAGCAGCTGCAGTGTGTCGTTCTCCTGGAGCGTGAACACACCGGAGACCTTGGCGCCACACCCACCCGCGATTCCCACCGCCGCGCTCGCGCCACTCGCGCCCGTGGCGGTGATTCGATACTCGCCCGTCCTGGGCACCGTCCACGTCTGGGGCGCCAGCGGCCCCGTGGGGCCCTGGTACTCCACTCCGCCCACGGTGTTCGTGAAGGCGAGCCCCTTCTCGAGGATGGCGAAGGGCGAGAAGCTGGTGGTGACACCGCAGACCTGGATGACGCTCACCGGAGGGTCCGCCATGGGGTCGATGCCGCAGTCCGCCTCATCGAGGCAGCCACACTCGGAGGGGTCCTCGCTGCAATCGAACGCCTGCGGCTTCCCCACCGGGGCGGGCAGCTCCTCCCATGCACCATTCGGAGGGGTGTTCTTGTTGAAGTGGTAGAGCCGCAGGAAGAACGCCAGGGCATTGGCGCCCAGGAACTTCCTGCGGACACACACCGTCGCCTCGGTGAACTGCGCGGTGGTGTCGATGTCATAGAAGAGCGGAGGACAATCGATTCCCTCCGCGCTCGCGCCATCGGAGCAGAACGACTTCAGCCCGTGCGGCGTCTCGGGTCCCATCGGCAGCTCGGCCACCGTCGTGAGACCGCCCGTCGTCACCGAGGGGAAGGTCACCTTCACCACGAGGTCCTGGGAATCAAAGGGCGTGATGGACACGTTCGAGCCCGCGGGCGTCGCCGTCGGCTCCGCGACCGTCATGGTCCCGCCCGTGAACTCCGAGTAGGTCCCATTGATGGTGGCTCCCGCGGTCAGGGTGTAGGTGCCGGGTTCCGCGATGACCGTCACCGGGGACAGGGTCTTGGTGACATCGCCGCCCGACGCGCCGGCCTCCGACTCCCAGCTGCGCCCGGTGGCCGCGTCATGATGCGTCCGGCGCAGTCCGGCCGAGGCCCCTCGGAGCGGAATCTCCGGGTCCGTGGGGTTCGCCTCACGCACGTCGAAGTAGAGCGTCGTCTTGACGAGCTTCAGCGTCTCCGTGCCGAAGCTCACGGTGCTGTTCGCGGGCACCGCGAGCGGAGGAGCGCCGCCCACTTCGTACTTGCGGACCACGGTCGCGTAGCGTGGCGCCGCGGGGTTGGTTTCGTTGTCGAAGTTCAGCCAGACATGGCTCTTCCTCCACGTCCCATGAGGGAGCGTGAAGTCGAACCGGCCGTTCGTCAGGGCGCCATCGAAGGCCTCTGTCGCGAAGCCTGACTCCTGCCGCTTGAGCGACATGTCCGCATCGGAGAGGTCCGCATTGGAATACATGCCCGTCACGAGCAAGGGAGCCTGCGCGGTGCCCACCGCATCCGCGAAGTTCTGCGTGACCGTGGCCCCCGAGGTGATGGTGACGCGATAGACCTTCGTATCCGAATACTGGCCCTCGGATTGGATGGCGGTGCGTGCGTAGACGTCATACTGCCCTGGAAACAGCTCGAGGTCATAGGCGCCGCCAGCGGCCACCTGCTGCTCGCCACTGATGGGCGCCGTCGCCGTGCCAGCGAGTCCCTTGAAGTAGATCTTGTGGAAGCTGACGGGAGAGCTGGGAGCAATGCTCACCGTTCCGACGAGATGCCCGGGAACAGGGAGGTTCTCCGTCCAGCTCACGTTGGCTGGCCCCGTGAGCAGGTTGACGACCTGCGCGGCGAGCGTCCGCTGCATCACGGTGCCATTGGCGGTGACCACGGAGGCCTTGCCCGACACGGAGACCTGGCCCATGGCCACCATCGACATCGTGGCCGACGTCGTGGTGGTCGGCGTGCCGCTCAGGAACCGGGTCGCCCACGCATTCAGCTCTTCGGTCGAGGTGCTCGCGGTCGCGGTGACCTCGACCTGAGCGAGGGTTCCGCCCGTCACTGTGACGGAGGCGTTGATGGTGGCCATCGACGGATAGACGTAGTCCACCGTGGTGGGGCCCACCTGGTTGTCGACAGGGTAGAGGCTGTAGCGCTCCACCGTGAGATACGACTGCGCGCCGCCCGGCTGGGCCAGCGTGGCTCGCAGGGTGTGTTGATAGGATTGACCGCTCTCCACCGTCATGGAGTAGGGACTGGACGTGAACTCCTTGAAGGACAGCTGGCCGGTCGAGGAGTAGAGCAGCAAGAGATACTTGCTGAGGGTCTGTGAACCAAACGAGACCTGCCCCTTGAACTCCCCTGGGTTGAGAATCACCACATCCGCCGCGGCCACCCCTGACATGGCCATCGCGGCAAGGCCTGACAACAGCATCCTGCTCCATCTCCCCATCGCTGCACTCCCCCTCTGTTCATTGAGACTGCGCAACGCGCCCGGCGACGCTCGCTGGCGCTGGCACTCGCGTGTCTCGGTACGAAGATGGGGGGCGGCGCGGGACCGCGAGTGCCTGTTCAAGACACGGTGTTGACGCCGCACACCCGAGGTAAAATTCAGACAGAGTCACGGTAGCGTGTCAACACTCTTGTTACATCAGTACAATGGTTGTCACGTCATGCATGGGATTCCCTGCGGGTGAGGCCCCACCCCTCAGGGGTGTCTTCGCGACCAAGGCCCCACACCTCAGGCAGGCACGGCATTGAGGAAGCCGAGCACCTGCCGGATGCGGCCGTTCGCCAGCACCACCACGTCGAAGCCAATCACGAGCGGCTTGTCACCCCCGGGCATGCCCGCGTGCCACGTGAAGCGGGCCTGGTCATGGTGCGCATCCACGGGACCCGCGAGCGTGAAGACGACGCCACGGAACTGCTTCTGGACGCCGCCGATGAACCCGCTGATGGCCTCCGTCCCCGTGGCGGCGACGAGCGGATCGATATAGGTGCAGTCCTCGGTGTACAGCTCGCGGAGGGCCGTGCTCCGGCGAGCCTCATCCGTCTCGTTGAAGGTGGCGATGTAGCGCTGGACGATGGTCTCGATGGCGATCACAGGTGTGCTCCTCGGGTTGGGAACGACGCTTCGAAGACACCTGTAACGCGTGGCATGGAAGCAAAGCGATTACCTCAGAAGTCATGGCCCGCGGATGCCGTCGGCACTCGGGCCAGGCGCACGCCCTTGAGGTGGAGCCAGGCGCCGTCCGAGGTCTGCTCGAAGCGCACCACGTCTCCCCGATGACGGCCCAGCCCCGCCACGGCGGCGAGGTCTCCCGCCGTCGGGTCCAGCGCCATCGTCACCGGGGCACCGCCGTACAGCGGGCCCGTATAGGTGAGGACCAGCAGCCCGCCGACCTCGCTCAGCACCGCCTGGTCGAGCAGCTCGCGCGGGGCCCCGGGAGCCACGGCGAAGGCCCCCAGTCGCGCTCGCCAGGACTCCGGCATGGGGGCCGGGTCGATGCGTGTGCCCAGGAGCCCCACGCCATGCAGCGCGGAGTGCCCGAGCAACAGCGCCTCGCTCCCTGACTGTGAGGCATCCGCATGGGCCGCGGCCTGTTCCGCGTCGAGCGACTGGAGAGGCATCCGCCGCGAGGACAGCTCCAAGATCAGCGCGACGGGGAACACGATGGCGGCGATGATTCCCGCGTACACCAGGAAGAAGAACCCGCCGAACGGGCGGAGTGGGCGCAGGTGCCGATTCATCGCTGGGTGACCGCCCTCTCCAGGCCGGCGTCATGGGCGCCGATGATGCATATGGGCTGAAGTCGAGTGCCGTGCCCGACTCCGGCGCAGCTTGGAGATGCGCATGTCGATGGAGCGGTCCAGGCCGTCATGTTCAATGCCGCGCAGCGCGGAGAGCAGGTCGTCCCGGCTGAGCACCTCGGACGCGCGGTTGGCGAGCAGCAACAGCAGGTCGAACTCGGCGTCCTTGAGGTGCAACGCGGACTCCGCGCGGCTCACCGTGCGCAGGACGCCATCGATGCGAAGCCCCACCGAGGGAATCCACCGGCGTCCGGCGACGGCTTCCGCGAGTCGCGCGCGGTGCGCCAGAAGAGGGCTCGCGGCCGGGAGAGCAGCACCTGGGGGCGCACTGGCTTGGTGATGGAGTCATCCGCGCCGGTGTCGAGCGCCACCACCTCGTGGATGTCCTCGTCGAGGGCGGTGAGCATGAGAGTCCAGCCGGAGTAGCTGGCTCGCGCCCTGCGGCACACCTCGATGCCATCCATCCCAGGCAGGAGGATGTCGAGGACGAGGCAATCCGGGACTTCGCGCTGGAGGGCGGCAAGCGCGTCCGGGCCATTGCCCACGGTCCGCACCCGGAAGCCCTGTTCCTTCAGGAAGGAGCCGACCAGCCGGGCCGGCCGCTCATCGTCTTCCACGAGGAGGTTGTACGGATGGGACGCCATGACGGGCGCCAGCGTCCAGCAATGTATCCACCAGGGGAAGCCCCGCGCCTGGGACACTTCTCCAGGCGCGGGGCCACCTCCCCCGAGGACACTCACGAGTCAGTGCGAATCCGCTCCATGCGCCCTGAGATGCTCACTCTCCCGGCCGAGGGCAGGTGGGGATGCGTCCGTCCGGCATGCTGACGTTCAAGTCGCAAGGGGGCGGGCAGTCGATGAGACAGGTCCGCGTCTCCTTCGGGCCGCAGATGCCGTCACCACACCTGCCGCAGTCGCCGGGGCAGCTCGACGAGCTCTCCCGGCTGGAGCAGTAGCCATCACCACACCTGCCGCAGTCCTCGATACAGGTGGTGGTATTCTCCCTAGGACCACACGTGCCATTGCCGCACACCGAGCAATCCGCGGGGCAGGACAACTCCGACTCCGCGTTGCCACCGCAGACGCCGTCGCCACAAATGACCGCGCCACCTCGGGCCACGTACATCGTGGTGTTGTCCCCCTCCGAGACCATCGACTTGGCCTCCCACGCCCAGGCCGGGTCCACATGGTATTCGTTCTTCGTTCGAGTGTCCTCATCGTCGCTGAAGATCGTTCCACGCGCACTGCCAAAGCCGAAGTTCGGAGCTGCGAAGACGCCATACTCGAACCCGAGGGCGGGCAGGTTCGCGGCGGTCTCGCTGCCGCCCCTGAAGAGGCAGAACCGAAGGGTGGTTGCGTATGTATCCTGGTAGTTGGGCCAGATCACGCTATTGCCCGAGCTGCTGTTCTGGTTGCGAGTGTCCTCATTATCGAAGACCCGGGCGAAGTCCACGGAGCCCGCGGGACAGGTTGCCGCCAACTTCAGGACGGCATAGTTGCTAGCCGTGTTGCTGTAGGTCGCCAGCGACTTGAACTGGTTTCCATCCACCCGACAGAAGGTGAACACGAGGTTTGCGCTGGCATTCACCAGGGTCGCTCCCACCCAGGGAACGACATTTGTCATCTGATGGCTATCCTCGTTGTCCATGTGGATCCAGATGTACGAACCCGGGCATCCCGAGGCGGGCGCAATGACACCCACGTCATTGGCCCCCAAGGCGGCCGAAGAGGACTCGATGTCCCCAGGTGAGTTGCCATCCATCTGTGATTGAGAGAGGTCTTCCTGACCACATCCAAGCTGTGCGACGCACAGCGCCGAGACAACCAGTCCACGAACAACATTGCGCATGAGACCCCCGAGGCAGGAGTTGAATCAGCGCACATCCGGGATGGCATTCCCTTGCATCCCGTCCTGATGTGCGGCGGGGCGGGAGAATGGCCTTCGCCGATAGGGCACGTCTATCCCATCTTTCTGGGATTTCCAGATCCCAAAGGGGAGGGGTAGTCACACGGCACTGCGGAGGGCGGTGGGAGCCCGATTGGAATATTCCAACATGGAAACGGGCTCCCACCGTTTCAATCGCGGTGAGAGGCGAAAGATTCGCCGTCGAGTCAGATACAGCCCTGGCTCGCCAACCAGTTCACGCCGCGGGCGCGCTCACTGGCTCCATTCGAGCCACCTCCGTCCGTGTTCGTGAAGGACAGGGACACACTCGCGCCGGAGGACTGGTTCTGGATCTCCATCGTCATCGTGTTGGGGATGAGCGTGGTGCTGTTCGGGTAGTTCGCGCCCAGGGTGTAGCGCATCCGGCCGTTCGGCAGGCTCCCGCAGTCCGCCATCGCGTTCTCCAGGGCGACCCAGTTGCCACGGTTGAAGTTGGCGTCCTGCGGCACCAGGTTCGCGCGCCCACCCCAGCCGCCCAGCTGCGAGCCGATGAGGTGCCCGCCGTCGTAGTCGTTGCTCGGGTTCTCCGCGTCGCCCCACTGCCCCACGTTCGTCTGACACGTGGACACGCGCGGCGCGGCGACGATGGGTGGCAGGTCCTTGTAGGCGCGGTTCGGCCGGCCCGCGCTGTCGATGAAGTAATACTCCCCATCGAAGTTGTGCCAGATGCTCCGGTCCCCCGCCGGAAAGTACTTGGGGCAGTCCCCGATGGCGGCCTGGGTGGCATTCCCATGGACGACGTATCCGACGCCGTATGGCTTCAGCGCGTCACGAATCTCCTCTTCTGTGTGGCTGGCGAAGAAGTCCATGAGGCCGCTCGGGCCTCCGTAGTCCTGCTCCATCTGACGGGCGACCCCTTCGCCCCCCAGGTGCGTGTCCGTGACGCCGCAACCACCGCCCCACAGGACAAACATCGCCGCAACGGAAAGCTTGTTCATGATGCGCATGCTCGTGAGTCCTTTCTCAGTCGGCTGTTCCAACCTGCGGGGCCCAAGGTACCAAGAACGTGAAAAACCCGACACTTTCAGGTCTCGACCGGAACAACAGGCATCCATTGCCGACCCGTCAGGTCAGGCATTGGCGCCAGCGATGAACTCCCGCGCCGCGTGAGCGAATGCCTCTCGCTGTGCCCCGAAGATGGGGCAATGCCCGCCGCCGGGAACCACCCAGAGACGGGACTCGGGGATGGCCCGGTGCATCTCCAGGGAGAGCTCCACCGGATAGAGCGGGTCCTGGTCACCCTGGACGAGCAGTGTCCGCGCACGCACCGTGCCCAGCAGCGGTGGCGTGAAGTTCATGTCATCGACGCTGTCCGCGAAGCCCCGGCCGTGCCTCCAGAGCGCCCGAATCTGGGCATCCCCGCCGATGTGCTTCGAGCGCAGGTCCGCCCACTCCGCCTCGGAACGGGACTCCTCGGTGAACGTGGCCATGATGCGGCGGGCCTGCGCCGGGTAGTACGGCGTGCTGGAGACCAGCACCATCCGCTCGATGCGGCCAGGCGCTTGCGTCGCGGCATGCAGCAGGGTGTTTCCCCCCAGGCTCATCCCGATGGCGCGGCACGTCTGGACCTCCAGCGAGTCAAGGAGCGCGAGGACATCCGCCGCGCACTGGCGCATCGTGAAGCCCTCCGAGGGATTGTTGCTCCGGCCATGACCTCGCAAGTCAGGGATGACCAGGCGGTACTTCCGGCTGAGCGCGTCCAGGTCGAAGACATGGGTCCAGTCCGCGCCTGCTCCCGTGAAGCCGTGGAGCAGCACCAGCACGGGCCCCTCCCCCATCAGCCTGTAGCTCATCCGCAGGCCATCGAGCGTGGCCACACGCAACTCTGTTGTCGCAGTCATCCTGCTGTCTCCCGGGTAGCGCCGGAGAATCCCGGCGGCCCAGGGGAGTACGGGAGACCGTCACGAGTTGATAGCTTCGTTCTTTTCCGCAAAACTGCTTCGCGGCGTCACGGCATGAGGGATTCACCGTGACGCACGCGAACCGCAGGCAAAGCCTTGCATCGCGAAGACAACCCTCGACACCGCTACTTCTTGTCCGCTCCGCCGACGCCATCCTTGACGTAGGTCAGCATCTCGAACTTCTCCTTGAAGCGGTCGAGCGGCAGCTCCACGATGCCCTTCTGGTGATGGATGGCGCCATCCAGCCGTGAGTTCTCCCCGTGGGGATTGCGGAGCGTCACCATCTTCGTGCCGTTGCTGGACGTGTGGGTGCCCATGACCGTGTAGGCATGTCCGCGCTCCACGCTGGAGCCCTTCGTGGAGAAGGCCTTCTCCTTGAGCGTGGCGGGAGACTCCGTATGGCCACCTCCCAGCGGATAGGTGCCGGCCACCACGGGCGTGTCCTTGTTGTTGGCCCGTGAGAGCAGCGCGAAGAGCTCGTCGTCGGGCTTGTTCTTGATCTGGTAGTCCGCCGTGGGCCTGCCCGTCAGCGCCTCCAGGGCCAGGTTGCCGAAGCCGCCTTCGATGGCTTCGTACCCCGTAATCATCGACGGGCTCGTGTTCTTCTGGATGGCCGCGTCGGCCCTCCGCGCGTCGTTGAGCTTCACGTAGGCCTTCTCGATGACGAGCGGCCAGATGATGTTCTTCTTGTTGGCGAGCAGGCCGGTCGTCTTGGGGTTCGCCTCCAGCTCCTCGGGGAACTGGGCGTCCACCTGGACTTCATGCGCATGGACGGTGACCTCCTCGTCGTGATGAGCGCCCGTCTGGGGGTCCACCGTGTCCAGCCGCACCTTGAAGCTCTTGCCGTCCTCCGAGGGCGTGATTCGGCTCTTGATGGCCTCCGGGTCTCCGTTGGCCACGGCGGCAATCGACGAGTGCACGTGGCAGTCGCCGATAGAGCCCTGAATCACATGCTTCGGCTTGACGGAGTCGTTCTTGCCGTAGAGCTGGAACTTGGCGAACTCCTTATAGGTACCCTGCTGCATCTGCTTGAAGCGAGGGTTGCTGTTCGGGTCGGTCAGCTTGGGGTCGTTCAGTGCCAGATTGGCGGTGGAGAGGGGAGGACCGGATGTCTTGAATCGGTCCGACACGTTGGGGGTCATGGCTGGCTTTGAGCCCGTCGAGACCTCCTCCGTGGCCTCCTTCTTCACTTCCGGCGTTATCTTGTCTGTCTCCGAGGTCTGCGAGCGGATGCTGTTCGCCCGGGACAGACTGCCACCACCCGGAATGCGGGTCGTCACAGGAACCCTCCTTGTGCGCAAGGCTTCGCGAGGAGAGGCCAGTCTACCGGGCTCCCTCCGGACCAGCACCCGAGAAGCCGCCATCGCTCCGGATGGAGGCCAGACGTGCCCCGGCATCTACGGGGAAACCGCTAGAGACGGCTTGCCTGGAGAGCCCTTGAACAGAGGCGAGGAGCGACATCCGCTCCTGGAATCACACCCCTGTCCAGTTCTTGACCGGCCGGCTCGGCGCCCTCTGCATCAGGACCAGAAGTAAGGGCCAGATCTCCACGAGTGAACCCGCTCACGCCGGAGCGCCCTGTCATCCCCGCAGCTCCCGCAATCACCTTGAGAATCCCATATACTGAGATTCTAGAACGTGGCCATTTTTGGCGTATCCCTGGGATAGTGAGATTCTAGGGGGAGCATGTCCGACATCATTGACGCTCCCATTCGCTCTTCAGACAGTCAGTGTCCCGTATCGCAGCGAGGTTCCTGCATACCTGGATACAACTGCTAGCATGTATCACTGATGGTGTTGTTCCCAGGGCGCCGTGACGAGGGCGTCAGCCGTCCATGTCAGGGTGGCTTGATACATCGCCGGGTCCCCATCCATCCCCGTGTCGTCGCGCAGACGTTGAGTCGCGCGACAGGTGCTCGCGCCCCTGGCCCCTCGAGGCCGAGGTCTGGCGCTTGGAGTTTTCATGAGCGGCGGAAGCAAGAATCTCGACAAGCTCACCCCGAAGCAGCGCGCGCTGTATGAGCTCCTCCTCAAGGAGAAGAAGGGGCAGCTCCAGGACGCGTCGACGAAGGCGGTGGAGCGGACCATCCCGCGCCGCGCCGACACGGGGCCCGCGCCCGCGTCGTTCCCGCAGCAGCGCCTGTGGGTGGTGGACCAGCTCGAGGGCGGCCGCGCCTTCGCGTACAACGTCCACATCACCGTCCAGTTCACGGGCACGTTGGACATCGCCCTGCTGGAACGATGCGTGAACCAGGTCGTGCGGCGCCACGAGTCGCTGCGCACCGTGTTCGCCGCGCGTGAGGACGGCATTCCCGTGCAGGTGGTGTTGCCGGAGATGCACGTCGAGGTCCCTGTCGAGGATGTCTCGCACCTCTCGAAGGAGGAGCAGGATGCCGAGGTGGAGCGGCGGACCAGCGAGGAGTCCCAGCGCCTGTTCGACCTGGCGCGCGGGCCGCTGCTGCGCGGCAAGGTGCTGCGCCTGAGCTCCGACAACCACGTGGCCCTCGTCACCATGCACCACCTGGTGACGGACCGCTGGTCGCTGGGTGTGTTCGTCCGCGAGCTGATGGCCTTCTACGCCGCGGAGGTCGCCGGCCAGTCGCCCGACCTGCCCGTGCCCGCCATCCAGTACTCCGACTTCGCCGTCTGGCAGCGCGAGCGCATGCAGGGCGAGCGGCTGCGCAAGGAGCTGGAGTTCTGGAAGCAGCACCTGCGCACCCTGCCCGCGCCGCTGGAGCTGCCCACCGACAGGCCCCGCCCTCCCGAGCAGACGTACCGAGGCTCCCGCCAGTTCGTCACCCTCCCGGTGTCCCTCACGCGCGCACTCAAGGAGGTCAGCCAGCAGGAGGGCGCCACCCTCTTCATGACGCTGCTGTCCGTCTTCCAGACGTTGATGCACCGGCACTCGCGGCAGACGGACATCACCGTCGGCTCGCCCATCGCCGGACGCAACGTGCCGGAGCTCGAGCAGCTCATCGGCTTCTTCGTCAACACGCTGGTGCTGCGCAATGACCTGGGCGGCAACCCCACCTTCCGCGAGCTGCTGCGCCGCGCGAAGGACGTGTGCATGGCCGCGTATGCGCACCAGGAGCTTCCGTTCGAGAAGCTGGTGGAGGAGCTGCGCCCGCCGCGCGACTTGAGCCGTCACCCGCTCTTCCAGGTGATGTTCAGCTTCCAGAACACGCCCCGGCAGGACCTGTCGATGCCGGGGCTGCAGTCCACGTACCTCCTCGTGGACCCGGGCTCCGCCAAGTTCGACCTGCTCCTGGAGCTGCGCGAGGACCGGCCGGACGAGATTTTCGGTTGGCTCGAGTACAACACCGACCTCTTCGACGTCGCGACCATCCAGCGGATGCGCGGGCACTTCTACTCGCTGCTCGGCGCGGTGGCGGCGAACCCGGACCTGCGGCTGTCCGAGCTGCCCCTGCTCACGCAGGAGGAGCAGCTCCAGCTCCACTCCGACTTCCAGGGCGCGAAGGACGACGCCACGGCGCGCGACGTGTGCCTGCATTCCCTCATCGAGGAGCAGGTCCGTCGGACTCCGGACGCGGAGGCGCTTCGCTTCGAGGACTCTTCCCTCACGTACTCGCAGCTCGATGCTCGCGCCAACCAGCTCGCCCGCCACCTGCGCGCTCTCGGGGCGCGCCCGGGCTCGCTCGTTGGGGTCTCACTGGAGCGCTCGCTCGACCTCGTCGTGGCGCTGCTCGCCGTCCTCAAGTCCGGCGCGGCCTACGTCCCACTCGACCCGGCGTACCCGCGTGAGCGCCTCGCGGGGATGCTCGAGGACACCCAGGCTCCCGTCCTCCTCACCCATGAGCGACTCCTTCCCGCTCTTCCGCCTTCCTCCGCGAAGGTCGTCTGCCTCGACACCCAGTGGGACGCCGTCGCCGCTCACTCCGCGGCCCCGCTGCCGCTCCTGGCCGGGTCCGATGCGCCCGCCTATGTCATCTTCACGTCCGGCTCCACGGGCCGCCCCAAGGGCGCCATCAACGCCCATCGCGGCATCGTCAACCGCCTCCTCTGGATGCAGCAGCAGTACTCGCTGACGACCGAGGACACCGTCCTCCAGAAGACGCCGTTCTCCTTCGACGTCTCCGTCTGGGAGTTCTTCTGGCCGCTCATGACGGGCGCTCGCCTCGTCCTCGCCAGGCCGGGTGGGCATCAGGACCCGACGTACCTGGCTCGCCTCATCTCCGAAGCGCGTGTCACCACGCTACACTTCGTCCCCTCCATGCTCCGCGTCTTCCTCGAGGAGCCGGGCCTGGAGTCCCTCACGTCGCTCCGCCGCGTCGTGTGCAGTGGTGAAGCCCTTCCCGCGGAGCTCGTCCGTCGCGCGCACTCGCGCCTGCCGGAGTCCGCCGAGGTCCACAACCTCTACGGCCCCACCGAGGCCGCCGTCGACGTCTCCTTCTGGCACTGCGCTCGCGGCGACGCCCGTCACTTCGTTCCCATCGGCCGCCCCGTCTCCAACACCCAGCTCCACATCCTCGACGACGCTGGACGGCCCACACCTGTCGGTGTCCCCGGTGAGCTCTTCATCGGCGGCATCCAGGTGGGCCTCGGCTACCTCAGCCGTCCCTCGCTCACCGCCGAGCGCTTCATCCCGGACGCCTTCTCCAGCACTCCCGGCGCACGCATCTACCGAACCGGAGACGTCGCGCGCTGGCTGCCCGACGGCTCCATCGAATACATCGGTCGCGCCGACTTCCAGGTGAAGCTGCGCGGCTTCCGCATCGAGCTCGGCGAAATCGAAGCAGCCCTCCTCGCCTTCCCGGGTGTCTCCGACGCGGTCGTCGTGCTGCGCGAGGACGCCTCCTCGCCGCGCCTCGTCGGCTACCTCGTCGCCGCTTCCGACGTCGACCTCCAGGCCGTGCGCGCCTCTCTCGCCGCGCGCATGCCCGAGTTCATGGTGCCGTCGGCCTTCGTGGTGCTCCTCGCCCTGCCCCTCTCCCCCAACGGAAAGGTCGACCGGAAGGCACTGCCGGCTCCGGAGCAGAAGGTCCGCGACGCGGCGGACTTCCTCGAGCCCAAGACCGCGCCACAGCAGACCCTGGCCACCATCTGGGCCGAGCTCCTGGGCGTTTCGCGCGTCGGCATCCACGACAACTTCTTCGAGCTGGGCGGCGACTCCATCCTCGCCATCCAGGTCGTCTCGCGCGCACGTCAGGCCGGCCTGCTCCTGGCCGCCAACCAGCTCTTCCAACACCAGACGCTGGAGGCCCTGGCCCGCGTCGCGAAACAGCACGAGGGGCCGCGGGCGGAGCAGGGACGGGTGCTCGGCACTTCCCTGCTGACGCCCATCCAGCTCGACTTCTTCGAGAAGGCCCTGCCGCAGCCGCACCACTTCGCGCAGGCGTTCATGCTCGCATCGAGCGAGCCGGTGGACGTCTCCTGCCTGGAGACCGCGCTGCGCGCCGTCGTCTCGCACCACGACACCCTGCGCCTGCGATTCACGAAGCAGTCCGACGGCACCTGGCAGCAGGAGTTCACCGGACTGGAAGCCCCCGTCCGCCTGACGCAGGTGGACCTCTCGTCCGTGTCCGACGCGGAGCTGCCCTCGGCGCTGGAAGCCGAAGGCTCTCGCGTCCATGCGAGCCACTCGCTGGAGGAAGGCCTGCTCTTGCGTGCCGCCCTCCTGCACCTCGGAGCGGAGCGAGGCGCTCGCCTCCTGCTGTCCGTGCACCACCTCGGTGTGGACGGCGTCTCGTGGCGCACGCTGCTGGAGGACCTGGGCACGGCCTACGTGCTGTCGCGGCAGGGCCGTCCGGTGGCGCTGCCTCCCAGGACCACGTCGTTCAAGACGTGGGCGTCGAAGCTGTCCGAGCTCTCGCGCACGGAAGACATCGCTCGCGAGCGGACCTACTGGGTGGAAGAGGGCCAGCGCGAGGTCCCTGCCCTTCCTCGTGACGGCGCGGGTGGCGTGGCGTCCGTGGCTTCCGCGCGCACGGTGGAAGTCTCCCTGGACGAGGCCCAGACGCGTCTGTTGTTGCAGGAGACGCCCACGGCGTGGCGTGCCCACATCAACGACGTGTTGCTGACGGCGGTGGCCGAGAGCCTCACGGCCTGGACGGGCCAGCCGAGCCTGCGTGTGGAGCTGGAGGGCCACGGCCGCGAGCCGTTCTCCGACGACGTGGACCTGTCTCGCACCGTGGGCTGGTTCACCACGCTGTATCCCGTGACGCTGGATGTCTCGGGTGCCACCAGCCTGGGTGACAGGCTGCGCTCGGTGAGGGACTCGCTGCGGCGGCTTCCTCGAAAGGGCCTGGGCTACGGCCTGCTGCGCCACCTCGCGGAGGATGCACAAGCGCGTGCGCTGCCGCGTGCGGAGGTGCTCTTCAACTACCTGGGCCAGTTCAACCAGTCCGCGGGCGACGGCTCGGTGCTGAACCCGTTCACCGCGACGCGCGAGCCCATGGGCGCCCTGCGTGCTCCGGTGGCCCCGCTCTCGCACCTGCTGGAGATCAACGGCTACGTCTTCGAGGGCCAGCTGACCCTGGTCTGGACCTACAGCGAGGCCGCGCATCGGGCGGAGACCGTCCAGTCGCTGGCCGAGCGATGCCTGCACTCGCTGCGGCAGCTCATCGACGCGCGCGACTCCGCTGATGCGCGCCGCTTCACGTCCACGGACTTCCCGCTGGCGCGGCTGTCCCAACCCGACCTCGACCGGGTGCTGCCCTCGGGGACTCTCGCGGACGACCTCTATCCGCTGTCGCCCTTGCAGCAGGGAATGCTCTTCCACACCGTCTCCGCGCCGGGCTCCGGTGTCTATGTCACGCAGCTGTCGTGGCGCTTCGGCGGCGCCGTGGACATGCCTGCCTTCCGCCGCACGTGGGAAGCCGTCATCGAGCGGCAGCCCGTGCTGCGTACGTCCTTCATCTCCGAAGGCGCCGGTGAACCCCTCCAGTGGGTCCACCCGGAGGCCGCCCTTCCGTGGGAGGAGCACGACTGGCGTGGAGTCGATGAGGCGGCGCAACAAGGCCGCTTCGACGCCCTCCTCTCCGAGGATCGCGCCCGTGGCTTCGACCTGAACACGCCGCCACTGCTGCGCCTGACCGTCATCCGCACGGCGGAGAACTCGTGGCGTGTCTTGTGGACGCTGCACCACCTCATCGTCGATGGATGGAGCCTCGGACTTCTCTTCCGGGAGCTCTTCACCACCTACGAGCAGGTGCGCTCCGGACAGCCCGTGTCCAGGAGCGAGTCGACCTCCTTCCGCGACTACATCGCCTGGCTCCAGCGGCAGTCGCTGGAGTCCGCGGAGGCGTACTGGCGCAAGGCGCTGCGAGGCTTCACCGCGCCCACCCCGCTGCCCGGGGCACGCCCCCGTGGCGCGGATGCCACGCTCCAGCGGCAGAACCTGAACCTCTGGCTGCCGGCCCAGACCACCGCGGACCTCCAGGCCTTCGGCCGCCAGCACCACCTCACCCTCAATGCGCTGGTCCAGGCCGCTTGGACCTTGGTGCTCTCTCGGCACACGGGTGAGCAGGACATCGTCTTCGGCGCCACCACCTCCGGCCGCTCCGCCGAGGTCCCTGGCATCGAGAACGCCGTCGGCCTCTTCATCAACACGCTGCCCGTCCGCGTCTTCGTCGACGAGGACACCACCGTCCTCTCCTGGCTCCAGCAGCTCCACACACAGCAACTCGAGCTGCGTCAGTTCGAGCACACGCCGCTGTCCCACCTCCAGCGCTGGAGCGACGTGCCACGTGGCACGCCTCTCTTCGAGTCCCTCTTCATCGTCGAGAACTTCCCCGTCGACGCCGCCGTCAACTCGGCCAGCGCGGATTTGGGCATCCGGGACTTCGTCGCGCGGGAGCAAGCGGACACGCCGCTGGAGGCGTATGTCATTCCAGGAGACTCACTGGAGCTGCGTCTGCTCTTCGACGCCGCGCGCTTCGAGCCCTCCACACCCGCTCGCCTCATCCGCCACTGGGCGACGGCCATCCAAGCGCTGCTCGCCTCCCCGAACGCGCGCGTCTCTTCCCTCTCGCTGGTGATGGGTGAGGAGCGTGAGCAGGTCCTGCGCTCCTTCAACGCCTCCTCACGCCCCTTCGACTCCTCCGGCCTCCACCTTCAGTTCGCGGCTCGGGCCACGCGTACGCCCGACTCCACCGCGCTCTCCTTCGGCGATGAGTCGCTCACGTATGGACAGCTCCACGCGCGCGTCCTTCGCATCTCCCACCGGCTCCAGTCTCTCGGCCTCCGCCCTGACTCCCCCGTCGGCCTCTTCCTCCACCGCTCCTCCGACATGGTCGCCGCCATGCTCGGCATTCTCCACGCCGGTGGCGCCTACCTCCCCCTCGACCCCGACTACCCCTCGGACCGCCTCTCCTGGATGCTCCAGGACTCTCGCGCTCCCTTCATCCTCACCTCTCGCTCTCTCGTCGGCTCACTCCCCTCCTCCGACGCACAAGTCCTCCTCATCGAGGAGACTGGCGACACGGCCGCCCTGACTCCCGGCCTGGCTGACTCCTCCAACCTCGCCTACGTCATCTACACCTCCGGCTCCACCGGCAGGCCCAAGGGCGTCATGGTGCCCCACCGCACCGCCGCCAACTTCTTCGCCGCCATGGACGAGCGCCTCGGCTCCTCCACCGGCACCTGGCTCGCCGTCACCTCCATCTCCTTCGACATCTCCGTCCTCGAGCTCCTCTGGACTCTCTGCCGTGGCTTCCACGTCGTCCTTCATGACGAGCGCGCCGCCTCTCGCCTCGGCACCGCTCTGACTCTTCCCGAAGTCCTTCGTCGTCACCCCGTGACGCATCTGCAGTGCACGCCGTCGTTTGCCCGTTCCAGGGTGCTCGACCCCGACTCCCTCTCCGCTCTCTCCTCCCTCCGCTTCCTCCTCGTCGGTGGTGAGGCCCTCCCTGGTCCTCTCTCTTCTCAGCTCAGGGCCTCCCTCCCCCAGTCCTCCCTCCTCAACATGTACGGCCCGACGGAGACCACCGTCTGGTCCTCGTCCCACACCGCTTCCTCTTCCGACGAAGGCGCCGCCACCCTCTCCATCGGCACACCTCTCGCCAACAACCGCCTCTTCGTCCTCGACGCCTCCGGCCAGCCCTCTCCCATCGGCGCTCCCGGTGAGCTCTTCATCTCCGGTGACGGCGTCGTCCGGGGCTACCTCGGACGTCCCGACCTCACCGCCGAGCGCTTCCTCCCTGACGCCTTCTCCGGCGTCCCGGGCGCTCGCCTCTACCGCACCGGTGACCTCGCTCGCTGGCGTGCCGACGGCTCTCTCGACTTCCTCGGCCGCGCTGACTTCCAGGTGAAGCTCCGCGGCTTCCGCATCGAGCTCGGTGAAATCGAAGCCGTCCTCTCTCGCCACCCGTCCGTCCTCCAGGCCGTCTGCGGCGTCCACCTCGACGCCTCCGGTGACGGCCGCCTCGTCTCCTGGCTCGTCCCGCAGCCCGGCGTCTCCCTCGAGCCCTCCGCGCTCCGCGAGTTCGTCCAGCGGCATCTGCCCGAGCACATGGTGCCAGCCATCTTCCTGTCGCTCTCGGCGCTGCCTCTCACCCCCAACGGCAAGGTCGACCGCAAGGCGCTTCCCGCGCCGCTGCGCCCGAGCCCGCAGGCCGAGGCCACCACAGACGACTCCGAGCCGAAGACTCCGCAGGAGAAGATCCTCGCGGCCATCTGGGCCGACGCATTGCGCGTGCCGAGCGTGAAGCGTCAGGACAACTTCTTCGCGTTGGGTGGAGACTCCATCCTCTCCATCCAGATTGTCTCGCGCGCTCGCAACGCCGGGGTCCAGCTCACGACCCAGCAGCTCTTCCAGCACCCCACGCTGGAGTCCCTCGCCCGGGCCGTGAAGCTCGAGGGCAACGCGTGGGCCGAGCAGTCGGATGCCGCGCTGAAGGCACTCGCCCTGCGCACCTCGACGGACTCGAAGAGTCAGTCGTCCACGGACCTCCTCCTCGGCCGGCTGAAGCAAGCCGTCGCGGACCGGCTGGTCCCCGTGGGCATGCCCGTGGAGGACCTCTATCCGCTGTCGCCCTTGCAGCAGGGCATGCTCTTCCACACCCTCTCCGCGCCGGGCTCTGGCGTCTACGTCACCCAGCTGACGTGGATCTTCAGTGGCGCCGTGGACCTGGGGGCCTTCCGCCGCACCTGGGACGCCGTCATCCAGCGCCAGCCGCTGCTGCGCACGTCGTTCCTCGCGGGTGGAGCGCAGGAGCCCCTTCAGCTCGTCCATCCCACGGCGGCCCTGCCCTGGGAGGAGCTCGACTGGCGCGGGGTGGAGGAGTCGGAGCAGCAGTCCCGCTTCCAGTCCCTCCTCTCCGAGGACCGTGCGCGTGGCTTCGACCTGCGCACACCGCCTCTGCTGCGTCTGACGGTCATCCGCACCGCCGAGGAGGCGTGGCGAGTCCTCTGGACCACGCACCACGTGTTGATGGACGGCTGGAGCATGGGCCTCCTCTTCCAGGAGCTCTTCAACACCTACGAGCAGGTGCGCGCCGGCCTGGTGTGGGTCCGGAGTGAAGCGACGGCCTTCCGCGACTACATCGACTGGCTCCAGCGCCAGCCCATGGAGCCCGCGGAGCGCTACTGGCGAAAGACGCTGAAAGGCTTCACCGCTCCCACGCCGCTGCCGGGAGGCCTGGCTCGGAGCTCGGACTCCGCGCTCCAGCGTCAGCGCCTCCAGTTCCACCTGCCCCCAAAGGCCACGGCGGAGCTCCAGTCCTTCGCAAGGCAGCACCACCTCACGCTCAACGCGCTGGTCCAGGCCGCATGGGCCTTGGTGTTCTCGCGCCACACGGGTGAGCAGGACATCCTCTTCGGAGCCACCACCTCCGGCCGCTCCGCCGAGGTCTTCGGCATCGAACGCGCCATCGGCCTCTTCATCAACACGCTGCCGGTCCGCATCTTCGTCGACGAAGACACCACCGTCCTCTCCTGGCTCCAGCAGCTCCACTCGCAGCAGCTCGAGCTGCGCCAGTTCGAGCACACGCCCCTCGTGCGTCTGCACGGCTGGAGCGACGTGCCGCGTGGCACGCCCCTCTTCGAGTCCCTCTTCATCGTCGAGAACTTCCCCGTCGACGCCGCGGTGAACGCGTCTGGCGAGGCATTGGGCATCCGCGACTTCACCATCGTCGACCAGACAGACACCCCGCTGGAGGCGTATGTCATTCCCGGAGAGTCGCTGGAGCTCCGGCTGCTCGTCGACGCCACGCGCTTCGAGCCATCCGCTCCCGCTCGCCTCCTCCAGCACTGGGCCTCGGCGCTTCAGGCAATCATCGCGAGTCCGAGCACGCGACTGGGGGCACTGTCACTGGTGACGGGTGAGGAGCGAGAGCAGGTCCTGCGCTCCTTCAACGCCTCCTCACGTCCCTTCGACTCCTCCGGCCTCCACCTTCAGTTCGCGGCTCGGGCCACGCGTACGCCCGACTCCACCGCGCTCTCCTTCGGCGATGAGTCGCTCACGTATGGACAACTCCACGCGCGCGTCCTTCGCATCTCCCACCGACTCCAGTCTCTCGGCCTCCGCCCTGACTCCCCCGTCGGCCTCTTCCTCCACCGCTCCTCCGACATGGTCGCCGCCATGCTCGGCATTCTCCACGCCGGTGGCGCCTACCTCCCCCTCGACCCCGACTACCCCTCGGACCGCCTCTCCTGGATGCTCCAGGACTCTCGCGCTCCCTTCATCCTCACCTCCCGCTCTCTCGTCGGCTCGCTCCCCTCCTCCGACGCGCAAGTCCTCCTCATCGAGGAGACTGGCGACACGACAGCCCTGACTCCCGGCGAGGCCGACTCCTCCAACCTCGCCTATGTCATCTACACCTCCGGCTCCACCGGCAGGCCCAAGGGCGTCATGGTGCCCCACCGCACCGCCGCCAACTTCTTCGCCGCCATGGATGAGCGCCTCGGCTCCTCCACCGGCACCTGGCTCGCCGTCACCTCCATCTCCTTCGACATCTCCGTCCTCGAGCTCCTCTGGACTCTCTGCCGTGGCTTCCACGTCGTCCTTCATGACGAGCGTGCCGCCTCTCGCCTCGGCACCGCGCTGTCTCTTCCCGAAGTCCTCCGCCGTCACCCCGTCTCTCATCTCCAGTGCACCCCCTCCTTCGCTCGCTCCAGGGTGCTCGACCCCGACTCCCTCTCCGCTCTCTCCTCCCTCCGCTTCCTCCTCGTCGGCGGTGAGGCACTCCCAGGTCCTCTCTCTTCTCAGCTCAGGGCCTCCCTCCCCCAGTCCTCCCTCCTCAACATGTACGGCCCGACGGAGACCACCGTCTGGTCCTCGTCCCACACCGCTTCCTCTTCCGACGAAGGCGCCGCCACCCTCTCCATCGGCACACCTCTCGCCAACAACCGCCTCTTCGTCCTCGCCTCCTCCGGCCAGCCCTCTCCCATCGGCGCCCCGGGTGAGCTCTTCATCTCCGGTGACGGCGTCGTCCGGGGCTACCTCGGACGTCCCGACCTCACCGCCGAGCGCTTCCTCCCCGACGCCTTCTCCGGTGTCCCGGGCGCCCGTCTCTACCGCACCGGTGACCTCGCTCGCTGGCGTGCCGACGGCTCTCTCGACTTCCTCGGCCGCGCTGACTTCCAGGTGAAGCTCCGCGGCTTCCGCATCGAGCTCGGCGAAATCGAAGCCGTCCTCTCGCGCCACCCTTCCGTCCTCCAGGCCGTCTGCGGCGTCCACCTCGACTCCTCCGGTGACGGCCGCCTCGTCTCCTGGCTCGTGCCTCAGCCCGGCGTCTCCCTCGAGCCCTCCGCGCTCCACGACTTCGTCCAGCGGCATCTGCCCGAGCACATGGTGCCGGCCGTCTTCCTGTCGCTCTCGGCGCTGCCCCTCACCCCCAACGGCAAGGTCGACCGCAAGGCGCTCCCGGCTCCGGTGCTGACGGACTCGGGGGCTCGCTACATCGCGCCTCGCTCACCGACCGAGGAACACCTCGCGCGGCTGTTCGGACAAGTGCTGAGCGTGGAGCGCGTGGGAGCCACGGACAGCTTCTTCGCGCTCGGCGGACACTCGCTGCTCGCCACGCAGGTCGTCTCGCGCATCCACGCCACCCTGGGTGTCGAGATCCCGCTCCGCGTCCTCTTCGAGTCGCCCACCGTCGAGCAGCTCGCGCGCCGGATTGATGCTTCGACCCAGGCACCCGAGCGTCACACCGCGCCGCCGCTGCGGCCGGTCGCACGCTCGAGCGAGCTTCCGCTGTCCTTCGCCCAGCAGCGCTTGTGGTTCTTGGATCGCCTCGAGCCGGGCAGCCCGTTCTACAACATGCCCGTGGGCCTTCGGCTGGAGGGGACGCTCGACGTCTCCGCGCTGGAGCGCGCCTTCACCGAGCTGGTGCGTCGGCACGAAGTCCTCCGCACCACCTTCCGCGAAGGCCCCGTCCAGGTCATCCAGCCCGCGGCTCCCGTCCCACTGCCCCGCGTAGACCTCTCCACGCTCTCCGCGGAGGAAGCGGAGGCCCAGGCCCGACACCTCGCGCGAGAAGAAGCGCGACGCCCGTTCGACCTCACCCAAGGTCCCCTGCTGCGCACCACGTTGCTGCGGCTGTCCGAGTCGCGGCACATCCTGCTGCTGACCGTGCACCACATCGTCTCGGACGGCTGGTCCGTCGACGTGCTGGTGCGTGAGTCCGCCGCGCTCTATGCCGCCTTCCGAGAGGGTCGCCCCTCCGGGCTGCCCGAGCTGCCCATCCAGTACGCGGACTACGCGGCCTGGCAGCGGGGCTGGCTCCAGGGCGAGGCGCTCGAGACGCAGCTCTCCTGGTGGCGCGAGCACCTCCAGGGTGCACCGCGCTTCCTCGAGCTCCCCACGGACTTCCCCCGCCCCGCGGTCCAGGGCTTCCAGGGCGCCACCCTCACTCGCACGCTGCCGCGTGAGCTGAGTGAGTCCCTCCAGGAGCTCTCCCGCAGAGAGGGCACCACCCTCTTCATGGCGCTGCTCGCGGGCTTCGACATCGTCCTGTCGCGCTACTCGGGGCAGGCGGACCTCGTCGTCGGCACCGACATCGCCAACCGCAACCGCGTGGAGACGGAGGGCCTCATCGGCTTCTTCGTGAACCAGCTCGCCCTGCGTGCGCGCATCGAGCCGGGGATGACCTTCCGCGAGCTGCTCACGCAGGTCCGCGACGCCACGCTCGGCGCCTACGCGCATCAGGACCTGCCGTTCGAGGAGCTGGTCAAGGCCATCAACCCCGAGCGCAACCTCGCGCATGCCCCGCTGTTCCAGGTGAAGCTGGTGTTGCAGAACCAGCCCGCCGCCGCGCTGGAGGTCCCGGGCCTCACGCTGCGCCCCGAGTACCCGGAGTCCGGTACCTCGCGCCTGGACCTCACGCTCTCCATCGTCGAGACGGAGCGTGGGCTGGAATGCACCTGCGAGTACCGCACGGGCCTCTTCGAGGCGTCCACCATCGAGGGGCTCGTGCGCCACCTCGGCGTGGTGCTGAAGGCCGCCGCGGCGAACCCCGGCACGCCCATCACCGACCTGTCCCTGCTGGCCCAGGCGGAGCAGCAACAGCTCCTCGTCGAGTGGAACGCCACCACGCGCGACTTCCCGCGTGACGCCGGTGCGCACCAGCTCTTCCAGGCCCAGGCCGAGCGCACCCCGGACGCCATCGCCGTGCGCTTCGAGGACCAGCAGCTCACCTACGCGCAGCTCGATGCTCGCGCCAACCAGCTCGCGCACCACCTGCGAGGGCTCGGCGTCCGCGAGGACGTGCCGGTCGCCCTCTGCGTCGAGCGCTCGCTCGACACCGCCGTCGCCATCCTGGGCATCCTCAAGGCGGGCGGGGCCTACGTCCCGCTCGACCCCAGCTACCCGGTCGAGCGCCTCACCTTCATGCTGCGCGACTGCGCCGCGCCGGTCCTCGTCACCACCGAGGCCATCGCCGATGAGCTCCCCGCCGGAAGCGAGCAGCTCGTCCTGCTCGACGCGGAGGCGCGCTTCATCAACGCCCAGCCCCAGCACGTACCCGAGCAGTCCTCGGGCGCGGACAACCTCGCGTACATCATCTACACCTCCGGCAGCACCGGCCGACCCAAGGGCACGCTCCTCCAGCACCGCGGCCTCTGCAACACGGCCCTCCAGACGGGCCGCGCCATGGGGCTCGAGACGGGGAGCCGCGTCCTCCAATTCTTCTCCGCCGGCTTCGACGCGTCGGTCTGGGAGATCTTCGGCGCGCTGCTCTCGGGTGCAACCCTGGTGCTGGCACCGCGTGAGCGGCTCCTCCCGGGCGCACCGCTGCGCGCGCTGGCCCGTGACGAGTCCATCACCGCCGTCACGCTCACCCCGTCGGTCCTCGCGCAGCTGTCGCCCGAGGACTTCCCCTCGCTGCGCACGCTCGTCTCCGCCGGAGAGGCGTGCACGCCCGAGCTGGTGCATCGCTGGGCGCCGCACGTGCGCTTCCTCAACGCATACGGCCCCACGGAGACGACCGTCTGCGCCTCCATCACCGAGCCGCTGTCCGCCGGACAGCGCCTCACCATCGGCCGCCCATGGGCGAACCTCCAGGTGTACGTCGTCGATGCGTCGATGCGTCCGCAGCCCATCGGAGTGCCCGGTGAGCTGTGCGTGGGGGGCGTCGGCCTCGCCCGGGGCTACCTGGGACAGCCGGGCCTCACCGCCGAGCGCTTCATCCCGGACGCCCTCTCCGGCGTGCCCGGAGCACGGCTCTACCGCACCGGAGACCGGGCGCGGTGGCGCGCCGATGGAACCCTCGAGTACCTGGGCCGCATCGACTCGCAGGTGAAGCTGCGTGGCTTCCGCATCGAGCTCGGTGAGGTCGAAGCCGTCCTCTCGCGTCTCCCCTTCGTGCGCGAGGCCGTCGCCACCGTGCGCGAGGACTCCCCGGGCCTGACCCGGCTGGTGGCGTATGTCGTGGCCGAGGAGGACAGCACCCTCGATGTCGCCTCGCTGCGCGCCGCCCTCAAGGAGCGGCTGCCCGAGCACATGGTGCCGTCCGCCATCGCCCTCCTCCCCACGCTGCCGCTCACGGCGCACGGGAAGGTGGACCGCCGCGCCCTGCCTCCTCCCGAGGGCACGGGCGAGGCCGATACCCGTGAGTACGTCGCGCCTCGCACCCCGACCGAGGAGCGGCTCGCCGCGCTCTGGCGGGAGCTGCTGCACGTCGAGCGAGTCGGCATCCATGACGACTTCTTCGAGCTGGGTGGCCACTCGCTGCTGGCCACGCAGTCCCTCTCACGCGTGCAGGCCACCTTCGGGCTGGAGCTGCCGCTGCGTGAGCTCTTCGAGGCTCCCACCGTGGAGCGGCTCGCCGCGCGGCTGGAGGCCCTGGCCCAGACGGGTGCGAGCACCACGAAGGTCCCCGCGCTGACGCCCGCGCCGCGCACGGGAGACCTGCCGCTGTCGTTCGCACAGCAGCGGCTGTGGTTCATCGACCAGCTCGAGCCCGGAAGCTCGCTCTACAACATCCCCACGGCCCTGGAGCTCGAGGGCCCGCTGGATGTCCCCGCGCTGGAGCGCGCCTTCACCGAGCTCCACCGACGTCACGAGTCGCTGCGCACCACCTTCGGCACGGTGGATGGACAGGCCGTCCAGCGCATCCATGCGCCCGCGCCCTTCCAGCTCGCCGTCGTCGCGCTGGAGTCGCTCGCTCCAGAGAAGCAGGCCCACGCGACGGGCCAGTGGATGGCGGAGGAGGCCCAGCGCCCGTTCGACCTCGCCCGTGGTCCGCTGCTGCGCGCCACGCTGTTGCGACGTGCCACGACGTCCCATGTGCTGCTCGTCACCATGCACCACAGCGTCTCCGACGCCTGGTCCATGAGTGTCCTGGTGCGCGAGCTGGTGGCCCTGTACGAGGCCTTCCGAGACGGCCGCGCCTCGCCGCTGCCGGAGCTCGCCGTGCAGTACGCGGACTTCGCCGTGTGGCAGCGCGGTTGGCTGCGGGACGAAGCCCTCGCGGAGCAGCTCGCATGGTGGCGTGATGCGCTGACCGGCGCGCCCGCCCTTCTGGAGCTGCCCACCGACAGACCTCGTGCCTCGCTGCCTTCACGTGAGGCGGCGCTCCATCCCGTCGTCCTCGGCACCGAGCTGTCCGACGCCGTCAAGGCGCTCTCCCAGCGCCATGGCACCACGCCCTTCATGACGATGCTGGCCGCGTTCCAGCTCCTCCTCTCCCGGTACTCCGGACAGGAAGACGTCGTCGTCGGCTCTCCCATCGCTGGACGCAACCGCGCGGAGACCGAGGACCTCATCGGCTTCTTCGTCAACACGCTCGTCCTGCGCGCTCGCATCGCTCCACAAGCGTCGTTCGCGGACCTGCTCTCGCAGGTGAAGCACTCCACCCTGGGCGCCTTCGAGCACCAGGACGTCCCCTTCGAGAAGCTCGTCGAGGAGCTCCAGCCCCAGCGCAGCCTCGGCTTCTCTCCGCTCTTCCAGGTCACCTTCTCCCTGCAGAACGCACCCACGGGCAACCTGGAGCTTCCGGGCCTCAGCCTGCGTCCGATGGCGCCCTCGGGCCTGCTCGCGAAGTTCGACCTGGACCTCTCCCTCTCCGAGTCCGCTTCGGGCTTCGAAGGTTCCCTCCAGTTCTCCACCGCGCTCTTCGATGCCTCCACGGCCGCGCGCATGGCGACGCACTTCCTCACCCTGCTGCGCGCAGCCGTTGCCCAGCCCGAGGTGCCCGTCGCGTCCCTGCCGCTCATGGAGTCCGTTGAGCGCCGCCGCCTCCTCGTCGAGTGGAACGACACCGCCGCGGACTTCCGGAACGAAGGGCCGGTCCACCTTCAGGTCTCCGCTCGCGCGGCGCTCACACCTCAAGCCCTCGCCGTCCTCTCGGACTCGGGCTCGCTCTCCTTCGCCCAGCTCGAGGCTCGCTCCAACCTGCTCGCGTTCCGGCTCATCCAGGCGGGGGTGAAGCCCGGCTCACTCGTCGCGCTCTTCATGGAGCGCTCGCTCGAGCTGCCCGTCGCGCTCCTCGCCATCCTCAAGGCGGGCGCCGCCTGGCTCCCGCTCGACCCGGCCTATCCCCGTGAGCGCCTCGCGTTCATGCTCCAGGATGCCTCGCCCTCGGTGCTGCTCACCCAGCCGCACCTCCAGGCGGCACTGCCTCCAGGCCCCACCGTCATCAGCCTCGATGCGCAGTGGGGCGCACAGGCGGATGCGGATACTCGGCTCACCTTCGCCAGCGTCCCGGTCGCGGCCTCCAGCCCCGCGTACGTCATCTACACCTCCGGTTCCTCCGGTCAGCCCAAGGGCACCCTCGTCTCCCATCTGGCCCTCGCCAACCACATGGCGTGGTTCCTCTCCGCCTTCCCTCTCTCCGCCGACGACAGGGTCCTCCTCAAGACTCCTCTCAGCTTCGACGCCTCCGTCTGGGAGGTCTGGGCTCCGCTGCTCTCCGGTGCTCCGCTCGTCCTCGCTTCTCCCGAGGCACATCGCGACCCGGCCGCCCTGCTCGCCAGTGTCACGCGCCACCAAGTCTCCGTCCTTCAGCTCGTCCCCTCCCTCCTCCGCTTCCTCCTCGAAGAGGAAGGCCTGTCCGCCGCCTCCCACCTCCGCTTCCTCTTCTGCGGTGGCGAAGCGTTGCCGTCCTCTCTCGCGCGTCGTCTCCACGCCGCGCTCCCCTCCACTCGGCTCGTCAACCTCTACGGCCCCACCGAAGTCACCATCGACTCCACGTTCGCCTTCGCCTCACCGGCGGAGTCTCGCGTGGCCATTCCCATCGGTCGGCCGGTCTCCAACACGCGGGCCTACGTCCTCGACGCTCAGCTCCAGCCCGTTCCCACGGGCGTCCCGGGTGAGTTGTTCCTCGCGGGCCCCCAGCTCGCGCTCGGCTACCTCCACCGTCCGCACCTCACCGCGGAGCGCTTCGTCCCGAACCCGTTCAGCACCGAGCCCGGAGCACGCCTCTACCGCTCCGGCGACAAGGTGCGCTGGCTCACGGACGGCACCCTCGAGTACCTCGGCCGCTTCGACTTCCAGGTGAAGCTGCGCGGCCAGCGCATCGAGCTCGGTGAGCTGGAGGCCGCGCTCCTTGCGTACGCCGGCGTCCGTGAAGCCGTCGCGCTCGTTCGCGAGGACTCGCCGGGCCACCAGAGCCTCGTGGCCTACGTCGTGGCCTCGGAGACGGTGGATGTCGTCGCCCTCCGTGCCTCGCTCCTCGGACGCCTGCCCGAGTACATGGTGCCCGCCGTCCTCGTGCGGCTGGAGGCCCTCCCGCTCACGGCCAACGGCAAGCTGGACCGCAAGGCCCTCCCCGCTCCCGACGCCTCGCTCACCGACACCTACGTCACGCCTCGCAGTGCCACTGAACAGACCGTGGCCCACCTGATGGCGGAGCTGCTGCGCATCGAGCGTGTCGGAGCCGAAGACTCCTTCTTCGCGCTCGGTGGCCACTCGCTGCTCGCCACCCAGCTCGCCTCGCGCATCCGTGCGGCCTTCCAGGTCGAGCTGCCCCTTCGCGCGCTCTTCGAGTCGCCCACGGTCTCGGCCCTCGCCGCGCGCATCGACAGCAGCACCCGAGAGGCGTCCTCGACGAGACCCCCGCTCGTTCCGAGGCCTCGCACCGAGGCCTCGCCGCTGTCCTTCGCGCAGCAGCGCCTGTGGTTCATCGACCAGCTCGAGCCGGGAAGCGCCCTCTACAACATCCCCACCGCTCTCCACCTCGAAGGAGCCCTGGACGTCGCCGCGCTGGAGCGCTCCATCTCCGAGGTCGTCGCCCGACATGAGTCGTTGCGCACCACTTTCGAATCCTCCGCCGAAGGGCAGCCGCTCCAGCGTGTCCACACGGCCGCGCCGGTCACCATTCCACGCGTCGACCTCCGTCCTCTCGACCCGACCTCGCGTTCGTTCGAGGAGCAGCGCCTCGTCCTCGAGGAGGCCACTCGTCCATTCGACCTGACCTCCGGGCCGCTCTTCCGTCTCTGCCTCCTCCAGCTGGAGGAGGACTCCCACCTGCTGCTCTTCACCATCCACCACATCATCTCGGACGGCTGGTCCACCGGGGTGGTGGTGCGTGAGCTGGGTGCGCTCTACGCAGCGCACCTTTCTGGCGCTCCGGCCTCCCTTCCGGCGCTGTCCGTGCAGTACGCGGACTACGCAGCCTGGCAGCGAGGGTGGCTGCGCGACGATGCGCTTCGCTCGGAGCTCGACTACTGGAAGCAGCACCTCCAGGGCGCTCCGGCCCTGCTGGAGCTGCCCACCGACAGGCCGCGTCCCGCCATCCAATCGCGTGAAGCGGCGCTACAGCCCGTCGTCCTCGGCACCGAGCTGTCCGACGCCGTCAGGGTCTTCTCCCAACGTCACGGCGCCACGCCCTTCATGACGATGCTGGCCGCGTTCCAGCTCCTCCTCTCCCGGTACTCCGGACAGGAGGACGTCGTCGTCGGCTCTCCCATCGCTGGACGCAACCGCGCGGAGACCGAGGGCCTCATCGGCTTCTTCGTCAACACGCTCGTCCTGCGTGCGCACGTCGTGCCCGGTGCCTCGTTCGCGGACCTGCTCTCGCAGGTGAAGCACTCCACCCTGGGCGCCTTCGAGCACCAGGACGTCCCCTTCGAGAAGCTCGTCGAAGAGCTCCAGCCCCAGCGCAGCCTCGGCTTCTCTCCGCTCTTCCAGGTCGCCTTCTCACTCCTCAACACCCCCTCCGGAGATCTCGTCCTCCCGGGGCTCAAGCTCCGTTCGCTCCCTCCATCCGGGCTCCTCGCGAAGTTCGACCTGGACCTCGCGCTCTCTGAATCCGCATCCGGCTTCGAGGGTTCCCTCCAGTTCTCCACCGCGCTCTTCGATGCCTCCACGGCCGCGCGCATGGCGACGCACTTCCTCACCCTGCTGCGCGCCGCCGTTGCCCAGCCCGAGGTGCCCGTCGCGTCCCTGCCGCTCATGGAGTCCGTTGAGCGCCGCCGCCTCCTCGTCGAGTGGAACGACACCGCCGTGGACTTCCCGAACGAGGGACCTGTCCACCTTCAGGTCTCCGCTCGCGCGGCGCTCACACCTCAGGCCCTCGCCGTCCTCTCGGACTCGGGCTCGCTCTCCTTCGCCCAGCTCGAGGCTCGCTCCAACCTCCTCGCTTCGCACCTTGTCCAGGTGGGGGTGAAGCCCGGCTCACTCGTCGCGCTCTTCATGGAGCGCTCGCTCGAGCTGCCCGTCGCGCTCCTCGCCATCCTCAAGGCGGGCGCCGCCTGGCTCCCGCTCGACCCGGCCTATCCCCGTGAGCGCCTCGCGTTCATGCTCCAGGATGCCTCGCCCTCGGTGCTGCTCACCCAGCCGCACCTCCAGGCGGCACTGCCTCCAGGCCCCGCCGTCATCACCCTCGACGCTCATTGGGGGGCACAGGCGGATGACTCCAAGGGCATCGCGTTCACGCCTGCTCCTGTCGCGGCTTCCAGCCCCGCGTACGTCATCTACACGTCGGGCTCCTCCGGTCAGCCCAAGGGCACCCTCGTCTCCCATCTGGCCCTCGCCAACCACATGGCGTGGTTCCTCTCCGCCTTCCCTCTCTCCGCCGACGACAGGGTCCTCCTCAAGACTCCTCTCAGCTTCGACGCCTCCGTCTGGGAGGTCTGGGCCCCGCTGCTCTCCGGTGCTCCGCTCGTCCTCGCCTCCCCAGAGGCCCATCGCGACCCGGCCGCGCTGCTCGCCAGTGTCACGCGCCACCGCGTCTCCGTCCTCCAGCTCGTCCCCTCCCTCCTCCGCTTCCTCCTCGGGGAGGAAGGTCTCTCCAACGCCTCTCACCTCCGCTTCCTCTTCTGCGGTGGTGAGGCTCTGCCCTCGTCTCTCGCGCGTCGTCTCCACGCCGCGCTTCCCTCCACCCAGCTCGTCAACCTCTACGGCCCCACCGAAGTCACCATCGACTCGACCTCCTCCTTCGCTTCTCCGGAGGAGTCGCGTCCCTTCATCCCCATCGGTCGGCCGGTCTCCAACACGCGGGCCTACGTCCTCGACGCTCAGCTCCAACCTGTTCCCACGGGCGTCCCGGGTGAGCTGTTCCTCGCGGGTCCCCAGCTCGCGCTCGGCTACCTCCACCGTCCGCACCTCACCGCGGAGCGCTTCGTCCCGAACCCGTTCAGCACCGAGCCCGGCGCGCGCCTCTACCGCTCCGGTGACAAGGTGCGCTGGCTCACGGACGGCACTCTCGAGTACCTCGGCCGCTTCGACTTCCAGGTGAAGCTGCGCGGCCAGCGCGTCGAGCTTGGTGACGTCGAAGCCGCGCTCCTCGCGCACGCCGACATCCGTGAAGCCGTCGCGCTCGTGCGTGAAGACGCGCCTGGCAGCCAGCGCCTCGTCGGGTACTTCGTCGCGACGCAGGCCGTGGACGTCTCGGCCCTGCGCGAGTTCCTCCTCGCGCGCCTCCCCGAGCACATGGTGCCCTCCGCGCTCGTTCCGCTGGAGGCCCTCCCGCTCACGGCCAACGGCAAGCTGGACCGCGCCGCACTCCCCGCACCCGACTCCGCGACCTCCGACTCCTTCGTCGCGCCTCGCAACGAGCTGGAGCAGGCGCTCGCCACGGTGTGGGCCCAGGTGCTGCGGGTTCCGCGCGTCGGCATCCACGACAACTTCTTCCAGCTCGGCGGCGACTCCATCATCAGCCTCCAGCTGGTCGCACACGCCCGCCGCTCCGGCCTGCACTTCACACCTCGGCAGCTCTTCCAGTGCCAGACCATCGCCACCCTGGCGCCCGTGGTCTCCCGGCTCCAGGCCATCACCGCCGAACAGCAGCCCGTCATCGGCCCTGTTCTCCTCACGCCCATCCAGCGCGCGTTCCTCGAGAACCCGAACCCCGAGCCGCACCACTACAACCAGGCGCTGATGCTGCGGCTGCGCGAGCAGGTGGACCCGGCGACCCTCGAGTCCGCGCTGCGCAAGCTCGTGGAGCACCACGACGCCCTGCGCCTGCGCTTCGTCCAGGAGGACGGCCGCTGGAGCCAGCACAACACCTCCGTCGAGCACACGCCTTCGCTGTGGCGTGAGGACGTGTCCGCGCTCTCCGAGGCCGAGCGCGTCGCGAGGATGGAGGCCGTCGCCACCCAGGCCCAGTCCACCTTCGACCTGGGCACGGCGCCGCTCTTCCGCGCGGTCCATTTCGACTTCGGTCCCCAGGAGCCCGCGCGACTGTTGCTCGTGGCCCACCACCTCGTCGTCGATGCCGTCTCCTGGCGCATCCTCGTCGAGGACCTGGAGACCCTGTGCCGGCAAGCGCGCAAGGGCGAGTCCCTCTCGCTCCCGGCCAAGACCACCTCCTTCAAGGCCTGGTCCGAGCGCCTGCACCAACATGCCCGCTCCACGGCGCTCGACGCCGAGCGCGCCTGGTGGCTGGACGAAGCCCGGGCCCGCGTCCTCCCGCTGCCGCGTGACAGGGCGGACGGGGCGAACACGGTCGCCTCGGCTCACACCGTCTCCCTGAGCCTCGACGTCGGAGACACGGGCCTGCTGCTGCGCGAGGTCCCCGCGGCGTACCGCGCCCGAATCCAGGACGTGCTGCTCGGCGCCCTGGGCCGGGCCCTCGCCCTCCGCACGGGCCAGTCGCGCTTCCTCGTCGAAGCCGAAGGCCACGGCCGCGAGGACCTCTTCGCCGACGTGGACCTGTCGCGCACGGTGGGCTGGTTCACCTCGCTCTACCCCGTGCTGCTCCAGGTGGGCACCAGTGACAGCCCGGGCGACACCGTGCGCTTGACCCGCGACGCGCTGCGCGCCCTGCCCGCCAACGGACTGGGCCATGGCCTGCTGCGCCACCTGCGCGACGATGACACCCGGGCCCAGCTCAGCGCGCTGCCCAGGCCCGAAGTGTCCTTCAACTACCTGGGCCAGGTGGACACCACCGCCAACGACACCTCGCTCTTCACCTTCGCCTCGGAGGCCCAAGGCCCGTCGATGAGCCCGCGTGCGCCGCGTGCGTACCTGCTCGACGTCTCGGCCGTCGTCCAAGGAGGACAGCTCCAGGTCTCCATCACCTACAGCCGCGACGTCCACGACGAAGGCACGGTGCGTGGCCTCCTGGAGTCCTTCGGCGATGCCCTGCGCCAGCTCGTCGCGAACCGTGCGACCGCCGATGCGCTGCGCTACACGCCGGCGGACTTCCCGCTCGCGAACCTGACGCGGGAAGCGCTGGACCAGGTGCTCCCCTCGGGCGTGCCCGTGGAGGACGTGTACCCGCTGTCCGCCTTGCAGCAGGGCATGCTGCTGCACTCGCTGATGGCACCGGGCTCGGGCGTGTACGTCACGCAGTTCGGTTGGACGTTCGGCGCGCGCCTCGACCTGGGACTCTTCCGCCGCGCGTGGGAGACGGTGGTGGAGCGCCATGCGCCCCTGCGCACCACGTTCTTCTGGGACGGCCTGGCCGAGCCCGTCCAGGTGGTGAGCCCGCGCACCGTGCTGCCCTGGGAGGAGCTCGACTGGCGCGGCCTGTCGCCCGCCGAGCAGCAGTCGCGCTTCAGCGCCCTCATGGCCGCTGACCGCGTCCGGGGCTTCGACTTGCGGCAGGCGCCGCTGATGCGCCTGACGGTCGTGAAGCTGGACGAAGGGGCGCACCGCGTCCTCTGGTCCTCGCATCACCTGCTGATGGATGGCTGGAGCCTCGGCCTCGTGTTCAAGGAACTGTTCGCGCTCTACGACGCGGCGGCGAAGGGTCAGCGTCCCGCGCTGGGCACCGCGCCCGCGTATCGCGACTTCATCTCCTGGCTGCGCGAGGACACCACCGCGCGCGGCGAGACCTACTGGCGCGAAGCCCTCCAGGGCTTCACCACGCCGACGCCGCTGCCCGGCTCGCGACTCCCCGACACGGAGAACGCGCCGTACAAGCAGGGCGAGCGCGGCCACCTGTTGAGCGCGGAGACGACCCAGGCCCTGCACGCGTACGCACGCCAGCATCAGCTCACGGCCAACACCGTGTTGCAGGGCGCCTGGGCGCTCGTGCTCGCCCGGTACTCCGGTGAGCGCGACATCGTCTTCGGCACCACCGTGTCGGGTCGCTCCGCCGAGGTGGCTGGCATCGAGCAGATGGTCGGTCTGTTCATCAACACGCTGCCCATGCGCAGCCGGTTGGACCCCGACCTGTCGGTCGTCGAGTGGCTCGCCTCGCACCATGCGCAGATGCAGGCGCTGCACGAGCGTGAGCACGACTCGCTGGCGCGCATCCAGGGCTGGAGCGAGGTGCCTCGCGGCCAGTCCCTGTTCCAGAGCCTGTACGTCTTCGAGAACTACCCCGTCGACGACGCCGTCTACTCCGGCGGCAGCGACTTCCAGGTCCGAGACCTCGCCAGCGCCGAGCAGTCGGACATGCCCTTCGTGGCCATCGTCATGCCCGGCCCTCGGATGGAGCTGCGCCTCGTCTATGACACCCAGCGCTACCAGGCGGCGGTGCTGGAGAAGGTGCTGCACCACTGGAACACGGCGCTGGAGGCCATGCTGGCCCAGCCGAGGGCCCGGGTGTCCTCGCTGTCCCTGCTGACGGCGGAGGAGCGCCAGCGCGTCCTGGTGGAGTGGAACCAGACGGACGTCGCCTATCCGCGCGACGCGAGTGTGCACGAGCTCTTCGCCGCGCAGGCCGCCAGGACTCCGGACGCCATCGCCGCCGAGTCCGAGGCGGGCACGCTCACCTATCGGGAGCTGGACGCGCGCGCCAATCAGCTCGCGCGTCACCTGCGCACCCTGGGCGTCACGCCCGGCACGCGCGTGGCGCTGTGCCTGGAGCGGAGCCTGGAGCTGCCCGTGGGTCTGCTGGGCATCCTCAAGGCCGGCGCGGCCTTCGTGCCGCTCGACCCCGCCTACCCGGCGGAGCGACTGCAGGCCATGCTCGCGGGGACGGCGGCGTCCGTCCTCGTGACGCAGGAGCGGCTCGCCGATGAGCTGCCCGCCTACGTCCCGCTCGTCGTGTGCCTCGACTCCGAGTGGGACCTGGTCGCGCGCCAGTCCGCCTCGGCGCTGGCCCCGTGCGCGGACGCGGACAGCCTCGCGTACGTCATGTTCACCTCGGGCTCCACGGGACAGCCCAAGGGGGTCGCCATTCCTCACCGCGGCATCACGCGCCTGGTGATGAGCGGCGACTTCATCCACTTCGGCCCCGAGGAGGTCTTCCTCCAGCTCGCGCCCAGCTCGTTCGACGCGTCCACGCTGGAAATCTGGGGCGCGCTGCTGCATGGCGCTCGCCTCGTCCTCTTCCCGCCCCACACGCCCACGCTGGAGGAGCTGGGGGCGGCGCTCGTTCGTCACCGCGTCACCACCCTGTGGCTGACGGCGGCCCTGTTCGAGCAGATGGCCATCCACCAGCCCGCGGCCCTGGCCTCCGTGCGCCAGGTGCTGGCGGGAGGCGACGTGCTGCCCGTGCGGCGCGTGCGCGAGCACCTCTCGCGCGTGGCCCCCGGCGCGGTGCTGGTCAACGGGTACGGCCCCACGGAGAACACCACCTTCACGGCGTGCCACCGCATGGAGGCGGGCTCCGTCATCGGCGCCACCGTGCCCATTGGCCGCCCCATCTCCAACACGCGTGTCTTCGTGCTGGATGAGCGGATGGAGCCGGTGCTCCCCGGCGCGCCGGGCGAGCTGTTCACCGGCGGCGACGGCCTCGCCTGGGGCTACCTGGGCCGGCCGGACCTCACGGCCGAGCGCTTCGTCCCCCACCCCTTCGCCCCGGGAGAGCGGCTCTACCGCACGGGCGACAAGGTGCGCTGGAAGGACGACGGCACGTTGGAGTTCCTCGGCCGCACGGACTTCCAGGTCAAGGTGCGCGGCTTCCGCATCGAGCCGGGCGAGGTGGAGAACGTCCTCCGCCTGCACCCGAGCGTGAGCGAGGCCATCGTCGTCGTGCGCGAGGACTCGCCCGGCGACAAGCGCCTGGTGGCCTATGTCGTGGCGCCCGACGCCGACGTCGCGGGGATGAAGGACTTCCTGCGCCAGAAGCTGCCCGAGTACATGGTGCCCTCGGCCCTCGTGTGCCTGGAGTCCCTGCCCCTCACGCCGAACGGCAAGGTGGACCGCAAGGCCCTGCCCGCACCGGAGCTGGAGGGCGCGAGCGCCGACACCTTCGAGGCCCCCATCGGCGCCACCGAGGTCGCGCTGGCGAGCATCTTCTCCGACGTGCTGGGTGTCCCGCGCGTGGGGAGGAAGGACGACTTCTTCGAGCTGGGCGGACACTCGCTGCTCGCCACCCAGGTCGTCTCGCGCATCCGCGCGACGTTCGACCTGGAGCTGGCGCTGCGCGAGCTCTTCGAGTCCCCGACGCTCTCCACCCTGGCCGGACAGGTGGATGCCCTGCGCCTGGAGCGCCAGGGCCTGGGCCTGCCGCCGCTCGTGCCCGTGCCGCGCACGGAGGCGATGCCGCTCTCGTTCGCACAGCAGCGGCTGTGGTTCATCGACCAGCTGGAGCCGGCCAGCCCGCTGTACAACATGCCCTCCGCGCTCCGGCTGGTGGGCGACCTGGACGTGGCCGCGCTGGAGCGCGCCATCTCCCTCGTGGTGGAGCGGCACGAAGCCCTGCGCACCACCTTCGCCTCGCGCGATGGCGAGCCCGTGCAGCACATCCACCCGGCCGTCCCCGTGACGCTGCCCGTGATGGACCTGAGCGCCCTGCCCGCGGCCGAGCGCACCGCCGAGGTGCACCGCCTCGCGAACGAGGAGTCCCTGCGTCCCTTCGACCTGGCCACGGGCCCGCTCTTCCGCGTCACGCTGCTGCGCGTGGACGAAGCGGAGCACGTCCTGCTGTCGACGATGCACCACATCGTCTTCGACGGCTGGTCCACGGGCGTGCTGGTGCGCGAGCTGGGTGCGTACTACGCGGCGCACCTGTCCGGCACCCAGGCGGAGCTGGCGCCGCTGTCCGTGCAGTACGCGGACTTCGCGGCCTGGCAGCGAGGCTGGCTGCGCGACGAGGCGCTCGCCACGCGCCTGGGCTACTGGAAGCGTCGGCTCGAAGGCGCTCCGGCGCTGCTGGAGCTGCCGACTGACAGACCGCGTCCGTCCCTCCAGACGCGCAGCGCCGCGCAGCAGCCTGTCGTGCTGCCCGCGGACCTCTCCCACGCCGTCAAGACGCTGTCCCAGGCGCATGGGGCCACGCCCTTCATGACGCTGCTGGCCGCGTTCCAGGTGCTGCTCGCGCGCTACTCCGGCCAGGACGACGTCGTCGTCGGCTCGCCCATCGCCGGACGCAACCGGGGGGAGACCGAGGGCCTCATCGGCTTCTTCGTCAACACGCTGGCCCTGCGCACGCGGTTGGACTCGCGCGACACCTTCGCGTCGCTGCTGACGCAGGTGAAGCGCACCACGCTGGAGGCCTTCGACCACCAGGACGTGCCCTTCGAGAAGCTCGTCGAGGAGCTCCAGCCCGAGCGCAGCCTCAGCTACTCGCCGCTGTTCCAGGTGATGTTCTCCGTGCTGAACACGCCCATGGGCGCGCTGGAGCTGCCCGGGCTGCGGCTGGAGGGACTCGGCGACCGGGAGCTGCCCCTCAAGTTCGACCTGGACCTGTCCCTGACCGAGACGGCCGAGGGCTTCGCGGGCACGCTCGACTACAACATCGACCTGTTCGACGGCACGACCATGCGCCGCATGGTGGAGCACCTGCTCACCCTGCTCCGCGCGGCCGTGGCCCACCCCGAGCTGCCGCTCTCCGCCCTCCCGCTGATGGACGAGGCCGAGCGTCACCGCCTCCTCGTCGAGTGGAACGACACGGCGGCCCCTGTCCCCGGTGACGCCAGCATCCACCACCAGTTCTCCGCCCAGGCCACGCGCACGCCGGAGGCACTCGCCGTCGTCTCCGACGAGGGCTCGCTCACCTACGCGCGGCTCGACGCACGGTCGAGCCAGCTCGCGGCCCACCTGCGCGCGTTGGGTGTGAAGCCCGGCGCGCTGGTGGCGCTGTGCATGGAGCGTTCGCTGGAGGTCCCCGTCGCCGTCCTCGGTGTGCTCAAGGCCGGTGGCGCCTACGTCCCACTGGACCCGGCCTATCCGCGTGAGCGACTGGCCTTCATGCTCCAGGACACCGCCGCCCCCGTGCTGCTCACGCAGCGGCACCTCCTCGGCGTGCTGCCACAGGGGCCCGCGGTGGTGTGCCTCGACGCAGGCTGGGAAGCCGAGCTCGACGCCACGACCGCGCTTCCTTCCGACAGCGTGCCGCCAGGGAGCGCGGCCTACGTCATCTACACTTCGGGCAGCACGGGTCAGCCCAAGGGCACCGTGTTGACCCACCGCTCCCTCTCCAACCACGCCGCGTGGATGCGCTCGACGTTCGGGATGGGCGCGGGAGAGCGCCCGCTGCTCGTCACGTCGCTCAGCTTCGACGTGTCCGTCGCCGAGCTGTTCTCCACGCTCCTGTCCGGGGCCACCCTGGTCGTCGCCCCGCGCGAGGCCCACCGCGACCCGGCCGTCCTGGCGGAGACGCTGGTGCGGCACGACGTCACGCTGCTCCAGGTGGTGCCCTCGCTGTTGAGGGTCCTGCTGGAGGAGCCGCGTCTGCGCGCGACCACGCACCTGCGCGGGCTCATCTCCGGCGGAGAGGCGCTCCCGGCCGACCTGCCGCCGCGCGTGCGCGAGGTGCTGCCTCACGCGCGCCTGGACAACAACTACGGTCCGACGGAGGCCACCATCGACGCCACCACGTGGCCCGTGGAGGGCTTCTCGGGCCCCGTGGCGCCCATCGGCCGGCCCATGGCCAACACCCAGGTCTACGTCCTCGACCCGGCGATGCAGCCCGTGCCCACGGGGGTGCCCGGTGAGCTGTACCTGGGCGGCGAGGGCCTGGCGCGTGGCTACCTGAACCGGCCCGGCATCACCGCCGAGCGGTTCCTCCCCAACCCCTTCGCCTCCGAGCCCGGTGCACGGCTCTACCGCACGGGCGACAAGGTGCGGTGGCGGGCGGATGGCACGCTCGACTACCTGGGCCGCATCGACTTCCAGGTGAAGCTGCGCGGCCTTCGCATCGAGCTGGGTGAAATCGAGGCCGCGCTCCTGCGGCAGCCGGACCTCCACGAGGCCGCCGTGCTCGTCCGCGACGAGCTGCTGGTCGCCTACGTGGTGTCTCGGCCGGGGCTCACGGTCGACGCCGCCCAGCTGCGACAGGGGCTGCTCGCGGAGCTGCCGGAGTACATGGTCCCCGCGGCCTTCGTGGCGCTGCCGGCCCTCCCGCTCACGCCCAACGGCAAGCAGGACCGCAAGGCCCTGCCCGCGCCGGACGTCCACACGAGCGGCGCGTCCGAGTGGCTCGCGCCTCGCACGCCCACGGAGCAGACGCTGGCGGAGCTGATGGCCACGCTCCTGCGCGTCGAGCGCGTGGGGGCGGTGGACAACTTCTTCACGCTCGGCGGTCACTCACTGCTCGCCACCCAGCTCGCGTCTCGCATCCGCGCCGCGTTCCAGGTGGACCTGCCCCTGCGCGCCCTCTTCGAGGAGCCCACCGTGGCGGGCCTCGCCGCGCGCATCGACGCGAGCCGACAGGAGGCTTCCTCGGTTCCGGCGCTCGTGCCCGTGTCTCGCGAGCAGGCCCTGCCGCTCTCCTTCTCCCAGCGGCGCCTGTGGTTCATCGACCAGCTCTCGCCCGGCACGCCGCTGTTCAACCTGCCCACCGCGCTGCACGTGGAGGGCGACCTGGACCTCGCCGCGCTGGAGCAGTCCTTCCACGCGCTGGTGAGCCGTCACGAGGTGCTGCGCACCACCTTCGCCGTGCACGAGGGCGAGCCCGTGCAGCGCATCCTCCCCGCCCCGGCCTTCACCGTGCCAGTGGTGGACCTGAGCGCGCTCCCCGCGGAGGAGCAGCAGGCGCGGACCCGCGCGCTCATCGCGGAGGACGCCCTGGCGCCCTTCAACCTCTCCACGGGGCCGCTCCTGCGCGCCTCGCTGCTGAGGCATGGCGCGAGCAACCACGTGCTCCTGGTGACGATGCACCACATCGTCTCCGACGCGTGGTCCACGGGAATCCTCGTGCGCGAGCTGGCCGCGCGCTACCTGGCCCTCACCACGGGCAGCCCGGCGCAGATGTCACCGCTGCCCGTGCAGTACGCCGACTACGCGGCCTGGCAGCGCTCGTGGCTGCGTGACGACGCGCTCCAGCGGCAGCTCGACTTCTGGAAGCAGCACCTCTCGGGCGCCCCCGGTGCCCTGGAGCTGCCCACCGACCGGCCCCGTCCGGCCATCCAGTCCCACCGGGGCACGCTGCTTCCCGTCGAGCTGACGGCGGAGCTGAGCGCCTCGGTGCGGGCGCTCGCCCAGCGCGAGGGCGCCACGCCGTTCATGGTGCTGCTCGCGGCCTGGCAGCTCGTCCTCGCCCGCTACGCGGGACAGGACGACGTCTCCGTCGGCTTCCCCATCGCCAACCGCCAGCAGAATGAGACGGAAGAGCTCATCGGCTTCTTCGTCAACACCCTCGTCCTGCGCTCGCGCATCGACGCGCGCGGCTCCTTCCTCCAGCTCCTCGCCCACGTGCGAAGCGCCACGCTGGCCGCGTACCAGAACCAGGACATCCCCTTCGAGAAGCTCGTCGAGGAGCTCCAGCCCCAGCGAGACCTCGCGCGCAGCCCGCTCTTCCAGGCCACCCTCACCCTCCAGAACACCCCCGCCGAGACCACCCAGCTCCCGGGCCTCACCTTCCGGCCGCTCACGCCAGACCTCACCACGTCCCAGTACGAGCTCAGCCTCCTGCTCGAGGAAGGGCCCCAGGGCTTCGTCGGCGCGCTCAACTACAACACCGACCTCTTCAACGCGGACACGATGCGGCGGCTGATGCGCCACTACGCCGCGCTGCTGGGCGCCATCACCGTCGCGCCGGAGCGCCCGGTGGGACTGCTGCCCCTCATGTCCTCCGAGGAGCAGCACCAGGTCCTGGTGCAGTGGAACCACACCTCCACGGAGTACCCGCGAGAGGACACGCTCCCTCGGCTCTTCGCACGCCAGGCCGCGCTCACCCCGGAGGCCGTCGCTGTCGAGTCCGAGACGGAGCGCCTCACGTACGCCCAGCTCGAAGCGCGCGCGAACCAGCTCGCCCACCACCTGCGTGCGCTGGGTGTCCAGCCCGGCAGCCGCGTCGCGGTGTACCTGCACCGCTCCGTGGACCTGGTGGTGTCGCTCCTCGGCATCCTCAAGGCGGGCGCCGCCTACGTCCCGCTCGACGGCTCGTGGCCGACCGAGCGGATGGCGTGGGTCGTGCGCCAGTCCTCCGCCGCTGTCCTCTTGACGGAGTCCTCCGTCGCGGACGAGCTGCCGGAGCTGGGCGCCGTGCTCCTCGTCCTCGACGAGGAAACCGCGCGCATCGCCCGTCGTCCGGAGACCGCGCCCGAGGTGTTCGCGAGCGCGGATGCCCTGGCGTACGTCATGTTCACCTCGGGCAGCACGGGCCAGCCCAAGGGCGTCAGCGTGCCGCACCGAGGCATCGTCCGGCTCGTGCAGCCCCACGGCGTCATCCGCTTCGGGCCCGACGAGACCTGGCTCCAGGCGGCCCCGGTCGCCTTCGATGCCTCCACGCTCGAAATCTGGGGCGCGCTGCTGCATGGCGCGCGGCTCGTCATCGCGCCGCATGGAGCGCTGTCCCTGGAGGAGCTGGGGGCCGTGCTCACGCGCCACCGCGTCTCCTCGCTGTGGCTCACCGCGGCCCTCTACGAGCAGATGGTGGCCTACCAGCCGCGGGCCCTGGCCGGTGTCTCCCAGGTGCTCGCGGGTGGCGACGTGCTGCCCGCGCAGCGCGTGCGTGAACACCTGGCGCTGCTGCCTCCGGGCGGTGTCCTCATCAACGGCTACGGCCCCACGGAGAACACCACGTTCTCCGCCACCCATGCCTTGCGCGCGGGTGACCCGGTGGGCGACTCCGTCCCCATCGGCAAGCGGGTGCCGCACTCCACCACCTTCGTGTTGGACGGCGCCTTCCAGCCGGTGCCTCCGGGCGTGACGGGAGAGCTCTTCGTCGGAGGCGATGGCCTCGCGTGGGGCTACCTCGAGCGACCCGACCTCACGGCGGAGCGCTTCGTGCCGAACCCGTTCGGCGCTCCGGGCGCCCGGCTCTACCGCACGGGCGACAAGGCCCGGTGGTTGGCTGACGGCACGCTGGAGTTCCAGGGCCGCGCCGACTTCCAGGTCAAGGTGCGCGGCTTCCGCATCGAGCTCGGTGAGGTGGAGAGCGCCCTGCGCCAGCATCCAGGCGCCGGTGAAGTCATCGTCGTCGTGCGCGAGGACGCGCCGGGCGACAAGCGGCTCGTCGCCTACGTGGTGCCCTCGGCGCAGGGGCTCGACGCGGGCGTCATGCGCACGTTCCTCGAGGAGCGGCTCCCCGCGTACATGGTGCCGTCCGCCATCGTCATGCTCGCGGAGCTGCCGCTGACGGCCAACGGCAAGGTCGACCGCAAGGCCCTGCCGCCGCCGGGAGTCAGCGCTCCCACGCCCGAGCTCCCCGACGCTCCCAGCACCGCCACGGAGGAGATGCTCGCGGGCATCTACGCCGAGGTGCTCGGTGTCTCCCGCGTGGGTCCACGGGACGACTTCTTCGAGCTGGGAGGCCACTCGCTCCTCGCCACGCAGGTCGTCTCGCGCATCCGCGCGACCTTCCACATCGAGCTGCCGCTGCGCGAGCTCTTCGAGGCCCCCACCGTCGCCGGGCTCGCCCGGTACGTGGATGCCTCACGGCGGGAGGCGCAGGGACTCTCGGCCCCGCCGCTGACGGCGGTGCCTCGCACCGGCGCATTGCCGCTGTCCTTCGCACAGCAGCGCCTGTGGTTCATCGACCAGCTCGAGCCCGGCAGCGCGCTCTACAACATCCCCACGACGCTCCGGCTCGAGGGGACGCTCGACGTCACCGCGCTGGAGCGCGCGGTCTCCGACGTGGTCGCGCGCCATGAGGCGCTCCGCACCACGTTCGCGTCCATCGACGGACAGCCGGTCCAGGTCATCCACCCCGCCACGCCGGTCACCATTCCGCTCACCGAGCTCCAGCACCTGCCCGAGGCCCACCGTCGGGCCGAGGCCCGTCGTCTGGCGCAAGAGGAAGGGGAGCACGCGTTCGACCTCGCCACGGGGCCGCTCTTCCGCCTGAGCCTCCTCCGGCTCGCGGAGCACGAGCACCTGCTCCTCGCCAACGTCCACCACATCGTCTCCGACGGCTGGTCGTCCGGCGTGCTGGTGCGTGAGCTGGGGGCGCTCTACGCGGCGCACCTGTCCGGCGTGCCGGCCGAGCTCGCGCCGCTGTCCGTGCAGTACGCCGACTTCGCGGCCTGGCAACGCGCCTGGCTGCGGGACGAGGCCCTCCGGACGCGGCTGGCCTACTGGAAGCAGCAGCTCCACGGCGCGCCCGCGCTCCTGGACCTGCCCACGGACAGGGCTCGGACCGAGCCTGCGTCGCGCAAGGCCACCAACCTCCCCATCTCGCTCGGGGCCGAGCTGTCCGACGCCGTCAAGGCGCTCTCGCAGCAGCAGGGCGCCACGCCGTTCATGACGCTGCTGGCCGCCTTCCAGCTCCTGCTCTCGCGCTACTCCGGACAGGACGACATCTCCGTCGGCTCTCCCATCGCGGGACGCAACCGCGCGGAGACCGAGGGCCTCATCGGCTTCTTCGTCAACACGCTCGTCCTCCGCACGCGCATCGACCCGCGCACCTCCTTCCGCGAGCTGGTGGACCGCGTCCGTGTCACCACCCTGGGCGCGTACGAGCACCAGGACGTCCCCTTCGAGAAGCTCGTCGAGGAGCTGCAGCCCGAGCGCACCCTCGGTGTCTCTCCGCTGTTCCAGATCATGTTCTCCCTGCTGAACACGCCCATGGGAGGGCTGGAGCTGCCGGGCCTGCGTGTGCACTCCGTCGACTACGACGATGCACCCGCGAAGTTCGACCTCGACCTCTTCTTCAACGAGACGGCCTCGGGCTACGAGGGCGCGCTCCAGGTCGCCACCGCGCTCTTCGATGCCTCGACCGCCGAGCGCATGGTGACGCACTTCCTCACGCTGCTCCGTGCCGCGGTGACCCAGCCGGAGCAGCCCGTCTTCACCCTGCCGCTCATGGACACCACCGAGCGGTACCGGCTGGTCGTCGAGTGGAACGACGCCGCGTCGAACACCCGGGCCTACGTCCTCGACGAGTTCCTGGAGCCTGTCCCCGTGGGTGTCCCGGGCGAGCTCTTCCTGGGCGGTGTCCACCACGCGCTCGGCTACGGCCAGGGCGCTTCGCTCACCGCGGAGCGATTCCTCCCGGATGCACTCAGTGGCGTGTCGGGTGCGCGGCTGTACCGCACCGGAGACAAGGTCCGCTGGCGCGAGAACGGAGCCCTGGAACACCTGGGGCAGATGGTTCCCCGCGCCACGCGGCGTGGACAGCGTGCGGAGCTCGCCGAGGTCGAGGCCGCCCTGCGCGCACATCCGCACGTCGACGAGGCCGCGGCCCTCTTCCGGGAGGACAGCCCCGGGAAGAAGCGCCTCGTCGCGTACTTCGTCCCACGAGGCGCGCTCGACCAGACCACCCTGCGGGCCTTCCTCCGGGAGCGGCTCGCCGAGTACCTGGTCCCCTCGGCCTTCGTGTCCCTGCCTGCGCTGCCTCGCACGGCGAACGGGGACGTGGACCGTGACGCGCTCCCCGCACAGGGTGCGACGGCCGATGCGCAGCCCGCGTGGAACGCGCCGTCAACGCCCACCGAGAAGGCGCTCGCCGGACTCATGTCCGACCTCCTGCGCGTCGAGCGCGTGGGTGCGACGGACTCGTTCTTCGCGCTCGGTGGCCACTCGCTCCTCGCCACGCAGCTCGTCTCCCGCATTCGCGCGACGCTCAAGGTCGAGCTGCCCCTGCGGGCGCTGTTCGAGAACCCGACGCCGGAGTCGCTCGCCGCGCGCATCGACGCCGTCACTCGGGCCGGGCCGCTGACCGCGCCTCCGTTGGTGCCCGTGCCGCGCACGGGAGCGCTCCCGCTGTCCTTCGCGCAGCAGCGGCTGTGGTTCATCGACCAGCTCGAGCCCGGCAGCGCGCTCTACAACATGCCCGCCGCCCTGCGCCTGGAAGGCACGTTGGAGCAGGCCGCGTTGCAGGCCAGCTTCGACGCCCTCGTGCGTCGCCACGAGGCCCTGCGCACCTCGTTCGCCTCCCAGGATGGCGAGCCCGTGCAGGTCGTCCATCCAGCCTCCGCCTTCCCGCTGCCGCTCGTGGACTTGAGCGCCGTCGCGACGGATGAGCGCGCGGCCCAGGCCCAGCGGCTCATCAACGAGGAAGCCGCCCGGCCGTTCGACCTCGCCACCGGCCCGCTCCTGCGCGCCTCGCTGATTCGACTCAGCGAGAAGGAGCACGTCCTGCTCGTGACGATGCATCACATCGTCTCCGACGGCTGGTCGATGGACGTCCTCGTCCGCGAGCTTGTCTCGCACTACCAGGCCATCACGACCGGCACGACACCGGTCCTCGCGCCGCTGCCGGTGCAGTACGCGGACTTCTCCGCGTGGCAGCGCGCCTGGCTCCAGGGTGCGGTGCTCCAGCGGCAGCTCGACTTCTGGAAGCAGCAGCTCTCGGGAGCTCCCGCCGTGCTGGAGCTGCCCACCGACAAGCCTCGTCCTTCGGTCCAGAGTTCCAAGGGAGGTGTGCTGCCAGTCCGTCTGCCCGAGGACCTGACGCAATCCCTGGAGTCCCTCAGCCAGGGTGAAGGAGCCACGCTCTTCATGAGCCTCCTGGCCGCCTTCCAGTTCCTGCTCTCGCGCTACTCCGGACAGGACGACGTCTCCGTCGGCTCCCCCATCGCGGGTCGCAACCGCACGGAGACCGAGGGCCTCATCGGATTCTTCGTCAACACCCTCGTCCTTCGTGCGCGCATCGACCCGCGAGCGTCCTTCCGGAAGCTCCTGGCGCAGGTGCGTGCCACCACGCTCGGGGCCTACGAGCACCAGGATGTCCCCTTCGAGAAGCTCGTCGAGGAACTCCAGCCCCAGCGCAGCCTGAGCCACTCTCCTCTCTTCCAGGTGATGCTCGCGCTCCAGAACACGCCTCGGGGCGAGCTGGCGCTCGACTCCGGTCCCACGGCGCTGAAGGTCACCCCCGTGGACGCGGAGGAAGTGTCGGCGAAGTTCGACCTCTCGCTCTCGCTCATGCGGACGCAGAACGGACTCGAAGGCGCACTCGACTTCCGCTCCGAGCTGTTCGAGGAGCGCACCATCGCGCGCCTCGTGGAGCACTTCGTCGCCCTGCTGAAAGCAGTGGTCTCCGCGCCTGATGCGGACCTGGGCTCGCTGTCCCTCCTCTCCGACTCGGAGCGGGAGCAGCTCCTCGTGAGCTGGAACAACACGCACCGGGACCTGCCTTGGGAGGGCGCTCTGCATGAGCGCTTTGAAGCCCAAGCCGAGCAGACTCCCGAGGCGCTGGCCGTCCTCGATGACTCCTCTTCGCTGACGTTCGACCAGCTCAACCGCCGCGCCAACAAGCTCGCGCATGCACTGCGTGCTCGGGGCATCGGCCCTGAGTCCCGCGTCGCCCTCTGCATGGAGCGCGGCGTGGACATGCTCGTCGCCCTCCTCGGTGTCCTCAAGTCCGGTGGCGCCTACGTCCCGCTGGACCCGGCCCATCCTCGCGAGCGACTCGCCTTCGTCCTCGAGGACTCCGGCGCCACGCTCGTCCTCGCCCAGCTGAGCCTGGCCGAGCGGCTCGACTCACCTGGACTGAAGGTCCTCTGCCTGGACGACGCAGCGGTCACGCGTGAGCTGGAGAACGAGGCCGACACCAACCCGGTGCAGGTGACCGCACCCGCGCACCTCGCCTACGTCATCTACACCTCGGGCTCCACCGGCACGCCCAAGGGCGTCATGATTCAGCACGCCTCCGTGATGAATCTCCGCGCGGCGCTCGCCTCCACCGCCCTCGCGGGACTCGAAGGCCCGCTGCGCGTCAGCCTCAACGCTCCCCTCGCCTTCGATGCCTCCGTCCAACAGCTCGTCCAGCTCTCCGACGGACACACTCTCTGCATCGTTCCCCAGGCCGTTCGCCAGGATGCCGCCCTCCTCGTCGCATGGGCGGACAAGCACCAGCTCGACGTCCTCGACTGCGCTCCTTCTCACCTGCGCCTGCTGCTTCGTGAAGGTCTCGCCTCCAACCGTGACCTCCGCGTCCTCGTCGGCGGCGAAGCCGTGGACGAGTCACTCTGGGCTCAGCTCTCCTCTCACCCGCGCATCTCCGCCTTCAACGTCTACGGCCCCACCGAGTGCACCGTTGACTCCACCGCTCGGGCTGTCCGTGGTGCCGCGAAGCCGTCCCTCGGCACACCTCTGGCCAACGTCCGGGCCTACATCCTCGACGCTCAGCTCCAGCCTGTTCCCGTCGGTGTCCCGGGTGAGCTGTTCCTCTCCGGCGACGGCCTCGCCCGTGGCTACCTCTCCCGCCCTGCCCTCACCGCCGAGCGCTTCCTCCCCGACCCGTTCAGCTCCGCCCCCGGCGCTCGCATGTACCGCACCGGTGACAAGGTCTGCTGGCTCCCCAATGGAGAGCTCTCCTTCCTCGGGCGCCTCGACTTCCAGGTGAAGCTGCGCGGCTTCCGCATCGAGCTCGGCGAAATCGAAGCCACCCTCGCCCGTCACCCCTCCGTCCGCGAGGCCCTCGTCCTCGTCCGTGAGGACGTCCCCGGCGACCAGCGTCTCGTCGCCTACTTCACGTCGCTGACCTCGCCTCCTCCCGAGTCCGCCGCGCTGCGCGCCTTCCTCGCCGAGCGGCTCCCGGCCTACGAAGTCCCCAACGCCTTCGTCGCCCTCGACTCCTTCCCGCTGACTCCCAACGGAAAGGTCGACAGAGGAGCGCTGCCTCCTCCCGAGGCCGCAACGGGCACTGAAGCCTTCGTCGCGCCTCGGACCTCCACCGAGGCTCGGCTCGCGTCCCTCTGGGCGGACGTCCTCCGGCTCTCCTCCGTCAGCCGGAATGACCACTTCTTCGAGCGCGGAGGCCACTCCCTCCTCGCCACCCAGTTGATGGCTCGCATCCGCTCCACCTTCTCCGTGGAGCTGCCTGTCCGCGCCCTCTTCGAGTCGCCCACCCTCGAGCAGCTCGCCCTCCGCGTCGAGCGCGCCGAGGCCGCTTCACTCCCGCCGCTGGTCCCCGTGCCGCGCACGGGTGCCCGCCCGCTGTCCTTCGCGCAGCAGCGACTGTGGTTCATCGACCAGCTCGAGCCCGGCACCACGCTCTACAACATGCCCGCGGCCCTGCGCCTGGAAGGCACGTTGGACCCGGCCGCGTTGCAGGCCAGCTTCGAGGCCCTGGTTCGTCGTCACGAAGTCCTGCGCACCTCGTTCGCCTCCCAGGATGGCGAGCCCGTGCAGGTCGTCCATCCGGCCTCCGCCTTCCCATTGCCACTCGTGGACTTGAGCACCATGGCGATGGATGCGCGGACGACTCAGGCCCAGCGGCTCCTCAACGAAGAGGCCATCCGCTCCTTCAACCTCGCCACGGGCCCGCTCCTGCGCGCGTCACTGATTCGCATGGGAGCGCGGGAACACATCCTGCTCGTGACGATGCACCACATCGTCTCCGACGGCTGGTCGATGGACGTCCTCGTCCGCGAGCTCGTCACGTACTACCAGGCCCTCACCACCGGGACTTCGCCCGTCCTCGCGCCGCTGCCGATGCAGTACGCGGACTTCTCCACATGGCAGCGGACCTGGCTCCAGGGCGAGGTGCTCCAGCGGCAGCTCGACTTCTGGAAGCAGCAGCTCTCGGGAGCTCCCGCCGTGCTGGAGCTGCCCACCGACAAGCCTCGTCCTTCGGTCCAGAGTTCCAAGGGTGGCGCGCTGCCGTTCCATCTGCCCGAGGACCTGACGCAATCCCTGGAGTCCCTCAGCCAGGGTGAAGGAGCCACGCTCTTCATGAGCCTCCTGGCCGCCTTCCAGCTCCTGCTCTCGCGCTACTCCGGACAGGATGACATCTCCGTCGGTTCTCCCATCGCGGGACGTAACCGCACGGAGACCGAGGGCCTCATCGGCTTCTTCGTCAACACCCTCGTCCTCCGCTCGCGCATCGACCCGCGAGCGTCCTTCCGGAAGCTCCTTGCGCAGGTGCGTGCCACCACGCTCGGGGCCTACGAGCACCAGGATGTCCCCTTCGAGAAGCTCGTCGAGGAACTCCAGCCCCAGCGCAGCCTGAGCCACTCGCCTCTCTTCCAGGTGATGCTCGCGCTCCAGAACACGCCTCGAGGCGAGTTGGCGCTCGACTCCGGCCCCACGGCGCTGAAGATCACCCCCATGGGCGCGGAGGGGGTTACCGCGAGGTTCGACCTCTCGCTCTCGCTCCACAGGACGACTCACGGACTCGAAGGAGCCATCACCTTCCGGTCCGAGCTGTTCGAGGAGCGCACCATCTCGCGCCTGGCGAAGCACTTCGGCACCCTCCTGCGCGCCGTGGTCTCCACGCCGGATGCGAACCTGGGCTCGCTGTCCCTCCTCTCCGACTCGGAGCGGGAGCAGCTCCTCGTGAGCTGGAACAACACCCACCGGGAGCTGCCCTGGGAAGGCGCTCTTCATGAGCGCTTCGAAGCCCAAGCCGCGCGGACTCCCGAGGCGCTGGCTGTCCTCGATGTCTCTTCATCGCTGACGTTCGACCAGCTCAACCGCCGCGCCAACAAGCTCGCGCATGCGCTGCGCGCTCGGGGCATCGGCCCTGAGTCCCGCGTCGCCCTCTGCATGGAGCGCGGCGTGGACATGCTCGTCGCCCTCCTCGGTGTCCTCAAGTCCGGTGGCGCCTACGTCCCGCTGGACCCGGCCCATCCTCGCGAGCGGCTTGCCTTCATTCTCGAGGACTCTGGCGCAGCCCTCGTCCTCGCCCAACTGAGCCTGGCCGAGCGGCTCGCGGCGTCCGACGTGAAGGCCCTCTTGCTGGATGACCCACGTATCGTCGAGGCCCTCGGCCGTGAAGCAGACACCGCGCTGCCTCGCGTCTCCTTGCCTCACCACCTCGCCTACGTCATCTACACCTCGGGCTCCACTGGCATGCCCAAGGGCGTCATGGTTCAGCACGCCTCCGTGATGAATCTGCGCGCGGCCCTCGCCTCCACCGCCCTCGCGGGACTCGAAGGCCCGCTGCGCGTCAGCCTCAACGCCCCCCTCGCCTTCGACTCCTCCGTCAAGCAGCTCGTCCAGCTCTCCGACGGACACACCCTGTGCGTCGTGCCTCAGGACGTTCGCCAGGACACCTCTCTCCTGGCTGCTTGGGTCGAGAAGCACCAGCTCGACGTCCTCGACTGCGCGCCTTCTCACCTGCGCCTGCTGCTCCGCGAGGGTCTCTCCTCCAACCGCTCCCTCCGCGTCCTCGTCGGCGGCGAGGCCGTGGATGAAGCACTCTGGGCTCAGCTCGCCTCGCACCCGAGCATCACGGCCTTCAACGTCTACGGCCCCACCGAGTGCACCGTGGACTCCACCGCTCGGGCTGTCCGTGGTGCCGCGAAGCCGTCTCTCGGCACACCTCTGGCCAACGTCCGGGCCTATGTCCTGGACACTCAGCTCCAGCCTGTCCCCGTCGGTGTCCCGGGTGAGCTCTTCATCTCGGGTGACGGGGTGGCGCGTGGCTACCTCGCGCGCCCCGCCCTCACCGCCGAGCGCTTCATTCCCGACCCGTTCAGCTCCGTCCCCGGCGCTCGCATGTACCGCACCGGTGACAAGGTCTGCTGGCTCCCCGACGGAGAGCTCTCCTTCCTCGGACGCCTCGACTTCCAGGTGAAGCTGCGTGGCTTCCGAATCGAGCTCGGCGAAATCGAGGCCACCCTCGCCCGCCATCCCTCCATCCGCGAAGCGCTCGTCCTCGTCCGAGAGGACAGCTCCGGTGACCAGCGTCTCGTCGCCTACTTCACGTCACACACCACGCCACCTCCAGAACACACCGCGCTGCGCGCCTTCCTCGCCGAGCGGCTCCCGGCCTACGAGGTCCCCAACGCCTTCGTCGCCCTCGACTCCTTCCCGCTGACTCCCAACGGAAAGGTCGACCGAGGGGCGCTGCCTCCTCCCGAGGGAACGCCTGACGCGGACACCTTCGTCGCGCCCCGGACCTCCACCGAGGCCCGCCTCGCATCCCTCTGGGCGGACATCCTCCGGCTCTCCTCCGTCAGCCGGAATGACCACTTCTTCGAGCGCGGAGGCCACTCCCTCCTCGCCACCCAGCTGATGGCGCGCATCCGCTCCGCCTTCGCCGTGGAGCTCCCCGTCCGTGCGCTGTTCGAGTCCCCCACCCTCGAACAGCTCGCGCTCCGCATCGAGCGCGCCGACTCCGCCGCGCTCCCGCCACTGCGCTCCGTGTCGCGCACGGGCGTGCTCCCGCTGTCCTTCGCGCAGCAGCGGCTGTGGTTCATCGACCAGCTCGAGCCCGGCAGCGCGCTCTACAACATGCCCGCGGCCCTGCGCCTGGAAGGCACGTTGGACCAGGCCGCGTTGCAGGCCAGCTTCGACGCCTTGGTGGCGCGACACGAAGCCCTGCGCACGTCGTTCGCCTCCCAGGGCGGCGAGCCCGTGCAGGTCATCCACGCGCCGGCAACGTTCCCGGTGCCGCTCGTGGACTTGAGTGCCGTGGCGACGGATGAGCGTGCGGCCCAGGCCCAGCGACTCATCAACGAGGAAGCCGTCCGGCCGTTCGACCTCGCCACCGGTCCGCTCCTGCGCGCCTCGGTGATTCGACTCAGCGAGCAGGAGCACGTCCTGCTCGTGACGATGCACCACATCGTCTCCGACGGCTGGTCAATGGACGTCCTCGTCCGCGAGCTCGTCTCGCACTACCAGGCCATCACCACCGGCACGACACCGGTCCTCGCGCCGCTGCCGGTGCAGTACGCGGACTTCTCCGCGTGGCAGCGTGCCTGGCTCCAGGGTGCGGTGCTCCAGCGGCAGCTCGATTACTGGAAGGGCCAGCTCGCGGGTGCTCCCGCCGTGTTGGAACTGCCCACCGACAAGCCTCGGCCCTCCGTCCAGTCCTCCCAGGGTGGCGCGCTGCCGTTCCATCTGCCCGAGGACCAGACTCGAGCCTTGGAGTCCTTCAGCCAGGGCGAGGGGGCCACGCTCTTCATGAGCCTCCTGGCCGCCTTCCAGCTCCTGCTCTCGCGCTACTCCGGACAGGACGACGTCTCCGTCGGTTCTCCCATCGCGGGACGGAGGGCTTCCGAGCTGGAGGGCCTCATCGGCTTCTTCGTCAACACGCTCGTCCTTCGCTCGCGCATCGACCCGCGCGACTCCTTCCGGAAGCTCCTGGCGCAGGTGCGTGCCACCACGCTCGGGGCCTACGAGCACCAGGACGTCCCCTTCGAGAAGCTCGTCGAGGAACTCCAGCCCCAGCGCAGCCTGAGCCACTCGCCTCTCTTCCAGGTGATGCTCACCCTCCAGAACACACCTCGACAGGAGCTCGAGTTCCTGGCCGGACCGGGTTCGCTGAAGCTCACTGCCATGGGTGCCGAGGGCGTGTCGGCGAAGTTCGACCTCTCGCTCTCACTCGTCAGGACGCCGCGGGGACTCGAAGGGTCGCTCGACTTCCGCTCCGAGCTGTTCGAGGAGCACACCATCGCGCGTCTGGCGGAGCACTTCGTCGCCCTGCTGAAGGCGGTGGTCTCCACCCCGGATGCGAACCTGGGCTCGCTGTCCCTCCTCTCCGACTCGGAGCGGGAGCAGCTCCTCGTGAGCTGGAACGACACGCACCACGAGCTGCCCTGGGAGGGCGCTCTGCATGAGCGCTTCGAAGCCCAAGCCGCGCGGACTCCCGAGGTGCTGGCCGTCCTCGATGACTCTTCATCGCTGACGTTCGACCAGCTCAACCGCCGCGCCAACAAGCTCGCGCATGCACTCCGCGCTCGGGGCATCGGCCCTGAGTCCCGCGTCGCCCTCTGCATGGAGCGCGGCGTGGACATGCTCGTCGCCCTCCTCGGTGTCCTCAAGTCCGGTGGCGCCTACGTCCCGCTGGACCCGGCCCATCCTCGCGAGCGGCTCGCTTTCGTTCTCGCGGACTCCGGCGCCACACTCGTCCTCACTCAGCTGAGCCTGGCCGAGCGGCTCGACTCACCTGGACTGAAGGTCCTCTGCCTGGACGACCCGCGCGTCACCGAGGCCCTCGACCGTGAAGCAGACACCGCACTGCCTCGCGTCTCCCTGCCTCATCACCTCGCCTACGTCATCTACACCTCGGGCTCCACCGGCACGCCCAAGGGCGTCATGATTCAGCACGCCTCCGTGATGAATCTGCGCGCGGCGCTCGCCTCCACCGCCCTCGCGGGGCTCGAAGGCCCTCTGCGCGTCAGCCTCAACGCTCCTCTCGCCTTCGATGCCTCCGTCCAACAGCTCGTCCAGCTCTCCGACGGACACACCCTCTGCATCGTTCCCCAGGACGTTCGTCAGGACGCGGCACGCCTCGTCGCATGGGCGGACAAGCACCAGCTCGATGTCCTCGACTGCGCTCCTTCTCACCTGCGCCTGCTGCTGCGTGAAGGACTCGCTTCCAACCGCTCCCTCCGCGTCCTCGTCGGCGGCGAAGCCGTGGACGAGTCCCTCTGGGCTCAGCTCTCCTCTCACCCGCGCATCACCGCCTTCAACGTCTACGGCCCCACCGAGTGCACCGTTGACTCCACCACTCGGGCTGTCCGTGGTGCCTCGAAGCCTTCTCTCGGCACGCCGCTCGCCAACGTCCGGGCCTACGTCCTCGACGCTCAGCTCCAGCCTGTTCCCGTCGGTGTCCCGGGTGAGCTGTTCCTCTCCGGCGACGGCCTCGCGCGCGGCTACCTCTCCCGCCCTGCCCTCACCGCCGAGCGCTTCCTCCCCGACCCGTTCAGCTCCGTCCCCGGCGCTCGCATGTACCGCACCGGTGACAAGGTCTGCTGGCTCCCCAATGGAGAGCTCTCCTTCCTCGGGCGCCTCGACTTCCAGGTGAAGCTGCGCGGCTTCCGCATCGAGCTCGGCGAAATCGAAGCCACCCTCGCCCGTCACCCCTCCGTCCGCGAAGTCCTCGTCCTCGTCCGTGAGGACGTCCCCGGCGACCAGCGCCTCGTCGCCTACTTCACGTCACGCCCCTCTCAGTCTCCTGAGCCCGCCGCGCTGCGCGCCTTCCTCACCGAGCGGCTCCCGGCCTACGAGGTCCCCAACGCCTTCGTCGCCCTCGACTCCTTCCCGCTGACTCCCAACGGAAAGGTGAACCGAGGAGCGCTGCCTCCTCCAGAGGCCGCAACGGGCACTGAAGCCTTCGTCGCGCCTCGGACCTCCACCGAGGCTCGTCTCGCGTCCCTCTGGGCGGACGTCCTCCGGCTCTCCTCCGTCAGTCGGAATGACCACTTCTTCGAGCGCGGAGGCCACTCCCTCCTCGCCACCCAGTTGATGGCTCGCATCCGCTCCACCTTCTCCGTGGAGCTGCCTGTCCGCGCCCTCTTCGAGTCGCCCACCCTCGAGCAGCTCGCCCTCCGCGTCGAGCGCGCCGAGGCCGCCTCTCTCCCGCCGCTGGTCCCCGTGCCGCGCATGGACAAGCTCCCGCTGTCCTTCGCGCAGCAGCGCCTCTGGTTCTTCGAGCAGCTCCAGCCCGGCACGCCCACCTACAACATGCCCGCGGCGCTGCGCCTCGTGGGTGCCCTGGATGTCACCGCGCTCCAGCGTGCCTTCTCCGAGCTGGTCCGCCGCCACGAAGTCCTCCGGACCTCGTTCCATGAGGACAACGGCGAACCGTTCCAGGTCATCGCACCGCCCGCGCCCTTCCCCCTCCCCGTGGAGGACCTCTCCGCCCTCGACGAGCGCGAGCCCCTCGCGTGGCAGCGCGCACACGAAGACGCCACCCGGCCGTTTGATGTGGGCAGCGGTCCGCTCCTCCGCGCCACCCTGCTGCGCATGGCGCCTCGGGAGCACGTCCTGCTCCTCAACGTCCACCACGCCGTCTCCGACGGCTGGTCCACGGCCCTGCTCGTCCGCGAGGTGACCGTCCTCTACGCGGCCTTCCAGCAAGGCCGCCCGTCACCGCTTCCCGAGCTGCCACTCCAGTACGCCGACTACGCCCACTGGCAGCGGCAGTGGCTCACGGGAGAGGTCCTCACCCGACAAGTGGCCTGGTGGAAGAACCACCTCGCCGGCGCACCCGCCGTCCTCGAGCTGCCCACCGACTTCCCTCGCCCGGCCCTCCAGTCCTTCCACGGCCGCAGCGTCGGATTCCAGTTCCCTCGGGCCCTCTCCAGTGAAGTGGCCGCGTTCTGCCAGCAAGAAGGCGTCACCCTCTTCATGGGCCTGCTCACCGCCTTCCAGGTCCTGCTCTCTCGCTACTCCGGCCAAGATGACATCTCCGTTGGCTCCCCCATCGCGGGACGCAGGGCCTCCGAGCTGGAGGGCCTCATCGGCTTCTTCGTCAACACGCTCGTCCTCCGCACGCGCATCGACACCGCCGCGTCCTTCCGGCAGCTCCTCTCGCAGGTGCGCGCCTCCACGCTCGCGGCCTACGAGCACCAGGACATCCCGTTCGAGAAGCTCGTCGAGGAGCTCCAGCCCCAGCGCAGCCTGAGCCACTCGCCGCTCTTCCAGGTGATGTTCGCCTTCCAGAACACGCCTCCCGCCACCTTCGAGGCGAGTGAAGGCACGGCCTCGGCGCTGAGCTTCAAGCCGTTCGCCTCGGAGGGGAGCACGACGCACTTCGACCTGACGCTGTCCGTCGTCGAGACGCCGGAGGGCTTCGCCGGTGCGTTCACCTATCGAACGGACCTGTTCGCGGAGCCCACCATCACCCGGATGGCGGGGCACTTCGTCACGCTGCTCGAGGCCGCTGTGCGCGCGCCCGCGAGCAGCGTGGGCGACTTGCCCCTGTTGCCCGCGGCCGAGCGCGAGCAGGTGCTGACCCGCTGGAACGACCACCGCCTCACGCTGCCCTCGGAAGGGGCTCTCCACGAGCGGCTCGAGGCACAGGTGCTGCGCACGCCGGACGCCCTGGCGGTCTTCGATGACCACGGGACGGCGTCGTTCGACGCGTTCAACCGCCGCGTCAACAGACTGGCGCACTGGCTGCGCTCGCGGGGCGTCGGGCCCGAGGTCCGAGTGGCGCTCTTCCTGGAGCGCGGCATCGACATGCTCGTCTCCGTCTTCGCGGTCCTCAAGGCCGGCGGGGCCTATGTCCCCACGGACGTCTCGTATCCGCGCGAGCGCATCTCGTACATCCTCCAGGATTGCGACGCGCGCCTCGTCCTCACCCAGCGCCCGCTGACGGAGCGGCTCGAGGTCCCGGAGTCGAAGGTCGTGTGCCTGGACGACGCGCACTTCACCGAAGCCCTGGAGCGCGAGTCCGAAGCCAATCCGGTGCGAGTCACCTCCCCCGGCAACCTCGCCTACGTCATCTACACCTCCGGCTCCACGGGTCGGCCCAAGGGCGCGATGATCCAGCATGGCACCCTGATGAACATGCGGGCCGCGCTCACCCAGGCGGTGCGCACGGGCCGCGAGGGGCCGCTGCGGCTCGCCATCAACGCGTCGTTGGCGTTCGATGCCTCCTTGTTGATGCTCGTCCAGCTCACGGATGGCCATGCCTTGAGCGTCATTCCGACGGCCGAGCGACAGGACTCGGCGTTGATGCTCGCGTGGTTGGAGAAGCACGCCATCGACATGGTGGAGTACTCGCCCTCGCACCTGCGCGTGTTGCTGGACGAGGGGCTGGCCGCGCATCGCCCGCTGCGCGTCATCGTGGGCGGCGACGCCACGGACGAGGCCCTCTGGGGACGGCTCTCCACCCATCCGCGCCTCGAGGTCTTCAACGCCTACGGCCCCACGGAGTGCACGGTGCTGGCCACCTGCCATCCGATGCGTGGAACCGCGAAGCCGAGCCTGGGCCTGCCGCTGGCCAACATGCAGGGGCATGTGCTCGACGCGCGCATGCAGCCCGTTCCCCTGGGGGTGCCCGGTGAGCTGTACCTGGGAGGCGAGGGTGTCGGCCGGGGCTATCTCGACAGGCCCGACCTCACCGCCGAGCGCTTCGTCCCGAATCCGTTCTCGTCGGTGCCGGGCTCGCGGCTGTACCGCACGGGCGACAAGGTGCGCCAGATGGAGAACGGCGAGCTCGAGTACCTGGGCCGGCTCGACTTCCAGGTGAAGCTGCGCGGCTTCCGCATCGAGCTGGGTGAAATCGAGGCCACGCTGGGCGCCATCGCCGGAGTCCACCGCGCCGTCGTCCTCGCGCGGGAGGACCGCCCGGGCGACAAGCGGCTCGTGGCCTACCTCGTCACCGACGGAGGCCAGGCGCTGGACCTCGCCGCCGTGCGCGCGGCGCTGCTCCGGTCGATGCCCGAGTACATGGTGCCCTCCGCGTTCGTCTTCCTCGCGGCGCTCCCGCTCGACCCCCACGGGAAGGTGGACCGCAGGGCCCTGCCCGCTCCGGACACGTCCTCCAGCGAAGGGGAGTACGTCGCTCCGCGCAACGCCGGAGAGGAGACGGTCGCGACCCTCTGGAGCGAGCTGCTCGGGAGGGAGAAGGTCAGCGCCACCGATGACTTCTTCGCCCTGGGCGGCCACTCGCTGATGGCCGTGCGCCTCATGGCGATGCTGCGTGAGCGGACGGGTGTCGCGCTGCCGGTGTCCGCGCTCTTCCAGGCGCCCACGGTGGAGCGGCTGGCGCAGGCAGTGAGCCAGCCGACTCGGCCCGCGTCCAACCTCGTGCGGCTGGATGGGGGCACGTCGACGGAGCGGCCCCTGTTCCTCGTGCACGGCGGTGGAGGCACGGTGCTGGGCTACGCGGACCTTGCCCGCGGACTCGGCGCGGAGCGGCCCATCTACGGCCTGTCCGCCTCCGGGCTCGAGGGCGGCGAGCTGCCCGCGCCGTCCGTCGAGGCGCTGGCGCGCGACTACCTCGCGCAGGTCCAGGCCGTTCAGCCGTGGGGGCCTTACCTCCTGGGTGGCTGGTCCTTCGGTGGACTCGTGGCGCACGAGATGGCTCGACTGCTCCAGGCCCAGGGAGAGGCGGTGGAGCTGCTCGCGCTGTTCGACAGCCACGCCCCCACCCGGACGCCGGCGGACGCGCCGGACCTGCTGACGCGACTCTCGGGCTTCGGCCAGATGCTCGGCGTGTCGTGGAGCGAGCTGTCACTGGACCTGGGTCGGCTGGAAGGCCTGGACGCGCGGGAGGTGCTGGCTCGAGTGCTGCCCACCCTGCGGCACTCCGCGCCTGGGTTGAGCACGCTGGACCTGGGCACGGCCGAGCGGCTCTTCGACGTCTACCTGCGGCTCGCCGAGGCAGGCCGGGTCCACGTCCCGAAGGGCGTCTACACAGGCAGGGCGGTGCTCTTCCGCGCCACCCGCGCTCCTGGCGAAGCGCCCGTGCGCGAGGACCTGGGCTGGAGTGAGTGGCTCACCGGAGCGCTCTCGGTGCACGGCGTCGCGGGGGACCACTTCACGCTGCTGAGCGAGCCTCAGCTCTCCTCGTGGGTGGCGCGGCTCGCGCAAGCGCTGAAGACCTCGTGACGTGATTCATCCGCGGCCCGGGCTCGCTCGTGAGAGCCCGGGTCGCGGCCTGTTGCCTCAGTCGTCGCGCTCCGTCCTGACGTCCGGCTTCTTGCAACCCGGTGTCATGCACACGCCCCCCATCATGAAGTCGGCGCCGTACGCGGGCTGGAGGTCCAGGTTGTCCGTGTGGATGCGGACGCTCACGGAGGCGTGGTTGCAGCGCAGCCCCATGACCGGCTCCCGCCAACTATCGGTGACCGGCCGTCCCCCGAACTGAAGCGCGAGCTTCTTGCCCTGCTGCTGGCGGGTGACGAAGCGCTCGAACCGCCAGCGCACGAAACCCGGCGGGGGCTGCACTTCCTCGAGGAGAGGGCTCGCGTACTCGGTGAAGGCCATCACGGGGGCCTTCCTGCCGCGAGCCAGCTTCTCGCCCCGGGCGAACAGCATGGCCCTGTCACACGGCTCGCACTCGTAGAAGCGCAGGGTGCGTCCTTCCGTGCCCTTGCCGAGCGCGGGGACATGGAACACCCGGCTCGGCCTCACCCGCCGGTTGCACTCGGGACAAGCCGCCACGGCCTTCAAGTCCGAGGGCGAAGCCGGCGCGGGTTGGACATCCCAGGTCCGCTCTCCCGGCAGTCCGAAGGGCGCGGGATGGCGCCGCGCGTCCTCCGCGCGCTCGAGGATGACCTTGGGAAACAACTTCGCGCGCTGGACGGCCTTGAACTGCTTCGCGAGCCAGTCCCCCTCCACGTCCCCCACCTCGGGCCGCAGTCCATCCACCAGCCACTCGACAGCCGCGCGAGAGGTGTCCTTGAGCACGGTCGGAATGGAGTCGTCTTCGTCGTCCGGGTCTCCCGCCGCCTGGAGCACCGCCGAGAGGGCCTTCGCCGGCGACGTCACCGACGCCGTCAGTCGCCTCAGGTAATCGCCGAAGCCCTCGCCGGTGCTCAAGGCCCTCACGTCGACCTCGCGCGCGCGGCGCTTCCGCTCCTTCGCGCTGAGCAGGTCGGGGGCCAGCTGCTCGAGCCTCTCGAGGAACTCCGAGGACAGCTCCCCGCGTGCCCCCGAGAAGCGCCGGATGAAGTCCAAGGCCTCGCGGACCCACATGTGTCGAGACTCCCCATGCAGGGGGACTCCGCTGACCTCCTCCGCGGCCAGCCAGCCCGGAGTCTCGGGCTCCACTGCGGCGAACGCCTGGAACAGATGCCCCTGGTCCTTCGCCCATCGCTCCAGGCGCTTGCGAGCCACGGCGGGCTTCTGCTCCAGGATCGACTTCAGCCCGTCGATGAAGCCCGGCGCGGCCTCTGTCGCGAGGAAGGCATGGCGCTTCACCCATGCCCCGAGCTCCGACAGCAGCGCGACGCGGCTCGCCAGCTCCTGGGGCTTCATGAGCACAAGCCCCGCCTTGGGCAGCAGCTCGTCGTACAGCAGCGCCTCGAGCGCGTTGCGAGGCCCGTACACGTTCGCCTCGAAGACGTCGTGCTTCGGCAGCGGGAACTTCAGCTCCGCGATGCGGGCGCGCAGCGGGCGCAGGCGCTCAGGGTTCTCCGGCCTCGCCGCGACGCCGATGGGGGCGGTGAAGTCTCGCGCGCAGCGGGCGCAAGTCACCGCGGTCGGCGCCACGGACGCCCCACACGAACAGCGCAGCCCCTCCGTGCGCGGAGGCTTGTACTTGAGCACCGCCTCCCGGCAGTGCTTCTGCAACAGGACGAAGTCCGTCTTCACCCGAGGGTCCTCATGACGGACCGGGAGCGCGCGCCTCTTGCCTTCCCAGAGGAAGCACCGCACCTCGCCATCGAGGGTGAACTCCGCCAGCTCCGCCCGTCCCCCCAGCCTCAGGGTCAGGTCGAGCAGGGCCACCATCCGCGCGCGCAGGGCGGGAAAGTCCGCCGCTGGCACGGCGCCATGAAGCTCACTGGGAATGTTGCTGGACGACAGGTCGAACAGGGGCCGCTGTCGCAGGTCCTCGATGAACGCCTCGGCCGTGCAGTCCTGGCCCTCCAAGCGACTCGCAGCCCACTTCTTGCGGGTGCTGTATTTGTCGTCGATTCGAGCCGCCAGCCCCATCAACCCCTTGAGTCGCACGTGTCTGCCCCCGACTTGAACTCCAGGAACACCATCCATCCGGTTTCAAGTACGCCTGCCTAGCAGCAGTGCTCCTCGCGCGGAAACCACCCCGTCCGAATGAGGGCGGGTTCCGCCCTATATGCCCTCTACCGTGCGCTTCGTCCCCAAGCCGGGGAAGGACACAGGAGCGAACGTGAGCAACGTGCAAGAGGCAATGCAGACGGCGTCCACGCAGGTGCGGGATGGGGCCCGGGACTTCGATTTCTGGGTGGGCAAGTGGAACATCCGCAACCGCCGCCTGCACGAGCGGCTGAAGGGCTGCACCGAGTGGATTGAGTTCGAGGCCACGAGCGTGGCGCGCCTGTTGTTGGGCGGAATGGGAATCGAGGACGAGTACCGCACGGAGTTCTGGAGCGGCTTCGTCGGCTCCGCGTACCAGTTCTTCAACCCGGAGACGAAGCAGTGGTCCATCTACTGGGTGGACAACCGCCGAGGGGTTCTCGAGCCGCCCGTGGTGGGCTCCTTCACGGGGGACGTGGGCATCTTCGAGGGCGTGGACACCTACGAGGGCCGGCCCATCCGCGTGCGCTACACCTGGTCGCGCGTCACGTCGGCGGCCCCGCGCTGGGAGCAGGCGTTCTCCACGGACGGAGGCGTCACGTGGGAGACAAACTGGGTGATGGACTTCACCCGGGCCACCGCCTAGCGAGCTCGGCCAGGCTGTCGCGCGCGAACTCGCACGCGGCGTCGTCCATCGGTGAGGCCTTGCAGACGCGCTCCAGGACCTCACGGGCCTTCTTCAGGTCTGGCGGGGCGTGCTTGCCCATCATCAGGTTCGAGCCGTGCACGAGGCACCCCCTCGGCTCCCCTCGTGCACAGGTCTTCTCATAGGTGCGTGCGAGGCACACCTTCTCCTCGTCGCTCGAGCCGCGCAGGAACGCGAGCGCCCCAGCCCAGAAGGTACAGCCCCTCATGGCCCCCAGGACACACGCGCGACGGTAGAGCGGCTCCATCAAGGCGACGTGGGTGTTCTCCTCCATGAAGACGTGGGCGAGGGCGTAGCAGGCGGTCGCGTCGTCCGATTCGGAGCACTGCCGCGTGCACCAGGCGAGCCGCGCGTCGCAGTGGGTCTTGAAGTCTCCGAGCTTCGTCTCCTTCTCGGGGACCTTGTCCGCGGGGCACTCCTCCGGCACGGGCTCACTCAGGTGCGTCCGCACCCACTCCGCCGCCCGCGCGCGGTCCTCCTCCGGCGTCAGCGGGGCCTTGCAGGCCACCACCCCACCCAGCATCGCCAGGACGAACATTCTCCGCACCGTCACACGCCCCTTCGCATCAGATGCGCCGTGGTCTCCAGCCCTATAGGAGCAACACATGAAGATTGGAATCATTGGTGCGGGCAGCATCGGCGCGACGCTGGCCCGGAAGTGGGTGAAGCTGGGTCACCAGGTGGTGCTCGCCAACTCTCGTGGGCCGGATTCCCTGCGCACGCTCGCGGCTGAAATCGGGGCCACCGCGGTCACCGCCGCCGAGGCCGCTCGCGGCGGCGAGGTGGTCGTCGTCACCATCCCCCAGGGCGCCGTGCCGAAGCTGCCCAAGGACCTCTTCGCCGGCGTGCCCTCCGACGTCGTCGTCATCGATACGGGCAACTACTACCCCTCGCGCGACGGCAGCATCCCCGCGCTCGAGCAGGGCCAGGTCGAGAGCGCGTGGGTCAGCCAGCATCTGGGCCGGCCGGTCATCAAGGCGTTCAACAACATCTATTTCAGCTCCCTCGCCGCGAAGAGCACCCCCAAGGGCACGCCCGGGCGCATCGCCCTCCCCGTCGCGGGGGATGCCCCCGAGGCGAAGGCGAAGGTCCAGCGCATCATCGACGAGCTCGGGTTCGACACCGTCGACACGGGCACCCTCGACGACTCCTGGCGCCAGCAGCCCGGCTCCCCCTGCTACACGAACGACCTGGACGCGACCCAGCTCAAGGCCGCGCTCGCCAAGGCGGAGCGCAGCCGCGTCCCCGAGTACCGCAAGGCCGCCGACGACGCGGCGCGCGCGTTCTTCGAGGCCCAGAAGAAGTCCTGAGCTGAAAACGCCGCGCGAGCGGCGGTAGTATCCAGGCTCCTCATGCGTGCGCGGACACCGCGCACCTCGGAGCCGAACCGGATGGGTGACCCAGCATCCGCAGATGAGTGAGCCGCGGCGACACGTCCACCGTTGCCGCGGCCATCTGCCCGAAGTCATCCCGGTCCCCGTGGAGAGGCAGAGCGCCGCCAGATGTTCCTCATTTGCGCGGATGCAAACATGCCTGTTTCAAGAAGCCTGTCGTGGAATCACTCCGTGCCAGCAGCGCTGTTGCTGATGGCTCCCTTCGACCTCCTGGCCTCCCTGGCCATGGATGTCTACCTGCCCGTGGTTCCGGCCATGACCGGAATCCTCGGCACCACGCCCTCCGTCGTCCAGCTCACGCTGAGCCTGTACATGGCCGTGCTCGGGCTCGGGCAGGTGGTGTTCGGCCCGCTCTCGGACCGCATCGGGCGACGCCCGGTGCTGCTGACGGGAGCCGTGCTGTTCACCGCCGCTTCGTTCCTGCTCGCCGCCACCTCCGAGGCCGCCCCGTTCGTCGGCCTCCGGCTGGTGCAAGCCGTGGGGGCCTCCGCGGCCCTCGTCGCCACGTTCGCGACCGTCCGCGACGTCTACGCGGAGCGGCCCGAGAGCGCGACCCTCTACAGCACGTTCAGCGCCATGCTGGCCTTCGTCCCCGCGCTCGGCCCCATCGCGGGGGCCCTGCTCGCGAAGCACTTCGGCTGGCGCGCCATCTTCGTCACGCTCGGGCTCCTCGCGGCGGCGGCGACGCTGAATGCCCTGCCCCGGTGGAGCGAGACCCGCCCTTCGGGAGGGCCCCCGCGGGGGGTCGCCTTCGGCCCCATCCTGCGCAGCGCCTCGTTCTGGACGTACACGCTGGGCTTCAGCGCGGCGATGGGCTCGTTCTTCGTGTTCTTCTCCACGGCGCCTCGCGTCCTCATCGGACAGGCCGGCTTCTCGGAGCTCGGGTTCAGCCTGGCCTTCGCCACCGCCGCGCTCGCGATGATTCTCACGACACGCTTCGCCCGGCGCTTCGTGGCGGAGTGGGGCCTGGCGGGAAGCCTCACGCGGGGCATGCTCCTGCTGCTGCTCGGCGCGGTGCTGCTGACCGCAGGACAGCTCTTCTGGGCCCCCTCGTTCTGGACGTTCGTCGCGCCCATGTGGGTCATCGCCGCGGGCATCGTCTTCGCCGCCTCCGTCACCGCCAACGGCGCGCTCCAGTCCTTCAGCGCCGTGGCGGGGACCGCCGTCGCGCTCTACTTCTGCCTCCAGAGCCTCATCGTCGGCGCCGTGGGAACGTCGCTCGTCATCCTCCTCGATGGCGACACCGCGTGGCCCCTGGTGGCTTACAGCTCGCTCATGGCCCTGGTGACGTTGACGGCTCAACGACACCTGCCGCCACCGGTCCAGACGCCCCCATCCACGAGCCCCGCGTGCTCAACACCGCGGGTGGAATGAAGTCCCCCCAGGCGTAGCAGTCTCGGAGGAACGAGCCCCTCGTCCCACCCGTGAGGTCCCAGCGACCTTCGGGTGGGCGCTTTACCCTTGGGGTTCCCTGGGGCCCGACATACCCTGCCTCCATGGCTTCCAAAGAGACGCTGGCGGACGAACTCGCTGAGCTCGTGCGTCTGCGGCGGGCCCGTGACCTCATGGACCGCGAGTTCGAAAGCCCCCTCGACGTGGAGGCCATCGCGAAGGCGGCCTACATGTCCCAGGCCCACTTCTCACGCCGCTTCAAGCAGGAGTATGGGGAGAGCCCGTACTCCTACCTGATGACACGGCGCATCGAGCGGGCCATGGCCCTGCTTCGGCGGGGAGACCTGAGCGTCACCGACGTGTGCATGGCGGTCGGCTGCACCTCGCTGGGCTCCTTCAGCGCCAGCTTCACCAAGCTGGTGGGCGTGCCGCCGTCGGACTACCGCGCGCGGCAGCACACCGAGGATGCCGTCCTGCCCGCCTGCATCCAGAAAGAGCGGACCCGCCCACGTCGAGCAGGATCCGAGAAGCAATCCCCGGAGGAATGAAACACAGTGCCCCCTATGACGACCCTCAAGCTCTCGACTGTTCATCTGATTGTTGACGACCCCATGCGCGCGCTCACGTTCTACCGGGATGCGCTGGGGCTGACCCTCACCGGCGATGTCGCCCAGGGCGGCTTGCGGTGGCTCACCTTCTCGTCGCCGGACCAGCCCGGCGTCCAGATCGTGCTGAGCCAGCCTCACGCTGGCCGCAGCAAGGAGGATGGTGACGCCGTGGCCCGCCTGTTGGCCAAGGGCTCGCTGGGCGGAGCCATCTTCGCCAGCAACAACCTCGAGGAGACGTTCGCCAAGCTGACCGCCGCCCAGGTGGACGTGGTGCAGCCGCCCACGGACCAGCCGTGGGGCGTGCGCGACTGTGCCGTGCGGGACCCCGCCGGCAACATGATTCGCATCAGCCAGGCCTGACCTGTTCCCCATACCCCCATGACCAAGTCCACTTCCTCTGTCAGCCAGCACGCCGCCGACCGCCACGACATGATTCGGGTCCGCGGGGCTCGCGAGAACAACCTGAAGGACGTGAGCGTGGAGCTGCCCAAGCGGCGGCTCACCGTGTTCACCGGCGTGTCGGGCTCGGGCAAGTCGTCGCTGGTGTTCGGCACCATCGCCGCGGAGTCCCAGCGCCTCATCAACGAGACCTACAGCGCGTTCGTCCAGAACTTCATGCCGTCGATGGGGCGGCCCGAGGTCGACGTCCTGGACGGTCTGACGACGGCCATCATCGTCGACCAGGAGCGCATGGGGGCCAACTCCCGCTCCACCGTGGGCACGGCGACGGACGCCAACGCGATGCTGCGGGTGCTCTTCAGCCGCCTGGGCAAGCCGCACATCGGCTCGTCCAACGCGTACTCCTTCAACGTCCCCTCGGTGCGCGCCGTCGGGGCGATGACCATCGAGAAGGGCGAAGGGGGCGGGAAGACCGAGAAGAAGGTCTTCAACCTCACCGGCGGCATGTGCCCCAAGTGCGAGGGCATGGGCTCGGTGACGGACATCGACCTGGCCCAGATTCTCGATGAGTCGAAGTCGCTCAACGAGGGCGCCATCACCATCCCCGGCTACACCGCCGACGGCTGGTACGTGCGCATCTTCTCCGCCTCGGGGTTCCTCGACGGCGACAAGCCCATCCGCGACTACACCAAGAAGGAGCGCCACGACTTCCTGTATCGCGAGCCGGTCAAGGTGAAGGTCGAGAAGATGAACCTCACCTACGAGGGGCTGATTCCTCGCATCCAGAAGTCCTTCCTGTCCAAGGACAAGGACTCGCTCCAGCCGCACATCCGCGCGTTCGTGGATCGCGCGGTGACGTTCACCACCTGTCCGGACTGCAAGGGCACCCGGCTGAACGAGGCCGCCCGGTCCTCCAAGATCAAGGGCATCAACATCGCCGACGCCTGCGCGATGCAGATCAACGACCTGGCCGACTGGGTGCGTGGCCTGAAGGAGCCCTCCGTCGGGCCGCTGGTGGCGAACCTCCAGCACGCGCTCGACTCGTTCGTGCAGATTGGCCTGGGCTACCTCAGCCTCGAGCGGCCCACGAGCACGCTGTCGGGCGGCGAGTCCCAGCGCACGCAGATGGTCCGGCACCTGGGCTCCGCGCTCACCGACGTGACGTACGTGTTCGACGAGCCGACCGTCGGCCTGCACCCGCACGACATCCAGCGGATGAACACCCTGCTCCTGAGCCTGCGCGACAAGGGCAACACGGTGCTCGTCGTGGAGCACAAGCCGGAGGCCATCCAGATCGCCGACCACGTCGTGGACATCGGTCCGGGCGCCGGCACGAACGGCGGCAAGGTGGTGTTCGAGGGCACCGTCGAGGGGCTTCGCGCCAGCGGCACGCTGACCGGACGGCACCTGGATGACCGGGCCAAGGTGAAGCCGTCGGTGCGCAAGTCGACGGGCGTGCTGAAGGTGCGCGGCGCCAACACCCACAACCTCCAGAAGGTGGACGTCGACATCCCGCTCGGCGTGCTGGTGGTGGTGACGGGCGTGGCCGGCTCCGGGAAGAGCTCGCTCATCCACGGCTCGGTGTCGGGCCGCGAGGGCGTGGTGACGGTGGACCAGTCCGCCATCAAGGGCTCGCGGCGCAGCAACCCCGCGACGTACACGGACCTGCTGGAGCCCATCCGCAAGGCCTTCGCGAAGGCCAACAACGTGAAGCCCGCGCTGTTCAGCGCCAACTCGGAGGGCGCCTGCCCGACGTGCAACGGCGCTGGCGTCATCTACACCGACCTGGGGATGATGGCCGGTGTCTCCACGATGTGTGAGGACTGCGAGGGCCGCCGGTTCCAGGCCGCGGTGCTGAAGTACAAGTTCGGCGGCCTCAACATCGCCGAGGTGCTCGACCTGCCCGTCGACGAGGCCGTCACCTTCTTCGGCTCCGGCAAGGCGAGCACGCCCGCCGCGCACGCCATCCTCAAGCGCATGTCGGACGTGGGGCTCGGCTACCTGCGGCTGGGGCAGCCGCTGACCACGCTGTCGGGCGGCGAGCGACAGCGGCTGAAGCTGGCGACGCACATGGGCGAAGAGGGCGGCGTCTACGTGCTCGACGAGCCGACCACGGGCCTGCACCTGGCGGACGTCGCACAGCTGCTCGCGCTGCTGGACCGGCTGGTCGAGTCCGGCAAGTCCGTCATCGTCATCGAGCACCACCAGGCGGTCATGGCGCACGCCGATTGGATCATCGACATGGGGCCGGGCGCGGGCCATGACGGTGGCCGCGTCGTGTTCGAGGGCACGCCCGCCGACCTCATCGCGTCGCGCAAGACGCTGACGGGCAAGCACCTGGCCGCGTACGTGGGAGGCACCTCCGTGGACGCGAGCAGCGGCGCCGCCGCGTCCTCGGGGCGGAGCACCAAGGCCAAGAGCCGCGCGGGCTGAGCGCTGAAAGAAGACGGTCCCCGTGGAGCACGGGGACCGTCCCTCGCCGTCGCCTCCTGGATGGGTCAGGGACGTCCCTGACACCCATGTCGCATTCCGGGCCCCGCCGCGAGGCCCGAGCGACTATTCCCCTGGGAGCGCCACTGGCATCTGGATTGCTGTTGTACCCCGCGATTCCCAAGCGGGCCTGGCGCCTGGGAGCGCTTCGTCCCCCACGCAGCCGCCCGCTCCGCATGAACCCTGCTCATCCGCGGTCTCCCCCGCGCGCATCCTCCCGGTACTCCTGGGCCGCTCGGCTCGCGCTTCTCGTGGCGAGTGGCAGCGTCCTGGCCACCTCGAAAATCCCCCCCTCCACCGGTGACATCCCTTCGAAGGAGCTTCCGGGTGCCCCCTTGCGCGTGACGAACGGCGAGCCGGTGGTCACGCGGACCCTCCTCATCCGCGCCCGGACCGAGCGGCCGGAGGAGCTCCTGGCGGAGGGGCAGATTCGCCTGAAGGCCCACGTCCATTGGCGGGCCACGGACCCCCACGCGCCCCACCAACCCTGGTTCCAGGTGCGGTTCGAAGGCCGGTGGGGCCAGCAGACAGGGGGTTCCATCATCCTCGACGGCCCGGAGGTCACTCGGGAGATGGAGGCGGGCCTCCTGCTGGGCGGGGGGTGCCAACTGACGGAGGCCTGCGAGTGGCCCGTCACGGTCCACTTCGCGCTTCAGGACAACATCGGCGCCGAGGGAACGGTCGACGTGGAGTGGTCCGCGACGGGGCTCGTGTCCGTGGAGGGCACGGGCGAGCGCCCCAAGGGCTTCACGGTGGAGATCCTCGCGCCATGAACGCCCGCCCCTCCCGCCTTCCGCGCATCCTGGGACTCGTGCTCGCGCTCCTGTCGACGGGCTGTCCCCTCTTGGGGTCGTCCGTCAGCGGGGATACGAAGACAGGCCCCGACCAGACCACCCTGTCTCCGTCCGACCCCATCCACCGGCAGCGCGTGAAGCTGTTCGTCGGCCCGAAGAAGCGCTTCGACCAGGTGAGCGTCTACCACGCGTCGCTGTCCATCGAGATGAGAGCCATTCGGTGGAAGCCACCCACGGGACAAGGCGCCCCTGTCCTCCCCTGGTTCCGCGTCCGCATCATCGACGAGGCGGATGGGCGACTCGTGGAGGAGCGGACGTACGTCTTCGAGAACCCCCGAGGCGCCGACACCCTGCAGTTCGGAGGCAGCCCCTTCTACATGGACGTGACGCCGGAAGACGAACCCCCGCGCTTCGAGGCCACCTATGTCGTCGAGTTCGAGCGACAGGGTCCTCCCTCCGAGGGCCCCATCGACGTGACCTGGCTGCTGGGGGCTTCCGGCATGGCCTACGGCGGGGAGCACCTCCTGGTCTCCCTGTCCTATCCCTGACGCGTGGACATGGACGCGCCGAAGCCTGTCGCCGGCAGCGCCTTGCTGCACCCGCTGGTGTCCCTCGCGGTGGGGGTGCTGCTCCTCAACGACCACGTCTTCAAGGCGTGCTGGCCGTCGTGGTGGACGGGGAAGCTGTCGGATGTCGCGGGGCTCGCCTTCTTCCCGCTGCTGTTGCAAGCCTCCTGGGAACACGCCGAGGCAATGGCCAGACGAAGCGTCCGGCCCTCCCGCGGCGTGCTGCTCGCCTGTGTCCTGCTCACGGGTGTCTGCTTCGCCGCGACGAAGCTCTCCCCCGTCGCGGGAAATGTCTGGCAATGGGCATTGGGTGGCCTGCAGTGGCCGCTGCATGCCCTGCGGGCCGTGACAGCGGGGAACATGGCTCCCGCCGTCAGGCCCGTCGCCCACACGCTCGACCCCACGGACCTCTTCACCCTGCCCGCCCTGCTGACCGCGCTGGCCGTGGGCTGGCGGCGTGCAGGGGCCGGGTGAGCAGCCCCCTGGGTCGATTCGCGCTCGATGTGTATCCCTGTTACCCTTGCTGGATGTCCGTACGAGCCCTCGCGTCCTTCGTGGTCTCCGCATCGGTCCTCTGGCCGCTCCAGGTCCTCGCGTGCATCAACTCGATGGACTCCTCCGTGCGAGGAATCGATGACTCCATCTGGGCCGACGTGGGCCTGTGGACCGTGGGCGCGGTGTTCCTGAACCAGGTCGTCCTCTTCAACAACCACGGCCCGCCCGCGAAGCTGGTGCACAGGACGTCCTGGCCCCGCCGGGTCTTCTTCCTGCTCGTCAGCGTCGCGTTCGTCCTCGTGCTCTCCGCCGTCATGGCGGGAGGCCCGCTGCTCAATGTCAGCGCGGAAGACCTCGCCCGGTGCGCCATCAACCCCGCCATCCTGGCCGTGATGGTGGCCAGTCCCGCGGTGCTCTTCGGCTTGCAGTCCGCGTACTTCCATGGCCCGGGCCTGCGCCGGTTCCGGGGAAGGACCCAGACCGCCATCATCAGCGTGGTTGCGTCATCGCTGTTCCTGGCCACGGGCCTGGGGGTGGCCCGCGACCTGTTCGTCCTCCCGAAAATCTGCCGGACGCCCGACTTCTTCGCCGGGGACAGCGCCTACTGAGCCCCACCAGGCACGCGCCTCCGTGGACCTTCGCACCCCTGTCTTCAGCTATTTCGTCGGCGCCGCGCTGCTCGTCGGCACCGCCGCGGGGGCCTATGTCCTGGCGCGCGACGCGGACATCCTCGCGCTGCGCCTGCCGACGAAGGCCCTCGCTCCCACGAAGCACGCGCGCGAGACGCCCCGCGAGGCCGTGGAGCACTTCCAATGCAATCGCTGCCATGTGGTGCCCGGCATCGAGCCGGCCTCCGCCGCGATGGTCGAGAACTGCGTGACGTGCCACCAGGCCATCACCGCCGGGCGGCTCGACCTCTGGTACAAGGAAGCGGAGGTCCGACGGTGGAAGGAGCACCTCACCCACCTGATGCGGACGCCGGACCTCGGCTCGCTGGGCCAGCGGGTCAAGCGCAGCTGGCTCGTCTCCTGGCTCCAGGCCCCCCACGCGGTGCGGCCTCTCTACGGAGCCACCATGCCCCGGATGAAGCTGGGGCCTCGGGACGCGGAGCTGCTCGCCGACTTCCTCCACGTGACGGAAGAGGACTCCAGCGAGCCCTCCAGCGGTGACGCCGCCGCGGGCCGCCAGCTCTATGAGAAGTACGCCTGCGCGACGTGCCACTTCCGCGGGGACGCCCCCGCCGAGGCCTTCGCCTATGGCTCGCCGGAGTTCCGCACCGCCTCCGCGCGGCGGCGAGCCCCCGACCTGAAGCACGTGCGCGCCCGCATGTCCCTCGCCCAGCTGCGCCAGTGGCTGAGAGACCCTCGCGCCATCCTCCCCGACACGGAGATGCCCGCCTTCGCCTTCACCCCGAAGGAGGTCGACGACCTGGCGGCCTTCCTGCGTGAGCCCCTCCCCGAGACGGCGTCGGCGCCTCGTGCGCCGTACAAGCCCCGACTGCTCGAGCGGGTGGTGCACTACCCGGAGGTCGCGAAGAAGCTCACGCGGCACCTCTGCTTCCACTGCCACTCCGACAGCCGACGCGCGGGAGACCAGGGGCCGGGCAACAGCGGCGGCTTCGGCTACAGCGGCGTGTCCCTGGACCTGGCCACCCGGGAAGGCCTCCTCCGAGGCATCCGGCGGGAGGGCCAGTTCCGAGGGCTCCCGGACCGCCTGGAGGACGGCACGCCCCGGCTGGTCGCGAGCCTGCTCGCGCGCCGCGCGGAGCTGGAGGGCCGCCACCACCCCTCCGTGCTGGGCATGCCCCTGGGCCTGCCCCCCATCCCGGATGAGGACATCGACCTCATCTATACGTGGATAGAGCAAGGCGCCCCTCGATAGGTGGGCGCCTGCAATCACAAACATCCCCGACGCCATGATTGGGTACGGCCGCGCGCCGCATCTGTTCAATGGCTTACAAGCACCGCGACAGCGCACCGACCAGCACGACTTCGCCTCGAAAACCAGCATCGCGGAGAGAAGACACAGCATGTCATCCAGGCCGCAAGGATTAATCCCAGCAGAACCAGGAACAATTGCCGACTCAATGATGTCGGAGTATTCGGATTTTCGGCGATGGTCACACGCTCTCGACTCGAACTCGAACTGCTGGGGAGCATTCGCGACCTCTCCAAGGCCGCGCTTCCCCTGGGACGATTGCTCACGGAGCTCAATGCCTTGCTGCGGGAGCCGCTGGGCTATGCCGGCAGTTGCTGGCATGGCACGGACCCCGCGACCGGGTTCGTGACGTCCACCATCGTGGAGAACCTCAACCCACGAGGCTTCGAGCGCGCCGCCTATCTCGAGATGTGGGCGCCCGAGCCCCTGACCTTCACGCGGCTGCGCGCGTCCGGACACAGGGCAGCCACCCTCATCCAGGCGGCCAGGGGACGTCCCGAGGACAGCGCTCGCTTTCGCGAGTTGTTGGAGCCCGAAGGTTTTGGCGATGAGCTTCGCATCAACTTCGACCTACCCTCCGGCTGCTGGGGCTCGGCGGTGTTCATGCGTGCCACGGACCGAGGCGCCTTCACGACCCGCGAGGTGGGACTGGCCACGCGGCTTGCGCCGCACATCAGCCAGCTGCTGTGCCGCGCCTATCCCAGCGACCTGTCCGCTGGCCAGCCCCCCTTGCCCCCGGGTGTCGCCGTGCTGGACCCCAACGGAAGGCTCGTGTCGGTGGACCCGCGTGGCGAGGCCGTCCTGGACGAGCTGGCCGAAACGGGCGCGGCCTCGAGCGGTGTCCCCTCCGGACTCATCGCCGTGGCGGAACATGCGCGCGGCCTCGCCGCCGCGGGAACCCCGGGCCTGCCGTCCCGCTCCCGCGTGTGCACCCGTCGAGGCAGGTGGCTGACGCTGCACGCCACGCTGCTGGAAGGCACCCCCTCGGGACAGGTCGCCATCATCGCGGCCACCGCCACGCCGTCGGAAATCCTGCCCATGGCATTGATGAGCATGGGGCTCAGCCCGCGAGAGCAGGACGTCGCGCTGCTCGTCCTCCGGGGACACGACACCGCCACCATCTCCCGAACGCTCTACATCACCCCGGCGACGGTGCAGGACCACCTCAAGTCCATCTTCACCAAGTCCGGAGTCCGCAGCCGTCGCGAGTTCACCGCGCGAATCATCGGCCCGCTCGTCAACGCCGCCCTGCCACCCCCTGGCTGAGGAGTCAGGACGCGCGCCGCAAGGGCATCGTCAGACAGCGCACGCTCCCGTTGCCACGCTCGAGCGCGTCGATGTCCACGCCCACCACCTCCATCCTCAACCCCCGCACCAGTGCGCGCAGGTGCGGCGCCGCCCCTTCCGAGGCGAGGAGCAGCCGAGGCTCCAGGTGGATGAAGTTGGACAGGAAGGGGTGCGTGTTCCCCGGCTCGAACGTCACGACCCTCCGCCCCCGCTGCGCGAAGTAGTCCTCGAAGGACTCCCACCTCGCGGGCCGCTCACGCACGCAGACCTGGAGCGGACAGTGCCGAAGGAAGGCCCGCGCCAGCACCGCCTCCTCGCCCAGCACATTGAAGGCGAGGTCCAGGTGGATGATGCCCAGGTCCCCGGGGATGCGGACGACCGCGACCTCCTCGAAGCCCGCCTCCCAGGCCAGCTCCACGAACTGGTGCGCGTACCGCGCATCACTGCGCAAGCCCACGTTGACGAGCAGCCGCCGCTGCCCCAGCAGGAACACGTCCCCGAACTCCACGCGGGCGACCGACGCCCACGCCACATCCCCATCCGAGCGCCCCAGCAACCGCGACAGCGCGCCATGCGTGACGTCGAACTCGGCCACCCGGGTGGGGAACCCCGCGGCCCCCCGCACCAACCGCGCGCCCAGCGCAACGGCCGTGTCACGGACGAAAACCCTGTTCACCGTGGTGTTGCTGACGACCCGGTCCGCCGGCGACACGAAATCCACCAGGTCAATGGCACGACAACCCAAGGACCCGAGGACCTCCCGCAGCCGGTTTGAAGCGTCCTGCGCTTCAACTCTTGTCACGATTCGAGAAAAACCGACGGCAACGGCCTCTTCCGCCGATGCGACGTCCAACGCTGCGGGCTGGAACACCACCACGCTGTCCAGCCGGCCGTCCTCCGACCAGCACTCGACTTGGTCAAACGCCATCGAATCGCACCTGCCACGCGGTCGCTACCTAGACCTTTATTTGCTGACTATTGTATTAAATCATCGCTGTAACTCTAATCAACCTAATCCAGTTTTGAGCCCTTCCCTGACCTCCGCCCATTCTCCTGCTTCGCGTGCTCCTCGAACCCTCGAGCAACTCGTGGCGTGGCTCGTCGCCGCGGTGGCCGAGGCGGCGGGTCTACCTCCCGAGGAGGTGCTGCTCGACGAGCCTTTCGTCACCTATGGACTGACGTCCAAGGAGGCCGTCTTCCTCACGGGAGACCTCGCGGATTGGCTGGAGCACGACGTCTCCCCGACCGCGCTGTGGGAGCACCCGACCATCTCCGCGCTGAGTCGGCATCTGGCGGGACTGCTCGCGCCCCCTCCTGCGTCGCCCGCGCCTGGTGCGCCCGTGCCCGCGGCCGTGACGAAGGAAGCGGACGACAAGGACGCCATCGCCGTCACCGCGATGGCGTGCCGCTTCCCGGGGGCGGCGTCGCCCGAGGCGTACTGGGCGCTGCTCCAGCGCGGCGGCGACGCCATCACCGAGGTGCCCGCGAGCCGATGGGACGTGCGGCGCTTTCACGGCGCGGGGCCGGGCGCGCCCGGGACGATGAACACGCGCTGGGGCGGCTTCGTCGAGGGGATTGACGCGTTCGACCCGCTCTTCTTCGGCATCGCCCCGCGAGAGGCGCACCGGATGGACCCGCAGCAGCGGCTGCTGCTGGAGGTCGCCTGGGAGGCGCTGGAGCGCGGGGGCCATGCGCCCCGCTCGCTCCAGGGCAGCCGCACCGGCGTGTTCGTGGGCATCAGCACGCAGGACTATTCGCGGCGGCAGTTCAGCGACCCGTCGCTGCTGGATGCCTATGCGGGCACCGGCAACGCGCACAGCATCGCGGCCAACCGCCTGTCGTACCTGCTGGGATTGCGCGGCCCGAGCATGGCGGTGGACACCGCGTGCTCGTCGTCGCTCGTCGCCATCCACCTGGCCCGGCAGAGCCTCCTCTCCCATGAGTGCGACCTGGCGCTGGCCGGTGGGGTGAATGCCATCCTGAGCCCGGAGCTCACCATCGCCTTCTCGCAGGCGGGGATGATGGCGAGCGACGGCCGCTGCAAGACGTTCGATGCCGCCGCGGATGGCTATGTCCGCTCCGAGGGCTGCGGCGTCATCGTGCTCAAGCGGCTCGAGGACGCGCTCGCCTCGGGAGACCCCATCCTCGCCGTCCTGCGGGGCTCGGCGGTCAACCACGATGGCCAGAGCAATGGCCTCACCGCGCCCAGCGGCGTCGCGCAGCAGGACGTCATCCGTCAGGCGCTGCGGCAGGCGCGCCTGTCCCCCGCGAGCCTCGGCTACGTGGAGGCCCATGGCACGGGGACGAAGCTGGGCGACCCGATCGAGGTCGATGCGCTCCAGGCGGTGCTCTCCCAGGAGCGCGACCCTTCGCGCGCGTGCTTCGTCGGCTCCGCGAAGAGCAACATCGGCCACCTGGAGGCCGCCGCGGGAATCGCCGGACTCGTGAAGGCCGTGCTGACGCTGCAACACGGAGAGATTCCGCCGCAGGTCCACTTCCGGCAGCTCAACCCGCACATCACGCTGCGGCATCCCGCCTTCCAGATTCCGGCGCGGAACGAGCCCTGGTCCCAGCCCCCCGGCGACCGCTACGCCGGCGTCAGCGCCTTCGGCTTCGGAGGGACCAACGCCCACGTCATCGTCGGCGAGGCACCCTCGCGCGCGCGGGGGTCCACGAGCCTGCCCGCCCGCACGCACCAGCTGCTCGTACTGTCCGCGCAGACACTGCCGGCGCTGCACGCGTTGGTGCGGCAGTACCTGGAGCTGCTCGCGTCCCCGTCCGCGCCCTCGCTGGAGGCGATGTGCTTCACCGCCTCGACGGGCCGGGACGCCTGGCCGCACCGGCTCGCCGTGGTGGCGAGCTCGCGCGAGGAGCTGGCGGCTCGGCTCGGCACGTTCCTCCAGGGACAGGTGGTCCCGGGGGTCCATCAGGGAGAGGCACGGCGCGAGGCACCTCCGCGCGTCGTCTTCCTCTACCCCGGGCAAGGGGCGCAGTACGCCGGGATGGCGCGCCAGCTCCATGAGAGCGCCCCTGTCTTCCGAGAGGCACTGGAGCGCTGCGAGGCGCTGCTGCGTCCGCACCTCGACGTGCCGCTGACGTCGCTCCTCTTCCCAGGGCCCGGCGACGACGAGGCGCGGGTCCACCAGACGCGCTACACCCAGCCCGCGCTCTTCGCGGTGGCCCATGCGCTGACGGAGCTGTGGGCCGCATGGGGCGTGAAGCCGGACGCCGTGCTGGGGCACAGCGTGGGCGAGTACGCGGCCGCGCGGGTGGCGGGGGTGATGGGCCTCGAGGATGCGCTGCGGCTGCTCGCGCTCCGGGGCCAGCTCATCCAGGCGCTGCCTCTCGACGGGGCCATGTTCGCCCTCATGGAGGAGGAGGCGACGGTCCGCGAGGCGCTGAGGGCCGAGCCCTCGGTGGCGGTGGCGGCCATCAACGGTCCGCGCCATGTCGTCATCTCCGGCGAACGTGGCGCGGTGGAGCGCGTGGTCCAGGCGCTGGAGGCGCGAGGCGTGGAGGGCCGCGCGCTCCAGGTGTCCCATGCGTTCCACTCGCCGCTGATGGAGCCCATGCTCGACGGGTTCGAGCAGGCCGCGTCCCGCGTCGCGTTCCAGGCGCCTCGCCTGCCGCTCATCTCCAACCTCACCGGCGCTCCGCTGGGCGCCGCCCCCACCGCGCACGACTGGCGCCGCCACGTGCGCGAGCCCGTCCGGTTCTTCCAGAGCATCCAGCACGTCGCCCGGCAAGGGGCTCCGCTGTTCGTCGAGCTGGGGCCTCACGACACGCTCCTCGGCATGGCGAAGCGGTGCGTCCCCGAGGGCGCGGCGGAGTGGCTCCCCAGCCTGCGCAAGCAGCGCGATGCCTGGGAGACGCTCCTGGGCACCTTGGGTGCCCTCTATGTCCGAGGCGTCCCGGTGGACTGGCGTGCCTTCCACGCGGGCCACACCGAGCCCCGCGTGCGGCTGCCGACACATCCCTTCGAGCGCCAGCGCTACTGGCTGGATGCCGCTCCCTCTCCTCCGTCCTCGCAGGCCCCCATGACCGCCCCCTCCACCATGAGTCGACAGGAACGCTTCCTGGGTGAGCTCCGTGCCCTGCTGTCCCGCCTGCTCCTGCTGCCCGCCGAGCGGATGGATGCACACGCGTCCTTCCTGGAGCTGGGGGCGGACTCGGTCGTCCTGATGGACGCGGCGCGCGCCGTGGAGAAGCGCTTCGGCCTCAAGCTGACGATGCGCCAGCTCTTCGAGGAGCTGACGACACTCGATGCGATGGCCCGCTACCTGGACCTCACCGTCCCCGCCGACGCCACGCCCGAGCAGGCCGTTGCGCCCGTGCCCTCCCCGCCGCCCGCGGTGCCTGGCGGCGAGGGCCTCGAGCAGGTCGTGAAGCTGCAACTCCAGCTCATGGCGCAGCAGCTCGCGTTGCTCGGGGGGCGGGCCGTGCCGCATGCGGCTCCCGCCTTGGGGAGTGTCGCGGCCACATCGACCGATGCGGCGCAGGCGCTGCTCACAGCCCACGGGACTCCGAGCGCCGCCTCGTCCGCGTTCGCGACGCCTGGCACCTTGGCGGCGGCGCAGGTGCCCGGCTCCGTTCCGGCCCCCGTCGCGGCGCTGGCGCCACTCTCAACGAAGGGGACTTCCCCTGCCGCGAAGGGCTCCGCTCCCGCATCTCCCTTCGCCTCCGGCTCCCTCAAGGGCAAGCCCGACCGGGTGCTGACACCCGTCCAGCAGCGTCACGTGGACATGCTCGTCGCGCGTCACACGCGAAGCACACGCGGCTCGAAGCAGGAGGCCATTCGTCATCGCTCGCGGTGGAGCGACGTGCGCTGGCTCATGAACTTCCGCGCGGAGCTCAAGGAGGTCTGCTACCCCATCGTCAGCACCCGCTCGCGAGGCGCGCGCTTCTGGGACCCGGACGGCAACGAGTTCATCGACCTGTCCATGGGCTTCGGCGTGCAGCTGTTCGGCCACCACCCCTCCTTCCTCGTGGACGCGCTGCGCGAGCGGCTGGAGCAGGGCATGGAGGTCGGCCCGCAGTCGGACCTCGCGGGCCGGGCCGCAGAGCTCATCTGCGAGCTCACCGGCATGAAGCGCGTCACCTTCTGCAACTCCGGCACGGAAGCGGTGATGACGGCGCTCCGCCTGGCCCGGGCGGCGACGGGGCGCTCGAAGGTCGTGATGTTCACCGGCTCGTACCACGGCCACTCCGACGGAACGCTCGTCGTCGGGCGCATGGTCGACGGCGTCCCGCAGACGCTCCCCATGGCCGCGGGTGTCACGCAGAAGGTCGCCGAGGACGTCATCGTCCTGCCCTACGGAGAAGAGCGCTCCCTCGAGGTCATCCGCCAGCACCTGGGTGAGCTCGCCGTCGTCGTGGTGGAGCCCATCCAGAGCCGCCGCCCCAACCTCCAGCCTCGGGCGTTCCTCCAGTCCCTGCGCGAGATGACCCGCGCGGCGGGCGTGCCCCTCATGTTCGATGAGGTCATCACCGGCTTCCGGCTCCACCCGGGCGGCGCTCAGGCCTGGCTGGGAATCGAAGCCGACCTCGTCACCTACGGGAAGATTGTCGGCGGTGGAATGCCCATCGGCGTCGTGGCGGACCGGGGCGGCTTCGTGGACCGCATCGACGGCGGAGACTGGAGCTACGGCGACGACTCCTACCCGGCCGTCGAGACCACCTTCGCCGCGGGCACGTTCTGCAAGCACCCCCTCACCATGGCGACGATGATCGCCACGCTCACCCACCTGAAGCAGGAGGGGCCCCTCCTCCAGGAGCGTCTCAACCAACGCGCCGCGCGCCTCGTCGAGCGCATCAACGACGTCTTCCAACAGGCCCAGGCGCCCGTGGAGATGGTGCACGGCGGCTCGGTCATGCGGTTCAACGCGGCCGGCAACTCCAGCTACCTCTTCCAGCCGCTGGAGATGGACCTCTTCTACTGCCACCTCCGCGACCGGGGCATCTACATCTGGGAGGGGCGCACCTGCATGCTCTCCACCGCGCATGGCGACGCGGAGCTGGACGCCATCGTCCACGCCGTCGCGGAAAGCGTCGCGGAGATGCAATCCGGTGGCTTCTGGCCTCGCCCGCAGCCCGGCCCGGGCCTGACGGCGCCGAGCCTCCCTGTCGCCGATGCGAAGGCGAAGTCCCTGCCGCTCACCGAGGCCCAGCGGCATCTGTGGGTCCTCGCCCGAGCGAACGAGGGCGGCTCCATCGCCTACAACCTCTCGATGACGCTCCGGCTCGATGGAGCCCTGCGCGAAGAGACGCTGCGGCGCGCGTTACAGCACGTCGTGGACCGCCATGACGCGCTGCGGACGTACGTCGACCCTCACGGTGAGCAGCAGCACCTCCTGCCCACGTGCGACGTGGCGCTGCCGGTGCTCGACCTGACCGCGCTGTCTCCCGCCCCCCGGAGCGAGTCCCTGTCCCAGTGGTACGCGAAGGAGAGCGCCACCGCGTTCGACCTGCACCGCGGCCCCTTGTTCCGCGCGAACCTGCTCAAGCTGGACACCCGCGAGCACCTGCTCGTGCTGACCACGCACCACGTCGTCGTGGATGGCTGGTCCCTCGGCGTCGTCCTCCACGAGGTGGCGGCGGCCTATTCCGCCTTCGTGGACGGCGGCACTCCGGCCCTGCCCGCCGTGACCCAGTTCAGCGACTACGTCCGCTGGCTCCGCGCGGAGGAGTCCACCGACGCCATGGCGGCGCACGAGCGCTACTGGCTGGAGCAGCACGTGGAGCGGCTGCCCGCCATCGAGCTGCCCATCGACCACTCCCGTCCCGCGACGCGACGCTTCCGCGGAGCCCGTGAGTCGGTTCGCCTCGATGCTGCCTTCAGCCAGGGACTGCGGGAGCTGGCGCAGCGGCAGAAGGCGACGCCGTTCATGCTGCTGCTCTCCGCCTACACCCTCTTCCTCCACCGGCTGACGGGCCAGGAGGACCTGCTCGTCGGCATCCCCACCGCGGGACGAGGAATGGAGGGCGGCGAGGGACTCGTCGGCTACTGCTCGCACCTGCTGCCCATCGCCAGCCACTCGCGAGGCGACGAGTCCTTCCCGGAGTACCTCCGGTCGCTCAAGCAGGTGCTGCTCTCCGCCTACGAGCACCAGGACTACCCCTTCTCCCGGCTCCTCGAGCGACTGGACCTGCCGCGCAGCACCAGCCACACGCCGCTCATCGGCGTGACGTTCAACCTGGAGCGCCCGCTGACCGTGCGAGAGATGGGCGGGCTGAAGGCGTCCTTCCATCCTCAGCCCGTCGCGTTCGCCGCCTTCGACCTGAGCCTGAACGTGCTCGATGTCGAGGACGGGCTGGTGCTGGACTTCGACTACAACACCGACCTGTTCGAGCCCGCGAGCATCGCCCGCTTCGCCCGCGGCTTCCGCGCGCTGCTGCAAGGACTGGCCTCCCAGCCTCAACGCCCCGTGCACCAACTGCCGGTGCTCACCGAGGAGGAGAAGCACCAGGTCCTCGTCACCTGGAACGAGCGCAACCGCGTCGCCTATCCCCGTGAGCAGCTGGTCCATCAGCTCGTCGAGCGTCAGGTCGCGCTCCGGCCGAACCAGGTCGCGGTGGAGTTCGAGGGGCACCACCTCACCTACGCGGTCCTCAACGCCTGCGCCAATCAGCTCGCGCACCACCTGTGCTCGCTCGGCGTGGGGCCCGGAGTCCTGGTGGGTGTGCTGCTGGAGCGCACGCCGGAGATGCTGGTCACGCTGCTGGCCATCCTCAAGTCGGGCGGTGCGTTCGTCCCCCTGGACCCGGCCCACCCCTCGGAGCGGCTGCGCTTCCTCATCGAGGACTCGCGCACGACCGTGGTGGTGACCCAGGCCCGGCTCTCCGAGCGCCTGCCCGCGCTGAGCGCGAAGGTCGTCCGCCTGGACTCCGACGCGGACGCGCTGGCCTCCCGGTCGCGCGAGAACCTGGTGAACGTCGCGAGTGCCACCACACCCGCGTACGTCATCTACACGTCGGGCTCCACGGGCGAGCCCAAGGGTGTCGTCATCGGCCACGGCGCGTTCGCCATCCACTGCCAGGACGTCATCCCGCGCTACCGGCACACGGAGCACGACCGCATCCTCCAGTTCGCCTCGTTCAGCTTCGACGCCTCGCTGGAGCAGCTCTTCCCGGCATTCATGGTCGGCGCGACGCTGGTGCTGCGTGGCGACACCGTCTGGACGCCGGAGGAGATGGCGCGGCACCTCGTCGACGACCGCCTCTCGGTGGTGAACTTCCCGACCGCCTACTGGCGGCAGCTCGCGCAGCGCTGGGATGAAGCGCCGCCGGACCTCACCGGCCACGGGCTGCGCCTCATCATCGTGGGCGGCGACACGGTCCTGGCCGGTGTGCTGGAGCAGTGGCATCGCGGCCCGCTGGGCTCAGTGCGGCTCCTCAACGCCTACGGCCCCACGGAGACGGTCATCACCGCGACGACCCACGAGGTGCCCGCTCCCGCGCCCGGGCAGAAGCTCCCCGAGCGCATCCCCATCGGGCTCCCGCTGTCCAACCGGGCCTTCTACGTGCTCGACCGCCATGGGGCGCCCGTCCCCATCGGCGTCGCGGGCGAGCTCCACATCGGTGGCGAGCTGCTCGCGCTCGGCTACCTCCACCGGCCGGAGCTGACCGCGCAGCGCTTCGTGAAGGACCCGTTCTCGGGAGCACCCGATGCGCGCCTCTACAAGACGGGCGACGTGGTGCGCTTCCTCCCGGATGGCGCGCTGGAGTTCCTCGGGCGCACGGACCATCAGGTCAAGGTGCGCGGCTTCCGCGTCGAGCTGGGGGAGATTGAGTCCGCCCTGAGCCGACACCCGGCCTTGCGCGAGGTGGTGGTGACCATCCACCAGGAGCCCCGGGACGGAAGCGGTGGCTCCGACAAGCGGCTGGTCGCGTACGCCGTCCCCACGGCGCCCGAGGCCGTCACTCCCGCCGACCTGCGCCGGTTCCTCCTCGAGCGGTTGCCGGACTACATGGTGCCGGCGTTCTTCGTCCTCCTCGGCGAGCTGCCCCTCACTCCGGGCGGCAAGCTGGACCGGCAGGCGCTGCCCGCGCCGGACCCGACGGCGAACGCGACCTCGCGTCCCTTCATCGCACCGCGCACGCCCACGGAGTCCGCGCTCGCCGAGGCCTGGATGAAGGCCCTGCGCGTTCCGCGCGTGGGCATCCACGACGACTTCTTCGAGCTGGGAGGGGACTCGCTCCTGGCCACCCAGGTCGCCTCCCGCCTGCGCGAGGCACTCCAGGTGGAGGTCTCCCTCGAGCGCCTCTTCAAGGCCGCCACCCTCGCCGAGCTGGCGGAGCATGTGGACACGCTCCGCTGGGCGGCGGGCCCCCGCACCACCGACGCCACACGCGAGGAGGGCGAGCTGTGAGCACCACCACCCCACGCTCCATCGACGCGCTGATGCAACACCTGCGCGGCCTCGACATCCGGCTGTGGCTGGAGGGTGAGCGGCTGCGCTTCAGCGCGCCCCCGGGGGCTCTCACGCCGGAGCTCCAGGCGGAGCTGAAGGAGCGCAAGGCGGAGGTCCTCGCGTTCCTGCAAGACGCGGCACGGGCCACGCGCGGCACCACGCAGACCATCCCGCCCCGCCCACGCGACGAAGCGCCTCCACTCTCGTCGAGCCAGCAACGGCTGTGGTTCCTGGAGCAGCTCGAAGGCCCATCGGGCGCCTACACGATGCCCGCGGCGCTGCGCCTCACGGGAGCCCTGGACGCGAAGGCACTGGAGCGCGCGCTGACCGCCATCGTCCGGCGCCATGACGTGCTGCGCACGCGCTACGCCATGGAGGGAGGACGCCCCGTCCAGCACATCCTGCCGGAGTCCTCCGTATCGCTGGAGCAGGTGGACCTGGAGTCGCTCCCCGTCGATGCGCGACTCCCGGAGGTCCATCGCCGCGCCGCCGAGGAAGCCCGCGCGCCGTTCGACCTGTCTCGCGACCTGCCGCTGCGGGCGCGCCTGCTCCGGCTGGAGGCGCACGAGCATGTGCTGCTGCTCACGCTGCATCACATCGCGAGCGACGGGTGGTCCCTCGGCGTGCTGATGCGCGAGCTCGCCGCGCACTACCAGGCGCTCACCTCTGGCCAGGACGCCGCGCTCCCCGCCCTGCCCATCCAGTACGCGGACTACGCCCACTGGCAGCGGCGGCGCTCGGACGAAGGCGCCATGAAGGCCCATGTCGAGTGGTGGCGCGAGCGCCTCTCCGGTGCTCCGGCCTTGCTCGAGCTCCCCACGGACCGTCCGCGCCCCACGGCCCAGCGCTTCCTCGGTGCCACGCGGCGCTTCACCGTTCCAGCGGCCCTCACCGGTCAGCTCAAGCAGCGCGCCCGCGACGCGGAGGCCACGTTGTTCATGACGCTGCTGACCGCGTTCGGCGTGCTGCTCTCCCGCTACAGCGGCCAGCGCGACGTCGTCGTCGGGACGCCCATCGCCAATCGACCCGCGTCGACGGAGAGCCTCATCGGCCTCTTCGCCAACACGCTCCCGCTGCGCATGTCCCTGGAGGGTGACCCGACCTTCTCGGCCCTGCTGCGGGAGGTGCGCCGCGACACGCTCACCGCGTACTCGCATCAGGAGGTCCCGCTCGAACAGCTCGTCGAGGCGCTCCAGCCCGCACGCGACCTGAGCCACCCACCGTTGTTCCAGGTCCTGCTCACCCTCCAGAACACGCCTCCCGCGCCCCTGGCGCTTCCAGGGCTCGCCCTCGAGTTGCTGGTCGTGGAGAGCGGGACGTCGCAGTTCGACCTGTCTCTGTCCCTCACGGAGACGAACGAGGGCCTCTCGGCGGAGCTCACCTACAACACCGACCTGTTCGATGACACGACCGCCGCGCGAATGGTCGACCACTTCCACTGTCTGCTGGAGCAGGTGGCCGAGGCTCCCGAGCGCGCCGTCTCTCGCATCCCTCTGTTGCGAGCGCCGGAGCGTGCGGCGCTGTTGCAGACCTGGAATGACACCGGCCTCGCGCTCCCGAACCCCTGCACGGTGCACGGCCTCGTCGAGGCCCAGGCCGCACGTCGTCCGGACGCCATCGCCGTTCGCTTCGGCGCCGAGGCGCTGACGTACGCGGAGCTGGACACGCGGGCCAACCGCATGGCGAACCACCTGCGACACCTGGGAATCGGGCCCGGCCAGCGCGTGGGCCTCTTCCTGGAGCGCGGGCTCGACCTGATGGTCGGACTGCTCGGCATCCTCAAGTCGGGTGCGGCCTACGTCCCGCTCGACCCGATGTATCCGGCGCCTCGGCTGATGCACATCCTCGAGGACAGCGGCGTCGCGGCGCTCGTCACCGAGCCGGGGCTGGCCTCACTCATCCCGGACTGGCGAGGCCGCGCGGTGCGTCCCTCCGATACCACCGGGGCATCCTCCGACGCGGTGGAGGCCCATGTGCGCGGCGCCGACCTGGCCTACGTGCTCTACACCTCCGGCTCGACGGGCCGGCCCAAGGGCGTGGCCGTCCCGCATGAGGCCGCGGTGAACTTCCTCACGTCGATGGGGCGAACGCCCGGGATGACCGAGCGGGACACGCTGCTCGCGGTGACGACGGTCGCCTTCGACATCTCCGTGCTGGAGCTGTTCCTCCCGCTGAGCGTGGGCGGGTGCGTGTTCATCGCCAGCCAGGAGGAGGCCATGGACGGCACGCGCCTGTTGCCGCTCATGACGGCGAGCGGTGCCACGATGATGCAGGCCACACCCTCCACCTGGCGGATGCTGCTGTCGCTGGGGTGGTCCAGCCCACCCACGATGAAGCTCTTGTGCGGCGGAGAGGCCCTGCCCCCCGAGCTGCTGGCTCCGTTGCGCGCACACTGCTCGGAGCTGTGGAACATGTACGGCCCCACGGAGACCACCGTGTGGTCCACGGTGTCCCGCCTCGAGAGCGGCGACGCCATCACGCTCGGCAGGCCCATCGCCAACACCCAGGCACACGTGCTGGATGCGTGGCTCCAGCCCGTCCCTCCCGGCGTGGTGGGCACGCTGTTCCTCGGCGGACTGGGCGTGGCTCGCGGCTACCTGAATCGTCCGGACCTCACCGCCGAGCAGTTCGTCCCCGACCCGCATTCGCGCCATCCCGGCGCGCGGCTCTACCGCACGGGAGACCTGGCACGCCGGAGGCCCGACGGCGCGCTGGAGTTCCTGGGGCGTGGCGATGGACAGGTGAAGGTGCGAGGCCACCGCATCGAGCTGGGCGACATCGAGGCCCGCCTCGCCCAACACCCCGGCGTGGCGGAGACCGCGGTGCGTCCATGGGGCCCCGCGAGCGACCCGATGCTGGTCGCCTATGTCCGGCTCCGTCCTGGCGTCGTGCTCGACGACGGAGCCCTGCGCGAGCACCTTCGCGCGCAGCTCCCCACGTACATGCTGCCCGCGTCCTTCGTGGTGCTGGAGTCCTTCCCCCGCACGGCCAACAACAAGCTGGACCGCAAGGCGCTTCCCCCTCCCGACGTGGGCTCACGCGCGGCCACCGCGTTCGTCGCGCCGCGCACGCCCGACGAGCAGCGCCTCGCGGACATCTGGCGCGAGGTGCTGGGCGTGGAGCGCGTCGGCCTGGAGGACGACTTCTTCGCCCTGGGAGGCCATTCGATGAAGGCCGTCCAGGCGCTCGCGCGCATCCAGGAGGCCTGGCGCGTGGAGGTCTCGCTGCGCGTCCTCTTCGAGCACCCGACCCTGGGTGCCATGGCGAGACACCTGGAGGCCGCGAGGCCCGCGCCGTCGCGCCCCGCGCCACCTCCGTTGGTGGCTCGCCCCCGGCAGGCCCGCCGCGTCCAAGCGGACTCGCGCGCCGACCTCAACCTGCCGGATTCCTCCACCCAATCCGATTAGCGCCGCCCCTCGGGGCCGCCCCACCACTTTCCCCTCCCGCGCCTCATGACCGCCGAATCCTTCGTCTTCCCCGTCTCGTTCGCGCAGCAGCGGCTGTGGTTCCTCCACCTCCTCCAGCCGGAGAACCCCAGCTACAACATCGCGGGAGCAGTGCGGCTCAGCGGCCACCTCGACGTCGACGCGCTCCAGCGCGCCTTCGATGCGCTCGTCGAGCGGCATGAGTCGCTGCGCACCACGTTCGCCCAGGAGGACGGCAACCCCGTCCAGGTCATCGCACCGGAGGGCCGCGCGCCCATCACCCTCGTGGACCTGTGCGACGTCCCCGCCGCGGAGCGCGAGGAGCACGCGCGCAGGCTGGCCACCGAGGAGTGCCGTCGGCCGTTCGACCTGATGCGCGGCCCGCTGCTCCGCCTGCGCCTCTTCCGGCTCGCGTCCACCGAGCACCTCCTCCTGATGACGCTGCACCACATCATCTCGGACGGTGGCTCGCTGGGCATCCTCGTCCACGAGATGTCGCGGCTCTACGACGCATTCCGCGCGGGCCGCGAGCCGGACCTGGAGCCCCTCCCCCTCCAGTATGCGGACTACACCCAGTGGCAGCGCGACTGGCTGGAGACACCGGGAACGCTGGACGCCCACCTCACCTACTGGAAGCAGAAGCTCGCGGGCGTCAGCGTGCTCCAGCTTCCCACCGACCGGCCTCGACCCGCGCTCCAGTCGCAGAAGGGCGCGGCGCTGCCCATCCACCTCCCCCTTCCGCTCGTCGAGGCACTGCGCAAGTTGGGGCAGAGCGAGCGCGCCACGCTGTTCATGGCCGTGCTCGCCGCGTGGCAGGGATTGCTGTCGCGCTACACGCACCAGACGGACATCGTCGTGGGCGCGCCGCAGAACAACCGCGCGAACGTCCAGACGGAGGGGCTGATTGGCTTCTTCGTCAACACGCTGGTGCTGCGCACGGACCTGTCCGGCAACCCCACCTTCCGCGAGCTGCTCGCCCGGGTGCGCGAGGTGCTGCTGGAGGCCCACGCGCATCAGGACCTGCCCTTCGAGCGGCTGATGGACCAGGTCCAACCGGAGCGAAACCTCGCCTACACCCCGCTGTTCCAGGCGGCGCTCAACCTCCAGGCGGCCTCGCCGCGTGAGCTGACGTTGCCGGGGCTCACGCTGGAGACCGTCGAGTTCGAGACGGGCACCTCCAAGTTCGACGTCACGCTGGACCTGCAAGAGGGTCAGGACGGGCTGCGCGGCGTCCTCGAGTACAACACCGACCTCTTCGACCGGACGACGATGGAGCGGCTGCGCGGCCATCTGCTCTCGCTGCTCGAAGGTGTCACGCGCGCGCCGGACCTGCGGCTGGACGCCTGGCCCCTGCTGACGGCGCCCGAGCGGCATCAACTCCTGGAGACCTGGCCCGCGCTGACGCCCTTCTCATCCGAGGGCAGCCTGCATCAGCGCTTCGAGGCCCAGGCCCGGCAGCGGCCCGACGCCATCGCGGTCATCAGCGAGGGAGAGCACCTCACCTACGCGGAGCTGGACCGCCGCGCGAACCAGCTCGCCCACGCGCTGCGTGCTCGCGGCGTCGAGCGCGAGACGCTGGTGGGCCTGTGCGTGGAGCGCTCCGCCGCCACCGTGGTGGGCATCCTCGGCATCCTCAAGGCGGGCGCGGCGTACGTGCCGCTCGACCCGACGTACCCCGCGGACCGACTGGCCTACATGGTGACGGACAGCCGGATGCCCGTCGCCATCACCCAGCGCCACCTCGCGGAGCGCTTGCCCTCGGACGGAGTGACGCTGCTCGTCCTGGAGGACGCCGCCGAGGACCTCGCGCGTCAGCCCACCACCTCGCCCGGCGTGCCCGTCTCGGAGGCGGGCCTGGCGTACGTCATCTACACGTCCGGCTCCACGGGGCGCCCCAAGGGCTCGCTGCTGCCGCACGGCAACGTCCTGCGCCTCTTCGACGCGACGGAGGCGTGGTTCCACTTCGACGCGGGCGACGTCTGGACGCTCTTCCACTCCTACGCGTTCGACTTCTCCGTCTGGGAGCTGTGGGGCGCGCTGCTGTACGGCGGCCGGCTGGTGGTGGTCCCCTACCTCACGTCGCGCTCGCCCGATGCCTTCCTCCAGCTGCTGCACGACGAGCGCGTCACGGTGCTGAACCAGACGCCCGCCGCGTTCCGCCAGCTCATCCAGGCGGAGGAGCGACTGGAGTCGAAGTCCCTGCCGCTCGCCCTGCGCTACGTCATCTTCGGCGGCGAGGCGCTGGAGCCCGCAACGCTGGTGCCCTGGTTCCAGCGGCACGGGGACGCTCGGCCCCAGCTCATCAACATGTACGGCATCACCGAGACGACCGTGCATGTCACCTACCGGCCGATGACGGCCGCGGAGGCCGCGCACACGCAGCAGAGCCCCATCGGCCTGGCCATCCCCGACCTCCAGCTCTACGTGCTGGACTCGCGGATGGAGCCCGTGCCCGTCGGCGTCACGGGAGAGATTCACGTCGGCGGCGCGGGGCTCGCGCGCGGCTACCTGGGACAGCCGGGGCTCACCGCCCAGCGCTTCGTGCCCCATCCGTTCAGCCACGCCCCCGGGGCCCGGCTCTATCGCACCGGAGACCTGGCGCGCTTCACGCCGGACGGACAGCTCGAATACCTGGGACGCATCGACGACCAGGTGAAGATTCGCGGCTTCCGCATCGAGCTCGGAGAGATCCAGGTCGTCCTCAGCCTGCACCCCGCGGTGCGCGAGGCCCTGGTCCTGGTGCGCGAGGAGACGCCCGGAGCACGCTCACTCGTGGCCTATCTCGCCACCGGAGACCACGCGCCCCCGAGCGTCGCGGACCTGCGTCAGTTCCTCCTGGCCCGGCTCCCGGACTACATGGTGCCGAGCGCCTTCGTCCTGATGGAGCGCTTCCCGCTCACCGCCAACGGGAAGGTGGACCGCAAGGCCCTGCCCGCGCCGTCGCGTGAGCGCGCCGAGCCCGCGCGCTACGTCGCGCCCCGCGGCGACGCGGAGGCCGCCCTGTGCGCCATCTGGTCGGAAGTGCTCGGCGTTCCTCGCGTCGGCATCCAGGACAACTTCTTCGCGCTGGGCGGTGACTCCATCCTCAGCATCCGCGTGCTGACGCTCGCGCGGCGCAAGGGCCTGGACTTCACCCTCCAGCAGCTCTTCCAGCATCAGACGGTGGCCGCGCTGATGGACGCGGCCAGCGCCACTCGCGAGCAGCCCGTGCGCGAGGAGTTCCCTCGCACCGAGCCCTTCAGCCTCCTCACCGAAGAGGACCGGGCGAAGCTGCCACCGGGCATCGAGGACGCCTATCCGCTCGCGCGCATCCAGGCAGGGATGCTGTACCACATGCAGCTCGCGCCGGACTCGAACGTCTACCACAACACGGACACGTTCCATCTGCGGCTGCAGACGCCGGTGGACACCGTGCTGTTCGAGGAGGCGATGCGCGTCATCGTCGCGCGACACCCCGTGCTCCGCACGTCGTTCGACATGACGACGTACAGCGAGCCGCTCCAGCTCGTGCACCGCGAGGCGACACTCTCCATGAAGGTCGTCGACCTTCGGCACCTGCCGGACGCGGAGCAGGAGGCCGCCATCCGGCAGCTCCTGGAGGACGAGCGGCACACGCCCTTCGACCTGGCCGTGCCGCCCCTGCTGCGGTTCTTCATCCACCTGCGCGGCGAGCAGTCCTTCCAGTTCACGCTCACCGAGTGCCACGCCATCATCGACGGCTGGAGCCTCCACTCCACCCTCGTGGAGATCTTCAACCACCACCACGCGCTGGTGAACGGACAGCCCCCGCCTCCCGAGCTGCCCGCGACGATGACCTATCGCGACTTCGTGGCCATGGAGCGCCGGGTCATCGAGTCGGAGCCGCACCAGCGCTTCTGGAGAGAGCAGCTCGCGGGAGGCTCCGTCATGCGGCTGCCTCGCTGGCGTCGCGCGCCGGCCGCCGAGACGCCCCGCATCGCCACGGTCAAGGTGCCGCTGTCGCGCGAGCTCCACGACGGCCTGCTCGCGCTCACCCGCGCCGAGGGCGTCCCGCTCAAGAGCATCCTCGTCGCCGCCCACCTCAAGGTGATGGGCCTGATGAGCGGCCAGGACGACGTCATCACCGGCATGGGCGTCAACGGTCGCCCCGAGGAAGGGGATGGCTCCCGGCTGCGCGCCATCTTCCTCAACACCCTCCCCTTCCGCCTTCGTCTGGCCCCGGGGAGCTGGACATCCCTGGTCCGCGCCGCCTTCGACGCCGAGCGCACGCTGTATCCGTTCCGCCGCTACCCCATGGCGGACATCCAGCGGCAGTGGGGCCGCGAGCCGCTCTACGAAGTCATGTTCAACTACATGCACTTCCACGTCCTGCACGAGCTGGCCGGCACGCTCTCGCAGGTCGAGACGCTCGGCATGATTCGCGCCGAGGGCACCAACGCCACCCTCGCGGTCCACTTCCAGACCGAGCCCCACACCCAGGAGCTCACGCTCGAGCTCGACTACAACGCCGTCGAGCTGGAGCACGTGCAAGTGCAGCAGGTGGGCGCCGCCTTCCAACGCGTGCTGAGCGCGCTCGCCTTCCACGCGGACCAGCCTCACCACACCACGAGCGCGCTGCCTCCGGAGGAGCAGCGGCGACTGCTCGTGGACTGGAACACCACCTCGGCGCCCTTCCCCGCGGACGCGACCTTCCGGGACCTCTTCGAGGCGCGCGCGGCGGCCCATCCCGACGTGGTCGCCGCGGTCGCGGGCGCGAGGACGCTCACCTATGGGGAGCTGGAGGTTCGCGCCAACCAGGTCGCGTGGCACCTGCGCTCACTGGGCGTGGGACCCGAGCGATTGGTGGCGCTCCACCTGGACCGCTCGCTCGAGCTGCTCGTCGGACTGCTGGGCGCCACGAAGGCGGGGGCGGGCTGGCTGCCGTTGGACCCGGCCTATCCCTCCGAGCGACTGGCCTTCATGCTGAAGGACTCTCGCGCGGAGGTGCTGCTCACGACGAGCCCCTTCGCCCCGGGGCTCGCCTCCGTGGGCCTCCACACCGTCCTCCTGGATGAGCCTCGGGATGCACACGCGGGTCTTCCGACGGGCGCGCTGCCTCCGACGCCGAACGGCGACGCGCTCGCGTACGTCATCTACACCTCCGGCTCCACGGGCCTGCCCAAGGGCACGCTGGTGACGCAGCGAGGACTCGTCCACTACCTCGACTGGGCGCGGCGCGAGTACCGGGTGACACCGGGGCAGAGCGCTCCGGTCCACACCTCCATCGCGTTCGACGCGACCCTCACCAGCCTCCTCACCCCGCTCTGCGCGGGCGGCACGGTCCACCTGCTTCCCTCGGGTCAGGAGCTGGAGGCGCTGGCGGTGTCGCTGCGGGCGCATCGGCATGGGCTCGTCAAGCTCACGCCCGCGCACCTCCAGGTGCTGTCCAACCTCCTGCCCGAGCAGGCCCTGGCCTCGCTGGAGGGCACCTTCGTCGTTGGCGGTGAAGCGCTCCCCGCCGCGACGGTGGAGCTGTGGCGGCGACAGGCGCCTCGTGTGCGGCTGGTCAACGAATACGGCCCCACCGAGACCGTGGTCGGCTGCTCCATCCACGACGTGAGCGCGACGGGGTTGGTGGACGGCATCGTCCCCATCGGCCGCCCCATCGCGAACACGGAGATGTATGTGCTGGATGCGCGGCTCCACCCTGTGCCCGTCGGCGTCGTGGGTGAGCTGTACATCGGCGGCGTGGGCGTGGCGCGCGGCTACCTGGGCCGCGCGGACCTCACCGCCGAGCGCTTCGTGCCGGACCCTTTCAGCGGACGCCCGGGTGCGCGGATGTACCGTCCCGGCGACCTCGCGCGTTTCCTTCCGGATGGCACGCTGGAGTTCCTCGGCCGTCGCGACGGGCAGGTGAAGCTGCGCGGCCATCGCATCGAGCTCGGCGAAATCGAGGCCACCCTGCGCCAGCACCCGTCCATCGGTGACGCGGTGGTCCTGGTGCGCGAGGACGTCCCGGGAGACCAACGCCTCGCGGCCTACGTGGTGCCTCACGCGGGGAAGGTGGTGGACGCGGGGGACGTGCGCTCGTTCCTCCAGCGGCGCCTGCCGGGCTACATGGTGCCCGCATCCTTCACGTCGATGGAGGCGCTGCCCCTCACGCCCAACGGCAAGGTGGACCGCAAGGCCCTGGCGGCGCCGACGTCCGAAGCGGGCGGCGGAGCGCTCGCGCCTCGAAACGGCACCGAGGAGCTGGTCGCCAGCATCTGGGCATCGGTGCTGCGCACGGAGCGCTTCGGGCTCCACGATGCCTTCTTCGACCTGGGTGGCCACTCGCTGCTCGCCACGCAGGTGGTGTCTCGCGTGCGCGAGGCCTTCGGCGTGGAGCTGCCCATCGCCACGCTCTTCGAGGCGCCCACCGTGGCGGGCCTCGCCGAGAGCATCCAGGCGCTGCGAGCAAAGGCATCAGGTGAGCCACCGCCGCCGCCCCTGGTGGCCCTGCCACATGAGGGTCCCCGGCCGCTGTCCTTCGCTCAGCAGCGGTTGTGGTTCCTCTACCGCATGGAGCCGGAGAGCCCCGTCTACAACATGCCGGCGGTCCTCCGTCTGTCGGGGGCGCTGGACGTGGACGTCGCCCGCCGGTGCCTGGATGCGCTGCGCGAGCGCCACGAGAGCTTGCGCACCACGTTCCTGATGCATGGACAGACGCCCGCGCAGGTCGTCGCTCCCGCGGCGGCTTCTCCGTTGGAGGTCATCGACCTGTCGGGGCTGCCTGCCGAGCAGCGTGAGGCCGAGGCCCGGCGGCGGGTGGATGAGGAGGCTCGACGTCCCTTCGCCCTGGAGCGCGACCCCGGCTTCCGCTGCGCCCTGGTGCGACTGGATGAACGCGAGCACCTGCTGCTGCTGACGCTGCACCACATCATCTCCGATGGCTGGTCTCTCTCCGTGCTGGTGCGCGAGGTGGCCTCGCTCTATGCGTCGCTCAGCGCGGGACAGCCCTCGGCCCTGTCTCCGCTGCCTGTGCAGTATGCGGACTATGCGCGCTGGCAGCGGGAGTGGCTGTCCGGCGCCGCGCTGGAGCGGCAGCTCTCGTACTGGAAGGGGCGACTCGCGGGGGCTCCGCCCTTCCTGGAGCTGCCCACGGACCATCCGCGTCCCGCCGTGCAGAGCTTCCGGGGCACCACCCACCAAGGGCCCCTGCTGGCCCGCGAGGAGGCCGAGGCCCTGCGCGCACTCTGCCGACGTGAAGGCGCCACGCCCTTCATGGCCGTGATGGCGGCGTTCCAGGTCCTGCTCCATCGGTACACGGGCGAGACGGACCTCGTCGTCGGCACGGACATCGCCAACCGCAACCACCTGGGCACCGAGGGGTTGATTGGCTTCTTCATCAACCAGCTCGTCATGCGCGGGGACCTCTCGGGGGACCCGACCTTCCGCGCGCTGCTGCGGCAGACGCGGCGCACGGCGCTGGACGCGTACGCGCACCAGGACCTTCCCTTCGAGGAGCTGGTCAAGGCGGTCAATCCCGAGCGCAGCGTGGGCTACTCGCCTGTCTTCCAGGTGAAGCTCATCCTCCAGAACACGCCGGGCTCCGACCTGGAGCTGCCGGGGCTCGCGCTGAAGGAAGAGGCCAGCACCACGAACACCGCCCGGTTCGACATGACCTGGGTGGTCACCGAGACGGAGCACGGGCTCGAGTGCCTGTGCGAGTACAGCACCGACCTCTACGCGCGGGAGACCATCGCCCGGATGCGGGAGCACCTGGGCCAGGTGCTCGCGAGCGCCGTGGCGCGGCCGGAGGAGCACATCTCGCGGCTGGCGCTGCTGCCCGATGCGGAGCGTCACCGCCTGCTGGTGGAGTGGAATGACACGGCGGTGTCCCTGCCCGAGGAGTCACTCGCGCATCGCCTCTTCGAGGCCCAGGCGGCGCGCACGCCGGGCGCGGTGGCCGTCAGCTTCGAGGGTCGGGAGCTCCGGTATCGCGAGCTGGACGCCCGCGCCAACCAGCTCGCGGGGCATCTGCGGGGACTGGGCGTGGGGCCCGAGGTTCGCGTGGGCCTGTGCCTGGAGCGCTCGCCGGAGCTGGTGGTGGGACTCCTCGCCATCCTCAAGGCGGGAGGTGCGTGGCTGCCGATGGACCCGACGCTGCCCATGGCTCGGCTGGGGCTGATGATGCGCGACGCGGGGGTGCCCGTCGTCATCACCCAGGAGCACCTCGCGGACGAGCTGCCCGTCCAGGCGGAGCTGCTCGTGTGCCTGGACTCGGAAGCGGACGCGAAGCACATCGCGCGGCAACCGGTGGTTCCTCCGTCCGTGGCGCTGTCGCCGGACAACCTCGCCTACGTCATCTTCACCTCCGGCTCCACGGGCAAGCCCAAGGGCACGCTGCTGACGCATCGGGGCCTGTGCAACACGGCCCTGTCGGCCATTCGCGCGCATCGCATCCAGCCGGACAGCCGCGTGCTCCAGTTCGCGGCCATCAGCTTCGACGCCTCGGTGTGCGAGGTGTTCTCGGCGCTGCTGGCTGGTGCGCGGCTGTGCCTTGCGCCGCGGGACGCGCTCATGCCGGGAGCGCCGTTGCAGGAGCTGCTGGTGTCGCAGGGCATCACCGTGGCCACGCTGACGCCTTCGGTGCTGGCCAGGCTGGACCCGGCGGGATTGCCCGGGCTCATGTCCGTCATCTCGGCGGGTGAGGCGTGCACGCCGGAGCTCGCGCGCCAGTGGGTGACGGGCCGGCACTTCGTCAACGCGTATGGCCCCACGGAGGTGACGGTGTGCGCCTCCACGCAAGAGCACGTGGATGCGGAGAGGCCGGACATCGGCCGGGCGTGGCCCAACGTGCGGCTGTACGTGCTGGATACCGAGGGACGGCCCGTTCCCACGGGCGTACCGGGGGAGCTGTTCATCGGTGGCGTGGGTGTGGCGCGGGGGTATCTCGGTCGGCCGGAGCTGACGGCGGAGCGCTTCGTACCGGATGCGCACTGCGGGGTGCCGGGCTCGCGGCTGTACCGCACGGGAGACCGGGTGCGCTGGCTGGCGGATGGCCACCTGGAGTTCCTGGGCCGCACCGACTTCCAGGTGAAGCTGAGGGGCTTCCGCATCGAGCTGGGAGAAGTGGAGGCCGCGCTGGCGGAGCTGGCCGAGGTGCGCGAGGCGGCGGTCGCGGTGCGAGAGGAGACACCGGGAAGAAGACAGCTCGTGGCCTGGATTGTCGCGTCGAGCGAGGAGGCACCGGACACAGCGGCGCTGCGGCGTGCGCTGGAGGTTCGGCTCCCGGACTACATGGTGCCCTCGACATTCATCGCGCTGAAGTCGCTGCCGCTGACGTCCAGCGGCAAGGTGGACCGCAGGGCGCTCGCGTCCGAGGCGCCGCAATCGCAGCAGGCCAAGGACACCTATGTCGCGCCGCGCACGGCCGTGGAGCGGACGCTGACGACCATCTGGTCAGCCGTGCTGTCACGCGAGCGCGTGGGCATCCACGACAACTTCTTCGAGCTGGGTGGCGACTCAATCGTCAGCATCCAGGTCATCGCAAGAGCGCAAGAGGCGGGGCTGCGCATCACGCCGAGACAGTTCTTCCAGCACCAGACCATTGCCGCGCTGGCCCCGCACGTGAGCGAGGCGCAGGCGCCCCGAGGCGAGCAAGGGGTGGTGACGGGACTGGTGCCTCTCACGCCCATCCAACAGTGGTTCTTCGAGGCGCGCCGGCCGGAGCCGCACCACTACAACCAATCCCTCTTGCTGGGGCTGCGCGAGCGCCCGAACCAGGAGGCACTGAGTGGCGCGCTGTCCGCGCTGGTGGCGCACCACGATGCGCTCCGCCTGCGCTTCGAGGAGACCCCGAACGGCTGGCGACAGGAGAACGCCGCGCTGGCGGACGCAACGAAGACGCGCGCCACAACTTCGTGCGCATCACTTGGCCTCAATCCCGAGGAGGCGAGTGCTTCACTGGCCGACGCAGCCGCAGAGGGCCCGCGTGATGACTCGGCCTCGAGCGGTTGGCGACCAGAGAACGCCGCGCTGACGGACGCAACGAAGACGCGCGCCACAACTTCGTGCGCATCGCTTGGTCCCAATCCGCCGCAGACCGAGCAGGCGAGTGCTTCACGGGCCGACGCAGCCGCAGAAGGCCTGCGTGGTGACTCGGCCCCGAGCGGTTGGCGACAGGAGAGTGCCGCGCTGGCGGACGCAACGAAGACACGCGCCGCGACCTCGTTTGCGTTCCCTGGAGCGACTCCGACGCAAGCTGGGAAGTTGAATGCTTCGCCATCTGACACAGCCGCACGTGATGCGGCGCACTCGATGGCTCGACAGACGGTAGGAGCAGCCGGCTCGGCCGCGACGGCCCATGCGATGGAACTGCGCGTGGTGGACTTGTCGGCCCTCGACGCAGCAGCGCAGCGAGCCGCCCTGGAGGCGGAAGCCCAGAAGGTGCAGGCGGGTTTCGACCTGACCCGCGCGCCGCTGATGGCAGCCGTCCTCTTTGACCTGGGGCCTCGCGGGGCTCGCCTGCTGCTCGCGGTCCACCACCTCGTGGTGGATGCCGTCTCCTGGCGCGTGCTGCTCCAGGACCTCGGCACCGCCTACCAGCAACTCCTGCGCGGCGAGCCTGTCGCCCTGCCCGCGAAGACCACCTCCTTCCAGGAGTGGGCGCGTCGCCTGGAGACCCTCGCCCAGGGTCCGGAGCTGGCCGAAGAAGCCGCCACCTGGCTGCGACAAGGCCTGGAGGTGCCTCCGCTTCCTCTCGACCTCCCCGACGGAGACAACACGCTCGCATCGGCTCGCACCGTCAGCGTCGCTCTCGCAGCCGAGGAGACCCGCGCATTGCTTCACGAGCTGCCGAAGTCGTACCGCGCGCGCATCGACGAGGTGCTCCTCACCGCACTCGTGCGCGCCCTCTCCGCGTGGACGGGCCAACGACTGCATCGCGTGCAGTGGGAAGGACACGGCCGCGAGGAGCTCTTCGACGACGTGGACCTCAGCCGCACCGTGGGCTGGTTCACCAGCATCTACCCCGTCACCGTGGAGCTGCCTCCAGCCGGCACCCCAGGCGATGGCTTGCGCGCGGTGCGCGATGCCCTGCGACGGGTTCCACGCAAGGGCCTGGGCTACGGGCTGCTGCGCTACCTGCGCCAGGACTCCGTGCGCACGAAGCTCGAAGCCATCCCCGAGCCGCAGGTCGCCTTCAACTACCTGGGACAGCTCGACAGCGCGCTCCCGTCCGACTCGCCGCTCGTCTCCGCGGATGAGCCCATCGGCGCCCAGCAGAGCCACCTCGGGCGCCGTCGACAAGTGCTGGAGGTGAACGCGCACGTGCTGGAAGGCCGGCTGGAGGTGTCACTCACCTACAGCGAGGCCCTGCATCACCGCTCGACGCTGGAAGCCCTCGCACAGGGCTATCTCCACGCGCTGCGCGAGCTGATGACCGGACAGGACACGGAGGACGCGAAGCGTCTGTCTCCCTCCGACTTCCCGCTCGCCGACGTGACCCAGGGCACGCTGGACACGCTGCTGCGAGACCACCCCGGCATGGAGGACCTCTACCCGCTGTCCCCCATGCAGCAGGGCATGCTGTTCCACGCGCGGCTGGAACCTCGCGCGGGTGTGTACTTCGAGCGGGCCGCGTGGACGCTGGACACCGACCTGGACACCGAGGCCCTGCGCCTCGCCTGGCGCGAGACGATGGAGCGCCACCCCATCCTCCGCACCAGCTTCGCGTGGGAGGGCATGGAAGAGCCGCACCAGCTCGTCCACCGAGAGGCCCGTCTGCCGTGGGAAGAGGCCGACTGGCGAGACCTCTCCGCCGACCAGCAGAAGGCACGGCAAGCCCGATGGATGCAGGAGGACGAAGCCCGCGGCTTCGAACTCGACCGGGCCCCGCTGATGCGCGTGGCGGTGCTGCGCCTCGGCGAGCGCACGTGGCGCGTGGTGTGGAGCTTCCACCACCTGCTCCTCGACGGCTGGAGCGTGGGCCGCGTGCTGAACGAAGTGCTGGCCAGGTACGACGCGAACCTGCGCCGCGAGACCTCCACCCTGGAAGCCCCTCCGCTGTTCCGCGACTACATCGCCTGGCTGCGCGAGCGCGGCACGGCGAAGGCGGAGACATGGTGGCGGCAGGAGCTGGCCGGCTTCACCGAGCCCACCCCCGTCCCCTGTGAGCAGGGCGGCCAGGCTCGCAGCGCGACTCCCGTGATGGGGGCACGCAAGGTCATTCTCCCCGAGGATGCGACGGAGCGCCTCCGCGCCTTCTCGCGCCGTCACCAGGTCACTCTCGGCACCCTGGTCCAGGCGGCATGGGCGTTGGTGTTGGGGCGCCACGCCAGCTCGGAGGATGTCCTCTTCGGCGTCACCGTGGCGGGTCGGCCGCCGGAGCTCAGCGGCGTCGAGCAGATGGTGGGCCTGTTCATCAACACCGTCCCCGCCCGCGTTCGACTCCCCGCGGGCAAGCGCGTCGTGGACTGGCTGAAGGAGCTTCAGTCCGCGCAGGTGGAGCGAGCTCCCCACGAGTCGGCGCCGCTGGTGCGAGTCCAGGGCTGGAGCCAGGTCCCTCGTGGCACCTCGCTCTTCGAGACGCTCCTCGTCTTCGAGAACTATCCGGTCGAGCAGTCGGTGATGCAGGGCTCGAGCGCACTGGAGGTCCGCGACGTCAACGCGCAGGAGCGCACCCACTACCCGCTCACCCTGACGGCCCATGCCGACAAGGAGCTGCTGCTGCTCATCGACTTCGAGTCCCCGCGCCTCGATGAGCGCGCCGTGGAGCAGCTCCTGGAGCAGCTCGCCACCGCGGTGGTGAACCTCTGCGCCTCCGAGACACGGGCCCTGGGCGACGTGCCCATCCTCACCGAGGCCGCGCGACACCGGCTCCTCGTCGAGTGGAACGACACCCGCGCCCCCCTCGACGCGGACGTCTGCGTGCACGAGCACTTCGAGGCCCAGGCGCGAAAGACACCCGACGCCATCGCCGTCTCCTCCCCAGGAGGCGCGTCCTTCACCTACGGACAGCTGGAGGAGCGGGCGAACCGCCTCGCGCATCACCTCCGAGCCCGAGGCGTCGGCCCCGAGGTCCTCGTCGGTGTCTACCTGGAGCGCACGCCCGAGCTGTACGTCGCGCTGCTGGGCATCCTCAAGGCGGGCGGCGCCTACGTCCCGCTCGACCCGGCCTATCCCTCGGAGCGCGTGGCACTGATGGTCTCCGAGGCCCGGCTGTCATGGCTCATCACCCAGCGCACGCTGGAAGCCTCGCTCGGCCCATCCGACGTCCCGCGCTACCTGCTCGACGACGAGGCCCCGGCGCGAGAGCCGCTCCCCACCGCGCCTCCATCGCGGCTCGCGGGCTCCGATACCCTGGCGTACGTCGTCTTCACCTCGGGCTCGACGGGCACCCCCAAGGGAGTGATGGTCTCCCATCGGAGCTGGGCGAATGCCTACCTCGGCTGGGAGCGTGGCTACGGGCTGCGCGACGAGGGCTGCCGCAACCACCTCCAGATGGCGAGCTTCTCCTTCGACGTGTTCGGGGGAGACCTCGTCCGAGCACTCCTCTCGGGCGGCAGGCTGGTGCTCTGCCCGCGAGAGTGGCTCCTGGAGCCCGCGCGCCTGTACGCCCTGCTGCGCGACGAGGACATCCACTGCGCGGAGTTCGTCCCCGCCGTGGCGCGCGGCCTGCTCCAGCACCTGGAGGAGACCGGGCAGCGGCTGGACTTCATGCGCGCCTTCGTCGCCGGCTCCGACGCCTGGTACGTCGACGAGTACCACCGCCTCCGAGGGGTCATCGGAGATGGGACACGGCTCATCAACTCCTACGGCATCAGCGAGACCACCATCGACAGCACGTGGTTCGAGAGCGACGGCCTCGCGGGAGCGGAGACGCGGCTTGTCCCCATCGGGCGGCCATTCGCCAATGTGCGGGTCCACGTGCTCGACGCGCGCCACCAGCCCGTGCCGGTGGGGGTCGTGGGAGAGCTCTTCATCGCGGGCGAGGGCGTGGCGCGTGGCTATCGCCTCCGTCCCGAGCTGACCGCGGAGCGCTTCGTGCCCGACCCGTTCGGTGCACCGGGCTCACGGCTCTATCGCTCGGGAGACCGTGCGCGCTGGCTGCCGGATGGGAACCTGGAGTTCCTCGGCCGCGCGGACACGCAGGTGAAGCTGCGCGGCTTCCGCGTGGAGCTGGCGGAGATTGAATCGGTGCTCGGCAAGGCGCCCTCCATCGAGTCCGCCGTGGTGCTGCTCCGCCAGGACCCCGGCACACCGGCCCGGCTCGTCGCCTACGTCGTCGGGACGGGGGGGCAGGATGTCTCGGCGCTGCGTGACTTCGTTCGCGCGCGGCTGCCCGACTACATGGTCCCCGCGCTCTTCCTGCGGATGGAGGCACTCCCGCTGACGCCGAACGGAAAGGTGGACCGGCGTGCCCTGCCAGTGCCCGACGCGGGGCTGCGAGCGGTGGACGATCCGTTGGTCGCGCCCCGCACCGAGACGGAGGCGACGCTGCTCGCCATCTGGCGCGAGGTGCTCGGACTCGAGTCGCTCGGGGTGATGGACGACTTCTTCGCCGTCGGAGGTCACTCACTGTTGGCCACGCGCATCCTCTCCCGCGCGAACGCCGCCTTCGAGGTGGAGCTGCCCCTGCGCGCCCTCTTCGAGCACACCACCGTCGCGGGGCTGGCCGAGCGCATCATCCTCGCGAGGCTCGAAGCCGTGGACGAGGCCGCGCTCGCGAACATCCTCGACGAAGTGGACGGGCTCTCGGACGAGGAAGTCGCGCTGCTGGCGGAGGGCTCGGGCAATGAGTGACGCACTCCAGAAGCGGCTGGCCGGACTGTCCCCGGAGAAGCGGGAGCTGGTGCTGAAGAAGCTGCGCCAGCAGCAGAAGACCGCCGCGCCCGAAGCGGTGTCGACGCCCCCCGCCATTCCCCTGGCCCCACGCACGGGGCCGCTGCCGCTCTCCTATCCTCAGCGCCGCCTGTGGTTCCTGGACCAGTTCGAGCCCGGGACACCGGCCTACAACATCCCAGAGTTCGTGCGGCTGCGCGGTCCGCTCCAGGTGCAAGCCCTGACGCGAGGCCTCCTCGAGGTCGTCCACCGGCACGAGGTGCTCCGCACGACCTTCGCCTCGGAGAACGGCGAGCCCGTCCAGCACATCGTGCCGCGACTCGCGCTCGAAGTGCCCGTGGTGGACCTGACGTCCCTGCCCCTCGACGAGAGGGAGGCTCGCTGCCAGGAGCTGGCGCTTCGAGAGGCCGGCAGGTCCTTCGACCTGGCGAAGGGACCGCTCCTCGCGGCCACCCTGGTGCGCCTGGGCGCCGAGGACCATGTCCTGCTGCTGGTGCTCCACCACATCATCTCCGACGGGTGGTCCACGGGTGTGCTCGTCCGCGAGCTGGCGGCGCTCTATGACGCCTTCTCTCGTGGACAGCCGTCACCGCTGCCAGCGCTGTCCATCCAGTACGGCGACTTCGCCGTGTGGCAGCGACGCTGGCTCCAGGGAGAGGTGCTGGAGGCACAGCTCGGCTACTGGCGCGGACAGCTCGCGGAGGGCGACGCGCCGCTGAAGCTGCCCACGGACCGTCCGCGTCCCCGCGTGCGCACGTACGCCGGCGGCAAGCGGAGCTTCGCGGTGAGCGCGGAGCTCACGAAGCGCCTGCGGGCACTCGCGGGACAGGAGAAGGCCTCGCTGTACATGGTGCTGCTGGCCGCGTTCCAGGCGCAGCTGCACCGCTACACGCGAGAGCCTCGGCTCAGCGTCGGCACGTACATCGCCAATCGCAACCGCGCCTCCATCGAGCCGCTCATCGGGTTCTTCCTCAACACGCTCGTCATGCGCACGGACATGACGGGCAACCCCCGCTTCCGAGACCTCGTGCGGCGGGTGGTGGACGTGACGCTGGGGGCCTATGCCCACCAGGACGTTCCCTTCGAGAAGCTGCTGGAGGAGCTGGCCCCCACGCGCGACACCAGCTTTCCGCCGTTCTTCCAGGCGATGCTGGTGCTCCAGAACACGCCCGACGCCGAGGCCACCGTCGGGGACCTCCGGATGGAGTCCTACACCGTCGCGGGGGAGTCCTTCGCCCAGTTCGACGTCACGCTCTGGCTCGCCGAGGAGGGCGACGGACTGCAAGGCACCTGGGAGTACAACCGGGACCTCTTCGACGCCACCACCGCGGACCGCATGGTGGCGCACTTCCAGACGCTGCTCGCGGGCATCGCGGCGCATCCCGATGAGCCCCTGTCCCGGGTGCCGCTGCTCCCGACGGAGGAGCGCGAGCGGGTCCTGCGCGAGTGGAACGCGGCCCGCCTCGAGGTTCCCGAGGGTGTCTGCCTCCATCACCTCATCGCGACCCATGCCGCCCGGACGCCGGATGCGCTCGCCGTCGTGGACCCGGAGCGCCGACTCACCTATGCGCAGCTCGACCGACGCGCCAACCAGCTCGCGCATCAGCTTCGCGCCCTGGGAGTGAGAACCGAGCACCGGGTGGGCATCTACCTGGAGCGCTCCGTCGACCTGGTGGTGGCCGTGCTCGCCGTGCTCAAGGCCGGGGGCACCTACGTTCCGCTGGACCCGTCGTATCCACCGGACCGCACCGCGCTGATGCTCTCGGACAGCCGGCCCGCGCTGCTCATCACCCGGCGCACCCTGCGCGCGACGCTGCCCGAGCCGCTGCCCACGGTGGTGAGCCTGGATGACGACGCGCTCGCCATCGAGGGACAGCTGGACACGTGTCCCCCCGGTGGCGCGGGGCCCGAGCACCTGGCGTATGTGGTCTACACCTCGGGCTCCACGGGACGCCCCAAGGGCGTGATGGTGGGCCATCGAGGGCTCGCCAACGCCTACTTCGCATGGGAGCACGACTACCGCCTGCCCACGCTGCGCGCCCATCTCCAGATGGCGAGCTTCTCGTTCGACGTGTTCAGCGGAGACCTCGCGCGGGCGCTCGGCTCGGGGGCCGCGCTCGTGCTCTGCCCGCGAGAGTGGCTGCTGGAGCCCGCGAGCCTCTATGCCCTGATGCGGCGGGAGCACGTGGACTGCGGCGAGTTCGTGCCCGCTGTGGCCCGACTGCTGATGGCCCACCTCCAGGAGCGTGGGGAGCGGCTGGACTTCATGCGGCTGCTCATCGTCGGCTCGGACACGTGGGACATGCGCGAGTACCACCAGCTCCGGGGACTGTGTGGTCCGGACACGCGACTGGTGAGCTCGTACGGCCTCAGCGAGGCGACCATCGACAGCACCTACTTCGAGTCGCCCACGCCAACCCCCAGCGAGCAGACGGTCCCCATCGGCCGGCCGTTCCCGAACGCGGAGCTGTACCTGCTGGACTCGACGCTCCAGCCCGCGCCCATCGGAGTTCCGGGGGAGCTGTTCGTCGGTGGCGTGGGACTGGCGCGGGGCTACTGGGAGCAGCCAGGGCTCACGGCCGAGCGCTTCGTCCCGCATCCCTTCAGCGCGGAGCCTGGGGCGCGCCTGTACCGGACGGGAGACCTGGCGCGGTACGCGGCGGATGGGACGCTGGAGTTCATCGGGCGCAACGACACGCAGGTGAAGCTGCGCGGCCATCGCATCGAGCTGGACGAAATCCGGGCGAAGCTGCTGGAGCACGCGGACGTGCGCGCCGTGGAGCTGCTCGCCCGAGGCGAGGGCGCGGCGCGGCAGCTCGTCGCGTATCTCACGCTGGTGACCGCCGGCGCGGTGGGCGAGGAGGCGCTTCGACAACACCTGCGACAGCACCTGCCTCCGTACATGGTGCCATCGGCCTTCGTCCTGATGGACGCCTTCCCGCTCACGCCCAACGGCAAGGTGGACCGGAACGCCCTGCCCCAGCCCGGTGAGTCCCGGCGCGACACGTCGGAGAGCTTCATCGCGCCGCGAGGAGAGACGGAGCGGAAGCTGGCGGCCCTCTTCGAGGAGCTGCTCGGCACGGGGCCCATCGGCGCGTTCGACAGCTTCTTCGACCTCGGCGGACACTCCCTGCTCGCGGTCCGGCTGGTGGCGAAGATTCGCGAACACTTCGGCAAGACTCCCTCGCTGGCGGCCCTCTTCCAGGGTCCGACGCCCGAGCACCTCGCACGCGTGCTCGACGAGGGAAGCGAGCGTCCCTGGTCCCCGCTGGTCACGCTCCAGGCAGAGGGCGAGGGTCCGCCGCTGTTCTGCGTTCCAGGAGCAGGAGGCAACGTCCTCTACTTCCGGGAGCTGGCGCGGCAGCTGGGCACGGCACGCCCGCTCCATGGGTTTCAAGCGAAGGGGCTGGACGGAGAAGAAGCCCCCCACGCCTCCGTCGAGGAGATGGCGGAGTGCTACGTCCAGGCACTCCTGCGTGTGCGGCCTCATGGTCCCTACCACCTGCTCGGCCACTCGTTCGGGAGCTGGGTCGCCTTCGAGATGGCGCAGCGGCTTCGCGCGAAGGGTGAAGAGGTCGCCTTCCTCGGCCTCCTCAACACGCCCATACCGAGGAACCCGGAGGGCGCCACCGAGGAGCCCTCGCTCGATGACGCGGACTGGATGGCCTCCGTCGCCAGCGTCGCGGGCCGGCTGTATGGCGTGGACCTGGGAGTCTCCGCCGAAGCGCTCCGCCCCCTCACGCCAGAGGCCAGGCTCGTCCATGTGACAGAGCGGCTCACGCGGAAGGGCCTGCTGCCGCCCGATGCGGACACCCGGCAGGTGCGCGGACTCATCCAGGTCTACAAGCGCGCCTACGAAATCACCTACGTCCTCCCGACGGAGGCACACGCCGTCCCCATCACCCTCTTCCGAGCCCAGGAGCGACACGAGGACGACGGGGCCCTTCCCGGAGAGTTCGCGGAGGACAACACCTGGGGCTGGCGACGCCACGCGGAAGGCGCCGTCACCGTCGAGGATGTCCCAGGCGACCACATGACGATGCTGGCCTCGCCCCACGTCGACGTGCTCGCGGAGCGGCTGCGCGGTCACCTGGAGCCCTCGGCGAGGAAGGTGGACGCATGACGGCGGCCACACACTTCTCGCTCGGCCGAGCCCTGTCCGTGTGGCTGGGACAGGTGCTCTCGTTGTTCGGCTCCTCACTGACCAGCTTCGCGCTGGGCGTGTGGATGTACCAGACGACGGGAGGCGTCACGCGCTTCGCGCTCATCATGCTGTGCGCCGCGCTCCCGGGAGTCCTGCTGGGCCCCGTGACGGGCGCGCTGGTGGACCGCTGGCCGCTGCGCCGCGTGCTGCTGCTGAGCGACCTGGTGGCGGGACTGATGACGATGACCCTCGCGCTGCTGCTCCTCACCGGACAGCTCCGCCCCTGGCACGCGTACATCACGACCGCCATCGTCTCCATGGCCAGCGCCTTCCAGCAGCCCGCCTTCGCGGTGTTGGTGTCCACGGTGGTTCCACCCCAACACCTGGGCCGCGCCAACGGCTTCATCCAGCTGGGGCTCGCTTGCGCGCAGTTGGGGGCGCCGCTGGCCAGCGCGGCCCTGCTCGCGGTGGTGGGCTTGGAGGGCATCCTGCTGCTCGACGCCGGGACCTTCCTCCTCGGTGTCCTGCCGCTCTTCCTGCTGCGCATCCCGGAGCGACCCACCTCCACGTCCGTCGAGGGTCCACCCTCGCTCCTCTCGCTCGTGCGCGAGGGCGGCGCCTACCTGCGCGGCACTCCGGGCCTGCTGGCGCTGTTCCTCTTCCTCGCGGGGAGCAACTTCATCACGGGCGTCGTCGAGGTGCTGGTGACGCCCCTGGTGCTGGCGCTCGCGGACGTGAAGGCGCTGGGCATGCTCACCACCGCGGGAGGAGTCGGCCTGCTCGTGGGCAGCGTGGTGATGAGCGCGTGGGGCGGCCCTCGTCGACAGGTGCATGGTGTGCTGCTCTTCCAGCTCACCTGCGGACTGAGCCTCGTCGTCGTCGGGTTCGGGACCTCGCTTCCGCTCCTGGCGGGGGTGTCCTTCGCGTTCTTCTTCGGCATCCCCATCGTCAACGGCGCCAGCCAGTCCCTCCTCCAGCGCATCGTCCCCATCGCGCTACGAGGCCGGGTCTTCGCCTTCAGCTCGGCCATCACGGGGATGATGCTTCCGCTCGCCTACGCCATCTCGGGCCCGCTGGCGGACCTCGTGTTCGAGCCCGCGCTTCGCCCGGGAGGGTCACTCGTGCCGCTGTTTGGGACGCTCATCGGCACGGGGGCCGGGCGTGGCATCGCGCTGATGTTCCTGCTCGCGGGCACGCTGACCGTCCTGCTCACGGGCCTGGCCGCCCTCCACCGTCCGCTGCGGGTCCTCGATGAGAGGCCCGAGGGCGCGCCGCCCATTCCCACTTCCTCTGAAGGAGCCCTGCCGTGACCGCCGCCATTCCTCCGTCCATCACCACGCTGAGCGCACTGCTGCGCTGGCGCGCCGAGACCCAGCCCGAGGCGCTCGCCTACACCTTCCTCGTCAACGGGGAGGACCAGGAGCGGCAGTGGAGCTACGCGGAGCTCGACCGGAACACGCGAGCCATCGCCGCCGCGCTCCAGGAGCAAGGCGCGGCCGAGGACCGGGCGCTGCTGCTGTTCGCTCCGGGGCTCGACTACATCGGGGCCTTCTACGGCTGCCTCTCGGCGGGCGTGGCGGCGGTGCCCGTCTATCCGCCCCAGAACGAGCAGACGCTGGCGCGACTGCTCTCCATCATCGCGGACGCGAGACCCCGCTTCGCGCTCACCACGAGCGACATCCTGGAGAGCGTGAAGGCGTTCTCGGAGACGACGCCCGTGCTGAAGGAGCTGCACTGGATCGCGGTGGATGCATTGCCCTCGGGGCTGGAGGCGCGGTGGAAGGAGACTCGGCTCCAGGGCGAAGGAATGGCCTTCCTCCAGTACACGTCCGGCTCCACGTCGGCGCCGAAGGGCGTCATGGTGTCGCACCGGAACCTGCTGGCCAATCAGGAGATGATTCGGCAGGGCTTCGGCAGCGACCAGGCGTCGACGATCGTGGGGTGGCTGCCGCTGTACCACGACATGGGACTCATCGGGACGGTGATGCAGCCGCTGTATCTGGGTGGGCACGGCGTGCTGATGTCGCCGTGGGCCTTCCTGCAGCGGCCGGTGCGTTGGCTGCGCGCCATCAGCAAGTACCGGGGCGTGGTGAGCGGCGGCCCGAACTTCGGCTATGCGCTGTGCGTCCGGAAGGTGAAGCCCGAGCAGCGTGAGGGTCTGGACCTGAGCTCCTGGAAGGTCGCCTTCAATGGCGCGGAGCCCGTGCGCGCGGACACGATGGAGCGCTTCGCGGAGACCTTCGCGCCGCAGGGCTTCCAGAAGGCGGCGCTCTACCCTTGCTACGGGCTCGCCGAGGCGACGCTCTATGCCTCTGGAGGGATGCGCATGGCGTCGCACCGCACCCTCACGGTCGAGGCCGGAGCGATGGAGCGCAACCGCGTCGAGGTCGCGCCCCAAGGCACGGAGAACGCGCGAGTGCTCGTGAGCTGCGGCAGGGCCTGGGCAGGAGGACAGGTCCGCATCGCCAATCCCGAGACATTCCAGGCCTGCGCCGATGACGAGGTGGGTGAAATCTGGGTCTCGGGGCCGCACGTCACCCAGGGCTACTGGGGCCGGGGCGAGCACAACGCGGAGACGTTCCAGGCGCGCATCCAGGGGCGCGAGGAAGAGGGAGGCTATCTGCGCACGGGAGACCTGGGGTTCCAGCGTGACGGAGAGCTGTACGTCACCGGGCGGCTGAAGGACCTCATCATCGTGGATGGCCGCAATCACTATCCGCAGGACATCGAGCAGACGGTGGAGGTGCAGCACGAGGGCTTCCGGCTCGGTTGCTGCGTGGCCTTCTCGGTGGAGCAGTCGAACGAGGAGAAGCTCGTGGTGCTCATCGAGGTGGACCGTCAGTACGCACCTCCGGGGGACAGCGCGGGAGCACGGGGCCTGGAGGCGAAGGAGGTGACCCGGAAGGTGCGGCAGGCGCTCGCCGCCGTGCACTCGCTGGACCTCCATGAGCTGGTCCTGCTCCAGCACGGGGAGGTGCTCAAGACCTCCAGTGGCAAGGTGCAGCGTCGGGCATGCCGGGCGAAGTACCTGGAGAACTCGCTCCAGCGCTGGCCGGGCTGACCCTCACGGCGGCGTGCCCTCCAGTGTACGAGCGGCCAGGTCGTACACACCGCGGGCACGCGCGTAGCCTTCTGATTCCGCGTCACCCACGGTCGTCGCTCCGCTCACCTGGGCGACACCTGTGGGGGAACCACAAGCCGCGGATTCATACTCGAGGGTGTGCCGGGGCTCGGGTGAACAGGACCACTCGAGGACCACGCTGTACCGGCTGTTGGACTCACAGCCGAGCGGCGCTCCCTGGCGTGTGGCGACGTCCACGAGCGCGCGGAGGAATCGCTGTGCGGCGTCAGGAGCGAGTGCCCGCGCCTGGACCGTGAGGGGCTGCCTCCCGGTCACGGACGAGCCAGAGAGTGTCGCGCGTGCCTTCGAGATGCTCAGGGAGAGGTGATGCTCCGCGCCACCATCGCCGACGAGGCCGAACGTCACCTTCACCGTGGCCTCGGGAGCTTTGAGCAAGCAGTGGAGTTGGTATTCCTGCTCCGTCAGCGGAACGCTTGTCGCCGAGGCCGGGTCCTCGCTCGTGCTGTGTGCCCAGGTCAGGCCGAAGTCGGAGGAGGCAAACCAGCGCTTCGACCGCGTCTGTGCGACGAGCACGTCGTCCTGCGTGATGCTCACCGAGCGCAGTGGTCCCTCGGGGACTCGCCCCACCGAGAACCAGCTGCGCCCCTGGTCATGGGACAACATCACTTGTGATGCCTTCCAGCCTGTCCAGGTGCTCGGCTTGTAGGCCTCCATGCCATCGAGCCTCGTGAGGACGCCCGTGCCCGGCGTCGTGAGAGGCGAAGTCCTCACGAGGCGCCCCGCGCGAAGGGTGTGCAGGAGGCGGCCCTGGACCTTCACAGTCGTGTCGGCCCCCATGACCGACAGGGGCTCACCGAAGGACGGCGTCTGGTCATGCACGGCGCCTCCGCGCTTCGAGCCCCCCAAGGTGATGAGGCGTCTTCCCCCGGCGAGCGTCGTGACCCGAGGGGACGCGTCACGCTCTTCGGGCGCGGTGGGCCGCGGGGTCCATGTCATTCCTCCGTCGGTGGTCTGGAAGCGACCCGCGGAGCCGTGGAGCCACGCCACCTCCGGGGTCAGCAGGGTCACATCGCGAAGCATCGTGGCGGGCCCTTGAGGTGGCGCCGGAGGCCAGGGCGTCTCCAGGCGACGCCAGGTCGCCCCACCATCCTTCGTCGCCCACAAGGAACCGCGCATCCCCGCGGCCCAGCCATGCTCCGCGTCCAGGAAGGAGAGGCTCATGCAGCGGTCCTCGGTGTTGAAGGGGGTTCCCTTCAGCTCCGTCCAGGTCGCTCCGGAATCATCACTGCGGTAGATGTTTCCGGACGAGCCACAGAGCCACGTGCGCCCACCTGCTTGCTCCAGGTCATAGACCCAGGTGGGGTCCAGCCGTGGCAGCTCGACGGCGCGCCAGGTGCGGCCCCCGTCCGAGGTACGCAGCACCGCCGCGCCAAGGTACCCCGCCATGAGTCCTATCTCGGGCGAGGACCAGACGAAGAAGTCGACGGAAGGGTCGTACAGGGCGCCGAACGGATTCGGGCGAGCGGCAATGGCCTTCCCGACTTCCTCCGAGGCCCGTGTGTCTTCGTGCCACGAACGGCCCGAATCCGCGCTCCGGTAGACGACCTGGCGAAGCCACATCTGGGGAGCGCTTTTCACCTCCGCCAGGGCCCACCAGTCCGCATCTGTGCGCCGACTGACGGCCACGACCTTCTCGACCTTCAGTTCGCGAACGCCCAGGTCCACGGACGGGCGCGGCGAAGCCAGGGCGTCCGAGGAAAGCGCCATCCACACCATGGCGAGCAGCAGCACCGGTGAACCACGCGTCACGCTGAACCGCTCCTGCCCGAGGAGGCCGTCGAAGCCACGGCATCTCGTAACACAGGCTCGCGGGAAGGGATGTCCATGGTTCCGTCATGGAACCTCATGAGGAATGCTACCCTCCGCCACATGAGGCGCACTCCTATGACTGTCATTGCCCGGATATTGCTGAGGCAAGCCCTGTGCGGACTCATCGGCTGGGGCCTCTACCTCGTCCTGGCGGCAGTCACTTTCTCGGCACGCCACTCCCGGCTCGATGACCAGACGTTGCTCGAGTTGGTGGGCCTGCCTCCTCTTGGCTTCGCGCTGACCACCCTGGGCTGTGCCCCCCTGCTCATCCTCACCTGGCGCCAGTGGTACTGGTGGATGGGCACCGTGGCAGCGGCCATCATCTCCATGATGGGCGCGGGCACGATGTTCCTGCTGGCCCCTCGTCGATTCAGCGGCACGGTGGGGCCCACCGAGCTCTTCATCATGGCGACGTTCGGGCTTCCCATCGCGGCGCTCGCCGTCGTCGTCCAGGGCCGAAGCCGGCTGACGAAGACCTCCGCTGAACGCTAGGCATCACCGCGCTGTGTCCATGCCCCGCGGTGCCAACGCGTCGAGGAGGGCGTGCGGGGCAGAGAGTCCGCAACTGGGACTGCTGCAAGCCCAGCGGCGCATGGCCGGGGAAGGCCGATGTCAGCGCTCCAGTCAAAGCGTGCGCCAAGGATGGCGTCACCGTCGTCAATGCGAGCATGCAAAGCGGCTGCGCGGGCGGCGGCAGCCATGCCTGCAACAACAACCAACCGTGGGCCGTGAATGCAACCCTGTCCCATGGCTTCGCCAGGGCCAACATCCTCGGGATGTCGGAGTACGACACGAGCTGCGCCTGTTATGCCTTGCAGTTCACCAGCTCCGCCGTGAAGGGCAAGACGCACGTGGTCCAGGTGATTGGCCAGGGGCCGGATATCGGCGCGAACGTCTTCGAGCTGCTCATGCCGGGCGGTGGCGTGGGCCTCTTCAACGGCTGCCAGAGCCAATGGGGCGCCCCCAGCTCGGGGTGGGGCGATCAATACGGCGGCGTCAGGACCAAGGCCGAGTGCACCCAGCTGCCGTCCCAGCTGCGAGCAGGCTGCAACTGGCGCTTCGACTGGTTCATGAACGCGGACAACCCGACCGTGAGCTTCCGTCGGGTCAAGTGCCCAGCGGCCATCACCAACAAGTCGGGCTGCATCCGGAAGGTTGACTGAGCGGAGGAACACGAGCCCACCGGTGAAACTTTGCGCCAGTGCGGTGGTCGGCCGTGTCTTCACCCCGGTGAATTGACGGGTCCGACCCCAGTGGCTTTCATCCCGCCAGGTACCCGTGTACGCAGTGGTCCCAACTGACAGGGGTGTGCCATGAGCTCAATCAATCCCACGGGTGGTGCCGGAGCCGGCAAGGTCAGCCTGCCTGACCTCCGCAAGACTGAAGCGCCCCCCACCCCCGCCGAGACCGCCGGGCCCCAGGAGGCGGAGACGCCCAAGCCTCCGAAGAAGGAGGTGGCCTCCACCTTCGAGGGCACCAGGCCCGCGAAGGCGGCCGGCACCGAGCTTCGCCCAGGCCCCGTCAGCCAGAACCCTGGCGCTCCCAAGCCCACCCGCGAGCGGCCCGAGGACCCTCTCGTGGGGACCTTCGCGGCCTCCCGGACCACGCGCGCCACGCCCCCCTCCCCTGTCGAGCATGAAGGCAGGAAGTGGGACGTCGCCGGCATCGTCATGAAGGACGGCGAGCCCCACGCCCAGCTCCAGGAAGCCGGCGTGCAGCCTCGCTACATGCCCATGGTCGAGGTCTTGAAAGGCCGCGTCGTGGAGTTCCCGGACGACCAGGGCGTCCTCCAGAAGTACCGCCTCATCGGGACCCGCAAGAAGGACGACCCCAAGACCGGCAAGCCCCAGGAGCACCTGGTCCTCCACAAGCTCGCGGACAGCCCGGAGCCTCCGCCCCTGCGCACGCAGCAGCCCGCGCGCGGATACCCCATCCGGAACCGCCCGCTCAGCGCGGCCCCCGAGGTGAACCTCTCCAAGGACAAGGAGGTCCTCGTCCCCATGAGCGCCGCCGACAAGGTCCTGTTCACCTTCAATACGGGCGACCACGCCCCGAGCGGCCGGCACACCTACTCGCTCGGCGTCATGCGCTACGACTCCTTCCTCCTCACCCCCCAGGAGCCCGCGCGGACGAAGGAAGTCCCCCTGAAGTCCCTCGGCAAGGTCGAGGTCCGGCTGCGCGAACGGGAGCTGGAGGGGGTCTACACCCTCGAAGCCACCGCGAACGGCGGCATCCAGGCGTCCGGCATGGACAAGGACGGCAACACGGGCACCCACGCCATCCAGCCCTCCGCCGTCGCGGGGCGCTACGTCCTGGTCCCCGCTCCTGACTTCGGTGGAGTGGTCGCGCTGGATGCGTTCAACTTCCACGAGGCGAAGGCGCGGGCCACCGCGGACACGACCGCCACGACGGGCGCCCGCCCCATCTCCGACCCGCTCATCGGCACGATGCCCACGACGGTCCGCGCCCAGGTGGACCGGGGCGCCGCGTCGCTCCAGCACATCAAGAAGCTGCTGGATGACCCGCGGGCCACGGGGCCGGTGACGCTCTTCAACGTCGACCTGGGCATCGGAGGCAACGGCGCGACGGAAGAGGGCAACAAGCAGGCCCAGGCCGTCCTGGACTCGCTGGTCGCCTACCGGGCCCGCAATCCAGGCGCGCCCATGCAAGTCATCGCCGACGAGCGGATGTGGAACAACCGCGAGCTGAACAAGGAACTGACGACGCGCCTCAAGGACGCGGGCATCGACATCGTCTTTCCGCGCAGCACGGCCAAGCCTCGCATCAACCACTCCAAGGGCGCCTGCGTGGGCGAGCGCGTGGTGCTCACGACCGCCGCGGTGGTGCCCAAGACCACGACCAAGTCGGACATCACCACCGAGCTGCCGCCCGAGGCCGCGGGCCTCTACCGCGACTACCTGAGCCTCACCTTCAAGACCGGCGAGTTCACCCCCGCGGACAAGGAGAAGCTCGAGTCACTCGTCGCGGGCCTCGCGAAGCATGGCGTGGTGGCCAACGACCCGATGACGAAGCGCCCCATGGCGGCGCGGGCCATGGACGGGCTCATCACCGGAGCGACGCGCAGCCTGCGCTTCCTGGGCAGCGAGCTGAAGGACGTGGACACCGCCAGGAAGTTCCTCGCGCAGGCCCAGGCGGGCGTCCAGGTGCTCATCCAGTACCGGGAGATCGACCCGGAGTCGGAGTCGTTGCTGCGAGAGGCGATGAAGGACCTCCCCAACCTGAAGCTGGAGAACGTCGACACCTGGAAGCCCTACCCGCACTTCAACGCCCTCATCGCGGATGACTCGCAGGCCTATGTGGGAACGGCCTACCTCTGGCCCAACCAGCTCTCCATGGCCCACCACGGGCTCTCTCATGAAAGCGGCGTGGTGCTGGGAGACGACTCCGTGAGGGACCTGCTGCGCCAGTTCGACGACCTGGAAGCACGGACGCGCCCCGCCTGACACCTCGGAGCCCGAAGTCGCCTGGCGACAAGGCCTGGAACATCGACTTGACTATTCAAGTGATGACTTGAACACTTGAATACATGACAACGTCGCACCGGCACTTCAAGGACGCCATCTACGAGCAGTTCGCGCGGGTCGGGAAGGCCCTGTCGGCTCCCAAGCGCCTCGAGTTGCTGGACCTGTTGAGCCAGAGTCCTCGCACCGTGGAGGCGCTTGCTGAGCAGGCGGCCCTCTCGGTGGCGAACGCCTCGCAGCACCTCCAGGTGCTCCGCGCGGCGCGGCTCGTGGAGGCCGACAAGAAGGGCCTCTACGTCGAGTACCGCCTCGCCGACGTGGAGGTCAGCCGGTTCTTCCTCTCGCTGCGAGGGCTGGCCGAGGCCCGCCTGGCCGAGCTCAGCCAGGTCACGCGCGAGTACTTCGAGGAGCGCGGCGGCGTGGAGGGCGTCGGAGGAGACGAGCTCCTGCGGCGCGTGCGCTCGGGCAAGGTCACGGTGTTGGACGTGCGCCCCGCCGAGGAGTACCGAGCGGGGCACCTCCCCGGCGCCCTCTCCATCCCCGTCGGAGAGCTCAAGGCCCGCCTCAAGGAGCTGCCCAAGGGCCGGGAGGTCGTCGCGTACTGCCGGGGCCCCTACTGCGTGATGGCGCTCGAGGCCGTCGAGTTCCTCCGCGAGAAGGGCTTCGAGGCGCATCGCCTGGAGCAGGGAGTCAATGACTGGCGCGCCCGCGGCTGGCGCGTCGAGCACACCGTGGCATGAAGCCCGTCCGCCTCGGCCTCCGGCAGAACCTGGGCCAGTTCTCGCTGCTCGTCGTCGTCAATGCCTTCGTCGGAGCGATGATTGGGATGGAGCGGACCCTCCTGCCCTCCATCGCGGAGCAGGAGTTCCGCCTCGCCGAGAAGTCGGCCGTGCTATCGTTCATCCTCGTCTTCGGATTGACGAAGGCGCTGACGAACTACTTGGCCGGGCGCATGTCGGACCGCTTCGGCCGCAAGCAGGTCCTCGTCGCGGGCTGGCTCGTCGCGACGCCCGTCCCCTTCCTCCTCATGTGGGCGCCGACCTGGTCGTGGGTCCTCTTCGCGAACGTGCTGCTCGGCATCAGCCAAGGCCTCACGTGGTCGACGACGGTCATCATGAAGATTGACCTCGCGGGCCCCCAGAAGCGCGGCCTGGCCATGGGCCTCAACGAGTTCGCCGGGTACTTCGCCGTCGCGGGGAGCGCGCTGGCCACGGGCATCGTGGCCGCGCGCCATGGCCTGCGCCCCGAGCCTTTCTACATGGGCGTGGCCTTCGTCGCGCTCGGCCTCCTGCTCTCGGTGTTCGCCGTGCGCGAGACGCGGCACCACGTCACCCACGAAGCGACGCGCTCGCGGGCGTCATCGGAGAAGCCGCTCAGCGCGCGCGAGGTCTTCCTTCGCACCAGCTTCAAGGACCGGGACCTCGCCTCGGTCTGCCAGGCGGGGCTCGTCAACAACCTCAATGACGGCATGGCGTGGGGCCTGTTCCCATGGGTCTATGCCGCCGCGGGGATGAGCCTCGCCCGGATTGGCACCCTCGCGGCCATCTACCCCGCCGTGTGGGGACTGGGTCAGCTCGTCACCGGCGCCTGGTCGGACCGCGTGGGGCGCAAGGGCTTGATTGTCGCGGGCAAGGTGGCGCAGGCCATCGGCCTGGGTGTCATCGCCCTCGGTGGCACGTTCGGCGAGTTCGCCTTCGGCGCGGGGCTCATCGGCCTTGGCACCGCGATGGTGTATCCCACGCTGCTCGCGGCCATCGGCGACGTCGCGCACCCGTCCTGGCGGGCGTCCGCCGTCGGCGTGTACCGGCTCTGGCGCGACAGCGGCTATGCGCTTGGCGCCCTCCTGGCGGGCATCCTCGCGGACTCGTTCGGACTCGTGACCGCAACACTCGTCGTCGCCGCGCTGAACCTCGCCTCCGGCGTCGAGGTCGCGCTCCGGCTTCGCGAGCCCCTCCGGCGCCCGACCGCCGCCCGCTGACGCCTTGGCGTGATGCGCAAGTACATTGGCGCGTCCCGCGAGTGCCCCACGCGGGCGCCCGCCGTATCTCTGCGTCCACACAGACACGGAGCCACGGCATGCAATCCATCACCTTCCGAAGCGGGCCCTTCACCCTGGCGGGCAACCTCCACCTTCCCAGCGACTTCTCCGGGAATCGCCCGTACGCGGCGGTCGTCGTCGTCCACCCGGGCGGCGGCGTCAAGGAGCAGACGTCGGGCCTCTACGCCGCGAAGCTGGCGCTCGATGGCTTCGTCGCCCTCGCCTACGACGCGTCCTACCAGGGCGACAGCAGCGGCGAGCCCCGCCACCTCGAGGACCCGTCCGCGCGCGTCGAGGACATCCGCGCCGCCGTGGACCACCTCACGACCCTGCCCTTCGTCCAGCGCGAGCGCATCGGCGTGCTCGGCATCTGCGCCGGAGGGGGTTACGCCATCCACGCGGCCATGACCGACTCGCGACTCAAGGCGGTGGGCGCGGTGAGCGCGGTCAACATCGGCGCGATGATTCGCCAGGGCTGGGATGGGAGCACCGCCCCCGCGCAGACGCTCGGACTGCGCGACGCCGGCTCCGCGCGGCGCACCGCCGAGCACGGAGGCGAGGCCATCACCTACATGCCGCTCGCGCCGACCCACCGCGACCCAAGCCTGCCCGCCGACCTCCGCGACGCCTACGACTACTACCACACGGCTCGCGCCCAGCACCGCAACTCGCCGAGCAAGACCCCGCTGCGCAGCCTGAGCCAGCTCGTCGGCTACGACGCCTTCCACCTGGCGGAGCTGCTGATGACCCAGCCGCTGCGACTGTTCGCGGGCAGCAAGGCAGGCTCGCTGTGGCACAGCCAACAGGTGTTCGAACGGGCGGCGAGCGGCAACAAGCAGCTCCACATCGTCGAGGGCGCGAACCACATCGACCTCTATGATGGCTCCCGGTACGTCTCCGAGGTGCTGGCGAAGCTCGTCCCCTTCTTCCGCGAGCAGCTCTGAGCCCGCATGTGCGGAGGCCCTCTCCGCGTCAACCTCGGTGGAGCCGCATGACTCTTCGATTTCGCGTCGCATACACGCTGCCGCGACGGCTCGCGGAGATGGGCATCTCGCCGGAGGCAGTGCTCCGGCGCGCATGCCTGCCCCTGGGCTTGTTCGACGTGGAGAAAATCCAGGTCACGACCGACGAGTTCTTCGCGCTCTACCGAGGCATCACCGAGAGCAGCGACGACCCGGCCATCGGCCTCAAGCTGGGCACCGAGCACCGGGTCGAGCGATATGACCCGGTCGCCATCGCCGGCCTGTACGCCCGCTCCTTCCGGGACGCCATCGAGCGCATCGCGCGCTACAAAGCCCTCCTCTGTCCCGAGGAGCTCCGGCTGTCCGAGCGGGGCGACGAGAGCGAGGTCCGCTTCATCTGGTCCTTCGGCGACGAGCGCGAGCCCCCCTTGCTGGTGGACCACTGCTTCGCCTGGCTGCTGGGGGTCGGAAGGAAGGGCACCGAGCGCCCGCTCACCCCGAAGCGCGTGGAGCTCCAGCGCGCCGTCGCACACAAACCGATGTACGAGGCGCACTTCGGCTGCTCCGTGAAGTTCAAGGCGCGCCATGACGCCCTCGTCTTCCATCGGGCGGACCTGGACCTGCCGTTCGTCTCCCACAACCCGGACCTGCTGGGCGTCATCGCGCCCCAGCTCGAGCTGGAGCTTGGCAAGCGGCTCCCCTCGTCGAGCCTGGGTGAGCGCGCCAAGAGCGTCTTGAAGCGTCAGCTCGCGGGGCAGCGTCCCGCCATCCAGCAGGTCGCCAGCGAGCTGAGCGTGAGCACGCGGACACTGCAGCGTCGGCTCAGCGAAGAGGGCTTCTCCTTCCAGGGCCTGCTCGAGGAGGCGCGGCGAGAGCTGGCCCGGCACTACCTGGCCCACTCCCCGCTGGAGCTCAGCGAGATTGCGTACCTCCTGGGCTACGAGGACGCGAACTCCTTCTTCCGCGCCTTCCACCACTGGGAAGGTGTTCCTCCCGGCCAGTGGCGGGTGGGGCAAGCCCGGGCCTGAGCCAGGCCTCCATCCGGGTTGCGCGACAGCGCTCGTGGATGGTGACGTGGCCGCATGATGCGACGGCTGAGCTGTCTGTTGTCCCTGGTTCTCCTCGGCGGTTGTGCGACTCAGCGGGCGGAGACACGCGCCGAGCCGCCTCCGGCCACGAGCGCACCCAAGCCCTCGATGGTCTACCGGTTCGAGGGCATCGAGCTGTTCGGCACGCGCAAGCACTCCCGCGAAGAGCTGCTGGCGCCCTATCTGGCGGCGCTGCCTCCGGCGGGGACCTTGCTGGACATGGAGAAGGAGGGCGATTCCTTCATCCAGGCCTTGGCGAAGGGCAAGGAGCAGCTTCAGGCACGCCACGGCTTCGCGTTGATTCGCAACTCCGTCACCGCCTACGCCAAGGACATGACGTTGAGAGTCACGGTGGACGTGGTCGACCTCGGCGACGAATGGCGCCTCGAGTACGCCCCCGCGCCCACGGGCTCCGTCGCCGAGCCCGACGGGCTGCTCGCCGCGTGGACCACGTACCTCACGCGGATGTGGCGGCTCGTGAACGCGGGGGCCATCTCCACGGACGACACGGAGCCGTGCCGCGCCTTCCACTGCTTCTATGGCCCGGGGCATCCGGAGCTGATGGCCCTGGAGGCGCCCCTCCTGGCCGGAGTGCCCCGGCACTTCGAGACACTCGCCCGGATGGCCCACACCGACGCGGACGCGACGAAGCGGGAGCAGGCCGCGTACCTGCTCGCCTACGGCCCATCACGGGAAGAGGTCGCCCGCGCGCTCGTGCCCCTGATGAACGACCCGAACGAGGCACCCCGCAACGCCGCGATGCGGGTCCTCTGGATGCTCCAGGAGAAGGCGGACCGGCCGCTCGTCCCGCTCGAAAAGGTGCTGCGCGGCCTCCACGGTCCGCTCATCAGCGACCGGAACAAGGCCGCGGGCCTGCTCGCGGTCCTCGTCGCCAAGGATGCCTCGCGGCGGGTCGACATCCTCCGGGAGGGCGGACAGGTGCTGCTGGAGATGGCCACCGCGAAGCAGGTCATCGAGCGAAAGCCCGCGCTCGATGTCCTGCGGACCTTGTCGGGGAAGGACTTCGGCGAGGACGTCGCGAGCTGGCGCGCCTGGGTCCAGCAGACGCTGGCGCCCTCGCCGAATCACCGTTGAGCGACTCAGCCCCCCGAGCGCAGCACCGTCATCGGGTCCACGCGAGAGGCCCTGCGGGCCGGCAGCCAGCTCGCGAGCAACGCGACGCCCAGCAGGAGCGTCGCCACGCCCGCGAGGACCCAGGGGTCGGTGGTGCTCACCCCATACACCAACCCCGAGAGCCCCCGGCTGAGCGCCAGGGAGCCCAGGGTGCCGAGCACCACGCCCGTCCCCGCGAGGACCGCCGCCTGTCGGAGCACCAGCTTCAGCACGTCCCCGGACGTGGCGCCCAGCGCGAAGCGGATGCCGAACTCCTGCGTGCGCTGCGCCACCGCATAGGAGACCACCGCCGCCAGGCCCGCCACCGAGAGCAACAGGGCGACGACACCGAACGCGCCCAGCAGCAGGAGGCTGAAGCGCCGCGCGGCCAAGGAGCTGGAGTGGAGGCTCTCCATCGTGCGCAGGCGCGCCGGCAGCTCGGGAGCCAGCTCGCGCAGGACGGGGCGCACCGCGGCGACCAAAGCATCGGAGCCCGAGGCACCGTGCACGGCGACATGGAAGAAGGAGGACGCTCGCAGCCGCTGCCGTGAGCAGCCATAGAGCGTCGCCTTGGGCGCCTCATCCAGGCCCTGGTCGCGGACATCCGCCACCACGCCCACGACGGTGAAGGGGCGCAGGTCCCCGTCCATGTTGCCGAACTGGATGAGCTTGCCCAGCGGGTCCTCACCGGGCCAGTGGGCCTTCGCGAGCGCCTCGCTGATGACCGCCACGTGCGGCGCATCCACGGTGTCGCGAGCATCGAAGAGGCGCCCTCGCACCAGCGGGATGTCGAGCGCGCCGAAGTAGCCCTCGCTCGCCACGCGATACTCCGCGTAACCGGCGCGCTCGCGCTCGTGCGCCAGGCGACCGAAGTCGTCGAAGTTCTTCACCTCATCGGGGCGGTTGAGCAGGACGAAGGTGCCATTGCCCGAGAAGCCGCCCTCGAGCGGGAAGCTGCTCACCACGCCCACCGCGCGCACCCCAGGCAGCGCCTCCAGCTTCGAGAGGAGGTGCTCCTGGAACTGGACGTTCTGACGCCCCGCCGCCTCCTCCTTCGCGGGAGGAAGCACCAGGCTGAGGACCGCGACGTCCTCAGTGCGGTAGCCCGGGTCCACCGAGAGCAGCCCCAGGAGGCTCCGCCCGAGCAGCGCCGCGCCCACCAGCAGCACCAGCGCGAGCGCGAGCTGCCCGACGACCAGGGCCCGGCGCATGCGCTCCGCGCCCCCGCCTCCGGCCTGCGTCCGCCCGGACTGCGTGAGCGTGGCCCAGGGACTCTGGCGCGCCGCGCGCAGCGCCGTCACCAATCCCAGGCCCACCGCGAGCAGCAACGAGAGCCCGAACGCGAAGAACAGCGCCGTCGCATTCACGGAGACCTCCGCGGCGCGCGGCAGGTGGCCCGAGTCGACGGCGAGCATCGCGGGCACACCCCAGGTGGCGAGCAGCGCGCCCAGGGCGCCCCCCGTCAGCGACAGCACCAGGGACTCCGAGAGGAACTGACGCACCAAAGCGCCCGGCCCCGCCCCCAGCGCGACGTGGACCGCGAGCTCGCGCCGACGCGTCGCCGCCCGGGCCAGCAGCAGGTTGGTGACGTTGGCGCCCGCGACCAGCAGCAGGAAGGCCGCCGCGCCCAGCAACAGGTAGAGCGTCGACCGGGCACTCCCCACGAGGCTCTCATGGAGCGGCACCACGGCGACATCCTGCATGCCCGTCTCCAGGCCGTGCTGCGCCTTGAGCTCCCGCGCCAACCCCGTCAGCTCCGCCTGCACCGCGCGCAGGTCGACTCCCGGCGCTAGGCGGCCCACGACGTTCCAGTTGTGCGCGGTGCGGCTCGGCCGGCGCGCCTCCTGCTCGCGCGGCGTCCACATCTGCGTGCCCACCGGATAGTCGAAGGACTCGGGCATCACGCCCACCACGGTGTGCGCACGGCCCTCGAAAGACAGCGTCTCCGACATGGGCAGCGGCCGGCCGCCCAGGTGGCGCTTCCAGAAGGCCTGGCTGACCACCACCACGGGAGCGCCTCCCGCGCTCTGCTCCTCGTCCGTGAACGAGCGCCCCGTGACGGGCTGCACCGCGAAGGCCCGGAAGAAGTCGCGCGAGGCGAACGCCAGGTTCGCGAAGGTCGGCTCATCGGTCCCCGTGACGGTGACATTCATCGCCCCCGACACCTGGGCCACCGTCCCCAGGGTCCGGCTGCGCGCCTGGACGTCCTCGAAGTTGGGGTCGGAGAACCGCATCGACTTGCCCTCGCGCGAGAGCTCGGACAGCTGCACGAGGCGCTCAGGGCTCGGGTAGGGCAAGGGGCGCAGCAGCACCCCTTCGACCACACTGAAGAGGGCGGTGCTCGTCCCGATTCCGACCGCCAGCAACAAGATGCAACTGAGCGCGAAGCCCGGGTTGCGGAGCAGTGCGCGCAGCGTCTGGCGCAATCCACCAAGAAGGGTGTCCACGGTGAGCCTCTCCCGAAGCTGAAACAACGTCTCGGGCGGGTACGCCGGTACCCGTGAACGATTGCCTCGACGCCGCACACAGCCCGCGGTCCGACGTGCTCAGGTTGACATAGTGTAAATCAGACACCAACATCAATCCCATGAGCGCGATGACGCCCACCTGCTTGTTCCGCCGCGAGTACGAGCCCACCGCACTGCTCGCTGCACATCCGCCGGTCTTGCGTCATCCGCACAAGCAGTGGGTCTTCGAGCAGGCGTGCCCACCCGGAGCCACCCACGCGGGACGCGTCGAGCTCACGCGCTGGGAGGCCGCGCAGCTGCCCGCCACCCGGGAACTCGTCGCGACGGAGTGCCTCGCGGTGCCAGGGACCTACGACTACAGCGGAGACGACGCCGGGGTGTGGCACGTGAACTTCGCGGACCCGCAGCTCTTCGTGGCCTATGGCTCGGGACTGCTCGCCCAGGACGAGCTCCAGGCCGCGGAGCACCCGGTGCTCGGGGCCTTGCGGGAGGCGCTCCTCGCGGAAGGAGTGCCGGCGAAGACCGAGGAGCAGGGAGCCGCGACCCCGGTCCTCATCCTGGGAGCGGAGCGGCGATGCGCCATCGCGACGGCGCCGGACCGGGCCGCGGGGCGCCCGTTCGGCCTCTATGGCAATCGCTTCGCCGCCGCGCCCCTGAAGACGCTCGGCCCGGCGGTCCGGGTGCTGCGGCCTCCCACCCGAACCAACCTCATCGCCATCGCCGCCCCGGTGGGCCATCGGGGCCCCTACTTCCGCCATCAGCTCGAGCAGGTGCTCGTCACCGCCTACACGGGCTTCCTCGCCGCCCGGTCGGAGTCGCGGCGGCGCTGGCCCGACCAGCCCGTCGAGGTCCGCACCGGGTTCTGGGGGTGTGGCGCCTTCGGAGGCAATCGCCACGCGATGACGCTGCTCCAGCTTCTCGCCGCGCGACTCGCGGGCATCGACCGGTTGCGGTTCCACACCTTCGACCTGATGGGGCAGGCCGCCTTCCAAACAGGCTCCGACGACCTCGAAGCGGTCCTCGCGAGGGGCGCTCCGGGAGAGCCGCTCCCTGGGCTCATCGAACGCATCGCCGACCTCGACTATGAGTGGGGGGTCAGCGACGGAAACTGAAGCCCTGGCGGCTTCGAGAACGAAAGCGAGCAGGCCCTCCATGAACGTCGTCATTTCGGGTGCGAACCGGGGTATCGGACTCGAGCTCGTGCGTCAGTGCCTCCACCGAGGCGATGTGGTCCACGCGGGAGTCCGCTCCCCTGAACGTGCGGGCGAGCTCGCCGCGCTCTCGCCAGGCGCCCACGGCCTGCTCCACATCCACGCGCTGGAGGTCACCGATGAAGCCAGCGTGAAGGCCTTCGCCGCGGGGATTCCCAGCCCCGTGCACCTGCTCATCAACAACGCGGGGGTGCGCAGCAGGCCGGACGACCTCGCGGGGCTGGACAGCGACGACCTCACCCGCACCTTCCAGGTGAACGCGGTGGCGGCACTGCGGATGACGCTGCACCTGCGGCCCCAGCTGCGCGCGGCGGGAGGCGCGAAGGTGGCGAACCTCAGCTCGAACCTCGGCTCCATCGCGGACAACAGCTGGGGAGGCGCCTACGGCTACCGGATGTCCAAGGCGGCGCTGAACATGGCCACACGCTCGCTGGGGCATGACTTGAAGGAGGACCACATCCTCGCCTTCGCCCTCAGCCCGGGCTGGGTCCGCACCGACATGGGCGGCAGCGAGGCGCCCACGGCCGTGGAGTTGTCAGTCTCGGGATTGCTCTCCGTCCTCGGCCGCCTGGGTGCCGAGGACACGGGGGGCTTCTTCGACTTCGAAGGCAAGCGCCTCCCCTGGTGAGGCTTGGTGTCCAGTTGACACGAAGATGAGAGATTGGGAGAGTGGCTTCATCATGGATACCGCCTTCGTCGCCTTCATTCCGCTCTCGAACTGGCTGCGCGGCTTCGACCGGTACCGCATGAAGTACTCGAAGGCCTCCATCGCGGAGTCGACCTTCCCCGACGCGTTCTACATGTTGCGCGAGGACGAGCCCTGGACGCCCGGGCTCGAGAAGGCGCGGCGGCTGGTGGCGAAGCTGGGCCGCGCGAAGGACCGCGTCGTCGCGCTGAGAGCGAAGCTGCCGACGTCCGGCGCGCCGGCGATGCGCCCCAACGACACCACGGGCACCGGCATCGGCTGGCGCTGGCCCTTCCCCGAGGTCCCCCTGAGCGGGGTCGCCTGGGTTGGCGAAGACGGCACGCTGAAGCCGACGTTCCACGAGGAAGTCACGGCCCAGGCCTTCCTGCTCGATGACACGGGGCTCGCGGCCTGGGAGGACTGTCGGCCGCGCACGTTCTCGGTGCTGCCGGTGGCGAAAGCCTGTCAGGCGAAGTGCGCGTTCTGTTTCTCGAAGGCCAGCGCCTCGGACCTCGCGCGGCAGCGCAGCGCCTCGCTCGACGTCCAGCTGCGCTGGGCGGACCTCGCGAAGGCCCGAGGCGCCGAGCGCGCCGTCATCACCGGCGGCGGAGAGCCGACCCTTCTGGCGCCGAGGCAACTCCAAGCACTGGTGCAAGGTCTCGCCGAGCGCTTCGAGAAGACGCTCTTGATCACCAACGGGGCGCGGCTCGATGCCGAGCAGGTGCGGGCCTTGCGGGACGCGGGCCTCTCGGCCCTGGCGCTCAGCCGACACGGTGTCACACGGGAGGACGATGCCCGCATCATGGGCGTCTCCGTCGACTCGGGGGCCCTGGCGCGGGCGTTTGGTCTGCGCAGCCGCGCCATCTGCGTGCTCCAGCGCGGCGGGGTCGACGACGTGGAGAAGGTCCGGGCCTATCTCGAGCGCAGCGCGCGGGAGGGGTTTCACGAGGTCTGCTTCAAGGAGCTCTATGTCTCCAGCCTCTCCGAGAACCCCTGGGCGCCGAGCGCGGTGAATCGGTATTGCGAGGAGCATCAAGTGCCGCTGGAGGTGGTGCTCCGGGCCATGGATGAGGCGGGCTTCGCGAAGGTCGCCGAGCTGCCTTGGGGCAGCCCGGTGTTCGCAGGGGAGGTCGCGGGTCGGGTGCTGCGTGTCGCGGCGTATACGGAGCCCTCGGTGGGCTGGGAGCGGACGCATCGGCTGGTGCGCTCGTGGAACCTGATGAGTGATGGAACGTGTCTGGCGTCGCTGGAAGACCCCGCTTCGGAGCTGCGCTCATGAAACATGAGACATTTCTCGCGGTGCGTGACGAGTGGCGCGCCAAGCGTCCCGACCTGGTCGACCTGGCGGAGCTCAATGTCTATCGGAGCCTCGGACCGTCATTCGAGGCCATCGCGCCGTCGACGCATCACGAAGCGCCCTATCGCTGCCATCTCGCGGAGCGGTTCCTGGCGCACCTGGGGCTGGAGGCGGGGCTCAAGGCCCGGACGCAGGTCAGCCACGGCGTGAGGCGGTCCCTGCGGGTGTTGTTCGAGTGGCTCGCGTCGCGCAAGGCCCGCGTCGGAGTCCCGGACGATGTGTATCCGGTGTACCTCCAGCTCGCGCGGGAGGCGGGCGCCGACGTCGCCCTCTTCCAGGCGCGGGAGGGACTGCCCCCGCTCGACACCTGTGATGCGCTCCTCCTCTGCGAGCCGCTCAAGCCCTGGGGCCGTCCGCTCTCGAGCGAAGAGAGGGCGCGCGTGGAGACCTGGGTTCGCGAGGCGCCGGAGCAGCGGGTCCTGCTGGTGGACTCCGCCTATGCGACACCTCCGACGCCGTGGACGCTCCGGCTGATGCAGGAGGAGCTCGGGTTCATCCTCGTCTCGCTGTCCAAAGGCTGGCTCCTCCCCGACCATGTGGGGCTGTGCATCACGCCTTCGAGGTGGAGGGAGGATGCACGGGCCGCGTTCGCGCCGCTGTCGAAGGACGAGCAGAGGCTGCGCATCGGGTATGCGGCGCTCACGGAGCACGCGGCACGGCCGAAGCAGGTCAGCGAACTCCTGGCGGAGCGGGCAAGCCTCCTGGATGCCTTCACCGCCGACCGGCCCGGGCTCCGCGCCACCCCTTGCGTGGGCTACTTCGCCGTCTCGCGGTGCTCCTTCGAGGAGCTGCTGGAGCAAGGAGTCCTCGGTGTCCCCGCCTCCGTCTTCGGTGGCCCGGAGCGGATGAGCATTCTCTCGAGCCTGCGCCCTCCCGGGGGCCCGCGCGAACAGCGCCACGAAATGCCCCGAGGGCTTTGACCCGGACCTCCACGGAGTCCATGGACTACGCTGTGCGCCATGGACGAGCTGCTCAAGAAGCTTCACGCCAAGGCGGGAACAGACCTCCTCTCCCTCTTGACCCGGAAGCTCTCCGGCTCCGAGCTGGGCTCGCTGCTCCTCGCGGTGTTCGATGAGCGCGTCAAGGCCATGACCGCCGCGAGCCTGCTGCAAGCCCATCAGCAGAATCGCTTCGTCCACCCCGCGACCCTCGACGTCCTCCACTTCAAGTCGAAGGAGCTGGAGCTCCTCACCCGACTCGCGGAGCGCGGCTTCGAGCCCCTGGAGCTCTCCCCTGTCTCCGCGCTGGGAACCAGCTCCGTGCTGGGCACCGTGAGCCAGAAGAAGGTCCTCAGCGCCACCCGAGGCACAGAGGTCCTCTCCGACGCCACCAACGTCATGGCGCTCCACTTCGCCACGGGCCGGAAGAACGGCACATTGACGGCCCCGCTCGTGAAGTTCTGCGCCACCCCTCGCCACCTGCGCACCCCTGTCTTCACGACGCCGGGCTTCACACCGCACTTCGCGGTCGCATGCCTGGTGACGGCGGGAAGAGACAGCGGCGCCTTCGAGTTCGAGAAGACAGCCCTCGCGGACCACCTTCAATCGCAGCGCCAGCTCCTGAAGGACCTCTTCCAGGTGGAGCTCAAGTCCATCAAGCTCCAGCAACGGCGAGGCGCCCCTTCAGCCGAAGCGCTGTTCACCGCGCTCCGTGACCACCTGCGCCCCCACTTCTCCGTGCAGGCGGAAACCACCCCTTCGGAGAACAACTACTACCAGGGCGTCCAATACAAGGGCGTCATCGAAGTCGGGGGAAAGGACATCGAGCTCATCGACGGTGGCTTCGTCGATTGGACGCAGCAGCTTCTCGCGAACAAGAAGGAGCGCTTCCTCATCTCGGGCCTCGGCCTGGAGTATCTCACCAGACTCGTACCGCCCCAGACGTCACACCCGCGCGAGTGACCTCGAGCCCCAGGGGCGAGTTCACATCGCACCACGACTCACGGCCTGTCTCCAGGCCGTGAGCCCTTCAGCGAATCACTCCGAGTAGCTGTAGCTGTAGACCAGGTGCCAGTGGCGGTTGTAGACGCGCTGCATGGTGAACCAGCCGCTGTGGCAGCTGCCCGTGTTGCTCGCGCTGTAGCCGTACACGAAGCCGTTGATGGTGTGGGCGTTCAGCGTCGGCGTGCCCGGGTTCTCGCAAGGACCGGTGATGCGGACGTCCTGGTACGCGGCCTCGGCGTAGACCTCCTCCTGGCCCTCGAAGTCATAGAGCGAGTGGACGCGAACACCGGCGACGGAGCCGATGATGGCGGCCTGCTGCGCATCCGTCAGCGTCCAGGAGTTCTGCAGGTGCGCCAGCGTCGTGGCCTCGTTCGTCACCGAGCCCACCAGGCGGTGGACCGCGCCGTTGGTGTCATTGAGCGCCGTCCGGATGGCCGCGATGCCCGCGGTGCCCTGGTACACGGTGCTGTCGCCCCACGTGAAGCTCAGGGCCTTGCCCGCCGTGTACGCGCTGAGCGTGCACGTCGCGCCCGGGGCCACCGACTCCACCAGGATGATCTTGCGCAGGCGGTACTCGGGGTTCAGGAGCGCGATACACTCGTTGCCCGGGACGCCGTCATAGTTCGCGGCCGGCAGCACGGCCTCGACCATGTTGTAGATGCGGAAGTTCGGGTCCGTGGCCTCCTGCGCGGCGGTCTCGACGGGGGCGTTACCAGCCTCGGGCTCACCGCCGGCACAGCCGAACGCGATGGATGAAGCAACCAGAAGGGAAGAAAGGCGGAGGGAGATGTTCATGGGCGCGGAACCTAGCACACATGATTCGCTCAATCACAATCATGCTTGTACGATTCCGCACCCATCACGCCTCTCCGCCCCCGCTACACGACATGTGTCACGGGCATGTCACCGGGAGGGCCACGTCGTTACTTCTGCGACATGATCCATTTCACCAGCGCGCGGGCCTCCGCATCGGAGACCTCTTTGTTCGCTGGCATTGGAACAATCCCCCAGACGCCGCTGCTGCCCTTCAAGACGCGCTGAGACAGCTTGTCCTCGGCATCCTTCTGCTTGCCGTACTTGGCGGAAATCTCCTTGTAGGAGGGCCCGACCAGGCGCGCCGACGCGGAATGACACGTCGAACAGTTCTTCGCCTTCGACAAGGCCTCGCTCGCCAGTGCCCCGTTGGACACCAGCACCGTCGCGGAAACACACATCCACAGCAAACGCTTCATCTCAGTCTCCAATCGGCTCAGTCTATCAGTGGCATCTGACACAACGGTTCGACACAACGTCTGGAGTCGGACGTGGCTACAGGGCGGCGTGCCCCTGCGCCACACGCACCACACTGCCCTCCCCCAACGTATCCGGTGGGCTCAACACCACGCGGTCCGCCTCCGTCACTCCATCCAACACCTCGACCTGCGAGCCCAGGTCGCGCCCCAGCACCACCACCCGCTGCTGGACCGCGTTCGCCGCGTCCACCACCAGCAAGGACATCCCCTCGCGGCGCGCGGCCAGCGCGCTGGCGGGCACGAGCAAGGGGGGCACGTCCCGCTCGATGAGCAGCCGGACGCGGACGAAGGCCCCCGCGAACAGCCCGTGCTCGTTGGTGAGCTGCACCTCCGTGAGCAGCGTCCGGGTCGCCGGGTCCAATACCCCGGAGGTCCGCACGACGCGCCCCGGGAGCGCCCGCGCGGGGGCATCCAGCGTGGTGATGCTCGCCTCCAGCCCGGGGCGGATGTCGCTCGCGAGCGACTGCGGCACCTCCACGTACACCTTCAGCGCGTGCGTCTGCGCCATCTCGAAGAGGCTCGTCACCCCCGAGGTGCTCCCCGCGGTGACAAGCGCTCCGGGGTCCACGTTGCGGCGGACGATGAGGCCGTCGAACGGGGCCACCACGCGCCGGTAGGCATACAGGGCCTCCAGCCGCTCCACCTCCGCCTTCGCGCCCTTCAGCGCGGCCTCCGCGGTGTTGGCCCGCGCCCGCGCCTCCTCGGAGACCTCGTGGCTGACGTTCCCCTCCCGCGCGAGCGTCTGGCCGCGCTCCGCGGACGCCCGGGCGAACTCCAGGTTCCGCTCCGTCTCGTCCAGGCGGGCCCGGGCCCGGTGGCACTCGGCCTGGAGCTCGGGCGCCTCGATTTCGGCGAGGAGCTGCCCCGCGCGGACCTTGTCCCCGAGGTCGACGTGGATGCGCCCCACGAAGCCGCTGATGCGCGCGTGCAGCGAGGCCTTCTGGATGGGGAGCACCGTGCCCGGCAGCGTCAGCTCCGCCTTCGACGTGGCCCGGCGCACCGGCACGGTGGCCACCAGCGGCGGCTGGCGGGACTCCTCCGCGCGCCGATCCAGCGCGCGCGCCCGCTCCAGCCGAGGCACCACGCCCAGGCCCAGCAGCACCAGCAGCGCCGCGCCCAGCCCCCACGCCCATCCCCGGCCCGGCTTCCCAGGCGGCGGCCCCTCGGGCTTCGTCTCATTCGTGTCGAGGGCTTGCGGCTTCACGCGGTCACCGAGGGCTCGAGTGCGGACGCAGCCACGCGGACATCCCGCCGCGCCTGCATCAGGCTGTAGACCACTGGAACGAAGAACAAGGTCGCGACCGTGGCGCCCACGAGTCCGCCGATGACAGCGCAGCCCAGCGCCGCGTTCTGTTCTCCACCTTCGCTCAGACCCAGGGACATGGGCAGCATGCCCAACCCCATGGCCAGCGCCGTCATCAGCACGGGGCGCACGCGCACCCGCCCCGCCTCCAGCGCCGCATCGAGCGCGCTGGCGCCGCGCAGCCGCTGCTCGTTGGCGAAGGACACCACGAGCACGGAGTTCGCCGTCGCCACCCCCACGCTCATGATGGCCCCCATCAACGAGGGGATGCTGAAGGACGTCTGGGTGACGAAGAGCGCCACCACCATGCCCACCACGGCGCCGGGCAGCGCGGTGATGATGATGAAGGGGTCCAGCCACGACTGGAAGTTGACCACCATCAGCGCGTAGACGAGCACCGCCGCGAACAGCAGGCCCCAGAGCAGCCGCTCGAAGCCCGTGCGCATGCTGTCCACCTGCCCTCTCACCTGGATGCGAGCGCCCGGAGGCAGCTCCGCCCGGTAGCGCTCCACGACCTGCTCCAGCCGGGAGGACACACTGCCCAGGTCCGAGTCCTGGACATCCGCGCGGATGTTGAAGGTGGGCTGGATGTCCACGTGGCTGATGAAGACCGGCGTCTGCGCGCGCTGCACCCGGGCGAAGTCCCCCAGCAGCTGGGCGCCCTCGCGGGTGGGCAGCGCCATCCGCGTCAGGTCCTCCACCGAGGCCACGCGCGACTCCGGCACCCGCACCGACACGGGGTAGCTGTTGCCCGTCTTCGGGTCGCTCCAGAAGCTGGGGCTCACCTGCGAGCTGGAGGACACGGTGAGCAGCATGTTGTTGGCCACGTCCCGCTGCGTGAGCCCGACGGCACTGGAGCGCACCCGGTCCACGTCGAAGTGCAGGCGGGGCGCGTTCATCACCTGGAACAGCCGCACGTCCACCGCGCCGCGCACCTGGCTCAGCTCCGCCTCCAGTTTCCGCGCGATGGCGTAGGTGGCCTCGCGCTGCGAGCCGGAGATCTGTACGTCGATGGGAGACGGCAGCCCGAAGTTCAGGATCTGCGTCACGATGTCCGCGGGCTGGAAGTAGAACCCCAGCTCCGGGAACCGGGGCGGGAGCTGCTCGCGGAGCAGCCGCACGTACGCCTCCGTCCGGCGTTGGCGAGACGGGGACAGGACCACGAGGACCTCGCCATCCGCGCTGCTCACGTTGGACGTATCCGTCAGCGCGAGGTTGTAGCCACCCGGCATGCCTATCTGGTCGATCATGCTCACCCGGTCCTCCGCCGGGATGAGCTCGCGCACGGCCTGTTCCACCAGGGACAGGTAGCGCTCCGTCTCCTCGATGCGGGTCCCCGGCGGCGCCACGACATGGAGGCGCAGCTGGCCGGAGTCCACGGTGGGAAAGAAGTCGCGGCCCACGAAGGGCATCAGCCCCAGCGCGCCCAGCATCGCCAGCGCGAAGACGACCAGGACGCGACGAGGATGGGCGAGCGCCCCCTGGAGCACCCCCACATACCGCTCACGGAAGTGGAGGAAGCCCGCGTCGAAGCGGTGGTGCAGCCGTGCGAGCAGCCCCGTCGCGGGCTGGCCATGCCTCGCCACCTCCGCGCGCAGGAGGAACTGCACGAGCGTGGGCACCAGCGTGCGCGACAGGACATACGACGCCATCACGGCCAGCCCCACCGCCAGCCCCATGGGGAGGAAGAGGTAGCGGGCCGGCCCCTCCAGGAAGAGCACCGAGATGAAGACGATGCCGATGGAGAGCGACGCGACGAACGCGGGCACGGCGATCTGCTCGGCGCCATCCAGGATGGCCTGCGTGAGGGGCTTTCCCATCGCGAGGTTGCGGTGGATGTTCTCCAGCTCCACCGTGGCGTCGTCCACCAGGATGCCCACCGCGAGTGCCAGCCCTCCGAGCGTCATCGAGTTGAGCGAGTAGCCCAGGCCCCGCAGCATCAGGATGGCCGCCAGCACCGACAGCGGGATGGAGATGGCGATGATGAGCGTGCTGCGCCAGCTCCCGATGAACAACAGGAGCATCGTCGCGGTCAGCAGCGCGGCAATCACCCCCTCCACGAGCAGCCCGTGGATGGCGGTCGTCACGAAGGAGGACTGGTCCGCGAGCAGCCGCACCGTCAGCCCCTCCGGCGCGGCGGCCTGGAGCGTGGGCACCAGCTCCCGCACCCGCCGGGCGACCTCCAGCGTGGACGCCTCGCCCGTCTTCATCACGGACAGGATGATGGAGCGCCGCCCCTCCTCGCGCGCGATGTTGGTCTGCACCGCGAATCCGTCATGCACATGGGCCACGTCGCGCAGGAACACGACGCGGCCGTCGCCTCGGCGGACCGGGATGTCATTGAGCGCGTCGATGCTCTCCGGGCTGCTGTTGAGCGTCACCCGGTACTCGTGTGCTCCCATCTTGATGCTCCCGGTGGGCAGCACCAGGTTCTGCGCGGAGACCGCCGAGGCGACGTCATGCGGCGACAGGCCCCGCGCCTTGAGCGCCTCCAGGTCCAGGTCCACGGTGATCTGCCGAGGCTTGCCACCCGACAGCTGCGGGATGCGCGAGCCCTGCACCGTCCCGAGCAAGGGCCGCACGCGCTGGTTCACGTGGTCATGGATTTGCGACTCGGTGAGCGTCTCGCTGCTGAATGACAGCTGGAGGATGGGGACGCTGCTGGCCGAGTAGCGCAGGATGATGGGAGGCGTCGTCCCGGGAGGCATCCGCCGGGTGATGGATTGAGAGGACGCGGTGACCTGCGCCAGGGCCTCCGCCACGTCAGCCCCGGGATGTAGATACAACCGTCCGACTGAAACACCGTCGAACGACTGGCTTTCCTGTCGCGCCAGGTTGGCGACGTTGTTGGCCAGGGAGTACTCACTGAACTGGGTGATCTGCCGCTCAATCTGCTGCGCCGGCAGTCCTTCGTATGTCCATACAACGCTGATGACCGGAAGCTCGACCTCCGGGAGGATGTCCGTGGGTGCCTCGCGGATGACATGCACGCTCACGAAGACGAGCAACAACGCAGCCACCACGAAGGTATAGGGGCGTTGGAGCGCGAGGCGGACAATCCACATAACTTCACTTCTCCTCCTGTGTTCTTTGCCATGGAAACCCCGAGCGAGGCAATGTCCTCACCCCTTGCTTCCAAGAGGAGGACTGAGGCACCATCCGCGTCGAGCCCGTCATGAAAAACGTCGTGATACCTCCCTCCTCCGGTGCGGCTGTCCACTCGGATGCGCAGCTGAATCGCCGCCAGATATTGCAGTGGCTGGGATTCGGCGTGGTGGCGTCCAGTTGCGGGACACTCCAACTCAAACCCACCCTTCCGTCCCCCCAACAGACATCCGTCCAACTCCTCGCGCCGGACCATGCGGGGCCCCTGACGGACACCGTGCTGGAGGCCCTGCGCGAGACGGCCCGCATGGTTTCACGTTTCGTGGGCATGGATGGAAAGCTCAACGAGTCGATGTTGGAGACCTACCTGCGGCTCAAGTGCGAGGAGCGTCCGTCCTATCTGGCGACCTACACGAACTACGCCGAGCAGGTGCGCCGCCCCGCACAGCTCTCCGTCGCCTGGCTCTCCGAGCTGAACGAGCTCCACCGGGTGAAGGTGGTGGGCGAGCTCGCCATCATGTCCCTCCTCAGCGAGGGCTTCCGCGCCTTCGGCTTCGGCAACTTCAACGGCTACATGGGCGGGCTCTGGCACGCGCCGCGCGAGTCGGGCTCCTTCCGCGCGTCCGACGAGCCGTAGCCCCTCTCTTCTCCGACAGGAAATCTCAACCATGAGGCTGTGCATCGTCGGAAGTGGTATCGCCGCCACCGTCACCGCGCGGGCCGCGCTGGAGCGGGGCTACGAAGTGGTGATGGTCGAAGCGGGCCCCCGGACGCGCATGCGGGACGGGCGCCGCTGGCTGGACTTCGTCACCACGGGCGTGCGCCCGTACAACGCCTGTGAGGACACCCAGGGCGACGCCAACACCCGCCCCCAGGGCGTCTCCGAGCGCGACCACTACCTCATCAAAGGCAGCCGGCTGATGGCCGTGGGCGGCTCCACGCTGCACTGGAGCGGCTGGACACCGCGCCTCCAGCCCGAGGACTTCGAGCTGCACTCGCGCACGGGCAAGGGCATCGACTGGCCGTTCGGCTATGCCCAGCTGGAGCCCTACTACTGCCAGGCCGAGTCCCTGCTCAACGTCACCGGCCCCAACACGCCGGCCCCCTCGCACCCCACGCCCTGGCGCTCCGCGCCGTACAAGTGGGACAGCCCGCCGTATCCCGTCGAGGCGGAGCCGGTGCGCCACGCCCTGACGTCCCTGGGCATCAGCTACGACCACATCCCCATGTCGCGCCGAGGCCCCGGCGGCGAGGGCGTGGGCGGCCCGTGCATGACGTTCGGCACGTGCCGCTACTGCCCCATGGGCGCGCGCTTCGACCCCACCCTGCTGCACGCGGAGCTGGAGGCCCATCCCGGATTCAAGCTCATCGACAACAGCCCGGTGCTCTCCGTGGACATGGTGGGCGACGTGGCCCAGGGCGTCACCTACCGCACCCCCGAGGGCGGCAGAGCCACCCTCAAGGCGGACGCCGTGCTGGTGGCCGCGGGCGCGCTGGAGACGCCCAAGCTCCTGTGGCACTCGGGCTTCGACGAGAAGCGCCTGCCCACGCTCGGGCGCTACCTGCTCACGCACCCGATGCTCAAGGTGGAGGGCAAGCTGCTCAAGGCGCCTCGGGAGTTCAACGGCCGCGAGGTCCCCATGCCCGCCCTCTTCTCCCGGCACTTCGACACGCCCGAGCAGCAGGCCGCCGGGAAGATGCTCTTCTCCGAGTACCCGGAGGAGCCGGACACGCAGGCCTGGGTGCGCAAGGAGAACCTGGCGCCCGGCTACATCGGCTCCTTCGCGCGGGAGAGCCGGCTCAACCTCCACGGCTTCATCGAGGAGTTCCCCCAGGCGGAGAACCGGCTGCGCTTCACTGGCGCGCCGGGCGAGCGCAAGGTGGACCTGCACTACGCGGTGGACGCGGGCTTCCAGGCGCGCTGGCAGTGGATGACCGACACGCTGATGAAGGTCATGCGGGCCGCGGGCTGCGACGAGCCGGGCGTCTGGATTTCGGGGGTGATTCGCCGCGCCGACCACTCGGTGGGCACGGTGCGCTTCGGCAAGGGGCCCGAGTCGGGCGTCGTGGACGGCCAGCACCGCGTCTTCGGGACGAAGAACCTCTTCGCCCTCACCAACGGCAACTTCCCGAACAACGGCGCCATCAACCCGACGCTGACGCTCACCGCCCTCTCGCTGCGCTGGTCGCATCAGGTGCTGCCGGGCCTGAAGAAGTAGCCGCGGGCTACAGCGTGGCCTTGAGCACGGCCAGCGAGACGATGGCGACCACGGCGAACACCTCTCGCCGTGCGGGCGCCTCTTGGATGAAGGCATTGGCGAACACCAGCGAGAAGAGTGTCACCGAGTTGAGGATGGGCCAGGCGACGACTCGGTTCCCCGTCGCGAGCGCCATGACGAAGGCGACCTGATTGCCCATGGTGAACAGGCCGCGCACCATCAAGTTGATGCGCGCCCGGCGGTCCTCGACCAGTTCGCCCAGCTGGGACGTCATCAGCCCCTTCGAGCCGAAGACGAGCAGCAGCACCAGGCAGACGGCGCTCCGCCAGAACATCAGGGCCGTGCTCACCTCCAGGTTGGTCGCCACGTCCGACGACTTCCCCTGGAAGAACAGCTCACCGCAGAGGCTCTGGACGATGACGGCCCCGGTGATGAAGAACGCGGGCAGCCACAGCGTCTTCCTGCTCTCCGACATCCCTCCGGCCGCCAGCAGCGAGCAGCCGGACACGGCGAGGGCGAACAGGTACTCCGTCCAGTGCACCGTGCGCCCGGCGAGCATCAGCACCAGGGGGATGAGGACATCTCCCACCCGCGAGACGATGTTCACCCGCGCCACCGTCAGGTGACGGAAGCCATACGAGAAGGCGAAGGCCACGCCCTGGACGCTCGCCGCGAAGAGCGCGAGCTTGGGATTGGCATACATCGTCCAGCCCGTCTTGTTCTCCCAGGGAAGCAGCGGCAGCAGCGCCGCCAGGAGCAGGAACGGGACGAAGTTGTTGGCGAAGTTGAGGACGAGGATGGACTGACGGCGCAGCCCGTAGCTCAGCCGGTCGAAGACGCTGTTGCCCGAGCGCAGCAACACCGACGTCAGCGAATAGAGGACGGTCTCCATCACGGCCGCGCGCCGCCGCCCGAGAGCGGGAACATCTGCTCCAGGCAGGGCAGCAGCTGCGGATGACAGGGCTCATCCCGCAGGCGGCCCAGCTCCTCCGGTGCGAGGAAGAGGCCGCCGCCCACCTCCCGCTCCGAGAAGCGCATCGCCCCGTCCAGCCGGGTGCGGTACAGGAAGATGCGCCGGTGGTGTCCGTCATCGAAGACGAACTCCGCGACGAGGGAGAGGGGACTGTCCAGCCCCAGCTCCTCGCGCAGCTCCCGCTGGGCGGCCTCCAGCGGGGCCTCGCCCGCGTCGACGTGGCCTCCCGCCGAGGTGCACAGGTGGCCCGGCATGAACTTCATCTGCAGGGAGCGCCGCTGCAGGAAGACCTTGCCCTCGTGCTCCACCATCACATGCACGATGCGATGGGGCAGCTTCTGGCCGTAGACCTCCTGGCGAGACGCACGGCCCACCACCTGCCCCTGCGCATCGATGACATCCATCTGTTCCATGCCGCGGCGACCTCGTGACAGCCAGACCTACGCGCTCAGGGCCGCCCGGGTCTCCGCGGGGATGACCTGGACGCGGTCTCCCACCCACTTCCGGAAGTGGGCGCCCCAGTCGTAGTTCTCCCGCGTCCAGCCGTCCTTCACCGTGCCCGTCACCAGGGAGCTGAAGAAGAGCTTCTTGCCGGTGACAATCTCCTCCGTGCCCACGATGCCGTTGGGCCAGATGAGGAAGTAGTAGCGGCTGTAGTTGACGGTGCGGTCCGACAGGCGGATCTGCATGTCCGGGTAGCGCAGGCGCAGCTTCTCCACCACGGCGGTGACGTGGCTCGTCTCCTCCGGCATCAGCTCGCTGTAGATGTGGTAGGCGCGGCCCGCGTTGAGCGTCCAGGAGATGGCCCAGTCGCGGATGCCTCGCTCGTAGATGAACTGGGCGAGCTCCTCCACGTGCTGGCTGTTGTGGCGGTTCAGACACGTCAGGATGCGCGGCGCCACGCCGCTGTCCACACACAGGCCGATGGCCCGGAGCGTCTCCTTGTAGGTATTGCCCTTGATGTTGCGGCTGGGACGAATCTCGTTGTTCACGCGCTCGTCCATGGAGTCGAGGCTGATCTCCACGCGCGTGCACTTCGAGACCGTCTTCATCATCTGGGCCGTCAGGAACGTGCCGTTCGTCCCCAGGATGGTGGCGACCCCGTTGTCGGTGAGCTTCTCGATGACCTGCAAGGTGTCCTTGCGCATCAGCGGCTCACCCCCGGAGAGAATCTGTCGCATGATTCCCGCACGGATGATTTCGTCGGCCACCTTCAACTGCTGGGGCGTGGAGAGACGCTCGGACGGCAGGTCCTCATCGTTGCCATAGCAATGAATGCATTTGAGATTGCAGGGGGCCGTCACCAGCCATCCACAACCAATGGGACTCTGGGGCGTGGGCTCGCAGCCCTCGTACACCTTCGCGGAGAACTCATCGCGAAGGTTGTCATAGACGATGGTGCCCCAACTCTCGTGACGCTCTCGAATACGCACGGACATGGCCAGAAATGAAGAACAGCCCCACAGCCAGTCATTGGCGGCGGAGCCTTGGTTGAGCAAGCGAAGACACCCGAAACAAAGACAATCTGTCCCTGGCGGGGGACACCCCTGCCGCTACAGGCACGGGGTTGCTGTCACATCCGCTTCGCCATGTCCCTGGAAACCGTGAACTCCCCGGCCCTCCTACCCCTCTCGGCGCCTCTGGAAAAATAGAGGAGCTAGCGTACTCGGATGTCACAAAGATGTTACGGAAATTTTACTTTGTCCGCAAGAGACAATTTTCCTGGGGCTTCACGAAACGGTGGAGACCCGGGTTTTGAGCCCTCCATCATGCGGTGCGGGTCTGACACCGGGCATGAAGGGAACGGGGCTCCGCCCTGGAAGTCGCCTACGACTGCAATCCGGTTGCGTGGAAGCGTCGAAACACATGGCCATCCCCGGGGATGACGCACAAGTCGCCCGGTGATTTCACGGACGCGGAACGCGGCCCTGCGGGGAGTCCGAAGACCCGCACCCGCGCCGCGGTCCGCTCGATGGGCGATACGTCTCCCAGAAGCGGGATTTCTCCCGCCCCGAGAGGACCGCTGTCCAGGAATGGAACCAGGCCGGGGCGAAGCGCCCCGGCACCGCCTCAGAAATCCGCGGTGACCTTGAAGGACAGCGCGCGGCCCGGGCGCTGCACGCCGAAGAAGTCGTAGGTCTTCGCGTCCGTCACGTTCAGCACCTCGAACGTCCCGCCCAGGGTGACGGGGCCCGGCTTCGTGTACGAGAGCCCCAGGGAGTGGGTGAGCTGCGAGGAGACCTTCTGCTTGAACGCGCGCAGGCCCTGGCTCTCCCAGCCCCGGTAGAACTCGTGGATGTAGCGCGAGGTGACGCTGAACGACGCGGTGTCTCCCGTGAGGAGGAGGGAGCCGCGCTGCAGCCTCGCGGTGAGGTTGGCGAAGAGCCACGGACGGTTCGGGATGCGGTCTCCCTCGAAGGACGAATAGGCCCCCGCCCCGCCGGCGTTGCGGAAGTCCTGCCAGGTGCTGTTGGCGTCGAGCGACAGCCACTCGCCGGGCGACGTCCAGCCCGCGGAGGCCTCGACGCCCAGGGAGCGCGCCGCGTACACGTTCTGGTAGCTCAGCGTGGTGTCGTCCCCGAGCAGGACGATGAGCTGGTCGGCCAGCCGCGCGAAGCCACCCACACTGCCGCGCCAGCTGCCCACCCCGGTGCGGAAGTCCGACACGGAGAGCTCCAGGTTGGCGTTGTGGCTCACCTCGGGCCGCAGTCCCACGTTCGCGAGCACCATGACCCCGTCACCGAACAGCTCGTCCGGCCCGGGCAGGCGCGTGGCGAATTCGTAGGAGGCCTTGAGCATCAGCCCGTGCGGCAGGAAGAACCGCAGGCTCTCACCGATGCCCAGGCGCTCCGTGGCCTGGTCCTGCCGTCGGAAGCCGCCCTCGGGGAGCGCCTCCTCCGACGTCGAGCGCATCAGGTAGCCCTTCACGAAGGCGACGTTCTTGAGCGTCCCATCCCAGAGGGAGAGCTCGTGCTCGAGGCCCCCCACGCCAGTGAGCAGGTCCCGCTGCGCGCTGAGCGGATCTCTCTGGTCCGTGCCGCGCTTGAGCCGGTCCTCACCTCCACGCGTCACGAAGGTCGGCGCCAACGAGACCCGCAGCTGCTGTGTCGCGGAAAGGACGTAGGCCGCATGCAGGCGCCCCAGGACACTCTCCTGCCGCAGGACCTGGTCCGCGGGCGTGCTGTCCAGTTCACCCGGCTGGCGGCGCTCCACGCCCCGGTTGCCGTACCAGTCGTAGACGGACAGCGCCATGTCGCGGAAGTCCGTGTCGCGGCGGCTGTAGCCCCCCACGCCCTCCAGCCGCAGCTTCCCGTCCATCAGCCGCTGGTGGGACCACGTCGCCAGCGCGCCCAGGCTCTCCTCCGCGGAGCGGGCCTCGCCGTAGGGAATGGTCATCACCACGTTGTGCTGCAGCTCCTTGCGAGCCCGCGTGCCGAACACGCGCAGCGAGAGGCGGTCCGCGAAGGGCCGGTCGACGACTCCCACCTCCAGCCCGAAGCCCCCGGCGGCGAAGCCGTCATGGAAGCGCGGCACACGCGCGGCCCCCAGGCGGCCGGACGCATCGGCGACCTCCACGTCCACCTTGTAGTTGTTGCGGGCCAGGTCCCCGAAGGCATGCCCCTTCAGGAAGAACCCCGACTCCCCCAGCTTGTAGTGCCCCGACAGCGCGCCACGGTACGTGCCGTACGAGCCCGCCTGCAGCGAGATGGAGGCCCCGTTCGGCTCGTCACCGTCCGAGGAGACCAGGTTGACGGCGCCGCCCAGCGCGTCGGCGCCGAAGCGCACGGGGACCACGCCCCGGTAGACCTCCACGCGCTTGAGCAGGTTCACCGGCACGTTGGCCAGCCCCAGGCCGAAGCCCGCCATGTCCAGCGGGATGCCATCCAGGAAGACGCGGACCTGCTCCCCCGAGAAGCCGTTGAGCGAGAAGCGGCTGGCCGAGCCCAGGCCCCCCGTCCGCTGCACGCTGACGCCCGTGCCCCGGCTGAGCACCTCGCCCAGGTCCGCCGACTGCTGACGCGCCTCCTCGAGCTCCACGACCTGGACGGACTCGGCCGACAGGGTGCGCTCCTCGCCTCGGCTCAGCGTCCTCCCCGTCACGTCGATGGTGGTCTCCAGCGTGACGCTCTCCGTGAGCGCCGCGTCCACGTCCGCGCGCTCTCCCGCGGCGACCTGCACGCGATAGGACTGGGGCTCACAGCCGGGCACATACGCGTGCAGCGTGTAGGCCCCGGGCGCGAGGTCCTTGGCCAGGAACCGTCCCCGAGCATCCGCGCGCAGCGTCGTCACGCGCTCGCTCGCGTCGAGCAGCCACACCTCGGACTGCCCCAGGTCGCCCCCTTCACAGGGGCGCATCCGTCCGGAGATCTCCCCCTTCTCCACCGGAGCTGGCGCGGAGGGAGGCGGCGCGGGCTCCTGCGCGGCGGCGGGGAGCGCCAGCACCAGCGCCCCCAGGAGCACGCTCCAGCGAGGCCGCGCGAGGGACCGGCCAGGCGAGACAGGAGGATTCGTGGAGGCGGAGGCGTCAGCGAGGAGCGTCATGGTCCAGGACTTGAGGAACGAAGGGTGAGGGCCCGGGGCACGGCTCGCCTCGGGCATCGGTGCTGTCACGGCTGCTCGGTGGCCGGCACGTTCAGGGGCGCCGCCGCGACCTCGGGCTCGCTGGGAGCCATGCGGCGGACGACCCAGGCCGACACCAGGAACAGCGCGCCCAGGAAGAGGAAGGCCACGTCCGCGAAGAAGACATAGGGCGAGCCCGCGGGAGCCAGGAGGGGCCGCGCATTGCGCCAGGCATCCAGCCCCGGGAGCAGGACGAGGATTCCTCCCGCCAGGGCCAGCAGGCCGTACGCCCACTCCGTGGCGCGCGGATACAGCGGCGCGCCCAGCACGCAGAGGCACCACGCCCCGTAGAACGTCGCGTGCTCCCACATGGGGCGGTCCGACAGCGAGTCGGGCAGGAGCTGGTTCGCCAGGAACACCGCCGCGAGCGCGAACGCGGCCCCGCCGAACCCACCCGCAGTGAGCCGCGCGAGCCCCACGTCCACGGGCCTCATGCCGCGCGCGCGCCGCTCCAACCAGATGAGGTTGCCCGTCAGGACACAGAGGGCACTGAGGACGCCGAGCAGCGCGTACACGAGCCGCAGCCCCATGCCGGCGTAGAGGCCCGAGTGGAGCACGTACGCCCCCTCCAGCAACCAGGCCGAGGGACCGGGCCCTCCCGCGGGTCGCACATTCAGCACCTCGCCCGTGCGCGAGACGCGGACGGAGGTGAACTCGTGAAGGCCCTGCCGCGCGTAGCCCCGGACGTCGACGAAGCCCTGGGCATCTCCCAGGTTGCGCAAGGCGAACCGGTAGTGCCGGACACCAGGGAGCGACACCCGCGCCTGCTCGAGCGCCCTGGCCACATCGGGCGCGGGCGCGGCTTCTCCCGCGCGCTTGAGCGGCCCCGGGTAGCCGGTGGACGCGAGCCCGGCCCCGACGTCTCCATCGAAGGCCGTGTGAATCATCACCGGCCGCATCACGGTGGCGTTCAGACAGATGATGGCCGCCGTCCACGCCATCACGGCCTGGAAGGGCAGGCCCACGCTGCCCAGCACCTTGTGCAGGTCCCCCCACGCCGTGCGCAGGGCCTCGCGGGGGCGGAACCGCACGAGCTCTCGGCGGAAGCGGCCGACCTGGAGGACCAGCCCCGTCCCCACCACCAGCAACAACACCGTGGCCACCAGCCCCGCGATGAACATCCCGCCCGGGAGCGGATAGAGGAAGTGCAGGTGGAACAGGAACTCGCCCAGGTCGCTGCGCTCCGGCACCTCTTCTCCCGTCAGCGGGTGCACCCTCACCGCCACGTCGGAGCCGTCCTTCTCCTTCCACCCCAGCCACAGCCACGGCGCATGGGGCGCGGGGAGGACCACGTTCAGCTGGGCGGGCGCGGAGCCCTTCTCCACGCGCGTGTCCATCCACTGCTGAAGCGTGGCCATCGTCCGCGCCTCGTCCACGACCACGGGCGTGCGCAGCCGAGGCTCCTGCCACGGCTCCAGCTCGTGGCGGAACAAGGAGGCGACACCGAGCAGGAACATGCCGACGAGCAGCACCGACGCCGTCGCGCCCGCCCAGGCATGGGCCTCCCAGAGCACGCGGTAGGTCCCGGACTTGAGCCTCATGTGAAGACACTCCAGAGCAGGACGAGCGTGGCCGCCGCGCTCGCCGAGAGGACCCCCACCCACGCGCGGGCCGCCGAGCGCGCCAGGAGGACGCCACAGGGAGCGGCGGCGATGAGCGGCACGATGACGATGCAGGCAACGAGATAGCGGGTGCCCTGCGACGCGGGGAGGACCGCGGGCAACGCGAGGGAGACCAGGAGCGCCGCCACCGGCGCGCCCACCGTGGCGGCCAGCAGCCGGCTCCACCCCAGGCGGCGGCGCGCGGTGCCGCTCACGACACGCGCTCCAGCATCCCCAACAACAAGCCCGCGGGCGCCACCAGGCCCATGACCCAGACGGGCTGACGCGCCAGCGGAGCGAGCACCGCCACGAGCGTGCAGGCCCCCATGACATGGGCCAGCGACGCGCAGAGCGCCGCTCCTGGATTCATCGCCCCAGTCAGGGCGGCCCCGAAGCCGGCGGCGAGCAGCACCAGCCCTCCGCCCGCCAGACACACGTGAGCACGCGGAGCCGTCCCTCGGCGCCCGACGTGCCACCACCAGGCGACATAGAGCAGCACCACTCCAAGCCAGAGCAGCGTGGGGGCCAGCACATCCATCGGAAGAACCTCGTGCCCTGCGTGGCGGTGTGACGGAAGTCCAGGCGCGGGGGAGCAGCGTCACTCCTCCCGCGCCCGCCCGGCGCTCAGCGGATGCGCGCCACGTCCAGGACGAAGCCCGGGAAGGCGATGCCCGGCTTGGGCGTGTCGGTGCTCAGCTCCACCAGCGTGGAGAGCGCGTAGTCCGACCCGCTCTGGCTGATGAAGAAGTTCGAGCCCGACGTGATGGTGAAGGCGCTGTAGGCCCCGGGCTCGCCCTGCACCCGGACCGGGTCGCGGAGCGTCGCGAGCGGCACCCGCCACCAGCTCCAGCCCTTGTAGTACCACTCGCGATAGGTGGTGCCCGGCGCCGTCGGCGTAATCGTCGTGTCGGCGACCTGGAGCCAGGCCATGCCGTCGTCCGTCACCGCGATGACCGTCCCCACCTTCTTCTCACCCAGCGCCGGAGCCACCGAGCCGACGTAGTCCGCGTCGAAGCGCTTCTGCCCCGCCGAGATGCGGAGGATGCAGTCCTGCTGCCCCGCGTTCTCCGTGCCCTTGACCGCGTAGCCCAGGCCGTTGATGACGCCGCTGAAGAAGTAGAGCGTGTCGCCGATGCGCGCCGTCTTCCCGAGGTCGCGGCACCGCGACTCCTCCTGCCACGTGACTTCATCCGTCGCGGTGTCGATGCGCACCAGGATGGCCCCGGGCAGCACCGCGTCGAACACCGTGGTGGACCACCCCACCGCGAAGAAGGCCTCGCCGTCTCGGCTGGCCCACTGGCTCAACCCCGTGGAGTAGCCCTGCTTGATGAACTCCTTGGGCAGCTCGATGGTCTTCACCACCCGCATCTCGGCGGGGTTCCAGACGATGATCTGCGCCTGGGCGTCGTCCTTGTAGTAGGCCTTCGTCGGGCTGATGAAGTGCACGGCCTGCGCGCCCAGCCGCTTCACCCCCAGCTGCTGGAAGGACATGCTGGTGCCCGCGACGAACGCCCCGTCACGCACCTCGTAGCGGGTGATGGTGGGGGCCTCGCCGGAGCCGATGGCGAAGAAGCCCACGCCCTTCGCCGAGTACAGGCGCGGGCGCCCCGGCAGCTCCAGCGACTTCGAGTAGTCCAGCGTCCTGGCCTGGTCCAGCGAGTCCACCAGGGAGAAGTAGTTCGTCCGGCTGCCGTTCGTCTCGACGGCCGAGTGCACCAGGTACAGAGGGCCGTCCTCCCCCACCCCAGGGCCCTTGTCACCGTCCGGGGTCTTCTCATCCCCGCACGCCGACAAGACCAGGGCGGCGCCCGCCAGGAATCCCCACGCGGCACGCCTCATTCCGACACTCAGTCCATCGCGGCCCATCGCACTCTCCAGGACCAGGCCGGGTTCACCTCGCTGTCGGACAGCGACTCAACCCGGCCCGGATACCGATCTGATTTTGAAATTGACTTTCAAAATCAAGCTTGTGCGCGACGAAGTAGCCCGACCCATTTCATGTGTCAATAGAGGCAGGGTGTTGCGAGCCCCGAGCCCCGACTAACCCGTGAGCGCGCGGCCGGGATTCACTTCTTGTGCTGGGCACAGGAGGCCAGGACCCGCGCTGGGTGATGGCCTCCCGGGACGGAGTTTCACCACTGCTGGACGGGGGTGGTCTTGAAGCCCCACTTGTTGTTGCCGTGCTGGCCGAAGAGGTTCAGGCCCCAGGCCCAGACGGCGCCATCCGGCGTCATCGCCAGCGAGTGACGTGCGCCCGCCGCCAGGGCCACCACCCCCGCGGGAGCACGCACGCGGACCGGCCGTGGTTGGCCCGTCATCGTCCCATCTCCCAGCTCGCCCTCGGAGTTGCTGCCCCAGGCCCAGAGCGTGCCGTCCGACTTCAGCATCAGCGAGTGACGGTCGCCCGCCGCCAGGGCCGTGGCCCCCGTGACGCCCAGCACCTGGACTGGAAGGGTCCGCGTGGTTCCCGTGCCATCTCCCAGTTGGGCCGCGTCGTTGCGCCCCCAGGTCCACACCGCGCCGCCCGTCCTCACCACCAGCGAGTGGTCCGAGCCCGTCGCGATGGAGAGCACGCCGGTGAGGTTCACCAGGACAGGCGAGAGCTTGCGGAGCACGGACCCGTCTCCCAACTGGCCATACGCGTTGTTGCCCCAGGCCCAGAGCGTGCCGTTCGACTTCAGGGCGAGCACATGGTCCGCGCCGGGCGCCGTCGCCACGGCCTTCACGCCGGTGAAGTTGGGCACCGGCGCGGGGGTCGTCCGGCCCGTCGTCGTTCCATCCCCCAGCGAGCCATAGCTGTTGCGCCCCCAGGCCCAGAGCGTGCCGTCCGACTTCAGCGCCAGCGAGAACCCATCTCCCGCGGCCACGGCCGTCACGCCGGTGAGCCCCGGGACCTGGAGGGGAACCAGGCTCGCGGTGGTGCTCCCATTTCCAAGCTGTCCGGACCCGTTGTTGCCCCAGGCCCAGACCGTCCCATCCGACTTCGCCGCGAGCCCATGGTTCGCCCCCGCGGCGTGGGAGACGACATCCGTGAGCCCCACGGCCTGGGTGGGCACGGCGCGCTGGGTCCCCACGCCATCGCCCAGCTGCCCGCTGCCATTCCGCCCGGCGCCCCAGACGGTGCCATCCGCCTTCAACACCAACGTCTCATACAAGCCGCCCACCGGCCGCAGCGCGCCGGTGAACTGGGTGGCGACGGCCACGGCGGAGTCCGGCTGGGTGACGTTCGCGTACTGAAACGCATCATGGAGGCCCCAGGCCCAGGCGGTGCCGTCCTGCTTGATGGCCATCGAGTGGTAGCGGCCCACCCCCAGCGCGGCCACGTTCGTGAGGCCCGGCAGCTGCGTGGGCAGGTACTTGATGCCGCCGGTGCCTTCGCCCAGCTGCCCGTAGTTGTTGTAGCCCCAGCCCCAGAGGGTGCCGTCTGTCTTCAGCGCCACCGTGTAGTGCTCCCCCGAGTCCACGAACGCGACCTGGCTGATGCCGGGAACCTGGGTGGGCGTCAGCTGCCGGATGGGCGCTCCCTGTCCGAGCCCGAGCACGCCCCAATCATTGAGCCCCCAGACCCAGACGGTTCCATCCGACTTCACCGCCATCACATGGGAGTGTCCCGCCATCAGGAACACCACCCCCGTGAGACCTGGGACCTGCGCGGGCGTGAGCCGGTCCGTGAGCGTCCCGTTCCCCAGCTCTCCGTCCGTGTTGTCGCCCCAGGTCCAGACAGTGCCGTCCGCCTTGAGCGCCACCGAGAAGTCATAGCCAGCCGACACGGCGGTCACCAGGGAGAGCCCCTGCGTGCGCACGGGCGTCAGGCGCTGGGCGGTCGTCCCATCTCCGAGCTGGCCGTCGGCGTTCCGGCCCCACGTCCAGACGGTGCCGTCCGACTTCAGCGCCATCGAGTGCATGTAGCCGCCCGAAACGGACGACACGCCGGAGAGGCCCGGCACCGGCACGGGCGACCAGCGGCTGGTGGTCGTCCCATCGCCCAGTTGTCCGTAGGTGTTGTAGCCCCAGACCCACAGGGAGCCGTCCGCCCTGCGCGCCATCGAGTAGTTGCCGCGCCCCGCCTCCACCGCCGTCACCCCGGTGAGGTTGGGGACCTGCGCGGGCGTCGACCGATGGTTGTGTGTCCCGTCTCCCAGCTCACCGCCGTAGTTGGTTCCCCAGGCCCACACGGTGCCGTCTGGCTTCAACCAGAGGGTATGGGACTCCAGTGAGAGGGTGTCTTGCGGCGCCAGTCTCGCCGCCTGCGTCGTGGGCGCCTCCGGTGAAGCCACGACCTCCTCCCCCCCACAGCTCACTCCCGCGACCATCACACACACCCGCCAGACAGCCCTGACGACAGAGGACACGCCTTGCTTCCTTGCGCTCATGGACTCCTCCTGGAGTTACGGCGGCTCCTTTCGTAGCCCAGCTGCATCTCCAGGAAAAACTGGATTTCAGATTGCTCTACATTTACTGCTTATGTGAGTTGACGTGTTGAAGGACCTGTTTCGCGCGAGCACGCGGAGAGCCCTCGACCGCGAGCACCTCCACGCCGAGGGAGAGTGCGTCATCGAGGAGGAGCGCCCTCAGCTGCTCGTCCACGGCGAGGCGCAGGTCTTCGTCTTCCGAGGCGGAGAGCGCAATCCGGTCTGGCTGTTCGATGCCCACCCACACAATCAAATCCAACGACTGGAGGGCGGTGCGCACGCGGGGCAGCCATGAATCCAGGTCGAAGGACTCGGCGTCGTCATGGGCTTGCAAGTAGCCGATGAAGTCCACGGGGCAGCGGTCGAACAACACATCGGGCCCGGTGTCGGTGTCACCCAGGTGGTCGATGGAGCGGGCGAGCTGGGCCTCGAAGTCCTCGACCGAGGGGGGTGAGGCGAACTCGTAGCCCTCTTCCTCCAGCTCGAGATAGGGCTCGTCCACGGTCGCGTAGGAGGGGAGGAGGTCGGAGAGCTCCTCGACGAGGGTGGACTTCCCCACGCGGTGGGTGCCGGAGAAGGCGATGCGCATGCGCGGTGTTTCCTACACCGGATGGGCTGTCATCAAGCGTGCGCGCCAGTGCAGCAGGTCCGAGAACTCCTCCGCCAAGGCCGCGTCACTCCAGCAGCGGCGCGCCGCGGGGCCGAGCGGTGGATGGATGCGCGCGGCGGGGGCCAGCGCCTCCAGCACCACGACCATGGTGATGTCGGCATAGGTGAAGTGACCGAACAGGTGCTCGCCGCCCATGTCGCGCAGACCGGCACGGGTTCGCTCCAGCGCGTGTCGGAGGGAGCCCGGCACGACGAGGTCGCGATACTTGCGGTCGAGCCGGCGCGCGGCATCGCGGGCGATGAATCGAAGGGGGCGACAGAGCACTCGCGGGAGTATCGCGGCGGAGGCTTCGTCGAGCGCCTCCGGGTCCGCCAAGGTGCGAAGGACCACGCGGGTCCGCGCTTCGGCGAGCGCCGCTTCGCTGAGGCTGTTCCAAGGGGCGATGGCCTCGAAGTCACCGAGCCGGCTGTCACCGGCCCGCCGCGCGGCGAAGCGAGCGATGTCCCAGGAGCCACGCACGACCTCATCGCCCACGAGCAGCACGGGCACCGACACCTTGCCCGACGCTTGCCGCATGCGCCAACGAAGCCACGGCTCGCTCAGCGTCGGGACGTATTCGCGATAGGCGAACGCGACGCCGCAATACTCCAGGGCCCAGCGAGCCTTCTGCGTCCACGGAGAGAAGGCTTCGCCGACAAGGGTGGGGACGACGGAATGCGACATGGCAGGGCTCCGTCCGCGCGAGGTGCGCTCGCGTCACCCCACTCTATCTGGCTTGCGCGCCCGGAGCCGCCATGCGACCGACGCCCCGGTGTTCAGAGCAGGGACAACACCTCGGACGCGGCGCGCTCGCCCGCTCGAATGGCGCCGTCGAGGTAGCCACACCAGACGCCCGAAGTCTCGGTGCCCGCCCAGTGGATGCGTCCGGTGGGAGCCTTGAGCGCACTGCCCCATGACGAAATCAACCCCGGAGGCAGTGGAGAGACGCAGCCCGCGCTCCACGTCTCGCGCGCCCAGTCCTGCTCGAGGTAGTCCCGAGGCACTCGCGCCTGCTCGCCAAAGAGCTTCGCCACATCTTCGATGACACGAGCACGACGGACCGCCACGGGCAGCCGTGCCGCCGAGGGACTCACGAACGCCAATAGGACACCCACCGAGCCATCCGCCGGAGTGCTGTCGAACGTCAGCTCCACCACCCCTGAATCCGTGAAGCCCACCCCCGCGAGCCCCTCCTCTCTCCAGAAGGGACGGTCGAAGACGAGGTGCACCTTGAAGCCCGCGCTCGCGCCCCAGGACCGCTGAAGAGCCTCGCGCTGGCGCGGAAGCGCTGGCGTGAAGTCGATGCGCTGCACGTCCCTCGGCATCATCGCGACGATGGCGCGGCGCGCACGCACCGTGCCCACATCGGAGTGAATCACCACCGAGTCCGTGCACCATCCCCGGATGCGACGCACGGGAGCCCCCAGCACGACGCTGCCCGAGAGTTCCTCCGCGAGCCGCAGCGAGAGGGCCTGGGCCCCCCCCTCCAACCGATACTGCTGCGCCCCCTCGTTGAGCTCCGTGAAGCCACCCGCGGAGCGCAGATAGAAGAGGAACCAGAGCAGGGAGATGTTCTCGGGGCTCGCGCTCAGCGTCGTTCCAATCGTCCCCGCCACCGCGCCACGCGCCTCTTCCCCGACCTCGTTCGCCTGCAGCCAGTCCGCGACGCTCCGCGCATCCAGCAGCACGGCGCCCGGAGCAGTCCATGGCGCCTCGAGCGGAACCCGCTGCGCCAGCCCCTCCAACATCGCCTGGACACGCAGGGTCTCCGCGCCCGGAACCTCCTTCTCGAACGTGATGCGCCTGCCATTGACGTGGGCGACCCGAAGCCCCGCCTCGTGCTGCGCGACCCGCTGGATGCCCAGCTCGTCCGCGAGCGCCATGACGCGCGTCTGGCTCGCGCCAATCCACTGTCCACCGCCATCGACCGGGTGATTCCCCACGGTGCGCTGGTTCAACGTGCGGCCCCCCACCCTGTCCCGCGCATCGAGCACCACGACACTGCGCCCCGCGCGAGCGAGCATCCGTGCGGCGCTCAAGCCAGACAGCCCCGCGCCCACGACGGCGACGTCGACGTCGACGTCCCAGACGCGAGGATGCGCGAGGCCCTCACTGCTTCCCAGCACGGAGACCGCACACGTCGCCGCGGGCCACTTCAGCAACGACCGCCGTGAAATCGCAGCCAGGGCACCCATCCGACTGAAGCGCTTCATCGGGACTCCCATCTTGGTTACCAAGTTGAGCGGACAAGCCAATACACACACCGGTGCCGGCCACACCGGGTTCAGCGGGAAGCAGGAGCGAACGTCGGACGGATGGTCGCGAGGTAGAAGGGAATCGGGTCCTGGCGCGACAGCAGCTGCTTGGCGAGCACGTGGTAGAACCAGCGCAGCTCGTCGGCCTTGCCATCGAGCGGAGCACTCGGGTCCGCCCAGCGCTCCCACAGGGCCATCTCCATCCGCATGATTTGATTCCGGCCCATCGCGGTGACGTGCCGCCAGAACTCCGTGTCGAGCTGGCGGGCCCGCGCCTCCGAGGGCTGGGCGGGACACGCCTCCACGAACGCGAGCAAGGCGCGCCGCTCCTCGTCGGTCGCCTTCCGGTGCGCGGCGTCGAGCATCATCACCACGTACAGGAGCCGGTACTCGACCAGCTCCTCGCGGAGCCGCGCGCCACCCCCTCGAAGGCGCGAGCCATAGCGGAAGAGCAGCTCCAGCGCCCGGGCATCCGCCGCGGCGACGTCCAACACGCGAGAGGCTCCGCCCTGCCGAGCCTCGACGAGACCTGCGTCCACCAGCGTATGCACCGCCTGGCGCGCGATGATGCGCGAGACGCCGTGCGTCTCCGCGAGGACTCGCTCTGGAGGCAGGGGGTCCCCCTCCTTGAGCTTGCCGTCGAAGATGGCGACGCACAGCGCCTCGAGCACGAGCTCCGCGGCACGCTGCGGCTTCTGACGGGATGAGCCAGGCACGCCGTCATTCCTAACTTGGTTACCAAGTTTCGTCAAACCGAAGAAGGGCCACAGGGGCGCGTCGGAGCCGCACGCCCACCGTGGCCCTTCGGGTGCTACCGGCTACTTCGCGCCCTTGTTCTTCTTGAACAGCTTCTGCCCCACGGTGAAGAGCAGCACCGTCACGGCGCCAGCCCCCAGGCCCACCGCGGCGTTGAGCAGCATGGACGCCAGGCCGCCCAGGACGCTGCCCACGCCCGGCACCGTCGAGGCCCACGCGGTGAAGGACTCCTCCGCGTGATGCAGGCCGGAGATGCCGTGCACGAGGATGCCGCCGCCCACCAGGAACATGGCCGCCGTCCCCGCCACGGAGAGGAACTTCATCAGCATGGGCGCCGCGCGGAGGATGCCCGCGCCCAGCCGGCGCTGGAAGGCCCCCGCCTGACGGGTGAGGTACAGGCCCGCGTCGTCCAGCTTCACGATGCCCGCCACCAGCCCGTACACGCCCACCGTCATGATGAGCGCGATGCCCGCCAGCACCGAGACGCGCGTGGCGAACGTCGCCGTCGCCACGGTGCCCAGGGTGATGGCGATGATTTCCGCGGAGAGGATGAAGTCGGTGCGCACCGCGCCCTTGATCTTGTCCTTCTCCATCGCCACCAGGTCCACGTTCGGATTCGCCAGCGCCTCACGCAGCTCGGCGCGGTGCTCCTGGTCCTCCTCCTCGCTGTGCAGGAACTTGTGCGCCAGCTTCTCGAAGCCCTCGAAGCAGAGGAACGCGCCGCCCACCATCAGGAGCGGCGTCACCAGCCAGGGCGCCAGCGCGCTGATGGCCAGCGCCGCAGGCACCAGGATGGCCTTGTTGACCAGCGAGCCCTTCGCCACCGCCCACACCACCGGCAGCTCGCGGTCCGCGCTCACGCCCGTCACCTGCTGGGCGTTCAGGGCCAGGTCGTCTCCAAGCACGCCCGCCGTCTTTTTCGCCGCCACCTTCGTCAGGATGGAGACGTCATCCAGGATGGTCGCGATGTCGTCGATGAGCGCAAATAGACTGCTGCCTGCCATGGAGGTCTTCCGGGCTGAAGGGTTGAAAGTCGTCCTACGACCCTCCTGGATTAGCACACCAGGCCCCCCAGGGCACGGCCTCACCGCCCCTGGAGGGAGGGCGCCGAGTCACTCCGCCAGCGGGCGGACGTCGATTTCACGGACCTTCACGACCGAGCCGAAGCGCGTCGACCACTCGACGGCCTCCGCCTTCGACGGCAGCTCCAGCACCGCGTAGCCCGCGACCAGCTCCTTCGACTCCGCGAACGGTCCGTCCATCACCGTGTGCCGCCCGCCCTCGAAGTGCACACGCGAGCCCCGCCGCGTGCTCGCAAGCTCCGCGGAGACCTGGAGCACCCCCACCCGCGTCATCTCATCGAAGAGCACCTTCAAGCGCTCGGCCTGCCACGCCTCGCGCGGCAGGTCCTTCTCCGAGCGCTCATCCGCCATGTACAGCGACAGGAAGCGCAGCGGCGGGTTCTCCGGCCTCGGCGCCATGCCCACGTCCCACGGCTCCTTGACGGCCCCCAGGACGAGCTCGACATCCCCCACCGCCGTCGCGAACTTGTCGCACCAGGCGAGGGCCTCCTCCTTCGACCGCACGCTCATGAGCATGAAGCCGGCCACGCGCTCCCCTAGCTCCGTGAACGGCCCCGGGGTGAGCGTCCTCAGGCCCTTCCGGTAGGCCAGGTGCACCCGCTGCGACGTCGGATGGAGCCCCTCGGCCGAGACGAAGATGCCCCGCTGCAGCGCGTCCCCGATGAGGCGCCCCACTCCCTCCATCTCCTCGGGCGTCGGCGGGGTCCCCTTCTCCATCTCCTCCGTCACCTTGTGCATGACCATGAACCGCATCGCGTGTGTCTCCTGAGTCGAACCGGGCCGAGTCCCGTGCCTGTGCCACGGCGACGAATCCGCGGGAAGCGAATCGACACGACCCCCGACTCCTCCGGACTCCGGAGGAAGTCCCCCTCGGTTTCCCTGGGTTTTCAGCCACTTGCACTCGGTGCTCCGGCGCGGGGCACCTGTGAATTCAGCGCCCAGGCACTGTGCCTCGCGACCCGTTTCGCCTCGGGGGGCCTGGTCGCTACATGACGCACCGTCGGCCGGGGCAGTCCCCAGGGCCGGAAATGGAGCAAGTCATGGAGTATCGACGTCTAGGGGCCTCCGGGCTTCAGGTGCCTGTCCTCAGCTTCGGCGCGGGCACGTTCGGTGGGCAGGGGCCGCTGTTCAGCGCGTGGGGCGACACGGGCATCAGCGAGGCGCGGCGGCTGGTGGACCTCTGCCTGGAGGCGGGCGTGACGCTGTTCGACACGGCCGATGTCTACTCGAATGGCGCGTCGGAGGAGGTGCTCGGCGCGGCCATCAAGGGACGGCGCGAGCAGGTCCTCATCTCGACGAAGGCCTCGCTTCCCACGGGGGATGGACCGCAGGACGCGGGCTCCTCCCGGGCCCGGCTCATCCGCGCGACGGAAGGTGCGCTGCGGCGGCTGGGCACGGACTACATCGACCTCTTCCAGCTGCACGCCTTCGACGCGGGCACGCCCATCGAGGAGGTGCTCTCGACGCTGGACCAGCTCGTGCGACAGGGGAAGATCCGCTACGTCGGCGCGTCGAACTTCGCGGGCTGGCAGCTCATGAAGTCGCTGGCCATCGCCGACCGCCACGGCTACCCGCGGCATGTCGTCCACCAGGCCTACTACTCGCTCGTCGGGCGCGACTACGAGTGGGAGCTCATGCCGCTCGCCGTCGACCAGAACGTCAGCACGATGGTGTGGAGCCCGCTCGGCTGGGGCCGCCTCACCGGCAAGGTGCGGCGCGGGCAACCCCTGCCCAAGGAGAGCCGCCTCCACCAGACCGCCTCCATGAGCCCCGTCGTCGATGACGAGCACCTCTACCGCGTCATCGACGTGCTCGATGACATCGCGAAGGAGACGGGGAAGAGCGTGCCTCAAATCGCGCTCAACTGGCTGACGACCCGGCCGACCGTCGGAAGCGTCATCATCGGCGCGCGCAACGAGGCGCAGCTGCGCGACAACCTCGGCGCCGTGGGGTGGTCGCTGTCGAAGGAGCACCTGGCGAAGCTGGAGGCCGTGAGCTTCCAGACGCCCCCCTACCCCTACACGCCCTACTACAACCTCGACGGCTTCACGCGGCTCAACCCGCCGCTGTTTCCTCGTCCGAAGGACGTGAAGCCGTAGCCCTCACCGTCGCCGGGCGTCGTCGCGCCACCAGCGCAGCGTCAGCCCGGCATGGCCGGCCATCGGACGCCGGCCTCCGCTCAGCTCCATGGGTATCTCGAAGCCTCCCTCGGCGCGCACCTCGAGGTTGGGCTTCAAGCGATACGCGATGCCCAGCGAGCCACCGGGAGCCGCCAGCAGGTGTGAGCCATTGAACCGGCCTTGCACCGCCGTGAGCGGCCCCGCGAAGGCCCCCGTCAGTGACGCGCCTCCGGTGAGCGTCCACCGCCGGCTGACCCGCCAGTCCAGCAGCGCCTGCGCGCCGAGGCGCAGGTTGACGGGCTCCGAGTAGTTGTTCGTGACGGGCACGTACCAGATGCCCGCGCTCGGGGAGAGCGATAGCGTCCAGGAAGGGCTCTCCAGGACGCGGTGCCGCGTCCCCAGCTCCAGGCCCAGCAACGTGAGACGCCCGCCCCAATCCCAGCCCTCTCCCGCGCCCTTGCGGAAGTGGAGCTCGGGGATGGGGAGATAGGCTTTCTCCCGGCCGTGCTCGAAGGCAATCGTGTTCATCGACACGCCGACTTCCGTCGTCCCCACCGGCGTCGTCGCGGCGCCCAGGTTGCGCGCTCCGCTCAAGCATCCGGGAGCCAACAGGAGCACGCCCCCCACCCCCAGAGCGCGAAGGATGAGCCGAGACATCACCGAGGCCATGCGAAGCGCACCCAGACCGGATGGTGGTCACTGCCCGCGGGACGTCTGTCCACGCCGCGCTCCAACACAGGCAGCCCCTGGGCGAAGACATAGTCGAGCGGCAAGCCGCCAATCACCGACTCCACGGTGTCCCCCACGCCCTCCGAGGCCCACTGGAAGTTCCGCCGGGAGAACAGCTTCACCGTCTGCCCCTGGCTCCCCGGGTCGGAGGTGTTGAAGTCACCGGCAATCACTCGCAAGGGTCCGCTCCCGTCGATGGCGTCGATGATGGCTTCCGCCTGGTCCAGCCGTCCGCCGAGCCCGACGATGGGCGTGGAGTTGTGCACGGAGACGAGCTCCACGGGGGTGCCATGGACATCCACCGTCGCGATGACGGCGATGCGCCGGCGCTGGTGGTACGGGTCGTCGTGCGGGAGGTGGAGCTTCCTGTCCGCGATGATGGGCCAGCGGCTCAGCAGCGCGTTGCCGAAGTCACCGCCATCCACCTGCACGGAGGCCGGGTAATAGACATAGGTCATCCCGAGCTCCCTCGCGATGCGGTCCACGGCGGGCGCATCCATCTCCTGCATCGCGATGATGTCCGCGTCCGCGAGCGGGGAGCGCTTGAAGGCCGTGATGGCTTCCGTGACGTGCTCGGCGAAGGAGAGGTTGAAGGTGACCACGGTGAGCGAGGACGGCGCCTCCTCGGGGGCCGCGGCGGGGATTCGATGGTCTCCGCCGTACCGAGGTCCGTCCTCGTCCGTGTAGTTCTCCGCGAGCGGACACCCCGTCAGGAAGACAAACAAGAGGAGCATCCACGGGGACAGGCCCCGCCGGCGTCGAAGCGCGACAAGCGGGGGAGCACCGGGCGAGGCCTGGGCGAGCAGCAAGGACAGACGCATCGCGCAACTGAACGAAATGTGACGCAAAAGATTCCGTTCACCCGGGTATCAGCGCGTGGGTCGCCCCCTCCCGTGGAGCCAGAGCCACGAGGCGAGCGCATGCCTTGAGAGGAATTTCCCTGAGTCCATGGCAGACTGCGGGGATGTTCGACTGGTTCCGAAAGAGATTCCGTGGCACCTCGCCCAGGCCGCGCCCGTCGGAGCCCTCGAATGCCGTCCGGGTGACGGTGGGCCGTCCACCAGACAAGGTGTCGGGCGCCATCCCCTGGGGATGCTGGGTGTGGATGGAATTGCCATGGCAGTTCCAGGAGCGGTTTCTCGGCTTCACCTACGTCGACCCGGACGCGGGGCTGTCCGCCAAGGGAGGCCCCGAGAGCTCGGCGGAGGCCATCGAGCAGCCCGCCTTCACCCTCCGGCTTCCCGGGGGCTTTCCCTACCGGGTCCTCACGGCGGAGGAGGTCTCCGCGCGGGGCCTGCCCGCGGCGCCCTCCTGGTTGGTGCATTACGGTCCCCAGCCCGACCCGGAGTCCCCCTGGCGCAAGGACCCAGCCCTCCAGGGACTCTTCCATGAGCGGCATCCGAACGACTTGCAGGTGATGGTGCATGACGGTGAGCCCCGGCGGACCCAGCGCGCGCCCGAGATGTGTTGGGTTCGCGTCCTGCGCGCGGAGCAGGGCCCGGCGCGACGGGTGCTCATGAATCTCGAGCAGGCGACGCCCTCGCAGGTGGACTCGCCCGGCGACACGTGGGTCTACGTCGCCCGGCTGCTCAATGCGCCTCACCAGCTCCAGGGCATCCGCCAGGACGATGAGCTCCGCTTCATCACGGGGACGGGCCTGGCCCACCCGCTCCAGGTGACGGAGAAGTATCTCCAGGAGCGGGCGAACTGGCTCATCGCGCCGTGCGACAAGTGCGGCTGGAGCGAGGCCTTCGACGCGCCCAGCACCATGGCGCGGCTGCGCTTTCCGGAGATGCCTCCGGACTCCGACGTGACGACGTTCAGCGCGTTCTGCCCGCTGTGCGGAGGAATCCAGCTCCTCGCGCGCGAGGACGTCAACTAACACGACTGCGTCAGGGGTAGGCCGAAGCAGGAATGGGCGACGGAGGGCTGGGCAGGCAAACCCTCATTAAGTCAGCGAGGTGCTGGGTGCGGAGAGTCGGCGAGGCTCATTCGCCCTCTCTGCGATGGGCCTGCTGGGGAACGGCGAGCGCAAGAACGTGGAGCCCCTGGCAGCCCGGGCGTGTCCGCCCCCCCGAGCGGGTGGATGTCATGCACCAGCGCCTGTTGCACTTCGCGGTGGACTCGAAGTGGAGCGACCGGGACGTGCGGCGCCAGGTCGCGAGGTACGCGCTGGAGGCGATGACGCGGCAGGCGTCGGTGGAAGCATGGATTGTGGACGACACGGGATTCCTCAAGCAGGGCAAGCCTTCGGTGGGAATCCAGCAGCAGCACACCGGCTCGGCGGGAAAGGTGGCCACCTGTCAGCTTGGCGTCAGCCTCAGCGTGGCCACCCGCACCGAGCACCTGCCCGAGTGCTGGGGCCAACGACGAGGCGCGTCGCCGCGAGGCCCGCATCCCCGCCGAGGTTGGCTTCAGGACGAAGCCCCAACTGGCGCTGCGAATGATTGAGCGGGCCATGGAGGACCGGGGGGGCTCCGGGCGTCCGCCTGGCGGACACCGCCTATGCCTTGTCGGCACGCTTTGCCCTGCGCCGCGTCGTCACTCCTGCGAGAGCAGGAGCCCCTGGGATTGCTCATTGAGTGGCGCGACGGTGAGCCCGAGCCCGCCAAGTACGGCTACGAGCCGCCAGGTGATTGACACGTCCGCCGCATGCGCGGCCGGCGTCCAGGGGCTCACCGTGCACCGGTGGGACCGAGGCCCTGTGCCTTCCTCGCTCCCATCCCCGAATCCTCACCGCATGCAGCTCCGGCTCATGGAGAGCAAGCGTTCGCGACCTGATAGCGCTGGGTGAGATATGCACGCGCACCACTGTTCCAGAAGAGCCGGAGTGTGTGCTCGGCGTGCGGCATGAGATGGCTTGAAGAGCATGGGGCCTCATGGACGTACTGGGGCGCGAAATCACTTGGGCTGTCGAAGTCGAGAGAGCTCGACGTGCTCGTCATGTGACACCCGCGACAGAATGGCTTGACGACACCCGTATAGATGGTCCGGTCGGCATTGTTTGTATTCCAGGCGAAAGGAATGAAGCGATCCGTGGCGACCGCGGTCGGGTCCGAAGGCTGCTTTCCACCATAGAGGCCCTGGATGAACTGACTGGTCGCAGGAGACATGGGAGTGAGTGCGACGAGCGCGTTCAGCTTTCGAAAGCCTTCGCGCTGCGCCTGGGAGTCACCTTCGCTCAGATACTTGAAGGAGAACGGATCGAACGGGAGGAACCGGGCGTCCTGACTGACCGTGACGAGCGCGGGGTTCTGCACGAGGTAGGCGGTCGAATTCAGACCGTGACACCCCAAGCAATTGTTCGGCACCGATGCGTGCGCGCCCGTAGAGTCGAGCGGCGCAGTGGTCAACTGCTGACCATTGGCGTCATACACAATGAATTTGATGGCATCAATGGAATTGGGCGGAGTGTACACCATTGCCACCGTAGCGAACGCGTCATGCCCTCCGTGGGCCAGGGTGAGGGCCTTCGTCGGATCCGCGGGAAATGCCGCCTGCCGGGCATTGGTGCCGTAGTTGTTCACGTAACATGCAACACCCGTCCCGAGGGGCGCGCCAAAGGACTTGCAATGCATCTCGCGCCCGAAGCCGAGGTCAGCTTCGTTGTAGTAGACGGCACTCGCCTCATTCGTGGGGAAGCCGTACTGCTGCTTGAAGCCATTCAGGGTGGAGGGGAGTCCGGACGTGGCGTAATACAGGAGCGTCGCCAACTGCGTCGCATCCCCTTTCCTGCCCAGGTAGTCGTACGTGTTGACGCCCGCGTGAAGATCCGCGGGGTTGTTGACGGTAGACATCACGGCAGCCCCTGGAAATGCCGACCCGCATATCGTCACGAAATCTACCCAGTTCGTCTCGAGGTTGTCGTCGGAGCACTGGAAGAAGGTAGCGACGTCGAAGGTTGGGAGCACCTGATTGCCTGAATAGTCCTTGGCGAGGATTCGCAGTTGCACGAACTTGCCGGGCGGCCAGCGTGCGGCCTGCTCTGGAGTGGGATTGCTGGGGACGGGCGTGACCTGCGTGACGGCGTAGTAGAGCGTGACGGGTGAGTTTGCATTCCACCTGATGGGATTCGGGGCCGTGTTCATGGTCGCCAAAACAACCCAATTGGCATCCAAGGTCGGGTCCAGCCCGGGCCTCTTGAGCACTTGAATCTCCAAGGGGGTATAGGGAGCAATGGCATATGCCCCAACCGTGAGCGGAAATCCCACGGGGTCACCGCTGTAGATCAACCCATTGAGCGGTGACATGGAAAGGCCTGGCGGGGGTATGGCCGTGGTCATGACCAGGAGAAGCGCATACGTCAGCATGGGGTGAACTCCTCGAACCGCCACTATTGCGTCGCAGAAACCCAAACGGTCATTCAGCGATTCGTGAGAAGCATCAACATCCAAGGTCAGTCTCAGTTCTATGGATCCTCAGTGCTTTTGAGCGCTTCTGAACACTCCCTTGCGACATTCGAGGAGTTCGAAAGCCCGCGTCTTTCCACCGGGGGCCGTCAGGTATGACAACACCCTGAAGTCCGGTAGGGCTCCGGCGCGGCAACGCTCCTCGAAGGCACATCCACCGAGCAGCGGCCCCCCTCCGTCACACCCTGGCCCCGGAGCATGGGGGCAATCAGGCACACCCGCTCGCAGTGACGCCCACAGTCGTTGAGCACAGCTCTGCCGGGTCCTCGAGGTCCTCATCGCAATCACTGCCGCGACCGGCAATGTTTGCCCCCGTCCTCGCGGCAAGCAGTGCCGTTCCTCACGCGTCCCTCCTCGGAGCATGCACTGGCACTCGGGTTGCTCTACCCGGACTCACTCCGTGATTCGGACCCGCATGATGCGGTGTTCCGGTCCGGAGCTCGGCGGCCGTTTCAACCAGGACAGCTATTACGACGGCGTGAGCGTCAACTACAACGCCGGCACCCGCACCTGGGAGATGGACCTCTCCCCCGCCAAGCGCGGCCGGGCCGTGTGCGTCAAATAATCCCTCTCACCCCAAGACCTGGGTTCGCATACAGCGGGCCCAGGTTCTTCGTCCAGGCATCCCGCACCGCGCTCAAGTCCAGCGACCTGGCTGCCACTCCCATCCCCACTCGCGAGGACCTCAACTGGCGACATGGCTCAGTCCGCGACCGCGGTGGCTTCAATCTCCACGAGGTATCCCGGCGCGAAGAGCGTGGAGACGCCAATCAGTGTGGCCGGCGCGGGCGCACGATGCACTTCCTGGGAGACCCGCTCGATGCCCGCGAGGAAGTCCGGCATCTGCTCGGGCTTCCAGTCGACGACGTAGAACGTGAGCCGCACGACGTCCTTGAACGAGGCCCCCGCGGCGGCCAGGGCGGTAGAGACATTGCGGCAGGCCTGCGCCACCTGTCCGGCCAGGTCCCCCTCCGCGACGAGCTGCCCCTGCGCGTCGCAGGAGACCTGCCCCGCGATGTGTATCTGTCGGGTGCCGGTGGCGATGGCCACCTGGCGATAGACCTCGGTCTTCGGGAGTCCCTCGGGGTTGAGCAGGACGACAGGCATGTGAGTGCTCCGGTTGAAAGTGTCGGGTGGCTCGTATAGCGAGGCCATTGACGACCGGGAGTCCCCACTGCGCCGACGCGGGAGCAACAATGAAAGGCCCTCCATGAAGCGCGCCCAGCTGGATGAGATGCTCGCGTTCATGGCCGTCGTGGAGGCGGGGAGCTTCGTCGGCGGGGGCCGGGCCCTGGGGTTGACGCGCTCGGCGGCGGGGAAGGCCCTGGCGCGACTGGAGGCCCGCCTTGGGGTGCGGCTGCTCCATCGCACCACGCGACAGGTGAGCCTCACCGACGATGGACGCGTCTTCCATGAGCACTGCCTGCAAGTGCGCGCGGCACTGGATGACGCGGAGGCGAGCGTCGGTCAGCGCCCGGGGACACCTCGCGGCGTCTTGCGGCTCACGGTGCCCGATGCCTTCGGCCGACTGCTGGTGCTGCCCTTGGTGGACGAGTATCTGCGCGCCTGGCCCGAGGTGCAGGTGGAGGTGAGCATCACGGACCGCGTCGTGGACATCATCGAGGAGGGCTACGACCTGGCCGTGCGCATCAACGTGTCCAGCCCCGACATCCGACTGGTGTCGCGACTCGTGGGACAGGACGAAGCGGTCGTGTGCGCCGCACCCTCGTATCTCCGGGCCCATGGCGCACCCTCCTCGCTGGCGGAGCTCACGGAGCATGAGTGCCTTCACTTCTGTAGCCGGACGCAGCGGCAACGCTGGAGGCTGCGCGAGAAGGGCGGCGCGTGGGTGCGGGTGGAGGGGCGGAGCCGGCTCCGTCTCGACAGTGGAGAGGCGATTCGGAATGCGGCGGTCGCGGGCTTGGGGATTGCCTATCTCCCGCGCTTCCTGGTCGACGAGGACCTCGAGAGCGGCCGGCTCGAGGCCCTGTTGCCCTCGTGCGACACGGACCCCGTGCCCATCTCGGCGCTCTACCCGAGCAAGCGCTTCCTCCCGGCGAAGGTGCGGCGCTTCATCGACCTCATGGTCGAGCGCTGGAGCACGAAGGTGTGAGACCTCGCGGCCTCCGGTCGTGGTCAGTGACGCGGGCTGTATCGCACCGGATTGTTGAGACACCAGGTTGGTCGTAATCAGGCCGCCTGCTTCGACTGCATCAGCTCTCGCCGGGCCTGACTCGGCGAGAGGAAGTTGTGGCGCTCCAGCAGCCAGTGTTCGTTGTAGCGGTGGGCCCACTCCAGCAGGGCCCGCCGGAGTTCCTCGACGGTTGCGAAGGTGCGCACCCAGAGCAGTTGCTCCTTGAGGGTGCGGATGAAGCGCTCGGCGCACCCGTTGCCCTCGGGGCTGCGGACGAAGGACGGACTGGACTCGGCGCCCAGGAAGCGCAGCTCGTTCTGGAAGGCGTCGGAGGTGTACTGGCTGCCGTTGTCATGGCGGACGGTCAGCCCCGAGGCCAGGCCCTTGCCGTACGCACCGAAGCGAGCCTTGACGCCCTGGCGAATGGGCTCGAGGGCCTCGAAACGATTTCCTACCTTGGCCGCGTGGATGCCGACACACTCGGCGGTGGAGTGGTCGACGGCGATGAAGACGGTGGCCTGGCCCTCCAGCGCCGTCATCGTGCAGGTGGCGTCAGTGCCCCACATGACGTCGGGCTTGGCGGTGGTGATGGTGCCGTCGTGGTGGCGCGGGCCCAGCACCCGGCGGGCACGGCCTGGGGCCAGCAGCCCCGCCTGACGCATCAGCCGAAGGCAGCGGGCCTTCGAGGTGCGCACGCCCCGGGCACGCAGCCGCGCCCACACCTTGCGGTGCCCCTCGCCCAGGAAGGGCGAGAGGGCCAGCACGCCGCAGATGGCCTTGAGCAGCGCCTCGTCCGTCAGCGCCGTCCTAGGGCCTCGCCGGGCCGCCGGAGGAGCCGCGGCCTGACGGCGGGCGCGGTGCCGGTACACCGTGGCACGCGGCACGCGCCAGGTGGCCGTCACGAGCGCCAGCCCGTACTGCTTGCCGCTGGAAGGCGAGAGCTGGGCGCTCATCCTCTCGACTTCCTCCAGGGAAAACCCGGCGCGTTACCCTCCAGCAGCCGGGCCTTCTCGGCGAGCAGCTCGTTCTTCATCATCAGCTCGCCCACCATGGCCTTGAGCCGCAGCACCTCGTCGTCCGCTGGCTCGGGCTCACGACTCTTGAGGTTGGCCTCAGCTCCCGCCAGGAACTTCTCTCGCCACTCGCTGAGCACCGCAGCGGTGACGCCCAACTCCCGTGAGAGCGCGTCGAGCTCCTCGCCCTTGAGCAGACGAAGCACCGCCTCCTTCTTGCGCTTAGCCGAAAACCGACCGCGCTCCGCCGTCCTGCCCTGCTTCTGCCCCTTCTTCACATCCACCTCACGCGGGGGAGGTTATCCCCCAGAGAGGTGTCTCAAGAAATCCTGGGGCGGAGGAGGGCCGATGTTAAGAGCGACGCCATGACGACACGGCGGGATGGCTTCGTGAGGTGGAGTGTCCTGGCACTGGGATGGGCCGCGCTCTTCGCGAGTGGCGCGGGCTGCCGGACGCTCTCTGGAACAACGACAGACAGTGCGAAGGGTGAGCCTGGTATCGCGCTCGTGGGAGGGACGATTCATCCGGCCCCCGGCGCCGCGCCCATCGCCGAAGGCGTGGTGCTCATCACGGGTGGACGGGTGAGCGCGGTGGGGGCTCGGGACAGCGTACGCATCCCGGAGGGGACGCGGGTGGTGGATGTCTCGGGGCTCACGGTACTGCCTGGGTTCTGGACCAGCCACGTCCATTTCACTGCGCCTGTCTGGGAACAGGCCGCGACCCTGCCGGCGGCGCAGCTCGAGCGCCGGCTCCAGGACTTCCTCCTCCGGTATGGCTTTGTGCGGGCGTATGACCTGGGCTCGGCGCCGGGCGTCCTCGAGGCCATCCGGCGGCGCATCGAGAGCGGAGAGGTGCGAGGCCCGATGCTCTTCGGCGCGGGGGCGGGCCTCGTGCCGCTCCATGGGGCTCCGGTGTACCTGCCGCCGGGCACGCTGCCCGAGGCCGCGACGCCCGAGGTGACCCGGGCCGTTGTCCGGCAGGCGCTGGACGAGCACGGGAAGGATGCCATCAAGCTCTTCACGGTCTCCGTGACGAAGCAGCAGCCCTTTCCGGTGATGGCGGGCGACAGCATCCGCGTGGCCACGGAGGAGGCGCATGCGCGGGGCAAGCCCGTGTTCGCGCATCCCACCAATGTGTCGGGAGTCACCGCGGCGGTCGAGGGGGGCGTGGATGTGCTGGCGCACACGGTCTCCTCGTCCGAGGAAATCCCCGAGGCGCTCCAGCAGCGCATCATCTCCGAGCGTGTCGCGCTGATTCCCACGCTGTCGCTGTGGGAGCCGGAGTTCAAGCGGGCGGGTGCGCCCGAGGACGTCATCGCGCGTCAGGTGGCGGCCGCCCGGAAGCAGCTGGCGCACCATGTGGCGCTGGGCGGGCGCGTCCTGTTCGGAACGGACGCGGGCTACGAGCCCGAGGTGAACCCCATTCGGGAGTACGAGCTGATGAGGGAGTCGGGGATGGACTTCCACCGCATCCTGGCCAGCCTGACGACGGAGCCCGCGGCGCAGTTCCATCAGGAGGACCGGTTCGGACGCCTCGCGCCCGGCATGGACGGAGATGTCGTCGTCGTCCAGGGTGACCCCACACAGGAGATTGGAGCGCTGACGCGGGTGCGGCTGACCGTGCGCCAAGGGCGCATCGTGTTCCAGGCGGAGTGAGCGCCCGTTCCATGACCAAGAAGGACCAGTCCTCCGATGAGGTGGAGCGTCAGCTCGAAGGGCGCGCCGCCATCGTCATGGCGGCTCGGGACCTCCAGGCAGCGCTCGAGCAGGTGCTCGCGGGCCGCGGCTGGCACCGCGAGCTGGCGCGAAGCCCGAAGCGGATTCCCACCTTCGTGGGCAACGAGGAGGCCGTGCGGGAGGCCCTGTCTCGCGTCCACCGCCGTGCGGAGGTGGAGCGCTGGCCCGCCAACACGCCCGTGCTCCAAGCGGCGAGGGAGGTCGAGCAGGGCCGAACGCGGCTTCACCTCCTCGTGAAGAAGCGGTTGGAGACCCTGGGTGTTTCCGCGGGAGATATGTCCCTCGAAGCCGCGCTGACCCGGCTGGAGGCGTTGGTACGTCAGTCCTCGAGTTGGGAGCTGGACCTGCACGAGGTGCTCATCTTCGAAACCCAGGCGGGCTGGAGCCGCGCATCGGCCCTTCATGGAGACACCGGTCCCCGGACATCGTTGCCTGGACCCGGCGCAGGCTGGCGGCGCTGGGTGCCAGGAACCGGGAGGGTGCGGCTCACGAATGAGCGCCTGCTCTGGCGCTCCGGGCTCCAGGGACCTCGGTGTGTGCGGCTGGAGGCCCTGCCTGACGAAGGGCTCCCGCTCAACGCCACCACACGAGAGCTTCGCGCGAGCGCGGACTGGGGCGTGTTCGCCCAGCGCCAGGAGGACGCCGCGAACCTCTCCGCGCTCGTGGAGCTGGTGCGCTGGGCGCCTCTGCGAGAAGCCCTCCGTACCAGCGCACGACAGGAGTCCGTGGCCCTCTTCTCCGCGAAGCTCGGAGAGTCGCGGGGCCACTGCATCCTGACCTCCGAGCAGTTGTCCTTCATCCCCCAGGGCCGAGGCCCCCAGGCCCTTCGCGCCATCACCGGAGGGAGCACGTCTCTTCCCGCGTTCGACGCGGACCGGCTGGTGGACCTGTTGCGGTGGCTGCCCAGGACGGACTTCGACTCCGCAGTGGAGCGTGTCCTCGCGGCATCGGCCGGCAAGCGGTGGGCGCGCACGGAGGTGCGGGTCATGGAGGAGCTGTTCATGACCACGCACCTCGCCCAGGAAGCCCTCCGCTTGGAGTGCGGCGGAGAGCTGCTGCTGGGCTTCCCGAAGGACGCCCAGGAGGTCATCACGAACGGGCTGCTGCGCGCCCCACCCGGCTGAACGAAGCCCCCTAGCCCTTCGCCACGTTGAACATCCAGCGGATGCCGAAGCGGTCATGGAGCGCACCGAAGGACGCTCCCCAGGGAGCCTCGATGAGGGGCTGGGTGACGGTTCCGCCCTTCGAGAGCGCGTCGAACGCCGCCTTCCCCTGCGCCGCGCTGTCGATGTCCAGCGCGACATGCGTGGAGCTTCCCGGGGTCGGCTTGTCCTCCGGGGACCCGTCGCTCAGCATGAGGGTGGCGCCGCTGTCGAACTGAATCACGGCGTGCGCCACCGAGTCCCTCAGCGCGGCGGGACAGTCGGGCTGCATGTCCCCGAAGCGCTGAAGCGTCTGCACCTTCGCCCCAAGCGCACTGCCGTAGAAGGCAATGGCCTCCTCCGCCTTGCCGCCGAAAACCAGGTAGGGGGTCGCGCTCTTGATTGCCATGGCAGGTCCTCTTTCGCTCAATGTGCTGGCCCGTCTATCGGAGCCTTTGCATTCATTGACGGCCCAGGACCGCGAAAATCATCGGTCGCCCACCCGGCAGCCCCGCACTACATGCGCCTACCCGGCGCCACGGCCAGAGCGCGCGTCGTTCCCGAGGACACGACGCGCGCCCCGTCGCGCTCAGTCCTTCGTGCAGACGACGTCGTCGACCTGCAGGTGGTCGCGGTCCGCCACGCTGCGGCTCGGGTAGAAGAACAGCCGCCAGTCACGCACGTTGCCCGCGAACCGGAAGAACACCGGCTGCCACTCGTTGCTGTCGACCACGAGGATGTCCGTCTGCTTGCTCCAGCCCGCGCTCGAGTAGATGCGGTGACGGATGTTGCCGTGGCCCCTCACCCGGTAGGAGCAGGAGTAGTTGCCGCTCTCCACGTTGAACTTCACGGAGGAGAAGCGCTCGGCGACCTGGATGGGCGCCACGAACTGCAGCGCCGTCGTCCCCCCGTGCACCACGCTCGTGTAGGGCACCAGCCGCGAGGCCTTGATCTCCGTCCCAGGGTCCGTGATGCCGTTGTCCAGGCCATACCAGGAGACCGGCAGGTAGTGGTTCCCCTGATACGGAACCGAGAACGTGTCCCAGATTTCGAAACCGCCGTTGGGGATGATGTTCGACGGGTGGCTGGCGGCGACACAGCGGCGGGTCGCCGGGTCACACGCGGGCAGTTCGCCACGGCAGTCCAGCGTCGTGAAACAAGCCCCCGGAGCCAGCTCACACACGCCGCTGGTGGGGTTGCACGTCGTCGCCGGGTTGCTGCACGTGACACCCGCACACGGGTTGCCCTCGACACACTGGTGCTCGGAGATGTCGCAGAACGGCGTCTGCGGCGTCCCCGCGCAGTCCGCGTGACGCGTGCAGCGGTTCTCGGCGACCACGCACCGGTTCTCCGCGTCACACGTCTGCCACTCGGCGCAGTCCGTGGCGCTGTTGCAGCGGCCCGAGAGCGGCTCACACGTCGCGGTGGCATTCACGCACCGCTCCCACGACTCGCAGCTGACCTGGTCACACGGCTCGGGGGTGCGCGTGCAGCGCACGTCGTCGATGACCACGTGCCCACCGACGGTGTTCCGCACGCTGAAGATGAGCTCGAACGTGTCGTAGATGTCGGTGGCGACATTGAACGAGTAGGTCACCGCCTTCCACGCGTCGGGGCTGACGGTCGTGTACGACGAATAGGAGGAGTAGTCCGTGCCGTAGAAGGCGTTGCGGATCTCACCCTCGCCTCGCGCCTGGTAGGTGCAGGTGTAGCGGCCCGAGGGCATCGTCATCGCCTCGGTGCTGAAGCGCTTGTGCGTTCCCGACGGGTTGACCAGCCGGACCGCGTTCACACCCTCGAACGCCTGCGCCGTCACCTTCTGCACGTCCCCACTGGCGATGTTCGACGTGCTCCCGAACCACCGCGTCGGCAGCGCGCCCGGCCACTCCTCGAAGCCCCAGTTGGCGATGACGCTCACCGGCGCCCCGGCATCGGGATTCCCCGAACCGCCATCCGGCGTCTCCGAGCCCGAGTCCGGCGTCCCGGAGCCCGAGTCCGGAACCTCGCCACCTGAATCCGGCGTCTCCGAGCCCGAGTCCGGCGTCTCCGAGCCCGAGTCCGGCGTCTCCGAGCCCGAGTCTGGCACCCCGCCACCTGAATCCGGCGTCTCCGAGCCCGAGTCCGGGGTCTCCGAGCCCGAGTCCGGCACCTCCCCACCTGAATCCGGGGTCTCGCCCCCTGAGTCCGGCCTGTCGGAGCCCGAGTCTGGGCGCTCATTCCCCGCGTCTCGCGGAGTCTGTCCAGCGTCGGGTGTCTCCGCGGGGTCTGAACCTCCGCATGCGACCAACAAGACCAGCAGCGAAGTCAGACACATCCGAAACAACGTCAAGGCAAGCCTCCGGTTTTCAGAAATTTTCTTCTCGTATCACATTTCTCCTCAAACGAAGCCCGGGACAGACAGGACCCACCCCGCGTGACACTCAGTGCCGGGCCGGCCAATACCGATAGCCGTTGACCCGGTAGGGAACCTGGAGTTCCTCGCACACTTCCCGGATGACGTCGGGCGTGAAGAAGTAGTTGCGCACGCGGACGATGGCGTCGCCTTCCACGTCCACGGTCATCACCGTGCGGACCTTGAGCCCGTCGACGTGCTCGTACCAGAACAGGAGCAGGTGCGTGTCGCGGTACGCGTGGACCGAGCACCGGGGGCTCGTGACGAGGTAGCCCTCCAGCAGCTCGGGAGGAACCCCGCCGCGCTCGTCGAACGTCATCGGCGCGAGCGTCCCGGCGAAGGAGCCGGTGCGAGGGTCCGCGGGGGCCTCCGTCCCGTACTCCGTGACGACTCCGACAATCTCCACCACCGCGTTGTCGAGCAGCAGCGAGGTGAGCCGCCGCAGGTCGCGCGCGTTGAACGCCTCGCAGAACGCGTCCAGCACTCCGGGAGCCACCGTCCGCGAGGAAGAGGACTCCGGGTCCGCGAGTCGCCCGCGCCCTCGGTGGAGGGCCGCCTTCACCGCGCCCACCGTCGTGGAGAGCGCGTCGGCAATCTCCTCCAGGGACAGCCCGAAGACATCCTTGAGCACCACCGCCGCGCGCTCCCGTGGGGACAGCTGGACGAACAGCGTGCCGGCCGCCTCGCGAGGCTCCCGCGCGTCCACCTGCGCCGAGGGCACCGCGGGCGCCGCGAGCGGCATGCCCTCCTCGAAGCGCGAGCGGCGCGCGCGGTCCATCCAGAGGTTGGAGGCGATGCGGAACAGCCACCCGCGAGGATTCGGGACCTCGTGAAACAGGGTCCCCAACGTCACGAACGCGCGCGCCAAGGTGTCCTGCGCCAGGTCCTCGGCGGCCCAGGGGCTGCGCGTCAGGTAGCGGCAGTAGCGGTAGAGCTCCGGGCGCATCGGCTCGAAGACATCCAGGAACCGCTGCCAGGAGGACTTCACACCGTCGCCGAGGTTCGACAGGTCCTTGGTGGACGCGCTCATGGTCGGACCGGCTCATAACACAGCACGGTGAGGCCCTTTCCGAGCTGCGTGGTGCGCACCAGGTTCAGCCTGTGTGTCCCGGGAATGTCTCGGAACCACGGCGTCCCGCCGCCGAGCAGCACGGGGTGGACGATGAGCCGGTACTCATCCACCAGGCCCAGCCGCGTCAGCGTGCCGACCAGGCCGGCACCCGCCCATGCGACGAGCGGCTTGCCGGGCTCGCGCTTGAGCGCGGTGAGGTGCTCCAGGACGTCGTCCTTGAGGATGCGCGTGTTGCGCCAGGTCGCGTGCTCCAGCGTCCGCGAGAGGACGACCTTGGGCAGCGCGTTCATCTTCCGGGCGAAGGCGAGGTCGCGCTCCGTCCGAGGGTTCTTCTCCGCGTCGGGCCAGTAGCTCACCATCAGCTCGTACGAGCGCCGCCCGTAGAGCGCGACGCCGACCGAGTCGAGCATCTCATCGCAGTACTGCTCGAACTGCGGGTCTCCGTCGAGGAACCAGTCCAGCTCATGGTTCGGACCTTCGATGTAGCCATCGAGGGACACGATGAGGGAGACGAACAAACGGCGGCGGATGGGCGCTGGAGTTCTCGGGTCCATGCCCTGGAGACGAACGGGGGCCGCGAAAGGATACGGGCCTCTTTTTTCGCGCCCGCCTGGCCGCTCAGCGCCCTTGATGGAACCTGGCGAGCTCGGTGAAGGCGGCCTTGGGCTCCCACGGCATGTCCGGATAGGTGACACCCCGCCCTTGGTCCAGGACCCTGACGAGCCCATAGCTCGCCAGGTCCAGGTCCTCCTGGGGTGCGCCGTCCGGACGGTGCAGGTGGTCATGCAGCGCGAAGGTGAAGACAAACGTGCTGTCCACCCCCTCGGTGTCGAATACCTCCAGGAGCTCGCGGAGGTAGCGGGCTTGCCCTGCTTCGTCGCGGACGTATTCCCCCTTCAGCCGCAGCGGCGCGCCGGTCTCCTGGCAGTACTCGACGACCTCCAGGCCATGAGCGCCCCGGTCTCCGGCGCCCTGGTAGCTGGCGGCACCGAACTCCGTCATCGCGACGGGCTTTCCCTGCGCGACGAGTGAGCGCACGCCCTCCCGGAACTGGCTCACGAACTCGGACGAGCGATAGAGGTCCATCGACACGATGTCGAAGGGCGTCCAGTCCACGCGCTCGAGCGGAACAGCGGCGTAGGTGACCTTCCCCCCGAAGCGCTCCCGCACCTGGGCCACCGCCGTGTGGAGGAACGCGTTGATACGGGTGCTGACCTCACCCAGCACCGTGCGCAGACGGTCCGGCTGCTTCAGCAGCGCCAGTCGCTCATCGGGCGTGTTGCCCGGCAGGAAGCCGTGGTTCATCAGGCTCAGCTCGGCGCCGGTGACGAAGACGACCTCGGCGCCGTCGCGACGGAGCCGCTCCGCGCGCACGGCGCAGTCGGCGAACAACGCGAGCATCTCCTCCGGCGACAACCCCAGGGGGTACGGAGAGAACCACACCTCGAGCCCGAGGCCCGCCGCGAACGACGCCGCGAGCTCCAGCCGCTCCGGGTCCCCGCCCATGATGCGGACCGCGTTGCAGTGCAGGTCGTCCCGGATGATGCGCAGCTCGCGCTGGACGACCTCCGGGTCGAAGGACTCGCGCGAGGACGAGCCCTTGAAGAGGAAGCCGGTGCTGTAGCTGATGCCCCTGGCGCGCATGGACCGCATCCTTTCTTCGATTCGAAATAAGGTACTAACAGTACCCTAACCAACATCCAGGTGGATGTCACGTCCTGGGCCATGAGGGGTACGATGGGTACTCCTGTCGGGGAGAGGCCCATGGCGAAGCGTCCGAGTCGAAGTCCCAGGAAGCAGTCCAGTGCCGAGCCCCAGACGCGCCGACGTGGCGCGGAGCTGGAGGAAGCCCTCCTGCGAGCCGCCGCGGAGGAGCTCCTCGAGTCGGGCTACGCCGAGCTCACGATGGACAAGGTCGCCGCGCGAGCGGGGACGAACAAGAACGCGCTCTATCGTCGGTGGCCGCACCGACTGGGGCTGGGCATCGCCGCCTACCGACAGCTGGCGCGGACCGTCCCGCCTCCGGATACGGGCACCCTGCGCGGCGACGTCCTCGAGATGCTGCGCCGGGCGAACCGGCACTGGAGCTCTCCCCTCGGGGCCATCCTGCGCGAGCTGCTGGCCGCGGCGGGGGGCGCGGCGGAGATGCTGGCGCAGTTGCCTGAGCAGGCCAACGACTCGGGCGCCGCCCTCTGGCTGGCCATCCTGGCCCGAGCGGTCGCTCGTGGAGAAGCCGCCCCCCAGTCCCTGCATCCCCGCGTCGCGACCGTGGCCATCGTGCTGCTGCGCAATGAGTTCGTGGTGCGCGGAGTCCCCTCCGCGCCTGACGATGTCCTGGTCGAAATCGTCGACGAGGTGTTCCTGCCACTCGTGCGTCGGCGCGGGACGAAGTGACGTGGCGCCTCACCACAAGCGCAGCGTCACCAGGCCGAAGGAGCCGGGCCGCGCCGGGTCCGAGAAGGGGCCGGCTTCCGGGTCCCCTCCGCGTCCCGCGAAGAACGCATAGTCAGACGAGCCGATGCCCCCAGGGTTCTGAGCGTCGCCCCCCTCGCTGTACATCAACGTGGCGCTGGGATGGACCCACGAGGAACCACCGCCGCCGCCCCCGCCGGTGTAGGTCCACTTGTGGGCCCCACTGCCGCCTCCGAAGAGGCCCGCGCCACCTCCGCCTCCAGAACCATTTCCAAGGCCTTGACCGCCGACCTGGAGACACGCGGGGGTGACAGGACTGCTCCTGGCGCACTGCCGCGCCGCGCCGCCCTGATTCCTCCCACCCGCGAACCCGTCGGCCGTGCATTCGTCATAGCCATGGGGGTTCTGGTCGTTGCTCACGCCCGGCGCACCTCCCGCCGTCTGCGTGGCCCCTCCACCGCCGCCCGAGTTCGTCTGGAGGTGGTCGTTGGAGTGACCCTCCTGGCCATCCCCGCCGGCCTCGCCCCCACCGCCTCCAGCCCCTCGCTGCGCTCCCAGCACCATCGAGCAGCCCGTGCACCCATCCACTCCGCCCCCGCCGCCCCCCGCCGCGATGAGCATGACCTCACCATTGCGCAGGACATACGAAGCACCTCCGCCACCGCCGTACGCCGCGCCGCCCGCCGCGACGCGAATCTCCAGGGTGTCGCCCAGGCTCACGGGGAACCACGCCTGGACCCACGCGCCCCCGCCTCCCACTCCTGGAGCACCTCCGCCTCCTCCCGCGCCCCACAACTGGAACTCCGCCCGCGTCTTCCCCTGGGGGATGACCTGGCGAGCCACGCTGCCTCCCGTGCTCCAGGCCACGGTGGGCGGCACGGGCGGAAGCGGTGGGAGCGGAGGAACCGGTGGAGTCGACGGAGGCGACGACACGACGGGCCTGTCGCCCCACCCCCTGCCCCTGGGGGCATCCGGATGCTCGGGACCACAGGCCACGCCGAGCATCAACACACCGGCGAGAAAGGGCAGACATCGCGCGCTGGACATGGAGCCCTCCTGCAATTCATCGCGCGCACCGTCCATGTCCCCGGGTCGCGACTGTCCAAGCGTCACCAGACGAGCGCGTGTCCCCTGTCTGGACTCAGACCCTTCCAGCGGGCCCCACGGCGTCTTCGTCCTGCATCAACAGTCGTGGCGGTCGAGGCAGGGACGCCGCTCTCGCGAGCAGCTCCGCGCGGCTGCGCACCTTCAAGCGCTTGTGCAGGGCCTTGCTGTAGTCGTGCACCGTCTTGGGACTGATGCCCAGCCGGTCCGCCACCTCCTTCTCACCACAGCCCGCCTGGAACAGGGACAGCGTCTGCTGGAGTCGACGCGGCAGCTGGACCTCGCTCGCCTCCTTCCAGAGCAACCCCAGCTCACCGTGCAGGTGCCCGACGAGCTGCCGCTCACGCTCGTCGAAGGGGCGGTCTGAGTGGGCCCTGAACAAGAAGACGAAGTGCATCGCGCGGTACTCGGGCACGTGGAGCACGGACAGGAGATAGTGATTGAGCCGGGCGGGCCGGTAGTGCTCGTTGAAGATGATGGACTTGTACCAGCGCTGGTCACTCGCGAGCTCCCGCCGGTGGAGCGTGAACGAGCGCACGCCCAGCGCCGAGATGCGCTCATCCGAGGGGTCCAGCTCCGCCTCGGGACGCTCGCACACCTGCATCCAGGTGCGCCGGTCGGAGTGGGTTCCCCAGCCCAGGTCGACCGCGCCCAGGTGACGCGGCGGCGCCAGGAGTCCTCCCTCTGGCGTCTCCGCCGAGAGCCCCACCTGCGCCCCCACGAGCGAGCTCAGTCCGGTGAGCAGATGGCGCCGCCATGCCAGCGTGTCATGGCCCACCTGCTTCAACTCATCGAGCAACCGGAAGGCACCGCGCGCGTCCCGCCACGTGACGAAGTCGGACATGCCTCGAGACTCTATCCCCTGTTCAGGGGAATGGTCATCCCAAGGCCAATCCCTATCCTGGGCACCTCTCGTCACGGAGGTACACATGATGAAACGGATTCTCGAGACAGTGCTCTATGCGACCGCGCTGGCTGGACTTGGAGGCTGTGGCTCGGAGGAGCCCGAGCTCAAGGTCTTCTCCCCTCAGGAGACCGTCGAAGGACGGAGCATCACCGATTGGACCGAGTCCTGGTTCCGCTGGAACTTCGAAGTCCCCGCCCACCAGAACCCCGCGCTCATCCTGGAGGCGGACTGCGGCGTCGGCCAGGACGAGCCCGTCTTCTTCGTCCCCGTGTATGACGGGGACACCACGTACCGGAGGACGTGCCGGGTCCCCGCCGCGAAGCCCGTGCTCGTCCCGCTGTGGGTCATCATCAACGACCACCCCTGCCCCGACCCTGACTTCCAGCCCGCGCCGGGACAGACGCTGGAGGACTTCCTCACGCAGGGAGCCGCCGACTTCAACGCCCTGTTCCGAGACCTCCGGGTGACAGTCGATGGACAGGTCATCGACCCCACCGCCCACCGACACACGACGCGCATGTTCCACTTCACCGCGGACCCCAGCCTGGTCGGAAAGCTCCCCGACCCCTGCCTCCAAGGCTCCTCACAGCCCGGCGTCAGCGATGGCTGGTGGCTCATGCTCTCACTGCCTCCCGGGGAGCACGTCGTCCACGTCACTGGCGTGTCCCCCACCAACGCCCCCATCGATTACACGTACAACCTCGCCGTCAGCCGGTGACCTCCGCGCACGGAAGGTCGACGCGGCGAAGGTCGTCGACACGCGCAACATCGCGCCGGGCTCCGACTGGCGCCCGACGCCCCACGTGTGACTTGAAGTGGTCCTGAGCCGCGCGTCTCACGCGGCTCAGGGCTGGAGTGTCACGGTTCTGGATAGTGGTACACGCGGCCTCGTCCCACGATCCAGAACTCCCCCGCGGTGGTCATCGAGATGTCGAACAAGGGGGCATCCGGATCGGGCAGCCGTGGCGTGGTTGCCCAGGTGTTGTATTTCGTCAGGCGACGCAGCTGTCCCTGTGGGCTCTTGTCGACGATGTAGAAGTCGCCGCCCGGCGACTTCACAACGCTGCTGAAGTCCGCCGTCACGCCGAGAGGTGGCGGCACTTGCGTCCACTGATTCCCAGACACCCAGGTCCAGACACCGCCCGAGTCTCCCACGGCACAGGCTGCGCCGATGGGAGAGCCGGCAACATCGTTCATCGCCCCTTGTATCGAGGCGGGCGCCAGGTTCTCTTGAACCAACAGGCTTCGAACCGTGTCGTAGCGCATGACACCTGGCTGGCCAGCACTTCCGCCCCGCTTCATCGACACCAGGAGAACCCCATCCTCTGACGTTGTCCCGATGAGGCCCGTGTAGTTCGCGAAGTTGTCGCGGCCATTCTGGAAGTCAATAGGCGCATTGTCCCTCGTCCACTCCCAGGTCCTCCAGTAATACAGGCCACCATCCGCCGTCGCGAGATGCACGGACGTGACGTCCACACCAACCTCGTAGCCCACCATTCCCACCACGCTCTGCCGCTGAGGCATCGTCTTCTGATACCGACACGTCTGCCCATCGTGGATGGCAAGCTGACCATTCGAGCCCCCCAGATAGACCCACCCTTCCGAGTCCACCCAGGCAGCGTTCCAATCGACATTGCCATCCGAGCAGTACTTGCCGGTGGCACGTGGACTTCCATCCGGAGAATCGCTCGTGCCCGCTTCGACGCCGTAGCTGAAGTTCTCGAACTTCATGCCCCGTGCCTTGCGAACCATCAGCCGGCCCCCCTCCCCCGCAACCCAGACCGGGTAACCACTGGGTGCCGACGCCACCGTCTTCCACACACCCCCGCCAGCGGGGTTCTTCAGGTGGTAGTCGGTGACCTCCTTCAGCGTTCCGCCGCACGTGATGCCCTCATCGACGGCGCCGTCGCAGTCGTTGTCGATGGCGTCACAAATCTCGATTCCCGCCTTGCTGACCTTGGGGTCGCCGTCCTCGCAGTCCAGGTGGTTCGCCACGTAGCCAGGCCGAGACGCCGGGTCCCCACAGACGATGGACGCCTCCGTTTCTCCCAGCGCCCCCTCTCCGTCTCCATCCATGTCGCGATACAAAGCCGGGAGTCCTTCATTGACGACCCCGTCACAGTTGTTGTCGAGGCTGTCACAGACCTCTTTCAGGCCGGGAGCCCTCGCCGCGACAGCGTCGTCACAGTCCGTGCCCGGAAACTCACGCGCACGGGCCCCGTCCATGTAGCCATCACGGTCCGCGTCATGAATCGCCAGCGACACGTCGTGCTCATACCGCGGCCCCATGCCAGGGTATTCCACTTCGCCCCTGGCGACGACGTTCCCGTCGCAAGTCTGCTCATGCGCCGTGATGACCAGCTTCGCACCCTCACTCCAGTCAAGCGAGAGCAGGGGCGAGAGCCTCAACGGAGGAGTCCTGGCGCCGAAGTCAGAGACCGTCTCCAACACGACGGTCGCACCGGATCCTGACTGCTCCGAGACCTGGATGCAGCCCACCGTGTAGCTGTCGGGATACTCGATGGCGAGCGGGAGCCGCCGCCGATCCAGGACCCCCTCGGGAGAAGGGACACCGCACCCCATGAGCAGGGACACCGCCGCCACGAACCACGTACCTGAGCGCTTCATCGAACACCCTCCTGAATGTCAAACACCTCTTTCGAGCCGAACAGCAGCCACGTGGTCAGTGCGCCCGCGACCGAGAGACCCGCGGTGCCCCAGAGCACGTTGGCGGTCGTCGCGCTGCGCTGTGATTGCCGGAGCTCCCCTCGCACCCCCGCCTCGGTCGCCGCCCTGTGCGCGGCGCTCACCTGTGATTGCGAACGCAGACCGAAGAATACCCCCGAGCCTCCGGCCGCGACGCCCGCTCCCAGCAGCACCATGCTCGCCAGCGGGACGGTGCGGCCCACCACCCGGAAGCCACTCTCCTTCCGGTCCGCGTCGAGAGCCTGTGCTCGCGTAGGAAGGAGCACGGGAGTTCGTGGCTCGGCGGAGGCCAAGGGCACCTCGGGCGACGGCATCAGCGCCGGACGTGGAGGCTCTTCCACCGCAGGCAGCCCGACCTGCGCGACCTCGGCTGGCTCCGTGAGAACGGCTTCCGAGGCGGGCTTCGCGCCAACACCCGGAGGGGCCGCTCCTTTCTTCTTGGACCGCTGCCGCGCCAGGGCCTTCTCGCGCTCGAACTCGAAGACCCCCACGACCTTCGGGGAGACCTTGAGGGGAAGCTCCGCCTCGAGGCTCCGCCAGAGTGCGGCGCGAAAGTCGGCGCGAGCGTCCCTCCAATAGCCAAGCTCCGCCCGAATGATTCCCCGGAGCAAGAAGAGCGAGATGGCGTCCTGGGGCGTCTGCGGCATCTTCCGCGCCTGGTCCAGGACGGAGAGCGCCTCCTCATACTCGATGGCCTCGAAGAGGCGCACGGCCTGGGAGAGCTTCTCCCGCACACCTTCGTCGGCATGTGCGCTCCCCGCGGACATGAACAGGACAGCACACACGACGAGCTTCGATATCATTTCCATGGTTGCGACTTGCCCCTGTGTCCCGGAACCCAACGCAACCGATACGCACTGCTCCACTTTCGGTTTCAGTCAGCGCATCCGCCCTGGACGGAGGCAGGTGGGTATGGCTGGCTGGGCGCATGGACTGGCGAGAGACCTTCATCCAGGAGCTGCGCCGCGAGGGGTTCGCGCTCCGCCCGCAGGCCGCTTCGCCTGAACTCCTGTCACTGCTGGAGAGTGCCTTTCCGCCGGCGAGCACCGAGTCCTCGCTGACACACCGGCGCGGTGGGCAGCGCAACGTCCTCGATGTCCCCGCGGCCGTCACAGCTGCCTCGGATGACCTGGGGGTCCGCGCCCTCGCGCGGTCCGTGCTGGGCAAGGATTGTTTCGTGGCCAGGGCCCTGCTGTTCGACAAGACCGCCGAGGCCAACTGGAAGGTCCGCTGGCATCAGGACCTCACCATCGCCGTCCGCGAGCAACGCGAGGCCCCCGGCTTCGGCCCCTGGACGCACAAAGAAGGCGTTACGCACACACTTGCGCCAGACTCACTGCTCACCCGGATGCTGGCCTTGCGAATCCATCTCGATGACTGCGGTGAGGAAAACGGACCCGTCCGAGTCCTCCCCGGCACCCACCTTCAGGGACGGCTCACCGAGGCGGACATCGACGACAGGAAGGCGCGCATCCCCCCCGTGACGTGTCTCGCGAACCGAGGCGACGTGCTCGCGTTCCATCCCCTGCTGCTGCACGCCTCCTCGCCCGCGACGAAGCCCGGCCACCGGCGAGTGCTCCACCTGGAGTTCGCCGCCGCGGAGCTGCCGGACGGGCTCGAATGGCGGTGGAAGGTCTGAGGCGACTTCAGCGCCGCCGGGAGGTGCTCACCTTCCGCTTGCGCACCGGAGCGCGTGCCTCGGTCTTCTTCGCTTCGGAGCGCAGCCACTGACGGATGGGCGCCAGCCGCTCGGCATGGCGGGGCGTCTCCAGGTGGACGAGGTGATAGGCAAAGCCCTCCAGCTCCGGCCCGAAGGGCTGCACGAGCGCGCCGCTGGCCAGCTCCTCCGCGACGAGCACGAGGCTCACCATCGCGATGCCCTGCCCCGCGATGGCCGCCTGGATGGCGTGTGACTCATCCGAGAAGCGCAGCTCTCCGCCCGCGGCCTGGTAGCGCCGGCCCGCGCTCGCGAACCATCGCCCCCATGTCGGCGTCACCTCGTCGACCCGGCGCCACTCGAAGTGGATGAGCGGATGGCGCGCCAGGTCCTCCACGCCCTTCACGCCCAGGCGCGGACTGCACACCGGCGCGAAGCGGTCTTGGAACAGCAGCTCCGAGCGCAGTCCCTCATATGCCCCTCGGCCGTAGCGGATGGCCAGGTCCACGCCACCCGTCCGGAGGTCCACCGCTTCGTCCGAGGCATGCAGCCGCAGGTCCATCCCCGGACACGCGTCCCTGAACGCCGGCACGCGCGGCACCAGCCACTTCGATGTGAAGGCCACCGTGGACGAGAGCGTGAGCACCTCCTGCGCGGGAGGCGCCCGGAGCGCGTCGATGCCTCGCACCAGCGTGTCGAAGCCCTCCCGCATCGAGGGGAAGAGCTCCTTCCCCTCCTTCGTCAGGACCACCCGACGCACGTGACGCTCGAAGAGCCGCAGCCCCAGCCATTCCTCCAGCTGACGGACCTGATGGCTGATGGCCGTCGGCGTCACCGCGAGCTCGTCCGCGGCCATCTTGAAACTCAGGTGTCTCGCGGCCGCCTCGAAGGCTCGGAGCGCCGACAGCGGTGGAAGGTCCCTCATCGCGTCAGCATAGATGAACCAGCCTCAGCCATCGCCTGAGGAATACACGTTTGTCAGCCATGGGGGCCGTCACTATTTCACACCCTGCCCGCTCCATGGATGAGCGGGACTCAACCGGACCCGCTGTCGGAGACCTCTCTCATGGCCAGGATTCTTCACCTCGATTCGAGCGCCCGCCCAGGTGCCTCCGGGCAGACGCCCCACGGCTCCCACTCGCGCCGGCTGTCCTCCCGCTTCGTCACCCGTTGGCAGGCAAGCCGTCCGGGCGACACCGTCGTCTACCGTGACGTCGGGCAGAGTCCTCCCGCCCCCGTGACGGGTCCCTGGATTCATGCGGCCTTCACCGCGCCCGAGAAGCGCGAGCCCTGGATGAAGGCCGTGCTCGCGGAGAGCGACGCCTTGGTGGACGAGCTGCTCGGCGCGGACCTCATCGTCGCGGGCGTGCCCATGTACAACTTCAACGTGCCCGCGCAGTTCAAGGCGTACATCGACAACATCGTCCGCGTGGGCCGCACGTTCGGGTTCGACCGCTCACGCGCCGGGGACCCCTACTGGCCCCTGCTGACCGAGGCCCACAAGAAGCTCGTCATCCTCACCTCCCGTGGAGACTTCGGCTACGGGCGCGGCGAGCGGCTCGAAGCCATGAACCACGTCGAGCCGAGCATCCGCACCGCGTTCGGCTACATCGGCATCACGGACGTGAACTCCGTCGCCATCGAGTACGACGAGTTCGGCGGTGAGCGGCTCCAGCGCTCCATCGCCCTCGCGGAGGGACAGGTCGATGCGCTCGTCGCGAGGATGCTCCGCGAGTGGACGCCGCACCATCCGCTCCCGGCACCGCCCCCCGTCGAGCGGCTGCAGGCGCTCCACGGCCCGTGAGGCAGGCTCAGGTGTCGAAGGCTCGCAGCGTCACCGAAATCCGCCGTCCGCGAGCACGCGCGGACGCCGGCACCTCGTGCGTGAAGGCCCGGTTCGTCGCCCACGGAATCACGATGACGCCGCCGTTCACCGCGGGGATGTCGGTGAACCCCTCGCCTCGCCATGGCCGCATCCGGAACGCGCGGTCTTCGCCGAAGGAGAGCGTCACGATGGGAGAGCCCTCGACGCGGTGGAGGTCGCTGTCGCGATGCTTGCCGATGTAGTGCCCTGCCGTGCCGTCGTACCAGTTCAAGAGGAGCCCATTGAGGCGGACGTCGAACGTCTCTCGCGACCACGCCAGCCACGCCTCCATCGGCGCGACCAGCGGCAGCGCCCGGTTGACCCGGCCCGTGTAGTGATAGTCGGCGCCGTAGGCCTGCTGCCAACGCGGCGTGCGGACCTGCCGGCCGTGAATCATGATTTCGTGGAACTCGCTCGGATGGAGCTCCCAGAGGGACTGGAAGCCCTTGGCGTCGGGCACCAGCTCGCGCGGCAGTTGCCCCACCACGACCTCACACGACTCGCCGAGAGGGATGGACCGAAGCTCGCTCATCCACTGAACCTACGGTCAGTGCCGCACCCCGCGCAACAATCCTCGTTGACTCTCCCCCAAGGGGAGACCGCCACCCTCCGCGCATGTCACCCAGACACACCTCGCGGAGGAGAATCATGGCGGTTGCACTCGGAGCACTCATCCTGTTGGTCGGCGCGGCGCTCGGCGCCTGGTGGTGGATGGGCCGAGCCCTCTTCCAGCCCGGCACCGTGGAATCCGTTCTCGCCGCGCGCGGAGAGCGCTTGGAGGTCCCCGAAGGACAGGCCACGGATGCTCCGTTCTGGCAGGTGACGCCCGACGTGCGGCTCCGTCACAGGGCCGTGGGACAGGGAAGAAACATCATCGTCATCCATGGAGGCCCGGGCCTGCCTCCCGTGGAGCCGTGGCGCGCGGCGACGCTGACGAGCGACACGCTGCGCTGGCACTTCTACGACCAGCGAGGCTGTGGCGAGTCCTCTCGCCCCTTCACCTCGGCGCCGACGGGAGGCACGTGGCAGGCCATGCAGGACGTCGAGGCACGGCTGGGGCTCGGCGCGCAGCTCGCGGACCTGGAGCGCATCCGGCGCCTGCTCGGACAGGAGCGACTGACGCTGGTGGGACACTCCTTCGGAGCCCTGGTCGCAGCGCTCTACGCGGCGGAGTGGCCGGAGCGAGTCGAGGCCCTCGTGCTGGTCGCCCCCGCGCCCCTGGTGACGATGCCCGCGGGCGACGGGGACCTGTTCACCCAGGTGCGAGCGCGGCTGGATGAGCCCGGACAGCAGGCGCTGACGGAGTGGCTGAAGCACACCTTCGACTTCCCCGCGCGGCTGAAGGATGACGAGGCGCGCCTCTCCGAGCACTTCGGCCACTTCGGTCCGCTGTACGCCCAGGCGATGCAGCGCGACCATGCCCAGGCGCGGATGCCCGGGTCTGGCGCCGCGGGCGGGTTCCTCTCCCTGGGCCTCTACCTGAGCCTGGGCCGCACCCACGACTGGCGCGAGTGGCTGGGCCGGGTGCGCGCGCCGACACTCGTCATCCACGGCGCCAGGGACCTGCAGCCGCGCTCCGCCACGCAGCGCGTGGTAGAAGCCCTGCCCCACGCGCGCCTGGTGGAGCTGGCGAACAGCGGGCACTTCCCCTTCGAGGAGCAACCCGAGGACTTCGCGGCCACGGTGCGCGCCTTCCTCACGGAGGTCGAGCGGTGAGCGGACTGCTGTATGCCATCGGGGAGACGTCGCGCATCACGGGCCTCAGCGTGAAGGCGCTGCGGCTCTATCAGGAGAAGGGACTGCTCGAACCCTCGTGCGTGGACCCATCCTCCGGCTATCGGTACTACACCGAGCGCGACATCACCGTGGCCCACACGCTGCGCGCCCTGAGGGACCTGCGGCTGTCCCTCGAGGAGATTCGGGGCGTGCTCGTGGAGCTGAACCAGGGCGCCTCGCTCGCGGAGCAGCTGGCGCAGGTTCGGGCCCGACTCGCCGAGGAGGCCGCGAGCGCGCAGCGCTCCGTGCTCGCGCTGGACACCTTGCTGCGTCACCAGTCCCAGGCGGAGGCCTATCTGCGTGCGCCTCCGCCCATCCTGGAGAGAGGGCTTCCATCAGCCCGCGTCGCGATGCATCGCGCGCGCGGGCGCTACTCGGATGCGTCGGTGGTCTTCCCTCGGCTGCTGGCCGCGTGTGGTCCCTCCATCGCCGGTGCGCCCTTCTGCCTCCTGCACGAAGCGGAGTACCGCGAGGACGACGCGGACATCTCCTGGTGCGTGCCCCTCGCGCCCGGGGCCACGCCGGAAGGAATCCACGTGGAGGAGGTCCCCGAGGTCCAGGCGGCCACCCTCGTCCACTCGGGGCCTCCTGACTCCGTGGGCCCCTCCTGGGCGCGGCTCTTCGCGCACCTGCACGCGAAGGAGCGCGCTCCGGCGACACCCCTGCGCGAGACGTACCTTCGCGTGGAGACGCAGCAGGGACAGTCCTGGCTCACGGAACTCGCGCTCCCGTGGACCGGGAAGCAGACCTGACGCGAGGGTCCTCAGGGAAGCTGGAACACGAAGGCCTCGCGCGACTCCGCCACGGCGGCCTCGGCGACGGGCTTGAGCTGCTTCAGCAGCTCCAGCGCGTCGTGCGCATCCCACCCCAGGTCCTGGCAGACGGAGGAGCGCGCCAGCTTCTTCGCGGCGGACTCCAGCTTGGAGTCACTCGCCTTGGCCAGCTTCCGCACGGCCTCCGCGGGCAGCGGGTGCAGCGACGCGTCGGCGGCCTCGCGCGGCGGGTACAGGAACGGCTGGGGCGCCTGGAGCAGCTCCGCACCCATGGCCCAGCAGGCCGCCGTCAGGTGCTGGAAGACGACGTTCTTCAACACCGCATGAGGCATCGACTTCAGGCCCCGAGGCAGCAGGCCCTCCAGATGCTTCTTGTAGTCGCCGGCCCCCGCCACGACACCCGGCCCCGGGGCCTTGGTCACTCGGCCCTTGGGCAGCGCGGTCTTCTCGGGAGTCCAATCAGGAAGGGCGCGCGCCATCTCTTCCGGCGTCGCCGCGATGAACACGGACATGCTGTACACCCGATTACAGTAGCAAACGTGAGTCCGTTATTTCAAGCCGGCACGTCCCCCCTCGGGACAACCGTGGCGGGGCCGTGGAGCCGAGAGCCCGGAGTCCTCGCTTCGATGCGGCGCAGGAAGACCTCGGGCTCGGCGAAGCGCTCCAGATGAAAGACCCCGCCCGGGCGGTGGCCCGTGAGCAACCGCCGGACCCCCTCGGCCGCGACCTCTCCCGTGAGGACCGCCTCCCGACGGCCCAGGAATGAAGCCTCCCGGAGGACCCGCTCTCCCGACGCGAGCGTCCCTTCCGCCCTGGCGAGGATGGAACAGACATCCGGGCCCAGGCCGGCCCCGCCCGTGAGAGCCATGAGCCCCCGGCGCACCCAGGGAATCCCCAGCCACCGCGCCGCACCCCACCGGACCGCGAGCGCCGCCAGAGACGTCAGCAGCGGAGGCTCGAAACAAAGCCAGGTCGACACGGTGGGGAGTGACAGCGTCCGAGCCAGCGTGCGCTGGTCAGGGAAGTTGAAGCGCCAGGCGCTCCGGGCGCGAGCGTCTCCTGGGAATGAGACCTCGGCCCGCTCGCGGAAGCCTCGCACGCGGCGCCGCTGCCCCTCCCGGAAGACCTCGAAGTCCACCGCGAGGTTGTCCAGCGTCCACTCCAGCGCCGCCGCGCCGTGGGAGTCGGCCGCGCCCATCCGCAGGAAGAGGTCCAAGCGCGTCACGGACGTCATCCCCGTGATGGCCCAAGCGCCCAGCAGGTTCGTCATGCCCGGCGCCACGCCGACACTGAGCACCGCGTTGCTGCCCGCCTCCCGTGCCAGGGCATCGAGCCCCTCGATGGCATCCAACAGCGACTGCTTCGCCGTCACATCGACGTAGTCGACCCCCGCCCGAAGGCAACACGCCGCGAAGCGAGCATCCTTCGCGTCCACGCACATCACCACCACGGCGGCGTCCGCGAGGAGGGGCTCGGGAGCGTCCGCGTCCACGTCGAAGGCGAACCCCTGGGCCCCCTCCCCCAGGCTGGCGGCCAGCGCCTTCGCACGCGATTCCCGACGCCCCACGATTCGCACGCGCCCGGGGTAGGCCGGAGCCAAGGCTCGGGCCACCGCCTGCCCCACCTGTCCGTAGCCGCCCACGATGACGATGGACCCCTCACGCCCCACGTCTCCCGGATGCATCACGACACGTCCCTTCCGCGACGCGAGCGCGCTCTCGCGGGCCTCGCGATTCGTGAGGAGGTTGTGCCGCTCCCCCCGCGAGAGCGCGAGTGACGTCTGGACACATCACCCGTGCGTCCCTCGCATCAATCCCCCGCGGAGAAGCCTCAGGTCCCGTCCGCGTCGAGGTCCGGGTCAGACATGACATTCCGCCTCTCGCGTTACAGTGCGGCCAGGGAGCCCCAGGTCCGACTCGGATTCAAGGGGACCTCGACGCCAGCACACTCCTGGGAAAGGTCGTCAGACATGTCGGCGCAATACGATTCAATCGGTGAGAAGGTCGCGGACTGGGATGTGCTGCCGGTGCGCTCCGAGTACATCGAGGGACATACCTTCTTCAAGGTCCTGGGCCCCGTCGCCGGACAGTCCGTCCTCGACGTGGCGTGTGGAGATGGGCTCTACACGCGGCAATTCAAGGCGCGCGGCGCCAGCCGGACCGTGGGCGTCGACATCTCGGAAGAGATGGTTCGCGTGGGCCGCAAGCTCGAGGATGAGCAGCGGTTGGGCATCGAGTACCACGTGTCGGATGTCGCGGAGATGGCCCCCCTGGGCCAGTTCGACCTGGTGACGGCTGTCTATCTATTGCACTACGCCCACTCGCCCGAGCACATGCTGCGCATGTGCAGGAACATCCACGCACACCTGAAGCCAGGCGGCAGCTTCGTCACCTACACCTTCAACCCCGGGTTCAGCGCACGGGGCCCCAACAGCACGCGCTACGGCATCAGCATGCTGGACTTCCCCCAGACGCCCCAGGATGGACACGCCATCACCGCGGAGCTGCACACGAAGACGCCCTTCACCATCCACTTCTCCTACTGGAGCCAGGCCACCCACGAGCAGGTGCTCCGCGAGGCGGGCTTCCACTCCCTCACCTGGACCCGTCCCGAGTGCTCCTCCGCGGGCCTCCTCAAGTATGGCCAGGCGTTCTGGCAGGACTACCTGGACAATCCTCACGGCATCGCCTTGCGCTGCCAACGGTGAGCCCCAAGGTCGAAACATGATAAATCAGTAAGTCATGAAAATTCGACCTGTATGGCTTCTCCTCCCCGCCCTCGCCGCCTCCGCCTGCTCCTCACCCGACGTGGAGCAGGCAGGGACGGACACACCGCCTCCCGGCGCGCTGGACGCGGAGGCGCGGGCGGCGGTGACGCCTCTTCGCACCAAGGCGCTCGGACGGATGCGGAACGCGGCGAAGTACTTCAATGACTTCGTGTCGCGAAACGGCGGCTATGCGTGGCACCACAACGCGAGCAACCTGAACGAGCGCTGGGGGGACATCCAGCTCGACGCGGATCAAATCATGATTCAGTCCCCGGGCACGCCCGACGTGCTGGTGGCCTTCGTCGAGGCGGCCCTCGCCGACCCGGCGACCCCGGCCCTCAAGACCTACGCGACACGCACCGCGATGGCGCTGCGCCACGGCCAGCTCCAGTCGGGAGGCTGGCGCCTCTACGCCGACTTCAAGCCCACGCCGACGCTGAAGGCCTGCTACCTGAACACCACGGCGACCTGTAGTTGCGGGGGTTGTGCGTACTCGACCTATGACGACCAGGTCACCCAGAACGCGCTCATCGCGATGATGCGTGCGGACCAGCTGCTCGGGTTCGCCAATCCCGACATCTCCAGCGCGTCTTCCTACGCTCGCGCGCGGATGGAGACCTCGCAGTACCCCACCCACGGAGGCTTCCCGCAGGTCTTCTCCGGCCCCGTGGCGGCGCGGCCCGCGCTGACCGCCAGCTATCCCCCCTCCATCGGCACCAGCTGTGGCCTCGCCCAGTGTCACGCGAACGCCTACACCGTGGAGTACTGGGACGACCCCACGCTGAATGACAACCTCGCGTCCGCGTTCGTGGAGATGTTGACCTGGGCCGCGGAGGTCTACCCCGCGCAAGCAGCGACGTATCAGGCCATGCGCGCCAGGTTCGGAGACTTCCTCCGCCGGGCCCAGATGCCTCAGCCCCAGCCCGCCTGGGCGCAGCAGTACGACCTCCAGATGCAGCCTCGGTGGGCGCGCAACTGGGAGGTCCCCGCCATCGCGGGACAGGAGAGCCAGGATGTCATGTGGGCCCTCCTTCGCCTCTACCAGCTCGACCCGGGCGTCACGGCGAACCGGGACGCGGTGGGCACCGCGCTCACGTATCTCGAGACCGTCGACTTCGCGAACGACACCCTCCTCCATCGCTACATCGAGCTCGATGACACGGCGCCGTCGAACGTGGGCTTCTACACGGTGAGGCCCGGCGGCTACCCGGTTCAGTTCTCCTCCGCGCCGCCCACCTACCAGAACTACGCGTGGGAGGTTCCCTCGCAGCTCGCCGCCCTCCGCGCCGAGTACCACCGGCTGGCGAGCGACACGTCCGCGATGAAGCGCACGTGCCATCAGCTCCGGGCCGACACCGCGCAAGCCGTCGACACCGCGGTCAACAACGAGAAGTGGCTCACCTCGTACACTCCGGGCGGCCCCCGGAGCGGCGCCACGCCGGGCGACTATCTCGACACGAGCACGTTCGTCCGGAACATGCGCACGCTCGCGGAGTTCGTCACGCGGACGACCACGGACTGCACCGCCTGGAACTACTGAGGCGCCCCGCGTTCAGCGCGGAAGCGGAGGCTGCCCCAGCCGCTGGGGCAGGTGCGCCGCCAGGTACTCCAGGTAGCCACGCACCGGGCGCGGCGGCCTTCGTCCATACGGGTGGAGGGCGATGAGGAACGGCGGCGCCTCCACCTCGACCTGGGGGAGGACCCGCACGAGCGTCCCTCGCTCCAGCTCCTCGCGCACGACGAAGAGAGGCAGGTACCCGATGCCCAGGCCGCGCAGCACCGCCGCCTTGAGCGCGCCGCCATGGTTGAGCCGCAGGTTGCCGCGCACGAGCACCGTGCGCCCCTGCCCCTCCACGTTCAGCGCCCAGCGCCCGCTCGAGTCGTTGAACGCGTGCCGCATGCAGTTGTGGCGCGACAGGTCCTCCGGCGTCGCGGGCGTGCCCGCGCGCTTCAGGTAGTCGGGCGACGCGCACAACACCCGCGAGTCCCTCGCGAGCTTCTTCACGACCAGGCTCACGTGGGTGGCGGGCCCCGAGCGGATGACCAGGTCGAAGCCGTCCTTCACCGGGTCCACGAACCGGTCGTCGACCACCAGCTCGACGCGCATGGAGGGCTCCGCCAGGAGGAAGTCCGCGGTGAGTGGCGCCAGGTGCATCTCGGTCAACGTGACGGGCGCCGATACACGCACGGCCCCTTGGGTGGCGGTGCCCAGCTCTCGCGCGGAGGCGAACGCGTCCTCGACTTCTCGCAGCGCGGAGGGCGCACGCTCGGCCAGGGCCTGTCCCGCCTCCGTGAGGCGCATGCTCCGGGAGCTGCGCACCAGCAAGGGCACGCCCAGGCTCTTCTCCAGCTGAGCCAGCCGCTTGCTCACCGCGGAGGTCGCCACCCCGCGCTTCCGCGCCGCGGCGGAGAGAGAGCCCGCGAGGACCACCTCCATGAAGACGCGCAAGGACTCCACATCGTGCGCGGGGGTGTCCTGTCCTCGTCGCCGTCGTTCACCCACAGGACACGTTCCTTTCCCCAACGGAGGACTGCCGCGTGGCGTGGCGCCCCTGCATATCCGTGACACAGCCTCTGGAGGTCGTCATGGCAATGCAGGAGCCCACCGCGCGGGTGGCGGTCATCTATCACAGCGCATCCAGTCCTACGCGGGCGCGGCGCCCCCTGACCGGGAGCACCCCATGCCGTACGTGAAGATGGAGGTGACGAAGGAGGGCGTGACGCGGGAGCAGAAGGCCGCGCTGGTGAAAGGCGTGACGACGCTCCTGCACCAGGTGCTGAACAAGGACCCGTCGCTGACGTTCGTCACCCTCGACGAAATCGAGACCGACAACTGGGGCGTCGGCGGCGAGCTGGTCTCCGACCTCCGACGGAAGAAGGCCGCCGCGCCCTCACCCGCGCCCATCGCCAGCCCCAGCGTGCTCGCCGACACCAGCGGCGAGCTGCCCGCGCTGCTCGACTGCATCGCGACGTATCTGGACGGACTGTACTTCGCCGACGTCGAGCGGCTCTCCCGCGTGTTCCATCCTCGCGCGCGCTACTTCAGCACCGCGGAGGGCTCGCTCAAGGAGCTGGACATGCCCACGTACTTCGACGTGGTGCGCGGCCGGGTCCCCGCGTCGGCGAGTCAGCAGCCTCGATACGACAGGCTGCTCTCCGTGGACCTCGCGGGCCCGCACACCGCGATGGTGAAGCTGGAGTGCGCCCTGGCTCCCCGTCACTTCACCGACTACCTGAGCCTCGTGAAGGACGAGGGCCAGTGGCGCATCATCTCCAAGGTCTTCGAGGCGCGGCCGCTCCCGCGAACTTGACACCTCGAAGAAGCGGCCTGTACAAACCGCGCCATGCTGGTGCTTGGACCTCACCGTCCAGGCTTAATAGGGAACCCGGTGTGATTCCGGGGCTGCCCCGCAGCGGTAACTGAGAACGAACCTCGTCATCGGCACTGGTTCCTCGGAACTGGGAAGCGACGAGAAGTAGGAAGCCGGCGTCACGCCGAAGCGCTCACGAGCCCGAAGACCTGCCCGCATCCGCCCGTGGGAGAAATCCACGGACGGTTTCGACCTGGAGCCGCGTGGGACGGCCGGAAGGTTCGAGCGGGCACGGACTTCCATGCGAGTCCTCGCGCGCCTCGACTTTTCCGACCCTTCACCCCGCACGTCTTCAGTCGCCCGTGGGGGCGAAGGTCGGTCCGTGGGCTCTTCCCGAGCCTGGTGCGCCTTCGCGCGCATCGTGACGCCCTTCTTCCACGCGGGAGCCCTGTCGGGCGACCTCGGTCGCCCGCGCTGCGTGGAGGAAGACGGATGCGGGACGACGCAAGGCAGACGGTTCGCTATCCCCAGGGCCACGTGCTCCTGCGCAACCTGGCGCGCGACTTCCCCGTCATCACCCACGGGCAGGGCATCCATCTCTACGATGCGCGCGGCAAGCGCTACCTCGACGCCTCCGCCGGCGCGCTGGTGGCCAGCGTCGGCCACGGCAACCGCGAGGTGGTGGACCGCATCCATGAGCAGCTGCTGCGCGTCGCGTACGTCAACGGCACCCACTTCACCACCGAGGTGACGGAGGCCCTCGCCTCGCGCCTGTGCGCGCTGGCGCCCGCGGGGCTCGACCGCGCCGCGTTCCTCGGCTCGGGCTCCGAGGCCGTGGAGGCCGCGGTGAAGTTCGCCCGACAGCTCTGGGTGGAGCGAGGACAGCCCCAGCGCACCAAGGTCATCGCGCGTGTGCCCGGCTACCACGGCAACACCCTCTACGCGCTCTCGCTCTCCGGGCGGCCTCACTACAAGACGTTCTTCGGTCCGCTGCTGTCGGAGGTCGTCACCACGCCCGCGCCGTACCCGTACCGCTGCGGCCTGGAGGACTACGCCCGCGACGGCGCGGAGCACTACGCGCGGCTCCTGGAGGAGACCCTCCAGCGCGAAGGCCCGGACACCATCGCCGCCTTCATCGCCGAGCCCGTCATCGGCTCTTCCGCGGGCGCCTCGCCTCCGCCTCCTGGCTACTTCGAGCGCGTGAGCGCGCTGTGCCGGGAGTACGGCATCCTCACCATCGCCGATGAGGTGATGTGCGGCTGCGGACGCACCGGACGCTTCTTCGCCAGCGAGCTGTTCGACTTCCAGCCCGACCTGCTCGTGCTCGGCAAGGGCATCAGCGGCGGCTACGCGCCCTTGAGCGCGCTGCTCGTGAAGCAGGCGCACGTGGAGGAGATGCGCCAGGGCTCCGGCGGCTTCATGCACGCGCAGACCTATCTCCAGGCTCCCGCGATGACGGCGGCGGGACTGGCCGTGCTCGACTACTTCGAGCGCTACGACCTGGTCTCCCATGCCGCGAGCGTCGGCGCGTACTTCCAGCGCCAGCTGCGCGAGGTGCTCTCGCCGCTGCCCTGCGTGGGCTCGGTGCAGGGCGTGGGGCTGCTCGCGGGCGTGGAGTTCGTGGAGGACACGCACAGCCGCCGCCCCTTCCCTCGCGGGCGCAAGGTGGTGGAGCGCCTCCTGGCGAAGCTGCTCGAGCGCGGCCTGGTGCTCTGGTCCAACACCGGCCACGCGGATGGCGTTCACGGCGACCTGCTCATGCTGGGGCCGCCGCTCATCATCACCGAAGCGGAGGTCGACGAGCTGGTCGACACCCTGTCGCGCGGAATCCGCCAGTTCTTCCAGGAGGAGTCATGAGCTTTCGCATCACCTATTCGGTGTTGGAGGCGGACCTGTCCCAGCTGCATGCCCGGTTCGACGAGGCGCTGGGCGCCGTCCGAGGCCAGCTCGGCGCACAGCTCCCGTCGTGGATTGCCGGCGCGGCGTACCGGAGCGGCGACCTGCTGGAGAGCCGCAACCCGGCCAACCCCGACGAGCTGCTCGCGTCCTTCCACCGCACCCCGGTCTCGGAGCTCGACCGCGTGGTCCACGTCGCGCGCGAGGCCCAGCGGGCCTGGGGCGCCACGCCCTGGGCGGAGCGCGTGCGCATCCTCCTCGCGGCGGCGGACCTGATTTCGGAGCGACGCCTGGAGCTCTCCGCGCGGATGACGCTGGAGGTGGGCAAGAGCCGGCTGGAGTCCCTGGGCGACGTGGAGGAGTCCGCGGACCTGCTGCGCTACTACGCCCGGCAGCTCGAGGAGGCCCAGGGCTTCCGCCGTCCCATGGCGCGGCTGTCTCCGCACGAGGACACGCTGAGCGTGCTGCGCCCCTATGGCGTGTTCGCCGTCATCTCGCCCTTCAACTTCCCGCTGGCGCTCGCCGCGGGGATGAGCGCGGGTGCGCTGCTCGGAGGCAACGCCGTCATCCTCAAGCCCAGCGAGGAGACGCCGTGGTGCGCGGAGGGGCTCTACCACGCGCTCGCGGACGCGGGCCTGCCTCCCGGGGTCTTCCAGGTGGTGCATGGCGAGGGCGAGTCGCTCGGCGCCGCGCTGGCGCGGCACCCGGGCATCGACGGAGTCTCGTTCACCGGCAGCAAGGCGGTGGGCATGGCCCTCCATCGCACGATGTCCACGGGCCGCGTGCGGCCGTGCTTCCTGGAGCTGGGCGGAAAGAACCCGGCCATCATCTGCCGCGACGCGGACCTGGACGCCGCCATCGAGGGCTGCTTCCGCTCCGCCTTCGGCCTGTCCGGCCAGAAGTGCAGCGCGCTGTCCCGCATCTACGTCCACGAGTCGCTGCTGAACGACTTCACCGATGGCCTCGCGAGCAAGGCGCGGGAGGCCCAGGTGGGAGACCCGTCGCTCGCGTCGGTGTTCACCGGGCCGGTCATCAACGCCGCGGCCGTCCAGCGCTTCGAGCGCGCGATGAATGAAGCGCGCCGGGATGGCGCCGTCATCGCGGGCGGAGAGCGCCTGCGCCTGGGGGGAGCACTCGCCCAGGGACACTTCGTCGCGCCCACCGTGGTGGCCCTGTCGCACGGGCACCGGCTGATGCGCGAGGAGCTGTTCCTCCCCTTCGTCGGCGTGACGAGCTTCCGCACGCTGGATGAAGCGCTGCGGCTGGCCAACGACTGCGACTACGGCCTCACGGCCGGCATCTTCAGCCGCAGCACCTCCGACGTGGAGCGCTTCATGGCCGAGGCGGAAGCCGGCGTCCTCTACGCCAACCGCCGCACAGGCGCGACGACGGGCGCCTGGCCCGGCGTGCAGTCGTTCTGCGGTTGGAAGTCCAGCGGCGCGTCCGGCAAGGGCGGCTGCGGCCCCTACTACGTCTCCCAATTCATGCGCGAGCAGGCGCAGACACGGATGGCCTCATGAACAAGCTCTATCCCGAAGTGAAGGTCGCGCCCCCCGGCCCCAACGCCCAGGCCATCATCGCGATGGACCAGCGCCACAGCTCTCCCTCGTACATCAAGGAGTACCCCCTGGTCGTCGAGCGGGGCGAGGGCGCGTGGGTGCACGACGTCGACGGCAACCGCTACCTCGACTTCATGGCGGGCATCGGCGTGGCGTCCACCGGCCACTCCCACCCCGCGGTGGTGAAGGCCATCCACGACGCCGCCGACCGCTTCCTCCACATCTGCGGCACCGACTTCTATTACGACTCGTTCTCCCAGCTGTGCGCGCGGCTGGCCAGCTACCTGCCGGAGATGGGCCCCAAGCGGGTCTTCCTCACCAACTCCGGCACGGAGGCGGTGGAGGGTGCGCTCAAGCTGGCGCGGCACCACACCCGGCGACAGTACGTGGTGGCCTTCAAGGGCGGCTTCCACGGCCGCACCATCGGCGCCATCTCGCTCAACTCCTCCAAGGTGGCCCAGCGCGCCTTCTTCGGCCCGCTGCTGCCCGGCGTCATCCACATCCCCTACGCGAACCCGTACCGGTGCGCCAACGGGTGTGAGCCATACACCTGCGGCGACGCGTGCAACCCGGCGCTGGCGCTGGAGCGCGAGTGGTTCGTCAACCACGTGGACCCTCGCGAGGTGGCGGCCATCTTCGTGGAGCCCATCCTGGGCGAGGGCGGCTATGTCGTGCCTCCCGCGGGCTTCCTCCAGCACCTGCGCCGCATCTGCGACGCGCACGGCATCCTGCTCGTGTTCGACGAGGTGCAGTCGGGCATCGGGCGCACCGGACGCATGTTCGCGGCCGAGCACTTCAAGGTGATGCCGGACATCCTGCTGTCCGCCAAGGGCATCGCCTCCGGCATGCCGCTGGGCGCCATCATCGCCCGGGAGTCGGTGATGACGTGGCCTCGCGGCTCGCACGGCAGCACCTACGGCGGCAACCCCGTCTGCTGCGCGGCGGCGCTGGCCACGCTGGACGTGGTGGAGGGACTGCTCGACTCCGTGCTCTCCACGGGCGACGCGCTCCAGCGCGGCCTGCGGGAGTTGCAGTCGCGCCACCCCGTCATCGGCGATGTGCGCGGCGTGGGCCTCATGGTGGGCGCGGAGTTCGTGGACCCCCAGACGCGCGAGCCCGCGGGAGCGTACGTGGCCGCGCTGGAGCAGCTCGCCTTCCGCAAGGGACTGCTGCTCCTGTCGTGCGGCAAGTCGACCATCCGCTTCGCGCCCCCGCTGGTGGTGGGCCGGCACGAGGTGGACGTCCTGCTGGGCATCCTCGAGCAGTGCCTGCGAGAGCTCCCGCTCCCCTCCGCCGCGTCCCCTCGAGCCGCCGTCGCCGGCGTGAAGCTCTGACACCCCACGAGGTTCCCCATGAACAAGCTCTGTTCGATGCGAGAGGCCATCGCCGCGAGCGTGAAGCACGGCAGCTCGCTCGTGATTGATGGCTTCACCCACCTCATCTGCTTCGCCGCGGGCCACGAAATCATCCGCCAGGGCATCCAGGACCTGACGGCCATCCGCCTCACCCCGGACCTCGTCTATGACCAGCTCATCGAGGCGGGCGCGGTGCGAAAGCTCGTCTTCAGCTGGGCGGGCAACCCCGGCGTGGGCAGCCTCCACGCGCTGCGGCGGCGCAGCGAGGCGTCCTCCTCCGAGCGATTGGAGCTGGAGGAGTACTCCCACTTCGGCCTGCTGTCGCGGCTGCTCGCCGCGAGCGCGGGCCTGCCGTTCTGGCCCTTGAGCAACTACCAGGGCGGCGACATCGCCCGGGTCAATCCCTCCATCAAGACGGTGCGCTGTCCGTACACGGGAAGGGAGCTGGCCACGGTGCCCGCGCTCCATCCGGACGTGGCCATCATCCACTGCCAGCGCGCGGACGCCGAAGGCAACGCGCAGGTGTGGGGGCTGCTCGGCTCGCAGAAGGAGGTGGCCTTCGCCGCGCGCAAGGTGATTGTCGTCGCCGAGGAGATTGTCCCCACCGAGCTCATCCGCAAGGACCCCAACCGCACGCTGGTGCCGGGCATCATCGTCAGCCACGTGGTGCACGAGCCCTGGGGCTGCCACCCCAGCTTCGTGCAGGGCTTCCACGACCGGGACAACGACTTCTACGTGAAGTGGGAGGACATCTCCCGCCAGCCGGAGACCTACCGCGCCTGGCTGGAGGAGTTCGTCTACGGCGTGAAGGACCGGCGGGGCTACCTGTCGCGGCTGGAGAGCGGATTGCTCGACAAGCTCCGCGCGAAGGCGCGCGTCTGCGCGGGGGTGGACTATGGCTACTGAGACGCTGGCACCCCCGACCGCCTCCGAGCGCATGGCCCACCGCGCCGCGCAGGAGCTTCGGGACGGAGACGTCACCTTCGTGGGCATCGGACTGCCCAACCTCGCGTGCAACCTGGCGCGGGCGACCCACGCGCCGGGCCTGTTCATGATCTACGAGTCCGGCGCCGTGGGAGCCATCCCGGAGCGGCTACCCGTGTCCATCGGCGACCCGTCGCTGGTGACGGACTCGCTGGCCGTGGTGGGGCAGGCGGACATCTTCCAGTGCCTGCTCCAGCGCGGGCTCATCGAGGTGGGCTTCCTGGGCGGCGCCCAGGTGGACCGGTGGGGGAACATCAACACCACCGTCATCGGCGACTACGCCCACCCGAAGATTCGGCTCCCTGGGAGCGGCGGTGCGTGTGAAATCGCCGTGCACGCGCGGCGGCTGCTCATCGTCATGCGCATGAGCAAGCGCACCTTCGTGGAGACGTGCGACTTCGTCACCAGCCCAGGGCACCGGGTGAACGGCAGGTCTCGCGAGGAGCTGGGCATGCCAGGGGGCGGCCCCACGCGCATCATCACGGACCTGGGCGTGCTCGACTTCGACGCCACGGGAGAGGCGGTGCTCGCCGAGGTCTATCCCGGCGTCACCCCCGAGCAGGTCCAACAGGCCTGCGGCTGGTCCCTGCGCATCGCCCCGACTCCGCGCACGGCCCCCGAGCCCGATGCCTCCGTGCTGCGACTGCTGCGCGAGAAGCTCGACCCCAAGCGCCTCTACCTCTAGCCGACACACTCACGGAGATTCCATGGTCGAGGCCTTCATCGTCGACGCGGTCCGCACCCCCATCGGCAGGTTCCGAGGCGCGCTGAAGAGCGTCCGGCCCGATGACCTGGCCGCGCAGGTCCTGCGCGCCGTCCTCCAGCGCAACAACGTGGAGGGCGCCCTCGTGGACGAGGTGTTCCTCGGCTGCGCGAACCAGGCGGGCGAGGACAACCGCAACGTGGCGCGCATGGCGCTGCTGCTCGCGGGGCTTCCTGCCTCCGTGCCCGGCGTCACCGTCAACCGGCTGTGCGCCAGCGGCCTGGAGGCCGTCATCCAGGGCTGCCGCATGATTCAGGTGGGCGAGGCGGACCTCGTGCTCGCGGGCGGCGTCGAGTCCATGACGCGCGCCCCCTGGTCCATGCCCAAGCCCGAGGAGGGCTTCCCCTCCGGCAGGTGCGAGGCCTGGGACACGGCGCTGGGCTGGCGCTACCCCAATCCCCGCCTCGCGCAGCTGTTCCCCCTGGAGCAGATGGGCGAGACGGCGGAGAACGTCGCGCGCAAGTGGGGCATCACCCGCGAGGCGCAGGACGGCTTCGCGCTCGCCTCGCATCGCAAGGCGGTGTCCGCCCAGGCGACGGGCGCGTTCTCGGACGAGCGGGTCGCGGTGGAAGTCGCCCAGCCCAAGGGGGCGCTCGCGCGCGTGGAGGCCGATGAAGGACCGCGCGCCGACACGTCCCTGGAGAAGCTGGCCACGCTGAAGCCCGCCTTCCAGTCCGGAGGGAGCGTGACGGCGGGAAACTCCTCCACCCTCAACGACGGCGCCTCCGCGGTGCTGCTGATGAGCGAGAAGGCGCTGCGCGAGACAGGAGCCCGCCCCCTGGCCCGCTACGTGAGCAGCGCGAGCGTGGGGGTGGACCCGCGCTACATGGGCGTGGGCCCCGTGCCCGCCACCCGCAAGGCCCTGGCGCGCGCGGGCTGGAGCCTGGACTCCGTGGACCTGGTGGAGCTCAACGAGGCCTTCGCCGCCCAGGCCCTGGCCTGCCTCCGAGACCTCGAGCTGCCCCCGGAGCGCGTCAACGTGAACGGCGGAGGCATCGCCCTGGGCCATCCACTGGGCTCCAGCGGCGCGCGCATCCTCACCACGCTGGTGCACGCGATGAAGCGACAGGACGCACGACGGGGACTCGCGACCTTGTGTGTCGGCGTGGGCCAGGGGCTCGCGATGACCGTGGAGCGCGACCCATGAAGGAGCTGCCCGTGAAGAAGGCCCTGCACATCTTCCCCGGCCCGGAGGCCCTGCCTCGCGCGTGGAGCTACCGCGTCACGAGCCCCGAGGGTGTGTCCGAGACGGGCCCCCTGCCCTCGCTCGACGCGCTGGCGGAGGTCCTCCAGCGCCACGGCGCCCTGCTCACCGACCTGCCCTGGACGGAGCTCCCCACCTTCGGCGGCACGCCGCCCTCCCCGACCGACGGCGTCTGGAGCTGGGATGAGCGGCGCCTGCTCGTCGGCGTGCGGCCCGACCTGCTCGAGCTCATCGCGCGCGACGGGCCTCGCGAGGTGGCCTCCCCTTGAACCCCTCCCACCGACGAGCCACCCGCCCATGACCGCCGAGTCCGAGACCTCTCCCCAGCGAATCGCCCCGGGACTCATCACCGAAGCCCGCCTCATCGAGATGGTCTTCCCGGAGCAGACCAACCACTACGGCACCCTCTTCGGCGGCCAGGCCCTGGCCCTGATGGACAAGGCCGCCTTCATCGTCGCGTCCCGCTATGCCCGACGGACGGTGGTCACCGCGAGCAGCGAGCGCGTGGACTTCCATGTCCCCGTGCGCGAGGGGCAGCTCGTGGAGCTCGTCACCCGCATCATCTCCACGGGGCGCACCTCCATGACGGTGGAGGTGGACCTCTTCGCGGAGGACCTCCTCACCGGAGACCGGCAGCTCGGCACGCGGGGGCGCTTTGTGCTCGTCGCGCTGGACGCCCACGGAAAGCCCACCCACGTGCCGCCCCTGCCCTCCTCCCAGATGGCTCCCGCCGGAGGGTGACGCGCTCCCCGCGCGCGCCGCTTTCGTGGACAGGTCAACGTCCCGGGTAGGACTCCGCCGCCCACGCGGGGCCTCGTATGAACTGGCCAACGGTTCGCGGCAATGTGCGGATGGGTGCGAATTCGAATCGAATAGCTTGGCCGGACGACAGGGCCTCAGTCTGCATGAAGCCAGACAGAAGGAGCGCACACATGGAGCCGTCTCTGTTCGACCGTCCGCATATCGCAATCGCTGTCATGGGGCTGCTCTTGATGGACTCTGGAGCCGTCCAGGCCCAGGAGCCCCCCACCCCTCCGGCACGCGGCGCCACCAGCTACATGCCGGTGGACCAGACGGAGCCCTTCGCCCAGGTCATGTCCCGGATGAAGGCCGACAAGCCGAAGATCGCCGCCCGGCACCAACAACTCCTCACCCAGCGCTATGACCTGGCGAACCGGCCGGCCCAGGGCGTCACCATGAGCCGAGGCAAGGCCGTGCAGGAGGGCGTGCGCGTCAAGCTCCCACAAGGTGTCACCTGGGCGAGCCTGGCCGCCATGACGCCGGAGGCCATCCGCGAGAAGGGCCTCTTCCCCGCGGGCTTCATGCCCCTGCCCCATCCGAACCATCCGGAAGGAGGCATGCTCTTCCCCAAGTTCCACATCGATGAAATCAAGCGGCAGGAGGCCCGGGACCTCACGCGCTTCGACCTGGACTTCGACCTGCCGGACCACGTGCTGCCGGAGTTCCCGCCGCCCATCTTCCTCACCACGCGGCCGGACCTGGGCGACGTGTCCCAGGGCAAGGTCGTCACCATCATGAACCATCAGGAGCTGTTCAACGGCCTCCTGAATCCCAAGCAGCTCGAGGGCCTGCGGCTGCTCGTCACGCCCTTTCCCCAGCAGCAGTTCAACCAGACATCGGACCGCCGCTCGGAGCTCGCCAGCCGGGGCGTGACGTGCTTCGACTGTCACGTCAACGGCCACTCCAATGGCTCCACCCACCTGGTGGGAGACATCCGGCCCCAGGAGTTCCGTCACCGCATCGACACGCCCACCCTGCGCGGGGTGAACATCCAGCGCCTGTTCGGCTCGCAGCGGGCCCTCAAGACGGTGGAGGACTTCACCGAGTTCGAGCAGCGCGCGGCCTACTTCGACGGAGACCCGGTCATCGCCACGAAGAAGGGCGTCAACATCCTCGAGCGCGGCAGCCAGGTGCACTTCATGGCGGAGTTCGAGGCGCTCCTGGACTTCCCCCCGGCGCCCAAGCTGCGCGTCGTCGACGGGAAGCTGGACCCGAAGAAGGCCACCGAGTCGGAGACGCGCGGACAGGCGCTCTTCTTCGGCAAGGCGCAGTGCTCCGTGTGTCACACGCCGCCGTATTACACGGACAACCTGATGCACAACCTGAAGGCGGAGCGCTTCTACAAGCCGCGCGTGGTGAACGGGGCGATGATGGGCGCCGATGGCCCCATCAAGACCTTCCCCCTGCGCGGCATCAAGGAGAGTCCACCGTATCTCCACGACGGACGCCTCCTGACGCTGGAGGACACCGTCGAGTTCTTCAACCTCGTGTTGGAGACCCGCCTCAGTGACCAGGAGAAGAAGGACCTGGTCGCCTTCATGCGCGTGCTCTGAAGGCTGGCACCCGTCCTCCCCCGCGTCCCAAACGACCCCTCATTTCCCTGGAAAATATTGATTCCAGGGAATTCAACCCGCTCCCGGAGGCCCCCCGGATAGAGTGCGCGCCACTCCAGTCGAGAAAGGCCTTGCGCGGTGATTCCGCCAGGGAAACCACACATGAACAGACTCTTGGGATGGACCGTCGCGATGGCGCTCGCGACGAGCGCATGCAATGGAAATGACGAGGACCCGCCCGTCCAGCGCCCCGCCGAGGACCTCACGCGGGAGCACATGGAGTCGCTCCGGGGCAACCCCACCGCGCTCGCCACCTTCCTGCGCGAGATGCCCAAGGGCGGAGACCTGCACAGCCACACCTCTGGCGCCATCACCATGGAGAAGCTCATCCAGTGGGGGGCCGAGGATGGGGCGTGTGTCCACCCCACCACCTTCGTGGCCAGCAACCCGTGCGCGACGGGGACCCGCCCCCTGGCCAACACGACGACGGACCGCGACTTCTACAACGCGGTGCTCGGCGCCTGGTCCATGGAAGGCTTCACGGGGCCCCTCCTCGCCGCGCATCAGCACTTCTTCGATGCCTTCGGCAAGTACGGCGCGGTGCAGACGGATGCACGCAATGACGACAGCTACGCGGACATCATCTCCCGGGCCGGCCAGCACAACCAGGTCTACGTGGAGTTGATGCAAGGGTTTGGGGCCTCCACGGGTGGCCGGCTCGCCGTGCCCCTGTTCCAGCCCACGGACCCGTGGGATGCGGCGACGCTGCTCGCCCGGCGCGCCCAGCTCGTCGCCCTGCCCGACTTCCAGGTGGCCCTTGTCCGCCAGGCCAACAGCATCGCCGCCACGCTGCGCGGCAGCCGCCAGCTGCTCCGCTGCGGAACGCCCCAGGCGGACCCCGGCTGTGACGTGGAGGTGCGGCTGCTGGTGTCGGCCAACCGCACGGCGGAGCGAGCCAACGTCTTTGGCCAGTGGGTGTATGCCTATGAGCTGGCCCAGCTGGTGCCCGAGATTGTCGGCGTCAACCTGGTCTCCCCCGAGGAACACGAGAACTCGCTCGCGTACTACAACGACGAGATGTTCGCCCTGGGGACGCTCGACGACTTCAATGACAACACGCCCGGGCGCAAGAAGCTCCACGTCTCCCTCCACGCCGGAGAGCTGATTCCCGGAGTGCTCAAGCCCCAGGACCAGAACCACCTCCGCTTCCACATCCGCAACGCCGTGAAGCTGGCGCACGCGGAGCGGATCGGCCATGGCGTGGATGTGCTGGATGAAACAGACGGAGAGGGCGTCGTCGCGCTCCTGAAAGACATGCGCGAGGCGGGCGTCCTGGTGGAAATCTGTCTGTCATCAAACAAGGTCCTGCTGGGAGTGTCGGGGGTGGACCACCCCCTGTCCACGTACCTGGCGGAGAACGTCCCCGTCACCCTCGCGACGGATGACTCCGGAATCCTCCGTGGGGATATCACCCAGGAATACATCGCCGCCGCCACCGTCCAGCAGCTCGACTACAAGCGGCTCAAGCAACTGGCTCGCGCCAGCCTGGAACACGCCTTCCTGGAGGGAGACAGCCTCTGGGCCCAGCGCGATGATTTCACCAGGCGCGTGACGGCATGCGACAGCGACGCGCCCGGCGCGGACTCCCTGTCGTCCACCTGTGCCGGGTTCCTCACCGCCCAGAAGCGCGCGGCCTTGCAGTGGAAGCTCGAGGGCCAGTTCGCTCTTTTTGAGAAACGTTTCGCGAACTGAGCGGAAATGAAACACCGCGGGAGGTTCCTCCAGTGAACCTCCCGCCTCTCATCCCTACCCAATATGCGGCATCGCCGCGCGTGCTCCGCCAGAACGCGAACACGCGACCCACTGGGGGCTAACAAGAGCCCCCGGAACAGGATAGGAGAATCTCCGCATCCGGTATTTCACCGCGAACGACATGTGCTCGAGGGCCTCAAGAGTGATGGTGACGTCTCCCCCTCGCATCGCGTTCGCCATCGAAACGACGCTCGGCAACGCCGTCTTCCTCCAGAACCTCAAGCGCGCGATGTCGCAACGCACGGACATCGAGCCGGTGTGGCTGCCCATCGACGAGCACGCCGATGACGTGTGGGAACACCTGCCGCTGGTGCGCTCGCGCCTGTCGCTGCGTGGGGGGCTGCGCGCGCGCACCGCGCTCCAGCGCGCGGCCGAGCAGGGCGTGATTCAAGCCGCCGTCGTCCACACGCAGCGCATGGCGCACCTGGTCCATGACTTCATGAACCGCGTGCCCAGCGTCATCTCCACCGACGCCACCCCCAGCGGCCTGGAGACCTACCTGCGCTACTACGGGCTGCGCTCGCAGCACGTCGGCTGGGTGGGCCGGGCCAAGAACGCGCTCCACCGCCGCACCTACGCCGTGGCGAAGGGCATGCTGTCGTTCTCCGAGTACACCAAGCGCTCGCTCGTGGAGGAGTACGGCGTCCCGGGCTCGCGCGTCCACGTCGCCTGGCCCAGCGTGGACACGGAGCTGTGGCGTCCGAATCCGGGACGCAAGGCGGGCGATGGCCTGGTGCGCCTGCTCTTCGTGGGGGGGGACCTGGACCGCAAGGGCGGCCTGCTGCTCCTGCGCTGGGCCCGGGAGACGCGCCTGCGTGGCTGGCGGCTGGACCTGGTGACGTCCCAGTCCTTCGAGGCGCCGCCGGGCGTCCACATCCACGTGGGCCTGAAGCCCAACTCGCCCGAGCTGATTGGCCTGGCCCAGGCCGCGGACCTGTTCGTGCTGCCCACCCTGGCGGACATGTCGTCCTGGGCCATCGCGGAGGCGAAGGCCGCGGGCGTCGCGGTGGTGACCACGCCCATGGGGGGCGTGGGCGAGCTGGTGCGCGACGGCGTGGACGGCCGCATCGTCCCCGTGGGGGACTACGCGGCGCTCTCGAGCGTGCTGGACGGGCTGGTGGCCAGGCCCGAGGCCCTGCGTGCGATGGGCCAGGAGGCCCGCCGCATGGCCGAGGAGCGCATGGACCTGCGCACCACGTGTGATCGGATGATCAGCTTCATCCGCGACGTCACGGGCGTCTGACGGCCCCGCGCTCCCGCAATCAGACACACCGAGTCGCGGGCTCGAAGCACTCGCGGTTCGAGCTTCGCGGGACACAGCCACTCGGGGAATTCAAGTGTCACGTTGACGCAGGGCGGGATTGCGTCACTCCCTCACTTTCAAGAGCGCACAAAAGTCTCAAATCCTATACAGGGTCGCGCCTTTCCGTCTCATCGAGCGTCCCTCATGCGTGCACCCGCCACGTCCCCGTCCGACGAAGTCGTCTCGCCCTCGAAGCGCCCTCCCAGCAGCGTGAAGCGCTGGGTCGTGGGCATCCTGCTCCTCCTTGGTGTCATCGCGGTGCTCGCGGGCATCAAGGCCGCCCAGATTGGAGCGATGATTGAAGCGGGCGCGTCCTACGCCCAGCCCCCCGAGTCGGTGACGTCCGTCACCGCCGCCGCCGTCGACTGGCAGGCGACACAGCGTGCGGTCGGCACCGTGGTCGCGCTCCGCGGCGTCACGCTGGGCGCCGAGCTGCCCGGCATCGTCCGCGACATCGGCTTCCAGGATGGCGCGACGGTGAAGAAGGGCCAGGTCCTGGTCCAGCTCGACGTCTCCAGCGAGGCCGCGCAGCTCGCTGGCGCCGAGGCCGACGCGGAGCTCGCCCGGCTCACCCACGCCCGCGCGAAGTCGCTGCGCGAGCAGGGCGCGAACACGCCGCAGGAGCTGGAGGCGGCCGCCGCGCGCGCCACCCAGACGCAGGCCCAGGTCGCCCACCTGCGCACCCTCATCGCCAAGAAGTCCATCCGCGCCCCGTTCGACGGCCGCGTCGGCATCCGGCAGGTGGAGCTGGGCCAGGTCATCTCCCCGGGCAACCCCGTCGCCACCCTCCACACCGTGGACCCCGTCCTCGCGGAGTTCCAGGTCCCGCAGCAGCTCCTGGCCAACGTGAAGTCCGGCCAGAAGGTGCGCGTGCGCGTGGACGTGTTCCCCCAGGACACCTGGGAGGGCACGCTCACGACCATCAACCCGGAGGTGGAGCGCTCCTCCCGGAACGTGCGCATGCGTGCGACCGTTCCCAACACGGACGGGCGGCTGCTGCCCGGCATGTTCGCCAACATCGACGTGGTCGCCGACACCAGCCGCCAGGTGGTGGCCGTGCCCGCGACGGCGGTGCTCTTCGCGCCGTACGGCGACTCCGTCTACGTGCTCGTGGAGGGCAAGGACGCCGCGGGCAAGGCCACCCTCGTCGCCAACCAGCAGTTCGTGCGGCTGGGGGAGCGCCGGGGCGACTTCGTGGAGGTCGTCTCCGGCCTGAAGGCGGGCGACACCGTGGTGAGCAGCGGCGTGTTCAAGCTGCGCAACGGCATGACCGTCGTCGTCAACAACGCGCTGGCGCCCTCCACCGAGCTCGCCCCGCAGCCGGTGAACCCGTAGTGCACCGGGAAGAGACCGCATGAACTTCACCGCCCTCTTCATCAAGCGCCCCGTCGTGGCGCTGGTGGTCAACCTCCTGCTCATCATCGCGGGACTCCAGGCCATCCGCTCGCTCAACGTGCGGCAGTATCCGCAGAGCGAGAACGCCGACATCACCGTGACGACGGTCTACGTCGGCGCCAACGCGGACCTGGTCCGCGGCTTCATCACCACGCCGCTGGAGCGCGCCATCGCCTCCGCGGACGGCATCGACTATCTGGAGTCGCAGAGCACGCAGGGCATGTCCATCATCCGGGCCCGGCTCAAGCTCAACTACGATTCCAACCGGGCCTTGAGCGAAATCAGCGCCAAGGTCGACCAGGTGCGCGGAGACCTGCCTCCCGAGGCCCAGGTCCCCGTGCTCAACATCGAGTCGGCGGAGAGCCAGGCCGCCGTGGCCTACCTCAGCTTCTCCTCCGAGTTCCTCAAGCAGCACGAAATCACCGACTACCTCACGCGCGTGGTGCAGCCCCGGCTGTCCTCCGTGACGGGCGTGCAGCGCGCGGACATCCTGGGCGCGCGCACGTTCGCCATGCGGGTGTGGATGAAGCCGGACCGGATGGCCGCGCTCAACATCAGCCCGGCGCAGGTGCGCCAGGCGCTGGCGGCCAACAACCACCTGGCGGCGGTGGGCCAGACGAAGGGCGCGCTCGTCCAGGTGAACCTCACCACGGACACGGACCTGCACTCGGTGGAGGAGTTCCGGCAGCTCATCGTGCGGCGCGAGGGCGACGCCGTCGTCCGGCTGTCGGACATCGCGGACGTGGTGCTCGGCGCCGAGGACTACGACAGCGACGTGGCCTTCGCGGGCCAGACGGCCGTGTTCATCGGCATCTGGGTGCTCCCCCACTCCAACGCGCTGGACGTGCTCAAGGACGTGCGCAAGGAGATGGAGTCGCTCCAGCGCGAGCTGCCCAAGCAGCTGGAGGCGAAGATCGCCTTCGACGGCACCACGTACATCAGCAGCGCCATCGACGAGGTGGTGAAGACGCTGGTGGAGACGCTGGTCATCGTCGTCGTCATCATCTTCCTGTTCCTGGGCTCGGTCCGCTCGATTCTCATCCCCATCGTGGCCATCCCCGTGTCACTCATCGGCACGGTGTTCCTGATGCAGGTCTTCGGCTTCACGGTGAACCTGCTCACCCTGCTGGCCATCGTGCTGTCGGTGGGCCTGGTGGTGGATGACGCCATCGTCGTGGTGGAGAACGTGGAGCACCACCTGCGCGAGGGCCTGAGCCCCGTGGAGGCGGCGCTGAAGAGCGCGCGGGAGCTGGTGGGTCCCATCATCGCGATGACCGTCACGCTGGCCGCGGTCTACGCCCCCATCGCCTTCCAGGGCGGTCTGACGGGCTCGCTGTTCCGCGAGTTCGCGCTCACGCTGGCGGGCGCCGTCACCCTCTCCGGCGTCGTGGCGCTGACGCTCTCCCCCATGATGTCCGCCTCGCTGCTGCGCGCGGGGCATGACAACCAGGGCCTGGCGGGCTTCATCAACCGCACGTTCGACCGGCTGCGGGCCGCCTACTCGCGCTCGCTGGACAGCGCGATGGGCGCGCGCCGGGTGGTCTACATGTCGTGGGCGGTGCTCAGCGCGCTGGCCCTGCTCATGTTCACCCAGTCGCCGCAGGAGCTGGCGCCCAACGAGGACCAGGGCGTCATCTTCGGCTTCGTCAACACGCCGTCCAACTCCACCATCGAGCAGCTCACCCCGGCCGTCCGCGAGATGAACCAGTCGCTGATGCAGATGCCGGAGTCCGAGTACACGTTCCAGATCACCAACCCCGGCGGCGGGTTCTGGGGTCTGGGCCTCAAGCCGTGGGAGGAGCGCACGCGCTCGGTGGGAGAAATCCTGGCGGAGACGCAGGTGCGGGTGAACGCGATTCCGGGCGTGCAGACCTTCGCCATCATCCCGCCCGCGCTGCCCGGTGGCGGCAGCTTCCCGGTGGAGTTCGTCATCGCCTCCACGGCGAGCACGGAGGAGCTCCTGGGCTTCGCCGAGCAGCTGCAGGGCAAGGCGGCGGCGAGCGGCATCTTCGCGTTCCCGCCCATCATTGACGTGAAGCTGGACCAGCCGCAGTCCCGCATCGAGCTGGACCGCGAGAAGGTGGCCCAGCTCGGGCTGGACCTGGGCACGGTGGGTCAGGACCTGAGCGCGGCGGTGGGCGGCAACTTCGTCAACCGGTTCAACATCTCCGGGCGCAGCTACAAGGTCATCCCCCAGGTGCTGCGCGTGTCGCGGCTCAACCCCGACCAGCTCAAGGACCTCCACGTCACCGGTCCGGACGGGCAGCTCGTGGCGCTGTCGTCCATCGCGACCCTCAAGGACACGGTGGCGCCGCGCTCGCTCAACCGCTTCCAGCAGCTCAACGCCGTGAAGCTCAGCGGCGTGGCCATCCGGCCGCTGGACGAGGCGCTGACGTACCTGGAGACGGAGGCCTCGCGCATCCTGCCCCAGGGCTACCGGCTGGACTACACGGGTGAGTCGCGGCAGCTGCGCGTGGAGGGCAACAAGTTCCTCCCCGCGTTCGGCCTGGCGGTGGTGCTCATCTTCCTGGTGCTCGCGGCCCAGTTCAACAGCTTCAGGGACCCGTTCATCATCCTCGCGGGCTCGGTGCCGCTGGCGCTCTTCGGCGCGCTCCTGACGACGTTCCTGAAGATGCCGAACCCGACGATGCCGTACTTCACGGACAGCTTCACCACGACGCTGAACATCTACTCCCAGGTGGGTCTGGTGACGCTGGTGGGCCTCATCGCGAAGAACGGAATCCTCATCGTCGACTTCGCCAACCGGCTCCAGGAGGAGGGCCGCTCGAAGCTGGAGGCCATCAAGGAGGCGTCCGCGGGCCGCCTGCGCCCCATCCTCATGACCACCATGGCCACGGTGGCGGGCCACTTCCCGCTCGTCCTCGTGGAGGGCCCTGGCGCGGCGGCGCGCAACAGCATCGGCCTGGTGCTGGTGACGGGCATGGCCATCGGCACGTTCTTCACCCTGTACTTCGTGCCGGCCATCTACCTGCTCATCGCGAAGACGCGTGAGGCTCCCGCCAGCACGCAGGCGGCCTCCAACCCGCTCATCGCGGAGCCGGCCACGCAGCAAGGGACCTGACCGGCCCCTCCCCAGAGCGCCACGAGCCGGCGGAGTCCGCTCCGCCACCCGGCTCGTGGCGCTTTGCTTTTGACATTCCAACGCCCGGTGTACGGCGTCGAGCAGCCGACCTGGCCATTCCTTGGGTGTCGCGGAATCCTGTGCTCTTCTCCGCGCCATGTCGGAAACGCTCGAGCAGGACACAGCCGTGCCCGGGAAGCTGGACCGGCGTCGATTCCTGACCTGGGTCATCGCCTCGCCCACGTTGATGGTCGCCGCGCGGCTGGGATTGGACATTCCTTCCGCCGAGGCGGCGCCGGAATCCCAGACACCGTCCGAGACGGCCCTCAGTCTGTCCATTGCCATCCAAGACGATGGGCGCGTCGTCGCCACGCTGCCGCGCACGGAGGTGGGCCAGGGCATCACCACCGCCGTGGCCATGCTCGTCGCGGAGGAGCTCGACCTGCCGCTCGAGCGCGTCGAGGTGCGCAGCGCCGACGCGGACCCGCGCTATCTCATCCAGCTCACCGGGCTCTCCTCGTCGATGCGCTATCTGGCGGGCCCGCTCCGCGCGGCGGCGGCGGATGCTCGCGCGCGGCTGGTCACCGCGGCGGCCCTGCGCTGGAAGGTGCTGGCCTTCCCGCTCACCACCGCGGGCGGCGAGGTGCTCGCGCCCGACGGCCGGAAGCTGGGCTATGGCGAGCTGGCGGCGGAGGCCGCGCGGGTGCTGCTGCCCCTGGTCTCCACGCAGCCCAAGGACCCCAGTGAGTACACGCTGGTGGGCCAGCCCACCGGACGCATCGACGCGCGCGCCATCGTCACCGGCGCGGCCCGGTATGCGCTGGACCTGGACGTCCCCGACGCGCTGTCCGCCGTCGTGGCCCGCCCCCCGACGCTGCGCGGCACCATCCAGTCCGTCGACGACACCGCCGCGCGGGCGATGCCCGGCGTGGTGGACGTGGTGCGGCTGGAGTCGGGCGTGGCCGTGGTGGCTCGGAACTTCGCGCAGGCCTTCGCGGCGCGGGACGCGCTGAACATCACCTGGAGACCGGGGCCTGCGAGCACGCTGTCCGACGCGGACATCCGGACGAAGCTGCGCGACGCCATCGGCCCCAAGCCCCTGCCTCCGCTGTTCACGGCACGGACGCTGGAGGGACGCTTCGACTTCCCCTACCTGGCCCACGCGCCCATGGAGACGCAGAGCTGCGTGGCGCATGTGCGCGGAAACCAGGCGGACATCTGGACGGGCGCGCAGGACCCCAAGTTCGCGCAGCGCGAGGTGGCCAAGGCCCTGGGCTGGTTGCTCGCGCCGCACCAGGTCTCCGTGCATGTCCTCCGGGCGGGCGGCGGCTTCGGGCGCAGGTTCTTCAACGAGGCCGCGGTGGAGGCGGCGCTCGTCTCGCGCGCCGTCGGCAAGCCCGTGAAGCTGATGTGGAGCCGCAACGACGACATGCGGCACGGGCGCTTCCGCCCCGCGAGCCACCACCGCATCCTCGCCCACGTGGGCCCGGGCGGAGGGCTGCTCGGGTGGAACCACCGCGCCGCGATTCCCACGGTGGAGTTCCCCCACGGCTTCGGCGACGCCGTCACCGCGCTCGTCGGAGAGCTGCTGCCCGACGTGACGAGCGCCGTGTTCTTCACCCTCACCCAGCACCTGCCCTACCGCTTCGGGCTGGTGACGCAGGAGCTGCGCGAGGTCCCCCTCCCCGTGCCCACCGCGTCCTTCCGCTCGGTGTTCACCAGCCAGGTGGGCGTGGCCAACGAGGTCTTCATCGACCAGGTGGCTCGCGAGCTCCAGGTCGACCCGGTGGAGCTGCGGCGCTCGCGGCTTTCGTCCACGCGGCTCAGGGCCGTGCTGGACAAGGTGGTGTCGGAGGGACAGTGGGGGCGCGCGCTGCCGCCGGGCGTCGCCCAGGGTGTCGCCGTCCTGGAGGAGTGGAACAGCTCCATCGCCCACCTGGTCGAGGTGGACGTCACGGGGGCCGAGCCCAAGGTGCTGCGCGTCGTCATCGCCGCGGACGTGGGGCTGCCCATCAACCCCAAGGGCATCGAGGCGCAGCTGCAGGGCGCGGCGGTGGATGCGATGTCCACCACGCTGAGCGCGGGCATCCACATCGACTCGGGCGCCGTGCGGGAAGGCAGCTTCGCGGACTACCACTGGCTGCGGATGAAGCACGTCCCCGCCGACATCCAGGTGCACCTGGTCCGGTCGGATGACCGCGTGGGCGGTGTGGGCGAGCTGGGCTACCCCAGCGCCGCGGCGGCCCTGACCAACGCCCTGGCCCGGGCGACCGGCACGATGCCCACCCGCTTTCCCATCCTCGACAAGGGAGTCTGACCATGCCGGCCCATCAGTTCATCCTCAATGGTCAAAGCGTGTCGGTGGAGCTGCCCTCGGACGTGCCGCTGCTCTGGGTGCTGCGCGATGTCCTGGGCGTCAAGGGCCCCAAGTATGGCTGTGGCGTGGGCGTGTGTGGCGCGTGCACCAGCCACCTGGATGGCGAGGCGTTCCGCCCCTGCATCCACCCCGTCGGAGACCTGGCGGGCCGCGAGGTGATGACCATCGAGGGATTGGGTGCGTCGGGGCTGCATCCAGTGCAGGAGGCGTGGATTGAGGAGGACGTGGCCCAGTGTGGCTTCTGTCAGCCGGGGCAGATCATGGCCGCCGTCGCCCTGCTGCGAACGAATCTCCAGCCCTCCGACGCGGACATCGACGCCGCCATGAGCGACAACGTCTGCCGCTGCGGCACGTATGTCCGCATCCGCGCGGCCATCAAGCGCGCGGCGCTCTTGCTGCGAAATGGAGCCACGGGAGGCCGAGCAGCGGAGGGCAACCCTCCAGGCTAACACGCCGCTTTGCCCGGGCCCGAATATCCCTTGTCGCCTGCACTCCGGCGCGGCGACATCGGGAATCGGGCCTCTCTCATTTCTGTCGGGCACTTACGGTGTGGGCACTGACCGGTGGCCTTGTCCTCTTGGACATGGCCCAGCGACAGGAGCCCACGACATGGCGTTCGCGGCATTCCCCTTCCATGCAGTTCTGATTGGAGTCGTCTCGCTGGGGCTCGCTTGTTCCGACAAGCCCGAGCCCAAGCCCCCGCCCACTCCCGTGGAGCCCTGGGATGGGACGTATACGCCCTTGGTCGAGCCTTCCGACTGGGTCGACCGGGGAGTCTTCGCCCCCTGCTCCTACACGCCCCCTACCGGAACCAACGTCGATTGCGACAACCCCGCGCTCTTCGACCTCTCGAAGTGCGACACGGCCTCGCTTGCCACCTTGGACCCGCACGGCATCTATCAGGTGGACATGCGAGACACCGCCGGCAAACCCGTGGCCGTGGGACTTCGAGTCCCTTCAGACGGCAGCACCGGGACCATGAGCAGCATGTACTTCGTGGGCAATCCGCTCGTTCGACAGCAATTGCAGGGGGGCTTCCAGTTCTCGGTGAAGGTCCCCCGGCGGACCAGTGTCCGTCAGATGGTCCTGGCGGGCTGCGGCGTCTCGGGACCGGGGACGGTGACGGGCTGCTTTGCCCACTGCAACAACGGGAAGTTCATCGCTTCGGGCACTTTCGAGGCCGCGCGGATGACCTGGGGCCGAGGCGAGTCCGAGTCGTCGGGCGGGCTGCGGCTGCTCTCCGAAATCCACGTCCAGACCACCCGCCCGGCGGACGTCTTCGTCCACCGCAAGCACGCCTATGTCGTGTCCATCGACGACTTCGACACGAAGGCCCCGGGCGGACTCTCGGTGGTCGACGTCAGCGACCCGAGCCACCCTGTCCTCAAGAAGAGCATCACCATCCCCGGCGACTCCTACTGGAACGCGGCCTGGGCCAAGGACAACGCGCTCTACATCGCCAGCAAGGCCATGGGCGTCATCGTCTTCGACATCTCCAATCCCGCCGAGCCCGTCTTCGTGCGCAGCCTGCCGGCGGGCGCGCCCATCAACGTCCACACCCTCTTCGTGGAGGGCAACCGGCTGTATGCGGTGTCCCCGCTTCCGGCGGTGACCGGGGAGACGCTCATCTTCGACATCTCCTCGCCGCTCGAGCCCGTCCTGCTCAACCGCCTGGTCACCCCCGACGAAGTGTCCTGGGTGCCCTCCGCCCATGACTCCTTCGCCTATGAAGAGAAGCTCTACGTCAACCAGTTCTCGACGGGCTACGTTGTCTTTGACGTGAAGGATGCGAAGAACCCGCGACAGCTCGGCCGCTACACCTTCTCCGTGGACGGGCGGGAGCCGTTGAGCCACGCAAGCGCCGTGGGGACCTTCGCCGGGAAGACCATCGCCTTCGAGGGCGGTGAGGGTTCGGGCACCCACCTGCGGGTGCTGGACGTGACGGACCCGGCGAACATCCAGCTCATCGGCCGCTACAAGCTGCGGCCCCAGACGTCCATCCACAATCTCATCCTCAAGGACAAGCTGCTCTACATCGCCTACTACCATGAGGGCTTGCGCGTGCTGGATGTCTCCAATCCCACCCAGCCGCGAGAGATTGCGTACTTCAACACCTATCGCGAGTCGGACCCCGGTCGGACCGATGACCTCCTCGACGGTGCCATCGGCATCCGCGTCCCCGGGGATGGCTACGTGTACCTCGTGGACCTTGCTCGCGGCTTGTTGATTCTCAACGAGCTCTGAGGCCACTCGCTGGCGATGAATCCACCGGCGTCATCGTGAACCGATGCGTCAGGTCCATCGCCAGCACGCCCCCCGAGGCGCGCAGGGAGATCTCTCCGGAGAGGCTCCGCCACCGGCCCTCCTCCACGAGGAACTCCCCCCGCCCCACATAGTGCGCCGCATCGGAGGCCGGGACGCGCTTGCGTCCCGGTCCCCAGCTCACGTAGTCGCCCTGGTCCTGCGCGATGAGCGTGAAGTCGATGACCGCCACGGTGCGCCCCTTGGCTTCGCGCACGAGCGACGCGAGCCGGACGCGGTTGACCCGCACGCTGCGCTCCTCCTCCCAGAACATCATGTCGAACGGCGAGCGCGCCCCCACCAGGTCCGCGCTGTGCGTCCAGGTGTCGCCCACGGCGACGCGACGCCCCGGCAGCTCGAACAGGAGCGCCACCAGGTTGTGCTGCACGGGCGTCAGCTGCGCCGTGATGATTCCCAGGTCCATCATCGACGAGGAGGCCACGACCTGCCCCTCCAGCGCCTTGAAGAGCCGCCGCCTCCGCACGGCCGCGGGAGAGTCCTCCTCCGGCGCCGCATCCACGACCCGCGTCATCTTCACCTGCGCGGAGACATCCCCCGAGGGCAGGCGCGACAGCTCCGCCGACAGCTCCAGCTCGCTCGGCATGAGCAGCACGCCCCCCTTCACGCGCTCCTCCTCCGGCAGCCCCCAGAGGCTCACGGCGGAAGGCTCATGGCGAATCAGCCCCGTGCCCTCGGGCACACGCCGCACGCTCAGCACATAGCGCTGAGGCGCTCGCGCGACCTTCCAGCGCAGCTCGACGGACTCCGGACGCTCCGCCCCCTTGGCCATGGCGGGAACCCCGCACAGGAGGACCACGAGCCAAGACACCCACTGCAAGGCCGACACGCGAAAGCGATGGGTCATGGACGTCCCTATCAAGCGCCTCCGCCGTCCGACGAAAGCCCCGGCGCCTTGCCACGGAGCCCCCCGCGGGCGAGGCTCGCGGGCGCGCCATGACGACGAACCCAGCAAGCCCCCCAGGCCCCCGGTCCGAGGACATCCACCGAGGCGACGTGTTCTGGGTGGCTCCGGATGACTCGCGCGGGCCCCCCCCGGACTACTCGCATCCGCATGTCGTGGTGCAGGAGGACGTCTTCAATCACTCGCGCATCACCACCGTGGTGATGTGTGCGCTGACCTCCAACCCGCACCGCGCCAGCGAGCCCGGGAACGTGCTGCTGGAGCCGGGCGAGGGCAACCTCTCCAAGCAGAGCGTGGTGGTCGTCTCGCGAATTTCGTCGGTGGAGAAGTCCCGCCTCGGTGAGCGCATCGGCGCGCTGTCCCAGGCGCGCGTGGAGCAGGTGCTCGACGGCCTGCGCTTCCAACAGCGCGCGTTCTTCCGGCGGTAACCGCCTTCACGTTCCGTCGGGACGCGGCCGGGTTCCAGCAGGACGCGCCGCCCCCCGTCACCCGAGGCGCCCTCGGCACTCCCTGGGTGGGACTCAGGGGCATGGAGCTTGCGCAGGGCCGGGCGGATTCGTGTCGCGTGGCTTCCTCCCCATGAGCACTGACCGTGGACGACCTGCGAGGGGACCCGTCGTGTCCTTCAATGCCCAGCGGTGCGTCGTCGCCCTCCTGCGGACGGTCAAGGCCCGGAAGAAGAAGTACGTCGTCACCGAGCACCTCCTGTCCGAGACACGCATCGACTTCCGCGAGTCCTTCAAGCAGCAGATGCCCAGTTACAAGGACAGCAGTGGCGGCTGACGGCATCGTCGTCACGTCGTCCCGCGGCACCTGCTCCGCGACGCCTGGAACAAAGCGGTCATCCGCAACCAACCCGCCAGGAACGCCCGGGAGAAGCGGGGCACATGCCTGGGTTTGACCGGAGAATTCGTGGGGAGCTCTCGCGCATCCGCGCCCCGCCCGAGTGGGGTGCGGCCGAGGGGAAGAGGGTCAAGCCCCTCATCCGGACCGACCTGCCGCTGCTCGAGGATGCCATCAACCTGGTGGAGGACCTCGCGGACACGGCGAACCTGGACCTCGACACGACGGCCCAGGGACTGGGCCGCCAGAGCGGCAAGGCCATCGCGCTCCGCCAGCGGCTCCAGCAGTGGGTGCTGACCAAGGGGAGCTGGGAGTCCTTCATCCAGCTCCTCCAGGAGTTCATGAGCACGAACATGGTCACCTGACCTCGCGCCGCCACCGGCTCACCGGGAGCGTGCTAGAAGCCCCCTCCCGGACCGAGACAGGAGCGCGCGTTGAAGCAGTCATCATCGAGAGGACCTCGCTGGAGTCTCGCGCTGGTCTTCGTGGTCGTCACCCTCGTCTACGAGTGCTGCCCCATCAAGGGTGTCGGGGACCTGTTCTGGAGCCTGCCCACCGTCTTCAGCATCATCCGCGAGGGGAACGCGGACCTGAACGAGTACCAGGACGCCTTCCACTACTACCCGGGCGCGGTGGAGGTCATCGACGGGAAGTACCGGAACTTCTTCCCGGTGGGCTCCGCGCTGCTCGCCCTGGGGCCCATCTGGGTCTTCAACGGCGGAGTGAACCTGGTCGCGCCCGTGGTGGAGCACATCCCCAAGCTCAACAAGGGGGTCTCCAACTGGAAGAAGAACTTCGCGCGCGTGGGCAACATCGACGCGTCGTTCTTCTTCACCACGGAGATGGTGCTCGCCTCGCTGTTCATGGGGCTGGCGGCGGTGTTCATCCAGCTCATGGCGTCGGAGCTGCTGCCCTGGCGGTGGGCGCTGGTGGTGACGGGTGTCTTCGCCTTCTGCAGCTCCGTCTGGTCCACCGCGACACGGGACCTGGGACAGCATGGCCCGTCCGTGCTGATGCTCTCCATCGCGCTGTGGCTATTGGTCCGGGCCCGGCGAGTCCCCTCCAGCGCGACCTGGGCCGGGCTCTTCGTGGGCCTGTCCTACGTGATGCGGCCGACGAACAGCCTGTCCGTGATTCTGCTCTCCCTCCTGGTGGCGATCCGCTACCGCCGCTACTTCCTCGCGTACTGCGGCATGGGCCTGCTCGTCGCGGCCACCTTCTTCGCCTACAACTGGAGCGTCTACTCGGCCATCCTCCCGCCGTACTTCCAGGCCGGACGCATCACGCCCCAGAGCGGCGCGCTGATGGCGGAGGCGCTCGCGGGCAACCTGGTCAGCCCCGCCCGCGGCCTGTTCATCTACTCCCCCATCTTCCTGCTCTCGCTCTACGGGCTGTTCCTGGAGCTGCGTGACAAGAGCCACCGGGTGGAGGCCGTCATCCTCGGCCTCATCCTCGTGGTCCACTGGCTCACGGTCTCCAGCTTCCCCCACTGGTGGGCGGGGCACTCGTATGGGCCGCGCTACATGACGGACATGACGCCGTACCTCTGCTACTTCCTGGTCCCCGTCGTGGACCGGCTGAGGATGGCGGCCCCGTCGCCCACGCCCGTGCCTGTCTGGAAGCGCGGCTTCGTGGTGACCTTCGTGCTGCTCGCGGGCTTGAGCTTCTTCACCCACTTCAGGGGCGCCACCAGCTCCGCCGTCGTCAACTGGAACGGCTTGCCGCTGGATGTCGACACCCATCCCTCCCGCCTGTGGGACTTTGGAGACATCTCGTTCTTGCGAGGCCTGTCCAAGCCGTAGCGGGCGTCGTCGACAAGGAGTCGCCTGATGACGTGGTGGATGTTTGCCTTGGCATCCGCGGTCTTCGCCGCGCTGACCGCCATTCTCGCCAAGGTGGGCGTCGAGGGTGTTCCCTCGACGCTCGCCACCGCGTTGCGCACCGGGGTGGTGCTCGTCTTCGCGTGGAGCATCGCCCTGGCGCGGGGAGAAGGCGCGGCGCTCACCAGCCTGAGCCGGCGCACGTGGCTGTTCCTCGCGCTCTCGGGTGTGGCCACGGGCCTCTCATGGCTCGCCTACTTCCGCGCGCTCCAGCTCGCGCCGGCCTCGCGCGTGGCGCCCATCGACAAGCTCAGCCTGGCGCTCACGCTCCTGCTGGCCTGGGCGCTCCTGAGTGAGCCCATGACGTGGAAGCTGGTGCTGGGCGTGGCGCTGATGGTCTGCGGCGCGCTCCTGACGCTGGCCTGAGGGCGAGGGGCGCCATCTCACGCACCCGGACGCCACGTGCTATAGAGGCCGTGGCTCATTGGGGTGAGCAAGAGGGGTGACAAAAAGAGAATGTCCGAGCGGCATATTGAGATGTTCTGGCGCTGTTCCAGTTGCAGCCACCGCAACCTCGGCCGGCACCAGGTGTGCCAGCAGTGCAAGAACGCCAAGGACGGCAGCGAAGAGTACGAGATGCCGGAGGACCCGTCCTCGGCGGTCTCGGTGACCGACGAAGCACTGCTTCGGATGGCCACGGCGGGCCCGAACTGGCGATGTGCCTATTGCGAGAGCGACCAGCGCGCCTACGACGGCAGCTGCAAGAACTGCGGCGCCGCGCTGCCTGAGCCCGCGGAGGAGGCGCCGCAACCGGCCCCCGAGCTCCCGCCCGAGACGAAGAAGCGCAAGCGACTGCCGTGGTACGTCTGGGCGCTCATCATCGGCGTCCTCGCGTGCTGCCCGTGCTTCGTCTGCTCGGGGTCGATGAAGGACAAGCCCCAGGCGCTCCAGGTCAAGGCCGTGACGTGGGAGCACACGGTGAGCGTGGAGCGCTACCGGCTGACCGACAAGGAAGGCTTCGCCGAGGACCGGCCCGACGGGGCGCTCCAGGTGAAGCCCCTGGGCACGCGCCACCACCACGACGAGCGGATCCTGACGGGCTACGAGACCGTCTACTACACGGAGAAGCGCCAGGACGGCTACACGACCGAGTCCTACAAGGACAAGGAAGCCTGCGGCGAGGACTGCTCCCGGACGCCCAAGAAGTGCAAGGAGACCTGCACGAGCAACAAGAACGGCTTCGCCACGTGCAAGGAGACGTGCACGGGCGGCGAGGAGCGCTGCACCACGCGCTACTGCACCGTGAAGAAGACGCGCAAGGTGCCGCGCTACGTGGACGAGCGGCGCTCGCGCAAGGAGCCACGCTACCGGAGCGAGCCGCGTGAAGCGCCCTGGTTCGCGTGGAAGGAGTGGACGTGGAGCCACGACCGGGACGTGAAGGCCCGGGGGAACACGCTCGCGACGCACTGGCCCTCGGAGGCCGAGCTGAAGCCCGCTCAGGCGCTGCTGAATGGCGAGAAGGAGCGCGACACGCGCACGGGTACTTACAGCGTGGTGTTCCAGGGCACGGAAGCGAAGCCGGATGTGACGTACACGCCGAAGAGCCTCGAGGAGTTCCAGCGCTTCGGCCTCGGCAGCACCCACAACGTCCAGGAGAAGGACGGACAGGTCTCCATCGTCGTCGAGGAGAAACCGTCCGCCCCCGCTCCCGAGAAGTAGTCCGGCCGTGAGCTGCCCGGTGTCTCGCCGGGCAGCTCGGGTCCTGACGCCCGAAGCACCTCACGGCATGGGTCGAACCGCCTCCGCCAGAAGCCCCCAGGCATCGCCGCTCGTCATGAGTGACGCCATCGAGGCAGGGCCCGTCTGAGGCTCCGCTCTCCGGACTCGCTACGGCAGGAGCCGCCGCCGGAAGAACGCGAGCACTTCGTCTCTCGCCGCCGAGGTCGGTGAGCCCGCCTCGTCGACCAGGTGGACGGTCATCACGCTGTGCGGCGTGGGGATGAAGCGGAAGAAGTCATCGGGGCGAGAGGACTTCGGGCCCGCCGCGCTGTCGGGCAGGACCCGCCCTTGGAACCGCTCACCGAGCGCCTTCTGATAGGCGGCGAAGCGCTCCGCCTTGCAGAAGGCGTCTCCCTCGAACCGGTACGCGAGCACCGACAGGTCCTCCTTCTCCAGCCGCTGCTTCACCACCTCGAGCTCCTCCGTCGAGATGTTGACCGCCTCGGGCTCGTCCAGCGGCAGCGACGGCTGCGACAGCACCGGCGCCAGCACCGACTTCTCCAGCATCATCGACAGCGCGAAGTTGCCGGTGAGGCACATCCCGATGGCCCCCACCCCCGGCCCCCCACATTCCGCGTGGGCATGCGCGGCGAGCGCCCTCAACCACACGGTGATGGGGCTCGACGCATTCCCGCCCAGCGCCCGGAACTCCTTGCTGATGCACACCCGCTCGAAGACGGCCTTGCCCTCCTTCGCCGTGGGCACCGCGCCATCCTTGCCGAAGAGGCTGGGCATCCAGACGGTGAAGCCCGCCTCCCTCACCCATCGGGCGAAGCGCGCGACCCGAGGACTGATGCCCGGCATCTCCGCCATGACGATGACGGCCGGCCCACTCCCCGACACGTAGACCTTCCGCGTCTCCCCCAACAACGCGACGTCGCGGGGCTGGAAGTCCTCGAGCGGGTCATCCTGCTCGACATCACGCTGCATCTTGAGGGCCTGGGTCGTCATGGGTGCGGTGTTCCTCCTGCGCACCAACACAGCACCGACCCACCTGGAATCGCCAGTGTCCGAAAAGACATCTTTCGGGCAGAATCGGACACCATGTCCTTCACCGTCATCGTCCTGGAAGACGCCTTCGCGGCGAGCGTCGCGGCGACCCTCGACATGCTCCGGGCGGCGCGCACCCTCGGGGCCCGGTCGCTGAGCTTCCAGGTGTGCTCGGTCGATGGGGGCTTCGTGCCCCTCTCCTCGGGCGTGGGCGTGCAGACCACGCGACTGCCGTCGAGGTCTCGCGCGGACACCTCGACCTGGGTCATCCCGGGCCTGGGGACGAACACCGCGAAGGCCGTGCACGAGCGGCTCGCGCGGCCCGATGCCCAGGCGCTCTCGAAGCTCATCACCCGCCATGTCTCCCGGGGGGGCCGTGTCGCGGCGGCCTGCACCTCGGTCTTCCTCTTGCGGCAGGCCGGCGTGCTGCCACGAAGGCGGGTCACCACGACGTGGTGGCTCGCGGGCCTGCTCTCCGAGCTGGAGACGGCGTGTGTCGTCGACGCGAACGCGATGGTGTGCGCGGACGGCCCCATCCTCACGGCGGGCGCGGCCTTCGCGCAGACCGACCTCATGCTGCACCTGCTCCGGGAGCACTGCGGCCCGCGCCTGGTGGACGCGCTCGCGCGCACGCTGCTCCTCGACGGCCGCCAGGCCCAGGCGCGGTTCATCGCCCCGGAGCTCCTCGCGAATGGCGACACGCTGATTGCCCGCATCGCCGCGGAGGTGGAGGCCCACTTCCCGAATCCGCCCAGCGTCGCCACGCTCGCCTCACGGCTGGGGATGACGGAGCGGACCCTGTCGCGCCACGTGCGACGCATGACAGGACAGAGTCCGCTGGCGCTGGTCCACAGCCTCAAGTCGCGGCGCGCCCAGGCGCTGCTTCAGTCCACGCACCTGAGCGTCGACGATGTCGCCGAGGCCGTGGGCTACCAGGACGCGAGCACCCTCCGCCGCCTGCTCAAGAAGCTGGGCGTCGCGCCACCCCGGGCCCTGCGCTCGGCTCAGATTCCGGTGCGCAAGCGCGCGTAGAGCGCCTGGTCATGCACGACGCCGTCCTTCACGGCGCTGCGCCGCAGGAGCCCCTCGCGCTGGAAGCCCGACTTCTCCAGCACGCGGCACGAAGCGGCGTTGTCCGCGAAGGGCAGCGCGAACAGCCGGAGGAAGTCGTACTGCTCGAAGGCCCAATGACAGAACCCCTTGAGCGACGCGGGTGCGATGCCCTTGCCCCACAAGGACTCTCCCAGCCAGTAGCCCACCTCCGCCGAGCGGCGCTCGACGTCCGAGCCAGGAATCAGCCCGATGGAGCCGACAGCCTCCCCCGCCACCTCGATGGCGAGGTTCGTCGGAGTCTCCTCCCCACCCGCGTGGGCGACCCACCACGCCGCGTCCGCGGGCGTGTAGGGGTGGGGAAACCGGTCGCGGAGGTTGAGCCAGATGGCGCGGTTGTTCGCGTGCCGGACCAACGACTCCTCGTCCCCCTTCCGCCAGGGACGCAGGACACACGGACCACACTCGATTCGAAGGGGCGAGGCCATGCGCCCCATCTTGGCACGGGGCCCTACTTCGTCGTGTAGCCTCCGTTGACCAGGACCGTCTGCCCCGTCATCCACCACCCCTCCGAGACGAGGAACCGGATGAACGGGACGATGTCCGCGATGTCCGTCAGGCCCGTCTTGGTGAACGGGGAGAGCGCCGCCGCCGTCTTGTGGTAGGCGACCGCGTCCGCGCCCTCCGCCGGGTAGAAGAACGGCGTGTCCATGGGCCCCGGGCCAATGGCGGTCACGGAGATGCCTCGCGCGCCCAATTCCTTCGAGGCCGCGCGGGTGAAGTGCTCCACCGGCGCCTTCATGCCCGCGTACGAGGCGTAGAAGGGCGTGAAGGCCCCGAGGAGCGACGTCACCAGGGTGCAGATCTTCCCGTGGTCGTTGACGTGGCGCCCCGCCTCCTTGAGGAAGAAGAAGGCGGCCTTCGAGTTCACGGCGCTCATCTCGTCGAACTCCGCCTCGGTCGTCTCCGCCAGCGGCTTCTTCAGCACCTTGCCCACCGTGTTGATGGCGATGTCGGGCCGGCCCACGGCGGCCACCGCGTCCTTGAACAGCTTCTCGACGGCCCCCGCGGTGCGCAGGTCCGCCTGGAGCGCGATGGCCTTCGCGCCCGCGGCGGAGACCGCGGCCACCGTCTCATCCGCGTCCTTCTTCGTCTGGGGGCTGTTGTAGTGAATCACCACTGCCTTCGCGCCCTGCGCCGCGAGGTCGCGAGCCAGCAGGCCGCCCAGATTCTTCGCGCCTCCCGCGATGAGGACCGTCTTGCCTCGGATGCCGTGGTCAGCCATGGCTCTGTCCTTTCGGTGGGTTCTCCTCGCCGTCTAGGGGGCTCGACGGTGAATTGAAATCAGCCGCCCAGGCATCTGTTGGAGGCCCCCTGTTGGAGAGCCCACTCCGTCCGCCAGCCAACGCGACTCGTACCGGACTGTCGACACCTCCGCACGGCCGGCTCACATGCGACAGGGGTCGATGTCATCCTGGGTCACGTCTCCGAACCCAAGGAGCCTCCGTGGAGCCCCTGAACCCTCCGCACTCCCCGCTGGACGTGGCACACGACGATGCCGCCGGGTGGAGCCTCCCCCGCGACATCCTTCTCCCTGGTGTCATCACGGGCGGGCTCGGCGCGCTGTTCATGCTGGCGCTGGCCCTCCCCCTGGGAGCCTTCCTCCGGGGAGACGTCTGGCATGCGCTGCGATTGGTGGGCGGCGTCTTCTTCCGTGAGGCCCCCGTGGGGCCCTGGGCCGTCACGCTGGGACTGGCGATACATCTGACGACCGCGAGTGGCCTGGGCATCCTCTTCGCCCTGCTCCTGCCGCGCGGCGGTACCGCGATGGATGCGCTGGTGCTGGGGCTCTTGATGGGCTTGATGCTCCAGGCCGTCCTCCCGCCGCTCGTCGTCCCCTTCGCATCGCCGCCCCTGGCGAGAGAGGCCCCCGACTCCGCGCTGTTCCTGCTGCACCTCGTCTTCGGCGCCTCGCTTGCCCTCATCGTCCCGCTGCGGCGGATGGCCCCGGCGCGGTAGCAGGCCCCGTGCGAGGCCGCCCACTAATGCAACTCAACATACGAATGCAATTAGAAAATCCAGAGCCACCCGATGGCGTCTTGATTCGTTGCCACGCGCAATGACCCGCCCCCCGCGCCCCTGACTGGCGCTACGGTGGGCGCCATGTCGCAGACGCGAATCACGCAGCACCTCGCGCTCCTCAACGAGACGTTCGAGCAGCGCCTCCACGCCCAAGAGGGTTGCTTCACCGGCATCCGGTACTCGTTCCAGGTGAAAGCGGATGAACCTCACCGGATGGTCTCCCGGCTGGAGCACAAGGGAGGCACCGATTCCCACTTCCACGCCTTGGAGGTGCTGGACGTCGAGACGGAGCACTTCAGGGCCTTCGTCTCGGGGATGGTGGGCGCGCTCCTGGAGAACGAGCCTCGGTTCCACACGGACCTCCCCCAGCCCGATTTCGCCCTGCTGACGGACAACACCCTCGTCACCGAGGAGGACTTCCATCGCACGGTGGCGGAGCGGATGCAGGCCGAGCAGCTCGACTCGGCGGTGTTCATGCTCGACCAGCTCGCATCCCACAAGAACCACCCGCTTCCCGAGTCGCGCCCCCCGTACCTGAACCTCCTCCGGGCCCTGCTCTTCTACGAGCGCTTCGACAAGGACTTCGAGGCGCTGCTCGAACGCCTTCTCGAGCAGTGGAGGGCCCTCCCGGTCGAGGAACACCCGGCCGCGACCGAGTGGCTCGTCCTCACCTTCCACGCCGCGTCCGCACTCCCAGGCGACGCCATCTGGCGAGGACAGCGGCGCGAGTGCTCGGACATCCTCAGGTCCGAGCTGGACGCACTCCACCAGGAGTGGCACGGCGCATCCCTCTCCTCCTCGGAGGATGACGGCCCCGGCGACGAGGAGGCGCTCGAGCCTCGGGTGGAGTGGAGCTCGCCCATGAACGCCGTGGTGCAGGTTCCCCTGGCCCATCCCGTCACCTGGACCCGGCGATTCAAGAACGTCGGCGGACCTGGCGCGGGCGTGTACGTCGTGCTGAGTGGCGACCTGCTGGAGACGCGGCTGCTGGAGATACACCTCGCCTTGAATGGGAGGTCCTATCCCCTGCCCTTCAGCGGCATCGGCGGCACGGCCCGATGCGCGATGCCGTTGGAGCCGGGGAGCGAACACGCGCTGCAGCTCTCCTTTCGGGCCCGAGGCCCGGGTGGCGGCTTCATCAAGGCGGGAGTGATGGCCTTGACCGCCCGTCCGGACTCACCCGATGGAATGGGCGGAGCCGTCTCGGAGCAGTCGGAGACCTTGCAGCTCTTCATTGGTTGACCCATGACCCACCCACCCTTGCGACGACTCTTCGCGACCCCGGACAAGCTCTGGGTCGCCACCTTCACCCAGCTGCGCGTCTACAAAGGCAACCAGGGCCTGGAGCGCCGGATCGACGGAGAAGGGGAGCGCAACCGGCTGACCAACGTCGTCCTGGCCGTCGCGCCCAAGGCCCAGCGGATATGGATGGGACGCGGAGCCCAACGGGAGGCGGAGCTGTTCGGCCCGGAGAGCCATCCGCCTCGCATCTACTCCTTCGCCGCGGGCGCCAAGACCCCCGTCACCCCCTTGAGCGTGGAGCTGGCGGACCTGGTGTGCGACGAGCAACGGCTCATCGGCTGCCAGGTCGACGCGCACGCCCACCTGAGCCGCATCCTCTGGGGCGACCTGTCGGGAACCTCCTGGCAGCCCCTGTCCCTGCCCGAGCCCATCCAGGTCGCGCCGCCCGAGCCGCCGAGCGCCTCCTCTGAAGCGGGCGCGTCTCCCTTCGAAGTGGCCGCGGGGGTCCACCTCTCGAACCACCTGCACGGCGTGGTGGCGATGGACCCCGGCACGGGCCGAATCGCCGTGCTCCGCCCCGACGCTCCGGGCGTGAGCTTCGTCCTCCAGTTCCCTCCGGCGACCCGCGCGGAGCAGTGGTTCGCGGTCCCCACCCGGGAGGGCATGCTGGTCGCGTTCACCCGCCGAGGCCAGTCCTCCACGCTCCTCCACTACACCGAGTCGGGAGCCCTGCTCGCGCGGATGGAGACCCAGGACACGACCGCCGTCTGCGGGCTCGCGCTCGCGGACGCCGACTCGGCCCTGGTGGTGATGAAGGGCCACCTGGGCCGCCTCCAGCTCCCCGCGATGACCTTCGTGGACTTCGTGGCCGCCCCCTTGGAGGACGCGTTCCGCTTCACCACCGCGACCGCGGCCCCCGGCAAGGTGTGGATTGCGCCCGACCACCTGAACCTCGGCTGGGTGGGACGGGTGCGCTGCGAGGCGGGAAAGCCCCTGGAGCTGTCGCTGTTCGACAAGCCGGTGAAGGACGGCGCACCGCTCTGGGATGACGGCCGCACCCGCCCCTGCCTCGAATGGAGCACGCGCCCCCCCGAGCAGCCGCTGCCCATCACCCTCGACCTGTCTCTTGCTCCCTCCTCGTCCGTGACGTGGAGGCACTCCTTCCAGAATGTCGGCACCGCCGCGTCGGGCCTTCGCCTCGCGCTGGGAGGGCTGCCGCTGGAGTCAGGACAGGTGACGGCCCGCGTGCGCTTGAATGGCGAAGCGATTCCCCTCACCCACGAGCCAGGCGTCGACTTCTGGTTCGAGCGACGCATGCGGCTCGACTCCCAAGACTCCGGAGAGGTGGAGGTGACCTTCCACGGGGTGAAGGCCGGTGGGGGGCACATCGGACTGACGCTGTCCCCCTGGACTCCGTCACGCTACCTGCCGGACCCCGAGGCCTTCGGCGGAACCCACTCCAACCTCCACCAGTTCTTCAACCTGGCCGTGTCCGTCAACGCGCCTCCAGCATCGGACGCGGGTCGAACGTGACGCGGATGTGCGTGATGAGTCCGTCCTCGACATGGCTCCAGTTCGCCACCTGCACGGGGGCCTTGTCGAAGGGATGGATTTCAAACCACGTCAGCACGTCGTTGCCGTCCACGAAGCGGTGCAGCACCGTCATGCGGGGAGACACCTTCCACATCCCGTGGACCAGCCCCTTCACACAGGCCTCCACGCCTTCCACCGACGCCAGCACCCCTTCGAAGCGCACACCCGGCGCGAGCGTGCCGCGCACCTTCGCCTCGTCCTTCGTGCTCCACGCGTCGAAATACGCCTTCACCACATCCGAGGGACTCTTCATGGCCCACCTCCTGTGAATGAACCCTCCCTCCAGGCGGTGACACCCGGGTGTCAGGTTTGTGAGACACCGGAGCTCGCGAACCCTTCGCTGCGCACCTTGTCGGGCGTCGTGCCCGTCAACCGCCTGAACATCGCGATGAAGGCCGAGGCACTGCTGTACCCCAGGTCGAGCGCGATGGCCTCCACCGAGCGCCCCGCCTCCAACATGGCCAGCGCCTTGACGACCCGCAACCGCTGGCGCCAGTCGCTCAACGACAACCCCAGGTGCTGCTGACAGCGCCGCTCCAGCGTGCGCTCCGTGGTGTGCATCTTCTTCGCCCACAAGGCCACCGAGCTGCCGTCCGCGGGGTCCTTCTCCAGCGCCGTCAGCACCGGGCCCAGCAGCGGGTCGTCCGACATGGGCAGGTAGCTGCCCTGCGGCGGAGCCAGCGCGAGCTGGTCGATGAGCACGCGGAAGAGGCGGCGCTCGTGGCTCGTCCGGGGATGGGCCACGCGGTGGGTCCGCAGGTGCTCGAGCATCGCCTTCACCAGCGGACTCACCGCCAGGGCACACGTCACCTTCGGCAGCGCGCGGCACAGCTCCCGCGAGAGATAGAGCGAGCAGTGGCTGGCCTCGGAGCGGTTCATCCCCCGGTGCTCGACATCGGGCGGCAGCCAGATGCCGTACTGCGGCGGCGACAGGTAGTGACTGCCCGACAGCTTGAGCTCCATCACCCCGCTGAAGGCGTAGACGAACTCCCCCCAGGGATGGTGATGGCGCGGATACGTCGCGTCCGATGGCAGGCTCGCCGTCCGGAAATACACGGGGTGTGGAAGCTTTGAGGTGAAGGGAACCTGCAGCTGCTTCGCCATGGCGGCTTCTCGGGATGGGTTGTCGGAATCTCGCTATATCAATCAGGCCCGCCATCCGCAGGATGACGGCATGAGCTCCTCCCGGAAACCCACCGATGGCTTCGCGCTCGCGATGATGTTCCTGCTGTGCGCGACGTGGGGCACGCAGCAGGTGGCCATCAAGCTGGCCGCGCCCCACATCCCTCCCCTGGTGCAGGTGGCCCTGCGCTCGGGCCTCAGCGCGGTGCTCGTGGGACTGCTGTGCTGGGTGCGCGGCGAGCGCTTCTCGTGGAGGGATGGCACGTGGCGTCCCGGCCTGCTCGCGGGGGCGCTCTTCGCCGGTGAGTTCCTCTTCGTCGCCGAAGGGCTTCGCCACACCCATGCGTCACACATGGCCGTCTTCCTCTACACCGCGCCCCTCTTCGCCGCGCTGGGCCTGCACTGGCTCGTGCCAGCGGAGCGGCTGCGCCCCATCCAGTGGCTGGGCATTGGCGTGGCCTTCACCGGAATCATGGTGGCCTTCGCGGGCGGCTGGCTCCAGGGAGGCCTGAGCCCGAGCGTCCTGTGGGGGGATGCGCTGGGCGTGCTCGCGGCGCTGGCGTGGGGCGCGACCATCGTGGTGGTGCGGGTCTCCTCGCTCGCCGACGCGCGGCCGACGCAGACGCTGCTCTACCAGCTGGTGGGCGCCTTCGCGCTGCTCTTCCCCGTCGCGCTCTTCACGGGACAGGTGGGGCAGGTCACCTCGGAACCGGCGGCGTGGCTGAACCTGCTCTTCCAGGCCGTGGGCGTGTGCTTCATCAGCTACCTGGCCTGGTTCTGGCTGCTGCGCCGCTACGTGGCCTCCAGCCTGTCGGTGTTCTCGTTCATGACGCCCCTGTTCGGCGTCACCGCGGGCGTGCTCGTGCTGCATGAGCGCGCCGATGCCTTCTTCGCGGGCGGCGCCGTGCTCGTGCTCACCGGCATCATCATCGTCAGCGCGTCGAGCCTCCTGAAGCCCGGCCTCCGCCGAGCGCCCGAGCCCTCCTGACGAGTATCTCCAGGCGCTACAAACACCCCTCAATTCCTCTCAATTTTCGCGAAACCATATGGAGGTGAAACACCTTCATGTGGTTTCCCCGTATGTCAGCCTCCCGCGATAATTCAAATCCGGACATCGCCTTGACGCACGGCGCGAGGCGATATTAGCCTTTACACACTAAACGCAGTATCCGCACTTCACGAGTCCCAGCGGCCAACACCCACGCTCACGTCACCACTGCTCGAACGCTGCAAGGCTTGAGTCCCGGGCCTCATGGTCCTCCCGGGTGAGGTCCACCCTACCTCTCAAAGCCGCGTCGACAGCGCACCGCGCCACACGGTTCGTGTGCTCGCGACGCGCCGCAATACAGTTACAGCTTATTCTGTAATCACGTAATTTACAGTTTTACAGAAATCCAAATCCAGAATGGCTGGGGCGAGCACCCGGCAGGGGGGAGCCATGTCTTTGTTTGATGTCCTTGAACAGCATGCGGCGGTTCGGCCGGACGCGGTTGCATATGTCTTCCTGGATGGAGAAGGCGGACAGCGGGCGCTGACGTTCTCGCAGCTGTCGAGCCGTGTGAGAGCCATTGCGGCCAGGCTCCAGGCGGCGGGCGCCCGGGGAGAGCGAGCGATTCTCCTCTATCAACCCAGCCTCGACTTCATCGAAGCCATCCTGGCCTGCTTCGCGGCCCAGGTCATCGCCGTGCCCGTCGTGCCGCTGCGCAACGCCACGGAGCTGAAGCGGCTGGCGGGCATCCTCGGGGACTCCCAGAGCAGCGTCCTGCTCACGAGCTCCGTGGTCCAGGCGCAAATCGAGCGCATCATCCCTCAGGCCGCGTCCATGACGCCGGGGATGACGTGGCTGAACACGGACACGATTCCGGATGCCGAGGCGAAGGACTTCCAGCGGCAGGTGTTGGAGCCCGCGAGCCTGGCGTTCCTCCAGTACACGTCGGGTTCGACGGGCACTCCCAAGGGAGTGATGGTCACCCACGGCAACCTCATCCACAACGAGCAGACGGTCCAGCAGGCCTTCGGCCATGACCAGAGCACCATCTTCGTGGGGTGGCTGCCGCTGTACCACGACATGGGGCTCATCGGTAACGTGTTCCAGCCGCTGTTCCTGGGCATCAAGGCGGTGCTCTTCGCGCCCACGACCTTCCTGTCGTCGCCGGGGACGTGGCTGCGCGCCATCTCCGACTGGCGGGCCACCACCAGCGGGGCGCCCAGCTTCGCGTACGAGCTGTGCGTCAACCGCGTGAGCGCCGAGGAGATGAAGGGCCTGGACCTGTCCTCGTGGAAGGTGGCCTACAACGGCGCGGAGCCAGTGAAGGCGCGCGTCATCAACGCGTTCGTCCGCAAGTTCGCGTCCGTGGGCATGCGCGAGGAGGCCTTCTACCCCTGCTACGGCATGGCGGAGTCCACCCTCTTCGTGAGCGGCGGGCTGCACACGGCCAAGACGGTGCAGGTGGCCGTGGACACGGACTCACTCGCCCGACATGCGCTGGTGCGCAAGGAGGACTCGTCCACGGTGCTGGTGGGCTGCGGGACGACCTACGGCGGCATGGAGGTCCGCGTGGTGGACCCGGAGTCGCGGGCGGTGCTGCCCGAGGGTCGCATCGGCGAGCTGTGGATTCGAGGCGACTCGGTGGCCTCGGGCTACTGGGGGCGGGCGGAGCTCACGGAGGCGACGTTCCGCGCGCGCACGGCGGAGGGTGACGGGCCCTTCCTGCGCACCGGAGACCTGGGCTGCTGGCAGGACGGCGAGCTGTTCATCACCGGGCGGCTCAAGGACCTGCTCATCATCCGCGGCCGCAACCACTACCCGGACGACATCGAGAACACCGTCTACTACAGCCACGAGGCGCTGCGCGTCGGCGGCGCGGCGGCGTTCACCGTGGACGGCGCGGAGGGCGAGGAGCCCCGGCTCGTCGTCGTCTGCGAGGTCCACCGCAACGCCCTGCCCCTTCTCACCGCGGCGACCCAGGAGGCCCTCCTCACCCAGGCGCGCAAGGCGGTGTCGGACCTGCATGGCCTGCGTCTGGCGGAGCTCGTCCTCATCAAGCCCTCCACCCTGCCCAAGACGACCAGCGGCAAGGTGCGGCGCAGCCACTGCCGGGACCTGTACCTGGCCAGGAAGTTCGACCGCGCGGAGCTGGTGACGGACGCGGCGGCCAGTGGCGCCTCCGCGGGCGCGCTTCCCAGCCGAGGCAAGGAGGTCGCATGAGCCCCCGGGATGTCGAAGGGGTGTTGCAGCGCCACCTCGCTCGAATCCTCCAGGAGCCCGCCGAGCACATCGACGTCGCGCGCTCCCTGAGCGAGCTGGGCCTGGACTCCGTCGGCTACGTGGACCTCGCCCGGTTCATCCGCGAGACGATGGGTGTCCCGCTGTCGGTCGAGACGCTCTACGAGTTCAACTCGCTGCGCGAGACGGCCGCGCACATCGTCTCGCTCATGCCCTCCGCCAGGCCTCCGAGCGGCGGGGACCCGAGCCCGCGGCCCGCGGCCGAGCCCGCGCACGAGACGGCGCCGGCGCCTTCCGTGGATGAGCACGACGTGGCCATCATCGGCGTCGGGCTGAGGGTACCCGGCGCGCGCAACCTGGAGGAGCTGTGGGCGCTGGTGTCCAGCGGCGACTCCATGCTGCGGGAGTTCCCCCAGGAGCGCGTCGCGGTGCCCGAGGCGCCGAGCCCCGTACCGGGCTACCTGCGCGCGGGCTTCGCCGAGGACGTGGACGCCTTCGACGCCGCCTTCTTCGGCATCTCGCCTCGCGAGGCGCTCGCCATGGACCCTCAGCAGCGCCTGCTGATGGAGTGCGCCTGGCATGCCTTCGAGGATGGGGGCTATGGACCCGAGCGGCTCTCCGGCACGAACACCGCCGTCTTCGTGGGCGCCTCCAGCTTCGACTACTACGAGCTGCTGCTCCAGACGCAGGCGGCACGCACCACGCACATCGGGACGGGCATCAGCCACGCCATCCTGGCCAACCGCATCTCCCAGTACTTCAACCTCAAGGCGGCCAGCGACGCCGTCGACACGGCCTGCTCCAGCTCGCTCGTGGCCCTGCACCGTGGAGTGCAGGCCCTGCGGAGCCAGGAGTGCGACCTCGTGCTCGTGGGCGGGGTCAACGTGCTCGCGTCGCGCACGCCCTTCCAGGTGTTCGCCGACGCGGGGATGCTCAGCCCTCAGGGCCTCAGCCGGCCGTTCGACGACTCGGCGGCGGGCTATGTCCGGGGCGAGGGCGTCGCGTGTGTGGTGCTCAAGCGCGCCAGCGCCGCGCTCCGGGACGCGGACCGCATCCTGGCCATCATCAAGGGCAGCGCCGTGCGGCACAGCGGGCGGACCCACTCGCTCACCGCGCCCAACCCGGACGCGCAGGCGGAGGTCATCAGCGCGGCCCTGAAGGACGCCCGGGTGGACGCCGCCAGCATCGGCTACGTGGAGGCTCACGGCACCGGCACGGCCCTGGGCGACCCCGTCGAGGTGCGGGGCCTGAAGAAGGCCTTCGCGCGTCCGCGGGGCGAGCCGGACAGCGCCAGCGGCGGGGCTCCGCACTTCTACATCGGAAGCGTGAAGGCCCAGATTGGCCACCTGGAGGCGGCCGCGGGGCTCGCGGGGCTGCTCAAGGTGGTGGCCGCGCTGACGAATCGCGCCATCCCCGGCAGCCCGTACATCACCCAGCTCAACCGCCATGTCGACCTGAGCGATGCCCGCTTCCGCATCCCCACCCACGTCCTTCCTTGGGACGGCGCGCGGGGTGAGGTGACGTTGCCGGTGTCGCCGCGGCGCGCGGGCGTGAGCTCGTTCGGCTTCGGCGGCGTCAACGCGCACGTGGTGCTCGAGGAGGCCCCCGCCCTGCCCTCGCGGACGGCGACGGAGAAGCCTCGGCTGTTCCTGCTCTCGGCGCGCACCGCGGAGGCGCTCAAGACCCAGGGCCTCCAGCTCGCATGGCGTCTGGCCTCGCGGGCCTTCACGGACGTGGGGACGGAGCAGGCCTATCTCGAGGACGTCGCGTTCACGCTGCGCCATGGCCGCCATGCCCTGGCGCACCGGGCCGCCCTCGTGGCGCGGTCCGTGGCGGAGCTGCTGGAGCGGCTCGACCTCTTCACTCGCGACACGGGTGGCACCAGTCCGGAGGTCCTCACGGGCGTGGCCCGGGGCGAGCCCCAGAGCATCCAGGAGCTGTTCGCGAGCGAGCAGGCGCTCCAGGCACACCTGGGCGAGATGGCGGCGCGCGGTGAGCTGCACAAGCTCGCGCGGCTCTGGACCCAGGGGCTCGGCATCGACTGGGCCCAGGTCCTCCCGCGCGGGAGTGCCGCGCTCGTGGCCCTGCCGGGGTATCCGTTCGCGCGTGAGCGCTTCTGGGTTCGACGCGCGCAGGGCGAGTCCACGGCAACGGCGCCCCGTGCCTCGGCGGTCGCGTTCTACACGCCCCGCTGGGTGCCCCGGCCGCTGCCCGCGCCCCAGGGACACGTGAGCGGCTCGCTCGTGGCCCTGGTCGATGGAGAGCGCGGCAGGAGCACCGCGAGCGTGCTCGCGCGCCTGTTGCCGCTGTGCACCGTGAAGGTCACCGCGTGTCCGTCGGCGCAGACGAACGCGCAGACCGCCGCGACGGAGCTGCTCCAGCGCATCGGCTCACCGGGCGCGGTGGTGGACCTCACGCCGCTCGATGGGAGCCTTTATGAGGCCAGCGGGCGCGTGCTCCACAAGCTGGAGTTCCTGCGCCACCTGACCAGCGGTGCGCTGCGACGGGGTGAGCCGCTGAGCATGGTGCAGGCGACGCTCGGGCTGAGGGAGGCCTCCGCCTCGTCTCTGGCGGGCGCGCAGGATGCCGGCTTCTTCAAGCACTTCTCCGCGGAGTACCGACGCTGCCGCGCCAAGACGGTGGACTTTCCCGCCGAGGACTTCAACGCCGAGGTGCTGGCGACGCACCTGGCGCACGAGCTGGAGCACCACGACGGAGAAGGAGAGGTCGCGCACGCCGACGGCCAGCGATTCATCCGGGAGCTGGAGCGAGCGAGCGTCCCGGCGGAGCTGGCCACGCCGGAGCGCGGCGACAACGACGTCGCGCTCATCACCGGCGGCCTGGGCGACATCGGCCTGAAGGTGGCCCAGGACCTCGCGGAGCGAGGCTTCCGCGCGCTCCTGCTGACCGGCCGTCGCGAGCCGTCCGCGGACAAGCGCGCCGTGCTCGAGGCCCTCGAGCGACAGGGCACGTCGGTGGTCCTGTACCGGGGCGCGCTGGAGGACGAGCACGCGCTCGGCCAGGCGCTGGCGGCCTTCCGCGCCCACCACGGCGCCATCACCCATGTCTTCCACTGCGCGGGCGCCGTGGACCGGAAGTCCCCCGCCTTCTTCCAGAAGACGGCGGAGTCGATGGCGGAGGTGATGTCTCCCAAGGTCGACGCGCTCCACGTGCTGCACCGGCTGTTCGTGAACCAGCCGCCGCGCGCCTTCGTGCTCTTCTCCTCCGTGTCCTCGGTGGCGTCGCGGGTCGCCGCGGGTGTGCTGGACTACGCGGCCGCGAACCGCTTCATGGACCACTTCGCCCAGCACCAGCGCGCGCTGGGGCGCCGGTACTACCACTCCATCCAGTGGACGCGCTGGCAGGAGCTGGGCATGGCGCGCGGCGCGCACGAGTCCCAGGGCGGTGGACATGCGCTCGCGGTGGACCTGTGTCTCGCGGCGCTGCGCCACGTCCTCGCCACCGGGCAGACCTGGGGCCCCACGGTCTGCGTCCTGGCGGAGGGTGACACCGTCCTCCAGGCCGCCGCCGCGCCCGAGCCGCGTCGAGCCCCCGCCGTCGCCGCGCCCGCGCCTCGCGAGGCCGCACCCCAGGCGGGGCTGGACGCCATCCGCTCGCGGCTGCGCGCCATCGCGGCGAAGGAGCTGGAGACGGACGAGTCCAAGCTGGACGACCAGGTCCCCTTCGAGGAGATGGGCATCGACTCCATCGTGATGATGGGGCTGGTGAGCCAGCTGGAGACGTGGCTCGGCCGCACGGTGGACCCCGAGGCCGTCATCCGCGCGGGGACACTCGCGGAGGTGACGCGCTACCTCGCGACGCTGGCCCCCGCGGAAGTCCTCGCCGCACCGCCGCCGCCCGCACCGGAGCCCGCCGCGCCCATCGCCGTCGCCCCGGTCGCGACGAGCAAGTCCGATGGGCCCTTCCGGGTGGCCATCATCGGCATGGCGTGTCACTTCCCCGAGGCGCCGGACAAGGAGACCTTCTGGCGCAACCTGGTCTCGGGCAAGGATTGCGTGAGCCAGGTCCCCAGCTCGCGCTGGGACACCCGCGCGCACTACTCATCCCAGCATCAGCCGGGCAAGTCCGTCAGCCAATGGGGCGGCTTCATCCAAGGCATCGAGTGGCTGGACCCCACCCTCTTCGGCGTCAGCGCCGAGGAGGCCGCGAGCATCGACCCGCTCATCCGCCTGTTCACCGAGTGCAGCCTGGCGGCGGTGCTCGACTCGCCCTATGAGCGCGAGGGACTCAAGGGCAAGCGCGTGGGCGTCTTCGCCGGGGCACGCTCCGGCAGCTACGCCGAGCGCATCGCCGTCCCCGGCAAGCACAGCGTCTCCGGCATCGGGCAGAACTTCATCTCCGCGTATGTCTCCCACCTGCTGGACCTGCGCGGGCCCAGCTTCGTGCTGGACTCGGCGTGCTCCTCGTCGCTCGCGGCCGTGCATCTGGCGTGTCAGAGCCTGCGCAGCGGCGACTCGGAGCTCGCCATCGCGGGCGGCGTGGAGGTGCTGCTCGAGGAGAAGGTGTACCAGTTCCTGAGCGCCGCCCACGCGCTGTCTCCCGACGGGCGATGCCGCACGTTCGACGCGCGCGCCAACGGCTTCGTCCCCGGCGAGGGCGTGGGCTGCGTCCTGCTCAAGCCCCTGGACCGGGCCCTGGCGGATGGAGACCCCATCTACGCCGTGCTGGACGGCGGCGCGATGAACAACGACGGCAGCACGCTGGGCGTCACCACGCCGGGAGTGGACGGACAGGTGGACGTCATCACCCGCGCCCTGGGCAACGCGGGCCTGTCTCCTCGGAGCATCTCCTACGTGGAGGCCCACGGCACGGGGACGATGATTGGCGACCCCATCGAGCTTCGCGCCCTGGCCCGCGCCTTCGCGCACGAGCCACCCGAGCGCTGCGCCATCGGCAGCGTGAAGACGAACTTCGGGCACCTGCTGTCGGCCGCGGGCGTGGCGAGCCTCATCAAGGTGGCGCTCTGTCTGCACCACCGCACGCTCGTCCCCACGCTGCACTGCGAGCAGGTCAACCCGCGCTTCGAGTTCGACCGCACGCCCTTCCACCCCCAGCGCGAAGCCCAGGCCTGGGAGGTGTCCTCCGGCCCTCGGCGCGCCGGCATCAGCTCGTTCGGCTTCGGCAAGACGAACGTCCACCTCATCCTGGGTGAGCGCCCCGAGCAGGCCGTGCGACCCCAGGACCTGGAGGCGGCACGCCGCCCCATCCCCGACAGCGCCAGGGTCTTCGCCTGGCACGCCACCCGCCCCACGCCGCCGTCCATCTCCGTCCCCGCCTCCATCGGGGACGGGCTGCTGGAGCTCGAGGGCGTGAGCATCGAGGAGTTCGAGCAGGTCGACAGGAGCATGTCATGAGGGCGGTACGAATCAGCAGCAAGCTGTTGGTGCGCGACACCGACCCGCTGGTCTCCGAGCACCGGGTGCAGGACATCCACATCCTCCCCGGGGTGTCCATGCTCGACGCCACCTACAAGGTGCTGTCGGCGGCCCGCATCGACACCGACTCACTGGTCCTGCGCGACATCCTCTTCCACGAGCCGGTGGTCACCAACGCGGAGATGGACCGCAAGCTCACCGTGACGGTGGAGCACCAGGGAGACCACGGGCGCGTCAGCGTCACCAGCGTCCCCTGGAAGGGCGACCAGCCCCTGTCCGACAAGGTGACGTCCCACATGACGTGTGTCTACCGGCATGCGGGCCCCCTGGACCTGCCGCCGCTGCCGTCGGACCTGCACCGCTTCCTGGGCGAGCCTATCGACCTGGACGCCTGCTACTCCGTCACGCGCCACATCGGCATCTTCCACGAGAGCTTCATGAAGTGCCTGGGAGAGGTCGCGCCACTGCTCCCGGGCGGCTTCGTGGGCACGGTGTCGCTGGGAGAGCGGGCCTCCGCGCGCGCCGCGGACTTCATGCTGCACCCCGTCTTCCTCGACTGCTCCACCATCGTCCCGCTGTTCCATCTGCGCGAGCGGCTGGACGAGGCCGCGCTCTTCATCCCCTTCGCCATCGATGAGTTCCGCGCCCGCTCGCTCAAGGGGCACCGGCAGGTGCGCGTGCTCGTGGAGCGCCCCGACGCGGACATCGCCGGGCGGGAGGTGCTCTCGCACTCCTTCGCCATCTACGGGATGGATGGCCAGCCGCTCGTGCGCATGGGCAGGTTCGGCGTCAAGCGCGTGCGCTCGCTCGAGAGCATCCGGCGCCTGCTCGCCCGCGCGGGCGCGGTCCCCTCGCCAGTCCTCCAGCTGGTGCCCGCCGCGCCTCGCGCCGAGGCGCCTCCCACCGCGCCCGCCGAGGCCGGGGGCGACTCGCTCGTGTCGCTCATCGCCTCGCTGGTGACGCGGCATGGACAGGTGGAGTGGTCCGACGCGGACGCGGACAAGTCCTTCTTCGACCTGGGTCTGGACTCCGTCGCGCTGCTCGAAATCTCCGAGGCCATGGAGAAGGAGCTGAAGGTCCAGCTCTACCCCACGCTGCTCTTCGAGCGCTCCACCGCCACGGCGCTCGCGGGCTACCTGCGAGAGAAGTACCCGCACCTGGCGGGGACAGGCGAGACGGCCCCCGCGCCTCGGCGCGACGAGCCCGCGCCCGTCGCCAGGCCGCCCTCCGCGACCACGCCCCAGGTCTGGGTGCCTCGCTGGCTGCCAGTGAGCGAGGGCGAGCGCGCGCGCGGGAGTCAGTCCATCGCGCTGGTGGGTGACACGCACGCCAGCGGGCTGTCCGCGAAGCTCGCGGAGCACCTGGGCCCCCTCCGCTGCTTCAACGCGGCCTCCGAGGGAGGCACGCAGGCCGTGACGCGCTTCATCGCGGCGCTCGAGCAAGGGCTGCGCTGCGATGAGGTCTGGCTGGTGGGGCTGGGGCACGCCTCGGCGATTCCCCTGGTTCGCGCGCTGGTGGCGAGCGGGCGGCTCCAGTCTCCGCTGGTGCTCAAGGCCCTGAGCGTCCGTGGCTACTCCATCCATCGGGAGACTCCCGCCGAGGAGGCGAGCCACGGCCTGTGGGGCCTGCTCCAGTCGCTCTCACGCGAGTACCCCGCCGTGCGCGTGTCCCAGGTGGACCTGGAGCGCGAGGACATGGGGCGCGAGGACGTGGAGCGCGTGGAGCAGGTGGGCTCGCGGCCGAGGGAGCTGCGCGCGCTGCGCGCGGGGCGGCTGTATGAGCGGCGCCTCTTGAGCGCGAAGCCCCCCGCGTCCGAGCCGGTGCCCCTGCGCAAGGACGGCGTGTACTTCATCGTCGGCGGCGCGGGCGGCGTGGGCATGGAGTTCCTGCGCCACCTGCGGCGCACCTGCAACGCGCGCGTCGCGGTGTCGGGGCGTCGCCCGCTCTCCGACGAGCTGCGGCGCCAGCTCTCCGAAGAGGGCGAGTACGGCGAGCAGGTGCTCTACGTGCAGGCCTCCGTGGAGGACGCGTCCGCCATGGCGGAGGCACTCCAGCAGGTGCGCGCGCGGTGGGGCGCGCTGCATGGCGTGGTTCACTCGGCCATGGTGCTCGAGGACAAGCGGCTGGTGGACCTGGACGAGGCGGCCTTCGCGCGGGTGCTGGCGCCCAAGGTGGCCGGCACCCAGGCGCTGGCGCGCGCCACCGAGGGGCTCGAGCTGGACTTCCTGCTGTTCTTCTCGTCCATCCAGTCCTTCGTCGGCAACGTCTCGCAGGGCAACTACGCCGCCGCCAGCACCTTCCTGGACGGCTACGCCTCCGCGCTGAGGGCCCGGCGGAGCCACCGCGTGGTGGTCATCAACTGGGGCTACTGGAGCGAAGTGGGCGCGGTGGCCAACGACATCTACCGCACCCTGCTCGCGCGCCAGGGCATCCACGGCCTGCGCGCGGCGGAGGCCTTCGCCGCGCTGGAGCAGGTGCTCGCGGCCGGCTGGGAGCAGGCCGCCATCCTCGCCGCCGAGGACACGGTGCTGGATGAGCTGGGCGCGAGCTGGGAGTGGGGGCTTGCCCGGAGCGCCCGCCCGAGCGCGGTGGCGGCACCTCCGCGGGCCCTCACCACCGAGGTCACCGCCGCGTTCCGGCCCGCGTTCGCCCAGATGCAAGAGGCCATGGACGCGCTGCTGCCCCTGGCCCGCCGCCGCGTCGCGCAGGTGCTGAGAGAGCTGGGGCTGCTGGGAGGGAAGGCCGTCCCGGTGGATGAAGCGGTCCGCGCGGGGAGCCTCGCGCGCGAACACGCGCGGCTGGCGCAGGCCCTGCTGAAGCTGCCGGGCCTGGCGGACGCCGAGGGGCTGGGCTCGCAGCCCTTCAACGAGGCCACCGCCGCGCTGGCCCAGGCACACCCGCCCCTGCGGCACATGCTGCCGCTGTTGCAGGCCTGCCTCGACGCCTACCCGCTCATCCTCGCCGGCAAGAAGCCCGCGGCCCACGTGGTCTTCCCCGGAGGCAGCGTGGAGCTGGTGCGCTCCGTGTACGGCGAGAGCGAGCTGTCGCGCTTCTACAACCAGGCGGTGTCCAGGGCCGTGCTGGGACTGGCGGCCTCCCGGGGCGAGCGCCCCTTGCGCATCCTCGAGGTGGGCGCCGGGACGGGGTCCACCACGGTGGAGATCCTGCGGGAGCTCGCGGGCGCGGGTGTGCCGTGCGAGTACCGCTACACGGACGTCTGGGACAAGCTCCTGGCCGAGGCCCGGAACCGGCTGGGCCCTCAGCATCCCTCGCTGCGCTTCAGCCTGCTGGACGTCAACACGGCGCCCCAGGCCCAGGGGCTGGACGAGGAGTTCGACGTGGTGGTGGCCACCAACGTCCTCCACGCCACGCGCGAGCTGCACACGACGCTGCGGCACGTGAAGAAGCTCCTGCGGCCCGGCGGAGCGCTGGTGCTCAACGAGAGCGTCGACGTGCAGGAGTTCTCGACCTACACGTTCGGTCTGCTCCCGGGCTGGTGGGGCGCGGTGGACGGACATGAGCGGCTCCCGGACTCGCCGCTGGTCTCCAGCGCGGGCTGGACCGCGCTCATGAAGGACGAGGGCTTCGAGGTCGCCTCGCCCCTCATCCCCGCGGACCCGACGCTGCCCTCCCTGGGCAGTCAGCAGGTCTTCGTGGCGTGGAGCGACGGCGAGGTGAAGGTGGCCTCCGAGCGCCGCCCGGTGCGGCAGGAGGAGGCCCACAAGCGCCAGCTCCCCCGCGCCCTGGAAGGACACCTGCGCCCGCTGGACCTGAACACCACGGCGGGCGGAGCCCTGCCCCGCTCACGCCAGCTCGCGCTCTACCAGGACACGCGCGACAACCTCTGGCTGTTCTTCGACAACCCGCCCGCCAACGTCCTCACGGACGAGCTGTTGGGCGACCTGTGCACCACCTTCCAACGCCTGAGCGAGCTGGCGCCGGAGGTGATTCACAAGCGCATCGTCTACCTGGCGCACTTCGGCGACTACTTCTCCATCGGCGGCGACCGCAACGAAATCCTCCGCCGCCTGGCGATGGGGGAGAAGGAAGCGCTGAAGGGCTTCGCCGACAAGGCCCGGACGATGCTGCGCCTGCTGGCGACGATGGACGCGCTGGTGGTGGCGGTGGTGAATGGCACCGCCCAGGGCGGTGGCCTGGAGACGTTGTTCGCCACGGACCTCCAGCTGGTGCGCCAGGGCATCAAGGTGGGCCTGCCGGAAATCAAGTCCGGGCTCATCCCCGGCATGGGAGGCCTCTCCTACCTCAAGGGCCTGGCGGGGATGACGGTCACCAAGCGGCTGGTGCTGAGCGGAGAGCTGCTCACCGCCAAGGAGGCGCAGGAGCTGGGCCTCATCACCCACGTGGTGGAAGACCCCTTCACCAGCGCGCTGGAGCTGCCCCAGACGCTGCAGCAGTTGGACACCGCCCTCTACATGAAGCGGGTGCTCGGCGCGGAGACCGCCGAGCGGCTCACGGCGGATATCGACGAGTGGCTCACCTACACCCTCGGACGCACCGAGCTGATTGACGCGCAGCGCATCCTCGACTCGCAGCTCATCCTCAACAGCCGGGCAGCGACCGCGCAAGCCAATAGGAGGACCCATGCTGAAGGAAACCGTCGTTGAAACCATGGACGTCGTACAGGACGCGAAGGACGCCTCCGTCGCCAAGAAGCGTCCGGAGCCCCAGAAGTGGCTGCTCTGTCCTCAGCGGGACACGGACATCAAGGCGCTGTGCCGCCCCAATGGCGTCAAGCACCTGCTCTTCGCCAGCCCCTTCATCCTGACGTATGCCGCCGCCATGTATGGGCAGTTCGTGCTGGACAACCTCTGGGCGAACATCGGCCTGTCGGTGCTCCTGGGCCACTGTCTCTACACGCTGTTCGTGCTGCACCACGACTGCATGCACGGCACCGGCTTCCGCAACGACTTCTTCAACCGGCTGATGGGGCGGCTGTACGCCACCACCTTCACCATGACCTTCACGGTGAACCGCGAGACACACATGCGGCACCACTCGCACATCGCGGACCCGGAGAGAGACCCGGACGAGTACTACTTCGCCGCGGAGCTCAAGGACATCTGGTTGCGCCTGTGGCGCTATTACCAGTGGTACACGACCATCGCCCTCACGCGTTATGGCCTGCGGGTGCGCGCCACCGTGGTGACGGAGCAGATCATCAACCTGGGCATCTGGGCCGGCATCCACGTGGTGCTCATCCAGATGGGTCTGGCCATCAAGCTGCTCTACATCTTCTGGCTGCCCTTGGCCGTGGTGGTGCTCATCATCAATCCCATCACCCGGGGCTACGAGCACGCGCCCATCACGCTCTATCCCCGCGGAGACTCGCGCCGCCGGGACATGAGCAAGAACAGCATCACCGTGGCCAACCCCCTGCTGGGCTGGTTCTGCGCGAACATCACCTACCACGTGGAGCACCACTCCTACCCGCGCTGCCCCTTCTACAACCTCCAAAAGCTCCACAAAATCTTCCAGGAGGAGAAGTTGCAGTACCTCACGGCGCCCTATCCGCTCTACCGTGTCTGGAAAGGCCAGAAGATGCTGGAGGGAATGACGTGCAATGCGGACTGACGTGGAAGAAGGCGCGCGCATGAAGACCCAACAGGAACAGCTCCCGGACCAGACCCAGACAGTCATCGAGTGGTTTGGAGAGCAGACCCCTGGCGAGAAGGGTGTCATCGCCTTCCTGCCGGCGCTCGGGGTGGGGGTGGAGTTCTACCGGGGCCTCGCCGAGTCCTGGGCGAAGCTGGGCTATCGCGTGGCCACGGTGGAGCTGCGCGGCATGAAGCAGAGCTCCGTCCAGGACGTGAAGCGGCAGAACTTCGGCTACAAGGAGGTCCTCAACGTCGACCTCGCCACGCTCCTGCCCAAGCTCAAGGCGCAGGCGGCGGGCAAGCCCTTCATCGTCGCGGGGCACAGCCTGGGCGGCCAGTTCGCGCTGCTCCACGCCAGCCAGAACCCCGGCCAGGTGGATGGCGTCATCGTCCTGGCGGGCGGCTCCAACTACTACGGCTCCATGCCCTCCGGGATGAAGTTCAAGCGCCACATGGGCATCCGCCTGGTGCGCGCCATCGACCAGACGCTGGGCTACTTCCCGGGCCACAAGGTGGGCTTCGGCGGCCGGCAGCCGCTGAACATGATTCTCGACTGGACCCATGAAGCCCTCACGGGCCGCTACAAGGTCGTCGGGGACACGGTGGACTACGACGCCGCACTGGCCCGGCTCCAGGTGCCCGTGCTGATTCTGTCCCTGTCCGGAGACCCGCTGGTGCCCAAGACGTGCGCGGACTTCCTCGCCGGCAAGCTGTCACAGGCGCGGGTGACCCAGGTGGAGCTCCAGGCCCGCGACTACGGGATGAAGGCGTTCCACCACTTCCGCTGGGTGCGCAAGCCCGAGCCTGTCCTCGAGCAGGTGGAGAAGTGGGTCCAGGGACTGGGTGCTCCGCGGAGCGTGGTCGCCTCCGCCTAGCAGTCCTCCCCAGGGGTCCCCGCCTCCACCACGAGGCGGGGCCCGGGTGCCCCGAAGCCTCAGCCCATCGTCTGGTCGACCTTGGGCTTCTCCTCCGCCAGCAGTCCACCTTGCCGCATGATTTCCGCGGGGACGGGGCGCAGCTCCCAGATGAGGCGCAAGGCGGCGAGCGACCTCAGCCACAGATAGCTCAGGTCCACTTCGTACCAGGTGAACCCCGCCCGCGAGCTGGCGCTGAAGCGGTGATGATTGTTGTGCCACCCGGCCCCCACGCTGGGCAGCGCCAGCCAGATGCTGTTCAAAGACAAGTCCCGCGTGGCGAAGCGCCGGTAGCTGGCCCAGCGCCCGTTGCCATGTGCCAGGGAGTTCACCGCCAGGATGGAATGGAGCGCCAGCACCGTGGGCAGGAAGAACCCCCAGACCACGGCCTGCCAGGCATTGATATCGGGCCCCAGCCATCCCATGGCGCCCGCCACCCCCAGCCCCACGAGCAGCAGCAGCGCGGGGACGTAGTAATACTTGTTGATGAGCCGCAGCTCCGGGAAGCACGCGAAGTCAGCCACATGGTCCAGGTGGGTGTCCGCGTTCTTCTCCTCGAGCAGCCAGCCCATGTGTGACTTCCAGAAGCCATGCACCGGGGAGTGCACATCCTCTTCCGTGTCCGTGTGCCGGTGATGCGCCCGGTGGTGCGCGGCCCACCACAGCACCCCCCGCTGCCCGGACGAGGAGCCCAGCACCGCAATCAGGAACTGAAACACCCGGCTCGTCTTGAAGGACCGATGTGAGAAATAGCGGTGGTAGCCCGCCTCCACCCCGAGGATGCGAGGGAAGTAGCTGATGGCCGCCAGCGCGACGAGCTCCCACTGGAAGGGGACGAAGAACACGGCGAGGGCGCCGAGATGTAAGAGAATGAGGCGAATCCGAATCACCCACATCGGCTCGGCCTTCTGCACGCCATATTTCGACATACACGCTCCAGGAATGAGCACCTCACGATGAGCTGGGAGGGCCGCAAAGAATAACAAACATCGACACACCCCCTCGATGAATTTCGCGCTGTCTTCGCGCGCCTCCACACCGGGAAGACCTCGCCACGTGCGCCCGCGCGCGATGACGTCGCACGCCCTTCGCTCCTGGCGGTCGGCCTCCCGAGCGGTCTCCGCCGACGGCTCCAGGTGTAACCCACGCCTCCCGACTGTAACGGCGTCCATCACGGTGCCGCGCGACACCTCCTCGTGGTTCCGGGAGCTTGCGCGCTCCGCCGGGTGGCCTCGCGGTTGCTTCTTGCCCGCGGCAGGCAGCCTCGGGACAGGTGTCGCCACCCGAGCTGTAAGAGGCAAGGGGCTGCCGCGTGAGCCCCGGTGAACAACAGCGCTCGGAGCCGACTCAAAGGACTCTGGAGGAGATGTCGTCGTGAGCTTGCGCCGTGAGGTGGTGGGAGGACTGGCCGTGGTGGGCGCGCTGACGCTCATCCTCGCCGTGGGCGGGGGGCTGTATGGATTGACGCTGGTGAACCGCGGGTTCTCCGCCCTGGAGGCCCCTTCCGCGCTCGAGGCCCGCGTGGCTCGGGCAGCTCGCTCCCTCAGCATGCCGTCCGGGGCGAAGGAGCAGGAGAATCCCCTGGAGCCCCTGCCTCCGAAGGTGCTCTCCGAAGCGCGGGCCCACTGGGCGGACCACTGCGCCGTCTGCCACGCGGCGGATGGCAGCGGGCAGACGCCCATCGGACAAGGGCTCTATCCCCCCGCGCCGGACATGCGCGCCGCCGCGACGCAGTCGCTGAGTGACGGCGAGCTGTATTGGATCATCCAGAACGGCATCCGGCTGACGGGCATGCCCGCGTGGGGACAGCTCCACGACGGCACGCGCAACCGCGACAGCTGGGCGCTCGTCTCGCTCATCCGCACGCTGCCCGGGCTCACCCCGGAGGCGCTCGATGAAATCAAGGCCGGCCTCCCCCTCTCGCAGCACGAGCTTCACGAACAACGCGCCGAGGACGCCTTCCTCGATGGACCGTAGTCACATCCCAGGAGCACGCTCATGAAGACCTCATTCCTGTCGAAGCACCTCACCTCCGCCCTGCTCTCCCTCTCCCTCCTCTCCCCCGGCATGGCGCTCGCCCACGGCAAGGACGGCGTCCACGTCATGGGCACCGTGAAGGAGGTGAAGCAAGGCACGCTCGTGGTAGAGACCCCCGAGATGAAGCAGGAGGACGTGATGACGGACGCGAGCACGCGCTACGAGAAGAGTGGCGCGGACGTCACGGCGGCGGACCTCAAGGCCGGCGAGCGCGTGGTCGTCCACGGCATGAAGATGAAGAACGGCCAGGTGCATGCGCAGCTGGTGAAGTTCGGCAAGCCGAAGGCGGACGCGAAGGGGGCACAGCCCGCGCAGCCCACCCCGGCCGCGGGTGGACATGACCATGGGCACTCGGGGCACTGAGCCCTCGACCTGGAGTGGCCGCTTGTTCATGGGCACCGGGACCCTGCTGTACGGGGGCCCGGTGCGCGCCACCGCGCCCCACGCGCACCATGCCTTCCAGGTGATGGTGAGCCTGGGGCCGCCGCTCCACCTCCGCGGCGCTCGGCGAGACAGCGCGGTGGAGTGCCTGGCCGCGGTGATTCCTCCCGATGCCCTTCACGAAGTCGCGGCGCCGGGCCCCTCGGTGCTGCTGCTCTACCTCGACCCGGATGGACTCGTGGGGCGGCGACTGCGCCGCGCGCTGGGGCCGCTGGGTGAGACCTCGGACTGGCTGCACGCGGGCAAGGTACTGTCGAGCGCGACACCGCGAGCCGCGCCCGAGACGTGGGCCCAGGCCCGGCGGCTCGCCCAGTCCTTCGTCGACGCCCTCGCCAGTCCCGAGTCCCGTCCGCAGGTCATCCACCCCGCCGTGCAGCGCGCTGTCCGCTTCGTGGCGGCGAACCTGGAGGGAGACATCCGACTGGGCGCCGTGGCGGAGCACGCGGAGATATCCCCCGGGAGGCTCACGCACCTGCTCCCCCAGCACGTGGGGCTCCCGCTGCGCCCCTATGTCGCGTGGCTCCGGCTCCAGCGCGCCGTCGCCCGGCTCCGCGAGGGCGCGACGCTGACGGAGGCGGCGCACCACGCGGGCTTCACGGATGGCGCGCACCTCACGCGCATCTTCCGCCGCATGTTCGGCATCCGGCCTTCCGACGTCATGGGCCGCGCCGAGTGGGTGTTGCCCATGCCCACGGACGACGACGCCCTCGCGAAGTAGCCAGTTCGTCCAATCCGGGAGGCCTGCTCGGAGGTGACGCTCCGGGACATGAGCACACACCCCGTCTCGTATCTCCCCTACCCCGTCATCTTCTTCGGAGGCACGGCCGCGCTGGTGGCCGGCGTGAGCCAGGGGCTCCCCTACTGGCGCGTGGGACCTCCCATCCTGCTGCTCGCGGCGCTGCTCGTCCTCGCGCTCGAGCGCTGGTTTCCTCACTCGGAGGTCTGGAGGAAGGACCACGAGGGAGACACCCTGACCGACGTCTTCCACGTGACGGGCAACCTGGCCCTCAGTCATGTCTCACTCCTGCTCTACACCTGGGCGATGGAGCTCACGGGAGGCGCGCTGGACGGGTGGCCTCGCGACTGGCCGTTCTGGGTGCAATTCCTCGCGGGGGCCACGCTCCTCGACCTGGGCCTCTATGCCATCCACCGCGCGAGCCACCATGTCCCCGCCCTGTGGCGACTGCATGCCATTCATCACAGCCCTCGCCGCGTGTACTGGCTCAATGGACAACGCAGACACCTGCTTCATGAGGCGCTGGAAGGTGCACCGGGGCTGCTGGTGATGGGATTGCTCGGGGCGCCTCCCACCGTCGTCGCCTGCGCGCTGGCCGCGGTGACGTTGCACCTGATGTTCCAGCACGGAAACATCGCCTACCGCGCGGGCGTGCTGCGCCATGTCTTCGCCGTGGCCGAGCTGCATCGCTGGCACCATCAGCGGCTGTACGCGGACGTGCAGGGCAACTACGGCGCCATCCTGTCCGTGTGGGACCGGCTCTTCGGCACCGCGCTTCCGCAGAAGGGAGAGGCGCCGCTCGACGTGGGGATGGATGACGAGCCCACGCTCCCCACCGACTACCTGGGACAGCTCACCTGGCCCTTCCGGAAGCGGCGCGGGTGAGCGCTCGACTGTTCGGAGCACGAGGGTGTGCATCACGGGACGAGCCGCATGCCCCTCGTTTCGTGGGACAGTGGATGGTGCATCGGCCTCGGCCTGGATGCGTCGAAACAGGTCCACCTGGAGACGTCCGTTGACGAACCGCCTCGACCCCCGCCGACTCGAGACCTTCCGCGTGGTGGCGACCACGGGGCAGGTGTCCGCGGCGTCCCGGCTGCTGCACCTGTCCCAGCCCGCCGTCACCGCGCAGGTGCGGCAGCTGGAGCGGGAATGCGGCCAGCCCTTGCTGGTGCGGACGGCTCGTGGGGTGCGGCTCAATGAAGCGGGACAGCGCCTGCTGGCCTATGCGCAGCGGCACCATCAGCTCTTGGAGGAGGCCGCGCTCGCGGTGGCGGGTGAGGATGTCCTGAAGGGAGAGCTCGTGCTGGCCGCGAGCACCACGCTGGCGAGCTACGTCGTCCCGGACCTGCTGGCGTCCTTCCTGCGCCTGCACCGGGGACTCCAGGTGCGCCTGGAGGTGGGCAACTCCGAGCAGGTGCTCGGCTGGGTGGGAGAGGGACGTGCGCCGCTGGGGTTGGTGGAGGGACACGCCCGCGCCGCGGGCCTCCGGCTGGAGCACTATCTGGACGACGAGCTGCTCCCTGTCGTCGCCACGCACGCGCCGCAGGAGCTCCTCCAGGTGCGGACCCTCGACATGCTCCAGACGGTGCCGCTGCTCTGGCGCGAGCTGGGGTCGGGGACTCGTGCGGTGCTGGAGCGCGCGCTGAAGCGGGCGGGTGTGCGGCGGGGTCCGCAGGCGGGAGACCTCCAGCTTGGCGGCACCGAGACCATCAAGGGCGCGGTGGCCGCGGGGCTGGGGGTGGGCTTCCTCTCGCGATGGAGCATCCAGGCGGAGCTGAGCTCGGGGCGCTTCCGGGTGTTGCCGCTGCCTGACCTTCGGGTGCGACGGACGTTCTCCTGGGTGCTGCCCGTGGATGCTCCGGGAGGTATCGCGGGACACTTCCTGCGCCATGCCCGCGCGGCGCCTCCCGCGTTGACGCACTCATGAGGGCTCGCGCCGTCACGAGATGACGTGGAGGAGGATGGCGCCCAGGCTCAGGCTGGCCATGCAGAGCCACAGGGTGATGCCCTGGGCCAGGGGCTTGAGGCCCACGGAGCGCAGGGCCTGGCGCGAGAAGCCCGCGCCGATGAGGAACAGCGTCAGCACGAGGACACGCTGGGACACGTGGGTCACCACGAGGCCCGCGGGCCGGAGTGCGGGCACCCACGTCACGAGGGCCGCCACGGCGAGGAAGCCGAGGATGAACCACGGCCTGCGAGCGGGCGCATGCCCGTGCGTGGTGGCGTGTCGGGTCCGACGAATCCAGAAGCCCAGGGCCACGGTCAGCGGGACGATCCACAGCGCACGCGCCAGCTTCACGGTGGTGGCCACCTCCAGCGCCTGCGGTCCGTACCGCATGGCCGCGCCGACCACGGAGCTGGTGTCATGGATGGCCAGGGCGCTCCACAGTCCGAACTGGCGCGCATCCAGGCCCACGGCGTGTCCCACCACGGGGAAGACGAAGAGCGCCACGGCGTTGAGCAGGAACACGGTGCCCAGCGCGATGGACACGTCCTCTTCCCGGGGACGCAGCACGGGCACCACCGCCGCGATGGCACTGCCTCCACAGATGGCGGTGCCGATGCTGATGAGCAGGCCCGCGCCACGTGAGACGCGCAGCCACCGTGTCAGCAGGGCGCCCAGGACAAGGCATGCGGTGATGCCCACCACGGTGTAGAGCACGCCGCGCGCACCCTCCTCGGCCACCACGCGAAGGTCCATGCCCGCGCCCAGGCCCACCACGGAGAGCGAGAGGAGGACGTGCGTGGCACGACGGGTGAGTGCCGCATACGGATTGCCCACGGTCAGGGCCAGCAGCATTCCAGCGACCAGCGCGACCGCCGTGGACACACCCGGCCAGAGGCTCACCAGCGCCCCCAGGGGAACGAGCAGGCGCCCGAGGGTCAGCGTGGTGTCGCGAAAGGAGCGAGGAGCGTCGGGTCGTACGGAGGTCGCGGACATGTCTCTTCAGTGCCCGCCACGGTCTCCACGGACCAGTCGCGAGAACTGATGAGCCATCCGTGGAGCTGATGGCTGGGACAGCACGCGCGCCCTGCCCGAAGAGCCCTCCGTGGATTCGATGGCCGGGACGGTAAGCTCGGGCCATGTCTGGCAATCACGAAGCGCTCTGGACGCTGTGGGAAGTGAGCCGCGCGGGGACCCATGCCGCCGCCGCCGCTCGGCTGGGCATCACCGCCTCCGCCGTGGGTCAGCAGCTCAAGGCGCTGGAGCAGCGAGTCGGCGCCGCGCTGTTCGAGCGCGTCGGTCGAGGTGCTCGGCTCACCGCCGCTGGCGCCGCCTTGGTCGCGAAGCTGGGCGCCCACCTGCCCGCCCTGGATGCCGCGCTCGAGGAAGCCGCCGAGGCCCAACGCGCCGTGCGCGGCGAGGTGAGCCTCGCGGGCCCCTGGCCCTTCTTCCGCTACTGGCTGCGCCCTCGCCTCCCGTCCCTCCTGGAGCGCCACCCCGAGCTTCACCTGGAGGTGCGCTTCGACGTGCCCAGCCGCGTCTCCCGGCGCCTCGTGGAGGGAGAGCTGGACCTGGGCATCGTCGGCATCCTTCCCGAGGCGCCGGGCCTGGAGGTGCACCCCGTCGCGCAGGAACGATTCGTGGCCGTGGCCTCGCGCGCCTACCTCAAGCGCTGGGGCACCCCCAAGAGCGCACGCGACTTCGCGGCCCATCGCTTCATCGCCTTCGACTCCGACCTCGCGATGCTAGGCCCATGGTGGCGCTCCGCCTTCGGCCCCAAGGAGCCACTCCCCTCCCGCGTGGTGTGCCGCATCGCCAACCTGGACGAGATGCTCTCACTGGCCGAAGCGGGCGCGGGCCTGACCGTCCTGCCGGACTATCTCGTCGAGCCCGCGCTGCGCGAGGGACGCGTGGAGAGCGTCACCCCCGAGCCGAACCGGCGCTCGGCGCGACGCCCCTTCGGAACCTTGTATGTGGCGTGGCGCCGGACCGCGGCCCCCACCGCGCGTTTCCTCGCCGTTCGCGACTGGCTGCTGGAGAAGCCCTGAACCATGAACCCGCGCGAGGACACCGCTCCCCGCGCGGGCGCACGCCCCCCAAGGCTCCGGCTCGGCCTACTTGTCAGACGTGTCGCACTCGTCGTTTCCGCAGGCCGACTCGCAATCACACAGCTTCTTGTTGCAGCTCTCGGTGCAAGCCAGGAACCCCGGCTCGTTCCCGCCGCCGCACGCGTTGACACACGTGCTGTGCTTGCTCGAACAGGTGGTCGACTCCTCTGCGGTGCACGCATCCTTTCCGCAAGCAGGGGTCAGCAGCAGGAGCGAAAGCGATGCACACACGAAAGCCAGCGTCTTCATGACGAAGCAACTCCCTTGAGACAGAGCACCATGAGTGGTGAGGCACTCGCGTGAGGCGGTGCGCCCCAGCGAGTGATGCCCTGCCTCCAGTGCACGCACCATGCCCCCTTCCGCGCCCGGGGCCTCGGGGAGTCGTCCTCGCCTCTTCTCGCGGACTTGGTGCGCCCCCCTGACCCAAGGTTGTCTCCTGCCAGGGGACAACTGTCCTGGCGCAAGACACTCGGCCCGGGTCCATCAGGGCGCGGCGAAGTCCACCCGCACGGTGGCGACCTTGCCCGACTCGACCTGGACGGTGCGCTGCTCCGTCAGCCCCAGGGTGGGGTTGTGGAACACGACCAGATGCCGGCCCGGGGGCAGCGGATAGCGGGCCAGGGGCGTCCGGTCCACCTCGCGCCCGTCCACGGAGACCACCGCCCAGGGCCGCGCGTCCACGGTCAGGAACCCGACGGCCCCCGGGGCCTTCGGCATCGCGATAGGCCCACGCGTCTCCGCCGCCTTCACCGAGACAGGCGGGCGAGGAGCCACCTTGGGTGGAGCCGCTTCCTCGGGCTCGGAAGGCGGCGACGCTGGCGAAGGAGGAGCCACCGGGACGGCCATTGCCTCGGGCGAGGACACCGGCACTTCACCTCGCGGGCGAAGAAGCCACCAGCCCCCCGTGAGCACGGCCAGTCCCCCCAGCACCGCGAGCCCTGGAGCACGACCAGGCCAGGGCGAGGTCATACGAGCGGACCCGGGTCGCAGCGTCCGCGTCAGGGGAGCGTCATCGCCAACAGGCTCGGGCCTCCGGAAGACCTCCAGCTCCGCCGCGCACACCCTTTCGACCAAGGCCCCCAGCTCGGAGGGGCGGGCCACGGGGCCATCCAGCAATCCATCCAGCAGCTCGCTGGCGGAGCCGAGCCGCGCGCCTCGATCCCGAGCGGCTCCGCGCCGCAGCGTCTCCGCGATGCGAGGACTGACGTCGGGCCGCAGGAGCGTGATGTCTGGGAGCTCCGTGCCTCGTATGGCTTGAATCGTCGCCTCATCGGTCTCTCGCAGGAACGGCGAAACTCCCGTGAGGGCCTCATACAGGGTCACCGAGGCCGCGAAGACATCCACCCGCGCATCCAGTGGCCGCACACCATCCAGCTGCTCCGGAGGCATGTATGGGTATTTGCCCCAGGCCCGGCCCCCATGTGTCGTGTCGCTCGTGGCCGGGCGCGCGATGCCGAAGTCTCCCAGCAGCACCGCGCCCTGCGCGGACACCAGGACGTTGGCGGGATTCACATCGCGATGCACGAGCCCCACGGCCTCGCCGGAAGGGCTCCGGAGCTGATGGGCATACTGAAGCGCCTCACACAGCCCCGTGGCCAACAGGCGCACCAGCGGCACCGACAGCACGTGTCCCTCGCGGCGGCACGCCCGTAGCAGCCGCGCCAGGCTCACGCCCTCGACGAGCGCCATCGCCATGAACAGGCGCCCGTCCTTCCAGCCCAGCTCGGAGACAGGGACGATGTGGGGATGGCTCAGCATCGCCGCGAAGCGCATCTCCTCGATGAAGCGGTCACGCCAGCGCGGGTCGTCGGCCAGATGGGGGAGGACCGTCTTCAGCGCCACGCGCTGCTCGATTCCCGCGGGCCCCATCCGTCGGGCGATGAAGACCTCTCCCATCCCGCCCGCCGCGATGCGCGCGAGCAGCTCGTATTCCCCCAGGCGCGCGCCCCGCGTCGTGGCTCCGTCCTTCACCATGCGAACAGGACCCCTCCGCCCAGCGCCGCCGCTCCGCCAACGGCGAAGAGCCCCGTGGCCCACCCCGCCTGGGAGCGAGCCCTATCGGAGTGACGCCGCGCATCCCTGGCCCACTCCGCGCGCCCTGCGGCCTCCCGCGATTCATGGGAGCGGACTTGCAGCACCGCTCCGCCAACGCCAGCGGCGACTGCCGCCCCCATCGCCACCCAGCCCAGCGTCGACCGAAGACGGCTGGAGGCCGCGACCTCCGTGGAGGCTCGCGATGTGTCGCCAGGCCGCGATGCCGGAGCCAGGAGCGGCTCTGTGGCGGCGCGCGAAACCTCCGCCTCCGAAGCAGGCGCCCCCAGCCGCGCCACCTCCTTCCCCTCCGCGTCGCGCGCCTCCACGTACCACTCCACCGGAACACGCCTGTCCCTGGGGAGCTCGAACAGCCAGCGCCCTTCGTCGGCGGTCGCCTGGGCTTCCCTCCACGCCTCGCCGAAGCCATCCCTCCAGCGCAGCACCGCGCCCGAGACCCGGTGCCAGGGGTCCACCACCTCCACCCGCACCAACCCCTCCGTCGCTGGCAGCCGCTTCAACGCCAGATAGTCCGCGGGAAAGAGCCCGCGCTTCACCGCCTGGAAGGCCTCGAGAATCTTGGGGGAGAGGTCCCCTGGAGGCTCGGCGCGAGGCTCCAGCGTGAGCATGCGCGTATAGCTCTCCTCCGCCTCCGCGCGCCGCCCTTCCGCCAGCTCGCAGCGGGCTCGCAGCTCCAGGACTTCAATCCGCTGAGCGCGCGTGCTCGTGGGAACCTGCTCGGCGAGCCGCAGCAGCTCCACCGCCTCCGCGAAATGCAGCGACTCGTACTTCCCCCATGCTTGTTCCAGATAGGGGTTCGCGGGGGCCGCCTGCCCCAGGAACACCGTCATCACCACGGCAAGCCACATGCGCGCGGACGTTATCCCAAGCGCCTCGCGTCAGCCCTTCCCGCCTCTGGGAACAATCCCGTGCGTCTTGAGCAGGCGATAGAAGTAGGAGCGGGCCAGCCCCGCCGCGCGGGCAGCCGCCGAGGCGGACCCCTTGTGCCGGGCCAGCTGTGCCTCCAGGTAGCTTCGCTCGAAGGCCTGGAGGACCCGCTCCCGCGTCGCATGGAAGTCCTCCGCCCGCGAGTCCTCCCCCATCGCGAGCCGAGGCAACGCGGCCTCCGCGCCCAGCGACACGACCCGCTCCACCGCGTTGCGGAGCTCCCGCACATTGCCGGGCCAGTGATAGGCCGTCAGCGTGGCCAGGCTCGCGGGCGACAGCGGGAGCGAGGTCCCCAAGCTCCGCGCGAAGTGCTCGGCCAGCAGCGGGATGTCCTCCAGCCGCTCCCTCAGCGCCGGGGCCCGGAGCACGACGCTCGCGAGGCGATGATAGAGGTCCTCTCGAAACGTCCCCTTCTTCACCGCGGCCTGGAGGTCCTGATGGGTGGCGGCGATGACGCGGAAGCGGACGCGCCGCTCGACGTTCTCCCCCAAGCGGAAGAAGCCGCCCGTCTCCAGCACCCGCAGGAAGGCCGGCTGGGCCTCCAGCGGAAGCTCCGCCACCTCGTCCAGGAAGAGCGTCCCCTCATGCGCCCCTTCGAGCGCGCCAGGAGCCTCCGCCACCGCCCCCGTGAAGGCCCCTCGCGCATGCCCGAACAACGCCCCAGGCAACAACCCGGGAAGCACCGCGCCACAATCGAAGACCCGCAGCGCGCCCGTCCTGCCGGAGAGCTGATGCAGCGCTCTCGCGATGCCCTCCTTCCCCGTGCCCGTCTCCCCCTGGAGCAGCACTGGCAGCCCCGTGGGAGCCACCCGCTCGATGTCCGTGAACAGCCGACGCATCACCAGCGAGCGCCCCAGCAGTCCCGCCAGCTCCGCGCGGGTGCTGACCCGCTCCGTCGACGAGGCCGCGGGGAGCAGCGCGAGCTGGGTCCGCCCCAGGCACACCAGCGCGCCCACGGGCACCTCCACCACCTCCACCCGCGCGCCCAGATAGCGCGTGCCGTTGCGACTCCCCAGGTCACGCACCCGCAACGAAGTCCCCAACAGCTCGATGCTCAGATGCCGGCGAGACACCGTGTCGTCCGTGAGGACGAGCTGACAGGACGGCAGCGTCCCCACCACCGCCGTGCCTCGCTCCAGCACCGCGGAGCGCCCGGGGTCCTTGCCCTCGAGGACGAGCAGCCGCACCGGCGAGAGCGGTCCCTCCGGGTCCGTCTTCTCGGTGAGGGGCGCGGTGCTCGGCGCCGAGTCGCTCACGGCGTGTCCTCACAGAAGATGGAGCCCGCGCGCCAGAGCCGGACTTCATCCACGCTCAGCGCGGCGCCCGGCGCGCCGACGAAGGTCAGCAGCACCGAGCCCACCTCATCCCCCACGAAGAGCGTGGAGGTCTTCACCTCCTGCCACGTGTCATTCAGCGAGACGGACACCGGGTCCTGGGGCTCGGAGTCACTCAGCAGGGCCAGCGTCGCCGAGCTCCCGGAAGGTCCTCGCACCCACGCCGACGCGCAGTAGTAGCTGTCGTGGGCCTCGAGCAGCGGCGGGGAGAGCGGCTGGAGCGTCACCCGCTCCCGCGCGAGCGGAACCTCGAGCCGCCCCGCGGACTCGCCCCGGAAGCCCGGACGCACCGTGCTCAGCGAGCCCGAGGACACCCAGCCTTCGACCCCCTGCTCGAAGCCCGGATTGCCCACCAGGTTGTCCGACCCGGCGCCGTCCGTGGCGCAGCGCCCGGCCTGGCAGAGGAAGCCCGCGCCGCATTCCTCGCGCGCGTCACAGCGCTTTCCCGCGACGTCGACAGGGTCCGGAAGACATCCCAGTCCGCAGGCCCATGCGAGCGCCAGCACCACACCCTGTCGACACGTCCGCACGGCAGCGCTCCTGGCCCGGGCCTCGCGAGCGCGACACTACCGGCTCCGGCATCGCGCGGCCAGTGAGGGCCAGGGGCCCCGTGTCAGTGCATGCTGGCGCCCGCTCCGGCCTCGACGCTCGCGGCGGCCTCCAGGATGAGCTTCGAGACCTCCGCCGGCTGCGAGACGAGCGAGGCGTGGCTGGCCGGAAGCGAGCGTGTGGTCGCCCGCATCCGCTGCGCCATGAACCGCTCCGTGTCGGGGGGAATCATCCGGTCCTGCTCGGAGACCTGGTACCAGCAGGGCTTCACCTTCCACGCGGGCCGGGACACCTTGTCGCTGAAGCAGCGACCGGAGATGGGCCGCTGCGTGACACCCAGCACGCGCGCCTCCATCTCTCCCAGGTCCTGCGCGAAGCTCTCGCGGAAGCCCTCCTGTTTGATCCACAGGAAACCGTCGGGGTCCGGATAGATGTTGGCGCCGCCTGGAGGAGGCTGCCCGCGGCCGAGCAGGTCCCCGAGCCCCTCCCCCGCGTCCGGAGCGAAGGCCGCGATGTAGACCAGCCCCGTGACGAGGTCCGAGTCAGTGCCCGCCTCGGTGATGACGGCGCCCCCGTAGGAGTGACCGACGAGCAGCGTCGGCCCCTTCTGGAGGGCCAGGATGCGCCGGGTGTTCGCCACGTCGTCGGCGAGCGAGGTCAGCGGGTTCTGGACCGCCGTGACGTGGAAGCCCTGTGACACCAACAAGGGAATGACACGACTCCAGTTGGAGCCGTCCCCCCACGCACCATGCACCAGCAGGATGTTCACGGACATCGTCGAGCCCCTTCCCTCGGACAGGAATGAATGGCCCAAAAGTCGCCATCGCGAAGAGGGGGCGCAATCCACCACGGGCAGGCAAGGCCCGGGGACTGGAGGCTCACTCGCCTGACGCGGACGCCTGCTTCGTCCTTCCGAGCGAGCGGACAACGAAGCGGCCGTCGCTGTACTCGACCGACCCCACCTTCTTTCCATACACGTGGGCCGGCTCGTCGACGGCGGCCTTGAGCACGATGCTCCGCCCCTTGCGCGGCAGGGCAATCTGCACGAGCGAGCCCGCCCAGTCCTGGAGGTGCTGCTCCGTCAGCCCCTTCTTCCCGATGAGCCCCGCCTCCCCATAGAGCTTGAGCGCGTCCTCCCGGGAGAAGCTCAAGGCCTGCGCATCCGACACCAGGCCCCGCGCATCGCAGCGGAAGACGCCCATGCGATTCACCGAGCCTCCCGTGGACACGATGACCAGGTGATAGCCGCTGGAGTTCTTGAACAGCGCCGCCTCGTAGCGCTCCACCAGGTCCGCATGCTCGAGCGTCGCGTAACCGTTCCGCACATCGCGGACCTTGAACGCGGTGGACAGGAACTCGGGCGTGATGGGCTCTCCAGAATCACGCGTCAGGTCCAACTCATCCGCGCTCGGGTAGCGCTCGAACACGGCCTTGAGTGCTGTCTCGATATTCGCCGTCGCGCAACTTCCCTCCGAGCCCGGAGGCGCGGCGGAGGACAGGGCCAGGATGACCACGACTCCTAGGAGATTCACGGTAACTCCTTTCGGCCTTCAACGATTCAGGTCCAGCACAACCCAGATGCTCTGACATGGGAAGGACGCAACCGCGTTCCTGTTGGACGCGGACACTTCCTCGCTCTCCCCATGTCGCCGAGCGCGCCCGCTGGGACAGGACCCGCCGAGGCGGGTGGCGCTGCAATTGCAATTGTAATCACGGAGCACCCCCACCGTCATCTCCTGTCACGAAATGGAACCCGCTGTGTCCACTTCCACGGCCACCTCGACGCCGCCGCTCCCGTCGCCTCCCTCCACCACGGATATCGTCGGCATTCCTGTCGCAGGCCCACTCGACGTCGATGGTGACGATGGCGAATTCCGTCTCATCCCGATGGGCGGCGCGATGGCCCTGGTGGGCGTCAATGATGACGACAACATCCAGGGCTTCTTCAGTTCCGCCACCGCCGCCTACAACAGCCGCCCCCAGGGCAATCCGAAGCGCCTGGACCCCTGGACCTCGTTCAGCCTCCAGAAGGATTCCCTCCAATCCTCCCTCAACTTCCAGACCACGAAGCGGCTGGGTGTCGTGGCACGGCAGGACGCCCTCTACGTCTTCTGGATTGATTCCAAGAACAGCGACCTCTACGCGGCCCGCTTCGCGCCCGGCGTCCAACGCGCCACGACAGACTGGTGCCAGGTCTGCCTTCCGGCCTCCTCCGCGGGAGGAAATCCCATCGGTGTGAAGGTTTCCTCCAATGGCGTGTCGGCAGGTGTTGGCAAGGGTGAGACGGAAATCCTTCTCAACTACGTGGCCTGGGACTCCACGCACAACACGGTGCAGGTGTACCACCTCGTCCTGGACACGAACTTCTACAACCCGTTCACCAACAACTGGGTCTCCCAGGTGCCGACCTGGTCCCTGACGGCCCCTGTCACCAGCCCGACGCAGACCTCGGGGAACATCTCGCACCTCGACATCCGCACCATCCTCGTCTCCCAGCCGGGCGCCACGACCACGGCCCCTTCCGTCAACTGCGTCGTCGCGGCGCTCTGGGATGACCACAACACCACGGCGACCACCTTCTCCTGGACGCTGGACGCGGACTGCCACGCCCGCCCGAGCAACGCCCCGGCACCGATGCTCCTCACCTGGCCTGGCTCCGTGAAGAGCCGCAAGGCGAAGGGCCCGGCCCTGGCCGTGGACCCCGCGGGCAGACTCGTCGCGCTGTTCGCCGACCACAACAAAGCCGACGCCATCAGCATCGCCGTGATTCAAGACATCCGGCCCTTGCGGCAACTCGACTCGACGGCCGCGCCCGTCTGGAAGGAGTACGGCAAGCTCTTCCCGAGCACCTCCGAGGACACGGAAGGCCCCATCTCGATGTGTTTCTCTTTCGGAAACACCCCCGAGTCGTCGAGCCAGGGCACCACCCTGCTCCCCATCATCCTGGGGTTCGCGTGGGTGCGCCTCGCCTCGTCGTCGATCGGCTCGCCCATCCAGATGGCGTCCTTGAAGTATGGCGACTTCAAGGTGCAGACGGCCCTCCACCCGCCCAAGCAGGAGAACACGGGCAAGCGATTGCTCACGTCCATCTGCGACCCGTTCCCCATGCCTGTCCCGGCACCGGAGGTCTGGGACAACACCAGCCCCGACGGCATGGCCGACTGGAACATGTTTGATTACGAGATGAACACGACCCAGGAGGACGTCATCCTGAACGACGTCAACTTCTCCGCGAGCCTGGGGTTCCAATACACCACGAAGGCGACGGCCGCCGCCGGCATCGACATGTTCGCGGGGTTCCAGACGGGGGTGAGCTGGGGCATCACCGTGAAGGCGGGCGCCTCCGGCCACTTCGCGTGGCAGGACGGCAAGTACTCGGCCCAGAGCATCAAGGTGCAGACGAAGTCCTACCGGCACCCCTACTTCCCGCCCGGAGACCCGTCGCCCTACCTGGTCCGCCCCTACGGGTGTTACTTCGGCCGCTCCATGTTCTGGCTGCGCTCCCAATACGGGACGGCGGCGAACCTCGCGTTCAACCAGGACACCACCTTCAACCCGGCGCCGCTGCTCGTGGCCCACTGGCCCGTCGCCTCGGAGGACGCGGATGAGACCGCCGCGGGCGACTACTTCACCTACGCGTGTACGCCGGGCGTGGTCGACTCCTATACCGAGGCGGCCATCAACGCCCGGATGTTCAGCCTGTATACCGAGTGCGTGAACCGGCTGGCCGCCCAGGGGAAGACGCCGCAGCAGATTCAGCAGATCTTCACCGCGCCGGACGGCACCGACCTGAGCACCTTCTACACGGGCCAGAACTACGTGGCAGCCGTCGTCGCGAAGTACGGCACGCCGACGAACCTCAACGGCCAGAAGTACCTCAAGTTCGCCATGAGCGGCGGGTCGGTCTGCGACGGCCAGTACCGGGTGACGAACAGCGAGACGGCGGGCTTCGGCGTCCACCTGGACGTCAACCTCTACGCGGGCTTCCTCGAGACCGGGAAGATTGGCCCCAACGACAACATGGGCGTGGCCGCGACGGAGGAGATCTACACCGGCGGGACGTTCGACTTCTCGTTCTCCTTCCAGCGCGACTCGACGACCACCACCTCCAGCGGGGTCGGCGTCTACACGTATCTGAATACACTGGCGCCGACGCAATCCATGTCCGCCCGCCTCTACATCCTGAAGGAGGCGTACCTGTGGGCGCTGGAGCTGAAGTACTTCCCGGCCATCGCCAGGGATTGGTACCTCCAGGCCCTGCGCAACGCCAAGGCCCAGGGCGAATTCACGTCGCCGCTGGATGAGCCCAACATGGACATGCTCTCCGGCACCACGTCGGCGGACAACCTCCTGCTCTATGAGCAGTCCTTGCCCACGCGCTTCATGTTCGTCGTCACGGGCTGGGACCAGGGGCCGCTGCCGCTCGCGCCCATCAACGTGCCCAAGGACCTGCCCGGGGGCTACGACATCGCCACCTTCAACTCGGGCATCGGAGATGGCGCCACGTTCAACCTGCCGGGGCCCTGCGACGTGGCCTACGGGGCGAATGGCAGGTTCCGCTTCATCCCAGGCGTGACGGGCAGCGTCACCTTCAGCGCGGCGACCTTCGGAGACCCTCAGTCGGGGGGCACGAACCAGGGCTATTACCGACAGGTCGGCTATCCCAACCGCTCGACCTACAACGTGCAGCAGGACTTCACCCAGGTCTGCGCCGAAGGCGCCAGTTGGAACCTGGGCGATGAGCCGACCACGGTGGCGTTTGGAGTCGACACCCACTGGAACGTGGTGGGAGGAATGACGGGGAGCGTCACCGCCTCCGACAATGTGTTTGGAGACCCCGCACGCGGACTGACCAAGGAGCTTCGTGTCCTGCAGAAATAGCGGCGCCGAGATCTAGGCACTCAGTCCAATAGCCAATTTCCAACACTTGGGGTATGCGTTTGGGTCATTGGGGGGCGCAAGGCAACGGATGGAGGCTCACGAGATTTATCTCGCCTGACTGAAGCCAGACAAGCGCTGGTGAACCTCACGTTCCACAGACGGTGCCAACGAACTCCCATCACCCCCTCCTTCACCTGCCGCCTCCGCGGCCTGGAGCCACGCCATGCCCATCGAAGTGCGTTACACCGAAGTCAAACCTGGCGAGACCGCGAAGTTCGACTTCAACGGGAAGTCCGTCAGCGACTACGTCGTCGGAATCGCGTACTGGAAGTACGACTACGGCAACGACCGGATGGTTCACCAGCTCGAGCTCTCCGTCCAAGCCACCAAGCCGAACGACACGACCATCAGCGCGAGCGTCACCGGGAAGCTCGCGGACGACAGCGGCAACGTCCTCGACACGAACGCCAGCAAGGTGGTGGTCTGCTGCGTCGCGGTCATCGGTCCCAAGAATCCCGCCGTCGCGCTCGAGAACGTGGACAACATTCCCGACCATGGGGAGAGCAAGCTCATCGCCCTCCCCAACCCCCCGTGTGCCATCACCAACACCTTCCTGTCCGGGTGGCAACTTTCGTACAGCAAGCAGCATCAGGTGGCGGCCGTCGAGTTCGAGACGGGCAGCAGCATCCACGGCAACGAGGTCGGCATCACGGCCATCGCGTCGATGCATGACAACTCAGGCAACCTGCCCTCGACGGCGCAAGTCAACGGCGGCCTCATCGCCGCCACCACCACCGGGGAGGGGCTGCTGGTGCAGCTCGTGCCCGACATCCAGAAGGCGGTGGGTGAGGTCTTCGCCCTGAGGTTCAGCCAGCCCCTCTCCAGCGCGGTCGTGCTCCTCCAGAAGTACAAGGTGACGTTCCACAAAAGTCAGGACAACTACGTTCGGACCATCGGCGGCGGCTGCGAGAAGTGGGAGGTCGATGAATACACAGTCAGGTTGACCGAGCCGAGGGCCTTCGTCACGGATGACAGCAATAACGTCCAGACGAATGACCAGTCCCGTGTGTCGCTGGTGATCATCGGCATTCCGAAGGCATAGACAGTCTCCAGGTCCCTCCTGGCTGGACCCGGCGGGTGCCCCACGACGTCGTGGGGCACCCGCGCTCTGTCTCCCATTCCCTTCGCGCGGCCCTCACCCCATTCGCGACCCCTCGAGGTCTTCCATGTCGTCGTCCAATCCCTCATCGCAAAGCCAGCCCCCCGCCATCCGCACGTTCCAGATGGATGGCAGCTCTGTCGGAAACCTCGCGAGCTCCGTCAACCTGTTCCGCGGCGACGTGAACCTCACCCAGAGCCTGTTCACCCTCCCGGGGCGCTCCGAGGGCAACGGCCTCGACGTGTCGCTGTCGCTCCAGTACCAGTCCAACGTGTTCCGCGAGGCGGCGACGTGGAACCGCGAGGCCCCGACAGGCGTGGTCGGCCTGGGCTGGAGCCTTCCCCTGACGTGGATTGAGTCGATGTCCTCCGGCTCGCCCGTGCCGGGGACGCGCGAGTACGCGCTCTTCGAGAACGGCACGCCCAACACGCTGGTGCGCCAGCCGTGGGCCCCGTGCCTCTTCTCCGCCGACGCGGCGCTCGCCACCGGCCTCGCGGATGGCCAGCCCGTCCCGGCCCCGCTCATCGAGGAGTTCCACGCGCACGGGCTCCTCCTGTCGGCGAACGCCACCGCGCATGGCACGCAGGGCACCTGGGAGCTCGTCGACGACACGCACGAGCTGCTCTACACGCTCGAGGTGGGAGCCCGGCTGCTGGTGAAGGATGGCGGCGAGGCGTACCAGCTCCAGAACTACCAGTTCTGGAAGGTGCAGTACTACCCCCGCTACGAGCGCTGGGTCGTCACGAACGACTCCGCCGTGCGGCGCTCCTTCGGTGGCGGCGTCACGCGGGAGGCGGCGGGCGCGCTCAGCGAGAACAACACGGTGGCGTGGTCCGTGTGGTGGAAGGGCAGCAACGGCCTGCCCCTGTGGAGCGGCGCCTCGATGCGCACCGAGGGGCAGGTCCAGGTGGCGCGCGCCTGGTATCTGGGCCGGGTCACGGACCGCTTCGGCAGCACCATCACCTACGCCTACAACGACTTCGAGCGCACCAGTGACGGGCTGCTCCCGGGCTGCGAGCAGCGCGTCGGCACCGGCGGGCTGCCGTACACCAAGGCCGTTTACCTCTCCCGCGTCACCGACGTGTTCGGCCGCACCGTCACGCTCCACTACGGCGACAAGCTGTGGAGCGCCGAGGCGGAGGCCCCCCGCGAGTACGCGGACCCTCACCGCGCCACCCCCAGCGACGCCCCGGGCGCCTGGCAGGACTGCTACGAGACCCGCTTCCTCGACCAGGTCTCCGTCCGGGCAACCGACGGCGCCACCCTCTTCACCTTCCGCTTCGGCTACGAGCCGAGGCCGGAGTCCTCCGGCCGCGAGCGCGAGGTGGCCAACGTCACCGGGAACACGGGCCCCCTCCGAGGTGACACGTTCAAGCGCTTCCTCACGCGCGTCACCCAGTTCGACCAGGACGACGTGGAGAGCCCGGGACTCGTGCTCGACTACTACCTGGAGACTTCGGTGGAGGGGGGGCAGCCGGGAGCGCTCGCATCCATCACCTCTCCCGAGGGCGCCACCGCCACCTATACCTATACCCACCAGAGTCTCTCGCTGTGCGAGCGGCGCGCGGAGGTGAAGCGGCCCGAGTCCCTGAGCGGCGGCTCGCCTCGCATCTACTACGGCCCGGACTACGCGGTCGTCACGTACTACCACGGGGCCAACGGCCGGCTCTCGCTCCAGGTCTGGACGTGGTCGGGAGCGTGGCTCACCTGGCAGCTGGACCCGAACGACGCGCTCCTCGACACACGGGGGCTCGACCTCGAGACCCTCCAGGTCGTCGCCAACCAGGACTTCTTCGCGCTCACCTTCAAGCGAAGCAGTCCCCGGGAGCACGTCGTCTACGCCTTCGACCGTGACGTGGCGCGACCCGGCCAGTGGCGCGGTGCCACCCTCGATGGCGTCACCACCCAGAAGGACGTCCCCACGCTCGAGCTGCCCACCGCGGGCACCCTCACGACCTTCGTGGGAGGCACCACGTGGCTCGCCGTGGCGCAGATGAGCACCCAGACCTACTCCGGCGACTGTCAGGTGCTCACCTGGCGCTGGACCACGCGGGCCTGGGCGCGTGAGACACTCGCGGCCCCTCGCTTCACATGGTTCACGGGTGGGGGCGAGTACCTGGCCACCCTGGATGCCGACGGACAGCTGACGCTGCGTTGGCTGGACAGCCTGCTCGTGTGGCGCTCGGGGCCTTCCATCACGGTTCCCCAGTTCTCGACGAGGGACCCGGAGAGTGTCGTCCTCGTGCCGGGCTCGTCGCTCGTGGTGGTGTCCCACCTCATCACCGCCAGCGCCCAGGAGAACCTCTATCGCGTCTGGGTGGCCCAGTGGACGGCCGACCATGCGCTCCAGCTCCACTCGCTCGGCGACTTCAACGACACCTTCGGGCAGGACAACACTCCCACGCCGTGGATTCCAGAAGTGGTCGACGACACGCTCGTCGCCAGCAATGGCAACCTCGCGCGCTTCGATGGAACGACGTGGGTGGTCAGCACGAAGCTCAACCCCGGCGTGCCCGACTCGCATCTCACCCAGCGCTATGCGTTCGGACCCGACTACGCCCTCCAGGTCATCGCGCCCACCACGGGTGTCGGCGCGGCCGTCGCCCAGGTAATGGCCTATGACCCGACGACGGGCTGGAAGCCAGCGCCGACCCCGCTGGGCCAGCCGCTGCCACCGCAGGACACCCCAGCGGACAACTGGCCCACAAGTGGAGGCGCGGACTGGGCCGTCGTCGGCCCCTACGTGTACTTCCGTGGCACCGCGTCGGATTGGAGCACGGTCATCTCCGCTCCCCCGTCCGCCGACCTGGAGGCGCTCGTGAGCGCGGAGGGTCATCGCTTCAACTCCGAATCGCTCGTGGACGAGAGCCCCACGTTCCTGGCGTTCACCGCCACGAAGGGAGGCACCTCACGGAGGGCCGAGGCGCTCGTGCTGCACAACGGACAGGTGGGCACACCCGAGGCGTTCTCCGAGGAGAAGATGGTCGATGGCCAGGGTCCGGGCACCTCGCCCCAGGGGCCGCGGCTCTTCGCCACCTACCCCCAGGACAGCAACGACTTCGAGGTGGCGGCGACGGTGTACCTCCACCAGTACGCGGGAGACACCTTCGCCGGCCCCATCGAGCACTACGCGGTCGCCGGTCTCGACGTGACGGATGGATATCGGGACGCGATTCCCACGCGCTACGCCTTCGACACGAAGACCGCGGGCTGCGACCCCACGGGCCTCATCGTGAAGTACTTCTCCGCTCGCACCTACCCGGGGACCTCGGACGCCGCGAACCCGGTGAATGGGTGGGTGGACAGCACCTACCTCAACGGCATGGCCGATGAGACCGGCAAGAACTACTACGACATGCTCGACGGCCTCCTCTTGCGCACGCAGACGCGAGACCGCGCGGGGGTGCTGCTCGATGGCACCGAGGCCACCTGGGTCGTCTACCAACAGGTCGCCTCCGATGTCCTCGAGCCCGAGACCGTCGTGCTCCGCGGCGGCTGGGTGGCGCAGACGGTGGACACCCAGACCAGCAACGGTGTCACGAGCACGAAGACCACCGAGTACGTCCCGGCGGGCGCCCCCGGCTCCGCGACCGGTCAACCCGTGACGGTCACCTTCCAGCAGAACGGCGGCGAGGGCCAGGCCCAGACGTTCGTGCAGACCACGGTTCCAGGCGTCGCCATCGATGCGGGCCTCGCGGCCATCCACGCGCTCACCGACCCGGCGCAGGTGACGAACACCGTCACGACCGACACGGGCACGGTCCCCGTGCAGGCCATGGCGACGACCTACGCCAGCTGGCCCACCGCCGAGGGCGTGCTCGTCTCCATGGCCGAGGCGAGCTTCGGCCTCCTCGATGCCCCGGAGGTGGCGTTCCCCTTCGCGAGCTACACCCCGGGAGACAACCCGGCGGGCTGGGCGCTCGCGGCGCGCACCACCGAGCACACGGACTACGGCCAGGAGCAGGAGAGCGTGGACGGCCTCGGCGTGCCCACGGCGACGCTCTACAGCAGCAACCGGGAGTTCGGCGTGGCGCAGGCGAGCAACGCGCCCTTCGGTGGGTTCGCCTTCCTCGGCTTCCAGCCCTACGAGGACACCTCGCGCTGGACCCTCACCGGCGTGGTGTACGACTCGGACGACGTGCGCACGGGCATCCGCGCGGCCCGGCTGCCCGGCGGCGCCAATGCCACCCTCGCCGTGTCGGTGACACCCGAGGCCCCCGAGGGCACGTACCTGGTCGGAGCCTGGGTGCGGACCCCGGCGGGCTTCACCAGCAACACCACCACGGGCATCTTCGCGACCGTCACGGTCGACGGCGTGGCCGCCCCGCCCCACTTCGTGCCGCTGCCCGCCACGGACGGCGCCTGGCGCTACGTCACGCTGCCCGTCCCGCTCGGGGGGCCGCAGGTGCTCGGAGGCCCCGTGCCCGCGCCGGACCGGCGCTCCGCGGACCGCCGTGCCCGACTCGCCGCCCGTCCTCGTCGGCCCCGGACCTCGCAGGCGGGCCGCACGGCCCCGCTCGCGCTCACCTCCGCCGCCACGGAGGCGTCCGTGGTGCTCACCTTGTCCATCACCAACACCACCGCCAGCGCGGTGACGCTCGACAGCGTGCTGGTGGGGCCGCTCGCCAGCGGCTTCGTGAGCCGCACCTTCGACGAGCCGAGCCAGCAGCTCACCTCGACCCAGGACGCGAGCGGCCGCACCACGCGCACGTACTTCGACCGCGCCTTCCAGCCGACCGTCTCCGTGGGGGCCTCCGGACAGGTCAAGGAGCTCTCCCAGAACTTCCTCTCGCGCTGGGGCAACGGCGGCGTCTTCTCCCCCATGAGCCCCAACGCGGAGGTCACCGTCCATCCCGCCAGCGGCGGTGTGCTCGAGACCTTCCGCGACGGCGGCACCTGGCGCGAGCGCTGGGATGCATCGGAGGGCTGGGCCGCCGCGGACGGCGCGCTCAGGCACACGGGCGACGCCGCGGGCATCCTGACCTGGCGAGGCACCACGGCGGAGACCCGCGCGGTCTACTTCGAGCTCCAGGCCCGCGACGTAGTCGCCTCCGTGTCCATGGGCGACGTGACGATTCGCTGGGACCAGGGCTGGAGCGCATCCCAGGCGGGTGTGGCCTGGACCGCGCTGGCCACGCCGCCGCTCGCGCGGCACTGGTTGCTCGTCGTCGGCAAGGGCGTGGTGCTCTTCTTCGCCGAAGGGCAGCTCCTCTACAGCCAGCCGGTCCGCCCTTCGGGGGACACGGTGTCCATCACCGTCACCGGTGAGGGAGCCCTCCGCAACCTCTCCGTCGCCGAGGCGGTCCGCGTCGGCGTCTCGTACAACGACGCCTCCGGCCGACAGCGACAGGTGCAGCAGCTCCAGGGCGCGGACAGCATCGTGCTGGGCCTCATCCACGACGCACTCAGTCGACCGCTCGTGACGACGAAGGCCGCCCCGGGCTCGTTCGGCTCCGGCCAGACACAACCCGTGCTCCAGTACCGGCCTGGCTTCGTGGACGTGGAGGACTTCCTCGCGAACCTCTCCACCACGTGGGAGCTGAAGGGCGACGTCGCCGACTACTACCGGGGACAGCACCAGGACGGCATCCAGCGCTCGGACGACCAGGGCTACCCCTACGAGGGCACGCGCTACGAGGCCTCGCCACGACAACAGACGCTCGAGCAGGCCGGCGCCGGCAAGCCCTACGCCATCGACCTCACGGTGCCCGAGGCGCAACGGCAGACGACGCGGCTGCGCTTCGGCGCGAACGCCGGAGGAGACCTCCCCGCCGGCCGCTACTTCGAGGACACGCTCACCAGCCCCGTGCAGACGCGCTCCGTGCGCCTGACCGACACGCTCTCGCAGACGGTGCGGAGCACGTACGTGTCGAACACGGGGGAGGAGGTCTCTCGGACGTCGGGCAATCGCACCTATGCGGCGGGGGCCTCCGGTCCCGTGGCCACGCTCGAGACCGCGCTCCCCAACGCGCTGGTGAGCGGGCCCCAGCAGCTCCCCACCGGCTACACCCAGCGGATGACGACGGACGCGCTCCAGCGCACCGAGTCCCTGGTCGACCCCGACGCGGGGCAGACCCGGTTCGTGTCCGACGTGGCCGGGAGGCTGCGCTTCGTGCAGCCCGCGCTGGACGCGGGTGAGCAGTGGTTCGTCTATTACAAGTACGACGCGCTGGGGCGCATGGTGGAGGAAGGTACGGTCTCCTACGCCTGGGACCCGGTGGCGCTGCGCCTGCTCGCGAACCAGCCCGAGTGGCCGACCGAGGGTTTCACCGTCGCGGTGTCGATGCGCTACGACGGCGACGGGAACGACCCCACGCTCATCGGCATGAAGTGGAGCTCGGTGGCGCACAACCCGGGGGACGACGGGGAGGTCACCGTCACGGAGGTGTTCGGCTACGACGAGGACGGGCACCTCTCCTCGGTGCGGATGACGCTCGACGGGCCGACGACCGCGGACGGGACGGTGTCCTACCGGTACGACAACCTCTCCGCGGTGGTCCGCGTCGACTTCCCCCAGGGCACCCCGCTCCGGGCGGTGCACTACGCCTATGACGAGCTCGGGCACCTCGTGTCCATCGGCAGCGACGAGGGCCTCGCGAACCTCGCGGCCTATGACTGGAGCGCGGATGGACTGGTGCAGCGGGAGGTGCTCGGCCAGGGCGCATGGACGAGGCTCGTGGACTACACCTCTCGCGGCCAGGTGGCGACGATGACGACCACGTCGGCGGCGGGGGACCAGTCCTTCGCGCTGACGTATGCCTATGAGCCGGACGGCGTCGTGCGCACGCGAGGCGTGCGGTGGCACTTCGCGGGCGTGGAGGCCAGCCAGGAGCAGTCCTTCGGCTACGACGGTCAGCGGCGGATGCTCACCGCGACCGGCGCCACGCCGATGACCATCCGCGCCTACGACCCCAGCGGCAACATCTGGGAGGCGGAGGAGAACGGAATCCCGGTGGCCACTCCGTGCGCCGAGGGCACGGACAGGGTCGCATCGCTCTCCGTCGGGGCAGGCCCCGCCGAGCCGCTCACGTGGAGCGCCCAAGGACAGTTGCTCTCGGGCGCGGGTCGGACGTTCACCTACGAACGCGCGACGAACATGACGACGCGCATCGAGTCCGCCGGAAGCGCGCTCCGGCTCGCGTACGGCGGGAGCCAGCAGCGCGTGCTCAAGCGTCGCCGCGACGGCGTGGACACGGTCTACTTCTTCGGCGCCGGTCTGGTCCCCGTGGCACGGCGGGACGGGGCGTCCTGGACGGTGCTGCTGCAGGGAGCGTCAGGGCTCCTCGCGCGGGTGGGGACGACCACACGCTTCACGCTGACGGACCCGGACCAGTCCGTGTGGGCGGTCGTGGAGGGCTCCACGCTCGCGGCCCGCTACGCCTATGCCCCCTTCGGCGGCCTCACGCTCGCCGAGGGAGACACGGCGGCCTCCGAGTACCTCTTCCAGGGACAGGAGTGGGACGCCGAGGTCGGGCTCTACAACTTCCGCGCCCGCATGTACGACCCGGTCCTGCGCCGCTTCGTGACGCCGGACCCGCGGCGGCAGTTCGCGAGCCCCTACGTCTTCGCCGCGAACAATCCGCTCGGCATCACCGACCCCACGGGCGAAATCTCCCTCGCGGAGAGGATTGGCATCGGCATCGCCTCGGCGCTCCTCACCATCGCGGGTGCCTGCCTCTCCATCTTCACGGGGGGCGCCTCGAGCGCGGCGGCGAGCGCCGCGAAGCGCGTGGTGAAGGGCGCGGTGAAGGGCGCGACCAAGGCCGCGAAGGGAGCGGCCAAGGGGGCCTCGGCCGGCGCGGCGGAAGGCGCCGCCGTGGGGGCGACGGAAGGCGCCGTGGCCACGGGCTCGCAGGTGGTCTCCGCGGGAGTCTCCGCGACCGAGTCCCTGGTCAACTCCGCCGGCACGCTGGCGGAGAAGGCCACGCGATTCGGTCTCGGCGTCGCGGGGAACACCATCTCGGGCGCCGCGCACGCTGGCTTCAAATACAACCGCACGCAGCCCGGGAGCGACTACTCGGCCAAGGGCTTCTTCGAGGCCATGGGGATTGGCGCCGCCGCGGGCTTCGCGAAGGGGGTCGTGCTCGGCGGAGGGGAGCTCGCGACGAGTGGGCTCTCCAAGAAGCAGGGACGCAAGGGCGTCGCCACGCGCATCGCCGCCAGGGCCGCCGTGGGCAGCGTCGCGGGACTCATCTCCAGTGACCTGTCGACCATCCTCACCAACGTCCAGCAGCATGAGCCCTGGTACCAGGGGCTCGCCAGGAGCACCGTCGGAGGCTTCATCGGGGGCACCCTCTCCGGCACGGCCGCGGGCACCTGGGGCGAGCGTTCGCACTCCAAGAAGTACGTGAAGGTGTCCGACCACGTGAAGTCTCGGGTGAACAACCTCATCGAGAAGGTCAAGAAGGCCACGGTCGACAGGAACAGCTACGAGCTCAACGGCACGGCCTCGTTCTTCGCGATGCCCGGTTACGACGTCTGGGGCACCGCGGGACGCTGGGGGAAGCTCGAGGAGTGACACGACTCCCGAAATTCCGCGTGTAACCCTGGGGCGAGCGCCGGCGTACATGGACCACGACTGCAGTTCCGGAGGCCATCCATGAGCAACGGCGTCTCGTTCCCCAAGTTCAACACCAACACCTTCTCCATCAACACGAAGGGCCCCGGGTTCATCGCCGGAAACCTGCCGAAGCAGGACCCGACGACCCTGACGAAGCCCCTGATCACAACGGGCTACTCCATGGCGGACCTCTTCGAGGGGAGCGCCCCCAAGCCGACGAGCACCTCGAAGGCGAAGCCGCCTTCCTCCTCCTCGGGCTCCGACATCGGACAGAAGATCGTCGACATCGCCAAGAAGCAGGAGGGCTACAAGGAGGGCGCCAACAACTCCAACAAGTTCACCCAGGCCATGACGGGCAAGAAGGGCCAGGCCTGGTGCGCGGACTTCGTGAGCTGGGCCGCGAAGGAGGCGGGCCTGAAGTCACCTCGCTCCTCCTCCGTGGGAGGCATCGTCAACCAGCTCAAGGAGCAGGGCACCTGGAAGAACAAGAAGAACCCCCAGGTGGGTGATGCCATTGCGTTCAACAACCCCAAGACCAGCCGGTGGGATGACCACATCGGCATCATCAGCAAGGTCAACTACAAGACCGTCGAGAAGAACGGCAAGAAGACCAAGGTGCCCGTCAGCGTGGATGTCATCTCCGGCAACTCGGGCCGGAACACCGACGGCGTCTCCACGCGCAAGAAGGTCCCGCTGAACGACCCCACCATCGTCGGCTGGGGCTCCATGGCGAAGCCCAAGAAGAAGTGATGCCCGACGCGCTCACTTCCGCGGGCCGAGGAGGATGATGGCCATCCCCAGGATGGCCACGCACGCCCCCACGACATCCCAGGTCGTGGGCCGCTCACCCTCCACCCACCACAGCCACACCAACGCCACCGCGATGTACACGCCGCCATACGCGGCATACGTGCGCGCGGCCCCCGTGGGATGCAGCGTCAGAAGCCACGCGAACCCCGCCAGGCTCAGCGCCGCCGGCACCAGGAGCCACGCGGACCTGCCCTCCCGCAGCCACAGGTAGGGCAGATAGCAGCCCACGATTTCGGCCAGGGCCGTGACGACGAAGAGTCCGAAGGTACGCGGCAACAACACGGTGGGGACCTCGATGCGGAAGCGGCCGGACTCTAGCTGGCCCGCGCTCGAGGCCCCCCGGCCCAAGCGGCCTCCCGGCTGGCCGCCTGTTCCTTCAGGGAAGCGGCCAGCCGCCCGCGACGACGATGCGCAAGCTTCGAGGGCCGGTGCGCGACCCGAAAAGCAGCGGCCCGGTGTAACCCCGGCGAGCGCCGAGCGTCAGCCGTGGCGAGTGGCGACTCTCGAGTCCCGCCACGCCCGCCTTGCTCTTCGTCCTGGAGGAACCGTCGACCATGTCCGGCTCCCACAACCACGCAGCTCCCACCCACGGCAAGGCCTTCGCCGTGGGCATCGGCCTCAACCTGGCCTTCGTCGCCGTGGAGGCCACCTTCGGCTTCCTCTCCGACTCGCTGGCCCTGCTCGCCGATGCCGGCCACAACCTGAGCGACATCCTGGGCCTCGTGCTCGCGTGGGGAGCCAGCGTCCTGGCCCGCCGCAGGCCGACCGAGCGCCACACCTACGGCCTGCGCAGCTCCTCCATCCTCGCCGCCCTGCTCAATGGCCTGCTGCTCCTGGTCGCCGTGGGAGGCATCGCGTGGGAGGCCATCCGCAGGCTCGGTGAGCCCGCCCCCGTCGCCAGCGGCACCGTGATGCTGGTGGCCGGCGTCGGTATCGTCATCAACACCGCCACCGCGCTCATGTTCTGGAAGGGCCGCAAGAACGACCTCAACATCCGGGGTGCCTTCCTCCACATGGCCGCCGACGCGGGCGTGTCATTGGCCGTCGTCCTCGCCGGCGCGCTCATCTACTTCACCGGCTGGCTCTGGATGGACCCCGTGGTGACGCTCCTCATCGCGGCCCTCATCTTCTTCAGCACGTGGGGACTCCTGAAGGACTCCGTCAACCTGGCGCTGCATGCCGTGCCGGAGAACATCGACATGGGCGCGGTGCGCGAGCGGCTCAGCAAGGCGCCCGGCGTCGCGCAGGTGCATGACCTGCACGTGTGGGCCATGAGCACGACCGAGGCCGCGCTCACCGCCCACCTCGTCGTTCGCGATGCCCAGGTGGACGACCAGCTCGTGAGCCAGTTGAAGAAACGGCTGCATGACGAGTTCGGTATCCACCACGTCACGCTGCAGCTCGAAGCAGTCACGCTCTCGGACTGCTGCCAGCTTGCTCCGATGTAGCCGTCCACCTGACAACGATGGCCCTCCGCGGCTTGCACTCCCCCATGAGAACCATTACGAAGGCTCTGTGCTGCGTCTGCTCCTGATGTTGGTGTTGGTACACGGCCTCGTGCCTTCCTTCGGGGAAGCCATCGAGATGGCCGTGCACTACGCCGTCTCCGGGCACGTCGCGCACTCCGTGGAAGGTGAGTCGGACCTGGGTGACTTGAGCCGTGAGCACGGCTGCGGCCCCACGTCACATCAGTGCGGCTGCTGCCCGAGCCAGCATGTGACGCCTGTCTCGCTCCCCTCCGTGGCCTGGGTCCTCGAGGCCGGCGCCCAGGAGATTCCCGGCGAGGAGCAACGCCCCGCCGAAGTGGAACAAGCTCCGCTGCTGCGGCCTCCGATAGCGGCCTAGCGGCCCGCTCCCGCCACACGTGTCTTCGCTCGTCAGCGCATGACTTCGCGCGGGTGTTCGCACGCGCGTGGGCCGGACGCCGCACACCTCCCCATCCATCTCCAGGCAACCGGTCCCACATCCCCGACAGGTGATGGCGTGGACCCGGGCCCTCATTCATCCCTGCGTCGGCGGAGGCCGGCGCTGGGGTGCGTGCGTGGACACGCGCGGCTCGACGCCGCTCGACCTCGCACGCCCTCCAGCCGCCACGGCTCCCGCTGAGCCTTCCATTCCTGGTGAGCGTCCTGTTCCCATCCATTCGACTCGGCAGCCTGCTCCTGCTCGTCGCCACGCCGGCCCTCGCGGCCCGCCCGCTGACGATGGAGCAATCCGTTGCACTCGCCCTTGAACGCAGTCCCCGACTCATCGCCCAGAAGGCCGAAGTGGCCTCGGCCCAGGCCCAGCTCTCGGGCGCATCCCTCCTCGCGCAGACCAACCCGGAGCTCCAGGCCGCCGTCGGCCCGCGCTTCCGGGGCGCGGAGAGCACCCTCCTCGACGTCAACGTCGGCATCAGCCAGCAGCTGGAGCTCTTCGGCCAGCGAGGTGCCCGCAAGGACGCCGCGACGGCCAGCGTGGCCGCCAGTCGCGCGCGGATGGTGGCCCTCCAGGTGGAGCTCGCCGCCGAGGTCCGTGAGGCCTTCGGCAAGGCCCTGGCCGTCGAGCAGGAGCTGCGGCTCGCCCAGGACGCCCTCGCGCTCGCGGAGGAGGGACGCCAGGCCGCCGAGGAGCGGCTGAAGGCGGGCGCCGCCTCCCGCATCGAGGTGAACACCGCGAGGGTGGAGCTGGGCCGGGCCCAGAAGGAGCGCGCCCGCGCCGAGCAGCAGCGCACGCAGACGCTCGCGGAGCTGCGGCTCCTGCTGGGCGTCGAGCCCGACGAGGAGCTCGCCCCCCAAGGCGCGCTCCCCACGGAGGCCTCGGCCCCGCCCGCGCTCGCCGAGCTCATGCGGCAGGCCACCGCGCAGCGCGCGGACCTGAAGGCCGCCATGGCCGAGGTAGAGGCCGCGGAGGCGGAGGTGCGGCTCGCCCGGAAGGAAGCCCTGCCCCGCCCCAGCCTCGGCATCAGCTACGGCCGCGAGGAAGGCAACGACATCATCCAGGGGACGCTCGGCATCGACCTGCCCCTCTTCAATCGCAACCAGGCCGGCAGGGGCGTCAGCTCCGCCCGGGAGCGCGCGGCGAGAGACACGCTCGCCGCCACCCAGCGCTTCGTCCGCTCCGAGGTGGAGCTGGCCTTCAATCGCTATCGCACCGCGCAGGCCGGGGCGGCCGTCTTCGGAGGCGACGTCCTCGCCGCGCTCCAGGAGAACCTGAAGCTCGTCACCGAGGCGTACCGCGCCGGCAAGGTCGACTTCCTCCAATTGCTCATCATCCGGCGCGAAGCCCTCGCCGCACGCCTTGGCTACATCGAGGCGCTCGAGGAGCTCAACACCGCTGAAGCCCAGCTCAAGAAGGTCGTGGGAGCCATTCAATGAACGCGTACACGCATCTGTCCGTCCTGTTGGCCACCACCCTGCTGCTGACGGGCTGCTCCGAGAAGAAGGAAGCCGCGCGCCCGGATGCCCCCAGGCCCGCCGCCGCCCACGCGGGCAAGGAAGAAGGCCACGACCACGAGGAGGGCGAGTCCCACGGCGAGCCCGAGGGCGACGAGGGACACGAGGAGGTCATCACCCTCACCCCCGAGGCCGCCCGCTCCGCGGGGCTGGAGCTGGCGCGCGCCGAGTCCAGGCCGCTGATCAACGGCATCAGCGTCCCGGCCCGCATCACCTTCACGCAAGGCGGCGTCGCCAAGGTCGCCTCGCGCGTCCCGGGCCGCATCGACACGCTCGCCGTGTCGCTGGGCCAGAAGGTGAAGAAGGGCCAGGTGCTGGGACACCTGGACAGTCCGGAGCTGGGCCAGGCCCGCGCGGACTACCTCTCCGCGGCCATCAAGGCGCGCGTGGCGGAGGCCAACTTCCGCCGCGAGTCGGACCTGCTCGCCAAGGGCATCACCAGCGAGCGCGAGATGCGCGAGGCGGAGAGCGCCTTCGTCACCGCGCAGGCGGAGCGCAACGCGGCGGATGGACGGCTGCACGCACTCGGCATGTCCGACGAGGACATCGCCACGCTGCGCGCCAACGAGCACTACAGCTCCCGCTTCCCCGCCGTCAGCCCCATCCACGGCACGGTGGTGGAGATTCAAGGCACCGTGGGACAGGCGGTGGAGCCCACCACCTCGCTCTTCACCGTGGCGGACCTCTCCGAGCTGTGGGTGCTGCTGGACATCAGCGAGAGCCAGCTGTCGCGGGTCCGCACGGGCCAGTCCGTGGAGCTCACCGTGCAGGCGCTCCCCGGCCAGCGCTTCACCGGACAGGTGAGCTACATCGGCGACATCGTCGATGAGAAGACGCGCACCATCCCGGTCCGGGTGGTGGTGGCCAACACCGAGGGCACGCTCAAGCCCGGCATGTTCGCGCAGGCGGAGCTCGCCACCACGTCCGCGCTCCCGGAGGCCCCCAAGGACACCGCGCGGCTGGTGGTCCCCCGTGAAGCGGTGCAGACGGTGGGGACGAAGCAGGTCGTCTTCATCCCCTCGGGGGAGCACCGGTTCCAGCCGGTGGAGGTCCGCACGGGGGCCAGCTCCTCGCGCGAGGTGGAGGTCCTGTCGGGGCTCGAAGCGGGTGCGTCCATCGTCGCGAAGGGCGCGTTCATCCTCAAGTCCGAGCTCTCAAAGGAGAGCATGGGCGAAGGCCACTCCCACTAGGCGGCCACCATGTTCGACAGACTCATCCACTTCTCCATCAAGAACCGCCTGCTCATCTTCACCCTGACGCTGGTGCTCGTCGGGTTCGGGCTGAACGCGCTGCGCAAGCTCCCCATCGACGCGGTGCCGGACGTCACCAACGTGCAGGTGCAGATTCTCACCTCGTCACCGGGCCTGGGCCCCGTGGAGGTGGAGCGCTTCATCACCGTCCCCGTCGAGACCTCCATGAGCGGGCTGCCGGACACGGAGGAGATTCGCTCCGTCTCCAAGTTCGGCCTGTCCGTCGTCACCGTCGTCTTCGAGGAAGGCGTCGACATCTACTTCGCGCGCCAGCTCATCCAGGAGCGACTGGTCGCCGCGAGGGAGAGCATCCCCCCGGGCTACGGCTCACCGGAGATGGGCCCCATCTCCACGGGCCTGGGAGAAATCTACCAGTTCGAGGTGCGCGGCGAGGGGCAGGACGCCATGGAGCTGCGCAGCATCCTCGAGTGGCAGATCTCCCCCCGGCTGCGCTCCGTGCCGGGCGTCGTCGAGGTCAACGCCTTCGGCGGGGAACTGAAGACGTACGAAGTGCAGGTGGACCCCACCCGGCTCACCGCCTACGGCCTGTCGCTGGGCCAGGTGTTCGAGGCGCTGGAGCAGAACAACGCCAACGCCGGTGGCGCATACATCGCGCGGGGCCCCGAGCAGGTGCTCATCCGGGGCGAGGGCCTGGTGGAGACGCTGGAGGACCTGCGCGACATCGTCCTCTCCACGTCGCCGCAAGGGGTCCCCATCTCCGTCCGCGACGTGGCCACCGTGGCCTTCGCGCCCAAGGTCCGGCAGGGCGCGGTGACTCGCGATGGGCGCGGCGAGGCCGTCGCCGGCATCGTGATGATGCTCATCGGGCAGAACTCGCGCGAGGTGGTCAACAACGTGAAAGCGGAGGTGGAGAAGATCCGCCCCACCCTGCCGCCGGGCGTGACGCTCGACACGTTCTACGACCGCACGGACCTGGTGCGGAAGACCCTCCACACGGTGGCGAAGAACCTCATCGAGGGCGGCGTGCTCGTCATCGTGGTGCTCTTCGTGATGCTGCGAAACCTGCGCGCGGGCCTGCTCGCCGCCGCGGCCATTCCGCTGGCGATGCTCAGCGCGTTCATCGGCATGCGGGCCCTGGGCATCTCCGGCAACCTGATGTCGCTGGGCGCCATCGACTTCGGCCTCATCGTCGACGGAGCCCTCATCATCGTGGAGAACGCCGTCCGCCACATCTCGGAGAAGAGCCACGACCTGGGACGCGCCCTCACCCCCGAGGAGCGGGACGAGGTCGTCGCCACGAGCGCCGTGGAGGTCCGTCAGGCCGCCGCCTTCGGTGAGCTCATCATCGGCGTGGTGTACCTGCCCATCCTCGCCCTGAGCGGCATCGAGGGGAAGATGTTCAAGCCCATGGCCATCACCGTCATCTGCGCGCTGGCGGGGGCCTTCGTGCTGTCGCTCACCTTCGTCCCCGCGCTGGCGTCCGTGCTGCTGCCGCTGCGCGCGAAGGAGCAGGAGAGCGTCATCGTCCGGTGGGCTCGCCGCGTGTACGCGCCCGCGCTGTCGTGGTGCCTCCAGCGGAGGGGGCTCGTCGCCGGCATCGCGGGAGGGCTGCTCGCGCTGAGCCTGGCCACCGTGCCCTTCCTGGGCGCGGAGTTCATCCCCCGCCTGGACGAAGGCGCCATCGCGCTGCAGGCGTGGCGCGTGCCCTCCGTGTCACTGGAGGAGTCGGTGCGCCAGACGACGCTCATCGAGAAGGTGCTCAAGCGCTTCCCGGAGGTCACCACGGTGGTGTCCCGCACGGGCCGCGCGGAGATCGCCACGGACCCCATGGGCGTGGAGATCAGCGACATCTTCGTGATGCTCAAGCCCCATGAGGAGTGGACCACCGCGAGGGACCGGGAGGGGCTCGTCACGGCCTTCAACGCGGCGCTGGCGAAGGAGGTGCCGGGCAGCCTCTTCAGCTACTCGCAGCCCATCGAGCTGCGCGTGAGCGAGCTCATCGCCGGCGTGCGCTCGGACGTCGCGGTGAAGCTGTATGGCGAAGACCTGAACGTGCTGAAGCAGACGGGAGACAAGCTCGTCGCCGCGCTCTCCAAGGTGCCCGGGGCCGCGGACGTCAAGGCGGAGCAGGTCGCGGGGCTCCCCGTGGCCCGCGTCCAGATAGACCGCAAGGCCATCGCCCGCTACGGCATCAACGCCCGGCAGGTGCTGGACACCATCGAGGCCATCGGCGGCCGGGAGGTGGGCACGGTGGTGGAAGGCGCGCGCCGCTTCGCGCTCCAGGTCCGCTTCGCGCCCGACTCACGCGCCACCGTCGAACAGCTGGAGGGCCTGCGGGTGGCCAGCCCCTCCGGACAGCTCATCCCGCTCTCGGAATTGGCCCGCGTCGTCGTGGAGGAGGGCCCCGCGCAGGTGAGCCGGGAGAACATCCAGCGGCGCCTCACCATCGAAGCCAACGTGCGAGGACGAGACCTCCAGGGCTTCGTGACGGAGGCGCAGTCGGTCATCGCTCGCGACGTGAAGCTGCCCGCGGGCTACTGGGTGGACTGGGGGGGCCAGTTCGAGAACCTCCAGTCGGCCTCGCAGCGGCTCGCCCTCGTGGTGCCGCTCACCCTGCTGCTCATCTTCGTGTTGCTCTACGCCACGTTCAACGCGGTGAGGCCCGCGCTGCTCATCTACCTCAACATCCCGTTCGCGATTACCGGCGGACTGCTGGCGCTGCTCGCGCGCGGCATGCCGCTGTCCATCTCCGCGGCGGTGGGGTTCATCGCGCTGTTCGGCGTGGCGGTGCTCAACGGACTGGTGCTGGTCTCCTCCATCCGCAAGCTGCGTCAGGAAGGGCGCTCCCCGCTCCAGGCGGCCCACGACGCCGCCCACCTGCGGCTGCGTCCGGTGCTCACCACCGCGCTGGTGGCCTCCCTGGGTTTCCTCCCCATGGCGTACTCCACCGGCGCTGGCGCCGAGGTGCAGAAGCCCCTGGCCACCGTCGTCATCGGCGGCCTCTTCAGCAGCACCCTGCTCACACTGCTGGTGCTACCCACGGTGTATGCGTGGTTCGACCGGAGCCGCTCACAACCGGTCTCCCGTCCTCCCCAGGTCCTCGCGTCGGCGCCGCCTCCGGAGCCGCTCCCGGCGGAAGGCCACACGGCCTGACGAGGAACAGCAGCACGTGGGTGAATACCCGCGCCGCGCCTGCGTTCTCAGCGCGGCGTGGGTAGCGCGCTGCCCGCCCGAAGCCTCCGTGCTCCGGGCGGGCGCCCATCGTCTTGAGCGCGCACGGGGTCCTTGCGAGTATTCCGACAGGACACCTACAACCCAGTTGCTGAACATCCGAGGGTCTACATGATGTTTCGAAGGAACGTTCTCGGCACCCTGCTGAGCGTGGGGCTGCTGATGGCGTTGAGTGCTCAAGCCGAGGTGGTCTACGCCCAGGCCAACTTCGTGCTCAACAAGAAGCAGGTCTCCGGGGTGAACTACCGGAACAAGGGCCTGGTGATTCCGGTCGGCACCAAGGTCGAGGTCCTGGACAAGGACGACGACGAGGTGGAGTGCCGCATCGTCGAGACGGGCGCCAAGTTCAGTTTCGTATCGCATAAGAGCCTGGGAAAAGACGCCGAGGAGATGTTCCCCGCGTTCTTCGGCCCCAAGGACCCCGCCGAGCGCATCGCCGCGCTGACGCCGGAGGAGCAGAAGCAGGTGAAGGCCGGCGAGCTGGCCAAGGGCATGTCGCGCGAGGCCGTGCTGTTGACGGTGGGCCCGCCGCCGCCGCACCGCACGCCCACGTTCGCCAGCAGCAAGTGGACCTACTGGAGCTCGAAGTTCGTCACCTTCGAGGTGGTGTTCGACGCGGATGGCAAGGTCATCTCCTACGGTGACGAGCCCGCCCCGCCGCCGCCCGCCGCCGCGCCGGCCGCTCCGCCGCCGGCCCCGGAGCCGACGTTCTTCTACTCCACGGCGAACTTCCACTTCGACGACGCGACGCTGTCCTGGGTGAACTACCGCAAGGGTCCCATCATCCCGTTCAACACCCGCATCGAGGTGCTGGACAAGGGCTCCTCCAAGGTGAAGTTCCGCATCGTGGAGACGGGCAAGGAGTTCACGTTCGAGAACGACTCCCGCTCCGGCGCGGACACCTGGTTCCTGTTCAAGGCGTCCTTCTCCGAGCAGGACCAGGCCTCCAAGCTCGAGGCGCTGTCCGCCGAGGACCGCAAGAAGGTCTCCGCGTCGGAGGTGGTGCCCGGCATGTCCCGCGCCGCCGTGCGCATGGCGTGGGGCCCGCCGCCTCCGCATGAGACGCCGACGTACAACTCCAACACCTGGTTCTACTGGAAGGGCAAGTTCACCAAGGTGCAGGTGAAGTTCAACGACGAGGACAAGGTCGTCTCCGTCGAGTAGCCAGCGTCACGCGCCCAGGCACGAGGCCTTTGCCACGTGCCTGGGCGTGTCGCTTCAGGCGGCCTCGTCCAGGAGTCGCCGGAAGGCCTGGACGACCTCCGCGTCGGTGACGTCGCCCAGTCCTTCGGTGACCTCGAGTTCGGCGTCGACGATGCCGGGCACGCGGGTGGGCCCGAAGTGCCCGAGCCAGACGCGCGATTCCTTCGCCTGGGACAAGGCGCGCAGCGTGAGCGCCTGCGCATCGCCTCGAAGGAAGAGGCGGAACATGTTCGTCTGGGCGGGCCGCGGGTTCACCGTCAGCCGGGGTTCCGCGGCCAGGGCCTCGCTCAACGTCTTCGCGCGGCGGACCAGCGCGGGCAGGCCCGTGAGCGCGCCGTCCAGGCGCATCGCCGCCGAGGCGACATAGGGATAGTGGTGGAAGAGGTTGCCGCCGTGTCGGTGGCGCCACACGCGCGCCTCGCGGATGAAGTCCTCGCTCCCCACGAGCATCGCGCCGCCCAGTGCGTCGATGCGCTTGTAGAGGGACACGTAGACGGAGTCGAACCCCCGGCAGATGTCCGCGAGCGGGCGGCCGTAGAAGGGCTGGCACTCCCAGAGGCGCGCCCCGTCCATGTGCAGCTTCACGCCCTGGTCGCGGCAGGTGCGCTTGAGCTCCTCGAGCTGCTCCCATGTCTGGAGCTGCCCTCCCAGCCAGCGCACCGGCAGCTCGACGCTGACGCTCCCGAGGGCATCCGGCGAGTCCCGCACATCGGCGGCGAGCACGGGCCGCGTCCAGGGCGAGAGGATGACGTCTCGCAGGCCGTGCAGGACGACATGGCTGCTGTCTTCGTGCAGCACATGGTGCGAGGACGGATGGAGGCCGACGTTCCGATTGCCGCGCGCGTCCGCGTAGATTCGGAGGGCGATGAGCTGGGCCATGGTGCCCGTGGGCATGTAGCAACCCGCGGGGAAGCCCAGCATCGTGGCGAGCTTCTTCTCGAAGGACTCCATCAGCGCCCCTTGCCCGTAGAAGTCGCCACCGACGCCCTGCCCCCGCATCCATTCGCCGACGGCGATGAGCTCCTCGGCGGGGTCCCGGGCAGCCTTTCCCGCCAGGGAGCCGCGGCAGGCGCGCCGGATTGCTTCGAACTCCGAGCGCGTCGGCCCGGTGGGAGCGGACTTGCCGGCCTTCGGGGGCGGGGGTGTCGCCGCTCGCGACACCGTCGACAGCAACGCGGTCCCCGCGAGCATGCGGGTCAACGAGAGGAACTCACTGCGGCTGAAGCGAGGCTGGGACATCGACCACTCCTTCGGGCACGGATGGCAGTCGTGCCACCCAGTCTAGTCTCGTGTCCGAAGTCGCTCGGGCGATTCCCGCCTCCAGTACAGGCACGTCCCAGATGCGGACAACCGGCTCAGGGCTCCGGGAAGCCGTTCCGGGCCCACGCGTTGGCGACGTCCCGGGTGAACTTGAAGTTCATGGCCACGCGATGCTTCGCGACCGTCGCCCCCGCGTCGTCGATGGCCGAGAGCAGCGCGTGGGGCTCGTACTCATCCGCCACGATTTCCAGCCGGACCTCGTACCAGCGGCCCTCCCAGGCGATGGAGAGCTTCTTCGTCAGGGCCTGGTCGCGCTGCCGCGCGGAGCGGTCGAGGACCTCCGAGGCCGTCTTCACGAAGGTCGCGAACGCGGGTGCATCAAAGGGCTTGGGGTTCTTCTTGTCGCGGCCCATCACCCACGGGCTGATGAGGACGGGCTCGGGAATCCCCTGCTTGCGGATCTCCACGGCCCAGCCGTCGTCCTCCTCGTTCTTGATGACCCGGGCCGCCCAGCCGTTCTTCCTCCAGAACGTGGGCTCCATCACTTCGGGCTCGGCAGGTGTGCGCTCGTCACTCATGGGTGTTCCTCATACCTTCCGACCGCCGTTTTCCAGAGCGGAGAATGGGCTCCCCCTGCTCCCTCGGAAGTATCGCTCCCGCCCCTGACGTGGCGGGTCTCACGCCGCCGGGCACAGGGCCTTCGCCAGGTGACTGGGCGTGTAGCCCGCGAAGCGGACGCAGGTGCGCGTCAGGTGCGCCTGATCCGCGAAGCCCGCCAGGGCGGCCGTCTCGGCGAGGCTCCCCGCGCGCAACAGGGGCATCGAGCGCACCAGGCGCCGCCACAGGAGCCAGCGCCGCAGGGGGAGGCCCACCTTCGAATGGAACAACGTGGAGACATGCCCCGCGGACAACTTCAGCCGCGCGGCGAGCACCGGCAGCGGAAGCGGGGCATCGGCCTCCAGCATGTCGAGTAAGCGAGCGATGCGGCCATCTCCCCACGGCGCCGCGCCTGTCTGGAACATGTCCTCCACGACACGCTGGACACCACTCACGACCTCGGCCTGGCCGGGCTCCACCAGGGCCGTCATGCGCGCCAGGACACGGGCCGGCGCCACCGGGAAGGGCTGCCGCCCACGGAGGGCCAGGAAGGTGGCGCGATGGACGTCCGCGTCCAGCACCACACTCGCCAGCGGCCCTCGCGAGTGCGTCTCATGAGGAACGTCACCTGGGACCACCACGATGCGCCCCTGCGTGCTCCCGGAGGCGTGCAGCACCGTCACGGGCCCCTCCAGGCCGAACAGGATTGCGGTGCCCCACTGCCGGTGCGGCGCCGAGTGTGCGTCGTTCGAGCGCAGAACGAAGAGTCCCGACTCGGGTGCGAGGACAAAAAGCGGAGGGAGGTTCATTCGTCCGAAAAGCGTTCAAGCGCCGCCGGCCCTGGCCACGTCACCGTGGAGACTCCACCTCCGGGAGTCTCCATGGCTTCACGCGGCATCTCAACCTCCGTCCTCCTCTGTGTCTTCGCGCTGTCCTGCCGCTCCCATGAGCCGGACGTCCTCCCGTGTGAGCCGGACGCGGTCCGCGCGTCACTCCGGCAGGCGATGCGGGAGGCACTGGAGACCCATCCCGGCAACGCGGGCTGGCTGATGAGCGTGCGCATCCCCTCGGCGGGGCTCGAGTTCTCGGAGGCGGTCCACTCCGCGAAGGTGGACGCCCTGGACGCGCGCACGCCGTTCCGCATCGCCAGCGTCACCAAGACGTACCTGGCGGCGGCGCTCCTGCGGCTGGTAGAGGACGGAAAGCTGTCGCTCGACGACACGGTGGACCCGGTGGTGCCCGCGCCCTACCCGGAGCTGCTGCGGGCCGGAGGCTACCGCCCCGAGCAGATGACGGTGGCGCAGCTCCTCACGCACACCAGCGGCCTCTACGACTACGCGCAGAGCGAGGACTACCTCGCGACGGTCCTCGCTGCGCCGGAGCGCGTGTGGACCCGCGAAGCCCAGGTGCGCTTCGCGATGGAGCACGGGCGGCCCGAGGGAACACCGGGCGAACGCTACGTGTACTCGGACACGGGCTATCTGCTGCTCGGCGCCCTCCTCGAGGAGAAGACGGGCCTGGGGCTCGGGGAGGCCTACCGGCGCCTGCTCGGCTTCGAGCGGCTGGGGCTTCGCGACACCTGGCTGGAGACACGGGAGACACCGTCCCGCGCGCCCCAGAGCTATGACGGCTTCCCGCTCGCGAACATCGACGCCACCGCGGACCTCTTCGGCGGAGGTGGGCTCGTGTCCACCACGCCCGACGTCTCCCGCTTCTTCCAGGCCCTGTTCTCGGGCGAGGTGTTCACCCGCGCGTCCACGCTGGAGCGGATGACGCGAGTGCCGCCCACCAACACCGACGACGGCGGCGGCATGGGCATCTTCCGGCTGGAGCGCGCGGGCGCCCAGCCATGCTACCTGCACGAGGGCTTCTGGGGCATCACCGCCCTGGTGTGCCCGGAGCTCGACGTCAGCGTGGCCATCGCGGGCCTGGAGACGACCCAGCTGGGGACGGGCATGCGGGACCTGCTCCGCGCCGCGGTGAAGGCCGGCACGGAGTGCAGACCCGCCCCCTGAGCGCTACGGCCCGAGTCCGCGAATCGAGTCGATGTCGAACTGGATGCCCGCGCCCGACACCGGGTCCAGGCGGAGGTCCGTGATGGTGCCCGACCAGCCGGGCACTCCCGCCATGTCCAACGTCACCACCTGATAGGCGCCGCCGCCGCTGTACCAGCCATTGGCCACACGCGCGGCGGAGAAGCCCGGCTGCGTGTCCGTGGCGAAGAAGACCTGGACCCCGGTGCTCTGGGTCGCCTTCATGCGGACCTGGATGGTCGGGACGCGGCTCGCGGCGAAGTTGAAGGCGCTGTTGACGACCAGCGCGTCTCCGTTGCCGGTGGAGGTGCCCGTCAACACGCCTCCCGCCACGGCCTGCCCGCTCACGTTGGAGAAGACCGTCCAGTCCTCGAAGTCACCCGCGGTGTCGAATCCCGCCAGCAGGTCCGAGGCGTCGAACGGGTGGCGGCTCCTGCTGATCTCCACCGCATCCGTCACCTGGTCGCCGTCCGTGTCGAGCGGCGGCACCACGAAGGGCGTGTCCCAGTAGAGGATGTAGCCCTGCGTCCTTCCCGTGGCGACGGCCTTCACGTACACGTCGCCCCCTGGTTGGACGAAGTACCCCGAGCTCGTGGCGGCGCGGAGATTCGCGAGCGAAGTGTGCGGCGTGAAGCTCGACTGGTTGGAGAAGAACCGCAGGTTCCCCAGCTTCCCGAAGTCCTTGAAGCGCGCGACGTAGAAGTCGCCCACCGAGGCATCCTCCATCGTCATCGTCACCCGCTTGCCCGGCGGGAGCGACTGATAGGCGTAGGTGTACTCGAAGCCCTCGTTGACGATGAACGGGAGCTGGTGCCATTCGCGATACCCGTCGTTGTCGATGTAGAAGACGGAGGCCGTGGGCGTCCCCGCCTTCTCGCGCGTGCAGGCGATGTTGGGCGTGTCCGGGAAGTCCTCCAGGTAGGTGAGCCGGGACATCACGAACCGGTGGTCGCTGCGGTACGCGTTCGTCCAGTTGGGCGGGCGGTACTCATCCCCCACGCGCATGAACGGCTGGCTGGAGACAATCGTCGTGTTGGGCTTGCCGGTGATGCCACCCGTGGTGTCTCGCACCGCGATGGACCAGTAGCGCGGATGCCCGGGGTCTCCCACGCCGGTGTTCTTCGTCGGCGGGATGTCGAAGTCCTCCAGGCGGATGCGCGGCGGACCCGCGGGCGACACCGTGTTGTTCGTGAACAGGTGGTTGGGGTGCTTGACGGCCGCGCCCGTGTTGATGAGGAAGTTCGCGTTGGGGGCATTCCAGCCGATGAAGTGCGAGTCGCGCACCTGGCCCGCGCCGTCATACACGCGGTAGGCGAAGCGCTCGAGGCCGCTCGGGAGGAGGTTCGCCCCCGAGTCCGCCACGAACACGCTCTGCTCGATGACGCTGTAGCTGGCCAGCATCGAGTTCCACACGTTGTCGACCAGGATGTTGTTCCGGAAGATGAGGTTGTCCGTCGGACCGCCCACGCCGATGCCGGTGTAGATGCCCAGCGCGTTCGCGTACCAGGTGCTGTTCTCGATGAGGTGAAGGCTGTCGTCGTTCCAGCCATGGTTGGGGATGATGGAGTGGTCTGGGGACAACCGGTCGAAGATGTCGAACCCGGACATGGTGCTGTGGGCACTGTTGCCCTTGAAGGAGATGAGCGGCCGCGAGTCGGGCTTCAGGTCCTTGAAGCGCGGGTGGGTCTCGGAGGCGCCCATGGGCTTCGTGGGGAACGCGAACCAGAAGCCTGTCCCCTGGGTGCCCGCCGCGACGTTGTCCTCGAAGGTGTTCTCGGGGTTCGTGATCCAATAGCTCGCAGGCGTGCGGTTCTGGATGACATCCAGCTCGTTGTCGGACGGGGTGACGGCCTCCAGCGGCTTGGGCCTGCGCGTGAGCAGCGTCACGTTGCCCTTGATGACGTTGAAGCGCTCGCTGCCGTCCTCCAGGAACACCCCGTGGCCAATGTGGTCGTAGAAGAAGTTGTTCTCCACCCGGGTGCTCTCCGTGCCATGGATGGTGATGGCCCGGTTGTAGGAGTGGTGGACGCTGGAGCTCCGGAAGTACTGCCCCTCGCCCAGCTCCGCGAGCATGTGCCAGTGGAAGGGATAGCGGCCACGGGCCGCCTTCTGCCCCATGTTGGCCAGCTCCACGCCGCTGACGTACGCGCGGGACTTGTCCATGACCATGATGTGGCCGCCGTACCCCGAGGCGTTGGCGAGGGTGGCGTGCCCCTTCACCACGATGTTGTGGGTGAGCAGGCCCACCTCGGCGCGAAGGTCCACCGTCCAGCTCCGCGTGGGTGAAGCAAACGTCTTCACCACCCCGGAGTGCGCGAACGAGAGCGCGCTCGACAAGGTCACCCGCGTGCCGCCCGGGTCCACGCTGGCGATGGTGCGCTGCTCGGCCTCGTTCCAGTCGAGGTGACTGGACACGACCACGATGCTGTCACCGGCCCGCCAGTTCACGGGCTGCGCCAGGTAGAGGTCCGTGGCGCCCACCGCCACGTTCTGCGCGAGCCGCGTCCAGCTCACCCGTTCCTCTCCGTGCAGGTGGAGGGTTCCACTCCCCATGGCGCCCAGGAAGTTGTTGCCCATGCCCATGAGGTCCAGCTGGGTGTCCGTGGCGTTGAGGGTGAACGTCGCCTTGGAGAGATAGGGCGTGCGCTCCTGCCCCACTTCCAGGAGCGAGTCGACGCCCATCACCATCACATACTGCGTGGTGACGTCGACGTTCCGGTTCTGCACGCCCAGCAGCTCCCCGCGCACCGTGATGCTCCGGGGGTTGAGGACACCGTCGATGCAGACGGCGCTGCCCAGGACCACGGTGGCGTCGTCGCTGGGCCCGGGCACCGCGCCTCCCCAGACGAGCGGGTCCTTCCAGTCGTGCACGGACTCCAGCCGCAGGTCATCCACCAGGCCCGTGTGGTCGCCCGGCGCGGTGTCCACGCCCGTCAATCGGACGGTGACGGTGCCCGCCTCCAACCACAGCACGGTGGAGACCTGCTCCACGTACTGCGTGCTGGCCGGGCGGAAGTGCCCCACCTTCGTCCCGTTGACGGCGATGACGATGTCCTTCGCCGGAGGCTGCGTCGGGTCCGTTCCCCGGAGCGCCGCCTTGAGGCGGAAGCGGTGATAGCCGCGCGGCACCGCCACGTTGAGGGAGGCCGAGGAGGCCCCCTGGAGGAACAGCACCTGCCCTCCCTCCGGCGCCACGGGATTGCCGACGGTGAAGGCCGTGGCATTGCGGCTCAACCCCGCCCCGGGCTCGAAGGTCCAAGGCCCTCCGGCGGGCGCATAGACATAGCCCGGAGAGGCGGGGAGCGCGGGGGACTCGAAGCCGGAGAGGGAGACGTCCCGCACGCGCGTCACGGTGAAGTCATCCACGAAGGCGGTGCTGTCCGTGCCTTGGGGATTGAGCCCGTGCAGGGCGACCGTGTGCGCGCCGGACGCCAGGGAGATGGGGGCCGTGGTGAAGCGCTGATACGAGGCTCCCGTGGGCGTGAAGGACTGGCGCGGGCTGCCGTCGACGCGCAGCTCCAGCACCTGGGTGCTGGGGAGGTTGCCTCGCTGCGCCGCCATGAAGCTGAAGACATACGAGCCCGCGGGCAGGCTCAACGTCTGGGAAGCCGAAGCCACCCCCTGGAGGAGGAGCACCTGGGCGCCTTGCGGCGCCACCGGGTTGCCCGAGGTGAAGGCCGTGTTGTTGCGCGAGAAGCCCGCGCCATTCACAAACGTCCAGCCCGACCCCGCGGGCGCGATCTGATACCCAGGCGAGGCGGGCAGCGCGGGGGTCTCGAAAGAGCCGTTGGGGAGCGTGGAGACGGTGGACGACGCGGAGCTTCGACTGACGGCCTCCGCGTCCCCTGGCGACGACACCACCGCCACGGCGAGGAGGGCAACCCAGCCCGACATGAATGTCTTCATGCCCTCATCTTGCGCGCCGGGTGCGGGCGAACGTCAATGACACATCAGGTCACGCGGGCTGGAGGAATCTTCCATCCACCAGATGGTCAATCACTTCCTGAGCGGAATGCGGGTCCAACCGCGCCTTGGCGCCGAGCTGGCTCACCGCGCTGGACACCGTGGTGGGTCGCTCGAAGGTGCTGAGCGCCGCGAGCAGGATGGCGCCATCCTCGCCTTGCACCAGGGCCGGGTCGGAGAACTTGCGAGGTTGCAGCGTGGGCGCACAGCTCAGGGTGATGCCATCCACGGAGCGGACGACCGTCACCTGTTCTCCGGCGAATCGCGCGGGCGCGCGGTGACTGCCCAGCCAATCCCCCAGCGTGAAGCGCCGCGCGGGAGCGGCGGTGTTCACCAGGCGGGTGCGTCCGTTGACGCTGACCTGCCGCCGGGCATCGCGGTGCTTCCAGGCCATCGCGTCCACCTGGTCGGAGGTGCGCTGCACCGCGGCCTCCAGCTTCGCGTCCTTGAAGCGAATCATGGGCACGGACACGTCCCCAGGCTCGCGCCGCTCGAAGTAGTCGAGGAACTCGGTGAAGGTCTTCGCCTCGCTCACCATGTCGAAGCGCGCGGGGTGTTCGGTGACGAGGGCGCCCGGCTGCGCTTCGAGCCGCTGATAGCCAATCACGCAGTCGAGGTCGATGATGCGCTCCACCAGCTTCACCTCCTCGGCGAGCGTGGCCTGGCTGGCGAAGGGCAGTCCTCCGATGCCGGAGATTTCGACGGCCAGGTTCGGGTGGCGGCGGCTGCCCTCGATGAGCTCGATGAGCTCCGAGTCCTTCGCGCAGGGCTTGAGCAGGCCGCGCTTCATCTGCTCCAGGCGCTGCTGCTCGGAGAAGCAGCCGATGTCCACGACCATGTAGACGCGCTCGAAGGTGCGGGCCAGCGCGTCGACCAGCTCGATGCGCGGCACGCCCCAGAGGAAGTACGTGCAGCAGTGGCGCGACAGGTCCACGCCGGCCCAGGTGCTCCCGAGGAACTCCGCCGAGCTGCCCGCGAAGTCGTAGCGCATCTGCCACGTCCGGGAGGCAATCTCCTGGTGGTCCTTGCGCACGCTCTCCTCGGCGCGCAGGAACGGCTTCGCGCGGCCGAAGGCGGCCTTCTGGTTGCCACGGGCTCCGCCGCAATACAGGCAGTTCTCTCCGCAGCCCTTGCCCGGCGCGACCCAGCCCGAGAAGGAGTTCAGGTCCAGCTGGCTCAGGAAGAGCTCGTCGAAGTGTGAGTAGTAGATGTCCTCGCTGTTGGTCGCGCCCTGCACGTAGCCCAGGGGCAGCCGGGTGGGCCGTCCATCCGGAGTCCGCGTCACGCAGTTGGGCGGCGCAGCGTTGCCCTGGCAGATGGACAGGAGCGGCACCTCGCCGTCGCCCCGGACGACGTGGTCGATGCAGTCATAGGCGCTCAGCTCTCGCCACCAGTACGACGCGGAGTTGCCGCCGACGACGATGCGAATCGACGGGTCTATCTTCCGCAGCGTCCGGGCGATGAGCAGCGCGCGGTCCACGTGGTGGAACCACTTGAGGCTGATGCCCACCAGCTTCGGGCGCACCCGGCGGACCAGGCCCTCGAGCGAGCGCACGACCTCGGCGGGCGTCTCGTCTCCGTCCCAGAGGCGGACGAAGGCCTCGATGCCTCCTCGGCGCAGGTAGCTCGCCAGGTAGAGGATGCCGCACGTGGCCTCCCCCGTTCCGGCACCGACGAGAAGCACTGGCGAGAGCACACGACCACCACCCATGGACTGAACACCGACCTTTCCGAGGCCGCCCACAGTAGACGATTCGCGGCCGCGACGACGGAATGGGTTGAGGGCCCGGGCCAGGGCCCGCCTGCCTCCCGCGGGAGCAGGCACCGAAGCCCCCTTCGCTGGATATCCCCGCCCCCCCACGCCACCGAAGCGTGCTTCGCGCCGGGGCCCTCCTGCCCAGGGGGAACACCGCGTCCTGGGGGCTGGCACACGCGCTGCTACGGCCCTCCTCAACCGGCGGCCACATCTGCCGGGCCACCACACGAGGACCTGACCCATGCATGACGTGGATCGTACGTATCAGGAGCAGGAAGACGAGTCGTTCGAGTTCGAGTTCAACGCCGAGGAGGAATGGGGGGAGGTGTTCAACGAGAGCGAGCTGAACGAGCTCGCCATGGAGTTGTTGGAGGTGGGCAATGACCAGGAGCTCGAGCAGTTCCTGGGCAACCTCATCAAGAGGGCGGGCTCCGCCATCCGCAAGGTGGTGTCCAGCCCCACGGGGCAGGCGCTGGGCGCGAAGCTCAAGAGCCTGGCCAAGGCGGGCCTCGTCGCCGGGGGCCGCGCGGTCGGCAACATGGTGCTCCCGGGCCTGGGCGGCGCTGTCGGCGGCAAGCTGGGCCAGCGCGTGGGCCAGGCCTTCGGGCTGGAGCTGGAGGGGCTGAGCCAGGAGGACCGCGAGTTCGAGGTCGCCAAGCAGTTCGTGCGCCTGGCCGGCAATGCCTCTCGCGCGGCGCTCTCCGCGGGGGAAGGGGCCTCGCCACAGCAGGCGGTGGGCGCCGCCATGCAGCAGGCCATCCAGCGCTATGCCCCCGGGCTCGCGGGCGCCGCCACGCCTGCGCGCGCGGGCACGGCGACCAGCGGCCGCTGGGTGCGCAAGGGCAACAAGATCATCCTCCACGGAGTCTAGCCCGCCATGGCCGCCAGCTCCTTCGCCTCCTGGATGTTGTCGCAGGAGGCTCGCGCCCTGCTCACCCGGCTGGAGCGCATCAAGTCCTTCGCCATGTCGGAGACCATGGTGCCCGCCGCCACGCTCTCCATGGAGGCTCAGGCCGCGGTGGAGCGCTACCTGGTCCAGGGGCGCCGGGAGCTGCGGACCCAACTCCACCAGTACATCGCCTGGGTGGAAGGCCCAGAAGGCCGCTGGGCACCACCCGCGGAAGCCCAGCGGCGCTTCACGTTCCTGCGACTGCGCTTCAACGTCGTGCTGTCGCACTTCGACATCTTCAGCGAGGCCCTCAGCCAGCGCAGCGAGGCGGAGAGCGGCGTGTGGCTGGCGGGACTGGACGTGCTCTCTCGCGACGCGCTGGAGCTGCCCGGCTACTACGACGTCCCGCCCGTCATCTGCTACCTGGCCCGAGGCCCCGGCGCCGCCATCCGGCGCGCACGCACCCGACTGCCCGGCGGAGGCGCCAACCCCGCCGCCCTCATCCGCATCCCACGTGAGCGGATGATTGGCAGCAGCCTCGCCTCCTCGCTCTTCCACGAGGTGGGCCACCAGGGCGCGGCCCTGCTCGACCTGGTCGCGTCGATGCGCACCGCATTGCACGCGCTGACGCACGACACGCTCGAGGAGGCCTTCGCCTTCGGCCTGTGGGAGCGGTGGATTTCGGAGGTCATCGCCGATGTCTGGTCGGTGGCCCGCGTGGGTGTCACGTCCACGGTGGGACTGATGGGCGTGGTGAGCCTGCCCAGGCCGTTCGTGTTCCGGCTCACCCCGGAGGACCCGCACCCCATCCCGTGGATTCGCGTGAAGCTGAGCTGCGAGCTGGGCGCGCAGCTGTTTCCCCATCCGCAGTGGGCGCGGCTGGCGCGGCTGTGGGAGGAGCTCTATCCCGTGCGCGGGGCCTCCGAGCGCTCACGGGAGACGCTGGCGCTGCTCGAGGCCAGCCTGCCTCGCTTCGTGCGGTTCCTCCTGGAGCACCGCCCCGCGGCCTTGCGCGGCCACACGCTCGCGGAGGTGTTGAAGACACAGGAGCGGCAGCCGGCGCGGCTCGGCGCGCTCTACCGGCAGTGGCGCCGCAAGCGCTCCGGCATCCAGGAGTCGCCGCCGTCGTTGGTGTTCGCGGTCATCGGTCAGGCCAGGGCCGATGGCGTGCTCTCCCCCGAGGAGGAGAGCCAGGTCCTGGCCGAGCTTCTCAAGTACTGGGCGCTGCGCAGCACGCTCGACGCGTCCGAGACCTGCGCCTCGCTCCCCAAGTCACGGGCTCTCGCGTCGGCGCTCCAGGCGCCCGCGCTGCCGCGCAACTCCGTCATCTAGCTTTGGAGGAAGAACATGCCTCGCGTCACACTCGTCGTCTCTCGCACCACCGTCACCCCAGGACCGTCCGGCGCCCAGGTGACGCTCACCGCCACCGCCGATACCCCCAACCCCGAGGCCGCGCATCGGGTCTTCGAATGGAGCGTGGACGAAGGCACCGTCACGCCCCGCCAGGCCCAGCTCCGAGGCACCGACGTCGAGGCCTCCACGACCTGGACGCTGCCGCCCATGGCGCAGGAGCGCGAGCTCTCCGTGCGCGTCACGCTGCGCGAATACACCCGGGACCTCAACGAGGACCCCGTGTCCATCGCGGAGGCCAAGCAGCGGGTGCTCGCGCTCGCTGGCGGAGTCCCCGATGTCCGGCAGGCGGTCCGCGAGGCCATCAACGAGCTCAAGCCGCTCGCGCTGAATGACAGCTCCGACAGCTTCGTCCGCGTGGGGCTGCAGCGCACGCAGCACCCGTACACCACCGACGCCATCCTCTGGATGGTCATCCGGAAGACGTCCAACGAGCTGTCGTTCACCAAGTTCAGCGAGTTCATCGACGACAGGCTCTTCCACTCGACCCCTCCGCCGAACCCCACGGTCTCCTCGACGTCCCGGCCTCGCCTCTCCGGGGTGGACATCTACCGGAAGCTGCGGGCCCTGACCGAGAGCTTCCTCGTGCTGAACACCGGTGTGTTGGTGGACTTCTCGAAGCTGCTCGAGAAGCTGGATGGTGCCGAGGAGAGCGGCCGGCTGGGGCGGCCCCTTCCCAACGACAAGGACTTCAACCAGCTCTACAAGGACTACCTGGTGGACGTGAACGGAAGCGTGGACGCGGCGCTTCCGTACCTGGCGCTCATCCGGAACAAGTTCCCCGAGGTGCCGCTCTCCGGGCTGTCGTCCCTGAGCGATGACGACGTCACGAACTGCTACGACATCCTCCAGAAGAAGCTGAGCCAGCCGCTCCTCCTCGAGCTCATCTGGAACTACTGGCACGAGGAGGGAATGCTGGTCCAGGCGGTGAACGCCATCAGCCAGCGCTTCCAGAACGTGCGCGGCCCGGGCCTGCGGGACCCGCTGGCGAACCTGGAGATCGACCCGCTGCGGCCGCTCAACAGCGTGCTGTGGGGGTACTTCCAGGACGAGCAGCGCCGCTTGAGCGTCGTGCGCCGCGCGTACGAGTACGACCACGAATACGGCATCACGCTGCACGGCAAGGCGGTGGCGGGGATTCGCACCGCGGACCGGCGCTCCAAGTTCCTGGAGGCCTTCCACAACCTGCTCCACCTCTGCGTGCAGTTCTTCCGCAAGGACGACGACACCACCGTGGTGTCGGACGGCTTCCCGGTGCTCAACGCGCTCAAGGAGACGCACTACCTGCTGGCGCAGGGCGCCCACAACCAGTTCGGCGACCTGCCGTCCACCGCGCGGCAGGAGATGCTCATCCAGCAGTGGCTGCTGGCGCGCCCGGAGATGCGCGAGTTCCTCGGCGGCCGGGTGATGGTCCCCTACCCCGAGCCGTGGATGGACCGGGTGGATGCGATGAAGACGCTCCAGGGCTGGACGGACATCAGCTCCGTGCACTTCCACGAGCTGGGCGTCTTCGGCGAGCAGGTGCTGCTGTCGGTGCGCTACGGCGCCTGGAGCATCTCCAATGACCCGGCCCAGGCCGCGAACTGGGCGCGCTACTGGCGGCCCGAGATTCAGGGCTACATCCACGCGTATCGCGCCGTCACCGGCGTGGACCTGACCGTGGAGCTCACCGACCCGCAGCGGCTGTCCGAGCGCGATGTGCCACCCTCGGTCCACCTGCGCAATCGGCTCGCGAGCCAGCGCCGGCGGTAGGGAGCTCGACGCCCGTGCTCGACTTCACCTCCTCGCTCTACCTGGGGCTGGTGCACGCCAGCCGGACGCTCGAGCCCTGGGAGCAGCTCACCCTGGGCGCGCCCGCCATCCTGGAGGAACCCGCCTCCGTGGCCAGGACGGAGCAAGACCTGGCGGAGCTGGTGGGCTGTGAACGCGCGCTGCTCTCCCGGTCCACGCTGCATGTGTTCTGGGATGTGTTCAGCGGGCTGGAGGGGCGCCGTGTCTCCTTGTTCTGGGACGACGGCGCCTATCCGATAGCGAAGTGGGGCATCGAGACCATGGCCGCGCGAGGTGTCCCCGCGCGCGGGTTCCAGCACCACTCGCCCGAGAGCCTGGCGCGGAGGATCCTCTCGTTGGAGCCGGGGCGTCTGCCAGTGGTGGTCTGCGATGGCTGGTGCCCGGGGTGCGGGGAGCTGGCGCCCCTCGATGCGTACCTGGACCTGGTCCGCGCGCATGGGGGGCTGCTCATCGTCGATGACACGCAGGCCGTGGGCGTGCTGGGGCGACGGCACAGGGGATTGCCGCTGGGCGTGGGGGGAGGGGGCTCGCTGCGGTGGGAGGGGCTTCGAGGGCCGGACCTCTTGTGGTGCGGCTCGCTGGCGAAGGCGCTGGGGGTGCCCATGGCGGCCGTGGCGGGAGATGCCCGGGTGTTGGCTCGAATCGAGGCACGCGGCGAGACGCGGGTGCATTGCAGTCCGCCGTCCGTCGCGGACCTCCATGCGGCGCAGCGGGCCCTCACCATCAATCATCGGGAGGGCGACTCGCTTCGCCGCGCGCTGGCCCAGCGCGTGGCGCACTTCCGCGAGCGGTTGCGGCTGGCGGGGCTGAGCGCCATGGGCGGGCAGTTCCCCGTGCAGCGGGTGGTGCTGCCCTCGGGGGTGGACCCGCGCCGGGTCCATGAGCGGCTGCGCCACAAGGGCGTTCGCACCGTGCTCCAGCGCTCGCGCTGCGGGCCGGAGGTTTCGGTGAGCTTCATCCTCACCACCCGGCACGGCGCGCCGGAGCTGACCCAAGCCGTGGACCTCCTGGCCGAGGCGCTCCACGACGAACACCACGAGAGGACACGTCATGAACGAGTGGCATGAAGGTGAAGACCTGCGAGAGCACGAGGGGGCGGAGGAGTCCTTCGTCCAGCGGCCTCGCGCCGCGCCCCAGCGCAAGCCTCGGGGCAACACGCGGGCCGCGAGCAGCAGCCGGCGACCGGGAGGAGTTCGGGTCACCACCACCCAGCGCGCGGGCGCCAAGAAGCGCGTCGCGACGAAGGCGGGCCGGGGATTGTGGAAGCCGAATCCCAAGCGGCGTTGGCCTCGGCACCGCCCCTGGCGGTTCCTGGGCGTGGGCTACCGGCCACCGCTCGTCATCGAGCCACCTCTCGAGCCTCCGCCCGAGGCGAGCCCACCCCCGCCGCCCCCACCTCCTCCACCGCCACCGCCGAGGACCAGCGCGTCCGGAGGCTCCGCGCCTCCGCCCGAGCCACCTGCGTCCGATGACGCCCCGGTGGACGACCTGCCCGAGGAGCCCGTGGAGGAGCCCACCGAGCCCGATACGCAGGAGGAGCTCCTCACGTCCGGGCCGCGACTCTCGTGGTCGAAGGTGACGGTGGAGCGCTATCCGTTCACCCGCTTCCCCGACGGGGGCGGGGTGTATGTCGTGGAGGAGGAGGGACGCCCGCTCTTCGTGGGTGAGACGCCCCACTTCCAGGAGCACTGGCGGGAGCGGCTGTCCTCGCTCTACCAGATGGGCTTCACGCGCCGGGGAGGACGGCTGCTCCAGCCGCTCACGCTCTGGTTCGCGCGGCTCCAGCCCAACACGCCGCGCGCACGCAGGCAGGTGCAGCGCGCCCTCTGCCGGGCCCTGCCGCGCGCGGGGGTCGTGCGCACCGGGGCCCTGCGCAACCCGGGCTTCGCCGAGGAAGGACCTGGTGACGACCTGTCCACCCTCCCCGGCCTGTTCCCGCTCAGCACCTGGGGACGCCAGGCCGCCCAGGCGCTGAGGGGCACGTCGCTTCGCTAGTCGTCCTGTTGCGCGCGCCGGAGCTGGAGCGCGCGGTCCGTGACGCCGAGTCGCCGGGCCGCGCGCTGGAGGTTGCCCTCCTCTTCCGCGAGCACCAGCCGGATGGCCATCTCCGAGGCGCTCCGGCCAATCTCCTTCAGCCCCATCCCCATCGTCAGCGCGTGCTGGACGGCACGCGCGAAGGACTGGTCGCGCCACTCGCCGAGCCCCTCGAGCGAAGGCAGCTCGTCCGAGGGGATGTCGCCCACGGTGATGGGACCGGAGCCCACGTGCCGCTTGCAGATGCGGCCCATGAGCTGACGCAGCTCGCGGATGTTTCCCGGGTAGTTGCGCTGGAGCAGGTAGTCGCGCACCCGCGGGTCCAGGACCAGCTCCACGTCGGGCCGCATCGTCCGGAGGAAGTGCAGCGCGAGGGGCAGGATGTCCTCGGGCCGCTCGCGCAGGGGCGGCAGCCGGCAGACCCAGCTCGAGATGCGGTGGAAGAAGTCGCGGCGGAAGGAGCCCTGGCTGACCTCCTCGCTCAGCTCGCGATTGGTCGCGCAGACCAGCCGGAAGTCCGCGTGCTGCCAGGTGTTGGAGCCCACCCGCTTGTACGAGTGCTCCTGCACCACGCGGAGCAGCTGCGCCTGGAGGGACAGGGAGAGCTCCCCGACTTCATCCAGGAACAGCGTCCCCTCGTGTGCCAGCGCGAAGGCGCCATCCCGGACGCCCGCGGCCCCCGTGAAGGCCCCGCGCTCATGGCCGAAGAACTCGCTGCCCGACAGCTCCGGCACCACCGTGGTGCAGTCCAGCGTCACCAGGTCCCCTTTGTGCGGGCGCCGGTCGAGCTCGTGGATGAGGCGCGCGACCTCCTCCTTGCCGGTGCCGCTCTCGCCCAGCAGCAGCACCGAGGCATCCGTGAACGTCGCCACCTCGACGATCTGCCGGAGCACGGGGAGCCACGAAGGCGAGCGCCCCACCAACCGCCGCTGCACCCCGGGCGAGTCGATGATGCGGTCCACGGCGTGCCAGCGCTCCAGCCGGGCGGAGATCTCCGCCACCGCGTCATGCGAGCCCTCCCAGGCAATCACGTCCGCGGCGCCCTCGAGGAGCAGCCGCCAGCACGCGCCCTCCCCCAGTGCCTTCTCCGTCGTCGCCACCGCCAGCACCCGCGTGGACGCGTTCAGCCGGCAGCCTCGCACGGCCTCCAGCGTCATCGGGCCCACCTCGTCGAACACCAGCACGCCGAGCCCCGAGGGAGGTCCCTCCGAGCACTCCGGCTCGATGCCCACCCGCGCCAGCGCCTCCATCACCTTCGGACGCATCCCGCTGGCACCACTCCCCACGAAGCGAATCCAGATCCTCATGCGCGTCATGCCCTCGGGCCCGTGCCGGCGCGGAACCCCTGCCCACCCAGGAGATGGGGTGGTGTTTCATTCAACGAGATCAACGCAGACAGTTCGCTGCCATTCCTTCCAGCTCGACGACAACAACTGTCACACGGACGCCAGCCACATCCCCCTCTACGTCCAATCCCTTACCTGCGTGAATCCGACAGCGGCCCGCAATTCCTCTCACCTGCGGGCGGGTGTCCTCACCCTCCAGGGCAAGAAGGGGCACGGGCCTCCGCCACACTCAGCGGATGTTTCCCGTGCCCCCGTGCATCACCCTGAGGTGAGCCTCGTGTGTTTCATCACTTCAAACGAAGCAGGGAGGTCGCTCCACCATCGAAGGCGTCACCCACCAATACCTCGGAGACTCCGTCATGGTCGACGTCCAGCACGGCCAGGCGATGGGAGTACACGCCGCTTGCGAAGCACATCGTCGGCAACAAGAACCCGCCCCCCCGAGACGGCGCGATACAGACGGTCTGGCGACCCAGGTCTGAGGAGAGCAACTCTGGCATCCCGTCACCGCTCAGGTCCTCTGCGGCGGTGACCAGGTTGGAAACACCGGCGGGCTGGATATCGATATCGAAGAAGGCGAAGTCGACTCCGCTCCGGCCGATGAGCGGCAACACCCCGGGCTGCCCACACGAGACCAACAGGTCCACCCAGTCGTCACGATTGAGGTCCATGGGGAGCAGTGCCGATGCATCGCAGGACTCGACATCAGGGGTGTACTCGCGCACCTTCCGCAGCGTGCCGTCCACTCGCCCTTCGAACAGGATGAGCTCGAAGCTCCCACCGACTCGACGGAGGACCACCAGGTCCGCTCGACCGTCCTTGTTCAAGTCCGTCAGCACGAGCCGATTCAGGGTGGAGGTGGTGGCGACCAGTCCACCATCCTCGAAAGTGCCATCGCCCCGGTTGCGAAGCAGGTGCACGAAGTAGGTCTGATACCCGGTCGAGGCACGCTCGGCCTGGAAGACCACATCGAGGTCGCCATCACCGTCCACATCCCCCGCGGCGAACAGGTACCCGACGCGCCCCTCGGAGACCTCATCCAGGGGGAGCTGCTCGGCGGCCGAGAAGGTTCCGTCCCCCATCCCCCGCATCAGCGCCAACCCATAGACGGCTGGCGTGCCTGAGACGGTCCTCATGAGCAAATCCTCGGTGGGGCCCGCGTCGAAGCGACCTGCCAGCAGGTCCCCGGCGCGCGGTGGCGCGGGGGAAGGCCCCCGAGGCACGAGTCCTTCCCCCTTCCGGGTGAGGTGGACCTGCACATTGCCAGCCGACCAGGAGGCCACGTCCTTCCAGCCATCGCCGTCGAAGTCTCCGGTCGCGAACTCGGGGCTGATGGGCGGCGGTGGGAGGGGGGACGACTGGTCCCGAATCACGCTCACGACCCGGCGCTGTTGACTGAACACGGCGATGTCCAGCCGACCGCTGCCGTCGAAGTCCGCCACCGCGAGGCGGATGGGGGACTCCGTCGTGGGGATGACGTGTGGCGCGAAGGTGCCATCCCCCACCCCTCTCAGCACGGTGACGGCGCTCCGCTCGACATGGACGTATGCGAGGTCCATGACTCCGTCAGCGTCCAAGTCATGCGCGGCGAGGTCGCTCATGTGCGCCTGCCAGGAAGAGGGCTTCCACGCGTGGTGGTGCAGGACCGAGGGGGTTCCGAAGCGCCCCTCGCCGTCACCTCGCAGGAGGAGGATGGAGGACTCCTGGGTCCCGACGGAAAGAGCGGCGATGTCGAGGTGGCCGTCCCTGTCGAAGTCGGCGGCGTGCGCGACGGAGAGCCGTCCCTCGAGGAAGCCCAGGTGCTCGCGGGTGAATTCGAGGCGGCCCCGCCCACGGAAGACCTCGAGGGAGGAGCCCACCACCACCATGTCCGGCCGTCCATCCTCGTCGAAGTCTCCGGTGACGACAGCCCCCCGCGAGGTGAAGAGACTCTCGAAGGCCACGGCCATCTTCCCCTCTCCCGTGTGGCGAAGGACGACGAGGCGGTTGGCCTGGGACACCACGAACTCGGGGCGTTCATCTCCATCCAGGTCCGTGGCAACGGGAGCCGTGAGGTAGGCGGCGTCATCCGGGTCCAGGACCCGGCTCGCCACGGCCTCCCGGAAGTCGCCATTGCCGCGCCCCAGGTAGACGGAGACGGACTCGCCCCAGAAGCGTCTGGGGTCGGCGGCGATGAGGTCCAGGACCCCATCCCCATCCATGTCCGTGGCGACGAGATGTTCGCGCGTCGAGGAGGTTTCGAAGTCCGCGAACAGCTCGAAGCCGCCGTTGCCACGCCCCCACAAGTAGCTGAACCCGGAGGGGTAGTCGGTGCCGATGATGAGGTCTGGCCTTCCGTCCTGGTCGAAGTCACCGCTCGTCAGGGGGGCCTGGAAGTCTGGCGAGTCATAAGGCAGAGCCAACGCCGGAGGAGCATCCAGCTCCATGTCGCAGCGGCGCTGGGCGGCCTCCAGCGGCACCGCAAGCGTGCGCGAAACAGGTCGAGCACCTGGAACCGTGGCGGTGACGCGCACCTGGGCCAACGGCGCGGCGCCGGGCACATCCCGGGAGCGGTTCCAGCGAAAGGCATGCGCCTGCCCCCAGGGCCACGTCGAGAGGGACTCCAGCCCGTCGGTCGGCGGAAATCCAGACCACAGGGCTCGGTATTCGCCAGCCTGGGTGGCCCGCTGGAAGACGCCATCTCCCTCTGGGTCTACTTCCACCAGGATATCGACGCGCGCCGCATCTTCCTGCATCAGGCCGTACTTGATGGAAAGACAGCCCGTCGGCTCGGCGGGGGCTTCCAACCAGAGCACCTCCGGGGGCGCGGGGAGAGACCTCACCGGTGATGAAGCCACCGCCACGTCGCCCGGGCCCACGGCGTTGTGGGCGGTCACGCTGATGACCTGCAAGTGCGTGCTGGGAACCGCCTTCATCACGACCTCTCGCGCATCGGCTCCCACCTCCATGCGTGTGCCGGAGGGTTGAGCGAGCACGGTGAAGCCCGTGAGGGCCGAGCCATTGTCGGAAACAGGCGGCGCCCACGAGATGGCGAGCGAACGCTCCCCAGGCTCCACACGGACGGAGGCGGGCGCACCGGGGTGCGAGGGCGTGCGCACGGCCGCCGAGGTGGCAACGGGCCCCTGCCCCCTCGCGTTCCGCGCGGCCACGGTGAAGGTGTACTCGGTGCCATCCCACAAACGCGTGAAGGTGGCGTGAGTCTCCGGGCCATACACCTCCATGACGGTGCCTCCAGGCGAGGCGGTCACCACATAGGCGCTGACCTCCAGGCCCCCGGTGTCCTCCGGCGCGCTCCACGAGATGGATGCTCCACGAACGTTCGGTATGGCCGACACCGCGACGGGCGCCCCGGGCGCCTTGGCGGACACCATCTCCTTGGAGGGAACCGAATCAGGGCCCTCGCCCACCGCGTTGACGGCGCGCACCGTGAAGGTGGTGAGCACGCCATTGGTCAGTCCTTCGAGGACCGCCGAACGCTCGGTGCTGCTCACCGTGATGCTCCGGCCCATCGGCCGGGCCGTCACCACGTAGTGAAGGATGGCACTGCCCCCATCGGACGACGGGGCCTCCCACTCGACCCCCAGCTGCCGGTCTCCCTGCTGGACGGAGAGCAGCCTGGGGGCACCCGGCACGTCCGGGAGCTTCACGGACTCCACCACGGCCGCGGGGCTCACTCCCACCGCGTTGCGTGCGACCACGGTGAACCGGTAGGTGCCGCCCGCGCGCAGGCCCGTCACGCTCGCGGAGTCGCCTTCCACCTGAACCTGCTGACCGTCCTCGCGCGGCTCGACTCCGACGCCGTAGCCGGTGAGGGCGCTGTCGCCGTCGTCCTCCGGCTCGAACCAGGTGAGCACCACGCGACCTGGTGCGGGTGAGGCAGTCAACCGGCGCGGCACCGAGGGCGCCGTGAGCTCGGGTGGCTTCGGCTGGAGCTGCTCGCAGCGCGAGGCCTCCGTCACGCACAGGTTGCTGTCGGGGCAGCACGTCCACCCCGCGGCGCAGGGACAGGAGCCCTCGGGCTCGCTCGTGGAGGTGCAGCCGGAGAGCACCCAGATGCCCAAGAGCAGGGCCAGGGTGCGGGGAAGGCGCATGAGAGAGGTTGGCATGACGTTCCCCTCTCAACGCAGCTCGCTCCGAATCTTGCGTATTCTCTCAAGAAACCGAGAAAGACACCGCATGACCGCTGTCGACGATGTCTGGGGTTGAGGTCCACGAGGGCACCTCGGCGTAGTGGTTTTCCACCTGCGCCCAAGACATACACAGACAGAGGTCAGGCCAAGGGAGACACGCGGCGCCTCGGCCCCGTGACGCGGGCGATGAGGGACGCCACACCCCACCAGATGAGCGCCCAGACCATGGCGACCACGGCCCAGCCGAGCACCGACGGCCCCGCCCAACCACCGGACGGCGCGGCCGAGAGGACTGGGAGCCCCAGGGCGCGCAAGGGCATCAGCGGCAGGTAGACGGAGCCCGCGAGCGCGGGCGCCAGCTCATCCGGAAGCCCCCAGAGCGCGAGGAAGTGCAGCACCATCATCACACCCCAGGCCATCCATCGGATTCGCATGGTCATACAGCCTCCGGTGGCGGCCTGTGTGAGTCAAGGAGCGCGTCCGGGCACATGGAAGACCCTCAGGTGCTTCCACGCGTCCTCCACGCTCGCGGCCCGCATCGCCTTCCGCGCCAGTCGCTCCGAATCCCCGAGCAGCGGGGCGCCCTGCCGCCTCTCAGCATGCGCTCGAACAGGAACAGGAGGTCGCGCGCAAAGGACATGGAGCCGCGGCCTGCTCTTCCCAGCGCACCAAGCCCGACCAGGAGCGCCCGCCCCCCAGCGTCCTGAAGCCGCATCCACGTCGCAGACCGGTGTGCCAGCAGAGACACCGACGCGCGCCTCCCGAGCCATCCAGGAGGCGCGCATCGGCGACGTCAGGACCTCAGCTCAGTACACGACCACCGAGCCGTAGACGCTGGTGCCGTTGGTGAAGGCCACCAGCGCACCGCCGTTCGACGGGAGCGCGGCGACCACGGGAGCGACGCCCGCCCCCACCGTCCTCGCATCGGCGGCCAGGATGCTCGTGGCCCCCACGAGCATCCGGTCCAGTTGGACGTTGCCCGTCCCACGCTGGCTGACGACGTAGGCGTTGCCGAGCGCGTCCGAGTCGATGGCACGGAGGGGACCGGGACCGACGTCCGTGGGGAGCCCCGGCACCTGGGTGCTCGTCCCCGGCGCGGACACCGGGATGACATCGATGTTGTCATCCCCGAAGGTGCCCGTGGTGTAGATGAAGCCGTTGGAGCCCGTCCAGTCCGAGAAGAAGGCCTGCCCGGGAGGCGAGCTCTGCGGACCGAAGGTGGCCCCCTGGTCGCTGCTGCGGCGGATGCGGAACGAGGGGTCATCGCTCACCGAGAAGACATCGCCGCTGATCTTGTCCACGAGGACGTCGAAGTAGGCGTTGTTCTGGTCCACGTCCGTCACGGTGAAGTCGTTCGCGCCTCGCGCGAAGTTGCGGAGGACGCGGACACCCGCGGAGCCTCGCGAGACGGAGATGTAGAGCGCGTCGCCATTCGAATCCAGGCTGACGGTGGGATTGCCCGCCGCGCTGAGGTTTCGCGGCGCCTCCCAGGTCGCCCCCGCGTCAACGGTCCGGGTGAAGATGAGCGCGCCGGCGCTGGTGGCCGCGACGTAGGCGACTCCGGTGGGGCCACCTTCGATGGCGACCTCCGCCGCGTTGGTGATGCCCAGCGGCGTGGGGCCCACCCAGGTGTGGCCTCGGTCCACGCTCACGCTGACATGGACCGCGCCTCCACAGTTCATGACGACGTAGAAACGCCCCAGCGCATCCACGGCCGACTTGCGCCCCGTGTTCGAGTTGCCCGTGGAGCAGTTCAGCGTCCCGCTGATGAGCGTGGGGGGAATGTTCGTGAAGGCATCCAGCTGGCACGACTCATCACAGCCATCCCCGGGCGTCGTGCCGCCATCATCGCACTGCTCGCCCGCCGCGCTGTCGACCAGACCGTCGCCACAGACCTCCACGCCCCGGCAGTCCGCGCGGCAGCCATCGCCCGCGGTGCGGTTGCCGTCGTCACACACCTCCCCCGAGTCGAGGTAGCCGTCGCCACAGACCGGCGGCCCCCGGACGGTGATGGTGATGGTGGCGGTGTTGGAGTCCGCCGCGCCGTCGTTCGCCACGAAGGTGAACTGGTCCGCACCCTGGAAGTCGGCCTCCGGCGTGTAGAGCAGTTGGGCGCCCGTCCCCGACAGAGTCCCGTGCGCGGGCGCCGTCGCGGTGTACGTGAGCGCATCCCCTTCGATATCCGTGGCCACCAGCGTGATGGGCGTGGACGTGTTGAAGCTCACCGTCACCGAGGCGGAGGCCGCCACCGGCGCATCGTTGACCGGCGTCACCGTGACGGAGACGGTGGCCGTCGCCTGCTTCTTGCCGTCGGAGACGGTGACCTGGAAGGAGTCCGCGCCGTGGTAGTTCGCGTTCGGGGTGTACGTCACCGACGCCCCCGCGAGCGCGAGCGTGCCGTGGGCCGGCGTGGTGTAGGAGTAGGTCAGCGTGTCGCCGTCCGGGTCCGTCGCGGTGATGGAGATGACGACCGGCGTGTCCTCGGGCGTGGTGGCCTGGGCGGGGTCGACCGTGGGCGCGCGGTTGTTGTCACAGACGCTCGGCTCGCCGGTGCAGGTGTAGCCCGGCTCCACCTGACAGACGCTGTTGCAGCCGTCACCCGAGAGCTGGTTGCCGTCGTCGCATATCTCAGCGCCACCCAGCTTCCCGTCGCCACAGATGGGCCGCAGCGAGGTCTCCACCGCATCCACCAGGTAGACGGCGAGCAGCGAGCCCTTCAGGCGCACATAGCGATAGGGCACGTTCCCTGAGTAGGTCGCCACCGCCACATGGGTGCCCACCCCCAGCTCCACCAGGTGCAACGAGCTGGAGCCGATGTACGTCCCATCCGCCTTCAGGAAGTCCACCTGGGCCACCAGCGCCAGCGAGAGCCCCTGATAGTAGACGCGGAGGTCGCCCGTCCCTTCCTCGCCCTGGCCCAGGTCCAGCACCAGCGCCGAGTTGAGCAGGCTCAACAGGGTCGCGGCCTGACCATTCGGAGCGCCCACCGCCGCGCCCGCGTTGAGCACCGTCGCCGTGGTGCCGGGCGCCACCGCGTCCGCATACGGGTCCCACGTCAGCGCGGCGCCCTGATGCTCCAGCGCCCCTTCATCCGCTTGCGGCGTCCCGCCCTCGGACGCAATGCCACACGCGCTCAACGACAAGGCCAGCGTCAGGCCCAGTCCCCAAGACCACAACAAACCCGAACGGCTCTGCATGGAGTGACTCCCCCCGAGGAGCGGAATGAAGCCCGGAATGGACTGTCCCCCTCGTGGAATGAACGACACTACTCCTCACTTCCGACGGATCTGCGCGCAACACAAGAGGTTCATGTCATTCATTGAGAAACAATCGGGTGTGCTGGGTATGCGTGCACCCGGGACCTTCGTCCAATCCCACAGCAGACCCGAACCCCTGACACAGACATCGAGGGAGGCCGCGTCGGAAGACGGGCCTGCCGCCCGGGTCAGGAGCGGTGTCGCTCCGCCACCTTGAAGAACTGGGTGAGCGAGTACTCCAGCAGGGACTGGCGCGACTCCAGGTAGCGGCGGGCGCGGAGGAAGGGCAGCCAGACGCGCGTGCCCACGCGCACCTGGGACTCCTCCTTCTTCTCACGCAGCACCCAGGTCCCGCCCAACCTGCGCACCAGCACATCGCCAAGATAGGCGCCCAGGGCGGGAGCCGTGTGACTGTCGATGAGCTCGCGCGTGTAGCGCTTCGGGAAGTTCTCCCTCCAGAAGTAGAAGTCCAGGTCCGTGAGGGACTCCGGCGTCTCGTCCATGATGGAGGGCACGTGGGTGTGCAGCGCCGCCACGAGTCCCTCGGACAGGTCGTCGTAGTGGTCGCGGAGGCGCTCCGGGTTCTCCACGTCGGATGGGAATGCGACGGGCAGCCACTCCTCCGGGTCGGGCGGTCGGAAGGCGTTGAGCTCGGCGATCTGCCCCTGTCGCGTGCTGATGGCGAACTCGTCTGGCAGCCGCGAGAGGAACGGGGCAACGTCGGGGTGGAAGCGTGGCTCGACGGGCACGAGCGCGGCGCTGCGCTCTCTCAGCGTGCGCAGGACGGTGTCGAAGTCGAGGTCTGGCCGCAGGTGGACATGCGCACGGGCCTGCGCGACACGCGCCTCGTCACTGTCGAAGTCGGCGGCGGTGGGTCGCAGGACCAGGAGGACGGAACCATTGGGGAGCTCCTCCACGAGATGCGCGGGCGTCGAGAGCATCCGCTCCCGACCGACGGACTCCACCAGCTCCGGGCCGAAGATGTTCAGCCAGCACAGCTCGTAGATCTTGTCGAATCCGTCTCGTCGCGTCTCTCGGTCATCGCGGCCAAAGTTGGGAGCGTCTGCCAACTGCTCATCCGCAATGCTGTGAGCTGATGCATAGGCAACCGGGTATTGCGCTGCCCAGGCACGGGCTACGTCGACAAGAGTGCGGCTGGCATCTTGTCCCGAGAAGTAGTGGAGCGGCTGTACGTCGAGGCTGGCGTGCAGGCTGGACTCCCCCGGGACAAGAATGAGGTTGAGTGTCAGCGACACTGCGGGATTCTCGGAACGAAACAGCCCGATGATGGAGCCATGCTCATCGCGGCGCTCCTCCAGCGCACGCCATACGGCCTCACGGGAGTACTTTCGCCTCCGCCCACTCTTGACGATGGTTGGCATCCAACCTTCGGCATGCGTTTCGAGCGCAGCAAGCAGCGGAGTCAAAGCGCGCTCGACCCCTTCGGTCGCGTCCAACTCCCCCTCGAAGGTGAAGCTGAGACTGTCCACTCTGTTCAGGTCATGCAGCGTCAGCAGCTTCATCGAAACACGACCTCCACGCCCTTGATTTTCTTCTCTGCCGCTCTTGCCGCGCCGTTCAGTATCTTCCGATCTTTAGGAAGAAGCTCCTGCCCTTCATAGACAACACGCACCCGCTGAACATCCGCTGGCTGCCGCATGCCTTCCCGGAGAATCCTCAACGACCCACCGTAGTACTTCATCGCGTTGCTCGCATCCGTATTCACCTGCACGGTCAACTCCTCCCGCTTCAGCGGACTCAGGTTTCGGCTCTTGAAGCTGAACGTCTCCACGCGAGGGGGCTGCCCCGGAACGGGCCGTTCTTCAATGACGAGCACATCCGCGTAGCGAAAGTCCGCCTTCGCGACTCCCACATGAGTCTCGATGCGCGGCTGCTCGAAGTCTCCCAGCCACTTCCGCATCGCACGCGGCAAGGCGGCGTCGGCTTCGAGGATGGCCACCATGGCCCTCTCGAATGCCATCCCACGTGCATAGTACGCACGCATCCCCTGGTAGCCCTCCCACACCAAGGGGCCCTTGACGGCCTCGCCAGCGCGAATCTCCTTCAGCCGCCTCTTGCGGTACGCCACGTAGTCGCGCCAGAGCGGGGCACCCTGTTCGACACCTGGAGGCGGCTCATCCAGCTTGGGAGCCACCTTCTTCAGCAGCTTCACGTCCTTCGGGAGGCGTGAACCCGAGGCCTCGCGCTCCGCCTGGAGCAGCTTGGCCTTCGCGGCCTCGACAGCGGAGATCTCCGCACTCTGCGAAAAGCGACCCGTGCCACCTCGGCGCCTCGCAACGGGCGTCCCAGCCGTGCCCCGAGGAGTCGAGGTCTCGGAAGCGCTGCCGCCGCCCCGCGTCGGTGCTCCTCCCGCGGACTCCCGGCTCGCCACCGCCAGAGTCGCCTGGGCCTTGGCTGGATCTCCGTGGGCCTCGTACAGCGCCTTGACTCCGGCTTCGCCCCATCGGGCACCCACCATGGCGCCCTCACGCGTTGCCTGGATGTGGCGCAACGCGACCCGCGCGTTGGAGATGCCCAGCTCATTCTCCAGGCGTGCCACCAGGAGCTTCAGCGCGTCCGCGTCGAGCGCGGGCATCTGGAGCCGCATCGGTCCTCGCGACTCGAACGCCCTCGCCCCCTTCCCACTCGCGTACAGCGCCACCACCAGCGCGGCTGGAGCCAACTCACGAGAGGCCTGCTCGTACTTGCCCCGCGCCAGCGACTCCGCCCCCTGCCCCACCCCCGCCGCCAGCGCGTAGAAGCCCAGGGGCACACCGAACGTGAGGTGGTCGAAGGCCCCCGCCGCGATGCTTCCGGGCGCGTAGTGCCTCTCCGTCAGCGCCCTCCGCACTTCATCGAGCGCGTCCTGATAGGGCGGTGGAAGCTGGCCACGCTTGGCCACCATGAGGTCCGAGTACCGGGCCTCGACACTCGCCGGACTGCTGGAGAGCAGGTCCCTGCCCACGCGCCCCAACCCGCGCAGCACATCGCCCGCCTGCTCACCTCGCTCAGCGAACTCCTCCAGTGCCAAGCCCCGCCGCCGCAGCTCCTCGCGGACGACCGGCATGCTCCCCAGCGTCTCCTCCAACTGCTTGTCACGAGCGAGCCGCTGCACCACCTCGCGCAGCTCATCGTCGAACGCCGTGTGCAGCACGAAGAGGCCGAGCACCTCCGCATACGGCACGCCGTACTTCTCGACGGAGGTGACGAGAAAGGCCGCACGCTTGCGTCCGAGTACCGCCGAGGCCCGCGCATCCATCGGACCCAACGCCCCCAAGCGGACGGCGTCCCAGTCTTCGAGAGACGCCACGAAGGCGGCCATATCCACTCGACGCTGCATGGCCACGAATGCCGCGGGCGAAGCACACGCCAGGAAGGGCTCCACCACCTCGCGACTGGAGTCCAGGCGAGGCCAACCCGAGGGCAGAGCTTCGCGCCCACAGAAGAAGTCGCCACCGAGCTGCGCGTCCGAGCCCGACGCCCCGTCGTCGAAGCCCCACCCCGTGAGCCCGAACCGCGCGGACATCGGAACGTCCGCACCTGATGCATCCACGGAGACCGCCACCTCCGGCGCCGCCTGTGCGGACACAGAGAAAGGCGTGAAGGCCAGAGTGGGACCCACGCGCTCCTGACCAGACCTCGCCGGAAGCGAGGCACAGCCAGAAACCAGGAGCACCGCCATCAGCAGGAGACCTGGGCCGCCGCGCCAAAGCCTCTCAGCGCGCATTGTCCACCCCCAGCCCCAGGGACGCGAAGGCACCGGGCCTCAGTGTCCCTTCCGCCGTCGGAAAGAGCCGCGTTCCCCCCTGCCCCACCGCGTACAGCTTCCCTCCCAGGAAGCGCCACCGCACCTCCCCCGACGTGACATAGCGAGCCCCCCGCTGCCCCACCCCGACCGCCAATCCGCCCGCCCTCACCTTGAGGTTCCGGTGGAAGAGCTGCGTCTCCACATGGCCATCCACGTCCACCCGGCCCCAGGAGAAGACCTCTGTTCCTATCGTCAAACGAAGGTGGCGCTGCCCCAGCACGCCCAGGCGCTCCGCGTCCCAGTTGACGATCAGTTCGCCATGGACCGATGCCCCTTCCGGAAAGGAGTCCTCTGACTGAGGCACCGCGTTCGGACCCGCGACCTGGAAGCGCGCCAGCTCGTAGTCCGGGCCGACAGCGCCCTGACGAAAGCCTCCGCGTTGGAGGCGTCCCTCCAGCCGTGCCCGGAGGTCCGTTCGCGAGGACATGTACTCCGCCCCCAACCCCGCGACGACACCCCAGGCGCCGCCGGTCCCGGGACGTCCACCCCAGCCCGCGTGCGCCTGGAACTCGAAACCCCCTCGCCCTTCGCGGTGGCTCACGAGGACAGCTGTTCCATCCAGGTGGGCCAGCGTCATCGGCTCCGCTGTTCCGCCCGCCCTGCCCCAGTCATGCACCGCGGACAGCGCGACCCTGTAACGCAGGGGATGCGGATGGGAGCCCACGAAGAGGTGCTCCACGTCCAGGGAGACCTCCGCCCCCATCAACCGCGCGCCCAGCACATCCGAGGCGAAGGCCTCCACGTAGAGCGGCTTCAGCAGGCCCGACAGCACCACCCCCGCGGGGTGGTAGTCCGGGTTGCCGTGGTTGTTGTAGCGGCGCACGAGGTGCCCGGACAGCATCGTGTAGGAGTCCAGGGTCCCCACCCAGATGAAGTTCGGCGCATCTCCCCCCACCGTCAGCGCACACACCACCTGGCCCCAGTCGGACAGCTCGTCCCAGTCCTCCTTGCGGACCAGCCCCTCGCGCGCGCTGTCGCCCCGGATGCGCAGCCGCACCGGGGCGACCAGGTTGAGGCTGAGCAGACCGGGGTGATGAACCTCGAGTCGAGGCTCCACGAGCAGGAAGCGTTCATCCGGCCCTGTTCCTCGACGGGGCAGCAACGCCCAGGTCGAGGCTTCCAGGCTCAGGCGGTTCGCCCAGCGCGACTGCGTGTTGGACGAGGATGGAGGCGAGGCGTCCTCCACCTCGCCCTCGTCCTCCTCGTCTTCGATGTCGGGCTCGAGCAGTTCTTCATCGCCCGACTCGAGGGTGATGTCCTCCTCCAGTGCCTCGAACTCGGAGGGTTCCGGCGGCTCCTCCGCCCTCCCAACGCCAGACACAAGCAACAGCACCACGGCTCCACTCCGAAGCAGGCACATCAATGCCTCACGAAACCGCCCCGGCCGGGGCAAAGACAGAGGTCTCCCGTGCGAGCCGGCAGGACGCCGGGCCGTGGGACCCTGTGTGGATTTGAAGGAGTCGACAGCGGGCAGACGTGGCGAGCGACCGCGCCCCGAAGCGCAAGGGACGCCCTCCTCACCCATCAAGATGGCGAGTGGGCATGACCCAAAGGAGGATGGGACATCACGAAGGCGGTTCAGCGGCGCTGCATCCGGCACTACCGCCGTCTGGGAGCTGCGCCGGCACTCGCGCACACTCCCGCACCAAGATGTTCATAGGGTCCCCTGGGCATCAACAGCGATGCACCTTTCAGGTGCATTCCATTGAACCCTAAAAGGACAGCCCCGACAAGGCCTCCTGGTGCGAGCTGTCTTTCGCCCCCCGTAGTCCTCGCGCCCTCGAGCGCGCCTATGGGAAGACGATGTTGTCGAGGGTGATGGTCCGGCGCCCGTCCGCGTCCCAGAGCTTGAGCGTGTAGCTGCCCTCTGGGGATTCGGTTGCGGATTCAGCCTCCACGACCACACGCTGGGTCAGCGACCCTGGGGCTACCGGACCTGCTTGCCACACTTGAAGCACCCTCAGCTCCTCGTTGGCCTTCCCTCGGAGGGTTGCCCCTTCCGCGGTCCACGGTTGGGCATCCCCCACGGGAGCAAGAATGAGCGCGACAGCCACTCTGCGCGCCGCTCGATAGGAATAGACACGTCGTTTGGTCACGGCGCCGCCCGGGCTCTGCGTCACCAATCGAGTCACATCCAGGAACTCCACTCCGCGCCATTCAAGAACGCCCGTCGAGATGAGTCCCGTCAACCCGTCGGGCGCCGTTCTTTCGGCACGCAGGCGCACAATCTCGTCGCGACACTGCTGGGCCTCGATCCGCACCTGACGAATCTCCTCCTGGTAGGTCTCCGCGCCCCTCTTGCGTCGATAGACTTCAACAAGTGCTTCCGACCTCGCCGGATGCGCTACCAGGATGAACGTCGCACTCGCTGGGGCCGCACCATCTTGAAAGCGCACCGTCAGCCGCAGCCGCTCCCCTGAGGAGATTCTCTCCGAAGGAACGAAGCGCAGCGTGCTGAGGCCCGTGTCGAGCACCGAGAAGCGCTCACGCCCCTCGAGCGCCACGCTTTCTCGACTCACCTCCGAGTCAAAGATGAACACGGTCGAGAGGCCTGGACTCACCACCACTTCCGCGGCCGGCTGCACGGCATCCGGGGACAGCTCTATCCGGCGAATGCCCCATCCCGCAGGCGATGAAGGCGACTGCGCCCAAGCTTCCCCCTCACCCCATCTGAGAAGGACCAGCAGAACGGCCAACATAGAACGATGCACGCGACGCGACTCCTGGCCCCTGCCTGCTATGCCCGCGCTGGCGATTCACGATCACCTGCGGTCATTCAAACTCGCTCACCGCCTTGACCAAGAAGGCGGAGAACACGCGAACCTTGCCGGAATCCCCTCCGCCTCCCGAAATCTCCAGACCGCGATTCCCAGAAGAGTCCAGCACCTCCAAGCACACGGGGACGCTTCCCTTCCCCATGCGCGCCCGCGTCAGCCGGCCATAGAGGCGGTCGCCCACGATGAACCGTCCGGTCAACGTGGCCCCCTGCGCCCCCAAGGTGACCCGTGCAGGCCCTTCCGTGACCATCAAGAACCTGGACGGCTCATCGAGAAGGAGCGTCCCGTCGTTGTACTCCCCAATGTCCATGCCCAGCTTCTTCATTCCCTCAGCCGAACCTTCGGGACACGGTTCAGGCTCCGGAGGGGAGCGAACCTGCGGGCCGGTACAGGCCAACGCGCCACACAGGGCCGTCGTCGCGAGCGCGGTGCGCACGCCCTTCGAGCTCTTCCTGGCGGGCACCCGCGTGGGAGGAGTGTCGCTCTTCGTTGTCGTCACGGTGGCAGTCACCTCGGGATTCGTCGCGGGACGCGCGGCGGCCGCAGGGATTGCCTCCGGCCCGGTGGGAGCTGCGGCTCGGGCAGCTTGAGGTTTCTTGGCGGCGAGCGCTACTTCTTCATGGACCGGGCGATGCTCGTCACCGCGCCCTCCTCCCCAGAGGAGAACCAACGCCGTGGCAAGGCCGAGAAGCCCCAGCCCGAGCGCCCTCCACCCCTTGCGCCGCCCCGCCGGCGTCGCATCGTCCAGCGGAGGCGCCTCATCAGCCCCAGGCACCTCGACCTCCACCGCCGGCTCGGGGCGCCTGCCCCGGCGAGGCCGGTGCAAGGGCTCATTCATCCACCGCACCATCGGGTCGACGGCCCCCTCCGTCGTGGCGGTGGCCGGCCCATAGGCGTCACACAGCGGCACCTCCCAGTCCGCATCCGCCGAGGCCAGCGCCACCTCCAGCGCCTCGCACACCGCCTTCGCATCCGGGAAGCGGGCCCGAGCCTCCTTCTCCAGCAAGCGCAGGCACACCTCGCTCAGCGCCTGGGGCACCCGCCCGTTCGCCGCCCGAGGCGCCACCGGCGCGCCGGAGATGACGGCCTGGATGAAGGCCTGGTCATCCTCCGCCTCGAACGGGACCCGCGCGGTCAGCAGCCGGTAGAGGACCACCCCCAGCGCCCACAGGTCATCCGAAGGCCCCGGGACATACCGGGCGCCGCGCACACCGGAGTGCTCCTCCAAGAACAGCCACGCCTCGGGGGGCCGGTACTCCGGCGTTCCGGGAGGCAGGATGGAGAGCGTCACCCCTGGAGCCCCCTCGTAGTCCCCGACGCCATAGTCCACCAGCACCGCCAGCCCGTCGGAGGCCCGCACCATGACGTTGGCCTCCTTCACGTCCCGGTGGACGACGCCCGCCTCATGGGTGGCCGCCAGCGCCCGCGCCACACCCAGCACCGCCCCGAGCACCTGCCGCGCGGAGGGGTTCTCCTCCCGAGCCCACTCGTCGAGCTGCCGCCCCTCCACGTACTCCATCGCGATGACCGCGAACTCCGGCGACGCCGGGGGCCAGTACCCGAACGCCCGGATGCCCACGACGTTGGGATGCCGCAAGCGCAGGAGGATGGACACCTCCCGCTCCACGCGCCCCATCACCCGAGGCAGGTGCAGCAGCTTCAACGCCGCGGGCTGCCCCTCACAGGTCGCACGGTACACGGTGCCGAAACCGCCCCGCCCCAGCTGCGCCCCCACCCTGTACCCCACCACCATGTCCCCAGGGCACAGCACCGCTGGGGGGCCGTCGTCCCTCATGACGCCTCCCACTCGAGCGATGCGGACCACACGGCGTCTCCCTCCAGGCAGCGCCGCGACGCTAACTGAACCTGGAGGGTCATGTCTCCCGTGCAGTAGGACAAACTACCCAGCGGATTGCAAGAAACACGGGAGACTCTATACATTGGGCTGACACTCCCTCGCTTCCGGTCACCCCATGTCTGCTCACCTTCCAGAAGCCCCCGAGGACGAACAGCTCCTCGACAACCTCGCCAGCACCATTGGCACCCAGGCACGCGCCGCGCGGATGCGCCTGCTGCTCACGCAGGCGGATGTCGCCCAGCGGGTGGGGTTGGTCCCCGCCGTCTATGGCCGCCTGGAGCGAGGACGGATGCTGCCCAGCGTCCGCACCCTCCACCGCCTCGCCACCGCGCTCGGCACCTCTCCGGACTCCTTGATGGGTCATCCCTTCCGCCCCGAGCCCCCCGCGGACTCGCCCTCCGTGCGGCTCCTGGTCCAGCAGGTCCGCCGGCTGCATCCGCGCCGGGTCAAGGCCGTCCTGCACCTGGTGCTCTCGATGCGATGAGTCCCGTGGGCGCTCGGGAAGGTGACTTCTCAGGTACAATCCCGCGCACCTCATGGACCAGGACCTGGCAATCACCATTGGCGCGACGGCCCGTGCCGCCCGGGAGCAGATGGGGCTCACCCAGGCCGAAGTCGCGGAGCGCGTGGGCCTGGTGCCCCCCGTGTACAGCCGACTCGAGCGCGGGCAGATGCTGCCCAGTGTCCCCACCCTCTACCGGCTCTGCACCGAGCTGAAGGTCTCCTCCGAGGAGCTGCTCGGCCTCGAGGCGTCTGGCCGGAGCGGGACCGGGCCGCGCGCCAAGGAGGACGATGCGCCCTCCCTGCGCCGGCTGCTCCACCTCGCGCGCAAGCTGGACGAGGGCAAGCTGGACGCGCTCGTCCACGTCGCCACGGAGCTGGCCCGCTAGGTCCAGGCGTGTCCCCCTGGGCCTAGTCCTGCTCGGGCTCGGGCAGCTCGTGCGCATCCAGGCCTTCCGGGTAGAGGCCCGCCTCGCCGAACTCCACCTGGGCGCGCATCGCGCCGCCTTCGGACAGCACCCGCGCCACCTCCTCCCGCACGTTCGCCCGCCCGTAGTTCTCGCCGCGGGTCTCCTGGACCTTGCGCAGCGCGTCTCGGAGCTCCCCGGCCGAGGCGAAGCGCTCCTCGGGGTGGGCGCGCAGGGCCTTGTGCAGCACGGCCTTCACGTCGTTCGCCAGCGGCGCCACCGCCGCCTCCACGAAGTCCGGACCGAAGCGGGCGAGCATCACCTGCATCTGGTGCAGGGGCAGCGACGGAAGGGTCTCCACGCGCAGCGCGCGCCCCGCGAAGCCCGGGGGCACATCCGAGACATCGAACAGGTGCGTGCCCGTCAGCAGCTCCACCAGCACCACGCCCAGGCTGAAGACATCCGAGCGCGGGCTCAGCGCCCCACGGCGGATGTACTCCGGCGAGGCATACGCCACATCGCCTCGGACCAGGCTCCGCGGCGACTCCTCCCGCCCGATGAGCAGCGAGTAGGCCGCGCCGAAGTTCATCAGCTTCACCTCACCGTGCATGCCCACCACGACGTGCCGCGGGTTCACGTCCCGGTGGACGACGCCGAGGGACCGACCCTCCTCGTCCACCACCGTGTGCGCGTGGTGCAGCACCTCCGCCAGCTCCGTGCCCACGTAGAGCGCGAAGGACTCGGTCATGGGCCGCCCGCGCACCACCGCCGCCGACACCAGCGTCTCCAGCGAGGGCCCGGGCACGTACTCCATGACGACATGGAGCGCGTCGTCACAAATCCCCACGTGGTGCACCTGGGCCAGGGCCGGGTGGTTGAGGCGCATGGCCAGCTGGACCTCCTCCACCAGCCTCCGTCTGCGCAGGTGGGTGCTGGGGCTGGGCAGCCGCCGGACGAAGCAGCGGCTCGTCAACGCCTCCTTGCCCACCTGGCGGTGAGCCAGCAGCAGCACCTCTCCGGACTGACGCCGCTCCAGCTCCTCCACGGCCTCGTAGCGGACCTCCCCCGCCTTGAAGAGGAAGTGAGGTCTGAAGGGCCGCGCCCGTGAAGAGCGGGGGTCATCCGTGCTGACGTCATCGGTGGAAATGGACATGGGCTGCGCGCCTCCAAGCAACGAATGGGACTTCGTCACGCACCTCGAGCGACCACGGCTCACGTGGAGACAGCACGAGAGGCATCAGACACGGGTGAAGGCGGGGCCGCGCCGACTCACCTTTCAGGTGAATTCGACTTCACTTGATAAGTAGCACGACAGCCAGACAGTGGGAAGCCGGCACGTGCTCAGGCCAGGATGGCTCGCAACCCCTGGAGACGCCGTGCGAGTTCCACGATTGACATGTCCGGGAGGGGCTCGCCCAGTGTCGTCGCGGTGAAGCCACGGGACCTCATCGCGCGGCTCAACTGGAAGAAGTCAGGAGACGAGCGAGGCGGTCCCTCCGGGCAACAGGCGCCCCACCTGAGCGCCTTGCCGGGTCCGGCTACGCCTTCTTCACGAACTCCGACTTGAGCCCCATGGCGCCGATGCCGTCGATCTTGCAGTCGATGTCATGGTCGCCATCGACCAGGCGGATGCTCCGGACCTTGGTGCCGACCTTCACCACCGTCGACGAGCCCTTGACCTTCAGGTCCTTGATGACGGTGACGCTGTCGCCGTCCTGGAGCAGGTTGCCGTAAGCGTCGCGCACCTCGCGCTTGCCTTCGGTGGGCTCGGCGGCGGCGGTGGCGGCCGACCACTCATGCGCGCACTCCGGGCAGACGAAGAGACTGCCGTCCTCGTACGTGTAGGCGGAGTTGCACTTCGGGCAGGGAGGAAGGGCGCTCATGTCGGCTCCTGGAGAGGGGGTGCGGAGGCATATACACGAGCGAGTGGGCTCGTCGAAGGGGGCGCACTCAGGGCCGGTGCCGCTCCGCCTCCTTGAAGAACTGGGTGAGCGAGCAGTCCAGCAGTGACTGGCGGGACCGCAGATACCGCCGGGCACGGAGGAAGGGCAGCCAGACACGCTCGCCGATGCGCACCTGGGACTCCTCCATCGCCTTGCGAGGCAGCCACGTCCCCCCCAACCGCCGCACGAGCATGAGGCCCAGATAGGCGCCCACGGCTGGGACCGTGTGCTCGTCGATGAGCTCTCGCGTGTATCGCTCCGGAAAGTTCTCCTTCCAGAAGTAGACGTCGAGGTCCGTGAGTGACTCGGGTGTTGCTTCCGCGAGGGATGGAACGTGGGAATGCAGCGCGGCCACGAGGCTTTCGGACAGCTCGCCATAGTCGCGGCGGATTCGCTCGGGGTCCTCCACGTCCAGCGGGAGGACGGCCGGGAGCCACTCTTCCGGAGCGGGTGGGCGGAAGGCATTGAGCTCGGAGATCCTCCGTGGCCGCTCGCTGATGGGGAGCGCGTCCGGCAGTCGCGAGAGGAGCGGCGCCAGGTCTGGAGGGAAGCGAGGCGCTACGGGAGCGAGCGCGGCACTGCGCGCCCTCAGCGCGTGCAGGACGGTGTCGAAGTGGAGTTCCGGCCGCAGGTGGACCTGCGCGCGGGCCTGAGCGATTCGCGCGTCGTCGCTCGCGGAGTCCGCGGCGGTGGGCCGCAGTACCAGGAGAACGGAGCCATGGGGGAGCTGCTCCACGCGGTGCGCCGGCGTCGAAAGCACCCGCTCGAGCCCCACTCGTTCCACGAACCGAGGCCCGAAGACGTTCAACCAGGACACGCCTTCGCTCATGGGGGCTGGTTCCGCCAGCTGGTCCTCGGCGAGGCTGTTGGCGGCGGCGTCCGTCACGGGAAAGAGAGACGCCCAAGCACGCACCATGTCCACGAACTCGCCACAGCGGCCTGCGTCGCTGAAGAGCGAGAGCGGCTGAACCGAGACCCAGACATGCAATCTGGGTTCGGCGGGCGGCAGCCAGAGCCGCAGCGACATGTCCAAGGCGGGCCACGTCGCCCGCGAGAAGCCGGCGGACATGCCTTTCTTTCCGCGCTTCTCGTCCAAGGCCCTCAGGACAGCCTCACGCGAATAGGCATGCCGCCGGCGGCCCTCGACAACGTCCGGCATCCACACGCCGGCATGCGCCTCGAGCACCTCGAGGAAGGGCTCCAAGGTCCGCTTCAAGTCCACGGCCTGGTCGAAGGTGGCTTCGAGGGAGAGGCGAAGCCGGTCGTCGGTGCCGGGCTCGGGATTCTCTGCGTCATTCATTGAATCGAGACCTCCACTCCCTCGACCTCATGCTGAGCCTCTCGCACGGCCGCTCGTGCTGCTTTCGGGTCGGCGGGCTTCAGGCTTCCGCCCTCGTATATCAGGCGGACCCTTTGAATCCGTGCCGTCTGCTCGATTCCCGGGCGGCGGATGTTCAAGGTCTCCCCGTAGTACAGCCAGGCCGCGCTTGCGTCCTCGATCATCTGGGCGGTGAGCGCCTCGAACCCGAGGCGCGAAAGGTCCCGACTCTTGAAGCTGAACGTCTCCACGCGAGGCAACGAGCCGGCCGCTGGGCCTTCCTCGATGACGAGCACGTCCGCGAAGCGGAGGTCCGCCTTCGTCACCCCCACATGGGTCTCGATGCGAGGCCGAACGAAGTCATTGAGCCACCGCCGCTGTGCCCTCGGCAGGGCCGCATCCGCTTCCAGCAACGCGACCATCTTCCTCTCGAAGGCCAGGCCCCGGGCATATCTGTCACGCACCAGCTGGTAGCCAGCCCACTTCAGCGGCCCCTGCGCCGCGAGCCCTTGCTTGATTTCAGCGGTCCGCGTCTCCAGGTACGCCACATATTCGGACCAGAGCGGCCGCGAAGTCACCCCGGCGGGCGCGGCCTTCTCCAAGGCCTGGCGATGACTCGTCAGCTCCGCCACGTCCACCGACAGGCGCTCTCCTGGGAACTCCGCCTCCCACTGCTTGAACTTCGCCTCCGCCACCTCGGCCTGGAGTCCGGCGGCCGTGGGAGCCGTGGCGGCCCTGCCCCCCGTGGTGACGAGGGCCCCCGGGCGCTCTCGATGCCTCACCGCCAGCAAGACTTGAGCTTGGGCGACGTTGCCTCGTGCTTCGTGTAGAGCCAGGGCCCCGGCCTCGCCCCACTCCCCCACGAAGATGGCCGCGTCCCGGTCCCGCTGGAGGTAGCGGGCCATGTCCCCCACCGCGCTCTCTCCCAGCCGTGCCTCCAACCTCTCCAGCACGGCCTTCAGCGCCTCCACGCGTGGAATGACCGCCTGGAGCCGCACGGCGTCCTCGCGTGGGAGCCCGGTGTCGCGGAACGCACGCACCCCCTTCCCGCCCGCGTACAAGCCCACCAGGAGGGCCGCGGGCGCCAACTGCCGCGTTGCCTCCTCGTACTCCCCCAAGGCGAGGGACTCCCCGCCCCGCGCCGCCCCTGCCATCAGGTGGTAGAAGCCCAGCGGCACACCGAAGGTGAGCTGGTCGAAGGAGGCCAGCGCCACATTGCCTGGCGCGAAAGCGCCCAGATACTGCGCCGTCTCCACCTCCTGGTACGCAGCCCGATAGGGCGGTGGAAGCCGAGAGGGCAGTACCGACGCGTCGATGCTCCGGCTTCCGCCGATGAGAGGAATGGAGGCGGCGACATCATCCGCGGCCCTTCCCAGTCCGCGCGCGATATCGCCCGCACGGAACCCCCGCTCTGGGAAGCCAGCAGGGGCCAGGCCTCGCTGCGTCAGCTCCTCGCGAACCACCTCCATCGCCCCCAGGGCGCGCTTCAACTGCTTGTCTTCCGCCAGCCGGCGGAGCAGCTGCCGCACTTCATCGTCGTGGGTGGTATGGAGAACGAAGAGGGCCAGGACCTCCGCCTTCGCCAGGCCGTACTTCTCGACGGCGCTGGAGAGGAAGGCCACGCGCTTCTCGAGCAGGACGCGCGCCGCATCGGCCTTCAGCGGCCCCAAGGCCCCCAGCCGGACGGCATTCCAGTCCGAAAGGGCATCCACCAGCCGAGGCATGTCCGCTTGACGCTGCAAGGCCAGGAAAGCGGCTGGAGTGGTGCACTCCAGGAAGGGCGACAGCACGGTCTCGTCCGAATCCAGGTTCGGCCAGCCAGGGGGCACCTCCCCACAGGCTGACGACATCGAGCCGACGACGTGCAGCGGCGCGGTCTCCTCCCGGCCAGCGCCCATGGAGTGCATCGGCCCGTGACGAAGCCCCAGCGGCCCCGCTCCATCGTCCTCGTCCGAGGCAACCTCGCGCGAGTCTTCCTCCTGAGCACTCGCGGTGACGACACTTCCCACTTCAGACATGAGCGTCCGCCGCGAAACGGACGGGACGGAGGAATCGCGCCCGGCCCACGGGGACTGCGCGGCACACGCGGCATGGAACATCGCCACCACGCACACCCAGCCGACGCCGATGCGCGGCAGACGCTCGGTTTTCACAAGCGGCAACACCCGCCTGACAGTGGCCCAACCCTCATGAATGAGCACCGAAGCCTCCCGTGAGCGGCCCCGATAGGGGCAGCAAGAGACTGAGATTCCCCGTTGGGTCCGACAGCACGCGAATCCGATGGAAATGCATTGCTTCTGACGAATCGGCGACAGTCTGGTCGCGCGAGACGCCCTGCGGACATGTCATGGAGCAACGCGACTCAGGGGCCGCGGGGACCGTCGAGCACAACACGCCGCACCGGCGCCCAAGGGTCAGTGCGGCCTCCTCGGCGTCCCCTCACAATCTCCGCTGGGGCCGTCGTCGGCACCGCATCTGCCCAGGAGTGAAGATGGAGCGCCAAAGAGGAACCGTGAAGTGGTTCAACGATGAGAAGGGCTATGGCTTCATCACTCCGGAGAGTGGTTCGGATCTCTTCGTCCACTTCAGGGCCATTGAAGGCAATGGCTTCAAGAGCTTGAAGGAAGGACAGGCCGTCACCTTCGAGGCCGTGCAAGGCCAGAAGGGCCTGCAAGCGGACAAGGTCCGCGCCGAAGACTGAGCGGCTGCCCTCATGCCCGGGTTGGCTCAGGGGCCGGAGTCGTACTGGTCCGGGATGCGTTGCCCCTGCTCGTCCAGCACGGGCCCCTCCGAGTGTGAGGCACACGGCACCGGGCCCATGGGCGCGACGGGCTCCAGGAACATGGGCTGGATCAGCCAGGTCCCCTTCCAGTTCGCCAAGGCGTTGCACATGAGGCGCCGCTTGTTGCGCCGGATGACCAGCTTGAGGCCGACGGCATCCTGGAGCATGGACACATCCGTATCCGAGTCACCCGCGGCGAACACCGGCCTCGACGCGGGGTCCTCCGCGCGCCGCAGCTGCGCCTCGACGGGCAGCCCGAAGATGCGCTTGTTGACCCAGCAGCGCTTGCCCTCGTCATACGTCATCAGCGTGTCCTTCCCGTCGGGGACAGGACCACAGCCCTCGAACACCGGCTGCGCGCGCCCTTCCCCATAGACATTGCGGATGCCGATGACCTGGTGCGAGGGAACCCCCAGCTGGGCCGCCATCACCTCGACGGCGGGCTGCGGCGAGGCGCTGACCACCCACACCTCGAACCCATTGGCTTGCATCGCTTCAATCAAGTCGCGCTGGGCGTCGTAGACCCGGATGGACGAAGCCAGCTCGTACCCGGCGACGCGACGCTTCGCGCCGACCGGCTCCACCAGCGCCACGGCGAGGGCCTCCGACGCCAGCTCTCGGAGTCGAGAGGGCGTGTGCCCCGCGAGCAGCTGGGCCGCCCACGCATAGGAGGCATTGAGCGTGGCCGTGGTGGCCTGCCGCCATGCCGGGGTGCCCTCCGGCGTCTTCCCCTCCAGATAGATGCCCAGAATCGCGGAGGCGCAGCGCGCATGCAGACGCGTGAGCAGCCGTCCCTCCGGGCTGACCGCGCCCCCACACGTCGTCGAGAGCGCCTGGACCGCCGCGTCCGTCAGATGGCTGCTGGTCCGCCGCCAGTCTCCCGAGGGGGGCGCGTGGAGCTCCTCATGCTCCACCATCCACACCATCAGCGCGTCGCCGACGTCGTTCTTGATGAGCGTGTTGTCCAGGTCGAAGACTGCCACCGGACGGCGGCGGGGGTTGTACGAGGGACTGGAGCGCCCCTGCGCCGTCAACAGCGCGTCCAGCCGCTCCCGCACCTCCGGACGCCAGCCTCCCGTGCGCTCGCTCAGCAGCCTCGGAGGGTCCGCTCGGACGCGGCCCGACGGTCCCGAGCAGGCGGTGAAACCGAGGACCCACACCAGACAGAGACATCGAAGCATGGCCAGGGCTCCACTCACCGCGAGAGGTCATTCGAGGCCGAGCCTGGCGGCGCGGAGAGACACGTCCACGAAGCCGTCGACCCGTCCATCCGCCCCCCAGGCGCTGACCATGATTTGTCGGCCCGCACCTCGGCGTCAACCGAGCGCACCGCTTCGGGGAAGTGACCGTTCACTCTCGGGCGCGCCCCGGTGGACGGCCCCATCCAATCCCTGGCGCAATGACAGGCGCCGTGGCTACTCCGCCTTGAGGCCCTCCACGGGCTCCACGCTGCTCGCCTTGAGGGCCGGGTAGATGGAGGCGAGGTACGTGACGAGCACCGCGATGACGACGGCGAGCACGGTCTGCACCGGCTCGATGCGCACCGGCAGCTCCGGCATGAAGTACACCGCCGCGTCCAGCTTGATGCCGACCTTCTCGATGAAGACACACCACGAGAGGCCAGACAGCAGGCCGAGGAAGCCCCCCGCGACTCCAATCTGGAGCCCCTCCGCCAGGAATATCTTCACGATGCCGCCATCGGAGACCCCCAGGGCCTTGAGGACGGAGATCTCCTTGCGCTTCTCCAGCACCAGCATGACCACCGTGGCGACGATGAGCCCCGCGGCCACGATGATGATGATGGAGAGGATGATGCCCATCACCAGCTTCTGCAGGCGCAGCGCGGAGAAGAGCGTCCTGTTCATCGCGCCCCAATCCCTTGCACGGTAGGGATAGCCGCCCAGCGCCTTCGTCACCTGGGAGGAGACGTTCCGCGCCTCGTCGATGTCCGCCACCTTGAGCTCGATGCCCGTGGCGCCCTTCACGTCGAAGAAGTCCTGCGCTTCCTTGAGGTCGATGTAGACGAACTTGGAGTCGTACTCGTTCATCCCCGCGTAGAAGATGGCCACCACGCGGAAGCCTCGGCTCTTGGGCGTCGGCATGGAGACGCCCACCTCGGTGCCCATGGGGGAGACGATGCTGACGGGGTCCCCCACCTTCACGCGCAGCGACGCCGCCAGCTCCCGGCCCAGGATGATGCCGGGCAGCACCCCGGACGCCTTGGGCGTCTCGGCGGGAGGAGGGCCTTCCTCCGCGCCCTCCTCCGCGTGGCTCCGAGGCGCCACCTTCTCCGGATGGGAGAGGACATCGAGCGTCGCGCCGTCCTGGAGGTTCTTGGGCAGGTCCGCCACCTCGCCCACCGTGTCCGGGTCGATGCCCTTGATGACGACGCCGTTGACGTTGCCCTCGGAGACAATCATCACCTGGTTGATGATGAAGGGCGTCTGTCCGATGACGCCCGGCACCTTGCGGACGTCCTCCATGACCTGATGGAACTCGGTCATGTCGCCCGCGTACTTGGACACCACGGCGTGGGCGTTGGTGCCCAAGATCTTCCGCTGGAGCTCCGCCTCGAAGCCGCTCATCACCGACAAGGTGATGATGAGCGCCATGACGCCCACGCCCACGCCGCCCACCGACAGGGCGGTCATCATCATCGTGGGGGACTGCTCGTGCTGCTTGAGCCGGTTGAGGTCGGACGCGGCCGCCAGCGGGTCCGCCAGCCCGAGCTTGCGGATGCGGGTGCGCTCCACGGAGGCCTCCGCCGAGCGGATGATGAAGTAGATGAGCAGCGGCGGGATGATGCCGAGCATCAGCACGGCCAGCGTGCCCAGCAGCAGCGACGGGCGGAACACCTCCACGTGCCGGCGCGCGACGAAGAGCTCGAAGCCCATCTTCACGTCCACGCGGCCACTGCCCGCGGCGACGAAGCCCGTGTTGACGCCCAGCACCAGCGCCAGCACCAGGAACGCGAAGACCAGCCAGTACCCCAGCTCCGGCCGGCCGAGCAGCCCCGCCGCGTACGTCACTTGATGCAGGTGATAGCCCAGCGCGCGCTGGAGCTCCGGAATCCGCTCCATCAGCGTGAGGACGATGGGGATGGGCAGGCCCAGGTACAGCACGCCGATGGTGGCCTCGGGCAGGGACAGCCGCCGCGCCCGGGAGGCACCGATGAAGCCGGAGAGGAAGGCCACCATCGAGCCCGCCGCCAGCGCGATGACGAAGGCGCCAGGAGGCTCCATGCCCCCGCCCCGCTTCGACGCGCCCGCCACCAGGTCCGAGGGCGAAGCGCCCCCGGCCAGCACCGTCTGCAGGAGGAGGATGACGGCCTCCGCCACGAGGAAGCCCCCGCCGTAGGCCAGCAGCGTGCCCCAGTAGAAGTCCTGGTAGCGCGCCAGGCGTGGATACAGCGGGGCCCCGGCGGCCGGGCTCGGGCCCTCCGTGGACGCGGGGGCGCGGCGGATGCCAGCGGCGATGAGTCCCCAGCCGGCGAGCCACACCAGCGTGCCCGCGAGCAACAGCCCCGTGTGGAGCGGCGTCTCGGCGGACGGCTGCGACACCAGCATGACCGCGTTGAGGGCCTGGGCCAGGCTGCCCCAGCCCAGCAGGCAGAGCCCCAGCAGGGAGCTGGCCTCCGCCCACGCCTGCGCGGACGCGAGCGCCACCCCGAGCAGGACGAAGCCCGCGAGGGCGACGAGCGCCCCCACCCAGAGATAGGTCCAGCGATAGCGGGTCTGCCGTTCCGTGGAGTGCACTCGGGCTCCTGACTGCTGTGCCTGTGGCTGGACCGGAGTCTTCACCGGCCGTGGGCGACATACCGTGCTCGGGGGCCCGGTTGTAGTCCTCGTCTCCTTCCAGGGCCTTTCAGCCCCACGGCTTCACCGACAGTTGTGTGGGCAACCCGTGGGGGCCCGCTTCACCGGGACAGTGCGCGGCCGAACAGGTCGAACAGCCGCTCCCAGTGGGTCTGGGCCACCTGCGTGTTGAAGGCGGGGCGGCCTTCCACCGAGTAGCCATGCAGGGCGCCGGGGTAGAGCTCCGAGCGGAACTTCAGGCCCGAGGCCTTCAGTGCCGCCTCCAGCTTCTGGATGTCGGCCAGGGGCATGCTGCCGTCCTGGTCCGCGTGGCCGAAGTACAGCTCCGCCTTCACGTCGCCGAGGAGGAGGTGGGGGCTGTCCGGGGAATCCGTGGCCAGCCGGCCGCCGTGCGAGGACGCCGCCGCGGCGATGCGGTCCGGGAAGTCCGCCGCAATGCGCACGGCCAGGCCGCCGCTGAAGCAGTAGCCCGCCACGCCCGCCTTCGGGCCCTTCACGAAGGGCAGCCCGGCCAGGAAGTCCAGCTCCGCGGCCGCGTCCACCTTCTGGCGTGCCGGCGTGAGTCCGCCGATGAGGGCGTAGAGGCGGTTGCGGAAGGCCTCGTCCGCGAAGGAGCCATCGGCGAGTCGCAGCTTCGACGCGTGTCCGTCGCGGTAGAAGACGTTGGGCAGCAGCACGACGAAGCCCTGGGACGACAGCTTCCGGGCCATGGACTCGAAGGCGGGGCGGACGCCAAAGCCGTCTGGAAGCATAATGACCGCGGGCCAGGCGCCGGGGCCCTCGGGGCGGGCCAGCTTCGCGTCCATCACGCCATCCGCGGTCTTGATGTCGACATCCTGCATGGGGGGACTCCAGGTCGGGCACGGACTTCGGGCCCGGTGATGGGAACGGTGAGTCAGGAAGCCCCTTGATTAACACGCGGGAGCGAGGGTGCAGCCGCGAGTGAGGGGCCGCCGCACGGGGTCGTGTGCAGGGCACCTACATCCAGGAAGAAGGGCCGGGCGGCAATCGAGCAGGAATCGAGAAGCACGCCTGGGCGGGAAACGACACAGTGCCGACATCGCCGCTGAGGTTCTCGCGCGCCACCCGAGACCGCAGGGTGTCTACCGGCATCTGCGTCGCGGAGGGGAGCGCCCCTTCCTGATTCACACTGTGTCTGCCTTTACGAGGATTTCATCATGAACAACTGGATTCGACAGTTCCACCGCTGGGTCTCCATCGTCTTCACCGTCACCGTGCTCGCGAACTTCGCGGTCATGAGCCAGCAGCCGCCCCCGCCGTGGATCGTCTACTCGCCGCTGCCCCCGCTCTTCCTGCTCCTGTTCTCCGGCCTGTACCTGTTCGCGGTGCCCTATGTGGCGAAGTGGCGCGCCGGTCGTCGAGCGGCGTGAGCCGGCGAACGGCTCACGCTCTGGGAAGCCGAGGAGAGAGCTCGTCGGCGTGAAGGGATGACACGAAGGCTCCGAAGTCGCGTGACAGGAGGTAGGTCCTCTTCGCGCCAGCCTGAGCGTGGGCATCCCAGTAGAAGACGCTCCCCGAGTCATCGCCGGCCATCGCCAGGCAGACCTTGTCCGCGCCCTCCGTGGTCGCAATCGGGAGGAGTCCTGCGGGGATGCGCTCTCCGAAGACCTGGAGATTCCAATCGAGATTGCAGGACTCGATGGGGTCATTGAGTCCGAAGAAGAGGTGGATCCGGCCGAAGGGGTTTCCCGGAAGCCCTTCGAGCCGGAACACATCGCGCACCGGGCGTCCCCCGTTCATCGCCAGCAGGAACTCACGGAAGGCGCCGGGAAGCACGAGACCGTGCCCGGTCTCGAAGCGCCGGACTTCGTCTTCACTCAGTGAAGGCCCTGCTTCAATCGTCTGCACGAGGTGTCTCATCACGGGCCTCCCGCGAATCCGCCGGTGTGGCCCGTTCGGGCATGAACTTCAGTGGGGACGAGCTGCATGGTCATTCGGTCCTGATGGTGATGCCACGTCATTCCCTTCGGTGTCCCTTGAAGCCCAGCGGCCCGGTTCGCGGCGGCGAAGTCCCCGGCACGCGAGCCAGTATACGCAATCCGCACCTCGGCCTTGACGACTCCGGCGGCCCTGAAGTCCGGATAGCCATCCATGTCGAAGGGCACACCCGTCACGGGGTGCTGCTTCCCCGCCAGATGCACGTTCCTGATGGGGATATCTCCCGAAAGCGTTCCTCTCGGGGTGCTCTCTCCTCCACCCTGTCTCGTGCCCCCTGCCACACGGCGAGCTGACTCGCGACTCGCCTCGGCAAGCAGTGCCTGGGCCTTCGCGGGGCTTCCTCGGGCCTCGTACAGCGCCAGAGTCCCCGCCTCGCCCCACTCGGCAACCAACAACGCCCCTTCTCGACTCGCCCGCAGATAGCGCAACAGGTCACGCGCGGCGTTACCGCCGAGCTGCTCTTCCATTCGCCCTATCAGCGCCTTCAATCCCTCCAGGTCCTGCATTGGCACATGGAAACGCCGAGGCCCTCCGCGCGTTTCCGCCAGCGATCGAGCGCCCTTCCCTCCGGCATACAGCGCCACGACCAGCGCGGCCGGTGCCAGCTCCCGGGTGGCTTGTTCGTACCTGCCCTCGAGCAGTGAGTGCGCCCCCTGCCCCGCCCCAGCCAGCAAGGCGTAGAAGCCCAGCGGCACACCAAACGTCAGTTGGTCGAATGCTCCTGTCGAGATACTTCCCGGCGAATAGTGCCGCACGGATAGCGCCGTCTGAACTTCGTCGAGCGCGGCCTGATACGGAGGAGGAAGTTCGCTCCGCTTCCTCCAGAGGTCCTGGAATCGTGCCCCATCACTCGTAGGGCTGCTGGAGAGCAGGTCTCTTCCCGCCACCACAGACGAACGCGCCGCCCGCGTCGCCGGAATCAGTCGAGCCCCTCTTGTGGACGGCATCCACCAGGAGGCCGCGCCGAAAGGAGAGGGTTCTTCCTGGAGGTGGTTCCACGGGCAATGAAGCGCACCCTGAAGCAAGGAGCGCGATAGCCCACACGAAGCTGAGTCCGCTCGGATGCATGAACATCGACTCCTCCTGTGCATGCCCTGCGGGGGCACATCTCCAGAGAGTCCCCAATGGGTCCGACAGGGAGGAATTCCCCGAGCAGATGTATGACATTGGGGGCGTCGCGAACCCCCGACCCATGTCCAGGCCCTACCGCCACATCACCCGCACAGCGCCAGCCGCATCGTCACGGCCATCTGCGCGACTTCGAGGGCTTCTTCCTCATCGAGGCCCGCTCCGAGCATCGCCGCATCGCCGTGCTCCATGAGGGCCGCGATTCGCCATCCGGAGGGCAGCAGGGAGACCCGCAGCGCGTCGTTCGCCCCTTCCGGGGCGAGAATCCATTCGCGCAGCGCTCCCTCCGAGCGGTCCTCCTGGGCTTCCTCCTGCCACTGCCAGCCCGGCTCCACTTCGGAGGTCAGGTACTCCAGCAGCTCCGCCATCACATCGTTCATGTCAGCTCCCGTCAGTCCGGGCGAGCCCCCTCGCTGTGCTCCACGAAGCAGGCCCTGTGGGACCCCGCACCGCGGCCCGAGGCCACTCGCTCCTCCGGAAGCGAGCGACTCCGGGACGCACCACCACCCGACATCGACGACATGAATTCCGTTCCCCCCAGGAACCAGCCAACCCGACTCACGGCGTGGGCGTGCCCGCGCTCGCCTTCGTCGCGGCCCCCGGAGGCGCGAAGGACGGCAGGGGGAAGGACGGCACCGGCAAGGTCACCTCGTTCGGCAGCCCCGCCGTCTTGCCCGTCTTGAGGAACTCGTAGACCGCGCTCTTCACGGCCGGCTCGTTCCGGAGCAGATAGAACGGGCCGTCGTGGCCACCTCGGTGGACCTGGATGACGTGCCCGTTCGGGAAGTACGGCAACAACCCCAGCGTGTTGTCGATGGGCGTCGACGTGTCCCAATCCCCATGCACGAACAGGACGGGAATCGCGCTCGACACGGGCTTTCGCAGCGCATCCCCCATGTCTCGCGTCGGCCAGTCGGACGCGGACGCGATGTTCGCCTCGAAGTTCCACGTCCCCAGCATCGCCACCGCGGCATCCGTCCGCAGCTGGTGCTCACGCTCCGCCGTGACACCCAGGCTGCTGTCAATCAGCGGACCGATGAGCTTCGACTTGCCCGCCGCCCGCTCGGCCATGACGTCGCGCGCCCAGTCCTCGTAGTGCCCGTGATAGAGCGACAGGATGAAGGCCGGCCACTGCTCGCCCTCCTGCGTGTGGCTGTTCATCGCGAGCTGAAGGTCCTCCGCCCCCAGGACCACCGTCTGACTCCGTCCCGCGCTGTCCCGAACCTGCACACGCACCGGCCCCGCAGCGAAGCGGCGGTGCAACACGCGCACGGCCTCCATCAAGCCGCCCTCGGGACGATAGGGCGCAAGGCCCGCGTCCCGGTCCGCGTCGTAGGCGATGCGCTGGAGCGCCCCGAAGACATGGGATGGCATGTCATAGCCATTGTTCAGCGGCTCCACCCCGGACAGCACCGCGCGCACCACCGTCTCCGGATGCAATCGCATCAAGGCCAGGCTCCACTGCGACCCGAAGCTCCCACCAAACAGGCTGATCTTCGAATAGCCCAGCGCACGCCGCACCGCGTCCACATCCGCGGCCAGCTCCGAGATGTCATAGCCCGACAAATCCTTGTCCGGATTCTCCGCCACGGCCCGCCGAGCCAACGCACGCATGGCCTCGGCATCCTCCTTCACCGTGAGCGGCCGGTCCAAGGGCGACGCCACTGTCGAGGCCTCCAACATCTCGCCCCGCCGCGTGTACCCACGCTGCTCCACGACCACCAGGTCCCCCACCGCCCCGAAGTTGAGCCAGGAGCGCAGCCGCCCCTTCCCCGCCGCATCGTCGTCGAGGAGCGAGCCCAACACACTCAGCCCCGGTCCCCCTGGCAGCCAGAACACCGGCGGCGCCCCCGTGGGCCGAGGCGCCTTGAGCCGCGCGAACCCCACGCCGATGAGGCGGCTCTTCGGATTCCGACGACTCTCGGGGACGTAGAGCGTCCCGACCTCGTAGTTCACCCGAGTGCCCGGCTCGAGCTCGACGGAGCCTCGCTCGATGACCACCTCCCCCGACTTGTGCGGCTGTTCAGCCAGGGCCCCTGACGGCAGGGCCAACAACAGAGAGAGCAAGAACGTGCGCATGGGTTGAACCCGTCCCGGAGTTGTCACATCGTTTCAGGCTGCGGGCCTATGAAAGCACCAGTTCCCTGAATATTCCGAACCAGACGTGCGGCCCAGGAAGGCCGTCGCCAACAGGGCCCTCCATGACCTGGATGTATCACCGGGCCGATGGCTGGCTGACATCAGCGGCATCAGCGGTCTGCCCAAACCAATGCATGCACACGGCGACGCGCCGCGGCTTCATCCCGTGATGCGGCTCCCGGCCCACCTGCCCGCCGAGGACTTCGACTTCACCATCCGCCTTGAAGCGGGGATTCGAAGAAGCTCGCGCCCGAAACGGGTTGACACTCCAGTCCCCGTCTCCTCTTAACTGCGCGCGGACTCCTTCCGCCGTCAGAGGTGCCTCCCGCATGAGTACGCATCTGGTGGACCCCGCTTCGGGGCCACTCCCGCACGACCTGCTCGCCGCCATCCGGGATGCCTATACGCCCGCGGGACTCGCCGTCACGACGCCGGCGTCCCGCGAAGTGGAGAGCGCCGAGTACGGGGCCTGCCGCCTCGCGCTCGACGGCCGCACCGTGGTCTTCCGCGTGGCCAAGACGACCCCGACCAAGGTCGGTCAGTTCGTGACGCTCTGGAAGCGCCCCACCCCCGACGCGGAGATTGCGCCGCTCGACAGCGGTGATGGCGTGGACCTGGTCGTCGTGAGCGTGGCGGACGCGGACCACCGGGGTCAGTTCGTATTCCCGCAGCAGACCCTGGTGGACAAGGGCGTCATGTCCCGAGCCCACCAGGGCGGCAAGCGCGCCATCCGCGTCTATCCCCCCTGGTCCAAGCCCGTGGTGGCGGAGGCCATCCGGACGCAGAAATGGCAGCTCACCTACTTCCTCCCGCTCCCACTAGAGGGCAGCACTCAACCGGCCCGGGTGCGCGAGCTCTTCGCCCGCTGAGCGCCGCGCCCCCACCCGGCCCCACGGCTCGCTGCTCGAGTCGAGCAACTGCCGCAGCTTGACCTCCAGTCCTGGCGTCAGCGGGGGATACACGTGCTGCCCCGCGTGCCGGAACTCCATGGCCCCCGCGTAGTCCCCGTGGAAATGCGGGGCCGCCTCCAGGAACACGCTCATGTCGTTCTCGCCCACGATTTGAAGCATGGGCAGCGTGAGCGGCTGCTCCGGTCGGAACATCCCCTCCTGCTGGTGCATGGGCGAGCGCCACGGCGACATCGCGATGAAGAAGCGCACCGACCCCAGCCCGTGGTCCTCGCCGCGCGCCTGGAGGTGCAGCGCCACGGACGCCACCGCCGCGCCCTCGCAGAAGCCCGCGATGCCGTCGAACGGGCCATGGCTGCGCACCAAGTCTCGCAGGTAGCCCAGCGTCACGCGCCACTGCTCGCGAATCTCCGCCGTCGCCTGGAACGGCGTGCCGTAGTGGTGCTGCTGGTAGAGCGCCTCGAAGCCGGCGCGCCACTCGCGATAGCGCGCGGTCTTGTCGTAGAGCCCGACGCTCACCAGCTGGCTCAGGCCAATCTGCTCCAGCTGGAGCTCGTTGGTGAAGGCCGGCATTTCATACGGCGCATCCGGCACGACGAAGTCCAGGTGCGAGCGGTCGATCCACCCCGTGCGCTCCAACAACGTCCGAGCCAGCCGCGCATTGGTGCCCTGTCCCGGCAGGAACAACACCCGGGGCCTGCGCGGCACGAACACGGACACGGTGCCCAGGACCGGGTGCTCGGTGCGCATCTCGACGGGCGCACGCGGGTTGCGGCGGTGCACGAGCGAGAGCGCCGGACGCAGCAGCGCCCACAGCGCGAGGCCCTCCTTCTCCGTCCCGCCGAGCTGCCGGCAGTAGCGACCCCACTCCGCCTCACGCTCGACCAGGAAGCGCTCGAAGGGGAGCAGCTCCTGGGTCCGCTCGGACAAGGTGCGCTTGGCGGGCTCCACGAAGTCCCACAGCTCCAGGAGGACCCGCTCCGCGTCCGTCGTCGTCGAAGAGGGCGCGGTGAGCCGGGCCAGGGAGCGCGCATGCGCCGCGCGGTCCTCCCGGAAGTGCAGGTAGGCCGACGCGAAGGTCTGCACGAAGAACGCATAGCTGGCGCACATCAAGGATTTGACCTTGCGTGGCACCTGCGCCCCGTCGTTGTACGTGATGAGGTTGGGGTCGCCGTTGATCCACAGCCCCTCCACCCGGCTGCCCTCGCCGAAGAGGTTCATCAGGACCGAGTCGTCCGTGTGGAACCCCAGGCACTTGAGGAAGATGTCGGCCTGGAGTGTCTGGCCATCCCGCGTCACCACGGAGTCGGCGGTGAGGTGGGCCGCTTCGCCGACGACAATCTTCAGCTTCCCCATCATCTGGGCCAGGAAGTAGATGTCCGAGCCCGGGGGCACCGTGGCCTGGTCCAGCGTCCACTCGCCCAGCGCATCGCGCGCCACCGAGTGGATGTCCTCCACGTTGACGCCACACGCCGCATAGAAGGGGCGCATCACGTCGACCACGTCGGACACCGACATCACGCCGCGGCTCGAGTTGAGCAGCCAGTTGCAGAACGTGGAGAGCACCAGGTGCCGCTGGCGGCACAGGAGCGTCACGTGCCGGGCGCCGTTCTCCAGCGCGGTGCGCATGTTCTCCACCGCGAAGGCGCCATGTCCCACGATGACCACCGAGGCATCCCGGAAGGACTCCAGCGGCGTGTCGTTGGCGATGCCCAGCCCGATGTGTCCGCCAAACACGTCCTCGCCCTGGAAGGTGTAGCGGCGAGGATGGTGCAGGCCACCGGTCATCGCGGCCACGCCGGAGACGCGCATCCGATGCACCCGCCCGACGCGCTGATAGGTGACCTCGTATTCGGAGTCGCCGACCTTGCTGACACCCTGGACGCGCGACTCGAGGTAGACGGGGCCGAGCAATCCATCCGCCGCGCCCTGACAGCCCGTCAGGATCTCCTGCTGCGAGGGAAAGCTCGTCTTCCACTGGTGGCCGCCCGGGGACGGCATCGACGTGCTGTCGAAGTCGTAGGCGGGTGAGTCAATCTGGAGCTTCGAGGAGGCATTGGCGTGCGAGCCCCAGACGCCGCCGACCCGCGCCGCCGCGTCCATCACGACCACGGAGGTGCCGGCCTTCTCCAACTGCCGGGCGAAGCTGAGCCCGCCGATGCCCGCGCCAATCACGAGCACCGGAAGCTGCGGCCGAGGCTGCGTGACGACGGGGCGAGTCGCCGCCCTCGGGGCCAGCGTCGCCAGGTGACGCACCATCGCGGTGATGCTCGGGTACTCGAAGACGAAGGCCGCGGACAGCTCGACCTTCAGGCGTGAGGCGAGGCGGTTTCGCAGCGACACGCTGCCGAGGGAATCCAGCCCGCTGTCCAGGAGGGACGCGTCGTCCGGGACGGGCTTGCCAATCACCTCGGCGGCGGCCTGCCGGACCATCGCGAGCAGGTCTTCCGTGGAGACCTGCGTGACGGTGGACTCGGTCTGCGACTGCGAGGTGCTCGCGCCTTGCTTGGGGCGCAGGCGCGACAGCAGCGGCGACTCCAGCTGGAGCCGGCTCCAGTCCAGCGGAGAGACGAACACCGTCCCCCGCTTCCCGGATGAGAGCAGCTGCTCCAGGACCTCCCGGCCCAGCTCGTTGCTGATGCTCCCGAAGCCCGCCTCCTCCGTGCGCTTGTATGCCTCCTGCTTCGCCGCCATGCCTCCGTCGGACCAGGCACCCCACTGCACAGACAGCACCGGCTCTCCGGCCGCGGCCCACGTGTTCGCCAACGCATCCAGCGTCGCGTTCGCCGCCGCGTAGCTCCCCTGTCCCGCGGAGCCGAACGCCGCCGCCATGGAGGAGAACAGCACCAGGAAGTCCCTCGGGGCGAATACCTCCCGCAGGTTCCTCGCGCCCTCCACCTTCGCTGCGTACGCGGCCCTCAGCTTCTCGCCCGACTGATTCGCCAGCGTCCCGTCACTCAACACGCCGGCCGCATGCACCACGCCCGCGACCACCGGCCATCCCTCCCGCTCCACCCACGCCCGAGCCTCTCGCACGCTCTCCAGCCGCGACACGTCGCACGCGAGCCCCGCCACCTTCGCCTTGAGCTCGCCGGCTGCGGCCTCTCCCTTCCTCGACAGCAGGAGGATGTGGGTCGCGCCTCGCTCCACCAGCAGTTTCGCCGCCACCTGCCCCAGCGCGCCCTGACCTCCGCTGATGACGTACGTCCCGCCCTGCTTCGCCTCCCAGGGCCCCGAGCCGCCGACCTCGCTGCTCCGCCTCAAACGCGGCACCTTCATCATGCCGTCCCCATCCACCGACAGCTCGTCCTCCACCTCCTCGCTCACCGCGAGCTCCAGCACCTTCCCCACCGCGCAGCCGGACTGCTCGATGCACCGGACTCGAGCTCCCGACTGCTCCAGGCGCGCCGTCCTCGCCAGGCCCCACAGGCCCGCGTCGCAGGCGCTCCCCTTCTTCGTCACGAACACCACTCGCTCGGCGCTCGCGCCCTGGAGCAGTTGGAGCCCCAGCGCCACCTCCTCCTCAACGCCGCGCCCCCACAGCACCACCGTCGTCCAGCGCTGCTTCGCCAGCGCCTCCGTCCAGGCACTGGCTTCGCTCCATCCCTCGGGCAGCGCGCCTTCCGGACGCTCTCGCGACAGCAGCAAGCACGGGCCTCGGGCCGTTGAACGCTTCTCGACAGGCGCGGCGGGCGTCCACGCCACCTCGTAGACACAGGTCGAGGGCGTCGCCTGCTCCGTGGGCACGGACTTCGCGGTCCCCTGCTTCGCACCTGGACGAGCCCAGCCCAGCGGGACATGGCGGAACAGGCCCGCACCCCGCCCCCACCGGAGGGCCTGATTCGATGCGACCCATTGCGGCCCGGTCTCACCGGCAATCCGCTGCGCCATCTTGATGAGCGTCGTCCCCGGCCCCAGCTCCACGACCGTCTTGGGCACACCCTCCGACCATGCGGTCTCCACCGCGCGCAGGAAGCGCACGGGCCTGAGAATCTGCTCGGCCCAGTAGTCCGCTGTCCGCAGTCGGGCCGTCTCCACCTGCCCCGTCAGCGTCGAGATGAAGCGCGCGCCTCGAGGCTCGCTCAAGGTCATCCCGTCCAGCTTCCACCGGAACGCCACCGCGGCGGGGTCCATCATCGGGGAATGGAACGCATGTGAGACGGGCAGCATCACGTGCGTTCCGCTGAAGGCCTCGGTGACGAACTGCTGGAGCACGTCCTTCGGGCCCGCCACCACCGTGGTGTTCCGCTCGTTCTCCGCGGCCACCACCAGCCCGGCGGGGAGCAGCGGCTGGACCTTCTCCATCGGCACCCGCACCGCGGCCATGCCGCCACGTGGACACTCGGACATGAGGCGGCCTCGGAGCGCGGCCAGCTCCAGCGCCACCTCCGGCGTCATCACACCGACCGCCACCGCCGCCGCGAACTCGCCCACCGAGTGACCCAGCACCGCCTCCGGACGCATCCCGCGCGCCTGCCACATCGCGAGCTGCGCCAGCTGCAACGCCACGATGGCGGGCTGCTGGTACTGCGTCTCCGTCACCCACTGCGCGACGTCCTTCTCATCCGAGACCAGCAGCTTCAGCAGCGGCACCTCCACCTTCGACTCCAGCACCGCCGCGTACCGGTCCAACGCCTCCTTGAAGACCGGATTGGCCTCGTACAATCCGCGCGCCGCGCCCGGGACCAGCGACCCCTGACCCGTGAACATCCACAGAACCGTCATTTCCAGCCCCCGACTTCCGTTGCAGAAGAGTTCGTCGTGCCCGACTCGGGCGCGTCCCAGGATTCGAGTACGACGTGAGCGTTCGTGCCGCCGAAGCCGAACGATGAGACACCCGCGACGAGCGGCCGCTTCTCGCCCTTGCGGCCCAGCACTGTCGGGCGCGTCGGGATGACCGCCGAGAAGCCCTCCAGGTCGATCTTCGGGTTCAGCGTCTTGAAGTGCACGTTGCCCGGAGCCTCGCGGCGGCGCAGCACCTCCACCGCCTTGATGAGCCCCACCACTCCGGCCGCACCCTCCAGATGCCCGATGTTGCTCTTGATGGCTCCCAGCACCACCGGCTTCTCGCGCCGAGCCCCCAGCACGTTCTTGAGCGCCTCGACTTCGATGGGGTCTCCCAGCGACGTGCCCGTGCCGTGGCACTCCACGTAGTCCACGTCCCGGCCTTCGAGCCCCGCGCTCTCCAGCGCCTGCCGGATGACCGCCTCCTGCGCCAGTCCGTTCGGCGCCGTCAGCGAGGCGCTTCGTCCGTCCTGGTTCACCGCCGTGCCGCGAATCACCGCCAGCACTTCATCTCCGTCGGCCACCGCGTCGCTGAGGCGCTTGAGGACGACCGCGCCCACGCCCTCGCCACGGCAGTAACCATCCGCGGAGGCGTCGAACGTCGCGCAGCGTCCCTTCACGGAGAGCATCTTCGCCGCGCAGCACCCCACGAAGGACCGGTGGTGGAGCATGACGTTGACGCCCCCCACGAGCGCCGCGGAACACATCCCGCCGCGCAGCTTCTCCACGGCCAGGTCCACCGCCACCAGCGACGATGAGCACGCCGTGTCCAGCGTCATGCTCGGGCCCGTCAGGCCGAGCAGGTACGAGATGCGGTTCGACGTGATGGACGCGGACGACCCCGCGCCGAAGAACGGGTCGGAGAGCTGCTCCTCGCCATTCATGTGGGCCCAGTCGTGGTTCATCTGCCCCACGAACACGCCGATGCGCGACGAGCGCAGGCTCGCCTTGTCGTAGCCCGCGTGGTGGAAGGCTTCATACGCCACCTCGAGCAACAGGCGCTGCTGCGGGTCCATGGCCCGCGCTTCCGCGACAGGGATGCCGAAGAAGTCGTGGTCGAAGCTCTCGACCTCGCTCATGAAGGCACCGCGACGCGTGTAGCTGCGGCCCAGGATGTTCGGGTTGGGGTCGTAGACCTCGCTGATGTCGAAGCGCGCCACCGGGACGTCCGTCACGCAGTCCTGTCCCGCCAGCAACATCCCCCACATCTCATCCGGGGACATGACGTCGCCAGGCAGGCGACACGCCGTGGCCACGATGGCGATGGGCTCCTCGGAGCGCTGCGGCTGCTTCCGAGGTTGAGCACGGACCGGCGCGGCGGCCGGGGCCGCGCTCTCGATGCGCTCGGCGAGCGCCGCCGCGAGCTCCTTCAGCGTCGGGTGGTTCAGCACGAACACCGCCCCCACCGTCTGCCCGAGCTCCCGACTCAACCGCTGCGCCAGGCCCACCGCCCCCAGCGAGTCCAGCCCCTGCGCCATCAACGGCTCGTCGTCGATGACCTGGCCTCCCGCAGGCAACCCCATCGACTCCGCCGCCGCTCGACGCACCAGCGCCGCGAGCTCCGCCGCCGTCGGGCCGCCTCGGCCCTCCACACGCGACGCCTGCGCCTTCTCCGCGCTCCGCTTCGGACGGAAGCGCGACACCAGCGGCAGCTCCAGCGTCAGGCGACTCCAGTCAATCGGCGAGACGCACACCGTCCCCCGCTTCCCGGACGCCAGCAACTGCTCCAGGACGTCCGTGCCCAGCTCGTTGCTGATGCTCCCGAAGCCTTCCGCTTCCGCGCGCTTGTAGGCCTCCTTCGTCGCGGCCATTCCTCCTTCGGACCAGGCGCCCCACTGCACCGACAGCACCGGCTCTCCAGCCTCGGCCCACTTGCTCGCCAGTGCATCCAGCGTCGCGTTCGCCGCCGCGTAGCTGCCCTGTCCCGCCGAGCCGAACGTCGCCGCCGCCGAGGAGAACAGCACCAGGAAGTCCTTCGGGGCAAACACCTCCCGAAGGTTCCTCGCGCCATCCACCTTCGCTCCGTAGGCGCCCCTCAGCTTCTCGCTCGACTGATTCGCCAGCGTCGCGTCCGTCAACACGCCGGCTGCGTGCACCACGCCCGCCACCTCCGGCCAGCCCTCCCTCGCCAACCACTCCCGCGCCTCCCGCACGCTCTCCAGCAGCGACACATCGCACGCGAGTCCCTTCACCTTCGCCTTCAGCTCGCCGGATGCGGCCTCGCCCTTCCTCGACAGCAGGAGGATGTGCGTCGCTCCCCGCTCCACCAGCAGCTTCGCCGCCACCTGCCCCAGCGCGCCCTGGCCTCCACTGATGACATACGTCCCGCCCTTCACTTCCAGGCGGCCCGCGACTCCGACCTCACTGCTCCTCCTCAGGCGAGGCACCTTCACCACGCCGTCCCCGCCCACCGATACCTCGTCTTCCACCGCATCGCTCGCCGCGAGCTCCAGCACCTTCCCCACCGTGCTCACGGACTGCTCGATGCACCGGACTCGCAGCTCCGACTGCTCCAGCCGCGCCGTCCTCGCCAGGCCCCACAGGCCCGCGTCGCCTGCACTTCCCTTCCCCGTCACGAACACCACCCGCTCGGCGTTCGCTCCCTGGAGGAGCTCGAGTCCCAGCGCCACGTCCTCCTCGCTGCCACTCCCCCACAGCACCACTGTCGCCCAGCGCTGCTTCGCCAGCTCTTCCGTCCATGCCCCGGCCTCGCTCCACCCCTCGGGCAGCGCTCCCTCCGGACGCACTCGCGAGAGCAGCAAGCACGGGCCCGTCCGAGACATGGACGGCCGCGACTCCGACCCCGCCGTCACCCACTCCGTCTCGAACACGCTCTCCTGGACTCGCGTCTCGGCGCTCGCCTGCCGGCACACCAGCCCCTCCAGCACCGCGTACACCTCTCCAGCGTCGCTGAAGAGCGTCACTGTTCCTTCCACGCTCCGCGCGCTGCTCGCGCTCATCCGTGCATGGGCCCACAACTTCCGAGGCTGCTCCTCCAGGGTGAACAGCCGCGCCCGCTGCACGCTGAACGGCAGGCACACGCCGCAGGTCTTCATCCCCCACATGCCCAGCAGCTGAATGCCCGCATCCAGCGTCGCCGGGTGCACGAGCGTCAGACCCCGGTCCACCACGGACTCGTGCGAGACCTCGACCCTCGCGAGCGCCTCATCGTCGCCGAGCCACACCGCCTTCAGGTTGCGATAGCCACTCCCGAATCGGGCGCCGAGCCGCGACATCGACTCGTACAGCTCCGCCACATCCAGCGAGGGGCAGCGTCCGCGCACCGCGTCGACATCCACGTCGCTCTGGACTCCATCGATGGCCCCGAGGACTCGCGTCGACTGGCAGCTCGCCACCACTTCCTTGACGCCCTTTCGCTCGCTCTCCACGGTCCACTGGCCACCGCTGCCGACGCAGCGAACGAGGCCAGCCTCGCCGCTCGCGACCAGCGGACGGGGCATCACCACCTCTTCGATCTCGACGCCCGGCGACTTGATGCCGTCACTGCCTTGCGCCAGCAGGGCCGCGCCGCCCAGCAACGTCAGGTGGCTCGCGGCGGGCACCAGCACCTGCTCGCCGAAGCGATGGTCATTCCACCGCTGCGACTGCTCGCCCTCCAATGCCACCACGAAGCCAGACGCGTCCTTGCGACTCAGGAACGGATGCGGCAGGCGCCGCCACGGCAGGAACCGAGGCGCATACGCCATCCGCGCCCGGCGCTCCACGACCGCGCCCACGCCCTCGTAGGACTCCAGCACCACGTGCGCGTTGGTTCCGCCGAAGCCGAACGACGAGACACCCGCGACGAGCGGCTTCCTGTCTCCTTGACGTCCCAGGGGAACCGAGGTGTTCGGGATGACAGCGGCAAAACCCTGCAGGTCGATCTTCGGGTTCAGGGTCTTGAAGTGCACGTTGCCCGGAGCCTCGCGCTGCCGCAGCACCTCCACCGTCTTGATGAGCCCGGCGATGCCCGCGGCCCCCTCCAGGTGGCCGATGTTGCTCTTGATGGCGCCCAGCACCACCGGCTTATCACGCCGCTCGCCCAGCACGTTCTTGAGCGCTTCGACCTCGATGGGGTCTCCCAGCGACGTCCCCGTGCCGTGGCATTCCACGTAGTCCACGTCGCGGCCTTCGAGCCCCGCGACCTCCAGCGCCTGCCGGATGACCGCTTCCTGCGCCAGTCCGTTCGGCGCCGTCAGCGAGGCACTCCGTCCATCCTGGTTCACCGCCGTGCCACGAATCACCGCCAGCACCGGGTCACCCGACGCGAGCGCATCACTGAGCCGCTTGAGGACGACCGCGCCCACGCCCTCGCCACGGCAGTAGCCATCCGCCGAGGCGTCGAATGTCGCGCAGCGCCCTTCCGAGGACAGCATCTTCGCGGCGCAGCACCCCACGAAGGTCCGGTGGTGCAGCATGACGTTGACGCCCCCCACGAGCGCCGTCGAGCACACGCCGCTGCGCAGCTTCTCCACCGCCAGGTCCACCGCCACCAGCGACGATGAACACGCCGTGTCCAGCGTCATGCTCGGGCCCGTCAGGCCGAGCAGGTACGAGATGCGGTTCGACATGATGGAAGACGAGACGCCGACCCCGAAGTAGGGGTTCTTCGCCTCGCTCTCGCCACTGACGACCATCCAGTCCTGGTTGGCGACGCCCACGAAGACGCCCGTCGAGGAGCCGCGCAGGCTCTTCTTGTCGAATCCCGCGTCATGGAACGCCTCGTAGGCCACTTCAATCAGCAGGCGCTGATGCGGGTCCATGACCCGTGCTTCCACCACGGGGATGCCGAAGAAGTCGTGGTCGAAGCTCTCGACCTCGCGCATGAAGGCACCACGTCGGGTGTAGCTGCAGCCCGCCACGTCCGGGTCGGCGCTGAAGACCTCGTCGATGTCGAAGCGCGACGAGGGAATCTCGGTCACGCAGTCGCGCCCCTCTTGCAGCATCCGCCACAAATCCGACGGGGAACGAACGTCGCCCGGCATGCGGCACGCCGTTCCCACGATGGCGATGGGCTCCTCGGAGCGCTGCAACCGTGGACGGGCCGGTGCCGACACCTCGGGCGTGCTCTCGACTCGAGCAGCCAGTGCCTTCGCCAGGTCGTTCAGGGTCGGGTGGTTCAGCACGAACACCGCCCCCACCGTCTGCCCGAGCTCCCGACTCAACCGCTGCGCCAGTCCCACCGCCCCCAGCGAGTCCAGCCCCTGCGCCATCAACGGCTCGTCGTCGATGACCTGGCCTCCCGCAGGCAACCCCATCGACTCCGCCGCCGCTCGACGCACCAGCGCCGCGAGCTCCGCCGCCGTCGGGCCGCCTCGGCCCTCCACACGCGACGCCTGCGCCTTCTCCGCGCTCCGCTTCGGACGGAAGCGCGACACCAGCGGCAGCTCCAGCGTCAGGCGACTCCAGTCAATCGGCGAGACGCACACCGTCCCCCGCTTCCCGAACGCCAACAACTGCTCCAGGACGTCCGTGCCCAGCTCGTTGCTGATGCTCCCGAAGCCTTCCGCTTCCGCGCGCTTGTACGCCTCCTTCGTCGCGGCCATTCCTCCTTCGGACCAGGCGCCCCACTGCACCGACAGCACCGGCTCTCCAGCCTCGGCCCACTTGCTCGCCAGTGCATCCAGCGTCGCGTTCGCCGCCGCGTAGCTGCCCTGTCCCGCCGAGCCGAACGTCGCCGCCGCCGAGGAGAACAGCACCAGGAAGTCCTTCGGGGCAAACACCTCCCGAAGGTTCCTCGCGCCATCCACCTTCGCTCCGTAGGCGCCCCTCAGCTTCTCGCTCGACTGATTCGCCAGCGTCGCGTCCGTCAACACGCCGGCTGCGTGCACCACGCCCGCCACCTCCGGCCAGCCCTCCCTCGCCAACCACTCCCGAGCCTCCCGCACGCTCTCCAGCAGCGACACATCGCACGCGAGTCCCTTCACCTTCGCCTTCAGCTCGCCGGATGCGGCCTCGCCCTTCCTCGACAGCAGGAGGATGTGCGTCGCTCCCCGCTCCACCAGCAGCTTCGCCGCCACCTGCCCCAGCGCGCCCTGGCCTCCACTGATGACATACGTCCCGCCCTTCACTTCCAGGCGGCCCGCGACTCCGACCTCACTGCTCCTCCTCAGGCGAGGCACCTTCACCACGCCGTCCCCGCCCACCGATACCTCGTCTTCCACCGCATCGCTCACCGCGAGCTCCAGCACCTTCTCCACCGTGCTCGCGGACTGCTCGATGCACCGGACTCGCAGCTCCGACTGCTCCAGCCGCGCCGTCCTCGCCAGGCCCCACAGGCCCGCGTTACCAGCACTCCCCTTCCCCGTCACGAACACCACCCGCTCGGCGTTCGCGCCTTGGAGAAGCTCGAGTCCCAGCGCCACGTCCTCCTCGCCGCCACTCCCCCACAGCACCACTGTCGCCCAGCGCTGCTTCGCCAGCTCCTCCGTCCACCCTCCGGCCTCACCCCACCCCTCTGGCAGCGCGCCCTCCGGACGCACTCGCGAGAGCAGGAGGCGCTTGCCACCGGCCACCGTGAGCCCCGTCACGGACGGCATGGGCACCCACTCCGTCTCGAACACACTCTCCTGGACTCGCGTCTCGGCACTCGCCTGCCGGCACACCAGCCCTTCCAGCACCGCGTACACCTCTCCCGCGTCGCTGAAGAGCGTCACCGTTCCTTCCACGCTTCGCGCGCTGCTCGCGCTCACCCTCGCGTAGGCCCACAGCTCTCGCGGCTGCTCCTCCATCGTGAACAGGCGCGCCCGCTGCACGTTGAACGGCAGGCACACACCGCAGGTCTTCATCCCCCACATGCCCAGCAGTTGGATTCCCGCATCCAGCGTCGCCGGGTGCACGAGCGTCAGACCCCGGTCCACCACGGACTCGTGCGTGACCTCGACCTTCGCGAGTGCCTCTTCCTCTCCCAGCCACAGCGCCGCCAGGTTCCGATAGCCACGTCCGAACTGCGCGCCCATCCGGGAGAGCACGCCGTACAGCGCATCCACATCCGCCGGGGCACACCGGCCACGGACAGCCTCCAGGTCCAACGCCTCACGCACCGCATCCGCGCGGCTCAGGACTCGGGTCGCGCGGCAGCTCGCGACCATCTCGCTGCGGCCGTCGCCCTCTTCCTGCACGCTCCACTGGCCACCATTGGCGACACACCGCACCACCCGGTTCGTCCCGCTCACCACCAGCGGCCGAGGCATCACGACGTCCTGGACCTCCACCCCCACCGCATGGGCGGCATCACGCCCTTGCTGAAGCAGGGCCGCGCCTCCCAGCAACGTCAGGTGGCTCGCGGCGGGAACGAGGACCCGCTCGGCGATGCGGTGGTCGGTCCATCGCTCCGCCTGCTCGCCCTCCAGCGTCACCACGAAGCCGGAAGCATCCTTGCGGCTCAGGAACGGGTGCGGCAGCCGCCGCCACGGCAGGAACCGAGGCGAGTACTCCACACGAGGCCGAGCCTCCGCGGCCACGACACTCCCCGCGCCCGCGTAGGACTGCAGCACCACGTGGGCATTGGTTCCGCCGAAGCCGAACGACGAGACGCCCGCGACGAGCGGTCTCGGGTCCCCCGAGGAGCCCAGCGCCGTGGCCCCCGTCGGGATGACCGCCGGGAAGCCCTCCAGGTCGATCTTCGGGTTCAGCGTCTTGAAGTGCACGTTGCCCGGAGCCTCGCGGCGGCGCAGCACCTCCACCGCCTTGATGAGCCCCACCACTCCGGCCGCGCCCTCCAGGTGCCCGATGTTGCTCTTGATGGCTCCCAGCACCACCGGCTTCTCGCGCCGCTCCCCCAGCACGCTCTTGAGCGCACCGACCTCGATGGGGTCTCCCAGCGACGTGCCCGTGCCGTGGCACTCCACGTAATCCACATCCCGGCCTTCGAGCCCCGCGACCGCCAGTGCCTGCCGGATGACCGCTTCTTGAGCCAGTCCGTTCGGCGCCGTCAGCGAGGCGCTCCGTCCATCCTGGTTCACCGCCGTGCCGCGAATCACCGCCAGCACATGGTCACCCGCCGCGAGCGCATCGCTGAGCCGCTTGAGGACGATGGCACCCACGCCCTCGCCACGACAGTAGCCGTCCGCCGCCGCATCGAACGTCGCACAGCGTCCCTGGGGCGAGAGCGCCTTCGTCGCACAGGCGCTCACGAACATCCGGTGGTGCAGCATCACGTTGACGCCACCGACCAGCGCCATGGAGCAGATGCCACCGCGCAGCTTCTCCACGGCCAGGTCCACCGCTACCAGCGACGATGAACACGCCGTGTCCAGCGTCATGCTCGGGCCCGTCAGGCCGAGCAGATACGAGATGCGGTTGGAAGCAATGGACCCGGAGACCCCCGCGCCGAAGTGCGGGCTGTGGGCTTCATGGTCCCGCCCCATCGTGGTCCAGTCATCGTTGGCCAATCCGATGTGGACACTCGTCGCCGAGCCTCTCAGGCGCTTCTTGTCGTAGCCGGCGTCCTGGAACGCCTCGTAGGCGACCTCCAGCAACAAGCGCTGCTGAGGGTCCATGGCCCGTGCTTCCGCGACGGAGATGCCGAAGAAGTCATGGTCGAAGTGCTCGACCCCGTTCATGAAGGCGCCGCGCCGCGTGTAGCTGCGACCCGCGACATCGGGGTTCGCGTCGAACACCTCATCGATGTCGAAGCGCGACACCGGGATGTCGCCCACGCAGTCCGTTCCCGCCAGCAGCATGTTCCACAGCGCGTCCGGCGAGCGGACATCGCCGGGCAGGCGGCAGGCCCGGCCCACGATGGCGATCAGCTCCACGCTGGAGTCCGAGGCCGGCGGGGGCATCAGGTCCCGCAGGAGGCGGGCGGCGATGGGCTCCGAGTGCTTGTTCAGCAGGTTGAAGTGATGGCCCTCGCTCCGGATGAGCTCCATCCCCGGGCACATCACCCGGCAGCGCTCCAGCACGGAGGCGTCGTCCTGGAAGGACCGAGAGGCCTCGCGCATCATCTCCGACTGCCGCTCCAGGGGCGGAATCGCGCTCTGGAAGACGATGACAGGAGACCGGACGGAGCCCGACGGAGTGTAATACTCCATCAGCTTCTCGAAGGGCGCGGGGGCCTCCGGCGCCACGAACGGAGGCATGTGCCGGGGGTCGAGCATCACGATGCGCCCCAGCTTCCCCTCGCGCTCGAGCTGCAAGCCCATCTCGAACGCGACCGCCGCGCCGAAGGACAGACCGCCGACGGAGTACTTCTCGCCCGGGGCGGTGGCCTCCATGGACGCACGCAGCGCCGCGGCGATTCCCTCCAGGTTCGTCTGCGCGGGGTCGATGACCGCGGGGATGCCGGGCATCGCGGCGTAGACCGGCGTCGGCAGGACCGCGGCGAGAGGCCCGAAGGTCTTCTCCACCGTCCCCATCACACCGCCGACGAGGAAGAGCGGCGTCCCCGTCGTGTGCCCGTTCAGCAGCGCCCACATCCCGCTCGTGCCCGCGACGGGCTCCGGCTTGACCTGGAGCTGCTCGAACAGATGCTGAGCGACATCGTCTTCGGTGGGGAAGTTGAAGGCGAAGTGGACAGGCAGCTTCACCGAGTCCGGGAGTCGCGAGAGCAACTGCCGGCGGAACTGCACCAGGTCCAGCGAGGAGAACCCCGCCTCCATGAAGGAGCGGTTGGAATCCACCACCCCGTTGGGGATGAACTGGAGGACGCAGTCGCGCACCAACTGTTGCAGCGCCGGACGGCTCCACGTCTGCCGCTTCGCCGAGCCGCCTCCCTGAGCCAGCAGCTCGAACCGGGGGCTCTTGAGGATGAACCGGCTCCAATCAATCGGAGCAGCACACACCGTCCCCCGCTTCCCGGACGCCAGCAGCTTCTCGAGCACCTCCGTGCCCAGCGCGTTGCGGATGCTCCCGAAACCCTCGGCCTCGGCGCGCTTGTACGCTTCCTGCGCCGCCGCCATGCCTCCTTCGGACCAGGCGCCCCACTGCACCGACAACACCGGCTCTCCGGCCGCGGCCCAACGGTTCGCCAGCGCGTCCAGCGTCGCATTCGCCGCCGCGTAGCTGCCCTGTCCCGCCGAGCCGAACGTCGCCGCCATGGAGGAGAACAGCACGAGGAAGTCCTTCGGGGTGAACACCTCCCGAAGGTTCTTCGCGCCCTCCACCTTCGCCCCGTACGCGACCTTCAGCTTCTCGCTCGACTGATTCGCCAGCGTCCCGTCAGTCAACACGCCGGCCGCGTGCACCACGCCCACCACCTCGGGCCAGCCTGCGTTCTCCAACCAGGCCCGCGCCTCGCGGACACTCTCCAGTCGAGACACGTCACACGCGAGCCCCGCCACCTTCGCCTTCAGCTCGCCGGCTGCGGCCTCGCCCTTCCTCGACAGCAGGAGGATGTGGGTCGCGCCTCGCTCCACCAGCAGCTTCGCCGCCACCTGCCCCAGCGCGCCCTGGCCTCCGCTGATGACATACGTCCCGTCCCCCTTCACCTCCAGCCGGCCGGTGCTTTCCAGCTCACTGCTCCGCCGCAGACGTGGCACCCGCACCACGCCCTCCCCATCCACCGACACCTCCTCCTCCACCTCCTCGGCCGCCGCGAGCTCCAGCACCTTCGTCACCGCGCTCACGGACTGCTCGATGCAGCGGACTCGCGGCTCCGACTGCTCCAGCCGCGCCGTCCTCGCCAGGCCCCACAGGCCCGCGTCCCCGTCGCTCCCCTTCCCCGTCACGAACACCACTCGCTCGGCGTTCGCGTGCTGGAGCAGCTCGAGCCCCAGCGCCACATCCGCCTCAGCGCCACTCCCCCACAGCGCCACCGTCGACCAGCGCTGCTTCGCCAGCTCTTCCGTCCATGCCCCCGCCTCGCTCCACCCCTCCGGCAGCGCGCCCTCCGGACGCACTCGCGAGAGCAGCAGGTGCTTGCCACCAGAGACACGGGGCCCCGTCACGGGCGGCGTGGGCATCCACGAGGTCTCGTACACACAGGTGGCGGCGGAGACCTTCTCCGCCCCGGGCGTGGCCTTGGCCTTCGCGAACCTCGACGCCGGCTTGCCCCAGCCCAGCGGCACATGGCGGAACAACCGGGGGCCTGGCCTCCAACGGCGTGCCTGGATCGACGCGACCCAGCGCGGCCCTTCCGCGCCCACGATCTTCTTCGCCAGGTTGAGCAAGGTCGTCCCCGGCCCCACCTCCACGACGGTCCGCGCGCCCGCGCCCTCGGACCACGCGGTCTCCATCGCGCGCAGGAACCGCACCGGCTGCATGAGCTGCTCGGCCCAGTACTCCGCCGTGCGCAGACGCTCCGTCTCCACCTGCCCGGTCAGCGTCGAGATGAACCGCACCTCCCGAGGTGCCTTGAACTCCACGCCCTCGAGCTCCCGCCGGAATGCCTCCGCCGCCGGCGCCATCATCGGCGAGTGGAACGCGTGCGACACGGCCAGCATCGTGTGCTTCGAGTCGAACGACTCGGTGACGAACCGGGTCAGGACGTCCTTCGGTCCCGCCACCACCGTCGAGCCTCGCTCGTTCTCCGCGGCCACCACCAGCTCGGCGGGCAGCATCGCCTGGACCTCTTCCGCGGAGACCTTCACCGCCGCCATGCCGCCGCGCGGGCACTCCGACATCAACTGGCCGCGCAGCGCGGCCAGCTCCAGCGCCTCCTCCGGCGTCATCACGCCCGCGACGACCGCCGCGGCGAACTCGCCCACCGAGTGGCCCAGCACCGCCTCCGGCCGCACCCCGCGCGCCCGCCACATCTCCACCTGCGCGAGCTGCAAGGCCACGAGCGCCGGCTGCTGGTAGCGCGTCTCCGTCACCCACCGCGCGACGTCCTTCTCATCCGAGACCAGCAGCTTCAGCAGCGGCACCTCCACCTTCGACTCCAGCACCGCCGCATACCGGTCCAGCGCCGCCCGGAAGACAGCGTTCGACTCGTACAGCCCACGCGCCACCCCCGGCGTCAGCGAGCCCTGCCCCGTGAACAGCCAGAGCGCGCCAGGCGGCGTGGCCTCCTGCTTCGCCGCGGGCTCCTCCCAGGACTCGAGCACGACGTGCGAGTTCGTGCCGCCATACCCGAACGACGAGACACCCGCGATGAGGGGCCTGCGCTCCCCCGTTCCTCCGAGCGCCGTCGGCCGCGTCGGAATGACGGCCGCGAAGCCATCCAGGTCGATCTTCGGGTTCAGCGTCTTGAAGTGCACGTTGCCCGGGGCCTCGCGGCGACGCAGCACCTCCATCGCCTTGATGAGGCCCACCACACCGGCCGCGCCTTCCAGGTGGCCGATGTTGCTCTTGATGGCGCCCAGCACCACCGGCTTCTCACGCCGCTCGCCCAGCACGTTCTTGAGCGCCTCGACCTCGATGGGGTCGCCCAGCGACGTGCCCGTGCCGTGGCACTCCACGTAGTCCACGTCGCGGCCCTCCAGGCCCGCGATGTCCAGCGCCTGGCGGATGACCGCCTCCTGCGCCAGTCCGTTCGGCGCCGTCAGCGAGGCGCTCCGTCCATCCTGGTTCACCGCCGTGCCGCGAATCACCGCGAGCACCGGGTCCCCGTCCGCGCGTGCATCACTGAGGCGCTTGAGCACGACGACGCCCACGCCCTCGCCTCGCGCGATGCCGTTGGCCGCGCTGTCGAAGGTGGCGCAGCGGCTGTCCACCGACAACATGCGCGCCTGACACGTCATCACGTAGGGCGTGGCGCTCAGAATCATGTTGGCGCCACCGGCCAGGGCCATGCGACAGGCGCCGCTGCGCAGCTTGGTGACGGCGGCGTCCACCGCGACCAGGGACGACGAGCAGGCCGTGTCGACCGTCATGCTCGGACCGGCGAGGTCGAGCGCGAAGGAGATGCGGTTGGAGGAGATGGACGGCGCCGACCCGGTGCCCGCGTAGTCGGTGAAGTGGTCGAAGTCCGTCATCCAGTCGTAGTTCATCTGCCCGATGAACACGCCCGTGGAGGACCCACGCAGGCGGGCCTTGTCGTAGCCCGCGGCGTGGAGGGCCTCGTAGGCGACCTCCAGCAGCATGCGCTGCTGCGGGTCCATGGCACGCGCCTCCGCAACGGGGATGCCGAAGAAGTCGTGGTCGAAGCTCTCGACCTCGCTCATGAAGGCGCCGCGCCGGGTGTAGCTGCGCCCCACCGCGTTCGGGTTCGCGTCGAACACGTCGTCGATGTCGAAGCGCGACGCGGGGACCTCCGTCACGCAGTTCGTCCCGCCCAGCAACATCTCCCACAGGTCATCCGGCGTCTGGACGTCGCCCGGCAGACGGCAGGCCCGCGCCACGATGGCGATGGGCTCGGCCGGATTCACCGCGGCGTCCTGGCGCTGGGCCGGAGCACGTACGGCCACGCGGCCACTGCGATAGGCCGCCAGCCGCACCGCGCTCGGGTAGTTGAAGATGAGGGTGTACGAGAGCTTCGTGTTCCAGGCCGAGGACAGGAGGTTCACGAGCCGGACGGCGAAGAGCGAGGACAACCCTTGCTCCGCCAGGTTCTGCGTCGCCGACAGCGAATCCGCGGGCACACCGAGCACCTGTCCCGCGAGCCGCAGGATGAGCGCGACCTCGCTGTTGCTCTCCAGCGGAGGGCCGTCCTCATTGCGCGAGCGCGGAGACGTGGCCAGCTGACGCAGCCGCTTGGTGTCGACCTTGCTGTTGGGGGTCAGCGGGAGCGCCTCGAGCACCCTCCAGCTCTGCGGCACCATGTAGTCCGGCAGGTACTTCTCCACGTGCTGCCGCAGCGCCTCCTCCAGCCCCTGGGCGCCCGGCTCACGCGCCGTCACGAACCCGATGAGCCGGCCACTCTCGCCCGGGATGTGGACGACGGCCGCGCGCTGCACCGACGGCAGCCGCTCCGCGCAGTGCTCGATTTCGGCCAGCTCCACGCGGTGGCCGCCCACCTTCACCTGCGAGTCCTTGCGGCCGATGATTTCAATCTCGCCGTTGGGCAGGTAGCGACCCAGGTCTCCCGTCGCGTAGAGCCGCCCGTGGGGCTCCACGGTGATGAACTTGCTCGCGGTGAGGCTGGGGTCGCGGAAGTAGCCTCGCGCCAGTCCGACGCCGCCGATGTAGATGTCGCCGACGACGCCCGCCGGGCGGTAGCGGAAGCGGGAGTCCAGCACGAGCATCGTCTGGTTGGAGAGCGGTTGTCCGTACGGCACCAGCTCCGTCCCCAGCTCGCGGGACTCCCGGGTGATGAGGTGGTAGTTGGACCAGATGGAGGCCTCCGTCGCGCCTCCCAGCGCCACGAAGAGCAGGTCGGGGAACTGGGCCAGCGCGTGGTCCGCCATCGTCATGCTGATGGCGTCTCCGCTGAGCATCACCGTCTTCAGCGGCAGCGGCGCCCCCGGGGGACGGCCCGCGAGGAGCATCTCGAAGGAGGTGGGCACGGTGTTCCACACCGTCACCTGGTGCCGGTGCAGCTGCTCCCACCAGTAGCCCGGGTCACGCGTCCCGTCGGGCTTGCACACCACCACCGTGCCACCCGCACCCAGCGTTCCGAAGATGTCCCAGACGGACAGGTCGAAGCTGAGCGAGGAGATGGCGAAGGTGACGGTGCGCGCGCCCAGCCCGAAGCGCGCGTTGATGTCCAGGCATGTGTTGACGGCGGGACCGTGCTCGATTTCGACGCCCTTGGGCGCTCCCGTCGAGCCCGAGGTGAAGATGACGTAGGCGAGGTCCCCGGGCGACACCTGTGCGGGCGCGGGGACGCGTCCACCGACGGCCTCCACGAGCCCTCGGTCCACGGGGAGGGTGGTGGTGGCCACGCCCCCCTCGACGGCGTGATGCCACTGCCGGCCGCCGCTCACGCACTTCTCTTGGACCAGGGCGATGCGGCACTCCGCCAGGGCGAGGATGCTGCGAAGCCGGTCGTCGGGGTGGCTCGGGTTGAGCGGGAGGTAGTAGCCGCCGGTCAGGAGGATGGCGGTCGTGGCGACGACCTGCTCCCAGCCCTTCTCCATCACGATGCCCACGCACGAGCCCGGCCCCACGCCCGCGTCCTGCAAGCGGACCGCGGCGGCGCGCGCCAGGGCCATCAGCTCCGCGTAGGTGAGCGAGACCTCCTGGTCGATGACGGCGATGGCCTCGGGCGTCGCCTCCGCGGCGCGCAGCACCAGCCCGTGCAGCAGGCGCGGCGCCTGGGGGTCCAGCTCCACCTGCGTCTGGTTCATGCGCTCGCGCAGCGACAGCACGTCGGGCGTCAGCGTCGCCTCGCGCAGCGTGTCCTCCGCCACGCGCTCCAGCAGGTGCTGGAAGCACGACAGCATGTCGCGCATCAGGTCGCGGTCATGGACCTGGGCGTCGTAGTCCCAGTTGATTCGCAGCACCCCGTCCAGCTCGTAGACCTGATGGTCCAGGGTGATTTGCGGCGTCTGCGTCTGCTGGAAGTGGAGGCTCGTGCGACAGCCCGCCAGCTCCACCGCGGAGTCGATGATGCCGAGGAAGGACGTGAAGACGATGGGGAAGCTGAGGTGCGGGTCCGCGCGGTGCTTGCGCAGCATCCTCACCACCTCCAGGCCGCTCAGGTCGCTGTGCTCCAGCCCCTGGCTGAGCTCGCGGTGGATGACGAGCGCGCGCTCGGCGATGCCCGCCTGACGCCCCGTGACGGGGCAGAGCAGGACGTTGGTGAACTCGCCCACGGTGCCGGTGAAGTCATTGCCCCGCGCCACCGGGCGCTCGGACATGGTGACGGTGACCGTGAAGTCGGACTCCTCCGCGTAGAGGCCGAGGACCTCGGCGAACACCGCGAGCAGGAGCGCGTTGGAGGTCACCTGCAGCGCGCTGGCCTGGGCCTTCAGCGCGCTCCACTGCTCGACGCTCAGCGCGATGGACTCCCGCTGGAAGTCGACCTTCAGGTCCCCTCCACTCTTGCGACGGGGGAGCTGCGGCGGGGCGGGCATCGCGTCCAGCCGGGCCGTCCAGTACTCGCGCGACGCCTCCGAGGGCTGCTTCGTCCCAAGCTGGTCGCAGTACTCGCGGAACGCCAGCTCCGTCGTCTCGGGGACGGGGCTCACGCCCTCGCGGCGCAGGCGCGCGTAGTGGCCCGAGACCTCGCGGCACAGAACCATGGCGCTGGTGGCGTCCATGAAGAGCATGTCCAGCAGCAGGTGGACGCGGACCGTGCGCGCGTCCAGCCGGGTGAGCTGGAGGTCCCAGTGGAGGCCGGGGCGGGCGCTGAACGCCGTCATGCACTCCTGGCGGCGCTGGCCCAGGTCGGCGACGGAGAGGGCCTCGAGCTTCAGCGGCTCACGCCGCTCCGCCTCCGGAAGGACCCGCTGTCGGGTGCCCTCGACGATGGCCGCGTGAAGCATCGGGTGGCGCGCGACGACCTGACGGACCGCCTGCTGGAAACACGCGAGGTCCAGGTCCTCGATATCGAACTCGGAGTAGACCTGACAGGGACAGTCCTGGCTGGCGCCGATCACATACGAGACCTGCATCGGCGTCAGCTCGAACGTCCCATCCGAGCCCTCCGCCCCGCGCGCCCCGTCATGTGACGTGGACGGCTCCAGCGGCGGAAGCAACGCGGCGGCCTGGGTCACCGTCAGGCCATAGAGGACCTGATACGAAGGCATGGGCACCAACGAGCCCCGGACCCGCGTCGCCGTCAGAGAGTCCATCCCCAGGTTCCCGAGCAGCACCTCCGCCTTTCGCTCCAGCTCGGTGGGTTCAAGCCCCATCAGTGAAGCGAGGACCTCCACGTGCTTCGTTTTCATGGCCAATCCTAGACACGCAATGGGTAGGGGTTCGGCTCGCCGACCACGGGGCCATCGCGTGACAGACGCACACGGCGGGCCAGAGCCGCGGGAGGCGGCAAACTCCTACCAAATGTCGACGAATGAACACAAGGACCTTACGTGAACCGTTACCTGACGGGATGTCCGTCCGGCTCAATCATGCAATCTCGAAACATTGGGTCATCAACATGTCGGACCCAGCGGGCATGCTGCGCGGCTCACGCAATCGAGCAGGATTGGAGAAGCAGCCCTCGGCGCGAATCGTCACAGTGGCGCCATGACCTTGAAACTCTCCATCACGCATCTCTCCGTTGACAATCCCGAGCAGGCGCTGGCGTTCTACCGGGACGTCCTGGGACTGGACCTCGTGGGCGACGTCTCCCGAGGCCCCTTCCGCTGGCTCACGCTGTCTTGTCCCTCTCAGCCAGACGTCAAGCTCGTGCTGAGCCAGCCCCATGCCGGCCGGGACGAAGAGGACGGCAATGCCCTGGCTCGACTGCTGGCCAAGGGGACGCTGGGCGGCGTCATCTTCAGCAGCACGAACCTGGAGGCGACGTTCGACAAGCTGCGCGCCGCGAAGGTGGACATCGTGCAGGAGCCCAAGGACCAGCCCTGGGGTGTCCGGGACTGCGCCGTGCGCGACCCCGCTGGCAACATGATTCGCATCAACCAGGTCTGAGGCGCCCCCGCGTCACGCTTTTTTGTTTGTCTTTGAGAAACACCATGACTCAAACGGGCAGGGCCGGATTCCTTCGGCCCTTTCCGCCGTTCACCGGGCCCAGGGACCGCTCGCCGGTCCCATCCGTGCATTCACAGAAGAGGCCCGGGCCTGGTCCCGCCCGCCCCCTAGTCTTCTCCCCGCTGAGCCGCTCACCCCTTCAGCGCAGGGAGAATCGCCGTGTCCCACTTCCTTCCCACCCGCCGGGCCCTCCTCGCGGGTGCCGCCGCCACCACCGCAGGACTCGCGCTCCGGCCGGAGCTCTCACTCGCCGCCTCCGCCTCCACCCCGCGGCGGTCGCCGAACGAGGACCCCGTCCGACTCTTCTCCAATGAGAATCGCTACGGGCCCTGCGAGGGCGCCCTGCGCGCGATGCGCGAGTCCCTCCACCTGGCCAGCCGCTACGCGTCCCTGGACAGCATCGACACGCTGAAGCGGCTCATCGCCGAGCAGGAGGGCCTGGCGCCCGACCACGTGGTGCTCACCTCCGGCGCCTTCGAGGCCCTGACGCTCATCGCGAACAAGTTCGGCACGGGCGGCGGGGGCGTCGTGTGCTCGGAGCGCGTCTACGACGTCCTCCCCGTCTACGCCGCGCAGGCGGGGGGCAAGGTGGACCGGGTTCCGCTCGATGCGTCCCAGACGCATGACCTGGACGCCATGGAGGCCCGCGTGGGCGAGAGCACCCGGCTGGTGGCCGTGTGCAACCCCAGCAACCCCACCGGCACCATCGTGGACGCCGCGAAGCTGCGCGCCTTCTGCGACAAGGTCTCCGCCAAGGCCACCGTGCTGGTGGACGAGGTCTACATCCACTACCTGGAGTCCCCTGCCAGCCAGTCCATGGTGGACCTGGTGCGCGCGGGGAAGAACGTCCTCATCACCCGCTCGTTCTCCAAAATCTATGGCCTGGCGGGCATGCGCGTGGGGTACGCGCTGGGCCAGCCCGCGCTCATCAAGCAGCTGCACCTGATGCGCGCATCCCTGCTCAGCTCCGTCTCCACCGTGGCGGCCATCGCCAGCCTCCAGGACCCGGCCTTCGTCACGCGCATGCGCAAGCTCAACAACGAGGCGCGGAAGGTGACCACGGCCGCGCTGGACGACGTGGGACTGAAGTACGTCCCCGGCCACGCCAACTTCCTCTGGATTCCGCTGAGCGCGAAGCAGCTCGACCTGCCCGCGCGCTTCGCGCCCCATGGCATCCACCTGCGGGCCAACCCGCGCGAGGCCATCGCCGCGGACGTGTCCGCGCTCCGGCTGACGCTGGGCACCGTGGAGGAGATGCGCACGTTCGGCACCCTGCTCCGCTCCATGCTGAAGAGCTGAGCGCCCAGGACCCGGCGCCCCTTCTCCGCTCTGATAGGTTGACGCCATGAAACACCGCCCGGCCCCCTCGCCCACCTTCTGGACCCTCCAATTCGGGGGATGGGGCCTCTACGCCTTGCTGCTCATCATCACCTTCCTCCCCGTGCACGCCGGGGAAGGCAAGGCGCTGTCCATGGTGTTGGCCAAGGGCGTGCGCGCGGTGTTCGGCCTGGGCCTCACCAGTGTGATGCGGCTGGCGTATCAGCGCCTGTTCCCGGGCACGTTCCAGCGGCAGGCCATCTGGGCCCTGGCCACCAGCGCCCTGGTGGGGGTCGCCTGGATGGTCCTGGCGGAGGTGTGGGCGGTGCTGCTGTATCCCACGTACAACTGGCAGGGGAACCGCTTGATGCTCCCCCGGTCCGCGCTCGACTACGCCGTGACGCTCCTGGGCTGGAGCGGGCTGTACTTCGGCATCAAGCACGCGCGGGCGTGGCAGAGCGAGCGGGAGCGGGCCCTGCGCGCGGACACCCTCGCGCAGGAGGCACGGCTCGCCTCGCTGCGCCACCAGATGCACCCGCACTTCCTCTTCAACGCGCTCACGTCCGTGCGAGCCCTCATCGGCGAGGACCCCGTCCGCGCGCGGCGCATGGTGACGGAGATGGCGGACTTCCTGCGCTTCTCGCTCCAGAAGGGGGACTTTCCGCACGTCCCGCTGGAGGAAGAGCTGTCCATGGTGCGCAGCTACCTGAGCATCGAGTCGGTGCGCTTCGAGGAGAAGCTGGACGTGAGCCTGACGGTGATGCCGGGCACGGAGCGGCTCACCGTGCCCGCCTTCCTCATCCAGCCGCTGGTGGACAACGCGGTGAAGCACGGCCTGGCCTCCGGGATTCTGCCGGTGCGGGTGCGCATCCAGGTGACGCGGGCGCAGGACCTGCTGCGCATCCAGGTGGACAACACGGGCACGTGGGCGCCGCGCACGCGAGAGCTCGGGCCCCCGGGCACCGGCACCGGCCTGCGCAACGTGCGCGAGCGGCTCACCCAGCTCTTCGCGGAGCGCGCGAAGCTGGAGTCCTCGGAGTCCGACGGCTGGGTGCACACCGTGGTGGAGCTCCCCGCCATGGAATGGACACCGGTCCTCTCCACGGAGGCCGCGTGAGCACTCCGCTGCGGGCCCTGTTGGTGGATGACGAGCGGCTCTCCCGGAGGGAGCTGCGCGAATTGCTCGCGCCCTTCCCCCACGTGAAGGTGGTGGGCGAGGCCGACAGCGTGACGTCCGCACTCGCGCGCATCGAGGAACTCCAGCCCGAGCTCCTCTTCCTCGATGTGCAGATGCCGGGAGAAGGCGGGTTCGACCTGCTCGCCCGGCTCCCCGAGCACCCGTTCGAGGTCATCTTCGTGACGGCCTACGACGCACACGCCCTGCGCGCGTTCGAGGTCAACGCGCTGGACTACCTGCTCAAGCCCGTGCATCCCGACCGGCTCGCGAGGACGCTGGCCCGGCTCACGGAGAAGGCGTCCGGCGGTCCCGCCCCCGCGCAAGCACCCAGCCGCCACAAGCTGGCGGAGAGCGACCTGCTGTTCCTCGAGGACGGCGCGAAGTCGCGCTTCGTGCGGGTGGACCACATCGTGTGCCTGCGAGGCGCGGGCGACTACGTGGAGCTGGTCACCTCGGATGGCCGGCACAGCCTGTCACCGCGCCCCCTGAAGGACTGGGAGCAGCGGCTTCCGGAGCGCAGCTTCGCGCGCCTGCACCGCTCCGCGCTGGTCAACCTGTCCTTCGTGGAGCGCGTGGACAAGAGCCTGAGCGGAGGCGGTGAGGTCTTCGTGCGCGGACTCGAGGAACCGCTGCCGCTGAGTCGCAGCCACGCGGCGGCGCTGCGCGAGCGGTTCGGCTAGCGCTCAGGAGACGGCGCGGTTGCCCTCGGGGTCGATGACCCGGTTGCCCTTGAACCAGTCGTGCTTCCCGTAGCGGTGCTCGGCGCGGTCCACGCCGCCGTAGTTCCCGGTGACGATGTCGGCCAGGTTCGCCAGGGACTCGGAGCCCTCTTTGTAATACTTCGAGTGGTCTCCCATGTTGCTCTTGTCGCCCCGGTCCGCGGCCTCGGCGGTGAAGCGCTTCGCGCCGAACTTGTCCTCGCTGGGGTCCTGGCCCAGCGGGTCCCCCGGCAGGTTGCTGCCGTTCAGCCAGGAGACGACGTCCCGGCTGGCCGAGCCCGACCAGACATGCCCGTTGGCCAGCTGCGGCTCGTAGTCCTTCACGGACTTCGCGCTGCCCGCGCCCGGGCTGCCGATGAGGACCAGGTCATCCGCCTGGAGGTTGTTCTTGTCCGCCGCGATGGAGGCCGTGGTGCTGCCGTAGCTGTGGCCGATGACCGTCACGTGGGGCTGGTTGCCTTCACGGCTGGCGCGGATGCCGGCCACGTCCGAGGCCAGCAGCTTGGCTCCATTCTCCGCGGCGTTGTCGGAGGCCACGTTCTGGAAGCCCGGCGCGTCGTAGCCCATCCAGGCGACGGTGGCGACCTCACCGCGCTGCGTGCCCGCGGCCTTGTGCAGCCGCAGCGCGTCGCTGGTGATGTTGTCCATGTAGCCCCGGACGTCCGAGTTCAACCCCGGCACGCTGACGGAGACGTGCCTGGCCGTGTCCAGGTTGCCCGCGACGATGGCCGCGCGGCCCTCGCCCTTCACGAAGGAGGAGTCATAGACGAGCAGCTGCGCGGAGCCCGCCTCCTTCGCCGTGCGCTCCAGCTGCTTCTGGACCGCGTTCGCGTTCTCCAGCTGGTGCTGCTTCTCCTGGGAGAGGAACTTCTCGGGCGGGTCGTTCTTGGCGCTGCCGGGGCGCAGCGCATCCCGGAGCTTGTCGCCCAGCGACATGTTGGCCAGGTAGTCCGCCTTGGCCTGCTTCGCCTCGGCGTTGAGCTGGGTGATTTCATTCTTCAGCTGCACGCGGTTCGCGCTGTCACGCACGGAGGCCGGCAGTCCATCCATGGAGCCGACCTTCTTGGGGTCCGCGCTGATGGCCTGCATCTGCTCCGTCGGGGACAGGCCCTTCCACCACCCCGCGCGCGCCTTCGGGTCCGAGGGCGCTCCGTCCAGCGCGCCGGAGACCGCCTGGGTCTTCTCCCCTGTGAGCTTCTCCCCGCCCACCTTCTTCGGCCCCTCGAAGGCGGTCAGCGTCCGGAGCGGCTTCTGCGCGACGTCCTTCACCTTGTCGACGGCCTTCTCGGTGACGACCCTCGCGGCTTCGATGCGACGACGGGCAGCTTCGGCTGCGTTGCGCTGGATGGATGCGATTCCGGCCATGACATCGCCTCGGGGGTAGGGGGATGATGAATCATCGGAGAACGTAAGAAATTGTTTCCTGATGTCTGGGAATCAGCAACACCCCCTGAAACACAAAGGCCCGGGGTCGCACAGAGCGACCACCGGGCCTCGCGTCAGCAGCGTGAGCAGGGATTACTTGTTGGGATTGTCCACGCCGTTGTTCGTCCAGGTGTAGCGCTGAATCCAGTCACCGCCGATGCCCAGGCCCTGCTCGCGCTTGCGGTCATTCACCAGCGAGGGGGGCAGGCCCTTCTCCTGGAAGGTGGCGGGAACCCGCGTGCCCGACTCGAAGTGGGAGTTGTTCACCACCTCGTAGCTGAGGTTGGGCTTGCCCGTCTTCTCGTCGATGCCGGTGCACGTCACCTGGGTGCGGTACGAGCCGATGAACCACTCCAGCGACGTGTGCTTGTTCTTGCTGTTCTCCGCGGTGTCGGGGCCCGCGAACACGTAGAGCGCCTTGTCCGTCACTTCCTTGCTGGCGCCCTTGGGCGGGAACGTGTCGCCCGGCTTCGGGTTCGGGTACATCTTGAAGAACTCTTCGGTCACCTTCTGCTGGTGGGGACGGCCGGCCAGGTCATCCGTGTACGCGTTGTTGCTGACGGTGACGCGGTCGGTGCCATCCGCGGTCTTGTCCCAGGTGCCCAAATCCTTGGGCTTCTCCTCCAGCAGCCAGGTGCCCCACAGCTTCGGCCAGTCGCCCTTGAGCTTCTGCCCCGTCTGCGGGTCCGTGGTGCGGGTGATGCCCTCGAGGTCCACCTTGCCCAGCGTCTTCAGGCCCTGCGTGAGCGAGGAGTCCTTGCCGGCGATGAGCTCGGACGTCTTGGCCAGCGCGTCCACGCCCACTTCGGCGGCCTTCACCAGCTGGTTCGCCGCGCCGTCGGGCAGGAGCGAGGTCGCGCCGTGGTAGGCCACGCGCAGGCCGCCCTGGAGCGCGTCGCGGGCCAGGTCCCCGGGGTCCGTCACGGCCTTCTTGAGCGTGTCCGTGACGGGGTTGTGCTTCACGTCCTCGAAGACGTCCTTCGTGGTGTCCACGACGGCCTTCTTCACGTCCTGCGCCTTGTCGACGACGGTGTCCTTCACGTCGTTGACCGTGGACGTCACCTTCCGCTTCACATCGCTGAAGCTAGGGATACCGAGACCCATGGGGTGAACCTCTCTGGAATTGGCGGCAACAACCGATGTTGGAGTTATCGCCCCAGGGGCCCGGGTTGTTTCTTACAAATCGAGACCCCTGATTTCTTTCGAGGAAGGGGCCACGGGTCCCTTCTCGCGGGTCCCCAGGTGCCATCCCTTGGCGCGCTCCTGCTCGCGCCAGAGTGAGGCATACAGGCCGTCGCGCTTCAGCAACTCGTCGTGCGTGCCGCGCTCGGCCAGACGCCCCTGGTCCAGGACGACAATCTGGTGGGCGCGGCGCACGGTGCGCAGCCGGTGGGCAATGACGACGACCGTCTTGTGGCGAACGAGTTCGTCGATGGCGCGCTGAATCTCCGCCTCCGCGGAGGCATCGACCGAGGACGTGGCCTCATCCAGCAGGATGATGGGGGCATCCTTGAGGATGGCCCGCGCGATGGAGAGCCGCTGCCGCTCTCCGCCCGACAGCGAGCCCCCCTCTTCGGAGAGCACGGTGTCATAGCCCTGAGGAAGCCTCTGGATGAAGTCGTGCGCCCTGGCTGCACGAGCGGCGCGCTCCACCTCTTCGCGCGAGGCCTCCGGCCGGCCTACGCGGAGGTTGTCGAGCACCGTCCCGGAGAAGAGGACGACATCCTGGAACACCATCGAGAGGTGCCGGTGCAGGTCCTCGAAGGGGATGTCCCGGATGTCGACGCCGCCCACGCGGATGGCGCCCTGTCCTCGGGGGATGTCCCACAGCCGCGCGACCAGGTGCACCAGCGTCGACTTGCCCGAGCCCGAGGCGCCGACAATCGCGCTGAGCGAACGTTCGGGAAACTCGACGGAGACATTCTTGAGCACCCGCTCGCCCTCGTAGGCGAAGGAGACGTCCTCCACCGCCACGTCGAAGCGTGAGCCAGGGGAGGCCGGCGTGACGGGCTCGCTCAGCGGCGGCTCCGCCATCAGCCGGTCCACCCGCTCCAGCGCGCGCTGGGAGCCCCGCAGCATCAAGAGTGCCACGCCCAGCTCGGCCACCTGCCGCGTCACCCCCACGCTCACGACCAGGAAGACCAGGAGCGTGCCCGGCGCGAGGCGCCCCTCGAACGCGAGCGTGCTGCCCACGAAGGCCACGACGACGAAGCCCGCCTCCACCAGGAAGCCGAACACGGACAGCAGCGGTGAAGGCGCCACCTCGGCGCGGATGAGCGCGTCGCGCAGCTTCTCCATCGATTTGACAAAGCGCTGGTAGACCTCGCCGTGGCGGCCGAAGGCCCGGAGCACGGCGATGCCCTGCACGTACTCGACGATGCGCGCGTTCACCTCCGCCGTCGCCTCGAGCACCGCCGTGATCTCCCGCACGAAGATGGGCGTGGTGGCGACGAGGACGGCGAGCGCCAGGGGCAGCACCGCGAAGATGGCCAGCCCCAGGCGGATATCCAGGAAGCACAGCCCCACGCCCACCAGCATGGGCAGCGCGAAGGTCGCGGCGAAGACGCCCGTGATGTGGGACCAGATGTCTTCGACGAGCGCGATGTCCGTCGTGATGATGCCCGCGAGCTCCCCTCCCCTGCGCTGGGTGAAGAAGCCCATGGGCAGTCGCCGCAGGTGGTCCGCCGCGCGGATGCGCGCCTCTCCCATCAGCGCGTGCGCCGCGATGAAGATGTCCGACATCGCCACGCGCGAGCACATCAGGCGCAGCACCACGGAGAGCAGGATGCCCGCGGTCACCCAGGCGGTCATCGACAAGGTCAGCTCGTGCTCCAGCGCCGCGCGGACGAAGATGAGCACCAGCGCATAGGGGATGGCCGTCGCCAGCGCCTCGAAGAAGGCGAAGACGAACCCTCGGCGCAGGCGCGCTTCCTTGCGGCCCGCGAGGCGCTCGCCCAGCGAGAAGAGCTCTCCCATCATGACGCCACCTCCATGCCGCCAGAGGTCGGCGCATCAGCGCCGCCCAGCGTCCAGTCCTGTGCATCCGAATGGCTGGCCCACAGCCGCTGATAGAGCGCGCAGCGGGACAGCAGCGCGTCGTGCGTGCCCTGGTCGCGCACCTCCCCCCCCTCCAACACGACGATGTGGTCCGCGGTGGCGATGGTGGACAGCCGGTGGGCGACCACCATCACCGTCCGGCCCTCGCACAGCTCCGACAGCGCTTCCTGGATGCGCGCCTCGTTCTCCGGGTCCGCGAACGCGGTGGCCTCGTCGAGCAGGAGCACCGGGGCGTCCTTGAGCAGCGCGCGGGCGATGGACAGCCGCTGCTTCTCGCCTCCGGAGAGCCGGGCACCGCGCTCGCCCAGCATCGTGTCGTAGCCCTGGGGCAGCGCGCGGATGAAGTCATGGGCTCGGGCGGCACGGCACGCCGCCTCCAGCTGCTCCTCCGTGGCGTCCGCCCTTCCCAGGCGAAGGTTGTCACGGACGGTGCCGTGGAAGAGGAACACGTCCTGGAACACCATGGAGACCCGCGAGAGGAGCAGCTCGAGCGGCAGCTCACGCACGTCCACGTCGCCCAGCGCCACCGTGCCCCCCGTCGCCTCCCACAGCCTGGGCACCAGCTTCACGAGCGTCGACTTGCCCGCGCCCGACGGGCCGACGAGCGCGGTGACCTTGCCCGCGGGCGCGCCGAAGGTGACCTGGCGCAGCACGTCCCGGCCCTCCTCGTCGTAGCGGAAGTCCACCTGCCGGAAGGAGATGCCGTCGTGGGCGGGAGCCTGGGTGCCCGAGCGGTCCTCCAGGTCCGGGGTGAGCAGGATGTCGCGGATGCGCGCGTTGCCCACCTGGACCTTCTCGACGTTCCCCCACGCGAATATCAGCCGCAGCATGGACATCAGGAGCTGAGGCCCCAGCACCAGGAACAACACCAGCTTCTCCAGCGACAGCTCGCCCTTCGAGTAGAGCCAGCCGCCCGCGGGCACGAGGAAGACGAGGCTGGAGCCGATGAGCGCGCCGAACGCGCCATAGCCGCGCCCGTTGGTGCGCATGAAGCCCTCCATCCAGCGGAGCCCCTCCTGGATGGAGCGCGACAGGTCGCCGAAGCGGGCGGCGGAGAGGCCGAAGGTCTTGATGACCTTGATGCCCCGGATGTACTCGAGCAGCGCCGAGTTCATGCGGTGCTGGATTGCGTTCCACTGCACCTGGGAATCAGCGCCACCGCGCATCGTGTACGCCATGGCCCCCACCGCGAACGGGGCCACGATGATGCTGGCAATGGCCATCCGCCAGTCCACCCACACCAGCGCGAGGGCGGTGGAGAGTGGGACGACCACCGCGGCCACCGCGTCCGGGAAGTTGTGGGCGACGAATGACTCCACCTGGTTCACATCGTCCATCAGCGTCGTCTTGAGCGAGCCCGTCGTCCGGCGACTGAAGAACGACAGCGGCACCGCGCCCAGCTTGTGAGCGATTCGCAGGCGCAGGTCATGGAGGATGCGGAACGCGGCGACGTGCGCGAGCACCGTCGAGCCCGCGACGAACGTGTACCTGAGCAGCAGCGCCCCCACGGCCGCCAGCGCCAGGGTGCGCACCTCATCCAGCCGGGGCGGCTCCGCGTAGATGGCCGTGGCCATGCGCGAGACGATGAAGAAGGGGACCAACCCCAGCGCCGCGGCCACCGACGCACTCAGCGCCGACAACCCCACCAGCGGCCCCTGCAACCCCAACAACCGAAGCAACCCCGCCAACCCTGAGGCTGGCGGCTTCGGCCCTTCCGCGGGAACAGCCATGCGCGACCTCCAACACTCTACGCCATTTCGACATCAATATTCATTATCACTACCAACACAGGACTCCAGAGGTCCAGTCGTACATGCAAGGCCTTGGTCTCCTGGGGTGGAATAACGGGAGGGGTGCCTGGACCCCCTCTGTTCCAGGGAGTAATGTTCTCGGTAGCACTTCGCGAGGCGCCCGGAGTTTCAGCATCAGCGCCACGACGTTTTCACGCCCCCCCGCCCTGCGAAGGCATTCATGTCATTTCTTGACCGCGTCCTCGAGCCGCCTAGCTACGGCTACGAGAAGAACGGGCAGGTCCATGTGCCGACGGCACAGACCCTCGCCCGGGAGTTCTTCTCTCGCCTCAACATCCTCCGCACCCGCAAGAACTGGCTGGCTCTCACAGGGTGGGCCACGACGCTGAGCCTGGGAATCCCGCTGGCGCTGTCCCTCACCCACTTCTTCAACATCTGGTTCTGCCTCGCGGGCTTCGTCTACGGGATGGTGGTGCTGGGCACCCACGGCACCGTCTGGTTCCATCGTTATGCGACGCACCGCGCCTTCCAGTTCAAGAACGCGTTCTGGCGCGAGCTGTGTCGCAACCTCGTCGTGAAGACCATCTCCGAGGAGGTGTATGTCATTTCCCACCACGTCCATCACGCCAAGGCCGAGCAGCCGGGCGACCCCTACAACGTGAAGGCGGGCTGGCTGTATTGCTTCCTCGCGGACGCCAACCACCAAGGAATCCACCGGGACTTGAGCCCCAAGGACTACGCGCAGCTCCGCAAGCTGATGGACCACACGGGCGTGCGCTTGAACAGCCATGCCCAGTACTTGAAGTGGGGTTCGCTGTGTCATCCCGCGTGGACGGTGCTGCACTTCGCCGTGAACTGGGCGGTCTGGTACGGCCTCTTCTTCCTGGTGGGCGGGCATGCGCTGGCGCTCGCGCTCTTCGGCTGGGCGGGGGTGTGGGTGGTGGGGGTGCGGACGTTCAACTACGACGGGCACGGAGGGGGAAAGGACCGCCGGCGCGACGGGATTGATTTCAACCGGAAGGACATGTCCATCAACCAGCGCTGGCCGGGGCTCATCACGGGCGAGTGGCATAACAACCACCACCTTTATCCGCATGGAGCTCGTGCGGGCTTCTTGCCGTACCAGTTCGACCCCGCGTGGCAGGTCATCCGGTTCGGCTGGCGGATTGGCGCCGTCAGCACGTATCGGGACTTCCAGCAGGACTTCCTGGAGCGTCACTACCGTCCGTGGCTGGAGGCCCGGAAGCAGGTGTGAGTCGCGGCTATGCCTCCCCTCTCCCCTGCGCTAGCCTGGGTGGCGCATGGCGACAGAGAAGGCACTGCTCCTCATCGCGGATATCGGCGGCTACACCCGCTTCATGAAACACCACCGCTTCAGCCTCGCGCATGCGCAGGACTCGGTGGCGCAGCTGCTCGAGGCCGTCATCGACGCCTCGGGCAAGCTGAAGCTGGCCAAGCTGGAGGGTGACGCGGCCTTCTTCTACTCCGTCGGAGACGACTGCGCTGCGTTCGCCCGGCAGGTCGCGGACATCCGCCGGGCCTTCGTCGCGCGGCGCGAGAAGCTGGTCGTCGACCGGATGTGCCAGTGCGACGGCTGCATGCAGGTGGGCATGCTGACGCTCAAGTTCGTCGCCCACCTGGGCGAGGTCGCCTTCCAGCGCGTGAAACACCTCACGGAGCTGGCGGGGGTGGACGTCATCCTGGTGCACCGGATGTTGAAGAACGACGTCCCGGTGTCCGAGTACCTCCTGATGACCGACGCCGTGCACGAGCGAATCCAGCCGGAGCTGCGCCAGCTGGCCCAGGGGCTCGAGCACGAGTTCGAGGGCCTGGGCCGCACGACCACGCACTACATCGACCTGCACGCGAGCGGCGAGGAGCTCCCCGCCCCGCTGGCCCCGAAGCTGTCGCGCAGGCTGTGGAACAAGCTGGTGATGGAGGTGCGGACGCTCAAGTACGTGCTCGGCATCGAGAAGCCCTGCGAGGGCTTCCGCAACGTCGAGATTGTCGACACACCGCGAACCCCGCCCTCCCATCCTCCGCACACCTGAGCGAGACAGGCAAGCCAGCCCAGGCTCGGAGCTGGAAGGACCCCATGAAGAACCTCGACTGTGGACATGCCGCTCCCGCCGTGGGGCGCTGGTGCAAGCACCTGCTGGCCGACGAGGACGCCTCGTTCATCGTCCGCTTCACGGGCCAGGGCGTGGACCACGAGCTGAGGTGTGAAGCGTGTGGCAAGGACGCGGGGCCCGCGCCGGAGCCCGTGGCCATCTGCTCGGCCTGTCACCACACGAGGATGGGTCGGGTCTTCGACCTCATGGGCATCCAGGGGCGCCCCGAGCTTCGCACCCGGGAGACGGCGCTGCGCTTCGAGCACCGGGAGCTCCGCCTCCCCGCGCTCGCGGACCGCACCCTCAAGGCCCTCACCGCCCTGGGCACGGCCCCCCGCGCGGAGTGGCTCGCGGTGGATGCGCGCGGCGACGTGCTCCGGCTGGACCTGGAGGAGGACACCGTCTCGCGCGTCGCCACGGTCAGCGCGGAGTCGCTCGACCTCGCGGCCGAGCTCACGCTGCATGCGTCCCCGTGTGGCCGGTATGCGGCGGTGGTGAACAGCCGGGGGTCTCGCGGCGTGGTGCTGGACGTGGCCTCCGGCGCGGTGAAGCTCACGCTCGACCGGGGCAACTACCATGTCGAGCACTGTGAGTTCTCCGTCGCCTTCTTCCGCGATGGCGACCGGACCCTCATGGTGCATGCGACCGAGTGGAACCGGCTGGACATCACGGACCCGGCCACGGGGGAGCTGCTGACCCGGCGCGAGCCCCACGACCTGGACTACTTCCACTGCGGACTGACGGTGTCTCCAGATGGGGCCTGGCTCGTGGATGACGGCTGGGTCTGGCATCCGGTGGGCATGCTGTCGAGCCTCTCGTTGCGCCGCTGGCTGCATGAGAACGTCTCGGAGTCGGAGGACGGGCCCTCCCGCAAGCTGCTCCGGGAATGCGCCTACTACTGGGACGCGCCCTCGTACTTCGTCGGTCCTCGCACGCTGGTCACCTGGGGCTTCGGCGGAGACGCGGAGAACCTCATCGATGCCGCGATGCTCTACGACGTCGAGTCGGGCAACCTGCTGCGCTGGTTCCCAGGCCCGCGGGGCTTGCTCCACGGGGATGGGAACCTGCTGCTCGCGACCTCACAGGACCAGGGCACCTGCGTCTGGGACCTCGAGACGGGTGAGCGGCTCCATCAGGATGCCGCCCTGAAGCCCACGGCCTGGCATCCCTCCGCACGACGCTTCCTGACGGTGCTGCCCGAAGGCGTCGTGCGTGAGAGCGTCCTGAGCGGCGCGGCGTGGTGAGCCCCCCGCGGCGCTCAGGTGGGGAACACCGACACCCCCAGCTGACCGAGGGCCGCGGGGTCGAAGACCGTCTCGAGCGCGCGGATGCGCCCCTCCACGACGGTGAAGAGCAGCACGGAGTGCAGCCGGCCTCGCGGCGCGACGACGACTCCCACCTGTCCGTCGATGAGCGCGATTTGAGAGACGCGGGCTCGGGCGGCGTGGAGGCGGGCCTGGTTGGCCACGTTGCGCGCGCCATGCACCTCCCTGGGGGCGCCTGGCGGCAGCTTCATGTCCGTCCGGACCACGACGTCCGGGTCCAGCACGGCGAGCAGCGCGTCCAGGTCCCCGCCCCGCGAGGCGGCGAGGAACGCGCTGACGACCTCGTGCTGACGGGAGAGGTCCGCGTCCGGTGAGAGGGCCGCGCCGTGGACCCGGCGACGGGCGCGGCTGGCGAGCTGCCGGGTGGCCGCGGCGTTGCGCCCGACGATGGGGGCAATCTCGTCGAAGGACATGGAGAACAGGTCGTGCAGCACGAAGGCGATGCGCTCCGGCGGGTTGAGCGCGTCGAGCACCACGAGCAGCGCGACGCCCACGGAGTCCGCCATGAGGGCCTCCTGCTCGGGGGTGCTCCCATCCGTGCGGGGGGTGAACGGGTCCGCGCCCTGCTCGTCCTCGGGCTCCTCGCGCCGCGACTTGCGGGTGCGCAGGAAGTCCAGGCACACGCGCGCGACGACGGTGGTGAGCCAGCCCCGGGGGTTGGCGACGTCACGCGTGTCCGCGCGGCTGAGATGGAGCCAGGCCTCCTGGACCGCGTCCTCCGCCTCGCTCAGGGAGCCGAGCATCCGGTAGGCCACGCCCCGCAGATGGGCCCGGTGCGCCTGGAAGTCCTCGGCGCTGAGATTTCTTTCGTCCATCGGTCACATTCTTTCGGAGGGCTCCGTCATCGCGGCGCCGGACGGAATCGCGCCGGATTGTCACGCACGCCGGGGGCAAGCAACCCCCTTTCAACGAGGGCCCACCGTGGGGCCCTCGATAGGAACACGTCCATGAACTCCCGAATGAAGCACCCCGCGATGGTGGTCCCCGATGCCATGGCCGCGCTGCAAGCCCTGGGAGCCGCCGCGCACAAGGGCGGTGTCCCGAGGACGACGCTCGAGCTGATGAACCTGCGCGCCAGCCAGCTCAACGGCTGCGGCGTGTGCGTGGACATGCACGCACGCATGGCCCGGAAGTCGGGTGAGACCGAGGACCGCCTCTTCGCGGTGGGCGCCTGGCGGGACGTGCCCTACTTCACCGACGCGGAGCGGGCGGCGCTGTCGCTCACCGAGTACGTCACCCGACTCGCGGACAAGTCGGACCCCGTCCCCGACGCCATCTGGAACGAGGCCGCGCGGCACTACGACGAGCAGGGGCTGGCGACCCTGGTCCTGTCCATCGGACTCATCAACCTCTGGAACCGGCTCAACGCGGCGACCCAGCAGATCGCCAACCCTCACGCCCGTTGGTAGCCAGCACCGACGGTGGACAGCCGAACTCGCGCCGGAAGGCGTGGGTGAAGTGGCTGTGCGAGGAGAAGCCCATCGCGAGCGCGACGTCGGTGATGCGGCCCGCAGCGTGCTCCAGCTCGAAGAGGGCGGCGCGGAGTCTCAGTCGGGTGAGGTGCGTGTGCAGCGTCTCTCCCGTCACGGCGCGGAAGACGCGGCTGGCGTGGAAGGGCGACGTCTTCGCCGCTTCCGCCAACGCGCCCACCGTCAGCCGCTCCGTGAAGGAGGTGGCCATGAGGTGCTGGAGCTCCTCGGCGAGCTGACGCCAGGCGGGAGAGACGGCTCGCGACTTCCGCGCGGGAGCACGAGCCCCCGCGTGGAGCTGGTGGACCAGGGCCAGCGCGGTCTCCTCGCGAGCGAATGGGTCCGGCTCCCGAAGCAGCTGGACGTGCAGGCGCGCGGCGCTCGCGGACACCTGACAGGTGTGGGCGCTTCCAGGGGGTGTCCACGCCTCCGCCAGGGCGCCTCGGAGCAGCAGCAAGGTGCCGCGCTGGGGCCGCTCCGACGGCGTCTCCATCCAGTACTCGTTGCCGGGCGTGTTGAGCGCGGCCGTGGCCGGGTCCACCACGCTGCGCCGGCTGCCGTGCGTGCGCTGGTGGGTGCCCGTCTGGAGCAGGTCCAGCTCCAGGTAGCGGGCCTGCTCGCGCCACCGTGAGCGCGGCCCGCCGTCACACGTCCACTCGCCCACGAGCAGCTCGGGCGTCGTGACGAGCAGACGCAGCGTGCACGGTGGCACCCAGTCCTGGTTCATCCGGTGAGGATGGCGGAAGGGCTCAGCGATGGGAAGCAGGCAGCAGCTCGGGCGGAATCGGATTCGCCTCGTCCTCCGACTGCCAGACCACGCTGGTGACCCACCAGCGCGTGCCGTCGAAGTAGAGCTGGAGGTAGTTCACGCCCCGGCCCGGCGCTCCCTCCCCCGGGCCCGTGCGCGCCTCGTAGGTGGACGTCACGTGCGCGATGTTGCCGTAGCGCTTCACCGTCCGGTGGATCTCCCACTCCCGGAAGCCACCCGCAATCAGCGGCTCCGTGGACGCCGCGAAGCGGGCATGGTCGTACACCTCCCGCGTCTTGCCGATGGCCACGAAGTGAATCCACGGGCTGTAGAGCGTCCTGTCCCGCGCCCACTGACGAGGGGCATCCGGCGCGATGTTGACCACCTCGTAGAAGGCTCGCATCACACCGTCGATGGTGGCGACGTCCTCGGGGCGCGCGGCGACGGCGTCGGAGGAAGGGGCCGCGTCGGGACGCGGGGGCGCGTGTGTACAGCCGGCGGCGAGCAGCAGCAGGAGACCAACGAGATGGGTTCGCATGCCCTCACGATGAAGAGGGCGACGGGTGAGCCGCTATCAGAATCTTGCGCACTCCTGAACAGCGCGCCCACCCCCATGCACCGATTGGCGACAGGACCCATCCTCCCCACCGTCGGCGACGCTCAATGACGCCGGAGGGACTGACATGCGGGGAACACTCGGCTGTGCCTTGTTGGGAATGGGACTCATGGCGTGTGATGGAGCCCTCGCGCGTACGGACGCCGACGTCGCCGAAGCCTCGGCGCGGGCCTGTCCTCCCGGCGAGGCCTCGCGCGTCCGGGTCGTCACGCCTCCCGGGCGTGGCCCCGTCATCATCAGTGGAAGGCTCCTGGGCACCGACCAGCTCGTCAGCGCCCAGGGCCGGCTCTTCTTCGGGACCAACTTCCTCGACGGCGGCTCCGTGCTCTGGAGCACGGACGGGACGCCGCAAGGCACCTCGGAGGTGAAGGTGTTCGCGCCCGCTCCCATCGGCCCTCCGCGCATGGGCGGACTCGTGGCCGCGGGCCCCCGAGTCTTCTTCGAGTTCCAGGACCCCGCCACCGGCAACGAGCTGTGGGTCAGCAACGGCACCGAAGCGGGGACGCGGCTCGTCAAGGACCTGTCTCCTGGACCCGAGAGCACGTGGTTCCACCACCTCACCTCGCTCGACGGGCTGCTCGTCTTCGTGCGCACCGTGTCCGGCGCGGCGCCGCACTTCCCCCTGTATGAAGTCTGGCGCTCGGACGGCACGCCCGCCGGAACCTTCCGGGTGGCCGTCCTGCCCTCGGGTTTCCAGGTCCGCTACGTCTCGCTGACCGTGGACCATGCCCTCCACTTGTTCCTGTCCTCGGGCAGCCAGGGCACGGTGCTGTGGCGCACGGATGGCACTGCCTCCGGCACCTTCGCCGTGAAGAGGCTGGACGCCTCGAACACGTACGTCAACGACGTGAGCCACGCGGGCGACCTGGGCCTCTTCGTGCTGGATGACAGCCCCAACGCCGAGGTGTGGAAGACGGATGGAACCCAGGAGGGCACGCTCCGCCTGGAGGCCTTCGGCGGCCCCACCCGGCTGCTGGGGACCCTGGGGGCCCAGGTCTATCTGGCCACCGTGTCCTCGGACTCCCGCTACCTCCACATCCACCGCGTCTCGCTGAGCGGCGGCGCGAAGACGCGCATCACCACGCTCCCCAATCCCTACGCGGGCGAGCCGGAGGCAACGCCCTACATCCAGCGGACGACTCGCGCCGGAGGAAGGCTCTACTTCTCCATGGCCATCAGCGGCACCGGCCCCGCGCCGCGCGAGGTGTCGCTCTGGGTCACGGACGGAACCGCCGACGGGACGAAGCAGCTGCATCAGCCCTTGTCGCTGGGGGATGAGTACTTCTCACCGCTGTTCGCCGCGACGAACGGCACCGTGTTCTTCACCGCGTCCACGGATGGCCTGTATCCCGAGCCCTGGTTCACCCGAGGCACACGCTCCACCACGGGCCAGCTCGCGGACATCAGCCCCGGTACCTACGGCTCGGCGCCGGATGGCTTCGCGCAGCGCGGCGACCACGTCTTCTTCTTCGCCCACGACGACACCGGGGAGACGCAGCTCTGGAGCGCCCCCATCCAGCTCTTCTGTCCCCCGGGGCCCGCCGAAGCCGCGCAGTGACTCCACGCTCGATGGGGAATTTCCGGAGGCGCTTCGAGTTGCGGAGCCATCCATGAAACTGACCCTTCCGCTGCTCGTCGCGCTCGTCTCGCTGCCCTCCTTCGCGCAAGGTCCCGCCAAGAACACCACCGCCGCCCGGCAGCAGATCCAAGGCGTCATCGAGGACTTCCGTCAGTCCATCATCCAGCGGGACAAGAAGAAGTTCCTCGGCCTGTTCCTGCACGACAACGTCATCTTCCAGCCCGTGCAGGGGGAGGCGCTCCTCAAGCAGCTCCGCGCGAAGAACCCCCAGGCGAGCAAGGCACCGACCCAGCAGAAAATCACCCCGTCGTCCTTCATCGCGGATGTCGCCGCCGACAAGGAGCCCAGCGAGGAGAAGTTCAGCAACATCCGCATCGAGACGGATGGGGACGTCGCCGCCGTCTCGTTCGACTTCACCTTCCAGCTCGGGGAGCGCGTCATCAACCGGGGGCAGGAGCACTGGCTCCTGGTGAAGTCGGACACCGGCTGGAAGATTGCCTCGGTCGTCTATTCCAACAACGACTGACGGGAGGGGTGTCAGTCCACGATGAAGAGCTTCGCGCCCGTCTGGGTCGACGAGCGGTGCTCTCCGTCGTCATCCGAGACCTGATAGCTCATCATCGGCCCCAGCTCGAAGCGGCGGCCGTCCTTCAGCTCGGTGTGCAGCATCCCCTCCAGCACGAGCAGGATGTGGCCTCGGGCGCACCAGTGGTTCGCCACGTAGCCCGGGGTGTACTCGACGAGCCGGACCCGGACGTCTCCCAGTTGGAGCGTCCTCCAGAACGCCTTGCCGGTGTCTCCCAGGTGCTCGGTGGGCTGGAGGGCGCTCCAGTCCGTGGTGCAGAAGGGAATGTTCGAGAGCTTCAGGCGTGGCTCCTCTCAAAAAGCATGCGGAGGTATCTCACTGCTTCTCGGGACGACTCCGAAGATCGACCAAACGGCTCAAAACGACGAAACCATGAGTCGTCTCGAGAAATCGATAGCCGTTCCACGACTGAGTCAGGTCAACCTCACCCAGGATGGTTTTCCGGATGCCGGTCACGAATCCGTGCTGCAGAACCTTCTTGCCCGACAGTCGCTCCCAAATGGAGCGGGGACTCACGAGAGATGCACGCAACTCGGCGCCATCGAACGGATGAACCTCCTCCAATTCCCCGAGGAGCAACGCCTGAAATCCATCAACCCCATCGACCGCCCCAAGGCTGATACACAGCTTCAGCAGGCGCTCTGCGGTGCCTTCATCGAAGCCATTTCCGTCACTGCCATCGATCTCCGCGTAGAGCGAGGGGTCCATGCGAAAGACGACGCACGCTGGGCGCTCAGGGTCAAACGTCGGGTACATGATGATGTCGAAGTCATACTGACGCTGCTCATTCGGGAAGCGGAGGCTCCCCCCAATGCTGAACCAATGCTCACGGTGAGCAAGTTGCTCGAGCTCTTCACGGTCAAGTGACTGTGCCGAGGTAATATCCTCCGCCAGCTTGCGCTCTTGAATGAACTCCTCTCCCTCGAAAACCAGGGCTACGACTCCGCCATATCCTCGGAACCCGAAGTCGTAGCGCTCAATGACCATGCCCAGTGCGTGTTCAACAATCCGGAGGGCCGCGTCTCCACCCACTTTCGCGAGCACGACAAAAACGTCGGATGCGGATGCCATGGGTCAGTGCTCCTGAATCTGTGACTGTGGCCATGGAGTCCCGATCTTCATCCCTTTGGGAATCGCGAGATGAACGGGGGCTCCCGGGAAAATCACAGCGGACGCGGACACAATCTTTTCGAGCTGCTTCAGCTTGGGTCTCCCCGTCTTACACTCCTTGACAACGCCGGTCCCTGTTACCACGTCGATTTCACCATCCATCAAGCAGTCAGGGCAGTGGAACTTCTTGGAGACCTCTTTCGCGTGGGTATCATTGCCTACGAACTTCTCAAATGCATCCGCCTTGGACTGACGCTCATGCTCCAGCGCCACATCCATCAGTTTGTCAGCCAAGGCCATATTTCCAGCCCCCTCCGCGACAATGGCATCAGCGAAGTGACGTTCAGACGAGGCTGCCTTGCTCTGGATTTTGTGATCCAGTTCCTGGCGTCTCGTAGCATCTGTTGCTGCGTCATCATACTGAATATTGGGATGCGGGCAGTTGGGGTCACCGTCTCCCTGCTTGGGTACGACCAAAACCCCCTGGACCAGGCCCATCATCGTCGCCGCATTTGCGGGACTGCCGCTCGGCCCACAGTTGTTGAGCATCGGGTCACCCAGGAGGTGGACGTTCTTCCCCTCGAACTTCACGTCCATCGAACCGGGACCCACGAACTTCGTCGGCCCATGCGTGTTGGCCGATATGAGGCCACCTCCGGTCCCTTTCGAAGCAACATCTCCCTGAGAGCCAAAGCTCGCCCCTGAAATCGCGACCGGGTGCCCCTCGATAGTGACACGGGTCGTATACCCTTTGGGGTCTTCACCGCTCTTGCCAATGTTTGGCAAAGGGGTCGGAACAAATGGGGCGGGAGGCCCCGGCATCTTGCAGACGTTAGGCACCGTCGCGGCCGCGACTCCGTTGCTACCTTTGTGTACTGGGGTCTTGGGGCTGTTGACTGCGACAGTTGGCATATTTCCCCTCATTCCGTCCGCGCCTGCTCCAACAAGACCGAACTGCGCAGACCGCTTTCGGAGCTGCTCCACAGGAGCGCCAGCGGCCCTCGAGCATAACGCCGTTCCCAGGCGCGAACGGCGAGAACCGACAACAATGCGCCGGAGGCGGCGCCCACATCTCCCCAGCAGTTCGCGGGTGCGACGTAGGCCGTGGCATCCTTGAATGCACGCTGGGTCCGCAGCAGCGCGAACCCCCACTCTTCACTTCGATAGCGCTCTCCATTGATGTCGCAATAGATGGTGTCGACACCTTCCTTGGGATGGAGGCAAGAAACCGTACCCGAGATCGCTGCGGCGAGTCCTTCACCGAGACATTCTGTATCCGTCTTGATGAGTCTCGTCTCCTGTCCACTGTGAAAGCCGCGGACCGTTGCCAGGGATGGCATTCGTAGCGTACGGAGGCCATGGGGGCTTGCCAGGGCAATGAATCCAGCCCCCTCGCCGGGGAAGAATCCCGAGCGGGCACCTTGTCCAACCAGTTGGCGGTTCGCATCGAGCCAATCCAAGGTACGTGGCTCAAGATAGCTGTCGACGCCTCCGATGATGCAAAGGTCTATCGCGCCACAAGCAATCTTCTACGCCCCCTGGGCAAGTGCATGAAGCCCCCCTGCATGGCCGCCTTCGGAGACGAAGACCTGGAGTTGACCTCCGGTCAGGAGCGCGGTTCGAGCCAACGCTTCTGCCAAGCTTTGAGAATCCGCGTCGGACCAACCGGGTCTGGGTTCCGGCAATGCAAGCAGCAACGGAAGCGGCGCTGGCCAGTCGTTTCTGGAAGAGAGCTTGGCGAACAAGGCACACAGTGGCTGGACCGCAAGCTTTCGGAGCCGCTGCCAGCCCATGAGTCCGGGGTCCAGTTCCGCGTCCAGGCAGACGCGAATGGGCTCTCCACGACGGTCCACGAGATAGGGGTGCTCTCGAATCCGAGATATCTGGGCACGTGCAGCAGCAGCAGACGTCTCCGCGGAGAGACCGATGACGGTACGTGCGCCGAGGGCAACGATGTGGACGGACTGACTCATTCCAATACTCGGGCGTCGATGACGGTCCGGTCGAGATACTCTGCATCGAGAGCGCCGACCCCAAGCATTGAATGCCAGACCAGAAGGAGTCGGGATTCTTCGGGCTCGATGATGACGCTCGCCAGTTGACCTCCGTGCGCTTGGACCTTGCGCCCGAAATAGGTCCGAAACCTCAGGGTGATGCGCGGCAGCTCGAGTCGAAGCCCCCCCGCTGGACTCAGGTTCGTCAGCTCGATTCTTTCACCGCCCATCATCGGTACGGATGGACGTTGATCGACAGGGGAGCAGAGAAGGAATCGCTCGTCGTAGGTCCCCGCGAACTTCAGCCGTGGAGACCAATAACTGGCGATTGCACCCAAGCCCGTCGGCCAGGGTTTTGACTCATCTCCATCCGGATATTCCACGGAAGGAGCCACGCGCCCGATGCGCCTCCTTGATGACGCTACAGTGAGCCCTCTCCCAATGGGATTGCGAGCATCGACACGGTGCTTCCGGGAGTCTCGCTCCCGCGTGTCCATCCCACCCAATGCGTTCTCATAGATGACTGGCTTTGAAACAAAGGGAGCAGGACTGGAAGGCGTCGAGCCCACCACGCCATCGATGTAGCCCCTCTCCCCATAGACGACCAGCGTCTTCCTGAGTGCACCAACCCCCAGAGACACCACGACCTGGGTTGCCGGTCGCCCTTTGGGCGCATGGGCATGCTCGTTGATGAGGATGTCCGTCGTTGGCTTGCTAGGAATGAGATCCGCTTCGTATCGAAGGCTCGATGAGCCGGGCGCGCCTCGATACTCCGGAGCATGAAGAGGGGCGTGCTGCTCTTCCGCGATGCTCAACTGGCCGTTCACGCCGATACCAAAGGTACCCTTGACGGCGACGACCCAATGATGTCGCCCCGACTTGTCACGCACCCACGTTCGATCCACGGCAAAAGGTGTCTGATTATCAATCGACCACATCGTTGTTGCATCACACTAGTCGGGAGTGCGTGGACGCCCCCAAGATGGGTCACATCCATCTGTCGGCAAGTGAACTCCGCTTCCTCCCACCTCCGCCGCAAAGAATTTCACGGTCCACCGCCCCCACGACGCGCGAAGGTACCGGCGCGGACTTCTCACCCGCGAGGAGAGCCCGCCCCTTCCCGCACAAGAGGTTGGTCCTACCCAGCTCAGGACACTACTCCCGGGCCGGCAACCCCAGCCCCCGGGACATGGCCTGGGCCTCGGCGAACAGCCAGTCCTTGAACAGGACCACATCCTTGCGGCTCGACAGCGGCCGAGGGTGGACGAGCCAGTAGCCGAAGTCGTTGGGGAGCACCTTCGGGAAGGGCTGGACCAGGCGCCCGGCCTTCAAGTCATCGGCGGCGAGCAGCATCCGCCCCAGGGCAACGCCATCTCCCTGGCGCGCGGCCTGGAGCACGAGCCCCGCGTCGTTGAACGCGAGGCCCTTGTCGGCATCCACGCCCTTCACTCCCGCGGCGTCCAGCCAACGGCGCCACCCATCCTTCGGCGTGTCGTGGATGAGCCGGACCTTCGCCAGGTCCGAGGGTGCACGCAGCTTCTTCGCGAGCGCGGGGCTGCACACGGGGCTGAGTCCCTCCGAGGCGACCTGCTCCGCCTTGAGCCCCGTCCACCGGCCCAGCCCCGAGCGGATGCCGATGTCGAAGCGGTCATCGAGGAAGTCCCACAGCTCGGCCGCGCTGGTCAGGTGGAGCTCCACGTCGGGATGGAGCTCGCGGAAGCGCTCCAGGCGCGGGAGGAGCCAGCAGGAGGCGAAGGATGGCAGCACGGTGAGGCGCAGGGGGCCCTGCTCGCCTTCGGAGAGGCGGGTGGTGGCCTCGGAGAGGCGCTCGAAGACAGGGGTGAGCTCGCGCAGGTACTCCTGCCCCTTGCGGGTCAGCGTCAGGGCGTGGCCTCGGCGCTCGAACAGGGAGACGCCGAGCCAGTCCTCGAGCTGGCGGACCTGGTGGCTGATGGCGGCCTGGGTGACACGCAGCTCGGTGGCGGCGCGCGTGAAGCTCAGGTGTCTCGCTCCCGCCTCGAACGCACGCAGAGCGCCCAGCGGTGGAATGCGACGCATGCTCGATGAGCTCCCTTTATCGAGCGGCCGAGGATAGCTCGCTGGGCCCTGGGCTCGAAATGGAGTTTCTGATGGGTCGCGCCCCATCGCGATGAACGCTGGCGCAGGAGGTCTTCGCCATGATTGCCGCTGAAGTCTGGGTGATGTTCCTGGGGTACACGGTCCCGATGGTGTTCAGCCCGGGGCCCGGCAACACGGTGCTCGCCACGGCGGGCGGGCGGTTCGGCATCCGGGGCTCGCTGCCGTTCTGGCTGGGGTTCGAGGTGGCGAACGTCGCGCTCTGCCTCGTGTATGGCCTGGGGCTGGGGAGCGTGCTGCAGCAGATTCCCGCGCTGCACCAGGTGCTTCGCGTGTGCAGCGTGGTGTACCTGCTCTATCTCGCGTGGGGGTTCTTCCGCTCCGCGCGTGGACCGTCGGGGGGAGAGGACGCGTCCGTGGAGAAGCTGGGGTTCGTCGAGGGGCTGCTCGCCGTGGCGTTCAACCCGAAGACCCACTCGATGGTCCTGGTGATGTTCTCCCAGTTCCTCAATCCAGCGAGCGGGGCCCTCACGCAGGCCGCGCTGCTCACGCTGGCGTTCCTGGGCGTCTGCGTGGTGTGCCACTTCCCCTGGATTTATGGGGGCAAGCTCATCCTGGGACGCTTCCGCTCCGAGAAGGCCCTGCGCATCCAGGGGTGGACTTTCGGAGCGTGCATGGTGGGCGTCGCGGCCTATGTGGCGTTCGCGTAGGAGCCGCGGAGCCTCGTGGGCCCCGCGGCTCTGGATTCACTGCGTCAGCGCTTGATGACGAAGTCCACGCGCCGGTTCTCGCTTCGACCTTCCGGCGTGTCGTTCGACGCCACGGGACGCGACGGTCCGTAGCCTCGGGCCTCGAGGCGCGAGCCGTTGATGCCTCGCTGGATGAGGTAGGACCGCACCGCCTCCGCACGGGACTGACTCAGCTCCCGGTTGAGCGTCTCCGGCCCCGTGTTGTCCGTGTGGCCCTCGATGCGAATCGCGACGTCCGGCCGTGACTTCAACATCTCCACGACCTCATCCAACACGCGCGCCCCCTCGCCCTCGATGGCCGAGAGGCCCACCGGGAAGGTGACCCGACGACCCGACAACGAGAGCTTCTCCTCCGGCACCGGCTGCTTCACCGGCTCGGGGCAGCCCTTGCTCTCGACCGTGCCCTTATCCTTCGGGCACGGGTCCTGGTCGTCCGGAACACCATCGCCGTCCGTGTCCTTCACCGCCGGGCAGCCCTGGTTCTCCGCCGTGCCCTTCTCCTTCGGGCACTGGTCCTCGCCATCCGGAACACCATCGCCATCCGTGTCCTTCACCGCCGGGCAGCCCTGGTTCTCAGTCGTGCCCTTCTCGCTCGGGCACTTGTCCTCCTCGTCCGGCACTCCGTCGCCGTCCGTGTCCTTCACCGCCGGGCAGCCCTGGTTCTCCGCCGTGCCCTTCTCCTTCGGGCACCGGTCCTTCGCGTCCGGCACTCCGTCGCCGTCCTCGTCCGGCTCCGGGCAGCCCTGAGTCTCCGCGCTCCCCGCTTCATTCGGGCAGCGGTCCTCACGGTCCACGACGCCATCCCCATCCGAGTCCCGGTCCGGGCAGCCGTCGTTCTCCGGCACGCCCGCCTCGCGCGGACACTTGTCCTTCTTGTCCGGCACCGAGTCCCCATCGCTGTCGGAGTCAGGCTTCTGCTCGGGCTCGTGCGCCCAGGCGATTCCCGCGCCCACGCGCCACGACGGCGTCCCCGGGATGTCCGTGAAGCCATGCCCCGCGAGCGCATTCAGCTCGAAGCCACTCCCGATGGGCAGCCGCACACCTCCCAACAACTCCACCGCCACATCCGGATGCACCAGCGACTCCGCCACCTGCAACGCCAGCTCGCCCCGCAGCCCCTTGCCTCGCGTCGCCACCACCACCGACTGCTCCAGCTCCGTCCCCACGTCGCGCCCGGGCTCGACCTCCTTCGACCTCACCCGCGCCCCCACGCTCGCGCCCAACGCGAACATCCCCACCTCACGCCCCAACGAGACACGCGGCGAGAACTGCATCCCCGCCCAGCCCTCCTGACGCCCGAACGCACTCGCCCGGCCTCCCGGCAACCCCACATCCAACCCCACCGCCAACGACAGCGGCGCCCCGTCCTCCCGCCGCATCAACGAGTAGCGAGCCCCCACCTCCGGCGTCCCCAACCCCGACGACGAAGGCTCCGAGACCCCCGCGTACAAGCCCGCCCCATGCCCGCCCTGCGAGATGATGACCGGCAACCGCGCAGACACCTCCAACCGGTCCACCGGAGACCACGCTCCCTGGAGCCACGCCGACGTCCTGTAGTGCAGGATGGACCGACTGCTCCCATCGTTGCCCTCCAGAATCAGGATGCCGCGCTCGTAGCCCGCGAGCAGGCTGAGCCGATAGCCGCCCTCCGACAGCACGCGCCCCGTATCCACCATCAACGAGTCCGTCGCCGAAGCACTCAGCCGCAAGCGCTCCGCGTCGAACGCCACCAGCGGGCTCGACACCGTCTGCCCCACCGCACTCGTGGACACCAGGGCCACCGCGAGCGTGCCCATCCCAACCCGACTCCGGAGGGAGCGCGCCTTGCCCCGCCGACGGCCCGCCCACGCCGCGAGCACCAACGCGGCGCCCCAGCCGAGCCCGCCACCTCCCGCGGACTGGCACCCGCCTCCAGCAATCGACACCACCCGCGCCTGCACCACCACGTCGAACTCACACCTCGCGGAGTTCCCCGCCGCATCCGTCGCCGTGACGACGACGCGCGTCTGTCCCGCCGGGAAGCGCGTCCCCGACGCCGGCGTCGCCGTCACCGTCGCGGGACCGGAAATCGAGTCCACCGAGTCAGGCACCGTGTACGTCACGACCGCTCCACCGCCCTCGTCTCCAATCACCCTCACGTTCTCCGGACACACCAACGGCGGCGGCGTCGTGTCCTGCACCGTCACGCGGAACGTACAGGACACCTGGTTCCCATCCGCGTCCTGGGTCGTCGCCGTGATGACCGTCTCCCCCATCGGCAGCGTGCTCCCCGAGGGATGCGAGTACGTCACCGCGGGATTCGACGGATTGTCGTCCGTGGCCGTGGCCGGCGGATACGTCACCGTCGCGCCCGAGGACCCCGTCGCCTCCACCCGCACATCCGCCGGGCAGGTGATGGTCGGCGGATTGGGCGTGGACACGTTGATGCTCACCGTGGAGAGGTTGCTGTCGAGGCCACAGTCCCGAACGCGATACGTGAAGCTGTCCGGCCCCGAGTAGCCAGCGTTCGGCGTGTACGTGACCGCGGGCGGCGTCCCACTCAGCGTGCCGTGCGTCGGAGGCGTGACGATGACGTAGCTGAGCGGCGCGCCCGCCTCCGCGTCCGTCGCCTCCAGGGTGATGTTCACCGGCGCGTCGAACGCCGTGGTGACGGACAAGTCCCTGGCCACCGGCGCGGTGTTCGGCGTCACCGTCAACATCCGGCCACCGCTCACCGCGTTCGTGAAGACGGAGAGCACCTGTGTCCCCACCGGCATGTTCGTGGGAATCGTCACCGTCACCCCCGTGGCGGACATCTCCGCCCCCGACAGCGCCCAGAGCCGGTCCCCTTCCACCGTCCGCACCCTCACCACCGGAAGGTTCGCGGCCGAGTCCCGGTAGTCGCCCGAGCTGCCACCCTCGGCCCCGCGGAACTGCGTCCCCGTGACGCGCACCGAGCAGCCCTGAGGCACCGAATCGGGCCCCGCCACCACCGGACGCGCGGCGACCGGCGCGCCCGTGTCCTCGAACAGCTCCGCGCTCGCCAGCCAGGCGCCTCCAGAGCCCTCACCTCCCGCCGCGAGCACCTCGCCCGAGGGGAGGACCTCCAGCGCGAAGCGAGCCCGCGCCGCCGCGAGCGCCGTGACGGCCTTCCACGTGCGCGTCGTGGAGTCGAACAGCTCCGCCGACGTGAGGGACGTGCCCGGAGTGCCCTCACCGCCCGCGACGAGCACACGGCCCGAGGGCAGCAACACCGCGGAGTGGAACGCGCGCGCGGTGGCGAGGGTGCCCGCCGGAGTCCACGCGTTGGCGACCGGGTCATACACCTCCGCCGAGGCCAGCCCTCCCACCCCCGTCGTGCCCGCAGTCGCCAGCACCCGCCCCGACGGCAGCAACGTCAGCGTGAACGAGGCCCGCGCCTGCGCGAGCGAAGCCGCGGGCGCCCAGGTATTGGCGACCGGGTCATACACCTCCGCCGTCGCCAACACGCCCCCGGGGTTCCGTCCGCCCGCCACCAGGACACGTCCGTCATTCAGCAGCACGGCCGCGTGCTCCAGCCGCACCGTGGACGCCGCCGCGACGGCGCTCCAGGTCCGCGTCGCGGGGTCATACACCTCCGCCGCGTTCGTCCCGGAGCCCCCCACCACGAGCACCCGGCCCGAGCCGAGCAACGTCGCGGAGTGTCCGAAGCGCGCGGCGGTCATCGCCCCCACCGGGGTCCACGCGTTCGCCGTCGCGTCGTACTCCTCCGCCGATGCGAGCGGCGCCGCGCTCTCCCCGCCACCAGCGGCCAGCACCCGGCCCGACGGCAACAGGGTCAAGGTGGGCCGCGCCCGCGCCGTCGCCAGCGAGGCCGAGGGCGCCCAGGTGTTGCTCGCGCGCGAGTACCGCTCCACCGTCGCAACCGCGCCACCCGCCTCCGCGCCACCCGCGAGCAGGACCTCACCCGAGGGCAACAACACGGAAGCCCCATCCCCCCGCCCCCCCGCCAGGTTCCCCGCGGGCGACCAGCGGTCGCTGGAGGCCTCGTAGACATCCACTGTGGCGAAGAAGGTCGACGACCCCGCGAGGTTGTGGCCACCCGTCACCAGGACCTGGCCCGTGGTCAGCAGGGTCGCGGTCGAGTTCTCGCGCCCCACGGTCAACGACCCCACAGGGCTCCACGTGCCCGTCGCGGGGTCATACAGCTCCGAGATGGGCTGCGGATTGCGCCCTTCATCCACGCCCCCCGACACCAACACCTTGCCGCTGGGGAGCAGCGTGGCCGTGTGGCCGTTGCGCCGGTGGTTGAGCGCCCCCGTCGCGGTCCAGGTGTTGGCCGTGGGGTCATAGAGCTCCGCGTGTGTCGTGACGGCCCCCGCTCCCACGTACCCCCCCGCCAGCAACACACGGCCATCCGGGAGCAGCGTCCCCGTCGCGTAGTGCCTGGGGACGAGCAGCGGCGCCGCCTGGGTCCAGGTCCCAGCGCTGGGGTCGAAGAGTTCCACCTGCGAGAGCTCCACGCTCGAGCCATTCGTCCCGCTCACCAGCAGCACCCGCCCATCCCGCAACAACACGGCGACGTGGCCACGATGCACCACCGACAGGGAGCCCACGGGCGAGAACGTGTTGGCCACGGGGTCGTAGACTTCCGCGGTGGCGAGGTTGGAGCCGCCCGCGACGAGGACCGCTCCCGAGGCCAGCAGCGTGGCGGTGCCCACGGAGCGCGAGGCGGACATCGGGCCCGTGGCGGACCAGGTGTTCGTCGCGGCGTCATGAAGCGCTCCCGTCAGGCTGCCATCCATGAGGAAGAGCGACCTGCCGGAGGGCAACCTCACCCCCATCGAGGTGTTGCCCCGGATGCCCGGGCTTCCAGCGGAAGCCCAGGTGCCGCGCTCGACGTCGAAGCGCTCCGCGGTGGTGACGAAGCCCAGGCTGTTCACGCCTCCCGCCACCAGGACGGAGCCATCCGCCTGAAGCAGCGCGGCGTGCTGGGAGCGCGCGGTCGCCATGCTCGCCGTCGACGACCATCCCGGGTCCACCACCATCGGCGCCGCGAGCCCCTCCAGGGACACCTCGGTGACGAGGCTCACCCGAGGCCCCTGGGCCTCGAACACATTCGCCCGAGCGGAGCGGCTCACCCCCGCCAGCAGCACGCGTCCCCGCCGCGCCTGTCCCTTCGCATCGCGCACCTCGGAGGGATGGAACCGGAGGACCGGCTGGCCCTCCAGGTCGAGGAACTCCACGTACTCGCCCGCGTCATGCAGCCGCGACACCCAGGGCGGCAGCGTGACGTGGTACTCCGCGCGGTGGAGGGGCTCGGAGCCATCCACCACCCACGCCTCCTCGATGCGCGAGCCGCGCCAGCCCTGGCGCACCTGCGCGAAGTCGCCCACCGGGAACCAGAAGTGCCGCTCACCGGCGAAGGCCACGGCCTCCTCCCGGACTGGCGCCGCGGAGTCCTCCACGCCCGGCGACTGCTCCACGCGGAAGGTCATCCCGCGCGTGGTCAGCTCCAGCGTCCCCGCGCCCACCAGCCGCGACGTGAGCGCGCGGTCATCCTGGGCGGTGAGGGGAACCTCCGAGGCGGAGAAGACCTTCGAGGTCCCCCGCCGCGAGGCGAGCTCCGGAAAGTAGGCCCGGGCCAGGGCCACGGCCTCCGACGAGGCCGGCAACTCCTGCTTCTGCTCGCACGCGAGACTCCAGGCACAGCAGAGCAGCACGACAAGGCTTCGCGAGACGCGACTCGACGCCATCTGACACCCTCCCCGGCCCGTGGACACCGGCGGGGTCGACACATGCGACGTGCCCCCCGCCCAGCGCCCTCTCGGGCCTTGCTCGCCTGTATCACGCGGCCCGACGCAAGGTCCCTCTTGACGCGCCCGCCAGAAGCCCACCCACGAGAGGGGCTCGTGTGGAGAAGTGGCGGGCGAACCCGCAGAGGCCCACATGCCGGGCACGGCCCGCGACGCGAAAGATGCCGAGGGCGGAGAACCGCGCCATCGTCGCGCTCCCATGACCACCCCTCGCCATCAGCCCGTCACCGCCCAGGGCCTGCCCAAGCCCGTGGGCCCCTACTCTCCCGGCATGAAGCTGGACTCGCTGCTCTTCGTCTCCGGCCAGGCCGCCACGGACCCGGCCACCGGCCTGCAGGCCGAGGGAATCGAGGCGCAGACCGAGCAGGTGCTGCGCAACCTGGAGCGCATCCTCGTGGCCGGGGGCTCCAGCCTCCAGCACGTCCTGCGCTGCGGCGTCTTCCTGACCAACATGGCGTACTTCCCCCGGATGAACGCGGTCTACGAGCGCCTGTTCGCCGGACACCGCCCCGCGCGAACCACCGTGCAGGTGGACGCGCTCCCGCAGACCGGGCTGCTCGTCGAGATTGACTGCATCGCCTACGTGCCCTGAGCCCACGGCCGTCCCTCCCCGAGGGCGCAATCCCAATCACAGCTCAATCACAGACATCCCACCCGGGTCTCTTGTGCGGCGACGAAGGTCGGAGAGGAGGCTGAAACCTCCTCCCTGTGTCACGAGCAAGTGTCGACTCGAGGTTCCCATCCGGGACCGGAGTCGGGCTTTGCTGACGGGCACTGCTCACCCCAGGTTGCCCTCATGGCCGGTCCATCCCGGACAGGCCCCGGGGACATAGACCTCCGCGATACCCCTTTTTCGCGCGGCGGCCCATTCCTCGAGAGGAGCACACATGATTCGGTGGATGGTCTGGTTGGCCTTGGGGATGACCTTGCTATCAGCCCCGCGAGCCCACGCGGCGGAGCCAGCGCTCCCCTCCTCGCCTGCTCCCAGCGCCTGGGTCACCAGTTGGGTCTATCGCGACGCGATGATGGCCCCTTGGAAGAACTCCTCCTGGGCTCCCCACTCGCTGGTCAACACCTCCCCCGTGGCGGCCGGAACCTACTCCATCGCGGCGACGCTGACGCCGTACTCGGCGCTCTACTTCAGCACGGACCCGCGCGTGGCGGAGCCGGGCGCGACCTTCACCCTGCGCGTGCACGGAGGCGTGGCCGGAGAGGGCGCCGTGGTGCAGGTCCGCGCCTTCGCGGATGACGTGCTGACGCCGGGTGTTCCCCTCGGGCCCCGCTGTGAGGGAGGGCGCATCCGCGCCAACGCCTGGGTGGCGTGCGCGGTGCCCTTCTACGCGCTGGCGCCCGCGGGCGCGCGCATCAAGGGCCTGCTGATCCAGGAGACCCGGGGCCTGCCCTTGCCCACGCTCTACTTCGACGAGCTGCGCACGGATGGATTGAGTGTTCCGCCGGTCGTGAAGGTGAGCATCACCCCGGCGACCGTCACCCTTCCTCCCGGCGGCACGCAGGCGTTCACCGCGACGGTGACGGGCACGTCCAACACGGCGGTGAGCTGGGCGGTGCCGCAAGGAAACGCAGGGGGTGTCATCACCTCCACGGGCCTCTACACCGCGCCCGCGACACCGGGCACGTATCAGGTGAAGGCAGTCAGTCGTGCGGACCCTGCCCAGTCCGCCACCGCGACCATCACTGTCACCAGCGCACCGGGAAAAGGGCTGTGGGTGTCTGGCTATTACACGGGTTGGAACTCGGACCTCTACCCGCCCGACAAGGTGGATTTCAGTGCCTTGACGCACATCATGGTCGGCCGAGCCACCCCCAGGGCCGACGGGACGCTGAGTACACAGTTCGATAATGACAACGGGCCGGCCATCGCCCGCCGGCTGGCGACCCGGGCCCACGCCGCCGGGCGCAAGGCCATCATCATGGTGGGTGGCGCCGGAGAACATGACGGCTGGGTGGGCGCCGCCTCCAATGCCAACCGGGCTCGCTTCGTCCAGAACCTCCTGGCCGCCCTGGACAGCTTTGGCTACGACGGCCTGGACATCGACTGGGAGCCCGTGGAGGTGGAGGACAAGCCCCTCCTGCTCGCCCTGGTGCAGCAGCTGCGCGCGGCCCGCCCCAACATGCTCCTCACCATGCCCATCGGGTGGATCAACACCAACTTCCCCGAGGAGGCCGACCCGTGGTTCGCCCAGCTGGTGCCGTACCTCGACCAGATGAACGTCATGTCCTACGAGATGACGGGGCCCTGGGGCGGCTGGACGTCCTGGTACTCCTCCGCGCTCACGGGGGAGGCGGGCAACCGCCCGACCTCGGTGGCCTCCAGCCTCAATGCCTGGGTCGGCGCGGGCATCCCCAAAGCCAAACTGGGCATGGGCCTGCCATTCTATGGCATGGCCTGGCGACACATCACCGGCCCCTACCAACCCTATACGGATTGGTCTGACTACGTGGGCAGCGACAATGATTTCACCTACGCGCGGATCATGAGCCTGTCGGCCACCGGCGTCTATCACTGGGACGCCGCCGCCCAGTCGAGCTACGTCACGTTCGCCTCGCCGGTGGTGGACGGCACGGTGCGGTGGATTTCCTATGACTCGCCCCAAGCCATTGCCGCCAAGGGCGCCTATGCCCGCGCCAACGGCTTCGGGGGCACCATCATCTGGTCGCTCAATCAAGGTTGTACAGACCCTGTCTCGGGAGCCAATCCCCCGTTGGATGCGGTGAAGAGCGCCTTCCAGCCCTGACGTCCCCGCGCTACCTCCAACGGGAAGCGGAACACTCCCTCAGGGAAGCCGCCGCCCCTGCGTGCCCCGCACCTCCGGGCCCACGACTCCGGCCCGGAAGTGCCCTCGCGGGCCGGGGTTGACGCCCACCAGTGGATGTCCCGGCGCGGGTTCCGCCGTGAACCACACGGCGCCAGCGGGAGTCAGAGGCGCTCGACCCGGGCTGCCTTGGCGTTCCCGGCGTTGGCGCCCAAGCTGCAATGCACCGTCGGCGTGGCCGGTATCTCCCGGCCCTTGCCGCTGGAGCAGTGAACATGAAAGCAGCCCAACGCGCCTTCGCCGCCGCGGTTGTCGCCGCCTCCGTCTTCGCGTCGACCCAGTCCGAGGCCGCCACGGCCACCGCCAACCTGACGGTGACGGCCACCGTATCCGCGGCCTGCAGCATCAACTCCGGGACACTCAACTTCGGCAACTACGACCCGGTGGTCATCAACTCGAGCGCGGGCGTCGACCTGCTGGCATCGGGCTCGGTGACGGTGCAGTGCACCCTGCTGAGCACCGCCGTCGTCACGCTGGGCCAGGGCTCGCACCCCGACACGGGCTCCACGGACGCGGCGCCGCTGCGCCGGATGCTCAACACCACGTCGTCCAACTACCTCTCCTACAAGCTCTACCAGGACGTGGCCCGCCTGGTCGTCTGGGGCAACACCTCCGGCACGGGCCTGCCCTATGTCGGCACGGGCCTGTCCACGCCCGTGCTCGTCTACGGCACGGTGGCGCGCGGACAGAACGTCCCGTCCGGCACCTACAACGACACGGTCGTCGCGACCATCACCTTCTGATTGGGAATGAAGCCCCATGCACCTGCGTCCTTCCTCCTGGGCCCGATGTCTGGGATTGGCGGCCTTCTTGAGCACCGCCCTTCCGGGGGCCGGGCTCGCCGCGACCGTTGAAGTCAATCCCATCCGCCTGGAGCTGGAAGGCGGAGCCAAGGGCGTGGTGGTGACGGTGAGGAACCAGGGGACCGAGACGACGCGGTTCCAGGCCTCCGTCCACACGTGGACCCAGGACGATGGCGGGCGCATGACGCTTCAGCCCACGCAGGAGGTCTTCTTCTTTCCAGCCATGTTGACGCTGGCGCCGGGGGAGTCCCGCCCCATCCGGGTGGGCATCTCCTCCGCGGCGCGGAACACGGAGCGCTCGTTCCGGCTCATCGTGGAGGAGCTGCCCCCGGTGGGACCGCTGCCTCCGTCCATGGGCTTGAAGATTCTCACCCGGGTCTCCATCCCCGTCTTCGTCGCGCCCACGCAGCGCGACGTGCAGGCGCGGGTCGAGGAGGTGGACCTGCGCGACTCCCACTTCCAGTTCCGCGTCAGGAACCCGGGCACGGTGAACTTCTTCATCCGCCAGGCGCGCGTGCGCGCGCTGGATGCGCAGGGCCAGCGCGTGGTGGAGAAGGAGGAGCCCGGCTGGTACGTGCTGCCGGGGGACTCGCGGGTGTTCGCGCTGGGAGTCACGCCCGAGCACTGCCGGAAGATCCGCTCGCTGGAGGTCGAGGTGGAGACGGACCAGGGCGTGTACCGGCAGAGCGCGCCGGTGGGCCTGCGCGAGTCCTGTGGGGTTCCCGTCGTGCCATGAGCGGGCTCAATGAGGCCGTGTCCCGGGCCGCGCTGGGCCTTGTGCTGGCCCTCACTCCCGCGTGGGCCGAGGAGTCCCCCGCGCCCGTCCCCCCGGCGACGCCCATCGTGGCCGAGCTGACGTTGAACGGCACCAACCGGGGCGATGTCTTTCCGCTCCTGCGTGGCGAGGACGTGCTGCTGCCCGTCTCGGCGCTGGAGGCGGCCGGCGTCGACCCGGGCTGGCTGCGCGGGCTCGTGGAGGTCGTCGACGGCACGGCCTATGTGTCACTCCAATCCCTGACACCGAGGGCCCGGTGCCAGTTGGACCCGGACACGACCCGGCTGACCTGTGAGCTGCCCGCGTCTGCCTTTACCGTGACCCGGGTGAACCTGGCGCCCAGCCCTCCTCCGGACTACCAGGTGACGGGCAGCCCCAGCGCGTTCGTCAACTACGCCGCCCATGCGCGCAACACCACTCTGTCTTTGTTTGGCGAAGCCGGCATGTCCCTGGACCGGGCGCTCCTGACGACGCAGGGCCGGTGGACGCCGGGCGGTCTGCCCTTGCGTGGGTTGAGCCAGCTCACGGTGGACTTCCCGGAGGTGATGGTGCGCGCCATCGCCGGCGAGGCCACCGGGTACGGCGGCGTGCTGGGCGGGGGCGCGGTGGTGGCGGGGGTCCACGTCCTGCGCTCGTTCGAGCTCAACCCCTACTTCGTCCGCAATCCCGTGCAGGACCTGGCGGGCGACGTCACCACGCCGTCCACGCTGGAGGTCTACGTCAACAACCGGCTGGTGCGTCGCACCGAGCTGCCGCCCGGCCCCTACCGGCTGGAGAACCTCACGGTGCCGCGAGGCGAGGGGCTCACGCGCTACGTGGTGAGGGATGCCTTCGGGCGCACGCGGGAGGTGAGCTCCGCGTATTCGCTGGGAGCGCAGCTGCTCGCGCCGGGGGTGGCGGACTACCAGCTGTCCCTGGGCGTGGAGCGTGAGTCGCTGAGCACGCGGAGCTTCGACTATGGCCGCCCGCTGCTGCTGGGCCACTTCCGGATGGGCGCCACGCCCTGGCTGACACCGGGCCTGAGACTGGAGCTGTCGCCGGACCTGTTCAGCACCGGCTCCGTGCAGTGGCTCCAGCTCCCGCTGGGCGAACTCGAGTTCTCCGAGGCGGTGAGCATCTCCCACCGGCGCACGGGCGCGGCGGCGGGCACGGCCTACACCGTCCAGGGACTTCGCGCGGGAGGCACCGTCTTCACGCGGGTCATGAGCCCCGCGTATGCCAACAGCAGCCTCGCGCACGACGCGCCCCACCCGAGGCTGGAGACGGGCGGCTCGCTCTTCGTCGCGCTGGGGGGCCGCTTCAGCCTCACGGGACAGGCGCTGCTGCGGCGGTGGAAGTCGCTGGGCTGGACGACGTGGCTGGGCGCGACGACCACCGTCCAGGTCACGGGCCGGACGTTGATCTCCTTCTCCGCCCACCGCAACCAGGAGCCCCGGCGTCCCTCCTCGCTGGAGGGCATGGTGTCCCTGACCGCCATCCTCGACACGATGACGAGCGGGAGCGTGAGCCACACGCAAGCACGCGGGGGCGGACTCACCGCGGTGGACCTGTCGCGCGGCATTCCGCTGGAGGGCGGCCTGGGCTTCCAGGTCCAGGGACAGGTGGGCCGCCATGACCTGGCGCTCGCGCGCGTCGACTACGAGACGAACGTGGGCCGCTACGCCGCGGGCGCGGAGTGGCGCGAGGGCGTGCTGGTGGGCGCGGCCGAGGTCTCCGGTGGACTGGTCGCCCTGGGGGGACGCATCCACGCCACGCGCCCGGTGGACCAGGGCTATGCGCTGGTGCGCGTGGAGGGGGTGGAGGGGGTCGGGGTGCGGCTCAACAACCACCTCATCGGGAGGACGAACGCCCAGGGCGAGCTGATGGTGACGCGGCTGCAAGCCTATGGCGTCAACCGACTGTCGCTCACGGACGAGGACCTTCCCTTGGAAGTCTACGTCCCGGCGACGGAGCGGCAGGTGGCGCCGTGGCGGCGAGGTGGCGTGGTGCTCGACTTCCAGGTGGACACCGTGCGCGCCTTCCGAGGCACCCTGGTGCTCTCCGACGGGCCTCCCCCGCGCGTGCCCGCCCACGGAGAGGTCCAGGTCACCGTGGAGGGTCAGCGGTGGACTTCCCCCATCGGGTGGCATGGCGAGTTCGAGCTGGTGGGGTTGCCTCCCGGTCGACACCCCGCGACGGTCCAGTACACCCATGGCATCTGTCATGCGGTGTTGCAGGTCCCCTCCCAGACGGGACAGGTCATCGACCTGGGGACCGTGAGGTGCGTGGATGAGTAGCCGCGGCGTCCCGAGTCACGCGAGGGCCTGGATGGTGTTGGGGGCGAACCTGCTCTGCCTGCCGGCCGCCCACGCCGTCTGCAGCATCCAGTCCACGGTGGCGCCCAGCTTCGGCGCCTATACCAGCAGCGCCACCCTTCCGCTCGACGCCGCGGGCAGCATCACCTACCGCTGCGATGCCCAGCCCCAGCTGAGCACGCTGACGCTCGACCTGAGCGCGGGCGGCGCCGGGAGCTACTCCCCCAGGCAGCTCCAGGGCCCGTCCAACAACAGGCTCAACTACAACCTCTACCTCGACGCCACGCGGCTGCTCATCTGGGGCAATGGCTCGCTGGGCACCACGCGCTACGGGCCTGTGTTTCCCGTGAACGCGGTGGAGGTCACCGTCCCCATCTACGGCCGGATTCCCGCGGGCCAGGCCGCGTCCGCGGGCGCGTACTCCGACACGCTGGTCATCACGATGACGTTCTGAGCCCTGCTCGCGCGGGGGGCGGACGGGCCGGGAAGTTGCGCTCGCTCCAGCCGTGGGGCTCGCCTATCCTCGACCTCATGAGTACTTCCGGCCCCCTCGCGACGACGTTCATCACCCACGAAGTCACCAATCAGGCGCCCCCCCTGGTGTACGACGCCTGGAAGACGGACCTGCCGTTGCGCGAGGCCGTGGCGCGGGAAGGCGCGAGCTGGGCGGAAGCGGACATCGCGAAGTATGGGCCGCTCGCGGGCGGAGAGCTGATGCAGCTGGGCTTCCTCGCCAACGAGAACAAGCCCAGGTTCAAGCCATTCGACCGCTATGGCAACCGGCTGGACGAGGTGGAGTTCCACCCCGCCTACCACCGCATCATGGAAGCGGCCATCACCCACGGCATCCCCAACTTCGCGTGGCGCCACGAGAAGACGCCGGGCGCCCACGTCGCGCGCATGGCGCTCTCGTACCTCCACAACCAGGCGGACCAGGGCACCAGCTGTCCGCTGACGATGACGTACGCGTGTGTGCCCACGTTCCGGCACCACGCGGGGCTCGCCGCCGAGTGGCTGCCGCGCATCACCTCCGCGTCCTATGACTCGCGCTTCATCCCCGCCAGCCAGAAGACGGGCATCACCATCGGCATGGGCATGACGGAGAAACAGGGCGGCTCCGACGTGCGCAGCAACACCACGCGCGCGCACGCGATGGGCGAGCGAGGCCCGGGCAATCCGTACGCGCTCGTGGGCCACAAGTTCTTCTTCTCCGCGCCCATGAGCGACGCGTTCTTCGTGCTCGCGCAGTCCGAGGGCGGCCTGTCGTGCTTCCTCCTGCCGCGCTTCACGCCCGCCGGGGAGCGCAACGCCATCCGCATCCAGCGCCTCAAGGACAAGCTGGGCGACTGGAGCAACGCCAGCTCGGAGGTGGAGTTCCAGGGCGCGGTGGCCTTCATGGTCGGCGAGGAGGGCCGCGGCGTGGCCACCATCCTGGAGATGGTCGCCCTCACGCGGCAGGACTGCATGATTGGCTCCAGCAGCCTCATGCGACAGGCGCTGGTGCAGGCCATCCACCACACGCGCCACCGCAAGGCCTTCGGCCGGAAGCTCATCGACCAGCCCTTGATGATGAACGTGCTGGCGGACCTGGCGCTGGAGTCCGAGGCGCACACCGTGCTGACCGCGCGCGTGTCGCGCGCCGTGGACGCGGGCCACCGGGACCCGCGCGAGGCCGCCTTCGCGCGCATGGCCACCGCCGTGGGCAAGTACTGGGTCTGCAAGCGCGCGCCGAGCTTCGTCAACGAGGCGCAGGAGTGCCTGGGCGGCGCCGGCTACGTGGAAGAGGCCAACCTGCCGCGTCTCTACCGCCAGGCCCCGCTCAACTCCATCTGGGAGGGCAGCGGCAACATCCAGTGCCTGGACGTGCTGCGCGCCGCCACCCGCGAGCCGGAGAGCCGCGAGGCCCTGTTCCAGGAGCTGATGGCGGCCCAGGGCGCCCACCCCGCGCTCGACGCGGAGATGGCGCGCATCGCCAAGGACTTCGCGGACACCGCCACGCTGGAGACGCGCTCGCGCTTCGTCGTCGAGCGGCTGGCCCTGGCGCTCCAGGCCTCGCTCCTCCTGCGCGCGGGCAACAGTCAGGTGGCCGACACTTTCTGTGAGACGCGCCTGGGTGGGGCCCACGGCAACTGCTTCGGCACCCTGCCCGCGCACGCGCCCATGAAGGCGCTCATCGAGCGCGCGTTCCCCGAGGGCGCCGCGAACTGAGCAAGGAATTCACGCTTCACAGTGAATTCAACAGAGTCTCGCCCATATGTCGGAGCAAGCGGGGAGACATTCGCCCCGCTTGTCGATACGGGAGGCGGGGCGACGACTTCGTCTATTGGACGAAAGGATGAGACACCCGCTTGCGTGTCGACACTGGCGTGTTCTTTTAAGTGGCCGGACGAGGCGCGATTTGGGCGACAACCATCCACTTTCACTGAACTCGAGCGACGGAGTCATCACCTACTCCCGAGGTGAGCGCTCCAATCGCGACACAGCGGACCAGCTCCGCCTGCTCATCGCGAGCGTCACGGACTACGCCATCCTGACGCTGGACGTGAGGGGCCATATCGCGAGCTGGAACCTGGGGGCCGAGCGCATCAAGGGCTACCGGGCGAGCGAAATCCTGGGCCAGCACTTCAGCCGCTTCTATCCCCCCGAGGATGTCGCCTGGGGCAAGCCTGACTGGGAGCTCGAGTCCGCCATCCGGCTGGGCCGCTTCGAGGACGAGGGCTGGCGCCTGCGCAAGGACGGGACGCGGTTCTGGGCGAACGTCGTCATCACCGCGCTGTTCGACGAGAGCGGCGAGCTGCGGGGCTTCGGCAAGGTGACGCGGGACTTCACCCAGCGCAAGCACGCCGAGGAGACCCGGGAGCTGGAGCGGCTGCGCGAGGCGCTGCACGCGCGGGACGAGTTCCTGTCCGTCGCCTCGCACGAATTGAAGACGCCGCTCACGCCGCTGCAGCTGAAGCTGTCCTCGCTGCGGCGCGCGGCGGAGAAGCACCCCGAGTCGCTCCTGTCCGACGGGAAGCTGTCTCGGGAGCTGGCCGCCGCGAGCAGCCAGGTGCGCAAGCTGGCGGACCTCATCGACGACCTGCTGGATGTCTCACGCATCAACGTGGGACGGCTTCCGCTCCAGCCGGAGCGGATGGACCTGGCGGCGCTCCTGCGGGACGTGGCCGTGCGCTACGGACCGCAGGCGGCCTCCTTGGGGTGCGGCCTGGATGTGTCGGCGTCGCACGCCGTCGAGGGGACCTGGGACCGGCGGCGGATGGAGCAGGCCGTGACGAACCTGCTGACGAACGCCATCAAGTACGGCGCGGGCAAGCCCATCCACCTGCACGTGAGCGCGAACGACACCGTGGCGCTGCTCTCCGTGCGGGACGAGGGCATTGGCATCGCCCCGGTGCATCAGCGCCGCATCTTCGAGCGCTTCGTGCGCGCCGTCTCGGACCCGCACTACGGCGGCATGGGGCTGGGCCTCTTCATCACCCATCAGATTGTCGAAGCCCACCATGGGACCATCACGGTGGAGAGCGAGCTGGGGAAGGGCTCGACCTTCACGTTGCGGATTCCCCGGGAGGGACTCGTGGCGACGTGTGGCCCCACGGCGGTGCCTCGGGTCTGAGGCCACGTAGGGCCGGGTGGTGGACGCGCGCCTACTGGAAGTTCACCTTGCCGTCGCGCTGGTAGCAGACGTGCGCCGTGCCCGTCGTGGGGCGGATGGCCACGGGGGGGCGTGTGCCGTCCTGCACCGAGCCGAGCTGGGTGTACTTCCAGAAGCCCCTCGCATCCGTCGTGATGAGCTCCAGCGTCGTCCCGTGGCGATGAGCGATGACGGGGCCGCTTGCGCCATGCGCCAGGTCACTCGCGTCGTGCTTGAGGTCGAGCGGTGAAGTGCGGATGGTGCTGGCGGAGAGCGGATTCGCGAGGGTGACGTCCCTGAGGGCAGACTGCGAAGCCGGGGCTTGCGCCTGAGCCAGCAGCATCAAATGGGCATCCGGGCTCCAGGCCACCGAGAGCCACTTGTAGGAGCCGGAGAACTCCGTCAGCTGCAGATCCAGAAGCGACTCCTGGGTCGACGGTTCCTGCGCGACGACGCTCACATAGGTCTTGCGGGGGGAGGAGGTGGAGTAGGGGATGAACAGGGAGCCAGCGGCGTCGAAGGAGATCTCGCCCGACAGTTCGCGGGAGCCCTTCTGCGTGGAACTCCAGGTTCCGGACGCGGTGAGCCGCATGAAAAAGTACATGTTGGTCTCGTGGTAGGCGACAGCGGGCAACCCTCCTTGTGCGGGATTCAGAGCGATGGTCGGTTGCGATGGCCACCTGTTGGAGTCCGTGGCTAAAGGCGTGATTGTCCAGCGACTGTTGAGTCGCGTGGCATGCATCACGCGTCGGCTCAAGGGTTTCTCCGGGGGGCCTTCACCCGCGATATAGGCAATGTGTGGCACGCCTGTTCCGGCGTCCACTGCCAGAGCGGCCTCCCAGACGTAGGTCCCACCATTGTTGAAGCCTGGGCCGTCCACCACCTCGGTCGTCCACGACGTGCCGTCCCACGTGGCGTACCAGAGGCTCTGGTGCGAGTCGTTCAGATAGAGGGCGTGCCCCTTGCCCGTGCTGTCGAAGGCGAGCTCGCACTGAGAGCCCGTCAGGTCCGGCCCCGGGTCGATGAGCGTGGTCGGCGCGGCCACCACGTTGAAGTGGAAGGACCCTTGCGCCACCTTTCCGGACTCGGTCTCCACGGAGACGGACAACGACGCCTGGCCCTGCTGGGGCGGGGTCCACTCGACCTGCTCCGCGGCCGCCTCGAGGGCGCCCGCCGTGGCGCTCCAGCGCACGGACTTGAAGGACTCCCCCGCGGCGGCGACCTTGAAGCGCTCCTTCCGCCCCGTGATGTAGGGGCCCTCCGCGCCCTGCCGCTCGATGAGCAGCACCACGTCTCCCGTGCCGCGCGAGTCGATGACCTCCGGAGCCTTCGGCTCGCCATCACACGCGGCAAGCGGCAGCACGCCGCCTGACAGCAACATCCATGACACACACACCTTCTTCAGCACGCATCGCTCCTGTCTGTGTAACCTGACAAGATATAGCTACGCATGAGCGGTGGCGGACTTTCCTCGTTCTCCCTCGTCGGGTGAGAACCTCAAGGAGGAGGCGTCGATGCATTCTCTCCAGGAGGTGGACGCTCGGGCATGGCGATGGCCGCGCTCGTGTGGTCCACGAAGAACAAGCCGTCGAACTCCTTGGCGCTCCTCGTTGGCGCAGGACTGTCATTCCCGGTGAAGACAAAGCCGTAGTTTCTCCAAGTGCGCGTCTGGGTGAAGAAGTCCCGCGCCGCGCCCTGGGCGGGGAGTCCTCTCAGGTCCAAGGCAAACAGGGGCACCTGGGCCCTCACGAGCGTCTCGTCCAGCGAACCGGCCTCCGCCGGCGGAACGGAGTGGGCCGTGTAGACGCGTGGCTTCTTGGCCACCATGAGCGACTCGTGGACCGCCCGCAGTCCCCCCTGGTTGAACGCAAACCCGAAGGAGTACAGCGCATCGCCCAGCACTTCGCGCAGGTGCTGGCCCATGGGCACGAGGTTGCCCACCTGCGCGGTGGAGACGTGTCCGTTGTGCGCCCAGAGGACCATTCGAGCATCGGCGCCCTCCTGCTCCAGGACCCAGCGGGCATTCTCCGCCATCGCCCGGTCCCGATGGCTGATCGCGCTCCAGTCGGGCTCCGGGTTCGATAGCTGCGTGGCGCATTGCCAGAGCAGCCGGGCATGTCGAGCCATCAGCGCGTGCTCCTTCTCGGAGCCCTTGCGTCGTGGCAACTGGCGCAAGCGCGCCTCGATGTCCGCGACGAGCGGAGCCAATGCCTGGCCCGCCTCCGCCTGACGCGCCCGCCACGTCTTTTCATCCAGGAACCGCGCCATCGGCCCCACGAGTCGCTGGTGGAACGCCGGGTCTACTCGGGCGAAGAAGTCCAGGAGGGCTCGTGTCGGGCGAACCGTGTCCTGCATGTCCACGCCGTAGAACTTGAGCTTGCGCGTGTGCCGCGGGTCCGCGTTGTACGCCCGCATCCATCGAATGAGGGCCATCACCTCCTCGGTCCGCCAGATCTGGAAGAGGTTGTCGAGCACCTGGGCCTCGTCACCCTTTCCGTGAAGGACGTAGTCATTGATGACGAGCGCCTCGGCGAAATTGCCCTCCAGCGCGAAGATGTTGAAGCCCAGCTCCGTGACCAGGAACTCCATCAACCGGTGCTTCAGTTGGAAGAACTCCCGGGTGCCATGGGTCGCCTCCCCCAGCGCCACGACGCGCGCTTTCGCGAGCCAGGGCTTCAGGGGTTGCAGGTCGGCGAACCCATGTCCCGCCTCCACGGTGGTCAGCGGCACCAGCGACTGCTTCACCCACGACACCACCTCCGGTGCCGCCGGCGCGGTCTCCGGCAGCAAGAGAAGGGTCAGGTCCACGTCTCGCGTGGAGTCCTCCGCGCGCACGTCGAGGTGGTGGTCCGCCAACATGTAGCCCCTCTCCGGGGCTTCCACGGTGTACCGGCCGACGGGCAGCGGAACCTCGAACTGGCCCCGGGCATCCGCGCGGACGTACAGGACATCCGAGAGGAATTCGCTCTTCCGTATCACCTGCACCCAGGTGTCCGCGACGGGTCCGCCCACGTCTGTCTTCAAGCGCCCTCGCACGACGTGCTTCGCGGGCTGGAGCACGACATCCCGCTGAAGTGCCGAGCCCCCCGCCGCGAGCTTCACATCCATGAGGAAGACCGCCTCGTGCCGGGGTGAGCTGACGGTCAGGCCGTACTCGCCCGGAGCGAGCCCCTGGAAGCGGAAGCGTCCATCAGGACCGGTGAGCATCCGGCCCGCAGGCGGTTCCTTTTCCGAGTCCCACTCCTTGCGCGCGGGGATGAGCGCGACCACCGCGCCCTCCACCGGTGTCTTCGTCCCGCTCTCGACGAGCCCCTCCACCGTGGCCAGGGAAGCGGGCTCGGATTGCACGGCCACGGGTCACTCGACCGGAGGCGCGCCAGTGCTCGCACACGCCAGTGGAAACATGAGCCACAGGATGCGGACGGCATTCATCGAGACCTCGGACATACGACGGGGTGTGCTGCCCGAGGTCAAACACAGACAGCCCCTCCATCACAATCGGCCCGAGGGGCCAGCGGCCTTGGGCGGTGGAGGCGGGCGCCGGCCCGTGGGCGTCGCGATGGCAGCGACCGTTCGTTCCACGAAAAGCAGGCCGTCGTACTCCTTCGCCGCCTTGGAGATGCGCGGCGGGATGACCTTGCTGAAGACCGCTCCGTAGTTGCGCGTATACCGAGCCCGCATGAAGTAGTCCCTCACCACGCCCTCGCCAGGCAACCCTCGCAGGTCCAAGGCGAACCGAGGCACCTCCGCCAGCGCGAGCGTCCCGTCCAGCCACCCCACCTCCGCGGCCGGAACCGCGTGGACGCTGAGACCTCGGCGCGCCTCGTTCGGCTCGCTCGGGCTGTGGATGGCCTGGAACTCGCCCTGGTTGAAGGCGAACCCGAAGACGTAGAGCTGGTCCCCCAGCGCCTCGCGCAGGTGCTTGCCCATCGGCTCCATGTCGCGCTCCTGAGACGCGGCGACGTGTCCGTTGTGCGCCCAGAGGACCATCCGAGCATCCGAGCCCTCATGCTCGAGAATCCAGCGAGCGTTCTCCGCCATCGCCCGGTCCCGGAGGTTCGTGTCCGTGAACTGGGCCTCCACCGAGGCCGCGAACTGCCCCAGGACTCGGGCATGGCGCGCCACCAGCGCGTGGGCCTTCTCCGAGCCCTTGCGCTTCGACAACCTGGCCAGACGCGCCTCAATGTCCGCGACGAGCCCCGCCAGCACCTTGCCTGACTCCACCTCTCGCGTCCGCGGGTTCGCTTCGTCGAGGAACGGCGTCATCGGCCCCACGAGTCGCTGATGGAACGCCGGGTCCACCCGCGCGAAGAAGTCCAGGACCGCCCGCGTCGAGGCGGACGTGGCCTGCATGTCCACGCCGTAGAACTTGAGCTTGCGCGTGTGGCGCGGGTCCTCGTTGTACGCACGCATCCACCGGATGAGCGCCAGCACCTCCTCCGTGTCCCAGGTCCAGAAGTAGAGCCCCGCCAAGGCCTTGGCCGGGTCTCCCTTCCCATGGAGGACGTAGTCATTCACCACGAGCGACTCGCCGAAGCTGGCCTCGATGGCGAAGACGGTGAAGCCCAGCTCCGTGGCCAGGTACTCCAGCATCCGGTGCTTCAGCTGGAAGAACTCCCGGCTCCCGTGCGTCGCCTCCCCCAGCGCCACGATGCGGGCCCTCGAGAGCCACGGCTTCAGGGGCCGCAGGTCCTCGAATCCATGTCCCGCCTCCACGGTGGTCAGCGGCACCAGCGATTGCTTCACCCACGACACCACCTCGGGCGCGGGAGGCGTGGTCTCCGGGAGCGCTCGGACGGTCAGGTCCAGCTCCGTCGTGGACTCCTCCGCCGTGACGTTGAACGAGCGCCCCGCGGGCGTGAAGCCCGCCACGTGAACACTGACGCCGTAGCCCGCGACAGGCAGCGGCACCTCGAAGCGGCCCCGCGCATCCGTCCGCGCGTACAGCATGTCCCCCAGGAAGTCGCTGTGCCGCCCCACGTTCAGCCAGACCTCCGGAACAGGCGCGCCCGAGTCCGTCTTCACACGCCCGCGCACGATGTGCTTCGCCGGCTGGAGCACCACGTCCAGCAAATGCGGTGTCGCCCCCTCGGCGAGCTTCACGCCCATGAGGAAGGCCGCTTCGTGCCGAGGAGCGCTGACCGTCACGCCGTACTCGCCCGCCGCGAGTCCCTCGAAGCGGAAGCGCCCATCCGGCCCGGTGAGCATCCGGCCCGCTGGAGGTGCACGGTCCGGGTCCCAGTCCTCCCGCGCGGGGATGAGCGCGACCACCGCGCCCGCCACCGGTGTCTTCTCACTGCTCTCGACGCGTCCCTCCACGGCCGCCGTGGTGACGGCCGGAGCAGGCTGTGCCGAGGGCGTCTCGGTCGGAGGGACGACGTGGGACGCACTGGTGCCAGCACACGCCAGGGGAAACAGCAGCCACAGGATGCGGAGGAGCTTCACGGGGACCTCGGGACACACGTCGGGTGTTCGGCTCGGAGGCGCCAGGCCTGGACGCCCGGCACGTCCGCCGCTCAACGGCTTGGAGACTGGAGGGAAAGGCGCTGGCCTCGCGATGACGCGGCGGCGGCCAGCGCGGCGCTACGGTGAAGCCAGGATGCGATAGTCACTGGGGATGACGAAGCGCGCGGCGCCCAGGTCACCCACCTGGATATCCGTGAGCGTGACGGAGCCGAACAGGTCGGACGTCTCGCGGATGGGATACCCGAGCTCCTTGTCCATCCACTGCGTCACGGTGTCATGCGGCGCGTGGACGCGGTGCCAGCGCTCGGCGAGGCGGCCCGCCACCCGCTCTTCACCCTGGCGCGCGCAGTGCGTCTTCCGCTCGCCACAGCCTCCGGGCAGGTGAAGGGGAAGGCCCAGGTCTCCGCGCTCGGGAAGCAGGTCGTAGGTGCGCTCGGCTCCATCCAGGGCCACGCGCTCCAGCGTGCTCACGTCGTACAGCAGCGCCACCGCGGGCGTGCCATCGGCCGGCTCCAGGCGGATGCGCCCGCAGCGGGAAACGGAGACGCGGCTACGAATCGTGCGCCCCTGATTCTCGTACGAGGCGATGGCGGTGAAGTCCTTCGGATACACGGGCCGCGAGCACGTCGCGGACGCGAGCACCGACGTCCCGGGGACACTCTGCGTGGGCGCCTCCCAGGCCCAGGCCATCCCCGAGGCCACCAGCACTCCGGCCAGCCCCCCCACGCGCCAGACCTGACGCATCCCCCGGGGCATCTCCACCGAGGGCGCATGACCGAGCAGCCGCCGCACCCGCGACGCCAGGGGATGTCCCCCCGCGCCCAGCGCCAGCACGGCCCCCTCCTGGCGAAGCTCCTCCAACCCCAGCAGCGCCCCGGAGTACACCCGCGCGCTGCCACACAGGCTCACCGCCGCGTCGTCACAGCAGAACTCGCGCTCCATCCGCACCCGCTGGGACAACCAGCGCGCGGCCGGATGGAAGAAGAACACCACGTCCACCAGGCACTGCACGAAGTTGACGAAGGCATCGTGGCGGCGCACGTGGGCCAGCTCATGCGCCAGCACCGCCTCCAACTGCGCCTCCGACAGCCGCCCCTTCACGCCACTGGGCAGCAACAGCAACGGACGAACCACCCCCAGCACCATGGGCGACGGCGCGAGCGCGGACTCCAGCACCCGCACCGGGCGCCGCAATCCCAGACGCTCCGCGACCCGCGACACCAGCCCGCTCACGTCAGAGGAGACACGCGTCGCCGGCCGCACCAGCTTGCGCGCCGTCCGCCGCCAGCCCTGGGCCAGCCGCACCAATCCCACACAAGCCCCCAGCAGCCAGAGCCCGCCCAGCATCCAGGGCAGCTTCGCCGTCCAGGAGGCCACGGGCGCCGGCTCCGCGGCCACGGCACCCGCCCGAGCCTCCTCGCCATCCACCGGAGACATCTCGGGGCGCGCCTGCTCCACCCCCGAGCCCTGCATCGTCCACACCCACTCCACGGGCGTGGACCTGGAAGCCGTCATCCACAAGGTAGACAGGGGCGCGAGCACCACCAGGGCCAAACCCAGACATCCCACGACATAGCGAGCCCGCGCCGAGCGATGCCGCAGCAACCACCACGCCCCCGCCACGGCCATCACGACCACACTCGTCTGCCACACCCCATGCGCCAGCCAGCGCAGCAGCACCTGCCCCCAGGCTTCCAGCACCGTCGCGAGGCTCATGACTTGCCCCCCTTACCCTCATCCAGCAGGCGGCGCAGGTCATCCAGCTCCTCCTTGGACGCGGGCTTGAGCGACAGCGCCTGCACCGCGAGCGCTCCCGACGAGCCGCCGAAGACGCGGTCCAGCAGGTCCTTCACCAGCTGGCGCTTGGTGCGGGCTTCCGCGACGCTCGCGGCATAGACATGGCTGCGAGCGCTCTCATCGCGGCTCACCAGCCCCTTGGCCGCCATGACCTGGAGCTGCTTCAGCGTCGTGGTGTACCCGGCGCCCTTCCCGTCCTCGCGGCCCAGGGCCTCGTGAACATCCCGGACGGTGCTGGGGCCGCGCTTCCAGAGCACGCCCAGAATCGCGAGCTCCACCTCGGAGGGAATGGCATCCGTTGTCATGGCTCCAAACTACGATTCGAGTCGTACGTTGTCAACGATTCGAATCGTACTTCACGTGGAGTCAGTTCGTCCCAGGTGGGTCGCAATGGAGTGCGGACGTCGTGAGTACGTCGTTACGACCTGTGACGCGAAAGAGGTGAACCATGGCGAATACACCTTCCATTGGAGGAAGTGGCGCGTCTGGGAAGAGCGCGGCCGAAGCGGCCCGCCGCGCCGAGGAAGCCCGCCAGCGCGACGAGGCGGACGCCGCCGCGCCGCCGGAAAATCCCCGGCCCGCGAAGCCCGCTCCCGCGTCGACCTTCGAGACCACCGGCAACCCTCGAGACGCGCGGGCCAAGGTGCTGGGCACCCGCCCGAGGGCCCACGCACAGCAGGCCGCCGCACCGCAGCCTCCGCGAGCCCCGAAGAGCGCGGGCCCCTCCGTCCCCTTCCGTGGCGCGAAGTTCCGGGTCCGGTCCACGGGCGCCGAGGCACGCGTGGGACTGGCGCATCTGGCGCGATGGAAGGAGCAGGCGCACGGCCTTCATCCCGCGATGGAGCTGGAGGCGCGACGCATCCTCCTGGGCCAGGAGGGGGACGCGCCCAGGAGCTGGGGCGACATCGTGGGCAGGCTCCTCTCCGAGGACTCACCGGAGTCCCGCGCGAGCTTCCAGGAGCGCTTGCGGCAGCTCGCGCCGGGGCTCTCGACCCACATCCAGAGCCCGCTCGAGTTGATCAACGCCTACCGGGACGAGCTCGTCTCCGACGCCATCAACGATGCGGTCCACAAGGCCGAGCGCGCCTTCCCCAAGGCGCGGTTCACCGACGACTACCTTCGCGGCGTGCTCCACCGGGAGACGTCCAGCCAGCGCAAGGCGGAGTGGACCAGCCCCCACGGCGCCACGTTCCGCGCACCGGGCAGCAAGAACCCCGCGTCCGACCTGGACATCAGCGTGGCCCTTCCCTCGACGCCCTCCCCCACGAGCCGGGGAGACCTTCCTTCCGCCTACGCGACGCTGCTCCAGGAGTTCAATCGCTCCATCCAGGACCGGCTGGGCCTCCCCGCCAGCTTCCTGCTCGACGCCAACATGCTCGACGGCGTCTCGCGTCCCCAGGGCGCCGCGTGGGAGGCCATCGCGGGCCCGCTCAACGCACGCGAGCAGGTCTACACCCAGGCCGCCGCGCTGCTCTCCACCGAGTACGTCCCGGAGCTGCTCCAGCGCGCGGAGCAGGCCGGAGTGTCCTTGCATCCCGAAGCCGTCGAGCTGGCCCGTCAGGCGCGCGAGGCCCTGAAGCGGACCACCGAGCGGCTGGGGCAGGAGCACCCGAGGCTCGACCAGGCGACGCTCGCGAAGCTGGCGGGCACCGAGCTGTACATCGAGGCCCTGCGCGACGTGGATGCCGCGATGGACGCGCGTCAGCGGCAGCACGCGAACCCCGAGGCGCTCCCCCGGGTGAACTTCCAGGTCCACGACGCCCAGATGCGCGCGTGGCTCTACGCCTCCGAGGCCTACACGTCCCTCTCCGCGTTCATCGACGTCGTGGAGAACGGGCAGCGCGGCGACAACGTGCCGCTCTCCGCTTCGCAGTACCGCGTGTCCGCGCAGGAGAACGCGTGGAATGCCCTCGAGCACCTGGGCGAGCGTGAGCCCACGCAAGCCATCGACGCGTCCAAGTACCTGGACCGCGCGCTCAAGGCCCTGCACAAGGCCCAGCCCTCCCCCCGCTCCGCGCCCGCTCGCGCGCTGGAGGCCGTGCTGAAGGACGCGGACGGACTGGGCACGCTGCTCGCGCTGCGCAAGGCGGGCCGGCACAGCGAACCCACCCTGTCCGCGGACGTCTCCGCACAAGCGCGCGAGGCGCTCGCGAAGCTCGAGCAGAAGCTGGGCACCGCGCTGCACGCGCTGGGTGAGCGCTCCACGGGGAACGCCCACGACCAGCTGATGACGCTCTGGCTCCACGCCCTGCGCCGTCCCGACTGAGCCGGGCCGCCCTACCCCGCGGCCAGCTCCTCCTCGGGAGTCCCAGGCCCATGGGCCGCGATGCACTTGCAGAAGTCCAGCCGGCCCTGCCGCCCGTCCATGGTGACCTCCCAGCCGGAGAGGCACCCGAGCTGATGCTTCCGCGCGAAGTCCGCCAGCTTGCGCTGGTGCTCCAGGGTGAACTCGCGGCCGTTGATGTGGCGGCCGAACATGGGACAGGCCCCCATGCGTCGCCAGACCTTCTCCGTGCCCCAGTGCGGAAAGGCGGCGGCGATGTGCGCGTGCATCCCTTCGAGCGCGTGGACACAGCAGTCGAACGCATCCCGGGGCGCCGCCAGCCCGAACTCCATCAACATGCCGTTGATGAGCGACGGCTCGATTCCCGCCGAGGCCAGCCGACGCAGGAGCCGCACGCCTTCATCGTTGAAGCCCACCAGCGAGCCCGGCGCGCCATCCACGGGCAACGAGTAGGAGAGCTTCAGCGTCGGGTACACGGCCAACAGCTGCGACATGGCCGAGACATGGCGCTCCAGTCCCTCCTCGTCGTGGAGGAAGCTGCTCCCGAAGGAGAAGTCGAGGTGGCGCACCTCGTAGTTGCGGAGCACCGCCGCGTAGCACGCGACGAGCCGGGCCACGTCCGTCTCCTCCGCCTCGATGGGCACCCCCGAGGCCGTCCCGCCCAAGGACAGCACCACCTTCCCGCCCTGCTTGCGGAACTCCTGGAGGTCCTTCTTGCCGTAGTCGGAGACCGTCGCGTTGCCGCTGAACGAGCGCCCATCCTCCGCGTCCACGACCAGGTCGTTGCCCCCCCAGCACAGCGTCTTGTCTCCCCCGCGGCGCGCCGAGAGGAAGCCCAGGATGAAGCCGTCCAGCCGCGTCTCCCTCGCGAACCTGGACACCTTGGGCGTGGGCCACGCGGTGAAGTCCAGGAAGGGTGCCTTCGACACATCCCAGTCCCCCATGTCCGGCAGCGGGGGACCCGTGCGCACCTTCACCACGTCCGACACCTTCGAGGGATTGTCGGACACGTCGAACGCCACCACCGATATCCGGTACTCCGTCGCCGAGGCCAGCCCGGCAATCGTCACGCTCGGTCGCGCGGTGGTGAGCGTGTGGACCTCCGCGCTCTCTCCCGCGGAGAACGACACGCGATAGCCCGCGACGGCGACGTTGTCGCGCGATGCATCCCAGTCCAGGGTGATGAGTCGGGAGCCCACCAGGCTCGCGCGCACGCGTCGGGGCATGGACGGAGGCTCGTGGTCCTCGGGCGGGTCCGCGGGCCGCCCGTTGACGGTGAAGCGCGAGGGCAGCGGCCCCTGGCTCTGTCCGGTTCCCTGCACCGACAGCCGGAACTCCCTCGAGGAGCGCGGTGGAATCACCTGGCGCTCGGGCACGAGATAGCCCGACACCGTGTCTCCCTTTCGCGTCCAGTCCAGGCCGTGATTGTTCAAGAGGACCTGCTTCGGCCCCACCTTGAACGAGATGTAGGGATTGACGACCGCCGCGTCCGTCAGGTTCAGCAGGGTGACCTTGCAGGTCGACCACCACGGACTCCCGCCTGGAACCCACTCCGGACGCGCCACCACCACCAGCGTGTTCTCCGCCATGCCACCTGTTGTGCCTGATGCGCGGCGAGCACAACATCGTCCAAGGGTTCCCCTTGCTTGTCGCTCTCGCGACACAGGTGGCGGCACCCCGGGGCGCCCTTGGACGATGGATTGTCACATGGAGGCAATTGTTACCCAGGCATCAAGAGCGAGGTTCACGCCTGCGCGACGTTGCTCCAGCGCCACATGAACGTCGTGAAGAAGCCGGACGTGGAGCCCGTGGAGGTGTTGGCCGGCCGGGTGACGTCATCCTTCTGGGGGATGCACCCGGCATGGGACACGTCGGGCTTGCTGGGGGGCGTGCCGGGGATGCTCGTGCCGCCCTGCGTGGGGAAGCACCCGGAATCGAACATGTCGGAGAGGCTCGCGTTGCCGCTGACGTTCGCGCCGTTGACGTTCGCGCCGTTGGAGTTCCCGTTCATGGAGAAGTCCACGGCGTCGAACCCGTCGCCGCTGCTGGCGACGACGTTCCCCTGGGAGCTCCCGGCATCGAAGCCGTCGGGCGTGTAGGGGCTCTTGTTGGGGGCAATCCCCACGCACCCCAGCGACGAGCCGGCCTGCGTGCCGGGCGTCGAGCCCGTGGACGTGGAGGACGGGGTGCTCGTCTTGGACGGGCCCGGTCCCGAGTTCGGGGTGCTGTTGACGTCCCGCGAGGCGCCCTGGAGGGCCTTCACCGGGTCGATGGCGTTGTTGAAGTTGTAGCCGCCCTTGAGGTTCTTCCAGACCTCCATGTGGACGTGGTCGCTGGAGGTGCCCTTCCAATCCGAGACCTTCGCGATGGTGTCACCGGCCTGCACCTTCTGGCCCACCTTCACCTTCGCGGGGTCCACGTGGCGGAAGACCCAGACCTTGCCGTCCTTGCCCTCCACCTTCACCGTGCCGCCAAAGACCTGGCCCGATGAACCCTTCGACTGCTTCACCTCGATGACCTTGCCATCGACAGGCGCCCGGACCTTCGTGCCCGGCTTGGCGAACCAGTCGAGACCACCATGGCGGAAGCCTCCCTTTCCATCCGGCATCCCCTCCTTCCCATCCGGCCGGCTGAAGCTCGGGTTGCTCTTCGGCAGCGGCTTGTCGAGCGGCGACACCAGCTTCGACTGGGGCTTCTGCGTGTTCCCCTTGTCGTGGTTGCAAGCCTTGGTCGTCGTCGAGTTCGGGGTCCGGCAGATCTTCGTGGACATGCGCAATCTCCTTACAAGCGGGGTACGAATCCCACTACGTCAGGAGAAAAATCACGGTTACACACCTCCCCGCCAAAGCCCCTACTCGCGCAGGGGGCGGGACTTGCGGGAGTGGATGATGGGCGTCTCCAGGCCTCGGGTGACGACGACGTCCCGGTCGCCGTCGCGCTCGAGGGTGTCTCCGTGGAAGTGGAGCCCCGCCTCGCCCATCGAAGGTTGCGCGGAGGCGCCTTGAGGGGACTCGGCCAGGTGCTTGATGTCGGCCAGTCCGCGCTCGAAGTCACGGCCCATCATCTCGTCCATGCTGGCGAAGAGCTGGAGCACCTTGCCAGCGAAGGTGTTCTCTCCGGACATCACCCACGTCAGCGCCACGCCGCCGGGCACGGGCGTCAGCACGTACTCCGTGGTGTTGGTGGCGCGCATCGGCTCGGTGAAGTCGAGCCGGATTCGCACATAGGTGTTGGGCTGGCTCTCCACGATTTCCATCCGCCCGGAGCCCGTGCGCTCACCGCGCCATTCATAGACAGCCCCCACGCCCTCCGAGGAACCCGCGAGGACCACCTGCTGCGTGGGCTCCAGCTTCCACCAGGGAGACCACTGCTCCCACCGCCGGAAGTCGTTCACCAGTGAGAACACCACCTCCGCGGGCGCCTGGATGGTCGCGCTCCGTTCGACGCGAAACGTGTCCGGCCTGCGGCCGACGGCGAGCAGCAGGACGGCGATGGCGACCACGATGATTCCTGGCGTCTTCTTCATGAATGCTCCCGCGCGCGCGAGGACGGGTTTGAAGCGTCCTCGAATGGACGGCGCACGTCGGTCCGACCGCGATTCAGGCCCCCCCGGGCCGTGGACCGAGCGCGAATTCGCCGCTCAGCAGCGGCGACGAACGAGAAAGGCTCCGATCGACACGCGTTTCCCGAATTTCCCCTGCCTTTCCAAGTGCGCGGAAAGATTGGCGCTGGCGACTCGAGAAGGCTCCCATTACAAGTGAATGGGTCATCTACCGCACCGGAGCGCATGAGAAAGACCCACCGACCCCTGACCACGTTGGCGTTGGCCCTGAGCCTTTTCACGGCGGCGTTGGAGGTCACCGTCGTGTCCACCGCGATGCCCACCGTGGTGGGTGAGCTGGGGGGCATCCAGAGCTATGCGTGGGTCTTCACCGCGTACCTGCTGGCCTCGACCATCACCGTGCCCATCTACGGCAAGTTGTCCGACTTGTACGGGCGCAAGCCCGTGCTGTTGTTTGGCATCGGGCTGTTCTGCCTGGGCTCCATCGCGAGTGGCCTGGCGATGTCGATGAACGCGCTCATCGCCTTCCGGATATTCCAAGGCGTTGGAGCCGGTGCCATCCAGCCGGTGGCGCTCACCATCATTGGAGACCTCTACACCATGGAGGAGCGAGGCCGCGTGCAGGGGGCCTTCAGCGCGGTGTGGGGCGTGGCGGGTCTGGTCGGCCCCGTGACTGGTGGGCTCATCGTGAAGTACCTGAGCTGGCACTGGATATTCTTCATCAACGTGCCGGTGGCGGTGTTGACCTTCGGGCTCCTCGTCGCGTTCTTCCATGAGGAGGTCCAGCACAAGCCTCAACAGTTGGACTACGCGGGCGCCGCGCTCCTGTGCGCGGGTGTGGTGGCGCTGCTCGTCGGGGTGCAAGGGATTGGGATGAACCTGTGGGCGCTGCCGGTGGCGGCGGTGCTGCTGGCGGCCTTCGTCGCGGTGGAGAAGCGCGCCGCGGCGCCCGTCATCCCGATGACGATTTTCAAGCACCCCGCCATCGCCATCTCCTCCATCGCCGGGGCGCTGTTCTCCGCGGCGATGTTCGGGGCCACCACGTACGTGCCGCTCTACGTCCAGGCCGTCCTGGGCAGCACGCCCACGGTGGCGGGAGGAATGATCACCCCCATGATTGTCGCCTGGCCGCTGGCGGCGCTGCTGGCCGGAAAGGTGATGCTGCGCACGGGCTTCCGGCCGCTCATCGTCGGAGGGCTGGGATTGACGGTGCTGGGCGCCACGGCGATGGCGCTCCTCCTCCAGCAGGGCGCGTCGCTGCTCGCGCTCCAGGTGTCGCTGGGGGTGTTCGGCGTGGGCCTGGGCTTCGCCTCCACGTCCCTGCTCATCGCGGTGCAGACGAGCGTGGGGTGGGAGCTGCGCGGAGTGGCCACGGCGAGCAACATGTTCTTCCGCACCATCGGCGGTGTGCTGGGTGTGGGGTTGATGGGAGGCGTCATGGTGTCCCAGCTCATGAAGGACCCCAGCATTCCCCTGTCGGCCACCAATGCCTTGCTGGGCCCGGAGCGGGGTCACGCCATCCCCGCGGAGGTGCTGGCGACCCTCAGCGGCGCGCTGACCACGGGGTTGACCATCAACTTCTGGCTCATCTGCGCCTTCACGCTGGCGGCCTTCGTCTCCGGCCTGTTCTTCCCGCGCGTCCAGCGCACCGCGGGGGCACCGGTGTCCGCGAGCAGCGCCGCCGCGCCGCACTGACGAAGCCCCACGGAGCGCGCCCGCCAGGTGGGACGCGCTCCGTGCGGGGCCCTGTGCTCAGTGGTGGTAGCCGGACGCCTCTTCACGCGTCATGGGCGCACTCACCGGGTGGCGCTTGAAGTGCTCGATGCAGGCGAGGAGGTCCGTCACCAGCAGCGTGGCCAGGTCCCGGCTGACTCCGTGGCGCACGAGCACGCGCTGCACCACCATGTCGTGGAGGTCCGCGGGCATCGGGTACGCAGGCACCAGCCAGCCTCGCTCGCGCATGCGGTCGGCCAGGTCATAGAGGGTGAAGCCGGGGTTGGCGCCGTCCTTCATCTTCCAGCACACGCCCGGCACGCCGCCCCGACCGTCGTAGACGATGTCGAAGGGGCCAATCTGCTCGATGGCCTTCGCGATGAAGTTCGCGGTGTCCGAGCACGACTGCTGCAACCGCCGGTAGCCTTCCTTCCCCAGCCGGAGGAAGTTGTAGTACTGGATGACGATCTGCCCGCCCGGCCGCGAGAAGTTCAGCGCGAAGGTCGGCATGTCTCCGCCCAGGTAGTCGACGCGGAAGATGAGCTCCTCGGGCAGGTCCTCCTTGTCGCGCCACACCACCCAGCCGCAGCCCAGCGGGGTGAGGCCGAACTTGTGGCCAGAGGCGTTGATGGACTTCACGCGCGGCAGCTTGAAGTCCCAGACGACGTCCTGGTGGATGAAGGGCGCGAGGAAGCCGCCGCTCGCCGCGTCCACGTGCATGGGGATGTCCAGGCCCGTGCGCTTCTGGAGGTCATCCAGCGCGGCGGCAATCTCCTGCACCGGCTCGTAGATGAGGTTGAAGGTGATGCCCAGCGTGGGCACGACGCCGATGGTGTTCTCGTCGCAGCGCTTGAGCACCTCCTCGGGCGTCATCACCATGCGGCCCGGCGCGAGCGGCACCTGGCGCAGCTCCACGTCGAAGTAGCGCGCGAACTTGTGCCAGCAGATCTGCACCGGACCGCAGATGAGGTTGGGCTTGTCGGTGGACTTGCCCTCCGCCTTGCGCTTCGCGCGCCAGCGCCACTTGAGCGCCAGGCCCCCCAGCATGGCCGCCTCGCTGGAGCCCGTCGTGGAGCAGCCCATGGTGCTGGCCGCGTGGGGCGCGTGCCACAGGTCGGCGAGCATGTTCACGCACCGCGTTTCAATCTCCGCGGTCTGCGGGTACTCGTCCTTGTCGATCATGTTCTTGTCGAGGCACTCGTCCATGAGCTTGTGCACCTGAGGCTCGGACCAGGTCTGACAGAAGGTGGCCAGGTTCTGCCGCGAGTTGCCGTCGAGCAACAGCTCGTCATGGACGACGGCGTACGCGTGGTCGGGACTGTGCTCCTCGTCGGGGATGCGGTACTTCGGCATCGGGACGGAGAGGTCCGGCGAGGCGTAGACGTCGTCGTTGAGGTGGTCTCGGACTTCCTCTTTGCCGTGCAGGGGCATGTTCATCTCCGGGCGTCGGTGGCCTGGGTCTGGGCCACTCGGACGAGAGATGCATTCCCCTGTCGAACGGGGCCTCGTTCCCCGGAGAGGGGCAGGCCGGCGGGCAATCCCTTGCTTCACCTGGAGGGCGCGGGTTGCCGCACGCACCCTCCAGGCACTTCACGCGCGCCTGGGCCTACTTCACGCCCACCGCGGACCAGCTCTCCAGCACCGTCTTCGCTTCGACGGAGTCCTTGCCGTACAGGTCCTGCGCGGCCTTGTACGTGGCCTCGCGGGCCTGGGTGAAGTTGGTGGTCGGCGTCATGTAGAAGTTCAGGGCGCGCGAGTAGATTTTCAGGCCCTTCTCGATGCCGATGCCCTGCTTCACCTCGTCGCCGGAGGTGCGGTTCTTCCCGCCCTCGGACAGCAGGTAGAAGGCGTTGTTCGGGATGCCCGAGTTGATGTGCACGCCGCCGTAGTCCTGCGTGCCCTTGTAGCGCTTGGAGTAGTGGTCCGGCGACATGCCGTCGCTGGACGGGTTGCTCATGTCGCGCAGGCCGTCGGTGGGGTCGCCGTTGTTGGGCGTGTACGTGTCCTCGCCCACGGTCCAGTCGAACTTCACCGCGCCGTTCTTCTGGCTGGCGTACCACTCCACGCCCACGCCCATGATGTCGCTCATCGCCTCGTTGAGGGCGCCGGACTCGTTGCGGTACTGCAGGCCCGCGGTGCGCTCGGTGAGGCCGTGGGTGATTTCGTGGCCGGCGATGTCCAGCGTGGTGAGCGAGCCGAACTGGTCGCCGTCACCATCGCCGTAGTTCATCTTGTCGCCGTCCCAGAACGCGTTGGCGAAGTCCTTGCCCACGTGGACGTCGGAGACGAGCTTCTCCCCCTTGCCGTCGATGGAGTTGCGGCCGAGCACGTCCTTGTAGAAGTCGTACGTCGTCTGGGCGCCGTACTGCGCGTCCACCGCGTCCTTGTTGCGCGCGTCGTCGGTCGCCTCGCCCCAGACGTCGTTGTCGTCGGAGACGCCCTTGTTCGTCACCGAGTCCGTGTCCGGGTCGCGGTTGAGCGCGTCGCGCGTCTCCACGCCGCCGCCCCGGCTCTTGTCCTCGAGCGAGTACGTGCCGTCCTTGTTCTTCGTGCTGCCGATCTCCACCTTGCCGCTGTACTGGGTGGTGTCGTTCACCTTGTCCGTCGCGGGCTCCGTCGACGGGTCCGCGGGCTTCTTGGACGGCTCCGTCGTGGTGAGCGAGGGCTTCTTCCCGTGGGCGTGGTCCGCGCCGTGGCCGTGCGACACGCCGCCCATCTGGTTGTACTTCTCCAGCATCTGCCCGGTCTGCGCGTCGACCAGGTAGTTCATGCGGCGCGGTTCCTTGCCCTGGCCCACGTCCGTCGTGTTGGCCATCTGCACGTGGTACGCGGCGCGGTACTGGCCGTCGGCGCCCTTGAAGATGACGCGCTCGGTGGTGGGCTCGCGGTCCGTCTTGCCCGCGAAGTCCTTCTGGGCCACGGCCAGCGCGTCCTGCGCGGACAGCTTCGTGGGGCCCTTGCCCAGGCCCGCGGGGATGGTCGCCACGTCACCCGTGACGCTGTCCACCTTGCCGGCCTTGTCCAGGTGGCTCACCACCTGCTCGCCGAAGACGCGGACGCCCTCGCTCATGCGGTCCATCCGCACGTGCGTCATGCCCAGGTCGTCCTTCTCCACCGCGCGCGGCGCGAAGTCCGCCCGGTTGACGACGGTGGACCGGCCCGCCATCAGCTGCGACACGGTGGGGGTGTTCTGCTGCTGGAGGAAGTCCACCGTCGACTGGATGGCCTCCTTGCTGGCGGAGCTGTCCAGGGCCACCGGGCCGGACTTCACGGGCGGCGTCAGCGGGGTGGCGGGCTTCGCCAGCGCCGGCTTCGCCTGTCCCTCGAACGAGGACCCCTGCGAGTACCCCACGGCCTTGTTCTTCACCTCGGCGGGCCGGGTGTCGGTGGAGCGCGTGACGGGAAGCTTCGGGGTTTCTGCGCGAATCTTCATGGTGAGGGCCCAAGGGAAGAAATTGCTTTCTTATTTTCGGCTCCCACGAGTCACGGTTGTGTCTCGGCGGCAGAAAAGCGGCCCCGCTTCACCTCAGCGGAGCCAACCCCTTGGATTCACTGAACGGCGGCGGACGCCGTGGATCACGCCGCGCGGACGGGCCACGGCTGGGGGCGCGAGCCCGACTGCCAGTTGTTGTTGCGCCCGTCCCAGTGCTGGATGGTGAGCAGGGAGATGTCCACGTCGTCCAGGCAGCCGACGTTGATGGAGCGGAAGTCCCCGCCGAGCTCCTCCACGAAGCCCCCGCCGAAGACCTGGACGCCGCAGTGCTTGCAGAAGTTGCGGTAGTTGCGGCTGTCGCCCACCCGGTACTCGCCCAGCGAGTCCTGGCCCTTGAGGACCCGGAAGCTGGGGGGCGGCACCTGGGTCGTCGTCCCGCCCATCTTCGTGCAGACGGTGCAGTTGCAGCGGTTCACCGCCTCGTTGAGGTCCACCTCGGCCTCGAACCGCACCGCGCCACAGTGGCAGCCGCCAACGTACTTCTTGAGGGAGGAGGAGAACTTCGGGGCCAGGTCGCTCATGGGGGTATCTCCGGGGGTGAAGTGACTGAAGTGAGGGTGTTATCTCCTAGGGCAGTGACAGGTGTATGTCAGGTTTCCTTCAGGCCCGATTTCGCCCGGGCGTCCCGGAGGAGTCCCACCAGCGCCACCTGGGCCTGACGCCGCTGTGCCGGGTCCTCGGAGTCGAGCCCCTGGTGCACCACCCAGGCGGTCACCATGGCCCGCGTCGCGGCCTTGGCGCGGGCCCAGGCCTCGGTTTCACCGTCGGCTTCACCCGTGGTGATGGCGGCCCAGGTCTCCGCGAGGTCGCTGGCGGAGTCCGCGAAGGCGGCCGCGGCGGGCTTCTTCTCGAGAATCCACTGGTTGCGCAGGTCCCCCAGGCCCCCCGCGACGATGTGGGCCTGCCGGAGGTGCACGGTGGAGCGGGCCTGGGCGAACAGCTCCGCGGCGGGCCGGGCGTCCTGGAGGTGGGCGGCGCAGAGGCCCAGCCACTCGGCGCAGGTCTGGAAGGCCAGGGGGCTGGGGAAGTGGGCCACCACCCACCCGAGCAGCGGGAAGAGGTGCTCGGCGCGAGCCCAGGCCGCCTCGGCGGAGTCGAAGGAGAGGTTGTTGGCCTGGAAGATGTCGAGGAGCCGCGCGCTGGGGGTCTCGGAGTCGGACATGGGGAGGCTCTACGCCCCCTCCTCCTCCCAGGCAACCCGCCCTCAGGCGCGGGAGCGGACGATGGCCCCCGGCGTCACACCGAGGACGCGGCGCATGTGCCGGGCCATGTGGCTCTGGTGTGAGAACCCCGCCTCCAGCGCGACCTGGCCCGTGGGCACTCCGCCGCGCAGCAGCAGGGCGCGGGCGCGCTCCACCCGGCGCTGAATCACGTACTCGTGGACGGGCACGCCCACGGAGCGCTTGAAGAGCGTCTTGAAGTGCGACGCGCTGACGCCGGCCACGCGGGACAGCCGCGTGAGGGACAGGTCTCCCTCCTCCAGGTGGGCTTCCACGTACTCGGTGACACGCTGGAGCTGCGGGGCGGCGAGCCCTCCGCGCACCTCCACCTGGCCCCGGTACCGGGCCAGCAGCCGCGCGGCCAGGGCCAGCCCCAGACTCTCCCGGTAGAGCAGCCCGTTGGGGAAGTCCGCGTGGTACTCCGCCTCCATCGCCCAGCCGATGTGCTCGATGTGCTCGTCGCGGAAGTGGTGCTTGGGCTCCAGCCCCACCCGGTCCGGGTCCAGGCCCATGTCCTCGGCCGCCAGCTGGAGCAGCGAGTGGGGCAGCCGCAGGTCCACCGTCGCCCCCGCGTCGTCGTCCACCCAGGTCTCCGACACGCCGGCGGGCACCAGGTTGAGCACGCCCCGCGTGCGCACATCGCGGGACAGCGAGGCCGGGCAGGCCACCCGGACGGGGCCGCTCGAGTGGACGCTCAGGACGTGGTCCGCGCTCGCCGCGTACAGCACGTCCCCCACGGGCGTCTCTCGCACCTCCACCCCCAGCGTGATTCGAGGCCGGCGCGACGGGTTCTCGCTCATGGCCCGACTATAGGAACGCCCGTCCATTTGTGCTCCCGAATCATCCAAGCGTGCGCGATTCGCGGGAGGGCCCCCGGTATTCCTTCGCCCACTTCGAGAGACGAGGTCGAACGAACACATGGGAGCCATGAACATGGGCAGGTACGCGGGAAAGAAGGCGGTGGTGACGGGCGGGACGTCGGGCATCGGGCTGGCGACGGTGAAGATGTTGCTCGCGGAGGGTGCGGAGGTGCTCCTCACCGGGCGTGGAGAGAAGGCCCTGGAGGCGGCGCGAAAGGAGCTGGGTCCCCGCGCACACGTGGTGCGCTCCGACACGGCGAACCTGCGCGACATCGAGGCGCTGGGCGCCAGCGTCCAGCAGAAGCTGGGCGCGGTGGACCTGGTCGTCATCAACGCGGGCTACTCGAAGCTCACGCCCTTCGAGCAGGTCGCGGAGGCGGAGTTCGACGAGACGTACAACATCAACACCAAGGGCGCGTTCTTCACCGCGCAGCGGCTGGCGCCCCACATCCGGTCGGGCGGCTCGTTCGTCTTCATCACCTCGGTGGCGGACGAGCTGGGCGTGCCTGGGATGAGCACGTACAGCGGCTCCAAGGCGGCCATCCGCTCCCTCGTGCGGGTGCTGGGGACGGAGCTGTTGCCCCGAGGCATCCGGGTGAACGCGCTGAGCCCTGGCTTCACGCGGACGCCGACGTTGGGCGTCACGGGCGCCTCGCCGGCGGAGGTGGCGGCCTTCGAGAAGGAGGGCGAGGAGCACACGCCCATGAAGCGCATCGGCGAGGCCGACGAGGTGGCACGGGCCGCGCTGTTCCTCGGCTTCGAGGCGACGTTCACCACCGGCGCGGAGCTCCCCGTCGACGGTGGCATCTCGCAGCTCTGATTCTCCCGGGCCCTCTCACGGGCCCGGCCTCCCTCATCAATCACATTCAGCGGAGAGACACAGATGAAGCCCACCATTTCTGTCATTGGCGCGGGACGCATGGGGTCCGCGCTCATCAAGGCCTTCCTGCAGAACGGTTACACGACGACGGTCTGGAACCGCACGAAGGCCAAGGGCGAGCCCCTGGCGAAGCTGGGCGCCCACCTGGCGGACACCGTGCGGGACGCGGTGAAGCGCTCCGACATCATCGTGGTGAACGTCCTCGACTACGACACGAGCGACCAGCTGCTGCGCCAGGACGAGGTGACGCGGGAGCTGCGCGGCAAGCTGCTGGTGCAGCTGACGTCCGGCTCCCCCGCCCTGGCGCGTGAGCAGGAGACGTGGGCGCGCCAGCACGGCATCGACTACCTGGACGGCGCCATCATGGCGACGCCGGACTTCATCGGGCAGGCGGCGTGCACCCTGCTGTACTCGGGGTCCGCCGCGCTGTTCGAGAAGCACCGCGCCGTGTTGAGCGTGCTGGGCGGCGCCACCACCCACGTGGGTGAGAACGTGGGCCATGCCTCCGCGCTCGACAGCGCCCTGCTCTTCCAGATGTGGAGCACGCTGTTCGGCACGCTCCAGGCCGTGGCCATCAGCCGGGCGGAGGGCCTCCCCCTGGAGAAGACGGTGGCGTATCTCAAGCAGATGGAGCCCGTCACCAACGGCGCCGTGACCGACGTGCTCACCCGCATCCAGCAGAACCGGTTGCTCGCCGACGACTCGATGCTCGCGTCTCTCGAGGCCCACAACCTGGCGTTCCAGCACCTGCTCGCGCTGTGCAAGGAGCGAGGCATCCACCGGGGCGTGGCGGACGCCATGTACAGCGTCATCGAAGAGGCCATCAAGGCGGGCCATGGCAAGGACGACTTCGCCATCCTCACCCGCTACCTGAAGTGAAGCACCGCCGTACCCGAGGCCCTGGAGACCTTGCCGCTCGCTGGGAGGAGCGGTAGGGACTCCGGCATGGCCCAGAAGAAGTCCTCGACTCCGCGTGCCTCCTCTCCCTCGAAGAAACCCGAGGGCCCCGCGCCCGAGGCCCTCTGGCTCCAGCTGGAGCAGCAGCTCCGGGACACCCTGGGGCCGGACGCCGCGGGCCAGTACCCCGCGGAGCTGGAGCCGATGAGCTGGACCTTCGAGCAGGCCCTCGACGCGGCGGGGCTGCTGCCGGACGACTACCAGCGGTTCGTCGCCGCGCTGGGCTACCGCTGGCTCACCACGGGCAAGAAGGGACTCGCGTTCCTCCCCCCGCGCTGGCGTACGCAGGCCTCACAAGGCATGGGCGAGCCAGGGCGGCAGTGGATGAAGGTCCGCGAGGAGCGGGAGGCGGGCCGCCACGACTATCGCTTCGTGATGTTCGCGGCCGAGGACCTCAACGACGTCAACGGCTTCTGCTTCGGCAAGAGCGCCAAGAGTGACGCGCTGGTCGTCTGGCAGGTGGTGGACAGCCTTCCCGAGAAGGAGCTGGGTCCCTTCGACGCGTGGCTCAGCAAGAAGCTCGCGGCGCTCGCCAAGACGACGGGCGCCAAGAAGCCGGAGCTGGGCGACCCGCTCGGGCTGATGCAGGACTCCCTGGGTGAGCTCGGTGAGAAGGTACGCGCCGAGGGCGCCGCCGCGATTCTCGGGAAGTTCCCTCGCGACACGAAGAGCATCCTGCTCCTCCAGCGAAAGCTGGGCGTGGTGCCGGACATGGTGGCCGAGTTCACGGAGCTGGAGAGCCTGGAGCTGAAGGGCGCGGCACTCCGTCAGCTGCCTCCGGTGCTGGCCCGGCTGACGAAGCTCAAGACGCTCAACGTCAATGACAACCCCGCCCTGGACACCCTGCCTCCGGAGCTGGCGCGGCTCCCATCGCTGGAGCAGGTCAGCCTCCAGGGCACGGGGATTCGCGCCGTGCCGGAGGTGCTGAGCCTGCTTCCGAAGCTGCGCTTCCTGAGCCTCAAGGCCACGTCCATCACCACGCTGCCGGAGTGGCTGTCGCGGATGCCCCACCTCAAGACACTGGACGTGGCGGGGACCGACATCTCCGCGGAAGAAGTCCATGCGCTGAAGCAGGCCCACCCCGACTGGTGGATCATCTCCAGTCACTAGCGTGTGCCAGAACTGGGAAGCCACTTCCCACGAGCGGGCAGTCCGGAGCGGCGCCGTCCACGGAGTCCCTCGGGGCCGAGTGGTGGCGCGGCCCTTGCTCTGCCTCGGCGGCCACACCTGCCCCGGAGCGCCCATGTCGGACGTCACCCAGGACCTGCGCCTCTCGTTGAGGATGCTCTCCAGGTCCCCTGTGTTCACCGTCGTCGCGGTGCTCACCCTGGCGTTGGGCATCGCCGCCAACACCGCCATCTTCAGCGTCGTCAACGCGGTGCTGCTCTCCCCCCTGCCCTTCCCCGAGCAGGACCGGCTGGTGATGGCGTGGTCCCGGACACCGGCCATGCCGCGCTGGTCCGTGGCCCCCGCGAACTTCCTCGACTGGCGCGCACAGGGCGACGTGTTCGAGGGCCTGGCCGCCTTCTCCCAGCTCCACGTGAGCCTCTCCGGCGACGACATGCCCGAGCGGCTGCGCGGCGCCAGCGTGTCCGCCAACTACTTCCAGGTGCTCGGCGTGGGCGCGGCGCTGGGCACGACGTTCCAGCCCGTGGCCGGGGAGACGGGGCCTCGGCACGTGGTGGTGCTGAGCCACGGCCTGTGGAAGCGCCGCTTCGGCTCGGACCCAGGCATCATCGGCCGCTCGATTCGGCTGGACGAGCGGAGCCATGAAGTCGTCGGGGTGATGCCGGAGCGATTCACCCTGCCCGACATCGGGCCGCGCAAGACGACGCCCACCGAGCCCGCGGAGCTCTGGATTCCCGCGCCCCTCCACGACATCCCCCAGCTGGGCGCGAACGCGGGGATGGACCTCAGCCAGTCGCGCGACACGTCCTATCTGCGCGTGCTCGGGCGGCTGAAGCCGGGCGTGACGCTGGAGCGCGCGAGCGCCGCGATGAGCGCCGTCGCGCGGCGGCTGGAGCAGGAGTACCCGGTGAGCAACCTCCACTCCGGTGTCACCCTGGTTCCGCTGCGTGAGCAGATTGTGGGCGACGTGCGGCCGGTGTTGTGGGTGCTGCTGGCGGCGGTGGGGCTGGTCATGGCCATCGCGTGCGCGAACGTGGCCAACCTCTTCCTGGTGCGCGCGGCGGCCCGGCGGCAGGAGATGGCCGTGCGCGCGGCGCTGGGCGCGGGCCGAGGGCGGATGATGCGCCAGCTGCTCACGGAGAGCCTGGTGCTCGCGCTGCTCGCGGGGGCCCTGGGCGTGTTCCTGGCCGCGTGGGGATTGGATGGACTGATGAGCCTGGTGCCCGCGGAGCTGCCTCGGCTGGGCGAGGTCCGCGTGGATGAGCGGGTGCTGGCCTTCGCGCTGTGCGTGTCGCTGGCCACGGGGGTCCTCTTCGGCCTGCTGCCCGCGCTCCAAGCCTCGCGCCCGGACCTCAACGGGGTGCTGCGGCAGACGGGGGGCGGCAAGCTCGCCGGAGGACAGCGCTCGCGTGACGCGCTCGTCGTGGGCGAGGTGGCGCTCGCGCTGGTGCTACTCATCGGCGCGGGCCTGCTGCTGCGCACGCTGTGGCGATTGCAGGACGTTGACCCGGGCTTCCGCGAGGAGTCCGTGCTCACGTGGTCCCTGTCGCTGCCGGCGGACAAGTACCCGGACGAAGCGCGGCAGGGCGCCTTCTTCCAGCAGGTGGCGGAGCGCGTGGCCTCGCTGCCCGGCGTGAAGAGCGCGGGCGCGGCCACGGACCTGCCTCTGGGAGGCGCCAACATCTGGTTCGACGTGGAAGTGGAAGGACGCGCGCCGCCCTCTCCAGATGAGAGCTCGAACGTGGGCTTCCAGGTGGTCACCTCCGGCTACTTCCAATCCCTGGGCATCCCGCTGCGACGGGGGCGCGAGGTGACGGTCCTGGACACGCGGGCGACCCAGCCCGTGGTGGTGCTCAACGAGTCGGCCGCGCGGCGGTTCTTCCCGGAGGGCGAAGCGGTGGGCCAGCGCCTGCGGCTGGGTGATTCCAGCACGCCGTGGCTCACGGTGGTGGGCGTGGTGGGTGACACGCGCTACGACGGGCCGGACAAGGACGCGCGCCCGGAGGCGTATGTGCCGGCGCTCCAGCGCTCGCTGTTCTTCATGTCCTTCGCGGCGCGCACGAGCCTGGAGCCACTGGCGCTCGCGGGCTCGGTGCGCTCGGCGGTGGCGGCCCTGGACAAGGACCTTCCGTTGAGCGCGCTGCGGACGATGGAGCAGCGGGTGGAGGCGGCCACGGCGCGTCCTCGCTTCGTGTCCCTGTTGGTGGCGGTGTTCGCGCTGCTGTCGCTGCTGCTGGCGGGCGTGGGCCTGTCGGGTGTCATGGCCTATTCGGCGCGGCAGCGGACGCGGGAGATCGGCATCCGCATGGCGCTGGGGGCGCGGCCCTCCGACGTGCTGCGCATGGTGCTGGGCCAGGGGATGCGGCTGGCGCTGGCGGGCGTGGCGCTGGGCCTCCTGGGTGCCTGGGCCCTGACGCGTGTGCTGTCCAGCCAGTTGTTCGGCGTCAGCGCCACGGACCCCGTCGTTTTCGGCTCCCTGTCGGTGCTGGTGGCGGGAGTCGCGCTGCTGGCGACGTGGCTTCCCGCGTACCGGGCCACCCGGGTGGACCCACAGGTGGCCCTGCGCGCCGAGTAACGCGTGGACGGCTCACGGCGCGAGGATGGCGTTCCCCACGGCGCGGACGTCCTCCAGGTCCAGGTCCTCGCGGCGGATGACCTCACACACGCGGGTGAACCAAGCCTCGAAGCTGGCGAACGCGGGCGTCGGAGGGTTGTTCGGGTCCAGCCACTCGCCGTCGTCGACGTAGTGGCCTGTCAGCGTCTCGAAGTCGTTGTCCTCCAGGAAGACGGGCAGCTCGCCGTTCTTCGGTGGGGTGCGCGTGTAGAAACACCAGCGGGCCGCCTCGCTGCCCAGGTGTGCGTCGGCGAAGGCGATGAGGTCCGTGGTGGTGATGTCCCCTCGGTCATCCCCCACGTCCGTCCCCGCCGGGACCCACGAGGCCGTGAGCGAGTCGAGCGTGGGCGCCCAGATGTGGAACGGGCGATAGGTCTCCCACGTCGCTCCACCGTCCGGCTGATACTCGAGGCGCACCTCGCGGTGCAGCAGCAGGAACTCGCGGTAGCTGGCTGGGACGGGGAAGGCGTCCTCGACGAATGGCGTGGGCAGTTCCCACTCGTAGGTGGACAGCAAGGCCGGCAGCGCATCCACCTCCGCCTGCGCGAGCGGGGCCTCTCGAACCAGCCGCCAGCCCCGAGCCCGAGCCCAGGAGTCCATCGAGTCCAGCAGTGCCTTCAGGTCTTCTCGCCAGGTCGCGCTCGCCATGTGCCGTCCGATCTACCCGGCGGGGCGGTGGGCGGGAAGTCCCACCTGGACGGCTTCATCACCGGGCTCCGAGGGCAGTGCCCCCGGCCGGACTCAGCCGGAAGCTTGCCGCGATGACGATGAGGAATCCTCGCGGACCGAAGCCGTGGGGAGGCACAGGGCCCACACACGGCAGGAAAAGGTGCGTCGACAGGTCGCGACATCACTGCCGGCTTCGCTGATTTCGTCAAACTCAAGGGCTCAGAGGTATTGGCTGCGTCTAGGAATCGACGCCACCGCCACCTGGCAGGCAGGTGACCTCCGGACAGCTCTTGGATTCACTGCACGTCTGTTGGTCACAGCAGAGGTACTGACCTGCCGGACAGGTCACCGAGGGGATGCAGGTATTCATCGCGCCACAAGCCTCACCAGCCGGGCAGGAGCCGCAATTGATGTAGTTCCTACAACCATCAAAGATGGAGCCGCAGGTGGCTCCCGCCGCGGCGCACGTCCTCGGTTGGCAGATGCACTGATTGTTGATGCAGTTCTCGCCTTCGCCGCAGGTTCCGCAGCTCAGGGCTCCACCGCAGCCGTCCGAGATGGAGCCACAGTTCTTCCCCTGGGCCGCGCAGGTGAAGTTGTTCGACTACATCGAGGTCTTCTACAACCAGCAGCGCATGCACTCGGCAATCGGCTACCTTGCACCGGCCGAGTTAGAGAGGGCAGCGGCATCGTCAACCTGTCCACCGAATCGGAGCACGCCCAGCTGGGGACCGACGGAATCTCCTATGGCGTTGAGCTGAGGAACTTCGCGCAGCGCATGCGCTTTGAATGGTGGTGGAAGCCGCCCGAGGGGTGGGAGGAACTCGCGGATTGGGTCGCGCGCGCCACCAGCCTGTTCGAGACGAGCCTCGAAGCCACGACTGCTGGCGGCGGGCGCTGAAGCGGTGGCCCGCGAGCCCTCCCTCCGCTCCACGACCGGCTCGAAGTCGCCCTTACGGCGTCTCCGCGAGCGCATAGTCGAACTCGTAGGTGTGCTTCCCCTCCGAGTCGATGTGAATCATCATCGTGCCCGTCAGCCCCTTGAGCTCATCGGTGCCCGAGTCCGGCACCACGTTGATGACGAGCTTGGGCACACCCCGCGCCATCAGCCCCGAGTGCTGGATGACGAAGCTGCCCTTGCGGCCCTGCAGCGTGCCGGTGACGCGCTCCAGCGCGACATACCCCCCCGACGCGTTCGCATCCATCGTCGCCAGCATCTGCCCCGAGCCCGTCCCCTCCAGCTCGCCGTGGTACTTCTTGTCGATGGACATCCGGCCCACCGGGTATGCCTGCGGCTCCGCGTCCGGGGCCATCGGCTTCACCTTGACGTCAAAGGGGCCCTTCACGTGCTTCGTCATGTTCGTCTCACTCCCAGTCTCTGAGGGAACCGCCGCCCGGCTCCCCGCACATCCCTGAAACAGCACCGCGCCCAGCGCCCACGCCAGCCACTTCGTCCCCGTATTCATCATGGGTGCGTCCCTCGTCCAAGTGGCCCGTCAGATACGCGAGCGCACGCGGCGCGGATTGCAAAAACGCGACACGCCGACAGAATGCGCGCCGGTGAGCCGTCCCCGCATCGATGCACCTCGAGGCGTCCTCCAGCGCCGAGCCCCCACGGGCAAGATGGCGCATGAGCGCTTCGCCCCCGCCCCGGACCTGGAGCCGTACATCCAGCACTTCTGGACCGTGCGCTGGGACCTGCGCGGCGAGCCCCCACTCCTCGCGGAGACCCTCCCCCACCCGTGCATCCACCTGGTGTTCGAGAAGGGGCAGGCACGAATCGCGGGCGTTCAATCGCGCCGCTTCCGCCAGTGGCTCCGAGGCCACGCCCGCGTCTTCGGCATCAAGTTCCGCCCCGCCGCCTTCCAACCCGTGCTGGGCAAGCCACTGTCCACGCTGACGGACCGCACGGTGAGCCTGCGCTCCGTGTTCGGCCCGGAGAGCGACACCTTGAAGGCCACGCTCCTCACCGAGCCGGACCTGCACCGATGCGTGGCCCAGGCCCAGGACTTCCTCAGGCCCCGACTCCCACCCATGCCGCCGCTCGTCGCCCGCTTGCGAGACCTGGTGGAGCGGCTCGCACAGGATGCGTCCCTCACGCGCATGGAGCAGGTGGCGGAGCTCGCCGGGATGGAGCCTCGCAACCTCCAGCGGCGCTTTCGCGCGGCCGTGGGCGTCAGCCCCAAATGGGTCCTCCAGCGCTACCGACTCCACGAAGCCGCCGAGCAGCTCGCGCGCCCGGACGCCCCAGACATGGCGAGCCTCGCACTCCAGCTGGGCTACTTCGACCAGTCGCACTTCATCCGCGACTTCAAGGCGCTGGTGGGCTGCGCGCCAGGTGAGTACGCGGCCCGCGCCGCCGCCAGCAGGACCCGCGCGGCGAAGTAGCAAGCACTACAGCGGAGCGGACGGAAGGCGTCCCCTGTCACCTTCCGCCCGCCCCGCTTCTCGACATGACGACCCGGGCGCGTCACTCCCCAAAGCGCCGCGCCCCGGCCATCACTGGAACAGCAGGCAGTAGGTATCCAGCTCGTAGAAGTCCGACGGCACGAACGGGTTCCACGTCTGGCGCACGAAGTAGAGGCGACGGCCGTCCACGCTCAGCGACGGGTGGAACTCGTCCTTCTCCGTGTTCACCTTCGGCCCCAGGTTGATGGCCTTCGTCCACCGGCCGCCGCCCAGGTTGAGGCTGGCGTACAGGTCTCCCAGGCCGTGGCCCTCGGGACGGTTCAGCGAGGCGAAGATGAGCACCCGGCCGTCCGCGGAGATGTGCGAGTTGTACTCCCAGAAGTCATCGCTGTTGATGGCGATGGGCAGCTTCTGCGCGGGGGCGTAGCCGGGGCCTCGGCGCTCCGCGCGGTAGATGTTGAAGTCCGAGTCGAACGTGCCGCTCGCGTAGTACAGGTTCCCCGCGCGGTCCGCGCTGACGTACAGCTCCATGCGGTCCGAGTTGATATTGGGGCCCAGGTGCTGCGGCTCGCCCCAGCTTCCATCCGCGAGCTTGTGCACCACCCACAGGTCCGAGTCCGGGCGCTCCTGGGTGCCGGTGATGGGGCGCGTGGACGAGAAGAACAGCGACTGACCATCCGGGGACAGGAACGGGTCGGTGTCCAGGTACGTGCCGGAGAAGGACACCATCTGCCCGGGGGTGAAGTGGCCATTCACCTTGTGCGTCTCGTAGATGGCCTGGAACGGCGCCTCCGCGGAATCCACGTGGTAGTACGCGGTGTTGCCGTCCGCGGAGAAGGTGAGGCGGTACTCGGAGCGCTCCGGCAGGGAGACCTCTCCGGGGGCGAACATGCTGCCACCCGTGGGGCAGGTCAGGCCCCACAGGGCCTCGCTGGACACGCCCTGCGCACCGAGCGCCTCCGCCACCTTGGCGGACTCCGGCTCCTGCGCGGCGCAGGCCATGGACAGCGAGGACATGGCGGCGACGAGACCCACGGACCACGACTTCTTCGAGGTGAACGAGTGCATGCGACGTCTCCTTTGTTGGAGACACAGTCGCCCGGCGCCGCGCGAAGGCCGATGAGGATGTGACGAACGGTGGAGGTTCCGGGGCCAACGGTGGACTTCAACCCGGGCACATCCTCACGTCGGCAGGTCCAAGGCCCGCTGGAGCCTGGCGCGGTAGCTGCGGCCCGACGTCAGCTTGGTGCCGTCGCGCAGCGTGAGCACCATCTCGCCCGGGCCCAAGGGCTCGACCTCCTCGATGCGGTCCAGGCGGACGATGAGCGAGCGGTGCGCCCGCACGAAGTCCTTCGGGTCCAGCTTCTCCTCCAGCGCGTTCATCGTCTCGCGCGTGAGGTAGGACTGCTTGCCCTGGTGGACGGAGACATAGTTCCCCTCCGCCTCCAGGTAGTCGATGTCCTCCACGCGCAGGAAGCGCATGCGCCAGCCCACCTTGGCGACCAGCCGCTTCACGTAGGGCTCCGACGCTGGCGGCAGCCGATGCGACAGCGACTCCAGCCGCTCGATGAGCTCCGCGTCCAGCTCCGTGGCCCCGGTGCGACGGCGCTCCCGCACCCGCGCGAGGCTCTGGTGGAAGCGCTCCCGGTCGAAGGGCTTGAGCAGGTAATCGAGCGCGTTGGCCTCGAACGCCTGCACCGCGAAGTCCCGGTGCGCGGTGATGAAGATGACGGCGGGCTGGTACTCGTTCGCCACCGCGCTCAGCACACCGAAGCCATCCGGCTCCGGCATCTGCACGTCGAGCAGGACCAGGTCCGGGCGCTCCGCGCGGATGGCGGCGATGGCCTCCGTGCCGTCGCGGCACTCGCCGATGACGGTCATGTCCGGCACCTCCGTGAGCAGCTCCCGCACCCGCTCCCGGGCCAGGGGCTCATCGTCGACGATGAGCACGCGGATGGCCGCGCTCACGCCACCGACTCCGTCCGGAAGGGGATGGTCAGCGAGACCTGCGCCCCCCCCTCTTCACGCCCCTTCAGCTCCAGCTTGTGCGCGGGCCCGTAGAGCTGCACCAGCCGCTCGCGCGTAATCCACAGGCCCTTGCCTCCGCCCGCGGTCTTCGAGGCCGTGCCGGCGCGCAGGCCCACGCCGTCGTCGCGGACCTCCAGCACCAGCTCGGGGCCAGCGCGGCGCGCGGCCACCGTCACCGTGCCCGGCGCGGACCGAGGGGCGATGCCGTGCTGGATGGCGTTCTCCACCAGGGGCTGGAGCAGGAGGTACGGCACGTGCGCGCCCAGGGTGTCCTGGTCGATTTCGTGCTTCACCTGGAGCCGGTCCGTGAAGCGCACCCCTTGGATGTCCAGGTAGAGCTGGAGTGTGCGCAGCTCGTCGCGCAGGGGGACTTCCTCGCGCGCCGCCGAATCGAGCGTGCCTCGGAGCAGGTCGCTCAGCCGCGCGATCATCCGCTCGCTGCCCCGAGGGTCCTTGTGCACGAGGGCCGAGATGGAGTTGAGCGTGTTGAAGAGGAAGTGCGGGTGGAGCTGCGACTTGAGGACGTGGAGCTGCGCGCGGGCGAGCTGGGTGTCCTTCAGCCGGAGCTGCTCGGCGAAGTAGAGCCCGTGGGCCAGGCCCAGCATCAGCAGGTAGATGAACGGGTTGTAGAGCAGCGCGTGCTCGAGGACGGACAGGTACGTCGGAGGCGTGGAGTACCAGCCCAGGTACGGGTCCAGCGAGTAGATGACGGTGGCGCGGAAGAACGAGACGGCCAGCGCGCCGCCCACGTGCAGGGCGACCCGTGAGCGCCAGTGCCGCTTCTCGATGGGGAAGCGCAGCCCCAGGTTCAGCACGGCGACGGTGATGGGCACCCACAGCACGTTGGCGAAGCCATCCGTGAGCAGCGCGTGGGACCAGGTCACGCCCCGCACGGAGTGGGCCTCGCTGGAGGCAGCGAGCCCCTGCAAGGTCCAGTAGGCGCAGGCGACCACCCACCATTTCCACTGACTTCCACGTGCCATGAGCGCGCAAGGTACACGGACTCATGGCGAGGGGTCACATCCGGCTCAACCGTTCGTCCCAGCCCCCTTGAAAACAAGCGGCCAGCCCCCCGTGAAGCACGGCGTCACGGCAACAGCGCCTCCTTCTTCGCCAGCTTCTTCGCGAGCGTGGTGTAGGACCACTCACCCTCTTCATCGACCAGGCCCTTCTTGAGGAGCTTGCTCAGCTCGGGGCCAATCTCGCTGGAGTGCCCCACCAGGTGGTGGTCCGCGCGCACCTTGCCGATGATGTCCTCCCGGTCATCCGCGACGACGAGCTTCGCGGTCAGCGTGTCCGCGTACGTCGAGTAGTCGTTGTAGTAGGTCCACGCCACGCCCTGCACGGTGAAGTCCCCCAGCACCACGACTTCGCCGTGGACCAGCAGGTTGTGCGCCTTGAGCGAGCCCCCCACGAAGAGCAGCGAGTAGTCGAAGCCCTCGTGGATGATGTTGCCCTCCACCACCAGGTCCCCCGTCACGAGCAGGCGCCCCTGGTCCTCGAGGACGAGGTTGCCGTTCACCGTCACACTGACGGCGTCGATGACCTGGTCCTCGCCCTCGGAGACCTTCATCCCCTTGGCCACCGGCTTCGCGGGCCCCGGGGACGACAGCTTCGCCTTGAGCGCGGCCCGCTTCGCGGGGGTGCCCACGTGGGACTGAAGCGAGGACTCCTGGAGCAGCTTCTCGAGAATCTTCATGCGGACAAAGCTAGGCGTCCCACTCGACACTGACGAGCGGAATGTCAGGGCCTCGACCGAAGGGCCGCCTCGCGGCTTTCGTGAGCCCTGTATACTGGGACTTCCTCCTCGCAGCAGGACGTGAGGCACACATGGCGGCGACCCGGAAAGCCCGACGAAGAATGTCTCGCGGACGAGGGCCCTCCCACCTCCTGGCCATTGCCACGGTGCTCCTCTTCGCGGCGTCCGCGACGGCGCAGACAATGGAGGACCGGGCCTACGTCGGGTTCACCCTCGCGCGCGGCACGGACATCGGCCCTCGCGGGAGCAGCCTGGACGAGCGTCAGCAGCTGGACCTCCGGCTGCCGCTGCCGCCGCTCTTCCTGGGCCGCACGGTGCTCGTGCCGACGGTGGGCTACGAGACGCGCTGGATGGGGCTGGAGCGCAAGGGGCTGCTCGCGGACATGCCCGAGGACGAGGACCTGGGCCGGCGCTTCCATGTGCTCCAGCTGGGTCTGTCCCTGATTCGTCCGCTGTCGCCCCGGTGGATGATGGTGATGGGCGCGCTGGCGAGCACCCGCACCGACTTCCGGAGCGCCTACGACTTCGGACTCGACACGAACTGGGCCGGCTTCGCGATGGCCAGCTATCTGGTGGGCGGAGACCCGGGCGTGCGGGTGACATTCGGCCTGGTGGCGCTGTACCCGTTCGACATCAGCCCCGTCTTCCCCATGGCGTCGTTCGTCTATCGCAAGGGCCCGTACATCCTGGAGCTGGGCCTGCCTCGGCTCGCGATGCTGCTGAAGGTGGGCGATGGGCTGGAGATGGGCCTCACGGGTGCGTTCGACCAGCAGGTGTTCCGCACGCGCATGCCCCAGGCCCCGCAGGGCCCCCACGCGCACTACGTGCGGGAGACGCAGCTTCGCGTCGGGCCCACGGTGAATGCACGGCTGGGTGGCGGAAACCTCTGGGTGAGCTCGTCCATCGGGCTCGACGTCCTGAACGACTACGCCCTGCTCGACCGGAACCGCGACCGCGTGGACCTGGAGATGCTGCGCTCCACGCGGCCCGCCCCCTACCTGCGGGTGTCGCTGGGATGGCGTCCTCCTCGCCGCCCCACCACGGCCTCGCGACTGATGGCCCCACCACCTCCCGAGGCGCCCTCGGTGAAGGGGAACACCTCGCCCCTCGCCCGGTGACGGGGCGCGGACACCGCCGCGACGGGTGTGCTCAACCGCGACGTCGGCGCCGCGACAACACCAGCCCGCAGAGCCCCACCAGGGTGAAGGCGCCGGAGCTTCCATGCGCGCGACACCCTCCGCACCCCTGCCCTGACTCGGTCCCCGCCGACAGCACCTTGAAGAGCTCCCACCGCCAGGCGCCTGGGACGACGCGCCTGCGCCCTGCTTCCGCCGAGGCCATGGAGCCGCCCACCTGCCACGCGAGCAGCTGGCCGGGATACAGGCGCAGGCCCTTGCCCGACACGACCCTCCCGAGCACCCGGTCGAAGATGGGCAGCGTCTCGCCCGGCAGCGTGATGTCGAGTCCCTGCTTCGGATGCATCGACGTGTTCACCACCGCATAGAAGTTCCCGTGCGGCGTGGCCATCTTCCGCACCACGACCTCCGCATCCGACGCCGCGCCCGGCACCACCGTGCTGGGGAGCGCCGGCAGCGCGAGGAACGCCGCGTGGAAGGCGCGGGTGTACTCGGGGAAGCCTCGGCTGAGGGAGGACGCCTCCAGGTAGCCCAGCAGCGTCGGGTCGCCGTTCGCCACGGCGCGCGCCTCCGCCAGCATCGAGTACGGCCCCTGCCGGTCCACCGACATGGCCAGGTAACCCCACAGCCCGCCCATGGGCCAGTTGCCATACCGGTCGTCCGCCGTGTCGTGGGCATAGTCGCCCTTGCCGTCGTCCTCGTTGAGCGGGAAGTGGTGCACCATCGCCAGGCCGGCCCCCGAGCGGAAGCGATTCAAGAGCGCGCTGTCCGCCACGCTGAACAGCCGGTTGAAGGGATACGTCACGGAGACGCCCTCCGCCGAGGCATGGCGGTCCGGGTCCGCGGGAGGAAAGCTGTGGAACGGCTCGCCCCAGGAGCGGTCGAGGTGCTCGGTGGGCGGCAGCTCGTCCGCGGTGAGGGCCTTGCGGTACGTGCCCCCCTGGACGAAGGCGCTGAACTCGGCGGGGGGATAGCGGTACCGACAACAGCGCTTCGAGGTGTCCCCCGGCGCGCAGCATCCCTGCTCATCCACCGAGGCCCAGGCGGCCGGGTCGTCGGTGACGGTGACGGCCATGTCCGACAGGTCCTCGGGCGTGGGCAGCCCTTCTTCGGGATACGGCGTGAAGAGGACCTGCGCGTCCGCGACGCCGTGGGTCCGGAGGTGGTCTCGAATGGCCTCGAGGAAGTCACGTCGCTTCTCGAACCACCACTCGTAGTACCGCGCGCGCAGGGTGGGATTCGTCTGGAGCATGGCGCGCGACACACTCTGTCCCGTGTCGTGGGAGAAGCGGCCGAGCGCCTCGGGCGAGAAGCTCACGGGCAGGTCCGTGGGCCGCGTGCGAAACCACGCGCCCAGGAAGTCCACCTGCCCCTTGAAGTGGAGCACCGTGGCATCCATCAGCTTCTTCACGTCCGCCAGCGCGTCCGGGTCCGACACGTCCACGCAGTTGTCGTCGGACCAGTAGATGGGCGAGTAGATGTCGCCCTCGCGGTCGAACAGCGGCCTGCACCGGCGCTGCTCGCCCAGCGGCTTGAGTCCACACACCGAGGGCTGGTGCCACGGCGTGAGGCAGACGTGCCACTTCGAGAGGGACTTGCAGTCGGAGTCCAGCGCGCAGCGCGTGCTCGTGTAGACGCGCTCGCCGCCGATGGCGCCCGAGTACTCGTAATAGGGCAACACCGAGAAGCCCTGCGCCGCCGCGCGAGACACCGCCGTGGCCCACAGCGTCGGGTCCCGAGGCTGCGCGTACCAGGGCGGCGCGGAGAACGGGGCCGCGTTCCAGCCCTCCGTGTCGCCGAACTCCAGCAGGTCGTGGGAGTACGTGTCGATGCCCAGGAACCTCGCCTGCTTCAGCCGGTAGTCGAACCAGGCCTCGGGTGATGCGGCGGGCTGGCAGCCGGTGCCCTCGCCCTGGGCGCAGAGGGCCGTGTCGTCGTTCATCTCCTCGCGCCAGAACACATGCCGGCGAGGCAGCGGCGCGGGCGGGTAGTTGATGGCCAGGTCCAGGCTCGACGGATGGGGGACCTCGAACAGCCGGATGCGCGAGACGGCGGTGCCCTTGTCGGTGGGAGAGCCATGGCGGGCGAAGTGCCCCACGGAGACCCAGAAGCCCTGGGCCGGGCCCTCGGGACGGCGCGTGTCCTCCAGGTTGCGCTGGCCGACGATGGGGGCGAAGCGGTCATGCAGGTAGAAGAACTGGCGAAACTGCCGCCACGTGCGCGACAGCGGGTACTGGAGCGACTCCGGATTCGGGTACGCGTACTGCTCCCGGAAGTCGCCAATGGACGTGCCGGTGCTGAAGCCGCGGAACTTGTCCGCGCCCTTGTTGGCCACGGCCATCATCCGCGACTCGTCATCCGGGTACTCCACCACCAGCAGATACGCGCGCCCCGCCTGGAGCCCCTTGCCCACGCCCAGCTTGTAGGAGAAGGACTTGGCCTGCGGCCCCATCGTCATCACGCGCACCGGACGCGTCACGCCGTCCAGCGTCACGGAGCGAATCACCGAGGTGCTGTTGGCCCCATGCACCACCGGGTGCGGGTCCGAGGGGTCTCCGCAGTGGACCTCGTCAATCAGGGGCAGCATCCCGAAGGGCGCCCCCGCGTCCACCAGCGGCTGACCGCGCGCGAGGGTGGGCAACCCCAGCCCCAGGACGAGCAGGCATGACAACAACCACCACGGGCGGGGCACTCGGGATTCCATGAGGGGGAATGAAGCTCGGACAGCAGGCACTCGCGATTATCGCTACACAGCTACAATAGTTTCCAAATAAGCGAATAGCCCGCAATCCGTTCGTCCCAGGAGCCGGGCCCCAAACGTCGGGAAGTGAGAATCTCCTACGCAGGGGCGAGGCAGACCCGGGAGGTGGGTCCACGCTCCATGAATATCCACGGGGCCCCTGCGTTCACATCGAGGCCGTAGCTGGAATAGAGACACGGACCGGACATGCTCCCACTCCTCCTGTCGCTCCTCGTCGCCGCCGGGGCCTCGCCGTCCCCGGAGAGCTCGTCGGCGAACCTCCAGAAGACCTCCGCCTTCCAGGACTGGCGCCGTCGCCGATTCCTCGTCGCGGAGCACTGGGTCGACCTCCCCGAGGCCGGGCTCCGCGTGGGCTACTTCGTCGTCCCCAGCCCATGGACCGTCGACCAGGTGCCGGAGCCCCTCTTCCATGACGCCTTCTTCGTGCTGGACCCACGCACGGGGCAGCTGGTGGCCCCGCCCCTGGTGCGAACGAGCCTGCCGACCAATGGCTGCCCGAAGATGGGCGAGGTGGAGCGGCTCTTCCCCGAGCCCAGGAGCAAGACTTCCGCCGCCGTCCGCTTCGGCAAGGACCCTCAGCGGTGCCTGCTCCAGCTCGAGCGCAAGCAGGAGTCCTGGGTCCTCTCCCTCTTCCCGGATGAAACACGCTCCGCCCAGGAGTCCTTTCCGAAGGCAGCGGTGGCCCTGGAGAAGGCCCTGGGCCCCCAGGACGGAGGAAGCCGCGAGTTCACCTGGGCCTATGTGCCCAACTCCCGCTGGCTGTTCGCAGCGCCCCGGGAGGGGCTCGCCCTATGGGCCGTCGACAGCGTCACCTCCAAGGTGAACACGACGGCCAGCGAGGCCATGACCCGGAAGATCCGCGAGTGTGTCGACCAGGTCTTCCCCTACCCCGCTAAACCCGCGAGGCAGACCGACTTGCCCCGAACGGTGGAGAGACTGGAATGGTCGGACGGAGGCTCCGGGCTCTTCGCCTGTGAGTGCGTGGTGGCGCAAGGCGGCGAGGCGGACCTCACCTGCCGGGCTTACTCCGGGCGCGACAACCAGCCCTTGGATGGCGAAGAGGCACCCGACGACGACTCGCCGAGCCCGAGCAGCCCGGACCCGGACCTGAGCCGATTGGAGGACCTCCATCGCATGCGCAAGGAGCTGCTTGCCCTGAACGAGGCCACGCTCACGCAGTGGAGCACGGGGCAGAAGAAGGAAGCACTCAGCGCGTGGACCGCGGCCTATCGGGCCTGGCTCGCGGACGGGCGGCAAGTCGCGGGAGACCCATTGAACTGGCGCCATCGCGAATACATCCGGAGCGACATCCTGAGGCCCCAGGTGGACGAACAGCGGGCGGCCATCATCGACCTCTGGGCCGAGCTGCTCAACAACCTCGGCTTCGCGCTGTGGTACAGCAAGGAGTGGCTCCAGGCCCAGGCCGTCCTCGACGACTGCCTGGTGCTGCTCACCACGACGAACCACGAGCGCGACGTGCTCCACTTGAACCGGGGAGACCTGGCCCGGGACCTGGGGAAGGTGTCGGAGGCCATCGAGTACTACCGGTACTTCCTCCTCTCGCGAAAAATCCCCGCGGCCCAGCGGAAGTACGCGGAGAAGGAGCTGCGCAAGCTCGAGCAGCGCTCTAAGTGACGGGCTGCGCCGCCTCCAGCTCCTCCTCTGGCGGCGGCGCCACCACCGTGAGGATGGGCCGTGCGTCCGCGAGGGACGGCGTGAAGAGCGACGGCTGGCCCGGGTCCTCGAAGAGGGTGGCGAAGTCGGCGCGCGTGACGCCTCGCTCCAGGCGCGCGGCGAAGGTCTCCTTCAGGAGCCGCACGTAGTACTCCGCATCGTAGTCGCGCGGGTCCTCGGCCCCGGACGGGGGCGAGCTGCCCTCGTCATCCGGCTCGCGCTCGGGCAGCAGGCCCGCGCGTCCACCCACGGCGCGGTAGACGCGGATGTGCTCGCCGGAGGCCCACGTCTTCCGCCCCGCCGCGAGCAGGGCCTCATAGGCCAGCTCCCGCCGGCGCTCGCGCACGGCGCCGTACTGCGTGGAGTCCTTCGTCAGCCGCACGTTCGCCGCCACCTCGGAGGTGGGCACCTGCCGCCTGCGCAGCGCCAGCACCGTGGAGACGTAGGTCTCCCGCACCGCCTGGAGGTCTCCCGCGAGGAGACAGCGCAGGGCCTTGCGCAGGAACGTCTCACCGAAGGGCTCCGCGCGGCTGGAGCGGAACGCCACGCCCTTGAGGTGCAGCGTCCCGTCGTAGGTCTGCAGCGCGTAGTTCTTCGGTTCGTGCGACAGCATCACCGCGTAGCGCCCCTCGAACTCCAGCTGCACGAGGCGGGGAAGCAGCGCGGCGACCTCCGACACCACCCGGCGCTCATCCTCCTCGCGCCAGTCCTCCGGCACCGCGAAGTACACGCCGTCCGTGTCCGCCTCCAGCAGCGTGACGCCCCGGCGCGCGAGCTCCCGGCACAGGAGCGCCAGCACCGCGCGCCCCCGCCGCGTCACCTCGTTGGCCGCGTGGACGTCCGCGAAGCGCGTCAGCCCCACCGCGCCCAGGTAGCCATAGGCGGAGTTCACGACGAGCTTCATCGCCGCGGAGAGCGCCTCGTTCTCGTGTCGCTCCGCCGAGCCCGGCGGCGCCGCGCGCCCCCGCTTCTTCGCCGCCAGCCGCTGGTCCACCAGCCGGTCCACCAGCGCCAGCAGCGCCCCCAGCTTGTCGCGCTTGGGACCGATGCGGTACTCGCGCATCAGCGACGGATACAGGCTCGCCACGTCCGCCTTCACCACCCGCCGCGCCACGCCCGTCGCGAACAGGTGCAGCGCCGCCCCGTTGTGCGACGTCCCATCCCCTGGCTCATGCGCCGGCAGCGCCACGCCCGAGCGCAGGTACGCGCGCACCAGCAGCGGGTCCAGCACACCCGTCGCCGCGCCCGCGTCCGCCAGCCGCTCGTAGCGCCGAGGCGCCATGCGCGCCAACGCGAAGGCCGCGCCGCCCAGCACCCGCGCGATGCCCTCCGCCTCGCCCACGTCGTCCCGCGCGTAGCGCCGCACCCGCTCCGGGTCCGTCTGGAAGACCTCGTACACCTTCGCGCCGGGGATGTACTCGCGCGCGGGCCCCGCGAGGCCGAAGTGCCGCGCCACCGCCTTGAGCCCATGGCCCGGCAAATCCCTGGCGGAGAAGTCGTGCCGCAGCACCGCGTCCAGCGTGTCGATGAACTCGCGCCCCGGCACCGTGTAGCGCGCGCGCCGCATCGCATCCGCGTTGCGCTCCGCCCCGCGCCCCAGCGCCGAGCCTCTCGCGGAGGGCCGGTGCCGCAAGCCCGGCGTGCCCGCGCGCCCCAGCGCCAGCACCACGCCCAGGTGCTTCGCGCGCCTCGCCACGAACGGCAGGTCGAAGCCGTGCAGGTTGTGGTTCTCGATGACGTCCGGGTCCAGCACCCGCACCCGCTCGACGAAGCGGCGCAGCAGGTCCGCCTCCGCGGCATCCCCCTCGCCGTGCGCCTCCAAGGTCTCCGCGTCGCCGCGAGGCCCCTTCAGCGCGATGAGGAAGATGCGGTCCTTCGCCGGGTCCAGCCCCGTCGTCTCCAGGTCGAACTGCAGCCGGTGCAGCGCATCGAAGGACAGCCCCCGGAAGTACGTGCGCCCGGACGCCGTGAGGTACTGGTCCTCCGGCGGCAGCGACAGCACCAGGCTCGGGCTCACATCGCGCAGGTTCGTGAACACCTGCCCCAGCCGTCGCGACACGCCCTGCAGCACGTCCGACACCAGCGCGCGCCCATCCTCCGCGCGAATCAGGTAGCGCAGCGCCCCCGACCCCGACAGCTCCTGGTACGTCACGCAGCGAGGCGCCGGGCCCTCGCGCTCCGGCCGCAGCCGGGTCCCCAGGTGCGCCAGGTCCTCCAGCGTGGACAGCACCAGCCACGGCCGGAAGCGCACGTCCTCGCGCACCAGCGCGCCCGTGTCCGGCAGCCGCCTCCACACGAACGCTCGGCCATCGGGCTCCGCCCACACCGAGACGATTCCCGGCGTCGCGTCCCAGCCCCACAGCCACTCGTCCTCCACCATGCCCCGCATCATGCCCCACAGCTTGCCGCCCACCGGTGTCAGCGGTATGTCAGGTATCCACGCATGCAACGCACCGAGCGACTCTTCGCACTCGCCGAGTACCTCCGGGGCCGCCGCACCGGAGTGACAGCGGAGACCCTGGCCGAGCGCTTCGGCGTCACCGTGCGCACCATCTACCGCGACCTCGACTCCTTGCGCGATGCGTCAATGCCTGTCGCCGCGGAGCGGGGCCGGGGCGGTGGCTACGCCTTGGACCGCAGCTACAGCCTGCCTCCGGTGAACTTCACCGCGCGCGAGGCCGCACTGCTGGTGGCCCTGGGCCGCTTCGCCATCGACATGCGGCTGTTGCCCTTCACCGGCACGCTGGAGTCCGCGCTGGACAAGGTGCGCTCGGCCCTCTCCACGTCCGCCCAGCGCGAGCTGCTGGACCGGCTCAAGGAGCTGTCGTTCCTGGGCGTGCCCTCGCTGCCCAGCAAGGCCTCGGTGCGAGCGGCCATCGAGCGCGCCTGGTTCGAGCAGCAGGTCCTCCGCATCACCTACGTGGACGGCAATTTCCTGGAAACCACGCGAGAGGTCCGCATCCTCTCCGTGGTGATGGACCGCCACGAGACGCGCCTGGATACACAGGACGTGAAAGGCGGCGAGCGGCGACCGTACCGGCTGGACCGCATCATCCAGGCCGAGGTCGTCCGCCCCTTCGAGCCCTGAGCGGCGGGCCGTGTCTGCCCATGCCGCAGTGCATCAAAGACAGACGTTAAACTTCCGTCACAGAAGGAACGTTACACGTCCGTAATCGAGCTACCATCCGGCACCCCCAACCCATCAACGAATCGCGCCTTGGAGGCGAGCCGATGGAGAAGCCCTGGTTGAAGCACTACCCGCCTGGAGTCCCGGCGGAGATCGATATCCAGCAGTACCCGTCGCTGACGCACCTGATGGAGGAGGCCTTCGCCAAGTACGCGGATCGGCCCGCGTTCAAGTGCATGGGCAAGAGCATCACGTACCGCGAGCTGGACGCGCTGTCGCGGCGCGTTGGCGCGTGGCTTCAGTCGCGGGGCCTGGAGCGGGGCGCCACCGTCGCGGTGATGATGCCCAATGTGTTGCAGTACCCGGTCTGCATCGCGGCGATCCTGCGCGCGGGCTACGTGGTGGTGAACGTCAACCCGCTCTACACGCCGCGCGAGCTGGAGCACCAGCTCAAGGACAGCGGAGCCCAGGCCATCTTCATCCTGGAGAACTTCGCCACCACGCTGGAGCAGGTGCTGGACAAGACGCCGGTGCGCCACGTCATCGTGGCGACCATGGGTGACCTGATGGGGGCCTTGAAGGGCACCCTGGTCAACTTCGTGGTGCGCAAGGTGAAGAAGATGGTGCCGGCGTTCAACCTGCCGCGCGCCGTGAGCTTCAAGCAGGTGTTGGCGGAGGGCGGCAAGCGCACGCTCAACCCGGTGGCCTCCAAGCACGACGACGTGGCCTTCCTGCAGTACACGGGCGGCACGACGGGCGTCTCCAAGGGCGCCACGCTGCTGCACAAGAACGCCATCGCCAACGTGCTCCAGGTGGAGGCGTTCCTGGACCCGGCGATGCGGGGGCGCAACATCGCGCAGCTGAACATCATCTGCGCGCTGCCGATGTACCACATCTTCGCGCTGACCGTCTGTGGGCTGATGGGCATCCGCCTGGGCGCGATGAACGTGCTCATCCCCAACCCGCGCGACATCCCGGGCTTCATCAAGACGCTGTCGGAGCAGAAGTTCCACATCCTCCCGGCCGTCAACACGCTCTACAACGCGCTGGCCAACCACCCCGACTTCAAGAACCTCGACTTCTCCGAGCTGATGATCTGCAACGGCGGCGGCATGGCCGTGCAGCGCGCGGTGGCGGAGAAGTGGTACGCCATCACCCGCGTGCCCATCATCGAAGGGTACGGCCTGTCGGAGACGTCCCCGGTGGCCACCAGCAACCTGCCCACAGCGACGGAGTACTCGGGCACCATCGGCCTGCCGATTCCCTCCACGGAAATCGCCATCCGCGACGACGACGGCAATCCAGTTCCCATGGGCCAGCCGGGCGAAATCTGTATCCGCGGCCCGCAGGTGATGGCGGGCTACTGGAACCGTCCGGATGAGACGGCCAAGGTGATGTTCGCCGACGGCTTCTTCCGCTCCGGCGACATCGGCGTGATGGACGAGCGCGGCCACACCACCATCGTCGACCGCAAGAAGGACATGATTCTGGTGTCCGGCTTCAACGTCTACCCGAACGAGGTCGAGGGCGTGGTGGCCATGCACCCCGGCGTGCTCGAGGTGGCGGCGGTGGGCATCCCCGACGAGCACTCGGGCGAGGTGGTGAAGCTCTTCGTGGTGAAGAAGGACCCGTCGCTCACGGAGGCCCAGCTCATGGACTTCTGCCGCGAGCAGCTCACCGGCTACAAGCGGCCCAAGAAGATTGAGTTCCGCACGGAGCTGCCCAAGACGAACGTGGGCAAGATCCTCCGCCGCGAGCTGCGCGACAAGAAGGTCGCCTGAAGCACCTCCGCGGCCTAACGCGCCGCGGAAGCAGACCCGCGCGGCGACAGCTTCTGGAAGTTGTCGCCGCGCTCCCGTTCGATGCGCAGGATGAACGGGTCGATGCCCACGTGCGTCGGCTGCCTGTCCACGGTGAAGGACACCTCCGTGGACGCGCCCTGGAAGCGATGCCGCCGCACGTGCAGCAGGTTGTCCTCCACGACGCCGTCGCGCGGTGAGCTCGTGTAGACGGCGACGTCCAGCGCCTCGTCCATGGGCAGGAGGACGTCCTCGCCGCCGCGCGCGGCGCGCTTCGAGGTCGCCACGCGGGCCGTCACCTGGAAGCGCCCGTCCGGCAGCGCCTCCACGGACGAAGACTCCACCTTCAAGTCGTACAGGACGACCTCCTTCATCCACTGGTCGATGAGGACGTGCTGGCCCGTGGTGGCCTCCGCGTGCAGCGCGGTCAGCAGGTCCAGCGTCGTCAGTGAGCTCTCGTGCCCCGGGGCGTTCAGCATGCGCCGCAGCGCCGCGTCCAGCTTCGCCTCGCCCAGCAGGTCCCGCAGCGCGTTCATCACCAGCGCGCCCTTGCCGTAGTACAGGTACGACTGGCCCGTGCCCTTGTAGAGCCCCGGCTCCTGGGTGGACTCCTCGGTGCGTCCGGCGAGGTAGCGGTCCCGGTCGAACGCCAGCTCTCGCACCAGCGAGTGCTCGCCGTGCAGGCCCGCGAGGACGCGCTGCTCGGAGTACTTCGTCAGCGACTCCACCAGCATCGTCGCGCCCTCGACGGTGGCCGGGTCCAGCAGGTGGCCCCACCACTGATGGGCCACCTCGTGCGCCGTGCGCCGCGTCACCAGGTCCACCGCGTCCGACTGCCGCATGTCGGTGAGGAAGCCCCGGTCCTCCACGAAGTAGATGACCTGCCGCATCGCCAGCGCGCCGAAGCTCCAGGACGACGGAATCTCCACGATGCGCAGCTGCGTATCCGGATAACGGTGGAAGCGCGCCCCGAAGTCGTCGAGCGAGCGCGTGGTGGCCTCCAGCATGGCCTTCACGTTGTAGGCGTGCGCGGGATGGTAATAGACCTCCACGTCCACGCCCTGGTGCCGCGTCTTCTCCACCGCGTAGCGGGCCGAGACGACGGCGAACTTCGGCGTCATGGGCCGGTCCACGACGTAGTGGAAGTAGCGCCGCCCGTCCTCGCTCCACTGCTTGCGCAGCGTCCCCGGGGCCACCGCCGTCTGGTCGCTCGACGTGGACACCATCAGGTCCAGCGTGTGCCACACCGGGGCCCGGACCACGGGCGTCCTCCCGCTCTCGTCGAGAAGCGGCATCCGGGGCTGCTCCGGCAAGCCTCTCTTGCGCCGCTCCTCCGGGCTGCCCAGCTCATGGCCCCGGCGGTAGCCCAGCGTGGGGAACACCTCGTCGTTCAGGATGAAGGAGCCGTTCTCCACCAGCGAGAGGTCGAAGCCCGTGGCCCGAACGCCCCGCTCCTCGCGCGTGACGTCGAACGACAGCTCGGCCACGCCTCCGGGGGGCAGCGGCGGCTGGAGCCGGAAGTGGACCATGCCGAACTCCTCGTCACGCGCCACCTGCTCGCCGCCCTGCAGCGAGAGCGACACGGACCTCGCCGTCGGCGGCACCGCGACCCACAGCGTGTCGAGGGGCGCCTGCGTCTGGTTCTCCAGCCGGTATGTCCCCGTGGCGCGGTAGCGGCGCTCCTCCGGGAAGAGGTCCAGGCGCGACGTCACCGCGACGATGCCCGGCAGCGGAAGCGGCTCGAGGACCTTGTACGTCCGCTCGTAGCGCTCACGCCACGCCAGCGAGGCGTCGCGGGACTGGTAGGTGCCCAGGCCCCACGTGTCGCGGGCGATGAGGCCCCCGGCGAGCAGGAACACCCCGCCGCACGCCACCGCGCCATACGTCCCCGCGCGTCCCCACTCGCCCGGCAGCGCCCGCACGCGAGCGCTCCAGCGAGTGCCCAGTCCGCGCCGCCACAGGCCCCATGTCACCAGCGCCAGCAGCCCCGCGAAGGCGCTCCAGTACACCATGAACGCCGAGAAGGACGCGGCCATGGGGCCGAAGCCATCCAGGTCCGAGTGGGACACGCCCGGCGCCGCGCCGAAGCGGGTCATCGGGTGCTCCAGGCCCAGGGACGCGCCCTGGCTCACCACGAGGGACAGCAGGAGCGACAGCACCATGCCCACGTAGCGATGAGGGCTCACCGTCTGGATGAACAGCACCGCCACCGCGAAGAGCACCAGCGGGAGCGCCTGGAAGTAGAACAGCGACAGGTAGAGGCAAGGCTCCGGGGCGACCTGGCCGCGCACCAGCTGGAAGGCCACGCCCAGCGCGACGGGCACCGCGGTCATCACGCCCACCAGCGCCACCATCGCGGCCAGCTTGGCGGCGAAGAAATAGCCGCTGGAGGCGGGAGTCGCATCGAGCAGCGCCTCGAAGCGCGCCAGCCGCTCGCGCCAGACCAGCTCCGCGCCGAAGTAGATGACCACCAGGGTGCCGACCTGGGACAGCGGCATCCAGATGCTCTCCAGCACCCGGCCCGTCGTCGGGATGCGGTAGGTGCCCGCCTCTCCTCGCCCCGCCCCCGTCACGATTTCCATTCCCACGACGAAGACCCACAGCGCCAGGAGCGCCAGGAAGGGCCAGCTCCGCAGCACATGGCGCAGCTCCAGCCGCGCCGCCGACGCGAGCACCGCCCAGGCCGAGCGGCCCCGAGGCATGCCCACCTCGACGGGGCGGTATGACGCACGCCCCTGGGAGACGGGCGCCTCCGCGGGCTCCTCCTGGCGAGGCTTCACCGCCGAGGTCCGGAAGGAGAAGCGCCAGTGCACGAAGCCGAGCACCGCCGCGGCGACGCCCAGCCACAACAGCCGGTTCCAAAGGAAGTTCCCCGCCAGCGGGACGAACCGGGTGTTGCGCTCCGCCTCCGGCCAGTAGCGCGACAGCTCGAACAGCGCGGACAGGCCGAAGGGGTCCAGGAGCGCGGCGCGCGCCAGCGACTCCGCCGTCTGCGGCGCGGCCCCCGCCATGATGGGTGACTCCGCCCACATGGAGCCCACCAGATACAGCGCGTACACGAAGACGCCGCCGACGTAGCTGGCCAGCCGGCTGCGAGACAGCGCGGAGATGGCGAACAGCAGCGACGCGGCGAACACCACGTTGGGCGTCACGACGACCAGGAGCGCCCAGAGGTAGCGGCCCACGTCGAGAGGCGCCACCCGCTCCGGAGGCACCGCCAGGACGTACGGCGCCACCATCAGCGCCAGCGTCGCCACGGCGAACACGGCGAGCGTCGCGAGCAGCGCGCCCAGGTAGCGGCCCAGCAGGTAGTCCCGCTGGGTGACGGACGTGGTGAAGAGCAGCTCCGTCATGCCGTGCTCGGCGTCGCGCTGCACGGTGGCCGCGCAGAAGATGCCCAGCACGAAGAGGGACGTGAGCGACAGGAGCCCCAGCGACTGCGCGACGCTGTGGGGCGAGTTGAGCTGGACGTTGTCGCCGCCGTAGCCCGTGCCGACCAGCGCGACGCTCATCGCGGCGAAGAGGACCAGCGCGGCGAAGAAGACGGCCTGGCGCGTGTGATAGCGCCACTCGAAGTGGAGGATTCCCCGAAGCATGGCTCGCCTCCGCTACGCCGCGCGACGGTGGGCCAGCGTGGAGAAGTAGACGTCCTCCAGGTCGGGCGACACCTGCTCGAAGCCCTCCTCGGGCCTCGCGTCCGCCAGCACGTGCACCCGCGTGCGCCCCGCCTGCAGCTGCGTGGACAGGATGGAGAACGACGCGCGGTAGCGCTCCACCGCGCCCTTCTCCACCGTCTTGCGCCACACCTTCCCCGCGAGCGAGGCCACCAGCGCCTCCGGCGCGCCCTCGCACAGCACGCGCCCCTCGCTGAGGATGGCCATGCGCGGACAGAGCTGGCGCACGTCCTCGACGATGTGCGTGGAGAGCAGCACGACGACGTTCTCCCCCACCTCGCCCAGGAGGTTGTGGAAGCGCTGGCGCTCCTCCGGGTCCAGCCCCGACGTGGGCTCGTCCACGATGAGCAGCCTGGGGTTGCCCAGCAGCGCCTGCGCGATGCCGAAGCGCTGCCGCATGCCTCCCGAGAAGCCGCTCACCGCCTTCTTCCGGTGCGCGTGGAGGTTGGTGAGGTTCAGGAGCGCGTCCACCTGCTCGCGCCGCGCCCGGGCGTTCGTCAGCCCCTTGAGCAGCCCCAGGTGGTCGAGCAGCTCCACCGCGGACACGCCCGGGTACACCCCGAAGTCCTGCGGGAGATAGCCCAGGTGCCGGCGGTGGGCCTGCGGCTGGGCGAGCACGTCCAGCCCATCGAACGTCACCTGCCCCGCATCCGGCGCCTGCAGCGTGGCCAGGATGCGCATCAGGGTGGACTTGCCCGCGCCGTTGGGCCCCAACAGGCCGAACAGCCCTCGGTCGATGTTCAGGTCAATGCCCTGGAGGGCGCGGACCCCGTTGGGGTACGCCTTCGAGACAGCGGAGATTCGCAGCATGGGGTCGGGGGCTGGAGGAAGTGCCCTGGCCCTACGCCCTGGCGGGCTCCCTCATTGCGGCGAAAACGAGGGAGGCCTCCTTCCTGGGGAACCGGCCGCTCCATGCTGGAAACGACAAGGCCCACCACGTCAGCACGTGGTGGGCCTCAGGAAGAGACGCTGACTCAGTACTCTACCTGCGGCTGCGGCCCTGGAATGATGTCCGCGATATCAGGGTCCACATCTCCGGGCTGGCGTGGGCCTTTTTCGACCTTCGCACGCTTGCGCTCTTCGCGCTTTGCATCCTTCTCCTGCTGGTGCTGCTTGCGCGCCTGTTCTTTCTGACGCTTCGTCGACCTTCCTTGCATGTCGCCTCCCTCCTGAAAGCAAAAGCCCGGCCTCCCCCTAGAGGAGACCGGGCCGTCGGATGCTGGAGCGGACGCGCTCAGCCAACCGGGCGGACGTTCTCCGCCTGGAGCCCCTTGGGGCCCTTCTTGACGTCGAACTCCACCTTCTGACCCTCGGCGAGGGTCCGGAACCCGTCCGCCTGGATGGCGGTGTGGTGGCAGAACACGTCAGGGCCGCCATTATCCTGCGCGATGAAGCCAAAGCCCTTCGCGTCGTTGAACCACTTCACGGTACCAGTCGCCATATGCGTCTTCTTTCTTCTCGCGGCATCCGAGCCGCCTCGCATCCCGAACCTGAGATGTGAAACTGCCTCTAGCCTGATAGGGGGCCCATGTCCAACCGCCCCTGATTCCGAGCGAAAGAACGCACGAACACCCCGAAGCATTCTCGTTTCAGTCTAATGGCCCAACTACGGGCTCGCCGCACCTAGAAAGAGATGGAGCCACCGGGAATAAAGCGGAAGTCACCCTCGCGGGTAAGCCTACGGCCAGACTGCGGGCACTCGCTCGGCATCGTCCTGCCCGGACGTGCGGGCGTGGACTTTCCGAGGGTGGGCCTGTCCAGGAGTCAACGCCTTCCCTGGACCACCGGGTGTGAGGAGAAGCCCGCAAGGGCCTCCAACAGCTTCTGTTTGCTCCGGAAGTGGTAGCGCGGAGTGCCTCGTCCCACACGGGCGCGCCGGGCAAGGGCCTCCCACGTCAGGGCCCCGCGACCCTCTTCCTGGAGCAGCACGGCGGCCACGCGCAAGAGCCTCTCGCGCATTCCCTCCTCGATTCTCGCGCGTGGCGGCGCGACGATGAGGTTGAACCACGGCAACCCCAGCATGACGGACCCCCTCCTCTTGCAGTTGGCCGAGACGCCGGCCGGCCCCGAGCGCGATGGCGCTTGCGGCTACGCAGCAGGCGTACTCCGCTTGCCTCTGTTTCCAACAGTGATGTGTCGTGATTCCGGACATCACCCCGGTGAATCTCGGGCGCTCGGGTTCCGGGCGACGGGGGGACGGGTGAGCGGTCCATGACGCCGCCGAAGGGCGCGGCGGGGGCGAAGCGGCGGCGCACGGCGCGCAAGCGGCCCGCGGCCATGGCGGCCACGACGGTGGTGCTGGACGCCTCCACGGGCGCGTCGCTCCAGACACAGCTGATGGAGGCGCTGCGCGCGGCCATCGTCGCGGGGAGGCTGGGGCCGGGCACGCGGCTCTTGTCGACGCGGGCGATGGCGGAGCAGCTGGACCTGTCGCGCAACACGGTGCTCAACGCCTACTCGCGGCTCCTGGAGGAAGGGTACCTGGTGGGGCACCTGGGCTCGGGCACGTATGTGGCGCGCGAGCTTCCGGAGCGGGTGCTGCGCTCGGAGCGCGTGAGCGGCACACCGCCCTCTCCAGCGCACATGCCGGGCATCTCCCGGCGCGGGCGCGAGGTGGCGCTGCTGCCCGATTTGCGGCTGTCCGTGCCCGGCATTCCTCCCAGCCAGCTCGCCTTCCGCATGGGCACGCCGTCCATCGACGCCTTCCCCAGCGACTTGTGGGGGCGGCTGCTGAACACGCGCTGGCGGCGCTCCTGGGGGGACCTGCTCCAGCGCGCGGAGCCCGCGGGTCATCCGCCCCTGCGGCGCGCCGTCGCGGACTACCTGGCCACCTCGCGCGGCGTCCGGTGTGTCCCCGAGCAGGTCATCATCGTCAACGGCGCGCAGCAGGCCATGAGCCTGGCGGCGCAAGTGCTGCTGGACCCGGGCGACGCGGCGTGGGTGGAGGACCCGGGCTACTTCGCGTACCGAGGCGCGCTCGTCGCCGCGGGCGCCACGCTGGTGCCCGTCCCCGTGGACGCGGAAGGGCTGGACGTGGAGGCGGGCAGGAGGCTGCGGCCGGATGCGCGGCTGGCCGTCGTCACCCCCGCGCACCAGTTCCCGCTGGGCGTGGCCATGAGCGCGGCGCGGCGGCAGGCCCTGCTCTCCTGGGCCGCGCGCTCGGATGCGTGGATTGTCGAGGACGACTACGACAGCGAGTTCCGCTACGAGGGCCGCCCGCTCCTCGCGCTGCAGGGAATGGCGCCAGATGCGCGGGTGCTCTACATCGGGACGTTCAGCAAGGTGGTGTCCCCGGCCTTGAGGGTGGGCTACCTGGTGGTGCCGGAACCGCTGGTGGACGCCTTCACCGCCGCGCGCCGCTTCGCCGATGGCCACACGCCCGTGGTGGAGCAGGCGGTGGTGGCGGACTTCCTCAACGACGGCCACTTCAGCCGCCACGTCCGCCGCATGCGGGTGCTGTACGGCCGCAGGCAGGAGGCCCTGGTGGACGCGGCCTCGCGCGAGCTGCGAGGACGCCTGGAGGTGTCTCCCCTCCACACCGGAATGCACCTGGTGGGCTGGCTCCCCGAGGGCGAGGATGACCGGGCCGCCACCGCGCGCGTCCTCCAGGCCGGAGTGCTGACGCAGCCCCTGTCCGCGTTCCGGGTCCAGACCCGGGGCCGAGGCGCCCTGCTCCTCGGCTACGCGTGCGTGCCCGAGGACCGGATTCCCGAGGGTGTGCGGATGCTCGCCCGGGCGCTGCGCTGAGGCGACGCCGCGCGCGAGTGGCTCCAGCGCGGTGGAAAGTGGCCCCATGGGGTGGCGCGTGAGTGGCCCTCGCGTCAACGCGGGGGCGCGATTACTTCAGCGCCAGCAGCGGGGGACATCCCTCCCCCCTCGAGAACCCAAGAGAGCACACCCCATGGAAACGCCCCGATTCGTCACGCCGAAGATTGCCCCGGGCCTCTACGCCGCCATGCTCGGGCTGGAGAAGTACCTGCATGAGTGTGGGCTGGGCGAGAAGCTCCTCACGCTCATCAAGCTGCGCGCCTCCCAGCTCAACGGCTGCGGCTTCTGCATCGACATGCACTGGAAGGACCTGCGCGTGCTGGGCGAGACGGAGCAGCGCCTGTACGGGCTGGATGCGTGGGAGGAGAGCCCCTACTACACGGACCGCGAGCGCGCGGCCCTGGTCTGGACGGAGGCGGTCACCTTCGTGGCGGAGGGCCATGTGCCCGCGTCCGTGTACGAGGCGGTGAAGCCGCACTTCTCGGACAAGGAGCTGGCGGACCTCACCGGCGCCATCGCCACCATCAACGCGTGGAACCGGCTGGTCATCGCCTCGCGCACGACGCCGGGGACGTACCAGCCGCCCAAGGGCGCGCAGAAGGAGGGCTGAGCCCTCCCGAGCCTCTCGCACGCACGCGCCGGAGGCGTCAGGTCCCCGGCGGCGTGCGAGGCAGCTCCGTGCCGAAGAGCGTCTGGAGCAGGTCCAGCAGTCCAGGCCAGGCCTCCGCGCCCAGCCACAGGCCCTCCTCCACGTGCTCCACGCTCATCGCGAGCGCGGCGTTCTCGAAGAGCTTCGCGGACAGCACGCCTTCGGCGGGGAGCTTCCCTTCCACCTGGAGCACCTGTCCGTTCCACGTCAGTCCCGGAGGCAGGAGGCGCTCGGCGAGGGTGCGCAGCGCGGCCCGTCCCGCGCCCGCGCGCAGGATGCCCATCACCAGCGACGACGCGCCGCGAGACTCCTCCAGCTCCACCCTTCCGGGCGTGAGCAGCCACAGCCGGTAGCGCCCCGAGGCGAGCTCCACGCGCTCCAGCGTCGTCTCCACGCGCACCTTCCAGCCCTTCACGGAGAGCCGGAGGTCATAGACGTTGGGACGCGACTCCCACTGGCGAAGCTCCAGGTGCTTCACGTTGCCCAACAACTGCCGCACCACCGTCTCCACGCGCACGTGGGACAGCCGCAACCGCTTGCCACCGACGTCCACCGCGATGTCTCCGGAGAGCGCGGAGGGCAGCCGCTTCGCCCATTCCCGGGCGCCCTCTAGCAACTTCATCGCCAACGACTGACCCGACATCCTCTGTCCTCCCGGCGTCCGCCGCCGCGCGCGCAGCATGCACTGGATTGGGGGCGCTGGGGCGTGGTCCTCGGGTACGAGGGGCTGGCCACTTGTCCACTCAGGGGGCGAGCGGCGGGAAGCGCCCCGCCTCCCAGTCCGCGAAGCGCGCGCGGCCCTCGGCCACGCTGTCCACGACGAAGTTCCACCAGATGACGAGCGGGTCCGGCAACGGCTCACCGCCCAACACCATCACGCGTCCGCCACGGACCGAGTGCAGCGTCAGCGTGGAGGCGCCTTCGTCCAGGTGCGCGAGCAGGCCGCGCTCCACCGTGGTGCCGCCGATGGAGACGTCGCCGTCGGCCACGTAGAGGGCCAGCGCGTGGGTGGGCTCCACGGGGAGCGAGAGGGTGGCTCCCGGCTCGAGCTCCACGTCCAGGTAGGTGAGGGGATGGAAGGCGGGGACGGGGGAGCGGGCCTCGCCCAGTCGTCCGGCGAGGACTCGCACGCGCGCGCCGTCGTGCTCCACGCAGGGCAGCCTTGCCGAGGGGATGTGCTCGAAGGCGGGAGGAAGCTGGCGCTGCTCGCGAGGGAGGGCGACCCAGGTCTGGATGCCGTGCAGAGGTGGGGCTCCGGGGCTCGAGTCCACGTCTTCCGCGTGGACGATGCCGCGGCCGGCGGTCATCCAGTTGATGTCCCCAGGCTGAATGTCCTGCACGGTGCCCAGGGAGTCTCGGTGACGGATGGCTCCGGAGAACAGGTACGTCACGGTCTGCAGACCGATGTGCGGATGAGGGGGCACGGACATGGTGCCCGGCACGGCGGGCGAGGGTCCAAAGTGGTCGCAGAAGACGAAGGGCCCGACTCGGCGCAGCTCGACACGGGGAAGGGCGCGCAGCACACGAGAGTCTCCGACGAGCTCCGTCGGCTTCGCGGGCCACACCGCCACCACGCCGCGCTCCGTCCGCGCGGACGCGGGGCGCGAGGCCGACGACGAATCCATCCCCATCTCAAGTCTCCTCTTTGTGCATCGCCGCGCGATGAGTCACGCCCGCGAGTCCTCCAAGTATCCACCGGGGCGAGCCGCGCGACGAGTGGGACCGTGAGTCCTGTGGGTCTCATGAGTGTGGGCCGGGTGTGCTCACTCCTGCGAGGGAGGAAGCAGCAGCGTGGGGGTGCCGCAGCCCTCGGCGGTGGGGAAGAACGTGAGGTCGGCCCCCACGCCTCGAAGCGAGCGGAAGGTCTCCAGCACGGGCAGCTCCAGTTCCATCGGGGCAATGCGGTGCACCCGGCGCCCGTCGCGGACCTCCCACCCACCGGCGATGAGGGACACACGACCTGGACGCGGCATCGCCGTGAAGGTCTCGACTCGCGCGACCAGCTCCGTGTAGCTCGCGGGCAACGCGTCCCCACGTGGAGCGATGAAGAGGTTGAGTGCGGCGGCGCTCGCTTCGGAGGCTCCGTCGCGCAGTCCACGTCCATGTGGTGGAACGCCCAGACGCGCGGCGCTCTCCTGGGAGTGGAGGAATCCGAGCAGTCGCCCTTCGTCGACCAGGCGGAGGGGCTGGGCATCTCGTCCCTCGTCGTCCCAGTCGCGATGGCGTGTCCCCTCGACATGCCGGGGGAGGTCTTCCACGGTGAGCAAGGATGGGAAGATCTTCTTGCCCACCGCACGCGCCAACGCGGGCGTCGAGACCGCGACATCCCCGCGCAACAGCCACCCCAGCCCCGCGACGAGGGGCGCTGCGACCGCGGGACGCAACACGCGGGGAAGGCGCGGGTCCGCCTCGCGAACAGGGCCAGACAACGCGTCGACCGCCGCGTGCAGTCGCTCGCGCAGTGCCCCCCACGCCGTCTCGTCGGCGCGTAGCACCACGGCATCCACCACGGCCCCTCTGGGAGTCTCACAACGGACGAAGGCTTCCTCACGCTGCTCCACCTGCGCAAGCACGCCGTGGCCACGCACGAGCGCGGACCAGGTGGAGCGACGAGTGAGCACGAGCGCCTGCACCACGGTGCCCTCGGGCACACACTCACGAACCATTCGCGTGGCATCGCTCCGCGCCTGTGAAACGGAGGGCGCCCAGCGCCACGAAGGGAGCCGCGAGTCGGCGGGGAGCGGAGAGACAGGTGGAGGCGAAGAGGAGGGGACGGTTCGCCGTGCCGCCTGGACCAGGAGGCGCTTGAGGTCCGCGCCCTCTCCTACCGGCCCTGACGCCACACCCCGCACCGTGGCGTTCCAGACCCGCGCGACGGCCGAGCAGGAATCTCCCAGGCGAGCGGCGAAGGAACTCGAAGAAGCCTCGTGCTCCAGCGCGAGGGAGCCCTCCCTCACGAGGAACAACTCCGCCTCCTGCCCCGAGAGCTCCGGTCCAGCATCCGCGAGCGCGGCACGCGCGGCCGCCACCAGCGCATCCGGCGCCATCCGTTCCGCGCCGACTTCTCGCCGCGCATCTTCACTGTGACCCGTGCTCACGCGAGGCCATCATGCCTCATTCGCCGGCGGGCCTTTTCCGCGTCGGTGCCCTCCCCTTGGGCCACATCAAGAAAGGGGGCCGGCGGCATGAACACCCGTGGGGCGTCCGCTCAGGGCCCGGCCCTGTACCAGTTCTGCCGCTGGTGGGGCTTGTGCATCGGCTCCAGGTTCATCGCCACCTGGTCCTCGAAGTGCACGATGTAGAAATCCCGGCTGACCTTCTGGACATCTTTGACGCGGGCGTCACAGCAGACCACGGGGGCGAACGGCTGGAAGCCGCACCGGTGGAACCGGACACGCACGCCCGTGTCCCGCGCGGTCTGGCAGTGCCGTGCCACCTCCGCGTCCGTGGAGATCCATTCCATCCTGGAGTCCTGCTCACTCCGCCACTGGTTCTTCCACGTCTGCACGTCCCGAGGGTGCCGCACCACGATGTGAATCATGTTCCCCCCTGCCGCATGGGTGTCGTCGACGCTAGGCCAACGCGCACACACGCACGAGCATCGCCCCCCCCGACAGAATACCCGCGGGTCTCATTCCGGATTCTCGCGAGCGGGCCTGACATCTCGCGGCGCACGTTTCGCGCGGCCCGGCGGGTCGACTAGAACCTGGAGACGTGCGCGCCGCGAAGTCCAACAGGTCGAGCTGGTTCGTGGAGCGGCGAGACACAGCCGAAGCCGTGCACTCCCGCTCTGGCTCACGCGTCCTCCCCCTCCAGCGAGACCAGGGCCTCTGCGAATCCCGCCCTGTCGACGGCGGGACGGAACACCTCTGGGAGGAACACTCCGACCCCATCCGCCTCGCCGCCGCCCTCCCCTCCGCCCCCGGCGCGAGCACCCGATCCCTGCTCGCCCCCGCGTCCGACCTCGAGACCTCGGGAGCGCGAGCGATGGACATCATCCAAAGGCTGGTGGCCTCCGCCCAGGAGGCCGGAGCTCCCTCGCTCGACGTGCTGCTCCGCGAAGTGGAGCGCCGCACGCTCTCCTTCGACGAGCACGCCTCCACCCAGCAGGTCTCCCGCCACGCCATCCTCGAGCTGAAGACCTCCCTGCCCACCCCCAGCGGCCTGCTCGACGCCTGGCGAGCCTTCGCCTTCCCCGACCTCGCCCAGCTCCACGCCCACCTGCCGACCCTCGAGCGGCACGCCACCACCCTCGTGCGCGAGCTGCGCGAGTCCAGTCCAGGCGTCCCCTGCCCCACCGGAGTGCTGCCCATCGTCCTCCCACCGGGCGCGGCCTCGGCGTGCTTCTTCCATGAGGTCTGCGGCCATCCCCTCGAAGGAGATGTCGTCGCACGAGGCGGCTCCTACCTCGCGCGCCGGCTCGGACAGCGCGTCGCGGGCCCGTGGCTGTCCGTGTCCGACGACCCCACCGAGGGACACGGCTCCCTCTCCTTGTCCTGGGACGATGAGGGCCACCCCGCCCAGGCCGTGCGTCTGCTCAGCGCGGGCATCGTGGACGGGCCCCTGCTCGACTCCCGCAGCGCCCTCCAGCTGGGCCACACCCCCAACGGACACGGCCGGCGCGTGAGCTTCCGTCACCCGCCCCTGCCACGCATGGCCCACACCCGTGTGGAGCCACATGAGGGAGACCTGGACACGCTCCTGGGGAACCTGTCCCACGGCCTGCTCGTCCAGCACCTCATGCCTCGGCACATGGACCTGCTGTCGGGGGACTTCAGCTTCTACATCGTGGAGGCTCGCGAGGTCCGGGACGGCCGCCTGGGGCAGCGCGTGTCACCGGGCATCCTCGCGGGCAATGGCCTGGAGGCCCTGGCCTCCATCGACGCGGTGGGCGCCGACGCGCGCAACCTCTTCGCCACGCGCGGCTGCCGCAAGCTGGACCACGGCCCGCTGCCCGTGTCCTTCGGGCAGCCCACGGTGCGTTTCCGGGGGCTGCAGGTCCGCCCAGCTCACTGAGCGGCACGGCGGATGGGGCTACTCCCGCTCCGGCGGGAGACACCGCCAGCTCTCGTCCTCCGGCGGCATCGGGGGAGGGTCGAGCGGATCCCGCGGCTTGGGGGTACTGGTGAAGCCCGCGAACACGCGCTGCACGGAGACGCCCGCGTGCGGCTGCACGGTGATGGGCTCGATGGGCCACGGGCGCAGGCCATAGGGGTCCTCCGGGTCCGGGGGCCCCGGGCTGACAAGGGTGTCCTTGAAGGTCACCTTCACGGGAGTCGTCAGCCCTCGCGGCAGGACCAGCGCGTAGTAGCCGATGGACCCGCCCGAACCCGGCGTCACGAAGAAGCCCAGGGGCGACTGCCCCGGAGGCCCTTCCCCAGGGGGCGCCCAGTCCACCGCCAGCAAGGTGCCCGCGCTCGTCTCGCCCACGACGGACTCCATCGGCTCATACATGAAGTCGAAGAAGAGGCTGCCGGGGTGGACCCAGAACAGGACCACGCCACCCGTCTTCGCCGGGTTCACCAGGTCATCCGGCGTCGTCGGCGTCCCCGCGGCCGTCAGGTGCCGCGCCACCGCGTCCAGGGCGCCCGTGTTGCCCACCATCACCGCCGCCTGCGACCTGCAGTTGTTCACCTGCACCTGGATGGGGCGGACGCTCGTGGTGGCGTAGTGCTTCGCGGGCGGGAGCGGGAAGAACGCGCCCTCCGGGAAGAAGGCCACGGGGCCGTCCTCGGGCGGAAGCGCCTCCGCCAGGTAGGGCGCGCTGTCACTCATCGCGACGCCCGTCGTCAGCCAGGCCCCCTCGAAGGAGGAGGCCCCGCTGGACACCGATGACAGTCCGGCCCCGGACAGGCGCACCCGCGCATCCGGAATGGCCGAGTAGAGCAGGAAGGGCGACTTGGGGAACAAGCCGGGCGGAATGGGCTCCTCGCCCATCGCCGAGTAGGTCACGAACTGAACGAAGAACGCCTCCGGGTCGTAGACCACGCCCGACACGGTGGACTGGCGCTCCGGCAACACGCCCGTGCTCGGAGGCTGCACGGGCGGGGGCGGAATGGGCTCGACGTCGGAGCAGCCGCTCAGCGCGGCGGCGACCATGAACGCGATAGTGAGGTGGCGGGCCATCATGTCGGTCCTCGTCCAGTTCAGCGCTTGGGCAACACGTGCTCGCGCGGGGGCGAGGTCACGTGACAGGCGTTGGCGCAGTTGCCGTAGATGTTGGGGACAGCGCTGAGGTCTTGAAACTCGAGGTGCTTGTACTCGTTGCCGTGGGTGCCGGGGTGGCAGCCCGCGCAGGCGACGAGGCTGGGCCGGAGCGTGCTCTCGCGGGTCAGGTGGCACAAGGTGCAGTCGCCCTTGTTCTGCTGGTACTTGCGCGAGTTGACGTGGATGCGGTGCATGAAGTCGGAGACGTGCCCCACGCCCTCGTCGTAGTGGCACACCTTGCAGGCCTCCACGTTGTCCACCGACCCGCCATGGTGGACGTTGTTCAAGGAGTTCGGCCCGTTGTGGCAGACCTGACAGTTGCCAATCTTCCCCGGGTACGTCGTGCGCTCGGCCTGGCCCACCTGGAAGAAGAACGGGTCCATGCGGTTGAGGCGCTCGCCCATGAAGTCACGGTGTCCCTTGACGAGCAGCGCGTACGTGCCGGGCTTCGCATCCGGGGGCAGCGGCACCGTGATGCGCGTGTTGGGCCGGTGGAGCGAGCCGCCCGGCAGGTACGTCGAGCTGGGGGGCACGTAGTACTCGGGCTCGACGGCCTGCGGGAACGCGAAGTACGGGGGCGTGTGCGAGCCGTTGACGACCACCAGGTCCTGGAGCGGGCCCACCACCTTGTAGCCCGACTCGGAGGCGCTGCCGTCGCGCCAGTTCACCAGCATGAAGCTGTTGAAGTGGGCCAGGCCGTTGGACTCGCCCTCCATGTACTGCTTGAACGAAGGCAGTGAGTCACGCGCGTGCAGCGAGTGGCCGTCGCCGTCCTGGAGCGAGATGACGAAGTCCAGGGCCTCTCCCGGCTCCAGGTACCGGCCATTGCGCGGCGGCGTCATCACCACCTTCTGCGACAAGCCGAATCCGCAGGGCACGGGCACATCCGTGGCCAGCCCGTCCGGGCCCACCTGGTAGCAGGTGGCCGGCCGCTCCGACGCGGGGACGAAGGTCACCGGGAACAGGAACGGCTTCTTGGGCATCAGGCTCCACGTCACCCGGATGAGCCCCTCGCCCTGGAGCTGCGGCATGGTGAAGGACTTGAAGGGGTTGGTGGAGTTGGCGAACGACACCTTCACGGTGCTGGCGTAGACGAGGGCCTCCCGCTCCTTGGACACCACCGGAATCGGGTCGTCCGGGAAGCGCGGGGGCGCAAGGCCCGTCACCGTGAAGCTCACCCGCGTGCGGCCCGTGGCGCTGCTCTCCGACAGGAAGTCGGTGCGCTTGTAGGTCTCGCTCGTGCGCACGTTGCCGTCGGAGTCCAGCACCTCCAGCAGCAGCGTGTCCGTGGTGGACGTCATCCACGCCGCGTTCTCGTAGAAGGTCTCGCGCTGGAGCGTCCCGGGGTCCTGGACCTTCCAGTCATCCTGCCCCATCGACAGGCCGCTCCAGTCCAGGTCCTTGAAGTTCGACTGGAGGCGGGCCCAGGCGGCCGGAGTCCGGCGGTCGTTGTAGTCCGTGTGGACGTTCTGGAGCATGTCCACCGCGGAGAACTCACGCAGGAAGTACGCCTGGCCCGGCGTCACCTGCATGCGCGCGGTGGGCGGGAGCGCCGGCGCGGCGATGGGGAAGCCCAGGTTGAGGTTGATGCACTCGTTCGGATAGTCGGGCAGGTTCAGCCCGCCCTTCGTCACCGGCTCTCCGTTGGGGAGGATCGCACACCCCTTGAAGGACAGCAGGGACAGGGAGATGGCCCCGGAGGCGGAGCTCGCGTACGGGTCGAAGGCCCTGGCGCCGCGCCCGCGTGTCCCCTCCGCATCGGACGTATCGAACAGGTCGCAGGCCGGGAGGAGCACCAGCACCGGAAGCGTCAGGAGCAGGGTCTTGAAAGGCGATGGCATGAGGGCTCGTGCCGGGCCTCCCGCGCGGCTTCTGGCGGCCAAGGTCCGGCGAATAAGAACCCGAGAATTCTATCGGCCCTGGCGCCGAGACGCCAAGAGTCGGCTGAACTTACTTTCCGGCGGACGGGGCCGAGGCGCCCGGCAGGGAGCGCAGGTAGCGGTGGATGGCGCGCAGGTCCTCCTCCTGGAAGCCCGCGAAGAAGACCCAGGGCATGACCAGCTTGTTGACCTGCCCCTGGCGGCTGGGGGCCTGGGGCACCTCCTTCCAGGCCTTGAAGCGCGCGACGAAGGCGTCCTCGCTCATCCCCCGGAGCAGGGCGTCCTCCGGGTGGAGGGACGGCGCCGTCTCCTTGCCGAAGGGCCCGGGGATGGGAATCCCGCCGGAGAAGGGCTTGGAGGGGTCCGCCATGCCCGCATGACAGGTGGCGCACTGGCCCAGGGTGGCGAGGTACTGGCCCCGGGCCACCAGGTCCTCCTTGGGTCCCGGGACGGGGCCCGACAGGGGGACGGCCATCCCCTGGAGCTCGGCGGCCATCTCCGGGGGCAGCTGGGTGCGCGGCGTGGAGCGGGCGACGGCGGGCACCTGGCGCAGGTAGGCCACCACCGCGCGCGCGTCCTCGTCGGAGAGCGCCTTCCAGTCGGCGTACGGCATCATGGGGAAGAGCACCCGGCCATCACGGCCCCGGCCCTCGCGCATCGCCCGCATCAGCTCCTCGTCCGTCCACCGGCCGATGCCGTGCTCCGGGTCCGAGGTGATGTTGGACGCGCACACCTGGACGGGCATGCCGTGGGCTTCGCCGAAGCAGTCCCCCGCCAGCGCCTCGCCCTTCACGGGCCCGCCATAGCGGGAGTAGTCGCGCGCGGTATGGCAGGCGCCACACACCAGCACGGACTCCGCCAGGTAGCGTCCACGCGCCACCGGGTCGACCTTTTCGACCTTCGCCTCCACGACGGCGGAGGGCTTGGGCGCGGAGGGCGCCACGGGCGCCGCCTCCTTCTGACGGCACGCCCCCACCATCACCGCCAGCACGATTCCCAGCCCCACCCGCCCGCCAGAACGCTTGAGCATGCTCACTCCAGCCCGGGGAGCCGTGGAGCGTCACCCAGGCGCAAGGCCGCGACGGCGCGGCGGTATTCGATGGGCAGGGAGTCTGCCTTCACGTGCACCTCGTGGGCAAAGTCCACGGGATGGGCCCGGGGGCGCTGGCCCTCGGCGACGCGCCGGTCCTGCTCCAGGATGGCCAGCTCCGACTTCACGAACATCTCCCCGAAGTTGCGGATCTTCGGGTGGTGGGACGCGAAGTAGAAGCACTGCATCTTCTCTTCGGAGAGGGGCGAGGCCACCGCGTAGACGGTGTGCGCGTAGAAGAGGGTCGGCTTGAAGGCCAGGCGCACCGCGAAGGGGAGCGTCACGTCGTAGGTCAGGGTCGTCCGGTCCACGCGCCCCGGAGCCCCCTCCATCCCTGGAGCAAGCGCCGGGTAGACGATGCGCGAGCGAATCCCCGCGGGAAGCCGCTCCACCTCGTACGGCGGCACCTCCGGCTGCTCGGGATTGCCAAACGTCCCCCGATGCACCCAGGACAGGTGCGCCACATCGAGGATGATCTCCATCATCCGCCCCGCCGACACCTCCCAGTCCAGCCGAGGCAACGCGACGGTGGCGACGGTGCCGTCCTCCAGCTCCGGCCACTCCGGCAGCGGCGCCGCGGGGGCGTCCGCGAGGCAGACCCAGATGAGCCCATACCGCTCCTGACAGCGATATGTATCAAGACGGGCCGAGGGCGGAATGGGCGCCGAGGGCTGGGAGGGTATCCTCAGACACTGGCCGTCCCGCCCGTAAGTCCAACCATGAAACGCACAGCGAAGCCCCTGCGTGACGCGCTCGCCCTGGCACAGGTCGGCTCCACGGTGTGCGCAGTAGCGCTGCGTGGCCGCGACCCCTGTTTCACTCCGCCAGACCACGCCCTCGGTTCCCAGCAACCGGAACGCGACGGGCCGCTCCTGGACTTCATGGGAGAAGGCGACGGGATGCCAGTAGGCGGAGAAGACCTCTTGATACGAGCGCAAGGGAGCCTGGGTCCTCACGCCAAGGCAAGCGGAGCAATCTTGCTCTCGATTTCCTCGAGCAGGAAATCAATCTCCTCGATTTCATCCAGCTTCTCCGGGGGCGGCACGACTTCCGACGCCGCGAGTTCCATCGGAGCGGAGGAAGCTTCGGACACCGTCGAGGAAGCAACAGGTGCTGACTCCGACGCCTTCAATTCCATGACGCCTCCAGACCTTCGCTGAGCAAGGGGCGGCATGGTCCCGGGAACCCGACCGGAGTGTCAATACACAGGCCGTATATTTGCCTCATATTTCAAACCGTGACGGCACCTGTCTTCACGCGATACGGGTTCTCCCCGATAAGAATTGCCGCACCGCGAAATCGGATGCCATGCATGTCTCCCGCGCGCGACTGATGGCTAGAATGCCATCCACATGCCAGTTCTGCGTCCCCGTGTCCTCCTTGTCACATGTCTGCTGCATTGCAGCGTGGCGGTCGCATCGGGATGGAGTCAGGTCGCGCCTCCCGCCGAGGCAGCGGATTCCCAGACAGGGGATGACCTGTTGCGTCCCGCGACCATCACGGACGAGACAGGTCCCGGGGACACCGAGGCGCCTCGCGGTGAGGCAACACTCTCGCCGAATCCCTTCGAGGAAGGGAGGGAGCCCCCTCGCATCGAAGACACCTCTCCGCCCGCCTCGCTGACGCTGCGAGGGTTCTACTTCCAGCGCGCGGATGTCATGGTTTCCCGGCGGGCCGCGGACGACGCGTCGGCGGCGCAGCCCTCCTTCCCGGGGCTCGTGGATGTGAATCTCGACTTCCGGCCCCAGGACAGCATCCGCGCGTACGCGGTGGGACGGCTCGTCTACGACCCGCTCTCCCCGGAGCTCTCCACCCCCAGGGTCAGCCTCGACAGGTTCTGGCTCTACTTCGGACTGTTCGACCAGGTCTTCGTCATGGTCGGTCGGCAGTACATCAAGTGGGGGAGCTCCCGCGTCTGGAACACCACCGACTTCATGAGGACCCCCAACCCGGACCCCCTGGGGGTGTTCGACGCGCGCCAGGGCGTGGACATGGTGAAGGTGAACATTCCCTTCGAGTCGTTGCGCGCGAACCTGTGGGTGCTCGGGACCGGCGCCCTGGAAGAGGCGCCGGGCGGTGATGGCAAGCTCTCCGACGTGCGCTACGGCGGCGCGGTGCGCGCGGAGATTGCGCTGGGGACCAGCGAGCTCATCGCCACCGCCGCGTTCCTCGAGCGCCGGCGTCCGCGGTATGGCTTGGACTACTCCCTGGGCATCGGGATCCTGGACTTCAACGCCGAAGTGGCGCTCGTGCACGACTCGGAGCTGCGCTTGTGGCGCGACACGCCCGAGGGCTTCGTCGAGCATCGGCCGGACGGCCCCCAGCTGCAGGTGAGCGGCGGCGTGTCCGCGAACTTCCGCCTGGGCGACCTCCACCTCGCCGTCGCGCGGCTGGAGGGCTTCTACAACCAGCTGGGCGACGACAACCGCCGGCTCCTCACCTGGCTCCAGTCGACGGGGGACTACCGCCCCCTGTTCCTCGGGCGCACGTATGGCCTGGCGCAGTTCTCCGTCACCCGGCGCAGCGTCTACGAGCCGTCCGTGACGCTGACCGCCATCGGCAACCTGGGCGACCCCTCCTTCCTGGGACGCCTGGACTTCGGCTTCGTGCGGAGGAACGTGAACATCGCCGGGTACGTCGAGGCCCCCTTCGGCCCTCGCGGCGGTGAGTTCCGCTTCCGTCCCGACCCCACCGTGGCGGAGCTCCCCGCGACGGACCTGGACCTGCTGCGCGTCGGCATGAGCCTGCGCCTGATGCTGTGATTCACCGCGCGGTCCTCTCCCCTCTCCATGACAACGCCCACCGTCCCCCACGGCTCCGGCCTGTCCCTCCCGCTTGACTCGAAGCCCGGCGCCCCCGCCCAGGTCCGACCCATGGAACCCGAGAACACCTCCGCGACACCCACGCGACTGGCCGAGTCCGACCGGCAACGGGTCCTGGTGGAGTGGAACGCCACGGCGTCCGACTATCCCCGCGACGCCACGCTGCCGGAGGTCTTCTCGCGGGTGGTGACGCGCTTCGCGGACAAGGTCGCCGTCGAGTTCGGAGCGCGACACCTCACCTACCGGGAGCTGGATGCCCGGGCCAACGCGCTGGCCGCGAGGTTGCGGCAGGTGGGCGTGGACACGGATGTCCGCGTGGGGCTCGCCGTCGAGCGCTCGCTGGACCTCATCGTCGCCGTGGTCGCCATCGTCAAGGCAGGGGGCGCCTATGTCCCGCTGGACGTGGCGTATCCCCGGGAGCGACTGGTCGCCATGATGGAGGACGCCCGCCCGCGCGTGCTCCTCACCTCGCGCGCGCTCGCCGCACGGCTGCCCGGGGAAGCGCTGCCCCGCGTGATGGTGGACGAAGTCGCGCAGGCGCTCGAGCCCGTGCCCCCGTCTCGCGCCTGGCCCGACTCCCTGGCCTATGTGGGCTTCACCTCCGGCTCCACCGGGAGACCCAAGGGTGTTGGCACCACGCACCAGGGCGTCCTGCGCAACCAATTGGGCGTGAGCTACGCGCGCTTCGGCCCGGATGAAACGCAGTTGCTGTTGACACCCATCTCCTTCGACGCCTCCACGCTCGAAATCTGGGGCGCGCTGCTGACCGGCGGGCGGCTGGTGGTGATGCCCCCGGGTGTCCCCTCGCTCGAGGAGCTGGCGCGGGTCATCCGTGAGGCCCGGGTGACCACCCTCTGGCTGACCGCGGCCCTGTTCTCCCAGGTCGTGGAGGAGAACCTGGAGCTCCTGCGGCCCGTCAAGCAACTGCTGTCCGGCGGCGACGCCGTCTCCCCCGCGCACGTGCGCCGCGTGGTCGACACGCTGAAGCTGCCCGTCACCAACGGGTATGGCCCCACCGAGGCCACCGTCTTCGCGACCACCTTCACCGCGACGCACGCCGAGCAGGCCGCGCAGTCGATGCCCATCGGGCGGCCCATCAGCAACGTGCGCGCCTACGTGCTCGACGCGCATGGTGAGCCAGTCGCTCCCGGTGTCGTGGGGGAGCTGTACCTCGGCGGCGAGGGGCTCGCCCGGGGCTACATGGAGCAACCCGCGCTGACCGCGGAGCGCTTCCTGCCAGACCCCTTCCACGGCGTCCCCGGCGCGCGGATGTATCGCACGGGAGACCTGGTTCGCTGGCGCGATGATGGGGTGCTGGACATCGTCGGCCGCGCGGACCACCAGGTGAAGATTCGCGGGTTCCGCATCGAGCTGGCCGAAGTGGAAGCCGCGCTGCGCGCCCTGCCCTCCGTGCGAGACGCCGCGGTGGTGGCCCAAGCGGGTGCCCACGCGGACAAGAAGCTGGTGGCGCACGTGGTGGCCGCTCCGGGTCGGCAGCTCGACTCGCGCGCGCTCCGCGCGGCGCTGCGCGACCGGCTGCCCGAGTTCATGGTGCCCTCGGTGGTGGTGGTCAGGGACGCCCTGCCGCTGACCCACCACAACAAGGTGGACCGCCGCGCGCTCGCCGCCCAGCCCTTGCCGCTCCAGGAGGAAGGGGGCTCGGACGCCAGCGAGCAGGCGCCGCGCGGACACGTCGAGGAGCTGCTCACGCAGCTGGTCGGCGAGGTCCTGGGGATTCAGGACGTGGCCAGGGATGCGGCCTTCCACGACCTGGGCGGCCACTCCCTCAGCGCCACCCGCCTCATCTCCCGCATCCGGCGGACCTTCGCCGTGGACCTGCCGCTCACGCCGGACTTCGCCGCGAGGACCGTGGCCGAGCTCGCCCGCGACATCACCGAGCGCACCCACGCCCCATTGCCGCGCGACTCCGAGCCCACGCGGCTCCCGGACGACGCGCCCCGCGGCGTCTCCGCGTCACAGGAGCGCATGTGGTTCATCCATCAGCTCCAGCCGGGGCTGCGCGCCTATCATCATTCCGAGGCGGTGGAGCTGCGAGGGCCGTTGGACGTGGCCGCGCTGGAGGACTCCCTTCAGCTCCTGCTGCGGCGACACGCGGCGCTTCGCACGCTCGTGGTCTCTCATGAGGGACAGCCGGTTCCCCGCCTGCATCCCGTCGCGGAGCGCGTGCTCCAGGTGGAGGAGTCACCTGGGACGCTGCCCTGGGCCCGGATGAGAGAGGAGACTCACCGTCTCTTCGACCTGGAGCACGGACCGCTCTACCGCTTCCAGTTGTTCCGCATCGCTCCCGAGCATCACGTCCTCCAGCTCGTGATGCACCACCTCGTCATGGATGGGATGTCGCTGGACATCCTCTTCCGCGAGCTGGGACTCCTGCTGGCCGCCCCCGCCGACCAGCGACGAGCGCTCCTGCCCGAGCCCGCGCTCACGTTCTCCGACTTCGTGGTCTGGCAACGCGCGCCGCGGGGCGCCTCGCGCGAGGACGTGGACCTCGAGTACTGGGCACGCCAGCTCGCGGGCGCGCCCTCCCGGCTGACGCTTCCCACCCACAGGCCCCGCCCCAGCGTCGTCAGCGACCGGGGCGCCGTCACGCCTCGGCATCGCCTGTCGCCCGCGCTCCGGCAGTCACTCCGCGCGGTGTGCCAGCGCTACCAGGTGACACCCTTCATGGTGCTCCACGCCGCCTTCGCGGTGGTGCTGCACCGGTACTCCGGACAGGACGAGCTGTGCGTGGGTACGCCCGTCTCCGGCCGCACGCATCCCGCCGCCGACGACCTGGTCGGCTTGTTCATCAACACCGTCGTCCTGCGCACGCGCGTGGAGGAGCGGGCCTCCTTCGTGGACCTGCTCACGCACGTGCGCACCACCGCGCTGGAGGCCGTCGCCCACCAGCACGCGCCCTTCGAGCGTGTCGTCGAGAAGCTCCTGCCCGAGCGAGCCCCGGGCGAGTCGCCCCTGTTCCAGGTCATGTTCGACATGAGCCGCATGGAGCATCCGCTCGCGTCGGCATTCCCCGCACATGCGCCGCGCACGCTGCACGTCAGCCCCGAGGCCAGCGCCTTCGACCTCCAGCTCACCGTCTACAAGGTCGAGGAGGAATACGAGCTCTTCTTCCGCTACCGGACCGAGCTGTTCGACGAGGCGAGCATCCAGCGCCTCGCCACCCACTACCTCCAGCTCCTGGACCATGCGCTCCAGTCCCCTGAAGTCCCCCTGCGCCAGCACTCGCTCCACTCACAGGCGGAGCTTCAACAGGTCCTGCGGGACTTCAACGCGACCCAGCGCCCCTTCGATGAAGAGGCCACGCTCGCGTCCCTGCTCCAGTCCTCCGTGGCGCGCACGCCGGACGCCGTCGCGCTGGTGACGCCCGAGACCACCCTCACCTTCTCGGGCCTCCACGCCCGCGCGGCCCTGCTCGCCTCTCACCTCGCCGCGCTCGGCGCCGGTCCCGAGCGAGTGGTGGGCCTGTGCCTGGAGCGCTCCGCCGACTCCATCGTCGCGCTGCTCGCCATCCAGCTCAGTGGCTCCGCCTGTCTCCCGCTCGACCCCTCGCATCCCGTCGCGCGCAGGACCTCGCTGCTGCGCGCGTCCAGCGCACGGCTTCTCGTCTCGCGCCCCGCGCTGTTCGATGGCGCCTCACTCGACCTCGCCCTCGTCCAGCCCGGTGACGAGGCTCGGCCCCACGCTCCTCGGGCTCCGCCCCAGCCGCCTCGACCCGACTCCCTCGCCTACGTCCTCTACACCTCCGGCTCCACCGGGGAGCCCAAGGGCGTCGAGCTCACCCACCGCAACCTCGTCCACTGCTTCGCCTCGTTCGACGCCCACTACGACACCGCTCCCGGCTCGACGTGGGCCGCCTCCAGCAGCGTCTCCTTCGACATGCACCTGGAGGAGCTGCTCTACAGCCTCTCGCGCGGTGCCCGAGTGGTGCTCCGCCCCGTCGGTCCGCTCCATCTCGGGCGCGACATCCTCCAGCACGGCATCACCCACATCGTCATCACGCCCTCGTCACTCGCCGCCGCCTTCGAGGAGCCCGGCGCCCCCGAGGCCCTTCGCCGACTCCGGGTCGTGGTCACCGGCGGCGAGGCCCTGACGGATGCGCTGGTGCGGCAGCTCGCCTTCACGAACACGCGCATCGTCAACGCCTATGGCCCCACCGAGACGAGCGTCTGTGTAGCCATCGAGCATTGTGATGCGCAGCACGCCGTCAGCCTGGGCAAGCCGCTGGACCGCAGCCGGCTCTACGTCCTCGATGAGGCGCTCCAGCCCCAACCCGTGGGTGTGCCCGGCGAGCTGTTCGTGGGTGGAGAGGGCGTGGGCCGAGGCTATCGCGCCCGCGCGGACCTGACCGCCGAGCGCTTCATCCCGGATGCCTTCAGCGAGGTGCCCGGAGCGCGCCTGTACCGCACGGGTGACCGCGTCCGGTGGAACGAGGATGGCACCCTGTCGTTCCTCGGCCGCACCGACTTCCAGCTCAAGGTCCGCGGCGTGCGCGTCGAGCTCGAGGAGGTGGAGGCCGCGCTGCTCCGGCTGGATGGCATCCGCCAGGCCGCGGTCATCGCACGGCAGTCGGCCCGGGACCTGGAGCTGGTGGCCTTCTTCGTCTCGGAGAATCCATCGCCCGACTTGCGCGCGCTGCGCAGGGCACTCGCCAGGGTGTTGCCAGAGGCCATGGTGCCCTCGCGCCTGTGCCTGCTCGACGCGCTGCCCATGAACACCAGCGGCAAGGTGGACCGGAAGGCCCTCGCCGCGATTCCTGTCGAGGCCGCAGCCGACACCTCGGCGCCCGCGGAGCCTCCCCGAGGCCCCGCCGAAGAGCTGCTCGCCCTGCTCTTTCGCCAGGTCCTCCAGGTGGAGCAGGTCCACCGAGGCTCGGACTTCTTCTCCCTGGGCGGCCACTCCCTCAGCGCCACCCGGCTGGTCGCGCGCATCCGCCAGTCCTTCGGCGTCGAGCTTCCCCTCGCCACCGTCTTCTCCACCCCCACCCTCGAAGCCCTCGCCCGCGTCCTCTCGAGCCCATCCCTGGAGCAGGCCGAGCCGCTCCCCGCGCCCACGCCTCGTCGCGCGGATGAGCCGCTCCTCCCGGCGCCCGCGCAGGAGCGCCTCTGGTTCATCCACCAGCTCCAACCCTCGCTGCGCGCCTACCACATCCCTGAAGCGCTGGAGCTGAAGGGCCCCCTCGATGTCGAGGCCCTGGAGGCCTCGCTCCGGCTGCTGCTGGAGCGCCATGCCTCGCTGCGCGGAATCTTCGTCTCCGACGATGGCCGCCCCGTGCCGCACCTGCGCCCGCTTCCCGCTCAGGTACTGCAACGTGAGGACCTCACCGCGACGGAGGAAGACACTTCGACGCGCGTCCTGGCCCAGCAGGGCTCTCTCGATGTCGAGGGCATGGCGTCCTCGACTCGGCTACAGCTGGAAGGCCATGCCTCGCGGCGCGGAGGGTTCGCTCCCGACGACGGCCGCCCCACGCCGCAACGCGAGGACCTCACCGCGACGGAGGGAGACATCCTGGCGCGCCTCCAGGTCCGCCTGCATGAGGAGTCCCGCCGCGCCTTCTCCCTCGCGGAGGGGCCGCTGTACCGCTTCCGCCTGTTCCGCTTGGGCGCGGAGCACCATGTGCTGTTGCTCGTGCTGCACCACATCCTCGTCGACGGGGTGTCGGTGGAGATTCTCTTGCGCGAGCTGGCCCAGGCCTACGCCGCCCTGCGCCAGCACCGCGAGCCCGCGCTCCCCGCCGTCACACTCACCCAGGCGGACGCGGCCGTGTGGCTGCGCTCCCCCGCCGTGCGCGCCCAGGAGGACCTCCACCTCGACTACTGGAAGCAGCAGCTCGCTGGGGCCCCCACGTCCCTGTCGCTGCCTCTCGACAAGCCGCGCCCGGCGGTGCGGGGAGACGAGGGCGCCTTCGCCAGACCTCACACGCTCAGCCCCGTGATGACACGCGCCCTGGCCGAGCTGTGCCGGGAGCACCACGTCACGCCGTTCATGGCGCTGTATGCCGCCTTCGCCGCGCTGCTGCACCGCTACTCCGCGCAGGACGAGCTGTGCGTGGGTGTCCCCGTCTCGGGCCGCGCGCACCCCGCCGTCGATGACGTCGTCGGACTCTTCATCAACACCGTCGTCCTCCGCACGCGCGTGAGCGCAAGCACGTCCTTCGCGGGCTTGCTGTCCCAGGTGCGCGCCACGGCGCTCGACGCCTTCTCCCATCAGGCCGCCCCCTTCGAGCGCGTCGTCGAGGCGCTCCAGGTGGAGCGCACCCTCCACCAGACGCCGCTGTTCCAGGTCCTGTTCGACCTGAACCGGATGAACCGCGCGTGGGATGGGCAGGTCGCCGAAGGGCTCACCCCTCGGCATCTCTTCGTCGACAACGGCACCAGCCAGTTCGACCTGAGCCTCTCCGTCAGCGAGACCGCGTCGGGGTTCGAGCTGTATCTCCAGTACGACACCCAGCTCTTCACCGCGTCGAGCGCGGAGCGGATGCTGTCGCATTACGTGCGCCTGCTGGAGCACGCACTGGAGACACCAGCCCTGCCCGTGGGCGCACTGTCCCTCCTGGGCGCCGAGGAGCACCAGCAGATGGTGCGCGGCTTCAGTGCGGCACCATGGACACTCGACGGCGAAGCCACCCTGGCCTCGCTCCTCCTCGCCTCCGCCGGGCGCACGCCCGACGCCATCGCACTCGTCGCTCCCGAAGGCGCCTTCACCTTCGCTCGACTCTTCGCCCAAGCCTCGCGCCTCGCCGCCCATCTGACGGCGCTCGGCGCCGGGCCCGAGCGCGTCGTGGGCCTGTGCCTGGAGCGCTCCGCCGACTGCGTCGTCTCCCTGCTCGCCATCCACCTGAGCGGCTCCACCTGTCTGCCGCTCGAGCCCGCGCACCCCTCCGCGCGCCGCGCCTCACTCCTCCGCAAGTCGGACGCGCGCCTCCTCGTCTCGCGCCCGTCGATGTTCGACGGCGCTCCGCTCGACATCCCCCTCGTCCAGCCCGAGGACGCCGCCCGGAGCGACGCGCCCCTCGCACCTCCTGTTCCCGCGCGGTTGGACCACCTCGCCTACGTCCTCTACACCTCCGGCTCCACCGGTGAGCCCAAGGGCGTGGAGCTGACGCAGCGCAACCTCTTCCACTGCTTCGCCGCGCTCGACGCGCTCTACGACACCTCGCCCGGCGCGACATGGGCCGCCTCCAGCAGCCTCTCCTTCGACATCCACTTCGAGGAGCTGCTCTACAGCCTCACCCGTGGTGCTCGCGTGGTGATGCGGCCCGTCGGCCCCCTCAACCTGGGGCGCGACATCCTCCAGCACGGCATCACCCACGTGTCCCTCACGCCCTCGGGGCTCGCCGCCGCGTTCGAGGAGCCCGGCGCCCCCGAGGCCCTGCGTCGCCTGCGCGTACTCATCTCCGGTGGCGAGGTGTTGCCCGACGCACTCGTGCGTCAGCTCGCCTTCACCGACACGCGGCTCATCAACACCTACGGGCCCATCGAGACCACCCTCTGCGTCACCGCGGACGCGTCGGAGCGGCCCGTCAGCCTCGGCAGCCCCTTGGGGCACTGCCAGCTCTACGTGCTCGACGGCTCGCTCCAGCCCGTCCCCATCGGCGTCCCGGGCGAGGTCTTCATCGCCGGCCCCAACCTCGCGCGCGCCTACCGCGCGAGCCCGCACCTCACCGCGGAGCGCTTCCTCCCCAACCCCTTCTCCTCCACTCCCGGCGCGCGCCTCTACCGCACGGGAGACCTCGCACGATGGCTCCCTGACGGCACCCTCGGCTTCATCGGCCGCTCCGACCTCCAGCTCAAGGTCCGCGGCGTTCGCGTCGAGCTCGCCGAAGTCGAGGCCGCGCTGCGCCTCCTCCCCGGCGTTCGCCAGTGCGCCGTCATCCCGCGCCTCGCGCCGCCGCACACGGAGCTCGTCGCCTTCGTCGTCCCCGACGCGCTGCCCGTCGACCTGGCCGCGCTTCGCACGGCCCTCGCCCGCCACCTCCCGGCGGCGATGCTCCCCTCGCACTTCGGCCTCATCGAAGCGCTGCCCCTCTCCTCGTCCGGCAAGGTCGACCGCAACGCCCTCTCCGCCCTCCCGCTCCCCTCTTCCCCGGCGAGCTCCTTCTCGCCCCCTGTCGGCCACACCGAGGAGCTGCTCGCCCTGCTCTTCAGCCAGGTCCTCGGCCTGGACTCCCTCTCTCGCGACGCCGACTTCTTCTCCCTCGGAGGTCACTCCCTCGCGGCCACGCGCCTCGTCTCCCGCATCCGCCACGCCTTCAATGTCGACCTCTCCCTCTCCTCCTTCTTCTCCGCGCCCTCCATCGCCTCGCTCGCGCAGCTCATCGAGTCGCAGCGATTCGCCCAGCTCCCCGCGCTCTCCTCGCCTTCGCGCCAGCCGCCCGACGCGCCACTCCAGCCCACGTTCGCGCAGGAGCGACTCTGGTTCCTCCACCAGTGGCTCCCCGGGCTGCGCGCCTATGTCATCCCCGAGGCCATCGAGTTCCGGGGCCCGCTCAACGTCACGGCCCTGGACGCCGCGCTCCGCCTCCTGCTCCAGCGGCATGACACCCTTCGCATGCACTTCGCCTCGGAGGAGGACCACCTCACGCTCCAGCTGAGCGCCGTGCCCTCGCAGGTCCTCCACCTCGAGGAGGTGACGTCACCACCAGGGGCCACGCCCGCCATTCCCTGGGCCCGCCTGCGCGAGGAGTCCCGTCGCCTCCTGCCTCTCACGCAAGGGCCGCTGTATCACTTCCGGCTCTTCCGCTTGGGCGCCGAGCACCACGTCCTGCTGCTCGTGCTGCACCACATCCTCGTCGATGGGCTCTCCCTCGACCTCCTCCTGCGCGAGCTGGCCCAGGCGTGCGCCGCGCTCCACGAAGGGCGGGCTCCGGACTTCGCGCCCATCGCCCTCTCCCAGACCGACGTGGCCGCGTGGCAGCGACTCCCGACCGTGCGGGTCCATGAGGAGGCCCACCTCGACTACTGGAAGCAGCAGCTCGCGGGGGCCCCCACGCTGCTCTCGCTCCCGCTCGACAAGCCTCGCCCGCCCGTGCTCGGTGACGCGGGTGCCCTCAGCACCGTCCGGCGGCTGTCCCTCTCACGGACCCAGGCCCTGACCCGGCTGTGCCGTCAGCATCAGGTGACGCCGTTCATGGTGCTGCATGCCGCCTTCGCCGCGCTGCTCCACCGCTACTCCGGGCAGGACGAGCTGTGCGTGGGCGTCCCCGTCTCGGGCCGCACGCATCCCGCGATGGATGACGTCGTCGGGCTCTTCATCAACACGGTCGCCCTGCGCAGCCACTTCACCCCGGGCCTGACGTTCACGGACCTCCTGTCGCAAGTGAGGACCACCGCGCTGGAGGCCTTCTCCCATCAGGCCGCGCCCTTCGAGCGAGTCGTCCAGGCGCTCCAGGTGGAGCGCGGCACCGACCACATGCCGCTCGTGCAGGTCATGTTCGACATGGGCCGGGAGCTGGCCTCGCCGCTCGAAGGCGCGTTCCCGGACCTCACCGCGCACAAGCTGCTCGTCGACAACAAGACCAGCCCGTTCGACCTGACCCTCGGAGCCACGGAGGTCGCGGACGGCCTCGAGTTCGCCATCACATACAGCACGGGATTGTTCGAGCCCGCCACCATCGAGCGGCTGCTCACCCACTATCTCCAGCTGTTGGAAGGCGCGCTTCAGGCACCCGGGACCGCCGTCGCGCGGCTGCCCCTGCTGACCGGCGACGAGGTCCACGAAGCGCTGCGCCAGGGACGCATCGCTCCCGCGTCCCCGCCCGAGACGTGCGTGCATGAAGACTTCGTGGCCCAGGCCCTGCGGGTCCCGGACCGCGTCGCGCTGGCCTTCGAGGGAGGCCAGTGGACCTATCGCGCGCTGGAGGACTGGACCCGCCGGGCCGCTCACCGCCTCGCCTCCCAGGGCGTGGGACAGGACCAGCTGGTCGCGGCCTTCGGCTCACGCGATGAGTCGTTCGTGCGCGCGGTCCTCGCCATCCACAGGGCGGGCGGGGCCCACATGCCCCTGGACGCGCGGCTGCCTCCGGCACGCGTGGCCCAATTGCTCGCGGAGAGTCAGCCGCCCTTCGTCCTCGCGACAAGCCACGCGGAGCCCAGGCTCGCGGAGGTCCTCTCCCTGGTCCCCGCGCAGCTGCGCCCCCAGGTGCTGACGCTCGATGCCTTGGCGCCCGTGGACCTGGGGGCACTGGAACACCGGACCTCTCCCGAGGCGCTGGCGTATGTCGTCTTCACCTCGGGCTCCACGGGTGTGCCCAAGGGCGTGATGGTCCACCATCGCGGCCTGCGCAATCACATCCTCGGAATGGTCGACGGGCTCCGGCTGAGGGAAGGCGACATCATCGCGCAGACGGCGGCCCTCAGCTTCGACATCTCCGTCTGGCAGATGCTCGGAGCCCTGACGCTCGGAGCCACCACGCTCCTCATCTCCGATGAGTCCGTCCGGGACCCGCAGCGCCTCGCCACGGAGCTGGCCCTGCATGGCGCCACCGTGGTGGGCCTGGTTCCCTCGATGATTCACGCGCTGCTGGAGGACTCCGTCGCCAGCGCCATCGAGCTTCCGCGGCTGCGCTGCATGATTACCGGCGGCGAGTCCATGCCTCCCGCCGTGTGCCGCGCCTGGTTCGAGCGCCATCCCGGCGTCCCGCTGGTCCCCAGCTATGGCGCCGCGGAGTGCTCGGACGCCTCCACGCTGCATTGGATGGAGGCCGCGCCGGAGGGGAGCACCATCTCCATCGGCGTGCCCAAGCGCGCCATGGAGGTCCACGTCCTGGATGAGGCCCTGCAGCCCGTGCCTCCAGGGGTCGTCGGTGAGTTCTACCTCGGCGGAGTCGGCGTGGGCCGAGGCTACCGCCACCGTCCGGACCTGACGGCGGACCGCTTCATCCCGCACCCCTTCGCGGAGACTCCGGGCGAGCGCCTCTATCGCACCGGAGACCTGGGACGTCGACGCGTCGACGGGTGTCTGGAGTTCCTCACCCGCGCGGACTTCCAGGTGAAGGTGCGCGGCGTGCGCATCGAGCTGGCGGAGGTGGAGGCCGCGCTGTCCTCCCTGCCCTCCGTTCGCGCATGCGCCGTCACGGTGCGCGAGGCGCGCCCCGGCGAGAAGGAGCTGGTCGCCTGGGTCGTCACCCCCGGCCACGAGTCCCCCGCCGCGCTGCGCGAGGCCCTGAGCCAGAAGCTTCCCTCCGCCATGCTGCCCTCGCGCTTCGTCGCGCTCGCGACGCTGCCGCTCAACCCCAATGGGAAGGTGGACCGCAGGGCCCTGTCCCTCCAGCCCGTGCCCGCGCAGGAGGAGCTCGCGGGCGAGCCACCTCGAGGGCCCACGGAGGAGCACGTGGCCCGGCTCTTCCGCGAGGTCCTCGGCGTGGAGCAGGTGTGGCGCGACTCCGACTTCTTCGCCCTCGGAGGCCACTCGTTGAGCGCGACGCGAGTCGTCTCCCGGGTGCGCAAGGAGCTGGGCGTTCAGCTCCCGCTGAGCATGCTCTTCACGCAGCCCACGGTGGCCGGGCTCGCGCAGGCCATCGACAAGGCGCCGCGCCTCCAGGTCGAGCCGACGAGTGCCCCCCGTGCGACGACGGGGCCGCAGCTCGCCTCCCGTGTCCAGGAGCGCCTGTGGTACGCGCTCCAGTTGCCCGACGCGCCCCCGTACGTGCTCAACCTGGCCTTCGTGCTGGAGGGCCCGCTGCAAGAGGCCGCGCTGGAGGCGGCACTCGCCGCGACGCTGGAGCGCAACCAGACGCTGCGCACCGTGTTCGTCCATGAGCATGGAACCCTCCACGTGCACGTGCGCCCCACGAGCGGCTCCGTGCTCGAGCGGGTGGACCTGTCCCACCTGTCACCCGAGGCGGCGCTCGCGGAGACACACGCGGCCGTGTCGCGACAGGACCAGCAGCCCTTCGACGTGGCCCGAGGCCCGCTGTATCGCTTCGAGCTGCTTCGCCTGGATTCCTCCGGCACGCGGCATGCCTTGCTGCTCGCGGTGAGCCACCTCGTCTGTGATGGCCTGGGCCTGCGCGTGTTCCTGGAGGAAGTCGCGGCCGCGTACCGCGCGGCGCTCGACGGTGAGACGCGCCTGCTCGCGCCCGCTCCGCTCCAGTACGCGGACCTCGTCCCAGCACAGCGCGGAGAGCAGGCCGACCGCCAGGAGGCGGCATCGCTGGAGTCCTGGAAGCAGGCACTGGCGAACGCGCCGCCGGTCCTGGACCTGCCCGTGGACTTCCCTCGGCGAGCCCCCGCGCTCAACGCCCACATGCGGACCACCCGCGTCGCGCTCAACGCCTCGCTGGGTGCGGCGCTCCAGGAGGTGGCGCGTCGAGAGCGCGTCTCCACCTTCACCGCCGTGCTGGCGCTCGTCCAGTCATGGCTCCACCGGCTCAGCGGCCAGGGACATGTCGTGGTGGCTTCGCCCTTCTCCGGACGCACCCTGCCGGAGACGGAGCGGATGGTGGGCTACTTCGCCAACGTCCTGCCCCTGTGCACGGACGTCACCGGCAACCCGTCCTTCCAGGCCCTGCTCCGGCGCGTCCAGGGCGTGGTGTCCCATGCGACGGCCCATCAGGAGGTCACCTTCAAGAGCATCTCGGACGCCGTGTCACGAGAGGGCCCGCGCACGGCCCCCGCGCTGGCGCAGGCGCTGGTGATGCTGGACAGCTCGAGCGCGTTCCGCATGGAGCAGCTCTCCGTGTCGGAGCTGGACACCGAAGGCGTCATCCCCGCGTATGACGTGGTGGTCAGCCTGATTCAGGACGCCCACGGCGCGCTCGGGGGGATTCTCGCCTTCGACAGCGCGCTCTTCACCGCCGAGTCGCGCGAGCGCATGGCGCGCTCCTTCGAGCAGTGGGTCCACGCCTGCCTTCGGACTCCGGATGTCCCGCTCTCGCGCCTGTCCATGTTGTCCGACCGCCAGCGGGCCGAGGTGCTCGCCGCGCTGGACGGAGGGCCGCAGGAGATTCCCACGGGGGCCTGCATCCACACGCTGTTCGAGGCCCAGGTGCGGCGCACCCCCGACGCCCCCGCCGTGGCCCACGGCTCGACGACGTGGAGCTACGCCGAGCTGAACGCCCGCGCCAACCTCCTCGCCCGCCAGCTGGTGAAGCAAGGCCTCCTGCCCGAGGAGCGGGTGGGGGTGGTGATGCAGCCCTCCACGCAGGCCATGGCCGTGCTGCTGGGCATCCTGAAGGCGGGCGGCACGTACGTCCCGCTCGACGCGGACTGGCCCGAGGCGCGCAAGCGCGCGGTGCTGGAGCGCACGGACATCCATCGGCTGTGGGTGGACGAGGACGTCTGGGAGGACCACGCGTGGCTGGTGCCCCATGTGGCGGTGCCGACCTGTCCCGAGTCTCCGCCGCGAGACGTGGGCCCCGGTCCCCGCGGCGTCTCGGATGCACAGGTCGCGTACATCGTCTTCACCTCCGGCTCCACGGGTGAGCCCAAGGGGGTGATGGTGGAGCACCGCTCGGTGGTGAACCACAACCTGGCCATCGTGAAGCGCTTCGGCCTGCGGGCCGGAGACCGGATGCTCCAGTTCGCGCCGCTCACCTTCGACGCCGCAGCCGAGGACCTCTATCCCCCGCTCGTCGTGGGCGCCACCGTCGTGCTGCGCAACGGGCTGGTCCCCGCGCACGCCATGACGCCGTACCTGGAGGAGACGGACATCACGCTCATCAGCCTCCCTCCCACGTACATCGAGGAGTGGATTCGCCAGATGGAGTCCTCGGGGCAGCGCCTTCCCCGCCGGCTGCGGCTGCTCGCCCCCGGAGGCGACGTGCTCAAGCGGGAGACGTATGACGCGTGGGTGCGCGTGGGCGGCGAGCACGCGCCGTGGGTCAACGTCTACGGCCCCACGGAGTGCACCATCACCTCCGCCACCTGCGACATCCCCGGCGCCGAGGGACTGGGCACCTCGGACACCTTCCCCATCGGCCGCCCCATCCCGGGCGTGCGCATCTACCTGCTGGACGATGACCTCGCGCCGGTCCTCCCGGGCCAGCCCGGCGGCGTCTACATCGGCGGAGCGGCGCTCTCGCGAGGCTACCTGGGAGCCCCGCACGCCACGGCCGAGCGCTTCATCCCCGACCCCTTCCACGAGGCGCCCGGGGCGCGCATGTACCGGACGGGGGACCTGGCGCGGCTGCTGCCGGATGGACGCCTGCGGTTCCTCGGACGCGCGGACCACCAGGTGAAGATCCGGGGCTTCCGCATCGAGCTGGCGGAAATCGAGACGTGCCTGCGGCGCTTCGCGGGAGTCGAGGAGGCCGTGGTCCTCGCGCTCACCACGGCGGCGGGCGTCCAGTCCCTGCGCGCCTACGTCCAGGCGCCCGCCACGGTGAAGGCGGAGGCCCTGCGCGAGCAGCTCGCGGCGCAGCTGCCTTCGTACATGGTGCCCGCGAGCTTCGTGGTGCTCGAGAGGCTGCCCATCAACGCCAACGGCAAGGTGGACAGGCAAGCGTTGCGGGACGTGCAGGAGCCGCCGCCTCAAGCCCCCCAAGAGGAGGCACGGAGCGCGCCGCCGTCGCAGCGGCCCTTCCGCTCCTCCCTGGAGATGGTGCTGCACCGCCTCTGGAAGGAAGTGCTCGAGCAGCCCGACGTCGACGTCGGCGACGACTTCTTCACCTCGGGAGGTGACTCCATCCTCGCGATGCGCCTGCTGGCGCGATTGGAGGAGGAGTTCGGCCTGCCTCTCCCGCTGGCCGTCCTCTTCCAGAACCCCGTCCTGCGCGACTCCGCGGATGCCATCCTGGACTACCTGCGGGAGGAGTCGGTGCGCTCCTGCGTCGTCCGCCTGGCGAGCCGGAACACTCCGCCGACAGCGGCCCCGCTCTTCCTCTTCCACGGAGGCGACGGCGAGGTTCATCACTACCGCGAGCTCGTCCCCCTCCTGGAGCCGCGCTTCTCCTGCCACGGCATCCAGGCCCCGGAGACGCTGACACCGGACCGTCCACTCGCGTCCTTCGAGGAGCGCGTGGCGACGTACGCCCGCGACATCCGCGCGGTGCAGCCCCACGGCCCCTACCGGCTCGTGGGCTTCTCCTATGGCGGCTATCCCGCCCTGGGCGTCGCCGCGCACCTGGAGGCGCAAGGGGAGCAGGTGGAGCTGCTCGCGTTGGTGGACACGCTGACGTCGGAGCTCATCGGCGGGTCCATGCCCTCGCTGACGCAGGGGCCGGTGCTGGGGCTCGCCGCGGAGCTCGGAGTCCTCGACGAGTCCGTGCCGGCGCTGCTGGAGGGCCTGTCACCCGAGGCGCAGTGGGAGTGGCTGGCCGAGCAGGGCCGCGCCCGGGGACAGCTCTCCGCGCACATGCGCGCCGCGGACCTCCAGCGGATGTGGAAGGTGCTCGGCGAGGTGCTGACGCCGCAGGCCGCGAAGTGGAACATCACGGCGCCCGGCCACGTGCGCCCGCTCATCATCCGCAGCACCACCACGCTGACGGAGTTCCACGACGAGGCGCTGGGGTGGACCCGCTACATGCCGCGGGCCCAGCTCGACCTGGAGAGCCTCACCGGCCAGCACGCCGACCTGCTGCGCGCGCCCCGCGTCGAGGAGCTGGCGCGGCTGCTCCTCCAGCGGGTGGAGTGAGGCGAGGGAGGGACGGCTTCCCGCGCGTCAGCGGAAGCGGCCCTCCAGCCAGGTCTTGGTGAACATGTTGGGGCTCAGGGGCTGGAGCGTCACGTTGTCGTAGCGCACGGTGAACTGCGAGCCCGAGGCCTCTTCGACCTCCAGCACTTCCTTGTACGGATAGACGACCTTGCCCGCGATGGGGTCCTTCACCGCCTGGTAGCTGCGGATGATGTCCGTGCGCAGGACGCGGCCCGAGGGCGCGTACCCCACGCGCTTGACGATGTTGAAGGACGGGTCCACCCAGATGCGCAACTGGAGGTAGGAGGGCTGCGCGCCTTCCTTCGCGGTGAGGTGGAGCTTGCGGAAGGTGACGCCCTTCACGACGTCCTCGCCCTCGTCCTTCGCGTCGTAGTTCTCCGCGAGCCGGGAGCGGTCGAAGTCCTCTTCACAGGACACGGTGCTGATGATGTTTCCCCGCTGCGTCGTCCGCTGCCACTGCCCCGTCGAAGGCTCGTACTCCCACAGGTTGCGCCCCATGCGCAGGTAGCCACCGCCGGCCAGGTGGCGCGGCTTGGTGACGTAGATGAGCAGGTCCCGGGACGTGTCGCGCCGGTAGACCTCCAGCTCAATCAGGTTCTCCGTCCCGTCCTTGCGCAGCTCCCGGAGCCGCACCGTCCCCCGGTAGTCACTCTGGAAGGACATGCGGTCGTCGATGCGGCGAAGGACCTCCTCCGGAGATGGCTTCTCGGTGGGTTCGGCCCCCGCCAGCACGGGAGCAACCAGCAGGGCGAGGACGGGCAGGACGCGGAGCGTCGATGCGAGCATCACAGCGACTCCATGGCGGAACGAGGGGACAGCCAGGCGGCTCGGAGCGAGGGTACCAACACCGCGAGCGACGCACAGAACGTGACGAGCACCACCGCGACCACGGCGCTCCCCACGTCGGGCGAGAGCGGCAGGTGGGGACTGAAGAAGAAGTCGGCCAGGGGCCCCGGCAGGGGGATGGAATCGCGCAGCAGCACACACGCGCCCAGCGCCGCCGCGGCGCCACACACCGAGCCCAGGGCGCCCAGGAGCAGGCCCTCCGTCATGAAGAGCACCGCCACCAGCGGGCGCTGCAACCCCATGGCGCGCAGGGTGCCAATCTCCCGCGTCCGCTCCCGCACGGCGACACTCTGCGCCATGAAGAGCCCCACCACGACCACCGCGAGCATGATGAGACCCAGGAGCACGGTCAGCGCGCTCAGCCCGTCCGTGATGAAGCGCAGGAACCAGGACTCATCCTCCCAGGTGGAGACGTCCAGGCGCTGGCCTCGCCAGCCCTCGCGCAGCATCGGGGCGAGCTTGTCGCCGTAGGCCTTGTTCATCGCGGGGAGCACCTCGAAGCCCGCCGAGCGCAGCGCCTGCCGCCAGGAATCCCCCAACGCGTTCGGGTCCCGTCCTCCAGCGGCGCTGGCCAGACACTCGAGCTGCAACACCCCCGCGGCGCCGGCGCGATAGCCCTGCAGCTCCCCCAGGGTGGCGTTCGAGACGAGGATGCCCGAGGAGCTCCCCAGCAGCCCCGCGCCCTGCATGATGGCCACCACCTCCACGTCCACCGCGTTGCGCCGCAGCGTGCCGATGGACTCCGTGAAGAGCGTGGCCATGTCGCCCACACCCACCTTCAGGCGCTCGGCCATGGCGGTGGAGAGCACGAGGGTCCGGGGCCGGGCGAGCGCGTTGAGGTCCCCCTCCTTCATGACGATGGCGTCGAGCGCCTGCTTCTCACCCGCCACGTCCAGCGAGACGAGGAAGGACGAGTAGCGCCTGCGGGCCACGCCCACCGTGGCGCGACCACGGCCCCGCTCGCGCAGGTGGCAGCCCTCAGGCACCAGCGGCGTGAGGACCTCACGCACCTTCGCCGAGGACCCCATCACCGGAGCGACGCTGTCGGGATGGACCTTGAAGTAGCCCCCGACGTTGACCTCGCCGCTCAGGTAGGTGGTGGTGGCCTCGCGATGCGCGGAGGCCACGCCCGCCGTCAGCGCCATCGACATCACCAGCACACCGCTGGCTCCCGCCACCACCAGGAACAGGAGCAGCGCACGCTCCCGGTGGGCGCGGAGGTTGCCCAACGCCATCTGGAACAAGACGAACATGGCGTCAGTCCTCCCTCTTCAACATGGCCACGATGGGAGAGACCTTGCCGCCGCGCCAGGCGGGCACCAGCGCCGCGGCCACGACGACGGCGAGCACTCCCACTCCAATCCCCACCACGCTCCCAGCGGTCAGCCTGGGCTTCAGCACCGTGCCGCCCATGAAGAACTGGAGCGATTCATCCTGGATCCCCACGCCCTCGCCCACGAGCAGCATCAGCACCGCCGAGCCCAACGCCAGGCCCAGGCCCGCGCCCACTCCGCCCAGCATCAACCCCTCGGTCAGGAGCACCTGGAAGACCTGCCGCCGCTGCATGCCCAGCGCGCGCATCGTCCCGACCTCGCCCACCCGCTCCCGCGCCAGCAGCAACAGCGTGGAGGCGGAGACCAGCACGATGAAGAGCGACATCAGCGCGGCGATGGCCAGCAGCACCACCCGCGCGATGCCGACGCCCCCCGCCAGCATCCCTCCCGCCACGGACCAGTCCACCGTCGCCAGCGGGAGCCCTTCCTGTGTCGCCACGGCGGCGATGCGCGCGGCCACGGCCTCCGGCTCCGCGTCGGGCGCCAGCACCAGCGCGGCCTGGAGCACGCTGACGCCGCGCTGCTCGACGGCCGTGAAGTGCTCGGGCCACGCCTCCGTGGACTTCGCGACGGGCGCCTCCGGACTCACCGGCTGCACCGGCGCCGCCTCCTCCTCGACGATGCCCGCGGCCTGGAGCGTAAGGTCCCCCGTCACCAGCGGCTGGGACATCCCCAGCGACTCCACGTCGCGGCGGACCTCGTCCGACTCGGAGGTGATGCGCCGCCCCGCGAGGAACCTCGCCGTCACCAGGTCCATCAGCCCCAGCGTGTTCACCCGGCTGGCATCTCCGCCAAGCCCCCGGAAGCGGAAGGTGCCCCACACCTTCACCGGCACGTTGATGCGGCCGAACGCGCCCTCCGTGCCCATCACCACCAACGTGTCCCCGGGACGGACCCGATACAAGGGGAGCAGCGGCGCCAGCTCCCGCTGGAACTGCTCGTAGCGCGCATCGAAGTTCTCATCGGTCAGCGTGAGGAACTCGCGCAGCAGCACATCCAGCGCGCCGTCGTGTCCCAGGAGCTTCGCGAGCACTACCACCAGGGCCCGTGAGCGCTCCGCGTCGAGCCTCGCCAGGAGGTCCGGCAGCTCCGCCACGCAGCGCGCCGCCCGGGTGCGCAGCGCTTCGTCCTGGGCGAAGGTGGCCCCCGCCTTCCGCTCGCGCTGGACCTCATCGAGCAGCGCCGCGACGGGAATCTTGAAGTGCTGCTCGTAGAGCCCCTGCCCCAGCAGCAGGCCCCGCTGTCCCGGAGGCGGCAGGCTTCCGCTCACCAGCTCGAAGCGAGGGAAGGCGCGTGGGAACTGCTCCAGGTCCGAGGCCAGGTACTCCATGCCCGTGGACTCGCCCTCACCCACCTGCCGGGCGACGCGGTTCTCCAGGTACTCGAGCTCCTCCAGCGGCGCGGCGCGGAAGCGGGCCCAGAACCCGGGCGTCCCGACCTCCTCCAACGCCTTCTGGTCCTCGCGCGCCTCCGCCTCGCCCAGGAACGAGAAGGCCTCCGCGCGGCGGCTGTCATCGCGAACGACCTCCTTCAGCGTCTGCTCCAGTTCCGCCGCCAGCCGCTCCAGCCGCGCATCGCGCGACGGGGAGGCCGGCTCCCGAGCCACCGCGCGCACCACCGCCAGCTTCTCATCCAGGTAGTTGCCCCGGAACACCGAGCTCCACCCCACCTCCATGGGGACCACCTCGCGCACGCCCTCCACGGCTTTCAGGCGCGCCTCGATGGCGGCGAAGTCCGGCAGGGGCTGGAGCTCCGGCGCGTCGCCGTGGTCCATCACCACCGTGGGAAGACCTTGAGACTTGGAGTGGTACAGCTGCAGGTGCCCCGTCCCACTCTCGATGAGGCTGTGCCGCGTCCCCTCCTCGACTCCGGCCAGGAAGGCGAACCCCAGGGTGAGGAGGGTCGCGCTCCCCGCCGCGAGGAGGCCGACCACCCAGCTTCGGGGCCGGGCCCGGACGCTCTGGAAAGCCAACGACACAAATGTCACGGAAGCTCCTCGCGCGGCAGCCACTGCGGTGGACACTCCTGAAGACACAGGGAGTCACCCGCGGGCGCGCTCGACATGCATCTAGGTGATGGAACGATAGAGAAGCCCCCTGGGGAAGGGCAAGGCTTCTCACCCGGGGTTGCGTGACAACGCCTCGCGGATGAAGCTGCCCTCTCACCGGAGAGCCCCCTTGCCGACCTCGTCGAGCCCCTCCCTCGCGCAGTCTCTCCACGTCTGGGCACGCAACGCATCCAACGAGTCCGCGCTGCTCCGGACCTCGCTGAGCCTCGGCCTCTTCAAGGCCCTCCCGCGCGACCCCGCGTCGGCGCCCCTCTCCGTGGAGGCGCTCGCACACCAGCTCGGTGCCTCCGTCCGCGGCACCCGCGCGCTCCTGGAGCTGCTGCTCTGCATGGGCCTCGTCCACATGGATGACGCACGGGGCTACACACTGTCCGCCTCCACCGCCGCGCTCCTGGACGATGCGGGATTCCACGCGAGGCTCCGGGCGGAGCTCCCCTGGTGGCATCCGATGGGGCGGCTCGACGAGGCGCTCCAACAGGGAGGCCCCGTGGGGGAGGACCCGGACCGCTGGGATGTCCTCGGCCACTACCGGGAGTTGTTCCTCGACCCGACGAAGGCCGCCGCGTCAGCCGAAGCCGAGGACTTCTTCGACCGCTTCGCCCGAGGCGCCGCGCGCACGCAGCTGCTCATCACCGTCGGACGGCTGGGCGTCCTGGACGTGCTGGCCTCTGGCCCCCATTCCCTGACACGGCTTGGCGAGTCCACGAAGCTGAGCGTGGAGGGCCTGCGCGTGGTGCTGGAGGTGATGGCGACGCTGGGGCTCGTGCGCGAGGAGGCCGGAGTCTGGGACCTGTCGGCGGACGCGCGCCCGCTGCTGGAGGGCAAGGCGCTGGCCTACCTGGTCCGCGCGCTCTCCGTGTCGTCGCGCTACTGGGAGGCCCTGGGCCGGCTGGATGAGACGGTGCGCACGGAGCACTTCATCCTGGACCTGAAGGACCCGGAGACGAGCCGGCGCTTCTACGCGGACAACTCGCAGCAGATCACTGCGGTGTTCGCCACCCACTTCCAGCTCGGCCGCAAGGCCGTCGAGACGCTCGCGCAGGTCCGCCCCCTGGAGCGCGCCCAGGTGCTGGACATCGGCACGGGCTCGGGGGTGTGGGGCGCGGCATTCGCTCGGGCCACTCCGACAACACACGTCACCTACTTCGACCAGGACGTCGTCCTGGAGCAGGTGCGCACCAACCTGGAGCGCCTCAAGGTCGCCGACCGCGCGCGCTTCTGGCCCGGAGACCTGCTCACACACGACTTCGGCGAGCAGGCGTTCGACGTCATCGTGCTGCCCCAGGTGCTCAACGTGCTGAGGCCAGAGAGCCTGCCGGGACTCTTCGCCCGGGTCGCCCGCGCGCTGAAGCCCGACGGGGTGTTGCTCATCGCGGAGTACGTGCTGAACGAGCGCCGCGACGGGCCCCTGGAGCACCTCTACTTCGGCCTGCGGCGCTTCATGACCAACGAGGGCGACCTGCTGTCCGCCTCCGAGTACGCCCACCTCCTGAAGGACGTGGGGCTGACCGCCACCGTCTGTCTCCCGCTCCCGACGCAGGAGCTGATTCTCGCGACGCGCTCGGGCGTGCCGCTCCCCACCCGGCTCGCGGCCTGAGTCAGGACGGAGCCTGCGTCGCCTCGGCGGGCCAGGGGTGCTCGCCCCGGTGGGCGACGACGACCTGCTGGATGGGCATGTCGAAACCCCGCGCGGAGGTGAGCCCCACGGGGTCCAGCAGCGCGCGGAACTCCGGCAGCGAGAGCACGTCCCCTTCATTCGACACGTACCGCCGCAGCGCGAAGTAGAGCGCGTCGAGCGGCCCGTCCCGGCGGTCCGTCAGGAGATACCCCGAGATGAGCAGCACCCCGCCGGGCTTCAGCGCGCGGGCCAGCTTCGCGAAGAATCCAGGCAGGGACTCGGAGGGAAGCGCGGGGATGATTTGCGGCAACAGGATGACGTCATACGCCGCCTCGCCGTAGTCCACCGAGAGGCAGTCGCCCTCCCACAGCCGCGAGCGCGCCTCCAGCTTCAGCTTCGCCAGGTGCGGACGCACGGCATCCAGCACATGCGGCGAGTCCAGGAAGGTGACGTGCGTGGACGGGTCTGCCAGGCCGAAGGCCGCGCCCCACACGCCCGAGCCCGTCCCCACGTCCAGCACTCGCGCCCCCGCGAGCGAGCGCATGCCTCGCACCAGCTCCGCCGCCTTGCGGCTCAGGCGCAGGTGCGACGCGAAGATGCCGGAGATGCGTGAGGCGTTCTCCTGGTAGATGCGGCGCGCGGTCTCCGGGTCTCGCAAGTCCAAGCGGAAGCGCTGCTCACGCACCGCTTCATCCAGGTGCCCCAGCGCTTCCCAGTAGGCCATGGTGGCCGGCAGCGCGCGCTGGAAGTACGGGAGGCTGTTCGCATCCAGCATCCTCGCCGCGTCCTCCGTGAAGGCCCACGCGCCCTCCGCCTCGCGCGCGATGCCCAGAGTCGCGAGCACCTTCACCAGCACCTCGAGCGACCGTGCCGGCACGCCGGACGCCTCCGCCAGCGCGTCGAGCGAACCCGCGCCCTTCACCCACCGCTCGAGCAGGCCCAGCTCCGCCGCGGTCACCAGCGCCTGCGTGCGCGCGAAGTTGCGCGCGGCCCGGTCGAAGAAGTCCTCCGCGCTCGGGTTCGGCGCGGCGGCCTGGGGCGCGAGGAACAGCGCGCGATACCACCCGAGCACGTCCCGCCCCCGCACGTCCGCGCCGGTTCGCACGGCCTGGGGCAACAGGGCCACCGCGTGCCACCAGTCGTGGTTCTCCTTCAGCCTCGACATGAAGGCCGCGTCGGACAGGAACGCCGCGGTGGACTCCGGGAGCACGAAGCCGCGTCCCACCTCCAGCGTCACGAAGCCCAGCGCGACCAGGGGCTCGATGACGGAGCGGACCCCTCGCACGTTGGCGCCGAGCCTCCGCGCCAGCTCGGGCAGCACCACCGGAGTCGTGCCCAGCTGGTCCAGGAGCCCCAGCGAGACCGCGGCCTGGAGCGCCGCGGACTCGTTGCTCGCATCCCTCGCGAGGAAGTTGAGGTGCTGGACGAAGGAGGTCGAGGGAGCCTGGGACATGGAGCCTTTCTCACATCCAACGGAACCAACGCAGCGCACCGAGCACGGGCAGGAGCGCCCAGCCCGCGAGCACCGCCATGGGCGCGCCGAGCGCCCACACGGAGGTGCCTTCCAACATGATGGCGCGCAGCGAGTCATTGAGCGCGGTCAACGGCAGCACCTGGATGAACGGCTGCATCCACGCGGGGAAGTTCTGCGACGCGAAGAAGACGCCGGACACGAACATCATCGGCATGGAGACCAGGTTGATGAGGCCACCGACCGCCTCGTCGGTGCGCACCCGACTGGCCACGAGCAGCGCCAGCGACGCGAAGCTCATCGACCCGAGCAACCCCACGCCCAGGAGCGCCAGGTAGCTGCCGAACATGGGCACGCCGAACATCCACCGCGCGAAGGCGCAGTAGAACGCGATCTCCAGCACCGCGAACGCCGTGCGCGCCAGCATGAACGACACGAAGAACTGGGCGCGAGGCATGGGTGTCCCCGCCAGCCGCTTGAGCAGCTTCCCGCCGCGCATCGACACCAGCGGCATGGCCAGGGCCCACAGGCTGGTGGACATCAACGACATGCCCAACAGCCCCGGGATGAGGAAGTCGACGTAGCGGTTGCCCGGCTCCTCCACGGGCGTCGCCTTCACCGCCTCGATGCGGGGCGCGCCGGACTCGGTCGCCAGCACCTGCGAGACGAGGAGCCGGGCCGTGCGGCCCTCGGGTTGGCTCGGGTCGACCAAGGCCTCGGGGGCTGGCGTCCCTGGCACGAGCACCAGGGCCACCCGGCCTCGGGCCAGCAGCCGCTTCGCCTCCTCCTTCGGCGCGGCCTGCGCCTCCAGCTCCGGCACGTCCTTCAGTCGCTCCAGCAGCGCGGGGGCCCCCGGGCCGTCCGCGACGGCGACCCGCACCGGCGCCAGGGACTCATTGCGGAAGGCGAGCCCCAGCACCAGCGTGGTGATGATGGGGAAGACGAACGTCCACCCAATCACCTCGGGCTGTCGGTACATCACCCGCAGGCGCATCAGAATCAGCTGTCCCAGGGAGCCCATCACGCGGCCTCCTGTCCTGTGCTGCCTTCGCGCAGCGAGCGGCCCGTCAGCCCCAGGAAGACGTCATCGAGCGTGGGCCGGTGCGTGGACAGGTGCCGGAGCTGGACCCCCACGCCCTCCACCTCGCGCAGCACGGCGGGGAGCGCCACGTGCAGCTCCTTCACGCGCAAGGAGACGCGGTCCGCGTGGCGCTGCGCGGACACCACCGCGGGCAGCGGACGCAGCCGCTCCAGGTCCAGGGCGGGCTCCGCCTCCAATTCGATGACCTGGTCGGCGCCCAGCGTGGCGACGATTTCCGGAGGGGTGCCTCGCGCGATGACGCGCCCCCGGTCGATGATGACCAGCCGGTCGCAGAGCACCTCGGCCTCGTCCATGTAGTGGGTGGTGAGCACCACCGTGCGGCCTCGGGCCTTGAGCTCGGCGACCACGTCCCAGAGCGCGCGGCGCGACTGGGGGTCCAGGCCCGTGGTGGGCTCGTCGAGGAACAGCAGGTCGGGGTCTCCGGACAGGGCGAGCGCCAGGGCGAGCCGCTGACGCTGACCGCCGGACAGCTTCCCCACGCGGGCATGACGCTTCTCGCCAAGCTGCACCAGGCCGATGAGCTCCTCGACGGGCAGGGCGCGCGGGTAGAACGAGGCGAACAGGCGCACCGTCTCCTCGACGGTGAGCTGGTCCACCAGCCGGGTCTCCTGCAGCGTCAGGCCCATGCGGCGGCGCAGCTCCACGGCGTCCTTCTTCCAGTCCAGGCCGAGGATGCGCACCTGGCCGGAGGTGGGCTCTTGCAGGCCCTCGAGGATTTCGACCGTGGTCGTCTTGCCGGCGCCGTTGGGGCCCAGCAGGCCCATGCATTCGCCGCGGCGGATGTCCAGGTCGATGCCGTCCACGGCCACGACATCGCCGAAGCGCTTGACCAGGTTCTTCACCTCGATGGCGAGGTCTTCAGGGGGAGTCATGGGAGAGGCCGCAGTATGAGGCTCAACGTCCTTCGCGGAAAGCGGCGGGAGGGTGCTACGGTCCGTCGCCGTGGCCCTGAGCGATGGATTGGATGCGCGGGTTGACCGGCTGGCGCTGCCGTTCAACGAGTATGGCGTAGACCCCTACGGAATCTCCCGGAAGCACGTGAGGGATGCGCTGCGCGTCTTCGCGCTCATCTATCGCTACTACTTCCGGGTGAAGTGCCACGGCATCCAGCACATCCCCGAGAAGGGCCGAGGGATGCTGGTGGGCAACCACTCCGGCGGCGTAGCGGTGGACGGCGCCATGGTGCTGACCTCCACGATGCTGGAGATGGATCCGCCGCGCCTGGCGCAGGGCATGGTGGAGCGCTTCCTCCACAAGTTCCCGGTGTCCTCGCTGTGGGCCAGCCGCACGGGACAGTTCACGGGACTGCCCGAGCACGCGAAGCGGCTCCTGGAGGATGACCGGCTGTTGATGATCTTCCCGGAGGGCGCGCGCGGGACGGCGAAGCTGTTCCCGGACCGGTACTCGCTGGTGGACTTCGGCACGGGGTTCATCCGGCTGGCGTTGCAGACGCGCTCGCCCATCATCCCGTTCGCGTTCCTGGGGGGTGGCTCGGCGATTCCCACGGTGTTCAACGCGTATGCGCTGGGCAAGCTGCTGGGGGTTCCCTACATCCCGCTGACGCCCTACCTGTTGCCGGTGCCGCTGCCGGTGCAGTTGGAGATCCACTACGGCGAGCCGCTCGTCTTCCATGGGACGGGGGATGAAGAGGACCACGTCATCGAGGGGTATGTGGCGAAGGTGAAGGAACGCATCGCGGGTCTCATCGAGCGCGGCCGGGCGGAGCGTCAGCACCGCGGGCTGTCGAGGAAGCTGCTGCCATGAGGGTGCTCATCCCGGGGATCTCCGGAGGAATCGCGCGCAAGCTGGCGCTGCGGTTGAAGCATGCGGGCCACGAGGTGGCGGGAGTGGACGTGCGCCCGTGGGAGACGGCGCGCGAGGAGGGCATCGAGGTCTTCCGAGGCGACGTGCGCAAGCGCGCGGCCGAGGATGTCTTCCGCCGGTGGCGTCCGGACGCGGTGGTCCACATGGCCACGGTGACGGCGTTCACCGTCCCGGGAGCGGAGCGCGGGCGCATCAACCTGGATGGTACGAAGGCGGTGTTCGACCACTGCGCGACGCACGGCGTGAAGCAATTGCTCTTCGTCGGGCGGCACACGTTCTACGGGGCGGCGCCGGACTCGCCGCTGTACCACTCCGAGGACGAGCCTCCGCGTGCGTTGGAGGCCATCCCGGAGCTGGCGGACCTGGTGGCGTCGGACCTGTATGCGGCGACGGCGCTGTGGCGGTTGCCGTCGGTGACGACAGCGGTGTTGCGGCTGCCGTACACGTTGGGGGAGCCGGGGACGGGGACGTTGGCGACGTTCCTGAAGGGCCGGCGGGTGCCGTTGGTGTTGGGGTATGACCCGCTGTTCCATGTGTTGCAGGAAGCGGACGTGGTGTCGGCGCTGCATCTGGCGTTGGAGAAGCAGCTGCGAGGCATCTTCAACGTGGCGGGGCCGCCGCCGATTCCTTTGTCTGTCATCGTGAGGGAGACGGGCCGCACGGCGGTGCCGTTGCCGGCGCCGGTGTTGACCTTCCTGATGGGCAGGGCGGGCCTGCCCAGACTGTCGACGGGGGCGCTGGACCATCTGCGCTTCCCCATCGTGGTGGACAACCGCCGGTTCCTGGAGGCGACGGGCTTCGAGTACAAGCACAGCGTCGCGGACACGCTGCGCATCTATCGCGAGGCGGCGCCGGTGCCTGTCTCCAGCGGACTGCTCTAGAGACAGGAAGGCGAGGCGCCGTCAGAGCGGCTTGAACAGATTCGCGGAGAACCGCCAGCTCATCTCCGTGCCCAGCACGATGGCGGTGTGGTCGCTGCGGAACGGCGTCTGGGTTCCGGGCTCGTAGCACTCCTCGACGCGAATCCTCACGAGCGGAGCCTGGGCGTCGCCCGTGACGGCCATGACGCGGCCAATCACGTCATAGTGGAGGTGGTAGCCCACCCGGACCCGCTCGCCGATCCGCGGGGCGGAGGCGCTGACGGACCCCACGGTGGGGGTCGAGTTCTCGAGGGGCGGAGTGAACCTCGGGCGGGCATGTCTCCCGGTCTCCAGGCGCTGGTCGATTTCGACGAGCACGAACCAGTGGAGTTGCATGTAGCCCTCCAAGAGCCGCGCGCGGTGCTCCTCCTCAATCCACTTGCACCCCGTGATGATGGAGTGGACGACCGCCAGCTGGTCCAGCAGGAAGATGAGGATGCCCGTGCCCACCTCCCCCTCCCAGATGCGGAGGGTGTCCGCGAGCAGCATGTCGCTGATGAGCGCGTAGGAGTCCTCGTCGGACTCCTCCCGCACCTCCAGCCCCGCCTCGGTGGTCAGTTGCTTGAGGGTGTTCTTGTCCGGCGTCCAGTCCGCGTTCTTCGTCTTGAGCGCCGCGACCTTCTCGCTCACCTTCTCTTCAATGCGCTTCTTGCGCGCATCCCGGCTCAGCCGGGCCCCGACGATGTAGTCCAGGGACTGGGCCAGCTCCTTCTCCACCTTCTTTTGTGACTCCGACAACTTCGGCGGAGACCGGAACCCCTTGATGGTGTCCAGCTTGTCCATGAGCGGCTGGGTCTGCCCATGGAACTCCGTCTTGGCCTTGCTGTGCCGGTCGACGCTGATGTTGCTGAGCTGCTTCTTCATCTCGTTCGCTTCGGCTTCCGCGAAGCGCTTCACGAACTCCAGCACGATGTCTCGAGACGTCAGCACCTCGTAACCGAGACACAAGCAGGCATAGGTGAGGATCTTGAGCGTCTTGTCGCTCCGGAAGAGGGTCCGGTCGAACATCCCATCATCGCCGCCAAGGCCCGCCGCGATGTAGCGAAGACCGGTGGCCAGGATTCTCACCTGGGTGCCTGGCAGCCGGCGGAGCTCCGATATCTTCCAGATGGCCGACCAGCCCTGGAGATTCTGGAGACTGAAGGAGAACTGCACGCCTTCGTCCGCCGCCACGAACTCCATGGTGCCCTGATTGGACGTGAAGACGTGATTGGGGTTGTCCCAGTCAATCACGGAGCCCGCGATGGTCCCCCGAATCAGATTGAGGAGGGCCTGCTCCGTCTCCTTGACGTCGAAGGCGAGCGTGCCCATGTCCAGGTCCTTGATGGCCTGCACGCGACTCAGGTCCGGGCGCGGACAGCCCTCCAGCCACAAGGCGGCGCTGCCATAGAGGATGAAGTCACGCTTGGCGGCGTCGAAGACCTTCTTCAACTCCTTCAGGATCAGCGGATACACGTCCAGCGAGCCAATGGGGCGCCCGACGGGGGTCCGCAGGTTGGGGTTGGCGCGCTGATACGCCCGGAACGCGGCCTCGAAGGAACTCCTCGGAGGCTCGGGCCTGCGAACCTGAAGAATCGGTTGCGAAGGCCGGTCGAGTCGATGCCCACAGTACCCGCACCTGTTCCCACGATTCTCACGGAGGGAGTCGAGGTTCGGCTTTTTTCCAGGGCAGCGAGGGTTCAGACATTGCGCCATCGAAGGACTCCGCTCGAGAAGTCACACCAGGATATCACACGGTCGCCCCCAGCCGGCCGAACCGCTGTCAGCTGACAATGATTCATCGCGCGGAGGCTGTTTCGACAGACATCGCGCGGCGCGTCGGCGCCCTCACGGACTTCACTCCGAGAGAAAGCAACAACACATATTCCGGCGCCCTCTTCAAAGTGGAACATCCAGCGCCGCCAGGTTGAAGGATGCGTGGGATAGGAAGCCGTGACATGACCGCCCATGATGTCGTGTTCGACCCCATCCCCATGGGTTGTGCGCCATTGAATGAAAGCCAACCTCTTTCGCTTGCCAGGTCTGAGATGCGCGAGAGAGGCTTCACCCACGTGACGCGTCCATCTCCCGGGCGCGCGGGGGTCTGGCTTGCTGTCACCAGCGGATACCGTGCTCCTCGACTCGCTGGACCGGCACGCTCGCCGACGCGCGGAGGGAATCCCGACCCTCAGTGTCCTCGTCGGCTCCCAGCCGGATTCCCTCCGCCTCTGGGATGATTGGCTTCACCGCAGCGGCCTGAAGGGCGCCTCTTCCGACAGCGCCGACCTGCCCTCCGCCGTCACCGCCTGGGCCGCCCTGCTCGCCCACGAACGCAACCTGCCGCGTGACGCGGAAGCCTTCGTCATCCTCTCCCAACGCGCCTTCTCCCCGCGCGAGCTCCACTTCGAGGGGAAGACGCGCCACGAGCGCCGCGTCCTCTTCGAGCGACTCGAGCCGCCTCGCTCCGAACCCGCCACCTGGGCCCTGTGCCGCCAGCTCCTCGAGCAGCCCCCTCCCCCAGCGACGCTCCCCGTCGACTTCCTCGAGCGCATCCCTCACCACCCGGCGGAGGCCCTCCATGCGCTCCTCCCGCTCATCCCCGAAGGCCGCGCCCCCGCCCTCCAGCTCCGCGTCACCCCTTCCGACCCGCGCAGCCTTCACGCCGCCACGGCCCTCTGCACCGCGGCCCCCTCGCTCCATGTCGCCTGCGTGCTACCGCCCGAGTCCCTCGCCGAAGCGCTCGGCCTCAAGGACTCCCATGCGCTCGCCATGCTGCGAGAGGGCCTCATCGAGCTGCCCGCGCCCGGACGCGTGAAGGCCCCCGCGAAGCCACGCACCCCCGCCGAGCGAAAGAAGACCGAGGCGCGCGCTCGGAGCAAGGCCGAGAACTTCCTCTATAACAACGTCCTCCAGAACCACCCCACCACCCGCGGCCACTTCGCCCTCAACGCCACGCTCGACCTCGGCGATGGCAACCGCCCCTGGGAGGTCGACTTCGTCTGCCGCGAGCTCCGCATCGCCATCGAAATCGACGGCTACCACCACTTCCTCGGCCCCGAACGCTTCCGCCGAGACAGGCGCAAGGACCTCGCCCTCCAGCGCGCGGGCTACTGGGTGGTCCGCTACCTCGAAGAGGACGTCGTGCCTCGGTACGAAGAAATCCTGAAGACCCTCGAATCACTCATCGCCGCCCGGCGAGCAGAAGCCTCCGCGCAAAGGACATCCCATGGACACTCCTGACAATCGATTGGCGGGACTCATCCTCACCTGGCTCGCACCTCGCCCCCAACGCCGAGGCACCCGCTCCGACCTGGAGAAGACCCTTCGCTCCTTCGTCGAACACCGCCTCAGCCGCTCCGAGTGGAAGTCCCGCCTCGACTCCGAGCTGGAGGCCCTGCTGCGCGAAGGGCTCGTGAAACTCCAAGGCAAGGCCACCCTGGAGCTCACGCCCTCCGGCTCCTCGCGCGTCCTCCAGTTCCTCCGCGTCGAGCAGCTCCCCAAGGGCCTCACCTGGAAGAAGCTCAAGGCCACCTACCTCCTCGCCCACTGTCTGGACCTCCCGCTGTCCAAGCCCGTGGCCCAGCGACTCTCCGACGCGGATGGCATGCGCGCGGCCGTGCTCGCACGGGAGTACCCCGCCGTCGCCGAAGGAGCCCCCTCGCTCTCCCAGCTGCGAGACCGGCTCCTCTGGAAGCAGCTCGGCGTCGACTCGCAGAAGCCCTTCTCGCTCCGCGCCGTCCAGGCACACCTCCTCGGCCAGCTGCTCGAGACCGAGGTGAAGGACCCGCGCAAGGCCGTCGAACAGCTCGCGGCACGCGCGGCGGGAGCCTCGCGCACGGATGCGGAGGCGCTGCGCCAGACGCTCCTGCGTGACTGGGCCTTCGCCACCCCCGCCGCCCCCGCGCGAGACCTCGCGCCGCCACCCACCGTGGACTTCGCCGAGCGCGTCCTCTCCGTGGCCCGAGCCCTCCCCACCGGGCGCTTCGGCCGCGACAAGGTGTTCATCTCGCACGTCTGGAAGGCCCTCCAGCCGGAGTGGAGCAGCCGTGAAGCCTTCGACGCCGCCCTCCTCGAGGCCAACCGCACCCAGAAGCTCTCCCTGACCCGCGCCGACCTCGTCTCCGCCATGAACCCCACGGACGTCGCCGAGTCCGAGGTGCGCTCACTCGGCGCCAGCTTCCACTTCGTCGTCATCTGACTCGCCCTCTTCAGGAGCGTTCATGTCCAGCGACCCTCGACTCGAGGTCTTCCTCTCCGACAGTGGTGAGGTCTTCAGCGGCGTCCAGCAGGGCCAGTACCTCTGGCAGCCGGACCCGTTCGACGTGGAGACCCTCAGCGCCCCCGCGCGCCGCGCCTTCACGCGCCTGCTCGGCCGCGCCACCACGACACCGCCCCCGGACACAGGAAAGCTCCTGCTCCTCCTGGGCGAGTCCGGCTGCGGCAAGACGCACCTGGTGCGAGCCTTCCGCAACCTCACCCACGGGCAGCAGTGCGGCTTCACCGGCTACATGCCGATGACCGTCGATGCGACGCACTACGACCGGTATCTCCTCTCCAACCTCATCGACTCGCTGGACCAGCCCTACGACGAGGCGCAGGGCGATGACACCGGGCTGATGCACCTGTCCAACCTGCTGATGGCCCAGTGCACCAGCCTCTTCGCGCCACTCATCGAGCACGAGCAGAAGATCCTGGAGGATGACGAGCTGCACGGCACCGTCCGAGCCGTCGCCGACGAGCTCCTCGCGGACCCTCGCTTCCGTCACGTCGAGGTGGACCTGCTCCGCGCGCTCATCTACTTCCAGCGCCGAGACCCGCGCATCAACCGCCGCCTCTTCAACTGGCTGCGCTGCGAAGACATCGCCCCCGAGGACCGGAAGGTCATCGGAGAGCTCGTCCCCCGCACCTCGGATGACAGCGCCGCGCGCATGGTGGAGCAACTCGGCCGCCTCATGGGCGCGCTCGACCACGCGCTGGTGCTGTGCGTGGACCAGGTCGAGGACATCAGCGACTTCGAGCAACGCCCGCAGATGGAGAGCTCGTTCCGCCGGGCCATCGCCACGCTGGCCGCCATCGCGGGCAAGGTGCCTCGCGCGGTGGTCGTCGTGTGCTGCCTCTCCGACTATTGGGAGAAGATGCGGCCCCTGCTCACGCGCTCGATGGTCGACCGCATCGAGACCGACCCGGAGCCCGTGACGCTCGAGCGCACCGTCACCGCGGACACCGCGCGAGACATCGCCGCCCGCCGCCTGCACTACCTCTACGAGCAGCGAGGCGTGGCCTTCGACCCCACCGACCCCACCTATCCCATCCCCAGCGAGGGCTTCGAAGCCCTGGGTGGACAGCGCGTCCGCGACGTCCTCAACGAGTGCCGCCGCTACCGCGAGCGCGCCATCGAGCTGCAACGCCTGCCCGAGGCCTTTCCGCTCCCCCAGCCCACTCGCGGCAAGGTGGCGGAGCCGAAGCCCGCGGGCGTGGAGATCGACCTTGAGCAGGCCTGGACCGACTTCCGCGCCGCCTACAAGGAGAGGCTCCCCGAGGACGCCTCCGACATCTCGGCCCTCCTCGCCTGGGCGGTCGAGATGAGCAGCGAGGAGCTCGGTGGCTCGCCGCGCTTCACGGTGAAGCCTCGCAATGGGAATGACCTGCTGGACATCGGAGAGCACCCCTCCGGAAACAAGCTCGTCCTCGCGCTCTGCGACCGCAGCTCGAAGGGCGGAGGTCTCGGCCGACAGATGGCCGACGCCCTCAAGGCCGCCGCGGGCAGCACGCCTATCCTCATCCGGACCTCCGACTTTCCATCCTCGACGGGGACCATCGTCGCGGACCAGTTGGGCAAGCTCGTCCGGCAGGGAGGACGCAGGGTCGTCCTCGGCGACAGCGAGCTGAGGGACCTGGTCGCCATGCGAGACTTCCGCGCGCTGCATGTCGGACAGCCCTCCTTCGCCGCGTGGAGCCGCTCGGCCCGCCCCATCACCCGCCTCAAGTCCATGGGGGATATCCTCGGACTGGAGCGACTCGGGCGCCCGGCCGCGACGGGGACGGCGAGCCCCAAGGTCCAACCTCCGAGGCCCATGGACGCGACAGCCTTCCAACCTCGGAACAGCCACGTGCCATCGGCGCAGGCACAGCTGTTCAACGACTCATCCACGACACCCTTCGGCCGAGCCTTGCCCGGCCCATCGCTCGAGCCGGGCTCCCTGGTGGCGCCAACGCCTGTGCCTCGGGTAGCGCCAACGCCTGTGCCGCACCGAGGCACCCGCGCCGACGATCCCGCACGGAGCACGGAGCTTTCGAACAACGATGCAGACCTCGGGCAGTTCCACCTCGAACCGGAAGGGCGGCTCCTCCCTGAGCAGGAGCCTCGTGTCTCCCCGCCACCCGCGGTCCCCGGGGGGGTCGTCCGCAAACCTCGCATCACTCCCGCCACGGGAACTCCGATTCCCGCCGAGGTCCTCACGGGTGCACTGAAGCTCGGGAGCTCGGAAGGACTGCTCTCGCAGACCATCTCCCTGGAGCCTTCGGACCTCACGCGGCACAGCGCCTTCCTCGGCGGCACGGGCAGCGGGAAGACGACGCTCGCGCTCAACATCCTCGAGCAGCTCCTGCTGCGTGGCATCCCCGTCATCCTCATCGACCGGAAGGGAGACCTCGCCACCTACGCCCGCGCGGAGTCCTGGAACGAGCCCCTGGAAGACGCGGCCCTGCGCGAGCGGCGCCGCCTGCTGCGCGAGCGCGTGGACGTGGCGCTCTACACTCCCGGCCGCTCGGACGGCAGACCCCTGGCGATTCCCGTCGTCCCCCACGGGCTCGAATCCCTCCCCGCCGAGGACCGTGAGCAATCCGTCCAGCAAGCAGCGGATGCCATCGCGGGGATGCTCGACTATCGGACCAGCCCCAACGACAAGGCCGCGAAGGCCGTCCTCGCCCAGGCGCTCCGCCTGCTGATGAATCAATCCCTGGGCAAGGAGGTCACCCTGGAGCTGCTCCAGCAGTTCATCATCGCGCAGGACCCGGCGCTCCTGGAGGCCACGGACGGCATCCCCACCAGGACCTTCTCCAAGCTCGCCCAGGACCTCAGCGTGCTGCGCATCAACCTGCGCACGCTGCTGTCGGCGGGCGGCGAGCGGCTCGACCTGGATGAGCTGCTCGGGCGCGGCGTGCACGGCGTCCCAGGACGCACGCGGCTGAGCATCATCAGCACCAAGTTCCTGGGGGATAACTCGCGCATCCTCTTCTGGGTGTCCCAGCTCCTCCTGGAGACGCTGCGCTGGGCCAGCCAGCACCCCTCCTCGAAGCTTCAGGCCGTGCTCCTCTTCGACGAGGCGGACATGTACCTGCCCGCGACGAGCAAGCCCGCGACCAAGGAGCCCATGGAGAGCCTGCTCAGGCGGGCGCGCTCCGCGGGCGTGGGCGTGATGCTCGCGACCCAGAGCCCTGGCGACTTCGACTACAAGTGCCGCGAGAACGTGCAGGCGTGGTTCGTGGGGAAGATCACCCAGGAGAACGCGCTGAGGCGGGTCCGGCCGCTCTTCGTGGACGCTCGCGTCGACGCCGATGCTCGGCTCCCTGGGCAGAAGACGGGCCAGTTCCACGTGCTGAGCGACGGCCGCGTCCAGCAGCTCAAGGCGGACCGCTCCGTCATCAAGACGACGCAGCTCTCCGAAGACCAGATTCTCGAACTCGCCCGGCTCAGCCGGAAGCAGGCGGGGTCGGACACGCCATGAGCTGAACGGGAGGGTCGAGTTCCTGCTAGGAAGCGCGTCGGAATGAGCACCCGGCCGCTTCCTCCTCCGTTGGACCGCGAGCGCTTCGATGCGCTCGTGGCCCAGGGCTACAACCAGGTCCCCGTGTATCGACGGCTCGAGCCTGGAGCCCTCCGGCCCGTGGACCTGCTGCGAGCCCTGCCGCCCGGGCACCGGTTCCTGCTGGAGAGCACGCGCGTGAGCGCGGAGGGGCGCTACTCGTTCGTCGGCGCCGAGCCCTTCCTTCGCTTCTCCGCGAAGAACGCGCAGTGCTTCGTCGATGACCTGCTCCAGCCAGGCACCCCGCTGGAGACGCTCCGCGAGCTGCTCAGGGAGTGGCGCGGCGTCAGCCAGCCCGGACTCCCCCTGTTCCTCGGCGGCGCCGTGGGCTTCTTCGCCTACGAAGCCCGGCACTACTTCGAATCGCTCCCACGTCATCCGCGCGACGACCTGAAGCTGCCCGACATCGCCTTGTCCTTCGTGGACACCTTCCTCGCGGTGGACCACCTCGAAGGGCACCTGCTCGCCATCGCCACGGGAGCGGACTGGGCGATGTGTCAGCAGCGCCTGGATGCGCTCGAAGCCCACGTGCGCCAGGCCATCGCGACGCCACTTCCCGCGCCGCCCGACCCGGGCACGCCCCTCGCCGAAGCGCGCTCCAACTTCACCCAGCCGGACTACCTGGACGCGGTGGAGCGGGTGCGCGAGTACATCCGCGCGGGGGACACGTATCAGGTCAATCTCTCGCAGCGGCTGGAGGTGGACTTCCCTGGCGAGTCCCTGGCGCTCTACGAGACGCTGTCCGCCACGAACCCCGTCCACTTCGCCAGCTACCTCGAAGGGGACGGCTTCCAGGTCGTGAGTGCCTCCCCGGAGCGGCTCGTCCGAGTAGAGCAAGGGCGCGCCATCACCCGCCCCATCGCGGGGACGCGTCGCAGGGGGACCGCCGAGGAGGAGGCCCGCTTCGTCCACGAACTGCGCACCAGCGAGAAGGAGCGCGCCGAGCACGCGATGCTCGTCGACCTGGAGCGCAATGACCTGGGACGCGTCTGTGCCTATGGCACCGTCGAGGTGGCGAAGCTGATGGAGATCGTCGAGTACGCCCACGTCCTGCACATCGAGTCGGAGGTGACAGGACAGCTCGCTCCAGGCGTCGAGCCCCTCGACGTCGTGGGGGCGCTGTTCCCCGGTGGGACCATCACGGGCGTGCCGAAGATTCGCACCATGCAGCTCATCACCGAGCTGGAGCCCCAGACGCGAGGGCTCTACACGGGCTCCCTCGGCTACCTGTCCTTCACGGGGGACCTGGACCTGAACATCGTCATCCGCACGCTGCTCGTGAAGGACGGGCGGGCCTATGCGCAGGTGGGCGGTGGCATCGTCCACGATTCGCAGGCGCGACAGGAATACAAAGAGACGCTCAACAAGGCACGCTCGCAATTGCTGGCGCTCTCCGCGAGCAGGGGGGCGCGATGATTCTCCTCATCGACAACTTCGACTCGTTCACCTTCAACCTCGTCCAGGCGCTCGGGGCGCAGGGGGCGCGCTTGAAGGTGGTGCGCAATGACGCCCTCACCGTGGCGGACATCGAAGCGCTCCAGCCCGAGCGCATCGTCATCTCCCCGGGCCCAGGGACACCCGATGACGCGGGCATCTCGCTGGAGGTCATCCGAGCCTTCGGCGGTCGTGTGCCATTGCTCGGCGTGTGTCTGGGACACCAGTGCCTCGGGCAGGTCTTCGGCGCGAAGGTCGTGCGGGCACCCGTGCCGGTGCATGGGAAGACGGCGGACGTGCGCCACGCGGGGCAAGGCGTCTTCCGCGAGCTGCCAGACCCGTTCACCGCCGCGCGCTATCACTCGCTGGTCGTGGACCGGGAGAGCCTTCCGGACTGCCTGGAAGTGACGGCGTGGCATGAGGGGCTCATCATGGGCATGCGCCACCGGGAGCTGCCGGGACTGGAAGGTGTCCAGTTCCATCCCGAGTCCTTCCTCACCACCCACGGCCCTCGACTCCTCGCCAACTTCCTCGCGGCTTGAAGGAGCCTCCATGTTCTCCACGGTGGCGGTGAATGGCGAAGTGAAGCGCTGGGAGGACGTGCGACTGCACGACTTCGCCCAGGGCTTCTTCTTTGGTGCGGGGTTCTTCACCACGTTCCGCATCGACGGCGGGACACCGCTGTTCCTCTCGCGACATCTGGCCCGGCTCTCCGCGAGTGTCGCGGCCTACTCCTCCACGGTCCGAGCTCCGCCGCCCGAAGTGATTCGCGAGGAGGCCGTGCGAGACACGTTGCGCCGATGCCTGGATGCCGACACCGCGCTCGGCCCCCGCTTCACGGGGGTGGGCAAGCTGGCCGCGAGCGACGGAAAGCTCCTGCTCACCCTGCGACCTCCCTCGCCGGATGCGGAGCGACTCCAGCGAGAGGGCCGCGCGGTGGACTCGACGGAGCCAGGGGCGTATCGCCACGGTGAGTCCACGCCCAACCACAAGGGCCTGTCCTACTTCCGCCAGTACACCCTCATGGCGAGCATGCCCCTGCTGGCCAACGAGCGTGGCCACGTGTGCGAGCTTCCCACCGCGAACCTGTTCGCCCTCCTCGACGGCCAGCTCGTCACGCCGCCGCTCGATGCACCCTGCCTGCCCGGCATCATCCGCCAGGTGCTCCTGGAGGCGGGACATCTCGATGGCCTGCCCGTGGTGGAGCAAGCGCTGCCACTCACGCGGCTCGCGGAGGCGCGGGCCTGTGTCTTCACCAACTCCGCCGTGCTCGTCACGGGCGTCACGCGGCTGCTGGGGCGGGCCCTGCCTGACAGCCTCTCAGTGGCGGAGCGCATGCGAGCCCATGTGCTCCGCATGGCGGCGCAGGAACCATGAGCCGCTCGCTCGTCATCGTTCATCGCTGGGATGGCCGCCCCAACACCGACTTCTACCCGTGGCTCTCCGAGCGGCTGCGACAACCGCCAGCGGCCTTCGACACTGTCCTCACGCTGGACATGCCCCAGCCCAGCGCGCCCACCATCGACAGGTGGGTCTCCACGCTCACGCAAACCCTCGGTCCCGTGCCGGACGCGTCCACCGTGTTCCTGGGCCACAGCGTGGGGTGTCAGGCCATCCTCCGTTTTCTCGAGACACTTCCAGAGGGGTACCGCGTGGACGGCGCGGTGTTCGTCGCGGGCTGGTTCGAGGTCGCCAGACGCTGGGACGCGCTGCGCCCCTGGTTGGACACGCCCATCGACTTCGCTCGCGTCCGCGCCGCAATGGGCCGCTGTGTCGTCCTGCTCTCGGACGGAGACCCGTTCACCCCCGACTGGCGACGCAACCGCCAGCTCTGGGAGGAGCACCTGGGCGCCGAGGTCCGAGTCATCCCCGGTGCTCGCCACTTCAACAACCCACGCGAGCCCGCGGTCCTCGAGGCCGTCCTGTCCTGCTTCGGCAACCGTCGCGAACCGTGACGCCCCAGGCAGGGTCCGCGTCCGCGAAAGTCAGGCGCCTTGCTTCAGGGCGAACCCCAACCCCGCCGACACCTCCTCGTCACGCAGCGCGCGAAACACCCCCTCGGGCACATCCAGCACCACGCGCCCCACCGCCTCTCGGTGCAGTGTCACCACCGGATGCCCCACCGCCGCGAGCATCCGCTTCACCTGATGGTGCCGCCCTTCCGTCAGCGTGAGCTCCACCACGTCCACCTCACGCAGCCGAGCCTCCGCCGGACGCGTCGGCCCATCCTCCAGCGCCAGGCCCTCCCGGAGCCGCTGCAGCGCCACCTCTCCCGGACGCCCCTCCACCCGCGCCACGTAGCGCTTGGGCAGGTGCGTCTCCGGAGCCGTGCCGTGACGAACGAACCGCTCGTCATTGGTGAACAACAGCAACCCCGTGGTGTCCCGGTCCAGCCGGCCCACCGCGTACCACTCGTAACCCTGGAGTGACTCCGGCAGCACCGCGCGCAGCCGCTCGAACACCGTGCCCACGCCCTCCGGGTCCGAGCCGTGCACCACCGGCCCCGCGGGCTTGTGGAACATCAACACCCACACCCGTGCGTCCAGCGAGCACTCCCGCCCATCCACTCGCACCACGCTCTGGGGTCCCACCGGCGCGAAGGGCTCCACCTCCACCCGGCCATCCACCTCCACCCGCCCCGCCCGGATGGCGTCCTCGGCGGAGGCTCGGGGCATCACCCCCGCCCGCCCCAAGGCCCGCGCCAGCCAGTCCGCCCGGCCTCCCTCGGGCACGACTTCGGTGCCCCGCCGCCGCGCCGCTTCCAGCCACCGGGGCGTCTTGCTCCTCCGCGCCATCCACTCGTCTCCTTGCCTCTCCACCCCGACATCCCATGTTCACATTGGAGAACCAATGAGAGCTTCTCCACGGAGACCCCGGCGGACAGGCGGACACCCGCATGTCACGATTTGACTCCACCCGCCGCCCTCTGCCATTGCGGCCTCGTGGCTGTTCCCCCTGAAATCGCCGAATCCCTCCAGCGCCACCCGCCGCCCTCGGGCCCCTCCGTCGCTTTCGCGCTGCGCCTGGCCGAAGCCCTGCACCGCTACGGAACCCCCGCGCACCGCCTGGAGGACCTGATGAAGCGCGTGTCGGGCCGGCTGGGCCTCGAGGGGAGATTCTTCTCCACCCCCACCTCCCTCTTCGCGTCCTTCGGCCCTCCGGAGGCGCTGCGCACCAGCCTCATCCGCGTGGAGCCCGGGGACATGGACCTGGAGCGGCTGACGCTGCTGGACGTGCTCGCCGATGACGTCATCCACGCCCGCCTGTCGCCCGCGGAGGGCGCGCTGCGCGTGGAGGCCATCCTCGCCCGGCCGCCGCGCTTCGGGCCGGTGCTTCAAGTCCTCTGCTGGGCCCTGGCCGGAGGAGCCGGCGCCCGTCTCTTCGGCGGTGGGCTGAAGGAGATGGCGGTCGCCACGGTGAGCAGCCTGCTCATCGGCATCCTGAGCGAGGTGACGCAGCGGCAGCCGTCCTCCGCGCGCGTGCTGGAGCCCGTCGCCGCCATCCTCTCCTCGTCGCTCGCCGTCCTCGCCGCGAGCTTCCTGGGCACGATGTCGATTCAGGTCGCCACGCTGGCGGGCCTCATCGTCCTGTTGCCCGGCCTCACGCTGACGGTGGCCCTCAACGAGCTGGCGACGCGCCACCTCATCTCCGGGACCTCGCGCCTCACCGGCGCCGCCGTCGTCTTCCTGCAACTGGGTTTCGGAGTGGCGCTCGGCAGCCGGCTCGCGGAAGTGCTGCCGCCGCCGCCCGTCGTCCCGCCGCCCCTGCCGCTCCCCACCTGGACCCAGGCGCTGTCCCTGGCGGTGGCGGGCGTGGCCATCGGCGTGCTGTTCCGCGCGCGGCCTCGCGACTGGGGCTGGATTGCCGCGGCGGGAACCTTCGCGTTCCTCGGGGCCCGGGTGAGCTCGGGGCTGTTGGGTCCGCAGCTCGGCGCCTTCGTGGGCGCGGTCCTGCTGGGCATCGGCGGCAACACGCTGGCGCGGCTGCGCAACAAGCCCTCCGTCACCATCGTCGTGCCGGGACTGATGCTGCTGGTGCCCGGCAGCGTGGGCTTCCGCAGCCTGTCCTCGCTGCTGGAGCGGGACGTGGTGGCCGGCGTGGACACGGCCTTCAACATGCTGATGGTGGCCGTGGCGCTGGTGGCCGGACTCCTGTCCGCCAACGCCCTGGTCCCCCCGCGCAAGGTGCTCTGAGGGCCGGAAGCCCTCAGGACATGCGCGTGACGTAGATGGCCGCGAGCGACAGCAGGAAGTACGGCACCAGCCCGCCCGCGCCCGCGTAGTCCTTGGCCATGCGCTGGCCGAAGAAGAGACACACCAGCGAGAGGGCGGACGCAACCGCCCCCCAGAAGGCCAGGGTCGCGCCGCCGGAGGCGACGAGCGACACGAGGCCTGCGGCGCTGAGCGCGCCCGAGGCCAGCTCCATCAGGGTGATGACCCCGAGCATGAGCGGCACCACGCCCCTCAGGGGGCTCTTGGCGAAGTGGCCCGTGAGCCAGCCCAGGTTGCCCTTCCAGTCCACCACCTTGTCCACACCGGACTGGAGGAAGAGGATGGCGAGGAAGGCGGCGCAGAGCGCCTGGAGCAGCCACGCGGTGAACTGAGTCGATTCAAGAGGCGGCATGGCGCGCCACTCTAGCCGCCTGGGAGCCGAGCCCAAGTCTTCTCCTTCGGAGACCTGGGGGGCGGGCCTGGGGATACCTCCCCCTTCCCTCCTGGCGAACCATCCCTAGCTTGGCCTTCATGGCATCAGAGCAGACCGCCCGGCGTGTGTTCACCGGCCTCATCCTGCTGTCCATCCTGCTCCTGGCCGTCGTCATCCAGCCCTTCGCCAAGGCCTTCTTCCTGGCGGCGGTGCTGGCGGGGGCGCTCTACGGCGTGCACAGCTGGCTCAGCCGCAAGCTGCGCGGGCGCAAGAATGTCTCCGCGGGACTGGTGTGCACGGCGGTCATCCTCGCGCTGCTCATCCCGGTGGGAGGCTTCACCGCCTTCATCGTCGCCGAGGTGTCCTCTGGCGCGCAGTTCGTCACCCGGACGGTGCAGCAGGAGGGCGTGGAGGGACTGGTGCAGAAGCTGCCGGAGCCCGTGCGAAAGGGCGTGGAGAGCCTGGTGAAGCGCCTGCCCGTGGAGGAGGTGGACCTGGACCAGCGAATCCAGCAGCAGGTGAGCAGCCAGAGCGCGTCGGCGGCGCGCGCGGTGACGGGGGCGGTGGCGGCGACGGGCTCCATCGCCTTCCAGACGGTGATGATGCTCATCGCCCTCTTCTTCTTCCTCACGGACGGGAAGGAACTGGTGGAGTGGCTGGAGAGCGTGTCCCCGCTGCGGCCCGGCGAGACGCTGGAGATCATGCGCGAGTTCCGCAGCGTGTCCGGCGCCGTGCTGCTCTCCTCCCTGGCCACCGCGGGGGTGCAGGCCCTGGCCGCGCTCATCGGCTTCCTCATTGCCCGGGTGCCCGCGCCGCTGTTCTTCGCGGGCGTCACCTTCTTCCTCGCGCTCATCCCCGCCGTCGGCGCCGCCGTCGTCGTGCTGGTGGCCGCGGCGTTGATGTTCTTCAGCGGACACCCCTGGGCCGCGCTCTTCCTGGCCATCTGGGGCACGGTGGTGGTGGGCCTGGTGGACAACATCGTCAAGCCGCTGCTCGCCAAGCGCGGCATGCACCAGCACGGGGCCATCGTCTTCTTCTCGCTGCTCGGAGGTCTCGCGGCGTTCGGCACGGTGGGCCTGCTGCTGGGCCCGCTCATCGTCGCCTTCTTCCTGGCCCTGGTGCGCATCCACGAGCGCGACTACGGCCGCAACCACCCGGCCCCCGACAGCCCCTCCACGCCCGGCCCTCAGGCGCGCCGTGAGCCGGACGGCCAGGGGCTCGCCACGAGAGGCACGAGCCCCGGCCCGTCGACCGCCCCCGAGCGTCACTGAGGGCGGCCGGAAGACCCTCGCGAGCGGGGGCGTCAGAACGGCGAGCCGTTGGCGCGGCGGCCCGGCGAGGTCCCCTGCGTGGACAGGGTGGTGTGGAGCACGAAGGTGCTGCTCGTGCCCACGTCCGGGCTGCGGTTCGCGGAGACGCCATCGGTGCCCGTCAGCGTCGACGGCAGCGTGACGGAGTCCACGATGGTGCCGGACGCGTTGCGCACCGACACGGTGTCGCCGCCGTTCGTCAGGCTCAGCGTGCCCGTCGAGCAGGCCACCGCGCCCGGCGTGCCCGCGGGAATCCCCGCCGCCGCGCCGAACACCACCACCACGCCCCCGGCGGGCACCGTGGTGCCCGCGGGGAAGGTGTGGCGCATCGTCCCGGAGTCCCACACCGTCCAGCCGCCCACGCTCACCGCCGCGGAGCCGGTGTTCACCAGCTCCACGAACTCACCCGAGACGTCCGAGCCCAGCTCGTTCACCAGCACCTCGTTGATGATGAGGCCGCCGGTGCCGCCCCCCGTCGAGGTGATGGCGAAGGCGCCGTCGCTGGTGTCGGTGACGCTGGCGGAGGCCGTGTCCGTCACGCGCACCCGGGCCTGCGTGCTCTGCGAGGACGGCAGCGTCCACGCGAGGCTGCCCGCCGAGGCCGGCGTGCTCGCCGACAGCACCGTCCACGTGCTGCCATCCAGCGTGTACTCCACCTTCACGTTCGTCACGTTCGCCGACGTCCAGGTGATGGAGCGCGCGCTGCCCGCCGTCCAGCTCTCGCCGCCGTTGGGCGACGTCACCGTCACGGTGGACACGACCGTGTCACTGGGAATGAGGAAGTCCTTGATGATGGCCATGTGCTGCATGCTGGCGGCCGCGCTGTCCGAGGTGAGCGCGGGGGCAATCTCGGCGATGGGCGTGTACACGCGCGTGTCCACCACCAGCCCACCGGAGAACGTGCTGCCGCCGATGACCACCGACGTCTGGACCTGGCGCAGGTCCGTGTCCACCAGCACGTGGTCATACGGCTTGGCGCGGCTGGCGTTGGTGTTGGTGTTGCCATTCTTGTCGGCCGGGTACGGGGCGGCGGTGGTCACCACCCGCGACAGGGTGGAGAAGCTCGCCTCGGAGCGGCTGTCGGTGTTGAGGTCGCCGCCGATGACCAGGTAGTCGCCAGCCGGGACGTTGCTCTGGATGAACGACACCAGGGCCGCGGACTCCGTGTTGCGCACGCTGGCGCTGGTCGTCAGCAGGTGCACGCTCACCGCCCACAGGTCCTTGGGCCCGGGGATGTCGATGCGCGCCCACGCGAAGTCGCGGTTCGACACCTGCGCGTCATCCCACTCGCCCGAGGCGATGATGGGATAGCGGCTGATGATGCCGTTGGGAATCTGCGCTCCCCCCTCCCGGTAGTACTCGAACTGCGGGCCGAACGCCGTGTCCACGAAGGCACGGATGTCCGTGGCGGAGTTCGAGCCGTAGTTGAACTCCTGAATCATCACCACGTCCGGGTCCGTCCCCTGGAAGATGCGGGTACCGTGTCCCAGGCTGTAGTCCTGACCATTGCCGCTGGTGATGTTGGCCGCCATCAAACGCAGACGCACGGAGGCGAGCGAGTCCTGCCGCTCGCTCAGCGCCTCCGCCCCCTGGGGCTCCACACCCTCGCCACACGCGGCGAGCCCCAGGAAGAACACCACCAGCCAGTGACGCCATGACGACAGCATCCGGGTGACTCCTGTACAGTTGTTTCGCACGAAATCCGGTCCTGCCCTTGGAAGAAGAGCGGTTGAGGGTCGGCAACGACTGCTGAACGGGTGGTCCGGGGAAAGCCGCCTCCGGAGCCACCGCGTCAATCTACCCGGCTCCCTGACAGGAACGGAGGTTGAAACAAGACTGAAACATGACGCGCCGTCCTACAGCGACGCGGCGGTGGAGAGAGCGACGAACAGATAACGCAATCCCTTGCCCGCTGTGACGAACACGACGAAGGGCAGCGGACGCACCCCCACCACGCCTCCGGCGATGACGAACGCGTCCCCGATGATGGGCAGCCACGACATCAAGAGCGCGGGGGCGCCCCAGGTGCGAAGGCGCGCCTCCACGCGCTCCATCCGAGGCCCCTCGCTGGCGCGGCGGCGCGCGTACCACCGGCCCAGCGCGCCTCCCCCGCCCCGCGACACCCACTTCCCCAACAGGTAGAGAGACAGCGCTCCCACCACGTTGCCCACCGTCGCCACGCTCGTGGCCAGCACCGGCGGCGCGCCTCCATAGATGAGCGCCGCCAGCAGCGCCTCCGACGGAATGGGCACCACCGAGCCCGCGAGCATCGCGACGAGAAAGAGTCCCGGAAGACCCCAGGCGGTGAGGATGGCGGCGTCGGGCATGGTGGTGGGTAGGAGCGGCCCCGGCAGTGTGCCACGGGCCCGCCGGCTCCGCAGCGAATCCCCCGAGGCCGCCTGCCCTCACCTCGCGTGTGTCGCTTTCGCGCAAGAACTGCACACCCCACCCGCCTCGCGCAGGACTTGCGGGTGCCCTGGGGCCTGGAGCCCCGCCCTCCGAGGGAACACGCGGCCCGGCGCGGCCCTTGCTTTGTGACAAGGACATCACTTCACCGTGAAGGAACTCCGCGTCATGAGCAGCAACGACATCCCCGCCCCGGGCTCGAACCATGACCTCCGCATCGTCCCCGTGGAGATCGCCCCGGAGACGTTCTGGGTGGGCAAGCGGGAGCCCGGCAACATCTTCTACGCCAATCCCTACCTGCGCCGCTTTCGCGGCACGGACGCGAAGACGCAGCGGACCTCGGAGTTCAACCTCCTCATCGACCCGGGCTCCAGCAGCGACTTCTCCACCATCCACACCAAGGTGACGTCGCTGATTGGTGGCATGGAGCGGCTGTCCGCCCTGTTCATCAACCACCAGGACCCGGACGTGGGCTCGTCGGCGAGCATCATCTCCGCGCGCTACGCGCCCCGCGCGGGCCTGCTGTGCTCGGAGGACACGTGGCGGCTCATCGTCCACCAGAACCTGCCGCGCAACCGGTTCATCCCCACGGAGAAGTTCGCGCAAGGGTTGAGCGTGCCCACCGGGCACAAGCTCCTGCCGGTGCCCTCGCCGTTCTGCCACTTCCGCGGCGCGGTGATGCTCTATGACCCGCAGACGCGGGTGCTCTTCACGGGCGACCTGTTCGGCGGCCTCACCGACGCGAATGCGCGCGGCCTGTGGGCGGAGGAGTCCGACTGGGCGGGCATCCGCGCGTTCCATCAAATCTACATGCCGGTCAACGCGGCCCTCGTGCGCGCGGTGGCCACCATCCGCAAGCTCACGCCCGCGGTCGAAATCATCGCCCCGCAGCACGGGCGCGTCATCCGAGGCCCCCTGGTTCACCAGTTCCTGGAGCGGATGGAGCGGCTCCAGGTGGGGCTGGACATCATGGACGAGGCGCAGGACCGCACCCACCTCCAGGCGTGGAACTCGGTGGTGGACCGCGTGCTCGCGCTGGCGCGGGGCTACCTGGGGGACTCGGTGGACGTGAAGCTGGGCGCCAGCGAGGACCTGGCGGACACGTCCACGTTCGAGGGCCACCGCCTGGTGGTGAACCGGCTGGGCAAGTGGACCGTGGAGCACGTGGTGGATGTGCTGTGCAAGGGCGAGCCGCCCGAAATCGCGGGCCCCATCATGGTGGAGGCCACCAGCGCCGCCGCGGAATACAACCTGCCCACGCCGCACCTGGACATCGAAGGCGCGGGAGCGCCGTCGCACATCTCGCTGCTGGACCCCTGAGCCGACGGGCCCCGGGACCAGACGACGCCGAGGGAGGGAGCGGTGGGTTCGACGGAAGACGACTCCGGGGTGGTGTACCTCGGAGGAGGTCAGGAGGAGCAGGTGCGGGCCGTGGCGAGGACACCTCCTCCCGTGCCCTCCACCGAGCTCCCCTGGGGCCCCACGCCCGCGACACCGCCGCCCCCCGTGTCGCTCGCGGAGACGCTGCGCCCCGTCACGCCCGTGTCTCCGCATGGGACGCTGCTGCAAGGCATTCCCACGCCCGCGCCTCCACCGGCGGCCTCGGCGCGCGGGCTGGTGCCGGGGCAGGTGGTGGCCCAGCGATATCGCGTGGAGCGCTGGCTCGGCGCCGGGGGAAGCTCCACGGTGTACGAGGCGCTGGACCTGCACCTGGGCCAGCGCGTGGCCCTCAAGGTGCTTGCGACACCACACGCGGATGCGTCGACGGTGGCGCGCTTCCGCCAGGAGGTGGAGCACGCGCGCGCCCTGGAGCATGTGAACATCCTGCGTGTCTTCGACGTGGGGCTGGATGGAGACCGGCACTTCCTCACGGTGGAGCTGCTGGACGGCATGGACCTGCGACAGCGGATGCTGGAGCAGCGACCCACGCTCGCCCAGACGCTGCGCTGGCTCACCCACGCGGCCGTCGCGCTGGAGCACGCGCATGGGCGCGGCGTGCTGCATCGGGACGTGAAGCCCGCGAACCTCTTCATCACGCGCACGGGCGTGTTGAAGCTGATGGACTTCGGGCTCGCCAAGAGCCTCCACGTCATGGGCACCACCGCGCAGGGGGCGGTGCTCGGGACGCCCGAGTACATGGCGCCCGAGCAGGTGATGGGCAACCCTCCGCTGTCCCCCGCCACGGACCTGTATGCGCTGGGCGTGGTGGCCTATGAGCTGTGCACCGGCCAGCTCCCCTTCCGCCACACCGACCCCGTGCCGCTGATGTTCCTGCACGTCCAGCAGGCCCCGGTGCCGCCGACGACGCTGCGCCCCAGCCTCCCGGTGCCCTTCGAGCAGGTCGTCCTGAAGCTCCTGGAGAAGCGCCCCGAGGACCGCTACGCCGGCGCGGGTGAGCTGCGCTCGGCGCTCTCGAAGCTGTGGCCGTGGGCGCTCAAGGAGCCGGCTTGAGTCCCGCGGTGGCGGGGCGGTCCTCCTCCTTGGGCCAGCGCGACATCCGGAGGGACACCCCGGGCCGGTGACACAGGTGGAGCACGCGGCCTCCCCCCGGATGGAAGAAGTAGAGCGAGCGCGGCGACTTGAAGCTCGCGTCGAGGGCGCTGTCCTGCTCCGGCCACGCGGCGCGTGTCGTCCACCACGAGGAGACCACCGGACGCGAGCGCAGGTGGTGATGCACCTCCACCACCACGCTGGTGACGTCCTCGGTGCCCCACTCGAGGGAGAGCTCCCGCCCGGAGATGCGCTTCTCGTCCATCAACCGGAGCGCGCGCAGGCCCACGTAGGCCGTGACATCCACCTGGGCTCCGCGCAGGGATTCGATGAAGGCCAGCTCCAGCCGGCGGGTGTTGGGCGGGAACTGGAAGGTGAACACCATGCGGCCGAGCTTCGTCGCCGTGCCGCTGACGTAGGTGCGCGGGTTCGACTCGCGCAGGAGCACGGGCTCTCCCGAGCGGAACTGGTCCACGTCGCCGGGCGCCACCAGCGCACTGCCCTTGTCGGGCAGCTCCACGCGCTTCCACCCGGGCGAGGTGTCCTCAGACGTCCAACAGGGACCGGACTGGCTCAGCACCGCCGCCGTCATCCAGGCGAAGAGGGCGCTCATCTCAGGTGCCCCGTACCGTCGCGGAAGTGGAACGCGACGTGAGCAGCGCCCCGCCCAGCATCAGGAGCCCCGAGGCCGCGAGTCCCGCCACGCGCAGCGTGCCGTCGAGGTTGACGGTGTCGTAGCCCAGCGCCTTGCCCACCGCGATGGCCACGAAGCAGAAGCCCGCGTCGCGCACGAAGAGCGCCCCACGCTGGCGGCCCCACAGCACCATGACCACGCCCACCACCAGCCAGCCCAGCGTGAGCACCAGCCTGCGGGCCACGTGGTCCTCCGCGACGCCCAGCGTGAGGAAGTGGAAGTAGAACGCCCACGACGCCGCGATGGTCGCGCAGGTGAGGCCGTACCAGACCAGCCGATGCCGCACGAGGTCCGGAGGCAGCACGTCATGGCGCGGAGCCCGCACGAGCGCGACGACAGATGCGGCGAACATCAGCGCCAGCCCCACCAGCAGCAGCGGGTGACGCATCGCCGCGTACCAGAGGCCACCGAGTCCCGAGAGCGACAGCACCGCGACGGGAGCGGCGAGGCGCCAGGCGCCAGGGAGCTCGAAGAACGCCAGCACCAGCGTGCCGGTCGCCGCGAGGATGAGGAGCACCTCCTTGTCCAGTCGCAGGTCCCTCCAGAGGAAGATGCCGGCCAGGGCCAGCAGCCCCGCGCCCAGCCCTCCCAGCACCTTCACGTCCCACTTCTCCATCGCCTCGGCCATCGATGTCCTCCCCGCGACGGTGTCGCGAATGGAGGGCTCGAATGCAGGGAGGCTGCCAGTCTCCGAGCCGACGCCACCTCGCGGGGTTGTACGCGAGGCGGTGTGCTTCGTGTGCAGCGCACGGCACAAGGTGCAACGTGGGCTGCACACGCTTCACACCCGCGCTGAGCAGGGACGCTCAGACCTCGTCGAGGGCCCTTCCAGGCGCGACCACGGCGAGGAGGAGCGCCACCGTCCCCGCGAGGGCCGCGGCGATGGCGAACTGCGTGGCGAAGTGGCCGCGGGCGAGCGCCAGCGCCGCCACCGTCAGCGAGCCTCCCAACAGCCGCGTCGAGTAGAGGCTGCTGGTGATGATGCCTCGGTGATGCCAGGCCACGCGCGATTGAGGCGCGATGAGCGAGGTGCTCGCCGCGGGTCCCAGCCCCATGCCCAGCACCGCGAGCGAGGCGAGCGCGGCCCCCGTGCCCCCGTCATACGCGGCGGTGAGCGCCAGCAGGCCCGCGCCCGTCGCGGCCACCGCGAAGCCCACGCCCGCGCTCAGCCGCATTCCGCCGCGCACCAGCAGCTTCACGCCGAAGGTGGAGCCCACCGACCACCCCAGCAGCATGGGCAGGAGCGTCAGCCCCGCGACGATGGGCGTCTTCCCCTCGTGCTCCGTCATCCACAGGGGCACCCACGCGGCCATGCTGTAGAGCAGCGCGCCGCCCGCGATGCCTCCGGCCACGCCGCTGAGCACCGTGCGGTCCTTCACCAGCTCGATGGGCAGGAGCGGCGCGCGCGACTGGCGCTGCTGGAGCACCAGCCCCACGGCCACCGCCACGGCGCCGAGCACACACAGCACCCGCGGCCAGGTGTCACCGGGCTCCAGCGAGAACAGGAGCAGCGCCGCCGAGGTGCCCGCGAGCAACGGGCCCCACCGGTCCAGCTTCACATCCGCGCGGCGCGGCGGGTCCCGGTAGGAGAAGTACAGCAGCAGCGCGGCGAACACCCCGACGGGCACGTTGACGAGGAACACCCAGCGCCACGAGGCATTCATGACGAGCCAGCCGCCGATGAGCGGGCCCACGGCGTTGCCCGCGCCCCAGGCGCCCGTGAAGAGGCCCTGGACGGTGGCGCGCTCGCGCAAGGTGTAGAGGTCCGCGCTGATGGTCAGCGTGGTGGGCTGGAGGGCTCCCGCGCCCAGGCCCTGCACGACGCGGAAGGCGATGAGGGCCTCCACCGACTGCGACAGCCCGCACAGCGCGGAGCCGACGAGGAACAGGCCCATGCCGGTGAAGAAGACGGGCTTGCGGCCGATGCGGTCCGCCAGCTTCCCGGAGATGAGCACGCCCACGGTGGACGCGAAGAGGAAGGCGGAGAAGACCCACGAGTAGAGGTGCTGTCCTCCCAGCTCGCGGGTGATGGTGGGCATGGCGCTGGTGACGACCGTGCCCTCGAAGGCGCTGACCACCAGGGCCAGCAGCACCGCGCCCGTCGCCATCCGCCTCGCCGCTCCGGGCTGGGCGGAGGACACCGGCGCCACCGATAGACCGCTTCCTTCCATCGCCCCCATGTAACCGGGTCCGACCCATGCGAAAATCGCAACTTCCGCATATGCTTCATGCGGAACGCGCATGACCCAAGAACAGCTCCAGGCCTTCCTCCGCGTGGTCCAGGAAGGGCGCCTGTCGCAGGCGGCCCGTGGACTCGGCTTGTCTCAATCGGGCTTGTCCCGCCAGCTCCAGTCCCTGGAGTCGGAGCTGGGCACACGCCTGCTCGTCCGCACTCCAGGGGGCGCGGTGCTGACGGATGCGGGGGAGCGGTTCCTGCCCCATGCCCAGCGCGCGCTGGATGCGCTGGCGGCGGGGACGTCCGAGCTGGGGCGGCTGTCGAACACCCCGCGTGGACCGGTGTTGCTCGCCACGCTGCACACCGTGGGGGCGTACCTGATGCCGGACATCATCCCCGCGTTCGTGCGTGCGTATCCGGAGGTGCGACCCCGGCTCAGCGAGGGCTCGGCGGCGGCGATGGAGGATGGTGTGGCTCGCGGCACGCTGGACCTGGCCATCCTGAGCCTGCCGGTGCGGCACACGGACCTGGTGGTGCAGAAGTTGTGGGAGGAAGAGGTGGTGCTGGCCGTGCCCCGCGGGCATCGGTTCACGAAGAGCACACGGCCGCTGTCGCTGGCGGATGCGCTGGATGAGACGTGGATCGTCATCCCGAGCATGTCGGGGACCCGGGCGCTGGAGGCGGCGTGTGAGGCGCGCGGCGTGACACCCAAGGTCGTGCTGGAGACCGACAACGCGGAGGCCATGCGGCGCATGGTGGAGCGCGGGCTGGGCGTGGCCCTGGTGCCGGAACTGATGACGCGGGCTCCGCAGTCCCGCGGGTTCGACGTCGTGCCGCTGGTGAAGAGCGGCCTGAAGCGCCAGGTGGCACTGGTACATCGAGGCGAGGGCTACCTCACCGCGGCGGCGCGGCAGCTCAAGGAGGCCATCGTGACGAGCGTGCGGGCCATGCCGCCTCCCTGGGGAACCGGCGGGCGCGGCGGCGCCACCCCGGGGCCCACCAAGGGGCGCGCCAGCTCAGCCGTCGAGCCCCGGAAGCCGTGACACGAAGGCCCGGCCCTGCCCGAAGGCAAAGACAGTCCAGTCGAGCGCGGCGCGAAGGCGTCAGACCAGCGTCCGCGGGTGTCAGGCAAGTGGTGGAGAGCGAACGCCTGTCGCCAGGGCCTTTGACGCCCTGCGCGTCGCAGCCTCACGCTTCCCTCCACCATCCCTCCACCGAGCGGAGCGCACATGATACGGACAGTCCTTGGAGCCATGGCTGGGTTTGCCTTGGCGGCGGGTATCGCGGACAAGAACCCTCCACCGCAAGCCAGTCCCACTCCCGCGAGCCTCACGGCATCTCCGCTGGAGGTCACCGCGACGCTCCCCACGCCGCATGCGGTGGCGGCGGCCCCCGTGTGCTGGTCAACGACCGACAGCGGGTCATCCACGGAGTTCCTGCTGAAATCCATGTACACGAACAGCTGCGCCTTCGTGTCGCGCAACTGCAACGGCGTCACCTGCAGGTTCACCTCCAACTGCTGCGCGGCGAGCACCTGGATTCGCGTCAACCAAGGCGACTGGGAACGGCTGCGTGACTCGGGAATGCTCAGCGGCCTGCGCTATCAGATGATTCCCTGGAACGGGACCAGCTACTCCGTCATCTTCAAGAGGCTCAACGGCCCGGTGATTGAGGTGATAACCCCCGGCGAGTTCCTCCCATAGGACGAAGCACCTCCGCCGTATTGAAGCCGCGATACACCCACGAGCCCGTCCCTCCCGGTGAAGAAGCTGTGACCTTCCGTCGCAGCCTCGGTGAGCGGGCGAGCACGGTAACGCACCCCCTCGGCCTCGGGTGGGCTACTCTATGGAGTCCAAACGATTGCACGGACCGAGGAGTGCTTGATGCCGCTGAAGGTGATGACGTTCAACGTGTTGCAGGGTGGCGAGGAGCGGTTCGACGACATCATCGCCTTCCTGGCTCGCACGCCTCCGGATGTCATCGTGTTGCAGGAGTGCCTCGGCTGGGACGACGGTGGCCGGCTGCGCCGGGTCGCGGAGGCGCTGGACGTTCCCCAGGACGAAGCGCACCTGGTGCTGGGGCAATCCCGCTCGCGGCCCAGCGGCCGCTGCTACCACGTGGCCGTGGTGAGCCGTCCTCCGATTCGCTCGCTGCGTGTCCACAACGACCGCCACTTCCTGGGCCACAGCATCGTCGAGTGCGAGCTGGAGGCCGGCGGACCGGTGACGCTCTTCGGCACCCACTTCGACGCGCACCACGAGAAGCTCCGCTATGTGGAGGCGCGCTACCTGCGCGCCATCCTGGACGCGGCGAGGTTCCGCGAGGGCCAGTACCTGCTGGCTGGAGACCTCAACTCGCTCTCCCGGAGGGACCCGTACCCGGTGGACCTGGCGGACCGCCTGCGCCGCGCGGGAACGGACAAGTTCGACCACCCGCCTCGCTTCGACGTCATCGACGACGTCGAGGACTATGGCTGGGTGGATACGCTGCAGATGCGCGGGTCGCCTTCGCGGTGGGTGACGGCGCGGCGCAACCGGGGCGGCGTCACCATCGACTACCGCACGGACTACGTCTTCGCCTCGCCGCGCATGGCCGAGCGGCTCATCTCCGCGGACGTTATCGACGTGGGTGATATGTCCGACCACAATCCGGTGGTGGCGACATTCCGCTGACCTGCGTTGGCGACAGCAAGGAGAAGCTCGGTGGCAGGGACGGACAGTTATGCGGAGTACGTGATGGAGCTGCTCGAGAAGGTCGGCCCCATCCAGGGTCGACGGATGTTCGGCGGCTGGGGCTTCTATTTCGAGGGGAAGATGTTCGCCATCATCTCCCAGGGGCAGCTCTTCCTGAAGGTCGACGACATCACGAAGCCCGAGTTCCAGGCCGCGGGCTGCAAGCCCTTCGTCTACGAAGGCAAGGGACGGCACGTGGAGATGGCCTACTGGACGCCCCCCGCCGACGCGAGCGACGACGCCTACGAGATGCTCCCCTGGGCCCGCCGCGCCGTTGATGCGTCCCGCAGGGCCGCGCTGAAGAAGGCCCCCGCGAAGAAGAAGGCTCCGGCCGCCAGGAAAGCCCCGGCCGCGAAGAAGAAGGCCCCGGCCGCGAAGAAGGCTCCCGCCCGGAAGAAGACGGCTCGCCTCAAGCGGTCTTGATGGACGCGGCGGACTCCAGGCCCAGCTCGGCCACGGAGACCTCCCGCATCCGGAACTTCTGCACCTTCCCTGTCACCGTCATCGGGAACGCATCCACCAGCTTCCAGTAGCGCGGAATCTTGAACGTGGCGATGCGTCCCGTGCAGTGCCGGGTGAGCTCCTCGGGCGTGAGCGTCACGCCCGGCTTCGGCTTCACCCAGGCCATCACCTCCTCGCCATACTTCGCGCTCGGCACGCCGATGACCTGCGCCTCGCTGACGCCCGGATGCGTGTGCAGGAACTCCTCCACCTCGCGCGGCGAGATGTTCTCCCCGCCCCGGATGATGAGGTCCTTGATGCGGCCGACGATGCGCACGTAGCCATCCGCGTCCATCGTCGCCAGGTCCCCGGTGTGCATCCACCCCGCCGCGTCCACCGCCTTGGCCGTGGCCTCCGGGTTCGCCCAGTACCCGAGCATCACGCTGTACCCCCGCGTGCACATCTCTCCCGCCGAGCCCCGAGGCACCACCGCCCCCGTCTCCGGCTCCACGACCTTCACCTCCAGATGGGGATGCACCCGCCCCACCGTGGACACTCGCTTGTCCAGCGGGTCATCCAGCGCGCTCTGCGTGGACACCGGTGACGTCTCCGTCATCCCGTAGCAGATGGTCACCTCGCGCATGTGCATCCGCGACTGCACCTGCTTCATCACCTCCACAGGACACGGCGAGCCCGCCATGACGCCCGTGCGCAGCGTCGACAGGTTGAACTCCCCGAAGCGCGGGTGCTCCAGCTCCGCGATGAACATGGTGGGAACGCCATACAGGGACGTGCAGCGCTCGGCCTGCACCGCCTCGAGCACCGCCAGCGCATCGAACGCCTCGCCGGGAATCACCAGGGTGGAGCCATGCGAGGTGCACGCCAGGTTCCCAATCACCATGCCGAAGCAATGATAGAAGGGCACCGGAACACAGACGCGGTCCTCGGGGCCGTACTTCAGCGCCTCGCCAATGAAGTACCCGTTGTTCAGCACGTTGTGGTGCGACAGCGTGGCGCCCTTGGGCGAGCCCGTCGTCCCGGACGTGTATTGGATGTTGATGGGGTCATCGAACTGGAGCGACGACTCGCGGGCCTCCAGCGTGTGCTCGCTCACGTGCCTGGCATTGGAGAGCAGGAGCTGCCAGTCGTCATCCAGCACCAGCGCCACTCGCAGCGAGGGACAGCGGGGGCGGACCTCCTCCAACATGGCCCGGTAGTCCGTCTGTCGAAACCCTCTCGCCAGCAGCAGCACGCTGGTGCCTGACTGGTTGAGGGAGTACTCCAGCTCCGCCGTGCGATAGGCGGGGTTGAGATTGACGAGAATCGCGCCCACCCGCGCGGCGGCGTACTGGGTCACCACCCATTCGAAGCGATTGGGAGACCAGATGCCCACGCGGTCCCCCTTCTCCACGCCCATGGCCAGCAGTCCCTTGGCCACCTGCGTCGTGAGGTCCCAGAACTCGCGGTATGTCGCGCGGTACCCCTGGGAAACCACAATCAGGGCCTCCCGCTCACCGTGGCGCTCCACGGTCCGCCGCAGGTTCTGCCCGAGCGTCTCTCCCAGCAAGGGAGTCGCGCTGAGACCATGCACATACGAGGGCGTCTGGCTCATGCCCGCCATCGTCCCGCCGCCCCAAGACACCCGGCAAGCCTCACCGCAGCGAACGCCCCCTGGTTCACCCACGCCCCGCCCCCCAAGGCAAGCGGGATTCCAGCCCCCTCCTGTCCACTTGTCCCACACTGGCCGGGCATCCTGGCCTCAAGTGGGGGATTCGGTGGTGCGGTCACACCCTGCACCGCATTAAATGGAGGGGCTCATGGATGACCCCAACGCCAGGCTGGTCAAGGCGCTGCTGGATGCTCGCCAGCGCCACTGCTTCCCCCCGGACGTGCGCCGGGCGGCCCCCGAGTTCGTAGGACAGGTGCTCGGGCTGCTGTTCCCCCACTTCGCCGAGCGCCTGGAGTGTACCGCCGCCGCCGTCCGCCGGGACGTCACCACCGTGGAGGCCAGCCTCCACCGGCTGCGCGAGTCACTGCTCTCCCTCTACCCCGGCATCGACGCCAACATCCCCGCCCGGTTCATGGAGCGGCTGCCGGACATCTACGAGTGGCTGCGCCAGGACTCCCAGGCCATCTACGACGCAGACCCCGCCGCCCGCTCCGTCGACGAGGTCATCCTCACGTACCCAGGCTTCCTGGCCATCGCCATCTTCCGCGTGGCCCACGGCCTCCACGAGCTCGACTTCCCGCTGCTGCCACGGCTGCTCTCCGAATACGCCCACCAGCGCACCGGCGTGGACATCCACCCGGGCGCCACCATCGGCCGCCGGTTCGTGATTGACCACGGCACGGGTGTCGTCGTCGGGGAGACGACCCTGATTGGCGACAACGTGAAGCTCTACCAGGGTGTCACCCTGGGCGCCCTCATGGTGGAGAAGGGCCTGGCCGACAAGAAGCGCCACCCCACCATCGAGGACGACGTCGTGGTGTATGCCAATGCCACCATCCTGGGTGGCGCGACGGTGGTGGGACGCGGCAGCATCGTCGCCGGCAACGCCTGGCTCACCCAGAGCATCCCGCCCAACTCCGTCGTCACCCGACGCAGCGAGATTCGCCCCCGGGGGGCCGACGGCGCCCTGGACTCCATCGAATTCCATATCTGAGCTCCCGCCACACCCTTACCCGCGCAGCCCCTAGACGAGGCCCGACATGAAGGCGAACAACATCCTGGAGACCATCGGCAACACGCCGCACGTGCGTATCAACCGGCTGTTTCCGTCTCGCGTCACGGTCCACATGAAGCTGGAGCGCGCCAACCCCGGCGGCAGCATCAAGGACCGCATCGCCCTGGCCATGATTGAGGACGCGGAGAAGCGCGGCCTGCTCAAGAAGAGCAGCATCATCATCGAGCCCACCAGCGGCAACACCGGCATCGGCCTGGCCATGGTGGCCGCGGTGAAGGGCTACAAGCTGGTGCTCGTCATGCCGGAGTCGATGAGCATCGAGCGCCGCCGGCTGATGGCCGCCTACGGCGCGACGTTCGAGCTCACCCCGCGCTCGCTCGGCATGAAGGGCGCCATCGCCCGCGCCACGGAGCTCGCCTCCCAGGTGCCCGACGCGTGGATGCCCCAGCAGTTCGACAACGAGGCCAACATCGAGGTGCACAAGCGCACCACCGCGCAGGAGATCCTCAAGGACTTCCCGGACGGGTTGGACTACCTGATTACGGGCGTGGGCACGGGCGGACACATCACCGGCTGCGCCGAGGTCCTCAAGCAGCACTGGCCCAAGCTCAAGGTGTTCGCGGTGGAGCCCGCCAAGTCCCCCGTCATCAGCGGCGGACAGCCCGGCCCCCACCCCATCCAGGGCATCGGCGCGGGCTTCATCCCGAAGAACCTGCACACCCAGGTCCTGGACGGCACGGTGCAGGTCGCCGAGGAGGACGCCTTCGAGTTCACCCGCCGCTCCGCGCGCGAGGAGGGCATCTTCGTGGGCATCTCCTCGGGCGCGGCGCTGGCCGCGGTGAACCAGAAGCTGGGCGAGATGACGGACGGCAGCCGCGTGCTGTGCTTCTGCTACGACACGGGCGAGCGCTACCTCTCCATCGACTCGCTCTTCCCCGCTCAGGGCTGAGCGGCGTCAGGCGCGGTAGTCGCGAACCAGCTCCACCAGCCGGTCCATCTCCGACGGCAGGTTGTAGAAGTGGGGCGACAGGCGGATGCGCCCTCGGCGGACGGAGTGGGCGACGTGGTGCTCGGACAGGTAGGCGCCGAGCGCCCGCGCCTGCACCCCCGGGGGCAGGAAGGTGAGGATGCCCGCGCGATGCTCCGGCGCGGGCCCTACCTCGCAGCCCAGCTCGAGCAGCCCCTTCTCCAGGCGCGCGAGCAGCTCGCGGATGCGCGCCTCGATGTTCTCCACGCCCACCTCCTGGAGCAGCTCCAGCGCGGCGCCCAGGGCGTAGAGGCCGGGGTACGCGGCGCTGCCTTCCTCGAACTTGCCCGCGTCGGAGCGCAGCTCGAAGTGGGTGCGGTTGAAGTTCCACGCATCCGTGGTGCTGCGCCAGCCCACCAGCACCGGGCGCAGGCGGGGAAGGACTTCCTTGGCCACGTACAACACGCCGATGCCGGAGATGCCCAGCATCCACTTGTGGCTGTCCGCGCTGAGGAAGTGGATGCGGCACTTCTTCACGTCCACGGGGACGCAGCCCACGCTCTGGATGCCGTCCACGCAGAAGAGCACCCCCGCGCGCTCGCACAGCGCCCCCACGGCCTCCAGGTCCGTGCGGTAGCCGGTGGCGAACTGCACGGAGGACACCGCCACCAACCGCGTGCGCGGGGTGAGGGCCTCGGCGACAGCCTCCGGGGTGACGCCGCCGGAGGGTGTCTGGATTTCGCGCACCACGACGCCCCGGTCCTTCAGATGCAGCCAGGGATAGACATTGGAGGGGTACTCCAGGGAGGAGGCCACGGCCACCTCGTCGCCGGGCTTCCAATCCAAGCCTTCCGCGACCAGGCCCAGGCCGTGGCTGGTGTTGCGCACGAAGGCCATCTCACCGGGCTCGGCATGGAGGGTACGGGCCGCCAGGGCGCGGACGCGTTCGCAGTGGGCCTCCCAGCCTCGCTCGTGGCTGATGCCATGGTAGAGAAGGTCGTCCATCCACCCACGCACCGCCTCGGCGGCACGCAGGCTGGTGGGGGCCACCCCCGCGTGGTTGAGATAGAGCTGCTCTTGCAGCACGGGGAAGAGCGCGCGGTAGGACTCGAGGGGACGCGTCATGCCCTCGAGTCTACCCGCATCGGGAGCCCTCTCCCCGGGAAGTGGGTGGATGGGATATGCCTCCACGACATGCGATGCGAGATTCGCGGTCCCCTTGGGAGCACCCTGTTGCTGTGCGCCTTGCTGACGGGGTGCGCGAGCACCGTCCAGGCGCCGTACCCGGCCATTCGAGCGGACAGCTCTCCCGCGGCCCTCGAGCGGGGCGCCGCCATCTTCCACGCGAGCTGTGAGGCGTGTCATCGCGGCGGGGATGTGGAGACGGCGTCAGGCGCGCCGCTGCATGAGCTGCCGTCGTACATGGGGCGCTTCCACGCATCCAACCTGACCTCGCATCCCACGGCGGGCATCGGCGCCGTGTCGGACGAGGAGCTGGCGCGCGCCATCCGCTACGCGGTGAGCCGGGATGGACGGCTGATGGTGATGCCCAGCTACGGCATGGGCGACAAGGACCTGGCGGCGGTGCTGGGCTTCATGCGGTCGAACCATCCGCTCTTCACGCCGGAGGCGAAGCCCGCGCCTCGCTCCGAGTTCAGCTTCATCGGGGGACTGGGCTTCCGCTTCATCACGGGGAACGAGCCGGTGCAGCGGCCGCCCATCGGCATCCCCGTGCCCCCCAAGGGGCCCACGCTGGAGTACGGCCGGTACATGGCCCACGACGTCTATGACTGTGCGTCGTGTCACACGCCGGGCTTCAGTCCGGACAAGACGTCGGGCGACGAGGTCTTCTCCGGAGGCATGGCGTTCAAGGACTCGGAAGGGAACGAGGTCCTCTCCAGCAACATCACGTTCCACGGGACGGGGCTCGCGCACTGGACGCTGGAGGACTTCACGCGTGCGGTGCGCGATGGCATCGCTCCGGATGGGTCCGCGGTGCGGATGCCCATGCCTCGCTTTCGCGGCATGGACAGCGATGAGGCCCGAGCGCTCTATGACTATCTGCGCTCGATGCCGCCCCGGAAGAACGCGGTCGAGGGCGCACGGCCCCGCCTCACCGCCACGTTCCAGCGGCCGGCGTGGGTGACCGCGGCCAAGGGCGGCGCCACCCCGGACGCCCCCGCGCCCACGCCCGGCGTCGTCGCGGCGCCCGCCAAGGCCTCATCGAGTGAGCCCGCCTCGGCCAGCGAAACGGGCTCCAACCCCCACGCCTCCGCGCCCGCGCCTTCCGATTCGCGCCCGCCCCTTCCCTCGCCCGCGCCCGTGGATGCCTCGAAGCTCTTCACCCAGTTCGGGTGCGCGGCCTGCCATGCCCCGGGGGCCCGCTACCATGCGCAGATGGCTCGCGCGGCGGGGCGCACCGAAGAGGAGCTGGTGCAGTGGATTCGGACCCCGGCGCGGTTCCTGCCCGGCACGCCGATGCCCACCTACGAGGAGCTGCTCGACGTCGCCACCGCGAGGGCCCTGGCCCAGTGGGTGAAATCCGGCGGCCCCGCCACGGTGGCCTCCACCACGCACTGAATCCAGGGGCGACCACCTCGACACTGTCCGTGCGCGCCTCGGCCCTCGGCCAGCGCCCCGACCCACGAGGGGCGCCCCCACGCAAGCGAGGACGTCTCCGCAATCCGGGCTCCGGCCTCTACTGGGACGGAGAGGAAACCTCCGCTCGGAAATTCGAGCGAAATGACCCGAGAAACCAGCCCCCCTCGTATCTGGGTGGAAGTTCCTCGGGATGTCTCGCGACACCACCGAGGCGCGTGCCACCCCGGTGCGAACCGGCCCCTGCCCCGGGGTGGCGCGTGTCACTTCCCGAGCCCCCACTCTCCCGCCCCCTCGAGGGTCAGGAGAGGGCTGCTTCCGAGGCGCGGCTCGCATAGCGTGGATGCATGACGGAGTGCCTCCTCAACATCGACCTGGGTGAGCTGCCCGACGAGGACGAACGGCTCTACGCGTTCGCCCAGGTGGCCAACATCGCCTGTGGCGCTCACGCCGGTGACGATGCGTCCATGCGTCGCGCCCTGGAGCTCTGCGCGCGCCACGGCACCCGTGCCTGCGCGCACCCGTCCTACGAGGACCGGGAGGGCTTCGGGCGGCGAGCCCTCGACGTGGCGCCCGACCTCCTGCGAGGTCAGGTGGCGAGCCAGTGCGCGCGCCTCGCGCGGCTCGCCCGTGAGCAGCGCGTGCCCGTCGTCTTCGTCAAGCCGCACGGCGCGCTGTACCACGCGGCCAATGCCTCACCCGCGCTGGCGCGAGCGTTGGTCGCGGGAGTCGTCGAGGCACTGGGCTCGGGCATCACCCTCATCGCGCCACCCACGGGCGCGCTCCGAGATGCCGCCATCGACGCGGGCCTTCCTCATGCACGCGAAGCCTTCGCGGACCGAGGCACCCGCTCCGATGGCTCGCTGATTCCTCGCGGCCAACCTGGCGCCGTCCTCACCGACGCCGCGCGGGTGCGTGAGAATGCCGTGCGCCTCGCGACCCAGGGAGACATCGACACCCTCTGCGTGCATGGCGACACGCCCGGCGCGGTGGAGCTGGCGCGCGAGGTGCGCTCCACACTCGATGCGCTGGCCCTCCCCATCCAAGCCCTGGGCGATGGCGCGCTGCGCTTCTCGCTGCCCGACACCGTGGAGCGACGCGCCGCGCGCGAGGTGCTGAAGGCCCTGCCCGGTGTCGTCGATGCCGTCGTCACGGAGCAGCACGCCTGCGTGTACTTCGACCCGAGCGCGCCTCCGGAAGAGCCTCGTCTGGCCCTGGCGCGGCTGCTGAATGCGCCCATGGCCCCGGCGGTGCGGACGCTCGTCACGTTGCGCATCCGCTACGACGGCCCCGACCTGGAGAAGGTCGCCGCGCGCGCGGGGCTGTCCGTGGACGACGTGGCCCAGCTCCATGCGGCGCGCGAGTACACCGTCCGGTGCGTGGGCTTCCTCCCGGGCTTCGCGTACCTGGGGGAGCTGGACCCGCGCATCGTCGTGCCTCGGCTCCCGACGCCGCGCATGCGGGTGCCCGCGCTCGCGGTGGGCATCGCGGGGGCACGCACGGGGGTGTATCCCTTCGCCTCTCCGGGCGGATGGAGCTTGATTGGCACGGCCATGGACTTCACGGCCTTCCATCCGGACCGAGGTGCGGTGTTGCAGCTCGGTGACCGGGTGCGCTTCGAACGGGTGGGATGATGGCGGGCTGGCTGGATATCACGGGCATGGCGGGGCCCGTCATGGTGCAGGACGGCGGAAGGCCGGGGCAGATGCATCACGGCGTTCCGCCCGGCGGAGCGCTGGTGCCGGAGCTGCTCGCGCTGGCCAATCGCGCGGTGGGGAACACCTGGAGCGCGGCGGCGCTGGAGTGCCTGGGGCCCGTGGAGGTGTGTGCGCGAGGAAGGGCCCTGCGCCTCTCGGTGGATGGGCACCCCTCGCTCCTGCTGCCCGAAGGCGAGCGCTTCCGGGTGCCCGCGCCCGAGCGCTCCAGCGTCACCTACCTCGCGGTGGACGGAGGACTGGAGGTGCCCCAGGTCCTCGGCGGTCAAGGCACGCTCCTGGTCGCACGGCTGGGGGGACATGAAGGCCGGCTGCTGAAGACGGGAGATTCGCTTCCCGTCGGAGTCCCTCGCGCGAGCCCCGAGTTGGTGGCGCTGTCATTCCCCTGGGAGGACGAGCGCCCCATCCGGCTGACGATGGGCCCGGACACGGAGGACTTCGACCCGCTGATGGCGGCTTCGCTGCTGGGGAGCACCTTCACGGTGTCGAACACGAGCGACCGCGTGGGCATGCGGCTCCAAGGCCCCGCGCTCGCGCATGGTGACGAAGGCGCGAGCACGTCCCGCCCCATGGTGCGAGGCGCCATCCAGGTGACGCTCTCGGGCGAGCCCATCGTCCTCGGGCCGGACCACCCCACCACCGGCGGCTATCCCCTCATCGCCACCGTCATCCGCGCGGACTGGGGACGCCTGGGCGCGCGACGGCCCGGCGCCACCGTCGAGTTCCAGGCCGTGACACAGGATGAAGCGCGCGACGCCTGGAGCGACTTCGCGCGGCGCTTCCGAGGCGACGCGTGAAGCAGGCAGGATGAGCCCATGCGGCTGCGCACCGAACGGCTCATCCTCCGCGACTTCCAACCCGAGGACACCGCCACCGTCCTCGCCTATCAATCGAAGCCCGCCTATCTCGAGCACTCCGCGCGGCCGGCCCCCACGGAAGAAGAAGCCCGCGCCTTCGTGGACATGCTGTGCCGCTGGGCCGAGGAGCAGCCTCGCTCGAAGTACCAGCTCGCCATCACCCTGGACGGAGGTCAGGTGATTGGCACCTGTGGCGTGCGCAAGGCGGCGCCGGACGACACCGTGGCGGAGTACGGCTGCGAGCTCGACCCGGCCTTCTGGCGCCACGGCTACGCGCTCGAGGCCTCGCGACACCTGCTCACGTGGAGCATCGCCACGCTGGGCCTCCGCGGGGTCTTCGCCCTCACCCGTCCGGAGAACCGGGCCGCCATCCGGCTCGCGGAGGCCCTGGGCTTCCGCCGCATCGAGGACGGGCGCTACGAGCGCACCTGTCCCTGAACCGCCTCGTCCTCCCGAGGCAGCGAGAAGGTGAACGTCGTCCCCTGCCCCAGGTGGCTGCGCACGCTCACCTCACCGCCGTGGGCCTCCACGATTCCTCGGGTGATGGAGAGCCCGAGCCCCACGCCGCTCCCGGGAGCGGGCGTCATGGGGCGGCGGAAGCGGTCGAACACCACGGGCAGCACCTCGGGCGCGATGCCGGAGCCCGTGTCCTCCACGCTCAGCTCCACCTGTCCCGAGCGCACCTCCGCCCTGACGATGATGCGCCCTCCCGGCGGCGTGAAGCGGACGGCGTTGCCCACCAGGTTGGAGAACACCTGGTGGATGCGGTCCGGGTCGCACCACACCTCGACATCCCGCTCGGGCAGGCGCACCTCCAGCCCGATGCCTCGCTCCAGGGCCAGCGGCTCCAGCTCCGACGCCTGCTCCAACAACCGGGAGAGCGACAACGAGACGCGCCGCACGCGGAAGCCGCCGCCTTCGATGGCCGCGAAGTCGAGCAGGTCGTGGATGAGGCGCTCCATGCGCAGCGCGGAGCGGTTGAGCGTGTCCAGGTGCTGGCGCGCCCGCCCATGTTGCGGCGCCACGAAGGGCGCCAGCAGCGACGACGTCATCGAGATGACGCCCAGCGGATTGCGCAAGTCGTGCGACACCATCGCCAGGAGCTCGCCACGCAGCCGCATCTGCGACTCCGCGGCCCTGCGGGCCTTGCGCTCCGCCTCGTACAACCGGCCGTTCTCCACCGCCACCGCGGCGGAGTCCGCGAGCGCCTGGAGGAGCGCCACCTCCCGCATCCCCAGCTCGCGCCGCTCCGCCCAGTAGGCGCCAATGGCCCCCACCGGATTCGCGCGCCGCACCGGCACCATGACCAGGCACTTCACGAAGGTGGTGCGGTAGGCCTCGCACGACACGCGCTCATCCGCGAAGACGTCCTCGATGATGGCCGGCTCGTCATTCAGGATGGTCCAGCCGGAGATGCACGCATCGACAGGGAAGCGCCGTCCCTTCCACAGGGGCGCGATGGCGTCCTCGTCCGCGTAGTGGACCAGGTCCCCTTCCCTCAGGACGAAGGTGACGCCATCCGCGCCGCTGAGCTGCCGCGCCGCGCGCCGCACCCTCGCGATGATGTCTTCGAGCTCCCGCAGGTGCGCCAGCTCTCGCACGACGTCGAGCAGCACGCGGGTGTCATCGAACGTCAGTGCCTCGAGCGGCGGACGCTCCTGAAACGTTCGCAAGGATGGCCTCCCTGGAGCAGGCTTCAGTCAACGCACACGGTAAGAAGGACGCCACCCTCAACCCTCCCGGCCGTAGGTATAGGGGTTTGCTCCGCGCGAGGCCACGCGTCACCCCACACCCACCCGGGCGTTCTCGCTGGAATGAAAAATGGCGTCTCCGCCGCTCAGCGTTGGAGCAGGCGCGACAGGAACTCGCGGGTGCGAGGGTGCTGGGGCTCGCGCAACACCTGCTGCGGATGGCCCTGCTCCACCACCTTGCCCGCGTCCATGAACAAGACGCGGTGAGCCACGTCCGCGGCGAAGCCCATCTCGTGCGTCACCACGCACATCGTCATGCCCTCGCGCGCCAGCTCGCGCATGACCTCCAGCACCTCGCCCACGAGCTCCGGGTCCAGCGCGCTGGTGGGCTCGTCGAAGAGCATCAGCTCCGGCTTCATCGCCAGCGCGCGGGCAATGGCCACGCGCTGCTGCTGCCCGCCGGAGAGCTGCGAGGGGAACGCGTCCGCGCGCGCGTCCAGGTGCACCATCGCCAGCATGCGCCGCCCCAGCACGCGCGCCTCTTCCTCCGACATGCCCAGCACCTTGCGCGGCGCCAGCGTCACGTTGTCGAGCGCGCTCAGGTGGGGGAACAGGTGGAAGCGCTGGAACACCATGCCCACGCGGCGGTGCAGGGCCTGGAGCGCCTTGGGCTCGTCGCGCACGGGCGTGCCGCCGACGATGACCTCGCCCTCGGAGGGCACCTCCAGCCCACACAGGCACCGCAAGAGCGTGGACTTGCCACAGCCCGACGGGCCCACGAAGACGACCACCTCTCCGGGCTGCACCTGGAGGTCCACCCCCTTGAGGACCTCCAGCGACCCGAAGCGCTTGTGCAGATTGCGAACCTCGACGAGCGCCATGGCCATCCTCACGATTGACGGTGGAGGCGCTTCTCCAGCGCCGCGGCCAGCCGCGTCAGCGGCAGTGTGGCCATGAGATAGAACAACGCCACGAGCGGCCAGATGGCCAGCGGCGCCGCCAATTGGCTCGCCAGCTCCTGCCCCGCCCGCGTCAGCTCCGCCAGACCGATGATGGACACCAGCGAGGAGTCCTTCAGCAGCGCGATTCCCTCGTTCGTCAGGGGCGGCAGCACGTTGCGCAGCGCCTGCGGGAGGATGACGAAGCGCATCACCTGCGCGCGGCTCATGCCCAGGGCCCGCGCCGCCTCCTCCTGCCCCGGGTCCACCGAGGCAATGCCCGCCCGGAAGATCTCCGCCACGTACGCGGCGCTGTTGAGCGTCAGCGCCAGCACCGCCGCCACCATCGGCGCCAGGTCCACGCCCAGCAGCTGCGGCAGCGCGTAGTAGATGAAGATGATTTGCACCAGCAGCGGCGTTCCACGGAGCCCCTCCACGTACGCCGCGCACAGCCAGGACAAGGGCTTGAAGCGCACCCGTCGCCCCAGCGCCACGGCCAGCCCCAAGGGCAGCCCCGACACCAGCGCCAGCAGCGTCAGGCCCAGCGTGAGCCCCAACCCCACGGCCAGCCGCCGGGCCACCTTGCCCCAGGGCACCTCCGCCGCCGCCTCCGCCTTTCGCGCGGACTCGCCGAAGTAGCGCTCCTCCAGCGCCGCGAACTTCCCGCTGTCGCGCAGCCGCTGGAGCGCCCCGTTCACCGCGTCGCGCAGCTCCGGGTCATCCGGCCGCATCGCGATGCCGTACTGCTCCTCCGTGAGCAGCCCGCCCGCGGGGCGCAGCCCCTTGAAGCCGTGGGTCAGGAAGTAGCGCAGCGTCGGCCCGTCCCCCACGACCCCCGCCAGGTTGCCGTTGCGCAGGTCCTGGAGCGCCAGGTCGATGCTCGGGTACTGCCGCACCTCCACGTCCGGGAACTTCTTCAGCACCAGCGCGGCGGTGGTGTTGATTTGAATGCCAGCGACCTTTCCCCGGAGGCTCTCGATGCCCGTGACGGACAGGTCATCCTCGCGCGTCACCACCAACTGCCCGGCGGTGTAGTACGGCGAGGAGAAGCCCAGCCGCTGCTGACGCTCGGGGGTAATCGTCACCGCCGACATCACCAGGTCGAACTTCCCCGCCATCAGCGCCGGAAACACGCCGTCGAAGGACGTGTTCGTCCACTCCACCTTCGCGCCCAGCTCCTCCGCGATGAGCCGGCCCAGCTCGATGTCGAACCCCACCAGCTCCCCGTCCTTCACGGACTCGAAGGGGGGGTAGGTGCCATCCGTCCCGATTCTCAGGGTCCGGCCCTTCCAGTCACCTCGGGAGGCGGGCGCCTCGCTCCGGCCACACCCCGGCAGCACCAGCAGCCCCCAGGCAAGTAACAGCAGGGCCAGCCCGAACAGGGGGGGCCGGCGACACAGGAGGCGGAGGCGAGACATGGGAAGAACTGCTCACATGCCCAACATTCCCTGAAGCATCAACTGTTTCCGCCCCAGCCCCGGCAAGCCTTGATAGCCGGGCAACTTGTGGAGGCCCTCGCCCGATACTCCCTGTACACCATGAAGACCTCTTCCTCCGGCCCCCGCATCCAGCCCCGTCCCCTCGACACTTCCGCCACCCCGGCGCGCAATGAGGTGAAGCCCCAGGTTGCGAAGGGGGACTCGCGAGACGCCTCCCGCTTCGAGTCGGGCGCCGCGAAGAAGCCCGCGGTGGCGCTGTCGACCCCCGTGGCCACGACCCAGGGCGCGCGCGTCACCCCCGGGACCTACCCCACCGTCGCGGATGTGAAGGCCATCTCCGCCATGCAGGACCCGGTGGCCCGCAACCTGGCGATTACCCAGGGCTACTCGGACCTGTCCAACGCGCTGGGGCAGATGCTCGGCAAGGAGAACGCCAACTGGTCCACGTTCGCGACGTGGGCCTCCAAGCAGGCGGGCGTGAGCATCCGCAACGAGGACATGCCCAAGTTCCTCACCGACGCGCTCAACGGCGCGGCGGAGATGGCCGGTCCGCTGAAGAAGGTGGACGACGTGCTGCGCAAGCTGGGCCTGCCGTCGCTGCCCCTGGCGGACATCGCCTCCGCCGGCAAGGACGCGCTCAACAACGTCAGCAACTCGATTGCCGAGGGCAACCGCTTCGTCTTCAACGAGGTGGGCCAGGAGTTCGCCCGCTTCATCGAGACCTTCCAGGGCGACACCGCGTTCGACGCGGCCAAGACGCAGAAGTACCTGGATGGCTTCGGCCAGGACAAGCCCCTGCTGAAGGAGGCCTTCGGCCACTACAGCCAGGCCATGTTCGAGAAGGACCCGAACAAGAAGGCGGAGCTGATGCTCCTGGGCAACAACAAGATTGGCCTGCACGAGCAGACCCAGCTCACGCCCTTCATCGAGAAGGCGCTCAACGCGCCCGTGAAGGACACCTTCCGCGACATCCTCCGCCAGAGCATCGAGTCGGGCATCAACAGCCTGCCCTTCCCCGCGAAGCTCGCGGGCCAGGCCGCCCTGAAGACGGGCCTGGTGGACGCGGCGCTCAACCCCGTCGTCGACGCGACGGCCGGCGTGTTCCGCCGCGTGGCCACCGAGCACATGATGAAGCTGGCGGTGCCCGGCGGCGCGCTGAAGCTGGGCAATGACCTGCCCCCGCCCGCGGGCATGGAGTCCACGCTCTTCCCGCCGCACCTGCGCTCCATCCAGAACCCGGAGCTGCGCGCGCTGCTCGGCAAGCTGGACTCCAGCCCCGACAGCCTCAAGGGCACCGCCGCCAAGGACTGGAGCAAGCTGGACCAGCGGATGGACTACATCATCGACCTGTTCCGCACGCGCCAGTCGGACGCGCGCCTGTTCGACCCGCCCTTCGGCAAGTCGGGCACCACCTACCCGCTGCCGGCCACGCAGCAGCGCGCGGGCTGAAGTCTCACGAGGTACCGTGCGCGCCGCTGTCCCGGGCGCGCGCGCCGCCGCGCATCAGGACGCCTCGTCCACCACGAACTGCTCCAGCCGGGCGATGCCCAGCTTCTTCATCCGGCTCTGGAGCGTGGAGGGCTTGAGGCCCAGGAGCGCCGCCGCCCCACCCGGCCCGTAGACGCGGCCTCGGGTGAGCGCGAGCACTCGCAGGATGTGCTCGCGCTGAACCGCCGCCAGCGTCAGCACCGCGCCGGGCTTCACCGCCGCGTCCGGCGCCGCCGCCTCCACCTGGGCGGAAGCCTGCGCGGGGACCGGGACGCTCCCGGACGTGCCCACGTCGAACGCGGTGGCCCCCAGCTCCGTGCCCGGGGTCAGGATGGTGGCGCGCTCCAGCGCGTTCGCCAGCTCCCGCAGGTTGCCCGGCCACTCGTACGCGGCCAGCCGGCTCAGCCCCGCGGGTGACACGCGCATCCCGCGCCGGCCCGTGCGCCGCGCCTGCTCCTCCAGGAGGAAACTACACAGCTGCGGCAGGTCCTCGCGCCGCTCGCGCAAGGGCGGCAGCCGCAGCGGGAAGACGCTCAGCCGGTAGTAGAGGTCCTCGCGGAAGCGCTTCTCCGCGATGGCCTTCTGCAGGTCGACATGCGTCGCCGCGAGGATGCGCACGTCCGAGCGCACCGTCTTGTCGCTGCCCACCGGCTCGAACGCCTTCTCCTGCAAGGCGCGCAGGAGCTTGGCTTGCAGCTCGACGGGCAGCTCGCCCACCTCGTCGAGCAGCAGCGTGCCGCCGTGGGCCATCTGGAAGCGGCCCGCGCGGTCCTTCGTCGCGCCGGTGAAGGCGCCCTTCACATGGCCGAACAGCTCGCTCTCCAGGAGCCCCGCCGGAATCGCCGCGCAGTTGAGCGTGACGAAGGGCTGGTCCGCCCGCGAGCTCCAGCGGTGGATGGCCCGCGCCAGGCGCTCCTTGCCCGTGCCCGTCTCGCCCGTAATCAGCACGGGCGTGTCCGTCTCCGCCACCTGCCGCGCGCGCCGCGCCAGGTCTCGCATCATCGGGCTCAGCGACGTCTCGAGGATGCCCTCTGAGTCTCCGCCGAGCTGCGCCTCCAGGAGCTTCGCGTGCTCGTGGTCCTGACGGTGGAGCTGCTCGAAGGCCGCGCGCTGCTCGGCCGCCTGGAGGGCCGTCGCCAGCATCTGCCCGTACACCTCCACCAGGTCCACCACCGGCTGCGGATACGTCTCGCACTCCGCCCGGTCCAACGTCAGCACGCCATACGTGCGCTCGCCCGCGCACAGCGGCACCACCATGCACGCGTGCCCCGCCGGCAAGTCCAACACGCCGTCGAACGGGTCTCCGTCTCCGTGCGAGTGGTCCTCCTCCGTGAAGGCCCGCGCGCGCCGCGTCTCCAGCGCCTGCTTCAAGGAAGGAAACTCCGCGAGCGCCAGCGCGTGGTGACGCACCTTCGCGTTCGCGAGCGGCCCGCGCGCCGCCACCGACACCAGCTTGCCGTCCCTCAAGAGGAACAGCGTCGCCAGGTCGAAGCGCACCACGCGCGTCAACCAGTCCAGTCCTCGACGAAGCAGCTCCTCCACCGAATCTTCGGTGGTTGCCAGCTCGACCAGGTCCCGAGCATCCTTCGCGCCCTCGGTAAGGCCAGACAGTTCATCCGACATGCCGCATGAATAATAGCGTTCCACCGAAATTGCAGTGGCGGCCGTCACCGAGATTTCGTTATTCACCGTCCCGGCGGCACCGGCCAGATGGGGGATGAAGTCAAGCCCCTGGAATCATTGAAGTGGAATGGCTGGCACGAGGTCTGCTGTAGGCAGTGGCATCGGACACCTTCCCAGGGGCCCCCCCGGCCCCTCAACCCAAGGAGCAGTAGACATGTTGACCGTTGGCGACAAGCTTCCGAACTTCAAGGTCAAGGCCACCGTGAGCCTGGAGAAGGGCAAGGAGTTCCAGGACATCACGAACGAGTCCTACAAGGGCAAGTGGATCGTCCTGTTTGCCTGGCCGAAGGACTTCACGTTCATCTGCCCGACGGAGATCGCGGAGTTCGGCAAGAAGAACAAGGAGTTCAACGACCGCGACGCGCAGGTGCTGGGCCTGAGCACCGACAGCGAGTTCGTGCACCACGCGTGGCGCACGCACCACCCGGACCTGAAGAACCTGCCCTTCCCCATGCTGGCGGACGTGAAGCACGACCTGTGCAGCGCGCTGGGCATCCTGCACAAGCAGGAGGGCGTGGCGCTGCGCGCGACCTTCATCATCGACCCGGACGGCATCATCCGCCACGTGTCCGTGAACGACCTCTCCGTCGGCCGCAACGTCTCCGAGACCGTCCGCACGCTGGACGCGCTCCAGACGGACGAGCTGTGCCCCTGCAACTGGAACAAGGGTGAGGAGACCCTGACCCAGAAGCTGGCGAAGGCGGGGTAATCCACCATGGCCTCGCTCGAAGTCGTCCGCTCTGAACTCGCGGACGCCCACAAGGACACCCGCCTCAACCTCCAGTCGGTGCTGGAGGGTGGAAGCCTCACGCCGGAGCAGCGTTGGTGTGTGGCCGTCGCTTCTGCCTTCGCCGTTCGCAACGAGCGGCTGAAGGAGGCGATGCTCAACGAGGCGCGGAAGGCACTCGCGAACCCCGAGCCCGTCATCGAGGATGCGCGCGCCGCCGCCTCGCTGATGGCGATGAACAACGTCTACTACCGCTTCCGGCACATGATCGGGAAAGAGTCGTACTCGACCAAGCGCGCCGGACTGCGGATGAACAGGCTCGCGCAGGTGCTGACCAACAAGGTGGACTTCGAGCTGGTCTGCCTCGCGGTGAGCGCCATCAACGGCTGCGAGATGTGCATGCAGTCCCACGAGAAGGTCGTCCTCGAGGGCGGCCTCTCCGAGGACCAGGTGCACGACGCGGTCCGCATCGCGGCGGTCATCCACGCCGCCGCGGTGGGCCTGGAGTCGTAGGCCTCCCGTCCGCGAGTCACCTGTGCTTCACCCGCGCCCTCCGGTGGAAACGCCGGAGGGCGCTCCGTTTTCCGGCGTCGTGCATCTGAATGAATGTCACGACGCTAAGAACGAAAGGAACACACCATGTACAAGAGCCCCAGCCCCCTCCCCGAGAAGACCCGCGCAACCATCGCCGACTCGCTCAACGCGCGGCTCGCGGACGGCCTCGACCTGCACTCGCAAATCAAGGTGGCCCACTGGAACATCAAGGGCCCGCAGTTCGCTTCGCTGCACCCGCTGTTCGAGACCTTCGCGGTGAGCCTGGCCAACCACAACGACTCCATCGCCGAGCGCGCGGTGACGCTGGGCGCCAAGGCGTACGGCACCAGCCGCCATGTCGGCAAGGCAAGCCGCCTGCCCGAGTATCCGCAGGAGACGACCCGCGATTTGGAGCACGTGAAGCTCCTGGCCGAGCGCATCGAGGTCTACCTGGACGGCCTGCGCGAGAGCCGCAAGCTCTTCGTCGAGGTGGATGACGCGGACTCCGAGGACCTGGCCACCGGCATCATCGTGGAGTTCGAGAAGCACGCGTGGTTCCTGCGCGCGTCACTGGAAGGCTGACGCGTCATGCGGCACCCGGGACAGGCGCGCCGTGAGTGTGCACGGCGCTGCACGTCCCGAGGGGGCAGGCAGCAAGGTGAAGCGCCTTTGTTTTCGCGAGGTTGAGTGGGGCACGAGGGTTGCTGTACGGGCTCCCGTCCCCATCGTGAAGGCACGGTGGGGCCTGCTCTCGAAGGAGCCCCTCGATGCGCCCCGTCCTCGCACTGTCCCTGGTCCTCCTCGTCGCCGCGTGTGGCGAGAATGACGTCCCCCCTGATGAGCTCGTCGAGTCCGCCAAGGCGCGTGTCGAGCGCGCGGCGGCGGCGGGCCATCTGGCGCGCAGCGCGCTGGAGGTGTTGGGGGTGATGCCCGTGTACACGTGCGGCGAGCCGCGTCGCTCCTTCCTGGATGTCGCGGCGGTGGACGTGCGCACGCGGCTGTCGTGTGTCACCACGAGCGTGGAGCGGGTGGACGCGGTGACGGACGCGGTGGTGCTCACGTTCGCAGAGCGCGGCTGCGACATCCACGGGCTGAAGTTCACCGGCCGCGCCGTCATCCAGTATCGCGGCGGCGAGGACCGGATGGAGGTCGAGGCGAGCCTTCGCCAGCTGGAGGTCGACGGACAGCCGCTGGACGTCGCGACGGGCTACGGCACCTGCGGGGACCAGACGAGCGTCTGGGCCCAGGTGTACACCGCGGTGCCTGGACAGCCGGGCCACGGGATTCAGCTGGACGTCCAGGTGACCCATCGTCCGGGGCTCCCGCTCCTGGGGGGCTCCACGCTGGTTCTCGACGGCCAGGGCGCGCTGGTCATCCCCGATGGGCGGGTGGATCGGCTCACCTTCACGGCCCTCCAGTACGAGGTGGGCGAGTTCCTGCCCAAGGAAGGCACGCTCGCGTTGCAGACGGTGGACGGACACTCCGTCGAGGCGAGCTTCCAGCCGAGCCTGTGGCGAGTGGGCAAGGTGAAGCTGACGGTGGATGACCACAAATCCGTGACGGTGCCCATCGTCCGTTAGCGCGGAGTACACGCGCCCCGGCTTTCCGCTAGGGTGCGGCCCCGTGAGCGACGACGTCACGACGATTCCCGCATTCCGCTCCGTGCCGCGCACGGGCGTCATCTACGTCACCGCCGAGGCCACGCGCCGAGGCTACCGTTCCAGCGACCCCGACTGGTGCAACCTGGGCCAGGGGCAGCCGGAGACGGGAGACCTGCCGGGCGCCCCACCCCGGCTGAACACGGTGAACATCGACGTGGCGGACATGGAGTACGCCCCCGTCGCGGGCCTCTGGGACGTGCGAGAGGCCATCGCCAGCCTCTACAACCGCATCTACCGCCGGGGCATGCCCAGCCAGTACAGCGCGGAGAACGTGTGCCTGTCGGGCGGAGGACGCGCGGCCCTCACGCGCGCGGCGGCGAGCCTGGGCAGCATCAACCTGGGCCACTTCCTGCCCGACTACACGGCCTACGAGGAGCTGCTGGACGTCTTCAAGGCGTTCACCGCCATCCCCATCCTCCTGGAGGGTGAGCGCGGCTACGCCTTCACCCACGAGGACCTGCGCCGCGAGGTGCAGGGCCGCGGCCTCTCCGCGCTGCTCTTCTCCAACCCGTGCAACCCCACCGGCAAGCTGGTGCACGGCGAGGAGATGGCCCGCTGGGTGGGCGTCGCACGCGAGCAGGAGTGCGTGCTGCTCATCGACGAGTTCTATTCGCACTACATCTGGACGGGCCGCCCCGGGCACCTGCCCGTGGAGAGCGCCGCGCGCTACGTCGAGGACGTGAACCGCGACCCGGTCGTCATGTTCGACGGCTTCACCAAGAACTGGCGCTACCCGGGTTGGCGCATGACGTGGACGGTGGGGCCCAAGCAGGTGATTGAGGCCGTCTCCAGCGCGGGCAGCTTCCTGGACGGCGGTGGCAGCCGGCCCTTGCAGCGCGCGGCCATTCCGATGCTCCAGGAGGAGCCGGTGGTGGCGGAGACGCTGGCCATCCACAGCGCGTTCCGCGAGAAGCGCGACCGCTTCCACTCGCGGCTGGAGCGGCTGGGCATCCGCACGGACCGGGCGCCGGACGGGACGTTCTACGTCTGGGGCAACGTGTCCGGCCTGCCCGCGCCGCTCAACGACGGCATGGGCTTCTTCCGCGCGGCGCTGGAGCACAAGATCATCACCGTGCCCGGCGAGTTCTTCGACGTGAACCCGGGCAAGCGCCGCGCCCGGCCCTCGCGCTTCCGCAGCTACGTGCGCCTGTCCTTCGGCCCGTCCATGGAGGTGCTGGAGAAGGCCCTCGGCCGGCTGGAGGCCATGGTGCTCCAGCACAGCCGCGTCTGACTCGCGCCGTCCGGTGCGCCCCGGCCAGAAGCTCTATGCTGGGGCGCACATGAGACTGCCCTCCTCCCGGCTCGCGCTGCTCGGCGTCCTCTACTTCGTGCAGGGGATGCCGTTCGGATTCCAGGCCACCGCGCTCCCCGTCTACCTGCGCGAGCGAGGCGTGTCGCTCACCACGCTGGGCTTCGTCGGAGTCCTCGCGCTGCCGTGGGGACTCAAGGCCCTGTGGGCGCCGCTGGTGGACCGCTACCACTCCTCGCGCCTGGGGCGCCGCCGCTCGTGGATTCTCCCGATGCAGGCGGGCCTGACGCTGACGTGTGTCGCGGCGGGGCTGCTCGCGTCGGAGGGAGGCTCGCTGCGGCTGCTGCTGGGGCTCATCCTGGTGATGAACCTCTTCGCGGCGACGCAGGACATCGCGGTGGATGGGCTCGCGGTGGACCTGCTGCGTCCGGAGGAGCTGGGGCTCGGCAACTCCGTGCAGGTGGTGGGCTACAAGCTGGGCATGCTCACCGGAGGGGGGCTGCTGGTCTGGGCCAGCAAGTACCTGGGCTGGTCGGGCCTGTTCCTCTCCATGGGCGCGCTGTGCGCCGTCGCCTTCGTCGTCACGCTCCTCGCGCGCGAGGTGCCACCGCGTGAGTCCTCCTCCGCGTCCCCATCCGAGAAGGCCGCGGCGCGCTTGAGCTGGGCGCAGTGGTGGGAGCGCATCCGGGCGTTGGTGACGAGCCCGGGTGTCGGCTGGCTGTTGCTCTTCATCGGCACGTACAAGCTGGGCGAGACGATGGCGGACGTCCTCTACAAGCCCTTCCTCGTCGACGCGGGCATTCCCGCGTGGCGCATCGGCCAGTGGGTGGGGACGTGGGGCAACGTGGCGTCCATCGCCGGCTCCATCGCGGGAGGAGTGCTCGCCATGCGCCTGCCCATGTTGGGGGCGCTGGCGCTCACCGCGTCGCTGCGCGTGTTGCCGCTGATGGGGCGGTGGTGGCTCGCGAGCCATGGGGTGAGTGACGCGGGAGTCATCGGCGTGACGCTCGCGGAGGAGCTGGTGGGTGGCGCGCTCACGACGGTGATGTTCGCGTTCATGATGTCGCGCGTGGACCGGAGCATCGGCGCGACGCACTACACGCTACTGGCCAGCATCGAGGTCTGGGGCAAGGCGCCCGCGGGCCCGCTCGCGGGGTGGCTCGCGGATTCGACGCATGGGCTCGGGTGGGGATACGCGCCGGTGTTCCTGTTGGGGGCGGCGTTGTCCGTGGCCTTCCTCATGCTGCTGATTCCGATGCGGCGGCAACAGGCCCGTCCCATGGCGCTCGCATCCACGAGTGGATGAGTGATCGTTCGTCACGTCCGCGTGACGCATGCGGCATGTCAGGCACGACTGCTAAGTGGCGACGCGCAGTCCTTCCTCCAACTTCGCGGGAGGCGACTCCCGTGAGAGGTGCTCCGCATGTCCTCCTCGTTCGTGAAGTCTCTCGTGGGTGGTGCCGTGCTGTTGGCCGCGCCCGTGGCGTTCGCAGGTAGCAGCACCACCATCCCCGCCTTCAACGCGGCGATTGCAACGGCTCGGACGGCGGCGAGCCCCGGAGGCACCACCATCCTCCGTTCGGAGATGGCCTCCGCCGTCGACCACTTCCTCTACGACGACAGCGTGGTGGACGCCGCCGAGCGGACCTACCTGGGCGACCGCATCAACGACCTGCCGTTCAACGTGGGCGTCACCGCGTCCGCGAAGAAGTACCTGATTGATTTCCACGAGCTGAACGACGGCGCGACGACGTATGCGCCGCTGTGGCTGGAGCCGATGCCGCAGACGCCCGCGGAGCTGTACGGCGCCTCCGGGCCCCTGGCCTACGCCTCCACCATCGTGGAGGGCTACATCCCCAACGGGCAGGGCGTGGCCAACCAGTTCACGCTGAACTACAAGGCGCGCGCCGTGTTCCCGGAGCACGACGTCCGGAACTTCTTCCCCACCACTCCTCGCGAGGTCGTCGCGAAGCTCTCCGCGCGCATGGAGAGCGGCACCGCCAGCCCCGATGAAGTCGACGGCGCGCTGGCGCTCATCTCGCAGATTTCGCGCAACAGCAACCGCCTCTACATCGCGGGTTGGTACTGCCGCGAGTACTGCGGCGGTGGCGGGTCGGGCAGCACGGCGGGCTACATCATCGCGGCGGTGAGCACGGACCGGCGCTTCGTGCGCATGGTGAACGTGCGCGACTGGTCGGAGTGAGCCCCGCTCAGCGCCGCACGCGCCACTCGAGGCCCGCGGGAGGGAAGGTGCCTCCCACGTGGGTCCACTCGAGGCGCACCTGACGGCGGCCCTCGGGCGGTAGCTCGAGGACCGCCAGCACCCGGCCCTCTCCGCGTTGGTTGACGCGGACATCCACGCGCTCGCCGTCCACCTTCATCGCGAGGTTCAGGACGCCGGCTTGAGGGAAGAACTGTTCCTGGGGATGGAGCCGGGGCGAGGTGAGCAGGAGCTCGACCTCGCACGGCTCGGGGGCCTGGTTCTCCAGTGTGTAGGCCAGCTCGTACGAGACGCCCCGGCCTCCGTCGCAGGTCCGGGGCGTCCTCGTCGCTTCGCTTCGGGGGGGCGGCGTCAGGACGCCCACGTCGGCCGCGGTGCCCGCGTGTCCGTGGGACAGGGACATGACGAGGTCTCCATCCACGTCGCCGCGAGACAGGCGCAGGGTGCGGCCACCGACGAAGGTGCTCCCTGCCTCGAGCACGCCTTGCAGGGGAGGAAAGGCGGCGACGGTGAGGTGTGATTCGCCCTCTCCGCTGGTGGCCAGCGGGTGCTCGCCTCTCGCGATGGCGCCGAGCTCATCGGCGGTGAGGGAGCTCGGGCTGGACACCGTCGCCAGGCGGAAGCGTGCGCCGGAGTCGACCTGTCCCTTCGCGTCCACGGCCGTGAAGTTCACGAGGGCGCTGAGCGTGCCGCCCTTCTCATGGCGTGCCTCCAGGACGAGCGCAGTCGCTCCGGGCTTCACGGTGAGCTGTCCCTCGAAGGTTCCGCGGGTTCCCAGACGCACGGACTCCAGATGGGACAGGTCGAGGTCGTCGCGGAGCAGCGGGTGGTCCTCTCGCTCCTGTGCGGAGCGGGAGTCCAGGTGTGAGTCCATCAGGCCCGCTGCGAGCACCGCGGAGGGGCCTCGGAAGAAGAGGCCCCGAGGGTCCGGCCACTTGCCGTGCTCCGTGGACACAAGTCCCGTGAGGTCCTCGTCGAGGGGCTCCTGGTGGTGCGGATTGAAGGGCTCGCCGCGAGCATCGCGAGGGAACTGCGGCGTGAGGTACTTGGAAAAGAGGCCGCCCTTGATGTCGAGATGGATGGGCCGGCCCGAGGTGTTCCGGACGACGAGGGAGCAGCGCTGTGGGCCCTCGGGGGGCGAGGCCTGGATGCGGCGCCCGTGGGTGTCCTCGGTGAACGTCTCGCCGACGCGATTGACGGCGCGAAGGAACAGGCGCGCCTGGCTGGAGAAGGTGTAGCCGCCCTCGCTCTTCCCGGGGACCACGCGGCCCATCGTCGACCCGATGACGCCCGAGGTGCGAATCGTCTCGGGGCTCGTGTGGAGGAGCAACGGGGCGCCCATGAAGGTGCCTTGCACGGGCGCGAGCGCGGAGATGGGGAGGACGTCCGCGTCGAGTGCGCCGGCAGCCAGCGGAGGCCGCGTGTGCTTCCGGGCCGCGGGGGCGAACGAGGGCCGCGCCTCGTGCGACTCAATGGCGGGCTCGGCCCCCGCGTTCACCGGGGACGGAGGAGTGCGTGCGTCCGGAGCCTGGATGGGCACGCGAGGAGTGCTTCGCGGAGACGGCTCCTCCCCCCCGCGCTTCGCCGCGCGCTTCGCGGCGGACGCACCTCCGGTGGTCTTGGACGCGGCCTTCGGAGACCGTCCGTCCGCACCGGGATGAGCGTCTTTCCGCTGCGTTTGCGAACTCGCCGCGGGCTTCTCCGTCCCGCTCCCATCTACAGGCGCGCCCCCCCGCTTCGCCTGCCCCTTCGGAGCTACCGCGCTCGCGGCCTGCTTCGGCGCCGACGCGGGCACCTGCTTCCGGGCGGCATCCGCACCTTTCGCAGCCGCGGCGGGCTTCCCTCCTCCCGACGTTGCCCGTGTCGGGGGGGCGGATTTCGCGGCGGAGCGTCTCGAGGGTGGCTTCGCGGGAGGCATGGACGGATCCTCACAGAGAACGCGCCCAGAAGTCGCCTCGACTCGACACCCTCACCTGTGCTCAGCGGGGCGACACCCGGGTCCGCTCCACCCCGAGGCATGCATCAGCCCCCCGCGCACCTCAGCTCCGGGCCCACTTCCTCCGCACCACCCCGGACACCACGAGCACTCCCATCGCGGGCAACACCCAGGGCAGCCCCCGTGCGAGCCGGTGCTCCCAGACATCCACACGGTCGGCCATGAGCAGCAACATCCAGTGTCGGGCCCGGTGGTCGGGTATCCCGTAGGCCGCCCTCCGAAGCAGGCCGCTCAGCGCTCGGGGCGGTTGTGCGGTGCCGTATACCGGAGGCAGCCGCGCACGCCCCGCATGCTTGAACACCCGCACCCCCGAGAGCTGCCATCGAATCGGAGCACGCGCGCCCGCGAGCGGATGTGGCGCCGTCTCCATGGGGACACCGGGGCGACTGGAGAACTCCAGGTCCGCGGCGGCGCCAGGAATGGTTCGGTTCGGCATGACGTGACGCCTCCTGGTCAGGCTCGCCCTGGCGTGAGGACACATTTGACGCAGCCATCGCGCTTCTGGGCGAACAGGTGATACGCCTCTGGAGCCTCCTCCAGGGACATCCGGTGGGTGATGATGGCCTTCGCGTCGATGAGCCCCTCGCGGATGCGCTTCAACAGATGCGGCATGTAGCGGCGCACGTTGCACTGGTTCATCCGCAGCGTGAGCCCCTTGTTCATCGCGGTGCCAATGGGCAGCACGTTCCACGGAGGCCCGTACACCCCCACGATGGAGACATTGCCTCCCTTGCGCACGGCATCGATGCACCACGTCAGCACCGTGGGCGCCCCCGCCTCCAGCTTCAGCCCCAGCCCCAACACCCGCTGCGTGAAGGAGCCCGTCGCCTCCATGCCCACCGCGTCGATGCACACGTCCGGGCCGCGCCCATCGAACATCTCCTTCAAGGACACGACGACGTCCTCCACCTCCTGGGAGTTCACCGTCTCCACCTGGGCATAGTGCTCCGCGAACTCGAGGCGGTAGCGCACCGGGTCCACCGCCACCACACGCCCGGCGCCCATCAGCCACGCGGACCGCATGGCGAACAGGCCCACCGGCCCCGCGCCGAACACCACCACCGTCTCGCCCCCTTTGATCTCCCCCATCTCCGCGCCCATGTAGCCCGTCGGCAGGATGTCCCCGAGGAACAACACCTCCTCGTCCTCCATGTCGTCCGGAATCTTCAGGGGCCCCACGTCCGCGAACGGCACACGCACGTACTCCGCCTGCCCGCCGTCGTAGCCGCCCGTCGTGTGCGAATAGCCATACACCCCACTGGCCACGTCGCTCGATGGGTTGCTGTTCTCACACAGCGCCGTGAGTCCGCGCTCGCAGTAGAAGCAGATGCCGCAGGAGATGTTGAACGGCACCACCACCCGGTCGCCCTGATGCAACTGGGTGACCTCCGAGCCTCGCTCCTCCACCACGCCGGTGAACTCGTGACCGAAGGTGTGGCCCACCCGCGTGTCCGGCACCAGGCCGTGCATCAAGTGCAGGTCCGAGCCACAGATGGCGGTGCGAGTCACCCGGAGGATGACGTCCTGGGGATGCTCCAGCCTCGGTTCTGGCTTGTCCTCCACTCGGACCCTGAAGGGTCCCTGGTACGTCAGTGCTCGCATGAGGGCCTCGCTCCCGTTGCCTTACGGGTGACGACGCCCGTGCCACGCGGCAAGGCGCACCCTCCACGAGCCCTTGCTCGCCCTCCCGCCCTCAGGCGTCAGCGGATTCGACCGGGAGCTCCGTCGCGCGCCACATGTACCAGCTCGCCACCGAGCGCCACGGACGCCAGCGCTCGCCGAACTCCAGGACCGCCTTGGGGCGCGGCATCTCGGGAAGCCCGTAGGTGAGCATGAAGCCCTTGCGCACGCCGAAGTCATCCACGGGCAGCACGTCCGGCCGACCCAGCCGGAAGATGAGCAGCATCTCCACGGTCCACTGGCCGATGCCGCGCACCTGGGTGCAGTGCTCGATGAGCTCCGCGTCCTCCATCTTCCGCACACGCGCCAAGGGAGGCACCGTGCCGTCCAGCGACTTGCGCGCCAGGTCCTGGAGCGCGGCCAGCTTGTTGGCGGACAAGCCCGCTTCACGCAGCTCCGTGTCGGCGGTCGCCAGCAGGGCCTGCGGCGTGAAGCGCCGTCCCTTGCCCACCCGCTCGCAGACTCGCGCGAAGATGGCGGCGGCGGCCTTGCCGTGCAGCTGCTGATAGACAATGGACTCCGCCAGCGCGGCGAAAGGACTGTGCAGCGGGCCCAGCTCGAGGCGGAAGTCCCCCACGCGCTTCATCAGCGCGCCCAGCTTCGGGTCCGCGCGCGCCAGCGTGCGGCGGACCTCGGGGGTGAAGGCTTCGGGAAGAAGACTCGGGGCAGCGGGCACGGGGCGGAGCATGGAGGCCCCCATGCTGACGCTCCGGCCGCGCCGTGCAACCCGTTTCTTGTGTCGGACCGGACGTCACCTGGGCAGCTTGCGCGAAGGCAGGTCCCTCACCGCGGGACCATTCAGCACCTTGCCCGTGGGGCTGTAGCGCGCGCCGTGGCAGGGACAGTCCCAGGAGCGCTCCGCGCCATTCCAATGCACATGGCACCCCAGGTGGGTGCACACGGGCGAGACCGCGTGGGACGTCCCATCCGGCTCGCGGTAGACGGCCACCTTCTTCCCGTCCACCTCCAGCACCTTCGCCTCGCCGGGAGCCACCTCGGACAGGTGCTTGCCATCCGGCCGGGAGAGCCGGTCCACGACGAAGCGGAAGGCCACCTCCGCGTTCTCCTGGAGGAAGTCCTTCGCGCCCGCGAGCGGCTTCACCCGCGTGGCGTCATACAGCGCCGCGTAGGCATTGTGCCGCCCCAGGATGAGGTCGGTGAACATCATCCCCGCCAGCGTGCCGAACGTCATGCCCGTGCCCGAGAAGCCCGTGGCCACGTAGACGTGACGGCTCGCGCGATTCAAGCCGATGAAGGGCAGCCCATCCGCGGGCTCGATGACCTGGCCGGACCAGCGCGAGGTGAGGCGCTTCACCGGGAAGCGCTTCAGCGTGTACTCCTCCAGCGCCGCGTAGCACTGCTCGGTGTCCACGGCCGCACCCACCTTGTGGTCCTCGCCTCCCACGATGACGTGGAGGTGTCCATCGACGGGCTGGGTGCGGATGTAGTGATAGGGCTCCCGGGAGTCGTAGTACTCCCCTGGCTCCAGCGAACCTTCGAGCGGCCCCGCCACCGCGTAGGTGCGGTACGGGTACAGCTTGGTGTGAAGGAAGACGCGGTTGAGCGGCGTGGTGGTGGCCTCCACCACATCCGTCGCGGTGACGACGCCCCGGTTCGTGACGACACGGCAAGGCGCGCCATCCTGGACGTCCAGCACCCGGGTGTCCTCGAACAGATGACACCCCTCGCCCGGGATGCGGTCCGCCAACCCCAGCAGGTACTTGCGAGGATGGAACAGGGCCTGGTCCTCCACCTTCAGCGCTCCTCGCACCGGGAAGGGCAGCGGCACCGCATGGGTGAGCGACACCGACAGCCCCGCCTCCCGCGCGGCGGGAAGCTCGCGCTCCAACGCGTCCAACTCGCGCACCGTCTCCGCGAAACGAAACAGGGGGACACGCTGGAAGTCGCAGTCCAGGCCCAGCGCCTCGACGAGCGAGGCCACCTGCTCCAACGCGGCGCGACTGGAGGCCGCGGCGAGCCGCGCCCCCGACGGACCGAAATCGCGGCGCAGCGTGGAATAGGGCGTGTCGAGCAGCTCCGTGAGGTGAGCGGTCGTCTGACCTGTCTGCCCCGACAGGATGCGGTTCATCTCCAAAACCACCACCCGTTTGCCAGCGCGCTTCAACAGCCAGGCCGTGGTGAGGCCCGCCATTCCCCCACCGATGACGGCGACGTCCACCGTCAGGTCCCCTGTCAGCGGAGGGAACTCACGAGGTGGCGCCGTCAGCGTCCACAACGACGGATGCGTCCGCGCTTCATCCATGCATCCAAGCCTAGGGATGCGTCCTGGAGCCGATAACCCGGCCCCGAGGAGACGCGTGCCCGCCCGGTAGCCCGGCTTGGCGACCACTCGTGATGTATACGAGCGGACAGAGCGAGGCGCCGGGTGTTGGCAAGTCGCGCGGCGTCGGAAGCGAGCCTGGGGCGACTCGAAGGCCCGCGCTAGATAGAGACATGGGTCGGCCCCCCGAACCCTGACGCGAGCCCAGGGAGCCACGAAGAATGCCCGTGGAGAGAATGGCTGGAAGCACCAGTCTCGTCGATGTCATGGACCGGGTCCTGGACCGCGGGCTTCGTTGGGACGACACCGCCCGCGCCGCGTCCCTCCAGGATTCTTCCGAGGACAACGCCGCTCGCGTCGTGGTGACCTTCCTGGAGGTCTGGACGAACGACTCCCCGCACCCTGGTGACACGACACCCCGTCCCTCTCCCGGAGCCTGACGCATTGGTCTCTCCCGCCCCTCTCTCCACAGCCCACGCCTCCAGCGCCGATGCACGCCTCGCCCTCGCCGAGCAGCTGCTCACCTGCGACGCGGCGCAAGACTGCGCGCGCGCGGTGGTGGAGTGGCTGGCCGTGCATGCTCCCGCCCCCGCCGTGGCCTGTCTGACGCGCGATGAGCCCGGAGGGAGGCTCGGCTGTCTTGCGTCCACGGGCCTGACCGAGGCCCAGCACGCCGCGCTGACGGAAGCGCCCGACGCGGACACGGAGCACCCGCTGGCGGAGGTGCTCACCCAGGCCGTCCCCTGCTTCTTCCCGCACGAGCGCGCGCTCATCCCCATCCCCGGAACAGGAGGACTGTTCGCCGTTCCGCTGGGCCGCGAGGGCGCCTCCCCCGTGGGCCTGCTGCTCATCTGGGTCAACGGCCCCACCCTCCCCTCCGAGGTCGCCTGGGTCGCCGCGCACGCGGGGCCCTACCTCGCGAAGCAGGTCACCTCCGGTCCGCTGGGCCTGGGCGGCGGCGCGCTGTTCCGCCACATCATCGACGCGGTGACGGACCCCGTGCTGCTCACGGACCTGGACGGACGCCTGCGGCTGGCCAACGCGCGCGCGGAGTCCCTGCTCGTCGCGAGCCCCGACGCGAGCGACGGCCGCAAGCGCGCCGTCCAGCTCAACCAGCGCGTGTTCACCACCGCGGTGGCCAGCACCGCGCGAGGCCCCGTGCCGGGGGTGAGCTGGCGCGAGATTCCCCTGGTGGACCCTTCCGAGGGACTGGACCTGCTCTTCGAGCTGGTGGGCACGCGCGTGTATGCCCCCGACGGCCGCGAGGCCATGGTGAGCGTGCTGCGCAACGTGACGGACCTGGGCCGCGCCACCCAGGCCCTGGGCGAGAGCTACCGCCGCCTGCGCGCCACCGAGCGCGAGGCCCGCAGCGAGCGCCACCGCCTGGACCGCGTGCTCGACTCCGTGGCGGACCCCATCATCCTCTCCAGCCCGTCGGGTGGCGCGGTGATGATGAACGAGCCCGCGGAGAAGCTCTTCACCTCCTCCTCCGAGGGAGGCCGGGCCGCGCAGCGCCGCGTGCGCTCCAACGACGCCGTGTTCTCCTCGTTCCTCGCCAACCTGCTGGACACCGGAGGCGGCCCCCGCTGGCGTGGTCAGCTCAACCTCGTGGACCCGGCCAGCGGAGGCACCCGTCCCATGGAGGCGGTGGCCACCAAGGTGCTGGGAGACGGAGGTGAGCTGACGGGCATCGTCACGCTCTTCCAGGACCGGGGCGAGGCGCTGGAGAAGGCGCGCCTCCTGGAGCGGCTCAAGGAGGTCTCCACGCTGCTGGAGGCGCGCGTGCAGGTGGCCACCGCGGAGCTGGCCGAGCAGAACGAGAAGCTGCGCCGTCAGGCCATCCAGTTGGAGCAGGCCAGCGCGGCCAAGTCGCAGTTCCTGGCCAACATGTCCCACGAGTTCCGCACGCCGCTCAATGCCATCCTCGGCTACACCAACATGCTCCTGCAGGGCGTGTCGGGGGAGCTCACCCCCATCCAGCGGCGCAACCTGACGCGCATCGACTCCAACGGTCGGCACCTGCTGGAGGTCATCAACGAAATCCTGGACATCACCCGCATCGAGGCGGGGCGGATGCCGCTGCACCTGTCGGACTTCGGCATCCCGGAGCTGCTCCAGGAGGTGATGGCGGAGATGGACCCCATCATCGTCCGCAGCAAGCTGGCGGTGAGCACACACCTGGGTGCGAAGCTGCCCCAGGTCCACAGCGACCGACAGAAGATGAAGCAGGTCGTCCTCAACCTCCTGTCCAATGCCTTGAAGTTCACGCACGAGGGCTCGGTGAAGGTGTCGGCGGAGTGCGCCTCGCCCTCCTCCCTGCTCACCATCTCCGTGACGGACACCGGGATTGGCATCGACCCGGCCTATCAGGAGAAGATTTTCGAGGACTTCCAACAGGTGGACAGCTCGCCCACCCGCGCCTATGGGGGCACCGGGCTCGGGCTGTCCATCTGCCGTCGTCTGGCCGACATGCTGGGGGGACGCGTCACCCTTCAGAGTATCCCGGGGCAGGGGTCGACCTTCACGCTGCACTTTCCACGACGCCCGAGGCGGACATGACGAATCCCTCCCCGAATCTCCAGCCGCTCGTGCTCGTCGTCGACGACTACGACGACGCGCGGGAGATGTACGCGGAGTACCTCGAGTACTCAGGCTTCCGCGTGGCGCAGGCCCGCAACGGCCAGGAGGCGCTGGACCAGGCCTTCGCGCTCGTGCCCGACATCATCCTGATGGACCTGTCGCTGCCCGTCATCGACGGCTGGGAGGCCACGCGCCAGCTGAAGAAGGATGACCGCACGCGCACCATCCCCGTGGTGGCCCTCACCGGGCATGCGCTGACGGGCCAGTCGGACGAAGCGCGGGGCGCGGGGTGCGACTCGTTCGTCACCAAGCCCTGCCTCCCCGATGAGCTCGTCACCGAGGTCCGCAACCTGCTCGCGCAGCGCGCGGTCGCGGCGACCCGGTAGGGCCTCCATGCCACGGCCCTCCCGTCCCTCCAGCAAGGCCAGGCGCCCAGGCCGGCGCGGGACCGCCGCGAGGGCCGAGGCTCCCCGCAAGCAGAAACCTCGAAGCGCCAGTGCCCCCAAGTCCCGCCCCCCTCCCGCCAAGGCGAAGCCTCGCCGGCGCAAGGGCTCGCGAGGCGCCAAGACGCGTGAGGTTCCCGAGGTCCAGGAGGACTTCAGGGGTCCATGGTATCTCCACGGCGTGGTGCGCGCGAAGGGCCCCTTGAAGCTGGGCGCGCTGGGGCTCGGCATGCCGCCGGCCCGGATTCACGGCGTGCGGGAGGGAGCGCTCACCGCGCTGGTGTCTCCCATCTCCACGCACCGGGTGGACCCGACGCGGGCGAACCTCATGGCCCACCAGCGCGCCGCCGAGGTCATCCTCCGCGACCACACGCTCCTGCCCGTGGCCTTCGGCACCGTGCTGAGCTCTCGGGCGCAGGTGCAGCAGTTGCTGCGCGCCACGAAGGCGGTGCTCACCACCGCGCTGAGCGCGCTGGACGACAAGGTGGAGCTGGGCGTCAAGGTGCTGCACCACCGCGAGCACCTGGCCCGGCGCATGGAGCTGGAGGACCTGGGCCTGCGCCGTCGCGCGGATGAAATGGAGACCGAGCACGAGCAGAGGCTCTGGCACGCGGTGGAGCTGCGCGCGGCCCTCGACATGGCCGCGATGCTGGAGAGCCTGCGCCCGCTGGCCGCGGCCTCGCGCATCCACTCCCCCGTGGGAGAGCGGATGCTGCTCAACACGGCCTTCCTCGTCACGCGGGCGGAGGTGCCCGCCTTCGAGGCGAAGGTCCGGACGCTGGCCGCGCGCTCGGACCTCTACTCCTTCCGCTTCACCGGCCCCTGGCCGGCGTACAGCTTCGTCGACGTGAGGCTCGGGCTGGCCAGGGAAGAGGCCCCCGCCGCTTCAGGGCCCGCTGGCTGACGACACCGGCGTCGTCACGCGAGCCACCTCCGACGCCAACGGGTCCACCCCCGCGGGCAGGCGGACCCAGCCGCTGGTGTGCTCGGTGCGAGCGAAGAAGCCCTCCGGGCCACGCGCCACGGTGAGCTGCCCCAGCGTCTTGCCGCCGCGCTTGTACTCGACGCGGAAGGACTCGGTGGGCTCGCCGCCCGCGGGCTGCTCGTCGCGGCCCAGCAGGTCCAATGGCACCAGCCGCCACACGCGGTCATGCCAGTTGCGTGTGAACTCGTCCGGCTTGTCCGGCGACTCCTCCGGCGCCAGCGCGACGGGGTTGGGCGCCTTGCCGCTCGCGGTGAAGGAGCGCGAGACACCGCCCGATGAGATGACCACCGCGTCGAAGTCCCCCACGTCGAACAGGTGCATCCGCCGGTCCACCAGGCGGCTGCTCGCGTTCTCCAGGTCGGGCAGCAGCGCGGGGCCCAGCAGGAAGACGTGCCCGTCCGACTCGCGGCGCAGGTACGGCGTGCCCCAGCCGCCCGCCGTCGAGGCCAGCGTGAAGGACTCCACCTTTCCGCCCAGCGTCATCGTCAGCTTGCGCTGCGACGTCGTCAGCCCCACCTCTTCCAGCTTCTTCGCGTCGAGCACGCCGAGCGAGCGCGTGGCGCGCAGCGGCGCGAAGCGAGGGAAGAGCTTCTGCGCCACCTCGTTGGCCCGCAGCTCGCGAGGCGGCGGAGGCGCCACGGCCGTCGCCGAGGCCTCCGTGCCGCCATCCCCGGAAGCCGTGCCACCATCCATGGCCTCGGGAGGAATCGGCTTCGCGGGCTTGAAGCCCAGCCGGACCCAGAGCAGGTCCCGGTCCTGGGCGTCGCGGAACAGCTCCACGAAGCGGGCCTCGTCCTCGAAGCGCACGCGGTCCAGCGCCCGCGACGGAAGCTCCACCACCGTCACGTCGCCAGGAGCGCCCGCGGGCGCCCGCTGCCACACCAGATAGGCGGCCACCAGGGCCACCGCCGCGAGAGCGCCCTGGAGCGCCAGGTCCCGCGCCTTCATCGCTCACCTCCCGCCGCCACCGGGGCGCGCGGAGCACGACGGCCTCGCCGCCGCGTCGTCACGAAGCCCACCGCCAGCACCAGCGCCGGGGCCAGGAAGACGGTGGCGTAGAACCACGCCACGTCCTGCTCCCGCGTGTGCTGGATGGGCACGTCCTCCTCGGACGACACCCCACCGGACACGGCCTCTTCCCCCGTCAGCCACCGCAGCGAGTCCAGCACCAGGTACTCGTTGCCCAGGTTGGTCAGCACCACGTCGCTCATCGCATCCGCGTCCGCCATGACGATGGCGCGCATGGGCGACTTGCCGGCCGCCGCGGGCTCCTCCACCGCCACCACCAGCGGCCAGGTGCGCCGCGTCTCGCCCGGGTCGTAGGTGAAGTTCCCATTCGCGTCCGCGAACGTGGCGCCGTGAGCACGCACGGAGATGTCGTGCATGATGCCGTTGGGCAGCGGCTGGAGCTGGTCCATCGCCCCCGCGCCGATGAGCGCCACCGCCGCCTGTCCGCCCAGCGCCGTCAGCGACGTGACGGACGGATGCGAGCTGAAGCCCACCGAGCCCAGGTTGCCCCGGTCGCTCTGCTGACGCGTGGTGCGGAAGTACACCTGGTCATTCGCCAGCGGCGTGCCCAGGTACTTCAGGCCCAGGGGCTCCAGGAGCTTCTCGAAGCGCGGGCCCTCCGGCTCCAGCGCCATCAACAGCCGGCCGCCGCGCTTGAGGTACTCGCGCACGGCGGTGGTCTCCTCGGGGAGGAAGTCGCGCGTGGCGCCCAGCACCACCAGCGCCGCCGCGTCGGCGGGAATCTCCTGCCCCAGCCCCTCGGAGACGCCCAGGGAGCGCACGTCCACGTTCTGCGAGCGGAGGACCTCCTTGAGCTGCGCGACGGCGGGCTTCGGCGTCTCGCCCGGCACGGGCCGCGTGTCCGCGCGCTCGCCATGGCCCGACGTGAAGTAGACGACGCGGCGAGGCTTCGCCACCGTCATGAGCCGCCGCTGGACCTCCTGGTCCAGGCGCTGCAACTGCCCTCGCGAGCGGTCCAGCTCCAGGCCCACCGTGAGCGGCTCCCGGCGCTCGCCCCGCGCCAGCACGACGGTGCCGTTGTTGTGCACGCCCAACAGCCGCGCCCGCGTGGGCTCCACGGCCTGGTCCAGCCACTCCACGTTGAGGAGCTGGGGGCTCTCCGTCGACAGGTCCCGGAAGTACTGCCGCACCGCCTCGCCCACCTCGTTGGAGGGCGGGAAGAAGAGCGTCACCTGCAAGGGCTCGTTGAGTCCGCGCACCACCTTGCGCGTGGAGTCCCCGGGCTTCGCGGTGCGGTAGTACGACAGGTCCCACGTCGTGTTCGCCTGCGTGACGACGTACACCGTCGCGAAGGCGAAGATGACGACGAAGGACAGGCCCAGGCCGGAGTACAGCGCGCTGCGCGCGCGCCCCGTCTCCAGCACCGGTGCCCGCGCCATCGCCTGGACCGCGGTCTCCACCAGCACCAGCGGCGCCAGACAGCACGTGAGCAGCGCGGGGTACAGCGCCGCCAGCACCACCGCCAGCCTGGGGGACTTCATCGACAGGCGCGCGTCGAAGAGCGACGTGCCCAGGTCCGACTGGAGGAAGTAGAGCCCCAGCGCCAGCAGGCCCAGGCCATACAGGCCCAGCACCCAGCCATCCACCGTGCGCCGCTCCGCGCTCGCGCCGCGCGAGGCGAAGAACCGCCACCCCATCGCGAGGACGACCGCCGCCACACCCGCGCCGGACAACAGCCCTCGGCCCGTGCCCACGCCCAGGATGCGCTCGCCGATGAAGACGGCGAGCAGCCCCGCGACGAACGTCAGCGTCGTCGCCAGCCCCTGCCCCACCGGACGCGTGCTCATCGCCACCTCCGCGCTTCGAGCACGCGCGTGGCCGCGAACAGCGCCACGTAGGTGACGACCGCGTAGTAGACGACGTCACGCACGTGGATGAGGCCCGACTGGAACGGCGGGAAGTGCTGGTTCCACAGCGACATCGCGCTGAAGACATCCGACAGCGGCTGCTCGGTGATGCGCGCCAGGAGCCAGCAGAGGATGAGCGCCACCAGCATCACCGCGGACGTAATCGCCGCGAGCAGCTGGTTGCGCGCCAGCGCCGAGCCGAACGTCCCCACCGCGAGCGACGCGCTGCCCAGCAGCAACAACCCCAGGTAGCCCGCCGCCACGTGGCCCAGCGACACCTTGCCGTTCACCAGCACCAGCACCGGCATGTACAGCGTGCACAGCACGTAGAGCGACAGGAAGGCGAAGCCCGCCAGGAACTTGCCCAGCACGATGTCGCGGTCCCGCAGCGGCGACGAATACAAGAGCGGCAGCGTCCCCGTCTGCCGCTCCTCGGCGAGCAGCCGCATGGAGATGAACACCGAGGCGACGACGGTGAAGCCGCTCGAGTAATAGAAGAACTGCGACAGCACCTCGGCGGAGCGCTTGCTCGCACCGCCCAGGGCGTACGCGTTGAAGAACAGGCCGTTCAACGCGAGGATGACCGCGATGACGACGTAGCCGCTGAGCGTGCGCAGGTAACCGGACAGCTCGCGGCGGGCGATGAGCAGCGCCTTCACGCGCGCACCTCCTGGCCGTGCGTCAGCCTGAGGAAGATGGACTCCAGCTGCCCCGCGCCCTGATCCAGGCGCAGGAGCTCCAGCCCCGCGCCCACCACCGCCTGCGCCACGCGCGGACGCAGGTCGGGAGCAGCGCGCAGGCTCAGCGACACGACACCGTCCTGGGCCCGGTCCACCTCCACCGCGCCGAAGCCCTGGAGCACCTCCACCGCGCGCGCCTGGTCGCCGCGCACCTCGACCTCGATGGAGCCTCCGCCGCCCATCTTCCGCCCCAGCTCCTCCTCCGTCCCCTGCGCCACCAGCGTCCCCTTGTGGATGATGAGGAGCCGGTCACACGTCTGGGAGATCTCCGGGAGGATGTGGCTGGAGACGAGGACGGTGTGCGTGCCCTTCAGTCCCCGGATGACGTCGCGCATCTCCACAATCTGCCTCGGGTCCAGGCCGCTGGTGGGCTCGTCGAGGATGAGCAGCGCGGGCTTGTGCACCAGCGCCTGCGCCACGCCCACGCGCTGCCGGTAGCCGTGGCTGAGCGTGGAGATGAGCTCGCCGTCCACCTCGCGGAGCCCTGTCTTCTCCTCGGCCTCCCCCACTCTCGCGGCGGTGTCCCGCGCCGTCACGCCGCGCAGCCGCGCGACGTAGGCCAGGTACTCGCCCACCGTCATCTCGTCGTAGAGCGGCGGCACGTCGGGGAGATAGCCGATGCGCTGTCGGACCTCGTGGGCATTGCTCACCACGTCATGGCCATCGATGACGACGCGCCCGGCGGTCGGCAGCAGCACGCACCCCAGGACCTTCAACGTCGTCGACTTGCCCGCGCCATTGAGGCCGAGGAAGCCGATGACCTCACCCTGCCCGATGGTGAAGGCCAGGTCCCGGATGGCCGCGTGCTCACCGTAGTACTTGGTCAGCCCTTCGACCTGAATCATAGAAAGCCATTCCATCAGTCGCGGTAGGGGGGATTGTCAAGCATCGAGCCGCTCAGTCGTGGCGGACCTCGAGCCCCTCCGTGGTGCGGCCCAGCGTGAAGCGCAGCGCCCCTTCCAGCTCGGGCAGGACGAAAGCGTAACCCAGTTGCTCCGCCCTGGAGGGGAGCACCCGGGCACCCGCCAGCAGGGCCTCCTGCCCCATCTCGCCGAAGAGCGTCCGGATGACCGCCCCCGGCATGGGCAGCACCGCCGGACGCCGCAGCACGCGGCCGAGCGTCCGGGCGAAATCCCCCTGCCGCACCGCCCCCGGCGCCACCGCGTTGATGGGGCCGCGCGCCGCGTCGGTGAAGAGGCTGAAGTGGATGAGGCCCAGCAGGTCCTCCAAGGACACCCAGCTCATCCACTGCCGCCCGGAGGCGATGGGCCCGCCGCCTCCCGCGAGGAAGGGGGGCACCATCTTCGCCAGCGCGCCCTCCCGCGCGTCCAGCACCGGGCCGATGCGCAGGTTCACCACGCGAATCCCCGCGGCCTCCGCGGGCGCGGTGGCGGCCTCCCAGACGCGGCACACGTCCGCGAGGAAGCCCGTGCCCGGCGCGCTCGTCTCGGTGAGCGGCTCATCCCCCCGGTCGCCGTAGATGCCGACACCCGCGGCGCACACCAGCACGCGCGGCTTGCGCTTCATCCGCGCCAGCGCCTCCGACAGCGCGAGCGTGCCCTCCGCGCGACTCTTCAGGATGGCGTCCTTGTACTCGGGCGACCAGCGCTTGCCCGCGACGTTGACGCCCGCCAGGTGCACCACCGCGTCCACGCCCTCGAGCGCCGCCGTGTCCACCTCGCCCTTGTCGGGCGCCCACGCCACCTCGCCTCGCGAGGCCTCCGCCTTCCTCCGCACCAGCCGCTTCACGCCATGGCCCCCCGTGGTGAGCAGCGGCACCAGCGCCGAGCCCACCAGGCCCGACGCCCCCGTGATGGCCACCGAGAGCGGTCCCCGCGACGCGAAGGCCGCGTGACGGCGCAGGTCCATGCCCGTCACCCGGTGGCGATAGGCGAACACCCGCTCCAGCGTGCGCCGCGCGAAGCCCCCGCCCACCAGGCTCCCCAGCCCGCCCAGGGGCAGCGCGTACTCCACCTCGTCCTCGAGGATGGAGGTGCCCTGCGCGGGCTCCGGCCAGAAGCGATGCGTGTGGACCCACTTCGAGAACGGGCCGGAGACCTGGCTGTCCTGGAAGAGCGAGTCCTGGATGTACGCGGTGTGCTCGGCCACCCAGCGGCGGGCAAAGGGCCCCACGCGCATCTTCATCACCACGCGGGCGCCCACCTGGAGGCCATCGCCCGAGCGCTCCAGGAGCTCCATCCGCTCCCAGGGAGGCGTCAGCCGAGGGAGCGCCCCTTCCCGAGCGTGCCAGGCGAACAGCTCGGAGGCGGAAACCGGCATCCGAGCACGTGCATTGAAGACGTGCGACTTGCCCATGGTTGCTCCTGGCGCGACAGTGCGAACCCCCATGCTAAATCCGGAGCTCGTCGAGCGCGCGGTGGAAATGCTGCGGCGCGGCGGCGTCATCGCCTTGCCCACGGAGACGGTGTACGGCCTCGCGGCCAACGCCGAGGACGAGCTGGCCGTGCGTCGCGTCTTCGCCATCAAGGGCCGCCCCGCGACCCACCCGCTCATCGTCCACCTGTCCGGTCTCGAGCACCTGTCCTCGTGGGCCCGGGACATCCCCCCGGCCGCGTACCCGCTCGCCCGCGCCTTCTGGCCCGGCCCCCTCACGCTCGTCCTGCCCCGCACGCCCCGCGCCACGGACGCCGTCACGGGAGGCCAGGACACGGTGGCCCTGCGCGTGCCGGGACACCCGGTGGCCCTCGCCGTGCTGAAGGCCCTGGGCGGAGGACTCGCGGCGCCCAGCGCCAACCGCTTCGGCCGGGTGAGCCCCACCACCGCGGAGCACGTCCGCGTGGACCTGGGTGACGACGTGGACCTGGTCCTCGACGGCGGGCCCTGCACCGTGGGCGTGGAGTCCACCATCGTCGACCTGAGCTCCGGCGCGCCCTCCATCCTTCGACCCGGCGGACTGTCCACCGAGGACATCGAGCGGGTGCTCGGCCACGCCGTCCCCGTGAAGACCTCCACGCACGTCCGCGTGTCGGGCTCGCTCGCGTCGCACTACGCACCGCGCGCCGGTGTCGTGCTCGCCGAGCCGGGCGAGGCCGCAGCGCGAGTCCAGGCCCTGCGGGAGCAAGGTCTGCGCGTGGGCGTGCTGGGCCCCGAGGGACTCCCGCTGCCCGCCGACGTCGCGCGCTTCGACGTGCCCGCGGACCCGGCCGGCGCCGCACGTGTGCTCTACGCCCGGCTGCGCGAGGCGGATGAGCAAGGACATGACGTGCTCGTCGCCTGCCTCCCCTCGGCCAGCGGCCTGGGCATCGCGGTGCGCGACAGACTCTCGCGCGCCGCCGCGCCTCGCGACCCGGGCCCCTGAGTCACACGCGGCTTCCCCAACGCATGTTCATGACGCAATCAGCCATCCTGCGTTGGGGCTGCAAGTGAATGAGCACGCGCTCCCAGGCCGAGGCCGTGGATAATGCGGCCGGGTGACGGACTTGAATGCCTGAATGGGCTCCGGTATCCCGCCCAGTACTCCCAGAGGAGCGTCCCCGCGTGATGCGAAGCCTGTTCGGCCTGGTCGTCGCCCTGTCGCTGTCCGCCTGCAAGGAAGAACCCCGAGGGCAGCTCGAGCCCATCCCCCGTCCGCCGGGCATGAAGGACGCGCCCCCTCCCGATGCGAAGGCCGCGCCGCAAGCCGCCGCGCCCGCCGTGGACCCGTCCAAGGTCACCCTGCGCTGGAAGCTCGCCGGGAACACCCCCGTCGCCTACCGCCTCACCCTGGACCGTCAGGGCTCCGCGCCCGCCGCCCCCACCGAGCCCGCGGAGGACACCAAGGGCAAGAAGGGCAAGGGCAAGGACAAGCCGGAGCCCAAGGTGGAGCGCGCGCCCGTGGCCGCGTCCTCGTTCCCCGGTTCGTTCACCTACGTGGTGGAGCGCTCGAACTCGGGCGGCTACCACCTGCGCGTCATCCCCGAGGGCAACAGCGCCGCGGAGGACTCCGGCGCCATGAGCGAGCGCGGCTTCGTGCTCGACGGCCTCCAGGGCATCACCCGCAACACGGCCTCGCTGGTGATGGAGCTGCCCATGGCCGCCGTGGGCCCCAAGGACACCTGGGCCCTGGCCACGGAGCTGCTGACGCACGACTCGCTGGGCCCCGCGTTCGCCATCGTCAAGTCGGAGCGCCGCAACCGCGTGACGCTCACCGCGCTCACCCCCGCCGACGGTGGCGAGCAGGTGGCCACGCTGGAATACGACGTGTCCGAGCAGCTCAACGGCAAGATGACCCAGCGCCGCCCGCCGCCCGCCGTGCCCGCGCACGCCGGGGACCCGGACACGGACGGGGCCTCCGCCGAGGACGCCGCTCCGCCCACCGTGCCCGCCTCCGCCGAGGTGCGCATCACCGGCAAGGGTGAGTTCCTGGTGAAGGCCGGCCGCTGGCGTTCGTGGGAGGGCAGCATCGCGGCGACCACGAGCGGCGCCTTCCCCGCGAACGCGCTCCAGGTGCCGCCCGGCACGGTGAAGCTGAAGCTCACCGAGCTGGAGTCGCCTCCCGCGTCCGCGCCTACCGCGAAGCCGCAGCAGTAGGCGCGCCGTCGGACTCGCGCACCATCCGCACCACGGCGTCCACCCAGTCCGGGTGGGCGTTGAGCGAGGGGACGAGCGTCAGCGCCTCGCCCCCCGCCTCCACGAACTGCTCGCGGGCGCGCAGCCCCACTTCCTCGAGCGTCTCCAGGCAGTCGGCGACGAAGGACGGGCACATCACCGCCAGCCGCTTCACGCCCCGCTTCGCCAGCTCCGGCAGCACCAGGTCCGTGTAGGGCTTCACCCACGGGGTGCGGCCCAGCCGCGACTGGAAGGACACGCTCCACCCCTCCGCCTTCAGCCCCAGCCGCTCGGCCAGCCCTCGCGCGGTGGAGAAGCACTGCGCGCGGTAGCAGTGGCGGTTGGCCTCGGTGAGCGTGTCGCAGCACCCCGCCGATGAAAAGCAGTGCCGCCCCGACGTGTCCGTCTTGCGCACGTGCCGCTCCGGCACGCCGTGGAAGCTGAAGAGCACGTGGTCCGAGCGCGTCTCGGCAATCACCGGCCGCGCCACCGACGTGAAGGCCTCCAGGAACGACGGGTGGCTGTGGAACGCCGGCACCGCGCGCACGTTGGGCACATCCCAGCCCTCCGTCATCACCTCGTACACCCGCGCCAGCGACGACGCGGACGACGACGTGGCCTCCTGCGGATAGAGGGGCAGCACGGTGAAGTCCATCACCCCGCGCGCGCGCAGGCTCGCCACCGCGTCGGGGATGGAGGGCGTGCCGTAGCGCATGCCCAGCGCCACCTCGTACTCGCCACCCAGCCGGCCGCGCACCGCGGCCTCCAGCTCCCGGCTGTACACCAGCAGGGGCGAGCCCTGGGGCATCCACACCTTGCGGTACGCCTCCGCGCTCTTCGCGGGTCGCACGGGCAGGATGATGAGGTTGAGGAGCAGCCAGCGCCCCACCGGGTGGATGTCCACCACCCGCGGGTCGCTCAGGAACTCCCGCAGATACCGCCGCACCGCCCCGGACTCCGGCGCGTCCGGAGTCCCCAGGTTGAGGAGCAGCAAGCCCCGCTTCGCGCCCGGAGTCGTCATCAGTGCAGGGCGTTGGGCAGGGTGAGGGCGAACTCCGCGATGCGCGCCTCGAAGGTCGACCCGTCCGGCCGCTCCATCTCGTAGCTGCCGCGCATGGTGCCGAACGGCGTGCGCAACATCGCCCAGCTCGTGTACTCGAAGCGCTCGCTCGGAGCCAGGCGGGGCTGCCGGCCCACCACGCCCTCCCCCTTCACCTCTTCCACCTTCCCGGTGGCGTCGGTGATGAGCCAGTGGCGCGACTTGAGCTGTGCGGGCGCCTCCCCCTCGTTGACGATTTCCACCGTGTACATGAAGGCGTACTGGCCCGACTCGGGCGAGCTGCGCTCCGGCCAATAGGCCGGCTTCACGGTGATGCGAATCCCGTCAGTGGTGGCGCTGGAAGACATGCCTCCACATTTGAAGGCAAGGCCCCCGGGTTGCAAGGAAAACCCCGGCGGGCCCGCCGGCCAGGGCTCAGGTTTTCGCGCTCTCCCGGTCATCGCCCGACTCCGGCGCCTTGGGCCAGATGAGCGACGCGACGATGGAGGCCAGGAGGATGCCGCCAATAGCCCCCAGCGACACGCTGATGGGGACGTGGATGTCGAAGTAGGTAATCAGCATCTTCACGCCCACGAAGGCCAGGATGGCGCTCAGGCCCACCTTCAGCAGGTGGAACTTCTCCATGAGGCTGGCCACCACGAAGAACAGCGAGCGCAGGCCCAGGATGGCGCACACGTTGGACGTGTAGACGATGAAGGCGTCCTGGCTGATGCCCAGCACGGCGGGGATGGAGTCCAGCGCGAACAAGAGGTCGGTCGCCTCCACCACCAGGAGGACGATGAACAGCGGCGTCACCTTGCGGCGCTGGTCCTCGGTGATGAAGAAGCGGCTGCCCTCGCCCTGCCGGGCCACCGGCAGCATCCGGCGCGCGAGCTTGACGATGCCCTTCTGCTCCGGGTCCATCTCCTCGTCCTTGGAGAAGAGCATCTTCACCGCGGTGAAGACGAGGAAGGCACCGAACAGGTAGATGAGCCAGTGGAAGCGCTGCACCAGCGCGGCGCCGGCGACGATGAGCACCGCGCGCATCACGAACGCGCCCAGGATGCCCCAGAACAGCACCCGGTGCTGGTGCTCGGGCGCCACCCGGAAGTAGCTGAACACCATCAGGAAGACGAACAGGTTGTCGACGGAGAGCGAGTACTCCACGACATAGGCCGTCAGCCACTGGAGCGCCGGCGTACTGCCGGAGAAGTGCCAGATGCCTCCGCAGAACGCGAGGCTGATGGAAATCCACACCAGCGTCCAGATGCCCGCTTCCTTGGGCGACACCACGTGGTCCTTGCGGTGGAACAGCCCGAGGTCCACGGCCAGCATCGCCAGCACGAAGAGGTTGAAGCCCACCCAGAGCGCGACTTGCGTGTTCACGTATGAATCCTGTTTCAAGAACAGCCGGCGCACCCTAGCGGCGGCGCGCCCGGGCGTCGACACTTCCGTCACTCCTACTCCGTCGCGGGCCTCCTCAAGACCATCAGCGAACGCCCCGCCACCTGCACCTTGCCCCCCGCGGGCGTGTGGGTGCGGGGGGACGCCCCCGAGGTGGCCGTGTCCACCACCTGCTCCCAGTCCGCGCCCCACTCCAGCGCCGGCAGCAGGAAGGAGATGGGCTCATGGTGGGCGTTCATCAGGACGAGCAACGTGTCTCCCACAATCCGGTTGCCCTCCTCGTCCGGCGCGGCGATGGCATCCCCGCCCAACAGGAAGGCGAGCGAGCGGACATAGGGCTTCTCCCAGTCGTCCTTGCGCATCTCCTTGCCGTCGGGGCGGAACCACGCGAGGTCCTTCAGCTCGCTGTCCCACATGTGCGCGCCGCGGAAGAAGCGGCGCTTGCGGAGCACGGGCTGCTCGCGGCGAAGCCGGGTCAACCGGCTGGTGAACTCCAGGAGCGCCGCCTGCGTCTCCGTCAGCTCCCAGTTCACCCACGACAGCGCGTTGTCCTGGCAGTAGGCGTTGTTGTTGCCCTTCTGGGTGCGGCCCATCTCGTCGCCCGCCACCAGCATGGGCACGCCCTGGGACAGGAAGAGCGTGGACAGGAAGTTGCGCTTCTGTTGCTCGCGCAGCGCATTGATCTTCGCGTCGTCCGTCTCGCCCTCCACGCCGCAGTTCCAGGAGTGGTTGTCGTTGCCGCCGTCGCGGTTCTCCTCGCCGTTGGCCTCGTTGTGCTTGTCGTTGTAGGTGACCAGGTCGTGCAGCGTGAAGCCGTCGTGCGCGGTGACGAAGTTGACGCTCGCCGCGGGCTTGCGGCCGGACAGCGCATACAGGTCCGAGCTGCCCGTGAGCCGGTAGCCGATCTCCGCTGCCTGCCGGTCATCGCCCTTCCAGTAGCGGCGGATGGTGTCGCGATACTTGCCGTTCCACTCGCTCCACAGCACCGGGAAGTTGCCCACCTGGTAGCCGAAGTCGCCCACGTCCCAGGGCTCGGAGATGAGCTTCACCCGGCTGAGGACCGGGTCCTGGTGGACAATCTGGAAGAAGGCCGCGCGCGTGTCGTAGCCGTGCCGGTCGCGCCCCAGCGTGGTGGCCAGGTCGAAGCGGAACCCGTCGACGTGCATCACCTCCACCCAGTAGCGCAGCGAGTCCGCCACCAGCTTCAGCGCGTACGGGTGCGTGGCGTTCCACGAGTTGCCCGTCCCGGTGACATCCAGGTAGTAGCGCGGGTCCTTCTCCGTGAGCCGGTAGTACGCCCCGTTGTCCAGGCCCTTGAAGGACAGCGTGGGCCCCAGGTGGTTGCCCTCGCAGGTGTGGTTGTAGACGACGTCGAGGATGACCTCGATGCCCGCCTGGTGCAGCGCCTTCACCATGCCCTTGAACTCGGCCACCTGCTCGCCGCGGGAGCCGGAGGCGCTGTAGCGCGCGTCCGGCGCGAAGTAGCCCAGCGTGCTGTAGCCCCAGTAGTTCGTCAGCCCGCGCTCGGCGAGGAACGGCTCGTCGACGATGTGGTGGATGGGCAGGAGCTCCACCGCGGTGACGCCCACCTTCTTCAGGTGCTCGATGGCGGCCGGGTGCGCCAGGCCCGCGTACGTTCCACGCAGCGCCTCCGGCACGCGCGGGTGCAGCTTCGTGAAGCCCTTCACGTGCAGCTCGTAGAGCACCGTCTGGTGCCACGGCACTCCGGGCGGCCTGTCCCCTTCCCAGTCGAAGGTGTCCTCCAGCACCACGGCCTTGGGCACGGCCGCCGCGTCATCCCGCTTGTCGAGGACCAGGTCCTCGTCCTTGCCTCCCGACACGTGGGCATAGATGGGCGCGCCGTAGTCCACGCCGCCATGGAGGGCGCGTGCGTACGGGTCCACCAGCAGCTTGTGGGGATTGAAGCGCAGGCCCTTCTTCGGCTCGAACGGCCCGTGGACGCGCAGGCCGTAGAGCGTGCCCGGCTTCAGGTCCGGCACATAGCCGTGCCAGACCTGGTGCGTCGTCTCCAGCAGGGGGAAGCGGCGCGTCTCCTTCGATGGCTCCTGTGCATCGTAGAGACAGACCTCCACCTTCTTCGCGTGCTCGCTGAAGACGGCGAAGTTGACCCCGTGTCCGTCGTACGTGGCGCCCAGGGGGAACGGCTTCCCCGGAAGCACCTCGGCCCTCCTCATCCCGCGCTCCTCTCCAGCAGCACCACCGGGAACCCCGCCAGGAGCGGCGCGAGGGGCAGCACCACGCCACCCACCCCACGCTCGGGCCGCACCTGCCGACCGGTGAAGACGTCGCGGAACATCATGCCCGCATATGCCTCGGGAAGGTCCAGGAACGTGCCGGCATAGGCCCCCACCAGCCCCTCTGGCGACTCCAGCGCGGACAGGACATAGCGCGGCGCGCAGACCACCACGCCCGCGTCCTCCCGCTCCCGCGCGAAGGCCACCGCCGTCTGGGCCCGCGCTCCGGACAGCTCCAGCGCCCGGTAGCCTCCGGAGCGGAACAGCTCCGCCAGGCGCAACCGCAGCCGCAGCACCTGCGACACCAGGAAGAGCTTCACGCGGCCATCATCCATGTCCGCGGTCAGCCGCGCGCACAGCCCGACCCGGTCCTCCGCCACCTGCGCGTCCAGCGCCTCCAGCATCCGCGAGCGGGCCTCGAAGTCCACCGGCCGCCGGTTGTCCGGGTCCACCAGCGACAAGTCCCACAGCTCGGTGCCCTGGTAGGTGTCCGCGACACCGGGCGAGGCCAGCTTCAAGATGAGCTGCCCCAGGGCGTTGTGCTGCCCGGCGCGCTCCAGCCGCCGCTTGAAGACGCGCACCTCCTCCAGGAACGAGGCGCCCTTCTCCGGGTCGAAGCACGCATCCACGAAGCGCGCCACCGCTTCGTCATAGGCGCTGTCCGGGTTGGTCCACGAGGTGCGGACCTTGGCCTCCTTGATGGCCTTGGCCATGTACTCGCGCATCCGCCGGTGGAAGTCCGCGTGTCCTTCGGCGGACAGGGACTCCCCCATGGGCCAGGCGCCCACGAGCGTCTGGAGGAAGAGGTACACGTCGTTCGCGCTCGGCGCCGGCCCCGACGGCAAGGCCTCCGCCCACTTCTCCGTGAGGCGCAGCCAGCGCCGGGCCAGCTTGCGCCAGTCCTCCGGCACCTCCGTCAGCACGTTGATGCGCGCGCGCACGTCCTCGCTTCGCTTGGTGTCGTGGGTGCTGGAGGTGAGCTGGCTCGAGGGCCACCGCTCCGCGCGCTCCTGGTTGCGCAGGTGGAAGGTGTTGGCGCGCACCCCGAAGCGCTCCGGCTCGCCGCCCACCTCGTTGAGGCTCACCAGCCGGTTGTAGATGTAGAAGACGGTGTCCTCCAGGCCCTTGGCCATGACGGGGCCCGTCACCTGCTGGAGCTTCATCGCGAAGCGCAGCATCTCCGCGCGCTCGCGCTCGTCGGACTGCTCCGGATAGCGGCGCAGGAGGATGTCGCGCAGGAAGTCGAAGATGGACGCGTTGGTGGTGGCGTTGCGCTCCTTGGCGCGCTGGATGGTCCACTCGACATACTGCACGTCGCGCGCATCCAACCCCGGGCGCCAGCCGTCGACATACGTGCGGTACACGGGGAAGAGCGCCACGAACTCCACCAGCGCGCGCCGCAGCGAGTTGAGCGTGAAGTCGCGCGTGCGGCGGCTCATCTCCGAGATGCGGTTGAGCTCATGCGCCAGCACGTTGATTTCGCTGGCCATGGACACGCGCATGATGAGGAGCTTCTTCTGGTACACCAGCTCCGCGAAGTCCCCTGTCTCCCCCGTGAGCCGCTCGTACGTCTCCGTCAGGTGGGCCTCGGCCGCCGGGTGGACGAACAGCCCGCTCACCGCGTTGGCGAAGCGGTAGCCGGTGGTGCCGTGCACCGCCCACGCCTCCGGGATTCGCTCGCGTCCGCCCTGGATCTTCTCCACCACCACATACAGCGCCTTGCGCAGGGGACTCGAGGGGTGCTCCGTCACCTCCGCGCGCCAGCGCTCCCGGAGCGAGCTCTCCACGCCGGGCCAGCGCGTGTCGTCTCCCGCCTGTTCCTGGAGGAAGAGCGCGTGCGCGCGCTCGATGAAGTAGCCCTCCTGCAGGTCCAGGAAGTACGCGGTGGGGTCGAACAGGCCATCCGGGTGGTCGATGCGCAGCCCCGTGACACAGCCCTCGCGCAGCCAGCGGAAGATGAGCGCGTGGGCCTCCTGGAAGACCTCCGGGTCCTCCACGCGGATGGCCGCCAGGCCGTTGATGTCGAAGAAGCGCCGGTAGTTGATCTCCTCGCCCGCCACCCGCCAGTGCGCCAGCCGGTAGCTGCACGAGGCCAGCACCGCGTCCAGCAGGTCGAACGAGCGCGGGTTGCCGGGCTCGCCGTTGAAGACGCGGACGTTGTCCTCGACATACGCGGCGATGTCCGGGCTCGACGCCACCACCGCGGCGAGCCGGCGCTTGATGACCTCCTTCTCGCGGTGCCGCTCGATGACCCGGGCGCGCTCCACCTCGGTGCGCAGCGGCAGGTGTTCGATGGCGGTGAGGATGGAGAGCAGCTCCACCATCGGCTCGGCCTCGGTGCCCAGCCGCGCCTCCAGCCGCTCCAGGCCGTGGCGCAGGATGCGGCCGTACTGCCGAGGCGCCACCGGCAACAGGTGGTCGTAGTAGTGGAGGAAGAACGCGCCGTCGCGAAACGACAGCTTCAGCTCGCCGCGCTCCAGCACGATGCCGTACTGGTCTCCCAGGATGGGCAGGAGCACCTTGTCGCGCAGCTCCTCCTTCACCGGCGACCAGTCGATGTCGAAGTACTTCGCGTGGACGGAGGACGGGCCGTTCTCCAGCACGTCGAACCACAGCCGGTTGCCGCGCTCGATGCCCATGTGGTTGGGCACCACGTCCAGCACCTGCCCCAGGCCGTGCTCGCGCAGCGCGGAGCACAGGGCCGCGTGGTCCTCCGCCGAGCCCACCTCCGGGTTGAGCTGCTGATGGTCCACGCAGTCGTAGCCGTGCGTGCTGCCCGGCGTGGCCTTGAGATAGGGCGAGGCGTACAAGTCACTCACGCCCAGCCGCGCCAGGAAGGGCACCACCGCGCGCGCCTGCTGGAAGGTGAACCCTTGGTGGAGCTGCACCCGGTAGGTGGACAGCGGCGTGCGAGGACGCGCGCCCAGCTCCCCCTTCACACGGGTGAACAGGTTCTCGGCCAGTGCCTCCGCGCTCAGCGTGGCCCCCGTCCCGCCCCCGGAGGCGCACCCCTCTTCTTCCAATCCATCGAGCAGCATGAAGACCAGAGGTAGGGCGCCCGAGCGCCTCGCGCCAGCGCGGCCCCCGGCTTCCGCCCTCTACCCAACGCTCCAAGCGCTCGAAATGCCATGTCCCGCGCGAGAGGCTGGACGAATCTGTCCGCCAGTCATCGCCCGGAAAAAAGCAGAGGGCCCGCCGATTCTTCCGGAGGGCCCTCGAGATGCATCAGCCGGGGAAGCCCCGGCGAAGGCTCAGCTCAGCTGCTTGTTCACCAGCGCGGTCATCTCGAACATGGTGACGTTCTTCTTGCCACCAAAGATGGGCTTGAGCTTGTCGTCGGCGTTGATCTGCCGCTTGTTCTTCGCATCCTGAAGGTTGTTCTTCTTGATGTAAGCCCAGAGCTTCTTGACGACCTCGGTGCGCGGCAGCGGCTTGGAGCCGACAATCTCGGCCAGCGCGGCAGAAGGAGTCATCTCCTTCATGAACGACGCGTTCGGGGCGCGCTTCTTCGCAGCGGGAGCCTTCTTCGCAGCGGGAGCCTTCTTCGCAGCAGCTTTCTTGGCGGCCATTCGTCTTGAGTCTCCTCCCCTCCGAAGGGGACGTTGTGCGGCCTCGCTTGAGTACAAAGCCAGTGCCGGTGGGGCGTTAGGTAGCACGCCCAAGCCCGAAAAACAGCCCTCTCCTGCGTTTTTCCCTCGGGGACCGCCCTACGCAACGCGTTTCATGCCCGAGAAACCGGCTCGGGAGCGCGCTTTTCGCTCGGCGGCGCCCCGCCTCCAACGCGTCCCGAGCCCGAAAAACCGGCCTCCGCGCCCTGTCTCCCCTCGACGGGGGGCGATCAGCGCAAGGACGGAGCGCCCCCGCGCATCGTCCCGCGCCGGAGACTCGTTCCCCTCGGGCGTGGGATTCCCCTTGCGGACCGGGTGTACTTTTTCGGATGAAAAGCCCATGAGAGCCCTCATCACCGGCGCTGGTGGCTTCCTGGGAGTCTGGCTGGCCCAAGCCCTCGCGGCGCGCGGGGACACCGTGACGTGCCTGCTCCGCCCCGGTGGGGATGCCTCTGGCCTCTCGGGCATCGACTACACCCGCGCGGACGGAGACGTGACGGACCCCGCCTCGCTGCGGCCCGCGGTGGAGGGACAGGACGTCGTCTTCCACCTGGCGGGGGTTCGCCGCGGCGCGACACGCGAGGACTTCATGCGCGTCAACGCCGAGGGCACGCGCCACCTCTGCGACGCCATGGTGGCCGCGGGCCACCGCCCTCGGCTGGTGCTGGTGGGCTCGCTGGCGGCCATGGGCCCCTCCACCCCCTCCCGCCCGCATGTCGAGGAGGACCCCTTCCGGCCCCACGAGTGGTACGGCGAGAGCAAGGCGGAGGCGGAGCGCATCGCCTTCTCCTATGGATACCGGCTGCCGGTGACGGTGTCCCGCCCGCCTCGCATCCTGGGTCCCCGGGACCGCGAGAACCTCACCTTCTTCCGGCTGGTGAAGAAGGGCCTGCGCCTGGAGCTCGGGGGGGGCCCCCGCCCCCTCACCCTGGTTGACGTGGAGGACGTGGTGGACGCGCTCATCCTGCAGGCCGAGCACCCGCGCGCCGTGGGCGAGGCCTTCTTCTGCGCGGGCCCGGGCGGCAAGACGCTCTCATTGGAGGGCGTGCAGGACCTGTGCGCCCAGGCCCTGGGGCTCCAGCCCCGCACGGCGCGCGTCAGCCCCTGGGTGCTGAAGACCATCGCCTCCGCGGCGGACGGCCTCTCCCGCGTGTCCGGCCGCAAGCTGCCCTTGAACCGGAAGCTGGCGCGGCAGCTGCTCGCGCCCGCCTGGACCTGTTCCGGCGCGAAGGCCGAGCGCCTCCTCGGGTTCCGCCCTCAAAGGGACCTGGAGGACTCCATCCGCCGCAGCGCCCTCTGGTACGTCGAACACGGCTGGCTCTAGCCATGCTAGCAGGGGTAGGAGGGAGTCCTCCCCCGTCCTAGCGTCGTTCGTTGACCTCACCCCCCTTGGAGTGTCAGGAAGCCCGCTGCCACATGCCCTCGAAAGCCGCATTTTTCGATGTCGACGGGACGCTCGTGAAGACGAACGTCGTCCACGTCTACGCGTACTACGCGATGAACCGGGGCTCCGTGTTGGGCATGGCGGGGCGGACGCTGAGCACCGCCCTGAGCATCCCGCTCTTCGGAGCCATGGACACGTTGGACCGCAAGACGTTCAACGAGTTCTTCTACCGCTACTACGCGGGGTTGAGTGAGGACCGGCTCATCACCATCGCCGAGGACATGTTCGAGGACGTGCTCAGGCCCGCGCTCTTCGAGCAGTCCCAGGACCTCATCGACCAGGCGCGCCGCAGCGGGTGCAAGGTCGTGCTCGTCACCGGCGCGCTGGACTTCACCATGCGTCCGCTCGCCCGGCACCTGGGCGCCGACGACATGATCGCCAACAAGATGCAGTTCGTGGGCGGCAAGGCCACCGGCAAGGTCATCCCGCCCATCATCGAGGGCGCCAACAAGGCCAACGCCATCCGCGCCTACTGCACCAAGGAGGGCCTGACACTGGACAAGTGCCACGGCTACTCCGACAGCGCCTCTGACTACGCCATGCTCGCGGTGGTGGGCCGTCCCACCGCGGTGAACCCGGACCTGCGGCTGCGCTCCATCGCGCGCGCCTACAACTGGCCCATCCTCGACCTCAAGTAAGGCCCCCCTTTCTCCCATGCGCCCGTTCAAGACGCTCCAGAAGCTGTACGACGAGGAAAGCCAGGTCGTCATCACCGAGAAGGGCAGCCCCCCGCGCGCCCTCTTCTACGGTGAGGGATTCCTCCAGGAAGACCTGCCCGTCGGCACCCGGGTCATCTTCCCCCGGCCGCCCATGGCCGGCGTGCCCAACGTCAAGGCCGCCATCCGCTGGGCCATCAACCACCCGGAGGGCATGGACCCGCTGCACGCCCTGCTCAAGCCGGGCATGCGCCTGACGTGTGTCATCGACGACATCAGCGTGCCCCTGCCCCCCATGGTGACGCCCGACGTGCGTCAGTCCATCCTGGAGGTGGTGCTGGAGCTGGCCGCCGACAGCGGCGTGGATGACGTGCACCTGGTCATCGCCAACGCGCTGCACCGCCGCATGACGGAGGCGGAGATGCGGCGCATGGTGGGCCAGAAGATCTTCGACGCCTACTACCCGGACCGCTACTACAACCACGACGCGGAGGACCCGGACGGCATCGTCGCCCTGGAGCGCACCGCGCACGGCGAAGAGGTCTCCGTCAACCGCCGCGTCGCGGAGAGCGACCTCATCGTCTACGTGAATGTGAACTTCGTGCCCATGAACGGCGGGCACAAGTCCATGGGCACCGGCGTCTCCAACTACAAGTCGCTCCGGCACCACCACAATCCGAAGACCATCCGCGACTCGGACAGCTACATGGAGCCGAAGTCCAGCGCGCTCTACCGCAGCAACGAGCGCATTGGCCGCAACATCGACAAGCACCTGAAGGTCTTCCACATCGAGACCACGCTGAACAACCGCATGTTCGGCGCGCCCACCGACTTCCTCGCGAAGAAGGAAGAGGACTACACCGAGACGGACCGGCTGAAGTTCCAGGCCCTGCGCTACACGCTGTCCAAGCTGCCCCGCGCGGCGGCGCGCAAGGTGCTCAACGCCATCCCCGCGCCGTACGACGTCACGGGCGTGTACGCCGGGGCCACCGAGCCCACGCACGCCAAGACGCTGGAGACCAGCTGGAAGCAGTACGTGGTGCCGGTGGAGGGACAGAGCGACATCGTCATCTTCCCCATCCCGTTCGTGTCGCCCTACAGCGTCAACTCCATCCTCAACCCGCTGCTCGTGCAGGTGATGGGGCTGGGCTACTTCTTCAACCTCAACCGCGGCGTGCCGCTGGTGAAGAAGGGCGGCGTGCTCATCCTGCTGCACCCGGCCTACGACGAGTTCGACCCGGAGCACCACCCCAGCTACATCGAGTTCTTCCACCGGCTGCTGCCGGAGACGCGCGACTCCATGAAGCTGGAGCACAAGTACGAGAAGGAGTTCGCGGAGAACCCCAGCTACGTGCACCTGTACCGCAAGAACAACGCCTACCACGGCGTGCACCCGTTCTACATGTGGTACTGGGGCGAGAATGGCCGCCAGCACGTGGGCAAGGTCATCGTCGCGGGCGCGGAGAACAACCACGTCCCGGCGCTGATGGGCTGGGACCGCACCGACACGCTCACCGAGGCCATCGAGGAGGCGCGCGGCTTCATGGGCCGCTCCGCCACCATCAGCCTCTTGCGCATTGCGCCCACGGTGATGGTGGACGTGAAGTGAGGACGGACATGTCACTGCCCCCCGAGCTGAATGTCTCCCAGGTCTTCTCTGGCAAGCGCGTGTTGTTCGCCGGCGCCACGGGCTTCGTGGGCAAGGTGACCCTGTCCATGCTGCTGCACCGCTATGGGCAGGAGCTGGAGCGCGTGTACGTGCTCGTCCGCAAGGGCAGCGCGGCCTCCGCCGAGCGGCGCTTCTTCGACAAGGTGGCCACGAGCGAGCCCTTCCAGCCGCTGCGCGACGCCTACGGCGAGGACGGCGCGCTGGAGTTCCTGCGCGGCAAGTGCGAGGTGCTGGACGGCGACATCACGGACCCGTGGGTGGGCCTGGAAGAGTCGCGGGTGGCGGAGCTCACCGGCAAGGTCCACGCCTTCATCAACTGCGCGGGCCTGGTGTCCTTCAACCCGTCGCTGGAGGTGGGGCTCAACGTCAACACCCACGGCGTGAAGTACGCGGTGGAGCTGGCGCTGCGGTGGGGCGTGCCCCTCATCCACATGTCCACGTCCTTCGTGGCGGGCAACCGCAGCGGGCTCGTGTTCGAGGACGAGGAGGTCCGCGGCTACTTCCCCAGGAAGGACCAGCTGGACGGGCGCGACTTCAGCCTGGAGCAGGAGCTCAAGGACGCCGAGCGCATCGTGGCGCGGCTGCGCGAGCAGGCCGATGACCGCGCGCTGACGTCCACCTTCCGCAAGAAGGCGCTGGACCGGCTGGCCGAGGAAGGCCGCGACGTCAACGACGAGAAGACGCTGCGCCTGGCGGTGGGCCGCGAGCGCAAGCTGTGGCTGAGCGGCGAGCTGGTGCGCGCGGGCATGGAGCGCGCGGCGCACTGGGGCTGGCCCAACACGTACACGTACACGAAGTCGCTGGGTGAGCAGGTCATGGCGGGCACGCCGGGGCTTCGCTACTCCATCGTCCGGCCCTCCATCGTGGAGAGCGCGAAGCACTATCCGTTCCCGGGCTGGAACGAGGGCTTCACCACCTCCGCCCCGCTGGCGTTCGCCGGCATCAAGGGCCCCGGTGGCATCCCCGCGGGTGAGAACACCATCCTGGACATCATCCCGGTGGACCAGGTGGCGGGCGCGACCATCGGCATCACGGCGCACGCCATGCAGGTGGAGGAGCGGCGCGTCTACCAGCTCGCCTCCGGCGACGTGAATCCGTTCTACGCCAGCCGCTCCGTGGAGCTCGTCGGCCTGTACCGGCGGCGCTACTACCGCAATCGCGAGACGGGCAACAAGCTGCTCAACCACCTGCGCTCGCGGCTGGAGCCGCAGCCGGTCAGCAAGCGCGAGTTCGAGCTGTTCAGCGCGCCCATGCTCGTCAAGGGCGCCCGCTTCCTGAAGAAGACCATCGACGAGGTGCGGCCCGCGTGGGGCGCGCCCGCGGTGCAGGCCATGCTGGACAAGGCCAAGGTCTCGCTCGACGAGGTGGAGGAGAGCAACACCGGCCTCATCGCGCTGACGGAGCTCTTCCTCCCCTTCCTCTACGAGAACCGCTACGTCTTCCGCTGCGACAACACGCGCTCGGTCTACGAGCGCATGGTGCACGCGGACCGGCTGAAGATTCCGTGGGACCCGGAGCGCATCGACTGGCGCGCGTACTTCATGGAGACGCACCTGCCGGGCCTGGAGAAGTGGGTGTTCCCCGGCCTGGAGGAGGAGCGCGAGAAGCGCACCGTCATCCCCGCGAACAGGGACCTCCTGGAGATGTTCGAGGCCACGGTGCATGCCTATCGGCACCGGGTGGCCTTCCGCATGGTCGCGGGCGAGCGGGAGGAGCGCTTCACGTTCGGCGAGGTGCACCGCTATGCCGCGCGCGTGGGCAGCTTCCTCCTGCGCGCGGGCCTGAAGCCCGGCGAGCGCGTGCTGCTGGTGTCCGAGAACCGGCCCGAGTGGGGCACGTGCTTCTTCGGCATCCTGCGCGCGGGCGGGACGATGGTCCCGGTGGACCCCGGCCTGAGCGAGGCGGAGATCATCAACATCGCCAAGCGAGCACAGGCGCGCGTGTGCCTGTTCTCCGAGGAGGCGGCGAAGGACTTCCCGGGGCTGCTGGACGCGCTGGGCAGTGACGTCGTCATCGCGAGCCTCGCCGAGGCCATGACGGGCGACCCGTCGGCCAAGGACGACCGGATTGGTCCGGTGCGCAAGTCCGCGTCGCCGGATGACATCGCGAGCCTCATCTTCACGTCCGGCACGACGGGCACGCCCAAGGGCGTGATGCTCACCCACCGCAACTTCGCGTCGCTGGTGGCGAAGCTCGCGGGCGTGTTCGACGTGGGCGTGGGCGACGGCGTGCTGTCCGTGCTGCCGCTGCACCACACGTTCGAGTTCTCCGCGGGCTTCCTCACCCCGTTCTCGCGCGGCGCGGAAATCACATACATCGACGAGCTCACGTCGGACCGGCTGGGCGAGGTCTTCGAGACGGGCCGCATCAGCGCGATGATTGGCGTGCCCGCGCTCTGGCAGCTGCTGCACCGCAAGCTGACGCAGGAGTTCTCCAGCCGTCCGCCCATCATCGAGCAGGGCATCAAGGCGCTGATGGCCACGCACGGGGAGCTGCGCAACCGGGCCAACGTCAACCTGGGCAAGCTCCTGTTCTGGCCGGTGCACCGCAAATTCGGCGGGCGCCTCAAGGTGCTGGTGTCCGGTGGCTCCGCGCTGCCCGAGGAAGTGAACAAGGCCTTCCACGAGCTGGGCTTCAACATCACGGAAGGCTACGGGCTGACGGAGGCCGCGCCGGTGCTCGCCGTCGCGGAGCCGGGCAACAAGCGCACGCCGGGCTCGGTGGGCAAGCCCCTGCCGGGCATCGAGGTGCGCATCCTCCACCCGGACAACGACGGCATTGGCGAGGTGCTGGCCAAGGGCCCCAACGTCATGGCGGGCTACTTCGGTGACGGCGACGCCACGCAGGCGGTGCTGCGCGAGGGCTGGCTGCACACCGGTGACCTGGGCCGCGTGGACGCGGAGGGCCGACTGTTCCTGGTGGGCCGCGCCAAGGACGTCATCATCGACCACAACGGGAAGAACATCTACCCGGACGAGCTCGAGGAGCTGTACCAGGAGCACCCGCACATCAAGGAGCTGTCCATCGTCGGCCTGCCCGACGACGCGGGCGGCGAGAAGGTGGCGTGCCTGTGCGTGCCGGACTACCGCGACCGGCCCCGCGAGGAGGTCCGCCGCGAGCTGGAGGAGCACTTCCGCAAGACGGGCGCGGGCATGCCCCACTACCGGCGCATGAAGGTGCTGCGCTTCTGGGATGGGGAGCTGGCCCGCACGTCCACGCGCAAGGTGAAGCGCAAGCTGGTGGTGGAGGAGCTGCAGCGGCTGGAGCGCATGGCCGCGAGCACCGCCAAGGCGCGCGAGAAGGTCTCCACGGCGACGCAGGGCGCGGGGGGAGCCGCGGACTGGCTCTTCCCGCTCATCGCCGAGGTGTGCCACCGGCCGCTCTCGGACGTGCGTCCGGAGACGAACCTCGCGGGAGACCTGGGCTTCGACTCGCTGATGCTCACGGAGCTGTCCTCCGCGCTCGAGGCTGCGGGCGTGCCGCTGCCGGCCATCGAGGACCTGACACAGGTGCAGACGGTGGAGGACCTGCGCAAGGTGGTGGTGGCCTCGGGCCGCCGGCCTTCCGCGGAGACGCGCGCCAAGGACATCTCCCAGCAGAACGTGAAGGCGGAAGAGGTGGAGATTCCGGTGCCGGACGTCGTCGCGGACGTGGGCCGGCAGCTGCTGTCCTTCGGCCAGAAGGTCCTCTACGGCGGCGTGTTCGACGTGAAGGTGACGGGGCGTCCCTTCATCCCGCAGAACCGCAACTTCCTCGTCATCGCCAACCACGCCAGCCACCTGGACGCTGGCCTGGTGCGCGTGGTGCTGGAGGAACAGGGAGAGCGGCTCATCTCGCTGGCCGCGCGCGACTACTTCTTCGACACGCCGCTCAAGCGCGCGTGGTTCGAGAACTTCACCAACCTGGTGCCCATCGAGCGACATGGCTCGCTGCGCGAGTCGCTGCGTCAGGCCGGTGAGGCGCTGCGCCAGGGCTACAACGTCCTCATCTTCCCGGAGGGCACGCGCTCGCCCACCGGGGAGCTGCAGGAGTTCAAGTCCACGCTGGGCTACCTGGCGCTCACGTACCGGGTGGACGTGCTGCCGCTCTACATCCACGGGGCCTTCGAGGCGCTGCCCAAGGGCAGCGTGTTCCCCAAGTCCAAGGACCTCAAGGTCAGCATCGGCCCCGCGCTCGGGCACGAGGCGCTGCGCGCGCGCACGCAGGGCATGGCGCGCTCGGAGAGCTACCGCTACGCCACGCGCATCGCCGAGGACGCGGTGCGGGAGCTGCGCGACGGGCGCGTGCTGCACCTGGGCAGCCCGCCGTCGGTGGACGTCAGCGTCATGCCCCAGCAGACGCCTTCGGGAGGGTCTCAGTCGTGAAGCTGCTGGTGACGGGAGGCACGGGGTTCCTGGGCGCGCATCTGGTGCCCAGGCTGGTGGCGGCCGGTCACACGGTGCGCCTCATCGGCCGCACGCGGCCCACGGGTCCTGCCTACGCGGGCACGGAGTACGTCGCGGGTGACTTGAAGGACCGGGACGCGGTGCGCCGCTCGCTGGAGGGCGTGGAGGGCGTCTATCACCTGGCGGGGCTCGTCTCCTTCCAGCCCAAGGACGGGCGGAAGATGTTCGAGCTGCACGTGGACTGCACGCGGGAGCTGCTGCGCGACGTGCGCGAGGCGGGCGTCCAGCGCGTCGTGCTCGCCTCCACCTCCGGCACCACGGCGGTGTCCAAGGACGAGGCGGTGCTGGACGAGTCCGCCGACTACCCGCTCTCCGTGGTGTCGCGCTGGCCGTACTACCTCTCCAAAATCTACGAAGAGAAGCTGTCGCTGGAGTACTGCCGCAAGCACTCCATCCCGCTCGTCGTCCTCAACCCGAGCCTGCTCATGGGCCCGGGGGATGACCGGCTCTCCTCGACGTGGATGGTGGTGAAGTTCCTCAACCGGGAGCTCCCGGCGATGCCCGGTGGCGGCATGTCCTTCGTGGACGTGCGCGACGCGGCGGACGCGTTCCACAGCGCGCTCACGCGGGGCGAGGTATACGGGCGCCACCTGATGGGCGTGAACATGACGATGACGGAGTTCTTCCATCGTCTGGAGCGCCTCACGGGCGTGGCGGCGCCGCGGCTCAAGCTGCCCTCGCAGGTGAACATCCTGGGCAGCCAGCTGCTGGAGCGCTGGGCGAAGCTGCGTGGGACGCCCGCGCCGCTGGACCCGCAGGAAGTGGAGATTGGCGAGCACTACTTCTGGCTGGACGCCGCCAAGGCGGAGGCCGAGCTGGGCTTCCGCGCGCGCGACGCGCAGGAGACGCTGGCCGACACCGTGAAGCACATCTACGGGAAGCTGCCGCCCGGGAGCCTGCCGGGCACCAAGGGCCGGCTCGGGGACCTGCGCCAGGGCACCTGACGCACAAGCGGGCCGGAGCTACCGGCCCACTGTCTGGCGGGCGCGGTGCACCAGGGGGCCCGCCCACGGCTCGGAGCGGTGGCCCCACACCCAGGCGGCGCCCAGGAAGCTCAGGCCCAGCAGCACGAGCACCAGCCTCGCGAGCACGGAGGGCCCTGCCTCTTGCGCCGACATGACTAGCCGACCACCCGGTTCCGGCCCGTCTTCTTGGCCTTGTACAGGTTGGCGTCCGCCACCTTGATGAAGTGGGTGGGCTCCGTCATGTCGGACGCCATCTCCGCCACGCCGATGGAGATGGTCACGGGAATCTCCTTCTCGTCGTAGACGAAGGCCTTCTCCGCGATGAGCTTGCGAATCTTCTCCGCGAACAAGCGCGCCTTGTCCGGCCCGTCCTCGGGCATGACGACGGCGAACTCCTCGCCGCCGTAGCGGGCGAAGCACTGCTCGCGGCGCACCAGCCGCTTGATGGACTGGGCCAGCTCGCGCAGCACGTAGTCCCCGGCCAGGTGCCCGTGGACGTCGTTGATCTGCTTGAAGTGGTCGATGTCGAACATCATCAACGTCAGCGTGCGCTGGTAGCGGCTGGAGCGCCCCATCTCCCGCTCGAGATACTCGAGGAAGAAGCGCTTGTTGTTGATGCCGGTGAGACCGTCCGCGATGGTCAGCGTGTAGATGGTCTCGTGGTACTGGGTCTCGATGTTGTCGCCATCGAGGAACTTGAAGATGGAGCCGCCGACCTTGATGAGGTCGCCGCTGCGCAGCGGTTGGGCCTGGAGCACTTCCTGGTCGTTCAGGTAGGTGCCATTGGTGGAGCTCAAATCCTCCACCAGCATCTTCCCGCCCCGCCCCAGCACGCGAGCATGCCGACGGGAGACGTTGTCCAGGTCCACCACGATGTGGTTGTGCTGGTCTCTTCCGATGGTCAGCTCGGAGTCGTCGAGCAGGTACTTCTTGCCGAGCTCCGGGCCGTGAATCTGGACGAGGCAGCACTCGGTGCTGCGCTGTGAGCGCAGGTCCAGTGCGGAGATCTTGGTGACGCGCGTTTCGTCGCCTGACATCACCCGCGAGGCTAGCACGACCCTGTTTTCGGAAGCCAAGCAACCCCTGCAGGAACCGAGCTTCCCGGCACGCCCGGCCCCTCCTCGGATGGCGCCGATGTCCCACATCTGGCGGGTCCCCAGGGGTGGGGAGGACGTGGCGGGCGCGGTTGGGCACTCAACGAAGCCGCCCGGCGGGGCCTCGGCGGCCTTGTGGGGTGAGGGGGGCGGACTAACGTCCACGGGTTCTATGTCCAAGGTCCTGGCGATGATTCTTGCGGGAGGCGCGGGCACGCGCCTGGAGCCGCTCACGCGCGAGCGGGCCAAGCCCGCCGTCCCCTTCGGGGGGCGCTATCGCATCATCGATTTCGCCCTCTCCAACTTCACCAACTCCGGGGTGTACCGGGTCAAGGTGCTCACCCAATACAAGAGCGACTCGCTCAACAACCACCTGTCGCGCGCGTGGCGGATGTCCGCCTTCCTGGGGCACTACGTGGAAGCGGTGCCGGCGCAGATGCGGACGGGCGTGGACTGGTACAAGGGCAGCGCCGACGCCATCTACCAGAACCTCAACATCATCACGGACGAGGAGCCCGACTTCATCTTCGTCTTCGGCGCGGACCACGTGTACCGGATGGACACGCGGCAGATGCTCGACTTCCACATCGCGAAGCGGGCGGCGTGCACCGTGGCCGCCATCCCCGTGCCCATCGAGCAGGGGCGCGAGTTCGGCATCATCGACGTGGGGCCGGACGGGCGCATGCGCCAGTTCCTGGAGAAGCCCCAGAATCCGCCGCCCATGCCGGGCAACCCGAAGATGTGCCTGGCCTCCATGGGCAACTACCTCTTCACCACGGAGGTGCTGGTGCAGGAGGTGGTGCGCGACGCGGCCAACGAGACGAGCGCGCACGACTTCGGCAAGTCCATCATCAGCGAGCTGTACAAGAACGCGCCCGTCTACGTGTACGACTTCGCGCAGAACGAGATTGCCGGCCAGGAGTCCAAGGAGCGCGGGTACTGGCGGGACGTGGGGAACATCGACGTCTACTACCAGTCCAACATGGAGCTGGTGGAGGTGGACCCCATCTTCAACCTCTACAACGACCGCTGGCCCATCCACACGCAGTCCCACAACTACCCTCCGGCCAAGTTCGTCTTCGCGGACACGGAGAACTCGCGCGTGGGACATGCAACGGACTCACTGGTGTCCGAGGGTTGCATCATCTCCGGCGGGCACGTGAACCGGTCCGTGCTGTCCCCGAAGGTGCGCGTCAACTCCTACTCGGAGGTGGAGGCGTCCATCCTCTTCGAGAACGTCACCATCGGCCGCCGCAGCCGCGTGCGGAAGGCCATCATCGACAAGAACGTGGAGATTCCGCCGGGGACGACCATCGGCTACGACCCGGTGGAGGACAAGCGGCGCTTCCACGTGACGCCGGACGGGGTGGTGGTCATCCCCAAGGGCATGAAAGTCACCTGAGGGCACCATGGGCGCGTCGGGGGGCCTCCACCTCAGGCCAGCGCGCGACTCGGACCGGCGCGCGCTGTGGCGCATCCACACCGAGGCGGTGGAGACGCTCTGCCAGGGGGTCTATGCCCCCGACGAGCTCAACACCTGGGTGAGCCTGCTGCGGCCGGAGGGCTATCTGCGCCCGGACCGGCCGCGCACGGTGCTGGTGGCGGAGCGCGGCCGGAGGATGGTGGGCTTCGGCCAGCTCGACCCGCGCCAGGGAGAGCTGGAGGCCCTCTACGTGGTGCCGGACGAAGTGGGCCGGGGCGTGGGCTCCCAGCTGCTGGCCGCGCTGGAGTCGGTGGCGTGGGGAGACGGCACGCCGCTGTTGGGGCTGGATGCGAGCCTCAACGCGGAGAACTTCTACCGCCACCGGGGCTACGTCTCGCTGCACCCGGCACGCAGGCCGCTGACGGCACGGGTGCAGCTGGCCTGTGTGCGGATGCAGAAGCGGCGGCCGGTGACGGCGTCGCGCCAGGAGCCGGCCGCCGGGGCGATGACACCTACCTGAAGGCCGCCTTCACCTCGGGCTTGAAGAGGACGACCAGGGCCCAGATGCCGATGGGCGCCGCCATGCAGCAGCAGGTGCCATAGCATGGCACCAGTGACGCGATGGCACCGGCGATGGCCAGCCCCCGGCTCTTGAGCTGGCGCATCCGCCAGGCCCCCGCGAAGACCAGGGCATTGAGCACGACGACGGGGCCGAAGAGCATCATGCGCTTTCCCGTCGAGGCCATGGCCTCGAGGAAGCCCCGGTTCTGCTCGAGCGCATCGCGGTAGGGAGCCAGGGCCGGGTCGGTGTACAGCTGGTCCAGGTCCGCTGGGTTCACCGTCTGCACGATGTACATGAGGCCCCACAGGGCCGTCAGCACCGAGGCCACCATCAGGAGGATGGCCGGCAGGGACACCTCCTGTCGGGGATTCGTCTGCGGAAGTTCGTTCCCGGCGGGCGCTCCGAAGTGGTTCTCCATGTTCCCCTCCCGTGACGCGTCTGCGCGCATTCCAACCAGGGGACGGTGCACGCACCAAGAAGAATGATGCGGCACCGTCCTCCAGCGCTCGGCCCCCTCAGGCCTTGAAGGTGAGCAACGGAGACAGCCGAGCCACCTCGCGCACGATGCCGGCCTCCACCTGCGAGTCCACCACCGGGCGGATGGGCTTGTAGGCGGCGGGGGCCTCCTCCACCCGGCGCTCCTCGCGCAGGGAGATGCAGTCCACGCCCTTCAAGCCCAGCGCGGCCTCGCTCTGGTCCGCACCGGCGCGGGCCAGGGAGAAGCGGGAGCGCGCCCGGCCCGCGCCATGGGACGCGGACTCCAGCGCCCGTGCGTCGCCACACCCCACCATGAGGAAGGAGGTGGCGCCCATGGAGCCGGGGATGATGACGGGCTGCTCCGCGGCGGCCGGGCACGCCCCCTTGCGAGCCAGCCAGCCGCCCTCGTACGGGAGGGTGAGGTTGTGGGGCACGTCGTAGACGAGCGGCGCCTCCACGTCGCCGAACAGCTCGCGCAGCGTCTGGCGCAAGAGCTCCGCGAGCAGCAGGCGGTTGAGGAAGGCGTAGTTGGCGGCGGTGGCCTCGGCCTCCAGGTACTGGGAGACGAGGGTCTCGTCCGCCAGGGGGAGGATGCCGCTGTCGGGGAACGGTGCCCCCCGAGGCCAGGCCTTGCGGGTCCTGTCCCTCCACGCCACGCCCACGTGCTTGCCCACGTCCCGGCTGCCGGAGTGAATCATGAAGGCGAGCTGCCCTTCGCGAACACCCCAGGCCCAAGCTCGCGACCGGTCCTCCACGGCCTCCACGCGCTGCACCTCGACGAAGTGGTTCCCTCCGCCGATGGTGGCCAGGCCCGCGTCACGCACCACGCCTTCGCGGGTGAGTGCCTCGGGAGCCCAGTCCGGGTTGCCTCGCAGCACGCCGCCCAGGTGGATGCGCTCCACCTCCGCGTCGAGCTGCTTCAGGTCCGCGTCGCGAGCACACCCCAGGGGAGCATCCAGCGTCTCCAGGAGCCACCCTGGAATGCCGTCGCGAAGCAGCGCCGTGGAGGCGCGCGAGGACATGGCCACGTCCCGCGTGCCGAAGAAGTAGTGGCCCTTCATGCGCTCGACGAAGGCATCGCGTCGAGCCAGGAAGTCGTCGACGGACAGGTCGGCGACGTGCAGGCGCATGCCACAGTTGATGTCGGTGCCCACGGCGCCAGGGACGACGAGTCCTCGCGTGTGGAGCACCGAGCCGATGGCCACACCGGAGTCTCCGGGGTGGAAGTCGGGCGTGGCGCGCACGCGGAGGACCTTGCCACCGCTGGGGTGCTTCAAGGCCGCGAGGTGCGCGAGTTGTTGGAAGGCCTTGCCCTCGACGGGCAGGTCCGGGGGAAGAAGCACCTCGGCGGGCGGCGCGTTCGCGTCGGCCTGGAGGCGCACGGAGTAGAGGCGACCGTCATAGGTCACCTCGAGCCCCTCACGGGCAAGCGCCCGCAGGAGCCGATTCAGTTTCGGCTGCATGACCCAGCTCAGGAATGCCCCGGTGCTCGCATGCGAGCGTCCCGGGGGGACGTGGCGGAAGAGATGGTGGACCTTGGGTCAGCAGCCGCGGTCGCCGGACGGCGTGAACCGTCCTCGACGCGCAGGGACGACAAGGGCCCCCGGGCCTGACGACACCGGGTACCTTTTCAGCACGCCCGGCGGAGGACTACACCGCGCCGGACAACCCACCATCGACGTTGATGGCCGTGCCGCTGATGTAGCCCGCGCGGGGCGACAGCAGGAAGGCCACCACGTCCGCGAACTCCTCCGGCTTGCCGATGCGGCCCAGGGGGACGCCCGCGTTGCGCGCCAGCTCCGCCTGAATCTCCGCCAGCGGCTTGCCGGCCTTCTGTGCCCGCTTCTCCCACTGGCCGCTCTCAATCATGCCCACGAGCACGGCATTCACGCGGATGTCGCGCGGCCCGAGCTCCTTGGACAGCGCCTTCATGAGCGCCATGCCCGCCGCGCGAGTCACCGAGGACGGCGTGGACTGCGCACCAGGCTCCTTCGCGCGAATCGACAGCACGTTGACGATGGACCCGCCGCCAGACGCGCTCAGGTGAGGCAGCACATGGCGCGACGCGCGCACGGCCGCGAACAACTTGAGCTGCAGGTCCGCTTCCCACTCCGCGTCCGTCACCGAGGCGAAGGGCTTTCCCGCCGCCGAGCCCGCGTTGTTCACGAGCCCGTCCACCCTGCCCCACCGCGCTTGCGCGGCGTCCACGAAGTGCTCCAGCTCGTAGGCCTTGGACACGTCCGCCTGCATCGCGAGCACGTCCCCACCTTCGGCCCTCAGCGCCGCCGCGGTCGCCTCCAGCCGCTCCGCCCCCCGGGCACAGAGGGCGACGCGAGCCCCCTCCCGAACGAGCCGCCGGGCCACCGCCGCCCCCAGCCCGTCCGAGCTGCCCGTCACCAACACCACCTTGCCACTCAACTCCAAGTCCATGTGCGCCACCCTCCGGACCAAGACACCTGGGACTCTCCCCCGAGAGTCCCCGGTACACCTGACGGCGCGGAGCCGATGACACCGCGCCGCTCGAAGCGAGGGCTACGTCATCACCCGGGCTGCATCACCGACACGTGCCGCTTCTTGTCGAAGGCGGCCAGCGTCCTGGAGATCTCCTCGTTCACCGCGTGCAGCACGTCCTGCTTCTCGCGGAACGGAAGGAAGGCGCTCTTGAAGCCGGAGACGATGATGGTGGTCAGGTCGTCCAGCGACAGGCCCAGCTCCTTGTGCGCGATCCAGAGCTCCTTCGTCACCGTGGTGTCGGTGATGAGGCGGTTGTCGGTGTTGATGGTCACCCGCAGGCCGTAGTCGAAGTAGAACTTCAGCGGGTGCGCCGCGAGGCTGGACACCGCGCCCGTCTGCACGTTGGACGTGGGGCAGACCTCCAGCGGGATGCGGTGGTCGTTGACGTAGTTGAGCAGGTCCCCGTCCTCGCGCAGCCGCGTGCCGTGGCCGATGCGGTGCGAGCCCAGGTTGTGGATGGCCTGGGAGATGGACTCGGGGCCGTACGCCTCGCCCGCGTGGGCGGTGCAATTGACGTTGTTCTTGAGGATGAGCTGGAAGGCGTCCTTGTGGTCCTTCGCGGGGAAGCTGGCCTCGGCGCCCGCGAGGTCGAAGCCGATGACGCCGCGGTTCTTGTACGCCACCGCGAGCTCCGCCAGCCGCATGGACGTCTGCGGGTTGATGTGGCGGATGCCGCAGACGATGACGCCGCACTTGATGCCCGTCTCGCGCTTGGCGACGCGCAGGCCCTCGAGCACCGAGTCGATGACCGTCGTCATCTTCAGGCCCTTCTGCAGGTGCAGCGCGGGCGAGTAGCGCACCTCCAGCCAGCGCACGTTCTCCGCCGCCGCGTCCACCGCCAGCTCATAGGCCGCGCGGTAGAGCGCGTCCGCCGTCTGGAGCACGGAGAGCGTCACATCGAACGCGACGAGGTACTCCTCCAGGCTCTTGCAGACCTCGCCCATGTGGATGGCCTTGGCCAGGCCATCCTCGGTGTCCGCGGGCAGCTTGACCTTCTGCTGCTCGGCGAGCTCCAGGATGGTCTTCACCCGCATCGAGCCATCCAGGTGGCAGTGCAGGTCCGTCTTGGGAAGGGCGTGGAGCAGCTCTTCGGTCACCGCCAGCGTGGGAGGCGGAACCAGGTCCGTCCGCCGGGCCCCGGAGGGGATGCCGGTAGCGTTGGGAATCTCGTCGTCGCGAATCGTGGGCATGGTCGAATCTCCTTCCTTACGCCATCCTCCAAACCATGTCGCCCCGTACGTGTCCATGCAGGCCCCCCCTCCTCGCGGTCGCCCTGGCACTGGTGATGGCCGTGGGATGCCGGGAGCCCGCGGAGACGGCCTTCCGGACCTCCACCGATGCATCCTCCCGGGCGGGGCTGACGCCCCTGCCAGACGGGGTCCTCACCGGCAACGAGGCCGGCGCGGTGGTGCGACTGGACCCCAGCGGCGGCATCGTCTGGAGGGTGGCCCTGGGGAGGGAGGTGGCCACCCGGCCCGTGGTGGCGGGGGACAGTGTCATCGCTGGCACCGTGGCCGGGGACCTGGTGCGCCTGGCGCTCTCGAACGGCACCGAGCAGTGGAGGCTCACCGGAGAGCCCCCTGTCCTCACCCCCCTCGTGACTTCTCCGGAGGGGACCGCCGTGTATGTGGTGGCTCCGGACGGGGCGGTGCGAGCCCTCGCGGTGGACACCGGCAAGGTCCGCTGGAGGGCTCCGCCGCCCAAGCCCGACGAGGCCCACCTGGACACCCGCCGAGGGCTCCCCGCCCCCGTCCTCGCGGGAGGAAGGCTCGTCGTGGCGCTCGGCGACGTGGGCCTGAGGGCCCTGTCCCCGGAGGATGGCGGGCTCGCCTGGCACCGGGAGCTCCGGAACGTGCAGGGGCTCGCGGTGCAGGGGGACGTCCTCTACGCCAGCACGCGGGACAAGCGCGTCTGGGCCCTGCAGGCGAAGGACGGGACACCGCTGTGGGAGAAGGGCTTCTCGGAGGAGCTCACCGGACCGCCGTCGTCCGCCTTGGGGGTGCTGTGGGTGGGCGCGCGCAAGGAGGAGTCGCCACTGGTGTTGGGGCTCGACCCGGCGACCGGGCAGGAAGTGGCCCGGGTGGACCTGCCCGACCTGCTCACCACCACGGTCGCGGAGGTCCATGGGGAGGTGCTGCTGGTCCCCACCCAAGGGCGGCAGGGGCGGCTGGTGGCGCTGAAGCGGCCCACCTGGGAGCGCGCCTTCTCCCTTCGCACGGATACCGCCCTGCGCTCCCAGCCCGTCGTCATCGGGGAGCAGGTGTTCGTGCTGGGAAGGGACGGGCGCGTCCTCTCGTGGAAGCTGCGCCCACCTGAGCGGCCCTGACCGCTCGAGCGTGGACGTCGCGAGCCATGCCGTCAGGCTTCGTCGGCAGCCGCCGTCATTTCCCGCATCCGCACCCGGCAGAAGAAGCCCTACACGCCCCGACTTCGCTGGTTCGAATCCAGCTCCCTCCGCCACTGGGGAGGGATGGCCGAGTGGTCAAAGGCACCAGACATGAATCTGGCAGGTTCCCTGCTGGCTTTCTCACTCGGGTGCGGACTCCTTTTCCCCGTCGTCGCTAGCCCGGCATCAAGAAGCGGGCGATGACACGCTTGAGGCCCACGGCGCCTCCGAACTCCACCGTCACCTTCGCATTGGGTCCCGTCCCATCCGTGGCGACGATTCGGCCCACGCCGAACTGCTCGTGGCGCACGCGCATGCCGCGCACGTCGCCGCTCACCGAGTCCATGTCCGACGTCTGTGAATAGGAGCGGTCGATGCGTGGACCGTCGTCGTCATCCCATGTGCGCTTGCGCGGCGGCGTCGCCACGGCGCGGGGAGGCTCCGGCACGTCCTGCTCGCTGATGCCGAACAAGGCCGGAGGCACGTCCCGCAGGAAGCGGCTGGGCGGGTTGTAGCGCAGCTCCCCGAACAGCGAGCGGCACTGCGCCAGGCTCACGAAGAGCCGCTTGCGCGCCCGCGTGAAGCCCACGTAGCAGAGGCGCCGCTCCTCGGCCATCTCCTCGCCGTTGTCCGGGTCCTCCCCCTTGAGCGCTCGCGAGTGCGGGAAGACGCCGTCCTCCAAGCCCGTGAGGAACACCGCGTCGAACTCCAGGCCCTTGGCGGCGTGGAGGGTCATCAGCGCCACGCGGCCCTCCCCCACTTCGGCGTCCGCGTCGCCCACCAGGGAGATCTGCTCGAGGAACGCCTGCAGCGGCGGGGTATCCGCCGACAGCGGAGCGGCATCCACCTCCGGAGGAACCTCCTCGCGGGGCTGGGACGCCGCGGCCACCGCCGCCGCCGCGCGGTTCAGGTCGAACTCCTGCGCCGCGCCCAGGAACTCGCGAAGGTTCTCCGCGCGCGTGTTCGACTCGTCGCTGCCTTCCGCCACCAGCGTCTCGACGAGCTTCGTCTCGCGAAGCATCTCGTCCACCGCGCTGGCCGCGTCCGTCGTGCCCTGGGCGAAGTCGTGCAGCGTCTTCAGCAACCCGTGGAACGTGCGCAGCCGCTTCACCGCGGTGCTGTTCAGCGCGGGGACACGCTCGGGCTCGGAGAGCACCTCGTACAGGCTCTTCCCCTGGGTGTTGGCGTGGTCCGTCAGCCGCTCCACCGTGGTGTCGCCAATGCCGCGCGCCGGCGTGTTGATGATGCGCAGGAGGTCCGCGTCCGAGCGCGGATTCACCATCAGCCGCAGGTACGCGGAGGCGTCGCGCACTTCCGCGCGGTCGTAGAAGCTGCGCCCGCTCACCAGCGTGTAGGGGACTCGCGCCAGCCGCAGCCCCTCTTCCAGCACGCGGCTCTGCGCGTTCACCCGGTAGAAGACCGCCATGCTGGAGTACTTGATGAAGCCCTCACGCTGGAGGGCGAGAATCTGCCTCGCCACCTCCTGCGCCTCCATCCGCTCGTCGCGGTTGAGCATCAGCTGCAGCGTCTGGCCGGCGGGCCGGTCGGACCACAGCTTCTTGTCCATCCGGCGCGTGTTCTTCCGGATGACCTCGTAGGCGGCATCCAGGATGTTGCGGTCCGAGCGGTAGTTCTGCTCGAGCTTGACCACCTTCGCGCCGGGGTATTGGCGCGGGAAGTTGAGGATGTTGTCCACGTCCGCGCCGCGCCAGCGGTAGATGGACTGGTCATCGTCGCCCACCACCACGAGGTTCGCGGACGGCGGCGGGGCCAGCTGCTTCAGGAGCGCGTACTGCACGGGGTTGGTGTCCTGGAACTCGTCCACCAGCACGTGGTGGAAGCGGCGCCGGTAGTTCTCCAGCACCTCCGGCCGCTTGCGGAACAGCGACACCAGGAGGAGCAGCAGGTCGCCGAAGTCCACGGCGTTGGCCGCGCGCAGGCGCTCCTGGTACGCGTGATACACCTTGCGCACCAGCATGCCGCGCTCGTCGCCGGGCTCCACCTCCATGTCCTCGGGGAGCCGCGCCGCGTTCTTCTCCTGGTCGATGCGGCTCAGGATGTCGCGGGGCTGCATGGACTGCTCCAGGCCCGCCTCCCGCATCGCCCGCTTCACCACGTTGAGCTGGTCCCCGTCGTCGTAGATGACGAACGAGCGGGTGAGCCCCACGTGCTCCGCCTCGCGACGCAGGATCATGGCCGCCGCCGAGTGGAACGTGCTCACCACCAGGTCGTTCGCCTGGCGTCCCAGCAGCTGCACCAGGCGCTCGCGCATCTCCCGCGCGGCCTTGTTGGTGAACGTCACGGCCAGGATGCGCCAGGGGAAGACCTCGTGGACCTTCACCAGGTACGCCACCCGGCGGGTGATGACGCGCGTCTTGCCGCTGCCGGCGCCCGACAGGACGAGCAGCGGGCCGCCGATGTGGAGCACGGCCTCGCGCTGGGGGGGATTCAGGTCTTCGAGGAGGGCGGATTCGTGGGCGTTCACGGGAGACTCTCGAGGGAACCTCTGCTTCTAACGTCTTTCGCCGCCGGGTGGGCGTCCTTCCACCATCCGCGTCCGGTCGGCCGGTCCCCTGGCTTTTCGCGCTCGGCTATATAGGCCGTAACGCCATGTCCGACTCCTCCTCGGGTCCTCCCGCACGGCCCACCCAGGCCGCCCTGGACCGCTACGCCGAGCTCTTCAACCAGAGCCTCACGCTGCGTCACTTCGGCGCCCGGCTCTCCTTCCCGGAGGGCCACAACAAGGTCGTCGTCACCCTCCCCGAGCTGCGCCCCGAGCACCGGGGCGGCGTGGGCAGCGCCCTGGCCGTCAACGGGGGCATCCTCGCCGCCCTCTTCGACCTCGCCATCGGCACCAGCGGCGCCCTGGTGGACCCCAGCCGCCGCTGCGCCACCGTCCAGCTCTCCATGAGCTTCGAGCGCCCCGTCACGGGTGATCGCCTCCGCGTGGAGTCCGAAATCGACAGCCAGGGCCTCACCCTGCTCTTCGCCACCGCCCGCGTCTATGACGGCCAGGACCGCGTCTGCGGGCGCTGTCAGGGTGTGGTCCGACTCTCCAATCTCCCCTGGGCCTCGGGGGAAAGCCCCGCCACGAACTGACCCTTGCCTACCCCTCCGCACATCCTCGGAGTTTCCGGCGATATGTCCGTCACGGACACACGTTACCCGGACACCGGGGAGCGGCCGCCTCCCGGCTACGATTCAGAGCGACGGGAAGACGGCATGAGTGCAGCCGTGCAGGGCCTGCGGATGACGACGCTTCGACTGTCGAGGGATACCGAAGAGCCGCAAGAGGCGGCGCGGGGGTCTGACGAGGACGCCCTGGCGCGAAAGGCCCTGGCCGGCGACCGGGCGGCGTGGGACGCACTGGTTGCGCGCCACCACCGCCGCGTCGTGGTATCGCTCCTGGCCCGAGGCGTCCGGGTGGACCGGGCGCATGAGCTGGCCCAGGAGACATGGGCGCGGCTCATCCAACAACAGCAACGCGGACTGCTGACGGAGCTGCGCCTGCCCAACCTCGCCCTCACCCAAGCGGCCTTCCTGGCCGCGGACGACGCCCGCCGCTCCCGGCGCGAGTCCATCTCCGGTGCGGTGGAGGAGCTGCCCGAGCGGCAGCATCCGGTGGACCCTTCCGTGTCCGCCGAGCGTCGATTGCTTTCCGAAGAGCAGTTGTCCCGCGCCCACGCCGCGCTCGCCCAGGTGTCGCCGAGCGCGCGGAGCGTGTTCCTCCTGGCCTGTGATGGCCAGGAGCTACCCCATGCCGAAGTCGCCGCCCGTGTCGGACTGTCCGTCCAGCGCGTGCGGCAGATCCTGTGCGAGGTGCGCAAGAAGCTGCGGACCGCGCTCGAGGAGGAGACCCATGCTTAAGCCCCACCTGACCCGCGACTCCGCGGAGCAATACATCCTGGGCGCCTTGGCCCCGGAGAAGGCGGCGGCGTTGGAGGCCCACACCCTGGAGTGTGAGCCTTGCGCCGTGCTGCTTCAGGAAGAGGCGATTCTGTCGGAGCAGCTCACCGAGGTCGCCAGCAGCGTCCCCCAGCGGGAGCGTGTCCTGCGTCCCGCCGCGTGGAGCGGGCGGAAGACCCTGACGAGCGCGGCCATCGCGGCCATCGCGGCCTCGCTCGCGCTGGTGATGCTCCCCAGCAAGAACCCGCGAGGGAGCACCCCCACGAAGCCGCTGGATGCGACCGCGCCCTCGGTGGCGCTGGAGCTGGACGAGGACGATGCCCCCACGAATGTCGTGGCCTGCCCGGACCTGGCCACTCAGGACGACTGCACACGGAAGGCAACAGAGCGAGGGTATCTGGTCATGAACCCCGGAGGCATCGCCGAGGTTCCCCGTTATGAGGCCCGCACGGGCCTCCCCGAGGGCGCGTTCAATGCCCGCGGGCCCGTGTCGCTGTGAGGACGCCCGCCATGGACTTCCGGAAGAAACTCGCCGCCCTGCTGCTCGCCCTGGCCGCCCCGGTGGCCGCGGCGCAGTCGCCCGGCGGCACCCCGAAGCTGCCGGTGGGCTGGTACGTCACCGAGAGCGCCCCCAAGCGTTACGAGGCGGGCGTGGACACCGCCTCGCCCTGCGAGGGCAGCCGCAGCGCCTACCTCCGCTCGCTGACGCCGGACGAGGCGGGCTACGGCACCTTCATGCAGGCCTTCGGCGCGCAGGACTACCGCGGCAAGCGGCTGCGCTTCTCCGCCGCCATGCGCGTCAAGGACGTGGATGGCTGGGCGGGGCTCTGGATGCGCGTGGAAGGGCCAGACCCGAAGCAGCCGCTCGCCTTCGACAACATGCAGTCGCGCGCGCTCGTCGGCTCGCGCGGGTGCAAGCGCTACGAAGTCGTGCTGGACGTCCCCAAGGAGGCCACCACCATCATGGCGGGCCTCATCATGAGCGGCACCGGCCAGGCGTGGCTGGATGGCGTGCGCTTCGAGGTCGTGGACGCGTCCGTCGCGGTGACGGACCTGCTCGCCTCACGGCCCCTCGTCGCCAGCTCGGGCCCCTCGGGCCTCGATGAGGCGACGGCCGTGTCCAAGAACAGCCAGGTGCCCATCGGCCGGGTGGGCGATGTCTGGTTCAACAACGGGCGCGTCGCCGCCGACAAGCCGTACACCCAGCGGGCCGATGGCGTCTGGGTGAGCATCCTCTCGGAAGAGATCTACGCGCACGGCATCGAGGTGACGGGCACCTTCGGCCAGCGCCCGGTGGAGCTGAAGGTCAGGGCGGGCGGCTCGCGGACGCTCATCGAAGGTGTCTGGGGCAGTGACCCCGTCACCATCAGCATCACGCCCGCGGAGCTCACCATGAAGTGGGGCCGGCTGACGCGCGAGCTGAAGCGGGACCGGAGCGCCCCGGTGGACAGCAGCTGCAACCGGTACGAGCGACATGACGGTCCGCGCATCCTGGACCGGCTCGACCTCTGTGGCGCCGCGCTGGGCACCCGGCCGCCTCCCGCGCAGCTCGTCCTGGGCTTCCTGGCCAACGGCTTCCGCGCCAACGTCCCGCCGGGCAACTTCCCCATCCCGCAGCCGCCCGTGCTCAGCCGCGAGGCACTCGAGACGCAGCGCGCGGCCACGCCCAAGGAGTAGGCAACCCGTCGTGGAAGAACCAGGGGCCCCGCGCGCCGCGCGAGGGCCCCGTCCCGCGAGCGGACTTCAGAAGGCGAAGTCCCGCTCCAGCGTCTCGGTTCCAGCCTGCACCGTGAGGTGCGCGGAGCGCGCGCCCGTGGCGGACGCGGACGAGAGGTCGAACGCCAGACCTTCCGGGCCCGACGTGGGCTTGAGGGAAGGACGGCCCGGACTGAGGAACACGGCCGCCGTCACCGTCCGGCCGGACAAGGGCTGCACCACCAGGCGAACGCGCTGACGCTCACGAACGAGCACCACGCGAAAGTCCCGCCGCTCCTCCAACACCTCGCGCGACTCCGGATGGCGCGCCGCGGAGGGGCGCTGCGACACCGGGGCGCGGGAAGAACGCGCGGCACGCGTCACGCCCGCCTCGCCATCCTCCATCTCCAGGGCCTCTTCAATCGCATCGTCACCTTCGCCCAGGGCCAGCACCGCCTGGGCGCACTCGCCACAGCGCGCGGTGTGCGCGTCCACGCGCTCGCGCTCATCGGCGGACATCAGGCCCATGTCGAAGCGCCACAGGTCATCCTGCGTGAGGTGGCGGCGGGGTGGAGCGTCCACGGGCGCGGCATCCGCGATGTCCGCCCGGCACTCGACACAGCCCTGCAGGTGCGAGGAAGACGTCTGCGGCCCGCCCGTCCACGTGGCCACCAGGTCATCGCAGCCCGCTCGCGACGAGAACCACCAGGACTTCTCCTGCTCGGCGGGCTCGAGGAGGTCCAGCTCCTGCCGGCGCTGCGGATTGAGCGGGATGAACCAGCGCGCACGCGGACGAAGCAATGAATCCAAGCTCCCGAGCGCCGCCAGAAATGCGTCGCGACTCCGGCCCGCGTCACCTTGGAGAGCGCCGTGGAGACCTTCCCAGGCGGCCAGGGCCACCGCCGCGGAGGCGGCCCGGTCCCGGGCGGCCAGTCCCTCCAGCGCGGAGGCCCGCCACACCTCGGCCTCCTCCCCGCCATCCAGCACCACTTCCATCGCTTCTTCCGCGGCTCTCAACAGCACGGGCTGGAGGGCCTGGGGTTTCTGCGCTTGAATCCATGTCTCGACCGCCGCTCGACCGAGGCCCCGCAGGGCCGCCTCCACACCTTCGGTCCCCATCCGGGTCGCCCGCCTCAACAAGTCCCCCGCGGCTTCGAGGACGGCCCCTGGAGCGGTCGTCGCCTCGGAGAGCTGAGCGCGACGGGTGGCGTAGCGAGACATGGCATCGATGTTCATGAATTCATTCCTCCTGAAAACCCCGGGGTGCTGCCGGGAAGGAGGCTCACGCTTCCTCCCCGCGTGGTGACTCGCGCTGGAGATCCAGCAAGTAGAGCTTCAAGTAGGCCTGGGCGCGGCTGACGCGCTTGTAGGAGTTGACCACGGTGATGTTCAGGCGACGGGCGCATTCCTCGTGGTCCTCTACGTCCTCGTGGTGGTACAGCTCCCATGCCGAGGCTTCCTTGGGGTGCTCCTGCTGGAGTCGTGCGAACGCGGCCCAGTACAGCTCCTGGGCGTCCGCCCGCTCCTCGGTCCTTCGGCCCATCTCCATCGCGCGAGCCCGCTCGGAAGGCGGCTCTTCCATGGCGTCATCGGGGTCCGACGGAGGCGCCGCGAGCTCCTCGCGGTGCCGCCGGTAGAAGTCGATGGCCACGTGCTTGACGATGCGCAGGAAGAACGTCTTGGGAGACGCACTCCGGCCCGGCATCTGCTGGGAGACGCCCCGAAACTGGTCCAGCCCCCGGTCGATGAACTTGCCGACCGCGTCCTGGTAGAGCTCGTCCGCGTCCGCGGGGGACCCTCGGCCGTAGCTCGACTGAATCTTGCTGATGACGTACCGGGCAGGCCGGCCCCATCGTTGAACCAACGTACCGAGTGGGCCTCCAATGGGCTCACCCGTGGCGCGGCGTCGAACGACCTCCGCGAACAATTCGTCATCCGAGAGCTGCTCGTACACCGGAAGGACCTGAGGGCTGTGCCCGGAGAACCGCCCCGGGAGATGGAATTACAGGGATGTGGCGCGGCAAGGTACCACGTTGGCATCCGCAGGCAGCCTCCGAGTGGAGCAGGAGGCCATGGCCGCCCGGACAACCGGACAGCAAGGCCTCCAGAAGCCCCGACCCGGCCGGCGCCGGTTTCCTGACAAATCATCCCCCCGGGGAGGGCAGGCGGGGGAGCGGGAAATGGCCCGTCAGGAAAACCGGGGGTCCGCCGGGGGTCCGGCCCGGAACCGCCCATGGAGACCCACCTCAAGTGTGGGCGGCAGTGGCTCGGCCAGCCCCCCCTCCAGCCTCCGTCGATGACTCACGAGGACGTCACTCGAGTTCCATCGCGCCCAGGGCCATCGATTCGAAGGGCAATTCGCCCGTGACGGCCCGGTAGGTGCTCTCCGGATCCTTCACGGACTGGACGCAGCGCGTCTGTGAACCCAGCGTTTGCCGCTCGTAGATGACGTCGCCCTCGTACCTGGCGCCCAGGGAGTACACCCGGAAGAACGCCTCCTCGGTGTCCCCGTAGCTGACCGCATAGGCCTCGGCCCCCTCATCGCAGTTGGCGGTGAAGGAGCTCGCCAGGAGCTGCGTGCACTGCGCGTCCGAGTAGCTCTCCAGCGAGTCGTCGAAGCTGGAACTGGGGACGCAGCGCACCTGGGCATTCGAGTTCACCACCATGAACTGGCAGCGCGTGCCCAGCGTGGTGTCGAACACCTCCGTGGGGACGACGACCGAGTCACCCAGCTTCATGCCTCGCAGCTTGAGCCGGCCATGCGTCGAGAGGTCGACCTTGGTCGCCTCCGGCCAGGTCTCGGCGGGAAGCTCGCTCCCCGCCCGGTAGAAGCGCATGTCGTCGCCGTTGCCCACCAGGCCCGAGGAGCTGCACTGGCCTTCGTTCGACGTGAAGACCACCGGAATCCGCTCCGCCACCGCATGGACACGCACCTTGCGCTCGCAGCCGCGGGTCTCGACCGCCACCGCGAACCGGGCCGGCGCCTCGCAGTCCATCTGGGAATAGGCGGGCTCGTTACAGGTCGCGTTCGCGAAGAGAGCCGAGGAGTAGCTCACCGCGACGTCAAGGCCGAATGGCATGCAGCGGAACTTCTCGTCCTGTGCGAGCTGCGGGATGCAGGAGGACTTGTGCTGGTTCTCCTCGAGGCGATACGGCGACACGGAGCCGTCCTCGCCCTCGATGACCTGGACCGTGACACCACCGGAGGTCCGCGCCGGCTTCACGCGACCGCGAACGAAGGTCTCCGCGGGGACTTCGGCGCCGACTCGATAGAGACGGGCCACCGAGCCGCCCGGGGCCAGCCGGCAGGTGCCATCCATGTTCCGCAGGTACACCGCGCCCGTGACAGCCTCTCCAACAAAGTGGAAACGCCGGAGCCCCTCACCGCAGCTCGCCGGCTCCTTCGCGACGATGTCGCCAGGAAACAGCGGCCAGAAGGCGGAATAGAGCCCCTCGGTGCACCCCGCATCGAAGTAGTACAAGACATCGGAATCGGAGAAGGTGTCCTCGAGCCCCGCCACACAAGAGTAGGTACCGTCCGCGGCGGTCTGCTCCCAGCTACAGCTGTTCAGCAGGCTCGTGTCGGACAACCCGAAGGGCCAACGCAATCCCTCGCGCGTCGTCGCCGCCGTCACCTTGAGGCGAGAACCACTCTTGTAGAGGTCATGGAATGTCTCCCCATGACTTCCATTCTTGTCCGACTCCCTGGGGTTCGTATCCCCGCAGCCCACGCCCCCAAGCGCGGCCAGCAACAACCCTGTGTAGAAACGGCGCATCGACTTCCCCTCGAACAGCATCATGTGAATCGGCTCCTGAATGCTCTCTACCATGTCCGAGGACGATTTCTGGTTGTGCAAATCCCTGCACACCCTGGTGCAATGGAGTGCAAGCTGTCACGAGCCCATGCGGTGCAATGGCATCCACACGTCCATGGAAGCTCGCGATGAGTCGTCGCAGACGGCCGGCCGAGCCCACGCTCCCTCAGGGCCCGGCACGGCGGCCCCTGGGCGGAACCTCGCCGAGGCGGCCAGGTTGCCCGTCAGGAAATCCGGGGGTCCGCGTCCCTGGCCGCACTGCTTTCGAGCGCCCGGCAGGAAGGCCCCACAAGCTCTTGGTTCGACTCCAAGCCCCCCTCGGGGGGTCTCGCCGGCGGTCCGGCACTGAACTGATAATTCAGCCCTCCGGCCTTCCAACTCGGGCGCTCCCCTTCTTTCCAAGGAACCGTGTCATGTCCCCCCGCACCATCGTCATCGGAGACCTCCATGGCTGCCATGACGAGGCCCTCGAGCTGCTCGCCAAGGTGGGCGCCACCGCCAGCGACCGGGTCATCTTCGCCGGGGACCTGGTCGACCGGGGTCCCAAGCGGCGCGAGTGCGTGGAGCTGGCCATGCGGCACGAGGCCGTCCTCGGCAACCACGAGGAGACCCAGCTCCAACAGCGCCACCGCGCCGCGGAGCGCCTCACTCCGGACCACCTGGAGACGCGTCAGGTGCTGGAGCCCGAGCACTTCGAGTGGATGGCCCGGCTCCCCCGCTTCCTCCGGTTGCCGGAGCACAACGCCATCGTCGTGCACGCCGGCATGATGCCAGGCATTCCCGTCGAGGCGCAGGACCCGTACCACCTGCTCCATGCGCAGTGCATCCAGCCCCCGGCGAAGAAGAGCTACTGGCCCTCCAAGGCACCGGCGGACTGGAAGTTCTGGACCCACTACTGGCAAGGGCCGGAGCGGGTCATCTTCGGGCACACCGTCTTCGACAAGCCCCTCGTCACCGAGTACGCGGTGGGCATCGACACGGGCTGCGTGTACGGCCGCTCATTGACGGCAGTGGTGCTCCCGACCTGGGAGCTGGTCTCCGTCCCCGCACGGAAGACCTACCGGGGCGGCAAGGACGTGGCGAAGTTCCCGGTTCACGGCGACGTGTGCGTCTACTCGTAGACGTCCGCGACCGCTGAAGCCACCGCCTCGAATCCCACGGATTCGCGCCCGGCCGACGGGGCCAGACACGCCTGAGAGATGCGGGTTCGAATCCCGCCGGGACCGTCAGGTCCCGTAGTTCAATCGGCAGAACACTGGACCGTTAATCCAAGCAGCATCGGCCTCGTCACTCGGGCGCACTTTCTTTCTTCTCTCCTCACAGCTTCGCGCGGGTGTGGCCGTGCCTCGAGCACGGAAGGCCCCCGTGCGCTCCACGCGCGGTGCACTCCCCTGGCACCGGATGCCAGGGGTCCGCCCCGCGCCTGACCCGCCGCACGTCCCGAAAGGGGGACTCCCATGTCGACGACCCAGAACAGCACCCTGATTCCCGAGACGCAGCGAGGCCCCGCCGAGCGACTGCTGGACCTGGTGCTCAGCGGCTCCGCGCATCTGTGGCACAACCGGCCGGGCCTGGATGTGAATGGCACCTGGGTCGCCGCCGCCTACGCCACGCCGGCGCAGCGCACGGTCGGCAAGCCGGTGAAGCCCGGCCTCTTCGTGCCCGCGGCGGTGAATCTCTACCGACAGCTCCTGGACATCTACCAGCTCAACTCGGTGCTGATGGCGCACTTCGCCTCGTACGCGCTGACGCAGACGGACTGGCGCGACCTGAAGGTGGCCACGTGTGCCCTGATGCTGGTGCAGAGCCACGCCGGCCTGCCCGTGAAGGGTGACGGCGGCGAGGTCGCGTTCCACGACGACGACTGGCGCGCCATCGGCGAGGCCATGGTGCTGCACTACGAGCGCAAGTCCACGCGCATGCTCACGCCCAAGGCGGTGCTGCGGGTGGCGGAGCTGCTCGAGCAGCCGGAGATCGCGCGCCTCAACCGCGAGGCGGGCTTCGGTGACCCGGCGTCGCGCAAGCCGCCCATGGGCCGCTGGAAGCGCGTGGCGGCGCGGTGGCTCGCGGCGCGTGAGGCCAACGTGTCCATGCTCCAGGGGCTCGTGAAGGCGGGCTACAAGGAGACGCTGAAGAAGCTGGCGCGCAAGGCGGGGTACAAGCCGCGCGCGCAGGGCTTCTTCGAGGTGCTCGGCTGGAAGCAGAAGCAGGCCGAGAGCGGGCACCGCACGGTGGGCCTCAACGGGCTGACGCTGGTCAAGCGCGAGCGCTTCGACGGGCTGTCGGAGGCGGAGATCTGCGAGTGGATCGAGCACGAGCGGCTCTCCTACAAGGAGGTCGTGGGACGACTGCCGCAGGACCTGGGGATGACTCCGGCCATCATGGCGGCGCTCCTGCCCTCGCTGTCGGACCGCGACCTGCGGCTGATGACGCCCACGCTCGAGGAGCTGGGCCTGCTGGCGGAGCCGTCGGTCCGCGCGCGCTGGGAGAAGGCCATCCAGACGGCGACGGACCAGCGGGCGCTGAACATCGCGAAGAACGTGCGCAGCGAGGTACTGCGCCAGAAGCTGGAGGAGGCCAGCGACAACGCCGCCCGCAAGGCGGTCGAGGAGGCGACGGCGGAGACCGACGTGCGGGTGATGTTCCTCATCGACAAGTCGGGCTCCATGGAGGGGGCCATCGAGAACTCGAAGGAGGCGCTCGCGCGCATCCTCGCGGGCTTCCCGATGGAGAAGCTGCACATCGCGGCGTTCGACACGACGGGCACCGTCCTCAAGCCCAAGGCGTCCAACCGCACGGCGGTCCAGCACATGCTCGCGGGGCTGAAGGCGTCGGGAGGCACGACGCACGCGGCCGGCGTGCTCGCGCTGCACCGAAGCGGCGTGAAGGTGCCGGAGGGGGCGAAGCTGGTGGTCATCGTGGTGGGCGACGAGGCGGGTGAGGCGGGTGACCAGTTCGCCCGTGTCTTCCGCGACTGCGGCTACTCGGTGGCGGCCATGGCGTTGCTGGTGAGTGTGGCGGGGGCTCGTGGAAACACGGTCCGCACGTGCTCGAGCCAGCTGCGGGTGCCCTTCAGCGAGGTCAACGTGGACCAGTTCGCGGACCCCTACCAGGTCCCTCGGGTGCTCAAGGCGCTGATGGATGCGCCGACGCTGCCCGGCGCCAGCCAGTCCGGCTGGGTGGACCGGGTGATGCGCACGCCGCTGCTGAAGGTGGCGTGAACCCGAAGTCATCGCGGTGAAGTGAGGAGGCGTCGTGGACTACCGGAAGTTCCTCGGCAAGACGGAGTCGGTGGTGCTGCCATACCTGGGCAGCGGCACCGTGGACACCGCCACGCGACGCCTCCGTGTCACCCCCCCCGTCGCGCCGGGGTGGTGGCGCTTCGAGCTCCGAGGCCGCGACGCCACCGCGCGCGAGCCAGCCGGGCCCGAGGGCCTGGACACACTTCCCCGCGTGCGAGGCCACCTGTGGGGAACCCGGCTGGTGCGCGAGGGCGCTGTGGCCGAGTCCCTGGAGCTGATGCCGGAGGAGCAGCCGCCCGTGCTCGCGCCCGTGAGCGCGCGGCGCTGGCATGACGGCACGCTGCTCTTCGACGGCGTGGAGTTCGAGGGCGAGGCGGAGGACCTGGCTCGGCGTGCCATGGAGGAGGGGCAGCCGCTCTCCTCGGTGAAGGGCGTGAGCGCGCCGCTGCGCGCGGCCTTCGGCTATGCGCTGCTGGAGGTGGTCTCGCGAGCGTCGGGCATCTGGTTCGTGCCCGCGGAGGCCCGCACCCGGGTGTTGGGAATCGCCGAGGGCGGGCGGGCCGAGGCGGAGGCCTGTCTTCGGACGCTGCTGCGCGAGCGCGAGGCCCATCAACGCGCGCTCGCGGCCCGGCGGGAGCTCGAGCACCACGCGGCGGTGGTCCTCGAGGCGCGCGGGCGGGTGGAGCAAGAGCACCTCCGGCATCGGTCTCGGACACGGCCCGACGACCTGTCCCGCGCGGAGGCCGCGCTGCACCGGGCGGGAGCGCGGCTGCTGAACCATCGCCAGCTGGGCAGAAACCAGCTGGAGGTGACGTATGCCTTCATGGAGGAGCGCTTCATCTCCATCGTGGATGCGAACACGCTCCAGGTGGTCGACGCGGGACTCTGTCTCGCGGGAGCGGACAGCGCGGTGACGTTGGAGAGTCTCCCTTCCGTCATCCGCGAGGCCATCGACACGGGGGTCCTGGTCGTCACCCGGCATGGGTGACGTGAGGGGAGGAGAGGCCATGTCGAAGCAAGAGGTGTGTCTGCTCATCGGTCGGGACGAGACGGTGCTGTGGTGCGATGCCTCCGACAGCCCCGTCCTCCTCCCGGACTCGCGCGAGCGGTGGGAGGCCATCTGGCGCTGGCGGCACGAGCTCGTCGAGGTGGCGCACAGCCACCCCGAGGGTCCGCTGGGCTTCTCCGCCGAGGATGAGACCACGATGGCCGCGCTGACGCAGGCGCTCGGACGCGCGCCGCGCTTCTCCGTCGTGGCACCGGAGGGGATGGTCGCTCGCGTCGAGGGGAAGGACGTCCCCGTCTCCGAGGAGCCATGGTGGACGGAGCCTCTTCGCGAGGCCTCCGGGATGTGCCCAGCGGGACGGTCGCTCAGCTCGGACGCCGCCACAGCTCCTTCAGGTCCTCGGGGAGCTGGTCCATGACGTCCTCGGCCTCGCCCTCGGTGATCTGATCCCTCACCGCGTTGAGCACCGCTCGCACGACGGGCGCCACGGCGTCCGGATGGAGCGACAGGTCCGCCCCCACGTGCTCGAGCAGTGCCTCGCGCCCGAAGCCGCCGGGCATCGCCGCCTCATGGCGCTCACAGCGGTGCAGCAGCTCCGACAGCTTGCGAGGCAACTGCGCCTCCAGGTCCCGTGTCTCCCCGCTGGAGATGCGCTGCTCCACCGCGCAGAGCACGGACACCGCGGCCCGCTCGGCGACCGCGGGTGACATGCCTCCCCGCTCGCACAGGTGCTTGAGGAAGGCCGCGTAGGTCTGGCTCGCGTGCGCCGCACTCCTCCGCGCGCGGCGGACCTCGATGGGCAGCTCGCGCGTGGTGCCGCGTGGCGCGTCCTGGACCTCCTGCTCCCGCTTGTCCGCCATGGCCTGGCCTCCCGATGTGCAGTCGTGAACTCAGGGTGCCCATGGCCCTCGATGGAGGCACCACTGGGCGGCGCGCGGGACAGGCGGCTGTCTGTCCGTCCCCTCACTCCAGCTCCGCGGCCTCGCCGTCCGCGCGCCGCAAGGCATTCACCATCCGATGCGCGTGACGCGTCGTCTCCGGCTCCCGGTACTTCGGGCTCGCCCGCAGCACCCACTCCACCGCCGTGGACAGGTCCATCAGGTGTCCCGGAGACACATAGACGGGCTGCACCGACTTGCGCGTGCGGACCGCCATCCCCACGACCTCGCCCTTGTGGATGATGGGGGACGTGGAGCCTCGCGCCTCGCCCAACGGGCCGTGCTTCCCGACGAGCAAGGACTTGGCGCAGCCGATGGAGGGCACCCCCAACAACAAGCCGCCATGACACGCGATGCCGAGCCGCCGCGGATGCGCGATGCCGTGCCCATCGAAGATGAGCACATCCGGCCGCACCTCGAGCCGCGCCCAGGCCTCCGCCACCACGGGCAGCTCGCGGAAGGACAACAGCCCCGGCACATACGGAAACCGCAAGGGCACCGCCGAGCCCGCCTGCGCCACGGGCGTCAGCGAGCCCGCGTCCAACACCACGATGCCGCCATAGCCGGTGTCGCGCCCCTTCTCGGTGGACACGTCCGCGCCCGCGATGCGCTCCACCTTCAAGCCTGGAGGCGGATGGAGCACCACCTTCGACCGCAGCTCGCGCTGGAGCTCCACCGCCTCCTTCGGCGTGACGTCCCAGCGATGCCATCCCACCTCAAGCCCCATGCGCGCCCCGCCTCCTGACGGACCTGGACTCTGTGGCCCCACCTGTTCCGGGCAACCCCGCGCGACACCGATGTGCCCCCGCACCGTGTGCCACCGAACGCTCCCACCTCCCCGAGGGGCTGACCACGTGTCCCCTGTCTCACTGCCCTCCAGGTCCGGACTGGAATGCCGAGACCCCATGCGTACCCTGAGCGCGCCCAGGCGCCGGTGAATCCGCTCCCAAGGACCGCTTCCAAGTCACGCCTGGGTCACCAGAGGGGCCGGACCCAGGGAGCGCCGCATGTCCGGGAGTAACTGATGCGTCGAGTCCTCACAGGCTGTCTCGCGGTGTCCGCGGTCGCGGTCGCCCTTCCCGCCACGGCTTCTGAATGTGGCTACACGTCCGCCGGATGGAATGCGCCCAACGGCGCGGTGGTGTTCAGCCGGAGCGAGGATGGCCCCATCCGCGACGTGATTGATGCCATTGGCGAGTTCCGCACCCACTCCATGCTCTCACATGGCCCGACGGGAGGAGTGACCCACGCCACCATGACGGACCCGAGCCAGAATGACTGGCCCAAGGTCTGTGGCACACCGCTCAACGCGGGTCAGCTCCAGTACGGCTATCCAGGTCTGGAGCAGATCAACCAGGGCGGCGCCTACCACTACTACTACGACGACAATGGCCAGGGAGGGCCGGAGTGGACGGCGTGGCAGCTGGGTGACGCGGCCGGCGCGGCCAGCATCGCGGACAACCTCTGGTTCAATCACGCGTACGTCTCCGACGTCTCCCGCGCGGACAACACCCAGCTCATCGACCGCCCCCTGTGGAACGGCGAGCGCGTGCCCTATTCCCTGTATCAGTACAAGGACCTGGAGACGGCCCACCACATCCCGGGTGGCGCGGCCAACAACGGCATGGTGTGCTCCACCTTCCTCGCCTACGCACACGTCTACGCGGGCAAGGGCGTCGTCACCGAATACACCTATCCGCATGAGGTCATCGCCAATGCCTCCAACGCGGTGCACTGGGGTGTCCATGGCCAGTGCAAGGCGTCCCTCGGCTGGTTCGAGAACGCCGCGCTGAGCATCATCTGCCCCATCTTCTGGAACGTGTGCACGAACGCCGGCAACCAGGTGGCCAACTGCATGGCCGCCAATCGCTGTGACACGAGCAGCAGCGTCATCTGGAAGCGCGTTCGCGACGACCCCAACACCACCGCCACCTCCATCAGCCCGGACCGGATTGGCGGCTGGAGCGTGCACCCCGTCAACACCACCCTGTGGGCCGGCGACTACTCCCACCAGCTCCAGTGGAACTCCGGCGGCAACGTCTACGGCTGCTGGCAGTAACCCCACACACCCAGGTTGAACGCCCAGGAGACCTCGGATGATGACCCCGGAACCGCCCTGGTGGCGACGGCGACTGACCTTCATGCTCGGCCTTGGAATCGCCGCCCTGGTGGCCGGCGTCCTCCTCTCGCTGGACCTGGAGTCCTCGCCTCCTCCCGCAGCCGCGCCGCCCTCCGCCGCGGAGAGCAGCCCTCCGTCCACGACGGTCCAGGCCGCTCCGGTGCTCCCCACCGGAGCCGCGCGCGCCATCAGGCCCACGCCGCCTCCCACGCCCGCGCCCATCATCGACGAGGTGAGCGTGGAGAAGCGGGAGGTCTGCTCCGGCGAGGACAACCTCGTCAGCGTCCGAGCCCACTCTCCCGACGGCAATGATGCCTACCTCCACACCACCATCGGCGCGGGCACGGGCATGCGCGTCCCCCTGCGCGTCTGGCGGGAGGCCGACGGCTCCTACGAGCTGCCCACCGTGACGGTGTTCGGGAAGAACAACATCTCCACCACCGTGCGCGTCCCCGCGTACACCGTGAAGGACTGCGAGCCGGAGCGCCTCGTCGAGGTCTTCTCCCGCCGGGTCCCCAACACCGAGGAGGAGTACGAGTTCCTCGCGCGGATTCTCGAACGCCCCCGCAAGGACGCCGCCTCGCGGGCCGCGTTCGTCCCCGTGAAGTTCGTCTGGACCTTCGATGGCCAGCCTCCCGTCACGACCCAGACCCCCATCGTGACGCGGAGCCTGAGCCCCGACCCGGCGCGCCCTCGGGCCATGTACTCGCAGCACCTCGTCCGGGTGGAGGTGTCCGATGCCTCTGGCAAGAAGGCCGTGGGCCGCTCCTCGCTCCAGCTCCTGGACACCACGTTCGAGAACTTCGACAAGAAGGGCATCGTCACCCTGCTGGCGGTGGGCACGCCTCGCTTCCCCTCGGAAGATGCCCAGGGCGTGGTGCGGCAGACCTTCCGCGTGTCGCACCGCTGGAAGGGCCCCGTGCGGCTGGAGCGCGTGACGGCCCTGCGCACCCGGACGCCCGACCCCGAGGCCCCGCCCCTGCCCGAGGACTCGGACACCGTGAGCCTGGGTGTCACCCTCATCCCGGAAGGCGCCGGTGTGGACATTCCCGTCTCCCTGGACACGCGCGCCGACCCCGGGGTGTCGCATGTCACGTACATGCTGGAGGGGAAGACCGCGGATGGGCACCCCGCGCGAGGAACCTTCTCGGTGATGCGGCCACCCCCTCGACCCACCCGGGAGAACAGCCAGCCCGTCACGGACCCGCTCCTGCTCGCCAAGGTCAAACGCGCACGCGAGCTGCTGGGGCAGACCTTCGTCACCGATGAAGACCTCTGGCGCCTCGAGCGGGAGGGACGCTTCAACGACCTGAAGGCGCAACGCGAGACGCCGTGAGCCGCCCACCCGGTGGGAACGACCACTCCCACCGGGCCGGCGACCACCGGGCGCGACGCGACCTCCCGGGGCCCGGGCCTGTGCTGCTGTTCCAGGCCCCATGCTCCGTGCGCCCCCCCGCCTCCTGTCGCCACTGCTGGCCCTGCTCGTGGGCGGACTCGGTGCGCCCGCTGTCGCGCAAGAGGCACGCTCCGCCTCGCTGGCCCCCACGCCCCAGTCCCTGGAGAAGCTGGAGCGGCGGATTCTGGGAGGTGGCTGCGCGCCTCGGCTGCTGGGGGACTCGAACCGCCGCTTCGTCGAGTCGCAGCTCCTGTGTGATGCGCACCTCTCGTTCATCCTCGTCCAGCTCGCCCTCGAGGGAACGCCCCCGCCGGAGTCACCACGGCGCTTGAAGGCGCTGCTCGAGGATGCGCTGACCCGAGGACGCGGCCCCTTCATGAAGGGCCCCACCACCCGCGTGCTGCGTCACACCCTTCCCGACAGCGTCCTCTACCGGGGCTATGTCCTGTTGATGCTCGCGGGGATGGAGCGCGCGGGGATGGCGGACGCGGAGTCCACCGCGCTCTTCGACGCCCTGGCCGCGAGTCTCGAGAGCGCCCTCTCGCGGCAGCTCCTGCGCCCCTCCTTCACCCGGTCCATCTGGCCCTGTGACAGCGCCCCCGCCGCGGCGGGACTCCTGCTCCACGGACGACTTCGCGGCAATGACTCATCACGGGCGATGGGGGAAAAGCTCACCGCGAAGCTCGCCGAGCTGGCGGCCCTCCCCACGGGCTTTCCCACCCGCGTCAACGCACAGGGCCACCCCGTGGAGCCGACACCCCGCGCCACCACCCTCGCGTGGACCGGGGCCTTTCTCGCCCTGGGCTCACACCCCACCGCGTCAACGTTCACCACCACACTGGTGGAGGGCTACTGCGACCGCCCCGGAGGAGACCTGCTCCCCTTCGCCGCGTGCCGGGAGTGGCCTCGCGGCGTGGACGGACCCGAGGACTCCGCGAGCGGCCCGCTCATGCATGGCGGCTACTCCGTGGGCGCCAGCACCCTGGCCCTGGCCGCCACCCACCTGTCCAATGACTATCAATCCTGGCATCGGGACCTGGTGAACTCCGCGCGGGAGATGGGCATTCGTCCCATGCTCGAAAAGCCACACCAACACCCACTCGAGGCCGCGCTGTACTGGTGGGGAACCACGGCGCGCCCCTGGTAGGGCATGGGCCTGCATGTCGGCGGGCCTGTCTTCGTTCAATGACGAACCGCTGTCTCATCCCTCGGGGCAAAATCAGGAATAAGCCGTTTTTAATGTCGATTCGTATCATTCAGGGTAACCGAGCACCGGGGGAATGAAACATGAATCGACGGATGACAAAGCTGACCCTTGCCCTGGGTGGCTTGGCGCTGTTGGGCGCATGTTCGAGCCGGACTGTCTGCCGGGACCCGAGCACCACCGCCGCGCTGCTCGCGCGGCCCACGGAGAAGTTCCTCTCCGTGAAGAAGAAGGTGCCAGGACAGTACGTGGTGGTCCTCAAGGCACCCGAGGCCGGGCTGCAACCGATGGCTGTCAGCGAGGCGACAGAGAGCCTCACCGCGAAGTACGGAGGTGACACCTTCGCGCTGTACGAGCATGCGCTGCGAGGCTTCGCCACCCGGATGACCGAGGAGCAGGCCCGAGCGCTCTCCGCGGACCCCGCCGTCGCCTACGTCCAGGAGGATGGCGTGATGTCCGTCCTCGAGAGCCAGCCGCGTCCCACCTGGGGCATCGACCGGGTGGACCAGCGGAACCTGCCCTTGGACAAACTCTACATGTACAACGCCACGGGCCTGGGGGTGCACGTCTACATCCTCGACACGGGCGTGCGCTTCTCCCATCGCGAGTTCGAGGGGCGCGCCTCCGTCGGCTTCGACGCCATTGGCGACAGCATGAAGGGCAATGATTGCCATGGCCATGGGACGCACGTGGCGGGCACGGTGGCGGGAAAGACGTATGGCCTGGCCAAGAACGCCCAGGTGCACTCCGTCCGGGTGCTGGGCTGCAACGGCTCCGGCTCCTCCTCGGGTGTCATCGCGGGCATCGACTGGGTGACGAAGAACCACCAGTCCCCCGCCGTGGCCAACATGAGCCTGGGCGGAGACCCGGACCAGGCGACGGACGACGCGGTCCGCCGCTCCATCGCCTCGGGTGTCACGTACGTCGTCGCCGCGGGCAATGAGTCCACGGATGCGTGCAAGCACACGCCGGCCCGGACGCTGGAGGCCATCACCGTGGCCGCCACCGACACCAGGGACAAGCGCACCCACTTCTCCAACTACGGCGACTGCGTGGACGTCTTCGCGCCCGGCAACCAGATCACCTCCGCGTGGCACTACAACGACAAGGAGACGCGTGAGCAGAGCGGCACGTCCATGGCCTCGCCGCACGTGGCGGGTGTGGCGGCGCTCTGGCTGGAGCTGAACCCCTCCGCGTCCCCAGAAGCCGTCGCCGCGGCCCTGTTCGAGAACGCCACCCCCGACAAGGTGCGCAGCCCGGGTGAGTGCTCGCCCAACCGCATGGCCTACTCGGGCTTCATCGGCGCCGTGCCGGTGCTGCCCACCGTGAGCACGGAGCCTCCCGAGCAGCCGGCTCCCTCCGCCGCACAGCATTGACGTCAGCGTCCGGCCGCGAGGACCCTCCCCCTCGCGGCCACCGAGGGCCGGACTCCGTCACCAGGCGGAGCCCGGCCCTCGTCTTTCCAGGCCCCCCGCATTCCCCGTCGTCGCCGGTCAGGAAGCCCGGTCAGGAGGCGTCCCGCGAGCAGCCCTGCGGCCGCACTCCGCGTCCCGTCACGGGCCCTTTGAGGAGGCAACGACATGGCGACGCTCAACATCACCTATGACGGGATGTCCGCGGACGTGCCGGTGGAGCTGGAGCGCCCGATGACGGACGACGACGTGCGCCGCATCGCCACGGAGCTCGTCCGCTCCGGTGGCGTCCCGGGCATGCACCTGTCCGGCCTGAGCCACGACGCCTTTCACTCCTTCGTGGTCGACCGGTTCCGCGGCCCCCGGGGCGAGGACCGCATCTACCTGCGCCCCAAGGTCCCGTTCGGCGCCCGGTGAGGTGAGTCATGCGCATCGTCTTTTGTGGGGTCGGGGCCATCGGCTCGCAGGCCGCGGTGCTGTGCCGCAACCTGGAGGCGTCGCTGGTGTTCATCGACTTCGACCGGGTGGAGTCCAAGAACCTGCTCGCGCAGGCCTACGTGAAGCCCTCGGTGGGGAAGAACAAGGCCGAGGCGCTCAAGCTCCAGTTCCTCAACCTGCACGGCGTGAAGACGGAGTCGTTCGGCGTGCGCGTCACGCGCGACAACGTGGCGGCGCTGTGTGGAAGCGCGGACCTCCTGGTCGACTGCTTCGACAACCAGGACAGCCGCATGCTGCTGAGTGAGTTCGCGCGCCGGGCCGGCAAGCCGCTGCTCCATGGCGCGGTGAGCGCGGATGGCACCTTCGGCCTCGTGCGCTGGGATGAGCGATTCACGCCCGACGCCGAGGAGGCCGTCGGACAGGCCACCTGCGAGGGAGGCGCGCATCTGCCTTTGCTGGGCCTGCTGGCCGCCACGCTCGCCCGGAGCGTGCAGGACTTCGCCAGGCACGGGAGCCGGAGGGACGCGCTGGTGAACCTGTCCTCCGTGATGCCCACCTCGGGCCTCTGACACCAGGCCCGAGGCGCGGCGCCCGCTCAGCCCGCGGGGGGCGAGTCGGGCTCGGCCTGTTCCGTCCCCAGCATCATGAGGACCTCGGCCACGCCGTCTTCGGACGGCTCGCTCTCGTGGGGCACCTCGCGAAAGCCACACTTCGCGAGGACGCGGACCGAGCCGACGTTGTGGACCGCGACCCACGCATGGAGCGGGCGAATGGGCTCATGGACCAGGAACTCCGAGAGCGCTCGCGTCGCGATGCCCTGGCCCCAGTGCTCTCGCCCCACCCAGTAGGCCACGAGGCGCTTGCCGTCCTGCGACCAGCTGCCGATGTACCCGACCACCTTCCCGCCCACGACGATGGTCCGCGTGACGTGCTCCGGACGCAGGACCCTCGTGTGCCAGTGAGTCATGAAGGCATCGCGCTCTCGCGCTGGAAACGCGGCCATGCGCAGCGCTTCCGGGTCACGCTGGTGCTCGAAGAAGTGGGTGAGGTCGTCATCCGTGACTTCGCGGAGGATCATTCTGGAGGGCTCCGTCCAGGCTGTGCCGAGGCAAAGAGAAGGCGCCACCATAGTCGGGGAGCTCGAACGCATGGGCCGCCTGCGTGACGAGCTTCACGAAGACGCGCTCGAGCGGCTTCGAGGTGAGCACCCGATAGAGCTGATTCCTCAGGAAAAGTCCGGGCCGCGTGCGCGGGGCGAAGAAGCCGCCCACATGTTTCGCGCCCTCCTGTGCCGGTGTCGCATACGGTCGCATCCGCGCCTCGAAGCGGGAGAAGGCCTCCTGATGTGAGCCCGGGCTCGCGAGCAACTCGCCCGCGAGCACATACGCCCCCACCATCGCGAGAGGTGTCCCCTGCCCTCCGAGCGTGCCACCCCAGGCCGCGTCTCCGAGCAACACCACGCGGCCCCGCGAGTACCGCGCGAGCCGGACGGAGCCGATGGCATCGAAGTAGACGTCCTCCGCCTCACGCAGCCCCTCCACGAGCTGCCGCGTCTTCCACCCCGCGCCCGCGAAGACCGCCGAGACCGCGTCGCGCGCCGAGGCCGGGGAGCGCTCATGCGGACCGAGAGGCCCGCCTGTGAAGACAAACAGCGCGCGGGCCAGCGCCTCGTCCTGGGCGCTGGTGACACTCACCCCACGCCCCGGCTCGCTGTAGATGACCCCGCGCCGCCGCAGCCCCAGCGTGTTCGGCAGCGTGCAGCCCACGACGCGGTAGCCATGGTGTCGCAGGCACTCGGGGCCCTCGCCGAAGAGGAGCGAGCGCACCGTCGACCGAAGCCCATCCGCGCCCACGACCAGGTCGAAGCGCTGGGGCGCATGTCGCTCGAACTCCACGTCCACGCCCTCCGCGGTCTCACGCAGCGCGGTGGGTGCATCCGCGAAGCGGTACTCCACCCGCACTCGCGTGCGCTCGAAGAGCAGCTGGCAGAGGTCTCCCCGATGAAGCTCGACGTCGCCGCTCATCATCAGCGCGGGCAGCTCCACCAGGCTCCGGCCCGAGGCATCGACGAGCGACTGCGTCCCCGACCGCGTCCGCCGCTCGTGAATCGCTTCCCACAACCCCATGCGCTCGAGCACCGTCCGGTGCACGGGGCCTCGGAAGTCCACGGCCTGTCCCCCGGTGCGCAGCGAGCGGGCGCGCTCGACGAGGGTGACTCGCCACCCCTGGCTCGTGAGCCATCCAGCGAGTGACGGGCCTGCGATTCCTGCTCCAACGACGAGGACGTGGGGTCGAGTCATGATGCGTACGGTGCACGCATGCATCGACCGTCGCAATGCAGCCCCCCGCGATGTTGCCGTGTGTCCTAGCTCAGGCGGAAACACGCGCCTGCGCGTGCCAAGGCCCCGCGAGCTGTACTAGTACAGTTCGCATGGGAACAGCCCCCTATCAGCGCATCGTCGAAGACGTGAAGCGGCAGCTCCACACCGGAGCGCTCCAGCCCGGAGACCGGCTGCCGTCCACCCGGGAGCTCGCGAAGCAGTGGAAGGTCGCGCTCGCGACGGCGTCGCATGCCCTGAGGGTGCTCGCGCAAGAGGGGGTGGTGAAGGCCCTGCCGCGAGTGGGCACCGTCGTCGCGGGGGGCGCCTCACGGCCCGGTGCGACGCGCGCCTCGGCGGACTCCACGCGCGAGCGAATCGTGCGCGCGGCCATCGCCATGGCGGATGACGAAGGCCTGCCCGCGCTGTCGATTCGCGGTGTCGCGTCGAAGCTGGGCATGCCGGTGATGTCGCTCTACCGGTACGTCGCCAGCAAGGAGGTGCTGCTCGTGATGATGGCGGAGGCGGCGTTCGCGGATGAGAAGCTGCCACGGGAGCCGCCGCCGGGTTGGCGCGCACAGCTGGAGCTGGCGGCCCGGCTGGAGTGGCGGGTCTTCAAGCGCCACCCGTGGCTCGCGCGCGTGGTGAATCTCACGCGGCCTCAACCGCAGCCGGGGGCGCTCGCCTTCGCGGACTGGGTGATGCGTGCGCTCCAGGAGGCGCGGCTCCCGGCGCGGGAGCGGATGCACGTCCACATCCTGCTCCACACCTTCGTCCAGGGCATCGCGGTCAACCTCGAGTCCGAGGCCGACGCCATCGCACAGACAGGCATGAACGACGAGGAGTTCATGCGGCAATCCCAGTCCCTCTTCCTCCAGGTCGCGACGTCGGGGCGCTTCCCTCACTTCGCGAAGGTGCTCACCGAGCTGCACACGGGCTTCGACCTGGACTTCGACGAGCTGTTCGAGCAGGGCCTGCGCGTCTGGCTCGACGGCCTCGAGACGCGGCTCGCGAAGCGGACTCCCGCGCGTGGAGCAGGGCCCTCCCCCACGCGCACGAGCACCTGACCTCGTCAGCGAGTGCTCCCCGCGGGGACCCCGAGACGCTGCTCATAGGCGTCCAGCGTCCGCTGCCAGGCGGGCCGCGACTCACAGCGCACGCGATAGGCGGAGACCTTCGGGAACCCTTCCAGCACGCCCGCGTTGCGCACCTCGCGCAGCACCGTGGCCATCAGGATGTCCGCGACGGTGAACGCCTCGCCGACGAGATAGGCGCGGCTCCCCAGCCAGTCCTCCAGCGCGCCCAGCACACGCTCGGAATACTTGACCAGCCCCGGCCGCCGCTGCGCCCCGGTGGGGTCCGAGGCCCCGAGCAGGTCCACCATCAGCAATTGGGACAGCGGGAGCTCGACGCTGCTGAGCGCGGCGAAACACCAGCGGGTCACCTGCGCGCGGCCTTCAAGTTCCGACGGAATCAGCCGGCCCGTCTTCTCCGCGAGGTACAGGAGGATCGCCGCCGACTCGGTGAGCACGAAGCCGTTGTCGTCGAGCACCGGCACCTGGGCGAAGGGATTCATCCGCAGGAACGCATCTCCCCTCAGCTCTCCCGAGGGGTGATCCACCCCGTGCACCTGATAGGGCAGCCCGAGCTCCTCCAGCGCCCACAGGACACGCAAGTCACGAGTGAACCCCACCACCTTCGAATTGACGCGGCCAAAGCCGTAGAGCGTGAGCATGCCAGCAGTATTGGCGCTCCCCCCCGTTCCGTCGAGGGAAGCGCACCGCGCACCGTCACGAGGTCGATGAGGCGGCGTTGAACACCGCGAGCTGCGCGGCGAACGCGCGCTGGTAGGCGGGCCGTGCTTCGGCGCGCGCGACATAGGCGACGAGGTTCGGATGCGCCTCGAGAATGCCCACGCCCTGAATCCTGCGCAGCACCGTCACCATGAGGATGTCGGCCGCGCTGAAGGCACCGTCGAGCCACTCGGCGTCACCGAGGCGCGCGGACAGGTCCTCCAGCCGCTTCCGGATGAGGGTGTCCAGCGCGCGCAGGCGATGCTCGTACCAAGGCTGGTCGCGCTCGAGAATCGTCACCAGGCTGCGGTCGAAGATGGGCGGCTCGACCGTGTTGAGCGACGCGAACATCCACGCGACCACGCGCGCGCGACCATTCGCATCGTCCGGCAGCAGGCCGGCATGGCGCTCCGCGATGCGGAAGACGATGGCACCCGACTCGAACAGGGTGAGCTCGCCCTCCTCGTAGGTCGGTATCTGACCGAACGGATGCAGCGCCTTGTGCGCGGGCTCCTTCATCGCCTCGAACGACAGCAGGCGGACTTCGTAGGGCTGGCCCACCTCCTCCAGCGCCCAGCGCACCCGCATGTCCCGAGCCAGGCCTCTGCCGCGGTCCGGCGAGCGTTCAAAGGCGGTGATGGTGATGGTCATGACCTGCTCCTCGAGCGCGCGATGCACGCTCCGCTGTGACGGCGCTACAGGAACTCGTCCGAGCCCCCGGTCTCCGGCGCCTGGGCGGAGAGGAGGACATCCCCAGGTGACTGCTCCACGCGGAGCCCCAACCCCATCGCCGTCAGGGCCTCGAGAGCCACGAGGACCTCCATGACGGGCTGGACATCGGCAACCCGGGCGGGCGCGTCGATGCGCTCGAGACACGACCCCATCCGCTCCAGCAGGACATGCGGCGGAAGCGCCTCGAGGTATCGGCCATACAGATAGGCGGGCGCGAGCAGCTGGGTGACAGCGGAGGGTGGAATGGCCGCGACGCCACGCTCGAAGCGCGCCCCCACCTCCTCCACCGAGGTGTCCCCGCGCCACAGGCCGAGCAGGGCGCGCAGGAAGTCCCCCCACGTCGGTTCCCGCTGTGCCGAGGCGACCTCGAGCGCGCGCCCGGCACGGGTGATGTCGGGCTCGACGAAGAACAGCGGCAGCACCTCCTCGAGGCCGGGAGAGTAGAGAGGCTCGGCGAGTCGCTCGGGCGCCCCCGCGAACGAGCGCAGCGTCTCCGGTTCGAGGGCCTCCCCTGCGAGCCAGCGGCACCACAGCGCCTCCAGCGAGCCCGCGGCGAGCGACGCGCGGCGCAGCAGATGGGGACGTGCCTGCTCCACACCACCGAACAGCACGAGCGTCACCAGGTCCACGGTGGAAGGCCCCTCGGGGAACTCGAGTGCATCCACGCCCGTCCAGCGCGCGTACCGCTGGCGCTTCAAGTCGCGCTGGACCTCGCGCGCCACCTCTCCCCATGCGGACCAGGGCACCCCGAGCGCCGCGTAGTCCGCCCGGAGGCGCTCGTCCGCGGGAGCGGAGACTTCGTTGGGGCGCTTCTGGAAGTCGGCCCGCACGCGCCGGAGCTCCTTCGCGAGCGCGGGCAGCTCCTCCGCCGGACAGCCGCCCGTCAGGAGCCGGAGGTGGGCGACGGGAACGCCCTTCAACTTGAGCAGCCAGGACTTGAACGCCGACCAGGCGGGCGCGGAGAGGCGTCGGAGTTCCATGATGTGTCCTCTCGATGAGTCATCGGGCCCTGGGGACGGCGCCGCCAGGATACCTCCCGCAGCGGCCTTGGGGCCCCCTCAGCGCTGCGCGGCGTCCAGCGCGGCCTTCAGACGCGCATGCTGGCGCCGCAGCGTGTCCCCGAAGACGTCCGCGTCATCGGTGCCGCGCGAGACGATGAGCGCGCCCTGCACCGAAACCACGAGGTCCTCGGCGAGCTCTCGCGCGGTGGCCGCGCCGACGCCGGCCTCCGTCAGCATGTCGGTGAGCGCCTGCATCCACCGCCGGAAGGCCTGGGTCAGCTCGGGCAGGAACACCTTGCGTGCGCTCCCCGTCACGAGCGCCCCCAGGATGCAGGGCCGACTGCCTCCGCCATAGAAGGAGCGCACGGCCGCGAACATGGCGTCGAGGCGACGGAGGGGGGGACGCTCCGCGCTCAGTGCGCCCACGATTTCGCGCTCGAGCCAGGCCCCCGCCTCCTCGAGCACCGCCACCCCCATGTCCTGCTTTCCGCCCGGGAAGTGGTGGTAGAGGCTCGACTTGCCGAGGCTGGTGGCGGCCGACACATCCGTCAGGCTCGTGCCGTCGTAGCCGCGCTCGCGGAAGATTTCGAGCAGCCGCGCGACAATCTCCTCACGGGACATGAGTGGAGCTGGCATGGGTGACCTCTCTGTACCTTTCGGTACAAACTAACGTCCCAACACCCGGCGCTCAAGGGACATTCTCCAACGAGTGTTGCGGTGGAAATTCGGGGTCTTTATGTACCGAACGCTCGGTCCAATGAGCTTCACCCCGGAGTTGACCATGTCTTCCTCGCAGAACGTTCTTCCGACGCGTCGTACCTTCGGCCTGCTGACCGCGGCCGCCCTCTCCCTGGCGTCTCTCTCCTCCGCTCAGGCCGCGCCCACCGCGCCCACCGCCGAAAAGCGGCGCGCGGACGTCCAGGTGCGCTACCGCACCACGGCCATCGACGGAGTGGAGGTCTTCTACCGGGAGGCGGGCCCCAAGGACGCCCCCGCGCTGCTGCTGCTCCACGGCTTCCCCACGTCCAGCCACATGTTCCGCAACCTCATCCCCGCGCTCGCGGACCGGTACCGCGTCATCGCGCCGGACTACCCGGGCTTCGGGCAGAGCGCGGCCCCGCAGCGGGGAACCTTCGACTACACGTTCGACCGCTACGCCACCCTCGTGGAGAAGCTGACCGAGCAGCTGGGCGTGCAGCGGTACGCGCTCTACGTCATGGACTACGGCGCGCCCGTCGGCTTCCGCGTCGCGACCCGGCACCCGGAGCGGGTCACCGCGCTGATTGTCCAGAACGGCAACGCCTACGACGAGGGCCTCGCGGGGTTCTGGGACCCCATCAAGACCTACTGGCGCGAGCCCACTCCGGCGAACCGCGAGGCGCTGCGCTGGCTGACGTCCTCGAAGGCCACGAAGTGGCAGTACACGAACGGCGTGCCCGACACGTCGCTGGTGAGCCCTGATGCGTGGACGCACGACCAGGCCCTGCTGGACCGGCCGGGCAACGCCGACATCCAACTGGACCTCTTCTACGACTACCGCACCAACCCGCCCCTGTATCCGCAGTGGCAGGAGTACTTCCGCAACCACCGCCCGCCGACGCTCGTGATGTGGGGCAAGAACGACGAAATCTTCGTCGCGGCGGGTGCGGCCCCCTACCTGCGTGACAACCCGAAGGCGGAGGTCCACATGCTGGACACAGGCCACTTCGCGCTCGAGACGCATGGAGCGCAGATGGCCGAGCTCATCCGTGACTTCCTCGCCCGTCATCCGACGAAGAAGCGTGCGGAGCGCTAGGTCCTCGGGGTGACGGAGCCGGCGTTTCGAGGCCGGCTCCGCCCACCCGTTCTAGAGATCAACGAGGGGGAGGGCCTCGCCCATCTCCCCCGGGTTGTCTCCCCGGGGCTCCCTGTCGCCAAGCCCGAGCTGGCCAAAGTAGTTGGGGCCCCAGCACTTGAGGCTGCCTTCGTCGAACGTGGCGCACACATGAGACTCGCCTACCACGAGGGCCGTCACAGTATGGCCCGCCCCCAGGCTGACCGGAGGCAGTCCGTCGCCCATCTGGCTCGGCACGAGTCCCTGAGGAATCGTATGGCCGAGCCCCAGCTGGCCCCAGGTGTTGCCACCCCAGCACTTGACGGAGCCGTCATCCAGGAGCGCGCAGACGGAGTTCTCCCCGGCGGTGACCGCCAGCGCGGTCCGCCCCGTCCCCATTTGGACGGAAGGCAGTCCGTCCCCCATCTCCCCTGGTGCATCTCCGCGGTTCGACTGCTCACCCAGCCCGAGCTGCCCAGACATGTTGAGACCCCAGCACTTGATGGAGCCGTCATCGAGGAGCGCACACGTGGAGCGTCCACGGGCGGCGAGTGCCTTCGCGGTCCGCCCCGTGCCGAGGCTCACGGAGGGCAGCGCGTCCCCCATCCCCCCCGGAGCATCTCCGTGGCGCGACCTGTGTCCGAGCCCGAGCTGGCCAAACTGGTTGTCCCCCCAGCACTTGACGGAGTCGTCATCCAGGAGCGCGCACGTATGGGCCACCCCCGCGACGAGCGCCTTCGCGGTCCGCCCCGTGCCGAGGCTCACGGAGGGCAGCGCATCGCCCATCTCCCCCGGACCATCGCCTCGGTCCTCCATGTCGCCGAGCCCGAGCCGGCCCAGGAAGTTGGCGCCCCAGCACTTCACCTCGCCATTGTCGAGGATGGCGCACGCGTGGTCCGGGCCGCTGACGAGTGTCTTCGCGGTCCGCCCCGTGCCGAGGTCCACCCAAGGCAGCGAATCCCCCATCTCCCCTGGAGCATCTCCGCGCCGCGACTCGTCTCCGAGCCCGAGCTGTCCATACGCGTTGTCCCCCCAGCACTTGACCCCGCCACTCTCGAACAGCGCACAGGAGAAGTGCCCACCGGGGCTCAGCGCCTTCACGCGCTGCCCCGCACCAAGGTGGACGAAGGGGAGGAGGCTGCCCATTTGATTGTCGCTGTTGCCTCTGTCACGCGTGTCCTCGAGTCCGAGCTGCCCCTCGCTGTTCTCCCCCCAGCACTTCACGCGTCCATCCGCGAAGAGCGCGCAGGTGTGCCGCCCCCCGGCGGAGACCGACTGCAAGGCGTAGTCACGGACCCGCACGGAGACGGAGCCCATCCCGGTCGCACCGTGGACGTCCGACACGTGGTACTCGAAGCTCGCGGTGCCCACGAAGCCGGGCGCCGGAGTGAACCGCACGTGGAGACCGTCGAGCACCACTGTGCCGTTGTGGGCATTCGCCACCTGGCTCACCGTCATCGAATCCCCCTCCTGGTCGCGGTCATTGAAGAGGAGCGTCGACACCGGGATGCGCAGCTCGACGTCCCTGCTGGCGACCGCTGAATCCGCGTTGCCCCTGGGCGCGTCATTCACCGGGCGGACGGTGACAGTCACCGTCGCGGCGTGGGTGTAGCGCCCGTCGCTGACCTGGTATTGGAACGTCGCCGGCCCGAAGTAGTTCTCCTCCGGGGTGAAGGTGACGTTGCCGCCGGCCAGCGCGACGCGGCCATGGGTGGCCGGGAGGACGGACTCCACGAAGAGGTCATCGCCATCGGCATCGGTGTCATTGGCGAGGAGCGTGGCGGACGGAATGACCAGCACGGTGTCCTCGTCCGTGCTCGCGGCATCGTCGACGGCGACAGGGGGCTCGCTCACGATGACGGTCACCACCGCGGTGCTCGTGCCGCCGGTCCAGTTCCGCAGGGTGTACTCGAAGGTCGCCTGGCCGGTGAAGTTCGCCTCTGGGGTGAAGTCGATGTCGCCCCCGTCGATCTTCACGCGGCAATGGGTCGCGTTGCGCACGGCGCTGACCACCAGCGCCCCCCCGTCCACATTGAGGTCGTTCGCGGTGAGAGCCTCTCTGCGAATGAACATCCCGGTGTTCTTCTTCGTGTACGCGACGTCCGCGACGGCAACGGGCGTGTCACTCACGGAGTTGACCGTGAGCGCCACCCGCGTGGTGCTGGTGCGGTCCCCGTCGCTGACCGTGTACGCGAAGCTCGCCTCCCCGAAGTAGTTCTCGTCCGGGGTGAAGGTGACGTTGCCGCCAGCCAACGTCACGGAGCCATGGGTCGTCGAGCCGACACCTGTCACCGAGAGCGTGTCACCCTCGACATCGGTGTCGTTGGCGAGGAGCGTGGTCGTCGGGATGACCCGCACGACATCCTCCTCCATGCTCACGGCATCCTCCGCCGCGACGGGGGCATCGTTCACGGGCTGGACCACGACAGTCACTGTCGCAATGCCGTTGCGAATCCCGTCGCTGACCAGGTACTCGAACGTCACCGTCCCGAAGAAGTTCGCGTCGGGGGTGAAGGTGGTGCGGCCGTCGGCCCGCTCCAGGAAGCCTCGCGTGGGCCCGTGGACGGACACCACGCTCAGGGCATCGCCGTCGGCATCCGTGTCGTTGGCGAGGAGCGTGGCGTCCTGGATGACCAGCACGGAGTCCTCGGGCGTCGACAAGGTATCGGCGACCGCGATGGGGGCATCCGGCACCGGGTCGACCCTGACGGTCACCCTCCCGGTATCGGTCAGGCGCCCATCCCCCACCAGGTACTCGAACGTCGCGGTCCCGGAGAAGTCCGCCTCGGGGGTGAAGACGATGGAGCCATCGGGCAGCAGCGTCACGCGGCCATGGGTCGCCGCGCCGACGGAATCGACCCGCAGCGGATCTCCGTCCGCGTCGACATCGTTGGAGACGAGCGAGGTGCCCAGAATCACCAGGGGAAAGTCCTCCAGGGTCGTCACGACGTCCTCGTGCGCGGACGGGGGGACGTTTTTCGGTGGAGGTGTCTCCTCCCGGGATTTCTCTCCGCACCCCCATGCGGCAAGCACCACGGCGACAAGAAGGATGGAGCCCCGCATGACGGGCAGACTCCGGTACGGACGAACGAGTTGATGCTTCACCAAGCCCCCTCGAAGATTCAGCGCGCTCCCGGTGAAAACCCGGAAGGCGCTGTCCCCATAACGGGGCCCGGCGGCGAAGGTCGCAGCGCGAAGTGCTGCGTCGGCGGACTTTCCCGCGCATAGTGGAGCCCATGCGCCGCCTCCTCCACGCCCCGCTCCTGCTCGCGCTGGCCCTCGTGCTGGGAGCCTGCGACCGCTACGACCGTCCAGGCATCCCGGTGCCGGAGACCCTCCAGGCCGAGACCCTGGAGGGAGAGCGCATCGACCGGGAAGCGCTGCTCGGCGGGCTTTGGGTCATCAACGTGTGGGCCCCAGGCTGACACGCCTGTGCTCGGGAGTTGCCCGAGCTCGAAGCCCTGCGGAGCGAGTACGAGGCGCGCGGCGTCCGCTTCCTCGCGCTCTCACTCAATCCCAGTGAGGAGCGAAACCGCCGGACGGCGGCCGAGCTGGGCGTGCACATGACCGTGGCCACTGCGAAGGGCGAGGTGCTGGGCCCGCTGCGCATCTCCACCGTCCCCGCCACCGTCTTCATCAACCGGCAAGGCGTGGTGGTGGCGGCCGTCAGTGGCGAGCGCTCACGGGCCTTCCTCGCACGGCGCCTGGAGGCGCTGCTCGCCGCGCCGTAGCGACCTATTGCGACGCCCGGGCAATCTCCGTCGGGCTCATGCCCAGGAAGCGACGCAGGCAGCGAGCCATGTGACTGGGGTGTGAGAAGCCCGCCTCCATCGCAATCTCCATCAGGCTCTTGCGCCCTTCCACCAGGCGCAGCCGGGCACGCTCCACGCGGCGCTCCAGCACGAACCGATGAACCGGCACTCCCGTGGCGCGTTTGAACAGAGGCTTGAAGTGGGACAGGCTGAACCCCGCGACCTGGGCCAGCTCCGCCAGCGACAGGTCCTCGTCCAGGTGTGCCTCGATGTACTCGACCACCTGCCGCAGCCGCCACGCCGGCAATGCGTGGCGATGCCTGGCCTCCGGGTTCTCCGTGTGTGATTGCAACGCGAACAGCCGGGCGGCGAGCGCCGTCGCCAGGCTGTCCGCGAAGAGCCTCCCGCCCGGATAGCCCTCGAGGTCCTCGGACTGCATCATCCAGCCGATGCGTTCGACCTGCGCATCCCGGATGTGGATGGCCGGGTCCAGCGCCGCGCCTTGTGTCCCCAGCCCCATGGCCTCCGCGGCCTCTCGCATCAGCTCGGGCGTCAGCCGCAGGAGCAAGGAACGCGCGGGCCTCGACAAGGTCCACCGCGTGCTCGACCCCGCCGGGACCACGCAGAACTGGCCGTGGAGGCGCGCGCCCTGACGCTCGGCCTTGCCCACGCGATATGTCACCGGCACCGGCTCCCCCACATGCAGACAGAGGACATGCCGGTCATCCACGGGCGAGTCGAACCGCCCGGAGGGGACTGGAGACGTGAGCACGTCGAGCAACGGCATGCGCCCCGGGCCAAGGCTCTTCAGCAGCGCGGGCGGAAGGCTCGGGTAGCACGAGGGTCTATCAGTCATCGCGGGAACCATCCTCTCGGGGCTGCCCGACCGCAACATGGAAGATCATCCGTTTGTGCCCGAGAACGGCCGGGTGTGCGCGCGAGGAGAAGGGCTCGCTGCAATCCTTGGCGCGTTCCCTCTCACTGGAGTGCGCCTCTTGAAACATCGATTCTTCCTCGGGTTCGCGGGCCTCGCCCTCGCGACCAGCACGCTCGGAGCCTGTGCCTCACACCCGGAATCCCACGCCCCCACGGCGGGCCTCACGTCGCCCCGGGCGACGGACGCGCGAGCCTGGCGCGCGGCGCGGCGCTTCGCCCCGCTCTCGTTCGGAAGGATTGCCTACGTGGAGCGAGGCGCGGGTGACGCGGCCCTGTTCCTCCATGGCGCCCCGCTCAATGGCTTCCAATGGAGAGGAGCCTTCGACCGGCTGTGCGACGCGCGGCGCTGCATCGCGCCCGACTTCATGGGGCTTGGGTTCTCGGACGTCCCCGAGTCCCAGCCGCTCGACGCCGCCGCGCAGGTGGACATGCTCGCGGCCCTGCTGGACTCGCTCGGTGTCTCCCAGGTCGACATCGTCGCGAGCGACAGCGGCGGCGCGGTCGCGCAGCTCTTCCTGGTGAAGTTCCCGCAGCGGGTCCGGACGCTCCTGCTGACGAACTGCGACACCGAGCCGAACAGCCCTCCGCCCAAGGTCATGCCGGTCATCGAGCTGGCGCGTGCCGGGACACTCGCGGCAGCCACCGCGGCGTGGCTCACCGACCCGGCCATGGCCCGCGCGACATTCGGCGCGGCGGCCTTCCAGAACCCAGGCATCCTCACCCCCGAGGTCCTCGCGACCTACGCCGAGCCCCTCGTGAGCACGCCGAAGCGGCAGGCGCAGTACCACGCCTTCCACACGGCGTTTGTCCCCAACCCGCTGGCGGGAATCGAGGCGAAGCTGCTTCGCACGAACGTCCCGGTCCGCATCGTCTGGGGACAGAGTGACGACATCTTCCCGAACGAGGACGCGCACTACCTCGACCGCACGTTCCCCGGCTCCCGGGGGATTCGCTTCGTGCCGGGAGGGAAGCTGTTCTTCCAGGAGGAGAACCCGGACATCATCGCGGAGGAAGCGCTCCGGCTGTGGAAGGCGCCCTGAGGGCGCCCTCCCCTACTTCGTCTGCCCGAAGAGGATCTGCAATGACTTCCGGAGCCTCTTCGGATCTTCGCCTTTCAGATAGATGAGCCGGACGCCCTCAATCCTTCCGTCCGCTCCGCGAGCCACGTGAACATCATACGTTCCGTCGCCCTCCCCTGTATGGGATAGCACTCCGAACGGGATGATCTTCGCCTCACGCTCCGAAATCAGCTCCTCCGTGACGTAGTCGGACCAGGCATCGCCGACCTTCGGCTTGGGCCCGAGCCGCTGGGGCACATACCAACGGGGCACCTGGTTCACATCGCGGAAGTACTGGTCATCGCAGAAGCCCGCCATGCCGGAGTCGACGCTCACGGTCAGCACCTCCGGGCTCCACTTCAGCGACTTCGCCTGGGTCGTCACGTGAAGCGCGACGAGCTCCGCCACCCGAATCCCGTTGCGCCCCTCATCCGTGAAATGCACCGCGGCCTGCCACTGCCCGTTCCTCACGGCCAGCACCCTGGACAGGTCGAAAACGCTGCCCGGGGGCGCCTTCTCGTACCAGGGGTCGCTCACCCGCATCTGCCCCGACACCATCAAGAACTTGCCGAGCAGGTGCCAGCCCACCTGCGCATCGGCCGAAGCCGTGGAGGACATGAATCCAGTGAGCAGGAATGTCGCCGCGAGAACCAGCCGCTTGAGATGTTTCATGTGCATGGGATGAAGTGGGACTCCAGCGCCTGTCTGACGTGGAGGCCGCCCTCGTACCACGCCGACAGGAAGAGCGGGACACCCATTGTCACGAGGCGCTCGCGGAGGAGCGCGGGGCCCCACGACGACGGGGCGGATGGATGTTGTCATCCGGGGGCAATTGTTGCGAGCACGGGCTCGGGCTAGAAATCTCCGACGTCGAAGGAGGAGTGAATGTCGAGTCGAACCGTCTCCCGGAGAACGTTGCTCCAAGGTGCGTTGGTGGCAGTGGCATTCAATCCCATGAGCCGAAGCTGGGCCTCCACGCAGGAGGCGGGCGCGGTCCCCCTGCCGCCACTCGAGGGAGCGCTGCTGATGGACGCGGCGTCGCGGACCGCCGCGACGGAGGACTTCGGTCACATCATCCACCGCACGCCGTGGGCGGTGCTCGTCCCGGGCTCGGTGAAGGACATCGTGGCCATGGTCCGCTTCGCGCGGCGCCAGGGATTGAAGATCGCCGCCTCTCGGGGCCTGGGGGAGAGCCACAGCACCTTCGGCCAGTCCCAGGTGCCGGCGGGCATCGCCATCGACATGTCCGCGCTGGCGACCATCCACGAGGTGGGCGAGGACAGCGCCTGGGTGGATGCGGGCGTCCGGTGGCACGAGCTGCTCCAGGCCTCGCTCCCCAGCGGCAAGAGCCCGCCGGTGTTGACCGACTACATCGAGCTGAGCATTGGTGGGACGCTGTCGGCGGGAGGCATCGGCGGGCAGGCATTCCGCTCGGGTCTCCAGGTGGACAACGTCCTGGAGATGGATGTCGTCACGGGCCGGGGTGAGCTCGTGCGGTGCTCTCGCTGGCGGGAGCGGCCCCTGTTCGACGCCGTGCGCTCGGGCCTGGGCCAGTTCGGCATCATCGTGCGAGCCAGGGTGCGGCTCGTCGAAGTACCGCCCCGCGCGCGCACGTACCTGGCGCGCTACGACGACCTCCACCGCTTCATGGAGGACCAGCGCCGGCTCATCGAGGATGGCCGCTTCGACTACGTCGAGGGCTCCGCCGTCGCCTCCAACGGGGGCTGGGCGTATCAGCTCGAGGTGGTGAAGTACTTCGCGCCAGGCTCGGAGCCGGAGGATTCTCGACTGCTCGCGGGCCTGGGCTTCCTGCCGGGAACGCTCCAGGTGAGCGACAGCAGCTACTTCGACTTCGTCAACCGGCTCGCGCCGCTGATTGAGTTTCTCAAGCAGATTGGCGTCTGGGGTTTCCCGCATCCGTGGCTGGACATGTTCGTCCCCGCCCGGTCCGCCGAGGCCTTCGTCCAGGAGGTCCTCTCACAGACCACCGAGGCCGACATGGGACAGGGGCCCATCCTCCTCTACCCCTTCCGCTCCTCGGTGCTGACCACGCCCTTCCTGCGCACGCCCAACGACAGACACGTCTTCCTCTTCTCGCTGCTGCGCACCGCCATCCCACCGACGCCGGAGAATGTCGCGGCCCTCCTGGAGAAGAACCGCGCCATCTTCGACCGGCTCACGGCCGTCGGCGGGAAGATCTACCCCGTGGATGCCGTGTCGTTGAGCCCCGCGGACTGGCGCCGCCACTTCCACCCCAGCTGGGAGCGGTTCGAGCACGCGAAGCGGCGCTACGACCCGGACCACATCCTCACGCCGGGTCAGGGCATCTTCTGAGCAACGGGGGGCCCGAACCATCGGGTCAGGGCCGCATGCAGCCCCAGGTCCGAGCCCTCCCCGACCCACGCGACGTGCCCGTCCGGTCGAATCAGCACCGCGACGGGTGCGGGCACGGCGCCCAGCACCGGCAGCTCCCACCTCCCCAGGGAGCGGGCAGCGACCTTCTGGACGCGGTCCTCCCACGGCGTGATGTCGAGAGCGCCGGGCTCGCCCAGGTCGAGCAGCACCGGCCGCGCGTCGTGAAGCAGGTGGAACACGCGCCGAGGCCCGTCGGCGGTGACCAGGTCGAGGTCCGGCATGCGGCGCCCGAGCAGTGGGTGGCCGGTGCCCAGGTCGTAGTGGACGTCCAGCCCCGACATCATCGCCGCGCAGTGCTTGCGGGGCTCGTCCATCCGCAGCAACTCGGCCAGCGTCTCTCGCACGGCCTCCATCCGCGCGTCGCCTCGGCTGAGCGCGGTCTGTGCCATCGTCTTGCGCAGCGCCCGGGCCGCGACGGGGTGCCGCTCCGCCTGGTACGTGTCGAGCAGGCTCTCCGGCGAGACACCGCGCACGACCTGGGCCAGCTTCCACCCCAGGTTCACGGCATCCTGCACGCCGAGGTTGAGCCCCTGTCCTCCCATCGGTGAGTGCACGTGGGCCGCGTCGCCAGCCAGGAGCACCCGCCGGTCCCGGTAGGACGCCGCCTGCCTCGTCATGTCGGTGAACCGAGAGACGTGCGTGGCGCTCCGCAGGCCGAAGTCGGTCCCGTAGAGCGAGACGAGTCCCGCGCGCACCGCCTCGAGGGTCGGCGCATCCCCCGAGCCGACCTGCTCCTCCCGCAGGACGACCCCCACGCGCCCGTCCTCCAGCTTGCCCATGGCGTAGGTGCCCTTCTCGTCCCGACGGATGCCGAGCGCGGGCGCTTCCGTCATCTCGACCTCGGCGATGAGGTAGCTGATGGACGCATCCCACCCCGGGAACTCGATGCCCGCCGCCTTGCGGATGAGGCTGCGCCCCCCATCGCACCCGACGAGGTACTTCGCCCGGAGCACACGCCCGTCGGACAGCGCGACGTCGACGCCCGCGTCGTCCTGCGTGAAGCCGGTCACCTCGCCTCCACGGTAGGTGGGCACCGCCAGCTCACCCACCCACTCCGCCAGGATGCGCTCGAAGCGCTCCTGCATGAGCGCGAGCCCGTGGTTGTGGCGCGTCGGGAAGTCGCTGAGGTCCAGGAGCGTCTGACCGAACGCGACGTTCTGGACCGCCTGCCCTTGGGAGGTGAAGCGCTCGACGACCCCGCGCTGCGCGAGCACCTCCAGGCTGCGCGCGTGCAGGCCGCGCGAGCGCGAGCCGACGAGCTCCTGGTGGGTGCGTCGCTCGACGATGGCCACATCCACCCGCGCCAACGCCAGCTCCGCCGCCAGCATCAGCCCGGTCGGCCCTCCTCCAGCAATCACCACCGCATGCTGTGTCACCATGCCTGGTCCTCCCGCTTCTGGAATGAAACGGGCAAGGCTGGAGCACGCGGAGGGGGGCTTGCGGCAATACCCGGGGTCTGGCATCTGCTGGTGGTACTCAGCGACCCGGACCGGATGTCATGCGCTCTTCGCGGCGCTCAATCGTCCAGGGAGTGCAGTCCACACTTCCTGAATCCGTCACCTTGATAGCAATAGAGGACCTCGTTCGAGGCCTCGTCGCATCCCGGGAGCCGCTCGACTGCTCCCGACGGCAGCGTGACCTCGGACCCGCAGCGCGAGCTCGTCTCGATGAGCCGGAGCTTTCGCGGGAACTCCTTCCCCTCCAGGCTGATGCTCGCGCTCGAGCCGTCGCTCCACTCGAGCTCGAAGAGACTCCGCAGGGCACCGTCCCGGGCTTCCCAGTAGGAGACCACGTGGTCGCAGAAGCGATGACAGCTCGAATACTCGACCTTGAAGGCCTTTCGTACCGGGTCGGTGACGTTCTCGAACGCGAAGACCAGCTTGTGCTCCAGACCATAGGAAGACTCGAGTCCTCCCGGCAGGAACGGCATGCTCAGGGCGCAATAGGCGTTCTTCTCCGCGAGGGGATGGAGCACCATGCCCGCGAAGAAAGGCTGGTCGTCGCAGATCTTCCCCCTCGCCTGGAGAACGACGTCCTCCGTTTCAGCGGACACGATGCGGGCACGGAAGACATCGAGCACCACGGACGCAGGGGCGTCCTTCTCGCATGAGGCGTAGCTGTTCCCCTCGAATGCGAGGCGAAGGGGAGCCAGAAGCTTCTTCACCTCGGCGAACCGCGTCGCTGCGCCCAGCTGTGTCTTCAACGCCTTGGGCACCAGGGTGACACGCTGAGCCGGGGGACAGACCCAGGGCTTCGGTGGAGGTGCCGCAACCGCCCCGGGTCCAGCGGCCCCGCTTCCCGTGCCAGCATCCGGGGGCGGCGTCTGGGCGAGCCCCGTCAGCGGGCACAAGGCGACCAGGAGCGGCACCAGGAGCAGACGCGCTCCCGAGAAGGCGACTGGCACGCGAACCGTCCCTGCTGGATTCCCGCCACGACACGTCCATCCCGACATGACCCATCCCCTGTGAGGTAACCGCTCGAGCGCCGCCGTGACGGTACGAGCCTTGACGTTATTCACAGCGAGGGCGCTTGGCTCGACGAGGGCGGGGGCCCGTCGATGCGCGTCTGCCCATCCTTGCCCACCTCAGGTGGAACGCGAGGTCCGTGTTGCCCCCCCGGTCGGGGCGCAAGGGGAGAGGCGCGTCACCTCCGCCAGCAGCAAGCGTCCACGAACCGCGAGACTCACGAGCACCTCCCCCCCTGGGCCAGGATGCCCAGAAGTGAGGTGCCCGCGTGTGGCACCTGCCCCCACGAACGCGTGAGCGAACGAGGGGGCAGGTACGAGACGTCTTAGTAGAGGACGTTCAGCGCGGTGATGTCCGTGCTGGTCCACTCACCGGACTCCGTGGAGCGGAAGCAGGAGTTCATGACGGAACCACCCACCGTGGCCGTGGACGGCGTGCCGTTGATGAGGATGGCGCCCACGCCCGCGGAGCCCTCGTTGCCGCCGCTGCCGCAGCTGATGGAGCGGTTGTAGTAGTCAGAGTGACGGAAGCCGATGCAGTGGCCAATCTCGTGCGTGATGACGTGCTCGTTCACGTCCACGCTGTAGCTCTGCAGGCCCGTGCCGATGTTGATGGTCCCGTAGGGCAGGCCGCCCGAGGGGAAGCCCGCGGAGCCGCCAGCGCCGGACATCGTCGTCGCGGTGATGTTCGCGTTGCAGCCCGTCGTCGGGCCGCGCGCCAGGGTGAAGCTGAGCCCCAGGGCGTTGTAGTTCTGGATGGCCAGATCGAGGCCCTGGCTGAGCCGGCTGTAGCTGTTGAACCCGGCCGTGGGGTTGATGCAGATCTTCCGCACGGTGGAGCTCACCAAGTTGGTCGTCCGGTACTGCTCCGGGCCCGCCTCGACCGACGCGATCATCTCGCGGGACGCCTCGAGCGTCACATGGGCGTCCTGGCCCACGAACACCTCGCCGTCGACGACCATGATGTCGTCGGCCGGGTAGCCCGCCTTGACCAGATTGGAGACGATCTCCTGGTTCTTGTCCTCCATGTCGGTACCGCAACCAACCATCAGGGCACCACAGCTCGCCACGAGGACTGCCGCCTGCTTGAGCATTTCCGTTTCCTCTGGTTCAGGGGGTTACGCCGCCGCCTGACGTCCCGTCAGCCGCGGCCAGCGTGCTCAGGCATGGAGCAACTGTCGGGCCACACAGGCCGATAGAATGGAATAGCCTGCTTTTAATGAATTACCTGGAGCACCAGCACTCCAGGTCGCACCGCCACGGGCGTAAAGAGACGTGACACCCGATGGCTTAAAGCAGTGCCCTGAAAGCAGTTTTGTCTCGCCCGCGCGAGCGTTCCCGTTTCGGACAGTGGTGTCTTTCAATCAGGCATTGACCCTGGGGTCGCGCTCACCCGTGAACACGCGGGGGCGAAGCCCGGTGCAACAATGCACTGTTGAACGAAAATGCCGCCGCGGTGCGTCTGCGTCAAGGCTTACGACGCGACGCCTCCGAGTTCGTTGCCCGGTGGCGGGTATCTCTTGGATACACGGCGGAAGGCCTCCGGTGACGCGTGCATATTCATCCGCCCACGCGCGGAGGTCGCCAGCCCGTCAGCGGTCGAGCCGGGGCCCATCGACCCGGAAGTCGAACAAGAAGTAGGGCGGCACGCAGGCCCCGGTTCCGGGGGCGCTGCCTGGGTAGCGGCCGCAGCCGTAGTCATCGCGACAGGGCTCGTCGACGGAGCAGGCGCGGGTGGTCATGGCGGCCACGAGCCCTCGCTTCCGGACGCAGTCTTCAATCGGCTCCTCCAGTGGAAAGCAGACCTGCTCGTAACCGGAGACGAGCATCATCGCGCACACCGATGAGCCCGAGCGCGTCCCAGGCCGGGCGCACGCCACGGAGCAGGAGCCGAGCGGGAACCCATAGCGATTCGTGATGCACGGAATGCTGTCCGGGGGCTCCCCCTGACACACCTCGGGAGGGTCCGCGACGAGCTGGTCGCCGCTCGCCCCCGGACGGGCGACCACTCGCGCGTTCTCACACGCGTCGCCGGAGGACCGGAGCACTGGCGCGCAGAACCCGACTTCGTCGTGGTGGCTGTCGCGGCACTCGAGCCCGGCCTGGCACGTCCAGTCCGCGAAGCTCGGGTCACCGAGACCGCAATGTGAGCCGTAGAGACCGGACGCGGTGGGGCGCTCGGGGAACGGTCTCGGCTCAACGAAGGTGGCGCCCTCCGCGATGCTCGCGAGCATCCGTCCCCGCCAGCCGAGCTCCTCGTGCAGATGCGGGGAGACGCCGACCGCGAGGGCATTGAACGTCTGGTCCGGGTCTCGCTCCTCGCCCGGGAGATGGAAGCCCGCGACAGCGCGGCTTTGATGACACCCCGTGCACGTGAAGCCGTCCAGCCGTCGCAGCAGCCCCCGAGGCGAGCGCGCCATCTTCGCCTTCGCATAGGGGAGCTCCGCGAACACGCGTGAGTCGAGTTCGGATGCGAGGAGGGAGCTGAAGACGCGATTGGCGGGCCGGGAGAGCCCGCGCGGGCTCACCGAGATGGCTCGCGTGGCCAGGAACCTGTCTGGAAGGACGGAGCGCCCGGCGTCGATGTCCATGAAGTTCTTCGCAATCCAGCCCACCAGCGCCTTCCTCTCCGCCGCATCGAGGTCCGCCCGAGGCGTGTTGAGGAGCAGCCGAGGGACGAGTCGCTCCCGCCGCACCTCGAAGGACCTGAGGACGTACTCCGCATGGTCATCCGCGTCGGGGGTTCCCGGTCCGTGCAGGTTCTGGAAGTTCGTCTCGAGCCCGCTCATGGGCGGCAGCCGAGCCACCCTCCGGCCCACCGCGGCGACTCGCTCGGAGGCGGTCGAGGGCAGTGCGCGCCACTGCTGGGCCATCGCCCTGCAACTTCCCCCCGGAGCCATGGGCAAGGGCCGGATGACGTTGACAGTCATTGGCAGTCGGACGACGGGACGGCCTTCCGGCTGCAACGAGAGGCGGTAGATCAACCGGAGCTGGCCACACTCCTTGGGCGTCGCGAAGCGCATGTCGAGCCGGTTGACCACGCCCACCAGCTGGAAGCGCGCGCGCGGCGAGCGCAGCCACCGCGCATCAAAGACATAGTTCAGGCGCTGGGGGTCGAGCGGGAACTGACTGAGGGCGATGCCGTCCCGGCTGGAGAGCTCGGCGAGGTCGCGCTCGATGACCGAGACGAAGGACGCATACCGTGGCGACGCGAGGAGGCTCTGCGCGTCCTCCGCGGGTGCGCCGAGCTGCTGGCCGAAGGACAGCCCCTGCTGTTCCAGGAGGATGAGCTCCGAGGGTTCGGACAGCAGCAGCGAGGGCTCGTGCGCTGACGCAGTCGGCACATGGGCCACCGGCGCCGGTGGAGTGGGCACGGGAGGCGCGGACTCAGGCGCGGGAGGCGGGCCGATGACCGCGAGGCTCGGCGCTCGTGAGGGCGGACGCTCTGACGATTCGCTCGAACAGGCGGCGCAGAGGAATGCGAGGGTGGCCGCGAGGGCCCATGCGCTGGAACGGTTCGCTTGCATCGCCCCCTCCTCGTTGTCGCCGTGGATGCCGGGCCGACGGAGAAGCAACGATATATGTCGCGCGAAAACCGGGTCAATCCAACGGGGGCACGTGGCTCAGGGGCGGCCCCACGCGCTCTCGACGCGATAGTGCTTCATCTCCTGGATGTCGGAGACGAACGGCTTCACGAGCTCGAAGAACTTCCGGAACTCGGCGCTCCGACGAAACCCCTGGAGATGTCCTTCCTCGGAGTCCCACTCGATGCGGACGATGAAGTGGTTGGGCTCCTCGACGCCTCGGCTCACTTCGTAGCGCAGGCAATGGGGCGAGGCGCGCAGGTGCTCGCCCGCGCGCTGGTAGGCTTCGAGAAACGCCCCTGCCCGCTCGGCGGGAACGGAATAGCGGATGTACTCCACGACCATGGGTGAGTCCTTCTTCGTCAGGGGTTGAGGCTGCGCGGCGATACCCACGCCTCCTATGACAGCGACCAGAAGAAGCAAGGCCGCTCGTGGGAACTTCACGGACATCGATGACCTCTCGGGCGCATGGGAATCCGAGCGTGGATTCGCGCCCGGCCCTGAACGTATAGAAGCAAGCGAGGACGCCGGCTTCGTCGCCCGTCCCGATTTCCGTGCCCGGCGTTCCAGAAGGAGGCAACGAGGATGGAGCCACTCTCGGCGGTACTTCGCGGGATGCGCCTGAAAGGCAGCATCTATGCCGCCTGGGAGCTGCGCGAGCCCTGGGGCATGGACCTGCCGGAGGGCCCCTTCGCGTCGTTCCACCTGGTGGAGCAGGGACGGTGCATGCTGCGCACCTCACGCGGCGACCATCAGCTGGAGGCCGGTGAGCTGGTCGTCCTCTTCGAGGGACAGGCGCACCTGCTGATGTCCTCGCCCCAGGCTCCGGTCTCGCCCCTGGCGCGGCTCGTGGAGCGGCATCCCTGGGTGGAGGGTGTTCGTCGGGTGGAGGGCACGGGCGAGTCCACTCGACTGGTCTGCGGCAAGTTCGCCGCCGAGGGAGCGCAAGGAGCCCGAATGCCGCGAGGGCTCCCGCCTGTGGTCCATCTGGACCGAACGAGACTGGCCTTTCTTCCCGCGCTCCGCACGCTGCTGGATGCCCTCGCCTTCGAGGCGACTTCCTCGGCACCCGGTGCGACCATGGCGGCGGCTCGAATCACGGAGGCGCTGTTCGTCCAGGTGCTGCGTGCCCTGCTTCTCGCCACGGACGAGACTCCGCCGGGATGGCTTGCAGGATTGAGGGAGCCTCGACTGGCGGAGGCCCTCCATCAGCTCCACCTGGACCCTGCTCATGCGTGGTCCGTTGGGGAGCTGGCCACACGCGTGGGGATGTCTCGCACGCGGTTCGCCCTGCTCTTCCAGGAGCGCATCGGACAGCCGCCGATGACGTACCTGATGAACCTCCGGCTGGACCTGGTCGCGCAGCGACTTCGGGATGGAGAGGACTCCATTGGCGAAATCGCACATGCGGTGGGGTTCGCGAGTCAGTCCGGCCTGAACCGGGCATTCCACCGGCACTTCGGCCAGACGCCCTCGGCCTTCCGCAAGGCGACGGCGGCCATGAAGACATCGAGCCCGTGAGCAGGGAGGACGCGCCGTTGTGTCGCGCGGGCGCTAATGAGACCGGGTGGCGTCGAGGGTGCCATCGGGCCGCAGCACATCCCGGTCCGCGCGCCCTTCACATTGGACCTCCGCTCGAAGGGCGACGTTCTCGTAGCGGCATGCGCGTCCCGGGAACTTCACCTCCAAGCTCCGCAGCTCGCGTCCGGACGCATTGACGACGAGGATGTTCGTCCTGCCCATTCTCCAGGTCCCAGCCACGGCCACGATGATGCCGACGGCAAGAATCGAGAGAAGCAGGGCGGGCATCGGGAACTTGCGCATGAGTTGGAACTCTCCCCCATTCGACACGTCCAGTCATGCGCTCATCCACGAAGAGGAGGACGCTCCGGTTCGACTACGCAAACCGGGCCGGCACCGCCGCGTCAGGGGAAAAACCAATCACCGGAGAGTCCCGACGAAAGGAGCGGCGACCATGACGACGGTGACAGTGCGGACGAATCCGATGAAGCGCGGTGTTCACAGACTCGACGCCGCATCCAGCCCCTTGGGAGCATCGGCTCGAAGCGCATCGTGGGACTCGGCCTGAATGGCAGACAACACACCGCCTGGGTTCATTGGAAGTGGGGCAAGCAACGCGGGTGTCGTCCAGCGGCAGGATGCTGGTTTCCCAGACCCGCGACACGGGTTCGAATCCCGTCACCCGCTTCAAGCAGTGCACCCAAGTCCCGCCTCGACGCGAACGAAGAGATACGTGGGCATGGCCCAGTCCTCCGGTCAGGAGCCTTCTGACGCCCTCCTCCACATCGCCAGCCGGCCGCGACCGCTCGGGCCGGTCCAGGGAGAGCTGGAGGGTGAGTGCGAAATAGGCAGCCCCGATGGGTGTTCAGGCGGCGTGACGCTGTTTTTTCGTCCCGAGGGACGACGCCGCTGGGAGACTCGATGCTGCTGCGCCGTGGGGTGATGGTGTTGATGCTGTGGGCCGTGCCCGCGCTGGCGGAGTCGCCGCCCGTGATTCCCCGGACGCTGTTGTTCGGCAACGCCGTCCGGGACAAGCCCACTCTGTCGCCGAACGGAGAGAAGCTGGCCTGGGTCGCGCCCGATGCAAAGGGCGTCATGCAGGTCTGGGTGCGGACACTGCAAGGCAAGGACGACACCCGTGCCGTGACGAAGGAGCCCAAGCGGGGCGTCCGGTACTACGAGTGGTCGCAGGACTCGCGCACCCTCCTCTACCCGCAGGACTCCGATGGCGACGAGAACACGCATGTCTATGCCGCCGACCTGTCGACGGGCGTGGTGCGCGACCTGACACCCTTCCAGGGCATCCGGGCCAGAATGCTGGAATCCTCTCCCACCGCACCGCGAGAAATCCTGGTGACGATGAACCTCCGGGAGCGCACGGGCTCGGACATCTACCGCGTGTCGCTCGACACCGGCGCCATCACGCTCGACACGCAGGACCCAGGCGACGTGATGAACTGGACGGCGGATGCGAAGCTCGACGTGCGCGGAGCGCTGGCGCAGAAGCCAGACGGAACCACCGTGCTACGTGTTCGGGACTCCCCGCGCACTCCGTGGCGGACGCTGCTGGAGGTGCCTCTGCGGGAGAATGTCTTCCCGCAGTACATGGGGTTCATCGGCTTCTCGCGCGACGGCGCGAAGGTGTACCTGAAGAGCCCGCACGGCTCCAACACCTCGCGGGTGGTGGAGAAGGTGCTGCGCACGGGCGCGGAGAAGGTGCTCGCGGAGGACCCGAGCTCAGACGTGTTCGACGTCCTCTTCCATCCCGAGCGCAAGGTGGTCCAGGCCGTGGCCTTCAACACCGACGGCCACATGCGGTGGAAGGTGCTGGACCCGAGCCTCCGCGAGGACTTCGAGGTGCTGAGCCGCATGGACGACGGAGACTTCTCCCTGGTCAGCCGCGACCGCGCGGACCGCCGGTGGGTGGTGGCCTTCGAGAAGGACGCCGCGCCGTTGCGCTACTACACCTACGACCGGTCGACCCACCGCGCCGAGCTGCTCTTCTCCAACCAGCCCGCGCTGGAACAGACGCCGCTGGCCCGGATGCAGCCCTTCCAGCTGAAGTCCCGCGACGGCCTGACGCTGACGGGCTACCTGACACGGCCGGTGGACGCGCCACAGGGACCGCTGCCCACGGTGCTGTTGGTGCATGGCGGCCCGTGGACGCGAGACACCTGGCGTTTCAACCCGGAGGTGCAGTGGCTGGCGAACCGAGGCTACGCGGTGCTCCAGGTCAACTTCCGCGCGTCCGCGGGGCTGGGAAAGACCTTCCTCAACGCGGGCAACCGCCAGTGGGGCCGCGCGATGAACGACGACCTGGAGGACGCAGTGGCGTGGGCCGTGAAGGAGGGCCAGGTGGATGCCTCGCGGGTCGCCATCATGGGCAGCTCCTACGGCGGCTACGCGGCGCTCGCGGGCGCGGCCTACAGCCCCACGGTGTATCGCTGCGCGGTGGATGCCTTTGGCATCTCCAACCTCTTCACGTTCCTGAAGTCCTTCCCACCGCAGTGGCAGGTCATCCGAGGCTCGTATGCCCAGCGCGTGGGCGACGTGGACGACCCGGCCGAGCAGGAGCGGCTGCGCGCCACCTCCCCCGTCTTCTCCGTGGACAAGATTCGCATCCCCCTGCTCGTGGCACAGGGAGCGAATGACCCGCGGGTGAAGCAGTCGGAGTCCGAGCAGATGGTATCCGCGATGGAGAAGGCCGGGCGTGACGTGACCTATGTGCTCTATCCGGACGAAGGCCACGGCTTCTATCGGCCCGAGAACAACCTGGACTACCACGCGCGCGTGGAGGCCTTCCTGGCGAGGAACCTCGGGGGCCGGTTGGAGCCGCTGCCACAGGAAGGGCGCGTTCCGGGCTCCAGCGCCGTCGTCCGCCACTCCGGCGGCACGGTGAAGTAGGCAGCCCCCTGGGGCGGAGGGCAAGGGTGTCCCCGCCCTCCATTCCCGGAGAAAACGCCGAGCGCCCGTGAAATCGCTCGCGATGAGGTTTCGTTGGACAAAGGGTGAGCAACCGGCCACGAGTGAGCGGACCTGCTCGTCGCCGCACGCAAGCACGGCCACCTGGAGCCGTCTTCCCCCTCTCGGAGTTCAACGAATGAGCCGACTGGCATCCCCCTCCACTCAGACACCTGCGACGACGTGCCGGACGGGCGCGCTCACTTGGAGGATGCGGACTCTCTCGCTCGCGGTCGTGGGGCTCACCGCCAGCATCTCCGCCTGTGCCACGCCGTCCACGCTCGCCGTGTCTCCGGCCGGAGTGCCCGCGTTCCACGAAGACATGCTGTCGCCCGAGTTCTGGATCCGCCGCGCACCGTCACCCGACGAGGTGCTGCTCGATGCCCACCAGGTGACCGAGAAGCGCAGGCGCGCTTTCGGTCCGGAGGGCGGCCTGGTCGACTTGAAGCAAGTCCCAGCCACGCTGACGCGCGCGCAGGTCGCTCGATGGCTCCAGGATGCGCAGCAGTCGCCCATCCAGGCCGTCATCGACGAACAGGGCCGACCGGTGACGGAGGCGATGCTCGAACAGCTGCGCCAGAACACGGCGGCCGCGCACATCCCCGAAGCCGTCCCCGCGCGCTACGGACTCAGCGTGCGGCGCACGCCCCTGCGGACACTGCCGTCCACCCAGCGATTCCATGCGGGGGAGGACCTGCGCGACTACGAGAGCTTGCAGGCCGGCATCCTGTTCCCTGGCGAGCCGGTCGTCATCGCGCACCACAGTGCGGATCAACAATGGCTGTTCGTCCTGACGACCCAGGGGCCCGCCTGGGTCCAGCGCGAAGCTGTCGCGGAAGGGACAGCGGACGCGGTGTTCTCGTACGTGGAGAGAGCCCCCGGGCGTGTCGTCACGGGCGACCAGGTGCGAACAGTCTTTACGCCGGAAGCCCCCAGGGTGTCCGAGCTCGAACTCGACATGGGGGTCGCGCTCCCACGGGCGGAGGTGTCTCCCGGAGAGCCCGTCAACGGCGCCAGCAGCTATGCATCGTGGCCGGTGGTGCTCCCGGTGCGCGAGCAGGACGGCTCCCTGGCCTTCCAGAGCGCGCTGCTGCGGCGAACCGCCGATTCAGCGCCGGGTTATCTCCCGCTGACACGCGCCAACATCCTCCGACAGGCCTTCAAGTTCCTCGGCGAGCGCTATGGCTGGGGGCATCAGTTCAATGCGCGCGACTGCAGCGGACTGACCAGCGAGGTGTACCGCAGCATGGGGCTGTTTCTGCCACCTAACTCCGGCCAGCAAGGGAGGAGTGCGGCGCTGAACCACCGCTTCTTCACGGCGCAGGACTCGCACGCAGAGCGGCTGCGCGCGCTGGCCCAAGCACAGGTGGGTGACCTCATCGTCGTCCCCGGGCATGTGCTGATGGTCATCGGTCACGTGGATGGCAAGCCGTATGTCATCCAGGATGTCCCCTACGCCGTGTTCAAGGACCCGGCCACCCAGCAGCTCCGGAAGACGAAGCTGAACCAGGTCTCCGTCACCCCGTTGCTGCCACTGTATGCCGACGACACGACCCTGTACGTGGACGCGATGACAAGCCTCGTGCACGTCACGCGGCCCTGACAGCACAAGAGCCTTCACTCCCATCCTTCGTCAATGAGAGCCCATGAGGTATGATGTGGGCTCGTACAGGTCAGGGGGGCCATATCAATGACATCTCTTTGTGCTGGGCTCGCGGTCCTGGGTCTTTGTTTCCCGGCTCCAGGACATTTAGTGGACAGCGTGGCGGCCGCGGGCTGGGTGAACCAGTCGGGAGAGGAGAAGACGTTGATGGCCGCACACGCCTTCACCACGAATGCGTACCGGATCGGAGCGCTCGTCGAGGGAGACACGAAGCACGTGATGAGTGTGTGGCTTCGAGAGTCCCGTGCGTCGGACCGAGAGGCTCCCGACTCTCCCCTCCACCGCGCCGTCGTCCAGGTTTGTCCGGGCGTCAAGGAAGGCAAGCCATGTCGACTCAAGGAGCATTCATTCTGGAGCATTGAATGCGGAGGCGGCTGGCTCTTCTATTCGACGAAGCTGAATCCAGATCGAAAACAACTGGATAAGAGGTGCAGCAGTTTCGGCGCCATCCTGCAATAAGCAAGCGAACTCCAAAGCCCGACCCACGACGAACGCAGGCCTTGCCTCAACAGGGCTGCTTGTCTCAGGTGATGCGTCGTCCTGGGTGCAGCAGTTCGCCCAGGCGGTGGCGCTGCAGCTTCCCGTTCGACGAGCGAGGGAGCTGTTCCACCCGGTAGAAGTCGGCGGGGACCTTGTGAGGCGACACCTGGTCGCGCAACGCCAGCCTCAAGGCGTGTCGGGAGGGGCACGGAGTCCCGGCGGAAAGCTGGAGGAACGCGGTCAGCGAAGTGCCATACAGGGCATCCTCCCGCCCCCAGACCGCGGCGTCCTCCACGAGTGGGAGCGTGCGCAGCGCGGCTTCAATCTCGACAGGACTCAGTCGCTCCCCACCGACCTTCAGCAGGTCATCATTGCGCCCCAGCAAGGTCACCAGCCCATCCGGGTCGATTCGCGCGAGGTCCCCGGGGCGCACGCGCGTGGCGTGATGACGGACTGAGGGAGCTGCTGCATGAGAGCCGGCCCGGAGTTCACCGAGGCCGGCCCTCGCGGAGGTTCCTCAACTCAGAGTGGCTGACACTCCGTCACGGGCTGCAGCAGAGCAGCGCATGAGGCGCGCCACCGGCAGGGCTTCGGGAGAGCCCCGCGGCGTACCGACCGGGACCGCACTCGCCCTTCCAGTTCCCGACGTCCCAGTCGCCCGAGGTGGAGGACTCGCGCGAGTCCTGGCCGTCGAAGACGCGAGCGGAGCAGTAGGTGTGGGCGACGGCGCCAGGGCAGCAGAGCACGGCGGTGATTGCATGTCCGGTGCTCTGGGCGACGCCGGCGACGAACTCGTTGGGACCGCACTCCCCCTTGTAGTAGCCAGAATCCCAGTCGCCCGTGGAGGAGGTCCCGCGGTTGTCCGCGGTGGAGAAGTTCCGGGCGTAGCAGCCGTCGTGCGGATAGCTCGGGTCGCCACCGGTGCGGCAGAGCGCGACGCGGGTGTTCCGCGAGGTGGGGCTGAGGGACAGCCCCGTCACGGGCTCACCACCGGCACACTCGGCCTTGTATTCGCCGGGGGCCCAGTCGCCGGTAGCACGGGTGCGGCGCGCATCCGCGAACTCGAAGTTCAGCGGCGCGAAGTCCCTCGATGGATACAGGGTGGTCAGCGCGGTGCGGTCGCTGGAGGCGAACTCCCCCGTTTCGACCGAGCGGAAGCAGGAGTTCATGAGCGAGCCGCCAACAGCCGCCGTCGTCGGAGTCCCTGGAATGTGGATGGCACCGACGCCCGCGTCACCTTCGTTGCCACCGCTGCCGCAGCTGATGGTCCGGTTGTAGTAGTCCGTGTGGCGGAAGCCGATGGTGTGACCAATCTCATGCGTGATGACGTGCTCGATGACGTCCACGCTGTAGGAGGAAAGCCCGCCGCCGATGTTGACGGTGTGGTACGGCAGCCCTCCCGACGGAAATCCCGCTGAGCCTCCAACGACCCCCGGCTGGATGACCGCGTTGATGGTGAAGCTGCAGCCGGCGCTCGGCGTGCGCGCCATGTCGAAGGCAAGCGGCATCTCGTCGTAGTTCTGGATGGCCAGGTCGAGCGCCGTGCTGAAGTTGCCGGTGAACGTCGAGCCGTTGATGCAGATCTTCGTCACCGCCGAACTGACGAGGTTCGTGGTGCGGTACTGCTCCTCGGTGGTGGCGTCCTGTGCGAGCATCTCGCGAGACGCGGCCAGTGAGACCTCTGCATCTCGCCCGACATACACCTTGCCGGCGACGACCATGATGTCGTCGGCCGGAAACCCGGCCAGGGCCAGGTTGTCGACAATCTCCTGCGTCTCATCGGGTTGTCCGTCACAACCCAACAGCACCGCACTGCATCCCACCGCAAGGACAAGACTTCTCATGAACATGGAGACTCCTTTGGTTGACCAGAAGCACATCCGTTCGCGGGATTGCCGCGCCCCCCGCGGGCGTCACACCGACCAGGCAATCTCGCACAGTACGCTGACATCGCCCCAGACGGATTGGCCGCGCCCCGAGACACGCAACATCGAGCAGGTGTAGCGTCACCATTCAGCCGGCACATGGCCTCTTCGCTCCACTTGATACGCCATGGACGCCTCAACCTCCGCTTCGCCTCCGAGGGCTCGCGGGCAGGCGATGGTCCTGAGCACCCAACCGTTCGCAAGACGACTCGGCGCACCGTCAAACACACACGCCTCCAGTCCCTTTCCGAGAGCCAGCGGCTGCCATTGCCTGTCTCTTCCATGACGCAGCGGCGTGCAGCGTGAGCCACTGGCTGGGCACAGTGAGCGAGATGGACCGTCACGCGTTCCCGTCGGCGGCGATTCTCGCCCGAGCCCGCAGTGCCTCGACCGATAAGTCCTGAGCGACCACCCGCCCTCCGGGCTGGCTCGGAGCCCCCGCCACGCGTCACGACGGCCTGCTCGCCATCGGCCCGTGACACCTTACCGTCAGGCTTGGCCCCCCCGGCCTCGTGCGAGGATGATGTCCCCCCACAGGGCACGCACCTCGTGCCACCTTCCCGACGACGCCCATGACACGAGTGACTCAAGAGCCCATGACGACGGCGGCGTGGCAGGGCGTGGGCCTGGCGCTCTACCGGCAGCAGCAACTGGACACAGGCGAGCATCATCACCCCACCCTCCAGCTGCTCATGCCCCTGGGCCGCGGCGACATCCGGGGCCGCTGGCGGACCACGGGGCGGCCCGTGGACCTCCGCCTGACCTGCGACGAAGTGGGTATCGTCGGCTCCGACCTGCCGCACGCCTTCGCATGGAGCGGAGGAACCCAGGTGACGTCCTTCTTCCTCGACCCGCGACGACTGGCATCGCTTCACGGCGAGCCCTCCGCGGAGGAGGCCCTTCGGCGGATGGGGTCCTCGAAACTGCGCGACCCGCTGGTCCGCGAGCTGCTGCGCGCCAGCGCTGAAGCCTTGGACGAAGACAGCGGGCCCTCGCGCATCGAGGTGGAAGCCATGGCCACCGTGCTGGCCTCGCGGCTGTTGCGGCTCGACGGTCAGCGACTTCGAGCCCGGAGCCTCTCGGGAGCACTCGCGCCCTGGCAGGTCCAGCGCGTCACGGACTTCATCGAGGCCCACCTGGAAGAGTCGCTCGGACTGGAGGCCCTCGCCTCCGTGGTGGACCTGAGCCCTTCTCACTTCACGCGGAGCTTCAAGCGGGCGACAGGCACCACACCGCACCAGTTCGTCCTGGCCCGGAGGCTCGAGCGCGCACGGACACTGCTCGCCACCACGGCCCTGCCACTCGCGGACATCGCGCAGCGCGCGGGCCTCTCCAGCCAGAGCCACTTCACCGCGCTGTTCCGCGCACGCTTCTCCGTGACACCCGCGCGCTTCCGCCGCGCCGTGGACACACCACCGAAGCGCTGTTTCACGACAAGGGGGGCCGGAACCCGATAGACGCCGCCGCGCGCGGTGGACGAAGGTGTCGGCCATGTCGCACGCATCCATGTCTTCCCGTGTCACCGTGGACGCGGCCCTGGCTCGTCGCATCGAGCGGGCCCAGGCCGAGCAGAATCGCAGCGCGACGCCCATGAACGGAGTCCTCGAGGTCGCGGGTGGGCTGGCGCTCTTCAACGGCCCGGGCTCACCGCTCACCCAGGCCATCGCGCTGGGACTCGATGGCCCCGTCGACGCAGAAATGCTCGACCGCGTGGAGGCGCACCTGGGCCAAGGGGGCGGTCCGGTGCCTATCGAGCTCACGCCCTTCGCGGCCCCCTCGCTCGCCCAGGAGCTGGCGCGGCGCGGCTATCGCGTGGCGGAGTTCCAGCAGGTCTTCGCGCGCGCCTTGCCGGGAGCACCACTCCCCTCGCACACCGCGGAGGTCCGCCCCATCCTGCCCGGCGAGGCGGAGCTGTTCGCACGCACGGTGGGGCAGGGATTCATGGGCCGAGAGGAGCTGACCGACGACGAAGCCACGCTGATGTTGTCCGCCGCGACGATGCCCGGGACGACGTGCTTCCTCGCGCGCGTCGACGGGGAGCCAGCGGGCGGCGGCACGGCGGCCCTCCACGACGGTGTCGCGACCCTGTCCGGCACGGGCGTGCGTGCGCGCTTCCGAGGCCAGGGCCTTCAGCAAGCACTCATCACCACGAGACTCGAGTGGGCACTGCGCCAGGGCTGCACGCTGGCCTCGAGCAGCACGCACCCGGGCACGCCGTCCCAGCGCAACATGGAGCGATGGGGGTTCTTCGTCGCCTACCCCAAGCTGGTCATGGTGCGTGACGCACCGAGAGTCTAGCCGCGAGAGGACGAACCTCCTCAGCACGCCCAAGTGAAGGTCGTCTGGCAGGGGACGTGCAATCGCGCCATGCCCCTGGGGCTCCACCAGTGAAAGCCCCAGGAGTCGAGCCACCTGGCTCGACAGATTGTCATCCTGTCGGGCCAACAGTGTGCCTCTGAGGCAGAGCGCGGCGGGAAGGAGACACGGGTGTTCACCCTCTTTGACTTGATTCGACTGTTGGCGACCCTGGTAGGCGCGACCGTGGGTGCGTGGGTCGGCTACGGCCTGCTTGGGCTCGCGGGCTGCGTCCTGGGGACACTCGTCGGCGGTGTCACGGGGTCCTTCGTGGGAGCATTCCCGTTCTTCTTCGCGGCAAGGTCCTTGAGGAACGAACTGCGTCGTGCGGACTCGGACTCGCTGGGCCAACGCCTGCAGTCGGACTACTTCATTTCGCATTTGATACTGGACGAACTGAATGCGCGAAGTGAGGACCTCGCGAGGTACGAGGAGGTCATCCTGGGGTTGATGCAGTCCGAGTCCAGTGACCGGCGGCGTCACGGGTGGGCGAGCCTGAGAGTCTTCTACCCTGCCCGCGCGCAAGCCCTGGCGAGCTACAACCACGAGGCCTCGGTGGAGGAGTGTCGTCAGCAGGTCGCGAGTCAGCTCGCGCAGCATCCTGGATGAGCGACATGCCCACGCCTCCAGCCGAGAGGGCGCAGCTCGCGCCCCAGTTGCCCAGGAAGTCGCCCATGGTGAGTCGCACGCCTTGGTTGCGCAGGATGCTGCAGGCGGCGGTGACATGAAGGAAGAAGTGGGGAATCGCGAATGCGACCAGGGACTGGTGGCCCCAGGAGCGCATCGTGCCACGGCGATGCTCCATCACAATCTCCCGCGCGAGGCCGGCTTCGACGCCACCTGGAACGAGCGCTCGGCGATACGTCATCGTCGCCTCGATCCGCCGATACAGGTCCGTGAAGCGCTTCGCCACATACCGCGTCATGCGGCCAGTGCCCCCGACCGTTCCTTGTCCATCGAGGCCAACGGGGCCCCTGTCGGCGGCAGGGAACCCGACGGCTACGTCAACGCGGCAAGTCAGGCGCTGTGGAGCACCAGCTCAGCGCCCCTGGATGGCGACTGGAGATTGCAATCGATTCGCGTGCCGTGCATTGAAACCAGGTGTCCACCGCCCCCGTCCTTGGATTTGGTCGCTATCTCGGCACACCGCTCCAGCGCCTGGAAGTCGCGGGGCTCGTCCTGACGGAGAGCACCTACCCTCCGGGAACCGTGCTCGCCCTCCACCGACACCGACATGCGGGCTTCCGCTTCACCCTGGAAGGTGGCTTCACCGATGTCATGGAAGGGCGCGCCCGGGAGTGCGCTCCCAGGTCGGTGGCCTTCCAGGCACCCGAGGTCGCCCACGAGCAGCGCTTCGCCAGTCGGCGCACCCGCACCTTCAACGTCGACTTCTCCGAGTCCGTCTGGAGGTCCCGCTACCCGCTCGTGTCCCGGCTGGACAGCCGGATGGAGCTCACCTCCGAGCGGATGTCCACATTGAGCGCGCGCCTGTATCAGGAGTTCCATCGCGGGGATGACGTGGCGGCGCTGGCCATCGAGGGACTGGCGCTGGAGCTGCTCTGCGAGGCCATCCGCGCCTCGACGCCCCGGAAGGCCTCCACCCCGCCCCCGTGGCTCACCCGAGCGCGCGAGCTGCTCGATGCCGTCCGAGGCCCCCCTCCCACGCTCGCGCAACTGGCTCGCGAAGCAGGGGTGAGCCCCACGCAGCTCGGCCGAGGCTTCCGCCAGTTCTTCCAGTGCACTCCCGCCGACCACCTGCGTCGCTCCCGACTGGAGCGCGCCAGCCGGGCCCTGCGGGAGACAACGGCCTCCTTGAGCGACATCGCGCTGGAGGCGGGCTACTGCGACCAGAGTCACATGACGCGCGAGTTCAGCCGCCGGCTCCGCCTGACTCCGGCCGAGTATCGGCGCCTGCTCACGGGCCGCTCGTTTCATCCAACGGGGTGAAATCCGTCCAAGACGTCCCTGCTCGACAAGGGTCAGCTTCGGCGCCATGACTCGCGACATGCTCGACTCACCCACCCCGGCTCGCACCCGGCCCTCTCACTCCCGGCGACGGGCCCCCACCCTGGCCCTCATCGCCACACTGTGGCTGGCGTCCTCCAGCTGCGCCTCGCAGCAAGCCGTCCCCACCACGCCCGCCCCCGCCGCCACCCGGGTGAAGGCCGGGCGCACGAACTGGGCGCTGCGCCCCTCCGAGGCGTTTGACGCCCTCTGCCTCCTGAACCTGCTGCGGGGCGACGCGTTCTACACGCGGTTCTACCCGGCGGAGTTCGAGCGCTTCTCCGCGCTCCTCCAGCCCCAGGAGAAGGCCGCGCTCGACCACCTCACCGAGCGGCTGGGAAAGCAGGCCGGGAAGATGGTGGGCCCCCAACTGGTGCTCGTCTTCTCCGTCGCGAACCCCACCACCGTGGACAGCCTGGCCAGGACGGTGTCGGACGACGACGCCTGGGAGGCGATGCGCCGCGCCTTCAAGGCGACGAGCTACGGCGAGAAGTCGGACTACAGCGAGATGGAGGACGTGCGCCAGGACCTCGGCGTGCTGTTCGCCTTCCTGCAGCGCATCGACTTCCCGCGCATCTGGCGCGCGGAGTACCTGCCCCAGGTCGAGCAGTCCATCACGCAGCTCGCCGCCCAGGTGGCGCCCCACGATGTGGTGGGCTGGGACGAGGACATCCTCGGACGCGCGCTGCACGTGGAGGAGCTCAACGCCCACGTCCTGAAGTTCGTCAAACCCCACGGCATCCGGGTGACGGGCTGGAACTTCCTCACCGACCTCACCTACCCGGTGAGCGTCACGGTGAAGACCGCGGTGCATGAGCTGCTCCACCCGCCCTTCAAGCGCGAGGGCCTCATCGATGAGCGGCTGACGGCCCTGGAGGCGGACCCCTACTTCCAGCGGCTCGTGCGCGAGCACGACCCGGCGTTCGGCTACACCACCGCCCGGGGACTGACAGAGGAGGACTGCGCCGAGGCCATCGACGTCTTCGTCACTGAACGCCAGGGCCTGCTCCGCACGAAGGATGGCAAGCCGCGCACGGGCGCGGAGTTCTTCCGCGACCACGACGACGGAATCCACGTACTGGCCTACATCCTCTACGAGGAGCTGCGTCGCGCGGAGCTCCCCCCGGGGACGAAGTACGAGGACTTCATCCTGAAGCTGTTCGACACAGGTGTGCTCGTGCCCGGAAAGTTCGAGGAGCGCTTCCGCTCCTACCCGGGCGCCTATCGCGTGAAGTCCTTGAAGGAATAGGCAGACACAGACGCGATCCACGAAGCCTCCCAGGACAGTCCTTGGAGGCTTCGTGTCTAGAAATAGTCTTCCGACGCGAAGAATCGCCTGGGCGCATCGCCCGTGACGTGTCGGAACTCACGATGAAAGTGAGACTGGTCGAAATAGCCAGCGTCCAGGGCCAGGTGAGACAGGCTGGCACCGGGGCGGTAGGCGTCAATCACCTGGCGCAGCCGGAGGATGGACGCGAAGTGCTTGGGGGTCGTTCCGACGACGCGGCGGAAGCGCTTCTCGAGCGCGTCCTGGCTGATGTGGAGTGACCGGGCAAGGTCCCTCATCTGCAGCGAGCCCTGCGCCATCCGGATGGCATGCACCGCGGCCACGACCATCGGGTCTGGCGCCTTGGCGCTCAGCCGGACGGACAGGAACTGCTCCACGAGCCCCGCTCGCTCCTCGAGCGTCCCCACCTCCGCGAGACGCGACGAGAGGCGATCCACCTCCGCGCGTGGAACCAGGTCCTCCAGGGGTTGGAAGGCATTGAAGAGCTCGTGCAGGGGTCCCTTGAAGAACTGCGCGGCGCCGACCTCGTTGAACGTCACCAGGACGCTCCCTCCGTTGGCCGAGCCACGTATCCGGCGCGCGAAAGAGCCCAGCCCTTGGATGAGCGCATTCGGGAGCACACGCTCGGAGCCCTCGTCGAGCTGTGTCGCGGAGCCCCTGAAGCCGATGCCCAGGACAATCCCAGAGAGGGGGAGCAGGGTCCGCGTCATCTCCGGACCGCCCTCCGCCACGATGATGGAGCTCACATAGGGCGCGAGCTGCCCGTTGGGCGAGAAAATCTGGGCAGACTGCGCGAACGGAGCCGTGCGTTCGCTGGGCGTAAACAAGCTGGGAGACATGACACGTTCCATGGTGCCCGAGGCGCCACGGCCCAACGACCGTACCGCTCCCTCCCCTGATTGACCAGCACAGACAGGTCACGCGTCTCACCCTCGCGCCATGGACTCCGTACTTTCAGGAAACCGGGAAAGGGCCCGTGGTGCTCCGACCGCGGCGCGGAGAGCGGGGGTGAAGTCACTGGTTCTGTACAAGACGCGAGGAGTGCCCTCCCCCTAAACGTGCGCCGACGACCGATGAGTTTTGACACTCCAGGCCGTCTATCGAGCAACAACGCAGCGCACGGAGCATGTCTCGTCATGGCACACAGCAAGACCCGGAAGCTCTACCTCAACCTCCCCGTTCGCGACCTGAAGCAGTCCAGGGGCTTCTTCTCCAAGCTCGGCTTCGAGTTCAACGAGAAGTTCTCGGACGAGAACGCCGCCTGCATGCTCGTCGGAGTGGATGCCTCGGTGATGCTCCTCACGGAGGCCTTCTTCAAGACGGCCACCTCTCGCGGCCTGGCCGACACGTCGAAGCACATCGAGTCCATGTGCGCCCTGTCCTGCGAGAGCAAGGCAGAGGTCGACGAGCTGGTGAAGCTGGCCGTTGCGAACGGGGGCAAGAGCATCAATGAGCCCCAGGACCACGGCTTCATGTATCACTGGGGCTTTCTCGACCTGGATGGCCATCACTGGAACGTCCACTGGATGGCCCCCGAGAGCGCTCAGTAGGCAGACAAACCTCGACAGGCTGGATGGACAACCATCGAGGCGTGTCGACCTCAACCACAAGCAGACCCATGAACTCGACCACCCAGAAGTCATTGAGCGTCCTGGCGACCATCGCCGTCACCCTGTTGGCCCTGGCCATCGCCCCCGCGGCGCGCGCCGAGCCGGGCCTCGCCGCGGGAAAGAGTGCACCCACGAAGCCCCAGGGCCGCTACGCGACGGTGAACGGCCTCCAGATGTATTACGAGATTCACGGCAAGGGGCAGCCGGTGGTGCTGCTCCATGGGGCCCTGTCCACGGTGGAGGTGGACTTCGGGAAGCTGATGCCTGAGCTGGCCAAGACACGGCAGGTCATCGCCATCGAGCAGCAGGCGCATGGGCACACGGCCGACACGAATCGTCCCCTGACCTACGAGCAGATGGCCGAGGACACCGCCGCGCTGCTGGGGCAGTTGGGCATCAAGAAGGCGGACTTCCTGGGCTACAGCATGGGCGGCGGCATCGCGCTGCAGCTGGCGATGCGTCACCCTCGACTGGTGCGCAGGTTCGTGTACGCGGGGGGAGCCGGCTATCGGACGGAGGGCACCTACCCCGAGCTCATCGACGTCTGGAAGCAGCTCAAGCCAGAGCACCTCGCGGGTTCTCCCTTCCAGAAGGAGTACGCCCGGGTGGCCCCCCAGCCCGAGAACTGGGCCGCGCTCATCGAGAAGGTGAAGCAGCTGGACACCACGTTCGTCGGCTGGCCCGCGGAAGCCGTCCGAGGGATTCAGGCCCCTTCCCTGCTGATGATTGGTGATGCGGACATCACCCTCCCGGAGCACACGGTGGAGATGTTCCGCCTGCTGGGGGGAGGCGTGGCGGGCGACCTCCACGGACTGCCTCGCGCCCGGCTCGCCGTGCTCCCGGGCACCACCCACGTGACGCTCGTGAGCCGCGTGGACTGGCTGCTGTCCATGGTCACCGAGTTCTTCGACGCACCGGCCACCAAGGGCAAGTAGGCAGTCGGGTTGAGGCCCTGAGCGATGTAGGGTGGCTCCGAAGGGAAGCCTTCGGGGTCGCTCGGCTCGTTATCGACGGGGAACAGCCCTCCGCCGAGGGAGGGAGGCAGGTCACTTCTGCTCGAATCGGGCGATGACCTCATCCAGGACCTTCGAGAAGTAGCCATCCGCGGGGCCGCCGGCATCACGAAGGGCGAGGAGGAGCGGATGGAAGTCCGGGGTGCCCAGGGCCGCAGCGGCCTCGAGCACGTACACCGTCACACGGTCGCCAGAAAGCGCGGCGCGCACGGGTTCGACAGCACGAGGGTCCTGGCGTATCGCCAGTCCCACCAGGGCCTCACTGGCAATCTCCCAGTCCTCGTCACCGAGGCGTGCCGCGAGCGCATCACGCAGTTGGGGCGTGTCGCACTCTTCCCTGAGCGTCCCCAGGGCAAAGGTTGCCCAGTCCCGGACATCGCGGTCCTCGTCGGCCGAAAGCTGGATGAGCGCCTCCACCGATTCTGGCGAATCCAGGACCGCCAGCCCATGCACCGCCCCGCAGCGAGCCTCGGCGGAGGGATGACTGGCCAGGCGGATGAGCGCAGACAGAGCGCGAGGCTCCACCAGGTGCCCCAATGCGACGCCCGCGGAGAGGAGGACCCTGGGCTCGCTCTCCCGCCGAAGCAACTCCAGCAGCGCGTCGCCACGTTCCGCTGAGAAGACGGGCCGCCCAGCGCCAAGCTGGCCAAGAACATCCGCGCCGCGCCCTCGCGCCTTCGCGGACGAGTCGCCGAGCAGCTGAATGGCGGCATCCATCACTTCGCGCGTCGCCCGACGCCGCAATGTCCAGATGGCCTCCCAGGCTCGCTCGTCATCTTCGTCCCCCGACAGCGCGACCTGGATGAGTGCTTCGGTGCTCCCCTCTTCGCCATGTTCCGGACGACTCATGATGCCCCCATGTACTCCGAAACGGATGGACACACACGCCAGTGCCCGAACAGTCCGGTCGCGGACTTGGGCGACGGACACATCCAGGCCATCATCGACCGCGCAGCCCTGAAGCCCGCGAAATCATCAGATACCTGTCAGGGACGAGAATCCATCGCCGTCGATTTCCGATGAAAGGAGCGGCGACCATGACGATGTTGACGGTGCAGACGAATCCGATGAAACGCAGCTATCGCAACAGCCTCTGGAACCAGTTCGACGCCGCCTCCTGCTCCATCGTGAGCATCGGCTCGAAGTGCATCGTGGGATTTGGCCAGATTCACGGCCAGCCGCCCGTACCCTGCTGACGCTCGCGCTCCACCAACGGTGCGCCAAGCCATGCAGAGGCCGGGCTCCCATCCAGGGGACCCGGCCTTTCGGCTTTCTGGGGCCCCGCTCCTCCGGGGACGTAGCGCGTTAGGGAAGACGCACGGGCCTGTAGAGCCCGAGCCCGTCAGGGCCCGCTGGGTTCAACTCCCAGCGTCCCCATGCAGCACGAGCGCGGTCCGCAGCGCTCCGCTTCACACAAGTCACGGGGTATCGCTCAAGGGTAGGGCACTCGTCTGATACGCGAGAAATCTCGGTTCGAGTCCGAGTACCCCGACTGTCATCGTGGTGAATCCATGCCGTCCGCTCGCAGCGGGGACGGCGGACAACACGCCTCCGTAGCTCATTGGAAGAGCATCCGCCTCTTAAGCGGACGGCGAGGGTTCGAATCCCTCCGGAGGTATCTCATACCGGAGTCGTCTAATCAGCAGGATGGCGGACTCTGACTCCGCAGGCGCAGGTGCAAAGCCTGCCTCCGGTTCTTTTCACGCAACACATTCTCCGGTAGCTCAATAGCAGAGCAAGCGGCTGTTAACCGCGAGGTTGAGGGTGCAAGTCCCTCCTGGAGAGCCATTCAAGCGGGGTTGCGGAAACGCGACCCCGCACCTTTTAACAGCGGCCCCTGAGAGCGATCTCCGGGGCCGTTGCCTTTTCTCCCCTGATTCCCCGAGGGTTTGCGCGCCGGCGAGCGTCGCGCGCGCCGGGACGGCGATCGCGCTGAGAGCGCCACCAGCGTGAAGAGGCACACGTCGAGGGCGCGCGGGTCGGCGTTCGCGCTCTCTTCTCGTGCCCACGGGGAGAGAGAAGCCGAGAGGCGGTTAACAGCCGACCCTCGGTTTCCGGGACCGTGACCGGGCGATCAACTGTCCCGCGCGGGGTGGGACTGTTGATCATCGGGGCGCGGTCCCGCGTGCCGCCCCTCGCCGAAGTCGGCCTTCGCGCCCGTGACTAGGCGCAGCGACTTGTGGTCGAGGTGGTGAGACACGCGGGTGGTCGTGGGCTCCTCCATCCCTCGGAGGTGGCAGCGCGACCAGGTCGCGCGTTGGCCTCATCACGGAGACGGCTCTTCCGCGACGGGCATGCCTCGCGCTTCGCCAACCTGCAGTCGATATGGCTCGAGGAGCTCGCGCATCGTCTTCGAGAGGCCCGGGTAGGTGTACCCGCCCTTCTGCTGCCAGGAGTCCGACTCCCCCATCTTCGTCTCGCTGAGGACTCGGGCCAGCAGCTCGTCGTGCGGGTAGATGAACCAGTCGCCTTCGTTCGGGAAGCAAACGTAGAGGTCTCGCCCCTTGTACTTCTTGAAGAACGACAGGCGGCCCTTCAACTGAACCTTCAAGAATTCCCCGTCGCGATGCTGCGCGATGAAGTCAGCGCCCTGCCAGTCGCTCGACAACCGCAAGGTCACGAAGCCGTAGTCCGCGAGCACGGCAGAGACTTTCTGGAAGTTGAAGGCCTCCTGCTGCCGTGCGTTCAGATCCTCGTACCTCACTCGGTTGAACACGAAGCTCATGCAGCGCGCCCCCATCCCCAGAAGGATCTACGGCGCTTTCGGCTGACGATGTTCACAAAGAAGCGTCCGCTGCGCGCCCAGAGCACGCCGTCCTTCAGGATGAAGGCCTCGACCCAGTGCTTGCCCGTGTACGAAGCCGACTCGCGGTGAACGAGACCCGACGACGGATCACCAGCGTTCGTCCTCGCCTCGATGAACTCGCCGCGAAGCCCCCCGACCTCCTTGGCGTGCGCTCCGGTGTTCACCACCTGCCATCGCACCTGAAATGGGGCGGGCACATTCGTCGCCGCCTCGAACCGGAAGTTCGTCTCCTCGGTGACGGGCCATCCATCGCTGTTCAGATCGAAGCTCTTCCCCCGCCGCGAGGACGCGCGGCACTTCACGGTGGCCGTGTACTGCTGGCCGCGATGCACGGGCCACGAGTGCTGTTGCGCATGGGAGGTGTCCCCGAGCGCAAGGAGCGCGCGCGGAGAGACGATGGCACGGTTCTCGGGCTTCTCGATCGTGCCGATCTTGCCGAACAGTGCCTCCCAGTCCCCCGCGTCGACGAGGTCGAGCGCCACGGTTGCTGCTGCCGAGAGCGTCTCGCGCTCATCGTCACCGAAGATGCTAGCGAGATCGTTTCCCGTGGGGTTCGCTGGATCCTCGATCTTCAGGTCGTCGATGTCGTCGCGGAGCGCCTTCCAGAACGCCACGAGCCGACCCTCGAGGCCGCATGCTGTCGAGGTCTTGAGCGCCTCGATGACCAGCAGCTCGAGCACGAAGGTCTTGATGTCGAGGTCCGCGCGGAGCTTCCAGACCTTCACGAGCCGGATGATGTCAGTGTGCCCGCTGCCCTTGATGTGGTCGATGTGCTTTCGAAGGTTCGTCTTCAGGCGCTCCTTGTCGCCGCCCTCTTGGAACAAGAAGACGTCCTGCTTGGTGTTGTCGACGTAGCGTCCGGGCACGACGTCGACCGTGAAGTCCATCGAACCCTTCTTGCGTCCGGTGAGCCGGAGCGCCGAGCGCTTCGCCTTCACGACGTACTCCTTCTTCAGCGCCGCCTCGACGCTGTCTCGGATCTCCCGCAGCGTCTTGCCCGCGCCGTCGTCGTCATTGGCGAAGTAGCAGATGGTGTCGAGGTCGTAGCCGGCGCGCACCAGGGTGCCCTTGGCTATCGAGCCGCCGACTTCGACGAGGGGCTTCGCGTCGGTGAGGCTCGAGACGAGAAGGCTGCGGACCTGCTCGTGTTCAGCGAGCAGCGCCGTGCGCTCGGGCGAGTCCTCTTTCAGCGTCTGCTCGTCGAGAACGGAACGCAGGAACTCTTCGGGGGTCTTGTTCACGAAGCCTCCTCCAAAGTCAGCGCGTACCGATACCGAGGAGATCGTTGGCGCGAGTACTCGTACAGCGCGACCGGTGGGTCCATCCGAGGGTTGACGGCCTGACCGAGCGCAATCGCAACGGGCGTGGGCACCGCTGCGAAGACGTGGACCCTCGTGCATTCGGGGAAGCGATCGCGCAGCGCTGCCAGCGTGTCGTGGATCTGCTTCGCGGCAGCCCGAAGCCGAGCGCCGGAGCAGAGCCAAGTCTTGCTCGGCTCTGGGACGTGAATCTCCACGTGATGAGCCGCGCCCGGCGCGCCCGCCTGGGCATCGGTCTCCGGGACGCGTGCGCTGATGGAGAGGCGTAGCGTGACCTCACAGGCATCGTTGACCGTTGCGGCCGGAATGCCGGTCGTGGCGACCTGCACGGACTCGTTGTCCTCGTTCGACGGCCAGCTCCACTCCGAGCGTTCGCGGTCGAACTGAAACGCGCGCACCTCGACGCGGTCGCTGAAGAGGAAGCCGAGGTGCGCTGCCAACGCGACGGGCGCCAGACTGAACACCGCGAATCTTGGAAGGAGGTCGCGGCTCTTCTCGATGGCCTCTCGGACGATGAGTCGCTGCTGCTCGGCGGCCGCACGCCACTCGTCGGGCAGCCCCCCCTTCCATGTCGATCCGCTGGGACGGATGTGGAGCGCGGGGCCAAGCGGAACGTCCGGCGACATCGCGCTGACCGCCGCCTGCAGGTTGATGGGCGACATCACGTCGTGAACCACGACGAACTGGCCACGACGGATCTTGTCGGCGGCGTCCCCTGCCGTCCCGTCCGGCAGCAGGAACAGATGCTCGTACCCGAAGGGAGCGCCGAGGATCTCGCTGCGCTGCTGGACGCTGAGCCCGCGGGCCTTCTCCCAGAGCGCGTCGCTACTCATGTGGTCGAGCATGACGTTCGGGTACTTGGCCTGCTGCGCCTTCAGCGTGGCCGGGATGTCGGGCGCGAGCCCGCGCCGGCAGTTGTAAACGAACGTCCAGCGCCTCAGTCCCTTGTCGCCCCAGTGGCCAACGGCGCCGGCGATGTCCTCTTCGATCTTCGCCTGCACCTCCGACTGCTTCAGCTCGTCGGGCGAGTACACCTGGAACACGACGCCCTCCTCGAAGAAGAGGCCGTCGCACTTGCGATCGCCGATGTTCCCATACGGCCGGATCTGCATGAACTCCGGCTGCGCCCGCTTGATGACGTTCTCGAACAGCTTCTGGAAGTCCTCCGCCGAGCCCTCATGGCACCGGAGCTTCCACCAGAGCCAGTGGACCAGCGTCACCGGGTCATAGCCTCCGGGTGTGGTTGGCGAGATCATGCAAGCCCCAGCGCGCGGAAGTGCTCGGCCTTCGAGGACGCCCACGGGTCGTCGGGCACCGCCTTCTGGTACGCGCGCAGGAAGGCCGCCGCCTTGCCCGTGTCACGCATCTGCTCGAAGACGGCGACGAGGCGTCGGAGGATCGCAGGCTTCCCAGGCAGTCTTCGGTTGAGCGCCATCAGCTGCTCAGCGGCGTCCTCGTACTTGGCGTCGAGCGCGAGGATTGAAGCGTGCTTCAGGAGGAGATCGGGCGCGTCGGGTGCCTCGGCCAAGCACCGCTCGACGAACGCGCGGGCGCGATCCACCTGGCGTACCTCGAGGTAGGCCGAAAGCGCGAGGCGTCGAAGCTCGGCGCCGGTGGGCGTCGGCGCGTCGACGACATCCGGCCGGGCCTCGAGATCGCGGATGCAGTCGAAATAGCGCCCCTCTCGATACGACGCCTGCACCATGAGGAGGAACGCCTGCGCGTCGCGGGTCGACTCGAACTCGGCGCGTGCGACCAGCTCCGCGTCGCGGTAATCGCCCGCCTCGACGAGGCGCACCGCCTGCGACGACCAGTCCTCGTGCGGCGCGCGCGGCACCGCCAAGGTGCGGGTGGGCGTGAACTGGAGCTGTGCGCGTCGCACGGCGCGGAACGCGTCGAGCATGGCATCGACGCTCGGCCAGCGCTCATCGGGCGCGAGCTTCAGGCAGCGATCGATGAATTCGTCGAGTGGCTGCGAGACCGACGAGTTGACCTCGCGCGCGCGAGGGAACGGCACGTGGCGGGCGACCTGGCTCAAGGTGTCGTGCGGGAGCCGCGCCGTCACGAGGTGGTAGAGCAGCACGCCGAGGCTGTAGATGTCGCTCAGGAAGCGGGCGTTGTTGTCCCGTGTCGACATCGTTGCCCCAACGATCTCGGGTGCAGAGTAAAGGATGGTGCCGCCGTTCTCCCGGGTGCGCGCGTACATATCCTCAGGCAGGACGCTCGAGCCGAAGTCGGTCAACTTCACGCGGTCGGCGGAGACGAGGATGTTCTGCGGCTTGATGTCACCGTGCGACATGCCCACTCGGTGCAGGTGCGCGCAGCCTTCGAGCACCTGCTCGAAGACGCCGAGCAGCTTGTCGTAGCTGGCGACGAATCCCTCTTCCCCTTTGTCGAGCAGCTGGGCCAGCGTGATGGAGGGGAAGTACTCCATCTCGATTGCGTACCATTCGCGCTCCGGCGGGACGCGCCCCATCCAGTAGACGTCGACGACGCACGGATGCGGCGTCTGCCCGACCAGTGGCGAGCCCTCGGCGAGCTCCTCGTTACGCTTGCCCTGTGCCTTCGGAATCTTCACCGCGACGATGGCGCCGTCGGAGAGGCGTTGCGCGCGCCACACCCAGCCGTACGAGCCGTCGCCGAGGCACTCGACCAACTCGTAGCGCTCGCCGAGACGCCGGTCTGCTCGTGGCACAAAGAACTTGGTCATCATGATTCTCCTCGCCGAAGGATGTTCTCGAGCCGGAGCAGGCCATCCTGCCCCGCGCGAACAACGAACTGGTAAAAGAGGAGCCGCGCGTTCGGATTGCCCGGGACGCGCACGCCGCCCGTCGCCTGAAAGCCCCCTCGCACGATGCTGCGCAGCCCGTCGTGGTCCGGCAGCGTGACCAGCCCCACGCTCCAGTAGGCCAAGAGCAGCGTCGCGCTCGGGCACTCCCAGCGCTGCTGCGCGAGGAGCAGCGTCTCGACCTTCGGGCTGAGGTCCTTCTGCTTGCCCGAGTAGCGCTCGAACTCGGCGAGGAGTGCCACGTGGCGCGCCGAGCGATCGAACCACACCGAGTCAGACCGTACATCCTGGTCGACGTTCCCCAGGACGCCTTGGCGTGGCGCGGGCACCTCGGACACCGTCGCGAAACCGAGGTCACGCCCGGTAGCCGTCAAGAGCGTGCAGCCGAGGCTGTGGACCAGGTGGCCGACGTCGCGCACGCCCCACTCGGTCCACATCGGCAGATGGGACGACGCGACTTCGAGCGTGAGTCGGCACCCGATGTCCATACGCTCAGCCACCGAACCTCCCCCAGACGTTGAGCACCTCGGGCGACTCGCCGCCGTGGACCAGCGCCTTCGTGCCGACGCGCACCAAGAGCGGCGCGGGGATCGACCGCCCGCAGATGAGCGCCTCGCCGGTCGAGAGCCCGGGCAGCTGGTCGAGGTCGGCCGCGCTCACCATGTCGGAGGTCTTCGCGATGAAGCGCTGGTCGTCCGGGTTCTTGAGGCGCATCGCGATCAGCGTGTTGCACTGCGAGGTCACGTCGGGGTCGAGCTTCGACGGACGCTGGCTCACGACCGCGAAGCCCACGCCGAACTTGCGACCTTCACCGGCGATCTTCTTGATGATGCGATGGCTCACGGCGGGCTCGCCCGCTGGGGCAAAGTTGTGCGCCTCTTCGTAGACGAGGAAGCACGGGCGAATGCGGTCGGTCTTGCTCGACGCGGCGCGGAGGACCTCGCTCGAGATGAGTGCGGTGATGACTTGCTTCGCGGTGTCGCTGAGGCCCTGCAGGTCGACGATGACGAGACGGCCACGGCGATCGGTCGGCCTACCGATCATCTCGTAGACGTCGGTCGCTGCGGGCAGGCCCGAGTGATAGAAGCTCTGCGCCTCCTGAAGCACGCGAGAGAGTTTCATCGACGCGACCGCCGCGCTTCTACCGTTCAGTGCCGTCGCCTCGGTCTGGCTCAGCTCGTCCCACTGCCGCACGTCGTCGATGCCGTCGCCGAGGTAGTGGCGCAGCCGATTGATGTCTCGCGGCGTCGTGCGCTCGTGGGCGATCCAGTAGCGAATGGCGACGTCCAGCACGCGCTGTTGCGGCTCGGTGAGGCCTGGGAGGATCTCGCTCAGGTCGTCCATCTCGAAGTGGTCAAACTGCAACGCCAGCTCCTGGTTCGCGCCGGCGTACTTCTGCCGGAACGACGGGTTCTGCGGGCTGTACACGGTGATGCCAGCGCCCGCCTCGCGGAGCCTCGTGAAAGCGTCTCGGATGGCCGGAAGGGCCGCGCGATCACGCTGGTCGTCCAGCTCGTCGGGCCGATCATTGAAGCACATCTGCCCACCCGACAGCGCGCGCCCATACTCGCCGTGGGGGTCGAAGACGACGACGGTGCCGTTGTTGATCGCGACGAGCCGCTCGATGATGCGGCCGACCGTGTACGACTTGCCCGAGCCGGTCATCGCGAGGACCGCGAGGTGCTCGGTCACGAGGCGGTTCACGTCCACGTACACCGGCACCGCCGAGGCCCCGCGCTCGTAGCCGACGAGGTTGCCGATGTGCAGGCTGGAGTGCTCCTGGAACTCGTAGAACGCGCTCAGGAACTGAAAGTCCACCGGCTCGACCGGCGAGCCCGGATCGAGCGCCCGGCGCGGCATCTTGATGCCGCCACCTTCGGGGTCGCGGTATCCAATGGCCTCGAGCTTGCCGAGGATCTGCTCGCCGGTAACGTGCGCACCGGGCAGCAGCTCGAGCTCGGTCACCGCCTGCCCCAGGCCAGAGTTGTAGAGGACGTTGCTGCGGCTGATGCTGACGATGCGCGCGAGCACGTCGGTCTGCGCTGCGCCCTCTTGCTCACGGTGCCGTACGCGCACGAACTCGCCGCGCCTGCCAGCGAACGACGAGTTGAGAACCATCGAGAGGTTCGTCGGGTCGCCGGTGTTGCCGACGAGTCGGCCAAGGACATGATGGGGCATCGATCGTTCTCCTTTACGTCGCGAGGTCGAAGTCCGAGAGCCAGATGCTCTCGATCTCGCGCCGCTTCAGCTCACCGGCGACGCTTCGGCTGTAGTTTTCGAGAAAGGGTCCGAGCGCGGTCAGCTCGCGCTCGGCGAGCTGCACTGGCAGCGGAGTCGCCGCGGCACCGCCCACGGCCGTCAGGGCCATCGTCAGCCCGACGACCTCGTCGATGGCCTCGGTGGTCCACGCCGGCGCGTCGCCCACGAGTTGCATCAGGCGCGGCTCTGTTGTCTGGCCGGCGCGGAAGTGCAGGCCGATGACGCCGAGTTCGACGACGTTGCCCGGCTCCATGCGCGGCGCGTGGACGTTCATGCGGAAGGCGGCGGTCCTCGTGAAGCTGCCGAGGATGCCGTGCACGAAGCGCCGCTCGCCGACGCCGAGGATCGCGTCGCGCACGCCGTCGAGGGCTGCGAGCGCCTCGCGGTTGACCGTCTCGGTCGGCAAAATCTGGCTGCGCTCCTCCTGAAGGCGCAGGTCTTGCTGCGCCGACTGGATGATCGCGCCGAAGCGCTGCGAAGCGAGGCCGACGATGACCGGCCCGCTCGGGTTCCACGGGAAGAGCCGCTCTCTGTGGCTCGCCCAGAATGACTCGATGGTCTCGCGCGTGGCGGCGTAGGCGGCTGGATAGCCCGGTTCTCCAGCGCGGCTGGCAGGCGGCACCATGCTCCGGTCCATCACCAGAGCCGTGTCGAAGAAGATGAGCCGCGAGCGCTCTTCGACGACGGCACGATCAGCCAGCTCGTATGCCTGCCTGATCGCGGCGAGCGCAAGGCGCATCGACTGGTTCTCGTAGTTGATGTCGTCTATCTCGCAGGCGCTGTCCTGGCCTGCCGTCGAGATGGCGTTGTGCTCGACGAGCAGGTCGCAGCGCGCCGCCGCCGCGCCGTAGAGAAAGCCGCCGATGGTCTTCGTCGTCGAGGAGTGAGTGGCGATGCCCGAGGCCCGCGTGTCGATCGGGTTTGGTCGCTCGACCGCGCGCACGAGGCCCGCCTTCACGAAGAGCGGCGCGACGCGCTCGAGGTCGCGGATCTGCTTGAGCAGCCGACCGACGGTGCCCGGTAGGTGGACCTGCGACTGCACCGCGAGCGTCTGGGCCAGGGTTCGATTGGTGGTCATGGAGTGGTCACCTCGCGGAGCGCGCTCACGTACGGCGCGTAGGGGCTCTGCATCACGAGCTCGGTGGCTTCGGTCGTTGGCACGGCGCCCATGACCAGGCCTCGAGCGCGCAGCTCGTTCAAGAGCGCTCGCGCGCGCTCAGGGGCGATGCGGAAGATCGACGATGCGCGCAGCGCCGCGATGGCCTGCTCGGCATCTTCGAAGCTCCTGCTGAGCAGAAACACCAGGAGCCCATAGTGGTCGGGCGAGAGCGGCGTCTGCGCGGGCGCGGCGACTGGCTTGGCTTCACCGGCGAGCGCGACCAGGCTCACGAGCCAGCGCTGCGTCTCCTCGGGAGCATCAAGCACCGCCAGCGACCAGAGCGGCAGGCACGTGACGGCGAACAGCCCGGCGGCGGGGTGCAGGCGGTACGTTCCCACGCACACGCTGAGGTCGCTCCACGTCGCGCCCGGCAGCGGAGGAGTCTGCAGCTTGCCCTCGAGGCGGTGCGTGACCTCACCGGCGAGCATCTTGGCGAGCCCCTCGCCACCTCGCGCTCCGCCCTCCATGCGCTCGGCTCGCCACGGTACCGGGCGCTCACAGGCCCCCGCCGCGAACGGCGGCACGAGCAAGAGCACGTGCCCGGCTGCGCGCGTCCACTCGACGAGACGCGCCTGCTCGCCTTCGTCGGCTCCTTGAAACGCATCGGCGAAGGACATGATCACGGCGCCGCTCGCGGGCAGTGTCGTCGTCGCCTCGGCGGAAAGCGCCTCGCGCAGGATCCTCCCGCGCCGGTGCGCGGCCAGCGCGCCGTGAAGAAGCACCGGGACGGTCACGACTTCACCCCGAGGCGGTACGTGCGCTGCACGAGGTTCCGCTTAACGAGCGCATCGGCCTCTTGAGGCTCGAGCGCCGGGTCGCGCCCTGCGTCGAGCGCGGCCACGATGACGCACCACCGGTCGAAGGTGATGCCGGTTTCGGCGAGCAACTTTCCGCCCGCGATGGTGTGCGCCTGCACACGAGCACTGACCAGCTTCTGCGCATCAGAGAGCGCCCCGACGTCTTCGACCTCCTTGAGAGTGAGGGCCCGTGGGGCCGATGCTCCCGTCGCTCGCGCCAGCGCTTCGAGACCACGATGCGCCTTCTGCAACTCCGCGTTCTCGATGAGCTTCTTTCGGTACTCGGCGATCGCGTTCTCCACGGAGATGACGTGGCCGAGCAGCTGCGTGATCGCACCGCGCGGCTCGTCGAGCAGGTCACGCGCGCGCGACATCAAAGGCTGGAAGTTGCCGAGCCGGGCCGGGCCATCGAACTCCGAGCGCAGCCGGTCCACTTCCTCGCCGCGAGCGTCCTCCAACGTGTTCTCAATGAGCGCGGGCCGCCCCTGGAGCTTGTCGAGCGCGAGGGTGCTTTTGGGGTAGTGGAAGTCGGCGGGCGCCGCCTTCAGCACCGTCTGAAGCATCGAGATGCGCCCGGCCGCACCAAGCAGGTCGCTTCGCAGCTTCTCGTACACCGACTTGAGCTCGCGGAACGCGCTGACGATCTGGCCCTCGCACTGTGCGAGCGCCTGCTCGATCCACGTCGTCAGGTCGATGCCGACCTCGCGCGCGAGGTTCTCGAGCTGCACGGTGGCGTCGGCGACCTTCAGGTCGCGCAGGTTCTGCCGCAGCGTGCCCGGTTCGTTCGCTTGGACCACCTCGGTCTGGCCTGGTGTCGCGGCGGGCGCGAGCGCGCCGTCGAGGATGTGGGCGATCTTCTCGAGCGAGAGGGTGAAGAGCGCGATCGGGAAACCGTGCAGCGAGAACACGTCGAGGCGCATCTCCTCCGCGAGCGAGACGGTGCGAGCGCGGATGCGGCGCTCTGCCTTGCGCACGAAGTCCACAAACAGCGACGCGCGGCGGATGCGCTGCCAGAGCGGCACGGTGTCGGACTCGAAGTCGAGCGTCTTGACGTTCTGGTCCTGCTGGATCGAGTTAAAGTCTTCGCGGCGGTAGACCCAGTCGATGTTCGCGATGACGCGGCGTCGGCGCTGCGCGGCTGCACGGAAGCTCTCGGCGGTCGCCGCCTGCGTCTCGGATTTGTCGAGCGCATCGAGGTCGGTGGTGCTGTCGGTGAGCTTCTTGCGTGCCGTGAGCGTCTTGGTTCCCGGCGCGCCCGCTTCGGGCGCGAACAGTTCCTTGACACGGCCGACGCCGAACACCGCCTCCATCTCCACCACCAGCGCCGCGTAGTCCTTCTTGAGCCAGTTGTCGGCCTCCTGAACGGCCCCGCGCAGCTCGGCGCGCGTGATCGCGGTGTACACGTCGGCGCTCTTGGCGCCCGGCTGCGGCTTGGCGACGCCCAGCTCGCGCAAGATCGACATCCACTCGAAGTAGGTGTCCTTCGGCTTGATGCCCTCCCACGTGTAGCCCCAGAACCACTCGCGCTCGGCGCGGGCGAACGTCCAGTCGCCACTCAGCAAGCGCGAGATGGCCTCGACGAGGAAGGGCGGGAACTGCGCCTCGGCCCCGTCATCGAGCCGCGAGAACAGACCCGCGCGCTCGCTGTCGACGTAGCCCGCCGCGCGAGCCTTCGGCGTGACGCCGAGCTTGGCGAGCAGCGTCTTGAGCGCCTCCACGTCGACGCCCGACTTGTCGTCGAGGTTCGCGAGCGTCGCCGGCGCGGGCTTGTCGATGGCGAGGATACGCCAGGCCCGAATGAGCAGCTCCTGCTCGGTCTCCTTCAGCTTTCCCGACGACCGGAGCGGCCAAGCGATGCGACCCATCTCGTTGAGCTGCTGCCGGAAGCGCCCGACCTCCTCGGAGAACGGGCGAACGAGGCTTTGCAGCCGGTTGTTGAAGGCCGTGGTGAAGCCGTGGCCGTCGAGCCGGAAGCCCACGCTCGCCTGCGTCGGCACGCCGATCTGATGGAGGATGTGCTCCTCGGTCGAGGTGAGCTGGTAGAGCAAGAGGTAGCTCTTGGCGCCCTTGAGCGTGTCGCTCGACGGGTTCGCCATGCGGTCGACGAGCGCGCGCGACGACGTGAACGCGATGACGGGCGTGCGGCCCTCCTCGCCGAACTGCGCGCTCGCCGCCTTGCACAGGCCCTCCAGCTCCTCGTCGTTCTTCACCCACGCGAAGAGCACGCGACCCTTGGGGTGCAGCTTGAGGCCGTCGAAGGTCACGAGCCCCCCTGGCTGCTTGCCCTTGGCAACCGGCGAGGTGGCGATGACGGTCAGCGAGTCGTCGCGGATGCCCGAGGGGGCCGCGTCGTAGGCCCAGTGTTGGTCGATGACGCGCATCGCGCCGACCAGCACCTGCTCGGCACGCTGCCGCTCGGCCTGCGTGCGCAGGGCCGAGAGCGCCTTCTCGTGCGCGCTGTTCTGGTCCGGGTCGCGGAAGATAAGCGAGGTCTGGCCTTGCTTTCTGTGGCGCAGGTCGAGGCGCGCGATCATCTCGACGCTGGGGCCCACGTGGGTCGCGGTGTCGGCCGTCAGGTCGTCGGCGCCCAGGAAGCGACGCCACAGCGCGCGGGCGGCGTCCTCGGCGGCGGCGTGCGGATAGAGGAGCGACACGAGGTGGACGAAGTCGCTCTGGCGCAGCGGCACCACGAGCGTGTGCTTGCCGTCGGTGCGGCGCTGCCCCTTGGTCTCGTGGATGGCGTAGGTGCCGAGGTTCGACAGGAGCTGGCGCAGATCGAGCGGCTGATCGACGCCGCCCAGCCTCCACACGCCCTTGTCGCGCGTGAACTTCGACGCGCGCAGCGCCTCGGCCGCCTCCAGCTCGTCCCACTCGACGCGGCGGAACAGCGTGGCGATGGGCTCGTCGTACTCGTTCTTCGCCGAGAGCACCGCGGCGCGCGTCTCGGGCGCGTCGCTGTCGAGCGCGACCGGGAGCTGGCCGTAAAGCAGGTCTCGCGCCACCGGGAGGTGCGCCTTGTCGACCTTAAGCATCTCGAGCGCGTGATGGTCGAGCACGTGCTGCTGCACGCGGCCCGACACGCGCACCAGCTCGTCGAAGAGCGCGCCCACTGTCGGCGCGTCCTTCTCGCCGCGTGCGCGCTTGTCGCGCAGCCGCTCGTCGATGCTGGCCATGACGACGTTGAACCAGCCGAAGTTGCCCGCGCTCATGGCGTACGCCGCCTCGACCAGACCCTGGGGGTAGGACTCCGCGAGCCGCCCGTCGGTCGACAGCGTCTGCACGAAGTCGCTCACGTCGGAGAACGCGTTCGACGAGAGCTCGGCCAGCTCGAAACGGCGCGCGGTCGACTGGATCTCGCGTAGCTCGTCGCCGATGGCCGGCGAGCAGAGCGCGACGTAGCGCAGCCACGGGAGCTTGCGGCGCGGGTCTTCCTCCTTGATGGCCTTGCCCATCAGCTTGATGGCGCGGCCGTCGAGGTGCTTGATGTCCGTCGCGTCGAGGCCGTAGGTCGCCGCCTCGGCGGCGGTCTCGAGCTCGTCGAGCACCACCAGCACGTACTTGATGCCGAACGACTGGAGGTACGCGTAGGCCGCCTGGCACAGGCGCGTCGCCAGCTCGGGGTCTTCGTAGAGCGTTTCGTCGGAGTGGTTCTTCGATGCCTCCAGCGCCTCGGCGAGCTTCTTCGGGTCGAAGCCCGCGACCGTCAGCCGGTCGCTCGCCTCCTTGGCGACCTGCCCCTGGATCGAGCCGTCGAAGGTGCCGCGCGCCAGCGGCAGGAGCGCCTTGTAGAGGCCGTAGGCGAACCAGTTGTCGACGTTGTTGTAGTCGTTCGCGACCTGGCTGTAGCGGATATAGAGACCAAGGTACTGGTCGCGGTCCTTGTCGTCGTGAAAGAGCCTCGCCTTGCCGAGGCTGCCGTCGTCGCCGCGCACCCACCAGCCGCGCGAGGTGTCGTTGATCTGCGCCACCAGCTCGTAGCCGAGGCGCGACTTACCGACGCCCCACTGCGCGATCACCGCGAACACGTGCGCGAACTTCTCGGCCTCGTCGTCGACGAGGTGGATGAAGTGCTTGAACGCCTCGAAGAAGCGGCCCTGGCCCACGATGGGGTGCGTGAGCGGGTACGAAGAGACGCCGGTCGCCGCCCACTGGTGCTTCGCTTTGTTGGTCGTCGTCATCGTGTCAGCTCCCGTCGTGTCTTGAGCGCGCGCCAGGCGTTCTGGAAGGCTTCGTTGAACTCGCTGTGCACCACCCACCGCACGAGCTTCTTCGTCGGGTCGGCGAAGAGGCCGCGCCCGTGTCGGGCCTGCCCAGGCTCGACGGCGAGCAGCTCGAGCGCCCCGCGCCTGGAGGCCTCGTCGACGAGCGCGTCCATCCAGCGCGCGAAGGCCTCGTCGCTGGGGCTCACGCCAAACGTAGCGAGCAGCTCGCGCAGCACCGGCTCGGCGGCGACGAAGCCGCGGACGTCGGCGTGGCCGCTGGTGAGGTCGGTGAGCGCCTGCGCTGGAGTCGCGGTGCCGGTGAGATCGGCCAGGATCTCGTTGGGCAGCGTCAGCGCGCCGGTGCGCGACAGCCAGCCCACCGACTCGAGCAACAACAGCGGTGCCGTGAGCGGTGTGAGCGAGAGGTTGTCCTTGCTCGGCTTGCGCGAAAGCACGTCGGGCGCATAGGCGAGCGCGTCGCAGTGCCCGCGCGCGAGCCAACGCGCCGCCGCCTGCCGTTCGAGCCTCTCGAACCACCGCGCGGGCTCGGCGTGCACGTGGAGCAGGAGCGACCTGCCCGCCTTGAGGCCCGCGCGGCTGCTGCGCACCTCAGACCAGCCGTGAAGCTCCCAGTCGCGACGCTCGAGGCGCAGGAGCAAGAGGCGCAGCCACACGCTCTCGCGCACGAGGTACGCGGCGAGCAGCTCGGTCCCGCGTGCCGGGGCTTGCTTCCAGCGGCGCAGCAGCACCTGCGCTTCATCGCTTACGGTCCACCGCCCCTCGGTGTCTCGCGTGACGAGCCCGACGCCGGGCAGAAGATCCTCGACGAGGCCGAAGAGTCCCATGGCGGCCCGCCGCGAGATGACGCCCACGAGCGCGCGGTCGGCCACGGCGCGGGGCGAACCCACCTGGGGCGGTTTCGATGCGAGCACGTCGAGCGCGCGGAACCACGCCTCCGGATCGCTGGTCTCGGTCCAGAACGCCGGGCGCTCGAGGTGGAGTGTGCGCGTCATGCGTTGCTTCCGGCGCGCGCGATGCGCTCCCTGGCCCAGCCCTCGGAGGCGCGGCGGATGGCGGCCGTCACCGGCGAGCCGAGCCGGTAGAACGCGCGGCTGCCGAGCGCCCGGTAGCAGGCGTCGGAGAATGACGGGTGAATGGTGTAGGCCGGACGTCGCGCGCCCGAGCCATGCTCGAAGCGCCACACATCACGGCGCTGCACGGCCTCGATGACGAGGGCGAGCTTGTCGTCGAGGGTGCTCGCGGTGACGCGGTGGCCGAGCACCGTCACGCCGAGCTGGGCGAGGGTGCGCTGGCAGAGCTCGCCGAGCGAGCCGCAACGGATCTCCTCGCCGCTCGGCAAGGTCACCACCACCTCGATGCGCGGCGGGATCTGAAACAGCGAGGCGTGCGCGGGCTCCAGCTCGAAAGCGATACCGCCTGACACGCGCTCGGCCTCCCACGCCTCCTTGGTGAAGGTCATCTGCGCCAACAAGAACACCCACGGGTGGTGCAGCGCCCAGCGCATCGGGTCGGCGTCGCCGCTCTTGCCGTCGAGCGCGCCGCTCAGGACCACCGTCGTGGTCGCGGCTTCGGTCGGCGCGGGCAGACGCAACAGGCGACCGGGTCGCCACGTCGCCTGCGGATCGTCGAACGCCACCTCGGGCAGCGCAGTCGGCAGCGTCGCCGTGGTCGGGTCGGTCGGGAGCGCGGCGGTGGCGGCCAACGCGCGGAGCAGCACCGGGAACGCGGCGGCCTCGTGCGCGGGCGTCGCCAGCACCGCGCGTTCCAGCTCGCCGAACGCGGTCGCCGCCAGCGACGCCCCCTGCACGCTCACAAGCTCGCTCGCCAGCGCGCCAGCATTGGTAATGGCCTCGGTCAGCGCCGCGACGTCGCCGCGCTCGCCCATCTCGGCGAGGCGCGCGCGCACGACACGCAGCCACGCCTCGCGCACCTCGGGTACGAGCGACAGCACGGCGGGCAGCGCCTCGCCCGGATTCGGCAGCCGGTCGATGAGGGCGACGATGGCGGGGCTCGCAACGGCGACCTCACCACGCTCGCTCCAGAGCCCGGTCGTTCGCACGGCATCCAGGGCGCGCAAGGACGAAGACGGCGCCTCGCCCTGCGCGAGCAGCGTGCGCACGTCTTCGACAAGGCGCGTGAGCGTCCGCCCCTGGAGCGCCGAGAGCGTCATGCGTCCGGCCCCTCCGACCCATCAAGGAGCGCGTAGAGCGCGTCGACGTCGGCGATTACCGGCTTGGCGTCCGGCGCGTCGCCCTGCACGAGCGCCTTCAGGATCTCGCGGTCCGCGCTGCGGTCGCCGGCCTCGAGCGCCTTCTGCGCGGCGACCAGCTCTGCCTCGGTCATGCGACCGTCGATCAGGTGCTCGACCAGGGTCGTCGCGGTCACAGTTAGCGCGGCGCTCGCGCGGTAGCAGGCCTGCGCGGTCCGCAGCTTTGCGCCGAGAGCTTCGTGCTCATCGCGCCAGGGCACGAGGAGATCGAGAACGTCCTCGCGATCAACGCGCGGATGCGTCGAGCCCGTCGCCACGGGGTTGAGCTGGCGGACGCTCGATTCGAGCTTCAACACACCGTAGAGGAACCAGCCATCGACGCCAGCCTTCGGGCGAACGAGGAGCAACTCGGTCGAACCGATGCCACCTGCGAGCGTGGGCGGGATATATGTGACCTTGTTGAGGTACGGGCGCAGGCGCGAGAGTGCCGGACCTTCACGCAGGAGGCGCGCGGCTCCTGCGACCGCTTCGGCTCCAGCCGTCGAGGGCTTCAATCCGCAGGTTGCCGAGTCGATGGCGTCGAGCCCCAGGTACGGCGCGGTGGCGGGATAGCTATCGGTCGTGGGGCTCTCGACATCGGCCAGCGTGTCGAGCGACCGGCCGCCTGCACCTCGAATTGCTGCGCGGACGGCGCGACGGTCCGGGGTGTACGCGCCGGGATTCAGGTTGCGTCCCAGTTCGCCGGTAGCCACGCGGCTCGTCTTGCCTGCCATCAAAGACGACGACGGGATGGCGACGGTCACGGCGCTGCGGAACTCGGCTTCGAGTCGGCGCGCGCGCTCGCGCAGCCGCTCGGCCTGCCGAACCTTGTCGCCGATGTAGCGCTGGGCCTCGGCCGCGACCTTCAACAGGGGCAAGCGCTTGAAGTTGTAAAGGTAGACGTGCTGCTGGACTGCGCCACCAGCCTCGCGATTAAGAAAGACCTGTCCGGGCGCGCTCGCCACCCACGCGGCGACGAAATGGCAATCGTATCCCGCAGACGAAGGATTGAACTTGATCGTGTCTTGGTTCGAATTCGCATCACCCAGGCGTTCGGGGAGCACGGCGCACAGGCCAATGGTTCCAGACGTCGAGACAACGATGTCGCCCGGCTTGAGCTGAGACTTCTCGAGCAGTCGATGAGTGGCTGGCGTCACATACGCAAGACCCGACTCGTTCAAGAGCGGGCTGCCGAGCGCCTCAGCCTTGACGTACGGAACACCGCTCGCGGCGTCGCTCCATTCGATGTGGTTGCACAAGGCGTACGCGCCGAACTGCCACGGTTCACACACGCTGCCGAGCGACTCGGTCTTCAGTCCACTTTGGCGAATGGCCTCGCGGGTGTCGAAGTAGGCACGAGCGTAGAAGCCAGTGTCGAGTCGCTCGGGGCTGAACTCGACCGCACGAACGCGGACATGTCGTTCAGGGCGCACCATCACTCCCCCCGAACGTACGCGCCAACGATGGCGGCCAGGTCGTTGGGGACGCCCGCGCTGTAGTCCTCGACGTTGTTCTTCACGACGTAGCCGAGGGTCTCGGCGACGGCCATGAACACGTCGGTCTGCGGCTCGTCCTGGAACTTCTCGGGGTCGTCCTTGCGCGCGTGGCGCTTCTGCACGTAAAGCACGCTCGTCTTCGCGCCCGTGCCCGAGAGCTTGAAGGCGTCGGCCGGTAGGCTGATAACTCCCTTCACGATGGCCTTGCCGCCGTGGAACTCGCCGGTGACCTCGTCCTTCGTGCCCATGATGTACTCGCGCACGTAGCGGTCGCCGGAGTTGCAGAGCACGCCGTCGGGCAACACGATCAGCAGGCGCCCGCCCGGCTTGAGCAGCTGCAGGCAGCGGTCGATGAAGAGGACCGCCGGATCGGTGTTGGTTGAGGCCTCCTTCCAGACGCCCTTGCTGTTGGGCGAGCCGCCCATCGCCAGGCCCGTGACCGTGGGCGAGTAGTCGAAGCCGCCGCCGCGCCCGGCTCGCGGCGTCAGGTCGGATCGGAAGGTCTCGAGGATCTTCGCCATCTCCGCCTCGTGCGCCCTCTTCGCGTCGCCCTGGAGCTTCGGCGTGCCGAACGGAGGGTTGGTGCAGATCAAGTCGTACGTCCCGGGCACCAACTGGGGGCTCGTCCGCGAGTCGCCCCAGAAGATGCGCGCTTTGGGAGCACCGAGTAGTGCCATGTTGACGCGCGCGAGCATCACCATCTGGGGCGCCGAATCGGCGCCCACGAAGCTGTGCTCGCACATCTCGGCGAAGAGCTTCTTCTTCGCCTCGTCGGTGGCCGTGGCCTTGCCACCGAGCTCGTCGAGCGTGCGCCGGAGGTGGCTCAGTGCCACCGAGAGGAACCCGCCGCTGCCGCACGCCGGGTCGCAGAAACGGAAGGCGGGGCGGCCCTTGCCGTCGCGAGCCACGAGGCGCGCGGCGTCCTCGGTGCTCTCCTTGATGTCGTGGAAGGCAAGCGCCAGCATCGCCTGCTTCACGGGCGCCGGCGTGAGGTAGATGCCGAGGCCGCCCTTTGACTCGAAGTTCGCGCGAAGGAAGACATCGAAGGCGCGGCCGAGCACGTCGGCGGCGATGTCGGCGAGCGTGCCCTGCTTCTTCACCACGCTGCCCCGGTTGTCGGTGACCGGGCCGAGGTCCTGAATGAGCGAGAGCACCGCCTCGTAGTTGCCCGGCTGCGCCAGGCGCAGGTGGGCGTTCTTGTCGAATATGGCGTGCTTCTCCCCGGCGTCGTCGGTGACGACGTAGTCGGGGTGCATCTTGAAGTGCTCGAACGCCGACTGGATCTCCGCGACCGCCTTGGCGCCGTTCGCCTTCACGTGCGCCGCGGTGAAGACGTCCTTCAGGCTCAGCTTCTTGCCCTCGTGCTCGAAGGTGAGCGCGCCCCCTCCGTCATCATGGTGCAGGCGGAACGACTCGAGGAAGAGGAGCTTCGCCACCTCCTCGATGATGTCGTTCTTGCCGTTCACCCGGTCCTTGTGCGTCTGGTAGATGCGCTCGTGCAGGGCGTTGAAGCCCTTCATCAGCCGGTCGTACATGTGCATCGACCACCGGTAGGTCGGGTCGGCCTTGATCCGCTTGTAGTCGTTGATCTCCGAGAGGCTCGGCAGCTTGTCGATCTGGTGCGGCGGGTACGCGAGGTCGAAGAGGGCCTCGAGCTTGCCCTCGGCGTCTTTCACGATGGCGAACTGCGGGTACTGGTCGGCCGGCGTCTCGGGCGGCGGCAGCGAGTACGAGAGCACCTGCACCTCATCGGCATTGGCGCGGCCCCACGCGCCGGTGGGCAGCACGAGCGCCAGGATGCGCGGCGTCTCGACGCCCTCATGGCGGCCCCAGACGACGGCGGCCGACATGCCGGGCTCGCTGGCCTTGAGGTCGAGCGAATGATCGTAGCCCGCGCCCGAGAGGCGGTGGACCATCGACTTGAGGAGGTTGCTCTCCTCGGAGGCAACCGTCGTCGCGTGCTCTGCGTTCTGCTGCTGCTTCTTCTTGGCCGCCATGCGGGTCTCCTGAGCGCTTACGGGGCGATGCGGATGAGCTTCGGGCCGAACACCTCGAGCCCAGCGGTGCGTCGGGCAACGGCGAGCACCTGCTCGTCGGTCGTCACGAAGTGTTGAGGCAGGCGCGCGCGCACCTGCGCGGCCGGCACGGGCTTGCCCGCGAACGAGCGCACGGCCGCGACGATGGCCGCTCCGAGGTCGTCCTCAGCGCTGGCAGCGATGGCGTGGAACCCGCCCGTGCCGTCGCGCGTGACGCCGCGCGCACAGAGCAGGAAGAGCTCGAGCTGGTCGCGCGTCCACGCGCTGCCCGAGAGGCGCACGCGCTCGTGCAGCTCGTCGAGGCCGAGCGCCTTCAGCTTCAGGTGAGAGAGCAGCTCTTCGGCCTGGCGCGGCGTCATTGGACCGACTCCTTGTCACGCGGGCGCGTCTCGGCGAAAGGCCGGTGAGCGGCCTCGAACAGGGCGGTCATCTCGCTCACGAGCGCGGCCCACTGGCGGTCCTGCGTGCGGCGCTGTGCGTGATGGCGCTCGACGGCGCGCTGCCAGCGGTCACGCACCTCGCGCGGCGGCACCGGCACCCGCAACGAGCGGAGCGCCTCGGGCGGCACGAACTGCTGCACCGATCCCACCACGAGCCGCGCGGCCTGCGAGCGGAGCTCGTCGGTCGAGAGCAAGAGCGCCCACGCGGCCGGCGTCTCGCGGAAGCGCACGCGCACCCAGCCGTCGGTCGGGAAGGTGTTCTGCGGGACGTCGTCGTCGACGTATGCGGTGCGGAAGCTGCTACCGAGCGTCGAGAGCAGCACCTCGCCGGGGACGAGGGGCCTCGCCAGCGTGCGGCTGGGGACGAGCTCCTCCTTCGCGTCGTCGATCGGGGCGACGAAGAGGTCCTCGCCGACGTCGCGGAGACGCAGCGCCCGCGCGCCCTCGGAAGCGTGCGTGAGGCGGGCGCGGTCGTCCCAGGATGCCAGCTCAGCGATCGCGACCCACCCCAGCTCCTCGGCGAGGCTGGTCTGCTCGGCGCGCAGCGCGGTGGCCGAGGGCAGCCAGCTCTCGTGGGTCACGGCGTCGCGCGCGAAGAACGCGCCGCTGCGCAGCGGGCGTGTCGTCGTCGGGGCAGCGCTCGTTAGCTCGTTGGCCTCGGTGCGGACATGGTGCATCGCCTCGCTCGTCAGCGTCTGCTCGTCCAGCGCGTCGCGCAGGCGGGCCGAGAGGCCGTCCATCTCCGGCGGGACCGGCGGCACGCGCAGCGCGGCGAGCGCCTTGAGCCCCACGCGATCGAGCACCCCCGAGTCGAGGAACAGAAGCCGCTCGTAGCCCGCATGGTTGAGGCACAGCGCGACCCACGCCGCCTCCGCGCGCGACAGGTCGCGGACGATGAGCGTGTTGCCATCGACCGGGTGGCGCTTGGCTGCCGGCGAGACGAAGGCTGCGCGCACCGGCGCGAGCTTGTTCAGCACCACATCGCCGGGCCGCACGCACCAGCGCCCCTCGATCTGGGGCGAGGCCCAGTCCTGGGCGCCGAGTTGCAGCCGCAGCGGCTTGATGTTGGCCTGGCGATAGACCGGGGTGGAGGCCGCGCGGGGATCGTAGTCGAGCGCCGTCGGCGTCTCGCTCACCCGCCAGCCCTCGAGGACTTGCCCCCCCAAGTCATCGATCGTCTGGCCGGCGACTCCCGCTCGCAGCGCGATTGCGGTCTCGCCGGCAAAGTACGCCGGCAGCCAGCCGGGAGCGGCTCCCAGAAGGGACGGCGCAATGAAATTGGCTGGTACGTGCGGCCTCACAACCAAAAGAATAGCCATCCATGTCGGCATCTGTCAACGCGAATGTGAGTCCGCACGTACTCGGCAGACTTCCGTCCACACCACCCGCTGCTCGGCCCACGTCCCCGCGTGCGCCACCGCCCGGAGGGTCCGCTCGGCCATCGGCTCAGCGCCGTCGACGGCCTCGAGGGCCAGGACGGCAGCTTGGAGATCGGGTGCCAGCAGCAAGAGGTCGAGGAGCTGGGTGACCCTCGCCCGCGTGAGGCCCAGCTTCCGCGCCACGGCGGCCCGGTCTGCGACCGCGCCCCGGTCGATGGCCGCCTGCAGGTGGTGCGCGAGGGCGAGCTGCTGGGCGACCTTCGCGGGCCGGCGCACGGGCTCGGGCTTCGCGGGCGGCGGCGCCTCGGCGAGCGTGACGCTCCGGCTCCTCCGGCGGAAGAGCGGCTTCTCAATGACGCGGAACTCGTCGCCCTCGGCGTCCGTGTTGTTCCTCGCGCTCTCCTCTCTGCTCTCGGCGCCTCTCACGCGGCCTCCTTCGCGCTCGCGGCGGCGTCGAAGTTCACCAGTTCGACGCGGCACAGCCCGGTCTCCTCGTCGACGTTGACCTCGGCGACCAGCGCGCGCAGCAGGCGTCCCTGGTTCTCGGGCGTCATGTCGCTCCACACCTTGCCGAAGTTGCGGAGCGCGCCGACGAACCAATCCCGCTGGCTCTCCAGCAGCTCGAGGTTCACGGCGTCGTCCTCGAGCGCGCGAAGCCTGCGCTCGGCATCATCGAGCCGCGCGGCCTCGAGGCGCAGCTTCGCCTCGACGAGCTCGCGCGCGCGACCGTCGAGCCGCATCACCTCCTCGGTCAGCTTCGACGCGGCGGCGGATGCATCGGCGATGTGCGCCGACAGGGCCCTGCGCACCTCGACGAAGGTCGTGCACTCCTTCGCGACGCGCGCGGCCAGCTTGGCCTGGATGCGCTCGGCCAACGTGCCGTCGGCGGTCGCCTCCGTGATGCGCGCGACGACGAAGTCCTCGATGGCGCGCGCGGGCAGCGGCTTCGCGGAGCACTTGTCCGTGCCGTACTTGTCGCGGGTTGAGCATCTATAGAATCGGTACGTCTTCCCGCTCTTCTTCGTGGTCGAGCCCGGGCACATTGCCTCGCCGCAGAGCCCGCAGCGCAGGAGCCCGCGCAGCACGTACTCGGGGTTTGTGCCGGTCACGCGGAGCTCGCGGCCCGCCATGCTGAGGAGCTTCTGAGCCTGGCGGTAGGTGACGTCGTCGATGAGCCGAGGATGCTCGCCCTCGTACAGCTCGTCGCCGTACATCATGCGCCCCGCGTAGAGCGGGCTCCGCAGCACACGCGCGATGCTGTCCTTGCTCCAGAGCGGGCCGCCCTTGCGCCCATGCTTCGAGGCACGCGGCAACAGCCCACGCTTGTTCAGCTCGCGCGCGACGACGGCCATCTGCCGGTGGGCGAGGAAGATCGTGAAGGCCTCGCGCACGACGTGGGCCTCGGCCTCGTTCACGACGAGCTTCTTGTCCTTCGCCGAGTAGCCGAAGGGCACCGGGCCGCCCGTCCACTTCCCCTTGCGGCGGGCGCCAGCGATTTTGTCGCGCGTCCGCTCGCTGATCATTTCGCGTTCGAACTCCGCGAAACTCATCAACATGTTCATCGTCAGCCGACCCATGGCGTCGGCGGTCGAGAAGTTCTGGGTGATGGAGACGAAGGACGCGCCCGCGGCGCTGAGGCGCTCCATCACCTTCACGAAGTCGAGCAGCGAGCGCGAGAGGCGGTCGACCTTGTAGACGACGATGACGTCGACCTTTCCGGCGTCGACGTCGGCCATCAGCCGCTGGAACGCGGGGCGATCGATGTTCGCGCCCGTGAAGCCTCCGTCGTCATAGCGCTCGTCGACGAGCGTCCAGCCCTGCTGCCGCTCGATGTACGCGAGGCACGCCTCGCGCTGGGCGTCGAGGGAGTTGAACTCCTGCTCGAGGCCCATCGTCGTCGACTTGCGCGTGTAGATGGCGCAGCGCTTCGTCTCTGGCGCGGGCGCGCTCGCTCGCTGGCGCTGCTTGGTCATCGCGGCTCCTTCGACGGGGCGGGCGTGGGCTCACCCTCGTCGGGCTTCGCGGCCTCGCGCTCGACGACGGCCAGGAGCCGCTCGAGGTTCGTGTTGAGCCGCGCGAGCTCCCGCACGAGCGACGGCATCGTCGACTCGTAGAAGCGGTGGCCCATCTGCGTGCGGAAGAAGTCGCTCATGCCGCGGACTCCTCGCGCGCCGACTCGCCGCGCTTCTTGAGCCCGAAGAAGAGGAACCCGTTCCAGCGCGTGCCGGCGATCTCCGTGGCGATGGCAGACAGCGACTTGTACCGCTGCCCCGCGTACTCGAAGCCCTCCGCGCAGACTGTCACCTCGTGGGCCTTGCCGTCGAAGACGCGGTGCAGGACGGTGCCTACGGGCGGCACGCGCGGGTCCCGCGGCTCGGTCGCCTGCACCACCTGCAGCGCCTCCGTCGGCGCGGGCGCGTCGCTCGCGGCGTGGCCCTGGCTCCAACGCATGCGCCAACGCTCCGGCATCTGGTCGCCGAGCTGGTGGATGCGCGCGAGCGCGCCCTGCGAGAGCCCGCCCTCGGCCAGCTCCTGGATGCGCCAGGCGAGGCGCTTCTTCAGGTAGTCCTTGTTCCGCGTGCGCGTCGGCTCGCCATAGAGCTCGCGCCACTTCTCGGCGAGCTGGCCGACGCTCATCGTCTCGAGCGCCGCGAGCTGGGTGGGGACGTCATCGAGCTCGCGCATCGCGGCGCGGGCTCTGGCGGTCGTCTTGTTGGTCATCGTGCCTCCGTCGTTCGCGCGCGCACCGTGCTCGCGCGTCGTCGGCATGACGGCTTCTTCCCCGGTAGAAGACAAGGCGAGAGCCGGAGAGAGCGCGGACGTCACGACGCACCTCCGCGCGCGGCCGCGCGCCGGGCGCGCTGCTCCTTGCGCCACATGTCGAGGAGCGTCTCGGCGATGACGTCGGCGGCCTCATCGAGCCGGCGCTCGACGTCGGCGCGGCGCTCGTCGGCGCTCTCCGTGACGGCTAGAGCCGCGCGCGGCGGCGGCGTCGGGGTGGTCGCGTTCACGGGTGGGAAACGCGGGCCCGGCGCGTGCGGTGGGACAGAAAGATCGTCCAGCGAACGCTTGCCCCCTTGACTGCCCCTACCCGTCTAGTATTTAGGCAACAGTACATCAGGCCCTACTGCTGAGGTGCTGAGCGAGGACACGTGAAGGAACGCTTTGGAGAACGCCTCCGCCGCAAGAGGACTGAGCTGAAGCTTGGTCTCCGCGAGACAGCCACAAAGGTCGGCATCTCGCCCACGTACCTGTCGCGCATCGAGACGATGGAGGAGAAGAGCCAGCCAGCCGAGGACGTCATCCGCAAGCTGGCGACGCTGCTGAACGACGACTTCGACGAGCTGATGACGCTCGCGGGCCGCGTGTCCGAGGACGTCGAGAAGGTCATCAAGGCTGACCCCACGATGCCGGAGTTCCTGCGCACCGTCGGCGAGAAGAACCTCTCCGGCGCGGACCTGATGAAGCTCCTCGACGCACAGCAGAAGAAGGGGAAACGGTGATGTCGACCAACGTCCCGTTCCTCTCGGACGTGCAGATCGAGAGCGCCGCTCAGGAGTTGCTGCGCCGGTACGCCAAGTGGAAAGGCGAGGCGCCTCGCCCGCCAATCCCGGTCGACGCGCTCGCCGAGGGTGTCCTCGGGCTCACCCTCGAGATGGGCGACCTCCGCACGAAGCTCGGCAAGCCCGACGTGCTCGGCGCGACGTGGCTCGACGACGCGCTGGTGGTCATCGACTCGTCGCTTGAGGGCAAGGAGGGCCGCTACTGCTTCACCCTCAGTCACGAGCTCGGCCACTGGCAGCTCCACCGCCCGCTCCGCGAGATGGACACGGTCACGTTCCCGCTGTTCTCGCGCGAGCCGGGCGCCAAGGCGACGGCCGCCATCGTCTGCCGCGACGGCCAGCGCGACCCGGCTGAGATCCAGGCCGACAAGTTCTCGGCGTTCCTGCTCATGCCCGCGAGCGACGTACGCGCGGCGGTGAAGCACGTGAGCGGCGGGCCGCTCGCCATCGGCAACCTCCTCGCCCGCAAGCAGGCCGGCGAGCGCATCTCCGAGCTGCGAGACTTCGCGTCCGAGGTCATCGCAAACGGCGGCTTCACCAACGTGTCGAACCAGGCGATGCAGATCCGCCTGGAGACCCTGAAGCTCGTCGTCGACGGCGCGCAAGGACGGCTCTTCTGAAGTGTGGGGGGAGCGGTTTCGTTCGCTCTCGATGTCCCCTGTTTAGGCAACAGCCACCCATCTGGAGAACGCATGGCCAACCGCGAATGGAACCCGAAGTCCTTCTTCCGCCACCTCACCCCCGACGCCCTCGAGGTGCTGCTCGAATGGGCCGCTGTCGAGCTCGTGCTCGATGGCGAGGGGGCGGTGGGCGAGCAGGTCTATCGGGCGTGGAAGGCGCTCCCCGAGGCCGAGCGGGTGGCGCTCGAGACGAAGCTCCTGCCGGTCAACGACCTGTGCGGGCCACACGCGCGCCCCTACCTCGAGCGGCTCGCGGTGCAGGTCTGGACCAACGGGCACGCCCACCTCGTCGAGGACAGCCGCGCGTGGTCGGCGCAGGACCTCGCGGTTCGCCTGTTCGTGGCTGACGAGCAGCGGTTCCTCGAGGCGCACCAGGCCCACGTCCTCGACATGATGGAGCACCTCACCGAGTTCCACGGGGGCTACCCGGTGTCGCTAAAGCCCACCGCCCAGGCCAAGGCCGCCATGAAGGCGGCGATGGCGAGCCACTTCCGCGAGACCGCGTTCGGCGCACGCTGCCAGGTCGAGGACTTCGCCAACGACGAGAAGTTCGCGCTCTTCATCTACCACGAGGACGAGGTCGCCCCGTTCGATCGCTTCACCAACAAGGGCGTGGTGGAGCCGGACTGGCAGCGGCCTGTTGTGCGGCTCGCGGCTGTCTTCCAGTTCGAGACGTCGACGCTCCTTGTGAAGGCGCCGCGCGTGGCCGAGCGCGAGAAGCTGCGCGACCTGTTCGCCCAGCTCTTCATCGGCGACGCAGGCTATTTCGAGGACACGACCAATAGCCCGAAGTTCTCGTTCGACCCGCTGCGCGACGACGACTTCGACTTCCCGGTGCGCGGCTTCGACAAGATCGAGGAAGTCTCAATCGTGCGCGTGGTCGCGAAGCCGGCGAGTCGCGACGTCAAGCGCGTAACAGTGGAGATGAAGGCGGGCTTCAGCGTGCCGGACGTGCGCTCGCTCCTCGAGGAGCACGGCGTGAGCCTCGCGAGCGACGAGATCCACGGCGTCCGGCTGCAGTTCCGCTTCGAGGGCAAGGGCCGTCAGAAGTACCGCACGGTCAGCCTCTTCAACCCGAACAGCTCGAACCTGAACGACACGGAGCGCGACCGCGTCATCCGTCGCTACCTGAAGGAGTGGGGCATCGATGCCAGCGGACGACGTTCTCCCCTGGACGCTGCTGCTTTCGAAGCTGCGGCGCAGTGACGACGCGCGCGTCTCGTACGCCGAGGTCATGGCCGCAGGCGCGGAGCCGGTGCTCTGCGTCCGCGAGCGCGTCCTCGAGTACGGCAAGGACGACGACTACGAGCCGCCCGACTGCGAGCGCGGCTGCCTGCCGAACCTGAACTACAACCTCCGCGCCTCGGAGAAGCTCGTCGGGGTGGCGTGCCCCGAGGAACCGCCCTGCTGGCCGGGCTGGAAGTGGGTCGAGCGCACCGAGGTCGAGGGGCTGCGGTGCCGCGCGAAGGACGTCTTTGCGAAGCTCGCGGCCCGGAACGGCCTCACCCTGCTCACGGGCAAGGTGCCCAAGCCGTTCCTCGGCGTCGGTCTCGTTCGCCGGCGAGGGCTCAACGTGGCCGTCGTCTGGCTGCGCGCGCCGAAGCTCGGCTTCGAGCAGCTCTGCCGGGGCACGCGCGCCGAGTTGGGCGTCGACGGGATGATCGTCCTGGTGGCGAAGAAGCCCCCGACGGCGCTCACCGCCGTCGATAGGATCGTCCCCTTCGAGCTCGCCCTCGACGCGCGCGGAGGCATGGACCTGGCCCGCGCGCTCGAGGAACTGACGCCTGAGTACCGCACGCGGGTCATCGAAGACCCGATGCTCGACCTCGACTACGTGCGGCTCCGGCTCGCGACGCGTCCGGGCGATCGCCACGTCGTGGAGATCAACGGCCACGACTTCGGCGGTTTCCGCAAGAGCGACCTGAAGTTCCTACGCCTGCTGCTGCTCGCGGCGGCCCGCAGGAACGGCAAGGACGACGGGTGGATCGACAAGTCGCGCCTGCGTGACGGCAGCGACAAGGACCCGGCGCTCCACGACCTGCGCGCGGACCTCGGGAAGTTCGACGTCCCCGGGCTCGGCGAGGAGGAGCGCAAGGCCCTGCTCCGCGTGCAGCGCGGCGAAGGCCTCGTCCGCCTCGGCATCCCGCCCGAGAACATCGAGCTCGACGAGTCGCTCGCGCAGCTCGAGTTCGTGGCCACGACCACGACGACGAAGAAGGACGGCACGAAGGGCAAGGCGACGAAGAAGCAGGAGGAGGGCCTGCAGAACGCCGCCACCCTCCTCCGCGACTGCCGCCGCCTCGGTGCGCCCGGGGAGGCCGAGGCCGTGAAGACCCCGGCTACGAGTCGTCGCGCCAGCCGTGGCGGGACTTGAAGGCCTCGCGGAGGCCACCGCCCCCTTCGTCGGGCGTCGGGAAGTCGTCGGCCGTGACGACCTTGGTCTTCGCGAGGTCGACGAGCACCGCCCGACGGCGCCCCTCGTGGCCGTCGAACAGCACGCGCTCGCTCTCGGCCAGGACGAAGCCATCTTGCTTCTTGTTCTCGAGGATGAGGCGTCGCAGCGCCTTCAGGTCGACGACCTCGCCCTCGTAGTCGATGCGCTTGCAGTGGGCGCGGAACGCGTCGTACGCGCTCTCGAGGTGGATGGCGAGGTTCCCCGCGTCGAACACGTAGTGGACGCGGTGCTTGAGGTGCCCCTGGACGGCCATCACGCCCAGCATCTCGAGGAAGTGGTCGAGCGCGTTCTTCACGCCGTGATCGGTCTCGAGGACGTCGTCGAGCACCGCGTTCACGGCGGCCTCGACGCCGAGGTCGTCGGGCAGCTCGCAGCCGCAGTGTTTGGCGAACTCCTCAAAGAGATGCACGCCGAGCAGCATAGCGGTGAGGTTCTCCACGATACGCACGGGCACCTTGCGTCCGTCGAGCAGCGCCTTGGCGACGCCGCGCGCGACCGCCAGGTCAGCGTCGAAGTCGCGCCCTAGGCAGAACTGGATGTACCTCGGCGCGAAGAGCACGAGGTCCACCGAGCGCAGCTCGCGATAGGCCTGCTTGTACCCGGTCTGCTCGTCGAGCGTGGTCTTCTCCGGGTTCGCCGTGATGATGCGCTCGAGCAGCGCGGCCTCCGTGGGGCGCGTCTCGCCAGCGACGCAGACGGGCGCCTGCAGGTGGTAGCTATTCACCTTGAGATCGGGGCGCCCGCGCTCCTCGGTCTCGCCTCGGTAGAGGCGGCGCAGGTAGCGGTGCAGCGTGTTGAGCCGCTGCCGCTGCATGTCGTAGGGCTTGTACTCATCGATGAAGACCGGCACCGAGCGCGTCGACGTCAGCAGCTTCAGCAGCGCGAACTCGGTCTCCGTTGCGCTGTAGGGCTCGGCGTCGCGGATGCCGAACAGCGGCCACATGATGTCGATGCAGAGGCTCGACTTGCCCGAGCCCTGCGTGCCCCACACGAAGAGCGTCGGGAACGCGCCCACCGCCTTCATGAAGCTCGCCTTCATCGGCGTCGCGAAGAACCAGCCGAGCACCGGGAGGATGACCTCGGGTTTGTTCACCTGCGGCAGGCAGCGAAAGACGACGGCGGCGACCTCGAGGAACGTGTCATCGTCGGTCTTCACGTAGGAGACGCGCTTGTCGAGCGACGCGCCGCTCGGGACGTAGATGACCGGCGACGGCTCGAGGAAGCCGTCCTTGCCGATAGCGCAGCCGGGGCCGAGCCAGACGTGGTGCTCGCCCTTCTTGTACTCGCCCAGCATGTTCGACCCCGGGCGACGCGGCACCGGCCGGCGCGCGAGGATGCGCAGGAGCCCCTGGACGTTGTTGTCGCTGCCGGTCCACTGCAGGTCGGCGGACGGGAGCTGACGAATCAGGTCCCGCTTGCTGTGAAAGGCCGTGAGCGGCAGCCGCAGGTCCTGCACCTTGCCGCCCTTGTCTGTGAGCGCGTCGCCGAGAATGAGCTCGCCGTCCTCGGTGACGACACGCATCGTCGGCTCGATGGTGAACGACGAGATGACCTTGGTCTCGCCGCGCGCGGTCATGCAGTAGTAGCAGGACGCGTCCTCGAAGATCGCGCCCTCCATCTCCTCGTCGCTGCTCTCGGGCTCGGCGCGCTCATCGTCGTCGCGCGCCGGCGCGGTAGCCACGCGGGCGACAGCCTTGCGCAGGTCCTTGGCCTTGAGCCCGAAGCGCTTCTCGACGACGCCGAGGTACTTGCTCTGCACGGATGGATCGCGGTGCGCGATGGCGTCGAGGATGGGCTTCAGGCGGTACTCGAGCTCGCGCGCGGGCGTGTCGCTCGGGACAGCCTCGATGGCCTTCTCGATGTCGAAGACGACGTCGTAGAGCTCGCACCGCGAGGTCGGCTCGCGGTTCACGCGGCAGTAGCCGAGGTTCTGGAGCGAATGGCACGGCGGGGCGATCGAGCCGTCCTCGCGAGCGGTCGCAAGCACCTTCTCGTGCGCCTTCTTGATGTACGCGACACCGTCGCGGCCGCGCAGCTTGCCCAGGCCTCGCCGGTCGTACTCGAGGACCAGCTCGGTGATCTCGTCGAGGCCCAGCCCCTTGTGCGCGAAGAAGCGCACCATGTTGAAGATGGCGACGCTCCGGTCCTCGGCGCCCTGCTCCCAGAGGCGCTGGACCGGGCCGCACATCTCGACCGGGTGCTCCCAGTCGTACTCGCCCTCCGGCGTGCGCTTTGCCTTCGCGGAGCCCGGTGCCGGCGCGTTCCCAAACACCGGGAGCGTCAGGCGGGCTGCGGCGACCGGCAGCTCGGGCGCGGGGTCGACGTCGAGGCGGGCGAGGAGGGCGGCGTCTGCGACGCGCTCGAAACCGGAGAGGCCTGCGCTGACGCGGTGGGGACGATCGCCCAGACCGTCGCCCTTGTGGCTCACGGTGCCGATGACCTTGATGATGCGGGCGACGTCGTGGATGGAGTCGACGTGGACGGCGTCGCTCTGCACGCGCTCGCGAACCGTCGCCTCGAACGCCTTGAGCCCCGCCTGGAGCCGGTCGCGGCGGTCGCCCTCGAGCGCGGTGGCCGGCAGCGCGAACCAGAGCTGTGCGCCGTTGCCGCTCATCATCAGGCGGGGCCCGCACGAGCCCCTCGCCCTCGCACCACGTCGAGGCCTGCTCGGCGGCCGCCATCGCCAGCGCGAGCTCGGCGTCGGTGCTGGCGGTGTCCTTCGGGCGCACCGGATCGAGGTCGATGACCGTCGCGGTGATGACCTCGATGTCCTTGCGGCCGGCGCCGGTCTTGAGCGGGCGCACGACGTTCGGCGCCGCGTCGAAGAGGCGCCTCGGGCGTGGCTGGATGCCGACGTAGACGTTGCCGGCCGCGTTGGTGCGCACGCACTCGCGGACGAAGGCGTCCTCGTCGTCGAAGAAGCCGATGCCGATGATGCCGCCCGCAGGCCGGATGACCCGCACCTCGGACACGCCGTGTACGCCGTGTGCGAGCCAGCGCCAGGTCGACCTGATGCTGCTCTCGTCGGGAGCGAGCGCGCTCATGCGGCTCCCTTGCGCGTGCCGAGCTTCGACGCGGGCACGCCCAGGACCTCGGCGTAGAGCTTCCGCCGTTCGAGGTGGTGGCGACGTAGCAGAGGCACCTTGCGGTCGACGAAGTCGAAGAGCGCGGCGTCCGTCTTGTCGGCGTGCGGGCGCATGAGGCGACCGAGGCGCTGTACGGTGCGCCCGCGTGCCCGGCCCGGGTACGCGAGGAACACCCGCGAGAGGCGCGGCAGGTCGAGCCCCTCGTCGGCGAGGCTGGTGGCGACGATGACGGGCAGCTTCCCGGCGCGGGCCTCATCGAGCAGCTCCTTGCGGACCGCGCGCTTCACCTCGCCGGTGAGGACGGCAGCCGCGACGCCCTGGGCGGCGATGGCGTCGGCGAGCGCGTGGCAGTGGTCGATGCGACCGGAGAGCACGAGGCAGACGTGGCCAGCGCGGGCCTCCTCGACGACCGTCCTCACGATGAGCGCGTTGCGCGCCCCGTCGCTCGCGACGGCGGCGAGCATCGGCGCGTAGTCCTCCGCAGCCGTGTAGAGGTACGTGAAGTCCGTTTCGATGTTGTGGATCTCCGGCACGGTGAGGACGCCCGCCGCGACGAGTTCGTCGTGGGTGACCGTGACGAGCGGAGCGCCAAGGAACAGCTCGAGGAGCGCGGTGAGGCCGTCCTCGCGCTTCGGCGTCGCGGTGAGCCCGAGCCGGTAGCGCGCCGGGCAGCGGTCGACGACAGAGTGAAACGTGCTCGCAGCGACGTGGTGGGCCTCGTCGAGGATGAGCAGGCCGAAGCCTGAGAGGAAGGCGTCGAGCTTCGCCGGATCCCAGCGCACGAGTGCCTGGATGACCGCCACGGTCACGGGCGCAGGGCGCTCCTCGCCGTCGCCGATGAGGCCCGCGTCGAGGCCGAGCTTGTCCTTCAGCTCCCCAAGCCACTGCTCGGCGAGATCGAGGGTGTGGACGAGGATGAGCGTCGGGGTTCGCAGGCGAGCGATCGCGCCCATGCCAACGCGTGTCTTGCCGCCGCCGCACGGGATGACGACCGTCCCCTGCGTGACCTTGGCGAGCTTGTCGACGGCGCTCGACTGGTAGTCGCGCAACGGGAGGTCTCGCGCCAGTTCGAGCTTTGCCTCGGGCAGCACGCGCGCGTCGTCGCAGGCGACGATGAGCCCGTCCTGCGCGGCCGCGCGTCGGAGCACATGGATGGCGCCGCGCGGGAGGCGCAGCTCGCCAGCTCGCTGCTCCACGAAGCACACCGTCTCGAGCTCGGCGCCGGGGTTGAGGCCGAGTCGCAGGCGATCGAGGTAGGCGGGGTTCGGGAAGGACAGCATCCGGCAAAGGCGCTCGACGACCTTCGGCGGCACCTCTCGGACGTCCAACGTCAGCGCCGCATCAACTCGCGCGCGCATAGGCGGCCTCCTTGAGGAAGCGGGAGATGTTCTCGACGCGCCGGGTGGAGAGCATCGGCGGCAGGCTCTTGAGGAACTTCCGGCCGTAGCCCTTCTCGGCGATGCGCTTGTCGAGGATGACGGCGACGCCGACGTCCGTCTTGCAGCGGATGAGGCGACCGACGCCCTGGCGCAGCGCGATGATGGCGAGCGGGACGAGGTAGTTGTCGAAGGCGCGCGGGTCGCGCTCGCAGATGGCGTCGATGACCGGGTCGTCGGGCGGCGGAAACGGCAGCTTGTCGATGACGAGCCCCGTGAGCGCCTCGCCCGCGACGTCGATGCCCGTCCAGAAGCTCTCGGTGCCGAGCAGGATGGAGCCCGTGTCCTCCTTGAAGAGGCGCGTGAGCTCGGCGCGCGGGAGGTCGCCCTGGCGCAGCACGCGGTGGCGGCCTCCGTCGATGCGCTCGTGGACGGCGTTGAGGTTCCGGTACGACGTGAAGAGGCCGAGCGTGCGCCCGTCGCAGGCGTCGACCACCTGCTGGAAGACGCGCGCGGCCGCGTCGACGAAGTCGGCATCGCGCGGGTCCGGTAGCCTCTCCGGCACGACGAGCAGCGCCTGCGACTGGAAGTCGAACGGCGTCTCGGCGATGACCTCGAGCGCGCCTTCGGGCACGCCGACCTCGCGCCGAACGAAGTCGAAGGTGCCTGAGGTGGTGAGCGTCGCCGACACCAGCGACACCGAGGGGCAGCGCGCGAACAGCTCCTCGCGGAGCAGCGCGCTCACATCGATGGGCTTGCTGCGGAGCTTCGCGCGCCCCTTGTTGTCGACGTCGAGCCAGTAGACCTTGCCGGCGTCGGTCTGGAGGAGTCCCTCGGTGAGCCGCGCGCTCGCGACCGCGGCGTTCTTCGCCACGTTGCGGGCGGTGGCGCGCTCCTTCCGGTCCGCGAGCTCGTCCTCGGCGCGCGCCGTGGCGAGCGCCACGAGCTTGCCGAGGGCGCGCTGGACGCCCGCGTCCGAGGCAAAGCCAGGCGCCTTGAGCCGCTTCTTGTACCGGGACGAGCGGGCATAGTCGGCGAGAGTCGTGAAGAGCCGCTGCGCCTCCTGGCGAAGCTCCCCGGCGAGCTGCTTGTCCCCGAGGTCGGCGGCGGCCGACGCGAGCCGCCCGAGCGTGTGCTCGGAGAGGGTGAAGCCGAAGAACTCGCGGGCGATCTCCGCGGCCTCGTGCGCCTCGTCGAGCACGAGCAGGTCGAAGGCGGGCAGCACGAGGTCCTGGCCCGTCGCTTCACGCACGGCGAGGTGCGCGAACAGCATGTGGTAGTTCGTGACGACGATGTCCGCGCCCTGCGCGATGCCCTTTGCGCGCTCGGCGAAGCAGTCGTCGCGGAACGGGCAGCCGTCGCCCTTGCACTCCTCAGAGCCGACCGAGAAACGCGACCAGACTTGCGCCTGCGGGATGAAGGCCAGCTCCGAGACGTCGCCCGTCTTCGTCGCCTCGGCCCAGGCGAGCACGCCGTCGACCTGCCGCTGCTGTTCGTCGTAGTAGAGGCCACGCAGCTCGCCGCGCGCCTCGCTCTCGGCCATGCGGTCGAGGCAGAGGTAGTTGTTCCGCCCCTTCAGCAGCGCGAACGTGAACGGCCAGGGCAGCACGCTCGCGAGCATCGGCAGGTCCTTGCGGACGAGCTGCTCCTGCAGCGCGATGTTCGCTGTCGCGATGACGACGCGCTTCTTGTCGTGGTGCGCGTGCCAGACGGCCGGCACCGAGTACGCGACGCTCTTGCCGGTGCCGCAGGGACCTTCGCCGAGGGCGTGGCGCCCGCCGCGCATGGCCTCGTCGACCATGCGGGCGAGCGCCACCTGGCCCTCGCGCATCTCGTAGCCGGGGAACCGCGAGGCGAAGAGCCCGCCGTCCCCGAAGACCTCGGAGAGGTAGTCATTCATGGGTGGCTCCTCGCGCCGCGGCGCTCAGGCGAACGGGTCGACCTCGGTCTCGTCAGCGGCAGGCGCGGCGGACTCCGTCTGGAGCTGCTCGACGAACGCGCGCGCCTTCTCCACCTGCGACGTCGGCAGCTCCTTGATGCGCTGGATGCCGAACTTCTGGAGGAAGCGGTCGGTGGCCTCGCGCGGGAGAGCCTTGAGCGCGGTGACGATGCCCTGCGCGACGTTCGGCGAGATGGTGCCGTCACCCTTGGCGTCGGCCTTCTTGTCGAAGCTGTCGAGCGAGCTGCCCTTGTCGTCGCCCTCGCCCGAGTAGAGCTTCGCGAGGTCGTGCTGCGGCAGCGCCTGGAAGGCCTTCTGCTGCTCGGCCGAGAGCTGGTGCTCGGGCAGGATGCTGTAGGTCGTCTTCGGGTCCTTCGCGGCGCCGTGGCGCTGAATCTCGAAGGCCCACTTCTCGAGCCCGTACTTCTCGCGCACGCGGACGAGGTCCTTGAAGAACATCACGCCCTGCTCGAGGACCTTCACCTCCTTCGAGTCGAAGAGCGCGACGTTGAGCGCGACGCGCAGCGAGGGCTTGAGTCCCTGCGCCTTCAGCTTGTCGTCGAACTCGACGTACTTGCCGTCGACGAAGCAAACCTCGCGGGGGTGCGGCTCACCCAGGAAGACGACGACCGCCTTGTCGCCGTCGCCTGCGAGCTTGAGCCAGAGGCTCCCGCCCTGGTCGTGCATCTTCGCCAGCTCTTCGGTCTGCTGCCACATGCTCGGTGCCATTGGTCACTGCTCCTTCTTCGGGTTAGGGTTGCCGCTGCTCGTCGTCCGCTCGCGCCGGTACACGGCGAAGAGCGGGGTTCCGTCGGAGGCCTCGCCGGCCTCCTCGAGGTGGAAGTCCACGCCGGGGTCGACGACCTGCTCGATCTCCCAGCGGCGGAAGAGGCCCGGCAGGCGCACGAAGTCGTCGTCGGTCGGGCTGGGGATGGGCTTCGCGTGGTTCATGTCGGCGGGCTCCTCCAGGTGGTTCAGCGGTTTCGTGGGGGGCAAACGCGGACCTCGAGACCGGAGTGGGACATCGATTTCGCGAGGTGCTCGCGGAGGCGACCCAGCGCGCGCTGGAAGCGCTTGCGGGCCGCGTCGTGCGAGAGCCCGAGGCGCTCGCCGGCCTCGCGCTGCGTCTCGTCCAGCACGAGCACCGCGAGCAGCAGCTCGGCGTCCTCGCGGACGATCGGCTGAAGCCAGGCGCGAAGGACCGCGAGGTCCTCGTCGAACGAGAGGCCGGGGACGACGTTGCCCGACGCCGCCCACCGCTGGAGCGACGCCTTGTCGAACCAGCTCGCGCTGAAGATGTCACCCTCGAGATCGCGCAGCGGCTCGTTCGGCTCGCCGTTGAGCTCGTGCGCGTCGTCGGCCCACGCGCGCTTGCGATGATCCATCACGTCGCGCTCGGTGCTGCGCACCAGCGTCGCTGCCACCCGGTGAACGGCATCGAGGTCGAGGCGCTCGACCAGCTCGGTGAACGCACCGGCCAGGTCGGCGACGAGCTCGTCGAGCTCGCCGGAGAAGTGCCGGAGCCGGCGCCGGTAGATGGCGTCGAGCCCCGGCCAGAGCCCGAGCCAGAGGAGCGCGCTCGCGAGCTCGTGGTGCTCGCGCCGCTGCACCAGCGTGACGAGAGTGCCGAGGATGCGGTCCTTCTCGTCAAGGTCGCCGAGCTTGCTCGTGAGGTGCGCGACGAGCTTCTTGGGCTCGTCGAACCCCGCGAGCGCGGGGTGTTGCTGCTTCGCCTTTTGGAACGCGTGGTCTGCCTGAAGAGTACGAAGGGAACGTTCGAGGCCCGCGTGCAGAGCCTCCCAGCTTGCGCGCATGACGCGCCGCCTTTCCGGCGGGCGTCAGGCGCTCCTTGGTGCCGTGTTTAGGGCGTCATGCGCTCGGTGGACTGGAGGTGAGGGAGGAGGCCGCGAGCTACGCGGCGGTCGCCCTCGGGAGCGCGGACGCGGGCGACGGCGTGGTCGGCCTGCGCGACGCGAGCACGTTCAACGTGCGGCAGCGGTCGCGGTAGCAGGTGACCGACACGGTGCTGTCGCCGGTGACGACGATCTGCATGTCGCCGCGACGGATGGTGAGGCTGTCACGATCGAGCTTGGCCAGCAGGGCGCCGCAGGCCTTGCAGCGGCAGTCGGTGGTGGTGGACTGGGTCTTCATGGGCTGTCTCCTCGCGGCCCACCGGGCATCGGCGGGTACGGGAGCAGCCTCGGTGGCGAGCCCATGGGGGGATCGAGGGTGGGAATGCGCCGCGACTCCGGGATGGGTTCCCCCCTCCCCTCCTGGCGCGGCTCCTTGGCCCGGTCGGGATGGGCGCCGCCGGGACGGCGTTCGCGACGCTGGACGCGTCCCGGGTCAGTCTGTGATCCTACGTCGTCACCACCGCCTGAGGCCCCGGATGGAAGCGCGTCCTAGCAAGATCACAGAGTTTTTCGACGGCACGAAGCAGATGATGGTGCCGCTGTTCCAGCGCTCCTACGAGTGGACCACCAAGGACTGGGAGACGCTCTGGGCCGACCTCCTCGAGCAGTACGAGCGGAGCGAGGAGGACACGGTCGCCACGCACTTCACCGGCGCGATCGTGACCGCTCCCGCGCGCTCGGTGCCCGTCGGCGTGTCGAAGTTCCTGGTCATCGACGGCCAGCAGCGCCTCACGACGATCGCGGTGCTCATCTGCGCCATTCGAGCGTTCCTCGACCCGGAGTCGAAGGAGTACCGGCGACTGACGAAGCTCCTCATCAACGAGGACTACGACGAGCTCGACTACTTCAAGCTCCTGCCGACGCAGCCGGACCGCCCTGCCTTCCAGTCGCTCGTCAGCGCGAAGCCCCAGCCCGGCACGCGCTTCACGGAGGCGTTGGAGTTCTTCAAGAAGAAGATCGCGGGCACGGACTCCGACGGCGAGAAGCTCGACCTCGACCGGCTCACTAACGCCATCCAGAACCGGCTCACCGTCGTCGCGATCCACCTCGGCGACACGGACGACCCGTACCTCATCTTCGAGAGCCTGAACGCCAAGGGCGCTCCGCTCACCCAAGCCGACCTCATTCGGAACTACCTGCTCCTGCGCCTGCACTCGAACGCGCAGCAGAAGTCCTACGAGGAGGCGTGGCTCCCGATGCAGGCGCTGCTGCCCGGCGAGCACCTCACCGAGTTCATGAGGCAGTTCCTCATGATGACCGGCGAGGAGGTCGCGAAGTCGGCGATCTACAGCGTCCTCAAGAAGCGGCTGCTCTCGGTCTCGGACGCCTCCATCGCCGCCGAGTTGCAGCGCATGCAGCAGGCCTCGCTGCTCTACGCCGAGATCGTTGGACTCAAGAAGCCGATCGACGAGAACATTGCCACGGGGCTCGGTCGGCTGCGGCGCTGGGAGATCGCGACCGCCAACCCCTTCATCCTGAAGCTCCTCGAGGCGAAGTCGAAGGGCATCGTCTCGGCGGTGGACGTCGCGAAGTGTCTCGCGACGATCGAGTCCTTCGCGGTGCGCCGCACGGTCTGCGGCGTCCCGACGAACCAACTCAAGCGCATCTTCCTCTCAATCGCGAAGGAGATGCCCAACGCCGACATCCCCGCCTGGCTCAGCAAGACGCTCGCGGCGGGAACGAGCGGGCGGCGCTGGCCGAAGGACGAGGAGTTCAAGGAGTCGCTCCTCCGCTACCGCGCGTATGCGCAGCCGATCGACCGCTGCAAGTTTCTGCTCGAGACGCTCGAGGAGCACCACGGCCACAAGGAGCCCGCGACCTTCGAGAGCGCGACGATCGAGCACGTGATGCCGCAGACGCTGAACGCCGAGTGGCGGACGATGCTCGGCGCTGGCGCCGACGACATCCACGAGAAGTGGCTCGACCTCCTCGGGAACCTCACGCTCACGGGCTACAACAGCGAGCTCTCGAACGACCCGTTCCCGAAGAAGAAGGCGCTCCTCAGCGACAGCCACTTCGAGATGAACAAGTGGATCGCGGCGCGCGAGCGGTGGACCGAGACAGAGTTGCGCGAGCGGACGGATCTGGTCTTCATGAAGGCGAAGGCTATCTGGCCGCGCCCTGAGTGATGGCGTGGGTCGCGGGCGTCGATGGGTGTAAGACGGGCTGGGTCGTCGTGCTGAACGACCTGGCGCTCAACACCCGCGTCGCGCGCGTCGTGCCCGACTTCGCGGCGGTGCTCGCGCTGCCGGAAGCGCCGTCGGTGATCGCCGTCGACATCCCCATCGGCCTCCTCGACATCGCGGTGGCCGGCGGACGAGCATGCGAAGTCGACGCGCGGCAGCTCCTCGGATCGCGAGCATCGAGCGTCTTCTCGGCTCCGACCCGCAGCGCCGTCGCGGCGTGTCGCGCCGGCGGCGACTACGCGACGGTGTCGAGCGCCAACAGAGGGAGCAACCCAGGCGCGCCCGGCCTGTCCCAGCAGGCCTTCGCCATCGTGCCCAAGATCGACCAGGTCGACGCCGCGCTCACCCCGAAGCACCAGCAGGTAGTACGCGAAGTCCATCCCGAGCTGTCCTTCGCCGAAGCGAACGGCGGCAAGCCGATGGTTCACTCCAAGAAGCGCAAGGCCGGGCGGATTGAACGTGAACGCCTGCTGGCGCGCCTTGGGCTCGCCACCCCCCTGAAGCTCCTGGGGCCGCGTCTCCCGGTGGGCGTGAAGGCCGACGACCTGCTTGACGCGTGCATCGCGTGCTGGTCCGCCGCCCGCATCGCATCGGGCGTGGCCGCTGTCATCCCTGCGTCGCCGCCGGTCGACACGCGTGGGCTGCGGATGGAGCTCTGGCGCTGAGCGTCGCCGGCCCCTCCGCGCCTCCCCGAAGATCGTCACACGTCACAGCGCGCTGCTCGAAGCTGAAGGCGTCGGGACGGACTTCGCGCCTGGGACTGGTGGACAGCAGGTGGACAGGCCCGGACACGTCGCTGTCCAGCCGTTTCTCTTCTCTTCTTCAGTGGTTACGTATCTCTTCTCCCTGTGGACAGCTTCGTTCGAGTAGCTCTACTCAGAACGACTTCGCGATTTCTCGGGGGGCGCCTTCGAGCCTTCGGCGCTTCGAAGAAGGTCCCGCGCAGCGCATGTGCTGCTACCCACCGGACGGCGTCCGCTGTCCAAGTCGCGCCAAGCACCTGTCATTGCTGGAGAAAGCGGCGGACAGGTACGGCGTTGGTCAGCCGAGGCCCTGTCCTGGGGTCCCGGGCGCGAACGCCGTCCCGGTCACAGCCTGCGAGGTCGCTGTCCCGTTCCATCGTTCAGGGTCGCTTTTCCCCACCCATGAACGACACCGCCACCGACCACGACGCCTCGAACGCCCCGCTCCCGTTCCCGACGAAGGAGGAGCGCGACGCGCTCATCCTCGAGTTCCAGCGCCTCGCGGCGCGGCTCACGCAGGCCGGGCTCATCTCGCGCGTCTCCTCGGACCGCCTGATGCGCTCGATGAACCGCGAGCGCCGGTACGCCGAGGACAAGCGGCACGCGCTCCCCGAGCTGGTGCTCAACATCCTGCTCGGCATCGAGGAGGGCACGCTGAAGGAGCGCGAGCACTTCATGCGGCTGAAGGACGAGCACATCGCAGTCCACCTCGCGTCGGCGGGACCCGCGCTGTTCAAGGCCGGACGCGGACGGCTCACGCAGGCTGAAGCCCGGAGCCTCTTTCACTTCGGGTGGCTGCACTTCCGCAACGTCGTCGTTGCCCGCTCCGAGCGCGCGCGCTTCGGCCCCGAGGAGGACCGCCGCCGCGTCGTCGTCCTCCATGTCCCCTCTGCGTACGAATTCGTCGGCGCCCGTCCGAATCCTGTCCCATATCGCTGAGCGAGTCCGCGTTTCCCCACCCACCGAAGCCGCTCGAAGGCGCCGGCCAGGAACGCGATGGCTCTCAGGGACCTCATCAGACCAGCACCGCCGCCGCCCACGCCGGCCGCCGAACGTCCGCCCGGCATCACCTGCGAGAAGTACACGCGGGGCGAGGGCAAGCGCTGCCTCCACTTCCAACAGGGCGGCACGTGCCTCCTGCCGGACGAGTTCGTCTGCACCGAGTGGCAGAAGCACAACGGGCCCAACAAGCGCACGCTCCCAGTCGTCGCGCCCGCGCCCGTCCTCGAGGAGCCCCCCGCCCCGAAGCCGGTGGCGCGCGACCTGTTCGGCAACCCGTTGCCCGAGGTCGCCACGCCCGCACCGGCGCCGAAGGCGTCGCCGCCCGCACCGATGACGGTTGCTCCGAGGTCCGACGCCGACGCGACGCCCGCCGTCGACGTCGACCAGCTCCGCGGCTTCACCACCGACAACATCGAGTCGTTCAAGGCGCTCGGGGTCGAGGTGCTCCTGCGCTCGGAGACGTACGGCGACGTCTGGCTGGTGCCCGCTTACACGGGCCGGGACCGCAAGGAGATCACACCCGAACACGCCGCGACGCTCGCGCGCGTCATGAGCGTGTTCCCGGGCTCGCACATCGTCTCGTTCGAGAAGATCGAGAAGACCAACCCCAACAACCCTGAGCGCCCAGAGCGCCCTTCGAGGCGCTCATGACCAACGCACCGTTCAAGAACCAGCACCTCTCGTACTCGCGGCTTACGCGATTCGAGCAGTGCCCCCTCAGCTACCGCCTGCACTACATCGAGAAGAAGCAGGCCGAGCCCGGGCTGGCGCTCCGCTTCGGCAAGACCATCCACGCCGTCCTCGAGCGGCTGATGAAGGAGGTGCTCGACGACGAGCGCTCGGGCCCGCTCTCCGAGGAGCGCGCCATCGAGCTCTATCGCGAGGCGTGGAGCGCCGAGCAGCTCACCGGCATGGACGTGTTCGCCGAGGGGCTGCGCATCCTGCGCGACTTCATCCGCGACCAGGGCGTCGTCGACCACCGCGACGTCCTCGCCATCGAGAAGGAGTTCCGGCTGCCGGTGGGGCCGTTCACGGTCCTCGGCTTCATCGACCGCGTCGACTGGGTCGATGACGAGACCGTCGAGGTCATCGACTACAAGACCAACCACCAGCTCTTCACGCGCGACGAGGTCGACACCTCGCTGCAGCTCTCGCTCTACCACGTGGCCGCGCAGCGCCTCTGGCCCTGGGCGAAGAAGGTGAAGTTGACGTTCTGGATGCTGCGCCACGGCGTCCGGCAGGAGACGACGCGCACCGAGGAGCAACTCGCCGACGCGCTCGCCTACGTCGAGACGCTCGGACGGCAGACCGAGACCGCGACGGAGTACCCGGCGCGCCTCAACGCCAACTGCTCCTACTGCGACCATCGCAAGCAGTGCCCGGCGTACGCCGACGCGCTCAAGGGCAAGCGCGAGTTCCTCTGCGAGGACCTCGCGGACCTCGAGGCCGTCGCGCGCGAGCGCGAGGAGGTCGCCCGCCTCGCCAAGGTGCTCTACGCGCGGAAGGAGGAGCTGGAGGACATCCTCAAGGCGCACCTGACGGAGCAGGACGAGCTCGTCCTCGGCGGCGTCCGCTACCGGATGTTCACCACGACGAGCCTCGACTACCCGCTCGATCCGACGCTCTCGCTGCTTTCCGAGGCCACGGGGCTCTCGCGCGACGAGGTGCTCGGCAAGCTCGGGACCATCGACAAGAAGGCGCTCGACGCGCTCCTCAAGTCGCTGGGCAAGAAGCTCGACAAGCCCCGCGTCTCGCTGCTCAAGGCCGAGCTCGACGCGCACGCCGACAAGAAGGTCTCGCCGCGCTTCTGGGCGAAGGAGGTGGCGTGATGCTGCTCCCGCCGCCCCTCGACCCGGCGTCGGCAGACGCCGCGCCCATCATCCCTCGCTACGTTCCGCGCCTGGAGCGCCGGGCGCCGAAGACGACCGTCGCCTTCGTCGACCTTGAGACGACGGGGCTCGATCCGTCGCGCCACGACATCGTCGAGATCGGCGTCGTCCGCGTCGACGCGCGCACCCTGGAGGTGCTCGACGAGTACGAGACGCTCGTCGCGCCCGAGCGCCTCGGAGACGCCGAACTCGAGGCGCTGGCCATCAACGGCTTCTCGACGGCCGCGTGGGAGCACGCGCTCCCTCTCTGCGAGGCGCTGCTCGAAGTGGCGCCGCTCCTCGACGGAGCCCTCATCGCCGGCCACAACGTCGGCTTCGACTGGGCCTTCCTCGATGCTGGCTTCCGACGCGCCGGTCTCGCCCTGCCGAACGTCGACTACCACCGGCTCGACACGGCGAGCCTCGCGTGGCCGCTCGTCGTCACGGGCGAGCTGCCGTCGACGTCGCTCGACCCGCTGGCGAAGCTGCTGGGCCTCGAGCGTCCGCACCCGCACCGCGCGCTCGCCGATGCGCGCTGCGCGCTCGAGGTCGCCCGACGGCTGGTGGAGCGCATGCGCGCGGGCGGACTCATCACCGGGCTCCCGGCGGATGAGCGGCAGATCTGCGACGCGCTCCTCGGTCGTCTCGCGCAAGGCCGACGTCAGTACGGTCCGTGGCGCCTCGACGACGGGCGCGACTACCCGAGCGAGGCCTACGCCGAGGTGCTCGACGGGCTGCACTACACGACCGCAGAGCTGGTGCGCCATCGTCGGCTTGAGGCCGGTCGCCGGCGACGCGTCTACGTCTGCCACCCGTTCGCCTCCGACCCTGCCGGCAACATCGAGCGGGTCCGCGCGATCAGTCAATTCCTCCTCGACGACGGCGTGCTCCCCATCGCGCCGAACCTCTACCTGTCGCAGCTCGTTGACGAGGCCACGGGTCGAGAGCAGGCGCTCGCGCTCTGCCTCGAGCTGCTCGCCACTTGCGACGAGGTTCGCATCTTCGGCGAGCTCGTCACCGAAGGGATGGAGCGCGAGCTGCGTGAGGCGAAGCGGCTCGGCATCCCCGCGCGCTTCGTTCGGGAGGTGCGGGCATGAGCGGCGCGCACTCTCGGAGGAAGGGCGCCGGCTTCGAGCGCGAGCTCGTCCAGCGCTTCCGCGAGGCCATGCCGGACGCGCAGGTCCGCCGCGGCCTTCAGTTCCGCACGGGCGAGGAGACGCCCGACGTCGACTGCCCGGTGTTCTGGCCCGAGGCCAAGCGGGGCAAGCAGCCCAACGTCCGGGCCGCGCTTCGCCAGGCCACGGACGCGGCCCCGCCCGGACGCATCCCGATCGCCATCATCCGCGACGACCGCGCCGAGCCGTTCGTCGCGCTGAGCCTCGACGACTTCCTCGAGTTCGTCGCCGAGTGGTGGGCCCGGAGGGACAAGTGAAGAGCGCCCTCCGCACGGTCATCGAGCGGCTGCGCCGAGAGGCGCTCGTCGCTCCTCGGCGCGTCTTCGAGGCGGGCCGCATGAGGCAGGCCGCGCTCGAGGCGCACCCCGACGTGGCCTCGGTGCTCCTCGCGCTCGACGACGACGCGGAGAGCACCTACCCGGCACGGGAGGCGATAACGCGGGCGCTCATCGGCGAGCACCGTGCGAGCAGTGCCGCGCTCTGGGCGTCGATGCTGCTCGTCGCGTTCTCGCCGATGCTGGTGCGTCTGCGGAACCGCCTCGTCAGCGATACGGTCCCGGGCGACGAGCTCGACCAGCTCGTGGTCACGTCGTTCCTCGCGGCGCTGACGGAGCTGCCGCTCTCCGAGCGCACGGATCGCGTGGCGATGCGACTGCGTCAGCGGACCGAGCGCCAGGTGTTCGCGTTCCTTCGCAAGGAGCGCGATCACCGGCACCCGAGCCTCGACGTCGAGGCGGTGGCCGAGGCCGATCCCGAGGCACTCGCCCCGCGCCGGGCCTCGACCGACGAGAAGCTCTACGACCTCGTGCTGCTCCTTCAGCGCGCCGTCGAGGAGGGCATCTCGCCGAGCGGGCTCGACGTCGTCGAGGCGACGGTGCTCCGGCGCGAGCTGCTGCGTAGCTACGTCGAGCGCCTGGGCCCCGATGACGACCTCGAGCGCGAGCGCATGTACCAGCGGCTGAAGCGCCAGCGGTCGCGGGCGCTGCGACGCCTGAAGACGCTGTTCGGGGCCTCGTCCCCGCTGCTGCTCGCGAGCGGCTTCTGAGGAACACGATGGCGAAGAAGAAGGCCAACGGCGGAAGGCCCACGAAGGACGAAGGGCCGAAGCTCTCGCAGCCGGAGGAGGTCGAGCGCCTGCTCGTCGAGGGCGAGGTGGTCCCCGGGCCCGATGACGAGGCGAAGCGCGTGTGGCTCACCCAGCGAGACGTCGCCGCGCGTTTCAACGTCTCGCCAAGCCTGATCGCCGAGTTCGCGAAGAAGCATCGCACCACGGAGCGCCGCGCCGAGTTGCGGGCGAAGCTCGACACGCCGAAGCCGCCACCTCCGAAGGTCGAGGAGTCGACCGAGAACGCCGAAGCGGCGCCCGAGCCCACCGCAGGCCAGCCCGAGGCGCCGAAGGAGAAGCGCAGGCCCGGTCGTCCTCGCCATCAGGACGCGCCGCTCATCCCCTTCGAGGAGCTGGACCGGCTGCTCGTCTTCGGCGAGGTGCAGATCCTCGACGACGGCAAGACCACCACGGTGTACCCATCGTACCGCGCGCTCGCCGAGAAGTACGGTGTCGTGCCCAGCGTCATCGCCGAGTACGCACGCAGCCACAACACGATGAAGCGCCGCAAGCTCGCCGCGATGCGGATCGAAGCGCGCAAGGACGAGAAGCTCGTCGAGCTGCGCTCGGATGCGCTCGCCGTCGGCGAGGCTCGCCTCGTCGCGATGATCGACGACTTCCTCGTGAAGTTCGAGGAGGCGCTCAAGGACGGGCGCGTCCGCACCGACAGCCCCGCCGACGTGAACACGCTCGTGCGCCTCAAGCATTTCATCATGGGCGGCGCCGACTCGCGGCAGGAGGTGCGGAACATCCTCTCGCTCGAGGCGCTGCAAGAGCGCTACGCGCGGATGATGCGCGAGACCGAGAGCGCCACGCCGGCGATGGCCGGCGTCGTCATCGACGTGCGCGCGGAGGAAGTGAGCAATGAAACCGAGCAAGCGCGCGCGGGCAAGCAACTGAGCGCTCGGTTTCCCCCCGGCCCCTCGCTCGAAGGAGCCGACCAGGAACCGAACCTCTCCCGCGACCTCCGCCCCGCCTTGCGCGACCTGGTGAACCTCGCGCGCGAGCTCGCCGAGACGATGGGCGCCGCCCCCGACGACGACGAGCTGATCGAGAACCGCGTGCTGCGCGCCGTCGAGCGCGTCGAGGCCGCGCTGGCCCCGCACGACGCCGCCGACGTTGGCCCACGTGGCGCCGAAGCCGAGGAGGACGAGGGATGATCGCCCCCGGCGCCGCCGCGCGCCCACGCGGCCAGGACGACGCGACCAGCGGAGCCGCGCAGAGGCCCGCCCACCAAGCTCGCAGCGGGCAGGAAGAACACGCGCGCATCGCGCTGCTCGCGGGATTCCGCGGCCTTACGCCGCCGACCAGCGACGAGCGCTCGAGCACGACGAGTTCACCTCCGGGCGAGCCGGAACACGCGGGCGCCCACGAGATCGCAGTCGCCGCCGCCGAGACCGGCCTCGCCCGCGTCGACGGCGCGGATCCACGGAAAGCGGCCATTGGCCTCCGCGTCCGAGGCGCCGACGAGGCGCCGCAACTCCCCAAGAACGCGCAGCGCGCCGGGTGCGAACCGCCGCTTTTCTCTCTTAGCGGCGGTGCCGACGCGCCCCCGCTGCGCGCGCCTACCATGCCGGCCCCTGGCGTCGGCGGGTCGGCATCGGCCTACGTATGCCTACAACCTACCGAAAGGGGGGAGGGGTCGGATTTTCGTGAGGCCGCGCGCCCACCCCAGGGTGCCTGGGGCCGTTTTCGAGAGGTCCAGTTTTGGGAAACTGAGCAGCCCCGGGATTCGAAACCGAGCGCCGCGCGGGAAACCGAGCACGCGGGCGCGTTCGGTTCTGCTCAGAAAGTAGGTCGCGAGGCGTCGCCGACGCGGGCGTGGACGGGGCCGAGCCCCGCCCGCCGTTCCGCCGAGGCCTCAGCAGACCAGCCCCTGCACCGCGCGGAGCAGCTCGTCGTCCGTGGGGTGCGTGTAGATGCTGGTCGTCACCACCGACTTGTGGCGCGCGAACTTCTGCGTCAGCCGGAGGTCCTTCGACGCGCGGTAGACGCTGGTGCAGGCCGTGTGGCGTGTGCTGTGAAAGCTGAGATGGCGCTCGAAGCCCGCGCGCTTCTGCCACACCGAGAAGGCGTGCCGGAGCTGGCGCGCCGAGAGCCGCCGTCCGAGGCGGCTCACGAAGATGGGCGTCGCCGGCGTGATGGCCTCGCCCGCGCGCTTCCTCGCGGCCAGCAGCTTCTCGAGCTTGGCGCGCACGACGTCGGGCAGCAGCACCTCCTGCGGGGCCGGGTCCTTCGCCGAGCGCTTGAACACGCGGAGCGCGACGCGGCGCTTGGCGCGGCCAGCGTCATCGAACACATCGCCGACGTCGAGCGCGAGGATCTCGTGCTCGCGCAGGCCGGTGCCCATCGCCAGCGAGTAGATGCAGTGGTCCCGGAAGCCATCGACGTGTTGACCCGTGACCTTCAGGAGCAGGCGCTGCTCGCTCTCGGTCAGGGTGCGCGCGGGGCGCGAGATGGTGTCGGCGTAGGCGGTCATGGTCGCTCTCCTCGTCGTCCATGCAGGCTTCCTTTCCGCAGGAAGGCAAGGTCGCTCGCGACGTCGCGGAGGGCTGCATGACGCTCGGGATCGTCAAGCGCACCGAGGAGGAGTTCGCCGAGTGGCTCGTGACGGAGCCCGGCTTCGTCACGGGGCTCATGGCCTACGACGACGAGCCTATCGTGCTCGAGGCGTACCAGCGCGAGTTCCTCAACAACCGCTCTCGCTTCCGGTGGGTCACGAAGAGCCGCCAGGTCGGCTTCTCGTTCCTCTTCGCGCTGGAGGCGCTCGCGCGCTGCCACCTGCGCGAGAAGCACACCGCCGTCTTCGTCTCCTACAACCTCGACGACGCGAAGGAGAAGATCCTCATCGCGCGCCAGGTCCACGAGGAACTGCCGCTCGCGTACCAGAAGCGGCTCGTCGTCGACTCGAAGACCGAGCTCGCCTTCGAGTCGAACGGCGCGACGAAGAAGCTCTCGCGCATCCTCTCGCATCCGTCGAAGGCGCCGCGCGGAAAGAAGGGCGACGTCTACCTCGACGAGCTCGCGCACTACGTGAACGACCGCGAGGTGTATCGGGGCTCGACGGCGCTCATCCTGCGAAGCAACGGGCAGCTCACCGGCTGCAGCACCCCGCTCGGCCGGCGCGGCATCTTCTGGGAGATCGCCAACGAGGAGTTGCGCAAGTACCCGCACCACACGCGGCAGCTCGTTCCCTGGTGGCTGTGTCGGTTCTTCTCCACCGACGTGCGCGCGGCGTCCGCTGTCGCGCTCGACCTGCCGACGGAGGAGCGCGTCGCGCGCTTCGGGCGGCCGACGCTCATCGAGCAGTTCGACTCGCTGCCGCTCGAAGACTTCCAGCAGGAGTTCGAGGGGAAGTTCGTCGACGAGACGTACAGCTTCTTCCCCTACGAGCTGATCCTCCCGTGCACGAGCGACGACCTCATCCTCTACGACGAGCCGACGAGCGTGCGCGCGCCCGAAGGCCGAATCGTCGCGGGCTTCGACGTCGGCCGCACACGTGACCGCTCGGAGCTGGCGGTGTTCGAGGAAATCGAGGGCCGCTTCACATGCCGCATGTTGCGCAGCTTCGAGGGGACGCCCTTCGCCGAGCAGGAGGCCGAGCTGCGGCGCCTGCTCGGCACGCTGCCCGTCGCTCGGCTCTCCATCGACCGCAGCGGCATCGGCATGAACCTCGCCGAGAACCTGTCGCGCGACTTCCCGCAGGTCGTCGGCGAGAACTTCACCAACGAGGCGAAGGAGCGCTGGGCGACTGACTTCAAAATCCTCCTCCAGCGGCGTGACGTGACGATGCCACGCGACCGCGAACTCGTCGCACAGGTCCACGCAATCAAGCGGCGGGTGCTACCCTCCGGGAAGGTCAGCTTCGATGCCGAGCGCAATGCGCGAGGCCACGCCGACAAGTTCTGGGCTGTGGCGCTCGCCTGCCAGAAAGAGCGGGCGCCAGAGCGCCCGCTGGCTGGCAACATTGGGGTTCGCGTGCTGGGGTGAAGCGGGCGTGCGCCTACGCGGAGTCCTCCGAGAATGCGCCACGCTCCCTCAGCGCCGCCACCCAGAGGCACTCGAGGAGGGCCACCAGCGTGTCCTCGAACGACAGTTGCGCCTGCACCATCCGCTCGCGCACGTCCCTCGCGAGCGCCTCCCCCGCCTCAGAGTACACCACCGTGCCCCTGCGGGCGCGCGCCTGAGCCTCCGCGAGCCCGTACTCGTACCCCACGTCGAAGAACGCCTCCTCCCGGTCAAGGGAGATGTCGCTGCGCAGCGACTCCAACTCCAGGAAACCCGCCAGATCCTTCCCGAGTTGGGCCCCCACCTGCTCCTGAAGTTCCAAGAGGCGCTTGCGCTCAGCATCCTGAGGGAGGCGCTGCCGAACAGCGATATCGACAGGGTGGCTGTCCTCCCCCGGGGGCTTCATCTGGCAGTAGTAGCTGGGCCTCGGGGAGAGGGGCTGGGGATTGTGCGGCGGGTCTTGCTTCGATAGCTTCTTCATCGGTGAGCCTTTCGGTTCAAGGTTTACCCACGGGCCCGGACGTTCGCGCGTCGCGGGCCCACTTACGCACTACGGCTCCGTCGCCCGCCTGAAGGCAACCCCCTCGTAGCGAGAAAAGGCGCCGTCCCCGAACCAGGCCACCGCGCCGCTTTGCTCCCCCCGGAGGCGAGGCGCGCGGTCCAGATGCTCGGTGCCCAGGTGGCCAGCCTCCTCGCAGGCTGGCCAAGCGCCTCGCCTCCGCTGATTCGCGGAGTCCACCATGCGGCGCACCCTCAAGACCTTCGTCGTCCCGGCCGGCAAGCCCGGCACCCCGCCCGAGCCCGGGCCTGACGTCGAGCTCGAGGCCGCCAGCGACGACGGGCTCCTGGCCGCCGCCCACGAAGCGATCGCCAAGCGCGGGCTCCGGGCGCGCGCGGTGTCGTTCACGCCGACCGGACTCGTGGCGTACGCGGAGGCCGCGCGGTGACGACGCCCGACGCCGTCTACGACGCCGAGCAGCGGCTCCAGACGATCCTCAAGGCGGTCGTGGTCGGTGCGCGGGTGCAGGACCCGGCGAGCAGTCCCGCGGGCGAGGACACGACCAGCGCATTCACCTCGGCCGGCGCGCTGCTGCCGCCCTACGACCCGGAGACACTCTGCCTCCTGGTCGAGCACTCCAACTCGCTGCGCCAGAACGTCGACGCCTACGCCACCAACATCGACGGCAACGGCTACCGCTTCGACGCGGTCATCGACTTCGACGCCGAGGACGCGCGCTCGAAGGTGGCCGACGCGATGACGCTCGAGCGGCTCGCCGCGCGCGACGCGGGCACGCTGCCCGAGGGCGTGGGGCTCACGCCGAGCGCCGAGGAGCTCTCGGCGCGCTTCGCGGAGCTGCGCCAGCTCGCGCGCGTCGAGCGGGCGCGCCTGGACTCGTTCTTCGACTTCGCCTGCTTCGACCACTCCTTCGTCGACCTGCGCCGCCGCACGAGGCAGGACCTCGAGGTCACCGGAAACGCCTTCTGGGAGGTGCTCCGCGACGGCAAGGGCGACCTCGCGCGGCTGGTCTACGTGCCATCGTACACGGTGCGACTCCTGCCGCTGGACCGCGAGGCGGTCGAGGTCCGCGAGCGTGTGCGCGTCTCGCCGGTGAGCTTCGACACCGTGAGCGCGCGCCGCCGCATGCGCCGCTACGTGCAGGTCCAGGGCACCGAGTGCGTGTACTTCAAGTCGTTCGGCGATCCGCGCGTGGTGTCGCGCTCGACCGGCCGCGTCTTCCCCGACATCGCCGCGCTCAAGGCCGCCAAGCCCGACGACGGCCCCGCCACCGAGCTGCTCCACTTCGCGATCCACTCGCCGCGTTCGCCCTACGGCGTGCCGCGCTGGGTGGGCACGCTGCTGTCCGTCCTCGGCTCGCGGCAGATGGAGGAGGTCAACTATCTCTACTTCGAGAACAAGTCGGTCCCGCCGATGGCGCTGCTCGTCTCGGGCGGCCGGCTCTCCGAAGCCTCAGTGCCGCGCATCGAGCGCTTCATCGAGGAGAACCTCAAGGGCAAGGCGAACTTCCACAAGATCCTCATCCTCGAGGCGGACGGCGCGGGCACGGGCGACGGCGGTCGAGCGAAGATCGAGCTGCGCCCGCTGACCGACGCGCAGCAGCAGGACGCGCTCTTTCAGGTCTACGACGAGCGGAACATCGACAAGGTCGGCAGCGCGTTCCGCCTGCCGCGCCTGCTGCGCGGCGAGAGCAAGGACTTCAACCGCGCGACGGCCGAGAGCGCGCTGCGCTTCGCAGAAGACCAGGTCTTCCAGCCCGAGCGCGACGAGTTCGACTTCCTGATGAACCGCAAGCTGCTCGCCGACATGGGCGTGCGCTTCTGGCGGTTCCGCTCGCAGACGCCGGTCACGCGCGACCCGGAGCGCATGACCGAGATGGTCGAGCGGCTCGTGCGCGTCGGCGTGCTGACGCCCGAGGAGGGCCGCCTCCTGGCCGGCGACATCTTCAACCGCGAGTTCAGGAAGATCGGCGACGACTGGACCAAGCGCCCCATCACGCTGACGCTCGCTGGCATCCAGACCGGCGTCGAGGACCTGAAGCCGAAGACGGTGGGTGCCGAGTCCCTGCTCCCGAGCGCCAAGCAGCTCCTCGCGCTGCGCGAAGACCTGCGCGCCGAGGAGGAGCGGCTCGCGGCTGGGCGGCTCGACCTCGCGCGCCGCTACCAGGACGTCGAGCACGTGAAAGTGCCGCGCGACGAGTTCGCGCGCTGGTTCGGCGAGGTGCCCGATGCACCCTGAGCATCAGCGCGCGTGGGTACAGCAGGCCCAGCTCGACGCCGAGCGCGGCGTCATCGCCTGCCGAATGTGCAAGCGTCACGCGGGCCTCGATGAGACGACCACGCTCTGGCGCAACGGGCTGCTCGTCTTCGCGCTCTGCGACCGCTGCGCGGCCTCGCACGACGTCATGTTCTCGCCCACGGTGGCGGGCGTCGAGGTGCGCGCGAAGCGCCGAGATCCACTCGTCGTCGGAGGCGGGCAGTGAAGCTCGTGCCCTCATCGAAGCGGCCGTGCCGCCTGGAGCGCGGAGAAGTCCGCCGAGTACCGCAGGACCGCACGAACCTCCTCGTCGGCTACCACGTCTGCTGCCCGCGCTGCGGGTTCAACACGCCCGCGCTCGCCGGCCACGACGACGTGAACATCGCCGAGGGCGACGAGCCCGACGACCTCACGTTCTCGAAGGCGCTTCGATGCACCTTTTGCGGCGTGCTGATGCACGTGCGCCACGGCGAGCTGCGGCTCGAGGAGGACGCTGATGTGCGGCACATCAGCTTCCGCTGATCGGCTCCTCGTCGTCCACGAGGCCCGCGTCGCCGCCGACGAGCTCGTCGAGTGCTGCCTCGGTCTCCCCGTGGCCAAGGCCATGAACCTCGCCACCCGCGCCGGGTTCGACCGCGCCGTGGCGCTCCTGGCCGCGCGGCTCCGGCGCGCCACCGGCCGGGCCGATGCCAACGCCGTGCGCGAGGTGATCGCCGTCCTCGACGTCGACTGGTCCCGCACCACTGCCGCCGAGCGGCGCCGCATGGTCGCCGAGGCAATGAGCGCAGCGGGCCGCGCGACGGCGATCGTCCCGGCGCGCATCGCGGCGCCGTTCAACAATGCCGCGCAGGAGGTGGTCGCCGCCACCCGCGCCGAGGCCCGACGCGGGCAGCGGCTCGCGATCGGCGCCGAGTTCAACGCCCTCGACCAGCGCGTCGTCGCCCACATGACCCGCTCCCAAGGCAACTTCGTCCGCGACGAGTACGGCCGCCGCATCGAGGGCTTCGGCGAGGAGGCCCGCCGCATCGTCGCGGCCGGGCTCGAGGAAGGCCTCGGACGTGACGACATCGCCGCGGGTCTCGAACGGGCCGCCCGCGCGGCCCTCGTCGATCGCGCGCCGTTCTACTGGGAGACGGTCGCCAGCGCGTTCATCGCGCAGGGGCGCTCCTACGCGCAGATGAGCAGCTACGCCGAGGCGGCCATTCGGCAGTACCGCATCGAGGCGGTGCTCGATGAGCAGACCACGAACATCTGCCGCTACCTGCACGGCAAGACGTTCTCGGTGGCCGATGCCCTCCGTCGCTTCGACCGGATCGAGCAACTCGAGGACCCGGAGGCCATCAAGCAGGCGATGCCCTGGGTCCGGGAGGCCCGCGACCCCGACACGGGCCGGACCCGGCTCTACGTGGACGGCGGCGCCGGCCGGACCGACCTCGCCGAGGTGGCGCGCTCGGCACTGGGCATTCGTGATGACCGCGGCGACTTCCGCGCGCTCGCCAGCGACTCCGCGCTGAACGAGGTCGGCATCGGCTTCCCGCCGTACCACGGGCTCTGTCGAACAACGACGATCGCAGTTCTTTGAACTACCCACCGGACCACATGATGATCTCGCCGGGGATGTACTCGGCGCCGAGACACGCGTGGAGCGGTGCCAGGTTGAGAGCGTCGAGCACGTCGCGAGGCACGGGGCGACCACCAGGCATCTGGATGAACGCTTTTGGGGGGAACCCGTCGTGGTGGAAGCGCATCGCGTCCACCACCCCATCGGCCAACGGCTTCTCCCGCGTGGCCCGCAGGAGCTGGTGCTGGTGGCGAACCACCGCGATCCCATCGACATGGGGATACGCAACAGCCGTGCCGTCTGCGCTGCGATGGAACGACTGGTTCGTGAGGAGGCCCGACACTGGGCTCAGCAAGGCCGAGATGGGTTCGTTGCAGAAGTCGTCCCAGACGATGAAGAGCAGCCGAAGCGCGTCCGCACGATGCGCCTCGTAAACCGTGAACTTCGCCTCCGCTGACACCAGGAAGTCCTTCACCGGGTTGTCCCGAGGGGGCGTGAGTTGGAAGTCCTTCGTCGTCTCTCGAGGAACGCGTGCCGTGACCTGCCAGGGGTTCGACGAGCGCTGCCGCGCATGCGCGATGAGCTTGGGCGTCTTCACCTCGATCGCGCACCACCTGCCCGCGATGAGGGCTTCGCATTCCGGGTTCTTCTTCCCGGCCGGGCCAGGTTCATGGACAACTTGCGGCGCCGCCCCCTCTCGTGAGGCGGCAGCAACGACGCCCTGCGTGACGTAGATCTCGGCGAGGATCTGGAGGACCGCCTCGTACTGCTCTTCCCCAGTTCCCGCGATCTCTGCGAGTCGGTCGACCATCTCGGCGGCGTATCCCGGAGTCGCTGAGTCGATCTCGGCGAGCGTTCTGCAGAGGCCTACGGTGAACGGCAGCACCACGCCGCGCGCCGCATTCGCAGCGAAGTAGCAGAGCATATGCTTCGGGTACTCCGTCGGGACCTTGTCCACGACCAGCTTCAGCGCCTCGTCGAACTGCACAGGACCGGACCTCCGTGAGTCGCCACGTTACCACAGGCGACGTGACGTGTCCCCTCCGCGCGAAGTCGGCTGCTTTGCCTCTGCGGAGGCCGACGCATGTCCGACACGAAGCCGCGCGAGTCTGAGAGCACCGGAGTCGGGACGCGTCCGTCTGCGCCTAGGCGGCCCGGCGACAAGACAGAGAAGCAGGACGCGCCCGTCGTCTGGCCGCGCGATCTGAACGCGCCCTCCACCGACCAGCCCACGTGGGGCTCTGACCCGGAGGCGCTCCGCGATGCGTGACCGCCGCGAAGCCGCCATCGCCTACGCGCGCCGCGTCCTCGCAGCCAGCCAGGGCGCCCGGTCGGAGAGCACGGAGGTCGAGAAGACCATCTGGGGCTCGCCAGCGGGCAAGAAGCGCCTGGCAGATCGCCTCGTGGCGATGCTCCCGGCGCACAAGACCTACGTCGAGCCGTTCGCCGGCAGCGCGGCGGTGCTGTTCGCCAAGGAGCCCTCGGAGGTCGAGGTCATCAACGACGCCGACCCGGAGATCGCCGACGCGTACCGCCTGCTGAAGAAACTGACGCCCGAGGGGCTCGCGCGCCTCAAGAAGCTGCCGTGGGTGGGCGACGAGAAGACGTTCAAGCGGCTGCTCGATGAGGAGCCCGAGGACGACGTCGAGCGGCTTCACCGCTTCCTGTACCTGACGCACTTCTCCTACGGGAAGATGCGCGGGCGCAGCTTCAGCCCGACGGTGGTCGGCGTCGAGGCGACGACCATCAAGCGCATCGAGAAGTTCGCGCCGCGGCTGAAGAAGGTGAAGGTGTACGGCGGGGACTACGAGAAGGTCGTCCGCAAGTACGACAGCAAGGACACGGTCTTCTTCCTCGACCCGCCGTACCCCGGCTACAACGTCGACGTCGGCGAGTCGGTGTTCGACGAAGAGCGCTTCTTCAAGCTGATCAAGTCGCTCAAGGGCCGCTTCCTCATCACCTACGGCATCCGAGGGAAGTTCCCCGAGTTGGTGAAGGGTTCGGACTTCTGGGTGAAGCGCATCCGCACGCCGCGAACCATCGCGGCGATGCGCGGCGTCGGCGGCCCGTCCGTCCTGACGCAGCTCCTGGTCGCGAACTACGAGCCCGCCATCAAGGGGCTCGACGACTCCATCGCCGTCGAGGACTGGGACGGCACGCTCGACACGGGCGGCGACGATGTCGAGAAGGCCCAGCCGTTCGGCACGTTCGGAGGCTCGTTCCACTACGCCAAGCGGATCGTCCCGCTCATCCCGGCGCACAAGACGTACGTCGAGCCCTTCGTCGGCGCGGCCGCGGTCCTGCACGCAAAGAACCCGAGCGAGAGGGAGGTCATCGCCGACCTCGACGACGACGTCGTCTTCCTGCACCGGAGCATCAAGGCGATGACGCCCGAGCGCGTCGCGGAGCTGCGGCGCCGCTTCGAGTGGACCGTCACGCAGGAGAGCTTCGCCAAGGCGCGCGACATGACGCCGAAGGACGACGTCGCGCGCTTCTACAAGCTCGTCTTCGTGCGCACGCACGCGCGCGACTGCCGCCCCGACGGCACGCACCCGGCGCAGCAGCACCTCGGCTCGACGACCAACCCCGAGAAGTACCTCAAGGCCGCCGAGCGCCTGAAGGACGTGACCATCCTCCGGCAGGACTACAGGAAGACGCTGCAGTCCTACGACTCGCCCGACACGTTCTTCTTCATCGACCCGCCGTACCCCGGCGAGTGGTTCGACAAGGACAACGTCATCGACCTCGGCGAGTTCATCGACGCGCTCGCCAAGGTGAAGGGCAAGTTCATCGCGGTCCTGAACCCGACGCCGGAGAACGTCGCGGCGTTCAAGAAGGTCGGGCATGTGTTCCGGCTCAAGGTCCGCGAGGCCTCAGGGCGCGGCGGCGCGAAGCAAGCCATGCGCCTCTTCGTCGCCAACTTCCCCGTGCGCAAGGCCGAGGAGTTCGAGCTCGTGGCCAAGTGCGAGCACCTGCCGCTCCACCCCAGCGTCGATGCGCTCGTCTTCGACAAGACCACGCAGCTCGTGAAGGGCCTCGATCCGAACGACGAGCGCTTCGTACTCGGCATCGTGCTCGAGCCCGAGGTGGTCGACGCGCAGGGCGACATCTACTCGGCCGACGAGATCCGGGCCGCCGCCCACCGGTTCATGGAGGACTTCGGCGGCCTCGGCCTGATGCACCGCCTCCGCGTGAACGGCCAGGTGAAGGTGCTCGAGAGCTACCTCGCGCCCACCGACTTCACCGTCGGCGAGCTCGCGGTCCGCAAGGGCACGTGGCTCCTCGCCGTGCGCGTGCTCTCCGACGAGCTGTGGGAGCGCGTGAAGTCGGGCGACCTCACGGGCTTCTCCATCGGCGGCTCGGCGCGTCGCGTGCCCGAGCCCGCACCTATTCCGACGTCGGAACAGTCGCCCACCGAGCCGGAGCCCTCGGCTCCTGAGCCCACCGAAGACGCCACCCCCGAGACGGAGGCCGCCGCATGACGACCGAGGTTCGCAAGGGCGACGGCGTGCACCGCCTCGTCGACATGGTCGTCGAGGAGGTCTCGCTCGTCGACCGCGCCGCAAACAAGCACCGCTTTCTCATCGTGAAGAGGGACGAAGCAATGGACGACGACAAGCCCCAGAACACCACCCCGGCCGAGCCGTCGCCGCCCGCTGCGCCCACGGCGAAGCTCGACGACAACTCGGCGCTGAACGCCGCGCTCGCGGCGCTCGAGAGCCTGACCGGGCTCGTCGAGCTGCTCGGCGACCTCGGCGCCGACCAGGCCGACGCGCGCCTCGCGGGGCTCGCCGAGGAGCTGCGCAGCGTCGCGATGCAGCTCCTCGAGCGCACCACCGACGACGAGAGCGAGGAGGACATCGAGGCCCGCGCGAAGCAGTCGCCGACGGCCGTCGAGGCTGCGACGTTCGCGAGCAGCCTCACCGCCGCGAAGCAGGCGCTCGCCCGCATCCGCGAGGCGGCGAGCAAGGTGCCCGCCGCGAAGACCGAGACGCCCGCGCCGGCGCCCGCCGCCACCAAGCCCGCGCCCGGTGTGAACGAGTCGCTGGCGAAGCTCGCCGAGTCGTTCCGGTCGCTGTCGGAGACCGTGAAGGAGCAGCAGCAGCGCCTCGGGCGCGTCGAGAAGCAGTTCGGGCTCCCGAACAGCGCGGCGCCCGCCGAGCGCGTGTCGAAGGTCTCCGTCGAGGACGTGGGATGGCCGCTCGATCTCAACAAGCCCAAGGACCGGGAGAGCGTCGACAAGGCGATCTCCTTCCACGACCTCTGACACCCCGCCGGAAGGAGACCCTCATGAGCCACCTCAGCAACCGTTCCATCCTGGAGAAGGCCGATCTCGCGCTCGCCGATCTGACGGCGGGCGGCGGCATCCTCCAGCCCGCGCAGGCGCAGAAGTTCATGCGCCTGCTCATCAAGCAGTCCGTGCTCCTTCAGCTCGCGACCGTCGTCCCGATGGCCTCGCCGAAGCAGCAGATCTCAAAGCTGAAGTTCGGCGCGCGCGTGCTGCGGCCGGGCCAGGAGGGCACCGCGCTCGGCGCCGCCGACCGCGTGAAGCCCGACCTGTCCGACGTCGAGCTCGACGCCAAGCTGTTCAAGGCCGAGGTGCGCCTCTCCGACGAGGTGCTCGAGGACAGCATCGAGCGCGGCGAGCTGCGCCAGACCATCATGGAGATGCTGGCTGACGCCATCGCGCGCGACATGGAGGACGTCGCCATCAACGGCGACACGGCCTCGGTCGACCCGTTCCTCGCGACGATGGACGGCATCCTCAAGCAGGCGACGAGTAACATCGTCGACGCGGCGGGCACGCCCATCACGAAGGACCTGCTCCGCGACATGCTCAAGACGCTGCCGAGCGAGTACCTGCGCGACAAGAAGGCGATGCGCTTCCTGTCGAGCGTCGACGCGGACCTCGGCTACCGCAACACGCTGGCCGACCGCGCGACGGTCGCGGGCGACCGCTTCCTCGAGGACGACACGCCGGTCCTCTACTCGGGCGTGCCGCTCCAGCCCATCCCGCTCTTCCCCGAGAACCTCGGCGTGGGCGGTGACCAGACGGCCATCGTGCTGTGCAACCCGAAAAACGTCCACGTCGGCATCTGGCGGAACATCCGCTTCGAGTCCGACCGCGACATCTCGGAGGGCACGCTGAAGATCGTCGCGACGCTCCGCTTCGACGTGAAGTTTGCCGAGGAGCCGGGCGTGGCCAAGGCCATCGACGTGCAGCTCTGAGCTGAGGAGAACGAGACATGACCGACACCCTGCTGGTTCGCCTCAAGCCCTACGATCCGCGACGCGGCTTCGTGCTGCGTCGCTTCACCTACGCCGGCATCCGCTTCCAGGACGAGCGGGGCTGGTACCGCGTCGAGCGCAAGGTCGGCGAGCACCTGCGCGCCGTGCGCACCGTGCCCACCGACCGCTACGCTCCGCTCGCGTTCGACGTCTGCACCGAGGCCGAGGCCAAGGCGCTCGACGCCGGCGAGAGCGAGGCCGCGAAGGTCAAGCGCAGCGCCACCGACGATCTCAAGGTCGTCCCCGCGCGCGGCACCGTCACGACCGACGACCTGCCGAAGGCCACGCCTCCGGCCTCCACGCCGCCGCCCGCGAAGGACGACGACGCACCCAAGCGCGGCAAGCGCGAGCGAGAGTGACGTGTACGCCTCGGTCGCCGACCTGCGCGCCGAAGGCGTGACGGCGGCCGAGGCGAGCGACGCCCGCCTCGAGCTGCTGCTCGACGAGGCCTCGCGACTCATCGACCGCGTTACCGGCTGGTTCTTCGAGCCACGCCTGCTCACGCTGCGCCTCTCGGGGCGTGGCGCGCCGAGCATCGAGCTGCCGGTGCCGCCGATCCGCCTCGATCGCTTGGTGCTCGGCACCACGGAGCTGCCGCTTGATCCGAGCCAACTCCTCGTCGTCGGCGCGCCCATCCAGCCTGGCTTCGACGGCCCGCGCCTCACCCGCCGTCACGGGCGCACCTTCCCGCGCGGCCACGGCAACGTCGTCGCCGAGGGGCTCTGGGGCTTCACCGAGGACGACGGCACGCCCACGGGGCGCACGCCGCCCGCGATCCACCGCGCGACGATGCTCCTCGTCCTGCGCTCGCTCGCGCCGCTCGCCGACGACGCCTCGTTCGAGGCACGGAGCCGCTGGCGCATCATCGAGGAGCGGACGCGCGACCAGAGCTACCGGCTCGATCCCGCGAAGGCCTCGACCTCGGCCTCCCTCACGGGCGATCCGGAGATCGACGCGCTGCTCGCGCTCTACGTGCGCCTTTCTCCGCTCGGAGCTGCGTGATGCGTGGCCGGCTCATCTTCCCGTTCCTCGCGGAGCTGCATCGCCTCGACACCGTGGCGATGGCGGCTGACTACGACGAGGACTTCAAGGAACCGGTGCTCGTCGACGGCGACAACGACGGCGTCGCCGAGCCCTTTCGTCGCGAGCACCCGCCCGTGCGCGTCCCCTGCCAGGTGGAGCCGGAGGCTTTTGAAGCCTTGCGCATGGCGACGTCCGGGAACACGCCCAGGTCGAGCTTTGATCTGGTCTTCCACTTCAGGGATCTCGAGCGGCTCGGCCTCGTCGACGCCGCTACGGGCGACGCCCTGATTCGCCCGAGCGACAGGCTGGGCGCGCTCTACGCGCGCGACGGCCAGCTCGTGCAGGCCGTGCGCGCGCCTCCTGGTCTCTACGTGACCGAGGCGCGTCCCATCGGCTTCGGGCTCCACCGGCGTCGGCCCAGCCGCAACCTGCTGCTCGTCTCCTTCCAGGACCGGGCGGCCGCACGGAGTGGAACATGATGAAGGCTCTCGCACTCACCACGCTCGCCGTGGTCTGCCTCGGCGCGCGCTGCCGCCCCATCGACGGCTGCGTCCTCGGCGCCACGCGCTGCACCGGCAACGCCGCCGAGATCTGCGACGCGGACGGCAGCTATCACGAGCTCGCCGACTGCGACGACGTGAGCGAGCGAAGCGGCGCGCCCTTCGTCTGCGCGTACGTCGACGAGACGACCGAGGACGGCCACATCACCGGGCACACCTGCGTGCCCGCCAGCGACGCCGACGCGGCGGCGGGAGGTGGGCGATGAAGGGCTACCTCCAGTCGCTGCCGGTGGTCGGCAAGATCTTCCTCGACGTGCAGCCCGAGGAGGTCTGGGCGTTCTGGCGCTTCATGCAGGACCACTTCCGCACGAGCGTCATCAACAAGAACAGCGCGCTCGAGATGCAGCTCGTCGCGCGGGGGCTCGAGGCGCTCGGCATCCAGAGCAAGGACCGCTTCCTCAAGAACTTCACGACCACCATCGGCCGGCGCATCTACATGCCGTTCGAGGTCGGCTCGCCCAAGGGCGGCTGGGACCTGTGGCACCAGATCGTCATCTGCGTCCACGAGCACCAGCACGTCGTGCAGCACGATCGCGAGGGGCTCTCCTACGAGGTGAGCTACCTCGCCGACCGCGCCGCGCGCGCCCGCTGGGAGGCCGAGGCCTACCGCTCGAACCTCGAGATGGCATACTGGCGCACGGGCACCACGCCCTCGGCGCAGCGCACGGCCTCGGTGCTCGCGGACTACGGCTGCCGGGACGAGGACATCGAGGTCACGGCCAAGTCGCTCGCGCTCTCAGCCATCAGCGTGAAGCAGGGCGCGGTCATCAACGAGGCGACACACGTGGCGCTCGGCTGGCTTAACGAGCACGTGCCGCGTCTGCGCTTCAAGCAGGGGTGAGCCGATGGCGGTCTCGCGCACCGGCGACTGGGCACGGGCGCGGCGGCTCCTCACCGCCGCGCCGCAGCGCCTGCAAGCGGCGATCGGCACCGCCGTGCGCCAGGAGGCCCACGCCCTGCGCAACGAGATCGTCCAGGGACTCACGAGCCAGGCGCCGGGCGGCGAGCCGCTGAAGCCGCCGTCGCCGCTCACGATCGCCGCGCGCCAGCTCGAGGGCTTCGGCGGGACCAAGGCGCTCATCGTGCGCGGCGACCTGCGCAACTCCATCACGGTGTTCGTCCACGGCGACGAGGCCTTCATCGGCGTGTCGCGCTCGGCGCGCTCGAAGGACGGCGCCTCGATGGTGGACCTCGCCAAGCTCCACGAGTTCGGCGGCCCGCCCGTCATCATCCCGATGACGCCCAAGATGCGCCGCTTCCTGTTTGCGCTGCTCCGGCAGGCTGGCAAGGAGCCGACCGGCGGCAGCGGGCGCGGCGTCATCGTCGTGCAGGTCCCAGCGCGGCCCTTCCTCCGGCCCGCGTTCGACAAGTTCCGCAAGGGCGCCAGCAAGCGGTTCCTCGAGCGCGTCGCCAAGGAGCTGGGCCTCGCGCCCTGAGGTGAAGGGGCGCGTCCCCTGAGCACCAGGCCCGGTGGCTTTGCCTCCGCGTGGCCCTCCCGACCCTCAGCTCCGTGCAGCCCGCAGCCGGTCCTTCGAGCGGCGGCGATCTCGTGCGGCTCGTCGGGATTGGCATCGCCGACCGGGTCCGCGTGCTGTTCGGCGGCACGCCCGCCGAGGTGCTGTCCGTCCGTGACGAGGCGGGACTCCGCATCGTCGATGTGCGCACGCCGATCCACGCGGTGGGGGTCGCTGACGTCGAGCTGCAGAACCTCGACGCGGCGGGCGACCCGGTCCCCGGCGAGTCCGTCGTCGTCGCGGGCGCGTACCGCTTCGCGCGCCCCACCGTCGCTCGCGAGGCGGACCTCACGCGCATCATCCGCCAGCTCCTGCGCGAGCTGAAGCGCCAGGTGCTCGCCAACGTGAGCGCCACGGTCAGCGTCGACTACGACGACACGACGCTCGACGGCCTCAACGTCATCGCGATGGCGAAGGTGCCGTCGCTGGTGCTCTCGGGCCCGACGCTGCGCCCGAACCGCTTCTACTCCGCGAACGTCGCGCACGAGGACGTGGTGGGCGGCGTCTCGGGCCCCGAGCTCGTTCGGCGCAAGCCCCCGTACACCGTCGACCTCGTCTTCACGCTGACCGCAGCATCGGAGCGGACCGCCGAGCTGTTCAACCTGATGGCTGCTGTCGCGACGTTCCTCAACCGCAACCGCTGGCTCGAGCTGGCGCGCGACCCCGCCGACGCCTCGCGCGGCACCGTGCGCTGGGAGCTCGACGCCGACGGCGAGTTCCGCACCCAGCTCGCGGGCAAGGACGACGTGCGCGCGTTCACCTGTGGCTTCATCGTGCGCGGCTTCGACGTCGACGAGGGGCTGCCCCTCGACCTCGGCAAGCGCGTCACCGAGCCCGAGCTGATCGCGACGCAGCCCATCGCTCCCGGAGTTGCTCCATGACCGTTTCGCTGACCAACACGAGCGGGCGCTGCCTCGTCTTCGTGCTCGCGCACGAGACCTACTGCAAGGCGCTCGGCGAGTGCCGCTGCAACGTCGAGCAGAGCCGCCGCGCGCGGCGCACGGCGAGGTCGCTGACGCTCGCGAGCGGCGTGACGAGCCCCGCGCTCGACGACGCCGTACTCGCCATCCCTGACATCGTGCGCGCGGTGAAGCGCGGCGACCTCTCGGTGAAGCGGCACGTACCGGAGCTGCAGAAGCCCGCCGTGGCCGCGGTTCCCAACCCGACTCCCAAGACCTCGCCCGAGGTCATCCGCCCTGACGTGAAGGCGAAGAAGAAGCGAGGTGCATCGTGAGCGGACAGCTCCTGTCGTCCAAGGTCGTCGTCGTCGAGGAGGAGCCGAAGGTTCGCGGCATCCCCTCGGCTCCCACCTCCGTTGCTGGCGCGGTCGGCATCACCGAGCGCGGACCGATCGGCGAGGCCGTGCTGTGCTCGTCGCTCGACGAGTTCCAGGACAAGTTCGGCGGCTTTACCGCCGACTCCGACCTCGCGCTCGCCGCGATGGGCTTCTTTGAGAACGGCGGGAGCCAGCTCTGGGTCGTCCGCACCGCGCACTACACCGACGTGGCGAGCCCGGCGACGGCAACGGCAGTGCGCGCTGCAGGCTTCCTCGTGGCGGGCGGCGGCCCGACCCCAGGCATCTTGCTCGGTGGCGCGGCTCGTCCGTTCGTGCTCCACGACGGCGACCTGATCCGGCTCGCGGTGGACGGCGCGCCCGAGGCTAACGCCGTGTTCAACGGCTCGGCGGCCGCGATGGCCGCTGGGGGCGCTGGCCCGTACGCGCTCGCGGACGGCATGGAGCTGCTCCTGCGCGTCGACAACGGGCTCGAGCAGACCGTCCTGTTCTCGGCGGCCGACTTCGCCGACATCGCCAACGCGACGGCCACCGAGGTCGCGGCCGCCATCAACGCCGTCATCGTGGGCGGGCGCGCGACGACGCCGGGCGGTATCGTCCGGCTCGCGAGCGACACCGAGGGCACGGCGAGCCGCGTGCAGGTCACTGGCGGCAGCGCCAATGCGGTGCTCGCGTTCCCCGGGGTGGCCTCGGTCGGCGGCGGCAACGTCGCCAACCTTCGCGCCGTCGAGGTCGCGGAGGTCAAGGCCGTCGTCGAGGCTGCCATCCCGAGCGTCACCGTCGACGCGGGCGTGGGCGGCGTGCTCGACGTGCGCACCGTCGCAACCGGCCCTGGCGCCAGCGTGCAGGCCAACCCCGCGACGGCCGCCGCCTTCGGGCTCAACAACGCGCTGCACACGGGCGCAGCCTCGGGCACCGCCAACGCGGTGCGCGTCGAGGGCAAGGACCCCGGCGCCTACGCCAACCGCGTCGAAGCCGAGGTGCGCGCCGCGACCAACGGCTCGGCGAGCGCGTTCGACCTGCTCGTTGTGGAGGACGGCGCCTACCGCGAGACCTTCCCGAACCTCTCGATGAACCCGGGCGACGCCCGCTACGTCGAGACCATCGTCAACGACGCGCGCACCGGCTCCGTCTACGTGCGAGTAATCGACCAACTCCTCGCGGGCGCGCCGGTCCCGCCGCCGCAGACCGTGGCGCTCGCGGGCGGTGGCGACGGCCTCGCGGGCCTCGACGACGCCGACTTCATCGGCAGCGAGCCCGCAAAGACGGGCCTGCGCGCGCTCGACCAGGTGCAGGATCTGTCGCTGCTCCTCGTGCCCGGCCGCGCCACGCCCGCCGTCCACAACGCGATGGTGCGCTACTGCGAGGTGGAGCGCGACGGCGAGGTGTTCGCGGTGCTCGATCCGCCCGCGAGCCAGAGCGCGACGGACATCGTCACCTACGTCGCGACGACCGCCGCCCTCGAGCAGCTCTCGGAGTTCGGGGCCATCTACTGGCCCCGCGTGAAGGTGCTGAACCCGGCCAAGAGCGTGCTCGGCTCGGCGGACCAGATCGTGGTGCCGCCCTCGGGCATCGTGGCCGGCGTCTTCGCGCGCACCGACTCTGCGCACCCGGGCCGCGTGTACGACCCGCCTGCAGGCATTGAGGCGGGCCGCATGTTCGGCGTGCTGGGCTTCGAGACCGACGAGGTCCTCGAGGAGAACAAGCGCGACCTCGTCTACCCGCACCGCATCAACCCGCTGACCACGGGCCCGGGGCTGCCGCGCTACATCGACGGCTCGCGCACGCTCAAGGGCGACGGCAACTTCCCGTACGTCGCCGAGCGGCGCGGCGTCATCTTCATCGAGCGCTCGCTGAAGCAGGGGCTCCAGTTCGCGCGCCACAAGAACAACACGGAGGGGCTGCGCGCGCAGGTGCGGCGCACCATCACCGCGTTCCTGCTCGCGCAGATGAACAACGGCGCGTTCCGCAGCAAGACGCCGAGCACCGCGTTCTTCGTCGACGTGAGCGAGCAGCTCAACACGCCCACCCAGATCTTCGCCGGCAAGCTCATCGCCCGCGTGGGTCTCGCCACCAACAAGCCCGCGGAGTTCATCGTCCTCCGCATCAGCCAGGACACGCGCGCGCTCGAGGCCGAGCTCGCGGCCGCAGAGGGATGACCATGCCGCGCGGTGTTCCGAAGAACGGGCTGTGGCGCGGCCAGGAGAGCGTCGCGTCGTGGGGCGCGCAGCAGAAGCCGAAGCCGTGTGACTGCGGCTGCGGGAAATTCGTCATCCCGCAGCCGTGGCACCGGTCGAAGGGCGTCCCGCGCTTCGTGCATGGCCACCATGCTCGTGTCGAGCACTGGAACTTCAAGGATGTCGCCGCGTGGGTCGCGGAGCAGCAGGGGCGGCACCGGTGCCACTGCGGCTGCGACGGCCCGACCGTCATCCTGAAGAGGCACCACGCGACGGGCATCCCGCAGTACCTGCAAGGGCACCAACCGGCACCGAAGAACCCGGCTGGCCCTGAGCATCCACGCTACGTGAAGGATCGCTCGACGATGAAGCCTCGCGCGGCCGCGACGTTCAGCCCGGAGACCAAGCGCATCATCTTCGACACGCACGGCGGGCGCTTCGCGTGGTGTCGTTGTAACGACGCGCTCCAGTTCGACCACATCGTTCCGGTCGCCGAGGGCGGCACCGGCGAGCCCGACAACGGGCAACTCCTCTGCGCCAACTGCCACTGGTGGAAGTCGGGCGTCGCCCTCGACTACCGCGATCGTCGCCGCGCGCAGCGGCCCCAACCGAAGGAGCGTGCAGCATGACCGTCATCGGCAACCCCAGAAGCTTCCACAAGAAGTTCAAGTTCGTGGTGGAGGTGGACGATCTTGGGCACTCGGGCTTTCAGAAGGCGAGTGAACTCTCCGTTGAGGTCGCCAACGTGCAGTACTTCGAGGGCGGCTCGCTCATCCCGAACAAGAGCCCCGGGCGCCTGACGTTCTCCGACGTCACGCTCGAGCGCGGCGCCACGCAGGACCGCGACCTCTTCGACTGGTTCCAGGACGTGGCCATCACGTCGAGCGGTCTCGGCCTCACTGACGTGAACTACAAGCGCAACCTCGACATCGTGCAGCAGGACCGCGACGGCGTCACCCTGCGCCGCTGGTCGCTCTCGCGCGCCTGGCCGATCAAGTTCGTCGCCGGCGAGTGGGACAACGAGAGCGACGAGAACGTGATCGAGCAGGTGACGCTCACGTACGACTTCTTCGAGCTGGTGCAGTAGCACTCGGCATAGGTGGGTACCCGGCGGTAAACTCGCTGCCGGGTGCTGCCACGTGGCGCAGAACAAGAACCACCATTTCGTCCCCCAGTTCTACCTGCGCCGCTTCGGCGCGGATCGTTTCGTCGCGCTCTACAACATCGCCCGCGGCCAACATGTGCCAAGGGCGTCTATCGCAGGGCAGTGCCAGAGGCCGTACTTGTACGGCAAGGATCAGGTCATCGAGAAGGCGCTGTGCGAACTCGAGGGTGCGGCCGCGCGCATCACCGCGGACATCGTCGAACGTCACCAGCTCCCGGCAGAACCATCGAAGGAGGATGCCGCCCTTCTGCACTTCATCTCGTACCAGTGGGGGCGCACACCCGCAGCAGGCGAGATCGCGAACGCGATGGTGACAAAGATGTCGCGAGCGATCCTCAAGGCTCCCGGTGTGGTGCCCGATGACCTGCGGCAGCACATCGACGAGGTTGACGTTCGCCATGCGGACCCAGTCCTCTTCAGCCTCACGCTCGCCGGGTCTCTGGGGCCGATGCTCCTTGACCTGCACAAGGTGATCCTGGTCAACGAGACCGAGCTCGAGTTCATCACCAGCGATGCCCCGGTCATCATGCACAACGCTTGGTGCGAAGGAGTGACTTGGCAGGGCACGACAGGCTTCGCTTCGTCCGGCCTGCAGGTACTGCTGCCGCTGAGCCCGAGGCGGGCTCTCCTCATGTTCGATCGCGATGTCTACGCCGTCGGATGTAAGCAGGCGCCCGTTACCGTCGACATCAGGAACGCTGCTGACGTCGAGGCCATCAACGCGATGCAGATGACGACGACCCAGGGGAACATTTACTACTCCGGGGATGCGAGGACCGCCTCGAGCATCAATCAGCTCCCCAGATCCTGGTACCAACCTGCGGGGACGTCAGTCGCCGTCCAGCGCGCAATCGATGACGACGCTGGTTCGCAGCTCGTCCACCTGTATCAGAAGGTCGTCGCGCGACTGCCGCTCTCCTTTCTCCGCGTGAAGAAGAAGGCCAGCAGTGTTCCGCTCAAACAGCGCGCTCGCCAGTATCGGCAGTTGGCGCTCGCAGTAGATGAGATGATGCGCGGACCACGGGAGCAGCGATACGCGGCCCCTGAGACGGCAATCGGCCGAGTCTGGAAGGGCGTTCCCGACTGACGTCGCTGTCCCCCTCACGCCTCCCCGGGCGGCTTTGCCCCCGAGGAGGCAGCGCATGGCAGACGTCATCACGTGCCCTTCGGGGCTCACGGGCCGCGTTCGCGGCATGAAGGTGCGCGAGGAGCGCGTCCTCGCCGACCGCAAGCTGGCCAAGAGCGGCGGGCAGGTCGACGAGCTGCTCGCGGCCTGTTGGGAGGAAACCATCGATGCCGGGCCCTACGCGCTCGGCGAGGGCGGCAAGCTCGAGCTCGGCAAGGTGCTCCAGGGCGACCGCTTCTTCGCGCTGCTCATGGTGCGCGCGCTGACCTACGGCCCCGAGTACGCGTTCGGCGTGAGCTGCCGGAACGACTCGTGCCGCGCGCGCATCGAGTGGGAGATCGACCTAACGAAGCTGCCCGTGCGCAAGCTCTCCGAGGAGAGCCGCGCCGCGTTCGTCGCCGAGAACCGCTTCGAGACCACACTGCCCGACGCGGGCAAGCGCGTCGCGTTCAAGCTGCTGACCGGCGAAGACGAGCGGAAGCTGCCCGCGGTCCAGCGCTCCTCGCCGGACAAGCTGCTCTCGGCCGTCCTCGCCTACCGCGTGCTCGAGATCGACGGCGTCGAGCCGAAGACGAAGCGCCAGTTCCTCGAGGACCTGACGATGCGCGACGCCGACTTCCTCGTCGACGAGTTCGACCGCGTCGACTGCGGCGTCGACACGACCATCGAGATCGAGTGCCCCGAGTGTTTCTCGACGCAGGAGGTGGACCTCCCTTTCGACAGGGGGTTCTTCCTGCCGGGGCCGGACAGGACGGCGAGGAGGAAGGCCCGGAGCAGCTCTTCCCCGACGTGAACATGGAGAGCTGGCGCGAGGGACTCTTCCAAGTCTGCTGGCAGCAACACGGAGGCGCGGGCCTTGCGGTGACGCTGCACGATGCCCTCGAGCTACCGACGACCGACCGCGACTGGCTCATCGAGCGCATCGGGAGGCAGCGCGCGCGGGAGGCGAAGGAGCTCGAGAAGGCTGCGAAGCGGAGGTGACCGATGGCGCTCAACAACCTTGGCCTCGGCTTCGTCTTCACCGCGCGCGACCTCGCCTCGGGGGCCATCGGCAACCTCGAGCGCAACTTCATGAGCCTCGACCGCCGCGTCGGGCTCGGCACCGAGAACATCCAGAGCGCGTTCCAAGAGCTCGGCGTGGGGCTCGCCGTCTTCACGGCCGGCGCCGCGACCGTGGGGACCGCGTTCTCGCTCGCCAACGCGGCGGGCCGCTTCGAGCAGGCCGTCGCCTCGGCAGGCGCCATCGCGGGCGCGACGGCCGAGGAGCTGACCCGGCTCCACGACGCCGCCATCGAAGCGGGCCTCGCCACGCAGTTCTCGCCGACGCAGGCGACGCAGGCGCTGCAGGACCTGGCCGCCGCCGGCTTCAACGTCACCGAGTCGGTCCGCCTCCTGAACCCCGTGCTCGACCTCGCGGCGGGCTCGCTCGGCCAGCTCACCCCGTCGCAGGCTGCGGGGCTCGCCTCGCAGGCTATGAAGGCGTTTGGCCTCTCCATCGACGAGGCATCCATCTCGGTCGACCGGATGCTGCAGGCGGTCAACGTGTTCGCACTCGATGCGAGCGAGCTCCCGCTCGCCCTCGGCACCGCCTCGCGCGGCGCGCAGGCGCTCCATCAGTCGCTCTCCGAGACGCTCATCTCGCTGGGTCTCGTGAAGAACGTCGTGCCCGGCGTCGAGCGCGCCTCCACCGCCGTCGCGGTCGCGATGGAGCGGATGGCTGATCCCCGGGTGCAGCAGGCGCTGCGCGGCGTGGGCGTATCGGTGACGGACTCGCAGAACCGCTTCCGCAGCTTCCTCGACATCCTCGGCGACCTCGCCCCCCAGCTCGATCGCATGAGCGAGGCGCAGCGGTCGGCGTTCCTGCTCTCGACCTTCGGCCGCGAGGCGCTCGGAGGCGTGAACGCCATCCTCACGCAGGTCACCAACGGCGTGCGCACGAACACCGGCGAGACGCTGCGCGGCGCCGCGGCGATCGCCTACCTCCGCGACCAGTTCCAGAACGCCGGGGGCACGGCAGCGCGCTTCCGCGAGCAGATGCTCAATACCTTCGAGGGCCAGAAGCAGCTCCTCGCGGGCTCGCTCGAGACCCTCGCCATCGTCACGGGCGAGCCCTTCGCGCAGGTCTTCAAGCCGATCGTGACGATCGTCGTCGACCTCGTGAACGCCGTCCTCAACGCGTTCCGGCAGCTCCCGGCACCGGTGAAGCGGGCTTTCGCGGCCTTCGTGGTGGGCGCAGGCGCCGTCGTGGCGCTGGTCGGCGCGGTCATCGCCGCCAAGGCCGGGGTCGCGCTGCTCGTCATCGGGCTCAAGGCGGCGGGCATCACGCTCGGCGGGCTGCTCGCGACCATCCTGCCGGCGGTGCTCATCTTCGGCGTGCTCGCGGCCGTGGTCGCCGGCTTCGTCATCGCCTTCCGAAACAACGTCGGCGGCATCGCCGACTTCGCCGCGCGCGTCTGGGAGCGCATCAAGCTCGCCTTCCAGGGGCTCGTGCAGCTCTTCGAGCAGGGGGGCTTCTCCGGCGCTGTCCGGGAGGAGCTCAATTGCGCGGAGAACGCGGGCCTCAAGACGTTCCTCATCCGCGTCTACCAGATCGCCTTCCGCATCCAGCGCTTCTTCCAGGGCATCGGTGAAGGGTTCAGCGCGGCGATCGAGGCCGCCGCGCCCGTGTTCGAGGCCTTCGTCGGCGCGCTGCGCAGGCTCGGCGAGGCGCTCGGGCTCGTGTCCAGCGAGGGCGCCAACGCGGCCGCCGGTATTCCCTCCGACGACTTCGCCGCGTTCGGGCGCATCATCGGGCAGATCGCGGGCGTCCTCGTCGAGGTCTTCGTCGGGGCGCTCACCTTCGTCATCGATGTCGTCTCGAGCGCCATCAACGCATTCCGCTCGGCGATAGCGCCGCTGACGCCCATCTTCGACGCGGTCCGCAATGCCGTGGGGCTCGTGCTTCAGGAGCTCGGCAAGCTCGGCGCGATGTTCGGGTTCACGTCCAGCGCCAGCGGGCAGACGGGTGGCGCGCTCGACGCCCTCCGCTCGATCGCCGAGTTCCTCGGGACGGTCATCGGCTACGTCGCCGCCGGTATCGCGGGTGCGATCGGCGTGATGGTCCAGTTCGTCGTCAACCGCCTTGCCGTCATCATCGCGGCCTTCCGTTCGGTCGTCGGCTTCATCGGCGGCGTCATCGACATCTTCGGCGGGCTCGTGACAGGCAACTGGGCGCAGGTATGGGTCGGCTTCAAGAAGGTGGTCCTCAACGCCATCAACTTCCTGGCGCAGCTCCTGCTCGGCTTCGTCGAGACGATCGCCGGCGTCATCGACACCATCGCGGGCATCTTCGGCGCCGACCTCGGAGGGGCAGACGCGATCCGCAGCCTGCGCCAGGACATCGAGCGCGGGCTGCTCGAGGGCGTCGACGAGGTCACGGCAGGCGTGCAGCTCGCGCCTCAGGGCCAGACGCTCGCCGCCCTCGACGCGGCCACCTCGACCATGCCCGCCGTCGCCGCGATGACGCCTGCAGTGCCCGCGTCGTTCCCGATGACGCCCGCCGCGCCGCCCGCGTCGCCGCCCATCACGGTCAACCTCCAGGTGGACGGCACCACGCTCGCCACCGCGGTCCATCGAGCGGACCGCGACACGGCCACCCGCTCGTTCTCGCCGGTCCCGGCGTACTGAGGAGGCCCACGTGTCGTTCGACGGAGCCCTCGCTCGACCGCCCCGGTGCATCCTCGTGAACGTCGCGAGCGGCGAGTCCATCGAGTGCCTGTTCAATCCGACGCAGCTCTCCGAGAAGCTGCAGGTGAACTGGAACCGCCTCGCGGTGCCCGGGCTCTCGCACCAAGTGCTGCAGTTCCAGAGCACCGCGAACCGCCAGCTCTCGGGCGTCGAGTTCTACCTCGACCGCTTCTTCGCCGCCGAGCAACCTGGCGACGTCAACGTCCTCGAGTTCCGATCCTTCCTCCGCGCGCTCACCGTGCCGCCCGAGGGCACCGAGGACGTGGCCGCGACCGCGCCACCGCGCGTGCTCTTCATCTGGCCGAAGGTCGTGACCGTCGAGTGCGTCGTGGCGAGCGTCGAGTTCACCTACAAGCAGCTCGCCGTCGACGGCACGGTGCTCGTCTACGCGGCGAACGTCACGTTCGAGGAGATCCTCGACACGCGCATCACGAGCGAGGAGCTGCGCGAGGCCGAGCTGTAGGCCACGTCCCCGAGGGACCGTCTCGAGGAGCTTTGCCGGAGCATGGCTCCGCGCACCGGCTCCCGGCACTCCTTCGCGCTCGGCGTCCCCGACGAGCTCGGGAGGCGCTTGCTCACCGAGCGCGAGCCGTACCGCTTCAAGGACCACACCGACACCCGTGTCCACGTCGTCGCGCAGGGCGACACCCTCGAAGGCCTCGCCGGCCGGTACTACGCGCCGCTCCCGCGCGCATGCGGCTTCTGGTGGGTGCTCGCCGATTTCCAGCCCGACCCGATCGTCGACCCCACGCTCGAGCTCGAGGCCGGCCGACGCCTCTTCGTGCCGAGCATGCGCGTGCTGACCGACGTCATCCTGAGTGAGCAGCGTCGGAGGTTCGAGTGACCGTGGTGGACCGCAGCGGCCCCGGCGTGCGCATCACACTGCTCGAGAACGAGCGCGCGCCGAGCGGCGAGCCTCTCGACCTCGCCGGGCGAATCCTCGGCTTCACGTACGAGGACGCCGAGAAGAAGGCCGACCAGGTCTCGCTCCAGCTCGACAACTTCGACCTCGCGCTGTTCGAGCGCGCAGAGCTGGTGGGCGGCGCGACGCTCGAGGTGTCCTGGGGATACCCGGGCAACATGGCGCCGCCGCGCCGGGTGGTCGTGAAGAAGCTCAAGGGCTTCCAGACGCTGACCATCGAGGGCCAGGCCACCAGCGTGCTCATGAACCGCGAGGCGAAGACGCGCTCGTGGGCGAACAAGTCGCGCAGCGACGTCGTGAAGGAGGTCGCCGCGGAGTACGGCTACGGGGGCGAGTTCCTCGACGTCGAGGACTCGGGCCAGGTGCTCGACACCATCAACCAGAGCGCCGAGACCGACGCTCGCCTCCTCCGGCGCCTCGCCGCCCGCGAGGAGTTCGAGTACTTCGTCGACGACGCGGGGCTGCACTGGCGCTCGCGCGACCAGGCGAGCGCGCCGACGCATGTGCTCACCTGGTTCTCGGACCCGGGGCGCGGCGGCATCATCTCCGTCAACGTCGAGAGCGACCTCTCGCGGCGCACCGGCCGTGTCGAGGTGCGCGGGCGCGATCCGCTCGCGAAGACGACCATCGAGTCGCGGGCGTCGAGCGCCACTGTCGAGCGCGCGACGCTGAGCGACGTCCTCGAGGTCGTCGACCGTGAGACCGGCGCAACCTCGCTCCAGGAACGCAACGCCACGGCCAGCGTGCATCCGACCTCGGCGCCGACGCCTGCCGCTGCCAAGCGCGAATCGGCCGCGCGCTACCGCCGCGCGGAGCGCGAGACGGTGAAGCTCGCGTTGCAGGTCGTGGGCGACCCGACCCTGCGCGCGAAGCAAGTCGTCGAGGTGCGCGGTATCTCGAGCCTGCTCTCCGGCAAGTACTACGTCACCGAGGCGAAGCACGTCATCTCGTCGTCCGGGTACGTCGTCGACCTGAAGCTCACGCGCGACGGCACCGGCGCACGTCGCGGTGCTGGCCCGGGCGCCCGTGGGCAGGCGCAGGGGGGCGAACCGAATCGAACCACCCCGGCCTCGGGCGGCGCACTGACCGAGCTCGAGCGCATTGACCCCGAGACCGGAAGTTCGGTCGTGGAGTACCGGCGCGACGGCCAGGTCATCGGCGTTGAGGACCCTGAGGCCGGCGTGAGCGTCATGCGCTGAGGAGGCCCACGATGAGCACCTTCGACGACGACATCCACACGCACGACAGCCGGCTCCTCGGCATGTACGTGGGCTACGTCACCAAGCGCGACGACGAGGAGCAGCTCGGGCGCGTACGCGTCTGCATCCCCGGCGTGCTCGAGCCCGAGAGCGCTTGGGCCTGGCCGCTCGGGACGAGCGGCGGCGGCTCGAAGGATCGAGGCTTCTTCGCGGTGCCCGAGGAGGGCGCCGAGGTCGCGGTCTTCTTCAACCAGGGCAACGTCGACGCTCCGTACTACCTCTCTGCGCACTGGGGGAAGCCGAACGGCGAGAGCGAGGTCCCCGAGGAGGCGCGGAAGACCCCGCCCGACAACCGCGTGTTCTCGACCAAGACGTTCCGCATCGAGCTCGACGAGTCGAAGGACTGCCGGAAGCTGAAGCTCACCAACAAGAAGACCGGCGATCACCTCGTCTTCGACGCGGAGGAGAACACCGTGACGCTCGAAGCGACGACGGCGCTCACGTTGCGCGCGGTCGGCGCCATCGCGCTCGAGGCCACGCAGGTCACCATCGCAGGGCGGGTGGTCCGCCCCATCGCAGACCCCATCTGAGGAGAACCGCCGTGGCGCTGCCCATCTGCCTCGAGATCCCCGAGCTCGGCGATCCGCCGCTCATCACGCTGCCCGGAGGCGTGAGCATCCAGCAGTACAACCTGATGGAGGCGATTCAGCCCGCGCTGACGCCGCTGATGCCGCTCTTCGACATCATCGACACCGTCGTCGCGGTTTTCAATTGCGTGAAGGCCATCCCTGACTCGCTGGGGCCGCCGCCGGACCCGACCGCGCTCGCGGCGTGCATCCCGGAGCTCGCCGAGAAGGTGGCGAAGCTCCTGCGGCTCATCCCGCAGCTCTCGCTGCCATACACCATCATCGGCATAATCGACCTCGTCATCGACGCGCTCCGGCAGGCGCGCAGCCAGCTCATGCACCTGCAGCAGCAGATGGTGCAAATCCTCGGCGCCATCGACCGCGCGACGGAGCTCGAGGACGCGGGGCTGATGGCCATCACGAGCTGCGCGCAGGCCAACGTCGCGACGGAGGCCGCGAACGTCGGCAAGGCGCTCGCGAGCCTCGGCAAGCTGATCGGCATCCTCAACATCTTCCTCGGCATGATCGGCGCGCCCGAGGTGCCGGACCTCTCCAACATCGCGGGGCGCCCCCTCGACGACGTGATCGCCCCGCTCGACGCCATCGTCGAGGCGCTCCAGACCGTCCGAGGCGCAGTCCCGGTCCCATGAGGAGAACACCGTGAGCCGCGAAGCCCAGAACCTCCTCATCCCGTTCCGGCGCGACAAGAAGCGCGACTTCGCCGTGGGCAGCGGCGAGGCGCTGCTCGCCTCGAAGGTGCGCCAGGCCCTGCTCACCGAAGGGGCAACGCCGCGCTCGTCAGGGGAGCTGCCCTGGCGCACGAACTTCGGCGCCGGGCTCGCGCTCCTGCGCCACCAGCGCAACGACGCGGCGCGCAAGGAGCTGGCGCGCGTCTACGTGCGGGACGCCCTCAAGCGCTGGGTCCCCGGTGCCCAACTCGTGAGCCTCGCCGTCGAGCAGGACGGCCCCGCGCTCACTCTGCGCGTGCGCGTTCGCGAGCGCGAAACCACGGCGTCGGTGGACGTGTCCTTCGACCGCTGAGCCGTCCCCGAGCGCTGGCTCTCCAGGGCTTTGCCTCCCCGGAGGCATCTTGCCGTGGCCACGCTGCCGGAGTCCGTCGACTACACTGACAAGGATTTCGACGCCCTTCGGGCGCGGCTGATCGCGCTCATCAAGAGCGTGTTCCCGGACTGGACCGACTTCGACGTCGCGAGCTTCGGGAACCTGCTCGTCGAGCTCTACGCCTACGTCGGCGACGTCCTGACCTTCTACCAGGACAACCTCGCCCACGAGTCCCGGCTCGTCACCGCCACCCAGCGCAAGAGCGTGATGGCCCTCGCGAAGATGCTCGGCTACCGCCTCCACGGCGCACAGGCCGCGACCGCCGAGGTCTGGCTTCAGCTCGCGCGCGTCCCCGTGGCCAGCGTCACCATTCCTGCCGGCACGGTGCTGCGCACGCAGGAGGTGACCGAACCCGTTCGGTTCCAGCTCCTTGCGCCAGCGGTCATCGCGCCGGGCGCCGATCCGCCGCGCGTCCTCGCCGTCGTGGAAAACTCGAAGACGCACACGCAGCTCTTCGACGCCCGCGGGCTCGCCGACCTCGAGCTGCACCTCGACTTCGCGCCGTACCTCGACGGCTCGGCCATCGTGGCGACGCCGCAGGGGGCGTTCACCGAGGTCGACAGCTTCCTCGACTCGCGCCCGAACGACCGCCACTTCGTCGTCGCCGTCGACCAGAACGATCGCGCGACGCTTCGCTTCGGCAACGGCGTGAGCGGCATGCCCCCGAGCGGCACCGTCTCCGTCACCTACAAGACGGGCGGCGGCAGCGTTGGCAACGTCGATGCCGAGCGCATCGCCGTGATGGAGGGCGCCTTCAAGGACGCCTACGGCAACGCGGTGCAGGTCTCCGTGAAGAACCCCGCGCCCGCCTCGGGCGGGGCCGACCGGCAGACGGTGGCGTCGGCGAGGCTGCTCGCGCCGGAGAGCCTGCGCGCGCTCACGCGCACCGTCGCCCGCGAGGACTTCGAGATCAACGCGCGGCGGCTCTCCGGTGTCGCACGCGCGCTGATGCTCACCTCGAACGAGGACCCGACGATCGCCGAGAACACCGGCATCCTCTACGTCATCCCGCAGTCGCAGGCGCCCGGTGCGATGCCGACTCCCGCGCTGAAGAACCTCGTCCTGCGCCAGGTGACAGAGGTGTACCCGTGCACGCTGACGTTCCAGGTCAGCGTGCAGGACCCTGTCTACAAGACCGTCGACATCGCCGCGCGCATCTTCCTGAAGCAGGGCTTCGCCGCGAGCGACGTGCGCGTCCGCGTCCGCGCGAACCTCGCCGCGTACTTCCGCGTGAACGAGCCGGACGGCACCCCGAACCCGCTCGTCGACTTCGGCTTCAACATCAAGGACGCCGAGGGCAACCCGGTCGGAGAGATCGCCTGGAGCGACCTCTTCAACGTCATCCGCGACACGCCCGGCGTGCGGAAGATGGGCGACGCGCGCCTCGACCTGACGCTCAACGGGCTGCCCGCCGACGTGCGGCTCAACGTGCGCGAGTTCCCGGTCCTCGGAGTCGTAACCCTTCGGAACGGCGATACCGGGGAGCTGCTCTGATGGCGCTGCTCAACCCGAGCTTCGAGGACGCAGGGCTTCTTCCGGGAGAGGCCGAGCACTGGACGCTGACGGCGTCGACCAGCATCGAGGTGCTGGCCGGCTTCGGAACAGCCCCCGAGGACGCGTGGGAAGACTTCGAGCGCTGGTACGCGCTGCTCGCCTCCCTCGACGACGTGACGGTGGTACTCGCGTTCTTCGACAGCGCGCTCAAGGGCTACGAGGAGTTCGAGAGCGGCTGGGCGAACGTCGTCTACCTCTATGAGTTCCCGCCCGCTCAGCTCGTGACGGCGACCTTCGACGGCAACGACGTCGAAGACTGCGAGACCGGGTGGAGCAACGTCCCCTATGCACGCGACTGGTTCGACGTCGTGAGCGTGACCGGCGTGTTCGACGGAGAGCCGCGCGAGGACTTCGAGGACCAGTGGCGCTCGAACCACCTCTACGCCTGGACGTGGGCTGCGGTGACGGCGAGCGCCGCGCTTTTCGACGCGGGCGCGCAGGCTGTCGAGGACTTCGAGAACGCGTGGACGCACACGACCACCCTGTGAAGGAGCAGCCATGGCAGAGGCAGACTGGACCTACTTGAACGACGGGCTCGACATCGCGACGGTGGATCGCGGCGTCACGGCGGGCATCGCGCGCCCACCGGGCGGCGGCAGCTTCCTCTACGCCTTCAACTCGCTCGCGGCCGTCGAGGGAGCGGTGGGCCTCTTCGCCAACCTCGCGAGCTTCGCGCCCATGGCCAAGGGCGGCTCGATTCGCGGCGTCGTGCAGCGCGGGCCGGGCGGCGGCCCCACGGGCTTCTCGCCGTTCCTGTTCCTCTGCTGCCAGGGCAACTCGGTCAACGACAGCGCGTACCTGCTCGGCCTCTCCGACGACGACCCGCACCGCATCGTGCTCCGCAAGGGCGCGGTCACCGTAGGCCTGCCCACTGCAGACGGGCCCGGCGTGCTGCTGAAGTCCGCGGCGTCCTTCGCGCAGGCGACGTGGCTGCACCTACGGCTCGACGTCATCGTGAACACGAACGGCGACGTGGTGCTCAAGGTCTTCCAGAACGATCTCGCGCTGCACCCGCTCGGCACGCCGCCCGACTGGCAGCCGGTCTCCGGGATGGTCGAGTTCATCGACGATCACCTCGGCATCAACTCCGGCAGTCAGCCGCTTACCTCTGGGCGCGGCGGCTTCGGCTTCTCCGTGAAGGACGTGACGCGCCGCGCGTTCTTCGACCACCTCGAGCTGTTCCGGCAGGTGTGAGCCGATGGCGCTGACCGCGTTCACGAGCCGCCTCGGGCGGGACCAGGGTCGCCTCCTCACGCCGAAGGCGACCGGCGGCGACTACTCCTTCGTGCTCGGCGACGCAGAGCCCGGGCGCTTCTTCGAGCTCGCGCCGGGGGACCACGCCGAGGTTACCCAGAGCACCGACCTCACGGGCGTCATGCTCGTGCGCGCGCTGCTGCGCCTGTCGGTGCCGGCGAGCACTCCGGCGGGGCTCGCGTGGGAGGCGAGCATCACGGTCGACGGCACGAAGCTCGCGAGGATGCGCGCCAAGCCGGGGCGCGATCGCCTCGTCACGGATCTCGCGGCGAACGTCTCGAAGCTCTCGGGCGTGCACACGGTCGGCGTGCGGCTCGAGCTGGTGAGCGCATGAGGAGCGCACCGTGAGCACCGTCGAGCTTCCCGCGCTCTACGTCGACAGCGTCGCGCTCCTCGCGAGCACGCCGCGGCTCGTCCTCGTGAACCGCGACCCGAGCCCCGGCGAGACCGGCGTGCCCGTCGACGCCACGGTCACGCTCGAGCTCGTCGACACCGGCCCCGATGGAGTCCACCGGGCCAGCGCGCGCGTGTGGGTCGACGGCGTCCTGGCATTCGAGGGTGGCGCTCTGACGGAGATCGTCCCGGCCTACGCGGGGCCGCTCGCCGCCGTCGTGCAGACCGCCGACACGCTGCGCGTCGTGCTCCATCCCGTCGTCTCGCTCGCAAGCCTGGCGACGGTCCACGTGCGCGTGCTCGCGCAGACGGTTGGAGGCGCGGCCTCGCTCGACGAGGTGTACTCGTTCGTCGTCGAGGACCGGACCGCGCCGCGAGTCGTCGGGGCCCAGGCACTCACGCAGAAGACGGTGCGCGTCGCCTTCGACGAGCCGGTGCTGGTTCCCGCCGACGCGGCCTTCGCGCTCACGCCCAAGAGCGCGCCCGCCGTCCCTGTGGCCGTCGCCGCTGTGAACGTCGAGGAAAGCATCGTCCTGCTCACGCTCGACACCGAGATGACGCCCGACGTGCTCCATGAAGTCGTCGCCATCGGGGTGACGGACCTCTTCGGCAACGCGGTGCTCGGGCCCTACGACCGCGCGACGTTCACCGGCTTCCGGCCTGCGCGTCCGCTGACGCGTCGATTCGACCTGTGGCACATGCTCCCGAAGCACAATCGGCGCGACGACCACACGGGCGATCTCTTTCGGTTCATCGCGTGCCTGCAGGAGGTCACCGACCTCCTACTCGCCGATGTCGATCGCTGGCCCGACATCTTCGACCTTGAGCGCGCGCCCGATGTCTTCGTGGACCTGATCCTCCGCGACCTCGGCAACCCATTCCCGTTCGAGCTCGACACGATGGGCAAGCGCCGGCTCGCGTCTGTGCTGGTCGAGATGTACCGCCAGAAGGGAACCGCCAAGGGCATCCAGAACGCGATCCGCTTCTTCCTGGGAATCGACATCTCGGCGATCACCCCGTTCAACGCCGACACGCTCTTCCTCGGCGAGTCGGAGCTCGGCGTCGACTGGGTGCTCGGCCCCTCCGACCGCTTTGCACGGTACGCCTTCAACGTCGAGGTCGCGCGTATCCTCATCGACCGCGAGCGCCGCCAGCTCCGCGCCATCGTCGAGTACCTGAAGCCCGCGCACACGCACTTCGTGGACCTCGTCGAGCCCCTGCCGCCAGTCCTGCCGAACCACTGGGAGCTGGGCCTCAGCGACCTCGGCGAGACGACGGATCTGCACTGAAAGGCGCCGAACGTTCCCGCCAGCTTCGGTATGATGCAAGGCCGAGGAGAAACAGTGCCTTCGAACTACGATGCGATCGGCGAAGAGAACCGACGGCGTTACGGGACCGACATCGGCCGGATCGGCCCGATGCTGCTGGCTGACCGGTACGACGACCGCACGCACTTCATCTTCGAGCTGCTCCAGAACGCGGAAGACGCCCTCGGTCGGCGCGGCGACCGGCACGGGCCGCGCAAGGTTATGTTCGAGCTGACGCCAACCAGCCTGACGCTGTCCCACTTCGGCATGCCTTTCGACGAGGCGGATGTCCGGGGCGTGTGCGGCATCGCGGAGAGCACGAAGGACCACTTCTCGATCGGCCGGTTCGGCATCGGCTTCAAGTCGGTCTACACGTTCACGGACCGCCCGGAGATTCACTCCGGCGACGAGGACTTCGCCGTCGAGAACTACGTGCAGCCGAAGACCGCAAAGCGCACGGCCCGCGCGGAGGACGAAACGCAGATCATCCTGCCCCTGAAGTCGGAGGACGGAACCGCGTGGCAGGAGATCACGGCTGGCTTCCAGCACCTGGGGCCTGGAGCACTGCTGTTCCTGCGGCACATCGACGAAATCAACTGGAGCGTCCAGGGCGGCGCGTCCGGTGTCTACCTGCGGAGCGACCCGGAATCGCTCGGCCCAAACGTTCAGCGCATTACGGTGATCGGCCAAGAGAGCGACAAGCCCGAGGTCGATCAGAATTGGCTGGTGTTCCACCGCGACGTGTTCTCGACCACCTCGACCACGCGGGAGAAGGTCGGTCGCGTGGAGGTCGCCTTCTCGCTGGTCGCCGTCAAGGATGCGCCCGGGCGCTGGTCGGTGCAGCCCGTGGCCGCGTCGCCGTTGGTGGTGTTCTTCCCCACGGTGGTCTCGACCAACCTCGGCTTTCTCGTGCAGGGGCCGTATCGCACGACGCCCAGCCGGGACAACATCCCGCGTGGCGAGCCGTGGAATCAGCACTTGGTCCAGGAGACGGCCGGCCTGTTGGTGGAATCGGTGCGCTGGATGCGCGACAATGAGATGCTGGACGCGTCCGCATTGCGCTGCCTGCCGCTCGACCGCGAGAAGTTTCCCGAAGGGGCGATGTTTGCGCCGATCTTCGATGCGGTCCGACAGGCGTTCTTGGACGCGCCGCTGCTGCCCCGCTTCGACGGCGGCTTCGTGGTTGCTGGGCAAGCAAGGTTGGCACGTACGCAGGAGCTGCGAGAGCTGTTCAGCGCGGAGCAGATCGAGGTGCTGTTCGGCGCCAAGGGATGCGCGTGGCTTACGGGGGACATCACCCAGGACAAGGCGCCCGAACTTCGAAAGTACCTGCTTCAGGAGCTGCACGTCCCAGAAGTTACGCCTGAACAGATCGTGCCCAAGCTGGATAGGGCATTTCTCGAAGCGCAGTCGGACGCCTGGATTGCGCGGCTGTACTCGTTCTTGAACGGCCAGAAGGCGTTGGTGAACCGTCTGAGCACGATTCCACTGGTCCGCCTCGACAACGGAACGCACGTCGTTGCTCGCGAGAACGGTAGTGCGAAGGCCTTTCTGCCGAGCGCGATCGAAACCAGCTTCCCGACGATCCGCCGCGCAGTCTGCGGGACCGCAGAGGCGCGCAGCTTTCTCGTTTCGCTCGGGCTTACTGAGCCTGATCCAGTCGACGACGTGGTGTGGAACGTGCTGCCGAAGTACCAGGGAGCCGAAGTAGATGTGGACGACAAGGCCTACTCCGCCGACATCGACCGCATCCGCGCCGCCTACAGCACCGACTCAAAAGCGCAGCGGGAAAAGCTGCTCGCTGCGCTGCGCGCAACGTCCTTCGTGATGGTGGTCGATACCGGCGACGGGAAGGGCTACGTCGACAAGCCTGGCAACGTCTACATCGCCACGGACCGCATGAAGGCGCTCTTCGCGGGTGTGCCCGACGTTCTCGTCATCGATGACGGGTACGACTGCTTGCGCGGTGAGAACATGCGCGAGCTGCTCGAAGCGTGTGGTGCATTGAGGTACCCGCGGCCCGTGGAGGCGCCGAATGCGCTTACGCGCGACGAGCGACTCGAACTCCGGCGCCAAACCGGCCACGAGGAGACGTCCGGCATCAACGACGTGGTGGTCGATTGGGTGCTGCAGGGCTTCGATGCGCTTATCGGACTGCTGCCGAGTCTTACGCCTGAACAACGCGCCGAGCGCGCTCGCTTGATCTGGGAGAGCCTGGGCGACCTCGAAGAACGCCGGGGGCGCGGCGTGTTCGATGGCTCGTATAGTTGGTCCCACTACGGCGTTCGCAGGACGCCGCCATTCCCGGCTGCTTTCCTGCGTCGCCTCAACAAGGCGGCTTGGGTGCCCGACGCCAGCGATGAGTTGGTGCCGCCGGGACTCGTGGTCTTCGACAGCCTGGGATGGAAACCCAATCCCTTCCTGTTGACCAAGATCGCCTTCAAGCCGCCGATCATCGACCAACTGGCGAAAGAAGCCGGCATCGATCCAGCAGCTCTCGACCTCCTGAGAAAGCACGGCATCACCAGCGCGGCTGACCTCGCAAGCCGGCTTGGCATCACCAGCGCGCCGCACGAGGACGATGCGGGGCTCGATGCAGAAGATGGCGGTGCGGCAGAGCGAGGTCCCGACGACGATGCGGACGATCTCGACGCTGATGACGCTGCCAACGCTGACGGTACCAGGGGGGCCGGGTCGATCCCGCCAGGGGCAGCCCACGAGACCGACGGCGCGGGGAGCGGCGCGGGAAGTGGTGGTCGGGGCCGCACCGGCAGTGGGACACCCAGTGGGGGCACGCAACGCAACAGCGGGGCGCACGCCGACTCGGGCGTGCATCCAGCCGGTGCCGACAAAGGAAAGACAACTGACAGTGACCAGGGAACACACTCGCCTGCTCAGGGTGCAGAGCAGCACTTCATCTCCTACGTCGGAACTCACCCCGACGACGGACCCGACCCGGATGGGCTCGATCATGCGGCACGTATGGAGATCGAGGAGCAAGCCATCGCCCTGATCATCTCGCTCGAACCCCGGCTGCTTCGTACGCCGGAAGGCAATCCCGGCTTCGACCTCTACGAAGCCAACGACAGCGGACAGAAGGTTCGATGGGTCGAGGTCAAGTCGATGACGAGAAGTCTGGAGGATCGGCCCGTCGGTCTTTCCCATACGCAGTTCGATTGTGCGCGTGAGAAGGGCGATGCGTACTGGCTGTACGTGGTCGAGTACGCAACCGACCCAGCGAGGGCGCGGGTGCTCAAGATTCAGAACCCCGTCGCTCTCGCGCGGACGTTCACGTTCGATCGTGGCTGGAGGAATGTCGCCGCAGAGACCCGGCCACCCGGTGCCGTGAGTGACAGCTCCGGTGAATGACCGAACAGCGTAGCCGGCTGTCCCCTAACGCCTCGCCGCGCGGCTTTGCCTTCCCCGGAGGCCCCGTGCGCTCCGAGGCAAGGACATGGCCGATCGCGCCGATTTCTACTTCCGCCAGCGTGTCACCGAGGCCGAGCTCGACCTCGCGTTCGCCTTGCTCGAGAAGGCCGACCGGGACCTCGCCGCCGACCTGAACATCTACGGCATCGTCGCGGGCGCCGTCCCCGCGCCGCACTCGCCGGTGCCCGACCTGACGGTGGACCTCACCGCGCCCGGGCGCGCCTACGACAACCTCGGCCAGCGCATGTTCTTCGGCACCGGGCAGACGGTGGACTGCGCGGTCGACCTGGTGGGCATCCCGACCGACGTGGCCACGGTTGGCAACGAGCGCTGGCTCGGCATCTTCCTCCGCTTCAAGCGCCAGCTCTCCGACCCGCGCACGGACGGCAACTCGCAGCAGGTGTTCTTCCGGCGCGACGAGTCGTTCGAGCTCGTGGTGCGTCAGGCGCCCGAGGGCGCCATCGGCGTCGCGCCGAAGCCGGCGCTGCAGGCCGACGAGCTGCTCGTCTGCGATGTGCGCCGCCGCCCGGGGCAGACGCAGATCCTCGTCGCGGACATTGACACCTCGCGCCGGCAGGCCTTCATCTTCGCGCAAGGCACCTCGGTGGCCGTAACCATCGGGACCTGGAGCATCCTCCAGCCGCTCGCCGCGACGGTGCAGGCGGCGTTCGACGAGACCGACGCCGAGCTGCGCGACCACTTCACGGCCGTCGCCCGGCGCCACGCAGCCAGCGCCATCGACTACACGTCCCACGGCTTCGTCGGCGCCGGCAACGTGCAGGCCGCCGTCGACGAGCTCATCGACGACCTGGCCACCGGCGCGGTCGGAAGCTCCGGCGCCACGCGCGTCGGCGTCGACGCGGCTGCGGGCGCGCCGAACGCGCTCCCTGCGGGAAGCGTGAAGAGTCAGCTCGCGCAGCTCCTCGGCTTCCTGAACACGCACGTGAGCGCGCCGACCGGCGCGCACAACGCCGCCGCCATCGCGGCGACACCGCACAACAACGTCGCCGCCACGAACGTGCAGTCGCAGCTCCAGGAGATCGTCACGGACCTCGTCGCCACGAGCGCGGCTGCCCCCGGAGCGGGGCTCGTCGGCGTCGATGCGATCGCGGGCGCGCCCACTGCCATCGCCGCGGGCACGCTGCGCGCAGCCCTCGTGACGCTGCTCGGCAGCCTCAACGGCCACGTGAACCAGGCAGCCGGAGCGCACGCCGCGAGCGCCATCTCGGTCGCCGATGCCGGCAACAACCTCAACGCGGCGAACGTCGAGACCGCGCTCGCCGAGGTGCTCGACGCGTACGAGGGCGACCATTTCCGCGGCAATGAGGCGAATCCGGGCCAGCACCGCACGATTCGCCAGCCCAACCTCGGCGGGACAAAGGCGTTGCTCTGGGACGCGCAAGGCAACGGCGGCATCGGTGCACGGCTTCGCGTCTACGCCGACTCCGACAACATCTGGTTCACGCTCAACGCTTCGTGGAACGGGAGCGCGTGGGCTCGCGACAGCACCAGCTACTTCGCCGGAGGCTTCCGCTTCTCCCGCCTCGACTTCGAGTTCATGCATGAAGACAGCTTCGCGGCGACGTTCACGACGTGGACCCGGAGGTGGGTGCTTCCGATGAGCAGCACCGTCAACTCCGCGTTCGAGCTGACGGGCTCGGTGCAGGAGACCGGACGACTGGGGCTCGAGTGGACCAACGCCGACACTTCGCTCCACACGCTCGCGCTGGGTGGAGCGGTGACGTTTCGGAATCGGTTCCCGGCTGCGCCATCGTCGATCACGCTGACACCGAGTTCAGTTGGGGGCGGCTTCAGTGGCAATCCGTCGACGTTCTCAGTCGATAGGGATGGCTTCGGGTTCTTCAGCTTTCAATCGATGGCCGGACTGCAGAACATGTACTGGTTCGGCAGATACACGGCCGTCGCGTGAGGTACAGCATGAGTATTCGCGAGGTCACTGACACGGACGTTGTGCAGCAGTGCGGCCACTGCGGCGCAAGCACGCGAGTCCAGATCGACGCGCTCGAAGTGGGCGTGGCTCGCGACGATCAAACCGACGCGAGCGTCGTCCCGTTGCCGGCGTGTCCGACGTGCCGCTCGACGGAGTTCCTCCTTCGCTCGCCGGACGACGAGCCGCCGCATCCCGCACCGGGCAGCTTCGGTCACCTCCACCGGCTCCTCGTCGATGAGGTTCACGCCGAGCTGGTGAAGCGGAAGAAGGTCATCCCGCTGCTCAAGGACAAGCAGGGGCGCGTCGACCCGAAGCTCGCGAAGCCCGTCGCCGCCGAGGAGCTCGCCCGCTGGTTCCCGCAAGGGTTGAAGATCGAGCCTCGGGTCGCAGAGGCCGTACGCGCAAAGGAGCCCGGCCAGTGAGCGGCTTCATCGTTCGCGGGGGTCCGACGCCCGAGGTCGCCGACCTCGCCGTGCGCACCTTCGCGGACGGCGAGGTGCGGTTTGCCTCGAAGGGCAGGCGCGCTCGTGTGACGGAGCTCGTCATCCACGAGACGGTCACGCGCAGCGTCGAGTCGACCCTCAGCGTGCTCAGGAAGTGCGGCCTCAGCGTCCACCTCGTCCTCGGCCCCGATGGCCAGCTCACGCAGCACGGCGACCTCACGAGCGACGTGCTCTGGCACGCGGGCCCGGTGCACAACGGACCTTCGTTCGGCGTCGAGGTCGTGAACCCGTACTACCCGCGGCTGCTCCGGAAGGGCCTGCCGTGGGAGCGCACCATCAAGGCGCCCTGGGCGCACGAGGGGCAGTACGTGCTGCCGACCCCGGCGCAGGCCGAGGCGGTCGCGGCGCTCGTGCGCTGGGCGACGAGCGCGCCCGCGCCGGGCATCGAGGTGCCGCGCCGCTGGCCGGGGCTCCGCGCCGGCAGCTTCCAGTTCGGGCCGGTCGCCGAGGCGCAGAAGCCGCTGCCCGGCGTGCTCGCCCACCACTACTTCGGACACGCCGACGGCGCGTGGCTCGTCCTCTACGCGTGGCTGCGCATCGAGGCCGGGCTCGCGCCGGACGTCGCGTTTGAGGAGGCGGTGAAGCGCACGACGGGCGTGTGCCGCGCCGATGTTCGAGATCTGCTACCCACGCCCGCCACGGCCTGACGAAGAGGAGAGACGGATGGACACCTTCACCAGCGTTGCGACGTGGCTTCAGGCGACGGGCCCCTACGGGCTCGTGGCCGTGCTCGGCTGGGCGTTCTGGCGCGTGAACGAGAAGAAGGACGCGCAGCTCCGCGAGCTGTTCGACAGGGCGGACGAGATGGGTCGTGTGCAGACCGAGGCCGTGACGAAGGTCGAAGCCGCGCTCCTGGCGCTCAAGGACGCCATTGAGGACATGCACGACAAGGCTGCGTGACGGACCGCGCGCGGAGTTCTCGTGAGGTAACGCGGGCTTCCGAGCGCCGGTCGATTTCTCGCTTCTTCGCCTTGGAAGGTCGCCGAAAGGAAGCCTGTATGTCGTCGCGAACGGGGCGCAACGCACGACCCCCCCGCGACGGAGAGCGACGACATGAAAGTGAGCGAGCTGATCGAGCTCCTGGAGGAGCAGGACCCGGGCGCTGAGGTCCTCATTATGAGCCAGCAGAACTGGCCGTTCGAGAACGCCGTCGCCGGCGTCGCGGTGCGCGAGGAGATGCTCCGCGCCGATCGCGACGAGGACGGCGATGACGACGACGCGGAGGAGCCTCGCTACGAGCGCGGCACCGCGCCGAACGACGTGTTCCTCGGCGAGGGCGAGCAGCTCCGCTACGGGTCGAAGACCGCGTGGCAGGTGGCGGTGCGCTGATGCGCGGAGGCGGTCCCGAGAGAGGTCGATTCTTCACGGAACGACCTTGCTCGGGGCGCGAACGGGAGCCTGTATGGCGAAGCGATCCACGCGGAGGCTGCCGATGACTACGACGAACAAGCAACCCCAGACGCCGGGCGACGTCCTCGCCGCCATCGCGCGCGAGAAGCTCGGCTTCGAGACGCTCGACACGCGCCACAGCGACTCGCTCGACTTCCGAGACGTCGCGGTCTGGTCGGTGAAGGACGCGCTCGAGGCCGCGTACCGCGCGGGGCTCGCCGCGGCGAAGGGGGCCCGCCGATGAGCATCCTCGGCACCACGACGACCTACGTCGGCAGCGAGCACGGCTACCTGCGCGGCTACCGCGTCCGCATCGTCGCGGTGCTCAAGGCGGACGGGAGCTACGTGAAGGACCACGACGAGCTCGCGCGCGTAGGCGGCGTGACCGCAGACGACCGCATCGAGGTGCAGCCCTGGCTCGAAGCGGAGAGCCGCTTCAGCTTCGTGACGAGCGATCCGCGCGCAGTCGACCTCGAGTGCTTCGCGCACCTGCGGCGCTGACGACCTGACCGGACTCGCGCTCCGTCCCGGAGCGCCCACCCGACACGTGAGCGCGGGCGCGCGCGTGAAGGGCGACGTGTACCCAGCGCCCGACGAGGAGAGCAGTCATGAGCACGAAGACGAAGGCCAAGACCAAGCGGACGAAGAAGAACGACCTCGAGGGGCTGCGGCTCCCTGAGCTGTGGGAGCGCTTCAAGGAGGCGACGGGCGAGAGCACCAAGAGCCCGAACCGGAAGTTCCTCATCCGGCGCATCGAGGAGGCGCTCGCCGCGCGCACCGAGGAGCCGCCCGCGCCCTCTGCCGACGAGGCGCTGCCCCCGGCTCGCCGCAACGCGCGCTCGGCCGAGCCCACCCCGGAGACGAGCGTCGAGGGGAGCGCACCTCCGAAGCAGCGAGGGCGCTTCGCGTCGATGACCATCCAGGAACTGCAGGCGAAGTATCTCGAGGTCGTCGGGCGCTCGACGGGCAGCGACGACCGCCGCTACCTCATCTGGAAGATCCGCGAGGCCGAGAAGGGCCGCATCAACGTCGGACCGCGCAAGACGCGCGCGCGCGACGGCGAGCCGCTCAACGTGAAGATCCTCCCGCTGCGGCTCGAGGCCGACGTCGCCGACAAGATGGACGAGGCGTGGCGCTCGCGGGGCATCAAGAACCGCATGGAGTTCTTCCGGGGGGCCATCGGCCACTACCTCGCGCATCTCGGTGCGCGCGACGCGGCCGCGCTCTTCGCGAACGCGGGCGCCACGGGCTCGTGAACGCGGGCGGAATCGGAGGGGCGTCGGCAGGCCTACAACCGCCTCCGACGCCCCATGTCCGCGGAACCTCGCGGCTATTCCAACCGCCTGAAAACACACGAGAAATCGACGTGTTCGACCTTGCTAGGGGCGCGAACCGAAGCCTGTATGTCCCTCGCGACGGGCACGGAGCCCCGCGCAGAACGCGAGGACGACGACGATGAAGACGCTGCGATTCGGGATCGAGATCGAGACGGTGGGCCTGGGCCGCGCGGGGCTCGCCCGGGCGATCCACAGCGTGGTGGGCGGCACCGTCTCGGACGAGTACCGGGGCGCGCGCATCCTCGACGCGCGCGGGCGCACCTGGCGGGTGGTGCCGGACGGCTCGCTGAGCGGCGGCGAGAACAGCGGGGAGATCGTCTCGCCGGTCCTCGGCTACGACGACATCGAGGAGCTGCAGAACGTCATCCGCGCGGTGCGCGGGGCCGGCGGGCGCGCCGACGCGAGCTGCGGGATTCACATCCACATCGACGGCAGCCGCTTCGACGCCAAGAGCGTCACGAACCTGGTGAAGCTGGTGCACAAGCAGGAGCGCCTCCTCGAGCACGCGCTCGGGGTGAGCGAGTCGCGCCTCGCGCGCTACTGCCGCCCGATCGACGCGGGGTTCATTCAGCGCCTCGAAGCGCGCCGCCCGAAGACGATGCAGGAGGTGAGCGACGCCTGGTACGGGTACCGGAACACGAGCCCGCAGCGCTACGACCAGAGCCGCTACCACGGGCTCAACCTCAACAGCCTCTTCTTCCGCGGCACGATCGAGCTTCGCTACTTCAACGGCACCCTGCATGCCGGCGAGGTGAAGGCGTACATCCAGCTCGCCCTCGCGATGGCCGCCAAGGCGCTCGCGTCGAAGGCGGCGTCGAGCAAGCGCCGCGAGTTCAACCCGGCCACCGCGAAGTACGACTTCAGGGTGGTGCTCCTGCACCTCGGGCTGATCGGCGACGAGTTCAAGACGGCGCGCCTGCACCTCACGAAGAAGCTCGCGGGCTCGGCGGCATGGAAGGGCGAGCGCCGCGACCGCCGCCCGGCAGAGGCCGCGATGACGGAGAGCGAGGAGGCTGGCGATGCCCGAGCGGCGTGAACGACGACCGGGCCCCAGCGCCGGACCGCGAGCCGGCGCTGGACGGGGAGGCCAGCGGAAGCGATGGATGATGACCACGGGCGCTTGCCCGAAGCGAGATGAGAAGATGGGACAGGTGCTCTACTTCGCCTACGGCTCCAACCTCGACGACGACCAGATGCGGGCGCGCTGCGCGAGCGCGCGCGTCGTTGCGCGGGCGGTGCTGCCGAACCACGCGCTGGCCTTCGGGGGCTTCAGCCACCGCTGGGGCGGAGCCGTCGCCAGCGTCGTGCGCGCGAAGGGCGCACGCGTCGAGGGCCTCCTCTACGAGCTCGGCGACGTCGACCTCCGCGCGCTGGATCGCTTCGAGGGGCACCCGTTCGCCTACGAGCGCGTGGTGCGGCTGGTGCTCGACGAGCACGGGCGCCGCCGCCGTGCGCTGACGTACCTGCAGCCCGAGGACGGTTTCGAAGCGTGGGCGCCACCGCAGGGCTACTTCGGCGTTTTGTGGCGCGCGTACGGGCGCCTGGGCTTCGACTTCGCGTCCCTCGCGCGCGCAGCAGGGGTGTCGCCGTGAGCGCGCCCAGGGGCCAGCGCGGCGCGCCCGTGCGCGTCTTCGTCTACGGCACGCTCCTCGCCGGAGAGCCGAATCACCGCGTCCTGGCCGGCGCGCGGCTCGTCGCGAAGGCGTGCACCGAGCCCGCGTTCGAGCTGCGCGATCTCGGCCCGTTCCCTGGGCTCGTGCGGGGCGGGACGCATGCCGTCGCCGGCGAGGTGTACGAGGTCGACGCGCCGACGCTCGCCGCCCTCGATCGACTCGAAGGCCACCCGCGCTTCTACCGCCGCACGCGCATCGCGCTTGACGACGGGGCGCTCGTCGAGACCTACCTCCTCACGCCCGAGCAGGTCGAAGGTCGTCCCGTCATAGTCTCGGGCAACTGGCGCTCGCGCCGAAAGGAGAACGCAGCATGAAGATCGTGATGAGAGACGGGCGCGTGTTCCAAGGCACCGCCCTGCAGATCGTGAAGGCGATGCAGGATATGGCGTTCGGCGTCGAGGACTTCACGGTGCCGAAGTACATCGAGTGGGTCGTCGCCAACGCGCGCAAGTTCGAGGAGGTCGAGCTCAACGTGAAGGGCGAGACCGACGAGGAGCTGGCGGCGTCGCTCGTCTCTGAGATGCTCCGCACCGGGCTCACGGCGAAGGGGTAGACAACAGGCCTCCAAGCCCGAACGTGGCGGAATCGCGCGCGTCTTCCGCGCCGTCGAGAATTGACCGCGCCGGCCTTGCTATGGCTCGGAACCGAAGCCTGTATGTCCCTCGCGACGGGCAACGCCGCCCGCGCAGGACGCGAGGACGACGATGAAGATCAAGAGCACCACCGCCTTCCGGGCCTACGCCAACGCGCGCGCGGGCCGCGCCAACGCCGCCAAGAGCTTCATGGTGAAGTCGGTGAACAAGGACGGCTCGATCAGCCGGATGGCGCCCACCAAGCTGTCCTGGCAGCTCGACGCGTTCGCGACCGCCGAGGAGGCCGAGGCGCGCCGCGCGGAGCTCGAGCGCCTCAACCCCGGCAGCCGCTTCGCGGTCGTCGCGCTGTAGCGCGCGCCGCTGGCTCGACGGTGGCCCACGTGGCCGCGTCGCGGAGCCCCGGGCCACAAGCCCCGTGAAGCGCCGTGGGCGCGCCCTGGCCCAACGTCGGCGGCGCAGCCGAGGCGTGTAGGCGGCAGGCCTCCAAGCCCCAAGGGCGCAGAACAGCGCGCCTATTCCAAGCGCCTGAAAGACATCACAATTCGACCCCCCTTGGCCTTGCTAGGCGTCGAAACCGAAGCCTGTATGTCCCTCGCGACGGGCACGAAGCCCCCTGCAGAACGCGAGGACGACGATGAGCACGACGACGAAGAACACGCAGGCGACGAAGACGGTGAGCCAGGGCGAGAGCCGCTACGGTAGCCCCGAGCCGCAGATCGAGATCCGGCTCCCGAAGGGGACGAGCCACCGCTTCGTGAGCGCCGCGCTCCACAAGCTCGCCGCCGAGGTCGAGCTGGCCACGCCCGAGCGCGAGCGCTGGATCGTCCAGACTGAGAGCTTCTACGACGCCCGCGGCCGCGTGTACCTCGAGCTCTCCGACGCGACGCCGGCCGAGGCCGAGCGCGGGATGGCGCTCCTCAAGAAGCTGGTGGGGTGACCGCCGGACGACGCCGCCCCGGCGAATAGCCGCTTTAGCCGAAAAGCGGCTATTTGAGCCCTACGCGGCGGTGAGCGTATCCCCACGGTTGTTCAGCGATGCAGCTGTCGCATCTTCCGGGGACGCGACAGCAAAGCAGGTGATGCATGCCGGAACAACCTCGTCGCAGGGTTCCTGGCCTTGCCCCCGCAGCGAGCTCGAGCCCATGCATGAGTCTGTGCATGAGTCTGTGCCTGGCACCGCCACGGAGGCTCCCTGCTGAACCAGTCCCCCCCCCTCAGCCCCTGTGCCGCTCGGCCTCGCGGTACAGCTGGGTGAGGGAGTAGTCCAGCAGTGACTGGCAGGAGCGCATGTACCGATGGGCCCGGACGAAGGGCAACCAGACGCGATTGCCCACGAGTACCTGCGCTTCCTCCAGCTTCTTGCGCGGTATCCACCTGCCCCCCAGGTTTCTCACCAGCACCTCTCCCAGGTAGGCACCAATGGCGGGCACCGCATGGGCGTCGATTTTCTCCCGCTCGAAGACCCTCGGGAATTCCTCATGCCAGAATTGGTAGTCCACGTCCGTGAGGGACTCGGGCGTCTCCTTGAAGACGGAGGGCACCTTCGTGTGCATGAGCGCCACGAGGTGTTCGGCGAGGTAGCTGTAGTGCTGGAGAGCGCGCTCCGAGTCCTCCACGTCCGGAGGCTGGACGGAGTCGGCAGGGCGCCACTCCTCGGGCTCGGGCGGCCGGTACGCGTTGAATTCGGCAATCTTCCGCTGGCGCTCTTGAATGGCGACGCGGTCCACCACGCGCGAGAGGAGGGGGGCCACGTCCGGATGGAAGCGAGGCTCCACGGGAGCGAGCGTGGCGCTGCGCTCGCGCAGGGTGCGCAGCACGGTGTCATAGTCCAGGTCCGGCCGGAGGTGGACGTGGGTGCGGGCCTGAGCCTCACGCGCCTCATCGCGGGCGAAGTCCGCCGCCGTGGGCCACGTCACCAGGAGGATGGAGCCGTTGGGCAATTCCTCCACCCGGTGGGCGGGCGTGGACAGCATGCGCTCGCGGCCCACTGTTTCCACCAGCTTCCGGCCGAAGACATTGAGCCAGAATACCTCGTAGATTTTGTCGAAACCGTCTCTTCGGCGAGTCTCGTCGTCGCGGCCGAAGTCCGGCGCGCCAGACAGCGCCCTGTCAGCCACGCTGTGGGCCGACGCATGGGAGACCGGATAGCGAGAGGCCCAGGCACGCACTATCTCCACGAACTGGCGACAACGCTCTTCCTCCGCGAAGAAAGAGAGCGGCTGCACCGCAGCCGTGAGATTGATCTCGGGCTCAAGGGGTGGGAACCAGAGCCGAAGCGTCATGTCCAACGCAGGCCACTTCGTGCGGTAGAGCCCGATGGTTGCTCCTCTTTCGCGGCGCTCCTCCTCCAGCGCCTTCCAGACGACGGCGCGGCCGTACTTGCGTCGCCGCTTGCCCTCAACCACGTCCGGCATCCACCCATCAGCATATGCCTCGAGCGCCTGGAAGAAGGGAGACAACTCGCTCTCCCGAATCGCCTGGTGGTCAAAGATGCCTTTGAAGTCGAGCCACAGACTGTCCTCCGGCATCAAGTCGTGCACGCTCAATTTCTTCATTGGAACAGCACCTCCACTCCCGGGACCTCTTTCTTGGTTGCGTCCACTGCTGCCTTCATGTCGTCTATCTTCGCGGGCTTGAGTGCGCCTCCCTCGTAGACGAGGCGGACCCTTGAAACCGGCACCTTGCTGCCCTCGCCCAAGAGGGGCTGGAGAGAGGGTCGACGGATATCCAGCATCTCGCCGTATTTCGACAGGGCTTCCTTCGCATCGGCAATCATCTGGGCCTCCAGAGCCTTGCCGTCCAACTGCGACAAATCACGGCTTTTGAAGCTGAGCGTCTCAACACGAGGAGACCGTCCGCCAAGCTCACCCTCTTCGATGATGAGCACGTCCGCGAAGCGCAGGCCGGTGCCCGGCTTGTTCACTCCGACGTACTTCTCGATACGGGGCTTGATGAAGTCCCCGAGAAAGCGGCGCTGAGCCCGAGGCAGGGCCGCGTCTGCCTCCAGCAACTCCACCATGATGCGCTCGAAGGCCAGCCCCCGAGCGAACCACGCCCGCAGTTGCTCATACGCCTTCCAGGGCAGCGGTCCCTTTTTCGTCTGGCCCTTCTCTATTTCCGCGAGGCGGTTCTCGAAGTAGCTGACGTACTCACCCCAGCGTGGATTGCCTTCGGCTCCGGGTTGCGGAGCGTCGCTGGTGGGACGGTGCTTCTCCAGCACCGCCGGGTCCGCAGGCAGGCGCAGGCCCGTGGACTCCAGTTCCGCTGCCGCCAGCTTGGCTTCCACCACCTCGTGGGAGAGGCCCGACTGCTCATCCACCAGGGAGGCCATGCCCCCGGAAGCCTTGTCGGCACCTGCCCGGCGGGCCTTGTTGGAGGCAGGACGTGTGGCTTCGTCCGCCACGGCGGCCGCCTTGTTGGAGCTCTTCGCCGTCCCACCGCTCGCAGTAGGGGCACGCGCTCTGTCGGGCCTGGCCTGGGACAGCAACGGCCTCGCCTTGGCCACGTTTCCCCGGGCCTCGTACAGGGCAAGGGCCGCGTCCACTCCCCCCACGGCCACGAAGCGGCCCGCCTCCCGGCTGGCCCGAATGTAGCTGACGAGCTGCCTCAGCCCATCCCCCCCCCAGCAGCAGCTCCAACTCGCGCACCACTGCCTTGAGGGCTTGCAACCGCACCTCTACCCCCATCAACCCTCGGAGCCGTGGCACGCCCACACCCGGTACACCTCGGCCCTCGGAGAGCGCGCGCAGCCCCTTGCCCCCCGCATACAGGGCTGCCAGCAACACCGCGGGCGCCAACTCGCGCGTGGCCTGCTCGTACTGGCCCTGGTACAGCGAGTACGCTCCATGGCCCGTCCCGGCCAGCAGCCCATAGAAACCCAGCGGCACTCCGAAAGTGAGGTGGTCGAAGGTTCCCAGCGCCACGTTACCTGGCGCGAAGTGCTCCCGTGCCAGTGCCGTCTCCACCTCATTGAGTGCTTGCTGGTAGGGTGGCGGCAATTGGCTCCTGATGGAGAAGAGGGCGTTCTCCCTCCCCCCACCCACCATTGGGCTGGTGGCGAGCGCGTCCCGCCCAGCGCGCGCCAGGCCCCGGCCCATGTCCTTCCATTCAAACTCCCGGTCCGCACGGGCCGAGGGCTTCAATCCCCTGTCTTCCAGCGCCACGCGGAAGGTGGGCAGCAGCCGCAGCATCTCCTCCAGTTGCTTGTCCTGGGCCAGCAGGAAGAGGATTTCCCTCAAGTCGTCGTCATGGGCCGAGTGGAGGATGAAGAGGGCAAACACCTCGGCCCTGGGCGGCCCATATTCCTCGGTGGCCCGCAGAAGGAAGGCGGTGCGCTTGCGGTTGAGGAGGCTGGCGGTGTCCTCTCGCACAGGCCCCAGCGCGCCCAGCAGCACGGCGTTCCAGTCACTCAGCGCCTCCACCAGCCGGGGCATGTCCACCCTGTCCTGCAAGGTGAGGAATTCCGCGGGCGAGGTGCACATGAGGAAGGGCTCGAGCAGTTCCCCATCCCACCAGGTGGAGTAGTCCGGCCAGCCCTCCGGCACGGCCTGCCCCCCGCATGTGGGCGAGCCTTGTGGAGCTGTCCCCCCTCTGGCCACCTCGCTCGGGCTCGCCTCATCCGCGCTCCCCTTGGCCACCTCAGGGCCCAGCCCACGGGCACCTCGGCGCCGGTGCAGCCTCTCCTCCTCCTCCGGCGCGCTGGAAGCGCTCCGCTCCTGCTCTCCCGGCTCCGTGGAGGCGAAAGCCGAAGGCGTCTCGAGCTGGGCACTCCCGGCGGCTGTCGCTCGCAAGGCCGACATGGCGCGCGGGCCTTGGGCACCGCTCCCCACTTGGGGCGACACCAGCGTGACGCAGCCGCTGGTGAGCACGGCCACCCCCACCAGCAGCAGCACCGCCCACCTGTACACCCGAGGCTCAGCGCGCATTGTCTACCCCCAGCCCCACCGAGGCGTAGGCCCCCGGCCGGAGTGTCCCTACCGTCTCGGGAAACAGCTGCGTCCCTCCCGTGCCCAGCGCGTACAGGCGCCCCCCGAGAAAGCGCCACCGCATCTCCGCCGCTGCAAGGTAGCGCACCCCAGGCTGTCCCAGGCCCACCGCCAGCCCCTTCACGGCCACCTCCACGTTGCGGCCCCACACCTGCACCGCCACGCGCCCGTCCACGTCCAAGCGGCCCCAGGTGAAGGCCTCCGCGCCCAGCGACAGCTGCAAGTGCCGTTGCAGCCCGAGGTAGTGCACGCCATCCCAGCCAACCACCGCCTCGCCGTAGACAGAAAAGCCGTCCGGAAAGGGCGCCTCGGCCAGAGGCACGCCCTCGGGGCTCACGGCCCGGAAGCGTGCCAGCTCGTAGTCTGGGCCGAAGAAGCCTTGTCGGAAGCCGCCGTGCTGCCGGCGCACCTCCAGCCGCAACTTCATGTCCAGCGTGCTCGTCACCGCGTCCGCTCCCACTCCCGCCACCAGGCCCCACGCGCCGCCCACTCCCGGCCGCCCGCCCCAGCCGGCCAGCAGGTGCGCCTCAAAGCCCCGGCGCACCACCACCACCGCTGTCCCGTCCAGGTGCGCCAGCGTCACCGGCGGTGACTTACCCCCGGCCCTGCCCCACTCATGCACCGCCGACAGTCCCAGGGTGTAGCGCCCCCGCTGCCTCGGCGGGCCGGTGAAGACGTGCGCCACATCCAACTCGGCTTGCGCCCCCATGAGGCGCGCGCCCAGTACGTCCGAGGCGAAGGACTCCACATACAAGGGGCCCACGGCACCCGTGACGGAGGCTCCCGCCGGGTGGTAGTCCGGGTTGGCCCGGTTGGAGTAGCGCCGCACCAGGTGCCCTGAAGCAAGGCTGTAGCTGTCCAGCGCTCCCACCCACAGCCCCACCGGGGAATTGTCCGAGCCCAGCTTCAGGGCGTGCACCAGCTGCCCCCAGTCCGACAGACTGTCCCAGTCCTCCTCGCGCACCCACCCTGCGCTCGCCTCGCCGCCCCACAGCCGCAACCTCACGGGAGCGCCCACGTTGACTCCAAACTCCTCGCCTCCGTCCACCAGCAGCGTCGGGCTCAGCTGCGCATAGCCCACCTGCTCTCCCGCGCCTCCTCGTGCCTGCAGCACCAGCGTGCTCGTCTCCAGGCGGATGAGGTACTCCCACCCTCTTCCCTCGCGCGTTGCCGCGGGCGGTGTTTCCACTCCCAGCACGGCTTCGGCCGGAGTGGCCAGGGGCTCCGCCCCTTCGACCGGCCCGTCCACTCCTGGGGCTTGTGTCACCAGCAGAAGCACCATTCCCCACACGGATGTCATGGGGTGTACCTCGCCTTCTGGTGCGTACCCTCCGAAGAATCAGCCCTTCCCTGTCTCGCCACGGCCCCATGGACTCTCGAGAGCACGTACACTCCTCTCGGCGGTGGGGCGACCCGACACCTCGTGCAACCGCCGTGACTCGCCAGCGTAGGCTTCCTCTCTGTCATGGGGCCCGAGGGCATGGGAGTGCTCCACCCAGCGTACCCACTTCCTCTGGTGCGACAAAGGCCCACCGGGCAACGGTGAGCCAGGGCGAGAGCCGCTACGGTAGCCTCGAGCCGCAGCTCAAGATCCGCCTCCCGAAGGGGACCAGCCATCGCCTCGTGAGCGCCGCGCTCCACAAGCTCGCCGCCGACGTCGAGCTGGCCACGCCCGAGCGCGAGCGGTGGGTGGTGCAGACCGAGAGCTTCTACGACGCCCGCGGCCGCGTGTACCTCGAGCTCTCCGACGCGACGCCGGCGGAGGCTGAGCGAGGGATGGCGATGCTCAGGAAGCTCGTGGGGTGAGCGCGGGGACGGCGCGCGCCGAATAGCCGCTTTAGTCGCATAGCGGCTATTCGAGCTCTACGCGGCGGTGAGTGCATCCCCGGGGCAGTTGCCGCAGGACGGGCACACGAACCCGACCTCCGTGCCGACTACCCAGGGCACCGCGAGCACGTCAGCACCCAGCATCCGGTCGACCCACCCCGGTTCGCCGACCAGCGTCGTCCAAGCCAATCCGTGGAGCCGCAGCACAGGGATCGAGTTCGAGCAGCGACCGCAAGCGATGGTGCCCCACGTCGTCGAGCAGTCCGAGCACGTGCAGGAGAAGTGCTGGCCCATCGACTTGAAGTCGCGCCGCGCATCCGCGCGCGTGTTGCAGGTCGGACAACCCAGCAGGTCGTCGACCACCCCGACCGCCTTCGCCAGGTCGCGCTCGAAGCGCCGGAGTGCTTCAAGCCTCTTCTCCGCATCCGTGATCTCCGCGTTCAGCTCCTTCTTGCGCGCATTGACGACGCCCGTGGCTCCACGGTCTCGAACCGCCTCGCGCAGTTTGAGAGAAACGCTCTCCCGTTCCTCCTCGAGCCGCTTGAGCTGCGCGGCGGCGTCATCGACAAACCGCTTGGCGGGCACGGCATCGTTCTCCAGCGGTGCGTGCACGATACGGAGCTGGTTGCCCGCGACCTCGAGCCAAGTGTCCCCGCGGCTCAGTTCCGGCAGATCCGGCCTTGCGATCATCGGCGGATACGCGAGGAACGTCGGGGCAGTCGTGACCCAGCGAAGCTGGCGTGCCATTCGCTCCACGCTGCCGATGTCCCAAGGGGACACAGGCAGGAAACCGACGGGTCGCCGACCGACCTTGCTGACCTCGTGGGCCAGAGAGCGGAGCCGCAGAGCGAGATCCGGGGCGAGGTGCTCGAACGCAGCGGCCTCGGAAGGTGACGGGTAGAGGATGACCGTCGTCGTGCCAGTGCCCGCGTGCGCATCAGCGTCGGCGAGAACGCCGCGAAGCTGCTCGTCGTCGAGTGCCGCGAGGGAACTGCACAGCGGGACGATGCGCAGCGGCTCGACGCCCTCTCCGTGAAGCGAGATTGCACCGTCGGCCATGGCCCACGACAAGCGCGCGACGCGCGAGCCGTGACGCACCTCTGCCTCGCGGTCCGAGAGCGACCGCTCAAGGTTGGTCGGTTCGAACCCGAGCTGGTCGAGCGCCCGAAGCGTCAGCAGCAGCGCGAAGCTGTCGAACGAGCGACAGAGATCCTGCATCTCTTCGAAGTACGCTCGCGGCCGGACGGCCCGCTCCTGTCCGAGCCGGGCCCACTCGAGCCAGAGCTCGGCGACCCGCTGATAGTGGGCGTCGTCGCTCAGGATGTTCGTCATCGTGAGCGTGGTGCCCACCGTCGCCCTTCGCGGGACCTCTCGGTACAGCACCGAGTCCTTCAGCCCGGAGATCGTAAACAGGAGGTGTTTCAATTGCGCGAGGGTGCGCTCGGCCTTCCGCTTCGCCTCACTCGCGTCGAGAGTTTCCCCCCACAGCTTGTAGATGCGCCCCTGGCGCCAGTGTGAGCCAGCGGCTGCCGCGAGGTGGTTCCCAGCCGCCTCCGCGAACACACGGAGGAGCCGCGTCACCTCGTGAACGCGCCGACGCAGGTACACCACGAGGTGGTCAACAAGCCGCACTGCGACGCGGTTCTCGTAGATGTCGAACTGGTCCTCGCGGACGGTGGCGAGGATCCTCTTGGGGACCACAGAGCGCAGAGTCGGCCGCTCCCAGTCCTCCGTGTGCGCGGCGAGGTAGTTCGCGGCCTGCGCCGGAAACCGCCGGGCGCGCGAAACGGCCATCCGCTCGACCTCGACGCGCAGGTGGGTACGAGGCTTCCTGCACACCTCTGCGAGATGCCCGACGTTCTCCTTGAGTAGTTGCTCGAAGGGCTGAAACTCAGCGCGGTTCGACATGCCCGGCACCAACGGCGAGACATCGAGCATGTCGAGCCACGTGCCGCCTTGGTTGACCAACTCGCCCAAGCTGCGCCCGACCGTACGAATACTCGCGACGTCCAGCGGATCGAGCATTTGAGCGCGCGCAAAGGTGCCCTCGACACGCTCGGAGCCTCGCAGCAGGTGCCAGCGCCCTGCCGACTCGGGCACCAAGAACATGCCGTCGTGAGCCGGGAGCGAGTTCATGAAGAGCTCGCCCGGGGCGCCCTCGCGTACGACGAAGCGGCCCAGAAGCGCAGCGCCGCTGCGCGCTTCGTCGATTGCGCCGAGCCGGTCGTGGACTCGAATGCTCACGCCTCTTCCTCAGCTCCGAGTCGACGCAGTTCGTCGCGAACGATGGCCATGGAGCGCACAGCGCCGGTGGTCTTGTCGAGCTTCGGCCAAGCCTCCGCGATCCGCTCACTGAGCGCCGTGAGGTCCTCGGGCCGAGTGTCGTGCCGATCACGGACCTTGCGCAGGAGCTTCGTCGCGAGGATGTGGTCGACCGCCTCGCCCACTGTGCCACCCGCCGCGACGACGACCGGAACGAAGTCGAGCATCTGCCGCTCGAGGCGATTGCCCCAGCCCACCCCGAAGCGACGCCCGAGGATGTCTGCAAACGAGCCGTCGACGAACGCGTAGGCCTCCTTCGCCTTGGCTTCGTGAGCCTGCTGCGCCTTGGCGAATGCCGAGCGAACGGCGTCGAACGAGACCGGCGCGCGCGCGGGCAGGCGCTGGGGCTGGAACTGCGCGCGGTTGCGAGGCAGCTCCATCACGTGAGCGCGGTCATAGGTCTTGTCTGCGAAGTCCTTCGTCGTCTCGTCGTGGTTCGCTGTGCCAACGAACCACACGTTTTGCGGGATCGTGAGCGTGCGACCGTTGCGGAGCTTCGCCGGGGCGGGCTCGACCGGCGCGGTCATGAGATCGAGCTTCTGGAGATGCGGGTCCTGCTCGAGCGCCGAGAGGAGGTCCGCGAAGTACTGCTCGGGGTGTGAGAGGTTCATCTCGTCGAGAACGACGATGTTGACGAGCCCTGAATAGCGCGGGCACTGCGCGCGGTAGAGTGCCTGGAGGAACTCGGACTCGTAGAACCGCCGTTCGAAGGCGTTGAAGTGCCCGACGAGGTCCTGGCGGTCTCGCCAGCCGGCCTGCACCTCGACGAGGGTCGAGCCCGCACCGAGCGCCCGCGCGACCGCCAGAGGCAGACTCGTCTTGCCGGTTCCGCTGATGCCTTGCAGCAGGTGGAGTCGGCTCATCGCGAGGCCGCCCAAGAAGCAGCGGATGTCACGCAGTTCGTAGAACAGCACCTTGTCGGGATTGGCCGGATCGATGGCGATGCGGTGCTGGAGATCCTGGCAGAACGCCTTCAGGTCGGAGATCTCATCGGTCACTGGGGTCTGGGTCTGGAGCCCGCTGTCGGCGTCCATCTGGCTGCACGCCGGGAACGGGCTCACGCCGTCGGCGCGTCGGATGCGCTCGTTGACGTCCTTGCGTAGCTCCTCGAGCGCCGTGTGCAGGAGGTCGCGGGCACTCTCCAGCGCAGCCTTCTGGTCGCGGAGTGTCTCGAGTTCTGTGACGGCGATCGATGCCTTCGCGAGCGCGGTCCTGGCGGCGACGCTCTCCTGCGTGAGCCGGGCGCGTTCCGACTCCCACTCCTCCTGCGCGCGTTCGAGGCTAGCGAGACGCTCGGAGACATCATGGTTCGGACGCTTGGCGAGCTGCGCCTTCAGCGAGTCACGCTCCCGGATCAGGCTGTCTAGCTCCCTCTTCACCTCGTCGAGCGGTCGATTTCCCAACGCGCGCTCAGCTTCGTCGCGAAGACGCAGCTTCTCGTAGAGCTCGTCCCGGCTCGCTTGCGCGCTCGCGAGGCGCGCCTCAACGTCCTTCTGCTTGGCCTTTGCTGCCTCAAGTTCGTGGGCGGCACGTCGCGCCACGCGCTCGTCGAACGCCTCGCGATCCTCACGCAGGACATCCCGCTCGAGCTCGACCTGCGCCGCGCGCTTCTTCAGTTCCGCGCGCTCCTTCGAGAGCAGCTCGCGCTCGACGCGGAGTTGCTCGGCGCTCGAACGCTCCATCTCCGCGAGAGCGCTCTCGTGCATCGCTAAGGCTCGCTTCTGCTCCTCACGCCAGCGCTCGTCATCCGCGCGGCGCTGGGCCTCCCAGTCCGCGCGCTCCTTGGCGATCTGCGCCCGGGCCTTGGAGAGTTCGTCGCGGAGAGTCGCGGCCTCCTCGTCGAGCTGCTTCAACGATGCCCTGCGCTCGGCCGCGAAGCCCGCCTCTGCGTTCAGCTCGCGCTCGCGAATCCCGACCTCGCGTCCCTGGAGGTCGACCTCGCGCGCCCGCAGCTCCTCTTCGGCCTGCTTCGCCCTGGCGTGTGCCTCCTTGGCTCCTCGTTCCGCGTCCTCGAGCGCAGTCGCGCGCGCCTTCAGCTCTTCGTCACGCGCGAGCACTGTCTGTTCGAGTGCGGCGAGCTCCTCTTCACGCTTCGCGAGCCGGTCGCTCCGGGCCTTCAACAGCGCGAGGGTTTCGTCGATCCGCTTCGCCGCCGTGACGAGATCGACGTTCGACGCGTCCGAGGACGGAGGAGTAGCGAGCGCGACGTTCAGCTCTTCCTCCGTGGCCTCGGCGACGACAGCGTCGTTTGCTTCAGTGATGGCCGCGAGCGCAGCGGCTGGCGTCTCGGGGACCGCAGGGGCCACGCTGAGCGACGTCGCCTGTGCCATCGGCGAGGAACTGGGTGCTTTGGGCTGCTGTTGCTGCTGCTGATGGCGGTGCTTGTTCTTCTTGCTCATGGTCTGTCAGATCCTCGCGGAATCGAGCGGCTGGCCGAGGCCGGAGAGCAGACCCACGGCGCGGTGGACGTCGGCGACGACAGGCAGCACCGACTGAAGGGATAGACGCTCAGCGCCGGCATGAACCGCACCGCCGGCCCTCGCGACGCCGTCGAGTAGTTCGAGGAGCTTCGGCTCTTGAGCTGCGGCGCGACGAAGTGGATGCGCGCGGTCGTCGCGTGCTGCGAGCACGGCGGCGATGATCGCGCCGCGGAGACGCCAGTTGCCATCGGGGTAGCACGCGGCCTTCACGTGGTTGGGCTTCACGCGAGCGAGCGCCTCCGGCAGCGGTACGTGGAAGCCAACGGCCTTCGCCGACGCTTCGTAGACACCTTGGCAGTAGACGTCGTCCTCGACAGGCCGACGATCGGTGTAGACGCGTCGCCAGACTTGGCGCGGAGGATGGCGCTGGAAGAGTGCGCCGAACGTGGCCTCGAGCGCGCGCCGGGCATCGCCGACGAGGGCGCGGAGCTTGTGGTCCGGGCACGAATCGCCGAGCAGCTCAGCCTCAACGTGGGCGTACTCGAGCGCCACGAGGTCTTCGTACTGGGGCAGATCGCGCGCACTGGTCGACAGCGCCTTCTCGACATTGTTGATCGCCATCGCGCGAATCTCGCCTGCCCAGCGCTGCTGGTCCTGCATCTGCTCGTCGAGCGAGCGGCCGATCATGCCCTCGAGGACCGAACGGAGACCGGATGACGATCGCATCTCGCGTTCGAGTGCTCGTCGAAGCGTCGGGCTAACGCCGAGTCCGAAGGGATCGCACGCGTGCCACTCGCCCGCTAGGTCACCGGCCTCGGGCAGGTACATGAAGCTCGTGACGAACACCGGCGTGGGCCGATCGTCCACGAGCGACACCCGCTCGAGAACGACGCTCCCCCCGTGCGCGAACGTGTCGTCCTCGTCTGCGCTCTCATAGGAATCCGAGCGTCGAAGCGCCGAGCGATGCCGACGGGTAGCGCGAACGATGTCAGTAGCACCGGGCGCCGGAGGGATCGCGAGGTCGCCGGGGAGCACCGCAAATGCTCTCTCCCGGCGGGGCTTGCCCTTGGAGCCGAGCACGAGGTCGGGGAACCCGTTGGGGTTCTGCTGCAACTCGACGTAGTCGAGCTTCTCGACGAAGCGCGGCCAGAGGTCCCCGGACCACGGGTCCTGGAACACGTGGCCTGTGACCATCCGGCGCGCATCGAGGGTCTCCTCCTCGAAGAGCTCGCGTCCCTTCTCCGTCGGTAGTCCGTTGCTGCCAAGCAGCCCGCGCTCCTGCAGCTCCAGGTAGATGAGCGCGGCGAGGTCGGCGTGAATGTGGAGGCGCTCGCCAACGCGTTGGACGTTGGTCGTACCCGCACGGCACATCCCGAGCACCGCCTTCTGGAGGACGTTGAGCTCGCGGTCGCGCACCTCGGGTGCCACCACGCGGTACATCAGTGCGGGCCAGAGGACGAAGCGGCGCTCGCTCCACCGCAGCCGTTGGTTCGTGCTGGGGTCCTTGGGCAGGCGCGGCCCGAAGTGGAGGACCGGCGCCTCACGCTTGAAGAGCAAGGCCATGTTTCCCTCCACAAAGTTCACGGAAAGCGACGAGGCCACGCAGCGCCTTCGCCGCCGCTTCGCCCCTCAGCATCGCCGAGTCTCCGACCACGACGAGAAGCCGTTGCTGCCGGCTCATCGCGACGCACAGACGGTTCTCGAGCATGAGGTGGCCGAACTTTCGTCGGAGGGAGCGCTCATCCGACACGGGCAGGTCGTTCGCTCTCGTCATCGACAAGAACACGACGTCGAACTCCTTGCCCTGGAAGGCGTCGACGGTACCGACGCGCAGCCGCTCGATGAGCCGCCCGTCCTCGCTGCGCGTCTCGCGCCAAGCGTCCTTGACGCGGAAGGAGCCGTCGTCGAGCCGCTCGGACATCCCACGCTTCTCCATCGCGAGCAGCACCTCGTCGGCCTGTGCGGAGTAGAACGAGATGACGCCGAAGCTGAGATCTCGCCGGGCGGTTGCTAGGCGCTCGACCTCCTTCGCGATCCACTCGGCTTCGACAGTGCGCCGTTTGCTTTGGCCACCGTGCTCGCGGCCGCGAGAGAGAGGCATGTCCACCCACGCGGCAACGCGCCCGGCGTAGCCCGGCAGGTTGTGAACGAACTCCTCCGGGCGGCGGGGCGACTCGAAGCCCTCGCCATAGGGCGCGTAGAACGTGTCACTGACGAACGACCCGAGCACGGGGTGCATCCGGTACTGCTTGTCGAGCGTGACCGTGCGCTTGATGCCGTCCTTCGCCTCGCGCTCCTTCATCGCCTGGAACAGGCGCTCGAAGAGGCTGCGACGCAGCGCGGCGGTCGTCGCGTCCGAGACCGATTGATCGAGCTGGCTCTCGATGTCGGGCTCGAGGATGTGTGGGAGCTGGCGGTGGTCGCCGACCAGGATGATGCGCCGCTCCGCGCGCGACATCGGGATGAAGAGGTCGAGGGGGTTGGCGCGCGCGGCCTCGTCGACGATTACGTTCGCGAAGACGGTGTCTTCGCCCTTCGCCTGGCTCATCTGGAAGCCGACCGACTGCTGACAGGTCGCTGCGAGCACGACGGTGTAGTTCCGCACTGCGTCGCGGACCGCGTCGATGTCGTTCTCCAGGTCGTTGAGGTACTCGTAGAGGATCGCGTCCTCGCCGCCCGCTGACTCGCGCGCCTTGGTGTAGAGCGCGTCGACGATCTCCGGCAGAAGGCTCTCGAGGTCGCTGTGAACCATCGGAGCGCCGACCGGCTTCTCGGCCGAGAGAAGATCGATCAGACCATCCTGCAGCGCCTTCAGCTCGGAGAGGAACGATGGCGCATCCTCGCTGGTCCAGTCGGCCGCTTCGCTCAAGACCCGGTGTTTGGCTTCGTCGTACAGGCCCAGGCGCTGAAGGCGCAGGCGCGCGCGGCCGGCGTTCCGAGGACCATCATCGCCGAAGGCGATGGGATCGGTGCGCAGCCCGCGAACTGCCTTGAGGGCAAGGGCGCGGTCGTCGTCCTCGGCATCATCGATCTGCGGGGAGCGCGACAGCTCCTGACGAAGCACGTCGAGCCGGTCGTTCAGGGTGGGCGGGACGTAGCTTCCGCAGAGGTCCTGGACCTCGTGAACCACGCGGAGCGACTCGTCAGCCGTGAGCGGCGAGGCGACGTAGGCGGCGGCGAGCGTTCTGACCTTGCGGAGCACCTCGGTCACGGGTCGCTCGGGGAGGGTCGACAGGTCCGCGCGCACGGCGTCAGCCCTCTCTCGACGCCAACGATCGAAGCCGTCGCTCTGATCGGTGGTCCCTCGCTTGCGGCCCACCTTGATCGCTGGGAGGCCGAACACGAGGGTCCGTGATGCCGCGTTTTCGACGGCGTCGTGTTGGTAGCTCGTGAGCAAGGTCTGGCCAGCGAGGTCGTCTTCCGAGAGCTCGGCGAGGCGAGCCTCAAGGGCCGCGATCGTCTTCGTTTTGCCGGTGCCTGGCGGTCCCTGGATCAAAGCGATGTCGGGCGTGTTGAGCGCCACGCGCAACGCCTCCACCTGTCGCGCTGTGGGCTCGCCACCGAACACTGCGCGTGCAGCGACGGAGAGTGCGTCCTCCGTCTTCCTGCGGCGTTCGGGGACGGCGCTTCCCTCAAGCAGAAGGCCAAGCTGGGGCATGGGGCATTCGGCAGACGCGATCAGCGACTGCGCATGTTCACGGCGTTCGAGGCGCTTGCGATCGCCACTCACGCTCAGGAACAACACGCCGCTCTCGGGCGGCTCACGGTCGTCGCTGTCGATCGGAGGCTGCAGGTCGATCGTGCGCCGCTGGGGCTCGGCGCCCGAGAAGGAGCCGACGAAGATTCGCGACCGCTTGGAGCGCGCAGGGCCGTCGTCGGTCGTCGTCGTGGCGTTGTCAGTCGCCTGCTGCAGCTCGGGCGGCGGGTTCTGCGCGGCCTCGAGATCGACGTCCTCCGCGTTGCGCAGCACCTGGAGGGCGGTCTCGAGCTGCTTCGAATCCTCGACGAAGAAGCGCCACCGCCCGTCTCCCTGCAGCAGCCGCTTGCTGTACCGAAGCCAGCCGAGGGTTCGCGCGCGACGCAGCACGCTTTCGCGTTCGAGCTTGTTGTACTCCTTCCAAACGTTGAGATAGCTGCCGGCCTGCTCGACGAGCTGATCGAGCTGAGTCCGCGCGGCGCCACGAAACGCGCCGGCGATGGTCGCATCGCAGAACCGAATGCGTCCGAGCACGAGGACCACGGGGCGGCGCTCGTCCGGAGAGCTGCCGCGCTTCGCCTCCACGAGTCGAGTGGCGAGCAGCTTGTCGTCGCGTCCCTTCGCGACGTCGACGGCGTACCCTCGGCCGTGAAGTCGGAAGGCGCCACTCTGATCGGTCTCCGGCGTCGGGCTTCCCGAGAGGAACACCCTCGCCGTGCCATCGTCGGCGAGGAGGAGGAACCGATCGTTCAGCCACTGGGTGGCCTCGGCAGCCGTGACGCTGCGGCCGAGCTTCTGCCTCACCTGCTCGACGAGCTTGTCGTCGACGCCGATGTCGACCGGGTCGGGCCAGTCGTAGCGAGCGGGGAACTCGTGCACCTGCACGAGCACCGCTTCGCTCCTCTTCCCCTTGGGGCGGACGGAGGCGACCCAGGCCACGCGGGGGAGGTTGCGGTCGCGGAGTCGCCGGAGCGCTTCGATTGCCCGCTTGTCAGCGCCGACGACGTTCCACGCGCTCGCGCCGATCCGCAACAGCGAGTCGCCGGTGACATCGGAGAACTGCAGGGCCGCTTCCGCTCGAGCTTCGATGACGAGGTCAAAGTCGGCTGCCGCGCTCGGCACGACCTCGAAGGTCGAGACCTCTCCCGAGGCCAGGTCGTGGATGTTCATCGGGCACCTCCCGGCCGAAGTTCGAAGTTCACGACGCGGTGCAGGGTGTCGGGTGAGCCGAGGTGGAGGCGCCACGAGGCGACGCCGGGTTCGAGCCGGATCTCCTTCACGCGATCGGTCACCTCGGCACCTCGGCCGCCGCTGGGGGACGAGAGCCGGTAGCGACCGCCGTCGACGCTTCGCAGCGAGAGCCGCGTGCCTGAGAGCTGCAGTTCAATGACAGGCCGAGCACCAGCGGCTCCGTCGCGCCCATGCGCGAGGCGTTGCGTAACCGACACGGTCTCGCCGTCTGTCAGTCCGAGGACCGCAGCGACCACCGCGCGGCGGCGGTCACCTACGGGCTTCTGCAGAAGCTCGCCGCCCGCCCCGACAGAGGGGTCCCACAGGTTGAAGGCGGCGGTGGCAAAAGCAGGCCGAGGCTCGTCACACCACGGGCAGAGCTTCTCCGTAAAGTAGTAGGTCCCTTTGCACGACGCGCACGACAGCGTGGCGTCGGCGGCACCGTGCAGGCACTCGGCCCACTCAGAGACGCCCGGCCGCTTCGCCGCGTCACGGAGGCCGGCGCCGAAAGCGCGCGCGGCGAGATCGAGGAGCTTTCGCGACAGCACGTTGGGCCTGGGAATGCCGTAGGACGCGCGATTGGTCTCGTCGGTCGGGTGGTCGATCCACGGCAGGCGCCCGTCGAGGGCCTCCTCCTCTCGCTCGGGGGGGCCGTCGTTGACTGCGTCGCCGATGAGCGGGTGGGCGAGGGACAGCGTCTGGAACGCGAGCACACTGAAGGCGTGAGCGTCTGTGAGCGAGTTGACGCCGCTCCTGCACCGCACGAGCTCGGGCGCGCCGTAGCCGGGCGTGTAGACGGCGGGCACGCCCGCGACCGACGCGTAGTGGATGTTGTCCGCGTCGATGAAGCGGACCTCCGTCGCCGCGGGGCTCTCCGAGACGAAGATGTTGTGGGGCGACGGGTCGGAGTAGACGAGCCCCTTGCCGTGCAGACCCGCGAGTGCGTCGGCACTGCGAGCGAGGAGCTGGAGTCGCCGCCGCAGACCACCGCCCGCGATGTACCACGCGGCGGGGGAGCTCTCGTCCTTGGGCACGGCCCCAAGCGCCTTCAGCGGCTGCATCCCGGTGAGCAGCTCCATTACGTAGCCGAGCACCGGCTCGCGAAGCATCTCGATGGGCCGGGCGATCTCGAGATCGGCGAGCGAGAGCCGCTTCACCTGCGTGAGCTGGTTGCGCAGGCGCTCACGCCGAGTTGCCGACGAGTCGAAGATGATCTTCGCGGCGAGCCTTCCGCCGTCGACCTCGTAGACGGCCCCCTGGCCTCCGCGCCCCAACTGCCGGAGCAGCGAGTAGCGCACACCGTTGATGTCCGTGACCTGGCGCGGAGCAGACGTCATGCGAGCACCGCCTCTCGCTGCATGAGGACGACGAGGGTCTTGTCATCGGTGTGATGAGGCGTGGGCCAGTCCTTCAACTCCCGCTGGAGCGCTCGCCAACGCTGGCTCGGCGCCATGCCGGCGAAGTCGTCCATGAGCCACTGCACGAAGCCGTCGATGCGCTCTGGCAGCAGGTCGTCAGCGACACCGTCAGTCGCGAGCACGACGACCTCCCCACCCGCGCGCGGGAAGCTACGGCTCGTCCACGACGCCGAGTGGCCGAGCGCGGCGGTCTCGTTGGCGAAGCCGCCCGAGCGCGGGCCGACGATCCACTCCAGCCCATGTCTCGTTCGCAGGAGCGCGAGTCCATCGCCGATCGCCGCCACGTGAACCTGCCCGTAAGCGTGCGCGAGGGCGAACAAGCACGTCGCCGCACAGTCGCGAGCGGTCGACGGAGCGATGAGCGAACACCAGACCGGCTCGATGCGGACGAGGAGCTCATCCAGGTCACGTCCGCCTGCCTTGTGCCACGAGCGCACTGCATCGAGCACCGCCCGGCAGGCCATCTGAGCGCCACGGCGGGCCTCGCGTCGAGAGCCCATACCATCACTGACGACGACCAGCGTACCGAACGCTCCGCGCGCTCCGAGCCAACTGTCCTCGTTGGGCTTGCCCTCTGCGCGATGGCGCGGTCCGACCACGCTGGCGCCGAAGTAGTCGTCGGGTAGGCGGTTCGACACGAGGGCCTCGGCGCGCTCAGAAGTTGAAGTCATCGAGGTCGGTCGGCTCCGCGGCGATGACGCTGTCAGGGTTCGCGCTCCGCGAGCGCTGCGTGACGCTCATCGTCACCCAGCGGAAGAACTGCTTGATCTGTCTCGCCTCGTGAGCCCGGTAGACACGTGCCTCGGGCGTCGCGAGGAACGCGGAGAGCATCGCCTCGTCGGCGTCGTCGCCGATGCCCATCGCGAAGCGGGCCGCCTTTGACGCGCGCTCCGCGCCAAGGAGCCGCTTCAGCGGGACCTGCCACTCGTCGGTGGGCTGGCCATCCGAGACGAGGATGATCGTCGGACGGTACGCGCGGCTCGGGATCTGCGCCCGGTCCTCGATCATGCCGGTCGCCGCGTCGAAGGCGGCGCCCATCGGCGTCCCACCGGCTGCCGTCATACGGGTCCACTGGACCTTCGCGGCAGGGGCGAGCGGCTGGTGTGCCTTCGCGCCGTCCTTGCCGAACGTGACGACGGAGACGTGGATCTCCGCGCGGCTGTCGTCCTCACCGCCGAAGCTCTCCAGCATCTCCTGCACGGCATCGTTGAGCGCGTCGATCTTCCCGTTCGTGCTCATGCTGCCGCTGACATCGGCGAGCAGCACCACCGGCAGCGGCCTCGCGCTCGACGCAGTGAACTCCTTCAGTTTGCTCATGGCTTTGTCTCCAGTCTTCTTCGGTGCGGCCTTCGACAGCGCTCGGCGCTCTGCCACCTGCTTGATCTCGGCTTGAACCCGGGAGGTCCCGTTGCGGCGGCTGACGATGTCCTCGAGGTACTTGGCCCATCCCATCGCTCACCTCACCGCCGGAAGCTGCGACGACGGCGCGTGCGCAGGCTCCTGAAGTCGCTGTTCCGGTACACCGTCATCACCGCGCCGCTTGCCGTGACGACAACCTGCGTGCCCTCGAACTCGCGCAGGTCGACGCCCTCGCGCCGGTACTTCTCGACCTCCTTGCGGCCGATCGCGAAGATCTGCGCGCCGCGGATCTCGACGCAGCGCCCGAACTCCAGCGCAGCCTCGATCGCGGTGCGAGAGATCGAGCGCGTCGTCATGCGTTCGTAGGCGTGCTTGGTGAGAGAGAAGCTGCCGAGCGTCGAGGGCAGTGCAGCGAGGGCAGGCGACATCGAACGGCTCCTTTCGGTTCTCGCCGCGTGTTGCGGCGACCGAGGGCCGTAAAGCGAAGGACGTGCCAAGCGGATGAGCCGCCATCACCAAGCGCGCGCTCATCGGTTCACCTCGTAGCGTTGAAGCCAGTTCGTGAGGGTCTGGTAGCTCGGGAGGCCAACCAGGCCCGCTGCCTTCGTCTTGTTCCCGCCGGCTTCGTCCAGCGCGCGCTCGAGGTAGTGGCGCGCGACTTCCGCCAGCAAATCCGGGAGGTTGAGCCCCTCGCCCAGGGGGCGATCGAGGACGTCGGTGCGCTGGGTCGAAGGGACCGCCAGGAGAGCTTCGCGCACGTCTTCCGTGGTGATGGTCTCGCCCTCGCTCCAGATGGCGGCGCGCTTCAGCGTCAGCAGCAGCTCGCGAACGTTGCCCGGCCACGGATGCGTGAGCAGAAGACTTCTTGCGCCTGCGGAAAGTTTCTTGTCCCGGTATCCAGGCTCGCCGATGGCCTCGTGGTTTACCTGTTTCAGGAGCTCGTCGACGAGCAGGCCAACGTCCCCCGAGCGCTCTCGGAGGGGCGGCAACTTCAGGACGGCGACCGCGAGCCGATAGAAGAGATCCTCACGGAAGCGGCCAGCAGCGACCTCGTCGACGACGGAGCGGTTCGTTGCGGTCACGATCCGAACGTCGATCCGCTTCGGTTTCCTGGCGCCGACGCGCGTAACCTCGTTCTCCTGCAGGACTCGGAGGAGCTTCACCTGAACCGGCAACGGCAGCTCGCCCAGCTCGTCGAGGAACAGCGTCCCCCCGTCCGCCGCCTCGAAGTACCCCTCGCGGGCGTCTACGCCGGTCGCCGCCCCCTTCTCGACGCCGAAGAGCTCGGACTCGACCAGGCTCGCGGGGATAGCTCCGCAGTTCACAGGGACGAAGGGCTTGCCCTTGCGCGGGCTCGCCTGGTGGATCGCCTTCGCGAGCAGCTCCTTGCCGGTGCCGGACTCGCCCTCGATCAGCACCGGGACGTTGCGCAGCGCCACGCGGCGCGCGCGTTGGATGAGCCGCGCCATCACGCGGCTCCGGTGGATGATGGTCTTGAACTCCGGGGCGGGCGGCGAGTCCGCCGTGCTCTGCGCGCGGAGGCGCTCGTCCGGCTCGCGCAGGAGATCGGGTAGGAACTCAGCCGCGATGTCGAACGGCACCTCGGCCGTCTTCACACCCTGCTCGCGCGACGACTCGATGAGCTGGGCCGGAAAGATCGTCTTGCCGAGCAGCATCCACACGGCCGCCATTGGTGGCGAGCCGGGACTGAGGTGGAACGTGAGCGTCGCGTCCTTGTGCTGCGTCAGCACCTCTTGGCAGGCTCGGCGCGCCGCCTCGTAGATGCCGCCGAAGTCGGTCGGCCCGCGCAGCGTCTCGCGTCGTTCGACGATCTCTGCCGGGGTGCGCTCGCGCAGCCAGGCGATGTAGCCGGGGAGGAGCTTCTGATGGTCGGCCTTGTCGAAGAACTCGAGCAGGACCACCTGGTCGAACGAGCGTGCGGCGAGCGCCTGGGCGATGGGCCCAAGGTCGCCCGTACCTGCCTTCTCAGGTCCCTTCAGGTCGGAGACGCCGACCCACGCGATGAGGACAGCCCGCACAGTAGGACGGTACAAGAATGCTTCGGCCATCACAACGAACCTTGTGGACGCCGTCGCGAGCGGCGGGACGCTGGTCGTCGTCGGGAAGACCGCCAACGCGATGCTGCGCGGGCGAGCCTGAGGGCACGCGACGCACGGCGCCTGCGTTCCTCGCGGGACGGTGCGAATCAGGGAGAGCGTCCCGGCTCGCCGCTCGCAACCTGCCGGATTCGCAAGCGTTCGCATTTCGTGGACGGTGCGAGCGGAGCGAGCCCGTCCCGCCGAGAGCCCCGCGAACGGGTTTGCGGCCGGCTCCGAATGCGGAGCTGATTGAAAGGGCCTGCAAACCGGCAGTGCCCTTTCGGTTAACACAAGTCGCGCGATGGATTGCGCTCGACACGCGCGCTTAAGCCCCTGAATTACAAGGATTTTCACCCCGCGACGATTTAGAGGACACTCTCTACGCTCTGCGACGCAGAACGCGACTGCCCATCCATTCGGCCGCGGATTGGGCTTTCTGGGGCTCTCTTTGGCCCAATCTGGGGAGAGAGGAACCGAGAGCGGTTAACAGGCGCTGTTAACCGTTGGGGCAGCGGTTAACACAATTTCCTGAGAGTCCAATTTCTCCGCTCTATGTTTTCCAGGAGGGCCGCTCTCTCTGTTTTCCGGTTTCACCCCTTACATGCTTTGCAGACATCCAAAGGGGAGTTGCTAGGCGGTTACGGGGCCCCAGCGGAGGGCGGACCGACCTGCGCGCTCCTGCCTGCGTCCACGGCGGACCCAACTCCCGCGACGCCACCGATCCTCGCGCGGCCCCCCGGGAAGAACCGCTCCCAGCAGGGTCCGCTGCGACTCTGGCCTCCCACACCCGAGGCCTGCACTTCGCAGTCCTCAAATCCCGCGCTTCTCCGCGCTCGAGAGGTTCGAAGACCCGTGCTTCTTGAAGGTCGTCTCCACGCATAGCCTGCCGGTGGATTGTTGCACACCAGGACCACCACCTCAGATGAAGCGTCGCTCGCGGCCAGGGCGTGGCCTCTCTCGGCGCGCGGCGTCGAGCGCCTCTCTTCGGTAGCGACCTCTCGCTTGCCGCACGGTCCGCTCCGGGAGACCAGCGGCTTGCGCGGCAGCTACATCCGTCTATCCATTCCCGAGTAGCTGCAGTGCCCGCGCCCGCATCAACACCCTCACGGACTGACGGCCTCGACGCATCAGCACGTCCAGCGATACCTTGTCCGCCTGCCTCATCTTCAGTTCAGATTGCTGCATGTTGGCCCTCCTACCTGGGCCAACACGCAAGCGCGGCAGACTTCATCCGGGCCGAGGACTAGGGGCATGACAGGACTGGAACTGGTTTGGTGCTTGTTGTCAATGGCCTCGGCGTCAGGCGCTTTCAGGGAGTCCCTTGGGGGTGAGCGGGCTACCGGGGAACTTGCCGCGTATCGCGACGACAAACGTAAAGATGCGCTGACTCCGCGAGCCAGAGTTACACAGATGTCCGTCACGTTCTCTGCCGATGGTACTTGGCGAACAGGTGTGGCATGACAATGTATATACTTGGGACAACGGCATAGATGATGATACTGGCGACGGTGTTCAGGGCTGTGACGACAATGGCAGCCAGATAGACGCCGACCGGGATGAACGCGAGACGTGACTGAGTTTGAATGACCCGCCACGAGAGCTCCGCGTCAACGAGCCGCCTTTGGGCGGTGGCGTAGCGCCAGATTGAGTAGTGGGCCAATCCAATGGCGACAAGATGGCAACCGTAGAGCACCACGACGAGCTTGAGGTGGAAGTACTGTCCAATCAGCCTCACCGAGAATGGAATGGCTGCGATGAGCATCAGGAAGAGAATCGTCAGCCATAGAAAAGGCTGGTTGGCCCTCTTGATGAAGTGGAACTGGACGTGTTGCCCCATCCAATATACGCCAAGAGTGACGAAGCCGACGATGTAGCTCAAGAACTTCGGCCACAGTCCCAACAGGCTGTGGAGTATCTCCGTGCCAGTGCCGTGGAGGTCTGGCACTTCGATATGAAGGACCAGGAGGGTCATCGCGATGGCGAAGACTTCATCGCTGAGCGCCTCGATGCGGCTGGTCCTGAGGCTGGAGTGGTACTCGGCTTGAGGGCCCGTGTTCATGCCAGTCTCGCGACATCTCGGAGATGGGTGGCAGAGGTGCAAGGCCTCGCTGGCTCGGGCGACACGAAAAGGTCCGGCGATGGCCCGGCGCCGCTTGGTGGGATTCGGGAATAGCCCCAGCGAAAGCGCTCGGAGGACGACCTAGGGAGGGGGGGATGGGGGGGCTGTCTCCGCCCTCGTTGTCCCAACCAGCCTCCTGCTGGCCTGAGCCGTGCCACCTCGCAGGAAAAGGGGGTTCTGCGAGCCAGTGGACTCATGCTCCAACTGCCGAAGTCCACCAGTTCGAGGAGGCAGTCCTCCGGCTGGATTCGGTACTCAATCCACTGGTCCGCCAGGAATATCCGGTGCGTTCCCGTCGAGACGACCGCGAGCTTCTTCGCATGAGGACGCCTCGCCTTGGACGGGGACTGCGCGGCATCCTCGGCTGCCGCGGCAAGCATCTCCAGGCGCTCCTCGATGGGGCAGCGCTCGGAGGGGGGAGTTGCTCGTATGTTTCTGAAATCTCACGGGTGATGGTGATTTGATAGGACATGAGGAATGCCTCGAATTTGCGGGTAGACACAGCTGCTTGCCGGCGTCGGCTCGTCGCAGGACGTGGCCACCTCAACCCGACCCATCGAGTCTTCATGTGGTGGCGCACGGGCATGGCGTCCTCCCACGTCGAGCGAGTCATGCTCCATGCGAGTGTTGTGCGGATTCCTGCGGGAGCACCTGGCGAAGCTCGTCCAGGGAGACAGACAGGACCACGGTGTCGCTGACCGACTGGACGATGCGCGTAGGCAGCTCGATTCGACCTGCGTGGAAATAATTCCAGAATGCCCCAATCTGGTCAGCGGCTTCCGGGCGCAGCTTCACTTGAAGCGCCTCGACCTTCCACGTCTCGCTGTCGATGGACAAGGCGTCTACGGTACCGATTTGCTGTCCACCTGCGGCGACGACGGGGTGACCAGGGCGGACACGTTCTGAGAATCGCATGTGACGGCTCCTTCTCCTCCCCTCGAGGATGGGCATGTCAGCATGGGAATGCCTTGGACTTCATGGTTGTCAGGCAGAAGGTGAATTGAGCGCGGGTTGCGCCTGGTTGCGAGCCTCTGGATGTGACTGCGAAGCGTGCGCCAGCCGGATGAGCTTCAACCGAGCGAGCAGCCTCATCACTTGCCAGGTGGGGTCCACCTCGAAGCGCCTGGCGGCGAAGTCAGGGCTCGCCGGTCGGGCGTGGTGGTTGTTCTGGAACAGCTCTCCCATGCACACCACGTCCAGGGGCAGGGTGTTGCGTGACTGGTCCCGGGTCGTGAAGTTGCGATAGCCGTATCGGTGCCCGCACCAGTTCACGATGGCGCCGTGGATGGGGCCCATCACGAAGTGGGCGGGGAGGAGTGCCCAGTGCCATCGGCGTGTGGCAAAGCGTTTGTAGAAAAGGGTGTAGAGCGCAACGAATCCCAAGTGGGCCCTCCAGCTACTGAAGAAACGGTCCACGGCTGGCCACTCGGGGTATCCACCGAGGAAGCGCGCCTCGGCCTGGATGCGACCGGCGAGAAGGCCCCCGAATCGGCGCGCGGTCCTCAGCATCATGCGTAGCGGGTTTCCCTGATGCGCGGGCGAGTGAGGGTCGCGGGGGGTGTCCGCATGGGCGTGGTGCTCGCGATGCAGGATGGCGTAGGCACGTGGGTCGAGGTAGCTTGAGCCCTGGACCAGTGCGGTAACCAGGTGGAAGGTGCGTTCGGCGCGCGGAGTCATCGTGTACATGCGGTGCGCGGCGTATCGATGCTGGAAGAGGCTCTGGAAGAGCACGCTCAGCAGCCAATGGGAGGCGAAGAAGAAAGGGACCATGTTCGTGCAACACCCTGGCGTGTCACCCCTCCATCAGCGAGTGATGGATGACGGGAGCAACCCGGGAGCGTGCCATGGCCAGCGAGTCCAGTAGGCGGACATCCACAACCGTCCGGGCAGAGACATGGTGAGAGGGAGGGAATAGGGAATACGGACAAGGGCCGTGCCCGTGGTCTGCCCGCGCATCTACTCGTGAGGCAGCAGCAGCGATGCGCGAGTTGGAGTGATGGACGCGGAAAGCAGGACATCGGCCAGGGACATCTTGGGGTTGACCTGGTTGGCCTCGCACGTAGCCCCCAGCACGTAGCGTCCCCCGAGATTCATTCCCGCGACCGCGTTCCCGACGAAGAGGACGTTCCTCCTGCCTGGCGCTGCCTTTCGCAGCGTTCTCGGCCGTCGCCTCCCCAGCATCTCTACGACGCTCTCCTCTGGCTACTCGCTCAGTGGCGGTGGGGCTTGCGTGAACTGAACCGGCAACGGCAGCCGGATGTAGAGCATCCAGCGGATCAACCCGGGTTGTGCGGTCGCATCGAAGGAACACATCCAATCCTCGCCCGCCTCGGTGAATGGGTACGCCATCGGTCTTCGCTCGTTCTAATTGGCCCTGGTGTATCCATTACCCACGAAGGGTGGTGGGCATGACTGCGGCCCATCGCTCCACGAGGATTGATTGGCCTCCCGAACCACCGACACGCTCGACGAATCAGGAGCGGAGACGATCTTCAAAAGGCGCGGCGTCTTGATCGCGTGAGCCAGGATCGTAGGAAGAGAGACGGCCGTAAAGCGATCACGAGAGCGCGACGCTTGCCGGCTGGCAGTGTTGCGGCGGGGTTGAATCAGGCCGCGGCGAACTCTTGGGCATTGGTCGGAGCGGCGAGCCTTGCCGGTGATGCGGCCGAGCAATCCCTTGAACACGAGACGGTCCGCGATGGCGGATGGAGAGACGCCTCAAGGGCCATTCACCCGGCGCCCCGGATCGCCTCCTGAGCGCTCAGCTCTACCGCTCGAGAAATCCGGCGTGGCCCAATCCTTCCCTGTCGCTAGTTTTCAGCACCGCGAGAGCCCCTGCGCGGCCCTCCAATCCCGCGCTTCTCCGCGCTCGAATGGTTCGAAGACCCGCGCTTCTTGAAGGTCGCCTCCACTCAAAGTAGCTACGAACGTCGCACGGCGCTCAACCATGCGCTCTGGCGAAGAGGCACGAGGTTGCAATGAAGCCGAAGTGGTCTGACAGCCCTCGCTGTCACCAGCATCAGGACCAGACAGCACTTGACACCTGTCGCCGCTGTGGGGCGTTCGTGTGCCTCCAATGCGTTCGAAGTGCAGTCGCGACCGTCTACTGCGCCCCGTGCATGGAGCGCCTGCCGGCTGTCCCCCAGAAGGTCTCGGTCCAAGCCTGGGGAATGCTTGCCCTCTCCTGTCTCGGACTCGTCATACTTCCGTGCGGACTCGCGGGAGGCTACCTCGGCTGGAAGCACCTACGCGCAATCAGGACCGGCCACGCGCCAGAGGTTGAGCGCGTTCATGCCCTGACTGCGCTCCTCTTGGGCGTCCTGGGACTTCCCGTTTCACTCGCGCTGGGCTTGTTCATGCGAATCGGCTCGTAGGTCACACCGCGACATCATGCGGCCTCCTTCTCGTTCAGGCCGCGAGCACGGAGGAATGCCTCCATGCGAGGCCATTGGGCACCCAGGTAGCTGAACTCTCCAGGTCGGATTGAATCCAGGCCCTTCAGCTCCTCGCCCGAGTTGGAACCCTGTTCCGTGGAAAGTGCGTCCCAAGCGAATGCGCGAACTGAGCCTCCCCGGGTTTTGTGGACACCGGAGATGAGGTGACCGAAGGATGTCCACGACGATGCCGAGACGCGAGCGCAGGAAGTACACGCCCGAGTTCAAAGCCCGGGCCGTGAAGATGGTGCTGGAAGAGGGCAAGTCCCGGGCGCAGGTGGCCAAGGACCTGGACCTGACTCGCAGCGCGCTGGAGGCTTGGATGAGGCAGTCGCGAACGGACGCGGGCCAGGGGTCGTCCGGGGCGCTGACGACGGGTGAGAAGGAGGAACTCGCCCAGTTGCGGCGCGAGGTGCGCCAGCTGCGGATGGAGCGGGAGATACTAAAAAACGCGGCGGCCTTCTTCGCCAAGGAGAGCACGTGAGGTTCACGGCCATCCAGGAGGAGAAGGCGAACTACCCGGTGGCGATGCTGTGCCGTGTGCTGGAGGTGTCCCGAGCGGGCTACTACGCCTGGGAGGGACGTGAAGCGTCGGCACGCCAGAAGGCCAATGCGGCGCTGGTGGAGCGAATCCAGCAGGTGCATCAGGACAGCCGCCGCACCTATGGCAGCCCACGCGTCCAGGCCGAGCTGAAGGCCCAGGGGCTGCCCGTGGGCCGGCACCGCGTGGCCCGGCTCATGCGCGAGGCTGGGCTCCGCGCTCGTCGACGCAGACGGTTCGTGCACACCACGGACTCCAAGCACGGCCTCCCGGTGGCGCCCAACGTGCTGGCTCGCGACTTCAATCCACCAAGGCCCGACCGGACATGGGCGACGGACATCACGTACGTGCCCACGCGGGAGGGCTGGCTCTACCTGGCAGTAGTGCTGGACCTCTTCAGTCGGCGCGTCATCGGTTGGGCCATGGACCGCTGCATCGACCGGCACCTGGTGCTTTCGGCTCTCGACATGGCGCTCAAAGGTCGCTGTCCCCCAGCGGGACTGTTGCACCACTCGGATAGGGGCAGCCAATACGCCAGTGAGGACTACCAGCGAGCGCTGGCCGCCCGCGGCATCCGGTGCAGCATGAGCCGCAAGGGCAACTGCTGGGACAACGCCGTGGTGGAGAGCTTCTTCTCCACGCTGAAGACAGAGCTGGTGCACGAAGCGGACTTCTCGACGCGCGAGGCGGCGAAGGGTGGCTTGTTCGAGTTCATCGAGGTGTTCTACAACCGCAAGCGGCGGCACTCCTCACTTGGCTACGTCAGTCCCGCCGAGTTCGAGAAGACCGCCTCGCAGGTGCCACTGGCTGCTTAACCCACCTGTCCACAGAACCCGGGCAAGCTCACAGGTGGCCGTCACGAGCGCCAGCCCGTACTGCTTGCCGCTGGAAGGCGAGAGCTGGGCGCTCATCCTCTCGACTTCCTCCAGGGAAAACCCGGCGCGTTGCCCTCCAGCAGCCGGGCCTTCTCGGCGAGCAGCTCGTTCTTCATCATCAGCTCGCCCACCATGGCCTTGAGCCGCAGCACCTCGTCGTCCGCTGGCTCGGGCTCACGACTCTTGAGGTTGGCCTCAGCCCCCGCCAGGAACTTTTCTCGCCACTCGCTCAGCACCGCAGCGGTGACGCCCAACTCCCGTGAGAGCGCGTCGAGCTCCTCGCCCTTGAGCAGACGAAGCACCGCCTCCTTCTTGCGCTTCGCGGAGAACCGACCGCGCTCCGCCGTCCTGTCCTGCTTCTGCCCCTTCTTCACATCCACCTCACGCGGGGGAGGTTATCCCCCAGAGAGGTGTCTCAAGAAATCCTGGGGCGGAGGACACCGCGCGAAGCGTCTGTCCTGCGTCGAGCTGATCCGCGCTCTGTAATTGGTCTGTGTCGTTGACCTTGTGAGGACGGCGACTCACTAGACGAATCTCGCTCGTAAACTCGCGCTTCAATTGAATCGCCAGCCCGCGTCCAATCTGCCCGCTGGCTCCTATTATCACTTGCATGCTCAGCAACTCCTAGTGGCTCTGGACGAACGTGGGGTTCGGCCTATGCAAGGCGCTCTGGCCCTCGGTCGTGACGTCGAGGTGAATCGTCTTGAGCGAGCTCAGATGATCGCCGTGGTGATAGCTTTCGGATTTTGACACCGCCTACGCCGTCCCCCTTTACGTTCCAATTGTTGCAGTGCAGTAGCAGCGCGCTACAGGCAAACGCCTTCCGATCAATGCGCATGTTTCCGTGTTCTGGTGATCGTAATCATGCGCCTCTTGCGGTGCCTTCTCCGTGTTCCGTAGACTGCCGCGAATGACCTACATTTCATCCGGGCAGCTCCGCGCCGACCTCGAGCAGCTCATGGGAGTGGCACTTGTTCGTGAACCAGACGCGGACGAAGAGGACGAGGACTCGGAGGACGACGAAGCAGAGGAGGATGACGATGCGTTCACTCTCGACGGCTTCACGCCGGAGCTTCGCGCAGAGTTGGAAGCGCTGAGCGACCTGGCCGAGAACTGGTCCCTGCCCCAGCTCTGTGTGCTGAAATGGGGCGATTTCTGTCCGAGCCCTTGGCAGAACGGCGCGGATCGCGACGAGGTACTGGAGGAGTGGTTCGACGGCGACGAGGCCGCGACCGACTTCGTCATGCGCGCAGTGAGCGTCGTCCACGGCGGTGGCGGGTTCTACGTCCTGGTGAACGAGGACGGGCGCATGGGCGTCTTGTGCGAGGATCCGCACTCTTTTGCTCGGCTCGACTGCACGCTCCCGCAGTTCCTGAAGACGCTCGTGTCCGCACATCACATGGTCAGCACGCGGGGGCTGGAGGCCGCGGAAGCTGAGCTGAGCAAGGTCGTCGGAACCCACGCCGCCCTTCTGCTGACTTTCGCGGGCCGGTTGGCGCCGAAGGGCTGATGATGTGCGGTGCGGGGCGATGGCATGCTCGACCGTCTGCTGCACCATGCCCACGTCGTCCAATTCGGTCCCCGCAGCTGGCGCACCAAGGGGGCCATGGAGTTGCGGACCTCCGAGTCCGCGAGGTAGGAGTCCTCCTGTCTCGGCCCTCTCCCTTTGGCCGGTTTTGAAGGGACCCTCTTTGGCCGGTCTTCACGTGACCATTGAGGCGCTGGCCTCGCTGGTGAGGGCCGCGGGAAGCCGGTGGGCCATTGAGGGCGACTTAGAGTCAGCCAAGGGCCAGGTGAGGCTGGCGGACTACGAGGTGCGTACCTGGACAGCCTGGCATCGACACATGACGCTGTGTCTCGTCTCTCACGTCTTCCTGGCCAATGCGCGGGCCATGGCCAATCTCGCCCCCAAGGAGGGACTGCCCCCAAAAGCGCTCGGCCTGCCGTCGCGAAGAAACCCCATGAGGGCGTTTCTCGCTCGGCAAAGCCTTTACTGACGGTCCTCGTCCGCTACTCCGTCCAGGAGATTCGGCGCCTGCTGCTGGCCCTCTGGCGGCGCACGCTCCCGCCAGTTACCGATGTTCTCCTGTGGAGTCGGTGGCGACGGCACCATCAAGCCGTCGCCATGCGCTGCCACTACCGAGCACGTAGCGCCAGACACAAACTGCAACTGTAGGACTAAGGGGTCCAGACATTTGGACTCCCGCCTCAAGATGAAGCCTTCAATTCGCGCCAGCGCTGACGCTGCGCCTCCCACGTTCCCGCGTGTACAACTGGAGACAACCTTCACGAAGCGCACCATGAGGGAGCGCTGCACTCGAGGAGCCTTCACAACGCAGGTGCCAGCCACCCAGTCGTGGAGACACCTCCGGTCCTCGCCAGCGATGAAGAGCGCGTCCGCCAAGCCGAACCACCCGCAGTAGCCGCAGAACACCAGCGGGAGCGCATTCCTCAGCAGGACAATGCGCCACACCTCGGCCGGACGGCCATCTCTTCGGACTCCTGCGCCCCTACTTTCCAGAGGAGCGCCATTGAAGGGGAAGGACACGCCCGGGACGTTGGCGAACCCGCCCCCCCAGCGCGCGGAAAGCCCGTCACTGCACGGTGCGCGCGAACTGGCCCGGAGTGAGCCCGACGATGCGCTTGAAGTGCCGGTTGAGTTGGCTCTGGTCATAGAGCCCGACCTGGGGCGCTACCTGCGAAGGCGTCTGCCCCTGCGTCAAGAGCCCCATGGCCCGGGAGATGCGCAGGTGGGTGAGGTACGCGTAGGGCGAGATCCCCGCCTCCTCCCGGAAGGCACGACACAAATGAAACTTGTCCTGGCCCGCCAGTCGGGCCAATGCATCCAACATGATGCCCTCCTCCAAGGAGGCCCGCAACACCTCGAATGCCTTGCGGACGTGCCGGCTCGGGCGTCGCAATGGAGCTTCGGGCTCTCCGAAGCACCCCATCAGCGCCGAGAGCGCCTCCGTTGCCGCCGTCTGGAGTGCCAGGGCGTCGCCAACCCCCTGTTTCTCGGCGGCAAACAACGCATGCAGCCGGACGAAGGGAGCGGCGGCGGGAAGCTCTTTCGCGAGCTGAAAGCGGCGCAGCCGGGCAGATGCGGGTAGACCCAAGGACTCGCGAGCCTCCGCGACGAGCGATTCGTCGAAGGCACACACCTGGAAGCAAGCAGGCCCATCACGGCGGAGGTCGCGATAGCTGTCTCCACGCTGCTTGAGGTCGAGCGTCCCCGGCTCCGAGGAGCGGACCTCTCCACCACACATCCATTCGGCGCGGCCCGAAAACGTCATCGTCACCGAGTCACGCTCCTTCACCGCACGCCACAGCCTCCCATCGGCCCTGTAGCGCACCACGCGCAGGCCCGGCACTTCGGGTGGGAAGAAGGCGAAGATGGCCAGGGGGCCATCGCGGACCTGGGCAGAAGCAGGGCTCACCCTTCGATTCTAACTCGCCTCGCCTCCCAGGCTTGGGCGTTCTTGGCGGAGCACATCCGGCCAACAACGCCCAAGCCCGCCATCCGCCCTCGCTCTACAAATCCCCGCTCTTGGAACAGGAGGCTCTCCAGATGTCGGGAATCGAAGGGAAGGTCATTGCCATCACGGGCGCCAGCAGTGGCATCGGGGAGGCGACGGCACGCCTGCTGGCACAGCGGGGTGCGAAACTCGTCCTGGGTGCACGAGGCCTGGACCGCCTGGAGGCGCTCGCGACACACCTCAGGGACCTCGGCGGAGAGGTCGCCCATGCGAGGACGGACGTGAGACGCCGTGGGGACGTCGCGGGTCTCGTCGCGTTGGCGACCCAACGCTACGGCAGACTCGATGTCCTCATCAGCAACGCAGGGGTCATGCCCATCTCCCCGCTCGACGACGTGCGCGTCCCTGACTGGGAGGACATGGTCGACACCAACATCAAGGGGGTCCTGTATGGCATCGCCGCGGCGCTACCTCACTTCCGCCGGCAAGGCTTCGGACACTTCGTCCACACCGCTTCCTCCGCGGGTCATCGCATCGTCCCGAACCAAGCCGTCTACGCCGGCACGAAGTTCGCCGTGCGTGCCATCTCCGAGGGCCTGCGCCAGGAGGCGGGCGACAAGCTGCGGGTCACCATCATCTCGCCTGGCATCACCCGGACAAACTTCGCGGAGCATGTGGCGAATCCCCTGGTCAAGGCGAAGCTCGAGGAAACGCGGGAGCAGCTCGCCATGTCTCCGGAGGCCGTTGCCCGCGCCATCGCGTTCGCCATCGAACAACCCGCGGATGTCGACGTCAGTGAAATCCTCATCCGCCCCACCGCCCAGAACTGAGGATTCCAGCGACAGGGCTGCGAGGCGAAACCGCGCGGCGCCCCGGCGAGCCTGGTTGCGGCGACGGACTCCACGTGCCCCGTCACCAGGCCACGGAGCCCTTCTCGCCGTAGAAGGCTCCCGTGGGTCCGTCGTCCATCAACGCGACACGGACCACCACGGCCGCACCCTCGGCCGGGTCACCAGCCCCGGCCGCATTCCCGTTGAGGTCGGTGCGTCGGTGACCAGGATCGACCACATTCACCCTCACTCCCGCGGAGCGCAGCTCCTGCGCGAAGAGGACGGTGGCCATGTTCAGGGCACTCTTGGATGAGCGATACCCCAGGATGAGGATGTCCTTGTAGACGTCATCCGGGTCCGCCGCGCCTGAAACCGAGCCCAGTCCACTGGACACGTTGACGATGCGTGGAGAGGTCGAGCGGCGCAGGAGCGGAAGAAATGCCTGGGTCGTCGCGATGACACCGAACACGTTCACCTCGTACTCGGAACGCATCCGAGCCAGCGATGTCTCCGAGGGCCGCGCCGCCTGCAGGGCGATTCCCGCATTGTTGATGAGGATATCGAGGACGCCCGCTTCCTGTTCGATTCGCCGGGCCGCGGCACGAATCGACACTTCATCCGTGACGTCGATGGGGACGAAGCGGACATCCCCTCCCGTCGCCGCGAGGTCCGCCACCGCGGCGGTTCCTCGCGCCGCGTCTCGAGCCCCCACATAGACAGTCAGCCCGCGGTGTCCCAGCTGCGCGGCGACGTGCTTGCCGATGCCCTTGTTCGCGCCAGTAATCAGTGCAACCTTTCGATTTGTCATGCCCCTGAATTATCGGGCGGCCCAGGACGTAACCAGGGTCCCGCAATCCCTGGTTGGCGCGTCCGCGAACAGGAACCTGCGCGCATGAACCGGAACCAACTGGCCGAGTTCCTCCGGAATCGCCGCGAGCGGCTCTCTCCGCGCGATGCAGGGTTGCCTCCTCGTCCACGGCGACGCACCCCGGGACTGCGCCGAGAGGAGGTTGCCCAGCTCGCGGACATCTCCGTGGACTACTACTGCCGCCTGGAGCAGGCCCGAGGCCCCCATCCATCGAGGCAAGTGCTCGAAGGACTCAGTCGCGCCTTGAGGCTCCTGCCCGGCGAGCGGGCCCACCTCTTCCAGCTCGCGGGAGAGACGGCGGGACCTCCCGCGTCGCCGCCTCAATCCGTCTCACCCGGCATCCAGCGACTGCTGGAGCACCTGGACGAAGCAGCGGCGGTGGTGCTCGACGCGAAGTATGACGTCCTCGCGTGGAATGCGCTGGCCTCCGCGTTGATGGAGGACTTCTCCCGCCACGTCCCGCGCGAACGCAACCTGCTTCGGCGGTACTTCCTGCGAGACACCTCCGCGGGGCCCCTCTATGGAATGGACGGACGGGATGAGTTCGAGCAGTTCGCCGTGGGGCACCTGCGCGCCGCGGCGGCACGCTATCCCGAGGACGCGTCCCTCCAGGAGCTCATCCAAGAGTTGCTCGCCGGAAGCGTCGACTTCACTCGCGTCTGGTCCACCCACCCCATCAACACACACCACGGAAAGACGAAGCGCGTGCGACACCCGCTCGTCGGAGACCTCACCCTGAACTGCGAGGTTCTGCTCGCGCCCGAGCAGGACCAGCACGTCGTCATCTACACCGCCGAGCCGGGCACACCTTCCCATCGAGCATTTCAGCGATTGAAATCCCTCCTACCCGGCAACGACCAAGGTGAATGGCATCCCTCCACGCTCCGCATGAAGGAACAGCACAACCAATGAAGCTCAAGCCTTGAGGCCAAGCGGTTGTCCCTACGCCTCCCCGAACATCGGCCGCCGAGTCATGAGCGCGCCAAAGCCATATCCCATGGAGCGTCAATGCAAAGGAGTGCAGAGCGAGGCGGGTCGCCTCTACGACGCTGGCGGCCCCCATCGCCGCCGCGCCAACCAAGGCCAGCCCAATGCGCGCCCTTGCCCAGGCCCTCGCATGTCCGCAGGGGCCGCCAGGACGGTACTTCCATTCCAGCACCGAACCAGCGCCGCACGGCGTCGTCATTGCCAAGCATCCGCCGAACGATATCAACCTGCTTTGCGTAACATCGGCGTACAGCCTCCCCCACAAGCGTCTCACCCACCGCACAGTTGGCCCGCATGAGGAAGCGCAGGATTGTCCGAGCTGCAGCGAGGCAGGTGCACGCGTGTGGCTGTGATGTGGGGCTGCCACTACGGGGGGTGGACTGCCGACGTCCCCTCCTCCGCCACACACCCGAACGTCCAAGACCGCTGGGGATGACGGAGGGGAAGCGCCATGTTGGGCAGGGTGCCCCTCCGGCAGTTCCCGTTTCTAGCGATGCGGGCGAGCAATCCCTTGTGCACGAGACGGTCCGCGATGGCGGATAGAGAGGCGCTTCAAGGGCCATTCACCCGACGCCCCGGATGGCCTCCTGAGCGCTCAGCTCTACGCTCGAAAAGTCCAGCGTGGCCCAATCCTTCCCTGTCGCTCGTCTTCAGCACCGCGAGCGCCCCTGCGCGGCCCTCCCATCCCACGCTTCTTGACTCCCCACTTACTGGGTACGCACTCCTGGGCGTACCGTCGGGCACGCGAACGCCCTGCTCGCGGAACCATCTGGCCACCGTCGGGCACCCTCGTCTCGCTCCACTAATTCGGAGTGCCACACGACACCCAAGCGACAAAGCAAAGACATCTCCGGCCCGGGGACAAGCACGCACACGGGCGCTTGCTCTTTGAGGGAGCCGTTCGGAGACCAGGCCGAACGGCGTGAGCGAGGGCGACCTGGACGTCATTCTCGCTGGCACTACCGGCGCAGCCTCCGCGTCGAAGGTGCAGAGCTCCTCGCCTCCCGCTGGCAACGGTCTGGGCACACTGCGGACATAGCCAACCATTCCGGGAGTCGCCCACTCCTTTCCTCCACTAGCGACTTGTGAGATGGGGCAAGGATGTTCGACCCTATCACGCTCGACCAGCTTCGCGCCTTTGTCTCCGTCGTCGAAGAGGGAAGTTTCTCGGCGGCGGCGCGGAAGCTTCACCGCGTGCAGTCCGCAATCAGCACTTCGATGGCCAACCTGGAAGCACAATTGGGCGTGCCGCTCTGGGATCGCTCCACGAAGGTGGCCACGCTGACCGAACAGGGGCAGGCGGTGCTTGGGTCGACACGGCGCGTGCTCGCCGAAGTCGATGGCCTGCGGCGACTTGCCACCGGCATGACGATGGGCCTTGAAGCCTCGGTGTCACTGTGCCTGGACGTCCTCTTCCCCCAGAACGTGCTCATCAACCTCTGCGCCAAATTCACCCAGGAGTTTCCCGCTGTCGACCTTCGCATTGATTCGCAGGTGAGGTCCGCCGTCTCCGCGCGCGTGCTCGACGGCACGGCGACTCTCGGTGTCGTGACCCCGAAGGGGCTGGTACGGGGGCTCGAGACACAGGCACTGTCGCCCATTCGAGTGCTCCCCGTTGTGAGCCCGAGCCACCCGCTCGCAGCCATCGAAGGCGGCATCGCGTCACGGCACTTCGTCGATGCGATCCATGTCGTGCTCTCCGGATGCGACGACGATGCCGTCTCTGACCAGGCCGGACTATCACCGCGCATCTGGCGTGTCGGCGACATCCACACCAAGCTTGAAATGCTGCGCGCGGGCCTCGGCTGGGGAAATCTGCCGGAGCACCTGATTCGCGAAGACCTGCGCAAGGGCACGCTGGTCGTCATCCGGCCCACCGCCTGGGGCGACCACGAGAACTCGCTCAATCTCCTCATCATCTATCGGCGCGACACTGTGTTCGGGCCGGCCCAGCGCTGGTTGCAGGAGCAACTCACCCAACTGTGCGCGCGAGAAGCACACCTCCGTAGGTAGGACGATGCGCTCTATTCACACCTCGCCGAATCCGACCGTTGGTCCCATGCGCGACGGACAGGGAGAGGACGACACAGAGCAGTGCGAACAAGGTACCCAGGCTCCCCAGAGTGGCGGCTGCGCGGCTCGGTCATTGAGTCGACGAGAGGGTTTTGAATAGCGCTCCGAAACAAGGGGCGCCGCGGCCATTCGATGGAGTGAGCCCATGGAACGGCGCTCCCATCAAAGGAGGTCGCCTACTTCAGGCCCGTGAATCAGCACCGTCATGCACCGGCCGCATGTTGGTGCTCCACAGGACCCACATGCTCGCGCACATCGCAAGGCACAACGGCAGACTCCAGAGAGCGACGATGGTCGCCGCCAAGTATACCGGCAATCCAAGCCGATAGTGCCGAGTGAGCCGTCGCTCCACTTCGACCGGGCGCGCGAGGTCATCCAGTTGCGCCTGTCGCTGGAGCAGATGCCACAACAGGTTATAGGCCGCGTTGATGAGCACGAAGAGGCCCGCGTAGAGGGCGCCAGCCACCGCGCCCGACGGCTCCATCAAGTGGGCTGAAAGCACCGCCGTGGTGAATGGCACAAGCGTGGTCAGCAACATCAGGAACCCATTCGCGAAGAGCACCCGTGTGTCGACCCGGCGCACGAACTTGAGCATGCCGTGGTGGTCGATCCACATGATGAGGACAGTGCAGAAGCTCGTGACGAACGCGACGTACGTGGGCCACCTGGAAGCAAGCTGCCAGAGCAGCGTGTGGGAGTCATGCGCGGCCTCGGAGAGCTCCGGTTTCAACTCCAGCGCCAGCAGCGTGATGACGACGGCGTAGACGCCATCGCTGAACGCTTCGAGCCTGGCGCTGTCCTTCCTTTCGGTGTCCGACATGGCGGGCCCTCTACAGCCGACTGCGAACCAGCAGCGAGAGCCCCATGGGGGCGAGGAACGCCGCAAACCCCCAGTGATGGACCCCGAATGCCCCGCCCAGGCACCCCAACGAGAACGCCAGGATGATGAAGCCCAACGAGCGATGCTTGCCGACGTTCTCCGGGGCGCCAGGAATCACCTTCTCCACGAACCACTGCGTGACGTTGCCAGTCATCACGGTCGTCATCGGGCCCATGGCGGGCGCCACCCGGTGCATCGCGTTCTGCATCCCCATGGCGACGACCGCGAAGACCACGACGACCTGATGCGCCGCGGCCCCCTTCAAGGCCAGGGGCACGACGGCCGCCACAGCGAACGCCACGGCCTGAAGGAGCAGCAGCAATCTTGCGGAACGACCCACCCGACGGTGCAGGTGCGAGGAGAGGAAGACGGACAGGACGAAGATGGGGAAGGTCGCCAGCTTGAGCCACTCGTCGGCCTTGGCGCCTCGCGCGAGGTCCGCCGCGAGGACGACGAAGTTGCCTGTGACGTGGGCGCAGAAGATGCCGCCCGCGCCAACGAACGTGACGGCGTCGGCATAACCCGCGATGAACGCCAGGGCAGTGGGAATCAACAGAGGTGGAGTCGAGGAGGGAGGAGTCATCGAGGATGAGGCATCTATCAGTAGGTGAAGGTCGTCCAGGTCCCCAGGAAGTCGACGTCCCCTCCTGTGACGGCCCGCAGCGAGGGCCCAGCGGCGACGTGCGAGTACTCGGTGCTGAAGGTGAAGTGGCGCGTGACGCGATACCCGAGCGACACCGAGAGCTGCGCGCCCGTGTACCGCGCATCTGAAACCGAGGGCGGCACGAGGATGCCTCCTGGCGCCGTGTAGACGGCGTCATGGACCGACTGCCGGAAGAAGAAGACGCAGCCCGCCTCCATCGTGACGGCGTCGAGCTCCCACTGGACGAGCGGATGCACTTCAAAGAGGTTCGACGGGTAGAACAACGGCAGCGCACTGAAGAAGGTCTGGTTCGGGAAGTACGGATGGAAGGTGGAGACCCGCCCATCGTCGGCGCGGCCATCCCCACTCAGCGCGTCTGCTCGCACGCCCAGCCGCAGCGGCGCGAAGGGCAACCGCTGCCACAGTCCACCGGCCAGCCCCCACGCCAGGATCCGAGCATCGCCCACCGTGCCGAACTGCGCGAGCGCGTGCCCGATGTACTCGAACCCTCCCTCGGTCTGCCCAAAGACTCGCACGCCGAAGGCATGGCGCACTTCCCGTCCGTCCACATCCCCATAGGTCACCGAAGGACGACCGCGCCCCAAGTAGAAGGTCTCAACCGAGAACAGCTCACCCGGCAGGACCGCCACGGTCGCGTGGACGCCCCAGAACGGATGCCGTGCCGACGGCGCATCGTCGAGGACGCCACGTTCGAGCAAGGGCACGCCCCCCCCCGAACCCCTCCACGCTCCAGTCCGCTCCCGTGAGCGTGAGACGGGCGATGTCGAACGCCTGGCGGACATTGGTTCCATCCCGGATGCCCACCCAGCGCGTTGACCCCAGCGCCATCTCCTGGCGACCCACCCGGGCCACGAACTGGACGTCTCGGAAGGTGGCGGCCCACTCGACGAAGGCCTGCTGCACGTCGAACAGGTCACTCCCGGGCGGTTCATCTCGGGGCGGCGCGCCGAGCGCGTAGTGTCCTCCCCACTGGATGAAGGCCCGAAAGGGCCCCGCATGGGCATCGACGTGCAACAGGTTGCGCGAGAACAGGACGCTCTCGGGCATCGGACCGGCCAGGCCCTCCGTCAGCTCGTAGCGGAGCCGATGCTGACCTCCAAGCGAGAGGGACACCTGCTCTCCGAGCGGGATGTTCTTGACACGGTCGAACGGGTCCTCGTCGGGCCGGAGGGAGGGCTCTGTGCCGTCCTCAGGAGGGTGGCTCGCGGCGTCCCGTGGCGCGACGCGCGGCGAGGGGCCGTCCTCCGCCCGGCTCCCCCGCGACACGGCAAGCACCCCGAAGAGGAGGAGCAGGCATGCGCTCCGCGAACCACGCAGCATGAAGACTCCCCGCATCCGCTCGCTCAGAACGCCCAGCAGGCGCAGCCCAGGAGCCCCCAGAACGTCGGGTCCTCCGCGACGGGCACCGGCCGTTGCCATGCCGCGGAGCCATGGGCATGCACTCCACACGCGGCGTGGGGCGCATGAGGTGCTGCCATCGCGACTCGCGCGGCGGCCTGGGCGGCCCCACCGAAGCTCCGCACCGGCGACCAGTCCGGCATCGCCTGAGGCAGCGAAGGAGCAAGCTCCGCGAAGCCTCCGGTGCCGTGCACGACCTTGCCTCCAAGAATCGTGAGCACGGACTCCAGTTGGGCAATCGCATCCGCGGGCACGCTGAAGTAGTCCGCCGAAAGCACGGCGAGGTCCGCGAGCTGCCCCACCGCGAGCTGCCCCTTCCTGCCGGACTCCGAGGAGAACCAGGTGTTGCCCTCGGTCCAGAGCCGCAACGCGGTCTCCCGGTCGAGCAGCGCGTCCTCTCTGGAGAGCGGCGTCCCCGCGACCGTCTTGCCAGTGACCAGCCACGCCAGACAGACCCAAGGGTTATAGGAGGCGACCCGCGTGGCATCCGTCCCAGCGCCCACAGGGACACCAGCGGCGAGCATGCGGGCAATAGGCGGCGTCTGGGCCGCGGCCGCCGCGCCATATCGCTCCACGAAGTACTCGCCCTGATAAGCCATCCGGTGCTGCACCGCGATGCCTCCACCGAGCGCCGCGATGCGGTCGATGTTCCGCGCGGAGATGGTCTCCGCGTGGTCGAAGAACCAGTGCAACCCCTGGAAGGGCATCTCCCGGTTGACCCGTTCAAAGACATCCAGGGCGCGCGAGATGCTCTCGTCGTAGGTCGCGTGCAGGCGCCATGGCCAACGGTGTTCGACCAGCAATCGGACGACTTCTTCCAGCTCCCACTCCATGCCTTCCGGCAGCTCCGGTCGCGGTTCGCGGAAGTCCTCGAAGTCCGCGGCGGAGAAGACAAGCATCTCTCCGGCGCCATTGTGGCGGAAGTGCTCGCTCCCCTGTCCGGGCTGGACCTGCTTCGTCCAGGAGCGGAAGTCGGCGACCTCCGCGCCCTTGTTCTGCGTGAACAGGTTGTAGGCGATGCGCAGCGTGAGCTCACCCGCGTCGGCGAGCTTCTGCACGACAGCGTAGTCGTCGGGGTAGTTCTGGAAGCCACCGCCCGCGTCGATGACGCCCGTGATGCCCAGGCGGTTCAACTCCCGCATGAAGTGGCGGGTCGAGTTCTCCTGATACTCTCGAGGCAGCTTCGGGCCCTTCGCCAGGGTCGCATAGAGCAACTGCGCGTTGGGCTTCGCGAGCAGGAGTCCCGTGGGATTCCCATGCCGGTCCCGCTGGATTTCGCCTCCGGGCGGGTTCGGGGTGTCCCGGGTGTAACCACACGCGCGGAGCGCCGCGCCGTTGAGCAGGGCGCGGTCGTAGAGGTGGAGGATGAAGACCGGCGTCTCGGGTGCGACGACGTTCAACTCCTCGAGTGTCGGCAGGCGTCGCTCGGCGAACTGGAGCTCGGTGAAGCCCCCCACCACCCGCACCCACTGAGGGGCGGGCGTGATGGCCACCTGCTGACGCAGCATCCGCATCGCATCCGCGAGCGACCGGACGCCGTCCCAGCGCAGCTCGAGGTTGTAGTTGAGCCCCCCGCGGATGAGGTGGGTATGACTGTCGATGAGTCCTGGCACAACACGGCGGCCGCCCAGGTCGAGCACCCGGGTGCCCGCCCCTCGCGTCTTGAGGATGTCACTGGCCGTCCCCACCGCGGAGAACCGGCCGTCCGTGATGGCGACGGCTTCGGCCTCCGAGGCGCCCCGCCGCAGGGTGGTGAACCGGCCGTGGTGCAGAATCAAATCGGGGGGCATGGGACGAGTCCGTTCAGGGATGGGGGCTAGAGGGTGGCATGTCCGCCGGGGGAGAGGGGGACACACCGGTGACCTTCGGAACACATTCCTCGGAGACCCACGCCGCGGTGAGGGGCTCACGGCGAAGCAGCCGGCGCCCGACCGGCACGAGCTGCTCTCCGAGCAGGATTCCCAGCAGCCCCGCCAGAGCGACGAGCGGCGGCGCCGGAGAACGAACCCCCAGCAGGCCGTAGATACAACCGACCAGCGCCCCGGCGCAAATCGACACGAGATAGATTTTCATGAGCGGCGCGCCGGTGGTTCAGTGACCACCCTCACCACCGCCAAACATCGTCTTCGCGTAGAGCAGGCCGATGCCGTAGGCGCCACCCGACTCCTTCGCGACGCTCACGACGGCGTCGTACGTCTTGCTCCGAGCCCAGTCGCGCTGCAGCTCGAGCAGGTACTGGAGCGACGTCATCGGACGCACACCCGCTTGAATCATGCGCGCCATCGCCTGCTCATGCGCCTCCGCGGAGACGTCACCACACGCATCCGCGATGACATAGACCTCGAAGCCCTGGTCCAGGGCCGAAAGCGCGGGACCGACAATGCACACCGATGTCCAGAGGCCCGCCAGGACGATGCGTGACTTGCCGATGGCGTTGACACGCTCGGCGATGTGGGGGTCTTCCCAGGTATTCATCGAGGTCCGGTCGATGACCTCGTCTTCCGGAAACGCGTGCTTGAGCTCGGTGAACATCGGGCCGGAGAACGACTTCGCCGCGACGGTGGTGAGGATTCTCGATACGTTGAACACTCGCGCCGCTCCAGCGATGAGCGACACATGAGTGCGCAACTGATTCGCGTGAATCGAATGCGTCGCAAACGCCATCTGCGGCTGGAAGTCGATGAAGATCAGCGTGTGGTCGCCAGGATTGAGAAGCGTCTTGCCAGGGGCTGCGGTCGCGGTCGCCATGGGATGCCCTTCCGTGGAATGGCAGCACCTTCACTTGCCCCCAACGTCGCCGCAATCAGCAAACTAGTGATGGTCCATATCGATTCTCTAGATGGTGCGAAGCACAGGCACTCCTTGAGCCAAGTCGGCACTTCGTCAGCACATGGCGCCCAGAATTTCGCGCTGGCTGCATTTCTTCACGGGAGACTGCGTACCAAACCAAGGCTCGTGAATCTCGTCCGGCCTCAGGCCGCGTCGAGTTCTCCTGTCGCTCGTTCTCGGCGCCGCGAGCGCCCCTGCGCGGCCCTCCCACCCCGTGCTTCTCCGCGCTCGGGTGGCTCGAAGACCCTCGCTTCTTGAAGGTCGTCTCCACGCGTGGGGCCGAGATGCATCGCTTCAGGCCATCATCGCGAAGTCGTCTTAGAGAGGCAGGCGTCACGGGGCCAGGACTTGGATGCGCCTCCCCTTGTCATCGAACTTCAGCGTACACCCCACCAGTGTCTGCTCTGCTGTGGGACCGACTTGCTCACATACCTTGACCTGGCATGCGCAAGGCGTGCCTGGCTTCGCCTCAGTACAGGACGGCGACTGTGGCATCTCCACCACATACTCCCGACGCCGGATAGCCCGAGGAAACCAAGCGGGAACTTGCTTGCGCTGGACGGCCGCCAGGACGACGACTTGCTCCCACTCCGCCTGGGTCAACTCGTGCGGCATGGGCTCCGTGATGCGGTAGGCCACCTCGCACTCCGTCCCCTTGCATTGGATGTGGGGATTGCAAAGCAAGGAGGGCTCGTTCAGTGCGGAAGCCACATAGTCATCAAAGGACTCACAAGGCTTCTGGGAGCGCGCCAGCAAGAGGAGCCCTGGTGCGTGGAGCGAGTGCAGGGCCATGGCCTCACAAGCATAACGCGTGGCGACGGCGTCCCCCAATTTATGATGCACCCAGGCCATGGCGGACGCCAGCGAATGCGCGCGGGGCTCCTGGGCCACGGTCCGCAAGAAGAGGGAGTGCAGCAGGGGCTCCGTCTCCTTGGTCGCGCCGAGCATCGACAGGAGGGCCGTCAGTGCGGAAGCGTCCACGACGCTGCCTGGACGAGAGAAGCGAACCTTGAGGCCTTCACGCACCTGTCTTTGAAAGGATTCGGATGCCGCGAAGAGTTCGTTCAGCCAGGCATCATCCCAATAGACGACGTCCTTGTTCGCGCCGATCCGCTCCGTCATCCCAAATGATTGAACGAAGAACTCGCGCAACTCGGCCTCTGTGGCCACCTGCCGGTAGAGCTGAGAGACGTTCGAGAATCTCGTGCAGCGGACCAGCTCCGGCGCTGCGGCCTTGAAGTCCTTGGCCGCGCCCCAGTTCAACGTGCTCCCCATCGCATATGGGGGACACTCCTCGAGGAGCTTTCCTTTGACCTTGTACACCACGCGCCACTTGCTCTCCCCGCACCAGAAGGCCAGGCGGCTCTTGTCGGGAGACTCAGCGATCTTTCCCTCTCCTTTTGAGCAGGTCACCCGCAAGGGCTCGTAGCCTTCCGCACGGAGCGTATAGAGGGTCTCATCGCCCAGGCCCGGCACTAACTGATAACTCCGGACGAGCTTCGTCCCAGGAGGGCTGTCCGCGCCGTCCACTTCCTGTGAGGTGAAGCATCCCCCCAGGGTGATAGCCAACATCGCCCCGCCTGCCAGTCCCGTCATCCAGCCTGTCGTTGAGCGCATTGGGGCTACTCGGCTCGAGTGCGTGGTTTGTCGAATTCTGACGTATGATACTAGTGCCACCCAGTAACTGGAGTCCAGATGGTCGGCGTGACCTGCAGTCGAGTTGCTGAGCCTCCCCGGGTTTTGTGGACACCGGAGATGAGGTGGCCGAAGGATGTCCACGATGCCGAGACGCGAGAGCAAGAAGTACACGCCCGAGTTCCAAACCCGGGCCGTGAAGATGGTGCTGGAAGAGGGCAAGTCCCGGGCGCAGGTGGCCAAGGACCTGGACCAGACTCGCAGCGCGCTGGAGACCTGGATGAGGCAGTCGCGAACGGACGCGGGCCAGGGGCCGTCCGGGGCGCTGACGACGGGTGAGAAGGAGGAACTCGCCCAGTTGCGGCGCGAGGTGCGCCAGCTGCGGGTGGAGCGAAGACCCGCGCTTCTTGAAGGTCGTCTCCTGCCCGATGGCTGGACGGGGAGGCCGGGCAGGCGACGTGAGGCATGGTGGAGGTTGGTGCGGTGGCAAGTGGGGCAGCGTGGCCACCCAGAGGCAATCACTCGCGCCATGGCGAGCCGTACCCGATTCATGAGTGGGGCCGATGGCGGCCAATGCAATGAGGGCCTACCCACCCATCTCCTCTTCGGCCTCCCCTGACGCAGTAGTGTGAGGCGAGCGGGCCGTGGAAACGCGATAAGGTGCTGCGGTGCTCCTCGACGCCAAGCCTTCCAGGCCCCGGACCGCTCAGGCTCGCCTCGCGCTCCTCGCCGTACTCGTCGTGCCGGCGATGTTCCTCTCGACGTGCGCGACGGGTCTGCTCCTGTCCCTGCCCCCCGGCCCGCTGTGTGACGAGGGCATGGCGCTCTTCATGGAGGGCGGCTGCGACTGGGGGCGGAGCAACATCTTCTTCTACACGAAGGCGAACCTGCTGCTGTGGATGAACGTGGCCCTCGCACTGAGCTTCCGGTGGCGCGCGGTCGCGACATGGCAGTTCCTGCCCCACCTCGCGGTCCTCATGGCGGTCGGCATCGGCATGCAGAGCGACCCGAACTGCGACACCTACTACGACCACCCGAACGGCAGCCTTGGGCAGATGGCCACGGAGGCCATCGCCTTCGCTCTTCTCGGCATGGCGCTCGCGTGGCGCTTCCGCGGTGCGCGGTGTTCGACACAATCGGTGCTGCTTGTGGCGTGGAACGGCGTCCACGTCGCCATCTTCTATGCGTGGCTGTCCGTGGCGAACCACTGGGAGTGGAAACACACGTGGTACGTCGCCGCGTCCCTGCTGATGGTCGGCGTCGTCGTGCGGTGGGGCATGCCGTCGCGACTGCCCGGGGCCGAGTCGGCGGTGCCGAGCTAGGCAGCCAAACCGCTTGCGCCTCAGTCGTCGCGCTCCGCTAGACCGAGGGTCGTGATTCGCGCTCAGGCAGAGAGGCAAGCGGGCCCGAGCGGAGCGGGAAGAGGGAGCAGGAGCACCTCTCGTTCGGCTCCGTGTGCGCAGAAGACCTGAGAGCGAGAAGGCCCTGCCCGAGGGCAAAGGCAGGCAGTGGTTGAAGAGAAAGCAGCGGCAAGTGCTGCTTCGGTGGGCAGCCAGGAGTGGCTGCCCGCTCACCTACCGCAGATGCATGGCCGTGGCGGCTGTGGGGCGAGGCGCTTCGTGCCACGCCGTCGCCCGGGCATTGGAGTGCGCGACCTCGACAGTGGTGGGCGCTGTCCGCCGCTACCGGGAAGGTGGTCGGCGAGCCCTTCGGGATAGGAGGAGATGAGCGGTTTCGCGAGCGTCTGGTGCGAGTGCTGGCGGGGACGCCCGAGGATTGGGGCTGGTGTCGTCCGACCTGGACTCGGGAGCTGCTGTGCCAGGAGCTGGCCCGCCGGGGCCTGGTGCGCGTGTCGGTTGCCACCATGGGGCGCGCGCTCGCCTCGCTCGGCGCCCGGCTCAAGGCGGCCTGGCCCATCGTCGAGTGCCCTGGGCCCGGCTGGAGGCGACGCCGTCGGCTCCACGAGTTGAGGTGTCTCGAGGTGTACGGCCCTTCCAAGGAACCCGTTCTCCCTGTGGACGAAGTCGACATCCATCTCAATCCCAAGGTGGGACGTGATGGGTGTCTGCCTGGGCACAGGCGAGTGGGGGTGACGCCCGGCAACAATCAGAAGCGCGACCTGGCTGGAGCTCTCGATGTCCGCACGGGAAAGCTGACGTGGGTGGAGGGAAGGAGCAAAGCCAGCATGCTCTTCATCCAGCTCCTCTGGAGTCTGGCGAGTACCTATCCCGCATCCACCTCGTCCTCGACAACGCCGCCGTCCACTCCAGCAGGAAGACGCGCAAGGCGCTCGCGCAGTTCGGCGGGCGATTCGTCCTCCACTTCCCGCCGCCCTACTGCCCTCAGGGCAATCGCATCGAGCGGGTGTGGCTCGGCCTGCACGCCAATGTCACCCGCAATCACCGCTGCCGCACCATGGACCGGCTCATGGCCCGGGTGCATGCCTACCTCGCAGCTCGCTCAGCACAACGCGCTGCCAGTCCAGCCCTGCGCCGCGCCGACCTCAGGCGCACCGCCTGAGGCCGGACGAGATTCACGATCCTTGGTCTAGACGCACCGGGCCCGTCGTCATGATGCACGCGACGGAGCGCCTCAGCCGCCGAGCGCCACGTTCTCCAGCACGCCCAGCGCGTCGGGGACGAGCACGGCGGCGGAGTAGTAGGTGCTCACCAGGTATTGGGTGAGGGCCTGGTCGTTGATGGCCATGCGCTTCACGGTGAGACTTGCCTCCACCTCGTCGGGGATGCCCGCGTTGTGCAGGCCCACCACGCCCTGGTCCTCCTGCCCGGTGCGCATGGCGATGATGGACGTCGTGTTCTCCCGGCTGATGGGCAGCTTGTCGCACGGGAGGATGGGCACCCCGCGCCACGCCTGGAACTTCGCCCCGCCCACGTCCACCACCGCCGGGTACAGGCCGCGCTTGTTGCACTCCCGGCCGAACGCCGCGATGGCACGCGGGTGCGCCAGGAAGTAGCGCGTCTTGCGACGGCGCGTCACCAGCTCGTCCATGTCGTCCGGCGTCGGCGGCCCCGAGCGCGTGTTGATGCGCTGCTTGAGGTCCGCGTTGTGCAGGAGGCCGAACTCCGGGTTGTTGATGAGCTCCCACTCCTTGCGCTCCTTCAGCGCCTCGATGGTCAGCCGCAGCTGCTCCTGCGTCTGGTTCATCGGGTCGTTGAAGATGTCCGACACGCGGGTGTGCACGCGAAGGATGGTCTGCGCCACGCTCAGCTCGTACTCGCGCGGCTTGAGCTCGTAGTCCACGAAGCCGCCCGGCAGGACGGGCTCTCCGTGGTGGCCGGCCGTCATCGGGATGGCCGCCTGGCCCGCCTTGTCCTGGGGCAGCTTGAGCCTCGCCTTGTAGCGCTCCACGTGCGCCTTGAGCGCCGGGGACTGCACGATGAGCGCCTCGAACACGTCCTGCGGCAGCGCCATCACCGTGCAGGCCGTGAGGGCCTTGACGGTGAAGGGCCACACGTCGTTGGGCTCCACCACCGCCTGGTCGCCGAAGTGGTCACCGTCCGCCAGCGTGTCCAGCACGAGAGGGTCGCCGTACTTGCCCTTCGCGAGCTTCTGCGCCTTGCCGTGCGCGATGAGGAACACGTCCTGCGCGGGCCTGCCCGCCTCGACGATGGTGTCCCCCGCCTTGTACTGCCGCTGGGTGAAGCGTCCCGCCAGCGTGCGGATGAGCAGGTCATCCGCGTCCTGGAAGCCCTGCATCAGCGGCAGCTTCAGCAACTCCTGCGGAATCACCTCTACCTTGACGCCGATGTTGCTGAAGTTCAGCCGGTCGTCGCCCGCCGCGTACGTCAGCCGCCGGTTGACACGGTACGTGCCACCCGACACCTGCACCCAGGGCAGGATGCTCAGCAGGTAGCGAGGGGAGATTCCCTGCATCACCGGCTGCGTCTTGGTCGTCGTCGCGAGCTGCCGTGCGCCGGCCGTGCTCAGGCTGGTGCCCTCGTGGGCCGCCAGGTCCTTGTCTGGATTCGCCATGCAATGTCTCCTGTCGTTTCCGATGCGAAGTCAGGGGACGACGACTACGAGCGGCCCAGCTCCACGCTCTCCAGGATGCCCAGCGCGTCCGGCGTCAGCACCGCCGCGGAGAAGTACGCCGTCACCAGGTAGTTCATGATGGCCTTCTCGTTGATGCCCATGAAGCGGACGTTGAGGCTGGGCTCGATTTCGTCGGGGATTCCCGCCTGGTGCAGGCCCACCACGCCCTGGTTCTTCTCCCCCGCGCGCATCAGCATGATGGACGTGGTGCGCGTCTCGGAGATGGGCAGCTTGTTGCACGACACGATGGGCACGCCGCGCCACGCGGGCACGTGGTTGCCGTTCATCTCCACGCTGGTGGGGTAGATGCCTCGCTTGTTGCACTCCTGGCCGAACGCGGCGATAGCGCGCGGGTGCGCCAGGAAGAACGACGGCTCCTTCCACACCGTGGCGAGCAGTTCGTCCATGTCGTCCGGCGTCGGCGCGCCGGAGCGGGTGTGGATGCGCTGCTTGAGGTCCGCGTTGTGCAACAGGCCGAACTCACGGTTGTTGATGAGCTCGTGCTCCTTGCGCTCCTTCAGCGCCTCCACCGTCAGGCGCAGCTGCTGCTGCGTCTGGTTCATGGGGTCGTTGAAGAGGTCCGCCACGCGGGTGTGAATCTGGAGCACCGTCTGGGCGACGGACAGCTCGTACTCGCGCGGGCTCGTCTCGTAGTCCACGAAGGTACCGGGGAGCACCGGCTCGCCGTGGTGGCCGGCGGCCAGCTCGATGGCCTTCTGGCCTGTGGTGTCCTGCTTCTTCTTGGAGCGCGCCTTGAACTTCTCGAGGTGCTTCTGCAGCGACGGCACCTGCGCCACTACCGTCTCGAAGGCGGACTGCTGGAGCACGAGCGCGATGACGGGCGTGACGGCCTTGGCCGTGAACCGCCAGTAATCCTGCGACTCCAGCAGCGCCTGGTAGCTGTAGTGGTCGCCGTCCGCCAGCGTCTCCAGCACCACCGGCTCCCCGTACTTGCCGGTGCCGATGCGGTTCACCTTGCCGTGCGCGATGAGGACGATGGAGTCGGCCTCCTTGCCGGCCTCGGTGATGACCTCGCCCGCCTTGAACTCCTTCTGCTCGAAGCGGTTGGCCAGCGCGGTGAGCGCGTCCACGTCCTCGTACCCGCGCAGCAGCGGCAGCTCGCCCAGCTCCTGCGGAATCACCGCCACCTTGGCGCCCGTACTGGTGAAGGTGACGCGGCCGTCGCCCACCGCGTACGTCATGCGACGGTTGACGCGGTACGTGCCGCCGGACACCTGCACCCACGGCAGCAGCTTGAGCAGCCACCTCGAGGAGATGCCCTGCATCTGCGGCTCGGACTTGGTCGTCGTCGCCAGCTGCCGCGCCGCCTGCGTGCCGAGGCTCTGGTTGTTGTCGTCGAACTTCTTCGAGTCATTGGACATGGGTCACCCTTCTCCAGGTTGAAGTTTCATGGGACTTCGCAATACGAATGGGGCATCAAGACTTGGTGGCGAGGAACAGCTCGGCGAGGCGCATCGCGGAGGTGCCCAGACTGGAGAAGTTCCCGGCCTTGAGCTTCGGCGACGCATCGTGAATCAGCTCCGCCTCTTCGTAGCGGGTCACCCCCGCGTGCCACCGGGGAATGCCCGCCATCCACTGCTGGAGTTGCTCCACGTACTTGTGCAGCTTCGCCTGCGCCTTCTCGTCCAACGCGAAGGTGCGGATGACCGCGGGCAGTTCCTTGGCCACCAGATGCTCGAACTGCTTCATGCGCGCGGTCATCATTGCGTTGACCACCTGCACGGCCGCGTCCTTGTCCACGCCCAGGAACTTCTGGACGACGAGCACGCAGTTGTTCAGCTCACCCTCGAACTGAATCTCCTTCTGGTAGGAGTACAAGTCGTTCACGAAGCAGGCGTAGTCCGCGGCGGAGTTCTCCAGCCCGCGCAGCGTGCGGGTGTTGAAGACGTCCTCCGGCACCGCGTCCCCGTGCGACAGGCGCGCCAGGCTCATGGTGAGGTCCGAGCCGAAGGTCTTGCGGCGCATCTCCACGTAGTCCACCGGGTCCGGCACGCGGTTGAGCAGCTGGTTGTTCAGCTCCCACACCCAGCTGTCCGTCATGTCCTGGATGGCCTTGCGGAACAGCTTGCGGCCGCGCGGCGACAGCGGGCCCGCGGTGCGTTTCCACAGGTCCGCGAGGCTCAGCTCCACCGGATTGAGGGGCACCGCGGCGCTGGCGGCCTCCACGTCGTCCGGCATGAACTGTCCCAGCCGCGCGGTGAACGCCTTGGCGCCCGCCATGTCCCGCGTGTTCGCGTAGAGCAGGGGGAAGTAGTCGTCCGCGTACGTCCCCCACACCAGCCAGCACGCCGTCAGCTCCAGCTGCTCGGGCGTCGCGTCCGGGTGGATGAGCGCGCCGCAGAGGGCCACGTCCGCCGCGTCGAATTTGTGGTCATCCCAGACATAGAATCCCACGCCGGGTACCACCTCCAAGAGGCCCATCCGTCGCGCCCAGGCCTTCGAAGCCCTCCGCGCGGCGTCCAGGTGGGGGCTGAGGTACGTGGTGTACGGCATGTAGAACTTCGGCAGCATCGTGGGGCCCACGTGCTGGCGCGGCGTGTGGCTCAGCGAGCGGGCCCGAGGCCCCAGCCCCAGCGCCCCCGCCGTCAACGGCAGCCGGAGCGCGGAGGTGCCCAGGCCCGCGGGCACCGGGATGCTCAGCGCCGGGCGCTTCTCGGCGTGCTGGTTCATGTAGCGGTTGGAGCGCAGGTGCCACTCGTGGCCGCCGGACTGCCAGTCCTGGAGTCCCCGCAGGTACGTGAGCACCTGCGCCTGCTCCACCGGGTTGAGCCCGTACTCCGCGAAGAGCCACGGCAGCTCCGTGGCGAACGTCGTCTCGAACTGCTGGAGCCGGGACGTCAGCAAGTCATTGACCAGGCCCGCGGCGCGCTGCGTGTCGCAGTCGAGGAACTTCTCCACCACCAGCACGCCGTTGGAGAGCTCACCCTCCTCCAGGATTTCGCGCTCGTAGGAGAACAAGTCGTTGCGCAGGTGCACCGCGTCCGAGAAGGTGTCCTTGAAGACGCGCATCGGCCGGCTCTTCACCACCCGGTCCGGAATCTCCGCGGAGACGGCCACCTCCACCAGGTCCGATGACCAGGGCGCGCCGCCCACCTTGCGGCGCATCTCGATGTACTCGATGGGGTTGGAGACGCGCGCCTCGCTGATGTTCTCGATTTCCCACATCGACTCATCGAGCAGGTGCTTGGTGTTCTCGAAGAAGCGGCGGCGCCAGTCCATGGACATGGCGGGCACCGTGCGCTGCCACAAATCCCACAGCCCGCGCTCCACCGGGTTGACGGGCTCCGGCGGCGTCTGGCTCATGTCCAGCGGCATGAACAGCGGCAGCCGGTCCAGGTAGGCCTGTCCGCCCTTCACGTCGCGCGAGTACTTGAAGACCTCCAGGAAGTGGTCGTCGAAGTAGAAGACCCAGACGTACCAGTCGGTGACCAGGTCCAGCACCGGCCCCGGCGCCTCGGGGTGCGTGTACGAGCAGAGCAGCGCGTAGTCCATGCCGTCGAAGCGGCGCTCGGACCAGACCTCCCGCTCCGTCCCGTCCCGCGGCGGCCCCAGGATGCCCATCTCGTAGGACCACGCCTTGGTGTGCGCACGGGCAGCTTCCAGGTTCGGGTTCAGCCGCGCCGGCCACGGCACGTAGAACTCAGGAAGCTGGAAGGGTTGCTTCTGACGAGCCTTGGACATCATGACCTCGGATGACGGCTTGAGCCGAAAAACCTATCAACCGCACGACAGGGATTCACAAAGATAGGAGGCGGCCCACCCGGCTCGATGAGCGAACGAACCAGTGGCCAGCGGCGTCCATCTCCGCTGCGCGGAGTCCGGGACGAACCAGGCCGCGAGGAGGTGCGGCGGGCGCCGCGCGAGCAGACGCACCCAGTCACTCCAGACGCTCCGGCGCGACCGGCCTCACCACATCAAGGGACTCTTGTCCCCTCGCGGGCGAGAAGCCAAGGCTCGAAACAATGACACACAACCTCACAACCACCTGTTTCACGAACGCCCCATTCATCGAATCCGAGCCAAGCCCATGCAACGGCGGCGCCATGGCGCACCAAGCCGCATCTCGTGTGATTTGAAGGGGATGAAACAGCCAGGCTCGCGCGTTTGACGCGTCAGCCGTCGTTATTGACGCGTCAACTGGCCTTATGACACGTGCGTCCGCTCGTGGAATGAGCCGACCGATTTCCAAGGACACGCGTCTGCGCGTTCTCGAGGTGCACAACGAGTGCGGCAAGACGCACGCGGAGCTGGAGGATCAGCTCCGTCTGGGCCCGGCCGCCCGCGAAGCTCGTCGCCCCATCCCCAGCCCGCCCCTTCTCGCCCGGCCCCAGCGTCAGCTTCAGCGCGTCGTAGCGCGCCCTCCAGGACACCAGGTCGAAACCCTGGCCCTGCGTTCCCCGGGCGCAGGGCTTCGTCCAGCCTCCGCAAAGGCAAACCTCGCCGGGACTTCACAACCTCAGTGCACGCCCAGCGGCGTGGTGCTCTCCTCCAGCGTCCCCTCCTCCAGGCACCCGTGCCCCCGGGCATCCGCGCGGCGGCGGACATACGCGGCGCCACCGCGGCCAACCGCGCCACGCCGCCCCACAGCACGGCGTACGTCCCGGAGAGGAGCAGCTTGCCCGGCGCGGAGAGGGCGCGCTCCATCAGAAGAGATGCGCCGCCTTCAGCCCCGCGTCACCACCGGGCACGCAGCGAATCACGTCCACCGCGCCGCACGCGCGGGCCAGCGCCTCCGCGGCCACCTCGTGCGCGGCGTCCGGCCAGTGGGCCGCGTCGAAGCGCTGCACCGCGAAGCTGCCCTCACCCTCCGGACGCTCGCCGCGCTGCCACTCACAGAACCCACCCTGCACGCTCCGGCAAGCCGAGCCGCTGCCCATGCGCGCCAGGATGCTGGCCGCGCGGGGCTCCGACGGCAGCCCCGCCGCCGCGCGTCCGGCCACCGCCAGCGCCGCGAAGCCCGCCGCGCTGCTGGCCAACCCCGCCGCCATGGGGAAGTCCCCGCGAGACACCACCTTCGCGGGGCCCAGGTCGGCCTTCGCCTGGGCGCGCACCAACTCCAGCAGCCCCAGCACGCGGTCGCGCTCGCTGCCCTTCGCGGTGAGCCCGTTGAGCTCCACCTGGTCGCTCGCGGCGCCGAACTCCAACGTGGTCGTCACCGACAGCGGCGACAGCGTAAGGGACAGGCTGGACTGGTGCGGCAGCCTCAACGCGTCATCCCGCTTCCCCCAGTACTTCACCGGGGCGATGTTGGGATGCGCCAGAGCCGTGGCTTTCATGGGAAGACTCACGACGCCCGCGGACCCGCGAGCTGGCTGCTGAAGCAGCGCACGCCCATCCGGCGGAGCTTCGTCACCACCGGCTTCGGCTCCAGGAACAGGCCGATGACGGCCCCACCATCTCCACCAGCTCCGGTCAGCTTGGCGCCCAGCGCCCCCAGCTCCCGCAACCGGTAGACCCTCTCTTCCAACGGCGGCGACGACAGGCCCAACGCCGCGAGCAGCCCCTGGTTGACGTTCATCGCGTCGCCCAGGGCCTCCAAGTCTCCCGCCGCCACCGCCTTCGCCCCCTCCGAGGACACCCGTCCAATCTCCGTGAACAGGCGCTCGTAGCGCGACTGCCAGCGAGCCAGCCGCTCCCGCAGCGCCCCCACCGTCTTCTTCGTGGGGCTGCGCTCACCCACGAGCGTCACCACCACGTGCAAGGGCCTGGGGCTCTTCACCACCTGCCCCGTCCCCTTGGCGGCCCCCGGCTTGCGCCGGTAGAGGACCAGTTGCTCCGCCGCGCTGGTGGTGTGGTCCACGCCGGACGGCGTGCCATGGAACTCCTGCTCCATCGCCCACGCCACGCGCGCCGCGTCCTTCGGCGTGGGCACCTTCCCCGCCGCCTGGAGCAGCACCCGCGCGCACGCCACTGACAGCGCCGCCGAGCTTCCCAGGCCCGCGGCCAGCGGCAGGTCCGCCTCCAGCGACACCTTCACCGGCGGCGCGCCCGTCACCTCCGCTGCACGGGCGAACGCCGCCGTGAGCTGCGCCCGCTGCGGGCGACTGAGCGTGGCGGGCAACACGAGCTGACACGCCTTCGCCGGCACGGCGCGCGCCGTCACGCCCTGCGACAACGGCCCCGCCAGGGCCGGGTGCCCATACACGACGCTGTGCTCACCCAACAGGATGACCTTGCCGGCGCCAAAGGCCGACAAGGATTCAGGACGAAGGGCCACGGCGTCAGAGCGCGGTGCCGGTCGCGGCCGCGGCATCCTCGGCGGGGAGGCTGGCCAGCAGCTCGCGGGCCTTCTCCACCTTCACGTGGCCCGCCTTCACCAGCAGGTTGGCGATCTTCTCCACCCAGTCGCCCCGCGCGCCCGCCGTCACCGCCACGCAGCGCGCGTGCATCGCCATGTGGCCCTTCTGGATGCCCACGCTGCCCAGCGCCCGCAGCGCCGCGAAGTTCTGCGCCAGGCCCACCGCCGCGAACACCATGGCGAGCTCTCGCACCGACGTGGTCTGCATCAGTTTGAGCGCCATCTGCACGCCCGGGTGGAGCTTGATGGGCCCGCCCACCGTCCCCAGCGCCATGGGCAGCTCAATGCGGCCCACCAGGTGGCCCTCTTCCAGGTACCAGGTGGACAGCGGCCGGTACTGCCCGTTGCGGCAGGCGAACGCGTGCGCGCCTGCTTCAATGGCGCGCCAGTCCTGCCCGGTGGCGATGGCCACCGAGTCGATGCCATTCATCACGCCCTTGTTGTGCGTGGCCGCGCGGTATGGGTCGGCCTCCGCGAAGCGGCTGGCCTGGGTGATGCCTTCGGCAATCTCCTCGGCCGGCATCTCGAAGTCCGCCAGCAGCGGCACGGGGATTCGGCACATGGCGCGCGCCAGCCGGCGGTCCGCCAGGTTGGAGAGGATGCGCAGGTACACCTTGCCGCCCGTCACCTGCTCGATGAGCGGCGCCACGCCCTCCGCCATGGTGTTGATGAGGTTGGCCCCCATCGCCTCCTGGGCGTCGATGATGAGGTGGACGATGAGCAGCGGCTCGCCGCACGGGCCCTCGGGGGCCGGAAGCACGCGGACCTCGACGTCCTTCGCCCCGCCGCCGCGCGCCACCATGGCCGGGTGGAAGCTGTTGGCCAGCGCGAGGAGGTGCTCCTTGTGCGCCAGGATGCGCTCGGTGGCCGCCGTCGGGTCGCCGTAGCGCGACACCTGCACCTGCCCAATCATCAGCGACGGGTCCGCCTCACCGATGAAGCCGCCCGCCTCCCGTGCAATCTTCGCCGCGAAGGAGACCGCCGCCACGACGGATGGCTCCTCCACCGCCATGGGCACCAGGTAGTCGCGTCCGTTGACCTGGAGGTTGAGGCCCAGCCCCAGTGGGAGGCAGAAGGTCCCCACCGCGTTCTCAATCATCTGGTTCGCCAGGACGGGCTGGAGCGCCTCCGAGCCCAGCAGCTGCCGCAGCTCCTCGGGCGTGAGCCGGAACATGCGGGAGAGGTGCGCGTGGCGCTCGTCCAGCGGCAGCTTGTGGAACCCGGGAAGCCGGGACGTCACGGTGTCAAACATGTTCTTCCTTCCAGACTTCGGCGCGGCCGCCCTCTAAAGCGCCGCCAACCAATCCTTCAACTCGCCGGTGACCACCCGGGGCCGCTGTCTCAATTCAGCGCAGCTTCTGCTCCCCGTCAGCACGAGCGCCTGCCGCAGGCTGGTCAGGATGACTTCCAGCGCGGCCTCGGCCGCCTCCACGCCGCCCGCCTGCTGCGCGCGGAAGAGCGGCAGCGCCAAGCCCGCCAGGTCCGCCCCCAACGCCACCACCTTGGCCGCGTCCAGCCCCGTGCGCAGGCCGCCGCTCGCCACCAGGTGGACGTCCGGGCCCACGGCCCGACGCACGGAGGCCAGCGCCGCCGCAGTAGGAATGCCCCACGCGCTGAACTCCGCCCCCAGCTGTGCCTGTACGCCGGACGCGCGAAGCTGTTCCACGCGCACCCAGGACGTCCCGCCCAGACCGGACACGTCGATGTTCCGCACGCCCAGGTCCACCAGCCGCCGCGCGACGTCCGGGCCCATGCCGCAGCCCGTCTCCTTCACCAGCAGCCGCTCGCCAAAGGCACGCACCAGCAACTCCACCACGCGGTAGCCGCCCCGGAAGTCCCGGTCACCTTCCGGCTGCGGCAGCTCCTGGCCCGCGTTGAGGTGCAGCGCCAGTCCGTCCGCGCCAATGCCGTCCACCAGCCGGCGCGTCCCCTCCACGCCCAACCGGATGGCCTGGAACATGCCGATGTTGCCCAGCAGCGCCACCGTGGGCGCCACCTTCCGCACCTGGAAGGACGCGGCCCGCGAGGCATCCTCGGACATGGCGCGCTGACTCCCCACGCCGAAGGCCAGGCCGTGGCGCTCGGCGAGCAGCGCCAGGTCGCGATTCACCGCACCCGCCCGCTCCGTCCCACCCGTCATGCCCGTGACGAGCAGCGGGTAGCGCAGCCGCTTGCCCAGGAAGGCCGTGGTCAGGTCCACGTCCTCCACGGCCATCTCCGGCATCGCGCAGTGCACCAGCTTCACGCACTCCAGCAAGGTGCTGTTCCCAGAGGGTTCGACGTCACCCGTCGCGCAAAGGTCGAGATGCGCATCCTTGCGTCTGGCTGTGAGGTCCGCGCCCATCTCGTTGAAGTCCGGTCTGCCCTGGGTGGAAGTCGCGTAAGTGCCTGAAGGTTCGAAGGCCAGGGTGCAAGCCCGAGAGCCAGTGGAGTTCGTCTCCGCATGCGGCCAGCGAACCTGAGTCGGGCTCTTGCAACGACGGCGCCACGATGCATCCAGTGTGATTTGAGGAGGATGAAACAGCCAGGCCCCACATTTGACACGTCAGCCGCGATTGCTGACGCGTCAAGTGGCCCCATGACACGCCCGCCTGCGGCCCCTTGCCTCACAGCGAGGGTTCGGTTGAGCCGAGTCACTGGGCAGGAGCTGCGCTTGGGATGACCCTCCCGCTCTCCGAGAACTTGCGCCGACGCATTCTCGAGGTGCGCGAGGCTCGCGGCAGAAGGTGCGAGGAAATGGCAGAGCAGTTCCGCGTGGGCCGAGCCACGGTGAAGCGGGTCCCTCAACGGAAGCGTGAGACATGCGATGTGCCGCCGCCGCCTCGTGGTGGGGATGCCCGGGCACGTCTCGGACGAGGAATTGCCACGATGAAGCCGCTACCCCAGGGCTCGATTGACGAGAGCGTCGAGGCTTGAGCTCCCCTGGGGATGAGCGAAGGACTTCCCACGCCGGTGAAGCTGCGGAGAGACATCGTGCGAGCCTTCCACGACGAGGGACAGTCGTATGCGCGGATTGCCCATTTGCCAGGCATTGGCGCGGCGACGGTCCGCCGAGTCCTGCGGCTGTACCGGGAGACAGGAGACGTCGCGCCGTGGCCCAAGGGCGGCGGCAGGCTCTCGCCCATCCGTGGCACGGTGGCCTACGCGCTCAAGCGGCTGGTGGCTCGAAAGCCGGACGCGAAAGTGCGCGAGCTGATGGCCGAACTCACGGCTCGCACGGGCGTGGCCACCAGTCGGCCTTTTGATTGCGTGAGCCAGGAGCGCGGGAAGAGAGACCGCCGACAGTGTTGTGGAGGGGTTGACTCAGGTCGCGTCAGGGTCTCCTGTCGCTCGTTTTCGGCACGGCGAGCCTCCTGCGCGACCCTCCCATCCCGCGATTCTCCCCGCTCGCGTGGCTCCAGGATCCGCGCTTCTTGAAGGTCGTCTCCAGCGGCGCTGCGCGACAGACGCGTCTCCTCGCGTATCATCCATTGATGAGCGATAATCCGGTCTCGGACCGATACCATGCTTGCATCGCGCCCCTCGCGGCTTCCTCGGTGGCGAAAGCGGGTCGGTGCGGCTGTCGTATGGCCACAAGGGCGCCGACCTCGCCCGCGTACGACGAACTCTGACACTGCCCGCGGCACTCGAGCGCTTCTACGAGCAGGCTGATTCCATGCAGATCCGGTGGCGCTTGCAACAAGGCGCCGCAATCGCATACCGCGACATCGACATCGTTGGGGGAGAGGCGAACGTCCTCCCTGTTTCCACATGCGTCGACGGCCTCGACGGCCGACGAGGAGCGGAACTCCTCGACCCGTACGGATTGTCTCCGGAGGCACGTGAGCTGCTCGACCGCCTCTCGCCCTTCGATTACTGCGAGGGCGAGTTCGCGGTCTGCCTCGAAATGGAATCGGGCCGGGTCCTCGACCGGCTGCATTTCGTGCCACTCGACGGAGGCGGAGAGCTCCGGCCGCTGCCCGTGGGCGTCGAGGACTATTTGCAGCGCGGCTTTGCCATGCGTTTCATACACCACTGGGTCGAGGCAGCATTCTTCGACAGTCCTGGCTGGACCGCGTTCTCGAAGCACTATCGCGCACAGGTCTTTGGTTCGAAGTAGGAGACCGATTATTCGCTCTTCGCCAGAAGCCGGGACGTGAAATCTCGTGAGATTTCCGTGTGCGGCCGCCGAGACCTGAGTCAACCCCTCCACAACGCTGTCGGCCGTCTCTCTTCCCGCGCTCCTGGCTCACGCGCTCGGAACGCCGCGCCTTTTCAAGTTCGTCTCCACCTCATTCTCTTGAGGCAATTCTGATATCACCTCCAGGCATCCGCCGAGTCTGACCTTACTCCGAGCGCCGTGGCTCAGCGCCCGTGCACGAGCATCTTCGCTCCCACCGAAAACAAGACGTTCATCTTGTTGCCCATGACCTCGACGACTCGACCGGTGCCAAAGGAGGCATGCTCCACCTCGTCTCCAACGACGTACCGCTGCTTCGGTGAATAGGGCCTCCCAGGCGCACCGGATGAGGTCACGGACAGCTGGGCCATGCGAGCAGCGAGCTCCGCCGAGCGCTTGTCGATGAGGTAGTTGTGGTCGAACACGCCCGAGAGGTTGATGCGCACCAGGACGGCGAGGTCCTCGTCATCGACACCCACCACACTCCAGCCATCGAGCCCGGTGGTACGCGCCCAGAACCCACCGAGCTCGAGCATGCCGTGGCCGCCGCTCAGGTCCGTGGGCTCCAGGCTGGTGAAGCGTTCGTCGTGGACCAGCACCGTCTGAGGTCCCCGATTCCACCGTTCGACGAACTCGGGTTCGTTGCGATGGGCCAGCGAGACGAGCTTGCGCTCCGTCTCGCTGCTGATCGCTGCGATCATCGCACGGACGTCAGGCAGCTTCTCCATCGCCGGGGCGTGGAGCGCACGAACCAGCACCGCGATTCCAGCGGCGTGCTGACCGTGAAACACCTCGAACTCTTCAGGGGCTCGCGAGAGATGCGCCTCGTGCACCAACATCAGCGCCACGGGCCGCTCGCCGTCGCGCCGCAACCACGCGTGCCAGAGGCCACTCACGCATTCGACCGACACCGACAACGCGGGGCTCATGTCGGTGTCGCGAACCACCAACCAGCGTCCGAGGCGCATGGAGCCCACGTACGAATGATTCGGGAACGAGGCGGGAGCAGTCATTGCCTTCCGGCCCATACCATGGCCCAGAGGAACATCAAGCCAAGAGACCGCTCGAGGTACAGGCGCGTGGTGGTCACCGAAGAATGTCCCATTCGGGCAACACGATTGCCTGCGCTCCGCCGCAGCCCCCCACCACTTCTCATCGCCGCCCACGCACAAGCAATACACCTTGATGGAGATCTCCACGGACTCATCCCACGTGTTGTGCCAGGGCAGCCAGGTCGTGGCGCCGGAGGTCATGGCGTAGAACCCGAGAAAGCCCCGCCCTGACCCGATGAGCAGGGAGAATGGCTTCACGCGCTTCGTCCTTGCGAAGCGCCGCCAAAGCCACGCGCGCCCCCAGAATGCACTCCACCCGTTTGCCACCGGAAAGGACTTGAACCATTGCCGGTAGCCCGGGAGCAGGTCCGCCACCGCGAACACTCCACGGAACACCGCCGCCCAAGACTCCAAGCCCTCTCTTCGTGTCTTCCTTTCGGACCTCCCCTCCAGCGAGCTGCCGGAGACGAAGAACCACGCGCCGCTGCAACGCGGGCGTCAAGGACGGCACGCCCAGGGGCCGCGCGAATCGCAACTCAGCCGCCGCGAGCCGGGCGACGCCTTCCCTCTCCGTCAGGCACGCTGCCGCCTCAAGGGCGTCTTCCTTCAGGTTCCCAGCCCTGCAGGCGCTGTGAACCGTCCAGCCGGTACAGCCAAGCGAGTTGCTGGCGGAGTCCCTGGGCTGCTTGCATCATTGAAAATCCAGGCTCGCTTCTCGTGCCCATGTCCGACCTCAATCTCCTCACCACCCTGGATGCACTCTTGCGTGACTTCAGCGTTACCGAGGCCGCAGAGCGCATGCACGTGTCACAGCCCGCCATGAGTCGAGCGCTCGCTTGAGTCCGAGCTGAGCGGGAGTGGTCGCAGTGTCGCGGCACGCGGCACCGGCGAGGTATTCGCCAAGCATGCACGTCATGGTTTCAAAGCGCGGGGTTTGACTTCAGCAGGTCCATGTCGAGGTAGCGGTGGTCGTCCCAGCCACCGGTGACTTCAGGGGCGACAGCGCGGATGAGGCGCGGTCCGGGAAGGCCCCACGGAGCGGATGCGGCGCATCACCTCGCCGTGGAGACGCGCCAGCCCGTTGGTACCGCCCAGGCGCTTCCAGTGAGCCCTGGGGCGGACAGGCTCCGTCACTCATGGCCTGGATGTGGCGTGCTGCTTCAGCCACTGAGCGGCCCGCTCCGCGTCCGCCTTCCGGTCCACCCGGCTCCAGTAGTCGCGGGCCTGGGTGGCCAGCTCGATGGCTCGCGCCCTGTCTCCGTGGGAGTCCCAGAGCGCACGGGCCAGCGGGAATTGAACCCGCGCCCTCTCATTGGTCAAAGCCAGCTTCAGGGCGCCCTCGAGGAATGGCACGGCCTCGGCGGGCTTGCCCTCGGCCAGACAGAGCCGGCCCATCCCCAGCAGGGGCCACAGGCGCCCCAAATCGTCCGGTGCCAAGACCTTGTCCTGAAAGGCCATGGCGCGCGTGAACTTCTCCCGCGCCTCCGCGTGCCGCCCCAGGTCCACCAGCGCCTCGCCTTGGTCCGTGAGCGCCCAGGCGACGAGCGGGCTCTCGGGGCCGAGCAGCTTCAGGTTCAGCTCCAGCACGCGCGCGTAGTCCTCGAGCGCCTCCTCGGCCCTCCCCATGTCGCGGAGCACGTGGCCTCGCGCGCTGAGCGAGTCGGCCACGGACGGATGCTCGGAGCCCAGCACCTTCTGCTTCAGCGACAGGGCGCGCGCCTGCGCCTCGAGCGCCTCCTCGAACCGGCCCATCTCCTGGAGCGTGGTGCCGAGGTCCCTGAGCGACTCGGCCACCCGTGGGTGCTCTGGACCCAACACCTTCTTGCGCAGCTCCAGCGAGAGGCGATGGGCCTCGAGCGCCTCGTCCACCCGGCCCATGCTCTGGAACAGCAGGCCCAGGTTGTGGAGCGTGGAGGCCACCTCCCAGTGCTCGGGGCCCCACACCTTCTTCCTCAGCGCCAGGGCGTGCTCGAACGCCTGCCGCGCCTGCTCGTGCTTGCCCACGGCCATGAGGATGGTGCCCTCGCTGTTGGAGGCAAAGGCGCGGATGCGGTCATCGTCCGCCAGCTCCACCATGCTCTGCGCCATGGGCACCATCTGCAGCGCGTCGTGCGGCCGCCTCAGGCGGTTGCCCGTCACCCAGACCAGGGAGTTCGAGGCCTGGGCCAGCGTATAGGCGTCCCTGCCACGCGCCGCCACCACCATGGACTCGCGCAGCCCCTCCACGGTGGCTCGGTAGTCGCCTGTCCCTTCTCTCATCCATGCCATGAGATAGAGCGTCTGAGCCTCCAGCGAAGCGTGGCCTGCCGCCTTCACCTGAGGCAGCAGGGAGTTCGCCAGCGAGAGCCCCTCCTGGACGCGGTGGGTATCCAGCAGCACCCGCAAGGAGTCGACCTGCTGCTGGAGCGCCTCCACCTTCCCGCGCACCACCGGGTCCTCCGGCGGCGGCACCGCGGCGGTGAGCGCCTTGGCGTCCTGGCAGTACTCCAGCGGCGGCAGGGCCTGCACCACCTCCACCGCCTTGCTCACCAGGGGGGTGTCTGGACTCTGGGACAACAGCTCGGTGAGCGCGCGCAGTTGGCCGCGCCTGCGCTCCAGGCAGGCCTCCTCCAGCACCAGCAGCCCCGAGTTCTTCGGGCGCCCCTCCTGGCTCGCGCTCAGGCACAGCGCGGTGCGCTGTCTCACCCAGGCGCCCGCATAGGCCTCCAGCCCCTGCACCACCCGCTCGGCGGTGGCCCGCGCGGAGGGTGCCCCCGTGGCGACAAACCCCTGCTCCAGCCGGGCCCTGACCGCCTCATCCCAGACTCCGCTCAGCCGCAGCTCCATGCGACCGCACACCTGCTCCCGCGGGCGAGCCCATGCCCACAAGGCCAGCCCCGCCGCCGCCCCCACCGCGCCGACCAGGGCCCAACGCGAGGGCCTCGCCCGCCGCTTCTTCTCCGGGTCGTCCGCCAGCGCATTCAGCAGCGCCTTCATGGAGGAGGGACGCTTCGCCGAATCAGTGCTCAACCCCTGGAGGAGCGTGCGCGTCACCCACGCGGGGACCTGCGAGTCCGCCGGCGGCACCACCCTGCCCGCGCGCTGAGCCGCGCGCAGCTCCGCCACGGTGTTGCCCTGGAAGGGCAGCTGGCCGTACAGCCCCTCATAGAGGGACACGCAGAAGGCATACAGGTCGCTGCGCGCGTCTCCCCGTTGGCCTCGGAACTGCTCGTCCGCCATGTAGCTCGGCGTCCCCATCCACTGGCTCGAGCGCGTGGTCAGCGGCGCGAGCGCCACGGTGGGCTGCGCGGGGAGCGGCTGCGCGGGGACCTCGCGGGGCTCGTCCACCGAGACGGACTCGAGCCAGGCCAGGCCGAAGTCCGTCACCCGTGCCCGCCCGTCCTGGCCCACCAGCACATTGTCCGGCTTGAAGTCATGGTGGATGAGGCCCGCTTCGTGGGCGGCGGCCAGCCCCTGCCCCGCCGCCAGGTATTGCGCCAGCACCTCGCTCCACGCGCGTCCCTGCTGCCATCGGCGCAGCGTCTGCCCCTCCACGTACTCCATGGCGATGAAGAGCGCGCCGTCCTCCAAGGTCCCCGCGTCGTACACCGCCACCACCTGGGGGTGGCTCAGGCGGGCCATCGCCTGCGCCTCGCGCACGAACCGGGCCTGCTCCTCGTCGCGGCGGCTCTCGGCTCCGCTCCAGGGGCGCAGCAGCTTGAGCGCCACGCGACGATCCAGCCGCGCGTCATACACGCTCAGGACCACCCCCATGCTGCCCTGCCCCAGCGTGCCCAGCACCGTATAGCGACCCAGCAGCGTGTAGCCGGGCTCGAGGGGTGGAGCCTTCGTGGGATCCCCTTCATAGGGCCAGGTGGCGGGCCCCCCGTCCTCGAGCCTGGGCAGCGGTTCCCCGTCGCGGGAAGGGACCTGGACCTCCTCGGCATGCCCGCCGGGAGCGCTCTTCTCCCGCTGCTCGTTCCTCATGGCCGCCTCTCCCCGTGCATGCTGCTCCCTCCCCAGCCGGTCGGCGGCGTGGCGCGGATACTACTGGACCCGGGCAGGGACCGACGACGCGTCCGGCGGCCCGGGTGGTCACCGTTGTTACCATGGCGCGGCTTCGACACGCGGAGGACCCGTGCCTGGAGCCCGCTTCGAGAGGGCAACCCCACGCGTCCGCCGCGCTCAGGGCCGCTGGAGTGTCGAGGCGCTGGAAACGGGTGTGATCACGCCGAGGGCCCTCCCTGGGCACACGCGTTATCAGTGACAACAGTCGTTACCAGGGCGCAGGCAGAAGCCAACCCCGGGAAATCAAAGGGCCCAGCGGAGAGAGAGCCATCCCAGCGAGGGTGGCGCGCAGCGTGCACAAAGGCCGCGCGCCGTAACCGTTCACTGGAGAGGCCCATCATGATGAAGGCAGTATCCAAGGCCCTGGCGCTCCTGGCGCTCACCGCGTCCACCTTCGCGTCCGCGCAGGATTACCAAGACACCACGCCGTATGTCGTTGACTCGGCGAAGTACCCATACACCCTCTATCCGTCCAACACCCAGCTGGACGACAAGACTCCGTGGGAGACGCCGGTCCTCCCGTTCAACCCGAGCAGCACATACACGCCGCCGGAGCAGGACGCCGTCGTCCAGGGCGAGTCGACGCTGCTCAACGCGCCCGTCTATCTCGACATGAATGACGGCATGCGGCACCTGCAGTACGGCCAGGCCACCATTCCGGAGGCCACCACGCAGAACGTGCCGCCGCCGACGGAGACGGTGCCGACGCAGGACCTGGCCGGGCTGCGCTCCGCGGGGTCGGGGGCGGCGCTCGTCGGGCCCATCACCAAGAGCTACCAGCGCACCGAGCTGTTCGGTAACACCATCTTCGGCGCTGGCTACAACGTCAGCGCGGCCATCACCGCGACGCCCGCCACCAGCACCACGGCGAAGAAGCAGGAGGCGCTCGCCGAGGGCCGGGTCCACGGCACCGCCTTCAGCATCCAGAAGGAGCTGGTGCGCGGTCGCGCCACCGTCTGCGGGCAGCAGGGTGGCTGCAACAGCGGCAGCGCGGCGCTGTACGCCATGAGCGCGATGATCTGGAGCACCAACCTCGCCGGCAACTTCTCGACGACCCCGATCAACTGGAGCCGGTCCTTCTTCTCCGTGTCCAAGACGTTCATGGTCGGCCCTGTCCCGCTCACCGTGAAGGCCTCGCTGACGGGTGGCGTGACGATGCGCGTGAATGGCCAGGTGAACCCCCTGGTCGCCGCGGTCACCGGCACCGTGGGCGGCTTCGCCAACGTGGTGGCCTCCGCGGCGGTGAACGTCGCCATCGCCAGCTTTGGCGTGACCGGCTCCCTGCAGCTCATCAACGCCACGGTGGCGCCCCTGGCCAGCCTCGACTGGAGCCTCTGCATGGCTTCCTGGCAGCTCAAGGCGCCCCTCAACCTGAGCGCGCTCTCGGGCACGCTGACGGGGTTCGTGAAGATCAAGCTCCTGTTCTTCAAGAAGACCTGGAACGTCACCATCGCGAACTGGTCCGGCATCGTGAGGAACATCGTTCTGTACAACGCCTCCGGCTCCATCTCGGCCTCGGGCTGCTAGCCGGGCTGCCCCCGCCACCGCGCGGCCGCGTCCCAGAGGCGCTGGCCGCGCGCGAGGCGGGATGACCGGGCACTGGCTCCTCGACCGCGCAATCGGCCGAGGAGGCCGGGCCCGCCCTTCCAACCAGAACTGAAGCGGCCCAGGCCGCTGACTCGGGAGTTTCCCATGCGGAAGTCGGTGAACGTGGGCGGCAAGCCCTTCAGCAAGGTCCTCGGGGTGGGGCTCCCCCTCCTCCTCGTGAGCCTGCTGGGGCTCTGGGGGTGGGCATCCCGGTCCGCCGCGGTGGCCCCCTCGGAGACGTCGCGGTCCCCCCAGGCCGCTCCCGCGGTGGCGGGCCTGTCGACGCAGGCCCAGGGCGTGTCTCCCAGGCCCTTGGCGGGGACGCGGGCGTGGATCCCCGGGGCGCTCTACCGCTACGCGCTGAACGCCGAGCAGAAGATCTCCTTCCGCCCCACCCAGCCTGGCGCGCAGGCGCTGCCCGGCATGCGGTTCATCCTCCGGGGCGAGTGGACCGTGGGGGTCGTCTCCGCGGAGGCCGAGCGCGTCGACGCGCGGGTGAGCCTGCGGCTCTCCTCGCTGACGGTGGAGGTCGGCGACAATGGCCCTGTCGCCCCCGACGTCCAGCAGAACCTCGCCACGGCGTTGCAGCTCCCCTTCTTCCTCACGCACGACACGAGCGGTCGGGTGACGCTCACGCACTTCGAGCAGGCGGCAGACCCGCTCGTGCGAGGCATCCTCCGGTCCATCGTGGCGAGCTCCCAGTTCGTCGTGGTCGGAGCACCGGGCGCCACCTGGACGGCGGAGGAGTTCGACACCACGGGGCGGTACAGCGCCGGGTATCAGCGCCTGGAGGCGGGTCGCTTCGAGAAGCGCAAGCTGTCCTACTCCCACGTGGCCTTCCCTCAGGGGCTCGAGCCGCTGGGCGGGCAGGTCCGCATCGACGTGAGCGCCCGAAGCACCTTCGCGCTGGAGCAGGAGCTCTGGACGAGCTCGCTCGATGCCCAGGAGCGGGTGGAGGTGGAGGCGGGCCAGACCATGTCCCCCACCACCTATGAGTCCTCTCTGAGCCTGAGCCTGTTGGAGCGCCGCGTGGACCCGACGTTGATTGGCGCATTCCTGGCGCGCCGGGCCTCGCTGAGCTCCGCCGCCATGTCCGCCTTCCAGGGCATGGAGCAGGACCCGATGGACCAGTACCGCCAGGTGCTGGGCGGCAAGAACTTCGACACGCTTATCAAGGAGCTGCACGCGCTCCCGGCGGAGCCCACGGCTCGTGACGAGGTGCGCTCCATCGCCCTGGAGCGGCTGCGCGCGCTCTTCATGCTCCACCCCTCCGAGGCCGCGAAGGTCCCCGCCATCCTCCGCGCGGGGATGGATCCACTCGCGGCCAGCCCCTTGCTCGGCGCGCTCTCTGCGGCCAGCACCCGCGAGGCCATTCAGGCCCTGGCGGAGGTCACGGGAGATCGCTCCATCCCCCAGGACATCCGCATGGACTCGGTGGCCGCGCTGGGCGTGGCGAAGGACCCCACGTCCGCGGGCATCGAGGCCCTTCGCGGCGTGGCGGGAGAAGAGGACGGGATGATGCGCGACACGGCTACGCTGGCGCTCGGCAACGCCGCGGCCCAGCTGACCGACACCGACCCCAAGGGCGCGGAGGACCTGGTCGGCGAGCTCACCCGAGGCTATCGCTCCGCCTCCACCCCGGAGGCGCGGGTGGGGGCGCTCAACAGCCTGGGCAACACCCGCTCCCCGAGCGCGCTCGCCACGCTGGAGGACGCGCTCCAGTCGCAGGATCCCCGGGTGCGCCAGGCCGCGCTCAATGCGCTGCGCATCATCCAGGACCCTCGCGCTGACCAGCTCCTCGCGATGCATCTCCTCGAGGACCCGGCCCCGGAGGTCCGCCAGGCCGCCGTCTTCGCCAGCAACTTCCGGCCCCTGGCGCCCCTGCTCCCCGCCCTGGCGCAGGCGCTGCGCATGGACCCCGCGGACGGGGTGAGGAACGAGGTGATCCACCTGCTCGGCGAGCAGCGGGCCCTGGTGCCCGAGGCCCTGCCCTTGTTGGCCTGGGCCAGCCAACACGACGCGAGCCCGGACCTCCGGCGGGCGGCAGCGGTCTTCGTCAACACGCCCGCGACGCGCAGCCCCACGCCGTAACGAACACTCACCGGCTTTCCGCGCCGCATGGCGCGGCATGAACAAGCAAGGACATTCCATGTCGCGAAGAATCTGGGGGGCCATGGCCCTGGTGATGGTGGCGATGGTGTTGCCAGCACAGGTGCGGGCGCAGCCGCTCCTGCTGGGCCGATGCACCGTCGACAACCTGTCGACGAGTGAGGCGGCGAAGCAGCGCGTCGAGTGGGCTCGCAAGTGCGCGCTGAACCAGAACGTCGGGCACCCGGGGGCCGCGTTCAACACGGGCCTGAGCTCCGCGAGCGGAGGAACGCTGAAGGACTACCTGGAGTCGGACCTGGAGCGGAACTCGGTGGGAGAGGGCTCGTTCACGGGCTCGAGCTTCCAGGTGAACAGCGCGGTCATGTTCGCGCTCTATAACTCGGGCCCCACCTCCCAGGCGTTGGACACCGACGGCTACCTGCAGTGGTCACGCGACTCGTGGCGGAGGAAGGGACGCCCGCTCTACCCCACCTTCGGCACGACGCCCGACATCGCCGATGGGGACAACCGCCAGCTCTTCCCTCACAAGGACCTGGCGAACTGCAGGCTCTATCGCGACAAGGAGAGCACCGAGCCGGCCTTCACCCCCTTCTATGTGAACGGCTACTGCGAGTCGGCCTGCTACACCGCCGAGCAGAAGGTCCTCTTCGCCGACGGCGCCTTCCCCATCCGTGAGGCGATGGAGGCGCTGCGTGAGGACCTGATGACGCTGACGCCGGACTCCACGCTCGATGCGCTCCAGCTCCAGCCGAACCTCACCTACAGCTACACGCGAGAGCTCCGGGACGCGGAGCACACGCTCGTTGTCATCACCGCCCGGTCTGGCGGACAGCTGCGCCTCACCCTCGAGCACCCGGTCATCACCGGCGAGGGCCGCCTCGTGCAGGCGCAGACCCTCAAGGTGGGCGACGCGCTGGTGAAGGCCGACGGCACCCTGGATTCCATCGTGGACATCCAGAAGACCCCCTTCTTCGGCAAGGTCTACAACCTCGCGCCGGTGACGACAGACCGGGTGTCCAACATCCTCGTGGCCCAGGGCTACCTGGTGGGCTCCGTGCGGTTCCAGAACGACGAGGTGGGCTACCTCAACCGCCTCATCCTCTACCGGAGCATTCCCGCCGACGTGCTCCCCCAGGTGGAGAGCCCATGAAGCGCCCTCTCTACCCGTTCGTCGCCGCGGGGCTCGCGGGGCTCGTGCTCATCGCCTCGGCGCTCGACGGGGCGGAGGACGCGGCCCCCGTGACGACGGCTCCGGCGCAGGTCTCTCCCGCCCCCACGCCGCGGGCTCGTGACACCGCGCTGGAGCCCACCCCCGCGCCTCGCCCGTCCTCCCTGTCCGCGGCACCGGCGCCGGCGGCCCCGGGGGACGACGAGGAGCCCGGCGAGTTCACCACCACCACCGACCGGGTGAAGGCGGAGATCTTCAAGACGGAGCCGGAGCTGGCTCGGTTCGACTCCTTCCGTGAGCATGTCCTCCTCGATTCCAACAGCCGAGAGGACTACGAGGCGCTGCTCGCCGACACGCGGCTGCATGAGCAGCTGCGCCGGGCGCTGAGCACCTCGACGGAGGCCGAGGAGACGCTGGCGTCCAGCTTCAAGCGCCTGATGCGGATCGACTACCTGCGCGAGGCGCTGGCCTGGAGGCAGAACCCGGCGCGCGCGCAGCTGGTGTCCACGGTCGAGCGCATCATCCTGGAGGACTCGTTCACCGCGGAGCTGTCGCCGGACGCCAGGCGCTCGATGGCCGCGACCCGGATGGAGCTCTTCGAAATCCTCGCGGACCAGGAGCCCGCGAGAGCGAGTGCCCTGGTCGAAGCCGCGAAGGGGACGCCGCTCGAGAAGCTGGTGCGGCACTTCGCCGCGCGCCACCAGCGTCGCCTGGTGAAGGAGCGGGAGCTGAGCGTCCAAGCACAGGCGCGCCGGGGCGTGACGCCCTGATGGGCCGCGCCGCCAACTCATCGGTTGAAAGGGAGAGCAGATGCGAAGCGTGAAGAGCTTGAGCAGGTGGATCACCCTGGGCCTCGTCCTGGCCTCGGTGGGGGTGCTCGCCGCGCCGCCTCAGCAGTCAGGGCCGGGCCGGTTGATGCGGGCCGACACCCCCGTGACGGGCGAGTACCTGGTGGTGCTGAAGGAGAAGCCGGGGCGCGGTCTGTCGAGCATGGCGGCGAAGGCGGGTGCGCTGGCCAGGAAGTACGGCGCGCGCGTCCTCACCACCCACGAGACCGCCTTCCGTGGTTTCCTCGTCTCCGCCAGCGAGGAGCAGGCCCAGGCGCTCGCCGAGGAGCCTCAGGTGGACCACGTCCGGGAGAATGGCATCGTCCAGCCCTCGGGCATCCAGAGCCCCGCGGACTGGAACCTGGATCGGATCGACCAGGAGGCCCGCCCGCTGGACAACAGCTACTTCGCCGAGGACGCGACGGGCATCAACGTCTACGTCATCGACTCGGGCATCCGGGCGTCACACCTGGAGTTCGAGGGGCGCGCTCAGGTCGTGTTCAACGCCGTCCCCGGCCAGACCGGAGATGACGTCACCGGGCATGGCACCGCCGTCGCGGGGATCATCGGGGGCAAGACGCACGGCGTCGCCAAGAAGGTCAACCTTCGCATGGTGAAGGCGTTCAACGAGTTCGGGACGACCGTGGATCGCCTGGTGACGGCGCTGGAGTGGGTGGCGAACAACGCCGTCACGCCGGCCATCGTCAACCTGAGCTTCACCACCTCGAGCGAGGACCCGGAGATCGATGCCGCCGTGGATGTCGTCGCGATGAACCCCGGGCTCGTCGTGGTGGTCGCGGCGGGCAACGCGAACCTCGACGCCTGCGGCTGTTCGCCGGCCCGCCTCCAGCCGGATGCGGTCCACCCCTTCCGGACGCGCATCATCACGGTGGGCGCGATCGACGAGGGACATTCGCGCTGGGTGGGCGTCACCAACTCGTCCAACAAGGGGGCGTGTCTGGACCTCTGGGCTCCGGGCGCGAACCTCCGCTCCGCGAGCTCGACCAGTGACACGGACTCGACCTTCTTCCCGCTCGAGGGGACCTCCTTCGCCGCGCCACACGTGAGCGGCGTTGCGGCCGTCATGCTGGCCAACGGCGTCGCTCCCGCCGACATCCCCGCGCGACTGCTGGATGACGCGAGCGTGGGGCAGGTGGAGCTGGACTTCGGTGACACGAGCTCACCCAACCTGTTGCTGTACAAGCGCCCTCACGCCACGCCCCTCGTCAACGGCGCGGGCGTGAGCGTGTCCGACGTCACGGGTAGCCGGCGGAACTTCAAGCTGGAAGTTCCCGCGGGCCGGCCCTCGGTGACGTTCTCCCTCTCCGGGGGCAGCGGGGACGCGGACCTCTACATCCGCCACGGCCAGTTCCCGGAGCTGCACGCCTACCAGTGCCGCCCGCTGCGCAAGGGCAACAACGAGACCTGCGTGGTGAACAACCCCGCGGGGGGCACCTGGCTCATCCAACTGGGAGCCTTCTCCTCCTACACCACCACCTTGAAGGGCCAATACTGATGAAGACACAAGCGATGAAGCGCTGGAACGTGTTGTGGACGTCGACCCTTGCGCTCGTGGTGGCGTGTGGTGTGCCCGCCGGCGAGGACGCGCGCGTGTCGGAAGAGACGCTGGCCACCCAGGAGTCGGCGCTGTGCGTGGGAGTGAGCTTCGACTCGCTCGAGGTGGAGGGGGTGAGTTCCTTCGCGGGAGAGCTGGCGGGAGCAGGCTCCTGGGTGGTGGGCAACGGCGCCAACGCGGTGTACCTGGAGTACTCCGTGGACGGCGCGGACCACGGCTTCGATGAGCGCGTGGGCGAGCAGGGAGAGTGGTTCTTCAGCGAGGCCGCGGCCGGGCTCGGCTGTGGGGTGCATTCCTTCGTGGTGAAGGCCTCCCCCATGATCATCGACAGCAATGGCAACCGCGCCAAATGCGGCATCTCCCGGGAGGTGCTCCGCAACTTCGTCCAGTTCTGCCCGAGCGTGAACCCGGGCGTCTCCCACACGCTGGAGGTGAAGTCGGACGGCAACGTGTGGGCCTGGGGCAACAACCCCTCCGGCCAGTTGGGCAATGGGCAGCGGACCCAGCGCAACGCGCCGACGCGGGTGAGGGGCCTGCGCCATGTCGTCTCCGCTTCGGCCGGAGCCGAACACTCGGTGGCGGTGACGGAGGACGGGAGCGTGTGGACGTGGGGCGCCAACTCCTACGGCCAGCTCGGAGACGGCACCACCACGATGCGCGCGGTGCCGCTGCAGGTGCCGGAGCTGAGCGATGTCGTCGCGGTGGCGGCCGCCGGCTCGCGGACGGTGGCGCTGAAGGCGGATGGGACCGTGTGGACCTGGGGCATCAACTCATCGGGAGAGCTCGGGGATGGGACCACCACCCACAGCGCCTCCCCCATCCAGGTGCCCAACCTCAGCGGTGTCACCAGCATCGCCGCGGGCTTGTGGCACACGTTGGCGGTGAAGAAGGACGGAAGCGCCTGGAGCTGGGGGAACAACGCCTATGGACAGCTCGGGGATGGGACCACCCTCAACAGGTTGAGGCCCGTGCTGGTGGCGAGCCTCACCGGCGTCCGCGCGCTCTCTGGAGGCGTCGTCCACACGGTCGCCCTGAAGTGGGACGGCACGGCGTGGGGCTGGGGCTACAACAGCGCGGGCCAGCTGGGCAACGGGACGACCACCAGCAGCTCCATCCCGGTGCAGGTGGCGGTGCTCACCCAAGCCGTCGAGATTGACGCGGGCGGTTACCACACGCTGGCCAAGCGGCAGGATGGAACCTTGTATGCCTGGGGCGACAACTTCTACGGCGCGCTGGGCACCGGGAACACCACCAGCAGCTCCGTGCCGGTGCAGGTCCCGCTCACGGGGGTGCGCTCGTTCGGTGCGGGCTATTACTCCTCCGTGGCCGAGCGGAAGAAGGTGAACATGGCCCAGGTGCACACCCTGTTCGCGTGGGGCTACAACGCCAACGGCGAGCTCGGTGATGGGACCACCACCCAGCGCACCTCCCCCACGGCCGTCGTGGTCAGCGGAATCGTGAAGACCGCTGGCGGCAATGGGCACTCGGTGGCCCTGGGGGCCGGCGGGACGGTATGGACCTGGGGCTCCAATGCCTATGGCCAGCTGGGCAACGGGACGACCACCCAGGGCGTCACGCCCACGCAGCTCCCGGGCCTGAGCGGCGTCATCGACGTGGCGGCGGGGGTCAACCACACGGTGGCGCTGAGCGCGGACGGCACCGTGGCCGCCTGGGGCTACAACGTCTATGGCCAGCTCGGCAACGGGACGACCGCCACCCAGCTCACACCGCAGTCCGTGCCGGAGCTGGATGGCGTCACCGCCATCTCCGCGGGATCCACGCACACGATGGCGCTGAAGGCGGATGGCACCGTGTGGGCCTGGGGCTCCAACCTCTACGGCCAGCTCGGAGACGGGACCTTCACCCATCGCTCCTCGCCGGTGCAGGTGCCGTCCCTCGAGAATGTCATCTCCATCGCCGCGGGCCACTTCCACTCGGTGGCGGTGAAGGCGGATGGCACCCTGTGGGTCTGGGGTTACGGCCCCCAAGGGCAGTTGGGCCTCGGGACGACCACCAACCAGTCCGTGCCGGTGCAGGTCTCCGGACTCGGTCATGCCATCGCCATCGCCGCGGGCGGCTACCACACGGTGGCGCTGATGACGAGCGGCCAGGTGTGGACGTGGGGTTACAACTCCTCCGGCCAGCTCGGCGATGCGACGACCACCCTGCGCTACTCGCCGGTGCAGGTCCCCGGCCTCACCAATGTCATCGCGCTCGCCGCGGGGGGTTACTCGACGGCGGTGTTGAAGCGGGACGGCACGGTGTGGGCCTTTGGCTACAACCCCAACGGCCAGCTCGGAGATGGGACGACGACCTCGCGCAGCTCCCCCACCGTGACGCTCCTGAACTCCGTCGTGGACCTCTCCTCGGGCGTCAACCACATGATGGGGTTGCGCAAGGACGCCTTCGTCCGGGCCTGCGGCTACAACGCCACCGGCCAGCTCGGCGATGGGACGACCACCCAGCGCCCGACGCCGGTGCAGGTGACGAACCTCCCAGGTGATGGGAGCATCGTCGCCCCCGGGGGAGGTGGCGTCGGCATGGGCCTTCGCTGAGGCTCCGACGGAGGCGCTCCGGGCTCGCCGCGCCGTCGGGCGAGCCAGGAGACGACCCTCGCAAAACTGGGATTTCAGCTTGGGGGATGTTTTCTTGGGTCGGCTCCGGGTGGTAGCGTCCCCCACTACCAGTGGTTCCGGCCCCGGATGACAAGAGCCCGTCGTCGACGATGAGCACGACCCCCGATCCGGAGGTCCTGCTGCCCATGCTTCGAAGGAAGCTCGTCATCCTGTCGGGGAGCGACGCGGGCCGCAGCTTCTCGCTCCAGGTCCGGAGCTACCGGCTGGGGACGGATCCAGCGTGTGACATCGTCCTGAACGACCGGACCGTCTCCCGGCAGCACTTGTCCCTGGAGGTGAGGGAGGATCGGGTGCTGGCGCGGGACCTGGGGTCTCGCAACGGCTCGTTCTGCGAACGCATGCGCTTCCGGGAGCTGGAGCTGCGCATGGGCGCCATCGTCAGGCTGGGCGCCACCGAGCTGAAGGTCGTGCCCAATGAGGTGCGCGAGCACATCATCCCGCTCTCGTCGGACACCCGGTTCGGGGGGCTGGTGGGGGGCAGCCGGAGGATGCGTGAGGTCTTCACGCTGCTGCAGCGGCTGGCGCCGGGGGACGTGGACGTCCTCATCCAAGGCGAGACGGGGACGGGCAAGGAGCTGTGCGCGGCGGGCATCCACGCGGCCAGCCCGCGCAGCCGGGGGCCGTTCAGCATCGTGGATGTCGCGGGCATCACCCCCTCGCTGGTGGAGTCCGAGCTCTTCGGCCACGTGAAGGGCGCGTTCACGGGAGCCCACTCGGAGCGGCCTGGGGCCTTCGAGCAGGCGGATGGAGGCACCGTCTTCCTCGACGAGGTGGGGGAGCTGCCGCTGGAGTTCCAGCCGCGCCTGCTGCGAGTGCTGGAGGGGCGCCAGGTGAAGCGGGTGGGCGCCAACGAGTACCGCACCGTGAACGTGCGGGTGGTGGCGGCGACGCACAGGGACCTGGAAGCGGACGTCAAGGCGGGCCGGTTCCGCGAAGATCTATTCCACCGGCTCGCGGTGCTGCGGGTGACGCTGCCGCCGCTGCGCGAGCGCCCCGAGGACATCCCGCTGCTGGTGGACACGATGCTGGAGCGGCTGGGCCGGCCCCCCAGCGCGCTGTCCGAGCAGACGCGGGCCTTGCTGGAGCAGTACCCGTGGCCTGGCAACGTGCGCGAGCTGCGCAACGTGGTCCAGCGCGTGGTGAACCTGGGAGAGCAGGCGCTGCCAGAGATGTCTGCCTCGGAGCGGGCGCGCTTCACCAGCGCCGAGCTGGAGATGCCCTTCAAGGAGGCCAAGGAGCGCCTCATCGATGGCTTCGAGCGCGACTATCTCAAGAACCTGCTGGAGCGCTGCGAGGGCAACATCTCACGGGCCTCACGTGAAGCGGGCCTCGCGCGGCTCTATGTGCGCAAGCTGCTCAAGAAGTACGGGCTGCACGCGAGCAAGGATTCGGGGTGACGCAGGGAGCGCGGCGCGTCTGTGGCCGTGAGCCGCTCCGGCTGGAGACGGCCATCCAGAAACGCGGGGCTTCGAGCCTCTTGAGCGCGGAGAAGCGCGGGAGCTGAGCGCCGCGCGGCCAGGCTCGAGCAGCAGGGAATCAGCGCCAGGGCCACGCGGCGTTGCGCGAGTGCACGGGCGGAACACTCTGGAGGACATCCAGGTCGCCTGGAAGGTCGCCTCCATCCGCCATCGCAGCCCCCTCTCGTGCACAAGAGCTTGCGCGTCCACCTCACCCGCGAGGCTCGTCGCTCCGCCTCTCTCACCCCGTCGCGGGCCGGACGGTGACGCCGATTCCGCCTCAGTCGCGAGCCGCCGAGCGGGCGGGTGGGCAGTGCCGCTTCATCTCCGCGACGAATGATGCGGCGAGGGGCGAGCCACCTGCTTCGGCCGTGGCCACTGACCAATGGAGCCACACCCCCCGCTCGATGCGCAGCCCGACGATGTCTCCTCGGGCGAGGTCTGCTTCCGCGAACCAGCGTGGACACACCGTGACTCCCTGGTTGGCTCGGACCATCTCGACGGGGGCGCCCGAGGAGAATGGCAGCGGCGTGACGCGCGCGAAGGTGAGTCCTTCCTGGGCCAGCGCGCGCCCCAGGGGTGTCTGCGGCGCGAAGCTGTCGAGCGAGCCCCAGTAGTTCTCCTGCGTGAGCGCGCGCACGGTGACGCGCCGGTTGCGGGCGAGGGGATGCGTGGCGCTCACGAGCGCGACGAGCTCGTCACGAAACAGGGGCGTGAACCGCACGCGCGCCTCCGGGCCGTGCTCCCCCACGACGACCGCGAGGTCCACCGCTCCTTGGCGGAGGGCCACGAGCGGCGAGTGACCTGCTTCCGGCACGATGGTCACCTCGGCATTGGGATGGTCGCGCGTCCAGCCCCGCAGCACCGAGGGCAGCCAGCGGTAGGACTGCATGCACTCGGTGGTGATGCGGAGCACGCCCGTGCGACCCGCGAGGAGTTCACGCGTCTCCGCTTCGGTGCGCGCCAGCTCCGAGAGGATGGCGCGAGCGGAGTGCGTCAACCGTTCGCCTGCAGGAGTGACGTGGAGGCGTCGCCATCGCCGCTCGAACAGGCGCCCTCCAAGATGGCTCTCGAGGTCGCGCAGCTGCAGGCTGAGCGCGGAGGCCGTGAGGTGGAGGCGCGCGGCCGCGGCATGGAGTGAGCCGTGCTCATCGAGCGCAACGAGCAGTTGAAGGTGTCTGACGTCGAGCGACATGCCTCAAGCCTGGCTCAACATCATGGTGAATACAACGCGTTGGACTCATCCCGTGGACAATGAGAACTCTCGGGTATGCGAACCCCAGCCCTTTGGCTGTTGTTGATGACTGGCTGTGTGAAGGAGCTCCCGATGACGAGTGACACACTTCTTGTACGAGAGACCATCGAGCGATTCCACGACGCGGTGAACCAGCGAGACGCTGTTCGGTGCGCGGCGCTCTTCGCTGACCGGGGCGTCTGGGAGGTTGCACCGCCCTTCTCGTTTCGCTTCGAAGGGCGAGCGGAGATCGAGAAGGGAATCACCGGGACGCTCGGCGCGACGGTGTTCCTGGTTCAGACGACGGGCCCCATCGTCGTGGACCTCGCGGGTGCGAAGCGGGCGACGGCTCGAACCTCGATGCAGGAGTTCGGGCGCTTCGTTGATGGGACTGGGATGCGCGTCGCCGGCACCTATCATGACGAACTCGAGAAGCAGGAGGACGGAACGTGGCGTTTCCTTCATCGGCGCTTCGTGGCCAGCTACCACGATGACTCGCCAATCCCTGGAGTCGCCCTCTCGCCCTCCTCGCCCCGGTGATTTCGTGCGATGGCCCCCCCGCGTCTTCACGCCACAGCGCGGACATGCTGACTCTTCCAGCGCAGTGTGCGCTCTACCCCCGCGGAGACACCCCGGACGCTCAAGGCAGATATTGCTGGGTGGAAATCTCCTCGGGGCCAGTGCCTTTCATCCGCTTATGCGAAACACTGTAGGAGTTCCCGTCCCAGAAAATCTGCTGATAGCGCAACCCATCCAACTTGCCCTGATTCCTCAGGTTGTTCCAGTCGGTCTGATTGACGCGAATCACGGCGCTCGACGCACAGCAATTGAATGTGTACTTGCGCTCGGGGAAGCCGCTGCTGGAGCGACTGATGAATGCACAATTCGAGAGGTACATATTCGCGACCAGCACTGAGTCCGCCGCGCCCATGTAACCCGACTCAATACACGACTGCGTGTCCCCTTCCCCGCGAGGTTGCTTGAGCAGGGCCTCCATCTTGGCGGTCTCCTCGGGAGAAGGTCCTTTATGCGCCTTCTTGTTGGAGGGATTCTTCGTCTCGGGCCCGAGCGTCTCTGTCACAGGCGCGTCCTTGGCGGGCTCGTTCTGGGGCTGCACTGGCTTCACGACCGGATTGGGAGTGGAGCCAGTCCCTTTGTTCTTCTCTTCAGCGTGCGCAATCACTCCGACACAAACCAGGGCCACCCACAGGCTGCGGAACATTGAATCCTCCGTTCGACAGGGATTGCTGCGCGACGGAAGGTTGTGGGAATACCTGACCCTCTCAAGAAAGCAGGAAGACCGAGTGCCTGGTTCCGGACACAGCCGGACCCGAGCACAGAGGGTTCAAGACCTGCTCCCTGGCCGTGGGTCACTGAAGTCCCTGCCGTGCCTCAAGAGCGCGGCTGGCCCCGTCGTGCGATGGCCTCGATGCGCGCCATGTTCTTCTCGCCCCACTCCCCCAGCGGCAGCAGTGCGGTGTTGAGCGAGTGGCCCAGCTCCGTCAGCGAATACTCCACCTTCGGGGGCACCTGGTGGAACACCTCGCGATGGACCAGCCCGCAGGCTTCCATCTCCTTGAGCTGAGCAATCAGGACTCTCTCGCTGAGCCCAGGGACCGAGCGCCTGAGCTCACCGAAGCGCATCGTTCCGGTCTGCAATGACCACAGGATGAGGGCCTTCCATTTGCCGCCCATCACGTCGATGGCCGCATCCAGTCCACAGGTGTACTTGCGTCGCTTCATTCCGGCTCCATCCGAACAGAAACATCAGTACCCGATAAAAATGCCGGTACTTGCCAAATCGTCAGCATCCCACCAGATATGGACCGTTCCCCGCGAGCGCGAGGGACTCCTTCTCCTCCTTCGGATGTGCTGACCATGAACAGGAACAAGACTTCACAGGATGACCACCGCATCGCGGTGAGCGTCATCGGGCTCGGTTCCATGGGGGCCGCGGTGGCGGGGGCCTTCCTTGACGCCGGGCACCCGACCACGGTGTGGAACCGCACCACCGAGAAGGCCGCTCCGCTGGTGGCGAGGGGCGCCACCCAGCGCCACGACATCGAAGCCGCGGTCGCCGCGAGCCCGCTCGTCATCGCCTGCCTGACGACCTACGACGCCACGCTCCAGGTGCTGGCCCCCGCCGCGTCCGCACTGGCGGGCCGCACGCTCGTCACGCTGAGCTCCGGAACCCCCGCCAGCGCTCGCGGCCTGGCCGAGTGGGCCAGGCGCCATGACCTCCGCTTCCTGGACGGCGCGGTGAAGAACGTCCCGGATGCGGTGGGCAAGCCAGACACCCTCCTCATCTACAGCGGCGACAAGGCGGTCTTCGACGAGCACCAGGCCGTGCTGAAAGTGCTCGGCGGAGACACCGTCCACCTCGGCACCGAACCCGACCTCGCCAAGCTGTACGAGATGGCCGTGGGTGGCACCCTCCTCCCCGCGCTCCTCGGCTTCTTCCAGGGAGCAGCCCTCGTCACACGTCGAGGCAAGCGCGCGAGCACGCTGGTGCCATACACCGTCAAATGGCTGCGGATGATCTGCTCGATATTGCCCTCGCTGGCGGAGGAGATCGACACGGGTGACTACAGCAAGCCCGCTTCATCGCTGGGGCTGTTCCACGAGGGCATCCCCTACGACCATGAGATAGGGGCCGAGGGGAACCTCGACGTCTCGTGGCACGAGCCCATGCACGCGCTGCTTCGCGAGGCCGTCGCGCGGGGCTACGGAGAGCACAGCATCTCCGCCCTCGTCGAATTGCTCAGGAAGCCGGCCACAACAGCCTGATGCCCACAAGCCCAGACGGCTCTGGACAACACCAGCGCGGCCCCTGAAGAGCTCGAGCGTGCGCCGCTCGAGCTCGACCGCGGCTCAGTGAACCAGGCGCTGGCCGGTTCCCGAGTGGAGCAGGACCCGCGCCATGGCCGCGGCGACCAGGTTTCCCCCAGGCGCCATGGCCTCGTGGAGCATCCTGTCCCGGTCCGGCGAAGGCGCGGCATCGGCCGCGGACTCAAGCAGCAGCCGCGAGCGGATGTCTGGCTCCTCCGCGTGCGCCAACCCCACCTCGAGCGCCGCCCGTGCCTCGTCCTTCCGGTCGAGCGCCATGAGCTGCCGGCCCAGTTGCAGTTGAAGCTCGGGCACTCCCGGTGCCTCTCCGATGGCCTGGCGCGTGAGTCGCAACCGGTCCTCCGCGCCCAGGTTCGGATGCTCGAGCGTACGCATCACGGTGAAGGCCAGGTACGGAATCCTTCCGGCGGCAATTCCAGCAGCCAGCCAGCGCTCGGCGCGACAGCGGTACCAGCCTGGTGCAAGCGCCTCCGCCTCGTCGTACCAGGACACGGCCTCGCTCGCGCGCTGGAGGTGGAGGAGCGTGACGGCCCCTTCGTAGCGGGGCTCGGGCGAGTAGGAGTCGATGCGCCGTGCCTCCTGGAAGAGCGCGAGCGCCTCCTCGTAGCGGCCCTCTCCGCCCAGCTCACGGCCTCGCTCGACCAGGGCCGTGGTGCGCGCAAGGGCGAGTCGATTGCGGCAGAAGATGAACTGCAGCCTCCCCTCGATGCGCGCGGGCAGCTCGTCCAGTTCGAGGGTGACGCTGTCGAGCTGTGCCACCACCCGATTGAGCGGCTCACCGGCCCGGACGATGTCGGCAACCTTCCGGATGCGGCGGGCCCGCGACTCCTGGCCCACCTGCTCCAGCGCCACCGCGAGCTCCATGGCCACGCCCGCGGCATCCACTCCTCGTCCCAGGTAGCGGTGCGCCTCGAAGCTGTTCTCCAGGTAGACGACGACGCCTTCGTCGTCCCGGACCCTCCGGCACAGGTCGATGGCCTGCCGGAAGAGCGGAAGCGCGGTCTCCGCCCGGCCCTCCTGGAAATGACACGCAGCCATCTGCCCCAGGGTCATGGCCTTCATGGACTCGGCGCTTCCTCCCGACAGGCCCTGGATTCGCTCCGCCTCGGGAGTGAGCAGCGATAGCGCACCTTCGAAGTCCAGCCCGCCCATGAGCGTGTTGGCGCGCTCCCGTGTCTCCTGCCAGCGCACGACGGGGTTGTCGGCGGAGGTCCCCATCATCCGCTGGAGCAGCTCGGGCCGGTTCCGCGTCTGCGCGAGGCACTGGGCGATGCCGATGAGCCCCTGGCCATAGCGCTGGAGGTGTGTCGGCTCCTTGCGGACGCTCTCGGGAACCGTCAACCAGGCGGGGGCGTGCTCGAGGAGCAGGGCTTCATGCTCGGCACAGAGCCGGATGAGCGCGGCGTCATCCTGTGATTGCACGGCATCGAAGAGGAGCTCGCGCACAGCCTCGGGCGAGGTGGGTGCCGGCCTGCCCGCGCGACCGAAGAGACGATTGAAGAGGCCCATGAAGCAAGGATACGCGAGCGGGATTGTTTCACGACACCCCAATGCCCCCCGCTCCGGCCGGGCCGGGCGCAGCGGCTCGATGCGTCGCCCTGACGCGTCTGGCACCCGCCAGCCATCGTCCTTCTTCACTCCCCCGGGGCGCGGCCTCCTGCTTCTTCAATCCGGCAGGAGGCCGACCTTCTTCCCGACCGAAACAGGCCCTTAGGGCAGGACGGTGATGCGATTGAGGGCGGGAGTGGGCAAGGGACTCGCCTGGCTGCTGTGGGCCTTCAGGTAAGCCTCCAGCGCGTCGCTGTCCACGGCGCCACCCAGCCGGTTCTTCCCGTCGGCGAACACCGGGAAGCCATCAGCGCCAGCCGCGAGGTAGCTGTTCGCGGTGACGCGGTACTCCGCCGTCAGGTTCACGGGCACGCCGTTGATCCGGATGGACGCCGGGTCGACGCGGCTTCCGACGGGCGCCGACGCGCTGAACGAATAGGTGAAGCCCGCCGAGGGAAGCAGCATGAGGGTGGCACCCGATGGCCGCCACTGCTGCTCCAGCAGTTGGTCGATTTGCGCGCCCGTCAGCGTCAGGGTGACCAGGCTGTTGCCGAACGGCTGCGTGGTGAAGGCCTCGCCGTAGGTGACCTCGCCCTGGGCGATGTCCGCGCGCACGCCGCCCGGGTTCATGAAGGCCACCTGCGCCCCACCCATGTTCGCGGGCTTCGTCGCCTCCAGATGCGAGTCCGCGATGACGAAGCCCAGGGTGGACTGGCCCGCGGAGTCCGTCTGAGTCCTGAGCGTCTGCGCCACCCAGCCGATGACCCGGTTGGCCCTCGGCGTGACGAGCCCCTGGTACTTCGTCACCAGGTCCTTCACCGCGCCGACCTCCTGCACGTCGCGAGTGACGATGACGTTGTTCGCTCGCGCATCCACGACGTCGCCCGTCGCCTTGCTCAACGTCAGGTCGATGTCCGTGACGAGCTGCCCCATCGACGAGGCGCTCGTGACGACCTTTCCATCGATGACACAGTTGTAGGCCTGATGCGTGTGGCCGCTGACGACGACGTCCACCGCGTCATCGAGCCCTTTGACCAGGCCCACGATGGCACCTGCGATGATGCCGCCCGCCCCCTCGCCCTTGCAGTCGTTCACCAGCGAGCCCCAGGCCGGAATTCCGCCCTGGTGCACCACCACGACGATGGCTTCGACGCCCTGCCGCCGCAGCTCCGGCACCAACGCGTTCACCGTCTGCACCTCGTCCTTGAAGGTGAGCCCCGCCACGCCCGTGGGCGTGACCATTTCCGGCGTGTCCTCCAACGTCATGCCGATGAAGGCCACCTTCACGCCCTCGAACTCGCGCACGTCGTAGCGGGGGAACAGCGTGCGGTCCACACTCGTGGCCACGTTGGCCGCCAGGAACTTGAACTTCGCGCCCGGAAAGCCATCCCCGTCCAGGCAGCCATCTACCGGGTGGCAGCCGCCCGACTGCATGCGCAACAGCTCCGCGCTGCCCTCGTCGAACTCGTGGTTGCCCACCGCGACCAGGTCCAGGCCGATCAGGTTCATCGCCTCGACGGTGGGCTCGTCGTGGAAGAGCGCCGACAGCAGCGGCGAGGCGCCGATGAGGTCTCCCGCGGCCACCACCACGGTGTTGGGATTGGTGGCTCGCAGGGCCGCGATGTGCCGGGCGAAGTACGTCACGCCGCCCGCGTTCACCCGCACCGGTCCACCGTCAGGGGCCACGCCCGACAGAATCTGGCCCGTGGGCTCCTCGAGCTGCCCGTGGAAGTCATTGAACGCGAGCACCTGCACGCGCACCGTGGTGGGCCCCGAGTCGGGAGTCCCCGCGTCGGGTCTCCCCGCGTCGGGCGGCCCCGAGTCGGGCGGCCCCGAATCGGGAAGCCCCGCGTCCGTGCCGGAATCCGCGGGCGGCACCTGGACGGAATGCTGCACACAGCGCTTGTCCTCGCAGACCCACTCCGTGTTCGAAGCCGGCGGTCCGTTGTCGTCACGGCAGTCGGCGGCGTTCTGGCACTCGTCACCTCCGCAACCGACATGGGCGAAGAGGAACATGCCGGTGACGAACGCTCCGGCGAGCAGGAAGACGCTGGGACGCGCTCCCGGAAGTGACGAGCGCGGTGTGGCTTGTGGCATCGACGGAACTCCAACGCACAGGGAGGAGGAGAACCTACTCTGGTTCATGACGATGGCGCGACTTCATGGCGGCCCCGGTGAAGCTCGCGCCCCGACTTCGTCTCGACACGGGTCTGCGGCTGTTCGGACCCCGAATTTCCTGACTTCACCTAACCCTCGGATGTCTCTCGTAGTTTCTGTTGCACGCTCTGCGATCCGCCGCTCGGAGCGAGATTCCCGCTGTGCCTAATTAAGATTCGGCCGCTGCGTCCTGCGTGTGTCAAGGCTGCATCAAAACGCGCCTCATGGCGGGTGAGCAACGCGGACAACGGGCCGTCGGGCTTGCTCTCATGCCTGACGGGGCAGGCAGTCGCGCCCCGTCCAGTGGACTCAACATCCGCCAAGTTTCCGCGCCCCCCCCGCTCCACTCACCAGCCGGGAAGGGAGTACGGTGGATCCATTCCCAGGGTGTATTCGCCCAGCTGTCAGCCTGCTGAGGCCGCCGCCCCTCCTGGGGGAACCACACGGGGTGCGGGAGAGCCAAAAGCTGAGTCCGCTACAACGGCACGGTGATAGCGTCCCGTTCGGTAGCGCACAGGTGCCGCCTGAGACCACCGAAATGGGCGGGGGCTCAACGGAAAAGGAAGACGTGGACATGAGTGGGATAGCGGACGCGGAATTCCTTCAGGGCGCTTTCATTCAGGAAGGCGTCAGCCCAACCCCCGGGGTTCTCATCGCGGCTTGCACCGCTGGAAATGACTATGACGACCCCAAGAATCGTGTAGGCGTGAGAAGACAGGACTCATGGCTGGATTTCGACCTGTCAGGGGAGGCAGTCCTCTCCGTGGATGCCACCGACGATGGTTGGGCTTACGTCCTCGGGGAGAACGGGACCGTCGTTCGATTCAACTGGAAGGTGCCCAAAACCAAGGACAAGCTAAAGGCCTCCCGCACGCTCTTCCCCAATGAACCGGTCTATGACATCGGGCCGCTCCGTCGGATTCGAGTGCTCGGAACGGACATCCTTTGTGCCGGCTCCGTGGGCCAGGTTTACTGTCTGCAGAACAAAGGCTTTGAGGCCCTGCCACGGTTGGTCATCGCTGGGGAAGACGTCACGATTGAAGACATGGCGGGCAAGAGCCGAAACGATTTCATCGCCGTGACTTCTGACGGTTACGCCGCCCATTTCAATGGAACCGTCTGGAAGACGTTGAAGCTGCCCATCCAGGAAAGCCTCAGCAGTATTTGTACGCTGGAACAGGGCTATGGCATGTGCGGTAATAACGGAACCATCATCATTGGGAGCGGCACCCGGTGGCATGCCATGCCGCCGCTGGATACGGAGCGCAGTTACTGGGGCATCGCCACTCACCAAGGGCGAATCTATGTCGCCCATTTGGCTGGCATCGACAAGGTATCCGGCCAAGAGGTCATCCCTCTCGAAATCAAAAAGAGCAAGAGTCTGCAGTTCACAGTCCTGCGAAGCGCAAGCGACGGCGTCTGGTCATTCGCGGACCACACCATCGGGTGGATTCACGATGACCGGTGGCACACCGTCTTCAGTGGACCTCCGACCTCTGAGCCCTAAACGACGAACCGCAGTTCTCGAATGGCCTCAAGCTGCGCGTCGAGAAGGCGCGGCGCGCAGCAGCGGACTCGCGGTCTGCTGTGCGTTGCGAGCTTCCAGGTAGGCGTCCACCTCGGCCATGAGCGCTGGCATCTTCTTGCAACGGTGGTTGCAGGTGACGTTGGCGTGTACGTCCCACCAACCCCGTTCGATGCGATGGCCCTCGGGGCAGTGCGGCGGAAGGAAGTGCAGCACCAGCCGCGCTCCCATCGCGGCCAGCACCTTCTTCGTCTGCTTGCTGGAGTGCGTGGCCGCGTTGTCCAGGATGAAGTGTAAGCGTTTGGCTGTGGGGTACGCATTGCTCACCGCGCGCACCAGCGCGATGAAAAGGGCGCTCGTCTTGCGCTCCCCCTTTACCCACGTCAGCTCACCCGTGCGTGCGTTCAGCGCTCCGGCCACGTAGCGCTCCTGGTTGTTGCCCGGAGTGACGACCTCCCGCCGCTCTCCGGGCAGCATCCAATCGGGCCCCTCCTTGGGGTTGATGCGCACGTCCAACTCGTCCTCGTAGAAGACGGGCTCCTCAGGCTGGGCGTAGGCCGCCCGGCACTTCAACTGCCACAGCTTCGCTTTCCGCTGTCGCACGGGCCAGGGGCAGCGCACCACGGGACGTGGCCGCTTCAGCCGGGCGCCCACCAAGGCCAGGGCTCGTCCCATGGTGGTAGGCGAGACGCGCACGCGGCCTCGCCTCTCTATCTCGCGCGCCAAAAGCTCGCGTGTCCACGTTGTGCGACGCCAGCCAGACTGCTGAGGGGTGCCCCTCAGCACCCGGCAACGCGTTGCGCGAAATCGCTCGTCCACCTTGCGCTGTCCGTTGCGAGCGCGCCGGTCCACCAGCCCTTCACGTCCACTCTCGAAGTAGCGCTGGACGGCAGCCACCACCGCGGAGGTGGCGCACAGCAACTCCCGTGCGGCCTATGCTCGCGACTGGCCACCAGCAACCTTGGCCACCGCCATGCACCGTCGCAGGGTGAGCGGGCAGCCAGTCCTCGCTCCCCAGCGAATCAGCCACCTGCGGTCACGACTGCGCAGGCGCAACTGTTCCTCTCCCTGAGGCGGGACTCGCTTCTTCTTCTGGTACTTGCTCACACAGGGCCGAACGGAGTGGGTTCCTGCTGCTCCCCCACTCATCCAGCGCCTGCCTACCCTCCGCGCTGATCGGAAATCACGCTCCGTCGTTTAGCCACTACCGCCAATGGTTCGTCCACGCCCGGTACCGGCTTCGATGCGGGTGAGCACTTGGGTTAGAGTCCACCCATGGCGAGACGTGAGGAGTTGTTGGCGGAGCGCGACCATCTTGAGCCCGAAACAGGATTTACTCGACTTTCTACAATTGCCGACCACTTGGAGGAAATGGGGTGTCTGAAGGACGCGGCTGACATCTACTGGAGCCTGGTGCCAGACGGCTACCGCCTGGGTGCGAAGTGCGCCAGCGAGCTGCTCAAAGACGGCCTGTGGTCGGAGTTCGAGCGAGGCGACTTCCACGAGTTTGGAAAGTGGGCCAATTCAATTCCTAGCACCAGCAAGGTCGGCGACCGGGAGAACCTGGCTGATATCATTTCTGACCTGGGTTGGAACTCTTACCAAGAACAGGATTTCCCGGAGGCGGAGCGACTGTTCCGAATGGCTCTGGCGCTGCGGCCGTGGGATCCACGATCTGCACTGTGGCTCGGGCGTGCGCTAGAGAAGCAGGCCCCCCCTTTGCGAGATGGCCTACGCGAAGCGCCTGACGAGCCTGCTCTCGAGGTGAGTGGAGTTACCCCGTCAATTCAGATGGGTCGAACGGCGGGGACCGGCCTCAATTCAGGTGAGCGCTGGAGTCAAAAGCCAGACTCTCGACTCGTGACTACAGACTGCGCAAGAACTTGAAAAGAGAATCGCCTGGATGGAAGCGTCACGGCTTCCCGCGAAAGACGCCGACCTTCTCAATCGCTCGTTCCTTCAAGCCTACGTCCACGTGGAAATTAACGTCCGTCGAGGTGACTGATTCGTGCCCGAGCCACAAGGCAACGACGGTGCGGTCCACGCCACCGCGCAGGAGATTCATCGCGAGCATGTGCCGGAGAACATGAGGCGAGATGCGGTGCCCCCGCAGCGATGGACCTCGATGGATGGCCTGTTGAACATGTTGTCGCAGGATGCTCTTGCCCCTGGTCGGAGCGTCAAGCCACACGGAGGCCTTCAAAGCCCCCTGCTTCTCCAGGGACGTAGAGCGATAGGGGAAACGCGCGGGCCTGTAGAGCCCGCCCCCGCCAGGGTTTGACGGGGGACTTCCCGATGACGCCCTCTCATCCCCGCAGGACTCGGGCCACCGGATTCCCTGACGTCTCCCTGACTCGAGGCTGTATGAGCGGCAATAACAGACGCAGCGTTTGGTAGCGGGCCTCCTGCGCGTCCGCATCGACAACAGTGTAGAGGGGCATGCCGTACCAGGCACTGAGGGACTCCACCAGCAGGGACACGGCTGGAGTCATCGCCGGTACAGGCGGAAGGCGGGCCTTGAGGACGGTGCCCCGCTTGAGCATAGAGAGAAGGAGTTGGGTGTACGGGTGTGCGCCTCGAGCGTCAGCCACAGCGGCGGTGAAGACATGGAGAGCCACCTCCGACAGAGCCAGAATCACTCCCCGCAGTGACGGCACTCTCGCTCTCGAAGCTCGTGCACCCGGGCCTCTGGGCGGACGCTTGCGTGGCTCAAGGCATCCCTGCCGCTCGTTTTCGGCACCTCAGGCGCCGCTGCGTGGCCCTCCAATCTCGCGCCTCTCCGCGCTCGAGTGGATTGAAGACCCGCGCTTCTTGAAGGTCGTCTCCAGTTGAAGGAGTACCTCAAGGGCGGCGCGGACTCGCGGCAGGAGTTGCACGCCACCTTCTCGTTGGAGGGCCCCCATGCCCGGCACGCCCGGGCCCTGCGCGCCGCACGCGAAACGACGCCCGCCGAGCGCGGCGAGGTGGATACGGAGGTGACGGCGAGAGACGAGGAAGACTTCGACACTGCTTCACCGGAGGACGCAAGGACAACGGCCTCGTGACTCCCTCGAAGGACTCCATGCCCCCCCACCGAGCCCGATTGAGGAGCCCTCTCCGGCGGCAGCGAGAACCACCCGCATCGGAGAAACCCGTGTGCTGAGATGTCGAGGAGCCCGCCGTCCGATTGGGCGGAGTTCCTCAGATTCATCACCACGCCACGGGCTCCGAAATCAAGCTCAAGCTGGACCGGCATCGAGCGCGGGGGTGCTCGCGATGACAGCCCACTCCAGCGCGCTGCGGGTCAATTCCAAGTCTCGCGCCTCCTGGGCCACGGACCTACCCTCCTCCAGCACGAGCGTCACTGCCCCAACGCAGGACTCCGCCGTCTACTGCCTGCTCGAGCGTCTCGCCATTGCCGTGGACATACTTCGGCCACCTCCTCTCGGGTGTCCACGAAGCTGGGAGCCATGCTCAGTCGGTCGGACGTGCTGTAAGGTGGGTTGCGACATGCGAATCAATCCTTCGTCCTTCAAGAGCGCTTTCGATGAGATGCTTCCCCAGTTCGTTCCGAGCGAACTCTTCGAAGATGAAAACACGGATGGGCTGACGCCTTGGCGCGAGCCTCCGGTGGACACCTACGCGGAACTCTTCTCCGCGATGAGAAAGGCCGGCGCCGCGCCCTGGCGGCTTCATGCGCTGGCCCAGGTCGCCGCGCGATGCGTGGGGGCCGCCCCGCCCACGGAGCGGAGCTCCGGCGTGGAAGTGGCTCACTGCGTCTTCATCCCCGGGGATTTGAAGGTCGCAGGGGACTTCGACGTGGCGGGCACACTCATCGTCCTCGGCAACCTGGAGGTGACGGGATTGCTCACGGACAGAGGGCCCGACTCAAGCATCATCATCCTGGGGAACGCCTCGGTGGGCGCGCTTCGGACCAGCGGCGAGGTTCGCGTAGGAGGACACCTGGACGGGCGCGATGTGGTCGTCGGCCACTACAACGACAACTCGCTGGTCGTCGGTGGGCGGCTGAAGGCGCGGCTGCTCATCGAGGACGAACACGACGTACGCGCCCAGTCGTTCGACGTGGAGCACCACTACCCGATGGAGACGTTCCAGCAGGGGCAAGGGAAGGGGGTCCTGGCTTCGCTGAAGAAGGTGCTGACCGCGGGGGCTCTGGGTAAGGACGAATCCGTGGAGGTAACCCTCACGGACACAGGGGGCCGGAGCCCTGATGTGTTGGCCCGCATTGCGGCCATCACCGGGTTCCCTGCCCCCTACCTGAACCAAAAGCCGCCCCCACTCTGGCTTCAGTTCCCGGAGACGATGCGCAGGACGCTGGGGACGATGCGGAAGTCGCCCATGGACCGTGCGGAGGCGGAGGCCATCGCCGCCGCTGTGGCCGAGGCGGGAGGCCAGGTGGAGTTGAAGTTCAACGCCCGGGCCGTCTACTCCGAGGAGTCCCTCTTCGCGGCGTGGCGTCAGGGCAAGCTGTTCAAGGCGAAGAAGTGACTCAGTGGTCGCAGACAGGGCAATGACGGCTGAGAACAGAAGAGTGCGTGGCCTCACCACCTACGCTCTCTCCTTCGGCGCTCGCGTTCTTGCTGAACCGCCGGATTGCATGCCCGCGTCTGGAGAAGTCCGGCACCTGAAGTCTGGGTGCCGGTCTCCTGCCTCGACTGGAGATTTTGGGCGCCTGAGTGAGCCACGGTCACCTCCGGTGTCCCCTGTCTTCGCAGCCAGCACCCACATCCCGCCCGACGGCCGCATCGGCACGCTTCCGAGGCATGAGCCCAGAGCCGGAGCTGCGTGACTGTCGATGATTTCGCGGGTGTACCGCTCCGGGCTGTTCTCTCGCCAGCAGTAGATGTCGAGGTCGGTCAGCGACTCGAGCCCCCCGCCCACCATGAGGGGCTCGCGGCATCCCGCTCAGCGGGTCTCCGCCTGAAAGGCCTTCACCAGTGCGTTGAGGCGCCGCCCGCTGGGGTCCTCCTTCCGTGAGTCCGCGACGACGAGCACCATCTTTCCGGAGACGGCCGCGGCCCCAACGGAGTTGCCGACGAGCTTCCAGCCCCCCTCCTCGGCCTGCCGCGCCTTCTCCTGGCTCTCGAACACACACACCGTGGCGTCCAGGCCGCTCACCTTGCCCGCCTGGCACTTGCCCCCCGGAAGCTTCTCACCCACGTCCGCAAAAGCGGAGGGCGACTCTCCCGCTGCCTTCCACGCAGCCACCACATCGTCCACGCCGCTGGAGCACCCCGCCACCAGCAGCGTCACCAGTCCCAGTGCCGCTCGCCGCACGCTCAATCCCGTCCCTTCCACTTCTTGTGCTTCTTGTGCTTCTTGTGCCGCTTGTGCTCGTGGTGGTCGCAGTGGTCATGGTGCACATGCACATGCTCCTCCCGGATGACCCCACCCTCCCATCCATGTGACGGAGGAGGAGGAGGGGGCGGCGGCGGCGCCCCGACCCGCACCTCGACAGAGGGCAAGGGCAGGTTCAGGTCCACCTGGATGATGGGGCCGTGGTACTCGGGCGGCGGGGCCCACGTCACCACCGGGCGAACGACGGACCAGGGGCGGTACACCGTATTGACTCGCACCAGCTTCGGGCTCTCGCTCCGGTACTCCTGGGGGTACTCGCCCGCGTAGTAGTGGACGTCCTCCTTCTCCACGAACTCCTGGCGCGGCGGGGGCGGATAGGCGTGGTAGTGCGGCCCGTCGTGGTAGCAGTACTCCACCACGTCCACGTCCACGTCGATTTGCACGAGCACGTTGAGCACCACGGGGTGGTGCCCGTAATACGAATGCCGCGGCCCCTCGTAGCCAAAGGGCGTCGGGTCTCCAATGAAGACATAGACATTGTCGCGGGTGCGGTAGAGCGTGTCGGCGTGCATCGGCGCGGCGGTGTGCACGTGCATCATCTCGATGTGACACAGCCCATCCGCGGGCTGCCCGGTGCGCGGGTGCAAGCCCGCGTACCTCCATTGCTTCGCTTCGACGACACCGGCGGACGCGAGCAGGAGCATCGCGAGCAGGCCGGCCAGATTCATCCGTGACATGGTGGGGTTCTCCCTCGGAGCAGCACGTTATACTGGACCCAGCGCTCTCGCGGTCGACCACACTCACGCTCAGCCACACGCTCAGTGTCTTCGAATGTCTTCCGCGAGCACCATGAAAACAGTCCGCGCGAAACATTGCCGCCGCATGACATTTCCCCTCGAGGCGTGAGCTTCCGAGTAACCTTCCGCACCCGCATCCGATGCTCCCGGCGCCCCACATGCTCCGCCGCTGGCTCCTCGCCGTGGCGAGCCTCCTCACCCTCCTGGGCGTGGGAGTCGAGGTCGCGACCTACGCGCTCGACGCCCAGGAACTGGAGTCATTCGTCGCGTTCCTCTCCTTGAGCCATGAGCGGAACCTGCCCACCTGGTACGCGTCGGCATTGCTCTTGGGCTGCGCGCTCGTGCTCACGGGCATCGGCCATGCGGCGCGACAGGGACAGGAGCAGGGATGGCGTCATTGGTGGGTGCTCGCGGGCCTGTTCACATACATCTCTCTCGATGAGAGCGTGGGCATTCACGAACACCTTGGCGGCCTGCTCACGCTGGGTGGCGTGCTCTTCTTCACGTGGGTGGTGCCCGCAGCGCTCCTCGTGCTGCTCGGTGGGCTGGCCTTCCTCCCCTTCCTCGCCCGGCTCCCCCCACGTCGGCGCGGACAGTTCATCCTGGCGGGCATGCTGTACGTGGGCGGAGCGCTGGTGATGGAGCTGCCGTTGGGGTGGTGGACGGAGCAACACGGAAACGACAACCTCGTGTACGCGCTCATCGACCATGTGGAAGAAGCGCTGGAGCTGGTCGGAGCCAGCCTGTTCCTCGCGGCGCTGGTGGAGGAGCTGGACGGGCGGGTGGTGCTCTCGGCGCGCAAGGAGGGCCCCCATGGGCCTGGCAACACCACGGCCCGGTGAGGCACGGCCCCCGGCGGAGTCCCCGCGTGAAGCCGCGCCTCCTTCCTCGCGTGCGCCCTACATCGTCGGGCCCTCCTTCGACTGGGCCTTCTTCCTGCTTCCTCCGCTGCTGGCGCTCGGGCTGGGCATCGCCATCTCGGGCACGCCGTTCAGCGACGAGCCCGTCCAGCTCCTCGGCCGGGAGAAGACATGGGCCGGGCTGATGGTGGGCAGCCTCATCCACGCGCACCTGGTGGCGGTGTTCTTCCGCAGCCACGGCAACCCCGCCATCTTCCGACTCTACCCGCTGCGATTCATCCTGGTGCCCATCCTCGCGTGGGCCGCGATTCGCGGCTCGGCGGTGGTGGCCGCGGGCGCCACGGTGCTCGCGACGTTCTGGGACGTGTGGCACTCGGGTCTGCAGACGTTCGGCCTGGCCCGCATCTACGACCGCAACCGAGGCAACCCACCTTCCGCGGGGCGCCGGCTCGACTTCTGGCTGAACCACCTGCTGTATGCGGGCCCCATCCTCGCGGGCGCCACCATGCTGGACCACTTCAGCAGCTTCGAGTCCTTCGACGCGGTGGGAATGCCGTGGCTCGCCTCCGTGCCCGCACGCATGACAGCCGCCCACCACGCCTGGACGCTGGGCATCGTGACCGTGGGAGGACTCTTCCTCCTCTTCTACGTCGCGGCCACGGTGCGGCTGATGCGCGAAGGCCACCGCCCCTCCTTCCACAAGATGTTCCTGCTGGTCACCACGGGGGCCTGCTCTGTCTACACCTGGGGCTTCAACTCATGGGGTGAGGCCTTCTTCATCATGAACCTGCTCCATGCCGTCCAGTACCTGGCGCTGGTGTGGGCGATGGAGGGCGCGCGACTCCGTGAGCGGCTGCGGCTGAAGTGGGGCGGCCTCACCCTCGCGCTGTTCCTCGGCGGCGTGCTCACCTACGGCGTGTGGGCCGAGCTGCTGGACTCCAGCGCGGAGAGCCTCTGGGCTCTCACCCTCGTCGTCTCACTCATGCACTTCTGGTACGACGGCTTCATCTGGTCCGTCGCGCGCAAGCAGGTGTGAGCCCGCAGGGCCTATGGGCCTATGCCGCCTTGTCGTCATACCGCCGCCGAGCGGAGTGCCCCAACCGCACGCCAGTGCCCAAGCCGGCAGGGTCGTGGCGGGGTTGACCCAGGCCGCCTCAAGCGCCTGCTCCTGGACTGAGCTCTCCAAGCTCGTCGAGGAGGAGGATTTCGGCGGCAGCCCAGGCGGGAGGTGGACTTGCAGGCCCCTTCGAACTCAAGGGGTGCAGGCAGCAAGTACGAAGCGGCCTCAGGACGCCCAACAGGTTTGATCAGGCAGTTCACCTTTTCGCCAATGGCTTCGAACCTTGTGCGCGGCTCGCTCGAACAACCCCTTGGCTCGTGAATCCGCCGGATGCGCGGAGAGCAGCTCAACTTGCCCCGTCGCCTTGCTGATGACGAGTCGTCCCTCGGCAGTCTCATCAGAACCGAACGCGTACTCCGCCGTTGTGGCATTCTCCGAAATCTTCCGAATGGAGATGTATACGGCCATGCGCTCACTCCAGACCTGAGGGGTACCCGGCTCGATTCGCAGCACGGTGTGCAGTGCGATAGTCGGTGCGAAAGATACCCTCGAAGCGAGCCTCGAACAACTCATGGCGTAGCAGCTGCAGGTCCGCGGGAGTTTGAGCGCTACCCCGCAGGCGCTGCCAGGCATTGGCAATCGCAGGATCCGCATCAAACCGACGAACGCCGTCATCAAGGATGTGTGTTCGATTGAAGAGATGGTCCTTGATGCGTGCCACCCACGATGAGCGCATACCGGAATTCGCCGCGACGAGTGCGACATCATCCGTTTGTCGGATTGCGTTGTAGGCGGATTCAGCGCCGTCAAAGTCCCAGTCATCGAGAACCCGTGCCCCGGTGATCCGGGTTGCCCCCTTCGCGGCAATGCCACCCGCCATCGCCCGCGCCGTCCCGGCGGCCCCCGTTATGGCCCCCACCGCGCTCAACCCAGAGTTGAAGACGTTGTATCCATACCCTTCGTAATCCCCCTTCTGGTAGGCCTCCCATGCCATGTAGCCAGAAGTCAGGGAGTGATAGACGGGATTGAAGAGATTGACCGCCTCTGACAGCCCTTCCTTCTCATAGGTGATACGAGCCGTCGTGACCAGGTTGTAGAAGAACAGCGGCTCCGTCACTGTATTCGTGAGCGCCCCGACCATGTCCATCTTGGCGCGGTGAATCCCGGCCTGGACACTGAGCCCCCGGCCGATACCCGCTGAGATCTCCGAGGCGATGCTTCCAATCATGCTCCCGGTGAAACTTGCCCATCCTCCAGACAGGCCCAGCCAGTCGGCCTCCGGCGCCGTGATGTCGATGACTTCGAATCCCCACGCCCTCTGGCCATCGTAGAATGCCACGCCCCCCTGGGACGTCAGCGAGAGGCCGCTGAATCCAGATGGGTCGACGAAGTTGAGCGGGTTGTTGAAGACATAGCTGTAACGATTGTAGGACTGCCCCAGGATGGGCGCCTGGACATACGGGTCTGGAGACAGGAAGCTCGCTGTCTTGGGGTCGTAGAGACGCCCTCGCATGTTGACGAGGCCTGTCTCGGCATCTTCCTCATGCTCGGTGAACCCGAACCGGACCCCTGGACCTCCGACGGAAGGCGCCTTCGCCATCGCGGGATTCAGTGGACTGCGCGCCTCTCCAAAAGGCTCATACTTGCGTCGCTCCACGACGGCTCCCGTCGCGTCCGTGATGCTCTCTACTGTCCCGAGGTGGTCGTCGTGCAGATAGACCCACTCGGTCGCCACGCCACCGGCACCATTCCCAGTCCAGTTCGCCTGAGCGACCGCACGCCCCTCCACGTAGACCTTGAAGGCATGCGACACCACTCCCGAGACAGTCCGCTTCTCGTAGAGGTTCGAGACATAATACGTGGAGTCGCCATTCGAGTGCTTCTTCGCGACACGCCCATGCGCCGTGTCATACGCGAAGGTCGACGTCCCGGTTCCCCGGGTGATGCTCGAAGGCAGATTGAACGACGTATAGTCGATGCTCGTGCTCACCCCCGTGGCCGCATCGAACGATGAACGGCGGTTGCCTTTGACGTCATAGTTGTAAGTCGAGGCGCCGACCGCCTTCACGGCGTGCGGCGCCGCCCCGGCGAAGGACGACTGCACATCCGTGACAATGGCTCCCGAACCCTCGCCAATCGTCGTGCGGCGACGCGTCAAGTTGCTGATCGCGTCGTATTCGTAGCGCGTCCGCGCACTCTTGCAATTGAGCGTCACGACCCAGTCGGTAAGCCGCGCCAGCGCGTCGTAGCTGAACTCCTCACCCACCTTCGCCAACAGGTCATCTCGATGGTGGAGGTTCCCGTTCAGTCCGTAGTCGTAGGCAAGTCTCTGTACGGCCCCCTGAGGCCCCAGGGTCTCCAGGAATCGGAGGCGCCCCTCGGCGTCGCGGCGGCGAGAGGTCGTCACCCCGTTCCCGAACTGTTCGGCTGAAACGAAACCCGACACATTCCGCTCAGTGGCCGTCCACAACGCCTTCGAGACTGGAGACACCTGCTCGACATGGCGCACGGTGTTCGCTGGCGTATAGCCATACCGTATCTTCATACGCGGCGAGGCCCCCACCGCCGGATAGGTCACCGTGTCGGGACGCCCGACGAAGTCATAGGTCCTCTCCAAGTCGAAGAACTGTCCTTCGACTCGACTGAACTCCTGTCGGACCCGGGAGTAGCTGTCATAGACGAACGCCGAGGAAACATCATCCTGGGTTGTCTGCGGGTCGCGGCCGTTGGTCACACTGCCCAACAGCCCCAACGCGTTGGCGACGCCATTCGCATCGACCGCGGTATCCCAGTTGAACGTGCTCGTCCCGTCCGAGCGCGTCTCGGAAATGACGCGTCCCAACGCGTCATGTTCGTAGCGCGTGCTGCCCCCCGCCGCATCGACCTGCTCGCGGACCTCCCCAAATGCGTTGTACCGAGTGACGGTGAGCCCCTGGTCCGGGTCATCGAGGCTCGTCGGCCGTCCGAGCCGGTCGTACTGCATGGACACGCGATTCTGGTGTGCGTCGACCACCGAGGAGAGCACGTTGAACGCACCATACTCGTAGCGTGTGAGCAGCTCGTTTCCAGGAGCGAGCACGTCCACGCTCCGTACCACGCGTCCGGACCGGTCCTCCACGGTGTACCGGATGTGGCCGTTCTCATCCTTCGTTCGATGCTGGAGGCTCTGATAGGTATGTTCGATGGTCGACCCATCCGGCTGGGTCACCTTCTGCAGCCGCCCCAGGCTGTCGTACTCGAACGAGCGAACGGCGGGGGATGCCGTCGCGTCCACCGAATAGGGCATCGTGACCGTCTTCGGCCTGCCGAGCCCGTCATAGCTCACGCCGACGGCGCTGTAGCTGTCGTCGAAATTACGGACCCGCTTGAGGATCTCCCGTCCCGCCCAGTCATGGAGGATGAACAACTCCTCGCCGCCCATCGACTGAGCAGACAAGGTCGACTGCCCCTGCTCGTCCCGCCCGTAGCTGAACGACCATGCGTCGCTCCCCGCCGCGCTCTCGCTTCGCAGTCGCCCGAAGCCGTCGTACTTCCGCTGGCGCAGCAATCCGTTCGCATCCTGCTCGAGCGCGACGACTCCCAATCCAGGGTGGAAGGCGTAGTCCGTCCGGTGGCCCAGATGATTGAGCATCGTGACCGGGAACACCTCTTCTGCATCGTAACGAAGGGTGGTCGAGCGAACCCGGCCCAGGACATCCGACTGCTCGACCTTCGCGACCACTCCACTCGGCAGCCGCTGATACGTCGTGACCAGGCGGACATCCTCAGCCTCCGTGCCCGAGACCGTCGGCTCCACCGTCTCGCGCAGCAGGAGCTTCGTGCCGCTCTGGTAATCGTAGTCAGTGGTGCGCGTAACAAACCCACCAGCCGATATTCCAGAGGTCTGCGTCACACGGTCCACGCGCCCGAGCAGCCACTGGCTCTCGTCGTCGTCGTAGGTCGCCCCCCAGTTGGATGCCTCCCCTTCTCCGGAGACCGCTTCGACCCAGAGCTTGTTCCCATGGCGCGTGTCAAAACCTGTCGTCGAGACATTCTGACGGAGGATGGCCCCAGTGCTCGCGGGCGGAGTCTCCCATTCCCTATCCATCACCATGGACTCGGAAAGAGCGAGGATCTCCCCTCCCGCCGAGCCCACCCTCACCTCATACAAGCGAGTCGTGCGCCGCTCCGCCGTCAACACCCTCCCGGCGCCCATGGGCGCTTCAAGCATCTCCACGACAGGTAGCCGCGCGTTCGGATAGAACGACTGGACCTGCGTCGCATTGCCGAACGTGGTGGTTGTCGTCGTACCTGTCACCGCGTTCTTCACCACCCGCTGACTGAAGCCCAGCCAGCCTCGCCCTCGGACATCCCGGCGTCCTCCCGCATAGAGGAAATCGAACCGCGCGCCGTCCTCCCACGGGGACGCGAGCGATGTCACTCGAGAAACGACCCAGCCGCCGCCCCTGACACAGAACACCGGATAGGAACAGGGCCCCGTCCCAGTCACGCTCGAATACACCCGGCCATCCGACAGCGGCGCATAGTGAACGCTTGATTGGAAACCCAGTCCATCCTGGACGTGGGTCATCAAATCCGCCCTGGTGGAAACACGCTGAAGGAGTCTGAGTTCTCCGGTTATTCCGGCGCCAACGATATCCGCCTGGCCATCGCCATTGACGTCCATCAACTGGTCGTTCGCAGCTCGCCTGAGCACCGCCCCCGTCTCATCTCTCGGAACCCGCCCCTCGAAGAAGGTTCCACGGGTCAAGAGGATGGACATGTTCATGACCGACGAATCATTCCCCTTCGACAGGAAGATATCCTGCTGGCCGTCTCCATCGAAGTCGACGACGCGCACTCCCGCGTCCACGCGATTGCCGATGCCATCGATTGACGCGGGAAACGCGAATTCGGAGGGGAGGACCCGCAAGCCTGCTTCCAGAAATCCCCGACCTGTGTTGAGTGAGACGATGACATCTCCACCCGAATCCCTGCTCAGGAGGTGGTCCGGCAGCCCATCCCCGTTCAGGTCCGCGAACCACTCCACTCGCCTCAGGTATTCACTGGCGAGCTGGCCGATGTTGAAATCCTTCTGCTGCCCCTCTGGCGTCAAGCCGTAGCCATGATGCCAGATGCCCGCATTCTCCTTCTTGCCCGGGCGGGCCAACAGCTCGACCGTCCCATCACCGTCGACATCCCCCGCCAGGATGGCTCGGCGGCCAGAAGCCTCTGGCAGGGCGGTCCACCCGGACAGCGTCGTGCCATCGAACTTGAGGTATGCCCAGTGCAGGTCCGTGCCCCAGGTGACGATGATCTCCGGCTGGAGGTCTCCGTCCAGGTCCGCGAGTTTCATCGAGATGACGGAGAAGGGCTCGGATTGGGCGAGGCTCCGCTCCTCGCCTGCGGCGACAAACGACGTACCGGTCGAGAGGTAGGCCTGGAGGGAATAGTTGATCCGAGCTGGGAAAGATCCCCCGTTCGGCAAGGGCGCCCCGGGGATGCGTTCCTTGAAGCGCAGCAGGACGATGTCCGAGCGACCATCGCGATTGAAATCCCCCACCTCGAAGACCCCTGGAGCGGTGGGGTCATTGAGACCGGCGCTCGGAAGCCCTGCTGTGATCGGCGGTGAGAATGGATCCTGCGTCGAATCCTGGGCGGGAGTGGCGCGACTCAACCGGAAGTACCACTTGGAATCAGACCAGGCCATGTAGAGCAGGTCATCCAGACCGTCGCCGTTCACATCCAGCGCACGCAGGCTTCCAGGGGTGACTCCGTCCGCCATCGTCTGCTCGCGGCGCTTGAACACCAGGTTCCCGAGTTCCCACGTGAAGACCGTGGGGCGCGCACAGACATTGAGGCCGTCACACTCCTTGATTTCGCGCAGGAGACTGCGAGAGGAGATGCTGTCGTTGCGATACTCCAGGCTGTAGCTCCGCAACAGGCCCGACGGAGGCCCGCTCATCTCCACGCGCTTGAGCCTCTTCGTGGACTCGAGCTTGAATCCGGAGACGAAGCTGAAACTCGTATCGGTTCTCGGCTCATACGAGAACATGACGGAGCGCTGCGCGTCGGCGAGCGCCGAGCCCGCAGGCCCGAAGGTGTATCGGATCTTCAAGGGCCACTGCTCGTAGGCATAGCCGTCCGCGACGTCTTCGGAGAAGCCGTAATAGACAACCATCCGATTGCCCGACCGGTCCGCCACTTCGGAGAGGCTCCACGCGAGCCGTCCCCTACCCTCGTAGTTGTTGTTCTGCTGGGGATTCGTCGTCCCGAGCGGCTCCACGACGAGGCGCCGCCCCTCGATACGAGAGCGAGTCGTCTCCGGCATCGTGCCGTACGACATGATCCGACCATCCTGCCTCCACACCTCGAACCAGGTCGGGCCCAGGGCATCAGGCTGGTGGGCGACGATTTTCGAGAAGGAGTCGACCTCCGTGCGGTACTCTGCCCATCCCGTCCCCGCGCCGACCTGCACGAGCCGCTGTCCATCCAGGCAGAATCGGTCCGTGTCATCGAAGCGGATGGGCGCCAGGGTCTGATCCTGGGCGAGAGTCTTCCCGCACCGGCTGATTTGCGACAGCCCACTCAAACCCCAGCCCACTCCGACCAGGCCGTTGCTCTGGCTGCTCGTGTACTGGAGGGACAAGGACGGCGCGACGCCGCCCCGCCCCTCTGGACTCCAGAGCGGGATGGAATAGGTCGCCGCACCATCCACACTGACATCGAGCTTACCGGGAGTGTGCTTCGCCGCGGTGTCATCCAGCGTTTCCGTCGGCAACAGTGTATCCGGCGGCAGCGACAGCACCGCGCGACTTGCTTGACGAGCCACGGCGGTGGCCACCGCCTCTGAAGTCATCTCATCCACGGAGAGGGGCGAACTACAGGAGATCGCCACCTGGGAGCCATAGATGAGCACCATCAAGACTGAGAATACCCGTTTCATTCCAACCCCACGCTCCCCGTGTACACCCATCACTGAAGACATCAACGCCACCTCGCCGTCGACACCTGCTCCATCAGCGAGAGACAGGCTGCGTGGACACGTCATCCGGGTTGCCTTGGCAGACGCCAAACTTGCATACCGTTCCGAGGGGACAGGTTCCGCAGCTCACGTTGGCACCACACCCGTTGGGAGCCGACCCGCACTGCTGTTCGTCGCAAGCCTCCGCAACGCTCAACGGTGTGCAGCCACAGACATTCGCGGTGCCACCACCGCCACAGGAGTTCACCCCCGAGCAGTTCCCGCAGGAATAGGTCCCACCGCAGCCGTTGCTGACCGTGCCACAGTTCTTCCCCGCGCATGCAGTCGCGCTCGGGATGAGGGTACAGCCGCATACGTTCGGAGTTCCCCCCCCACCACAGGTCTGCGGAGAGCTACATGCCCCCGCAGAGCCACAGGCATGGCTGCCGCCGCAGAGGTCGGGAACCGATCCACAGTTCTTCCCCGCGCAGGCCGTTGCATAGGGAGAAGGCGTGCATCCGCAGACGTTCGGAGTTCCTCCGCCACCACAGCTCTGGGGGGCACCGCATCCACCACACTCATAGAAGCCCGTGCAGCCATTCGACACGGTTCCGCACTTGCCCTGACAGGCCTGGGCTTGGGTCAGAGGCGTGCAGACACCAACGCAGACATTCGGGGTTCCCCCCCCGCCACACAGGGCTCCCGCCCCACACGTCCCGCAGTCCACGGGCCAACCGCACCCGTCGTCGATGACGCCACAATTCTTGCCTTGCTGAGCACAAGTCTTGGGCTGACAGGCACAGACCTGCTGGTCCCCGCGGCAGATGTTCCCCTCGTCGATGCTGCCATCGCAGTCATCGTCCAGGCCGTTGCAACTCTCCGCGAGTACCGTGCAAGCGCCCCAGTAGCGGGTGGTTTTCCCGTTCACGGTCTCCTTGACACAGGTCTGCGTCGAGCCCGGGCATATGCCCGCGGTGCTCTCACAGGCCCGCTGGACCGGCACGGACGACCCCGGCGTGTTGTCCACGACGCCATCGCGGTCGTCGTCACAGCCGTTGCAGGTCTCAGGCCCCACCTCGGAAGCCTGGCATGGCGTCAGGGTTCCGTCCGCCTTGCACGCCGCCGTCGCGTTGGCGCACACCACATCCGTCGTGCTGCCGCAAGTCAGCCGGGCACCGACTTGGTAGATGCACTGGAGTGCACCGTTCGTGCACGTGCTCGTCCCCGGGCACCCACTCCCGCTCTGGCAGGGGCCATTCACCATGGGTCCATCGTTGGAGGCGTTCTCGTCGATCAACCCGTCCCCATCGTCATCGCAACTGTTGCAGCGCTCCGCGCCCCTCGCGGAACAGGAGCCAGCGATAGGGATGCCTCCTCCCTCTTGAGAATCCCCCGTCGTGCAGAGCTGGTTCCCGGAGCGGCCACAGATGGAGCACGCCTTCGTCGAGGAGCCATTGAACGAACAATCCCCCCAGGCGGTCCCCTGACAGGTCCGCGAGCCGAGGCACCCGTTGTCCGAACATGCCTCCCGCTGGCCATCCACACATGCGGCCCAGGCGGCCTGCGAGGTGAAGAGCACCACCCCGGCAATCAGCGGCCCCACCCCCAGAAAGAGAGTCCTGGACAGGCAGCCCAGAAGGCGAAGACCTCGTGCGTCTTTTCCAATCATAGATGCAGTATCTGGATGTGGCGGAGCCCCGAGGCGTGCTTCCGCGTCACTCATGGGGCGAGCGTGGGAGCACGAGTCATGCCCTTCGAGCGCGGCGAGTGTCAAGGTAGAGAGCGTCGCGGACACGGGCCATTCGCTTCTTCTTCTCCGAGCGGGCTCGCGCAGCACCGCCACGGCGAGTGCGTTCGATGGGAAGAGGATGCAATTACACGCAGTACGGCCCAACCACACCCAGAGGCGCTCCCCGGTGTTCTCTGGCGTGAGCGGCTCGATGAGCTGACAGCTCCGGCAGGAATGGTTCAAGTCTTTGGTTCAATTTCCATGACCCGACACGCGGACCAGATCGGGAGAGCGCATCTGTGACGGTCGTGCAAGCGAGCCCGGCCATCTTCGACGCATTGGATGGCTTCGCGGCAAGCACCTGGCACCAGGTGGGAATCAAACGCCAGTTCCTCACCATCAACGACGCGCGTGAGATGAGCCGCTTCCTTCGGCATTCAGGAACGTTGCAGAGCAAGATACGCCTCAAGGAGAAGGCGCTCCCCACCAACCGCCCCATGATGGACCCTACTGTGGGCGTCTGGATGGCCGCGGCGGAGTTCGTGGAGACCTATGATGGTGCCAATTGTGTGCCTACGACGGTACCCGCCTGGAGAGCATCACCCAGCCTGTCCAACGGACCTCTGACAGCCAGACCTGGCAGCAGTTACATCTGGATTGCGATAGCACCGAGCCCTGGATAACATCCGGCACGACCTGCATCCTCGCAGTCGGTCTCGCCAGCCGGCCCCAACTCGGCGTTCGCTTTGTCCCGACCCATGAAGCTGAAGTGGTCCTCGCGCGAGAGTCTCTGCGCGCAGTTGCTGTCGGTCCTCCAGTCGATTCCGCTCGAAGGACCACATCCCCACGAGAGCACTTCCACTTCCGAGCACTACCGGAAGCTGGCGCTGTACTACCGAGCGCATCAACGGGCCCCCCGGAGACAATCGACGAGGGGGCACTGCATCGACCTGCTGGCGCGATGCGCGGGCCCTGAGCAACGTGGCGCCCTGCGCGAGTTCCTCCTGGATGACCGGGAGGCGATGACCGCCCGGAGCAGCGTCCTGGACGCGGCAGTCTCCCTGGGGCTTGAACTGACCCCAGGCGAGTTCGCGGGGCTCCTCGACGAGGCCGTCGCCGCGCGCAGCTGGGGAAACAATCTGTCCCTGGGCGAGCTCCTCTCCCTCGCTCGCACGGAGGAGTCCTGCGTCATCGCCGAACAGGCCCTCACGCGCGCCACGGCGAAACAACGTGTCGAGGTACTCCTCCACTCGCGGGGGAGTCCCTTGCACGCGCGGCTCCAACACCTGCTGCACGCGCGCTGGCTCGCCGAGGACCAGGAGACGATTCGACGCGAAGACCCGGACAGAGACCTCGAGGTCTCTGTGGCCCTGGCCACCTGGGAACAACCAGGCTCCTGGGACGTCCTCGTGCGCCTCGCCCACGAGGAGGTCTCCGTCACGCTGATGGACCACGTGCGAGAGGGCCTTCCCACCGAAGCCTTCGTCCGGTGGGCACGACTGCGCCCCAAGCTGTACCGGCAGGCGGCGGAGACCCTGCGCCTGCCGCTGCCCGAGCTGCGTGCCCACTTCCCCGTGGAGGACCTGCGCGAGCGCCTGCGCCACGCGGCGACACACCAGCGTCTCTTCACCTACGTGCTCGATGGCGTCCCAGCGAAGCGCAGCGAGAACTTCCCGTTCGCCGCCAGACTCCTGGCCGAGTGGACCGAGGAGAGGCCCCTGCTCCTGAGCCTCCTCCGCCATCCGGATGTGGCCGAACATCCCCGCCGCGCCCTGCTCGCGGCGCTCCTCCTCGTGGACCGGCCGGCCGCCATCCAGTGGGCTCGGGAGTCGCCAGGCACAGCGGACCTGCCAACACTCGTGCGCCAACTGCTCCATGAGGTGGCGCGGGCTCCCAGGCCCGAAGAGCGCCCCTTCTTCCTCGAGGTCTTGCAGGGAACCGACGACGTCGCCTCGTGCTTCGCGCTCGAAGCACTGCTCGCGCTGGGTGGCGTGGGCGACACGGCCCAGGAGCGGGTGGAGACGCTCAAGCGGTCGACGCACCCAGGCCTGCGCGTTCGCGCCATGGCTGCCCAGGTCCGCGATGGGAAACGCGAGGACCTGCCCGAGCTCGTGCGACTGGCCCGGGAGGCGCCCGAACCCTGGCTTCGAGCCGAGGCCCTGCGCTGGCTGTGCGAAGTGGACCGCGAGGCCGGGCAGCCCTGCGTGGAGCAAGCCCTCTCGGACGATTCCGCCTGGGGAGATGTGCCTCTCGCTGCGGCGGAGGCCCTTCACGCCCTCGCGAAGCGCGGCACCCCCGAGGACCTCTCCTTGTTGCTGAACGCCTCCGTCGCCGTCCTGGAGACGTTCTCCAGCGCGGTCCGCTACTCGAGCTACACCTTCTTCCAGATGCACTACCTCGTGGATGGGAGCCTCCAGCACCACCTGGCGCGCGACGAGGGGCGCGAGCACGGCGAGCTCCCGCTGCCTTCCGTGCGCGCGTTCGCCTTCGACATCCTGGCGCAGGCCCGAACACCAGCAGCGCAGCCTTCCAGGCACACCTTCCCGAGCGCCCTGTTCGAGCCCTGGAGCCGGCGCGAATGGGACCTCACGGACACCTGACGTCCGAAAAATATCGAGCCATGTCAGGGCCAGAAATCGCCCGCCGTAGGTCTCCAACGAAAGGAGCGGCGACCATGACGAAGTTGACGATGCGGACGAACCCGATGACGTGCAGCGCACACAACAGCCTCTGGTCCCAGTTCGACGCCGCCTCCTGCTTCCTCGTGAGCGCCGCCTCGAAGTCCCTCGTGGGCTTCTATCGCCTTGGCGGCCCTCTGCCCGTACCCTGCTGAAGCTCGCGCTCCGCCACCGGTGCGCCAAGCCACGCAGAGGCCGGGCTCCCATCCAGGGGACCCGGCCTCTCGGCTTTCAGGCCCCCCTGCCCTCATGCAGCACGAGCGTGGCCCACCACGCACCGTCGTCCCTTTTCCGAGGCCCGGATGCGCACGCGTGCGCAAGCCCTCCCGGCTCGAGTCCTCGGCGGCCTCCGGCTCACTGACAACTGAATCGTCGTGGTGAATAGACGCCGCCCGCCAGCACTCGGGGCGGCAAGCAATCCGCCTCCGTAGCTCATCGGTAGAGCATCTGCCTCTTAAGCGGACGGCGAGGGTTCGAATCCCTCCGGAGGCATCGTCCAATCATTACACCTCAATGTCACACATCACGGCCAATTCCGCCCGGGGCGGCGACGGTCTGCAAAACCGTTTGGGACGGGTTCAACTCCCGTATTGGCCTCTCACCTGCCGACCTGGCGTAGGTGGTCCGCGCGCCCGTCTGAAGAGCGGGAGGACTCGGTTCGATTCCGAGGGTCGGCACTCCGTAACACCTGTCATTCACATAGGCCGCGCTCCGGGAGCAGCTTGGAATCCAAATCCGGGCATGCAGGGTTCAACTCCTTGGCGGCCTGCTCGCTTCGCCCTTGTAGCTCAGCTGGTAGCAGCGCTGGTTTCGTAAACCAGAGGTCGTCGGTTCGAACCCGACCGGGGGCATTCACTCTTCTTTCTGCGGTGTGGGGCCGGTGCCCCGCCGGGCCTCATAAGCCGGGTCCCCAGGGTTCAACTCCCTGCTCCGCAACTCCTTTCGCACGCAGAGCCAACTGGAGAAGGCAACGGTCTCACATACCGTCATCGCTGGGTTCGATTCCCAGGGCGTGCACTCCTCATCGATGTCCCGCCGGTGTAGCCCAATTGGCAGAGGTGCCAGGTTGAGGACCTGGAGGTTGCGGGTTCGACTCCCGCCGCCGGCACTGTTGTCGCAGTCAAACGACCGAAGTCCGGTCCGAAGCAGCTCCCGAAGTCCGTCCGCGTAGCCCAAACGGGAGAGGCCGCCGGCTCAAACCCGGCTCAGTGCGAGTTCGACTCTCGCCGCGGATACACACGAAAGGCAGTGCGTCATGGAGACGCTGGTCCTCAGTCAGTCCTACGAGCCCGTCGCGCGGATTTCCTGGCAGCGCGCGGTGATGCTCATCTTCCAAGGCAAGGTCGAGGTGGTCGAGGAGTACGAGGACCGCTTCGTCCGTTCGGTGACGGTGGAGATTCGCATGCCCTCCGTCATTCGCTTCTTCCGCGGGCAGCGCAAGGGCCCCAAGGGCGTGAAGTTCAGCCGCGAGAACGTCTACATGCGTGACCACTGCCGCTGTCAGTACTGCGGCCTGAAGGTCTCTCGCGCCGAGGCGACGTACGACCACGTCATCCCTCGCGCCCAGGGTGGCAAGACGTCGTGGGAGAACGTCGTCATCGCCTGCGTGCCCTGCAACCAGAAGAAGGGCAACCGCACGCCCGAGCACGCGAAGATGGCGCTGCGCTGCGTGCCGGTGAAGCCCAAGAAGCTGCCCGACGTGCTGCACCTGTCGTTCATCTTCGAGAAGGGCATGCCCATGTCGTGGGCCAAGTTCCTCCGGGACGTGACCTATTGGCATGGAGAGCTGCAGACGTGAGGTTTCGGGTGAAGGGAGTCCACCAGAGGTGGCTCCCGTCCCCCGCCCCGGGATGTGACATCCCTGGGGGATGAGGAGGTCCGCCAGAGGCGGGCCTCCCACCCGTGGACCTCCCCGCGCACCGGCAGGCGGGCTTCACTGCTGCCGGCGTTTCTTCTTTCTGGAAGTTGGACTGGCGATGGCGCCAGGCCCCGCTGCTACCGGGTGCGAGCCGGCCTTCCGGCTTGAGGTTCGAGTCCTCCGACTTCCGTTCCAATGGCCCTCCAGGGCCGAGCCTCCCCGCCCGTGTGTACGGGACAACGTCAGGCTACCCCCATCACACGGCATGGCCCCGAGTCCCACCGTTCCTAGCCTCCGTCCCAGCCCGGGTTCCCGGCGCATGGAAAGGAAGCACACACATGAACCACTTCGGGACGGGTCGCCGACTGGCGATGGGATGGGCCGTCTTCGCTCTCACGGGAGGCGTCCTGGCGGGCTGCGACTCCAGCTCCAGTGACTCCCAGAATCAACAGACACAGACCACCGTGGGCCCCGAGGACCAGGAGCGCATCCAGAAGGGCCTCTCCATCTCCCCGGTGACACTCAACTTCACGGGGCTGGACCGCAACCTCGTCGGCCTGGGCAGCTACATCGTCAACGCCCAGGGCGGCTGCAGCGACTGCCACACCAGCCCACCCTTCGCGGCGGGAGGAGACCCCTTCCAGGGCCAGCCCGAGCAGACCAACACCGCGAACTTCCTCGCCGGGGGCCGCAGCTTCGGCGGCGGCATCGTCTCGCGAAACATCACCCCGGATGCGCAGGGGCTCCCCATGGGGCTCACCTATGAGGCGTTCCTGGCCGTCATCCGCACGGGCAAGAAGCCGGACGGGAGCCTGCTCCAGGTGATGCCCTGGCCCATCTTCTCGAAGATGCGGGACGCGGACCTGAGGGCCGTCTACGAGTACCTCAAGGCCATTCCCTCGGCGCAGCCGGGCAGTCCTCCCACTCCGACGCCCCCCACGCCTCCTCCGTATCCCTGACGCGCACCTCGCGTCCGTCCAGCTCCGCGTTCCAGGGGCCTCCGGCCGTCTCGCCGGGATTGCACACTCACCTCGGCGGTTCAGCGGTTAGAGTGCGTGCTCCGGCGAGGGGGCGGTTGACGAGACATGGCGACGAGGAAGAACGAGGACCAGGAAAGACTCATCGACCGAGACCTGACCGCGATGGCCCGCGAAGGGCGGTTGCCGGCCGCCCACGGCGTGGATGCCGCGGTGACAGAAGTGCTCGGTCTGCTGACTCGAGGTGGCAAGCACCCGCTGCTGGCGGGCGACCCGGGCGTGGGCAAGAGCGCGCTCGTGCAGGAGGTCGCACGCCGCATCGCCGAGGGCCGCGTGGACGCGGAGCTTGCCCAGGCGCGGCTGGTGGAGGTCTCCGTCGCCAACATCCTGGCGCGCAGCACCCAGCGTCAGGCCGCGGAGAGCTTCGAGGAGCTGCTCGCGCACCTCGCGCGGCACGCCTGCCCCATCGTCTACATCCGAGACCTTCCTGCGGCCCTGGGGGGCCCGCTGGCGCCAGTCGCCGTGCGCGCCCTGCGCACCGGCGGCATGCGCTTCATCTTCGAGACGGAGCCCAAGCGCGTCCAGGAGCTGGTGCGCTCCGATGAGGCCTTGGCGGAGCGGCTGCACCTGCTGCCCCTGCACGAGCCGCCGCTCGAGAAGGCGCGCTGGGTGGTGGGCCGCGTGGCCGAGGAGCTGGAGCGCGAGCTGCGGCTGCCCATCGACCCCGCGGCGTGTGACCTGGCCCTGCGGCTGTCCGCCAAGTTCCTGCTGGCCCAGCGCATGCCGCGCAAGGCCATCGAGCTGCTGAAGGAGACCGCGGCCGAAGCGGCGGGCGCGGCCAAGGACCACGTCGGTCCCGAGGACGTGCTCACCCGCTTCTGCTCCGCCACGCGCCTGCCGCGCTTCGTGGTGGACGACGCCATGCCGCTGGACCTGGAGGAGACCGAGCGCTTCTTCGGCGAGCGGCTGCTGGGCCAGACGGACGCGGTGGGGGCCGTGCTGCGCTCGGTGGCGCTGCTCAAGGCGGGGCTGAACGACCCTCGACGGCCGCTGGGCGTGTTCCTGTTCGCCGGCCCCACGGGCGTGGGCAAGACGCAGCTCGCGAAGCTCCTGGCCGAGTACCTCTTCGGCTCGGCGGACCGGCTGGTGCGCCTGAACATGGCGGACTACCCCAACGACGGAGACGAGAGCGTGCCCTTCGGCGCGTCCTGGGCTCCGGCGCTGGAGACCCGGCGAGGCGAGCTGAGCGCGCTGCTGGACGGCAAGGTGTTCTCCGTGCTGCTGCTCGACGAGTTCGAGAAGGCCGCGCGCAGCGTGCATGACCGCTTCCTCCAGCTCTTCGACGAGGGCACCTTCGTCAACGGCGCGGGCGAGGTGGTGTCGTGCAACAACACGCTCATCGTCGCCACGTCCAACGTGGGCGCCGAGGTGTACCGCGAGCCGGCCATGGGCTTCGCGGGCACCAAGCGCGCGGACGAGATGGTGTCGGAGGTGGACCGCCGCATCGGAGAGTCCTTCCGTCCGGAGTTCCTCAACCGCTTCGACGCCATCTGTCACTTCCAGCCCCTGTCCAAGGTGGACATCCGAAAAATCGCGCAGCGCGAGGTCGGCCGGGTGCTGGAGCGCGAGGGTATCCGCGCGCGCTCGCTGGACGTGGAGGTCACTCCCGAGGTCGTCGACATCCTCGTGGAGCGCGGCTACTCCCCCCAGTTCGGCGCGCGCTACCTCCAGCGCGAAATCGAGAAGACCCTCACCGCCGCGCTGGCCGTGGAGATTGCCCGCAAGCCGCTGGCGCCTGGGACGCCCGTGCGCGTGGAAGCGCGCCCGGGAGGCCGGGTCATGGCCGTGGCCGAGCCCGCCTCGCCCCCGCCCGCGCCCACCGCGCAGCTGCTCCTGCCGTCCGCGCGTGCCGCTCCGGTGAAGCGGCGGCTGGACCGCAAGTCGCTGCTGGTGGAGATGGACCGGCTGGTGGGCAAGGCGCGCGCGCTGGCGGCCTCGTCGGGCCGGCCGGAGCTGGAGGAGCGGCGTGCGTCCCTGCTGACGGAGACCCAGGCGCCCAACCTCTGGGACGACCCCACGCACGCGGCCGACGTCATCCGGGCCTTCCGGACGGTGGAGGCGCACATCAACGAGCTGGAGCGCCTGGAGGCCGCGTGCCTCTTCGCGCGCCGGCTGGTGCGCGAGGCGAAGAACGAGGTGCAGCTCGCCTCCGCGGCGCGGCAGGTGGAGGACGTCGCTCGCGAGGTGCAGATGGCCGAGGCACTGCAGGCGTCCGGAGCCACGCAGCAGGACAACGAGGCGCTGGTGGACATCTGCGCGAGCGACTCGGCGGAGACGCAGGAGGCGTGGGTGCAGGAGCTGGCCTCCATGTACCTGGGCTGGGCGCAGCGGCGCGGCTACGAGGCGGTGGCGGTGGCCGAGGCGGATGAGCCCTCGCGCGTGGTGGTGCGCATCGCCGGGCCGGGTGCGTATGGCTTCCTCGCGGGCGAGGCGGGGCTGCACCGGCGGCTGGAGGACGAGAAACGCCAGCGGGCCTACGTGCGCGTGCACCGGGGCGGCACGCTCTCCGAGGACGAGCTGGAGCTCCTGGAGGTGCTCGGCCGTCCCGTGAAGAGCCACGAGGGCGCCTACCTCCAGCGCGTGCGCACGGAGGTGACGGTGAAGGACGAGTCCACCGGGCGCGTGCTCACCCTCACCGGCGCGGGAGAGCTGGACGAGCTGAAGGACATCGCCGCGCGCGTGGTCGCCGGCCAGGGAGGGACCACGGACGAAGCGCGGCGGTACTACCTGGGCCGCAGCCCTCGCGTGGAGGACCCTCGCACCGGCGCCGGGACTCCTCGCGTCAAGGACGTGCTGCGCGGCGAGCTGGATGTGTTCATCGCCGCGTGGATTTCACGCCCCCCCGCGGAACCTCCGCTGGGGAGCTGAGGCCCGAGGTGCTCACGCTCCCCAGTGGAACTCCCTGGGGAGCGGAGCCCATCCAGCATCCGAGGCGCTACGGCAGGATGCGGAGCACGACGAGGCGGGTGTTGTTCTCCTCTCGCAGCTCCCCGACTTGCAGGTAGGAGTCCACGTAGGCGCCCAGGTAGTAGTCACCCGTCGAGCTCAGCGCGTCTGGCGGCGTACGGACCTGGGCGCTCAGCGGCCGGCTGGTGCACATCCCCGGCCCCAGGGGGCTCACGGGCACCGTGCCCACCAAGGCCTGGTCCAGACCGGGAGGCGTGCCCGGGGACGCCCCCTCCGGCGCGAGGTCGAGGTCCATGGAGACGTAGACACTCACGGCGCTGTCGCTGCTGGGCTGCGTGCCCTGGTTGCACACCTTGACGGTGATGCCGAGGGTGCCGCCCGCACGAATCGTGGCGGGAGCCGTCATCTCGGAGACCACCAGGTCCGACTTCGCCCCCACGCCCAGGAGCGTCTTCGCGAAGGTGTTGTTGTCCTCCCGCAGCTCGGCCACCGAGCGCAGCTCGTCGACGATGGCCCCCAGGAAGTAGCGCCCCTCCCCCTGTGCGTCCGGGGGAAGAATCACGGGCGCCGACGTCGAGAGCAGGAGGCACGCCCCCGGCATGAGCGACGGAACGGACATGACCGCCATGAAGGCCTGGTCGGGCATCTGATACCCGGTGGGCGCCACGAACGACAGCGCATCATCCACCGACAGGTAGATTCGAGTCTCAGTGCCAGGGCTGGGCTGCATGCCCTGGTTGCACACCCGAACACTCAGCGGGATGGACTGGTTCGGCATCGCGTTCGCGGGCGCGAGCAGTTCCTTGATGACCAGGTCCGGCTTGCTCCCAATCCCTATCGTCTTCTGCGCGTAGAGGTTGTTGTCCTCCCGCAGCTCGGACACGGCCCCCTGCTCATCGATGATGACACCGACGTAGTACACGTGGACGTTCTGCCCATCCGGGGGCAGCAGGGCGGAGGGCGCGGCGGAGAGCGTCAAGCATTGCCCCACGCTCAGCGCTGGCACCGCGACCTGCCCGATGGGTGACTGGTCCTGCGGCACGGGTCCCCCAGGGCCGGACATCATCGGCGTCACATCCGCATCGAGGGAGAGGTAGAGCTGAGCCTGCGTCGGAGGACTCGGCATCGTGCCCACGTTGCAGGCCCTCAGGCTGAGCGCCATCGGCTGCCCCGGCGTGACACTCGCGGGGAGGCTCATTCCATTGACGACCAGGTCCGGGCCATCCCCCACGCCCACCTTCCCCATCACGAAGATGTTGTTGTCCTCGCGCAGCTCCGGCACCGACGCCGGCTCATCCACGATGGCGCCCACGTAGTACCCGCCCTTCGAGCCCTGTGCGTCCTGCGGGAGCACGGACCAGAGGTTCTTGGACCGCGTGGAGCACTGCCCGGGATACAGGGCGGGCACGTCGAGCCATCCCATCGCCGCCTGGTCCATCTGCGGAAAGGGAGACATCGGCTGCATGGGCGTCAAATCAGCGTCCATCGACACATAGAACTGCACGGACGTCGGAGGCGCGAGCTCCGTCCCCCGGTTGCACACCGTCGCCGTCGCCGGCTGCGGAATGGGACCATTCTGGGAGTAGCTCTCCGGCATGGTGACGTTCGTGATGACCAGGTCCGCGCCCTGGCCCACGCCCATCAGCCCCGCCACGAAGACGTTGTTGTCCTCGCGCAGCTCCGACACCAGCTGCTGCTCATCCACCACCGCCCCCACGTAGTACGCACCACTCCGCCCCTGTGCATCCGGCGGCAGCACGCCCCAGAAGGGCTCCGTGAACGACCTGCAGTGTCCAGGGACCAGGTCGGGCACGATGATTTCCCGGATGAAGATCTGGTCCATGGGCATGTAGCCGGGGTTCGGCACCATCGGCGTCAGCTCCGGGTCCATCGACACATACAGCCCCACCCGGCTCGTCTGGCTTTGCCCCACGCCCTGGTTGCACACCTTCACGGTCACCGTCGAGGAGCCCGCCGGGCCACTCGACCGCACGCTCTCCGGAATCTTCACCTCGGCGATGACCAGGTCCGGCTTCTGGCCCATCCCCACGAGCCCCTTCACGAAGATGTTGTTGTCTTCGCGCACCTCCGGCACCGCCTTCTGCTCATCGACGATGGCCGCCAGGTAGTACGCCCCGTCCGCGCCCTGCGCGTCCGGCGGGAGCACGGCCCAGATGCTCGTGGAGAGCGTCTTGCACTGCTTCGGGTGAAGCCCCGGAACCGGAATCGACTGCAGGAAGCTCTGGTCCGTCACGGGGAAGCCCGGGCCCGGAATCATCGGCGTCAGCACCGCATCCATCGACACATACAGGCTCACGTTGGCCGAGGAGCTCGGCTCCAGGCCCCGGTTGCACACCGTCACCGTCGCGGGCACCGAGGAGGCTCCCGGGCCATTGTGGCGAAGGCTCGCGGGCGTCTCCATCGCCGTGACGACCAGGTCCGGCCCCGGACCGATTCCCACCAGGCCCTTCACGAAGATGTTGTTGTCCTCGCGCAGCTCGTTCACCCACTGATGCTCGTCGATGATGGCGCCCACGTAGTACGCACCCGCCATCCCCATCGCGTCCGGCGGCAGCACGGGCCAGAGGTTCGTGGACCTGCTCGCGCACTGCCCGGGATACAGGTTGGGCATGTCCACCATGCCCAGTGGCGCCTGGTCCATCGGCGGATAGCCAGGCCCTGGAATCACGGGCGTCAGCTCCGCGTCCAGGGAGACATACAACTGCACTCGCGACATGGGGCTCGGCTCCGTGCCCCGGTTGCACGCCGTCACCGTCGCCGGCAGCTGCGTCCCGCCCGAGTCGATGCGGAAGTACTCCGCCATGAGGAGGCTCGTGATGACCAGGTCCGGCCCCTGCCCCATCCCCACCGGTCCCGCCACGAAGGTGTTGTTGTCCTCGCGCAGCTCCTGCACCGAGGCCTGCTCATCCACGATAGCGCCCACGTAGTACGCGCCGCTCATTCCCTGCGCAGCCGGCGGCAGCGAGGCCCAGACAAGCTCCGTGAACACCGCGCACTGTGTGGGAGCAAGGCCATACACGGGGACGTCCGCCACGGGCACCTGGTCCATCGCCTGCGGCACGGGCCCCGAGGGCATCGGCGTCAGCTCCCGGTCCATCGACACATACAGGCGCGCGCGCGTCGGAGGGCTGAACTCCGTCCCTTGGTTGCACACCTTCACGCTCACGGGCGAGGAGCCCTGGCCGTTGACCCTCAGGCTCTCCGGGGTCTTCACCTCCGTGACGACCAGGTCCGGCTTCTGGCCCATCCCCACCAGGCCCTTCACGAAGATGTTGTTGTCCTCGCGCAGCTCCGGCACGGCGCCCTGCTCATCGATGATGGCGCCCACGTAGTACGCGCCACTCATCCCCATCGCGTCCGGCGGCAGTACGGGCCAGACGTTCGTGGAGAGCGTCCTGCACTGCCCCGGGTCCAGCCACTGGAGCGGAACCGAGCCCAGGAAGGCCTGGTCCGTCGCCGCCGGGTAGCCCGGGCCCGGGCCCGGCATGGACGGCGTCAGCACGTCGTCCATCGACGCATAGAGATTGACGAAGGTGGAGGAGATCGACTGCGAGCCCTGGTTGCACACCGTCACCGTCGCGGGCACCGGGGACCCGTTCGTGCGCACGCTCGCCGGCATCCCGATGCCCGTGACGACCAGGTCCGCGCCGTCACCAATCCCGACGATGCCCTTCACGAAGGTGTTGTTGTCCTCGCGCTGCTCGGCGACCGACGCCTGCTCGTCCACGATGGCGCCCACGTAGTACCCGCCGACCATCCCGTGCGCATCCGGAGGAAGCGCGGCGTACACCGTCGCGGACCTCGTCGCGCACTGCCCTGGAGACAGGTAGGGGATGTCGACGCTCCCCAGTGGAGACTGGTCCGTCACCGGCCCCGGAGACATCGGCGTCAACGTCACGTCCATCGACACGTACAGATGGGCACGCGTCGAGGGGCTGGGGTCCGTGCCTTGGTTGCACACCCGCACCGAAGCCATCGCAGGTGTCGAGTAGGGTCCCATGCGAAGCGTCGGCGGGACGTCCATCTCGGTGATGACCAGGTCAGGCCCCGGACTCAGCCGGCTCGCCGACGACCCCGGGTCAGGCTCGCCCGAGGGAGGCGCTCCGCTCGAACAGCCCACGCTCCCGGCAGCCAACAATCCCAAGACCCACCAGCCCGTGGCGGGTGCGCTCCACTCTCGCCTCTTCATGATGTCTCCCGTTGCCTTCGCGTGTGGCGCCGCGCCTCATCGGCCAGGCACGGCTCCAGACACGCACTCACGTTGTTCGCGGCGGGGAGACAACAAATCACGAATAGCCAGACCAATCCAACTACCCGGCTGGTCGTATCAGCGCGACGAGCGCGCTCACCTGGTCACGGAGGATGGCTCCGTGACACAGGTCTCATCGGCGATTCACGGAGATGTTTCAGCGAACCACGCCCGCGACGCGAGCATGCGAAGGCGCGGCGGGCACTTCGGCCACGGCCTTGCCAAGCGAGTCCGCGCTCTCGGGGAAGGGGCCCCGGGCCAGCTCCTGCCCCGAGGGGTCCAGCACCTGCGCATAGACATTCTTGAAGCCCTTCTTCAGCCCCACCGATGCGTGGGGCTCGCCCTTGCTGTCGGCGACCATGAAGAGGGAGGTATCGAGCTCGGGCGGAGGCGACTCACCGTGCTCCTGAAAGAGATTGCGCATCAGGTCGAGCGACTCGGCGTGGCTCTTGCGAATCTCCCCCTTCGCCATGCCCTTGAAGAGGCCGGGGACGTCTCGCAGATCCACCCGCACCACGACGATGGGCTTGCCCGCCCTCACGTCGTAGACGAACTGGTAGGCATGCTCCCGCAGCTCATCCCGGGTGCCCTTGTTGGCATACAAGACCACGGCTGGCCGCCCCTTCCCGATGGGGACCTCTCTGCCGAACACGTCCTTCAGCTCCGCGGCATATGCGGGAGCAAATCCCAGCACGCCCAGCAGACCCACAAGCGCGGCAAGCTTCTTCATGTAGCGTGTCCTTTCCAAAGACAAAGTCATGGGTGCGACGGTTTCTACGAACACCACCACCCCCACCTCGAATCCCCACACAATCCCCGCAGGGGCCCCGTGGCCCCGCTGCTCGCCAGCCCACCCACGTCCGCGTGCCTGCACGGTTGCCTGCCATCAGACTCGTCTGCTATCGCCCCCTGGACGCCGCATGAGGCGGCGCCTCGGAGGGGGCTGTCCATGATGGAGTCGTCAAAGCAGCTGAGAGGAATTGCCGCGTTATCGCTGATGCTGTTGTCCCTGTCCGCGTCCGCGGCGCAGCCGTTCGAACAGGGCATGGTCACCATCACCCTGGATGACGGCTGGGCCACCCAGTTCACGAAGGCGCGTCCCCAGCTCAACTCGAGAGGGATTCGCGCGACCTATGCGCTCATCACCCAGGCCCTGGCCCAGGGCTGGGGCGGCTACATGAGCACGTCCCAAGTCCAGACATTGGTCGCGGAGGGCAACGGCATCGCCAGCCACTCACTCACCCATCCCGACCTGACCACGCTCTCCGGCCCCCAGCTCGTCGCCGAGCTGAGCGACTCGCGGGCGTGGCTGCAGACCCAGCTGAACCTGCCCGCGGTGCCCGACTTCGTCATCCCCTACGGGCGCTACGACGCCCAGGTGCTCTCGAACATCCGGCAGCACTACGGCAGCAGCCGCACCGTGAATCCCGGGCGCAACTTCCGCGACACCATCGTCTACGAGCTGCGAGGCAATGACGTGGCTCGCACGGTCCCCGTCAGCACCGTGAGGGGTTGGATTGACCGGGCCGTGGAGGAGAAGAGCTGGCTCATCCTCGTCTTCCACGAGTTCTTGGACGGCACGCCCACGCGCGACACGCAGTACCGCACGCAGGACTTCGCGGCCATCCTGAATCACATCCAGCTTCGCGGCGTGCGCACGGTGACGCTGTCGCAAGGGCTCGCGCTGACGGATGGACGCACCGAGCCGGAGCCCGCCTCCGAGCTCGCCATCTACACGGACGCGCTGGAGAGCGGCTTCGCGGACTGGAGCTGGGCGGAGCACTCGCTCGAGGAGACGGGCACCGTCCACCAGGGCTCCGCGTCCATCCGCTTCACGCCAGACACCTGGTCGGGCCTGCTCCTGCATCACCCGGGCGTGGACCTGTCTTCCTATCAGTCCATCGAGCTGTGGGTTCACGGTGGAACCACCGGCGGGCAGCTCGTGCGCGCCGTTCTCCACGACGGCACGGACGTGCTCGGGACTGTCTCGCTGGAGGAGGCGCTGGGCGGACCGCTGGTCGCCGGCGAGTGGCGGAAGGTGACGCTCTCCCTCGCTGCCATGGGCGCGACCTCCGGCACCCTGCGCGACCTCTACTTCCAGGACGACTCGGGGACGGCGCAGGCGGACCTGTATCTGGATGACATCACCCTCATCCCCCGATGAGGCTCACGGGCGGCACGACGCCCTCCTGTCTCGCGTGTGAGCCAGGCTTCCGGTGACTCGGAGGCCTGTCGCACGGGCAGCCAGCACACCTACACCGACGCCCCGAGTCTTTTCCGCGCCAGCCCCCTCGGGCTCGACCCATCTGCAACTTTCCACCGCGCAAGCCGGGGCGAGTCCTTAGACTCCCTCCACATGCTTCAAGTCATTCCCCTCGGCGGCCTGGGAGAAATCGGCCTCAACTCCCTGGTCATCGCCTGCAACGGGGAGATGCTGCTCATCGACGCGGGCTTGATGTTCCCCTCGGAGGGGATGCCCGGCGTCGACATCATCATCCCGGACTTCACCCACCTGAAGCAGAACGCCGCCCAGCTCAAGGGCGTGTTGCTCACCCACGGGCATGAAGACCACCTGGGCGCGCTCCCCTACCTGCTGAGCGAGCTGGCCGTCCCCATCCCCGTCTACGGCACGCGCTTCACGCTCGCCATGGCCCGCCACCGGCTGGACGAGCTGGGCGTGGAAGCGGACCTGCGCGAAATCGAGCCGCGCGAGCCCTTCCCCGTCGGCAGCATGTTCAAGGTCGAGGCCAGCCGCGTGACGCACACCGTGCCCGACGCGGTGGGCTTCATCGTCCGCACGCCCGAGGGCACCCTCATCCACACGGGTGACTTCAAGCTGGACCCGGACCCCATCGACGGGCTGCGCACGGACCTGGAGCGCTGGGGCGAGGCGGGCGACGAAGGCGTCGTGTGCCTGCTGTCGGACTCCACCAACTCCGAGCTGACCGAGGAGACGGGCAGCGAGCGCGTGGTGGAGCAGACCTTCGAGCGGCTCTTCCGCGACGCCACCGGACGCATCGTCGTGGCCCTCTTCTCCTCCAACCTGCACCGCGTGCGGCACCTTCTGGCTCTCGCCGAGCGACTGGGCCGCAAGGTCGCGCTCCAGGGCCGCAGCATGCTGCGCAACGTGGAGATGGCGCGCCAGCTGGGCTACCTGGACGTGCCCGACTCGCTGTTCGTCCACCTGGACACCGTGCCCATCCTGCCCGCGCAGCGGGTCCTGGTGCTCACCACGGGCGCGCAGGGGGAGCCTCGCGCGGGCCTGTCCCAGCTCGCCTCCAATGACGGCCCCTTCAAGGTGGGCCCGGGCGACCTCGTCGTGCTCAGCTCCCGCCCCATCCCCGGCAACGAGCGCGGCGTGGGCGCCCTCATCGACCAGCTCCACTGGCGCGGCGCCCGGGTGGCCTACGCGCAGGTGGAGCCCGGCGTCCACGTGTCCGGCCACGCCAGCCGCCCGCAGCAGAAGCGCGTGCTGGAGCTGGTGCGCCCCCGCCACTTCATCCCCGTCCATGGCGAGGGCCGCCACCTGCACCGCCACCTGGCCACCGCCCGCGAGGCGGGCCTGGAGCCCGCGCAGTGCCTGCTGGCCCAGGACGGCGACATCGTCGGCTTCGAGGAGGGCCGGGGCCGGTTCACCGGCAGCGTGACCTCTGGCCGCATCTTCAAGGACCGCTTCGGCGGGGGGATGGTGACGTCGGACACACTCCAGGAGCGGGTGCGCCTGTCGGAGACTGGACTCGTGGCCGCGGTGGTCGTCATCCAGCGGGACACCCTGAAGCTGGTGGGCGGGCCGCAGCTCTCCGGGCAGGGGCTGTCGCTGGATGAACAGGTGGCGCTGCCCCGGGTCGCCCAGGAGGCCCGGACCCTCTTCGAGGAGCTGTCCGTCCAGCTCCGGGGCGACGACGCCCTGGTGCGAGAGGAGCTCACCCGGGTGGTCCGCCGTGCGTTCCGGCTGTACACCTCCAAGCGCCCCCTGGTGGTGCCCATGGTCGTCAGGGTGTAGGTGTGTTAAGGGCCGCTGCTGCCCATGCCCTCGTTCGATGTCGTCTCCAAAATCGACCTCGCCGAGCTCGACAACGCGGTCAACCAGACCAAGAAGGAGCTCAGCACCCGTTATGACTTCCAGGGCGCCCAGGCGGACGTCGTCGTCGCCCCGGACCACACGGCCATCACCGTGAAGGCCAACAGCGAGGACCGCGTCCAGGCGGCCAAGGAAGTCCTCCTCGCGAAGCTGGCCAAGCGCAACATCAGCTTGCACGCGCTCGAGTACGGCGACATCGAGAAGACGGGCCTGCACAACGTGAAGCAGATCATCAAGCTCCAGCAGGGCATCCCGGTGGAGAAGTCCAAGGAGCTGGTGAAGCTGCTCAAGGAATCCAAGATGAAGGTGCAGGGCTCCATCCAGGCCGACCAGCTGCGTGTCACGGGCAAGAGCCGGGATGACCTTCAGGCCGCCATGGCCCTGTTCCGCAAGGAGCAGGACCGGCTGAAGCTCGACATGCAGTTCACCAACTTCCGCGATTGAAGAAGCCCATGCGAGCCGCAGCCCTGTCCCTCTGCTGGATGCTCTGCGTTCCAGCCATCGCCTCCGCGCAGGAGGAAGAAGCGCCCCGTCCCTCCCGGCCGGTGCCGTCCATGTCGAAGCCGCCGCGGTTCCAGGGAGGCCTCAAGGGCTTCACCTCGCCGCTGGCGCTCAAGTCCCTGGACGCGCCGGGTGGCAGCGCCTCGTTCAACGCGAAGGTGGGCTTCCGCAAGGACACGCTCTACGTGGGCGTGGACGCGAAGGACGACCAGCTCCTCGCGGGCGACGTGCTGTCGGTGTCCATCTACTTCCCCGACACCGGGCCGCTGACGACGGGCTACACGTGGCGCTTCGGCTTCGACGGCAAGCGCGCCTCCGGAGCGGAGAGCGGCACGCCGGAGTTCGCCCAGCAGAAGGTGAATGGCGCGGTGGAGCGTCAGGGCAACACGCTGTCGCTCGTGGCCGCGGTGCCCGTGCGCGCCCTGCCCCGCTTCCCGGCGAAGGACCCGATGGTGATGGACGTGTGCATCACCTACGAGGACGTGGACAGCGCGGGCGGCAAGCCCGTGGCGGTCTCCAACTGCCAGAGCGGCACCATGCCGGGCGAGGCCCTCCGCCTCCCGGACGAGGTGCGCAAGGCGCTCAAGCTCAAGCCCTCCGAGAACGTGACGGCGCTGGAGTCCGCGGCCACCGGCTGGCTGGGCTGGGACCTGCTCAGCTACCCGGCCTGGGCCCAGGGTGACGAGGACCTGACGCCCGACACGCTGCGCGCGCTGGTGGTGGCGAAGTCGGTGGAGGCGGAGTCGGCCAACGTGAAGGTGCCCGATACGGTGAGCCTGCCGGACGGACGGCCGGTCGTTACCGTGCTCACCGGGAAGAATCCCTATGCCGTTGAGGGTCGGTGTGACTCCGAACAAGAGCTCCGGATGGGGCTGTATCTGGTGACAGGGAAGACGGCGACGCGGGCGCTCGAGTGGCCGGTCTCCACCTGCGCCCTGGGGCGTGCGACCTCGATGGAAGTGGATGAAGAGGGCACGCTGACCATCCGTTACTCGAACGGCGCGACCATCAACTTCGCTTGGAGTGGGGACCACTTCTCGCGAACCGAACTCGGAAACAGGTAGACGCGGTGGAAACAACCAAGAGCCTTTACATGATGACCCTCGGCTGCCCGAAGAACCGGGTGGACTCCGAGGTGATGCTCGGCACGTTGAAGCACCGTGGCTACACGCTGGTGCAGGAGCCTTCCGAGGCGCAGGTCATCGTCGTCAACACGTGCGCCTTCATCGGCCCGGCCAAGCAGGAGTCGGTGGACTCCATCCTGGAGATGGCCGAGCTGAAGAAGACGGGCAGCTGCAGCACCCTGGTGGTGACGGGGTGTCTGTCGCAGCGCTACGGCGAGGAGCTGGCGAAGGAGATGCCGGAGGTGGACCACTTCCTGGGCACCAGCGCGTACGCCCAGATTGGCGACCTGCTGGCCGCCGAGGCGTCACCGCGTCAGGTGATTCCGGACCCCGACTACATCCACGACGCCAACACGCCGCGCGTCAACTCGATGCCGAAGTACACGGCCTACCTCAAGGTGTCCGAGGGCTGTGACAACGCCTGCGCGTTCTGCATCATCCCCACGCTGCGCGGCGGCCAGCGCTCGCGGACCATCGAAGACATCGTCATCGAGGCCAGGCGGCTGGCGGACAGCGGCGTGCAGGAGCTCAACCTCGTCGCGCAGGACCTGACGGCGTACGGTCATGACCTGCCCGGCAAGCCCAAGCTGCACGATTTGCTCAAGGCCCTGGCGCAGGTGGACGTGCGGTGGATCCGCCTGCACTACGCCTACCCGCGCGTGTTCCCGGACGAGCTCATCGACGTCATGGCGTCGGAGCCGAAGATTGCCCGCTACCTGGACATGCCGGTGCAGCACGTCAGCGACAAGCTGCTGCTGTCGATGAAGCGGGGCCGCAACTCGGAGTTCCTCAAGGGCCTGCTGACGAAGCTGCGGGAGCGCGTGCCCGGGCTGGTGATGCGCACGTCGCTCATCGTCGGCCTGCCGGGTGAGACGGAAGAGGACTTCGAGATGTTGAAGGAGTTCGTGAAGACGCAGCGCTTCGAGCGCCTGGGCGTCTTCCAGTACTCCGACGAAGAGGGCACGGCGGCGTTCAACCTGCCGGACAAGGTGCCGCAGAAGACCATCGAGCGCCGGTGGCGTGAGGTGATGGCCATCCAGAAGCGCATCAACCGCGAGCAGAACAAGAAGCTCGTGGGCAAGCGGCTGGAGGTGCTGGTGGAAGGCCCCGCTCCCGAGACGGAGCACCTCCTGGTGGGCCGTCACCAGGGCCAGGCGCCCGAAATCGACGGTCTGGTCTACATCAACGACGGCCTGGCGTACCCGGGCGAGCTCGTCACCGTGGAGGTGACCGAGGCGCACGACTACGACCTGGTGGCGCGCGTGGTGGAGCGCCCGGACCCGAAGCAGCGTCAGCACGTGGCTCGCGACGCGCACCCGGCGCCCGTGCCGGTGGTGCCGATGCCTCGGCCCTCGACGCGGATGGAGTAGTCGTCCGCGGTCTCGCGCGAGCTGGGCGCCCGGTTACTTCGGGTCCTCTGGCTCCAGCTCGCGCTCCTCTGGCGGTGGCTCTCGCGAGGTCTTCTTCCGCGAGGGCGCAGCCACCCCTTCTCCCAGCGGCGTCGGCTGGCACTCGCACACGGTGCGGCGCGTGGCGGCCTCGGTGACGAAGGCACACGCGGTGGGGCACTCGGGCTGACTGCCTTCCTCGAAGAGCGACAGCTTGAAGCCCTTCGCCTGCGCGAGTGACGCGTGGCAGGCGGGCGACGTCTGCGCCATCGAGGGCCAGGGCAGCCGGTGCTGCGTCGTGAGCCCCCGGCTCGTCGAGGGGAAGCTCAGGCCCACGGCGCAGCCGGACTCGACTCGCTGACCTTCCGCGCTCACGGGCTCGAGGTAGAGCCTGCCCCCCTCCGGGAGGTCTCGGAACACCGCGCCGATGAGGGAGACGCCCCCGTCCGGCTCCCGCCTCACGTGGAGTCCGTAGCACGCCTCCTCGCTGAAGACGCCTTGGGCATCGGAGCAGCGCTGTCGCGGCATCAACGGCGGCGCGGTGGCCTCGCCCGGCGTGGTGGAGGGGGGCGTCGATGGCGCTGGGGCAGTGGCCTCAGGAGCGCTCACGCGGGGCCTGCGCAGCACCAGCACCCCGCCCTTCGCATCGAGCGTGGCGGTGAAGCGTCCCCAGACATCAGGCCCCAAGCGCCCCAGGCTGCTGGGGGAATCCCAGCGTCCCGCGGCCTCCACCACCAGGGGGCGGACGCCCACGCCCGCCGCCAGGTCCACCGCGTCCAAGGCGAACGTCCTCGGAGGCAGGTTCGCGGCCGTCTCCAAGGGCTGGAGTCCTTGCGCCTCCGCGGGCGCCACCGCGATGCGCGAGAAGGGCTCTCGCGAGGACAACACGAAGGGCCCCGTGAGCTCCGCGTCTCCTTGCGCGACCTGCGCCGCCAGGAGCGGCCAGTCCCCGACGGGCTCCCGGCTGAGCTCGACGCGATGGACCTCGCGCGCGGCATCCGTCCGGGTGGTCTCCGCGAGGTAGGCCTCTCGCGAGCGGGACGCGGTGAAGGTCACCTCGCGACGCAGCGGGTCCACCGTGAGCGCGTAGGGCTCCAGGACGTCCGAGCCCAGCGTCACCGAGCAGGGTTTCTCTCCGGACAGCCCCGCCGAGTTCAGGGGCACGCGCGACGCCCCCACGGTCAGCGCGGGCAGTGGAATCACGGGCCACGCGCGGAAGCCTCCGGCGATTTCGGGCGCGCGGACGGTCCCCTCGGGCGTGGGGGCTCCGCCGTCGAAGCACGCCTGGGAGACCATCGACAGCGGCCGAGCCACATCCAGCACGACGGGGACCGAGCGTCCCCCCAGCGTCCCCGCGACGGTGAGACGCAGCGCCGGAGAGGCCAGCAACGGCAGGGTCTGCCCCGCCAACCCCTCGGGCCGCGAGGCGCTCGGGGCCACCTCCCGGTGACACCCGGCACCCATCAACCCCAGACAAGCCCAGAACAGGAACGCGCCGCGCACGGCGCGCAGGTTACTGCTTCTTCTGCTTGGTGAAGTCGTCCACGCGCGTGTCGTCCGGCACATCCAGCTTGAAGCTGTCCGCGGAGAGCCCCACGTTCGTCTTCAGGTCCAGGAAGGAGATGGTGTTCTCGCTGCCGTCCGGGTCCACCACGGTGCTCTTCAGCACCTGCGCGGACGCGGGGTCCACCTCCAGGCGCACCTGCTTGAAGCGCGGCTCCTGCTTCAAGGGGTCCAGCACCAGCAGCGTGCCCTTGCAGTCCTTGCAGGTGCCCTTGGTGATGGCGAACTCGTTCTCGAGCTTCCCCTGGCCGAAGAGGAACGTCACCGAGGCGGACAGCTGGCTGGTGTCCAGCCCCGCCACCGTGAGCGACTGGGCCGCCGGGTCGTACGCGTAGATCTTGTTCCCCGCGAGCACGAACGTGCGCACGGAAGGCTTCAGGTACTCCCACCGCATCAGCCCGGGCTTCTTGTAGGTGACCGCGCCCTCGGACGTCTGCGTGCGGCGGAACGTCTTGTACTTGTAGTCCTGCCGGAAGCCGGCCCGGAAGTCGCCCGTCTTCTCGTAGAAGGCCTGCATCCGGTCCACGAGCGACTTCACCTCGGGCGCCATCGGCGGCGCGGGCTTCGTGGCTGGCTTGGCCGCCTCGGCGGGAGCCGCCGGCTTCGTGTCGGCCTTCGGGGTGCTGGATGCTGGAGTGGAGGGCTTCCCCGTTGCCGCGGGCGCAGCCTGCGCCGCTGGAGCCGATGTGGCGGGAGCGGGAGACGGCGTCACGGGTTGCGCGGACAGGAGCGTGGCGAGCAGGGTTTCCAGGAACATGGCGTGCGTCTCCAGGGGGCCAGGTAGGCCCACGGCGTCCATCTACCCCATACCGACGCGCCCCGGGGGGCCGGCATTCATGGCTGCTTCTTGAAGAGGCGCTTCCTCTGTTTGATGGCCAGCACGTAGAAGCGCTCCCGCAGGGCCTGCGCCTCTTCCGGCGGCAGGTCCCCGGAGCCCCCCTCTAGGTGCTCATCCCGCCAGGCAATCGCCCGGCTGATGCACGCCGAGGCCGCCGCCGAGATGTTCAGGCTCTGACTGAAGCCCCGCATCGGAATCCAGAAGGTGCCATCCACGGCGTTGAGCACGTCGTCGCTCACGCCGAAGCGCTCGTTGCCGAGGATGATGGCCACCTTCGTGTCGAAGCGCAGCGTGTAGAGGCTGGTGGCGCCTTCGCGAATGGCCGAGGCGTACAGCTGGAACCCTCGAGACTTGAGGTGCTCCCGGCACTCCGCGAAGGACTTGTACAGCTTCACGTCCAGCCACTTGTCGCAGCCCTGCGCCACCCGCGAGTTGGGGAGGAAGGGCGCTTCCGGGTTGATGACGACGTGCACTTCCTGCACGCCCATGGACTCGCAGGTGCGCAGCACCGCGGCCATGTTGAAGCTGTCCTCCAGCCGGTCGAGGACCACCGTGAAGTTGCGCGTGCGCTGACTGACGACGCGGTCGATCTTCTCCTTGCGCACGTCGAGCAGGAACTGCTCCGGCTCGACCTTCACCTTCTCGAAGCGCTCGTAACGGGGGCCGCCGCCGGACATCGACCTAGCGCCTCCCGCCCGACTTACGCGCCGCGGGCTTCTTCGCCTCCGTCGCGGACTTCTTCACCGGCGCCGACTTCTGGGTGACGGCCTTCCTGGCGGACTTCTTCGCCACAGCGCCCTTCTTCACGCTGACCGGCTTCTTGGAGGCGGCCTTCTTCGCGGCGCCCTTCCTGGCGGCCTGCTTCACCGAGGGAGCCTTCGAGCCTCTGCTCTTCTTCCCCGTCGCCTTCTTCGCCGCGGCCTTCTTCACCGGCGTCGGCTTCGTCGCGGAGCCCTTCGCACCAGCGGTCTTCTTCGCACCGACGACCTTCTTCGTGGAGCCCTTCGAGCCCTTCGCGACCGACGCCTTCACCGCCGCGATGGTCTGCTTCGCCACCGACTTGCCCGCCGCACGCTTCTTCGCGCCGGGAGGCGGCTCCACGTGGAGCTTGTCCGTGCGGCCGGTGAACAGCACCTCGGCCACCGAGTCCATCAGCGCCTGCATGCCCTCGCCCGTGGCGCAGGACACCGGGAACACGCGAATGCCGCGCTCACGCAGGGCCTCGGTGAACTCCCCGAGCCGCGCCTGCGCGTCCGGGAGGTCCAACTTGTTCGCCGCGACCACCTGGGGCCGGCCGGCGAGATCAGCGCTGTACTTCTCCAGCTCGCGGTTCAGCACGTCGAAGTCATGCAGCGGCGCCCGGCCCTCGCCCTCGGCGCCCATGTCGATGAGGTGGATCAGCACCTTGCAGCGCTCGACGTGCCGCAGGAACTGGTGCCCCAGGCCCACGCCCTCGCTGGCCCCCTCGATGATGCCGGGGATGTCCGCCATCACGAACGACAGGTTGTCCTTGTACTGGACCATGCCCAGGTTGGGCACCAGCGTGGTGAACGGGTAGTCGGCGATCTTCGGCCGGGCCCGGCTCACCCGTGAGATGAACGTGCTCTTGCCCGCGTTCGGGAAGCCCAGCAGGCCCACGTCCGCCAGCAGCTTCAGCTCCAGCCGGAGCGTGCGCTCCTCGCCCTTCGTCCCATCCTGGGCGAAGCGCGGCGTCTGCCGCGTCGAGGTCGCGAAGTTCATGTTCCCCAGGCCACCCCGCCCGCCCTTCGCCGCCTCCCAGCGCTGCCCGGGCTCGCTCAGGTCCACGAGCAGCTCGTCCGTGCCATGGTCCTTCACCAGCGTGCCCACCGGCACCTTGAGGATCATGTCATCGGCACCGTGACCGTTGCAGTCACTGCCCATGCCGTGCTCACCGTTCTTCGCCCGGTGATGCTGCTGGTAGCGGTAGTCCAGCAGGGTGGTCAGCTGGGGATCAGCCACGAAGATGACCGACCCGCCGTTGCCGCCATCGCCGCCGTTGGGGCCACCGCGCTCGATGAACTTCTCGCGACGGAAGGACACCGCGCCATTACCGCCATCGCCCGCCTTCACGAAGATGCGGACCTCATCGACGAACTTCATGAAAGCTCTCCTGAAAACGCGAAACGGGCCGCCTCACGTCCTGAGCGCCGAAAGGCGCGGGACTGGAGAAGCGACCCGCTCGTGAATGCCCTACGGAGACCGGCCAGTGAAGGCCGGGATACCGTCAGGCGCTGGGCTGCTCGGCAGCCGGGTAGACCGAGACCTTCTTGCGGTCGCGGCCCAGGCGCTCGTACTTCACCACGCCGTCCACCACCGAGTAGAGGGTGAAGTCGCGGCCAAGCTTCACGTTGGCGCCCGCGTGAATCACGGTGCCAACCTGGCGAACCAGGATGCTGCCAGCCGAGACTTCCTGGCCACCGTAAACCTTCACGCCGCGGTACTGCGGATTGGAATCGCGACCGTTGCGCGAAGAACCCTGTCCCTTTTTATGGGCCATGACACCTTGCTCCTGAAATTGAGGTGAAACCCTCCGGGCTTAGCCGGAGATGGAGGTGACCTTCACCTCGGTATACGACTGACGGTGACCACGGCGGCGGGTCCAGCCCTCCTTCTCCTTGCGGAAATTGAGGACGCGGCGGTGCTTGTCCTGCGCCAGCACCTTGCCCACGACGCGCGCGCCGGCAACCGTCGGACGACCCACCTTGGGGCTGTCCGTGCCGCCCAGCAGCAGGATGTCGGTGAAGGACACCTCGGTACCGATGTCGCCGGCAATCTTCTCGATCCGGAGCACATCGCCCTCGGCGACGCGATACTGCTTTCCGCCCGTGCGAATCACTGCGTACATCGTCTAACCCCTGTCAGCTTCGGGTTGGGTCAACCCGTGGAATCGGCCGCGCATTTCGGACGGACGGGCCGCCCTTTGGCGCAAAGGACGGCCGGATTTACGGGAGATGGTCTGGCGAGTCAAGACGGATGCTGGATCATCTCGTCCGGCGGGCCAGATTGCCCCCACTCCAGGGCGAACCTACCTGATGGCGGGGCCGACGAGAGTCCGGCCGCACACCGTCCTACCAACCGTTCGCGGGGGAAATTCCACAATGACGAAACTCATGTTCGGCCTGATGGCCGCCGGTTCTCTCATGTTCGGCGCCGGCTGTGGGGGGAATGCCTGCGACGCCCTGGACGAGGCCTACCAGGGGCTGGGCAAGAAGGTGGAGTCCTGCGGCAACACCTCGGACGAGGGGGGCGGGGGGAGCAGCTTCGACAAGGTTGTCTGTGAGAACGCGCTGGACCACTGCTCGGACCAGGAGAAGGACCGGCTCAACGAGCTGGCCGACTGTCTCAAGGACCTGCCCAACTGCGAGCTGGGGGGCGAGGTGGATTGGATCGACCAGTTCAGCGCCTGCTTCGACAAGGCGGCGGAGCTGAACCCCGACTGCGCCGAAGCGGCCAAGTAACCCCGCTTTCCTGCGCGCGTCCTCCGGGCCCGGTGCTCCGCTCAGGGAGACCGGGCCCTGTCGTTCGAGGGCTCCGCGGCGCCCCGCGCATCCAGTGCCCGCCGGACGCTGCGGTAGCGGTGGTGGAGGCTCGACTCCAGCGGATCCAACGCCAGGCCCCGCTCATAGGTCTCCAGCGCCCGGGCGAGCTGTCCCTCGCGCTCCAGCGCCGAGCCGGAGAGGTAGTGCACCCGCGCCATGCCCGAGGACTGTGGCCGCCGCGCGAGGAACTGGCGCCGCAGGGAGTCGAGCTGCTCGGGGGTGAGCCCCGCCTCCAGGCAACGCGCGACGCCCCGGTGGTTGCCTCGCCAGGCGTCATACAGGGCCCGCTGCGTGACGGTGCCCAGCACGTCCCCCGCCTCGAGGAGCCGGCCCAGCACCGATTCGAGCAGGATGCACTGCGACGGTGACAGCGGGCGCTGGCGGAGCGACTCCAGGGTGCTCCGGGCCTCGCGGGCGCGGGCACGCAGCGCGCCCATGTCCAGGTCCGGCGTCACCGCCAGCACCGCGTAGTGGTCCCCCGTCAGCCGCAACCGGTACGCCTCCAGCACCCGCGACGCCATGGCGTCGTCGACCATGGGGACCGGCGGAGATGGCCGATGCCCCGGCCCCGCGCGCAGCAGCGCGTCCACGGAGGTCTTGAGCGCGACGGAGGCCTCGACGAACTGGACGCCGAAGCCCGTGGCCATGCCCCAGCGCCGGGCCTGCTCGGCCGGCACGTGGTGCACCACCTCGCAGACGACGTTGTGCGGCCCGGTGTCCAGCTCCAGCACCATGGGCAGCCGCGAGAAGAGCGGTGGAAGCACCCCCTCGCTGCGCAGGAACAGGCCGCCACGCGACAGGTCCGATGCCGTCAGCCAGATGGGCGTCTCCCCCGGGCGCAGCACCACGCGGACCGACAGCTCCACCGTCCGCGCCCGCCCGGGGGGAACCCCTGGACTCACGGGCACCGCGCCCACCGGAGGCCCTCGACGCTCCGAGGAGTCTGGCGATGGCGCGGAGCCAGGCGAGGCCACCCCGGGCCCTCCCCGAGGCGCCGAGGCCCACCCGGGCGACGCCCCTTGCGGCACCGGAGACCACGGCGCGACGAGCTCTTCGGGCTCCCCGCTTGCGGACACGGCGACGGGCGAAGCGGTCCTGACCGGTGCGGGAGGCCGCGCGGGGCGAGGACTCGGGGGCCTGACACTCGCCGCCAGCGCGCCTTCCAAGGCCGCGCGCATGACGGCGGCGGTCGTGAACCGCTCCTCCGGCGTCTTCGCGAGCGCGCGGAGGATGACGCGATCCAGCGCCTCGGGCACGGCCGCGTGCAGCGAGCGCAAGGACGGCGGCGCCCGCATCTGGTGGGCCACGAGCTGCGCGGCCAGGCCCTCGTCCTCGAAAGGCAGCCGGCCGGTGAGGAGCTGGAAGGCGATGACGCCCAGGGCGTACAGGTCGGCGCGGCCATCCACCTTCCGGCTCTGCGACTGCTCCGGCGCCATGTACTCGGGCGTGCCCACGATGATGCCCGCGTGGGTCACCGGCATGCGCGCGTCCACCAGCTTCGCGATGCCGAAGTCGAGCACCTTCACGAAGGGCGTGCTGCGTCCTCGCCGCACGAGGAAGACGTTGTCCGGCTTCAGGTCGCGATGAATGATGCCGCTCAGGTGCGCGGCCTGGAGCGCGTCGCACACCTGTGAGAGCACCGACACCACCGCCGGCGCGGGCAGCGGCGTCCCCACCCAGGCGGACAGCGGCGCACCGTCCAGGTACTCCATGATGAGGTACGGCCTGGGCGGCCCGGCGTTCAGGTCGAAGATGCTGACGATGTTCTCGTGGCCGATGACGTTGACGGCCCGCGCCTCCGCGTGGAAGCGCTGCACGAGCTCCGGGTACATCGCCAGGTGCTCGTGGAGGACCTTCACCGCCACCCGGCTGCCGATGGACACGTGCTCGCCCAGATACACGGTGCCCATGCCGCCGCGTCCCAGCCGGCGCACGAGCCGGAAGCTGCCCAGCCGGGCCCCTACCAGTGGATCCGTCTCCCCGCTCGCCGGAGTACACCGGGGACGCGCGGCGCCATCGCTCTTCTCCTCACGCACCAGCGTCGGGCAAGACCGCGAGGGCCCATGTCGTTGGCCGCATGCCTCGCACGATTCACCGCTGCTCACCTCGGCCATGCCACTCTCCCGGGGCTGCCAGGAGAGTCTGGGCATCCGGGTGCGGCACTGGCCACTGGCGCCGCCAGGGGGATGTCGCCTGGTGACACGCAAGCCGGTGCGCCGGGGCAGGGGGACGGTCGGCCGCACGACGCTGACGGTGCCGACAATCCATCACGCTCGTCTAAAGTGCGCGCCCCATGTCCAGTACCGCACGCCGCATCCCCCTCATCGACCTGTCCCACTATCGCTCCGGTACCCCCACCGAGCGCGCCCGCTTCGTCCACACCTTCGGCGAGGGGCTCCGCGAGTTCGGCTTCGTGTCCATGGTGGGCCACGGCATCGACGACGGCCTCATCCGCCGCACCTATGCGGACGTGGAGAAGCTCTTCCAGCTCCCTGACGACGTGAAGACGCGCTACGCGGTGCCGGAGCTCGCCGGGCAGCGCGGCTACACCGGCTTCGGCCAGGAGCACGCGAAGGACCGCAAGGTCGGCGACCTGAAGGAGTTCTGGCACGTGGGCCGCGAGCTCCCCGCGGGCCATCCGTACCTGAAGCACTACGGCGCCAATGTGTGGCCCTCCGAGGTCCCCACCTTCCGCGAGCACACGATGGCCCTGTTCCGCGAGCTGGATGGCGCCGCGAAGATGATGCTGCAGGCCCTGGCCGAGTTCTTCGATGTGCCGCGCCCCACGTTCAGCGACATGGCCACGGAGGGGAACTCCGTGCTGCGCCTCATCCACTACCCGCCCCTGCGCGAGCGCTTCATCCCCGGCGGAGTCCGCGCCGCCGAGCACGAGGACATCAACCTCATCACCCTCCTGTGCGAGGGCACCGCGTCCGGCCTGGAGTTGCTCACGCGCGATGGCGAGTGGCTGCCAGTGGACACGCTGCGCGGGCAGATTGTCGTGGACTCGGGCGACATGCTCAGTCGCGTGACGAACGAAATCATCCCCGCCACCACCCACCGCGTGGTGAATCCGCGAAGCTCCGAGGAGGACACGGTCCGCTACTCGCTGCCCTTCTTCTGCCATCCCTACTCGGACTGCGTGCTCAAGCCCCTGCCCTGCACGGAGACCCCGGACAACCCCGCGCGCCACGCGCCCATCACCGCGGGCGACTTCCTCCACCAGCGACTGCGCGAGAACGGGCTTCTCAAGTAGCGCCCTCGCCCCCAGCCGGAATCCCTCCCGTGGAAGACGCCGTTCCCGCCACGCATGTCGAGCTGTTCGCCCTCCAGCCGCGCCTCTCGCTGGAGGACTACGACTCCCCCGCCGCGTTCGCCCGGAAGCACCGGGCACTCGCTCAGCGGGTCAGCGACTCGCGTGCGCGGGACTCCGCGGGCACCCCACTCCACCCCGCCCTCGTGGTGTGGCCGGAGTGGGTGGGCGCGCCGCTCGGGATGATGGGTCAGCTGCCTCGGCTCCGACATCACCCGACGGCCCGTCGCGCGATGCGGAGCGTGGCCCTGTTCGAGTGGTGGTCCTTGTGGAACACGTGGAAGGACCTCCATCCGCCGACGCGAGAAGAGGGCCTGCACGCCCTGCGCGCGGCACGCGTGCACCAGGTGATGCACGAGACCTTCTCCGCCATCGCCAGGGACTTCGGCCTCTGGGTGGTCGCGGGAAGCGCCTGGCTCCCCAGCAATCGGCGTGGGCTCGACACTCCCGACTTCACGCCCCACGGAGCACGCACCTTCAACACCAGCTACACCTTCGCTCCGGGCGGCTTCCACGTCGCGACGACTCGCAAGGTCAACCTCGTGCCCACGCGCGAGGACACGCTGCGGTTGAGCCCGGGTCGCCCCGAGGACCTGTCCGTCATCGCCACGCCCTTCGGCCGACTCGCGACCGTCCTGGGCTACGACGCCTTCCCTGGGCCCCTCACCTCGCACGAGCCCTACTTCGTGCCCTGCGCGCGATATTGCGACGCCCTTCGCGCGGACATCCTCGCCCACCCGTCCTCCGCGCTGTGGCCCATGTCTCGAGACGCCGGCCGGACGCCAAGACGCGACGACGTCCTCACCGCCGAGCTCTCCTCGTTCCGGAACATCCGCTACACCGTGACGGCGCAGCCCGCGGGGACGCTGTTCGAGCACACCTTCGAGGCACCGTCGCTCATCCTGGAGCGGACGGCGGAGGGAAGCGCGCGGGTCCTCGCGCGCTCGGAGCATCCGGGTGACGAGGACCTGCTCCACGTCACCGTGCCCGCGTGTCCTCGCTGAGTCAGTCGCCCAGCTTCTTCTTCAGGAGCTCGTTGACGAGGGCGGGGTTGCCCTTGCCCTTCATGGCCCGCATCACCTGACCGACGAAGAAGCCGAACACCTGCTTCTTGCCCGCGCGGTACTTCTCAATCTCGCCCGCGTTCTTCGCGAGGATGTCATCCACCACGGCTTCGATCGCGCCGGTGTCACTCACCTGCGCGAGCCCCTTCTCCGCGACGATGTCCGCGGCGGCGCGGCCCGTGCGGAACATCTCCGCCAGCACGTCCTTGCCCGCGTTGGCGGACACGGTGCCCTGGTCCACCAGGCTCAAGAGCTCCGCGAGCTGGGCGGGCGTGAAGCGCACCTCGGACACCGTGGTGCCGCTCTCCTTCAGGAGCCGCAGCAGCTCACCGAGGAACCAGTTGGAGAGCTTCTTCGCGTCCGGGGAGCGCTGGGCACACGCCTCGAAGTAGTCCGCGAGCGGACGCTCCGAGGTGAGGATGCGCGCGTCATACACGGGCAGGCCGTACTGGCTCACGAAGCGCTGGAGCTTCGGCCGAGGCAACTCCGGCAGCTCGCCCCGCACCGCCTCGATGCGCTCCTTCGCGATGAGCAGCGGCGGCAGGTCCGGCTCCGGGAAGTACCGGTAGTCGTGCGCCTCCTCCTTGCTGCGCATGGAGCGGGTGACGCCCTTGTTGACGTCCCACAGGCGCGTCTCCTGGTCCACCTTCCCACCGGACTCGATGACATCCACCTGCCGGGAGATTTCGTACTCGATGGCCTGCTTCACGAAGCGGAACGAGTTGATGTTCTTCAGCTCGCAGCGCTGGCCATACGTGCTGGAGCCCTTGGGCATCACGGACACGTTGGCGTCACAGCGGAAGCTGCCCTCCTCCAGGTTGCCGTCGTTGACCCCCAGGTACACGAGGATGTCGCGCAGCGCCTTGAGGTACTCCACCGCCTCGTCCGCGTCGCGCAGGTCCGGCTCGCTGACGATCTCCAGCAGCGGCACGCCCGCGCGGTTCAAGTCCACCAGGCTCTGCCCGCCGCCCGCGTCGTGCACGCTCTTGCCCGCGTCCTCCTCCATGTGGATGCGGCGGACGCGGATGACCTTCTCTCCGCTCGGCGTGTCGATGACCAGGCGCCCGTGCTCGCAGACGGGCAGGTCGAACTGCGTGATTTGATAGCCCTTGGGCAGGTCCGGATAGAAGTAGTTCTTCCGGCTCCACACGCTCCTGGCGTTGACGACGCACTCCAGCGCGAGCCCCGTGCGGATGGCGAACTCCACCACGCGCGCGTTGAGCACGGGCAGCACGCCGGGCATGCCCAGGCACACCGGACAGGTGTTGCGGTTGGGCTCCGCGCCGAACGCGGTGGAGCAGCCGCAGAAGATCTTGGACTTCGTGAGGAGCTGCGCGTGGACCTCGAGTCCGATGACGGGCTGGAAATCGCTCACGGGCATGGCGGTGTCACCGAATGCGGACCTCGAGCCCTAGACGGGCGCGAGGCGGCGGAAGAAGTCGTGTTCGCGCTCGAAGGCGCGAGCGATGCGCAGCAGCAGGGCCTCGTCGAACGCCCGCCCCAGGACCTGGAGCCCCACCGGCAGCCCCGCCTTCGTGAAACCACAGGGCACCGACAGGCCTGGCACACCGGCCAGGTTGCACGGCAGGGTGTAGACATCCGTCAGGTACATGGACAGCGGGTCGTTGACCTTCTCGCCCAGCTTGAACGGCGCCACCGGAGAGATGGGCGCCACGAGCGCGTCCACCTGCTGGAAGGCCCGCGTGAAGTCCTCGCGGATGAGCGTGCGGACCTTCTGCGCGCGCAGGTAGTAGGCGTCGTAGTAACCCGCCGACAGCGCGTAGGTGCCCAGCATGATGCGGCGCTTCGCCTCTGCCCCGAAGCCCCGCTCACGCGTCAGCGCGTACAGCTCCTTGAGGCCCTTCGCATCCTTCGCGCGCAGGCCGTAGCGCACGCCGTCGTAGCGGGCCAGGTTGCTGGAGGCCTCGGCGGGGGCGATGAGGTAGTAGGTCGCCAGCGCGTACCGGGTATGCGGCAGCGACACGTCCACCAGCGTCGCACCCAGCCGCTCGTACTCACGCAGGGCGCCGCGCACGGCGGCCTCCACCTCGGGGTCCATGCCCTCGGCGAAGTACTCGCGAGGCACCCCCAGCTTCAGCCCGCGCACCCCACCCTCCAGCTCGGCCGAGTAGTCCGGCGTCTTCACCGGCGCGGAGGTGGAGTCCAGCGGGTCATGCCGCGCCAGCACCTGGAGCAGCGCCGCCGCGTCCGCCACCGTGCGCGTCATGGGCCCGGGCTGGTCCAGCGACGACGCATACGCGATGACGCCGTAGCGCGACACGCGCCCGTAGGTCGGCTTGAGCCCCACCGTGTTGGTGAAGGCCGCGGGCTGACGGATGGAGCCCCCCGTGTCCGTGCCCAGCGCGCCGTACACCTCGCGCGCCGCCACCGCCGCCGCCGAGCCTCCCGAGGAGCCTCCCGGCGTGCGCGTCACATCCCAGGGATTGTGCGTCGGGAAGTAGGCGCTGGACTCGTTGGACGAGCCCATCGCGAACTCGTCCAGGTTGAGCTTGCCCAGCAGGGGCAGTCCCGCCTCGCGCAGGAGGCGCACCACCGTGGCGTCCATCGGCGGAACGAAGCCCTCCAGCACGCGCGAGCCCGCGGTGGTCTCCACCCCCTCGGTGAGGAAGAGGTCCTTGAGCCCCACCGGCACGCCGTCCAGGGCGCTGGCCGGAGTGCCCGCGCGGCGACGAGCGTCGCTGGCCTCCGCCGCGGCGAGGGCGCCCTTCTCATCCACGCGCAGGAAGGCGCGAATCGTCGAATCCACCCGCTGGATGCGCTCCAGGCACGCGCGGGTGGCTTCCACGGAGGACACCTGACCCGCGGCCAGCTTCTCCGCGAGCTCCAGCATCGACAGGTCCGTGAGCTGCATGGCGTGAGCCCCTCCGGGCTACTCGATGATTTTGGGCACCGCGAACGACGTGCCCACCTTCGCCGGCGCGTTGGCCAACACCTGCTCCGGCGACAACGACGGCCGCGTCACGTCCTCGCGCAACAGCGAGTCCGCGAGCGTCGCGTGTGAGGTGGGCTCCACGGCCCCCACGTCCAGGGATTGCAGCTGCTCCACCGCGTCCAACACGGCCGACAGCTGGGTGGCCATGCGCTGCTCCTCTTCGGGAGTCAGCGCCAGCCGCGCCAGCGTGGCCACGTGTCGCACCTGCTCGAGCGTGAGGGCCATGACTGGAGCCTCCTCTGAAACGGACTACTTGCGCTTGAAGAGGTTGAGGATGGCGCCCATCACCTTGCCGCTCCCCTCGTGGCCGTGCTGGGCCATGAGCTGCTCCAGCTCGCCGGAGTCCAGGAAGACGCCGCCACAGTTGAAGCACGTCTCCAGCTCCACGTTGCCCTGCTTGAGTGTCTGCAGGTCCATGCCGCACTTGGGGCACTTCATCCAGTGCAGCTTCTTGAGGTCCTCGCGCTGCTTCTCCGCGGTCTGCGCGGCCTGCTGGAGCGCCAGCTTGCGCTTCTTCTCGATTTCCTCGCGAGCGAAGTATTCCTCTTCGGTCGAGGACGGCTTCTCGTTGTCCGACATGGCGACACTCCTCCAAGAATTCGTGGCGGCACCATACCCCCTCTTCCGGGAGGCGCAGCCGAAATGTAGGCCCTCTCTCGGGCCCCTTCAGGGCCATCCGGCGGGACTGCCGGAAAATTGACCAGCCCCCCTCCCTCCCTACACTCGTCGCGGGCATTGCTACAGCCCGCTACGCGGCTGAGACGCGCAGAGGGAAGAAGGTCATGACGGCGAAGAAGGGTCGGGCGGAGAAGGCAGTGCTGTCCCGGCAGGAGATCGCGACGCGTCGCAAGGCGCTCGCGGACAAGAAGCGGAAGGCGGGAATCGACGACGGCGACGGCGGGACGACCGCGCGCGCCATCACCGGTGTGTTCCTGCTCGCCTTGTCCCTGCTCTCACTGTTGTCGGTGGCCACGTTCGACGCCCATGACCGGGTCGGTCCAGGCTTCCGCAACGCGGTGGGCCCCATGGGGCACCTCATCGCCGAGACGCTGCGAGGGATGCTGGGCGTCTGCGCCTACCTGGCCCCCATCGGAGGCGCATACACGGCCATGGTGCTCTTCGTGGGCAACCGGGACCGCAAGCGGGCGCCGCAAATCATCAGCCTCTTCCTGCTGACCGCGAGCGTCGCCGTGCTCGCGCAGCTCATCTTCGCGGGAGACAAGGGCTGGGCACACCCCCCTGGAGGCGCGCTGGGTGCGAGCCTGGGCGGCGTGCTGGAGGGGCTGTTCTCCACCGTCGGCACCGTCATCCTCGTCACCGCCATCAGCGCCGCCGCGCTCATCGTCGGGACGCAGTACACGTTCTTCAAGCTGTGCTCCCTGGTGTGGGCCGGCCTGTGCGTCCTGGGCCGCCGCCTCTCCGAGTCCGCGAACGCGTTCTGGGAAGCGCAGAAGGTGGCCTACAAGGCCCGCCAGGAGCGCGCGGCGCAGGACAAGCTGGAGGAGGCCGCGTTCCTCGCGCAGCTGGAGGCGGATGAAGAGGAGCTCGCCGAGGCCGAGCGCGCCGCCGAGGAGGCCGAAGCCGCCGAAGCCGAGGCCATGGCCGAGGAGGCCGTGCGTCTGGCCCGCCAGACGGAGAAGGAGCAGGCCGCGGCCAACAAGCTGGCCCTCAAGGAGAGCCGCGAGCGCGAGAAGCTCGAGAAGAAGAAGGCCCTGCCCGCGGAGACGGACTCGCAGCCGCCCACGTCCTCGCCGCCCGTGCCCGCCGACAAGCTGGCCGTCCGCGCCGCCCCGGAGAAGCGTCCGGCGCCGGGTGCGGACCCCGCCTGGGCCGCGTCGTTCCTCGCGCCCGCGCCCCACTCCACGCCCATCGTCCCCGAGGGCGTCGAGCCCCCGCGCAGCCGCAGGAAGACGCCCAACATCGTCACGGGCCCCTCCGCCTCCCCTGTCGCCGCGCTGCCGGAATCGACCGAGCCCGCGCCCGCCGCGTCGCCCGTCGCCGCCGCGCCCATCGTGCACGCGCCCGCGGCGCCAGTGGCCAGTACCCCCGCGCCTCAGTCCTCGGCGCTGGCGCGCATGCCGCTCATCGTGGAGCCCAAGGCACCGCCCAAGCCCACCGCGAAGAAGAGCCAGGAGCAGTTCGAGTTCGTCGGGGACCGCAAGAGCTTCACGCTGCCTCCGCTGGACGTGCTCGAGTACAACAAGAAGGAGCGCTCGGAGCTGGACAAGGACGCGTTCCTGTCCACGGCGGAGAAGCTGCGCGCGAAGCTGGCGGACTTCGGCATCGTCGGCGAGGTGGTGGAGATTCGCCCCGGCCCCGTCGTCACCATGTACGAGTTCCTGCCGGGCCCTGGCATCAAGGTGAGCAAGATTGCCGCGCTCCAGGATGACCTGGCCATGGCGATGGAGGCGATGCGGGTGCGCATCGTCGCGCCCATCCCCGGCAAGGGCGTGGTCGGCATCGAGGTCCCCAACCGGGACCGCGAGACGGTCTACCTGAAGGAGATCGCCGAGCAGGACGCGTTCCTCAAGGGCCCCAGCAAGCTGACCATGTGCGTGGGCAAGGACATCGAGGGCATGCCGTACGTCTTCGACCTGGCGAAGGCGCCCCACCTGCTCATCGCCGGTACGACGGGCTCGGGTAAGTCCGTGGCCGTCAACTCGATGATCATGAGCATCCTCCTCAAGTCCACACCGGAGGAGGTGCGCTTCATCATGGTGGACCCGAAGATGCTGGAGCTCTCCGTCTACGAGGGCATCCCGCATCTGCTGCTGCCGGTGGTGACGGACCCGAAGAAGGCGGCGCTCGCGCTGCGCTGGGCCGTGGAGGAGATGGAGCGCCGCTACCAGATGCTGTCCGAGGCGGGCGTGCGCAACATCGCCGGCTTCAACAAGCTGGTGGAGAGCTCCGCCTCCGAGGTGAAGGAGACCCTCTCCGCCGTCGAGCCCGCGCCCCGGAAGTCCAAGCCCAAGAAGATGCTGGTGCTGGACGTGGAGGGCGGCGAGCCCAAGGCCGCGTCCAACGCGTCGAGCCCGGATGCCCTGGGCGTGGCCGCGCCTCGCGAGGACCTGGAGGACGTGCGCGAGGCGGTGATGTCGGAGGAGGAGCCCGCGCCCCAGGACGCCGTGCCCGAGATGGAGGCGGAGGCCGAGGACGACGGGACCGAGGCCGCGCTGGAGGCCGCTTCGAGCAAGCCGGAGAAGAAGGAGCTCAAGAAGCTGCCGTACATCGTGGTCATCATCGACGAGCTCGCGGACCTGATGATGGTCGCGAGCCGCGAGGTGGAGACGTACGTCGCGCGCCTGGCGCAGATGGCGCGTGCGGCCGGCATCCACCTGATGGTCGCCACGCAGCGTCCGTCCACGGACGTCGTCACGGGTGTCATCAAGGCGAACTTCCCCACGCGCATCAGCTTCATGCTGCGCTCCAAGCCGGACTCGATGACGATTCTCGGCACGGTCGGCGCGGAGGCCTTGCTGGGCATGGGCGACATGCTGATCATGCCGCCGACGAGCGCGCACCTGCAGCGTGTGCACGGCGCCTTCGTGTCGGAAGACGAAATCAAGAAGGCGGTGGACCACCTCAAGGCGCAGGGCAAGCCCGTCTTCGACGAGTCCATCCTCAAGCCGCGCGACGAGGACGTGGAGTCGGGTGGCGAGGAGGACGAGCTGTCCGACGAGCTGTACGACCAGGCGCTCGCGGTGGTCAGCGAGATGCGCGCGGTCTCCATCTCGATGCTCCAGCGCAAGATGCGCATCGGCTACAACCGCGCCGCGCGCATGATTGAGCGGATGGAGCGAGACGGCGTGGTGGGCGCGGCGGACGGAGCCAAGCCTCGCGAGGTGCTCATCCGAGGCGTGGGCGACATGCCGGGCGCTGGAGCGATGTAGCGCTCGAGGCGAACGAAGTTCCCAGGGGTGCCCGGCGACGTCCGGGCGCCCCTTTTCGTTTCCAGCGCGGGCACCTGCGGGCGAGACAGGCTCTCGAATGCCCGCTGGCCCCCCCTCTCTGGACTCGCCCACATCGGACGGGGACGCACTTCCAGCGTCTTGTGGGTTCCCAAGCGGTCCCAGGTCGTTTATGGGCGGGGGTCTCATGGCTGAACGTATTGCCCTTTTCGCCACCACGGCTCGCGGCACCGAGGACCTGCTCGCGGATGAGCTCAAGGAGCTCGGCGCGCGCCGCATCCGCCAGGACCGAGGAGGCGTGCGTTTCATGGCCTCGCTCGACGAGGCGCTCATGGTCTGCCTCTGGTCTCGCATCGCGATGCGAGTCCTCTACCCCCTGGGCGCCTTCGAGGCCCGTGGCGCCGACGGGCTCTACGAGGCCGTCCGGAGCGTCTCCTGGGAAGAGCACCTGACGCCCACCACCACGTTCGCGGTGGACGCCACGCTGAAGGACAGCGAGCACAGCCACTCCGGCTTCGTCGCCCTCAAGGTGAAGGACGCCATCGTCGACCGGATGCGCGACGTCGTGGGCACGCGGCCCGACGTCAACACGAAGAACCCCGACGTGAGCGTGGTCGCGCACCTGTCTCGCGACACCCTCTCGCTCTCGCTGGACCTCTGTGGCGATTCGCTGAACCGCCGAGGCTATCGCGTGCGCCCCACCGTCGCTCCGCTCAAGGAGACGCTCGCCGCCGCCATCCTGCGCGCCGCGCGCTACACGGGAGACGAGGCCCTCGTCGACCCGATGTGCGGCTCCGGCACGCTGCTGATTGAAGGCGGGATGATTGCCCGGAAGCGGGCCCCGGGACTCAACCGGGACTTCGCGGTGGAGCGCTGGCCTGAGCTGGGGGCCCGGGCTCGCGAGCTGCTCGCGGACCTGCGCGCGGATGCCCGTCGCAACGAGCGCAAGGTGGAGGTCCCCATCTGGGGCCTCGACAAGGACCCGGAGGCCCTGGAGGCCGCGCAACGCAACGTGAGCGCCGCCAGGCTGTCGGAGGAGATCTCCCTCACCGAGGGCGACGCCACCCGGATGCCGCACCTCCCCGCCACCCACGGCCTGCTGCTCACCAATCCGCCCTACGGAGACCGCATCGGCACCGGCGGACAGAAGGGCATGAAGAGCTTCTATTACAAGCTGGGCGAGGCCCTGCGCGTGCCCGGCTGGCGCGTCTGGGTGCTCTGCGGCAACCCCGCCTTCGAGAGCGCCTTCCACGCGCGCCCCTCGTCTCGCCGGGAGCTGTGGAACGGCCCCATCGAATGCAACCTGCTCGGCTACCGCGCCGCGGGGGGCGGCGACGAAGGCTCAGAAGCGCCGCTCGGTGCGACGCAGCAGCCGGCCAATGTTGCTCCGATGCGTCCACAGCATGACGACGAAGAGGAAGGCTGAGAGGCCGGTGTACTCGGGCTCCGGGGCGGTGCAGGCCGTCGTGCCCACCGCCGTGGCTCCCGCGAAGAGCGAGCCCAGGGAGCTGACGCGCGACACCAGGAAGATGGCGATGAACGCCGTGCCCGCCGCCAGCGCGGCCCACGGAGCCAGCACCAGCAGCACCCCGAGCGCCGTGGCCACGCCCTTGCCCCCGTGGAGCTTCAGCCACACCGGGTAGACATGGCCCAGCACCGCGGCCACTCCCACCATCACGTGCACCAGGGGCTGGCCCGGCACCAGCCGCACCGCGAGCGCCACCGGCAACGCGCCCTTCAGCGCATCCAGCACCAGCACCAGCGCGCCCAGCTTCTTGCCCGCGACCCGGGTGACGTTGGTGGCGCCGATGTTCCCACTGCCCCCCTGGCGCACGTCCACGCCACGCAGCCATCGCGTCAGCAGGACACCGAAAGGGATGGAGCCGGCGAGATAACCCAACAGCACGAGCGCGAGAGTCACGACACCTCGCTCTATAGCAGCAGGTGGGGGAAGCGCGTCTTCACCACCACGTAGGCGTAATTCACCAGGACGATGACAGGCATCACCACCTGGAACGCCCTCCACTCCTTCGCCGAGAGCTGGATTTCAGGAATCGGGACGGCGAAGACGAGGTGCACCACCATGGCCACCGCCGCCAGGGCGAACAGGAGGGCGGCCACCGTCCCCAGGGGATTGGCCTCCCAGGCCCCCTCGAAGTTGAAGTGGGACACCCTCTCCGCCACCCGGGTCAGCCCACAGCCGAGGCAGGGCCACCCTGTCTGCTCGCGCAGCACACAGCCCCAGAACGGGATGATTCGGGCCACCGGGATGTATCGGGCCACCAGCAACCCCACGAGGCCCATGAGCCCCATGTAGTCCACCGTGCCAGGCCGGCGATTGCGAGGAGGGATGAAGACCTTCATGCGCGACCCGCCGAGAGGTGTCTGGGAGTGACACTGTAGTACGGGGCTCGTCTTGCCGGGGCAATGAGTTTTGGCTAAGCGAGCGAGTCATGAACTCGCTCCGCACGTCCCTGATGCTGCTGGTCGCTGTTCCCCTGCTGGCTTTCGCTGGCGACAAGAAGACGCCCGCCAAGGCCGGAGGCGAGGACAAGGCGGCCGCCAGCGACTGCCACCACCCCGCCGACGCCGCCAAGGCCGCGCCCAAGAGCGAGGCCCCCGCCGCCTCCTCCCAGGACGGCTGGAAGCTCACCCGTGGCGAGGCCCTCAAGGGCGCCAACCCCGTGAAGCTCGCGGACCTGCTGACCAAGCCCCAGCCGCACGAGGGCAAGACGGTGACGCTCGAGGGACGCGTGCGCAAGGCGTGTGAGCGCAAGGGCTGCTGGATGGAGCTCGCCACCGACTCGGCGAAGGGCCCCGGCGTGCGCGTGACGTTCAAGGACTACGGCTTCTTCGTCCCGCTGGACTCCGCGGGCGCGCAGGCGCGCGTGGAGGGTGTCGTGAAGGTGGCGGAGCTGAGCGAGAGCCACGCGTCCCACTACGAGAGCGAAGGCGCCATCGTCCCGCGCGGCGCGGATGGCAAGCCCCGCGAAGTGCAGCTGGTGGCGACGGGCGTCGAGCTGCGCCGGTAGGACATGGCACGAAGCTTCAGCATGAAGGGCGTGCAGGGCGCGGCGGACCGCGCCGTGCAGCACGCGAGGGCGTGGTTGCTGGAAACCGAGCCGGGCTCGCGCGTTCACGACGTGCAGTCGGACCCGCGCTTCCAGCACCGAGGGGTGGACCTCCTCTGGGAGTTGCCTTCCGGGGAGGTGCGCGGCATCGAGGTGAAGGGCGACCGGAACGCGACACGCCGGCGCTACTTCTTCGAGCTGGTGTCCAACCTCGAGAAAGACACCCCTGGCTGCTTCCTCTACAGCGGGGCGGACCTGCTGGTGTACGTGTTCCTCTCGCAGGGAGAGATGCACGTGCTGCCGCTCAAGGCCGCGCGCGACTGGTTCCTCCCCAGGGCCAGGTCGTATCCGCTCAAGCACGCCTTCACGCAGACAGGAGCCATCCGCTACACAACCGTGGGCGCTGTCGTGTCCACGCGCGACGTGTCGGAAGGTGTTCCCAACGTCCTCAAGATTCCCCTGAAGCGCGCGACGCCGCTGCCCGCGAAGGAGGAGGAGGCCCCTCCCGTCGAGAGCCGCGAGCCCCCTTCTCCCGAGGAGAATGTCGCGACGGCGGCCCCCGCGGAGACCGGTGCACCCGAGGCCTCGGACACGAAGCCCGTCCGCAAGAGGAAGCCTCGACGCACTCAGGCCAAGGGCGGAGCGGAAGGCACCAGCACCGCGGAGTGAGGCCAGGGGTTCGGCGCTCGGCCCGAGACCTTCGCGGTACGGGGAGAGCCACGCCCCCATGCCTCGATGGGCGCTGAGGTCACCACGCGTCAGGCGCGGTGCCCCTTCAGCGCTCCAGGAGGACGGTTCCGCGCGGCGCACGAACATCGTGCACCGCGCGGGAGACCTCATCCGTGGTTGTGATTGTGACGGTGGCGGCGGTGACCGGGGTGGACGCGGTCGTGCTCGGCCTCGAGACGCTCGGCCGTCTGCATCAGCTCCAACAGGGAGACGCGGTCGTTCTGCGCCTTGAAGACGTGCTCCAGACGCGGCACGAGGTCCAGCGCGAGATGCAGGTCCTTCGTCGACTCGGCCCACTCCAGCAGCATGCGCCCCGCCGAGGCCGCCTGACCGTTCGCCTGGAGGTGGATGAGTCCGTCCACGGCCAGAATCCGGGCGATGGGCGTGCGAGCCGTGTCCTCGGTCAGCTTCACCAGGTCCGCCACGGCCGCGTCCTGCTCACCGCGCGCCGCGCGCACGATGGCCTTCGAGATGCCCTTGCGGTCCGGCAGGAAGAACTCCTCCAGCTCCGCGAAGGACTCGCCGTGCGCCGGGTGTCCCGAGCGGGCCAGCGTCTCCGCGAGGCGGTCGAAGAACTCCGCGTCCTTCTCCGTGAAGGGCGCGAGCGACTCCTGCATGAAGCGCTCCTGGGGAGCGCCCTTGTCATCCAGGGGCATCTTCGAGCGCAGGGTGGTCATCCGCTCGAAAGCAGGGCCCACGGGCGCGTCGGCGGCACCGTTGAGCAACTGCAGCAGGGCCCTCATGAGCGAGGCCAGCGCCTCCGTCACCTCATGCGGGGCAACACGGTCCGGCAGCCAGCGCCGCCACAGCTCCACCGCCGCCGCGACGATGAAGTCCTTGAACGGGCCCGTGCCCTTCCACTTCGCCTTCCAGCTCTGGGCGATGCCCAGGGGGAAGGTCGTCTCCGCGAGCTTCCGGAAGTCCTCCTCGGCCACGGGAATGCCGTAGTGGCCGAGCGTACCGAGCAGGGCCTCCGTCGAGTACTCCTTGAGGCCCTTCTGCTGCCACGCCTTGTCCACGCGCTGCGTGCTCACCTGATTCTCCGCTGCCTCTGGGCGCCGGCTATCGGCGCCACCGGACTTCTAGCGGAAGCAGGGCCCTTCGTGCACCGGCACTTGCACCTCCCGTCACGCGGCGGACGCGGACGGAGCCACCTTCGGGACAGTGGGCCACAACGTGGGGTTGCGGCGACCATCCTCCACCCGCCGGGCCATGTAGGGCTCACAGCCCCGCCCCTCGAAGGCCTTCTTCCACGCGGAGAAGCTGCCCCCAGCGCGCCAGGCGTCCATCGCGGCCAGCCCCCCTTCGGGACCGCACTGGGCCAGCATGTACTCCACCCAGGCCCACCGGGCGGACGTGGGGCGGACCTCGGCGCGACCGCGCAGGCCCTTGCGGAGCCGCTCCAGCCGCGCCTCCACCTCGCGAATGCCCGCGAAGGGAGCCCCGTCCAGGGGCGTGTTCCGCTTGGCCACGAAGGGAGCCACCCCCAACGCCACGGGCAGGATGCGCGACAGCTCGGTGGTGAAGCGGATCAGCTCGTCGATGTCCGCTTCCCCTTCGAAGGGCAGCCCCACCACGTTGTACACCTTGAGCTGCTTCATGCCCGCCGTGCGCGCGAACTCCGCGGCGCGGACAATCTGCTCCTCCGAGTGCTTGCGGTCGACCATGTCCCGCATCCGCTGCGAGGCCCCATCCGCCGCCACCGTCAGGTTCGTCGCGCCGCCGCGGCGCAGCTGGTTCACCAGCTCCTGGGTGAGCCTGTCCGCGCGAAGCGACGACACTCCCACCTCGCGCCCCGAGTCCACGATGGTGCGCAGGAGCTCGACGATGCGGGGATGATCCGTCACCGCCGCACCCACCAGGCCCACCCTCCGGGCGTGCTCTGGAATGAGTGACAGCACCCGCTCCGGAGGCACCGTGCGCATCCCGCCGTTGGTGGTGCGCCGCATGACGCAGTAGTGGCAGCCTCGGGAGCAGCCCCGCTCCGGCTCGATGAGGAACATCGACCGGAGCTCGGTGTGCGAGGTGACGATTTGAGAGCGGGCGGGCAGCCGCGAGTCCATCGCCCGCGCGACGTGGTAGCGCTGTCCGCCCCGCCCTGGGACACGGAAGCCAGGGGTGCGCGCCAGATGATCCAGCAGCGCCTCACGGTCCATGGAGGCCGCGGCCTCCACCAGGACGTGGATCAGGTCCTCGGACTCCCCCTGGACGAGCACATCCACGAAGGGCTCCAGCGGATCCGGATTGGAGAACGTCAGCGGACCGCCCGCCACCACCAAGGGATGCCGTCCGTCCTTGCGCTCCTCCGCCAGCAGGGGGATTCCCGCCAGCTCCAGCATCGAGAAGAAGCCCGTCAGCTCCAGCTCGTACGCCACGGAGAACGCCAGCATGGCGAAGCTGGAGACGGGCGCCTGCGACTCCCAGGAGAACAGGGGCGCCCGCGTGCGCTTGAACGCCTCCACGTCGTCCGGGAGGAAGACGCGCTCCGCTGTCGCACCAGGGTGCTCATGAATCTCGCGGTAGATGGCCTGGAAGCCCAGCGAGCTCATCCCCACATGGTAGGGGCTCGGGTAGCACAGGGCCACGCGGTAGGGCGCCTCTTTGTAGAGAGTGCCCTGTTCGTCCTCCAGCAGCGAGCGGACGTGGTGGATGAGTGAGTAACGGCCCTCCATGTGCCTCCAGACAGGTACAGCCCTTAAAACACCGCGGCCCCGTCAGTCCACTCCCTGAGGAGGGCTGCCGGGGCCGCGAGGCGCCACCCGAGGGGGGTGGCGCTGTTCAGCGAAGGACGACTAGCGGAGCGACGGGATGGGCTTCGACGGGGCGCAGATGCCCGCCGTCGGGCTCGTCCGGACGCACTCAGCCGCGAAGTCCGGGTTCAGGTTCGCCGTACCAGGACCGCAAGCCGTCGCGTCGCTGGGGTCGCAGGGCACGGCCGGCCACAGGGCGCGAACCGCGTAGGTCGAGATGCAACCGTCGCGGGTGTAGACCAGCTCGCCACGCATCTGCGTCCCGGGAACCGCCGCGGCCGCGTAGACCTCCATGTTCTTGTACTGGTAGGAGATCGACGTCGCCGCAGCCGAACTCGTCGCCTGGGCGTTGACCGAGGCGAGCGACAGGGACGGCGCCGCGCAGAAGTCGTTCGTCGGCTCGGAGGCGAAGGCCCCCAGCGCCGTCTGCTGCGTCGGGGGGCTGTTCGGGTCCAGCGCACCACGGCTCGCCAACCCGGCAGGGCGGATGGTGAGCAGCGACTTGGTCAGGTCGTCCGGGTCGGTGAACTTGAAGACGCCGACAGCCTCAGCGGCCGGTGCCTTCTGTCCCTCGACGTTGGTGCAGGCGGAGCCATCCGCCTGCTTGGGCGTGTCAACCGGGTCGTACCGCGCGACCCAGCTGATGTGGTCCTGCACGAAGCAGGGGGCCTCGGGCTGGTCGAAGTTGCAGCCCGCCAGCGCGGTCGTCGCGCCGACGAGAACCATCGTGGCCTTCAGAATGTTCTTGGTCATGTGACTTGTATTTCCCGTTCCAAAAGGGCCAGTGACTAGAACGTGTACCGGACGCCGATACGCATCTGACGCGGCGCCTGGTAGGAGGTCGGGTTCTTGAAGTTCGGGTTGATGTCGCCATCGACCGAGCCAAACGCCTCGTCACGCTCCTCACCCGGCTGCCAGGTCACGTTGCCGGGCAGGTCGCTCGGCGTGCCGTTCGCAATCGGGGCCACGGGCAGACGGGTGTACGTCTGGTCCACGTTGGTCACGCCCTGGAAGTTGAAGAGGTTGAAGACGTCCAGGGTCACGGACAGCATGCTGTCCTTGCTGACACGGTAGTTGACGCCAATGTTGGAGTCGATCGTGTTGACCCAGGGGGTCCGGCCACCCGCGCCACGGGGAAGGACGAAGGACTCGTCCTCACCGTAGAGGGAGTGCGCACCGAAGTAGTTGATCGGCGTACCCGAGTTGCCGCGGTAGGAGACACCGACGCTGGCGGACAGCGCGTTGGTGAAGTTGAACTCCTTCGCGCCGAACACCTTGATCTGGTGCGTACGGTCGAAGGGCAGCAGACCCGTGCGGTTGGTCAGCAGGGAGACCAGGTCGAAGTCCGAGAGGATGTTCGGGTCGAGCTGAGCCGTCTCCGGGCGGAACAGACCGGGGTAGTTACCGTACAGACGGGACCAGGTGTAGTTCGCCTGGGCCAGCCAGCCGTCCGAGAACGTACGGTTCAGGTAGACCGTGACGTTGTCGTAGTTACGCTCCGGCTTCGGGAACTCCTTGGCGAAGCCGCTGCCCGGGTTGCCGAGGAAGTACGAGTTGCCGTCATCGCGGCTCATGTCCTCGATGACCATGTTCATGTTGCGGTGGGTGTAGCTGGCGCCCACGCGGGTGTTCGCGATGAGCTCGTACTCAGCACCGACCACCACTTCCTCGGACGACTGCGGCTTGATGTCCGGGTCGATGGGCTCGTTCTCGACCTTGCCACCCGTGTAGAGGCGGTTCGGGTTGCGGTTGCCCTCGGGGAGGTTGACGACGTAGTTCGGGTTGCGGCAGTCCGTCTCCTGGCTCTCGCGGCGGGACGGATCGCAGCCACCAGACTCACCCGGCTCCGCGAAGGCGCGACGCGCCTCGTAGCGGCGCTCGCCCGGGAACGCGCGGTCCATCATGTTCAGCGGAACCTGCTCGTAGTACCGAGCGTAGTTCACGAAGAACTTGGTGCGGCCGTTGGCGAACGGGTCGACGATGGCGCCGAGGCGCGGCGACCACTGGTTGCCCATGATGAGCGCCAGCTCGCCGTCACCGCCGTACATCGCCTGCACGTCGTAGCGAACACCCAGGTTCAGGGTGACGCGGTTGGCGATCGACCAGGAGTCCTGCAGGAAGCCACCCACCGTGGTGCTGGTGGTCTTGGACTGCTGGGTCAGCTGGGTGATCGGGCTGTCAGGAGACGCCTGGTAGCCGTAGCGACGGAAGTCGCGAACCGTGTTGCCGCTGTACGGCTGGCCGTTGTTGTACGTCGGACCGAAGCCGTTCGCCGCGCCGTAGTTCGCACCTTCGGCGAAGTACACGCCGCCGCCGTAGGCCTTGAGCTGGTCGTAGGACAGGAACTCCGCGTCCGCGCCAGCCTTCAGCACGTGGGTGCCGAGGGCGTTCAGCAGGTAGGTGGCCTTCGCGTTGATCTGGTAGCGATCCAGCGTGGAGTCGCTCATGTAGCCCGGACCACCGACGAAGTAGCCCGTCACAGGGCAACGCTCGTGGATCTCCTCATCCGGCGTACCGGCGTTCACGACGACCGGGTCGCAAGCACCCTCCTGCCCGGCGGGCAGGCCCTCGAAGACGGTCAGTCGGCGAGGCGTGGTGTACTGCATGCGCGAGTAGCCCGCGAGACCCTGGCTGCTGCCCAGCTTGCTGCCGTCGGCGGGCAGCGTGGACGCCGTCTGGTGGAACCAGCCGAACGTCGCGTCGACCAGGACCTTCTTCTCCATGAACGCGCCGGCGTACTTCAGGGCGAGCGCGGTGGCGTTAGCGTTGGTCTCGAGCTGGCCGAAGTCACCCGGACGGGTCGTGATCGCACCCGGCAGGGCACCCGACTGCGGGTTGATGGACAGCTTGCCCAGGCCACCGGTCGTCGTCGGCGTGCCGTTGAGGGCGAGCGAGACGTTGTGGTCCTGGTTGATGAGGTACGTCAGCTTGCCCATGTACTGAATCGTCCGGTTGTCGGCGTAGTACTGACGGTCCGAGCCGCGGATCGGGTCGACGATGGAGAAGCCGCTCGAGTCGGTCTGCGTCTCACCCGTGGTCGGGTCCAGACGGAGCGCGTTGAGCGTACGGGTGTGCTGGTAGCGCGTGAACGACGGCGTGAAGCCGGCGAAGAACCACAGCTTGTCCTTGATGATCGGACCGCCGAGGGTGGCACCGAAGTCACCCAGGTTCTTCAGCTCGTTCAGGCCGCTGATGACCGTGCCTTCCGACCGGACGATCTTGCGGTTGCCTTCCAGCGATCCCGGGGTCCAGTTCGCGAAGACCGTTCCGTGGAACTCGTTGGAGCCGGACCGGGTCACCGCGTTGATGACACCGCCCGTGGAGCGACCGAACTCCGGCATGTAACCGCCGGTGATGATGTTCACGTCCTGCACGAACTCGATGCTCATCGGGCTGGCGTTCACGCCGTAGGCCGGGTCGTTCGTGGACAGGCCGTCCACCACGTAGCCGTTCTCAGGCGAGGTCGCACCGTTGATGGAGACACCGTACTGGTCGTTCTGGGCGCCAGGCGCCAGCTCGGCCAGGGACTCGAACGAGCGAGCCGCGCCGCCCTTGCCGCCCGGACGGGCGACCGCGATGCGCTTGATGAACTCCTGATCCACGTTGACGCCCGTGGTCGTGGAGCCCACGTCGATGGTCGGCGGGGCGCCGACGATCTCAACCACCTCACCGAGGGACTCGGGGAGCAGTTCGACGTTGACGCGGATGGTGCGGTTCAGGCGCAGCTGGACGTCAGAACGCGCGTACGGCTTGTACTGCTCCTTCTCGAACCGCAGGGTGTACGTTCCCGGCGGAAGCTGGGGAATACGGTAGTTGCCCTGAGCGTCAGTAACCACCATCTGCTCACCCTGAAGGTTGGGCGAGGTTGCGGTCACTACCACGTCAGCGACAGGCTGCCGGCTCTGTGAGTCGATGACCGTTCCGATCATCGTGCTCGACTGCGCGAAAGCCGCCGATCCATAAAGCAGACCTGCGGCCAGGACAACTCCGGTTTCCCGGAGCACTCGGTTCAAGTGCATACCAGACCCCTCCAAGGTGGGCTGCAACCGAAAATGACTGGGGAAAATATCCGAGGTCAAGCAGTTGTCAATAGACCGTTGCTTTTTGGTTACCAGTGGGGCAACTGCGCGATCAGGTCAGTTCTCCTTGACCGCGCTCGCTTGAACCCGGAACCCGTTTCTGTATGGTAGCGCGCCCTTTCATCGGGGCGGGGCGTGGTGGGTGTCCACTGGTGAAGAGGAGTACAGTACATGTTTGATTCAGTCCTTGACCGCGGTCAGACGCCGAAAGCGCGTTTCGGAGTGGGAACCACCATCTCGGTGATCCTGCACGTCGCACTGTTCGTCGTGGCCTACGTCCTGTCCACGAGGCCACCGGTCGAGGAGGAGAAGGAGATCGAGGTGACGCTGAAGGCCACCATGGCCCCTCCGCCTCCTCCCCCTCCGCCGCCCCCTCCCCCCGCGGCGACCTCCAAGCCGAAGACGACGCCGAAGAAGCCCAAGAAGCCGGACGCCATCGTCCAGCCCAAGGAGATCCCTAAGGAGGTCCCCAAGGAGGTCGAGCCGACCGAGCAGCCTGAAGAGGCGGCCGAGGAGCCGACCGAAGAGGCCGTCGAGGGTGGTGTTGAAGGTGGCGTCGCCGGTGGTGTCGTGGGTGGCGTCGTCGGTGGCGTGATTGGCGGCGTGGTCGGCGGCCAGTTGGGCGGCACCGGAACCGAAGTGCTGCCGTTCGGCGCGGGCATGACCCGTCCCGAGAAGGTCTCGGGCCCTTCGCCCGAGTACACGCGTGAGGCGCTCGAGTCGCGCGTGCAGGGAACGATGATCGTCAAGTGCGTCATCACCGTGGAAGGTCGAGTGGAGCGCTGCCGAGTCATCAAGCCCCTTCCCCACATGGAGCAGGCCGTCATGGACGCACTGACTTCGTCACGCTACAAGCCCGTGACGTTCCAGGGACGTCCAGTCCAGGTGGATTACACCTTCACCCTGAACCTGAAGCTGCCGCGCTGATCCGGGCGCGTTGTAGAGAAGCACCGCCGACCACATCGCGCTCGTGAGGAGGAGCGCTAAACCAAGCCATGCAATTCACTCTCATCGATATCTGGCACCACACGGGCACGTTCGCCCGTATGATCATCTTCACCCTGGCCATCATGTCGGTGGCGTCCCTGGTCGTGATGGCGGAGCGGATGATCGTCTTCCGGAAGACCCGGTCCGACAGCCGCAACTTCGCGGCCAAGATGGGCGCCATCCTGGCGAAGGGCGACCTGACCACCGCGGCCAACACGAACCTGGGCAAGGACGTGGGTCACCTGGGCCGTGTGATCAACTCCGGCCTCACCGCGTACCGCATCAGCCCCAACAACAAGGACGTCGCGGTGGAGTCGGTGGCTCGCGCCCTGGAGCGTCAGGCGCAGCGCGAAGTGCAGAGCATGAAGCGCGGCCTGGGCCTGCTGGCCACGGTCGGCTCGACGGCGCCGTTCGTCGGTCTGCTCGGCACGACGATGGGTATCGTCAACGCGTTCCAGCTCATGGCGGCGGCCGGCTCCGGCGGTCTGGGCACCATCTCCGCGGGTATCGCCGAGGCGCTCATCACCACCGCCTTCGGTCTGCTCGTGGCCATCCCCGCCGTGATGGCGTACAACTTCCTGCAGGGCTGGGTGGATGCTCGCTCGGTGGACATCAGCGAGTCCTCCAACGAGTTCCTCGACGTGGTGGCCCGCCACATGGGCGGCGGCGCGAGCTCCTCGCACGCGGCCTGAGCAGTCACCGGCGAGCCCGGGGACGACCCGAGGCCCGCCTCCCGGCTTGAACGCGGCCCCTGAAGTCCAGGGGTCGGCGGAGCCACTCCGGGCGGCGGGCTTCCACCACCAGGAAGCAGGATAAACGCATGGGAATGTCAGCTGGCCCCAAGGGGGGCATCAAGAGCGAGATCAACGTCACGCCGCTGGTGGACGTGGTGCTGGTGCTCCTCATCATCTTCATGGTCGTCACCCCCATGCTCCAGCGCGGCAAGTCCGTGGAGCTACCGAAGGCCACCGAAATCGAGAAGGAGAAGGGGAAGGACTCGGATCCTCTCTACGTCTCCATCACCCCGGACAAGAAGGTGTTCGTGGAGAACGACCAGGTGGACGAGCAGGCCCTGCAGGACCGCATCGCGCAGGAGCTGGTGAAGGATCCGGGCAAGAAGATCCTGCTCAAGGGTGACAACACCGTGAACGTGGGCGACGTGCGCAAGGTGCTGGACGTGGCCCGCAAGGCCAAGGCCAAGCAGATCGCGCTCGGCGTCGAGGAGAAGAAGTAATGGCCGGCCACAAGCAGCGACAGTGGGTGAAGCCGCAGACGCCGCCCAACTCGGAGATCAACGTCACGCCGCTGGTGGACGTGGTGCTGGTGCTCCTCATCATCTTCATGGTCGTCACGCCCCTCCTGGAGAAGGACATCCTGGTGCGCGTGCCGGACACCGAGGTGGAGGAGAACCAGCCTCCGCCGGATCCGAATGATCAGCAGCTCGTGGTCCTGCTGGACAAGGACGGCGGCTACTCCATCAACACGGAGAAGATCTCCGCGGCCGACTACGTCACCCGGTTGACCCGGATGCTGGCGGCGAAGAAGCCGGACGAGAAGGTCGTCTTCTTCATGGCGGACGACGCGACCAACTACGGTCGGCTCATCGCGGCCCTGGACGGCGCGAAGGCGGCGGGTGCCAAGGTCCTCGGCATGGCCACCGAGCTGCCGTCGAACGCCATCATCCAGGGAACCCAGGTCGACACCGGTACGCCGGCGCCTACCCCGGCCCCCTGAGTACCTCCTCCCGGAGTCCTACGCTCCGGGTTGGAGTCGCGGTTCACAATGAGAAGCTCGTCGGCTAGAGTTCACTCCTCATGGCTGACGAGCTTCTCGTCTTTGAGCAGACCATCGAAGCCCTCTTCCTCCGCGCGCTGCAGGGGCGGCTGACGCCCGCCTGCAAGGAGCGCCTGAGGCAGGCGGGGCTCGATGTGGACCAGAAACTCCGTCCCGCCTACTCCTTCGAGTCCTGGATGGTCTTCCTGCGCATCGCCGCGGAGGAGCTGTTCCCTCGGGACTCCGTGGCCCAGGGCACATGGAAGCTGGGCGAAGCCTACATCGAGGGCTTCCGGGAGACGATGCTTGGCCGCGCGGTGCTGTCGCTGCTGCGCGTGCTGGGGCCCCGCAGGACGCTCATGCGGGCCACGCAGAACTTCCGGGCGGGCAACAACTACACCGAGTCGAAGCTCTCGGAGCTCTCCCCCACCCAGTTCGAGCTGTGGATGAACGAAGTGGGGGCCTACCCTGACTTCACCGCCGGCATCATCCATGCGGGGCTCCGTGTCGCCGGAGCCCAGGAAGTACGCGTGGAGCCATCCAACTACGACGGCCACGCCTGCACCTACCGCATCAGCTGGAAGGAGGCCTCGGTCTCCTCGGGCGTGGCGGGGAGCGGAGACTCCAAGGCCGCCATCAGGTCCGGGTCCATCAGCTCCCTGTAGATGAACTCGGCGATGAGGCCGGTCAGCATCCAGATGGGCAGGATGTAGAGCGACGTCATCTGCCCGAAGATGGCGCCCGCGTCCGCGTAGTACCAGATGCGGTAGCCGGTCAGCCGCTCGAGCACGAGGCCGCTGAAGGCCTCGAAGAGCAGGATGCCAATCCCATACACAGTCGCCCGAAGACCGGCGTGCAGGTAGAGCATCCGCCTGAAGACAGGCTCCACGAAGAAGAAACATGCGACGCCGTAGATGAGGAACATCCACAGCGAGCACTGTCCGTAGGCGGTGACGGCCGGCGTATGCCAGATGCCGTTGAGCCCCAGCCGGTCATCGACCTGCCATTGGAACTGGAACAGCGCTCCCAGGAAAGGCACGTCCCGGGAGAGACGCACCAGGTTGTAGAAGAAGATCTCCGAGCTGATGCCCACCATGCCGTAGAGGCAGAAGCGGAACACTCCGAAGGCGACCTTCATCCGCTGGCTTCGCTTCATGTCGGCCCTGCGAATGCGGACCGGACGTCGACGGCTCCCCTGCAACCCCATTGATTCATCTCCCCCGATTCGTCCCCAGATACCCGCCAAGGTACCCAAGAGCCACCCGCCCTGGCTAGAGGCCCCTTCACTAATCCAGTGGGCCTGAAACCCCTGAGCACTCCACCCTGGATGGGCATCCGCTCCAGGGGATTGGATGAAGCAGGCTCGCGCGGTGGAGGGCGGCGGTACGCCAGTTGCTGAATGCGGCGCGGGACGGTGGAGGGAGGGTGGGATGCTGGCGCGAGTGCGGTCGGGGGCGTTGATGGGAATCGACGCGGTGGTGGTGGAGTGCGAGGTCGACATGGCGCTCGGCCTCCCCTACTTCAACGTGGTGGGGCTGCCGGAAGGCGCGGTGCGGGAGTCGAAGGTGCGGGTCGTCTCCGCGCTCAAGAACACGGGCTTCGAGCTTCCACAGAAGCGCGTCACCGTGAACCTGGCTCCCGCGGACCTACGAAAGGATGGTGTGGCCTTCGAGCTGCCCATCGCCTTGGGTGTCCTCGCGGCCGCCAGGCTGCTCGAGGACAGCGCCATGGGCCGCTATCTCTTCGGAGGGGAGCTGTCCTTGGATGGCTCACTCAAGCCCATCAAGGGGGTCCTGCCGCTCGCGGTGGCGGCACGGGACAAGGGCTTCGACGGAGTCATGGTGCCCGTGGCCAATGCCGCCGAGGCGGCGCTCGTCGAGGGGTTGACGGTGTTCCCCGTCGCGAGCCTGCGCGACGCGGTGGACCACCTGAAGGGTGAGCGGCTCATTCCCCCTTTCCGGCGCGGCAGCCCCTCTGCGGCGACGTCTGGGCAGGGGGCCGGAGCGGACATGGCGGACGTCCGAGGTCAGCCAGAGCTCAAGCTGGCATTGGAGCTGGCGGCCGCCGGAGGGCACAACCTGCTCATGTGCGGCCCTCCGGGCTCGGGCAAGACGATGCTGGCGCGCCGACTCCCCAGCATCCTCCCGGCGATGACCTTCTCCGAATCGCTCGAGGTGACGAAGGTCTACTCAGTGCTGGGCCTGCTCAACGAAAGCCATGCCTTGGTGCAAGAGCGCCCCTTTCGAGCACCCCACCACACGCTCTCCGACGCGGGACTCGTTGGAGGAGGTCCCACGGCGCGCCCTGGGGAGCTTTCCCTGGCGCACCATGGCGTGTTGTTCCTCGATGAGCTGCCGGAGTTCCGCCGCAACGTGCTCGAGGTCCTGCGGCAGCCTCTGGAGGAAGGCGTCATCCACCTCGCGAGGGCCAATCAGAATCTGAGCTATCCGTGCCGGGTGATGCTGGTGGCGGCGATGAACCCGTGCCCCTGTGGCTACTTCAACGTGCCGGGACACACCTGCACGTGTCCGGAGCATCGCGTGTTCGACTACCACGCGCGCGTCAGCGGGCCCTTGCTGGACCGTGTCGACATCACGCTGCAAACGCGCCCCGTGGAGTACCACCACCTGGCCCGCGAACAGCCCCAGGAGTCCACCAGTCGCCACCACCGGGAACGCGTGGAGGCAGCCAGGCAACGCCAGCGAGAACGCTACGCAGCAGAGGCCCAGGTGCATTGCAACGCCCAGCTCCCCTCACACCTGCTGCGGCGCCACTGCGTGTTGAGCCCTCGCGCGGAGCGGATGCTGGAGCTGGCGGTGCGGCATCACGGACTGTCGGCACGCGCGCATGACCGGCTCCTCAAGCTGGCACTGACTCGCGCGGACCTGGAAGGACATGGCCGCATCGAGGAGACAGACATGCAGCTGGCCATCGACTGTCGGGCATTGGACCGGCGTGGCTGGCTTCATTCCAACACCCATGGTGGCGCCCCACCCTCCCGAACAGGCGGCGGCTCGCGAGGCGTCGCCTCCTTCCCTCCACGGCAGCCCCTGCGAGCGCCCGCGGAGACACCTCAGCGCGACGAGGGCGCCAGCTCGCGCGACGACGCGGCCAGCTGCGCCGGAGGCGTCGGGGTGCCACTCTGAAGCACCGGCCCTCCCGCCGCGGAAGTCGTGCGGGGCAGCTCATCCAACCTGGGCGCGGGGCCCGTGATGATGCGCGCCGACTTGCCGAACGTCAGATACGAGTAGGCCCAGTCGAGCATCACCGCCAGCTTGCTGCGGAAGCCGATGAGGAACATCAGGTGGATGAAGAGCCAGGCCATCCAGGCGGAGAACCCCGCCTGTTTGAATCGGCGGAAGGCGATTCCCACTGCGTGTCCGCGACCAATCACCGCGTAGGAGCCTCTGTCCCAGTACTCGAACGGCACCATCGGCTCTCCCCGCAACCGGTGCAGGATGTTTCGAGCCGCGTGTTTGCCTTCCTGCATCGCCGCGGGGGCAAGCCCAGGCACGGGCGTTCCATCCGCCTGCTTCAGCGAAGCCAGGTCCCCCACGACGAAGATGTCCTCACGACCCGGCACGGTCAGCTCGGGCGTCACGTTGACTCGGCCCGCGCGGTCCAGCGGAACGCCCAGCGAGCGAGCCACCGGCGACGCGGCGACGCCCGCGGCCCAAATCACGGTGCGAGCCTCGATGTGCTCGTCACCGACGTAGACCCCCGTCGCATCGATGTTCGTCACCCGAGCCCCCGTGCGGACCTCGACGCCCAGCCGCTCCAGCGTGCGCCGGGCCTTGGCGGTGAGGTCATCGGGATAGACGGGGAGCACCTTGTCCATGCCCTCGATGAGGATGATGCGGGCATCGCGCGTATCGATGTTCTTGAAGTCCCCAGGGAGGGAGCTGCGGCTGATCTCCGCCAGCGAGCCCGCCATCTCCACCCCGGTGGGCCCCGCGCCAATGATGACGAAGTTGAGGAGCGCGCGGCGAATGCGTGGGTCCGTCTCTCGCTCAGCCAGTTCGTAGGCGACCAGGACTCGGCGCCGAATCTCCACTGCGTCCTCGATGGACTTGAGCCCAGGAGCGAACGGCGCCCAGTGGTCATTGCCGAAGTACGAGTGCGTCGCTCCCGTCGCGACGATGAGGTAGTCGTACTTCAGCTCTCCATCCGCCAGCAGCACCCGCTTGTTCTCGGGGTCCACCCCCGTCACATCCGCCAGCAGCACCGAGACACCCCGAGGTCCTAGCAGTGCCCGCAGCGGCGCGGCGATTTCACTCGGGCTCAGCGTCGCCGTGGCCACCTGGTACAGCAGCGGCTGGAACAAGTGGTGGTTGTGCCGGTCCACCAGGGTGAGACGGACTGGCGCCTTGGCGAGCTGCTGCGCCGCTCGGAGCCCGGCGAACCCTCCGCCGAGGATGACCACATGGGGCATGTCTTCGCGTTGGGTTTTCACGCCCGAAAGGTCATGCCGCCGCCTCCAAACTTCAACGCAAAGCGCCGGAGCCCAGTCGGCCAATGGACCGCCCCCTTGCCCGCAGCGAAAGGGCATGACAACGCACTGCGCCAAATGAAAGACTTGGAGGTTCCTGCCCGTCTTTCGCGTGAAGGTCCAAGGGTTCCTTCGAGCCCTCCTTCTCAAGCGTGTTCGAGCGGAGCCCCATCGCCAGTGCCGGGCGCGCATCGTCCTGATGGCACTCGATGGTTCCGAGGAAGGCGCATCATGGGTGCCCCCCATGAAGCGCTGATGCAACTGCATCGCGACAGCAGTGATGTAACGAGAGCCCCGCTTTCACCACCCTCTCGGAGCCCGAGGAACTGTCGCCGCCCTCATGGGAGAACGCCACACGTTCACGTGGCCCTCCATCATCTGGACACCCTGTCGACTCCGCGGACGCTCCATGGCCATGTCTCGCGAGGAGACTGCCTCGGCATGTCCGTTGCTCATCCTCACATCGATGCGTGCGTCGCCGTCACGAAGGCGGCGAGGCGCAGCACGGTCTCAAGGACAGGGCGGCGAGGGAGTCGATGAGCAAGTTGACGGAGAAGCTGAAGGCAGTCGCGGCGGCGGTGGCATCCATCGAGAAGCAGTTCGGGAAGGGCTCGGTGATGACGCTGGGAGGAGACACCCGCGAGCAGAAGGTCGCGGTGATTCCCTCGGGCTCGGTGGGACTGGACCGGGCGCTTGGCGTGGGTGGCTACCCTCGCGGTCGCGTGGTGGAGGTGTTCGGCAATGAGTCGTCAGGCAAGACGACCCTCACGCTGCATGCGATTGCGCAGGTGCAGGCCGCCGGTGGGGTGGCGGCCTTCATCGACGCGGAGCACGCGCTCGACCTGTCCTATGCGCGCAAGCTCGGCGTGAGGGTGGAGGAACTCCTGGTGTCCCAGCCAGATACGGGAGAACAGGCCCTGGAAATCACGGAGCAGCTCGTTCGCTCCGGAGCCGTGGACCTCATCATCGTGGACTCGGTGGCGGCGCTGGTGCCTCGCGCGGAAATCGAGGGCGAGATGGGGGACGCACACATGGGCGTGCAGGCCCGACTGATGAGCCAGGCCCTGCGCAAGCTCACCGGCGCCGTGAGTCGCTCGGGCACCTGCATCGTCTTCATCAATCAGATTCGAATGAAGATTGGCGTGATGTTCGGCAACCCGGAGACGACGACCGGCGGCAACGCACTGAAGTTCTACTCCTCCGTGCGCCTGGAGATTCGTCGAACGGGAAACATCAAGGAGGGCGACAGCGTGGTGGGCTCTCGAGCCCGCGTGAAGGTGGTGAAGAACAAGGTCGCCCCTCCGTTCCAGGAAGCCGAGTTCGACCTGCTGTACGGCTCCGGAGTCCATCGCGCGGGCGAGGTACTCGACCTGGGCGTGGCCGCGGGGCTCATCGACAAGTCAGGGAGCCACTTCAGCCTGCGCGGCGAACGCATCGGACAGGGACGTGAGCGCGCCATCGAGTGGCTGCGCGAGCACCCCGATACCATGGAGGCGCTGGCTCGGGAGCTGGCGGGTGCGCCTCCCCTTCCCTGCCCCGCCGCGCCCATGGAAGCCGCGGCCTAGCTAGCCAGAGACCGACAGCGCATCCAGGGACAGCGCCACGGGATACCGCTGCGAGCCCGCGCACAGCTGGAGTCCACCATCGGGTGCCGGCTCCAGCAGCTCGCCGAGCTGGTACTGGGCATCCCGTGAGAAGCGGGCCTTGGCACGTCCCTGCTTCACGCGACAGGTCAGGACGCCGTCCCCTTCCACACGCAGGCTGGGAAGCTCCAGCGCCTCGGCGGTGCGGTCACTCAGTCGGATGGACACGCGCTCATCTGGCGTGACGTCCACGGTCCGCACCTCGAAGGCGGCGTCCGCGACCTGCACGTAGCACCAGTCACTTCCAATGCGGAGCTGGTAGCGCCCCGCGTCGTCCAGAACGAGGGAGATGTTGAAGAGCTCGATGATTTTCGGGTGCTCGATGGGCTCGTCGTCGTGCCACCAGCGCAGGCTCGCATCGAGGCGGATGCCGCTGTCCTCGCGGGTATGCCAGCGCTTGCCGGAGGGAGGCTGTCCGGAGGGAGGTTCCATGGTCACTTTCTATCTGCGCGTGGCGCCCCGGGGATTCAAGCCCTCGTGCGCCACCGCCCTACCAGTTCCGGACAAGCTCCGTGTAGCCGCGGAAGGCGACGGCGCCCCAGAAGTTCACCAGCACGCCCAGCACCAGGGCAGCCATCACCGCGCGCTGGCGCACGGACCAGCCTCCAATGGCGAAGAGCAACAGGAGGTAGGGCGTGTAGTCGAGGCTGAACCGGAAGCCGAACTGCATGTACCCCGTGTTCTGGTAGAAGAGCCCCGGCAGCGCGCAGATGGCCACGGTGAGCCACAAGGGCCAGTGCAAGCGCGGCCGCAGCCTGGGCATGAGCAGGAAGACCAGCAGCGGCAGCGTCAGCAGCAGCGTGAGCCCGTGAGGGTCATAGCCGAGCTTGAGCGGCGAGAACGACAGGGTCGGCCACTTGAGGAAGGCCGCGGCCACGTTCCGGCCCAGATATTCCCAGTGGAACAAGCCCCACCGGTCGATGTCCACGTTGACGCGGTTGTTGAACAGGAAGGCATGGCCGAACTCGCTCAAGCGGCCGAACCGGTACACGTTGTAGCCAGCGGCGAGCAGTCCCAAGGGCGCGGCACCCATGGCGAACAGGCCCAGCTTGCGGGCCGCGGGCTTCCAGTTCTTGCCCAGGGCCTTGAGTTGCTCGAGGCGCGGCTCCGGCCCGGGGCACAGTGCCTCCAGCACGAAGAAGAGACCCGCGAAGAACAGCGGCGTACGGGTGAGCGTCGCCATGGAGAAGAACACTCCCGCCAGGACGGGACGGCGGGCCCTCACCGCATTGCGCACGTAGAGACAGGTCAGGGCCACGCCCATGACCTCGGCGCTGAACCACACTTCACCGCGAATGGCGCAGTAGAAGAACAGGGTGCCGAAGGCGAGCGTGAGCGCGAGAATCACATTCTCGTCCCGCGTGCGCTCCGTCTCTCCCTCCCGCGCGAGGAAGCGCAGCAACGAGTAGAAGAGCGCCACCGCCAGCGCCCCCACGATGACGCCAAACGAGGTGTCGTTGAACTGATACCCGTGCAGCGCGACGAAGGGCAGCATCGCCACGGCGGGAAAGGACGGGAAGCTCACGAACCAGCGGTCATCCGAGAGCGGCCGGCCCTCGCAACGGACCTTCTCGCCATTCACCTGCCGCACACAGGCCCAGTCCTCCAGATTGGGGAGGACCTGGGGGTCCACATCCAGGCGCCCCTCCAGCCACGACTGGGCCTGGTAGATGAAGTGCGGCGCCGCGCTCTGGCGCAGGAAGCGCTGCGAGCTGAAGCTCGCGAGCACCACGAACGCCACCGCGAACAACACCACCTCCACCCGGTAGGCGGCGAACCACACCCGCAACATCGCGCCAGGCGTTCCGCCGCGCGACTCAACAGGAGCCGCCGCCGTGGGGGGGACAGGCGCGTCGAGTGGCGCCTCGGGAGCCGGTGCCGTGAGGCTCGGCTCGGGGGCGGACACAGGGGGACGCTTGGACTTGGAGCGACTCATGATTGGGGCGCGGTCAGCAGGTGCTGCCGCAGCATCTCCAGCGTGTGGGAGGCAGCAAAGAGCCGCACGCGCTCCCTGTCTCCAGAAAAGGACATGCGCTCACAGCGCGTGGCCATGTCCGGCCCCGCGAGCGCGCAGTACACCGTACCGACCGGGTCCTCGGGAGTTCCACCTCCCGGCCCCGCATACCCTGTCACCGCCAGGCCATACGTGGTGCCGCAAGCCGCGCGCACCCCCTCGGCCATGGCCACCGCGGTCTGGGAGGACACGGCCGAATGACGCTCGAGCACCTCGGGCGGCACGCCCACCCAGGCGGTCTTCATCTTCTCCGTGTACACCACCGCTCCCCCCAGGAAGGTCGCGCTGGCGCCTGCGACCGCCGTGAGCTGCTGGGAGATGAGGCCCCCCGTACAGCTTTCCGCGACCGAGAGCGTGGCCCCCACGCGCGACAGCATGCGCAGCACCACGGGCGCATACTCCTCGGCGTCGGCGCCGAAGACTCGCGCCCCCAGCACTCGCCGACTGTCTGCCTCCACCGCGGCCAGTGCCGCATCGGCCTCTGCCTGCGAGGAGGCTTCCGCCATCAGCTTGAGGTGGTTCTCCGGTGCATGCGTGCGGAAACCAAACACCACACGGGGATGACTCGCGGCCAACGGTGCCACGGCCAGGTCCAGCTCCGACTCTGGAATGCCCACGGTGCGCAGCAGGCGGAAGGCGCGGAACACCCGGGCGGACTTCGACTCGAGCGACTTCTGGATGCGCGGCAACACCTCGCCATCCAAGAGGGCGCGGTACTCGCGCGGCACTCCGGGCAGGAAGAACAGCCGGCATCCGCCCAGGGTGAGCATGACAAGCGGCGCGGAGCCTGCTGGGTTTCGAGCGGGCTCGGCCCCCTGTGGAATCCTGGCCATGCGAAGCGCACTCGGATTGATGGGGAGCCCCCGAGCCGCGTAACGCTCGCGCAGCCAGCCGAGCACCCGCGCATCCTCCTCCAGCGGGACTCCCGCGACCGCGGCGGCGCACTCGAGGGTGAAGTCGTCCGTCGTCGGCCCCAACCCGCCAGAGACCACCACGACGTCCGCCCGGGAAGAGGCCTCTCGCAGGGCCTGGATGATGTCGGACCGGACATCCCCCACCAGCACCACTCGCTCCACCTTCACGCCCAGGTCGAAGAGACGGGCCTCCAGGTAGGGGCTGTTCGTATCCGTGATAAGGCCGGTGACCAGCTCGTCACCCGTGCAGAGCAACTCGAGGCGCATGGGGCGCGCATCCTAGCGGCCGCCGACGGCCTCGGCACGGACGGAAGTACCTCCCTGCTTCCTCCTCGGCCGGCCAGCACCCGCACCCGACAGGGGGCCCCGCCTTGAGCCCGCCCTCTCTCGTGGAGCCGGGGCGGGGCTCCGCGCCGACGCGCGACCGCTCAGCTGAAAGCCGGACCGTCGTTCCGAGGATCCTCGCCGTCCTCGGACTCCTCGTCGTCCTCGTCGTCGATGACGGCGGCGGCGACCGCGGAGCCCGCGGCGACCTTGCGTGCCGCCAGGTGGCTGCGCACCTGCACCGCCGACTCGACCAGTCCCAGAGCGAGGTATGCGCCGCAGAACGCCACCAGCAACCACGCCGGGTGGTACTGCGTCGCGATGCCCACACCGCCCAGCACCATCAGCATGAACACCGCGGCGCTCTTCCGGCTGGGGCGCGTGTCCTTGAACGTGCGGTAGCGCACGGTCGACACCATCAACAGCGACAAGCCCGCAACCGCCACGGCGACAGGCATGTACGCCGACTCGCGCAGCGGCTCACCCTGGGACGCCGCATGGTGCGAGATGATGATCGACACCAGCATGCCCGCGGCGAGGGGAATCGGAAGGCCCACGAAGAAGCGGCCCCCACCTCCGTGCGGGTTGCGCGCCGCCAACACGTTGAAGCGCGCCAACCGCAGCGCACCACACGCGGCGAACGCGAAGGAGATGAACAACCCAACGAAGCCCAACGGCGCCAACGCCCACTTGTAGACCAGCAGCCCCGGAGCTGCCCCGAAGGAGACCACGTCCGCCAGACTGTCGAGCTGTACGCCGAAGTCGCTCTGCGTCTTCGTCAGCCGCGCGACGCGGCCATCGAAACCGTCGAAGAACATCGCGAAGAAGATGGCCAGTGCCGCCTGGTAGAGCTGGACGGGGCCTGCCTCCCCAGCGCACAACGTGAGGGCGTAGAAGCCACAGAAGATGGACGTGACGGTGAAGAGGTTCGGCAGCACGAACATCAATTTCCGTAACTTCATTGCTCCCTCGACTTCCTCTGATGCCCGTGAGTTCCTGGCAGCAGGACGGCGGGTGGACGAACCTTAGCAGGGTTTATTCGACGACGAGGAGGAGCATGCGGATGGAGGCCTGGCGCTGGGTCGTGTGGGTGCTGGTCGCTGGCCTCGTGGCCGTGCTGGGGAATGTCCTCTGGGTGGTCCTGGTTCGGCGCTGGTACCGGCTGCGAACACCCCTGCCCCAGGCCCTCAAGGCGAAGTGCGCGGATGGGTGGGAACTGACGGTTCATGCCCGGCGCGCCCCGGTGCGGCGCTTCGAGGAGCCGGTGCTGCTGTGCCACGGGCTGGCGGCGAACCGGTACACCTTCGACTTCGAGCCGCCGTATTCGGTGGCCCATTACCTGGCCGAGGCGGGCTTCGACTGCTTCAGCGTCGAGTGGCGAGGCACGGGGCACTCACGCATTCCGCCTCGCGGACGGCGGTACACGGACTTCAGCATCGATGACCACGTCTTCCAGGATGCCCCCGCGCTGCTGGAGCTGGCGCTGAAGGAGACGGGTGCGAAGCGCGCCTTCTGGCTCGGCCACTCGCTGGGGGGCCTTGTGGGGTATGCGATGGCGCAAGGCCCCGAGGGCGCGAAGCTCGCAGGGTTGATGGCGCTCGGGTCTCCGGTGCACTTCAAGTCGGAGCCCTTCCTCCGCATGCTCATCTCCATGGGCGTCCGCGCCGCGTGGCCCGCGCGCTTCCGGCAGGAGTGGATGAGCGCGAGCCTGGCGCCATTCCTGGGCTACGTGACGCTTCCCCTGTCGGACCTGATTGTGAATCCCCAGCACATCCCGCCGCGCATCCAGCGGCAGGTCTACGCGAACATGATGTCGTCCATGAGCCGCAAGGTCCTGCTCCAGTTCCAGGACTGGATTGAGCACGACGCGTTCCGCTCGTTCGACCGCACTCAGGACTGGCGCGCAGGCATCGCTCGCCTCGAGCTTCCCATCCTCGTCATGGGCGGCAGCGCGGACCGGCTCGCGACCTCCGAGAACCTGAAGAGCCAGTTCGACCTCATCACCGCCAAGGACCGCGCCCTTCATGTGTTCGGCAAGGACCGGGGTGACGCGCAGGACTACGGGCACGGAGACCTGATGTTCGGCAGCGGTGCCCCCACGGAGGTGTATCCCGTCATCCGTGAGTGGTTGCTGGCACACGCGACCCCGTGGACTTCCGAGGCGTCCCCCTGAGCATTCAGCGCGGGGAGCGAGTCAACGAGGGCCAGGCACAGCCTCGGTCGTGAGTCGCTCCACGCACGGCGCATCCGCGCCTCGGTCATCGTCCGTGCGCACGCGCCCCAGCTTCACGCGCGTGTCGCCCGTGCACTCAGCAGAGACGAGTCCCATCCGGGGCTTGCGCGCGACGAGCGCATCCACGCGCAGCTCGCCTCCCTCCATCGCCGAGAGTGCAGCCTCTTGGGGGGCTCGTGCTTCAACCCCTGTCGCCTCCAGGCGCGCGCCAGTATCCACTGCGAGCGCGGACTGACCGCAGCGGTTGAGTTCGGCGTCTCGCAACACCACTCGTGCACTCTGCGCCGCGAAGACACAGGCCCCCGAGGTCTCTCGCACGACCACGTTCTCCACCTCCGCGCGAACCTGACGCAGGTGCAGTCCCTCTCCGGTGACTCCGTCGTTCGAGCGCACACCTGCCACGGTGACGCCGCGTAGCTCGAGGCTTCCGCCCACCGCGACAACTCCGTACTCCGTGGCGCCCTCCACACGCAGCCGCCGCGCCTGCACTTCCGAGCCCGTGAGGTGGAGAGCCCCGTGGCTGCCGCTGTCGCGCACCACCACGTCTTCGAGAAGGACTCCTTTCGATGCACCGACGCTCAACCCCGCACGCGTGGCTCCCACGGAGAGGAAGCCGCGAACCTCGAGCCGAGGTACACGCATCGCGGAGAGGCTCACCTCGTGGCCTCTCGCCCGCACGTCCTCCAGGGACATGACCCCCTCCACCACCGAGAACGCAGTGCCTTGGCGCCCTTCCGCCACCGCGTGACGAAGCTCGGCGTGACCGCCGTCCATCCCCACGGCGGTCACCGGCCCCAGGAAGTGGATGTCCTCCAGCGTTGCACGAGCCTCGGGCCCTCGGATTCGGACCGCACGCCGGAAGGGGCCCCTGAAGGTCACCCCCGACAACCAGGCCTCCTGGCGAGGTGGCCGGGAGGGCTTCACTCCGCTCATGCCCGCTTCGTCCGTCAGGGCCGGGCTTTCGGTCTGGCCACCTGAGGACCCGGCCGGCAACGCGGGCCCCAGAGACGCTTCGCCACCCGCCGCCGCGTTCGTCGGGGACGCCCGTCGCGCATCCCGCGCCCCTGGGGCATCCCGAGTCCCCGCTCGCTCCGCCCCTTCAGTCACCGTGCCGTCCAGCAGGACTCCCACGGTCTGCCCGGTGGCCTCGAAGCGCGCGTGCGCCGCCTCGAACCTTCCGGAGGTCACGCGCACCGCCCCCTCGCGCTGCCCCGTGAAGCCCACCCGCTCCACCCGAACCTGTCCACCGCCCGACACCTCGACGCCCCAGGCGCCTCCCCGCACGATCAGGTTCCGGAGCACCACGCCCCCCTCCTTCGCCACCCCCACCCCACCCAGGACCGTCGCGTCCCCCTGCCCCTCCAGCCGGACGTCGCCGGAGACTTCGATGGGCCCCGGGTACTCTCCGACAGCCAGGTACACCGTCAGTGGACCCGGTCGCGCCAGGGCCTCGCGCAACGAGCGCAGGGGGCTCTCCCGCGTCCCCTCCCCTTCCCGCGCCGCCGCCACGTCCACCCAGACCTCCGTCCGGTGGGCCTCCTCCGGCCGGGGCGCGACAACGGATTCCCCGGAAGCCCCACCACTCCGGCAGGCCCCCAGCAGAAGGATCAGCAGCGTCGGAAACGTTCGGAAGCGCACGGGAGCGGGAAGCGTAGTCCATCCGCGCCAGGCCGCGCCGCGTGCGATCAGCCACACACGCCAAATGATCGAAATCACAAAGACTTTCTTTCAATGACGATCAGCCAGATTGCTTTCGCCGCGATGTTTCCGCTTGCCGTCCCCGTGTCTCGAGCGCGGATTTCTCCCTCTGTCTACGCCCGGTGTTTCACCGAGCCAACTTTTCGTCCGGAGGCCGATTTTCCGGCCTCGGAACGCACTCAGCATTGACAGGGAAAAGAGCGATTTGTTACCACCGGTTCGCTTTCGCGCAATCAAGGCCAGACAACGCAGGACGGAGGGGCGTAATGACCAAGGCAGAGCTCGTCGAGGTGGTGGCGGCGCAGACACGTCTCACCAAGAAGTCGGCGGCGCAGATCCTCGACATCGTCTTCACCAATATCGGCAAGGCCGTGAAGAAGGATGCGCGCTTCAGCTACCCCGGCTTTGGCACCTGGTCTGTTCGCTCCCGCAAGGCCCGGAAGATTCGCAACCCGCAGACCAACGAGATGATGAAGCTCAAGGCGTCGAAGACCATCGGCTTCCGCCCGGCCAAGGAACTCAAGAACTCGCTGTAGTCAGCAGACTCCCTCGGTCCACGCCGCGGCGTCCCAGGGACTCGCCGTGGACCTTGAGCCCTTCAGGGGCGCTACCTCCTCGGGTGGCGCCCCTGATGCGTTGCGGGCCTCACGTCCCCGTCCCACCCCGGGCCACGGGCGGCATCGAGGGCCCCGCCTCCCCTTCGTCGCCCAGCGCGTCCAAGGGGTCCACCACCTGCCCATCCCGCCACAGCTCGAAGTGCAGGTGGACGCCCGTCGCGAGCCCCGTCTCTCCGGCCAGGCCCACCGCGTGGCCTCGCTCCAGGATTTCGCCCGGCTCCACCAGCACCCGGGACAGGTGGCTGTAGCGCGTCAGCCAGCGCCCATCGTGCTGCACCTCCACCTGGAGGCCATGGTCGCCGTTCCAGCCCGCCCGCAGCACCACGCCCTTCGCGGCGGTGTAGACGACCTGCCCCTGCCGCGCCGCCAGGTCCACGCCCAGGTGCCGCCGCTGCTCGCCTCGAATCGGGTGCCAGCGCTGACCGAAGACGCTGGTGATGGTCACCGGGTCCACCGGCCAGGCCAGTCGAGGCAGGCCGTTCACGTCCTCGGGATGCTCCAGGCGGCGCAGTTCCGACATGCGGACCGCCAGCCGCCCCACCCGCAACACCACCGCTTCCGCCAGTGCCCCGGGCATGTCGCCGTACGTCCGGCCGTCCTTCTCCAGCTCGGCCTCCAGCACCGTCCGCGCCCGCTCCACGTCTCGGGGGTCCGTGCGCTCCACCCCGCGCGCGAGGAACGCGTCCAGCACGCCGTTCATCGCCTCCCAGCCCTCCACCTGGCCCAGCGGCATGGGCCCGCCCCGAGCCACCTTCCGGCGATGCGCCTTCGCGCGCTGAGAGAACGCCACCAGCGCGTCTCGCAGCTCGTCCGAGGGCTCCGGCGCGGCCACTCGCACCCGCCGCCGAGGAGGCGGCTCCGCGCTCTCGCGCACAGGCGGGGGAGGCGCTTCGTAGGTGGCGGGCTCGGACGTGACGTAGACCTCGTCGAAGCTCATCTTCTGCTCCGAGCGGGTCGAGGAGCAGGCACAGACGCTGACGAGGGCAAGAAGGGGGAGTCGACGCACGGCGCTCCCCAGCCTACCACGCTCCGGACGGGGCCTCGGCGCCCCCACACCGCGGGGCAAGAGCCCGCGCTCCGTCCGTGCCCTGCTCGACGCGCTACGCCAGCGCCCGTCGAATGCGAGACACCGCCTCGTCGATATCCGCCGAGGAGAGGTCCAGGTGCGTCACCAACCGCAGCGAGCGCGGTCCGCCCGCGGGGTTCGTGAGCACCCCGTGCTTCCGCAAGAGCTCCACCATCTCCAGGGCCGGGAGCGAGAACTCCGCGAACACCATGTTCGTCTCCACACGCGCCGCGTCCACCTTCACCCCGGGGACTTCCGCCAGCCCCGCCGCGAGCCGGCGCGCATTCGCGTGGTCCTCCGCGAGCCGCTCCACGTGATGCTCCAGCGCATACAGCGCCGCCGCGGCGAGGATGCCCGCCTGGCGCATGGCCCCCCCCAGGCGCTTGCGCAACCGGCGCGCCTCACGGATGTGCTCCGCGCGGCCCGCCAGCACCGAGCCCACCGGCGCCCCCAGCCCCTTGGAGAAGCACACCGACGTCGTGTCCGTCAGCTTCGCCCACGTCGACGCCGGGACTCCCGCGGCCACCTCCGCGTTGAACAGCCGCGCGCCATCCAGGTGCACCGCGAGCCCCGCCTTGCGCGCCACGTCCACCACCGCGCGGAAGCGCTCCACCGGCCACACCGCGCCGCAGCCTCGGTTGTGCGTGTTCTCCAAGGAGAGCAGCCGCGTGCGCGGATAGTGGATGTTGTCCTCTCGCACCGCCGCGGCGACGGCCTCGGGCGTCAGCAGGCCTCGCTCTCCGGGCAGGGGCTGAGGCTGCACGCCCCACAGCGCCGGCACCGCGCCGCCTTCGTAGTGCAGGATGTGGCTGCCCGCCTCGGTGAGCACCTCGTCTCCCTGCCGGCAGTGCACGCCGATGGCCACCTGGTTGGCCTGGGTGCCGGAGGGCACGAAGAGCGCGGCCTCGAGCCCGAGCCGCTCGGCCACTCGCGCCTCCAGCCGCAGCACCGTGGGGTCCTCGCCGTAGACGTCGTCCCCCACCTCCGCGTCCGCGATGGCGCGGCGCATTCCGGCAGTGGGCTTCGTCACGGTGTCTGAGCGAAAGTCGATCGGCTTCATGGTTCTCCCACGAGGTGGTGACAGCCAGGACTTGGGGGCACGGCAGGGGTGACATACAACGGCCGCGTGCCTGGACGTGAGACTGCAGCAGCCAAGCGTGAACGCGCGGTGAAGGTCATGGAGCGGCTGGAGGCCTCCATGCCCGATGCCCGCATCGAGCTGGACTACCAATCCCCCTTGCAGCTGCTGGTCGCGGTGATGCTCTCCGCCCAGTGCACGGACAAGCGGGTCAACATGGTCACCCCCGCCTTGTTCCAGCGCTTCCCCACCGCGCGGGACTACGCGGCGGTCCAAGCCTCCGACGTGGAGCCCTTCATCCGCACGTGCGGACTGTACCGCGCCAAGGCGAAGAACATCGTCGCGACGGCGAAAATCCTGGTGGAGCAGCACCAGGGAGAAGTGCCCCTCCAGCGTGAGCTGCTCTCGGAGCTCCCTGGCGTCGGCCGCAAGACGGCGGGCGTCGTGTGCATCCACCTGGGCGGCGACAACGCCTTCCCCGTCGACACCCACGTGAAGCGGCTGGCGTACCGACTCGGCTTCACGACGCAGGAGGACCCGGACAAGGTCGAGAAGGACATGCAGGCCGTCCTGCCTCCGGAGCGGTGGATGATGGGTCACCAGCTCCTGGTGTGGCACGGGCGGCGGACGTGCTTCGCCCGCTCTCCCGAGTGCTCACGCTGCGTCGTCGCGGACCTGTGCCCCAAGAAGGGCGTGGCCGCGTCTAGCGCGAAGCCGAAGGCGGCTGCTCGCGCGAAGCCTTGAGGCGCTTCATCCGCTTGCGGATGAACTCGCGCTTCAACGTCGAGACATGGTCCACGAAGACGGTGCCATCCAGGTGGTCCGTCTCGTGCTGCACGGCGATGGCGAGCAGCTCGTCGCAGCGCAGCGTCTGCTCGTTGCCGTCCACGTCCAGGTACTTCACCGTGACGACGGCCGCGCGGTCCACGTCCTCCGACTCACCGGGGATGGAGAGGCAGCCCTCGGTGTAGGTCGTCTCCCCCTCGAGCGCGATGAGCTCCGGGTTGATCATCGCCAGGGGCTTGGAGTCGGGCTGGCGGGGCGTGGTGTCCAGGACGATGACGCGCTGGAGCACGCCCACCTGCGGCGCCGCGAGCCCCACGCCGTCGGCGGCGTACATCGTCTCGAACATGTCCTTCACCAGCGCGCGGATGGAGTCATCCACCTTCGTCACCGGCTTGGCCTTCTGCTTCAGGATGGGGTCGGGCCAGATAAGGATGTCGCGGACCATGGGTGCCCTCTTAACTCCCCGCGCGCGGAGGGGCAACCCTCGCCGGGCCGCCCCCCTTTTCAGTCGAGAAGGCTGCGCGCGTACTCGGCTCGCAGCCTGTCGTCCCCGAGCGCCTGCGCCGCCTCCGACAACACGCTGCGAATCTGCTGGGCGCGATGCTGGAGGGCCGGGTCCGGATGCCCCGCGAAGCGCAGCGGGTGGAACTCGGCGGCGAGCAGCTCGTAGGCCCGCTTGACCTCCTCACTGCCCGCCGTGCGCGCAAGCCCCAGCACGGTGAAGTAGTCCGCGTCCTGGATCTCCTCGAACTTCGACTCGAGCCGACGCACGTCCAGCTCGGGCGGGAAGGCGTCCGGGTCCTCGACGTTGGAGGGCTGGAGGGTGATGAGGCCCAGTGTCCTGGCCACCGAGAGCGCCTTCAGGGCCGCGTCCTGCGGAACCCCCGCCCCCAGCAACAGCGCCTCCAGCGTGTGCTCACCATCCACCTGGGACAGCAGCTGGAGGTCTCTCGACGGCAAGCCGAAGTCATCGGGTGACAGATGCAGCTCACCTCGCGTGACGCGCGCCCGGAGGCTTCCCGCGGCCTCCAGCAGGGACTCTCCCGTCAGCGTGTTGCGCAGGGCCTCTGCCAGCAGATACAGCGGCGGACGCGTGGCCGCGGCGAGCGCCACCTCGTGCGGCGCCGGCTCCTGCACCAGCCGGTACAGGGTCGAGGGCTCCGACAAGGCGTCGAGGAAGACCTGCTCCGTGTAGCGCTGCACCAGGGGCACGGACTCGGACTCGCGCAGGTAGCCTCGGCCTCGGAGCGCGTCGAGCAAGGCGCCCGTGGTGGCGCTGCGCACCAGCCGGAGCTCGCCCTCCTGCCTCGCGTCGATGAGGCCATCCGCGCGGGCGCGGTCGACCAGCGACTCACCCGAGGCGGACGACACGGCTCCCACCAGCGAGCCATCTCGCAACCACAGCACGCGCAGCGCGTTCATCACCTTCAGCTCGAGGCGCACCTCCATCCGCGCCTCGCAGAGCCGGAGCACCAGACGGGACAGTCCCTCCTGCGTCACGCTGCCGCTGCGCGAGACGGCCAGCTCGGGACGGCCCGGAGGGGCCTCGAGTGGGAGCAGCGCGGCCCTTGCCTGCGCGGCGGCCTCTTCCGCTTCGCGACGCCCGCGCTCCTCAAGTTCCTGGCGCTCCCGCTCCGCGCGGACTCGCTCCTCCGCGGAGTCCGCCTCCAGCTTCGACTTCTCCGCGTGCAGCGACTCCAGCGACTTGCGCGCCTCGTCGTGCTCCGCGCGCAGTCGGGCGAGCGACTCCTCGGTCTGCTGAAGCTGGGATTGAAGCTGCTGGAGGCGAGACTCCGCGTCGCTTCGCGCCTGGGTCTGCTCGGCGATGCGGGCCTCGGCTTCGGCTCGCTGACGGGCTTCCACGTCCAGGCGGACCTCGAGGGCCGTGCGGTGACGGCCTTCCGTCCTGGCCTTGGCTTCCGCCTCGGACTGCGCCTGCTGGGCCTTCAGGGCTCGGGCCTCTGCTTCCGCGCGGACCGCGGCCTCGGCCTGGGCTCGGGCCTCCGCCGTCTCGGAGCGCTTCGACTCCGCCTCCGCTCGGGCTTCCGCCGCGATTCGCTGCTGCTCGTTCGATGCCGCCTTGGCTTCGGCTTCCGCTCGCAGCTTCGACTCGGCTTCGGCTCTCGCTTCGGCTTCGGCTCGGCGCTGGGACTCGGACTGCGTCTGCTCGTCGGCCTCGGCCCTCGCCTGGGACTCCAGTTCGGCCTTCGCTTCGGCTTCGGCTCGCAGCTTCGACTCGGCTTCGGCTCTCGCTTCGGCTTCGGCCTTCAGCTTCGACTCGGATTCAGCTCTGGCTTCGGCTTCGGCTCGCTGCTGGGCCTCGGCTTCAGCCCTGGCTTCGGCTTCGGCTCGCTGCTGGGCCTCGGCTTCGGCCCTGGCCTCGGCTTCGGCCTTTCGCTTTGATTCGGCTTCGGCTCGGGCCTCGGCTTCGGCTCGTCGCTTTGCTTCGGACTCGGCCCTGGCTTCGGACTCTTCGCTCTCGCTGGCGGTGAGCTCCGCTCGCGTCTCCGATGCGGTGCGCTGCCTGGCCTCGGACGCGGCTCTCTCCTCGGCTTCGGCCCGCAGCTTCTCCGCGGCCTCTGCCTTCTCCTCGGCCTCGGCCCTTGCCTGCACTTCAAGCGCTGCTTTCGCTTCCGCCTCTGCTCGGCGCCTGGACTCGGCCTCTGCCTTTTCTTCGGCTTCGAGCCTCGCTTGTGCCTCGAGCTCCGCCTTCGCTTCCGCTTCGGCTCGGAGCCTTGCTTCGGACTTCGCGGTCTCCTCGGCCTCGGTTCGCGCCTGGGACTCCAGCTCCGCGAGCATCTCCGCGTCCGCGCGCAGCCTGGCCTCGGACTCCGCTCGCGCCTCGGCCTCGGTTCGGGCCTGCGACTCCAGCTCCGCGAGTCTCTCCGCGTCCGCGCGCAGCCTGGCCTCGGACTCCGCTCGGGCCTCGGCCTCGGTTCGAGCCTGGACGGCCTCTTCCAATCGCTCGCGTGACTCCGACGCGGCTTGAGACTCCAGCTCCGCGAGCGCGTGAACCTCGGCCTTGGCGCGCGACTCCGTCTCCTCTCGCGCTCGGCCCTCGGACTCCGCTCGGGCTTCGGCCTCGACTCGCGCGCGGGACTCCAGCTCGAGCTGCGCCTCCGCCTCCGCCCTCGCGCGCGCCTCCATCTTCAGGCGCGACTCCAGCTCGACTCGCAGCGCGTCCGCCGCCGCCGCTCGCGCCTCCACTTCCGCTCGCGCCAGCGCCTCCGCTCCCGCCCTCGCCTCCGCTTCGACCAGCGCCACTTCAACCGACTTCACTCGCGCTTCCAGGCCTCGGCGCTCCTGCACCTCCGCCTCGGCTCGGGTCTCCGCATCGACCCGCCCGGCCGCCTCGGACTCGAAGCGGAGCTCGATCTCCTTCAGCGCCTGCGATGCCGCGGCCGCTCGCGTCTCGGCCTCTTCCTTCTCCAGCTCCAGCTGCTGGAGCTTCGACTCCAGCTCCACCAGTCGCGACTGCGCCCGCGAGCGCGCCAGCCCCTCCTGGTCCGCGCGCTCCTGCGCATCATCTCTCGCGAGGAGCGCGTCCTTCGCTTGCAGCGCGCCCTTCTCCAGCGCCTCCGCCCGCTCGCGCCCCAGCTCCGTCGCCTCCGCCTTCACCGCTTCCAGCAGGGTCCGCAGCTCGACGAAGTCCTGCTCTCGCGACTCGATGCGCTCCAACGTCGCCTTCGCGGCGGATTCCACCTCGGCCCGCGCACGGGCCTCGGCTTCCACCTTGGACTCGGCTTCGTCGAGCCTCGACTGGAGACCGCTCAGCTCCTCGCGCAGGACTCCCACTTCCGTGCCCCTGCGGAGGTCCAGGTCGGCTTCACGCCGCCTCGCCATCTCCAGCTCGGCGTCGAACTCGCGGCGCTGGCGCTCTCCCTTGACGCGCTCATCCTCGAGCTGGTGCTCCACCTCCGCTCGGAGCGTCGCCTCTCGAGAGTGCTCCTCTTCCAGTGCATCGAGACGCGCCTGGAGGGATTCGATGCGACGCTCGGCGTCCTGTCGGAGCCTGACCTCCTGCTCCAGCGAGGCCTTCAGCGTGTGGACCCGCTCGTGTGCCTCCTCGAGTTGCTGCTCGAACTCCTCCTGGCGCACCGTGCTCTCGGCGGGCGGTGGCTCCTCGCCGGTGATGGCCGTCGTGACATCAGACTCGTTGGAGTCGAGTCCTTCCTCGGGGGACTCCTCCATCAGGGCCAACGCATCCGCCTGCCTCGGCGCTCCCTCCACGCTTGAGTCGAACCAGCCCTCGCTCACGGACGGTGGGGCGGGCAGGGCCGCTTCGGGCTCGGCGTCGAACCAGCCCGAGGAGACATCCATCGAGGGGGAGGCGGGAGGCGCCTTGGCAATGGGCGCCTGGGGCTCCAGCTCTTGCTCCACTCCGCTGGAGGCCAGCGCATGCTGAATCGAGTCCGGGCCGGCTTCGGACAGGACCATGCCGAACATTGGCGTCTCTCGGCCTGGCTTCAGGTTTGACCAGGAGGTGGCTTCCCCTCTTGCGGTGTCCTCGGTCGCTGGCGGCTCTTCCGGGCGGGTCGACTCCACGTCGACTGGCGCCTCCGCGCCATCCTCCTGGCGCACCTTCGCTTGCAGCTCCGCTTCCAACACGTCCCAGGGCGAAGCGGGGAGCGACTCTTCTTCTGTTTCGGCTGGTGCGTCAGGCTCGGACCCGGCCGTGAGCGGTGTCTCGCGCGGCTCGGCGACCAACGCGCCTTCGCTCGGGCCTCCAGTCAGCGCGGTCTCGATCTCGGGGTCTGGTGGCAGCTCCGTCCACGCCCCAGCATCCAGTGGCGCCGCCACCCGAGGGCCATCACCCCGCATCGCCGCCAGCTCCGCTTCCGCCGCGGAGAGCGCATCATCGTGCGTGGGCTCGGGTGCATCGACGTCGAAGAAGCCCTCTTCGCCCAACCGAGGCGCCAAGGCCACGGGCCGCGAGACGGGGACAGAGACAGGCTCCTCCGTCCACGCGAGCTTCCCCATGGGCAGCGGTTCCTGCTCCGCCTCAGCCCCCGCAGCTGCGGCCTTCCATTCCGCCAGCGCAGCGACCTCGGGCGAGTTCACGCCGTAGAGGACTGTCGAGGGGCCGCTCGCGCCGCCCCCCTCCGCCATCGCGTTCGTGAATCCCTGCGAGAACACGTCACCGGTGCTCGCGGCGGCACTCTCGAAGAGGTCCTCGGCGCCATACGCGGCATCCACCGCCGCGGCGTCCATTGCCTCCGCGGTGCTTCCGTCTCCGATTGGGGCCGGTGAGCCGGCGGTATCGAAGAGGTCCGGGCTCAGGGCTCCGGGCGCGAAGCCCTCGTTTGGCTCTGAGCCCGCGCTGGTGTGGCCCGCTGAGGCGTCTTCGCCATGGATGGTCGTGGATTCGCTCTCCGCGCCCCACGCCGGTGTAGCCGTACCGAGCTCGCTCGCGGCTGGGACTTCCTCGCTCCAGGTCTGCTGGCCTGCGTCTCCTGGAGACGTTGCCGCGCCCTCGGTACTTCCAGGGTGGACTTCGGACTCCCAGGCCTGCGCTCCCGCTGAGTCGTGCTCCCAGGGTTGTGCACCGACTCGCTCGTTCGCCGTGGCTCCGCTCGCGGGCGTGCCTTCGGCATCCCAGGACTGTGAGCCTTCTGGTGCATCCGTGCCGTAGCTGCTCGCGAGACTGTGTTCCTCTGTCTGGGATTGAGTGATGGCGGAAGCATCCGCGCCATACTCATTCGCGAGGTGGCTCTCCGCATCCCAGGCTTGTGCATCCGCGCCATGCGCGCCGGATAGATTGGGCTCCACAGCCCAGCCTTGCGCATCACCTGAGGCAGCTGCGCCATGGGTGCCGGACGCATCGGCCTCCGCACTCCATTCCTGCGCTCCCGACGCAGCATCCACGCCGGACGCACCAGCTTCAGCACCCCAGGATTGCGCTTCCCCTGAAGCAGCCGCGTGCCGCGCACCGGTATCAGTGCTCTCGCCCCAGTCCTGCTCGGTCGATGAAGCGTCTACGCCTCGAGCGCCAGCGGCCTGGCGCTCCGCGCTCCACGCCTGTGCATCCGCGCCGTACTCCCCGGAGCTCCCCGCCCCACCCGCGTCGCCCTCTGCCTGGAACACCTCGCCCGCTGGCAGCGCGCTCCCATCGAATCCCTCATTCCCTCCACCCACCGCCGCCGCGCCCCAGTCCTCCCCGCCCCCCGCCAGCGCCGACTGACTGGAGGCCAACGCCGCGGCCTCCGCCTCCTGGTTCGCCTGCTCCAGCGTCGCCCGCACATCCAGCGTCGAGCGAAGCTGCTGCTCCTCCGCCCTCGCCGTGCGCTCCTCGCGCGTCATCGCCGCGAGTTCCCAATCCGTCTGGTGCAGCGGCGCCAGGTCCCCGAACAGCGCGTTCGCCAGCGTGGCGTCTCCCGCCACCGCCCCCGGCGCCGTCGCATGCCACGCCTCCGCGTCCTCCCCTCCCCGCCCCTCTTCCCCTCCCACCCCCACCAGCGTCCGGTTCTCCAGGACATGCCAGGCGTCCGCCTCGGACGGAGCCCGAAGCAGCGAATCCACCAACGCCACGAAGTTCGTCCCATCCAGCGGCAGCGGCGCCACCGGCGCACTGAACCCCGCGATGGACTCGCCCAACAACAACACCCGCGCCGTCTTGCCGTCCGGATGCTGGAGCAATTCCTCCAACACCAGCCGGCCTCGGCCGCTCTCGACGCCTGGCGCCAACACAATCAGCGCCGGCAGGTAGTGCCCGTAGGCAATCAGCGCATCCGCGGCGGAGGTCGCGAGGATGACCTCGTGCCCTTCGCGGGTGAGCAGGCGCCGCACTGCGGCGATGGTGGCGATGTCGTCGTGGACGAGGAGGACCGGTGCGCCCATGGGGGGCCACCGAGTCTACAGCATGGCCCCCGGATCCACGTCGATCACGACCTTCACCGCCGACGGAACGTCCACCAGGGCCGCTTCGACCCTGGCGAGCAACGGGGCAAGCGCCACATGTGTCGGCCCCTTCAAGAGCAACTGCCAGCGCGTCTTGCCCCGGATTTTGGCGATGGGCGCCACCGCCGGCCCCAGCAACCGCACCCCCACCGAGGCCGGGGGCATGTTCCGGGAGATGATGTTCCCCAGGTGCCGGGCCACGCTGGCCGTCTGCTCCGGGTGCTCCCCCTCCAGCCGGATGGAGGCCATCCGCGCGAAGGGCGGATACGCCAGCGCCTTGCGCCACTCCAGCTCCTGCAGGGCGAAGCCATCGAAATCATGGGCCAACACCCGCTTCACGGGCTCCGCGTCCGGGTTGTACGTCTGCACCAACACCCGGCCCGGGTCCTTGCCGCGCCCCGCCCGCCCCGCCACCTGGGTCAACAGGTGGAAGGTCCGCTCCGCCGCCCGGAAGTCCGGTATCGCCAGCGAGGTGTCCGCCATGACGACACACACCAGCGTCACCCCCGGGAAGTCGTGCCCCTTGGCCACCATCTGCGTGCCCACCAGCACGTCCAGCTCCCGCCGGGCGAACGCCGCCAGCATCTCCGTCAACTTCTCCGCGCTCGTCGCCGAGTCCCTGTCCAGCCGCGCCACCCGCGCCGTCGGGATGCGCTCCAGGACCTCCGCCTCCACCCGCTCCGTGCCGATGCCCAGCTTCAACATCGGCCCCGTGCACTCCAGGCACCGGTCCGGCACGGGCATCGCCAGCCCGCAGTAGTGGCACACCACCCGGTTCTGCGAGCGGTGGTGCGTCATGCACACGTCACACGAGGTGCACTTCAGCGACACCCCGCACACCTCGCACAGCAACACCGTGCTGTGTCCTCGGCGGTTGAGGAAGAGGATGACCTGCTGGCCCTTGCCCAGCGTCTCCTCCATCGCCGCCAGCAAGGGCGGGCTGAGGATGGGCGCCTCGTCCGTCACCATGCCGTCGCGAGGACGCTCCTGACGCAGGTCCACCATCTCGATGGTGGGCATGGGCCTGTCGTCGACCCGCCGCCTGAGCTCCACGAGCCGGTAGCGGCCCTTCTTCACGTTCTCCAGCGTCTCCAGCGCGGGCGTCGCCGAGCCCAGCACCACCACCGCCCCCGCCTGCTTGCCACGCACCACCGCCAGGTCCCGCGCCTGGTAGCGCAAGCTGTCGTCCTGCTTGAAGGACGGGTCGTGCTCCTCGTCCACGACGATGAGCCCCAGGTTCTCCACCGGCGCGAACACCGCCGAGCGAACCCCCACCGCGATCTTCACGTCCCCCTTGCGGAGCGCCTGCCAGTGGAACAGCCGCTCCCGGTCCTTCAGCGCCGAGTGCAGCACCGCCACCTCCGCGCCGAACCGGCTGCGGAAGCGGCCCACGAGCTGCGGCGTGAGCGCGATCTCCGGCACGAGGATGAGGCTGCCCTTGCCCAGCGACAGCGCATGCTCCGCCGCGCGCAGGTACACCTCCGTCTTCCCGCTGCCCGTGACACCGTGGAGCAGGAACGGCTGGAAGGCCCCCGTGTCCAACGCCTCGCGCAGCACCCCGCCCGCGGCGTCCTGCTCCGGGGTGAGGCGGTCCGGACGGCCTTGAATCAGGCCCTCCTTCACCCCCGCCTCCAGCTTCTTCTCCTCGATGCGGACCAGGCCCTTCGAGGCCAGGCTCTTGAGATGCGCCCGAGCCCCCGGGATGGCGTGGCTCACCTCCTCCATCGGTGCGCTGCCTCCCACGGCCAGCAGGTAGGCCAGCGCCGCGGACTGCGCATGCGCTCTCGCCAGCGAGGGCGGCACCTCGTTCACCAGCGCCACCGCGAACTGCTGGACGTCGGGCTTCGCCTCCTTCTCGTCCACCGGCTTCGACAGGCCCGGCGGCAGGGCGCCTCGGATGACTTCTCCCAGGGGATAGCGGTAGTGCTCGGCCGCGAAGCGCAGCAGCGCGATGAGGTCCTTGGGCAGTGAGGGAGAGTCCTCCAGCACGCGCTGGATGGGCTTGAGCCGGACGTTCTCTCCGGGAGGGCGGGCCGCGGGGCCCAGGTAGAAGCCCAGCGCGGTGCCTCGGCCGAAGGGCACCAGGACGCGCTGCCCCGGCGCGAGCTGGCTCACGAGGGACTCCGGGACGGAGTAGGTGAACTCACCCCGGACGGGGCGAGCCACGGCGATGGAGGCCAGGACGGGAGGGCTCGCGCTCACAGCGGGAGCCACTGTAGCGGCCTGTTCCTGGAGCGACAGTTCCCGGCCAGGTCTCACACGCGAGGTGCGCGCCCCCGGGGAACCCGAGGAGGGGGGCTCCTCGGAGGCCCCCTGGGCCGGCTCGTCCCACAACGCTCGCTGCTCCATGGCACTCCCTTCGACCGCCACCCCTACCCCTTCCGTCCTGCCGCCATGCGCACAGTGCCAGGAGCCTCTGACACAGGCCGGGCCCTGGACGCCAGCACCCCATGCTCGGAGCGTGCTCGAAGCCCCACGCGCAGCACCGACCCGGCGGGTGCCGCGCACCGCTCAGTCCGCCAGCACGCGCGGATTCAGGGACAACGCGCAGCGGCGCTCGCGCGGGAGGCCCGCCCGCGCCTCCTTCGCCAGCACCTCGCGGAGGCGGTCATCCAGCGCGTCGTCTGGAATGCGCGTGAAGCCGAGCCCCACGTAGAAGGGCTCGTTCCACGGCACCTCGAGGAACGTCGTCAAGGTGACGGCCTCCAGGCCCGCGTCGCGCGCGAACACGGCGGCGGCTCGGAGCAAGGCGCGCCCCAGTCCTCGACGCTGATGCGAGGGGCTCACCGCCATCTGCCAGACATGCAGCACGCGGCCCGCCCGCTGCGCCGAGAGGAACCCCACGACGCCCACCTTCGCATCCCGCGCGACCCACACGGCTCCCGCGTCAATCAACGGAAGGTGCGCCGCCTCCGCCATGACGTCGTCATCGGCGATCCACGCCAGCGCCTCGAGCTGACGGAACAGCGCTCCCGACGCGCGCTCGATATCGGGGAAGAGCGCGGCGTCCTCGCGGGTCGCTCGGTGGATGGAGACGTTGGAATCCATGGTCGGCACAGGTGAACACCTCGAGACCGGACTACATTCATCGCACCATGACGGTCATCGTCCAGGACTTCGAACCCGCGTTGATGAATCAAGTCGGCCCGCTGTGCGCGAGGGCCTTCGATGACTACCCCTTCCTCGCGGAGCTGTTCCCGGGCTCCTCCGAGAAGCGGGCCCACGTGTCCTCGGCGTTCTACATCGGCTGCGTGAAGGACTCGCTGGCGCACGGCGTGGTGCACGTCACCGTCGAGGACGGACGGCTCACGGGCCTCGCGTCCTGGCTCCGGCCGGGCGCCTATCCTCCGTCGCTCCGCAGGCAGGCGGTCTACCTTCCCACCCTCTGGGCCGGACTGCGTCACTTCCCGAGCCGCGCGCGACGGGCCCTCCAGGCCCTGGCGCGACTGGACCGCTACCACCCGCCCACGCCGCCCCACTGGTATCTGGATGTCATCGCCGTGGACCCGGCCTATCAAGGGCGCGGACTGGGAGCTCGGCTGATGCGCGCGGGCCTGGCGTTGGCCGAGCAGACCCGCGCGCCGTGCTTCCTGGAGACGGCCAAGGCCTCCAATCGCGACTGGTACCAGGGCTTCGGCTTCGAGATCCAGCGCACCGAGCCCTGCTTCGACGGGGGGCCGCCCCAGTGGTTCATGTGGCGACCCGCGTCGTCGAGCGGCACTGGGCAGCCCGACGCCTCGGAGGCGTCCGCGCCTCGGCTCCGCTCCGTGTAGCGCCCCCTGGCGCGGGGCCTCGCGTGTCCTGGCGGGCCCCGGCCTCGGGAAGGACTACCCGCCGGTGACCTTCCGCCACGCGGGACGGCTGCTCGTGCGCTCCCACCACGCGGCCACGTTCTTGTACCGGGCGATGGTGTCCGCCTCTCCCGCGGGGAAGAGGTACGCCATGAACGGCAGCCACGTCACGTCGGCGAGCGAGAACGCGTCGCCCGCGAGGAACGGCTGACGCCCCAGCGTCGGGTCGATGAGGCCGAACACCTTCTCCATCCCCTGGCGTCCCGCCATCACCGCGGCCTCGTCCACCACGCCACCGCCCATGAACTGCTTCAAGAACTTCTCCCAGATGACCTTGAAGGCATTCGGCGCGAAGTAGTTCAGCCCCACGCTGATGGACTGCTCCATCACGGCGCAGGCGCGCGGCTGGGACGGCATCAGCGACGGCCCCGTCAGCTTGCGGTCCAGGTAGCGGATGATGGCCTGCGACTCGTAGAGCGCGAAGCCGTCGTCATCCTCGAACGCGGGCACCACGCCGAACGGATGGCGCGTCAAGTGCTCCGGCAGCTTGTGCGCGCCCGTCGGCAGGTCGACGAGGACGAACTCCGCCTCGTGTCCCTTCTCCGCCAGGGTGGCGAGGACCATGCGCGTGTAGATGCTGCCCGGGTGGCCGTAGACTTTCATCGACGTCGCTCTTCCGTGAACGTGCGGGCCGGAGGGAGTCCGGCCAGGCGGAGCGACTCTTCACCACGTCCTCGAGCACGCCAAGGACATCCCGAGGCGGCGCCACGACGGCGACGTGCGTTCCCTCGGCGCGCCGGAGCCTCTCGACGTCCGACGCGCGCGACAGGCTACCCGGCGACCTTCTTCCATGAGGGCCGGGCGCTGATGCGACTCCACCACGCGCTCACGTTCGGGTACTTGCCGATGACGTCCTTCGCGGACGTCGCGGTCAGGTTCCCGAGGTACGGCATCCACGTCACGTCGGCGAGCGAGAACGTGTCACCCGCGAGGTACTGCTGTCGCCCCAGCACCGGCTCGATGACGCTGAACGCCTTCTCCACGCCCTGACGTCCCTCCGCCACGCGGGCCGCGGCCTCGCTGCCCTCACCGCGATGGAAGAGCTCCACCATGATGATCTTCAGCGCCGCGGGGCTGAAGTAGCTCTGCTCCACGCCGATGAACTGCTCCATCAACCCGTAGGCCCTCGGCTGCGAGGGGGTGAGCGAAGTCCCCGGGAGCACGCGGTCCAGATAGCGAATGATGGCGCGCGACTCGTACAGGAGGGAGCCATCATCCGCCTCCAGGACGGGGACCACTCCGAACGGTTGACGGGCGAGGTGCGCGGGCGACTTCTGCTCGCCCTTCATCAGGTCGACGAGGACGAACTCCGCCTCGCGCCCCTTCTCCGCCAGCGTGGTGAGGACCTTGCGCGTACAGGTGCTCATCGGATGGCCATAGACCTTCATGTGCGGCGCTCCTCGAGGACGTGCGGGCCGGAGGAATCCGGCCAGGCGACGCGACTCTTCAACGCGCCACCCCACGTCACAAGCGCCTCGGGAGCGACCGGTCAATACTCATCACTGTGCCGGGGCCCTGACGCACCGGCACGGCCCGGTCCCTCCCGACGCGCTACGGCGTGAAGAGCTTGTCGGGCACCGTGGCCCGGGTGTCGCCCTTCAAGCCGGTGAAGCGCACCACGCGCTGGCCACCGCGCCACACCTCGATGGTGCGCGGCAGGGCCTCTCCCGTCGCGGGAGAGGTGTAGTCCAGGAAGCGCACGTCCCACGCGTTCTTGGCGGTGTCCGTGTAGCGCAGCCGCGCGGGCCGGAAGCCGTCCTTGTACACCCAGAACTGCGGACGCCCCTCGGCCATGTCGCCGAGCACGTACGCCACCTCGCCTCCGAAGCGCGCCAGCCCCGTGCGAGTCGTGTCGACGCCCAGCCCCTGGAGGTACTGCTGCACCGACTCCTTCAGCGTCTGGATGGGCCCACCGCCCGCGGCGAACAGCGGGCACACCTGCGTGATGAGCACCGACAGCGGCGCAATCTCGTGGCCCTCTACCTTGCGGCGGCCCGCCACCTGCACCACGGCGCTGCGCGCATTGCCATCCGGCACCGAGGCCTCGAAGCGGCAGCGCCCCGGAAGCTTCACGTACAACACCCCGTCGCCTTGCACGTCGGGGCGGTCCGTCGCCGCGCCCAGCGCAGCGCCCGCCTCCTTCACCGCGGGACCGCTGAAGCTGAGCGAGCCCTCCACCCGGATTCCGGAGAGCTTGAGCTCCTCTCGCTCGGTCACCATGCGCCGGAGGATGGAGCCTCCCGGCAACACGTAGGCCACGGCGGTGAAGGACGACAGGACTGCGACGAGTGCGACGATGCGCTTCACGGCTTCTCCGTCTTCACGACCTCACGCATGTACTCGAGCAGCCCGCCCCGCAGCTCGGGGCGCTTGAGCGCGTAGGCGATGTTCGCCTTGAGGTACCCCACCTTGTCGCCCGCGTCATAGCGCTGTCCCTTGAATTTGTAGCCCAAGAGACCGTGCGACTGCTGCAGCGTGGCCAGACCATCCGTGAGCTGGATTTCACCGCCCACACCCGGCGTCTGCTTCTCCAGGATGGGGAAGATTTCCGGCGGCAGCACGTAGCGGCCGATGACGGCGAGGTTCGACGGCGCGGTGCCCTTCTTGGGCTTCTCCACCACGCGGTCGATGCGGATGACGCCATCCCCCAGGTCCGTGCCGGCGGCGATGCCGTACATGTGCGTCTCGTCATCGGGCACTTCCATGAGTGCGATGACGGCCTGGTTGTACTGGCGATACACACGGGCGAGCTGACGGATGCCCGGCTCCTCGGCATCAATCATGTCGTCGCCGAGGAGGACACCGAACGGCTCGTTGCCGATGGCGCTCTTGGCGCACAGCACGGCGTGGCCCAGGCCCTTGGGCTCTTTCTGGCGGATGGAGACGACGCGCACCAGCTCCGCGATGGCGCGCAGCTTGTCCGCGTCCGCCGTCTTGCCTCGGGCGCGCAGGGTGGTCTCCAGCTCGAAGCCGATGTCGAAGTGGTCCTCGATGGCCCCCTTGCCGCGGCCGTTGATGAGGACGACGTCCTCGATGCCGGCGGCCACCGCCTCCTCCACGATGTATTGGAGGGTGGGTGTGTCGACGATGGGCAACATCTCCTTGGGCACGGACTTCGTGGCGGGAAGAAAGCGCGTGCCGAGCCCGGCTGCCGGGATGACACACTTACGGATAAGGGGCTCTGCCTTCGGTGTGTGGGCGGACATGAGGCCAGGGAATCTATTGGCGCCCCCTGACCCCATCAAGCTGGTTAGGATGGCATCCCCATGTCGCTCCGCCCCGCCGTCCTGCTGTTCGCCGTGTGTGTCTCCACCGCCGCCCTGGCTCAACCTCATGAGGACTTGAGGGATGTCATGACGGCGCGCGCCTACGCCATGGGTGGGGCTTTCCGTGCCCTCGGCCTGGGCACCGAGGCCGTGCTGGGCAATCCCGCCGCCATGGCGATGTACCCCGCCTATCGCATCGAATCGACGGGCGCCTGGGACACGCGCATCAAGGAGGGCATGCTCGGCGTCTCCATCATCGACGCGGCGACCAGCAAGCTGGCCATGGGGGTGGACTACCACTGGGTCAGCCTGGGCCGTGGCGGCGCTCGCACCTCCGCGCATCTGAGCTCGCTGGGCGTGGGGTTCCCGCTGACCCCGGGGATTCTGATTGGTGGCGTGGCGCGCTACCTGCGCATGAGCGGCATGGGGCGCTATGCGAACTCGGTGACGGTGGACACGGGGCTGCTGTTCCGGCTGTCGGATTCGATGACGGCGGGCCTGTCCGGGCACAACCTCATCAACACCGACAACGTGGAGCTGTCCCGGTACTACTCGGGCCACATCGGCTACTCCTCTGGCGCGCTGACGCTCGCGGGCGACGTGCGCGCGGACTTCGAGACCGAGGACAAGACGACGATGACGTACAGCGGCGGGCTCGAGTACCTCGCGGGGATGCAGCTCCCGCTGCGCATGGGCTACATGTACGACGGCGTGACTCGGACGTCGAAGCTGAGCGGCGGCCTGGGCTTCATGAGCGAGACGGGCAGCGGCCTGGACCTGGCGTACCGCCATGAGCTGGGTGGGCTGAAGAGCCGGATGCTCGCGCTCACGTTGCGCATGCAGATGAACTGAGGCGTCAGCGCGGCGCGCGCAGGGCGAGGTATCGCTCGGACGCGGCGAAGCGCAGGAGCTCCACCAGCTCGGCGTCCTGCGAGCGGCGGGCTCGAATCACCGACACCGCGGGCCCCACCGCGCCGCAGGCCACGAGGCCCGCGCGGTTGGCGGAGTCTCGCGCCGCGTCCACGAGGGATGAGGCCTTGAAGTCACGGGTGCCGGGCTCGAGGAGCTCGAGGGTCCGCTCCAGGGCCCGTGGGGACAGCGTGTCGCGCACGAGCTTCGCGTCGGCGCTGGTGTCCTTCGGGTCCTTGAGGACGGTGGACAGCAGGGCGAGGGCGCGCAGGAGCTGAGCGCCCTTCATCGCGCGCAGGGCGAGCAGGTCCGGGGACAGGGAGAGCAGGGCCCGGCCCGCGTGGAAGCGCAGCTCCGCGGCGGAGAGGGACTGGCGGATGATGGCTCGGCCCACGAGCAGGCGCGGCTTGTCGGTGTGGACGGCGGCGAAGGGTGGGCTGTCGTCTTCGGCGAGGACGAGCTCGGGCAGGTTGACCGAGAGGATTCTCGCGGAGGAGTGGAGCGCATCGAGGACCGCGGGGGCGCCGGGGCCCGCGACGGCGCGGAGGGGCTCGGAGGCGTCCGCGGCTCGGCCCTGGGCGGGGAACAGGCGGCACAGGGCGATTCCCGCGCAGGCGAGCAGTTCTCCGGAGGGGGTTCTCAGGCCGGGGTGACGCAGGCCGGCTCGTTCGTCGGCGGTGAGCGGGGGGCGCTGTTGGCGCGGGGCCGGGCCTTCGCGTCCCGCGAGGGCTTCGACGATTTCGCGCATGAGGGCCGCGCGCGCGGTGTCGCCTCGGGTGTCGAAGAAGTCGGCGAGCTGTTCGTAGGTGGCGGTGTCGAGCGGGCGCTCTCGCAGCTGGCGGAAGACCTCGGGCTCGGTGTCCGGGGAGGGCGCGGGTGCTGTGACGATTGGATTTTCGCGTGTCTCCGTTGCGCCGACGGAGAGGGGCGGTGGGGGTTTGGAGATGAAGGAGCGGCCTTGAGCGGGGCCGGCTTCGGGGCGGCCTCCGCGGACGACCCGGCGCACGGGGTCCATGCGGCCCGGTGGGGCCTCCCAGGAGATGACGCGTGTCTCCGGGACGGGCGCGGCGTCGAGGTCCACGGCGCTTCCCGTGATGAGGTCGATGGCTGTCTTGCCTCGGGGCGGCTCGGGGGGATTGGCGGAGCGCGAGGGGGCGGTCTCGGCGGCGGATGCGCGCGGGGGTTCGCCGCGTGATGCCGGGGCTCTCGGGCTTGGGGATGGGGCGCCTTCGGTGGCTGGAGCGGTACGGGCAGGCTCGCCCCGCGCCGTTGCTCCACGAGGTCCTGGCGCTGGCGCGTTCTCGTCTACGAGTGGCGCACGAGATGATTCGCCATGAGGAGCCGATGCCCGCGGGCCCGATATGGGCGCGGCGCCACGCTCCGCAGCGGGCGGGGAGCGCGGCGACTCTCCGCGAGGCGGCGGGCTGCGCTTGCCTCGCGCAGGTGCACTCTCCTCAGCGGGTGAGAGCCTCGGAGGCTCGCCTCGCGATGAGGCGGCACGCGAGTTCGATGCGGGCGAGGGCTCCGCCACGGGCGAAAGCCTGGGAGGTTCGCCGCGCGATGCGGGGGCACGTGCGCTCAGCGAGGATGGGTTCTCCGCGACAGGCGAAAGCCTTGGGGGCTCACCTCGAGATACAGGGGCACGCGAGTTCGACGCGGGCGGCGGCTCCACTATGGGAGAGAGCCTCCGTGCCTCATCCCGACCTGCGGCTGCCGACGGATTCTGCGAGGGCGTGCCCGCAGCCGAGAGGGCTGGTGGAAGCAAGTCGCCACGCGACGCCGAGGATTCAGCCGAGGCACGCGTGCGCGGCGACTCTTCACGCGCTGAGGCTGCGCCCTGGCTCGGCGATGCCGCGGCCTCAGCAGCGGCGTGCTTGCGCGACGATGCTCCTCGCGATGCGGCTGCCCCCTGATTCGGCGTTGATGGGGTCTCAGTCGCGCCCCTGGCTCGAGGGGACTCTCCACGGGACGCGGAGACGCTCTGACTCTGTGCGGAGGTGGACTCAGCGGGCTCCTGCGTCCGAGCTGGATTGCCACGCGACGCAGAGGCGCGCTGACTCGACGCGGCGAGCGCTGACGACGATTTCGCCTCGGTGCGTGGCGTGGACCTGGCCGCACCCGGAGATGCGACGGGCGTCCCGAAGACCACGGTCGAGCCCGACAGCACAGGACGGTCCAGCTCCGGCCCCAACGCCCCCAGCGCGTCCATGCCAGACTCAGCAGCGAGTCCGGAGGGATTCGTCGACTCTTCCGCAGGCGGCGCGACAGCACCCTTGGCGGGGACGAGCGTCTCGGCTCCAGCCGTTCGCGGAGCCCTCGCCTTTCGACCTGGCGCTTCTTCCGCGCCACGGGGGCCCTTCCCTTCCTCAGCGGCCTTGCGCGCCGCCGCATCGGGTTCGGCGGACGACGTGACCTCCTCGGACAGGTCGCCCCCCGCAGCCACGAGCGATGAGGTCGCCACGGGCAACGGCGCGAGCGGTGACCTCGGGCCACTCGGCTCGCGGCGCGGTGTCGCACTCCGGGGCGGTTCGGGAGGCGCGGGCTGCTCCACGAGCGCCTGCCTCAATCCCTCCGCACGACGCGCGTAGACCCTCGCACGGTCTGGATTGCCGAGCGACTCGCGCCACATGCGCGCCAGTCGCTCCCATGTCCGAATCCGCTCGACCTCGTCCTCGGTCGCCGTGGCCGCATGCTCGAGCGCCCACGCCGCCTCACCTTGGTTGCCGCGCGCCAGCAACCGCTCCACGAGCATCAGCCACGCGTCCTTGTGACCGGGCTCGAAACGCACCGCCTGACGCAGCTCGTTCAGCGCCCCCTCCGCATCACCAGAGGACTCGAGCGTCGCCACCAACTCCAGACGCGCCTGACGCGCGGTCGGCCCACGCGGCTCCCTCGCGAGCTGCGCCCTCAAGAGCTGACCCAAGGCCACCGTGTCGCCCAGCTCCCTCGCGAGCCAGAGCAACCTCTCGTGAGCCTGTTCGCTCTCGGGGCTCTCGATGAGTACCTCGCCCCAGGCCCACTGCGCGAGGCGCGAGTCTCCCAGTGACTCCTCGGCGGTGCGCGCAAGCACCCGCAGCGCCTCCGCACGGTCCGGTGTTCTCCTCGGCGACGTGGCGAGCAGGGTCCGCAACCGCGAGGCAATGGCCCCTCGCGCCTCCCCCTCCACACAGAGGAGCAGCCCCGCGAGCGCGGGCAACAACCCGGGCACGAGCGACTCCGCCGCCTCGAAGTCCACGCGCGCCTTCTGCGGCTCCCCCATGTGGAGCCAGCGCTCGCCTCGAGTCAGCAGCGCGGTCGCACGCGCCTGCCCCGTCCGTGCCCTTTGAATGGCCTCGTCGAGTGCTCGCCGAACCAGGGAAGCATCACCTCGGGAGGACAGCAGACGGACCTGCTCCCGCAATGCGGAGCGGTCTCCTGTCAGCTCGACAATCTCCCCGTACATGCGCGCGGCACCCGCGGGGTCCTGGAGCTCGGTCTCCATCACCTCCGCGAGGCGCGTCAGTGCTTCCGCTCGCGCGGCTGGGTCCTTCGCGCGGTCCGCACGCTTGAGATAGAGCTGGGCCAACTCCCGCCACGCGCGACGCGCGATGAGCTGGGCCTCGAGCTTCTGTGAGCGTGCCCACTCCTCGGCGGACTCTTCCTTGCCAGGTGCCGATGCTCCGGACTTCTCCGTGCTCGTGGGTGCCATGGCATCCGAGGGCGGAGTGGAGGGAACACTCGCCACCGGCTTGGGTTGGCCAGATGAGTCCTTCCCTGGCAGTGCTCCGCCCAGAGCCGCGAGGAGGTCCGCGAGTGGCACCTCCATGGTCGCCGAACGAGGCGCGTCTTTATCGAAGCCCGAGGCCGCCGCGGGGATGACCTGAGTCCTCGCACGAGAGGGCTCCACGGTCGTCGGGGACTTGCCCGGTGGCAACGAGTCCTTCGCCGCGACGGGCTCGGTGGTGCGCGCACGCACCGGCTGGGCCTCGGGAACGACTGCGTCGCTCCAGGGGACGGAGAGCGAATCCAGCGCGATGCCGGGCATCTCGACCACGGTCTTCGTCCGAAGGTCTGTCTCCAACTCTTTCGAGGGGGTCGGAGCCGCTGCTTCCGTCTCGAGGACAGCCCCCTTTGACGGAGGCGCTGACTCCGCTGGCTGCGACTCGGCGCCTGGTGCCGCTTCTGTCGACGAAGTCTTCGCCTCGGCAGGGGGAATCAGTGATGCGGCGCCATCGACGGGTTCCGCAGCCTCGTCAGCCCGAGCCGCACTCTCGGATGCAACAACGGGAGTGTCCGACGGTTCGGCGGGGTTCACGCTCGCATGGGGTGGCTGCGGCGATATCGCTTGGGCTGTCGCGACATCCGTCGTGTCGCTGCTCGCTACCGCGACTGCTTCGTCGTCGCGAGTTGCTTTGAACTCGGCACCAGCCAACGCGACAGGCTCATTCGCGGAGGCCCCAGTTTCCACAGGTGACGATGCCACCTGGCTCCCGTCGGCGCCTGGCTTCACGTCGACGGACGAATCCAGCGAGCCGGCCCGCGCCGCATCGGCAAACGGCTGGGACTCGTCTGTGCCATGCACAGTCGAAGCCTCGGTTTGGGACTCCGCCGTCGTGGCGGGAGTGAGTCCACTTCGTTCGTCAACCGACGGGGCCCCATCGGGCGAACGCTCACTCGACGCTTCATGCTCGCGCGCGGCAAGTGTGGACGCTGTGTTTTCGCTTCGCGCCCCACCGTGAGGCGACTGTTCCACATCCGCCTGGTGCCCCTGTGACTTCTCGTCGATGGCCAGAACCGCCGTGGCAGTCGGGCCTCCACTGGACTCGACTTCAGCAGGCTTTGCCGTCGCGTCGGTTCGGCCCACGCTCGGCTCCGCGTCACCGGGAGCCTCCACGGCATCGGACCAGCTCGCACTCGACTCCGAACCCATGGACAGAGGGGTCGCGGCAGTCTCCGTGCGGCCATGACTCCCGCGCGACGAACTCTCCTCTGGCGCCACATCCCAAGGCACCAACAGAGCCTGCGCCCCCGCCCCTTCCACCTTCGGCTCGGCCGCCGCATCCCCGAGGCTGGGACTCCCGGCCTCAACGCGCTCGGGAGCAGCAACGGCCTCCGTCTCCAATCCCAGCGGTGGGCCTTCCACCTGGAACTGGGCCCATGACAACTCCATCGTCAGCGAGCGACGCGGCGGCGGAACAGTCGGCACTCCCGAGGCCACGCCCACCGCGTCCACCACGGTGTCCATATGGGCCTCAGCCTCGTCCCAGACAGACACACCTCGCACACCCGACCTCAGCGCAGGCCGGCTCCCCAGGACACCGCTCCGCGCCATCGGCTCGCGGCCTTCCTGCTTCGCGCGAAGAACCTCGAGCACCCGCCGCGCACGACGGTCTTCCGGGAACTCCCCCACCACGCCCTCGAGCACCACCACCGCGCGAGGCACTTGCCCCGTCTTGCGCAACACCCGCGCGAGCTGCCTGCGCGCCGCGCGCCGCACCTCCGCGGGCGCCGTCGCGGGCACCGAGCCCAGCAACTCAATGGCAACAGTCTCAACGCCCGCCAGACGCGAGAAGCGTCCCAGCGCGGCGGCCAACCGGGGGGACATGGGCAACGTGCGGCCCGCGTTCGCCAGTTCCTCGAATGCTCGCGCCGAGGACCCTTCGCGCAGCCACCGCACGGCGGACCGGAAGTGGCGAGCCACCCCCTCCACCGCTTCAGCCGTCGGCCCGACGTCGAGCATGCCGGTTCGAGGCACCTCCTGTCGGACGGCCCCGGACTCCGGCGTGCCGGCGCCCTTGCCGTTTCTCACGCCACCCATGGGTGCGGCAGTCTACACAACGACGGCCATCCCGGCTGTCACCGTCCTTCATCCTGTCCGAAATGCCGGGCCCTCCACCGCCCGCGCCATGGACAGCCACGTCGAAGGGCCCCTCCGCGTCCTCTCCCCCGACGGAGGCTTGGCGGACCAGCCCCTTGCCATCCTTCAGGAGCAAGCAACCAGTTGCTGGGGAAACTTGACGGCCGCGGACAAGGTCTGGGGGTCGCCCGCCACCGGTTCTGCCTCGCGGCCACCTCCCCCTACGTCACCTGGATGGGTGCCGACGGCGAAGTCCCCCCGCGTCACGCGCACAGGCCGGCGCGACGCCGCCGCGTGGTTCAGGTGAGCCAGGCCTCGTGCGTCCGAGCCCCTCGCCAACGGCTCTCGCCCCGGCGACAAGCTGCCGATGACGCACCAGCGCCATGAGCACGGTCACCAGGTCCAGCGCGATGTCGACGTCCCACCTCGCAAGGTGGGCACTCGCCACAACGAAATCCCCATCGGCGTCGAGGACGTTGGCCCTCCGATACTGCGTCGGTACACGACACGCCCGCGTGTCGCCGGCTCTACATCAAGGGCACGAGCCCCTGAGGAACCTCCACCCCCGCGAGCTTGAAGAAGTGCATCAAGTCCTCGGGCACCGGCGCCCGCATGCCAAACAGCCGCTCCCAGCGCGGATGCAGCATCTCCAACGCCTGCGCATGCAACAGGCACCGCGCCACCTCCACTCCCCCCGCCTTCGCCGCGCCGCCATACCGCGCGTCGCCCAGAATCGGCGCACCCAGCGCCGTCAGGTGCGCCCTCAGTTGATGCGTGCGTCCCGTCTGAGGCAGCAGCTCCACCACGCAGAACTCCGCTCCCGCATACAGCGTGCGGAAGTGCGTCAGCGCGGACACGCCATTGGCCGCGCGCGTCGCACGCCATCGCCCCGGCCGCGAAGGGTCTCTCGACAGCGGCAGGTCCACCGTCCCCGAGGCAGGCAGCCCAGGCCCCGTCGCCGCCACATAGCGCTTGCGCGCCCGCCCATGCCGGAACTCCGCCGCCAGGAAGGACGTCGCCCGCGCATCCTTCCCGAACACCGTCACGCCCGACGTCTCTCGGTCCAACCGGTGCACCAGCCCCGCCTCGCGCCCCAGGTACGCACTCACCTGGTCCACCAGGCTCCCGCCCACCCGCGCCTCCGTCGGCTGCGCCGGGAGCCCCGCGGGCTTGTCCACCGCGAGCACATCCTCGTCCTCATGCAACACCCGGAACGTGGGCGCCGGCGGCGCCTCCGCCAACGGGCTGTGGCCGCCCTCCTCCAGCACCACCCCCACCACCTGGCCCAGCACCAGCCGCGTCTTCGCATCCCGGCAACGACGCCCGGCCACGTACACCGCGCCCACGTCCACCAGCGCACGCGCCTGCTCCACGGGCACGCCGAGCTCCTGGGCCACCGCGTCCGCCACGGCCCGCCCCACTCCCGCGCCTTCCACCCGGAATGTCCGACGCTTCACGGCCACACCTCTCCACGTCCCGTTCCCAGTCGCTCGCTACAGAAAGGCGCGCGGAACCACAAGCCAGCCCTCCGGAGATTCCGCTGGCTAACAGCTCCCACAAGTCACCGAGCCACTCCACCTCGCCTCCCTCACGCCCGTCGCCCCTGGTAGCTTCCGCGCCCCCATGGACCGCCCCCTCCACTCCGTGCGCACGCGGCTGGACGACTTCCTCGCGGAGCTGGCCACGCTGCAGTACCGGCACGGCGCCGGACTCTCGCGAGACCTCCCCCTCGCCAGCCTCCACGCCTCCTTCCCCGAGCTCTCCGCCCCGGACACCTTCGCCGCCGCCAACGAGGCCCTCTCCAAGGCCCGCGCCAAGGAAGACACCCTGGCCGTCCGCCGCATCCAGCTCCTGCGCGAGCTGGTGGCCACCCACGTGGAAGAGGCCCTCGCCGCGCGCCCCGCCCAGGCCGTGGCCAACGCCGAGGCCCAGGCGGTGCTCACCGTCGACGACCAGTCCTTCTCCTTCGGCGAGGCCCTGGGGCGACTCCCCCGCGAGCCCGTCCGCGCCCGCCGCGCGAAGATGGAGCGCGCCCTGGGCAACTTCCTGTGGGAGCAGCGCGGCCCTCACGGAGACCGGCGCGAAGCCGCCCTCCACACCGCGGAGAAGCTGGGGGCGACGGACTACCCCGCCCTGCGCGAGGACGTCACCGGCATCGCCTACGCCAAGCTCGCCGAGGCCGCCGCCCAGACGCTCAAGCAGACCGAGGACGCCTACCGCGACGTGCTCGCCTACGCGCTCAAGAAGATGGACCCGCTGCTGCGCCCGCTGCCCGGCGGCGACGCGCGCCGGCACGACGTCCAGGCCGCGCTCCAGGCCCCCTGGTTCGACGAGCACTTCCGCCGCGAGGACGCCTGGCCCGCGGTGGTGAGGTGGCTCGGAGAGTGGGGCTTCACCCCCAACGCCACCGGACGCATCCGCCTGGACGAAGAGGACCGCCCCGGAAAGTCCTCGCGCCCCTTCGCCGTCGCCATCCGCGTGCCCGGCGACATCCGCCTGGTGCTACAGCCTCGCGGGGGACTCGACGCGCTGGGCAGCCTGCTCCATGAGATGGGCCACGCGCAGCACCGCGCCCACGTCTCGGACACGCTGCCCATGGAGCTGCGCCGCCTGGGCGACGCCGGCATCACCGAGGCCCACGCCTCCGTCTTCGAGCGCCTCCTGCTCTCACCCGAGTGGCTCAAGCGCTACCTGGGGCTGGGCACGGTGCTCGCGCGAGACACGGTGCGCTTCGCCGCCTTCCAGTCCCTGGCCGTGCTGCGCCGCCACTGCGCGAAGCTGTCCTACGAGCTGTCCCTCTACACGAAGGGCCCGTCCCCGGAGCGCGCCGACGAATACGCCGACGGCCAGCGCCGCGCGCTCTTCGCGGAGCCCCACCCCGGCTTCTTCCTGCACGACGTGGACCCGCAGCTCTACGTGGCGCACTACCTGCGAGCGTGGGCCCTGGAGACCCGGCTCACCGCGCGCCTCACCGAGCGCTTCAACGAGGATTTCTGGAGGAACCCACACGCGGCCGCCTGGCTGAAGGGGCTCTACGCGCGCGGGGGAACGGATGACGCGGAAGGACTGGCCACGGAGGTCTCGGGCACGCCACTGGCCTTGCCCGAGGCGGGAGTGCGCCTCGTGGCCATCCTCAACCGGTAGTAGGCGCCGCGCGGGCGACTACTTCTTCTTGCGGAGGGCTCGGACGATCTTGTCCTTCGTCGGATTGGCGGCCGTCTCACGCGTCCGGGGCGCCGCCGCCTTGGGGGCCTGCGTCTTGGCCGCGGCGCGCGCGCGCATCGCCTTCATCAACTGCATCTCGATGACAAGAAGCTCGTCCGCCAGTTCCGCGTTGTCGCCCGCGGCGCGGGGGAGCGGGGCCTGCGTGCTGGAAGCGCCGGCGCCGTGCCGCATCCGCAGCACCTTCTCCTCCTCGGCCGACAGCGTGCGCGTCTTCTCCAGCGCCGCCTTGACCTCCTTGGCCGTCACCGTGCTACTCCCGACCTTGCGCTCCATCTCCGCTCCCTTGTTGTGCCGCCACTGAACATCCGACCATGTCGGACGCGTCCGGGCCGCAACCGTCGAGGATTGTAGAGGACGCAAGGGATGACGCAAATTTTCTTCCAACAGGTCGCTGCCGAGCTGTAGCGGCCGGGACGTCTAGAGGTGAACCCCTAGGCCCAGGAAGGCGGAGGAGAGCTCCTGGCGCTCCCCGGCGAAGGGGGAGCCGTTGGCGGAGAAGTTCTGGTAGCGCAGCTCCCCGGAGACGAAGAGCTTGCGGCTCACCTCCACCGTCACGCCCCCGCACAGCTCCGCCCCCAGCTGGAGCGTGCGCGCCACCTCCTCGCCGTGGGCCATCATCAAGCTCAGGCCCAGGCCCAGGTACGGACGGACCCTCCGGGGCCCCGCGGGCGTGAGGCGCAGGGACATGGGCGTCGCCTCGGTGAGCTGGCGGTTGGAGGCCACGTGCCCGCCGACCTCCAGCACGGACAGCTCCCGCCGGTAGCTCCAGGCCAGGCCCGCGCTGTAGCCCACCCCGCGCTCCCCTTCCGCGTCCTTCAGGACGTAGGCGCCCACGGGGAAGACGGTGACGCCCAGGCTGCGCGCGGGGGGCTCCGCCCAGGCCTGGGTGGCCAGCAAGACGGACAGACTGGCCAGGAGGATGCGGGGGGGGTGCATGGCGCGCCTGGAGAGCAAGGCATACGCCAGTCAAAATCCGCTGTGAATCCAACCACTTGGACAGGCACCCGGCGGGACTGACGGCCGTGTCCGGGCAAGGCCGTCAGAGCAGGCAGCCCACCGTGGCGAGACCCGGGCCCGGGCCACCCATGACGCGGGTGTCCGAGCCCCTGGGCCTGGCGGCTACTCGCCGGCGGCCTCGTCCTCGGGCTCCGGGGGGGCCTCGGAGGGCGAGGAGCCCTTGGCGCCCTCGGGCTTCGCGCGCTCGATGCCGAAGCGGTCCAGCGCGTCGGCGATGCCCTGGGGCTTGTCGGCGTCGGGGAGGAACTGCTCGGGGGGCGCCAGCTTCTGGTCCTTGCCCAGCTCCGACAAGGAGGCCTCCAGCGTCATGCGCAGCTCCGCCGCCTCGGGCGTCTTGTCCGCCGGCACGCCGATGCGCCCGTCCAGCCGCGCCTTGAGGACGACCGACGTGGCCGCGTCCACCAGCACCTCGCCGTCCAGCGAGCGGGGCAGCCGGTGGGCGAAGAAGCCCGCGCGCCGCTTCGTCGTCTCGTCCGCGCCGTTCTTCGGCTGCAGGAGCGCGGGCAGCGGCCGGGAGGTGTCCCCCGCGGCGGCCGGCGCCAGCGTCACCGCATAGCGCCACGCCGTGCGGCCCTCGTAGGTGACGGTGCCCTGCGGGGACAGCTTGAGCCGCCCCTGGAAGAGGCTGTCGAAGTCGCGGATGGCGCCGGTGAGCTCCGTGCGGGTGCGCTCGGCCATGCCGCGGTCGCGCAGACGCTGGCGGAAGGGGCCGTAGCGGTTCCGGGCGAACACCTGCCCGCCCACCCGCATCACCTCCAAGCCCTGGTCCCTCGAGTTCTCCAGAACACCATGGAAGTCGCCGCTGACTCCCCCGGCGCCCGCGCGGAAGGTGCGGGTCTCCGTGAGCTTCACCGGGTTGGCGTCGGAGGCGCTCCACTCGTAGCCGAGGGTGGCCTGGTAGCGGTGGGGCCCCAGCCGCTCGGTGACTTCGGCGGCGTCCATGCCGAGGATGCGGCGGGCGACCTGGGGGTTGTCCGCGACGTCCTCGGGCGGGAGCTTCTGCTGGGCGGAGGCCACCACCTTGGGTGGGTCCTCGGGTGAGAAGATGCGAGCCTTGGCCGCCTTGTCGACCGGGTCCGAGCAGCCCGTGGCGGACAAAGCCACGGCAAGGGTGACGGCGGACTTCATCAAACGGCTCACGGCTCCTCCGGAGGGGGTACCACGGGGGCGGCAAGTTACGTGGCGCGTACAGGAGCGGCAAGCTGCGGCTTGCGTGCGGCCGTGCAAGGGATAGAACGCCCAACTCATGCAGAACCTGCGCGACAAGTTGTTGAAGGCGGGCCTCGTCACCGAGGAACAATCCAAGAAGGCCACCGATGCGGCCGCCAGCCAGGCGGAAGCTCGGAGGGCCCCTCCCCAGGAGGGCAACCGCTCCGGCGGTGGCCGTCCCCCGCCTCGGCGTGATGACAACCGGACATCCGGTGGCCCCCCGTCCCGAGGCGAGAACCGAGCCCCCCGCGAGGGCGGTGCTCGCCCCAGCGGTGGCCGTCCCGGTGGCGGCGGTGGACCTCGCCATGGCGGCGGCTCCTTCCGGCCCAGCGGTGGCGGTGCGACGGGCGTTGGGGGCGGTGCGCCCCACCACGGACGCCCGGCCCCCACCGAGCGGCCCATCCCCAAGCTGCCCCCCATGCCCGGCTCCAAGGCCTACCAGCGCGCGGAGTCCAAGCGCCAGGTGGAGCTGGACAAGGCGCTGCGCGAGCTCGTCATGGGCGCGCAGGTGCCCCAGGAGGCGGGTGAGACGGCGTTCTACTTCATGACCCGCAAGGGCAAGCTGCGCCGGATGGAGCTGACGCCGGAGCAGGCCAAGCGGCTGGAGGACGGCGAGCTCGCGGTGGTGGAGCGTCCGGACCCCGCGCAAATCGAGCACGCGCTGGTGCCCGCGTCGGCGGCGGAGCAGATGTTCGCGCTCTCGAAGAAGGCGGTGCGCTTCCTCAACCGGAAGGACAGCCCCATCGGCTTCATGAACGACGAGGAGCTCAAGGCGCAGCAGGCGGCGGAGGCCGCGGGCACCGCGCCGGAGCTTCCCGACGAGCCCGAGGCGGACAGCGCCGAAGAGGCCCCGGCCGAGGCGGCTTCCGCCGAGGCGCCGAAGCCCGAGGGCGGCGAGAACCAGGGCTGAACCCCGATTCACCTTTCACGGTGCCCTCCCCTCTTCCCCCTCGGGGACGAGGGGAGGCGCCTGGAGCAACGGCCTCCCCCCTTCGGCTCAGTCGAAGGCGTCCAGTCCGGTGATGGCCTTGCCCAGCACCAGCGTGTGCACCTCGTGGGTGCCCTCGTAGGTGAAGACGGATTCCAGATTCAGCATGTGGCGCACGGGTGGATACGCGTCGGTGATGCCGTTGGCGCCGTAGATGCTCCGCGCCACCCGCGCGATATCCAGCGCGCTCTTCACGTTGTTGCGCTTGGCCAGGCTCACCATGACGGGCGTCACCTTGCCCTCGTCCTTGAGCCGCGCCACACGCAGGCCGACGAGCTGCGCCTTCACGATGTCCTGGAGCATGTCCGCCAGCTTCTCCTGCGTGAGCTGGTAGCTGGCGACGGACTTGCCGTTGAACGCCACGCGCGACAGCGCGTACTCGCGCGCGCCCTCGAAGCACGCGATGGCCGCGCCCGTGACGGCGAAGGCGATGCCCAGCCGCGCGTTGTTGAGGCAGGACAGCGGCCCCCGGAGGCCCTTCACGCCGGGCAGCAGGTTGCGCGCGGGCACGCGCACGTCCTGGAGGGACAGCTCGCTGGTGATGGACGCGCGCAGGGAGAACTTGCCGGGGATGTCCCGCGCGGTGAAGCCGGGCATGCCCTTCTCCACCAGGAAGCCTCGGACGGACTCGGGGCCGCCGTCCTCCGTCTTCGCCCACACCACCGCGACGTCGGCGATGGCGCCGTTGGTAATCCACGTCTTGGTGCCGTTGAGGACGTAGTCGTCCCCGTCCTTGCGCGCGCGGGTGCGCATGCCTCCGGGGTTGGAGCCGAAGTCGGGCTCCGTGAGGCCGAAGCAGCCGATGACCTGGCCCTTGGCCATGGCCGGCAGGAAGCGCTCCTTCTGCTCATCGCTTCCATAGGCATGGATGGGGAACATGCAGAGCGAGCCCTGCACCGAGGCGAAGGAGCGCAGCCCCGAGTCCCCTCGCTCCAGCTCCTGGAGGATGAGGCCATAGCTCACGGTGTTCAGCCCCGCGCAGCCGTACCCCTGGAGGTTCGCGCCCAGGACCCCCATCTCCGCGAGCTGGGGGATGAGGTGGCGGGGAAACGTCCCGTCTCGAAAATGCCCGCCGATGATGGGCAGCACCTCCCGGTCCACGAAGGCCGCCACCGTGTCGCGCACGGCCTTCTCCTCCGGGGACAGCAAGTCGTCGAGCAGGAACAGGTCCGTGATGTCCGCGCGTGCCATGGCGCCCTCCTAGTACGGCGCGAGGCGCGTGCCCACTCCGGGCCAGGGCGCTAGGCTGCCGCGCATGACGACGACCCAGAAGAGCGTGGTGGTAACGGGTGCGAGCCGAGGCATCGGCCGCGCGGTGGCGCTGGCCTTCGCCCGTGAGGGCTATCGCGTCTGGGCCCTGGCCCGCGCGGCGGAGGCGCTGGAGTCACTCGCGAAGGAAGGCGGAGCCTCCATCCAGCCGCTCGTCGTGGACGTCGCGGACGAGGGAGCGCTGGTGGCGGCGACGAAGAGGATTCTCGCGGAAGGGACTCCTCGCGTGCTGGTGAACAACGCGGGCATCACCGTGTCCGCGCCGCTGACCAAGACGCGCACCGAGGACCTGGCGCGGGTGATGGCCATCAACGTGACGGCCCCCTTCATCCTCTGTCGGGAGCTGATGCCCGCCATGGCCCAGGCCGGAGGCGGCCGGGTCATCAACATCGGCTCCATGGCCGCTGTGCGCGGCATGAAGTACACGTCCGCCTACTGCGCCTCCAAGCACGCGCTCCTGGGCCTCACGCGGGCGCTCGCGGCGGAGTACGCCAAGAAGCAGGTGACGGTGAACGCGGTGAACCCGGGCTGGGTGGAGACGGACATGTTCACCAACGCCACGGCTGCCATCTCGAAGACGACGGGCCGCTCGGGCGAGGAGGCGCGCGAGGCGCTGGCCTCGATGAACGCCATGGGCCGCATCATCCAGCCGGAGGAAGTGGCCGCGCTGTGCCTCTTCCTCGCGTCGGACGCGGCGGGCGGCATCACCGGCGCCGCGCACGCCATCGACGGCGGCGAGCTGGGCTGAGCGCCCGGCCCTCCCTAAATCTGATAGCGCCCCACGATGGCGCTCAGCTCACCGGAGGCGGCGGAGAGCTGGACGGCGGCCTGCTCACTGGCCGCCATCCGGTCGACAATCTGGTCCGCCACGTCCGCCATGGAGCTGAGCGCGGCGAACAGCTCCGCGATGCCCGCGTCCTGCTGCCGCACGGCCTCGGAGATGCTGCGCACCGTCTGGCCATTGCTCTGGATGATGTCCGCCAGCGAGCGGAGGCTCTCCCCCGCCGCGCGCACCTGGTCCAGGCCGCCCTCCACCTCGCGCGCGCCGCCCTCGCTGATGCGCACGGCGTCGGTGATGGCCCGGCCGATGTCGCCCAGGATGCCCTGCACCCGCGTCGTCGCCCCCGCGGACTGGTCCGCCAGCGAGCGCATCTGCCGCGCCACCACGGAGAAGGAGCGCCCCTGGTCCCCGCTGCGCGCCGCCTCGATGGAGGCATTCAGCGCGAGCACGTTGGACTGGTCCGCCAGGTCCTTCACCGTCCGGGTGATGTCACCCACCAGCCGCGTGCGCTGATGCAGCTCGGTGATGGTGCGGCCAATCTGCTCGACGTGCGAGCGGATGTGCGTGAGCCCGCCCACGCTGCCTCGCACCGCCTCTTCACCCGCCTGTCCGAAGCCGCTCGCCTTCTCCGCCTCGCGCTGGATGGACTCCACGCGCCGGGCCGCGGACCGGGAGGACTCCTGGAGCTGCTGCGCGGCAATCTGCACCTCGTGCAGCGCGATGGCCTGCTGGGACACGGCCTCGTTCTGCACGGACGCGGACTCGGTGAGCTGCGTCGCGGCGGACTCCAGTTGCTCCGCGGAGCCCTTGAGCGCCATCAACAGCGAGCGCAGCCGCGCCATCATCTCCGCGAACGACGCGGCCAGCCGGCCAATCTCGTCCTCCGAGCCCACCTCCAGCGTGCCCCGGAAGTCGCCCTCCGCCACCACCCGCTCCGCCGCCGCCGTCAACGAGCGCAACGGACGCGTCAACCGCCGCACCAGGAGGAAGATGGCGCCGCCCGCCGCCAGCGCCGTGAAGAGCCCCACGCCCACGATGATGAGCACCGTGGTGCCGAAGCGCGACGCCTCTTCCTCCTCATCCCGCGCCAGCACCAGCTCCAGCCCCTGCCCCACCGGCTGGCTCAGCACCCGGAAGCGCGTGTTCGCCACCTCCACGCGCCCCTCCTTCGCCGTGCGCGCCGCCACCAGCAGCCCTCGCGCGGCCACCGGGTCCACCGTCCCCGCCACCATCCGCCCGCCCGCGTGCAGGAGCAGCTCCACGCCCCGCTGCCCTCTCAAGTCCCGCAGCGGCGCCTCGTCGAACCGGCTCCCCAGCACCAGGTGCCCCACGCCGCGCCCCTCCACCTCCACCGGACGCGACACCACCCAGTAGGGCCAGTCCCCGACGAAGAGCACTCCGGGCGCGCCCGACTTCACGAGCTCCGGGAGCGAGGGCAGCGGCCCCGGCGCGGAGCCCGCGAGCAGCGCCCCTTTCGGATTCGCGACGAGAAAGAGCTCCACCGAGACGAGCGCCTTCTGCTCGTCGGCGAAGGCCTGGAGCGCGCGCGCGTCCACCGCCGCCCCGGAGAGCAGCGAGCGGAGCCGCTCGTTCGCGGCCACGCTGCGCAGGAGCACCTTCAGCGTCCTCGCCTCCTGGGCGATGAGGCGGCTCCACGCGGCCTCGTCCTGCGTGAGTGATTGCGCCAGCGCCGTGTCCATCCGCGAGCGCAAGACGACGCCCGTGAAAGTCACGCACAGCGCGGTGAGGACCAGGATGACCAGGGTGATGGTCGCGGTCAGACGAGCGGCGAGGCTGTGCGTCATGCGCTCCGGTGTCGGAAAATCCTCCGAGACCCACCCTACCCCAAGCTTCAAGGATTGCGCAGTAAGGCGAGGATGACCCGGCTCGCGGGGTTGACCCGCCCGCCCCCCTTCCCGGGCCTAGGCCTCGGCGACGCGAAGGACCACAGCGGTGATGTTGTCCTTGCCTCCCGCCTCGTAGGCATCCGCCACCAGCGTGTCGCAGACCTCCCGCGCGGAGGACAGCGACAGGCGCCGCACCAGTCCTTCCAAGCCCAGCGGCTCGTAGAGGCCGTCGGAACACAAGAGGAAGACATCCCCCGGCGCGGTGTGGAGCCGCTGGAGCGTGGGCTCCGCGTTGTCCGTCCCCAGCGCGCGGGTGATGAGGTGGCGCCAGTTGGAGGCACCGCCCGGCGGCTCCATGCCCACCTCGCGCAGCTCCTCGATGAAGGAGTGGTCTCGCGTCAGCGACTCCAGCTGCCCCCCACGCAGCCGGTACAGGCGGCTGTCGCCGACGTGGGCCACCGCGGCGCCGTCCTTGCCCACCGCCAGCGCCACCACGGTGGAGGCCATCTCGCTCAGCCGCCCCACGCGCTGCGCCTGGAGGTTGCGCTGGGCCAGCTGCGAGCAGGCCGCCAGCAGGTTCTCCTCGCGCGAGCGGCGAGGGTCCGCCACCTCCGGCCACGCCGCCTCATCCTCCTGCTCCCATCGCTGGCCCAGGCCCGCGAACGTATCCACCACGCAGCGGCTGGCCACCTCGCCGCCTTCCTGTCCACCCAGCCCATCCGCCACCACGTACAGCCCCAGCTCCGGCAGGACACAGTACGAGTCCTCGTTGTGGGGCCGCCGACCGATATGGGTCTGTCCCGCGCATTCAAAACGCAGCATGACACCGCCTCCTCGGGCCTCTCACCAGCAAGCGGAAGGCCAGCACCCATCCCCAGGTGGGCACCCGCTACGGATACCTCTCTTTTTGGGGCGCAAGCAGCGTGAGTGCCAGAAGACCTCGGGATGCTCCCCGCACTCGTTGGATGGAGGACGTTGCAAGTGCCCTCCACCCCGGAACGTCATCCAGTGCGAGGGGGGACGACCCCACAGGTGATGGGTGCGCACCCCCTCACCCAGGTGGGGAGGAGGCTTACGCGGCGCCGCTGGCAACTTCTTGCGTGCCCCCCCGACAATCCGGATGCAGCCCGACGTGTAGCCCCAGGAAGGTGACCGATGACGACCATCCGCCGATTGTCCTCGAGCATCATGTCCGCCCTGCGGCGCACCTCGCTGGACGCGGACGTGGCCCCCGTGGCCGGCCCCGAGCGGAGCGAGTCGCTCCAGGCCGTGGAGAAGGTGCGCCGGGGCTTCTCCGACGAGAGCGACTTCGGAGTCGACGGCGCCGACGCGCTGCTCGCCTCGTTCGAGCTGGGCGACGTGGAGGAGAGCGGCTCCACCCGGGACCTGGAGCACCAGGCGCTGCGCGTCTTCTCGGGCGAGAGCTCGTTCGAGGCCTCGGCGCCTCGCTACGGCCAATTGCTGGGCGCCCAGCTTCCGTCCTCGCTGGGAGCGCCCCGCGAGCCCGGCATCTCGTCCGCCTCGTCGCGGCGCTCGGGCGCGAGCGCGCCGGATGCCTCCGACATCCTCTCGCCCGACCAGGCGTCCTGGGAGCTCCAGAACCTGGACGCTTCCTCGACGCAGCTGGACTCGCCCGAGGATCTGCTCTCGCTGCTGGGCGAGCCCGGCACCTCGTCGGCCGCCGTCTCCCCGTTCGACCTGGACCTGGACTTCTACGATGACTCGTTGATCCACGGGCTCGATGTCCCAGGAGGCCCGGCCACCGCCGTGGACGGGCCGTCGCAAGCGCGGAGCACCTCCGCGTCCGCGTGGAGCAACGTGTCCGTGGAGCCCGCCGGTCCCCAGGAGTTCCTCGCGGACCTGAGCGACCTGGGCACCCTGGTCCCCGACGAGCCTGGCCCCACGGACGCGGCGTTCGCGGGCGTGCTCGGCTCGCTCGCGGCCAACCCCGTCGCGGCCAGCATTCCGGCCACCGCGGCGCTCGGCGCGCGGAGCGTGGACACCGTGGCGTCCATCCAGGACGCGTTCGAGAGCGTCCAGGTGGACCCCTCCCTGCTGATGCCGGAAGGGCCGAGCCAGGCCTGAGTCAGGGAGGCTTTCCGCCCTCGAAGGTCGCGTTGAAGTTGCGCTGCGCCTCGGCCACGTCGCGCGTGTACTCGTCAATGTATCGCTGACGCTCCTCGGCCTGCCACTCCGAGGGCGAGAAGACGTCGGTCGAGTACGCGTTCGTGGTGTGCACGTAGCCGCGCAGCGCGGTCATCAGCTCACGGTCCGGGTCTCCCGACTCCTTGAGCAGGAAGCCCTCCACGTCCCGCAGCTTCAGCGGGAAGGTGGGCACTTCGTCGAGGACGAGCTTGCCGAAGACGGTGAGCTTCACCTCCTGCAATCCCTCCCGCAGCTCCTCATTGAAGGACACGTGCGCGAAGGGCGTGCCGCTCTCGTCGTCCATGCGCCCGGCCACCACGTACCGCCCCGCCTTGCGCACGTTGATGCCGAGGTAGAGCAGCAGCGAGCCATCCGACAGCACCTCGCGCACCCGGCCCGTGAAGGTCGCCGGCACCGCATTCGTGTAGAGGATGTCCAGGAACGCCATCCCCTCGGCCTTGCCGGAGCGCACCCGCACATTCACGCGAATGGTGCCCGAGTACAGCGGGAAGCCCTGCTTCGAGGGCTGGAACACCCCGCTGTAGATGCCGTCTCCCGCGAGCGCGTCTCCCATCGCGCCGTCATCCGTGAAGGCGACGGGCACGGGCGGCACCGTGCTCCCCATGTGCTCGGCCTCGTGCGCGGAGGCGGACACCACCTCGCAGGGCCTGGGCGTGCGCTGTCCGTCCTCACATGAGACGAAGAAGCGCACCAGCTCATCTCCCACCACGAAGACCCGGTCCTGCTTGAGGCGCAGCTGCACGTCCGGATGCTCCCGGCTCAGCGGGCGCGTGCGCTCCGGCTCCGCCATCTCCACCTGGTCCGGGTGCTCGCGAATGGAGCGCGACTGCGGCGGATACCGCGTCGCCGCGACATAGGACTCCAGCGTCTGCTTCGCCCGCGCCAGCCGCTCGCCCCACAGCTCGCGCAGGGCCAGCCGCTCGCGCTGCTCGGGGCTCACGGTGCTCAGGTCCTGAGCCCCCGGCGTCGGCCCTCGCACCAGCGCCGCGCCCGGGCTCACGGGCCCCGCCGCCCTGGGCGGAGCCCGCGCCACTGCGCCACCCGATGGCTCCTCGACGGGGGACGCGTCGCTCGGGGCCTGCTGCTCCGCCGCGCCCGCGGCCCCACTCCAGCTCCACCACCCCACCACGCCCAGCACCAGGGGGATGCACAAGAAGAACCACCCGGCGCGACGCGCGCGGGACACCGGAGGAGGAGCGGAGCTATCGGGCGACATGGGACTCAGTACGCGTACTTGACCACGTCCTCGCGGACCTTGGCGACGATGCCGCCCCAGTTGCCGTTGGCGTAGTGGTTGTAGGCCTCGCCGTCGTCACGCAGCGACACCGTGTGGAAGCTCCACTTCGCGCGGCCATCGCTCGTGTTCGCCGTGCCCGTGCTGAGCGTGCCGCCACAGAACCAGTCGCCCGGGTTGCACTGCGAGCTGCCCGCGCTGCCGGACACGCCGCCCGTCGAGTGGTACGCGAGCGCCTCGTCGTCCTGGCCCGGGAGGATGCCCGAGTACAGCGTGCCCTTCGCCCCCGCGAACATGTAGAACCAGACGTTGCGCGTGGTGTTGTGGTTGTACATGGCGCGCGACGTGGTGGTGACGAGGTCGCTCACCAGCGGCTCGTTCATCGCCCACTCGCCCACGTCGGCCAGCTCACTGCCGCCGCCCGCGCCGGACGCCACGTTCACCCACTTGATGTTCCAGCCCGTCTGCGTCGAGCCGTCCGTGTTGCCACACACGCCGCTCGCGTTGGGCGTCGCGTTCTTCTTGTATCGAGCCGAGCCGCCATACAGCGACAGGGCATAGCCAATCTGGAGGTTCCCCGCGCTGTGAGCCGCGATGTAGCACCAGTTGTTTCCCGTGCAGAAACAGTCCAGGGCATCACGGACGCGCGCGTTCTGACCGCCAATGCGCTCGCGGCCGTTCCAGTTCACCGCCTTCTTGTTCACGCCCGCCGCGGTGCTCGCCGGCCCCCAGTAGCTGAAGTCGCTGTAGTTACCCGCCTGCGTGGAGCCACCGTTTCGGCCGTGAATCCACAGCGTGTAGTTGGTGGCGGCCGCCTGTGTACCAATCAACATCGTGGCGGCGGCAACCGCCGTTCCCATCAGCTTCTTCATCGTGAAAGCCTCCGGCTCTGGAGTAGTGGGGGAAGCACCCACTCTAGAGTCTCGGGATGTAAAAGGTCGAGAACACGGAAACCGAGAATCGGCCGCAAGACCTGACGCAACGCGTCGCCCTCTGAAACATGAGGTCCATGTCTCATCGTCGACGTCTCGGGAGGCGGTCACCCTGGGTGGGAGATGAACCGCTCCAGCCGCGAGAGGGCCTCGGGGAGGTTCGAGCGACCCAGGCCCAGACGAAAGTGATTGCCGGGGAAGTCATAGACATCCCCTGGCAACAACAACACACCTTCGGTCTGGACGAGCGCGTCGGTGAACCTGGCGACGGGCGTCTCGCCCAGCAGACGTGGGAAGGCGACGCTGCCGGCGCGAGGGCGCACCCAGCGGAAGGTGTCCACATGTCGCGCGAAGAAGGCATCCAACAAGGCGAGGTTGGACGCGAGCAGCGCGCGGCTGCGCGCCAGCACCCGCTGCTTCGCGCGCAGGGCGATGAGGGACAGCACCTCGCTGGGCGCGCTGTTGCAGATGGTCGTGTAGTCCTTGTACGCCATGCACCGGCGCAGCACGTCCGCGTCGCGGCAGACGAGCCACCCCACGCGCAGCCCCGCGAGCCCGAAGGCCTTGGACATGACGCTCAGGCTGATGCCGCGCGGCGTGAGCTCCACGGCGGCGGGCAGCAGGTCCTTCGAATCGTTCTCCAGGTACCGGTACACCTCGTCCGAGAGCAGGTAGATGCCGCGCTCGTCGCAGAGCGCGCACAGGGCCTCGAACGTGGCGCGGTCCGGCAGCGCGCCCGTGGGGTTGTGCGGGAAGTTCACCACCACCAGGCGCGTCTGAGGCTTGAGCGCGCGGCGCAGCGCCTCCAGGTCGAACGCCCAACCATCCTCTTCGCGCAGCGGCAACAGCGTCACCTCCGCGCCCGTGGCCCGCGCGACTTCGTGGAGGGACTGGTAGCCGGGCGAGGTGGCGACGGCGTGGTCTCCGGCGCCCAGCAGCACGTTCATCAGGACGAAGACGCCCTCCTGCGCGCCCGCGAAGGTGAGCACCTGGTCCGGAGTCACTCCCTGGTAGAGCGCGGCAATTTCGTCGCGGAGCGCGGGCAGCCCGGGGGTCTCGGTGTAGCCGAGCGTCAGCCCCTCCCACCGCGCCAGGGCATCCGAGTCGGCGAGCGCCAGCAGCTCCTTCATCTTCCACCCCTCGATGTCCGATGAGCACAAGAGGTAGGGCGCGGCGAACTCCCAGCGCGCGAAGTACCGCTCCAGCTTGAAGTCAGGGATGCGCATGGAGCGATTGTCTGCCTTCTCGCGGGCCCGGCGTCCAGCACCACCCGCCGCCCCGCGCGCCCTCCTCCGGGCAGGCGGACAGCGAGGCTCCGAGAGACGTCGCGGCGGATGCATAGCTTGAGGGGCGTCCTTCCAGAGCCCGCTCACTCGCATTCGCCCTTTCGCTGGAGCACGCATGCCCACGCACGACATCCCCCTCACGCTGCTGGACCCGGATGGCGGGTGGATCAACGCCCCCGTCCACGTCTCCGAGCTGGACGAGCTGCCCGTCCTCCTCCACTTCTTCTCCATGGCCCAGGACGCGGACTCCAACGACTTCGCGTCGCTCCAGCGCTTCCTCGCGGAGCTGGGGCCGCGCGGCTTGCGAGTCATCGGCGTGGACGTCACCCACTCCGCCCGAGAGCTGCGCGACACCAACGCGGTGGAGGCCTTCGCGCGCGAGCATGGACTCGCCTACCCCATCGCCGTCGATGACGGCTCCATGGCCCAGGCCTACGGCGTGAAGCAGACCCCCGCGTGGCTCGTCTTCGACGCGGACGGCTGGCTGCGCCACCACCTCACCGGCCCGGACGCGGCCCGGCGCGTGCGCCCGCTGCTGGAGCGCTTCACGCAGTACGACACCTCGGCCGCGGCGCCCGCGCCGTGACGCTCCTTGGAGGGCCCTCCCATGGCTGACCGGCGAAAGGACAGACAGACCTCCCGCCTCACCCTGAGCACACTGGTGGCGGCGGGAGTCGGCGCGGCGTTCGGCCTGCGCAAGGCGCTCCGGCACGAGCGCTACCGCTTCAAGGGGCGCACGGTGCTCATCACCGGGGGCTCGCGGGGCCTGGGGCTGGTGCTCGCGCGGCGGCTGGCGAAGGAGGACGCGCGCGTGGCCCTGTGCGGGCGAGACGCCTCGTCGCTGGCGCAGGCCCGCCAGGAGCTGGAGCGCGCCGGAGCCCAGGTCTTCACCCGGCGCTGCGACGTGAGGGACCAGGTGCAGGTGGAGGCCCTGGTCAGCGCGATTCACGAGCGCTGGGGCGCGGTGGACGTGGTCATCAACAACGCGGGCGTCATCCAGGTGGGCCCGCTGGAGGCGATGACGCTCGAGGACTTCCGCGACGCCGTGGACACCCACTTCTGGGGGCCGCTGTACACGACGCTCGCCGTGCTGCCGGAGATGAAGCGGCGAGGCCAGGGCCGCATCGTCAACATCACCTCCGTGGGCGGACGGCTCAGCATCCCGCACCTGGCGCCCTACTCCGCCAGCAAGTTCGCGCTGGTGGGCCTGTCGGACGCGCTGCGCGCGGAGCTGCGCCAGGACGGCATCCGCGTCACCACCGTCTGCCCCGGCCTCATGCGCACGGGCAGCGCGCTCAATGCCCACTTCAAGGGACAGCACGAAGGCGAGTACGCCTGGTTCGCCATCGGCGACTCGCTGCCGGGCCTCTCCATGAGCGCCGAGCGCGCGGCCCGTCTCATCCTCGAGGCGTGCCGCCGAGGGGACTCGGAAGTCATCCTGGGGGTGAGCGCGAAGCTGGCCACGGTGGGCCGCGCCCTGGCCCCGGAGCTGACCGCGTCGCTCCTCTCCTGGGTCAACCGCCAGCTCCCTCAGGGCAGCAGCCAGGACACCCACGCGGGCGCCGACAGCGAGACGCCGCTGACGCGCTCCTGGCTCACGGAGCTGTCGCGCCGCGCGGCGGAGCGGAACAACGAAGGCGACGTCCCGCTCCACTGACGCTGGTGCGCGGGCGCCTCAGTCCTGGGCCATCTCCATGGCCCAGTGGCCGCGGTGCTCGTAGGCCAGCCCCAGCTGCTCGCGCAGGCCGGCAATCATCTTCGTGTTGCCCTCCTGCTCGTAACCCTTGAGCGCCTCCTCGCAGCGCGGCAGCCGCGAGAGGAACTCCTGGAGCGCCTCCACCGTCAGCGCCTTCACGTACATCCCGTACCCCAGCTTCTCCAGGTACAGGGCGTTGATGATCTGCTCGAACTGCCCCTCCAGCGGGATGCTGAGCATGGGCTTGTGCAGGTACACCGCCTCGCTCATCAGCGTGAAGCCGCCGCTGGCCACCACGCCGCGCGACGTGCGCAGGTCGTCGATGAAGCCCTTCTCGCTGAAGGGGCGGTACGTGAGGTTGCCGTCCACCAGGTCCTCGGTGAGGTCGCGGCGCAGGCCGTACACGCGGCAGGGGATGCCCGCGGCCTTGAGAATCTGCGGCAGCGCGGTGTTCGTCGTGGACGTCTGGTACACGAGCAGGTGCTCCCCCGGCTCCGACTTCGCCTCGAGAATCTCCGGGCGCAGAATCGACGGGGCCAGCGTGGTGCGGCGCTTGCGCGTGGGCGGATAGAAGAACGTGGTGACCAGGTAGTGGAAGGCGCCTGGCAGCTTCGCCTTCACGATGGCGCGCGAGGTCTCGAAGCTGTCCTCGTACCCCGACAGCAGCGACGCCTCGTGCTGGCAGCGGTTGATGACCTGCATGTTGTCCACGCTGATGACGGGCAGCCGGTGTGTCTTGGCGAACAGGTAGCTGAACGTCTCGAAGTCGCTCACCACGACGTCCGGTTTGAAGTCCGACACCAGCTCGAAGTACTGGCGCACGTTCTGCGGCCAGCCCTTCACCGCGCCGGTGACGTTCTGCAGCACCGTCTGCCACTTCTTCACCGAGTTGCCCTCGTACGCCAGCGTCAGCCCCCAGATGCCGTGCACGTTCTCGAAGCGCTTGGCCAGGTAGTCCTGCGCCCGGCCGGAGACGACGATGTGGACCTCGTGCTCCTTCGTGAGCTCCTCGAGCAACACACGAGAGCGCGTCGCGTGCCCCATGCCTTCGCCGACGACACCGTAGAGGATTCGCATGGCCGGGCAGCATACGCGGCGCCGGGGCCCCCGTTGAGCCCGGCCCTCGCCCGCGGCTATAGCTACCCACCCACCATGCCCTCCGCCCCGCCGCCGCCCCCCAAGCCGTCCCTCCCGCGCGCCGCGCTGCTGGGGCTCTCCGGGGGCCTGCTCCTGGGGGGGCTGGGCCTGCTCGCCGTGGGTGTCAAAGGCGTGTTCGTCGCCCCGGACTGCACGGCCCTGTCCGGGCCCGAGTGCGAGCTGATTCAGCAGGCCGGCCAGGAGATGGGCCGCGTCCAGACGCGCTTCGGAGGGGCCCTGGTGGCCCTGGGCGCCGCCCTCTTCGTCCTGCTGCGTCGCTGGCGCCCCGCCCCTCCCGGCCCGCCCTAGGAGCCAGGGGGCCCGCCCGACCGCCAGCCAACCCTTCGGGTTAGACCATTTGGCGGCGTGAGGTAGGCGGGCTAATTAATAGTGGCTAGGCCATTAGGTTTGGGAGTAGGGAGCGGCCCATGCAGCTCGAGTCCCTGAAAATGTTCTGTGATGTGGTGGAGACCGGCTCCTTCTCGCGAGCGGCCCAGCTCAACCACGTCACTCAGTCGGCGGTGAGCCAGCAGATTCGCGCGCTGGAGAACCGCTATGAGCAGAAGCTCTTGTCGCGCAGCGCCCGGCAGGTGACGCCGACGCCCGCGGGCGAGCGGCTGTTCCGTGGGTGCAAGGAAATCCTCGCGCGCTTCGCCGAAGTGGAGCAGGAGATTCGCGAGCAGGCCACGGAGGTGGCCGGCACCAGCACGGTGTCCACCATCTACACGGTGGGCCTGCACGAGCTCAACAGCGTGCAGAAGCTGCTGCTCAAGGCGCACCCCAAGGTCAACATGCGGCTGAACTACCGCCGCAATGACCAAGTCTACGACGACGTGATTCTGGGCGCGGCGGAGATTGGCATCGTCGCGTATCCGCAGCCGCGCGCGGGCGTGGACATCCTCCCGTTCCGCGACGACAAGCTCGCGGTGGTCTGCGCGCCCAACCACGCCTTCGCCTCCAAGCAGAAGGTGAGCCTCACCGCGCTGTCCGGCGTGCCCTTCATCGCGTTCGACCGCGAGGCGCCCACGCGCAAGGCGCTGGACCGGCTCTTCCGCGAGAAGAACATCGACATCAACCCCATCATGGAGATGGACAACGTCGAGACCATCAAGCGGGCGGTGGAGATGGGCCTGGGCGTGGCCATCCTCCCCATCGCGACGGCGCAGAGCGAGGTGAAGGGCGGCACGCTGGTGGCCAAGCCCTTCGCCGAGGGGCCGGTGTCGCGCCCCATCGGTCTGCTCATCCGCAAGGGCAAGTACCTGGACCGCGCCTCGGCGGCGGTGCTGGAGGCGTTCAAGGCCGCCGCCAACCAGCCCCCCACCGACGACGCGTAGTCCGCGGTCTCAGTAGAGCTTCCGGAGGCGCGCGGCGAAGAACCCGTCGAAGCCCTCCGGGCCTGGCAGGGTCCTCAAGTACGCCTGCGTGAGCGGCAGCTTGAGGCCCGGCAACACGGGCGGCTCCGCCGTCCACTCCGGGTGGCTGCGCAGGAACATCTCCACCTGGTCCTGCCCCTCCTGCGGGTCCATGGTGCACACCGCGTAGACGAGCAACCCGCCCGGCTGCACCGACTCCTGGCAGTTCTCCAGGATGCGCCGCTGGAGCGTCGCCAGCCGCGCGATGTCCTCCTCCTTGCGGCGGTAGCGCAGCTCCGGGTGACGGCGCAGCGTGCCCAGGCCCGAGCACGGCGCGTCCACCAGCATCGCGTGGAACTCGCCCCACTCCTCGGGGAAGGGCTCCGCCGCGTCGTGCGCGTAGGCCTTCAAGCGCGAGGAGAGCCCCAGGCGCCGCGCCTCCGCGTCAATCTTGCGCAGCTTGTGGGCGTGCACGTCCACGGCGACGACGTCGTGCTCCTGCGCGAGGTGACAGGACTTGCCGCCGGGCGCCGCGCACGCGTCCAGCACGCGCGCCGACTCGGGGATGGCGCCGTAGACGCCGACGAGCTGGGCGGCCTCGTCCTGCACCTGCCACAGTCCTTCCGAATAGCCATACACGTCCTCCACCCGGCCCACGGGCGGCAGGACGATGCCCACGGGGGAGAGGGTGGCCGCCTTCGCCTCGACGCCCAGCTCCTGCAGCTGCGAGAGCAGCGCGTCGCGCGTCACCTTCGCCGTGTTGGCGCGAATCACCACCGGCGGGGACTGGTTGTCCGCCACCAGCATGGCCTCGGCGCGCTCGCGGCCGAACTGGCGCAGCCAGCGCTCCACCAGCCACTGCGGATGGCTCTCGCGCACGGACAGGTAGTGGGCGACGTCCGTCTGCGAGGGCAGCGGAGGCGCGGGCAGGTCCGCCAGCTTGCGGAGGATGGCGTTGGTGAAGCCCGCCGCCCGGGCGAGGCCCACGTCCTTGAGCGCCTGCACCGTCTCCGCCACCGCCGCGCGCGCGGGCACGCGGGTGTGGAAGATTTGATACGCGCCGATGCGCAGGGCCGCGAGCACGCGGTCCTCCATGGCGTCCAGCTTGCGGTCGGCGAAGCGGGAGATGGCGTAGTCCAGCGCGAGCTGCCGGCGCGTGGCGCCGTACGTCAGCTCCGTGGCGAGGCCCGCGTCGCGCGGGTCCTTGGGCGGTGACTCCGACAACATCGTGTCGAGAACCACGTTGAGATAGGCGTCCGTGGCACGGACGCGCGCCAACACGAGGATGGCGAGTGCGCGGGGAGTCATCCTTCGTCGAGCCGAGTCATCAGGTCCACGAGCTGCTCATCCGAGAGCCGCGTCGAGGGGAGGTGGGACAGCGTGAGGCGCTGGAGGCTGTCCTCCAGCATCTGCTTCTGGCCGTGTTCAGCGGGAAGCCCGCCCTGCACGGCCTCGTAGCGCGAGCGCGCCCAGGCGGCCAGCTCCGCGGCGGTGAGCTTCCCCGCGAGCCGCTCCGACACCTTCTGTCGCACGAGCGCGCGCGTGAGCAGCTCCGTCGCGGACGTGGCGCCCTTCGTCCCGCGCCCCAGCGTCTTGCCGGCGGGCTGCGCGTCCACCTTGCTCGCGGACGACGGCTTGCGGCCCAGCGTCTTGTTGCCGGAGCCGCCCTCCTTCGGAGCCAGGGCCAGCGCCGGCACCTTCTTGCCGAGCGTCTTCCCCGAAGGGGCCTTCGCGGGAGCCTCGTCCTCGGCGTCCTGCCTGCGGCCTGGCGTCTTGCGGGGCTCGGGCTTACCGGGCGTGAAGACGCCCGAGGCGAAGGTCTCCAGGGCTTCCAGGTACGGCTCGAAGCCGCCACTGGCGCCATGCACCTGGAGGACACACGCCTCCGCCACCACGGACTCGCGGGCGGAGGGGCGCAGCAGCACCTCGATGGCGGGCAGGCCCACGGCCTCCAGCCCTTCCTTCAGCGCGTACGAGCTGAACAGCCCCGCGGGGTTGATGAGGATTCCATCCACCGCCTCGCGCTCGGAGGCGAGCGTGTCCAGCAGCACGCCTTCGTGGTTGGACTGAACGATGCGGAGCGCCAGGCCCAGCGCCTTGGCCCGCGCTTTCAGCGCTTCATCCAGGTCCCGCAACGTGCCCCCGGACGTGCCTTCACGCACGCCCAGGAGGTTCAGGTTCGGCCCGTGCAACACCAGCAATCTCATGCCCACCCGCCTGTACTCGAAAAAGTCCGTCCCGTCCCCGCCATCGCCTAGGTGCCGAACGGCTGGCTGCCCACGGCCAGCTTGTGGCCCATGAGGAAGTCCGCGGCCTTCATCACCCGCTTGCCCTCCGGCTGGATGTCCAGCAGCACGAGCGAGCCCTCGCCGCACGCCACCTCCAGCCCCTCCGTGCCCGCCGACAGCACCGAGCCCGGCGCGCCCTTTCCTTCCGCCACGCGCACGCGGTGCACCTTCACCAGCTTGCCGCCCAGCGTGGTGAAGGCCCCGGGCCACGGCGTGAAGGCGCGCAGGCGCCGCTCGAGCGCCACGGCCGTCCGCGTGAAGTCGAGCCTGCCCTCGTCCTTCTCGATGATGGGCGCCAGCACCACGCCCTCGCTCGGCTGCGGCACGGGCTTCAGCGCGCCGCTCAGGTACGCGGGCAGGGACTCGCGCAGCACCTCGCCGCCGAGCGCCGCCAGCTTCGGATACATCGTCGCGCTCGTGTCCTCGGGGCCGATGGGCAGGCGCTTCATGGCGAGCACGGGGCCGGTGTCCAGGCCCTCGTCCATCACCATCAGCGACACGCCCGTCTCCGCGTCTCCATGCGCGATGGACCACTGGATGGGCGCGGCGCCCCGGAAGCGCGGCAGGAGCGAGCCGTGCACGTTGACGCAGCCCTTGGGCGGCAGCTCGAGGATGTCCTTGGGGAGGATGCGGCCGTACGCCGTCACCACACACACGTCCGGCTGGAAGCGGCGCAGCTCCTCGACGAAGGGCGGCGTGCGCAGCTTGGCGGGCTGGAACACGGGCACGCCGCGCGACAGGGCCAGCTCCTTCACGGGTGGCGCGGTGACGGTGTTGCCTCGGCCCTTGGGCTTGTCGGGCTGCGTGACGACGGCGACCACGTCACCCAGGTCGAAGCACGCTTCGAGCGACGCCACGGCGAAGTCGGGCGTGCCCATGAAGACGATTCGGGGTCTGCTCATGATGTTGGCGGTTCCTCGTGCGGCGGCGCTTCAAGTCGCGGACTTGAAGGTACCCCCGGTGGGATTGTCCACTGCTTGACGCTTGCGCGTGTGCAGCGCGGACAGGGTTTCCAGCGCCTCGCGCGCCTCGGGGGTGGTGGCCAGCGGGGTGAGCGCGGCCAGCGCGGACTCCAGGGCGTGGGCTTCGTCCGCCTCGCGCTGGCGGATGCGGTCCACCGCCTCGCTGAAGCGGTCGAAGAAGCGCTTCAATTCATCCTTCTTCCTCAGGGGGCGCAGGCGGGGATAACGCCCCGCGGCCAGCGCCGCGACATAGAGGCTCATGACGTGGACGGGGCCCGCCACCCGATGGGTGAAGAGCAGTCCCAGGAGGCCCAGCACCGCGCCCAGCCCCAGCGCGCCCAGGGCGGTGAGCCAGAGCAGCGACGTGCGCGCGTCCACCCCGGAGCTCTGGGAAGAGACGTAGAGCCGCTCGGCCAGCACACCGAATATCCCCACCCCACCCGCCCCGATACCGGCCAGCAGCAGGATGTACTTGAGCTGGAACTCCCGGTCGAGGAGGTACGTCCGGCGGGTGTATCCCGGCCTCGACGGCTTGTGTGGGTCATCGGACATGTCGTTGACCAGCGTACCCCAGGTGACCTGGGTGGTTTGATTCCTTCGTGACAGGAGGTTTACGACTCAAGACAGGACAACCCCGCAGACGCCCTGGAGCTCGAATGAGTCGCCCCCTCGCAGCGTGGTGTGTTGCCGCCGCACTTCTCTGTCTGAATGGATGCAAATCGGACCCCAACACCCCCGAGTACTGGGAGGGGACGTTGCAGCAGACCCGGCGCGCGGAAGACCGGGTGCGCGTCGTCGAAGCCATGCGGACGAAGACGCAGGTGAAGGAGAGCTTCCTGCCGATGCTGCATGAGGCCCTCTCCCAGGAGCGCAAGCCGGAGGTGAAGGCGGCGCTGGCGCGAGCCATTGGCGACGTGCACCACGCGTCCTCAGTGGAGGCGCTGTCGGCGGCCATCGACCCGGCGGCCGGGGACATGTCCTCGCAGCTGGCGAACAAGGCGATGGTGACGGCGCTGGGAGCCATTGGCGACGTGCGCGCGGTGCCCGCGCTCGTGCCGCTGCTGCGCGCGAAGGACACGTACGCGCGCATCGAGGCCATCCAGGTGCTCGGGGCGATGAAGGCCAAGGAGGCGGTGGAGCCGCTCATCACGCTGGCCACGGATGAGACGGTGGAGCCCTTCCTCAACAAGAAGGCCATCGAGGCGCTGGGCCACATCGGCGACGGCCGCGCGGCGCCCGCGCTCATCCGCATGCTGACGAAGGAGCGCAAGGGCAAGTCCTTCTACGTGGAGAGCAGCTTCGCGCTGTTCCAGCTGGGCCAGCCCGCCGCGGACGCGCTGCTGCCCGCGCTGGAGGGCCGGGACGCGGAGCTGCTCACGTGGGCGAAGACGAACGGCGTCAACCCCGCCAGCTATCCGATGAAGGCCGCGACGGTGCTGGGAGACCTGCGTGAGAAGCGCGCGGTGGAGCCGCTGCTCAAGCTGCTCGCCTTCTCGCACTCGGATGTGCAGATTCAAGCGCTGGTGCGGATGCAGGCCGCAGACGCGCTGGGGCGGCTGCGCGCGCAGGAGGCGGTGAAGCCGCTGTCCACGCTGGTGCTGGAGACGGACCCGACGGTGCGCGACGCGTACGTACGCGCGCTGGTGCGGCTGGGTGGACGCGATGCGCTGCCCGCGCTGGAGAAGGCGGCGGCGACGGGCGACTGGTACTCGCGCGAAATCGCGGTGAAGGGCCTGGCCATGCTGGGCGACGCGCGCGAGCAGCCGCTGCTCCAGAAGCTGGTGACGGGGGAGCCCGCGCGCACGGCGGCGGACTGCAAGGCCACGGGCGAGGAAGGCTGCGATGACCCGGCGGCGCTGGGCAAGAAGCGCGCGGACACCCTGGCGAAGCACGCGACGCTGCTGGAGGCGGGACAGGCGTGCGCCGGCAACGCGGCGTGCTGGGTGGAGCGCATGGACAAGGCCAGCAAGCCCATGCTGGAGCGCGCGGCGCTGGAGGTGGGGCGCTCCGGTTCGGCGGACCATGCACCGGCGCTCGCGGCGAAGCTGAACGAGCGCGACACGGAGGTGCGGCTGGCCCTCATCCTCGCCACGGGCTGGCTGGTGGATGGCTCGCAGGAAGCGGCGAAGAAGATTCGCGACGCGTCGCTGCCCAACCTGCGCAAGCAACTCCAGGACGAGCAGGGCGTCACCCAGCTCGCCAGCGTCAACGAGGACCTCCGCCGGCTGCTGATGCGCATCGAGCGCACCTGAGCTTCCTCCGGCATGAACCCGCGAGCCGCGACGGACAGGCTCGCGGGAGCGACACGCTACGAGGACAGCTGCGGCGCGGCCCTCACCGTGGCGTGGTGGAGCACGGTGAGCTGACGCACCAGCCGGTCCATCTGGGTGCTGAACAACGCATCCGCGCCCTCTTGCTGGACCCAGCTCCGGGGCAGCGGCGAAGGCACGCGGCGATGCTCCACCGCGAGCGCCAGGTCCTCGAGCACGTTGCCCGCGTAGCTGGCGACCGGGGACAAGTCCTGACGGCCATGCCATTGCAGACTCGCGGCCACGGCCGTCACCGCCGCGCCGAAGCGACGCGCATACGCGAGCAGCGCCATGGTGGGCTCGAGCTGTCGTGAAGAGCCTCGCCACTCGGTGAGCAGGCGTTGGAAGGACGCCTCCGCGGACAACAACCGGATGCCCAGCTTGCGGCGTGCCTCGCGCACCTCCGGCTCGGAGTCCGAGCGCGCGGCGGCGACGCTCAGCAGGTAGTCGCGGTCGGCGCGCAGCGCGCTGGCCACCTCCTCGGGAAACCGGGAGTGCTCGGGGCTGGGCCACAACAGGCGCGCGCCGATGAGCGCCAGGGCGCCCCCCAACAGTGTGTTGGCGATGCGCACGCCCGCGAGCTCCCAGTCCCCTGTCTGCATCTCCGCCAGCAACACCAGCGCGGGCGCGAGGAGCACCTGGAAGGCGGAGAAGCTCAAGGGCTTCACCGCGATGGCCACGGCGAAGAAGGCCATGATGGCGACGAGGAGCACGGCCGGCTCGCGCACCAGCACGACGAGCCCCGCCGCCAGCGCCCCTCCGAGCAGCGTGCCCGCCGCGCGCTCCAGGCCGCGACGGAACGTCATGCCCGAATAGGGCTGGAGCACGAGGATGACGGTGATGATGACCCAGTAGCCATGGTCCAGCTTCAGCACCCGCACGAGCGCCGTCGCCAGCGCCGCCGTGACCCCCAACCGCAGCGCATGGCGGAAGATGACGGAGTCCGTACCCAGGTTGTCGCGAAGAGGCTCCAGCAGCGGCCGGCTCCGCTGCGAGGCGGGATGCGGCCCCACCGGCATGTCCAGCTCGACGGGGCGCCCGTCCTCCAGGTGGTCGGCCACATCCAGCAGCGCGTCGGAGTACTCGCGCATCCGGACCAGCAGGCCAATGGCATGCGAGTACGACGCCCGCGCGGAGTCGGAGAGCGCGCCCTCCTCCGACAGCGAGGCCATCACCCGACGCGCCCGGTCCGGGCTCCACGTCGAGGGAGACGCCTCATGCCGCTCCCGCTCCAGCGCGAGGGCGATGTGGCGGAGGTCTCGCGCGTGCTCCGCGAAGGCGCGGTGTATCTCCGCGCGCAGCGCTTGATAGCGAGGCTCGCGAGGCGCCACCTCGAGCGTCTCGGGCAGCGCCACCAGCAGCGCGAGCAAGGCGTCCGCGCCCTCGAGCAGGACGAGCAGATGCTCGCCCCGGTCACTCTCCCCGGCGCGAGCGCGGCGCGTGGAGGCAAGCACATCGCGAGCCCCCTCCAAGGACTGACGGGTGCGAGACTCCCAGTCCACGAGCTCGACGACATTGACGGGCGCGGGAGGACCGTCGAGCGGCCATCGCCCCACCTCCTCCGCCCGGTCCGCGAGCTGCCGGTAGCAGACGGCGATGGCCGCACGCGCGGGGCGATAGGGCCGCAGGGGCCACAGCACCAGGGCCAGGGTCATCGCCCACAAGCCGCCGAGGATGAACAACCCCGAGCGGATGAGCGCGTCCGTCAGGTTCTGCGCGGGGAGCGCCAGGGACACCACCGTGTAGTTGGCGAGCACCACGCCCATCAACCCCGGCGTGTCTCCATACGAGCGGGCAAAGCCACACGCCGTGACGCAGACCCAGGTGAAGAGGACCGCGGACCCGTCGGACCCGCGCAGCGCGGAGACCAGCCCCATCACCGCGCCCAGCAGCGTCATGGCCCCCATGGACAGGGCCCGGTCTCGATAGGGGCCTCCTCGGTCGACGAGCGTGACGAAGAGCCCCGCCATGCCCGCCCAGGTCGCCGCGGGCAGATGCTGTATCGCCGCGATGACCATGGGCACGCCCACGGCGAGCGCGGCGCGAAGCCCCGCCCCGAACGCGGGACGCGTGCGCTCCACATGAAACACGGACTCGAGGTGGCGCCAGAGCGTGTTCATCGAGCAACGGACTCCCGTTGCTCACGAAGGCCCCCACCCGCGCGCATCAGACGTCCCCGCCCGTCCACTCCACGACGCCAGGCCCCGCGACAGCGCGGAAGCAATCCAGGAACCAGGCCGCCGCCAGACGCGCCGCGCGGACCCGAGGCTCCCCTTCGGGGAACCCTCGGCTCGCGCCCTCGACGAGCTGGAGCGCCTTGCGCGTCGCATCGCCCAACCCCGTCAGCACGCCGCGCACCAGGCGCACCCGGTCCGCGTCGTCCCCCGCGGCCAGGAGCAGCGTGGGCACTCGCACCTCCGACAGGAACACGCCCGCCAGGTCCGGCCGCCCACCCAACGTCACCACCGACTGCACGCCCTGCGGCCGGTGCGCCGCCGCGACGAGCACCGCGGCCGACCCCAGCCCCGCGCCGAGATATCCCACCGGCAGCAAGGACAGCGCGTCGTCGCGCTGGAGCCAGTCGCGAGCCACCTCCAGCCGGTACGCGATGAGCTCCGCGTGCGCGCCGTCGCGCGCCGTCCAGTCCTCGGACAGCGACTCGTCCGCCGTGCGCCACTCCAGCTCCAGCGTCACCAGGCCCGCGGCATGAAGGACCTCGAGCACGGGGGCCCCGAGCGGCCCGTCCTCGTCGCCCACGAGGAGCACCAGCCCGCTCGCCCGCTCCGGGACACACAGCCGACCCGAGAGCAGGCGGCCGGCGACCCCGACCTCCACGTCACGCTCGTGTACGCGCATCGACACTCCTCCCCTGGAGCAAGGGCGGAAAGCACCCGGGCCCGGAGCCGTCCCCTCAAGGTGGGGACCCTCCTCGCCAACGGCACGCCCTCACGCCCGGAGACGACACGGGCCAGCGACCAGGCGCCCGGCCCTCCCGCTCACACCGCCTCGCGCTCCGGGCCGGCGTCCTCGCCGTCCTCCGGCTGCGCGACAGGGGCATCGTCCTGGAACGAGCTGGGCAAGAGGCTGAACGGCAGCACCTTGGCCAGCGCCGCCAGGAGCAGGAAGCCACCCGGCGCCGCGAAGATGGCGAGCGCGGGAATCGCCTTGGCCACGTCGATGAGCTGCGCACGCATGCGCCGCCGCTCATCCCCGGTGAGCGTCTGTCGCCGGGCCAGCTTCGTGAGCAGCACCGCCAGGTCCCCCGTCTCGCGGACCTCCTGCATCAGCCGGTAGAAGTTCTTCTCCAGCGCCTCCTGCATGCCCGCCACCATGTCGTCACCCATGGCGCTGGCCGCGTCCCGCACCGTGAACACATCCACGACGGAGCGATGGCGCGCGTAGAACTCGGCCATCTCCAGCTCGAGCCGGCGCAGCTCCTCCTTCGGCACGTGCAGCGCGTCCGCCAGCTCGTCGATGAACGCGCGCTCCCGCCGCGTGCGCCGCCCATCCACCAGCGCCGCCAGCAGCGTCTGCTCCAAGAGGAAGTGCCGCAGGTCCACGCTGCGCACCTGGCGCACCACGTCCCGCACCGAGCGCCGCCGCTCGAAGGACTGCTTCACCGCCGCCTTCAGCTCCGACGCAATCTCCGCCGGCAGCCGCAGGTCCTCCACCTGCTTGAGGATGGCCCGCCGCGCGGGCGTCCCAGGCTGCCGGTCCACACACGCAAGGCCCGTCAGCACGTCCACCAGCAGCGCCTTCTGCTTCGCCGCGAAGTGCAGCCGCCGCCGCGCCTGCTCCCGGAGCAACCGCCCGCTCGCGAAGTAGTCGATGGCCTGCCGGCAGAACAGCTGCGCGTCCGCATACTGCGCGCCGTTGTGCAGCACCAGCCCGTAGACGGGGTCTCCCGCCAGCGTCGGCTCGCGCCTGCGCAGCGCCGCCTCCACCTTCCCCACCTGCCGCTTCGTCACGGGCTTGCCGGCGGAGAGCCGCTCCGCCAGCGACTCGGCCAGCTCCAGCTCTCCGGACAGCACGGCGAAGAGGACCAGCAGCTGCTCCACCCGAGCGCTCTCCGGCGCGCCCACCTGCCGCGCCAGCTCCAGCGCCATCACGGCCAGCGTGCGGACCACCGCGTGGAACAGCCGCTCCTCCTGCGCCCGGGCCTGGAGCTCCAGGTCCAGGCCCGCGTCCACGACCGAGGGAGGGTCCGCCGGAGTGCCGTAGAGCAACCCGCTGGCGCGCAAGGTGCGGCGCAGATACGCCCGCGCCCGAGCACGCCCGGTGCCCAGTCGCAAGGCGGTCTCCTCCGGAGCGGGCGCGCCCATGTGGGCCGCGACCGCCTCGTTGAGGAGCGGAGCGAGCCACCCCGCCTTGCTGAAATCCAACACCAGAACACCCCCGGACCCACCGTCATCCGCGCGTGGCAGTCCGGCGGATGTAACCCACCCGCCCTCGGGTTTCCACCCGCCCACCCCGGGATTGACGGCCCGGAGTCAGCGGCTTGAGAACCGGGACTTCTACGAGTCCGGAAGAGTACCGCGCCGGACAGAGTCGCCCGGGTTGGCGACTACAGCGCCGTGGCCTTCCCCGGCACCAGGTCCACCACCTTCGCCGAGCCGCGCACCTTCTTCAGCGCGCCACGCAGCTCCTCGGGCGTGCCCTGGAGCAACGGGAAGGTGCCGTAGTGCATGGGCACCACCGTCTGCACCTTCAGCATCCGCGCCGCCTGCGCCGCCTCCGCGGGCCCCATGGTGAAGTGCCCGCCGATGGGCAGCATCGCCACGGTGGGCTTGAACTGGGTGGCGATGAGGGACATGGAATCGAACGCGCCCGTGTCACCCGCGTGATACAGCGTGGGGCCCTTCTCGATCTCCACCACGTAGCCCATGGGCGCCCCGGCGTACTGCGGGGCCTGCTTCGGGTCGGTCTGGTAGCTGCTGGAGTGCACCGCCTCCACCAGGTGGATGGTCGCGTCCTTCACCTTGAACGTGCCGCCGGGGTTCGCCCCCACGCCCTGCGCCTCCGGCAGGCCCAGCAGGTTCACCAGCTCGAAGGAGCCGAACACCTTCGCGCCCGTCTTCTGCGCCAGCTCCTTCGTCTCCCCGACATGGTCGAAGTGGCCATGCGTCACCAGGATGGCGTCCAGCGCCTCCGGCTGCGGCACGTCCTTGGGCGCCTTGGGGTTGCTCAGCCACGGGTCGATGGCAATCACCGCCCCGCCCGGCGTGCGCACCACGAAGGCCGCGTGACCCCACCACGTCGCCTCCGTCTTGCCCTGGGTGGCGGCGGGCTTCCCCGCATCGGCCTTCTTCGCCGCCGGGGCCGCCGGAGCGCCCTGCGCGCGCGCCACTCCCGTGAACGCCACCAATGCCCCCACCGCGACTGCCATGAGCTCGTTTCGCATGGTTGTCCTCTCTCGGGTCGAACGACCTGGGTGTGACTGTGCCGGAGGGCCCTCTGGGGGCATTCCCTCGGCCGGGCCGCCGCTTGGCACTGTCCGGGCGGCCATTCAAGGGCCCGCGCACCTCGCCTGCCCCAGAGCCGACAAATGCCCTGGCGAGCCCGCCGCCGCAATCTCGAAAGTGCCAGGTTCCTGCTCCGCCCCGGCCTTTCCGTGGGCTAACGTCGCGACAGCCGTGGACCACCGATTCCAAGTCAGCCTCCGCGGGGTCATCGACCTCCTTTCCCATCACCTCTACAGCTCCCCGGGTGTCTACCTCCGAGAGCTGCTCCAGAACGCCACCGACGCCATCCGTGCGCGGCAGCACCTGGAGCCCGGCCACACCGGCACCGTCCGGCTGGAGCTGGTGGAGAAACAGGATGGAGGTCCACCCACCCTTGTCTTCAGCGACGACGGCGTGGGGCTGACGGAGGAGGAGATCCACCGCTTCCTGGCCACCATCGGCGAGTCCTCCAAGCGCGAGGCCCTGGAGGCCCGGCGCAAGGACTTCATCGGCCAGTTCGGCATCGGCCTCCTGTCGTGCTTCATGGTCTGCGACGAGTTGCTGCTCGTCACCCGCTCGGCGCGCGGGGACGGGCGCACCCTCGAGTGGCGCGGCCGGCATGACGGCACCTACGCGGTGACGCAGTCCGAGCATCCGCTGGCGCGGCCGGGCACCCAGGTGTTCCTCGTCGCCCGCCCGGACATGGCGGAGTGGTTCAACGCGGAGCGCGTGCGCACGCTTGCCCGCCACTACGGCAGCCTGCTGCCCTTCCCCATCCAGCTCACGGTGAACGGCGAGCAGGAGCGGCTGGACTCGGACGGGGCCCCGTGGCGCCGCGAGTACGCCAGCGCCTCCGAGCGGCGGCAGGCGCTGCTCGAGTACGGGCGCGAGGTCTTCGACACGGACTTCATCGACTGCATCCCCCTGCGCTCGCAGGCGGGCGACGTGGACGGGGTGGCCTTCGTGCTGCCCATCTCGCCCAACTTCAACTCGCGGCAGAAGCACCGCGTGTACCTCAAGCACATGCTGCTGTCGGAGAGCGCGGAGAACCTGCTGCCCGAGTGGGCCTTCTTCGTGAAGTGCGTGGTGAACGCCAACGCGCTGCGCCCCACCGCCAGCCGTGAGTCCTTCTACGAGGACGACGCGCTGGCCCAGGCCCGCGAGGCGCTGGGGCAAGGGCTGCGCAAGTACCTGATGGACCTGGCGCAGGAGGACCCTCGCTCCCTGCAGCGGCTGATTGGCCTGCACGGGCTGAGCGTGAAGGCCCTGGCGCTGGACGACGATGACTTCTACCGGCTCGTCATCGGCTGGCTCCCGTTCGAGACCTCGCTGGGTGTGACGACGCTGACGGAGTACCGCCGCGCGCATCCGGTGGTGCGCTACACCGCGACGCTGGATGGCTTCCGGCAGGTGGCGCGCGTGGCGGGAGCGCAGGGCCTGTGCATCATCAACGCGGCATACACGCACGACGCCGCGCTGCTGGAGAAACTGTCGCGCGTCATGCCGGATGCGCAGGTGGAGCCCTTCTCCTCGGCCGACCTGCCGCAGAGCTTCGAGGAGCTGTCGATGGACGAGCGCGACGCCGTCTTCCCGCTCCTGCGCACGGCCGAGCAGGTGCTGGCCCCGTTCCACTGCGGCGTGGTGATGAAGAAGTTCTTCCCCGCGGAGGTGCCCACGCTCTTCAGCTCGGACGAGGACGGCAGCTTCCGGCGAGACGTGGAGCGGGCCCGGGACGAGTCCGACGACCTCTACGCCAGCGTCCTGGAGGGCGTCATGGCGGCGGCGAACGCGGAGCCCGCGCAGCTCTGCTTCAACCTGCACAACCCGGTGGTGCGGCGGCTGGCGGCGGTGACGGACCGGAAGATGATGAAGCTCTCGGTGGAAATGCTCTACGTGCAGGCCCTGTTGCTGGGGCAGCACCCGCTGAGCGCACAGGAGATGACGCTGTTGAACCAGGGCTTGTTGGGACTCATCTCCGCGCAGCTCGGCGCGGGCGGCGGGACGGGTGGCGAGAATGACGGTGGCGCGAGCTCCGGAGGTCTGCACTGATGGCGGGTGACTGGCGCGAGGAGGCCCAGGCGCTGAGGGACCGGGCCAACCGGCAGAAGGCCAGCGAGAGCAAGGTGCGCCTGCTGGAAGAAGCGGTGCGGATGGCGGACGCGCACGGCGACGTGGACCTGGGCTACGAGCTGCGCGACGACCTCATCGACGCGGCGACCTTCGGCGGCTACCCGGACAAGGCCCTGGTGGCCTTCGCGTGGTGCCGGGGCCAGCAGAAGAAGGACCCGGAGCGCTTCGACCCGGAGGGCCTGCTCTGGAAGCAGAAGTGGGTGGTGGGGCGCATCAAGGAGTTCCCGCACATCTCCCGCAAGCAGATCGCCGACGCGCTGGAGGACATCGAGCAGTGCTTCTCGCGGGTGAACGCGGGCAAGCGCTCGGCGCTGAAGCTGCGCTACCAGGCGGCCCGGGACATGGGGGACTCGCCCGAGGAGGTGAACCGCCTGTGGGAAGCGTGGCTCGCCGCGCCCCGGGACCACCTGACGGACTGCCGCGCGTGCGAGCTGGATGACGAGCTGGACCACCACGTCGAGAAGGCCGAGTGGGAGCTGGCGCTGCGCAAGGCGAAGCCCATCGTCGAGGGGCGCGTGAAGTGCGCGGAGATTCCGCACCTGACGCTGGGCACGATGCTGTACCCGCTGTTCAAGCTCGGCGACTACGAGCAGGCGGCGGAGCTGCACCGGCGCGGCTACCCCATGGTGTCGAAGAACCGCGACTTCCTGGCCACCGTGGGTGACCACATCGAGTTCCTCACGCTGACGGGCAACCTCGCGCGCGGGCTCTCGCTGGTGGAGAAGCACCTGGAGTGGACGCTGGACCACGGCAGCTTCAACGACCGGTTCCTCTTCCTCGTCGCGTCCACCTTCCTGCTGGAGCAGGTGAAGATGGAGGGCGACCGGGACGTGGTGAGCCTGCGGCTGACGAAGGCGTTCCCCGAGCACCGCGAGGACGGCGGCTACGAGGTGGCGGCGCTGCACGCGTGGATGCTCAAGCAGGCCAAGGACATCGCCACGCGGTTCGACACGCGCAACGGCACGGACCGCTATGCGCGGAAGCTCGCGCGCCTGCAACGGCTGTCCGAGGAAGTGCGCGACTTCCCGCTCGACTGAGGACGCCCTCTCCGAGCCCGCCACCGCCGCTATCAAGGGACATGCATGAGGGGCCCCGGAGCCACGAGCGGCGGCGAGCCGCGAGGCTCTCGTGCGACGCGGAGGGCCCGGTGCCCGCGGCAGCGAGACACCGGGCAGCGCGGCTCAGCGCTTGAGGTTGCGGAACGGGTTGTTGAACGGCTCCGGTCCCTTCTTGTCCTTCTCGCTCGAACCGGAGGAGGACCCCGAGCGTGCGCCCCCCTGCGGAGGTCCGCTGCCGGGGCGCTGACCCGAAGCCCCCTTGCCTCCCGTGTTGCCTCGGTCCGTCATGCGCGGGGCCCCGGTCGCGCCGCCCACGGCGGGACGCCCCGACGGCTGCGGAGTTCCACCCTCCTGCGCCGCGCGCACCGACAGCGCCAGGCGCTTGCGCGCGAGGTCCACGCTGAGCACGCGCACCGTCAGCCGGTCGCCCACCTTCACCACCTCGGACGGGTCCTTCACGAACTTCGTCGAGATTTGCGACACGTGGACCAGGCCATCCTGGTGCACGCCCACGTCGACGAAGGCACCAAAGGCCGTGACGTTCGTCACCACGCCCTGGAGCACCATGCCCTCCTTCACGTCCTCCAGCGTGCGCAGGTCATCGCGCATCACCGGGGCGGTGAAGTCGCCGCGCGGGTCGCGGCTCGGCTTCTCCAGCTCCGCGAGGATGTCCTTCAGCGTCATCTCTCCCAGGTCCGGGCCCAGGTAGCGCTTGGGGTCGATCTTCCGCACCAGCGCCGCGTTGCCCACGAGCGCCTTCACCTCCACGCCCAGGTCCTTCGCCATGCGCTCCACCACCGCATAGCGCTCCGGATGCACGGCGCTCGAGTCCAGCGGCTCCGGGCCATTCACCCGCAGGAAGCCCGCGGCCTGCTCGAACGTCTTGGGCCCCAGCCCGCTCACCTTCAGGAGCTCCCGCCGCGTGGTGAAGCGCCCCTTCGCGGCCCGGTGCGCCACCAGCTTCTTCGCCAGCGACGGGCCCACGCCGGACACGTGCTCCAGCAGCTGCGGCGACGCGGTGTTCACATCCACGCCCACCGCGTTCACGCACGAGTCCACCACCTCGCCCAGCTTCTTCTTCAAGAGCCCCTGGTCCACGTCGTGCTGGTACTGCCCGACGCCGATGCTCTTCGGGTCGATCTTCACCAGCTCCGCGAGCGGGTCCTGCAACCGCCGGCCAATGGACACCGCGCCGCGCAGGCTCACGTCCATGTCCGGGAACTCGTCGCGCGCCACCTCCGACGCCGAGTAGATGGACGCGCCCTGCTCGCTCACCGACACCACGGGCACCTGCACGCCCAGGGCCTTGAGCGTGTCGCGCACGAAGGTCTCCGCCTCGCGGCTGCCCGTGCCGTTGCCCACGGCAATCAGCTCCGGCTTGTGCTTCTGCACCACGGCGGAGAGCAGCTTCGCGGCGCGCACCCGCTCGTCCGCGCTCCGCTCCGAGTACAGCGTCAGCGTCTCCGCCACGCTGCCCGTGTTGTCCAGCATCGCCAGCTTGATGCCGGTGCGAAGCCCCGGGTCCAGCGCCAGCACCGCGCGAGCCCCCGCTGGCGCCGTCAGCAGCAGGTGCCGCAGGTTCTCACCGAAGACGCCGATGGCGCCCTTGTCCGCGCGCTCCTTCAGCTCCGCGCGCAGCTCCGACTCCAGCGACGGCCCCATCAGCCGCTCCCAGCCATCCTCCACCGCCGCGCGCAGCTCCTGCGCGAACAGCGACTGGGGCCGCGTCACCACGCGGCTGGCGAGCAGCGCCTTCACCTCGTCGTCCGGCATGTTGAGCTTCACCTTCAACACGCCCTCCTCCTCGCCGCGCAGGAGCGCCAGCACGCGGTGGGACGGGGCCTGCGACAGGGGCTCCTCGTGGCCGTAGTAGTTCTCGAACTTGGTGGGCTCGTTCTTCTTCGAGGGCACCACGTCCGAGCGCAGCGAGCCGCGCTTCGCGCACACCTCACGCGACTCGCGCCGCAGCCCCGCGTCCTCGCTCACCCGCTCCGCGCAGATGTCGCGAGCCCCCGCCAGCGCCGCCGCCACGTCCGGCACGTCCTTCTCCGCGTTGACGAACGCCCGCACCTTCGCGTCCGCGTCCTCGCCGCGCTTGCCGTCCTGCTTCCACAAGAGGTCCGCCAGCGGCTCCAGCCCCCGCTCGCGAGCGATGGCCGCGCGCGTGCGGCGCTTGGGCCGGTAGGGCAGGTACAGGTCCTCCAGCTCCGTGCGCGTCTTCGCCGCCTTGAGCGCCTTGGCCAGCTCCGGCGTCAGCTTCCCCTGCTCCTCCACGGAGCGCAGAATCGTGTCGCGGCGCGAGTCCAGCTCGGTGCGCTCGGCGGCCCGGTCCAGGATGGTCTGGATTTGAACCTCGTCCAGCCCTCCAGTGACTTCCTTCCGGTAGCGAGCGATGAAGGGAACAGTGGCCCCCTCGGCGTTCAGCGCCAGGGTGCGGTCCACCTGCTCGGGCTTGAGACCCAGCTCTTGCGACAGCTCAGCGGCGTAGGCGTGCATGACGCCGCTTCTATAACCCGGGGCCCACGCGGCTCCCAGCCCACGTCACCCGCGCTGACGCCCCGTCCACTCCGAGCGCAACAGGCCCCAGAATTGCTGGTCCTTGCGCTCACCTCTCAACACGCCGTGCGCGCGCATCGTCCCTTCCAGCGTGAAGCCCAGCTTGCGCGCCAGCCCCTGCGACGCCTGGTTCTCCGACAGCGTCGTCAGCCACAGCCGCTGGAGGAACGGCAGCGTGAAGAGCTGGTCCAGCATCAACCCCACCGCGCGAGAGCCCAGCCCGCGCCCATGGTGCGCCTCGTCCATCATGTAGCCCAGCTGCGCCCGCCCCTGCTCCCGGGACACGTCCCTCGCGGACACCGTGCCCACCCACTGGCCCTCGTAGCGCGCGAACCAGCGGAACCCCTTCGCGCGGGGGTCCTCCAGCGAGCCCGCCTCCAGGATGCGCTTCAGCAGCGTGTCCGGGGTGTCGTCGTCGGTGTCCACGTAGCGCCGCGCGGAGACCTGGGCACGCAGGGTCCGCCAGTAGTCCACATGCTCGGGCCGCGCGGGAACCAGGTGCAGGTCGGAGAGGTTCATGGCCCAGGCACCATAGGCCCCTGCCTCCGGGATTCAAGGCGGGAGAACAGCGAGGGCCGCCACCGGAGGAGTCGAAGCTCCCTTCCGGCGCGGCCCTCGAGCGGCTCCCCGGGCGCCCGCCCGGAGAGCACGTCACGTGCGCACTACAGCTTGGTGATGGCGCCGTTGGTGACGCGGAAGTCCACGCGCGTGAAGCGCGCATCCAGCTCCGCGTCCGTCTTGAGCGAGTAGTCCTTCGTCACCTCGGTGCTGGGAATGAGGTGGTAGGAGGCCAGCGCCTCGTTGCCCTTGAGCTCCAGGATCACGAAGCCGTGCGCGTCGCCGTTCACGTAGCGCATGCCCGGGTTGCCCGCGGCCAGCGACTCGTTCAGCTCCGCGACGACGTAGCGGTGCACGGCGCTGCCCTGCAGGTAGCCCGCGCCGATGACGGCCATGCCCGCCAGCTCCTTGATGGAGCCGGACGAAATCGCGGGCGTGGTCAGCGTGGGGACACCCGACTCCACCGACGCGAAGGACGCGTGGATGTCACCGGAGACGAACAGCGCGTTCTGCACCTGGTTGTCCCGGATGAACTTCAACAGCTCCTGCTTCTTGGTGGGGAAGCCGTCCCACTGGTCCACGTTGAAGTAGAACGTCTGGCGCAGCGTGGGGTCCGGGATGTCCATCTTCTGGGACAGGTCGAACACCATGGACGTCATCGACACGGAGCTGACGATGATCTTCCAGGTGTTGGTCGCCTTGAGCTGGTTCTGGAGCCACGTCTGCTGCGCCTGGCCCAGCGCGTCCTCGGAGGCGCCGCGCGTGAGCGTGTAGCGGATGAACGCGAACAGGTCGAAGATGGGCTTCACGACGATGTAGCGCGTGCCCTGGATGCCGTAGAGCCCCGCCTTGCCCATGTGCGCATAGGACAGGCCGCGGGGGGCGCCCGTGGCCGGAATCGCGGGAATCGCCGGGGCCCCCGCCGCCGCGCGCGCCTCGTTCACCTTCTTCAGCACCTGGTTGACGTAGAAGAGGGCCAGGCCGCCCTTCACCCAGAACTGGGCCCGCTCCGTCGCCTCGCCCTGCGTGAGGCCCGACTTCGTCGCCTCCGCCACGAACGCGCCCATCAGCGCGGCCTTCTGCGCGGCGTACTCCGGCGCGTCGATGTTCACGTACGCGAATGTCTCCGTCTGCAGCAGGCCCTGCACCGGCGCCGGCAGGCCCGGGAGGAACTGGGCCAGCACCTCCGCCGTCACCGCCACGTGGCCGGGGTACGCGTCCTCGGGGATGAGGTGGTCCGGACGGAAGGTGCGGAAGTCGGACACCGCCATCTTCAGGTTCTTGCCGAACTCGAAGTCCCGGTAGATGAGCGTGTTCGGGTACACCGGCGCGGAGGCCACGTCGATGGCGCCCTCCGCCGCCTGCGTGTTGTCCAGCGGGATGTACTCGAAGAAGGCGCGCTCGGAGTTCTTCTTGCGGTCAATCTGCTGCTCCAGCTTGACGCCATCCGTGTACGTCGCGTTGGGGCCCCAGTTGTCGTCGGAGAACTCGTGGTCGTCCCACATGACGATGAACGGATAGCGCTCGTGGACCTGCTGGATGACCTTGTCCGAGCGGATCGCCTTGTAGATGTCGCGATAGTTGGACAGCGAGTTGGCCGCGTAGAACGCCACCGAGCCCGTGCCGTGCTTGAGCGCCGCCTCCGGCTCGCTGAACGTGATGGAGCGCGTGGACGTCGGCGTCTGGAACGACGTGTCGCCCGTCGTCTCGTAGATGTAGTCGCCGAGGAACACGACGAAGTCCAGGTCCTCGTCCAGCTTCAGCAGCTTCAGCCACGTGTTGTAGTAGCGGCCGATGTAGTCCTGGCAGCTGGCGAAGGCGAACTTCACCGCGACGTCGTCACCGGCCGCCGGGGCCGTGCGCGTGCGGCCCGTCGCCGTCACGTACGTCTCGCCGCCCTTCTCGAAGGTGAAGCGGTAGTAGTACGTCGTGCGCGCCTTCAGGTTCGTGACCTTCACCTTCAGCGCATGGTCATTCGAGGCCAGCGCCGAGAAGCGCTTGTCCAACACCAGGCTGCTGAACTCCTTGTTCGTGGACACCTCCAGCCGCACCGGCGTGTCCGCGCCCGCGCTCTCCGGGTCCACCGCGCGCACCCAGAGCACCACGCTGTCCGGCCTCGGGTCTCCCGAACAGATGGACTGCGGGAAGTACTTCGAACCGTCTCGTGACGACTCCTCCTCGGAACATCCAAACGAGGTGCTTGCCGCGACGGCGACCACGGCCTGCAAGAAGCTGCGACGATTCAATCTGTCGAACAAGGCGAGACTCCGAAAGAGTAGGCACGGCTGAAGACCGGCGCGCGCGAGTCTAAAGCCCTCTTCCGTCCCTCTGGAAACATCCACGCCACGCCCCCTTCACAACGCGGCGTGTCAGCACTCGTGGCCTCACTCCACCCGTGCCGTCGGCATGAAAACAACGGGGCCGTCCTGCATGGGAGGACAGCCCCGGAGAGCATGGGCAATCAAGCAAGGGGCTCGCGGGAACCCCTCACGCGGCCTTGGCTACTTCACGGCCTTCACGCGCTGGCGCTTCTCGCTGGCGCCCTCGGCGGGAGCCTCTTCCGCGGCGGGGGCCGCGACGGGCGCGCCCTTGGTGATGCCGTACTTCTCCAGCACCTGGGCTTCAATCGCGCGCGACACCTCCGGGTGCTCCTTGAGGTAGTCCTTCGCGTTCTCGCGGCCCTGGCCGATGCGCTCACCGTTGAAGGAGAACCAGCTGCCGCTCTTCTCCACGATGTTGTCGTTGGAGGCCAGGTCGATGAGGTCACCCTCACGCGAGATGCCCGTGCCGTACATGATGTCGAACTCGACCTCCTTGAACGGAGGCGCGACCTTGTTCTTCACCACCTTCACGCGCGTGCGGCTGCCCACCACGTTCTCGCCGTTCTTGATGGCGCCGATGCGGCGGATGTCCAGGCGCTGGGACGCGTAGAACTTCAGCGCGTTGCCGCCCGTGGTCGTCTCCGGGTTGCCGAACATCACGCCAATCTTCATGCGGATCTGGTTGATGAAGATGACGCACGTCTGGCTCTTGGCGATGGTGCCCGTGAGCTTGCGCAAGGCCTGGCTCATGAGGCGCGCCTGCACGCCCATGTGCGCATCGCCCATCTCGCCCTCGAGCTCCGCCTTGGGAACGAGCGCGGCCACGGAGTCGACGACCAGCACGTCGATGGCGCCGGAGCGCACGAGCATCTCCGCGATTTCGAGCGCCTGCTCACCGGTGTCCGGCTGGCTCAGCAGCAGGTCGTCGGTGCGCACGCCCAGCTTGCGCGCGTAGCCCACGTCCAGCGCGTGCTCGGCGTCCACGTAGCCGCAGATGCCACCGCGCTTCTGCGCCTCCGCGACGATGTGGAGACACAGCGTCGTCTTACCGGAGGATTCCGGGCCGAAGATCTCGATGATTCGGCCCTTCGGGACGCCGCCCACTCCCAGGGCGATGTCCAAGGAAATCGAGCCCGTCGAAATGGCCTGCACGTCGCGCATCAGGGGCTCGTCGTTGCCGAGCCGCATGATGGAACCCTTACCGAACTGGCGCTCCACCGCGGACATCGCCAGCTCGATCGCCTTTTCCTTCTCTTGATTCACGGCCATTTCTCTTGAGCTCCTTGTATTGGCGAGCCACCCCGGCTCACCTGAACGCGCTTTTAGTACGCGATGGGTAGACCCTAGTCCACCCCTCTGACATCCGTGCCGAGTTCTACCGGTCAGCTCTCGCGGAAGGCAGCCAGGAGGGCGGCCACCACCCCTGCCACACCGACCCACAAGCCCCCCTGCACGCCCCAGTTCCCCAGGGCCACCAGCAGCGAGAAGCCCGACACGAGGGCCATCAGGGCCATGCCCACGCGGTACACGGGAGTGCGGGGCGGGGCAAGCAGCAAGGCCAGGAGGGCCAGCACGCCCAGGCCCACCTGGAGGGTCAGCGTGCCGGGGGCCCGGCTGGGGTGGAAGAGCTCCTCCAGCACCTGCGCCGCGGCGCCGCCCAGGAACACCGCGGACATCGCCCCCGGCCCGAAGTCGAGCGGTCCCCGCCGGAGCCGGGGACGCGAGGAGACGTTGGAGCGCAGGTGGTGGAGGTCCTCGGGCTCCACCTCCAGGGCGTAGGGGAAGCCCAGGGACAGGAGCGCCTCCACCGCCACCGCGCGGCAGGAGCGGCCCTCCGCGTCCACCAGCCCCTCCAGCTTCCCGCCCGCGAGCAGCCGGTGCAGCGTGTCCGCCACCTGACGCTCTCCGCCTCCGCTCGCGAGCTGGAGCAGCACCTCGTTGAGCCGGGCGGCGGCCTCGGCGCGCTCCGCGTCGGGGGCCTTGAGGGCCTGCTCCACGCGCACCAGCACCGGCAGGGGCAGCTCCACCGGGGGCGTGCTTCGCGTCACCGCCTCGGGCGGCGGTGGCGCCCACGAGGCCAGGTCCGCCCGAGGCTCCTCGTCGGGCCGCTCATCCAGCCGGGACGAGGGAGGGGGGGTGCGCGTGGCGTCCGACACGGGGCGACTGTACCCACGGTGCCGGGTGCGCATCAAAGCGACGGCCGCCAGGATGACGGAAGCCCGGGCCCCTCGTGAGGGAACCCGGGCTTCGGATGCTGCCTCCGCGTGGGCGGCGAGCGGCTACTCCACCGTCACGCTCTTGGCGAGGTTGCGGGGCTGGTCCACGTCGTTCCCGCGCATCTCCGCCACGTGGTAGGCGAGAAGCTGCAGCGGAATCGTGGCGACGACGGGCGCGAGCAGCGCGCACGCGGCCGGAATCCGGATGACGTGGTTGGCCAGCCCGCCCACCTGCGTGTCGTCCTCGTCGATGACGGCGATGACCTGGCCACCGCGCGCGCGGACCTCCTCGATGTTGCCGATGATCTTCTCGTACGCCACATGCGGCTGCTTGGGCGCGATGACCACCACCGGCATCTTCTCGTCGATGAGGGCGATGGGGCCGTGCTTCATCTCGCCACCCGCGTAGCCCTCCGCGTGGATGTACGAAATCTCCTTCAGCTTCAGCGCGCCCTCCAGCGCCACCGGGTGCATGGGGCCACGGCCGAGGAAGAGGAAGTCCTGCGCGTTCATGAACTCACGCGCCACGCGCTTCACGGCCGGCTCGCACTTGAGCACGTCCTCGATCATCTTCGGAATCAGCGTCAGGTGCGTCAGGTGCTCCTGCGCCGCCTGCACCGACAGCGTCCCGCGGATGCGGCCCAGCTTCACCGCCAGCAAGTAGAGCGCGACGAGCTGCGTGGTGAACGCCTTCGTGGACGCCACGCCAATCTCGGGGCCGGCGTTCGTCATCACGGAGAACTCGGCCTCGCGGGTCATCGCGCTGCCAATCACGTTGCAGATGGCCATCGCCGTGGCCCCGCGCGACTTCGCCTCCTTGAACGCCGCCAGCGTGTCCGCCGTCTCACCCGACTGGCTGATGGCGATGGCCAGGTGCGAGCCCTCGACGATGGGGTCGCGGTAGCGGAACTCGCTCGCCAGCTCCACCTCCACGGGCATCCGCGCCAGCGTTTCAATCATGTGCTTGCCGGCCACGCCCGAGTGCCACGACGTGCCGCACGCCAGAATCGTGATTTTCGACAGCGAGCGCACCTTCTCGGGCGTGAGGTTCCAGCCCTCGAAGTGGACATCGCCCTCCGTCAGCAGCATCCGGCCACGCACCGTGTCCGCGACAGCGCGAGGCTGTTCGAAGATCTCCTTGTGCATGAAGTGCTTGTGGCCGCCCTTCTCCGCCATCATCGGCGTCCAGTCGATGCGGCGCGTGGGGCGGTTCACCTTCTGGCCCTGGCGCGTATAGACATCCACGCGGGAGGCGGTGACGACGGCCAGGTCCCCTTCCTCCATGTAGACGATGTCGCGCGTGTGCTCGAGCACCGCGGGCACGTCGCTGGCGATGAAGTTCTGGCCCTCGCCCAGCCCCAGCACCATGGGGGACGCGTTCTTCGTGCAGACGATGCGGTGGGGGTCCAGCGCGCTCACCACCGCCAGCGCGTACGTGCCCTTCACCTGGTCCAGCGCGCCGCGCACCGCGTCCGGCAGTTCCTTGCCCGACTCCAGCTCATCCGAGATGAGGTGGGCGAAGACCTCCGTGTCCGTCTCCGACGAGAACACGTGCCCCTTCGCGCGCAGCTGCTCCTTCAGCGCCAGGTGGTTCTCGATGATGCCGTTGTGCACCACCGCGACGTTCTTGTACGTGTGCGGATGCGCGTTCTCGTCCGAGGGGCGCCCGTGCGTGGCCCACCGCGTGTGGCCGATGCCGATGTTGCCCTGCGGCTGGTCCGCCACCACCCGGTTCTCCAGGTTGCGCAGCTTCCCCGTGGCGCGCACCACGTTGAGCTGGTTGCGATTGACCACCGCGACGCCCGCCGAGTCATAGCCTCGGTACTCGAGCTTCTTCAGCCCCGACACCAGGATGGGGGCAGATTCCTTGTCACCGACGTAACCAACAATCCCGCACATAGTCTGACCTCTCTCTCACGCCCACGCCCGCCGGAGCAAACCGAGGGATACTCTTCAATCTCTGGAGGGCGCCTGTCTGGCCGCCCCCCAAGCAATAGCCACGCCGAAGCTCAGGCGCCCTTCGCGGTGCGGCGCGCCTTCTTCGCGGCCACCCAGCCTTCCTTCGTCACCTGTGGCGCACGAGACACAGCGAGGCTCCCGGGAGGCACATTCTTGGTCACCGTCGTTCCCGCCCCCACGTACGCGCCGTCCCCCACCTTCACCGGAGCCACCAGCTGTGTGTCGGAGCCGATGAAGACCCCGTCCCCCAGCTCCGTGAGGCTCTTGTTCACCCCGTCATAGTTACAGGTGATGGTGCCCGCGCCCACGTTGCAGCCGGCGCCAATCTTCGCGTCCCCTAGGTACGTCAGGTGGTTGGCCTTGGTGCCCTTGCCGATGACAGCCTTCTTCGTCTCCACGAAGTTGCCGAGATGCACATCCTCGGCCAGCTCCGTGCCCGGACGCAGGCGGGCAAACGGGCCAATGACGTTCCGCACGCCCACCCGCGCCTCCTCCAGCACGGAGTAGGGCTTGAGCACGGCGCCATCCGCCACGGTGGAGGCGCTCACCACGCAGCCCTGGCCGATGACGACGTCCTGACCGATGACGGACCCTGACATCAGCGTCACACCTGGGCCCACTTCCGTGTCGGCGCCGACGACCACGTCCTCATCGACATAGGCCGTGTCCGGGTCCACGAACGTCACGCCCGCGCGCATGTGCGCTTCGTTGATGCGCCGCTGGAGCACGCGCGCCCGCGCGGCCAGCTCCACCTTGTCGTTGACCCCGGCGGTCTCCGTGGCGTCCACCTCCACGCTGGCGACGTCGCCCTGCTTCGCGGCCAGCTCCACCAGGTCCGTCAGGTAGTACTCACCCTGCGCATTGTTGGGTTTGATTTCCGCCAGGGCCTTCCAGAGGAAGGCCGCGTCGACGGAGTAGATGCCCGCGTTGCACTCGCGCACCGCGCGCTGCTCGGCCGTCGCGTCCTTCTGCTCCACCACGCGCACCACGCGGCCGTTCTCACGCAGCACGCGGCCGTAGCCCGTGGGGTCCGCCAGCACGGTGGTCACCATCGCCAGCACCCCGCCGGACGCGTCGTGCGCGGCCAGCAGGCCCGCCAGCGTCTCGCGGCGCAGGAGCGGCACGTCTCCGTAGAGGATGAGCACCCGGCCGGAGAACCCCTTCAGGGCCTCTTCCGCGGAGCGCACGGCGTCCGCCGTCCCCCGCTGCTCACGCTGGAGCGCGAAGCGCAGCGGCGCCTGCGGAAACAGGGCGCGCAGCTCCTTCTCCACGTCCTCCGCTTGATGGCCCACCACCGGTACCACCGACGTGGCACCGAGCTCGAGCGCTCGCTTGAGGGGATAGGCGCACAGGGGCTTTCCGAGGATGGCGTGAAGGACCTTGGCCTTCTTCGACTTCATCCGCGTGCCCTTGCCCGCACACAACACCACCGCCGACAGAGCTGTCATGCGGCGGAGGTTTAGGGATAGGGAATCGAACCGTCAACCGCGCGCTGCTCGGAAGTCTCGGAGGTGTTATCAGGTTGGGGCTTCGCGCTGACGGCCACACACAGTGCGTTGCTCTTCACCGTGATTCCAAAGCTCGGCTTGAGGAAGAGCGTCACGCGTCCGGAGGGCGGAACCGACCCGGAGCGGGTCGCTTTGTCGGATGAGGCCGGTGCACTCATTTGCTCCCCCACTCGCGACTCATGATGGGTAGAGGATGCACCCTCTGGGATAACAATCCAAGAGGAAAAATTCTGCTGAGTTGAAATCATGGTCCGGTGCGGACAGTTCGTGCATACCGGGAGAGGTGTAGTCGGACTGGTGTCCTCGAGTCCCGGCCCCAAAGTGTGGGTGATTGTCCGCCGGGTAACACATCACCCGCGACGAAGGCCAGCCTCAAGGTATTGATTGCACCTTCCCCAAAGGTGGACCCCGTGAACGAGACGAGCGTCGAGAGGCAGCCCTCGCGGAAGAGCGCGAGGGTTCAGGTGGCGTTGGTGCGGAGCCTGGCGGTGGCGGTGTTGCTCCTGGCGTGTGTGGCCTCCGCGGCGCGGCCCTACCGGGGCGGCGCGGTGGCCACGGCGTATCCGCAGGCCAGTGAGGCGGCCCTGAAGATGCTCGATCGGGGAGGCAACGCGGTGGACGCGGCGGTGGCCGCGGCCTTCGTGGCGGCCGTCGTGGGGCCCTATCACTCGGGCGTGGGCGGCGGCGGCTTCGCGCTGGTGCATGACGCGAAGTCCGGCACGACGCGGGCGCTGGACTTCCGCGAGGTGGCGCCCAAGGCGGCCACGCGCGACATGTTCCTCAAGGACGGCAAGGTGGTGCCGACGCTGTCCACGGATGGCGTGCTGAGCGTCGCGGTGCCGGGCGCGGTGGCGGGCTACCTGGAGCTGCTCAAGACGCACGGCACGCTGCCTCCGTCCGTCGTGCTGGCGCCCGCCATCGAAGCGGCGCGCAAGGGGCTGTGGGTGACGCCGCGCTACCGCTCCATGACGGCGGGCCGGCTGGAGTGCCTGCGCAAGGACCCGGAGGCGTCGCGCATCTTCCTCTTGAAGAACGCGCAGGGAGAGATGGACGTGCCGCCCATCGGCCACCTCGTGCGCCAGCCGGACCTGGCGCGCACGCTCTCCACGCTCGCGAAGCAGGGCGCGAAGGGCTTCTACACGGGGCCGGTGGCCCAGGGCATCGTGGACACGGTGCGCTCGGGCGGCGGCATCCTCACGCTGGAGGACCTGGCGTCCTACAAGACGCGCCCGCGCGAGCCCCTGGCGGGCAGCTACCGCGGCCACCGCATCCTCACCATGCCTCCGCCCAGCGCGGGCGGCGTGGCGCTGCTCCAGGTGCTGGGGGCGATGGAAATCCTGCGGCCCCAGGGCTTCACCTTGAAGGACCCGGAGGTGGTGCACCTGTACGTGGAGGCGGTGCGGCGCGCATACGTGGACCGCGCGAAGTACCTGGGTGACCCGGACTTCTCCGACGTGCCCACCGCGCGGCTCGTGTCGAAGGGGCACATCGCGGACCTGGCCGGCTCCATCGACCCGAAGAAGGCCACGTCCAGCCTGTCGCTCTTGCCCCAGTCGCCCCACACGCAGGGCTCCACGCTGACGGACAAGCCCGCCACGCTGACGCCGGAGCCGGAGCGCAAGAACACCACGCACATCTCCGTCATGGACAAGCATGGCAACACGGTGGCGATGACGACGACGGTGAACTACGGCTATGGCTCGTGTGTGGTGGCCAAGGGCACCGGCGTGCTGCTCAACGACGAGATGGACGACTTCGCCGCGCAGCCCGGCGTGCCCAACGCGTATGGACTCGTCACGGGTGAGCCCAACGCCATCCTCCCCGGCAAGGTGCCCCAGTCCTCCATGACGCCCACGCTGGTGTTCTCCAAGGACGAGCCCACGCGCGTCATGCTGGCGGTGGGCAGCCCCGGCGGCTCCACCATCCCCACCACCGTCATCCAGGTCATCAGCAACATCATCGACGGCGGCATGGACGTGGCGCGCGCGGTGGGCGAGGGCCGCGTCCATCACCAGTACCTGCCGGACGAGATGTGGGTGGACCGGTGGGGCCTGGAGCCCGCCACCCTGTCCGCGCTGGAAGCCAAGGGACACAAGGTCCGCCGGGTGGAACAATGGGGCGACGCGGAGGCCGTCTTCATCGACTCGACGACAGGACTGCGCTTCTCCGGAAGCGACCCTCGCAACGAGGGCTTCGCCGTGGGACAGGATTGAGCGCGTGCCCGAGCCCCTCCCCATCTTCGACGCGCACCTGCACCCCGAGAGCCTGAGCGACCAGGACCTCGAGTCGATGCGCTTCTTCGGAGTGGAGCAGGCGCTCGTGGTGGCGCACCACTTCCCCGAGCCCACGTCCAAGGGGCTCCTGCGCCACTTCGATGACGTGGTGGAGCGGCAGCTCCCCCGGCTGGAGAAGGTGGGCATCCGCGCGTGGGCCGCGCTGGGTGTCCACCCTCGCTGCATCCCCCGACGCGGCCTGTCGGAGGTCCTCTCCGCCCTGCCCGACTACTTCCAGGGCGGCCGCGTCGTGGCGCTCGGCGAGACGGGGCTGCACGTGGGCGGCGAAGAGGAGGAGGAGGCCTTCCTGGAGCAGCTCGCGCTGGCGCGCCGCCTCAAGCTGCGCGTCATCGTCCACACGCCGCTGGTGGACAAGGAGCGCCACACGCGCCGCGTCCTCACCCTGCTGCGCCAGTCGGGCGTGCTGCCCTCGCGTGTCCTCGTGGACCACGCCACCACGCGCACCGTGCGCACCATCCTGGAAGTGGGACATTGGGCCGGGCTGACGCTGCACCCGGAGGCCCTCGCCGCCGAGCGCGCCGTCACCCTGGTCCGCCGGCTGGGCAGTGAGCGGCTGGTGCTCAACTCCGACGCGGGAGACGGCGCGGGCGACATCCTGGGACTGGCCCGCGTCGCCAACCTCCTGTCCAAGGCCCGCCTCTCCGAGCGCATCGTGCGGCGCGTCGTGAGGGAGAACGCCGCCCGGTTCCTCCAGGTAGGAACCTGAGCGTCCCCCTTCCATTCCACGCCCGTTTTCCATCACCCTGCAGGACAGGAATCCCTTCCGCCCGACTCCAATTGGGTTGAATATTTGCAACAAACCACACCCCTATCCGTCCTTTCAGGCGAAGCGCGTACGGGAAAGCCCCAGGCGCCGCCGCCGCTTCCACAATCCGGTTCGGGAGGGCCCTTTGCGTTCCACGTTCGTCATCGTCGCCGCCTTCATCCTCGCGGGGTGTCTGGGCACGTCCGCCCGGACGGCTGAGCGCGCGGGCGGCGCGCGTGCGTCGCTTGCCCCCCAGGCCGGGCTGCTCCTGGCGGCCTCTCCCGAGCGCTTCATGGACGCATGCCGTCGGGACATCCAGGACGCGCGCAAGGCCGTCACGCGGCTGACGACCTCTCGGCCGGAGCACGTGGCCCCGGAGGAGCTGCTCGGCACGTACGACGACGCCATGGCGCTGCTGGACAACGCCGTGGGCCGCTCGGCCATTGGCGCCAACGTGCACCCGGACCCGGCGTTCCGGGCCGCCGCGGAGCGGTGCGAGCAGTCGGTGGAGCGCGTGCGCACGGACATCTCGCTGGACCGGCGCGTCTACGACACCCTGGCCGCGCTCGACCTGCGGCGACAGGACGCGACGACGCGCCGCTGGGTGGCGCGGGTGCTGCGAGGCTTCCAGCGCGCCGGGGTCGACCGGGACGCCGCCACGCGCGAGCGCGTGCGGGAGCTGCAAGAAGAGCTCATCGTGCTGGGGCAGGAGTTCAGCCGGCACATCCACGACGACGTGCGGAACCTGGACGTGCCGCCGTCCGCGCTGGCGGGGCTGCCGGAGGACTACGTCCGCGCCCATCCCCCTGGCGCCAACGGGAGCGTGCGCCTGGCGACGAACTCCGCGGACATGGGGCCCTTCATGACGTACGCCCAGGACGCGTCCACGCGCGAGTCGCTGTGGCGCCTGGGACGCCGCCGCGGCCATCCGCACAACCTGGACACGCTGGCCAGGATGCTCCATGCGCGCCACTCGCTGGCCACGCTGCTGGGCTATCCGAACTGGGCCGCCTACGCCGCCGAGGACAAGATGGTGCGCCAGGAGCAGGTGGCCGCCAACTTCATCGAGGAGCTGGCCGCCGCCGTCGCCGGGCGCATGCGCGAGGAGTACGCGGCGCTGCTGGAACGCAAGCGCCGGGACATTCCCGAGGCCACCCGCGTGGAGCCCTGGGAGCAGGCGTGGCTGGAGGAGCGCGTGCGCGCGGAGCGCTACCGCTTCGACTCACGCGAGCTGCGGCCGTACTTCGAATACTCCCGCGTGAAGCAGGGCGTGCTGGACCTCACCGCGGACCTCTTCGGCCTCACCTACCGCCGCGTGACGGATGCGCCCGTCTGGCACGAGGACGTGGAGGTCTGGGACGTCTACGAGGGCACCGAGCGCCGAGGCCGCTTCTACCTGGACATGCACCCGCGCCCGGGCAAGTACACGCACGCCGCGCAGTGGGACCTGGCCCTGGGGCGCGAGGGGAAGGCCCTGCCGGAGGGCGTGCTGACGTGCAACTTCCCGCGCCCCGGCAGTCGCCCCGCGCTGCTCCAGCACTCGGAGGTCCGCGCGTTCTTCCACGAGTTCGGCCACCTGCTGCACCACCTGCTGGGAGGCCGCGCGCGGTGGGCGGGCCTGTCCGGCACGCGCACGGAGGGCGACTTCGTGGAGGCCCCCGCGCAGGTGATGGAGGAGTGGGCCTGGAGCGTGGAGTCACTCCAGCGCTTCGCGCGCCACATCGACACGGGCGCGCCGATGCCGGAGGACCTCATCTCGCGGATGCGCCACGCGGACACGTTCGGCAAGGGCCTGTGGGTCCGCCAGCAGCTCTTCTACGCGGCCGTCAGCCTCCACCTCCACGACAACACCAACCCGGTGGACACCGACGACTCCACGCCGCTCGTGATGGAGCTCCAGGAGCGCTACCTGCCGTTCCGCGCGGTGGACGGGACGTACGCGCACCTCGCCTTCACCCAGCTCGACGGCGACTACTCCGCGCTCTACTACTCGTACCTCTGGTCGCTCGTCATCGCGCGAGACCTGCTCACGCCCTTCGAGCAGCACGGGATGATGGACACCGCCACCGCCCACCGGTACCGCGACACGGTGCTGTCACCCGGCGGCTCCAAGGACGCGGCGGACCTGGTCCGCGACTTTCTGGGCCGTGGCTACGACTTCGGGGCGTACTCGCGTTGGCTGCAGGGCCGCTGACGCACCTCGCAAGGCGCTGTAAATTCGAAGGGCCCCGCGATGTGAATCGCGAGGCCCCTTGTGTTGTGAATCCGTCAAACCCGCACCGTCACGCCCACGTGGAGCGTGGAACTAGTGCACGGCGGGTACGGATGCGGCGACTTCCGGCTGCAGGGTGATGGCCTGCGCTTCCGGATCCAACCGGACCTGCACGGGCACGCCCTGGTAGCGGTACTGGGCCAGCGAATCCGCGGCTCCGTCGAGGAGCAGCTGATAGCGCTCCTCCAGCTCCACCGCGATCAACAGCATCGTCTCACCCGCGTCCGTGACGCCCGGGCGGTACACCTGGCAGCGCTGGAACCGCGCCCAGCGACCGTTCTGCATCTTCACCAGCTCGCCGTCGTAAGCCATGCGCAACTCCTCCGCAGCCATGCAACGGTTCGCAATGTAGGGGCAGATTAACTTCCTGTCACCCCCTCACTTGAAAATTCGTTAAGACCCTTGAATTCCAACGGGTTACGCGCCAGTTCGGGGTGCTTCGCGGGGGCGGTCGGAGGCAAATGCTCAAAAATGTAAATTTGCTGGTCGGTCAATCCGGTTAAGGGAGCGGGGTACCGCCGCTTCCCCGGCAGGAGGAGGTCCCTGGGGGCCGGGAGGTGATGCGTCAGGCGGTGGCGCAGGGCGTCGGGGTCTCCTAGATTCAGGGGGATGAAGTTGCCAGGGCTGTTCCGCAAAGAGCGAACGACCATCGCCGCGGCAGATGCCCAGGACCACGCCGAGAAGCTGCTGGCGGAGTCCTTGCGCCTGCTGGGACAGGTGTGCACCAAGGTCGCCGACGCCATCGAGTCACAGCGGCTGTCGCGCCAGGGCTACGAGCACAACACGTACCTGCGGCGCACGGATGTCCCTGGCGACGCGGCGAAGAAGCCCCAGGAGTAGCCGGGCACACGCCGCGCGCTCGCCTCCCCTCCGTGTCGCGCCAGACACCCGGGTCATGGAACCAGGGGCTGACGGAAGCCCATGGGACTCGAGGGAAGAGGCCCTACCGAGGGGGCGGTGGGCTGTTGAAAAGTGGAGCGACCCCTTCCGGAATGGGCCCACCGTTCCCATCTTGCGGCCCATAGAATCCCGCGGTCCGAGACGCCGCAGCTCCCCTCTGAGGCCCTGCCATGTCCCACATCTTGGTCGTCGATGACGATGCGAGCCACCGCGCGCTCATCTGCGATGCCCTCGAGGAGATGGGTTACCGCACCGTCCAGGCCACCAACGGCCGCGAGGCGCTGGACCACCTGGAGGGCGACATGCCCGCCGCGGTGCTGCTGGACCTGCGCATGCCGGTGATGAGCGGCTGGGGATTGCTGGACGCGCTGAAGAAGATGCCTCGCGCCCGGGGACTGCCCATCATCATCATCTCGGGCTACGGCTTCGAGTGGGAGGCGGAGCTGGTGGGCGCCGCCGGCTACATCTCCAAGCCGGTGGACCTGGACAAGGTGCGGCTGACGGTGCAGCAGATCGTCGGCCCGCCGGAGATGGCCTTCGTGCACTGAGGCGGAGGACCCCACGCATCGGTCGGGGTGAGGATTGTCGCCGGGGGGCGGCCTCGGGTGAGATGGCGCTCCTTCATGACGCCCTCCCCTTCCGATGACCTGGCCGTCGACGCGCGCGGGTTGCTCAAGCGCTTCGGCGGCTTCACCGCGCTCAATGGCCTGGACCTCCAGATTCCCAAGGGGGCGTTCTACGCGTACCTGGGGCCCAATGGCGCCGGGAAGTCCACCAGCATCGCGCTGCTGACGGGCGTGTACGGACCCGACGCGGGCTCCATCCACATGCTGGGCGTGGACGCGGTGAAGAAGCCGCTCGAGGTGAAGCGCCGCGTGGGCGTGGTGCCAGAGGAGCTGAGCCTCTTCGAGCGCCTCACCGGCCGGCAGTACCTCACGTTCTGCGCGCGCATGTACGGGCTGGACGGCGACGTGGCCGCGGCCCGGGCGGCGGAGCTGCTGGAGCTCACGGAGCTCACGTACAAGGCGGGCGCGCTCGTCGCGGAGTACTCCAAGGGCATGCGGCGGAGGCTCGCCATCGCGGCGGCGTTGATCCACGCGCCGGAGCTGGTGCTGCTGGATGAGCCCTTCGAGGGCATCGACGTGCTGGCCGCGGGGGTCATCCGCGAGCTGTTGCGCGAGCTGAGCCGGCGCGGGGTGACGCTGCTGCTCACCACGCACGTGCTGGAGATCGCCGAGCGGCTGGCCACCCACGCGGGCATCATCCAGGGCGGCCGGATGCTGGACCAGGGCACGGTGCCCTCGCTGCTGGCGCGCTACGACTGCCCCTCGCTGGAGGCGGTGTTCGAGAAGCTCATCGCCGTGCCGGCCTCGCGCAACGCGCGGCTGTCGTTCTACGGCGAGGCCCCCGCCCCCGTCGTGGCGCTGCGGGAGCCGGCATGAGCCGCCCCGCCGTTCCAGGGTTCTTCCGCCACCTGTGGCTCCTGTGGGGACTGCGCTTCGACATCGGGCTGAACCAGGGGCCGGGCCGCAGCCGCCTGCTGGCCGTGGGCGCCTTCCTCGCGTCGAGCGCGCCGGGCCTGTTCTTCGGCCTGTTCTTCTATGGCCTCATGCGCCTGGGCCCCGTCGCCGAGAGCGACGTGTGGCCGTACTTCATCCTCAACCTGCTGTGCTTCGTCACCTTCTCCGTGTGGGTGTCGTGGCCGCTGTTGTCGGCGGGCGTGGATGACCACTCCGAGCTGAGCCGCTACGCGGCCTTCCCCATCTCGCCCTTCCGCCTGCTCATCGCCTCCACGGTGGCCAGCCTCTTCGAGCCGCGCGCGCTGGTGTTCTACGCGCCGCTCACCGGCGCGGCGCTGGGCTTCGTCTCCATCAACCGGCTGTGGGCCCCCTGGCTCGCGGTGGTGCTCTACGTGCTGTTCGCGCTCTTCTGCGCGGCCTGGAGCCGGGTGGCGCTGTACGCCGTCATCAACGTGCTGAGGGCGAAGCACAGCGCGCAGATCATGGGCGGCGGCCTGCTGCTGTTCCTCTTCGCCGCGTCGTTCATCCCGCCCATCGACACGTCGTGGCTGACGCAGGTGGGCACGTCCGGCGTGGACGCGCTGGACATGTCGCTCATCATCAACGCGGCCGTGGCGCTGGGGCGGGTGCCTCCGGGGTTCTTCGGAGATGGCCTCGCGCAGCTCTCCTGGTTCCGTCCCCGCGTGGCCATGGTGGAGGCGGCGGGCCTGCTGTTCTTCACGGCCCTGGGCATGACGGTGGCGTACCGGCTCCTCCTGCGCTTCCACCGTCAGGCCGGCCGCGCGGGGCCCCAGCAGAAGGACTCGAAGGAGAGCAACCCGTTCGCTCGCACGCGCACGCGCTTCTCCACGCTGGTGACGCGCGAGGCGCTGGACCTGTGGCGCAATCCGCGCGCGCGGCTGCTCGCGTCGGTGCCCTTCATCCTGGCCATCCTGCTGAAGCTCCTGTCCGGACGGGACTTGTTCGTGTTCCTGCTGGGGCGCTCCGCGGATGCGTGGCTGATGGGCGGCCTGTGCATCTACGGCGCGGTGGTGATTGCGTCGACGTTCTCCCAGAACACCTTCGCCTATGACGGGCAGGGCTTCGCGGCGTTCCTGGCCGCGCCGCTGGACCTGGCGGACGTGCTGCGCGCGAAGAACCGGGTGCAGGCCGCGGCGGCGCTCGGCATGGCGGTGCTGGTGGCCCTCTTCTACCGCGTGTACTTCGGCTTCGGGTCCGTGGTGGACATCGTCTGCGCGCTCGCCGCGGTGGCGGGGGTCCTCCCGGCGCTGCTGGCCGCGGGCAACTTCCTGTCGCTGTACTTCCCGGTGAAGTTCCACGCGAACCTCAAGCGGCGCGACAAGGTGCCACTGACGGCGTCCATGCTGGGCATCCTCGCGGCCAGCGCGGGCTGCATGCCGTTCGGCTGGGCCCTGCGGTTCGCGGGGCAGGACGGCCCGTCGTGGGGTTCCGCGGCGCTGATTGCCGTGTGCGCGGGGCTCTATCTCGCGCTGTACCGGCTCACCTTGCCGCTGGCGCTGCGGCTGCTCGAGCGGCGGCGGGAAGTCATCCTCCAGGCCGTGACGCGCGAATAACAGCGAGGCCGCGGACGCCATGAAGGCGAGCCGCGGCCCCGAGCCTTCCCCCCGTCGGACTCAGTACGCCACGCCGTACTTCGCGGCCTGCGCCTTCACACCCTTCATCACGTTGGCGTCGAAGGCGTCCTCCTTCGCCGGGCGGTTCTTGGACAGCCACGCCTCGCGCTCCTCGGCGAGCTTGGAGGCCTTGGCCTCCAGGGCCTTCTTCTCCTCCGCCAGCTGCTTCACCTTCGCGGTGCGCGCCTCGGCGCTCAGGGCCTTCAAGTCCGCGGGCAGCTCGTCGTCGCTCACGCTCGCCAGCTTCTCCGGCGCGGAGACCAGGTCCACCGCGCCGCCCACGGCCACCGGCGCGCTGCTCGGCGCGGGCGCACCTGCTCCCGAGCCCCCTTCCGCGCGCTGCTTCTTGCGCAGGTAGCTGATGCGCTCGGAGGCGGCCTCCGGCGCCAGCTCCGCCATGGCCTGGGCCCTGGCGACGTTCGCGGCCTGCACCTCCGCCTTGCCCGTGTAGAGCGTCTTCGACGCGAGCGCCGAGTTCACCTTCGCCAGCTCGTCATCGTACGGCGTCGCCACCGCCACCATTCCGCCCGACTGCTCGATGGTGTCGAAGGAGCCATCGGTCAGCTTCGCCACGTACTTCCACGCCGTCATCGTCTCCTCGTCCAGGCCACACCGCACGGTGTTCACGACGATGTGCTTGTCCTTGGCGCGCTTGGACCAGTGCTTGAAATCCCAGTCGTCGTTGCGCTTCGCGGGGGGCGCGTCTCCCACCAGGAAGATGGCCTTCATCACCGTCCGGTCCTGGCTCCAGGACAGCTTCGACACCGCCTCGCCCAGGCCCCGGCCCACGTGCTCGGGCGTGTCGCCGCCACCGTCCGCCGTGAAGCGGCGCAGGTTCGCGAACACGGTGTCCAGGTCATCGCTCAAGTCGAAGCGCTTCGTGACGTAGTCGTCCCCCACGTCCCGGTACGCCACCAGGCCAATCTTCAGGTGCGGCGTGGGCCGCCCCTGCGCGATGCCCGAGGCGATGGAGTAGATTTTCGCCTTCGCCCCCTCGAGCAGCCCGCTCATCGAGCCCGTCGTGTCCAGCACGAAGACCACCTCGATTTCAGGGCGAGGCGCCCCGGGCTTCTTCTCGGCCTGGGGCTGCGAGCCCTGGTTCGCCGCGACGGGAGGCGCCGCCTTCACGGGAGGTGGTGCGGCCAGGGCCGGGGCAGCGGACAAGGTGGTGGCGAGCGCGGCCGTGAGCACGGTCCGCGACAGGGACTTGAGGTCCATGGCGTACTCCAAGAAAGAAGGGCTGGAAGGGAGTCAGGAAGGGAAGGCCGCGCGCGTGCTTCCCCATGAACGAACGACGCCGCGCAAGGGTCTAACCCCCTCGCGGAATGTCCTGGGGCCACACGGGTTGAGCCGCCCGGCACGCCTTCCCCGTGTCGCTCCGCGCACGCTCGCCTCCCAGTCTGCTTGCTCGACCCGGGGCGGCCGTCTCATGCTGCGGCCAGTCTCAGGAGGTCCTCGAACATGATGCCCGTTCTTCGCCGAAGCCTCTTTCTCCTCGGATGTCTGCTCGCCATCTCCTGCAACAGTGATTCGCCGTACTACCGGGTCCGGTTCACCATGCCGGACACCGTCAGCCTCTCGCCCGGGGAGTCGACGCAGTTCGACATGACCCTGGACCGCGTGGGTGACCAGCCGGGAGAGTTGCGCGTCGACCTGGTGACCGCGCCCCCGGGCATCACCCTGTCTCCCCAGGTCGTCCTGCCGGAGGGCTCGGAGACCATCACCGTCCCCGTCACCGTCTCCGTCGCCCAGGACACCCAGGCCTCCGGCACGCAGCGGACGACGCTCCAGGCGAAGGACACCGGGAAGGACCTCATCTCGACCGCCACGCTCTACGTCGTGGTCCTCCCGCCGCCGACGCCCGCGGACGGCTTCGCCATCTCCACCGAGGACCGGACCCTCGACTTCTTCCCCGGACAGAACCAGCTCGCGACCATCCAGGTGGCCCGGACGAATGGCTTCACGGGCGCCTTGACGCTGACCATCGAGTCGTCCTCGCGGCGCATCATGGCCAAGCCCCTGGTCGTCGCGGCGGAGCAGACGTCCGCGCGGTTCTTGATTGAGACGTCGGACAGCGCGACGCGGGTGCCCCAGCCCATCACCGTCATCGCCACCAGCGAGGACGGCCGCCAGGCCAGGCTGGGGCTCACCGTCAACGTGCGCTGAAGCCGCGCGCACCGCCGGACGCAAGAAGGGCCGGGAGCAAGGACCTCGCGTCCTCGCCACCCGGCCCGATTCACATCCCCGTGTCCGCGCTCACGCCATGTCGAACAGCAGCGCCTCCACGGGCGACTCGGCGGTGAGCACCAGCGAGTCCTCTTCCGACACCGCCACGCCGTCGCCGGCCTTCAGCTTCACGCCGTTCAGCGTGCCGGAGCCGCGCGCCACCTGCAGCCACGCATGCCGGCCCGGAGCCAGCGTGTAGCGAGCGGACTCCCCCGCGCCCAACAGCGTGCCGTGCAGCACCAGGTCCTGGTGCACGGTGAGCGAGCCGTCCCGTCCATCGGGCGAGGCCACCACGCGGAAGCGCCCCTGACGCTCCTTCGCGTCGAAGGCCTTCTGCTCATAGCCTGGCTCCAGGCCCTTCTGGTTCGGAAGGATCCAGATCTGCAGCATGTGCAGCGGCTCCGAGAAGTTGTTCATCTCGCTGTGCACCACGCCCGTCCCCGCGCTCATCCGCTGCACTTCACCCGGCTGGATGACCGCCTGCGTCCCCATGCTGTCGCGGTGCTCCACCTTGCCGCCCAGCACGTAGGTGATGATTTCCATGTCCCGGTGCGGGTGCATCCCGAAGCCGCGCTGGGGCGCCACCGTGTCCTCGTTGATGACCCTCAACGTGCGGAACCCCATGAAGTTCGGGTCGTAGTAGTCCGCGAAGGAGAACGTGTGGTGCGTGTCCAACCAGCCGTGGTTGGCATGGCCTCTTTCCTCTGCATTCCGAACGTAGATCATCGCCTGCCTCCCTCTTTTCTCTCTTTGCAATTCAGTTGCATCAAATGGGGTCCGGCCCGTGCATCCCATCACCATGCCGCCCACCAGCACGGACCTGCGAGTCAGCGGACAGCCCGCCGCCCGCTCGTTCACGCGGCCTTCTCGGCCACCGCCTGGACATCCAGGGAGATATCCACACGCTCGCCCACCAACAGCCCGCCTGCCTCCAGCGCCTGGTTCCACGAGAGGCCGAAGTCCTTGCGCTCGATGCCGGTGCTCGCCTGGAAGGCCAGCCGGTCGTTGCCCCACGGGTCCTTCACCTTCCCGAGCAGCTCCGCCTCCAGCACCACCTCGCGCGTGACGTCGCGAATCGTCAGGTCGCCCACCACGCGGTAGCGGCCCTTGCCCGCGTCCTGCACGCGCTTGCTGCGGAAGATGAGCTTCGGGAAGGCGCCCACGTCGAAGAAGTCCGCCGAGCGCAGGTGGTTGTCGCGCTGCTCCACGCCCGTGTCGATGCTCGACGCGTCGATCTTCACCTCCACCGAGCCCTGCGTGAGGTCATCCCCCGGCACCACCACCTTCCCCTCGAAGCGCGTGAAGCGGCCATGCACCTTGGCCACCACCATGTGGCGAACCATGAAGCCCACCGTCGTGTGCGCCGCATCCAACTGCCAGGTCTTGAGGGACATGTTCATTCTCCTGAAAGCTCAACCGCGTGTGAGCACTCCTAGAGCAACGCCCAGGCCAATCTCCAACCCACTGGAATCATTGGGGAGGCACCTTCAAGCCCGGGCCATTCATATCAAAATGAGACTATCTCCGACTCAATCCGAGAGCCTCCCAGGAGTGCGGAGCGGAGCCCCGAGGGACTGGCCGCGAGCCTGGCGGTCGCAGTCAGTCGGTGCACGGGCACCGCGTCGAGGGCTACCTTCCAGGAAAATGCCATGACGACCTCACCCACACGCCGCCAAGCCGCACTCGAGGCCCTCGCGCTCGACGACGAGGCCCTGCTCAAGACGTGCGAGGTGGACTACTTCATCGCCTCCGGCCCGGGCGGCCAGCACCGCAACACCACGGCCAGCGGCGTGCGCCTCACCCACGGCGCCACGGAGCTGTCCGTCACGGCGACGGAGCGGCGCAGCCAGATTCAAAACAAGGGCACCGCCCTGGAGCGGCTGCGCGAGGGCTTGAAGGCCCTCACCTTCGTCCCCAAGGTCCGCCGCCCCACCCGCCCCAGCGCGGGCGCCAAGCGCCGCCGGCTCGAGGGCAAGAAGCGCACGTCGGAGAAGAAGTCCCTGCGCGGCAAGGGCGACTGGTAGTCCGCCCCCCAGGGCATGAAGCCGTTGCTACGAAACGGTTTGCGGGCTCGCAAAGTTTGCATAGCAAACGAGCCCATCCGCCTACAGGTGCATTGAGAAGTTCCAGGACGTTGCTGGAAGCGAGTGTGTCCTCTCTTGGGCACATGGTGTGCAGACAGGAGGCCCCGCTGACCCAGTCAGGGTCACTCTACCCCCCTCGGTGGGAGCACCTCCCATGATTCCTCGTCTCCCCTCCCGCGCGCTGCGCCCCGTGCTGCTGGCCATGTCCCTGCTGGTGGCCCTGCCCGCGCTGGCGACGGACATCATGACGTTCAGTCGCGGCTCACTCATCATCCCCGAGCAGGCGACCTTCCAGCGCGGCTGCGGTGCGCTCTCGGCCTACGGCCTGGTGTGGCGCATCCTCCTGGAGAACCAGCCCGGAGGCATGAACGCGGACCAGCCGGTGACGGTGTATCTGGCCATCAACGACCTGAAGAAGTCGCCCAACCGGTGCGTGCCCACCAACCGCCACACCGCGCCCGCACCCTCTGGCGACACGAAGTGGAACGACGGCTGCGACTTCACCATCACCAACCCCACGGAGCAGCCGGTGGTGCCGGTGGACTACTCCACCGACTTCCCCGCCAGCGGCATGTACCCGTACGGGAACATCGAGAACTTCGACACCACGAGCTCAGTGGCGCGTCCTCAGTTCACGTCGACGACGCTGAACAACAGCGTCTCGGGCCCGCGCTTCACCACCGCCCGGTACATGGGTGGCTCCTTCATCATCGACGCCGTGGACGCCAAGCGCGTCATCGACTTCATCCGCTCCAACAGCACCACCGGCGGCGCCGAGTCCCCGGCGAAGTTCCGCACCACCACCTCGTGCGCCTCGGACTGCGCCATCTTCACCAGCGGCAGCGGCTGCCACTTCGTCCGCATGCACCAGGCCACCATCGAGTTCTCCGCGCCGGTGGCCCGCCGCATCAACCGCGTCCCGCCGAAGATTGCACTGCTGGACCTGCGAGACAGCGGCAACGTGCTCGGCGGCATGCTGGACGACTACTTGCGCAACGCGGGCCTGGACTTCCCAGGTGCGGGCGGCTGCCCCGAGGGCACCACGTCCAGTTGTAGCCGCAACGGCACGAAGCCGGGCCTCATCTACGATGCCATCCAGGCCAACAAGGACCTCATCTCCACTGCTGCCCACAAGTACGGCCTGCTCAATGTGGTGGACCCCGACACCAAGAAGCCTCGCTACAAGGTCTTCTGGGCGCCCCACTGGGAAATCGGAGAAAGCACCCTCATCGAATACAAAACCAACAATGACGGTGCCACCACGCAGCGCGAGAACGTCCTCAACAACATCGCGTATTTCACGAATCAGCGTGGCAACGGCCTCTTCGCTGAGTGCGCGAGCATCTGGTCCTACGAGACAACCAAGAGTGACGGCAGAGAGGTGACGAGCTCCCACTTCCAGGGCGCGAGCGACTTCGAGAAGAACATGTTGAGCGGGGGTGGCAGCTGGAACGGCCGCAACTGCACGGACCCGGACTACATGGCCCAGTCCGTGACCAACCGCGAGCAGTGCATCCTCTACCCGAACCCCGGGGACCCGTTCTCCCAGATTGGCGACTTCAGCCTCAACAGCGTCACGGGACACACCCAGAACTACCGCACCGTCTACAAGAGCGGCGTGCGCCGCCTGGCGGTGAGCTGGTACCAGCACAAGGACGAGCACGTCTACGACAACACCGCCGACGTCGCCGGGGACCCTCGCCGCGGGCACGACTTCTTCTCCTTCAACCAGAAGGACAATGACCCGAAGAAGGCGACCATCGTCTACCTCGCGGGCCACGACTACCAGAAGAGCGTCGCGGGCACGCGCGTCGTGCTCAACACGCTGCTCAACCTGGGCTCCGAGCCGCTGAGCAGCGAGCGCGCGCTCTCCGCGCCCGTCGCCTTCGACGACACCAACGGCAACGACACCGACGGCAGCCGCGCGCTGGTGCTGGCGGCCACCTACGACGCCGTCTCCGGTTATCCCCCCGGCGCGGACACCTTCACCCCGGCCCAGGGCGCCCACTGGGTGTTCCCCTTCTTCCCGGGCCACCTGCGCGCGCACTCGCTCATCGGCGGTGACGCGCTGGCCACGGGCGAGAGCGACCTGGACGCCTCCACGCTCTGGGACGCGGACGCGGAGATGCCCCTGCCCGGCAACCGGAACCTCTTCACGTACTTCGGCGGACAGGTGAAGACGAATCCGCCGCTCGGCACCGGCCTGCGCGCGCCGAAGGGCGTGATGCAGGTGGGCTGGAAGCCCCAGAACGTGGCGGGCACCGCCCTCACCGCGGGCTGCGTGGACGTGCTCAAGCTGGGCGAGGTCATCAACCCCGACGGCACGTCGCGCTTCGACTTCCTCACCACCACCACGGGCGATGGCGTGTGCGACCTGCAGCAGGCGGTGCAGTACACCGAGCAGCTCGCCGGCCCGGACTTCGGCGTGAGCACGGAGGCCGTCAACAAGGCCAAGCTCGCCGCGGACCTCAACACGGTGAAGCAGATGCTCCAGCGCGTGCGCGGCTACTGCTTCGCCACCTCGAAGAGCGGCGGCACGTCGACGCCCATCTTCACGCCCACCGACAGCCAGTGCGACAACGAGGACGCGGACAACCGCGCGCACCTGGGCGGCTTCGTGCACTCGTCCCCGGCGGTGGTGAAGCCCAGCCCCTACATCCCGGACATCGGCAAGCCGCGCCCCACCGTGGCGTACGCGGCGGGCCTGGACGGACAGCTCCACGCCTTCTACGTGTCGGGCGGCGCCGGCTACAAAGGCCCGGCCGACTCGCCGTCCTTCCCCAACGTCAGCCCCGCGGACTCGTCCTTCCCCACGAACTGGAGCGCGACGTTCAGCGGAGGCACCACGCCGAGGCCGGGCACGGAGCTGTGGAGCTTCATCCCCGCCACCCAGCTTCCGTGGCTGCGCAGCAACAACGCGCGCGTCAACAGCGCGCCCGTGGTGATGGATGTCTTCGCGGACTTCGTCGGCAGCGGCAAGCGCGAGTGGCACACCGTGCTGGTCGCCAACGTGGGCAGCACGGGCCGCGACCTGTTCGCCATGGACATCACCAACCCGCTGCGCCCGGTGCTGCTGTGGCACCTGGTGGGCAGCCACTTCCAGACGGGCGCCTACCCTCCGCACGCGCCGGTGGAGCTGGCGGACCGCGACACGGGCGGCACGCAGTGGGCGGTGAAGTGGCAGGAGAAGGACGCGCTCTTCCTGATGGCGCCGCAGACGGACCCGGGCCGGAAGGCCACGGGCCTCTATGACTACACGGGCATGGGCGGCACGCGCGGCCTGTCCGTGGGCGTCATGCGCCAGGGCCTGGAGCCCACCTACGCGGTCTTCGTCGCCTCCAGCAGCTCGGGCGCGAACGGCGCGCCCACGTACGGCATGCAGGTCTTCGCCATCGACGCGGCCACCGGCCAGAAGCTGTGGCAGTGGGAGCAGGACTACACGCAGACGTGGGTGGACAACTCCGCGCCCACCGCGCCCACCGTGCTGACGGACACCGGCGGCGCCTCGCGCCTGTACGTCGGTGACATGGAGGGACGGCTGTGGGAGCTGGACGGCGCCACCGGACAGAACGCCAACGTGGCGCGCCTGGGCCCCGCGTGCTCGGCGGCCGCGCCCTGCAAGTACGCCGCGCTGGATACGCGCTCCACGGCCGCGGAGCGCCGCCCCATCACCACCAACGTGGCGCTGGCCCGGCTGCCGCAGACCATCCCCTCGGGCACCGCCCTGGCGGGCTACGAAGGAGAGCTCGTCGCCATGGTGGGAACGGGCGGCGTGGACTGGGTGCCGGCCTCCTCCGCGGGCCGCTTCCACCTGGCGCTGCTGGACCGCAACCGGCGGCTGCCCCTGGGCACCGACGGCTTCAAGCTCGACGGCTCGCCCGTGACGGCCTCCGCGGCGAACACGCAGGCCGCGCAGTCCGGCGTACTCCAGGAGCCGCCGCCGTTCCCCCTGACGTTCGCCGCGCCCCGGCACCTGTACGGGAACATCACCGTGGCGGGCCGCACCGCGTACTTCAGCACCGCCCAAGGCAAGGTCGGCGACCTGATGTCGCTCGACGCCAAGACGGCGGGCAACACGTGGAGCATCGACCTGGGCAACACCGCCACCTCGGCGGGCGGCGCGGCCGTCGCGCTGCCGAGCCTCAACCTGGCGAACTTCGGAGGCGTCGCGGTCTACCACCGTGACACGGGCGCCGGCGCCTCCACGGACTTCGTGGTGGGGCTCGAGGTGAGCCGCATCACCAACACGCGCATCGACAACGGCGGGACGAAGGGCCCCTCCAGCCCCGACGAGGAGCTGCGCGTCAACGGCCAGGGCGGCTTCATCTTCCGGCTGCTCAACTGGAGCCAGAGGTTCTTCGAATGAGCTCGACTTCTCGCGCGCTCCGCCGGGGCGCCACCCTCATCGAGGTGCTCATCGCCATGGCGGTGCTGGCGCTCGCCGCCACCGGCGCGGTGGGCGGCATGGTGTTCGCCTCCCGCGACGTGCATGACGGACAGCTCCTCCAGGTGAAGCGCCTGCTGCTCGAGGCGAGCACCCAGCGGCTGTGGCTTGCCTCCAAGGCGCCGCTGCTCTCCGAGGCCGTGGTGCGTCCCGCCACCTTCCCCACGGACCTGGCGCCCGGCACCGCGCCGTGGAAGGTGGACACGAGCGTCGCCGTCGCGGGAGACCCCAGCACCGGCGCCTACTTCAAGCTCTCCGCCTCCGGGCTGGTGGAGCCCCTCACCGGCATCCCCGCCGGCACGGCCTGTAACGACACGGCGCTGCCGGAGGGCACGTACTGCCGCGAGAGGCTCGTGACGAAGGGCCTGCCGACGGACCCTCCCGCCGCCGCCGCCGCGCTCCTGCCCCCGGGCTCGCGGCCGGTGACGGTCTGGACCCGCGTGGTGCGCAAGGGCGACACCGCCGAGCGAGCGCAGTCCCACAACGAGGTGTTCGTCCAATGAGAGCCCCCCGCGGAATGACGTTGCTCGAAATCATGGTGGCCCTGGCCCTCTCGGCCATCATCATCGCGGCCGCCTCGGCGCTCGTGGTGGCTGGCAGCCGCATCATCCACAACACGGAGCACACGGCGGACAGCCACGACGCCTCCCGGCTCGCGGGCGAGGCCATCCTGAACATGGTGCGCCAGGCCGGTGCCGGCGCGCCCGGCGGCATCTGGGTGTCCCAGGGAGGCACGCCCACGCGCATCAACGCCATCTTCGGGAGCGACGGCGCCAGCGGCGATGACCTGTGGCTGGTGGTGCCGGACCGCGACTACCTGAGCGAGCCGTGTGTCGACCAGGGCTCCGCGGCCTCCGTGGTGCGGCCGGGCGTGGGGGTCATCCACGTCAACTGCACGCAGGGCTTCAAGCCGGACTCGCTCCACCTGGTCAGCAACATGACGAGCGCGGCCCTCCTCTCCCAGGTCACCACCACCCCCGCGAGCCCCGGGACGCCTGGACAGGTGCAGTACGCCGAGTCCACCGTCAGCGGCTTCTCCAACGCACCGGAGAAGGGGGGCTACCAGGTGGGCGACCTCGTGTATCCGGTGCGGCTGGTGCACTTCTTCATCGCCCCCCACCCCACGACGGGGCGGCCGTCGCTGATGCGCGCGGACGGGCGGCTCCAGGTGGACCCGACGGGGCGGCCCTTCTCGGACGTGGACCCGGCGACGAGCCCGGTCATGGTCGTGCAGGAGAACGTGGAGAACCTGCAGGTGGCCTTCGGCTTCGACGCCACCGGCCAGGAGGACCCCGCGCTCTACACGTGGCAGCACGGGCTCCCGCCCGCCTTCGCGCCAGGGCTGCGCGCGGTGCGCATCAACGTGGTGGCCACCGGCCGCAACCAGCGCCGCAACACCCAGAGCACCGCCGTGCTGGATGACGACAAGCCCATCGCCGTGGAAAACTACGCGCCGCCCGCCACGGTCGCCGCGGATGGCCTCTACCGCAGCCTCTACACCCGCCGCCTGGAGCTGCCGAACCTGGCGGCCGCCAACCTGTGAGCCTCGCGATGCGAAAGTCCCTGCATCCTTCCCCGCGCGGCGCCACGCTGCTGGTCGTCGTCATGCTCGTCCTCATCCTGCTGGGGCTCGTCGGCAGCCTGATGGTGTACGCGGGCGGTGAGCGCGTGCGCGCCGTCTCCCACGCGCGCGCGGGCCAGCGGCAGAGCTGCGCGGAGAGCGGCCTCCAGCTGGCGCGCAGCTACTTCGGGCGCAACTACGCCACCTGGAACACCTTCCTCTCCGCGCCGAGCAGCTACGACCCGGTGCCCTCGACGTTCAACCCCACGCCCGCGGACCCGGAGTCTCCCGCGCTGCTCAGCGCGCACCCGGAGCTCTTCGCGGACGTGGACGGCGACGGCAAGATGGATGTGTTCCTCTACATCCGCGACAACGAGGACGAGTTCGACCCGCTGCCCACCAACTGGCGGCGCGACAACGACCAGGTCGCGGTGGTGGGCGCCATCTGCATCTCCAAGACGCTGCGCCCGCGCCGGAACGACGGCTCGCAGGACGCCACCACGCTCGCGCTGGAGGGACTGCTCAGCTACAACGGCGGCGGCGGCACCAACTGCTCCCAGGGCAACGCGGGCACCGGCGCGGGCAACTGCAACTGACGAGAGGCCCGTCTTCTCCCGCGCTCGCACCTCGGCGGGCGTGGGAGGATGGAGGCCACACCCTCTCGGAAGGACCCTGGAATGCCCACGCTTGAAGATGCGATCGCCCTCGCGGTGGAGGCGCATCGCGGACAGCGGGACAAGGCGGGCCAGCCCTATGTGCTGCACCCGCTGAGGCTGATGCTGAAGCTGGAGACGGAGGAGGAGCGCACCGTCGCCGTCCTCCACGACGTGGTGGAGGACACGCCCTGGACGCTGGAGCGCCTGCGTGAGCGCGGCTACCCGGAAGCGGTGCTGCGCGCGCTGGAGGGGCTCACCCGGCGCGAGGGCGAGTCCTACGAGGCCTTCATCGAGCGGCTGCGGCCAGACGCCCTGGCGCGCCGGGTGAAGCTCGCGGACCTGGAGGACAACATGGACGTGCGCCGCCTGACGGCGGTGACGGCCAAGGACACGGAGCGGCTCGCCCGCTACCGCGCCGCCTGGGCCCGCCTGCGAGAGCCCTGAGACACCACGGCCCGGAGCGCCGCGTGGGCACTCCGGGCCGCTGTGCGAGTCCAGCACCCGCCGAGGAAAGCAGGTGCCAGCCTCTCTCTTCCTGACTACGCCTTCGCGAGCTGGCGCAGCACGAACTGCAGGATGCCGCCGTGGCGGTAGTAGTCGAGCTCGTTGGGCGTGTCGATGCGGCACACCGCGGTGAACTCCTTGGTGCCGCCCTCGCCCGTGGCCTTCACGGTGAGCTTCTTCTGCGGCGCCAGGTCCTGCGCGACGCCCGTGATTTCGAACGTCTCGTGGCCGGTGAGGCCCAGCGACTGCGCGTCCTGGCCCGCCTCGAACTGCAGCGGCAGCACGCCCATGCCGACGAGGTTGGAGCGGTGGATGCGCTCGAAGCTCTTGGCGATGACGGCCTTCACGCCCAGCAGCTGCGTGCCCTTGGCGGCCCAGTCACGGCTGGAGCCCGTGCCGTACTCGGCGCCGGCCAGCACCACCAGCGGCGTGCCGTCCGCCTGGTACTTCATGGAGGCGTCGTAGATGCTCATCCGCTCGCGGGTGGGGATGTGCACGGTGACGCCACCCTCCACGCCGGGAACCAGCAGGTTCTTCAGGCGGATGTTGGCGAAGGTGCCGCGCACCATCACCTCGTGGTTGCCGCGGCGCGCGCCGTAGGAGTTGAAGTCCTTGGGCTCCACGCCCTCGGCCATCAGGTACTTGGCCGCGGGGCTCGTCTTCGCGATGTTGCCGGCGGGCGAGATGTGGTCCGTCGTGACGGAGTCACCCAGGAGCGCCAGCACGCGCGCGCCCTTGATGTCCTGCGTCGCCTTCGGCTCCTTGGGCAGGTTCTCGAAGAAGGGCGGCTTGCGCACGTAGGTGGACTTGGTGTCCCACTGGAACGTGGAGCCCTTGCCCACGGGCAGCTGCTGCCAGAGCGCGTCGCCCTCCATGGCGTGCGCGTACTGGTGGCGGAACTGCTCGGGCTTCACCGCGGTGCGGATGACGCTCTGGATTTCGTCGTTGGTGGGCCAGATGTCCTTGAGGAACACGGGGCGGCCGTTGGGGTCGGTGCCCAGGGCCTCCTTGTCCATGTCCAAGCCCACCTCGCCGGCCAGCGCGTAGGCCACCACCAGCGGCGGGCTGGCCAGGTAGTTCATGCGCACGTGCGGGTTGATGCGGCCCTCGAAGTTGCGGTTGCCGGAGAGCACCGCGGCGACCACGAGGTCCCCTTCGACGACGGCGTTGGAGACGGGCTCCGTCAGCGGCCCGGAGTTGCCGATGCACGTGGTGCAGCCGTAGCCCACGACGTGGAAGCCGACGGCCTCCAGGTAGGGCAACAGGCCCGCGTCCCGCAGGTACTCGGTGACGACGCGGCTGCCCGGCGCCAGGCTGGTCTTCACCCAGGGCTTGGGGTTGAGGCCGCGCTCCACGGCCTTCTTCGCCAGGATGCCCGCGGCCACCAGCACCGCCGGGTTGGAGGTGTTGGTGCACGAGGTGATGGAGGCAATCACCACCGCGCCGTGGCCGAGCTCGTAGCTCTCACGGCCCTGCTTCACGGTGACGGTCTGAGCCAGGCGCTGGGGCGGCACTTCCGCCGCGGGGGCCTTGGCCTTGCCGCCGCCCTCGTCGTCCTCGCCCTTGCTCTTGCCGGCGGCCAGCATCTCCACGAGCGACTTCTCGTAGCCGGCCTTCATGTCCTTGAGCGGGACGCGGTCCTGCGGACGCTTGGGGCCCGCGAGGCTGGGCACCACGGTGGACAGGTCCAGCTCCAGCGTGTCGCTGAAGAGCGGGTCCTGCGCGTCGTCCTTGCGCCACAGGCCCTGCTCCTTCGCGTACGCCTCCGTGAGGGCCACGGCGGCGTCGGGGCGGCCCGTGAAGCGCAGGTAGTTGAGGCTCTCCTCATCCACCGGGAAGAAGCCGATGGTCGCACCGTACTCGGGCGCCATGTTGGCGATGGTGGCGCGGTCCGGCAGGGACAGGCCCTTGAGGCCGCTGCCGTAGAACTCCACGAACTTGCCGACCACGCCCTTCTTGCGAAGCATCTGCGTGACGGTGAGGACCAGGTCCGTCGCCGTCGCGCCCGCGGGCAGCTTGCCGGTGAGCTTGAAGCCCACCACCTGCGGGATGAGCATCGTGATGGGCTGGCCAAGCAGCGCGGCCTCCGCCTCGATTCCGCCCACGCCCCAGCCCACCACGCCCAGGCCGTTGATCATCGTGGTGTGGCTGTCGGTGCCCACCAGCGTGTCCGGGTACACGGTGGAGTCCTGGCGGAACGTCACCTGCGCCAGGTACTCGAGGTTGACCTGGTGGCAGATGCCGATGTCCGGCGGAACGACGCCAAAGCCCTTGAACGCGCTCTGGCCCCAGCGGAGGAACGCGTACCGCTCGCGGTTGCGCTCGAACTCCAGCTCGGCGTTCTCCTTGAAGGCCGCCGTCGTGGCGAAGGAGTCGATCTGCACCGAGTGGTCGATGACCAGGTCGGCGGGGTTGCGCGGGTTGATCTTCCCGGGGTCTCCGCCCATGGAGGCCAGCGCCTCACGCATCGCGGCCAGGTCCACCACGGCGGGCACGCCGGTGAAGTCCTGGAGCAGCACGCGCGCGGGGTGGAAGGAGATCTCCACGTCCGGGGTGGCCTTGGGGTCCCACGCGAGCATCTTCTCGACGTGCTCCCGCTTGACGACGCGACCGTCCTCGTTGCGAAGCAGGTTCTCCAAGAGCACCTTCAGGGAGAACGGCAACCGCTCCACCGAGGGATGTGCCTTGGCCAGCTTGCTCAGGCTGAAGAAGTCATAGGTGGCCGAGCCCACCTGGAGCTTGGACTTCGTACCGAAACTGTCGGTCATGTGCGGTGCCGTCCTTCCGTGCGCAGGATGTGGGACCTTCTAGGCATGCTGTTGACGCGTTGCAAAGGGTTCCTGCACGCGCATCCAGCGATGGACTGTTGCCCCAGCAAGGGTCCAGCCCCGCTCATCGGAACCATGCCCCGGCCTGGGGAGTGTCTGCTTCAACACCCCGTCCGTAACGGGCGGGAGCGCGAAGGACAACCCCCGAGTCGTCAGAGCCGTTCGCGCAGGGAGACCAGGATGCGCTCCAGCAGCTTGCGCCACAGGGGCCGGCGGCGGAACTCCGCCAGCGTCACCTCCCGGCAGCCCGTGCAGTCCTCCCGGAACGACTCCTCCAGGCGGCGCCCCAGGCGGGGGTCGGCGAAGACGGCGTTGACCTCGTGGTTGAAGGCCAGGCTCAGCCGCTCCAGGTTGAAGGAGCCCACGGTGCCCCAGGCGCCGTCCACCACGGCGGTCTTCGCGTGGAGCACGCCCCGCTGCCACTCGAAGATGCGGACGCCCGCGCCCAGCAGCTTCTCGTAGAAGGTCCGGGAGACGAACTCCAGCAGGGGGTGGTCGCTGCGAGCGTTGAGGAGCAGGCGCACCTCCACGCCCCGCCGGGCCGCGTCGCGCAGCACCGCCACCAGCCGCCGGTCCGGAACGAAGTACGCCGCGGCGATGAGCACGCTGCGCCGCGCCCGCTGGATGGCGTGCAGATAGGCCCGGTGGATGCCCCGGCGGCTGGACAGCACCGCCACGCCCACGTGGCCCCGGCCCACCGGACGCCTTCGCCACCGGTGCAGGCCCTGCGTCCAGCGGTGGAAGCGGTCCTGGAACATCAGCCGCCAGGTGGCCAGGAAGCGCCGCTCCAGCGCGTGGACGGCGGGCCCCTCGATGCGCAGCACGTCGTCGCGCCAGCCCCCGCCCTGCCCCTCCGGCGCCCAGTGCGCGGAGATGTTCACGCCGCCCGTGAAAGCCACCTCGCCGTCGACGACGAGAATCTTGCGGTGGTCCCGGCGCACCAGGTGGCGCCACCCGCGCGACAGGCTGAAGGGCTTGAAGAGGCGGATGTCCACGCCCCGCTGGCGCAGCGCCTCGAAGAAGCCCCTGCGGCTCGTCCACGAGCCCACCGCGTCGTAGAGCACCTTCACGTGCACGCCGCGCTCGGCGGCCTCCGCGAGCGCCTGGCCGAACAGCTCACCGACGGCGTCGGTGATGAACATGTACGTCTCCAGGCGGATGTAGCGCCGGGCGCCGCGGATGGCCTCCAGCATCGCCGGGTAGGCCTCCACGCCATCGCGCAGCAGCACGCAGGTGTTGCCGCGAGACACCACATGCCCACGAGGCAGGTAGTAGCGCGCGAGCAGCAGCGGGGAGACACCGGAGCTCCACAGCGGCGAGGGCGCCTCTTCCACCAGGCACCCGCCCGGGGAGCGCGCCGCGTCGGGCTCGGACGGGAGCGTCACCGCCCGTCGGCGCGAGCCGCCCTGGGATTCCGCCTCCGCCCCGCTCGTCGCCTCCAGGTCGCGCATGGCGCCCTTACGTTGAGGACGACCTCACGGAGCGGCAACCCCCTGGGGCCGCTGAAACAGCCCTCGGGGGCGGGACAGGCGTCCACGGGCGGACGTAAAGCGCCCGCCGCGACCCCCGGGACTTCTACAGCCCGTACTCCTCGCGCTTGTTCTCCGCGCGGGTGGCACAGGGCTGGTCGTACTCGGGGAAGTACTGCTTCACGTGGTCCAGGGTGGCGGAGGCGCCCTTGTAGTTGCCCTGGTTGTAGTAGCCCTCCACCTCGAGCAGCAGCTTGGCGCAGGTCCTGTCCAGCTCCTGCTGCGCGACCTTCATGCGCTCCTGGGCCTCGTAGTAGAGGTCCGGCTTGGGCTCCGGGTGGGCCTCCAGCATCAGCCACGCCTCGCGGAAGGACTTCCACGCCTCGTAGCGGTTGCGGGCGCCGATGTCCGGCGTGTCGTTGTTCTTCCGGCCGCGCTTGTAGGACTCGGTGGCCTGACGCACGAGCTCCTCGGGCAGCAGCTCCGGCAGCAGCGCGCTCTCGACCCAGATGTTCCAGATGCGCCAGGGGTCCTCGCCTGGCGGATTCTTGGTGTTGTCGAAGACGATGCGGTTGGGCTCGCCCTTCTTCAGGTGCTGGGACGGAATCATCAGCTCCAGCGCGCGGTCCTGGCTGGCCAGCGTGTCCGGGGGCACCTTGCCCACGTCCACGCCGTTGACGCTGACCATCACCTCGTCCTTCGAGATGCCCTGCGCCTGGTAGTGGAGGATGACCACCGCGCGGGTGGCGGCGGTGTACTCCCACTCGAAGATCTTCATGTCCGCCCGGGCCCACGTCACGTCCGGCCCCAGGCCGAACGAGTCGCGGATGGGCTGACGGGTGAGCATCGCGGGCTCCTCGCCCACGGGCCCGGTGTCCGAGCCGCTCAGGACCAGCCAGTACAGAAGGCCGAAGATGCCCAGCACCACCGCGACGCCACCGCCAATCACACCGCCGCGCACCGCGTTGCTGGCGTCCGCCCAGAACAGCTTGGCGCTCGCCACCAGACCGGGGGACTCACGGCGGATGCGGGCTCGCTCCGCGGCGGACAGGGCGCTGGCCCCGGCGCTGGCCTGGGGACGCGCGCGCACGGGCGCCGAGCTCTCCGCTCGGGCAGGCCGGCGCGGTGCGGGCGAGGAACTCCCCGCGCGCTCGATGGCCGCGGGCTCCGACGCCGCCACGGCCGCGCGCGAGCCACTGGTGCCGCCCGAGGCGGGCCGCAGCGCGCGCAGGTTGTTGCGAGTGGCCCCCTGACGCATCTCCTCCAGGGCGTTCTCATCCGCCCCGTCCGGAGCCAGGGCCACGCCCTTGTTGCGCTGACGCTTGAGGGCATCCACGGAGACGATGCGCGTGCTGTTCGCGCCGTCCTCCGCGCCCGCGGGCAGCTCCTCCTCGCCCGTGGAGGACTCCGCCGTCATCAGGGTGAAGATGAACGTCACCGGCCCCAGGGTCAGCTTGTCGCCGTCCTCCAGGGCCTGGGTCTGCACGGCGGAGCCGTTGAGCAGGGTGCCGTTGGCGCTGCCCTGGTCCTCGACGCTGTAGGCGTCTCCGTCGAGGAACAGGCGGCAGTGGCGGCGGGACACACCAGGGTCGTACAGGACGACGTCACATTCGGACGTACGACCGATGAGCACGGAGTCCTGGTCGAAGACGAACTCCTTGCCGGCGTCTTTTCCCTCGGAGATCGTCAGCTGGAAAGGCATGGGGCGCCTACAATCCTATCGAGGCACGAGCCGCCCGGGCAACGGCGGCACGCGCGGAGACCGGTTCCACCACCTCCGCCTCGCCCCCGAACGACAGCACCCACTGGGTGAGCCACCGCTCGCTGTCACCCGCCACCAGGACCTCCACCCCGCCATCCGCGAGCGGCCGGGCGTCCTGCCCGAAGCGCTCCTTCACGTAGGGTGCCGCCACGGGTGAGAAACGCACACGCACGGAGTCCTCGGAGCGGCTCCGGGCCGGGTTGGGGACATCCGCCCGGGCGTCGGGCGGGAGGACGAACGGCGTATCGGTGATGACGATGTCCTCCATGCGGTCCAGCCGGAACAGGCGGGAGTCCTGCCGGGTGTGGCAGAAGCCCTGGAGATACCACTGTCCCCGGTGGCTGAGCAGCTCATAAGGCCGCACCTGGCGAGGCTCCGCGGGACGGCCGGGGCTGGCGTAGCCGAACGTCACCTCCCGCCGCTCGAGGATGGCCCGCGTCAGCGGGCCCAGCGCCTGGGGCGCCTCCGCGGAGGCGTCAATCTTTCGATACATTTCGCGGTAGCGCTCACGCACGTGGGGTGGCAGCACGCGCTCCAGCTTCTGGAGGGCGCTCTGGAGCGCGTCGCCCGCGGCCGGGCGCAGGAGCTCCGCCGACGCGGCCAGCGCCGCGGCCTCTCCCGCCGTCAGCCGAGGCGGCGCGAACAGCCGCTGGTCCAGGTCCACGTAGACGCGGTCATTGTCCACGTAGATGTCGATGTAGTCGTCGGGATTGAACGGGGGCCGGCCCACGCACGTGAGCAGGTCCAGCTCCTCCAGCAGGTCCTCCCGGCTGACGTTGAGGGCGCGCGCGAGCGCCTCCACCGTGACGCCGGGGTTCTTGGACACGTACGGAACCAGGAACAGCAGGCGGCGAAGCCGCTCGTGGACGTTGCTCATGCCGTCACCTTCCCCTCGAGCGCGTCCGCGTGGCGGTTGGCGACTCGCGCGGCCATCTCCCTCAACCTGGACCGGGCACTCTCCGGTCCCTCCACGACACAGTCCGCGCCCAGCGAGAGGCAGAAGCGCGCCAGACCGTCCAGGAAGCTCACCCGCAGCTTCGCGAGCGTGAGCCCCTCGCCCATCGGCTCCAGCGTCGCCCCCGGGAAGAGCCCCGAGGCCCGCGACGCCAGCGTGCCCGACAAGCGCAACACCACCTCCACGGGCTCGTGGAAGCGGTGCTGCCACGGGAAGTACGCCACGTGGCTGTCGAGCGAGAAGTCCTCCGGCACGTGGAAGTCCGGCGTGCGCGGACGCGCGGTGTTCACCTTCAGCTCACGGACGCGGTGGACGTGGAACGTGCGCAGGCCGCCGCGCAGGTGGCAGTGCCCCACCAGCGTCCAGACGCCTCGCCGCAGCGCCAGGCCATACGGGTCCACGCGGCGCTGGGTCGCGTTGGGGTGCTTGGGGCTGGCGTAGGAGATCTCCACCCACTTGCGGGCGGCGCACGCATCCCAGAGCTGCTCCAGGCGCGCGGAGACTTCCTTCACCTGCCCCTCCTGCACGGCGCCCAGCTCCATGCGGACCCTGGGCGTGGGCAGCGACTGGCCCGCGAAGAAGCCAATCTTGCGCAGCGCGTGCGCCAGGTCGTCCCGTCCCGGGAAGACGCCGGATGCCAGCGCCGCGGAGCCGGCGGCGTAGAGCACGGCCAGCTCCTCCTTGGTCAGGTCCGCTTCGGGCAGGTAGTAGGCGTCGCGGTCGACGATGTAGCCGTCGCGGCGTTCGTCATCTCCCTGGACGTAGGTGAGCGGGAAGCCCAGCTCCACCAGCTCCGCCTTGTCCCGCTCGAACTTGCGCTCGGCGGCGTCATCCGAGCCTCCATAGTCAGCGGGGAAATGCTCGCGCAGCTCGGCCCAGGAGATGGGCTCGCGCGCGTCGAGCAAGAGGGCCACGAGGTCGAGGATGCGTTCAGTGCGGTCCATTCGGGAAGGTCGGCGACGATGCCGGGCAGACCCCGGGGGGTCAAGGAAGGGGCGTGTGCCTGGCTGCAAAGAGGGAGAGAAAGACCGTCCGGGGCGCATGCGTCCGGGCTGATATCCGGCACACCCTGAACGCGCAAGCAGGTATTCACGGGTAGGATATTTGTGTTATGGGTAGGGAATCCAGGACCTCCCAAGGAGGGCTCGCACTATGGGCGCGACTTGGGATATTCCTGCGCCAGCATCAGAAGGGACCTCACCATGAACCGCACCTTCCGTGACGTGGTTGCCGGGCTGGCACTGCTGGTGGGGCTGGCTTGCGCGGTGATGCCCTCGACGGCCGGAGCAGAGCCACTCTACTTCGCCGTGGAGGTCTGGAGGGAAGGCCGGCTGGTGGCCAAGCCCAAGCTGCTCGGAGAGACGGGACGCACGCTGCGCGCCGAGCGCCGTCGTCCAGGGGCTCCCCTCGCGGACTACCGGCTGGTGCTGAGCCCCAGCGCCAAGGGTGAGTCGTTCCACCTCAAGCTGGACCTGCTCTTGCCGGAGACGGAAGGCCACTCGGAGCTCGCGCTCCTGCACGGCCAGCAGCGCAGGCTGCAGCTGGGCAGCGTCCCGGGCGAGCTGGAAGTGTCGCTGCTCCTGATGAAGGTGGACTCGCCGGAGTTCCGCGCGCTGATGGAGCTGAACACGGCGGGCGGCAAGGGCTCCGCGTCCGCGTCGTCCATCTAGCGAGCAGTCGCGCTCCTCTCGAATCGCCGCGCCCGGAGCTAGAGCACCGCCAGGTCGTCGCGGTGCACGGCTTCGTCCAGGTAGCGATAGCCCAGGACCGACTCGATGTCGGAGGTGCGCCGCCCCGCGATGCGCCGGAGCTCCTGCGCGTCGTACGACGCGAGGCCGCGCGCGAACACCTCGCCGGACTCGTCCGCCAGATCCACGGGGTCGCCGCGATCAAAGTCTCCCTCCACGCTCCGCACGCCGCTGGGCAGCAGGCTGCGCTTGCCCTGGACGATGGCGTCGCGCGCCCCCGCGTCCACTCGGAGCGTGCCCTGCGGCCGGAGGGCATGGGCAATCCACGCGGCGCGGGAGCCCCGGCGCGCGCCCGTGGGCTCGAAGAGTGTCCCCACCGGCTCGCCTCCCAGCACGGCGCGCAGCCGACCGGGCTCCGCCCCCGAGGTGATGACACTTCGGATGCCCTGCTCCGCGGCGCTGGAGGCGGCGCGCACCTTGGTCGCCATGCCGCCGGTGCCCACGCCGCTGGACGTGCCACCCGCGAGCGCGAGCACCTCGGGTGTCACCTCCTCCACCGTCTCCAGCAACCTCGCGCTCGCGTCGCGGCGAGGGTCCGCGGTGTGCAACCCATCCACGTCGGAGAGAAGGACGAGCGCATCCGCCTCCACGACCCCCGCCACCAGACCCGCGAGGGTGTCGTTGTCGCCGAACTTCAGCTCATCCACGGAGACGGTGTCGTTCTCGTTGATGACCGGCACCACGCGAGCGGACAGCAGCCGCTCCAGCGTGTGCTTCACGTTGAGGTAGCGCCGCCGGTCGCGCATGTCCTCGTGGGTGAGGAGCACCTGGGCGACGGGCTGCCCCTGCCCTCCGAAGACGTCCTCGTAGGCCTGCATCAGCCGGCTCTGCCCCACCGCGGCGCAGGCCTGCTTGCCTGGGATATCCCGAGGGCGAGCGGCCAGGCCCAGCCGCTCCACGCCCAGGGCGATGGCGCCGCTGGAGACGACCACGAGCTCGCGGCCCTGCGCAGCCCACAGCAGGTCCCTGCCCAGCGCCTCGAAGTGCTCGCGGTTGAAGCGACCGGTGGCATGGGTGAGGGCGTTGGTGCCGATCTTCACGACCACGCGCTTCGCGGCGCGCAGGGCGTTACGTCCCGAGTGACTCACGCGCCGCAGCGTAGGACGGAAATGGAAACAGGGGGCAAGGCCCGTGTGTTCAATAAGGTTCCGGCCCCTCCGGCCGGAGGACGAGTGTGTCAGCCACCTGGAGAAGGCTCCGTATAAAGTGCCCAAATGGATGGGGGCGGCCGGCCCTCGTCGGGAGAGCAAGGTTTGAAGGAAATCTACGGCAACACCCTGGGCCTCAAGGCGAACGAGCAGCATCGGCTCCGGAACACCTTCCGCCGACGCGTGTCCCCGCACGAAATCGTCTCGCCGGAGCTCGCCCGCCACCTCACCGAGCTGTCACACGAGACGAACCGCCAGGTGGGCGTGCTCATCAATCGCAAGGGCGAAATCGAGCATGTGGTGGTCGGCAACGCCCACAAGCTGGAGCTGCCCGACATCGGCCGTGCTCGCGCGGGCCAGGTGCGTCTGCGTGGCCTGCGGCTGGTGCACACGCACCTCAAGAGCGAGCCCCTCACCAAGGACGACCTGACGGACCTGGCGCTGCTGCGACTGGACTGCGTGGCCGCCGTCGGCGTGGGGAACGAGGGCCTGCCGAGCGTGCTGCACTACGCCTACCTCGTGCCGGAGAACGGCAGCGGTGAGTTCTGGCACGTCGCCACCCTGCCCTCCGTGCACCAGGAGCAGCCGGACCTCGTGGACACGCTGGGCGCGCTGGAGGAGGAGTTCAGCCGCAAGGCGGCGGCGCGCGCGGTGGGCGGGAAGGAGAAGGCCATCCTCGTCGCGGTGTGCCTGGATGGAAACCGCGGCCGGGCGGAGGCGAGCCTCGCGGAGCTGAAGGAGCTGGCGCGCACGGCGGGCGTGGAGGTGGTGGACAGCGTGCTCCAGGTGAAGCGCGAGGCGGACCCTCGCTACCTCATCGGCCGGGGCAAGCTGGAGGACCTGAACCTGCGCTCGATGCAGTCCATGGTGGACCTGCTCATCTTCGACAAGGACCTCACCCCGTCGCAGGGGCGCCACATCGGCGAGGCGACCAGCCTCAAGATCCTGGACCGCACGCAGCTCATCCTCGACATCTTCGCGCAGCGCGCGCAGAGCGCCGAGGGCAAGCTGCAGGTGGAGCTGGCGCAGCTGAAGTACCGGCTGCCTCGGCTGGTGCAGAGTGACGACTCGCTCAGCCGGCTCGCGGGCGGAATCGGTGGCCGGGGCCCTGGCGAGACGAAGCTGGAGATCGACCGTCGCCGGGTGCGCGAGCGCATCACCCACCTGGAGAAGCGCATCGACCTGATTGGCCGGGAGCGCAGTGTGCGGCGGGCGCAGCGCAACCGCCGCGAGCTGCCGGTCATCTCCATCGTCGGCTACACCAACGCGGGCAAGTCCACGCTGCTCAACGCCATCACCAACGCGCAGGTGCTGGCGGAGAACAAGCTGTTCGCCACGCTGGACCCGACGAGCCGCAGGCTGCGCTTCCCGCAGGAGCGCGAGGTCATCATCACCGACACGGTGGGCTTCATCCGGGACCTGCCCAAGGACCTGGTGGCGGCCTTCCGCGCCACGCTGGAGGAGCTGTACGACGCGAGCCTGCTCCTGCACGTGGTGGACACGGCGGACCCGGCGCGCGACGAGCAGGTGGAGGCAGTGGAGAAGATCCTCTCGTCGCTGGGGTTGATGGAGAAGCCTCGGTTGATGGTGTGGAACAAGGCGGACCTGCTCGGGGCGGAGGAGGTGGACTCGCTGCTGCGCGCGCGCGGTGGGGTGGCCATCAGCGCCCAGACGCGCGAGGGGCTCACCGCCCTGCTGGCGAAGGCGGACACCACCCTGTTCGCCGAAGGTGCGTCCGAGACCATGGGCGTCGTCTGAAGTCCGGTCCGGGTTGCCGGGCAGGCACGGCTCCCCCTAACATCGGGGGGCCGTGGTGACCTCTTCCGCATCGACCTTGCAGCTCTCCGGTCTGCTCGCCCAGGCGGCGCCGGACTACACCCGCCCTGTCTCCTCCATGTCCCCGAGCTACTTCGAGGTGCTGGAGCAGAACAGCCACATCATCTACCCGCTGGTGGCGATTCTCGCGTTGGTGCTCATCGCCGCGGGCATCCTCCAGGCCTGGAGGACCCAGGACCTGGACGGCCTCCAGAAGAACGAGTTCAAGAAGGCCATCGTCAACGAGCTGCGCCGCAACATCACCGGCATGCCCGGTGACGAGCTGGCGAAGGCCGTGGGCCTGGACCGCCTCAAGACGAACCGCCTGCTGGAGCAGATGCAGGTGGACGGCATGGTGGTGAGCCACACCAACTCGCAGCGCCTCACCGTCTGGCGCGTGCGAGGCGCGTCGACGGATTCGCACACGCGGCGGTACTGAGTCACGGAATGCGGTTCACGCTCACCGCCCCCTGCCCCGTCAGGTGCTCGCGACCACCACGCTCCGCGCGCGCCGCAGCCGGACCATGAGCACCACGCCCAGGAACACCAGGGCGGCGCCCGCCGTGATGGGCCGCACACCCACGCGGTCCGCGAGCGCGCCCTGCGCCCAGACGCCGAATGAGTACCCCACGTTGATCAACACCATCGCGAGGCTGCTCACCCGCCCCTGAAGCTCCCGAGGCGTGCGCTCCTGGCAGCGCGTGTTCAACCCGGCGATCAGCACCAGGTAGAACGCGCCCACCACGAACATCGTCCCCATCGCCACGGGCAACGTGGGCGACAGCCAGTACAGCGCCGTCACCGGCCCCATCACCACCATCGCGAGGTCCAGCACCCGCTCACGCCCCCATCTCGCGGACAGGGGCCCCACGAGCCCCGAGGCCAACAGCGCCCCCAGCCCCTGCATCGAGATGAGCATCGACGCGGCGGACGCGCCCGCCCCCAGCACCTGGAGCGCGAACACCGGCACCAGCGCGATGAAGGGCGAGATGAAGATGGCGACCATGAACAACCCCAGCATCGCGCCCCAAATCACCGCGTCGCCGCGTGCCATGCGCACCCCCGCGGAGAGCTGACTCCAGAAGCCCTCCTGCGCCGAGGACCGCGCGACCTGCGCCTCTGCCTTCACCTGCGCCACCGCCAGCAACACCGCGCTGAACGACAACGCATTCGCCAGGAGCACCCAGGCCACGCCGCCCATGGCCAGGCCCCACGCCGCCACCACCGGTCCCAGGATGCGCCCCAGGTTGAACTGCGCGGACGTGAGCGTCAGCGCGCTGTGCAGGTCCTCCTTCGGCACCAGCCCCGCGAGCAGCGCGGTGAAGCCCGGCCCGGAGACCACGTGCACACAGCCGTTGAGGAAGGAGATGACCGCCACGGCCTCCACCGTGAGCCGGCCGTTGAAGGCCAGCGCGGCCAGCACCCCCGCGAGCAGGGCCTGCGCCAGCGCGCACACCGCGATGAACACGCGCCGGTCGAAGCGGTCCGCCAGCGCCCCGCCCAGCGGAGACAGGATGAGCGAAGGCAGGTACGTGAGCGCCGCGACACCGCCCGTCCACTCCGCGCGGCCCGTCATCTCCGTGACGAAGACGCCCAGCGCGAGCACCTCCATCCATGTGCCGACGTTGGAGACCAGCGCCCCCAACCACATGGCGACGAACTCACGATGACGGAAGGCGCGGAACGAGGAGAGGGACGCAGCCGACGCGGTGGTCACGAGGACTGTTGTTGTAACAGCCCCTCATTCCGCGCGCACACCCACTCCGTCACACGAGCTCTGACTTGGGCTGACGGGTCATCAGGTCCACCACCGCCGACTTCGCGTTCTTGCCCTCATAGGCAATCAGGTAGACCTGCTGGCAGATGGGCAGCTCCACGCCCGTCTTGAGCGACAGGTCCCGCGCGCTGCGCGCCGTCTTCACGCCCTCGGCGACTTCCTTCATCTGCGAAAGGATGTCCTCCAACTTCCGGCCCTTGCCCAGCTCCATGCCCACGTGACGGTTGCGGCTCAACTCACCCGTACACGTCAGCACCAGGTCGCCCATGCCGGACAGGCCCGACAGCGTCAGGGGGTTGGCGCCCTTGCGCACCGCCAGCCGGGTGATTTCCGCCAGGCCGCGCGTGATGATGGCCGCGCGCGCGTTGTGGCCCATGCCCAGGCCATCCGCCATGCCCGCGGCGATGGCGATGACGTTCTTCAGCGCGCCGCCGTACTGCACGCCCACCACGTCCGTGGACGTGTAGCTGCGGAAGGTCTCCGTCTGGAGCGCCTTCTGGCAGCGCACCGCCACCTTGTCCCAGTGTGACGCGATGGTCACCACCGTGGGCATGCGCCGCGCCAGCTCCTTGGCGAAGCTGGGGCCGGACAGCACGGCGATGTACGGGTGGAAGGACTCCGGCAGGCAGTCCTCCAACAGCTCCGTCATCGTCAGCAGCGTCTCGTTCTCGATGCCCTTGGACACCGTGACGATGGGGACGTGGCTCGGCAGGAAGTCCTTGGCGCGGGCCAGCACCTCGCGCGTGGCGTGGCTGGGCGTGGCCAGCACCACCAGCTCCGAGCCCGTCAGCGCCTCCTCCAGGTCCCGGGTGGCGCGCACGCGCTCGGAGATGGGGATGCCCGGCAGGTAGGTGGGGTTCTCATGCCGGGTGTTGATGGAGTCCACCACCGACTGCTCGCGGCCCCAGAGGCGGACCTCCTCGCAGTTCACCGCCAGCACGTTCGCCAGGGCCGTACCGAAAGAGCCGGAGCCGATGACACTGCCTCGCATGGAAGACCTCGCTCAGGAGAGTGGAAGAGATGGGCACTGCCGCGCCAACGGCCTGGGCTGCTAGAGGCCGGTGACGATGCCGACGGACACCACCGGCATGAAGTCCGCGTCGACGGAGCGGCCACGGACGTCGCCCCCCGCGGAGACAAAGTAGGACGTTTTCTCGCTCAGCGGCATCTCCGCGCCCACGCGGAACGTCCACGCGCTGGCCGACACCTGGTCGGGAGGCAGTCCTCCCAGCGGCGTGCGCTGCGTGGGCTCCGTGTCCACCGTCAGCAGGTAGCGCGTGTCCAGGAACATCCGCTTGGCGCGGTGGCCCTCGAACTGGAAGGTGCCCACCAGGCCCGGCATGACGTTCCAGTTGCGCCGACCCGTCACGTAGCGCGCGCCCCGCTCCTCCGCGCGGGCTGACCGCAGGAAGAACGCGTGGCTGGCCTCCATCACCACGCCCAGGCTCCACCGAGGCCCCCCGTCCAGCACGCTCCAGCGCCAGCCCAGCCGGGCCTCGTTCATCAGGCCATAGAGGCTGTCGAACCCCAGCAGCACGTCGAACCGCGACGTCACCCCTACGGCGGCGCGCGCCGACAGCGTGGGAAAGCCCAGCGAGAACCCCACCGCCACCCCGCCCGCCCCCACGGTGCGAGCCCCCAGCAGGCTCACCCGGTTGGGCACCGGGGCCGGCGTGGGTGCGGGCAGCTCGGGCGGGAGCGCGGGGCGCGTGTCTCCTCTCGGAGGCGCTTCCTCCACCTGCAGGAGCGGCGGACGGTCGGGGACCTCCGGCAACGGAGCGGTGACGGCGCCCGGAGGAGCCTCCGGGGGGCGTCCGGGGAACTCGGTCCATGCGGCGTCGTCCGGGGCCTGGTTCCGTCGGGGCGCCTCCACGGGAGTGGCGGCGGCCGGAGCGGCCACGGGGGCCTGGGCCCAGGCGGGCGGCCCCAGCACGAGGGCGAGTGGCACCAATAGGAGGCGGACAGGGGGCATGAACGCGCCCGCCAGCTTAGTCCACGGAGAGGGAAGGACACGAGCCATGCCCATCCCCCACCCACCGTGCAGCCGGCGGGAAACGTCTCCGCGACACCGCCTCACCGGTCTACCATCCGCCCCGCGCCAGGGATGGGCGGGCGCCTGAGGAGAGACCACCAGATGAGGGCAGGCGGAGGGCGCGCGGCGCTGTGGGTGACACTGGCCCTGGGACTCGCATGCCGGTCACGCACGGCGGAGCCGGTGACAGACGCGGGCCCCGCGCGGGCGCCCGTCACCCAAGAGACACTTCCTTCATGCGAAGTGCTGCTCCCCTCGGACGTGCGCGAGGCGATGCTGCCCGGCTTCACCATGAAGCAGGAGCGCGCGTGTCCGACCTGCGGCCCGCTGTGCATCTTCCGCTCCGCCTCCGAGAAGGACGTCACCGTGTCGGTGACGTGGGACTGCCGGCCGCACTACGCCCAGGCGGACCCGCACGCGCTGCTGGCCCCGTCGCTCCAGGCGGGCGGCGAGGAGATTCCCGCGCTCGGCCGCGCCGCCGCGCGCCGCTCCCCCGCGCAAGGCATGTTGCAGGTGATGACGTGGGATGACGACACGCCCTGCGCGCTCGTCGTCACCTGGCTGGGCGGAGAGCCGGAGCAGGCCCTGGATGTGGCCCGCGCCGCGCTCACCGCCACGCGCCCGGACTTGTTCCAGCCCGGGGCCCCCGTGCCTCCCGGAGCCCCCGCGCCGCCTCCGGACGCGGGCGCCCCGTGAGTCCTCGTCACAGCGTGCGCAGGTAGTCCACCAGGTCGTCAATCTCCGCGTCCGTCAGCCCCGCCGTGGTGCCGTGCGCGGTGGACTGGCGGCGCTCCGTGAGCCGCCCCTTCAGCGACGTCGCGCTGCCGTCATGCAGGTAGGGCGCGGTCCGCGCGAGGCCCAGGAGCGACGGCGTGTTCAGCCCCTTCGCGCGGACCTCCCGCGTGTCCTGGAGAGGTCCCTCGATGATGAAGGTGCCCACGTCGGCCTGCTCGTTGTTGGTGAAGTGCTCCCCCGCGTGGCACCTGTCGCAGCCCGCCTTCTTGAACACCTCCGCGCCGCGCGCCTGCGACGGCGTGGGCGCCGCGCCCAGGTAGGGATTGTCCGGCGCAGGAATCACGTCGATGAAGGCGGACAGCTGCGTCACCAGGGTCGCGTCCAGCACCCCGCCGCCCATGCGGCTGGTCACCGTGGCGTCGAGGAAGTCCTTCAGCGTGGCGAACTCCCCGCTCCAGTGGAACGGCGCCGTCCGCGTCACGTCGCGCCCCGCGAGGCTGGGCGTCTGGCGCGGCCCGTCCGGGAAGCCCCACACGTGGCCGTCCTCGCGGCCATCCAGGTGACAGGACTCGCAGGACACGGACACATCGCGGCTCGTCATCCGCGAGTCGAGCGCGGAGTAGAACAGCTTGCGGCCCACGACCTGCTGAGGCGACAGCGTGTCCCCCGCGAGGGAGAGCGGCGAGCCCTCCGTGCGAACATTCGTCCGAGCACCCGAGCCGTCATTCACCAGCGTCGTCACCGAGTGGTCGAAGGCGTTGTGGACGTACGCCTTGCGCCCATCCCGCGTCAGCGCGATGCCGCTGGGGCCCGAGCCCACGCGCACCACCTGCCGCACGGAGCCGCCTCGCGTGCTCTCCAGGTCATCCCCCGTGCGGCGGCCCGTGGGGAGGATGGCCACGTTGTCCGTCTCGCGATGCACCACGAACAGCCACTCACCGGACGGGTCCACGACCGCCGCCACCGGCCCCTGGAGCGGGTGCGTGCTCTCCGTGCCGACCAGGGTGGAGGCCGGGAAGTCCGGCACCTCGCCGAACGAGGGGCGGCACTTGTTCAGGTCATCCACCCGAGGCGAGCCATCCTCCGTCTTGAAGGTGACGAGGCCCGGCACCACCACGCCCGAGGCGTTGCACGGACCTCCGCCGCCATAGAGCGACTCGCCCCGCGCCGGGCCCGACTTCGCCAGCGGGTCCTCGCGAGACCACCGCATGGGCGCGAAGGCGTGCTGGCCGTCGGGAGACACCACCACGTCCGCCATGCCTCGGGGACGGAAGGAGATGGGCGAGACCAGCGGGTCACCGAGGATGGCGCCCCGGTCCTCGTTGGCCCGGTCATACAGGTCCGTGCGCTCGCGCTGGAGGCGCGGCTGATGCGCGTCCGCCAGGTCCACCGTCACCAGGTCCCCCTGGCGGAACAGGCTGATGAGCGCGCGGCGCCCGCCGTCCACCAGCGCGATGCCGCGAGGCTCATCCCCCACCGCCAGCTCCCAGCGAATCTCCAGCGTGCGCGTGTCCACGGCCATCAGCGTGCCGTGCTCGGTGGAGGTCCGCGCGGTGCTGTTCACCACGAAGAGCGTGTCGCCCCGAGGGGAGACGGCCATGCCCATGGGCTCCACCCCCACCGTCACGCGCGCCGCCTCGTTCCAGTCGCCCCGGCGGATGATGGAGACGCTGCGCTCGGCGCGGTTGGAGACGTAGACGGTGTCGTCGGGCCCCACCACCACGCGCTCCGGGCCCACGCCCACCTTCACCTCGCCCACCTTCTCGCCGCGCGCGGTCTCCACCACCGAGAGCACGCCGTTGTCCGCGTCCACCACGTACAGGAACGCGTCATCCCGACTGAGCGCCACCGTGCCGGAGGAGTTGCTCCACCCTCCGTCCGCGGACCGGTCCTCGCATGCCGAAAGTCCCAGCACCGCCGCCGCCGCCACCCCGGCCAGAACGTGCCGTCTCATGAAGTCTCCTCCCGCGCTTCCCCAGCGAGAATGTCGCTCGCCACACTCATCACCGGGAATGCCGCGCCGTGTCGCGGAGGGGAAATGGCGCCCGGCCCAGGTCGCTCGCCTCCCCCGCGAGTCCGCCATGCTTGCACCAGCGGGCCTCGGAAGTCGATGCCCTCTCCCACCTCGGGTGCGGGTGGCGGACAGTCGAGCGGGAGCCCCAGGACGAAACGCCACGAGCGCGTTTCCCCAGGTGGGGGTAAATGAGGAAGACGTGTCACGCCCCTCCTCGGTCATCCTCAGCTTCCGGCGCACCTTCGCGCTGCTCATCGTCCTGGTGGTGCTGCCATCCGCGGGCCTGTCCGGCTTCGGCGTGGTGGCCATCATCAACGAGCGCGCGGCGGTGGAGAAGCGGCTGGAGTCGGCCTGGCGAGGGACGCTGGAGACGCTGTCCCAGGAGCTGCCCCGGCAGCTGGCCTCCGCCCGGCTCGAGGAGGAAGGCGGCAGGCTGAACCTGGTCGCCACCGACGGGCGCATCCTCTCCGAGCCCCACGGCACCTTCCAGCTGGAGGGCGGGCGGGTGCTCACCGAGGACCCCGCGCTGGCGGAGACGCTGACCGCGGTGCTGCCGGAGGCGGGCGCGTTGCCCGAGTCGCCCACCGGCTTCTCGCTGTCCTCGGCGGGGCGCACCGTCGTGGTGGTGACGCAGCGACAGGGCGCCGTCGTGCGCGGCGTCCGGCTGTCCGTCCGCGCCCTGGAGATGCTGCTGGCGGAGCGCGTGGAGCCTCGCGCGGTGTCCAGCGAGCCGGTGCGCATCGGCCTCATGCCCATCCCTCGAGAGACGGTCGAAAGCGGGCTGGTGGGCAAGCTGGTGTCGGAGGTGGCGCAGGCCCGCGCCAGCGCCCTGGGGCCCCAGGGGCTGGCCGAGCGCGTGCTGCCCGCCCCTCTCCAGGACTACCGACTGGTGGTGCTGCCCACGGGCGAGGACCCGGTGGCGCGGGCCTCCACGCGCAACCGCGCCGTGTACGGCGTGCTGCTGGGCCTGTTCTATCTGACGCTGACGTTCGGCGTCGTCTACACGGGCCGCGTGCTGTACCGCGAGGCGCGGCTGTCGCGCATGAAGACGGACTTCGTCTCGCTGGTGAGCCATGAGCTGCGCACGCCGCTGACATCCATCCGCATGTTCATCGAGATGCTCGCGCTGGGCCGGCTCAAGGACCCCGCGCAGATGCAGGAGATCCTCACCATGCTGACGCGGGAGACGGAGCGGCTGTCCGTCTTCATCGAGCGCGTGCTGGACTGGTCCCGCATCGAGGGCGGCCGCAAGGTGTACCAGCGCGAGGCCCTGCCCGTGGCCGACGTGGTGGACACGGCGGTCGCCGCCTTCCGCACCCAGCGCATGGACAGCACCGTGGACCTGAAGGTCGACGTGGCGCAGGGGTTGCCTCGGGTGGACGTGGACAAGGACTCGGTCGCCGGGGCCCTGCTCAACCTGCTCCAGAACGCCTACAAGTACAGCGGGCCGGAGAACCGCCGCATCACCTTGAGCGCGAGCCAGGCGGGGCGGTGGATTGACCTGTCGGTGGAGGACAACGGCGTGGGAATCGCGTCGAAGGAACGCAAGCGCATCTTCGAGCGCTTCTATCGGGTGGACAATCTGATGACCCGGACGACGGAGGGCAGCGGGCTGGGGCTGGCCATCGCCCGGAGAATCGTCGAGGCTCACGGCGGACGCATCTCCGTGAAGAGCGAGCCCGGCCGCGGCAGCCGGTTCACCATCCAACTGCCGGTGCGGAAGTCATGAGCGAAGCGACCCGGCGCATCCTGGTGGTCGAGGACGACCTGTCCATCCTCGCGGGCCTGTCCATGAACCTGCGCTTCGAGGGCTACGAGGTGCTCCAGGCCCAGGATGGGCGCACGGGCCTCCAGCGCGCGCTGGATGACGCCCCCGACCTCATGGTGCTGGACCTGATGCTGCCCGAGCTCAACGGCTACGAGGTGCTCAAGGAGCTGCGCCAGCGAGGCCGCGACACGCCCGTGGTGGTGCTGTCCGCCAAGGGGATGGAGACGGACAAGATTCTCGGCCTCAACCTGGGCGCGGATGACTACGTCGTGAAGCCCTTCGGGCTCCAGGAGCTCCTGGCGCGCATCAAGGCCGTGCTGCGCCGCCGCTATCCGACGCAAGGGGGCGCGCCGCCGGTGACGTTCGGCGACGTGCGCGTGGACATGAACTCACGCACGGTGGCGCGCGCGGGGACGCCCGTGGAGCTCACCGCGCAGGAGTTCAAGCTGCTGGCGCACTTCCTCACGCATCCGGACCGCACCTTCACCCGCGAGGAGCTGCTGTCCGGCGCGTGGGGCTACCACTACGAGGGCAGCGCGCGCACGGTGGACAACTTCATGCGCCAGCTGCGCCTCAAGTTCGAGCCGAACCCGGAGGAGCCGCGCCACTTCGTCACCGTGCGCGGCCTGGGCTACCGCTTCGAGAAGTGAGCGCCCTCGCGCGCGGTGCTCACGGCCCGGCGACGCCGATGTGCCGTGAGTCCTCCAAATCAAAGGGCTTGCCGTCGAAGCGGCCGTAGCGCTCGCGCGGGGTGAAGCCCGCGGCGGTGAGGGCCGCGTCCAGCTCCTCCGGCGAGAAGTGCCGCAGCTTGAGGCGGCGGATGGGGCTGGGCACTCCGGGCTGCTTGCGCTCGCGCAGGTGGAGGGCGAACAGCGGGCGGCGCGGCTCCAGCCCCGCGTTGGGCTCCTCGTCATCGCGCGGCAGCACGGGCTCGCGCGGCGTGTTGAGCACGTCGTAGACGAAGGTGCCCTCCGGCGTGAGGTGGTGGCGCACCGTGGCCAGGAGCGCCTCCAAATCATCATTGCCCGGCATCAACCCCAGCGCGTGCTGCGGGGCCAGCACCAGCGGGAAGCGGTCCGGAAGCCGCAGCGAGCGCAGGTCCGCGACGAGGAAGCGGGCGCGGTTGGAGACCTCCAGGGACTCCGAGGCGCGGCGCTCCTCGGCGGAGCGAATCATCACCTCCGACGGGTCCACGCCCACGGCGGTGTAGCCGTGCTCGGCCAGCGCCCAGACCACCCGGCCGTTGGCGGCGCCCAGGACCAACACGGGCGCGCCGTGCTCGGCCGCCTGGCGTGTGTAGAAAAGAAGGTCCGGCTCCTGGCCCACCAATGACAGCGGTGTGCGACCGCGTGCGTCGTTCCCACCCATTTCCGGAAGCCACTAGCACGAATAGGGGGTCCTTCGGGACAGCGACTTGCCCAGACAGGGCATCGCGCTTCCCACCACCTGTCGAGGAGCGGACGGAGTCGCCCATGGAGCGCCAACGAATCCTGGCATCGGCCTTGCGACTGAGGGGGCTTGGACGGTTGCCCATCCAGGGCGGCCAGGCATTCGTGGGGTGAGCGGAATGACACGGGGATTGCGCTGGCCAGGCGCGCTCTTCTTGGCGTGTGTGATGTGGACCCTGGGGGGCTGTCACTCCAAGTCCAGCGACGAGTCCCAGCAGGACAACCCGGACATGGACGACCCGGGCCCTCCGCCCGACGGCGCCGACGCGGGCCCGACTCCCGACGGCGGCCCACCGACGGAGCCACCCGACAGCGGCCCGCCGACGGAGCCTCCCGACGCGGGCCCGCCACCGGACGCGGGCCCCGACCCTCGGCAGGACGCGGAGATTCCCCCGCTGCCCTCCGTGCCGGGCTGGCGCTTCGTGGGCGCGGACCAGGGCGGCCCCCTCACCGTGTACGGCGTGACGGCCGACGAGGGCGGCAACATCTGGGTGGCCGGAGGTGAAGAGGGCCTGTTCCTCCTGAAGCCCGGCGCGGAGCGCTTCGAGCGCTTCGGCATGGAGCACGGCCTGCGTCCCTACGGCTACATGCCGGACGGCAGCACGCCTCCCGGCATCAAGTACCTGAAGGTCATCTCCGTGGCGGGTGCCAAGGCGGGCACCGTCTTCGTGGGCTACGAGGGTGTGCCCGGCACGGGCTCCGAGCACTGCGAGAACAACTGGGACGGGCCCAGCCCGGACCCCGCTCGCTACAAGAGCGGCGACGCGGACCGGGTGACGCTGCGCCAGGACGGCACCCTCAACGTGGTGCACTACGACATCTTCTCCGGCCCCGACGTGGTGGCCGCCGAGAAGCGCGGGCGCGAGAAGATCTGCAACATCCTGCGCATCCGCTACGACAAGCAGGCCATCGGCCGGAACAAGCCCAGCGTGTGGTTCGGCGGCAACCACGGCTTCGCGCGCGGGGATGCGACGTTCTCCGGCGCGCCCATGTGCAACGGCCAGCTCAACTGCTCCGGCGTCCTCGAGCACGTGCACCCGTCCGTCAACGCGCTGGACGCGCGCGGCAACGTGATTCTGCTGACGGACGCGTACTACGGCGTCGCGGTGGACCCCAGCGGTGATGTCTGGTTCGGCGGCGCGGACCGCACCACGCGCTTCCGCTACGGCTCCACGGGCGGCAACTTCTGGCACGCGCAGACGGGCTCGGAGGCGGACGCCGACAACAAGCTCGACCTGTGGCCGGACGCCAAGCCGGAGTACGCGAAGCCTGGCGAGCGCGTGCCGGACAACATCTCCGGCGCGGTGGTGATGGGCGATGGCAGCGTGTGGCTGAGCTCGTTCAGCAACGGGCTGGTGCACCTGGACTCGAGCGGTCAGGTGCTGCGCCGGGTGGGCTCCGGCTCCGGGCTGGTGGACAGGCACCTGTCCGCCCTGGGCCTGGACCCCAGGGACGGAAGCCTCTGGGCCGGCGCGTCGTGGGGCGGCGGCATCTCCCGACTGAAGGGCGGTGACTTCACCACCTACGGCCTGCCGGAGTTCGGCCGCAAGTACGGCATGTCGCGCATCAGCGACATCCAGGCGGACGGCCACGGAAGCAGCCGGCGGATGCTGGTGTCCTTCATGGGCTACCGCGACACCACCACCCAGAAGTGGGTGGCGGGCGCCATCGGCATCTACGAAGGCGAGTAGCACGCACGACGCTGGCGGCCGTCCTCGCCCGGGAGGGGACGGCCGCCTACTTCGGCAGCTCGCGGTACTTCTCGAACAGGGCCTGCTGCCGCGTGACGAGCGGCACCTGACGTCCGGCCAGCCACATGCCCAACGGGCGCGTGGAGGACTCCAGCGGGTCGCCATTCCACAGCACCACGTCCGCCACCGCGCCCGGCGCGAGCTTGCCCACCGGCAGGCCGAACGCCTCCCCGACGTTGGACGTCATCGCGCGCAGCGCGTCCGTGTGCGGCATGCCCCAGGCCACCGCGTTGCCCGCCTCCTGCGCCAGCGTGCGCACCAGGCCATGGTCTCCCATGATGGAGAAGAGGACCTTCACGCCCGCCTTGCTCAAGAGCGCCGCGGAGTCCAGGCGGCTGTTGAGCCGGTCGAAGTCCGCGGGCAGGTTCTGCGTGGGCTGCACAATCACGGGCACCTTCGCCGCCGCCAGCTCCTGCGCCACCATCCACGCCTCACCGCCCCCGGCGATGATGAGCTTGAGGTTGTACTCACGCGCCAGGCCCAGCGCGACACGCAGGTCCGAGGCCCGGTCCGCGTGCACCACCACCGGCAGCGTGCCCGCGAGCACCGGCTGGAGCGCCTCCAAATCCAGGCGGCTCACCGACAGGTCCCGCATGCGCCCCTGCTCGAAGTCGCCCTTGCGGCGGTTGTAGTCGCGCGCGTCGGCGAGAATCTCCCGCAGCCGCTCCAGCACCAGCGCCCGCGAGCCCGACACCGCGTCGCGTCCGGAGATGCCCAGCTGGATGTGCATGGCCAGCGGCGCGCGCCGGATCGAGCCATCCATCGCCAGCAGCGCGCTCTGCCCGGACACCAACCCGCCACGCGGATGCGTCAGGACACTGGTGACACCTCCCAGCCGCGCCACCGGGAGCACCACCGACGCGGGGTTGATGCCGTCCGAGGCCAGGAGCGCCGCGCGCACGTCCCGCTTCGCCGCGTCCCCGCGCAGCCCGTCGTCCTGCGTCGACTCCTCCGCGCTCACCTCCACCAACCCCAGCACGGTGAGCGAGTCCACGAAGCCCGGCGTGAGCAGCCGGCCCTTCCCGTCCACCACGCGGCACGCGGGAGGCAGCGAGTCACCGCCGTCCGCCTGGATGCTCGCGACCTTGCCGTTCTCCAGCACCACCGTGGCGCCCTTGAGCCACGCCGAGCCCGTGAAGGCCGTCACGCCGTGGAACACCGTGCACGCCTCGGCCGTCGGAGCAAGGCGCTCCGCGCACGCGCGGTCCTTCGTCACGTCACAGCGCTCGCCCAGGCCCAGGTCCGCGAGCGACGGCGCCGCCGCGGGCGCGGCCACCAGCTTCGCCGCGTTCGCCGCCACATCGCCCACCTCGAAGTCGCTGACCTGCGCGGCCCCCTGGCTCGCGTCGAACGTCACCACGCCGTCCGCCCACACGCGCTGCGCCCGCGCGTAGACGCTCAAGGGGTGGTTCTTCCACAGCACCACGTCCGCCATCTTCCCCGGCTCCAGCGAGCCCGTGGCGCTCTCCACGCCCATCACCCAGGCGGCGTTCAGCGTGACCCAGCGCAGCGCCTCCTCCTCGGGGATGGGGATGCCCGACTCGCGCGCCCGCCACATCGCCTTGCCGGCCTCCTGGTTCAGCCGCTGGATGCTCAGCGCGGAGTCGGAGTGGATGACCGTCTTTCCGCCCGCCTGCGAGACGAGCCCCGCGGTCTCCGGGATGCCGTCCCACGCCTCCAGCTTGAAGCCCCACCAGTCCGCCCACGTCGCCACGGCCACGTTCTTCGCGGCCAGGCTGTCGCGGACCTTGTACGCCTCCAGCGCGTGGTGGAAGGCGCGGATGGAGTAGCCCGCCTCCGCCGCCACCTGGAGCATCACCTCCATCTCATCCGCGCGGTAGCAGTGGTTCTGCACCAGGATGTTGCCGCGCAGCACCTCCGCCAGCGTCTCCAGCTTCAGGTCGCGCAGCGGCGCGGGCCCCGCCTCGTCCGGGCTCTTCTCCTGCTTCTTCGCCCACTCCTCCTGCCTGGCCATGTACTCGCGGGCCTGGGCGAAGGCCTGCCGGTAGCCGGCCACGTTGGCCATGCGGGTGGAGGGCGCCGTCTTGCGGTCCACCCCGTAGACGCGGCGCGGGTTCTCACCACATGCCATCTTCAAGGAGTCCTTGGCCCCCGGGAACCGCATCTCCGCCGCCGAGCGGCCGAAGTGCAACTTCACCGGAAAGCCCCGGCCACCCACCAGGTTGGCACTGCCGGGCAGCACCAACAGGGAGGTGATGCCCCCCGCCGCGGCGCGCTGGAGCCCCGGGTCCTGGGGCCAGAAGGAGTGCTCCGCGGAGACCTCGGCCGTCACCGGCGCGGTGGCCTCGTTGCCGTCGTCATTCGAGAACGAGGCGGGGCTGGCGTACACGCCCAGATGACTGTGCGCGTCGATGATGCCCGGGGTGACGTACAGCCCGGTACCGTCCACCTCCTCCGCCCCCGGGGGGGTCGCCACGTCCGCGTTGCGCCCCACCGCCGTCAGCTTGCCGTCCACCCAGGCCACCGCGCCGTCCTCGATGGCGGGGCCCGTGGCCGGCATCACCGTGGCGTGGCGCACCACCACCGCGCGAGGCTGCTTCCAGACACGCGTGGGGGCCGGCGGGGTCGCCGCCGACGGGGTCGCGGGAGCCGGAGTCCTGGGAACCGTGGCGCAAGCAGAGGCCAGCAACAGAAGCAAGGAAGGGGTCCGCATAGGTGGCGTCCGTCGTATCACGCTCCCCTGGGGCTCCAACCACATGCCCGGCCGCCCAGAGGGCGGGCGCGCTCCCGGCGGACAGGAAATCACCTGTCGACAAGAAGCCGTCTAGAATCCCCACCCGGTCATGTCCCCTCTCCCCCCAGCCCCCATCCCCTCGCACACAGTCATCAACGCACGAGGCCAGGGTGAGCGACTCTCCGCGCAACAGTTCCACCTCGTCCTGCTGGACACCGAGCGCGCCGGCACCGTCTTTCCCCTCGCCAACGAAGCGCTGCGCGTGGGCAAGGCCCCCGACAACGACGTCGTCATCGACCACCCGACGGTGAGCCGCAATCACCTGATGGTGCGCCGCCAGGGCGACCGCTTCCTCGTCCAGGACCTGGGCTCCACCAACGGCACCTTCCTGGACGGCGCGCAGGTGCGCGAGGCGTACCTGCGTCCGGGCGCGCTGCTGGAGGTGGGCGACGTGCGGCTGCGCTTCAGTCCGCAGCTGGCGCCCGTCCAGGTGGAGCCGCTGGTGGAGGACCGGCTCGGAGACCTGGTGGGCCGCAGCCTGCCCATGCGGCAGATTTTCGCGCTGCTCCAGCGCATCGCCCCCACCGACTCCACGCTGCTGCTGGTGGGCGAGACGGGCTCCGGCAAGGGCGCCGCCGCCAAGGCCATCCACAAGCTCAGCCCGCGTGCGCCCGGCCCGCTGGTCGTCTTCGACTGCGCCAGCGTCTCCGACTCCCTCATCGAGAGCGAGCTGTTCGGCCACGAGAAGGGCGCCTTCACCGGCGCCGTCAGCCAGCGCATCGGCTGCCTGGAGCGCGCCAACGGCGGCACCCTCTTCCTCGACGAAATCGACGACCTGGCGCTGGACCTCCAGCCCAAGCTCCTGCGCGCCATCGAGGACCGCGAGTTCCGCAGGCTGGGTGCGTCCACGGCCATCTCCTTCGACGCGCGCATCGTCGTCGCCAGCAAGAAGGACCTCTGGGCCGAGACGCAGGCGGGCCGCTTCCGCGAGGACCTCTACTTCCGCCTCTCCGTCTTCACCGTCAGCCTGCCGCCCCTGAGAGACCGCAAGGAGGACATCCCCCTCCTCGTCGACGCCTTCGCGGGCGAGGGCCTGTGGCTGCGGCTGCCGGAGAAGATTCGCGAGCAGTTCACCGGCCACACCTGGCCGGGCAACGTGCGCGAGCTGCGCAATGCATTGGAGCGCGCGCGGCACATGGTGGACATCCCGGAGCTGGCCGGGGACGCGCTCCTGCGCGAGTTCACCCGCGAGCCCCCCGCCCCCGCCGGCGACTTCCTCCCCGCCGAGTTCACCGGCCCTTTCAAGGTCTGCAAGGACGAGCTCATCCGCGCCTTCGAGCGCGAGTACCTCACGCGCCTGTTGGGCCGGGCCAAGGGCAACATCGCCCGCGCCGCCCGCGAGGCCGAGCTGGACCGCAAGCACCTCTACTCGTTGCTGCACAAGTACGGGCTCGTGCAGAGCGAGAGCGACTGAGCCCTCTCACCGCGCCGGAGCACACGCCGGGTCCAGCAGCTCCGGCCGGTACTCGAAGTGCATCGTGTCGTAGTGGTACCAGCGCCCGCCCCAGATGAAGCCCTCCGCCTCGAAGGCGTCCACCAGCACCTGGGGCACGGCGTTGCGCCAGCGCACCGGTGACTTGGGCCGCTGCCATTCCCAGTAGTGAGAGCGCGCGGTGTTCAGGTCCAGCGAGACGCCGTAGGAGTGCGCGCTGCGGCGCTGCGTGTTCGCGATGGTGCGCCAGGCGAACGTCCCGCCCGCGCCGCGAAGGAAGGCCCCCAGCGAGGCGTCCTTCGCCACCAACGGCTCCAGCCGCGCCGTGACGCGCTGGAAGGCCGGCAGCACCTTGCGGTGCACCTTCAGCGTCTGCCCGAAGAAGACCCAGGGCACCACGTCCACCTTCTCGCGCGAGGCGCCGTACAGGGCCTCGAACAACGGCTCGAAGCGGATGCGCCCCGGGTCGTCGTCCTCGCGGGTGACGGGTGTGATGGGGCCGGTGCGATAGGGAATGGAGAGCGTGTCCTCCAGGTCCGGCGCCTCCAGCTTCCGCGCGAAGGTCTTGTCCTCTCCATCGTCGAAAGGAAAGACACGCCCACCGGGCAGGGCGAAGCCCCAGCCTGACTCGAGGCTCACGGGTGTCAGCACCGGATACCACTTCGCCAGGCAGGCCAGCGCGGACGGGGGCTCGGGTGTCCGCTGGCGTGCACTCGGCGCGGACGCATCCGCGGCACCAGGCTCCGCCGCGAGCCCCCCCGCGCCGAGGGAGACGAGACACAGGGCACTGGCCCGCACGAGGAAGCGAAGAGAAGTCACGCGTGCATCCTCGCACCTCGGGGACGTGGGCGTGACGGGGACCAACAAAGGCACACAAACACGGTGTGCGTGGGAAATCCTCCGTGGCATGGTGGGGCCGCCTTCGCAGTCCTTCCATCCCCCCGAGGAGGGTTCATGATGAAGCGTCCGTCTCCCTGGCTCGCCGTGCTGTGCGCTGGTTTCATCTCGATGCACGCGACCGGGTGCTTCGGCAGTTTCAAACTCACCCAGAAAATCTGGAGCTGGAACAAGAACATCTCGGACGAGAAGTTCGTGCAGTGGCTGATGTTCCTCGTGCTCGTCATCGTGCCTGTGTATGAGCTGGGCACGTTCATCGACGCGCTCGTCATCAACAGCATCGAGTTCTGGAGCGGCAAGAACCCCGTGTCGAGCACGGGCAGCGCCGACATCAACACGCGCATCGTCCGCCTGGGCCCCAACCAGGAGCTGAAGATGACGCGAGACCCGGAGACGGGCGTGATGACGCTGGTGCTCGAGCGCGAGGGCGAGGAGCCCGTCGTCCGCCACGTCGAGACGCTGGAGAACGGCATGGTCGTCCGCGACGACGCCGGGGTTCCCATCGTCCGCGCCGAGGGCACGGCGGACGGCGGCGTCGCGGTGACGGACGCGGCCGGGCTCACGAAGACAGTGCACGGCGGAGAGGCCATCGCGCTCGCTCGGCGCATCTACGAGGAAGGCGGCGCCACCGCGCTCGCGCGCCACGCGGTGCTCCAGTCCACGATGTCCCAGGGGCTGGCGCTCAACACCTGCGCCGCGCGGTAGCGCCCCACACGACGCGGCGACGTCCGAGCACCTCCGGGCGCCGCCGCGTGTGTCAGGTCGTCACGGGACGACGACGCTGCCGTCCAGGGGCTCGCCTTCCTCCGGCCCGAAGCCCGCGTCCCGGGCCTCGGCGGAGAACGTCCCTTCCAGGCTGCGCCCCGCGCCGTAGCCGTCGCCCTTCTTGAAGGACATGGAGAAGTCGCCGCGCGTGTGCTGGCCGGGCTGACCTCCGGACTCCAGCTGCAGGTCCCCCTTCTCCACGGGCGCGAACACCCGCGCGGGCTCTCCGGCGTTGAGGTGCACCACGGTGGCGCGCGCCAGGCCCGAGGGCGTGGTGCCGCCCAGGTTCACCTTCGCGCCGGGCCGCAGGTCCAACCCTTCCGTGGACACGGTGAGCCGCACCACCAGGTCCACGTCCAGGTCATTGTTGCGGAAGTAGCTCACCTGGAGGGCCTCCGCGTTGCGGAGAATCTCCACGCGCGACACCTCCAGCGGGAACAGCTCCGACACGCTGCCGGACAGCGAGTTGTCCGGACGGCTGCACGCCATCATGCCGGCGCCCGAGACCAGGCCCGCCAGCGTCAGCGCCGCGAGGGCTCGGACCGACTTCCTCATTTCTCCACCGCCAGGTGCAGGACGCCCTTCTTGCTGAGCGCGGCCACCGGGGTGCGGTAGAGGACGACGCGCTTGCCGTTGGACAGGAACGCCAGCTTGGGCGACCAGCCGCCCTCCTCATCCACCACCGTCTCACGCCAGTTGCCGCCGATGCGCGTGCTGATGACGAGCTTGTCCTCGTTCGGGTTGCAGCTCGTGTCGTTGCGGCCCGGCTCGCGCGAGCAGAAGTAGTGCGCGATGGACGGCTCGTGGTGCTGGGGGTCGAACGCGAGCGAGGGATACCAGCCCCCCGTGCCGTTGCCGAAGACCGGGTCCGGCGTCGACCACTCGCCCGTCGTGGTGCAGCTCGTGAGGTTGGGGCTGGGGCAATCCATGTACAGCAGCACGTCGCCTCGCGAGGAGCCGCGGTTCTGCACGGCGATGCCGAAGCCTTCCTGCGGGTCGTACGCCATGGAGGGACCGAGCTGGGTGTTGGCGATGCTGGACTCCGTCGCGACTTCCACGGGGCGAGACCACGTCTGGCCATCCGCGTTGCGGCGCTGGAAGAGGACACCGCCGCCCGTCGCCTGGGCGCCCTTCTTCGTGCGGTCATGCACGAGCGCCGGCTGCGCGCCGGCCATGATCATCGAGAGGTGGCCGCCAAAGCCATCCTTCCCGTCGCCGGAGAAGGCCGCCATCCGGAACGTCCAGCTCGTGGGTCCGCCGCTGGCGACCTCCAGGTCCGCCGCCGCCCAGTCCTGGCCCTCGAAGTTCGCGTTGTGGCCGTCGCGGTACGCGATGAGCGCCTTGCCATCCACGAACAGGAGCGAGGAGTTGAGCCCCACGAGGAAGCCCGCGTCGGCCAGGGGATTGCCGATGGCCGCCGCGTTGGAGAGGGTGGCGACAATCTGCTGCGTCCACGTCCCCGACGAGGAGCGGTAGGAGATGGCCACATCGCTCTGGAGCCAGTACGTGGAGCTGTCCCGGCCACCGCCCAGGTACGTCACCGCGGGCTGGCCATCCTGACCGAAGGCCACGGACACGCCGAACACGCGCTGCACCGTGACAACCTTCTCCGCGGGCCCCAGCACGCCGCCGTTGAACTCGCGATAGCGCAAGTCGTAGTTCGTCTCGCTGCCCGTCGCCGTCCCCGTGTCCACGAAGTACGCCATGCCGATGCGGTCATTGGGCCCCACGGCCATGGCGATGTTCGAGATGGGATTGAACTCGCTCTTGTCGGCATCCACCTCCAGCTTGGTGAAGCTGCCGCCGGTCGGGTTCGGACCCGCATCCGGACTCCCCGCGTCAGGGTTGTCAGGCTTGTCCTTGCCGCACCCCAAAGCCATCACCAATCCCAGTGCCCAGGCGTGTCGTTTCATCTGCGTCTCCTTGCTTTCTCGGCCGTGCACATCGTTGCGTTCATCCTACGCCACACGCGGCGAAACCTCGCGCGCTGGGTTACGCTCACGCACCTATGCCTCGTGCGCGTTCTCCTCGCCGTCGACTGTCCCGGCGCTCGTTCATCCAACGGCTGTCGTTCCTGGGTGGAAGTGTCGTGCTGCTCGGGCCCATGGCCTGCAAGCGCTCTTCTTCCGAGGATGCACCCAAGCCCACGCAGGACCCGGGCCCGCTGGGCACCGCGCCCGGAGCACCGGAGCCACGCACCTTCTCCCGCTTCGAGTTCGCGGTGGCCGCCGCCGCCGCCGAGCGCATCCTCCCGAAGGACGAGGACCCGGGCGCGCTCGACGCCGACGTGCCGGTCTACATCGACCGCATCCTCACGACACCGGAGATGAAGCCCATCCGCGACGACTTCCTGGAGGGGCTCGCCGCGCTGGAGCACCGCTCGCAGCGGATGTTCCAGAAGGGCTTCTCCAGCATCACCGCCGCGCAGCAGGACGAGCTGCTCACGCTCTTCAAGGACAGCAAGCCCGGCAGCGGCGAGGCGCACTTCGTGGAGCTGCTCACCGTGCTCACGCTGGAGGGCTTCCTCGGGGACCCGTCCTACGGCGGCAACAAGGGCAAGGTGGGCTGGAGGCTGATGGGCTTCGACACCGTGGGCACCGTCGCCATGGCGCCCCCGGAGAACTACGACGGACCGAAGTGCTTGCGAGAGTGCGGAGTTCACAAGTGAGCCTGCCCGAGGTCGACATCTGCATCATTGGCAGCGGCGCCGGCGGCGCGCCCATGGCGCTGGAGCTGGGCCGCGCGGGCTTCAAGGTCGTCGTCCTGGAGAAGGGTCCGCACTACCGGCCCCAGGACTTCGTGCACGACGAAATCCTCAACAGCCGCCGCAACTTCTTCATGCCGCTGCCGTGGGAGGAGCCGCACCTGGTGCGCCAGGGCTTCAAGGGCAAGTACGAGCGCAGCTCCGCGGCGTGGACCGCCAACTGCGTGGGCGGCGGCACCGTCCACATGAGCGGCTTCTTCTACCGGCTCAAGCCCATGGACTTCCGGCTGCGCACCACGCTGGGCGCGGTGCCCGGCAGCACGCTGGAGGACTGGCCCATCTCCTACGAGGACCTGGCGCCTTTCTATGACAAGGCCGAGGTGGAGCTGGGCGTGTCCGGCCACGCCGTGCCCCACCCCTTCGCGGAGCCGCGCAGCGGCCCGTATCCCCTGCCCCCGCTGGACGTGCACCCGGTGGCGGCGGAAATCGACAAGACCTGCCAGGCCATGGGCTGGCACTCGCTGCCCACGGCGCGAGGCATCATCAGCCGCCCCTACCGGGGCCGCGCGCCGTGCTCGTACTGCGCGCTGTGCGGAAGCTACGGCTGCGAGATGGGGGCGAAGAGCGGCACCAACGCCAGCCTCATCCCCGCGGCGGTGGCCACCGGCCACGTGCAGGTGCGCCCCGGCTGCATGGCGCGCACGGTGGAGGTGGACCGCAAGGGCCGCGCGAAGAGCGTCATCTACGTGGACGCGGACGGCGTCACCCAGGAGCAGCCCGCGAAGGTCATCGTCGTGTCCTGCACGGCGGTGGAGAGCGCGCGGCTGCTGCTCAACTCGACGTCCAGCCGCTTCGCGCGGGGGCTCGCCAACAACAACGGGCTGGTGGGAAAGAACCTCACCTTCAGCTCGTTCGGTGAAGCCCAGGCCACCTTCCGGCTGTCGAAGCAGGCCGAGAAGCGGCCGTGGCTGAAGGACCCCAGCCCCTTCGTCAATCGCAGCATCCAGGACTTCTACCTGATGCCCGACGCGCGCTTCGGCTTCCGCAAGGGCGGCACGCTGGGCTTCATGTGGACCCACCCCAATCCCATCAACGCGGCCCTGGGCCTGGCGGGCAAGGGCACGTCCGCCGTCTTCGGCAAGGCGCTGAAGGACCGGATGCGGGACTACCGCGACTCGCGCATCCTCCAGTTCGAGGTCTACGCCGAGTACCTCCCCACGCCGGGCAGCTACGTGAGCGTGGAGGACTCCGTGAAGGACAAGTATGGGATTCCCGTGGCCGCCATCACCGTGGACCGCCACCCCATGGACCTGGCCGCCACGCGCTTCCTGGTGGAGCGCGGCGAAGAGGTGCTGATGCGGCTGGAGCCCGATGAGCTCAAGCGCACCAGCACCACCGGCGAGACGACCATCCTCCAGCACGGCACCTGCCGCTTCGGCGACGACGCCGCCACGTCCGTGCTGGACAGGAATTGCCGCGCGCACGAGGTGCCCAACCTCTACGTCGTCGACGGCAGCTTCATGCCCACCGGCGGGAGCGTGCCCTCCACGCTCACCATCACCGCCAACAGCTTCCGGGTGGCAAGCCATCTGGTCCGCGCGCTGAAGCAAGGCGTCGCCTCGGGGGGTTAGCGATTGCGCAGGGGCGTGATGTCCACCTTCACGGCGTAACGCGCCTGCATGTCGGACTCGAACTCGATGAGGTGGTCTCCCACGCCGGTGAGCTCCGCCTCTCGAGTGAAGACGCTGAACTTCTCCATCGAGTCGAGCACCGCGCGTCCATCCACTGCCTGGCGCGCGCGAGCCCGGCAGCCCTCCTCGTGGAAGATGACCACCGTCTCCTCGCCGGCGGCGGTGACCTCGTCCATGTAGAAGCTCAGCTTGACGTGAGACGCCTCCGGCACCTGGACGATGAACTGGCTTCGCCCCGGGAAGCGGCCCTCTGAATAGCCTTCCGCGCCCAGGATGCAGCCCGCCACCCGACCACACACCGGCCAGGATTCATCACACGCATCCTTCACACGCGGACCGATGAAGTCGTCGCGCGTGTCTCCACAGCCCACCGCGAACAACGTGAGCAGGAAAACGCCGGCGCACTGGGCGTAACGACAGAACACTGTTACAACATTCATCATCATCGACCCTCTAGCGAGGAGTGAACGTCCATGCGACTGCACACCCCGTGGCTACCTATTCTCTTCTTCTCGCTCGCCGCTTGCGGCGAGAGCCCCGAAGAACTCCCCAAGGCCCCGCAGCTCATCTCGGACCGTGACGAGATGGGTTTCGACACCGAGCACAACTCCGGCACGTACGTGGGCACCACGGGCTTCAACTCCGTGCAGGTGTCAAACCAGGGAGAGGATACGCTGGAAGTCTCCAACGTTTCCTACTCCGGACCGAACGTCTTCACCCTGAAGATTTCCCAGGACGGGACGGAGCGCGCGCCGGGAGAAGCCTTCCAGGTCGCCTCGAAGAAGCGGTTCTTCGTCCAGGTGAGCTTCCGGCCGACGGAGGCCAAGACCTATCAGGGCACCCTCACCATCCGCTCCAACGCGGCCAACTTCGCCGAGAAGGTCATCACCCTCAACGGCAAGGGCATCCAGCCTCCGCGCCAGTAGCCTCTCCCAGACACCACCCGGCGGTCGACTCGCGGCGCTCCTTCATGGGCGCCGCTTTTTGTTTCAGGGCCTCACCGCAATCCCACACATCCGTGAAGGCCCGACCCCGCATGGCCATACATCCGGAGTCGGTGCCTGGCGCCGCCGGACGGCTCAGGGCTGCCGGGTGAAGGCACAGCCTCCCGTCGGCCCCGCCACGCCGCCATCCGTCGGCGTCCCCGCGTCGTCCAAGCCCGGGCACGACACCGTGGCGCCACCGTCGCGCGAGTACGAGGTGGGGTAGTCGCCGTAGCCGGTGCGCAGCGTGTAGTTCACGTCCTCGTAGGAACGGCGCTCGGACGCGGACACCTCCACGCGCATCTTCCCGCCGCGCATGAAGCGACGCTCCAGGCAGCCGCACGCGTAGGGCGCCAGGGTGACGACGGTGGAGTTGGCCCGCTCCTCCAGCGTGTACTGGGGCTGCAGGCTGCTCAGCGGGTCCGCCGGCCGCGTGTGCCAGGCCCGCAGCGCATCCGAGCGGTAGCCCAGCGTCAGCGCTTGACCGCGGCTGCCCACTCGCACCGCGGCGCAGCCCGGGATGCCCGCGTCCTGCACGCCTCCGTCCGCGCCCGTGGCGTCGCCATCACAGAAGGTCAGGTCCAGCGCGATGCCGTGCGGCGTCCCGCCATCCTGCTGCTTCTGTATCTCCCACTGCACCAGCCAGGCCCGGTCCTCGGGCGAGGCCACGGAGGGCAGCGTGAACAGGTAGGAGTCCACGTCGGAGGGCACCGCGTCGTAGTCCGTGGGGCCGCGCACGCCGAAGCCGTTGACGCGGTCCTGCCCGTTGCGCAGACGGCCGTAGCCATGGGACAGCTTGCCCGACACGGAGTACTCCGCGGTGTCCGGCGGCGCCGGGTGCGCCGTCGTGCTCGCCATCGGCCGGCTCACCGGCTGCTCCGTCTCCAGCCCGCCATAGCGGCTGACCTCGTCCGCGTCCTCCGCCTCCCACGTCACGTCCAGCTGGTAGTCCTTGTCGTCCGCCCACTTGGTGCCGTCCGTCTGGACGTTGAAGAAGTACGTCACCGGCGCGCCATGGGGCGGCACGGGCAGCAGGCCCTGGAAGTTGCCCAGGTTCGTGAAGAGGGGGTTGGCCACCGTCTCCTCGCGCAGCGAGTGCAGGCACAGGGACGTGGGCTGCTCCCGGCCCAGGCAGAAGCCCTCCACCAGCGAGACGATGTCCGGGTTCTCCGAGTAGCCCTTGGGGCACACCTCGGGCTTGCTGACGCAGTTGGTGCGCCACTCGTCCAGGTTCGCGCCCGTCGTCACCGCGGTGACCACCACCACCTGCCGGTCCGGGTTGCCGGGCAAGGGCGGGTAGCGGCCCCCCGTCGCCAGCGGCGTCATCTTGTAGCGCAGCCGCGTGGGCACGTTGGAGGACGGCAGATTCACCGCGTACCAGTCCTGGTCACCCATGTGGCCCAGCCGGCCCTTGAAGGACGTGGAGGACGCGGGAGACGCGGACGCCAGGCCCCGCTGCTCCGGGAAGCTCACCGAGTCGTTCGGCTGCGCCTTGCTGTCGTTGGGGTCCTGCTCCGACAGGGAGCGGATGTCCACGGTGTAGCCCTGGCTCACGTCGCCCTGGGCCACGTCCGCCCCGGTGCGGCCCCGGTAGCCCTGCACCACCAGCATCCACTTCCCCGCGTGCTTCACCTTGCGCGCCGTCGCCAGCACGCCGGGCCGCACCGCGGGGAGCACCTCGCCCTCGTCCTCCTTCTCCTCCTTGGTGAGGAAACCGGGGCGCAGCAGCTTGTAGGACAGGCGCCAGTTGGGCACGGCGCCCTGGTCGGGCGCGGTGATGTTCACGTACGCCACCTCACCCACCGCCAGGTCGAAGGTGAAGCGGTCCACGTCGTTGTCCGTGGACAGGTAGCCCGACGCCGTCCCCGCCCGAGCCCCCGCCGCCCCCGACAGCACCACCGGCGTGGCCGCGGCCAGCGCGTCGTTGGGCTCGTTGGTGTCCTTGTCCTCCAGGACGTTCATCGTCAGCCGGTAGGGATTGCGCGCATCGAACTTGGGCTGCGAGGCGACCTGCGGCGCGTCCTGGACCAGCACCAGCAGCGTCTTGCCCTTCAGGTCGTCGCGCAGCGGAATCACCATGTCCACCGGCTTGGGCGCGCCCTGGCCGTGCTTGTCGTCCTTCTTCGCCAGCGACGTCTCTCCGCCCGCGGCCAGCGGCTCCAGCACGGACACGGAGAGCTGCACGGCGGTGCTCGCGGCCAGGTAGACGCCATTCACGTTGAGCAGCGTGCGCGCGCTGGTGTTGGCGGGCAGGACGATGCGGTACCAGTCCTGGTCTCCCTCGCGCGTCTCACCCTCGCGCACCAGGAAGCGCTCCAGGGGCTCTCCGGGCTTGAGCTCACACTCGGGCAGCGTCAGCGCCTCCTCGCGGCTGTTGCAGACATCCGTCACCGTGGAGGTGCCCGCGTCTTCGTTGCCACCGCCTCCGGAGGAGCAGGCGGTGAGGGCGAGCAGTGCGAGCGACAGCAGTTGGACTTGGGTCTTCATGGCGGCGTCGATTCTCACGGCGTCGGAGGCACCGCATCGGGGCGGCCGGGGCAGCCGTCGATGAAGTCCTCGGGAGTCACACGGACGACGCCATCCGCGGGGGACTTGATGCCCCCCACCGGATAGCGCACGGAGTCCACGCGGAAGGTGCGCACCATGGTGCGCGCGGTGGGGTCATCGGCCGGCACCATGGCCACGGACAGGGCCACGTTGTTGAAGCCCGCGCCCCGCGTCACGACCCCCGCGTCATCCGCGGCGGCGATGGTGGGCGCCAGCAGCACGTTGTCCACGCGCAGCGTGTAGCACTGGCGGCCCTGCTCATCCGGCGGGCCGTCCGCCTCGAAGAGGTAGCGGTAGCCCTCCGCCGCCAGGCGCGAGGTGTCCACCTCCAGCGGGCGGGTGTGCAGGCGCAGCTCCGCGCGGCTCGACAGCCCGTCGTTGTCGGGGTCCTCGTCCAGGTCGTTGCTCGCGCCCTGCGTGCCGCCGCGCCACTCGATGCCGTCGGGCACGCCGTCGCGGTCGCTGTCCGCCAGCGTGGAGTTGGTGCCGATGAACTGCTCGTCGCAGTCGAGCAGCCCGTCGCAGTCGGAGTCCTGGTCCCTCAGGAGCGGAGGACAGCCCTTGTCCAACCCACCGCCGTCGGGGTCGGCCACCTGCGTCGGGTTGAAGTCCACGCCGCGCTCGCGGAAGTAGACCTCCACGCCGTCGCTGAAGCCGTCGCCGTCGGTGTCCATCTTGTTCGGGTTGGTCCCCACCTGCGCCTCGCGCGCATCCGTCAGGCCGTCGCCGTCCGTGTCCGCCTCGTCGAGCGGGCTGCCCGGCGGCGAGGAGAAGTTCGTCGCCACCACCTCCTTCACGACGAAGGTGCGCCGCACCTGGCCGAAGGAGAAGTCCAGGAAGTTGATGGGCTCGTTGTTGCGGAAGTCGCGGAAGTTGCCGCCGCCCAGCGCGGCCATCTTCTCCAGCCGGTCCGCGTTCTGGTTGATGATGAGCAGCGGGCAGCCCGCGTCGCCCGTCAGGTCGCAGATGGACGACACCGGCTGCGTGGGGTTGAAGACATGCACGGTGTTGACGCGCACGTCCTCCACCAGGTCCCTCAGCTGGCGGATGCGCACCACCGCGTCGCCCTGGAGCAGCTCGCTGTCCTGGTTCGACGTGGGCTTGCCGTCCGACAGGAAGAGCACCGAGTAGCGCGCCTGCGCCAGCGCCTCCGCGCCGCCCGGCTCCAGCCGGCTGCGCGCGATGTCCGAGTTGATGAGCGAGTAGATGTCCGACAGCGGCTTGACGAAGTCCGTCGAGTCCCGGTTCGGTGAGGTGTCGGGGTTGCGGAAGGTGAGCAGCCGCTCGGTGAGGCTCCGCATCGCGGCGGCGTCGAGGCTGGACACCTGCACGAAGCCATCCTCCGGCGGATTGCCCGGCTTCTGGGTGAGGAACGCCGTGGTGCTGCCGGCGAACAACGCCACCGCCAGCTGCACCTCCGGGTCCCTCGGCAGGTTCTCAATCAACTGCACCAGCGCGGTGGCGCGCGTGCCGTCCGGGTCGCTGACCCGCATGGACTGCGAGGCGTCCATCAGCACGATGATCTTGATGGGGCGCACCACCTCATTGGAGCCGACCGCGCAGAAGCGGCCCTGCAACGAGATGGAGCGGTCCACGGGGACCTCCACGTCCCGGCGCGGGTCATAGAGGTACGAGTCGGTGCAGGCCACCACCACCACGAACGAGACCAGGAGCCCCGCCAGAACGCGACCAGCCACACTCACGGAACCAATCCTCCCTGCGAGCCCGACGGGGGCGTTCCCACACAGCGGCCCTGATTCTCCCAGGGATTGCCCAGCTCCGTGGGCACCCTGAAGTTCTCGTTCGTCAGCGTCAGCTCCGGCCCCACGGGGATGCGCACACTGGGCGGCGCGTACTGCGCCCACGCACAGGCCGCCTGCCACACGCCGTAGTCCGTGGCCACGCCGCTCTCCGGCGCCTCCGCGAACCACAGCCGGAAGAGGTTGAAGCCCTGCTTGGGCGAGCCCGGCCGGTCCGGCGGCGTCACCATCGTCAGGTTGGACACAGTGTAGTCGTAGCAGATGCTGCCGTTGGGGCGGACCTCCGCGATGCGCGTCTCGTACTGGTAGCCGTTCTTCTCGAAGAAGGCCCTGTCCCGTCGCGTCGGGTCCGTGCCCGCGCGCAGCTCCACTTCATCCGGCAGGCCGTCTCCATCCGTGTCCAGCCCGGCCACGGTGGGCGCCAGCGGGTCCAGGCCCCAGCGGGCCTCGATGCTGTCGGGGATGCCGTCACCGTCGCTGTCGACGATGGTCTCGCGCGTGCGCAGGTACGCCTCCGCGAACTGCGACAGGCCATCCCCGTCCGTGTCCCGGCACGTGCAGCGCGGCGTCAGCGGAGAATTCGGGTCACACCCGCGCGCATCCAAGTCATTGTCCGCCTTGAAGCCCTGGTCCGCGCGGCGCGACTCGAAGCCGTCATCCAGGCAGTCGCGGTCGCTGTCGGGGATGAACGGGTTCGTCTTCAGCGCGAACGAGCTGTCCACGTCGTCCGGCACGCCGTCGCCGTCGCTGTCCACCACGCGCGAGTCCAGCCCCGGCGCGGAGCTGAGCGACTCCACCATCAGCGTCTTCATCACGTTGCGCGACGCGAAGGACGAGTAGTCCAGCGCCCCCAACCCCAGGTTGGAGATCTCGCGCGTGTCGTTGAACTCCTGGTACACGCCGTTGCCCAGCTCCGCGAAGCGCTTGAGGAGCCACGAGGCAATCTTCTTCGCCGCCGCGGGGTACTCGGACTGGGGCACGCCCGGGTAGACACCATAGATGTCCTGGCAGATGGGGCCGCAGGCGCGCACCGCCTCCTGATTGAAGAGCAGCACCGTGTGCATGCGCACGTCGCCGACGTTGTTCTGCTCCTTCAGCTCCATCAGCCGGCGCACGTAGCTGAACAGCTGGTAGTTCTGGTTGCGGTCCGTGCCCACCTCGAACCCTTCAATCTGGTCCTCCGGGTCCGTGGCGTTGCAGAAGTCGGTGAGCGAGTCCCGCCACGTCAGGTCCGGGCTGTCCGGCGAGGCATAGACGCTGAGGTTGTCGCTGGCGGAGCAGCGCGGGTACGGCGTCCCGTCCGTGAGGAAGACCACCACGTAGCGGGTGCGCGGCAGCAGCTCCGGGTTGGAGAGGGAGACCGCGTTGATGTCGCTGGCGATGAGGCTGTAGGCGTAGGACAGGGCGCCCTGGTAGTCGGTGCCCTTGCCCAGCTGGCTCTGCAGGCCGTCGATGTAGCTGTCGATGTTGGTGTCCGGCCGGGCGAAGCGGTTGCCCGTCGCCACCGGAGGCCAGACGTTGCGCACGTTGGTCTCGAAGGGGGCCACGGACACCTGCACGTTGCCGCCCCGCGCGTTGACCTCGCGGAACTGCGTCACCAGGCGCTTGAGCGCGCGCACGCGCGCGGGCTCCGTGACGCCGGGCGGGATGATGGCCTGCACCTCCGCGCGCTGGCAGAAGCCGCTGTCGCGCTGCGCGCCCGGCGGGTCGGAGATGCACATGCTGCCCGACTCGTCGATGACCACCACCACCTTCACGGGGAAGCCGGAGGGGTTGGGCGGGCGCGTGCAGACGCGCCCCTGGAGCATCACCCGGTTGTCGACATTGGACTGCTGCTCCGTCCGGGGCTCGAGCATCGAGTCGGTACAGGACAGCAGTCCCGTGGCCAGGAGGCCCGCCGCGAGCAGCGGGAGACGAACAAGGCGGCGCATAGGGAAACGACCTCCTGGCGGGGGGACGACGGGTTTACGGCTCGCGGCGGCGGCGGCGCATCAGCACGCCCAGCAGGGCGGCGCCAAGGGCCGTGAGGCTGAAGCCAGCGGGCACGGAGGAGCAGTTGGGGCCATCGCCGTCACCCTTGCCCACCGTCAACACCAGGGTGGACGTGGAGACGCGCTGGTCCGGGAAGACGCGGTCGGCGAAGGCCAGGCGGGCCTCCACGGTCAGCTCGTACGTGCCCTCGGAGTCCGGCACGAAGTGCGGCACGCTGCCGTCCACGTACGTGTACTGCCAGTCGCGGCTCAGCGTCACCGCGCCCTGGGGATTCTCCACCACCGCGTTGGAACCCTCCGGACGCTTGGTCACCGTCCAGCGGTACTCCATGGCGGCGCCGTTGCGGTTGGCGAACAGCGGCGGACGCAGACCCTCACCCGCGCTGGCCAGCTTCGCCGTGCCACCGGCGCTCACCGTGAAGGGCGCCTTCGGGTCCAGGCACTTCAAGGGCTGCGTCGGGTCCACGACGAGGCAGTAGAGGCGGTCGCACGCATCCCCCAGGCCGTCGCGGTCGTCGTCCGTCTGCTCGCGGTTCTTCACCTCCGGGCAGTTGTCCGCGTCGTTGAGGATGCCGTCGTCGTCGACGTCCACGTCGCACGCGTCACCCATGCCGTCCTGGTCCTTGTCGGCCTGGTCGGTGTTGGAGAGCCCCGGGCAGTTGTCGCCGTTGTCGGAGATGTTGTCGCCGTCGGCGTCCACGCGGCACTGGGTGCCGTCGGTGGGCCGCTCACTCTGGTCCGAGTTGCCCCAGCGCGGGCAGGTGTCGGCCCCGTCCAAATGGCCGTCGTTGTCGTCGTCCGGGTCGCACACATCGCCCGCGCCGTCCTTGTCCAGGTCCGACTGGTCGCGGTTGGGAATCAGCGGGCAGTTGTCCTGCGCATTGAGGATGGTGTCGTTGTCCTGGTCCTCGTCGCAGTCATCACCCTTGCCGTCGCCGTCCGCGTCGCGCTGGGTGGAGTTGGAGAGCGCCGAGCAGTTGTCGCAGGCGTTGCCCACGCCATCGCTGTCGCCGTCCGTCTGGTCGCGGTTGGACGCGAAGGGGCAGTTGTCCCGGTCGTCCGCGCGGCCGTCGCCGTCCGCGTCATCCGTGTACGCCAGCGTGTCGCCGTCGTCCGTGTAGTTCACCCACACCGAACCGCCACATCCACAGCCACCGCCTCCGCCCTCCTCTTGGGGACGGCCACAAGAAACCCCGAGGCACTCCGGGTTGTCCGCGTTGGTAGTGGGGTTCTGCGCCTGCGCGACACCAGGGTTCACGACCAGGAATGCCCCGAGCATCAGCAGCGGAGCAACTCGAACGAGTGACATGGTGACTCCTTTCAGCCCCGAGCCCTTAGCAAGAGACGATCCGCACTTTGGCCTCGCGTGAATCTCAGAAGTTTCAAGTGGTTGGCCAAGAGGAGAGAGGGATTGAACCAGGGAGTGTGGGGGGCACTCCCCAGTCCGAGCGGGGGGCTGGCCCCACACTCGCAGGTGGATCACTTCCCGATGATGAAGGCCTCGGGCTCGAGCGGAAGGATGCCGGAGGGGGTGCGGCCCTTCTCCTTGTCGTACTGGATGGGCTGGATGAGAAGCGAGCCGATGCCCGCGCCTCGCGGGTCATTGTCCCGACCCGCCTGGAGATACAGATACACCTCGTTGGTGCCCGCGCGGATGACCTCGCCCGGGATGAGCGGATGGGGACGCTCGCGCGTCGCGCCCAGCGAGACGTTCTCCACGCGCGTCGTGTAGCAGCTGCGGCCATCCGCCGCAGCGGTCGTCTCCACCAGGTCATAGCCGTAGGCGCGCTCGCGATGGAAGTCGAGGTCCGCGCTCAGCGGGTCGCCGTGGGCCTCCACCTCCGCGATGTTGGAGAGGCCATCCCGGTCCGAGTCGAGCAGGTCCTCCGGCACCTGCGGGTTCGTCTGGGACAGCGCCTCCACCAGGTCCGGAAGGCTGTCGCCGTCGGTATCGCCGATGCAGGGATTGGTGCCCAGCACGCGCTCCTCGCACGTGTTGAGGCGGTCTCCATCCTCGTCGAGCGAGACGTTGCAGCCAGTGATTTCATTGGGAATCAGCGGGTCCAGGCCGACGCGGACCTCCACCCCATCCATGAGCCCATCCTGGTCCGAGTCGAGCACGCGAGGGTCGGTGCCCTTCACGTCCTCGTCCACGTCCGGCAGGCCGTCACCGTCGCTGTCGACGAGCACCTGTCCGGCGCGCACCACCACGTTGCGATTGAAGGCGAGGAAGCGCTTGAGCTTGAGGGTGTTCGTGCGCGCCGCGTACTTCAAGCTGGTGAGGGTGATGGCCAGGCCCTGTCCGTCGGTCTCCAGGAGCTCGGTGCCGCCCGCGTGGGCGATGGCGGCGGCGTGGTCGCGGGTCACCGGGTCCGACACCTCCCCCCGGACATAGATGGGCTGCACCACCACCTCGCCCGCGCCGAACTGCTGCGCCAGCGCCTTGACCCCACCGGTGACGGCGGTGAGCTCGCACCTGCTGCAAGCGGTCTTGTCCTGCAGCGCGTTGCAGGCCCGGTCCAGGCCGATGTTGAAGGCGGGGTTGGCGCAGCTCGTGTCCTGGCTGCGGATGACCACGACGACCATGTATCGCGTGCGTGCGACCTCGCCGCGACACGACGTCTGCATGTCGCCCGACAGCACCGTCTTCGCCTGCTGCAGCGCCGCGCGGATGCTGACGGGCCCTGTCTCTTGATACGTCGCGTAGCGCGGCAGCGCGGCCTGGAGGGTCTCCGCGTCGGAGAAGCCACCGACGATGCCGGTGGCCACCGTGTGGTAGGCGACCAGACCGAACTTCACGAACGGGCCGGAGAACCGGCTGGTGAGCGTGGCGAGGCCATCCGTGGCGTAGCCCACGATTTCGGGCTCCACGCCCTGGCCGCCCTGCAGCGAGAAGAGGACCTTGGTGGGAAACGCCTCGCCGCCCGCGCTCGGAACACAGACGGTGCCGGAGAAGTTGGCGCGGTCCCCCCGGTTGGCGCCCCGACCATCAATGGAATAGAGCCCCGCGTCGGAGCAGGACAGGAGAAGAATCGGAAGCAGCAACGGCCACGCGATGCGCGGAAGGGGGGCCATCCTCTGGATTGTAGACCGCAGCCACCCACGGCAACGCAAGTGACTGCCACGCGTGAGACGCATTCTTCGGAGTCCCGCACACACCGTTGGCCGCAATTTCGCCTCGCCATGGAAACGTGAATCACTGTGTTGTGATGCGGGCTCACAATGTGAGGAGGAAGGCGAGCACATCGTCACGCTCCTGAGAATGGAAGGCCCGTGCATCACCATGCGCGGGCCCGGAAGTCTCCAGCACGGACCGCAGCGGGAAGCGCGTCTCCACCACGAGCCGCCCCTCCCTCACGCCGTAGCCCGCGGTGGCGCTCGTGAGCAGCGGCCACATGTCCCACGTCCCCACCAGGGAGGGTGGCGCCGCGCCCACCACCAGGTCCTGCAGCTCCTGCCGCAGGGGCAGCGCCACCGGCGTCCCCACGTCGAGGTACTGCCCTCGCGTCGAGGCATCCTGGTCCAGCGTGTAGAGCGGCGCGGGGTGACAGGACAGACAGCCGCCGCGCCCCTCGAACAACACACGCCCCCGCGAGGGCGAGCCCACGCGCCCATCCGGAAGGGTCACCGGCTCCTGCGGCGCGCCGTCGGGGCGACGGTAGGGATTGGGAGGCGTGACGAGCAGCGACGTGTAGAGGGAAAGCGCCTCGATTTCGGAGGGCGACGGGTTCGGGTTGTGGAAGCGATTGCGTCCGCCCACGAAGCTCGCCGTCTCCGCCAGGTCGTGCTGGCTGGCCGGCGTGAAGAACGGCGGCGTGTCCCGACTGCCCAGCACCGTGGGCGAGCGATAGATGCGATTGGGCCGCGTCTTCTCGTAGAAGACGCCGCCGGTGTGGCCCTCGATGTGGCAGCCATCACAGGTGATGCCCGTGCGTCCCAGGTCCGCGTAGTAGAGCACCTGCCCCAGCCGCCGCTTCGCCTGCGCGCGCGAGGCCACCACCGGCATCCGCCGCGTCACCACCGTCCGCCCCTTGCGCGCCTCGCGAACGTCCACCACGGCGATGTCGCGCGTGAAGCGGTTGAGCACGTACAGCGTGTTCCCATTCGGAGACAGCACCAGCGAGCGCGGCCCGGAGTGCAGCTCCACGCCCGCGCGCCCCTTGATGGAGAAGTCCTCCGCGGGGCGGATGCGCGGCATGGTGTCGGGAGGCATCAGCGCCACCTCGTGCAGCACCGCGCCGCGCGCCACCGCGTCGTCGGGCGATATCAGCGCCCGCGCGTCGAGCACCCTCACCCGCCCCAGGCCCACATCCGCCGCGTAGAGCAGCCCTCGCGCCTCATCCAGCGCCAGCCCTTCCGTGACGCCCGCGCCGAAGCCCCGGTGCCGCACGTAGTCGCCGCGCGCCGGGTCCACCACCGCCACGCCGCTGTTGTTGCTCACCTCCATGCGCTGGGGGTTGGGGCCCACGTTGGGGCCCAGGCTCGCCATGAAGAGCCGGCCCAGCTTCTCGCTGGACAGGAGCGCACGCGGCGCCTTGCCGCCCATCACCTGCGCGCGGAAGCGCTCCGTGTGGCCACCGACGATAGGCACCCCGGGCCCTGGCACCACGGTGAAGACCCGCGTGCCGCTCTCCTGCCGCAGCAGCTCGAGCTGCCCCGTCTGGAGACTGCCCACCGCCAGCACGTCCTTCCACCGGGCGAGCGCGCGGGGATTGGGGTCCACCGGCGTGCTCCAGCGCTCGAGGCCGTCCTCCAACTGGATGGCCCGCACGGTGTCGCGCACCTGCTCCGCGATGAAGGCCAGGCCCTTGACGCCATCCACCTCCAGCCCGGAGGCCCCCAGCGGCGCGGGGAGGATGCGCGGCGCGTCCAGGCTCGGCCCCTCCAGCGAGTAGACCCGCAGCTCCGGCTGGAAGCGGTGCACCACGCCGAGGAACGACTGCCCTCGCGCGTCCTTCCACGTCGCCAGCGCGGACGGGCCGTCTCCCACCGCCAGCACCTCCACGCGGCCCGACTCCACCTCCACCGCGAACACCGTGTCCGTGGGCGGAGAGACGACGAACACCCTGCGGCCATCCGGGGAAGCCACCATGCCCGTCAGGTCGGGGAAGGCCGCGTCATTCACCAGCGTGAGGGTGGCGCTCCCCTCACACGCCACACCCCTGTCCGACACCAGCCGCGCCTCCACCACCACCTGCGGCAGGTCCTCCGGCAGCGCCAGCCCCGCGGGCAGCCGCGCGAAGGCATGGCGCGCGTCGACCACCTTCAACGGCAGCTCCAGCGACAGCGGGGAACCCAGTGACAGACGCAACCCCGTCACCATCCGTTCCCCCTGGATGGACAGCGGCTGAGATGTCTCATTGCTCGTCAGCCGAGGCCCCACCGAGTCGAGCCTCGGCGCGGTGCTCGAGCCCACCTGTGTCACTTGCGACTCGGGCGTTCGCGAGCGGGCCGCGTCCCGCGTGCTCAGGCGATAGCCCACGACGCCAGCGGCGGTCCACAGCACCACGCCCACCGCCAGCAATGTCCCTCTGCGCGCCGCGTCTGTCACATCCGTGTCCCGCGCTCCTCGGGCTCGTCGCCCGAGAGCACCACGCCATCTTTTCAGCGGCTCGGCAACGTCGAACCCACTGTCGTGGAGCATGCGCCCCACATGGGGTGGAGTGCCCCCCACACATGTTCCCCCGCCGCTCACGAAGAGGGCTGGAGTGTGCGTTGACAGGTCCATACGCGCATCGCTTAACTTGTTGATGATGCGACGCTTCCTCCTCTGCATGGCCGTCGCCCAGCTCCTCGGCATCGGTGGTTTGTTGTTCCCGAGCGACGCATGGGCCCAGGGCCGCGGCCGTTCCGCGAAATCGGCGAAGGCGAAGGCTGGCAAGAAGTCCAGCTCGAAGGCCCCGCCGAAGATTGAAACCAAGGGCGCACCCGTGGCGGACCCGGTGACGGGCGAGGCGGATGCGGCCACGTCCTCGGCGCCGCCGCAGCGCGGCCCGTCGCGCATCGACTTCGACGACCGGCTCATCCAAGGCCAGACGAACAAGTCGGGCGCCGTCTATCTCTACGACCGCAAGGAATTGAAGCAGCGGTCGATGATCCGCGAGCGCGACAGCTTCCGGACCGAGACACTCGCCACGGTGTACGACCAGTAGGGCAGCACCGCCCACCAGCCCTTGAAGGGAGCGTCACCGTTGAGCGGCCAGCCCAGCGTCCTGCAAGTCGTCATCCTCCGCGACGGACTCCTCGTTGGGACGGAAGTGTTCGTCCCCGGCACGTATGCCCTGGGTTCGGACCCGTCCTCGGACCTGCGGCTGGATGACCCCGCCGTGGAGCCGCGCCACGCGTTGCTCTACTTCCAGAACGGCCGCGCCGCCATCCAGGACGCGGGCACGGCCATTGGCCTGTTCGTCAACGGCCACCGCGTCACCGCGTGCGAGATCCGCTCCGTCGACGAGGTGCTGTGCGGCCCCTTCGTGCTCAAGACGCGCGTGCTCGCGCAGCGGCCCCAGGAGACCAAGCCGCAGCCTCCGCCGGAGGTCGCCGCGCTCTTCAGCACGCCGCAGCCCGCGCCGCCCCAGCCCGCGCCGCAGCCCTCCGCGCAGGTGCGCCAGCTGCGCCCCGCCACCGCGCCGGCCCAGCCGCTGGCCACCACCGTGCCCGCGGTGCGCGCCGTGCCGCAGCCTCCCGCGCAGCACCCGTCCCACGCGGCGACGCAGGCCATCTATCCGCAGCAGTCCGCCGCCGCGCCCGTCGTCGTCCCCATGCCGGCGCCGCCCGCGCCTCCCGCCGCGCCCGTGCATGTCGCCGCGGTGCCCACGCCGCAGCCACTGCAGGCGCCCGTGCCCGCCGGCACCGTGCCGTCCGTGCGCCGCCGCGCGACGCAGGAGCCGTCTCCCGCCGCCGCGCCCCACACGGGCATGCTGCTGGCGGAGGACCTGCTCTCCGACGTGGCGCTGGACCCGCTGCCCGCGCCCCAGGGCCCGCTGCTCAGCGAGCCGAAGGTCACCGCGTCGCGCCCCACGCATGCGCCGCGCATGGGCAAGGGCAAGGGCCCCTCGCAGCTCTACCTGGAGCTCTACTGGGGCACCATCCGCCGCGACGCGCGCCGCTTCAAGCCGGACAAGAAGAAGCCCGTGCAGGCCTCGCTGGATGCGCCGGAGGCCATGCCGCTGTGGGGCTTCACGCTGCCGGAAGGTGAGGCGCCGTTCACCTTGGCGGAGTCGCTCAACGGCGCCTTCCGCCTCTTCGTTCCTCCCGGGACGGAGGTGGAGAAGAGCGCCAACGACGGACGCTTCACGCCCGTCACCGGCGCGGCGCTGGAGTCCGACGGCAGCCGCCGCTTCATCACGCTGCGCGACGGCGTGGGCGCGCGGCTGACGCAGGGACAGATGTCGCTGGTGGCGTACGCGGCCCCCGTCCCCGAGCGCGTGTTCGTCAACCCGCTCAAGGGCCTGCCGTGGCTGGCCCTGTCGTGCTTCGTCCTCTTCTCCGGGGCGCTGGCCGCCTTCATCGTGATGAAGCCGCCCACGCCGGAGACGGCGGACTTCACGCAGAAGAACCTGCCGCCCGTCGCGCTGCGCCTCATCGCGCCCGAGCCCAAGAAGAAGGAAGAGGCCAAGAAGAAGCTCGAGGCCATCAAGGAGAAGGCGCCTCCCAAGAAGGAGGAGAAGAAGGTCGCGGAGAAGGCGCCTCCCAAGCCCGTGGAGAAGACGCCGCCTCCTCCGACGCCCGCCAAGGCCGTGGCCGCGGCGCCTCCGGAGAACAAGGCGCTCAAGGCGCTCGCGAAGCTGTCGGCCGCGGGCCCCGCCACCAATGACCTGCTCGCCGCGGTGGACAAGCTGGGCAGTGGCCCCGGCAGCAAGAACGTGAAGACGTCCAACTACAAGCTGTCCGGCCTCATCGGGAAGGCGCCCATCGCCAACGCGGGCCTGGGCACGTTCGGACTGGGCGGCGGCGGCAAGGGCGGCGGCGCGACGCTGGGCGCGGAGCTCTTGCGCGGCAAGGGCGGCGGCGGCATCGGCGCGCTGGGCGCGGGCTCCGTGGGCAAGGGCAAGGTGGGCGCCACCGTCACGCGCGCCACCGCTCGCAGCATCTCCTCGACCCAAGGCACGGTGGACCGCGAGGCCGTGGCGCGGGTCATCAACAGCCACCTCAACGAAGTCCACGGCTGCTACGAGCGCGCACTCCTCAAGGACCCGGGGCTCGCCGGCAAGGTGGTGCTCGAGTGGACCATCGGCACCAACGGCAGCGTGGCCGCCGCGAAGACGAAGTCCTCCACGCTGCGCAACGCCTCCGTCGAAGCGTGCATCCTCTCCAATCTGAAGACCTGGTCCTTCCCCGCCCCCAAGGGCGGCGTGGTCATCATCACCTATCCGTTCCTCTTCAACTCCGTCGGTTACTGACGCGGCCCCCCCGCCGCGTCTCGTTCCGCTCATCCGCCAGGAAGCCCCCACCGTGCGATACGCCCTGCTCATCCTCTTGTTCCTGGTGCCCGGCCTTGCCCGCGCCCAGGCCGAGGCGCTCGAGAATCCCGGCGCCGTCTCCGCCATCCAGGAGCGGCTCTACCGGATGCACCACGAGCTCTATCTCGGTGTCGGCGTGCTCCCCGCGGACGCCTTCTACAAGGGCCTCGTCGGAAGCGTCTCGTACACGTACCACTTCAGCGACACGTTCGCGTGGCAGGTGGGCCGAGGCACCTACAGCTACAACATCCAGACGTCGCTGCGCCGCCAGCTCGAGCGCGACTTCGACGTGGCCCCCACCGCGTCCGCGTTCGAGGACCAGGTGCAGTGGATGGTGGGCTCGGACCTGGTCTGGAGCCCGCTCTACGGCAAGACGGCGGTGCTCAACAGCTCCGTCGTCCACTTCGAGGCATCGCTGCTCGTCGGCGGCACCGTGGTGAAGATCGACCGGGCGGACGGCTTCCGGCCCGCGGTGAACCTGGGCGTGGGCGTCCGCATGTTCTCCGGCAAGACGCTGTCGTTCCGGCTCGACGTGACGAACAACGTCGTGTTCGCCGGCGCGTCGCGCATCATCAACGTCCCCGTGGTCCAGCTCGGAACCGCGTTCAACTTCGGCGCCACGGAATGACTCCTCGCTCACTCATCGCCGCGCTCACCAGCGCCGCGCTCGTCGTGTCTCCAGCGGCGGCCTCCGCGCAGTCTGGCGGCGGCTCGCTGCCCATGCCGCCACCTCCACCAGGTGCCAAGGCCGGCGCCGCGAAGCCCGCCACGCCGGCGCCCGCGGCGCCCGCGCCCGCGACTCCGGGCACGGAGGCTCCCGCGTCCGACAAGAAGCCAGCGACGGCCGAGGCCCCTCCGCCCATCCCCCGGAAGGTGGACCCCGCCATCTTCGACAAGGCGCTCCAGGACTACTTCGACGGCGACGCTCGCGCCGCCGCGGGGCCGCTGTACGCGTGGCTGCTCGCCGCGCCCAAGACGGACGACAACTACGCCTGGGGCCAGTACTTCCTCGCCAAGAGCCTCATCGACCTGGGGCTCACGCACGCGGGCGCCTCCTACCTGGCGCGCATCGCCCGGGAGCGCTCCAACCCCAACGTCATCCCGCGCGCGCTCGACGCGCTGAAGGAGCTGACGGACCGTCCTCACGATGACGTGATGATTGACGAGCAGGTCTTCGGAGCGCTGGACCTGGGCTTCCTCCCGGAGGAGACGGGCGCCTATGCGCACTACCAGCAGGGCCTGGTGGACCTGCGCGTGGGCAACGAGCGCTGGGCCAACACGCACTTCGCCAAGCTGTCGGAGACGAGCGCCGAGGCCAGCCACGCGAAGTTCGCGATGCTCGTCACGCGGCTCAAGCAGGTGAAGGAGCCGTCCGAGGAGCTCATCGCCGACTTCCTGGGGCTGTCCAAGGACGAGAAGCTCACCCGCGAGGCGCGCAACGAGGCGGCGCTCGCGGTGGCCCGCCTGCGCTACGAGCGCAAGGACTTCACCGGCGCGCTGGAGGCCTACAACCTGGTGAAGCTGCCGGAGCTGGACCCGGGCCGCGCCAGCATCTACCTGGAGGAGGCGTGGACCCGCTACAAGCTGGGCGAGCTGCGCGCGTCGCTGGGCATCCTCACCACGCTGGACGCGCCGTCCTTCCGCGACGAGTTCCTGCCGGACAAGTACCTCCTGCGGGCGCTCATCTACCGCGACTTGTGTCACTACCTGCCCGCCAAGCGCGCGGCGAAGGAGCTCACGCGCCGCTTCGCCGACTCGCTGGAGGCGGTGCGCAACCGGGATGACCTGACGCAGGACCTGCGCCTGCGCCGCGCGGCGAACTCGCACGGTGGCACCCAGCGCGCCGCGCGCTTCGTGGAGACGTTGGACTTGGAGGGTGAGCGCCTGGGCCGCTACGCCGGCAGCTTCGGCGACCGGCTCTTCACGCACCTGACCAAGCTGTATGACCTGTCGCGCGCGGAGGCCGTGCGGGTCTACGACGCGCGCCTGGCGGACGCCGTGCGGCAGGAGGCGGACACGCTCCTGCGCGCCGCCGAGCAGGTGCGGCTGATGGAATACGAAGTGGGACTGAAGCTGTACGAGCGCGTGAAGAAGGGCGCGAAAATCGTGGCGCCCGAGGATGAACAACTCCTGACGCCCGACAGCGTCGCCTTCCGCTTCAACGGCGAATACTGGAACGACGAGCTCAAGTCGTACCGGGTCAGCATCGAGAGCCGCTGCATCGAGGAGACCCCATGACCGGCACCATGACCGGCCTGATTGCCGCCGCCCTGCTGGCGGCCGCCGCACCGGGAACCAGCCGCTCCGGCCCCGGCCTGAACCCCATCGTCTCCAAGGCCAAGGAGCGCGAGGAGCTCATCACCAAGCTCAAGCGCGACATCTTCAAGGTCGACCGCGCCATCGGCGAGACGGAGAAGCTCATCTCCAAGAGCCGCAACGCGCCGTACCTGCCGGACCTCCAGTTCCGGCTGGCCGAGCTCTACGTCGAGAAGAGCCGCTACGTGTACTACCTCCAGGCCGAGTCCCGGCCCGAGGGAGCCACGGGCGCCATCGTCTCGCCCGAGACGCGGCTGCTCAAGCAGAAGGCGGTGCAGATGTACTACCGCCTCTTGCGCGAGTACCCGGACTTCAAGGACGGCGACCAGGTGACGTTCTACCTGGCGCACGAGCAGCGTGAGCTGGGCCAGTTCGACGAGATGCTCAAGACGCTCGGCGACCTGACGCGCAAGTTCACCACCAGCCCGCTGCGGCTGGAGGCGGAGCAGATTCTCGGCGACCACTTCTTCGACAAGGCGGACCTCGTCGAGGCGGAGAAGCACTACCAGGCGATTCTGGAGGCCCCACCCTCCCCCGTGCATGACCTGGCCCGCTACAAGATGGGCTGGATTCGGGTGAACCAGGCCAAGCACGCCGACGCCGTGGCGTTCTTCGAGGCCGCCGCCGCCAGCGCGCCCCTGCCGGGCGTGGACGTGAAGAAGGCGCTCAACGTCAAGCGCGAGGCGCTGCTGGACCTGGTCTACAGCTACACGGAGGCGCGTCCGGCCAAGGGCGCGCTCAACTACTTCGAGAAGCTCAGCGACAGCCGCGCCACGTATGCGCTGGCGCTGGACAAGCTGGGCAACCGCTACTTCATCAAGCAGCAGTACGAGTGGGCCATCCCCGCGCTGCGCAAGCTGATGGAGATCCAGCACGACCCGGAGCAGGACCTGGAGCGCGGCCAGAAGCTCTACGACGCCCTCAAGGCGGCCAAGGGCAAGGTGCTGCCGGAGCCGGAGGACCTTCGCGTGCTGGTGCGCGCGGCGGTGCAGAGCAAGACGGACCCGGAGCTGCCGGACACGGACCGCAAGAAGCAGCTCGCGGAGCTGGAGGAGATGGGGCGCGACCTGGCCACCCAGCTCCACCTGGCCGCGCAGAAGAAGGAGGAGAAGGAGCTCTACCTGAGCACCGCCGAGGCGTACGCGGCATACCTGAGCCTCTTCCGTCCCGAGCAGTACGTGCGCCCCATGATGAAGAACCGCGCGGAGGCGCTCTTCTCCGCGAAGTCCTTCCCGGAGGCCGCGCGCCAGTTCGAGGAGCTGGCCCGCTACGAGGCCAAGGCCAAGGACGCCAAGGGCGAGGAGGAGGCCATCTACGCGGCGCTGCTCGCGCACTTCTCCACGCTCAAGCCGGAGGAGGCCCTCAAGCGCAACGCCTACGAGGTCGCCGACGCGCGCCAGGCCATGAAGCTCCTGGGCGCGGAGTACGTGTCGCGCTACCCCCAGAGCCCCAACGCCCTGGAGGTGAAGTTCAACATCGCCCGCGCCTTCTACGAGGACGGCGACTACCCGAAGGCGTCGGAGCTGTTCACCGCCTTCGCGCTCACGCATCCGCAGCACAAGGAAGCCACCGTCGCCGGCAACCTGGCGCTGGACAGCTTGCGGCAGGTCAACGACTTCAAGGGCCTGGACGAGACGGGCAAGAAGCTCCTCGGCTCACCCCTGCCCGCGAGCTTCCGCGCGGAGGTGCAGAAGATCCTCACACAGAGCCGCGCCGAGGCGCTGGACGAGCTGGCGCTCCAGAGCGCCCAGGAGACGGGCGACGTCATCCAGGGCCTCGTGAAGGTGGCGGACGAGAACAAGAACTCCGACATCGGCGAGAAGGCGCTGTATGGCGCGTTCACCGCGGCGCGCGAGAAGCGGGACCTGCAGGCCGAGCGCGACCTGGGCGGCAAGCTGGTGCAGGACTACCCCAAGAGCCAGTACCTCTCGGACGTGCTCCTGACGCTGGGCCGGCACGCGGCGGAGGCCGCGGCGTTCGGCGAGGCGGCGGCGTGGTTCGAGCAGGTGGGCCAGAAGCTGGGCGCGGACATCGCCGGCGTGGATGGGTGGCTGGCGGGCGCGCGGCTGCGCATGGCGCTGGGTGAGTACAAGGAGGCCGCGCGCAACCTGGAGACGGCGGCGGAGGTCTCCGGTGCTCGCAAGGCGGAGGTGCTGGTGCTCCTCGCCGAGGCGCGGCTGAAGGCGAAGGACTACTCGCGCGCGAAGCTGGCCGCGGAGTCCGCGCTGAAGCTGGATCCGCGCAGCGCGGGGGCGGCGGCGGTGCTCGCCGAGGTGCAGGCGACCACGGCGCCCACGGCCAACGCGGACGCGCTGGTGGCCACGCTCACCACGGCCGTGCAGGGCCCCAACGGGCAGACGGAAGAGGCCGCCAAGGGCCTGTGGTTCCTGGGCGAGATTCTCTACCGCGGCTACAAGGACCTGCCGGCGGACAAGGTGGAGGAGAAGGTCGCCGCGCTGCAGAGCCTGGAGGGCATCTACACGCAGGCCGCGTCGCTGGGTTATCCCGAGTGGGCGGTGGCCTCGCTGTGGAAGCTGGCGCTGGCGTACGGGCACATCGCGGACGTCGTCGAGTCCACACCCGTGCCCGCGGGCCTGTCCTCGGCCGAGTCGCAGCAGTTCCAGGCGGCGGTCAAGGAGCAGGTGGGGCCGCTGAAGGCGCGCTCGGAAGAGGCGTTCAAGGCGTGTCTGTCCCGCGCGGAGTCGCTGGAGGTGTTCAACGCCGCGGTGGTGGGTTGCCGCGCGCGCACCGAGCAGGCCGCGCTGCCCGTGCCGCAGCCGGGCTCGCCCGCGCAGCCCGCGGCGCTGGAGGACCTGCGCAAGAAGGCCGAGCGCACGCTCAGCGTCGAGTCCCTGGAGGCGCTGGGCATGGCCTACCTGGACGCGCGTCAGTTCGGCGTGGCGCAGCTGACGTTCGGCCGGGTGACGGAGCTGCAGGACACCAAGGCGTCCGCGCACTCCGCGCTGGGCTGGGCGCTGCTCAACATGGGGGATGCCATGGGGGCTCGCGCCGCGTACGCGAAGGCCATGGACTCCGACCCCACCTACGACAAGGCCCGGCTCAACCTGGCCGCGCTGCGCTGCCGCTTCGGCGACGTGGAAGGGGCTCGCCGCGAGCTGTCCGTCCTCAAGGACGTGGGCTCGCTCAATGGCCCCGACGTGGACACCGCGGGATGGAAGGCGTGCAAGTGAGCCCGCGCTTTCATTCCACCCCCGCGCGAGGACTGCGGACGCTGGCGCTCACGGCGCTGGCGGCGGGCCTCTGCGCGTGTGGTGAGGAGGGCGGCACGCTGGAGGGCAGCGTGTCGCCGCTGTTGGACCTGCGCTACCGACGCGCGGAGGCGGTGCTGGCCGAGGGGGAGCTGTCCATCAACTTCGTCACGCCGCAGGGCTCGGGGGTGAACACCGTGCTGAAGGTCAGCGCGCGCGTGGGGGACATGATTCCCGAGGGCTACACCGGCGGGCTCGACATCAACCTGGCCGAGGACGTGGGCGGTGGCGCGCAGCGAGGCGCCATCGGCCGAGCCGTGCTGGATGAGCCCGCGCGCGCGTTTCCCCAGCTGGAGCGCGGCTCGCTCGTGGTGGACCGGCTGCCCACCGCGAAGGGCCAGCGCGTGTCGGGCGACTTCCACGTCACGTTCGTCAACGGCATCGACATCTATTCCGGCCGCACCATCTTCGGCAGCTTCGAGGCGACCGTTCCATGAAGCACATCGTCCTGCTCTCGCTTTCCCTCCTCGCCGCGGGCTGCGGCTCCAGCTACGGCATGAAGGTGCCCGGCTCGCTGGTGAAGAAGCTCCCCTTCGAGGTCCGCATCGAGCTGCTCGAGGCGGAGAACGAGCTGGCGCTCGCCGTCGACAAGGTGGACGAGGCCAACAACGAGATTGACCGTGCCCGCGACAACATCCGCCGCGCCCGCTCCCGCCAGGACGCGGCGGAGGACGAGGTGGACCGCGCCACGGACGAGGTGTCTCGCGAGGTGGCGAAGCTGGCCATCGAGGAGTCCGAGGCGCGCGTGGAGTACCTGCGCGCGAAGCAGCGCCTGTCGGTGGGGCTGCGGGACGTGTCGGAGCTGGCGCGCGACTGCGCCTTCGCGAAGTTCGAGATGGCCAAGCTGACGTCGGCCCGCAAGGCGAAGGTGCAGGGCAGCGAGGAGCTGGACCCGAAGGAGTTCGAGGAGCAGGTCGCCGAGTGCGAGGCGGAGGTGAAGGAGGAGCGCGCGGGGCTCGCCGAGGCGGAGAAGGAAGAGAAGGCGGCGCGGGAGGCGTGGGAGGTGAAGAAGACCGCGCTCGCCCGGAAGACGTTTGATGCGCGTGCCAGTCCCTACGTGGAGAACCTGTGATGACGAAAGCCGGCGTCCTAGTCCTCCAGTTGCTCACCGCCCAGACGCCTCCGCCCGACGCGGCGGCGCTGGAGCGCACCGCGGCCGTGGAGAGCGCTCGCCTGCGCGCGTCTCCGGACGACGCGGACGCGCTCTACCGTCTGGGCACGGCCTTCCTGGCGTTGAACAAGCCGAAGAAGGCGGTGGAGCCGCTGACGAAGCTGGTGGAGCTGGAGCCGGAGTTGATTCCTCCCAGGCTGGCCCTGGCGCGGGCGGTGCGGCTCGCGGGTGACGCGGAGAAGGCGCGCACGCTCCTGGACCAGTCCATCGCCGCGTTCCCCGAGGACATGTCGCTGCGCGCCGAGCGCGGACTGCTCGCCCGGGTCCTGGACGAGACGGACGTGGCCATCAGCCAGTACTCCATCGCGGTGGAGCTGGCGCCGAAGGACCCGGAGCTGCGCTTCAACCTGGGCGAGGCGCTCCAGCGCGCCAACCGCACGGACGACGCCATCGAGGCGTACCGGGAGGCGCTGAAGCTGGACGCCAGGCTGAACGTGGCGCGCGTCAACCTGGGCAAGGCGTTGGCCGAGAAGGGGCTCAACGGCGAGGCGAAGGAGACGCTGCGCGAGGCCACGCGCGAGAAGCTGGGCGACGCGGAGGCGCACTACAACCTGGGCGTCATCCTGCTGCGGGAGAACGACTACGACGGGGCCATTGGTGAGTACCAGCGCGCGCTGGCCGCCGAGCCGAAGCATGCGCGGGCGCACAACAACCTGGGCGTGGCGCTGAACGAGAAGGGCGACCCGCGCAAGGCGACGGAGGCGTTCCTCAAGGCCATCTCCGCGGACCCGAAGTACGCGGAGGCGCACTTCAACCTGGGGCTCGCGTACTTCCAGCTGGGCGACAACGTGCGCGCCACGAAGTCCTTCGAGAAGGCGCTGGTGTTGGAGCCGCGTCGCTCGAGCGGGCCGTACACGCAGCTGGGCCACCTGTACCTGGAGCAGGGCAAGAAGAAGCAGGCGGTGGAGGCCTTCAAGAAGGCCATCGAGAAGAGCTCCGACGACGGGCGGAAGACGACGGAGGCGTACCAGGGATTGGCGCGGGCGTATCTCTCGCTGGGCAAGGCCGAGGAGGCGGTGGCCACGCTGAAGACGGCGGTGGAGGCGTTCCCGAAGGATGCCGCCGCGCGCGCGGGTTATGGCGAGGCGCTGAAGGCCAAGGGTGACCTGGACGGCGCCATCGTGGAGTACGAGGCGTGCATCGGCCTGTCTCCGACGGTGGAGAACCGCATGGCCCTGGCGGACACGTACGCGAAGAAGCGCGTGGCCGCGAAGGCGCAGCCCCTGTACCTGGAGATTCTCAAGGAGGACCCGAACCATCGCGGGGCGAAGCTCGCCCTGGCGGACCTGCTGATGGCGATGGGGGACTACCCGGGCGCGGAGACGTACCTGCGGCCGAAGGAAGGCGAGGAGGCGGACACGGCGGCGCTGGCGCGGCTGGGCATCGTCCACTCGCGACGCGGGCGGCCTGACCTGGCGGTGACGGAGCTGGAGGCGGTGGTGGCCAAGGACCCGGCGCAGATTGAAGCGCGCGCCGAGCTGGGCAACCTGTACCTGCGCGGTGGAGATGGAGCCAAGGCGCGTCAGGTGTTGGGGGATGTGCTCGCGGTGGAGCCTCGCAACGCGCTGGCGTTGCTCTATCTGGGCCATGCGCTGTACCAGCAGGGCAAGACGAAGGACGCGGAGAAGTCCTTCCGTGCCTCCGTGCAGGTGGACCCGAACTTCGCCGAGCCGCACAACGCCCTGGGGCAGTTGCTGGAGGCCGCCAAGCGGATGGATGAGGCGAAGCAGTCCTACGAGACGGCGCTCAAGCTGGAGCCCAACCACGAGGACGCGAAGCAGGCCCTGAAGCGGCTGGGGGCCTCCGCGAAGACGGAGTAGTCGTCGCGGACGGGCTCGGCGGCATCATGCCCACGGAGGCGAGCGCAGTGCTCACCTCCGTGGCGTACAAGGGGCACTCACGCGGGCATGCCCAGCAACACCGCGCCCACTGAGACGAGCGCAGCGCTCATCTCATTCGAGAACGAGGGGCACTCACGCGGGCATGCCCAGCAATACCGCGCCCACGGATACAAGCGCCGCGCCGAAGAGCTGGCGGCGCCCGAGCCGCTCTCCTTGGAGCGCGGCCAGCACCAGCGCGAACGCGATGGAGGTGTTCCGCAGCGTGAGCACCGCCCCTGCTCCGCTGTCGTTGAGCGCCGACAAGAGCAGCGCGAAGGAGGCCATGCAGATGGCTCCCGCGATGACGACCAATCCAGGACGGCTCCAGGCCTGGCGCTGAAGGGCGCCCCACCCCAGGCTCCGGCTGCGCTCCAGCATCAGCACTGGCAACGCGACGAGCAGTCCTGTCGTGAAGAGCGCGGGCGGCTGAGCACTCGCCGCGAGCGCCAGCTTGTAGCTCAGGTGGTAGCCCGCGATGGCCACCGCCGCCAGCGCGGCCCAGGCCACCCCCGAGGCCGCGGGCCCCGTCGGGCGCGCCACGTGCATCACCGCGAGCCCTCCGCCCAGCACCACCGCCCCCGTGAGCGTCCACGCGGAGACAGGCTCCCCCAGCAGCAGCACGGACACGGGCCACACCAACAACATCGCCCCACCACGTGACACCGTGTACGCGAGCCCCAACGGCGCCCGATGCAGCGCTCGGGACAACGCCGCGAGATAGACGCTCTCACACGCGCCCGCCGCCAGCGCCCAGGCGAGCCCTCGCGTGGTGGGGAACGCCTCTCCCTTCATCCCGAATGCCCAGAGCCCTCCGCCCACCATGGCCACGGTGATGACACCCACCACTCCGGCTTCGGGATGCGGATGCTTCTTGAGCATCGCGTTCCACGACGCATGCAGGAACGCGGACAACAACACCCACACCAGGGCAACGGTCTCCAACGAGGCTCCTCGACGGCGCGAAGCCCGTATGTAGCGCGTCCCCTCGCTCGGCGCAGTCCTCTGTCCTCTCGCCAGCTCATGGGGCGGCGGAAGCAGACAACGCGTGTGGCTGGACTTCCGTTGAAGACACTCCTCGCGGGGGCGGGCGCCCGACGGTACGGCTTGGAGGGAGGCCGGGTCCGCCGCACACCCCCGCGAGAAGTCACTTCAAGACTGCTTCCACTTCATCCACCACCTCCGCTCACGCAGGAGGCGAAGCACGGCCCGAGGGAATGACGAGCGGCCACGAGACGTCCGGCCACTCGACCACCTGGACCTGCAAACCAAACGTGCTGGCGATGAGCTCGGCACGCAGGACTTGGGAAGGAGGCCCCAGCTCCACCAGCTTGCCCCCCGCGAGCACTGCGATGCGATGCGCGTAGCGCGCCGCGAGGTTCAAGTCGTGAAGCACCGCGAGCACCGCGCCGCCCTTGCGAGCAAAACGCGTGGCCTCCTCCAGGACCAGGTGCTGATGCGCCAGGTCCAGGCTCGACGTCGGTTCGTCGAGCAAGAGATAGCGATGTCCGTCGGTCGTCGCATCCCAGAGTTGCGCCAACACGCGCGCGAGCTGCGCACGCTGCCGCTCTCCACCCGAGAGCGCCGTGTAGGGCCGCGACGCCAGATGCCGGATGTCCATTACATCCAGCGCAGCCAGCGCCACCTCCATGTCCGCACTGCCCTCACCTCGCGACGCATGAGGACTGCGGCCCAGGAGCGCGACCTCCAACACCGTGAAGCCAAACCCCAGCGACGACTCCTGCGGAAGCACGCCCAACCGCAACGCACGTTCCCTAGAAGGCCACTTCAACAGCGGCTGTCCATCCAGCAGGACATCGCCCACCGTGCAGCGCAGCTCGCCCGAGAACGCCGACAGCAGCGTGGACTTACCGGCGCCGTTGGGCCCCACCACGGCAAGCACCTCGCCCGGCACCAACTCCAGAGACAGCGGGCCCAACGCGCGCCCACGGCCCCGCCACACTTCGATGCCTCGTGCCTGAAGGCTCATACCGCCCCCTTGTCGCGCGCAAGGAGCGCGACGAAGACCGACACCCCCAACACGGACGTCAGCGCACCCACGGAAAGCTCCGCCGGGTCCGCCGCAGTGCGAGAGCGTGCGCGCCCTTGGCCCAGCCACGCTTCGATGCCTCGTGCCTGAAGGCTCATACCGCCCCCTTGCCGCGCGCCAGGAGCGCGACGAAGACCGGCACGCCCAACACCGACGTCAGCGCCCCCACGGGCAACTCCGCCGGGTCCGCCGCAGTACGAGACAGCGTGTCCGCCACCACCAACAACGTCGAGCCCAACAGCGCGGACGCCCCCATCAACCGGCGATGGTCGGGCCCCAGTGACAGCCGCAACAGCGCGGGCACCAGCAACCCCACGAAGCCGATGATGCCCGTGACGGACACCGCCGCTCCAACCCCCAGCGCCGCCGCGAGGATGAGCCTGCGCTTGAGTCGCTCCACATCCACGCCCAGGTGCCACGCCTCGCGCTCTCCGAGGAGCAACAGATTCAACGTGCGGGCCTCACGCAACAGCAGCCACAGCGCCACCACGAGCGGAACCGCCGACGCCGCCACCACGCTCCACGAGGAGCCCGCGAGGCTGCCCCACGTCCAGAAGGTGATGGTGCGAAGCTGCGCGTCCGTCGCCACCTGCATCAGCAGGCCGATTCCCGCCGCGGCCCCCGCGCTCACCGCCACACCCGACAGGAGGATGCGCGCCGTCTCCGTGCGCCCACCGCCCGTCCCGATGCGCTGCGCGAGCAGCGTCGCCCCCAGCGCGCCGATGAAGGCCGCGCCTGGCACCGCCAGGACACGGAACGGTCCCAGCCGAGAGCTGAGCGCCACATCCATGACGATGGCCGTCACCGCCCCCAGCGCCGCGCCACTCGAGGTGCCCAACAACCCCGGCTCCACGAGCGGGTTTCGGAACAGCGCCTGGAGCGCCGCGCCACAAGTGGCGAGCACCGCTCCCACCAGCACACCGAGCACCACGCGCGGCAACCGGATGGAGAGCAGCACCGCCTCCTGCATCGGCTCCAGCCGGTGCCCCGTCTCCACACCCAGCGCCCCGAGCACACTGCCCACGAGCCCCAGCAGCGGAACTCGCACCGAGCCCACCGCGAGCGATATCAACACCGCGCCCGCGAGCACTGCGCCCAGCACCCACCACGGACGAGGCCGCGAGTGGGCCGGCCGCGCCTGCTCCCGCGCCGGAAACGACACGGACGTGGAGGCGACCTCCGACGCGCTCATGTCGCGTCTCGCGCAGGCAGCCCCATGCCGTCCTGCAAGAGATGCACGGCCTTGCCCAGCTGGGGCCCCAGGCTCATGAAGTGGACGTCATCGATGGGAACCACCTTCCAGCCCTTCACTTGAGACAGCCCGGGAACTGCGCGCAGGCCCTGCTCTCCGCCGAGCGCCGTCAGCGTGCTCGCCGGCAACAGGATGATGTCGGGGGACGCCAGGACCGCCGCCTCGGCCGTCAGCGGCTTGTGGCCGGAGTAACCCGACACCGCGTTCACCGCGCCCGCCAGCCGGATGAGCTCGTTCGTCGCCGTCTCCGTGCCCGCGACCATCAGCGCATTCGCACCCCGGGCATAGAGCGCGAGGACCCGCGTGGGCTTCGCGGGCTTCACCGACGCCCGCGCCTCGGCACGCTTCAGGTCCTTCTCCAGGCTGGCAATCACAGCCTCACCCTCGGCGGCGCGCCCCAACTTCTCCGCCAGCGTCCGGATGCGCAGCCGCGCAGCATCCACCGTCGGCTTGTTGGACAGCACGACGACCTCCATGCCCGCCGTGCGAAGCTGTTCGAGAACCCCCGGAGGCCCCGCCTCGTCCGTGGCCAGGAGCCACCCCGCCCCCAGCGCGAGCAGCGACTCCGAGGAGAGCGCGCGCAAGTAGCCCACGCGAGGACGACCGCGAGCCACCGGCAACGCGAGGCTCGTGTCATCCACGCCCACCACCTTCTCGCCCATGCCCAGCGCGAACACCGTCTCCGTGATGGCCGGCCCCACCGTGACGAGCTTGGGGACGGAAACCACGGCGGCCTTCGCCGCGGAGGGCGCCTTGTCCTTCGCCGAGGGCTCCGCGGCCAGCACGGGCTGAGCCAGGAGCAGTCCGGCCACGAGCCAGGACGCGCGCCTCATGACACCACCTCCGTCGAGACGGGCAGCGCGGCGACCAGCTCGTCGATGAGCGCCCGCCACTCGAGGGACTCGGGCACGCCGGGCTTCCGCTTGCCGAAGAGCAGCGCGATGTTCTCTCCCGCCGCGTCGAACAGCTCCAGCGAGGTGACGACGCCGTCGCGCGTGGGCTTGCGCACCACCCATGCGGAGTGGATGTGGTCCGTGCGCAGGTGCAGGTTGAAGCTCGGGTCCAGCACGTTCATCCACGGCCCCATGGCGCGGACGGTGTGCACGGGGCCGGTGTGAATCTGGATGGCACCGGCGTTGCCCACGAACACCATGATGGGCAGCCCCGAGGCGGACGCCTTCTCCAGCACCCACGTCAGCGACGCGGGCGCCACGGGCGTGGTCATCTCCGGGCTCACCAGGCGGAGCGCCTGTGTGCGCGCCACCTTGAAGCGGCGCAGCAGCGGGAAGAACTCGTGCGTGTCCTGGAGCCCGCGCCAGCCGCTCACCAGTCCCTCCACGTCAATCTCGGAATCAGGCCGAGGGGCCTCGGCGGCGGACACCGGCTCCACGGGCAGCTCGCGCGACTGCTCCGCGTGGGTGTACTCGGTGACCAACTGCTCGAACGCGCTGACGCCGGCCTCGTCCTCCACGTAGACCTTGTGGATGGCCATGCCCGACGCGTCGAAGAAGTGCAGGCTGCGCCGCGTGCCCTCGGGCCGCGCCTCACGGAACGCGAAGCCGAAGCGCCAGCGGTGGAGGAACAGCCGCAGGTCGATGTTCTCGTCGAGCGCCAGCGCGACGGCGCCGTTCACCTCGACGTTGCGATACAGGCCGCGCTTCTCGTGCACCGCGCTTTCGTTGCGCGTGAGCGTCATCACCTTGCCCAGCGACTCCAGCTTCGGCAGCAGCGTGTCGAGCCGCAGGTCCAGCCGCACGACATCCTCGCCCACGCCCGTCGCGAGCAACTGGGCCTCGCTCACCCCCAGTTGCGTCGCGGCATCGCGGATGCGCGTGCGCGGTTGGCTCTCTCGCAGCGCGTGCCAGCGCTGACGGAGGGCGGTGGGCTCGGCGGAAGACGCGGTGGAGACGGAAGGAGCAATCATGACGGGTTCCAGGGGAGAGGGGTGCATCGACATCGACAGCCACATCAACGACAGACAGCCATGACAGGAATCAGCGAGACGCTTCGACGGAAGAGGCATGGGCCTCCGCACCGTCGAGGGAGGAACCCGACGCGGGCGCCGACACCTTCGCCCAGCGCAGCTTGAGCATCGCGGGCGTCCCGGCGTCGTCGTAGTAGGAGAGCATCTCCACCTTGAAGTACGCCTTGGAGTCGGAGCGCACGACGTACACCTGTTGACGCGCGGTCAGCTTGTGCGACGCGACGTCGTACGCATACCAGCCGCCGTTGGCCTGGAACACCGTGTCCGGGTCCGTGCCCTCGTCGTCGCCGTCATCCGCGTCCACCGAGTAACCACTCACGGGCGCCTGGGTCAGCTTCGTGAAGTCCTGCGCGGGCAGCACCGCCACCTCCACGCCGCCCTTCCCATTCACGCCGCCGCGCGAGCGGACGCCGAAGCGCTGGAAGGACAAATCCCAGACGGCATCCTGGGCCGCGCTCACCTGCTCGCCGGTGTCCAGGTCCAGGCCAATCCAGGCCTCCTTGCTCGTCGCATCCACCACGGTGGTGATGGAGCCATCCGCGTTGCTGACGTGGCTCACGTGCGTGCCATTGGGCGGCGCGGGCGTGAGCTCCAGGTCATCACCACAAGCGGAGAGCGTGCCGGCCAGGCACAGCGCGGCGGCGCGGGACACGGAGAGGAATGTGGGGCGGGACATGAGGGCTCCTTGAAGTAGAGAGGGGTGGTTCACAGCCGGAACGAGACGCCGGCCTGGAAGGCGCGAGGAGGAATGGGAAGGTCGGTGGCGTTGCCCGCGTCGGCGAGGTTGGACCCCAGCACGAAGAACTGGAGGGACTCGCGCGGGCGCCACGCGACGCGGGCATCCACCGTGACGTAGGGCTTCGACTGATAGGGATTGGCGACGCCGTCGCCGTCCGTGTCCGGGTAGAAGGGACGCTCGCCCACCAGCGCCGCGCGGGCCCACGTCTCCAGGCCCCACTCACGGTGGCGCCACGTGGCCTGTGCGGTGAAGCGGTGCCGCGCCTGTCCTTCCAGCGCCCGGTTCATCGACTCGTCGCGCCCGTCCGTGAGCGAGTACGACACTTCGCCGGAGAGGCGCCACGGGAGGCGCTGACGAAGCCCCACCTCGCCACCGCGCACGCGCGCACGCGCCACGTTGACGTAGGTGAAGAGCTGCCCCTCGCTCTGCTGCTGGAGCGACGTGCCAATCATGTCGCGCAGCGAGTGCTGGAACGCGCTCACCCACACGAGCGAGGACCCCAGCGGCCGAAGCTCCGCGGACACACTGAAGCTGCGCGAGCGCTCCGGCTTCAGGTCCGGATTGCCACGCACGGCATAGCCCACGGTGGGGTTCTCGAAGTCGAGGAGCAGCTCCTGGAAGCCCGGCGCGCGGTAGCCCCAGCCATGACTGCCGCGCAGCGTGAGCCACGACAGCGGGTCCACCTTCGCCGCGAGCCGAGGCGTGACGGCGGTGCCGAACTGCGTGTCCACGTCCACGCGCGCGCCAGGGACCACCACCAGCTGGGGCCCCGTCGCCAGCGTCCAGCTGTCCTGCGCATAGAGGGCGGCCCGGCCGCGCTCACCTTGTCCGGTGTCCAACCGGTCCGCCGCGAGCAGCTCGCCGAGCACCTCCGCGCCCACGACGAAGGCATGGCGCTCACCCACCCGCGCGTCGAGCTGCGTGCCCACGCGCGCCTGCTGCTCGCGAGTGTCCTCCACCGTGTCCAGCGCGGTGGCTCGACGCTGGTCTCGCAGGTAGCGCCGCTGGAAGTGGGTGTACGAGCCCTCCACGCGCAGCGTCGCCTCGTCGCCGAGCGTCCAGGACGGCGCCATGCGCGCGGTCATCGAGGTGTCGCGGCTCGCCCGGTCGAACACCGCGCCCGCCACGCCCAGGTCCACCCCGCGCTGCGTGCGCCGCGAGAAGCCCGCGGAGCCCTCCAGCGAGAAGGCGCCCTCCCCCTTCACGTCACCACTCGCGGAGAGGTCGAAGCCCTCCAGGCTGCTGCCCGTGGTGCCCTCGTCCGAGGGCTGCAAGTCATACGACGAGCGGCGCTGCATCCCGCCGCTCACGCGCAGGCCCCAGCGCTCACCGCGCGCCTCGCCCGTCGCGTCCAGGTCCAACCGGTTCAGCTCGCCATAGGCGACGCGGAGCTCACCACCGAGCGGCTGCCGCGCGCGCCGCGTGATGAAGTTCACCACGCCGCCCACCGCGTCACTGCCGTAGAGCACCGACGACGGGCCCTTGACGATCTCCACCTGCTCCACGTCCTCGAGCGACAGCCGCGACAGGTCCACGCCTCCCGCGACGCGGCCCGCCACCCGCTCTCCATCCACCAGCACCAGCACGTACTCGGGCCCCAGGCCCTGCACCTGCACGGAGGCTCCCGCGAAGGTCTGCACCACCTGCAGCCCCGGGTGCGCGGACAGCAGCTCCGACGCGTCGCGCGCGCCCGTCGCCAGGATTTCCGAGCGGGTGATGACCTCCGTGGCCACGGGCGTCTCGCTCAGCCGCTCCTGCCTGCGCGACGCCGTCACCACCGTGCGCGCCACCGGCACGTCGTCCTTCGCGGCCTCGGACTCAGCGGAGGGCTCCGCGGGCATCGAAGATGCCGAGGTCGTCGAGGCCCCTGGACCCGCGACGACCTCGGCCTGCTCCGACACCACCGTCGCGCCCTCCGGGCCCACGACAGGCTCGGAGGACACAGGCTCCACGGGGACGGACGCGCTCGCGTCCCTGGACTCAGCCGACGGGGAAGAGGGCGCACGGCCCGACGCCAGCGACGGCGCGGCCCAGGCCAGCACAAGGAGACACCAACTCCCACGCATCCTGCGTCCTCCGGCACATGGCCGGTGGGACTCCCGTCAGGGGGAATCCCCGTGGGGCGCTGGGCTCAGGGCCTCGGGCCTCAGAAAATCCGGTCCTGCTCCCGGGCCTGTCCACCCGGGCACTCCACCTGCTCAGCCGCGCGCCCTGGGCACCACGGCCCCACTCCCGGACGGCTCCAACGGAATCACCCGCGTCCGGCGACAGCGGCGGCACTTCAGCTCCACGCCACCCGGCACCAGCCTGGCCAACAGGCTCCCGCACAGGCATCGCAGCTCATCCGCCTCACCGCCCTGCTGGCATCCGTCGCGCATCTCCACTCCGCTGTCTCAACTGTCACTGACGATATTGATACTCATTATCAAAGTCAACCTACTCACGGAAGCAGTGTCCTGAGGCCTACAGAGTCGGCCTGGGCAGGACGCTCAGTGGAGCTTGGCGCGAGGGGTGGCGTCGCGGCGGACGCGGGGCTTGGGCGTCACCATGCGGGTGATGCCGTAGTAGAGCTGGTCCTCGGTGTAGACCTTGCGCACACGTCGGTGAGTCCCGGGGACGTAGGCGGGGCCGGGGCGCTCCAGCCATTGGAGGACGCGCACCTCGCCGGTGTAGGCCAGCGGGGCGAGCAGCTCCGGGGGGCACAGCTTGAGGTAGCGGCGCACGAGCGGGCGCAGCTTCCGGGTGAAGTCCTTGCCCAGCACGGCGTGGCGGCGGCCGGAGTGCAGGGTGCCGTCGAAGCGGCGCGACATGTGGAACAGCTCGTGGACCACCGTCTCCAGGCGGGCCTTGGCGGAGGAGCCTCGGAAGAAGAGGGGCCGCAGGGTGATGCAGTACAGCATGCGCCGGTTGCGGATGCGGATGATGGGCTTGCGCCGGCCGCGGCGGTCCTTGCACTTGCCGCCCCGGAAGCACAGGGGCTTGATGGTGCCTCGGGAGGCGCGGCGCGCTTCACCCGCCACCACCAGGACCCGGCCCGCCTTCACGTGGGCGAACTCTGGCAGCTTCGTCGCGATGTCCCGGATGAGGGCGCGGAGCGTCTTGTTGAAGTTGGGGCGGCGTCGGACCACGAGTGGTTGACAGTCTAGCGGAAAAGCCCTTGGGGGCGGATTCCACGGTGCACACAATGTCTAGCGTGATGCGCTCGACTTCGCCCGTGGTCCTGCTGGCAGCCCTGGCCTGGGTGGGCTGGGGGTGTGCCTCCGCACCCGTCAGCCCCGCTTCCCGGGTCGTCACGTTGACGGCCCAGGACACTTCCGTGGTCTCCCAGGGCCTCACCGAGGCCACCCTCCGCTTCAGCGCCCAGCTGGAGGCGGCCAGCGCCGGCCAGGTGGAGCGGGCCGACTATGAGCTCGTGTCCGAGGGGAAGGTGCTGAAGCAGGGCACGACGAAGCTGGGGACGCCGCTGGCGCCCGGGGCTCCGGTGGCGCTGTCGTTCGAGGAGCGCGCCGCCTACGTCCAGAGCCCGGAGGACCTGGCGCGGCTGAGCGCGCAAGGGGGCACGGTGCTCCTGGCGCTCCGAGGGGTGTTGGTGGTGCGCACCGGGGACACCGAGCAGAAGCTCCCCTTCGCGGCGAGCCGAGGCGTGCGGGTGCCGAGGCTTCCCACCATCGTCGTGGAGGAGCTGGACGGGGCGCGCTACTCCGCCGAGGAGGTGCAGCTCAACCTTCGGCTGGGCATTCGCAATCCCAACCCCTTCCCCCTCAAGTTGAGCGGGCTCACGTGGCAGGTGGCCGTGGCGGGCAAGGCGATGGACAGCGGGATGCTGGCCCAGTCGGACAGCGTGGATGCATCCGCCACGGGGGTGTATCCGGTGGAGGTCTCCGTGACGAAGGACTCCTGGGGGCCGGAGGTGAGGTCACTCATCTCGCGGGGAATCCTTCCCTATGGCGTGACCGGAGAGCTGACGGGGCCGCTGATGCGCGTGCCGTACTCGCTCACAGGCGAGGTGAAGCTCAACGTCTCCCGGTAGGATGGGCGGCGCGTGCCCATCTATTTGTTGAGTGAAGAGCATCCGGAGCTGTTTCCCCCTCCGGAGCGCGCGGACAAGAGTGGCGTGTTGGCCGTGGGCGGAGACCTGAGCCCGGAGCGGCTGCTGGCCGCGTACTCGCGCGGCATCTTCCCGTGGTTCAGCGAGGGAGACCCCATCCTCTGGCACTCGCCGGACCCGCGCTTCGTGCTGGAGCCGGACAAGCTCCACGTGGGCCGCAGCCTGCGCAAGACGATGGCGCGAGGGGACTACGAGGTCCGCTACGACACGGCCTTCGCGCGGGTCATCACCGAGTGTGGCCGCGTGCCGCGCCCCGGGCAGACGGGGACATGGATTACGGACGAGATGCTGGAGGCGTACGTCGCGCTGCACGAGCGGGGCTTCGCGCACTCCGTGGAGGCGTGGGCGGGGGGCGAGCTGAAGGGCGGGCTGTACGGCGTGTCGCTGGGCGCGGCCTTCTTCGGTGAGAGCATGTTCGCGCTGGCGCCGGATGCGTCGAAGGTGGCGTTCGCGACGGCGGTGGAGCGCTTCAAGTCGTGGGGGTTCCAGTTCATCGACTGCCAGGTGGAGACAGAGCACCTGGCGCGCTTCGGCGCCGAGGACTGGACGCGAAAGCGCTTCCTCACCGCCCTGCGCCGGGCCCTCGACGAGCCCACGCGGCAGGGCCCCTGGACCGAGTCCGCCGCGGCCTGAGTGGCCGCGTGGAGTGTCAGTCCTCCACGCCCCACAAGCCCACGGTGCCGTCGCCCTGGCCCCATGCGACCAGGCGCCCGTCCGGCGAGAAGAGCGCGTCACTCGCGTTCAGGTCATCCCCCTCGCTGAAGTGGAACACCTCCTCGCCCGTATCGAAGCGGTGGACACCAAAACCTCGACCATCCCAGGACGCCGCGAGCAGCTCGCCCCGGGGGTTGAAGCTCAGGGTGGTCGCGGTGCGGTCGAATCCCGGGAGCACCTTCACGAGGCGGTGCGCCTCGAGGTCCACCACGGAGACCTCCTGCGTGTTTCCGCCCACGAGGAGGAGCGGCTCCGTCGGATGGAAGGCGAGGCTCCACACGAGGGGCGCGTCGATGGACAACGCCACCGGCCGAGCCCCTTCACGCACCTCCCAGAGCCAGAGGTTCCCCGCGCTCCCGTCGTCCGGCGAGAAGGTCGCCGCCGCGAAGCGGCCATCCGGCGAGAGCGCACACGACGAAATGGAGACCCCCATGTCCATCGGCGCGAGCTCGCACCGGAGTCGCCAGTTCCTCACGTCCCACACCCACGGCGCATCCCCCTCCAACGGAATCAACAGCAGCCACGCCCCTCCCCCGGACATGGAGAAGCGGGTCACCGCGTTGGACAGGTGATGCTCGCGCGTGAGCGCGCCGTCCTTCGTGGAGAGGGACACCAGCCTCGGCCGCCAGAGCCCCGCGGGCGAGAGGCTCGCGGGGGCCACGGCGACGATGTGCTCCGCGTCGGGAAGCACCGCCGCCTCCACTTCGAATCGCGGCTCGTCAATCCTCCCGAGCCCGTCGGACTGCGCCCCCACGTCCCACCACCGCAGCGGCGCTCCCTCCGACCCCAGCGCGAGGACCACGCGGCCCTGGGGTGAGAACGCGAGCCGCTGGCCCGAGACCGGGGCCTTCAGCTCGGGCCCCAGCCGGCCGACCTGCTTCAGCCGCGAGGCGTTGGACGGAGTGATGACGGGACGTGAGGAAGTCATGCGCGCGCTCTAGAGACAGGTCCCGGTGCTGTGGTCCGGGATGCACTCCGGCAGGATGACGCGGCCATCCATGATGTCGAGCTCCAGGTGGTAGTTCTTGTAGTACTCCGTATCGAGGTTCGACACGGGCGTGGGGATGGAGCCCGCCCTCAGCTCCAGACGCACCATGGAGAAGGGCTGCACCAGGGCCTCGGTCTCGTACACGTAATACGTGGTGGTGTGCTCCGTCACGTCGTGAATCACCTGCGTCGAGAGGTCCACCCAGGCGTTGCTCGCGTTGAGTTGCTGCAACGCGAGCACGGCCGTCATCGGCTGGTACGGCAGGTTCGCCGGCACCCACGGACGCAGCGAGTACGGACGCAGCTTCACCTGCACGCGGACCTTCTTCGCCGTCTGGTGGGCGAAGAACGCCGGAATCTGCATGAACACGTGGCCGCTCTTCGAGGTCAGCAGCGGCGCCGTGTAGAAGCTCGTTCCCCACTTCATCGGGTCCGAGGGGCAGCGCAGCTCATTGGCTCGGAAGCCGCTGAGCATGCGGTCATCGCTCCAGCGCCAGCGCTGGCGCGGGCAGCCGTTGTAGGGGTCCAGCGGACACGGGTCGCTGGCCGAGAGCAGGAACGTGTCGCGCGTCGTCGGGGGCGGCTGCGACGGCGCATCACACGCGATGGGATTGCTGCTGGACGTGTCCACCGTCACACAGGTGCTGGCACCGATGGGGCGGTCCGACCAGCTGCACATGTTGATGGAGACCTCGCGCTGGTACTGGAAGCTGAAGGCCGAGGACTCCTGGGCCGCCACCGGGGCGGACACCATGAGCAGCCCCAGCGCGGCGAGCGCGGGCGTGAAAACGTGCTTGAGGTTCTTCATGGGATGAGTGTGTCCAGCCGGGCCCGAAGGCCCGGCGTGAGGGGTTGACTGGGGATGACTACAGGGGCGTCAGGTCCATGTGAGACGCGTCCGCCCAGATCTGCTCCAGCATCGCGCGCTCGGCGGCATCCAGGTCTCGGGCACCAGCGTTCTTCGACTTGGCCATCATCGCCTCGCGGAACCACTTGTTGAAACCCGCCCGGGCTTCCTTCTGCCCCTGGGGCACCAGCACGTTGGTGTCCGTCACCTTGCAAGCGATGTCCGCGTCCGCCCACTGGCCGGGGGTGTGCGAGATCTCCTTCTTGAGATGCGGCCGTGGCCGGCCACCCGTGCCGTTGGGGGCAATGCGGATGATGGAGCCATCCGCGTGCGCCCAGACCTCCTGGACGTTGTCGGAGGCCTTCATGACGAAGCCCTTCTGCGGCAGCAGCAGCCGGACCTCATCCAGATACATGCCCTTCATCGGCGGCAGGTTGCGCACCGCGGTGCCGAAGTTCTTCGTGAAGACGGTGTCGCGAACCTGCGGGCTCCACAGCGCACCGAAGATGTCCAGACCCACGACCTTCCGCATCGACTCACCGCCCACCGTCGAGGCGAACTTCGTGACGAACACGTCGCCGTAGACGTCCGCCAGGTGTTTGATTTGCGCGCCGGTGATGTCACCCAGGTGGGCCATCACGTTGTCACCCAGTCGCGTGCGCAGCAGCCGGGCTTCCGCGGCGCCCAGGTCCAGCACCAGGTTGTCCAACGTCTTGCCCACCCGAGCCCCGATGGGCGCCACGGACATGACGCTGTGCCAGAAGGCCCCGTTGCCGACCAGGAAGACCCCCAACCCCGAGGCGATGCGCTCCTCGGTCGACAGGTCCTCCCCACCGGGCATGCAGAACTTCTTGCCCGTCACCGCCTCGCACAGGTCCAGCACGTCACCCACGGGGGTGAAGCCGATGGCGATGCGAGAAATCTCGATGGCCGCGGTAGCCACGGACTGGGTGAGCTGGACGAGCTCGTTCAGCGCGCTCAGGTCCACGCTGAAGATGGCGGCGGCCGCGCCCTGGAGCAGCGCGTTGATGGTCTGCAGGAACAGCCGCTCCTCGGGCGTCATGTTCGCGTCCCAGCCCGCCAGCGCGTCCTTGAGCGCGGTGGCTCCTTGCGGCGTGCGGGCCATGAGCACCGTGTCCAGCTGCTCGCGAATCTCCACGGGGATGGGGCTGTCCAGGAACCAGCCCGACTCGTCCATGAAGTTGAGGACGTAGGAGGCCACGCTCTGACGTGCGTTGAGGAACGCCGCCCACTCCGCGTTGGACACGGCCGCGCGCGCCTCCAGCGAGCGCTGCATCGCGGCCACGTTGACGCGCCAGCTCCGCACCGTGCTCAGGAATCCCCGCCGGTCCTCCGCGGAGCCGGTCCCCATCTGCTGCTCCAGGCGCGAAATCACCTGCTGGGCGAAGGCCGCGTACGGGTCATGCGCCGGGTCGAAGTCATCGTTGGGAACGACCTCCGGGACCGTCACGTCCGGCACCTCGCCCAGGCCGCTGCTCGTCTCGAAGCGGTCCTGCGAGCCCAGGTCATGTCCCGCCTGGGCCACGGCGGCCTCGATGAGCGACACGGCCTCCTCCACATGGAGGCCCAGCTCCGTGGTGATGCGCGCGATCTCCGCGCGCAACTGCGCCACGTTCTTCTTCAGGTCCGCGACCAGGTTCACCAGCGCATTGCGCGTCCCCGAAGGCAGGTCCGGATAACGCTGGAGCAGCGCATCCAGCTCCGCGGCGGTCAGCTCGTCGAAGCCCTTCTGCAGCAACGTCTCCAGCTCCGCCTGGAGGCTGTCGAGCCGCGCCTGCCGCGCCTTCATGTCCGCGATGCTCGTCGCGTTCCCCAGGATCTTGTTCCGGTCCTCGGAGATGGCTCGCTCCAGCTCGGCGATGCGGTCCGCCAGTCCCGGGTTGAGCTCGCGCAGCGAGAAGTTCACGTTCGTCGCGCCCGTGAAGGCCGTCCCCTGCCGGTTGACGGAGAACAGCGGCAAGGGCGGCTGTCCCGGACGCGCGAGCCGGACGAGCTCCGTCGTGTACGTCTGCGAGTCCCCTCCCACCGTGGTGATGCCGAAGTAGAAGGAGTTGACGCCCGGCCTCAGCAGGACCGAGTCGAACGGCGCGTGGAACATGTTGTAGCGGTCCCCGTTCTGCGCCACCTGGAGTCGGTTGGGGACCGTGTAGGTCGGAAGGGGGATGACGTTGACGTCGAAGATGGGGATGCCTTCGCGGACGATGGTCGCGTTGTTGTTGCTCCCCCGGGAGCCGATATACGAGACGGTCTCCCAGACGATGTCGTACGTGTCTGCCCATGCCGGGCGCGCGCACAGCAGCGCGAGCAGGACGGCCAGCATGCCGCGCGCGCGAGCGAAGAGGTTCAGTCGGTTTCTCATGTCGGGTCTCACAGTCCGTCGGACTTGCGCAGCGCGGCGTCATGCACCGTCGCGGCGTCCTTGAGCTGACCCGCGGCCAGCTTCGCTTCCACCTCCAGCAGCAGCGCGGCCGGCACCGTGCCCGCGTTGCGCATCATCGCCACGTTGAGCCGCAGCGTTCCCGGCAGCGTGGAGGTCATCCACGTGCGAACTCGGGAGAAGTCCCGACGCATCGCCACGCACCCCGTCTCCCGCCACGAGCGCTGCCCTGCCGCCGGCGGCGCGCACGCGGGCTCGAACTGGAGATACGACTCCATCTGGTCGAACTTCTCCGACAGGAACGTCAGCTTCAGCACCGTGCTCTTCGGAGCCACCTTCCAGAGCTGGGTGCTGCGGGCGGTGACGTCATCCAGGAAGCGCTGCGACGCGGTGAGGAAGGCCGCGTCCGCCAACGACTGGCGCGTGGCCGCGTCCGCCTCCAGACCGATGAGCGCGTCGCGGCGCTGCTTCATGCCCTCCAGCAAGCGGTCCACCGCGGTGAGCACCTTGCGCCGGCGCGAGTCGCTGTAGCCCGCGATGCCGCCGAGCATCTCCAGCTCCCCGTCGACGAGGTCCCCCATGAGCAGCCCGCGCTGCGCGATGAACGCCTTGTCGCGCTGCAGGCTCGTCACATACTCGTCCTGGAGCAGGCCCAGCCGCGTGCGCAGCCGCACCGCCTCCATCGCCAGCGCGCTGGCCTCGCCGCTCTCCTGCTGGGCCAGGGCCACCGCGTCGAGCTGCACCGTCACCAGCCCCTGCAGGTTCGCCGCCGAGCCCTGGGCGGCCAGTGTCCGTAGCGCGGTCGTCGTGGCGGGCTCCGTCGCCTTGTACGCGGCGAAGCGGTTCGCCAGCGCCACCACCTCGGGCGCGAGCGCCGCCAGGGCCGCGCGCGACTCGGCGACGGTCTCCTCCAGACGCACCATGCCAGCCTTCACCTCGGCCTCCTCCACCACGACCGGGTCGCCGTACTCGCGCGCCTTCGCCTTCACCGTCGACTCGGCGGAGGCCACCATCGTCTTGATGCGGTCCGTCACCGCCGCCAGCTCGCGCTCCTGGTCCCGGACGAGCCCACGAGCACCGTCGCGCATCGCGTTCAGGCTCACCTGAAGCGTCTCGGCGCTCTTGTTGCTGTTCTTCAGGAAGGCAATCACCTGCTGCTGCCCATCCAGCCACGTCACCAGCTCCGCGGGTGTGGCATTCAGGTCTGGCTCGGCCACCCACACCTTGATGGGCTGATACCGGCACGACATGTCCGTGCCGCAGCGGCTCGCCAGTCCATTGAAGACCACGTCATAGGCGGCCTGGGGGCCCTGGTTGATGGGGACACACTCGAGGAGGTTGTGATTGGCGACGAAGGCGCAGTACCTCGGCCAATACGCGGAGCGCTGGCCCTGCGCCACCAGGGGTTCCGGCGCCTGCGGCTCCGCCGTGGGCCCGCATCCCAGGGCCAGCAGGGTCGCCATCACGGCGCCTCCGAGCGCCGTCTGTGGTTTGAATCGCTTCATGCTCTGTATCTCCTGAAGGAAGTCGTGAGCGGGGCCGCTACGGCAGCCAGGGGTCCAACTGCACGAGGGCCATCGCCTTCTTGTCCTGGAGCCGGACGACCTCGCCCTGCGCGGCCGCATAGAGCTGCGCGTAGTCGGGCGGGTTCTGCGCCTGCCGGGCGATGATGGCGTTGAGGCGCGCGAGCACCTCCGTGGCATCCGCGCCCAAGTGGTCCTCGAGCGTCATCACCGTGCCATCCGGCCGCTGCCAGTCCTCGGGCTGCCCCAGCACCCAGAGGTCCCCATGCAGCCGCAGCAGCGCCAGGCGCTCCTCGAAGGACAGGTCACCGCAGTTGAGAATCATCGACTCCAGGGCGGGCCCGGCCTCGATGGCCGCCGCGCGCATCTCCTGCATCGTCTCGTTGGACAGCTCGACGCGGAAGTGGTCCGCCAGGCTGCGCATGAGCGAGTACGCGCGCTGGTACAGCATCAGCTCCTCCATGCGCGAGGCGTGGTTCGTCGCGGCGGTGAGTTCCGCGTCGATGGCGGCGAGGACCGCCTGGGCCTCCGCCGTGTTGGACACGTCCACCTCGTTCCAGCGCACCTCCAGCTTGATGTTGCAGGTGCCATCCAGGACCGCCGAGGACGTCCAGGTGGAGTTGTCGCTGAGCGCGAACGTGCCCACCGGCGCGCCCCCCGCGCCCCGCAGCATCACCTCCGTGTTGCGCAGATACGGGATGACCACCGTCGCCGCGCCGGCGGCCTCCGCCTTGGCCTCGAGCGGATACTGGGTGGAGCAGTTGCCGGTCACCACGGAGCGCAGCGACGTGCGCAGGGGCACCGCGGTCTGCGCCGTGGGCGTGAAGAACGAGCGCGGGGTCAACTGGCAGTTCATCAACCGGTTGAACCGCAGCTCACACCGCGCGGGTGAGATGAGGTCGATGACATCCACGGCGTGGGCCTGCCCCGCCAACAACAGGGCACACGTCGCCCCCGCGAACGAGATTCGCTTCTTCATGATTGCTCCTGAAAGGTGAAAGGAATCGAGACGTCTAGAGACAGAAGCCGGGACGGGACTGGTCCGGGATGCAGTCCGGCAGGATGAGCCGCGCCTCGATGAGGTCGGCAATCAGGTGGTAGTTCATCCAGATGTTGTTCTCGTCGGCCACGCGCAGCGACGGCAGCGTGTTGGCGCGCAGCTCCACCCGCACGGGCGTGTAGGGCTGGACGACGGCCTCCAGCTCGAACATCTCGTAGAAGGTCCCCGGCCCGTAGGGCGGCGCGGGCAGCACCCGAATCGCGATATCGCGCCAGACATTGTCCGTCCCCAGGGTCTGGAGCGCGAGCGTCGCGGACAGGGTGACGTTCGGCAGTCCACTGGGGCTGATGGGCTTGTTCGCGTAGAGCATCACCTTGACCTGCCCACGCACCGTGCGCGGCTGGCTGTGGCTCAAGAACCCCGGGACGCGCAGGAAGACATGGTTGGAGACGGTGGTCGCCAGGGGCTTGGTGTAGAGCCCCGTGGACCAATCCACCGGATTGCTGGGGCAATGAATGACAGACCAACCCCAGCCGCCCAGGTAGCGCCCATCCGGCCAATGCCACTGCTGATTCCGGCAGCCATTGATGCCGTCATAGGGACAGGCCACCGAGGGCGACAGGTCGAACCAGGACGTCGAGGGCGGCGGAGCCGTGGGCGCCTGACACGCGACGGCGTTCGCCCGATTCCAGGTCGACGGAGCATCCGCCGGGTTCTGGGCGGTACACGTGCTGTTCGTCGGGCGGTTCGACCAGTTGCACATGTCCAGGGCGATCTCCTGGACGTACTGCGAGCTGAGCGCCGTCAGCTCGGAGGCAGGAACCTCCGGCGGCGCGAAGGAGACGACATCGGAGGCCAGCGCCGCCAGCGGCGCGAGGCCCAGGACCAGCGCCCAGGACACACTTCGCCGGGCCCCGGAAAGAAACAGAGAACGAATGCGAGACATGACTCCCCCTGGAGCAGCGGCCCCCCAAGAGCCGCCCCCGGTATACGGAGAAGTGCCTCAATCCTGGTCGTCACGAATCGCGGGGCGGCCCCGCGCGCTCACTCCCCCCAGGGGGATGCGGCGGGGCGCTTCACCTTGCACGGCGAGAGGCTGCGCCGGGTGAGCAGCACCTCCTCTTCCGAAGGGCTGGTGAAGCGGATGGCCTTGGGAGCGGCCTTCGGCTTCGCGGGGTCATGGACGAAGAGCGAGCCCGAGTCCCGGCTCAGAATGAAGCGCAGGCCCGCGCCGTCATGGAAGCCGCCGAAGAAGACGGTGCCCCCGTTCTTCAGCGACGCCGGCGAGAGCGAACCCGACGGGCGATAGAACAGGAACGACATGTCCTCGGTGGCCCAGTCACACGGGTCCTTCTTCCCCTTGCGGTCCATCCACGACACCGTGAAGTCGCTCACCGCGCCCCCGTCCTCCCAGGTGATGCCGATGCGCTCCCACAGCCGCATGCAGCCCGGGGCCTCGCAGTCGCGCGCGGGGACGAACTCCATCACGTCCGCGGGCAGCCCTTCCCCATCCTTGCCCAGCTCCCGCTCCGTGGGCCTGCGCAGCTTGCAGCCCGTGGGCTCGTCCTTCTGCCGCAGCGCCACCGGCGTGCCCGACAGCCGTCCGGGCGGAAGCATGTCGCAGTCCGACTGGATCTCCGCCATGAGGAACGTCTTGCGCTCGGCGTCCGTCGCGCCCTTGCGCACCGCCCACCACTGCGTCGGCGTCGCACGGCACGCGGGCGTGTCGTTCTTGCCGAAGACCCACAGCGGGATGCTCGGGTCCGGCGCGCCCAGCTTGCGCACGTCCTCCTCCGCCACCAGCTTCGCGCCCTCGCGCTCCCGCTCGAGCCCCTTGAAGTACGTGTCCTTCGACTCGGGGATGACGGCCTGGTGCACCAACCACCCCGAGCGGTCCAGCCCCAGGTGCGAGCCCGACGAGAACGGCACCACATCCGGGCGCTTCGGACAGCCACGGTCCGGCACCGGGGCCTCGATGATGACGGCCGCTCCATCGTCCTGGGCCAGGGCCCCCCGCGGCACGGCGAACAGCGTCAAACCCAGCGCCAGCGAAGGCGTCCACTTCGAGAATCGCATCGGCTCCTCCACGCAACCCAGGCGGCGTGATGTGTGACGCGTGCTGCCACCCGGGCGGACTCCGCACGGTCATACCTCAAGCAAGCCCCCCGGCGGCACACCCTGGAGCGTCCCGCCCCCATGACAGACGAGGCCCCTCCCCTCGCGATATGACGGCTCCGACGCCCTCCACCAGGATGAGCCCATGCGCGCCTTGTTGATGCTCGCGGCCGTGACACTGGCCCTGTCGGCCTGCAGCAATGACTCGCAGACGCCCCAGCCCGGACCGCCGCCCGGAGACGTCCATGATGGCGACTGGAAGGACACCGGCCCCTTCGCCCCGTGTCGCGTGGACCTCGCCGCGGCCTCCTGTGGAAGCCTCGCCAGCTTCGACGCGAACGCCTGCACCCCGGGCGGACTCGCGACCCTGGAGCTGGAGGGTGTCTACACGCTGCACGTCCGCGCCAAGAGTCCACAGTACAGCGGCGCCCACACGCTGAGCCCCCAGGCCATGAGGCTCGCGCCCACGGGCGACCAGTCCGCGAACGGCCTGCGTGTGGACCGACGCGAGGTGGACGCTCGCGGCAATGTCTACATCTCCGCCCAGCGAGCGGAGGGCGCCTCGGGCTCGCGGCGCCGCTCCTACCTGGGCTGCCAATCGCCGGAGCCCGGGCGGCTGCAAGGCTGCTACGTGGACTGCTACAACGGCCAGGTCCAGCGCGAAGGCACCTTCGAGGCACGCAAGGTCGCCCCCGTCGAAGGCGAGCCCGAGTCCTCCGGCCTGGAGCGAGTCGCCGAGACCTTCGTTCCGGGCACGCCCGTGGACATCTACGTCACGCGCGGACACGCCTATGTGGTGTCCCTGGGCGGGGGCCTCTTCGTCTACGACGTGAGGGACCCGACGAAGCCCGTGCTCACGCGGAGCGTCCGGCTCCCGAACGACAACTACTGGAACGGCGTCTGGGCGAAGGATGACGCGCTCTACGTCGCGAGCGGAGCCCGGGGCGTCATCGTCTTCGACATCAGCAACCCCGCGCTCCCGCTCGAGGTCCTCGCGACGGGCGGCCAGCAGCGCACCAACGTGCACACCGTGTTCGTCCACGAGGACCGGCTGTTCGCCGCCTCCCCCGCGCCCACGGGCGAAGTGCTCGTCTACGACATCAGCCGGCCCCTGGAGCCCCGCCGCATCGGCGGCTTCCAGGCGACGGGCTTCACGCCGGAGACCTCCAACGGGCCTCACGACATGTTCGTCTTCGAGGGGCGGCTCTACACGAACTTCTGGAGGGCCGGCTACGTCATCGCCCAGGTGGAGCGGGAGGACGCCCCGAAGCAGCTCGGCTCCTACCGCTACTCGAACGCCACCAGCCACGCCAACGCCGTCGGCCGCTTCGGCGAGCGCGTCATCGCCTTCGAGGGCGGCGAGGACTGGGGCGCGCACCTGCGCGTGCTCGACGTGACGGACCCGGCCTCGGTGAAGCTCCTGGGCGAGTACCGACGCCAGGAGCACCTCTCCCTCCACAACATGGTGCTGGTGGGAACGAAGCTCTACGTCGCGTGGTACCAGGACGGCGTGCGCGTGCTGGACGTGTCCACGCCCGAGACGCCTCGCGAGGTCGCCCACTACAACACCTTCCGGCCGGACGACCCGGGGCGGGGCGAGAGCTTCTACGACGGCGCCATCGGCATCCGCGTCCCGGGCGACGGCTTCGTCTACACGGTGGACACCTCGCGCGGCCTCCTCATCCTGCGCGAGACGGCGCGCTGAGCGCTCAGCCCTTCTTGCGCGGCTTCTTCGGCGTGCCCCGGATGATTTCCACCGGCACGGGCGGCTCGGCCTGGAGGGCAGGTCCCGCGTCCGGCACCGCGGCGGGAGCCTCCGGGGCCTTCACCTCCACCCGGTCCTCCAGGGGCACCCGTCCCACGGAGCGGCGGAACAGCTCCCACAGGGCCTTCTTCCAGTCCTCGCGGCTCGCCGAGCCCGTCATCACCAGGCCCGCGCCGCTGTAGCGTGCTTCCAACCCCAGCGGCTTGAGCGCCTCGCTCATCGAGGCCAGCTGCTCCTGGAGCGCCGGCACGTCGAAGGTCAGCTCCAGCTCCCGCGCCACATACGCGTCCGAGCGCAGCACCTCCATCAGCGCCGCCCGGCACGCGGGGTCCTTGACCGTGGCGGACAGCAGCTTCTCCGCCCCCTGCGTGGCCTTCAGGTCCGGGCACACCTTGCGAGCGGCGGCCAGCCGAGGCGCCAGGTCGTCCGAGGGAGGAGCCCCCACCACCAATCGCCACACCGCAAAGCGCCCCTCCGCGTACAGGAGCAGGAGCGTCTGCCCCGCCTTGTGCCCGGTGAGCAACAGTTCGTTGCTGCCCGGGAGGGCCTCGGCGCTGGCCACGGAGGCGTCCTCCACCTCCACCCATTCCAGGGCCGCCAGCTTCTGGAAGCGGTCCTTTCCCGCCTCCAGGGGGAGGACCAGGTCCACGGGCCACGCGCCAGCGGCGGCGGGGACGAGGAAGGCCAGAAGTGCTCCAAGGAAGTACATGCGAGCGGGCATCGGGGCTCCGGCGGGGTGGAACGGACCCTTAGCACGGGATAAGAACGGGCCTCTATGCCTACCTGGGCCCTCTGGGTCGCCTGCCTGGCGCTGTGCTTCGTCAGGTCCCTGGTCGCCGCGGCGGAGTCCGCGCTTTACGGTACGTCGGACCTGCGAGCCCAAGAGCTGGCGGAATCCCACAAGGGTGCTGCCAGCCGCCGCGTCCTCCGTCACAAGACGGAGCGCGAGGCCACCGCCACCGCCCTGCGCCTGGGCACCCTGCTGAGTGGGTTCCTGGCCGCCGCCATCGGCGCCTTCGTCCCACCGCGCATGTTGGACCTGACGCGCTACGGCGAAGCCGCCTGGCTGCCGGTGGCCACCGTCGCCGCGGGCGCGCTCTTCGTGGGCGTGCTGGCCAGCCTCATGGAAGTCACCATGCGCGGGCTCGCCAACGCCAACCCGGAGCGCTGGGCGCTGCGGCTGTCGGGCCTCGTCTCGATGCTGGTGACGGTGCTCTATCCCCCCATGCGCCTGGTGCTGGGGGTGCTCAACCTGATGGCGCGCACCTTCGGCCGCACGCTGCGCTTCGAGCCGCCCCCGCCGCCGCTCGAGGAGCTGGAGAAGCTGCTGGCCGCGCAGGCCGCGAAGAACGAGGTCGACAAGAGCGCCCCGCAGCTCATCCGCTCCATCTTCGAGCTGTCCGACAAGCGCTGCCGCGACGTCATGGTGCCGCGCACGGAGGTGGTGACGGTGGACAGCACCATCACCTCCACGGACCTCCTGCGGCTGCTCGCCGAGGAGAACCACTCGCGCATCCCCGTGTACCGGGACGACGTGGACCACATCATCGGCGTGCTGCACGCGCGCGACGTCATCCCCCTGCTCCAGCACCCGGAGCTCATCGTCCTGCAGGACATCATCCGCCCCGCGCACTTCGTGCCGTGGATGAAGCCCATCGGCGACCTGCTCCGGGACATGCAGAAGCGCAAGATCCACATGGCCATCGTCGTGGACGAGTACGGCGGCTTCATGGGGGTCGTGACGCTGGAGGACATCCTCCGCGAAATCGTCGGCGACATCGGCGACGAGTTCGAGGTGGAGGAGAAGCAGGTGGAGAAGATGGCCGACGGCAGCTTCATCGTGGACGCCGCCATGGAGGTGGATGGCTTCACCCAGGCCTTCGGCTTCCCGCTGCCCGAGGGCGACTTCGACACGCTGGGCGGCTACCTGTCGTCCCTGGCCGGCCACCTGCCCGACGTGGGCGAGCGCTTCACCTACAACGGCTGGCAGTTCGTCATCGCCAGCAAGGAAGGCGCCCGCATCCACCGCGTGCGCATGTCCCGCCTCAAGAGCACCACGCCGGGGAAGGAAGCACGCGGCAAGGAGCCTCGCGAGGCCTCCGCCGGCAAGTCCTGAGTCAGTCTCCGCCCGCGTCCAGCGGCGGCACGTGGGTCAGCCGCAGCGAGCCCTGGACGCGGAACGGCGCGCGCCGCTCCGTGGTGCCGAAGCGCAGCAGCACCCCGCCGCGCACGCGCACCGGCAGCGCCTGCGTCCCCGGGACGGCCACCACCCGCTCGGCGGCCAGCGGGAAGAGGACTCGCAGGGGAATCTCCGCATGCGGAGGCAGCGCCGCGTCCACCTGCTGCTGTCCCGACGCGACGCGCCGTCCGTCCACCCACAGCTCGAAGTCCACGAAGGACACGCTGGCCGCGTCCGAGGAGGGGTTCTTCACCTGGAGCCCCACGTCCAGCAGGCCCGACTTGTCCTCCGCGAAGTCCACGGCGAGCGACTCCACGCGCACCGCGTCCTCGTAGGCGCGAGGATGGAAGGGCGCCGAGCCCAGGCAGCCCGAGGCCAGCACGCCGCCCCCGAGCAACCCCAGCAGCTCGCGGCGCGTGCGCATCATCCGCCCAGGAGGGGCTGGAGCGCCTCCACCGTGAGGGGCCAGCCCGCCCGGCGGGCCAGCGCCTCCAGCGCCTTGATGAACTCCGCGGCTGACTGGAAGCGCCGCACCCGGTCCGCGAAGAGCGCCTTGCGCACCACCTGCACCGCGTAGTCCGGCACGTCCGACGTCACCGAGGACAGGAGCGGCGAGCGCGCATCGCGCACCTTGTGCATCAGCTCCGCCTCGTTCTCCCCCGCGTGCAGCCGCCGGCTGGCGAACAGCTCCCAGAGGATGACGCCCACCGCGTACAGGTCCGTGCGCGCGTCCACCGCGTGCCCCAGCACCTGCTCCGGGCTCATGTACGGCAGCGTGCCGCGCAGCGCGCCGGAGTCGCCGCGCATCAGCCCCTCCACCTCCGCCACGCCGAAGTCCGTCAGCTTCACGTCGCCGTTGACGCCCAGCAGCACGTTGGCCGGGTTCACGTCGCGGTGGACGATGGTGGCGCCGTTCTCCCCCACCTTCGCCCGGTGGATGTAGTCGAGCGACTTGAGCAGGCACCAGGCGATGTAGCACGCGGACTCGGGCGGCATCGCCGCGCCCGCCTTGAGCAACAGCTCCTGCATGTAGCCGAGCGTCCGGCCACTGACGAGCTCCTGCACCATCAGGTAGTCCGGCCCCGCCTTGAACAAGCGGAACGTCCGGACGATGTGCGCATGTCTCAACCGCACCGTGAGCTTCGCTTCGTCGACGAACGCCTTCACATAGGCCGTGTCGTTTCGAAACGAGGGATGCAGCCGTTTGATGACAACTTCGTCCGGCTCCCCCGGCGAGCGCTGCGTCGTGGACCGGGCTCTCGCCTGGTACACCTCCGCCATGCCACCGACGGCCAGCCGGCCGACTACCTCGTAACCACCCAGGTCCGGAGCTTCCGCCACACCGCAATCCTACTGCGATTTTTCATCCGCACCCACTATTCAGCGGTCAGTCCCGTGTAGACAGCCTCGTAGCGGCGCGCGGAGACATCCCAGGAGAAGTCCTTGTCCATCCCGCGTCTCTGGAAATCCACGAGTCGGGGCGGGTCCGCGTAGAGGGCCAGGGCCCGGCGGAAGGCGGCCAGGAGCGCGGCCCGGTGGAAGGCCTCGAAGACGAGCCCGTTGCCCCCCAGCCCCCCCTCCACGGTGTCCACCAGCCCTCCGGTGGCCCGGACGATGGGCACCGTGCCGTAGCGCAGCGAGTACATCTGGTTGAGACCACACGGCTCATACCGGCTGGGCATGAGGAAGAAGTCCGCGCCGGCCTCCACCAGGTGGGACAGCCGGGCGTCGAACCCCACGTGCACGCCGACCTGCTTGGGGTAGCGGGCCTGCAGCGCGCGAAGGCCGTCCTCCAGCTCGGGCTCGCCGCTGCCCACGCCCACGAAGCGGATGTCCGCCTGGAGCGCCGTGGGCAGCACCTCCAGGAGCAGGTCCGTGCCCTTCTGCCACGCCAGCCGGCTGACGATGGCGAACACCGGCGCGTCTCCGGGCGGCAGGCCGAAGTGCTCCAGCAGCACGCGCTTGCAGACCGACTTGCCCCCCAGCTCCCGAGGCCCGTAGCGCGCGGGCAGGTGCGGGTCCGTGGCCGGGTTCCACTCGTGCACGTCGATGCCGTTGAGGATGCCGTGCAGCCGGTGCGCGCGGTGACGCAGCAGGCCGTCCAGGCCGTAGCCCTGCTCGGGCGTCTGGATTTCACGCGCGTACGTGGGGGACACGGTGGTCAGCGCGTCGGCGAAGACGAGGCCCGCCTTCATGAAGTTCACCGAGTCGTGGAACTCCAGGCCCTCGTCCGCGGTGAACAAGTCCCAGGGCAGCCCCAGGTCCTCCATCACCGCCTTGTTGAAGTGGCCCTGGTAAGCGAGGTTGTGGATGGTGAAGACACTCTTCGCGTCCGCCAGCTGCGTGGCCTGGAAGCCGCGCCGCAGCGCCAGGGGCGCAAGCCCCGTCTGCCAGTCGTTCGCGTGGACGATATCGGGCACGAAGCCCAGGCGCTGCGCGGCCTGCAGCGCGCCGACGGACAGGTAGGCGAAGCGCCGGGCGTTGTCGCCGAACTCGCCCCAGGCGTCGCCGTACAGGCCATTCCTGTTGCCGAAGAAGAACTCGTTCTCCAGGAAGAGGACCTCCAGCCGCTCCGCCAGCCGGGCGGAGAGGATGGGGCCGCCCACCTCGCCGAAGGGGAAGTGCAGGTGGAGCACCTGGCCCGTGGGCGACAGGCGTCCGGCGTCCCTCAGGTCGCGGTAGCGCGGGGTGACGACCTTGACGTCATGGCCCAGCGCCGCCAGCGCGGCCGGCAGTGCACCCGCCACGTCCCCCAGCCCTCCCGACTTGGAGAACGGGGCCACCTCCGAGGAGATGAAGAGAATCTTCATGTGCCCACGATGACGGTTGCACGGGGCGAGTCAACCGTGAAGGTGCACCCGCGCCACCCGTCCCTTATGGTGCGCCCGTGCTGATACCTCCCGACCCCATCCAGCGATTCGCGGACGTCTTCGAGCGCGCCCGCCAGGCCATTCCCGTGGACCCCAACGCGGTGGTGGTCGCCACCGTGGACGCCGACGGACGTCCCAGCGCACGCGTGGTGCTGCTCAAGGACTTCGACCGGCGCGGGTTCGTCTTCTTCACCAACCACGAGAGCCGCAAGGGCCGCGCGCTCTTGGGCCAGCCCTTCGCCGCGCTGTGCTTCTACTGGCAGCCCCTGGACGAGCAGGTGCGCGTGGAGGGCCGCGTGGAGGTGGTATCTCCGCAAGAGGCGGACGCGTACTTCCACAGCCGCGCGCGCGGCAGCCAGGTGGGCGCGTGGGCCAGCCTCCAGAGCCGGCCCCTGGGCTCGCGCGAGGAGCTGGAGAACCGCGTGGAGGAAGTGGAGAAGCGCTACGCGGGAGGCGAGGTCCCCCGGCCTCCTCACTGGTCCGGCTTCCGCGTGGTGCCGGACCGCATCGAGTTCTGGCACGCCCGCCCCAGCCGCCTGCACGACCGCCACGTCTATCTGCGCGACGGCGAGGGCTGGCGCGCGCAGATGCTCTATCCCTGAGCCGCTACCAGGGCACCTCCTCGCCCTGGTAGTCGAAGAAGCGGCCGCTGTGCTCGGCGCGCAGACCGTCGATGATGTTCAGCATGCCGCGCACCGACTCGCGCGGCGGCAGCGGTGCATCCGGCCCGCCCATGTCCGTCTTCACCCAACCGGGGTGGAGCAGCACGGAGAGGATGCCGTGGCCCCGCAAGTCATTGGACAGGTTGCGCACGCCCATGTTCAGCGCGACCTTGGACATGCGGTAGGCATACGCGCCGCCCTCGTTGTTCGAGGCGAGCGAGCCCATGCGCGAGGTGACGTGCGCCACCTTGCGCGGGCCGCCCCGCAGCAGGCCCGGCAGCAGCGCGCTGGTGACTCGCAGCGGGCCCAGCGCGTTGATGGCGAAGGTGCGCAGCATGTCCACGTAGTCCACGTCCGCCAGCGTGCACCACAGGCCCGGGACTCCCGCGTTGTTGATGAGCACGTCCACCGGCTCCTCCAACACCTTGGAGGCGAAGCCCCTGACGCTTCGCTCCTCCGCCACGTCGAGCGGGTGAAGCCGCAAGCGCCCGCGGCTCGCGCGCCGGAGTGGCTCCAACCGTCGCAGTCCCTCCTCCGAACGCACCCCGGCGTCGACGATGTCGCCGCGCTCGAGGAGCTGGTGGACAAATTCAAACCCAATGCCCCTGCTCGCTCCGGTGATGACGTAGCGCATGTACTTCATTAACGCGCCGAATGGATGTCCTTGGCAAAACACGCCCCACCGAGGAGGTTCGAGTGCACGCTGGTCACCGGAAAAATGAGTCTCAGGAGGAACAGCCGATGACTGTCGCCGTCGTAGGAGGTGGGATTTCAGGTCTGGTCGTCGCCTGGCGATTGCGCTCGCGGGGCAAGGCCGCCGTTGTCCTGGAGACAACATCCCGGCTCGGCGGTGCGGTGGGGACTCGCGCGAAACAAGGTTTCCTCCTTGAAACAGGTCCCAACAGCTTCCTGGACCGGGAGCCCGCGACCCGCGAGCTGGCCGGCGCGCTGAATCTGGAACACAAGATTCGCGCGGCGGATGCGGCGGCGAAGCGGCGATATGTCTACACGCGAGGACAGCTGCGCGCGGTGCCCGCATCGCCTCCCGCGTTCCTGGGCTCGGACATCCTGCCGTGGAGCGCGAAGCTGCGGGTCATGGGTGAGCTCTTCACCGGCCGCGCCGCGCCGGGCGTGGATGAGTCACTCGCGGACTTCGGCCGCAGACATCTGGGAGCCACCGCGACGCGCGTGCTGCTGGACGCGGTGCAGACAGGCATCTTCGCCGGAGACGTGGAGCGCTTGAGCGTGGGCGCCACCTTCCCGCCGCTGGTGAAGCTGGAGCACGAGCACCGCAGCCTCATCCTCGGCGCCATCCGGTCGCAGCGGGCCCAGCGCAAGGCCCTGCCCTCGGGAGCGTCCGCCGCGCCCAGGCTGAGCGGCGCGCTCAGCACCTTCGAGGGCGGCCTGCAGACCCTCATCGACGCGCTGAGCGCCTCGCTGGGAGACGACGCGCGCGTGGGCGCCACGGTGGAGGGACTCACTCGCGTGGGTGACGGGTGGCGGCTCGCGGTGCGCGAGCAGGGACAGCGCTCCGAGCTGGACGCGTCACACGTGGTGCTGTCCGCGCCCGCCTACGTGACGCAGAAGCTCTTGCAGCCGCTGGACGCGGAGCTGGCGGCGCGCGTGGGGGGCATCGAGTACGCGCCCATCGCCGTGGTGCAGCTGGGCTTCGACGTGGGCACGACGCCCGCGCCGGATGGCTTCGGGTTCCTGGTGCCTCCCACGGAGGGACGGCGCCTGCTCGGCTCCATCCACGCGTCCACCGTGTTCCCCTTCCGCGTGGAGCCGGGCCGCGTGCTGTACACGTGCATGGTGGGCGGCGCGAAGCGGCCGGACCTCGTGGGCCTGGATGAGCCGGCGCTCGTGGCCCTGGCGCGCGAGGAGCTGAAGGCGCTCGCGGGGGTGACGGCCACGCCGTCGCTCACGGAGGTCTTCCGGTGGCCCCTGGGCATCCCCCAGTACAACGTGGGGCATCTGGCGCGGATGGCCGCCGTCGACCAGGCGCTCACCCGCTGGCCCGGGCTCTCCCTCACGGGCAACGCCTACAAGGGCGTGGGCCTCAACGACTGCATCCGAAACGGGCTCCAGCTCGCGGACGCACTCGTCGCCACCGGGGGGTGAAAAAGACCGCCTGTCTTCAGAATTCAACCATCCAGCCCTGGCGGTCAGCACGGGTGCCAGGAAAACGTCAGACTGGGTTTGCATGCTGCAAGGCCTCCGGAGCCCGCAATGCTCACCCTCCCCACGCCCCTCCTCGTCCTCGTCGCCATCCTCCTCTTCCCCTTCATCCTCGCCGGCAGCATCCTCGTCGACGCCTTCGAGGTGGAGCTGGAGGAGCAGCCCGCGCGGTGAGGCGTCCGACGGTGTAGGCTCCGCCGGGAGCATGTCGGAGAAGACAGAAGGGTCCATCGTCCGCGCCACCCTGAGGGCCCTCGCGGAGCCTCGGCGGTTGGTGCCCATCCTCCTGGTCTCCGCGCCGCTGGTGGCCGCGCAGTCGAGCTTCAGCGCGGAGCCGCTCGCGCCCTACCTGGGCGTGTTGATGTGCCTGCTCTTCGTCGGGGTGGCCCCCGTCTCCTACCGGGTCCTCTTCCCGGAGGGCCTGGACCTGAGCCACGGCGGCGTGCGCGTGTTGATGTACGGCACCCTGGGCACCGGCGTGGTGCTCACCTCCGGCTTCGTGGTGCCCAAGCTCCTGGACATGGGGCCCACCTTCCTCACCCAGCCCACCAACCTGATGGTGTGCAACGCCCTGTTCCTCGTCGGAGGCTGGGGCCTGGGGCGGGACATCGGCTTCGAGGAGACGCTGACGCGCGAGCGGGCCCGCGCGGCGCGCTTCGAGCTGGAGGCGGAGCAGGCGCAGCTGCTCGCGCTGCGCAGCCACCTGGACCCGCACTTCCTCTTCAACACCCTCAACGCCATCGCCGAGTGGTGCCGCGAGGACGGCGCCGTCGCCGAAGCCGCCGTGCTGCGCCTGTCCACGATGCTGCGCACGGTGCTCGCGGGCGTGCGCAAGGCCACCTGGCCCCTGGCGGAAGAGCTGGCGCTGATGCGCACCCTCTTCGACCTGCACCTCTTGCGAGACCCGGACCTGTTCCAGCTCACGCTCGACATCCAGCCCGGCGCGGAGGACCTGCCCGTCCCGCCGCTGGTGCTCCTGCCGCTGGCGGAGAACGCCGTGAAGCACGGCCCCGCCGCGGGCCACCGGGGCCAGCTGACGCTGGGCGTGCACGTGCGCGAGGGGCTCGTGGAGGTGGCCGTCGAGAACCCGGGGGCCTCCAAGGGGCCTCGCGAGGGAAGCGCGGGCCTGCCCACCGTGGAGCGCCGCCTGGCGCTGGCCTACGGTAGCGGAGCCCGCCTCGCGCTCCAGAGCGCCGAGGGCCGCACCCGCGTCACCGTCACCCTGCCCCGCTCGGGCCCCCTGTCCGGAGTCGTCACGTGAGCACAACCCTGCGGGTCCTCATCGCCGATGATGAACTGCTCGCGCGCAAGCGCCTGTCGCGCCTCTTGAGCGCCCTGCCGGACGTGGAGGTGTGCGGCGAGGCGGCGGATGGAGAAGCGGTGCTCGCCGCGGTGCGCGCGGGCGGCGTGGACGTGGTGCTCCTGGACATCCACATGCCGGGCTTGAGCGGCCTGGATGCGCTGGCGCTGCTGCCGCAAGGCCGTCCGCACGTGGTGCTCTGCACCGCGCACGCGGAGCACGCCGTGGAGGCCTTCGAGCATGGCGCCATGGACTACGTGCTCAAGCCCGTGGAGCCCGCACGACTCCAGAAGGCCCTGGAGCGCGTGCGCGCGCGGATGGAGCCAGGAGCTCGGCCCCGGGAGGTGGCGGTGCCCGCGGAGAAGCCCGTCGCCTCGGCCGCGGCCCCGCGCGCGCTGGCGAGGCTGCCCATCCCCACGCGACAGGGCATCGTCCTGGTGGACCCGGAGACCATCTCCCACGCGGCGCTGGATGACGAGCTGGTGACGGTGTTCACCGCGCAGGGCGAGTTCCTCACCGACTTCACCCTCAACGAGCTGGCGGAGAAGCTCCCCTCGGAGCTCTTCCACCGCGTCCATCGGCGGGCGCTGCTCAACCTGCGGCAGGTCTCTCGGCTGGAGCCCTTGGAGACGGGCGGCTACCTGGCTCGCACGGCGCGGGGCCACGCGGTGGAGGTCAGCCGCCAGTCCGCGCGGGAGCTGCGGCGGATGCTGGGCCTGCGTCGCGGCGCCGAGGATGAGGGCTGACCGCCGCCCCCTCCTCGAATCGCGGCGCGCGCGGCTCACTCAGTCATCGACGCTGACTTCGACCTCGGTGAGCTGCCCCTTCACCTCGCGCAGGAACACGAGGGTGCCCTGCTCGGTCCAGCGGGGAGAGGTGCCCTCGCCCAGGCTGTAGGCGTTCGTGACGTCCAGGTCCCGGTCGAAGCTCACGACGTTCACCGCGCTGCCGCTCGGCTGGGCCGAGAGGTAGACGATGATGCGGCGCTCGTGCGGTCCCCACTCCACGCCCGTGCCACCCATCGGCGTGGGCACCACGCTCAGCGCCGGGGACTCGGGCGACGAGACGTTCGTCACCTGCTTGAGGCCCTTGCCGTTGGGGCTCACGCGCCAGAACGAGGACACGCCCGAGCGGGCCTTGGACTGGAACAGGATGCTCTTGCCGTCCGGAGACCACGACGGGGTCTGGTCGTCATGGCCCGACGTCAGCCGCGACAGCTTGCCCGTGCGCAGCGAGTAGACGTGGAGCTCCGCGCGCGTCACCGGGTCGCCCTGGGTCCACGCGTCCGGCAGCTTCGCGAAGACGACGTCGCGGCCATCCGGCGACACCACGGGCGCACCGCTGCGCTCGGCGACGAGGACGGACTGGCCATCCTTCAGCGCGTACAGCGACTGGTTCCCCGTCAGGTAGACGATGATGCGGCGCTCGGCGGTCCGCACGTCCAGGTCTTCCGCCTTCTCGACCCCCGGCGCCTGCACGGGCGCGGTGTCCTGCTCCGCGCCGCCACACGCGGACAGCGCCACGGCGGAAGCCATCCACATCAACAAGGTCCCACGACGTGCGAGGCTTCGGACTTCAGTCGGATGCATACGGTCCTCTGTATGAAAATTCGCTGGGAGTACGAATACTGACAAAGGAGTCTGACCCGCACTCACGGGTATTTCACGTCAGATGGCTTGAACAATCCACCCGGTCTCATTTGACCCGCCGAATACCGAACGAGGGTGTTGGACCCCACTACGGGGTAGCGAACAAGGACGGGACGAGCGCCGCGTCATCCCCGAGGACTTCGGCGAGGACCTGGTAGGCGGGGGTAGGAAGCGCGGTACCCGCGCGAGCACAGCGGGCGGCCTCGTCCAATGTGCGAGCGGGCGTGGTGCAGTAGGACTCGCGCCAGTGCTCCCTCAACCCCTGGGCGAAGCGCTGGACGAGCTGCTCCACGCGCTGCTCCAGCCAGGGCTCGGGGTCCACGAGCTGGGCGCGCCGGGGATACACATTGCCGGGACCGAAGGACACGTCGTGCTCGTAGGAGGAGTCCGACAGGTGGTCCTGGAACACGGTGGACAGGGGACCTCGCCCGGCGTCCAGCACGCCCGACGAGGACACCGAGAGCTGGTGGTCCACGGACAAGCGCAGCGCGTGGTACTCGAAGGTCCGCGACACCTCGCGGTAGCGCGTGACGGGGACGGTGATGGTCCGCGTGTACGTGCGCGTCTTCGTCACCGTGCGCTTGCGCTTCTTGCCCTCGTCGTCCGTGTACTCCTCCTCTTCGGAGTAGGGCTCGGAGATGGTCTCGGTGCGGTCCTCGTGGTCCGTGTAAGGCACCTGCTCGGAGTAAGGCGCGGTGAGCGACACGGTGCGGCTGTCGCGGCGGGACTCGAAGCGCCCGGCCAGCGACAGCTCCGGATGGTGGCGCGCGGAGGGCGAGAACCAGGGCGAGGACTCGAACACGCGCGTGAGCCGTCCTCGCAGGAGCTCCATCTGCGCGGAGTCCAGCCCGTCCACGTCCCCCGTCCACGTCGGCACCGACAAGAGCTCCGCGGCTGGGGGCGGCTCCGGTGCGAACTCACGCCAGCGGCGGCAGTAGCGCGAGACGAGCTCCCGCCAGTGCGGCGCGTCCTCGGAGGACACGTCCCGCAGCCGCTTGCACACGTCCCTGCCGCTCTGGAGCACCACCGCCGACATCTCGCGCTGGATGACGGCCATCTCCCGGTGCGCGAGCAGCTTCTGCTTGCGCGTGAGCATCTGGTCCGCGGTCAGCGCCAGCCCCTGTGAGGCGGGCGTGCTGATGGTGCGCCGCAGGTGCTGGTGCGTCCCCTCCATCTCCTCCAGCAGCGAGCTCTCGAGTCCGCCGTTCAGCTTGCTGTTCCACTGCGCGCGGCGGTCCAGGAACTGGAGCAGGTCCTCCTCCGCCTTCTCGTCGACCCCCTGCAGCCGGAAGCGGCGGGCGTTGCCCAGGAGCTGGTCCAACGCCCGGCCGCGCAGGCCATCACGCTCGGTCACCAGCTCCTTCTCGTGAGGGTTCTGTTGGACCAGGTCGTCGTAGAGGGTGGCCGCCTCGACGAAGCGGCCCTCGCGAGCCAGCTTGTCGGCGCGTCCGCGCAGGGAGGCGGAGCAGGCGCTGCCCAGCACGGCGAGCAGCAGGACGGTGGGAAGAAGTCGAGTCATATGCGCGCGCACAGGTGTCGGCCCGCTGACGGCGCGGGCGGGCGGATATTCATCCCAGGTCCGGGCTCCCCGCAATGCGCGTCGCTTCGGGCCGCCTCGAGGCCGCTTGCCCGACCGATTCCGGGACGAGCCCGGCCGCGGGCTCAGTCCTCCGGCCACGTGTGGACGGGCTCGCCCGACTCCGCGTGCTGGAGGTAGCGCTCCAGCATCGCCGCCAGCGTGTCCCGACGGGGCATCCGAGCCTCCAGCCGCGCGAGCACCCGCCGCTGCCAGCGCGCCCCCGTGCGCCCCGTGTCCACGCGCCGCGCGATGATGTCGAGCATCCGGTCCACCTCCTCCGCCTCGACCCCCGACAGCAACAGGCCCCGCCGCGCCACGGGCAGGAGCCTCCGCACCAGCTCCACCACCGGCACCACGCGCGGACTCGGCATGGACTCGCCGGGCCAGGAGAGCTCCGCGTCCAGCCCTCGGCGCGCGGCGCGCAGGAAGTTGCCCGCGGCATGCGCGAACGGCAGCGCGGGGAGCAACGCGTCCATGCGCTCGCCCAACCCGAGCGTCAGCCCCAACAGGAACGCCCCGTTGGCCACCATGTCCACCACCGTGGGGCCCGCGGGCAGTGCGCGCATCTCGATGCGCAGGTGGCCCGAGTCTCGCGGGTCGTAGATGGCGCGGTTCCACGTCCACACCGTGCCCTGGTGCAGCCGCAGCTCGTCCAGGCTCGGCAGCCCGCCGTCGGCCACGCGCTCCAGCGGAGACTCATGCCCCATCACCGGGAGCAGCGGTGGATGCAGCGCGACCGACTCCGCGAACAGCTCGTACGCGCCCTCACGCACCCAGCCGTGGCCGAACGACACTCGCGCGGGAGCACAGAAGCCGCCCACCCCCGGCTCCGCGCGGTCATCCACCGCCTGCCGGAAGAGCGCCACGCGTGTCTCGTCCCAGAGCGTGTGCCCCAGCAGCAGCGGGGAGTTGCCGCACACGGCCAGCACCGGCGCGGTGGCGAGCTGCGCGGCGTTGTACAGCCGGGCGAAGTCGCGAGGCGCCACGCGCAGGTGCATCTGGAACGACGTGTTCGCGCCCTCCAGCGTCACGTCATCCCACGTGAGCGCCAGGGAGTCCTCTTCGCCGGAGATGGCCACCTGGAAGGGCGCGGCGCGCCGCTCTCGGATGGCCGCGGACAACGCACGGTAGCGTGGCTGCGCCGTCAGCGCCTCCCGCCCGAGGTCCTCCTCGCGCAACGTCGGGAGGATGCCCACCACCGCCACCCGCGCGCCCTGCGTCCTCGCCGCGCGCCGCACCTCGCGCAGCGAGTCCTCCAGCTCCTCCTGGAGCGCGTGAAACGGACGCCCCGCGAGCGGCCCGGGTCGAGGGTTCAGCTCCAGGTTGAAGCGGTCCATCTCCAGCGTGACGCGCGGGTCCACCGTGCGCGCCAGCACCTGTCGGTTCACCGGCAGCGGAGAGCCGTGCGCGTCGACGAGGAACAGCTCCAGCTCCGCGCCGATAGTCGCCGCGCCTTCTCCAAAGCCCGGCCTCGCCAGCAGCTCCCGCAGTGCCTCCAGGCTCTCGTCGAGCCGGCGCGAGAAGCGCTCATACTCCTCCGGGAGGAACACCTCCTGATGGATGGCGAGCCCCATTCACCGACAGCATGGGGATGGTCGCCCGCACCGACAGGACACGACAGGGGCTCGGCGGGCCGTACGGTGGGGAGGCCGGGTGGGCTGCCGCCCGGGGGCCTCGCCGCGAGGACGCACACGCCCAGGTGCCTCCGGCCCGGGTGTGTTATCTGGAGCCCTGGTCATGCCGTCCTCCGACACGCCCACCAACCTCTACGACCTGACGCGGCCCGCGCTCGGCGCGCTGCTGTCCGACTGGGGCTTCCGGCCCCACCACCGCGACGTGCTGTGGACGGGGCTGTACCGCCAGCAGGCGCGCGCAATCGAGGAGCTGGAGGGCCTGCGCCCGGAGCTGAAGGACCGGCTGCGCGCGCACACCCGGCTGGGACACCTGACGACCCACCACGAGGCCTTCAGCTCGGACGGCTACACGCACAAGCTCCTCTTGAAGCTGGAGGACGGCCAGACGATTGAAACCGTCCTCATGCGCTTCAAGGGCCGCGCGACGGTGTGCATCAGCACCCAGGCCGGCTGCGCCATGGGCTGCGTCTTCTGCGCCACGGGACAGATGGGACTGTCACGGCACCTGACGCCGGGAGAGATTGTCGGGCAGATTCTCCATGTACGGCGCATCCTTCGCGAGTCCGGCGAGTCGCTGCGCAACATCGTCCTCATGGGGATGGGCGAGCCGCTCCACAACTACGACAACACGATGGCGGCCGTGGATGTCCTGGTCGACCCATTGGGCCTGGCGATGGCGCCGCGCTTCATCACGCTGAGCACCGTGGGCGTGGTGCCCGGCATCCGCCGTCTGGCGGACGAGGAGCGCCCGGTGCAGCTGGCCGTCAGCCTCCACGGCGCCACGGACGAGGAGCGCGCGGCGCTGGTCCCCGCCGGACGGCGCTGGCCCCTGGCGGAGCTGATGGACGCGTGCCGCTACTACATCGCCCGACGCAAGCGCCGCATCTTCTTCGAGTGGACGCTCATCGAAGGGCGCAACGACACGCCTGAACACGCGAACACGTTGGGCGCGCTGCTCGCCGGCATGGACGCTCACGTGAACGTGATTCCCCTCAATCCCACGGTGGGTTACGACGGTGGCCCCAGCCAGCCCGCGTCGGTGCGCGCCTTCCAGGACACGCTGATGGCACACGGCATCCCCAGCACCGTGCGTCAACGCCGCGGCATCGACATTGACGCGGGCTGCGGTCAGCTCAAGTCCTCGGTGGAGCGGCGCTCGCGTCGTTCACTTCCCACCAGCCCGTGACGCCGTCGCGGGAACGGCACGCGCATGTCAGCGGCGCCCGTTAACGTGCGCCGCCGACACGTGCGGTCCCGGCCCTACAACGGGTCTCACCATCTGTAACGCTGGAAAACACCCGCGAGGTTTCAGCGGGGAGCCTCTTGCACGCTCCATGGCCGTGGGCACATTCTTTCCTCCGGCTTCCCGGGGAGGTGGGCGATGCTTTCCATTCAGGAGCACGCGACGACGGAAGAGGCGAGCATCGACCTGCTCGACTTCATCCTCCAGCCGTCCAACTGGCTCGCGGCGATTCGACGCGAGACGGACCCGGCCATCTGGCCGGGGCAGAACACGCTTTATCAACGACGCGTGGGACCGCTGCGCATCTGCGCCGTGGTGGAGATCTCCACCGCGCTGGAGGTCTCCCTCCACATCGCGTTCCGCGCGCCGGGGCTCACGCCCGTGAAGGCCGCGGACCATCTGGAGAGCTTCCTCAAGCAGCGGCTTCCCCTGACGCCCAACTCCGAGTGGCAGGTCGAAGTCGACGAGCGCCGGTGGATCCACTTCTCCCGGCGCTACGCGGCTTCACACCTCACCGCGTGAGCGCATCGCCGCCAGCGAGCCGAGTCACCCGCGGGGCGTCCGCATCTCGCCACCGATGACCCGGCCCTGGGCCACCTCGATGAGCCAGTAGCCCTCCCGGCCCTCCTCGGTGGAGGAGCCCGCGCCGAAGATGTGCGGGCGATCCACGGTGGCCGGGTGGTGATAGCGCTGGTGGATGTGGCCATGCAGCACCGCGTGGCGAGGCCCTGGCAACAGCTTGAGCAGCGCCTCCGCGTCACGCAGTCCGTGGTGCCAATGGTCCGCGTCTCCCTGGCGCGTCAGCGGCGCGTGGTGCACCACGACGAGCACCGCGCGCCCCTCCAACCTCGGGTCCTTCAGCAGCGCGGCGAGCGCGCCCAGCTGCGCGTCGCCGATGACACCGTACGAAAGCCCCGGGGTGAATGGGACACGCGCGGACAACAGCCCCACCACGGCGGCCTCGGTGCCGACCAGTCGCACGAAGGGAAACGCGCCCTCGCCGCGATACTCCGGAAGGTCACTGTGCAGCAGATGACCGAAGTGGCGCGCGAAGCGGCCCTTCTGGTGGCTGCCCGGCGTGAAGACGTCGTGGTTGCCGGGGATGATGGTGCAGCGGCGCGGGTCCTCCGCCAAGGCGCCCAGGGCCGCGCGCGCGCCCCGGAACTCGCTGTCGAGCGCGTAGGCGGTGAGGTCTCCGGAGAGGATGAAGTGGTCGGCGGCGTGGTGCTCGACTTCGCGCGCGATGGAGGAGAGCGCGTGGGGCGCGCGCGCGTATCTCTTCGCGCGGCCTCCCACCGTGAGCTCGACCAGGGCCACCCAGCGCCGCCAGCCCAGCCTCCGGAGGGGCAGCGCGAAGTAGTCGTCGGTGATGTGGACGTCGGAGCAGTGGATGAAGCGCATGGAGTCTCTCGCCCGAGCAACGGCCCACCGGGTGCGGGCATTCTCTCCGGATGGCCCACGAGAGGAAGCAGCATCTCCGGACGGCATGCTAGGAACGCGGGCGGGAGTTCCCCTCACCATGAGCGACTTTCGCGGGCGCTTCGCCCCCAGCCCCACCGGGCGCATGCACCTGGGCAACATCCGCAGCGCGCTGCTCGGCTGGCTCCAGGCCCGCGCCGCGAAGGGCCGCTTCCTCCTGCGCATCGAGGACCTGGACCGCGCGCGCTGCAAGCCCCAGTACGTCGACGACCTGATGCGCGACTTGCGCTGGCTCGGGCTCGACTGGGATGAGACGCCGCTCGTCCAGAGCCAGCGCGACGACGTCTACCGCGAGGCGCTCTCCCTGCTGGAGCGCGAGGGGCTGGTCTATCCGTGCTTCTGCACCCGCGCGGAGATTGCCCGCGCCGCCAGCGCGCCGCATGGACTCTCCGAGGAAGGGCCTCGCTACCCCGGCACCTGCGCGCACCTCACGCGCGACCAGCAGGCCGAGCGCGCGAAGACGCGGCCCCCGGCCTGGCGCTTCCGCGCGCGCCCCGGCGAGGTCCGCTTCGTCGATGCGCTGATGGGCCCCTACGCCCAGGACGTCGAGGCCGCGGTGGGCGACTTCGTGGTGCGCCGCAATGACGGCGTCGCTAGCTACCAGCTCGCCGTCGTCGTGGATGACGCCGCCACGCACATCACCCACGTGCTGCGGGGCGATGACCTGCTCTCCTCCACGCCGCGTCAGCTCCAGCTCTACGAGGCCCTCGGCGCCAGGGCGCCCGACTTCCTCCACGTCCCCCTGGTGATGGGGGAGGACGGCAAGCGCCTGGCCAAGCGCGAGGGGGCCTTCGCGCTCGCGGAGCTGCGTGAGCGGGGGCTCGAGCCCGAGCGCGTGCTGGGCCTGCTCGCCGCCTGGAGCGGGCTGGGAGATGGGACACCTCGGACGCTCGAGGCGCTGGTGAAGTCCTTCTCGGTGGAGGCGCTGCCCCGCTCGCCCGTCGTGGCGCGCGAGGCACAGCTCATCGAAGCACTCGGCCTGCGGTGAGCTCCCGCCGCCCCCCTCCCCACGAGGGGGCGTGCATCCCCCCTGGAATCGTCGCGGGCCTGACAATGCCCATCTTTCGTCCGGACCCGAGCATCCCCATTCCGGGGTGCTCGCCCGTGTCAGGAGGCCCGGCCCATGGCAACCACCATCGTGGAGAACGAAAAACCTGGCGTCATCGGCGCCACCGCGGGGACACCCTTCAAGCTCAGCTGGGGTGCCATCCTCGGAGGCACCATCGTCGCGTTGGGAGTGCTCCTCCTCCTGTATTCGCTGGGCCTCGCGCTGGGCCTGTCCTCGGTGGACCCCAACAACCCCGACAGCGCGCGCTCGGCGGGCATCGGCACGGGCATCTGGAGCATCATCGCCCCGCTCATCGCCCTGTTCGTCGGCGGCTTCGTCGCCGCGCGCACCGCGGGCGTGCTGGACAAGGGCGGCGGCGCGATGCACGGCGCGGTGATGTGGGGACTGACGACGCTGCTCGGCGTCCTGCTCGTGGGCATGCTCATCTCCACCGTCGTGGGCACCGCGCTGCGCGCGACCACGGGCCTGGTGGGCGCCACCGGCGCGGCCGTCGCGGGCGCGGCGTCTCAAGGCGGTGAGGCCGCGCAGGCCTTCGGCATCGACGCCAACGACGCGCTGGGCCCGGTGAACCAGCGGCTGCGCGAAGAGGGCAAGCCCGCCATCACCGCCAACCAGCTGGAGGCGGCCACCCGGGACATCGCCACCACCGCCGTGCGCACGGGCAACCTGAACCGCGAGATGCTGGTGACCTCCATCGCCGACAACACGCGGCTGTCCCGCCAGGACGCGGAGGACGTCGCCGACCGTGTCCAGGTGCAGATCGACTCCGCCAAGGCCAAGGTCGGGCAGATGGGCGAGCAGGTCCAGCAGGGCGCGCTCGTGGCGGCCAACAAGTCGGGCCGCGCCTTCTGGGGCATCTTCGGCGGGCTGCTGCTGGGCCTCGTCGCGTCGGTGCTCGGCTCCACGCTGGGGGTGAGCAAGCGCCAGCGCGTCTTCGCCGAGGGCACCATCGTCGGCAACCGGACGACGACGACGCGACGCGAAGTCTACCCCTGAGTCAGGCGGCACTCCGAACGAACGGGCCCACCTCGTCACCGGGGTGGGCCCGCTTGATTCCGGGCTCATCCCCGTGGGGCGCATGCGCTAACGTCACGGCCTCCAGTCGTGACGAAGGAGACCCTCCTCCACCGCCTGTTCCCGGGTCTCCGCCATGCACTCCATTCGCGGGGGACTTCGTGAATCCAAGCCGTACCTACCTGCTGTGCCTCGCGGCGATGGCCGCGCTGTCGAGCGGCTGCTTCCTGCGCACCGGCTATGTGCTGGAGGCCCTCAACGCGCCCTCGGAGCCGAAGACTCCGCCGCTGCCCATCTCCGTGCGAGAGCGCGTGGCGCGCCTCACCCGCTCGCACCTCATGGACGCCTACGCCGACCCCGCCGAGGTGGCGCGGTGGATGTCCGCCATGGGCAGCGCGCCCCAGCCCATCGTCGAGCAGCTGGACTGTCTTCGCGCGAATGCCGGAGGCAGCAACGCGACCTGTTACGACAGCTTCCTGAAGAAGACCCTGGGCGGTGGGACCTGGGGCCTGCCCGCCGCGCCGAGCACCGTCGACGCGAGCGCCCCCACCGCCGCGGAGGTCGACGCGCAGCGCTTCCTGGCCAACGCGCTGGGCATCGCCTCGTCGCTCGTGGCGCTGGGAGACTCGCTGTCGGACCCGCTCAATCCCCACCATGTCACGCAGGGCCTGCGCGAGGGCGCCGAGTCCACCGCGCAGTACATCAGCGCCCGCCGCTGGAGCCGGAAGCTGGGGCGCCCGTCCAACGCCGTGGTGCTCAGCGGCGGCGGCGCCAACGGGGCCTTCAGCGCCGGCGCCATGTGGCGGCTGTTGGGCATCCTGGAGTCGTGCCGGGGCAAGGCCGCGCCGGAGGGCTGCGGCGACGCGCGCATCGACCTGGCGGCGGGCACCAGCACCGGCGCGCTCATCAGCACGCTCGTGGACCTGTTCCACACGCCGGGCCAGGAGCAGAAGGCGCGCGACGTGCTCATCGGCAACTACACCTGCTCGGTGGAGTCGGACCTCTACTGCGTCAACTCGACGTGGGTGTGGAAGATTGCCTCGGACCTGAAGGGCCTGGTCCGCTTCGACGGCATCCAGGACAAGCTGCGCGCCGCCGTCGTCCCCGCGCAGCTCACCAACGGCACGGAGCTGGTGGCCGTCTCCGTGGACTTCAACACCGGCGACGTCCACGGCATCAGCGACCAGGACCCCGCCACCTTCCCGCCCACCGCGACGGATGCGCAGAAGGTGGACGGCCTCATCAACGCGGTGCTGGCCTCCATCGTCGAGCCCGTGCTCGCCGAGCCCGTGCCCTGGGTGCCGTCGCGCGAGGGGAAGCTGGAGGGCACCTTCCTGGATGGCGGCGTGCGCTCCGGCCTGCCGCTGCTGCAAGCCGTCCAGCGCGGCGCCGAGCGCGTGCTCATCCTCTCCACGCGGGGGCTGCAGACGGAGCCGTCGCCGCCCCCGGAGAACGCCGTCAGCACGCTGATGCGCACCATCGACCTGTTCGTCGCCCAGCCCTTCGTCGGCGAGGTGCAGCAGGCGGAGCTCGCCGCCGTCGGCCGCCGCTTCGCCGAGTACAACGTGTGCACGCTGCGCCTGGCCCAGGTGGCGGACCCGGGCGCCGTGCCCGCCTACTGCCAGCGCACCGGCCAGGGCTTCGTGCCCGTGGAGCCCAAGTCGCTGCGCGCCGCCACCAGCATGTGGATGGGCCCCGCGCACTTCGCGCAGGTGGCGTCGAGCTGGCGCGCCGCGTGGATGTTCCGCCCCGAGTCCGCGCTGGCGACGGCCAGCGGCTACTCCTTCTCCCCCAAGGTGATGCGCCCGCTCTTCAAGGACGGCGTGAAGACGCTCCAGCAGCGGTGCTCGGAGGTGCTGCGGCTGTTCGAGATTCACGGCACGCTCGCGCAGGAGGAGTGCGCCCGGTCCGTGGACGAGGTCGTCCAGGAGGCCGAGTCCCGCTTCGCCCCCGAGGGCCAGTGCACCAGCGGCAAGCCCTCCCAGCGCTCCTGCGACTGAGCACGAGGTGAAGTCTCCTCGGCCGACTCCAGGCCCGGGCCCCGGTGTGCGCCCTCCTCGCGGGGCGCATTCCCGACGCCGCGGATGCACCACCGCACGAGACTGAGGCATATCCTCCCGGAAGGCCCTTTCCGCCCCTCAAGAGCGCACATGCCTCAACGTCCCCTCATCCGCTGGGTCGCCCTCCCCCTGCTCTGCCTGGGCCTGCTGCTGCTCATCGCGGCCGTGTCCTGGTTGCTCACCCGGACGAGCGAGCCCCTCGCCGAGGCCGAGCCCCCGCGCGAGGCCCCCTCGCCGCCGGACATTCCCAGCGCCCCCGTGGTGCCGCCCCCCGCCTTCCCCTCGCCCCAGTCCGCCGTCCCCGTCCCGCCGGACCCCGGCAAGCCCGACGCCCGCCGCATCGTCGCGTCCGTCGAGCCCGTCATCGAATCCTACGAGGGCGACTTCCGCCCGGAGGACGTCCGCGCCGCCATCCAGGCCGTGACTCCGCTCGTGCAGCAATGTTTCGAAGACGCGGCACAGCGCAACCGGGGGCTACAATCCGTGAAGCTGCGCTTCAACGTGGAGTCACGGGGCGGTGGCAGGGGCCAGATGAACCGGGGCGAGGTGCTGGTGAGCACCATCCCGGACCCCATGGTCCAGGCCTGTGTCGTGGATTCCCTCCTGGATATCGACTTCCCCACGCCGTCGCGAGGGGGCCGGGCCCAGGTGGTCTATCCCTTCGTCTTCACCGAGTCGGGGGAGACTGGCCGGTGAGCCCTGGTTTTGCGTAAGGTCCCGAGGGCCCCCTACGCCACTCAATGCCCGTCTCCGTTGAACAGCTTGGCCCTCAGGACGCGGATGCCCTGCGGGCACTGCTTTCCAAGGACCCGGTCCACAACCTCTACCTGCTGGGGTTGCTGGAGGAGTTCGGCATCGCCGCGCGGGGCCGCGTGCCCTTCGCCTTCTACGGCCGCTTCGACAACCAGCAGCTCACCGCGGCGGTGTTCGTGGGCGGAGACGGCGGCCTCGTCGTGCCCAGCGCCAGCGACGCCAGCGCCACCAGCGTCATCGCGGACGCGCTGGCGTCGACGCTGCGCCTGCGGGCCACGGTGGGGGACAAGTCCTCGGTGGACGCGCTCCTGCGCAGCCTGTCCCCCGGCAAGCCCCGGCTGTCGCGCACGCAGCGGCTGTTCGCCGTGTCCGCGGACGACCTGGGCCCCTTCACCAACCCGCTCCTGAGGCTGGCGCGCGAGGAGGACCTGCCCAGGCTGGTGCCGCTCGCGCAGGGCTACGTGCGCGAGGCGCTGGAGCGAGACCCGCTGTCGGAGGACCCGCTGGGCTACGAGGCGCGCGTCATCCAGCGCGTGCGCCAGCGCCGCACGTACGTGCTGGAGGAGAACAACACGCTGGTGCTCAAGCTCGACATCGGCAGCCGCTCCCAGTACGGCGCGGAGCTGGAGGGCCTCTACACGCTGCCCTCCGAGCGCGGGAAGGGCCACGCCACGCTGTGCCTGGGACAGATTTCCCGGCACCTGTTGTCCTCGCTGCCCCGGCTGACGATGCGAATCGACGAGCGGGACGAGAGCACCGCCCGCATCGCCCGCAAGGTCGGTTACCTGGCGGGCCGCACGTGGCGCATGGTGCTGGTGGAGTAGCTCGCGGGCCCGGGGGCGATGCCGTACAGTCCGCGCCCTCCATGAGCAGCCGTCCCACGCCGTCCCGCCGTCCCCTCTCCGGAGAGGGCCCCGTCATCCTCCACTCCGCCACGGACCCGCGCTGGCTCCCGTTGGCGCTCGAGCACTTCGACGCGGTGCTGGTGGACCACGCTCACTGCGAGAAGAAGGCCGCCGCCAACGCGCTGTCGCTGCTCCAGGCCTACCCGGACCTGCCGGGGCTGCCCGCGCAGATGGCCCGCCTGGCCCGCGAGGAGAGCGCACACCTGGCCCGCGTGCTGGAGCTGATGGACGCGCGCGGCCTGACGCTGACGAAGGACTCCGGCGACCCGTACGCCCAGGGCCTCCAGAAGCTGGTGCGCACGCCCGCCCAGGAGCGGCGCCTGGACCGGCTGCTCGTCGCCGCCGTCATCGAGGCGCGCTCCTGTGAGCGGCTGTCACTGCTCGCCGAGGGGCTCACGGACCCGGCCCTCGCCCGCTTCTACGGCGAGCTGGCCCAGTCCGAGGACGGCCACCAGTCCCTCTTCTTCCGCCTCGCCGTCACGGCCTCGGGCGGCGACGACGCCGGCGTGCGCGAGCGGCTGGAGTGGATGCTGGAGCACGAGGCGCGGGTGCTCGAAGAGGTCGGCCTTCGCGCCGCCATCCACTGAGGCCCTCGCGGCCGCGCCCTTCGCGTCGAAGGGCCACACCCAGGGCACCATCCACGTCAGCACCACCACGAGCAGCGCGGTGAGCGGCGTGCCCAGGCGGAAGAAGTCCGTGAAGCGGTAGTGCCCCGGGCCGTAGACGAGCACGCAGCTGGGCTCCAGCGGGGTGATGAACGAGCAGCTGGCCGCCAGCGTCACGCCCATGGCGAAGGGGCGCGAGTCCACGCCCAGCTGCGCCGCCGCGTTGAGCGCCACCGGCAGCACCACCAGCGCCGCGGCCTGGTTGGACATGGGCGCCGACAGGAGCATCGTCAGCAGCATCAGCACCACCAGCACCATGCGCGGGCCGCCGAAATCTCCCAGGCCCGCCACCCACTGGCCCAGGAACCGGCCCGCGCCGCTCACCTCCATGGCCAGGCCCAGCGCCATCATCGACCCGATGAGCAGCACCACGCGCCAGTCCACGCGGAAGGCGCTGCGCGCGTCCACGCAGCCCGTCGCAATCATCGCCAGCATGCCCGTGAGCCCCGCCACCGACAGCGGCACCATGGACAGCGAGCCGGCGCCCAGCGCGCCCAGGAAGAGCACCACCGCGAGCAGCGCCTTGCCGTAGCGCGGCGGCTGGTAGTCGTGGCCGCCCAGCACCATCAGGCTCAAGCCGTCGGACAGCTCCGACACCTTCTCGCGAGGGCCTCGTAGCAGCAGCACGTCCCCCACCGCCAGGGGCAGGTCGGACATGCGCCGCTCGCCGAAGATGCGGCCCAGGAGCTGGAGCTTGGTGACGCGCTGGAGGCTGGGGTGGCGGTGCAGCGCCAGCACCACCAGGCCGTAGCGCTCCACGAAGAGCGCCTCCCGCAGGCTGCGGCCCACCAGCGGACTGCCCGGCGGCAGCGTGGCCTCCACGAGCGCGGTGTCCTTGTCCTCCTGCGCCTCGTCCGCCAGCCGCAGGTCCGGGCGGATTTCGATGCCGCGCAGGTCCTTCAGCCGGAGGATGTCCTCGCGGGTGCCCTCCACGAAGAGCCGCTCGTCGCCGTGGAGCAGCTGCGTGGGCACCGCCGACACCGCGCGCCCGCCTCGCACCAGGCCAATCACCCGCAGGCCCAGGCCCTCGGTGATTTCCGCCAGCGGCTTGCCGATGTAGCGCGAGCCCTCCGGCAGCACCGCCTCCGTGAGGTAGTCGCGCAGCGTCCACTCCTCCACCCCACCCTTGCCCTCGCGCGAGGGCAGGAGCACCGGCCCCAGCAGCACCACCACGAGGATGCCGATGACGGCCACGGGCAGCCCCACCGGTGCCAGCTCCGCCACGCCGATGCCCTTCAGCCCCGAGCGCTCCAGCGCCGCCGACATGACCAGGTTGGTGGACGTGCCGTAGAGGAACACCATGCCGCCCAGCATCGACGCGTACGCGAGCGGCAGCAGCACCTTGCTCTTGGGCACCTTGGCCCGGTGGGCCGCGCCAATGGCCACCGGCAGGAAGGCCGCCGTCGTCACCGTGTTGGAGATGACCGACGAGAACGTCGCCACCGTCACCATCATCGCCAGCACGAAGGTCTGGTGACCGAAGCGCGCGAAGAAGGCCAGCCGCTGCCCGACGAGCTGCACCACGCCCGTGGAGGCGAGCCCCTGGGTCATGGCCAGCAGCGTGAAGATGAAGATGACGGTGTCGTTGCTGAACCCCTCGAACGCCTGGGCGGGGCTCAGCACTCCTGTCAGTGCCAGCAGGCACACCACTCCCAGTGCGCTGACCTCGATGGGGATGGTGTCAATGGAGAACAGCACCAGCGCGACGACGACGATGCCCAGGACGATGGCGATGGTCATGGAACCCCGGAGAACGCCCAAACTGTGCCCTGTCGGGCTCCCAGGTGAGCCCCTGCCGCACCGCGCCGTCAACTACTAGATGACTGAGCGCTGATAAGTAGAATTAGGAGAATCCGCCTGCGGGCGCGGTTGACTGCCGGACGCCAGTTGCTTTCTGGCGCCCCTTCTTGAAGTTTTGGCGTCTCTCCCGCGGGTAGGGTCCTCACCCTTTTCACCGGTCGGGGAGTCCCTATCTTGAAACAACACAAGGATACTTCCATGGCTTCGACACAAGCTGCGGCGGCGGGCACGCAGGCCCCCACGAAGAACCCCACGCTGCTGGCCTGGGTGGCCAGGATGGCCGAGATGACCCAGCCAGACAGCATCGTCTGGTGTGATGGCTCCGAGGACGAGAAGAAGCGTCTGACGGACCAGGCGGTGAAGGAGGGCATCCTCATCCCGCTGAATCAGGAGAAGCGTCCCGGCTGCTACCTGCACCGCTCCAACCCGAACGACGTGGCGCGCGTGGAGCACCTCACGTTCATCTGTACGCCCAACAAGACGGACGCGGGCCCCACCAACAACTGGATGGAGCCGGAGGAGGCGTACACGAAGCTGGGCCAGCTCTTCGCCGGCAGCATGAAGGGCCGCACGATGTACGTGGTGCCCTACGCGATGGGCCCCATCGGCAGCCCCTTCACCAAGATCGGCGTGGAGCTGACCGACAGCGTCTACGTGGTGCTGAACATGCGCATCATGGCGCGCATGGGCAAGCAGGCCCTGGACATGCTGGGCGACAGCGACGACTTCAACCGCGGCCTGCACAGCACGGGTGACGTGAACCCGGACCGCCGCTACATCTGTCACTTCCCCCAGGACAACACCATCTGGAGCTTCGGCTCGGGATATGGCGGCAACGTCCTGCTCGGGAAGAAATGCCTCGCGCTGCGCATCGGCAGCTACCTGGGCCGCGAGGAGGGGTGGCTGGCCGAGCACATGCTCATCCTCGGCGTGACGAGCCCCAAGGGCGAGACGACCTACGTCGCCGCGGCCTTCCCGTCCGCGTGTGGCAAGACGAACTTCGCCATGATGATTCCTCCGGCCGAGTACAAGGGCTGGAAGATTGAAACCGTCGGCGACGACATCGCGTGGATGCGCCCGGGTCCGGATGGCCGCCTGTACGCCATCAACCCGGAGGCCGGCTACTTCGGCGTCGTCCCGGGCACCAACTACAAGACCAACCCCAACGCGATGGAGACCATCGCCAAGGACACGCTGTTCACCAACGTGGCCCTGACGGCCGACGGTGACGTGTGGTGGGAAGGCAAGGACGGCGAGGTCCCCGAGGAGCTCACCGACTGGCAGGGCCGCCCCTGGAAGAAGGGCAGCGCGGAGAAGGCGGCGCACCCGAACAGCCGCTTCACCGCGCCCATGAGCAACAACCCGGTGCTCAGCTCCAAGGCGAACGACCCGATGGGCGTGCCCATCTCCGCCATCATCTTCGGCGGCCGCCGCTCCAACACCGTCCCGCTGGTCATCCAGGCCTTCAACTGGACCCACGGCGTGTTCCTGGGCGCCACCATGGGCAGCGAGACGACGGCCGCCGCCACCGGCAAGGTCGGCGTCGTGCGCCGCGACCCCATGGCCATGCTGCCCTTCTGCGGCTACCACATGGGCGACTACCTCCAGCACTGGCTGGACATGCAGAAGTCCATCGGCCAGCTGCCGAAGATCTTCCAGGTCAACTGGTTCCGCCAGGACAAGAACGGCAAGTTCCTGTGGCCGGGCTACGGCGAGAACATGCGCGTCCTCGAGTGGGTGGTGAACCGCGTGCACGGCCGCGTCCCGACGAAGGAGACGCTCTTGGGCTGGGTGCCGCGCCAGGACGAGGGCCTCAACCTCAAGGGCCTGGACATCCCCGCCGACACGGTGGCCGAGGCGACCTCCATCAAGGAGGACGAGTGGAAGAGCGAGCTGAAGAGCCAGGAGGTCTTCTTCGAGCAGCTGGGCACCAAGGCGCCCGAGGCGCTCATGCTCCAGCGCAAGCTGCTGATTTCCCGGCTGGGCGGGTAACCGTCCCCCTGTAGCGACCTGAAGGACCTGTCGGGGCCGCCTCCCCGCCCAGCCACTGGGCGAGAGGCGGCCCCGGCTGCATTCAGGGGCGTGGAAGGTGCCCTCTTCGACCGGGGGCCTTCTCCGCGCTAGGCTGTCGGGCACCATGAAACTGGTTCTCGTTTTGTCGGCGGCTCTCGCGCTGTCGCCCCCGGTGGCGTTCGCCCAGCGCGCCAAGAATCCATCGGCCCTCATCAAGGAGGGCGAGCGGCTCTATCAGGCCGGCAAGTACCGCGAGGCCGCGGACGTGCTGAAGAAGGCGCACGAGGCCCAGCCCAACCCGCGGCTCATCTTCAACATCGCCGTGTCGCTGGAGAACGCGGGCGACTTGCGCGAGGCGCTCTCCTGGTACCAGCAATACGTGGGCAACACCGAGGGCACGGACCCGGCGCTGCTCAAGCGCAGCGCGCGCAGCATCGACAAGCTGCGGCTGCTCATCGACAAGGAGACGCAGGCGCAGGCCTCCGCCGACGCCGAGCGCCTCAAGCTCCAGGAAGAGGCCGAAGCCGCCAGACGCCGCGCGGAGGAGGAGCAGCTGGCCACCAAGCGCGCCGAGGAGGAGAACGAGCGGCAGCGGCAGGCGGAGCTGGCCCGCGCGCTGAAGTCCTACCAGCGGCAGAAGATCGCCGCCTTCGCGGTGGGCGGCGTGGCGGTGGTGGGCGTGGGCACGGGCGTGCTGTTCGGCCTCCAGGCGCGCGACGAGCGCAAGAAGTTCGACGAGGCCCGCACGGACGACACCAAGCAGACCTTCTCCGACAACACGAAGAGCAAGGCGCTGCTCGCGGACATTGGCTTTGGCGTGGGTCTGGTGGGGGCGATTACCGCCATCATCCTGTACCCCAAGGACGGCCCTCCGGCGGAGGGTGAGATGCGGCTGACGCTGGCGCCTCGCGGCACCGGCGCTGGGCTGGAGGTCAGCTTCTGATGAAGACCCTGGGATTCATGACGTGCTGCGCGGTGCTCCTGGCCGGCTGCAGCTTCACCACCGCGAGCGGCCTCACCGAGTGCGAGTCGAGCTCGGACTGCGACACCAACCAGGTGTGCTCCAGCTCGGGCTTCTGCCTGCCTCAGCCGGAGGGCTGTGGTGAGCGCGTGGGAGACCCCGCGGGCAACCCCATCGTCCTGGGCGCGGCGCTCGCGCTGACGAACTCGGATGGCCGCGACGAGTCGGAGGTCCAGGCGCTCAACGCCATCAAGCTGGCGCTGGGAGAAATCAACGACCGCGAAGGCGTCGCGGGCCGGCGCTTCAACCTGCTCATCTGCGACACCCGCTCCGACCCGAACCGCGCGAAGCTTCAAGCCGAGTGGCTGGTGAAGGAGCGCGGCGTGCCGGCCATCTTCTCGTCCGGCAGCGGGCAGACCATCTCCATCAGCAGCATCACCATCCCCAACAACGTGCTGCTCATCTCCCACACGGCCACCAGCCCCGACATCGCCAACCTGAGCGACAAGACGACGGCCTCCGGCGACGTGGGCCTGGTGTGGCGCACGGCTCCGTCGGACCGGCTCCAGGGACGCATCATCGGAGACCTGGTGCGCAACGCCCGGCCGCTGCAGAACGGGGACCGGCCCTTCGCCACCACGTCCACCGTGAGCCTCGTCTACGTGGACGACGCCTACGGCCAGGGCCTCTTCAACACGATTCTCACCCGGCTGGGGACGGACCGGGTCACCTCCTCCGCGTCGTACCTGCGCAACGGGGATGTCGCCGCGGCGGTGAACCGCATCGTCGACGGCGCGCCCAACGTGGCGGTGATGGCGGGCTTCTCCGAGGACAACGCGAAGATCATCTCCCAGGTGGGCACGCGGGGCCGCACGGCCCAGACGTACTTCTTCACGGACGCGAGCAAGGAGGCGGGGCTCTTCACCGCGCTGGGCGCGCAGAAGAACCTGATTGAAGGCGCCTACGGCACCGCGCCCGCGCAGTCGCGCCCGGGCGACACCGTGTACCTCACCTTCCGCGAGCGCTTCCGGACCAGCAACAACAACACGGACCCGGGCCAGTTCTCCTTCACGGCGCACGCCTACGACTCCATGTACCTGGTGGCGCTGGGCGCGGCCTACGCGGCGGGCGCGGACGTCAACGCCCCGCAGCCCATCACCGGCGACCGCATCGCCCAGGGGCTCTCGAAGGTGACGCCGCCGGCGGGCACCCCGGCCTCCACCTTCTCGCTGGGCTTCGCGCAGTTCACCGACGCGCGGAATGAGATCCGCACGGGCAAGTTCATCAACGTCCAGGGCGCCAGCGGCCCGCTGGACTTCGATGCCACGGGTGAGGCCTCCTCCGAGTACGAGCTGTTCCGCGTCGAGGGCGGGGCCTTCAAGTTCATCGAGTTCATCAGCCCGCCCTCCACCTGAGCCGTCCGGGCAGGTGGAGCACTACTCCGCCGCCAGCACGCGCGTGAGCGTGGGCATGGCGGCGGCGAAGTCCTCGGGCGAGGGCAGCAGCGAGAGCACCAGGAAGGCGCCTCGCCCGAAGTCGTAGAAGTAGCCCGGCTGAGTGAGCACGCCCGCGTCCAGCAGCGCGAGGCACGTCGCCTCCTCCCCCGGCTCCCTCGGAATCCGCAGCACCGCGCTCCACCCCCCGTGGGCCGGCACCACGTCCCACGCCGCGTTCGCGGGCCGCGCGGACACGAGGCGCTGGCGGTTGCCTCGCACGCGCTCCAGCAGCGCGGCCTGGAAGCGGGGCGCATGGGCCAGCAGCTCCGGGAGCGCGAGCTGCACGGGGGTGCCCACGGAGAGGTACGTGTCCGCCACCCACTCCAGCCTCGCCAGGGCCTCGTCACGCGCGGCGGCGGGGCCGCCCACGTGAATCCATCCCAGCTTCAGGCCGGGCAGGCCCGCGACCTTGGAGAGGCCGGAGAGGCTGAACGTGAGCATGGGCAGCGCGCGGCCGGCCACGGACGTCACGCGGCCCGGCTCGGTGTCCCAGCCGTAGGGGGAGAACACCTCGTCGCAGAGCAGGGCCAGCCCGTGGCGCGCGCAGACCTCCGCCAGCGCGGCGAGCTCCCCCTCGTGCAGGAAGTGGCCGGTGGGGTTGCCGGGATTGACCACCAGCACGGCGCGCGTGCGAGGGCCCAGCGCGGCCTCCACCTCGCCCGCGTCCAGGCCGAAGCCGTGGGCCAGGGGCAGGCGGTAGGAGCGCGTGTGGACGCCTTCCAGGGCCGCCAGGTGCTCGAAGAGGGGGTAGCAGGGGGCGGGGACGAGAACGTCGTCACCGGGCTCGCACAGGAGCTTGAAGAGCCAGCCGTAGGACTCGCTGGTGCTGGCCGAGAGCACCAGGTGGGCTGGAGAGACCGAGGTGCCCTGGGAGGAGGACACCTGGGCGGCCACCGCCTCGCGCGCGGAGGCGAGGCCGAGGGCTTCTGGCGCGTAGAGATAGGCGCCAGGAGGATGCAGCAGGCCGGCTCCGGGGGTGGGGAGCCCCACCAGGGTGGGGTTGGAGACGGTGAGGTCCAGCAGAGGGAGGCCCAGGGCCCGGTGTCGGGCGAGCGCCTCCGCGAGCGGGTTGGGGGTGCGGGAGAAGTCGGTGCGAGGTGCGAAGCGGCTCACAGCCCCGTCTGGAGCATGGCGTTGGCTACGCGCCGGATGAGCTCGCGGCGGACCTCTTTGCGGCAATACTCGATGGCCTTCTCATGAGGCCGGGGAAGCTCCGGGTCCCTGGCGCGCAGGGCGGTCCGGAGGACGAGCTCCACCTTGGAGGGCTCGATGTGGAACAGGCGCGCGCCTTCCTTCTGGAGGAAGTAGGAGAGCCCCCGCTGGTCGATGAGCTTGTTGAAGAAGCGTCGGACGTCCGCGAGGAACGTGAGGTCGATGATGTCCGCCATTCGTGACGGCTTTCTCGCGCGGAAAAAACGGCCCGTCCATTTCACGGCCGCGTCACCCGAAAACTTGCGCGACCTGTAGCACTTCGCTTGTGGGACGAACGCGCGGGAGGCCGAGTTTTCGGCCCCGCGCGCTCACGGCACCAGAGGGCGCAGGGCCCGCCGGAACGCGGCGTGACGGCGTCGGGCGTCGGGCTCGAAGGGCACGGGGCCGAGCACCGGAAGCGGGTGGCGCGCCTCCAGGAGCGCGCGGTTGTCGCGCTCGGAGATGTCCCGCCCGGAGGTGCCGCGCGACAGCAGCACGGCGCGCACGGGGATGCGGCGGGCCGCGAGCGCCTGGAGCGACAGGGCCGTGTGGTTGAGCGTGCCCAGGCCCGCACGCGCCACCAGCAGCACGGGCAGCCGCAGCGTCTGGATGAGGTCGATGACGTCGTGGCGCGCGTCCAGGGGGACGAAGAGCCCGCCCGCCCCCTCCACCACGGCGGGGCCGTGCTTGAGGCGCTCCCACGCGGTCAGGGTGACGTTCCAGTCCGGCTCGCGGCCCAGGCGCGCGGCGGCGACGCCGGGCGCGACAGGGGCCCGGAAGCGGTGCGGACAGACGGCGTCCAGGGGCAGCGTGCTCCCGGCGGCCTCGCGCAGGGAGAGCGCGTCCGCGGGGGCCTTCAGCGAGGCACACCCGCTCTCGTAGGGCTTGAAGCCCTGGGGCGCGAGGCCCGCGTCGGCGAGCAAGGACAGCAGGGCGCGAGACGCCTGCGTCTTGCCGACGCCCGTGTCGGTGCCGGTGACAAAAATCTGGAAGGGCTTCTGGGCCATGACGTGCATCCTTCTCGTGAGTCAGCCCCCGACGCACAGCGTGGGAGCGACCTGTTGCTCGAACCTCGGAACTGGCGACGAGGCCCCCGGGGCGGCAAGCCTGGCCACGGAGCGAAGCGCTCCGATGCACGGGCGCCGGACACTCCGTGGGCGGTCCCGTCCTCTCGTGACGCGGTGGCTGTCCCCCCGCGAGTGCACCCTGCGCGGGCAAGCCTCCAGCAGCTGCGCTCGCGGGTGGAGCAGAACGAGAGGCTCCGCACCGTGCGCGCGCGAGCGGAGCCTCGGACGAGGCCCGCCACGCGCCTACGCTCCCCGCGCGTGGACGCCCACCCGGCGCAGCGACTCCAGCGCGAGGTCCACGTGCCCCACGGTATGCGCGGCGGAGAGACAGAAGCGCAGGCGGCTGGTGCCCTCGGGCACCGTGGGAGGCCGGATGGCCTTCACCAGCACCCCCGCCTCGCGCAGCCGCAGGGCCGCGTCCAGCGCGCGCTCGGGCTCGCCCAGCACCACCGGGAACACCGCGCTGCGAGGCTCCGCGCGCAACCCCATCGCCCGCAGCCCATCCGAGAAGCGGCGGATGTTGCGCCACAGCCGAGGGCGCAGGTCCGAGTCCGACTCCACCGCGTCCACCGCCGCCTCGGCCGCCGCGCACAGCGCCGCCGGCAGCGACGTGGAGAAGATGAACGGCCGCGCGCGACTGATGAGCAGGTCCGCCACCACGCGCGACGTGGCCACGTAGGCCCCCTGCCCTCCCAGCGCCTTGCTGAGCGTGCCCATGCGCAGGTCCACCTGCCCCTCCAACCCCAGCTCCTCACAGAGCCCCGCGCCCCGCGCCCCCAGCACCCCGGTGGCGTGCGCCTCATCCACCATCAGCGCGGCCCCGTGCGCGCGGCACACGTCCACGATGTCCCGCAGCGGCGCCACGTCTCCATCCATGGAGAACACCGTGTCCGTGACGACCAGCTTCCGCCGCCCCGGCGTCTCCGCGAGCGCCTTCGCCAGCGCGTCCACGTCCGCGTGCGGATAGACGACCACGCGCGCCCGCGACAGCCGACACCCATCCACCAGCGACGCATGGTTGAGCGCATCGGAGAACACCGCGTCCCCCGCGCCCACCAGCGCGGGGAGAATGCCCGTGTTGGCCGCATAGCCGCTGTTGAACAGCAGCACGGCCTCGGCGCGCTCGAAGGCCATCAGCCGTGCCTCCAGCCGGTGGTGCGCGGACGTGTCGCCCATCACCAGGCGGCTGGCGCCCGTGCCCACGCCGTGGCGCTCCACCGCCGCGATGGCCGCGGCGCGCACGGCGGCAGACGCCGCCAGCCCCAGGTAGTCGTTGGACGAGAAGTTGACGAGCGTCTCGCCCCCCACCCGCACCACGGGCCCCTGCGGCGACTCCAGCGGCTCCAGGTAGCGGCGAAGTCCCCGCGCCTGGAGCGACGCCAGGTCCTCCCGAGCCCAGGAGGAGGCCACATCCTCCGACGACGCGGCCACCTCCGCCTGCTTCACGTCACTCACGGCGCCCGCCCTACCCCTCTTGCCGAGGCTCCAGCGGACGGATGCCGGCCTTCTCCAGAAGCGCCATGTCCTGGGTGTACTCGGGGTTGCCCGTGGTGAGCAGCTTCTCGCCGAAGAACAGCGAGTTGGCGCCCGCCATCATGCACAACAGCTGCGCCTCCTCGTTCATCTGCTGGCGGCCCGCGGACAGGCGCACCATGGACTGCGGCATCAGGATGCGCGCGGTGGCGATGGTGCGCACCATGTCCACCGTCTCCACGCGAGGCTGCTCCGCCAGGGGCGTGCCTTCCACGGCCACCAGCGCGTTGACGGGCACCGACTCCGGGTGGTGCTCCTGGTTGGCCAGCGTGCGCAGCAGGTTGCAGCGGTCATCCACCGACTCACCCATGCCGATGATGCCGCCGCAGCACACGGAGATGCCCGCGTCGCGCACCCGGCCCAGCGTGCGCAGGCGGTCGTCGTACACGCGCGTGGAGATGATGTCGCCGTAGTGCTCGGGCGAGGTGTCCAGGTTGTGGTTGTACGCGGACAGCCCCGCTTCCTTCAGCCGCTTCGCCTGGCTCTCGGTGAGCATGCCCAGGGTGGCGCACGCCTCCATGCCCAGCGCGCGCACGCCGCGCACCATCTCCAGCACGCTGTCGAACTGCGGGCCGTCCTTCACCTCGCGCCACGCCGCGCCCATGCAGAAGCGCGTGGCCCCCGCCGAGCGGGCCTTCTGGGCGGCCGACAGCACCTCCGGCACCGCCATCAGCTTCTCCGCCTTCACGCCCGTCTTGTAGCGCGCCGCCTGCGGGCAGTAGCCGCAGTCCTCCGGACACCCGCCCGTCTTGATGGACAGGAGCGAGCACAGCTGCACCTTGTTCTCCTGGAACACGGCGCGATGCACCGTCTGCGCCCGGTGCACCAGCTCCAGCAGGGGCATCGAGTAGATGGCGCGGACCTCGGCCAGCTCCCAGTCATGCCTCACGGCGACACCTTCGGGAGGCGGCGCGGCGTGGTGGGCATGGCCGTGAAAGGACTCGCTGGCGGCGGCGGTGTCGGGCATGGGCTCCTCGTCAATCGTGAGGAGCGCGAACGTGCGCGGGTGGGAGAAACTTGTCAACGCTTCAGCGCGAACAGGTTGACGACTTCCCACCGGCCCGCAACCGCCGGAATCCCCTGGACTTTCCCCACCCGTCCGGGCGGTGCGGGGCCTGCCTCCCCGCCCGTCCGGCCGCCGCCAACAACCCACCGGAGCGTCAGGGTTCCGGGATACACACCCAACCCATGGCGAAGGCGAAGACGCACTACACCTGCCAGGCGTGCGGGTATCAGACGGCGAAGTGGCTGGGGAAGTGCCCGGATTGCGGCGCGTGGAGCTCGTTGCTGGAGGAGGCGGGGGCCAAGGACGACGAGAAGCGCCCCGCGTGGGGGGCCTCGGGGGGCGCGGCGAAGCCCATGCTCCTCAAGGAGGTCAGCGGAGAGTCGGAGGTGCGCCGCCGCACGGGCATCGCCGAGTTCGACCGCGTCCTCGGCGGGGGCGTGGTGAGCGGCTCCGTCGTCCTCCTGGGCGGCGACCCGGGCATCGGCAAGTCCACGCTGCTGCTCGCGGCGCTCGACAAGCTCGCCCGCCACGGCGCCGTGCTCTACGTCTCCGGTGAAGAGAGCCTGCGCCAGACGAAGATGCGCGCGGAGCGCCTGCGTGTGGACGGAGCGAACATCCACCTCTTCGCGGAGACGGACGCGGAGCGGGTGCTGGGCGCCGCCGAGTCGCTCAAGCCGCAGGCGCTCGTGGTGGACTCCATCCAGACCATGTACCTGCCGGAGCTGGGCAACGCGCCGGGCAGCATCACCCAGGTGCGCGAGGTGGCCGGCCGGCTCATGGCCTACGCCAAGCGCACGGGAGTTCCCACCTTCATCGTGGGCCACGTGACGAAGGAAGGCTCCATCGCCGGCCCGCGCGTGCTCGAGCACATGGTGGACACCGTCCTCTACTTCGAGGGCGAGCGCGGCCACCCCTTCCGCATCCTGCGCGCGCACAAGAACCGCTTCGGCTCCACCAACGAGATTGGCGTCTTCGAGATGAAGGGCGCGGGCCTCGTCGAGGTCGCGGACCCCTCCGCGCTGTTCCTGTCCGAGCGCCCCGTGGGCAAGTCCGGCAGCGTCGTCACCAGCACCCTCAACGGCACGCGCCCGCTGCTCGTGGAGGTCCAGGCGCTGGTGGCCCCCACGGGCTACGGCACCGCGCGGCGCACGGCCATCGGCGTGGACGGCAACCGCGTGGCGCTGCTCGCCGCGGTCCTGGAGAAGAAGGAGGAGATTCCGCTGGTGGGCTGCGACTTGTTCGTCAACGTCGCGGGCGGCATGCAGCTCAACGAGCCCGCCTGTGATTTGGCCGTGTGCGCGGCGCTGGTGAGCAGCCTCCAGAACCGCCCGCTGGACCCGCACACGCTGGTGCTGGGCGAGGTGGGCCTCGCCGGCGAGGTGCGCGCGGTGGGCCAGGTGGAGCCCCGCCTCGCCGAGGCCGCGAAGATGGGATTCCAGCGCGTGGTGATGCCCGCGGGCAGCGCCCGGCGCATGGAGGCGACGAAGCTGCGCGTGGTGGGCGTGGAGACCCTGGGCGACGCCCTGCGGGCCATGTTCGACTGAGCGCGCCCCCGTGGACTACTTGCGCACCGCCACGGGAGACGAGGGCTCCGGCCTCGCGTCGTAGAGCCCTCTCGCCGCCTGGATCTGCTCGCGGTGAATCACCGCCCAGCGGGACAGCTCGGAGACGGGCCCCAGCAGCGTCTCGCCCAGCGGCGTCAGCGCGTAGTCCACCTGGGGAGGCACCGTCGGGTGGACGGTGCGGGTGACCAGCCCGTCGCGCTCCAGCCCTCTCAAGGTGAGCGTCAGCATGCGCTGGGAGATGCCCTCGATGGCCCGCCGCAGCTCTCCGAAGCGCAGGGGCCCGGGCCCCAGGTGGCCCACCACCTGGACGCTCCACTTGTCGCCCACGCGGGTGAGGATGTCGCGGACCGCCAGGCAGGACTCGGACCGGCCCTGGGGCGGCGGACCGCCCCGCGACATCAGGGCTCCTGGTGACATGGATGTGCCTCCTTGTGAAGAAATGGGGGGACCGTTACACGTGGCAAGCCGGTTACGACTTGTAACCGCCTGACCTTTTCCACCCCACATTCCTTTCGAAGGTGTCCCCCATGAGCACCGCCGCTCCCGCCACCGCCGTGCCCACGCCCAAGCCCTGGAGTCTCTGGGGCGGCCGGGTCCTCTCCGCGCTCGTCGTCGCGGTCCTCGCGTTCAGCGCGGTGCTGAAGCTGACCCAGGCGCCCGCCATCCTCGAGAACAGCGCGCGCTTCGGCTACACGCCCGCGCAGATGTTCAACATCGGCCTGGTCGAAATCCTGTGCCTGGTGCTCTACGCGGTGCCCCAGACGTCGGTGCTCGGCGCCATCCTCGTGACCGCCTACCTGGGCGGCGCCACGGCGACCCACGTGCGCATCTCGGACCCGTACATCACGCCCGTCCTCCTGGGCGTCTTCGCCTGGGGTGGCCTGTTCCTGCGCGACGCGCGCCTGCGAGCGCTGCTGCCCCTGCGCCGCTCCGCCTGAGCGAAGCCACGCGCCCCCGCCTCTCACGCCGACGGGGGCACGCGCGTTGCGTCACCCGAAGCGCTACCAGGTGACGACGAAGGTACAGCTGTCCCCGCCCTTCTGGCGGCAACCGTGGGACGCGTCGTGCGTCACCACCGCGTTGGGCATGAAGCGCTGGGCCATGCCCTTCACCAGCCCCTGGTCGAAGCGGCAGGGGTACGGGTTGTTGCACACCACCGTGCCCTCGTTCTTCCCCGAGGCCGCGGTGTACGTGTAGTGGCCGATGCCCTCCAGCATCTCCCCCGTGGCGGGGTTGAACATGTCCTTGCCGCTCTTGCGGTGGTTCATGTGGAAGGCCACGTCGAGCGACGCGAGCGCCTTGTGGATGTCGGTGATGTTGGCCGGGAACACGGCGTTCTTCGGAATCATCGTCCCGACCTTCTCCAGCCCGCGCCCACCCAGCAGGGTGTCGATCTTCTTGTAGGCCAGGAGGTAGTCCTCCATCGGGTACCAGACGTTCGGGTCGATGGCGCGCTCACCGGTGGCGCCCCGCGCCGGCACCTTCATCACGTCCAGCAGGGTGTTGACCAGGACGGAGAAGGACTGGATGGCCTCCACGATGGAGGCGACGCTCACGCCCGTCACGGTGATGCCGGGCTCGTACGAGAACTGTGACATGGGGCTCAGGCGTTCCTGTCGAAGGCGCGGTGGGCGGTGTGGTTGCGCAGGTACAGGAAGCACTCCTTGAGCCCATCCCGCAGGCTGCCGAGCGTCTTCACGTCGCGCAGGTCCACGCCAATCTGGGTCAGCGTCTGCGCGATGAAGGGGCTGATGCCCGTCACGACGCAGTAGGTGCCGAGCAGGCGGGCGGCGTTCACCATCTTCACGAAGTGATTGGCCGTGGACGTGTCCACCACCTCCACGCCCGTGATGTCGATGATGACGCAGCGGGCCTTCCCCTGGGAGATGCGGTGGAGCAGCCGCTCCGTCATCTCCAGCGAGCGCTGCGTGTCCACCACACCGACGATGGGCAGCGTGAGCACGTCCTCCCACAGCTCGATGATGGGCGTGGACAGGTCCCGGATGGCCAGCCGCTGCTTCTCGATGGTGGAGAGCTTCTCCTCCAGCTCACGACGCGCGGCGTCGAGCTTCTGCATCGACTGCTCGTTCTCCTGCACGGAGGCGTGGAGCTGGCGGGCGAAGAGGTTGATGGTTTCCTCGAACGAGGAGAACGCGTCGTGGTTCACCACCGGGATGAGGTGCTCGTCCGGGTTGAACTCACCGAGCGAAATCATCGCCAGCACGTCACGGATGCGCTCCAGACGCTCGAGGTTGACTTCGATGACCGGGGCCTGAGGTTGCGACAGAGTCATGGGGTGGCGGGAAGATATGATGCCCAAATCCTCACACACAATCCTGGGTGGCAGCAGACCCGGATGAAACATGGAATTTCACGTCGACATCAGGCGAAGTCGGGCTCTCCGGTGAGCCCGCGGCGCGCGGTGCCAGGCAATCCCTCATCAACCCAGACATCCACGCGCGAAGATTCATCCCATATCAAACCGGCCTGTGGCTGGGAGTGCGGAGCACCCGACACCTGGTGCGTGCGGCGCGTCCGGGGACGGACGGAATGCCTCGGGCGCTGACGCGGCGGTGACGTGCCGTGACTACGACTGGGACATGGCGTCCATCGACCCACTGGTTGCCCGCCCGCTCGAGGCGGACGTGAAACCCCGGCTCCGGGGCCTGTCCCACGCGCTCGCCTTCCTGGCCTCGCTGGTGGGGTTCTTCGTGTTGGTGCTGGCGCCGGCCCAGGGACTCCAGCGGCTGGCGGACGGCATCTTCGGCCTCTCGCTGGTGCTGATGTTTGGAATCAGCGGGACGTACCACCTGCTGACGTGGAGTCCAGAAGCCCACCAGCGGCTGCGGCGGATGGACCATGCGGCCATCTACCTGCTCATCGCGGGGACCTTCACGCCGCTGGCCACGCTGGATGCACCGGGGGCGTGGACGAAGGGGCTGCTCTGGGTGATGTGGGGGTGCGCACTCACGGGCGCGGGGCTGTCGCTCGCGGGCATCAGCGGGACGCGCGGCGTGCGCTCCGGGCTCTACGTGCTCCTGGGCGCGCTGGCGGCGCCGGTGATGCTGCGCCTGCCCGCGGTGATGGGCCCGGACCGGGCGACGTGGCTCCTGGTGGGCGGGGGCGTCTATGCGCTGGGGGCTATCGTCTATGCGCGAAAGTGGCCAGACCCCATCCCCACCGTCTTTGGCTATCACGAAGTCTTTCACGTCATGGTCATCGCCGCGGCCGCGACGCACTACGCCGTGCTGGTCGATTTCCTGTGGACCGTCCGGTGACCACGGACTGACGGTGAAACATCCCCATTCCACAACCGAGTTAACAACTTCCCGCGTGCGTCCACGCGGGTTCTAGGTACCTTGTGGCCCGGCTCGTACTCCATCGCACGCACAACAGAGGTCGCTCCATGGTCGCAAGGCAACGCCCCCCACCGTTACAAGCCCCCCTTCCGTCCGGGGAGATTCGAGAGGGATTCAAGTTCCGCTCGGGGCGCCTGTCCCTGGACCTGGCGGCGACGCTGTCGGGGCGTCGCACGGACGCGCCCAAGGAGCAGCTGCGGACGCCCGCGGACCTGGGGCGCTGGCTGGTGCTCGCGCGCGTGGCGGCGCAGGTGCAGGAGCCCTCGGATGAGGAGCTGGGCCAGGCGCGCGAGCTGCGCGAGGCCATCTACCGGTTGGCGATGTCGCGGGCGAGGGGTGAGAGCTTCTCCGCCAGGGACCGGGCCATCCTGAACCGCTGGGCCGCCGAGGCGCCTCCCGCGCCTCAGCTGGGGCCTCGCGGACTGCTCTGGGCGGGCGCGGGGGTGCGGGGTCAGTTCGTGGTGCTCGCGCGAGATGCGGCGGAGCTGTTGGGCGGACCGCTCGCGGAGAACATCCGGCACTGTGCGCAGGAGGACTGCGGGCTGCTCTTCGTGGACACGTCGCGCTCGGGCCTGCGCCGCTGGTGTTCCATGGCGGGCTGCGGGAACAAGGCCAAGGTCGCGGAGTTCCGGCGCAGGCAGCGCGCCGACGCCCGCTAGCCGCGCGGTCGAGCACCCGGCGGCTTCACCCGAGAGGGCGCGGAGGGCTCCTCCGCGTCCGCGCCGCCGCCACCCGCCAGCGCGAGCAACCGCTGGGCGCGCGTCTTGAGCACGGCGCGCATCTCCTCGGGGCTCTGGATGTGGAACGCGAACGGCAGCCGCGCCAGCTCGCGCGCGAACCAGTCCAGGTCATCTGTCTGGCCCAGGAGCCGCACGCCTCCGCCGGGCACCGCCTCCAGCACGCCCAGCGTGGCGAACACCTGCCGCCGCGCCGTCTCCAGGTCCGTGTCGAGCAGCACCTCCACGGCATGGGCGCGCGGCAGCGTGGCGACGGAGAGCGTCACATGCGCCAGCGCATCGAAGTCGTCCGGGCGCTCGAAGTGGACCTGGAGCGGCAGCACGGAGCGCACGCGGTCCAACCGGAACGTGCGCAAATCCTGGCGCAGGTGGCACATCCCCACCACGTACCAGCGCCCACCGCGCCAGACGAGCCCATACGGGTCGAAGTCTCGCTGCGACTCCTCCTCCTTCGCCGCGCGGTAACCCAAGCGGACACGCTCCCGCGCCTGCGTGGCCGCGCTCAGCGCGACGAGCGACGCGTTGTCCAGCGTCGCCCGCGAGCCGGAGATGTCGAGCGTCACCGACGCATCCACCGCCCGCACCCGGCGCTTGAGCGTCGCGGGCATCACCCGCTCCAGCTTCGCCTGCGCGCTGGCGACAGCGGGAGCCGCCTCGGCGAGCCCCAGCCCGCGCGCCGCCAGCAAGCCCACCGACAGCGCGAGCACCTCGTCATCGGTGAACATCATCGGCGGCAGCTTGAAGCCCGCCACCAGCATGTACGCGCCATCCCGTCCGCGCTCGGCGGTGATGGGGATGCCCAGCTCCTCCAGCTTCAGGATGTAGCGGCGCACCGTGCGCCGGTCCACGGCCAGCCGCCGCGCCAGCTCCGAGCCGCTCATCCGCCCATGCGTCTGCAGGAGCTCGAGCACCGTGAGCACTCGCGTGGTGGGGCGGGACATGGGCCGCGACCCTATCCCAAAAGAGGACCGATTCCGCCCTATATCCCTCGTACGGTGCCGCCCACTCGTCCTCGCCCGAGCCCGGGCGCACTCACCCCCTGGGACGGAAAGGCTCGCGCACAGTCATGACACAGACCGCTCACCTGTGGCTGTTCTTCGTCCTGGTGTTTGGAATCGTCATCCTCCCCGGGATGGACATGGCCTTCGTGCTGGCCAGCTCCCTCGTCGGCGGACGTCGCGCGGGCATGTCCGCGGTGGGAGGCATCATCGCGGGCGCCGTGTGCCACGTCGCGGTGGGAGCCACGGGCGCCGCGGTGCTCCTCACCGTGATGCCCTCCGCGTTCAACGCCCTGCTGTGGGTGGGCGCGCTCTATGTCGCGTGGATGGGACTGACCCTGGTGCGAGCGCCGTTCGCGTTCCAAGCCAACCCCCACGCCGCGCCTCGCTCCGCGCTGGCCACCTTCCGCCAGGGAGCCCTCACCAACCTGCTCAACCCCAAGGCCTACGTCTTCATGCTGGCCGTCTTCCCGCAGTTCCTGCGCCCGGAATACGGCCCCGTCTGGGTGCAGGCCCTGGTGCTGTTCGCCATCATCGCCGCCACCCAGGTCGCGGTGTACGGCGCCGTGGTCCTCGTCGCGGACCGCGCTCGAGGCTGGCTGGAGTCACGTCCCTCCGCCAGCACTCGAGTCGCTCAAGCCGTGGGCGGCCTCATGGTGCTCGCAGCCATCGTCACCGTCATCGAAGGCTGGCGCGGCACCTGAGCCGCCTTCATATGCGTCGGGCGGAGCTCGTCCGGATGGCTCTCAAGACGAGCAGCAGCACCACCGCTCCGATGAAGGCCACGAAGATGGTCCCCACCATCCCACCGAAGGGCTGACCCGCGCCCAGGGCCCGGAAGATGAAACCCCCCAGGAACGCACCCACCACGCCCACCACGATATCGCCCACCAGGCCGTACCCACCGCCCACCACCGCCGACGCCAACCACCCGGCGATGAGCCCGATGACCGCCCACACGAGAATTGTTTCCAATGTCATCTCTCTCCTCCTCTCTCGCTGATTGAGTGTCTGGGAAGAGGATATGCACGGTGCGCCTCGGTCAGCCGGAAGCCTGGTCGTTCGGAAGACAGACAAGAATCCCTCACACAGGTTTTAAATGACTTTCCGCGCTTTCTGCTCTAACCACGCGCGGCCCCTCCAATCCGTGGGAGTGGGCTGAAGCCAAGGGAGCGCAGCATGGAACGCGGTCGGAATGATTCGATGTGGATGAAGTGCCTCGGACTGGTGTGGTTCGGAGCGGCCCTCGTCGGCTGTGGGTCCGAGGTGGGTGACGACGCATCGCTGGAGCGGACGCGGAGCGAGCTGGCGGCTTGTTCGTATGTGATTACAACGAATACCTACGTGGGTGCGGACTGGTGGGGCACCCTCGTCTTCAAGAACACGGGCGCCAGCGCCATGACGCGCCCGACGATTTCCTTCGGCATTCCCAGTGGCGTGACGTGTGACCACGACGAGCCGGGCTGGACGCACACGCAGAGCGGCAGCACGTGCACCTATTCCCGGACCTCGGATTTGACCGTGGCCGCGAATGCCTCCTACACGTTCTATTACTCCACCAACACCAACCAGAACTTCACCGCGACGAACGTCACCATCACCGACCCGAACTGCGGTGGGACGGGGCCGGGCCCCAATCCCGACCCGGGCACGGGGATGACGGAGAACCAGAAGAAGGTGGCGGAGGCGCTCACCAGCATCTGGGAGAACGACACGCCCGTCCTCGCGTATGCGTACGCGGAGAACATCGGCGACGGGCGCGGGTACACCAACGGGCGCGCGGGCTTCTGCACGGGCACGGGCGACGCCATCCAGGTCATCCAGTGCTACAACGCGCGGCGCAGCGCGGCCAACGGCAACGTCATGGCCAAGTACATGGCGGGGCTCACCACCATCAACAACCGCTACCAGTCGACGGGGCAGAACCAGGCCTCCACCTCGGAGCTCGACTCGGTGGGCAACTGGGTGGCGGACTGGGGCACCAGCTACAACAACACGACGACGCGCGCGGACTTCAAGGCGTGCCAGGACCAGGTGAGCGACAAGCTCTACTACACGCCCGCCATGAACGAGGCCAACAAGTGGGGCGCGAAGCAGGCCCTGTCGAAGATGGCGCTGTACGACGCGAACATCAACCACGGTGAGTCCGGCATGAAGAGCCTCATCCGCGCCACCAACACCGCGCTCGGCAACAGCGGCCAGGTGGCCCCGGCCGTGGGCTACAACGGCATCACCGAGTCGGCGTGGCTCCAGAAGTTCCTGGAGAAGCGCCGCGACGTGCTGGCCGCCGACTCCACCTGGCTGAAGGCCATCGACCGCGTGGCCGCGTACGAGAAGCAGCGCCGCAGGGGCAACTGGGACCTGTCCGCGCCCGTGCGCAACGACGTGCGCGCGCGCGACTGCTGGAGCACGTCCTATCCCTTCAGCGGCTACACCGTGCGGCAGATCAACGCGGATGGCACCTGGAGCACGCCCACCTCCTCCACCTTCTCCTGCCAGTAACGAGGTGAAGCGGGCTCGGAGCCTGCCCGGCTCCGGGCCCGGTGAGGTGGCGAGCGCCGTCCCGCCCACCTCCCGAGCGCCGAAGAAGGGCCGCGCGAGGAGGTCCTTCCGCTAGAGTCCGCGCCGGGCATGAGCGCGGCGCGACACAGGGCTTCTCACTGGAGGGACTTCCCCAGCCGGCTGTCGACCCGGCTGTTGATGGCGTTCCTCGTGCCCACCCTGCTCTTCCTCGCGGTGACGGGCACCGCCGTCTACCACCTGGCGCGCTCGCTCCTGGAAGAGGAGCTGGGCACCAGCCTGTCCAACATCGCCGCCGCCACCGCCAGCCAGGTCCACGGCGAGCGCATGCTCACCATCGACCCGGGCGACGACGTGGACGGCACCCGCACGTGGCGCAGCCTGGTGCGCACGCTGGAGGGCGTGCGGGACGCCAGCGGCGTGCGCCGGGTCTTCGCGGTGGATGTCCACGGCCGCGTGCGCGTGGACGTCGGCGGGGGGCTGCCCGTGGGCGTGGAGGTCCCGGAGCTCGCCCGGGACAAGCTCGAGCTCGCGCGCGTCTTCGCGGGCCAGCACGCCGCGAGCCAGGTCCTCTTCACCGGCTCGGATGGGCGTCTGTACAAGACGGGCTACGCGCCCATCACCCACGGAGGCAAGGTGGTGGGCGCGGTGGGCGTGGAGGGCAGCGCCGCCTTCTTCGGGCCGCTCCAGCGGCTGTCGCGCACCTTCACCGTCATGGGTGCGGTGGCCCTGGCCGTGCTCGCCATCATCGCGCTGCTCACCGCGCGCGGGCTCTCCCTGCCCCTGCGGCGCCTCATGGACTCCGCGCTGCGCATCGGCCGGGGAGACCTGACGACGCCCGTGCCCTCGGAGCCCACGCTGGAGATTGGCGTGCTGGCGCGCGAGCTCGAGGTGATGCGAGGCGCGCTGGAGAGCCGCGACCGCCAGCTGAAGATGATGCTCGCGGGCGTGGCCCACGAGGTGCGCAATCCCCTGGGCGGCATCTCGCTCTTCTCCGGCCTCCTGCAGGAGGACCTGAAGGCGGGGGCGTACACGGAGGCCCAGGAGCATGTCGCCCGCATCCAGCGCGAGTCCGCCTTCCTCCAGCGCATCGTCGAGGACTTCCTCGCCTTCGCCCGCGAGCAGCCCGTGACACGGGCGCCGGTGGAGGCCCCCGCCCTCCTGTCCATCGTGTGCGAGCTGTCCTCCGCGGACGCCACCGCGCGCGCCATCACGCTGGAGGTGGAGGCCACGCCCGCGGTGCTGGAGGCCGACGGAAGCCTGCTCACCGCGGCGGTGCTGAACCTGGTGAAGAACGCGGTGCAGGCCTCGCCCGAGGGAGGCCGGGTGCGAATCCTCGGCTCCGAGCAGGACGGCGGCTACGCCATCCGCGTGCACGACGCGGGCGGAGGCGTGCCGAAGTCCGAGCACGAGCGCATCTTCGAGCCCTTCTTCACCACCCGCGAGAAGGGCACCGGCCTGGGCCTGCCCCTGGCGCGCAAGATTGCCCGCGCGCACGGGGGCGAGCTGCACCTGGCGTCCAGCCCCGGTGACACCACCTTCACCCTGACGCTGCCCCTGAAGTCGACGGCCCTCAGCCGGCCACGTTGAACTCGCGCGCCATCTGCCCCACCTCGCCGGAGACGTGGGCCAGCGTGCGCGTGGCCTCGCGGGTGGACTCCAGCCGCTTCATCGTGAGGTCCATGATGTGAGACAGGTCCGCGATGGCGGTGGATATCTGGGTGATGCCCACGTTCTGCTGCGTCACCGCGGCGGCAATCTGTCGGGCCGCGGCGGAGTTCTCCTGGGACATCCGCGACAGCTCGCGCAGGGAGCTGCCCGAGGACCGCATCTGGTCCAGGCCCGTGCCGATGGTGTGCACGCTCTCCGCCCCCATGCGCGCCGCGTCCCGGATGCCCGCGCCGATGTCCTGGAGGATGCCCCGGATGCGCTGCGTGGACTGGATGGACTGGTCCGCCAGCGCACGCACCTCCCGGGCCACCACCGCGAAGCCCTTGCCATGCTCCCCCGAGCGCGCCGCCTCGATGGCCGCGTTGACGGCCAGCACGTGGGACTGCGCGGCCAGGTCCTTCACCGTCTCGGTGATGTCGGCGATTTGCGTGGCGCTCTCCGCCAGCTTCGCCAGTCGCTGCTGGATGCCGTCCACCGCGGCGCGGATGTCCTCCATGCCGGCCATGCTCCCCTCCACGGCCGTCTCGCCTTGGAGGCCCAGCTCCTCCGCGCGCCGAGCCACCTGGAGCACCGCCTCCGCCCGGTCCGCCGCCATGCGCGACGTGCGGCGAATCTCCTCGGACGTCACCTGGGCCTCGTGCAGCGCGGCGGCCTGCCGCGTGAAGCCCTCCTCCTGTTCGTCATGGGCCGCGCGCAGGTGGCTGCCCGCCTCGCCCAGCTTCACGGCGGAGGACTGGAGCATCCGCGGCAGTTGCTTGAGGCGCGCCAGCACGCCGTTCATCCCCGCCGCCAGGTCGCCCATCTCGTCGGTGGACACCCACGCGGGGGCGATGACACGACCCGCGGCCACCGACTCGATGGCCTTGCCCACCGCCTCCGCGGCCCGTGCCTGACGCCGCGCCAGCATCCACATGGTGATGCCAGGCAACAACAACAGCCCGCCCACCCACGCCAGGCTGAAGGCCAGCTCCCCCGCCAGCGCCCCACCCATCTCCATCAACATCCGCGCGGAGCGCTGGGCGCCTTCCGCCATCAACTCCACACGCAGCGTGTCGCGGATGGACTCCAGCTTCACCATCACCACACAGCCGCTCAGCATCAGCGCCGCGACGATGGAGCCGCCGAAAGTGAATGGCAGGAACCACGCCTGCCGGGGCCATGTCAGCCCACGCCCCGAAGCCGCACGCGTCGGCGCGCGACGCTGCGCCTCCAGCGCTAACGGCAGCAGCAGGCGCTCCATCGACACGCTGATGGGGAAGCCCAGCAGCACGCCGCAGCACGCGCCGATGAGCGTGCCCACCAGCACCAGGGACAAGGGCTTGTCCCACGTCAGGCACACGTGGAGGCTGAACCAGATGCCGCCCAACGTCCATGCGACCCAGGAGGTCCCTACCGCGATGCGCCAGGGCAGGCGCAGGATGCTGTCCAGCCTGGACCCAGGAGGTTCTCCCGGCTGGGCGCGCAGCGCGCTGCCGATGAGCCACCGCATGAGCAGGATGGGATACACCACGCCCAGCCCCAGGAGGATGGGCGGTAATACCCATGCGACAGTGGTGACTCCCTCCCAACCCGCGACCCCCATGGTCATCCCGTTGAGGTAGGCCGCGACAGGTGCTGCGGGCACCACCCAGGTCAGGAACACCTTCAGCGCGCGCCACCGATACTCGCGAATCACTTGCTCACTGAAACACATACGGGCCGCCTTCCCGCGCCACTCCCCCATGGGCGCGGTGAATCCACTCATCTGGATGGGCCCGCCCTTTTCTTCGCGCACCCCACGGTGCGCGGAACAGGACGGGGCCGCTCGGTTCCAGACAGTGCGCGCACAAGATATGCGCGCTACACGAAAGGCTTACACATCAGGAAAAATCCGCTTTTCGCGCCAAAGATGTGTGAGGCTCGCTAGTCGGAGCAGCACGCGCGGATGGCGGCGGTGTAGAGGCGCAGGGACTTGCGCGTGGCGGCCAGCACCCGCACCGGCTCATCGCCCCGCGGGTCCGTGGCGAGCTTGATGATTTCGAGCGCCTCCACCGGGTGCAGGTCGTCGTAGCGCGCGTGGGCCTTGAGCCACATCATGGAGGCGGCGTCGATGCGGGCTCCCTCCGCCGCGTAGGCCCGGAACGGGTCCATCACCTCGCGGGTCCACACGCCGGTGATGCTCTCGATGGCCCAGTTCGTCGCGGCCACGCCCTCCGCCAGGGAGCCGCGCGTGCACGTGTCGAGCAGGTGCGCGTGGAGCGCCTGGATGGCGGGCAGCGGACGCAAGCCGAAGAGCGACTCGGTCGACACGCCAATCGCACGCACCCAGTCGATGTACCACTCGGCGTGTTTCGATTCGACGCCCAGGTTCTGCAACAACCAGCGCCGGATGCTCGCATCGCCGGGTGATTGCCCATACGTCGTCTTCGCCAGGGACAGTCCCATGTACTTGGGAAAGGACTCGACGATGAGGAAGAACTGCGACAGCACGCGCCGCCAGGAGGCGAGGGGCGGACACAATCCGTCCGCGGTGTCGCGAAACAACGGGGGCCAACAGGCCGCGTCCCAGTCCCTGCGTGTCGCATCCAGGAAGGACTCCACCCAGCGAGGATGCGGCGTGGGTGTGAGCGGTGGGGGGGCGTAGCGGTGGGCGATTGCAGTGAACGTGGGGACAGTCACTTCCGGGCCGGGAGACGACATGGGGACCACGATGCTCCTTGTCTCCAGCGGGAGCGGGACCGACATGGTTCCCCTCACGCGCTGAAGCAGCCCCAAGCTGGTGACAGCGCCTTCATCCCGCCACGCGACTGTTCGCGTGCAACGCTCTCACGACGCCCATGATTCACAATTCAGCCTGCACCACTCGAACCTTGTTCCCCGTGTCACATCCCCGGTGGGAAGACGGGCCACCGGGGGCCACGTGTCCTCACGGTGTGCGAGACATCACCAGCCGCCGCGCCTTGTCGAGCATCCGGCGCAAGGGTGCCTCATCGGCGCGTGAGAGCGCCTCCTCCCATGTGAGCCATTGCGCGCCGGAGGACTCGGAAGGGTCATGGGCGAGCGACTCCGGGTCCTCCGCGTAGACGAGATAGCGGACATCCAGGTGCAGGTGCTCCGGCTCGTCGCGCCGGGCGGGGATGGTGTGCACGTCCACGTCCAGCGGGCGCGGCGCGGTGGGGTGGAGCCGGATGCGGCACCCCGTCTCCTCGCGCGCCTCGCGCAGCGCGGTGGCCTCCATGTCGCCCGCGTCCACCGCGTCCGAGTGGCCTCCAGGCTGGAGCCAGCGGTGGAGCTTGCCGTGCAGCACCATCAACACGCGCGAGCCGTCCGGGTCCACCACCACGGCGCTGCCGGTGAAGTGCGCGCCGAGCTGCGCGCGGGAGAAGGGCGCCGGGAGCGTGCGCGCGTGGTGGCGCATCAGCTCCAGGTCCTGGCGCTCCTTGGCATCCTCGGGGGTGTGGCGAGCAAGCAGCGCACTCAAGGGCGTGGGGGCGTTCGGGGAGTCCATGCGGGCTCACGTACCCTCGGGGGGCCTCGTGCGCCAGCGCCTTCTGGAAGCGGGCGTTCGCGCGGGACCGGTGTAGGGTGGCGCCCCAGGTGTGCTCTCATGCGAGCGCACCACCGGGACGGCCGGAGTCCCGAGGAGCATGAGGAGCCGAGCAACAGCATGGCGCGCATTCTCGTCATCGACGACCACGACACCCTCCGCGAGGGGATGACCGTCACCCTCACGCGCTCCGGCCACACCGTGTCCGCGGTCCGCGGCGGCGCGGACGGGCTCGCCGCCTATCGCAAGGCGCCCTTCGACCTGGTCGTCACGGACCTGAAGATGGACGGGATGGATGGCATCGCGGTGACGCAGGCCCTCAAGGCGCTGGATGCCACGGCCGTCGTCATGGTGGTGACGGCGTTCGGCACCATCGAGACCGCGGTGAAGGCGATGCAGGAGGGGGCCTACGACTTCATCACCAAGCCCTTCACGCCCGACGTGCTGCGCGCCAAGGTGGACAAGGGGCTGGAGCTGGCCAGCACCCGGCGGCGCGTGGAGAAGCTGGAGGCGCGCACGGCCGCGCACGACGCGGACGCGGCGCTCTCCCACGGCAGCCTGGTGGGCGACAGCGAGCCCATGCTGCGGCTCCTCGCCCAGGCGAAGAAGGCCGCGCAGAGCGACGCCACGGTGCTGGTGCGCGGCGAGAGCGGCACCGGCAAGGAGCTCATCGCGCGCATGCTGCACCAGCAGTCGCCGCGCAGGGATGGCCCCTTCGTCGTCGTGCACTGCGCGGCGCTCGCGGAGACGCTGCTGGAGAGCGAGCTGTTCGGCCACGAGCGCGGCGCCTTCACCGGCGCGGTGAAGCGCAAGCTGGGCCGCTTCGAGCTGGCCGACCAGGGCACCCTCTTCCTGGACGAAATCGGAGAGATTCCCCACTCGGTGCAGACCAAGCTGCTGCGCGTGCTCCAGGAGAAGGAGATCCAACGCGTGGGCGGCGAGGAGACGCTCAAGGTGGACGTGCGCGTGGTGAGCGCCACGCACAGGGACTTGCAGGCGGAGGTCAAGGCGGGCCGCTTCCGCGAAGACCTCTACTACCGGCTGCACATCGTCCCGCTCACCCTGCCGCCCTTGCGCGAGCGCCCCGAGGACATCCCCGCCCTGGCCCGGCACTTCGTCGCCAAGCATGCCCCTCGCGTGAACCGGCGCATCATGGGCCTGGACGAGGACACCCTGCGCGCGCTGGCCCGACATGCCTGGCCCGGCAACGTGCGCGAGCTGGAGAACATCGTGGAGCAGGCGCTGGTCTTCGCCGAGGGCGAGCAGCTCACCCCCGCGGACCTCCCCGTGCACCTCACGGGCGGCGCGCCGCGCATGGATGCGGGCCTGCCCGTGCCGCATGGTGACCGGCCGCTGCCAGAAATCCTCGAAGACCTCGAGCGCCAGCTCATCGCCCGTGCTTATGAAAAGGCGGCGGGCGTGAAGACGGAGACGGCCCGGTTGCTCGGCATCAAGACGTCGGCGCTGTACTACAAGCTAGAGAAGTACGGCTTCCTCCCCAAGGGCACGCCGCCCGAGGAAGGCTGAGCCTCGAAAATCCGTGACCCAGGGCCTCTTGCCGTGACTTTCCATCGCCACCCCTTCCCCACCCCGTCCCACCCCAGGCGCCCAGGCGCCTGGAATCCCAGCGCTTTTCCGGATGCGGGACAGGGGGATTGGAAGGACGGGCTGGCATCTGCTTTGCTCTTGGGAGGTTGTTGATGAATCCCCGCCCCCTCGCGCTGGCGTTGTGCCTGCTGCTGGGCGTGCCCGCCCTGGGCGCGTCCGGTGTGGAGGCGGCGCGCGCGCGAGCCCAGGTGGCGAGGACGGAAGCCCGAGCGTTGAGGACCCAGCAGCAGGGCCTGCGCGACGAGCTCCAGTCGGTGTCCAGCCGCATCCAGACGCTGAAGGCCGAGCGCCAGGGCAGCCTGACGGCGGGCACGGAGCTGGAGACGGCGCTGCGGCGCTCGCAGGAGCTGAGCGGCTCGCTGACGCAGCTGGCGCAGGCGGTGGCCACCGCGGAGGGCGAGTCGGAGCGCGCGCACGTGGCGCTGCACCAGGCGCTCTCGGAAGAGCTGGCGCGGCTGCGGGGCGCGTGGGACGGCACGGCGGACCGGGCCGAGCGCGCGAAGCTCCTGGAGGCGATGCGCACCACCCGCGTGGAGCGGGACGCGGTGCGCTCGGCGCTGCCGGCCTCGCAGGTGCCCACACTGGACAAGGCGACGTCCGGTGGTGATGACCCGGAGGACCTGCTGGCGCAGGCGGACGCGCTGCGCGACAGCGAGGACAAGGTGCGCGAGCGGCTCAAGGTCTTGCGCGCTCACATCACCGAGGTGCGCGAGGAGAAGGACCTGGACCGCCGGATGAACGACTTCCTCGGCGAGGAGTCGATGTTCGACGAGCAGGACCGTCGCCTGCGGGTGCGCCTGAGCTCGGACCGGACCATCCAGGTGGACCCCGCGAACCGGGACGGCAGCCCATTCCTCGCGGAAGGGACGGTGGACAGACCACCAGGTCGCAACCCCGACGGCTGGGATCCGGGCACAGGCGGCCCCTCCCTTCCCACGCCGGGCAGGTCCGCCACCCGCGCCTCGGACCGCCGCCCCCAGGTGGAGGGCGTGCGCGCTCAGGTGCTCGCGGCCGGTGGCCCGTCGAGCCTGTCGCAGATGGAAGATGAGGCGGCCCGGCTCGAGGCCCTGGCCCGGGAGCTGGACCGACGCGCGAGCGACATGGAGCACCGCGCCCGGGAGCTCGCGGCGCCCTGAGCGCCTGCTAGAGCAGCCCGGACTCGACTTCCAAGCGCACCACCGCGCGCAGCCGCACCTCGCGCTCCGGAGTGCGCCCCTTCCCCCGGATGATGATGCTCATGGACGGCGCGGCCACGTACGGCTGCAGCTCCAGGTCCGCCACGTCCAACCACAGGGTGGGGTTCGGCGGCCGAAGTGTGGAGCGGTTGAGGTTGCTCTTCGAGGCGATGCGCGTCTCGCGGTCCCCCGCCCGGACGTAGAACTCCACGGTGTCCAGGAAGGTGAAGTCCACGTCGTTGGGGCTGAGAATCTGGAGTGACAGGGACTCGACATGAACGGATGTCACTTCGTTCTTCGTTAGACCCTGGTTCTTGAAATCCTGGTTCTGGTCGAAGTCCATCCCCGCCAGGCTGCTGATGGGGGGGAAGGCGTTGAGCTCGGTGCTGCCACCCGGCAGGCTCGCGGGCACGGTGGTCTCGCCCCTGAGCTCGGTGATGAACGACGACTGGGCGCAGGCGGCAAGCCCCAGGCCGACCGCCGCGGCGAGGAGTGAGACAGGGCGCATTTCAACAATGTACCGGGCAGCAGGCGGCACGTCACTCGCGCCAGCCGGGCAGTCGGGCCCGTCCTCCCGTGAGTGGGGCATGGAGGCAGGAGGCCAGCTATGGTGCCCCGCGCCGTGTCCCGCTCCTACCCCACCCCCTTCGTCCTCCTGGTGCTGCTCGCCGCCTGCTCGGCGTCCGCGGCCGAGTGGGAAGGCACGCTCAAGGGAAGCGCGCGACTGCTGGTGGACACCAACGCCCCCCGCGACTTCTCCGACGGGGGCACGCCCGCTCCGGGCGTCGACCCGGCGCTGAGCATCCTGGGCGCGGCCGAGGGCCGGGTGACCTTCGAGCGCACGCAGCTGGTGGGGCGCTACGAGCTGGGCGGCCGCATGTACCCGGGCTTCCCGAGCGAGGACACGCTGATTCAAACCGGCGCGCTGGAGGCCTCCCTCGCGCTGGGGACCGAGTTCGGCGTGGGAGCGGAGGGGCACGCGAAGGACCGGCGGGGAGGCACCCGGGCGTACTCGGACCTGGGCACCAGCCTCTTCATCGAATACGCGCCGGACGTGCGCATGGCGCTGCGGGTGCGAGGAGGCGCCCGGCGCTTCGTGTACCGGCCAGACGCCACGGCCAACTTCGGCGGGGCCGAAGTGGGGGCCACGGGGCGCTACCGATTCAACCGGCGGCACAGCCTGACGCTGTTCGGTGAGTGGAGCGCCCGGCGCTATGGCATCCAGGCGCGCACCCGGCCCGGCGTCGAGGGCGGTGAGCCCGGCCGACGCGAGGACGGCGCGCTCACCGCGGGCCTGGGTTACAGCTACCGGGGACCGGTGACGCTGGGCCTGGGGTACTCGTACCAGGAGGTCTCCTCCAACAGCTTCGGGGAGACGGTGCTGCGGCACCGGGTGACGGGGAGCGCGGGGGTGCGCCTGCCCTGGAAGCTGACGCTGATGGCCCAGGGCTCGCTGGGCATCACCCGCTACCCGGACGGCATCTACCTCTCGCCGGAAATCATCCTGGTCGAGGAGGACGAGGGACAGAACTCCCTCTCCCTGAAGCTGGCGCGCCCGGTGTCCGAGCGCGTGGACCTGGAGCTGTCCTGGGGCGTGTGGAGCACCCGGCTGCCTCGCAACGACCTCACGTACTCCCGCCAGATGTTCGGCGTGGGCGTCACCTGGCGGGACTGAGCCGGGCGGACGTGCGGGCTGTCAGCCCAGGTCGTTGATGCGCTCGTCAATCTCCTCGGCGAGGCCGGGGTGCCCCTGGGACAGGGCGTGCTCGCGGGCGCGGGTGAGCACCTCCCGGGCGCGGTCCGACTGGCCGGCACCGGAGAGCGCGTCCCCCAGGGCCACCATGGCCGCGGCGTAGGACGGGTCCAGGCGAACGGCCGACTCCAGGCTGGTGGCCGCCTCGGCGTACTGCTTGCGGTCCAGGTACAGCTTCCCGAGGGAGAAGTGGCTCATGGGGGAGTCCGGGAAGTCGGCCACCATCTTCTTGAACTGTTCCAGGCGGGCGTCGCTCATGGACATGACCCCATAGAGGACCCATGCCGTGTTGCCAAGGGTGCGGTAGGGTGCGCCGCACATGGCAACGAAGAAGAAGACGACGACCCCACGAAAGAAGAGCGGCACCCGGGCTCCGGCGGCCCGGAAGAAGACGGCGGGCAAGGCGGCGCCCAAGGGCAAGGTCCCCGCGCGCAAGAAGACGGCGGGCCGCGCCCCGGCGAAGAAGAAGACGGCCCGGCTGCCAGCCGCGCCCCAGCAGAAGGCGGGCCCCGCGGAGAACCCGCAGGCCCAGGCGCTGGCGCGGCGCGTGGGACAGCTCCTGCTGGAGAAGAAGGCGCTGGACGTCGTCATCCTCGACGTGCGGGGCATGACCTCCTACGCGGACTACATCGTTATCGCCTCCGGCGAGAGCGACCGCCAGGTGAGCGCCATGGCCGAGCACGTCCAGGTGCAGCTCAAGCAGGGCGACGAGAAGGCGCGCGCCCTGGGCACCGAGGGTGTGGAGACGGGCCAGTGGGTGCTGCTCGACTACGGCGAGGTGGTGGCGCACCTGTTCCTCGCGGACCTGCGCGCGCACTATGACCTGGAAGGTCTCTGGGCGGACGCGTCCCGGGAGAAGGTGTCCTGAAGGTCCGCCTCCTCTCCATCGGCAAGGACCGCTCCGGCCTCTACGAGCCGGCGGTCCAGGAGTATGCCCGCCGTCTGGGGCACTACACCCGCTTCGAGCTGGTGGAGCTGACCGAGGCGAGCGGCAAGAAGCTCAAGCCCGGCGACGCCAAGGCCTCCGAGGCGGAGGCCATCCTCTCGCGGCGCAAGCCGCAGGACTGGGTGGTGGCGCTGGATGAGCGAGGCTCGCTGCTCGACTCGGTGGAGCTGAGCCGCTACGTGGGCAAGGCCCAGACGGGCGCCAAGGACCTGCTGTTCGTCATCGGTGGTGACGAGGGCCTGGACGAAAGCGTGCGCGGCGCGGCGAACCTCACGCTGTCGCTGTCGAAGATGACGCTGCCCCACCGGCTGGCCCGCGTCGTGCTCGTGGAGCAGCTCTACCGCGCGTTCACGATTCTCAAGGGCGAGCCGTACCACAAGTAGGCCACCAGGCAGGCGTTCAGCAATGGACGCCCCTGGACGTGCTTTGCGGGGGCGTCAGGGCCGGAAGAGAGGGGGCGTCAACGGGCCTCATGAGCACCGCCGACACGACCCCCACCTCCACCCCTTCCGCGCCCGTGCGCATCATCGCCTCGCCCCAGTCGTGGATAGAGGGAGAGGCGGTGCGGCAGCTCGAGGCCGTGGCCCGGCTTCCCGGCATGCGGCTGGCGGTGGGACTCCCCGACCTGCACCCCGGCAAGGGCGCTCCCGTCGGCGCCGCCTTCACCTCCGAAGGCATCCTCTATCCCTACCTGGTCGGCAGCGACATCGGCTGTGGCATGGGGCTGTGGGACGTCGGGATGCTCGCGCGAAAGGCCAAGGCGGAGCGGTGGGCCTCGAAGCTGGATGTGGAGGGAGCCTGGAACGGAGACGTGGAGGGCTTCCTGGCGGAGGAAGGCGTGAAGTCCACCGGCTTCGAGGCGTCACTCGGCACGGTGGGCGGTGGCAACCACTTCGCGGAGCTTCAGCGGGTGGAGGAGGTGCACGACGCGGAGGCCTTCGCCTCCCTCGGCCTGGCCGCGGACCGGCTGCTGCTCCTGGTGCACTCGGGCTCGCGGGGACTGGGCGAGGCGATTCTCCGGGCCCACGTGGACCGTCACGCGGCGGGGGGCCTCACGGCGGACTCGGCCGAGGCCTCCGCCTACCTGGCCCGGCATGACCACGCGGTGGCGTGGGCCCGGGCCAACCGGGCGCTGGTGGCACGGCGCATGTTGGATGGCATCGGCGCTCCGGGCCGTCGGGTGTTGGATGTCTGCCACAACAGCGTCACGGCGCGGCGAGACGCGCAAGGAACACGGTGGCTGCATCGCAAGGGCGCGGCGCCAGCGGATGAAGGGCCCGTGGTGATTCCGGGCAGCCGGGGCGCGCTGAGCTATCTGGTGGCGCCGCTGGGAGATGGGACGGGCAGCGCGTTCAGCCTCGCGCACGGCGCGGGACGCAAGTGGACGCGGACGGCGGCCCGGGAGCGCATCAAGGAGCGCTTCACCGCGGAGTCCCTCACACGCACCAGCTTCAAGAGCCACGTCATCTGCGAGAACAAGGACCTGCTCTTCGAGGAAGCGCCGCCTGCGTACAAGCCCATAGACCGCGTGGTGACGGACCTGGTGGAAGCGGGGCTGGTGAGAGTGGTGGCCACCCTGGCGCCGGTGCTGACGTACAAGACGCGCTCCCTCGAGGAGTAGCGCGGCCCTCCCTCCCCGGGGCCTGGAAACGGGGCAGTCCCCTGCTTTTTGCCCTCTGTGTCCGGCGCCCGCGTGGTTAGGGTTCGGGCATGACTCCCGCACACAAGGTCCTGCTCTGCATCCTGGACGGCTGGGGCATCCGCCACGAGCGCGAGGCGAATGCCATCCTCCTGGCCGGAACGCCGCACCTCGACAAGCTGACGAGCCCCTATCCGTTCACCGAGCTGGCGACCTCGGGCCTGGCCGTGGGCCTGCCCGAGGGGCAGATGGGCAACTCGGAGGTGGGCCACACCAACATCGGCGCGGGCCGCATCGTCTACCAGGACCTGGTGCGCATCAACCGCGCGGTGGAGTCCGGAGAGCTGGCGCAGAACCCGGTGCTGCGCGCGGCGATGGACGGCGTGAAGGCGGACGGCAAGGCGCTGCACCTGTTGGGACTGGTGTCGCCCGGCGGTGTGCACTCGTCGATGGACCACCTGTTCGCGCTGTTGCGGGCCGCGCGGGAGCGGGGCGTCGCGCACGTCTACGTGCACGCGTTCCTGGACGGCCGCGACACGCCGCCGCAGAGCGCGCTGGGCTATGTGGAGCAGCTGGAGCGCTTCCTCCACGAGACGCAGGCGGGCCGCATCGCCACGGTGAGCGGGCGCTACTACGCCATGGACCGCGACAAGCGGTGGGACCGGGTGCAGCTCGCCTACGAGGCGCTGGTGCACGGCCAGGGCCCCAAGGCGCCGGACGCGCTGAGCGCCATCCGCGCGTCGTACGCGGAGAAGGTCACCGACGAGTTCGTGAAGCCCACGCTCATCGCCAACGGAGACGGCACCCCGGTGGGCCGCATCCAGGACGGCGACACGGTGGTGTTCTTCAACTTCCGGGCGGACCGCGCGCGGGAGCTGACCCAGGCGCTGGCGTACCCGGACTTCAAGCAGTTCGACCGGGGCGGGCTGCGGCTGGGGCGCTACGTCTGCATGACCCAGTACGACGAGACGTTCGACCTGCCCGTCGCGTTCGGCCCGGACCAGCCGCAGGACATCTTCCCGGAGCTGCTGTCGCGCCAGGGGCTGCGCCAGTTCCGCACGGCGGAGACGGAGAAGTACGCGCACGTGACGTTCTTCTTCAACGGCGGGCGCGAGGTCGTCTACCCGGGCGAGGACCGCTTCCTCGTGCCCAGCCCGCGCGACGTGAAGACCTACGACTTGAAGCCGGAGATGTCCGCGCGCGAGGTGACGGCGGAGCTGGTGAAGCGGCTGGACTCCGGCACGTATGACTTCGCGCTGGCGAACTTCGCCAACCCGGACATGGTGGGGCACAGCGGCCGACTGGATGCCGCCATGCAGGCGGTGCGCGTGGTGGACGAGTGCCTGGGCGTGCTCGGCAAGGCGTGTGAGCGCAATGGTTGGGTGCTGGCCATCTCCGCGGACCATGGCAACTGCGAGCAGATGGTGGACCCCGTCACGGGCGAGCCGCACACGGCGCACACGCTCAACCCCGTGCCCTTCCACCTCATCCACCCGGCCTTCCGGGGACAGAAGCTGCGCCCCGGCATCCTCGCGGACATCGCCCCCACCCTGTGCAAGGTGATGGGCCTGCCGCAGTCCAAGGAGATGAACCGGATGGGCGTCCTGCCTTGAGCGAGTCGCCGTGCTGAAGGCCCTGCTGGACGTGCTCTATCCCCCCGCGTGCATCGCCTGCGCGCGGGTGCTGCCCGGCCCCGGGGCCTTCTTCTGTGAAGCCTGCGACACGGCGGTGGAGCGTCTGCCCCCCGCCTGCTGTCGCACCTGCGCCGAGCCCGGCGCCTTTCCCGGAGCCACCTGTCCGCGCTGCCGCGCCTCGCCGCCGCCCTTCTCCCGGGCCTGGGCGCCCTTCGCGCACGAGGGGCCCGTCTCCCGCGCCATCCACCGCTTCAAGTACGAGGACCGGCCGGAGCTGGCCGCGCCCCTCGCGCGGCTGCTCGCGGCCGAGGCGCAGCGCTTCCTCGCCCACGCTCCCACCCTCGTGGTGGCGCTGCCGCTGCACACCCGCCGCTACCATGCGCGCAAGTACGACCAGGCCCAGCTCCTCGCGGGCGCGCTGGCGAAGCACCTGGGCCACGAGGCCCCCGTGGGGTGGCTCACCCGGACGCGGGACACCCAGCGACAGGTGGGACTGAGCGAAGAGGCTCGCGCCGACAACGTCGACGGGGCCTTCTCCGCGACCTCCGACGTCGCCGACCGCGACGTGCTGCTGCTCGATGATGTCTTCACCACGGGAGCCACCGCTCGCGCCGCCACCACGGCCTTGTGCGCGGCGGGTGCATCCCGAGTCGAAGTGCTGTCGCTCGCCCGTGCATTCACCCTGACCTGACCCGAGCCGGACGCGGCGCGGGCGCACCACCCGCCACGCCGCGTCATCTGCAACCGGGTCAACAAAAACTCAGACCAGGGCAATCACAGACCCCTGCGTGTCTTTCGTTACCCACTTTCCACGCAAGGCCATCCCGTGGTCTTGAATCCTTGTCGTGGTGACAGACTTTCCTTGGATGCGGGACGAGCGTCGTCCCTCGCGCGCCACGACTCAGCCCCCGACTGAGAACTGGAGTCCGAGATGAGACACCCCCTGTTGAGCACGTTCGCCCTCGCTGGCGCCGTCTGCGCGGTAGGCGCGCCCCTCGCCGCCGAAGCCCAGGTCCCCGCCCCGTCCTGGGTGCGCCAGCTCGGCGCCAACTTCGATGAGCAGGCCCAGGCGGTCGCCGTGTCGGGCAACAGCGTCTATGTCGTCGGTCACACCTCCAGCCAGCTCGGTCCGCAGCCGAAGGCGGGCGGCATGGATGTCTTCGTGGCGAAGTACACCACCGCGGGCGCCCTGCAGTGGGTCCAGCAGCTGGGCACCTCCGGAGAGGAGCGCGCCACGGCGGTGGCCGCGGACGCGGATGGCAACGTGTACGTCACGGGCCACACGTCGGGCGGCTTCGACTTCTTCACGAACGCGGGCGGCTTCGACTTCTTCGTCACCCGGTTCGACGCGCAGGGCAACCGGCAGTGGCTGCGCCAGAGCGGCACGCAGATGGATGACTTCGGCACGGGCCTCGCCCTGGGCGCGGACGACACGCTCTACCTCTCCGGCTACACCGGCGGCAGCTTCGCCAACGGCGGCAACCCCCACCACTACGACGTCGTCGTGGCCCTCTACGACACGGGCGGCAACCTCTACTGGCTCAACCAGTACGGCACGGCGAACAGCGACATCGCGCGCGGCATCGCGGTGACGACCGACCATCAGGTGTACGTGGTGGGGAACACGTCCGGCGCGTTCGGCGGCTCCAGCACGCCCGCGTCGGGCACCGACCTGTTCCTCATGAAGCTCGACATCCTGGGCGTCCAGCAGTGGGTCCGCCAGGATGACACCTCCGAGCTCGAGGACGCGCGCGGCGTGGCCGTGGACGCGAATGGCTCCGTCTACGTCGTGGGCGAGACGTTCGGCACCTTCGCCGGCGGCGCGCCCAACAACGGCACCGTGGACGTCTTCGTCGCCAAGTACAGCTCCGTGGCCAACCAGCTGTGGACCCGGATGCTCGGCGGCTCGCAGCCCGACTATGCGTTTGGCGTCGCGGTCGCCGCCGACGGCACCGTGCAGGCCGCCGGCTACACGACGAACGCGCTGGACGGAAACGCCTACGCGGGCTCGCAGGATGCCTTCCTCACCCGGTTCGACGCGGCGGGCCTGAAGCTGGGCACGCGCACCCTGGGCACCTCCACCCCTGACTCCGCACGCGGCGTGGCGGTGGATGCCGCGGGCAACGCCTACGTCACCGGCTCCACCTACGGCGGCCTGGGCGGCAACCTCAACGCGGGCAGCTTCGACGCGTTCCTTGCCCGCTTCTGAGACAGGCGTCCGCTTCCGGAACAGGCGGCAACCGAGGAGTCGCCGAAGCATTCCCGCCGCGCCCTCGCGGTAGCCAAACGCGAAGGGCGCGGTAGCCTCACGGGATGCGCTGGTCCCCCTTCCTCCTCCTCCCCGCGTTGGTCTCACTGCACTGCACCCACGCACCCGAGGCCGCGGCGCCGTCCACGCCCGCGGCCACGGTGGCCACCACTCCCCAGTGGCCTGAACCCCAGCCCCCCGCGCTGCGGCTGCCCGACACCGTCCGGCCCACCCACTACACGCTGGACCTGAAGCTCATCTCCACGGAGCAGACGTTCTCCGGCACCGTCACCGTCGAGGTCGACGTGCGCGAGCCGGTGCGCCAGGTCTGGCTGCACGGCCAGGACCTGGAGGTGAGCTCGGCGCGCATCGAAGCGGGAGCCCGCACGCTCGACGCGAAGCCCGTCACCGCGAGCGAGGGACGGCTGGGGCTGCTCCTTCCGGAGACGCTGGCCCCGGGCAAGGCGCGCATCATCATCGCCTTCAGCGGCAAGGTGGACCGCGAGCGCAGCCAGGGCCTCTACTCCGTGGCCGAGGGTGGTCACGACTACTTCTACACGTTCTTCGAGCCGGTGGACGCGCGCCGCGCCTTCCCGTGCTTCGACGAGCCGGGCTTCAAGGTGCCCTGGAAGCTGCGCTTCACGGTGAAGGACACGGACGTGGCGCTGGCCAACCACGCCATCGAGTCGAAGGAGGCGCTGCCCGGCGGGCTCCAGCGCGTCACCTTCATCGACAGCAAGCCGATGCCCAGCTACCTGGTCGCCTTCATGGTGGGCCCGTTCGACGTGGTGGATGCGGGCACCGTCGGACGCAACAAGGCGCCGCTGCGCTTCGTCGTCCCCAAGGGCCGAGGCCCCGAGACGGCCTACGCCGCCAGCGTCACGCCGCGCATCGTCTCCGTGCTGGAGGACTTCTTCGACCAGTCCTACCCCTACGAGAAGCTGGATGTCGCGGTGGTGCCGCGCTACTGGGGCACCATGGAGCACCCGGGCCTCGTCGCGCTGGGCCAGCCCCTGACGCTCATCAAGCCCGGCGAGGAGACGATTCAGCGCCGCCGGCACTACGTCCACATCGCGGGCCACGAGCTGGGGCACTACTGGTTCGGCAACATCGCCACCTGCCGCTGGTGGGATGACATCTGGCTCAACGAGTCGCTGACCTCGTGGCTGGACCGCAAGCAGATGGACGGCTTCGACGCGAGCTGGGGCTATGGGCAGGACGCCAGCAGCGGAGACCGGATGGCCGCCATGGAGACGGACGCGCTCGCCTCCACGCTCCCGGTGCGCAAGCCGGCGACAACTCACGACGCGGTCCTCGGGGCATTCGACAACTCCACCACGTACTCCAAGGGCGCGGCCCTCCTCGACATGCTCGAGGCGTGGATGGGCCGTGAGAAGATGCGCGACATGCTCCGCCTCCATGTCCGCAAGCACGAGTGGAGCACGGTGACGGCCGATGACTTCGCCGGCACGATTGCCGAGGCCGCCGGGCCGGACCTCGCCCGCTCCTTCCGCACGTTCATCGACCAGCCCGGCGTGCCGCGTGTCTCGGCTGAACTCCAATGCGACGCTGGCAAGGCGCCGCGGCTCAAGCTGTCCCAGGAGCGCTACGTGCCCGCGGGCTCCACCGCCTCCAGCACCGCGCAGATGTGGACCATCCCCGTGTGTGTGCGCGCGGGAGACCGCGCCGGGGACACGCGCGTCTGCCAGATGCTGTCCGAGCGCACGGGAGAGATGGAGCTGCCCCTCAAGGGCTGCCCCCAGTGGGTGCTCCTGAACGCGAGCGGCACGGGCTACTACCGCTCCAGCTACACCTCGAAGCAGCTCGCCCAGGTGATGGCCGCGCCCAAGGGCACGCTGAGTGTCCCGGAGCGGCTGGCGCTGCTCTCGGACGTGGAGGCCGCGGCGAGCCGGGGCGATCTGCCGCTCGGTGACGCGCTCAAGCTCGTGCCTGGCACGGCCACGGACCCGAACCGCACCATCGTCGCCAACGGCGCCGGCCTCCTCGGGTTGGTGCGCCAGGACCACCTCACTCCCGCCGAACGGGCGCGCTTCCGCGCCTGGGTGGGCAAGCTCTACGGACCTCGGGCCCAGACCCTGGGCTGGCAGCCTCGGCCCGGGGACACGGATGACGTGAAGCAGTTGCGTTCGCTCCTGCTCGGCCTGGCCGCGGGGATGGGGGATGACGCGGTGCTGACGCGGGAGGCGCAGAAGCTCGCGCGCGCGTGGCTGGACAAGCGCGACAGCGTGAGCGCGGAGGCCGCGCCCCTGGCGGTCCGGGTGGCCGCACGCAAGTCGGACCGCTCGCTCTTCGACGCGCTCCTGACCCAGGCGCGCCAGGCGAAGAGCCACAACGAGCGGCTCGAGCTGCTCTTCCCGCTGACGTCCTTCACCGACCCGGCGCTGGTGCAGGAGACGCTGGCGCTGGTGAACGGCGGGGAGTTCGACGTGCGCGACACGTACAAAATCCTCGGCGCCGCCTTCTACAAGGTGGAGTCGCGCGAGGCCGCGTGGAAGTACTTCCGCGAACACTTCGACTCGATGGCGGCGAGGGTCCGCTCGGATGACCTGGGCGCCATCGTTGGCTTCACCAGCGCGCTCTGCGACGACACCCAGCGCGCGGAGCTGGAGTCCTTCCTCGGGCCCCGCGTGGCGAAGCTGGAGGGCGCGCCGCATGCCTATGCGCAAGCGCTGGAGACCATCCGCCTGTGCGTGGAGGCGGACCGCCTCCATCGCAAGAGCGTGCAGACCTTCTTGAGCACGCTGCCCCGCTGATTCGCGCGAGGCTCCCCTCTCCACACGAGGGGAGCCTCCCTTATCGTCGTCCCCTGGACTTCCCACCCGGCAGGCCGTGTACCCGCCGGGCTGGAGCGCGCTACATCAGTGCCATGTTCGACGTTGGCCGCTATCTCGAACGCATCGGTGCCCAGCCGGGTGCATCGCTGGCCGCGCTGCACCATGCCCACCTGGAGTCGGTCCCCTTCGAGAACCTGGACATCCACCTGGGCCGCCCCATCCGGCTCGATGTGGACTCGCTGTTCGACAAGATCGTCGCGCGCCGACGCGGCGGGTTCTGCTACGAGCTCAACGGCTTGTTCTCGCGGCTGCTCACCGCGCGCGGCTACGGGGTGACACCGCTGTCCGCGCAAGTGGCCTCCGAGCAGAAGAACGGAACCTTCGGGCCGGAGTTCGACCACCTGACGCTCCAGGTGGAGGACGGTGCCGAGCGCTGGTTGGTGGACGTGGGCTTTGGAGATGGCTTCCTCGAGCCCCTGCGCCTGGATGACCGCGATGTGCAGACGCGCTGCGGGCACGACTTCCGGCTCGTGCCCGAGGGAGAGCGGCTCATCCTCTGGCGCGACCTGGGCGCGGGATGGGAGGCGCAGTATTCGCTCTCGCTCGTGCCACGTGCGCTGGGGGACTTCACCGGCATGTGCCACTACCACCAGACGGCGCCGGACTCGTTCTTCACGCAGCGGAGGCTGTGTACCCGGGCCACGCCAAGCGGTCGCGTCACCCTCAAGGAGGGTGCGCTCGTGCTGACGCACGGAAGAGAGAAGCAAGAGGTGCCCGTGGAGGAGGAGGCCCGAGCGCGGGCCCTCGCGGAGCACTTCGGCATCCAGCTTTGAGGGAGCGGAAAGACCTCGCTGCCCGAGGACGTGCGGGACGACATCGACCTTCGCTCCGTTCGAAGACCGCCAGGCTCAGCGGCTCGCCAAACAGCAGCACCTGGCCCCATGGCCGGGCGAGCGTGCCCAAGAAGGCCTCGGCACCACGGGCCTCGCGTTCGACGAAGGCAGCCCGTCCCACTCAGGGCTTCTGGCTCGCCGCCCGCATCCGCTCGAAGCCCTGGATGTACTCCGCCAGCGTCCCCAGGCCCACGGCCTCGCGGCGGGCATCCACTCCCGCGGGGTCCTCGAGCGGCTTGGCCACCATGCGGCCATTCACCTCTTCCAGCTGCGTCCCATACCGCTGCGGCCTGCCTGTGTTCACCGCCACCCGGTCCGTCAGGTACGCGAGGTTCTTCGCCGAGCCCTCGCCCCGCGCCACCGCCTTCTCCAACATCGGCAGCACCTCCGCCTGGAACGCCACATCCTGGTCCGCGTGCTGGACCAACAGCCACGCCGCGAACGAGCCGCGCACGCCCACCACCTCGTGCCCCGGCCACCCCACCTTCGCGATGATTCCCTTCAGCCACACCGTGTTGCGCGCATCCACCTCCCGCAACTTCGCCTTCGCCGCCTCGTCCTTGAAGTTCGAGGCCATCAGCGCATTGCGCACCTCCTGGTCCTCCTCCATCCGCCGCAACAGCTCATCCCGAAGCTCCGGGTTCGCGGCCTCGTACAGCTTCGCCTCCGCCGCGGCCACCTTCTGCTCCAACGGCGCGTACCCCGGCAGCTCCCGGAGGCTGACCAGGTCCGGGTCGTTCTTCATGTGCTTCGCGTTGTCGAAGCCCGCCTCCACCGCGCGCCCCAGCCACACCAGCGCCTCATCCGACGCCTTCGCCAACGCCGCCGCACACGCCGCGTTGTAGGCCACGTCCTTCGTCCTCACCCCGCCCTCCCACGCCACCCGATACAGCGGCAACGACTGCGCCGACTCGCCCCTGCGCGCCAACCCCTCCGCCTCCGACGCCGCCTGGCGCGCCTCCGGCGTGGCCTCCACCGTCAGCGGCGGAGCCTTCTGCACCCCCACCTCCGCCGTCTCCGAGGCGGTCCCACCCCCATGCGCACAGGCGGCCAGGTTCAACGCGGTCAGCACCACGACAAGACGACGCATGAGAGCTCCCTGGGTAACGGATGACCTGCGTCCCTAGATGACCTTCGTCCCTAGGAGTGACCCAGGGACCTGCTGGGTGGCGCAATTTAGTCTCGATTTCCTTGATTTCCCAGCCACAAACCTACCCAGACCTACCTTGCTCCACCGCGAACCTCCGGGGACGTTTTCGGTTGCCTGTCCGCCGTCCGGAGCCCCATGCAGGGGAAGGCCCGGGAGGGTTTGCCTGTTCATCGGCGTCGGCGGCCTGGAATGCTGGGGCCGGACGCTCCACCCGCATGTCGCACCGAGGAGAACGGATGTCCCGCTTCACATGGCTGGCCGCAGTCTTCGTGCTCACCTGTCCCCTGTGGGCACAGGCGCGGCCCGCGGCGGACGAAACGGCCCGGACCTATGCGGCCGAGGCGATGAAGCAGGCCGCCTCTCCTCGCGCCGCCGCGAGCCTCCTGCGACTCCACTCCCTGGTCGACGAGGTCGAGGACCTCACGCCCCTGGTGAGCACCTACGCCTACGTGGCCTCCCGCCGGCAGTTCGACGCGAACACCCGGGCCACCGCGCAGCTGCTCCTGCTCGACACCGAGCGCGCCCGAGGCCGCCTGGTGCGCGCCAACGAAGTGAAGCAGTCCATGGGCTTCGTCGGCGACTACTTCGTCGTCGGCGGCTTCGACAACGAGGGCAAGTCCGGCTGTGACACCGACTTCGGCCCGGAGAGCCCCACCCTGGACCTCACCGCCAGCTTCCCCGGCGCCAAGGGCCGCCAGGTGTCCTGGCACAAGCTCACCGCGAACACCGCGGATGGCTACGTGGACCTCGCCAGCTCCGTGCGCCCCAACCGCGAGGCCGTGGCCTACGCCGTCACCTGGCTGGAGTCCTCGCAGGAGACGCGCGTGGCCCTGGGCCTGGGCACCTCCGGCGCCTTCCGCCTGTGGGTGAACGGGCAGCTCGCCGCGAAGGAGGACCGCTACAACCTGCCGCGCCCGGACCAGTCCCGCGTGTCCGTGAAGCTGCGCAAGGGCCTCAACCGCGTGCTCCTCAAGGTGTGCCAGGAGAACGGCCCGCTGGGCTTCTACCTGCGCCAGGAGTCCCCCTCCGTCCGCGCCACCCTGCCCGCCAAGGTGCCCGCCGTGGAGCGCGGCGCCGCCCCCGCGCCCCAGGTGCTGCCCACGCTCACCTCCGCGCTGCGCGCCCTGGTGGAGAAGAAGCCGGATGACCCGCAGCTGCGCGCCGACTACGCGCGGGTCCTCGGCTTCTACCGGGGCTTCGACGACCGCGAGCACACCGCCACCGTGGAGGCCGCGCTCGCCGCGGAGCAGGCGCCCAAGGACGCGCGCCTGCAGCTGCTCGCCGCCAGCCTCCAGCGCGATGACCTGAACGAGCGCCGCCGCTTCATCGAGGCCGCCATCGCCGCGGACCCCACGCTGTCCGACGCCCGCGTCGCCCTGGCGGACCACGAGCTGGAGCGCGGCCACCCCGAGCGCGTGCTGGAGCTCGTGGCCCCCGTGCTGGAGAAGACGCCGGACGACGCCCCCGCGCGGCTGGTGCTCGCGCGCGCGTACGAGGCCCTGGGCGAGCGTCCCCGCGCGCAGGCCCTCGTCGAGGAGGCGTTCCGCTATCAGCCCCGGCTGCCGCGCGTGGTGCGCTCGGCCGCGCAGGTGTCGCGCCAGCTGGGCCGCGACCGCGAGGCCATGGACCGCATGCGCGTGGTGCTGGCCCTGCGCTTCGACGACACCGGCACGCGCCGCTCGCTGGCCGCGCTGCTCGCGGACACCGGCCAGGTGGAGGCCGCCGAGCGCGAGTACGCGCAGCTCGTCACCCTCAACCCGTTCGACAACGGCGCGCGCGTGAGGCTGGCGGAGCTCAAGGCCAGCAACGGCGCGGTGGAGGCCGCCGTGGCCCTCTTCCGCGAGGCCCGCGAGCTGTCTCCGGACGAGCCGGAGGTCTATGAGCGCGAGGGCCGCGCCCTGCTCGCCGCGGGCCGCCGCGAGCCCGCGCTGGCCTCCTTCGAGCGCTCGCTGGTGCTGCGTCCGCAGAACCCCGGCCTGAAGGAAGCCCTGCGCGCCCTCAAGGGCGAGGGCACCGGCGCCGGCATGCAGCACCTGGTGGACGCCAGGCCCCTGGCCAAGGAGGCCGAGGCCTACGTGCACGAGGACGCCGTCTACCTGGTCGACAACACCTACGTGCACGTCCAGAAGAGCGGCCTGTCCAGCCGCATGACGCAGATGGTGGTGAAGGTGCAGAACGCGCGCGGCGTGGACGCGTTCCGCACCATGCCCATCACCTACTCGCCGGACCGCCAGGAGGTGCGCGTGCTGCGCGCCCGGGTGACGAAGCTGGATGGCTCCGTGGTGGAGAGCTACGGCGAGAACGACCGCAACATCAACGAGCCGTGGACGGGCATGTACTACGACGCCCGCGCCAAGGTGCTCTCGTTCCCGTCCCTGGCCGTGGGCGACACGCTGGAGGTGACGTACCGGCTGGACGACACCGCGCAGGAGAACCTGCTGTCGGACTACTGGGGTGACGTGGAGAGCGTGCAGGGCGTCTATCCCAAGCTGCGCTTCCAGTACCTGGTGGAGATGCCCAAGGAGCGCCCGCTGTACTGGAACAAGAGCCGCCAGGGCGGCGTGGAGAGCGCGCAGGAGTCGCTGGAGAGCGGGCGCGTGCTCTACCGCTGGAACGCGAAGCACGTGGCCAAGGTGGTGCCGGAGCCGGGCATGCCGGGCTGGGCGGAGGTCGCGCAGAACCTCCACGTCTCCACGTACCAGACGTGGGACCAGGTCGGCCGCTACTGGTGGGGCCTGGTGCGCGACCAACTCCAGCCCAACGCGGAGCTGCGCCAGACGGTGGACCAGGTGCTCCAGGGCGTGGACCGGAAGAACGAGCTGGCGGTGGTGCGCGCCATCTACAACTTCGTCGTCACCAACACGCGCTATGTCGCGCTGGAGTTCGGCATCCACGGCTTCAAGCCCTACCGCGTCGACCGGGTGCTCGCGCGGCGCTTCGGCGACTGCAAGGACAAGGCGAGCCTCATCCACTCCATGCTGCGCGTCGCGGGCGTGGACAGCCGGCTGGTGCTGCTGCGCATGCGCAACCTGGGCGCGCTGGACGCGGAGCCCGCGAGCCTCGCGGCCTTCAACCACGCGATTGCGTATGTCCCCAAGTTCGATTTGTACCTGGATGGCACCGCGGAGTTCCACGGCGCCAAGGAGCTGCCCAGCGCGGACCGCGTGGCCAACGTCCTGGTGGTCGAACCGGACGGCAAGAGCACCTTCCTCACCACGCCGGAGGCCAAGGCGGAGGACAACGCCACCAACCTGAAGATGAGCGTCACGCTGCGCCCCGACGGCAGCGCGCAGGTGACGGGCAAGAGCTCGGTGAGCGGCCAGACGGCGCCGGAGTACCGCCGCGCCTACCGCCCGGAGGCCACGCGCAAGTCCACCTTCGAGCGCGCGTGGGCGCAGAGCTTCCCCGGGCTCACCGTGAACGAGGTGACGCTGAGCGACACCACGCGGCTGGACGACGACGTGGCGATGGACTTCCAGATGAGCATCCCGCGCTACTCGGAGGTGCTGCCCAACGGCGTGCGCTTCCTGCCCTTCGGCACGGGCCGCACCTACCAGCAGGCCTTCGCGCCGCTGGCCGAGCGCCGCTTCGACCTGGTGATGCAGAGCCCGTGGGTGAACACGTTCCACCTCACCTACGCGCTGCCCGCGGGCTGGTCCGTGACGGAGCTGCCCCAGGCGGTGGATGAGTCCACGCCCTTCGGCCGCCTCCGCATGAACTTCCGCGTGGAGGACGGCAAGCTCATCGCCGACGGAGAGGTGATGCTCTCCGTGGCCCGGGTGAAGGCGGAGGAATATCCCGCGTTCAGGGACTTCCTCGGCCGGGTGGACCGCGCCTTCGGGCGCCGGGTCGCCATCCAGGGCCCCACCGGCCGCACCGCGTCGCTCACGCGGTAGGCCGTGCCGGACAGGGGCCCGGTCACCTCACTGGACAGGCCCCCGCGTCACGAAGGCGGTGGAGACGATGCGGTCGGCGATGGCCGGCCGCTCCTGCCCCATGTGCAGCGTGTTCACCGAGTAGACCAGGCGCCGGCGCAAGTCCCGCGTCGCGCCCATGCCGTTGTTGTAGCCGTGCCGGTCCCCGCTCTTGCCCCACAGCGTGAGTCCGTTGACGGGGATGCGCATCAGGCCCGCGCTGTACATCGCGCGGCCTCCACCCGCGAAGGGCACGTCCGGCACGGTGAACATCTCCTCGAGCTGCTCGGGGGGCAGCAGCCGCCCCCGGAAGAGCGCGCAGAGGAAGGTGTCCAGGTCGGCGGTGGTCGAAATCATCTCCCCCGCGGCCCAGGGGATGGACTGGTTCGCCTCCGTGACGTCGACGAGGCGCACCGTGCCGTCGCCCTGGGTGACGGCCTCGTAGCCTCGGACGTGGGGGCCCGGAATCGTGGGGTCATTGCCCGGCACGGACGTGTCGGCCAGCTCCAGCGGGAGGAGGATGCGCTCGCGCACCGCGTGGCCATAGGGCCGGCCCGTCACCTTCTCGATGAGCAGCCCCGCGACGAGAGAGCCGATGTTGCCGTACTCCTGCCGCGTGCCCGGCTCGAAGCGCCGCTCCTGCTCCAGCGCCAGCGACACCAGCTCCCGGGGCGTGAAGCGGCGGAAGCGGTTCTCGAAGAACCACTCGGGGTCCTTCGTCGGCAGCGGCACTCCCGGCAGGCCGTGCGTGTGATTGAGGAGCTGGCGCACCGTGACGGGGCCGTAATCCAATGGCAACAGTCCCGGCAGGTAGTGTTGCACCGGCCGGTCCAGGTCCACGCGCCGCTCGGCGGCGAGCTGCAACACCACGGTGGCGGTGAAGGTCTTGGTGATGCTGCCGATGCGGAAGCGCGCGTTCTTGGGCACGGGCGCTCCCGAGAGGACGTCCGCCACGCCGGAGCTGCCCAGCCAGCGGCCCGCGGAGCCCTCGATGCGGACCTGCGCCGCGGTCACCGCCGAGTCCGGCAGTCCCGAGAGGGCCTGTCGCAGGGCCTCGCGGTTGAGCGGCGCCAGGGGTGAGCGGCCCTGCTCCAACGCCCGCTCGCCGGACTCCAGGTCCTGGTTGACGGCCTCGTCACCAAGACCGCAGCCCGTCCCCGAGAAGCTCACCACCAGCACCGCTGCCCCTACCCGCAACCCACGACGCGGGATGTCCATGTTGTCTCATCTCCGTCAACGAATCCGGCCCTGAGACCCCAACACCCGTCGGGGGCGAGACTGTCACTTCCCCCCGCGTTATTCCGGCGAGGGCTCCACCAGCGCGGCCAGCAGCGCGCGCACTTCCTGGGGGCCACTGACGCGGTAGGTGGCCCGCGTGGGCTTGTTGCCCGCATGGATGGTGATGCCGTCCTCGGGGATGGCCGCGAACAGGTCCTCGTCCGTGCGGTCATCCCCCATGGCCACCACCAGCGTCCCCGGCGCCAGCGCCCGCGTCACCGAGTCCACCACCCGGCCCTTGTGCACCCCGTGGGGCCGCACCTCCACCACCTTGTCGCCCGGGAGGATGTCCACCGGCTGCCGCGCGAAGGTCTCCGCCAGCTTCAGCCGCAGCTCGCGGGACTGGATCGCGCCGAACTCGGGGTCCACCTGCCGGTAGTGCCACGCGAGCGACGCGGACTTCTCCTCCACGAACGAGCCGGGGATGCGCGCGGAGAACTCGTCGAGCACCGGCCGCGCCGCGGCCTTCCACTCCGGCGTCACGCCCTCCAGCATCTTCCACGGCAGGCCTGGAGCCGGACGCGACCACAGGCCGTGCTCCGCGTGGAGCCCCATGGGCAGGGTGCCGAACCACGCCTGCAGCGTCTCGCGCGGCCTGCCGCTGACCACGCTCACCGTCGTGTTCGGCCGGGCCACCAGCTTCGCCAGGAGCGCCTGGAGCGCGTCATCCGGCGCGGCCAGCTCCGGCCGGGGCGCGAAGCCCACCAGCGTCCCGTCGTAGTCGAGCATCAGCGCCAGGTGCTCGGCCGACTTCATCCGTGCCAGCGCCTCCGCGCCCTCCTTCGCCCGGTTCACGGACACGGTCGGCAGGCCCTGGAGCCGGCCCAGGAAGTGGGACACCCACCAGTGGACGTCGTGGGCCTTCACCTGCGCGCGCAGCCCGCGCATGCGCTCGCGGCGCTCGGTCTCCGGCATCTTGAGCGCCTGTTCGATGGCGTCCGCGGTGGCCTCGATGTCGTACGTGTTGACGACGAGCGCCCCGCGCATCTCGTCCGCGGCGCCGGCGAACTCGCTCAGCACCAGCACGCCGTCGTCATCCGGGCGGCAGGCGCAGAACTCCTTCGCCACCAGGTTCATCCCGTCGCGCACCGGGGTGACGAGCATCACGTCCGCCGCGCGGTACAGCCCCGCGAGCTGCTTCTCGTTGAAGGAGCGGAAGAGGTAATGCACGGGCACGTTCTGCACGGTGCCGTACTGGCCATTGATGCGGCCCACCAGCTCGTTCACCTGCTCGCGGTACGTGGCGTACGCCTCCACCTGCGTGCGGCTGGGCACGGCCACCTGGACGAAGCGCAGCCGGCCGCGCCAGGAGGGCTCGCGCTCCAGGAGCCGCTGCACCGCGAGGAGCCTGCGCGGAATGCCCTTGGTGTAGTCGAGCCGGTCGATGCCCAACAGGAGCCGCTGTCCCTCCGCGCCGCGGCGCACCGAGGCGACGTCCTCGAGGACGCCCACCTCTCGCGCGAGCGTGTCGAAGGCGTCCGCGTCGATGCCCATGGGGAACGCGCCGACGCGCACCTGCCGCCCCTCCCACGTGATGCAGTCCACGTCCGTGTCCAACCCGAGCTGCCGCAGGAGCGAGCCCGAGAAGTGCCGCACGTAGCTCACCGTGTGGAAGCCCACCAGGTCCGCGCCGAGCAGCCCCTTCAGCAGCTCATCGCGCCGGGGCAGCGTGCGGAAGACCTCCGACGACGGGAAGGGGATGTGGTGGAAGTAGCCGATGCGGGCCTCGGGCAGCCGCTGTCGCAACAGCCCCGGCACCAGCATGAGCTGGTAGTCGTGCACCCAGATGATGTCGCCCGGTTGATAGTGCTTCGCGACCAGGTCCGCGAAGCGCTCGTTGACCTTGCGGTACACCTCCCAGTCGCGGTCCTGCCGGGGGATGCGGTCCAGCATGTAGTGGCACAGCGGCCACAGCACGCGGTTCGAGTAGCCCTCGTAGTACCGGTTCACCTCGCTGCTGGTGAGGTGGAGCGGGACGCAGCGCTGCTCGGCGAGCTGCGCTTCCACGCGGCTTCGTTGAGCATCCGACAATCGGGAGACATCCCCGGGCCAACCTATCCACAGCCCCCCGGAACGTTCGTGCGGCCGACGCAACCCCGTGGCCAGCCCTCCGGCGCTGCGCACCACGGCGACGCTGTCCTTCTCCACCTTGACGGTGACTGGGAGACGATTGGAGACGAGCAGGAGTCGAGACATAGAACTCCAGACCCTTAGTCACTCCTCCCTGGAACCGCCATCGCTGATTCACTCGAGGTGGCGATTGGTGGACCGTCGGATGTCACGCGCGGAGCCCATCCCAGTCGCGCAAGCAACGCGGGCTGACGACCGGGTTTCCAGATGAACGCATCGAGCACGTAGTGCGTGGCCTGCGGCAGCGCGAGCAGCGGCACCACCAACGCGAGCAGGTCCGGTGCGAGCTGAACATCCAGGCTCCCGAAAATGCCGGGTCGGTCATGCCAGATGATGCGGTCCCACAAGAGCTCCTCGGTGAAGGCGAGCGCCACGAGGAACAAGAGGAAGCCCGGCAGCCCCGCGCGCAGCAGAACACCCGCCGCGCCGTAGCCGCCTTCCTCTCCGCGCCCGCGCGAGTAGCGGAAGAGCAGCACGAAGTACGGCACGCCGTGCAGCACCACGTTCATCACCGTGAACGTGAAGTCGTCGCGCGCCAGGACGATGCCACCGAACCAGGCCACCCACGTCGCGCCCACGAGGAGCACCTTGCCCACCTGGAGTCCCTCGCCGCGCACCACGCGGACGATTTGGAACAGGACCCAGGCCGCGAGCACGACCGCGTGCAGCACCAGCGCCACGGTGCCCATCCAGGCGGGCAGCCCCGGAAGGAAGTCGCCCTCCACGAACCACCAGAACTCGCGCGGCAGGTTCGCGTGCCACCAGACCACGGGCCCCACGGTGGCGGCGTAGATGGCCGCGGCGTCCAGGCGGCGCTCGGCGGCGGAGGCTCGGGCCTTGCGTGTGTACAGCGCCACCCAGCCGTACTGCTGACGGACGAAGTGGAACAGGGCCACGTACGCGAACAGCGTCCAGAACGTCCCGGACGAAACCTGGTGCGCCGCCACGCCCACGGCCCAGGCGGCCAGGGGCGCGCCGAGGTAGAGGCCGGGACGCTCCCGCAGCTCGACGGGGTCCAGATAGGTGCGGAACAGCGTGGACCAGACGTGGGCCACGTCCACGCAGACGACGAACAGCAGCCAGGCCCATGGAGGAGTGTCCCCCACGGCGCCCAGCCACGGCGCGCCGAGGACCAGGGCCACCGACACGAGCGCACTGCCGGCGAAGATGGCGAGGTCCACCCGCGGGCTGAACAACCAACTCTGGGAGGGTGCGAGAAGACGGGGCATCCATCCCCAAGTTATCAGCCTCTCGACGGGGTTGGGCGTCGGGCCGCGGGGGCGGTACAACCTCCACGCAAGCGCGGCGCGGCTTGCGCGTAGTGCGTCTGTCGCCCCCTGCGTCCACCACCGCCATGTCCACCACGCCCCCTCCTCCCCGCTTCCGCTACCGGCTGCTGGCGGTCATGTTGCTGGTGGGCCTGTTGCCGCTGGTGCTGCTAGGGGTGGTGGCCCACGTCGCGCTGGAGCGGATGCTGTCGGTCTCGGTGGCGCCCGTGGAGGCGGTGCTCGACGAGGTGTCCTCGGACCTGGAGAAGCGGGGGCTGTCGCGGGACTCGCTGGACGAGGTGCGGCTCCATCTGGCGCAGGCGGAGCTGACGCGCAGGGCGCTGGTGCGCCGGGTGCCCATGTTCATCGCGGTGCTCGTGTTCATCTCGGGCGGAGTGCTGGCGGTGGCCGCCATGCTGCTTGGCCGCACGCTCACGCGCCCCGTCACGGTGCTCACGGAAGGCATGTGGGCCTATGCGCGAGGGGACCTCGCCGTGCGGCTGCCGGTCTCGGCGCCAGCGCGCGATGAGTTCGAGTTCCTGCTGGGTCAGTTCAATCGCATGGGTCAGGAGCTGGTCGCGCAGCGCGAGCGGCTCAAGTCCGCCGAGCAGATTGCCGCGTGGCAGGACGTGGCTCGGGCGCTGGCCCATGAGCTGAAGAATCCGCTCACCGCGATGAAGCTCTCGCTGGCTCGGCTCCAGCGCGCGGACACGGGGTCGCCCGCGGATGCCGTGCGGGTCAGCGAGTCGGTGGCGTTGCTGCAAGAGGAGGTCGAGCTGCTGATGCGCATGACGCAGAGCTTCTCCACCTTCGCGCGGCTGCCGTCACCGAGGTTCCAGGACGTCCCGCTGCGCCCGCTGCTCTCGGAGATTTGTGTGTTGTACGCGCAGACGTCCCCTGTGCCCGTGGAGCTGCTGCCCGGCCCCGAGGTGTCGCTGCAAGCGGACCCGGATGGACTGCGCAGGTTGTTCGGCAACCTCGTGAAGAACGCGGCCGAGGCTTCGGCCGAGGGGGCGCTTCCCGTGCGTGTCTCAGCGGAGCCGCTGGAGGGGGGCGGCGTGCGTGTCTCCGTGGTGGATGGAGGCAACGGCATCCCTTCGGTGCTGGAGGGTGCGGCGCTCACGCGAGGATTGTTCAGCACGAAGCCCGAGGGCAGCGGGCTCGGGCTGCCCATCTCGCAGAAGATCACCCACGAGCACGGGGGCTCGCTCCGGCTGGAGCCCGCGCCCGGTGGCGGTACGCTCGCGCGAGTGGAGCTGCCGCTTCGTCCTCCTTCCGCGCCTGTGACGACCACATGAGGGCAGCCCCACGCAGCGGCGGTACACTGGCCCACGGAACGCCGCCGCTTCATTCCTCTTTGACTCCTGTGCTCACGACATGAAGCCCGGTCCACGAATCCTCGTCGTCGACGACGACCCCGGTGTCCTCAAGGCCCTGCGCGGACTGCTGAGTGACGAGGGCTTCACGCCCATCGAAGCTCGCTCCACCGCCGAAGCCTCGCGCATCCTCGACGCGCCCGAGGGGCTCCCCACCGTGATGCTCCTCGACCTGCGCATGCCCGCGGAGACAGGACTGGAGTTCCTCGCGCGGCTGCCTCGCCCGCTGCCCGTGCCCGTGGTGGTGCTGTCGGGCGAAGCTTCCCCCTCCGAGGCCGCGCAGGCCCTGAAGCTGGGAGCAACGGACTTCGTCGAGAAGCCTCCCTCTCCCGAGCGACTCGTCACCGCGCTTCGCAACGCGATGGCGCTCGGCTCGCTCCAAGAGGAGCGCGAGCGACTGCTGGATGCCCTCGCCCGCCCCGGACATCTCGTGGGCGACAGCCCGTCGATGAACACGCTGCGGCAGCTCATCGCCCGCGTGGGGCCCAGTGACGCGGCGGTGCTCATCACCGGCGAGACAGGCACGGGCAAGGAGCGCGTCGCACGCGCGCTGCATCTGGCCTCCGGACGCAAGGGCCGGCTCGTCGCGGTCAACTGCGCGGCCATCCCTTCCACGCTGCTCGAGAGCGAGCTGTTCGGCCATGAGAAGGGCGCGTTCTCCGGCGCGGTGAGCCGACGCGCGGGACGCATCGAGCAGGCCCACGGCGGCACGCTGCTGCTCGACGAGATTGGCGACATGCCGCTGGAGCTCCAGGCCAAGCTCTTGCGCGTGCTGGAGACACGAGAGGTGGAGCGGCTCGGCGGCTCCGTACCCGTGCCCGTCGACGCTCGCGTCCTCGCTGCGACACATCAGGAACTGGCCCGTGCGGTGAAGGAGGGACGCTTCCGTCAGGACCTCTTCTTCCGCCTCAACGTGATGCCGCTGCACATCCCCCCGCTCCGCGAGCGGCTGGACGACCTGCTCCCCTTGGCGCGAGCCTTCGCGGCGGAGTTCGCGGGGCCCGACGTCCCACTCGTCCTGGCGCCCGGTGCGGACATCGCGCTGCGCGCCTACTCATGGCCCGGCAACGTGCGGGAGCTGCGAAATGTCATCGAGCGGCTCAACCTGCTGCGCGCGGGCGGCCCGATGTCCCTGGGGCCCGAGGCGGTCTCCAGTCCCCTGGCCCCCGCACAAGCCCCTCGCCCCAAGCTGGGAGACAAGAACTACCGCGAGCACGTCGAGGACTTCGAGCGGGAGCTCATCCGCGCGGCCCTCGCGGAAGGCGAGAGCATCGCCGGCGCCGCACGACTGCTCCAGGTGGACCGGGGCAATCTCTATCGGCGCATCAAGGCGCTCGGGCTTCCAGTGACGTGAGCGCCTCGATGCAGTCAGGCGACTACGGCTTGGGCGGAGGCTTCGGCTTCACGTCGGTGTTGTGCCCACCGACGATGCGCCAGCCTCCGTTCTCGCGCTTCATCACGTAGCGCATCTGCGTGCGCAGGAGTCCAGGCTCCGTGTCCTGCACTCCCGGCGGCAGGCCGCTGTGCCCCGTCACCTCATGCGTCGTGTCGACCAAGGCGATGTCCGCGACCGGGAACGACACCCGCCGCACCGTGACGGTGCTGTGGCTGTTCTTGAAGAGCGCCTCGAAGACGTGCGCGTGGCGCGTCTCGATTTGCTGCTGCCCCTCGAACACCGTCCCCGCGATGTTGATGAAGTCCGCGTCGGCCGAGAAGTCCTTCGACCACGCCACCGCGTCGTGGCGGTTCCACGCCTCCGTCTGGGCGTCCACGAGCTGCCGGATGTCCTTCTCGTCCCGCGCATGGTCCACGTGCGCACAGGCCAGGGGCAGGAGCAGAAGCGAGCACGCCATGGCCAACCGGGTGGGAACACTGCGAATCACGTTGAAGCTCCTTTTCCTGAAGAAACGGCCGGGCAGCCTGCCACAAAGCCCTGGCGCAGTTGCCTCCCTCGAACACCTCTGCGAGCGTCCTCGCCGTCCATCGCCATGGGGAGGCTCGCTTGACGACGCACGGGCGCATGACTCCGGGAGCCCAGGCCCCCGGAGGCGGTTACGTCCACTCGTACGAAGTGGTGACGCCCGCGCGGCTCCTCCACATCAGCGGGCAGATTCCCACCCGGGCCGATGGCACCGTGCCCGACACCTTCGACGCTCAATGCCGTCAGGTCTGGGCGAACATCGAAGCCGTCCTCGCCGCGTCCGGACTGGGGCTCCGCCACCTGGTGAAGGTGACCACCTTCCTGAGCCGCCGCGAGCACCGCGACGCGAACAGCGCCATCCGCCGCGAGGTCCTCGGCGGCCATGAGCCCGCGCTGACGGTCATCATCACCGGCATCTACGACGAGGCGTGGCTGCTCGAAATCGAGGCCATCGCCGCCGCGCCCCTGTGACGTCCTCGCACGCCGACGCAATCAAGGCCCGCGATGTCAGTATCACATCCAGCCTTCACATCAGGATGTGTCCATGACATCGGTACGGCGGGCCAGCACTCGTCCTTTCAAGCACTTGCCGCGACGGACCGCCTGGAACGCTGCGTGCTCTGTCCCCCACGCATGAACCGCTTCGCGCTCCTCTTCGGCATCGTCTCCCTCGTCGCCAGCGCCCAGCCCGCGCCGCAGACGACTGCTCCCACCCCGGCTCCGCCCGCCCCGGCCGAGCCCGCGCCCCCGGCCCCCAGTCCCGAAGCCGCCCCGCCCCAGGCTCACGACGAGGCCGACAAGCGCGACGCCGCCAGGGAGAAGTCCTGGTCGCTGACGCTGCTCTCCGACGACGACGACCCGCCCTCCAAGAAGCACGAGAACCTGGACGCGTGCGAAGAGGACCTCCGCAGCGAGGACGTGGACGAGAACGCCGTCCTCACGCCCCTCCAGCTCAACCTGGGCGGCCGCACCCTCACGCCCGAGGTGGTCGAGCTGCACGGCCTTCAGCGACTGACGAAGGCCCAGGTCTACACGTTCATCGGCACGCCGCTGGACGACCCGCGGACGCCCCAGAAGCCGCAGCAGCTCCAGTCCATGCTGCGCCGGCTCGCGCTCACCGGACTCTTCGCTCGCGTGGAGCCTCGCCTGCGCGTCCCCGAGCAGGGCCCCGTCGTGCTGGAGGTCCACCTCGAGGAGAACCCCGTGGTGACCTCGGTGGAGCTCAAGGGCCTGCGCGACATCGAGGACGATGAAATCCTCGACGAGCTCTTCCGCCTCCCCCACCGCATCACCGACGAGGACGAGGACGACAACGACGACTTCGTCGCCACCGTGCGGATGAACGGCGCGCGCGGGGTGCTGACGGTCAGCACGCCCTGCCCGCCGCAGCGCCCTCCGAAGGAGTGGCTGGCCCGGATGGACAAGGGCGTCTTCGTGCCCGGCCTCATCCAGGGCGGCGTGGAGGGCGCGATGCAGCGCGCGCTCAACGGACTGCGGACCAGCGGCTACCTGCTCGCGAGGCTCTCCGGCACCCTGTCTCCCTCGGGCCAGCTCGTCATCGTCGTCGACGAAGGCCAGCTGGAGAGCGTGGAGGTGGTGGGCGTGGACGGCTCCGTCGCGGCCCGCGTGCGCGACGCGATGGACCTCAAGCCCGGGACGGTCTTCCTGCGCAGCGACGCGCGCCGCGCCATGGAGCGCCTGGAGTCGCGCCTGCCGTTCCTCGAGGCGGCGAGCGTGTCGTCGGACCCGGATGACATCTCCCGCGGCCGCGAGGCGCGCGTCGTCACGGAGCGCGCGGAGGACGGCACCCGCCACTTCCAGACGCAGGAGCCCAAGCGCAAGGAGCGCCGCCGCCGCGAGAAGTACGAGTTCGAGCTGAGCTGGCGCGAGCTCTTCGCCGAATGGAACAACGAGGAGGACGGCCGAGGCATCACGCTGGACGGACGCCGCCTGGTCGTGCACGTGCGTCCGCGCAGCCCGGACGTGGACGTGGACTTCATCCCCCTGCACACGCAGGTGACGGGCCTGGCGCCAGGGCTCGCGGGCTCCTTCCGCATCTGGGACGTGAAGGACCGCATCCACACCACGCTGGATGCCGCCCTCATCCTGCCCCTGCGCCTGAAGGGCCAGCACGTCGCGGACGACCCGGACGCGACGAAGCGCCAGCGCCGCATCAACCTGCTGGGCGGCGCGAAGGTGGAGATTCCCGCGGTGGGCCTGGTGGAGCTGGGTGCCCAGGCGCATGACTTCACCGACACGCTGGACCGCTGGCGGATGAGCGACATCGACTCGTCCATCTACTCGGTGCTCATCAACCGGCCGGACCGCGACTACTTCCGCCGCAAGGGCCTGGCCGCGTTCGCCACCTTCCGCATCGCCGAGGACTGGCTCGCGGGCGTCGAGTACCGCAGCGACCGCTACACGACGATGAAGAGCCTCACCCCGCCGCTCACGCTGTTCCGCCGCGACTCGCCGCCCTACCCCAACGCGCCGGTGGACGAGGGCCGCTTCCAGTCCGTCATCGCGCGGGTGGAATACACCAGCAGCACGCCGCGCAACACGAAGGTGGGCTCGCTGTTCCGCTCGCCGGAGACGGCCCTGATGGACCCGGACGTGGACTGGAATGACGGCCCGTTCCTGCACGGCTTCGCCACGCTGGAGGTCGGCGAGGGCCCCGCAATCAACGGCCCCGACCAGCGCTTCTGGAAGCTGGTGGGTGACGCGTCGCTGGTGCTGCCCACCGGCTGGAACGAGGGCCTGCGGCTGCGCCTGCGCGGCGCGGGCGGCGACGACCTGCCCGAGCAGAAGCGCGAGGCCCTGGGTGGATGGAGCGCGCTGCGCGGCTTCGGCTTCAAGGAGTTCCGCGGCGACGTGTCCGTGCTGGCGACGGCCGAGTACCGGTGGCATGTGTTCGGCGTCTTCGCGGACCTGGGCACGGTGCGCGACGCGAAGAAGTGGGGGGACGCGCGGCTGGGCGTGGGTGGCACCTTCCACTTCAGCGACGAGGTCCGCGTGGACGTCGCGTGGCGCACGGACGAGAAGGCCACGTCCACGCCCGAGGCTCGCCTGTTCTTCGTCCGGACGTTCTGAGGCCCATGGGACGGATGGGGACATGGACCCGACGTACTCTCGGCGCGGCCCTGGTGGCCGCGGCGGGACTGTTCGCGCCCACCGCCATGGCCGAGCCTCCTCGCGTCGCCTGCACCGCCACGCTCTCCGGGCGGCGCGTGCTGGCCCGCTCGGAGGTGTTCGCCTTCCTCTCGGAGGAGCTGGACCGGCTGGTCCGGCTGGGCATGGCGGGGAAGCTGGAGGTGGAGCTGACGCTGTGGAAGCGCCGAGCCCTCTGGTTCAACACCCGGGTGGACAGCGCCAGGCTCACCCAGGTGATTGCCTTCACCCGTGAAGGCTACGCCCTGGACGGAAGGATGCTGCCGGAGGGGGCTCAGGCCCTGAAGCTGGACCGCGTGGCCTGGACACTGGAGGACCCTCCCGAGGCGTCGGACCGCTTCGTCGTCCAGGTGGAGGTGCGGTTGAACGTGGTGACGGCGGCCAGTCTGGGACGGATGGCCGCGTGGCTCACCCGGAAGGAAGGCGAGACCGACGCCAGCCTTTCGACCCTGACGGCGCCCCTGCTGCGCTCCATCGCGGAGGACCTCTCCCAACGCGCCTCCGGACGCTGCGAAGTGACGCCTCCCAACTGAGCGCTCCTCGCGAGCCTCACTCACTCACGAATCTCGAAGCGCCCGGCCTCCGGCCGAGGCCCTGAGGACTGTCATGCGTCGTTGGATGCTTCCGCTGTTCGCCCTGCTGGCTGCCTGTGACGCTCGACTGGAGTCATTCGCCCGGACGGTGCATGTCTTCGTGCCGGAGGCCGTGGAGACCTCGGGGCCTCGCGTCCCGGTGCTCTATCTGGAGAAGGACCGCGCGCTCTTCCTCCCGCATGGCGCGGGAGGAGGCCGCCCGGTGGAGCTGCGGCCCAGCGAGGTCGCCGCGCTGAGGAGCCGCGATGACATCGTCGTCATCGCGGTGGACTCGGGGCCCTCTCCCCTCGAGGAGAAGCTGTCCGACGGGCGCACGCGCTATGTCACCCACCTGGGAGGAAGCTGAGCATCCCGCGTGCAGAGGGACTCTGGTCTTTCTAGGCTGTCCGCCATGACCAGTCTTCCTCCACACCCCTTGTTGGCCACCGCCGTGGAGCTCGCACCGCGCCTGTCCGCGCGCGCCGCCGAGTTCGAGAGTGCCCGGCGCCTTCCTCCCGACGTCATCGCGGAGTTCGCCCGCGCGGGCTTCTTCCGGATGCTGATACCCGAGGCGTACGGAGGCATGGAGCTGCACCCCGCGCTCTCGTTCCAGGTCATCGAAGCCCTGTCGCGCGCGGATGGCGCCGCGGGCTGGTGCGCGATGATTGGCGCGAGCACGGGCCTGGCGACGGCGTGGCTGACGGAGTCCGTGGCGCGCGAGGTGCTCTCCTCGCCAGAGGCCCTCATCGGAGGTGTGGCCGCGCCGCTGGGCCGGGCCGAGCGCGTCGAGGGGGGCTACCGCGTCACCGGCCGCTGGTCCTGGGCCAGCGCGGGTCATCACTGTCACTGGCTGGTGGGAGGCGCCGTGGTCACGGAAGGCGGCAACCCCCGCTTCGTGCGCGAGGGCATCCCCGAGACACGCCTCCTCGTCTTCCCCGCCCAGTCCGTCACGCTGCACGACACGTGGTTCTCCATGGGCCTGCGCGGCACGGGCAGCGGAGACATGGAGGTGAAGGATGTCTTCGTCCGCGAGGACCATGCCTTCTCGCTGCTCATGCCCCCGCGTGTCTCGCGGCCGCTGTATGGCTTTCCCTTCGGCTTGCTGAGCCACGCGATTCCCGCCGTGGCGCTGGGCATCGCGCGCCGGGCCATCGACGAGCTCATCACCCTGGCCCGGCAGAAGACGGTGCTGGTCGAGCGCCGGCTCCTGGCCGCGCGTCCCAGCGTCCAGGAGGCCGTCGCCGAGGCGGACGCGGAGGTGCGCGCCGCGCGGGCCCTCCTGCTCGAGGTGCTCCACGCCACCTTCGACGAGGCCACGAAGGGCCCCGTCTCGATGCGGGCCCGCGCCGACCTGCGACTGGCGGCAACCCACGGCACCCGCGCCGCCACGCGCGCGGTGGACCGGGTGTACGAGGCCGCCGGAGGGCCCGCCGTGTTCCACACGCACCCGCTCCAGCGCTGCTTCCGGGACATCCACACCGCGACCCAGCACGCGATGGTGGCGCGCCCGCTGCTCGAAATCACGGGAGGCGTCCTGCTGGGCTTCGACCCGCCCCTGCCGACGCTCTGAAGAAGCGAGGGCCCGGCCTCCCAGAAGCGCAGGGAGGAGGCCGGGCCCCGTGGGCGGCGACGTGCCGCCATCCCGTTACTGCCGAGCCATCGCGGCCTTCTTCTCCGCCTTCTCGTCGTGGAGGTGCTCGCCGGACACGTCCACCACCACCTCGCGCAGCGTGCCGCCCCGGAACGCGAACGGCGTGCGGTAGCGCGAGCTCACCGCGGAGTTGTCATCCCGTCCGCACGTCAGGCCCTCACCCAGGCTGATGACCAGCGGCATGGTGGAGGTGATGTCGCTCTGCGCGACGAGCTCACCGTCGATGAAGAGCTTGCCGCGCCCCGGAGCGCCCTTGCCCGCCTCCAGGTCCGGCTTGCCGGTGGGCTCGAACTCGAAGCGCAGCTCCGTCCGGCCCTCGGGCACTTCCACCCCCGACTCGATGTGGAACTCCCGCTCGCCCACGAAGTTGTAGACGTAGTGCAGCCGCCGGTCCTGGATGAAGAAGGTGTAGCCGCCCGTGAGCCCGCCGTGGCTCAACAGGACCCCTTCGACGTCTCCGTCCACGTCCACCTTCGCGGTGATGGAGTGCGGGCGGTTGAGCACGTGCACGGCCACGTTCTCCGGCGCGGGCGACGTGTGCGGACGGTAGACGTAGCGCTTGCGGTCCGGGCTGATTTGCGGGCGCTCCAGCGAGAAGAGCGCCTTGTCAGGCGACGCCATCGGCATGACGTTGTAGCGGCCCGCCTCCACGTACCAGAGCGCAATCATCTCCAGGAGCTTGCCGCGCTCCTGCTCGGCCAGGTTCCGCGTCTCCGAGCAGTCCTCCGCGACGTGGTACAGCTCCCACCCTTCCGCGTCGAGCTTGCGCAGCCGCTCCTCGGTGAGCCGCGACTCGCCGAAGCCCTCGCCCGCCTCGGTGAAGGACGGGCCCGGGAAGGGACACACCGCCCTCCAACCGTCGTGGTAGATGGCGCGTTGGGCGAACATCTCGAAGTACTGCGTGTGGTGCCGGCTCTCCGCGCGTGCGTCGTCGAACGTCTGCCGGAAGCTGACGCCTTCGAGGGGCGACTGCGTGACGCCCCGAAGCGCGGTGGGGGGCTCCACCCCCAGGCAGTCCAGCACCGTGGGCACCATGTCGATGGCGTGGCAGTACTGCGAGCGGACCTCGCCCCGGGCCTTGATGCCCTTGGGCCAGTGCACGATGAACGGGTCCGTGGTGCCGCCGCGGTACACCTCGCGCTTCCACCGGCGGAACGGCGTGTCCCCCGCCCAGGCCCAGCCCCACGAGTAGTGGTTGAAGTACTTCGGCCCGCCCAGGTCATCCAGGGCCGCCAGGTTCTGCTCCAGCGACTCGGGCGTGTTGTTGAAGAACTTCAGCTCGTTGACGGAGCCATGGGGCCCACCCTCGGCGCTCGCGCCGTTGTCGGAGATGACCATGATGAGCGTGTTGTCGAGCTCCCCCGTCTCCTCCAGGAACTTCAGCAGCCGGCCGATGTGGTGGTCCGTGTGCTCCAGGTAGCCCGCGAACACCTCCATCATGCGGGCATACAGACGCTTCTCGTCGGGAGGCAGGCTGTCCCAGTCCGCCACGTCCGGGTCATGCCGCGACAGCTGGGTGCCCGGAGGAATCACGCTCAGCTTGAGCTGCCGCTGGAACACCTTCTGGCGGTACGCGTCCCAGCCGTCGTCGAACTGGCCCTTGTACTTGTCCACCCACTCCTTGGGCACGTGATGCGGGGCGTGCATCGCGCCCGTGCAGAAGTACATGAAGAAGGGCTTGTCGGGCGCCACCTGCCGGGCGTCCGCGATGAAGTCCACCGCCCGGTCCACCAGGTCCTCGGTGAGGTGGTAGCCCTCCTCAGGTGTCTTGGGGGGCAGCACCGGGTGGTTGTCGTGAGCGAGGTCCGGGTAGTACTGGTGCGTGTCCCCGCCCAGGAATCCGTAGAACCGCTCGAAGCCGCGCCCCAGCGGCCACCGGCTGTAGGGCCCCGCCGCGCTCGTCTGCTCCGTGGGCGTCAGGTGCCACTTGCCCAGGGCATACGTGTTGTAACCGTGCTCCAACAGCATCTCCGAGAGGAAGCCGTTCTCGAAGGGGATGATGCCGTTGTAGCCCGGGTAGCCGAGGGAGACCTCGGTGATGGTGGCCATGGCATTCGAGTGGTGGTTGCGGCCGGTGAGGATGCACGAGCGCGTGGGCGAGCACAGCGCGGTGGTGTGCATGTTGTTGTAGAGCAGGCCGCCCTTCGCCAGCCGGTCCAGGTTCGGCGTGCGGATGGGGGAGCCGTAGCACCCCAGGTGCCCGAAGCCCGTGTCGTCCAGGACGATGAAGAGGACGTTGGGCGCCCCCTCTCTCGCGCGCAGCGGCTGGGGCCACGCGGGCGAGGACTGCTCCCACGTGCGGCCGATGGTTCCAGGGAAGGCGCTGCCCGGCTTGTATTCCTTGAGCGACATGTCGAGGCCTCCATGCGCCGGCGAAACACCTCACCGGCCCCGGAGGTCAGGAATGCGCACGCGGCTGAACAGCCACCGCTGCCCTTCTGGACGACCCGAGCGGGCAAGGCCCGGCACGCCCGCCGCTGGGCGACGGCGCTCTCGCGGCTACAGCCAGCTCGAAGACGGCTGGCCCAGCTCCGCCAGCACCCGCTCGGCGGCCTTCACGCCGAACCAGTTGGCCTCCTCGAAGAGCGCCAGCCCTCCCAGGTCCGTGTGCGCGAAGTGCAGGCTCCTGCCCAGGCTCTCCTGCGCGGCCTTGCGCGCCGCGCCCCACATGAAGCCCGGCGTGGGCCGCACCATCGCGTGGCCCCAGCGCATGACCTCCAGCCGCTGCACCTGCTGGGTGATGCCCGGGTGCGCGGGGCGCATGTCCGCCATGACGAGCGCCTCCCAGTCCTCGTAGGTGGCGGAGAGCGCCTTCTGCCGCTCGGCCTTCACGTCTCCGCCCGACATGGGCAGGTACCACGTGAGCACCGTGGGGCCTCGCTCGTACTGGCGAAGCTGCTGGTGCGTGGCCACCACGTAGCCCAGGCTCTTGCTCTCCTGGAACACGTTGTCCCACGCCAGCGGGAAGCCCCGCGACTCCGGCGGCGTCGACAGCGTCAGGTTCGCCACCACCCACGGCGCGTAGCTGAACGCGTCCACCCACTCGGGCCGCGCGGTCCGCCACGGCGCCACCACGTGCGCGGCGATGAAGCGCGGGCACGCCAGCACCACCTGCCGCGCCTGGAAGGAGCGAGGCTGCCCCGTGCGCGAATCCAGCGCATCCACCCGGCAGCCGCGCTCCCCCGGCTCCACGGTGTGCACCAGCACGTCGCGCTCCAGCATGCGCGGAGGCAACGCGGAGCGGAGCTGCTGCACCAGCCGGCCATTGCCCTCCGGCCAGCTCAGGAAGCCCTCGCTGCGCTCACCCTGCCCGTCCTGGCGCGCGGCGAAGTACCAGATGCCCGCCCACGCGGAGACGTGCTCGGACGTGGCGCCGTAGTCGTCGCGGCACGCGTAGTCCACCAACCACTTCAGGCGCGTGGAGTGGAAGCCCTCGCGCGTGAGCCAGTCGGCCATGCTCAGCGCGTCCAGCGCCGTCCACTCGGCGTCATCGCTGGAGCGCGCGGTGGGCACCGCGAAGGCCTTGCGGCCCTTGGCGTCCTTCGCGGCGGCGAAGGCGTTCATCCGCGTGTCGAAGCGCTCCAGCTCCGCCAGGTCCTCCGGCGTCGCGCCCACGCGCAGATAGAGCCCTTCGTACCAGTGGCCCCGGTAGTAGTGGCGCTCCTCGGGCTCCTGGATGAGCAGCGTCTCCTCGAAGGTCGGCCGCCCTTCCGCGTCCACGCCCGTCACCGCACCCATCTCGCGCAGGAGCCGCACCACCGGGCCTTTGTCCTCCAGCGGCGCGGGGAGGTAGTGCGCGCCCCACGGGAAGGCGGACACCGCGTTGCGCCCGGAGCGCGACGTGCCGCCGGCATCCGCCTCCAGCTCCACCACGCGCACGTCCTTCACGCCCGCGCCCATCAGCCGCCACGCGGCGGACAGGCCCGCCACGCCCGCGCCCACCACCAGCACGTCCACGGGCTCCACCGTCTGGGCGCGAGGCAGCGGGCCGCCTCGGAGCCGGTGGCCCACCTCCACCGCGCGGTCCACCACCGCGCCGGGGATGAGCGCTCGGGGCGCCTCGCGCTTGCACGCACTGGCCACCGCCGAGCCGAGGAACGCGGCGATGAGCTCCCGCCGCGTCAGTTCCACTTCCGCCACTCCGCCTCGTAGTAGTGGACCAGCACCTGGTTGTTCAGCCGGTTCACCTCCGCGGGCAAGGGGCCCATGTCCGGAGGGAAGTGCGTGAGCGTCTCCAGCGTGTCCATGTCCAGGAAGCGCAGGCCCTGGGGCAGCGGCCGGTGGTGTCCCGGCGCCTCGTGGGCCACGAGCACGTAGCCCCACTCGCCGAAGGACGGCACCAGCGCGTGGTACGGCTGCGTCCAGTAGCCCGCGGCCTTCAGCGTCGTCTCCACGCACCAGAAGGAGCGCCGGGCGAACAGCGGGCTGGTGCTCTGCACCACGGCCACGCCGTCCCGCGCCACGCGCTTCTTGAGCAGCTTGTAGAATCCCGTGGTGTACAGCTTGCCCAGCGCGAAGTTGTTGGGGTCCGGGAAGTCGACAATCACCACGTCGTAGCGCTGGTCCCCCTCCATGAGGAACTGCATGGCATCCGCGTTGACCACGCGCATGCGGGCATCCTTCATGGAGTTCTCGTTGAGGCGGGACAGCTCGTCGTAGCCCATGGCGAGCTTCGTGATGGACGGGTCCAGGTCCACCAGCGTGACGGAGCGCACCTCGGGGTAGCGCAGCACCTCGCGCGCGGCGAGCCCGTCTCCCCCGCCTAGGATGAGGACGTGCTCCACCTTGCCCGCGCGCACCATGGCCGGGTGCACCAGCGACTCGTGGTAGCGGTACTCGTCGATGCTGGCGAACTGGAGGTTGCCGTTGAGGAACAGCGAGAAGCCCCGCTTGCCGCGCGTCAGGACGATGCGCTGGTAGGGCGAGCTGGACGCGTGCACCACGTCGTCCGCGTAGAGCTGGTCCTCGTAGAACGTGGTGAGCCGGTCGCCCAGCGCGAAGCCGATGATGAGGAACACCGTCAGCAGCACCGCCTTGATGCGCAGGCGCAGGGGATTGCCGAGCAGCGGCGCGAGCAGCCACGTGCTCCACAGGCCCACCGCCGCGTTCAGGATGCCGAACAGGAGCGAGGTGCGCACCAGCCCCAGCTTGGGCACCAGCAGCAGCGGGAACGCGACGCTGGCCGCCAGCGCGCCCAGGTAGTCCAGCGACAGCACCTGGCTGACCAGGTCCTTGAACTTCAGCTGGTCCTTGAGGATGCGCAGCAGGAGGGGAATCTCCAGCCCCACCAGCGTGCCGATGACGATGACGCTTCCGTACAGCGCCACCTGGAACAGGTCCGTCAGCGTGAAGGTGAGGAACAGGAGCGGCGCGCAGATGCCGCCCAAGAGCGCCACCGCCAGCTCCACCTCCACGAAGCGCTGCGCCACCCCCTTGTCGATGTAGCGCGACAGGTAGCTGCCGATGCCCATCGCGAAGAGGTAGCCACCGATGACGGTGGAGAACTGGGTGATGGAGTCACCGAGCAGGTAGCTGGCCAGCGCGCCGACGACGAGCTCGTAGACGAGCCCACACGTCGCGATGACGATGACGGTGATGTACAGCAGCGTCTTGTTCACGTCGTCACTTCACTTCAACCGCCGATGGCCGCGGCCACGATGATGGCCAGGCCGATGATGAACGAACCGATGACGATGCCCAGGGCCGTGTTCTGGTCGACCTCCAGTTCCTTGTGCACGTCGAACGGCATGATCTTGCGGATGGCATAGAACCCCGCGACGAACACGGCCAGTCCGATGAGCGAATAGACGATGCTCGCCAACACGCCATCGAGGTTCACAACGACGCCTAGTAACAGCATCACTTCCCTCCCATGTAACCACCGGTCCACAACAGGACGCCGCCCGGGCTCCGCCGCACGTTGCCCGGCACGCGGTCTCGCTCCTCGCGCGTGAAGGGCGACCATCCGGACCACACCACGGCGCTGTAGAGCAGCACCACCAATCCTCCGAACCACTTCATGCCGCGCCTCCGGGGTCGTGGCCCACGGGCCTATTCCGACAGGTTGCTGTCCGCCCAGCGGCGGGTCTCGAAGTTGTGCGAGCGGAAGAACGCGAACACCGGCCCCAGCAGCAGCAGCACCAAGGCCACGCACAGCCAGCCCCCGTTGGGCGAGTCATGCGTCAGCCGCACGGTGTAGTTGCGCACGCGGGCCGGGGTCGGGTCGTACGACGCGGTGGTGCGCAGCACGTACTTGCCCGCGGGGAGCGCGGACAGGTGCAGGCTGCCGCTCGCGCTGCCCTCGGACCAGGAGCCGTCGCTGTCGCTGCCCTGATAGAGGCTGATCTCCTCGTAGAAGCCCACCACCTCGCCCGTCTCCTGGTTCACCAGGTCGCCCTGGATGCCCAGCCAGTCGTTCGCCACCCCCGCGGCGATGTACACCTTCATGTTGCCGCGCCGCTCCAGGTCGAAGGGCTCGCTGAACTTCATCGCGGAGGGCGTGCCGGGCGTGGCCTCCGCCGGCACCGTCACCTGCTGGTCCAGCACGACCTTGTTCAGCGACGTCGCGGAGAACAGGCCCGCCACCAGGAGCAGCAGCATCAGCCAGCCGATGGACCACAGGACCGTGGACAGCATCTTGGCCTTGTGGGGGTTGGGCTGGCTCGGGAGGATTCCCTCGGGCGAAGGCACCGCCTCCAGCTTGAAGGCCTCCTTCACCACCTCCGGCGCCAGGTACTCACCGAACGTGTACGACACCTCGTTCTCGGTGCTGTCCACGTTGATGGAGTACGGCGGGGCCACGTACTCGGTGGCCTCGGCGTACTCGCCCGCCGTCACCTCCCAGTAGAACTCACCCTGCACGTTCTCCGTGACGGCGTGGACGTTCTGGTAGGCCTTGTAGCGGCGCCCGTCGAAGAAGGCGGAGACATGCGGCACCAGCTGCACGTCGCCGGCGGCCAGCGGCTCCAGGAACACCCAGTGGCCCTGGGAGTTCATCAGCCAGACGAAGCCCTTGGAGCGGTTGAAGAGGAGGTACTCCTCCCACGGGTAGCGGATGCCCTCCACCGTGCACGAGCGCACGAGGAAGCCCAGGCACATCCACTCCGTGTCGCGCAGCTTGCCCTTCGCGCCCAGCGGGATGAGGGGCGCATGCGCGGGCTTCTCCAGGAGCCGGAGGAAGGAGAGCTTGCCCTTGGAGACGTCGAGCAGCGCGCCGCAGAAGGGGCAGCCCACGCGCAGCGACTTGTCCGGCGCCCGCAGCTCCAGGGGGCCGTTGCACTCCGGGCAGCGCGCCTGCTTGAGCTCCACCTTGCGGCGGACGCGGGGGCGGAGCTGGTCCGGGGGAATCCCCAGCTGCTCGAGCTTCAGCCGCGCGCCGATGAAGACTTCCGGGTCGCTGGCGTGGACGCCGAAGTCGAGCGTGATGATGGCGCCCTTGGACGACGTGGCGTCGACGTACCAGGAGTCCTGTTGCGGGTCGACGTCGCTGGGCAGCTGCCCCTCGGCGGCGATGACCTTCCCGTGGCCGCGCTCCTCCACCACCCAGTGCCGGTTGCGCAGGCGCAGCTTCTCGCCGGGGTGGAGGTCCGACAGCGACAGCCCCTCCTCCACGCCTCCGGAGAAGAGCAGGTGGACGGTGCCCTCGGACTCGCTCACCCAGCCGGTGCGGCCGTCGGAGAACTCGACGTACCACTCGTCCCAGGGGCCCGCGCCGTGGTCCTTCTGGAGGTGGCCCACGACCTGGAAGGCGGAGCCGTCATAGCGGCCCTCCGCGCCCACCTGGAGCGGCGAGTCGGTGACGACCACCCGGCCAATCTTCCCGAGCGCCTCGAAGTCCGCGTCCTTGCGCGCCACCACCGTCTGACAGTGGCTGCACACCACCACCTGCGCCGAGCCCGCGGTGAACTCCACGTCCGCGCCGCACGACGGACACCTCCCCTGGGTCACGCCGTCACCCCCCGCTTCAATTCACGCGCCTGGCACGACGCAGCCCCCAGATGGCGCGCGAGCAACGACTCGAAGTCGGGACGTTCGCGGGGGCGGCAGCAATAGACGTTGAGCGCGGCGAAGCCATGCTCGGGAAACGTGTGGATGGCGAGGTGGCTCTCGGCCAGGAGCGTCAGGCCGGTGATGCCGCCGGGCTCCGGGAACACATGCCACTGCGGCTGGCCCACGACCTTCAGGTCCAACAGGACAATGAGCTCCTCGAAGAGCGCCGCCAGACCCGCCGCGTCCTTGAGCAATCCGGGCGAGCAGCCGCTCGCGTCAACCAGCCATTCCTGTCCGGTGGTCAGCTTCAAAGTCCTCCTGCCTCCGGCCGTCTTAGCACGGGCTCCTCCCTAAGGCGCGTTCCCGCATCCCGAAAGCCGGGTTGGCTCCTGGTATCCTGTTACCGCTACGCTTCCGGTGAAATGACGCGGCGGTCCGACCTCGAAGACCTTCTCCCCCTGACCTCCACCCCCACCCCCGCCCCGTCGCGAGCGCCCACGGCCATCGCTCGGCTGACGCGAGGGCTGAGGGGGCTGCCCGCGGCGCCGCGCTGGTGGGGGCCCGGCTCGGGAGGACTGGCGGGCTGGCTCCATCGGGAGCCCGGAGGGCTGACCCCGCCCACCGTGGACCTCACGCCCCGGTTCCGCGCCCTGCTCCACCGCGTGCGGGAGGGTGAGCCCGTCCTCCCGGCCGAGGCCCGCGACCACCAATACGTCGTGGTGCGAGGGATGCTCGGCGACGAGATGCCCGGCTACCTGCTCGACAACGTGCAGCGGCTGGAGGGGCGGGGGCTGAGCGTGCGCGAGGCGGATGTGGACACCGAGGGGTTGCTCCTGAGCAACGTCGCGGTGCTGCGCGAGGTGCTGCTGGACGCACGGCACTTTGGCCGCTCGGTGGTGCTGGTGGGGCACAGCAAGGGGGGCGTGGAGTGCACGGCGGTGCTGGCGATGCACCCGGAGCTGCGCCCGGTGGTGCGCGCGGTGGTGTCGCTCCAGGCGCCGTATGCCGGCTCCGCGCTCGCCCATGACCTGGCCACCACGCCGGAGATGCGGCGGCTCATCGACTTCGCCTTCCCGCTGCTGTTCCACGGCGTGTCGCGTTCGGTGGACGAGCTGGCCTATCCGCAGCGCATGGCCTTCATCCGCCAGTACCCCTACCCCACGGACATCCCCACGGTGGCGCTCGCCACCTCACGCCTGTCTCGCCTGTCCACGCTCTATCCGCTCCAGCGCTACTTCCAGGAGCGGTATGGCCAGGCCTCGGATGGGCTGGTGATGCCGCTGGACGCGGAGATACCGGGCTCGGGCGTGGTGCGGCTGGACGACATGGACCACTCGGAGGCCGCGCTGCGGGCCCTCCCCGGGCTGGGCCGCTACCACCCCGGCGACGTCACCGAGGCGATGGTGGCCCTGGCGCTCGAGGCGCGCTGAGCGCGTCAGACGGGCGGCGTCAGCACCACGCGGCGCATGACGCTGTCTAGCGTGGCCAGGTGCAGCGCCAGGTCCTCCAGCCGCTTGGCCAGCGCCGCGTCCTCCTTCAGCGTGCGCACCACCTCTTCACGAGCGACGCCGGAGACCGAGGCGAGGTCGCTCACCAGCGCATCCACGGCCGGCTTCGAGAGCTTCACGCCGTCACGCGCGGCGATGGCGCGCAGGGCCAGGGCCAGCACCAGCCGGCGCTCCGCGTCCGCGCGGAAGAGCGGGTCTCTCAGCCAGCCCTCCAGCGCTTCTTGAAGCTCGTCGGGCTGCAGGGCCTTGCGCACCAGGATGGGGCGCTCGGTCTCCACCCAGCGGTGGCGCAGCTCCTCGTCCACCAGGGCCGCGGACAGGGTCACCTGCGTGCGCGCCACCACCTCGTCCAGCACGCGCTCCTGGGTGAGCTGCTCCGCCTCCACGGCGCGCTCGTGCGTCAGCGTGTCGTTCAGCTGGCGCATCACGTCGATGAGCGTGCCCGCGCCCAGGCGCTTGAGCAGCTCCGGCGAGTCATCCGCCAAGAGCTTCACCTCGGACGCGGCGCGCACCTCCAGGAGGAAGCGCGCCGTCGCGCCACGCAGGGACTCCACCACGTAGGTGTCTGGCAGCTTCAGCTCGATGCCCAGCGAGGAGCCCACCTTGGCGCCGACGAGCGCCTCGAAGAAGCCGGGGAGCAGCGGCTCCGGCACCACCTCCGCGCGCCAGCCCTCTCGCGCGGAGAAGGGAATCAGCCGGCCGTGGGCGAAGCCGAGCACGTCCAGTAGCACCTCGTCGTCGGGGGCCACGTCCTCGCCCGCGAGGCGGTCGCGGCGGTCGGCGTGCTTGCGGCGCAGCACATCGAAGCGCTCCACCAGGTCGTGCTCGGAGATGGGGGCGGGCGCGGTCCGCGCGACGGTGAGGCCCTCGAGCGAGGGGGCCTGGATGGAGGGGAGCGCGATGGGCTCGGTGCTGCTCAGCGACAGCGCCGCGGGCATGCGCTTCATGATGCCGAGCGCGTGCAGCTCCGCCAGCGAGCGCGCAACGCCGGGCTTGGGGCCTTCGTTCTGGGACGTCATGACGGCTTGGGCGACACGAGCAGGCGCCGCATGGGGGTTAGAGGAACGTGCCGACGAACCCGGACGCCATCGACACGACGGCGCCCGCCTGACTCACCACGGGGATGTGCGTGGCCGCGGAGATGGCGCCCACGGAGGAGACGCCCGCGGTGACCTTCTTGCTCATCGCGACACCCGGCTCCCCGAGCGTGCTCGCCGCCGCCGTGGCGCAGGGCTGCGCGAGGGTGACATCGAATCCCGGAGCGAAGCGTCCCGCGCCCTTGCTGACGGCGACACGCGCCGCGTCCACGCCCAGGCGCGTCGAGGGGGCCTCCGCCTCGCGCGAGCCCCCGGTGGAGCCAGCCTTCAGGACCTGCGCGGCCAGGGTGCTCACCGCGCGAGGAGTCGCCACGCGAGCGGCTCGAGGCGTCGTCTCCGCGAGCGCGGTGCGAGCGAGGTTCGCGGCCGCGCGGAAGGAGCTCACGCGGGCCGAGGAAGGAGCCACGGCCCGCGCCTTGTCGCGGAACGTCTCGCGCACGTCGCGGAACGTCAGATAGGCCGTGCCCGGGAGCCGTGCGACCTGCACCACCGTCGCCGCCGCGTGGGCCCAGCGGGGGCTCCGGGCGCTCGCGCTCGCGACGAGGGCGCTCGTCTCGACGGGGCCGAAGAGGATGGGGCCCGTGGAGCGCGGAGGCACCTGCGCGGCGCCCGGCGCGTTGGCGGAGGGATTCACCGCGTGAGGGCTCTTGCCCGCGTCCCCCGTCCCTTGCATCCAGCGGTCCTGCCGTCCCGTGGGGGTCGACGAGAAGCTGTCCGCGCCAGGGCGCGGAGCGGGGGCGGCGGGGGTCTGCTTGGCGCCAGCGGTGGAGGGGGACGGAGGGCTGGGGCGAGGCTCGATGGGCGCCAACTGGGACTCCAAGCGGCAATGCGGCGGATACGTCCGAGAGCATCCCTCATCCCGCCCCCTCATTGGGGTGAAAGCGGGCTTTGTGCGCGGCGAATTGCCGTCCGCGAAACGCAAGCGAGGCCCGGGTGCTGTAACCCCCTGGAATCCGGCCGGAGTGGGGGTAGTCTCCGCCCGCCATGCACATCCGAATCCTGACCGCCCTCCTCCTGTGCCTCACTGTCTCCGCCTGCAAGGAGTCCTCCGAGAAGAAGGAGACCCCTTCCAATGCCACGCCCCCCGCGGCCACGCCCACCCCGGCGCCGAAGCCCGCGGAGCCCGCGGGTGAGTGGACGAAGAAGGCCCAGGCCGGACAGGACCTCCTGGCCACGATGGAGACCAACCAGGGCACCATCGTCATCCGCCTGTTCTCGAAGGACGCGCCCCTGACGGTGGCCAACTTCGTGGGTCTCGCCACGGGCGAGAAGCAGTGGTCCGACCCGCGCACGGGCGAGCGCATGACGGGCAAGCCCCTGTACGAGGGCGTCATCTTCCACCGCGTGATTCCGGGCTTCATGATTCAGGGCGGCGACCCGACGGGAACCGGCCGCGGTGACCCGGGCTACCGCTTCGGCGACGAGTTCCAGAGCGGTCGGACGTTCGACAAGACGGGCCTGCTGGCCATGGCCAACGCGGGCCCCAACACCAACGGCAGCCAGTTCTTCATCACCACGTCCACGCCGAGCTACCTCAACGGCAAGCACACCATCTTCGGCGAGGTGGTGAAGGGCTATGACGTGGTGGAGAAGATCTCCAACGTCCCGACGGGCCCGGGCGACCGGCCGGTGGAGCCCGTCGTCATCCAGAAGATCACCCTGGCGGACGCGCCCGCCGCGGGCGGGAAGTGATGGGCGCGCCGAAGCTGCGGCGGGTGTCCACGCGCCTGGGTGAGCTGGACTGCCAGGTCGTGGAGGGACTCCCCGAGGGCAAGTCGCCCGAATTGGCGGTGGTGCTCTGCCACGGCTTCGGCGCTCCAGCGGGGGACCTGGTGCCGATGGCGGCACAGCTGCTGGCGATGCATCCACCCCTGGCCCAGCGCGTGCGCTTCATCCTCCCGGGGGCACCGCTGTCACTGGCGGACAGGGGCATGCCCACCGGACGCTCCTGGTTCCCCATCCCCGACGCCATCCTGCTCGGACAGATGCGCGACTGGCCCGCGTTCGCGAAGGAGGTGCCTCCGGGGTTGCCCGCCGCGCGCCGGGCCCTCATGTCCGTGGTGGCCGCCGTGTCCGCCGCGACGAAGCTCCCCTACTCGAAAATCGTCCTGGGGGGATTCAGTCAGGGCGGCATGGTGACGACGGACGTCGCGCTACGACTGGAGGAGTGTCCCGCGGGGCTGTGCATCCTCTCGGGCACGCTCATCGCGGAGCCGGAGTGGCGGCAGAAGGCCAAGGCCCGGCAGGGCCTGCCCGTGTTCCAGGGCCATGGCCGATACGACCCCCTGCTGCCCTTCGCGACGGCCGAGCACCTGCGCGACACGCTGGTGCAGGAAGGGCTGAGCGTGGACTTCTTCCCCTTCGATGGGCAGCACACCATCGACGACGAGGAACAGGAACGCATGGCCGCGTTCCTGAAGGCCCGGCTGGGGAGCTGACGGCATGTACCACGCGAAGGAGCTCACGGTGCCCACCCGGGGGCGCGGCTTCACGGACATCACCGAGGACGTGCAGCGGTCCGTGGCGGAGAGCGGTGCGAGGCAGGGCCTGTGCACCGTGTTCATCCACCACACGAGCGCGTCCTTGTTGTTGTGCGAGAACGCGGACCCCGACGTGCGCCGCGACCTGGAGTCCTTCTTCGCGCGGCTGGTGAAGGATGGAGACCCCCTCTTCGTCCACGACGCGGAGGGGCCGGACGACATGCCCGCGCACGTGCGCACGGTGCTGACGCAGACGGCGCTGAACATCCCCGTGAAGAACGGCGCGGCGGACCTGGGCACGTGGCAGGGCATCTACGTCTGGGAGCACCGCACGTCCGCCCATCGGCGGCGCGTCACCGTGTCGGTGGTGAGCTGAGGCTCAGCGCGGGGTGCGGGTGCTGCTGGCGACGCGCACCTTGCGCTCCTTCACGGGGATGCGCGCCTGGCCTCGGATGCGCACCCAGGAGCCCGGTGCATCCGGCGTGGCGTGCACCATGGACCAGCCCGTGGGTACTTCCGGTGAGGCCCAGGCGTAGAGGGCCTTCGCGTCTCGAGGCGCCAGGTTGACGCAGCCGTGGCTCGTGGGCTCGCCGAAGCGGTCGTGCCAGTAGGCGGTGTGCAGCGCGTAGTCCTGCTCGAAGAACATGGTCCAGGGCACGGTGGCCACGCGGTAGGTGTCATTGCCCGCGGTGCCGTTGCCCGTCATGTCCGCCTCGGCGAACTTGATCCACACGCGGAAGAGGCCCTCGGGGGTGTCGGTGCCGGGCTTCCCGGAGGAGATGAGCGTGGCGTACACGGGGCGCTCTCCCTCGTAGGCCACGAGCACCTGCGCATCCAGGTCCACGTCCACCCAACGCGCGCCGGGCTCGACGCCGGGAGGTGCGTGGGAGAACCAGGCGACGTGGAGGTCATCGCGGGAGACCCAGTGGTTCTCGGCGATGAGGACCCAGTGGCCGTCGGCGGAGAGCTCTCGCACGGCGACGAGGGTTCGAGGTGGGAGGACGGTCTCCCGCGCGGCCTTCGCGTCCGGGGCCATCTTCACTTCGACGGGGGCCGAGGGCTTCGTGCGGGACTGGGCCCAGGCGAAGGGCGCGGACAGCTCCGACAGTTGCTCCGCGTCCACGCCGACGAAGGCGGAGGGGCGGTACTCGCGGAGGACTCGGGCCTCCAGGTATTGGCCATCCGTGGTGCGCCAGAAGGTGCGCCGGCCCACTCGCACCTGCCCGCGCAGTTTCACCGTCACGGAGCCCTTGAGCAGGATGCCCTTCCGGCGGGTGCGGGCCAGCGCGAGGCTCGGGTAGGCGCGCACGCGCTTGCCCACCACGCGTGCGTAGGTGCCGGGGGTCAGCTCTCCTTCGCGGAGGCGCGGGAGGTCTCGGACGCGCGGCTCTCGGAAGTTGCGTTCGAGGTAGCGCTCGCAGACCCAGCCGCGCGGTTGGATTTCGACCCAGGCGTCGCACTCCGGGCCGCGCATGGCGGTCTCGCTCTTCCAGAGGATGCGCATGTCCTGGGCCACGGTGCCGAGGGGCGGCGCGTCCTGACGCGGCTCCGAGCGGACGGCGATGGAGCGGAGCACTCGCAGCGAGCCGGCGTCGGGTTGGTAGGGAATGGCGACGGGCTCCGTGCCGGCGTCCGCGCCGCTGGCCGTGGTGGGCCGAGGGGTGTCGTCGTCGAGCCCGAGGGCCGGGTCGTCGAGCACGTAGCTCGTGTCCTCCAGGGGTTCGCCGTCGGGGCCGAGTACGAGCTCTTCGTCCGGGTTCTTCTTGTCGGGGATGACAACGAGCTGCTCGGCGGGGGGCGGTTCCGAAGCCCCGTCGGTGTCGGTGTCGTCATGCTCCGGCTTGGGGAGGGCACTGAGCGCGGGGTCGATGGCGAGCGAAGGTTCGTGGTCCGCGGGGCTGGTCTCGGGAGTTTCGGAACGCGCTGGAGCGAGGGGACGCGCGGGGCCTGCGTCTGGCGTGAGCGCGGTCCGTGTCCAGGCGGCATGGAGGTCGCCCGGGGTCGTGCCCGCCGCGGGTGGATGGCCCGACGCTTCACCGGTGAGGGCTGTGCCTCCGTCACCTGTGAGGAGCGTGTCTCGCACCGCGAGGCCGTCGCCTCGATGCGAGGGACCATCGTGACTCGACGGGTCGCCGTGTCCAGCGAGTGCATCGCGCTGCGACCCGGTGGGAGCGCTCTCGTCGCTCCCTGGCGCATTCAGCGCAGCACTGTTGCGCGCTGGGGATACGGTCCCGTCCGCAGGTGCCGATACCCCCTCGTCTCCTCCGGGTGCCTGCGGAGCCACACCCTGCCGCGCCATGGCTGACGGTTCCGCAACGGATGCATCCAGCGGAAGCGCGGCATGTCCATCCATACTCTCGGAGGGAGGACTCGCCGCGGGCAGCTGCCCGTTCGCATCGACGTCACGCGCATCTGGCGAGCCCGTTCCGGACACGGCCTCCGCGCCCCGCGCATCTCCTGGCGGAGCGCCGTTCTCGGGCGCCGACGGTCGTCCTGTCGCGGAGGCCCCCGTCGCCGCATCGGCGACGGAGAGTCCTCCCGCGCGCGTGGAAGGGTTCTTCACCTCGCCATCCGGGCGGGAGTCCTCCGACTTCGATGACGGCGTACAGGCGATTCCGGGCAGAAGAAGGGCGAGCTGAAGCCAACGTCGCATGTGGCCGACACGGTACGAGGGCTTGCCTGCTTGCTCAACGTCGTCCGAGGTGGGGCCGCCTGCGCCCGACTCCGCGCGAGTGCGCAAGCCGTGCCGCCCCGACGGTCGATGTCACATGCAACGGAATGAGGCCCGCACCCACCGTCTCGATTCACCACACGAGACATGTCTCGTCCCGAGCCATGTCACATGGCCGACAACGCATCACCAGCGCAGCAGCCCGATGAACTTCGTTGGGGGCACCGTCCCCACAAGCCACGGCACATGCGCCGTGCCACGCGCGCCACCGCCTCGTTCGTCGTGAAGCTAGCGCAGCAGCCCGATGAGCTCCGCCGGGAGCACCGTCCCCGCGGGCCACAGCACATACGCCATGCCGCGCGAGTGCTGCCACGCACGCCACAGTTCATCGCGTTTGTACGTCACCGCCACCGCTTCGTTCGTCTTGAACGCGGGGTCGTTGCACACGACATCGCCCTCGGACGTGAAGCCCTTGAGCACGATGAGGTGCCCATCCGAGCTGCGCACGGGCGAGCCCGTGAGCTCCCCCTCCGCGTACGCGATGCTGATGCTGACCGGGATGCCCGCGGCGATGAGCCGCTCCACCTGCGCGAAGCCATCCAGGCGCATCACCGCGCCATGCAGCGCGCCATCACCGATGGCGGAGGCATACGCCGTATTGAAGGCCCAGTTGCCCGTGCCCTTGTAGACCCAGTCATACGTCCGGTCCGCCGAGAACGGCACCGTCGGCTCCAGCGCCGGCTGCGCGAGCTTGCGCCCCCAGTACCCCAGCAACATCGAGGTCGACGTGGGCGAACACCACACCGGGCCTCCATCCGGATACAGCATCTGCGAGTACCCCGGCACCTCCAGCACCGTCCCCCACGCCGCCCGGTCCGACACCGCGTCAGCGGCCACACCCTTCTTGTCGCTCACCGCCGCCGACAAGGCCCGGACCCGAGGCGACACGTCCGGCTGCGACGAATGCAGCCACACCGCCATCCTCAGCGCCTCCGCGCGCCGCTTGAGGTTGAGCGTGTCCGTGGACACATACCCATCCGCGTCGCCCTGCCCCTCCACGCTGTGCCGGGCCACGGGCTCCTTGTCGAATGCCCACACCCCCAGCTCGTAGTCCTTCGTCCACACCCCGTCGATGCGAGCCGCGAGCGTCACCTTCACCCACGTCCCCGGCGGCGTGAGCACGTCGAACGAGGGCACCACGCTGGTGAACCCACCCGGCACGAGCTGCACCTCGGAGACCGCGTGCCCCAGGCGATATGCCGCCTCGTGGTAGCGCGTGCTCCCATCCTCCCTGCGGCCCGCTGGAACCGGCGTGCTCTCCGTGCGCGCCGTGGAGTCCAGCACCAGGGCCCCATCCGCCGTCAGCGCGGTGCCCTCCCGCGTGAAGCGGTCGAAGTCGCGCTCGCTCGCGCTGCGACGCCACAGCCGGGCCGGAGGTCCCGGCTCATCCACCGGCGAGTCCTCGAGGCCTCTCTGCTGCGAGACACAGGCCGTCTGCGTTTGCGCCAGGAGCAGCGTGAACATCGTCAGGGAGCGGGCTTTCACGGCCCGAAGTCTGCGAGCCTCGCCCCGCGTCGCACAAGTTGCATCGCATCAACCCCAAGGCCGCTCAGCTCCGAGCCATGCACCCACGACGTCCGTTGGCGGGCACAGCGGAACCGAAGGCTCACGATGCCTCCGGCTCCACGCCCGTCGCCTCGAGCAGCTTGTAGAGCGTCTTGCGGTCCACATCGAGCAGCCGCGCCGCCTCGCTCTTGTTGCCTCCCACCGCCTGGAGCACATGCGCGGCATACCGACGCGACAGCTCCGCGAGGCTCGGCAAATCCCCCGCGAGCCCCGTCAGCCGCTTGGGCGCATCACCGATGGGCTCCGGGAAGTCCTGCGGCCCCAGCACGCCCGTCACGTTGAGCGCCAGCGCGCGCGCCACCACGTTCTCCAGCTGCCGCACGTTGCCCGGCCAGTCATACGCCGTCAGCCGAGACATCGCTTCCGACGTCACCACCGGACTCACCCCACCCCGCGCATGCCGCCCCGCGAAGTGCTGCACCAGCGCGGGGATGTCCTCGCGCCGCTCGCGCAAGGGCGGCAGGTGCAGGTGCACCACGTCCAGCCGGTACAGCAGGTCCTCGCGGAACACGCCCTCCGCCACCCGCTCCTTCAAGTCCTTGTTCGTCGCCGCCACCACGCGCGCGTCCACCTTCACCGGCACGCTCTCGCCCACGCGGCGAATCTCGCCCTCCTGCAACACGCGCAGGAGCTGCGACTGCACCTTCATCCCCACATCGCCAATCTCATCCAGGAAGAGCGTCCCGCCGTTCGCCTCCTCGAAGACACCTCGGCGAGCCCCCGAGGCGCCCGTGAAGCTGCCCTTCGCATGGCCGAACAGCTCGCTCTCCATCAGCGACTCGGTGATGGCGCCGCAGTCCACCGGGATGAACGGCCCCGACGTGCGAGGCGACCGCTTGTGCAGCGCCCGCGCCACCATCTCCTTGCCCGTGCCCGTCTCGCCCGTAATCAACACCGGTACATTGCTCGCCGCCGCGCGCGCCACCTGCTTGTAGACCTCCAGCAACGCGGGGCTGCGGCCCACCAGCGCGCTGCGGTCCACCTGCTGGCGCAGCGAGCGGTTCTCCTCCACCAACCGCTTCTGCTCCAGCGCCCGCCGCGCCACGCGAAGAATCGCGTCCACGTCGAAGGGCTTCGCCAGGTAGTCGAATGCTCCCAGCTGGATGCTGTCGAGCGCGCCCTCGATGTTGCCAAAGGCCGTCACCACGATGACCGGCGTGTCCGGCAGGTGCGCCTTCACCTCCTGCAGCACCTTCAGCCCATCGCCCGGCTCGGGCATGGCCATGTCCGTCAGCACCAGGTCGTACGCGCCTTCCGCCAGCCGCTCCTGCGCCGCCTTCGGATTCGCCGCCTGCGACACGGCGCCCAGGGGCCCCAACAACCGCTGGAGCAGGTCCCTCGCCTGAGGGTCATCGTCCACGACGAGGATGCGAGCTGTGCTCAAGAGGCCACCTTGCGAATCGAGGAAGCAGGGGACGACTGCACGGACTCGGCGGTGCTTCCCTCCGCCAGCCGCGCCACATGCGCGAAGCGCACCACCACGTGCGTGCCCTTGCCTTCCTCCGAGCGCACCGTCAGCGTCCCCCCATGCGCCTCCACCACGCGCTTCGTGGTGGCCAGGCCCAGGCCATGCCCCGGCAGCGAGCGCACCTCCGGCGCCCGGAAGAACGGCTGGAACAACAGCGCCAGCACCCCGGGCCCCATGCCCATGCCGTTGTCCGCCACCTCCAGCACCGCGTCCGCGCCCTCGGTGAAGACCTTCACCGTCACCCGCGCGTCGGGCCGCCCCGCCGAGTACTTCACCGCGTTCGTCAGCAGGTTGCGCGCCGTCACCTGCAGCAGCTGTCCGGGACAGTCCACCGCCACGCCCGGCTGCAGCGCCCGGTCCACCGCCACGCCCTGCGCCGCCGCCGTCTGCGACACCTCCAGCAGCACCGTCGTCACCGCCGTGTCCAGCTCGCCCACGGTGCGCTCGCCTCGCGTGCCCGCGCGGCAGAAGCGCAGCAGCGCCTCAATCAGCTCGCCCATGCGCACCGCGCTGGACTCGCACTGCGCCAGCATCTCCAGCGCCCCCGCGTCCTTCACCGCGCCCGTGCGGCGGATGAGCGTCAGGTAGCCCTTGAGCGGCGCCAGCGGACTGATGAGGTCGTGCGCCACGCGGCGGGTGAACGAGTCCAGCTCCTGGTTGTGGCGGCCCAGCTCCTCGAGCTGCCCCTGAATCGTGGCGTCCTGGCGCTTGAGCAGGGACGTCACCTGCCACCCCACCAATACGGACAGCAGCATGGCCAGCAGCGTCGTGCCCGCGCCCAGCGCCGTGTTGCGCACGCGCATGTCCGCCAGCCGTCCACCCACGCGGCGCGCCTCGTTGGAGTTCTCCTCCGACAGCGACTCGCCCAGGGCGTCGAGCTGCGCGGCCAGCGGACGGATGCGCTCGGCCAGGTGTCGTCGCGCCCGGTCCGCCTCGCGCCGCTGGGAGAACACCGCCGCCGCGCGCACCTGGTCCGCCAACCCCTGGCACGCGGCATTGAAGCGCTCCCACACCGCCTTGTCGCCCGGCGGCAGGTTGCGCGTGTACTCCTCCGAGGCCAGGCGGATGTCGGAGAGGATCTCCTCCATCACCACGTCCGCCGCGTCGCGCTCCGAGTCATCCGTCGCGCGGATGTGCGCTTCGATGGCGGACTCCAGCGACAGCACGTCCACGCGGATGCGCCCAATCAAGCGCGCACGCACCAGCGCCTCGTTCACCAGCGCCTCCACGCGCGCGCCCGTGCGCACCTCCGTCCACAGCGTGAAGGCCGTGACGGCCGACAGCAGGACCACCACGAAGAAGAAGCCGGCGCGGTAGGCGCGGATGGACGTACGGGAGCTCACCAGGGTCCGTCCTCTACCACGGTGGCGGCGCCGGGAGGGCCCGGCCTTCCGTCAAGGCGTCGCCGTCCTGCCGCCAGCCTCCGGAGCGTCCGGCTGCCGCGCCGCTGGCAGTCGCCGCCGCGCCCGCTCCAGCGCTGACTCATAGAAGACATCGGAGAGCTGCTCGTGCATCTCCCGGAGCTCGTTCAGCTCGCGCTCACGCGCCAGCAGCTGGGCGTTGTGCTCCTCCAAGGCATGCCGGTCCGCCTCCGTGCGCACCAGCTCCTCCATGAGCGCCACCCGCCCCTGCTCCGCCTCCGCGCGCTCCTGCTTCAGCCGCTCGATGGCGGACTCCAGCGCCGCCAGGCGCACCGCCACCGCCTCCAGGCGGTCGCGCTCGCGCTCGTACTCGCGTTGCCAATGCAACGTCTCGCGAACCTGCGCCTCCAGGACCTCCGGCGGTATTCGCGCGGCGCACCCCGTCGCCACCACCACACACGCCGTCGCGAACCCCAGGAACCGCATACACCGTCTCTACCCGCGCCGAGGTCGCGAGGGATTCGCGACGGGTGCCACGGGCTCGCGCCCTCCTGCCGAGGATGCGCGTGCAGCTTGCTCAAGTGCCTCCGTGTCGTCAAAGCGACAAGCGCCTGTCTGGGGAGCAAGCCCCCAATGTTGGGGCTTCAACTGAGGAGTTTCTCCCCACCGCACACCATCCACCACTCGCTGGCCCCTCGGAAGCAGGCGCTGGCACGCGCGCTGCTCATGTCCCGGTCCGCTGGTACGGCGCAATCAAGCGCCGTTTCCCCCTCAACGGAGCTTTCCATGAAGACCGTGTTCGCCGCCGCCCTGCTCGCCGCCGCCACCGCGTTTGCCAACACCCCGGCTCCTGCCGCCGCGGAGACCAAGCCGGCCGCCGCCGAGGCCAAGCCCGCCGCCGCCGCCGAGGTCAAGGCCGAGGAGGCCAAGCCGGCCGCCGCCGCCGAGATGAAGGCGGAGACCGCTGCTCCCGAGGCCAAGCCGGCCGCGAAGGGCAAGAAGGCTGGCAAGAAGGCGGCCCCCAAGGCCGAGACGGCCACCGAGACCAAGTAATCTCGATTTCCTAGTTCAGGAAATGCCGCGAGGGCGCTCTCCGAAAGGGGGCGCCCTCGTTGCGTTTGCGGGTCTGTTCAGCCCCTGACACTTCCGCAACGCCCCGTGAACTCACGAGTCGTTCCCTGTGTCATCCATGCCCCGCATGGGTCATTGTCCCCAGGAGCAAGTCTTGACTTTCAGCAAAGCTGGGATTTGACAGAAACACAGTAAACGCGCTTAATGCGACTTCAGAGGATGACAGTTCGTTCCAGATACACACGGAACTCATCGCGAAATCGCCCTTTCTGGAGCCGCCCATGGTCGAAGCCTTCTCGAAGGTGTCGGAAGCCTCGAAGCTGTTGTTGGAGAAGGGCCTGTGCGCCAGCACCGCCGTCGAGTGCCTGGGCATGGTGGGCCACTCGATGGGCGTCGACCGGGCGTACATCTTCGAGAACCGCACGCAGCAGACGTATGGCCGGTTCGTGACGGACCTGCGCTACGCGTGGGCGGAGCCTCCCACGGCGTCGCCCCTGGCCAACCCCGTGCTGCGCGCGTTCTCGTTCCGGGACTTCGCGCCGGGCTGGGTGGACATGCTGGAGGCGGGGATGGTGGTGGCGTGCCCCACCCGGGACGCGCCGCCGATGATGCGCGACCTGCTGGAGCGCCAGGGGACGCAGTCCATCCTCCTGTGCCCGGTGAATCCCTCGCGGCAGCAGTGGTGGGGCGTGACGGTCTTCGAGGACTGCCACCGTCCCCGGGCGTGGCGGCCGGAGGAGGTCTCCCTGCTGAAGTCGCTGGCGCGCGCGGTGGCGGCGTCGGTGCGTCACGGGCAGATGCGCTCGTCGTTGGATCAGGTCCGCACCAGCCTGCGGGCGGCGGTGAACCGCACCCCCGCCTCCGGACGCTGACCGGGCGATTTCCCCGGGCCTTCCTGGCGGGAAAGGGAGGGTCCAGGCGACCCAAGGCTCGCATGAGCCACCTGTAGCAGGCGTTTCTGCTACCCTGGCGGCCCCCAGTTACCGCCATGTCCTCCATCGACCCGACGGCGATCAGCCGGCCCCGTTCACCGGACCTCATCAGCGGCTACCGCCTTGAAAAGCTCGTCGGCACCGGAGGCATGGGCGAGGTCCACAAGGCCACCCAGCTCTCCCTGGGCCGCACCGTCGCGGTGAAGCTGCTCAACGCGGAGCTGGCCAAGGACCCCTCCTTCATCGCCCGCTTCCAGAAGGAGGCCGCGGCGCTCGCCGCGCTGAGCCACCCCCACATCGTCTCCATCGTCGACAAGGGCAAGACGGACAGCACCTACTACCTGGTGATGGAGTTCGTGGACGGCCCGTCGCTGCGCGAGCTGATCCGCGCGCCGCAGCTCGACATGCTCGGGGCGCTCCGGCGGATGCTCGAAATCTGCCGGGCCATCGAGTACGCGCACGGCCGCGGCGTCATCCACCGCGACCTGAAGCCGGAGAACATCCTGCTGGACCAGCAGGCCGGCGGCATCGCGAAGGTGTCCGACTTCGGGCTCGCGTCGTTCCTGGATGATGCCAGCCCGTCCTCGCGCTACGCGCTGACGTCCACGCACGTGTCCATGGGCACGCTGTCGTACATGGCGCCCGAGCAGCGCGTGGACGCGAAGAACGCGGACGCGCGCGCGGACATCTTCTCGCTGGGCGTCATCCTCTACGAGTGGCTCACCGGCGAGGTGCCGCTGGGCACGTTCGACCCGCCGTCCCAGCGCAAGCCCGGGCTGGACGCGCGGCTGGACGGCATCGTCACCAAGTGCCTCAAGCCGGACCCGGAGGACCGCTACCCGTCGGTGGCGGCGCTCATCGCGGACCTGGAGCTGCTGGTCCCCGGCAGCCTCCCGTCGCTGCTGCCCGTGAAGCAGACACGCATGCAGCGCTTCAAGGCGGGCGTGCGCCAGGTGGTGCGTGTCACGCTGCGGGTGGCCGCGAGCCTCATGGTGCTGGCCGCGAGCGCCGTGCTGGGCACGGCCTACTACCTGAGCGGAGAGCGCCGCGCGCCCATCGCCCCCGGTGCCGCGATCATGGGCTACCTGGGCGAGCCCAAGACGCAGCCAGTGCCGGGCCGCGAGGAGGCCAACGCCGAGCGCCGCAGGGTGACGCTGGGCGAGGGCCTGGCCGAGCAGAGCCTCGTCGTCGCGGGCCGTCCGGTGCACCTGGAGGACAAGACGCTCGTCTTCCCGTGGCAGGAGGACACGCAGCCGGTGGGGCGCGTGCGCGTGGACGTCACGCGCCGGGATGGCGACATCCTCAGCCTCACGAGCCAGTTCTCCGTGGCGGGGCCGCCGCCCACGTGGGAGCGCCGCCTGCGCGACATGTTCAACCTGTACCAGCCCTCCGCGCCGCCCACCGTCGCGATGATGCTGCTGGGCACCACGGGCCGCTACGTGGCGCTGGTCCACAACGGCGTGGGCGAGCCCCTGCGGCTGGAGTGGGCGCTGGGGGAGCGGCGGGGCGCCATGCTGGGCATGGAGTCGCCCCGGACGGGGGATGTGACGCTGGAGCTGGCGGTGGACGCCGAGGGCCGGCTGGAGGCGTTCATCGGCGCGGGCAAGGACCGCCGCGCCCTCTTCGAGCCCCTGGTGCTGGGCACCGGCTGGGTGGAGCAGTTCGGCGACGCGCCCTTCCCCGCCTATGGCTGCATCGAGGCCACCTGCCGCGTCTCGGGCATCACCTACGTGCTCAAGCAGTCCCCGCCGGGCGGGACGACGGCGCCCATGCCGACGCCGACGCCGACTCCGCCCGTGGTGAAGGCGGTGGCGGCCGCCACGGTGCCCGTGAAGGCCGTGGGGACCAAGAAGACGCCGCCCCCTCCGCCGCCCAAGAAGCAGCCGCCCAAGCCCGCGCCCAAGAACGGCAAGCGTCGGTAGTCCGGCCGGGGAAACCCAAGAAGCGCAGGGGAATATGGCCAGTGACGGGGGATTGCACTATCCCTCGGTACTCCTATGCGCACCTTCCGCCGCGGCCTGACCGCGTTCGCACTCGTCGCCGGCCTCTCGGGCTGCTCCCACACCTCCTCCACCAGCGTCGCGCCCCGCGTGCTGGAGTCCGCCGCGGAGAAAGTCCAGGCCGGCTCGAGTGAGGCGCGCACGCTGGCCTTCGCGGGGTTCCACGCGTACCTGATGGGCGGGGACGCGACGCTCGCGCAGCAGCGCTTCGACGCGGCCATCGCGAAGGACCCGGGTGAGCCGTACGCGCTCATGGGCCAGCACCTGCTCGCGCGGCGCGCGGGCCGACCGGACCGGGCGCTGACGGCCGCGCTGGAGGTGGTGAAGCGCGCGCCCCGGCACCCGCTGGCGCTCATCGCCGCGCGCTACGCGCTGGACTCGGCGGGCATCGCGCCGCCGCTCGACGAGGCCATCCTGAAGGCGTCGAACGAGGCGCTCCAAGCGGGCGCCACCGCGGAGACGGCCTACCTGCTGCGCGGCGCGCAGCTGTCCGTGGCGGTGTCGCGCGGCGACACGAAGGCCCGCGACGCGGCCCTGCTCGCTATGGGCGGCGTGCCCGAGGCGACACTCGTGGGCCCCTTCTCCGCCTTCCACGTCCTGTCGTGGGACGAGCATTCCCCCATGAAGCAGGACGGCTCCATGGCGGGGCCCTTCACCGGCGCCTTCGGCCCCCTGACGCCTCGCAAGCTGCTCGCGCCGGACGGGCGGCTGGACCTGGCGGGTGAGGCGGGCGAGGGAGACACCTACCTCATGGCCTTCGACGCGGAGGTGCCGGAGGGAGCCACCTACGTGGCGCGCACGGTGAGCGCGGGCTCGCACCAGGTGGTGGTGGATGGCACGCCCCTGCTGACGCGCCGAGGCTGGGAGCGCGCCACCTCCACCGTCACCCACCAGGGCGTGGAGCTGTCCGCCGGCAAGCACCGCATCATCGTCCGCCAGCTCAAGGGCGCGACGACGGGTGTGCTGTCCTTCTCGCTGCTGCGCGAGGACGGCCGGCCCGCCAACGTGCGCTACACCGCCGCCACGGGCGCGGCGCCCGCGACCTGGGGCAGCGCGCCCTCGCTGACGGAGGCGCGCGGCATGTACTCCACCGCGCGGAGCATGAAGGACACCCTGGCCAGCGAGGCGGGAGAGCTCCTCTCCATCGTGCTGGCGGCGCGCGACGCGCTCGCGCGTGACGGCGACGGCGCGCGGCGGCTGGTTTCGGAGGTGGAGGCGACGACGCCCGCGCTCCTCTCACTGCGCGCGGACCTGGCGGCCGCGGACCGGACGGTGCCGACGAAGGTGACGCGTGGCCGGGCCACCCGGGACCTGGAGGCGCTGCTGTCCAAGGACCCGGGCAACGTCGCCGCGCTGCTTCTTCGCGCGGACCTCTTCATGGACGACGGCCAGCCCGCGTCCGCGCTGGAGACGCTGAAGACGGCCGGCGAGGCCGTGCAGCCTCCGGGCTACCCGCTGTTCCTCGCGCGCGCCCGCGCGGCGCTGACGCTGGACGTGGACGCGCTGGCGGAGGAATCGCTGGAGGCGGCGCTGCAAATCCAGCCTCGACTGTGTGAGGCGCTGGGGCTCCAGTACAACCTGGCGCGCCGCCGCGACGCGGTGGAGCGCGCGAACACGCTGGTGGAGGCGCAGGCCGACTGCCCGGGGGTCGAGGCGCGCCGGGCCGACCATGCGCGCACGCGCGGGGACCAGGACGCGGCGGCGCGCGAGTACGCGCAGCTGCTCGCCAAGGACCCCACCAGCGTGAGCGTGGGCACGTCGCTGGCCAACCTCTACGTGGGACTTCGCCGCTACGACGACGCGATGGCGGTGCTCCAGGGCCTGGCGGTGACGTGGCCGCGCAACGCGGAGCTGCTCAAGCGCATGGCGGACGTGCGCGAGTACTCGGGCCAAGCCGCGGAGGCACTCGCGCTCCGGGAGAAGGCGCTGGCCCTGGAGGGTGAGGACCTGACGCTGCGCCGCGCGGTGGAGCGCGCGAAGACGGGCAAGGAGCTGCTCCAGGAGCACGCCATCGACGGGCGCGAGGCCATGCGCCGCTTCAACGAGCAGCCCCTCACGGGTGGCTCGGCCGTGTTCGTGCTGGATGCGGCGGCGGTGCGGGTGTACCCGGACGGCAGCGTCATCAACCGCATCCACACCATCCAGAAGGCGCTGGAGCAGTCGGGGGTGCAGGACATCGCCGAGGTGAACGTGCCACGCGGCGCGCAGGTGCTGTCGCTGCGCACGCTCAAGGCGGATGGGCGCGTGCTGGAGCCCGAGAACATCGAGGGCAAGGACACCGTGAGCCTGCCGGGCGTCCAGGTGGGCGACAGCGTGGAGGTGGAGTACCTGCTGGCGGAGTCGCCTCGGGGCCCCGCGCAGCCGGGCTTCACCGCCTCCGCGTTCTACTTCCAGATTGCCAACCAGCCCAACGCGTGGACCACGTACACGGTGGTGGCCCCCAAGGGCACGGGCATGAAGGTGGACGCGCACGGGATGAAGGCGCCCGAGCCCACGGTGAAGGGCGACGAGGAGGTCTTCCACTACGCGGCCCACGGCGTGCCGCCGTTCATTCCGGAGCCGGACGCGCCGCCCTCTGGCAACGAGTACCTGCCCTTCGTCATGGTGGGCGCGGGCGCCACGGGCAATGACGGCCTGGCGCGCGTCTACGGCGACGTCTTCCAGGACCGCTGGCTGCTCACCTCGGAGGTGGTGGACTTCACGCGCAAGGCGACGCAGGGCAAGGAGGGCCTGGAGGCGGTGAAGGCGCTGCACGCGGCGGTGATGCAGCGCTTCTCCGGCCGCGACAACGGCCTGAGCCAGTCCGCGGCGTCCACGGTGGCGCAGGACCGGGGCAGCCGCCTGTCGGTGATGAAGGCGGGCCTGAAGGAGCTGGGCATCCCCTCGCGCGTGGCGGCGATTCGCACCTTCAACGTGGACCCCACGCAGTACCTGTTCCCCAACGACAGCCTGCTGCCCTACGCCGCGCTGCGCGTGGAGGTGCCGGGCAGCGAGCCGGTGTGGGTGGACACGTCGGTGCGGCATGGCCCCTTCGGCGAGCTGCCCGAGTTCGCCATGGGCGAGCGCGAGGCGTACCTGCTGCCCGAGCCGGGCCTGGCGCTGGAGAAGGTGAAGACGCCCGCGCTGAAGGAGTCCCCTGGCAAGCAGGTGCGGCTGACGCTGTCGCTGGACGCGGAGGGAAAGCTTAGCGGCAAGGGAGAGGAGACGTACCTGGGCTTCGAGGCCGCGCAGCTCGCCGAGGCCTTCAACCAGCTCTCCGCGGAGAGCCGCAACCAGGCGCTCCAGGGCGCGGTGGCCCGGTACTTCGGCGGGGCCGCGCTGTCGAGCGTGAAGCTGGAGCACGAGGAGGCCGTGGGCGCGCCCTTCGTGCTGCGCTACGAGTTCACCGTGCCGCGCTTCGGCCGGCTGGATGGCGAGGGCCGCATGGCCCTGGGGCCCCTCACCTTCCCCGCGCAGCTGGGCCGGCGCTACGTGCAGCTCAGCTCCCGCCGCACGCCGCTGTACATCAGCAGCACGGAGGCCAGTGACACGCGCGTGACGCTGACGCTGCCCCCAGGCTGGCGCCTGCCGGACCCGCAGCCGGCGCTGGACGTGAAGAACCGCTTCGGCCAGTTCACCCGCACGGAGAAGCAGGAAGGGGGCAGCCTCGTCATCACCGAGTCCCTGCGCCTGCCTCGCGCGCGCATCGCCCCGCGCCAGTACGAGCCGTTCTCCGGCTTCACCGGCGACGTGGACCTCATCCAGACACGGGAGATGTTTCTGGTGAAGCCGTAGCCGCTCGGAATCCCACGGCAGGCAAGGCATCCTCGAAGGGGCTCCCGGGTTGAATACGGGGGCCCCTTTCGCGTCCATGGGTTTACCGACTGCCCCCTCGTCGGGGGCGCCGCACTGCACGGAGACGATGTGATGAGTCCTCGAAACTGGCTCTGGATGGTGGCCCTGCTGTCCGCCCCGATGGTCCAGGCGCAGACAACCCCGGTGCCCGCGGACGACTCGGAGTACTCCGACGACGAGGACCGGGACTCGGATGACCGGTACGACGACGAGGACTCCGACGAGGAGATGACCCCCTCGGCGCCCCAGCCGCCGCCCGCGCTGCCCACCGAGCGGCCGACCCGCCGCCCGTTCAGCGGCGCGGTGTGGGCCTCCGGCCACTGGTACTGGGATGGCGGTGAGTGGCGCTTCAACGCGGGCACCTGGCTGGCCCCCATGGAGGGCTACCAGTTCGTCAACGGCTACTGGGAGGAGGACCGAGGCTCCTGGTACTGGGTCTCCGGCGGCTGGGCACGGCTGGGCACGACGGAGGTGGAGATTCCCATCGCCGTCTCCGCCGAGGCGCTCTCCACGCGGCAGGCGCCTCCCGCGCCCCGCCAGGAGATGCGCCCCGCGGCGCCCGCGGCCAACCTCGTCTGGGAGCCGGGCTACTGGTACTGGTCTGGCAGCGAGTGGGACTGGGTGGATGGCACGTGGGCCGCTCCGCCGCGCGCGGACCTGGCCTATGTGTCGCCTCGCTGGGTGCAGCGCGGGCTGAGCTGGCACTTCGTCGGCGGGGGCTGGGCGCCTCGCGGCTCGGTGAACATCACCATCCCCGTCTTCCGCCACGCGCACGTCTCGGTGGGCTGGGGCCACCCCAACTACTTCGCGCACACGTGGTACCGGGCCCCGGCCGTTCGCTACTACTACCACCGCCCCTGGCGGACCCACGGCCACTACTACCGGCATGACCGCGTCTGGCGCTCGCCGAGGTACCACGACTACTACAGGTACCGGCGCCACGACGCCTCCCCCGGGTACGGCCATCACCGCGATGACCGCTGGCGCAACCGCGACAACGGCGGCTGGCGCAACCGCGACAACGGCGGCGGCTGGCGCAGCCGTCCCTCCGAGCGACATGAGCGCTGGCGCGCCCCGAGCCACCGCTCTGGTGGCAGCCACGGCGCCACGCCTGTCGGCAACCACGGCCACGGCCGAGGATGGGGCCGCGGCGACCGCAACCACTGAGCACTGGCGGACAGTCGTGACGTGCCGCGGGGGTGCCTGTCGTTCACCTGTCGACAGGCGCCTGTTTCAGACTCGCGAAAATCAAGATTAACAAGCAAATCCAAGGTGCTTCATGACCCTCCCCCCGGAGAGCTCCATGACACCTTGGACTTGTCGTTTCGCTCGGTTGTGGCCGTTGTTCCTGCTGGCCCTGGCGTGTGCACCGGAACCTTCGACGGAAGGGGCCGCGAGCCCGGAGGGAACGGACTCCATCCAGACCGCCGCCACGTTGCCGCCGTCCTATTCGGACACGCAGGTGACGCCGGTGGCGCAGCCCACCGCGCTGGCCTTCACGCCGGACGGGCGGCTGCTCATCACCACGCAAGGCGGACAGCTGCGGGTGTATTCCGGAGGCGTGCTGCTGGCGACGCCGGCGCTGAACCTGTCCTCCAAGCTCTGCACCAACTCGGAGCGGGGCCTGCTGGGCGTGGCGGTGGACCCGGACTTCATCAGCAACGCGCACGTGTATCTCTATTACACGTTCAACAAGTTCAACACGTGCTCGACGAACATCGCCAACGTGGCGGTGAATCGCGTGTCGCGCTTCCTCTTGTCGGGCAACAGCATCATCAACCCGGCCAGCGAGGTGGTGCTGCTGGACAACATCCCCTCCACGGCGGGCAACCACAACGGCGGGGACCTGCACTTCGGCCCGGATGGGCTGCTCTACATCAGCGTGGGTGACGGCGGCTGCCAGCTTGGCGACCCCACGCGCTGCGCGGGACAGAACACCACCGCTCGCAGGCTGGACGTGATGCTGGGGAAGATGCTGCGCATCCGCAAGGACGGCACCATCCCCACGGACAACCCGTGGTTCGCGTCGGCTGGCAGCCGCCGGTGTGGCAATCCCGCGGGCGTGCCGTCGGGCACCGGGCCGTGTCAGGAGAACTACGCGACGGGGTTGCGCAATCCGTTCCGCTTCGCCTTCCAGCCGGGCACGAGCACGTTCTTCATCAACGACGTGGGCCAGGGCGTCTGGGAGGAGATTGACGAAGGCATCAAGGGCGCGGACTACGGATGGAATACGCGCGAGGGGCACTGCGCGAACAACTCCACCACCAACTGTGGAGCGCCGCCCGCGGGGATGACGAATCCAATCTTCGATTACAAGCACGGGACCAACCCGTCACCCTCTCCGTTCCAGGGTTGCAACTCCATTACAGGTGGCGCCTTCGCGCCTCCGGGGGCGTGGGCGGCCTCGGACGACAACGCGTACTTCTTCAGCGACTACGTCTGCGGGAAGGTGTTCAAGCTGACGCGAGGCTCGGGGGGCGCGGTGTCCGTGAGCGCGTTCGCGACGGGACTGGGCAACAGCTCCGCGGTGATGCTGCGCTTCGGTCCCTCGCCCAATGGGACGGCGCTCTATTACACGACGTACGCGGGGGGCGGAGAGGTGCGGCGCATCAACTTCACGGGTGCGACGAATCGCCCGCCCGTCGCGGCCTTCACGGCGACGCCCACCGATGGGGCCACTCCGCTGACTGTGCAGTTCAACGGGAGCACCAGCAGCGACCCGGATGGTGATGCGCTGAGGTACATCTGGACGTTCGGAGATGGCAGCGCGGCGGTGGAGACGACCACGCCCACCACGAGCCACGTGTACACCGCGACGGGGACCTTCACGGCCTCGCTCACGGTGCGCGATGCACGAGGGACCTCGTCGGTTCAGGCAGCCACGCAGCGCATCGACTCGGGCAACACGGCGCCCGTGCCGGTCATCACGGGGCCGCTGGAGAGCTTGCGCTTCTACGCGGGCCAGCCGCTGGTGTTGACGGGGACCGCCACGGACGCGGAGGACGGCACGCTCCCGGCGAGCTCGCTCTCATGGCGCGCGCTCTTGCATCACAACGAGCACAACCACCCGCTCCTGCCGCCCACGTCGGGGAACAACGTCCCGCTCACCGCGCCGCAGCCCGAGGACCTTCCCGCGGTGACGACCAACTACGTGGAGGTGCTGCTCACCGCGACGGACTCGAAGGGGCGGAGCACCACGGTGTCGCGATACCTCCTGCCGCACATCGTCGATGTGACGATTCAGTCGGAGCCGCCGGGGCTGACCATCGACGTCAACGGCACCAGCTTCGTCACACCCGCCAACGTCAAGTCGTGGGAGCGCTACACGCTCAACGTCACCGCGCCATCTCCGCAGGTCAGCGGCGGCACGACGTGGAACTGGGCCTCCTGGTCCGACGGAGGCGCCAGGGCGCACGGCTATCTGACGCCTGCCGCCAACGCCACCCTCACGGCCACATACAGCAGCGCGCTGGCGCCCTCCGCTGAAGGCATGCCGGAGACGACCTCGCATCCAGAGTAGGCGGACAGCACCACACACTTTTCGTGGACAACCAGGAGGGCGCCACCGGCAACGTGCCGGACACGGGCGTCCTCCTGGCGCGACTCGGCAGACGGAACAGAGCCTCGGAAAGACGCACTCACGACATCACCGACAGCATCCGATGCAGTCGTCAGCAGTGAGCACAAAGCCAGCTCCTTCCCTCCTGCGGCGAGGCATTGGATGGCACCGCGCCCAGACCACGCCCGTCACACAGGCAGCACTGCCCGCGACCGATACGGGCATCTGCGACGAGCGCCAAGCCAACTCCTTCCCTCATGCGGCGAGGCATTAGATGGCACCGCGCTCAGACCAAGCCCTTCACGCAGGCATCACTGCCCGCGACCGATACGGGCATCTGTGACGAGCGCCAAGCCAACTTCTTCCCTCCTGCGGCGAGCCATTGGATGGCACCGCGCCCAGACCAAGCCCTTCACACAGGCATCACTGCCCGCGACCGATACGGGCATCTGTGACGAGCGCCAGGCCAGCTCCATCCCTCATGCGATGAGCCGCTGGATGGAACCATGCTCGACCCAATCCACTCATGCGGGCAGCACTGCACCCATGCAGGCGCAATTCGGCAATCGTACCGCAAGAACGGTCCCATCAGGCGCCAGTGACAAGCGCCACACCAGGTGCTTCACGGTGAGCTCCCGGGAGGCGCTGCGCCCTCACGCGGGCATCAACACCTTCGCCAGATGCTTCACGTAATCGGCGCGCTCGCGAGGGGAGCGCAGTGTCTCCGGACTCGTGATGGTCAGATGCAACAGCCCTACGTACGTGGAGTACGCCTGGAGTGCCCACGCGCGGGCCTCCCTCGCTGACACCCCCAGCGCCCGGTACAGCGACACGAGGTAGTCGATACGTCGCCGCGACACCCGCGCGACCACGGGCTGGATGAGCGGATTCGCGGCCGCTGCGGCGATGGCCACTTCGAGCCTCCCCGCAGGCGCGGGGTCGAACGTCACGGCCAACAGCCGCTGCAACCGCTCCTCCGGCGTCGGCAACTCCTCCAGACGGGCGATGACCTCCTCCGTGGCCAGCTGCTCCCAGCGCGCCAGCGCGGCCTGAAGCAAGGCAGGCCGCCCCTCGTAGTGCCAGTAGAAGCTCCCCTTCGTCACCCCGAGCTTGCGGGCCAATCGCTCCACCGACAGCGCGTCGACCCCCTCCTCCAAGCTCCACAGCGCCGCATCCGCCCAGTCCTCGGCGGTGAGCCCCGGCCCCCGACGGCGGTCACGTATCTCCTCGAAAGGACGAAGGGTTGCGGGGCTCCGGGGGCGGGAAGAAGCGCGGCTCATCGTCCCTCGAAGTCTGGAGGAGCCCGCTCCTGGCGTCCAGCGGCGCGGCACGTTACATCCCCTCCATACGCTACCGTATGGACATCCGGTACCGTACTGACGCGGAAGGGGCCGCACATGCGCACGACGACGGGGACGTTGTTGATGGTCATCGGAGGACTGCACCAGCTGGTGGGGCTGGCGCTCTACCGGGAGCCCTTGCTGGAGATTGCTCGAGCAGGAATCGTCGGCAGCGTGGATGACATGGGCCCGCGGGCCTCGGCCTTCTGGTTCCTGGTGGCGGGCCTGGGCATGGTCATGATGGGAGGCCTGGCGCACTGGGCGGAGCGCGAGCTGGGCCGTCCCCTCCCGTCGGGCTTCGGCTGGGCCCTCGTCGCGCTCGGCGCGTTCTGCGTGGTGCCCATGCCCGAGACAGGGGCCTGGATCTTCTTCCCCCTGGGAGCCCTCGCCATCTACCGAGCGAAACAGGCGCCAGTCCCACCCGTCGTCTCCCGGACCCTCATCGAGGGCGCTGACCACGTGGACGTGAAAACGGTGGAGTCCGAGGCTTCCCTGCGCGAGTTCGTCGCCCGGCTGATGTCGTATCAGCCCTTCTGGTTCACCGCGCTGTTCGGCATCCGCGCCGTCTTCGTCCGGTTCCTCGGCCTGCGCCAGGCGCGTCTTCCTCGACGCCCCCCATTGCGCGCGGAGACCGTGCCCATGACGCCCGGTGAGAAGGTGGCCTTCTTCACCGTGCGCCACGCGGAGGAGGAGCAGACCTGGGTGGCGGGCGCGGAGGACTCGCACCTGGATGCGGTCCTCGCCGTCACCATGGAGTCAGCGCCCGAGCAGCCTCGCCGCTTCCATGTCGTCACCGTGGTCCGCTACCGGAACTGGGCGGGGCCGGTGTACTTCAACGTCATCCGGCCCTTCCATCACCTGGTCGTCGGCGCCATGGCGCGCGCCGCGGCCACACCTCAGTAGGAACAGGTGCCGTCGCTCCCACAGGAGCCCGGGCGACCGTTACACTCGCACTGACTGTCGTCATAGCAGTCGCGCATCTCGCAGGTGGGGCCACCGCCACCGCCGCCGCCTCCGCCACCACCCCCTCCGCCTCCACCCCCGAGGTCATGCACGCAGACGTTGCTGCTGTCGCAGTACGTGCTGCGCGCGGAGGGACACGCATTCCAACAATCGCTGTCCCAGATGCAGTCCGACTCGTAACAGTAGAGCCCTTGTACCCGCTCGGTGCTCCGAGACTCACCACCGCAGACAGCCTCTTCGCTCGACTCGGCGCGAGCGGGACTGGCGGCCAGCATCACCGCCGAGAGGATGAGACAGGAAACGGCGCTCCACGACAGGGTCGACGGCAAGAACCTCATGGGCTGCTCCTTTTCACGTCAGGCACGCCCGCGCACGCGGGCGTCACCCAGCTTACAGATGCAGCGCCATTGCATCCAAGCCAGCCCCGTCGCTACGGGCTGGGAGCCGACTCCTCCGACTCCTTGAAGATGGCCACGTGGGGCTGGCCGTCCTCTCCCACATAGCCCCGGTACATGCCGGTGGAGTTGAAGGGCATGGCCACATTCCCGTCGCGGTCCATGGCGATGACTCCCCCTTCCCCTCCGGCCTTCACCAGCACGTCGTTGACGACGACGTTGGCGGCCTCGGGCAGCGGCAGGTCCTGGTACTCGACGCGCGCGCAGATGTCGCGCGCCACCGTGTACCGGATGAAGAACTCACCGTGCCCCGTGGCGGACACGGCGCAGCGAGGGTCCGCGTAGGTCCCCGCACCGATGATGGGCGAGTCGCCCACGCGGCCGAAGCGCTTGTTCGTCATCCCACCCGTGGACGTCCCTGCGGCCAGGTTCCCCGCCTGGTCCAGCGCCACCGCGCCCACCGTGCCGAACTTGTGGTCCCCCGTCACCGGGTCCAGTCCCGGCCGGAGCGAGGAAGGAGACTGCGAGGGCACCGCGCGCTCCTTCTCGAGCGCACGCTGGAGGCCCTGCCACCGGTCCTCCGTGAAGAAGTACTTGGGGTCCACCAGCTCCACGCCCTGGGCCTGGGCGAACTGCTCCGCGCCCTCGCCCATCATCATCACGTGCGGCGACTTCTCCATCACCCGACGCGCCAGCTCGATGGGGTTCTTCACGCGCCGAAGCCCCGCCACCGCGCCCGCCGAGCGCGTGGCGCCGTCCATGATGGCCGCATCCAGCTCGTTGACGCCGTCGTGGTTGAAGACCGCGCCCTTGCCCGCGTTGAAGTGCGGCGAGTCCTCCAGGATGCGCACGGCCGCCGTCACCGCGTCCAGGCTGCTGCCTCCCTGGGCCAGCACAGCGTGGCCCGCTTGGAGCGCCTGTTGGAGCGCGGCGCGGACCTCGGCCTCCCGCTCGGCGGAGAGGTTCTCCCGGGAGATGACACCCGCACCACCGTGGATGACCAGACCCCACTTCGGCTTCCGGGCCGGTGTGCCCTCCTGGGTGAGCCGCGTGTCATCGGCGCGCGTGGCGGACTGGGTGCTCGTGCAGCCCACGGGGCTCAGGAGCAGCGCGGTGCCCGCGACGAGGCTCCGGGGAAACGACGGACGCGAGGCGAACATGCGGTGACCTCCGGGGGTGTGCCGGGTCGGTAGCACGGCCGCTGGGGAGGCACAACGCCGCCAGCCTGGCTGCTCGGGCTCCACGGCGGCGACCCGCGAACAGAAGGTCGTCCGCCCGGCGTCTGGGCCATGCCCGCGTTCCCCACCATGCACAGTGTCGGGAGCGACCAACGGCAAGGGAGCGGCGCAATGGGAAGGAAACTCAGAGGCTTGCGAGTGGCGGTGCTGGCGGCGGATGGCTTCGAACAAGTCGAGCTGACGCGGCCGGTCAGGAAGCTGGAGCGGCACGGAGCCGACGTGAAGATTGTCTCGCTCCAGCCCGGTTACATCCGCGCCATGAAGCACATGGTGCCCGGCAAGAAGGTCCGCGTGGACGCGACGCTGAAGGACGTGAAGGCCGCGGACTTCGACGCCGTGCTCCTGCCCGGAGGGCTCATCAATCCGGACACGCTGCGGCAGAGCGCGCTCGCGCGGGACTTCGTGCATGACGCGGACTCCCTCAACCTGCCCATGGCCATCATCTGCCATGCGCCGTGGCTGCTCATCTCCGCGGGGCTCGCGGAGGGGCGCACCCTCACCTCATGGCCGGGCATCCGCGACGACGTGAAGAACGCGGGCGCGAACTGGCGCGACGAGCCCCTGGTGCATGACGACAACTGGGTCTCCAGCCGGAGCCCGCTCGACCTCCCCTTCTTCGAGAAGGCCATGGTGGAGCTCTTCGCGGAGAAGCTCCCGGAGGTGCGCGAGCGCATCCGGCAAGTCGAGGCCTACCCCACGTCCATGCACTACCACCCGCCCGAGGAGGTCTCGCGGCAGTGGCCCAAGGTGCTCGCGGGGAGCCTCGCCACCGCGGCACTGGGGTTCGGAGTGGTGCACAGGTTCTCGATGCGCTGACGGCCCCCGCCCCCGCCCGGAGCCAGGATGCTCCGGGCAGGCGGAATCACGGCCTCACATCCAGCCGAGCTGCAGCCTCGCGACGTCCGTCATCCGGCTCTGGTCCCACGCCGGCTCCCAGACGAGTTCCACGTTGGCTTCCTTCACGCCCGGCACCGAGCCCACCTTCGTCTTCACGTCCTCGACGAGCACCGGCCCCATGCCGCAGCCCGGCGCCGTGAGCGTCATCTGGATTTCGACCTTGTGTCCGCCCTCCGGCAACGGCTCCGCCTTGCACGCGTACACCAGGCCCAGCTCCACGATGTTCACCGGAATCTCCGGGTCATACACCGTGCGCAGCTGCTCCCAGACCTGCTCCTCGTGGAACTCGCTCGGGTCGCCCGCGGCCTTCTCCTTGGGCGCGTACTCCTCGCCCAGCGCCGCGCCGTCCTTCTCGTCGATGCGGAAGAGCTGCCCGTAGGGGTCCTGCACCGTGATGTTGCCGCCCAGGGTCTGCATCACGCGCAGCTCCGCGCCCTCGGGCAACATCACCTTGTCTCCGCTGGGAATGATGGTCGCGGGGACCTCCCGCTCCAACATCGCCGTCACGCCTCGCATGGTCCGCTCCCTCCGTCCCTATTCCGTGGAGACCGCTTCATCCCGACCCTCGAGCGCCGCGCGCATCGTGTGCCACGCGAGGCTCGCGCACTTCACGCGCGCGGGGAACTCACTCACCCCCGACAGCACCGCCATCTTGCCCAGCGCCTCCATGTCCACCGACTCCGGGCCCTCCGTCACCAGCTTGTGCACCAGCTCGAAGAGCGCCTCCGCCTCCGCCTTCGACTTGTCCTTCACCGCGCCCGTCATCAGCGACGCGGACGCACGCGAAATCGCGCAGCCCTGGCCCTGGAAGCCGATGTCGCGGATGACGTCGCCCTCCAGCTTCAGCGTCACGGAGAGCTGGTCTCCGCACAGCGGGTTGTGTCCCGCCGCCTCGCGGTTGGCGCCCTCCACCACGCGGAAGTTGCGCGGCCGCTTGGAGTGCTCCAGCACGACCTCCTGGTAGAGGTCCTTCAAGTCATCCGAGCCCGAGCTCATCCGAACACCTCCCTCACCTTGTGCAGCCCGCGCACGAGCGCGTCCACGTCCTCGCGCGTGTTGTAGAGCGCCAGGGACGCCCGCGCGGTGGCCGGCACCTTGAAGTGCTGCATCACCGGCTGCGCGCAGTGGTGGCCCGTGCGGATGCAGATGCCCTCGCGGTCCAGGATGGTCCCCACGTCGTGCGGGTGGATGTCCTCCAGCATGAAGGACAGCACCCCCGCCTTCTCCCGCGCGGTGCCCACCAGCCGCAGCCCCGGCACCGACTCCAGCACCTGCGTGCCGTAGGCCATGAGCGCCCGGTCGTGCTCGGCGATGGCGTCCATCCCCAGGCCCCGCAGGTAGCGGATGGCCGCGGCCAGGCCCACCGCGCCCTCCAGGTTGGGCGTCCCCGCCTCGAACCGGTGCGGCACGCGGTTGTACGTAATCTTCTCCATCGTCACGGAGAGAATCATGTCGCCGCCGCCCTGATACGGAGGCATCGACTCCAGCCGCTCCAGCCGCCCGTACAGCACGCCGATGCCCGTGGGGCCGAACATCTTGTGGCCGCTGAACGCGTAGAAGTCGCAGCCCAGCTCCCGCACATCCACCGGGAAGTGCGTCACCGACTGCGCCCCGTCCACCAGCACGGGGATGCCCTTCGCGTGCGCCTTGCGCGTCAGCTCCTTCACCGGATTCACCGTGCCCAGCGCGTTGGACACGTGGGTCACCGCGAGGATGCGCGTCTTCTCCGTGAGCAGCGCGTCCACCGCGTCCAGCACCAGCTCGCCCCGGTCATCCACGGGAATCACGCGCAGCGTGGCGCCCGTCTGCTCACACAGCATCCGCCAGGGGACGATGTTGGCGTGGTGCTCCATGTGCGTGATGAGCACTTCATCGCCCGGGCCCACGTTCTTCCGGCCGTAGGTCTGCGCCACCAGGTTGATGGCCTCCGTGGTGCCGCGAACGAAGACAATCTCCCGGGCATCCCGCGCGTTGATGAACTCCCGCACCGTCTCGCGAGCGCCCTCGTAGGCCTCCGTGGCGCGCTCGGAGAGGACGTGGACGCCGCGGTGCACGTTGGCGTTGTCGTGCTGGTAGAAGCGGACGATGGCGTCGATGACGGCCTGCGGCTTCTGCGCCGTGGCCGCGCTGTCCAGGTACACCAGCGGCCGGCCGCGAACCTCCTGCCGCAGAATCGGGAAGTCCTCGCGGACGCGCTGAACGTCGAACGCACTCATGCCGCCACCTCCGTCCGGGCCGCGCCCGGGAGCCTCGGGGCCAACAGTCCCTCCACGCTCGCGCGCACGGGCCCCTCCGGCACGGCCTCCACCAGCTCCCGCGCGAAGGCATACGTGAGCAGCCGCTCCGCCTCCGCCCGGGGAATGCCGCGCGAGCGCAGGTAGAACAGCGCCTGCGCATCCAGCCGCCCCACCGCCGCGCCGTGCGCGCACTTCACGTCGTCCGCGAAGATTTCGAGCTGCGGCCGCGTCTCCGCCTGCGCGTGCTCCGACAACAGGAGGTTCCGGTTCTGCTGCCGCGCGTCCGTGTGCTGCGCGTCCTGCCGCACGCGCACCAGCCCATGGAACGTGCCGCGCGCCCGGTCATCGAGCACGCCCTTGTACAGCTCGCGGCTGGTGCATTTGGGCACCGCGTGGTCCAGCGCCGTCCGCTGGTCCAGGTGCTGCGTCCCGCGTCCCACGTACAGGCCATTGAGCGTGGCATCCGCGCCCTCGCCCATCAGCGCGACATGGACCTCGGTGCGAGCCAGCGCCCCGCCCAGCGCGAACGTGTGCGAGGCGAAGCGGCTGTCGCGCCCCTGCCGCACATGCAGCCCGCCGACGTGCAGCGCCGAGTCCCCCTCCGACTGGACCCGGTAGTGCTTGAGGCTCGCGTTGTCGCCCAGCGTCACCTCCGTCACCGCGTTGGTGAAGGTGGGCCCCGAGCCGCCCGTCACGCTGGCATACGTCTCCACCAGCGTCGCCTCGCTGCCCTCGCCCGCGACGACGAGGACCCGAGGACTCGCCAGCACCGGCGCGTCTCCCCGCGTGAGGAACAGGAGCTGCACCGGCGCCTCGCTCAGCGCGCGCGGCGCCAGCCGCAGCACCGCCCCGTCCTCCAGCAGCGCCGCGTTGAGCGCGGTGAACGCATGCTCCGCCACGAGCGCCCGCTGACCGAGCTCCCCGGCGAGCCACGCCCCGTCCTCCGCCCACACGTCCCGCAGCGGCTTCAGCGACACGCCGCGAGCAAGCCCCTCCACCGACGACAACTCCGGAGCAAGCCGCCCGTCCACGAACACCAGCCGAGGCCCCGGCAGCGCCAGCCGAGCCACCGCCGCCTTCAGCTCCGCCGCATCCCGCACCGAGGACACGGGCGCGAAGGCCCCGTCCGCGATGGGCGCGACGTTCGTGTACTTCCATGCCTCGTCACGTGTCGTCGGAAGCCCCAGCCGCGCGAAGTGCGCCAGGCCCTCCTCTCGCATGCGTGCCAGCCACGCGGGCACCGCCGCCTCCCGCGCCTGGAAGCGCGTGGCCACGTCCACGTAGCGCGTCAGGCCCGACGTCATCGCCGCGCTCCGTCCAGCCCCAGCCAGCCGTAGCCCTTCTCCTCCAGCTCCAGCGCCAGCTCCCGCCCACCCGAGCGGATGATTCGCCCCGCCGCCATCACATGCACATGGTCCGGCACGATGTAGTCCAAGAGCCGCTGGTAGTGCGTGATGACCACCATGGCGCGCTGGGGCGAGCGCAGCGCGTTCACACCGCCCGCCACCGTGCGCAGCGCGTCGATGTCCAGACCGGAGTCCGTCTCGTCGAGGATGGCCAGACGCGGCTCCAGCACCGCCATCTGGAACACCTCGTTGCGCTTCTTCTCGCCGCCGGAGAAGCCCTCGTTGACCGAGCGGTTCATGAAGGCCTGGTCCAGCTGCACGAGCTTCGACTTCTCCTTGGCGAGCTGGAGGAAGTCCATCGCGTCCAGCTCCTCCAAGCCCTTCACCCGGCGCTGCGCGTTGAGCGCCGTGCGCAGGAAGTGCAGGTTGCCCACGCCCGGAATCTCCACCGGGTACTGGAAGGCCAGGAACACGCCCTCCGCCGCGCGGGCCTCCGGGGCCAGCTCCAGCAGCGGCTTGCCGTCGAGCAGCACCTCGCCCTGCGTCACCTCGTAGGAGTCACGGCCCGCGAGCACACTCGCCAGCGTGCTCTTCCCCGAGCCATTGGGCCCCATGATGGCGTGCACCTCTCCGGCGCCCACCTCCAGGTTGATGCCCTTGAGGATGTCCTTGTCGCCCACGCGGGCGTGCAGATTCCGAACGGACAGCAAAGCCATACCTACCCCACGCTCCCTTCCAGACTCACTCCAAGCAGCTTCTGAGCTTCCACCGCGAACTCCATGGGCAGTTCCTTGAACACCTGCCGGCAGAAGCCGTTCACAATCATCGACACCGCGTCCTCCTGCGAGATGCCGCGCTGCCGGCAATAGAAGAGCTGGTCCTCGCCAATCTTCGACGTGGACGCCTCGTGCTCCACCTGCGCCGTCGAGTTCTTCACCTCGATGTACGGCACCGTGTGGGCGCCACACTTGTCACCGAGGAGCAGCGAGTCGCATTGGGTGTAGTTGCGCGCGTTCTCCGCGCTCTTGAGCACCTTCACCAGTCCCCGGTACGTGTTCTGTCCACGCCCCGCGGAGATGCCCTTGGACACGATGGTGCTGCGGGTGTTCTTCCCCAGGTGCACCATCTTCGTGCCCGTGTCCGCCTGCTGGAGGTTGTTGGTGAGCGCCACCGAGTAGAACTCGCCCACCGAGTCATCCCCCTTGAGGATGACGCTCGGGTACTTCCACGTAATCGCCGAGCCCGTCTCCACCTGCGTCCACGAAATCTTCGCGCCCTTGTGCGCGATGCCGCGCTTGGTGACGAAGTTGTAGATACCGCCCTTGCCCTGCGCGTCGCCGGGGTACCAGTTCTGCACCGTGGAGTACTTGATGGTGGCCCCGTCCAGCGCCACCAGCTCCACCACCGCGGCGTGCAGCTGGTTGGTGTCGCGCTGCGGGGCGGTGCAGCCCTCCAGGTAGCTCACGTAGGAGCCCTCGTCCGCGACGATGAGGGTGCGCTCGAACTGGCCCGTCTCCGCGGCGTTGATGCGGAAGTACGTGGACAGCTCCATGGGGCATCTCACGCCCTTCGGGATGTAGACGAACGAGCCGTCGCTGAAGACCGCCGAGTTGAGCGCCGCGAAGAAGTTGTCCGAGTGCGGCACCACCGAGCCCAGGTACTTCTTCACCAGCTCCGGGTGCTCACGCACCGCCTCGGAGAAGGAGCAGAAGATGACGCCCGCCTTGGCCAGCTTGTCCTTGAACGTCGTGGCCACCGACACCGAGTCGAACACGGCGTCCACCGCGACGTTCTGCAGCCGCTTCTGCTCCTCGAGCGGGATGCCCAGCTTCTCGTAGGTGCGGAGGATCTCCGGGTCCACCTCATCCAGGCTGTCCTTCTTCGGCTTGAAGCGCGGGGCCGAGTAGTAGCTGATGGCCTGGTAGTCGATGGGGTGGTACGTCACCGCCTGCCACGTGGGCTCGCGCAGCGTCTTCCAGTGGCGGAAGGACTTCAGGCGCCACTCGAGGAGGAAGGCGGGCTCGCCCTTCTTCTCGGACAGCGCGCGGATGACGTCCTCGTCGAGCCCCGGCGGGAAGGTGTCCGCCTCCACGGCGGAGACGAAGCCAGCCGCGTACGGACGCCGCGTCAGCTCCTGGAGGGTGTCGGTGGTCATGAGCGAACTCCTGATGACGATGAAGACGCCGAAGGGGTGGCGGTGCTTACAGCGGAGCGCGAAGGGACACCCAGTCCCACCAGCCGCTCCGGCATGCGAGGCACCGGCGCGATGAGGTCCGCCAACGTCAGGCGCCCCAGCGCTTCTTGAATGGCCTGGTTGATGAGCCGCCAGTGGCCACGCACCTGGCACACGGACTCCAGCTCACACGGCGCGCCGCCGGTGGTGTGCTCACCACATTCGGTGAGCGAGACGGGGCCCTCCAGCGAGGCCACCAGCTCCGCCAGGGACAGCGACGCGGGCGGACGCGCCAGCCCGTAGCCGCCATTGGCGCCCCGGTGGGACACCACGAGCCCCGCCTGCAGGAGGCCCTTGAGGACCTTGCTGGCCGAGGGCAAGGGCACGCGCGTGCGCGCCGCCAGCTCGCGGGTGGTGCGGGTGCCGCCCTCCGCGCGAGCCAGCTCGGTCATCAGCACGATGCCGTAGTCGGTCATCTTGCTCATCCGGAGCATGCGGGACGCTCTCTCCTTCCTGGGTCCATTCCCTCGGGGCCTCCAAGCCTCGTGGGGCGTCATATGTAATCTGGACTGTTTCAGTCCACATTGCATTTTGGGGGGCGTCGGGAAGACCCCTGGTTGGAGGGCAGGGAGGAGGCGACTAGGGTGGGATTCCTCGTCTTCCGGAGGGAACCCGACGATGCGTCCACTGATGCTCCTCGCCACGCTGGCCCTGGCCCTGGCGGGCTGTGAGAAGAAGTCCGCCGCGCCCAACCCCACCGAGCCATCCCCCGCGGGGCAGGCCGCCCAGGCTCCAGGCAACAAGGAGGGCACGGCGGGACAGTCGCCCCAGGGCACGCAGCCAGGGGCCGTGGCGCCCACGGACGCGGACACGATTCTCATCGGCGAGGTGGGCAGCCTCACGGGCAGCGAGGCCACGTTCGGCGTCTCCGCGCGCAACGGCATCGAGATGGCGATCAACGAGGCCAACGCCGCGGGCGGCGTGAGGGGCAAGAAGCTGGCGCTGCGGGTCTACGACAGCCAGGGCCGCCCCGAGGAAGGCGCCCAGGCGGCGACGCGGCTCATCAGCCAGGACAAGGTGGTGGCCATCCTGGGTGAGGCGGCCTCGTCGGTGTCCATGGCCATGGCGGAGAAGGCGCAGGCGGGCAAAGTGCCCATGATTACGCCCACCTCCACGAGCGCCGAGGTGACGAAGAAGGGCGACTACATCTTCCGCGTGTGCTTCATCGACGAGTTCCAGGGCCTGGTGATGGCGAAGTTCGCGCGGGAGAACCTGAAGCTGTCGCGCGTCGCGGTGCTCACGGACAACAAGAGCGCCTTCTCCATGGGCCTGGCGGATGTGTTCACCGCGAAGTTCAAGGAGTTCGGCGGCGAGGTCCTGAGGACGGAGAGCTACTCCAAGGGCGACACGGACTTCCGCGCGCAGCTCACGGCCATCAAGCAGGTGAAGCCGGAGGCGATGTTCGTCCCGGGCTACTACACGGACGTGGGCATCATCGCGCGGCAGGCGCGTGAGGTGGGCTTGAAGGTGCCGCTGCTGGGCGGTGATGGCTGGGATTCCGACAAGCTGTTCGAGCTGGGCGGCTCCGCGCTGGAGGGCAGCTACTACTCCAATCACTACTCACCGGGGAACCCGGACCCGGTGCTCCAGACGTTCCTCGCGAAGTACAAGCAGAACTACGGCGGCGTGCCGGACAGCGTGGCGGCGCTGGCGTACGACGCGGGGCGCGTGCTGGTGGAGGCGCTCAAGCGCGCCCCGGACACCAGCGGCCCGGCGCTGCGCGACGCCATCGCGGCGACCAAGGACTTCCCGGGCGTGGCCGGGCGCATCACGCTGGACGCGAATCGGGACGCGGTGAAGGAGGCCGTCGTCCTCAAGGTCGCGGGTGGCAAGGCGGAGTTCATCACCACCGTGCAGCCGTAGGGCGGTGGCCGTCCGGTCCCTCGTCCCTCAGGGGATGGGGGACTGGATGACGTAGTAGATGGAGCCGAAGTACTTCTGGAGCGCGTTGAGCAGCTGCACCAGGAACGGCCAGCCCATCACGGTGAAGCCCATGAGCGCGGCCGTGATGACGGCGTACTCCACCAGCGACTGGCCTCGCGCACGGGTGCGGCGAAGGGACCTGGTCATTTCTTGCACCCGGGCCTCGAGCAGCCCATGTAGTACTCGGCGCGCGCGTCGTAGGTCGCCTTGTTGTTGTCCTGGTCCCAGTCCTGCCACTCGTTGTTGAAGTAGGAGGCGCTGTCGCCGCCCTGCTTGATGTCCTGGGTGGGCGCGCCGTTCTGGGGCTTGATGGACATGCTGAGCTTGCGCGGGTCGTCTCCGGGGCCCTGCGAATCCAACCGCATGTCCTCGCTGAGCAGCTTGTCCTCGATGGCGGCGGAGACGAGCGCCTCGGCGGCCGGCTTCATGTCCGTGTAGCCCCGGTTCTCTCCGTTCGTGTAGAGCTGGGACACGCGTGCATAGACGCGCTCCGGGTCATTGTTCGACTGGCCGGGCTCGAAGCTCTGCTCCCGGGTCAGCGCCCATGTGTCCGTCACCAGGGCGATGCGCTCCCAGGGCAGCAGATAGGTGTCCTTCTCCACGTCTCGCTCCGCCTGGGCGTTGGTGTGGACATTGCCTGACTTCGTCTCCTTCGCCAGGTCGACCTGGCTGAACTCGGAGAAGAGCGTCTTGGGCAGCAGATAGTTCTGCACACCGTTGCGTGCCGAGCAGCGGATGAGCCCGCCCCGGTTGAACTGGTTCATGTACGCGGCGTGCAGCGTGACGCCATAGGCGCCCACGGCCTGCTGGTTCAGTGTGCACTGGACCTGCTGCGCGCCCGGGTTCAGCCAGCAGGCGTGCGCCACCAGCTCCTGGTGGTGGCTCTGGTCGTTGTCGCACTCGGGAGGCACGGTCTGGTAGCTGTCCAGACCTGACTCGTGGTCGCAGTACGTCAACCGGGCCACGCCTTGGATTTGACCGAAGCCCGCGAAGGACTCTCCTTCCGGCGTCTTCGCATAGTCCGCGACGGTGTAGTCCCAGATGGTGGAGACCGCTGTCTCCTGCGCGTCCAGGGCGTGTCGCAAGAGGTCGTCGAGGAAGATGGCGTACATGAAGACGGGGATGATGACGAGCATGCACAGCGCCGTCTCCACGGCGGCGGCACCTCGGGCAGCGCGTCTCCTGCTTCTGGGAGGAAGAGAGCTCACAGCGGCACCTCCGTCTCGGCGATGGGGACGGCGTCGGAGTTGCCTACCTCTTGGAGCACCCTGGCGGCCTCGCCCGGCTTGAAGGGATGCAGCTTCGCGCGCCAGAAGGGAGCGAAGAGGTTGGGTGGCTCCTTCCAGCCGCCCGAGCCGAAGCGGTGGTAGTAGACGAGGGCCTTGGACAGGCTCATGCCCTCACCCGCGGCCACGGTCAGCTTCCCGGAGCCCTGGGCGCCGTGCTGGAACTCCACGCTCCTGGAGTTGTTGAGCTCCCATGGCGCCTGCTGGGCGTTCCCCACGCTCAACTGCATCGTGTAGTAGCTGTAGACGCGCGGCTGGCCCCAGTCCCGCTCGGGGTCGGGGTTCGCGCGGTACTTCATGAAGCAGTTGCCTCCACTCGCGCAGCCGTCGAGCGCCCGGGCGTTGGTGCCCTCGAATTGGTGGGAGCCTCGGTGTTGGTCTCCATCACCGTCATGATCGCCCCCCCCTGAGTCGCTCGAGATGGCGGATTCATAGTCCGACGAAAACATCCCGGGAAGGATGTCCTCCCACTGGTCCTGATGAAGCACGCCCTCTTCGCTTGCGGCCACGGTGGTGCCCTCGTTGCCACCACTCTGACCTCCTTCGTAGATCGCCTCTTTGTCGACCACCGTCTTGGCGGAGCCCTTGTGTCCCGAGATGCGATAGACGCCCTCATCTGGAATCTTTCGGAACTCGTCGAGGAACTCCGGGTGGAGGTGCTTCGTCCCCGTCCGGTTCGAAGGCCATGCCGAGCGGCTCGCGTTCCCAATCTCAGTCATGACGCGGGCGCGAGCCTCATTGGAGGTACTTTCCACGCTGCCCTTACATGTCTTTCCATCCACCGCGCAGTTGAACTCGTTCTCATTGAGGGCCCCCACAGCCGAGCTCAACTCACTCGCCTTGGGTGCGGTGTCTTCCTTCAGCTGAGCCAGACCGTGGCTTGAGCCGTCCTTCACGGCCTGCGCGGTCCTCGCGTGGACCTCCGCCTGGGACTTGTGAAGATTGTCCACCATGAGGTCCAAGCCCTCCATGGCCGTCCTGAAGTCTCCTTCAAGGGCTCGCGCGTCGCGGTCATACTCCCTTGCTTTCTTGCCGAACTTGTTCGCGACCTTCTTGGCATCGGCCGCGTGCTTGCAGCAGCTACATCTGCAAGCAAGACACTTGGCCAGCTCAGCAGCGGCGATCTTGTTGAAGTTACTCTCGCCGGCCCTCAGCATCTCCCCCGTGACGCTCGCGGCGGCCATGTACGCGTGCAGGCTGTTCATCGCCACGTAGGAGCCGGCGATGGCCCGGTTGCTGACCGCGTAGTAGTTGAGCGCGCGCGCCTCCAGCACCGCCATGGAGTACGCCATGGCGTCGCTGTGCTGCTGGAGCGACATCTTCTGCCGCAGCGCGTGGCTCAGGTTGAAGCTCAGCGTCACCATCAACGCGAGCACCAGGAAGGACAGCGAGCCCAGGACGATGGCCTGCCCGCGCTGGGTGCGGCGGCGCATCCGGCTCAGTAGGCGAACGGGAAGATGCATTCGTTCCTCGCGGGGATGTCGTCGTCGGCCACCAGATTCGACTGCATCCGCATGGTGTACGTGGCGCGGATGGGCGCGATGTAGATGCCCCTCGACGCCGCGCTCTCGTAGGGGTTCTCCCCCTTGTTCTTGCTTCCGAACTTGCGCTTGGACACCTTGGCCTGCTCGGCCGCCTTCACCTTCCCCATGCGCAGGTGCATCCCAATCTCGCGGCCACGCGCCGCCTGGTAGATGACCCAGTCCGCGAAGGGGATGACGAGCCGGTAGTTGAACGTCACCTGGACGCGCAGCTTCGTGCGCATGCTCTGACGCCAGTCCCCCGAGGTGGCGACACTCGGGTCGTCGAAGTCGAGCTCCCCCCCACCACTCCCGACGTCTTCCTGCGTCGGTCCGCAGATGGTGACCTCCACGTTCTTCAGGTCCGTCTCCGCCATCTGGTTGTTCTTCAGCTCATTCCACTTCGTCGCGAACTCCTGCCCGCTGCCGACCGAACGGACGTACTCGATGCTCCCCGCGCCGGATGAGCGCTTGCCCAGCATCGGCAGCATCACCGCGACCGCGGCATGCTCCATCTCCGAGACGCTGGCGCTGCGAAGCGAACCGGTGCGGACCGCTTTGTATGCGGCGTACTTCGTCAGCAGCCGCGCCTGGTGCATCAGGCCCAGCTGAAGCACGCCCAGAATGAGAAACACGAAGAGCGGCAGGACAACCGCGGTCTCCACCGCCGCTTGTCCTGACTGTGCCCTTGCATATCCAAAGCAGAGGCGACGTCGCATGGGCCAATCACTACCACACACACAGTGAGATCGACAAAACCACAACACCCTTACTTCCCCTCCAAGCCCGCACTGTCCTTCACCACACAGAAGCAGCAACAACGCCACACCCGGAGTAAGGAATTACAGAGGGCTGCTCTGTACATTCTTCACGGTGGCGCTGAAAGAAATACAGGCACGGTCTGGTGGGAACCCACGAGACGCGTCGCACTGAAACAATGTCTGGCGGGAAACACGTAAGACCACTCAGCGGGCCTGAATCGTCACACCGTCGTGACGATCACCCTCGGGAGCAGACTTCGGTGATGCGAACGCCGAGGGACTCGAGCCAGGTCACGACCCGCTCGGGGCCTTCGGGCGTCCGCTTCCGCCCATCCAGGCGCTCCACCAGGCTGTTGCCGAAGACATCCCGCTCGAACTCGCGCTTCACGGCCGCGTCCACGCCCGTCAGCAGCCGGTTCGCGTCATCCGCATACGCCGTCCCACTCATCCTCCAGCGCGAGCACACGCCGCCGGACCGCCCGAGCCAGAAGTGAAGCCCGCCTGACGGTCCCTGCCTACGGGATGGGAGACTGAATCACGTAGTAGATGGAGTTGAAGTACTTGTGCAGCGCGTTGAGCAACTGCACCAGGAACGGCCAGCCCATCACGGTGAAGCCCATCAGCGCGGAGGTGATGATGGCGTACTCCACCATCGACTGCCCGCGCGCGCGGCTGCCTCGGAGGTTGCTGGAAGTCTTCGCCATGACCTGACCCTTCACGTCTTTCACGGCGTGGCTCCTCGCTGGAGCAGTGAGAGTTGAACCTCGACGCCCGGCTCGGGCAGGCGCGGACGCACCGTGGCCCGCCCCAGCGTGGTGCCGCGAATCACCTCGAAGGCGATTCCGCCCACGTCCACCTGCTCCACCGCGCCCACCTCCCAGCCCTTCTGGGTGAGCAGCTCGCGGTAGCGCGCTCCGACTTCCGTGGGAGTCCCCTCCGGCAGCTTGCCGGCGACCACGTGGTGCGAGGCCCCCTCCATGTTGAAGGAGAGCGTCACCGGCTCACTCAGCTCCGCCGGCAGCGGCATCCACGCGGGCACGCTCGACGCGCGCTTGAGCAGCGGCCCCACCTGGCCCGCGGACACGAAGCCCAGCGTCTCCCCGCCCTGCGCCAGCACGGAGATGAGCCGCATCTCCTCCTTCGCCGGGCTCCAGTAGCCCACCCACCCGCCGTTGACGCCATGGCGCTCCCCGAGCACCGGCAGCCCCTTGTCCAGGAGCACCTTCTCGTAGTGCGACAGCACCTGCTCGGGCGTGTCCTGCGTGCTGAACCACGCCACCGCGATGGGCACGTCCGGCCCCAGGTAGTCCACCGCGAGCAGCTCCGCGCGGCTGGCCCTGGGGTACGCGGGGAAGTGCACCAGCGCCCGCTTCAGCGCCGCGTCCTCCTCGGGAGTGCGCGCGGCCTTCGCCTCGGGCGCATCATCCAGCGACGGCGGCGGAGACCACTCCTCCGAGACCGCGCGCTTGCCATAGACAGCCCCCTCCCAGGTAAAGCCAATCAACGCGCCCACCACCGCGACGGAGAACAGCAGCGCGGGGACCCGAATGACCAGGCTCGACGAGGAAGGCATCAGCAGCTCTCCGGAGAAGAGCAGCCCAGGTAGTTGTTCCCCCGGGCGTTGTGGGTGGCCTCGTTGTTGTCGGCATCCCAGTCACGCCACTCGCTGTTGAAGTAGCTGGCGCTGCTGCCGTACTGCTCCACGTCCTGCTTCGGCCCGCCGCTCTCCGGGAACGGGACGATGGAGAGGCTGGGCTCGCGCGGGTCGTCACCCGGGTCCATCTGGTCCAGCGCGACGTCGGGGCTGAGCACTTCCTGGGTCGCCTCGTTGACGAAGGCCTCGGCGGGCGAGGTCATCTGGGTGTAGCCCGAGTTGTCCTGGTTCTTGTAGACCTGGGCCACGCGCACGTAGAGGCCCTCCTCGTCGCCGTCCTTCGTGCCGCGCTCCACCTTCTGCTCCTTGGTCAGCGCCCAGGTGTCGGTGACGATGGCGATGCGCTCCCAGGGCAGCAGGTAGACATTGCCCTCGAGCCCGCGCGGGTCGTCCTGCAGATCTCCGCTGCCCTGCGCGTTGTTGTGGACGCCGTCCGCGCGGCGCATCGTCTGCCGCGCGAGCCCCACCTGGCTGAAGTCCTGGAGGAAGCTCTTGGGCAGCAGGTAGTTCTGCACACCCAGCCGCGCCGAGCAGCGGATGATGCCGCCCTTGCTGAACTGGTCCATGTACGACTGGTGCAGCGTCACGTTGTAGGCGCCGACGGGACCACCGCCTCCGCCCGCGTTGGGGTCGCCCTGGTTCAGCGTGCACTGCACCTGCTGCGCGCCCGGGTTGAGCCAGCAGGCATGCGCGGACAGCTCCTGGTGGTGTCCCTCGTCGTTGTCACACTCGGGCCCGTTGCCAGGGCCGAAGCTGTCCAGTCCCGACTCGTGGTCGCAGTACATGAGGCGGGCGTAGTGCTGGGCCTCGCTGAAGCCGCTGAAGGACTGACCGCTCGCCTTCTTGGCGTAGTCCTGGACGGCGAAGTCCCACGCGGTGGTGAGCGCGGTCTCCTGACCATCCAGGGCATGCCGGAGGAGGTCGTCCAGGAAGAGCGCGTACATGAAGACGGGGATGATGACGAGCATGCACAGCGCCGTCTCCACCGCCGCGGCGCCGCGCTGGGAACGATGTCGGGAAGTCCTCACAGCGCCACCCCCTCCACTTGAGACATCTGGGAGCCCTCGGAGTTGCCCGCGGCGTCCAGCACCTCCTGGGCATCTCCCTTCGTGAAGGGATGCAGCTTGGCGCGCCAGTACGGCGCGAAGAGGTTGGGGGCCTCCTTCCAGCCGAGGTTGCCGAAGCGGTGGTAGTAGACGAGCGACTTGGACATGGCCGCGCCCTCCGTCGCCGCGACGGTGAGGCTGCCCTCGCCCTGCTGGCCGTGGGTGAAGCGCACCTGCGCCGACGAGTTGAGCTCCCAGGGCGCCCGCTTCGTGTCTCCCACGCGGAAGGGCATCGACAGGTAGCTGTAGACGCGCGGCTGGCCCCAGTCCCGCTTGGGGTCCGGGTTGGCGCGGAACTTCATGAAGCAGTTGCCGGAGCCCGCGCAGCTGGTGAGCGCGCGTGCGTTGACGCCCTCGAAGCGGTGCTGGCCGGAGTGCGCGCCGTCGCCCACGTGGTCGCCTCCGCCCTCGTCGCTCCACACCCGGGACTTGAACGGGGACAGAAACGCGCCGTCCTTCCACTGGTGGAAGATGCGCCCCTCGTCCTGCGCCGCCACCTTGGCGCCCGTGTTGTCGGACGACTGTCCTCCGGAGACGGCGCCTTCCTCCTTCACCGTCTTGGCCGTGCCGCGCACGCCGCTGACCATGCGCTGCCCCTCGTTCCCCGGGATGTCATCCAGCTCCTGGAAGAACTGGGAGTTGAGGTACTTGGGAAGGTTCGTGGGGGAGCCGAAGCCGCCGGTCTCGCGGTTCGCCGCCCACTTGGCGCGCGTCGCGTTGGCGACCTCCGTCATCACCTTCGCGCGAGCCTCCGGCGAGCTGTTGCCCACGCTGCCCTGGCACTCCATCCCGTCCACCGCGCAGTTGAACTCGTTGGCGTTGATGGAGCCCACGGCGGCCACGAGCTCGCTGGCGTTGGGCGCGGTGTAGGCCTTCAGCTGGGCCAGCCCGTGGCTGCGGCCATCCTTCACGGCCTGGAGCGTCTTCTCGTGGACCTCCTTCTGGGCCGTGTGGATGTTGTCCACCATCAGGTCCAGGCCCTCCATGGCCGAGTTGAAGTTCGACTCGAAGCCCTGGACCTTGTCGTCGTAGTCCTTGCCGGCCTTGTTGAAGTCCTGGCTGATCTTGAGCGCCTCCGCGAAGTGCTCGCAGTGGTCGCACATGAAATAGCAGGCGGCGCACAGCGCGAACTCCTGGATGGCGATCATCTGGAAGTTCTTGGAGGACGCGCGCATCATCTGGCCGGTGATGCTGGCCGCGGACATGTACGCGTGCAGGCTGTTCATCGCCACGTAGGAGCTGGCGATGGCCCGGTTGCTGACCGCGTAGTAGTTGAGCGCGCGCGCCTCCAGGACCGCCATGGAGTACGACAGCGTGTCGCTGTGCTGCTGCAGCGTCATCTTCTGACGGAGCGCGTGGCTCAGGTTGAAGCTCAGCGTCACCATCAACGCGAGCACCAGGAAGGACAGCGACCCGAGGACGATGGCCTGCCCTCGCTGGGTGCGGCGGCGCCGCGTCCGGCTCAGTAGGAGAACGGGAAGACGCATACGTTGCTCCCAGGAAGGGCGTTGGCGCCCAGGTAGAAGTTGGACTGCATCCGCATGGTGTACGTAGCGCGGATGGGCATGATGTAGATGCCCTGGCCGGCGGCGCTCTCGTAGGGGCCCTCGCCCGTGGCGGCGCCACCGAAGCGGCGGCCGGACGTCTTCGCCTGCTCCTGGGCCTTGATCTTGCCCATGCGCAGCTGCATCGGAATCTCGCGGCCGCGCGCCGCCTGGTAGATGACCCAGTCCGCGAAGGGGATGACGAGCCGGTAGTTGAGCGTCACCTGGATGCGGAGCTTGGTCTTGTGGTTCTCCTTCCAGCCGCTGGGCGTCGTGTTCTTCGGGTCGTCGAAGTCGAGCTCGCCACTGCTCCCGGAAATCTCCTCCTGGGTGGGGCCGCAGACGGTGACCTCGGCGTACTTGAGGTTCACCCCGGGCATCTCGTTGGACTTCAGCTCGTTGAACTTGGTCTCGAACTCGCTGGCGCTGCCCACCGGCCGGACGTACTCGATGCCGCCCGCCCCGGAGGCCCGGGTGCCCAGGATGGGCAGGAGCACCGCGAGCGCCGCGGCCTCCATCGTCTTCACGTTGGCGTTGTGGAGCGAGCCCGCTCGCACGGCCTTGTAGGCGGCGTACTTGGTCAGCAGCCGCGCCTGGTGCATCAGGCCAATCTGGAGCGTGCCCAGGATGAGGAAGACGAAGAGCGGCAGGACAATGGCGGATTCCACCGCGGCCTGTCCTGACTGGGTCGCTGTGGTGCGGGAGTTCATCCGGCCTCGCATGAGGGACAGCAAGTAATACCCCCTGTGCGCCAACGAAGTTACACTGACAATCCAGTCTCGCGGATCACCACCTCCGGGTTTCTCCTCCCGGGGTGAAATCAGCGAGAACCGTTGTCCCAGGCATGAAGCATCCCCTCTCTTAAGCAAGAATCCGCGCGAGAAACGCCCCCGTCGGCCACATGACCGATAAGGCCCTGGGTCAACTCTCAGGCGCTGAAAAAACAGCTGACGCACGAGGCCAGCCCGCAGCGGGGCTCGGAGCGGGTCAGCGGCGCCGGGCGAGCTGCTGGATGAGGTCCACGTAGCGGCGGTTCTTGGGGTTGAGCTTGAAGGCCTTGCGGAAGGACTCCTCGGCCAGGCCCGTCTGCCCCTCGCCTTGAGCCACCTCGCCCAGGAAGGCCCAGCCCTCCTCGAGCGCGGGCTCCTGGCGGACCACCTCCTGGAGCTCCTGGAGGGCCAGGCGGCCGTGCGCCTCGGGCTTCATGAGGTAGCGCGCCCAGGCCCGCCAGGCGTGATGCAGGGGCTTGGGCTCGATGTCGCAGGCGTACTCGAGGTACTCGAACGCGCCCGAGGGGTTGCCGGCTGCCAGGCGGCGGCGGGCCTCCTCGAACTGGGTGGTCGCGTCCAGGAGGTCTGTCCGGATGCGGAACTGCTCGGCGGTGCTGGGGCGTCCTGTGGCGGCCCGCTCCTTCTCCCGGTGCGCCGCGCGGCGCTTTCGCCAGAGGGCGTTCTGTTCCGCATCCGACAGACTCCCGTAGGCCTTCGCGTAGGCGGCCAGCAGCGCCTCCGCCTTCTCCTTGAGCTCGGGCGTCTGGAAGCGCAGGGGCGAGAAGCGCTCCGCCCACGCGAGGAAGGCCCGGCGCAGCGGCAGGGGCTGCACGTCCTCGGGGACCTCCAGCAGCGCGAACGGGTCCTTGCTCCGGTGCGCGAGGAAGGCCGACACGAGGGCATCTCGCGCGCTCACGTCCTCGTCGGAGAAGGGGGTGCCCTTGGCGGCGAGGGGCTCGGCGGGAGGTGGTTCCGCGACGACGGGCACGGGCGCCGGAGCCACGGCACGCGCGGCCACCTCCGCCGCCCGCGCGTCCACGTCCTCGACGAAGCCCGCCACGCCCAGGAGGCAGAGCGCATACAGGCGCCGCAGCACCGTCTCCATGTCGAAGCCCGTGCGCTCCAGCAGCTCGTTGAACGTGGGGCGCTGACGCAGCTGCTGCAACAGGCGCGCGTCCTTGGAGGACAGCTTGGGTCCGGCCTCCACGCCGGGCATCTGTCCGAACCTTCGTTCATCCGTGAAGGTGAAGTGGGTGGCCACCGCGTCGAAGGGCATCACGCCCTCCACGCCCGTCAGGATGAGCTGCGCGGTGTTGGTGCGCACGCTCGCGTCGGGGGTCTCCGCGTCCGCGATGAGGCGGTACTTCGCGTCCACCCAGCGGAAGCAGTCCAGGAGCTTGTGCGCCAGGTTCGCCTGGAGCTGCTTGTACAAATCGAACGGGCTGATGAGCCCCTTCTGCACCAGCAGGCTCCCCATCTGCATGCCCGAGGACACGCTCTCCGACAGCGACTTCTGGTAGTCCGCCTCCGTCAGCCGCCCCTTCTCCACCAGGAACTTCCCCAGCGTCTCGTGCAGGAGGTTGGACTGGCACGCCACCGGAGAGCCTTCCTCGATGAGGATGCGCTTCTCGCGCTGACGCACCTTCAGCTCCAGCGTGCACGTGCGCTCCTCCACCATCAGCGCGTGCAGCAGCAGGGGAAAAGGCGTGTCGGCGAGCAATCCCTCACGCTGTCGGAGAACCTGCGACGGAGAGGGGAACATGGTGTGAGCCTCTGTTGTGTCCGCGGGGAGAACGACACCCGGAGCCTACGCCCTCACTCACACCCACTGTCCAGTCACGCGCGCCAGCGCGGGCGAGTGCTCCCACCGCACCCAATGGCAATCTGAGCAAGCCGTACTGCGGCGTGGCTTGCTTCGACTGAGACAGGGGCTTGGGGCCTGGCCGCGTCAAACCAGACATCCGGCGGCCGGGCCCCGGGAATACCCTCTCACTCCCACTCGGAGGCCGAGGGCGGGCCGCCTCGGCCGTCGTAGGGGGCGTGGGGGTTCGAGCGCGGTGAGAACAGGCCCATCGAGTTCGCCACCGCCGCGCCCGTGCCCAGCACCACCGCGAGCACCGCCGCGTAGGTGAGCGGACGGCTGGGCCGGGACAGCCAGGCCCACCGGCGCTCGCGGCGACGCTGGAAGCCCGGGGCCGCCACGTACTCGTTCCAGGCCAGGTCCCGCACGCGCTTCGCGTCCGCGCCGCGCCCATCCTTCGCGAGCGCCTTGGCGAGCAGGTAGCGCCCCTCCACCGTCCCCAGCCGCGTGGCGCAGAAGCGCTCCAGCGACTCGATGGCGGGCTTCACTTCTCCGCGCTTCAGCCGGAAGCGGCCTCGCTCCAGGTCGATGGCGCCCTGCCGGTAGTCGGCGTCCAGCTTCGCGGCCTCGTCCAGCAGCAGCTCTCCGCGCCGGGCGTCACCCGCGCCCAGGTACGCCACGCCCAGGAGGAACAGCGTCTCCACGTCGTCGTCGCCGGCTTCCAGGTTGGGCTTGAGGATGTCCACCGCTTCCGCGTAGCGCTTCTGCTCCACGCGGATGTCCGCCAGCTCGTGGCGCGCGCGGCGCTCATGCGGGTTGGTGAGGATGGTTCCCGCCAGCTCCCCCGCGCGCTGGAAGCGCTTGAACATGCGCACCGGGCTGGGCAACAGCCGCCACGTGAAGCGGTCCGCCACGAAGATGATGATGATGACCAGGACCAAGGACACCAACGGACTGCCCGTCAGCAAGGTCAGCAACATCCACAACATCCACTTGCTCATAGCTTCCTCGAAGTCCTTCGCACGCGCGCCGCGGGACTACAGCAGCCGCGCACAGACGGCGCTGTGCACATCCGCGCCCTTCTCCGTCAAGGCCAACCGTCCGCCCGTCAGCGTCGCGAAGCCGTGCTCCACCAGCCTCGCCACCTCCGCTCGCCGGGGCGCGACCGGCTGCCCATACCGCTCGCACACGGCCTCCCAGTCCACGCCCGAGACCAGGCGCAGCCCCATCGCCAGCCGCTCCGCGAACAGCTCCCCGGCCCCCAGCGCCTCACGCCCTTCCTCCGGCAGCCGGCCCGACTCCACCTCGGTCAGGTACTTCTCCGGGCTTCGCACGTTGACGTAGCGGGACGGCGAGGGCGTCAGCAGCATGCCCGTGGCCCCCACGCCCAGCGCCAGGTACTCGCCCCCGGTCCAGTAGAGGGCGTTGTGCCGCGAGCTGAAGCCCTCGCGCGCGTGGTTGGAGACCTCGTAGCGGCGCAGGCCCGCGGCGCCGTAGACGTCTCGCACCACCTGCGCCATGGAGACCACGTCTTCGTCGGAGGGGAGCTCCAACTCGCCGCGCTTGAGCTGCTTCGAGAGGGGCGTGTCGACGGCCAGCACCTCTCGCTCCACGGTCAGCGCATAGGTGGACAGGTGCTCCGGGGCCAGGGCGACGGCGCGCTTCGCGTCCTCCTCGACCTCGGCCACGCTCTGGCCGTGGACGCCGTAGATGAAGTCCATGGACACCACGGGGAAGTCCGCGCGGCGGGCCAGGGAGACGGCGAGCTCGACCTGCGCCGCGTCGTGCGCGCGCCCGAGGGCCTTGAGCGTCCGTGGTTGGAAGGACTGCACGCCCAGGGACAGCCGGTGGATGCCCGCGGAGCGATAGCCCGCGAAGCGCTCCGCGTCCGCTCGCTCCGGGTTGCCCTCCAGGGAGACCTCGGCGCCGGGGGAGACCGACATCCTCGCGGCGATGCCGTCGAGCACCTGGGCGACGTAGCGGGGATGCCAGAGGGAGGGCGTGCCGCCGCCCAGGAAGATGGACTCCAGGGGCTTCGTGCGCAGCTCGGGGGAGGCGGCGAGCCGCGCGTCGAGCTCCGCGAGGATGGCGTTGGCGTAGCGCTCCTCGGGGACCTGGCGCGCGACGGCCACGGCGAAGTCGCAGTACGGGCACTTCGCGAGGCAGTAGGGGAAGTGCAGGTACAGCCCGAAGCGGGCCGCCGGCATCCCCGTGAGTGGGTCCACTGGTGCGTCGAACGGCATGAGGGGCAAACCTTTACTTCCGGCCCTTCAATTGCGCTTCCAGTTTGGCGATCTTCGACTTGTAGCCAGCCGCGGCTTCGAGCGCTGTCTCGGCCGCCACCAGCTTGCGCTTCAGGTTGGCCGCGTCCGCCTTGAGTCCGTCGCGCTCGGCTTCCCAGTCGGACGGAGGACCGCTTGAGCCCGTGCTCGCGCTCCGGGCCTCCGCCAGGGCCGCCTCGGCCTGGGCCAGCTTCGCCTCCAGCTCCTGGACCTTGGTTGCATCGCTCGAAGATGGCTTCGCCGACTTGCTCGCGGCCTCGGCCTTGGCGAGCTTCGCCTCGAGGTCCTTGAGCTTGCTCGCGCTCGTGGACTCCGCCTGCGCGAGCTTCGCTTCGACGTCCTTCAGCTTGTCTTCGTAGCCGGCCTCCACCTGCGCCAGCTTCGCTTCGACCTCTCGCAGCTTCTCCGCATGCGCGGCCTCGGCGCGGGCCTGTTGCTCCTCCGCTTCCTTCTTCGCGTGGGCCTGCGCCGTCTGCGCGGCCTGCACCGTCCGCGCGGCCTCCGCCTTGGCCGTCTCCAGCGCGCCCTCCAGCATCTTCAAGCGCTGCTGGAACCGCTCGGCCTTGTCCGCCTCCGCGCGCGTGGCCTCCAGCTCCTCTCGGAGCTCCGCCAGCTCCGCCTCGGTGCCGCCCTGCCCCGCCATCAGCGCGTCCGCCCGCGCCTCCAGCTCCGCCACCTGGACCTTCAGGTCCGCGCGCTCCGTCTCCGCCGCCTCGCGCCGCACCTGCTCCAGCGCCCCATCCTCCCGCGCCTGCGCCAACAACGCCTGCACCCGCGCCAGCTCCACCTCGCGCTGCGACGACGCGGCCTCCAACATCGACACCCGCGCGGCCAACCCCACGCGCTCGGCGTCCGTCGTCGCCGCCTTCATCTCCGCCGCGGTGACCTGCTTCTTGAGCTCCTCCCGCTCGACCTGCGCCGCCTCCAGCGCCGCCGTCACCTCGCCCACCTTCGCCTCGGCCTGCTGCGCCGCCTCGCCCAGCGCCGCCGCGTCCGCCTCCATGCGGTCCCGCAGCGCCACCTGCTCGACCTCCAGCGCCTCCAGCGCCTCCTTCAGCGCCGCGGCCTCCCCTTCCGCCACCTGCGCCCGCTCACCGGCCTGCGCCAGCCCCTCCTCCAACGCCTGCGTCCGCTCCGCCGCCCGCGCCGCCTCCGCCTCCAGCCTCGACGCCAGCCGCGCCAGCTCCGCCGCCCGCTCCTCCAGCGCCTGCCGCAACACAGGCACCTCCGCCGCCTCCGTGGTGCGCGCCGACAGCGCCGCGCGCAGCCCCACGATTTCGGCGTCCTTCAGCGCCAGCCCCTTCTCCAGCTCCGCCACCTGCGCCTGCACCGTGCGCAGCCCCTCCTCCACCACCGCGAGCTGCCGTCGCGCCTCGTCGCGCTCCTCCTCCAACGTCCGCGCCTGGCCCCGCGCCGCGTCGCGCTCCTCCTCCAACGTCCGCGCTCGGCCCTGCGCCTCCTCCAGCGAGCTCTTCGACCAGTCGCTCTCGCTCTCCACCGCGCTCAGCGCCGTCTGAGCCTCCGCGAGCGCCGCCTCCACCTGCTCCGCGCGAAGGCTCTGCGAGTCGCGCTCCGCCGTCATCGCCTCCAGCTCGCCGCCCAGCCGCTCCACGTCCGCGAGGACCTGCTGGTACTGCTCCTGCACGGCCTCCAGCGCGCCCTGCGACTCGGACTTCTCCGCGGCCAGCTCCGCCACGCGGTCCTGCGCCAGCGACAGCGCCTCCTTGGCGCCCACCAGCTCCTCGGCCACCGCGCCCCGCGACTCGCGCTCCTCCTGGAGCTCCGCCGTCAGCCGGGGAACGTCCGACTCCACCTCCGCGAGCGCCCGCGACAAATCCTTGCGGTCCGCCTCCACCCCGGCGAGCTCCGCTTCGACGGCCGCCAGCTTCGCCTCGGCCTCCGCCGCCCGAGCCTCCGCCGCCGCCAGCGCCTCCGCCGTCTGCACCAGCTTCGCGGGCGCGTCCTTCACCGCCCCCAGCTGGGCCTTCGACTCCGCGGCCTCCTTGCGCGCCTGGGTCAGCGACTGCTTCAGGCCCGTCACCTCGCCGTCGCGCTCCGCGTACAGCGTGCGCGCCCGCGCGAGCGTCTCCGTCTTCTGGCGAATCACCGTCCGGAAGTACTCGAGCTTCTCCTCCGGCGAGGCCCCCATGGGCATGCGGGGCTCGGGGGCTTCGTTGAACGGGTCATTGCCGGGCACCCTCACCCCACGCGCGGCCGCGGAGGCGGGAGGGACGGGGGCCGGCGTCGTCGCCGGGGTCCTGGGTGTGCCGGTGCCGACCGACGCGGAGGCCGGGGATGCGGCCGGACGGCGCGGGGGCAGAGGGGGCGGAGCAGCGAGTGGTGTCGCCGCGGGCGGGGGCTTGGGCTGAGGCCTGGGGAGGGCAGCGGCGGGGGGGGCGGGGGGGGCCGCTTGAACGCCAGTGTCCTCCAGGTCCAGGCTGTCGCGCAGGTCCGCGAGCGGATCCACCTCTTCCGGAGGTGACGGCATGGGCCTGCGCAGGTTACCGCCCGGACGCGCGGCCTACCAGGGACGCGTTTCGAGAAGCGGCGCTTGACGGCCTCCGGACGCTGGAAGTGCCACAGTCCGCTCGACGCCGGGGCCCCGGGACGTTAGCCAGTGAGGGAAACATCACACCTCGCCTTGCCCTCCTGGGAGACGAGTGCCAGCTTGGGACCCTCTCTATGGCCATCCGCTACGCGCTGCCCAACGGGCTCACCGTCGTCTTCGAGGAACAGCACGCCGCCAAGGTCGCGGCCTTCCAGGTCTGGGTCAAGGTCGGCAGCGCCGACGAGCGCCCGGACCAGGCGGGCCTGGCCCACCTGCACGAGCACATGCTCTTCAAGGGCACCGAGCGCCGTGGCCCCGGGGAAATCGCGCGGGACGTGGAGGCCCACGGCGGTGAAATCAACGCCTGGACCTCGTACGACCAGACCGTCTACCACATCGTCATCGCCAGCCAGTTCGCCAAGATGGGCCTGGACATCCTGGGCGACGCCGTGCGCCGCTCCGCGTTCGACGCGGAGGAGCTCGCGCGCGAAATCGAGGTGGTGTGCGAGGAGATCAAACGCAGCCAGGACACCCCCTCGCGGCGCGCCTCCAGGGACCTGTTCGCCACCGCCTACGAGCGCCACCCCTACCGGCTGCCCGTCATCGGCACCGCGGAGAGCGTGCGCAGCTTCACCCGCGAGAAGGTGCTGGAGTTCTACCACCGCTACTACACGCCCAGGAACCTGGTCCTCTCCGTCTCCGGTGACCTGGACGAGAAGGAGCTGCGCGCCTGGGTCGACGAGATTTTCGGCGGGGACTGGGGCCGGCCCTTCGAGGGGATGGCGAAGCGCGTGGACGAGCCCGCCTTCACGGGCCGCCGCATCCTCCTGCGCCCCGACGACGTGAAGGAGGCGTGGCTGCACCTGGCCTTCCCCGTCCCCCAGGCGGGGCACCCGGACGTGCCCGCGCTGGACGTGCTCGCGCTGATGGTGGGCCAGGGGGACGCGTCCCGGCTGGCGCGCGAGGTGAAGCGCCGCCACAACCTGGTCAATGACATCCACGCCTTCGCGTACACGCCGCAGGACCCGGGCCTGTTCTCCGTCGCGATGACGCTCCAGCCGGGCCACTGCGAGCGCGCGCTGGAGGAGACGGCGCGGGGCCTGGCCACGCTGCGCGCGACGGCCGTGACGGCAGATGAGCTGTCCACGGCCAAGGCGCTCCTGGAGTCGGATGCCGTCTACCAGCGCGAGACGGTGCAGGGCGTCGCGCGGAAGATGGGCTACTACCAGTCCGGCATGGGCAGCCTGGACGAGGAGGCCCGCTACTACGAGGCCATCCGCGCCCTGACGCCCGAGCAGGTGCGCGCGGTGGCCCAGAAGTACTTCCGCCTGGACCACGCCATCGTCACCGCGCTGCTGCCCGAGGGGGCCGGCCTCACGGAGGCGCAAGTCCACGCGGTGCTCGACAAGGTGGAGCGCGAGCCCGCCGCCCCGCCCCCGGAGCGTAAGGCGAGCAAGGTGTCCCAGGGGGAGCCCTCGCTGCGGCTGGGCGCCAAGGGCAAGGGCCCCAGCGACATCATCACGGAGAAGCTGCCCTCGGGCGCGACGGTGCTGGTGCGCGTGGAGCCCGCCGTGCCGCTGTTCGCGGTGCGCGCCGCCTTCATGGGCGGCCTGCGCTACGAGACGGCCGCGGACAACGGCATCACCACCCTGCTCTCCCGCAGCCTCACGCGCGGCACGCCCACGCGCGACGCCGAGGAGATTTCCCAGCTCGTGGACATCTACGCCGGCAGCATGGGCGGCATGGCCGGGCGCAACTCGATGAACCTGCGCGGCGAGTTCCTCTCGCGGCACTTCGAGCCCGCCTTCCGCCTGTTCGCGGACAGCGTGCTGCACCCGTCCTTCCCGGAGGCGGAGGTGGCCCGCGAGCGCACGCTGATGCTCCAGGACATCCTCACACGCGAGGACAAGCCCTCCAGCGTGGCGTTCGACCTGTTCAACCGGACGCTGTACCGCACGCACCCGTACCGGATGCCGTCGCTGGGTGAGAAGGAGTCCGTGGAGGCCCTGGGGCCCGACGCGCTGCGCGCCTACCACGCGCGCTACATGGACCCGTCGCAGCTGGTGCTCACCGTCGTGGGCGACGTGAAGGTGGACGAGGTGCTCGCGCTCGCGCGGGAGTACTTCGGCAAGCCCAAGGGCAAGGCCGCGCCCGCGCCGGCCATCGCCACGGAGGCGCGGCTGGAGTCGGCGCGCGTGGAGAAGCGCGTGCTGGCCAAGGCGCAGACCCACCTGGTCATGGGCTTCCGCGGCCTCACCATCAACGACCCGAGGCGCCACGCGCTGGAGGCGCTGACGGGCGTGTTGTCCGGCCAGGGCGGGCGGCTCTTCGTGGAGCTGCGCGACAAGCGCTCCATGGCCTACAGCGTGAGCAGCTTCGCGGTGGAGGGCGTGGAGCCGGGCTACTTCGCCGCGTACATGGGCACCAGCCCCGAGAAGGTGGACGCCGCGCTGGACGGCATCCGCGCGGAGCTGCGGCGCGTGCGCGAGGAGCGCATCCCCGAGGCGGAGCTGGAGCGCGCCAAGCAGAACCTCATCGGCACGCATGAAATCGGGCTCCAGCGCAACGGCGCCCGCGCGGGGATGATGGCCATGGACACCCTCTACGGGCTGAACATGGACAACTTCCTCCACTACGCGGAGCACATCGCCGCGGTGACGCCGGACCAGGTGCTCGAGGTGGCGCGCGAGGTCATCGACTTCGACCGGAGCGCGCTCGCCATCGTCGGCCCGTGAAGCAGTTCGCTGGAGGTCAGCGCGGCGCTCGTCGCGCTGGCTTCCGCAGCCGGGTGAGCAGCTCCGTGACGACCGGGCGCACGGGCGCGTGGTCTCGCTGCACGGCATGCACCATGTTCACCAGCGCGGGCTTGCCCCAGCCCACCACGTGCAGGCCGCGTCCCTCGGGGATGCAGAAGTCGGGGACCACGGCGGTGCCCCTGCCTCGTGCCACCCAGTCCAGCACCTCCTCCAGCTCCTCGAAGTGGGCGGTGCTGTACCAGTGCGGATGGCGCCGGCCGAAGTGATGCCCCAGCCACCGGCCGACGACGTAGTCCCCCTCGTCGTAGGTCACCAGCGGCACGTCGCGGAAGTCCTTCTGGGCTCGCAGGCGACGCGCCCAGGTGGCGCCCGCGACGAGCACCAGCTTCTCCTCGTACACCGGCGTCAGCAGCAGGCGGGGATGCACGGTGCCTCGGAACGAGAAGCCCACGTCCACCCGTCCCTCCAGCACCTGGCGGAAGACCTCGTCCGCGGGCGGGTAGCGCAAGGTCAGGGAGCGGTGCAGCGACTCCATCTCCGAGAGCAGGGGGAAGAGCACGTAGCGGCCGAAGCCGGAGACCGAGGCCACCTCCAGCGGCCGGTCCTCCTCCGCGCCCTGCAACACCGCCTGCACGTCCCGGGCGAAGCCCCCGAGGAAGCGGAAGAGCCGGTCCGCCAGCGGCGTGGGGACGAGCCTCGCCGAGCGGCGCTCGAACAGCGGCGCGCCCAGCGTCTCCTCCAGGCGCCGCAGCTGGTAGCTCACCGTGGGCTGGGTGCGATGCAGCCGCGACGCGGCCTCCGTGACACCTCGGGCTTCGTAGACGGCGACGAAGGTGCGCAGGAAGGGGAGGTCCGGGAAGTCCATCGAAGGTTTCTATGGAAGCGCGGCCCTCCTATCAATTGGATATCAGGGGCCTGTCGGCGCACCTTGTCGGCATGTCGAAATCACTCCCGTGGGTGACGTTCGCGCTGCTCTCGGCGTGTACGCACTCCATGCCCATGCCCTCGCCCGGACCTTCCTCTCCGCGCCACGCGAGCCCCGAGCAGGCCGTCCAGGCCTACTTCCGCGCCTCGGATGAGGGCTCCGGCAGGCAGCTGCGCTCCGCGTTCCATCCCGACGCGCTCATGCACTGGGCGGACGGCGGCGACGGGGCACTGCGCACGCTGACGCAGCTGGAGTGGTGGCAGCGGCTGGACGACAGGACCCAGGCACCGGCCCCCGCGAGCGAGCGGCACCAGACGATGCTGGACCGGGAGGGCTCCTTCGCGCTGCTGGAGGCCACCTCCCGCTGGCCGAGCCACACGTTCGTGGACCTGATGCTCGCGATGGAGACTCCCTCGGGCTGGCGCATCGTGGGCAAGGTGTTCCACAAGCTGGCGCCGGGCGAGGAGTTGCCCCGCTTCCCTTCAGCGGAGCAGGAGATTCGCGCCGTGCTCGAGGGGAAGATTCGCGCCCATGCCCTCTACAGTCCGGCGCTGCTGCTCCAGACGCACACTGCGGACTGCCGCTACTACCGCGCCCACGTGGAGGGCGAGCGCTTCGCCTGGGAGTCCCTCTCGGTCGGCGCCGCGATCTACGCGGCCCTCGAGGACGCGGGCGAGCGGGACCCCGACAGCCCCTGGAACATCCTGAAGGTGGAGGTCCGGGGGAGCGTGGCCGCCGCGAAGCTCGAGGTCCTCTTCCGGGGCGTCCGCTACATCGACCACCTGCTGCTGGTGCGCACCGGTGGGCAGTGGAGGATTTCCTCCGCCGCCTGGGGTGACCCGCGCCCGTCGCCTTGAGGTTGGGCCGCCCTCACGGAGGAGGAGGCTCCCCCCGGAAGAACGCCGCGACGTCCGGGCAGGCCTCGATGAAGCTGGCCGCGTCCGCGCACGACGGAGGGCGCCCCGTGGAGGTGGTCGCCTGGACGAAGGGGGTGCGGCACTCGAGCATCCGCTCCCGCGTGGGCGTGGAGAAGGCGAAGTCCTCCGCGCCGCAGCCCGTGCGCTCCAGCAGGGAGGCCTCGCAGCCCGCGCCGGGGAGGAGCTTGTCGGCCACCTGCGGACACTCCTCCGACGCACAGTAGCGGGAGACGACGTCCTGACAGACGGCCGAGTCCGTTGCTCCCGAGCCGGAGCAAGCGGTCAGCCAGGCCAGGGTCCCCATGACGAACACGTATCTTCTCATGGCGCTCCCACGCTACTCACAGCGCGGTAAAAGGGCCCACATGTCACAGACCTATTTGTCACTCACCGTGGAGTTGCCCGAAGAAGCGTCCGAGGCCGTACAGGACCTCCTCCACGAGGCGGGAGCACTCGGGCTCGAGGTGCGCGACCGGGAAACCCCCACCATGCCCGGTGTGCGTCCCCCGAACGCGGGTGAGTCCATTGTCATTGGCTATTTCGAGGACCGCGAGACGGCGGAGGCCGCCCGCGAAGAGGTGGCCGAGTCCTTCCCCGCCGCCCGGCTGGGCCTGGACGAGCAGCCCCAGCAGGACTGGAGCAACGAGTGGAAGTCGCTCATCAAGTCGGTGCACGTGGGCCGGCTGTGGGTGGGGCCGCCGTGGGATGTGGGCAACGCGCCGGAAGGCGCCGTGCGGCTGGTGATTGAGCCCAAGATGGCCTTCGGCACGGGCGACCACCCGACGACGTCCCTGTGCCTGGCGGCGGTGGACGCGTTCATGGCGGACCACCCGGGCGCCAGCGTCCTGGACGTGGGTACGGGCACGGGCGTGCTGGCCATCGCGGCGAAGAAGCTGGGCGCGGGGCACGTCGTCGCCACCGACAACGACCCGACCTCCGTGGAGCTGGCGCAGGAGAACCTGACGGACAACGGCACCCCGGACATCGACGTGTCTGGCAAGGAGCTGACCGCGGTGGAGGGCACCTTCGACCTGGTGCTCGCCAACATCCTGGCCAACACGCTCATCGAGCTGGCGCCGCTCATCGCCCCCAAGGCGAAGGACCGGCTGGTGCTCGCGGGCGTGCTGTCCCACCAGCGCGCGGACGTGGAGGCGGCCTACCGCAACCTCGGCTTCACCGTGCTGCCCGGCGCCACCCAGGGCGAGTGGGTGCGCATCGACCTGAAGCGCTGAGGCTTCCGCCTCAGGGGCTCGCGCGAAGTGGCCTCACCCGCGCGAGCCCGCGGGCCTCAGTGTTCGTGGTCGGCGCCTCGCCTCGGCGGCAGCAGGCGGAGCGACTTGTCCAGCTCCACCACGGCGAAGCCCAGGCCTCCATTCACGGAGCGGGAGTAGCGCACGTCGTTGATGGCGACGCGCCACCCGGCCTCCGTCTCTGTCACCTCATACGTGGGCAGCCGCAGCCAGTTCGCGAGCCCGCGCAGATGCGGGGCCGCGAGCGCCGCCTGGATGACGGGGCCGGGATTCGGCTCGCGCGGGAGGCTGGGGTCGCTCCGCTGGAGGTGGGCCTCGCCGCCGCGCAGGAAGTCCGCGCGCACGAAGTGGTAGCGGTCCGGCCCCACGGCGATGAGGTCTCGCACGAAGGGATTCGCGGGCACGGGCCCGGCGATGACGCGCTCCACGGGAGCCCCCTGGGCCGTCAGCCACGCCTTCGCCCGAGGCGCGGCGACTTGTGAGCCCAGCAGGATGGCGCCCAGGTAGAGCACGAGCCCCACGCCACACACGGTCGCCACGCGCTGCGTGGACAACACCTGGGTCCCCTTCCAGCGCAGCCACAGCACGGCCGCCAGGCCCACGCCCCACAGCACCTTCGCGGGCCAGGGGACGAAGGGAGGGACGGTGACGAGCGCGGTGGTCGCGAGGCCCAGCACGCACCAGCCCGCCATCGACTTGCGCGTGCGTGCATCCGCCATCACCACGGCGGCGCCCGCGAGCAGCCACACCCACGGGTCGACGATGAAGAGCGTGTCGCCGTAGAACCACGTCCCGTCGAACGGCATGAGCAGCCGCACGCCGTAGGTGTTGAGCCAGTCGAGCGCGGGGTGGCTGAGGATGGCGAGCGTGGACAGCCCCAGCAAGGGGCCTGCCCGCGCGGGGGCCCGCGTCGGGTCCCGACGTCTTCGGACATGGCGGTCCCACAGCAGCATCAGCCCCGTGAGCACGAAGGGCCACAGGGCCAGCGCGAGCACCCCGTGCGTCCAGCCCCTGCGCCAGTACAGCGAGGCGTCCGAGCCCGCGAACGTGACGATTCCATCCACGTCCGGGAGGTTGGCGCCGATGACGAGCGCCGCGGTGGCCAGCGGCGTGTACCGCTTCAGCCCCGCCTCCGCCATCCATGCGCCGACGAGCGAGTGGGCGAGATTGTCCATCGTGCCACGGAGCGTACTTCACCCGGGGACAGGGGCTCATTGGCCATGCGCGGTTTTCGGACCCGCGTTAGAGCATCGCGCCTCGAAGCCACCCCGTCCCCATGCGCCAGGAGCCCGCCATGTCGCTGTCCATGTACCAGGCATCCATCCCCGTCTTCATCCGAGCCCTCAACGTGCTCTCCACCCTGCTCCAGAAGGGCGCCCAGCACGCGAAGGAGCAGGGCCTCCCGCCGGAGTCGCTGCTCGAGGCCCGGCTGGCCCCGGACATGTTCAACCTGGTGGCCCAGGTGCAGCGCGCCAGCGATACCTCCAAGGCCACCGCGGAGCGGCTCAGCGGCGTGCCCGCCCCGCGCATGCCCGATACGGAGAAGACCTTCGAGGAGCTGTACGCGCGCATCACGAAGACGGTCGACTATCTCAAGAGCATCGAACCCTCGCGCTTCGAGGGCAGTGACCAGCGCACCGTGCAGCTCGCCACGGGCGACGTCAAACTCGACTTCCAGGGTGACGACTACCTGCTCACCTTCGGCCTGCCGAACTTCTATTTCCACATCACCACCGCGTACGACATCCTCCGCCACCGCGGCGTCCAGATTGGAAAGCGGGACTTCCTCGGCGCCATTGGACAGCGCTCGACGTCGGCGGCCTGAACGTCCCTTGGGTGCCGCGTGCCGAACGCGCTAGCGTCGCCCGCGCGTGGCGCCCCCGCCCTCTCCATCACCGAACAAGCCCCCGGACGAGGTCCGCTCCCAGCTCGTCGGCCCGCTGCTCGCGTACCTGCGCGCGACTGGCCGTGAGCCAACGTCCCTGGTGGAGCGCTTCGGCCTGCCGCGCGACGCGGGCTCACTCCCCGAAGTGAGCCTCCCGCTCTCCACGCTGCATGCCTTCCTGGACGCGGCGGAGGTCTTCTCGGGGGATGCCTTCCTGGGCCTGCACGTGGCCCAGCGCGTGCCGCGCGGCAACTACGGGCTGGTCGAGTACATCGCCCGTGCGTCGCCCACGGTGAGAGACACCTTCCGGGCCCTCGCGCGGTACATGGCCCTGCTCGAGCCCGCCTGGCGCGCGTCCTTCACCGACGAAAAGGAGGGCGGCGGGACGTTCGCTTACGGCATCCCCGGCGAGCCGCTCGCGTATGGCCGCCACGCGAGTGAGTACGGGCTGGCCCTCTTCACCCACGTGGGCCGGCAGCTCACCGAGCGCGCCTGGAATCCGCGCGCCGTGGCCTTCGCCCACCCCGCGCCTCCGGACATCGCCCCGCTGGTGGAGCACTTCGGCGTCACGCCCACCTTCGGCGGTGGACGCAATGCGCTCACGCTGGAGGCGGCCACGCTCGATTTGCGCGTGGTGGGCGCGGACCCCGCGCTCCTCTCCGTGCTGGAGCACGCGGCGCGGGGTGGCGTGGCGTCGCCCCAGACTCCGCCCGACAACGCGCCGGAGTTCGTGCGAGCCGTGAGGACGGGCATCCGCGCGTCGCTCCAGGAAGGGCCCCCTCCCGTGGGCACGGTGGCCAAGGGACTTCACGTCAGTCCCCGCACGCTCCAGCGCCGGCTCACCGAGCTGGGCACCTCCTTCCAGGACGAGGTCGACGCGGTGCGGCGGGAGCTCTCGTTCCAGTACCTGCGCGACGCCAGCCTGGGCGTCAGCCAGGTGGCCTTCCTCCTGGGCTACTCGGAGCTGAGCACGTTCGACCGGGCCTTCAAGCGCTGGACGGGGATGACGCCGCGCGTCTGGCGGGAGGGCGCCGAGCGGCCTTGAGCCTCGACGTGCGGGGAGCCGGTGGCGTCCCAGGTCAGGAGATTGGCGCGTGCCGCCAGGACACCTGGCGCGACATCCCCTAACTTCCCCATGCCCCGCTGTCCGTTCGGAGGACGCCATGCTCAAGGCCCCCATCACCGCCCTCTTCGACGAGTACTACTCATCGCATCAGCACCCCATCAACCGGCTGACGCACAAGATTGCGATTCCGGTCATCGTCCTGCACATCGTCACGATGCTCGACTGGGTGAAGCTGGTGGCCCTCCCCGCGCTTCCCGGGGGCGTGCTGACGCTGGGCATGGTGGTGTGGGCCCTGGCCGCCGTCTGGTACCTGCGCGCGGACGTCAAGCTGGGCCTCGTCGTCGTCGCCTTCATGGCCGCGTGCTTCCCGCTGGGCCGGATGATGCCCGTCTGGAGCGTGGTGGCCATCGCCGCGTTCGGCTGGCTCATCCAGCTGGCGGGCCACTCCGTCTGGGAGAAGAAGTCGCCGTCCTTCCTCACCAACCTGGTGCACGCGCTGGTGGGCCCGCTGTTCTTCGTCGCGGTCCTCTTCGGCGACTACGTCCTCAAGCCCCAGCCCCAGAACGCGACGCCGGCCCGCGCCTGAACCCATGAGCTTCGCTGACAAGCTGCGCGCCTGGATGCCCCTGCACGAGAACCGCGCGAGCCGCGCCGTGCACTTCGTGGGCGCCTACATGTTCATCTTCGCCCTGCTCGTGCCGCTCGGCTTGCTGCGCATCCCCGTGGGGGACATGACGCTCTCCGCGGCGCATGTCCTGGTGCTCGCGGTGGCGCTCTACGCGCTCTCGCTGGAATGGACGGCGGGGCTCTTGATGAGCCTGCCGCTCATCCCCACGCTCAACGCCGCGCTGTCCCTGGGGCACCTGCCGGGTCCCACCGTCGCCATCATCGCCGTGGGCGTCATGGTGGCGCGCTTCGCGCTCGTGGTGGGCGCGCACGTCGTCCTCGAGAAGAAGACGCATGGCCTGTCGCTCGGCGGGCCGCTGCTCTTCTTCATCGAGCCCGTCTACCTGCTCACCGTCCTCCTGTTCGGGATGGGGCTCAAGCGCGAGCTGCACGCGCGAGTCATGGCCGGGGGGCCTCCGCCGGCGCCCCTGGCGACCTGAGCGACCCCGGGCCCCAGCGAACCCTGGCGTCGGACGGCGGCTTGCTGTTGAAGTCGCCGCCCCGACGCGGGTCCTGGTCCTTCCAGCCCGCCCTGCTGGAGAACGCCCCGTGGTTCGCCTCTTCGTCCCCATTCCGGACCCCGCTCCCGCCGAGGTGGCGCTGACGGGCGACCGCCGCCACTACGTCGTCCACGTCCTGCGCCTGGGCGAAGGCGACGCGCTGGAGGTCTTCGACGGCAAGGGCCGCTCCTTCGTCAGCCGGGTGGTGGGCGTGGACGCGCAGACGGTGCGCGTGGAGCTGGGCCCCGTGCGGCAGGCCCCCGCGCGCCGCGCGGTGAGCGTGCTCCAGGGGCTGCCCAAGGGCGACAAGCTGGAGTGGGTGCTCCAGAAGGGCACCGAGCTGGGCGCCGCCGCCTTCCTCCCCGTGGACACGGTGCGAAGCGTGGTGAAGCTGGAGCCTCGCCGCGCCCAGGAGCGCACCGCCCGGTGGACGAAAATCGTGGAGGAGGCCGCTCGCCAGTGCCGCCGCGACGACGTGCCTCGCGTGGAGAGCCCGCTGCCGCTGACCGAGGCCGCGAGGGGGCTTGCCCCTGGCACCGTGGTGCTGGTGCTGGACGAGGAGGAGTCCGCGGTGCCGCTGGGGGAGGCCTTCCGCGCGGCGGGCGCGGGCACTCCGGTGGCGCTGGTGGTGGGCCCCGAGGGCGGCCTGGCGCGAGAGGAAGTGGAGGCGCTCAAGGCGCTGGGGGCTCGCGCCGTGACGCTGGGGACGCGCATCCTGCGCACCGAGACGGCGGCGCTGGCGGCCCTCGCGGTGATGATGCACCTCGATGGAGACCTTGGTTAGCAGGAGGGGAGCCGAGCGCTCGTTCCCCCCGGGTTCCCACGTTCCCAGGGCGATTCCTACGTTTGTGCCGTCAGGGACCTCTGGGGTCCCCACAAACAGGAGAAAGGTTCATGGGGATCATCGCGTTCATCATCGTTGGCTTCATCGCGGGGCTCATCGCGCGCGCCATTCTCCCGGGCAAGCAGAGCATGGGCCTGATGGCGACGACGCTTCTGGGCATGGTCGGCTCGCTGCTGGGTGGATTGGTGGGGTCCTTGTTCTCGCGCGACGGGCGACTCTTCGAGCTGCGGCCCGCGGGCCTCATCATGTCCGTCGTGGGCGCCATCGTCGTGCTGCTCATCGTGGGCGCGGTGGGACGGCGCCGGGTCCACGCCTAGCGTGAGGCGTCCCACGCGGGTTGTCCCCCAGGGGACACGTGGGCGCCTTTCGGTGACGAGCCCCTGACGGTTCCTCGACCGAGGGACCTCGGGGGGACGCCACTTTTCTTGCTCCTTCGGTGCGGACGTTTTTTCATGGCGCAAGCCGTCGTCAGCCCGGAGGAGTCCGTTGTCCAAGTGCATGAAGTGCGGAGCGCTGTTGCCGCCCGTCGGAGACTGCCCCGCCTGCGCCAAGGCCGCCGCCCAGACCACTCTGCCGGGTGTGCCGAGCTTCCTCGACCGGGACCTCCTGATTGACCGCCGCGCCCCCGGCCGCGCCGAGGGCCCCGCCTTCGCCGAGCGCAGCCCCGCGCCGCCGCCCGCCGTGGCCCCGCTCGCTGGTCCCCTTCCGCCGCCCGCCGAGCCGCGCGTGGCCACGCCGCGAAACGCCCCGGGAGTCGCGAGGCCCACGCCTCCGGGCATGACGCCCGCGGCCCGGTCCGCCTCGAGCCAGCCCGCCTGGGCCCAGGCTCAGCCCCAGGCGCAGGGGGGTGGTGCGTTCCCCCTGAATGTTCCGCCCCCGCCGGCCGCGGTGCAGCCGACCCTGTCGCCGATGACGCCCGCGTACGGGACGCCGAGCGCCGCGCGCGCTCGGGCAGCGGCGGGTCCGTCGCTTCCCGTCGTGGGGCCGGAGTCGGTCAGCCCCGTCGCGGACACCCTCCCAGGCGCGCCCTTCATCGAGCCCGTGGCTCCGGGCCTGCCGCGAATGGGCCCCGCGGGACATCTCCACGCGGCGGCCTCGGGTCTGCCGCACGCGGCGGCGGGTCAGCAGCACGCGGCGGGTTCGGCGCAGCATCACGCGCCGGGCCAGCAGCATGCGGCGACGTCGGGGCTGCCGTACCCCCCGGCCTCGGGCCAGCAGCATGCGGCGGCTTCGGGTCAGTCGCACATGGCGGCCTCGGGCCAGCAGCGCATGGCGGCTCCGGCGCAGGCTCAGATGCCGGCCTCGGGACAGCCGCACATGGCGGCCTCTGTGGGTCACCTCCAGGCGGCGGCACAGTCTCCCGCAGCGGCCTCGTCGGGTCTGCCTCACATGGCCGCTCCGGGCCAGCCGCCTCTGTCGGCCGCGCTTCCCGGGGTTGCTCGGACGGAGTCGGCCTCGTCGGGTCTGCCCCAGATGGAGGCGGATTCGTCAGGTCTGCCCCCGATGGAGCCCTTGGACCCGGCCTCCTTCAGTCTCCCCCCGCGCCAGTCCGTGGCTCCCGCCCCGGGCTTGCCGGTGATGGAGCAGGCCACGCCCCGCGCCGAGAAGCCTCGCCCGCAGGCGGCGCCGTCCCGCGCCCAGCCCGGCGTCGCCGAGGTCCACGCGCGCCCGGCCTCCCTGTGGCGGCGGCTGCTCTCCTTCTCCATCGACACGGCGGCCATCGCGGGCGTCGCGGCGCTGTACATCACCCTCGCGTCTTCCGTGACGGGCGTGAAGTCCCCGGAGGCCGGACTGTCCGGTCTGGACGGCTTCGTCGCCTGGCTGCGGGCGCTGCACACGGTGCTGCTGCCGGGCGTCGTCCTCGTGATGATTCTGGCGCTCGTCTACTGCGCGGTCGCGGCCTTCCTCTGGAACGGACGCACGCTCGGACGGCTCTTGTTGGGCCTGCGACTGGTGGACACACACGGGCTGGCCCCCGCCCCAGGGCGCGCCATCGTCCGGGCGATGCTCTCCAGTGTCTCCTTCGTCCTCTTCCTGGGCGGATTCTGGATGGCGCTCTTTGATCGCCGTGGACAGACGCTCCATGACAAGCTGACGTCTACTTTCGTCGTTCAACCGAGCTGACCCACCGCTTCATTGTGCCTTGCGGCCGCGGCCGTAAGATGCCGCGTCTCCATGCCCGCCCGCCTTGCTCAGCTTCTCGTCTCCCGCACGCTCCTTTCCCAGGAGAAGGCGGGAGAGTTGTTGCGTCACCAGCAGGCACAGGGCGGGCACCTGGACACGGTCCTCCTGGAACAGGGGCTCTCGAGCGAGGCGGATGTGCTCTCGCTGCTCGGAGACGTGTCGGGTTTCCGTCCGGTGAACCTGGTCGACTTCGAGCCCAACGCGGAGGTCGCATCCTTCATCCCGCCCAAGATCGCCGAGCGGCTCTGCGTGGTGCCGCTCTCCTTGGACGGCCAGACGCTGCACGTCGCCTGTGCGTACCCGGTGCCCAAGAAGGAGCTCGACGAGGTCGGGTTCCTGCTCGGCAAGCCGCTCGAGCTGTGGGTGGCCACGGAGATCCGCATCCGCGAGTGGATCTCCACCATCTACCGCCAGCCCCTGGCCCCGCGCTTCACGCAGCTGGTCGCGGCGCTGGACCCGGAGCAGCAGCTTCCCGTCACGCCCCCGCCCCCGCCTCCCCCCGAGGAGTCCCTCACGGTGGAGATGGTGGAGCGGCTGGCCCAGTCGGTGGCGAAGGAGCCGGTGGCCTCGGAGGTCCGTTCCGCCGCGCGGCCCGAGCAGCGAGACCCTCAGCGGCCTCCTCCGCCTCCGCCCCCTGATACGGCGACCGCGCCGCCTCCGGCCTTCGTCCGAGCGCCGCTGCGCCTGAACATGCCGGGGGGCGCACAGCCCTCGCGGCCCGACACGTCCCGCCCGGCCCAGCCGCCCGTGCTCACGGCCACGCCCGCGCACGCCGCGATGCCAGGAGTTTCGGCTGAGAACGCGCAGACACCCTCTCGCGCGGTCGGCACGGGTTCCGCACAGGGAGCTGCGTCGGCCACCCAAGCGCCTTCGCTTGGCGCCGCGCCATCCGCCGCCCGTGCGGCCACGGGTGCCACTCAGCCTCCGGCTCAGTCCGCGACCACGGGTGCCGCGCAGCCTGGTGCGACGAGTTCCGCGCAGCACAGGCCCGCGGGGGCGACAGGCTCTGCACATTCGCCCTCGCATGGAGCCACGGGTTCCGCGCAGCACTCCGCTCACGGAGCCACGGGCGCCGCGCAGTCCGCACCTCACGGAGCAACCGGCGCCGCGCAGCATTCCTCTCATGGGGCCACGGGTTCCGCGCAGCACTCCGCGCACGGAGCCACGGGTTCCGCGCGGCCGTCCTCCCAGGGAGCCACGGGCGCTGGACAGCAGACCCCTCACGGGGCCGCAGGTTCCGCGCAACAGGCCCCTCGAGGGGCCACGGGCGCCACGCAGTCGGCCTCCCACGGAGCAACAGGTTCCTCTCAGCCGGCCTCCCACGGGGCCACGAGCTCCACCCAGCATGCCCCTCACGGGACAACGGGTGCCTCGCCACAAGCGCATCACACCGGTGCCGCGGGAACCGCTCAGCCTTCTCAGCACGGGACCACGGGCGCGACGCAGCAGCCCGGGATGACGGGAGGCGCACAACACGGAGCAACGGGCCCCGCGTCGGCATCGCGCACCGCGGCGGCAAACCCTGCTCACGGGACGCAGCCCGCGACGGGCCCTCAGCCCACCGCATCCGCCCCTCGTACGAGCGCACAGGACGGCAGTCCCGCGCCGTCCGTGTGGCCACCGGTATCCCCCGCGCAGCCGGGGCTCCCTCCGCAAATCTGGCCCCCGGGTCCTCCGTCCGCTCCGTCCTCCCACGAAGCCCCGACGCCCTCCACGCTCCGCTTCGGAACCTCGTCCCCGGGCAACGCGAACGCGGCGCAGCGCTCGAGCGAGCCCGCCTTCATCGTCTTCCCCAACCCCGGCAAGGCGAACACGCCCGCCCCGACGCGAGCCCGCGCCACCGAGCCGGAAGCCCGCCCTCCTCCGTCGTCCGCGAACCAGGACGTGCCGGACTGGACGCTGGCGCAGGCGCGCGCGGCCCTCAAGGAGTCCACCAAGGACCGCGACAAGCTGATGGACGTGGCGCTGCGCTTCGGCCGCCGCACGTTCGACTACGTCGCGGCCTTCGCGGTGCTGCGAGGCGCGGCGGTGGGCTGGGAAGCCCGTGGCGAGGGCATGTCGGGTGAGCAGCTCGCCCAGGTGTCCGTGCCGCTCGACGCCAGCAGCGTCTTCCGCACCGTGGCCGTGACGCGAGGAAGCTACGCGGGACCGCTGTCCCCGGACGCCCTCACGCGGCACTATCTGGAGCTGTTCGGCCGTCAGACGCCGCGCACCGTCTTCCTGTACCCGGTGGAGGTGAAGGGCCGGCTGGTGGCCATCATCTACGGCGACTGTGGGCAGAAGCCCATGAGCCAGCGCCGGCTGTCGGACTACATCCTGTTCTGCCAGGACCTGGCCTCCGCCTTCCAGGAGCTCATCCTCTTCCGCAAGCAGCGCCTCTCCGCGCCGCGCAGTCCCGAGGAGGACATCTCCATCGACGTGGACGTGCCCGTGGCCACCGCGCCCGCTCCCGCGCCGGCGGTGGTGGCGGGCCTGGGCTGGAGTCCCTTCTTCGGCCGAGGCGCCTCGGGCACCGTGGGCCGGGCCGCCGCGCTGCCTCCGCGTGCGCAGTCGCAGGAAGAGCGCCCGCCCCCGGACTTCGCCCCGCTCCTGCGTCGGCTCACGGGTCCGGACGCGGCGCAGCGCTCCAGCGCCATGGTGGAACTCGCGCGCTCGCCCGAGGCCAGCGCCCGGGTCCTCGCGCAGCACTTCCCAGGCCCCACCGCGTGGAGCCGCCTGCCCGTCGTCGAGCTGCCCGAAGCGGATGAGCTCGGCCCGATTCCCGCCGCGATGTCGCGGCTGGGCCGGCCCGCGGCGCAGGCCCTGTCGCCCCTGCTCGACTCGCACGACGCGGACACGCGCTACTTCGCGCTGCTCACCGCGGGCAACCTGCCCTACGTGGAGCTGGTGGACGGCGTGCTGCGCGGGCTGTTCGACCTGGAGCCGGACATCTCCAGCGCCGCGCGGGTGGCCTCCGCCGCGCTCAAGCAGCTGCCGCGCCTGGACTCCGCGATGCGGGAGCTGCGGCAGGAGCTCAACAGCCGGGACATGATGCGCCGAGCGCTCGCCGCGCGAGCCCTGGGCACGCTGCACGACCGCGACGCCGTCGAGGGCCTCATCCAGCTCACGCGCAGCGAGGACGAGATGTGCGCCCAGGCCGCGGCGGAGGCGCTGCGCGAAGTGACGCGCATGCCGCTGGGCCTCAGCCCCAAGCAGTGGGCGGCCTGGTGGGCGGAGAACCGCAGCCGCCGGCGCGCGGACTGGCTCATCACGGCGCTGCGCCATCGCGAGCTCGACGTGCGGCTCGCCGCCATCGAGGAGCTGAGCCGCGCGCTCAACGACACCCTCGGCTACTACGCGGACGCGCCGGAGTCGGAGCGTGAAGTCGCGGTGCGCCGCTGGGAGGCCGCGGCGGTCGCTCCGGCCAACGCTCGCCGCCTCGGCCTGCTCTGACCCCGAGCCGCAAGCCGCGACCCTCCCGGGCGCGTCGCCAGCAAGGGCGCGCCCGAGACGAAGCACGGCGTCGCGGTGTGCCGCAGCGGGGGCCCGTCCCCTCGAACGGATGACCCCGTCAGCGGCCCACCCACCCGGACTATGCTGGCCCCAGTGACTCCGGTACGAGACGCGACACCATGACGAGCGGGATGTGGCTCAACCTCATCGCCTGCGCCGGGCTGCTCGCGCTCGCGGGCCTGGTGCTCGCGCGCGTGGGGCGCAACCCGCTCGCGCTGCCGCTGTCGCTGCTGTCCATCACCCTCTCCACCTGGAACATCACCAACTTCGAAATCGAGCGCTCGGGAGAGCCCGGCTGGCGGGTGATGAGCTTCGTCGCCATGGTGATGACCCTCCCCAGCACCCTGCACTTCATCCTCACCTTCGTGGGGCGACGCAGGCGCTCGGCGTGGGCCATGTACGGCACCTACGGCGTCATGGGCGCGCTCTCCCTGGTGCTGCTCGCCACGCTCGGCGCCCCCGCCCTGACCGCGAAGCTGTCGACCTGGCATATCGGCCTCATCGCCACCGTGCTCACCGCCCCTCCCCTGTGCGGAGGCTTCGCGCTGCTGGTCCTGCACCTGCGAGACGCCAAGCACCCCGATGAGCGAGCCCGCGCGGGACTCGTCGTCGTGGGCCTGGGCCTGCTCGTGGGGATGATGTTGACGGAGTTCGCGGGGGAGCTGGGCCTGTCGCAGGTGCCTCGGCTGGGCAACGCGGGGACGCTGCTGGGCCTCCCCATGATGACGCTGGCCGCGCTGCGCATCGGCCTCTTCGAGCGCGACGTGGGCGCCGAGGCCCCTTGGATGGCCCTGGTCGCCGTGCCCCTGGCGGGCGTGGGCGTGCTGGCCTACCTCGCCGTCTTCCGCCTCTTCGCCGCGCAGGTCAGCGTGCTCGTGGTCCTCACCACGGCCATCACCTTCGCGCTGCTCGCGGCCGCGCGCCGAGGCGTCACCGCCTTCGTCACCCGCGGCGAGCGGATGAACCGCCTGGCCACCCTGGGCCGCTTCTCCGCGCAGATGGCGCACGACCTGAAGAACCCCATCGCCGCGCTGAAGGGCGCCGCGCAGTACCTCAAGGAAGAGCACGCGCGAGGCCAGTCCTGGGACCACCAGGGCGAGTTCCTGGACCTGATGCTGGACCAGATAGACCGGCTGGGGCGCGTGGTGGACACCTACCAGCGCATGGCCCGCGTCGAGCCCCGCCCCCACCCCGTGGACCTGGGCCGGCTCGTCGAGGGAGTCCTGTCACTCCAGTCCTTCGCGAGCCCCGGCCAGACGACCATCCGCCGCGACCTGGAGCCGGGCCTTCCCCCGTGCGCCGCGGACGCGGACCTGCTGTCCAACGCCGTGGAGAACCTGGTGCGCAACGGCATCGAGGCCATGCCTCGGGGCGGAACCCTCACCGTGCGCACGCTGCGCGACGGCAAGGCCCTGGCGGTGGAGGTGGAGGACACCGGCGAGGGCATGGACGCGCGCACGAGGGAGCGCGCCTTCGACGACTTCTTCACCACCAAGGCCTCCGGGAGTGGCCTCGGGTTGGCGTTCGTTCGCCGGGTGGTGGAGGCGCACGGGGGCACGGTGCGTCTGACAAGCCGGGAGGGACACGGTACGGTGGTGCGCCTGCGCCTGCCGGAAGCCGTCCCGCACGCCGGCAATGGAATCGAAGGAGAGGCCGCGTGAGCGAGGCGTTGAAGGGGACCGTACTGCTGGTGGACGACGACCCGGCCGTGTCCAAGGTGCTGGGCGCGCTGCTGGCCCAGGCCGGGCTGACGACCTACGCCGCCAAGGATGGCGAGGAAGCGCTCGCGCACCTGGAACGAAAGCCCGTCGACGTCGTGGTGAGTGACGTGCGCATGCCCGGCATGGATGGCATGCGGCTCTTGACGGAAATCGCCAGGAACTGGCCCGACGTCCCCGTCATCCTGCTCACCGCGCATGGCACCGTGCCGCTGGCGGTGGAGGCCATGAAGGCGGGCGCCGCGGACTTCGTGCTCAAGCCCTTCGACCGGGAGGAGATTCTCTTCACCATCCGCAAGGCGCTGCTGCGAGCGCACGGAGACGAGGCGAACGAGCCCCTGCGCACCCCCAGCGCCTTCGTGGGCGGCAGCCGTCGGATGCAGGACGTGCAGGCCCTGCTCGCGAAGGCCGCCGCGGGCATGGCCACGGTGCTGCTGCGCGGCGAGTCCGGCACGGGCAAGGAGCTGGCGGCGAAGGCGGTCCACGACGGCAGTCCCCGCCGCGCCGGGCCCTTCGTGAAGCTGCACTGCGCGGCGCTGCCGGACACGCTGCTGGAGAGCGAGCTGTTCGGCTACGAGAAGGGCGCGTTCACCGGAGCGGCCACGCGCAAGCCCGGCCGCGTGGAGCTGGCGCACGGGGGCACGCTGTTCCTCGATGAAATCGGCGACATCTCCCCCACCGTGCAGGTGAAGCTGCTGCGAGTCATCCAGGAGCGGGAGCTGGAGCGACTCGGCGGCACCCAGACGCTGAAGGTGGACGTGCGCTTCGTCGCGGCGACCCACCAGCCCCTCGAGTACCTGGTGAAGCAGGGCCGCTTCCGCGAGGACCTCTTCTACCGCCTCAACGTGGTGCCGCTGTGGCTGCCCTCCCTGCGCGAGCGCCCCGAGGACATCGAGCCCCTGGCGAGGCACTTCCTGGACGCCCACGCGAAGACCAACGCCAGGCCGCCCTTCACCCTCACCGCCGAGGGCCTCGCGGTGCTCCAGGCCCAGCCCTGGCCCGGCAACGTGCGTCAGCTCCAGAACTTCCTGGAGCGGCTGGTGGTGCTCGCGGACGGACAGACGCTGACGGGAGAGGACGTGATGCGTGAGCTGGCCCGCCAGCCCGGGCTCTCGAGCCCCGTCCCCCCCGCGTCCCACGCCACCCCCACAGCCCCCGAGTCGGGAGCCCAGGCCACGGGCTCCGAGTCGGGACGCACGCTGGAGTCCCAGCGCAAGGACATGGAGCGGCAGGCCATGGTGGACGCCTTGAAGCGCGCGGGAGACAACCGCACGCTCGCCGCCCGTCTGCTCGGCATCAGCCGCCGCACGCTCTACAACAAGCTGGAGGAGCACGGCCTGATGTAGCCCCGGGCGAGCGCGGCGTCACGCCTCCACGGCGCTCGCCGCCTCCCCCATCAGCGCCTCCAGCTCGTCGTGGAAGTCCTGGATGAGCACGCGCGGGTCCGGCACGCGGAGGACATCCGCGGCCACGCCCACCGTCACCTGGCCCGCGTAGCTGAAGAGGCTCACCCCCACGCCGAGCCGCGCCGCCTGGGGCACCCAGAAGGTGAGCTCGCGCAGCCTCACCCCCGCAAGCGACACGGGCTGCCGAGGCCCGGGCACGTTCGTCGCCACCAGCGACGCCTTCGAGCCGACGACGTCCACCACCATCCGCTCGAGCGGCGCGGGCGTGTACCCCAGCAGCTCCAGCGCGCTGAATGTCACCACGGCCTCGGGCGACTTCTTCACCGCCGCCATGCGCCGAGCCACCTCCCGCAGCCTGCGCCGAGGCGTGTCCGCGTGCAGCGGCAGCCGCAGGAACACCACGCCAAAGCGGTTGCCCAGCTCTCGCGGCACGGGCTCGTCGAGCGGGCGGAGGTTCACCGGCACCAGCGCATGCAGGTCCTCGGGAGGCACGTTGCGCGCCGTCAGGTAGCGCCGCAGCGCCCCCGAGAGCACCGCGAGCAGCACGTCGTTGACCGTCCCGCCCAGCGCCTCGCCCGCCCGCTTCACGCGCTCCAAGGGGATGGGCGTCGACCACGCGGCGCGCTTCTGGGGCCCCAGGGCCCCGCGCAGCGGCGTGCGAGGGTCCGGCGGAATCACCATCAACTTCCCCAGCGCCGCCGCGCCCAGCGCGCCCTGCCGCATCAGGTCCCCTGCGAGGATGGGCTCGGCCGCGAGCTCCGCGCCCTTGCGGAGCACCGTGCGCGCCGTGCCCGCCATCGCGAGGGCCCCGCGCATCCACCGCCCCAGCCCCGCCTCCGAGGTCCTCGGGCGCGCCCACGCGGACTCCGGAGCCACCGCCTGGACACCCTCGCCATCGGTGAGCGTGAGCAGCACCCGCGCCAGGGCGATGCCATCAGAGATGCAGTGGTGCAGCCGCGCCAGCAGCACGTCCCCGCCCTCGGCGCCTTCGAGCACGTGGACCTGCCACAGCGGACGCGAGCGCTCCAGCGGAGTGCTCATCCACTCGCTCACCAGCGCCTCCTGGGCGGCGCGGTCTCCTGGAGCCGGGACGGGCAAGCGGACCAGGTGCGCGTCGAGGTCGAAGTCCTCCGCGTCCTCCCAGTGCGGCGCGCCCAGCCGCCCCAGCACCACCCGCTGCCGGAAGCGCGGATAGCGCTCCAGCAGCCGCGTGATGACCAGGCCGCGCAGGCGCTCGAAGTCGAGCCGCCCCTCGAAGCCCAGCACGACGGTGATCATCATCAGGTTGGCGGGCGTCTCCATGTGGAACCAGAGCGCGTCCACGCTCGACATCCGCTCCTGCGTCGCCATCGCCTCGAGTCCCTCCCGTCGCGCCCCCGATGATGGCGCAAGGAAGGGCTCAGAAGAAGTTCCACCGCCAGGTGCGCACGTCGGCGGGGTTCGCCATCTCCAGCTCGAAGGCCAGCGTCTCGTAGCGCTCGAACTCCCGCGAGTCCACGCGCAGGAACGTCATGCCCGCGTGGTTCTGTCCTCGCAGCGGCGACACCGTGAAGGACAGCTCCGCGTCGAAGGCCACCTTGTAGAAGAGGCAGAAGCCATCCACGCGCCCCTCCTCCGTCACCGGCCGCTCGAAGCGGACGCGGTGCGGCAGGCCATCCGCCGTCATCGTCTCCAGGTCGAAGGCGAAGACGGGCTCCGGCTCGCACAGCAGGTGGTCCACCTCGTACGAGCGCACCACGCGGGTGAAGTACGACGGGTTCATCGCCTCGCGCAGCGTCTGCAGGCAGCTGTAGTCCACGCTGGGGAAGCGCTGGCTCCAGATGAAGGGGATGCACGCTTCGTCGCGAAGCTGCACCGGCTCCACGAAGACCTCGAAGCGGTTGGGCAGGATGCGGCCTCCGGGCTTGAGCAGCCGCGAGCGCAAGTCCAACATCCGAGGCACCAGCCCCGCGTCGAACAGCGCCTCCCCCAGCAGCTCGTGCAGCAGCACGTCCACCTTCTCCGGCGTCTGGAAGTTCCAGGGGTGCGCCCGCACGAAGTCAATGTCTTCCAACCCGTTGCGTCGTGCCACCCAACGCGTCGTGTCGAGGAGGCGTGAGCCATCCACCGCGTACAGGTGCCTGGGGCGGCGCGAGGCGGCCAGGAAGGTGCGCAGCCCCGTCCCCGAGCACACATCCATCACCACGTGCCCGGGCATCACATATCGCTCACAGGCCTTCTGCCACGCCAGCACCCGGGCGGGGTCCGCCAGCGCGGTGTCCTGGGGCATGGGGCTCGACAAAGACAGACTGTCCGGCACCACGTTGCGCAAGGGAAGCTGCGAGACCAGGGGGAGGTGGCTCAAACGAGAACGCAGGTCCATCAATGCCTGCCGCGGCAGGTCGAGCAGATTGGGCATGACTTCCCCTGGAGGGGTGTGTCGGAGGTCCGCGCTCCGGCGCGCGCTCCGAACAGGGAATGCACATGATGCTGGAATTACAGACTAAGGCCCCATCCAGCGAAGGGGTAGGGTATGTGTCCCCGCTTGAACAGGGTCCAGGTCCAACACCAGACACAACCCATCAATGGGGGGCGGGCGCGGAGGAGTCGGAGTGCCCCGCATGGCGGGCGCGGCGCGTCAGCCAATCATGAAGAAAGGCACGCACGGCGGGATGCGGGGATTCGCGGAACACCGACGGGGCGGAGTGTTCGACGATGCGCCCTTCGTGCAGCAGCGCCAGGGAATCGCCGACCTGGAACGCGGTGGCCACATCCGGGGTGATGACGAGCGAGGTGGCATTCAACTGTTGCTTGCCCGTGAGGATGACCTCCACGACGGACTGCGTCTTGAGCGGGTCCAGCCCCGCCGTGGGGTCGTCGTAGAGGAGGATGCGAGGCTCCATGACGACGGCGCGAGCGAACGCCGCGCGCTTGAGCATGCCTCCGGACAGCTCCGCGGGCAGCAGCGACGCGGCCTCCTCCAGGCCCACCCAGGCCAGCACGCGCCGCACGCGCGCCAGCACCTCGCTCTCGGGGAGCCCCAGCCGCTCGCGCAGCGGGAAGGCCACGTTGTCCTCGACGCTGAGCGAGTCGAACAGGGCCCCGCCCTGGAACAGGATGCCCAGCTTGCGGCGCACGCGCGCCAGCCCCGCCGCGTCCAGGCGTGAGAGGTCCTCGCCCTCCACGCGCACCTGGCCCTGGTCCGGCGTCAGCAGCCCGTCCACGTGCTTCATCAGCACCGTCTTGCCGGAGCCGGACACCCCCAGCAGCACGCACGTGGAGCCCTCACGCACCACCAGGTCCACGCCGCGAAGCACCTGCTGCGCGCCGAACGACTTGTGCACGCCCACCAGCTCGATGACCGCGCGCGGCTCAGGCTCGCTCATGACTCGCCCCGGGAAACAAGCAGTGTCGCCGCGCGACGCCAGCGCCGCGAGCCCCCTTCCAGTCCCAGGTCCCCGCTCCCCGCTCAACACAGCGAGGAGCGCGGCGCGCTCAGGAGCCCTGCTGGACCTTCGCGCCGAACGCCTTCAGTCGCTCGCACGCCTTCGCCAGCTTCTCCTGGGGGATGGAGAAGACGGCGCGCACCCGCTCCGGGTCCGAGCACCACGGCCCGCCGTTGAGCACCACGTGCGTGTGCTCGTAGACGACGCGAGGCAGGTTCTCCGGCGTGAGCCGCACCCCGTCCACCACGCGGCCCAGCCAGGACGTCATGCGGGGCGCGAGGAAGAGTCCGCCCGCGTCCCCCGCGTCCGAGGAGCGCCCATCCGCGGACAAGGCCTGGGCCAGCAGCTCCCGCTTCTCCGCCAGCTCGCGGCGCATCTTCGTCAGGAAGGTGCGCAGGGAGCGGTGCCGCGTCCCGTAGAGCAGCTGTCCCTCCGGGCTTCGCACATAGGCCGCGTACAGGTACGCCGCCGCGCGCGCGGTGACCAGGTGCAGCACCCCGGGCCCCGCCTCTCGCACCGCCGCCGCCAGCGCCCTGTCCCTCGAGGCCAGCCAGCCCACGCGCAACCCTCCCGCCGCGAACTCCTTCGACAATCCGCCCAGCACCACCGTGCGAGCCCCCACGCCCGGCACCGCGCCCTCCAGCGTCACGGGGCTGTGCACCGTCTCGGCCGTGGGGCTGGTGAGGTTCACCAGTCCGAAGATTTCGTCGGACACCAGCAGGCACCGCTGCTCCACGACGTAGTTGGCCAGCGCCACCAGCTCCTCGCGCGCCACGTAGACGCCCGTGGGGTTCGACGGCTGCGAGATGACGACCGCGTCGGGCGCGCCCTGCCCTCGCCGCCCCAGCAGCTCCGCGAGGGTCCCCTGCTCCACCTGGCATCCCGCGGAGACGAAGGTCGGCGGCAGCACGCCGTAGCAAGGCGTCGCCACGAAGACGCGCGGCGCACGGCCCAAGCGCCTGCGCAGCGCCACGCCGAAGTGATGGATGAGCGGCCAGACGCCCGGCGCCACCACCAGCTCCTCCGGCGCGTACCGCGCGGCGCGTGTCTCCAGGAGATAGGCGGCCACCGTCTCCGTCAGGCCCGTCTGGGCACGGTCCTCGCGCGGCGCGGCGGCGGCGGCGATGAGCCCCTCCACCAGCGACTGCGGCAGCGGCCCTTCGTTCTCGCCGTAGTCCAGCCGCACCAGCTCCGCGTCGTCCTCGCGGAACACCTTGGGCGCGAACGCGGGGAAGCCCGACAGCGCGCGGATGCGAGACGAGCGCGGCAGCGGCGACACCGGCGAGCGCCGAGGCCCCGGCGGCTCCGGCTCCGCGAAGGAGATGCGGAAGGACAGCAGGTCCGCGAACGTGCGCTCGTAGAACCACTGCGCCAGTGTGCTGATGCGCGAGTACGTCACCTCGGCCGCGACCTCGAGGTCCGCGCGCAGCGGCTCCGGCACGGGCAACAGCAGCGTCAGCTCCAGGTCCGGCCACACCGCGTTCTTCACCAGGCCGTAGAGCACGACGAGGTTGGGGGCGTAGGGCTCGCGCGCCAGGAACTCGAACAGCGTGAGCGGCTCCACCTCGCCGGTGATGTTGAAGAAGGCGCTCTCGTCCAGCACCACCCAGATGCCGCGCCGCCCCGCCTCCGCGATGATGTCGCGCAGCACGGAGAGGTTGGTGCGCTCGCCCTTCTCCACCGTGAGCAGCACCATCTTCACGTCGAACGCGGACAGCAGCCGGCGAATCTCCTCCAGCGTCGTGTGCGTCACCGTGGCGCGCACGCCCGCCTTCTCCAGGGCCCGCGCGTAGAGCGGATGCAGGTTGCGGGAGACCAGCACCTCGTCGCCCACGTCACACGTGGCCATCAGCAGCGAGTACACCGCCTGCTCGCGCTCGGGCGCGACGAACAGCTCGTCCTGCCCCAGCCGCAGGCCGAAGTAGCGCTCCAGGTAGCGCACCAATTGCCGTCGGAAGGAGGCATCTCCCGCCTCGTGCGCGTACGGCAGCAGGGGGCCACCGGCCAGGCGCTTCGCGAGCGCCGCGACGAAGCCCAGCTGCTCGGGTGACGCGGCGCCCAGGTCCAGCTCCTCCTGGAGCGAGGCGATGCCCAGCTCACGCAGGGACTGGCGCAGGGCCAGCGTCTCGCGCGGGCGCGTCAGGTGCGCCTCCCACACCGCCACCTCGTGCCACACCGCGTGCCCCGCCTGGAGCCAGCCCAGCGCGGTGGCCGCGCGCAAGGGCTCCGGGCTGCGAGCCTCCATGAAGAACTCGAACTCGCGCCCCGTGCGCTGCTCCAGCGCCACGAGCGGGCGGATGTCCGTGTCCGCCGCCTGACGCACCCGCCTCGCCACCCGCACCCGCGTGGAGAAGCCGCGACGGGTGAACATGCGGTCGATGATGGGGCGCCCCGGACGGCCCGCCAGGTTGAGGAGCAGTCGGCCGGAGGGCGAGAGCCGCTCGGGGGCCTCGTCGAGCAGCCGCGCGATGAGCCCCAGGCCGAAGTGGTCCTCGTAGACGTTCTGGAGCGTGCAGTAGTTGGACAGGTCGTACAGCTCCTGCTCATCCGCCTGGGACAGCTCCTCGGGCAGCTCCTCCGTGCGCAGCACCTGGGGAATGCACCCCACCACGAAGTCCCAGCCGGGCTCCGCGGGCACGCCGCGCAACAGGTCGCTCTCACCGAAGGACAGCCGGGAGACCAGGCTCTCGTCCCCGTTGAGCCACGCATTGCAGCGGGCCACCACGGGCGAGTGCGGATTGAGGTCCGCGCCATGGACCTGTGACAGACGCGTGAACTTCGCCAGCGCGATGCAGATCCACCCCGAGCCCGCGCCCACCTCCACCAGCCGCTTGCCGGCGTACTCATCCAACGGGACGCTGAGCAGTCCTTCCAGGAACGTATAGGCCCAGGACTCCGGCGCGAAGATGGAGGGCAACAGGAACAGCTCCAGCCGCTCCTGCGAGGCGCCCACCGCCACCGTCACCGTCACCAGTCGCAGCGGCGCGGACTCGGGCTGGTCCCGGGCCAGCTCCGCCAGCTCGCGCAACTCCACCTTCGCGCGGGCCCTGCGCTCCGGGTGGGTCAAATCCTCGGACAACGCGCGCAGCAGATGAAAGGCCTCTCGAGGAGACGACGGATAGGTCGGCATGGCGCGCGGACTGTCCCGGGCCCATCGCCGGGTGTCAACGCGGACGTGGCGCACGGACGCAACCCTTTGGCGCCGTGGCTCCAATCAAGAATCGGGACCTTGGCCGTAATAGGGGGGTGTGTCGGGTGGGCGGTAACGGAAGGGACGGCTGGAAACGATGAAGTCGGTCACGCTCGTGGATAGACCCCGTGGTGGAGAGGGGGCACTGATGGAACTCAGCTTCTGGTCGCCGGACAGCTCCGGCATGCAGGGCAGGATGAGCACGGTTCCCATGCGGAGCCGAGTCGTTCGAGACCCCGCGCGTGTTCGTTGGGAGTCACAGCCGTGGCGCCGTCAGCTTCGCAATCCGGACGGATTCGAGGCGCGGGTGTCGCGTGCGCAACTGGTGGCCATGCTCCTCGCGGAGAACCTGGACGTGGATGCCGAGGTGGCGCGCTTCGCGGGTGCTTCCGAGGACGCGGAGCACCTCACCATCCTCCAGGTCCTGCGCTTCGCGGACCTGCTGACGCGGCGCATGCATCTGGCCGAGTCGGATGACCAGATGCTCCAGCTGGCGCACCTGCGCCGCAACACCGAGGACCTGGCGGAGCGAATGATTGAGTGGACCAACCAGGACCGGCTCTAGCTCCGGAGGTTGACCCGTCGACAGTCTCGTCGGGTTCGACACGCCGGGTCGCGAGGGCGGACACACATGGGGGCAGGGGCTCGAAGTCCCCGCGCCCCATGCGCGCCGGGGCCGAGGTGGTGGAGTCGTCGAACCGACAGCAAGGGGGGGACCGGTGGAGTGGCGACAGGCGGACTGGCTTCGCCTCGCTGCTCCACCGGGGAAGCACCTGACTCGGGGGAACACCCCACACCGTGCGCGCGAGCGCCTTGACAGGGGTGGAGGGGCGCTGCTCTCACGGGGGGATGGTTCCCTCGCTCGTTCTCGCCGCCGCGCTGGCGGCTGCTCCGGCGCCCCGCGCCGCCGCCTCCGCGCAAACCGTCGTGCATGTCCCCAAGCTGGATGCGCTGTCGGGGCTCACCGCCTTCCTGGAGCGCGCCGGGGCCCATGCGCCGCTCTTGAGGCCCACCGCGTGGCGCGCGGAGCTGCACCCGTTCCTCACCCTCGACCCCACGAAGCCGGAGACCCTGAGCGCGGTCGGCCTGGACCCCACGGGGCCCGCCACGGTGTCGCTGCGCGCGGATGGCCGTGTGTCCTGCATGCGCGTGACGGACGCCCAGGTGTTCCAGGCCCAGGCCGCCGAGGCCATCACCGCGGCGGGAGGTGAGGCCTTCAAGCCCGCCACGTCGAAGGGCGTGACGACGGTGAGCTCCGAGCGCACGGCGGGAGGGGCGATGGGCTACGCGCTGAAGGGCCAGGAGGTCTGCGCGTATGGGGCGACGGAGCGAGGCGGGCCCGCGCTGCTGAAGGAGGCGGTGAAGCTGGTGGGCAAGACGCCCGCGCCGGATGCGCGGCTGGGCAAGGTGGCGGGCGTGGCGTTCATCACCACGGGAGGCGCGGTGGTGGGGCTGGATGGAACGGCGTCCGCGCTGAAGGCGGATGGGACGGCGACGAAGCTGCCGCTGCCTCCGTTCCAGAACCAGGCGGCCAGCCCCTATGCCTCCATGAAGCCGGAGGGCCTGTTGTTCTCACGCGTGGCGGTGGCGCCCGCGGGACTGCCCCAGGCCGTGGCGTCGCTGCGCGCGAACATCCAGGCGCTGTGCCCCGCGTGTCCCAAGGAGCAGGTGCGCTCCACGGCGGACGCCGTGACGAAGCAGCTCACGGGGAACATGCTGGTGAACATGAGCAACGTGCAGGTGCGTGGCTCGCTGAAGGCCCCCGAGGCGCGCTTCTTCGCGGTGAAGCAGGCGCTGGTGGCGGAGGTGAAGGACGCCGCGGCGATGAAGCAGGCGCTCGCGCCGCTGGGCACGCTGCCGGGGGCGAAGGCGCTGGAGGATGGCTGGGCGCTGGCGGTGAAGGGCGGGAGCGTGCTGGTGAAGCTCAAGGGCAAGCACCTGGTGGTGGGCAACGACGAGGCGGTGACGCGCACGACGATGGCCGCGCTGCCCGAAGCGCAGTCGAAGCTGGAGCGCGCGGTGGACTTCACGCTGGACCCGAAGCTGCTCGCGCGGGGCCTGTCCCAGGTGTCGCTGACGGACGTGCTGTCGGACGAGCAGCTCGCCGCGATGTTCGCGGTCAGCTCCGAGCTGGGCCCCCTGCTCTCGCGCAGTGAGCGCATCACCGGCTGGATGGAGAGCGTGCCCGGCGGGGCGCACCGCTTCTTCCTCGACTGGACGCTGCCCGCCTCCCGCTAGCTACGCGGGACGCTCCTGGCGCCAGCGCCGGGCCTCGCGCTCGGCGCGCTCTTCGCGCGTCTGGTGCAGTGCCATCCCGCGCTGCACGTCGTCGACATCCAGCGTCCCCGCCAACCGCTCGTCGGCATCGACCACCGCGAGCAACGGCACCGCGCTGTCCCCCAGACGCTGGAGCGCGCGCCAGCCGTTCTCGTCCATCGACACCACGGGCAGCGGACGCAGCACCTCGCGCGCGGTCTTCGACAGCCGCTCCGCGTCAGGGACACCGCGCACGTCCTCCACGCCCACCCACCCCACGGGCCTCCCCGCCTCCGTCACCGGCAGCGCCACGCGCCGCTCACGACGCAGGTCCCACAGCGCCTGCTCCAGCGACGCGCCCAGCTCCACGCCCGCCAGTCGCGGCGTCATCAACTCCGCCACCTTCACCCGCTCCAGCACCGCCTTCATCCGCGCCTGTCGCGCCTCTCCCTCCGCGCCCATGAAGATGAAGAACGCAATCACCAGCAGGAAGGGATTGAGCGTCACCAGGCCCCACACGGCGAACAGCACCGCGAAGCCTCGGCCCACGAGTGCTGCCACCCGCGTCGCGCGCACCGCCCCCAGCTTCCCCACCAGCAGCGCCCGCAGAATCCGCCCCCCATCCATGGGGAACGCCGGCAGCAGGTTGAACAGCCCCAGGAAGAGGTTGAGGCCCGCCAGGTAGAAACACGCGAACTGGAGATGGAACGGGCCCATGCCCGCGACGGCCATCGCCAGGAGGCCGAAGAGCCCGGCCAATGCCAGGCTCGCCAGCGGCCCCACCAGCGCCATCAGCGCCTCATCCCGAGGCTTGTGCGGCGGCTCCGACAGCTCCGACACGCCGCCCACCATCATCAGCGTAATCGACCGCACCTGCCCGCCCCGGCTCAGCGCGAACAGCGTGTGCGCCAGCTCGTGGACGAGAATCGACACGAACAGCGCCACCGCCACGCCCAGCCCCCACAGCACGGGCACCACCCCCGTCAGCTGCGCGGTGGGAACGTTCGCCACCTCCGCCGCCCTCCGGAACGCGCCGCTGAAGAGATACGCCAGCAGCGGCAGTACCAGCAGCAGCGAAACGTGCACCCGGATGGGAATGCCGCGCAGCGAGCCCACCTTCCAAGCACCTCGCGTCTCGCGCATCGTCGCCTCCCGCCTCACGTCAACCTCCGTCCCACCTCCCTCGGGTGCACGGTGCCAGGGTCGACGCGTTTGTCCGCCCGGCTACTGAGTGTCCGCTCCCGAGCCATCCAGCTGTCCACCCCCGAGCACCCCGCCGCTCCGCCACGCGCGCCTGGCCCTTCCGCGGCTACCGTACCCCCGCCCGGTCACCGGCCGGGTCCCCCTCTACCGGAGGCCCCATGCGCACCCCGTTCAGCTACGTCCGCGAGGCCTGGAAGGTGGCCCGCGCGCTGCGGGACCCCTACCGTCTCCAGGACATCCTCGACGTGGCCCGCCTGCTCGCGCCCCCGTCCACCATGCGCAAGCTGGTCGACCGGCTGATGCAGTCCCCCACCACCGCCCAGGCCTTCGTGGAGCGGCCGCGCGTGGGGGAGCTGGCGCTCGACACGCTCCAGTCGCTGCCGGAGGGGACCCTCGGCCGCGCGTTCGCCGACCACCTGAAGGACAACGGCCTGGACCCCTCCAAGCTGCCCAACCTCCAGGCCCATACCCACGAGGACTACGTCCGGGCCCACCTGCTGGAGTCCCACGACATCTGGCATGTCCTCACCGGCTTCCGCTCCGACGTGGCCGGGGAGCTGGGCATCCAGGCCTTCAGCCTGGCCCAGGTCGGCAGCCCCTTCGCGCTGGGCATCCTCGCCGGAGGCCTGACGAACACCCTGCTCTACGCCTTCGCCGAGCGCGACGTGCGCATGCAGGCCATCACCCGGGGCTGGGTGCTGGGGCACATGGCCCTGCCCGTGTTCGGCGCCCCCTGGCGCGACATGTGGGAACACCCCCTGGCGGAGGTCCGCCAGCGCTTCGGCCTGGACCTGGACGCGGTGGACGCCGTGCTCCCGGCACTCGCGCCCCCGGTGCGGCCGCACGCCGCTCGCCGCGTCGCGGCGTGACTCAAGCCGGACAGCGCGCGGGCGCCCCAATCATGCTAGACGGGCGCCCCATGGACGAGACCTCCGAGAAGGACCCCCTCCGCGCACGCCTCCAGGACATGGAGAAGCAGGCCGAGCTGGGTGGCGGTGCCGACCGCATCGCCAAGCAGCACGAGGCCGGCAAGCTCACCGCCCGCGAGCGCATCGACCTGCTCCTCGACCCCGGCTCCTTCTGCGAACTGGACAAGTTCGTCACCCACCGGTCCACCGACTTCGGCATGGGCGACAAGAAGATTCCCGGCGACGGCGTCGTCACCGGCTACGGCACCGTCGAAGGCCGCCAGGTCTTCGTCTTCGCCCAGGACTTCACCGTCTTCGGCGGCTCGCTGTCCGGCGCCTATGCCCAGAAGATCTGCAAGATCATGGACATGGCCACCCGCGTGGGCGCGCCGGTCATCGGGCTGAATGACTCCGGTGGCGCGCGCATCCAGGAAGGCGTAGAGAGCCTGGCGGGCTACGCGGACATCTTCCTGCGCAACACCCTGGCCTCCGGCGTGGTGCCCCAGATTTCGCTCATCATGGGTCCGTGCGCGGGCGGCGCGGTGTACTCGCCCGCCATCACCGACTTCATCATGATGGTGAAGGACACCTCGTACATGTTCATCACCGGCCCGGACGTCATCAAGACGGTGACGCACGAGGAGGTGTCCAAGGAAGCCCTGGGCGGCGCGCTGACGCACAACCAGAAGTCCGGCGTGGCGCACTTCGCCGCGGAGAACGAGCAGGCCGCCATCGTCATGACGCGCGAGCTGCTCTCGTTCCTGCCCTCCAACAACCAGGAGGACCCGCCCGTCCAGCCCAGCGACGACGACGTGTTCCGGGCCGAGGAGTCCCTCAAGACCATCGTCCCGAACAACCCCAACAAGCCCTACGACATCAAGGACATCGTCAAGGCCGTCGTCGACAACAAGCACTTCTTCGAGGTGCAGGAGCACTACGCGCGCAACATCGTCGTCGGCTTCGCGCGCATGAACGGCAAGAGCGTGGGCATCGTCGCCAACCAGCCCGCGGTGCTCGCCGGCGTGCTGGACATCGACGCCAGCGTGAAGGCCGCGCGCTTCGTGCGCTTCTGCGACTGCTTCAACATCCCCCTCATCACCTTCGTGGACGTGCCCGGCTTCCTCCCCGGCACGGACCAGGAATGGGGCGGCATCATCACCCACGGCGCCAAGCTGCTCTACGCCTTCGCCGAGGCCACCGTCCCCAAGATCACCATCATCACGCGCAAGGCCTACGGCGGCGCGTACGACGTGATGGCGTCCAAGCACATCCGCGCGGACATCAACTACGCCTACCCCACCGCGGAAATCGCCGTCATGGGGCCCGAGGGCGCCGTCAACATCATCTTCCGCAACGAGCTGCTCAAGGCGAAGGACGCCGCCGCCGAGCGCACGAAGCTGGTGAATGACTACCGCGAGAAGTTCGCCAACCCGTTCAAGGCGGCAGAGCTGGGCTACATCGACGAGGTCATCCGCCCCGAGGAGACCCGCATCAAGGTCATCCGCGCGCTGGAGATGTTGAAGGACAAGCGGCAGGAGAACCCGCCTCGTAAGCATGGCAACATTCCGCTGTAGTCGTCGGACCTCATCCGTTCGACACCGCACTCCCCGGGCTGGAGGGCGGGCAGGCTCGCGCCGCACGGGAAATTCTCGTGCGGCGCGCGGGCTTTCTGGGGACCAGGAAAGGAACCCCTCTTGCCCCACCGCCGACTTCTCCTGTTCATCGCCGACGTCGAAGGAAACCTCACCGCCGTGCGCCAGACGCTCCAGCGCGTCTGCGAGTCCGCGGCGTTGCCCACGCCCGAGGTGAAGTGGGTGGAGTCGCCCCCGGAGGGCTTGAGCGACGGGGGCTGGCACGCCGCCGAGCTCGCCCTGCCCCCCGCCCCCGGGCGCAAGTCCCGCAAGTCCCAGCAGCCCTTCCTGGAGGAGCAGCTGGACGCGATGACGCAGGCGCTCGCGCAGGACTTCCAGGAGCGGGCGCTGGGGGTCTTCGTGGACCGCGAGCACAGCTACGCGCGCACGTGCACCAGCGCCCCGGGCAGGCCCGCCAAGGCCGTGGAGGGCGAGGTGCTGGACGTCATGCGCCAGGCTGCTCGGTGGCTGGACGTGGAGACGGGCCTGCTGGCCCGGATGCTGGGCGGAGGCGACACCGCGCGCAACCTCCTGGCCGCGGCGGTGGACTTCGGGGGGGAGCCGGGCGTCCCCGCGCGCCCGCCGGAGCCGGACGAGGATGACCGCTTCGTGGAAGCGAAGCTCGCCCAGGCCCGGGTGTACATGCAGCAGTACTTGAGCGCGCGGAAGTAGGGCGCCCGCGGTCTTTTTCGAAGGCGTGGGGCCCGTATCAACCCAGGCAAACCGGTGCGGCCCGTGGTAGACGGGCGCCCATGCCCAAGATCCGCAAAGTGCTCGTCGCCAATCGCGGCGAGATCGCCATCCGGGTGATGCGCACCTGCAAGGAGCTCGGCATCGCCACCGTGGCGGTGTACTCGGAGGCGGACCGCTCCGCGCTGCACGTCCGCACCGCGGACCAGGCCTTCTTCGTGGGGCCGCCTCCCTCCCGCGAGAGCTACCTGGTCCAGGAGCGCATCCTTGACGCCGCGAAGCAGTCCGGCGCGGATGCCATCCACCCCGGCTACGGCTTCCTCTCCGAGAACGCCTCCTTCGTGCGCGCCTGCGAGGCCGCCGGCATCACCTTCATCGGCCCGCCCGCCTCCGCCATGGACGCCATGGGTGAGAAGACCCGCGCGCGCGCCAACATGATCAAGGCCGGCGTGCCCGTCGTCCCCGGCACCACCGAGCCCATCGCCACCGAGGCCGAGGCCCGCGACTACGCCCAGAAGATTGGCTTCCCCGTCATGCTCAAGGCCGCAGGCGGCGGCGGCGGCAAGGGCATGCGCCGCGTCGAGGGGCTCGCCGACTTCGAGTCCGCCTGGCGCTCCGCCAAGAGCGAGGCCCTCAACGCCTTCGGCAACGACGCCGTCTACATCGAGAAGTATCTCGAGAAGCCGCACCACGTGGAGATTCAGGTGTTCGCCGACACGCACGGCAACGTCATCCACCTGAACGAGCGCGAGTGCTCCGCGCAGCGCCGCCACCAGAAGGTGGTGGAGGAGACGCCCAGCCCCATCCTCACGCCGGAGTTGCGCGCGAAGATGGGCGAGGTCGCCGTGAAGGCGGCCAAGGCCGTCAACTACGTGGGCGCGGGCACGGTGGAGTTCCTGGTCGACGTGCACCGCAACTTCTACTTCCTGGAGATGAACACCCGCCTCCAGGTGGAGCACCCGGTGACGGAGTGGGTGACGGGCCTGGACCTGGTCGCCCTGCAAATCAAGGTCGCCGAGGGCGAGAAGCTCCCCCTGCTCCAGGCGCCCACGCCCAACGGCCACTCCATCGAAGTGCGCGTGTACGCGGAGGACCCGTCGCGCAACTTCATGCCCAGCCCCGGCAAGATCACCTACCTGCGCGTGCCGGGCGGCCCCAACGTGCGCGACGACTCGGGCGTGTTCCCCGGGTACACGGTGCCCAACTTCTACGACCCGATGATCTCCAAGCTGTCCGTGTGGGCCCCCACGCGGCAGGAGGCGATTGCCCGGGCCCAGCGCGCGCTGGGCGAGTACGTGGTGAAGGGCATCACCACCAACATCCGCTACCTGAAGGCCATCCTGGCCCACCCGGAGTTCGTCGGCGGCGACTACGACACGGGCTTCCTCGGCCGCGAGCACACCCCGCTGCAAGGCGTGGAGGACCCGAAGCTGACGGACATGGCGCTGCTGGCCGGCGCCGTCTACGCGTACCAGCGCGACGCGAAGCGCGCGAAGACGCTGCCGGGAGCCAAGGCCGGCGCGTCCGACGCGGCGAACCAGGGCCGCATCAGCCCGTGGCGCCTGGCGCTGCGCTCGCGCCGCCGCTAACCCCCGCAAAGCTCACGAGACTTCCATGCGCTATTTCACGAAGCAGCAGGGACAGAAGGAAGCGGTGCCGGTGGACCTGGAGCCGCTGGGCGGTGACCGGTTCAAGCTGACCGTCAACGGCGTCACCTACCAGGTGGACGCGCTGGCGCTCGAGCACGGCACCATGAGCATGCTGGTGGACGGCCAGTCCTACAGCGTCGAGTTCGAGGAGAACGGCGACGAGGTCGGCGTGCTCCTGCGCGGCCAGGTGAACCGCTTCGACGTCGCGGACGAGCGCCGGCTGCGGCTGCGCGCGGGCACCGCCGCCTTCAGCGTGGAGGGCAAGCAGCTCATCACCGCCCCCATGCCCGGCAAGGTGGTGAAGGTGCTGGTGAAGGTGGGCGACGAGGTGAAGGAAGGCCAGGGCCTCATCGTCGTGGAGGCCATGAAGATGGAGAACGAGCTCAAGAGCCCCAAGGCGGGCAAGGTGACGGAGCTGTTCGCCAAGGAAGGCACCGCCGTCGAGAACAACGCGAAGCTCGTCGTCGTCGAGTAGCCCCCCCGGCCGTCGGCGGCGCGGCCCCCACCCGCGCGCCGCCGCACCGGGAGAATCGCCCGTTGTTATTCCCATTGAAACTGCATCTCAGCTACAATTGCACTCCTCCAACCCGAGCTGTCTCACCGAGGAGAGCACCATGCGAAGCGGGATGAAGAAGTCGCTGTGGGTGGCGGGCGTGCTGTTGCTTGCGGGCTGTGGTGGCACCGAGGCCCCCACCGCGCCCGAGGACTCCGCCGTGCTGGGCGAGTCCCAGTCGGCCCTCGAGTACGACGAGAACCTCCACTGCCTCGTGCGCACCTCGTCGGTCCGCTGCGCCAACGGGATGAACATGTACTCGCACTGGAGCGCCGAGCAGAACTCCTGGTTCATCGACCGGAACGTCTGCAGCCGCTCCGGCGGCCCCGTCATCTGTCCGTTCTAGGACCTTCCGCATACTCCACGTGCGCACCGGGCTCCCGCACGCGGTCCTAGTTTGTTTGCCTGCAAACCACATGGCAGACTCGTGCGCCATGAAGGTCATTCGTCGAAGACTCGCGCTCATGGCCATGGGCGCGACCCTTTCGGCGTGCGCCACGCGGCCCGCGCCACCGGTCCAGCACTACAGCCTGGGAATGTCCCGCGCGGACTTCCGCGACTACGGGGGAGCGAAGGCCAACCCCTGTGACGCCGAGCAGCGCTGGCTGTCGGACGAGCTGACGGCGGTCAACGGCCTGCTGGCGCGCTTCGTCGACGGCACGGACAAGCTGGGCAACCCCAGCTCGGTGGACCATGCGCGGCAGGTGGAGCTGCTGAAGGAAGCGCAGCGCACGCTGCCCCCGGTGCTGGACGTCCACGAGAGCAACCTGCGGGGCCTGGCGCGGTGTGGCTTCAAGGACAAGGGCGCCTTCCCGGAGATTGCGCGGCGGGGCGGCGAGCTCACGAAGGAGGCGCGCGGCCGTCTGGCGGAGGCCGACGGGGTGCTCGCCAAGGCAGCCCTCCGCGCGGCCCAGGCCCAGTGGAAGGACGACTCGCTCCAGCGCGAGGCCACCGCGCGTGGCACGTGGTGCACGGAGACGCCCAAGGCGGGCGAGGCCACGGTGTACTTCGCGCGCCAGGGGCTCGACGGGAGCACGGAGTGGTTCTTCTGCGACGGCTCGCGGGTGGAGCAGCGCGCCGGCACGGAGCCCGCCTTCGTGGAGCCCGAGGGGCTCAAGCCGCAGGACCGCCGCCGCATCAAGCCGCCGCGCTACCTGGAGGCCGCGGTGGGCTTCCCGGCCGAGGAAATCGACCGGGCGCCGGAGGGTTCGGCCCCGAAGAGCGCCGCGCCGACGCCCTGACGTTCTAGAGTCCTGGGACCATTGGCCCCCGCCCCTCACGGGCCGGGGCCCTCAACCCAGGGCCTGACCGCATGCGACACGCCACCCTCGTCGCCCTCCTGCTGCTCGTCTCGATGCCCGCGCTCGCCGCGAGGCGCGAGGGCTCCTGCGAGGTTCGAGTGACGGGAGGCGTGCAGCTCGCCTTCACGGGCAAGGGGGGCACCCAGGCGGCGGCGTCGGACCACTGGATGTCGCGCGAGGAGCGGCGCCAGATGTTCGAGAAGCTCTACGCGCGCGTGGAGAAGGACCCGGCCCGGCGCAAGCTCGGCGTGGAGCAGCAGATGGGCCCCGACGGCCTCATGTCCGGCCCGCTCACCGTGCACTGCATCACCGCCGCGGGCCCCATGGCGGCCAGCTTCAGCATCTTCGCCGGGCCCAGGAACACCCTGGAGTCGGTCCCCTTCAAGCCGGGCACCTATCCGCTCGTCTCGCTGGAGGAGAAGCCCGGGGAGCTCGGCGTGTCGCTGCGGCTCAAGGGCATCAACTACAAGCTCTCCTCGCCCGGTGTGCTCGTGCTCACCCGGTTCGACGGTGGCGGCGTGGCGGGCACGTTCCAGTTCACCGCCCGGACGAACGTCGCCGAGAACCGGGCGAAGGCCGTCATGCGCAACGTCCACGTCACTGGCAGCTTCGACCTCCCCTGCCTCATGAAGAGCCGCGTCTGCTCGAAGTGAGCCGGAAAGGTTGGCCTTCCAGCACGGAGGTCCTCGCATCGTTGAGCGCAGGACGTGGGTGCGGCGGCATCGAAGTTCGCGGCGCCGTCGGGGACTGCTAGGGTCCGGCGCCGCTCACGTATCCCCCCCGCTTCAGCGGCACATGAGGTCCCTCGGATGGAGATGCTCTGCACCTTGCGCAGCCTCACGGAAGCGCAGCGCGACGCCCTGCTTCAGGCCCCTGGACGCCTGGAGGAGTTCCTCGACGACGAGGAGGACTTTGGAGACCCCAAGGGCGGCGCCTTCCTGGAGCTGGACATCGGCGAGGCCTGGCACGGCTTGCAGTACCTGCTCACCGGCACGCCGTGGGAGGGCAAGGCGCCCCTGGACTTCCTGGTGCGCGGAGGCACCGAGGCGGGCGACATCCCGTCCGACGAAGGCACCGCGCGCATCTTCGAGCCAGGGCAGGTGAAGGCGCTGTCCGCCGCGCTGCGCGAGGTGAGCGAGGACACGCTGCGCCGCCGCTATGACCCGGTGGAGATGCAGGCCCAGGACATCTACCCGGGCACGTGGGAGGAGCCGCTCGACGACACGGACCCGCTGGAGGAGCTCATCTCCTACTTCGAGGAGCTCCAGAAGTTCGTCGGCCAGGTGACCCGGCGCGGGGCCGCGCTGCTGGTGCACATCGGCTGAGCCGCGTCAGCCCATCACCACGTCGCGCCCCAGCTTCAGCACCAGCGCGAGCACCACCAGCAGCACCACCTTGCGCACCAGCTTGTCGCCGCCCTTCACGGCCAGGTGCGCGCCCAGCCAGGCGCCGGTGAACTGCGCGGCGGCCATGGGCAAGGCCACCTTCCAGATGACCACGCCCTTGAGGGCGAAGAGGGACACGGACGCCAGGTTGGAAGCGAAGTTCACGACCTTCGCGTCGGCGGAGGCGCGCGCGAGCCCGTGGCCCAGCAGCGTGGAGAAGGCGACGATGAGGAAGGTGCCCGTCCCCGGGCCGAAGAACCCGTCGTAGGTGCCGATGGCCAGCGCGATGAGGCCGCCGATGGCCTGGGCGCGAGGCACGGGCGTGGGCTCGGGGCGCTCGCTCGGAGGTGGGGCGCGGCGGAAGGCCAGGAACACCGCCACCGCGATGAGCAGCACGAGCACCAGCGGCTTGAGCACCTCGGGCTTCACGAGCATCACCAGCGCCGCGCCGGCGAACGCGCCCGCGAGGCTGAGCGGGAACGTCACCTTCGCCAGCTTCTTGTCCACCAGCCCCGCGCGAGAGAAGCGGACCAGCGCCGCGAAGGAGCCGAAGACGGACTGGCCCTTGTTGGTGCCCAGCGCGATGTGCGGAGGCAGCCCCGCCGCGAGCAGCGCGGGCAAGGTGATGAGGCCGCCGCCTCCCGCGATGGCATCCACGACACCGGCAATCAACGCGGCGATGCAGAGCAGGACAAGGTGCTGCGCACTGACGTCCACCAGAAGGTCCACGGAGGGCTCCCTCGACTCGAGCGGCGCCTGGGTACCACGCTCCGAACGAGCCGTCGCGCCTGCCTGCTTCTTGCGTCACCCCGTTCCTTGGGCCTCAATGCGCCCTCAGGATTCCCTGTTTCCGAGGTCACCATGTTCGCCTCCCTCATCACCGTGCTGGCGCTGTCGCTGGCGTCGGTCCCGCCCTCGCAGGACCCCACCGCGCCGACGTGCCGGTCGATGAACAGCCAGGTGTCGTGCGGGTATGGGTGCAAGTCGGACTCGAACCGGGTGCGGTGCGCGCAGACGCCACAGGGGCGTTGCCTGGTGATGGATGGGCAGGCGGTGTGCTTCGACCCGCCGGCGTACGTGGTGAAGGCGTATGGGGCGGCGTTGCCGGAGTCGGAGTGCAAGGCCATCGATGGCGTGGTGGCGTGTGGCTACAACTGCGCGACGCAGCCGGGCCGGGTGAAGTGCGCGAAGACGCCCGCGGGGGTGTGCCGAGGCCGGGGTGGAGAGGTGGAGTGCTTCGACCCGCCGGCGGTGGTGTTCGCGGTGTACGGCAAGGACACGCCCAAGGCGGACTGCAAGACCAACGGGGCGGAGCTGACGTGCGGCTACGGCTGCCTGACGGTGCCGGAGGGGGTGCGCTGCAGCAAGACGCCGATGGGGGTGTGCAAGATATCGAGCGGGCGCATCACGTGTTTCGACCCGTCGCCGGCGGCGATGTGTGCGTGGAAGCGCACGTTGCCGGCGCCGGAGTGCCGGAACACGGAGTCGGGGCCGGTGTGTGGCTATGGGTGTACGGCCGCGTTCACGAAGGCGGCGTGTGCGGCGACGCCTTCCGGGCTTTGCAAGGTGTTCGACAGCGAGGTGTTCTGCTTCGACCCTCCGACGGAGCAGAACGCGGATGCGGCCTGTCTGTCGGTGTTGGGGCTGGCCACGCTCGATGGGGCGGCGCCCTGATACCCCGGATGAGACACGCGGCCAGTCGTCCCCTTTGACCGGTCCGGGGAGAGCGGTAGGGTTCTGCCTTCTCGCATCTCGAACGGAGCAGTGCCGCGCATGGCGGAGGGTGAGGTCCGTCAATATTGGGTCCGCAACGATAGGGGGACCCTCTGGGGGCCTCTCACCCTGCCGACCATCGAGCTGCTCATCGACAGCGGCGCCATCCAAGGGAAGCTCCAGGTCTCCCATGATGGGTTGAACTTCGCCTTCCCCTGGAGGTTCCCCGAGGCGCGCGACGCCTTCCCGAGAGAACTCTGGGGTGACGGAGCACCAGCTGCGGGCCCCGCACCAGCGGGAGCACCTGGTGCGGCGCCGACGGCGGGACCAGGCACGGCGCCCATGGCGGGTCCTGGTGGCGTGCCCATGGCAGGTCCAGGCATCGCGCCCGCCGCAGGGCCTCGCGCGGCACCGCAAGCAGGACCCGGTGGTGTGCCAATGGCGGGCCCAGGCACGGCTCCCACTGCGGGCCCCCGCGCAGCACCGCAGGCAGGTCCTGGCGTACCGATGGCGGGCCCAGGCATCGCGCCCGCCGCAGGCCCTCGCATAGCGCCGCAAGCCGGCCCAGGCGGAGTACCGATGGCAGGCCCGGGTATCGCACCCGCCACAGGTCCGCGCGGAACTCCGCAAGCAAGCCCGGGCGGAGCACCGATGGCGGGCCTAGGCATCGCACCCGCCGCAGGTCCGCGCGGAACTCCGCAAGCAAGCCCGGGCGGAGTACCGATGGCGGGCCCAGGCATCGCGCCCGCCACAGGCCCTCGCGCGGCACCGCAGGCGGGCCCGGGTGCAGCACCGATGGCCGGTCCAGGAGGAGCCCCTAGACCAGGAGGCGCCCCAGCCAGCCCCGGTTCAGCACCGATGGCGCAGCCAGGCACCGTCCCCGGCGCGTTCGCGCAAGGAGCACCAGGCACGGTGCCGACCGCAGGTCCCGGAGTCCGACCTGGAGATCCTCGCGTCCCAGGCAACCCGGCGCACATCGCCCAACAGGGCGCGCGGCCCGGAGGACCAGGGGCCGCGGGCGCCACCGGAGTCCCAGCGTATTCCCCCGGTCCACACCCCGGCGTCGCCGCGACAGGAGCTCCCTTCGTCGGAGCCACCGCGCAAGCGGGCGTCGCCCCCACGGGCACGCGTCCCGCCGTCGCCCCAGGTGCGGCACAGGTTCCGCCCGGAGGCGTCGGCCCTCAGACAAACGCCTCCCAGGCCCCGACCTCCCCCGTGGCCGCGGTGGCGACGGAAGGCTCGCCCTATGCGATGCCTCCGCAGGGCCAACTCGACCAGACCTCACCGCTGAACCTCTACGGTCGAATCGCTTCCGCGGAGCAGACCGGCCTCCTCACGCTCACCCTCCCGGACCGGGTCACCCAGATTCACTTCCGCAAGGGCAACCCGGAGTTCGTCGACTCCACGCATCCAGAGGACGCGCTCGGAACCTCGCTGATGGGAGCGAAGCTGCTCGCCCCCGAGCAACTCCAGCAAGCCGAAGCCGCGAAGGACCGCTTCGGTGGAGACCTGCTCGCGGCGCTCTTCGGCCTGGGCCTCCTGCAGCCCGCCAGCGCCTTCGCCATCCTCGCGCAGCGAGCAGCCAGCATCCTCTTCAAGGGCCTCCGCGCGGAGACCGGCACGTTCACCTACGAGCTCCGTGAGCTCGCGGGCAACAAGGCCATGCCGCTCGGAAACCGGTGGGCCGTGCTCAGCGACACCGTGCGGCGCATGCCTTCCGCGGACATCAAGCGCCGGCTCATGCCCGTGCTCCAGCTGCCCATCATGAAGTCGGGCGGAATGGTGCCCGCGAGCGACCTGCGCCTCACCCCGCACGAAGTCCGAGCCCTCACCGTCATCGACGGCGTGCGCTCGGTGTCGCAGCTCCTCAACGACTTCCCGCAGGACACCGACCACCTCCTGCGCCTCGCCTTCTTGCTGCGAGAGCTCGAGGCCGTGTCCTTCGCAGCGGTGTCTCCCTCGGCGGCCACGGTGCACTCGGGTCCGGCAGCGGAGCCCCCCTCCGCACAAGCCGCGGCGTCCGGCGCCCCAGCCTCAGGAGCCGCGAGGCCCGGCAATCCCCCCAGTGCCCCGGCCGCCGGAGCAACGAGCCCAGGCAATCCACCCGGAGCCACGGCCGCGAGCCCCGGCAACCCACCCGGAGCCACGGCCGCACGCCCTGGCAATCCACCCGGAGCCACGGCCGCACGCCCTGGCAATCCACCCGGAACCTCGGCCGCGAGCCCCGGCAACCCACCCGGAGCCACGGCCGCACGCCCCGGCAATCCCCCCGGAGCCACCGCCCCCCGTCCCGGCGCCCCTGCCCCCGCCGCACGCCCTGGCAATCCTCCCGGAGCCCCAGCGGCCACGCGCCCCGGCAACCCGCCCGGAGCCCCGGCCGCGCGCCCCGCCACCCCAGCCAACCCCGCCGCCGCCCCTGGCGCCGACGAGATTCCGGCCCTGCGCACCCTCGCCACGGCGATGAAGCAGCAGACCCACTTCCAGCGGCTGGGGCTGACCGAGCAAGCGGACGGCAGCGCGGTGAAGGTCGCCTACTTCCGTCTGGCCAAGCAGTACCACCCGGACACGCTGCCACCGGGAGCCCCGCCGGAGCTCGAGAAGCTCAAGGCCGAGGTCTTCGCCTACGTCGGAGACGCCTACCGCACGCTGTCCGACGACAAGAGCCGCGCCGCCTATCTCGAGGAGCTCAAGAGCGGAGGCGCCGGGAGCGAGGTGGACGTCAACGCCATCCTCATGGCCGAGGAGCTCTTCCAGAAGGCGTGCATTCTCGTGAAGGCGCGCAAGTTCCCCGAGGCCGTGAAGATGTTGAACGAAGCCATCCAGCTCAACGCGGAGGAGGCCGAGTTCTACGCCTGGCGGGGCTACGCCCGTTTCTTCACGGCGGCGGACAAGAAGGCGGCGCAGCCGGAGGCCTTCCGGGAAATCCAGAACGCCATCCGACGAAACGAGCGCTGCGCGCCTGCCCACTACTTCCTCGGGGTGATTGCGAAGCTGACGGGGGACGCGTCGGGAGCACTCAAGCACTTCAAGCGAACCGTCGAGCTCCAGCCAGACCACATCGACGCGCAGCGGGAGATTCGCATGGCGGCCCAGAAGAAGTAGGGTGCGCCCCCCGTCCGGGACCGGGGCCAGCGGCCCCACCGGAAGAATTGAAGGAGACAGCATCGTGCCGCTCACCGGGAAGCAACGCCGCCATCTGCGCGCGCTCGGACACCACCTGGAGCCGGTGGTCATCGTCGGTCAAGCCGGCGTCACCGAGGGCGTCATCGCCGCCGTCGAGCAGGCGCTGCAGGACCACGAGCTCATCAAGGTGAAGATCAACGAAGGCCCGGAGACGCGCCAGGAAGCCGCCGCGCGCATCGCCGAGGGCACGGGCGCGGAGCAGGCCCAGCTGCTGGGCCGCACGGCGCTCTACTTCAAGAAGCGCAAGGAGAAGTCCAAGTTCGAGAAGTTCTGACCGGGAGGCCCGCTCCCGCGCTCACTTGCCGGTGAAGCGGGCCTCGCGTCGCTCGATGAAGGACTGGACGCCCTCGGCGGCATCCTCGGACCCCACGAGCGCCAGCAGTCGGGGCAGCAGTGCGCGAGCCGCTGCGTCGGGTCCCTCGGTCAGGGCCTGGCGCGCGGACGCGAGTGTCGCCTGCACGCCCAGCGGCGCCTGCTTCGCCACCGTCTCCGCCAGGGCCAGCGCCCGCTCGAGATGGCGGCCGCGCTCGACAACCTCCTGCACCAGCCCCATGCGGTGCGCCTCGCGAGCATCGAACTCATCCCCCGTGAGCAGCCAGCGCATGGCGTTGCCCCAGCCCACGCGCTGAGGGAAGCGCAACGTCGCGCCGCCGAACGGGAAGATGCCGCGCTTGATTTCAATCTGCGCGAAGCGAGCGTCCTCGGAGGCCACGGTGATGTCGGCCGCGAGGATGAGCTCGATGGACAGCGTGAGGCACAGTCCCTGGGCCGCGAGGATGAGGGGCTTGGTCCTCGCGGGGCCGGTGATGGCCCAGGGGTCGATGAAGCCCTCCGCGTAGAGCGGCTCGCCGCTGGCGAACACGGGCGCCACGCTCGCCAGGTCCAGGCCCGCGGAGAAGTGGTCCCCCACCGCGAAGAGGACCATGCAGCGCACGTCGGGGTTCCGGTCCGCCTCCGTCATCGCCGCCGAGAGCCCTCGCAGCATGCCGACATCGAAGGCATTGCGCTTCTCCGGGCGATGGATGCCGATGAGCGCGAGGTGTCCGCGCGCTTCCAGGCTGATGCGAGGGTCCGACGTGCTCATGAGCGCTCCCAGGTGAGAAGGAGCCCTCATTCTCCGTCACGCGACGCCGGACACGACCTCGAGTGCGCCGCGCCGTCCAACGCATGACGTTCAGGCCCGCGCCCCCGGGCCACGAACCAGGAGTCAGCGAGTGAAGCCCGCGGTGCGCGCGGCCAGCTCCGCCGCCGCGCCCAGCTGCTCCAGCAGCGTGGGACCGAAGTACTGCCGCCGCGACTCACCGCGCTCGGCGCGAACCAGCGAGGGCGCCTCCACGTAGCCCACGTACCCACCCGCGAGGCCCAGCACGCCCGACGCGCCCGTGCGCCGCACCAGCTCCGCGCCCGCGTCGACGGTGGGCTCCCCCGGCACCGTCACCAACTGGAGAGGCCCCAGCACCAGCGCATCCACTTCGGCCACGCGCTCCGAGGAACCACACAGCAGGTTGTCGCCCGCGGCGCGCGTCAGCGAAGGCACCAGTCGCGACGCATCCGGCCGAGGCATCGACACCTCCGTGCGCACCAGCGCCAGGCGAACATCGGAGCCCACGGGAGACAGCGGCACCTCGCCCGCCGCCGCCGCGAGCGCGCGAGCGAACGCGGACACGCGCTCCATCCCCTGCCCCTCGGAGAACGCGACCGAGACATTGCCCACGGTGCCCTGCAACAGCATCGTCACGCCGCTGCCCTCGGACTCGCGCAGGGAGCTGAGCCGTCCGGGATAGTCCGGGTCCACATAGGTGCGCTGACGAGGCACCATCGTCGGATGCGCGGCGAAGAAGAGCAGCTCCGCCACGGGGGCCGCCGCGCCCCGCAGCACCATGCGACGGAGCATGCCATCCGACTCGGAGCCGCCGCTGCGCGCGTAGACGAACTTGGGCTTCTGCGTCTCGCCCAGCTCCAGCGTCACGTCGGTGAGCGAGGCGGCGGCCTGCTGAAGCGCGCTGCTCGCGGCGGTGGCGATGGCCTCCAGCGAGTCCTCGCGAAAGCGCCCCGTCCCCACGAGCTGCGACACCAGCCGCGGGTCATACCCTCCCAGCGAGGAGTGGGTATGCGTGGCCAACACCAACACATCCTCGAGCCCCGAGGAGCGAGCAAGCTCACGCACCCGGGCCGTGACGGAGTCGGTGACGAACAACAGCTCCAGCGACACCACGCCGACGCGAGAGCCGCCCACCTCCAGCACCACCGCGCGAGCATGGAGGGGAGGGTCGGCCTCCTTCGCCTCGGCGCGCGGGGGCGCATAGCCCGCGACCACCACGGGGAACGGAGGGTTCAGCGCGACCTTCGCGGCGCCAGCGCGCAGGGAGCCGCTCGCCTTCACCTGCGACAGCAACACGGGCGCGCGCTCCTCCCAGGTGCCGCACCAGTTCCAGGAACCCAATGCATAAGCGGCACCCACGGTGAGCAGGACCAAGGGAAACACGGAACGCCAGGAGGCTCGTCGCGAAGATGCCATGCGGTGAGCAGACTAACGGTCCGGTGCACATACCGCGAGGCTCGTGTGCCCACATCGGCCGACTCCGGTGTCGGCTGGAATACCCACCGAAGGGGCGTGCGTTCCTGTTCCGCTCACCGCCCGAAAGGAGTAAGGCAGCGCGCCATGTGCGGCATCTTCGGAATCACGGGACACGTTGAGGCCTCCAACCTGACGTACTTGGGGCTGCACGCCCTGCAGCATCGCGGGCAGGAGTCCGCGGGTATCGTCGCCTCGGATGGCCACGGCCTCCGAGCTCACCGCCAGATGGGGCTGGTCGCGGACATCTTCGACGCGCCAGTGCTCGCCGGCCTGCCTGGCCAATCCGCCATCGGCCACGTCCGTTACTCGACGGCGGGCGGCAGCCAGCTGAAGAACGCACAGCCGCTCTTCGTGCAGTACGCGGGAGGTCAGTGCGCCATCGCGCACAACGGCAACCTCGTCAACGCGGCCGCGCTGAAGGAGAAGCTGGAGGCCGACGGAGCCATCTTCCAGTCGGACGCGGACACAGAGGTCATCCTGCATCTGCTGGCGCGCTCCAAGCAGACGAGCTTCGAGCAGAAGCTCGTCGAGGCGCTGCGCAAGGTGGAGGGCGCCTACAGCCTGCTGGTGCTGACGGAGAGCAAGCTGGTCGCGGTGCGTGACCCGCTGGGCATCCGGCCGCTGGTGTTGGGGCGGATGAAGGAAGGCGCGTACGTGCTCGCCAGCGAGACGACGGCGCTGGACCTCATCGAGGCGGAGCTGGTGCGCGAGCTGGAGCCGGGCGAGGTGCTCGTCATCGAGAACGGCGTGCTGCGCACGAGCAAGCCCTTCGCGGAGCCCGCGCGCCTGGGGCGCTGCATCTTCGAGCAGGTGTACTTCGCGCGTCCGGACTCGGTGTTGTTCGGCAACAGCGTGTACGAGGTCCGCAAGCGGATGGGCATGCAGCTGGCGCGAGAGCAGCCGGTGCCCGGCGCGGACCTGGTCATCGCGGTGCCGGACTCGGGGGTGGCGGCGGCCATCGGCTTCTCGCAGCAGAGTGGGATTCCGTATGACGTGGGCCTCATCCGCAGCCACTACGTGGGCCGCACGTTCATCGAGCCGCAGCAGTCCATCCGTCACTTCGGCGTGAAGCTGAAGCTGTCTGCGGTGAAGCACGTGCTCAAGGGCAAGCGCGTGGTGGTGGTGGACGACTCCATCGTCCGAGGCACCACGAGCCGCAAGATCGTGAAGATGCTCAAGGCGGCGGGAGCGACGGAGGTGCACCTGCGCATCTCGTCACCTCCGACGAAGTGGCCCTGCTTCTACGGCATCGACACGCCGAGCCGGCAGGAGCTCATCGCCGCGAGCCACACCACGGACGAAATCGCCCGCTACGTCACGGCGGACTCGCTGGGCTACATCTCCATCGAGGGCCTGGGTGAAGCGGTGGGAGACGCCGACCGAGGCAGCTTCTGCACGGCGTGCTTCTCGGGCCAGTACCTGCTGGGCGAGATGGCACCGGGAGCGCAGGAGCAGAACAAGCTCACCGCCTGACGCGAGCGTCGAGCGCCTGAAGCACCAAGGCCCCCTGCCCTTCACCGGGTCGGGGGCCTTCGACGTCCTGGAGGTCAGTTCCGGTTGTCGTGCTTGATGCCCTCGCGCACCTCGCCGATGGCCTGCTCCGTCAGCGAGATGGCCTTCACGCGATGGCCACCCTTGTCGGGGGAGGCGTTCTGGAGGGCATTGAGCGCCTTCTCCAGGTGGGCCAACGCATCCCGCATGCGGGGTTGGCGTTCAGCGTGGGCCTGCTGGGCGAAACCACCGAGGACGAAGGCGACAGCGGCAACGAGGACGGTGCGGTGCATCAAGGGCTCCTGAGCAGTGTCCCTCTCCAACCCAGGAGCCGACCGAAGGTTAAATCGAAGGCAATGGTGCCCCGGCGATGAAGTCCGTGAGGTCGGCGGGAAGCGGGGCCTCGAACGAGACCTCCACGCCCGTGCCCGGATGAGGGAACACGATGCGCGCGGCGTGCAGCGCATGACGAGGCAGCCGCAGTCGAACCCAGGCCTCGGGCTCCAGGGAGTGCTTGCTGAAGCGGTCGAAGTAACCCGGGTCCGGGCCGTACATCTTGTCGCCCACGAGGGGGAAGCCCGCTTCGCGCAGGTGGATGCGAATCTGGTGCTGGCGCCCGGTCTCCGGGAAGCAGCGCAGCAGCGCGAAGGGGGCATCATCGCGAGAGAAGCGCTGGAGCACCTCGAAGCGGGTGCGGCTGGGCTTGCCTTCCACTGGGTCGATGCGCACGGCGATGCGGATGAGCTCGGTGCCCTCCGCGATGGGCGCATCCACGATGAAGGCGTCTTCACGAGGATGTCCTTCGCAGATGGCGAGGTACTCCTTGTGCACGTCGCGCGAGACGAAGAGTCGGCCCAGCACCCGGCACGCCTCGGTGGTGCGGCCGCAGACGACGAGTCCGCTCGTCTCCCGGTCCAGGCGATGCGCGGGCTCGGCGAAGCGTTCCCCGAAGCGCTCGCGCAGGATGGAGACGAGCGTTCCCTTGTGGTAGCGCGCGGTCGGATGGATGGGCAGGCCCGCGGGCTTGTCGAGCACCAGCAGCCACCCGTCCTGAGCCACCACGGGGAGCTCGGTGGGCGTCTCCGGCTCGTCGCTGCCGGGGCGGCGCAAGCGGAACGCCATGCCGGGATACACGGGTGTGGAGGGCTTCAGCCGCCGCTCGTCGCAGTGCACGCCGCGAAGGATGATGCCGGCCAGCCGCTCGCGAGGCATGCGGCGCAGCTTCTGGCCCAGGTAGTCCTCCAAGCGCCAGCCCGCGTAGTTGGGCTCGACGACGAAAGGGATGTCGACGAAGCCCTCGGGGACGGAGGCACTCGCTCCCGGAGCCGCCTGCTCATGCCCAGAGGAGGACACGTCCTCCGCCGATGAATCCCTCTCGCCGCGCATGACTCCGCGCTCTAGCACGGCGAAGGCCGCCACACAGTCCGGACGAACAGGCGCCCCATGGGCGGTGCTTCGCCAGGCCCCTCACCGAGACAAGCCACATCTCACGAGGCACGGAACCCGAATGCGACCAGTTCCAGGGCGAGCCCCACCATGAGCATCAAGCAGGCGCAGCGCCTCGCGAGGCTGAGCCGATGCGGAACGAATTCGCTCACACCCCTCAAGTGGGCTCAGCGATGCGGGTAGCTCTTCGCGAGTCGCGGAGGAAACGTGCGAGGTGCTCCAGCGCGCCCCTCCATGTCTCTCAGGCGGACACAGCGAGGCGAGTCGCGCCTCGCGAGTCATGGAGGAAGCGCGCGAAGACGTCCGCGATGCGCTCCCCGGAGCGACCATCCCAGAACTCGGGAACGCGCCCCTTCTTGCCCTCTCCCGAGAGCGCTCGGTCCGCGACGTCGCGGATGCGGTCCGGGTCGGTCCCCACCACTTCGTTCGTCCCCTGCTCCACGGTGATGGGACGCTCGGTCTGCTCGCGCAGGGTGAGGCATGGGACGCCGAGCGCGGTGGTCTCCTCCTGGAGCCCGCCCGAGTCCGTGAGGACGAGGCGGGCCTGCGACGTCAGCGCGAGGAACTCCAGATACCCCATGGGGTCGACGGGGCGCAGGTTCGGGTTGCGCTCGAAGTAGGAGCTCAGGCCCTGCTCGGTGATCATCTTCCGCGTGCGCGGGTGCACCGGGAAGATGACCGGCAGCCGAGAGGCCACATGGGCCAACGCGGCGAGCAACCCGCCCAGCACCTTCGGGTCATCCACGTTGGACGGCCGATGGAGCGTACACACCGCATAGCCACGCGGCTCGACGCCCAGCCCTTTGAGCACGGGCAACTGCTCCGCCTTCTCCTTCGAGGTGAGCAGGGAGTCGATCATCACGTTGCCCACCAGGTGGATGCGCGACGCGTCCACGCCCTCCTTGAGCAGGTTCGCATCCGCGTCGCGCGAGGGCGTGAGCAGGAGGTCCGACAGCCGGTCGGTGACGACGCGGTTGATCTCCTCCGGCTGGTGCTGGGAGTGGCTGCGCAGGCCCGCCTCGACATGGGCCAGGGGAATCGCCAGCTTCGACGCCACCAGCGCGGCGGCGATGGTGCTGTTGACGTCGCCCACGACGGAGACGATGTCCGGCTGGTGCGACAGGAAGACGGTCTCCAGCTCCACCATCATCCGAGCCGTCTGCTGCGCATGGCTGCCCGAGCCGATGCCCAGGTGCTCATCCGGCTTCGGCAGTCCGAGGTCCGAGAAGAAGACATCACTCATCTTCGCGTCGTAGTGCTGCCCCGTGTGGATGAGCACTTGTTGGAGCGACGTCCGCGCGGCGATGGCACGGTAGATGGGCGCGACCTTCATGAAGTTCGGGCGCGCGCCGACGATATGGATGACCTTCTTCATGTCGCCAGCCAAGCTAGGCACGGCGAGTCGGATGCCTAGTGGTCCCGAGGCAACTCACCTTCCAGTGACCAGCGTCCGTCCTGAATCTGATAGACGGAGCGCGCCATGCCCTCCTCCCGAACCGTCGCCGTCATCCCCGCCCGCCATGCCAGCACCCGATTCCCGGGCAAGCCGCTCGCTCTCATCGCAGGTCGCCCCATGGTGGAACACGTCTGGCGCCGCTGTCAGGAGGCGGGGGTCTTCGACGAAATCTTCGTGGCCACGGACGACGAGCGCATCCGCGCCACCGTCGAGGGCTTCGGGGGCCGCGCGGTGATGACCAGTCCCCAGTGCGCCACGGGCACGGACCGTGTGGCGGAAGTGGCCCGCGCGCGCACCGACGTGGACGTCTGGGTGAACGTACAAGGTGACGAGCCCCTGGTGGACCCGGAGGCCCTCAAGGCCCTCGCGGGACTCTTCAAGGACCCCACCGTGCGCATGGGCACGCTCGTCAGGCCGCTCGAGACGGACGAAGCGGAGAGCCCTCACGTGGTGAAGGCGGTGCTCGCGCTCAACAGCGACGCCCTCTACTTCAGCCGCAGCCTCGTCCCCCACGCGCGAGAGCCCGCGGCCCGGGTCCCCCGCTGGGGCCACATCGGCCTGTATGGCTACCGCCGGGACGTGCTGCTCAGGCTCGCGGAGCTCGCGCCCACACCGCTCGAGGAGACGGAGAAGCTGGAGCAGCTCCGCGCCCTGGAGAACGGCATCGCCATCCGCTGCGCGCGCGTCTCCTGGCGCACGGTGGCGGTGGACATCCCCGAGGACGTCGCGAAGGTCGAAGCCGTCATGCGCCAGAAGGGCCTGCTGTAGCCCACCCCTTCGCGGTGGACGGAACCGCATCCACCGCGAAGGCCGTGCACCTCACAGCATCGGCAGGTCGTCCGTGTAGGGCCCCAGCGGGAACGCGGCGTCGATGCGCCCCAGGTCATCCGCGGACAACTCCAGCATCGACGCGGCGGCGTTGTCCTTCAGGTGGGCCACGCGGCTCGACTTCGGGATGGCGAACAGCGAGGGCCGCCGCACGAGGAACTGGAGCGCCACCTGTCGAGGCGTGGCGCCATGCGCGCGGGCAATGTCCGCCAGCACCCGGCCTCCCTCGCTGTCCGGCTGGGGAAAGTTCCCGTTGCCGAAGGGGCTGTAGCCCACCACCGCGATGCCGCGCGCCTCGCACCAGGGCAGCACCGCGTGTTCGATGGCGCGCTCTTCCAGGTGATAGAGCACCTGGTTGCAGGCGATGCGCTCGGGCTTCGTGAGCAACAGAAGCTCCTCCAGGTCCGACACCGCGAAGTTGCTCACCCCCCACGAGCGAATCTTCCCATCCGCCACCAGCTTCTCGAAGGCACGCACCGTCTCCTCCAGCGGATGCGAGCCCGGCCAATGCAGCAGGTAGCAGTCCAGCCAGTCGGTGCGCAGCTTCTTCAGGCTCTTCTCGCACGCGGCCAGCGTGCCCGCGTAGGACGCGTTGGAGGGCATCACCTTCGACACGAGGAAGACCTCGTTCCGGCGGCCCGCGATGGCCTCGGACACGATGAGCTCCTCCACGCGGCCCCGGCCATACAGCTCCGCGGTGTCCACGTGCGTGAGCCCCAGGTCCAACCCCGCGCGGAGGGAACGAATGGCCTCCGCGTGGTCATCGCCCTCCATCTGCCACGTCCCTTGCCCGAGGACGGGAACGTGCTTTCCGGTACCACCGAAGACGTGCTGCTCCATGACCTACCTCCGTGTCCGAAAGGATGAGCTGCTCCCACCCGCCCCGACAGCGCGATGCCGTGCGAACCCGAGGACTCCGCGCTAGTCTCCGCGAGTGTCCGCCTCCCCGTCTTCCTCCAAGTCCGGCCCCCCCTCGCGCTTGACGTTGCGCCGCCTGCTCACGCTGGCGAGGCCCGAGCTTCCCACGCTTGTCGTGGGCACGCTCTTTCTCTTCATCAGCAGCGCGGCCACCCTCGCCTTTCCCCGGGCCATCGGAGACCTCGTCGACGAGGCGCTCGGCGCTCGCAGCCGCGAGCGCCTGGACACCATCGCCCTGGTGATGTTCGGCGTCTTCGTCGTGCAGGGCCTGGCCATGGCCTTGCGCGTCTATCTCTTCAGCACCGCGGGCGAGCGCGTCGTGACGAGGCTGCGCAAGCGCCTGTTCCAGAGCCTGCTGTCCCAAGAGGTCGCGTTCTTCGACGAGCGTCGCACCGGAGAGCTCACCAGTCGACTGGCCTCCGACACGAGCGTCCTGCAGAACACCGTCACCACCAACATCTCCATGACGCTGCGCTACACCCTCCAGGCGCTGGGGGGCGTGGTGCTCCTCTTCCTCACGTCCCCGCGCCTCACGCTGGTGATGCTCGCCATCATCCCCGCCGTCGCCATTGGCGCGGTGGTGTATGGCCGGCGCGTTCGCGTCCTGTCGCGGCAGGTGCAGGACGCGCTCGCCGCCTCCAGCGAGGTGGCCGAGGAGGACCTCTCCGGCATCCGCACCGTGCGCTCCTTCGCCGCGGAGAGCCACGAGGTGGAGCGCTACAGCGCCGCGGTGGACCGGGCGCTCGAGCTCGCGAAGACGCGCGCGCGTCAGTCCGCGGTGTTCATGGGCATCGCCTCCATCGCCATGTACGGCTCCACCGCGGCCATGCTCTGGTACGGCGGCCGGCTGGTGGTGGACGGAGCGCTCAGCGTGGGCGCGCTCACCTCGTTCCTCATCTACACGTCGCTGGTCGCGCTCTCCCTCAGCGCCGTCGCGGAGGTGTGGGCGGACTTCATGCGCGCCAGCGGCGCCGCCGAGCGCGTCTTCGAGCTGATGGACCGCGAGCCCGCCATCCCCTCCGGTGGACAGACGCTGGCCTCGGTGAAGGGCCACGTGGAGTTCCGCGCGGTGCGCTTCTCCTACCCCACGCGCTCCGATGTGCCCGTGCTCCAGGGCATGGACCTGGAGATGAGGCCCGGTGAAGTGGTCGCCGTCGTCGGCCCCTCTGGCGCGGGCAAGTCCACGCTCGCCTCGCTGCTGTCGCGCTTCTACGACCCGCAAGGCGGCGCGGTGCTCCTGGATGGACAGCCGCTCACCTCGCTCGAGCCCGAGTGGCTGCGGCGCAACATCGGCATGGTCGCGCAGGAGCCCCAGCTCTTCTCCTGCTCCATCGCGGACAACATCCGCTATGCCCGGCCGGACGCCACGCAGGAGGAAGTGGAGGAGGCCGCGCGCGCCGCCAACGCCCACGACTTCATCCAGCGCTTCCCGGAGGGCTACGCCACCCCCGTCGGCGAGCGCGGTGTGCAGCTGTCCGGCGGACAGAAGCAGCGCGTGGCCATTGCCCGCGCCGTGTTGAAGGACCCTCGCCTGCTCATCCTCGACGAGGCCACCAGCGCCCTGGACGCGGAGAGCGAGCACCTGGTGAAGGACGCGCTGGAGCGGCTGATGAAAGGTCGCACCACGCTCATCATCGCGCACCGCTTGTCCACGGTGGCCAACGTGGACCGCGTGCTCGTGCTGGAGGGAGGCCGCATCGTCCAGAGCGGCACCCACGCCAGCCTCATGGGCCAGGAAGGCCTGTACCGGAGGCTGGTGGAGCGCCAGTTCGTCGCGGCCTGAAGGGCTGCCCGCCACTCAGGCCCGCACTAATGCTTCCTGAAAGTGGCGCGCAATCGCGTGGGTGATTACTTCTTCGGCCGCAAGAAAGGAGGTGATGCCTTGATCGACAGCAAGAATCAGGCGTCCACCTCCGCCAAGGCGGCCTGAAGTCAGCCCCCAAGGCGGTGGAAGACGCCCGAGGTAACGAGGGCCCGTTTCCGCATCATGCGGGAACGGGTCTTTTACTTTCCCCCGGGAATGGAGTCCCTGAGAGACTGTTCCAACCGCCCGGGGGGAGTGGCCGACCTTTTTGTACCCATCCGGGAGATTTGCCGTGTCCATCACCCCGTGCCCCAGCCCACTTCCCACCGCGTTGCGCGATGAGGAGGCCGTCCAGGCTCAGCGCAACCTCTACTGCCCCAACTACGACGCCTGCCTGCACATGGTCGTCAAGCGGGGCTGGGAGGGCTGGAGCTGCCGTAACTGTGACTTGCGCGACTTCCGTGTCGGACAACCGGACGTCCGCGAGTTCGCGGTCTCCCGCTCGGGTGGTTGGGACGGAAACTGAGTCGGCGTCAGCCGGAGCACCGAGCGGCCCCTCGACCGGCGCAGAATAATTGACGCATCCCTGCCCTACTTGGCAGAACGGGATATGCGCTCCAAGAAAACCAAGTTCATTTTCGTGACGGGCGGAGTGGTCAGCTCCCTCGGCAAGGGCCTCGCCTCGGCCTCTATTGGCGCCCTGCTGGAGAATCGCGGCCTCGCCGTCACCCTGCTGAAGCTGGACCCGTACATCAACGTGGATCCGGGCACGATGAGCCCGTTCCAGCACGGCGAAGTGTTCGTCACCGAGGATGGTGGCGAGACGGACATGGACCTGGGCCACTACGAGCGCTTCACGAACGCTCGCATGAGCCGGCTCAACAACTTCACCTCCGGCCGCATCTACCACGCCGTCATCATGAAGGAGCGTCGCGGCGAGTACCTGGGCAAGACGGTGCAGGTGATTCCGCACGTCACCGACGAAATCAAGGCGAGCATCCGCCAGGCGGCCCAGGACGCGGACGTGGTGATTGTGGAGGTCGGTGGCACGGTGGGCGACATCGAGTCGCTGCCGTTCCTCGAGGCCATCCGTCAGATGCGCTACGACGTGGGCAGCCAGAATGCCGTCTACGTGCACCTGACGCTCCTGCCGTACATCGGCGCCGCGGGCGAGGTGAAGACCAAGCCCACGCAGCACTCGGTGATGAAGCTGCGCGAGATTGGCATCCAGCCCGACTTCCTCGTGTGCCGCACGGACCGCGAGGTGTCGCGCGAGCTCAAGGACAAGATCGCCATGTTCTGCAACGTGGACACGGGCAACGTGTTCACCTCGCCGGACGTGCGCAGCATCTACGAGCTGCCGCTGGAGCTGCACCGCCAGGGTCTGGATGTTCGCCTGGCGGAGGTGCTCAACATCTGGAGCCGCGCGCCGCACCTGGAGCGCTGGGAGAACATCCTGCGCAAGGTGTACGAGCCCGCGCGAGGCCAGGTGCAGGTGGCCATCGTCGGCAAGTACGTGAACCTCACGGAGAGCTACAAGAGCCTCAACGAGGCCCTGCTGCACGGTGGCATCGCCAACGACGTGAAGGTCAACCTGCACTTCGTGGACAGCCAGGACGTGGAGGCGCAAGGGCCGGAGAAGCTGCTCGCCGGCGTGGACGCCATCCTCGTCCCCGGCGGGTTCGGCGTGCGGGGCACCGAGGGGAAGATCGCGGCGGTGCGCTACGCGCGTGAGAAGAAGATTCCCTTCTTCGGCATCTGCCTGGGCCTCCAGATGGCGGTGGTGGAGTTCAGCCGGAGCGTGCTGGGCCTGACGACGGCCAACAGCCTGGAGTTCAGCGAGCACACGCCGCACCCCGTCGTGACGCTGATGGAGAGCCAGGTGTCCGTGCAGGACAAGGGCGGCACCATGCGTCTGGGCAGCTACGCCTGCGCGCTGAAGCCCGGCACGCGCGCGCACCAGCTCTACGGCCAGGACCTCATCCAGGAGCGCCACCGTCACCGCTACGAGGTGAACAACGCCTACCGCGGGCGTCTGCAGGAGGCGGGGCTGGTCATCTCCGGCCACAATCCGGAGCTGAACCTGGTGGAGATGATTGAGTTGTCGGACCACCCGTACTTTGTTGGGTGCCAGTTCCACCCCGAGTTCAAGAGCAAGCCCTTCGCCCCTCACCCTCTCTTCTCCGGCTTCATCAAGGCCGCGCTGGACCAGCGCGACGCGACGGCCGGCCAGGTGCGCGCATGAGCGCCAGCAGCAGCCTTCCCATCACCCTGTGTGGCCACAAGGTCGGCCCGGGACAGAAGCTTTTTGTCATTGCCGGCCCGGACAGCATCGAGTCCGAGGAGATGGCCCTGAAACATGCTCACTTGCTCAAGGGCATCACCAGCCGACTGGGCGTGCCCTACGCCTTCAAGTGCTCCTATGACAAGGCCAACCGGACGAGCGGGAAGTCCTTCCGAGGCCCGGGTCTCCGGGAAGGGCTGCGCATTCTAGCGCGTATCAGGGATGAAGTGGGCGTCCCGGTCCTCACGGACGTCCATGAAACCAGCCACGTAGGTCCTGCCTCGGAAGTTGTGGATATCATCCAGATACCGGCGTTCCTGTGCCGGCAGACAGACTTGGTGGAGGCCGTGGCTCGCACGGGCAAGGGCGTGAATTTGAAGAAGGGACAATTCGTGGCCCCCAAGGACATCGTCCACTCGGCGCGCAAGGCGTTCGAGGCGGGCAACCCCAACGTGCTCGTCACGGAGCGGGGCTCGTCCTTCGGCTACAACAACCTGGTTGTCGACATGCGTGGCTTCGCGCAGATGCGCGAGGCGGGCCTGGCCGTGTGCTTTGACGCCACGCACTCCGTGCAGCTGCCCAGCGCGGGCAATGGAGAGACGGCGGGTGAGCGGAAGTTCGTCTCGCTGCTCGCGCGCTCCGCCGCGGCCGCCGGCATCGACGCCTTGTTCACCGAAGTGCACGAGGACCCTGACCGTGCCCTGTGTGACGGTCCGTGCTCCCTCAATCCACAGATGTTCGAGGACGTGGTACGAAATGTGCTGAACATCCGCCGGGTGTTGGGACACGAGCCCAGCTGATGAACACGCCAGGAGAAGGAGCCAAGCGACTCATGCCGACGGAAGCACTTTCCAAGCCGGGAAAGGAAGAGCTGACGTCCCGCGCGGCACGCGTGCGGCTGCTTGTCTTTGACGTGGACGGGGTGCTCACCGACGGCGGCCTGTATTACGGCGACGGCGGGGAGCTGATGAAGCGCTTCGATGTGAAGGATGGCCACGCCCTGGTCATGGCCCGGCTGTCGGGCCTGCCCGCCGCCATCCTCACCGCCCGCACCTCAGGCATCGTGGAGGCACGCGGGCGGGAGCTGGGCCTGGCGGCAGTGTTTCAAGGCCGCAAGGACAAGGGTGCCGCACTGGACGAGCTGCTCCGGCAGTTGGATGTCCCCCCGGGCGAGTGTGCCTACATGGGGGATGACCACAACGACCTGGCCCCACTCTCGAAGGTGGGCTTGTCCGCGTGTCCCGCGGATGCTGTTCCCGAGGTGCGTCAGGGGGTCCACTTCGTCACCCACAGCCCAGGCGGCCGAGGCGCCGCCCGGGAGCTCGTCGAGCTGGTCCTCAAGTCCCGAGGTCTCTGGGACGGGGCCGTGGGTCTGATGAGGGGGACTGATGGACGCAGTGCGCAGAGAGGTTGAAGGAAACCCCGTATTCAAGGTAGGTGGTTGATTCCATGGGCAGCGGAATGATGCAGCAAGAGGGGAGTACGGCGATGACGGACCAGCTCTACACGACGCACGACATCAGTCGTTTGCTTCAGGTGGATCCGTCCACGGTGAGCAAGTGGATTGACCGGGGCATCCTGATGGCCTTCAGGACGCCGGGTGGCCACCGCCGGGTGCGGTCCGCGGACCTGCGCACGTTCCTCATCACCCACCAGATGCCGGTTCCCGAGGAGCTGGGCAGCGGCACGGTGCGCCTGCTGGTGGTGGACGACGAGCGCGCGGTGCTGGACGCCATCAAGCGCGCGTTCAAGCCCTTCGCCGCGCAGGTGGAGCTGCAGACGACGACGAGCGGCGTGGAGGCCCTGCTGCTGGTGTCCGAGCAGAAGCCGCACGGCATGATCATCGACCTCAACATGCCGGACATCGACGGCCTCGAGGTCTGCCGCCGCATCCGTCAGCGCAAGCAGATGGAGGGCGTGCGCCTCATCACCATGACGTCCGTGCACACGGCCGACGTGGTGGAGCAGTCGAAGCAGGCCGGCGCGCTCGCGTGCCTGGCGAAGCCGCTGGACGTGCAGCAGGTGCTGGAGCTGTTCCGCGTGCCCATCTCGCTCAGCGCCAAGCGCTGATGCGCGGAGGGCTTCCGCCACCCCCTCGCGGAAGCCCTCGACAGGGGTGAAGGGAGAGGAAGCCGCGCCGTTACCGGCGGACAGCGGCCTCCCAGGAGGGGTGTGCGCGCGGTTCAGCTCTGGACCTTGACCTCGATGACGCGGGGCTTGGATTCCTCACGCCGGGGCAGTGTCAGCGTCAGCACGCCTTGCTCGTAGCGCGCCTCCACCTTGGTGGCGTCCACCGTCTCCGGAAGGGAGAACGAGCGCGTGAATCCCCCCTGGGCTCGCTCCTGGCGTCGCACGTTGACGCCCTCGGCCAAGGGCTGCGCCTTGCGCTCCGCCTTCACGGTGAGCACGTCGCGCTCCACCGTCACCTGGATGTCCTTCGCGTCCACCCCCGGGATGTCGAGGTGCAGGGTGATGCCCGTCTCGGACTCGAGGATGTCGGCGGCCGGCGTGCGCTCGCGCGTGGCCTGACGGAAGAAGCCGGGCTGGCCCAGCTCACGGAAGAGCGCGTCGAAGTCGCGCATCAGGGGGTTCACCACCACGGCGGAGTTGAACGGGTTGCGGCTTTGCATGGTCTTCTCCTGTTCGTGACACCCTTCGCGGGTGCACGGCGTGTGAATCACAGACGTTGTCCTGGTTCGCGGTCGCCTCGGGCTCCCCATCGGGCTCCAGCGCCGCCTCACAAGACTCAAGAGAACCATGCTCCGGGACGTGTCAAGCAACGCCCCCGCCCCGTCCGCGGCCCTCGCTCCAGGGCCGCCTGCCTGCCCTCCAGGCCACCGAAAGAGCCCTGGGGTGGGCCTGGGCCGGGTTCAGTCGTCCTCGCGGCCCAGGGTGACGCCGACGGCCTCCTCGGCGCGGGCGACGTGGACGGTCCAGGGGCGGCAGCACACCGGACAGTCCTCGATGTAGCGCTCGTGGGTGGCGCCGATGGGGTCCACGTCGACCTCCACCTGTTCGCCGCAATAGGGGCACTGCAGGACAGCGGCTTCCGCGAAGGGTTGCATGGTGGCGCCTCCTCGCCCAAGAAGCGGGCAAATGCGTCGCGGACTCAGCGTCCGCGCGTTCAGACGGTAGACTCCCGAGCCATGGCTTCTCCTTCCCGCAATCGCATTGGCGACATCCTCGTCAAGGCCCGCGTCATCGACGACCTCCAGCTGCGCAGCGCCCTGGCCACTTTCGACCAGTGGGGTGGGCGGCTGTCGCGCATCGTCGCGGACCTGGGGCTGGCCAGCGAGGACACCGTCACCGAGGCCATCTGCCAGGGCCTGGGCATGCAGCGCGTGCAGCTGGGCAACATCACGCGCGACGCCGGCGCGCTGGCGCGCGTGGACATCACCCTGGCGGAGCAGAAGGGCGTCTTCCCGGTGTCGCTCAAGGACAACGGCAAGACGCTGGTGCTGGCCATGGCGGACCCCACGGACCTGGCCACCCTGGACCAGGTGGCGGCGCGCAGCCGCGCCCGGGTGGTGCCCATGGTCGCGGGCGAGCGCGAAATCGAGCATGCGATTCTGCGCCACTATCGCAATCAAGAGCCTGTCATCAGCACGCGCTTCAATCCGTCGCGAAACACGTCCGCTGAAACACAAGCACCTGCCGACGAGCCGGAGGATGAGTTCAAGGTCGTCGACATGAGCGGCAAGACGGTGGTGAAGCGCATCGCCGACATCGTCCCGCCCGACTCCCCCGCCACCGCACCCGCGCCCCGCCCCGCGGAGAAGCCCGCGCCGGCCGCGGCCGCGGGCTCGAGCGCGGCGGACATCCTGGATGAAATCCTGACCGGCGGCACGACCTCCTCTGAGTGGAGCGACGAAGATATGCAGCGGCTGCAGACGCTCCAGCAGAACCAGGAGAAGAGCTCCAAGATTCTGCGCGCCCTGCTGGAGCTGCTGCTGGAGAAGAACCAGCTCCAGCAGCGCGAGCTGGCCGCGCGGATGCGGCTGTAGTCGCGGCTCAGCCCACCTCCTGGAGCTCCCGTCCGGTGAGCCCCAGGAGGTAGAGGATGGTGTCCAGGCCACCGGCTGAAATCGATGTATCAGCGGCTTCTCGGAGGCGGGGCTTGGCGCGGAAGGCGATTCCCAATCCCGCGCGCTCCAGCATCAGCAAGTCATTGGCGCCATCGCCCACCGCGATGACCTGCTCCAGCAGGATGCCTTCCTGCTTCGCCAGCTGCTCCAGCAGCTCCGCCTTCCGGCGTGCGTTGACGATGGGGCCCACGGTGCGGCCCGTGAGCTTTCCATCCGCCTCCTCGAGCACGTTGGAGAAGGCGTGGTCGATGCCGAGCCGGGCCTTGAGCGCCTCGGCCGCCACGGAGAAGCCGCCGCTGATGACCGCGGTGCGATAGCCCAGGCGCTTGAGCACCTTCACCAGCGTCTCCGCGCCCTCCGTCAGCGGCAGGTTCGCCGCGAGCTCGCGCAGCACGGACACATCCAGCCCCGCCAGCAGCGACACGCGCTGGCGCAGGGACTCGTCGTAGTCCATCTCACCGTGCATGGCGCGCTCGGTGATGCGCGACACCTGCTCTCCCACGCCATACGCCCGCGCGAGTTCGTCGATGACCTCGATGCGGATGAGCGTGGAGTCCATGTCCATCACCACCATCCGCTTGCTGCGGCGGAACAGGCTCTCGCGCTGCAGCGCCACGTCGAAGGTGTTGTCGCGCATGGACAGCGCGAGCAGCGAGCGCTTCAGCGCCTCCGGGTCCACCGCGGGAGGCAGCGTGACATGCAGCTCCACCGAGCCCAGATGCGTGTGCGTCAGCCGCACGATGCGCTCCACGAGCGCGCCCTGCTCGGACAGGTGCGACGTCAGCGAATGAAGCTCGCGTGCGCCCAGCGCGCGGCCCACGGCGGTGACGACGTAGCGCGCCGCCACAGGACTCGCCGCGGCGTCCGGCGACTCCACCGCCTGGAAGTCGAGCGCCACGCCCAGCTCGCGAGCGGCGAACAGCAGCTCCTTCGGGACGCCGCGAGTGTCGGGCAGACGGACGAGCAGGCACAGCGTGAGGCGGCCCTGCACCACCACCTGCTCCACGTCGAGCAGCTCGGCGCCCGCCTGGGCCAACAAGCCGGTGAAGCGGGAGGTGATGGAGGGATGGTCCTTGCCCGTGACGGTGACGAGCAGGCAACCAGAAGAAGTCGAGGTCATGGCCCGCGGACAATGCCACGCCCCTCGAGCGAACGGGGCGGGCTTCACGGGCACGCGGCCCCAGGCCTCGTCACGAAGGCAGCGGGGCTTGCGAGCAGGTGCTGGGACTCGAAAGCCTCCGCACGAGCGGAGGCGGGCCTCGGCGGCCCGCGCCCGGGCTCACCTCACGACTGCGGCTGCTGTTGCTGCGGGGCGTCCGACGAGAGGACGAGGTCCCCGCGCGTGAGGAACTCCTTCTCCGGGAACGCCTTGTAGAAGTCCTCGAGCATGGCATCCACGTCCGGGTAGCGCTGCTCACGCTTGTCCTGCGTGGCCTTGTCGAAGAGCTGGTCCAGCCCGCTGGGCGCCTCGGGGTTGACCTCCGACGGCAGCGGCGAGCGGCGTCCGGGAATCTGCCCGGTGAGCATCTCGTAGAGCAGGATGCCCAGGCCGTAGATGTCCGCGGAGGGGCCCGGCTCCTTGGCGCCCCGGTTCAAGAGCTCGGGAGCCATGTAGGCCATGCCGCCCGTGCCCACGAAGACCTGGGGCATGCCCTTGGTCGAGTCGACCTCCACCACCCGGCCCAGGCCGAAGTCGGCCAGCTTGGCGTTGCCGTACGCGTCGAAGAGGACGTTCTCCGGCTTGAGGTTGTGGTGCGTCAGCCCCGCGGCGTGCGCGGCGCGCAGGCCATAGGCCATCTGCAGGAACGTGCGCAGCGCGAAGGGCACCGGCACGCCGCTGCCACCGCCGGCCTCCAGCCGCTCCTTCAGGCTGCCGTTCATCAGCTCCAGCACGAAGTACGGCCGCGCGGCCTCCACGTTCTGGTCCACCACCTGGACGATGCCGGGGTGGCGCACCTGGGCCTGCGCGCACAGCTCCTTCTTCAGCCGCTTCAGCACCTCGCCGCGCTGGAGGAAGGAGAAGTAGCCGAAGATGTCCTTCAGCTCCTTGAGGCAGATGTCCAAGCCGAGCGCCGTGAAGCGGCCCTTGAACACCGTGCCCAGCGGGCCCGTGCCGATGGGGTCGAACTTCTGGTAGCGCAGGTCCAGCTCATTGCCCTTCGGAGCGACGGGCGCGGCGGCAACGGGAGCGGCGGTGGCGGCGGGAGGGGGCATGGAGGCAGTCGCGGACGGCGGAGGAGAGGCGAGGGGCTGCGGCGACGCGGGCGCCGTGGGAGCAAAGCCGATGGACGTCTCCCGGCGCCCCTCGGGAACCACGGGGCTGACCAGCGCCACGGGCGAGGCGGCGGGCGCCGGCGCCGGTGCGGGCACCTGGGACGTGTTCGGCGGCGGCGTCAGGTCCAGCGCGGGCATGGCCGAGCGCGAGGCCCGCATGGGAGGCATGGGCGGCGGCGAGGGCGGCGGGGAAATCTGCGTCTGCGCCGTGGGAACGACCTCCGTCTCATCCAGCAGCAGCTCCGGAGGAGGCGGCGGGACGACCATCGGCTCCTCGGTCCCCTGCGCCACGGGCGGCTCGTCCTCGGCGGAGGCGAGCTGGTCGGCGAAGAACTCCCCCACCTCCGTGGAGAAGCGGTCCGAAAGCTCCCCACCCGCCACGCGCTCGCCCTGCTCGGTGAGCTTGAGCTGGGCCTCGCGGTCCATGGCGATGTAGTGGAACTTGCGCAGGAAGAAGAAGTAGTTGTCGAACTCGAGCGAGACGGACGGTTCGAGCGAGGCCTTCACATCGGCCAGTTTGTTCGAGCGTCCAAGTCGGCCGTTCTCCCTCAGGTTTCGGAGGATGAACAGCGCCTCGCCACTGACGGCGTCGCGGTTGATGGCGGCCTTCGGCATGGGTAGGCGACTCTACGACGCCCGCCCGCCATCACTCAACGTGGGACTGCCGGTACCCGGGCGTCTTCACTTGATGCGAAGAAGCTGCTTCACCGTCTCCAGCACCTCGACGAACTTCACGGGCTTGCGCAGGTAGATATCCACGCCCAGTTGCAGCGCGCGGTCCTGCGCCTCCTTGCCACCCGCGGAGATGGCGATGACGGGGATGGCCCTCAGGGCCTCCTCCTCGCGGATGCGCTCCACCAGGGCGAAGCCGTCCATCACCGGCATGTAGAGGTCCGTCATCACCAGGCTGAAGCGGCTCTCGCGCAGCATCAGGAGCGCGTGGTGGCCGTCCGGCGCGAAGTGGACCTCCAGGGGGACCTTCCCGTGCAGCTCTCCCGAGGCCAGCTTCTTCAGGACGTAGCTGTACATCTCGATGATGTGCGGGTTGTCCTCGACGATGAGCACACGGTAGCCCTCGTGCTCGACGTGGGACGCGTGGCTGTTGGGTCCTGCCGCACTCAAGATGTCACCCAGTCTCCGCCTGTCCTCCGCGCGCTCGACGCGGACGCCGACACCTCCGGGCTGATCGAAGCCCGCGGGCCTCACCCAGGCCACGATGCCGGTGACTTCTACCGGATCCAACAGTCCCGGGAAAGAAAGTGCGAGCCCCACCTCGTCCCCCAGGGTGAAGACCTGGTCGGTCTGGACGAAGAGTCCCGTATGGGACAGGTTCTCCGTGACGTCACGCGCCTGGCGCCCGTCCGCGTACTCCACCTTCAGCACGGCCGGGACCCGGGGGTGCTGACGCTTGTTCTCTGGTCCCGGGGTCATAACAAGGGGTTGAAATCGCTCGGCAATTTGCTGATGGCGGCCCAGTGTAGCGTCGAGGGTTTATGTTGACAACGCGGCCTTTGGAGCAATACGTAGCCCCCCGCCATGGCGGAGCCCCTGTTCACTCCTGAAGAGCAGAAGAAGTTCGACGCGGGTATCGCGGAGATCATCTCCCACTACCCCTCTGATCGCAAAAGCGCGGGCATGCTCCCGGCGCTGCGGCTGCTCCAGGAGATCAAGGGCTGGCTGCCGCCCGAAGGCCTCCGGCTGGTCGCGAAGCATCTGGAGGTCACTCCGGAGCGCGCCTACGAGGTCGCGAGCTTCTACGTGATGTACCACCTGAAGAAGCCGGGCAAGTACGTCGTGGACGTCTGCACGAACCTGTCCTGCTCGCTCTGGGGCGCGGAGAAGATGCTCGCGTACCTCGAGGAGAAGCTCGGCCTCAAGGCGGGTGAAGCCAACGAGAAGTTCACCTTGCGCGAGACCGAGTGCCTGGCCTCCTGCGGCACCGCGCCGTGCCTGCAGATCAACGAGGACCACCACGAGAGCCTCACCCGCGCCAAGCTGGACGCCATCCTGGCCAAGCTGAGCTGAAGCCCACTCCTTTCACTTTCAGGTAGGACGTCATCACATGGCCTCTACGGCAAAGGGCATCGACCCGATCATCTCGGCGGCCTGGGGCAAGCCGCAGTCCTGGACCCTCGACAGCTACAAGAAGCGCGGTGGCTACGAGGGCCTGAAGAAGGCGCTGGAGATGCAGCCGGCCGCCATCATCGACGAGGTGAAGAAGTCCAACCTCCGCGGCCGCGGCGGCGCCGGCTTCCCCACGGGCCTCAAGTGGAGCTTCGTCCCGAAGGACAGCCCCAAGCCCAAGTACCTGGCCGTCAACGGCGACGAGTCCGAGCCGGGCACCTTCAAGGACCGCTACATCCTCGAGGACGACCCGCACATGATGCTGGAGGGCATCGCCATCGCGTCGTACGCGCTGGGCGTGCACACCTGCTATGTGTACCTGCGCGGTGAGTTCAAGTTCCCCGCGGAGCGCTGCCAGGCCGCCATCGACGAGGCGTACAAGGCGGGCATCTTCGGCAAGAAGCTGATGGGCAAGGACTACGAGCTCAACTGCTACCTGGTCCGCGGCGCCGGCGCGTACATCTGCGGCGAGGAGACGGCGCTCCTGGAGAGCCTCGAGGGCAAGAAGGGCTGGCCGCGCCTCAAGCCCCCCTTCCCCGCGGTGGTCGGCCTCTTCGGCTCCCCCACGGTGGTGAACAACGTGGAGACGCTCGCGAGCGTGCCCCACGTCTTCACCGGTGGCTCCGACTGGTACGCGAAGCTGGGCACGGACAAGTCGGGCGGCACGCGCCTGGTCTGCCTGTCGGGCTCCGTGAACCGTCCTGGCGTCTACGAAGTGTCCATGTTCACCACGCTCGCGGAGCTCATCTACGACGACAAGTACGGCCGGGGCATGCCGGCGGGTCGCAAGGTGAAGGCCGTGATTCCGGGCGGGTCCTCGGCGCCGGTGCTGGGCGCGGACGAGCTGGACGTGGCCATGGAGTTCGAGGCCCTCAAGGTGAAGCAGACCATGGCGGGCTCCGGCGGCGTCATCGTCATGGACGACGCCACCTGCATGGTGCGCAGCCTGTGGCGCGTGGCGCGCTTCTACGCGGAAGAGTCCTGCGGCCAGTGCACGCCGTGCCGCGAGGGCACGCCCTGGCAGACGCGCCTGCTGCGCAAGATCGAGGAAGGGCGCGGCGAGCCCGGCGACATCGACATGCTGTCGAACGTGGCCTCGTCCATCGCCCCCTACCCGCCCATCGGCCTGGGCAACACCATCTGCGCGCTGGGCGACGCCGCGGCGCTGCCCACGCACTCGTTCCTGATGCGGTTCAAGGACGAGTTCGAGGCTCACATCCGCGAGAAGCGCTGCCCGTTCGGCGACAAGCCCTGGGGTTCGTTCGGAGACTGGTCTTGAACATCGAGCTCATCCTTTTCGGGGCGTTCGCGCTCCTGACGCTGCTGTCGGCCGGGACGGTCATCTTCGCGCGGAGCCCCATCAACTCCGCCATGGCCCTGGTCTCGACGTTCTTCTTCCTGGCCGGCCTGTACGTCCTGCTCTGGGCGCACACCGTGGCCATCCTCCAGGTCATGGTCTACGCGGGCGCCATCATGGTGCTCTTCCTGTTCGTCATCATGCTGCTCAACCTGGGCGAGTCCCCCACGCGGGGCAAGCCCACGCTGGCGCGCCTCGTGGGTGGCGCGGCGACGGTGGGCCTGCTGGTGGTGCTGGGAATCGTGCTGCTGAAGCTGCCGGGCGGCGCGCCCCCGACGATGAGCGCCGCGACGCAGGCCAGCTTCGGCACCATGGCCACCCTGGGTCAGACCATCTTCACCCAGTGGCTGCTTCCCTTCGAGGCGGTGAGCTTGCTGCTCCTGGTGGCGATGGTGGGCGCGGTGGTGGTGGCCAAGTCGCGAATCTGATCGCCCCGACCCCCCAAAACTTTCTGTGCTAGATGGCGGCGCAGGTCGCCCGCTCGCGAGGCCCCGAATCGGCCATGGTCCCCATCCCCTACTACCTCCTGCTTGCCGCCGCCCTCTTCTGCATGGGCATGTTTGGCGTGATGGTGCGCCGCAACGCCCTGGTCGTGTTCATGTGCGTGGAGCTGATGCTCAACGCGGCGAACCTGACCTTCCTGGCGTTCGCCCGCATGCACGGCGACGTCATCGGACATGTCTCCGCATTCTTCGTCATCGCGGTGGCCGCGTCTGAAGCGGCCATCGGGTTGGCCATCGTCATCGCCGTCTTCCGGAGCCGAGGCAGCGTCCTGGTGGAAGACCTCCGGACCATGAAGCACTGACGGACCCGCCAGGAGCCCATTCATGACCTCCCTCTCGGAATTCCTGCAGGTGGCGCCGGTCGCTCCGGATGTGCTGGCGCCGTCGCTCTGGCTCATCATCGCCCTGCCGCTCTTGGGCGCGTTCATCTGCGGCGTGTTCGGCAAGATGCTGGGCCGCGCCAACGTGCACCTCATCGCCTGCTCCACCGTGGGCGGTGCGTTCGTGCTGAGCGTGCTGACCTTCTGGGCCACCAGCAGCATGGACCTGGAGAGCCGCCGGCTCTTGTCCTTCTTCGTCAACCCGTTCGGCCAGGACCGGGACTACGTGCGCTACGCGCTCGCGTACGACTACGGCACCTGGTTCTCCGCGGGCGACTTCCGGGTGAACTTCGGGCTGATGGTGGACCATCTGTCCGGAATCCTGCTGCTGGTCATCACCGGCGTGGGCTTCCTCATCCACCTGTACTCCACCAGCTACATGGAGCACGACCCGGCCTACGCGCGGTTCTTCGCGTACCTGAACCTGTTCGTCGCGGCGATGCTTGTGCTGGTGATGGCCGACAACCTGGTCCTGCTCTTCGTGGGCTGGGAAGGCGTGGGCATGGCCAGCTACCTGCTCATCGGCTTCTGGTACGAGGACCCGGCGAAGGCGTGGGCGGGCCGCAAGGCGTTCGTCACCAACCGCATCGGTGACTTCGCGTTCCTCATCGCCACGTTCCTCATGGTCCTCACCGTGGGCGCCTTCACCCGCCAGGCGGATGAGCGCGACTTCACGTCGGTGGGCACCAGCAGCGAGCGCTACGCGTCCGCGCTCTCCGACAAGGGCCCCGTCACCTTCCTGGGCCTGCAGAAGATGGCGGAGGCGCTGCCCGACGGCGGCCCGGGCCAGGTGAACCTGTCCACCGTCATCAACGCCGGCCCGCTGGAGGGCTACACGTTCGGCGGCGTGATGACGGCCGCGCTGCTGCTGTTCCTCCTGGGCGCGGCGGGCAAGAGCGCGCAGCTGCCTCTGTACGTCTGGCTGCCGGACGCGATGGCCGGCCCGACGCCGGTCTCCGCCCTCATCCATGCCGCGACGATGGTCACCGCGGGTGTCTACCTGTTCAGCCGCATGTCCGCGCTGCTGGTGCTCAGCCCCACGGCCATGGCCACGGTGGCCATCATCGGCGCGCTGACCTCGCTGCTCGCGGCGCTCATCGCCTTCGCGCAGGACGACATCAAGAAGGTGCTGGCCTACTCCACCGTGTCCCAGCTGGGCATCATGTTCATGGGCGTGGGCATGGGCATCTTCTGGGCGGCGGTGCTCCACCTGGTGACGCACGCGTTCTTCAAGGCGTGCCTCTTCCTCGGCGCTGGCAGCGTGATGCACGGCAACGGGGATGAGACGGACATCAAGAAGCTGGGCGGCCTGCGCCGCGAGATGAAGTGGACCTGGGGCACGTTCTTCGTCGCCACCCTGGCCATCACCGGCATCGTCCCGCTGTCCGGATTCTTCTCCAAGGACGCCATCTTCCACGGCGTGCACCACAACCACCTGGCGGGCCTGCCCTGGGTGTCCAGCGTCGTCTACTACCTGGGCCTGCTCATCGCCGCCTGCACCGCGTTCTACATGACGCGCGTGTACCTGCTGACCTTCGAGGGGCCCCGCTCCAAGGAGGCCCGCGTGGCCCACGCGCACGAGAGCGCGTGGCAGATGACGCTGCCCCTGGTGGTCCTGGCCATCCTCAGCGTGGTGTCCTCCATCTACGCGTGGCCGCTGTTGAAGGCCTCCAGCGATGGCCGGCCGCAGCCGGTGTTCGAGAACTTCCTGAGCCCGGTCTTCTCCGCGATGAACCGCGTGGTGGCCACGGGCAAGACGGTGGAGCTGGACACCAGCGTTCCGGCGATGGGCGACTACGTCTTCGCGTGGCTGGTGGCGGTCTCCGGCGGCGCGCTGGCGGGCTTCCTGTACCTGAAGTTCTTCCCGTCTCGCGCGGGCCAGCCCGTCCCGGCCTTCGCCCGGGCGGTGCGCCGCGCGGCGCAGAACAAGTTCTACGTGGATGAGCTGTACGAGCTCGTCATCATCCGGCCCGTGAAGTTCACGGCCTTCATCCTCTTCCGTGTGGTGGACGCGCTCCTCATCGACACCGTGGCGGTTCGCGGCACGGCGTGGGTGACGGCGCGAGTGGGCAGCGCGCTGCGCTACGTCCAGTCGGGCGACGCGCAGGCCTACGCCGCAGTGATGGCCCTCGCCCTTGTGGGCGGCGTGGCTTACGCCCTCATCCAGGTGCTGCAATGAGCTTCTTCGACACCCACCTGCTCAACCTCGTCGTCTTCCTGCCGCTGGTCTTCGCGGCGCTGGTGCTCCTGCTGCCCGCGGGAGAGTCCGGACAGATTCGCACCGTCACGTTCATCGGCATGGTCATCGACATGCTCGTGGGCGTGTGGGCGTACCTCCGCTTCGAGACCGGCGGCCCCGAGTTCCAGATGGAATACCGGGTGCACTGGTTCAAGGAGTTCGGGCTGAGCTACCACCTGGGCGTGGATGGCCTGGCCGTGAGCCTGCTCCTGCTCACCGTGTTCCTGGGCCCCCTGGTGGTGCTGGCCTCCACCACGTACATCAGCCACCGCATCAAGGAGTTCCACCTGGCGCTGCTGGTGCTCCAGACGACGATGCTGGGCGCGCTGGTGTCGCTGGACGTGCTGCTCTTCTACATCTTCTTCGAGGCCATGCTCATCCCCATGTACCTCCTGGTGGGTGTGTGGGGCGCCGAGGACCGCCAGATGGCGGCGGTGAAGTTCTTCCTCTACACGCTGGTCGGCTCGCTGCTGATGCTGGTGGCGCTCATCGCGGTGTACTTCATCGCGCTGCCCCCGGGCGCTCGCTCGTTCGACTACGCGAGCATCTACAACGGCCTGCTGGACGCGAACCGTCAGCTCTCCGCGTGCAAGGCGGGCCCCGCGGGTGCGTGTGACTCGCTCACGGGCATGGCCGCGACGCTGTACACCTGGGGCCCGTGGCTGTTCGCCGCCTTCGCGCTGGCGTTCGCCATCAAGGTTCCGATGTGGCCGGTGCACACCTGGTTGCCGGACGCGCACGTGCAGGCGCCGGTGGCCGGCTCCATGATTCTGGCCGGCGTGATGCTGAAGATGGGTACCTTCGGCTTCTGGCGCTACGCGATTCCGCTCTTCCCGGTGGCCGCGCAGCAGGCGCGCCCGTTCCTGGCGACGCTGTCCGTGATTGGCATCGTCTACGGTGCGCTGATGTGCCTGGCGCAGCGGGACATCAAGAAGCTGATTGCCTACTCGTCCGTGAGCCACCTGGGCTACTGCATGCTGGGCATGCTGGCCGTGACGGCCGAGGGCGCGACGGGCAGCGCGTACCAGATGCTCAACCACGGCATCTCGACGGGCGCGCTGTTCCTCCTGTTCGGCTTCCTCTACGAGCGCCGGCACTCGCGGCTCATGGCGGACTTCGGCGGCATCGCGAAGGTGATGCCGGTGTTCACCGTGGCCTTCATCATCGTCACCTTCTCCTCGGTGGCGGTGCCGGGCACCAACGGCTTCATCGGTGAGTTCCTGGTGCTGCTGGGCACCTTCAAGAGCGACCTGGGCGCGGCCGCGGGCAACCCGCACCTGACGACGGTGTTCGGCGCGTTCGCCACGCTGGGCGTCATCCTGGGCGCGGCCTACATGCTGTGGATGGTGCAGAAGGTGTTCTTCGGCAGCCTCACGCACCGGGAGAACCAGCACCTGAGCGACATGAACCTGCGCGAGATGCTCACGGTGCTGCCCTTCATCATCCTCGTGGGGGTGATGGGCCTGATGCCGCAGCCGTTCCTGGACCGCATCGAGCCGTCCACCGACCGCTTCATCGCCCGCGCCCGCGTGGGCACCCCCGGCGCCACCCACCAGCTGGAGCAGCTGCGCGTGGAGGTGATGTCCCTGCCCACCGACCCCACGGTGGCGTTGCCGGCAGCCCCTACCCCGCTCGCCGCCCGGGTTGTTCCTTCGACTCGGCCGTCCGCCGACTGAGTTCCCACCATGATCCTGCCCAATCTCACCCTGGCAGACTTCCTCCCGCTGCTGCCCGCCATCATCCTGGCGGTGGGCGCTTGCGTCCTGTTGTTGTCGGAGGTGTTCCTCGCCGCCACCTCGTCGCGCTCGTACCAGGCGGTGCTCGCCGTGGTGGCGTCGGTGGCGGCTGGCGCCGTGGCACTGGCCTCCATGTTCGAGCCGGCGGGCGAGGTGTTCCTCGGCTTTGGCGTGATGGACCCGTTCTCCAGCTTCCTCACCTTCGTGGTGTGCCTGGGGCTGGGGCTGGCGTCGCTCAGCTCCGTGAGCTTCCTGCGCAAGCGGGGCGCGGAGCGCGGTGAGTTCTACGCGCTGATGCTCTTCGCCGGCGCGGGCATGAGCCTGCTGGCGCTGTCCAACGAGCTCATCACCCTGTTCGTCAACATCGAGGTCCTCTCCATCGCGACCTACGCGCTGACGTCGTACCTGCGGCGCGGCACGCGGCCCTCCGAGGCGGGCTTCAAGTACTTCATCCTGGGCGCGTTCTCCTCCGCGGTGCTGCTGTACGGCGCGGCGCTGGTGTACGGCGCCACGGGCACCACGAAGCTCACGGCGATGGCCGGCCCCCTGGCGAGCGCGCTCGCGACGCAGCCCGCGCTGGTCTACACGGGCCTCATCCTCCTGGGCGCGGGCTTCGCCTTCAAGGTGGCCGCGGTGCCGTTCCACATGTGGACGCCGGACGTGTACGAGGGTGCCCCCACCCCCGTCACCGCGCTGATGAGCGCGGGCGTGAAGGCCGCGGCCTTCGCGGCGCTGGTGCGCGTGTTCCTCACGATGGGCAAGGGAATCGACCCGCATCTGCCCCTGGTGCTGTTCTCCACCATGGCGTTCCTCACCATGGTCGTGGGCAACCTGCTGGCGATTCCGCAGCGCAACGTGAAGCGCATGCTGGCGTACTCCTCCATCGCTCACGCCGGCTACCTGCTGGTGGGCGTGGCGGCGCTCTTCGTCACCGCGCCGGGCGAGCAGTTCCGGCTGCTCGGCCCGTCCGAGCTGACGGGTGGCACGCCGCTGGAGCTGGCGCGCTCGCAGGCGCTGCGCGGCATCCTCTTCTACCTGCTGGCGTATACCTTCAGCGCGGTGGGTGCCTTCACCATGCTCTCCGTGCTCGAGCGCCGTGAGGACGAGGAGAAGGGAACCGCCTGGGACCTGGAGCGCTTCAGCGGTCTCGCGCAGCGCCGCCCGGGTTGGGCCGTGGCGATGGCCGCGTTCATGCTGTCGCTGGGCGGGATTCCTCCCACCATCGGCTTCATGAGCAAGCTGCTCATCTTCCAGAGCGCCGTGGACTCGGGCCTCATCGGCCTGGCCATCATTGGCGTGCTCTCCAGCGCGGCGGGCGTCTATTACTACCTGCGCGTGGTGGTCTACATGTTCATGCGCCCGGTGCCCGAGGGTGCCCAGACGCTGGAGCGCAGCTGGTCCACCGAGCTGGCCCTGGTGCTCTCCACCGCGGGCGTCATCCTGCTCGGCATCCTCCCCGGCCCGCTCACCACGTGGCTGGTCCAGGCCAGCAGCATCTTCAGCGGCCAGTAGGCCCTGCTCCCGCCACGGGGTTTCGCCCCGTGGCTCGAACTCCGCCCGCCCCGGCTTCGTGCCCGGGCGGGCGTTGTCGTTTCAGGGGGCTCGCTCCGGCGCGAAGTCCGGGAGCGCGCCGCGCAGCTCGTAGGTCTCCAGGCTCACCTCCGCGCCCAGCTCCCGCAGCCGCTGCTCGAGCGTCGTGTCATCCGTCACCACCACGTTGAGGACCGGCTGGGACTCCCCCAGCAGGGAGAAGGCGGCCTCCATCAGCACTCTCGCGTGTCCCAGGGACGCGGCGAAGAAGGGGAAGAGCAGCCGGCTCCCGGCGCGGAAGTCCATCAAGCCCAGGGGACTCGTCGACTCCCCACCCCCCTCGTGCGCCAGTCGCAGCAGCCGGTGGCCTGTCTGCGTCCCAAAGCGGGCGAGCTTTCCGGGCAACATCCTCCAGGTCTCCGTCAGCGGCTCGCAGCGGCTCGGCTCCAGGGGGACCACCACCAGCCCCGAGGGCCCGGGCGGCAGCCGCGCCAGGAGGGCTCGCGTCACCTTCAGGTTGGTGCCCCAGCGCTCACGCCGCATGCCCATCGCGGTGTACAGCCCGAGCGCCGCGACGTTGTCTCGCTTCACGTTGAGCGCCCAGTGCTGGCAGCCCTGAGTGCGGAAGCGCTGGGCCGCATGGCGCATCAGCCACCGCCCCAGGCCCTGGCGGCGCGCGAATGGCGCCACCACGAGCTGCCCCACGTAGCCCCACGCGCCCAGGACATCCGTCGTCGAGTACCCGGCCACCGCCCCATCCGGTCCCTCCGCGAAGAAGGTGCGTGAGGCCATGTCCTCGACCCACATCGACTCGGGGGGAGGCGGCTCCTCCAGCCCGAGCTCCGCGAACAGGCGGGCGAACGTCGCGTACTCATCAGGGCGCCCGAGTCTCAGCACCCACGGACACGTCAGACTTCCCACATCCACCGCCATCAGCCACTCCTTCCAGGAGAATGGAGTGAATCCCGACGCGAGGCCTGTTCAAAGTCCGACGATGCCCAAAAGAAGGCGGCCCGACACTCCAGGGGAGGGCCGGGCCGCGGGTCTTCTGAAGGTGACTCACCGGAAGTGCTGAAGGGGTGGGGGGGAACCGCCTTCAGCCTCGCTTCGATGTGTCCCGCGGGAACCTATAGCAGCCGTCGTGCCACGAGACGTTTTCAGGCCAACACCCGTCTTTTCATGCACTTAGCGGTCTGCTCAACCTTGTCCAACCTTGGCGATTGCATTTCAGCCCTGCAATCGACTTGCAGATCTGAAAAGTCCCAATGATTCCAGCGGGTTGTCCTTTTCACCAATGAAGCGGACCGATTCTGGGATTTCCAACCCGAGGTGCGCGCAAAGCCCACCTCGGCCCCCCCTACTCCCGAGCCACGTCGCTGGGCGGGCGCAGGTTGAGCCGCTTCATCTTCCGCCAGAGGGTGGTGGATGAGACACCGAGCTCGTCGGCGACCCGCGCCAGGTCCACGCCATGGCGCTCCAGGGACTGGGCGATGGCGCGGCGCTCGGCGTCCTCCACCACCTGGGCCAGGGTGGGCCCACTGCTCCCGCTGGAGATCAACCCAGGGGCCCCCTCGGAGGTGGCCGTGCTGGTGGCGCCCCCCGTCGGGGCCGTCAGGCGGGCCTGGCGCAGGGGGAAGTCCTCCGGCAGCAGCTCGTCCGCCTCCGCGAGCGCGGCGGCCTGCTCCACCAGGTTCTCCAGCTCGCGCACGTTGCCGGGGAAGTCGTAGCCCATCAGGTGCGTCACGGCGGCGGCCGACAAGCGCCGAGGATTCGGACTGCGGGCGTTGGCGCGCTCCAGGAAGTGCTCGGCGAGCGCGGGCACGTCCTCCAGGCGCTCGCGCAGCGGCGGCACACGCAGCGTCACCACGTTGAGGCGGTAGTAGAGGTCCTGGCGGAAGCGCTTCTCGCGGACCTCCAGCTCGATGTCGCGGTTGGTGGCGGCCACGGTGCGCACGTCCACGCGCAGCGCGGTGGACTCACCCACGCGGCGCACCTCGCCCTCCTGGAGCGCTCGCAGCAGCTTGGACTGGAACGTGGGGCTGGTCTCCGTCACCTCGTCGATGAAGAGCGTGCCGCCGTCGGCCTCCTCGAAGAGTCCGCGCCGCGTCTTCACCGCGCCCGTGAAGGCGCCCTTCGCGTGGCCGAACAGCTCGCTCTCCAGCAGCGTCTCGCTGATGGCGGCGCAGTTGACGGGGACGAAGGAGCGCGCCTTGCGCCGGCTGTGCGCATGGAGTGCTCGCGCCACCAGCTCCTTGCCCGTGCCGCTCTCGCCCTGGATGAGGACCGTGGCGTCGCTCTGCGCCACGCGCATCAGCCTCGCGGTGAGGTCGCGCATCGCCACGCTGCGGCCCACCAGCGCGGACAGGCCATGGCGCTGGTTGAAGTCCGTGGCCAGGTTGTCCACGTCGCGCAACAGGCGCGAGCGCTCCAGGGCGCGCTCGACGCGGTAGCGAAGCTCGCTCTCCTTGAAGGGCTTGGTGACGTAGTCGTAGGCCCCCAGGCGCATGGCCTCCACCGCGCTCTCGATGGAGCCGAACGCCGTCATCATGATGATTTGAAGACGGGGGGCCACCTCCAGCGCGCGGCGGAGCAAGGTCAGCCCATCCATGGGCTCCATCTTCAGGTCCGTCAGCAGCAGGTCGATGCTGCCGCCGGCGAGGTGGCCCAGGGCCTCGTCACCGGTGCCAGCCTCGAAGACGGTGTAGTTCTCCGCGCGCAGCAGCAGCGCGGTGGTGGCGCGCATGTTGCGCTGGTCATCCACGACGAGGATGCGTCCACGGGACGGCGGGGTGTTCGCGTCAGTCATGGGAAGGACGGGGGCTGCGAGAGGGGGAGTCGGAAAGTGAAGGTCGTACCGCGACCCGGAATGCTATCCACGGCGATTTCGCCGCGGTGCTCCTCGAGGATGCGTTTGACGACGGCCAGGCCCAGGCCGGTGCCCTGGGCCTTCGTGGTGAAGAAGGGTTCGAAGACGCGGTGGAGCAGCTCCGCGGGGATGCCGGGGCCCTGGTCCGCCACGTCGATGCGCAGCTGCTCTCGGCCGGCATGGGCCTCGCGGCGGGCCCGCACCTGCACCCGTCCCCCCTGCGGCATGGACTGGATCGCGTTGACGGCCACGTTGACCAGCGCCTGGCGGATGAGCCGCCGGTCCATGGGCACGGGTGGAAGCCCCGGCTCCACGTCCGAGTCGATGTGGACGGGCCGGTCCGCTCCCCCACCCTGCACTCGCGCCGCCTCCAGGGAGTCCTGGAGCACGCGGCCCAGGTCCTCGTGTTGGAGCACCGGGTCCCGGGGCCGGGTGTAGTCGAGCAGGTCCCCCACCATGCGGTTGAGACGGTCGCTCTCCTCCCCCAGGATGTCCAGCAACATGGCCGCGTCGCCCGCGGGCTCCAGGAGCCGGCGCAGCGAGGCCACCGCGTTGAAGATGACGCCCAGGGGATTGCGCACCTCGTGGGCGACAATCGCGGAGAGCTCTCCCAGCGCGGCCAGCCGCTCGCGCTTCACCATCTCCGCGCGGGTGGCGGCCAGCTCCGCGTAGCTGGCCCAGAGGGACTCATACAGCCGCGCGTTGGCGATGGAGAGCGCGAGCTGCCCACAGGTGGCCTCCGCCAGCTCCACCAGCTCCGGGCCGAAGGGCCGCGCGCGGCGCGTGTCGTCCACCAGCACCACGCCGATGAGCTCCTCGCGGGACGTGAGCGGCAGCGCCAGCAGCGCCTTCTCGCCGAAGCGCTGCACCAGCTGCGCGTTGAAGCCCTCGCCCGCGGCATCCACGTCTTCGATGGCCACGGGGCGCCGCTCGCGCGCGGCTCGGGCCGCCACGGTGTCGCTGCCCAACGACACAATCACCGTGCGGAAGAAGTCGCGATGCGCCGCCGACGCCGCGGCGCCACGGAGCACCTTGGAGCTCTCGTCGTACAGCATGATGTAGCAGTTGGACACGTCCAGCAGGTGGACGAGGAAGTCCGAGGCCACGTCGAGGATGCTCGAGGTCTCCAGCACGCCCGACGTGGTGCGCGCCAGGTCCAGGAGCAGCCGCGTCTCCGTGAGCTGCCGCGCGGACTCCGAGCGCAGCCGGCGCTGCTCCAGCAACGTCATCAACAGCTCCGACAGCGTCCCCAACAGCCGCACGTCTCGCGCATCGAAGGGACGCCCAGGCGCGCGCAGCACCTGGAGCACGCCGAGCACCTCGCCCCCGCGGGCCAGCCGCACCGCCGCGCCACTGCCCAGCGTGCCTCGCGAGGCCTTGCTCAGGAGCGCGGCCTGCGCCGGGCTGCTCAGGTTGCCGTCGAGGGCGTCCGGCACCGAGGCCCCCATCACCCCGCCCAGCCGCGCCACATCTCCCTCCGGCCCCACCGCCTCCACCAGCCCCACGTGGGCCGACAGCTCCAGCGAGCTGCTCGAGCCCCTCGACAGGTGCAGCGCCGCGGACTCCGCGAGGAGCAGCTCCGACACACGCGACAAGAAGTCCTCGGGCGTCGGAGGAATGGGCCGCGCCACGAAGCGCGCCATCTCCGCGACGGCGCCCACTTCCCACCGGCTGCGCGTGCCGTCCGCCTGCACTCGCGCGTCCGCCAGCGCGGCCTCCACCACCTTCGCGAAGAGCGTCAGCACGGAGCCATGGCGAGGCGCCACCCACGGCCCCTCCACCCTCAGCACCTCCACCTGAGGCCCGCCCACCGGCAGGTACACATGCGTGGGTGAGGCCATGTCCGCCCCACCGAACACGGGCCGCCCGTCCGACAGCGCCTCCAGCCCCAGGTGCACGTCCTCGGGGGACGCGCCTCCGTCGAGCGCGTTCAGGCGCACCCCGTCCCAGCGGAAGAGCCGGCCTCGGAAGCCCGCGGCCTCCAGGCCCTTGAGCGCCACGCGGCGCACCGCCTCCTCCGAGTGCGCGGAGACCAGCCCCGCGGAGGTCTCCACCAGACGCTCCGCCATGGACAGCTCGGGGGGCTTGTCCGACAGGGGCAGCAGGTTGAGGAGCAGCGCCTTGCGTCCGCCCTCCAAGCGCAGGTGTGACGCGTAGAGGGCCACCTCGCGCGTGACGCCGTTGGCGGAGGGCACCTGGTAGATTTGCGTGCTCCGGTCCAACGGCACGCCCGACTCCAGCAGGCGGTAGCGCTCGCTGAGCCGGCTGCGCTCCTCCGGCTGGACGAAGTCCATGACGGGGCGCCCTTCCACCCGCTCCCGGGAAAGCCCCAGCAGCTCCAGGTAGGCGTCATTCGCCGCGGACACCCGTCCGTCCACCACCGCGAGCACGGGGTTGTCGAAGGGCTCGATGAGGGCGCGCAAGGACGCCTCGCTGTATGGCTTCGTGCTCATCCGCGACGCAGCACCCGCTTCTCGCCCACCCGGAGCGTCACCTTCTCCCGGTCGAAGTACTCGGACAGCGGAATGACGAACTTGCGGCTCTGTCCCACCAGTTCCTTGAAGGCCTGGGTGCTAATCTCCTTCTTCTCGCGAAGGTGGGCAACCAGCCGCTCCCGCAACGTCGCCAGCGCCGCCGTGTCGAAGCACAGCTCCTCGCTGACGCGCACCACCCGCCCCTCGGACGCCAGCACCTTCAGCAGCTCGCGCAGCCGGGGCACGGGGAGCTCCAGCTTCTGCGACAGCTCTCCCTCCGTCGGAGGCGCAAGCCCCCCCGAGGACAGCTCCGCGGCGAGCCGACTCCGCGCCGCCTCGTCTCCCAACGTCAGCGCGCGGGCACGCCCCTTCAAGCGCGCGAGCTCCCGCTCCACCTCCACCTTCCCGCCGTCCACCAGCCCCTGCAACACCCGCTGGAAGACCCGGGCATCCAGCTCGGCCGACAAGCGCTGGCGCAGCTCCTCGCGGGACAGTCCCTCGCGCAAGGGCTCCCGCTCATGGAAGGCGGCCAGCAACGCGAGCGCCCGCCCTTGCAACCCCTCCAGCACCTCGCCCGACACGTACAGCCGCCGCTCCCGGTCCACCAGCTGCACCGCGCCTCGAGCGCCCTCGCGCTCCAGCGTCCGCGCCAGCACCCGAGGCCCCAGCCCCGAGCGCCCGAACAGCTCCTGCTGCGTCAGCCCCCGGTAACCCGATTGCCTGAGCAACCACGCTACCTGTCCGGCCGGGTCCGCCTCTCGCAGCGGCGCCACCACCGCCAGCGCGCCCTTGCGCCGCCGAGGCGAATCGATTGCCAGCACGCGCCCACCCGCCAGCGTCGCGCCTCGTCCCGGCAAGGCCCGCGAGCCGCGCAGGATGAAGCGCTGTCCCACCAGCGCCCCGACGGGCGCATCCAAGCGCAGCTGCGCGAGCGCCGTCTCACCGGGCTCCAGCCGCTCCACATCCAACAGCGCCACCGTGGCCTCCACCTGCGCGGTGCCCAGGTGCAGCAGCAGCTTGCGACGACGCGGCAGCGCGGACTCCGCCGACGGCAGCAGCGTCAGCTCCACGTCCAGCATGCGCGTCTCGGGCAGCTCTCCCGCGCGCGTCAGCACCAGCCCCCGATGGAGTGACTCGGCCTCCACGCCCGGGAGGTTCACCGCCGCGCGCTGGCCCGCCTCCACCTTCTCGACGGCGCGCCCATGCACCTGGACCCCGCGCACCCGCAGCGGCCCGGGCATCCCCGGCAGGAGCGACACCGGGTCCTCCACCGCGATGGCGCCGGACAACAGCGTGCCCGTCACCACCGTGCCGAAGCCCTTCAGCGTGAAGACGCGGTCCACGGGCAGGAAGGTGGGCCCCTCGACGGGCCGCTTCGCCAGCGTCCCCGCGGCCTTGCCGAGCGCCGCGCGCAGCGCGTCCAGCCCCTCTCCCGTCCGCGTCGAGCACGCCACCACCGGCGCGCCTTCCAGGAACGAGCCCGCGGTGAGCGCGGCGAGGTCCGCGTCCACCAGCGTGCGCCACTCCGGCCCCAGCTCCCCGAGCAGGTCCGACTTGGTGAGGGCCACCACTCCCGCGCGCACGCCCAGCAGCCGGCAGATGTCCAGGTGCTCGCGCGTCTGGGGCATGACGCCTTCGTCCGACGCCACCACCAGCACCGCCAGGTCCACGCCCCCGGCGCCCGCGGCCATCGCCTTCACGAAGCGCTCGTGGCCGGGCACGTCCACCACGCCCGCCACGGAGCCGTCGTCCAACGTCAGGTGCGCGAAGCCCAGCTCCAGGGTGATGCCTCGGCGCTTCTCCTCCTGGAGCCGGTCCGTGTCGATGCCCGTCAGCGCCTTCACCAACGACGTCTTGCCGTGGTCGATGTGGCCCGCCGTGCCGACAATCATCGCGTCACCACGGCACCGCTCACGCCCCGGCCTTGTCCGGGTCCTCGTCGAAGCGGGCGTCGCCCACGCCGGGCGCGTAGTCCCACGGGAAGACCACCAACGAGCCCGTGGTCAGCCCCGCGAAGTGCGGCGCATACCCCTCCGGCTTCGCGACCAGGCACGCCGTCGACACCTTCTTGGCGCCCGCCTCGCGAGCCAGCGCCGTGGCCAGCTCCAGCGTGTCACCGCTGGACGCCACGTCGTCGACGATGAGCACGCGCCGGCCCTTGAGCTCGCGCGGCATCTCTCCGGACGTCTTGGGGCCTCCGCGCGGACGCCCTTCGTCGCCCCGGTCCCTGCTGCGGCGGCTGATGCGCACGGGGAAGAACGCGCAGCCCAGCGCCGAGGAGAGCGCGCCACCGACGAAGACGCCGCCGTGCGCCACGCCCACCACCGCCTGGGGCTCGAAGGACTGACGGATGGACTCGGCCAGGTGATGCACGGCGCGGTCGAACTCCGCCCACGTCAGCTCCCGCACGCCCGCGGAGCGCTTGCGTGACTGGTCCTTGCCCGTGGGCTGGCGCGGCACTTCCACCTGGGGCGCCAACACCATGTCGGAGGGAATGGAGACGAGTTTCTTCGCCCCCTTGCGGGCCGACGCGGACGCCGACGCCACACGGGGCTTGGAAGGAGACTTCTTGGGAGAGGTCTTCTTCGAGGAGGATTTCGCGGTGGGCTTGCGCTTGCCCTGGGCCTTTAGCCCGGGCGCTGCCCGCTTGGTCGCCACGGCGGTGAGCTCCGGCTGGGGTGCGGCCCCGTCATACCCCGAGGACCGCGCCCTGGCCATATCCCGCCCACACCTCCCCCGTCCTCCGGCGCATGAAACGAGGAGGACGGGCCGGGTTGCGGCGCTCAGGCCGACAGCTTCTCTTCCACCATGCGGTCGGCCACCTGCTCGGGGCGCTGGCCGGACTCCTTCGCGCGCCGCAGCAGGGTGTCGATGGTGTCGAAGATGTTCGACGCCCGGGCGTACGCCTTCTCCCGGTCGTACCCCGCCCACTCCTGCGCCACGTTGATGAGGCCGCCCGCGTTGGCCGCGTAGTCCGGCACGTACAGGATGCCGCGGTTGGCGAGCTGCTCACCGTGTCGCATCGTGAGCAGTTGGTTGTTGGCCGCCCCGCACACCGCCTTCACCTTCAGGAGCGGCAGGGTGGTGTCGTTGAGGCCGCCCCCCAGCGCGCACGGCGCGAAGATGTCCGCCTCCATGCGGTGCAGCGTGTCCGAGTCCACCGCCGTGGCGCCGTAGTTCTTCACCGCCTGCTCCACGCTGGCGGCGTTGATGTCACTCACCCACACCTTGGCGCCGCGCTCGTGCAGCTCCTTCACCAGGTACATGCCCACGTGGCCCACCCCCAGCACGGTGACGCGCAGGCCCTTGAGGTCCGCGCTGCCGAAGAGGTGCTTCGCCGTGGCCTCCATCGCCCGCGCGACGCCGAACGCCGTCACCGGCGACGGGTCTCCGCTGCGCTCCTTCAAGCCCAGCACGTACTTCGTGTGCTTGCGCACGTGCTCCATGTCGTCGGGGCTGGTGCCGCTGTCCTCGGTGGTGATGTAGCGACCACAGAGCGACTCGACGGCGCGGCCGAACGACTCGAACAGCTTCGCCCGGTCGAAGTTCCCGCGCGGCAGCATGATGACGGCCTTGCCGCCTCCATGCGGCAGCCCCGCGAGCGCCGCCTTGTACGTCATGCCGCGCGCCAACCGGAGCGCGTCCGCGACGGCCTCCTCCTCGGAGGTGTACGTCGACAGGGCGCGCGTGCCGCCCAGGCCCGGCCCCAGCCGCGTGTTGTGCATCCCCACAATGGCCTTCAGGCCCGTGCGGGAATCGCTGAGCAGGTGGACGGCCTCGTAACCGCCTTCGAGCAATTGCGTGAAGTAACTCATGGCGCGCGGCCTCTATCGAGGCCACGCACCCAAGTCAAACCGTGCCGCTCTCCAACATGCTCCGGATTTCATCTCCCGGAATGACATAGCGCGTCGTGCAGAACTGGCACGTCGCCTCCGCCTGCCCTTCCTTCTCCAGGACGTCCTGGAGTTCCTCGCGTCCCATGGCCAACAGCGCGCGCTTCACGCGGTCCTTGCTGCACGAACAGCCAAAGCGCAGCGGATAACGCGACATCACCTCGAAGTCGGAGTCGGGGATGAGCGCACGCAGCACCGCGGAGGCCCCCGACGACGCATGCGCCTGGAACACGGACGCCGCCTCGCGACGGAGGCGCTCGCCCAGCGCCTGGAAGGCCTCCATGTCCGCGCCCGGCAGCGGCTGCACGAGCACGCCCGCGACGATGCCCAAAGGCTCCGTCCGGCCGTCGACCTGGGACGGCAGCTGCAGGAGCAGCACGTGCGAGGGGAGCTGATCCGACTGGTGGAAGTAGCGCTCCAGGTCCCCGGCGAGGTCGAAGCGCTCCAGCTCCACCGACGAGCGGTAGTGCTCGCCGCCCCCCAGGTCCCTCAGGATGGAGAGGAAGCCCTTGTTCCCCAGCACGGGCCGCCAGTGGTACCGGTCGTCGGCGCCCACGTACTCGACGAGGGTGTTCTTCACGTAGCCGCGCACCAGGCCGGACGTGTCCCCGTCCACGAAGAGGCCCCGGAGCGGCCCGTCGCACTCCACCTGGAGGTTGACGCGGGACTCCTCCCCTTTCTGGAGGGAGCCCAACAGGGCGGCGGCGGTGAGGGCCTGGGCCAGCAGGCCCGCGGCGGCGGGGGCCGTCTTGTGGGTGGCCCGGGCCTCACGGGACAGGTCCGTGGTGAGGGCCAGCACCACCCGGATATCCGACGTCTTCAACAATCCACTGACGAGCTCATCCATGGCAGAGCGAGTAGCGTGCCCGAGCCCATCGTGCCCGCCAACGTCAGAAGGCGGACGCGCCGTCGCATGGCGGCCTGGCAGCAGCCCCACCCTGGGTGACACATAAGCCCAGGCTTATGCCTCCATATGCGACGGCTGGGATACGGGGGTGCGGAAGAAATCCAGCGTCCCGGCGGGAACGGTTATAACCCGCCCTCCGACAGTCACCTGACTTGGGGCGCGGTCTCACACCCGCGCGCCATCGCTGGAGAACCGATGAGCACCCAGGCCGCTACAGCCGACGCCGTTTCCAACAAGACGCCGCTCCTCAAGTCCCGCCTGGGCTCGTTCCTCGCGGTCGTCCCCTTGAGCATCTGGGTGGTCAACCACCTCTGGAACAACCTGTCCGCCTTCGACGGCGCCGCCGCGTGGCAGCAGTCCGTCACGACGTACTCCAACCCGTACTCGCAGGTCCTGACGTTCATCATCGTCATCCTGCCGCTGCTGTTCCACACGGGCTGGGGCATCGTCCGGCTCTTCAGCTTCAAGCCGAACAACGGCCGCTACAACAACTACGGCAACCTCAAGTACCTGCTCCAGCGCATCTCCGCCCTGGGCGTGCTCGCCTTCCTGGGCGCCCACATCTGGCTGGCGTTCCTGCGTCCGCGCCTGCTCCTGGGCCACCCCGAGCTGTTCTCGGACATCGCGCAGCAGATGCACTTCCACACGCCCACGCTGGCCGTCTACATCCTGGGCACGCTGGGCACCGCGTACCACCTGGCCAACGGCCTCCAGGGCTTCGCCATGGGCTGGGGCCTGCTCGGCACCGAGCGCTCCATGCGCCGCTTCGAGCCGGTCGCCCTCGCCATCTTCGCCCTGCTGACGGCGATGAGCTGGGGCGTCATCTACGCGCTCTACACCGCGGGCGCGGCCTTCGGTCCCCCGGCCTGATGCATCCCCGGGTGCCCCAGTGAGGGCACCGGGTCACAGCCCCTGAAAGCACATCGGCCGCCCCCGAGGACTTCCGGGGAGCGGCCGATTCGCTTCAAGGGGACTGGGTGCCGCGGGAGGCTCAGAACGGGATGTCGTCCTCGCCGTTGCCGCCACCGCCACCACCGCCCATGCCGTCATCCATGGGGGGCGGCTGGCCGTAGTCGCCGTCCATGCCGCCGCGTTGCTGCTGGCCACCGAACTGCCGGCGCCCACCACCCCCGCCGCCACCACCCATGCCGTCCCCGGCGTCACGACCGCCCAGGAACGTCACCGCGTTGGCGACGACCTCCGTGGTGTAGTTCTTCCGGTTCTCCTTGTCGGTCCACTCCCGCGTCTGCAGGCGCCCCTCGACGTAGCACTGGCGTCCCTTCTTCAGGTACTCGCCGCAGAGCTCCGCGAGCTTTCCCCAGACGACGATGCGGTGCCACTCGGTGCGCTCCTGCTTCTGGCCGTTCTTGTCGTTCCAGCTCTCGCTCGTGGCGATGCGGAAGTTCGCGACGGCCTGGCCACCCGGGGTGAAGCGCACTTCCGGGTCCGCACCCAGGTTGCCGATGAGGATGACCTTGTTCACGCCACCTGCCATGACTGCTCCCTCTGCCTTTCGGACGAGGTCCCTCCCACCACGGGAGGGACACGGCCCACCGGGCATCTGCCCTGGCGGGTTGCCTTCCACGTATAGCAGTGCCCCCTGACATTTCCAGAAGGCGGACCCCGTCACGGGGCTCGGCCGGGCGGCCGTCCTCCATGCGGGCGACAGGTGTGAAAGTCCCCCACCCCGGGAGTCTCCCCGGGCGGGGCGGCCCGGGCTACCCGCCCGGACGCGTCTCGGTGCGAGCCTCCGGGGCGCTCCCCGTCGGACGAGGAGGAGGCGGCGGCGGAGGAGTCCCGCCCGCGGGCGCCACCACCTGGACCGCGCCGCCCCCTTCGGACGGACGAGGCGCCTTGGCCTCCGCCACCTTCTGCGACAGCGTGGAGTCCAGCCCCTTGGCGAAGGCCGCCACCTGCGGGTCCGCGGCGCCCAGCATCCGGCGCAGCGACTTCCAGAAGGGGTGGTCCCCCTGCCCCGCCTCCACCAGCGAGCGGGCCAGGAGTGTCGTGGCCGCGTCCCGGTCCGCGGGCAGGGCCGAGCGCAGCGCCACCACCAGCGCCTCCGGCGCCGTGCGAGCCACTTCCCCCAGCGCCACGGACAGCTCCGCCTGGGCCTGTCCGTCCGCGCCCGTCGCGCCCGCGAGCTCCAGCACCCGCGCCAGCGCCTCCGTGTTCCCGGACGCGGCCAGCTCCACCATGCTGGTGACGCCGGGCACCTCCACGGACAACACGCGCGCCACTTCCCTCAAGCGGCCATACACGTCGTTGCCCGCCGAGTAGCTGTCCAGCAGCGTGCGCGCGCCCAGGTAGTCATGCGGGTTGGACTGGTAGAGGCTCTCCGCGAGCACCGCGCGCACCGCCGGGTCCCGCTCGCTGCGCCACGCGGTGCGAAGGAAGCCCAGGTTGCGCGAGTCGCGCTGCCGCCCCAGGTCCAGGTACGTCTTGATGCGGGCCGCCACGTCGTCGATGGCCCCCGACGCCTTGCCACCTTCCGCCAGCGCCGCCACCGCGCTCGACGGGCCCAGGCTGGAGCCCGTGGCCGCCACCGCCGCGCCCAGCGCGTCCAGGCCCGCGACGATGGGGCCCGCGCGTCCGGCGAAGTCGTTGACCATCATCGAGAAGGAGAAGTGCTCTCCGCCCGCGCTCGTCACGTAGCCGCTCAGCGCGGAGACACCTTCCAGCGTGCCCGTCTTCGCGCGCAGCCGCCCCACCGCGTCGCTGCCCTCGAAGCGGTACTTCAGCGTGCCGTCCTTGCCCGCGATGGGCACCGACGACAGGTACTCCGGCGCCAGCGGGAAGCGCCCGTACATGTAGCGAAGCAGCTTGTTGAGCTGCGCGGCCGAGAAGCGGTTGGCGTCATTCAGCCCGCTGCCGTTCTTCATGACGTACGTGCCGCGAGCAATCCCCACCTCGCGCTCGAGGAACTGCTCGACGACCTCCACGCCCTTGCCGAACGAGCCCGGCGCGCCCCGGCCCTCCGCGCCCATCGTCTTGAGCAGCTGCTCCGCGACGAAGTTGCTCGACAGCTTGTTGAGGCGCTTGAGTAGCACGTCGAACGTGTCCGACTGCGCCACGTACACCATGCGCGCCGACGACGACGTGAGCCCCTGGCGGACGCGCCCGCGGACCTTCATGCCCCGCGTGTTGAGGATCTGCTTGAGCGTCTGGCCGAAGTACATGGGAGGGTTGTCGATCTTCTTCCACTGGCTGGTGGCACCGCCGCGCTCGGCCGGCACCTGCCCTCGCACCACGATTTTCTGCTGCGCCCCCGCGGGGTCCGACGTGACGGACACGCGCCGCGCGCGGCGCGCCCCAGTGGAGAGCTGGTTCTCCACGATGAAGTAGTCGCTGGGCGGCTCCATCTCCACGATGCCCTTGGCGCCCGGGCCCGAGCCCGGCCGCACGTAGATGGCCACCGCGTTCCAGTTCAGGCTCAGCGCGCCGGTGGGCGCCATGTACGCCCGGTCCGAGTCCTCCTGGTCATACCCGGGCGGCGTGCGCTCCATGTCGAACCAGGAGTCGTCCACGACGATTTCGCCCACGTCGCGCACGCCCGCGTGCCACAGCTCCGACGCCACGCCCCACAGGCGCTCGGTCGTCACGGACGGGTCACCCTTGCCGCGCACGTAGAGCGTCTTCACCTTGCCCTCGGCGCTCATCCCGTCGACCAGGAACTCCGTCTCGTAGCGGAACTCCGAGCCGAGCACCGCCAGCGCCGCCGCGGACGTCACGAGCTTCACGTTGGACGCGGGGTTGAGCAGCTCGTCCGCGTTGTGGGTGAACACCACGGAGCCATCATCCAGGCTCTGCATGTGCACCCCCACCCGGCTCACCTTGAGCGAGGGGCGCTGCAGCACCGCGAGCAAGGCCGCGCGCAGGGCCTCACGGTCCGCGCGCTTCTCGGCCGAGGGAGGCGCCGCCAGGGAACCCAAGGGAAGCAGCAGGGAAACGATGGCCGACGCGGCCAAGAGGTGTCTGGCTCGATGAACCTGCACGCACGCTCCGGGGAAATCGACGGCCATTATGGGGAAGGGTGCGAAAGCACGGCAAGGGTGAGGGAATGCGGCAGTCCACGGTTGGGCGCTCGCTCTACCGCCAAGTGGAAATTGGCCGTTGTCACTTGTGGACTTCCATTCACTGAGAACATTCCAGGGCGCAAGATGCCGCCATCCCAGGGCGAAGCATGACGTGCGCCCCTGACAGTGCGGAGGACGTGTCGATGCGAGCCGTGGTGCAGCGGGTGCTGGAAGCGTCGGTGACAGTGGAGGGGCAACGGGTGAGTGACATCGGCCCCGGGCTGCTGGTGCTCCTGGGCGTGGGCAAGGGGGACACCGAGGCCGACGTGGCGTGGATGGTGGAGAAGCTGGCCACCTTGCGCATCTTCGAGGACGCCGCGGGGAAGATGAACCTCTCGCTGGAGGACACGTCCCGCCAGCTCATCGTCGTCAGCCAGTTCACGCTCTACGGCGACGTGCGCAAGGGGCGCCGCCCCAGCTTCATCGACGCGATGGAGCCCGCCACCGCCAAGGCCCTCTACGAGCGCGCCTGCGAGGCCCTCCGGCAGCGCGGCCTGAGCGTGGGCACCGGCATCTTCGCCGCGGACATGAAGGTGGCCCTGGTCAACGACGGGCCCGTCACCCTCATCCTGGAGAGCCCCGGCGCGAGCACCCCCGCGCCCAAGCCCTAGATGCGGACGCTGGTGCCCTTGGTGACGAGCGCGGCCAGGCCCTGCTTCCCCATCGCCGCGCGCCGGATGTGGGCCGTCAGCGTGCCCAACTCCCGCATCCAGCCCGCCGCGCGAGGCCCCAGCCCCGAGAAGGCCACCGTCAGCGGAGGCGGCTGGGCCTGCTTCCCCAGCCAGTAGGCCAGCACCTCGTCACGCTCGGGCAACGACGGCAGGCGCATCCGCTCCTGCTCGCGCGCCATCAGCCGCTCCAGCTTGCGCGGCAGGTTCACCTGCCAGTGAGCCACCGCGCGCGCCGGGCGCCAGGCCCAGTCCGCGAAGGCGAAGCGCTCCGAGGGGAAGTACTCCCCCCGGCCCTGCGTGCTGAAGACGCGGTCCGGCGGGAACTCCGGGAAGGGGTCCCAGTGCCCCGCCAGCAGCGAGGCCAGCCCCATGTCCGCCAGGGGCCGGAAGCGGAAGCCGTCTCGCACCTCGCGGGCGGCGCGCGTGTCCCAGTAGGGGTAGTTGGGCTCCTCCAGCATCAGCGCCAGGTGCAGCGCCTCGTCCCAGGCATCCGCGTAACCCGCCTGGTCGCTCCCCACCTCCCAACCCGTGGGGCTCTCCTTCCAGGACAGGAAGGCGAGCCGGTCCACCAGGTCCGCCCACGGGTCCGCGTCCACCGAGCCCAGGCCTCCAGGCAGCGCGGTGGACAGCATGCGCTCGCACAACATGCGCGACTGCCCGTCCCCCAGCGCGTCCAGGAGCGACTCCAGGGCCCCGCTCGCATCGCCCATGGCCCGCGAGAGGAAGGGCAGCACCTGCTCGTGGAAGAACCGGTCGTTGATGGGCCGCAACACCACGTCCATGTGGGTCCCCCGCGGGACGGCCTTCAGGGCCGAGCGTCTTCCTGGATGATGAGCGCGTGGATGTCCGCGGCCGTGGGCGCCTCGAGGATGGAGGCCCGGAAGCGCGGGTTCTTGAAGAGGCGGGAGATGCGCGCCAGCGCCTTGAGGTGGACGCCCGCGCTGTTCTCCGGGGCCACCAGCGCGAAGAACAGGTGGGTGGCCTTGCCGTCGATGGCCTCGAAGTCCACGCCCGCGCGCGACACGCCGAAGGCCGCCTGGAGCTGCGTCATGCCCGACAGCTTGCCGTGGGGGATGGCCACCCCCTCGCCGATGCCCGTGCTGCCGAGCTTCTCGCGCTCCTTCAGCACCTCCACCAGCCGCTCCTCCTGGAGCTGGGGGTGGGCCCGCACCAACGTGACACTCAGCTCGCGCAACACCTCTGGCTTCGTCCGCGACTGCATGTCCGCGATGACGGCTTCGGGGCTGAGGAACTCGGCGATTCTCACTGACGCTCCCGCGCTGGCGCTCCTGAGATGGCCGCAATTACTCCTCACCCCTCTTTAGTGCAAGGGTCCCCTGCCGTCCCAGCCCCCTGGCCGCTCACTGCGCATCAGGGGCTGGGGGGTCTTCGGACCACCCCTGCCCGCCTCTCCTCCCGTACCTGGGGGCGATATGCGCTCCCCTGGCGACCGTTTTCTCCCGTGAACCCCACACGAATCCAAGAAAACGGAGCGACCGCCATGAAGCGACCGCTGAGCTCGAGTCTCGCCCTTTTGACAGTGTCCATGCTGGCCACCGGCTGCGCCACCACCGCCCGCCCAGGCGTGCCCCTGGGCGACGCGGCCGAGGAGTCGCTGAGCCTGGCGGACGACTCCATCACCGGCCCCACCTCCACGCTGAGCATCGCGCAGACGGGCATGCATGGCCGCTACCGCCGGATGCCCGTGTCACTCGAATGGAACTACCAGACGATGACGGGCACGGTGGCCAACCAGGCGACGCGGCTGGAGCTGGCCGAAGGTGATGACACCCGCGTGTGGGGCACCTTCGCGGGCCTGGCCACGGACCTCACCGAGGACGGCACGTGGCTGCACGGGCGCGTGGGCCCGTGCGCCTTCGTCCTCAAGCGCGACGGCGACGCCCTGTCGGGCTCCAGGCGGTGCGGCGGCATGGTGGAGAACGACTTCCGCGTGGCCTTCCCCGCCCGCCTCTTCGAGCGCTCGCTGGGTGAGCGGGCCGCGCTGATGACGCTGGCGCTCCTCAACACCCGCACGCCCGCGGCGGTGCCCAGCGCCGCCGTCTCCAGCTTCCAGAGCGACCATCGCGACCTCGCGACCGTCCGCTCCTCCAACTGAAGCCGTATAGGGCCCCGAGTCCAGGCGCCACGGACGCGCTCCATCTCCCAGGGGAGAGGTGGGGCGCGACGTCTTTTCGAGCGGGCGATATGCGGCGGCGGGCGGGACGTTCTTCCCCTCGGATGCACCTGCTCTGGCAGGGGGGACCCGGTGCTCGTGGCCGACCACGCGCGCCGAACGGCATCCATCGCAGGGGACAGCGCCCTCGCCACACCGGACGAGGGCGTTCGCGCTCCGCCTTCTCGAGGGAGAGGCGGAGCGCGATTCTTTTCAGGGCTCAGGTGCCCGTGGCGGCCGCCATCGCGGGCGGCTCATGGGGCTCGATGAGGCCGTACTGCCCATCCTTGCGCCGGTAGATGATGCCCAGCGCATCCGACTCCACGTTGTGGAACACGTAGAAGTCGTTGTTCATCAAGTTCATCTGCATCACCGCCTCATCCACGGACAGCGGCTTGACGGTGAGCTGCGTGGCGCGAACCACGCGCGTCGCGGCGGAGATGGGCGTGGACGCCGACGCCTCCACCACCTTCGCCACCGGCGCCTCGGGCGCGGCCTTCGCGGCGGGCTCCTCCGCGTCCGGCACCTCGAAGACGGCGTGGCGCACCTTCAGGTGATTCACCAGGTCCTGTCGGTGGTGCACGCGCTCGCGGCCGTGATGCGTCTTCAGCTTGTCCCGGTATCGGCGCAGCTGCCGCTCGATTTTGTCCATCGCCAGGTCGATGGACGCGTACATGTCATCGCTCTTGTCGCGCCCGCGAAGCACCCAGGCGCCGGAGTGGATGGTGATGTCCGCGTGGTGGAGGTGACGCTCCAACGACAGTACGACGTGTGCCTCTCCTGCTCTGTCCAACAGCTTGTTCACCCGCTCGACCTTCTCGCGTGCGTATTCTTTGAGGGAATCCGACGCCCCGAACTGACGGAAGGTGATGTTGAACTGCATGCGTGGCTGCCTCCTAGGGTGAGGGGAGCTGCGTGACAGATCAGAAACGTTCTGACGTCTGGAAAGCAACCCATCCCCCCGGGTTGACTCTTCCCAAGCTCACCACCCGTCCGGGGCCTGACATCCCAGCGTCACGCGCCGTCACTGGCCCCTATCCATGCGGGGTACAAGAATCCTGGCCCCTCGGATTCACGCGCCGCGCCACATGCCCGTGAAACACGCTGGGTGGCGTGAGACACGGGCACAAGCGAGCAGCCGTCCTCCCGGGGCCCGCCCGTCTTGACTACTGAACGGCGACGACCTGCTCCTGGGAATGGAAGTAGGAGCCCCGGCAGCTCGCCACGCCCACGCACTCCGGCACCTCGGCCTCGACCTCACCCTTCAGCGTCAGGAGGTGGGTGGCCGGCCCCAGCTGCGCGGGCACGGTGAAGGTGATGCGGTTGTCCTTCTTCGTGACGCTCATGTGCGCCGTCACCACGCCACCCTCGGGCAACAGCGAGGCACTCGCCGCCTTGAGTTCCTCCCCCGCGGGGGCCCAGCGGAACGAATACGTCTGGCCTCGCAGCATCCGCTCGAGGGGAACGGGCCCCTCGAACGTGAACGAGCGCTTGGCCTGACCATTCTTCGCCGTCAACAGCACGGAGTGGCTCGCGTCCTGGATGGCGATGAGCGCATCCGCCGGCGGCAGCTGGGCCCACTCGTCCGGGTTGTAGTCGAAGATGGCCCGCGTGGGCATGCACAGGTCGCGGCCCGCGGTGTCGTCGACGCCGCCCGGCTCCAGCCTCATGGGCTGCCCGTTGAACGTCGCGGTGGCGCCGTCCTTCAGCCGGGTGCAGCGCTCGCCGCTCGCCTGGGAGAAGGTGACGGTGACGCGGTGGGAGCCCGGGGCCTGGGGCACCTCGAACAGGTCCACGTCCGCGAGCGAGTACGTGAGGGTGCGGTCCGCGAGCCCCGCCAGGTCCACATGCTCCGTGGTCAGCGAATCACCACAGCCGGACAACAGGCCCACCGCGAGAAGGACACCCGGCACCACGCCGGAAGCACAACGACGAGAGGAAGAGTGCATACGCGGCCACCCTATACCCACCGCGCGGGAGAACAGGGAGCAGAACGGCGCGCCGTGCTCCCTTTCCCACCCTCGCGCGCTCGGCTGCCCGCTCATGCACCTTGCTGGAGGAACCCCTCGAGCCGGGCCTTCACCTCGGGCCACTCGGAGTCGATGACGCTGTAGTAGGCGCTGTCGCGCACCACCCCACCGCGCACCAGCATGTGGTTGCGGAGGATGCCCTCCAGCTTTCCCCCCATCCGCTCGATGGCCGCGCGCGAGCGCGCGTTGCGCCGGTCCGTCTTGAGCTGCACCCGCATGACGTCGAGCGTCTCGAAGGCGTGGCGCAGGAGCAGGTACTTGCACTCGGTGTTGACGCGCGTGCGCCACACCCGGCGGCCCAGCCACGTCCAGCCAATCTCCAGCGTCCGGAAGTCCCGCTGGATGTCGAGATAGCTCGTGGTGCCCACCGGCTGCCCTGTCTCGCGCTCCAGGATGACGAAGGGGCGCTCGGTGCCCTTCTCCGCGGCCTCCAGCGCGCGGGAGATGAACCGCTCCACGTCCTCCTGGGTGCGCAGCACCACGGAGAAGAACGCGAAGAGGGAGTCCTCACACAGCGAGGCCAGGGCCGGGGCGTGCTCCAACCGCAAGGGCTCCAGCCGCACGGCGCGCCCCTCCAGGATGACGGGCGGAGCCACCAGGGGAACCAGCTCCCGACGAGGGACACCGGCATCGGTCTCGAACGAAACAGGGGCGCTCATGGCGCCCCTGAATCTGTCCGCCAGCACCCCGGCGGACAAGAGCCACTTGCCGGAAACTCAGTAGTACCGCTTGCGCTTGCTGCTGGGGAGGATGCCCAGCACCTCGCGGTACTTGGCCACCGTGCGGCGCGCGATTTCGGTGCCCTGCGAGCGCAGGAGTTCCACGATCTTCTGGTCCGAGTACGGATTGCGCGCGTCCTCCTGCGCGACAATCTGCTTGATGTGGTGCTTCACCGCCTCGCTCGCGGTGTCCTCGCCGGACACGCGGGCGATGGACGAGTTGAAGAAGTACTTCAGCTCGAAGATGCCCTGCGGCGTGTGCACGTACTTGCTCGTCGTCACGCGGCTCACCGTGGACTCGTGCATGCCGATGTCCTCGGCCACGTCCCGGAGGATGAGCGGCTTCAGGTGCGCGATGCCCTTGTCCAGGAAGTCCCGCTGGAACTTCACGATGCTCTCGGTGACCTTGTAGATGGTCCGCTGCCGCTGGTGGATGGAGCGGATGAGCCACACCGCGCTGCGCAGCTTGTCCTGGATGAAGTCCTTCGTCTGGCCCGGGCCCACCGCGCCCGTCTTCAGCGCGTTGCGGTAGGTGCCGGAGATGCGCAGCTTGGACAGGCCGTCGTCGTTGAGCACCACCGTGTACTCATCCCCCATCTTGTAGACGAAGACGTCGGGGGTGATGTACTGCGCGTCGTCGCCGCTGAAGTTGCGGCCCGGCTTCGGGTCCAGCTTCGGGAGCAGCTTCACCGCCTCCACCACCTCTTCCAAGGTGACCTTCAGGTCCTTGGCGATGGCGGGCAGGTTCTTGCTCTCCAGGTACTTCATGTGCCGCTTGATGATGAGGCCCAGGAGCGGCGCCTGCGGCTCCTTCATCCCCTGCAGCTGGATGAGCAGGCACTCCTGCAGGTCGCGCGCGCCACAGCCGCGAGGCTCCAGCATCTGGATGCGGCGCAGGGTGCGCTCCGCCACGTGCATGGGCACGTCCGCCTCGTTGCACAGGCGGATGAGCGGATCTCCCTCCACATCCGGCAGCTTCAGGTAGCCGTCGTCATCCAGGTTGCCCAGGATGAGCATGGCCACCCGGCGCTCGGCGTCGTTCAGGCGCAGCGTGCCCAGCTGCTCCTGGATGTGGTCGACCAGGTCCTCCTTCTTGACGAGGTTGGCCTCGAACGACGGCAGGTCGTCCGTGGCCACGTTGCCCTTGTTGGACGCCGTGGTCGGCTCGTTGAACTGGTAGCTGTTGAGGTACGCCTCCCAGTCGATTTCCGGCGGCCCATCCCCGTCCGCCTTGAACTCCTGAGCGGTGTCCGGCGTGGCCGCCGGCAGCTCCATGTCGCGCGGAATCTCGACGTTGTCCGCCTCCAGTGAAGCTTCCCCCGGCTCCTTGTCTCCCACGTCGCCCGGTGCCTGCTCGTCCGGCTGCTCCAGGAGCGGATTCTGGTCCATCTCCTCGCGGACCTGCTCCAACAGCTCCATTCGGGAGAGCTGGAGCAGCTTGATGGCCTGCTGCAGCTGGGGCGTCATCACCAGCTGCTGCGCAAGCTTCAGGCTTTGTTTGAGTTCCATCGCCATGAGACAGGGTCTCCCAAGTGATTCAGCCCCAATGCCGCGCGGGACCAATCAAAGACCGTGCCAACGTAACAAGGCACCCTGTCTACGTCTAGTGGCGGAAACGTGGTCCCTTGCTTGCATACTCAGAATTCCGCAAGGAAACCCGTAGCTTAGCTACGCTCAGCGTAGCTCGGGCGTGTTGGCCTGTCGACGCAAAAGCGGGGCCAACAGGAGTCTATGCACTCGGTTGGCCGAAGGCCAGCCGTCCCTAGACAGGTTCCTGGAGACGGAACCGCTCCCCCAGGTAGACGGCGCGGGCGCGAGGGGAGGCGGCAATCTCGGCCGGGGTCCCCTCCTCCAGGATCTGCCCCTGTGTGATGATGTACGCCCTATCACAGATGCCCAGGGTGTCCTGGACATTGTGGTCCGTGATGAGGACGCCCAGTCCGCGCTCGCGGAGGAGGAAGATCTGCCGCTGGAGGTCGCCCACGTTGATGGGGTCCACGCCGGCGAAGGGCTCGTCGAAGAGGATGAAGCGGGGGGAGGGCAGGAGGCTCCGGGCAATCTCGGCGCGGCGCCGCTCGCCGCCGGAGAGGGTGCCGCCCAGGGACTCGGCCACGTGGGAGAGGCCGAACTCCTCGAGGATGGCGCTGGCGCGCTCCTCCCGGGCGCGCTTGTTCAGGCCCTTCTGGAGCTCCAGCACGGCCAGGAAGTTGTCGCGCACGGTGAGCTTGCGGAAGACGGAGGCTTCCTGGGGCAGGTAGCCCACGCCCCGGCGCGCGCGGCGGTGCATGGGCAGGTGCGTGAGGTCCTCGTCGCCAATGCGCACGCGGCCCCCGTCGGGCGTCACCAGGCCCACGACCATGTTGAAGCTGGTCGTCTTGCCGGCGCCATTGGGGCCGAGCAGGCCCACCACCTCGCCCGGGGACACGGTGAACGAGACGCCATTGACGACCTGGCGGCCACGAAAGGCCTTCTTCAGCCCCTCGGCGTGCAGCTTCGCGTCGTTGCTCATCGCGCGGGGGCCTTGCCGGGCTCGGCGGGCGCGGGCGTGGCGCGGCCAGGCGTGGACGCGCCCTTGCGCTTGGACGGCGCGGGGGAGGCCGGCGGGGACTCGAAGATGATGACGGCGTTCTCCACGTCGAGCCGCTCACTCCCCAACGTGAGGCGGACCTTCGTCCCACGCATGTACGTGGTCCCCTGGCGCGCCTCGGGGGAGCCGGTGACGACGAGCACGCCGCTGGCCACGTCGTACTCGGCGCGCTCGCCCCGGGCCATGCGGTCCCCGTCCACGGCGTTGACCCCGCCCGTGCACACCACGCGCGTCACCACGCGCGGCTGGGTGAAGTAGGCCGTCATCCGGTCGCACTTCAGGACGAGCGTCCGGTGCGTCACCTTCACGTTGCCCGTGAGCGTCGCCTGCGACTTGCCGCCCTCGATGAGGTCGGCGGTGATCTGCACCGGCTCCTTCAGGTCCACGGGCCCCAGGGGGCTCGCGCTCGCACTGCCCGCGTCCGCGGCCGGCGGTGTCCCGCCATCGGTGGGCGCGGCGGCGGCTGGCATGGGCTGCGCCACGAAGAAGGCCATCACGAGGAACTCAATCACGCGCAGAAGCTCCCAGCACGGTCTCCACCGAGCCCGCGAAGGTGAATGTCTCATCCGGGAAGGACAGCTCGAAGCGGTCCGCCCGCAGACGGTAATCCGGCCCACGCACCACCACGCCCTCGTTGCCGTGCGCCCCCTTCTCGAGGGCGTCGTAGGTCAACCGGGGCGTCTCCACCACCATCCCATCCCCCGTGCGCACCACCACGCCGCCGGAGGCCACCATCTGCTTGGACGCCAGACTGCCCTCCATATTCGGGGCGCTGATGTCCATGCCCTTCTCGGTGCCCACCGACATGCCCTCCTCGGTGGTGCCCGGGGGGACCCGCAGTGTGGCATTCGTGGCCAGCACGTCGCCGCCCGCGCGCTGGTACGTCAGCCGCTCGGCGTGGCCGGACAGGGTGAGGCGCTCGCCCTCATAGGACATCATGCGCGCGCCGTGCAGCACCACCTGGGGCGGAGGCTGCTCCGAGCCCCCTTCCGTCTGGCGGCGGGGCTTGCACGCGGCGACGACGAGGCACACGGCGACGAGACGGACGGACATGCGCGGCACGAGGGGCCTTCTATCACCCGGCCGTCGCCCGCGCCGCCTCCGCGAGCACGGGTTGTGTGTCGGCCGTGGGACGCGTCTTCCAGCGCTGGTGCATCCACACCCACTGTTCAGGGGTGCGGCGGATGGCCGCCTCGATGCGCTCGGACAGGGCCCGGGTGAGCTCCAGCGCGGCGGCCTCGCGGTCCTCCAGCGCCGGCACGGGCACCTCCTCCATCGTCAGCCGGTAGCCGCCCTCCACCCGGTGGCAGAAGCCCGTCACCACCGCCGCGCCCGTGCGCACCGCCAGGTCCGCCGCCGCGCGAGGCGTCGCCGCCAGCTCCCCGAAGAAGGGCACGAAGAGCGACTGCACCTTCGTGTCCTGGTCGATGAGCAGGCCCAGGATTTCGCCCGCGCGCAGCGCCCTCAACATGGCCCGCGCCGCGCCGTCCTGCCCCCGCCAGATGCTGCGCACCCCGCCGCGCGCGCGGAACCGCTCCACCAGCGCGGTGAGGCGCGGGTCCGTGGTCTCCTTCGCGATGCTCTGGCTCGGATAGCCCGCTCGCGCCACGCGCCGGGCCAGGAGCTCCCAGTTGCCCACGTGGCCGGAGACGAAGACGACGCCCTTCTTGCGCGCCAGGGCCGTCTCCAGCACGCGTCTGTCTTCTTCGGGCCATGCCACCAGCTGCTCGAGCCCGCGGTCCAGGGCGCCCGTGCAGGCCACCTCCAGCGCCGCCGCCCCCAGGTGCCGGAAGCTGGCGCGCGCCAGGGCTTGCCGCTCCGCGTCGGACTTCTCGGGGAAGGCCACGCCCAGGGACTTCAGGGCCTTGCGGCGCTCGCCCCCCGCAAGCCCGTAGGCCCACCCGCCCAGGAGGAAGCCCAGCCCCCGAGCCCACCGCAGAGGCAGGGGTTGAAGGCACAACAGGACACTCCGGATGAGCACGTACCGGAGGAAACGTTTCAGGCGCTTTGTTAAGGGTGGACGCTCCACAAGTCGCTCCATACCCCATGCGCGAATACAACTTCGACGGCCTCGTCGGTCCTACCCACAACTACGCGGGCCTGTCGCCCGGCAACCTGGCGTCCCAGAGTCACGTCGGAGAGCCCAGCCATCCCCGTGAAGCGGCACTTCAGGGCCTGGAGAAGATGCGCTTCGTCTCCGGCCTGGGCGTCGGCCAGGCGGTGCTGCCGCCGCAGCCTCGCCCGTCGCTGCGGGCCCTGCGGACCCTGGGCTTCACCGGCACGGACGAGGAGGTCATCACCCGCGCCGCGCGCGAGGCCGAGCACCTGCTGCGGCTCACCTCCAGCGCCTCCTCCATGTGGACGGCCAACGCCGCCACCGTGGCCCCCAGCGCCGACACGGCCGATGGCCGCGTGCACCTGACGCCCGCGAACCTCTCGCAGATGTTCCACCGCGCCCTCGAGGCGGACACCACGCACGCGGTGCTGCGCGCCATCTTCTCCGACGAGAAGCACTTCGCCGTGCACGCGCCGCTGCCGCCCGGCAGCCACTTCGCGGACGAGGGCGCGGCCAACCACACGCGCCTGGCCACGCCCGGACACGCGGGGGTGCACCTGCTCGCCTGGGGCCGCAGCGCGTGGCAGGACGTGCAGGGCCCCAAGCGCTTCCCCGCCCGGCAGACGCTGGAGTCGAGCCAGGCGCTCGCGCGGCTCCACCAGCTCGACGCGCACAACGTCCTCTTCCCCCAGCAGCACCCGGACGGCATCGACGCGGGGGCCTTCCACACGGACGTGCTCGCGGTGGGCAACGAGCGCTTCCTCATGCTGCACGAGCTCGCCTTCGTGGACCACCCGGGGCTGCTCCAGGTGCTGCGCGAGAAGCTGGGCCCGGACTTCCGCGCCATCGTCGCCAGCAACGCGGAGCTGCCGGCGAAGGACGCGGTGAAGGCCTACCCCTTCAACTCGCAGGTGCTGACGCTGCCGGATGGCACCATGGCCATCATCGCCCCGGTGGAGAGCCGCGAGACGCCCGCGGCGCGCGGCTTCCTGGAGCGCGTGGTGGCCGAGGACACCCCCGTCAAGGCGGTGCACTACCTGGAGGTGCGCCAGTCCATGAACAACGGCGGAGGGCCGGCCTGCCTGCGCCAGCGCGTGTGGCTCACGGACGCCGAGCGCCAGGCCATCCACGCCGACGTCTTCTACTCGCCGGCCCTGCATGAGTCGCTCGCCGCCTGGGTGCGCCGCCACTACCGAGACGTGCTCCACCCCAAGGACCTGCAGGACCCGCGTCTCGCGCGCGAGACGATGACGGCGCTGGACGAGCTGACGCGAATCCTCAAGCTGGGCAGCGTCTACGACTTCCAGCAGTGAGGACCAGGGGCCTGCCCCCCTGTCCTCGCACCAGGCCAGCGGGCCCACGGTGGACTGCCGTGGCCCCGAGGGGCGCGGGGTGCCGTGGTCGAAGCCGCCGGGGTGACACACCTTTTCGTCAGGGAGGTGACGCCTCGTGATTCCGGCATCCATCCAGCACTATCTCCAACGCAATAGGGTCCTCTACGAGCGCTATTGGCATCCGCGCGCCGTCACGGCGCAGGAACTGGCCCAGGCGCTTCACGTCTCCGGCTGGCGCGTGGCCAAGTCCGTCATCGTGATGGCGGACCGGCAGCCCTGGATTTTCGTCGTCCCCGCGGCGGGCACGCTGGACTTGATGCGCGTGCGGGAGCTGCTGGGGGTGCGCACGGTGAGGCTCGCCAGCGAGCGCGAGTTCCGCGACCACTTCCCCGACTGCGAGGTGGGCGCGGAGCCTCCCTTCGGAGAGCTCTACGGCCTGCCCGTGGCGGTGGACGAGACGCTCAGCCTGACCGAGCACCTGCTCTTCCGCGCGGGCTCTCACGAAGAGGCCGTGGAGATGCGCTTCCAGGACTTCGCCACGCTGGAGTGGCCCCTGGTCGCCTCGTTCATCCACGAGCGGCTGCGGCCTCAGGCCTCCGTGGTGCCCATCCCTCCGGTCTTCATGGAACAGGACGCCTCCATGCCGACGTGAGGCACGCGCTCACGGCTCGACGGCGGGCTCCCGCGAGTCGCCCAGCAGGTGCTCCAGCTCCTGCGCCTTCGGGTCGTCCAGGAGCTCCTTGCGGCGCGTCTCCACCCGGGCCCGCTCGGCGGACTCCAGCCGCGTCACCCACGCGCGCGCGGGCTCCCGCGCCTCGGGGGGCAGCAGCTCCAGTCCCTCGCGCACGGAGCGCGCCGCGGCGTCATAGCGACGCAGTGTCTCTTGCAACCGGGCTACCGCGAAGTAGGCATCCGAGCTGGGCACCAGCCGGGCCGCCGTCTGGCGCCGCTCCACCGCGCGGGAGAGGAGGCCCTCGCGCTCGAGCGCCTCCGCCTCCATCGACAACATCCGCGCCCGCTGCTGGTAGTCGGAGAGGAGCCCGCCCACGGCCTGGAGCGTCTCGCGAGCCCGCCGCGTCAGCCCCGCCTCCATCTGCCAGGAGGCCAGGGTGAAGGCCAGCTCCACGTTCATGGGGTTGCGGGCCCGGAGCGCTTCGACGGCCCGCAGCGCGGCCTCGCCCTCCCCTCGTCCCTTCAGCACCTCGGCGCGCAGCAGCACCGTGTCCAGCTGCTCCGGCTCCAGGCGCTCCACCTGCGCGCAGGCCGCTTCGGCTTCCGGCAACTCCTTGCGCAGGAGGCGCAGCCGCGCCTCGCGCTTCCACAACCCCACCACCCCCGGGCGTCCCGCGAAGTGCTCCCGCGCCCAGCCGTTGTAGTCCAGCGCCAGGGGCTGGCGTCCGAGCACGTAGCTCAGCGCGTCCACGAGATGCCCCGCCAGCTCCGGCGAGTCCGGCGTCATCGCCACCAGGTCCTCCACCGAGCGGGCCTGGCGCACGGCCTCGCCGCGCAGCACGCCCAGGTCTCCCGCCTCGTTCGCGAGCCGGTACTCCAGGAAGCCCTGCGAGCGGCGCCCCAGCGCGAGCAGCGCCTGGGCGGCCACGCGATGCGACACGGCATCCCGAGGCGCCAGCATCAGCGCGCGGTTGATGAACGCCAGCGCCTCGGCCGCGCCCTCACCACCGCCTCGCGCCACGTGGGCGGAGGCCACCATCCGGTACAGCAGGTAGTCCGAGGGATGCCGGTCGATGAGCTCGAGCCCTCGCGCCCGCACCACGTCGAGCGGCGCGCGCTCCCGGACCCGCGTCGCCAGCTCCGCCTCCGCGTCCGCGAGCCGATGCCGCCCGGGCACCAGCGCCACCAGCCCCAGCGCCGTCAGGGCCATGCCGGCGCAAAGCAACCCCCAGGAAGGCGTGAGACAGACCGGGCCCCCGGCCTCCTTGCCGCGCTCCCGAGGCCGCACCACCGCGCCCAGCACCACCAGCACCGCCACCGCGCAGGCCGGCAGCTCCAGGCTGAAGTCGAAGAGGTTGTGCAGCCCCAGCGCCGCCACGGCCGCCAGCGAGGCCCACTCCAGCGCGTCCAGTCCGTCGCGACGAAGCAGGCCGATGAAGGCCCACAGCGCCACGGCCAAAAGCAACAGCCCCGGGACGCCCAGCTCCGCCATCACCTGCAGCACCGCGTTCTCCGGATGCGTGAGCGTGTTGGGGTTGGGCTCGGATTGGTAGCGGGGGAAGACCGCCTCGAACGCACCGCGCCCCATGCCCAGCACGGGGAAGGTGCTGGCGGCGCGAGCCATCATCGGCCACAGCGCCACCTTGGACTGGCTCAGCTTCTCCAGGCTGTCCGCGGAGCGCGCCTCGACCCAGAGGGCCTCCGTCACCGCGTACGTCCCCACGGCCAGCACCGCCAGCAACCCCAGGAGCGCGGCGGCGCTGCGAGACCCGCCGGACAGGCTCCCTCCCGCCTCCTCTCGGCGCCGACGCGCGAGCCACAGCACCAGCACCGCCTGGCCGAAGACGAAGAAGGCGATGCCACCTCGGGACAGCGACAGCACCACGCCCAGGCCGCTCGCCCCCGCCGCCAGCGCGAAGGGCAGCGCCCGGGAGCGAGGCCGCGTGGTGAGCGCCAACCCCACGCCCACCGTGGACGCCAGGCCCAGGAAGCCCGCGAGGTGGTTGGGATTGGCGAAGAACGTCATCAGTGGAGGCCGCGCGTGCTCCCACGCCTTGAGCCCCAGCAGCGAGGAGACGCCCAGGAGCGAATGCCCCATGCCCACCAGCACCACCGCCGCGCCCGTGAAGACCACCACCGCGAGCAGCCGCCTCCGGCTCTCCCTCGACCGGCACACCTGGACGGCGGCGAGGAAGGTCAGCAGGTAGGCCAGGTGCTTGGACAGCTCGCGCCACGTGGCGGATGGCTCCAGCGACACCGGCCGAGCCCGCGTGAGCCCCAGGGGCTCCAGCGCGAACTCACGCAGCGAGGCGGCCTCCGGACTCAGCACCCGCAGCACACCGGCCGGCAGCGGCACTAGCTGCACCGCGCACAGCGCCGCGCCCACGCCCAACGGGAGCGCCAGCAGCGGGAAGCGCAAGGACTGTCCCTGCCGACGCGCGCCGATGCCCGCGAGCACCGCCGCCACGCCCGACAGCACCATCAGCGGCCAGGCCACCCAGCGGGCCGCGCCGCCGAGCGCCAACGGACACACCACGACGAGAGCGGCCAAGGCCACTTCGGCGAACCGGGTGTACCGGGAGCTGCTGCGATGCGCGGGAGACATTCGAAGGCGCGGAAGTATGACACGGGCCTTGAAACACTCTCCTTTCTGGCTCGCGGCCCTCGCCCGACAGCAGACAGGGCCACCAGGCGAGTGTGAACCAGGGTCAACCGATACGCCCCCCAAGCCATACCCATATCAGGCCAAACCCGTCTTTCGCGGGCTCGCGCGCGGCCCGCACCCGTCGGGTGCCGGAACCTTTCCCGCCCTGGAGCGCCGCGTCGAGGCGCCACCCCATCCGCCCAGGCAGGCGGGCCGCTGGGGGCATCCGCTCATTCACGCCCAGGCCCGGAGCGGGCTTGCATCCGGAGGACCTTCTGGCATGTTCGCCGGCCCATGCGCCGCTTCTTCCTCGCCACTGCCCTCCTCTGCGCCACCCTGTCCGGACTCACCGGCTGCAAGGGAGCCTGCCGCGAGCTGTCAGAGAAGCTGTGCGACTGCGCCATCAACTCGGTGGAGAAGGAGCTGTGCATCCAGCGCGCGGCTCGGGAAGAGAACAACGTGGAGCCCACGCCCGAGGACGAGGCCGTCTGTGAGGCGAAGCTCGACGGCTGCGACTGCCGGAAGATCGAGACCGCCGAGGGCAAGCGGGAGTGCGGCATCTCGCGCTAGCACGGCCTCGCGACTGACACGGGGCCTCAGGCCCCTGGCGCCACGGGACGCACCGGCGCCGCCCCTTCCGCCTCCACCCACGGCTGAAGCAGCTTGCGCACCCGGGAGCGCAGCGGCGTCTCGACGTAGTGGTGCGTCAGCAGCGATGCGGGGATGACCCAGAGCAGCACCAGCCCCAGCTTCCCCAGCGGCGTGGAGAGACTCACCCACGGGGCGACCTTCGCCACCGCCTCGCCCACGGGGAACTGCAGCAGGTACAGCGCGTAGCTGGCCGCGCCCAGCCGCACGACGACGGGCCGAGACAGGGCCCAGCCCAGCCACCCACCGCCCCGCGCCAGCCCGTACACGAGCAGCCCCGACGCGGGCGCGAGCAGCCCGTTGTGCATCAGCGGATAGGGAATCCGCTCCCCCGCGGCCCCCACCGCCAGGAGCAGCCCCGCGCCGAGCAGGGCCAGCCCCCCGCCGGAGCCCTTCTGGCCCCCCGCGGCGCGCTCACGCACGAACCACCACCCCAGCACCACCCCGAAGAGGAACTCCGGCAGGCGCGCCACGGGCGTGAACTTCATCAACGCCAACCATGTACCCCAGGAATGGACATCCACCGTGGCCAGGCCATCCGGCCGCAGCACCAGGTAGAGCACCGGCGGCGTGAGCCCGAGCGCCCAGAGCCCCACCAGCACGCCCGGCATCCACGAAGGCCTCAGCCTGGGCAGCCAGCGCGCCAGTCGGGGGAAGAGCGCATAGAAGAACGCCTCCACCGCCACGGACCAGCCCGGGGGATTCCAGTACAGCGCCAGCCGAGGCACCCACGCCTGCACCAGCGCGAGCGTCGCCACCGCCGCCACCGCGAGCTTCATCGCGGCCACCTTCCAGCCGTTCTCCACCACCGACGCGAGCATCACCGGCGGCGAGGACAGCAGGAAGGTCAGCAGATAGACGGGATAGACGCGGGCCACGCGGGCCGCGAGGAACGCACGCGTCCCCGTCTCCATGTGCCCGTCGGTGTCCAGGTAGTTCCACGCGAGGACAAAGCCAGACAGGACGAAGAAGACCCCCACCGCGGAGTAGCCCGAGCCCACCAGGCTCCGCAGCCACTCCGGCGCCGGGTCCAGGGCCGGGCGCGCGAAGTGGAACAGCACGACATGCAGGGCCGCGAAGAAGCGCAGCCCCGTCAGCGCATCGAGTGAACCGCCTCGGCTCACCGGCGGCCGATGCCGAAGTACGTGAAGCCCAGCTCGCGCATGCGCACCGGGTCGAACACGTTGCGCCCGTCGAAGATGACCGGCGCCTTCATCAGCGACTTCATGCGCTCGAAGTCCGGGTGACGGAACTCGTTCCACTCCGTCACCACGAAGAGCGCGTCCACGCCCTCCAGCGCCTCGTAGGGGACGCTGGCGTAGCGGATGCGGTCGCCGAAGACGCGCCTGGCCGAGTGGGTGGCCACCGGGTCGTGCGCCACCACCGTCGCGCCCTTGCCGATGAGGCCCTCGATGACGTCGATGGACGGCGCCTCGCGCATGTCGTCCGTCTTCGGCTTGAAGGCCAGGCCCCACACGCCGAACTTCTTGCCCTCGAGCGAGCCGCCGAAGTGCTTGGTGGCCTTGTTCACCAACAGCTTCTTCTGCCGCTCATTGGTGCGCTCCACGGCGCGCAGCAGGTCCAGCTCCAGGCCGAACTCGCGCGCGGTGGCGCCCAGCGCCTTCACGTCCTTGGGGAAGCACGAGCCGCCGTAGCCCACGCCCGGGAAGAGGAACGGGTAGCCGATGCGCCGGTCCGAGCCCAGGCCCTTGCGCACGAAGTCCACGTCCGCGCCCACCTTCTCGCAGAGCGCGGAGATGTCGTTCATGAACGAGATGCGCGTGGCCAGCATCGCGTTGGCCGCGTACTTGGTCAGCTCCGCCGAGCGCGTGTCCATGAACAGCACCGGGTTCTCCGTACGCACGAAGGGGGCGTACAGCTCGCCCATCACCTTGCGCGCGCGCTCGGAGTCCACGCCGATGACGACGCGGTCCGGCTTGAGGAAGTCGTCCAGAGCGGCGCCTTCCTTGAGGAACTCCGGGTTGGAGACGACGTCGAACTCGATGCTCGTCACCTTGCGGATGGACTCGCGCACCTTGTCCGCGGTGCCCACCGGCACGGTGCTCTTGTCGACGACCACCGTGTACTGCTTCATCGCCTTGCCAATCTGCTCGGCGGCGGCCAGCACGTACTGGAGGTCGGCGTCGCCGCTCTCGCCCTCGGGCGTGCCCACGGCGATGAAGACGACGTGCGCGTTGGAGACGGCCTCGGGCAGGTCCCGCGTGAAGAACAGGCGCTTCTCCCGCACGTTCTTCTTGATGAGCTCCTCGAGACCCGGCTCGTAGATGGGCACCTCGCCCGCCTGGAGCATGCGAATCTTCCGCTCGTCGATATCCACGCACGTGACGTCGTTGCCCGAGTCCGCGAAGCAGGTGCCCGCGACCAGGCCGACGTAGCCCGTTCCGATGATGGCAATACGCATTGAAGGAGTCCCAGTGTGGCGATGTCTTGGCTGGAACTCATACGCCGGGACGCGCTCGGAAAGAAAGCCCGTCCCAGGGCCGGCCGGGCAACCCGTCGGGCCTACTGTCCAGTGAGCAGACGGCGCACTCTTTCCAAGCCCCTGAGAGCGGACGTCTGGCCGGGGGTGCTGATTGGACCCACCACCGTACGGTCCAGAAGTTCACGGGTGGCTCGGCGCAGCGGAGGCAGCGCGGCGGTGGCATCGGCGGCGGCCTCCGGGAAGAGCCGGGCGACGATGGACAGCGACGTGTAGAGGGCGCGCTCCAGGCGCCACTCCGCGGCACGGGCGAGCAGCGCCGGGATGTCGAGCGGGCGGGAGTACACGCCTCCCATCCACTTCGCCCCCGTGACGAGCTCGCGCAGGTCGATGAAGGACAACCAGGGTACGTCATACCCCTGACGCGCGTGCTCCAGGCAGACGAGCAGCACAGAGTCCTCCAGGTCCGCGCGGAACATGGAGGGCCCGTAGACCTTCATGGGCTTCGCCCGCTCGATGATGCCCAGGGCCTGCTCCCGGCGCTGGGGGCCGAGGATGTCCGAGAAGAGGGAGATGGAGGTGCGCCCGTCGGTGACGACCTTGGTGGCGCCGCTGTGGGACGGGACGGAGTCGGGACGGAACTCGTGGTTGGAGAGGAAGCCCGCGAAGCCGTCCACGTCCATGCGGCGCATGAGGAGCTGGAGCTCCAGCACGGGGCGGAAGCCGATGTGCGGATAGAGCGCCTCGGCGAAGGCGGCGGCGCCCATGAGGACGAGCTTGCGGCCCTGGAGCTCGTCGACGACCTGCTTGAAGTTGACGAGCTTCATCACGTTGTCGTTGACGGAGCCCTGGTAGACGGCGAGCAGCCGGTCGCGGGCCCACTCGGGGGCCGCGGTGGGGCCCAGGCGGTACTCGAGGTTGTAGGCCGCCAGCGGCGCCAGGCCCTGGGCGATGGCCCAGTCGACGTACTCGTCCCAGGGCGCGCCCTTGAGGGCACCTCGCGGAGGGTCGAACGAGGCGAGGACGCGGAAGGTGTCGAGCAGGCTGAGCGGCATGGTGGCCCCCTTTAACGGGCCCACCGCATGGCCTGCAATCACTGCCTGAGCTCCCCCCAGTGGCGGCCACCCGACAGTGCCCGGCCCCTGGGTGCGACCCGGGCTCCGGCCCTCAGAGGGAGAGGTCCCTCATCCACCGGGCAATCAGCCATCCCCACTCCACCCGGATGAAGGCCATCAGCATCAGGTAGGGGACAATGGACACGAGGCAGGTGAAGAACCACAAGAGCCCCAGGAGCTGCAGGTGGCGCGCACGAACAGGGCCCAGCGCGAAGAACGTGGCCCCCAGCTCGCGGTGGCTCCGAGGCAACCGCCCGTTGATGGCGGCCCCCTTCAGGAACCTGCCGCCCAGGACCGCGGTCAGCCAGCTCAACACGACCCCGGTCCCCGTCACCCAAGAGAAAAGCTCTTCGAGCATCATCGCGCCGCGCTCCGTCCCGTCCGCAGCGATGACACTATCCTGGAGCCTGGACTGATTCATCCCCGTCAGCCCGTGGCTCACCGGAGTCTTCTGGCCGCGGTCTCCAGGCGTCGGAGCGCGTACCGCGCCATGGCAGCGGGCCGGGGCGCCAGAAGCAGCTTCGCCGCGACCCATGCGGGCTTGCTGTGCAGAAGCTCCGCGTCCACGAGCCGTGGCTCCGTGAAGAAGCGCTCCGCCAGGATGCGCTGCCATGGAGGGGGCTCGAGCGCGGACAGCACGGAGTCCGGAACAGCGGCCCCGAGCCTCCGCCGCGCGGCGTCCCACGCGTACCAGGCCAGCTGAGGCAGCTCCGTGCCACGCGCCGCCTCGACCACCCGGGTCCAGTCCAGCGCGTGCCCGGCGAGCAGCTTCAAGTCGAAGAGCCACGCCATCCGCTGCAGGAGGTGATTGCTGGCATGCAGGGCCAGGTACACGGCTTCGTCCTCGGGGCGCAGCCACTTCACGCGGCGGCCCTCGAGCTCCCCCACCACCGCGCGCTCCACCAGCGCATCCCCTTCCAGCGCCTGCCCCCAGCCCGCGAGCGCGCGGAAGTGCAGCTCGACCAGGCCCGCGGGTCCTTCCAGCTCGACGTGGTGTGAGTCGGCCTCCGCGTGGCGTCCGTCGCGCGAGGGGCGGACGCTCAACCCCAACCCCGAGAGGGCTCGCGTCGCGATGGGCACGTCCCGCCGAGACACCAACAGGTCCACGTCGCGCGTGGCCCGCTGGAGCGGATCTGGGTAGAGCCTCCGCGCCAGCCCATAGCCCTTGAGCAGCACGGGCACCACGCGCTCGGAGGCCAGCACGTCCAGGCTCCGCAGCAGCAGCGCCTTCACCTGGAGCGAGCGAGCCGCGCCCGTGAGGGACTCGCGGCGAAGCAGCGCGCTCGCCTCGGCGGGCAGCTCCCAGCCCGCCTGTCCCACCACATGGGCCACGAATCCCGCGAGGCCATGGCGCACGGCCGCGCGCACGAACTCAGCGGCCGCGGCGCCTTCGGGAGCAGGCGCTTCCGGTGGCGCTGGCCAGGAGCGCAGCAGGTCCACGAGGGCATGCGGCGAGCCCGCCACGCCTCAACGCCTCAGCATGACGACCCGTGAGGGGTCCGCGTCGGCGTGCGCGAAGAGCCTCGCGGAGCGCTCGGCCACCGCGTCCGCCACCAACTCCAGCGCCAGCTCCTCATCGCGGCTGGTGGCGTTGCGTCCGTTGGCCCACGCCAGCGACAGCGCGCCAATCACCGAGTCCCCATCCTTCACGTCGAGGCGCAGGTCGAAGGAGACCGGACTGCCCGGGGCGCGCTGGGTCTCGAAGACGATGCCCTCGGTGAGCTCGTTGCGGACGTGCTGGAAGCGGAGCTCCAGCCTCGACACGTCCAGGCCCTCGGCCAGGGCGCGGACCGCGGTCCAGACCTCCTGCACGGACTTCGCGGCGCGGACCGACGCGGAGACGTCCTTCACCAGCGAGCGCAGCCGGATGTTGCGCTGTCGGGTCTGCTGCATGTCTCCCGCGCGCGCGAGGTCCAGGTAGCCCAGCTTGCGCATGAGCACCACAATGACCACGCCCATACCGCTGAGCAGCAGCGCGCTCTGCACGCTGTTGGCGAAGTTCAGCCCTAGCGCCGTCAGCGTGAAGAGTCCGCACAGGCCATAGAGCACCAGAACGGTGGAGCGATGGCTGAGCACCATGCGGCTCATGATGCGGTGATGGATGTGCTCCTTGTCCGCGCTGAAGAGCGGGCGCCCCAGGAGCGAGCGGCGCACCACGGCGAGCAGCGTGTCCATGATGGGCAGGCCCAGCGCCATGACAGGCACGAACATGGCCACGGCCGTGCCGCTCTTGGTGCTCGTCTTGATGGACACCGCCGCGAGCACGAAGCCCAGGAACATGCTGCCCGTGTCCCCCATGAAGATGGAGGCCGGGTTGAAGTTGAAGACCAGGAACCCGAGGATGGCGCCGGCGAGCGCCGCCATCAGCAGGCACAACAGGATGTCTCCCCGCGCGAGCGCGAGGATGAAGTTGGTGCCGACGCCGAAGAACGCGACGCCGCCCGCGAGCCCGTCCAGGCCATCAATCAGGTTGAGCGCGTTGACGACACCGACCATCCAGAACACGGTGAACGGCAGGCCGAGCACGCCCAGGGACAGCTCCGGGCCGAAGGGATTGGCGATGACCTCGATGCGGAAGCCGAGGGCATAGAGGCCCAGCGCGACGAGGAACTGCACGCCGAACTTGAGGCGGGCATTGGCGCCGCGCAGGTCGTCATAGAGGCCGAGCGCCGCGATGGCCGCGCCGCCGAGGAACAGGCCGTAGACGAGCTCCGTGTGGAGGCGGAAGTGATGCCCGACGCCGGAGTCCACGAGGAACAGCGCGCACAGCGGAGCGAAGAAGCCCGCGACGATGCCGATGCCGCCGAGCCTGGGAATGGGCCGGACGTGGACCTTTCGACTGGAGTCGACCGGGTCCATCCACCCCCAGGCGCGAGCCCAATTGCGCACGACGTACGTGAGCGTCAGGGCCACCGCGAGGGAGAGCAGGAATGCGACGAAGAACGTGATCATCGAGTTGTGCCGCGCGGCCCATGGTGGGGGTTGGCGTCACGGCGCGTCAATGCATGTCCTTATGCGACACAAACGCGTGCGTCCGAGATGACCCGCCCATCCTCCGACGTCACAGATTCGATGCACATTTCCGCTCCACGACATGCGAGGCAACACCAGACCTGCGCGCGGGCCTCCCCTGTAAGGTTCCCAGCCGATTGGAAAAGGGAGCCTGCGAGCAGGCCCTTCTCTGTCCGCTGTTGACGCCTTCGCGACGGGGGACACAATGCGCCTCCTGCTCGTGCCCATGCGTCTCCGGTTCCGCGACACCCAACGCGTCCCTCCCCCAGCCCGTCGCGATGCCCGAAGCACCTCGATGCGACGAGGCAACGACTGCTCGCTTTCGGATGGTGGAGCCGTTCGTTGACGCACGCTCCTGAACGAAGGATGGACGGGCTGGACCTCCTGCGCGCCATCGCCATCCTGGGCGTGCTGGTCTTCCATGCGCCCATGGCCGTCCACGAAGCGGTGCCCCTCACGCTCCGGGCCGCCTTCGCGCATGGGTGGATGGGCGTGGACCTCTTCTTCGTCCTCTCCGGCTACCTCATCGGTCGGCAGGTCTTCGCGCCGGAGACGGACGCGTCCCTGGGCTCGCAGCTGCGCACGTTCTGGATGAAGCGCTGGATGCGCACCCTGCCGCTCTACTTCGTGGTGCTCGCGCTCTACGCGCTCAAGCCCTGGGTGGTGGGCACGCCCTTCCTGGGAGGAGGCTGGCACTACGCGCTGTTCCTCCAGAACTTCTCGATGCCGCGCGACTTCGTGCAGAGCTGGTCCCTGTGCGTGGAGGAGCACTTCTACGTGGTGCTGCCCCTGCTCGCCTTCGCGTTGGGCGGGCGTCGCTGGCCCGCGTGGGCCTGGCTGGTGCCCGTGGGAATGAGCGTCCTCGCCCGCGCCTTCTATGTCCGAGACCTTCCGCCGAACGAGCACCTGTCGACCCTCCCCGAGTTCGTGGCGTGGTCCACGGAGCAGCACCTGGATGGACTCGCCATCGGGGTGTTCCTGGCGCGGACCGCGCCCACCTGGAGACAGTGGCCGAGCCACTGGCGCACCGCCTGCGCCGTCGCGGGAGCCATCCTGTTGGCGGTCGCGGTGGGCTGGCATGGCGCGCTCGTGACGACGACCAGCCATGTCTGGATTTTCGGCGCGCTCGCGGCCGGCTTCGGCGCGGTGCTGGTGGGAGTCGAGACGCTGCGGCTTCCGCGGTGGCTTCGCTGGGGCATCTACCCGACGGCGCTGCTCTCCTATGGCGCCTATCTGTGGCATGGGCTCGTGGTGCGCGTCCTCGAGCGTCTGGACTTGAGGCTGGGCGCATGGGGGCTGGACCTCGTCGCGTTCCTGGCGCTCACGCTGGGCGTCTCGTGGGTGACGTATGTCACGGTGGAGAAACCCTTCCTCAAGCTCCGGGATGCGCTGCTCGCGCACCGGGCCGACGTGCGCGGTACCCTTCGGGCCGACATGGAGACACAGCGATGAACCAGCCCGGCGTCACCTTGGTCATCCCCACGTACAACGGCGCGCGGCGTGTCGAAGCACCCCTCCAGGCGCTGCTCGCGCAGCAGGCACCGAGCGACTGCTTCGAGGTCGTCGTCGTGGACAACAACTCCACGGATGGCACGTCGCGGGTCGTCGAGGAGAGCCCATCCGTCGCGGGGCTGCGTCAGCGGGGTGTGGAGGTCCGGGTCGTGTCGGAGACGCGGCAGGGGCTCCTCTTCGCGCGGCTGTGCGGCATCCAGAGCGCGCGGCGGGACGTCGTCTGCTTCCTCGACGATGACAACGTCCCCGAGCCGAACTTCGTCGCCGACGGGCTGGTGCACTTCCAGGACGTGCAGGTCGGTGTCGTGGTGTCACGGTTGTATCCGCGCTACGAGACGCCACCGCCGCCGAGCATCTCCCGGCGGGAGCACCTGCTCGCCATCAACCACCGGCTGGGGGATGCCCCCATCGACTTCGGCGCGGCGGCGACGATTGCGCCCACCATTGGCGCGGGGTTGTGGCTGCGTCGAGCCGCGTTCCTCGATGCCGTGCCGTGGCGAACGCCAGAGCAGCTCATGCCGGACCGGCTCGGCGAGCAGCTCCTGAGTGGTGGGGACATCGAGTTCGGATTCCTGCTGGGCAAGGCCGGACATCGGCGCGTCTATTCGCCCTCGCTGAAGGTGTGGCACCTCATCCCGCGCTCCCGCTTCGAGACCCGGTACTTCCTCCGGCTCATCGTGGGGGTGGTGCGCAGCGAGAAGACGCTCGAGGCGCGCTACCTGGGCCGCGAGTTCGCGGGCGTCGGTCGCGTGAAGAACTGGGCGCGCCTGCTGGGCGCGGGGCTCGCGAGTCCCGCGCTCGCGCTTCGCGGAGACGCGGTGCGGGAGATTCTCTTCGTCCTGGCGAGCCGCTGGGCCCAGGTGCAAGGGCCGTATTCACAGCTCCACGAGCCACGGACATGACCCTCTCGTCCCGCCCGACGCTGCGTGAGTGCATCGAAGGCCGGAGCAACAACCTGGACTTCCTGCGCTTCGCGGCGGCCTCGGGCGTCATCGCCAGTCACGCGTTTCCGTTGGGCGAGGGACCGAAGGAAGGCACCGAGCCCCTGACGGTCTTCACCCATGGCCAGGTGAGCCTGGGGATTGTCTGTGTCGCGGTGTTCCTGGTCATCAGCGGGGTCCTCATCTCGCGAAGCTGGGAGCGTGGGCAGGATGCCCGTGGGTTCCTCCATGCCCGGACGCTGCGCATCTTCCCGGGGCTCGCGGTGTCGCTGCTGCTGACAGCCTTCGGGCTCGGGGCGGTGTTCACCACCCTGCCGCTGCGGGACTACTTCGCCTCCGCGGAGACGTACACGTTCGTCCTCCGCAACCTCACGCTCATCGAGCCGCAGTGGGCGCTGCCGGGGGTGTTCCAGTCGAACGTGTATGCGAGCGCCGTCAACGGCTCGCTGTGGACGCTGAAGTACGAGGTGGGCTTCTACCTGGTCGTGCTGGGACTGGGCCTGGCGAAGCTGCTCCGGAAGGACCTGGCGCTCGTGGGGTGGTGCCTCACGGCGGGAGTGTCGTTCCTGCACATCGGCCGTCTGGGGTTCTGGCCGGAGCTCGGGCTCTACTTCGGGGGCGGGATGGTGCTCTACCTCTGGAGGGACCGGGTGAGGATGAGCCCGTGGCTCGCCCTGGGTTGTGTCGCCGTCCTGACGGGCACGGCGATGGCGGGGACCGGGCTGAAGGTGGCCATGGGCTCATGCGGGGCGTACCTGGTGATGTACCTCGCGTTCCTCCCGAGCCGGCTCGCACACTTCGGACGTCATGGGGACTTCTCCTATGGCGTCTACATCTATGCCTTTCCCGTGCAGCAAGCCGTCACGGCGCTGATGGGCGGACCGATGCCGTGGTGGCAGAACGCGCTGCTCTCGTTTCCTCCCACGCTGCTCCTGGGGCTCCTGTCGTGGAGGTACGTCGAGCGCCTGGCCCTGCGAGTGAAGCGGCGGTCGGGAGAGGCTCCCAGACTCGCCACCGTCTCGTCCCCCGCGCCCTGACAGGGCCAATCCCTCTCAGTGCAACGGAGGCTCCGCCAGGAGCGCGGCGCCGATGGCGCCAGACAATTCTCCGAGCTGTGCCAGCACCACCGGAGGCTGACGCTCGGGGACGAAGACATGCGGGCGCATGGCTTCATGGATGCGGTCCGCATACTCGATGCCCAGCCGCGTCCCCAAGCCTCCGCCGAGGATGATGGCGTCCACGTCCAGCAGGTTGATGGCGGACGCAAGCCCGATTCCGAGCATCAACACCGCCTTGTCGATGAGCCGCGTCGCCACGGCATCTCCCTCATCCAGCGCCTTCTTCCAGATGCTGCTCGTCAGCCGGGTCCGGTCCTTCTTCTTCATCCACTCGAGCAGCATCGTCTTCTCGCCCCGCTTCACCGCCTTGCGCGCCTTGAGCTCCAGGCAGCCTCGGCCCGCGTAGGCCTCCATGCAGCCCCGGCGCCCGCAGCCACAGCGCGAGCCTCCGGGCTTCACCACCACATGGCCAATCTCGCCCGCGGCGCCACGCCCTCGCCAGGGAACACCATCCAACACCAACCCTCCGCCCACGCCCGTTCCCCACCACACGCCCAACACCGAGCGATAGGGCATCCCCGCGCCCAGCCGGTACTCCGCGGTCACCGCGACCTGCACGTCATTGCCCAGCACCACCGGGCCCTGCACCAGGTCTGCGAGCGCGCCCGCGAGGGGATAGGGCTCCGTCCATCCCTTGCCCACGTTGCTCACCCGCGCGAGCGTCCCCGTGTTGCTGTCCACCGAGCCCGGAGCCCCCACACCCACTCCCGCGAGCCGCCGAGGCGCCAGCCCCGCGGACCGCGAGGCATCCTCCAGGGCCTCGTAGATGGCACGCACCACGTCCTTCGGCCCACCATCCGGCGTGGGATGCCGAGCATTCCCCAAGGGCCTCCCCACCCCGTCGACGACAACGGCTTCAATCTTCGTCCCGCCCAGGTCGATGCCTCCCCAAGCACTCCCCTTCACATCGGACGACCGCATCCCGTGCCTCCGGCAGTGCGTGCACACTTCCCCTCTCAGGAAGATGCACAGCACCGCCCGATGCACGGGAACCCGCCTGAAGGACAGACAAGGAACCAGGCCCGTGATGAGCCTGGAGGCACACGTCGCGCCTCAGCCTCGGCGAACGCTCCGGAGCAGCCTCCGCACGGCCAGCTTGGGCAGGAACCCGAGCATGTACCGCCAGCGAGGAACCTCCAGATGATACGGCAGGCTCCGTTGATACAGGTCGAGCGCGAGGTCCATCCTGCCGTGCTCCACCATCACGTGTGAGACATGCCGGGTGGCGTACAGCAGCATCTGCAACCGCTCGCGCCTCCGCTCCGTCCCACCCGGGTAGCGAGACAAGCGCTCCTGCATCAACTGGTACGCCATTCCCCGGTGGGCGGACTCCAGCATCGTGGACTCGGAGCCCTCGTGCTTCCGGTAGCCCACCGCGAGCGGCGCGCGCACCCAGGCAAACCCTGGCTCGGTTCCCAACCGGTACAGCAAATCGTAGTCCTCGGCGACGATGCGCAACGGCGTGAAGCCCTCCACCCGCCGCAGTGCCTCCGTCCTCACCGCCAGGACACACGCCGTGCGCGGCGTCGTATCCCCCGCGCTCGCCAGATAGTCCTGGAACGGCACCACCTTCAGGGGCTCTCTCGCCACCCGCTCCAGCTCGTCCTCCTTCTGGAACGTCACCGACGAGCCCATCACCACCGCGGGCATCCCCTGCTCACGCAGCACCTGCCGGTACACCGCGAGCGTCCACGGGAACCACAGGTCATCGCTGTCCAGGAACACCACGTACTCGCCCCGGGCCTCGCGGATGCCCAGGTTGCGCGCGACGCCCGGGCCCGCGTTGGCCTGCTGGAACACCCGCACCTTCTCGCCGAGCCGCCCCAGCACCTCCAGCGTGTCGTCCGTGGAGCCGTCATCCACGACGAGCACTTCGTAATCCCGCTCCTCCTGCGCGAACACCGACGCGAGCGTCCGCTCCAACAGCCGCGCCCGGTTGTACGTGGGAATGACGACCGAGAAGAACGGCATGTCAGACCCGCGCCCGCAGGCCCATCTCGGAGATGCGCAGGAACGTCGAAAGCTGCCTGCGGAACTCCGGCAGCGCCATCCGCCCCCGCAGCAACGTCTGCGTCAGCACCATCGAGTTGTACGGCAACGTCCCCACCAGGATGGCGCGCAGCATCCACTCCTGCAGCCGGCCATGGTGCTTGCGGAAGTACGCCACCCGCGTGCGCCACAGTTCCACCCGCACCTTGTCCGGTCCCGTCGCCGAGGGACGGAACGAGCGGCTCGACAGGTGCGTAATCACCGCCTCCGGACAGAACGCCACCTCCCAGCCCGCCTTCCACGCGCGGACACACCAGTCCGTGTCTTCCGTGTTCCCCAACGGAGACATCGCCTCGTCGAGAAGCCCCACCTCCGCCAGCGTCTCCTCGCGCACGACGATGCAGGCGCCCAGCACCCAGTTCACCCGGGCCTCCTCATGCCCGTACTGCGCCGGGTCGATCTCCATCCGCTTCAGGAAGTGCAGCGGACGCGGCAGGAAGACCAGGTCGAACAGCTGCCCCGACAACGACATGGGCCGGAAGGTGCAGTTCTGCACCGTGCCATCCGCGTTCAACAGCCGCGCCCCCGCCATTCCGACGCGCGGGTTCTCATCCATGAAGCGCACGAGCGCGTCGAACGCGCCCTCGTGCACGATGGTGTCGTCATTGAAGATGCAGATGTAGCGCCCGTGCGCCTGCTTCAGCACCTGGTTGTGATTGGCCGAGAACCCCTTGCGCTCCGTGTTGAACAACCAGCGCACCTGCGGGAAGTCGCGGCGCATCGCCTCCACGCCTCGCCCGTCCGTCGCGTTGTCCACCACCCACACCTCGAAGGTGCAGTCCCGCGTCGTCGCATAGAGCGTGCGCAGGCAGTCATGCAGCAGCTCGGGGTTGCTGTGATTGACAATGGAGATGATCAGGTCTGCCTTCGCCATCGAATGCCTCACATCCCTGTTGTGGCGGCCCGCCGCGAACGGACGAAGGCCAGGATGTCGCGCAGCACGCCCAGGAGCGACAGCGTCCCGGGAACCCGCTCGCGAACCAGCAGCAACAACGTGAACACCCCCACGCCCGCCACCCACCGCACCAGCGCGCCCTCGAACACCCACGCCTCGACCGCCACGAAGGTCCCCGCCAGCAACATCCCCACGAAGACCACGGGCTCCACCACCTGGAACACCAACCCGCGCAGCGCCGGGTTCAGCCGGGACACCAGCCACGCCGTCACCCACACCTCCGCCAGGGAGACCGTCACGCCCATGGGCCCGATGCCCGCCAACCCGAAGCGGTGGATGGCCCACGTCCCCAGGCCCCACTTCGCCACACCCACGCCGACCACCACCACCAGCCGCTCCCAGGGCCGACCTCCCGCGTTCTGCGCCGTCGCGAGCAGCCCCGTCAGCGTGACGAGCAGGCACTCCAGGCTGAACCATTGCACCAGCGGCACCGCCGCGCTCCACCGGTCTCCGAAGAACAGCGGCACCAGCACCGGCATCCCCATCACCGCCACCGGGAGCGCCAGGAGCAGCACCGCCGACAGCCGCCGCAGCGAGGTCGCCAGGTACTCCGCGAACCCCGCCGGGTCATCCTGCAAGCGGCAGTACGCGGGGAACGCCACGCGGTTGAGCACCGCGCTCAACATCATCGGCGTGGAGGCCAGCGCCCAGGCCCAGTTCACCAGGCCCACGCTCTCCTTTCCCAGCACGTGCCCCACCACCAGGGGCACCCACCCCGCCACCAGCGCCGCCACCAGCGGGGGGAGCTGGAACGCCAGCCCGAAGCCCAAGAGGCGCCGCAGCACCTCCAGCCGGAACACCCCGCGCGGACGCCAGGGGGATGCCCACCAGATGCACACGAGGCCCACGACCCCTCGGACCAGCGCGCCCAGGGCCAGCGCCCACGCCCCCATCCCCGCCCAGGCGAACACCAGCGTGAAGGCCACCTGCGCCAGGTTCTCCACCAGCTCCGCGCGGGCGATCGCCGGGAAGGCCAGCTTGCGCTCCAGCGCCATCAGCGGAATCACTCGCAACGAGGACAGGAACAACCCCAGCGCCAGTGCACACACCATGGGCACCGCGCCAGGACCCAACGCGTACCCTTCCGTGAGACGCGGAGCCAACGCACACACCACCGCGACGATGACGGCCGTGAGCGCCTGGTGGCACCAGAAGATGGTGAAGGTCTCGTCCTGGGTGGGCTCGTGCGGCTGGCGCACCAGCGCCGCGCTCAGGCCCAGGTCGCCCAGGAACACCCCCAGGGAGGCCGCATACGAGACGATTCCAAACAAGCCATAGTCGGATGGGAACAACAGACGGGAGAGCACCAGGGCGCTCACGACGCGCAGCCCTTGCGAGGCCAGCGTGCGCGCCACCAGCACGATCATGCCCTTCAGGGCACGGGCCCTCACCTCACCGGTGTCCACCTCGGGTGCCGCGGTCGCGTTCATCGCCAGAGTGAGGCCCGCTCCCGGCCTCCGCTCGCGCTCCAGCGCGCGAAAGGTGGCCGGATGGTACGAGGCCCACCCCGGCCTCACAAGCAACGAGAGCAGCGCACCACGTCCCACCAGCAGCCAGGGCCTGACTGTCCGCTCGCTCCTTCACCACGAAGGTTGCTCCTCACGGAGCCGCGAGGCTACGGTCCATCGGCCATGTCACCGAGCCAGACCCTCCTCCAGTTCCTCAAGCGCGAGGTGCTCGTCGACGAGCACGAAGTCTTCCACCGCACCTTGCGAGAAGCCCTGGTCGGCTCCTGCGACAGCGTGCTCGACATCGGCTGTGGGTCGGGCTCGCCCCTTCGCCACATCTCCCAGCACTTCTCCCGCTCGGTGGGCGTGGATGGGTACTCGGTGAGCATCGAGCGCAGCCGCGCCGCGGGCATCCATCAGGAGTACCACTGCATGGACCTGCTCGAGGTGGGCAAGCACTTCGCCCCCAAGAGCTTCGACGCCGTCGTCGCGCTGGATGTCATCGAGCACTTCGAGAAGCCCCAGGGCTACCAGTTGCTGGAGATGATGGAATCCCTCGCGCGCAAGCGCGTGGTCATCTTCACGCCCAATGGCTTTCTTCCCCAGGACGAGTGGGACAACAACGTCCACCAGGTCCACCGCTCGGGTTGGGAGGTCTATGACTTCGAGCTGCGAGGCTATCGCGTCAAGGGAATGAGCGGCTGGAAGCCCTTGCGCGGAGACTTCGCGCACCCGCGCATCAAGCCCGCGCGACTGGGCAGCCGGCTGTCCATCCTCACCGAGCCCTTCGCCACGCGCTTCCCCCAGCACGCCTTCCAGCTGCTCGCCGTCCGCGACATGGAAGCCTCCTGAGCCGTGGGGGACCCGCCTCGCTCCTGGCACCTGCTCACCGGTGAGTACCCACCCCAGCCGGGCGGCGTCAGCGACTACACCCGGCTCGTCGCCCAGGCGCTCGCCCGCGAGGGACAGGAGGTCCATGTCTGGACTCCGGGCGAGTCGGGCACGCTCGAGGAGGACGGTGTCACCGTGCACCGTGCGCCCGGCCTCTTCCTGCCGCCGGGCCTGCGCGGGCTGTCGCGAGAGCTGAACCGCTGCCGTGCGCCGCGCAGGCTGTTGCTCCAGTACGTGCCCCACGCCTTCGGGATGAAGGCGATGAACGTGCCCTTCTGCGCGTGGTTCGCCTCGCGTCGCCAGGATGAGCGCTGGGTCTTCTTCCACGAAATCGTCTACCCCTGGAGCCTGTCCGCCCGGCCTCGGCACCAGGTGCTCGCGGGTGTCACGCGGGTGATGGCGCGACTGGTGGGGGGCGCGGCGGACCGCGCCTTCGTGTCCATTCCCTCCTGGGCGGAGCACCTCCCCTCCCCCATCCGCCAGCGCGCGGAGTGGCGACCTGTGCCCAGCACGCTCCCCACCTCGGTGCCGGCGATGGCGCTCGCGAAGGTGCGCGCGACGCTGGGCGTGGGGCCGTGGCTCGGCCACTTCGGCACGTACGGCTCCGCCATCCGCGCGCCGCTCGAAGCGGCCCTGGTGCCGCTGCTGGACCAGGACGCGCGACGACAGGCGCTGCTGCTCGGGCGCGGCAGCCAGCAGTTCGCCGAGGAGGTGGCGACCCGCCATCCGGGGCTGCGCTCGCGCATCCACTCTCGGGACTCGCTCGCTCCCGACGCGCTGGTGGCCCACCTCGCGGCCATGGACCTCCTGGTGCAGCCGTATCCCGATGGCGTGAGCACCCGCCGCACGACGGCCATGGCGGGGCTCGCGTTGGGACTGCCGCTCGTCACCCAGACAGGGCACCTCACGGAGCCCCTCTGGAAGAGCTCGGGCGCGGTCGCCCTCACGGATGGGAGCACGCCTGGCGCGCTCATCGACACCGCCGAGCGGCTCCTCTCGCGACCCGAGGAGCTCGCCGCGCTGGGGGCTCGCGCGGCCCAGGTCTATCGCGAACGCTTCGCGCTGGAGCGCACGGTGGAGACACTGCTGCGGCCAGCGCCGTGAGCCCCGCCTCCTCTCGGAGCCTTCCTTGACGTCCTCCTCGCCGCTCCGGCTCGCGCTGCTCATGGACCCTCGCGAGGAGGGCTGGCCCAGCATGGACCTGGTGGGCGAAGCCCTCCTCGAAGGACTCTCCGCGCATCCTCGCGAGGTGTCTGTCCAAGGGCTGCGCCCCTCGCTGCCCACGATGGTCCGCCGACTGCCTCGCGTGGGCGAGCGTCGTGCCGCGTTCAACGCGGACCGCCTCCTCGGCCGGTTCGGGCGCTATCCCATCCACGCGCTGCTCGCGCGACAGCGGTTCGACGCGTTCCACATCGTGGACCACACCTACGCGCAGCTGGCGCACGTGCTCCCCGCCTCGCGCACGGGTGTCTATTGCTTCGACCTGGACGCGTTCCGCGCCGTCGTGGAGCCGCATCGAGACCCTCGCCCCGCGTGGTTCCGGCTCATGGCGAAGGCCCAGCTCCGGGGCCTCGAGCGCGCCGCCCTCGTCTTCCACCCCACGCAGGCCATCCGCGACGAGCTGCTCTCGCATGGACTGGTGGACCCGTCCCGGCTCGTCTCGGCGCCGCTGGGCGTCTCGCCCGAGTACCGCAGGGAGCCCGTCCCGGGCGACCGGAGCCAACAGGTGCTCTCCGCGCTGGGGGGACGGCCCTATCTCCTGCATGTCGGCAGCGCGATTCCTCGCAAGCGCCTGGATGTCCTCTTCGAGGTCTTCGCCGCGCTGCGCGCTCGCCACCCCGACCTGCGCCTGGTGCAGCAGGGCGGCGCGCTGAACGCGGCCCAGCGCGAGCAGGTGGCGCGACTGGGGATGGGAGATGCGCTGCTTCAGCCCCCGTTCCAGGAGCGCGCGACGCTCGCGGGGCTGTACCGGAACGCGAAGGCCGTGCTCATCCCCAGCGAAGCCGAGGGCTTCGGGCTCCCGCTCGTCGAGGCCCTCGCGTGTGGTGCTCCCGTCATCGCCAGTGACCTGCCCGTGCTCCGGGAGGTCGGCGCGGAGACCTGTCTGTACTGCCCCGTGGGCGACGTGCCCGCGTGGGCTCGGACGCTGGACGCGGTGCTCACGGGCGACCTGCCGGTTCCGGCGCTCGACTCGCGACTGGCTCGGGCCGCGCGCTTCACCTGGGCCGCGCACGCGCGCACCGTGCTGGACGCCTACCTGCGGCTCGCGCGCTGAGCGGACTCGGCTCGGCTCGACTCAACTCACGAAGCCAGGACGGCCCAGCCGCCCACCATGACGAGCAGGGCGGCCATGCCCACCGCCCACCACCACTTGCGCGGCCACGTCAGACGGCCCCCCGGCGCATCGAAGGCCGTCTGCTCCAGCAACATCGTGGCGGTGGGCGTCAGGCTCGCCGGAGCCATCACCCCGGGACGTGCGCCAGGGCGGACATCCCGCACGCGCCGCTCGCGACGTCCCAGCCGAGGTGCCATCACCTGCGTCTCCTCCGAGGGATGCCGCGCGTCCACCTTGACCGGGGACAGCCGCGTGACGCCCTCGGTGAGCGACGCGAGGATGAGCTTCAGTTCGCGACGCACGGCCTCGGCCGACGTAGGCCGCTGCGAGGGTTCCTTCGCGAGCAGGCGCAACACCAGTGCCTCCAGCGCGGGATTCAGCTCCACGAAGGTGGAGGGCCTCGGCGGCGGCGTGCGGACGTGCTGCACGACGATGGCCATGGGCGACGTCCCATCGAAGGGCAGCCGGCGCGTGAGCATTTCGTAGGCGATGATGCCCACCGAATACAGGTCCGTCTGGGGACTCACCTGCTGGCCCAGCGCCTGCTCCGGCGCGATGTACTCGGGCGTGCCGACCATCGAGTTGGCGTGGGTCTGCGGCGTGCTCCCGTGGGGCGCCTCGCTGCGCTTGGCGATGCCGAAGTCGAGGACCTTCACCGTCTCCGCGCCGTCCTCGTCGCGCACGATGAAGACATTGCCGGGCTTGAGGTCCCGGTGGATGACACCCGCCGCGTGCGCCGCGCCCAGCGCGCCGAGCAGCGCATCCAGAATCCGGAGCACATCCGAGTCCGGCAGGGGCGCGCGCTGGTGGATGACCTCATCCAGCGGCGTGCCCTCCAGGTACTCCATCACCAGGTACTGCCCGACGTCTGGAATGACACCAAAGCCGAAGATGTCGATGATGCCCCGGTGACGGATGGCCGATGCAGCGCGCGCCTCCGTCGCCAGGTCCCTGGCGCGACGGCCTTCCACGACGTCCGGGCGGAGGACCTTGATGGCCACACGCTGTCCGATGACCGCGTGTTCGCCCTCGTAGACGATGCCCATGCCGCCGCTGCCGATGCGGCGCTTGAGCACGTAGTCGCCCACCTTCGAGCCCACCAGCATGTCGCGGGTGACGGACTCCTCCCACTTCAACATCCGCGCCGCGTTCACCACGGGCGCGTTCGGCGCCGAGGGCTTCGCGCTCGCGGGAGGCGGCAACACGCCCCGCTGGCTCTTGTGCGTGTCTCCGTCCGTGTCCTCTTCGACGTCGCCCGCGCGATACGGACCGCCCGACGCGACGACGTCCGCGCGAAACACCTCTTTCGGGCAGACCGTCACACCCTGGCGGTGTTTCACCCCACAGCGGGGGCACTTGCGCGAAGGACTCATCGTCCGACTCATCATCCCCCGGCCTCATGGCCAGACGCCATCACCGACGACGTCATGCGCTCGCGCACGACTCAGCGAACACAGCTCCATCTCGAATTCCAGCTCTATTTCATGTCTGGGCTGTCACCCGGAATGCAGGGAGCAGGATTGACGGGTCCACAGGGGTCTGATTCGGTCCCGGGTGCGTGCGAGTCCTGTTCCTCAACCCGGTAGGTGTCGTCGGCGGGGCCGAGCGGGCGCTGCTGGATTTGATGGCGTGCTTGCGCCACCTGGACCCGCGGCTGTCGCTGCACCTGCTCGCGGGGACACCGGGCCCGCTGCTCGATGAAGCCCGCGCGTTGGGAGTCGACGCGAAGCTCCTCGCGCTCCCGCCCGCGCTGTCGGCCCTGGGAGACAGCGCGCTGCGGGGGCGCGGTCCGCGAGAGGCCCTGCGCTTCGCACGGAGCCTCGCGCCCGCGCCCCTCCTCCTCGCGGACTACGGCCGCACCCTTCGCCGCGAGGTCGCGAACGTCCGGCCGGACATCGTGCACTCCAACGGCATCAAGACGCACCTGCTCAGCGCCGCCACCTCGGGGCTTCGCTTGAAGCGCGTCTGGCACATCCACGACTTTCTCGGCGAGCGCCCGTTGGTGCGGCGCGCGCTGAAGACGCTGGCGCCGCTCGCGTCCGTGGCCATCGCCAACTCCAGCGCGGTAGGCGAGGACGCCCGAGCCGTGCTCCGAGGCGTTCCCATCCACGTCGTCTACAACGGGGTGGATGTGGAGCGCTTTGCTCCGGCGTCACAGGCCCGCGTGGACCTGGACGCCCTGGCGGGTCTGCCGCGCGCTCCGGACGGGATGCTGCGGGTGGGGCTGGTCGCCACCTACGCGCGCTGGAAGGGGCACGACGTCTTCCTGGACGCGGCGGCGGAGCTGACCCGTCTGGAGCCGTCGCTCCCGGTCCGATTCTACCTGGTGGGCGGTCCGCTGTACCAGACACCGGGTTCCCAGTTCTCCGAGGCCGATCTTCGTCAACGCATCGACCAGCTGAAGCTCTCCGGACGCGTGGGACTGGTGCCGTTCCAGTCCGAGCCCGCGTCCGTCTACCGGGCCCTGGATGTCTTCGTGCACGCGAGCACTCGGCGGGAGCCGTTTGGCCTCACCATCGCGGAGGCCCTCGCGTGTGCGCGGCCCGCCATCGTCTCCAGCGAGAGCGGCGCGGCCGAGGCGCTCACGCACGGGGTGGATGTCCTCGCCATTCCTCCGGGGGACTCCCGCTCCCTGGTGGATGCACTCCGCACGCTGCTGCGAGACGAAGCCCTGCGCACGCGACTGGCCCAGGCCGCGAGGCACACCGCCGTGGAGCGCTTCTCTCGGGAGCGCTACGCCCGCGAGATGCTCACCGTGTACCGCTCCCTCCTGAGCGGCGGTTGACGCGAGGACGACACCGCACCCTTGGGTTGACCCCTCCACGCGGGTCTGTTTGGGTCCACCGACCATCGGAGCAGCCACATGCAGCGGCCTCGCAGACTCGTCACCGTGTCGCACTCTTACGTCGTCACGCTCAACCGGCGCCTCGCCAATGAGCTGGCGCGCGTCGGGAGCGGCAACTGGGACGTGAGCGTGGTGGCGCCTCGGTTCTTCCGAGGAGAGCTTCGTCCCATCCAGCTCCAGTCGGAGCCCGGTGAGGCCGCCAAGGTGCGCGCCGTGCGCGGCTTCTTCAGCCGCTTCCCGCATGCCTTCCTCTACGGCCCCGAGCTGCGCGATGCGCTCCGGAGCAACGTGGACCTGGTGCATGCGTGGGAGGAGCCCTTCGTCTTCGCGGGCGTGGAGGTGGCGATGCTCACACCCCGCCGCGTGCCCCTGGTCTTCAGCACGTACCAGAACCTGTCCAAGCGCTACCCACCGCCCTTCGCGCAAGCGGAGCGCTACGTCGTCGGAAGCTGCGCGGGCTGGATTGCCGGCGGCGAGACGGTGAAGGAGAACCTGCTGGGCAGGCCCGGCTATGTGTCTCGCCCCTCCTGCATCATCCCCATGGGCGTGGACACGGAGGTGTTCCAGCCAGACAGCGCGGCGGGAGACGCCGTGCTGCGCGAGGTGGGCTGGACGCGTGAGGGCCCTCCCGTCGTCGGCTATCTGGGACGCTTCGTACCCGAGAAGGGCCTGCCCCTCCTGATGGGGGCACTGGAGCAACTCCAGACACCGTGGCGCGCGCTCTTCTCGGGGGGCGGCGCGATGGAGCCGGAGCTTCGCGCGTGGGCCGCGCGCCAGGGCGACCGCGTGCGCATCCTCACCGGCGTCTCCCATGAGCGAGTCCCCCAGGTGCTCAACGCCATGGACCTGCTCTGCGCGCCCAGCCAGACGACGCCCCAGTGGAAGGAGCAGTTCGGGCGGATGATTTCGGAGGCCTTCGCGTGCGGCGTGCCCGTGCTCGCGAGCGACTCCGGCGAGATTCCTCACACCATGGGCGACGCGGGACTCGTGCTCCCGGAAGCGGACACCACCGCGTGGACGCGTGCCCTCGCGGACCTGCTCGAGAGCCCCGAGCGCCGACGTGAGCTGGCCACCCGCAGCCGCGAGCGCGCCATCATGCGGTTCTCGTGGCCCGTCATCGCCCGCGCGCACCTGGACTTCTTCGACACCGTGCTCGCCCGGCGCTGACGGCGCTCAGCCTTCGCGCTCCATCACCTGCACGAGCGACTCGGCCATGTGGTCCCAGGTCCACGCGCGCAGCCGCTCGGACAGCGCGGCCACGTGCGGTGCCTGGGCCGCCTCATGTGCACGCCAGGACTCCAGCGCGCGGACGAGCCCGTCCACATCGTCCGGGTCGTCCAGGAGCAACTCCCGCAGCGCCTCGGGATAACGCTCCGCCACTCCCGCCGAGCGGCTCACCAGCGCGGGCAGGCCTGTGCACAGGGCCTCGTGCACACCCAGTCCGTAGGCCTCGTATCGCGTGGGCGCCACGAGCAGGTCCGCGGCGGACAGCAGCTTGGGCACATCGCGACGGAAGCCGAGGAACTCGATGCGCTCCGACAGCCCTCGGGCTCGCGCCTCCTGTTCCCACAGCTCTCGCTGCGCGCCCACACCCACGACCTTGAGGTCCACGCCCCAGTCCGCGCCCGTATGCAGCCGGGCCCAAGCGTGGAACAGCGTATCGAAGCCCTTGCGACGGTCTCCCAGCGCCCCGATGAAGAGGGCCACGCGGCGCCCCTCCGCCCACCCCAGCTCCGCTCGCGCCGCGCGTCGCTCCTCGGGCGACACGGGATGGAAACGCTCCGGGTCGCTGCCGTAGTAGACGACGTGCACCCTCGCCTCGGGAACACCCGTGGCCGCCACCAGGTCCGCCTTCGTCCGCTCCGAGTTGGCCAGGATGACCCGCGAGCGCCGCAGCGCCTTGCGCTCGTCATTCACATAGCGATGGTGGCTCACGCGCCCCTTGAGGCGACGCAGCACACCACCCACCGGCTCGGAGACATACGCCCCATGGACGTAGTGCACCCAGTTCGCGCCGGGCACCGGACAGTTGCCACCGTTGGCCAGGACGCGCCCACCTTCGGCCCGCGTGCGCAGCGCCCACGCGCGGCCCATGGCGTTCAGGAGCGGCTCGCCGAGGAGATAGGCGTTCGCGGGCTTGGGCACGCGCACGAAGCGCACATTGGGGAAGGCTCGCAGCTCGTCCGCGATGCGATGGGCCACCAGCCGCACGGGGCCCCCCTGCTTCGCCAGCCACAGCGCCAACGCGAGGTTGGCCCGGTCCATGCCACCAGTCGCGACAAAGTCACCTGCGATGAGCGTGTAGGGTCTTCGCATGATTCCAGGCGCCAAAGAGCGCCGCGTTGAGCAGCCAGAACTCCATGCCCACCTGGCTCATGAAGAACGGGTAGCTGAAGGTCAGCGCCAGTGCCCCCAGGTTGTACGCGAAGATGACGCTGCCCCACAGCCAGAACTCTTCGCCGGCGTCCTCTCGCCTCCGGGCCGCCTGGAACACCCACGCCATCGACACCAGCACCCCCAGCGGGTACAGCAACATCACCAGGGCTCCGCCGTCGTAGACCCACGCGGTCCACTGAATCTCCGCCCACAGCGGCGGATGCTCGGGGTCGGAGTTGTCACCGAAGTACGCGTTGGCCATGCCGTAGCGGCCCAGGCCCGCGCCCAGCGGGTACTCCGGCAGCAGGTGCTCGAACGTCCCCTCCAGGAAGTGGCCCCGGTTGCTGCGATAGACGTCCTCGGGCTTCGCCTCGAACAAGCTGTTCCAGCGCGACTGCACCGCGTCTCCGCCCACCGCGACGGCCCACCCGAAGGCAAACACCGCCGCCGTCCCCACCACCGCGACCAGCTTCACCAGTCGCGCCAGGCGCCCGCTCAGCATGAGCACGAAGGACATCGCGGCCAGACAGACACCCAACGTCAATGCAATCGCACGCACCTGGCAGAGATAGAGGCTGACCAGCCCCACCAGGATGCCTCCGGCGCTCACCCAGCGGGCCGCGCCTTTGCGCGAGGACAAGAGGAAGCCGCTGCCCAGCAGCACCGCGTAGAACGCACCCGTCGCCGCGCCACCGGGCATGTCCGTCAGCCCCATGGGACGGAAGACGCGCGCCCCGCTCGCGGTCTCGAACTCCAGGCTGCGCAGGTACGAGTCACCCTGCGACTGCACCGCGGACGAGATGACAGGCTGGAAGCGGCCCGGGAAGTAGACCTGGAGCACGCCCACCGCCGCGCTGGCCGTGTTGAAGAAGAACAGCAGCGCCAGCGTGAGCCGGAACGTCTTCGAGTCGATGGACAGCCGCGTCACCCAGAACAGCGGCGCCATGATGGAGAGCTGGATGCCGAGCTGCGCGGCGCCTCCCATCGGACTCACCGTGCCCGGGTGGAAGAAGTTGAGCGCCGTGACGCCCATCGCTCCCAACACGAAGGGCAGCGCCGGATGCTTCAACGCACGCCCCGGCACGAGCACCAGCAAGCCGAGGCTCAAGCCAAACGCCAGGATGCGCACCACCATGCGCAGCGGGGCGATGGCGTTCACCAACAGCACCAGCTGACAGCCGATGAGCAGCGCGACGAACAGCGGCACCAGCTTGCTCGACGACAGCAGGCTCTGCCTGGTGGCGGGCCGCGGCTTCTGGCTCGGGGCCGCCGCGGTCTCGCCCACCACCTCCAGCGGAGCATCGGGAGCCCGGCGCACGTACTTGCGCCCGAGCACCCCGGGGCCCTGAAGCCCGGGTCTCGCCGCGAGGGGCGAGCGCGGCGGACTCACGAAGCCGCTCCGGCGACGACGGTGCGAAGGTCCTCGTCCAGGCCCTGCAGGAAGGCCCGCGCGCCACAGAGCATCGCCGCGCGAGCCGGCCCCGCCGCGCCCAGCCTGCGCCGGGCCTCCGCATCCACCACCAGCCGCAGGAGCGCGGACGACAGCGCCCCCGCATCGGGCGCGACGAGCTTCCCGCACGTCGCGTCCACGATTTCCAAGGGCCCCCCCAGCGCGGTCGTCACCACGGGGAGGCCCGCCTGGAGCGCCTCGATGAACGCGAGGCCAAAGGGCTCCGGTGACGTGTTGGGCTGACAGTGCAGGTCCGCCGCGCGCATCAGTCGAGGCACATCCGAGCGCTGCCCCAGGAACCGCACCCGGCCCTCCAACCCCAGGGCCTTGGACTGGGCCACCAGCCCGTCGAGATACCGCACCTCTTCCTCGCGCTGGGCACCGCCCACCATCCACAGCCGCCAGCCTCGCGCCTCGCGCATGCGGCCCAGGGCCTCCAGCAGCAGCCGGTGTCCCTTCCACTCCTGCATGCGGCTGGCGTGGATGATGACCACGTCCTCCTCGCTCGCGCCGAAGTCGGCCCGCAGGAGGTTCCGCTCCGACGCCTCCGGCACCCGCGCCGCCTGGGGCGCGAGCGGATGACGCACGCGGTACGGAGCCCGCGGATAGACGTTCACCAACGAGCGCGCGGTGTAGTGGCTGTTGGCCAGCACCAGCTCCGGCGAGGTGACACTCGCCCAGCGCTCCAGCCAGTGCGTGCCCATCAGCGCGTCATGCTGGAAGAACACCAACGGAACACCGGCCGAACGGACCACGGGGCCAAACAGGGCCTGCGGCCACGCCGCGTGACAGATGGCCGCGTCGTAGCCTCCCGTCTTCAACAAGGCGCCCAGCGCCCGGCGCGCGGTCCACACCGTCCAGGGACGCCCCACCCTCGCGGCGCCCAGGGAGTGCACCACCCTGTTCGCCGCGCGAAGCTCATCGGCCAGCCGCCCCTCGAAGCACAGCGCGAACTCATGCACCGTGTCCGACTGCGATTGCGCCGACTCGCGCGCGAGCGAGACCAGGAACGACTCGATGCCGCCGTAGAGGTTGCCGCTGTAGACGTGCAGCACGCGCATCATGACGCGCCCCGGACGCTCTCTTCCGAGACCTCTGGCGGAGCCTCCTCGGCCGCCACCGGCACGGGCCTCCCCAGTGCCTCCGAGTACAGCTTGAGGCAGCGCGTGGCCATGACGTCGTCCCGGAACTCGGCCTCCGCGCGAGCCCGGGCACCGTGGCCCAGTTGCTCCGCCAGCCCCGGCGTCTCGAGCAGCCGCCGCGCCGCCCGCGCGAGCGCGTTCGAGTCCCCCACCGGCACCGTCAGCCCCGTCTCCTCGTGCTTGCTCACCCACGGCACGCCCGAGTGCGGAATCGCCGTGTTCAGCACGGGGAGCCCGCTCGCCATGGCCTCCACCTGGGACAGGCCATAGGCCTCGCTGCGCGCGTTGCTCGGGAACCACAGCGCGTTCGCCGCGCGGAAGGCGCCCATCAGCGAGTCCGGCGGCAGATAGCCCGCCCACGTCACCCGCGACTCCACGCCCAGCGCCTTCGCCCGCGCGCGGCCCTCCTCCTCCAGCGGCCCCACGCCCACCACCACCAGGCGCCCCGGCACGCGCGCCAGCGCCTCCAGCGCGGTGAACAGGCCCTTGTAGTAGACGAGCCGCCCCACCATCAGCCACAGCGGCACGCCCGCGTGCTCCTCGCGCCAGCGCGCCTCCTCCCGCAGCACCTCGGCCGAGGGCTTCAGGTACGGCTCCAGGTCGATGCCCAAGGGCAGCGCGCGCACCTTCTGCCGGAACATCTTCAGCAGCGAGGAGCCATGCACATACGCCTCGCTGTCCGACAGGATGCGGTTCGCGCGCGCGTACAGCATCAGCTCGAGGGGGCGGAAGAGCGCGCCCGCCACCTTCTGCCGGATGATGTCGCTGTGGTGCGTGATGAAGACCGTGGGCAGCCGAGGCACCAGGTCCAGCGCCAGCAACATGGTGGGGTTCGGCGTGTGCAGGTGCACCACGTCCACGCCCCGCTCCAGCATCCGCCGCAGCACGCCGGGCAGCTCCGGCAGCACGTCCATGCGCGCCACGGAGGCACGACGCCCCAGCCGCACGACGCGCACCAGCCCGTCCCAGCTCTCGTGCGTGGGACTGCGGCCGTGGAACTCGTGACTCGTGTTCCCCGAGTCCGACGAGTGGTTGGCGCACAGCACCTCGACTTGCGCGCCCTGCGCCGCCTGCGCGCGGGCCAGCGTCTGGACGTGGCTCTCGATGCCACCCGACGCGGGCGGATAGAACTTGCCCAGGTGAAGCACCCGGAGCCCCGCTCCCACCATGGACGTGCTCACGACTGCGCCACCCGGTCCTTCGTCTCCTCGGCGCCGTACTGGCCATAGGCCAGGTACGTGTCCCCGTAGCGCGGCGCCCGCAGGTCCACGTCGTTGAGGATGGCACCGTACATGCGCGCCTGCACATCCGCCAGCGAGCGCAGCGCGCGCCGCGCCGCCTCGCGGTTCGTCTTGCCCGCCTTCAGCACCAGCACCACGCCGTCACTCTGCGTGGCCAGCACCGCCGCGTCCGCCACCGCGTTGAGGGGCGGGCTGTCCAGGAGCACGCGGTCGAACTTCCCCGCCACCGTCTTGAGCAGCTCCGTGAAGGCGCGCGTGTGCAGCAGCTCCGCCGGATTGGGCGGCAGCGGGCCACACGGCAACACGAAGAGGCCGGGCACCTCGGTGCTCTTCACCGCCGCGTCGAGCGAGCCCTCGCCCACCACCAGCGAGGAGATGCCCAGCTCGTTGGGCACGCCGAAGGCGCGGTGCAGCCGCGGCCTGCGCATGTCCGTGTCCAGCAGCAGCACCCGGTTGCCGCTCTGGGCCATGGCCACGCCCAGGCTGATGGCCGTGGTGGACTTGCCCTCCTGCGGCCCGCTGGACGTCACCACCAGCGTCTTGAACGGCGTGTCCGGCGACATGAACAGCAGGTTCGTCCGGATGGCGCGGCAGCACTCCGCCACGGAGGACTTGGGCTCGCGGTGGACGAAGAGGTCGCGGTCCTTCGGCGCCCGGTTGCCCTCGATGCGCGGCATGACGCCGAGGAAGGCCAACCCCAGCCGCTCCTCGATGTCCGTCTGCGTGGCCACGCTGTTCTCCAGCAGGTCCAGCAGCAGCGCCACGCCCACGCCCGCGAGCAGCCCCATCACCAGTCCCACCAGCAGGTTGCGCTTCACGTTGGGCTTCACCGGCACGAAGACGGGCCGCGCCAGGTCCAGCACGCGCACGTTGCTGGTGCGCAGCAGGCCCGACAGCTCGATGTCCTTGAGCCGCTTGAGCACCAGCTCGTAGAGCCGCTGGTTGTTGTCCGACTCGCGCTTGAGGCGGTCGTACTCGATGGACTTCTTGTTCACGAGGAAGGCCTCGGCCTTGGCCTCGTCCAACAGCTTCACCAGGTTCTTGCGCTGCGCCTCCGCCTCCGCCAGCTCCGTCTCCGCCGAGCGCACCACGTTGCGCAGGCTCTTGAGGAAGTCGGCTTGGATCACCGCCAGCTTTCCCTGGCACTCTAGGAGCTTGGGGTGCTCGGGCAGGTAGCGCTCGGACAGCTCCGCGCACGCCACGCGCACTTCCGTGTAGCTCTTCTTGAGGTCCTGGATGGGGCCGTCCTTCGCGCCCGGCAGCGCCTCCGCCCACGTCTCGTCGTCGGGCGATGCCTTGCGCAGCTTCTGGATGGCCTCCACGCGCGCCTGCAGTCCGGCGATGCGCGCGCTCACCTCGGTGAGGTTGAGGTTGTAGCTGTTGATGCGGTCGCTCACGATGCTCATCCGCGACTCGAGCGACGTGGACAACATGTCCGCGTCCTTCTTGAAGTCGTAGACGGCCAGCTCGCTCACCTTCGACTGGCTCTCCAGGTCCTCCAGCCGCCCTTCCAGCCAGGAGCGCGCGTCCTCCGTCATGCGCAGCTTGAGCGCCAGGTTCTCCGCCATGTACGCGGCGGCCACCTCGTTGGCGAGCAGCGCCGCGCGCGCCGCGTCCACGTCATCCACCGCGATGTTCATCACCCGCGAGTCCTTCGCGGGAATCACCCGGATGCGGCTCTGCAACAGCCCCACCGCGTCCGCGCCCTGCATCGCCTGCACACGCGCCTTCTCGTCCGACACGCCGGCAAGCCCCAGGAAGGCCGCGTCCGTGGACAGCCCCAGCTTGTCCACCACCCGGCCCGCCACCGCGCGCGAGGTGATGATTTCGCTCTGGGTCGCGTAGTACTCCTTGTTGAACCAGTAGTTGCCGCGCTCCTCGCCCATGACCTCCTTCACCTCGCCATCCAGGAAGCGAGGCGCCATCACGTCGATGATGAGCGAGGTGCTGGCGGAGAAGACCTTGGGCTGGCGCAGCGTGTAGACGGCCCCCAGCACCGCGACCACCGCCGCGACACCGAGCACGACCCACTTGCGTCGCCACAGCGCCCGCACGCGGAGCATCAAGCCCGCGGGCGTCAGGCCACTGGTGCCACCGGCCGGGTCGAACACGGTTCCATCCACGACTTGTCTCTCCTGGAGCCTGCGAGCGCCTGGGTGCGGCGGCGACCCGGCAATCGCCGGCCCCGACCTTCACCCACACCCGTGAAAACCAGATTCGAGCGTGCCGTGTCCGGTGCGGGTTGTCCATCGTTCCGCCACTGCTTGGAAGCCCTCCGGACACCCTTCTTGGAGGCGGGAACGCGCGCATCCGGGGCGCCTGTGCTAGTGAGCCCGCCGTGAGCTTCCAGCATTCGGTCATCATCCCCTTCGACTCCTCCACCGTGGATGCCGCTGCCCACTTCGCCCGAGAGCTCGCGGGACGCGCGGAAGTCGTCCTCGCCGGCGACGGCCAGCCCGATGTGGCCTCGAGGCCGGGCCTCCAGGTTCTCAGCGTCCAAGGAGGCAAGGGCGCGGCCATTCGCGCGGCGCTGTCCCGGGTGACGAGCGCCATGACGGTGCTCCAGGACGCGGACGCCGCCTACTCACCGGACGCACATCAGGCGCTGATGGGGCCGTTGAAGGACGACACCGCGGACGCCGTCTTCGGCCGCCGGGGCGCGGTGGGGCTCGACCCCGAGGCGTGGGCCGAGCGTGCGCTGGGCCACGTCACCCGCTTCGTCACGGACGTCTCGGTGAAGGACCCGCTCAGCGGCGTGCGCGCGTTCCGCACGGAGGCCCTGCGCTCCGTCACGCTCACCAGCGACGACGACGCGGTGGACGCGGAGCTGGTGGTGAAGCTGGCCGCGCAGCTCTTCCGGCTCACCGAGGTCTCCCTGCCGCCGCTCCAGGCCGTGCCTCGCCGCCCCCGCGCGGCGCGCCTGTCCCAGCTGCGCACGCTGATGCGCTACGCCACCGTGCGCGACGACGCCGACAACCAGCACGAGGGCTACACCACGCTGGAGCGTATGGACGGCGCGGTCCACTACAACCAGTGGCTGGGCCGCCGCTTCCGCGAGCACCTGGGCCGGCGCGTGCTGGAGATTGGCGCGGGCATCGGCACGATTACCCGCGAGCTGGAGTCCGGCGCGGAGCTGCTCATCGCGCTGGAGGTGGACCGCTTCTACGTGGACCGGCTGAAGAACCTCTTCCGAGGCCGGCCGCACGTGCGCCCCTACCTGTCCGATGTGGCGCTCGCGGATTGGGAGTCGCTCAAGGGCGAGCAGCTGGACACCATCGTCCTCTCCAACGTGCTGGAGCACATCCCCGACGACGCGTCGGCGGTGCGCCGCTTCCGGCAGATCCTGGCGCCCGGCGGGCGCGTGCTCATCCTGGTGCCCGCGCTGGAGCAGCTGTTCGGCAGCATCGACGAGGCCGTGGGCCACCACCGCCGCTACACGCCGGCCACGCTGCGCGCGGTGCTGGAGGAGAACGGCTTCGAGGTGGAGAAGCTGGAGTGGATGAACCTGGTGGGCATGCCCGGCTGGTTCGTCAACAGCCGCCTGTTGCGCCGCCGCTCGGTGCCCAAGCTCCAGCTCAAGCTCTACGACACGCTGGCCCCGCTGTTCGCCCGCGCCGAGGCCCACGTGAAGCTGCCCGTGGGCATGAGCCTCTTCGCCGTGGCCCGCGTCACGGGGGCCGACGCGTGAAGGCCCACGGCCGCGCCCCGGGGAGCTCGTCACCGTGAGCCTGGCGCCAGGGCCCGTGCCCCCTTCGCCCGCTCCGTCCGAGCCCGCCGCACCGGCTCCTGGAGCCACACCGGCGACGTCCGCGCGAGGCGCACCGCGCGCGGTGTGGGCCGCCCTGGCCGCGCTGTACCTCCTGCTGTTCCCGTATCACCCGGGCCTGCGCTCCCCCAACGAGCTGTGCCGGCTGTGGCAGAGCATCTCGCTGGTGGAGCACGGCACGCTCGACATCAACGCCGTGCTGCGCGAGCGCGGCTACGTCGGCGACCTGTCCGTGAAGGATGGGAAGTACTACCCCAGCAAGGCGCCGCTGCTGTCGTTCGCGGCCGTGCCGGTGTATGCGGTGCTGCGCGCGGTGGCCCGCCCGGGCCCCGTGCCCGAGGTGCCGCTCGTCTTCTTCTCGCGCCTGTTCCTCACCGTGCTGCCCACGCTGGGCCTGCTGTGGCTGGTGCGGAAGTACCTGCGTGAGAACCTGTCCGCGCGTGTCGCGGATGCGCTCACCGTGACGTACGGGCTGGGCTCGCTGGCGTTCAGCTACTCGCTGCTGTTCATGAGCCACCAGACCACCGCGGTGCTGCTCTTCGCGGGCTTCTATTCGCTGTGGCGCTGCGCGCGCGGCGAGTGGCGGGAGCGCGGCTACCTCCTCGCGGGCGCGTGCGCCGGAGCCACGGTGGCGGCCGAGTACACGGGAGCGCTCGGGGTGCTCGGGCTGGTGCTCTACGCCGCGCTCACGTTCCTCTTCCGCGAGGCGCCCCTGCGCGAGCGACTGAAGGGCCTGGGCCGCGCCGCGGGGCTCGCCACGCTGGGCGCGCTGCCCTTCGTGGTGGCGCTCATGCTCTACCACCAGGCCACCTTCGGCCACCCGCTGACCAGCGGCTACAAGTACCTCAACGACTCCGGCTATCAGCCGTGGCACCTGGGCGGCTTCCTCGGCATCCGCACGCCGGACCCGCGCGCCTTCACGCTGTCGCTCATCTCCCCGCTGCGCGGACTCTTCACGCTCGCCCCGTTCCTGCTGCTCGCGATTCCCGGCCTGACGCGGCTCTCCTTCCGCGGCGGAAGCGCTTCGGCCGAGGCACGCGCCTGCGCCTGGATGACGGCCGCGCTCGGCCTGGGCTACCTCTACTTCACGTCCTCGTTCTCGTATGACTCGTGGGGCTGGACGACGGGGCCTCGCCACCTCACGGGGCTGGTGCCCTTCCTGCTCCTGCCCGCGGGACTCTGGCTGGAGCGGCTGCGCGAGCGGGGACACGCGGTGGGCCTGGGCATCGGCGCGATGCTGTGCGCGGCGGCCATCCTCACCACGGGCCTGGCCACCTTCGTCAACTACATCCCAGACGACGTCTCCAACGTCCTGGGGGGGCTGACGGAGCCCCTGCTGCGCGCGGGCTTCTTCCCGCCCTCCGTGCTGTCCTTCCTGGGACTGCCCCAGCCGTTCGCGGGCAAGGTGCTGCTCGCCGTCCTCGTCGCCGTGGCCGGTTGGGTCCTCACCGCCCTGGCCACGCGGGAGGATCAGCAGGGCCCGGAGCGGGCGTCCCTCGTCGCCAGCTTCGTGACGCTCCTGGTGCTCACCACCGCGCACGTCCTCACCACGCAGGGCGACGACGCGGACCGCAACGCCACGCGCTTCCTCCAGTCCGTCTGGCTCGCGCCCCCCGGGAGCTCCGCGCCGTTCTGGCCTCGTCCAGGCCCCTGAGCGTCGAGGACTTCACCCGCGCCTGCACCGCCGTCCGGTGTACTCCCGGCGCACCGCGTTCCATGCGACAGTTCCCGTCCACCCAAGGAGGCAGTAGCGATGATGAAGCGGCTTGTCGTGGTGCTGAGCCTGTGTCTGGCCCCGAACGCCTTCGCGGCGGATGACGTGGGCGACATGTGGAAGGCCAAGTGCAAGTCCTGCCATGGCGATGACGGCAAGGCGAAGACCAAGATGGGCCAGAAGGAGTCGCTCGCCGACATGAGCCAGGCCGCCTGGCAGGCGTCCGTGACGGACGCGGACATCCGCCAGATGATTGCCGACGGCTCTCCTCGCAACACGAAGATGAAGGCCTTCAAGGAGAAGCTCACCGCCGCGCAGATTGACGCGCTGGTGGGATACATCCGCACCCTGAAGGCGCAGTAGCGCCCCGTCCCGGGGGGCTCGCTGAATAACCCCGCGCGCGGTGCGTCAGGCCAGGGGAGAAACGGAGCCCCTCATGAAGACCTTCACCACCGCGCTGCTGTTCTGCCTGGCCATCGCCGGCCTGCTTGCTTCCCTGCGAGCCGACGCGCTGTCCACGCCCCGCATCGAGCCGGGGCTGTCCCGGCCGGAGCCCCTGTCCCTGCGCCCCGACGACGGCAAGGGCGGCGGGGATGGGGATGACAAGGGCGACGGCAAGGACGACGAAGAGGACGAGGAGGACTACCGCGCCCGCTACACCGGCATCGCCGGCGCCGCGGCGCTGGAGTTGGTGGACCCGGGCGCGCTCGATGACCTGATGCGCCTGCGCGCGGCCGCCCGCTACGCCCGCGACTGAAGTCCGGGCCTCAGGCCCAGCGCGGCGGCGGAGACTCCTCCGACGCCTGGGCGATGCGAGGCAGCGTCACCGCGAAGCACGTGCCCGCATCCAGCGAGGACGCGACGTCCACCCACCCGCCGTGGGCCGTGACGATTTGCGAGACGATGTAGAGCCCCAGCCCCAACCCGTGACGATGAGGCCTGGGCCCTCCGGGGTCGGGCGCCGCGCGGTGGAAGGGCGCGAACAAGCGCGGACGCAGCGAGTCCGGAATCGGCGGCCCCAGGTTGTGGACCTCCACCCGCTGGAACAGCGGGTCATTCGCCGCCAGCCGCACGCGCACGGCGGTGCCTCGCGGGCTGTGCTGCAGCGCATTGCCCACCAGGTTCGAGAGCACCTGCCCCAGCCGCTCCTCGTCCCACACGCCTCGGCACTCGCCGTCCACTTCCAGGTCCACGCGCTGCTCGGGGTGCGCGGGCTCCAGCTCCGAGATGATGCGGCGACACACCGACGCCATGCACACCTCGCGCGGACGCAAGGGAATGCCTCCCGCCATCCGCGCCCGCGTGAAATCAAGCAACTGTTTCACCAGCCGCGCCATGCGCTCGGCGCTCCCGTCGATGCGCTGGGCCACGCGGCGCACCTCGGGCGTCAGCGTGGGCTGCGCCAGGAGCGCCGCGGCGGACAGCCTCACCGCGGCCAGCGGGTTTCCCAGGTCATGCCCCAGCACGCCGATGAAGCGCTCCTGGAACCGGGCCTCCTCGTCGCGCTCGTGCTCCTGGCGGCGGCGCGCGGTGACGTCCCGGCTGATGCCGAACAAGCCATAGACGGTGCCGTCGCCCCGGCGCAGCACGCCCTTGGTCGTCTGCCATATCTGGTCGCTGCCGGGCCCGCCGTCCGCGTCCTCGTAGGTCGCGGTGACACCGGACTCGATGACCTCGCGGTCGTTCGTCACCGCGGGCGCCGCCGTGTCCCCCAGGAGCTCCAGGTCCGTGCGCCCGAGGATGTCCTGCGGCGCCCGGTTGAAGGCCCGCGCGGTGGCCGGGTTGATGAGCACGTAGCGCGCGTCCAGGTCCTTCACGTAGATGGCGTCCGTGGCGCTCTCGATGACCGCGTGCAGCAGGTCATGGTCCCGGCGCAGCGCCTCCTCCGACGCCATCCGCTCCGTCAAATCCTCCAGGAAGACGACGACGCCGTCCTCCCACGGAGAGACGCGGGCCAGCATCCACACCGTGCCCACGGAGGACTGGCGCGACACACGCACCACCTCCGGCTCCCGGCGCACCGCCACACGGACACAAGAGGCGAACAGGCCACATTCGCCCACCCAGGGGGCCTCCTCGAGCAGCCGCTGTCGCACCAGGGAGCGCTCTTCCCGGCCCAGCCAGCGCTCGGCGTGCGCATTCGCGGAGACGCACTCGAAGTCCAGGATGCCGTGCCCAGCGGAGCGAACGCTGCGCAACACGACCACAGCCTCCGAGGGGGGCGCGCCCGCCCCGTTGTTCATCACCCTGTTGCAACGGCCGGATTGCATGGCTGGCGTGTGGCACCCCCCAGCGATGCCTTGGTGGAGAGTAGTTCTTGCCCCGGGCGGGCGGCCAACCCACCCCCGGTACGGCTGATACGTGGCGGACACAGCACTCACGCGCGCGTCGCCTCCGACACACGACACGCAATGCGCTCTGTCGTTGACCTGTCAGGGGCTCGCCCCTAATTACCCTGCGGCCCTCAGGGGTCCACTCATGGACACTCCTTTCACTCAGAGGCTGGATGGCGAGGCGGCGGCGCAGCATGGCGGCGTGCCTCTCGTGGCGGGTGACACCCTCACCCGGTTGCTGGCGGAGCTGCGCCCGGGTCACCGCGTGCGGACGCAGGGGCTCAAGGGCTCCGCCCGAGGCCACGTGCTGGCCCGGCTGCACCGGGAGGCCCGCGCCCCGCTGGTGTGCGTCGCGGCGGACGAGGAGGCGGCGGATGCGCTGGCCTCCGACCTGGCGTTCTTCCTGGGCGGGACAGGCACCCTGCTGAAGCCGAGCGTGCTGCGCCTGCCCGCCGACGAGGTGCTCCCGTACGACGAGCTCTCCCCGGACGCCGCCCCCGTCACCGAGCGGCTGGGCGCGCTGTATCACCTGTCTCGCGGGACCCGCTTCCCGGTGCTGGTGCTCTCCCTGCGCGCGCTGCACCGCCGCGTGCTGCGTCCGGACGTCATGGCCGCGCTCACGGACCGCGTGGTCGTGGGCCAGGACTACGACCGCGACTCGCTGGCGCGGAAGCTGGCGCGGATGGGCTACCAGAACAGCCCGCTGGTGGAGGACGTGGGCACGTTCTCCGTGCGCGGCGGCCTCTTGGATGTCTTCAGCCCGCTCTACGACAAGCCGGTGCGCCTGGAGTTCTTCGGCGACACCATCGACTCCATCCGCGTGTTCGACCCGGAGTCGCAGCGCACGGTGGACGCGCTGAAGGAAGTGGACCTGGTCCCCGCGCGCGAGCTGCTGCTCACGGAGGACACCCGTCCCCGCGCCGAGGCCGCCGCCCGCGCGGTGGCCGACCGCATCAACCTGCCCACCATCCAGCTGCGCGAGCGACTGGACGCGCTGCGCGAGGGCCTGCCCGGCTTCGGCCTGGAGGGGCTGCTCCCCGGCCTCTTCGAGGGAGGCCTGGCCACGGTGTTCGACTTCCTGGGCCCGTGGAGCACGCAGCCGCCCATCTTCTACCTGGACGACCCGCTGGAGCTGGGCCGCGCCGCGGACGCGCTGTGGGATGAGCTGGAGCGCACGTTCGCCGCGGCCGAGGAGCGCAAGGACCTCATCTGTCCCCCGGCCGAGCACTTCCTCTCGCGCGAGGCGGTGGCGGAGAAGCTCGCCGCGTTCCGCGTCGTCGAGGGTGGTGGCCTGTCGCTGTCGCAGTCCGAGAAGCCGCCGGTCCTCTTCCAGTTCGGCGGCACGCAGGACCTGCGAGAGGCCATCCTCGCGCACCACGGCGAGGAGGGCGCGCTGTCCCCGCTGGTGGAGCGGATGCAGCGCTGGCGCGACTCGCGCGTGGCGTGCGCGGTGGCATGCGGAACGCTGAGCCAGGCGGACCGGCTCAAGCGCCTGCTGCTCGACCGCAACGTCATGGTGAAGGTGCACACCGAGCCCATGACGGATGCCTCGGCGCTGTATGAGCCGTCCGTCTTCGCGCACCTCTTCACGGGAGAGGTGAGCCAGGGCTTCGTGGATGGCTCGGGCGGGCTGGCGGTGCTGTCGGACGAGGAGATTTTCGGCGTCCGCGCGCGGCGCCGCATCAAGCGCGGCAAGAAGCTGGATGCGTTCGCCGCGGGCTTCAAGGACCTGAAGGAAGGCGACCTCATCGTCCACACCGACTTCGGCATCGGCCGCTACTCCGGCCTGACGAAGATGGAGGTGAATGGCGTGCCCGGGGACTTCCTCGTCCTCGAGTACGCGGGCCGCGACAAAATCTACCTGCCGGTGGGCCGCATGCGGCTCATCCAGAAGTTCACCGGCGGCAATCCGGAGTCCGTCCAGCTCGACAAGCTGGGCACGACGAGCTGGGAGAAGACGAAGAAGCGCGTCAAGGAGCAGCTGCTCAAGATGGCGGCGGAGCTCCTGCAAATCGCCGCTTCGCGCAAGGCGCATCCGGGCCATGCCTTCAGCGCGCCGGACCGCTACTTCGCCCAGTTCGAGGCCGACTTCGAGTTCGAGGAGACGCCGGACCAGGCGAAGGCCATCGACGACGTGCTGTCGGACATGCAGAAGCCGGAGCCCATGGACCGGCTCGTCTGCGGCGACGTGGGCTACGGCAAGACGGAGGTCGCCATGCGCGCGGCCTTCAAGGCCACGCTGGACCGCAAGCAGGTGGCGGTGCTGGTGCCCACCACGGTGCTGGCGCAGCAACACTTTCTCTCGTTCAAGAAGCGCTTCAAGGACTACCCCGTCACGGTGGAGGTCATCTCCGGCATGAAGAAGCCGCCGGAGGTGCGCGACATCCTCAAGCGCGCCAAGGAGGGCAAGGTCGACATCCTCATCGGCACGCACAAGCTCCTGGGCGGCGAGGTGGCCTTCAAGGACCTGGGCCTGATGATTGTCGACGAGGAGCAGCGCTTCGGCGTGAAGCAGAAGGAGTCGCTCAAGAAGTGGCGCTCCCAGATTGACGTGCTGACGCTGACGGCCACGCCCATCCCTCGCACGCTGCATATGAGCATGTCGGGCGTGCGCGACATGAGCATCATCGCCACGCCGCCGCAGGACCGGCGCGCCATCCGCACCTTCGTGATGAAGTACGACGCGCAGGTGGTGAAGGAGGCCATCGAGCGGGAGATTGCGCGCGGCGGGCAGGTGTTCTTCGTGCACAACCGCGTGGAGTCGCTGCCCTCCATGGAGCAGCAGCTGCGAGAGCTGGTGCCGCAGCTCTCCATCGGCGTGGCGCACGGACAGATGGGCGAGGGGCAGCTGGAGAAGGTGATGCTCGAGTTCACCGAGCGCAAGCACCAGGTCCTCCTCTGCACCGCCATCATCGAGAGCGGCATCGACATCTCCAGCGCCAACACGATGATTGTGAACCGCGCGGACCAGTTCGGCCTCGCGCAGCTCTACCAGCTGCGAGGACGCGTGGGCCGCTCCCGGGAGCGCGCGTATGCGTACCTGCTGGTGCCCACGCGCCGGGCGGTGACGCGCGACGCGCAGCGCCGGCTGGAGGTGCTCCAGAACTTCACCGAGCTGGGCGCGGGCTTCTCCATCGCCAGCCACGACCTGGAGATTCGCGGCGCGGGCAACCTCCTGGGCGAGAAGCAGTCGGGCGCCATCGCGGAGATTGGCTTCGACATGTACGCGCAGCTCCTGGAAGAGGCCGTCGCGGAGCTCCAGGGCCAGCCGCCCAAGGTGCAAATCGAGCCGGACGTCACCCTGCCCATGCCCGCGCTCATCCCCGACGACTACGTCGCGGACGTGCACCAGCGGCTCGTCTTCTACAAGCGCTTCAGCCAGGCCAGCCACCCCGACGAAGTCACCGACTTGCGCGCGGAGCTGGTGGACCGCTACGGCGAGGCCCCCGACGAGGTGGACCACCTCTCCGAGCTGACGCTGCTGAAAATCGACATGCGCGAGCTGCGGCTGCGCGGCCTGGAAGTGGGCCCGCAGCGGCTGGTGGTGACGCTGGGCGCGGATGCGCTGCTGGATGGCCCCAAGGTCGCCGCCCTGGTGCAGCGCTCCAAGGGCTACTACCGCCTCACGCCGGACATGAAGCTCATCGGCCGCGTGCCCCAGGGCGTCCAGGGCCACGACCTCATCGCCGAGGCGCGCAAGGTGCTTCGCGACCTGGGCCACTGCGCGCTGCCTCGCCACTGAGCGGCGCGTCCGTGCAACAAAAGAGGCTCGGGACCCAGAGGGGTTCCGAGCCTCTTGGCTTCAACGGGAGAGCAGGGACCTACGGCGCGGCGCTCCGGCCGTCACGCCCCGGGCGCATGAAGTGCCTGCCCAGCGCGACGACCAGGAACACAACGCATGCGAGGCCCACGTAGAGGAGCCTCGTTCCGCCCTTCAGCGACTCCAGCAACCCCTTGAGTCCGTCCGCCTTCGGGGCCACCAGGCCGCCGACACCGCCCCTCGCCACGCGGTCCGTGCCGGGCTTGAAGTCCTCGTAGCGGTGGCCGGGAAGGAAGTGGATGGCCGCCAGCACCGCCCTCAGCTCCTCCTCCCCCTGGGGCATCGACAGCATGGAGCTGTCACCGAGGAGGACCAGCACGCCGTCCTTTCCCAACAGCCGGCCGTGATAGTGAACCTGCGTCAGCTTCACGCCCTCGTGAGCCACCTCCAGGCCCCAGGACACCGTGCGCGTGCTCGCGTCGTAGCGCGGCGGCGAGGCCCACCCCAAGAGCGCCTGCGCCCCTCGGCCCATGCGGATGTGCTCCTCGCTCTCCGACTGGACGTGCTTCCGCAGTCGCGTGAGCAACACCTCGGGGTCGAGGCTCGCCGCATCCTGGTCGTCCACATGGCCGTCGGGGAGGTACTCGAGGGTGAAGCCTCTCTTCATCGGCGACGTCGTGTCGCGGCTCAACGGAATCACCATGCCCAGCATCCGGGTGCCCGGAGGGCGGGCCCAGCGCTCCATCGGCACCGTCTCCACCTCCTCGGGCGTGAGGTAGCCGAAGTCGGCGGGCACCGTCAGCTTCGCCAGCCCGTCGCCCAGCACCACCTCGCCTACCGCCGGGCGCAAGTGGGAGAACGGAGGGGGCTGGGCCCACGCGCTCATCGCCATCAACGACACCAGCACGAACAACGCGCGCCCACGTTGCATGTCACGACCCTTCCTGGGTTGACGAAAAAGGCCCGGGACGGAGTGTCCCGAGCCTCTTCTCTTCGACATCCGTCCGGTGGCTACGGCGTGCCGTCGTTGCCGCCGCCGCGCTTGAACAGCTTGCCCAGCGCGACGACCAGGACCGCGATGCCCGCGAAGATGGCCTTCTTGCCCGCCACCAGCACCGCGAGCAGGCCCTTGAAGAGGCCCGCCTTCGCGGCGACCTTGCCGGCCACCAGACCGCCGATGCCGTACGCCGCCACGCGGCCCGTGCTGGGGTCGAAGTCCTCGTAGCGGTGGCCCGGCATGAAGTGCGTGAAGCCCAGCACCTGCTGCATGTCCTTCTCCACCTGGGGCAGCGCCACCATGCTGGAGACGGCGTTGAGCACCAGCACGCCCTCCTTGCCCAGCACGCGAACGTTGTAGTTCAGCGTGTGCTCCTTCGAGTCACCGAAGGCCAGCTCCTGCGCCCAGTACAGCTTGCGCGTCCCCGCGTCGTAGTGCGGCTGCGCGGCCCAACCCACCAGCTCCACCGTCCCGTAGCCGGCGCTCGCGCGCTCCTTGTTCTCCTCGCGGGTGCCCTCCTTCATGTCCTTGAGCAGGTCCGCGTAGTCGATGCTCGCCGCATCCTCGTCCTCCACGTGGCCATCATCGTCGTACGAGATGACGACGCCCCAGCCCGCGGGAGAGTCCACCGCCACGTCCGACGGCACCAGCATGCCCAGCGTCGTGGAGCCCGGAGGATTGCCCCAGACCTCCACCAGGACCTTCTCCGCCTCCTCGGGCGAGAGGTAGCCGAAGTTGGCGGGCACCACCATCTTCGCCATGCCGTTGCCCAGCACCACCTCGCCCGTCTTCGGGTGCAGCTCGGGCAGCGACGGGAGCGCGGCCTCCTCCTGCTCGGCGCCTTGCTCGGGCGCCTGGGCCCACGCGTTCATCGCCACCATCGACAACACCACGAACAACCATCGCCCACGCTGCATGCAGTTTCCCCTCCAGGGATTTTCCGACACGGAACGCCGAGGGGACGAGACACGCCACAGGGACTGACGGCACGGCGTGCGCCAAAGCGCACCGCGAGGCCCCCCGGCTTCCGAAGGCGCGGCAACCTAATGGCGTGCGGGAGCGCGCGTCAAATCAGCGGGCGTCGGGGGGGTGGAACTCAGGCAGCCTCGCCTTTCACGACAGGCAGGGGACGCACGAGAAACTCACGGGCAGCCGAGAGAGCACGCGTGTCCTGCAGCACCTCGCCCGGTCGGTTGCCATGCCCGATGAGGCCACCGCGCCACCGCATCTCCAGGTAGTCGGCGCTCATCTGGAGGCTCATCAAGCTCGGGTTGGCGACGGAGTCGTCCTCCTCGGAGGAGTGGGCGGTCACCAGCGAGAGGACCTTGCCCCGCATGCGCTCGGCGAAGCGCAGCTCCGGCACGCGCATCCACCAGGACCAGTGCTCCAGGTAGGCCAGCGCGGTCGAGGGCAGGTTGTACCAGTACACGGGGGCGACGATGACCACCTCGTCGGCGGCCAGGGTGCGCTCGGCGAGCGCCCGGAGCTCTGGAGGTGGCGGACGCGAGTAACCCCCTGGCGCGTGACGCAGGTCCCGGAAGGGCTCCACCAGGGAGTCCTCCAGCCGGAGCCAGTCCGTCAGCGTGCCCGGGGGAAGCGCCTCCGCGGCCTTGCGAGCGAGCTGCTCGGCATTGCCCCCTTCACGCGAGCTGGCGAGCAGGAACAGGACGTTGCGTGGCGACACGGCGGAGTGGCTCATCTTGTTCACCAGGGGGAAGCGCCAGCGCGCAAACCCGACACCGCGCGGCACCGATACTTAATAACAGGAGCCATTCGCTCCGCACGGGGCTTCACTTCGCGAAGAAGGAATGCGCCCGGCACACGCCCTGGCTACATCACCCTGGCCCGTTGGGTGGGGGGGGCCGACTTCATGGCCTCGCTGAGCCTGCCGCGCCCCTCTACGCGAGCTCGGGGGAGGGCATTCCAACCGGTGTCATGACGTTCACGCCAGGCTCGCGCAATCGAGTCGTCCACCTCGTCCGCCAGGCTTAGCACCGCCTCGAGCACGACCCGCACGAGGAGGTTGCGCGGGAGCGGGTGTGTCTCGTGGACCGGAACCCTGTGCTCATCGACTTCCTCCAGCGGCACTCACCCCATCGGGGACAGGGCCCATGCCCCCTGCGTGGAGCGATGGGCCCGCCCCGCCAGGACCACCCGGCAGGGGCTCCGCGACGTCATGAAGCAAGCTCGGCTCAGCGTCCGCCGCAGAAGTGCGCGACGGCGCGGGCCAGGATGGCCTCACAGCGCACCAGGTCTTCGACGGGCACGTACTCGCCCGTCTGGTGCGCCACGCGGATGTCTCCGGGCCCGAACACCACGGCCTCCGCGCCCAGCTCCGTCATCTGCGGAGCCTCCGTGCCGAAGGGCACCGTCGTGGACTCGTTGCCGCTGGCCTCGGACAGGAAGCGCACCACCTCCGCGTCCGCGCGCGTGTTCACACCCCGGTCCGTCCGCAGCACGCGGATGTGCGCCTCGTAGGCGGGCTCGTCTCGCACCAGCTCCTGCCGGATGGACTCCAGAAGCTCCGCCACCCGCTGCGTCGACTGGCCCGGAATCGGCCGCCACTCCACCGTGAAACGGCACGAGCCCGGCAGGATGTTCTTCGCCTTGCCCCCCTGGATGAGGCCTACGTTCACCGTGGTGAACGGCGGCTGGAAGCCCTCGTCCCGCTCCTCGCGCAGCACCGTCGTCGCGAGCAGCTCCAGCCGCTGAAGGAACCGCCCCGCGCGGAAGATGGCCGACGCGCCCGTCTCCGGATACGCGCTGTGCCCTTCCTTGCCCAGCACCTCCACCTCCGCCAGGCAGTAGCCCTTGTTCGCGCGCACGGGCGTGAGCTTCGTGGGCTCGCCGACGATGGCGTGCCGCGCACGGCCCAGACCCGCGGCCACCAGCTTCTTGGCCCCCACCAGCCCCACTTCCTCGTCCGCGGTGAGCACCACCATCAGCGGAGCCTGGAGTCGCTCGGCGCGCAGGGCGGCGTGCAGCGCACAGGCGATGAAGCCCTTCGTGTCACACGCGCCGCGCCCGTAGAGCTTGCCCTCCTTCTCCGTCAGCTTCAGCGCGTCCGTCCACGCCGCGTCGAAGGGCACGCAGTCGGAGTGCCCCACCAACGCGAGCGCCGCGCGCCCGGAGCCGCCCTTCACGGCCACCAGGTTCACCTTCTCCGTGCCCGCGTCATCGGTGTACCGCTGGCGCTCCGCGCTGAAGCCCGCGGCCTCCAGTCGCGCCTGCGCGTAGTCGATGAGCGGCGCGTTGGGTCGCGAGGACGTGGTGTCCATCGCCACCAACTCCGCCAGGGTGGCCCGCAGCGCGGGCAGCGTGTCACTCATGGGACAGCCTCCAGTCGCCGCGTCATGCCACCGCGCGGCGCCCCGCGCCAGCCCCCTGTCCTTTCACGGGTACAGCGCACGAGCGAGCGTCTGGAACGCGCGCCCGCTCTCCTCCGCGAGCGGATGGCGCCCGTCTCGCACCACCAGCCGCCCAGCCACCGCCACCTCGCGCACCGCCGACTTCTCCGCGCCCAGGACGATGGAGGCCAGGAGCGACGACGGGCTCGCGCCCACGAGCGACGGATGCCCCATGTCCACCGTGAAGAAGTCCGCGGGAGCCCCCGGCTCGATCGCCCCCGTGGACAGCCCCAGGCTGCGAGCCCCCTCCACGGTCGCCATGCCGAGCAGCCGCGCCGCCAGGCCCGACACCTCGCCACCACCCGGGTCCAGCACCGCGCGCCGCAGCCGCGACAGCCGCAGGTGCCCCTCCAGCTGACGCGCCTCGTCCAGCAGGTCCACGTGCGCCTGGCTGTCCGAGCCCAGGCTGATGCCCGCGCCCGCCTTCGCCAGCGCGTCCGCCGGGACGATGCCATCTCCCAGGTTCCGCTCCGTGGACGGGCACGCGCACACCGTCGCGCGGCCAGCGCCCAGCATGGACACCTCCTCGGCCGTCAGGTGCACGCCGTGCACGGCGGTGAAGTCCGGACGCAGGAGTCCCAGGTCCGACAACAGCTCCACCGGGCGCCGGCCATGCTCCGCCAGACACGCCTCGATTTCCTTCGGCTGCTCCGCCACGTGCATGTGCACGGGGAAGCCGCGCACCCCGGCGATGACCTTCAGCCACTCCTTCGTCACCGCGCGGACGCTGTGCGGCGCCAGGCCCACGCTCACCGCCGAGTCGCCTCGAACCTCGCGGGCCAGCGACTCCGCGGTGGCGAGGAACGTGTCCACGTCCGGGTCGATGAAGCGGCGCTGACGCGGATTCGGCGCCACCTGGAAGCCCGCGCGCGCATAACCCACGCGCAGCAGGCAGATGCGCAGGCCCGCGTCGCGCGCGGCCCGGATGACCGCATGGGCCAGCACGTTGCGGTCCGCGTAGGGCGTGCCGTCCTGCTGGTGGTGCACGTAGTGGAACTCACCCACCGTGGTGATGCCCGCCAGCGCCATCTCCACGAAGACCTGGCGGGAGGCGACGTAGACGTCCTCGGGCCCCAGGGACTCGGCGGCGCGGTACATGGCCTCGCGCCAGCTCCAGAAGTCATCCGCCTCGCGCCCGGAGGCCACATACTCCGTGCGCCCGCGGATGAGCCGCTGGAAGGCATGCGAGTGGCCGTTGACCAGGCCCGGCAGGAGCACCCGGCCCGGCAGGCGCACGACGCTCGCGCCGGCGGGCACGGACGACGACGGGAGGATTCGGCCATCGGCGCCCACGGCCAGGGGGCGCCCTTCAAGGAGCCGGCCTCCCTCGTACAGGAAGTCCGGCTGGTAGACAGTGGTGTCGCTCACGCGCGGCAGCGTACGTCAGCGGGCCGAGTCTCGCAGCAGCCTCGACACCGCCCGCCTGCCCCCGCTGTCACCGCGTCGACGCCAGCACCTTCTCCCCTTCCCGCCCGGGGTGCAGCGAGTTGTCGTTCGAGCCAGGGCGCCCCAGCCCTCGCTGGACCGCCGGCAAGGACGCATTCACGGGCCCCACGTAGAAGACGCCCTGGTAGCCATCCCCGTTCGTCGACTCCCAGAGGTGCACGAAATACCGCTCGCCGTTGTCGCGGCCCTTGGTGTCCCGCACGCCGCAGTCCAGCTTGTCCTGGACGCCCTTGCTGTCCACCGAGCAGATCCACGCCGTGCCGCTGTCATACGCCATGTCCAGCGCCACCACGTCGTCCAGCCTCTCGTTGACCAGGTACCCCATCGGCTTGCGCTCCGAGTCCCAGGGCAGCCCCTTCTTCGTCCGCGAGTGGATGTTGCCCGAGAGAATCATGTGGAAGCGCTTGGGCGACGACTCCACCTGGTGGATGACCGTCGCCGCCATCGCATCCTCGCGCTCCTGCCCGTTCGCCTTCGGGTGGTCGAACACGAAGACCTCCACGTCCAGCCCCATCGCGCGCAAGAGCCGCAGCTGCTCCAGCAGGTTCGCCATCGCCTCGCTGCCACGGCCATCCGGATACGGGCTGCGCCAGAATGGCGACTCCATCAGCTTCAGCCAGTCGTCCTCGCTCCCCTGGCTCTCCAGGAAGGCATCCACGCGCGTCTGGTTCTCCAGCGGCAGCTCCAACCCCACCGTCACCGGAATGCCCGCCACCACGGCCTGACACGCGGACTGGGCCACGAAGCGCGGGACCTCGCGCGTGCCGTGCAGCTCCCCCAGCAACATCACCGCGCCGGGCTTCGCCTGCTTGCCCAAGCCCAGGATGGGCAGGCCACACTCCACCGCCATCTGCGAAGGCGCGCTCGTCGCATTGGGCGCACGGGCCACCATCACCGGCTGCGCCGCGCCCTCGCCCTTCGCCATCCGAGGCGCCACGTCACGGAACACCCGCCACTCCATCACCATGTCGCGCTGCGTCTGGCCCGACCCCGCGGCGACGGAAACCTCTCCCTGCGGGGCACCGAGGGTTCCGTCCTGGTCCTCCGGAGAGAGGCCCTCGGTCCTCCCCGCCGTCTGGCCCCAGCCCAGGTCGCTGCCCGGGACGGACAGCGTCTTGCCGGTGCTCTTGGTGATGCGGAAGACCTGCAGCTTGCACGACGTTGGCGTCTCGCGACGCCCCACCACCATGTACCGGTGGAAGAAGCCCGCGATGCGCGAGCCGCCGAACTCCTGCCGCCACTCCGTCTCCAGCACCATGCTGCCCCGGTCCTCGCGGAACGGCAGCTCGTTGCGCGTGAAGAACTCCCGGACCTCCGGCCACACCGTCTCGAGAGGCTGGTCGTAGATGGCCTCCCGGTCCGGAATCTCCAGGTCACTGCGCCAGGTCGCGCAGCCGGTCACCACGAATGCAGCCGCCAGAACCGCGAGCACAGACCATCGCATCATGCCACCTCCAGGAGACTCACCGCGGGAAGCCAGAACGAAGGGCGTTTCCAGACATATCGTCACGCACCGAGGCCAGCCTCCGCGCCTCGTCGCGAGCGGGATGGTTGGAGTTGTCATTGGAGCCGGGTCGCCCCATTCCTCGATGCACCGCGGGCTCCGAGGCCTTCACCGGCCCCACGTAGAAGACCCCGTGGTAGCCCTCCGCGTTCGCCGAACCCCAGAGGTGCATGAAGTACCGGTCGCCGTTGTTGCGGCCCTTGGTGTCCCGCACGCCGCAGTCCAGCCTGTCCCGAATGCCCTTGCCGTCCACCGAGCAGATCCACGCCGTGCCGCTGTCATACGCCATGTCCAGCGCCACCACGTCGTCCAGCCTCTCGTTGACCAGGTACCCCATCGGCCTGCGCTGCTCGTCCCAGGGCAGCCCCTTCTTCGTCCGCGAGTGGATGTTGCCCGACAGCACCATATGGAAGCGCTTGGGCGACGACTCCACCTGGTGGATGACCGTCGCCGCCATCGCGTCCTCGCGCTCCTGCCCGTTCGCCTTCGGGTGGTCGAACACGAAGACCTCCACGTCCAGCCCCCGCGCACGCAAGAGCCGCAGCTGCTCCAGCAGGTTCGCCATCGCCTCGCTGCCACGACCATCCGGATACGGGCTGCGCCAGAACGGCGACTCCATCAGCTTCAGCCAGTCGTCCTCGCTCCCCTGGCTCTCCAGGAAGGCGTCCACGCGCGTCTGGTTCTCCAGCGGCAGCTCCAATCCCACCGTCACCGGGATGCCCGCCACCAAGGCCTGACATGCGGACTGGGCCACGAAGCGCGGGACTTCTTCCGTGCCGTGCAGCTCGCCCAACAGCAGCACCGCGCCGGGCTTCGCCTGCTTGCCCAAGCCCAGGATGGGCAGGCCACACTCCATCGACATCTGCGAGGGCGCGCTCGTCGCGTTGGGCGCCTTGGCCACCTGCACCGGCTTCGGCGCGCGCTCCTCCTTCGCCATCCGAGGCGCCACATCGCGGAACACCCGCCACTCCATCACCAGGTCCCGCTGGCCCTGGCCCGACTCCGCGAAGAAGGAGTTCTCACCTCGCGGCGCCGCGATGACCTCCTCCCAGTCCTCGGGGCTGGTCTCCTGCGGTCCATTGCCGCCACCGGCGCTCCCCGCGCCCGTGAACAGGGTGCGCGAAGGACTCCAGTCCAGCTCCTTGCCGTTGATGGACAGCGCCTTGTTCAGGCTCTTGGTGATGCGGAAGATCTGCAGCTTGCTCGCGGTCGGCGTCTCCCGCCGCCCCACGACCATGTAGCGGTGGAAGAAGCCGGCGATCTTCGAGCCGCCGAACTCCTGCCGCCACTCCGTCTCCAGCACCATGCTGCCCCGGTCCTCGCGGAACGGCAGCTCGTTGCGCGTGAAGAACTCCCGAACCTCCGGCCACACCTCCTCGAGGGGCCGGTCGTAGATGGCCTCCCGGTCCGGAATCTCCAGGTCGCTGCGCACCGTCGCACAACCCGTCGCCACGACCACCATCGCCGCGAGTATGACCCACCGCTTCATGCCACCTCCAGGCAACCCTTGTCCGTGAGGCTAGAACGACAGGGCTCCCTGGATATATCAGCGCGAGGACTCAGACCTGGGCTTCGGAGCCCTCCTCGCCCAGGGAGGCCCGCTCCTTCTCCCAGGGCCGGGTCCGGACCGCCTCGCGGATCCACAGGATGTGACGCCGCTCGTCCTCGCGGTGTCGCGCGATGAGGCCCCGGACGTCCGGGCTCCAGTCGAAGCGCAGGGCCAGGTCATAGGCCCGGTTGGAGAACTCCTCGTTGCCCATCATGGCGACCAGCGCCGCCTCGGTGCCCATCATGCAGGACATCGCGGTCAGCCCCTTCATCGCCGCGCCCTTCAAGTCCGGCCGCAGCTCCAGCGGCACGCCGCCGAAGAGGTGGATGAAGGCATTGAGCTCCCGCACATGGCGCAGGTGGTCGGCGCGAAACTCGCCCAGTCTCTCCCGGACCAACGGCTCTGGAATGCGAGAGAGCGCCGTGTCGTAGGCCCCCACCGCGTCCGCGTCGAGCTGCGCCAGGCTGCGCAGCCGTGCCACCTCGGACTTCTCGGCCATGTCGACTTCCTCCACACCAGGGACGCATGCAATGTGAGAAGCCTCTTCCCGAAGTCCAACCCGCCCCGCGAGGCCCTGGACCGGCCGCCCTTCCGGGAGGCGAGCAGACGAGACCTCGCGCCCTCGGGCCTGCCCCCCGCGCTCACCCCATGACATTGCGATGGCCTCGCGGGATGCCAACCGTTGGCCCGTGAAACACCCCAACCCACGACCCCACACCGACCGGCGCGAGCGGGCCCCGCGCCGCCGCGCATCCAGGCCCACACCCGCCACGGGCGAGAAGCGCGCGCCCAGGGTCCAGGCCGCGCGCAGGGCAACGCCGTCGTCGCACGAGGAGTCCAGCACACAACCAGGGCGCGTGAGGCTCACGCACGGAGACCGCGTCCTCTTCCCCGAGAGCGGGCTGACGAAGGCGGACGTCTTCGCGTACTACCGAGAGGTGGCGCCGCTGCTCGTCCCCGTCCTCGAGGACAGGCCCATCGCCGTGCAGCAGTGGCCCTCGGGAATCGACGCCCCGGGCTTCTTCCGCCACTCGCTGTCGGGCATGCCGGCCTGGCTCCCCACGCTGCGCGTGCGCCACGTGGACAAGACGCTGCGGCACGTGAATGTGACGGGTGAGGAGCCCCTGCTCTGGCTCGCCAACCAGTCCGCGCTCACGCTCCACATGTGGCTGAGCCGAGCCCCCCAGCTCTCCCGGCCGGACTTCCTCGCCATGGACCTGGACCCGGGCGATGGGGGCTGGCCGGACGTGGTGGCGGCGGCGCTCGCGCTGCGGGAGCTGCTGGAGCAACAGGGCCTCGAGAGCCATCCCAAGACCTCCGGCAAGCGCGGGCTGCACGTCCTGGTGCCGCTGGCCCCCGGGCACACCTACGCGCGGGTCCGGGCACACGCCAACGCCCTCGCGAAGGAGCTCGAGCACCAGCTGGGGACACGCGCCACCACGGTCCGCGAGGTGCGCGCCCGTCACGGACGGCTCTACCTGGACGCGGGACAGAACGCGCGGGGCAAGACGGTGGTGGCGCCCTACTCCCTGCGGGCCCGCGAGCCCGCGACCTTCTCGGCGCCCCTGCGCTGGAGTGAGGTGACGCCGAAGCTGGACCCCTCGCGCTTCAACCTCCGCACGCTGCGCAAGCGCCTGGACGCCGTGGGGGACTTGTTCTCCCCCGCACTGAAACGCGGGCAGCGGCTGCCGGGGTGACGCCCGGCCGGCCGCCTCCCGCCCGCAACGCACCGTGCATGCCTTCGAGGCGGATGTTATGGCGACGCCCGCATGGATTCCGCCACCGCGACTGGCACCCCCGTGAAGACCGCCAGTCCCCTGAAGATTGCCCTCGCCTACTGCACCTGCTTCCTGTTGTGGGGATCCACGTGGTCCGTGGTGAAGGTGGGACTCGAGGACCTGCCTCCGCTGCGCTTCCTGGGCGCGCGCCTGCTGCTCACCGCGCTCGTGATGCTGCCCTTCACCCAGCTGAAGGGACACCTGGACGCGCGCACCGCGAAGCGCATCGCGGGGCTGGGCATGCTCCAGCTTGCCTTCCCCTTCGGGCTGCTCTTCTTCGCGCAGCAGTGGATTCCCTCCAGCTGGGCGGCGCTGCTGTTCTCCACCTTCCCCGTGTGGCTGCTGTTCGTGGGCCGCGTGCTGATGCCGGACCAGCCGCTGACGCCGGGCAAGCTGCTGGCGGCGGGCATGGGCGTCGGGGGCGTGGTGATTCTCCAGTCCTCCAACCTCCAGGGCATGGCGCTGTCCGGCAAGGTGCTGCTCGGCGTGGGGCTGGCGCTCCTGTCCGTGGCCATCATCGCCGTGGCCAACGTGCTCATCAAACGCTTCATGACGAACGTGCCGCCGCGGACGCTCGTCTTCGGCCAGTCGCTCAGCAGCGCGGTGCCGCTGATGGCCCTGTCGCTCCTGCTGGAGCCGCACTCCGCCGCGCAGTGGACGCCCCGCGCGATGGGCGCCGTGTTCTACCTCGCGGTGTTCGGCACGGCCTTCACGTACCTGTGCCTGTACTGGCTCCTGCCGCGCATCTCGCTCACGGCGCTGGGCGCCATGGCGCTGCTCGACACGCTGGTGGCGGTGGTGATGGGCGTCGTGTTCCTCGACGAGCCCTTCACGCTGTCACTCGTCGTGGGCGGAACGCTCATCCTGGGCGGCGCGGCGCTGGCCAACAAGCTGCCGCAGCAGGGCGCGCCCAAGCCCCCGGAGAGCGCTCCGGGCTGAAGCGCGGGTCAGCGCTCGGAGGACTTCGCGCGGTGGCCGGCAATCCACGCACGAGCCTCCTCGAGTGAGTCCGCATAGCGCACGTCCAGCGGCCGGCCTCCGCCCAGCATGGAGCCCACCATCAAGCTCTTGGTGGTGGCCTTCTGCTCCAGCGCCGCGCCGATGTAGACGATGCCCAGGAACCACTCCGCCTTCGCGTGGGACACCAGGTAGCGGCGCGACTCGGGGCTGAGCTGCGAGTCGGCGATGTCGGCCGCCAGGTAGAAGCGCCCCCGCGCCGCGAGCGCCTCGTAGAGGCCGCATGACCAGCGCGAGGTGTCCTCGGTGATGGCGCCTCGGAAACGGGCGCAGAGGATATCCGGCGCATCCAGCCACGCGCGCTGCTCGCCGTGGCTCCACTCCTGCTCCCAATCCCTTGCCATGAAACTCCCACGGTGACCTGTCACCGTTCCCGCTCGCCTCGCCGGGTTTCGCTAGAAGCGCAGCGGCAGCGCGTACGCCGTCCCGTTCCGGGTCCCCGTCCGATAGCTCGCCGGCGCGCCAATCACCAGCGTGGGCGGAGTTCCTCCCTTTCCAGGGGCGAGCGCGACCTCCATCCCCACCTGGCTGCGCTCCGAGACATCCCCCACCACGGTGAGGAAGGGCGACAGCGCGCCGCCCATGTTGGGAGTGCCCGCGTAGATGAACACGGCACCGCCACCATCCGACGCCACGGAGGCGCCATACGCGCCGACCACCAGGTCATCCACGCCGTCGCCCGACAGGTCCAATCCCCCCGCCAGCGAGGAGCCGAAGAACACCGCGCGCGTCTGGTGCACCACCACCACGGGGGTCAGCCCATCCCCCAGCGCCCCCGCGACGAAGGGCGGGTTGGCGCCCTGTCGGCTGCTCATCACCGCCCCGAGCTGGGCCAGGTCGAAGAGGAGCACCGCGGGCTGCGTGACGCTGTTGACGACCACCGCGGAGGCGCTGACGGCGAGGAAGTCTCGCGTGTCCCCCGTGCCATTGGGGTTGCGCATCAGCTTGCCCGCGCGGGCGATGGCCACGCCCAGGCCCATGTTGTTGAGCTGCGCCTCGTTGTCTCCCGCGATGCGCCACACGGTGGGCGTCGCGCGTCCACCGCACTTCGCGCCTCCCGCGTCGTAGCCCAGGAGGATGGCCACACCGGAGCGGGCCCCTTCCGCGTACCGCCACGCGAGGTCGGCGCAGCCGTCCGCGTTGATGTCTCCCAGGTTCGTGGGCGCGAAGGTTTGAAGGGCCATGGACGGCCACGAGTAGACGGGGTTGCACCCCATGGTGAGCTTCGAGAGCGACGCGTCGTCCGGCGCGCGGCCCAGGAAGACCTCCATGCCCCTGTCGCGCAGCACGCCCAGGTCCTGCTTCCCGTCGCCGTTGAAGTCGAAGCCGCCCACGATTCCGCGCCCCATGTTCGTGCGCTTGCAGCGCGCGTCCGTGTCGGGCACGCAGCCCGCGATTTGATTGGGCGCCCACAGCCGGTAGGCGGGCTTGTACGTGCCGTCCGCCTGTCCCAGCGAAACCAACACGCCGCCCACGGTCTGCGTCCCCGCGGTGAAGCACTCCGCGCGGTTCGTGTGGTAGGTCGCGGCAATCTCCGCGCTGTTGCTGGCGGGCGCGAAGAAGGTCTGCGCCCCCACCGCGGTGTCCGGGATGCCGTCCCCGTTGAAGTCCGTGAAGGCCACGTCCGTGCCCACGGAGCGCCCCGCCTTGTGCGGAGTGGGAGCGCCCTCCTCCACCACCAAGGCCGTCGCGCCTCGGGCCGCGTCGCGCACATAGGCGCGGCCGATGCTCATCGCGTCGCCATCCGCGTTGACGCCCGGGCCGGACCAACCGGGGGCGCCCAGCAGCGTCACGCTCCCGCGAGGCCCCACCGTCACCGCCACCTGGCTGCCCACCTGCTCCGTGCTGGGCATCGCCGGGATGTTGGACGTGCTGCGCGTCCACTCCGTCAGCGACGCCCCCGCCCTGCGGAACAGCTCCACCCGGCCGGTGAAGACGCCCTCGTCCGTGGAGGCGCGGCCCGCGACGACCGCCAGCGATTCCCCGTCCGAGAAGCGCCACGCCGCGAGCCCCGCGCCCAGCGTCTCCGACCTCGCCACGCCGTTGAGCGCCGACAGCGGCTTGTTGATGAGGGCGCCCTTCGTCAGCGTCGCCAGCGGGTACACCAGCACCTTGCCGCCGAAGCGCAGCGTCGTGTTGCCCGGAGCGGGCGGCGCGGCGTACGGCGCGCCCAGCAGCAGCTCCGGCCCTGGATTCCCATCCACGTCCAGCACCGCGAAGCCGCGGCCCGCGACGATGCCGGACGCATCGCCATAGATGCGCGCGAAGGCCTCCTCGCGCTTCACCTGGGGAGGCGTGGCCACGGGGTCCCCCGTCGGCGCGAAGCCGCTCAAGTCGAACAGCAGCACACCGCCCGCGTCCGCGCCGGACTTCACGCCTCCGCTGGTGCTCAGGTCCGGCGAGTCCGCGCGGTCCGCCACCGCCATCAACAGCGGAGGCCGCGTCGCATCCCCCGCGACGGAGGACAGGCGCCACGTCCCCTCGGTCCCGTCCGCCAGGTTGGCGGGCAGCACGTACACATCCGGCGTCGCGCGGAAGCGCTGTCCCTCGGCGCGCGCGAAGAAGACGGAGACGGTCACCTGCATCCCCGGGATGGTGCCGTCCGCCGCGTAGCGGCTCACCCGGCTGAGCGCCGCGATGTCCTGGCGCCCGTCCTTGTTGAAGTCCGCCACCACCAGCGCGCGCCCCAGGTCCGTGCTCGAGCGCGCCATGGGAGCGCCCTCACGCGAGAGGTCCGAGCCTCCCAGGCGGATGCTCGGCAGGTCCGGCACCGGCGCGCTGGGGGTGGACAGGTAGATGTCCACCGTGCCGCGCGCGCGGATGGCGCTGGTGGGCGCCAGGTCTCCCGCGGGCGTCCCCACCACCAGGTCCATGCGCCCATCCCCGTTCACATCCGCCACGGACAGGCCCGCGCCGAACGCGGAGCTGGCCAGCAGTCCGGCGAGCGGAGACCGCAGCGGCGCGGGGGAGCCGCCCTTGAACGTATACAGGTACACCGCGCCGGCGTTGTTGATGGCGACGTCGGCGCCGGGCGAGGACACCACCAGCTCCGCGCGGCCATCGCCGTCCAGGTCACCCGCGGCCAGCACCTCGCCGAAGAACGCGGACTCGGTGGCCCCCTTGAGCACCCACAGCGGCTTCGCCTCCAGCCCGCCCGTGCCGCCCTTGTAGATGAACACGGCCCCGCCGCTCACGGGCGCGCCCACGTCGCTCTCGCGCTGTCCCACCGCGAGGTCCTGGATGCCGTCGCCGTCGAAGTCCGCCGCCACCAGCGCGGCGACATCGCTGAGCCGGCCGTGCGCCTGCGTCGGGCGCGTCAGCTCGTCCATCACCACCACCGTCACCGACGCCTTGTCGCCGGTGAACGGGTCCGCCGCCTCCAGCACCGCCGCGCCCGTGTCACCCGGCTGGAAGACGACGCGTCCAGGCGCGAGCGCCCCGGGCCCCGACACCTTCGTCCACACCACGGAGTCGCTGCCACCGCGCGTGCCCAGCGGCGCGGAGGAGCCCGCCGGCACCGCGAGGTACGCGGGCGCGCCCACGAGCCGCGCCGTCCGGCTCACGTTGTACTGGAGCACCGCCTCGTCACCCGTCTGCGAGTCGCGCACGGTGATGAGGTCCAGGCCCTCGCCGGTGCCCGCCGTGTAGCGGCCCTCGGGAGAGAGCGTGGCGCCGGAGCCGCTCTGCGTCAGGCTGAACGTCGCCGGTCCCAGCAGGCCCCGCGCCGCCACCTGGAAGGTCGTCTGGGGCCGCACGTCCGCGCGAGCCGGCGCGATGTCGAAGGGCGCCAGCACCTCCACCGTGACGCGCGCGTCCCCGGGGCAGCGCGCATCCTCCACCACCAGCGTGTCCCGGCCCGGCGTGTGCCCCGCGACGAAGCGGTCCGCGCGCAGCTCCCCGGATGAGCCGCCCGCCTCGAGCACATAGCGGTACTGGCCACTGCCCCCCGAGGCCACCAGCGCCACGGGGCTGCCCACGCGCACGCGGGCGGGCTCGGCGCGCAGGGCGACGGGAGGAAGCCCCGTGCACTGGTCCACGGGAGGAGGCGGCGGGATTTCACGCGCCGGGTCCAGCTCGTCCGAGCAGGCGGTGGCGAGGAGCGCGAGGAGAGGGGCCGCGCGAGCGATTCGATTCATGGACGTGACTCGGGTCAGGGCTTCGCGCCGGACGCGGCCCAGCGCTGGATGAGGGAGATGAGCTGCGAGTCCAAGGGCCCGTCGGCGGGCATGCGCTGGTCTCTCACCGCGGCGGTGATGAGCGTCGCGTTCTCCCGCCACAGCTCGTAGGTGTTCAGCGCGCGGCCGGGGCCCGTGGCGTGGCACTTCTCACAGCGCGCCAGGTGGATGGGGCGGATGTCCGTCGCCCAGCTCAGCGCCGCGGTGCTCACCGGCTGGTAGTCGAAGGGCACCAGGCGCTTGGCCTCCGTGCCATCCAGGAAGCGCGCCACCACGCTCAACGACTGACGCCCCGAGGGCAGGCCCACGAAGGAGTACGGCTTCGGCGTGCCGTCCGCCTCCTGGCCGCCCAGGCTGTACACGGGGCCCTCGCCGCTGGCGGGGAACTCCGCGCCGCCCACCTGGAACACCACTTCCTCCGGGTCCACGCCGGGCGGCATCACCGCGCGCACCACCAGCCCGTCCTCCACCACCTGCATCCCCTGGTGGAGTCCCGACACGCGCGGCGCCGGAGCGCGGCTCACCGCCACCGTCTCGCCTCCCAATTGCACCCACGCACAGCCGCTCTCGTCCGCGGACAGGAAGCGGAACTCCCGCGTGTCCAGGCCCTGCGCGAGCCCCCACTCGTCGGACTCCGCGTCGAACAACAGGAGTGCGTCGCTCGACTTCACCCACAGGAAGCGCCCCGACGCGAGCAGCTGCACGGGCCGCTGCGGCAGGGACACCCGCCGCCAGCCCTCGCGCGGCCTGCGCAGCAAGCCCTGGTTGGTGAGCAGCCACAGCTCGCCCGCCGTGCCCACGCCCGCGCCCAGTCCCGCCAGGGCCTCCACCACCTCGCCCTTCTCCAGCGGCGGCCGCTCCTCATGCACCTCGAAGTTCACCAGGCTGGTGGCCACCGCGACGTGCAGCTTCCCGTCGCGCAGGAACCACACCCCGGCGGACCCGTCCTCCGTGGGCGCCGCGGCCAGCGCGGTGATGCCGGTGAGCGCCTCGCCCTTCACCTTCAGCGCGGACAGCGCGCCGCCGCGAAGCTGGAAGAGCCCCGTGGGATGCGCCAGCCACACCGCGCCATCCGCGGACTGCGTCGTCGCGGTGATGCCCAGGCCCAGCGCGTCGCGCCACGGCGGGGAGATGAGCCACCCCGACTCCGCGAGGAAGAGGCCGTTCTCCGCCTCCACCAGCGCGCTGTGAGGCCCCATCCGGAAGACGGCGTTCACCCGGCCCAGCGCGGCGCTGTTGCCAGGGTGTGGCGCCAGCGCGGCGAGCGAGCCGTCCAGCCGCAGACGCACCACGCCGCCGGCCGTGTTGGCGAAGATGCCGCCACCGGACTGGTCCGCGAAGCCCGGCGCCGACGCCAACGCCGTCTTCGCCCGGACCTCGGTGGGCCGGAAGGAGGTGGGCCGAGGCCGGTCCAGCGGAAGGGAGTCATCGCCGCACGCGGTGAGGAGGACGGCGGCGCAGAGGGGGAGGAGGAAGACGAGGGAGGCACGCCGCCCCCCGTCGGTCATACGGGAGGCTCGGGGATGGGTGCGCATGCGATTCAGGCGAGGATGGGGCGGAGGGGCTCCACGCGGGTGATGCTGTAGTCCAGGCCCGCCGACGCCAACACCGTGGCGATGACGTGCTCGGGGAAGATGTTCTCGCCGTTGGGGTCCGACGCGCCGTTGCGCAGGTCGAACGTGCCCGGCGACATGCCGATGTCACCGCTGCGGCCGAAGACGTAGTTGTGCTTCACGCCCGCGCCCATGAGCATGCAGGAGTTGCACAGGTGGTGGTCACGGCCGCCCGCGCTGTTGATGAGCGGCGTGCGGGAGAACTCGGAGAACACCATGATGGTGGTGTGGTCCATGAACTTCCCGCCGCTCGGGTGGTCGGACGCACGCAGGTCATCCACCAGGCTGGCCAGCGCGTCGAAGCCCCGGCGCTGATTGGAGGCATGGACGAGCTGCGAGCCGAAGTGCGTGTCCAGGCCGCCCGTGAGGTTGATGGTGACGCACTGGGCGATGCCCTTCTTGAGCGCGGTGGCCACCATCGCGGCGCGGCCCGCCTCGGTGTCGTAGCGGCCGCTCTGGTCCAGCCCGTAGCGGCGGCGGACCTCCTCCATCTCCGCGTTGTTGGCCTCGAAGCGGAACGACGACTCCATCTGCTGCGCCATCACCTGGTGCATCTGGTCGCGGCTGTTCTGGTACGTGGTGCCCACGCCGCGCGCGCCGTAGGCGGCCTGCTCGCAGGTGATGGGCTGGCCGCGGAAGTCGGTGAGCTGCTTCTCGATGTCGCTGTCCAGCAGCTGGGAGCTGGGCTTGAGCGTGAGCAGCAGGTCGTCCTTGCGGCTGACGCGCAGGGCGTTGGCGTAGCCGGGGTAGCGGTCGTTGTACGACTCCACGTTGAAGGCGATGTTGGAGATGGGCACGCGGGGCTTCATCTGCCCCACGATTTCCGTCGCCGTGGAGGAGCCACGCGCCGCGCTGCCGATGGGCATCTTCCCGGTGAGGAAGTAGCGGTAGCCCACCTCATGGCCCAGCGTGTTCATGTTGATGCCGCGCACCACCGTCATCAGGTCGAAGTGGTTCGCCAGGCGACCCACCGCGGGACCGAAGTCGATGTTGGACCGGCCCACGCCCGGCAGCTCCGGACGCAGGGGAATCGCGGAGAAGCGCGCCGGGTCGTTGATGAGGTTGTAGCCCGGGAGGATGCGCGTCTCGGCCGCGCGGTCCGGGGTGAACTCATCCGGGTCCTTCGGGTCGAAGGCCAACAGCTGGTCCCAGCCGCCGTTGAAGTACACGAAGACGAAGCAGCGGTCGGCCGGCGCCAGCGTGGCCGCCTGCGCGAAGGCCCGGAAGGGAACCCCACCGAACAGCGTGGAGCCCATGAATCCCGCCGCGGCCTTGAGGAAGGTGCGGCGCTCTGGACGGTGATTCTCGTCAAACCGATTCTTCTTCATCGGAGTCACTCCGCGCTTCAGTAGGTGATGAACCGCGAATCGGTCAGCATGGCGATGCACATCACCGCCAACACATCCGACCGCCGCTTGGCCGTCTCCGCCCGGGCAGCCGCCTGGGTGAAGAAGCGAGCCCACTTCGTCAGTTCCTCGCCCTCCAGAGGGGCCCCCCAGAAGCGCAGCGAGTTGTAGACCAGGAACTCGTTGACCTGCGCGCTCGACAGCTTGCGCAGGTCATCCCATGTGCCAGGGAGCGTCCGCGACAGCGTCCGCTTGGACGCGTCCGTCAGCTTCACCTCGTCCGCGGCCTGGCCGATACACACGACACGCGCGCCGTCCTCCAGGAACTTGGCGAACACCAGGTTCGGCTCGGTGTTCTCGCTGGCGACCAGCGCGAAGTCAGCGCGGCCCAGCGACGTGGCCCGAGCATCGATGCCGTCGCTTCCGCCCCAGCGGCGGCCCACGGCTTCCTGGATGGCGGCATCCAGCTGCGCGACGGTGAGCCGGCGCGGAGCACGACCCACGCTGCCGCCCTGGGCTTCCGGGTCCGGCAGCGGCTCGAAGTCCCCGGGCTGGTGGGGGTTGGCCACCGGCTCGAGCGTCCCGTCCTGCGAGGGGCCGGACTTCGCTTCTTCGGACTTGCTGCAGCCGGCGCTCAGGACGACGAGCGCGGCGGTCAAGAGCAGGCGGCGCATCAGTCAATCCTCCGGTAGGCGTCGGTGGACACCACGCGCTCCACGAGCGTCTTGAAGCGGTGGCCACTCTTTGCGAACTCGCTGGCGAGCGGGGCCAGGTACATCCGCTGCTCCTCCGCCGTCATCGGCCGGCCGAGGAACTCGTTCCACACGCGCTTCACCGTGCAGCGCTCCAGCTCACCCGACTGGTACATGCGCTCCACCAGGAGTCGCGGGCCCGCCTCGATGTTCTGCTCCTCGTCGGGCGTGCGGTACAGGTACGTCTTGAGCAGGCCCAGGCTGCTGGCGCCGTCGCCGTCGTACGCCTGCATGATGTACTGGCTGCACTCGCCGCCGCAGTTGGTGTCGCCGTTGATGGCGCAGTCGCGGCACTTCGGGTCGAACCGGGGGAACTGCGTGGGCGGCAGGAACTGCGCGGCGCGCTCGGCGTAGCGGCCCCAGTGCGCGCCCGTGGGCTCGATGGTGGCGTGGCAGTAGTTGCAGCCACAGCGCTTGGCCAGGTTGTTCTCGCGGTTGCACGCATCCTCGGGCGCGGGCAGGGACGCCTCCGGGCCAGGGACGAAGGTCTTGCAGAGGAAGGCCTCGTAGAACTCGGCGACGCGGGCGCGGTGCGTGGGGAAGCGGTAGAGGAACGACGGCGTCGTGAGCACGCCGGAGTGGGCCTCGTCGCGGGTGTATTCCTTCCACGTGCTGCTGTCGTTGTACGGCACCGCGGGGATGGTCTCCACCGGCGCGGGCGCGGTGATGCTGAAGACGCCCACGCCCTGGCGCTGACGGAAGTACTCCGCCAGCGGGCCGTTCACGAAGGAGCGGCGCGTGGTGAGGATGTTGTAGTAGGGCTCGTCCAGGCGGACGACCGACTCGGCGATGCGCAGCGGCTCCTCGTTGATGGCGGCCACGCGCAGGTCATGCACGTTGCGCACGTACAGCGGGTCCGTCGGCACGGCTCCGATGTTGGGGACCTCGCAGCGGCGCATTCCCACGCCGCACCCGCAGCTGCGGTCGTTGACGAAGCGGGCCGTCTCACACGAGTCGCGCGTCCAGGGGTTGAAGTCGCGCTCCTGGGCCTCGATGGCGCACACCTTCACCGTCGCCGGCGCCCCCGGGGGCGCCCAGTACCCCGCGGGCTTCGTCACGTAGCCCTCGCGCTGGATGCAGCCGCGCGAGGAGGAGACGTAGGAGCCCCGGATGTTGTTGTTCAGGTTCAGGTCCAGCGTGCAGCGCTTCAGCGTCGTGAGTGCGGGCTTCGATGCGGGGTCCGGATGGTCGAAGGACACCACGTACTTGTTGGCGTCCTCGATCTCCTTCGTCAGCGCGGCCGTGGTGTTCTTGGTCTTGTCCGGCAGGCACAGATAGGACTTGGTGGCGCCGCTCACCACGCGCTTGTCACAGAAGTAGCGGTAGCGGGGCCACGGGTTCGCCTCCGTGGGCGCAACCTTCAGCGCGTCGCAGTCCGTCGCCACGTTCCCCGTGGCGGCCCCCAGCTCCGTGCACGTGTAGAAGTTCGTGTCGTAGTCGAAGCTGACGGGCATGGGCACGCCCATGTCGTCATGGCACTTGCGCCCCGGCACCGGGAACACATCGAAGATGTGCGGGTCCTGCGTCGTCGTCTGGCACGTGCTCTGCTCGATTTCGGCGTTGCACGTCTGGTTGTTGGTTCCGCGCAGCGACACGGTGGGGTTGTTCGCGAAGCCGAACGGAGTCGTGTTGCCGTTGCCACCCAGCCGCGAGTTGCCGTTGTTGAAGACGCTGGCGCTGATGTTGGAGCGCAAGAGCGCGCGGTGGAAGTTGCGCACGCGCGTGTAGAACGCCTCCGTGCCCATCATCGCGCGGATGTCTTCCTGCGACACCGCCCCCTTGGCCTGGACCGCCTTGTACTCCTCCCACGTGGGAGGTCGGCCGAGCAGGTCAAGGGTGAGCTGCCTCAAATGTCTTTCGGGACGAACCTTCGCGACGGGCGCACAAACCGCCGCCTCTTGGGCGGAAGCAGGTTGGGCCAGTAACAAGGCGACGCCAGCCATGATGGCGAGGCAACGCTCGGCGAGCACGGGGGACCTCCGGAGAGGAAATGTCGGGGGCGACTGGAACGGAGTATGCAAGAATTACAGGGTGAGAATCCAGTCAGGCTAATTTTTTCGTTCATCCGACATGTCGGTTTCATTGGAAGATGAGACGGCCTTGGTTGCATCAGGGCGCGCGACGCGAGAGATAGGCCCTCATGTCGAACGCGCCGTCTGCATCGCTGGAACCCCGCGTCACTGACCGGGCCTTCTATATTTTCACTGGCATTATCTCCGCAGTCGCACTCGCATTCATCGCGTGGATCCTGCTGGGGCAGCGCGCGGGGGTGGAGGGCGTGGATCTGCGCTTCCTGCCAGCCGTCAACGCGAGCCTCAACGCGACGGCGGCGGCGCTGCTCATCGCGGGCTGGGTGGCCATCAAGAAGGGCGCGCGTCGCGTGCACCAGTACTTGATGGTGGCGGCCTTCGCGGCGTCGGCGCTCTTCCTGGTCTGCTACCTCGCGTACCACTACGTACACGGCGACACGCGCTACGTGGGCGACTGGCGAGGACTGTACCTGTGCATCCTGGCCAGCCACGTGCTGCTGTCCATGGGCGTGGTGCCGCTGGCGCTGGTGGCGTTCTACTTCGCGTGGCGCAAGGAGTTCACCCGCCACCGCAAGGTGACGCGGTGGCTGGCGCCCATCTGGGTGTACGTGTCGGTGACGGGCGTGGTGGTGTTCTTCATGCTGCGCGGCAGCGCGCCCAGCATCCTCTGAGCAGACTCCCGGTGTCAGGAACGCGGAGAGGCGCCCGACCTGGGCGCTCATGCGAATCCTGACCCTGGATGAATCCCCCAGCCAACGCTGGCCCTACCTCGAGGCCGCGCCTCGGGGTGGAACCCGCACCGCCTGGTTCCCGCTGCTGCGCGGCACGGTGGACGTGCTCCCCGACGATGTCGCCGCGCTGCTCGTGCTCTCCGACCTGCAAGGTGTCGCGCCCCATCGGGTCTTCGATGGCGAGATGACGCTGCTCGGAGAGATGCTGGCCGACGAGGTCGCGCTGCTCGGAGAGCTGGGCGAGCTGCCGCCGCCGGGGAGCGTGGGGGTGGTGCTCGCGGGGGACCTGTACTCGGCCCCTGGCGCGAATGTGCGCGGAGCCTCGGGCGACGTGCGCTCCGTCTGGCAGTCCTTCGCCCGGTACTTCCGCTGGGTGGTGGGCGTCGCGGGCAATCACGACTCGTTCGGCGGCCCACGCGAGCAGACCCGCTTCCAGCAGCGTCCCGGCATCCACCTGCTCGATGGAGAAGTGGTGGAGCTGGAGGGCCTGCGCTTCGGAGGCGTGGGCTCCATCATCGGCAACTCCGACAAGCCGGGTCGGCGCGAGGAGGCCGCTCAGCTGGGGCTGCTCCGCGACACCCTTCGCGCGCGCCCCGAGCTGCTGGTGCTGCACCAGGGCCCCAACGTCGAGGGCACCGACCTGCGCGGCAGCCCCCTCATCCGCGAATGTGTCCAGAAGTGCACGGGCCTGCTGGTCATCTGCGGCCACGCCCACTGGGAATCCCCGCTCGCCACGCTGACGAGCGGGGTCCAGGTCCTCAACGTGGACAGCCGCGCGGTGCTGCTCGAGCGTCGATTGCCCTCCGCGTGAGCCGGGCCTCAGCTCGGCTGGGCGACGCCCTCTGAGTCCTCGCCGGCCTCGTCCTCGGACTCGTCCGCCTGGGCATCCACGCCCCCGGGCACCCCGTCGACGTAGGTGACGACGTTGTTCGGCATGGCGGGCACGCGCGGCCCGGGAGTCACCACGCCCGTGAGGTTGAGCGGGTCCACGCCGGAGATTTGAATCCGCACGCCGGACGGAGGCTGCCGCCGCACCGCACGCGCCATGTCCACCGCCTCGGGCAGCGCGAACTGCTCTCCGACGAAGCCCGCGACGAAGCGTCCTCCGCGCACCTCACCTCGCGCCTCCATCCGCCGGTACACGAACAGCAGCTCACGCCACGTGGGCGCCAGTGCCTCGCGCATCACCAGGTCGCGCCAGACGATGCCGTAGCGCTGGAGGAACAAGCGCGCCAGCCCGTCCAGCACCTCGTCCGAGGTCTTCGGCTCCGCGGGCGCGAGCAGGCTCCAGCGTCCGGGGCCGCCTCGCTGCAACAGCTTCTGGCGCTTGCGGTGCGCGGGGCTCTGGAGGATGCGCAGGTTCTGCACCGCGTCCGCCGTCACCAGCCCCCGGGCGACGAGCTCCCACAGCGCGTCCTCGATTTCCGACGGCAGGCGCCGCGCTCGCGACACCAGTTCCTGGAAGAAGCACGCACCGCGCCGCTCCAGCACCGACACCACGTCCTTCGCGGCGACGCTGAGGTCCGGCGGCGTCCACACGTCTCCATCCGCGAGCACCGCATGGGGCCGCGCCGCCACGAGCATCCACTCCAGGTCCTCTCGCAGCGCGAAGGTCAGCGGCGCATTGCGCGTAGGCGAGGCCCGCGAGCGCGTGGGCGCGGGCGTCTCCGGCTCCGGCGGCGGCACCGGCGCCCCCCGGCGAGGCCCCGCCACGGGCTTCGGCTCCTTCATCGTGAGCCGGCCCCAGGCCACCTCGCCTCCGTAGCAAGCCCGCTCCAACAGGTCCGGCGTGTAGCCCCGCATGCGCGCGGGCAGGAGGAAGCGCTCCCATGCGGAGGCCGGGGCCTCGTAGCCCTGGAGCAACCGCACCGCCTTGAGGAACCCCGTGGAGCCGCGCAGCGCCTCCACGTCCTCCATGTGGTGCCACCGGAAGAGGAAGCGCATGAAGTCGCGCCCGCTCAGCGGCTCGATTTCGCGGCGCAGCCGCCCCACCGTCATCCGGTGGATGCGCTGGAGCAGACGCCGGTCGCACCACTCCAGCTCGGGAGTCTCTCCGGGCGCGAGCGGCGCTTCCCGAGGGCGGAACTGTCCGCGCAGCACCGTGCCCTGCATCTCCAGCTGGTACATCGCCGCGTTGACGTCGTCCTCGCTCAGCACGCACAGCCGGGCCAGCTCCGCCACCGTCGTCGGGCCCACGTTCTCCATGCGCCCGCGCACCACCTGGAGCACCGCGGCCTCGCGCTCCATGGGCCGGTCATGCGCCAGCACCGGCAGCGGCGGCACCGTCACCGCGTCCGGGAAGAGCACCCGCACCGAGCTGCCCCGCTCCGCCGCGACGAGGAAGCGTCCCCCGGCCAGCTCCAGCCACGCCACCCGGCCCTGCTGGAACAGCGGCTCCGCCAGGCCCCGAGGCACCTCCGTGTCCCGCACCAACACCCACTGGAGGAGGATGTCGTGCAGCTCGTCCTCGTCGCGCATGGGCGGCGAGGCGTCCTCCACGACGGTGGCGATGGCGGCGGCGTCCAGCGCGCCGAAGGCCGCGGCGTCCTCGGCCGGCATCGCGCGGCGCAGGGCCACGTTGCGCACGCGGCGCTCCTCGGCCGGTGCATCGTCGAGGAAGGTGTACGGCTGGCTGTGAATCATCGCGTGCGAGAGGACACTCGGCTCCGGCACGTCGCGGGCCTCCAGCCGGATGCGGCCATCCTTCATGCGCCGCAGCACCTCGCGCAGCCCCTCCACGTCCATGGACTCGTGGAGGCAGTCGTCCATCGTCTGCTTCACCAGCGGATGGTCCGGCAGCTCGACGTCGCCGCCGCCGTGGTTGTCCTGGCAGCCCACCTGCGCCGGGAAGACAGCGGCCAGCAGGTCCTCGCTGCGCGCGCGCTGGAGGTTGGGCGGTACGCGCTTGCCGCTCATCATCCGGTTCAGCGCCAGCGCCCGCGTGGCCACCCAGCGGAAGCGCGTGCCGAACAGCGGAGACTGGAGCACCGCCTGCACCAGCACCTCCTCCACGTTGTCCGGGTGCAGGAAGTCGAAGATGTCCGCGAGCGGGAACGAGTGCTGCTCACCCAGCGACAAGAGGATGCCGTCCTCCGTCGCTGCGGCCTGGAGCTCGAAGTCGAACGAGCGGCAGAAGCGCTTGCGCAGCGCCATGCCCCAGGCCCGGTTGATGCGGCTGCCGAAGGGGGCGTGGATGATGAGCTGCATGCCGCCCGCTTCATCGAAGAAGCGCTCGGCCACCACGAGGTTCTGGCTGGGCATCGCGTCCAGCATCTTCCGCCCCAGCCGCAGGTAGCCCAGGAGCGCGTCCACCGCGGGCGGTGGCATGCGCAGGTCCTTCTCCAGGAAGAGGGCCGCGTCGTCGCGCGCGAGCAGGTCCTCGCGCAGCCGGCCCACCTGGAGCGACAGCTCGTCGGTGCGGCCCGGGGCCTCGCCTCGCCAGAAGGGGACGTTGGGCGCGGCGCCTCGCGCGTCCTCCACGACGACGGTGCTCCCCATCACCCGCTGAATCCGCCACGCGGTGCTGCCCAGGAGGAAGACGTCTCCCGGCGACGACTCCACCGCGAAGTCCTCATCCAGCGTGCCCACCACCTTGCCCTCCGGCTCGGCGGTGACGCTGAAGGTGAAGGTGTCCGGAATCGCGCCGCCGTTGGTCAGCGCGGTGATGCGCACGCCGCGCCGGCCCTTGAGCCGCTGATTCACACGGTCGCGGTGCAGGTGGATGCCCGCGCGGCCGCGCCGGTCGGCGACGCCCTCCGACAGCACCTCCAGCACGGACTGGTACTCCTCCCACGTCAGGTCCCGGTACGGGTGCGCCCGCTTGAAGAGGCTGAACAGCGCGCGCTCGTCCCACTCCTCGCACGCGCACGCGGCCACCACCTGCTGCGCCAGCACGTCCAGCGGCTTCTGCGGAATGATGACCCGGTCCAGGTCCCCTTCCCGCACGGCGTTGAGGAGCGCGGCGCACTCCACCAGCTCGTCGCGCGTCATCGCGAAGAGGATGCCCTTGGAGATGGCGGCCTTGTGGTGGCCCGCGCGGCCCACGCGCTGGAGCAGCACGGAGATGGCCTTCGTGGTGCCCAGCTGGACGACGAGGTCCACGTTGCCCACGTCGATGCCCAGCTCCAGCGACGCGGTGGCCACCATGACGCGCAGCCGCCCGTCCTTCAGCTTCTCCTCCGCGGCCAGCCGGATTTCGCGCGCCATGCTGCCGTGGTGCGCCGCGACCAGGCCCTCGCCCAGGCGCTCCCCCAGGTCATGCGCCACGCGCTCCGCCATCTTCCGCGTGTTGACGAAGATGAGCGTGGTGCGGTGCGCGCCCGACAGCGCCACCAGCCGGTCATAGACCTGGCCCCACATCTCGTGGCTCGCGAGCGAGGACAGCTCCGCGTCGGGAATCTCCAGCGTCAAATCCCACGGACGCAGGTGGCCCACCTCCACCTTGCGGCACTCGAGGTGCGATGCCCCCGTGAGGAAGCCCGCGATGGCGTCCAGCGGCTTCTGCGTGGCGGACAGGCCGATGAGCTGCGGACGCACCTCCGTGAGCGCCTTGAGCCGCTCCATCGACAGCGTGAAGTGGCTGCCGCGCTTGTCCCGCGCGAGCGCGTGGATTTCGTCGACGATGACGGTGCGCACCCCGCGCAGCGTCGCCCGGGCACGCTCGGCGGTGAGGTAGAGGTAGAAGGACTCCGGCGTGGTGATGAGGATGTGCGGCGGCCGGCGCACCATCTGCGAGCGCTCGGACGCGGGCGTGTCCCCGCTGCGCACCTGCACGCGCAGGTCCTTCGGGGTGTAGCCCTCCGCGCGCGCCCGCGTGAGCAGCTCCTCCAGCGGCTGGAGCAGGTTCTTCTGCACGTCGTTGCCCAGCGCCTTGAGCGGCGACACGTAGAGCACCTGCGTGCGGTCCTCCAGTCCCCCCTCCAGCGCCAGGCGGAACAGCGAGTCCAGCGCCGCGAGGAACGCGGTGAGCGTCTTGCCGCTGCCCGTCGGCGCGGCGATGAGCACGTCATGCCCGGCCTGGATGAGCGGCCAGCCTTCAATCTGCGGACGCGTGGGTTCCCCCAGGCGCTCGGCGAACCACCGGCGGACCACGGGATGGAAGCTCGCCAGCGCCGGATGCGCCTCACATTCGGCGGCGAAGTCGAGGCTGATTTGCGGGGGCATGCGCACCTCTCCGGACCGAGCCTGAACACAGGTACAGGCCGTCGTCAACGCGCGCGTCGCACCCGAGGACAGCGTGCCCACACGTGCGGCCCGGGTACTCCCCAGCCGGGCGGCTTGCTCCGGGGTTGCTCAACCTCGGGGCAGTCTCACCGTGAACGTCGTCCCGCTTGCCAGGCTGGACTCCACCGACACCTCGCCGCCGTGGGCCAGCAGGATTTGACGCGTGATGTAGAGCCCCAGCCCCAGGCCGGAGGGAGCGCCCGACTCGTGCTGCACGGCGCGTGTCCCTCGGCGCCAGGCGGCGAAGACGTGCGGCACATCCTCGGGCGGAATGGGGGGACCGACGTTGTGGACGCGCAGCACCACGTCCCGCTCGCGCGCTTCGCCCCACATCCGCACGGGGCTGTCCGCGGGGCTGTACTTGAGCGCGTTCGCCAGCAGGTTGCTGAACGCCTGCTCCAGCCGGTCCCCATCCCACGCGCCCGTCCCCTGCCCGAGCACCTCCAGCACCAGCTTCCGCCCGGGGTGACTGGCACGCATCTCGTCCACCGTGCGGTGGGCGATGTCGAACACGTCGCACGCGGACGGCACCACCGGGACGCCCCCGCCCAGCCTCGCGCGAGCGAAGTCCAGGAGCTGGCGAATCATCCGGTTCATCCGGTCCGCGCTGGTGAGGATGCGCTCGGTGAGCGCCGTCTGGCGCTCGTCCAGGTTGCCCTTGCGCCTGAGCTGCTGCGCGGACATGGACAGCGCGTTGAGCGGATTGCGCAGGTCATGCCCCAGCATGCCGATGAACTGCTCGCGGAACTCCTCCTCGCCTCGCGCCTGGGTGACGTCGCGCGCGGTGGCCATCAGCGCGGCCACGCGTCCATCCGCGCCCGTCGTCGGCGACAGCGTGAAGTCGAAGTGACGCGGGCCCGGTGGCGTCGGCACGGTGAAGGTGCCGCGCTGCACCTCGCCCGTGCGCAGCGCCGCGTCCATCAACCGGAAGTAGGGCGCCAGGGACGGGTCCTTCGCCTCCTGCTCCTCCAGCGTGAGGACCGGGGCCAGGACATCGTGCGCCCCGCGCACCGCGAACACGAGCGCCGCCTGGTTCGCGAAGAGCAGCCGGCCGGTGGCGTCATAGAGGGCAATGGGGTCCGCGGCGGAGGCCATCGCCATGTCCAGCAGCTGGCGCTGCCGCGCGACCTCCATCGACAGCGTGTGCACCTCACGCTCGGCCCGCCGCAGCCGCAGCAGGGCCTGGACCTGCGCGACGAGCTCCTCCGGGTCCACCGGCGTCGCCAGGTAGCCATCCGCGCCGTGCCGCACATCGAGCGCCTGGTCGCCCGGTGCCATGGCCTGCGCGGACAACTGGAGGACGAGCATCCCTCGGGTGCGAGGCGAGGCCTTCAGCTGGCGGCACACCTCGCGCCCTCGGACGTCCGGGAGGCGGACCTCGAGGATGACCAGGTCGGTGTGCTCGTCCGCCAGGGCCAGGGCCTCCGCGCCAGAGCCCGCCTCCCTCACCTGGAAGCCCGCGAGCCCCAGGATGCGGCTCGTCAGCGCGCGCGTGCTCGCGTCGGCGTCGACATTGAGGATGAGCGGGGGAGGAGGACTCATGGTGTGCGGGGCCAGGCGCCCTTCGTAGCCGTCGGCCCCAGGGCTCGCCACATCCATCTCCATTCCGGGAGTGCTTCCTTCCAGGACAAGCAGCCAACTCATGGAATGAGAAAGGACGAGGCGTTCAGGACGCTAACGGGCGGAGGCATTTCGCGATAGGGAAGTCTCATGCGTCCTCCCTGTCGCCCGCTGCCCGCGGATGGCCGCTTCCTGCAAGCCATCGCCCCCACCCCCCTCGTTCCAGTCCGCTTGGAGGCGGACGGCCCCACCATCTGGTGCAAGCTGGAGTTCCTGAACCCCAGTGGTTCCACGAAGGACCGCATCGCGCGCTACATGCTGGAGAAGGCGTGGCGCCTGGGCGAGCTGAGCCCGGGTGGCGAGGTGGTGGAGGCGTCCAGCGGCTCGACGAGCATCGCCCTGGCGCTGGCCAGCGCGCAGATGGGCGTGCGCTTCACGGCCGTGATGCCCGAGGGTGTCACCGGCGAGCGCGTGCTCACCATCCGCGCGTACGGCGGCAACGTGGTGCTGGTGCCGAAGGAAGCCGGCGTGCGCGGCGCCATCCTCAAGGCGGAGGAGATTGCCCGCGAGCGCAAGGCCTTCGCGCCGCGCCAGTTCGAGAACCCCGACAACGCCGAGGCCCATCGCGTGTGGACGGGCCAGGAAGTGCTCTCGCAGATTCCCGGCGGGCTGGTGCACGGCGTGGTGAGCGGCGTGGGCACGGGCGGCACCGTGGTGGGCCTGTATCAGGCCTTCGCGGAAGCGGGCTGTCCGGTGACGGCGTTCATCGCGCGCCCCATCGCGGGCCTGGGCTGTGACATCGAGTGCTGCAGCTTCAGCCCTCGCGTCCCCGGCGTGGTGGACGGCATGTCCAAGCTCTACCGCGAGGCGGACATGCCGGGCCGCGTGGAGCTGGACGTGTCGGACGACGAGGCCATGCGCACCGCGCGCGCCCTCATCCGCCGAGGCTTCCCCGTGGGCCCCTCCTCCGGCCTCAACTACGTGGCCGCCGTGGAAGCAGCGCGTCGGCTGGGCCCGGGCGCGCAGGTGGTGACGGTGTTCCCGGACCGCATGGAGCGCTACTTCTCCACCGAGCTGATTCAGCACCCGCAGCCGGCGACTCCGGGCGGCGCGGCCTGAGCGGACGTGAGGGACTCCCGGCGCCTTCCACCCGCGCCGGAGTCCACTCGACTTCACGCTGAGCGCGCGGCCGCGTGCGCGATGTGCGGGGCCGTGCTAGAAGCCGAGGCCGTGCTGGCGCGCGTCTGGCTGTGCCTCTGCCTGCTGCTGTTCGCCCCGATGGAGAGCGGCCTGAGCCTGGCCCTCTTCGACAGGGCGGACGCGGTCTGCGAGCTGCGTTGTCCAGATGACGATGAGCGTGGCCAGTGCGCCTCGGACTGCGCTGACTGTACCTGTTGTGGACATGTACGCGCGGTGGCGGCCCCCACCGCGCACCCTCTCTTCTGGCTGGAGTCCTACAGGCCCCCGCTCGTCGCCCAGGACGAGGACACGCCCGCGTCGGCGGACCCGGACGGCATCCTTCACGTGCCCAAGCCCCGGCACGTCTGAGGAATCCCCCACCGCATCACACGAGCGCCTCCGGGTGACGTGTGCCCTCCGGGCACCTCCCGCCTGACGCTCGCCTTCCTTTCGCGAGGTCATCTCCGTGCCCAACCTCTCCGCGACGGCGGCCTGTGTGCTCGCCGCGGCCCTCGTCTGGCCACGCGCCAGCACCGCCCTTCCCTCCGAGCTGTCCTTCCAAGACGCATTGACCCTCGCCCGCGCGCGAGCCCCCGCCCTGCTGGAGGCGGAGGGACTCGTCGCCGAGGCCCAGGGCCCCGTCGCCGGCACCAGCCCCCTCTTGCGCGAGAACCCCACGCTCAGCGCGGAGGTGGGCCCTCGCAAGCTCGACGCGGGCAAGCGCGGCACCCAGTTCTCCATCGGCCTCAGCCAGCCCTTCGAGCTGGGCGGCAAGCAAGGCGCGCGACGGGAGTCCGCGCGCGCGGGCCTCGCGAGGCAGAGCGCCGAGAAGAGCGACACCGAGCGCCGCGTGCTCGGCGAAGTCGGCGCGGCCTTCCTCCGCGCGCTCCACGCCCGCGAGCTGTCGCGGCTGATGCACGAGACGGAAGAGGCCGCGAAGCACCTGGCCGAGTCCACGAAGAAGCGCCTCGACGCGGGCGACGTCCCCGTCGTCGACGCCAACGTGACGCGGGTGGCGCTCGCCAGGACCCACGCCGAGGTGGCGGTGGCCGAGGGTGAGGAGCACATCTCGCTCAGCGAGCTGCGCGTGCTGCTGGGACTCCCTCTCGATGAGCCACTCACGGTGCGCGGCAGCCTCCGTGAGCTCGCGTCGCTTCCCGTGCCCGCGCCTTCGTCTCACGAGCGCGCGGACATCGTCGCGCTGGAGTCAGGGCTCGCGCAGGCGGAGGCGGAGCTGCGCCTGGGCAGGAGCCAGCGCTGGCCCGACGTCAGCGTGGGCGTGCGCTACGAGAGCGAGGTGGATGAGTCGGCGGTGCTCGGCACCCTCAGCGTGCCGCTGCCTGTCTTCTCGCGAGGACAGGAGGACACCGTGACGCAGGACGCGCGAGTGCGGCGGCTGCGCACGGCGCTGGAGGACGCTCGCAGGGCGCGCGACGTCCAGGTGGAGGCCGCGCGCATCCGCGACGCGAAGCGCCAGCAGTCCCTCGAGGTCCTCGAGCGCGACGCCCTGCCCCTCCTGGACGAGAACGAAGCCCTGGCGCGCAAGTCCTACGAGGCCGGGGAGATGGACCTCGCGGAGCTCCTCCTCGTCCGCCGTGAAACCCTCGAGACGCGCATCGCGCTGCTCGACAGCCACCTCCAGGCCGCGCTCGCCCGGGTGCGGCTCGCCGTCGAGACAGGAGTCCTCCCATGAAGCCCTCGTCCCTCCTCCTGTCCACCCTCCTCCTCCTCGCCGCCTGCAAGCGCGAGTCAGCGGGCAAGGAGGACGAACACGCGCACGACGACCACGCCGAGGCCAAGGGCCACGACGAGGACCACGACGAGTCCCACGTCCACATCGCGCCGGAGATGCTCCGGGACCTGCGTGTCACCACCGCGCCCGCGTCCGCGCGTCCGGGAGGAGACAACGTCACCGCGCTCGGGGAGCTGACCTTCAGCGAGGACGCCTACGCGGAGGTCGCCTCCCCCATCTCCGCCCGCGTGGGCACCGTCTTCGTCACCACGGGCCAGCAGGTGAAGCAGGGCGAGAAGCTCGCCGAGCTGCGCAGCCCCGAGCTGGGCAAGGCCCGCGCGGCCCTCCAGGCCGCCCAGGCGAAGGCCGCCGCCTCGCGACAGACGGCGGAGCGCAAGCGCACGCTCGCCGCCGAGCGCATCGTCGCGCGGAAGGACGTGCAGGCCGCGGACGCGGAGGCCGCCAGCGCGGAGGCGGAGGTCGCCGCCGCCCGCGCCGAGCTGGTGGCCCTGGGCGCGAGCGAGGACGAGCTGCGGGGAGGCGCGGGCACCCCGGGCTTCATCCTGCGCGCGCCCATCCACGGCACCGTCATCGAGCGCGACGCGAGGATGGGACAGATGGCGGACGCGGAGCATCCCCTCTTCCGCATCGGAGACCTGGGCTCGCTGTGGCTCATCGTCCACGCGTTCGAGCGCGACGCCGTGCGCATCCAGAAGGATACCGAGGCGCGCGTCACCTTCGCCGCCTTCCCGGGCAAGGAGCTCACCGCGAAGGTGGGCCACGTGGGGCAGCGCGTGGATGCGTCCTCGCGCACCATCCCCGTGCGACTGGTGCTGGACAATCCGGAGGGCCTGCTCAAGCCCGGCATGTCCGCCACCGCGTCCATCCCCCTGGGCAGCCCCGACGGCACCATCACCACCGTGCCGGCAGCATCACTCCAGCGCCTGGAGAACGGCTGGGTCGTCTTCCTGCCCACCGCGGAGCGCGGCTCGTTCGAGCGGCGCGAGGTGGGCCGGGGGCGCACACTCGGAGACCACGTGGAGATTCTCTCCGGGCTGAAGGTCGGCGAGCAGGTGGTGGTGGACGGGGCCTTCCTCCTCAAGGCGGAGGTGGAGAAGTCCGCGGGCGGAGGCGACCACCATGGCCACTGAGCCCCAGAGCTCGATGGTGGCCCGGGTGCTGCGCACGTCCTTCGCGCGGCCCGGCCTCACCGTGGTGCTGGCCCTGGCGCTGTCGGCCTTCGGCGCGGTGTCGCTGCACGGGCTGCGGCGCGACGTCTTCCCGGACCTGTCCGCGCCCATCTTCAACGTCATCGTCCAGAACGCCGCCATGGGCGCGGAGGAGCTGGAGACGGCGGTGGCCATTCCCATGGAGGTGGCGCTCGCGGGCCTGCCCGAGGTGCGCCGCATCCGCTCCACGTCTCAACTGGGCGTCACCCAGGTGACGGTGGAGTTCGAGCCCGACGCGGACTACTTCCGCAGCCGCCAGTACGTCGCCGAGCGTGTCTCCCAGGCCCAGGGCGAGCTGCCCCCGGGCACCGACGCCCCGCTCGTCTCCAGCCTCACGGGACGGCTCAACGAGGTGTTCGAGTTCACCCTCGAAGCGGAGCCCGGCGCCGCGGACCTGATGGCCCTGAGGGATTTGGCAGAGTTCGAGGTGAAGAACCGGCTGCTCGCGGTGCCCGGCGTCGCGGGCGTGGAGCGGCTGGGCGGCTACCTGCGCCAGTTCCAGGTGCTGCTGGACCCCGACCAGATGGTGGCGCGCGGAGTCACCCTGAACGAAGTCGAGCACGCGCTGGAGGGCGCCAACCTCAACGCGTCCGGAGGCTTCGTGGTGCAGGGCCCCATGGAGTGGACCGTGCGCGCGGTGGGGCGCGCGCAGACGGTGGAGGACTTGAACTCGACGGTGGTCGCCCTGCGCGCGGGAACTCCCGTGCTGCTGGCGGACGTGGCCGACGTGCGCGAAGGCCCCGCGGTGCGCCGAGGCATTGCGCACCGGCTCAAGGGCGAGGTCGTGAGCTGCCGGGTCATCAAGCAGTTCGGCTCGGACACGCAGCTCGTGGCGAAGGGCGTGCGAGAGGCCATCCGCGAGCTGTCGGGGGCCATGCCCCAGGGCGTGCAGCTGCGCGTCGTCTATGACCAGTCGGAGCTGGTGGACGCCTCTCTCGGAGGCGTCAGCCGCGCCATCCTGCTGGGCGCGCTGCTGGTGGTGCTCATCCTCTTCGGGCTGCTCGGGGACTGGCGCGCGGCGCTCATCGTCACGCTCACCCTGCCCCTGTCCCTGGCGCTCGCGGGGATTCTCCTGAAGCTCGGCGGCATCGGCATCAACACCATGACGCTGGGCGGCCTGGCCATCGCCGTGGGCCTGCTGGTGGACGCGGCCATCATCGTCACGGAGAACATCATCCACGACCTGCGCGAGGGCGCGGGCCGCAAGTCCGTGCGCGAGGAGGCGCTCTCCGCCTCGCTGGAGGTGGGGCGCCCCATCGCCTTCGCCACGCTCATCGTCGTGTCCGTCTTCATCCCGCTGTTCGCGATGACGGGCATCGAGGGGCGCATGTACCAGCCGCTCGCCGCCGCGGTGGTGGCGTGCCTCGCCGCGTCGCTGGCCCTGGCCCTCACGCTGGTGCCCGTCGCCTCCGCGCTGCTGCTCAAGGCCCCGCGCCCCGGACAGCCCGAGGACGTGTGGCTCATCCGCAAGGTCAAGGAGGTCTACGCGCCCCTGCTGGAGCGCTGCATGCACCGCGCGGGGCTGGTGCGGCTGGTGGCCCTGGTCATCACGATTCCGGCGCTGGGCCTCGCCTTCGCGGTGGGCAGCGACTTCATGCCCCGCCTGGACGAAGGCGCGTTCCTGCTCCAGACGGTGCTGCCGCCCGAGGCCTCGCTCGAGGAGGTGGACCGGCTCAACCACCTGGTGGAGGACGTGCTGCTCGGCTTCCCCGAGGTGGACGACGTCGTGCGCCGCACCGGTCGCGCGGAGCGCACCGAGGACCCGATGCCGCACACGGTGTCGGACGTGCTCGTGGTGCTCAAGAAGGAGCGTGGACGGGGGCTGGAGGAATTGGAGGACGCGATGCGCGCGGCGGTGGCGAAGGTGCCCGGCGTCAACGTGCTCTTCACCACGCCCTTGGGCATGCGCATCGACGAGGGCCTGGGCGGCAGCCCCGCGGACCTGTCCGTGCGCATCTTCGGCCCGGAGCTGGAGACGCTCGCCGCGCTGGGGGAGAAGGCGCGCGCCCTCCTCGCGCAGGTGGACGGCGTGGAGGACCTGCGCGTCGAGAAGCTCAGCGGCCTGCCACAGCTTCGCATCACCGTGAATCGCGCCGCGGTGGCGCGCGTGGGACTGACGCCGGGCGACGTCATCCGGGCCGTGCGCGTGGGACTGGTGGGCGAGGAGTCCTCGCAGGTGTGGCAGGGCCAGCGGCGGCATGACCTGGTGCTGCGACTGGCCGACCACCGCCGAGGCGACCTCCAGGCGCTGCGCAACCTGCTGGTGGATGGACACGACGGCACCCGCATCCCTCTCAGCCAGCTGGCCACCCTGGAGGAGACCTTCGGTGCGGGCAGCATCCGGCGCGAGGCGGGCAGTCGCCGGCTGGCGGTGGAGGCCAGCGTGTCCGGACGCGACCTGGGCAGCACCGCGGCCGAGGTGCGCGAGCGGCTGGCCGCGGAGCTGAAGCTGCCCACCGGCTACTTCATCGACGTGGGCGGCCGCGTGGAGAGCCAGCAGCGCGCCGCGCAGTCCCTGGCCATGGCCATCGCCGTCGCCATCCTCGCGGTGTTCATCCTGCTCTACCTCGCGCTGGACTCCGTGGCGGAGGCGCTCGTCATCCTCGCCACGCTCCCGGATGCCTTCGTCGGCGGCATCCTCGCGCTGCTCATCGCCGGCGAGACGTGGAACGTCTCCAGCCTCGTGGGCCTCATCGGGTTGTTTGGCATCGCGGTGCAGAACGGCCTGGTGCTGGTGTCACAGACCAAGGACCTGCTCGCGCGCGGCAAGCCCTTCGACCAGGCCATCCGTGAAGCCAGCCTGGGCCGCGTGCGCCCGAAGCTGATGACCGCGGCCACCGCCATCCTCGGCCTCCTGCCCTTGCTTGTGTTGCCTTTGCACGGGACGGAGATTGAGCGGCCCCTCGCGGTGGTCATGGTCGGTGGACTCATCACCTCCACGCTCTTCACCCTGCTGGTGTTGCCCACTTTTTACGCATTTGTGCAGGGCGTCAAAGACAGGCTCACGAGAAATGTGGCCGATGAACGGAATGGGGTGTCTTGAGAGGTAGGCACAACACCTCAATGCCTGCCTTCGGCAACTTTCACCCCAAAGCTTCGACAATTTCGTGTTTCCACATTCCTCTCTCACCGGGGCCCCAACATGAGCATCCGTCTTTCCACTGCCACTTCGGCGCGCACGACGGCCACGGCCACCAGCAGCACTGTCTCCGCTCCTCCCGCGGGCCTTCGCAAGGGCGACAGCGGCCCGAAGGTGAAGCAACTTCAAGATGCCTTCGTGAAGCTGGGCTACATGACGAAGGCCCAGGTGGCCTCGGGCCCCGGCATCTTTGGTTCGCAGACTGAAGCTGCGTTGAAAAAGTTCCAGGGTGACAAAAAACTCCCCACCACCGGCTACTACGGTGAGCAGAGCCAGGCGGCGCTGAAGAAGGCGCTGGCGAAGCCGACCACGCCGACGACGCCCACCACGCCGGGCAACGGCACCAAGCCCGCCGTCATCAGCGCGCCCTCGCCGAACTACGACTCGCGCAACGGCAAGGACATCGACTCCATCGTCATGCACCACACCGCCTCCAACGACGGCAAGGCGGACATGTCGTGGATGCGCAACCCGAAGAGCGGCGTGTCGGCGCACTACATGGTGGACCGCGACGGGAAGATCTACCAGCTCGTCGGTGACGACAAGCGCGCCTGGCACGCGGGCAAGAGCGAGCTCCACGGCGTCCCCACGGACATGAACGCCCGCTCCATCGGCATCGAAATCGTCAACGACGGCAGCGGCAAGACGCCCTTCACCGAGGCGCAGTACAAGGCCCTCACGCAGCTGACCAGCCACCTGAAGCAGAAGTACGACGTGCCCATGAAGAACATCGTGGGCCACGCCGACGTGGCGGTGCCCAAGGGCCGCAAGAACGACCCGGCCCCCAACTTCGACTGGGCCCGGCTGCGCAAGGGCATCTCCTGAGCCCAGGCCGTTGAAGCACCTGTCGTGACTCGCGCGGGCGAGGGCCTTCCAAGGGGTCCTCTCCCGCGCGTCGTCTTTCCGGCGCGTGCGCCCGAGCGGCGGAGGGGATGACTCGCGGACAGGGACTCGCACCGGCGGGTGGACCCAACACCGGATGACCCGTGCGTCGGTGAACAGCCGGGCATCACCCCGCGGCTCACAGTGTGATGACGCCAGTTACAGGGATGCGGGACCCGACACAGCGCCTCTGACGTGTATCCGCCGTCAGTTCGGGGAGTTGTGCCTGCCAGCGATGTGGCCTGGGGCTTGCTGAATGGGACCTCGATTCGTGGCGGCGCGCCTTCGCGCCACGCCGAGGTCCGACATGCGTCCCTTCTTGTGTGTACTCGCGAGCGTCTTCACGCTCGCCGCCTGTGCTTCCGAGCCCAAGCGGCTCGCCCCATCGGTGGACCCCTCGAGCCCCGATGCGCCCGAGGCCCCGCCCGCCGCCCTCCCGAGCGCGCTCGCGGCCCCGCCCTCCACGCCTCCACCCGCCGCGCCTTCACGGCCTCACGCGCATCATCCGGAAGCCGACACTTCCTCCGCCCCGGATGCGGGCACCGCCGCCTACGCGTGCCCGATGCACCCCGAGGTCCAGTCCGACAAGCCCGGCGAGACGTGCCCCAAGTGCGGCATGAAACTGACGCCGACGAAGGGCCAGGACGCGGGCACGGACGGAGGGCATGGGGGACACGGCCAGCACGGAGGGCATCCGTGAGGCTCGTCATCACCACAGGCGCGCTGCTGTTCGCCAGCGGCTGCGCCACGGTCCAGAAGGAGCGCGGACACACGGAGGTGGCCGCGCTCGTCGAGGAACGCATCGGGCGGAAGACGCGCTGGAACCAGGGCACACCCGAGGACGCGCAGGTCGAGCACCACCTCGACGAGCTGCTGAAGGGGCCGCTCACCTCGGACCGCGCGGTGGAGGTGGCGCTGCTCAACAACCCCGCGCTCCAGTCGACCTACGAGGACCTGGGGGTCTCCCAGGCGGACCTGGTGCAGGCGGGGCTGCTGACCAATCCGTCGCTGGGCATCGGCCTGGGCATTCCGCTCACCCGTGACGGCGAGATGGAGACGGAGTTCTCGCTGGTGCAGGGCTTCCTCGAGCTGTTCACGATGCCGCTGCGCAAGAAGGTCGCCCGGGAGCAGTTCGACGCGGAGACGTTGCGCGTCGCGCATGAGGCGCTCCGGGTCGCGGCGGACGTGCGCAAGGCGTACCGCGAGGTGCAGGCGCGGCAGCAGCTCGTGGAGCTGCGCGGCATGGTGCTCGTGGCCGCCGACGCCGCGGCCGAGCTGGCGACGCTCCAGTACGGACAGGGCAACATCAACGACCTGGCGCTCGTCACCGAGAAGGCGTTCGCCGAGGAGACGCGGCTCGACCTCGCGAGGGAGGAGCTCGCGCTCGTGGAGGAGCGGGAGCACCTCAACCAGCTCATGGGGCTGTGGGGTGCGCGGACGGGCTGGCGCATCGAGGAGAAGCTGCCCGCGCCTCCGACCGAGGAGGTGTCGCTGGAGAAGCTGGAGTCGCGCGCCGTGAAGCAGCGGCTGGACATCGACGCGGCTCGCAAGCAGGTCAGCGCGCTGTGGAACGCGCTCGAGCTGGCGAGGAGCACGCGCTACATCGGCCGCGTGGACGTAGGCGCCAGCCTCCATGGAGACCCGGACGGTCCCAAGCTCCTGGGGCCGTCCTTGAGCGTGGACCTGCCCATCTTCGACCAGCGGCAGGCGCTCATCGCGAGGCTGGAGGCGCAGCATCGACAAGGCGAGCGCCGGCTGGCGGAGCTGTCCATCAACGCCCGCTCGGAGGTGCGCGCCGCGAGGGCTCGGGTGATGACGCTGCGAGGTGTCGCCGAGCGCTACCAGCGCGGCATCCTCCCGCTGCGGGAGCAGGTCGTCGAGCAGTCGCAGCTTCAATACAACGCGATGCAGATAGGCCTGTACGTGCTGCTCGAGGCGAAGCGCGAGCAGATTGGCGCATACCGCACGTACATCGAGACCATCCGCGACTACTGGATGGCGCGCGCGGACCTGGAGCAGCTCGTGGGCGGGCAGCTCCCCGGCGCGCCTTCCGCCCCACCCACCCCCGCGAAGGGCCACCCGCCCTCTCACGACGGCCACGGAGCGACCCCATGAACCGACTTCCTCCTGACTCCTCCCCGGCTCCGGGGGAGACCGACGACACGCTGGAGACGACCTCGTCCGAGCAGACGCCCCCCGCGGGGATGAGCCGGCGGAGCATGCTGGCGAGCGCGGGGGCCACGCTCGCGGGCGGGGCGCTGCTCCTACGGGGCAACCTGGCGCAGGCGCAGCAGTCGACACCGAGCGCTCCCGCGCGTCGAGCCCCCGCGCCCGTGCGCAAGGACTGGCTGTCGCCTGGGCTGCCGGGCCGCGACTATCGGCCCGTCATCGTGCCGAACGGGACGAAGCTGCCGTGGAAGGTTGTGGACGGCGTGAAGGTCTTCCACATGGTGGCCGAGGAGGTCGAGCACGAGTTCGCGCCGGGCATCCAGGCGAACTGCTGGGGCTACAACGGCCAGGTGCACGGGCCCACCATCGAGGTGGTGGAGGGAGACCGGGTGCGCTTCTACGTCACCAACCGGCTGCCGGCGCCGACCACGGTGCACTGGCACGGGTTGATTCTCCCCAACGGGATGGATGGCGTGGGGGGGCTCAACCAGAAGTCCATCGCGCCGGGGGAGACGTACCGCTACGAGTTCACCATCCGCCAGCACGGCACGGGCATGTATCACTCGCACCATGACGAGATGACGCAGATGGCGCTCGGCATGGTGGGGTTGTTCATCATGCATCCGCGTCGTCCGGTGGGCCCGCGCGTGGACCGCGACTTCGCGCTGTTGATGCATGAGTGGAAGGTGGAGCCCGGGGCCCGGCGGCCGGACCCGAACGAGATGACGGACTTCAACCTGCTGACGTTCAACGCCAAGGCGTTCCCGGGGACGGAGCCGCTGGTGGTGCAGCAGGGGGAGCGGGTGCGCATCCGGATGGGCAACCTGAGCGCGATGGACCACCACCCCATCCACCTGCACGGCTATCACTTCCGCATCACCGAGACGGATGCGGGCCCGATTCCCCCGTCCGCGCAGTGGCCGGAGACGACGGTGCTGGTGCCGGTGGGAAGCACCCGGACCATCGAGTTCGTCGCGGACGCGCCTGGGGACTGGGCCATGCACTGCCACATGACGCACCACCTGATGAACCAGATGGGCCATGACCTGCCGGTGGTGATTGGCGTGAATCCCGGAGGACTGGACGCGAAGGTGCGGACGTTGCTGCCCGGCTACATGACGATGGGACAGACGGGCATGGGCGACATGGCGGAGATGGGCATGCCCGTGCCGAAGAACTCCATCCCGATGGTGGGCGCGAAGGGCAAGTACGACTACATCACGATGGGGGGCATGTTCACCGTGGTGAAGGTGCGCGAGCGGCTCACGGGCGAGGGAGACCCGGGGTGGTACGACAACCCGCCCGGCACGCAGTCCATCGCGGCGACGTCGGAGGAGCTGAGCCGGGACGGCATCGACGTGAACACGGTGCCCCGCGCCGAGCCTGCTTCGCCAGGAGGCAGACACGGCTGACGCGCGGTGCTCAGGTCCGCATCTTCAGCCGGGTCTCATGCACGGCGTCGCCGACCGCACCGGGCTTCTCGCGCTCGGCGGCGCGCAGCAGGCGGAGGATGCCGGGGCCGAGGACGTCAATCTCGGTGGAGGCATAGGTCTCCGTGCCGAAGCGGCGGATGGACTCCGTCTGCGTCTTCAGGATGCGCGCGTCCTGGCTGAAGATGTGGAGGGCGACGGGCATGGCGACGGGCAGCACGGCGCGCAGCAGCCAGCGAGGCAGGGGCAGCCGGAAGGTCACCACGGCGTAGACCATCGTGTCCCAGTCGGACACGGGCGTCATCGCCGAGGTCACCATGATGTGGCTGGCATCGCCGATGCGGTATTCCACCTGCGCGATGGACGGCATGAGGAAGCGGTCGAAGTGCTGCACCACGCCGCCGCCCGGGGCCAGCAGTCGACCCACGACGCCGCTGGGGCGAGGCTCGCCGATGTACTCGGCCTCCACGCGGTCGGCGCTACGGCGCACGACGACTTCAATCTCGTTGCGCTTCTCCTCGGTGCGGAAGAGGCCGCCGTGGAGGTAGGCCGTGTGCGGCACATCGAGCGTGTTCTCGAGCGTGGCGTGCAGCGAGCCCGGCGCGCGGAGGATGCGCCGCACGGTGGTGTACTCGCGGGCATCCAGCAGGGGGAAGCGGTAGGGCTCCGTCGCGGGCTCCACGCCTGGAGTGGAGTAGACCCAGATGAAGCCATCCTGCTCGCGCGTCGCGTAGGACGTCACGCAGCGGGAGCGGGCCTCGGGCTCGCCGAGGAAGCCCGGGATGGCGCGGCACTGGCCGCCGGTATCGAAGCGCCAGCCGTGGTAGCCGCACTGGAGCTGGCCTTGCGTCACGCGTCCCAGGGACAGGGGAACGTTGCGGTGAGGACAGCGGTCCATGAGGGCGCCGGGCTTGCCACCCTCCCCGCGGAAGAGGACGAGCGGCGTGCCCTGAAGCATGCGGGAGAGAGGCTTGTCGCCCAGCTCTCGCGACGTACACAGGATGAACCAGGCATTCGGCAGGTGGACGACGGAGACATGGCCAGCGGCCGCACCCGGGGTGCGCGCCTCCTCGCGGGAGCTCATGCCCCCACTCTAATCCCCTCACCGCGAGTCCGGCAGTCCAAGCCCTCCATCCGCGCGCCCCCCGTGTCAATGCAGCCCCAGGACACTTCTCCCCTCGCCATGGCATTGCGCAACCTCGCGGCGAGGATGGACTTCGGTGTCAGGGGAGCACCCCATGTCATTCCGATGGTTGATTCCCGTGCTGCTCACGATGTTGGCTGGGTGTGGTAGCGCGACAAGAGCAGTGCGCCTCGAGACTGGCCGGGCTGCGCCCATCATCTTCACCCCGCGCTCGGGTGCCGAGGAACCAGTAGAGCTGGACGACGACGACTTCGAAGAAGCCGTGGCCAGGTGGGGCCGAGACGTTCCCCAGACCACGCATCCTCGAGCAGACGCTCGGCGGTTGTTCTGGGCCCCAGAGGAGGACGCGTACGCCAGTGCACGCGGGCGTCTCGGACTCATGGCCATTGGCTCCGACATTCCATCGACCGAGGACGAGCGGCCTGGAGCGGACTCGGAACTCACGCGCACCTACGGCCGCTGGTGCGAACGGACGCAACGAACCCACGACTGCCTGCACCTGCTGGAAGAGAGGCCCACCCTGGATGACGAGGCCAGGCGGACCCTCGCCCTGCACTTCGCCATGAGCTCAGTCATGGAGGAAACCCAGGAGGCCTTGAGGGAGATGGTGGACCCCATCGCTGTGCGGAACACCCTCGTCACGGCCATGGCCGTCTATCTCGGCCTCTGGTTATTGCCGGAGCCCGTGAGCAAGGGCGTGGCCGCGACATTGACGGCGTGCCTCATTGCCTACCTGCGCGTGGACACCGTCTTGAATCTGCTCACCGGGTGGCACCAACTGGCCGAGGAAGTCTCGGTCGCCACGACCTTCGATGAGGTCCGCACGGCGGGCGAAAGGTACGGCGAGGTGCTGGGCGAGAATGCCGCACGCGTCTTCGTCATGCTCGCGACCGCGGCCATCGGGAGCACCGCGGGCCTGGCCACCAAGGCACGCGGACTTCCTGGCTCGGTACACGCAGCACGAATCGCCGAAACGCAGGGGGGCTTTCGCTTCACGGCCGTCGAGACAGTCCTCGCGGTGGCCATTCCCATGGAAGGGGCCATCACCATCGCACTCGCACCTGGTGCGTTGGCCATGGCAGCCCAAGGGACGAGCGCCAGCAGTTCGGCTCTCCTGGACACGGAAGGCCCCTGGCACCACATCGCCTCGGACAAGTTCAGCAAGTCCACCAACAACGGCGGCCCCTGGACACCAAGGTACCAGGAGATCTTCGACCGAGCCGGCATGTCGCTCGACGACGCGGCGAATCAGCTCCGCGTCCCAGGCCACCAGGGGCCCCATCCCAGGGAGTACCATGAGGAAGTCTACGAGCGGTTGGACGAGGCCACCACGTCCTGCAAGAGCATCGAGCGCTGCCGAGAGGCCCTGACGAGAATCCTCGGTGTCCTGGCTCGCGAGATTGCAAAACCAGGGTCCAGACTCAATCGACTGGTGACTCGCGCCCAATGACGGAAGGATGGGCTCATGTCGATGCGGTTCTTCAAACTGACCGATGATGCGTACCTCCCCGGCCGGTGGGACCTGGGGCATCCGCTCGATGAACAGGGTCGAAAGCTCGATGACCCGTGGCAGTTCAGGATTGGCCAGCGGGCCCACTCGCCAGGGCGCATCAAGGTCCCCATCAAGACCACCGGCAAGCCGCTGGACTACTCCCATGCGGCATTCAGCGTCCCCGTCGTCCATACCAGGGCCGCCTCTCTCTTCACCGAGCTGGCGCCCGATGACGTGCAGCTCATCCCGGTGGAGCTCGACACCCAACCCGAGCAGCACTTCATTCTCAACGCCACTCGATTGGTGAGGTGCATCGACGACGACGCAAGTGAAGAGGTGCGTTACTGGACCCCTGAGGACGGGATGCCCGAGAAGGTGGGGACCTACTCCTCTGTCGCGGGGATGCGCATCGACCCCACGAAGACGGAAGGCTTCAAGGTGTTCCGCCCCTGGGGCTGGACCGTGGCCTTGCTCGTGTCCGAGGACCTCAAGAAGGCCCTGGAGCATGCGGACATCACGGGCGTGAAGTTCACGGAGGTCACCGGCCCGTGAAGCCGGTGACCTCGTGACTCAGCGAACTAAAGCTTCAGCCGCTTCAGCCGGAGCGCGTTGACGATGACGGACACCGACGACAGGCTCATGGCGGCACTGGCGAAGATGGGGCTCAGCAGCAGGCCGAACACCGGGTACAGCACGCCCGCGGCCAGCGGGACCCCCAGCATGTTGTAGATGAAGGCGAAGAACAGGTTCTGCCGGATGTTGCTCAGCGCCCCCTGGCTCAGCCTCCGCGCCCGAGCGATGCCGCGCAGGTCGCCCTTCACCAGCGTCACCCCCGCGCTCTCCATCGCGATGTCCGTGCCCGTCCCCATCGCGATGCCCACATCCGCCTGGGCCAGCGCTGGCGCGTCATTGACACCATCCCCCGCCATCGCCACCACGCGGCCTTCCTTCTGCAACCGCTTCACCGCGTCGCCCTTCGCGTCGGGCAACACCCCGGCGATGACCTCGGTGATTCCCAACTTGCGCGCCACCGCCTCCGCCGTGGTGCGGCTGTCACCCGTCAGCATCACCACCCGCAGGCCCTCCGCCCGCAGCAGCGCCAGCGCCTCCGGCGTCGAGTCCTTCACCGGGTCCGCGACACCCAACAGGCCCGCCGCCTTCCCCGACACCGCCACCAACACCACCGTCTGGCCTTCACCCCGGAGCGACTCGGCCCGGGCTGTCAGCGCCCCCGCGTCCACGCCCCGCGACGTCATCAGCGCCGCGTTGCCCAACGCCACCTCCACGCCATCCACCCGGCCCACCACGCCCTTGCCCGTCTCCGAGCGGAAGTCCTCCACCGCCGTCAGCACCACGCCCCGCTCCTTCGCGCCGGCGACAATCGCCTCCGCCAGCGGGTGCTCGCTTCCGCGCTCCAGGCTCGCCGTCAACCGCAGCAGCGTCGCCTCGTCGAAGCCCTCCGCCACCTCCACCGCCACCAGACGCGGCTTGCCCTCGGTGAGCGTGCCCGTCTTGTCCACCACCAGCGTGTCCACCTTCTCCAGCCGCTCCAACGCCGCCGCATCCCGGATGAGCACCCCCGCCTGAGCCCCCCGCCCCGTCGCCACCATGATGGACATGGGCGTGGCCAATCCCAGCGCACACGGGCAGGCGATGATGAGCACCGCCACCGCGTTCACCAGCGCATGGATGCCCTTGGGCTCCGGCCCCCACACGCCCCACACCACCGCCGTCAGCACCGCCACCACGATGACCACCGGCACGAAGACACTCGCCACCTGGTCCGCCAACCGCTGAATCGGCGCCCGCGTCCGCTGCGCCTCACTCACCCGCTGGACGATTCGCGACAGCAGCGTGTCCTTGCCCACGCGCTCGGCCCGCATCACCAACGAGCCCGTCCCGTTCACCGTGCCGCCCGTCACCTTCTCGCCCCGCGTCTTCTCCACCGGGAGCGACTCGCCCGTCACCATGGACTCGTCCACGGCGCTCGCGCCCTCCAACACCTCGCCATCCACCGGCACCTTCTCACCGGGCCGCACGCGCAGCCTGTCGCCCGGGTGCACATGTGCCAGCGGGATGTCCTCCTCGTGCCCGTCCTCGCGAATCCGCCGAGCCACCGGCGGCGCCAGGCTCAACAGCGCCCGCAGCGCCCCCGACGTCGCGTGCCGGGCCCGCAGCTCCAACACCTGCCCCAACGCCACCAGCGTGACGATGACGGCGGCGGCCTCGAAGTACAGCGGCGCCGAGCCCCCATGCCCCGTGCGCAGCGTCTCCGGCAGCACCTGCGGGAACAGCGTCGCGAAGACGCTGAAGACATACGCCGCGCCCGTCCCCAGGGCGATGAGCGTGAACATGTTGAGGTGCCGGTTGACGAGCGACGCCCAGCCGCGCTGGAAGAAGGGCCAGCCGCCCCACAACACGACAGGCGTGGCGAGCACCAGCTGCGCCCAGGCCAGCACGGACGCGGGCACCGCGTGCTGCACCGGCTGCCCCGGAATCATGTCCGACATGGCCAGCACCAGCAGCGGCACCGTGAGCGCCATGCCCACGCGGAAGCGCAGCCACATGGACTTCAGCTCCGGGTCCGGCACGTCCTCCGGCAGCACCGTGCGAGGCTCCAGCGCCATGCCGCACTTCGGGCACGCGCCCGGATGGTCCTGCACCACCTCCGGGTGCATGGGGCACACGTATTCGACGCGCGTCTCGGGGACGGCGAGCGTCTCCGGCTCCAGCGCCATGCCGCACTTGGGGCAGGCGCCCGGGTGGTCCTGACGCACCTCCGGGTCCATCGGGCACACGTACATCGTCCCGGCGGGCGCGGCGGGCTCCTCCTTCTTCTCCGAGGCGGGCGCGAGGTAGCGCTCCGGCTCCGCGCCAAAGCGCTCGCGGCACTTGGGGCTGCAGAAGAAGTACGTCCGCCCGCCATGCTCCAGGCGGCCGCCCTTGGGAGCGAGCGAGTCCACCTTCATCCCACAGACGGGGTCGATGGCCTGCGCTCCCTCACTCGGGGTGGGAGGGTGCCCTTCGTGGGAGTGAGTGGGGTGGGAGCCTGAATGGGTGTGGCGGTTCATGGTGCGGCTCTCCTTTCACCCCGGCCAACGCAAATCCCCGCCGACTCTTACAGGTGATTTTCAGGAAGGGTGCGCACCCGCCCCCGCCGCGGAGGCTCCGGCGCCTCCGCGCCACGACGGGGGAGCCGGCCGACGCTCGCCGGGCTACTTGGGGGGCTCGTTGTAGCCCGCGTCCCCGTAGGGCTTGAGGCGCTCCAGCCACAGCCGCTCCAGCACCAGGAGCGCCTCCTTCAGGTCCGCGCCCGGCTCCTCGGGCGGCTCCAGCACGTCCAGCACGTCGAAGGAGAACTGGCTCTCCCCGTAGCGGTTCCAGTCCGCCAGCAGCGCGGGGACGCGAGGCATGCCGCTGGTCAGCTCGAAGCGGATGCGGTTGAGCATGCCCGGGACGTTGAGGCTCGCGCCCACCAGCACCTTGCCATTGGCGAGGTTGCGCACGGCGTACACGCCCATGGCCGGGGGATTCTCCTTGTACTCGCGCTTGAGGTCCGCGCGGCGCGCTCGACTTCCAGTGGGTGAAGAGGACTCGGCGGAGGACATGGCGGGCTTCCTTGTGGGGTGAAGAGGGTGGGACGCGTCCTCGCGGCACAGCCGGAGGAGGCGCTGCTCGAGCCGGGCCTGGGCCTGCGCATCCCGAGGCTCCAGCCAGTTGGGCCCCATCCGCTCCCAGTCCGCATCGGACGGCTCCGCGCCCAGGACCTTCAGGAGCGGGGACTCGCAGATGAAGAACTGCTCCCGGAAGGGGAAGAGGTGGCCGCCCTCCTGGCGCAGCGAGGCGACGGCCTCCTCGTACGAGGAGAACCAGCGGTTGAGGAAGAGGCCGCCCACGCGGGAGAGGAGCTGCTCGAAGTCGACGCGAGGCGCCGCTCGCGCGTCCCACGCGTGCTTCAGCGCGCTCCACGAGGTGTACCCCTGCTCGTGCGCGATGACGGCGAGCGCGTGCTTGCGCAGGAGGGAGTCCCGCCGCGCGAGCACCTCGCCCAGGGACAGCCGGGAGAGGGCGGGCAGCGAGCGGAAGCGCTCCGCCGCCTGCGCGGCGCGCGCCGAGTCGGCCGAGTTCAGCCCCTTCAGCAGGAGCGAAGCGCGGACCTTGCACTCGTCGAGGGAGAGCGGTTCTGGGGAGGGTGAGACGGTTTCCATGCGAGGTCCCTCATCGGCGGCCCCACCCGTGTCATGGGCCGTGGAAGGAACTGTTCGGAAACTGTCGGTCCAGCGGGATGAAGCGAGGGTGACGTCGTCTTTTCGGGAAGGCGCCCCTCAGCGCCTCCCCGAGAATTAATGGCGGGGCCCGTGCTTGGGCAAGGGCTTTCTCACCGCCAGGCGTCCGGACCGCCGCCCGCTCAAGCGTGTGACTTGCAGGAGCAGTTCAAGCAGCCGTGGGACGCACAGGAGCCGCAGCTGCGCTCCAGCTGCTTCTTCAGGGCCTGCCGGGCGCGGTGCAGCCGCACTCCCGCGTTGTTGGGGGTGATGCCCGCCTCGCGAGCCACGTCGGGCACGGCGCGCTCCTCCAGGTCCACCTGGCGCACCATCTCCGCGTACTCGGGCTTGAGGGTGGGCAGCAGCTTGCCCACGCACGCACAGACGGCCTGCTTCAGCTCCGGGTCCTCGGACGGCTCCTCGGCCTCCCGAGCCTCGCGCTCCAGCGCGCGCCCCTCCACCTGCTGGCGACGGTAGTGGTCCACCATCGCGTTGCGCAGCAGACGGTAGAACCACGTCACCGCGCCTTCCGCGTCGGACAGCGTGCCGCTCTTCTCCAACGACTTCACGAAGGCGGACTGGAGGATCTCCTCCGCCGTCGCGCGGTTGCCCACGCGCCGCTCCACGAAGGCGAGGAACTGCCGGTGATTCTCCACCAGGGCCCGCGTCACCACGTCGCCCTCTTCCCGCATCGCCTCCACGCCACCCTGCTCCACTGCGTTCATCCCTTCCCTCCTCTGACCTTCAGCAGCCCCGTGCCACGCATCTCCATGAATGCGCCGGGCCGAGCCCGTGCACAAGGCAAGTCGCGTACCCGAGGCGCGCACCAACGATTCTCATGAGTTGGCCCGCGGCGGGCCACCCTCGGGTGTAACCCCGCTCATCACAGTGTGACGAAACCAGGCGCCCTGCGGGCTGCCTGCGCACCTCGCGTGGAATGACTCACACGCGGACAGCAATAGAACAACACCACAACTTCCTCGCCGATTCCGGCACGACAAGGTATGGTTCCGCTCGCAGGGGCCTGTTTCTCCAAAAACCTCGACTCTTCGTGAGCCGGTGCGGTGACAGTGCCTCGTTCCAGGGACAGCTCGCACGTGCTCGCGCTTCTTGGAACGCAAGCCCCATGCCTAGACAGCTGCTGTTTGGAGCCCTCCTCGTATCTTCGCTGTGCGGTGGTGCCGCACTGGCGCAGACCACGGTCATCGACGTCATCTCCCCCGCGCGCTGCACTCCCACCGCCGGGCGGCTGACCCGCTGTTCCATCCCTACCCAGACATTGACTGGCACGGACTTCATGACGGCCGTCCCCATGCGCACCGTCGTCCAGCGCACCCTGTCTGGCAATTGCTCCACCCAGTACCCGCTGGAGGTCATGCTCACTCCCGTCGGCGGCAGCGCCACGCGCTACTCCTTCCTCTCCACCCCGTCCATCGTCCTCCGCGGCCTCGACCGCCAGCTCCTCACCAGCATCGAGCTCAAGGACTCCTCCACCTGGACCTCCATCGCCTCCTTCGCGGACACCTGCCGCGTCTCCCTCAACATCGACTGGAACCAGGTCGACGTCGACTCCTCCTCCCAGGCCCAGACGCTCATCCAGGACCTCCAGGCAGACCTCGCGGCGAAGACGCTCCAGCGGAACAACCTCGAGGCCCTCCTCGACTTCAGCACCGCCTACAACTTCATGGGCGAGCTCTCCAACCGCTTCTACGCCGAGCTCACCACCGAGACGATGATGGACCTGCGCGCCAAGTCCATGGACTCCTCCAACGTCCTCCTCAAGGTTGCCATCACCTGCGAGCAGCCCGCTGGCACTCCTCCCGAGCTCCTCCTCACCGACGCCGACCGCGAGCTCCTCAACCAGCTCTTCTTCAACCTCGGCACCCTCGGCGGGCCTGGTGACTACACCCACCCCGACGGCTCGCTGAAGACGGTGCGCGACTTCCTCGGTGACGAGGCCAAGGTCGTCATCGACAAGCTCGCCGGCCGCTCCACTCCCGCCGCTCGCGCCCAATACCAGGCCCAGTACCAGGCCGCAGCGCTCGCCGTCGTCGCCGCCCAGCAGAAGCTCGACCTGGCCCGACTGCAGCTCGCGCCCTGGCTCACGCCGTAACCGCGCCTCAATCCCAGACATCTCCGACGGGCGGCCCCAAGCCGACCCGAAAGGACTCTCATTGCCATGACTTCGCCCTTGCGCTTCATCCGCGGCCACGGCTTCGTGCCCTTCGCCGCGCTCCTGCTCGCCGCCGGCTGCGGACAGCAGACGTCACCCGAGTCTCCTCCCACCTCCGCCAACAAGGAGCCCGGCCCCACCGCGACGGTGACCCGGGCCGCCTCGACTCCCGCCATCTGCGCGTATCGGCCGGACTACAAGGTCATCCCCACCACCTGCTCCAGCACACGGGAGCCGGCGGACCTGTACCAGGGTGTCCTCGACAGCATCCGGTCCAACTGCATCGTCCTCGCCGAGAATCCCGGCAACCCCACGGAGGCCGAGAAGAAGCGGGCCTGGGAAGCCTGCATGAAGTACCCGCCCGTGCTCTGGGTCGAGGCAGCTACCAGCCCGGACCAGTTCGACGCCTGGAACCAGCAGGTCGACCGCATCGCCGTCTTCTACCGGACCGCCAACTCGCCGGACGTCACCGCGACCTCCTTCGAGCAGAGCCTCCGGAAGATTCGCGACATCGCGAACGAGATGGTCAACGGCTACCACGCGCCCATCCGGCGGGTGGAGACCAGCAACCGCAACATCCTCAACTCCACCCTCCCGGAGCTGCTGAAGGCGAAGGCGGAGGCGGAGGGCAAGCCCATCCAGGCGGACCTCGCCCACCAGCGCGAGACGATGCAGGAGATCCAGTCCCTGCTGGACCGCCACCAGGCGAAGCTCCAGACCCACCAGCCCGCCTATGCCGCGTTGGTGACGCAGTTCGAGACCTACCGCACCAACGAGCCCATCCTCCTCGCCCGCCTCAACACGCTCGTCCAGCAGGCCTCCACCGCCACGCTCGCGACACTCCCCAACGTCCAGCTGGAGCTCGTCCAGCTCCACCGCGCGGAGAGCATCGCCCCGCAGCAGCTCCAGCTCGAGGCCTTCCGCCTCTCGCGCCAGCTGGCCCGCGTCCATGACGAGTTCGAGGAGGAGCTGGAGCCCCACTTCGACTTCATCCGCACGCACAACGTCGCGCGCCCCAAGCTCGCCGACGAGCCCATGGAAGTGCTCGCCAGCATCCAGGCCTACGCCGACTCGCGCTACGTGCGCACCGGCGACATCGTCACCAAGACGCTCGACGGCATCCGCCGACGCCAGACGGCCCTCATGACGCTCCAGGCCGACCAGGCCACGCGTCAGACCATCGTCCAGAACACCAACCTCGCCGCCTCCACCCAGTTCCTCGCCGAGACCACCGCCCGCGTCACCGAGGTCGGCAAGCTGCCTCCTCGCAGCACGAAGCTTCGCCTCTACTTCCTCGCCGGCAAGCTCCAGGAGCACGAGAGCATCCTCCAGCTCGAGTCCGTCTGCGCCAAGGCCGCCGCCACGCCTTGGATGGGCACGGGCTGCAACACCCTCGCGCTCCAGTTCTCCAAGTCCCGCAACTACGTCAACACCACCCTCCCCGGCACCATGCGCCTGAACATCGCCTCCATGCGCACCGCGGGGGTGAACGCGACGCTGCTTCAGGAAATCGAGCAGCACCTCGCCGCCGGCCGCGTGCGTGCCGCGGCCATCGCCCATGACGTCGCGCTCCGCTCCTCCGAGCCCCTGTGATTACGGGGCTCCACTCCCTTCTGGTGATTCCATGAACCTTCTCAGGACCTGCCTCACGGCCCTCGTGTGCATCACGATGGCTGGCCTCCCGGAGGACGCCTCCGCGGCGGGCCTCGCCCGGGACTACATGCTCAAGCTGAAGACGGTCTCCTTCCGAGGGACGCGGGGGAGCTGTCTCGAGCCCTCGCTCCAGTACGAGGGCATCCCGCTCTTCACCGTCAACACCACGCTCCTCCCGACCTTCACCGAGACGCCGCTTCGCAATCTTCCCGGCGGAGACCAGGAAGGCCGCTTCAAGGCGCCCTTCAACGGCAGCCTGTTGAACTGGGGGCAGAACAACTTCTTCTTCCACGTCTCCACGACGGGCAACGGCGACTACTGCACGCACAGCGAGGACACGGTCGACCTCGTCTCCGGGGACCTGTCGCGGCGGCTGTTCTACATCACCCGCAACGGACAGCCCTTCCACGGCGTGGCGCCGCTGACGATGGACCTGTCCGAAATCAACCCCGTGCTCTCGCGCAGCATCGCCGAGCTCGAGGACGCGGTGAAGGCGGAGCTCTACCGGCTGCGCCAGCTGAGCGACCAGTTCGACTGGGCCCAGCAGCAGGCCGCGCAGTTGGAAGCGCTCCAGGCCGAGCTCAAGCAGCTCTTGAGCCGCCCGCTCGACTCCATCACCTCCGCCGAGCTCGAGGCGCTGCTCGCCCGCTACAGCGCGGTTCCTTCGTCCGTGCGCTCGCGACTGGTGCAGATGCTCACCGACCTCCACGCCAGCATCAATGAGCTGCGCGCGGAGATTGACCGCATCAACGCCATCTTCCGTCAGCACATGGAAGACCTGGACGGCTACGTCATGCCCCAGCCGGGCGGCCTGGACGTCCACGACCCCGACACCTTCGAGCCGGACCTCGACGACGACTCGGTGGAAGAGGTCGAGGTCCCCGACGTCAGCCAGGGCGACGACTTCGACGAGACGCAAGACCCGTACGCCGCCTTCGCCCAGCAGACGCTCACCGAGCTGAACAAGTCCCTGACCAACGGCGTGGTGACGGACCGCCAGGGCTTCCAGTCCATGGTTCGCCTGTGGCGCTTCAATCAGGACGTCTTCGAGCGCGGCCTGAAGTCCCGCGTGGGCGTCTCGCTGGAGGAGTGGGGCGCGTTCCACTCGGCGCAGCTCGAGGTCCTCACCTTCGTCCGGGGCTTCATGGGCGAGGGGGACTGGTTCCTCGACACGCCCGTGCGGGAGAACACCAAGGCCCTGGTCGCGTACCTGGAGCAGCGGCCGGGGAACGCCGCGCAGGCGCAGGCGCTCAAGAACAACCTCAACCTCTGGTACGACGACCCGCCCCGCTCGTTCGAGCAGAAGCTGGTGCTCGACACCCTGGACGCGCTCTTCGGAGGCTTCAGGTCGTTGGACGAGGGCGTGGGGAGCGAAGACCCGTCCATCTTCGCGACGCTCAACAACGTCCTCGATGGCGCCGTGGTGGCCACGAAGGCGGTGGTGGGCATCGGCCTGGGGTTCACTCCGGCGGGTGACTTCATCGACCTGTGCGAGGTCGTCACGGGCAAGGAGCTGTGCAACCCCCTGGGCGAGGACCTCACCGTCGGCGACCGGATGCTCTCCGGCGCGGGCCTGTTCATCGGCAGCGGGACGTTCTGGCGCAACGTGAGCCTCGCGGTGTCCGCGACCGGCATCGTCGCCATGGTCAAGCTGGGAGACTTCCTCGACAACATCAAGGGCCTCTCCAAGATTGACAAGGAGGACATCGTCCGGCGGCTGGGAGAGAAGGCCATCTCGCGGATGGACGGCCTGACGAGCGACCAGATCCTCAAGCTGCTGAACTGGTCCATCAGGGATGCCGACCTCAACACGCTCGCCAAGCGGCTCAACGGAAGGCAGCTGATTGCGCTCTCCGAGTTCACCATGGAGGCGAAGTTCCTGGCCCGGATGCCGGAGGCCACCCAGCAGCTCGTCAAGCAGCAGGGCACCGCCGTCAAGAGCCTCCAGAGTGTGTACAAGCGGACCGCCGACGAGGTGCGCACGGAGCTCGTGGCGAAGGGCTTCGGCAGTCCGGTCCGGGATGCCTCCGGCAACATCACCAGCTGGGTGCCCCAGCCGGTCAAGAAGAACGGCCAGGAGTTCTGGATGCATCCGGACCACTCGCTCGTCCGGATCGCGGAGGGCACCGTCGACCATCCGTACCCGCACCTCAAGAAGGAGATCACCAACCTCCCGGGCGTCCATGAGGTCACCAACGTCCTGGTGAAGGTCACCGACAACAACAAGATCGTCCCCGCCACCCCGGGCACGGACGTGAAGGACGTTCTCGTGGACTGGTACTGCGAGGTGACGACGGTCTCCAAGGAGTACATCATCAAGAACGAGTATGCGCTCCACGACGTGCTGGAGCGCATCTGGGCCATCAACACGCACCTGAAGTTGTAGACACGCCTCACCCCAGGGCGCCGGGCTGCTCTGGCCTGGCGCCTTGAACCGGACCGCCTTCATGCCTTCGCTCCTCCTGACTTCCGACAACGCTTCACGGCTGACGTGCCTGCGTCAGTTCGGGCCCCGCCTCACGGCGCCGGGCTTCCGAGGCCAATCCCTCGCATTCGATGCCCAGGGACGGCACCTCGCCTCCATGGGCCGTGGGGCGGAGGGGATGCTTCAGTGGTGGGAGCTTCCGGGCGACAGTCCTCGGGCCTGCGCGAGCCACCCCGTGACCCGAGGCACGGACGTGGGCTTCCTCGCGGGAGGCGACCTGCTCGTCTCGCTGACGCTGCAGGGGGTTCTCCAGTCGTGGTCCACCGTGGACGGGACGCTCCGGCATGAGCTGCGCCTGGACGCGGTGGGCCCGGAGATTGGCGTGGCCCTCCAGGGGGACGTCGTGTTGGTGACGAGCCCGCAGGGCCACGCCTTCCTCTGGGACGCGCGACGCGGGGAGCGGGTGCGCGAACTCGAGAATGCATCGACGCCCTTGCAGGGCTGTGCGCTGTCACCCGATGGGCGCCTCGCGGTGGCGGGGACACGTGAGCCCGGCAACCTCCCGGGCGTGCTCCGCTTCTGGGAGACCCATACTGGCGCGGTGCTGCCGGCCTTCGACCTTGACGCCCACTCCATCAAGGCGCTGGCCTTCGAGCCCTCCGGGGAGCGACTCGCGGTGGCGACCTCCGAGAACCAGATTCACCTCATCGAGACCGCCACCCGGACGCGGCTGCGGACGCTCGAGAGTCCTCCGGTCGGCACGCACGGGCTGAGCTTCAGTCCGGACGGCTCGCTCCTCGCGGTCGCCTGTGCGATGGCGGCCTTCGTCCTCCTGCGCACCCGGGATGGGCAGCAGGTCTTCAGTCACTCGGATAGCAATGACATGCAGGCCAGCTCCGCGCTGTTCTCGCCGGACGGCCGCACCCTCGTGTGGGGACAAGGCGACGGAACCGTGGGTGTCTGGGGCGTGGCCCCAGAGCACTCCGTCACTCCGTAGCGAGTCCCCGCGCGATTCATCTCAGTCACGTCACCTCAAGGAAACACCATGCAATCCCTCATTCAAAAGCTGGCACTCGTGTCTCTTCTGGGCGTCACGGCTTGTGGCACCCCTTCTGACGTGGACGGAGACGTCTCTGGAGGGACGGGGACGACCGAGCAGGAGATCAACGGCACGGAAGTGACGCTGCCGATGTGCAACCTCTCGAACCTGCCTTCGGGCTGGTCCTGCTGGCTGGATTACGACAAGCAGTATGCATGTCCCTCGGGACCGACGCCGTCGACGTTCTGGCTCCGCCCCAACACTGGCTCTGAGTACGTTCGGGCGGATGCCAACTTCGGCAGGCCCCAGGTGAAGGTGTGGTCCCTGTCCTGGGGGGTGTACAGCTTCTACAGCCGTGGGCAGTCCGTGTTCTGCGACAGCGTGAACAACACCTATCGCGCGTCCACCTGGAGCCGGTACACGGGCACGACGGGGACGCCCCAGCGCCAGGGCATGCTGGTCTCCGTCGTCGACCACATCCGCCCGGCCCTGGTGCGAGGCACAGTGTTCGCGGCCTATGACGAGTCCTATTGCGCCACCACCGGTGGCTGCAGTGAGGCGACGTCGTTGATCCTGGTCCTCAACAAGAAGGACTCCGTGAACCCGACCTGGACGGAGGTCACGAGGACGGAGCTCCCGATTGTTCGCGGTGCCCCGGTGGGTGCCTTCGAAGTCGAGACCACGCTCGCCCCCTGGACCGAGGTCACCTTCGAGGTCTACGTGAAGAACTCCTACAACAACATCTCCGAAATCATCTTCCACGACATGCGCCTGTTCACCGAGAAGTGCATCCCGGACGTGACCAACCCGGGCCAATGCCTGCCGTGAGCGCACCGCAGTAGTCCTTGCGAATCACCGGCGTCCAGCCTGTCCCGTTGAGTGGATAGGCTGGGTGCCCCGCGCACGGCCCTCCTCGTGGAGCCCACGAGGATCGATGGAGGGTCCGTGCCCCAAAGAAAGAATCGCATCTTTCTTTGTCAGGAGCTTCCTACCTTTGGACGTCAGCGCGAACCGGTGCAGTTCGCCCAAGCCAAGGTTTGCGATTCGAGCTCCGATTGAGTGCCAGGCAAACTCGACAGCGCAGTGTGCGAGAGCCCCCCGAGCACGTGCGGGTCCTGTCTGACAGTGAAGGCAAGCAGTGCTGGGTGAGCAAGCAGCAGCAAGCGCTGCATAGGCGGGCAACAACGACTGGTTGTCCTTGCCCCACCGGCAACACATGGCCGAGGCAGTCGCGGGAAGTGACGCCTCGTGCCGTGTGGCCCCTGGGCCTTGGAGCGCACCGGGCTCGACCAGGATGGGGGCGGTCCAGCATTCCTGGACCGAGGTGCGACAAGCCCTTTGGGACACCAGGCAGGGCAGCGAGCGCCCCAAGATGCACGTCCAGCCCATCGAACTTCTGTCACGGACGTCCGGGAATCCGGACGGGTATCGTCCCCACCTGGACTCGGGAGTTGCTCTGCTGCGGCCCGGGGAATCTCAAGGCCGACATGGGCAGAGGGACGCACCAAACGTCTCTGGCCCGGCAAGTGCACATCAGCGGACTCGCCGTATCTACCTCGTTCGCGACAACGTCGCCAACCACTCTCATGCCCAAGCAAACTCTGTTCGGAGCACTCCTGGTGTCTTCGCTGTGCGGTGGTACCGCGCTGGCGCAGACCACGGTCATCGACGTCATCTCCCCCGCGCGCTGCACTCCCACCGCCGGGCGGCTGACCCGCTGTTCCATCCCTACCCAGACATTGACTGGCACGGACTTCATGACGGCCGTCCCCATGCGCACCGTCGTCCAGCGTGCCCTGTCTGGCAATTGCTCCACCCAGTACCCGCTGGAGGTCATGCTCACTCCCGCCGGCGGCAGCGCCACGCGCTACTCCTTCCTCTCCACCCCGTCCATCGTCCTCCGCGGCCTCGACCGCCAGCTCCTCACCAGCATCGAGCTCAAGGACTCCTCCACCTGGACCTCCATCGCCTCCTTCGCGGACACCTGCCGCGTCTCCCTCAACATCGACTGGAACCAGGTCGACGTCGACTCCTCCTCCCAGGCCCAGACGCTCATCCAGGACCTCCAGGCGGACCTCGCGGCGAAGACGCTCCAGCGGAACAACCTCGAGGCCCTCCTCGACTTCAGCACCGCCTACAACTTCATGGGCGAGCTCTCCAACCGCTTCTACGCCGAGCTCACCACCGAGACGATGATGGACCTGCGCGCCAAGTCCATGGACTCCTCCAACGTCCTCCTCAAGGTCGCCATCACCTGCGAGCAGCCCGCTGGCACTCCTCCCGAGCTCCTCCTCACCGACGCCGACCGCGAGCTCCTCAACCAGCTCTTCTTCAACCTCGGCACCCTCGGCGGGCCTGGTGACTACACCCACCCCGACGGCTCGCTGAAGACGGTGCGCGACTTCCTCGGTGACGAGGCCAAGGTCGTCATCGACAAGCTCGCCGGCCGCTCCACTCCCGCCGCTCGCGCCCAATACCAGGCCCAGTACCAGGCCGCAGCGCTCGCCGTCGTCGCCGCCCAGCAGAAGCTCGACCTGGCCCGGCTGCAGCTCGCGCCCTGGCTCACGCCGTAACCGCGCCTCAATCCCAGACATCTCCGACGGGCGGCCCCAAGCCGACCCGAAAGGACTCTCATTGCCATGACTTCGCCCTTGCGCTTCATCCGCGGCCACGGCTTCGTGCCCTTCGCCGCGCTCCTGCTCGCCGCTGGCTGCGGACAGCAGACGTCACCCGAGTCTCCTCCCACCTCCGCCAACAAGGAGCCCGGCCCCACCGCGACGGTGACCCGGGCCGCCTCGACTCCCGCCATCTGCGCGTATCGGCCGGACTACAAGGTCATCCCCACCACCTGCTCCAGCACGCGGGAGCCGGCGGACCTGTACCAGGGTGTCCTCGATGTCATCCGTTCCAACTGCATCGTCCTGGCGCCCAACCCCACGGAGGCTGAGACGAAACGAGCCTGGGAAGCCTGCATGAAGTATCCGCCCGTGCTCTGGGTCGAGGCAGCTACCAGCCCGGACCAGTTCGACGCCTGGAACGCCCAGGTCGAGCGCATCGCCGTGTTCTACCGGACGTCCAACGCAGAGAACGTCACCGCGACCTCCTTCGAGCAGAGCCTTCGAAAGATTCGCGAAATCGCCGAGGAGATGGTCAACAACTACCACGCGCCCATCAGACAGGTGGTGGACAGCAACCGGCGCATTCTCGACAGCGCCCTGCCCGAACTGCTCAAGGTCAAGGCCGCCGAGGAGGGCAAGACGGCCCAGGCGGACCTCGCCCACCAACGAGAGACCGTGCTGGAGATCCAGTCCCTGCTGGATCGCCACCAGGAGAGCCTCCAGACGCATCAGGCTGCCTATGCCGCATTGGTGGCGCAGTTCGAGACCTACCGCACCAACGAGCCCATCCTCCTCGCCCGCCTCAACACGCTCGTCCAGCAGGCCTCCACCGCCACGCTCGCGACACTCCCCAACGTCCAGCTGGAGCTCGTCCAACTCAGCCGCGCCGAGGGCATCGCCCCTCAGCAGCTTCAGCTCGAGGCTTTCCGCCTCTCCCGCCAACTCTCCCGAGTCCATGACGAACTCGAGGCCGAGTTGGAACCCCACCTCGACTTCATGAGGGCCCACAATTTCGCGCGCCCCAAGCTCGCCGATGAGCCCATGGAGGTGCTCGCCAACATCCAGGCCTACGCCGACTCGCGCTACGTGCGCACCGGCGACATCGTCACCAAGACACTCGATGGCATCCGCCGACGCCAGACGGCCCTCATGACGCTCCAGGCCGACCAGGCCACGCGTCAGACCATCGTCCAGAACACCAACCTCGCCGCCTCCACCCAGTTCCTCGCCGAGACCACCGCCCGCGTCACCGAGGTCGGCAAGCTGCCTCCTCGCAGCACGAAGCTTCGCCTCTACTTCCTCGCCGGCAAGCTCCAGGAGCACGAGAGCATCCTCCAGCTCGAGTCCGTCTGCGCCAAGGCCGCCGCCACGCCTTGGATGGGCACGGGCTGCAACACCCTCGCGCTCCAGTTCTCCAAGTCCCGCAACTACGTCAACACCACCCTCCCCGGCACCATGCGCCTGAACATCGCCTCCATGCGCACCGCGGGGGTGAACGCGACGCTGCTTCAGGAAATCGAGCAGCACCTCGCCGCCGGCCGCGTGCGTGCCGCGGCCATCGCCCATGACGTCGCGCTCCGCTCCTCCGAGCCCCTGTGATTACGGGGCTCCACTCCCTTCTGGTGATTCCATGAACCTTCTCAGGACCTGCCTCACGGCCCTCGTGTGCGTCACGATGGCTGGCCTCCCGGAGGACGCCTCCGCGGCGGGCCTCGCTCGGGACTACACCCTCAAGCTGAAGACCGTCTCCTTCCGAGGGACTCGCGGAAGCTGCCTCGAGCCCAAGCTTCTGCACGAAGGCATCCCGCTCTTCACCGTCAACACCACCCTCATCCCCACCTTCACCGAGACCCCCCTTCGCACCTTCCCCAACGGAGACCAGGAAGGCCGCGCCAAGGCGCCCTTCAGCGGCAGCCTGCTGAACTGGGGGAAGAACGACTTCTTCTTCGACATCGCCACGTCCGGCAACAACGACCACTGCACCCACAGCGAGGACACGGTCGACCTCGTTTCCGGGGACCTTTCGCGGCGGCTGTTCTACATCACCCGCAACGGACAGCCCTTCTCCGGCGTGACGTCGCTGACGATGGACCTGTCCGAAATCAACCCCGTGCTCTCGCGCAGCATCGCCGAGCTCGAGGACGTGGTGAAGGGAGAGCTCCGTCGGCTCTATCAACTGAGCTCCCAGTTCGACTGGGCCCGGCAGCAAGCCACGCAACTGGAAGCACTCCAAGCCGAGCTCAAGCAGCTCTTGAGCCGCCCGCTCGACTCCATCACCTCCGCGGAGCTCGAGGCGCTGCTCGCCCGCTACAGCGCGGTTCCTTCGTCCGTGCGCTCGCGACTGGTGCAGATGCTCACCGACCTCCACGCCAGCATCAATGAGCTGCGCGCGGAGATTGACCGCATCAACTCCGTCTTCCGCCAGCAGATGCAAGACCTGGATGGCTACGTCATGCCCCAGCCGGGCGGCCTGGACGTCCACGACCCCGACACCTTCGAGCCGGATCTCGGCGACGACTCGGTGGACGAGGTGGAGGTCCCCGATGTCAGCCAGGGCGACGACTTCGACGAGACGCAGGACCCCTACGCCGCCTTCGCCCAGCAGACGCTCACCGAGCTGAACAAGTCCCTGGCCAACGGCGTGGTGACAGACAGACAGGGCTTCCAATCCATGGTTCGTCTGTGGCGCTTCAATCAGGACGTCTTCGAGCGCGGCCTGAAGTCCCGCGTGGGCGTCTCGCTGGAGGAGTGGGGCGCGTTCCACTCGGCGCAGCTCGAGGTCCTCAACTTCGTCCGGGGCTTCATGAGCGAAGGGGACTGGTTCCTCGACACGCCCGTGCGGGAGAACACCAAGGCCCTCGTTGCCTTCCTCGCCCAGCGGCCCGAGAGCGCGGCCCAGGCGCAGGCGCTCAAGAACAACCTCAACCTCTGGTACGACGACCCGCCTCGTTCGCTCGAGCAGAAGGTGGTGCTCGACACCCTGGACGCCCTTTTCGGCGGCTACAGGGCGCTGGACGAGGGCGTGGAGGCCGAGGACCCCACCATCCCCGCGACACTCTTCCGCATCCTCGACGGAGCGGTGGTGGCTACCAAGGCGGTGGCGGGAATTGGCCTGGGGTTCACTCCGGCGGGTGACTTCATCGACCTGTGCGAGGTCGTCACGGGCAAAGAGCTGTGCAACCCCTTGGGCGAGGACCTCACTGTCGGTGATCGCATGCTCTCCGGAGCGGGCCTGGTCATCGGCAGCGGGCAGTTCTGGCGCACTGTCGGCACCGCGGTGAGCGTGGGCGCGGTTGTCCCCGTCACGAAGCTGAGCAACCTCCTCGACAACCTCAAGGGGCTCACCGCGGAGACCAAGCAGCTCCTCGTCAGCCGGCTGGGCGAGAAGGCTATCTCACGAATGGATGGCCTTGCGAGCCATCAAATCCTGAAGCTGCTGAACTTCTCGGTGGGAGACGCCGACCTCAACACGCTCGCCAAACGGCTCACGGGGAAGCAGATCGTGGCGCTCACTGAGTTCCCCATGGAAGCGAAGTTCCTGGCCAAGTTGGACCCGGCCATCCAGGAACTCCTCCAGACGAAGGGCCTCGCCGTCAGGAAGCTGCCAAGCGTGTTCGGTGAAACCGCCGACTCGATGAAGGCAACGCTCCGGGCGAACAACTTCGGCAGCCCTGTAAGGGATGCTGCTGGCAACATCACCCACTGGATTCCTGAACCCTATGTCAAGGATGGCCAGGAGTTCTGGATGCACCCTGACAACTCTCTCGTCCGAATCGCGGAGCGCACCATCGACCATCCGTACCCGCACCTCAAGAAGGAGATCACTAACCTCCCTGGCGTCCATGATCCGAGCGACGTCCTCGTGAAGGTCACGGACAGCAACAAGATCGTCCCCAAGACGCCAGGCATGGACGTGAAGGGCGTCCTGGTGGATTGGTACTGCGAGGTGACGACGATCTCCAAAGAGTACATCATCAAGAACGAATATGCGCTCCACGACGTGATGGAGCGCATCTGGGCCATCAACACCCACCTGAAGTTGTAGACACGCCTCACCCCAAGGCGCCGGGCCTGTCTGGCCTGATGCCTTGAACCGGATCGCCTCCATGCCTTTGCTCACCCTGACTTCCGACAACGCCTCACGGCTGACGCGCCTGCGTCAGTTCGGGTCCCGCCTTACGGCGCCGGGCTTCCGAGGCCAATCTCTCGCATTCGATGCCCAGGGAAAGCACCTCGCCTCCGTGGGACGAGGGGTGGAGGGGACGTTCCAGTGGTGGGCCCTCGGGAATGACAGTCCCCGAGCCCTCACGAGCCATATCTTGCAGCGTGGCTTGCACGTGGGTTTCCTCGCGGGCGACGACATCCTCGTGTCCCTGACGCTGAAAGGCTCGCTGCAGTCCTGGTCGGTCGCGGACGGAGCGCTACGACACGAACTGAAGCTGGACACGATACAGCCCGAGCTCGCCGTGGCCCTTCAAGGTGATTCCGTCCTCTTGACGAGCCCTCAAGGTCACGCCTTGCTCTGGGACGCGCGACAGGGCAAGCGATTGCGGGAACTCGAGAATGCCTCGACGCCATTGGAGTGCTGTGCCCTCTCTCCCGACGGTCGTCTCGCCGTGGCGGGAGCACATGAACACGGCAACCTTCCAGTAGTCCTTCGCTTCTGGGAGACCGCGACAGGAAAAGCGCTCGCATCCATCCCCCTCGGCGTCCACTACGTCAAAGCGATGGCATTCGAGCCTTCTGGAGAGCGACTCGCAGTGGCGACGTCTGCGAACCAGCTTCACCTCATCGAGGTTGCCACCCTGAAGCGCCTGCGGTCTTTCGCTACCCCTGCAGCCGGCGCTCACGGTTTGAGTTTCAACCCAGACGGCACACTCCTTGTAATCGCCTCCGGCATGGCGTCCTTTGTCGTCCTGCGTACCGCGGATGGCCAGATTCTCTTCCGTCACGGGGATGACAATGACATGCAGCTCAGCTCGGCTCTGTTTTCGCCGGACGGCCGCACTCTCGTGTGGGGACAAGGCAATGGAATGGTGGGTGTCTGGGGCGTAGCACCGGAACACTCCGCCATTCCGTAGGGCGTCTCAACGCGATGCCTCCGCCTGGCCCCGGCACACGAACATTGGAGGGGAGTCACGCGACGAGAGCGGTCGCTGGCGGGCAGGGCCATGGAGGCCACCTTCGAGGTCTCCATGAGGCCTCCCCCCACAGCTCGATCTCCGAGGCGTCATCCACGACCTGCGCCTCTTCACCGAGAAGTGCATCCCGGACGTGACCAACCCGGGCCAATGCCTGCCGTGAGAGCACGCACGTCTCCATAGCGTCTCCAACGAAACACTCGCTCCCCTGCCTGCCCTCATGAATGGGCAAGCAGGGCCGGGGTCTTGACAACGCCCCGCAACCCGTCTATTTCGCCGTTCAGCATCAAGAGCGGCCCTCGCTTCGGCGGGGGCCCGACAACCTGGAGACGGACCTCCAAGGTGTCCAAACGATGCGGTCCGGGGAGCAGGTGCTCCACGGACAAACCAAGTGTCCGAGGCGAGGCTGCCCCTCCGCTTCGGTGAGAGAGGGCCCCCGTGGTTCCATCCACCCGCATCGACTCCCGCCCCACCGCGAAGGTCCGTGACGCGTTCCGCGCGCTCCTAGAGCCCGCTCGAATGCGCCGCACCCTCCTGGCGCCCCTCGCGCGAATGCGCGGGCCGGTGCGCGCCGGCTAGGGCTTCTCCTCTCCTTCCCTCTCCAATCCCTTTCTTCATGGCACCGCGGGTGCCGTGCCGCTCGACGTGTCTGCGTTGGCGCCACGGCCGCGAGCCTTCTCATGCCTTCAGGGCCACGGCCCCGAGGTTCGAGGTCGCAGATGAGCAGCAATTCCTTTCGAGTGATGAAGTTTGGTGGCTCCTCCGTCGGCTCCCCCCGGCGCCTGCGCCAGGTCATCGAGCTGATTGGCAAACATGCCCGCACCGGCCCGCTCGCGGTGGTGGTCTCCGCGCAGGGCGACACCACCGACTGGCTCCTGGAGGCCGCCGAGCTCGCCACGAAGGGAGACCTGGAGGGCTCGCTCACCGTGGTGGCGCGCATCGCCCACCTCGCGAAGACGAACGCCGCCGCGCTCCACGCCGCGCAGGCCACGACGCTCGCCGCCCGCGTGGACCAGCTCCTCGCCCCGCTTCAGCAACTGCTCCAGGGCATCTCCCTCACCCGCGAGTGTTCCCCCGCCTCCAAGGACAAGGTCCTCGCCTTCGGTGAGCTCGTCTCCGCCACGCTCCTCGCCGAGCTGCTCAACGCCGCGGGCACCGAGTCCTGCTTCCGCGACGCGCGCCTGCTGCTCGTCACGGATGACACCTTCGGCACCGCCCGCGTGGACGTGGCCCGCACGCGCACCCAGCTCCAGGCGAGCGCCGCCGGCTGGGGCACCTCCGTGCCCGTCATCCCCGGCTTCATCGCCTCCACCGTGGACGGCCGCACCACCACGCTGGGCCGCAACGGCTCCGACTACACCGCCGCGCTCGTCGCCCAGGGCCTGGGCGCGACGGAAGTCACCGTGTGGACCGACGTGCTCGGCCTGCACACCGCCGACCCGGACCTGGTGAGCGACGCGTACCCCGTCCCCCACCTCACCCACGCCGAGGGCCTGGAGCTGGCCGCCGTGGGCGTCCGCATGCTGCACCCGCGCACGATGATTCCGCTCATCGAGTCCGGCATCTCCCTGCGCATCCGCAACACCATGCACCCGGACCACCCGGGCACGCTCATCGACGCCATCGGCTCGCGCGACGACAACCGCCCCACCTGTATCGCCACGCGCGAGGACCTGGCGCTGCTCGGCATCGAGGTCCGCAAGCTCTCCGACCAGTTCCAGCTGGGCGAGCGCGTCCTGTCCGCGCTGCGCGCCGCCCGCGTCACCGTGTGGATGACGGCCCAGTCCGCCAACGGACAGTCCATCGCGCTCGTCGTGCCCCTGCCGGACGTGCAGCGCGCCCGGACCGCGCTGGAGACAGAGCTGGCGCAGGAGCTCTCCCGCCGCGAGGTGGAGCCGCTCGGCGTCCGCCAGCCCGTCACGCTCCTCACGCTGGTCGCCGAGGCCATGGGTCACGGCGTCAACGTGGCCGGCCGCTTCTTCAGCGCGCTGGGCGCGGTGGGCGTCAACGTGCGAGCCAGCGCCCAGGGCGCCAGCTCCCGCTCCATCTCCTGCGTCGTGGACGCGGCGGACACCTCCATCGCGGTGCGCACCACCCACGCCGCCTTCAACCTGGCGCACCAGCAGGTGAACCTCTTCCTGTTGGGCAAGGGCACCGTGGGCGGTCAGCTCCTGGCGCAGCTGCGCGCCCAGCAGGCACAGCTGCGCGAGCGCCACGGCATCGCGCTGCGCGTGGTGGGCATCGCCGACAGCCGGCACACCCTCTTCGATGCCTCCGGGCTCGCGCTGGAGGGCCTGGAGGAGCAGCTCGCCCGCGTCGTCCGAGGTGAGCCCGGCACCCAGGCGCTGCCGCCGCTCCTCGACGAGCTGCGCCGGCTGCCCGTGCCCATCCTCGTCGACTGTACCGCCGACGGCGGCGTGGCCTCGCTGTACACGGAGGCCTTCCGCCGAGGCATCCACGTCGTCGCCGCCAACAAGAAGCCCCTGGCGCTGCCGTGGAACGAGCGCGAGGCGCTCATCGCCGAGGCCCGCCGTCACCACGTGGGCTACCACTACGAGACGACGGTGGCGTCCAGCCTCCCGGTCATCGACACGCTCGCCAACCTGGTGCGCACCGGCGACACCGTGCGCCTCATCACCGCGTCGCTCTCCGGCAGCGTGGGCTTCATCTGCAACGAGCTCCTGGCGGGCGTGCCGCTGTCCACCGCCGTGCGCTCCGCGCGGGACAAGGGCTTCACCGAGCCCGACCCTCGCGAGGACCTGTCCGGCGCGGACGTCGCGCGCAAGGCGCTCATCCTCGCGCGGGAGCTGGGCCTGTCGCTGTCGCTCACCGACGTGGCGCTGGAGCCCTTCGTCCCCGCGCTGGAGGACTCCAACGAGTCCCCCGACTCCTTCCTGCGCAGCCTGCGCTCGCTGGATGCCGAGTACGCGCAGAAGGTGGAGCGCTGCCGCCAGTCCGGCACGGTGCTGCGCTACCTGGCGCGCATCGACCCGACGCGGCTGGGCACGGACTCCCCCGTCATCCGCGTGGGCATCGCCGCCGTGGAGCCGGGCCAGCCCGGCGCGGACCTGCGCGGCACCGAGTCCTTCGTCTCGTTCACCACCACGCGGCACAGCGAGTTCCCCCTCACCGTCCGCGGCGCGGGCGCGGGCGGCGCCGTCACCGCGTCCGGCGTGCTGGCCGACATCCTCCGAATCTCCCAGACGCTGCGGGGCCGCTGAAGCCGTCCCCCAGTCACCCGGAGCCCTCTCCCATGAAAATCGCCACCGCCCTCGTCCACGCCGGAACCCGCAGAGACCCGAGCACCGGCGCCATCGCCGTCCCCGTCTACCACTCCGCCACCTACCAGCACCCCGCGCTGGGTCAGTCCACCGGCTACGACTACTCGCGCACGAAGAACCCCACCCGCGCGGCGCTCGAGGACGCGCTCGCGCAGCTGGAGGGCGGCAGCAAGGGCCTGGCCTTCGCGTCCGGCATGGCCGCGCTGCACTGCGCGCTCCAGCTCTTCGGCCCCGAGGACCACATCATCCTCACCGAGGACCTCTACGGCGGCACCTACCGGCTGGTGGACCGGCTGCTCCACGTCCCCTACACCTTCGTGGACACCACGAAGCCGGAGGCCGTGAAGGCCGCGCTGCGCCCCAACACCAAGGCCCTGCTGGTGGAGACGCCCACCAACCCGCTGATGAAGACGGCGGACCTGCCCGCGCTCGCGGACATCGCCAGGAAGGCGGGCGTGCTGCTCATCGTCGACAACACGTTCTACACGCCCTACCTCCAGCGCCCGCTGGAGCTCGGCGCGGACCTGGTCGTCCACAGCGCGACCAAGTACCTGGCCGGACACAACGACGTGGTCGCGGGCGCGCTCGTCGCGCGGGACGCGGCGCTGGGCGACAAGCTGCTCTTCGCGCAGAACGGCATCGGCGCCATCCTGGGGCCGCAGGACGCGTACCTGGTGATTCGCGGCCTCAAGACGCTGGCGCTGCGCATGGAGCGCCACCAGTCCAACGCGCGCGCGGTGGCGGCGTTCCTGTCCGGCCACCCCAAGGTGGAGCGCGTCTACTACCCGGGCACGGGCGGCATGCTCTCCTTCAGCGTCACGGAAGCGGCCCTGGTGCCCCAGGTGCTCGCCGGCGTGCGCCTGTGCCTCTTCGCCGAGTCGCTGGGCGGCGTCGAGACGCTCATCACCTTCCCCGCCACGCAGACCCACGCGGACATCCCCGTCGCGCGCCGGGAACAGCTTGGCATCACTGACCGACTGCTTCGCCTCTCCGTGGGTATCGAGGACTCCGATGACATCATCTCCGATCTGGCCCAAGCGCTCGACGGGCGCTCCCGCCCTGTCGAACTTCGCGACCCGGCTGCTGCACACCGGCCATGAAGTCGACCCGGTGACGGGCGCCGCGGCGGTGCCCATCTACCAGGTGTCCATGTTCGACCAGCCGGGGCTCGACCAGCCCGGCGAGTTCGACTACGCGCGCTCGGGAAACCCCACGCGCAAGTCGCTCGAGGGCGTGCTCGCGAAGCTGGACGAAGGCGCGGGCGCGTTCGCGTTCGGCTCCGGCATGGCCGCGCTGTCCACCGTGCTGATGCTGTTCAGCGCGGGCGACCACCTGGTCGTCACCGATGACTGCTACGGCGGCACCTACCGCGTGCTCACGAAGGTGTTCAGCCGCTTCGGCCTGAAGGCCACCTTCGTCGACACCAGCAACCCGGACGCGGTGAAGGCCGCGTTCCGCCCCAACACCAAGGGGCTGCTCGTGGAGACGGTGAGCAACCCGTTCCTGCGGCGCACCGACGTCACCGCGATGTCCATCCTCGCGCGGACGTACGGCGCGTTGCTCATCGTCGACAACACGTTCCTGTCGCCCTACCTCTCGCGCCCGCTCACCGAGGGCGCCGACATCGTCATCCACTCCGCCACCAAGTACCTGGGGGGACACAGCGACGTCGTCGCCGGAGCGGTGGTGGTGCGCACGCCGGAGCTCGCCAAGGAGGTCTACTTCCTCCAGAACGCGGTGGGCGCGGTGCTGGGACCGCAGGACTGCTTCCTGCTCCAGCGGGGCATCAAGACGCTCCAGGTCCGCATGGAGCGACAGGTGCGCACGGCGGGAGCCCTTGCCCGCTGGCTCGGGAGCAGGCCGGAGATTCGAGAGGTCTTCTACCCGGGCACCGGCGCGGTGGTGTCCTTCCGGCTGGCCCATGACGCCATGGCGGCGACGTTCGTGGAGTCGCTGCGGCTGCCCTTGCTCGGCGTGTCGCTGGGCGCGGTGGAGAGCATCATCACGGTGCCGGCGAGGCACTCGCATGCCTCCGTGCCCGCGGCGGAGCGCGAGCGCCGGGGAATCACCGACGGCCTGATTCGCTTCTCCGTGGGGTTGGAGGACGTGGAGGACCTCCAGGCGGACCTGGCGAATGCCCTCGGGCGCTCCTTCCGCGAGGCCGCATGAGGGGGAGGTCGGGTTGACAGTCCTGGGCGGATTGGTTACGTCCTGATGCCAATGTTCGTCTCCGTCGCTCCGTTCCGGACCTGTTGTCGTGGCACGTGTTGTCGTGCCGTGACGGGTCCGTCCGTTCGAGCGTACTGAGCAACGCACCTTCGCGCTCAGGCGTGTCCGGCCCGTCCCCAGCATCTGGAGACGGGCCGTTCCTTTTTCCCCACACGCCGGGGCGCAGCATCGCGGTCCCGGCCTTTCCCACCGAGAAACGCGAATGCCCAACAACATCTACCCCGACGTGACGCAGCTCATCGGCCGGACCCCCATCATCCGGCTGTCGCGCATTGGCGGCCCCGACGAGGCGACCGTCCTCGCGAAGGTCGAGTTCTTCAACCCGGGCGGCAGCGTGAAGGACCGCATCGGCCTGGCGATGATTGAGGACGCGGAGAACCACGGCCGCCTGCGGCCGGGCATGACGATTGTCGAGCCCACCAGCGGCAACACCGGCGTCGCGCTGGCCATGGTCGCCGCGGTGAAGGGCTATCGCATCGTCCTCACCATGCCGGAGAGCATGAGCGTGGAGCGCCGCCGCATCCTCGAGGCCTATGGCGCGGAGCTGCTGCTCACGCCCGCCTCCAAGGGAATGACGGGCGCCGTCGAGGCCGCCGAGGAGCTGGTCAAGTCGCTGGGCGACAAGGGCTTCATGCCGCAGCAGTTTCGCAACCCCTCCAACCCGGAGATCCACCGGCGCACGACGGCGAAGGAGATCCTGGGCGACCTGGACGTGACGAAGCTGGATGCGTTCGTCGCGGGCATCGGCACCGGCGGCACCATCACGGGCGCGGGCGGGGTGCTCAAGAAGGCGAACCCGTCGCTCCAGGTGGTGGCCGTGGAGCCGCTGCGCTCGCCGCTGCTCACGCAGGGCAAGGCCGGCCCGCACCGCATCCAGGGCCTGGGCGCCAACTTCGTTCCGGAGGTGCTGGACCGCGGCGTGTACGACGAGGTCATCGACGTGGCGGATGTGGACGCCTACCTGGCGGCTCGGGACCTGGCGCGCAAGGAGGGGCTGCTCGTCGGCGTCTCCAGCGGCGCGGCGCTGCATGCGGCCCGGCAGGTGGCGCGTCGCCTGGGTCCTGGCAAGACGGTGCTCACCGTGCTGCCGGATACGGGGGAGCGTTATTGGAGTTCCTTCGCGGCGTTCGCCGAGGAGCTCGCGAACACGCCGCAGGGAGTCGGTGGATGATTGAGCTGCGCGGTATCAGCAAGGTGTACAGGCAGGGCGGGCGCGAGGTGCCGGCGCTCCAGGACGTGTCGCTGCGAGTGGAGCCGGGCGAGGTGTTCGGCGTGCTGGGCCAGAGTGGCGCCGGCAAGTCCACGCTCATCCGCTGCGTCAACCTGCTGGAGCGCCCCACCGAGGGCCGGGTGCGAGTGAACGGGCAGGAGCTGCTGGGCTTGAGTCCCGAGGCGCTGCGCAAGGCGAGGCAGGGCATCGGGATGATCTTCCAGCACTTCAACCTCTTCTCCTCGCAGACGGTGGCGCAGAACGTCGCCTACCCGCTGGAGGTGGCGGGCCTTCCTCGCGAGCAGATTCGGGCGCGTGTCTCCGAGCTGCTCTCGCTGGTGGGCTTGAGCGACAAGGCGGAGGTCTACCCGGCGCGGCTGTCGGGTGGGCAGAAGCAGCGCGTGGGCATCGCGCGGGCGCTGGCGCCTCGGCCTCGCATCCTGTTGTCGGACGAGGCCACGTCGTCGCTGGACCCGGAGACGACCCGCTCCGTACTGGCGCTGCTCAAGGACCTCAACCGGCAGCTGGGGCTCACCGTCCTGCTCATCACCCACCAGATGGAGGTGGTGAAGTCCATCTGCGACTCCGCCGCCGTGCTGGAGAAGGGCCGACTGGTGGAGCAGGGCAAGGTGCTGGACCTCCTGTCCCGCCCGGGCACCCGGCTTCATGAGCTGTGCTACCCGCCGTTCTCGACGGGGGAGGGCCCCGTCCTCCGCGGTGGATATCGCGTGGCGCTGACCTTGGCGGGTGAGCACTCCACGCGGCCCATCCTCTCCACGCTGGCGCGCCGGTTCGACGTGGATGCGCACCTGCTGGAGGGCTCGCTGGAGCGCGTGGGTGAGGCGCGCGTGGGACGACTGCTGTTCGAGCTCACGGGGGCACCGGAGGCGGTGCGCCAGGCGCTGGTGTTCCTGCGCGAGCAGGGCTTGACGACCGAGGAGGCTGCTCGTGCCGCCTGAACTTGCTCGCTGGTTGTGGACGGCCACGCTGGAGACGCTCTACATGACGTCCGTGGCCACGTTGCTCGTGGTGCTCGTGGGGTTGCCCCTGGGCGTGCTGCTGGTGCTGACGGACCGGGGCGGCCTGTGGGAGCGACCGGCGCTGAACCGCGTGCTGGGCACGCTGGTCAACGTGGGGCGCTCGGTGCCCTTCATCATCCTGATGGTGGCGATCGTCCCGCTGACGCGGTGGCTGGTGGGGACGACCATTGGCACCACGGCGGCCATCGTTCCACTGGTGGTCGCGGCGATTCCGTTCATGGGCCGCGTGGTGGAGCAGGCGCTGCGGGAGGTGGATGCGGGCCTCGTGGAGGCGGCCATCGCGATGGGCTCCACGCACCAGCGCGTCATCTTCCGCGTGTTGCTGCCGGAGGCCCTGCCTTCTCTCGTGCGCGGGACGGCGCTCATGGTTATCAGCCTGCTCGGCTACAGCGCCATGGCGGGAGCCGTGGGTGGAGGTGGGCTGGGAGACCTCGCGGTGAAGTACGGCTACATGCGCTTCCGCACCGACGTCATGCTGGGCTGCCTCGCCGTGCTGTTGGCGCTGGTGCAGCTCGTGCAGTGGTTGGGGGATGGCCTGGCCTCCCGGTTCGACCACACGAGCTCCGCGCCCCATCGCGCACACGACTGAAATATCCGCGCGGCGGTGCTGTTCGCGCCGCGCCCCCTGTCTGGATTCCACACCCCATGAAGCCACCTTCATCGTTCCTGCTGATTCCCTTGGCTTTCGCCGCCATCTCCGCCGCGTTGCTGGTGGGGACGGGCTGCAAGAAGTCCGAAGCCCCCGCCACGGGCGAGGCCCCGGGCGTTCCCACCCTCAAGGTCGGCGTCAATCCCGTGCCCCATGGGGAGATTCTCCGCGCGGCGGTGCCCGTGGCCCTGCGCGACGGCGTGCGCGTCGAGGTGGTCGAGTTCACCGACTATGTGCAGCCCAACATCGCGCTGGCCGATGGACAGCTCGATGCCAACTACTTCCAGCATGTGCCGTACCTGGAGCGCTTCGCCGCGGACCGGAAGCTGTCGCTGAGCAGCGCCGGGGCCGTGCATCTGGAGCCGCTCGCGCTGTACTCGACGAAGTACCGTCAGCTCGCGGAGCTGCCCGAGGGCGCGCAGGTCACCATCCCGTCGGACCCCAGCAATGCGTCGCGTGCGCTGCACCTGCTGGAGGACCATGGGTTGCTGCGCCTGCGTGAGAACGTGGGGGCCGCCGCCACCGTGCAGGACGTGGTGGGCAACCCGCGCAAGCTGGAGCTGCGGGAGATTGATGCCGAGCAGCAGCCGCGCACGCTGGAGGACGTGGCCGCCGCGGTCATCAACGGCAACTACTTCCTGGAGGCGCAGAAGCACTTGAAGCTCGATGCCAAGGTGCTCGCCAGCGAGTCCTCCGCGCGCAACCCGTACGCGAATGTGATTGTGGTCCGGAAGGGCGACGATGCCCGCCCCGAGGTCCGCGTGCTGCTCAAGGCGCTCCAGTCCGCCGAGGTGCGCAAGTTCATCGAGGCGAACTACGGCGGCGCGGTGGTTCCCGCATTCTGACGCGGGGGCCGGTCTCGCGCTCCGTCACATTCGTTCTTCGCGGCACCTGGGCGAGGGGGAGTCGCATGACCTCTCGCCTGGGTGGAACGCGGCGCTACTCGGAGCGCTTGAAGTCCTCCGAGCGCACTCCGTAGCGCTTGAGCAGACGGTGGAGGCTCTCACGCTCCATGCCCGCGCGCTCGGCCGCGTGGGTGACGTTGCCGCCGAACTCCTGCATCAGCGCGGAGAGGTACTCGCGGGACACCGCGTCCCTCGCTCCGTCCACCGCCTCTCGGTAGGGCAACTTCGCCAGGGAGTCGCTCGTGGCCCTGACTCCGGGTGCCGTGGCTCCCGTCACCGCGGCGCGTGCGGTGTTGAGCTCCGGGGGCAGGTCCTCGGGGGTGATGCGCGGGCCCTTCGTCACGGCCACGGCTCGCGCCACCGCGTTCTCGAGCTGACGCACGTTCCCGGGCCAATCGTGCGCAGCGAGGGCTCGCAGGGCCTCGGAGGTGAAGCCCTCGACTTCGGGACGTCCGGCTCGGGACAGGAAGTGCATCGCGAGGAGAGGAATGTCCTCTCGCCGCTCGCGCAGCGGAGGCAGCTGCACCGTCACGACGTTGAGCCGGTAGTAGAGGTCCTCGCGGAAGCGGCCCGCCGAGACTTCGGCGGACAAGTCCCTGTGTGTGGCGGCCACGACTCGGACGTCGACCCTCACCGCACTGGTGGTGCCAACCCGACGGACCTCCTTCTCCTGGAGCGCGCGATTGAGCTTCACCTGCACGGGCAATGGGAGATCGCCAATCTCGTCGAGGAACAGCGTGCCTCCGTGGGCCTCCTCGAAGAGGCCCGGCTTCGCGGCGGTGGCTCCGGTGAAGGCGCCCTTCGCATGACCGAAGAGCTCGCTCTCCACGAGCTCCGCTGGGAGCGCTCCGCAGTTCACGGCGACGAAGGGCTTCGCGGCTCGCGGGCTCTCGCGGTGCACGGCTCTCGCGGCCAGCTCCTTGCCGGTGCCAGTCTCCCCAGTGAGCAGCACGGTGAGGTCTCGGGTCGCGACCTGCGACAACAGGCCGTGCAGCGCTTGCATCGCGCCGCTTCCGCCCAGGAGACCGTGAAGCTCGGGCGCCACGGCGAGGCGTGCCTTCAGGTTCGTCGCTTCGTGCCCCTGACGGCGCTTCTCGAGGGCCCTCGCCACCACCAGCGCCACTTCGTCCGGGTCGAAGGGCTTGGAGAGGTAGTCGTAGGCGCCTTCCTTGATGGCCTCCACGGCCTTGGGAATGCTCGCGTAGGCGGTGACGAGGATGACCTGGGTGTCCGGGGCCCGGTGCTTCACTTCTCGCAGCACGGCGAAGCCATCCGCCCCCGGCATCTGGATGTCCGTCACCACCACGTCGAACGCATGTGACGCGAGCAGGGCGATGGCCTGCTCTCCGTCCGCGGCCTCCGTCACCGCGTAGGCGTCTCCAAGGATGCGGGAGAACAGCTTGCGCATGTTCTCCTTGTCGTCGACGACGAGGACCGTGGGTTTCGAGGGCGTGCTCATGCCATGGCCTCTCTCTCGGCGGAGGCGGGTGGGAGCCGCAGGGTGAAGCGTGCACCCCCGAGTGGACCTGTGTCCGCTTCGATGCGTCCTCCGTGCGCCTCCGCGATGGCCTGGCTCACGGCGAGCCCCAGGCCGGTGCCCGTGGACTTGGTGGTGAAGAAGGGCTCGAAGAGGCGGCGACGGTCCTCGGGCTTCACGCCGGGCCCGGAGTCGGAGATGGCCACGCTGGCGCCTCCGTCCTTGTCGGGCTCGATTCGCACCTCGACGGTGCCGCCCGAGCCCGCGGCCTCCGCGGCGTTCTTCACGAGGTTGAGCAGGACCTGGCGCAGGCGCAGGGGCTGGGCCCATGCGCTCGCGGTGCCCTCCACGCGCACCTCCACCTGACCGAGTCGCTCGGCTTCTCGCAGTCTCGCCACGACGTCCTCACAGGTCTCTCGCACGGAGACTTTCTCCATCGGTCCATGGCCCGGGCGGGAGAGGTCGAGCAGCCCTTCGACAATCTGCTGGCAGCGCACGGCCTCCTCCTCGACCACCTTGAGGTCCTCGGCCAGGGGGCCCTCCGCCTTGCGTTGGAGGATGCGCACATAGCCGAGGATGACGCCCAGGGGATTGTTGATTTCATGCGCCACACCCGCGGCGAGGCGGCCGACGCTCGCGAGCTTCTCGTGTTGGACGAGCTGGGCTTGGTGGGTGCGCAGGGCCTCGGTCATGCGGTTGAACTGCGCGGCGAGCTGGCCGAGCTCTCCGGGGTCATTCTCGGGGATGCGCGTGTCGAGGTCTCCCTGGGCAAGGCGCGCGGCGCCCTCGGACAGGCGAGCCACGGGGCGGGCCACGGAGTTACCGATGTAGATGCCCACGCCGATGGCGAACAGCGTGGCGCCACCGAGCAGGAGCAGCGCCCAGCGGAAGCTGTTGTGTTCGACGGCGCCGACGTGGGCCTCGAAGGAGCCGATGGAGTTGTCGAAGCGATGCGCCAGGGATTCGGCGCGGGCTTGGACGAGCGACACGCGCTCGAGCACCCGACTGTGGACTGCGGTGACGGTGGCGTGGTCCTTCGCGAGCACGGCGGGGAGGAGGGAGTCGCGGTACAGGCGCTCGAGGGCATCGCCGTTCTCCTGGATGTCGGCCACCCAGGCGCGCTCCTCGTCGTCCTGTGCCTGCTCACGGAGACGGCGGGTGAGCGCTTCGACGCGCGCCCGGGATTCCTCGTGGAAGTGAACGTGGCTCGCGTTGCCGAGGATGATGGTGTGCGCCACGTGGGCGTACTGGTCTCGCACGGCGGTGGCGAGCTCGAGCGCATCACGGACGCGGTTGCCGGCTTCGCGCAGCTGGTGCGAGCCGTCGTGGATGTCGGCCAGCCGGGCGAGCGCGAAGCCCGACGCGGCGGTGAAGAGGGCCACGAGCGCGCCGAATGCGAGCAGGAGCTTGCGGGTCGTGGAGCCGGAGGTGGGCAGCATCGCGCTCTATATAAGTGAGAGCGGAGCGGGATGGGGGCCTCGCCGAGAAGCCGCGCCTGGCCGCAGCGTGAGCCACTGAACTGGGGGCCGAGGGACACGACGGTGGCTCCGGAGCGCCAAGCGCCGCCGTGGTAGACCTCGCGTGAGGCGCCTCTACCGGAGGACACGCGATGCCATGGCCAGTCATCTGGGTCTGTGCGCTGTCCTTGGCCCTGCTGGGCTGCCCCGAGGTTCATCGGCGTGAGGGGCTGGTGGACCGCTCCGCGCATCGGGACGCCTTGGAGCGAATCCCCTCGGACTGCACGCAGGACGAACGAGCCCGGTACTGCGGCAACGGGCGTGAACACTCCGACGAGTGCCTCCAGAAATGCGGCGGCGAGCCATGAACCTCCGCGCGATGTTGGGGGCCGGCCTCGCCCTGCTGCTACCGCTGCCGCTCGTGCTCACCGCGAATGGGCTGCTCCAATCAACCGCACCTGAGTACGTCCGAGGACGGCGCGTCAGCCCTGTCCTCTCCGTGGAAGAGCGCGCCCATCTGCGGACCTATCATCGCGACTGTGGACCGGAGATGAAGTGCGAACCTCCGCTGGGCTGCCTCGAGGATGCGCGCGCACGAGCCCACTATTGCTCCGACAGCCAGTGCCGCACGGATGCCCAGTGTCCGGATGGACAGGTCTGCCAGCTCCTCGCCACCCAAGGACAGGACCCCATGGTGCGGACCTGCGCCCCCATGGGGCTCCGCACGGAAGGCGAGCGCTGCGTCAAGATTTCCGAGAGCCAGGAGGGCGCATGCGCCCCCGGCCTCCATTGCTCCACCGAAGGCGCCTTCTGCGGTCGCCCCTGCGTGCTGAACGACCCCGCGAGCTGCCCGCCACACTTCTTCTGCGTCGACGACTGGCCCGCCCCACTGTGCCTTCCCACCTGCGAGCAGAGCGGCTGTCCCGAAGGCCAGCACTGCATCCGTCACGAGGCAGGCGCCTCCGCGTGTGCTCGGGTCCTCGGTCCTCGGTGCCAGGAGATACCCTGCCCCGAAGGTCAGGAGTGCAAGTTCGTCCACGCCTCCCGATTCCCCGACCGCATCTGGTCCGAGTGTGAGCAACGCTGCGGCCAGGACTTCCCTCCGTGCCCCACCGGCCTCATCTGCGACGGCTGGTCCTGCAAACAGCCCTGTCAGCCCGACGGCCCCAGCACCTGCGCCGACGGCTTCCGCTGCTTCCAACGTCGCCCCTCCTCCCCCTGGGTCTGCCACCCCGACTGGTGACCTTCCTCCGCATTCCCTTGCGAACCCACACACCTCGCGCGCATGACAGGCGCTCGGGCCGCGCGCGCCCCCGCCCCAGGACTCCGCCCTCATGCCCCTGCGCTTCAAGAACCTCGACGGCACCGGCCCTCAACCCTTCAGCACCGTCTTCAAATGGGCCGTCGCCGACAAACTCTCGGGCCGCCGCCGCAAGTCCCCCGACCACGCCCCCGTCCCCCACGTCTCCCCAGACCTCGCCCTCCTCACCACGCCTCCCGCCCCCGGTGAAGGCGCCCGCCTCACCTGGCTCGGCCATGCGAGCTGGCTCGTGCAACTCGATGGCATCTCCCTCGTCATCGACCCCGTCCTGCGCGACGCCATCAACGTCGTCATCCGCCGCAACGTCCCGCCCGGCATCCCCACCCACCAGCTTCCCCCCATCACCGCCAGCCTCGTCTCCCACAACCACTACGACCACCTGGACCTCCCCACCCTCGTCGACATCCGGGCCCCCATCGTCACGGGCCTCGGCCACGCGCCCGTGTTCCGCGGCAGCGGCCTCGCCGTCACCGAGCTCGACTGGTGGCACTCCACCCGCGTCGGCCCCGTCACCGTCCACTTCGTCCCCTCCCAGCACTGGAGCCGGCGCGGCCTCAACGACGCCAATGACATGCTCTGGGGCGGCTTCGTCATCGAAGGCTCCAGCGCGCGCCTCTACCACTCCGGCGACACCGCCTGGTTCGAGGGCTTCCACGACATCGGCCAGCGCTTCCCTCGCATCGACGCCGCCATGCTCCCCATCGGCGCGTATGACCCGGAATGGTTCATGAGCCGCCAGCACATGAATCCCGAGGAAGCCGTGCGAGCCTTTGAAGCCCTCCGCGCCCGGGACTTCCTCGCCATGCACTGGGGCACCTTCAAGCTCACCGACGAGCCCCTCGACGAGCCGCCCCGCCGCCTGGACGCCGAGTGGACGCGCCGTGACTTGCCGCGACAACACCTCCACGTCCTACCCGTGGGAGGAACTCTCACCGTGCACAGCGGTTGAATCACACGGGAGCCTGTGCTGAGGGTTGAGGATGCTCCTCGCCACCGCCCTCTCCCTGGCGCTCACCCAGGCGCCGCTCCCACTCACCACCGTCTCCGAGCAGAGCGGCTGGACCCGCACCGGCCGCTACCCCGAGGTCGAGTCCCTCTGCCGCGCCTTCCCCAAGGCCTTCCCCGGCAAGGTGCGCTGCGACACGTTCGGCACCACCCCCGAGGGTCGCCCCATGCTCGCCCTCATCGCCAGCGCGGACGGCACCCTCACCCCGGCCGCCAACACGAAGAAGAAGCGCCCCGTCGTCTTCTTCCAGGGCGGCATCCACGCGGGTGAAATCGACGGCAAGGACGCGGGCTTCGCGCTCCTCAGGGACCTGCTCTCCGGCAAGACGCTCCCCGGCGTCCTCAAGGACGTCACCGCCGTCTTCGTCCCCGTCTTCAACGTCGACGGCCACGAGCGCTTCGCTCCCAACAACCGCCCCAACCAGGTCGGCCCCGAGGAGATGGGCTGGCGCACCACCGGCCAGAACTTCAACCTCAACCGCGACTACGTCAAAGCCGACGCCCCGGAGATGGTGGCCCTGCGGCGCTACCTCAACACCTGGGACGCCCTCATCTACGCGGACCTGCACGTCACCGACGGCGCCAAGTTCCAGCCCGATGTCGCCATCGCCATCGAGCCCCTGCAGTCCGGCCCCGCGCCCCTGCGCACCGTCGGCACGAAGCTGATGAAGGAGCTCCTCCAGGAGCTGGAGTCCCAGGGCCACCAGCCGCTCGACTTCTACCCGTCCTTCATCGAGGACGATGACCCGAAGTCCGGCTTCGCCTACGGCGTGCCCTCCCCGCGCTTCAGCCACGCCTACGCCGCCAGCCACCGCCGCTTCGGCGTCCTCGTGGAGACCCACTCCTGGAAGCCCTATGCCCAGCGCGTGAAGGCCACGCGCAACGTCGTCGCGAGCCTCTTGCGGATGGCCGCTCGCGACGGCGCGGAGATGCTCACCGCCGTGAAGGCCGCCGACGCGGAGGCCCAGGCCGGCAAGGTGCGCGACGTGGTGCTCGCGTGGAAGAACACCCCCCAGAGCCGCCCCATCGACTTCCGAGGCTACGCCTACGAGCGCGGCACCTCCGAGGTCTCCGGCCAGACGTGGATTCGCTACGACGACTCCAAGCCCGAGGTCTGGACCGTGCCCTACTTCGACACGGTGGAGCCCGCCCTCACCGTCACGCTGCCCGCGGGCGGCTACCTGGTGCCTCCCGCGCACGCCGCCTGGGTGTCCCAGAAGCTCACCACCCACGGCCTGAGCTTCCAGCGCCTCGCCCGCCCCACGCCCTCCAGCGACGTGGAGGTCTTCCGCGCCACCGAGTCGAAGTGGAGCCCCTCCTCCAACGAGGGCCACCAGACGCTCTCCGTCAAGGGTGCGTGGGAGAAGCAGACCCGGGCGCTCCCCGCGGGGACGCTGTACGTGCCGGTGGCCCAGCCCGGCGTGGAGCTGGTGGCGCACCTGTTCGAGCCCTCCGGCCCCGACTCGTTGCTCTCCTGGGGCTTCTTCAACGCCCACTTCGAGCAGAAGGAATACATCGAGGACTACGTGCTGGAGCCCTTCGCGCGGGAGCTGCTCGCCAAGGACGCCCGCGTGAAGGCCGAGTGGGACGCGAAGCTCAAGGACCCCGCCTTCGCCAAGGACGCTCGCGCGCGCCTGCGCTTCTTCTATGAGCGCCACCCCGCCCGCGACACCCAGCTGCGCGTCTACCCCGTCCTGCGCACGGACAGCGCGCCGGCGGGACTCACCTCCAGCCGGTAGCCGCCGATCGAGAGCCAGCCCCTGGAACACGAAGGCCCCGGTGGCACGATGCCACCGGGGCCTTCTTTCATTCCGTCATCGCGCGGGGCCGGCCCTCGCGTGCTTCAGCGAGGACCGGCGCCGACGTCCCGGCCTCAGCCGATGACGCCTTCACACGCGCAGGTGTTCACGTTGCACCGCGTGTTCGCCGGGCAACCACCGCAGTCGGCCTTGCACGCGCACGAGCACGAGGCCGCATCCGGCTGCGACGTGGAGCCGCAGCTCAGCACCGACGTGTCACACGCGCAGGCGCACACGCTCGGGTCGAACTTGTAGCCCGGCGCGCACGTCGCCGACTGGACGCACGTGCAGGCGCACGTCGCCGAGTTGCACGACTCGTAGGTGCCGCACTCGCCACCGCAGTCCGGCGCGCACTTGAAGGCGCACACGTTCACGTCCGTGTCACAGACCTGGCCGGGCGCTCCGCCACCACCACAGTCCGCGGGGCACTCGCACTTGTCCGTCACGCGGTTGCAGACGAGCTGACGCTTGCAGTAGTCCGCCTGGGTCGGGTCGTAGTTCGGGTCCGACTTGCACGGAGGCGGCACGCCGTCGGCGTTGGTCGTCCGGTCGCTCCAGTAGCGGTAGGACACCGCCGCCTGCGTGTTGTCCGCCTGCGGGCGGCAGCCGCCGAAGAACGACAGCGTGCGGTTGATGCCGTCCACGTCGAAGCCGTTGGTCCGGCTGCGCGGCAGGTCCGCCGGCGTGGGGCACGTCGCGGGGTTCGCCACCGCCGCCACGGACACCTTCACCGAGGCGCCAATGGGCGGCTGCTGCGTCTTGTGGCCCACCGCGGCGATGGTGCTGTCCACGATGCCGTTGATGGTCGTGGTGATGGACGCGGAGCTCCGGATGCTGCCCGACACGCCACCCGTCGCCTGGATGATGTCCAGGTGCTTCGGATTGCGGGGGTCTTCCTGGTTGTGACACCACGTCGCCGTGTCACCCGTCACGCCATCCAGCGGACAGAGGATGCCGTGGACCTGGATGACCTGGTTCAGCGGGTTCTTGGTGGTCGCCGTGGTGCCCGTGCCCCGGAAGTACTGCGTGAAGGTCGCGATGCTGTCGGTCGAGTAGTCGTGCGTGTCCGTCAGGATGACGACCACCACCTTCGCGCCAGGACGGATGCGGTCATCCGCAATCGTGCCGTTCGGCACCAGCTTGTCGTTGATGGCCGCGCGCGCCGCGTCCATCGACTTCTCCTCGCCATTGCCTCCCGTGCCCACCCAGCAGGACGGAGTCGCCGCCGAGCAGGTGGTCGGGTCCGTGCCAGGAGGAATCGTCACCCCCGTGCACTGTCCGTTGTTGCAAGCGCTGCTCGTCGTCAGCCACGCCTTGAACTGGTTGATGTTGCGGGTGAAGCCTCGCACCACCCCCCGGTTGACGTGGTTGGAATTGCCGGACGTGTAGCTGGACGTCACCATCGCCAGACGCCAATCCAACGTCGAGTTGGCCAGCTTGTTGGCCACCGCCGTGGCCGCGTTCGCCAGCGCCGCCTGCGAGTCCGCCATGGAGCCGCTGTCATCCACCACGAAGAGGAAGTCCACCACCGCCTGCTTCGAGGTGAACAGCTCACACTGCACCGCGTCCGCGTCACCGAACTGGGCCAGGGAGGTTCCTCCCGCCGCGTCCAACGACGTGAAGAGGCTTCCAGCCTCGTTGTAGCTGGCCGTGGGCGTGAGGGCCATGACGACCAGCACGCTGGCGTCGGTGCGGTGGACGTACTGCGCCTGGAGCGTGAAGGGACCGCTGACTCCCGCCGACCCGGAGAGCGAGCCCGTGCTGTTCGGAACCAGCGAGCGCACCAGCGTGTTCGTCGCCGCCTTCAGGTCCGTCGAGCCCGCCAGCGCGTAGCGCGCCGCCAGCGCCGCGTAGCCATCCCAGGTGGTGAACGTCTGCGCGACATCGGGCGTCGTGGTGTTGAACGACGCGGCGCGGATGCCCGCCTCGTCCCCCACGGGCGTGGTGGAGGTGCCCACCTTGCCGCGCTTGTACGCAATCATCGTCACCTGCTTGGTGTCATCCCAGCCGATGACGCCCACCGTGGAGCCACCCGCCGTCAGGTAGGTGATGTTGGCGTCCTTGAAGGTGGCCGGCAGCGCGAGCCGGATGTCCGCGCCGTTCTCCTCCTTGAAGGTGACCGGCCGCAGGTTGCTCACGCGGCACGCCTGGCCCGCGGGCGTCCCGGAGGCGCCGTCCGCCGGGTTCTTCGGGTCCAGCTCGTTCGGGTCCACGCGGCCGTTCTGGTTCGCGTCCTCCGCGCCGTCCGGAATGGTGTCGCCGTCCGAGTCCGGGTTCGTCGGGCTCGTCGTGGTGGTCGGGTCCGCATCGCCCGAGTAGCCACAGTCCTTGCGCGGCGCCTGCGCCGTCGTCACACCGCGCTCCAGGCCGTCGCGCAGACCGTCACCGTCGGTGTCCGGGTTGGTCGGGTCCGTCTCGGCGCCGTCCACCTTGCCGTTGTTGTTGGCGTCCTCGCCCAGGAAGCCGTTGCGGCCCGAGCCATCCTGCAGGCCGTCACAGTCGGTGTCCGTCAGGCGGGGGTCCGTCTCGCCGGGGTCCACGCGCCCGTTCTTGTTCTCGTCCTCGACACCGTCGGGCAGGCCGTCGCCGTCCGTGTCGGCCTTGTTCTTGTCGGTGCCCGTGGCGGCTTCCACCGAGTCGGGGATGCCGTCGAAGTCCGCGTCCGGAATGGAGGCCGCGCAGTCGGCGACCTTCGGGTCCGTCTCGCCGCTGTCACGCACGCCGTTGCGGTTGCGGTCCTCGTCACCGTCGCTGCAGCCGTCACCGTCCGTGTCCGGCTTGAGCGGGTCGGTGCCCAGCTTCCGCTCCAGGCTGTCCGACAGGCCATCGCCGTCCGTGTCGCGCTTGCGCGGGTCCGTCTCGCCGGGGCTCACCGTGCCGCTCTTGTTGGAGTCCTCCTCACCATCCGAGATGCCATCACCATCCGAGTCGATGGCGTTCGGGTCCGTCTCCGTAATCTCCCGCGCGCCGTTGCGGTTGGTGTCCTCCAGGCCGTCTGGGATTCCATCGCCGTCCGTGTCTGCCTTCACCGGCGAGGTGCGCGACTGCGGGTCCATGTCCCCGCGGAACGAGCACTTCGGGTCGACGCTGCTGGTGCGGCCCACTTCCACGCCGTCACGGATTCCGTCGCCGTCCGTGTCGCGCAAGCCCGGGTCCGTCTTCAGCCCGTTGGGATAGACATTCGCGAACTCCTCCGCGTCCGTCAGGCCATCGCAGTCGGAGTCCTTTGTCTTGTTGTCCGGGTCCTCGATATCCGTGGGCACCTTGCCCGGGTCGGGGTCGGGGTCCGGATCAATTCCCGCATCTTCCTCATCGTGGCCTGCATCCGACCCCGCGTCCGAACCACCATCTTCGGTCACCTGGGGTTTGGGATCATCGGGGTCCGACCCACCGCAGCCCACCAGCAATGACGCTGACATGAGCACGCAGGCGATGAGCCGTGAGAGGGGCGTACGCATCATTCGACTCCCTTCCCCTGACTCCGGGGGGAAATGGGGGGTGAGTCAGGGGGAACCCGAAGTCTATGAAGACCTGAGGGTGTTCGTCAGGCACTATTCCGGTGGGTACGGGCCCGAAGTTGCTCTTTGTATGGACTCTGTTCAGTCCCATGAAGGGATTGCGGCAGGGCTGTCCGCAAACAGTGTTCGCGGCCCCCACTCCCTCAGCTATCGTCTCTTTCGTGCCTGTCTTCGGTCTCGCGGCCTTGTGGAATGGAAGGGCAACACCCGAGCGTGCGGCGGCGGTAGTCGAGGGGCTTGAGGCCCTGCTGCCCTCGGCGCAGACGCTGCAGTTCGTCGTGGCGATGCAGGCAGAGCAGGCGGGCATCGAGCTCAAGGTGGAAGCGCCCGGCTATCCGCGCGCGGCGGTGGAGCGGCTCGCGGACGAGGTGAAGCGCAGCGGAGGGACGTTCGTGGAGCTGTGGCGTCTGCCCAAGGCGGAGCGCGACTCGTTCCGCAACCTCACCTTCGCCGGGGGGCGGGCCTTCGGAGGCCATGAGCGCGCGGAGGCCTCTCGCCTGCTGGCGCAGCATGTGGGTGCGCTGGCGGCCCGGCCTCCTCCTCCCTCGGCGCCGCCTCCGCCGCCCCCCGCGCCGACGCCGGAGTTGGATCCTCGACGCGTGCCGCCCGCACCGCCTGGGAGTCCCCAGCGCCGAGGCCGCCGCTTCGCGGTGAGGCTGGAGCTGGAGTTCCGCACTGAACTGGACTTCGTGCGGGAGCACGCGCTGAACATCTCAAACGGGGGTCTCTTCATCCGCACCGCACACCGACCGCCGCCGGATAGCATCGTCACCGTCGATGTGAAGCTGCCCAATGGCGAGCGGCTCCAGGGCGACGCGGTGGTGGTGCACGTGGTGGATGACCCTTACAGCGGCGGGGTGGGACTCGCGTTCCTCAGCGACGACGCGACCTTCTCCCAGACACTGGACCGCTACCTGGCGAGCCTGGTGGGCGGAGCGGGGTAGGTCATGGTCGAGGGGTTGGAGCACTGGCCTCGGGACTGTGGCCGCTTCGAGCTGCTCTCACGGCTGGGCCGGGGCGGCATGGCGGAGGTGTTCCTGGCCCGGGTGAAGGACGGCCCGCGCGAGGGAGAGCATGTGGCCATCAAGCGCGTGCGCCCCGAGCGCGCGCACGATGACGAGGCCCACGAGCAGCTCCTGCATGAAGCCGAGCTGGCCCGGTGCCTGAGCCATCCCCACATCGTGGGCTTCGTCGAGTATGGCGAGCTGCCCGACGGCGGGTACCTGGCGCTGGAGCTGGTGGAGGGGCCGGACCTGGGGCGGGTGCTGGCGCAGTGCCGGCGGCGGCGCATCGAGCTGCCCATCGACATCTCCGTGCTCATCGTCCGACAGGTGCTGGAGGCGCTCGCCCATGCGCACCAGGCGACCAGTCCCACGGGGCGCCCGCTGGGCGTCGTCCACTGCGACGTGTCTCCGCACAACGTGCTGCTGTCGCGCACGGGCGAGGTGAAGCTGGCGGACTTCGGCGTGGCGCGCTCCAGGGCGGGCATGGCGCTGGATGCCCGGCGGCTGGGCAAGCAGCACTACCGCTCCCCGGAGCTGCTCGCGGGCGAGGTCTCCGTGGCGGTGGACCTGTGGGCCACCGCGGTGCTGCTGTACGAGCTGCTGTCGATGGAGTCCCCCTTCCCCTCGGGCCCCGGGGACGAGGTCGAGTCCGCCATCCGAGGCGGCCGCGTGCGTCCCGTCCGGCTGCATGTCCCGGAGGTGTCGGACGCCCTCGCGCTGGTGCTGGACCGCGCGCTGGCCCCGAACCCGGCGCAGCGCTTCAGCTCCGCGGCGCAGTTCGCGCGGGCGCTCGCGTCGCTCGCGGATGACCGCGTGGCCACGCCCCTGGCCGTGGCCGCCGTGGTGCGGGGGTTGATGGGCACCACGGCGTAGGGTTCGGCGCGCTCAGGCGAGCAGCCGGACCTCCGGGGCGGGAGCGGCGGGTATCCCCAGGTCTCCTTCCACCACCAGCCGGCTGCGGCCTCCGCCCTGCTTCACCACGCGCACCTGCACGCCGATGCGCTCGGCCAGTCCGGAGACGTGGGAGATGATGCCCACCTGCCGCCCCGTGGCCTGGAGCGCGTCGAGCGTGGCCAACGCCACCTCCAGCGTCTCCGGGTCCAGGGTGCCGAAGCCCTCGTCGATGAAGAGGGTCTCCACCTGCGTCGTCTCCGATGACAGCGACGCGAGCCCCAGCGCGAGCGCCAGGGAGACGAGGAAGCTCTCGCCGCCGGACAGGCTGGCCACGCCGCGCACCTCGTCGCCCATGTCCCCGTCGACCACCTGGAGGTCCAGGTCGTGGCCGGGCACGCGCATCAGGCGGTAGCGCCTGGCCAGCTCCTGCAGGTGCGCGTTGGCATGGAGCAGCAGCGCGTCGAGCGTGAGGCTCTGGGCGAACACCTTGAAGCGCTTGCCGTCGTGCGAGCCGATCAGGTCGCTCAGCGCCTTCCAGACCTCGGCCGCCTGCCTGCGCTCTGCGAGCGCCTGGGCCTCGCTGCCGTGACGGGCTCGGGCCGCGTCGTCCGCGTCCAGCTTCGCGCGCAGCAGGGCCTCGGCTCGGCGGCGGACCTCCACGTCCGCGCGAAGCTGCTCACGGGCGGCGGCGGCCTCGGACTCCGACAGGGCCGGAGCACCACTCGCCTCGTGGGAGGCACGGCGGGCCCGCCGCTCCTCGAGCACCGCGCGGGCATGGGACAGGGCCTCCTTCAACGCGGCCAGCGCCCGAGCCTCCGCTTCGCACCATGCGGCATCGTGCGCGAGCAGGGCCTTCACGGCGTCCAGCGAGACACCTTGCGCGGACAGACGTCGTTCCAGGTCCGCTCGAGCGGCGTCGCGAGACTCCAGCGCGGCCTTCAGTCCCCGTGTCGCGTCCTCCACGCGGGCCAGCGCCACGCCTTCGGCCTGCCTCGCGGACTCGGCGGACTGGCGAGACTTCTCGTAGGTGGCCTCCGCGGATTCGAGTGCATGGCGGAGTTCGGCGCGGACCTCGTCCGTGGGGCGACCGTCGAGGAGTGTCGCTCGGGCACGGGTGGCTTCGTCGCGCGAACGTTCCTTGAGGGCCGCCGTCGCCGCGTCCTCCTTGGCGCGGCGGGCGCTCACGTCCAGAAGACCTTGTGCGTGGGCGCGGTGGCGCTGCTCTTCGTCGGCGCGCTCCTTGGCCTTCTGGACGAGGTCCTCGCGCTCCTTCCACATGGACACGCGCTTGCCGCACTTCTGGCGGAAGTCCGCGGGGGCGGCCTCCAGCTTCGCTTCCCATCCGGCATCCGCGGAGAAGATGGGGGCCATGTCCGTGAGGACCTGGCGCACCGTCGTCTCAGCCGCGTCCAGTCTGGCAACTGCCTCTCGAAGGGTCCCTTCCGCGCGCGTGAAGGACTCCTCCGCGCGGCGGAGCGAATCGGCGGCGCGCTCGCGACGGGTGCGCTGCGCCTCCAACGCCGCGCGGGCCTCACGCGCCGCTCGGGCCAGTCCCTCCGCGGCCTCTTCCTCGGACTTCAACGCGGACAGCCGCGCCTTCAGCTCGGCGGCCCGCGCCTCCAACCAGAGGCCCGCCTCGGACGAGGCACCGTCCTCGAAAGCCGCGGTGGAGTCGCTCACCTGCCGCCACTTCTCGCGGCCACGGCCCCAGGCCACGCGGTGCTCCGTGCATCGCGCCGCCGCGCTCTCGCGTCTGACTTCCGCCTGTGTCACCCGCGCCCGCGCCGCGGCCTGTCGTGCACTCGCGGACACCTCCGCTCTCGAGCACTCCGCCCGCTGTGCCTCCAGCGTCTCCACGCGCGCCGCGGACTCCGCCACCAGCCCCGCCAGCGCGGGCACCTCATGGCGATAGGGATGCTCCGTCGCGCCACACAGCGGACACGCCTCGCCCTCACGCAACAGCGCCCGCTGCGCCGCGTGCCCCTGCGTCGCCTCCGCGACCGACAGCGCCCTGCGAGCCTCCTTCAGCGCCGCCTCCCCCTCCACCCTCCGGACCTCCGCCTCACGCACCGCCAACGACGCGGCCTCCACCTCCCCCTTCGCGGCCTGTGCCTCCCGCTCCGCCTCCGCCGCCTCGGCCTCCCCCGCGCACAACCCCTGCCGCGCCATCTCCAGCGCTCGCAGCGTCTCCTGTCTCGCGAGCAGCGACTCGCGCAGCACACGACGCTCGACGCCCGTCCCCTCCCCCAGCGCCGCCTCGGCATGGGTCGCCGTGGCCTGGACCCGAGACTCCGCCTCCACCTCCGCGTCGCGCTCCTCACGCCTCAGCCGAGCAGCCTCGCGCAGCCGGTCCACCTCGCCACGCTGCTTCTCCACCACCGTCCGCGCCGTCTGCCCCTCGCCCAGCGCCACCTCGTACCGCTCCAGCTCGCGCTGCCAGCGAGGCCACTCCTTGGCCAACGCCTCCCAGTGCGCCTTCTCCACCAACCACGCCCGAGCCCCCTCCCCCTTCGCCCGCGCCTCCTCCTCCCGAGCCACGACCTCCTCGAGCACGCCCCGAGCCTTCACCGCCTCGGCCTCCGCCGCCCGCGCACGCCCCCGCGCCTCTTCCGCGTCACGCGCCGCCGCCGCACACCGGGCATCCAGCTCCGCCGCCTCCTCCAACCGAGGCGCCGCCTCCTCCTGCGCCGCCCGAGCCCTCCTCCTCGCCTCCTCCGCCCCCTGCAACGCCGACTGGAGCTCCACCCACCGCGCCTTCGCCCCCTCCAGCTCCACCGCCCGCGCGCGACACGCGGCCTCCGCTTCCTCCCACCGACGCTCCGCCTCTGCCGCCGACGTCACCGCTCCTCGGAAGGACTCCGCCGCGCGAACCTCCTCCAACCTCCGCGCCCGAGGCGCCGCCTCCTCCACCGCCTCCACCGCCCGCCCCTCCCGTCCCTCCGCCTCTCGCTGCGCATCCACCAACAACACCCGCTCCGAGTGCCACGCCGCCGCGCTCTCCGCCTCCAGGAGCCGCGCCTCCACGCCCCTGCACGCCTGCGCCTCCTCGACGAGCCGCCCCTCCGCCGCGCTCCGCTCCTCCGCCTCCATCAGCGCAATCGCCGCCAGCCCCCGCTCCCGCTGCGCCAGCTGCTCCTGCTCCGCCTTGTTCTTCTCGTGCGCGGCCATCGACAGGCGGCTGTACACCTCCGTGCCCGTCATCCGCTCCAGCAGCTCCGCGCGCTCATTCGCGTCCGCCTTGAGGAACGCCGCGAACTCGCCCTGCGCCAACAACGCCGAGCGACGGAACTGGTCGAACGACAACCCCAGCCGCTCCTGGATGGCCGTGAGCACCTCGCCCTTGGTGCGACCGAACTGCTGCCCCGACGCCACCTCCGTCAGGCTCATCTCCTGCGGCCGGAAGCGCCCCTCCGCGCGGCCCCGCGCCCGCCACACCGACCACCGCGCCCGGTAGCGACGACCGTCCTTCCCCTGGAAGTCCACCTCGGCGAAGCCCTCGCCCGCGCCCCGGCGCAACATGCCGCGCACGTCGTACGCGGACAGCCGCGCCTCATCCTCCTCGTCCGCCCGCCCCACCGGCACGCCGCCGCGACCGCCCAACCTCGGCGTCCGGTCGAACAACGCCAGACACAGCGCATCCAGCAGCGTGCTCTTCCCCGCCCCCGTCGCGCCTGTAATCGCGAACAGCCCCAGCCGGTCCAACGGCGGCCGGTCCAGCTCCAGCGCGAAGTTCCCCGCGAAGCTCGTGAGATTGCTCCCCCGGATGCCGAGGATCCTCATGACGCGTCCTCCTGCACCTGGGTCAGCAGCGTGTGGAACGACTCCAGCAACACCTCCGAGGGAGGCTCCTCGTAGTCCCGTGCATAGCGCGCCCGGAAGACGTCCTCCGGCGTGCGCTCCCGCAGCGACAACATCGCGGGCCCCGTCTCCGCCAGCGCGCCCCCCGTCCCCGTGTACGCGGGCGTCAGCTTCACCAGCCGCGCCGCGCGCCCCTCCAGCGCCTTCTCCACCTTCTGCCGCAGCGAGGGCTCCGGCCGAGGCAGCGACACGCACACCTCCAGGTAGGGCCGCCGCCACTCCGGCATCGCCTCATCCAGCGCCGGCAGCGCCTCCAGCAGCGCCACCACGTCGTCCAGCACCGCCGCATCCCGCGCGGGCACCCGCACCATCTCCGCGCGCCGAGGCACCGGCACCGACTCCACGCGCTCCAGCGCCTCCCCCTTCAAGTCCACCAGCAACACCTGGTGCCGATAGCCCGCCTCCGACAGCGACAGCGGCAACGGAGACCCGCTGTAGCGGACCCCCTCGCGCCCGCCCACGCGCTGCGCCTTGTGCAGGTGCCCCAGCGCCGCGTAGGCGACGTCCTCGGGGAACAGGTCCACGGGCAACGCATGCTGATTGCCCCCCAGAATCTTGCGCTCGCTGAGCTCCGACAGCTCCGAGCCCGTCATGTAGCAATGGCCCATGGCCACCAGCGCCTGCCCCGGCTGACGGCGATGCCTCGCGGCCTCCAGCACCTCCGAGTACACCGCGCGCACCCCCTCCACCAACCGGTCCCCCACGTCCTCGCGCAGTGGAGGCAGGTCCGACGGCCGCAGGTACGGCACCGCCGCCACCCACGCCGCCACATGCCCCTTCGCGTCGTGCACCGGCACCAGGAGCCGCGCCAGGTCCACTCCGCCCTCTCCACGCGGCAGTCCGCCCACGACCTTCACGCCCAACGCCGCGAACAGCGGGTCCGGCGCATCCAGCCGCGCCGCCGAGTCATGGTTGCCGCCAATCACCACCACATCCAACCGAGGCAACCGCCGACGGGCCTTCGCGATGAACTGGTACCAGGCCGCCTGGGCCTCCGCGCTGGGATTGGACGTGTCGAAGATGTCGCCGGCCACCAGCAGCGCATCCACCGCCTGGGCCTCGAGCGTGTCCAACAGCCATTCCAGGAACGCACCGTGCTCCGCCTCTCGCGAGACGTCGTACAGCGTGTGTCCCAGATGCCAGTCCGACGTGTGCAGCAAGCGCATCCCGCGTTCACCCTCCCTCAACCCCACGGCCCCCAGGCCGGCCAGCAGCCTCCTCCGGGGATGCCGTCCGCACCAAGCGCCGGGCGCCTGCTCCCTTACACGCTCCCTCTGACATTGGGGCAAGTGTCTGGAATCCGGCGGCTTTTCCACGCGCTCGGCCTCGCACGTCGTGAGCACCTGGAGGACCCACGAGGGAGACTGGCCGTGCAAGGCCGGCGGGGAGGATGATTCCCTTCATGACCGAAGAGGCGTACGTGAAAGGTGGCTTCATCCTGGCATCGGTGCTCCTCATCGCCGCCTCGGCATGGCAGAACTTCCACATCCGGAGGAAGACGAAGCACGCGTGGCACACCTTCGCGACCGCCCGGGGATGGAGCTACGACGAAATCGCGAGGGAGATGGAGGTCCTGGGAGTCCACCACGGGGCGCAGGTCTCCCTGGTGACCGAGACCCGAGGCCAGGGAAAAGGAACCCGGCGCCTGGCGGTCCTGCGCGTGGACCTGAGCGACGTCCTTCCCTCCGGCCTCCACATGGAGACCCAGCTCCTGTCGAACAGGGTCCTTGACCGCCTCGGCAAGAAGGACGGGGCAGCGGGCGACCCGGAGCTGGACGACGCATTGCACCTGAAGGACCTCAATCCCCAGGTGCGCGCGCTCCTCGTCGCGCCCCAGGTGCGAGAACCCCTGCTGCGAGCCAGCAAGGACTACAAGCACCTCGTCATCATCGAGGGACTGCTGGAGGCTGAATACCCAGGAGTACCCTTCACCGCCGTTGACCTGGAGAAGCACGTCGCCCCGGCGCTCGCCTTGGTGGAGGCGCTCCGGACGGCGGCTGACCGCGCCGCCGTCTCCGAGCCACACCCGACTCAGCGAGTCTGACGCCGCCGCACCAGCGCCAGCACCGCCAAGGCGCCCCAGGCCAGCGCTCCCATGGGCGCCGCGCCACATCCGCAGCCACCCCCCGAGGGGATGGGCAGCGGCGCCCCGGCGTCCGGCGCCCCCGCGTCGGGCGGCACCAGCGTGCAGTCTCCAGTGCCCACGCACACCTTCACCTCGGCCTCCGCGCGCTGGCCTCGCGTGTCCACCACGACGAAGCGCACCAGGTGACCTCCGGGAGCCAGGCCCGTCGTGTCCCAGCGGTTGTGTTCACCGCCGAAGTGGAAGTGGTTGTCCGTGCGCTCATCGACGTAGCGCCGCTCCCCGTCCACGTAGAACTCCGCATGCGTGCAGCCCACGTCATCCTCGCAGTCGCCGTAGAACTCCGCGGACTCACCCGAGACGCGCTCCTCCTGCGTGGGGTGCGTGAGCTTCGCGACCGGCGGCCCGTCCTCCTTCACCGTGATGGAGAACGTCTGGGTGGCATCGGGCGCCACGCCGTTCGTCACGCGCACCGCGACGTCCACCGTCAGCGCCGTGGTCGGCGTCCACGAGATGAGGCCCGTGGCCGCGTCGATGGTCATCCCCGGCGGTGACGTCGTGAGCGAGTACTGGGCCGCGGGGCGGGCTCGCGCCTCGACGTCGTAGCGATACGGGTTGCCCACCACCGCCCGGGTGATGGCGCTGGAGGAGAGCTCCGGCGCCAGGTCGTTCACGTCCCCCTCCGTCACCGTCACCACGCGCGAGTCCAGCCCCGCGCCAGAAACGGTGAAGGTGGCGACCCCATCCGCGTTGTCGGCATCACCCGCCGCCGCCAGCGTCACCGTCTGCGGCGTGTTCCAGTTGCTCGGCGTGAACGTCAGCGACGCACCAGACTGCACGGACAGGTCCGCATCGCCCGCAGTGCGCGCCACGCTCACGGTGACGGTGCGCGCGGGGGCGCGGGAGAGCGACACGTCGAACGTCGCGGTGCCGAGCTCGGGGACCCGGACGAGGCTCGACGACAGCATGAACTGCGCGGAGTTGTCCTCGATGCTCGTCGCCAGCACGGACTCCGACGTGAGGCCACTCGAGGACACGGTGAAGGTGGCCGTGTCCGGGTCCGTGTCCGCGTCCTCCAGCGCCTCGAGCGTCACGACGCGCGGGACGCTCCAGTCGTCAGGCGTGAAGGTGAAGGTCGCGGACCCAGCGATGCGCAGGTCACTGCTTCCGCCCGGCGCGCGGTAGACATCCACCACCACGGAGCTCGTGGGCGCCTGCGCCAGTCGCACGGTGAACGTGGCCCGGCCGCCTTCGACGACGCGGGGATACAGCCCCGACACCACCAGTCGCTGACCGGAGGTGGTGGGGACGATGCGGCGCAGGCGACCGCCCTGGACCCCTATCGTGTACAGCGCGCCGTCCGGCCCCACCGCCGCGTCGACATACGACGTGAAGCTGGTGCCCCACAGGTCCACCGTCGCCACGGTGTTGTCCGCCGCCAGCGTGGCCCGCATGAAGGTGGCATCGACATAGTCACCGAAGAAGTAGTTGCCGCGGTACTCCGGCGGAAACAGCGTGGCGTCATAGAAGACGCCGCCATTCATGCAGCCTCCCAACCGCTGCGTCTTCGCCGAGCCACCGCCGCTGCTCGCATCCGCCAGGCCCGCCTGCGCCACGGTGAAGGTCGTCCCGCTCGGGGTGCTCGCGACGTAGAAGTCTCCGTTGAAGGACGCATCCAGGACACCGGCGAGGGTGAGCTTCTCGCCCTTGCGGAAGCCGTGGTTGCCCGTGGTGGTGAAGGTGGTGACGCCCCCCGCGCGAACCGCGCCGCTCGCGGTGAGGGTCCGCTCATCGATGCCGCCGGTGCGGTACTTGATGACGGGAGTGATGTAGTTGTTCGTCGCCGGCTGGTTGTTCTCGTAGTCGTTGTAGCCCCCATGCGCGGAGCGCCTCACCACGAAGGCCTGCTCGTAGCCGGTGCCCACGACGTTGAGCCACAACAGGCCCGTGCTCGGCTGGAACGTGAGCGTGAAGGGGTTGCGGAAGCCGCGCGCCCAGATGAGCTCGTTGTTGGGCCCCACGCCGTCGTTGAACGGATTGTCATTCACCGGGGAGCCATCGCGATTCACCCGGCTCACCTTCGCGGCCAGCGACGTGAGGTCCGCGTCCACGCCCGTGCCATTTCCCAGGTCGCCGATGGCGAAGTACAGCTTGCCGTCCGGCCCGAAGCCCAGCGCGCCACCGTCGTGGTTCTGCCCTCGCGTGGGGAGGCCCGAGACAATCACCGTGCGCGCCGTCCCCGCGCCATTCAGGTCCGTGTAGCGGACAATCTGCTGCTCCGACGCGGAGACGGTGACGAAGATGTAGACGTAGCGGTTGACGACGTAGTTCGGGTCGAACGCGATGCCGATGACGCCACACTCGCTGTTGGTCTCCACCACGGGCTCCCTGGCGAACAGACTCGTCACCAAGGTGGTGCCGCCCGGCGTCGTCGTCCGAGGCAAGCCATTGCTCGTCGACACCACCCGCACGTCGCCCGACTTGATGGTGACGAACAAGCGCCCCGAGCCATCCGGCGCCCACGCCAACCCCGTGGCCTCCACCAGGTCATTCGAGGTGTAGACCGTCTCGACGAAACCCGAGGGGACCGCGGCCCAGACTGGAGCGGCGAGCAGGAGCAACAAGGTCAGCAGTTGGCGCATGTGCCCAGGATACCGCACGCACGAGACAGGCCCGGCGCGTCAATCGCACGCATCCGGCGGATGGGCTCGCAATCCCGCCGATTTCTTTCAACACGGCTGCGTCATCCACGGTGGCCTGGCGCCACGACACGGAGCTTTCCCCGGAGACACCTACCAGTCGTCGCGAGTGACCCGATACATGACAGCGCCGCTCGAAGGACAGTCGAAGAGGCGCTCGAAGACGGGCGCGCGGTCGAGCAGCAGTCGCTCCGCGGGACTGTCCCGGCCCACGCTCACCCAGCGCGGCTTCAGCGCGCGGAGCTTGTCCAGGTACACGTCGTCGGCGCCGTCGTGATTGACGAACTCGACGCGGTTGCGCAGGTCCAGGGTCCAGTACTCGCCGAGGAACGTGGTGGCACTGTCGTAGGCCACCACATCGCCGGGCTTGAGCTCCTCCTCACGCAGGCGCGCCGCATGGGGAGGCCACAGCCAGCCCATCCGCGCGCGGACGCGGTCCTCGTCTCGCAGCCCCGCCACCGCGCGGCGGCCCATCGTGGGCAGGACTTGATAGCCCACGGCGGCCTTGGCGAAGGACGCCACACACAGGAACGCCGCGGCGGCGGACAGCGGCACCTGGAGGTAGCGCGTGCGCAGCTGGCGATGCAGCACCGCCAGCGCGACGAGCCCCGCGGCCGGAAGCCCCAACGTGAAGCGCCCCCACCACGCCGCGGGCACCAGCACGGACAGGCCCGCGAGCAACGGCAGCGACAGGCGCAGGAAGCGCTCCCGGCTGAAGACCCCGAACGCGCTCACCCACAGCAGCGCGGGGAGCAGCAGGTACGGAAAGAGCCAGCCAAAGGCGCGCTCGCGCACGTCGGGCCAGTACATGCCCTCCGGCGCGGTCCAGGCCTCCACCATGCGCCGGAACGCCCCGGGCGAACCGAAGAAGGCCGGTGGCCCGGTGATGTCCTCCGCGCGGATGGGGCCTTCGAGCTGATGCCCCAACACGCGCATGCGCGCGGGCCAGAAGGGATTGCCCGTGCGCGCCACGTTCTCCACATAGGTGGGCGCGCCCAGCCAGAGCAACAGCAGCAGCGCGAGCGCCGTCTGTCCCAGCACCCGGCCGCGAGCCCCCTTCGCGCGCCACAGCACCCCCGCGCCCCGAGCGAGCAGCAGCGGCGACAGCAACGCGAGGTGGAACAGCCCCGACACCTTGGTGCCCGCGTACAGGCCCATCGCCAGCAGCGTCAGCGTGCGCGCGGAGAGGCGCCAGTCGCGCTCGGTGAGGAAGTAGAAGGCGGTGATGAACAGCGAGCCCGCGACCGCGTCGGCGTGGGAGGTGTGGAGCTGGAGGGCCACCGCAGGCAGCGCGAGCCACATCGCGCCCAGGGACGCGGAGAGCGCGGGGCTCGCGCTCGCGCGGCGGCACCACGCGGCCACCGCGAGCGCGCCCAGCACCCCAAAGGGAACCTGTGACAGGTCATCCAGACGCGTGTGCCGGGGCAGCAGCACGTTCCAGACGGACAGCAGCTCGGTGAGCTCGGGGTAGCCGTTGACGTACCAGACGGAGGTCTCCACCCAGGAGATGCTGCCCGTCTGCACCGCGTAGTTCGTCTTGGGGACGTGGTACCAGACGACATCCCAGGCCCAGTTGGGGAAGTGCCAGATGATGGAGCACGAGACGATGACCGCGCAGGCCGCCGGCAGCAGGGCCCACGCGGCCAGCTCCTGACGCTGGCGGATGTCTCGCAGCAATCGCAGCGGAGCGCCCACGTCCGAGCGCAGTCGGGAGCGCAGCTCCGCGCGGCCCACCCGGCGCACGGCGAAGGCGAGCAGTCCGCCGTGCAGCAGCAGTCCGACCGCGGCGAGCTGAGGCCGGCCCAGCTGCCCGATGAGGCCCAGTCCCTGGACACAGGTGAGGAGGCTCGCGGCGCCGAAGAGGAGCGCGCCCATCCAGCGCTCCAGCGTCGGGCGCTCACGCAGCAGGGCGGTGGACAGGGCCCACGCGGCGGCCACCGCCAGCAACGACTCCAGGGCCCAGAGTGTCCATCCCATGCGCGCGTCTCAGCCGTGGGCCGACAAGGTCTGTTCGTACAGCGCGCGCACCCGCTCCGCGAGCACCACCGAGTCCTGGCCCAGCGACTCCGGAGGCAGCGGCGGCAACACGCGCACGCGCATGGAGGCCTTGGGGTTCATCCAGGGGCCGTCCCCCAACAGCAGGTCCGTCGTTCCCTCCACGACGATGGGCACCACGGGGACGTGCTCCTCCACCGCGAGCTGGAAGGCGCCGCGCTTGAAGGGCAACCGCTGACCGGGCTGCGCATAGGTGCCCTCCGGGAAGATGAGGACGGGCATGCCTCGGCGGAGCCACCGTCGGCAGGGGTCCAGCAGCTGGTGCATGGCCGTGGTGGAGCCTCGGACGATGGGCACGTAGGCCAGGAGCGTCATCATCCAGCCCACGAGCGGCAGGGAGAACAGCGACGCCTTCGCGACGAACTTGTACGGGTGGTTCAGCCCCATCACCGCGAGGATATCCATGGCGGATTGATGGTTGACCACGATGACGCAGGGCCCCTTGGGAAGCAGCTCCCGGCCCTCCAAGCGCGTGCGCCAACCGGGTGACAGGTGCAGCCACAGCCCATGGCACCAGTGACACACCAGCCAGTGGAGCATCCGGCGGTCCCGGTCGACCGGAAAGGTGACGAGCAACAGCAGCGCCCCCAGCGTGAACAGGAGGGGCGCGGTGAGCAGGAAGACGAGCCAGAACCAGACGGTGACGAGGTACTTCATCGTGGCGGGGACAGCGGCGGCGCGTGGCGGGGGCTCATCATCGGTCCTGGGACATAGCGTGCCCGGAGGGGGCAAGGACAGCCTCCGGGCACGCTTCAGGTGCCTGACAGGGAAGCGGGCGGCTAGGGCAGGCGATAGCCCGTGTGGCACCAGCTGGTCGAGTAGGAGTTCGCGGGCACCGCGCTCTTGAGCCAGCACCGCGCATTCACTCCCTGGTGGCCCGGCTCCACGTAGGTATAGGCGACGCAGCCACTCTCATTCGCACAGGCATCCTCGCAGAGCACGGGGTCCGCCACGACGAGGTCGAAGCTTCGGATGTCCTGGCCCGGCCGGTCGACGCCCGGCTCGCTGATGAAGCGCGGCTCCTCGACGATGGCGATGTTGTCCACCAGGTAGGAGCCCGCTCCCGAGGTGACGCCGAACTGGACGTTGTTGTCGTCGGTCTTCGCCCGGAAGCTGGGCGTACACGTCCGACTCCACGCACTGCCCGCGGCGATGTTCTGCCGCACGCGCTCCTCACCCGAGGACACCACGCGCATCACTCCACTCGCGGCCGGCGTCTCCTGCTTGTGGTCGAAGCAGAGGCGGTAGCGACCAGCGCCCACCAGCGCGAACTGCCGGTTGCGGATGGGCCAGCCCGTCGGGTTCGTCGCATCGAACTTCACCCGCAGCGCCCAGTCCGTCCGCGTCGCGGAGTTGACGCCGCGCGGGACGACCCGCCCCCGTCCCCCCGTGACATCGTTGCGCCAGTGGAAGCGCAGGTCCGCGGTGTCCAGGTTCATCGCCGCGCCGGACTTCACGACGTTGATGGCGGCCAGCCGGACATTGAACCGGCTGCTCGCGCCCATCACCATCACCTGCGCGCCCTGGGTGGTCGGCAGCGTCACCTCCACCGCATGCATTCCCCACCCCGCCCCCGGAGGGCTCCAGAGCCACCGGCCCTGAATCTCGCCCAGGCCCGTGACCGGATTCGTCCAGGACATCCCCAACCACACGGGCAGCGAGGAGTCGGACGTCACCGTGTCCAGCTGGAGCGAGAGCCTGTACTTGCCGGGCACGAGGTTCAGGCGCGAGTGGGACAACATCGGCTGCTCGCTCACCGCGGCCTGGGTCCTGATGAGCTGGGCGGTGCGGTCCGTGGTGTTGAAGGTCACCGAGACGAAGGGCGCCGTGTTCAGCGTCCACAGCGCGTTGCGCCGCTCGCTGTCGAAGTCGAGCGCATACCAATCGCGGGCGCCCTCGCCTCGCAGGCGCTCGAGGTCCTCCTGGATGTCGATGAGCTTGTCCCCGTCCTTGTCCATGAGCCCCGCATAGTTCGACGGCGTCAGGCCCAGCGAGGCGATGTACGCGCTGTTGAGCCGTATCGGGTCGCGGCCGTCCACGGTGCCATCCAGCAGGTACTGCGCGATGGACAGCGCGTTGCGCCCATGACCATCGGGCGTGGCGGTGGACAGCGGGCCCACGACGATTTTGTGGGAGGTCGCGCTGAGCTGCACGGAGCCACTGGCGCCGTAGTTGCTCCACAAGCTCGTGCTGATGCCGATGGGGCGCTCGTGGCTGGTGGTGTAGTCCGGCAGCCCCGTCGAGGGATTGACCTGGACGAACGCCGGGTCCGTCGTGAAGGTCCCCGTGCTCGTCGTCGAGGTGATGGTGCCCTTCGACAGGAAGCGGACGTCATAGAGGGCGGGAGCCGGCGTCTGAAGCGGATTGCCCCAGATGCTGTAGACGGGCTGGCCCACGCTCGGCGCGCTTCTCTCGAAGTCGAGGTAGCCGTACTTGTCACCCGGGTTGACGCCCGAGGCGTTCGGGGGACAGAAGTAGAGCGACAGGTCGGAGCTGTGCCAGGTGTTGTACAGCAGCTTGCAGTTGAAATCCTCGAAGCGCTTGGCCGTGTTGCTGTCTTCCGCGTACGTCAGGAAGCTCAGCGTCAGCTCGGGCAGTCCTCCACAGTGGGCCGCGGTGAGCATGAGGTTGGGGCCAATCATCCCCGCGGAGCAATGAATCGAGCCTCCTCCCAAGTCGAACCAGACGGGGCTCGCGTAGCTGGACTTCGCGATGTCCGGGTCGTCGTACCAACGCCAGACGGCCTCGGCGATTCCGCCCGGCTGCTCGGCGACAATCGGAAGCGTCCGCGCCTCGAGCTCACCGACGGGCTCCTGCGACGTGCCGCCGCTCCCACAAGCCGCCAACCACAGCGCGCCCCCACAAGACAGCAGAATCCCACGCAGTCTTCTCATTCACGGGACCCTACCAGGACAGCCCGTCCCCGAGGCGCTCCGAGCTGCTCGGAGAAGGACACATTCCAGCGACCTTTGGCGTGCGTCCCCGCCGACTGGGCATGGCGAGCGTGGCGTCGTGCTGTTAGAGCAGGGCCCTCGTCACGTCGGGGGCGCGCTATCCAACGCTCCAGACGTCACGCGCACGTCACTGCGCGCACTCTGTCTTGCCGTCCGGAGACAAGGGGGGCGTAAGGTGGCCGACCACGAAGTCACTCGGAGGAGGCAGCGGAATGGAAGCGCAGGGCCTGCACATCGAAACGCATCCTCGAGAGGGAGACCCCCTGCTGCGCGCCGCGCGCCCGGACCCGTGCACCGTGGTGCTCTTCGGCGCGACGGGAGACCTGGCGCAGCGCAAGCTGTTCCCCGCCCTCTTCGAGCTGGCGCGCGCCAACCTCCTGCCGGACCACTTCGCCGTCGTCGCCTTCAGCCGCTCGCAGCTCGACGACGAGGCCTTCCGCCGCCACGTGAAGGAGGGCCTCCAGAAGTTCGCGCGCACCCAGCCGCTCGACGAGGCCGCCTGGCAGCGCTTCGCGCCGCGCCTCGAGGGCATCTCCGGCGGCTACGACGACCCCGCCTCCTTCGCCCGCCTGCGGGAGCGACTGGAGAAGGTCTCCCAGCGCGAGGGCACCCAGGGCAACCAGCTCTACTACCTGGCCACGCCCGCCTCCACCTTCCCCCAGATTCTCCACGGCCTGGCCGACGCGGGACTCCTCTCGCGCGAGGAGCGCGCCGACCAGAAGCCCTGGCGGCGCATCGTCATCGAGAAGCCCTTCGGGCATGACCTGGAGAGCGCCAAGGAGCTCAACCGCGAGCTCGCCTCCGTCCTCGACGAGAAGCAGATCTTCCGCATCGACCACTACCTGGGCAAGGAGACCGTCCAGAACATCCTGGTCTTCCGCTTCGCCAACGCCATCTTCGAGCCGCTGTGGAATCGCAACCACATCGACCATGTGGAGATCACCGCGGCGGAGTCCATCGGCGTGGAGGGCCGCGCGGGCTTCTACGACGAGACGGGCGTCATCCGGGACATGGTGCAGAACCACCTCCTTCAAGTCCTGGCCCTGTGCGCCATGGAGCCCCCCGTGTCCTTCGCCGCGGAGGACATCCGCGACGAGAAGAACAAGGTGTTCCGCGCCCTGCGCCCCGTCGAGGGCCGCGAGGTGTCCCGCTCCGTCGTCGTGGGCCAGTACGAGGGCTACCTCCAGGAGAAGGGCGTGAAGCCCGACTCGCGCACGCCCACCTATGTCGCCATGAAGCTCAGCGTGGACTCGTGGCGCTGGGAGGGCGTGCCCTTCTACCTGCGCGCGGGCAAGAAGCTGAAGAAGCGCATGACGGAGGTGTCCATCCACTTCAAGTCCGTGCCCATCGGCCTGTTCGCCGGCGAGGGCGCCACGTGCCAGCGACTCCAGCCCAACGTGCTCACGCTGCGCATCCAGCCGCAGGAGGGCATCGCCCTCTCCTTCGAGTCCAAGGTCCCCGGTGAGGACGTCAACATCGCGGGCGTCACCATGGACTTCAACTACGCGGAGAGCTTCCAGAAGCCCGTGCCGGAGGCCTACGAGCGGCTCTTGCTGGACTGCATGCGCGGCAACGCCACCCTCTTCGCGCGCAAGGACAGCGTGGAGCAGGCGTGGGCCTACGTGACGCCCATCCTGCAGGCGCTGGACTCCGGCGAGGGCGGGACGGTGCACACCTACGCACCGGGCACCACGGGCCCGCAGGCCGCGGCCGCGCTGCTCGCTCGCGATGGGCGAAGGTGGACGCAGCTATGAGCCCGCGGCCTCCCCAGGTCGTCGCGACCGAGGGCCTCGCCCATCAGGCCGCGGAGTGGATGGCGAAGGCGCTGCAAGCGGCGCTCGCGACGAAGCCTCGCGCGAGCCTCGCGTTGTCGGGAGGAAGTACGCCGGGGCCCGCGTACCGGGAGCTCTCCCGGCTGACGCTCCCGTGGGAGCACGTGGACCTCTACTTCGTGGACGAGCGCTTCGTTCCGCCGGACCACCCGGACAGCAACTACCACATGGTGGAGGAGACCCTCGTGGGGCCGCTGCGGCTGTCTCCATCGCAGGTGTTCCGCATGGAGGGCGAGCGCGAGGACCGCGACGCAGCCGCGCGTGACTACGAGTCGCGGCTGCCTTCGACGTTGGACGTGGTGCTGCTCGGCATGGGCGAGGACGGCCACACGGCCAGCCTCTTCCCTGGGCACCCGGCGCTGGAGGAGAAGGGCCGGCGGGTCTTGTCCCTGGTGGGTCCCAAGCCTCCGCCGTGGCGGATGACCCTCACGATGCCGGTGCTGCTGTCGGCGAGCTCGGTGCTGATGCTGGTGGCGGGCGGGGGGAAGCGGGACGTGGCGAAGCGCGCGCTGGCGGGCGACCTGGCGCTCCCGGCGGCTCGCGTCTCGAATGCGCAGTGGATGTTGGACACCGCCGCCGCGGGACGGTGAGCGAACTTCTTGGAGGAACCATGAGTGCGGCAGCGAGCGCCCAGGCGGGCGCGCAGTTCGGCGTGGCGGGCTTGGGGGTCATGGGCGCGGCCCTGGCCCTCAACATCTCGGACCACGGCTTCAAGGTGGTGGGGTGGGACCGGGACGCGAAGCATGTCGACGAGATGAACCGGAAGCACGGGCGCCCGGAGCTCCAGGCGCTCGCGTCGCTGGAGGCCTTCGTCGCGAGCCTGGAGCGGCCTCGGCGCATCCTGCTGATGGTGACGGCGGGCGCGGCGGTGGACCAGATGCTGGAGCGGCTGTTCCCGCTGCTCTCGCCCGGGGACGTCGTCATGGACGCGGGCAACTCCTGGTTCCAGGACACGCGCCGGCGCGAGGAGCTGTGCAAGTCGAAGGGCTTCCGGTTCCTGGGCGTGGGCGTGTCCGGCGGCGAGGAGGGCGCTCGCCACGGGCCGTCCATCATGCCGGGCGGCCCGACGGAGGCATACGCGCTGGTGCAGCCGGTGCTCGAGGCCATCGCCGCGCGCACGGAGGAGGGCCTGTGTGTCACCCACGTGGGGCCGGATGGCGCGGGCCACTTCGTGAAGATGGTGCACAACGGCATCGAGTACGCGGACATGCAGCTGCTCGCGGAGACGTACGACGTGCTGCGCCGGGGACTCGGGTTGTCCGCGGACGCGCTGGCGGACCTCTTCTCGAAGTGGAACGAGGGCATCGCCGAGTCCTTCCTGCTGGAGACCACCATCAAGGTGCTGCGCAAGAAGGACGCGCAGACGGGCCAGCCGCTCGTGGACCTGGTGCTGGACAAGGCGGGGCAGAAGGGCACGGGCAAGTGGACGGTGCAGGTGGCGCTCGACCTGGGGGTCCCGGTGCCGTCCATCGCGGCCTCGCTGGACGCGCGCGTCCTGTCCTCGATGAAGGACGAGCGCGTGGCGGCCAGCCGCAAGCTCCAGGGCCCCTCCGAGACGCTCAGCGCCGAGGAGAAGGCGCAGCTCGCGCAGTGGGCGCATGACGCGCTCTACGCGGCGCGCGTGGTGACGTACGCGCAGGGCATGCGGCTCATCCAGGCGGCGTCGCAGGAGTACAAGTGGAACATCTCCCTGGCGGAGATGGCGCGCATCTGGCGAGGCGGCTGCATCATCCGCGCGAAGCTGCTCACCCCGCTGCGTGAGTCCTTCACGCGTCAGCCGGACCTGCCGAACCTGCTGGTGTCGGACGCCTTCGCGCCGGTGCTCGAGAAGATGGCGCCCGCGTGGCGCAAGCTGGTGGGCGCGGCGACGAAGGTGGGCATCCCCGTGCCCGTGTTCAGCGCGTCGCTGGCGTACCTGGACAGCTACCGCAGCGCGGAGCTGCCGCAGAACCTGACCCAGGCCCAGCGCGATGCGTTCGGCGCGCACACGTACCAGCGCCGGGACAAGCCCGAGGCGGGGTTCGTGCACACGGACTGGAACAGCTAGGACGCGTGCCCGGTCAGGAGGGGAGGTCCTCGGATTCGGGGTCCTCTTTCTCCTCCGGTGTCCGGGGGCGAGGGGGTGGACCTCGCACCGGGGACTCCGTGTTGTTGATGGCCGTGCGCTCCACGCCGGTGAAGGTGGCGAAGGCCCACCAGGCCAGGTTGAACCAGTCCGGCATGGGGAGCTGACGGGTGGTGACGACCTTGGCGACCCCCGCCGCCGCGAATCCCATCGACATGAGCACGCCCAGCCCCACACGTCCGTGGGTGGCGCGGAGCACGTCGACGTCGAGTCCCTTCACGAAGCGGCTGGTGGCGCGGGCCACGTCGCTGCCTGTCTCCAGCGCCGCGAACAGGGCCGCCTCTTCGGGAGGCTCCTCACCCGGGCGGATGACGAGGTCCACGCCGGTGAGCTCCCTCACCTCTCGCACCACGTCCTTCGCTTCGAGCATCTCCGGGTCGTGACGACACAGGACGCTTCCGGTGAAGGGCCGCACCTCCACCTCGTCCATGCCCTGCACGGCCATCAACCCTTCCGCGAGTGCGTTGGCGAGGGAGGCATGCTCACGCAGCCAAGGCAGTCGCAGGCGCACGCGCCCGGGCAGGACATGCACCACGTAGATGTAGCGAGCCATGGCGCGCCTCCTCAGGTCGGCGACTGACCATTCGAGTGGCCATTCGCGGCCCGGCGAGCCCGAGCCTTCGCCTCCGCCAGCAGGTCCTCCAGGTCCTCCTGCTTGATGGCGGTCCGGGCCAGCACCATGTCGCCGAAGCGGTACGCGGCGGTGGCCAGCTCCAGGAGCAGCGGGCGCAGGTGCCGACTCAACAGCACCGTGCCCGCGCCCGCGGTGTAGCCCAAGAGGAACGACGGCAGATGGAACGTCATGGGGAAACCTCCACGAAAGTGGGGATGAAGCTCACTCCGCCGCCGAAGCAACATGGGGCCGGGGCAAGCCAACGCGAGGGCACCGCACCCGAGCCTGCGGTGGGTCCACGAGGGGACGACCCACGGAACGTCACGGGGAAGCCTCCAAGGACGCAGGAATGAAGAAGCGCTTGTCGCGCCGGGCCCTGCGACGTCCGTGACGAGCCCCCCCCATCAAGAGGCCGGGCAACACCAGCCCCGCGGCCAGGCCACCGAACGTCAGCGGTGATGGCGGAGGCAGTCCCAGCACCGCGCGCAGCGGCGGCAAGGTGAGCCCCAGCAGCTGCATGGCCACCGCGCTCCCCACCAACACAGTGAAGCGTCCGGCACCTGGGGCACCACCGCCGTGGAGATGATGCGGCGCCCTGCACACCGTGGCGTAGCCGAGCTGCGCGCCCGTGAGCATCCCGAACGCCAGCGGCGGTCCGCCCAGCAGCATCCCCGTGGCGCCGAAGCCCGCCATCAGCAGTGCATCGCGGACCACTCGCCGCGCCAGGGGCCTCGATAGCAGCGGTGCCCCCGGGGGCGCGGGAGGACGGTCCAGGATGTCCGGGTCACCCGACTCGAGCGCGAGCGCGAGCCCCGGGAGCGTGTCCGTCAGCAGGTTGAGCCAGAGCAACTGCAGAGGCGACAGCGGCTCACGGCCGCCGACGAGCGTGGCCCCTATCACCAGCGCCATCTCCGACAGGTTGGTCGCGAAGAGGAAGCGGATGGCCCGGCGCAGGTTGTCCTGCACAATGCGCCCTTCGCCCACCGCGTGGATGATGCCGCGCAGGTCCTCCCCCGCCATGACGATGTCCGCCATCTGCCGGGCCATGTCGCTGGAGCGCGCCCCCACCGCCACGCCCACGTCCGCGGCCTTCAACGCGGGAGCGTCGTTGATGCCATCGCCGGCCATCGCCACCACTTCGCCTCGCCTGCGAAGCGCGCGCACGAGGACCATCTTGTCCTCGGGAGTCACCCTCGCGAGCACCGCGACCCGGTCGAGCCAATCCCCCTCCGTGCCTCCTGGCTCGGACAGGCGCGCGGTCAGCTCCTTCGCGATGAGCGTCTCGCCTCGCAAGCCCACCGCGCGCGCGACTGCCTCCGCGGTGTGCCGCTGGTCCCCCGTGAGGAGGATGGTCCGGATGCCCGCGACACGCGCCTGATGCAGCGTGTCCGCGGCGCCTTCTCGCAAGGGGTCCCTCAACCCCATGAAGCCCAGGAAGGTGTAACCCCCTTCCGGTGCGGCGCCGCGCGACACGTCCACCCGCCGCCAGCCGAGTGCCAGCACTCGCAGCCCCGCCTGCGCCAGGGCCTTGTTGCGCTGGAGCAATCCCCGCTGTGCCTCCGCGTCGAGCGGCCCTCCTGAATCGTGCGAACACAGCCGCACCACCTGCTCGGGTGCGCCCTTGATGAAGGCCACACCGCCTCCGGGGGCGTCGTGCAGGCTCACCACGTAGTGGATGCCCTCCGAGCGCTCCAGGAGCCTGCGTCGAGGGAAGGCACGTCGCAGCGCCGCCCCATCCAGTCCCGCGTCATGGGCCGCGGACACCAAGGCCCGCTCGGTGGAGCTGCCCGTGATGATGACCTCGTGCCCGTTGCGGTGGACATCCACGTCGCTGTTGAGCAGCGCCGCCGCCAGCGCCAGCGTGGGGACATCCTCCAGCACCGCCTCCGGCTTCGCGCGCAGCGACGCGAGGTCCACCGCGCCACCGCCCACGTCCAGGACCTCCAGCCGCATGTCGTTGCGAGTCAGCGTCCCCGTCTTGTCCGCGCAGATGACGGTGACACCGCCCAGGGCCTCCGCAGCGGAGACCCGGCGCACCACCATGCCGCGCGCGTGCAGGCGTTGCATCGAGCGCACCAGCGCCGCGGTCGCGACAATGGGCAGCCCCTCCGGCAAGGCCGCCACACCGAGCGCCACCGCGCCGCGCAGCACCTGCCCCATCGGCCGTCCGCGAATCAGGCCCACCACACCGGACGCCACACTGGCGCCCACCGAGAACACCGCCACGCGCCGGTCCAGCTGCTCCAGCTTGCGCGACAAGGGCGTGGGAGGAGCGGACGTCTCCTCCACCAGCTCGCGCACGCGCGCCAGGGCCATGGACCTGCCCGTGGCCACCACCACCGCGCGGCCGTGTCCCGATGCCACCACCGTGCCCGCGTAGAGCATGCAGGTCCGCTCGGCGAGGGGAGCCTCGTGTGACACGGGCTCGGAGCCCTTGAGCTGCGGCTCGCTCTCCCCGGTGAGCGGGGCCTCATCCACGCTGAGCCGGTGTGCCTCCAGCACGCGTGCATCCGCGTGCAGCACGTCTCCCGCGCGCACCAGGAGCACGTCGCCCACCACGAGGTCCGACACGGGGACCTCGTGGACCACGCCGTCGCGCAGCACCTGGGCCTGGCCCGCCTCCAGCTTCTGCCATGAGGCGATGAGCGACTCATTGCGCCGCTCGATGCGATAGCCGATGCCCGCGTTGAGCCCCACCACCGCGAGGATGGCGGTGGCCTCCAGCCGGTCTCCCGCCAGCGCGGAGGCGGCGGCCGAGCCCATGAGCAACCCCATGGGCACCGTGGCGACCTGCGCACGCAGCAGCGACCACCGCGAGCGCGGCTTGAGACCCACCACCGTGTTGGCGCCGTACCGCTTGAGCCGCGTCGCGGCCTCCGCTCGGGACAGTCCGTTCCGGTCCGTCCGCCACCGGTGCAGCACCTGGTCCACGGTGAGCGAGTGCCAGGGCTCCGCGTCGGGAGGGGATTCGATGGGCTTGCGAGGAGGCGCGGCCTCTCGCGTGGACGCCGCTTCCTCGGGCGCCTCTTCCAGTCGCTCCAGCAGCGGAGCATGGGGCGCATAGCGCACCAACATGCGACCGCTCCGAGGCTCCGCCTTCACCGTCTCGATGCCGGGCCACGTCTGGAACGTGCGCTCCAGCCGCCGCCCCAGAGAGCGGTCGCCCAGGAGTCCCGGCACCGCCAGCCGCAGGCGCCGCGAGGCCACCGCGTGTCGCACCACCACCGCGGGCGAAGCCTGCCCATCGATGAGGAACACCACCATCCGCCATGCCCCCGAGGACGCCCAAGGTGGCGGCGCGCCCAGCGCTGGACAAGGCCGCCCGCCGCGCGACCCTCGTGACGGGCAGTGGACACCCCGCCCCAAGAGCCACATGCGGCGCACACGGAGCCCACCGACTCACGAATCCAGACAGCCGCCAGGACGCCTGTCTGCTCTCTAGTGCGCCATGCTCCCTCCCTGTCACATGGCTTCGCTTGGCCCTTCCGCTACGCTTTCATGACACGCCATCGCGCCCCGCGTTCCGGGCCGCGAGTCCTCTCCCCCGGGAGGACGAAGCGAGGTTCCATGGAGCTCCATCTCGCAGAAGAGATTCGCAAGCAGGTCGACGAGGCGTTCCGCAAGCGCGGGCGCGTCAACATCGTCATCGCGGGGCGAAGCGGTGTGGGAAAGAGCACGCTCATCAACGCTGTCTTCCACGGGCGCATCGCCGACACGGGCCAGGGCCGCCCGGTCACTCGCGAGACGCGCGAGTACACGAAGGACGGCATTCCCGTGAGCATCCTGGACACCCGGGGCATGGAGCTGGGGGCGTTCCGGGAGACGCTGACACTGCTCGAGGACCTGGTGGCGACACGGGCGCGGGACTCGGATGCGACGCGGCACCTGCACTGCGCCTGGATGTGCATCGGCGAGGACTCGCGCCGCGTGGAGGAGGGAGACCTGGAGGTCGCCCGGATGCTGGCGCGGCACATGCCGGTCATCGCGGTCATCACCAAGGCGCGCAATGACCAGGGCTTCCGCGCGGAGGTGGAGAAGCTGCTTCCCATCGCCCGCAACGTCATGCGCGTGCGAGCCCTCCTGGAGACGGATGACGAAGGCCACACGCTCCATCCCCGAGGACTCGTGGAGCTGGTGGAGCTCACCATGGAGTTGGTGCCGGAGGCGCAGCGCAATGCCTTCGCCGCGGCTCAGCGCGTGAGCATCGGCCAGAAGCGCAAGCGCGCACACGGCATCGTCGCCAGCGCGGCGGCCACGGCCGCTGTCATCGGAGCCACCCCCATCCCTTTCGCCGACGCCGCCCTGCTTGTCCCCACGCAGGTCGGAATGCTGGCGGGGATTAGCAGTGTGTTCGGCCTGCCGCTCACGGAGGCGTTCCTCTCCACGCTGGTGGGCTCGGTGGCCACGGGACTGGGAGCCACCTTCTCCGGGCAGGCCATCGTGTCCGGCCTGCTCAAGCTCATGCCCGGTGCGGGCTCGCTGGTCGGAGCGCTCATCGCCGCCTCCACCGCCACCGCGCTCACCACGCTGTTCGGCGAGACCTATATCGCCGTGCTCTCGACGCTGATGGAGCGGCGCTCGGGAGAGCTCCCCGTCGAGGAGGACGTCATCCGCGCCTTCCGCGAGGAGCTGACCCTGCGCCGCGCCACGGCGTAGCGGCCCACAGGGGTGCGGACCACCCCACGGTGCACCTGGACACGAGCCGCCGCGGGCAAGAGTCGAGTGATGGACATCGCGCCATACCTACACAGCGCGGCCCCTCTCCATCGAGTGTCGTTCGGCCAAAGCACGGATGAGGGAAGCCATGGCGATTCGGCCTCTCGAGCACAAGCTGGTCGGGCTCATTCTGGACTGCGTGGACTCCCAGGCCGGATTTCAACCGGCGCTCGCGGCCATCGCCTCCTGGATGGGTGGGCATTCGGCCCATTCGCTGTTCATGCGAGATGGGCGCCTCGTCGAGACCCACTTCCATGGGGCGACGGACGCCAGCTTCTCCAACTACGAGGTCCATTGGAGACATCAGGACCCTCGCCTCCTGGCCGCCATGAAGAACCCAGGCAAGGCCCTGTCGGATGTGGACGTCATCGAGCCCGACGACTTCGAGGCCTCGTCCATCTACAACGACCTGCTGATGTTGCAGGGCGTGCGCTACACCCTGTTTGCGTGTGTCTCTTCATCGCCGGGGCTCATGGTGGGCCATGCCGTGATGCGTGAGAAGCAGGCCGGGCCGTTCGGGGAAGAGCATGTCCGGATGTTCTCCGAGGTGCTGCCCTACCTTCAGAATGCGGCCTCCCTGAGGCTCCTCCTGGAGGGCATGCGGCATGAAATCGGCGATTTGCGGCGGACGCTCGACATCGTCCCAGGGGCGGTAGCGGTCCTGGACGAAGCCGCGCATCTCATCTGCGCCAACACCGCCGCGGAGCACCTGCTCTCCAAGGCGGATGGCCTTCAGGTGAAGAGCCAGAAGCTGACCGCGGACCGCGCGGGAGAGGCCCAGCGGCTGACCGCGACTGTCGCCCGGTCCGCGGCCTTCAGCGAGGCCACCCCACACGCCTCCTCGGAAGTGCCTGTCCATTCGCCGGTCAAGGTGACGCGGCGGAATGGAGCGCCTCTCAGCATCTTGTTCGTGCCGCTGCGGCCGATGAGTCCCCTCCGGGGATGTGCTCCTCGCTCAGCGCGCGTCCTCGCCGTCATCCACGACCCTGATGCCGCGTTGCTGCTGGACCCCCAGTTGATTGCAGGTCTCCACGGCCTGACCTCCGCCGAGTCCCTGTTGGCCTCCGCGCTCGCGCAAGGCAAGACGCTGGCTGAGTTTGCCGAGCAGCGGGGCTGCTCCGAGCAGACCGCTCGAACACACCTGAAGCGGGTCCTCGAGAAGACCGGCACACGTCGGCAGGCGGAATTGGTTCGCATGCTCCTGGGGAGCGCGGCGCTTCACCTCGCCAACGCGCGTTGAGCGACGCCTTCCGACGTACCCCGTTTGGGGTACGACAGCCCTCCCTCGCTTTCGTACCGTGAATCCAGCGCCGGGTTCCTGGCGTCGCGCATGGGCGCGTGTCTGACTCGAGAGGGAGAGCAATCCATGAGGCCTGAGTGCCAGCGGACTGCCGTGCCCCGCAGGGGGCGTGTTGTCGTGCACGAAGAGGGTGAAGACTGGGGCTGGAGGGGGCGACTCTTGTTGTTGATCCTCGTGCTCCTCGGGGCATGCAGTGGAACCGAGGAACAGCCCGGTCCACCGGTGGAGCCGCCTCCACCACCGGAGTCCTTCACGAAGGAAGTGGGCGTGGAGGGAGGCGTGCTGAAGCTGTCGGACGGGGCCACGCTCACCGTCCCTCGGGATGCACTCGAGTCCGATGTGCAGGTGACCATGGCCCTCTCGGAGGAGGCACCTCCCGCGGAGCTGGGCAGGGCCTCCCGTCTCTACGAGTTCAAGCCCGCGGGCGTCGTCTTCAATCGGCCCGTCACCGTGTCGATTCCCATCACGGATGCGGCCAGTCCCCCCACGCTCTACTGGTCCACGCAGGATGGGAGTGGCTATGAGCCGCTCGGCGGGGTTGTGGAGAATGGGCACCTGGTCGCCAGGGTGGTCCACTTCAGCAAGGGCTTCGTGGGCCAATCCAGAGGGAGCCGCACCGTCATGGGCGTGGCCAGGACGACATGGCTCACGGAGCACCAGGTCCGAAGTCTGCCGAACAACGTCGAACGCCAGGGGGTCTCCGCGCTCGTCCTCGGAGCCAATGGCCTCTTCAGGGAGTATCCCGGCCGGGGAAACTCCGCGGACGGCGTCTTCAGTGTCCCCAACGTTCCTCGGGGCCCCCTCTACCTCCGGGTGGGAACGACCTACCTCCTGTTGGGGGAAGGCGAAGGAGAAGGAACGGGCATCGACCTGGGGCGCGCACGCGCGGGACGGCCGGAGGTGGTGATGCCGGCGCGCGCCTCGCCCCTTTCCTTCTCGGTCTCGGGACTGGTGCCCTGGCAGAGAGGAGACCAGCTTGAGTTCTTCTCCGTGGGGGCCAACAGCTGGTTCTTCTACCTGGAGGGCCAGTCACGAAATCCCCCCACTGTCGGGGCGACTTCGCTCTCGGACATGACTGTCTCCAGCACCGATGTGGGGCTGATTGACGGAGGCCAAGGGGACCGCGGAATCCTCGCGCAGTTGTCTCGGCACACGAGCACGACGGGAGTGCCTTATTCCGCCATGAGCCGGCTCGTGGAGTTTCCCGCCTTCACCCAAGTGGAGGGAGAAACCACGCGACTGGTCGGAGAGATGCTTCCGGTGGAGACGGCGAACTCGGCGGCGTTCCGTTGGAGACTGCGCGACTTCCACCGGTACACCCAGGACAGCATTCCCAATCCCGAGCGCAGACACACCTTCCTCGTGGTGCAGGGGCTGCCCTCCGACAATTCGCGTGGGATGTACTCCAGCTCCGCGGACTATCTGCTGATATCCACCCAGCGGGACGACGAGCTGCTGGAAACCGGCACCCTGAACTACGGGAGCCCGCTGCAGGGGCGCTGGGCAACCAGCGTCCTGGCCCACACCGTCCTCGAGAAGAACTATCAGCTCCCGGGAACCACGCGGGGGGTGACGCTTCGGGCCGGCATGGAAACCATCGACAACCTGGACGACGCCCAGGCCCATCCGCTCACGCCCAGGCTGTCCCCGGTGCGGAATCCCCGAGTCAATGGCGTGAGCCTCTTTCAACCGGCGACAGGAGTGACGCCCACCCCCGTGGTGACCTGGGATGCACCCGAGCTGGGAACGCCACGGCTCTACCAGCTCAGCGTGCTCCGGATTCGTGCGGACGCAGAGAACGTCACCCGCGTGGACAGCGTGGGCGCCATCTACACCCGAGGCCGGAGCATCACCGTGCCACCTGGACTCATGCTCCCTGGTTACTCCTACGTCCTCGTCATCAACGCGTCCCTGAACGAGACGAGTACGCCGAACGAGCCATTCCGGGACAGCATCCCCAGCGCAAGCGCGACCGTGGTCGGTGCGATGCTGGAGATGGCCCCGTGAGTCTGTGCCCGAGCGCGGCACTTGCGCTGGTCATGGCGCGAGGGAGAACTCCCTTCGAGGAGCTGCCCCTGCGCCGCGCCACCGCGTAGCTCAGAGGCCCGTGAAGGTGTACGTCGAGGGCCCGCTCGTCGTGGTGAGGCCCCCTGACGAGTCACACGGCATCAGGTCCAGGTTCGCCAGCGTGAGGACCTGCGTCACCTGCATGCCCGCGAGCAGGCCCGAGGTGATGACGCCCGTGCTCGTGATGACGCGCTGACCGTTCACGATGACCGGCGTCGTGGCCGTGTAGCGCCAGGTGCTGGTGGCCCCGTTGTTCCACACGAAGGTCTGCTCCCCCTCCCCCACCGTGAACAGGCCCGAGCACGAGAGCGTGGCCGTCCCCGCGAACGAGGTCGTGAACGAGCTGACCCCCACGGGCAACCCCAGCCCCGTGCACAGGCCCGACAGCTCCACGCCCGAGACGTTCGTCGGCGTCGGCGTGTTCGTGATGCCCGGCGAATAGGACACCTGTGACGTCCCCAGGGGACAGGTGATGAGGCCCAGCGCCGATGCGGCACCCGGCAGCATCAACGCCCCCCACACGCCCACGCTCAGGCAGTCGAGGACGGCACGGCGGCGCAGCGAGCGATTCGATGGGATGGACATATGTGTCTTCCTCGTAGTGACGACGCTTCACTCCGGCTTCGGCGGCGAGGCGCGCAGCTCCGCGCGGCGAATCTTCCCGCTCACCGTCTTGGGCAGCTCCGTGACGAACTCCACCTCGCGCGGATACTTGTACGGCGCCGTCGTGCGCTTCACGTGCTCCTGCAGCGCCTTCGCCAGCTCTTGAGACGGCGTGAAGCCCGGCGCCAGCACCACGAACGCCTTCACCCGCTGGCCAATCTTCTCGTCCGGAACCCCAATCACCGCGGACTCCGCCACGGCCTCGTGCTCCAGCAGCGCGGACTCCACCTCGAATGGCCCCACCCGGTAGCCCGACGTCTTGATGACGTCATCCGCCCGCCCCACGAACCAGAAGTACCCCTCCGCGTCCCGCACCGCCCTGTCCCCGGTGACGTACCAGTCCCCTCGGCGGCAGGCCGTGTTGGCGGCGGCATCTCCCAGGTACTCCTGGAACAACCCCACCGGCCGCTCCGGCGCCACGCGCACCGCGATGTCCCCCTCCTGCCCGTCCTTCACCTCCTGCCCCGCATCGTCGATGACACTCACGATGAACCCCGGAGACGGCTTCCCCATCGAGCCCATGCGCGGCTCCACCGCTGGGAACATCCCCACCAGCACCACCGTCTCCGTCTGCCCATACCCCTCGCGGATGTGCAGCCCCGTGGCCGCCTTCCACGTCTCGATGACCTCCGGGTTCAGGGGCTCGCCCGCGCTCACCGTGTGCCGCAGCGACGTCAGGTCGAAGGACTTCAGGTCCTGCAGCACCATCGCGCGCCACGCCGTGGGCGGAGCGCAGAACGTGGTGACCTGCTGCGACGCGAGCACCTTCAGGAGCTTCGGCGCGTCGAAGCGCCCTCGGAAGTCATAGACGACGTTGCACGCGCCCTGACTCCACGGGCCGAAGAGCTTGCCCCACGCGCACTTGGCCCAGCCCGTGTCGCTCAACGTCAGGTGCCGGTCCTCCGGCGTCAGGTCCAGCCAGTACTTGCCGGTGATGACGTGCCCCATGCCGTAGCTGGCGTGCGTGTGCAGCACCATCTTCGGCATGCCCGTGGTGCCGGACGTGAAGTAGATGAGCAGCGGGTCCTCCGCGCGCGTCGGGGCGAACGTCTCCCCGTGCGCGGCCGTGCCCATCGTTCCCGCCTGGTAGCGGACCCACGGCGCCGGAGCGCCCTCCCCCACCGCGACCCACGTCTCCACGCGGCCCGTGCCGGCGAGGCCCTCGAAGTGGTCCAGGCAGCTCACGTCCGCGATGACCGCGTTCGCATCCGCCGCCACCAGCCGGTAGCGGATGTCCTTGACGGTGAGCATGGGCGTGCCGGGCATGAACACGATGCCCGCGCGGATGCAGCCCAGCACCAGGAACCACCACTCGGGAATCCGGGGCATCATGATGAAGACCCGGTCCCCCTTCTTCAGCCCCAGCCCCGCCAGGAACTGCGCCGCGTGCACCGAGCGCTGCCGCACGCCCTGCCACGTGAAGCGCTGCGAGCGTCCGGACTCGTCGGACCACAGGAGCGCCAGGGACTCCGGCCGCTCCCTCGCGTGCCGGTCCACCACGTCCACGGAGAAGTTGAAGTGCTCGGGCCGCTCCCACCGGAAGTCGCGATGGGTGGCCGCGTAGTCGCGCATGTTGCGGGGCGAAGGGGCGGTCATGCGAGCAAGCCTGCCACGCACGCACGCGCCCGTGCGCGCCTCGCTCCCGCTTCGCACGATGGGCAACAGCCTGGAACGACGAAGGGGCCAGTCCTCGCGGACCGACCCCCTCGGCACTTCACCGCGCCGGAGTCCGGCTCAGTTCAGCTCCATGCACGGCACGATGTTGCCCAGGCCGTTGCACGTCAGCATCGCGTCCATCAGCTGCTTCTCCGCGTCCGCGGTGCGGCCCGCGGCCAGCTCGCGGCGGATGCCCTCGCGCTCGGCCAGCAGGTGCAGCCACGGGTCCGGCGTGCCCTCGGCGAAGCCTCGCAGCGCGCTCATCGCCGCGCCATCCATCGCCGCGAAGCCCGTCTGCACCAGCGCGCCGAAGTAGATGTCCCGCTCCCCCGAGCGGCGCAGCGAGTCCAGCAGCGCCGTGGCGTCCTTCTTCGAGTCGCTGTCGCGCAGGAGCCCCGCGTACCCCTGCGCCAGGGGAGCCCGCGCCGTGAAGTCCCGCGTCGCGACCTGCCGCACGTAGTCCTGGAGCACCGAGCCCCCACCCAGCGCATCCAGCTCCCGAGCCAGCGGCAGCAGCGCCTCCACGCGCTCCTTCGACGTCAGCGTGCGGACCGCCTCATACAGCGCGGCGCGAGCCACCACCGGCCGCTGCACCAGCTGCTTCACGTCGACCGCCGAGCCATCCGTCAGCGTCAGCCACGCATCGGACACCTGCCGCCGCCACCGCACCCGCTCCTCCGCCAGCTGCGTGCGCAGCTCCGCCGCCATCCGGCGCGCCTCCCCGCTCCACCCCTCCTCGCCCAGCGAGGCCACGGTGTCGAAGGACGCCGCCGCGCGGTCCAGCAAATCCCTCTCACGCAGCACCAGCGCCCGGTTCCACAGCGCCTGCGAGTGATTGGGATTCTGGCGCAGCGCGCTCGTCAGCAGGCCCAGCGCCTCCTCGTACCGCTGCCGGCTCAGCGCCACCACCGCCAGGTCATTCGCCTTGTCGGCCGACTCGGGCTCCTGTCCCAGGAACGCCTCGGCCTGCTGCCAGTCCCCTCGCAGCGCATACGCCGCCGCGATGCCCCGGTAGTCGTGACGCTCGGCCAGCTCCGCCAGCGGCCGCAGCGGCAGCAGCTCCGTGGTGTGGCTGGTGCCACGCATCGGGCTGTAGGGCAGGAAGCGGTCCGCCTTCGGGTGGCTCAGCCGCGCCTCGAAGGTCCGCGTGTCCGCGCTGGCCAGCCACACCTCGCCCGGAACCTCCGACGGCGCCTGGAGCCGGAACACCCCCACCGCCGCCAGTCCCGCCGCCAACGCCACCGGCACCACCGTGCGGGCCACCTTCCGGAACCTGCCCGCCAGGGACACCACCTTCGCCCCCATCACCGGCGCCGGGAGGCCCTCCGGCTCCACCGCCACCTCCGCCGTCCCCAGGGCACGCGCCGCCAGGAACTCCAGCTGCAGCAAATCCCTCAACCCCGCCTCACACTCGGCGCACCGCGTCAGGTGCTGTCGGAAGGCATCCGCGTCGGCCGCGGACAGCTCTCCGTCGATGAAGAGGTGCAATCGGTTGTTGGTGCATGGCGTCGTCATGAGCTCGTTGCCCCTCGCTCGCGGGCCACCGCAACTTGTGGCAGCAGCAAGTCCTTCAGGTCCCTGCGCGCCAGGGTGAGCCAACTGCCCACCGTGCCCACGGGAACGTTGAAATGCTCGGCGATGGCGTTGTAGCGCCTGCCCTCGGCGTGCAGCCGGTAGGCATCTCTCAGGTGCGGCTTGAGCCGCTCCACCGCCTTCTGGAACTCCTCGGTGCTGACCAGCTCCCAGTTCTCCTGGGACTCCGCCTGAGCCACCCCCTCCTGCACCAGGGCGAGGTGAGGCATTCCACGGACTTCCGTCCGCTGGCGGCGGCAGTAGTCCAGGAAGCGGTTCGTCATCGTCGTACACAGCCACGCCGCCGCCGCCGCGTCCGTCCGGTCCTTCAGCGACTCGAACTCCTGCATCGCCCGCTCGAAGGTCTCCTGGACCAGGTCCTCCGCCTCCAAGCTGGAGCGCACGGACAACCGGCGCGCCAGCCCCAGCAAGCTGGGCCGGTGCTGCCGGATGAACGCCTCGAAGCGCCTCCGCTCTCGGTTGAAGAGGTTGGCCATTTTGTCCTACATGCTCGCTTGGCGGGTTTCCCTGTCAAAGACGTGAAGCCCCCTGTTCCTTGAGAAAAAAGTGCAAGGACACAGACAAGCAGATGCCCGGAAGGGGGGTCGTTCCCGTCCGGGCATGGATCTCCACGGTGGGGCCAAACGGCCCCGCTGTCACAACCCGGGGCGGCCTAGCGCGCCTGCGGGGCCGTGGACAGTGCGGGCGTGGAGGGCATGGGCAGCGGCTTGCGCGCCCGCTGCACACCCACGTTGGTGGCGCAGTCCACGTAGTTGTTCTTCACGTGGGCGTCCGCCGCGCTCGACTCGACGGCATTGGCACTCAGGGACGGCGTTGAACCCGGCGTCATGCGCTCGCTCCTCGTGCTGAGATACAGGCAGCACGGACAAGTTGCTGGTGGATGAAACGTTGGAACTGTCATCGTCCTTACCATGCTCCGCTGCCAATCCGTGAGAGGCAGGGGGGTGGATTGGGTCTTGGAATCCAAGGATTTCTAAATGAGCGCGGAAACATCCCGATTGGCTTTGGAGTGGCAGGTCTGGCTGGTGGAGAACCTGGCGCTGGGCGTGACTCGGGAAGAAGCCTGCCAGGCGTTGGTCGGCGCGGGCGTGGGCGAGGAGGTGGCGAAGGAGGAGGTCGCTCGGGTGGAGGCGCATCCTTTCTTCCAGGCATGCCAGCGCGTGGGGCGGCGCTACGGGTGGATGGAATCCGTGATGGACGTCTACAGCTCGCTGCATCGGCAATCAGGACGACACACGGCGCTGGAGCGGCGAGAGAACCTGTCGGGTGAGGAGTTCTTCTCTCGCTACTACTTCGGCCATCGGCCCGTGGTCCTGACGGGGTTGATGAAGGATTGGCCGGCGCTGGGACGGTGGACGCTGCCCTACCTGGCCGAGCGCTCGGGGGACGCGGAGGTGGAGGTGATGACCCGGCGGGACTCGAACCCGGACCACGCGCCGGAACCGGAGAAGCACCGCGAGACGATGCGATTTCGCGACTACGTGCACCGGGTGGCGACGGGCGGCGAGACGAACGACTACTACATGGTGCCGCGCAACGAGAACTGGCAGCGCGACGGCCTCAAGCCGCTGCGGGACGACGTGCGGGCGCCGCGCGACATCATCGACGCGCAGCTGCGGCCGGACATGATGACGCTGCTGCTGGGCCCCGCGGGCACCGTCACCCCGCTGCACCACGACAACATGAACGTGCTCCTGGCGCAGGTGATGGGGCGCAAGCACATCAAGCTCATCCCGTCCTTCCAGCGCCACCTGATGTACCCGCGCTACGGCACCTTCAGCCACGTGGACGCGGCGCGCCCGGACGCGGACCGCTTCCCGCTGTATTCGGAGGCGCACGTGGTGGAGGCGGTGCTGGAGCCCGGCGAGCTCGTCTTCATCCCGGTGGGCTGGTGGCACTGGGTGCGCGCGCTCGACGTGAGCGCGTCCGTCACCTTCCACCACTTCCTCGTGCCGCAGGGGAACACGTACCTGCCCACGCCCCACTGACGTCAGTCGGACGTCTCCACCAGCAGCACGTGGTGCGTCCAGCTGTTGCGAGCATCCCGCGCCAGCCACTTGTTGCGCTCGTCCCGCAGGGCCACCGCGGGCGCGGCGCCGCCTCGGATGCGCTGGCGCACCCCTTCGAAGAAGCGCCCCGCCGCATCGGGGATGTCCACGGTGGACGCGAGTACCGCGCGAGCGCCCGCCTCGATGAAGGCGGCCGGCAGGCTGAAGGGCTCGTGCGTGGTGGTGGACGCCAGCCGCCCCGCGCTGCAGGCCGCCAGGAACACCAGCGGCGAGCCCGCGAGCTTCTGCCTCCGGACGATGTCGGCCGTCAGCGCATAGCGCCCGTTCCCCTCCGGAGACAGCACCACCAGCGACGCGTCGGAGAGGACGGGGTCGCTGATGCCGTGCGCGTGAATCTCGATTTCCGTCGCGTCCGACATGCTGGAGAGCACGCGCGAGGGCGTGGCATCCGAGCCCGTCAGGAGCTCCAGCGCCGCGGGCTCCGGCTCATCCGGAGGCGGCGTCCACGTGGGCAGCCGGGGCAGCTGCAGGAGCGCGGGCGCCTCCACGCTGGAGACCACCAGCCGGCGTGACGAAGCCCCTCCCACCGAGGGCGCCGCCGCCTTCCCCATGCGGAAGCTCCACGGCAGGTCCGAGGGCAGCAGGTCCGTGCGGCCGAAGACAGGCGCCCACGCGAGCACCTCGACCTGGGGACAGCCCTTGAGCGCGCGACGCACGGGCTCGGGAACCAGCTGCGTGCTGGGGCTGTCGGCGAAGGGCGCCTTGCGGTCTCCCTGGTAGTCCCCCACCAGCTCGCCGCCCGGGCCACGCGCCACGGCGACGGAGCGCTCGTTGTGCACGGCGGCGGCCAGCGCGCACGTCCTGGGAACCTGCGTGCCCAGCTGCCCCGCCATCAGCTCCAGCACCCGCGCGAAGTCGCCCGTGCGCCCCGCGTCGGTGACGAGCGAGGAGTAGCTCAGTGTCCACGCCTCTCGCGCCAGCGTGTCGGAGGAGGGCAGCTTGCGCGCGTCCTCGATGGCCTGCGTGAGCAGCGCCACGCCCCGCGCGTGCTCCCGGTCCAGCGCGAAGCGGCCCTCGATGTAGCGCGCGTAGACGGCGTCACCGGGCATGGGGTTGGTGGCGCGCGCGACGTCCAGCGCGTGGCGCAGCCGCTCCACGTCCTTCGGGTCCAGCGTGGCGCGGGACAGCTCCGCGAACGTGGCGCCATACATCAGGTCCAGCGTCGCCTCGGGACACGCGGCGGCGGCGTCCAGCGAGGCCCTCGCGGCCTCCGGGCGCAGGGCCAGGTAGTACGTGTGGGCCTGGTTGATGTGGGGCCAGTAGCAGTTGGGCGAGCGGCCTCCGCGCGCGGACCACTCCTCCACGTAGGCCAGCGCGCTGGAGAAGTCGCTGCGGTCGCGGGAGATGTGGACGAGCACCTCCAGCGAGGTGAGCTCCAGCTCCCACTCATGGAGCTGCCGCGCCCAGGACCACGCGGTGCGCACGTGCTGCTCGGCCTCCGTCAGCCGCCGCAGGTCGCCGTAGAGGATGCCCAGCCGGACCTCCAGCTCCACGCAGCGCGCGGAGAACGCGCCCTCGCGGCAGCGCTGGAGCGCGTTGAACAGCCGCTGCTCGGCCTTCCACCACTCGCCGTCCGCCATCTCCTTGCGGGCCTGCTCGCGCTCCAGGAAGAGGTTGAGCCAGGAGTCCTGGTCGCGCTGGCCTCGGGCCAGGAGGTCCGGCAGGTAGCGCAGCGCGGCCTTGTTGTGCAGCGCCAGGCCCACGAAGAGGTCGTCCTCGCCAGAAGCCCGCACCGACTCCACCAGGGACTCGGGCGCGGTGGTGCGCTTGCGCACCAGCTCCGCGTAGCCCTTCGCCAGCTGTCCCCGGCGCGCGAAGTCCCGCGACGCCACGCGCGTCACGTAGTCGCCCAGCGAGGAGCCGCCCTGGATGCGGTCCAGCTCGCGCGCCAGCGGCATCAGCGCCAGCGCGCGCTCCTTCGATGGTGACGCCCGAACGACGTCGTAGAAGTGCTGCCGCACCACGCCCGGACTCTGGCGGGCCTCCTGGAGCGGCAGGGGCGCGTTCGCGTCCTCCAGCAGCGCCAGCGTCGCGTCGCGAGCCCCCCGCCACTTCCGCGCGCGCTCCATCGTCTCCTCGCGCAGCGTCACCGCGTGGGCCCGTGCCTCGCGGCTCCAGCCCTGCTCACCGAGCGCGGCCACCTTCTCGAAGGTCTCCGCCGCCTTCATCGTCAGGCCCATGTCCCGCAGCACCAGCGCGCGGTTCCACAGCGCCTGGGCATGTCGGGGATTCGAGGCCAGCACGCCATCCAGCAGCTGCAACGCCTGCTCATGCGCGCCGCGGGACAGGTGCACCGCGGCCAAATCACTGTCCCGGTCCGGCGAGGACGACATCCGCGCGAGGAAGGAGCCCGCCTGGTTCCACTCGCCTTGCAGCCCATACGCGGCGGCGATGCCCGCCCAGTTCCCATCCGCCTCCAGACGGGCCAGCTCCTTCAGGGGAATGGGCTCCGGAGGAACCAGACACCCGCCGGCCGACACACGGGGGCGATAGCGGTCCGCTTCGGGATACGTGAGTCGGGCCTCGATGCGCGCGACGGCGCGGCGCTCGGCCCAGAATCGAGGCTCGACTCCGCCGCCCCCCGACGGCGTGCGCGCGAGCAGGAACGTCACGACAAGCACGGGCGCGACCAACGCCAGGGCCCAAGCCTTGTCATAAGCCGACTTCAACATGCTGCCCCCTCGGGTGCCTGCCTCCCCAGGCAGCCACCCACCTGTCGGGTTCTACACCAACCCTCCCCCCGGCGCCGACTTTCGCGTGAATCCCAACATCGGGCGCCGAAGGCCCAGGCGTCCCATGGTTCACACCCGCCCTGTACGAACGGACACGCCCGCGAGTCCTCGCGCGAAAAAATCCGAGGAATGAATTCCGCGCAACGCGCGCGGGAGCGCGAGCCTGCGACGCATCGGCGCGAAGTCAGGCCGGAGGGGTGCCAGGCGGCATCTGAGCCCAAGTGGCTCAGGCACCCACCCTGACGCCGTGCGTCCATCCCCCGGGAATCACTGCGTCAGGACACGCGAGGCAAGCGACGGCGCGAGCGCGGCGCGCCCGTGTTCCCCCACGAGCGGCGGGGCGGACGCCTGAGCGAGTGGGGGTTGGCGGGCGGGCTCGAGCGGGAAGCAGTTTGGCCGCCCGGGTGTCCCATGCGCCGCCAACCCGGAATGAAAGGACCCTGTTTGACCCCATCCCTTCGACTCGCAGCCCTGGCGTTGCTTGCCCCCTCCCTCGCGTCCGCGAGCGTGGTGTGGAAGGGCGACTTCGAGACCGGCAACCTTTCGCAGTGGACGCGAACGCAAAGCGTCTCCAACAGCCGCCTGCAGGTGGTGACGGACGTAGTGCGAGAGGGCCGCTACGCGCTGAAGGCCACGGTCCGCCAAGGGGATGACCCCATTGGCGCCAGCGGCAACCGCAACGAGCTGCTCTACATCAGTGAGGAGAAGACGGGCTCGACGTATTTCTACAAGTGGAGCACGTTGTTCCCCAGCAACTACCCGCTCTCCGACGGCTGGCAGGTGTTCGCGCAGTGGCACCAGGAAGGCTGCTGTGGCTCGCCGCCGCTGGAGTTCTTCGTGCGCGGGGACCGGATGCACCTGCGCGTGGGCGGAGCGGACGGCCCCATCCCCTGGGAGGGCCCGCTGTCCCGAGGCCAGTGGCACGACTTCGTGCTTCAGGTGAAGTGGTCCGCCAACCCCAAGGTGGGCTTCGTGCAGCTCTGGCACAACGGGAAGCTGGTGCTGCCCAAGACGATGGGCGCCACGCAGTACGGCAGCGAGATGAACTACCTGAAGCTCGGCCTGTACCGCGAGGACAGCATCAAGCCCGAGGCCAGCGTGTACCACGACGGCTTCGTCATGAGCACCGCGCTGGAGGACGTCATGCCGCCGCCTCCGCCCCCGACGCCAGAGCCGACGCCGACGCCGACTCCTGAACCGACGCCCCCGCCGGCTCCGGACCCGACGCCTACGCCGGCTCCGAATCCCACGCCGCCCGTCATCAACGTGCCCACGCCCACCCCCCCCGGCACGCCGGGCACGGGCGTGGTGAACAACGACGACCGGCAGAGCCCCAAGCCCGGCGGCGGCTGCGGCTCCACGGCCACCGGCGGCGCGCCGTTCGTCGCGGCCACGGGGCTGCTGGCGCTCGCCCTCATAGGGCGCCGACGCAGGGCCGCCGAGGTTCGCGTCTCGCGGCGCTGAAGTCCCCGAGAAGCGGCACCCGCGGTGACATGGACATCGAAGGGCTATGTCACCGCGGGACGTGTGCCTCCACCCAGCTCACGATGTCTCCGATGACCTTCTGGGCATCGGGCTCGTGCGCGAGGTCGTGGCGCTGGCCCTCGTAGATGATGAGGCGCTTGTCGGCACTCGCGGCCTGCGCCACCAGGGTTCGGCTGCCCTCGATGGAGGTGATGACGTCCTCCCCCCCGTGCACCACCAGCAGCGGGAGCGTCAGCTCCTGGAGCCGCCCCTCGAGCGCCTCGATGGCGACGATGAGCGCCTTGGCGGAGCGCGCGGGGAGGTTCTCGTGGGTGATGAGCGGGTCCGCGAGGAAGCGCTCCTTCTCCGGGCCGTCGTGCAGGAACTGCTCGCTGTCCAGCGATTGCGCGGGCAGCCCCGGGGTGAGCGTGCCGAAGATCTTCGCCAGCCGCGTGTCGAAACCCGACACGCCAGGCGGGAGCGCGAGGGCCGCGCCGCTCAGGATGAGGCCCGACACGTCCGCGGCGTGCTGAAGCGTGTAGTGCGTGGCGACGAGCCCGCCCATGCTGTGGCCGAACACCACCACGGGCACGCCCGGGTGCCGCGCGCGCGTGGCCTGGACGACGCCGTCCACGTCATCGACCCACTGCTGCATCGACTCCACGCGCTGGCGGTCACCGCCAGAGTAGCCGTGGCCTCGGTGGTCCTGCGCGACGACGGCGAACCCTTGGGCCCGGAGCGCTTCGGCGAGCCCGCCGTAGCGGTCGGAGTAATCCCTCAAGCCGTGGATGAGGACCACCACGCCTCGCACGGGAGGCTGCTCGGGCTCCCACTGGAGGTGGCTCAGGCACACGCCATCGGAGGCGGTCCGCTCGAAGCCTGGGGACGTGGCGGGGCGCGTGCGGCACGCGGTGGCGGCGGCGCAGCCCTGTGACAGGACGAGCGCGGCCAGGGCGGTGAGGACGAGGAAGGGCCTGTTCATGGCGCCCAATGCACCACGCGGTGTCCCACCCCACATCGGCCAGATGGCGGATCACACGATGCCCGCGCGCGCGGCCACCAGCGAGGCCCCCGCGCGAGTGCTCACGCCCAGCTTCTCGTAGATGTGGATGGTGTGGTGCTGCACCGTGCGGTCGGACACCCCGAGCGCCCTCGCTATCTCCTTGTTCGTCGCGCCTCCCGCCAGCAAGCGCAGCACGTCCACCTCACGAGGCGTCAGCGCGGACGTGGGGCCCGGGGCCGTCACGCGACGGACGTCCCGCGCCCCGACCACCACCGCGACACAGTCCGCGTCCAGCCGGCCTTCTTTCACCTCGGCCTCCAGGACCCGACGGGCCTGGGCCCCGCTCCTCGCGGGACGGTGGGGACGAGCCTCCTGGAGCGCGCACCAGGCGTCGGCCACCGCGAGCAGTCGCGCGGCTCGGGACAGCGCCGCGGGCGCGAGGCCCCGGGGATAGCCGCCACCATCCAGTCGCTCGTGATGCGCACCCGCGAGCCTCGCCGCATCCCGCAACATCGGCGTGGCCGCGAGCAGCCGCTCGGTGGCGTGGGCATGCGCCCGGGACAGCTCCCGGTCCGAGGAGGACCAGTCGGGCCGGAGCCACAGGTCGGTGGGCAGCGTCACGTGTCCCAGGTCATGCAGGTGCGCCGCGAGCTGGAGCGTGGCGTGTTCCGCGGCGTCCAGCCCCAGTCGGGGCGCGGCCGTCGCGCACACGTCCGCCACCCGCCTCGAATGCCCCCGGGTGAAGGGGCTCTGCAGGTCCGCGAAGTCCCCGAAGGTCGTCGCCAGCGTGTTCGCGTCGAGCGTGGGCGGAGCTTCGAGCAGGCACGCCTCCGCCGCTTCGATGCGCGCATCCGACAAGGTCTGGAGCGAGGCGGTCGCGCGCAGGGCCCGCTTCGCCCATGACGGGTCCAGCGTCGTCCCGGACTGGAGCGCCAGGGCCTCCTGCGCGACGGCCACGCCCGAACCGACGAAGAAGACGACGGCCACGTGAGCCGCCTGCGCGACGCGCCCGACCTCCAGCAGGTCCGAGCCCCCCAGGTGACGGGGCCCCCCCGCTCCATCCCAGCGCTCGAAGGCCTCATCCAGCCCCAGGAGCACTCGCGCGTCCAACCCGAGCCCCGAGGCGAGCAGTCGCGCCGCGCCACACGCCTCCGCGAACCATTCCGAGCGCAGTCGCCGCGAGGACGTCAGCAGGCGCGCCAGACCAGCGACGCGGCGGGGCAGCGTGGAGCTGGCGCCCAGGACCGACCGCACGACGTGCGCGGAGCGGCCCGCATCCCCGCGCAGCAGGTTGCGGCGCAGGTGGACGTCATTGCCCAGCCGCGACTCCTCGGCGGCGTAGGCGGTGCAGCCCAGGTGGCGCAGCAGGCCCACATAGAAGGCGGCCCGCGCGTCGGCCGGAGCCAGGCCGCCGTCCAGCGCCAGCTCCAGCGCGAACAGCCCGGTGAGCAAGCTCTTCTCCCCGTCCAGTCCATTGGCGAGGTCGAGCACGGTGGACAGCGAGGAGAGCGAAGCCACCGGCTCCTGGCGCAGGTTCATCACGCGAGGAGCTTGTCACGGTTCCACACGGGGCGAGGCCCTGACCGGGGCCGCACGCCCCGCCAGAGGGCCCCGCCCCCGTACCAGCGGTCCGGACGGCTCAGTGGGCACCCTCCACCTTCACGCCCGGGTTCGCGCGCCGCAGCATCACCACCAGCACCAGCGAGCAGGCGAAGATGGCGGTGAGCACGGTGAAGTTGGCGTTGAAGGCGCGCACCAGCGCCTGCAGGTTGATGCGCTGGCCCATCAGGCCATAGGCGGCGGCCAAGGGGTCCGTCACCCGCGCGGCGACCGTGGCCTTGAGGCCGGCGAGCTGCTCCTGCGTCACCTGCCCGTACACATCCACGTGCGAGGAGAGCGCCGTGGTGTTCACCTTCGTCAGCCGGTTGAGCGCGCTGCTCATCCACGCGGTGCCGATGGAGCCGCCCAGCTCGCGCGTCAGGTTGAACAACCCCGCCGCGTTGCCGCGCTGGTCCGGCCGCAGGTTGCTGAGCGCCATCACCGACAGGGGCACGAAGATGAAGCCCATGGAGCAGGCGCGGATGAACACGGGCGTAATCAGCGCCGCCTCGTCCGCCGTGCTCGCCAGGTGGCCGTTGGTCCACAGCGAGAAGCACATGCCGATGATGCCCAGGCCCACGAGCAGGCGCCCGTCCACCTTGCTCCCGAAGCGGCCGATGAGCGGCATCAGCAGCAGCTGGATGGCGCTGCCCTTGAGGAACACCAGCCCGATGTCCAGCGCCGAGTAGCGCATCACCGTGCCGCAGAAGAGGCTGAAGAGGAACGAGCCGCCGAACAGCGCCGTGCCGATGAGGAAGTTGACGCCTGTCGCCGCCGCGTAGGAGCGGTTGGCGAACACGCGCAGGTCCACCACCGGCTGGGGGGTCTCCAGCTCGTGGACGATGAACGTGATGAGCGCCACGCCCGCCACCACGGCGAGCACGGTGATCTTCATGCTGTCGAACCAGTCCTCGCGAGTCCCCTCCTCCAGCACGAACTGGAGCGCCGCCATGCCCACCGCCAGCAGCGCGATGCCCCAGCGGTCCACGCGGTCCGTGGAGGGCTCGAAGTCCTTCTGCTCGATGTGGCGCCACGCCATGTACGCGGCGAACAGGCCCACCGGCAGGTTGATGAGGAAAATCCAGTGCCAGCTCGCCACCTCGATGAGCATCCCGCCCACGGTGGGCCCCAACAGCGGCCCCGTCACCGCGCCCAGGCCGAAGAGCGCGCCGGCCATGCCGTGCTCCTTCTGGGGATAGCGCGCGAAGAGGATGGCCTGTGACGTGGGGATGATGGCGCCGCCCCCCACGCCCTGGAGGATGCGGAAGACCACCAGCGACGGCAGGTTCCACGCGAGGCCACAGAGTACGCTGGCCGCGGTGAACATGAGGATGGACGCGGTGAAGTAGCGCCGGAAGCCGAAGCGCCGCTGGAGCCAGCCCGTCATCGGGATGACGACCACGTTGGCCATCATGTAGCCGGTGGACACCCACGCAATCTGGTCCAACGGCGTGCCAAAGCTCGCGCGGATGTCACTGAGCGCGACGTTGACGATGGAGATGTCCAGCACGGACATCAGCGCCGCGGCCATGGCGGCGATGGTGATACCGGCCTTCGAGCCGGTGATGACCTCACCCTTCACGACTAGTTGCTCCTCGTATCCACGGTGACGATGGCGCTCATGCCCGGCTTGAGCGCCAGGCCCCGCGAGTCACCGTCGAAGCGGATGAGCACGGGGATGCGCTGCACCACCTTCACGAAGTTGCCGGAGGCGTTGTCCGGAGGCAGCAGCGCGAAGCGCGCGCCGCTGGCGCCCGCGAGGCTGTCGACGTGCCCCTTGAAGGAGCGGCCGCTGAACGCATCCACCGTCACGTCCACGGGCTGGCCCTCCTTCATCTCGCCCACCTGGTCCTCCTTGAAGTTGGCCACCACCCAGACGTCGTCCTGCGGCACCACCGCCATCAGCGGACGCTCCGGGCCCACCATCTGCCCCAGCTCCACCGTGCGGCGGCTCACCACGCCGTCCACCGGCGCGCGCACCTTCGTGTACGACACCGCCAGCTCCGCCAGGTGCAGCGCGGCCTGCGCCTGCTTCAGCTTCGCGTCGGCCAGCTTCACCGCCGCCTGCGCCGCCGTCACCTGCACCGGCCCCGTCTCCGCCGCGGCCAGCCGGCCCTGCGCCGTCTCCAGGCCACCGGACGAGCCCTGCACGCCCGCCTCCGTGGAGACGAGCTTCGCGCGAGCCACGTCCAGCGCCGCCTTGGACTGGTCATACGCGGACTGCCGCGCGTCCAGGTCCGCCTGCGTCACCGCGCCCTCCGACTTCAGCGTCTTCACGCGCACCAGGTCCGCGTCCGCCAGCTTGAAGCGAGCCTCCGCCGCCACCACGTCCGCCTGCGCCTGGTTCAGCGCCGCCTTGGACGAGCTGATGCCGCTGCTCGCCTGCACCACGCCGCCTCGGGCCTGACGCAGCGTCGCGCCCGCGTTGACCTCCGTGAGGGACAGCTGCGCCTGCGCGTTGGACGCCTGCGCCTCCGCGCTCTGCACGTCCGCGCGAGCCACCTCCAGCTTCGCCTCCAGGTCCGTGGCGTCCAGCTCCACCAGGACCTCGCCGGCCTTCACGCGCTGGTTGTCATTCACCAGCACCTTGGCCACCTGACCGGAGATGCGCGGAGACACATTGGCGATACGGCCCTCCACCTGCGCGTCGTCCGTGGACTCGTGGCCGCGCGACACCAGCCAGCGCACGCCACCGCCCACCACCGCCAGGGCCAGGAGCGCGGGCAGCACCTTCTTCGCGCGGGAGCGTGGCGCGGCGGGCTCCGTCACGAGCGAAGGCGCCGTCTTCGAGGTGTCATGGTTCGGGGAATCCATCGAGGGGGATGCAGTACTCATGGCGTTTCTCAAAGGTTCAACAGGTCGATGATTTGGTGGCTAATCATTCGGGCGTGGCGGGACTTCCAGCGGGCCCGACGGGGGGAGTTCGAGGGTTCGGAACGACGCAGGAGGCTTACGGCTCCCGGAAGGCGGGCAGGTGCGTGGAGACCTTGGCCAGCAGGGTTCGGAGGGTGTCGCGCTCCTCTTCACTCAGGCCCGACATGAGCGAGGCCACGCGGCGGTAGTGCTCGGGGAACATCTCCTCGAGCAGCGCGCGCGCCTTGCGGGTGAGGCTCACGGTGTACATCCGGCGGTCTTCCGGGTGGTCCTCCCGGGAGATGAGGCCGTCCTTCTCCAGCGTGTCGAGCAGCCCCGTCATGGTGGCGCGGCTCACACAGGAGCTCTCCGCGAGCTCCGCGGGGGTGAGGCTCCGGCCATCCTCCGTCTCGCTGGCCGAGTACAGGCGCACCAGCACGGTGAAGCGGCCCGTGGACAGCCCCCAGCGCGACAGGCTCGTGTCGTAGGCGGCCGACAGGTCATTCGACAGCCGCAGCAAGGAGATGCAGGTCTCGATGGCGCCGGGGTCCAGCTCCGGAAAGCGCTTCGCCAAGCGCTGCAGCCGCTCGTAGCGGGTGATGGGGGGTGGGTTCACGGTCATGGTGCGAGCGGGACTCCAGGTGCTGCCCAAGGCATGTCGTAAGGTCCCTAACTAGTCGGCGCAATGAAAAACTTCGGCCCGGGGGGTGGGAAGGACGGAAGGGGCCTGCCCGCCCGCTCGGAGTGTGAAGCGGCGCGCCTGGAGTCGCGCGGGCCGTTATGAAGTGGGCGTGCTCGATGTGAAGGACCCCACCGTGCAGGCGGCGCTGCGCCGCGCTTGCGAGGAGGCCGGCCTGCCGGACTCGCTGCGCGGCTGTGTGTACCCGCTGCTCCGGGACGCGGAGGGCGACTGGCCCACCTGCTGCGGTGGGGGCTGCATGCCGTGCTCGTCCACCGTGGCGGACGTGGCGGTGCGCACGCTGGAGCTGCTCGGCACACCCCGTGTCTCGCCGGTGCCATCGTGAGGGCCGCGGGCTGACGTAGGCTTGGGGGCACATGAGCCCCATCGTCCATGCGGAGCTGTCGTGGCTGATGTCCCAGGTCCTGCGCGAGCGCCGCGACCGCATCCTCGTCACCTGCGCGGGGCTTGCTCCGGACCTGGATGGACTCACGCTGCTGGCGGGCGAGGCGTCCTACGTGCGCTATCACCACGTCCTCTTCCACGGCTACGCGGGCGCGCTCCTCACCGCCGCGGTGTGTGTGGCGATGGCGAAGGAGCGGACCCGCGTGGCGCTGCTCGCGCTGGGCGCCTTCCATCTGCATCTTGTCTGCGACCTGCTCGGCAGCGGGCCTGGGTGGCCCATCCACTACTTCTGGCCCACGAGCATGCGGGAGTGGTTCTGGGCGGGGCAGTGGGACCTGGCGTCGTGGCAGAACGCGGTCATCGGACTCGTCGTGACGCTGGCGTGTCTGGCGTGCGCGCTGCGCTGGAGGAGGACCTTCGTGGAGGTGTTCTCCGTCCGATGGGACGCGGAGGTGACGAAGACCCTGCGGCGGCGCTTCCTGTCGGAGCCCGAGAAGTCCGTCTCCGCGTCCACCGGAGATTGAGTCGCACCGCGCGTCTGTAGTCCACGAACGTGCGCGACAAGGTTGTGTCCACCAGCATGCAGCGCCAGCGCGCGGCGCTCGTTCGGATACATTGCCTGTCGGCATCCCGCACGCCTAGCTTGAAGGGGTTTCCGCTAAGGGGCTCCCCCATGCCTGCGTATCGCGAAGTACTCGCCCGGATTCCCGACCCCGATACCGACGCTGGCAGGCAGTGCCAGGGATTGCTGGACGTGAAGACCAAGCCTCAGGGCAGCCTGGGGCGCCTGGAGGAGCTGGCCTGTCAGTGGGCCGCGCTGCGAGGAGAAGCCGCGCCCGCGATGCCTCGCAAGGGGTTGGTGGTGATGGCCGCGGACCACGGCGTGACGGAGGAAGGCGTGAGCGCCTATCCCGCCGAGGTCACCGCGCAGATGGTCGCCAACTTCTCCCGAGGCGGCGCCGCCATCAACGTCCTCGCCCGGCAACACGGCGTCCGCGTGGAGGTCGTGGACATGGGCGTGCGGGCACCGCTGCCAGGACTCCAGGGCGTGCGAAACCACCGCCTGGGGCCGGGCACGGGGAACTTCGCGAGAGGGCCCGCGATGTCGCGCCGTCTGGCCGAGGAGGCGCTGAGCGTGGGCACGCTGCTGGCGCTGGAGCTGGCGGAGGCGGGCATCACGTTGATCGGCCTGGGGGACATGGGCATCGGCAACACCACGGCGTCGGCGGCGCTCACGTGTGTGCTCGCGGGCGTGTCTCCCGACATGGCCACGGGGCGAGGCACGGGCGTGGATGACGCGGGCCTCACGCGCAAGGTGGAGGTGGTGCGGCGCGCGCTCGCGGTGAACCAGCCGGACGCGGCGGACCCGCTGGATGTGCTCGCCAAGGTGGGGGGATTCGAGATTGCCGGCCTCGCGGGGGTCGCGCTGGGCGCGGCGTCCAAGCGCATCCCCGTGATGCTGGATGGCTTCATCTCCTCTGTCGCGGGCCTGGTGGCGGCGCGGCTGTGTCCTCGGGTGATGCCCTTCCTGCTCGCCAGCCACATGTCGCGCGAAGCGGGGCATCGCCGGGTGCTGGAGGCCCTGCGGCTGCGGCCCTTGCTGGACCTGGGCCTGCGGCTCGGCGAGGGCACCGGCGCGGTGCTCGCCATGGGCCTGTTGGACAGCAGCCTGCACATCCTGCACGAGATGGCCACGTTCGCCTCGGCGGGGGTCGCGGAGAAGTCGCGGCGCTGAAGCTCGCCGTGACGAGGGAAACGTGGCAGGAGTCGCGCCACGTTCCCATGAAGCGACTCTTCGCCAGCATCGCCTTCCTCACGCGCATCCCCGTCCCCGGCGCCGCGACCTTCGACGCCGCCGACGTGGGCCGCTCGACGCTCTGCTTTCCCCTGGTCGGTGCCCTGCTGGCGGCGGTGCTCGTCGGCGCGCGCCACCTGCTCTATCCGCTGCTGCCCGCCCCGGTGACCGCGTATGTGCTGCTCGGCCTCTACGCGCTGCTCACCGGTGCGCTGCACCTGGATGGACTGGCGGACATGGCCGATGGCTTCGGTGGCGGGCGCACGAAGGAGGATGTGCTGCGCATCATGCGCGACCATGTGATTGGCGCGTATGCCGGCGTCACCCTGGTGGTGATGGTGGGCCTGAAGGCGAGCGCGTTGGCGGCGCTGCTGGAGCGGGGACACGCGGACACGGTGCTGGTGGTGGCACTGGTGCTCGGCCGGTGGGGCTCCGTTCCTCAAGGGTGGCTCCTGCCCTATGCGCGCCGCACGGGAGGACTGGGCATGGCCATCACCGACCACGTCGGACGTGTCGAGGTGCTGGGGGCCACGGTGCTCGCGCTCGGCTTCGCGCTGGGGTTGATGGGGTGGCGCGGCGGCGTGTTGCTGGCTGCGGTGGGCGGCGCGTCCGCGCTTCAAGGGTGGTGGTGCCGCAGGAAGATTGACGGCATCACCGGCGATACCATGGGCGCCAACACCGAAATCTGCGAGGCCGTGGTGCTCGTGCTGGCGCTGGCGCTCGGTTGAGGCGCCTCGAGAAGGAGTGACGAGCGTGGACTGGCGGCTGCCCGGCGGCGTGACGCGGATGATTCTGGTGAGGCACGGCAAGCCCTCGGAGGAGATGAAGGGCCGGTGCTACGGCCGGCTCGACGTGAGCCTCGCACCAGAGGGACATGTGCAGGCCCAGCGCGCGGCGAGCCTGCTCTCCCAGGTGGAGCTGCACGGCCTGTATTCAAGTCCCCGGCTGCGGGCGCTCGACACGGCGAAGCGCGTGGCGGAAGGGCGCGGGGTGGGCCTCCAGGTGGAGGAGGCCTTTCGCGAAATCGACTTCGGGCTCTTCGAGGGGCTCACCTACGAAGAGGCCGAGCGCCGCTTCCCGAGCCGCTATGCGGAGTGGATGGCGCACCCCGAGCAGGTCCGGTTCCCCGAGGGAGAGACCTTCTCCGAGATGCGCGAGCGCGTCCGCGAGGGAGGCCGAGCCCTGCGCGCACGCCATCCAGGACAGTGCTTCGCGCTGGTGTCACATGGAGGCGTCAACCGCACGCTGCTGGCCGAGGCCCTGGGCATGGCGGACCAGCACCTGTTCCGACTAGACCAGGTCCACGCGGCGGTGAACGTCATCGACTTCTACGGCGACGAGCCCGTGGTGAAGCTGATGAACCTGGAGCCCTGAGCCCCTTTCTTCAAGAGGACCGGCGAGCCACCAGGTACACCAGCAGGGGCGTGCCCAGGGCCGCGGTCACGAGGCCCACGGGAGGCTCTCGACCGGGCATGATGACGCGGGTCAGCGCATCACACAGCACCAGGAAGCTGGCACCCACCACCACCGAGCACGGCAGCAGCACGCGTCGACTCACCCCCAGCACCCGCCGGACGATGTGCGGGACGATGAGCTCCACGAAGGCGATGGGACCGCACCACGCGACACAGCCCGCCACGCCCATGGCCCCCAGGCCGATGGCGATGATGCGCACCATGCGCACGTTGACGCCCTGTGATTCGGCGTGCTCCTCGCCCGCGATGAACACCTCGAGCGCGCGCGTGAGCAACAGCAGCCCCACCACCGACACGGCGGCGACGGGCAACAGCATCACGATGCCCTGGTAGCCCACCTGCGGCAGGTGGCCCATGGTCCACCGCGTAGCCGCGAGCAGCTCCGTCGAGTCCGCGGAGAACTGCACGCCCGTGGAGATGGCCCCCGCAGCCATGGAGAAGGCGATGCCGGCCAGCACCAGGTCGTTCATCCGCACGCTGCGCCCCGCGGCGATGGCGGCCACCAGCATGCTGACGCCCAGGGCCCCGGCGAACGCGGCGGCGGTGATGAGCGGCAGGCCCCACACCGCGCTGCGAGCCCCCAGGACGATGGCCACCAGCGCGCCCAACGTAGCGCCCGCCGTGGTGCCCACGGTGCTCGGCGCGGCGAGCGGGTTGGCGAAGAGTGACTGATACACCGCGCCCACCAGCGACAGCGTTCCACCCACCAGCAGCGCCATCAGCGTCCGAGGGATGCGCAGCTGCCAGAGGATGAAGTCGCGCGCGTCCGGAGGCATCGGTGGACCGATGAAGGGAGCCACCGCCATCACCGCGATGCAGACGACGAGCATCACCGCCAACCGCGTCTTCATGACCCGCGCTCCAGGGGCAGGCTCACGAAGACCCGACGGCCCTCGACCTCCAGGCCGCGCATCCGCACCGAGAACACCCGGCCCAGGTGCTCGCCCAGGTCCGGCGCGTCGTAGCTCGACTCGAAGGCCACCCGGCCGCGCGACAGGCCCACCACGCGAATCCGTCCCTCGCGCCCCTCCCCCATCGCATGGGCGAGCACGTTGATGTCATGGGTGATGCACAGCACCCCCAGCCCCGAGCGCCACAGCCTCCCCACGAGCGCGTACAGCTCCAGCTGCTGCGCCGGGTCCAGGAAGTTGGCGGGCTCGTCCAGCATCACCAGCGGAGACTCCTGCGCGAGCAGCGCCGCCACGGCGACACGCTGCTGCTCTCCTCCGGACAGCTCGGTGATGGGGCGCGGCGCGAGCGCGTCCGCCTGCACGCGAGCCAGCGCCGTGAGCGCCACCTCCTCAGAGCGGCGACGGGACTCGGGAAAGCGATAGCGCGCGGCGGCGACGTGCTCCAGCGCGGTGATGGGCTCGGAGACCTGTACGCGCTGGGGCAGCCACGCGAGGAACGCGGCCCGCTCACGAGGCGAGAGCGCCGACACGTCCCGCCCGCCCACCGTGACACGGCCCGCGTCCAGCCGTTGCAGCCCGAGCGCCACGCGCATCAGCGTCGACTTGCCCGCGCCGTTGGGGCCGACGATGGCCACGAAGTCTCCCGGCGCGACTCGGAGGGACACGTCCTCCAGCAGCGGCCGTCCCCCCTTGCGCACCGTCGCGCCAGAGACCTCCAGGGAAGACGTCATGGGGCCTTCGTGTCGAAGCGCAGCGCGGCCTGGAGCTGCTCCACCAGGTCCAGGATGCGAGGCCCCGTGGACTGCACGCCCGGCCCGGACACCACCCTCACCCGTCCCTCCTTCACGGCTCGCAACACGGACAGTTGCTTCCATGCCGCCAGGTGCCGCGCCTCCTCTTCCGAGGAAAGGCGCTTCCCCTCCAGCAGCACCAGGATGACATCCGGGTCCAGCGTCATGAGCTGCTCGACGGAGATGTTGGGCGGGCCGGAGGGCGCATCCGCGACGGCGTTGCGCGCACCGGCGGCTTCGAGCGCCGCGCCATGCAGCGAGTCCTTGCGGATGTACCAGATGCTGGAGAGTCCGGCCTCGGCGTCGCCAATCACCAGCAGCACCCGAGGTGCATCGGCCGGTGCCTTTCGCTTGAGCGTCGTCTCCACCTTCTGCGCCAGCTTCGTGGCCGCGTCCTCGCGCCCCGTCTGCTTGCCCAGCTCGCGGATGCCGTTCGCCACGTCATCCACGCTGAGCCAGGGCAGCACCTTCACCGGGGCCACCGCGGAGAGTGAGCCCGCGGGAGCCTGCTTCACGTGCTCGTCGAGGATGAGGGTCGGCTTGAGCCGGGCGATGGCCTCGTAGTTGGGCGCCAGCGTGGAGCCCACCTTGGGCACGGATGCGGTCTCGGGAGGCCAGGTGGAGTAGTCGGAGAGCCCCACCACCTGGTCCCCTGCCCCCAGGGCATAGAGCGTCTCGGAGATGCCTGGCGCCAGCGCGACGAGGCGCCGAGGGCCCGCCTCCTGGGTCGTCGGGGCGGAGCGCTGGCAGCCCACGAGCAGCGTGAGGGCGAGGCCGAGGAGGCGGAAGGAACGTGCGGCGGACATGGTGCGAAGGGAACCCGTGAACGATTGGCGCCCTATAGTGCACGCGCGACAGGAGCCCCGCCATGACGAAGCGCCCTCACCTCATGATTCAAGGCACGGGCTCCCACGTCGGGAAGACGACGCTGGTCGCGGGTTTGTGCCGACTGTTCGCCAATCAGGGGCTGCGCGTGGCCCCCTTCAAGTCGCAGAACATGTCCCTCAACTCCTTCGTCACGGAGGAGAACGAGGAGATTGCCCGCGCCACGGCGGTGCAGTCCTTCGCGGCGAAGCAACGGCCCATCGTCCACATGAACCCGCTGCTGCTCAAGCCCAAGTCGGACAGCGTCAGCCAGCTCATCATCCACGGCAGGCCCCACCAGGATGTCGACGCGCGAGAGTACTTCCTCTCCGACACGCACAGGGCCCTCAAGCTCGCCGCCATCCAGGAGTCCATCGACCACCTGAACAGGCACTTCGACCTGGTCATCGCGGAGGGCGCCGGGAGCTGCGCCGAGCCCAACCTGCGGCCCTTCGATGTGGTGAACATGGAGGTGGCGCACCGGCTGGATGCGCGGGTGTTCGTGGCGACGGACATCGACAAGGGCGGCGTCGCGGCGGAGCTCCTCGGCACACTGAAGGTCCTGGAGCTCGTCGCTCCGGAGGACCTGGAGCGCATCTCGGGCTTCATCATCAACAAGTTCCGAGGGGACCGGCAGGTCCTCCAGCCCGCCATCGACTTCATCGAGCAGCACACGAAGCGGCCCGTCGCGGGGGTGCTGCCCTATCTCTCGCTCGCGCTCGAGGAGGAGGACCGCGTCCAGCCCCGCATGCAGGGCGCGCCCGAAATCGACGTGGCGGTGGTGTACCTGCCGCACATCTCCAACAGCACGGACTTCGACTATCTCCAGGAGGAGCCGAACGTCCGCGTCCGTTTCGTGCGCTCCGTGGACCAACTGGGTGCGCCGGACGCGGTCATCCTCCCGGGGACGAAGAACACGGTGGGGGACCTTCTTCACCTGCGGCGCATCGGCCTCGACCGGGTGCTTCACGAGCTCAGCGCCAGCACGCCCATCGTCGGCATCTGCGGTGGGTTCCAGATGCTCGGGCGCGAGCTGCTCGACGAGTCGCGCCGAGAGTCCGAGCATGGCAGCACCACGGGGCTGGGGTTGCTCGACATCGACGTGGAGTTCCTCCCTGGGAAGACGGTGGTCAATCGCCGGTTCGTTCCGACGGGGGACAATCCCTTCGCGAGTGCGGGTGAGGTGTCGGGGTACGAGATTCACTCCGGACTCGTCAGGTACGCGAGCGCACGTCCGCTCTACGCGTATGCGGGGGGCGTCGATGGAGCGGTCCACGAGCGGCTGCCCATCTTCGGCACCTTCATCCATGACCTCTTCAAGAACCCGCGACTGAGTCGTGCGTTCATCGACCTGCTGCGCCAGCGCAAGGGATTGCCCGCGCTGACGGCGCCCTTGTGCAATCACGACACTCGAAGGGAGGAGAGCTACAATCGCCTCGCAGCCGCCCTGGCCGAGCACCTGACCATCCCAGACTGACGCCATCACGCCGAGGGGGCTCTTCCGCAGGAGGAGGCTCAACGTGATGCGCGATGGACTCATGCGTGCCCTGTCCCGGCTGGTGCTATTGCTGGTCGTGGCCTGTCAACACACCGCCCTCGCCCAGGAGGCGGCGGTCGACGTCGCTCCAGTGCTCACTCCGGCGGGAACCACGTACCCGTATGCGCAGCAGCTGCAGTGGTTGGATTCGGGGCGGTTCATCGTCGGGCGTTGGGATGGGTCGATGACGTTCTTCCGTCCGCCGGGCGTCGGCGAATGGGGGCCGATGCTGACGGACGTGCTGCGAACTCCCGCCAACCGGGGCGTGGAGATGATGGCGGTGCGGGACTCGCGCACGTTCGTGACGTCGAACGACAGCGCGTCCATCACGCTCTGGCGCGAGCGGGACGCGGCGCTGGACGATGAGCCCGCGCTGATGGACAGGCTCCCTCGGACCTTCCGGTATGAGAACTTCACCTACGATGCGGACGTGGGGATGGCGAACAGCGGCGTCTTCCTCACACAGGCGAATCGCGAGTATCTGGTGACGGGCCATGAGAATGGCTTCGTGCTCATCTGGAGTGCGACTCGGCAGGGGCGACAGCTCGCGGTGCTGAAGAAGCTCGATGTCCGCTCGCCGAATCCCATCCCGAGCCCCTTCCCTCTCTGGAATGTGCGGGACATCGTCGCGTGGCGCGACGGCATCGTCATCACGGGGGCGGAGGATGGGGACCTGGTGATGCTCGAGGTGCCGCGGGGGAATGTGCTGACGCGCAAGCGCTACAACGCGAGTGCGCAGCGAGGCATCAACGGGCTGGCGCTGTTGGATGACCACCTGGTGGCCGTGGCCTGTTCGGTGGGTGCGTCGGACAAGAACACGTGGTTGTTCCGCGTGCGTCCCGCGGAGCTTCAGTCGCAGGGGTCGGTGGACCTGAAGCAGGACCTCTCGCTGCCACAGTCCTTCGCGTTCCGCGCGGCCATGGCGAGCGTGGGAGGGCAACCGCACGTCTTCGCCACCACGCAGGAGGGACTGCTGTGGACGGTGCTCGTCACACCGGATGGACAGCTCCAGGTCCAGGCTGTCAGCTCCGTGGACTTCCCCATCGGAGAGGCCATTGATTACAACCCGGCCACGTCGCAGCTCGCGGCCGTGGGGGTGCTCGTCAATCTCTTCAACGTGGGCGCACCCGCGTCGGTCAATCCCGCGAGACGCAAGCAGGCACCGCCCCAGGCTCCGTCCCTGCGGCGAGAACCCGCGCCGCTGCACTGAGCACGACGCAGACACCAGGCGCCCTCGCTGGCGATTGGCACCAGCACCGAGAAGGCCTCTGCACGCATGTGCTGCCCTTTGCACATCCGGGGGCAGCACCTGGGACACGGACACTCGGAGCAGGGCTGGTGCGGGCATTGCACAGGGCTCCCCGCATGATTCGAAAGCCCGCCTCCATGGCCATCCTCGCCTGTGTGCTGCTCACGGCTCAGTTGATGGGCTGCGCCACTTCTTCGAAAAGCCAAACGGCGTCCCCAACCGAGAGCACAACCCGGTCGAAGCCACGCTGCACGATGACACCTCTCATCACGGAGAACTCGGGGAACGAGAAGCCCCACCTCCTGGCCGTCACGAGCGAAGAAGACGGCTACCTCCTCCTTGTCCCCAATGCGTCGGACTGGCAATGGACCTGCGGGCCAGAGCCCAAACTCTTGGGAGTCTCGCAGGAAGCAGGGCTTCAAATCACGGTCGACGTCGTTGAACCGGATGGTCGGAACCTCGCACCCGAGCCCTACCTGCTGGACATCGCTTCCAATGTCGCGAGCGGCATGTCGCGCCATTCTATTTCGGTCGCCAAGACAGAGATTCTCCGTCCGCACGACATCACGCTGCTCAGGCTGACGTTGGAGAGCAAGAGCCACGCACAAGAAGAGACGTACTGGACGATGCGCCATCGAAGCGATGGCTACACGGTAGACCTCCACGTCACCCCCTATTCGAGCAACAAGGAGGCGCAAGAGCTCCAGCGCATCGCCGTCCCGCTGTTGATGAGCAGATTCCTCGTCCATGGACAGCGGGAGACCATGACAGCGGGGGCTGGACGATAGGAGCGCTGGGCTTCGATGAGGGAGCCGGCACCCACGGGGCCCTCTGGTCGGGTGCTCCCTCCCTCTTGCTCGGTTCACGGGCGGAACAGACCTCCTTCTCCCTGTGAACGCCTTCGCGGCCTTCACCCTGGACGCCAGAGGTCGCGCCCTGGAGTATGCGCGCCCGATGACCTCCGGCTGGCGATATCTCCCCACGAGGGGCGCGTTCGTGCGACGCGGCCTCGCCGTGGTGCTGTGCGCCTCCGCACCGGCCTGGGCACAAGAGACCAAGCCGGAGGAGCCCCTCTCCGAGGTCATCGACGTCGTGGGCAAGGTGCCCGACCCGGAGCCGATGGACCGCGCGTCCCAACGCGACCCGAGCAGCGTCGTCACCGTCATCTCCGTGGAAGAACGCGGAGGCACTGCGCGAGACACCGTCGACATCCTCGCCACCTCCCCCGGTGTCTCCGTCCAGGACTCGGGCGGCTATGGCCAGAGCAAGAGCCTGGTCGTCCGTGGCGCCTCGTCGAACGGCACCCTGGTCCTGCTCGACGGCATCCCGCTCAACGGCGCGGGCGGCCACACGGACCTGTCCCGCATCCCCCTCGCGCTCGCTCGCGAGTTCGAGGTGATGCGCGGAAGCGCGGGGGCTCGCTACGGCAGCGGAGGACTCGGGGGCGTGGTGAACATCGTCACCCGCTGCCCTGGCGACACCGTGAGCCTTTCCGGTGAGCTCAGCTACGGAAGCTGGAACACCGCGACGGGCTGGCTCGCCGCCACCGCTCCCCTGCTCGACAGTGAGCTGCTGCTCCTCCTCCACGGAGGCACGTCCTCTGGAGACTTCCCCTACCCCTTCGACCCCACGCCCACCTTCCCCGACGACGCCCCCGAGTCACGCCGCCGCGACAACAACGATGCCCGAGGACTCGGGGCCCTGCTTCGTCTGCGTCATCGACTGGCGCCTGGCGTGGTCGTGGACGCCATGGCCGAAGGAGCTCTCGATGGCCGAGGCCTCGCCGGCACCGCGCAGAACCCCGTGGCCGATGCCCGCCAGTCCAACCGTCGTGGCGTGTTGAGCCTGCGCCTCCTCGGCTCACTCGCGGGCGGTATCCAGCTCTCCGCCCGAGCCCACCTCCGCCAGGAGCACCTGAAGCTGTCCGGCGGCCCCGTGGCACAGCGAGGCGAACAGTCCCTGCTCGCGGGCGGCGCCGAGGTCGAAGGGCGCATGCCCCTGGGCCGCGCGCACGTCCTGTCGCTCACCTCGAGCGTGGGACGTGAAGGGCTCACCACCGAAGGCGAGCCCACGGGCACGACGCCCCACACGTCCTGGCTGCGAGCCAGCGTCATGGCGATGGACGACGTGTCCCTGTTCGACGGCGACCTCCACGTCACGCCTTCGGTGCGCCTGGAGCGCGTGGGCCGCTACACGCTGCTGTCCCCCAAGGTCGGCGCGCGGATGTCCCTCCCCGCGCGACTGGAGGTCCGCGCCAACGTGGGACAAACCCACCGCGCCCCCTCGCTGATGGAGCTCTACGTGCGACAGGGGACGCTCCTGCCCAATCCGGACCTGCGCCCCGAGCGCGCCATCTCCGCGGACGTGGCCCTCGCGCATCGGACGGAACACTCCCTCGTGTCCGTCGGCGGCTTCCACACCCTCTACGAAGACCTCATCGCCTACGAGGCCTATCCACCGTTCGCCGCCAAGCCCTCGAACTTCTCGTCCGCGAGTGTCTCGGGGCTGGAAGTGGACATGGAGGCGCGGCCCACGTCCTTCCTGTCGGGCTCCCTGGCGTACACGTTCCTGCTCTCACGCAACCTCCGGGACGACCCTCGCTACTACCTTCGCGACCTGCCGCACCGTCCTCGCCACACCCTGTCCGCACGTGTGGCCCTGGGCCCCTCATGGCTGACCGGGCGCGCGGAGCTGCGAGCGCAGTCCTCACAGTTCCGCAACCGCACCGGCGAGCTGGTGCTCCCTGGGCGAGCGCTGCTGCATGCGGGACTCTCGAGCACCGTCGGCCGTCGACCCGCGCTCACGTTCTCCCTCGACTTCAAGAACCTCCTCGACGCCCACGTCGAGGACTTCGACGGCTATCCCCTGCCCGGTCGCACCGTGCTCGCCTCGGTGGCGATGACGCTCGACCTCTCCCCCACTCCCGTTCGAAAGGACCCTCCCCCTTGAATGCCGTGCACCGCCCCCTCCTCGCGACGCTTGGCGTCCTGTTGTCCTGTCTGCTCCTGACGGGCTGCCCCGACTCGGGCGTCGTCTGCGGCGAAGGACTCAGCCGCTGCGGCGACACCTGCGTGGACCTCACCAGCGCCTCCGCGAACTGTGGCGCCTGCGGCACCACCTGTGGCGAAGGACAGCTCTGCTCCGAGGGCACCTGCACCTGTCAGGCGGGCACCACGGCCTGCGGTGGCGCGTGTGTCGACACCCGGTCCTCGCCTCAGCACTGCGGCGGCTGCGCGGGCTCAGGCGGCACCGTCTGCGCCTCCGGCCAGGTCTGTGAACAGGGCACCTGCAAGGTGTCCTGCTCCGTCGAGGGCTTCCAGCGCTGCGGCGACTCGTGCGTGAACCTGGACACGGACGCGGCCCACTGCGGCTCGTGTGGCACCGCCTGCGGCGATGCGCGGAGCTGCCGAGGTGGCGTGTGCACGTATGACGTGGTCGCCACGTGCTTCAACTCGGGGCAAGTGGTGGGCATCCAGTCCGGCACGGACTTCAAGGGCCCGAGCGTCCAGGTCGCCTCCTCCCCCCAGAGCGCCGCGCGGCTGAGTGACGTACTCCTGGTGCTCGATGCCTCGAACAAGCTGGTGCAGACGCGCCTGGGCGACTACGGCGTCCTGCCCGCGAGCAACATCACGGGCCGCGCGCCCAATCAGTTCATCGTCCGGGACCCGCTCATCTACATCCTCAACTCCACGGACAACACGATTCAGGTCCTGCGGCGCGACGAAGCGGCCATCCCCGGCGCGCCCCCGGGAGCCCGCTTCCCCGACGGCATCACCTTCAGCGACATCGGCAACGTGCCCTTCGGCGCCAACACCAACCCGTTCGGCATGGCGCTGCTTCGCGAGGAGCTGTGGATCACCCTCTATGGCAACCTGATGGGCGACCCGACCTTCGGCGGCCGCGTGCTGCGCGTCTCGCTGGCCAACCCGCTCCGGCCTCGCGTGGTGGACACCATCGACCTGCCCACGGGCGCCGCGCTCAAGCCCTTCCCCAACAACACCACCCTGCCCACGCCCGCGGGCATCACCGCGCACCGAGGCATGCTGTACGTCGCGCTCAACAACCTGAACCCCGCCACCTACAGCCCTGGCGGCCCGGGGTTCCTCGCGCGCATCAACCCGGCCAACAACACCGTGAACCTCATCGAGCTGGGCCCCGACTGCCTCAACCCGGGCTCCGTGGCCTCCGTCGGTGAGCAGCTCCTGGTGAGCTGCAGCGGCAAGGCGAACTACGACGCCAACTTCAACCTGACCTCCGTGGAGCACACGGGCCTGGTCCTCCTGGACGCACAGGACCAGGTCGTGGCCACCGCCCCCGTCGCGTGCGCGCCCGGAGCCACCGGCTGCGCCATCCCGGCCGCGGGCCGCTTCGCCGTGGTGGGACAGCGCGCCTACGTGGGCGACACGAATGGCGGGCGCATCTTCGTCCACGAGGTGGTGGGCAACACCCTGGTCGAGCGGCGTGGACTGAAGGACACTTCGCAGCCGCCCATCGCCGCCTGCCCGGCCAGCGGGTTCTCACTGGTCAGCGACGTGGTGGCGCTGCCCTGATGGCCCCGAGGCCGTGAGGCGGGGGCACTTCGCCCCGACTGGGGCAATGTGCCCCGGCCCCGGTGGGTCCTTCCGCCCCGCCGGGGCCCTCTCTCAGAGGGAAGCACCCTCGCGCCGCTCCTGGCACGACGGATGCTCTAGCCCTCCGCGAGCCTCGTGAGTCATCACGGGGTCGACCGGAGGACACCGATGAAGCGATTCCTTCCCCTTGCCGTGGGTCTTTCACTGATGTCGATGGGCGCGATGGCCGCGACGCCCATGGCCCCCGCCACACCGAAGCCCGCGGCCGAGGCATCCGCGAAGCCCGCCGACACCAAGGCCAAGCCCGCCCACAAGCATGCGGCCCACGCCAAGGGCGCTCCCACGCCCACCAAGGACTCCGGCACGACTCATTGATTTCTTCCCGCGGCCATCGCGGTAGTTTCTGAGTACTTCCTTCCGGTCCATGCGTCTTCGACCCCTCCCATTGGCATGGACCGGAACAGCCTCGAGCCACCGTGAGACTCGCCCGCAAGTTCACCCTCGCCCTCGTCCTGCTCGCCGTGGCGGTCATCGCCGGGCTGCAGGTCATCCAGGTTCGCCGTGAGCTGGAGCGCTCGGCGCTGGACATGCAGCACGACCACCGGTTGCTCGGCCACGCGCTCGCGGGGACCATCAGCAAGGCCTGGGAGCTGGCCGGTGAGCGTGAAGCGCTGAACCTGCTGCACCAGTCCAACAACTTCCAGGAGCAGGTCCACCTGCGCTGGGTCTGGTTGGATGGAGGCCCTGGGACTCCGTCACTCGTCGGCTTTCCGCCGCGCCTGCTGGCCACGCTGCGCCAGGGCAAGGACGGCTCCATGGTGGACCCGGAGCCCGCGCCCGGCCTGCTGCACTCGTACACGCCGGTCTTCATCGGCCTGGGGGTCGGCCGACGCTTCGGCGCCATCGAAATCACCGAGTCCCTGGGCGAGGAGCGTCAGCACGTCTTCGTCACCGTGGTGGGCACCATCGTCGCCACGGGCACCATCACCTTCGCGTTCTTCATCGTGGCCATGGCCATGGGCCGGCGGCTCGTCGGCGAGCCGGTGGACCAGCTGGTCCAGCTCGCGCACAGCTTCGGCCAGGGCGACTTGACGGCGCGCGTGCGGCTGCCGCCGAAGCGGCGCGGTGACGAGCTCACCACGCTGGCCAATGCGATGAACCGCATGGGTGAGCAGCTCGAGGAGACTCGCTCGCGGTTGTCGACGGAGACGACGGCGCGACTGGCCGCGGTGGAGCACTTGCGGCACGCGGACCGGCTCACCACGGTGGGCAAGCTCGCTTCAGGTGTGGCGCACGAGTTGGGCACGCCGCTCAACGTCGTGATGGGCCGCTCGAAGATGATCTCCTCCGGGGAAGCGGAGGGGGAAGAGGTCGCCGAGTGCGCGCGCATCATCACCCAGCAGACCCAGCACATGACGGGCATCATCCGGCAGTTGCTCGACTTCGCGCGGCGGCGCGCTCCGCACCGGGCGCCGGAGGAGGTGCGAGACCTGGTGGCGCGCTCGCTGAGCCTGCTCAAGCCCATGGCCTCGAAGAAGAGCATCACCCTGGTGGAAGACGTGCCGCCAGATGTCATGCTGGAGGCGGATGGAGGACAGGTGCAGCAGGTGCTGACGAACCTGGTGATGAACGCCTTGCAGGCCATGAACAAGCCGGGGACGGTGAGCGTGCGCGCGGCCCTCACCCGGGCGACACCGCCCCAGGACGTCGGCGGACCCGAGGGCAGCTACGTGCGGGTCGACGTGGAGGACGAGGGCCCTGGCATCGCCCCGGACATCCTGGGGCACGTGTTCGAGCCGTTCTTCACCACGAAGGACGTGGGCGAGGGCACGGGGCTGGGGCTGTCCGTGTCCTACGGTCTGGTGAGAGACCATGGCGGCTGGATTGCCGTGCGCAGCGAGCTGGGACGCGGTAGCTGCTTTTCCATCTACCTGCCAAGCGGAGGGGACACATGCCAGGCCGCGTCCTGATGGTCGAGGACGAGCGCGAGATGCGCGCCATGTTGGAGAAGGGACTGACGCGCCGGGGCTATGCGCCCGTGGCGCTCGGGTCGGCGGACGAGGCGCTCGCGCGCCTGGCCACCGAGGACTTCGACGTGGTGCTGACGGACCTGCGCATGCCGGGGATGGATGGGCTGGCGCTGTGTGAGCGCATCGTGCTCAACCGGCCGGACATCCCGGTCATCGTGGTGACGGCCTTCGGGAGCCTGGAGACGGCGGTGGCCGCCATCCGCGCGGGGGCGTACGACTTCGTCACCAAGCCCATCGACGTGGATGCGCTGGTGCTGGTGCTGGAGCGGGCGGTGCAGCACCGCGCGCTGCGGGACGAGGTGCGCCGGCTGCGGCAGGAGCTGGGGCGCAGGCAGGACAGCGGCGCGGTGGTGGGCGAGAGCCCCGCGATGCAGCAGGCGTATGCGCTCATCGACCGCGTGGCGGACCTGGACTCCACGGTGCTGATTACGGGGGAGAGCGGGACGGGGAAGGAGGTGGCCGCGCGCGCGGTGCACACGCGCGGGCGTCGGGCCGAGGGGCCGTTCGTCGCGCTCAACTGCGCGGCGATGCCGGAGGCCTTGCTGGAGAGCGAGCTGTTCGGGCACGCGAAGGGCGCTTTCACGGACGCGAAGGCGGCGCGCACGGGCCTCTTCGTGCAGGCACACGGCGGGACGCTGTTCCTGGACGAGGTGGGCGAGTTGCCGCTCACGCTCCAGCCGAAGCTCCTGCGGGCGCTGCAGGAGCGGATGGTGCGCCCGGTGGGTGGGGACACGGAGGTTCCGTTCGACGCGCGCATCGTCGCGGCGACGAACCGGGACCTGGAGCTGGCGGTGGAGGAGGGCCGGTTCCGTGAGGATTTGTATTACCGGCTGAATGTGATTGGGGTGGAGCTGCCTCCGCTGCGGGCGCGAGGGAATGATGTGTTGTTGTTGTCGCAGCGGTTCATCGAGCAGTTCGCCGCGAGGAACAACAAGCGGGTGATGGGGCTGTCTCCCGCGGCGGCGCAGCGGCTCTTGACGTACGGGTGGCCGGGGAACGTGCGCGAGCTGCAGAACTGCATGGAGCGCGCGGTGGCGCTCACGTCGTTCGAGCAGCTCACGGTGGATGACCTGCCCGAGCGCATCCGGAACTACAGCCAGCCCAAGGGGGCGGCGGAGAACACGGACCCCTCGGAGCTGGTGACGCTGGAGGAGTTGGAGCGGAAGTACATCCACCGGGTGCTGGAGACGGTGGGTGGCAGCCGCACGCTGGCGGCGCGGATTCTCGGGGTGGACCGCAAGACGCTGTACCGCAAGCTGGAGCGGGACGACGAGGCGAAGAAGCCCTGAGGCCGCGGCGTCAGTCCACGGTCTCCAGGCGCACTTCGAAGAGCTTGGGCCAGAGCTTGCCGGTCATCAGCATGCGCCCGGTGCCGGGCTCCACGGCGATGCCGTTGAGGACGGCATCGGGGCGGTTGAGCTGGGGCCCCACCGCGCGCACGAGGTCGGAGGCGTCGATGAGGCCCGTGACGTGGCCGGTGGTGGGGTCGATTTCGAGGACGTAGGAGGAGTGCCAGACGTTGGCGTAGATGACGCCGTTGGCGCACTCGAGCTCGTTGAGCTGGTCCTGGGGTTGGCCGTTGAGGGTGACCTCGAGGGTGCTCAGGGGCTCGAAGGTGTCGGGGGCGTGGAAGGTCAGCGTGGAGGAGCCGTCGCTGCGGATGAGCTTTCCCTGCCAGTAGCAGAGGCCCCAGCCTTCGCCGGAGTAGCGCGTGGTGCGCAGGCGCGTGGGGGGCAGGCCGCTCCAGGTGAAGAGCTGCCCTTCGGTCCAGGTGAGCTGGTAGAGGCGCTCGCCGTCGGTGGCGAGGCCCTCCGCGAAGATGTCTCCCAGGCGCTCCATCCAGAGCGGGGTCGCTGAGTCGAGGGAGATTTCGCGCAGGGTGCCTTGGTGGCCGGTGCTCTCGAAGAGGCGCCCCTGGTGGAAGACGAGGCCCTGGGTGAAGGCCTCGGTGGAGTGCGGATACGCCTTCACGATGCGCGCCACCTTCCGCGAGAGCGCGTTCTCAGTCACACGCCGGTGCGCGGGCGCCCCACCACAGCCGTTACTCATCCCCATGACCAGAACACCCAGCGCCGACAGCCATGCTGTTGGATTCATGCGCATCGAGGTGCCCACGCAAGCAGGAAACGAGGGCCGGCACAACCGACCCGGGGTCTGGACGAATCGGCGCGCGAGGACCGGCAAACAGGCACGGATTCCGGGCCTGATCGTTTGAAGTTGCGGGGGCGCTTGGTATCACGCGCCGCCCACGACCCGGTGGGACTTGTGATTGGGGAACCTATGCAGAAGCTGAATCAGATGGTGGGTGCGCTGGCGCTGATGACCGTGGCCTGTGGTCCGGGGCCGCAAGAGGGAGGGGAGACGACTGCGGCGGAGTCCGTCAGCCAGTCGGTCGTTGGAGCCAGCTGCGACCCGTCCCTGCCGCAGCCGAGTGGTTGCGGCTACGGCGAGTACTGTTCGACGGCGACCTCCACCTGTGTCGATGTGGCCCCGGCCACGTGCTCGAACTTCGCGACATATCCTCCGACCTGGAACAAGACGGTCGGACAGGATGGGGTCTATGGGCCGGTCATCTACAGTGTGACGCCTGTTCTCTGGGGGCCGCACGCATTCTGCAGCTCTGGCAACGAACTGGTTCGTTCCCGCGTCAAGATGTACGCAGCCCAAGCGGGCGGACTCCCGAGTTCTGCCGCGGCACTGAGCATGTTCTATTTCCTGGAGTCCGGAACCAGGGTGTCCGCCAGCTCAATGATCACCGGCTACTCGGTGGCGGAAAGCGGCCAGACGGCGGAGTTCAACCTCAACATCTGCGTTCCTCCGACGTGGACGACCGTCACCATGGGCTTGCGTGCCCTGAATGGGAACTCGGTCTGCACGACCGTCAACAAGTAGCGGAGCCCTCTCCACGACCCGCTCTGACGTGAGAGCGGGTCATTCCCTCAGCCTACCTGCCTTCTGCGCCCCCGCCACTGCGCCACCTGTCCTCGGTGCAATGACAGCTCATGGCCCGCCAGCATCAGCGAGGCCACGGCGAAAGGCAGCAGGTAATAGACGACGCGGTACACCACCAGCGTCCCCAGCACCACCGCTCCGGAGACCTCGGGCGTCAGCGCCGCCAGAATCACCGAGTCGAACACGCCCAGCCCTCCCGGCACCTGGCTCGCTATCCCCAACAGCTGCGCCACCGCGAACAGCGCCACCATGCTCGCCGGCTGAATCCCCGCGCCTTGCGGCAACAACACCCACAACACCATCGCCCCCAACGTCCAGTCCATACACGACACCGCCACCTGCGCCACCGCCAGCCTCAACGTCGGCAAGGACAGCTCCACCCCCAACCTCGGCACCTTCAGCGTCCGCCGCACCCGCGCACACGCCACCAGGTACGCCCCCAACACTCCCAACATCCCGAACCCCAACCCCCTCGCCACTCCCGGCCTCAACGACAGCGCGGACATCGCCCCCCGCCCCGCGTCCACCACCAGCGCCACCCCCGCCACCGCCAACAACCCCGACCAGAATGTCAGCGCGTTGAACGTCCCCACCCGCGCCACATCCCACGCACTCAACCCGCGCGAGGAATACAGCCGGTAGCGGACCCCGCCACCCGTCAGGAACGACATCCCGATGTTGTGGCCAAACGCATAGCCGACGAACGACGCGAAGCCCACCTGCCGGTACGGCAACCGCCGCCCCAGGTGCCTCAACGCCAGGACGTCATACAGCGTCAACGCCAGATAGTTGCTCGCCGCGCACACCACCGCCCACGCGATGCGCTCGCGGGGAATCGACGTCAACGCCCGCATCATCGCCGCCGCGCTCAGCTCACGCAGCTCGTGCCGCATGACGAGGAACGCCAACGACAACAACACCAACGGCAACAAGGCGAGGACCCCTCGCCTCAACAGGGCCCGGGACACCACTCCTCGAGACTGCTCACCCGCGCCCCACGTCGCCCACGCAGGGCAACCAACCACTCAACGGACCGGCGGAACGAGCGCCTCCGCCGCGCCACACAAATCCTCCATCGCGAACGGCTTGTCCAACACCCGCGCCGCGCCCAGCTGCGCCGCCTCCTGATGCAGCTGCGCATCCCCGAACGCCGTAATCAGGATGACCGGCGTCTTCCACCCCTCCCGCCGCAGCCGCGCCACCACCTCCAGGCCCGAGTACCCAGGCATCCGCACATCCGTGATGATGAGGTCCGGCACCAGCGTCTGCTCGGCCAGCAGCCCATCGATGATGGCCTGCACCAGGCCCGGCCCATCCGAGGCCTCCACCACCTCATAGCCCCGGCGCTTCAACGCCCGATGCAGGAGCGCCCGCATCTCCGGCTGGTCCTCCGCCACCAACACCCGCGCCCGCTGCCCCGGCTCCGGGTCCGGCGGCCATGACCACTCCCTCAACGGCGTCTGCTCCTCGTCGCGGTCCATCAAGTCGACTCCTTCGTAGCGAGGTGGCTGCCCCAGTCCCAGGCGGGCCAAGGCGGTCCTGGAGCAGAGCATTCGACGTGCCACCTCCCTCCCAGGCGCGAGCGGCAAAACGCCCCGGGGAGATTTGCCCCGAACGGGGCACTTTGCCCCGCCCCACTTCGCCCCCCTGCCCCCACCGTCAGAGGGAAACCCCCGCCCCGAAGGCCCTGGCCCGACACCTGCACTAGACCGCGAACATCGGTTCGGACGTGGGGCCTCGCGGGGCGAGCCCCAAGTAATGGTGCCGTCGGGAGTCGGGGGACGACCAGCGGCAGACCTTTCCACCTCCAGGGGGTGGCGCTTCACGTCCACCCCACGTCCGGGCCGAACCTTGAACTTCAACCCATGCCGCGGGCCGGAGGTCTTCCGGCCGCACGGAGAACGAACGATGGCCTGCTCGCTCCCCTCTCGCCGCTTCCTTGGCGCCTTGGCTCTCCTGCCCGTCGCGACGCTGGGCTTCGGGTGTGGACAGGCCCAGGCGCTCGGCACACCCAATCCCGCCGCCGTCACCTCGGCCGCCGCCGCCACGCCCTCCGGCGTGCCCGTGCAGCCCGCGCGCTTCAACCCCGCCACCGCCGGCACCGTGACGTCGCTGGCGCCGCTGGTCGACTCCGTGAAGGGCTCCGTCGTCTACGTCGAGGTGCAGTCCCGCCCGCGCCGCATGTCCGGCATGCAGGGCCTGCCGCCCGGCTTCGCGGAGCGCTTCGGCCTGCCGCCCGGCATGGAGGGCAACTCGCAGCCTCGCCAGGGATTGGGCTCGGGCTTCATCATCGACCCCTCCGGCACCGTCCTCACCAACAACCACGTGGTGGAGAACGCCGACGTCGTGCGCGTGAAGCTGCAGGACGGACGCTCCTTCGAGGCCGAGGTGCTCGGAAGAGACCCGCTCACCGACGTGGCCCTGCTCAAGCTCAAGGGCGCCCCGGGCAACCTGCCGGCCGTGCCGCTGGGTGACTCGGACGCGGTGCGCGTGGGCGACGCGGTGATGGCCATCGGCAACCCGTTCGGCCTGGACTACAGCGTCAGCGCCGGCATCCTCTCCGCCCGCGCCCGCAACATCCACGCGGGCCCCTACGACGACTTCCTCCAGACGGACGCGGCCATCAACCCCGGCAACTCCGGCGGCCCGCTGTTCAACATGCGCGGGGAGGTCATCGGCATGAACACCGCCATCATCGGCGGCGCCAGCGGCATCGGCTTCGCCGTGCCCAGCAAGCTCATCCAGGCGCTGCTGCCCCAGCTCCAGGAGACGGGCGTGGTGCGCCGCGGCTGGCTGGGCCTGGCCATCCAGGACCTCACGCCCGAGCTGGCGCGCGCCCTCAAGGTGGACGCCAACAAGGGCGCGGTGGTGGCCGGCGTCAACCGCGGCGGCCCCGGTGACCGGGGCGGCCTGCGCGAAGAGGACATCATCACCGCCGTCGGGGGCCGCGCGGTGGACTCCGCCGGGGCCCTCACCCGCGCCGTGGCGCTGCTCAAGCCCGACAGCCGCGTGAAGGTGGAGCTGATGCGCGGCGGCAAGCCCCTGACGCTGGACGTGACGCTGGGCACGCGCCCGGCCCAGCGCGGCGAGGAGGAAGTCACTCCGCGCAACGCACCCTCGCCCACCACGCGCAAGCTGGGCATCGGCCTGCGTGACACGGACGGCTCCGGCGCTCAAATCACCGCGGTGGAGCCCGGCAGCCCCGCCGAGCGCGCCGGACTGATGCCCGGCATGGTGCTGGTGCAGGTGGGTGACGGCAAGGTGGGCAGCGCGTCCGAAGCGGCCAGCATCCTGTCGTCCGCGAAGTCCGGCGCCGCGCTGCTGTTGCGCGTGCGCGCCCCGGACTCCGACTCCACCGTCCTGCGCGCCCTGGAAGTTCCGTAAGTCGCTCACGGCGTCCGGCGGGTTCTTCCCCTCCCACCGCCGGACGCCGTCGAGTCCTTGTCTACAATTGCACCAGCGTCTTGAAGCCGCCCCACACCATGCGCTTCATGTCGAAGGGCATGGCCTCCGGGGCCTTCAGCCGAGGGTCCGCCGCCACCTTCTTGTTGATGCGGTTCCGCTCCGCGCGCGACTTGTAGAGAATCCAGGAGAACACCAGCGTCTCTTCTGGCTTCAACTTCACGCTCCGGGCGAACATGGCCCGGCGCTCGTCGTCGAGGTCATCCGCGACGCACTCGGTGTAGGCAAGCGCGCCGTACTCCCTCCAAATCTTGCCCGCCTGCCGAGACACCTTGCGGTAGGCGGCGAGGTTCTTCGTGGGGACCGGCAACAGGAAACCATCGACGTAGGCCATGCAGGCAGCGTAGCTCAGGCGGCGGGACGGAAGCGCATGGCGCTCCACACCGCGTCGAGCGACACCATGCGCACGCACTGGATGCCGTCCTGCTCCAGGCGCGCCGCGAGGATGTCCCGATGGAGGTCCGTGCCCAGCTGCCCCGCCTTGGGATAGGCCAGCCACGCCACCCGGTCCTCTCGCGCGGAGGCGATGAGGGGCGCGCACTTCGCATCCACGTCCTTCATGCTTTGGACGAAGATGAGCAACGCCTCGGCCTTCGAGGACGGGGTCGTCACGACATCATCCAGGTCGACGCCAGTGGGCTTGCCGATGACTCGGGCCTTCATGCCCTCCTTGAGGTTCAGCTTCTTCGCCAGGCTCATCGAATGGGCGCTCCTGAGTGGAAGTCCTGATGACAGCACCCGCTCCAAGGTGAGGCAATGAGGGCGTGGGCCTCGCGCGGCAGGTGATGCGAGATGGACCCTGGGGCCCGTCTGGCCGGGGGCTTCTGAATCCTCACGGCGTTTGGCGTAGAGTGCGGCTCGTGCCGCGCTGCCAGACATGTGGGCGGCGCTGGGAAGGCTCCCATGCGCCATGCCCGCCAAACGCTCCCTCGGACGGGGTCGGACGGCTGACGCCCGAGGAGCTGGAGCCGCCGCGCATCCCCGGCTATCGCGTCGACGGCGTGCTCGCGCACGGCGGCTTCGGCGTGCTGCTGGGAGCGTGGCGCGAAACGGACCAGCAGCGGGTGGCCATCAAGCTGGCGAGGACGGGCAATGCCCTGGCGCGCGCGCAGCTGCTCCGCGAGTCCGCCGCGCTGCGCGTGCTGGGCCCGCCCACCGTGCCCGCGCTGTATGAAGTGGGCGTGCTGGCCGGGGACGTGCGCTTCCTCGTCATGGAGCACGTGCCCCTGCCCACGCTGGCGGAGCGGCTGGCGCGCGCCGCGGGGCCCGTGCCGGCGCAGGAGCTCCCCGCGCTGGCCCTGTCCGTGGCGGACACCGTGGCGCGCGTCCACGAGCAGGGCCTGGCCCACTGCGACCTGAAGCCCGAGCACCTCTTCCTCAACGAGGACGGCGGCGGGCAGGTGCGCGTCTTCGACTTCGGCCTGGTGCGAGGCACCTCCCCCGTGGAGGGCGCCACGCTGCCCGGCGAGGGGCTCTCCGTCAGCGACAGCTCGGGCTTCGCGGGCACCGCGGAGTACATGGCGCCCGAGCAGTGCGCGGGAAACTCGGACGTCGACACGCGCACGGATGTGTATGCGCTGGGCGTGCTGCTCTACGAGATGCTCACCGGACGGCCGCCCTTCTTCGGCCCCACGCCGGACGTGCTGCAGGCGCACCTGGCCTTGCGTCCTCCGCCTCCGTCCGACTTCGCGCCGGTGCCTCCCGCGCTGGAGGAGGTCGTCCTGCGGTGTCTGGCCAAGGAGCGCGCCCGGCGGCCCGAGGATGCCTCCGCGCTGGCGAGCGCCCTGCGCGCGGCCTTCAGCCATGCGCACCGTCCTGTCGACCCGGTGACACCTCGGCCGTCGGCGCCGGGGGAGCCGAGGCCCGCGCAGGTGCGGCGCTCGGTGGCCGTGCTCTTCCTCACCTCGCGCGCCAACCCCGTCAGCGTGCAGAAGGGGCTGGCCTCCTACGGCGGACACCTGGCCTACACGGATGGACCGCACATCGCCGCCGTGTTCGACCCGGACGTGGGAGAGAACCCCGTGCGCCGCGCCATGCGCGCCGCGGAGGGACTGGCCGAGCGGGGCCTCGCCACGCACGCCCTGGTGGACGTGTCCGCCGTCACCGTGCAGCGCCGCCCCACCGGTACGCCGCGCTACCTGGGCGCCATCTTCTCGCGCGCGGACCGCTACCCCACGGGCGCCGACGCGCAGGGGCTCCTGCTGTCACCCGCCGCCGCGGAAGCGGTGCCCGAGGTGCCCTGCATGGACGTGCCCGGCCACCCCGGCGTGGTGCGTCCCGCGTCCCCCGGCGCGGCGCCGCGTCCGGACATCACCGTGCTGCAGCTGGGCAGCGAGGTGCTGGTGGGCCGCGAGCTGGAGCTGGCCTCGCTGGTGGACAGCGCCCGGACGGCGATGGGCGGAGCCGCCCCCACGCTGGTCACCGTCATGGGGGAGCGGGGGCTGGGAAAGAGCCACCTCGCCGCGGCGCTCGCCCGTGAGCTCCAGGTGCAGCTGCCGCTCGCGCGCGTCTACAGCACCCGCTCGCGCGAGCCCGTGCAGGGCGACCCGGACGGCACGCTGCGCACGCTCCTGAGATGCGCCCTCAACGCCTTCGAGCGCGACGACACCGACACGGAGGAGCAGGGCCGCGCGGCCATCATGCTGCGGCTGGGCCCCACGCTGGGCACGGAGCTGTGGCCCGGCGTGGCCGCGACGCTGGGGTGGTACGCGCCGGGCGGGCCTGAGCTGCAGAGCTGGGCGGCGGCGCCCGGCGCGCTGCGCTCCCTGGCCATGCGCGCCACGGGGGAGATGCTCGCCTCCACCGCGCGTGAGCGCCCGCTGTGCCTGGTCATCGACGACGCGCACTTCGCGGAGGAGACCGCGCTGGACGCGCTGGAGTACGCGTGCCTGGCCGAGGCCAGCGTCCCCATCTGGGTGTGCGTGCTCGCACGCCCGGGGTTCGAGAAGAGCCGCCCGCTGTGGGGGACTCGCGCGGCGCGGCAGGTCACCCTCTCCTTGCGCCCGCTCTCCGCGCCCCAGGCGCAGGAGATGTGCCGCATGCTCCTCAAGCCCGTGGAGAACGTGCCCGCGCAGGCGGTGGAGCGCATCGTCGAGCGCGCGCAGCACGTGCCGCTCTACATGGTGGAGCTGGTGCGCGGCCTCAAGCGCCAGGGGCTGGTGCGCCAGCGCGCGCCCGGGGGCAGCTGGTACCTGGTCACCGACGGCCTGGAGAAGGTGCCCGAGCTGCGGCTGGTGGAGTGGCTGGCGGACCGCGAGCTGGGAGCGCTGCCGCCCGCCCTGGCCGCGCACGCGCGGCTGTGCGCGCTGCTGGGCACGGACTTCACCGCGGCCACGGCCGAGGGCGTGGTGCGGGAGCTGGAGCGCGACGGCGCGGCCGGAGGCTTCCCGCTGGATGCGGGCCATGCGACGCGGCGGCTGCTCGACTCGGGGCTCCTCGTCTCCCACCGGCTGGAGGGCCTGAGCTTCCGCAACGAGCTCCTGCGCGACGCGGTGGCGGCCACGCTCCCCGCCGCCGAGCGCCAGCGCATCCACCGCGCGGCCTACCGCTACTACCTGGGCCACGCGGGCTCGAGCGAGCGGCAGCGCCTGCCGCGCCTCGCGCTGCACGCCGCCGCCGCGGACATGCGCGACGAGGCCGCCGCGCTCTCCATCGACCTGGCCGAGTCCGCGCGCGGACGCCACGCGTTCCTCGAAGCCGAGGCCATGTACACGCGCGCGCTGGAGTTGCTGGACACCGAGGACGAGCTGCGCTGCCTCACCGCGCTGCGCGGCCGAGGGCTGATGCGCATCCGCATCGGCCGGTATGACGACTCGCTGGCGGACTTCGCCGCCGCCCTGGAGCGCGCGCGCCGACGGGGCGACAAGCGGGCGGAGGTGGAGCTGCTGCTCGACGAGGCCATGGCCCTGGACTGGGTGAATGACTATCCCACCAGCGAGGCCCGCGCGCTGGAGGCGCAGGAGAAGTCCGCGAGCGTGGGCTCGCCCTATGTGCAGGGACGGCTGCTGCTCGCGGTGGGTCGCGCGCTGTTCCGCAAGGGCGAGTGGGCGGAGGCACGCGAGCCGCTGGAGGCCGCGGCGGAGATTGCCCGGCGCCTGGGCGACGCGGGCTACGAGACGCAGGTGGTGTCGCAGCTCCTGCTCGCCGTCATGCTCCCCAACCTGGGCGACATCGACGAGACGGACCGGGTGCTCTCCGAGGTCGTCACCGCGTGCACGGAGCGCGGCGACCTCTTCCACCTGGGCAGCGCCATCAACAACCGCCGCAACCTGTGGGTGGCTCGGCGGGACCTGGCCAACGCGCTGAAGGACCAGGAGCGCTTCATGCACCTGGGGCGCGAGCTGGGCATGGTGGGCTGGGAGTACTTCGCCGAGCACAACCTCGGCGAGCTGCACTACCAGGCCGGAGACGCCGAGGCCGCCGCGCCCCACATCTCGCGCGCCATCGCCCTGGAGCGCAGACACCCCGAGGTCGCCCCGCGCCCCTGGGCCCTGCTGCTCCAGGCGCGCACGCTCGCGTGGATGGGGCGGCAGACCCGGGCCCGCGAGCTGCTCGGGCAGGTGCGGCAGGTGCTCACCGAGGGCCGCACCGGCATGGAGCTGAGCCCGTCGGAGGAGGTGCTCATCTCCATGGTGGAGCTGGCCACACAGGATGCCTCGGCCGACGACTGGCGCACCCTGCGGGAGCGCTCCAGCCAGGTGTCCGTGGAGCAGGAGCCGCTCGAGGTGCTGGAGATGATGGGCCTGGCGGCGCTGCGGCGCGGGGAGCCTCGCGAGGCCGTGCACATCCTGACGGACGCGCTCCAGTTGGCCTCGCGGATTCCCAACCTCATGGAGGCCCGCCTCCGCCGCTCACTCGAGCGCGCGCGGGACCTCAGGGAAAATCAAAGACACTCCTCATGAAGAAGTTCCGGTGGGCATGGTGGACCTCCACCTTGCGCGCCAGCGCCTCCCAGCCGAGCGCGCGGTAGGCCCCCGTCAGCAGCTCCTTCGCCTCGTCCTGCCATGGCGGGGGCGGGCCCTCATACCCCGGCGAGAAGACCTCTCGCTCCAGGAAGCGAACCGACCCGTGGAGCTCCCGGCCCAGGGCCAGCGCGTAGCGCGGGTCTCCTTCGCGCAGCTGCGTGCGCGCGCGCGCCACCGCCTCCAGCACCGCGGGCCGGGCCTCGTCGGAGTGGTAGTCCGAGGGGAACTCGAACCCCTCGCCATCTCCCAGGTCCGTCGCGATGCCCACGCCGCCAGGCTGTCCCGCCAGCTGGGTGCGCTCCTCGTAGGAGCGGCGCATCTTCGCCCGGTCCTCCAGGCGGAGGTCCTTCGACAGCTCCAGGAAGTCATCGACGGCGTCCTTGAACATCCGCACGAGGAAGTAGTCGCGCTTGCGCACATCCTCGGGGTCCAGGCCCAGCTGCGCCGTCACACCCGACTCGCCCGTCAGGTGCAGGTCCGGATGCTTGAGGACCTCGTCCGCCCAGTCCCGGAAGAAGTCGAGGAACGTCTCGCCAATCCAGCGCGTCTGGTGGTCCATCTTGCAGTGGACCACCCCGCTCGGGTGGAAGCCCGGGTCGTCGTAGAAGAAGGCGAACGACGCGAAGTCCGCGAGGAACATCAGCGGCGTCTCGGGCACCGTCTCCGGCCGGAGGTAGTGGAGGCGCTCATCGAGCCCGTCCTTGAGCGGCCAAGCGAAGGCTTCTTCCGAGTAGTGACTCAGGAACCCCATGGCCACGTTCGAGGGGGTGATGCCCATGAGGTCCCTCGGCGCCTGCCACTCCGCCGAAGAGAGGCTCTCGAAGAAGGCGAACGTCACCGCCGCCTGCTTCGGCAGGTACAGGCCATGCGTCCGGGCGAACCGCGTCGCCACCACCTCGTGTCGCGCCAGCGCCTTCTCGAGCGCCATCGCGCGCTGCTGGAGCAGCACGCTCCGAGGCTCCGGGCGGTGCTGCCGCACGAACTCCGGGTACTCCGCGTCCGTCTGCTCGAAGTACGTGGGCGGCACGGGAGGGTTGCGCAGGTACGCCTCGAACTCCTCCACGGAGTTGTAGCGGGGGTCCTCCAGCGCCTCCAGGCACCAGTCGAAGGAGCCGAACATCTCGTGCTCTTTCGTCATGAGGAGCCGGTCGATGGCCTCCAGCCAGGCGACGATGCGCGCTTCCGTGAGGGCCTCGCGCTTGAGGGGGGCCTCCCAGGTCTGCGCCCCCGTGAAGTTCCCGGCCTCGTCGGTCTCCAGCACGCCCAGGCGGAGCGTGAGGGACGTCTCCGACTCCTCCACGCAGGGCTGGGCAGCCTCGGACCCCGACACGTCCGTGGACCACCCCACCGACCAGCCCCTCCGCGTCAGGGGAAAGAACCGGTTCGCAATTTCCTGAAACTCAATTGCACCAATCATGAGGTTGCGGAGAATACCCGGGACGGCGGAAAAGCCATCCCCAGAAAACTCGCCCCCTTCACCGTGCCCGGCGCCAGGCCTCCGGACATCCATCATTCCGCCAACCTCGCGCGGAGGGATGCGCGGCGCCTGCTCCGGCGCCTGCGGCGGGGCAGTGCCGCAGGGGTACACCCTTCATGTCCGGGGGCTCAGGACATGACGCCCAGCAGCTTGAGCGCGCCGATGAGCACGCCCACCAGGGACTCCGCGGCGATGGCGCCCGCCGCCAGCGCGGGCACGTTGCGCCCCGTCACCTGGGGCCAGCGCCACCGGGCAATGGCCGCGACGATTCCTCCCAGGCACAGCGTCACCGCGAAGTAGGCGGGGAGGATGAACCCGATGCCCATGGCCACCGGAGACGGCACCCACCGCGCCAGCCGCCCGCGCGCGAGCAGTGTCAGGAGCGCCCCCACGCCCGCGGCCACGCCGCCCGCGAGCGCCGCGTGCGCCGGCATTCCCTCCAGCCCGCGCGCCGCCAGCTCCGCCACCGCGCGGAACTGATGCGAGAAGGGCGCGGGCAGCGCCTGCGAGCCCAGGCCATACGCCCGCGTCAGCAGCAGATACGCCGGCACGCTCACCAGCGAGCCCACCAGCACGCCCAACAGCTGCGCCGCCAGCATCCGCCGCGAGGAGGCCCCCAGCAGGTGTCCCGCCTTGAGGGCCCACAGGCTCACGCCCGTCTGCGCCGCCGCGCCCGACACCACCCCGCCCACCGCGATGTTGGAGGCCACGCTTCCCGGCAGCGCCACCCCCGCGGCCACCTGGGACAGCTGCCCCACCTGCGTCACGGGCGACACATCCACCTGCCCCGCGCCTCGCGCGCACACCGCACACAGCGGCAACAGCAGGACGAGTGACAGCAACACCTGAGCCCCGCTCAGACCGAACACCGTCACGCCCAGCCCCAGCGACAGCAGCGCCGCCCCGACGCCCCAACCCCAGGCCCACCGGGGCAGCAGCTCCCCGCGCCCCAGCGAGCGCAAGTCCCGGGCCGCGCTCCGGAAGTCGCGGGCCTGCGCCAACAGCGACACCAGGGCCGAGCCCACCAGCAACCCCACTCCGGGCCAGGTGAGCCACGACAGCAGCGAGTCGTAGCCCGCCTCCTTCACCACGCCCGTGCTCACGAGCCAGGGAGACAGTCCGCCCCATGCCACCAGCGCCCCCAGCAGCATGCTCAGCCCCAGGTGCAGCCCCGCCATCATCCCCACCGCCACCAGCATGGGACTCCACGCCACGCCCCACGCCAGCGACGCGGCCGGCACACCGCCCACCGAGCCCGGCACCGCCACCATTCCCGGAAGGCGCTGGAGGATGTCCCGCAGCACCGTGACCCCCGTGGCCACCACGCCCGCCACCGCCAGCCACACGCCGCGCCCCTGGTTCTCCTGGGGCTCCGAGGCATGCATCGCGGTGATGAGCTCCGCGGTGGCGATGCCGGTGGGGAAAGGCAGCGCCTCCTCCTCCATCAGCCGTCTCCGCAGCAGGTGCGCGGCCAGCACGCCGAGGATGCCCAGCGCCACGCTCCACGCCGCCACGGCCACGCCGGGCACATCCATCCCCAGCAGCATCAGCGCGGGCAGGGGCCCCAGCAGCCCCGCCGCCGCGGGCATCGCGCCCACCGACACCGCCGTCACCTGCGTGAGGTTGTTCTCCAGCGGCGTGTACGGCGAGCCCCGCGCGCGAGCCACCGCCGCCATCCCTCCGAACCCCAGCACCGCCGCCATCACCGAGCCGCTCTCCCACCAGCCCAGCTTCAGCCCCATGGACACGTTGGTGACCGCCAGGAGCGCGCCAATCACGCCGCCCAGGCCCAGGGCTCGCGCGGTCGACTCCCTCGGCTCGCCGCCCTCCGCGGGACGCGCCCGCGCCACCGACTCCACCTGCGCCACTCCAGCACTCTGTGTCACGGGCGAGGCCGCGGGCTCGCTCATCGACCCGCCTCCGCCGAGCGTCCCACCAGCTCCCGCAGCTGCGTGAGGTCCAGCGGCTTGGATATCTTCAAGTTCGGCACCTCCCGCAGGAAGGACACCGTGCGGGGCGTGAAGGCCCCTCCCGTCATGAACACCATGCGGCCCGCCTGCTCCGGGGCGCAGCGCCCCAGCTCGTGGTACAGGTCCATGCCCGTCATCCCCGGCATCATCACGTCGCACAAGATGAGGTCGAAGCGGCTGCCCTCGTTGAGCAGCCGCAGCGCCGCCTGGGCGCTGTTCGCCGTGGCGACCTCGTGGTCCGCCGCCAGCGAGCGCTGGAGCGCCAGCGTCACGTTGGGCTCGTCATCCACGACGAGGATGCGCGCCCGCGCGTTCACCTGCACCACCGACTGCAGGCGCGGCAGCACCTCCAGCTCCCGCGTCGCCGCGCGCAGCACCACGCGGAAGGTGCTGCCCCGGCCCGGCTCGCTCTCCGCGTGGATGGAGCCGCCCATGGACTCGATGATGCCGTGGCAGATGGACAGCCCCAGCCCCGTGCCCACGCCCACCGGCTTGGTGGTGAAGAACGGGTCGAAGATGCGGTCCATCACCTCGGGCGTCATCCCCATGCCCGTGTCCCGCACCTCCACCAGCACCCGCCCGCGGTCCCCCGCGCGGATGATGACGCGAATCTCATGCTCGTACTCCGGCGAGCCATCCTCCGGAATCGCCTGCGCCGCGTTGAGCAGCAGGTTGAGGAACACCTGGCACAGCCGCGACTCGCTGGCCTCCACGGGCGCCACCGGCTCGAACTCCGTCACGAGCCGGGCGCGGTGGCGGATGACGTTGTCCGCCATCTTGCACGCCAGCTCCACCGCGCGGCGCACGTCCACCGGCATCAGCCGCACCTCCTGCTCGCCGCGCGCGAAGACCTTCAGGTCGCGGACGATGGTGGCGATGCGCTCGGCGCCCTCCGTCGTCTCGCGCACCAGCTGCTGCAGCGAGGCGATGGCCGCCGCGGGGACGTGGCTCTCCATCCGCTCCAGGCCCTCCCGCACGAGGTGCAGGTTGACCAGCATGTAGGCCAGGGGGTTGTTGATTTCGTGCGCCACACCCGCGCCCAGCGTGCCCACCGACGCCAGCCGGTCCGCCACGACGAGGTGCGCCTGGAGCTGCTTCCGCTCGGAGGTGTCGCGGTGGACCATGATGTTGGCGATGGCGCGCCCCTCGCTGTCGCGCAGCGGCACCACCACCGACTCGCACCAGCACGTGGTGCCGTCGCGGCGCTTGAACTCCAGCTCCCCGCTCCAGCGCCCCTGCTTCTCCAGGCCCGCCAGCACCATGCCCGTCATCCGGTCGGGCTCGTCCGGGTGGAGCACGCGGAACAGCGTCTGCCCCATGGCCTCCGACTTGTTGCGGCCGAACATCCGCTCCGCGCTGGCGTTCCAGTCGATGATGCCGCCGCCCAGGTCCGTAATCACCACGCCGTCGTAGATGCTCTCGAAGATGAGCGCCTGGCGGTTGAGCTCCTGTTCGGCCTGCTTGCGCGCGGTGATGTCCATCACCGTGCCCGTCACCCGCGCCGGCACTCCCGCCGCGTCACACAGCACGTCCCCCTTGCAGGATATCCACCGCCAGCCGCTGCCCGGCGGCTCAATCCGATAGTCCACATCCACCTGCGTCTTCTTCTCCAGGGCGATGGAGAGCGCCTCGCGCACACGCGGCAGGTCTCCCGGGTGCACGACCTCCTCCAACTCCATGGCGCGGCCGGACAGCTTGCCCACGGGCAACCCCAGGAGCCGGTCCACCTGTTCGCTCCACGTCACCCGGCCGCTCTGCGCATTCCAATCCCAGATGCCCACGCGCGCGGCGGACAGCGCCTGGCGCAGCTGCTCCTCGCGCTGCTCCAGCACCTCGCGCTTGGAGAAGCGGAACACGGTGACGGTGCCAATCTGGAGGCGGTCCCCCTCCTGGAGCTCCGCCGTGGCGATGGGCGTGCCGTTGAGCAGCGTGCCGTTGGTGGATTCCAGGTCCGTGACATGGCAGCCCCCATCCGGCGCGCGGACGATGCGGGCATGCTTGCGCGACACCCCGTGGTCGTCGATGCGGACGGTGGCATCCGAGCCCCGGCCGATGATGTGCTCCCCCGGCTCCAGCCGGAACGCCCGGCCGATGGCGGCCGGCGTCGTCGTGCTGATGAGGATGAGACAGGCGCCCGTCGAGGAAGGTGGAGCCAGCGCCAGTCCGGCGCAGGTCGTGAGGTCATCCAAGGTCGTCATCACACAGCCCCCCGGCACCTCCGCGCCGCGTCCGTCCGCCCGACCTCCCCCGGCATGCACGCGTGGTGTCACATCCCGAGAATCCAACAGCCCCGGGCCACCGCGTCCAACCACCTGGGGTGATGGGACGCCCCAGCATACGCCAGGCAACATCTGCCCCGCCGTCCCCCGGCGGAGGTGACGAATGGTGAACGCCCGCTCCACATTGGCGCGACGCGGCGGACACTTCGGGCCCGGGGCATGCAGCACGTCTGCCGCGCGGGTGCTAGGCTCAACCCCGCATGGCGGCCGACTCCGAGAGCACCTTCCGCATCCAGGCGCGTGCGGAGCTGCATGGCTCCGAGCGGGGACGCGGCGAGGCGAACCGGGGAGAGCGCGGACCCGGAACCCTCGCGGGTGAGTACGTCCTCAAGGCCCTCCTGGCATCCGGAGGTCACGGCAGCGTCTATGAGGCCGAGCACCGCATCCTGGGCCGAAGGGCCGCGGTGAAGGTGCTGCACCCCCACCTGGCGGATCAGGGCGAGATGCTCAAGCGCTTCGTGCGCGAGGCCCGCGTGGTGAACCAGATTCGCCACCCCAACATCGTGGACGTCTATGACTTCGGGCTGATGCCGGACGGCAGCCCCTACTACGTCATGGAGCTGCTCACCGGACGGACGCTCGGTCAGGTGGTGCAGGAGCGCGGCCGGCTGTCCGCGTCCCGCGCCCGCGCGTACCTGGAGCCCGTGTGCGGCGCGCTGGAGGCCGCCCACCGCGCGGGCGTGGTCCACCGCGACCTGAAGGCCAGCAACATCCTCGTCGTGGAGGAGGGCGAGAAGCCCCGGGTGAAGCTGCTCGACTTCGGCATCGCCAAGCTGCTGCACGCCGAGCCGTCCCAGGAAGGGCTCACCATCGCCGGCCAGCGGCTGGGCACCGCCCACGCCATGGCCCCCGAGCAGTTCCGAGGCGGCGCCATTGGCGCCCACACCGACATCTACGCGCTGGGCGTGCTCCTGCATCAGCTCCTCACCGGCCGCTACCCCTTCCTCTGCGAGGACCGGATGGAGCTGGAGCGGCTGCACCTGGAGGCCCCGCCGCCCCGCCCCAGCGCCATCGCCCCCGTCTCCCCCGCCGTGGACGCGGTGGTGCTGCGCTGTCTGGAGAAGGACGCCAGCCGCCGCTACAGCGGGGTGAGCGCCTTCCTCGCCGCGCTCGCGGACGCCGCCGAGGAGCCCGTGCAGCCCACGCACCGCTCCCGGCTGGCGCTCGGCGTCCACGCGGAGGTGGTGCTGCCCACCGCCGCGCAGGACGACGACGCCCTGTACGCGGCGCTCGCGGACGTGCTGGACAGCCTGGAGCAGGGCCTGCGCGCGGGAGGCTTCCTGCTCGCGCTCCAGTCCGGCACCACGCTGCTCGCCGTGCGTCCGCTGGAGAACGGTGCCCCCACCCCGGAGCGCACCGCCTACCTGCGCGAGGCCGAGCGCGCGCTGCGCCTGCTGCAACAGACGGCGCAGAAGCTCGCCGAGCCCGCGCGGGCCCGCGTCCATCTCTGCCTGCATCTGGGTCAGGCGGAGACGCGCGGTGACTCCACCGAATCCGAGGTCGTCGGTGGCCCCGTCACCGACGTGGGTGCCTGGAGACTGCGTGGACCGGAGGGCTTCGCCCTCACGCCCGCGGCCGCCATCGCCATGGAGTTCCCGGAGCCCATCCACACCTCCCGGGGATGACACCCTTCCGTTGATTTCAATCCACGCCCCATCCCCTGGGTCATGGACTGCACGCATCGACTGTCTTTGAACCGACCCGATTGGGAAAATTTTTACCCATCGGAATTCACATACGCGACTCGCCCCCAAATCTTGCCGTACCCGCAAATTCCAACAGCAGTGCTTGAGAAACTTGGAATGGCTGGGCGGCAAGGTGGTCAGCCACGGCTGACCGTCACACATGGGGGAAAGAATGGACCACACATCCGCCTCGCAGTCGCGTTGTCACGTCACCACCAATCCGAGCCGCATCATGGGGTATGCGGCGGGGCTCCTCGGGCTGCTGGTGCTGGGAATCGGGACAGGGGCCTGTGGTGTCGCAATCGAGACGGTGGACACGGACGTCGCGCGGGCCCGGCGCGGAGAGCTCTCCAGCAATGGACTCTCCACCAACGGCTTGTCGACCAATGGCTTATCAACCAATGGCTTGTCAACCAACGGTCTGTCGACGAATGGATTGTCGACAAATGGCTTCGCGACCTGGTTCAACCAGGACCCGGCCACGGCGGACTCGGTGATGGAGTACGTGGTGAAGTGCGCGGTGCCGTCCGGGCAGGTGAGACAATTCACCAATCCGCTCACGGGGACGCTGCACACCTGGAATGGCGCGCTGGGGCTGGCGCCGGACTGGGCCGCCGGCTCCGCGGCGACAACGGTGGAGCAGGAGGTCATCTCCGCGTGCCTGGCGGCGCACGCGAACAAGTATGGAATCCACGTGGCCATCTCCGTGCTGGGCAACAGCGCGGCGAGCGGCACCCCGCCCATCCCCTATACGCAGGAGGAGCTGGCGACGTTCAGCGAGCCGGAGTCCTGCTTCTTCGGCAACCTCTTCGACGGCACGGGCGTGTTCGCGGCCAATGACCAGCCCTACCTCCCGGCGGACCGGAGCACGTCACGGACGTGTGGCCTGGCCTCGGGCCCCACGCAGTCCTGCCCGCCGCTCACGCACCTGGGGATGTGCGCGTCGCTCTGCCAGCGCGCGGTCGGCAGCGGCGGCGCGGCGCTGCCGTACTACGCCACCTGCACGCACGCGGGCCGCGCCTTCCACCCCCTGACGGCGCGCCTTCGCCCGCAGGATATCTACCAGTGCGGGGATGGCATCTGTCAGTTCACTGAACATTGTGGAACCGGCACCAGCGCCTCGAGTTGTCAGTCGGACTGTGGCACCTGCCCTTGAGGGCAACGGACTCCACGTCGCGCCATGCCCGCACCAGACTGTCCTCCACGGACAGCGCCCTCATAGGAGAAGACAGCCTCTGAGGTCGTGTTATGGTCTCCCCATTCCCGAGGTTGGGCCGGACATGGAGAGGTGGCATGAACGGTCTTCTCGTCCTGGATGCCCCCGAAGGCACGGACATCGCCGGCTACACGGTGGAGGGCCTGCTGGGCGCTGGAGGCTGCGGCGTGGTGTATCGCGCCTCGCGTGACGGGCAGTCCGTGGCGCTCAAGCTCCAGTCCCTGGAGCACCTGGGCGAGCGCGCCGTGCGCGAGGTGGACACGCTGACGCGGCTGGCTCATCACAACGTGGTGGGCTTTCGCGCGGGAGGGCTCTTCCCTCCCGAGGCGCCCGAGTGGCTCTACCTGGCCATGGAGTACGTGCGCGGGCGCCCCCTGGCGCAGTGGGTGGAGGAGGAGAACCCCGGCGCGCGCCGCGTGGCGGAGCTGGCGCTGGGGATGGCGCGAGGACTGGAAGCGGCGCACGCCTCCGACGTGCTCCACCGCGACATCAAGGAAGCCAACGTCCTGGTGCGCGAGGAGGACGGCACGCCGGTGCTGATGGACTTCGGCGTGGGCGAGTCCTCGGGAGCACCGCGGCCTCCGCGCGGGGTGCTGCCGCCCGGCACGCCGCGATACCGCAGCCCGGAGGCGCTGAGGTTCCGGCGCGAGGGACGCGAGGGCGTCTACCCGCCCACCGCCGCGGATGACCTGTATGCGCTGGGCGTCGTCCTCTACTGGATGCTGACCGCGCGCCACCCCTTCGAGAACGTGGAGACCCCCGAGGGCGAGCTGGCCGTCATCCACCATCCGCCCGTCACACCCGGCGCCATCAACCGGCGCGTGCCGTGGGTGCTCAGCGAGCTGTGCTTGCGACTGCTGTCGAAGGAGCCCTGGCGGCGGGGCACCGCGAGCACGTGCCGCGTGGCGCTGGAGCTGGCGCTGACCGGCGCCGAGGCGGCCTGGGATGTGCCGCTGTTTCCGAATGCCGCCGAGCTGCCCGCCGACCTCCAAGGCCCTGGGACGGCGTCGCGCGGCCGACGCACGACCCAGACGGGCGGCCTGCCCGCATACCCGGGGGCGGCGGAGCCGGTGGAGACGCCTCGGCTCGTCGTGCATGCCCGGCCCGTGTCGCGGCGCGCGCACCGCCGGGAGCTTCCGCGCACCCTGCTCGCGCTGGGCGTGGGGGCGTGCCTGATGGGCGGCGCCTGGTGGGCGCGGCGCTGGCACCCCGCCGTCCTCGCGACGTCGCTGAGCAGCCGCGCGCACGGGGAGGAGCCGGACGCGCGCCCAGGGCCAGTGCCCTGAAACATTCCAGTCGTCGACACGCCGGCGCGGCGTGCTCCCCGGTGCGCTGGCGGTCCCGCGCCAGGGGAGTGGAAACTTCCAGTCTCCGACGGTGCCAGCGCCATCCGGGGCGGTCTCCCGTCGACTACCCACCTGGACGGGCGCGACGCGGGGCGCGGGCCGACATCGGCTCCTTGCTCGACACGGCGCGCCGGTGTTGACTGCCAACACATCCGCCCGGCCCCCCGCGATGCTCCCGGGATGGACACCTGACGCCGGGACTGCGACGTGATGACGCTACGAGCCAGGGTGCTGTTGATGTCGGCGGTGGCCCAGAGGCGCGGCACGCTGCGGCGTGCGTTCCACGCCCGCCAGGGCCGCACCCACGGCACGTCCAGCGCCAGCGCCGACTTCTCGCGCGAGGCCGCGGAGGCCGGACGGCGGCTGGAGGAGACGGTCCGCGAGCGCACCGCGGAGCTCGAGGCCGCCAACGCGAAGCTGTCCCGCAGCCTGGAGCAGCTGCACGCCACCCAGGCACAGCTGCTCTTCGCGGACCGGCTCATCGCCCTGGGCCGCATCGCCGCGGGCGTCGGTCACGAAATCAACAACCCCCTGGCCTTCATCCTCAGCAACCTGGAGTACATCCACCAGGAGCTCCAGCAGAAGGAGGAGCTGGCCGAGCAGGAGCGCCAGGAGGTGCTCGAGGCGCTGGCGGAGACGCGCGACGGCGCCGAGCGCATCCGCCTCATCGTCCGGGACCTCCAGACGCTCTCCCGCTCCGAGGACGTGGGCAGTGGACCGTCGGACGTGGGCTCGGTGGTGCGCACGGCGGCGAAGATGGCCATGCACGAGCTGCGGCACCGCGCGCGCCTCGTCGTGGAGTGCGACGGCGTGCCTCCGGTGCAAGGCAACGGCGCGCGGCTGGGACAGGTGTTCCTCAACCTGCTGCTCAACGCGGCACAGGCCATCGTCCCCGGCCAGGTGGAGGTCAACGAGGTGCGCGTCGTCGCGAGCGAGGCCATGCCCGGCCGCGTCGTCGCGGTGGAGGTGCGCGACACCGGCTGCGGCATCTCCCCCGAGCACCGCGAGCGCATCTTCGACCCGTTCTTCACCACCAAGCCGCTGGGCGTGGGCACGGGCCTGGGCCTCGCCGTGTGCCACGGCATCGTCACGTCCCTGGGTGGCACGCTGACGGTGGAGAGCGCCCCCGGCCAGGGCAGCACCTTCCGCGTCACCCTGCCCGTGGCCGGCGCCTTCGCCCTGCCCCCGCGACAGCTGGACGCCGTCGTCTGACGGACTCCGCCCACACGTCGTCGTAGGACGTCATGCCCTCCATCGGCGGCGCGTAGGCGTGCAGCGACACGGCCCGGTGCCGCGAGTCGTTGAGGACGCGGTGGATGGTCTGGGGCTCCTCGCGCATCAAGTCCCCCTCGCCCGCGCGCCGCTTCGCGTCCACGCGCAGCCGGTCCCCCGCCCACGCGAAGCGCGTCTCACGCAGCTCGCCTTGGAGGAGCAACGACGCGCCCCACGAGCCTCCGTGGTCATGCAGCGGCGAGCCCTGCCCCGGCAACCAGCACACGAGCAGCAGCTCACACGCGCGAGTCCTCGCCAGCGTGCGGCGGGCATAGCGGGCGTCATCGAAGCGGGTCAGCGACTCCAGCAGCCTCCAGTCAGGCCGGCTGTCGCGAAGCCGGGCCACCAGCCAGGCCAAGGAAGGCGCCGCGGCTTCGTCCTCGGGGAGCTCCCAACCGAGCAGGCTCCGCGTATCAGGAACCTCGATGTCCCCTGCTTCCGTGGCGTGCTCTCGCATGCGTCCTCCGGAGTGTGCGTGGGAGTGTGGACACGCCCTGGCACCGCGGCCAGGGGTTGGCGTTCGGAATTCTTCATCCCGCTTTCAAAGATTCGCGCGCATGCCCGGATGCCGCGGCGCGGGGGCGGACTTAGGATTGCGGCGTGCGAGCACACGAGAGCCCATGGGATGTGGCCATCGTGGGAGGTGGTGCCAGCGGGACGCTCCTGGCCATCCACCTCTTGAGGCAGGCGCATGTGCCGCTGCGGATTCTCCTCCTGGAGCGCGACGAGCAGGTGGGCCAGGGGCTCGCCTACTCGACGCGCACTGAATGTCATCTGCTGAACGTCCCCGCCGCGCGGATGGGGGCCTTCGGCGATGACCCCGAGCACTTCCTGCGCTGGCTGCGGCGGACCGAGCCCGGCACGGCGGCCGGCGACTTCGTCCCCCGGCTGCACTACGGCCAGTATCTGGAGGAGGTGCTGAAGGAGGCCATCGCCTGGTCGACCCCGGGGGTCCACTTCGAGGTGATGACCTCGGAGGTCCACTCGCTCCGCGAGCACGCGAACCGGGTGACGCTGTCGACACGCGACGGCGCGGTGGTGGCGCGCACGGTGGTGCTGGCGCTGGGCAACGCGCCCCCCGCGAACCTGCGCGTCGAGGACGGCGGGCTGTACACGAGCGGGCGCTATCACCGCTCGCCCTGGGCCGAGGGGGCCCTGAGCGGCGTGGGGACGCGCGACACGGTGCTCTTGGTGGGCACGGGCCTCACCATGGTGGACACCGTGCTGTCGCTGGAGGCGCGGGGCCATCGCGGGACGGTGCACGCGCTGTCGCGACATGGCCTGCTCCCGCACCGGCATGCGCGCTCCGGCACCTACGTGTCGCCGCCCATCCGGGCCGTGCTGCGCGCCCTGCGCCCCACCGCCTCCCGTCCCCTCCAGGCGCGCGCCGTCCTGCACCTCCTGCGGGAAGAGGTGGCCCGCGCGGAGCGGACAGGCGCCAACTGGCGCGCGGTGGTGGACGCGCTGCGGCCGGTGACGGTGCCCCTGTGGCGGCGGCTCCCCGTGGACGAGCAGCGGCGCTTCCTGCGCCACCTGCGCACCTATTGGGACGTGCACCGCCACCGCATGGCCCCCGCCGTGGGAGACCAGGTGGAGCGGCTGAGGGCCAGCGGCCGGCTGCGCCTGCACGCCGCCCGGGTCCGCGGCTTCTCGCTGGACGACGCAGGCCAGGTGAGCGTGCGCCTGGCCCCCCGAGGCCAGCGCCGCGAGGAGCACCTCCAGGTGCAGCACGTGGTGAACTGCACCGGCCCGGAGGGGCTGGGCGTCCGGCACGGCCACCCGCTGCTGCGCGAGCTGACCGACGCGGGCACCGCGCTCCCGGACGCGCTGGGCCTGGGCCTGGCGACCCAAGGCCCCGGCGCCCTGCTGAACGCGCGCGGAGACGCCCGGGGCCGCCTCTTCACCCTGGGGCCCTTGCGCCGTGGAGAGCTGTGGGAGACCACCGCCGTGCCGGAGATTCGCGTCCAGGCCCGCGCCCTGGCCGACCACCTGCTCGAGCGGCTGGGGCGGGGACTCGCCCGTCCCCCCGAGCCCCTGGCCGCGCCCGCCGCCGACGGCGGCACCTAGCCCGGACAGCGACTGCCAGTGAACCCGCCAGGACAGCGGGGGTGGAAAGTCCCGGGACTGGGAGATTCGTGAGAGGCTTCGCCCGTCGGACGCCCCCCTCATGGCCCCCCCCCGTTCTCTCGTCACGCTCGCTGGAGGCGTGCTCCTCGCGCTCGTCATCGGCGCGGTGGGCATGGCCTTCGTGTCGCTGCGCACGGGGCCGCTGGAGGAGCGGCTGGTGCGTGACGTCCAGGCGCTCACCGAGACGCGCTACACGCGGCCCTCCCACGTGAGCCCGCCCACCCCGGGCACCTTCGCGCAGCGGCTGGAGCCGCTGTTGGAGCCGGTGCTGCGGCTGTACCAGGACCGGCCCAAGACGGGCGGGGCCCCGGACTCGCCGCAGGGCCAGCCCTGCCGCGACGTGGCGGATGGAAAGCTGCCCGTGACGTCGCTGCCCCCGGGGTGTGGCGAGACGCTGGCGCGCGCCCGGCCCTTGATGGAGCAGGTGCTGGCGGCCACCCGCGCGGAGGTGGGCGGACTGCCCGAGGGCATGGGCTCGCTGGCGCCCCTCACGCCCGCGCGCACCAACGGCAAGTTCGCCCTGATGTACGTGGTGCACCTGGCCGCGCTCGAGACGCGGATGAAGCTGTCCCAGGCAGAGGCCTCGGCGGCGCTGGACGTCTGCCTGGACGCGCTGGCGCTGAGCCGCGAGCTGGAGCTGGGCGGCGGCATGGAGGGCCAGCTGCTCGCGGCGACGGGCCACGGTGTCCTCTACCGTCCCTGCGCGGACGCGCTGGACTCCGCGCCGCTGGAGCGCAAGCGGCGGGCCCTCGCGCAGCTTACGCGGCTGGCCGAGGGCTTCGCCCCCTTCTCCCAGACGCTGCGCCACGAGTCGGTGTTCCTCCAGCTGGTCCACTTCGGAGACCAGCTCTCCGAGGAGGCCCAGGCCGCGCTGCCTCCGGGCAGCCGCGACATCGTCCCCGCGGAGCTGCGGGCGATGGCGTCCGCCCCTCCGCTGATGGCGCGCCGCACGTGGTGGAAGCTGGTGGAGGGCTTCGACGCGCTGACGGCGTCGGCGGACCTGCCCACGGGCGCGCGGCGGCGCGCGTTCGCCCTGCTGGAGGCCGAGGCGGAGGAGGACGAAGCGCCCCTCGACTCGCTGCATGGCCCGGACGTCTCCACCTATGGCGAGTACGCGGAGCGGCTGGACCTGCGCAAGCTCCAGCACAACGCGCTCATCACCCTGGCGGAGGTGGACATGGCGCGGGCGGAGCGCGGCCAGTGGCCCGACACCGCCCCCCGGCACAAGGACAGCTCCTTCGTGCTGGAGGCCCTGGGCCCCATGGAGGCGCGGCTCGAGCCGTGCTCCCGCGCCTATGCGTCCCAGGGCCTGCGCGTGACGGCGGACCCGCCGTCCACCGCGCGCGCCCTCCTCCCCTGACTACGCGGCCGACACCTCCACCGAGCCCAGCCCCTCCACGTCGAGCCGCACCCGGTCTCCCGGCTGGAGCATGTGCGCGACGGTGGCCGCCCCCGCCAGGACGATGCTCCCCGCCGGGAGCACGTGCCCGCGCTGGGCCAGGAGCTCACACAACTGAATCACCGATACCACCGGGTCACCGGAGATGGCGTCCGAGCGCGCCGACTGCACCACCGCGCCATTCACCGACATCTTCATCTCCAGCCGCGTCAGGTCCATCGCGCGCGGCGGGTGCTCCACCTCCCCGAGCACGAACAGCGACGAGGACGAGTTGTCCGCCACCACGTCCGGCAGGGAGAAGTACTTGAAGTCGCGGTAGCGCGAGTCGAGGATTTCCATCGCGACGAACACGGCCCCGCACGCGTCCAGCACCTCGTCGCGCGTCACCTGCCCGCGCAGCTCGCGCGTGGTGCGGAAGGCAATCTCCGGCTCGATTTTGGGGTGGATGCTCTGGCCGAGCGCCATCACCCCGCCCGCCGCCACGCGCATCCGGTCCGTGAGGACGCCGTACACGGGGGAGTCCAGGTTCATCTGCCGGCGCTTGGCCTCGGACGTCAGGCCCATCTTCAGGCCCACCACGCGCTCACCGTCCGCCTGGCGCAGGCGGAGGCCCTCCTCCTGGATGCCGTACGCGTCCGGCAGGGTGAGCCCCGGCAGCTCGTTCGTGAGGGGCGGCACCTCGCGCCGCTCCCGCCGCGCGGCATCGAGTCGCCGGGCCAGCTCCGAGAGGTCCACAGTCCGCGTCATGTCCGTCCCACTCCCTGTTGGCTCAGCGCCAGGGCCGGCGCCGGGGCGCGCAGCAGAGCACGCCCCAGCGCCCCGCGCGAGGCGCGTGACGCCCCGATGCGCGCGGCCGGACGCTCACGGGTATTGCCGGAGTGAAGACGGGCTGCATAACCTCGCCGCGCCCCCGGGCCGGGGTGGGCTCCACGAAACGAAGCAAGGACTCCTCTTTCATGCGACTCACATCGTTCCTGGTGCTGCTGCTGCTCCCCACCTCCGCGGCGCTCGCGGAGGACAAGCCGGGGCGGCATACCCATGATGGCTTCTACCTGCGCGGCCAGCTCGGCCTGGGCTACCTGCACTCGAAGGCCACCGACGTCGACCTGGTGGTGAAGGGCGGCGCGGGCTCGCTCAACCTGGAGCTGGGCTACGCCGTGCTGAACAACTTCATCCTCTACGGGAAGCTGTTCGGCGCCTCGGCGTCCAACCCCGACATCCGCGTGGGCGACACCACCCACGAGGGCGACCCGGACGACGACGTGAGCGTCATCTACGCGGCGATGGGCGTGGGCGCGGCGTATTACATCATGCCCGCCAACGTCTATTTCTCCGGCGCGGTGGTGGCCAACCAGCTCAGCGCCTCGCACGAGGGCACCCTCGAGGGCGAGTCCGAGGCGGGCGTGGGCCTGCACCTGGGCGTGGGCAAGGAGTGGTGGGTGAGCGGGAACTGGGGCATCGGCGTTGGCGCGGAGGTGGCCCTGGGCCGCATCCGCACCGGTGACCGCAGCCGCGACAACTGGGACGTCACCCACTTCGCGCTGGTCTTCTCCGCCACGTACAACTGACGTCGGGCCCGGCGGGGACTCCTCCCATCCTGAGGAAGTCCCCTCGGCCGCGCGGTCAGCCCTGCTGGTTGAGGCCCGCGGCCACGGAGCGCGCGGCGAAGCGCGGGCTGAAGCGCACCATGAAGGCGGCCACCTGGTTGAGGAAGCCATGGATGGCCAGCACCCGCCCGCGCATCATCATCCCGTAGGCGTGCTCCACCACCTCCGGGGCACTGGCCACGCCGGCGCGCTGGAACAAGCGGCTCTTCGTGGTCCCCGCGCGCTGCGCGAACTCCGTGTGTGTCGCCCCCGGGCAGTGGCACGTCACCGTCACGCCCGTGCCCTTCAGCTCGTGCGAGAGCGCCTCCGACAGCGACACGACGAAGGCCTTGGTCGCGTAGTACGTGGCCATGTACGGCCCGGGCTGGAAGCCCGCGGTGGAGGCCACGTTGAGCACCCGGCCGTGGCCGCGCTCGCGCATGGGCCGGGCGAACAGGTGCGTCAGCTTCAGGAGCGCGGTGCAGTTGAGGTCCACCATCTCCGCCTCGCGCTTCACGTCCTGGTCCAGGAACGGCCCCGAGGAGCCGAAGCCCGCGTTGTTGACGAGGAACTCCACCGCCAGCCCGCGCTCGGCCACCCGCGCGAAGAGCTGCTCGGCGGCCTCCGGCTGGCCCAGGTCCAGGGGAATCACGTGGGCCTTCACCCCGTGCTCCTTCTCCAGCGCGGAGGCCAGGGCCTCCAGCCGCGGAGCGCTCCGGGCCACCAGGATGACGTCATGCCCATCCCGGGCGAACCGCCGCGCGAACTGCTCTCCAAGACCCGCTGAGGCTCCGGTGATGAGCGCCACCTTGCGTGACATGTCGACTTCCTCCCAGGCCCCCTTATAGCCGCCTCAGGTGGGCTCGCGCCTGGGGAGGATGACCTCGAAGTGGCTGCCACGCCCCGGCTCGCTGCGCACGTGGATTTCGCCGCCGTGCGCCTCGACAATCTGCCGCGTGACGTAGAGGCCCAGCCCCAGGCCCCCGTAGTGGCGCTCGCTCACCGCGCGGCCGAAGCGCTCGAAGATGTGGGCCTGGTACTCCGGGGAGATGCCGATGCCCGCGTCCTCCACGCGCACGAGCACCTTGTCGCCCTCGTCGCGCAGCTCGATGTGCACGGGCTGGCCCGCGCCATACTTCAGCGCGTTGGAGAGCAGATGCGTGAGCACCTGCTCCAGCCGCACCCGGTCCCAGCTGCCCTTCACGTCGCCCCGAGTAAAGAGCGACACTTGGCTGCCGGCCTGCGTCGCCGCGAGCGCCAGGTGCGCCTTCACCTCGCGCGCCAGCATCTCCAGGTCCATGTCCTCGCGCTGCAAGGTCATCCCGCCGCTGGACAGGCGCGAGACATCGAGCAGTCCGTCCACCAGCCCCGCCAGCTTGTCCACCTGCCGCTGCACGACGTCCAGCTGCGAGAGCACCGTCGACGCGGGGAGCGACGAGGACAGGTCCGCGCTCGTCTGCCGGCGCAGCCACTGGAGGCGCAGCTGGAGCGGGGTGAGCGGGGTCTTCAGTTCGTGGCTCGCCACCGCGAGGAACTCGTCGCGCAGGCGCACCGAGCGGCGGGCCTCGCGGTACAGCCGGGCGTTGTCCACCAGCAGCGCCGCGCGGCGGGCCAGGTCCTGCGCCGTCTCCAGGTCCGCCTGGGCATAGTGCCGCGAGGGCCGCACCGCGAGGAAGGTGAGCGCGCCCAGCGAGCGGCCTCGGGCCAGCAGCGGCACGGAGAGCAGGGAGTGGAAGCCCACGTCGCGCATGACGTCGTGGTGCTCGTCGCTCACCGACACGCGGCGCAGCCAGGCCTCGTCCACGTCGCGCACCAGCACGGACTCCGCGTCGCGCGCCACGCGGGTGGTGGGGTGGACGCTGCCCTCGGGTCCGGGAGGGAAGTCCCACACGCGCGCGGCCAGCGCGTCCTCGCCGGGGTCCGCGTGCGCCACGGACGTGCGCCGCACCGCGCCCGTGTCGTCCTTCAGGTCGACGAAGCACCAGTCCGCCATGACCGGTACGCTCAGCCGCGCCAGCGTGTCGAGCGTGGCCTTCGGGTCCAGCGAGGAGGAAGCCAGCACGCGGCTCGCGTCGGCGAGGAAGGCCGCGCGCTGCTCCGCGGCCTCGGCCTCCGTGCGAGCGCGCTGCTCCTCCCTCAAGAGCCGCGCGGACTCCAGCGCCAGGCTCGCCAGGCGGACCAGCCCCGAGAGGGCCACGTCGTCCTCGCGGGTGAAGTCCCCCACCTCGCGGTCGAAGAGGTGGAGCATGCCGGCGCCCGAGGGCAGCGGCACGCAGAGCCGGCCCCGAGGCTCCGCGCGAGTCCCTCGCCCCCTGCCTGCTCCTCGGGCGGGCTCCTCGGCGGACGGCACGCTGTAGCCCCCCCAGTCCTCGTAAGCGCGGGAGAGCGACGTGACGCTCGCCCCCTTCGACCTCCCCGGGGCAGGCGTCAACACGACGGTCGCCTGGTGGGCGCGCGTCAGCCGCCGGGCGACGTCCACGAGCACCTCCAGCGCCTCCTCGACACTCACCGCGGACGGGGGCTGCCTGGAGTCCGCACGCGGTTGCTCCGCACGCACCTGTTCCATCGGCATGTCCATATCCTCGACCCACTACCCTGGCCGGCCCGCACGGCACATTCCCAGGCAAGGAATATGCGCATGCTTCACGGGAGCGACAGCGTCTGCGGCGTCTCGTCGTCCTCGAAGGGCATGGGGAGCACGATGAGCTCAGACACTTGCTCGCGCCGCCGCACCTTGCGTGGCTGCCGCTCAAGCACGGACGGGAGCCGGCGGAAGATGCCCAGCCGGAGCACCTGCCGCCACCAGGGCTCCTTGTGGCCCGGCTCGCCTGCGTCCAGCCGGAGGAGTCTTCGACGTGGCGCGCGTCATTTCTCGCCGTCTGGGCGCTCGGGCTTCGTCTCTTCAGGCGGGCATCAGACGGCCATCACTCCAGCACCTCGAGACCTGCCCACTCTCCGTTGGCGTCTGCCACCCAGCCGCGTCGTCGCCATTGCCCGTCGCGCAACTCCACCGCCAGACAACACGCCCCTTCTTCCGCGACACGTCGCCTATCCACGAAGAAGAACACGAGCGCCCAGATCGACACACCACGGTCATCATCTCGGGTCACCAGGAGCTTCACGATGAGTTCCACCATGAGCCCTGGATGCAGCGCCCCAAGCGCTCCTTCCAGCGTCGCAGTGACAGAATCCACCTCAACGCTCTCGCTCCCCTCCACTGTCCGCAGCTGGCAACCCAAGCATGCCGACAGCGACGCAATCCATTCAGCGCGGTCTGCACCAAGGTCCATGGCGGATTCGCGGGCTCTCCAGCCCCATGTTCGCAGGGGCGACCTCGACTGTCTTTCGGCGTGAGGGTCCCCAGCGTGGTGATGACCCGGTCCGCTCAAGCCGTGTTGGAGCCCTCTGGTTGAGAGCCCGTCGCGTCGCCCTCCCGTCTTTGTCCTTCCGCGTCATTCAGGCGGAACACGCAGGCTTCCGCCTCGAGGTGGCAGGCCTTCCGCCGGGACGTGTCGGGCCTGAACCACGGGGCGTGGCACCAAGCGAGGGGCACTGAACGCCCCTGCCCGTGATGCTGGTGACGGGTCCAGGGGTTGCGTACATTGCGCCGCGTTCGACCTGGGTCTGGCGTGGGCACTCGCGGTCCACGGCGGGAGTGGGCACACACGGAGGTCCGCCATGCAGAAGGTGCTCAACTACATCGGGGGAGAGCTGCTGCCCGCCCGCGGAGGTACGTGGCTGGACAAGCCCGAGCCCGCGACGGCGAAGACGTACGCGCAGGTCCCCGACTCCGACGAGAGCGACGTCCAGCGCGCCGTGGAGGCCGCCTCGCGCGCCTTCCCCGCCTGGTCCGCCACCCCCGCCGCCGAGCGCTCACGCATGCTCCGCCGCATCGCGGACACCATCCGTCAGCGCCTGCCCGACTTCGCCCTCGCGGAGTCCATCGACTCCGGCAAGCCGCTGGCCGTCGCCTCCACCGTCGACATCCCGCGCAGCATCCTCAACTTCGAGTTCTTCGCGGACGCCGTCACCCAGTTCTCCAGCGAGGCCCACGCCACCGACGGCGTCGCCCTCAACTACACGCTGCGCTCACCCCTGGGCGTCGTCGGCTGCATCTCCCCGTGGAACCTGCCCCTCTATCTCCTCACGTGGAAGCTCGCGCCCGCGCTGGCCATGGGCAACTGCGTCGTCGCCAAGCCCTCCGAAGTCACGCCCATGACGGCCTACCTGCTGTCCCAGGTCTGCCGTGACGTGGGCCTGCCCCCGGGCGTGCTCAACATCGTCCACGGCCTGGGCCCCAAGGTGGGCGCGGCCATGAGCCAGCACCCGGACATCCCCGCCATCTCCTTCACGGGCAGCACCCGCGTCGGCGCCGAGATTGCCCGCGTGGCCGCGCCCGCCTTCAAGAAGCTCTCGCTGGAGATGGGCGGGAAGAATCCCAACGTCATCTTCGAGGACTGCGACTTCGACGAAGCACTCGCCACCACGGTGCGCTCGTCCTTCTCCAACCAGGGGCAGATCTGCCTCTGTGGCCCGCGCATCTTCGTGCAGCGCTCCCTCTACCCGCGCTTCCGCGACGCGCTGGTGGAGCGCACGCGCGCGCTCAAGGTGGGCGACCCGCTGGAGGCCGGCACGGAGCAGGGCGCGCTGGTGTCGCAGCAGCACTTCGACAAGGTGATGGGCTACATCGACCTGGCGAAGCAGGAGGGCGGGCGCATCCTCACCGGAGGCAAGCGCGCGAGCCTCTCCGGCCGCTGCGCCGAGGGCTGGTTCGTGGAGCCCACGCTCATCGAGGGCCTGGACGCCTCCTGCCGCACCAACCAGGAAGAGATCTTCGGCCCGGTGGCCACGCTGATTCCCTTCGACCACGAGGACCAGGCGCTCGCGTGGGCGAACGCCACGAAGTACGGCCTGGCCGCCAGCGTGTGGACGAAGGACCTGTCGCGGGCACACCGCTTCGCGGCCCGGCTGCACAGCGGCATTGTCTGGGTGAACTGCTGGATGCTGCGCGACCTGCGCACGCCGTTCGGCGGGGTGAAGGACTCGGGCGTGGGACGCGAGGGCGGCTGGGAAGCGCTGCGCTTCTTCACCGAGCCCAAGAACGTGTGCATCAAGCTGTGACGCGCTGGACGGAGACACGACGTGAGCACCAGTGAGCGAGTCGATTCCCAGAAGGCCCCGGAGCCCGTGGGCCTGTACCCCCACGCGCGACGCGTGGGCAACCTGCTGTTCCTGTCGGGCGTGGGCCCCAGGGAGCGGGGCACAAAGAAGATTCCCGGCGTGGAGCTGGACGCCGAGGGCAACATCCTCTCCTACGACATCGAGAAGCAGTGCCACTCGGTGTTCCGCAACGTCCGCTACATCCTCGAGGACGCGGGCTCCTCGTGGGAGCGGCTGGTGGACGTCACCGTGTACCTCACGGACATGAAGAAGGACTTCCCCACCTACAACCGGCTGTGGGCGGAGTACTTCAAGGACAACCCGCCGTGCAGGACGACGCTCGAAATCAATCGGCTGCCGACGCCCATCGCCATCGAGCTCAAGTGCATCGCCACCATCGGAGACGAATGAATGGGCCGCCTGACTCCCATCAACTTCAAGAAGTGGATTGACGAGCACCGCCACCTGCTCAAGCCGCCCGTCGGCAACCAGCAGGTGTGGGCCGACCGCGAGTTCATGGTCACCGTCGTCGGCGGACCGAACGCGCGCACGGACTACCACATCAACGAGGGCGAGGAGTTCTTCTACCAGCTCGAGGGCTCCATCACCCTGCGCGTCCTCGAGGACGGCAAGCCGGTGGACATCGCCATCGACGAGGGCGACATCTTCCTGCTGCCGCCCAAGGTGCCGCACTCGCCGCAGCGTCCCGCCGGCACGGTGGGCCTGGTGCTGGAGCGCCGCCGCCTCCCCCACGAGATGGATGGCTTCATGTGGATATGCCCCTCGTGCGGCGAGAAGCTCTACGAGGAGTTCGTCCACGTCACCAACCTGGTGACGCAGCTGCCCCCCATCTTCGAGCACTTCTACGGCAACCCCGACAACTGCACCTGCAAGAAGTGCGGGACGAAGGTCACCAAGGGAGGGCCGGCGCGTTGAAGGTCGACATCCACACGCACCTGTTGCCCGAGAAGCTCCCGCGCTTCGCCGAGCGCTATGGCTACGGCGGCTTCATCACGCTGGACCACCACAAGCCGTGCCGCGCGCGCATGCTGCGCGACGACGGGAAGTTCTTCCGCGAAATCGAGAGCAACTGCTGGGACCCGGTGAAGCGCATCGAGGAGTGTGATGCGACGGGCGTCCACGTCCAGGTCCTCTCCACCGTGCCGGTGATGTTCAGCTACTGGACGAAGCCGGAGCACGGCGCGGACCTGTCCCGCTTCCTGAATGACCACCTGGCCGGCGTGGTGCGCGAGCACCCCCAGCGCTTCGCGGGCCTGGGCACCGTGCCCCTCCAGTCGCCGGAGCTGGCGATTCGGGAGCTGGAGCGGTGCGTGAAGGAGCTGGGGTTGTCGGGCGTGCAGATTGGCAGCCACGTCAACGACTGGAACCTCTCCGACGAGAAGCTGTTCCCCTTCTTCGAGGCGGCCAGCGAGCTGGGCGCGTCCATCTTCGTCCACCCGTGGGACATGATGGGCGAGGCGAAGATGCAGAAGTACTGGCTGCCGTGGCTGGTGGGCATGCCCGCGGAGGTGTCGCTGGCCATGTGCTCGCTCATCTTCGGCGGGGTGCTGGAGCGGCTGCCCAAGCTGCGCTTCGCGTTCGCGCACGGCGGAGGCTCGTTCCCCGGGACGCTGGGCCGCATCGAGCACGGCTTCGAGGCCCGTCCGGACCTGGTCGCCGTGGACAACAAGGTGCCGCCGCGCGACTACCTGGGCCGCTTCTGGGTGGACTCGCTGGTGCACGACGCGGACACGCTGCGCTTCATCGTCAAGCTGTTCGGCCAGGACAAGGTCGCGCTCGGCAGTGACTATCCCTTCCCCCTGGGCGAGGACCGCCCGGGCACCCTCATCGACTCGCTGACCGAGCTGTCCCTGGACACTCGCGAGCAGCTGCTCTGGAAGAACGCTCTGGCGTGGCTGGGCCGCGCCCGCGAGGACTTCGCACCATGACGACGCATCTCTTCGAGGACACCGAGGACTTCGCGCGCCGCGCCGATGAGGCCGACGCCCTTCGCTCCTTCCGCGACGCGTTCCACTTCCCGCCGGGGCCGGATGGCAAGCCGCTGGTGTACCTGGCTGGCAACTCGCTGGGGCTCCAGCCGAAGAACGCCGCGCGCTACGTGCAGGAGGAGCTGGAGGACTGGGCCCGGTTCGGCGTCGAGGGCCACCATCACGGCCGGCACCCGTGGCTGCACTACCACGAGCTCGTCACGGCGCAGGCCGCGCGGATGGTGGGCGCGAAGCCTCAAGAAGTGGTGGTGATGAACACCCTGACGGTGAACCTGCACCTGATGATGGTGTCGTTCTACCGACCCACGAAGACGCGCTTCAAGATTCTGGTGGAGGGCGGAGCGTTCCCCTCGGACCAGTACGCGGTGGCGTCCCAGGCGCGCTTCCACGGGTATGACCCGCGTGAGGCCATCCTGGAGCTGAGGCCTCGCCCGGGTGAGGAGACGCTGCGCACCGAGGACATCCTCGCCACGCTGGACCAGCACGGGCACGAGGTCGCGCTGGTGATGCTGGGCAGCGTGAACTACCTCACGGGCCAGGCGTTCGACATCCCGGCGATTACGAAGACGGCGCACGCCAAGGGCTGCTTCGTCGGCTTCGACCTGGCGCACGGCGCGGGCAACCTGCGGCTGGCCTTGCATGACGACGGGCCGGACTTCGCGGTGTGGTGCTCGTACAAGTACCTCAACGGAGGCCCGGGCTCGCTGGCCGGGGTGTTCGTGCATGAGCGGCATGCGCGCTCGAAGGACATTCCGCGCTTCGAGGGGTGGTGGGGGCACGACAAGGCCACGCGCTTCCAGATGGGGCCGACGTTCGACCCGCTGCCGGGCGCGGAGGGGTGGCAGCTGTCCAACCCGCCCATCCTCCAGCTCGCGGCGCTGCGGGCCTCGTTCGAGTTGTTCGACCAAGCGGGCATGGAGGCGCTGCGCGCGAAGAGCGAGAAGCTCACCGGCTACCTGGAGTTCCTGCTGGAGAAGCTGCCTCCGGGCTTCGTGCGCATCATCACGCCCAGGGACGTGAAGCAGCGGGGCGCGCAGCTGTCGCTGCGGTTCAAGGGCGAGGCGCAGGGGATGCTCAAGCGCCTGTCTGACGCGGGCATCATCTGCGACTTCCGCAAGCCGGACATCATCCGCGCGGCGCCCGCGCCGCTGTACTGCTCCTTCACCGACGTCTACCGCTTCGTGCGGACCCTGGAGGCCCATGCGCGCGACTGAGCAGAACGCTGAGGTCATCATCGTGGGCGCGGGCCTGGTGGGCTCGCTGCTCGCGGTGGAGCTGGCCCGCCAGGGCTACTCCGTGGAGGTGCTGGAGCGCCGCCCGGACATGCGCCGCGAGGTCATCGACGCGGGGCGCTCCATCAACCTCGCCATCTCCACGCGCGGCCTGTACGCGCTGAGACAGCAGGGGCTGGAGGAGGAGGCGCTCCGCCACGCCATCCCCATGCGGGGACGGATGATTCATCCGCCGAAGGGCTCGCTCGTCTATCAGCCCTACGGCAAGGACGACTCGCAGCACATCAACTCGCTGTCGCGGGCGTGGCTGAACAAGTTCCTGATGTCGGCGGCGGAGAAGTCGGGACGGGTCCGCTTCCGCTACCGGCAGCGGGTGACGCACCTGGATGCGAAGACGGGCGCGCTCACGGTGGTGGACGAGGGCACGGGCGAGGAGCGCCGCGAGGAAGGCCGCGTGGTGTTCGGCACGGATGGGTCGGGCTCCGCGGTGCGCCAGGCGCTGGAGCAGGTGCCTGGATTCGCGTCGACGCAGGAGCAGCTGGGACACGGCTACAAGGAGCTGACGATTCCGGCGGGCCCGGGCGGCACGTTCCAGATGGAGAAGCACGCGCTGCACATCTGGCCGCGAGGCACGTACATGTTGATTGCGCTGCCCAACGAGGACGGCAGCTTCACGTGTACGTTGTTCCTGCCGTGGAAGGGGCCGGTGAGCTTCGAGTCCCTGGACACGCCCGCGCGGCTGGAGGCGTTCTTCGAGGAGCAGTTCGCGGACGCGAAGGCGCTCATCCCGGATTTGGTGGAGGCGTTCTTCGCTCGGCCCACGGGCAGCATGGTGACGGTGAAGTGCGCGCCGTGGCATGCGGGCGGCAAGGCGGTGGTGTTGGGTGACGCGGCGCACGCCATCGTCCCGTTCTTCGGCCAGGGGATGAACTGCGGCTTCGAGGACGTCACGGTGTTCAACCGGCTGCTGGCGGAGCACGGCTCGTGGGAGAGCCTGTTCGGCGCGCTGGAGAAGCTGCGCAAGACGAACGCGGATGCCATCGCGGACATGGCGGTGGAGAACTTCATCGAGATGCGCGACAGCACGGGCAACCCGCGCTTCCTGTTGGAGAAGGCGGTGGAGAAGGTGCTGCTCAATGCCTTCCCCGGAACGTTCGTCAGCCGCTACTCGATGGTGAGCTTCAGCCGCGTGCCGTACCGGCTGGCGTACGAGGTGGGAGCGATTGCCGGTGGCATCGTCTCCGAGCTGTCCGAGGGGCTGACGCGCGCCGAGGACGTGGACCTGGAGCGGGCCGGGCGGCTCATCCAGGAGCGGTTGGTGCCATTCATGAAGGAGCACGCGGATGGATTTCGGACTGAAGGGTAGGCGCGCGCTCGTCATGGGCGCGTCGGCGGGGCTGGGCTACGCGACGGCGCAGGCGCTGGTGAAGGAAGGGGCCACGGTGGCCATCTGCTCGCGCGGTGGCGACAAGCTGGAGAAGGCGGCGAAGTCGCTGGGCGCGGCGCTGGCGGTGCCGTGTGACTTGACGCAGCCGGGTGCGGCGCGGCGGCTGGTGGACGAGGTGGCGGCGAAGCTGGGCGGTGTGGATGTGCTCGTGGTGAACACGGGCGGGCCGCCTGCGGGGCCGTTCGAGGCGCTGACGGCGGAGCAGTGGCAGGTGGGCTTCCAGAGCCTGTGGATGGCGGCGGTGGATGGGATGCAGGCGGCGCTGCCGGGGATGCGGGAGCGCAAGTGGGGCCGCATCGTGCTGGTGACATCGCTGGCGGCGCGTGAGGCGATGGCGAACCTCACGGTGTCCAATGGCTTGCGCGCGGGGTTGCTCGGGTTGGTGAAGACGGTGAGCAACGAGGTGGCGCAGCACGGCGTCACGGTGAACGCGGTGCTGCCGGGCTACCACGCGACGGAGCGGATGACGGAGCTGGGGCTCACGGACGAGAAGGTGGCGCCGCAGATTCCCGCGCGGCGGCTGGGACGTCCCGAGGAGCTGGCCGCGCTGGTGGCGTTCCTGTCGTCCGAGCAGGCGTCGTACGTCACCGGCCAGTCCATCTGCGTCGACGGTGGAGCGCAGCGCGGCTTCTGAGACCGCCGAGGGAAGACTGGGATAACCTCGCTGGCTTCTCCGTCGCGGAGGTCAGCACCATGAGGCGAGGACACCTTCCCTGGGTCGCCGTGCTGCTGTTGACCCTCACCAGCCTGCCTTCGCGCGGGCTGGCGCAACAGGCCCCTGAAGCCCGCTCCACCGAGCGTCGAATCCAGCTCGTGAAGCTCTGGGGCACCGTTCGCTTCCGCCACCCGCAAGCCCTCTCCAAGCCCGCCGAATGGGATGCGGCGTTCCTCTCCGCGCTGCCCAAGGTCGAGGCCGCGCGCGATGCCCAGTCCTATGCCGCCGCCGTCCAGGGGATGCTCGCGGCGCTCGGAGACCCGGCCACGCTGGTGGAGCCCGAGACACCTCCCGCCACGTCCGTTCCTCCTCCCACGCCGCGCGCACTCAAGAGCTGGGAGAAGGACGTCCTCGTGCTCGACCTCCGCAACCTCCTGGGCCCCGAGGCGCAGTCCGCTTGGGCGGAGCTGGAGCAGACCCTCGACGCGGACGCGGCGAAGGCTCGCGCGGTGGTGCTGGACCTGCGCATGCGAGGACTCACGCGCTATGGCCTCCCATGGGTGCTGCCCGCGCTGCTGCCCCACTTCATCGAGGGCGAGCTCAGCGTGCCCGGCACGCGCGAGGTGGCCCACATCGGACTGAAGCCCCAGGACGGCGAGCAGAGCGTCCATGAGACCCACTTCATCGTCTCCGCGAGCACCCTCGTCACGGGCACTCCCGGCAAGAAGCCCGCCCTGCTCGTCTTCCTCGTCGACTCGGGCACGGCCCTCGACCTGTCCGTCCTCGCGCTGCAGGCGCAAGGCAAGGCGCTCCTCGTCACGGAGGGCCCGCTCGACGACTCCTCCATCAACTTCCAGATTCCACTCCCCCTGGGCGAGGGCTACCGCGCGATGATGAGCATCAACGAGCCGGTGCTCCCGCTCACCGCGGACCTGGCTCGCCCCGTCCGGGTCCACATGGACGGGCCCGACGAGGGGATGCGACAGGCACTCTCGCTGGCGACCCGCCCTCCCAAGCGCGGGAGTCTTCCCGCCAGGACCCCTCGGCCGACCGCCCCCTGGCGTCCGGAGCCGACCTACGCCGATGCGCTCTATCCGTCCCGAGAGCTGCGCATCCTGGCTGGGGCCAAGTTGTGGACAGCGGTGGACTCCTTCTTCGCCTACCCGGACTTGATGGACCAGCCCTGGGAGACTCGCCTGCCGGCGATCCTCGAGAAGATGGAGAAGGCCCGGAACGCCACCGAGTACGTGCTCTCGCTGGCCGAGGTGGGCACCTGGCTGCGCGACGGACATGTCAACGTGCGCGGACACCCCGAGCTCCAGCGGTTCTTCGGCGTCAACGCGCCGCTCTGGGTGACGGACATCGACGGCAAGGCCGTCGTGCAGGACGTGTTCCTCCCGGAGAGCGTGCCCGGGCTCGCGGTGGGCGACATCATCGAGAAGGTCAACGGAGAGCCCATCGACGAGCGCGCGCGCAAGTTCGCCCCATACACATCGGCCTCCACGCAGGACTTCCATCGGCACGTCACGCTGCGACGCGCGCTCGCGGGGCCCGATGGCTCCGAGGCGCGGCTCACCGTGCGGGATGCGAAGGGCGTCAAGGAGGTGAAGCTCACCTACAAACAAGGACAGGGGTTCCCGCCTTCGTCGCGCAAGGAGGCCTACCAGGTGTTGGAGGGGAACATCGGGCTCGTCGACCTCGCCTTGCTGGAGCCCTGGCAGGTGCCCGCCCTGTTCGAGAAGCTCAAGGACACCCGAGGCATCGTGTTCGACCTGCGCAACTACCCGCGCGGGAGCCTGTGGGCGCTGGCGCCCTACCTCGACGTGAAGGGCTCGCGACCGTTCGCCCTCGGGGAGGCTCCGGTCGTGGGCGGGCTGCACTCCGGATGGATGAAGAACACGAGCCAGGCCTCCACGAGCGCCCCCTTCAAGTATCAAGGACGCACCGTCACGCTGATTGATACGCGCACCATGAGCCAGGCGGAGCACACGGGGCTGATGTTGGAGGGCACGGCGGATACGGTCTTCGTGGGCAGCCCGACCGCGGGCGCCAACGGAGACATCACCCATGCGGTGCTGCCCGGAGGGGTTCGCTTCACCTTCACTGGCGCGAACATCCGCCACGGCGATGGGCGGCAGCTTCAGCGCAAGGGATTGGAGCCCCACGTGAAGCTTCGCCCCACCCTCGCGGGCCTCCGCGCGGGCCGGGACGAGCTGCTGGAGCGCGCCATCCAGATGCTGAAGGAGAAGCCTGCTTCCACCCGGCGGGAGTGAGCCTCCGCCTGTGTCACTTGTATTCCTCGACGTAGAGGTTGTCGACGAAGGCCGTGGTGTTCGAGGAGGGATTGCCCAGCCATATCCACAGACCGAGCCGCTCTATCGGAGTCACCGCAATGCCGTTCGACGTCGCGGCGAAGTTCGTCGACACGGACGGCCCGCCCGAGACGCTGGCGGCGAGAAAGCGCGAGGCCTGGTCAATGCTCCACTGGATGTCCACGGCCTGTCCGCTGACGACCTGGGCCAGGACACCCGCGGAGGTGAACAGCGGGAAGTTGCCCTCCATGCCGTTCTCGGTGAAGGGGTTCAGCAGCTCGATGCGGCTGGTACTCGCCTGGTAGTTCCCCGCCGAGAAGCCGCCCAGGAAGTCACTCATGTTCGGGCCGTTGACCGCGCGCAACCCGATGAAGAGCTGGCCCGTCCCTTCCATCCGGATGCGCAGGTGCCCCCGGATGCTCGCGCCCGCCGTGAACGCGTCGGAGGTGACGAGGATGGCGCGCTTGCGGAAGTCGGGAGCGCTGACGAAAGAGGGCTGCGGCGTGATGCGAAGTCGCTGTCCTCCCGAGGGGTCGGCCACGACGACGGACGTCGTCTGTGTGGACGAATAGGAAGCCAGCACATCGTTCGGCGGATTCGGCGCCGGGAAGGTGGCTGGCGCCGCCCCGAGCGCGTCCTGCTCGAACGTGACGTCCATCCGCGACGTCGTCTTGCAACCGACTCCCGACAGGACCACCAAGGCCAGGAGCCAGGAGCACCCTCGCGTTCCCCTCGTCATCCGAATCCTCCGCTCTGCCCGAGGCGATTCGTCCAAGGGATACAGCCCGGACCCTCGGAATCTCGGACGCGGGCTCATGCACTGTCGACCTGCGGGAGGCCGGAGCGTCGCATGGGCGACACGCCCTGCCACGGGAGCGACGACAGGCATCCGCCTGTGTCTGCATTCGCGTCCGTACTTCGGACTCACATCAGCGAGCGGAGGGCCTCCATCACGCGAGGCCACTCCCGCGAGCGAGGGTCGACGACCTCGAAGTGCCCCGCGCCCGACAGGCTGACCGTGCTCACGGCATCTCCGAGCGAACGGCCCCGGGCACAGAAGTCCTCGCTCATCGCCACGGGAACCGTGTCGTCCTCCACGCCGTGGATGAGCACCTGCGGCAGCCCCAGCGGCTGGAGCGCGGAGGGCGAGGCCAGCGAGTAGGGCACGGGGAGCGCCTCGGGCGTGCCGCCCATGAAGGACTCCACGACACCGTCGCTCAATCGCAACTCGAACGCACGCGGCAGATGGGACACGGCCGCCAGCGCCACCACCCCGCGAGGCCGCAGCGGATTGCCGCGACACAACACGCCACGCCCAGGCAGCCGGTGCCGCGCCCCCAGCCACAGCGCGAGGTGACCTCCCGCGGAGTGTCCCGTGAAGACAACACGAGACAGGTCCAACGAATGCGCCCCCGCGAGCGCACGCAGATGGTCCGTGCCGAGCGCGACATCCTCGAACGTGCCCGGAAAGCCTCCGCCTTCATGTCCGATGCGGCGGTACTCCAGGCTCCACGTCGCGAAGCCGCTCGCCGTCAGCGCGGCACACGCATGTCCCATGTACTCGAGGCCATACTTCGCGCGCCAGAAGCCCCCGTGGATGACCACGACCACCGGATGCGGCCCAGGGCCCGAAGGAATCCGCAGCTCTCCAAAGTGGTGTGGCCCCGGGCCATAAGCGATGCGCGCAAAGGGGGAGGGAGACGGCTCGTCGAGAACCCACAGGGAGGACATACGGGCATCCTGAGAACAGCCCCGCCTTAGGGGCAAGCCTCGCCGTCAATGCAGGCGGGCGATGACGCACTGCACGCGGCTCGGCCTCACGACTTGCTCTCACTGACAATCAGGTGGCCGCCCTTCCTCTTGAGCTCGTTCGCGAGACGCATGTAGTCCCCGTCAGTGAAGATGCTGCACCAGGCCAGGTTCAGCTCGACGAGGTCGCCGTGCTTGATGAGATGCAGGAGCATGCTCATCGCCGCGTCCCGCTCCCACCCGCCGGACTTCTCCCGCGTCAGGGTCCGCGCGAGGCTCAGGGTGGTGAGCTGATACATCTGCCTCAGGCTCTCGTAGCAGTCCTCGTGGTGCACGAAGTCCGCCATGATGAACTCCAGGATGCGCAGGGAGGTGATGCGCCTCAGCCCATCCAGCATGAAGCCCGGAGCCCCCGACGCGTGGGCTCCATAGAAGATCAGCCTCCTCTGCCTGGGCAGGAGGCCGAGTGTGAAGTCATCCCAGCTCTCGGGATAGGTGCACTTCAGGAAGCAGATGGACTTGACCTGGTCATGCTTGAAGACGCGGTCCATCAACGCCGAATCCAAGATGACCTCTCTCAACCCCAGGTTCGTCCCCGAGAAGCCCTCGACCTTTGAGGCCTCCTTGATGAAGGCGATATTGGGGATGGGCATCTTCCCCGCAAGATGAACGTTCCCAGCGGGGAAACGCTCCTCGAGGACCTTGCCCCGCTCGCAGATGGAGCAGAGCGTCGCGTTGTCCAGGTTCTCGAGCGCCTGGACGAGCTCCACCTGCATGGCGTCGCGCTCGTCGTGCCTGACCGTCGCGCGGTTGTTCCACTTCGCGAAGGTCCGCTTCGCCTGCTCGAGCGCATCTCCACCACCGACTCCCGCCTCCACCGCGACGCCCAGATCCGCGAGCATCTCCAACAAGAGCTGCGCGGCGGGGTCCTTGCTGCTCCACTCGGACCACTGGTTGAACAAGACACCCCAGGTCCGCTGGATGGTCGGTGGCATCAGACACTCCGTGGCATGAGCCTCAGCCGCGAAGAGACTCATCGCGGCGCAACACTCCATCCGCGGCCTCGACATCCAAGGTCATGGCGCGGCCTTCCCCAGCAAGGATATCCGCCCGCAGGTGCGAGTGAAGCACCTCCGGAGTCGCGTCTGTATCCAGCCGGACTCCCGCACTCACCTCCGCGTGGACGGTGTGGTCCCACGCCACGAGCAGCCCCGCGTGAAGCCCGCCCTCCACCACGAGCCGGTAGTCATTGCGCCAGGCCAGGAGCGAGTCGGAGACCTCCAGCCGCCCGCCAATGGTGACAGCCCCCATGGTGCACAGCCGCGTCGTCGTCAGCGAGCCTCCCACCGCGATGACCGAGCCCGGCTCGTAGTCGAGCGTCGTGCCACCCACCTGGACATTGCCCGTACACAGCAGCCACGCCCCCTCGTCGACCGTGAGGGTGCCTTGGACCTCGAGGTTCCCCGGCACCCAGAACGGACTGGGGACCGCATCCTCCCGGTGGTTCGAGATGACCAGGTCGCCGGGCACCGTGGCCCGCCGGCTCGGGGCGCCATACAGGTGGAGGGCCAGCTTCACGAGCGCGAAGGCGCTGAGCTCATCACCGAAGACGTCCTGCCCATGAGCCGGAGCGGCGTAGAGGCGCGCCAGCAGGTCCTCGAAGGTCGCGGGCGTGGGCTCGTGCAGCAGACACCGCGACAGCCGCTCCCCCTCCGCAGGTGTCACCGCGACGAAGCGCCCGCCCAGGAGCTCCTCGACGACGGCTTGGACAGCGGGGACCAGTGCTTCACGCGAGAGGGGATGCGAGCGCGGCGGCGCGGCCAAGGCGGACTCCACGAGACGAGGTGAGCGCACCAGGGTACGCCGGTCCCCAGCACAACGGACCCACGAAGCACCTGTCCGCCCCTCCCCCCTGTCCATGGCCCCGCCGGGCAGGCGGCCGTTCAGCCCCTTCGAGTGTCCGGTAGGTGTCACTCCGAGCCCCCCGCACATGCCTGGGAGTGTTACCGAGCGGGCCTAAAGTCTTCATGGCTTCATTTTTATATTTGTCCGCCTGAGATTTAGACTTGATTTCAACCCCCCAGATGTAAATTCTGTGCCCACGGATTTGCGGCGCCCACGGGGGCGCTCACGGCCAGGGAGGCACGGATATGGACACAAAAGGGTTGAGGACGTTCCTCGAGATTCCCTACGACGAGCTCGAGGAGCGCAACCTGCGGGTGAAGGAGCAGCGCCTGCGGCGTGAGTCCCCGGACAAGGTCCGTGAGGAGCGCATCAAGTACCTGACCGACGAGCGCGCCCTGAAGGCCGTCACCGTGTGCTTCACCGACCTCGAGGGTCGGCTGCACATGCTGGACTACGACAAGAAGTTCCTGCTCAAGAGCGCCGACAACCTCACCTTCGACGGCTCCTCCATCCGCGGCTTCTCCCAGCAGGCGGAGAGTGACCTGCGCCTGAACGTCGACTGGGGCTCCTTCTACTGGCTGCCCTCCGACATCTTCGGCCCCGGCAAGGTGCTGGTGTTCAGCGAAGTGCTGGAGCGCGACGGCACCCCGTACCACTCGGACATGCGCGGCCAGCTCAAGCGCATCACCGAGGCCCTGTACCAGAAGGACGGAACCGTCTTCCACACCGCGCCCGAGGTCGAAGGCTTCCTGTTCAAGGGCCGCGACGCCGAGCGCCACTACCACGAGACGGGCAAGTTCGACTTCATCTCCACCGGCGGCTACTACCACTCGCTGCCCGGAGACCCGCTGCGCGCCTTCATCGACAAGGCCGCCGAGGCCCAGCGCGCCATGGGCTTCCAGAACGAGAAGGACCATCCCGAGGTGGCGCCCAGCCAGTTCGAGATGAACTTCACGTACAGCGAGGCGCTCATCTCCGCCGACCAGATCCAGCTCTACAAGCTGCTCTGCCGCCAGGTTGCCGCGCAGATGGACACCACCGCCAGCTTCCTCCCCAAGCCGGTGACGGGCGTCAATGGCAATGGCATGCACATGAACATGTCACTGTCCAAGGGCGGCAAGAACCTGTTCTACGAGAAGGGCGGCCAGGATGGCCTGAGCCAGCTGGGCTGGGACTTCATCGACCGGCTGCTCACCAACGCCAATGACATCTGCCTGGTGCTCAACTCCAGCGTGAACGCGTACCGCCGGCTGGACCCGCACTTCGAGGCGCCCAATCAAATCAAGGCCAGCGCCAACAACCGCGGCGCCATGGTGCGCATCCCCTACGGCAACGAGCGCTCCGCTCGCGTCGAGTGCCGCTCCGTGGGCCCGGACGCCAACCCGTACCTGGCCAGCTACGTGCTCCTGCGCACCGGCCTGGAGGGCCCGCAGCCCCAGGAGGACGCGGAGAGCAAGCGCAGCCGCACCCGCTTCCTGCCCGACAACATCTTCGACGCCGTCCGTCTCTTCAAGGGCAGCCAGTTCATCTCCAGCATCCTGGGCGAGAACGTGCAGGGCAAGTTCGCCGAGCTGAAGACGGCCTCCGCCGAGCGCTGCCCCAAGCAGCTGGGCACGCGCGTGAAGTACTCCGAAATCCAGTTCCACCACGAGGTCACCAACCAGTACCTCTGGAGCCAGTTCTAGGCCCTCGGCCGGGACAGGCCCAGCAGCACCAGGCCCGCCACCACCGCGATGGATGTGGTGGCGGCCTCCCGGGCGCTCGCGCCGAACGCCACCAGCGTCACGCCGAACCCCAGCGTGGGCACCGCCAACAGCGCGTGCACCGGGCGCAGCCCCCGCTCCCTCCGCCATGACAGCCACGCGAGCGACGCCGCCGTGACGCCGTACTGCATCAGCACGGCGATGCTGGAGAGCGCGAAGAGCTCCGGCAGGTTGCCCAGGTTGACGAAGAACACCACCACCACCCACGTGACGGCCAGCGCTCGCACGGGCACGCCCCGGGCGGACATCTCATCCAGGCCGAACAGCGTCCGTCCGCCCGACGCCAGCGCGGACAGGTAGCGCGGCGTCGTCACCATCATCCCCACGCAGATGCCCAGCGCGGACACGCTGGTGCCCGCCGTCACCACGCGCGACAGCGCCGCCCCGCCCCACACGCCCGCCGCTTCCGCCAAGGGCGCCGTCGACGTGGCCAGGTTCGGCAGCGCCGCGACACACGCCCAGACCAGCCCCACGTACAAGAGCACCGCGCCCAGCAGCGAGCCCACCGTGGCCAGCGGCACGGTGCGCGCCGACGAGCGCACCTGCCCGGCAATCACCGGGACGACCTCGAACCCCTGGTAGGCGAACATCACCGCCAGCCCCGCGCGCAGCCACGCGCTGTCCGCCATCCCCACCGTCGGAGGCGCCATGGAGGGCGGCGCCGTCACGGAGGCGAACGCGACGAGCAGCGCGGCCAGCGGCAGCAGCTTGAGCGCGGTGAGCGCGGTCCACGCGCGCGCGGAGACCCGGATGCCCGAGGCGACGATGCCCGCGAACGCCGTGACGAGCGCCGACGCCAGCACGCGCTGCCCCACCGGGCCCTCCAGCCCCAGCGAGGGCGCCACGGATTGCGACAGCCCGACTATCACCGCGGAGGTGCTCAGGAACGCGCTGACATAGGCCACCCAGCCCACGAGGAAGGCCGCGCGCTCACCGAAGGCCGCTCGCGCGAAGACCACCGGCCCGCCATCCGAGTCGAAGCGGCGCCCCAGCACGCCGAACGCCAGCGCCACCGGCACCAGCGCCAGCCCGGTGAGCAGGAACACGAGCACCGCGCCCATGCCCGGCATCCGCGCGGCGACGCCCGCGGGCGCGAAGAAGATGCCGACGCCGACGATGCCATTGACGCCCAGCGCCAACAGCTGGATGGGTCCCACCGTGCGTTGCGGGGGCGAGGGGACGGCGACGGTGGAGGCGGTCACGGGCCTCAGTTCACTACACCCCAGCCCCCGGCACCAAACCGCCCCCTCGGCTCGCGGCCGAGGACACTCCCTGGGTCGGTTGGGACGAACCGAGCCCCGGGGCCATGCCCATCCTCTCGGGAGGTGTGGTCCAATCGAGGGTCGAGGCGGCGCGGCGGGGGATGATCGATATGCCCGCACGCTCCAAGCGTTTCGACGCTTTGACACAGTCCGGTGGCCCTGTCCCGACCTCCTGGGCCCTGCTGCGCGGAGATAGTCATGCGACGGTTTGGAATGATGCTGGGGCTCCTGGGCTGTGTGGGCTGCGCCAACATGACCCGGGGACTGGCCACCCAGTACAACCCGGAGACGGGCGAGTACGAGGTCCCCACGCAAGAGGTCGTCTATCTGGTCCCCGTCGAGGACGCGATGAGGACGGCGCGGCGCATCCTCGAGGAGGAGCGCTACGACATCCTCGAGAAGGAGGGCGGACTCGAGATGTTCTCCTCCGCCCACGAGCCGGGCAAGAACCGCCTGGGTCTGCGCAACCACGAGCGCTACTACATCAAGGGCGTCCGGCTGGGCCCCCGGCAGACGCTCGTGCGGGTCTTCCGGCTCAGCTACAGCGAGATGGAGAACCTCATCGAGGAGGGGCCCAAGCAGTTCAACGACCTCACCAGCCGCAACAACCGCCAGGAGATGCACGAGTACCTGAACCCGCTCGACTCGCGGATGGAAGCCAACATGAGCGCGCCGACGAGCTCGCCGGCCGACGTGAAGTCCATGCCCCGGCAGTTCGCCATGGCGAACCCCTTCCCCAATGCCCCGGGGCTGGAAGGCTTCCGCGTGACGAGCGGCTACCGCGACATGGGCATCGAGAAGAAGCTCCTGGAGCGCCTGGAGATGGCGCCCGCGCTGGAGCTGGTCGGCGGCAACAGTCCGGTGCCCATGCGCTCGATGATGATGGAGGGCTGGAACGAGGCCGGTGAGGCCACCGCCACCATCGCCCCCGAGTGTGGCGCGCCCGTGGATGGCGCCGCGTCGACGTTCTCCGCGGGGGGCGTGCTGCTCGTCGCGGACCCGCTGGGCACCCAGGAGGTGCCCACCCTGGCGCTGCGGATGCTGTGCGAGGCCACGTCCCAGGGCTTGCCCGTGACGCTGGCCCTGTCCATCCCCGTCTCGGAGCAGCCGCTGCTCGAGCAGTACCTCGCCAGCGACGGCGAGTCGGCGGACGCGCAGGAGCTGCTCTCCGGCAGCGCGTTCTGGCGCCGGGCGTATCAGGACGGACGCAGCAGCCGCGCCATGCTCTGGCTCGTCGAGCAGGCCCGCCGCCTGCGCGCCTCTGGCAAGGACGTGGCGCTCGCCGCCATCGACGCGAACAAGGCGCAGGGCAACGAGCGCGAGGCGCAGCTGGCCGAGCACCTGCTCAAGGCCCAGGCCGCGCGGCCCCAGGCCTGGACGCTGGCGCTCACCGGCAGCGTGCACGCGCGCACCACCGAGGTGAGCTGGGATGGCGACTTCGAGCCCATGGGCGCTCGCGTGGCGCGCGCCCTGCCCTCCACGCGGGCGCTGGACGTGGGCTTCCAGCGCGGCACCCAGTTCGCGTGCCGCTACAACGTCTGGGATGAGGTGGAGTGCAACGTCTTCGCCATCAGCCCCACGCTCGAGGCCCGGCAGTCCGACAAGCGGACCGTGGGACTGGAGCTCTTCGCCTCACCGCAGCAGAACGGATTCCATGGCCGGCTGTACCTGGGCGCGCTGAACGCGTCGCCTCCGGCCCTCCAAGCACAGCGACAAGCCACCGCCGCTCACCACACACCCGCGACCAAATAGAACCACCCACCGGAGGAGACGACGATGCGACGGATTGGAATGGTGTTGGGACTCCTGGGCTGCATGGGCTGCTCGTTCTTCACGCGAGGCATCTCCACGCAATACAACCCCGAAACGGGTCAATACGAGACACCCTCGCACGAAGTCGTCTACCTCGCGCCCGTCGAGGACGCGATGATGTCGGCCCGGCGCATCCTGGAGGCCCAGAGCTTCGACGTCCTCGAGAAGGAGGACGGGACGGTGATGTTCTCCTCCTTCATCCCGGACGTCATCCCGCCCGAGCGCTACTACATCAAGGGCGAGCGGCTGGGGCCCCGGCAGTCGCTCGTCCGCGTCTTCCGCGTCCGCTACAACCAGCTCTCGCCGTCCGGCCCGGATGCCACCAGCCGGGCCGGCCAGCAGCCCTGGCCGAAGAACCTCGCGACGGACTTCAAGAACATCCCGGGGCTGGAGGGCTACCAGCCGGCGTTCGGGTATCGCGACATGGACATCGAGCAGAAGCTGCTGGCGCTGATGGAGATGGCGCCCGCGCTGGAGCCCGTCAGCGGCAATCCGCCCATTCACGTCCGCTCGGTCGTCATCGAGGACCCGGGTGAAGCGGCCGAGGCCACCGCCAGGGCCGCCCCCGAGTGTGGCGCTCCCGTGGAGGGCGCCGCGTCCTTGTTCTCCGCGGGAGGCGTCGTGCTCATGGCCGACCCCCTGGGCACCCAGGAGGTCCCGTCCGCGCTGGTACGGATGTCGTGCGAGGCCACCGCCCAAGGGCTGCCGGTGACGCTGGCGCTGTCCCTCCCCGGCTCCGAGCAGCCGCTGCTGGAGCGCTACCTCGAGAGCGACGGCGGCGTGGCCGCGGTGCAGGAGCTCCTCACGGGCAGCGCCTTCTGGCGCCGGACGTACCAGGACGGGCGCAGCAGCGGCGCCATGCTCTGGCTCGTCGAGCAGACGCGCCGCCTGCGCGCCTCCGGCAAGGACGTGGCCCTCGTCGCCATCGACACGGACAAGGCGCAGGGCAATGAGCGCGAGGCCGAGCTGGCCGAGAACCTGCTCAAGGCCCAGGCCGCGCGCCCCCACGCCTGGACGGTGGCGCTCACCGGCAGCATCCACGCGCGCACCCTCGAGACGAACTGGAACGGGAAGCTCGAGCCCATGGGGGCCCGCGTGGCGCGCGCCCTGCCCGCCACCCGCATGCTGGACGTGGGCTTCCAGCGCGGCTCCCAGTTCGCCTGCCGCTACAACATCTGGGGCGAGGTGGAGTGCGACGTCTTCGGCATCAGCCCGTCGCTCGAGGCGCGGCAGTCCTCCAAGCAGACCGCGGGCCTGGAGCTCTACTCCGCCCAGAAGCCCGACGGCTTCCATGGCCGGCTGTACCTGGGCGCGCTGAACGCGTCGCCTCCGGCGCTCCAGCCGCAGCGCCAGGTGACGGCCTCCAACCACCCGTCCGCCGCGAAGTAGCGCGATGTCAGGCGCGAGCCCGCCACTTCGGCGGCGGCTCGCGCCCCCCTTGTCCGGGAGCGGACCTCCCGGGCCCTGCCTGATTCACGAAAGGAAGTCATGCGACGGCTTGGAATGGTGCTGGGGCTCTTGGGCTGCATGGGCTGTTCGGTCTTCTCACGCGGCCTCTCCACCCAATACAACCCGGAGACGGGCAAGTACGAGACGCCCACGCACGAGGTCATCTATCTGGCGCCCGTGGAGGACGCGATGATGACGGCGCGGACGCTCCTCACCGAGAAGCTGCGGCTCGACGTCCTGGAGCGGGAGCACGGGACGGTGATGTTCTCCTCCTTCATCCCCGACGTCGTCCCGCCCGAGCGCTACTACATCAAGGGAGAGCGGCTCGGCCCCCGGCAGTCGCTCGTGCGCATCTTCCGCCTGCGCTACACGCATATGTCGGGCGTCGGCACCCAGGCGGCGGACCGGGTCAGCGGGCAGCCGCCCTTGGTGGACCTGCGCCCCCTGGCCGACGACCTCAAGAACGCCCCCAGGCTGGAGGGCTACGAGCCGGCGACGGGCTACCGCGACCTGAGCCTCGAGCAGGAGCTGCTGGCGCGCCTGGAGATGGCGCCCGCGCTGGAGCTGGTCAGCGGCAATCCCCCCGTGCTCATCCGCTCGGTGGTGATGGAGGGGGATGAGCAGGCGGAGACCCCGGCGGCCCTCCCGCCCGAGTGTGGAGCGCCCGTCGAGGGCGCCGCGGCCTTGTTCTCCGCGGGCGGCGTGCTGCTCGTGGCGGACCCGCTGGGCACGAAGGAAGTGCCGGCCGCGATGATGCGGATGGTGTGCGAGGCCTCGTCCCAGGGGCTGCCCGTGACGCTGGCCCTGTCCATCCCCCTCTCCGAGCAGCCGCTGCTGGAGCGCTACCTCGAGAGCAACGGCGACTCCACGGCGGTGCAGGAGCTCCTCACGGGGAGCGCCTTCTGGCGCCGGACGTACCAGGACGGCAGGAGCAGCAGCGCCATGCTCTGGCTCGTCGAGCAGACCCGCCGCCTGCGCGCCTCCGGCAAGGACGTGGCCCTCACCGCCATCGACGCGGACAAGGCCCAGGGCAACGAGCGCGAGGCGCAGCTGGCCGAGCACCTGCTCAAGGCCCAGGCCGCGCGCCCCCAGGCCTGGACGCTGGCGCTCACCGGCAGCGTCCACGCACGCACCACGGAGGTGAACTGGGACGGTGACCTCCAGCCCATGGGCGCTCGCGTCGCCCGCGCCCTGCCCTCCGCCGCCGTGCGCTCCCTGGACGTGGGCTTCCAGCGCGGCTCCCAGTTCGCCTGCCGCTACAACGTGTGGGAGAACGTGGAGTGCAACGTCTTCGGCATCAGCCCCACGCTCGAGGCGCGGCAGTCCTCGAAGCAGGCGGCGGGCCTGCAGCTCTTCACCACGCCCCAGCCCCACGGCTTCCAGGGACGGCTGTACCTGGGCGCGCTCTCCGCCTCGCCGCCCGCGCTCCAGCCGCAGCGCCAGGTCGCCGCAAGGCCCGCCGCGGCTCCGGCGACGCCCGAGACTCCCGCGACGAAGTAGCCGCTCGCGCGCGGGCCTGGGACAGGAGCCCCGGCGCCCGTGCGCGGCCGGGGCTTCTTCGCGTCCGCCCTCCGGCAACTTCCGCCGGACATGGCAAGTCTTGCCGCCCCGCTTCGGGCCCGGTCCGGCAAGGCTTGCGGGCCGCCGGGCCGCGTCCTCCTGGAGCAGGTGCTGCGGAGCGCTGGCATCGCGGTTGCTCTTCCTTCACCCCAGCACGCCTCCGGGGCTTGCGCATGTCGCGACAGCTCGCGGGGGGACGCGCTGGAAAAGGAAGACATCCATGTCGAATCACACGCTCCTGAAGCAGGCGGCGGCGGCTGTCGTGTTGTTCGGAGCCCTGCCCGCGGCGGCCGGTCCGGCCACCTACGCCGGTGGCCTCTGCACCTCCGTGTCGGGCTTCGGCACGCCCTCCATCTACCGCAGCGGCCGGCTGGTCAACACCACGGGCTCCACGCTCGAGGTCGTCTGCCCGGTGCAGCGCAACGTCACCGTCACCAACCTCAACGAGGACGTGTCGGTGCTCGTCACGGTCGTCGACGCGAGCCTGGACGATGACGTCCGCTGCACCGCGACGGTGACGGAGGCCGACGGCACCGCCGTCCTCGCCGGCTCCGGCCAGACGAGCGGCGCGGACACCGCCAACGCCAAGAGCATCTCCATCAACCTGGCGCCCGCGCTCGCGTCCTTCTTCGGCTACATCACCGTGCGCTGCGAGCTGCCGAAGACCTACGCGGGCTTCAACTCGGTGCTCGCCAGCATCTACGTCTCGGAGTAGCCGCCATGTCCAAGGTCCGCTGGGGAGTCCTGGGGCTGGCTGGAGCTGTCGTGGCCACCGCTGGGGTGTGGAGCATCTGGGGGGAGACACCTCGCGAGCCCGCGGCGCCGTCCGCTCTCGCGACACCACCGAGGAGTGCTCCAGCGGACCTGGAGCAGGAGGTCCGCGCGCTGCGCGCGGAGCTGGAGGCCCTGCGCCGGCAGCAGGGTGCGCTGGCGCAACGTCCCCCCACGTCCGTGGCGGAAGCTCCGGCGCGGGAGGCTTCGGATGAGAAGCCTCCCGTGTCAGGGGAGCAGGCGCGCGCGGCGGCGGAGCAGGCGCGGCTGGAGCGGGTGAAGGAGATAGACGCGGAGCTGGAGGCCGCGGCGAACACGGAGCCTCGGGACGCGGACTGGGCCGGACGCACCGAGTCGCTCGTGACGGAGTCCTTCCGGGCCCCCAGCTTCACGGGCTCGCGGCTCACCCGCGTGGAGTGCCGCACGCACCTGTGCACGCTGGAGGTGGAGCATGACGGGCACGAGGCTCGGGCGGAGCTGCTGTCGCTGCTGCTGAAGGTGCCGGGGATTCAGGGCCAGGCCGTCCTGCGCCCCCGCAACGAAGGGGGACGGTGGAGCTCTCGCGTCTATCTCTCGCGCGCGGGTGAAGACCTGCCCTTCACCCGGCGCCCCTGAGCGTGGCTCCTCCCCCTCCTGAACGGCCACGGGTTCGTGTCTTCACGATTCCCTTGAGTTGCCCGACTCCGCGCGGGCGTGCCAGCATGGACGTCCGTCCGATGGCCGCACCCCCTCCCCACGTTCGAGATACGCGTCCCATCGGAGTCAGCTCCGAGTCGTCCGGGGCGAGCGCCGCCTACCTGTTGGTGCTGGAGGGAGAGTCCTCCTGGCGCTTTCCGCTCCCCGCCGAGGGTGTCGTGCTGGTGGGTCGCGATGACAAGGCGGACCTGAAGCTGAAGGACGAGAGTGTCTCGCGGCGACACGCGCGCATCCTGGTGACGGAGGAGGGCGCGCGGGTGGTGGACCTGGGGAGCCAGAACGGGACGACGCTGAACGGGCAGCACATTGAAGAAGCCCGGCCGTTGATGTCCGGGGATGTGGTCGCCTTTGGAGCGGTGGTGGCGGTGGTGCGTGCCCGGCATCGGCCCATGCCGGCGCGGCGGGCGTTGGAGGCGGAGCGGTGGATGGGGCAGCTGCGCGAGGAGGTGGAGCGCGCGCTTCGGTATGGCCGGCCGCTCACGGTGCTCGCGTTGGCGTTGGAGGCGCCGAGCGCGGCGGGCCGCGAGGCGGTGGAGGCGGTGCTGAGCACGGATGCGGGGCCCGCGGAGGCGGCGGGGTGGCTCGATGGAGAGCACCTGCTGTGGCTCCTGCCGGAGGTGTCCGGCGAGCCGGGTGAGGAGGGGTTGGGGGAGCGGGTGGAGGCGCTGCTCGCGGCGAGTCCTCGGGCGCGGGTGGGCGCGGCGACGTGTCCGTCGGATGGGTGTGACGCGGAGACGCTGGTGGCCGCGGCGCGCATGGCGGCGAGGACGGCGACGGCGGGGGGCTTCGCGTCGGCGGTGGACGGGGTCACCCGGCTGACCTTGGCGGAGCGCACGGTGCTGGTGGCGGACCCGGCGATGGCGCAGCTGTATGCGCTGCTGCGGCGGCTTGCCGCCAGTGAGCTGCCAGTGCTGGTGTGTGGCGAGACGGGGGCGGGCAAGGAGAACGCGGCGTTCGCGGTGCATCACTGGTCCCGGCGGACGGCGGGGCCGTTCGTTCCGGTCAACTGCGCGGCGCTCCCCGAGGGGCTGGTGGAGAGCGAGCTGTTCGGCCATGAGCGCGGGGCGTTCTCGGGGGCCACGGCGACGCGGGTGGGCTTCCTGGAGAGCGCGCAGGGCGGCACGGTGTTCCTGGATGAAGTGGGCGAGCTGCCCGCGTCCGCGCAGGCGAAGCTCCTGCGGGCGCTGGAGTCGCGGCGCATCACGCGGGTGGGTGATACGCGGGAGCGGAGCATCGACATCCGGGTGGTGGCGGCGACGCATCGCGACCTGGAGGCGGAGGTGGCGGCGGGGCGCTTCCGGCAGGATTTGTACTTCCGGTTGGGCGCGGCGACGGTGTTGTTGCCGCCGCTGCGGGAGCGGCCTCGCGAGGTGCCGATGCTCGCGCGGGACTTCCTGGAGCGGGCGTGCGCGGCGCTGGGGCGGCGGGAGCTGGTGCTGGCCTCGGGGACGCTGCATGCGCTGGCCCGGCATTCGTGGCCGGGGAATGTGCGGGAGCTGCGCAACCTGATGGACTACGCGGCGGCGGCGGTGACGGGGGATGTGGTGGAGCCGCATCACCTTCCGGCGCGGATGCTGGGAGGGAAGACCTCGGCGCAGGTGCCCGCGGCGGAGGTGGAGCCGCAGGAGCCGGTCGCGGCGCAGACGGCGCGGCCTCGGATTCCGCTGGCTCAGGAGATTCGGGAGCTGGAGCGAAAGCGGATGATTGAAGCGCTGGAGGCGTCGGAGGGGGTCCAGACGCGTGCGGCGGAAATGATTGGAATGCCCATCCGAACGTTCTCGTTCAAGCTGAAGCAGTTCGGACTTCATCCACGAGTCACCCGCAGAGGTTCCTCAACGGAATGAGTATGCCGCCCGGGCCGCTGGAGCCACCGCGCGAGTTCGAGGAGTACCAGGTCCTGCGGCGGCTGGGGCGCGGCGCCATGGGGCAAGTCTTCCTGGCGCGGGACACGCTCCTGGACCGGTTGGTGGCGGTGAAGTTCATCGCGACGCCGGGGGGAGGACTGCCGGACGCGGTGGCTCGGGCGCGGTTCTTCCAGGAGGCCCGGGCGATTGCTCGGCTCCAACATCCCAACGTGGTGGCCATCCATCGCGTGGGTGAGGTTCGCGGGCAGCCGTATCTGGTGTCCGAGCTCGTGCGTGGGGAGCCGCTGGACAGGTTGGTCTTGCCGCTGGAGGGGCGGCAGGTGTTGACGCTGGCGGTGGGGCTCTCGCGAGGGCTCGCGGCGGCGCATCGGTGCGGGGTGCTGCATCGGGACATCAAGCCCGCGAACGCGATTCTCTCCGAGGACGGAGAGGTGAAGCTGCTCGACTTCGGGCTCGCGGAGTCGCTGACGGGGGAAGGCGGGCCGCGGACGTGGGCTGGGAGGGTGGGGCTCGACGGCGCGGCCTCGGAGGTGCGCGACACGGGGCGGGATGCTCCGCTCGCGCTGCTCGATACCGGGCGCGGAGATGAGGTCGCGAGCGATTCGTCGGAGGGCGGGGATGTGGCGGGGTTCTCTCATCCCGTGGAGACCCGGCCGCCAGCGCGGGCGCCCGTGCCGGCATCACCGGTTGATACACGGCCTCTCGGACGGGAGACCTCCGCGCCGAGCGATGCGCAGCGCGCCTTGGCTCAATCATCCGCGCCAGCATCAACGGTCGAGACACGTCCTCTAGGACATGCGGCCTCCGCGCTTGAGGGACTCGATGCGCGACAGGCGCTGATTCAGTCATCGCCCCCCGCCGCCCCTGTCGACACCCGCCCGCATCAGACGGGTGACGGCCCGCACCGCGCGACCGCGCCTCGCGACATCGCGAGCCCCGTCTCTCCCTCCGCTCCCGGTGGCCCCTGGGACGGTGTGCCATTCGAGCTCCGTGACCCGCCTCGGCTCGTGTTCGATGTTCCCGGCACCCCGCTCTACCTCTCGCCCGAGCTCTGGCGTGGAGAGCCCGCGACCCGCGCCAGTGACATCTACGCCCTCGGCGTTCTCCTCCACGAGCTGTGCACGGGCTCCGCACCCCATCAAGACGTCCCCATCGAAGCGCTCGGCCGCGCCGTGCTCGAACAGCGCCCCCCTCCCCTCGCCGGCCAGCAACTCGACCTCCCCGCGGGCCTCGCCGCCATCGTGGACCGCTGTCTCGCCCCCGACCCGGCTGAACGCTTCGAGTCCGGCGACGCCCTCCGCGAGGCCCTCGAGTCCCTCGCCCTCCCCACCCACGCCAGCCCCCTCCCCTCCGGAAATCCCTACCGGGGCCTGCGCACCTTCGAGGCCGAACACCGAGGCGTCTTCTTCGGCCGCGAACCCGAGCTGCGCGAAATCATCGACCGCCTCCGCGGCGAGCGCTTCGTCCTCCTCGCCGGCGACTCCGGCGTCGGCAAGTCCTCCCTCTGCCGCGCGGGTGTCGTGCCCGCCGTCTCCGGTGCCGCTCGCGGCGATGACGGCCCCGCGTGGACCCTCGTCGCATGCACGCCCGGGCGACAGCCGCTCGACGCCCTCGCGGATGCCCTGGCCCCCGTGCTCGCCACCAGCGCGGAGTCCCTCCTCGCCCTGGTGAACACCGAGGAGCCCGGCGCCCTCGCCCGAGCCCTCCGCCGCCGCCCCACCCGCGCGGCCCCCGTCCTCCTCTTCATCGACCAGCTCGAAGAGCTCGTCACCTTCTCCGACCCCACCCAGGCCGCGAAGTTCGCCGACGAGCTCGCGCTCCTCCTGCACCGCGCCCCCCGCGTCCGCATCCTCGCCACCGCCCGCAGCGACTGCCTCACCCGTCTCGCCGCGCTGCCCGGCCTGGGCGATGAGCTCCCTCGCGCCCTGTACCTCGTCCGCGCCATGTCCGAGCGCGGCCTGCGCGAAGCCGTGGAAGGCCCCGCCCGCGCCCTCGGCGTGCGCTTCGAGTCCCCCGCCCTCGTCGACGCGCTCGTCACCTCCGCCGCCCGCGCAGACGGCGGCCTGCCCCTGCTCCAGTTCGCCCTCGAAGCCCTGTGGGAAGCACGAGACGTCCCGCGCGGAGTCATCCCCTCCGAGGCCCTCACCTCGCTCGGCGGCGTCGAGGGCGCCCTGGCCCGCCACGCGGACGCCGTGGTGGACCGCCTCCGCCCCGAGCAGCGCCCCCGCGCCCGCGAGCTGCTCCTCGAGCTCGTCACCCCCGAGGGCACCCGCCTGCGCCGCACCCGCGACGAGCTGCTGCGCGGCCCCGACGATGACAACGGGCGCGCCGTCCTCGACGGACTCGTGCGCGGCCGCCTCCTCACCGCGGGCGAGGCCGAGAGCGGCGAAGGCGTCTACACCCTCGCCCACGAGAGCCTGCTCACGGGCTGGGACACGCTGCGCGGCTGGCTCGGCCAGGACGAGCAGCGCCGCGCCATCCGCCACCGCCTCGCACGCGCCACCGCCGAGTGGGAACGCCTGGGCCGCCCCGCCGAGCTGCTCTACGCCGAGCGCCAGCTCACCGAAGCCCGCGCCGCGAACGTCTTCCCCGAGGCCCCCGCCCAACAAACCTTCCTCGCCCGCTCCCAGCAGAAGGCCCGCCGCCGCAGGCTCGCCCGTTGGACCGTCGCCATCGCCGCGCCCCTCGCACTGCTCGCCGTGGTCGCCGTCACCCGCATCCAGTCGCGCGCGCAGCTGGAAGCACGCATCACCCACCACCTGGACGAAGCGCGGCGCTTCCGCGAGGAAGCCCACCTGAAGGACACCCGCGCCCACCAGCTCCGCGAGCAAGCCTTCACCCTCTTCGACACCCCGGGTCCCGAGCGCCGCGAGGCCGCCGAGGCCCTCTGGTCCCAGGTCCTCGCCGAAGAGCAAGCCATCGAGACGCTCTCCCTGAAGGCCCAGGCCGCGCTGGAGACCGCGTGGGGCCTGGACCCGGGAAGCTCCCGCGTGAACGGCCCCCTCGCCGACCTCCTCGTGGAGCGCGTCACGAGAGCCGACCGCCAACGAAACACCGAGCTGCGCACCCAGCTCCTCGCGCGGCTGGCGACCTACGACACCTCCGGCGCCCGGCGCCAGAAGCTCCAATCTCCCGCGCGCGTCTCGCTCACCACGATTCCCGCGGGCGCACGCGTGAGCCTGCTCAACACCCTGCCCGGCCTCCCGGAGGAGAAGACACGCGACCTGGGCCAGACGCCGCTGCGTGACGTGGAGCTGCCCACCGGCTCCCATCTCCTGCTCGTGGAAGCCCCGGGCCGGACGCCCGTGCGAGTCCCCGTGCTGCTCGGCCCCGGAGAGGCGCTCGCGCTGGACCTCGCGCTGCCCACGCCGGCCTCCGTGCCCCAGGGCTTCGTGTACATCCCCTCCGGCCGCTTCCTCCAGGGCGCCTCCGAGAGCGAGTACCTGCGGCGCGCCTTCTTCTTCGCGCCCCCGCTCCACGAGGTGGAGACCGGCGCGTACCTCATCGCGCGGCACGAGGTCACCTTCGGCGAGTACATCGCCTTCCTCGAGACGCTGACGCCCGACGAGCGCACCGCGCGCATGCCGGGCTCGCGCCGCAGGCTCACCGTGGTGGACCTGGCCCAGGAGCAGGACGGCCGCTGGCGCCTCAACCTGCGGCCCGCCTCCGCCAGCTACAGCGTCCGCGACGGAGAGCGCCTGCGCTATGACAAGCGCACGCGCCGCGCCGAGCAGGACTGGCTGCGCTTCCCCGTGTCCGCCATCTCCTTCGATGATGCCCTCGCCTACGTCGCCTGGCTGGACCAGACGGGCCGCGTCCCCGGCGCGCGCATCTGCACGGAGCATGAGTGGGAGCGGGCCGCGCGGGGCGCGGATGGCCGGCGCTACCCGTCGGGAGACTGGCTGGGCCCGGACGACGCCAACCACGACGTGACGTACGGCCGCGAGCCCGGAGGCTTCGGTCCCGACGAAGTGGGCAGCCACCCGCGCTCGCGCAGCCCCTTCGGCGTGGATGACCTGGCGGGCAATGTCTGGGAATGGACCCGCTCCAGCGTCGACCCGGCCAAGCCCTCCGCGCAGGGCGGGAGCTGGTACCAGAGCGACCTCACCGCGCACAGCGCCAACCGGGACCGCGTGGAGCCCACCCAGCGCGAGGCCCTCATCGGCCTGCGCGTCTGCGCCACGCCCCGCTCCTGAAAAACCGCCTCGTGGACGGCAACTTCAGCCGGACCGGCAAGTCTTGCCGGTAACCGCCGCCGCTTTGCCCCCCCTCCGGTGCGCCAACCTTGCCGTCCCCCAGGTATCTCCGGACATCCCCATGGCACGCGGGATGCTCTACACGCTCCCGAATGAGTCGAATGAAACCCGAGGTCCTTCGCATGAGAACCCTGTCCCGACTGCTGTCATCGAGTCTGTGCTTCTCCCTCCTCCTCGCCTGTGGCCCCGTCCCCGAGGACACCGCGGCCGAGATGGAGTCCCAGGCCGCCTCCATCGAAGGCGACGACTCCCACTCCCAGGGCACCCAGCTCCACGGCACCTCGGTGGAGGCCATCCGGTACGCGGATGCCGCCGTGATGTACGACGGCAACCGCCGCGCGGCGAAGCTCCTGCTGCACCGCGGAACGCTCGAAGCCGACATGACGTTGCAGGTGCAGGGGACCACGCCCAGCCTCGCCGCCTGCCTCCTGCCCACCAGCGGCCCGGAGCGCAGCTGTGGCTTCACCGTCGCGGGCCAGGGCGTGTGTACCCCCGGCACGCAGGTGACGCTCTCCACCGGAACCTGCTCGGGCACCACCGGGAGCTGCTCGGGCAAGCCCATCCTGCGCGTCTGCGCGGACGAGAAGCCCTGTGAGCACCAGGGCCCGGGCTACCTGGGCCACGGCGTGCCGACGCCCGGCAGCCCCCTCGAGTGCGCCATCTATTGCCCCAAGGTCACCTTCACCTGCCCCGCAAGCGGCATCTACACGGTGCTCGACGCGCCCATGGCCTCCAGCCAGACCCAGTGGAGCGCGCCCGTGAGGACGCTCACCGCGCCGGTCTTCCCCGCCAAGGCGAAGCGCCTGCGTGGAGCGCAGCTCATCGGAGCGCGGATGGGCGCGCGGAGGCAGAGCGAGCTCTACTTCAACACCACGCTCGAAATCGTGGACGCGCGCAACGCCAACACCATCACCATCCCGGAGTCGCCGGGCATCTGGGACGACAGCGGCGAGACGTTCCTCTACCGCGTGAAGGTCCGCCCGCCGCCCACCACGGGCGCCCCCAGCGTGGACCTGTGCACGACGGGCGTGGACCCCAACGTGGGCTGGGGCTGGGCCGCGCCGCTGTCGGGGACGTTCTCCAGCGCGGGCAACCGCTCCGAGAGCACCGAGCACTTCACCTTCGCGTGTGACCCGGGCGTGCTCGCCAAGTGCTACCGCTGGGGCTACAAGCCCTGGCTGGACGGCACCCAGTCCGGCGGCGTGACGATGGCGCACTGGGCCTGCACCCGCATGGCTCGCGCGGACTACTGCGGCAACGGCACGTCCTTCACCCAGGACGGCACGAAAATCCGGCCCTGGGACAGCATGAACCCCAGCATCATCCCCGCGCCCCAGTCTCCTCCTCCGGCGGACATGACCTTCGAGGCGGGCTGGAGGCCCGAGGGCCCCGCGTGCCTGAGCCACTGGCGGTGGCAGCACCTGGAGGCGCCGTGCGTGCAGCTGAACGCGCCCAAGTACGACCAGAACGGGAACATCACCAACGACTGCCGCCTCTACCCCACGATGCCCCGGTGCGCTGAAATCTGCGACTCCGCGCAGGAAGCCAAGCAGTACTACCAGAGCATCGTCTTCAACGAGTCCAAGTCCAACCAGCTCCCCCAGCCCTGAGCTACCCTCCTCCCCTCTCGGGAGGAGGCACGATGATGGTGGGAGCGATGGGGCTGGCGGTGCTGCTGTCGCTGGGCAGCTCCAGCATGGCGTGGAAGGAACAGACGAGCCACACCACCGTGCGGCTCCGAGGCATCAGCGCCGTCAACCCGCGCGTGGCCTGGGCGAGCGGAGACAAGGGGACCTTCGTCCTGACCACGGACGGAGGCCAGACGTGGAAGGCGGGCACCGTCCCGGGAGCCGAGGAGCTGGACTTCCGGGACGTGGACGCCTTCAGCGACACGACGGCCTACCTGCTCTCCATCGGCGAGGGGACCAGGTCCCGCATCTACAAGACGGTGGATGGGGGAAAGAGCTGGACGCTCCAGTTCACCAACACCACCGCGGGCGCGTTCTTCGACGGCATGGCCTTCTGGGACGAGCGCCGGGGGCTCGCCTTCAGCGACCCGGTGGAGGGCCGGTTCCTCGTCGTGGCCACGTCGGACGGCGGCGCCACCTGGACGCCGCTCCCCGCCACCGCGTTTCCGCCCGCGCTCCCTGGTGAAGCGGGCTTCGCCGCCAGCGGCACGAGCATCGCCACGCGAGGCACCCAGCACGCGTGGTTCGGCATGGGAGGCGCCGCGGCGCGCGTCCTGCGCACCACGGACGGAGGCATGTCCTGGAGCGCGGCCAGGACACCCCTGGCCACGGGCGACGGCGGCGGCGTCTTCTCGCTGCTCTTCTGGAGTGAGCAGCAGGGCATCGCCGTGGGTGGCAACCACCAACGACACTCCGACCCGACGGGCAACCTGGCCGTCACGTTCGATGGCGGCAAGACGTGGAGCGCGCCGCGCACGCGTCCCGCGGGCTACCGCTCCGGCATCGCCCTGGTGCACGGCGCTCCGGGGCCCACGCTCGTCACCGTGGGCCCTTCGGGCTCGGAGCTGTCGGTGGATGGCGCGCGGAGCTGGATACCGCTGGGGCCGCTGGGCTTTCACGCCGTCGCGTCGTCCCGCTCCGGGGCCGGAGGCGGACGCGTCTGGGCCGTCGGGGACTCGGGACGCATCGCCCTCCTCGAGCGCGTGCGCGGCCCCCTCACTCCCCCGCCAGCAAGCGCTCCCAATCCCGCTCGTCGCTGAACAGCCGCGCGCCCAGGCGGGTGACGGTGTCCGCGTGAGCCACCGCCGCCGCGCCGCCCACCCAGACGGAGAGGTCCGCCGGCAGCGCGCGCATGAGCTGGGAGAGCGTGTCGCGAAAGACGTCCTTGCCGGAGTCGGTGACGGCGGACAGCCCCAAGAGCTCCGGCCGCAGACTCGCCACCGCGCGCCCCAGGTCTCCCGCCGGCACGCGCTGCCCCAACAACGTCACCCGGAAGCCCGCGTGCCGCAGGCGCAGCGCCACGCCCAGGAGCCCCAGCTCGTGCTCCTCGTCCGGGAAACACGCGAGCACCGCGTGGCGCCGTCCGCCCTCGGGGGCCGAGTGCAGCAGGCTCACCAGCCGCGCGCGCACCACCTGCGTCACCAGGTGCTCCTGCGCCACCGACAGCTCGCCCTGGTGCCATCGCTCGCCGACCTCGCGCTGGAGCGGAGCGAGCACTCCCTCGAAGGCCTTGAGCGGAGGCAGCGCGGACAGCACGTCATCCACCACCGTGGACACGCCGCCCTGGTCATACGCCTCCGCGGCCATCAGCGCCGCGTCCCGCCAGAAGGTCAGCGCCGCGGCGGAGCCGTGCACATCGCCGTTCGCCGCGGGCGTGGCGGTCAGCTCCGAGAGCAGCTGCGGGAGGAGCTTCGCGGCCTCGCTGATGGCCACGCCCTCATCCGTCAGCTTCTTCAGCCGCTTGAGCACGGCCACGTCCCGCTCCGTGTAGACGCGGTAGCCCGCGGGGGTTCTCAACGGCTGAAGGACTCCGTAGCGACGCTCCCAGGCGCGGATGAGCTCCACCCGAACACCTGACAGCTCCGCCGCTACGTGGATTCGGTAGGTGCGCTCGGCCATGGGGATGAGGTCAGGGGCGATTCTGCGCGCATCGCGCCTGATTCCACAGGGCAATCATCTCCTCGGCGGACTCGGCGTACTGAGCCCCCGTGTTGAAGGTGGTCAGCAGGTGCTGGCGCGCGGCCGGGCCCCCGAGCGCGACGGGCACGGGCGAACAGGCCCGTAGCACCTCTTCCAGCAGGGATTGAAATTCCGCCCGCTCGCGGCTCTGCACGAAGGACAGCGCCACCAGGTCCGGAGACACCTGCGCACAGGCGGCACGCAGCGCGTCAGCGGGAGTGTCCGCCCCGAGCATCGTCACGCGCCAGCCCTTGCGCTTGAGGTGGACGCCCAGGCCCAGAAGTCCGCCCTCGTGGAAGTCCCCAGGGGGGCACGCCAGGAGTGCGCGAGGACCCAGGGCCGGGCTCTCCACGCTCAACAGCACCTGCCACAGCCGATGGCGGACCAGGGCCGACGCCAGGTGCTCCCGGGCGATGTCCAGCCAGGAGCTCATCTCGCGCAGCAGCGGGAGGAGGAACTCGTCGCAGTACGTGTCCACGTCGAGCGACTCCCGGGCGGTCGTCAGCACCCGCGACATCTCCTCGGTGTCCATCAACCGCGCTGCGGGCCAGAAGCGCGCCGTGAGCCGGTCCATGCCGGGCGGCACATCCAGCGACGCGTTCTCCACCTGGGCGATGGCGTCGCTCACCGCCAGCCCATCCCGCTGGACGAGCCGGGCGACGCGGCGCACGGACTCCACCTCTTCGCGGGAGTAGACGCGGTAGTTGTTGCCCTCCAGGCGGGAGGGACGAGGAAAGCCGTAGCGCCGCTCCCACGCGCGCAGCGTCGCCTCTCGGATGCCCGTGAGTCGGGCCATGGTGCGGATGCGGACCATCATGGCGACATCCCTCGGACGGTGTCCCATCGCTCGGCGACACCGCGCGCGCCGGAGACCTTGAGCGTGAAGCCGTCCAGCGTCGTCGCGGCCAGGAGCCTGCGCACCACCGACTCCAGGCCGGACTGGTAGACGGACAGCGGGCCGGGAGGATGCGGCGTCCCTACTTCCAGCAGCACGTCCGGGCGCTCATGCTCGAAGAAGGTGTAGCGCACGGCGATGGGCACACACTCCACGCGAGACACCCGCCCGAGCAGCTCCACGCCGCGCTCCATCCGCAGGGGCAGCTCGCCCGGGGGGCGGTGCTCTCCCTCGGGAAAGACATACAGCGCCGAGCGCGGACGGCGGAGCAGCTCGCGTGCGTAGCGCAGTGACTCCACGGAGGAGCGAGGGTCCTTGCGGCGGATGCTGAAGGCGCCGATGCGCGCGAGGAAGCGGTAGCGGCGGAGGTTCTCCTCCTCCATCAGGCAATAGCCATCCCAGCCCGCGACGTGTGAGAGCTGGTGCAGCATGAAGCCGTCCCACCAGTTGGTGTGATTCAAGTACACGAGCCGCCCGGGCCCTGGCGCGGGAAGCTCCCCGCGCACCCAGAGCCCGCGAAACGCCGAGCGGAACTTCCGCCCGATGTACGCGTCGAGCATCCACCCGAAGGGCCCCCCCTTGGCCGCGGGAATCACGGGGCGCGAGCCTCCGACCGCTTCGCCAGGAGCTCCACCAGTCCCGTGAAGAGGGCCAGGCCCAGGGACACCAGCACGCTGGTCACCAGGAAGAAGATGACCTCCTCCAGCGGCACCACGCCCAGGTAGATGCCCAGGTGCAGGCCGTCACCGAAGTTCCAGATGCCCGTGGTGATGGCCAGGTGGTCGGCCACCGCGAGGTACAGGCCCACGATGAAGGCGGGAGGCAGCACCGCGCGCAGCACGGCGCCCGAGCGCTCCTGGTAGTGGCGCACCAGCATCCACAGCTGGAAGAGGATGACGGGCAGCGTCCACGCCAACAGGTGGATGAGATAGGCCCAGCGCGTCTCCATCATGACGACACCTCGCGAGGGGCCAGCACGGGGCTCGGCACGACGGAGACGGCGGGTTCCTTCGGCGCCAGGGCGCGAGCCAGTCGCGCCCGCGCCCACAGCCCCACGAGCAAGGTCTGGAGGCCGAAGAAGAGATACTCCTCGAGCGGCAGGTAGCCCAGCTTGATGCCCCAGATGCGGTGTGCATCGAAGCCCCAGAGGCCCCACTTCACCGCCAGGTTGTCCCAGGGCGACGTCGCCGCGTAGACGACCACCAGCAACAGGCCCATCGGCGCCAGGGTGCGCGGGGTGAAGGTGCGCCGGTAGCGCCAGAGTTGGAAGAGAATGGGCAGCAAGACGAACAGCCCTAGAAATCGCGCGTAAGTCATCCCGGTCCTCCGTTCAGCTCCGGCCACACCCGTACCATCCGGCCTCCAGGCAGCAACGCGTACGTGTGCCCGCGCCACGTCACCGTGCCCTGCCGCCCCAGTGAAACCCCGAAGGCCGCGAGGAGCAGCAGCTCTCCCAGCAGCCAGTCCGTCATCGCGCGGCTCCGCCCACGCGACGCTTCTTCATGCGGCGCGCTCAGCGCGTCGAGCCGCAGGGCCAGCAGGACACGCAGGCCCACGAGCACCGTCACCGCGAGCGACAACAGGGGCGAGCCCAGGAGCGCGGCCAGCAGAACCAGCGGCACCGTGGGCGTGAACAGCAGCGGCACGGTGGGGAACAGCGCGGGGCGGTGGCTGGCCAGCACGCGCATCCAGCGCGTGAAGCGGGACAGCGGCACGTCCCACGTGCGCACGGTTCCGAGGGGAACCCACGCGGGCACGGTGCTCAGCGCGACCTGGAGTCCTCGCGCGTGCAGACGCTTCGACAGCTCCAGGTCCTCGCCGATGTGGTCGGACAAGTGCTTCAGCTCCTCCATCGCCGTGGGGGACACGCCCAGGGCCTTGCCACAGATGGCCTTCGCGCCCGCGCTCATCACCTGGAGCGCGAGGAAGCTGTGGTGCGTGTAGCGGAGGAGACCCGCCATGGCTCGGCCCGCGCCGTCATGCGCATCGATGGGCGTCGGGGCCGCGGTGCTCAGCGCCGCGCCTTGAAGCAGCGGGGCCACGAGCCCCTCCACGAGAGCGCCCGTGACGGCGACATCCGCGTCCACCGCCAGCACGACCCGCGAGCCCACGGGCAGGGCCTCCAATGCGTAGAGCAGGTGCCCCACCTTGCGGTTGGGAGCGGGAGGGTCGCTCGGCAGCCAGCTCACGCCTGGAGGGAGTCGAGGCCGATAGGGCGACACGACCACCTGCTCCAGCGGCCCCGCGTAGTCGATGGGCCGCGTGAGGTTCTCCAGCTCGCGAGCCGTCGGTGCATCGACGGGGCGCAACAGCAGCACGGCGGGCCGGGTGCCCAGCGGGACGTGCGCGCGTCGCAGGCGCCCGAGGCGAAAGAGCGCCACGGCGCTGAAGCCCATGGCGAGCACGGCCCAGGCGACGCCGACGAGCCCCCAGCCAGGCCCCCCGTTGGTCAGTGCGCTCATGCCGCCGTCCCCATGCGCGTGCGGAAGTGCGCCATCCAGCGGATGAAGGGTGAGTGGAAGCGGCGGAAGTCCGCGACCTCGCCCATGCAGTCCAGCGAGTCCTGCCGCGCCTCCATGCGCGCATAGAAGGGCGACGACTCGAGCAGGCGCCCCTCCCCCACCACCACGTTGCCCGTCTGGAGTTGCGAGGGCACGCGCAGCCCCCAGCCCGTGATGACGGTGGAGCGCAGCGGCGGCTCCGAACCGCAGCCACACCACACCCCCTCCTCGCGCGCCACCATCCGCAGCGGCTCCACGCCATCCGGCAGGTGGTAGTCCACCACCGTCGCCTCTCGATGATGCGTCCGCGTCCAGTGCCACCCCGCGAGCCGCTCCCCCAGCAGCTCATCGCCGTGGTTCGTGTCGTGGTAGCCGAGCCCTTCCTCCTTCACCCCCAACGAGGGCACCTCCAGCCGCGCCCGGGCACGCGGCGCCACCGCCTGCCAGTAGTGCGGCAGCCCCGGCATGAGCCGCACCACCTCCCCCGACGGCGTCAGCGGCTCCAGCGTGAGCCGCGCGCTGACGGGCCGCCCCCACGGCGCCGTCCAGTCCGCCACCTCCATCCGCACCGCGCCGTCCTCCCCATAGCTCAGCGTCGAGCGGCCGATGCGAAGCTGCTTCCCCTCCACCACCTCCGCCTGGGGGTACTCGCTCAGCACCCAGAGGCGACGCCCCCCCTCGTGGTAGAGCGCGAAGTTCACCGCGCAGTGCTCCATCGGCCCCCCGCCGCGCCTCGCGGCCACCGAGTAGCGCGGTGAGAACAGCGAGCCCAACATGAAGATGCACACCGCGCTGAACGGCCCCGCCGAGACATCCGCGTAGAACCAGCGATACGCCCCCGCCTCACTCGGCGGCATCGGAATGACTCGCGAGGTGCTCATGCACGCCTCCGCAGATGCACCGAGGCCAGCTCCGCGGCGAAGCGCCCCGACAACATCACCAGCGGCACCCCCCCACCGGGATGGGTCCCCCCGCCCGCGAAGAACAGGCCCGGCGTGGTGCCTCGGATGCGAGGACGACGGAACGGACCGAACTTGCCGTGAGGCAGGAAGCCATAGATGGACCCGCCCGGCGCTCCCTGCGCCGCGAAGTCCACCGGCGAGCGCTGGCCGAGGACCCGCACGCGTCCGCGCAGCTCCGGGTAGTGCGCGAAGAGCTTCTCGAACATCTGCGCCTTCACCCGCTCGCCGTGCTGCTCCCAGGCGCGAGCCTCCGCCTCCGCCCTCCCGGCCCCCACGGGCAAGGGCGGTGCGTTCACCATGACGAACAGGCCCGTGCGGCCCGGCGGAGCCATGGTGGTGTCCGAGGCGGACGGGTTGCAGAAGTACACCGTGGGGTCCGACGCGAGCTGCCCACGGAACAGCTCGTCGAACTCGCGCCGATAGTCCCCACCGAAGAGGACCGTGTGGTGCGGCAGCGAGGGGCGACCTTCGACCTCCAGCAACAACACGTAGCCGGAGAGCGCCAGCGACTCCTCACCGCGATGCAGCGACTCCAGCGGGTCCGCGTTCACCACCACGCTGTCGAAGCCCGCGGCCTCCGCGCCCGCGCTCACGCGATAGCCGTCGCCGGTGCGCTCGAAGCGCGCCTTCGTCTGGAGATGCACGGTGACCCCCAGCCTGCGCACCGCGCGCCCCAGCGCCTCCACCAGCGCGCCCACGCCCCCTTGCGCATGGTGGACCCCCATCGCCCGCTCGATGTGCGGAATCAGCGCGAAGGCGGCGCTCGCTTCATAGGGCGAGGCCCCCACGTAGGTCGCGAAGCGGCCCACGTACTGCTGAAGCTGGGGCGTGCGCAGGTGCTTCACGGCCAGCTCATGCAGGGACGACATCCGCATCCCCGCCAGCACCGCGCCAATCCCCCGCCGAGCCACGCGCCCCATGAAGCCGGCCATGCCCTCGAATGGCGCCTCCAGATAGGGCTCACCCGCGGCCCTCCAGATGGCCTCGGCCTCGGCGAAGAAGTCACGAAGCCCTTCACCCTCTCCTGGGCTCACGCGGTCGGCGCTCGCCACGGTGCGCTCCAGCTCCTTGAACGCGGTGAACGTGCTCCCATCCGCGAACCGGTAGGCACACTGCGTCTTCAGCTCCGTGAGCGGAGGCATCAGGTCCAGTGCGCCCAGCTGCTCGAACGTGCCCCGCACCAGGTCCGGCAACGTCAACAGCGTGGGCCCCGTGTCCAGCGTCACGCCATCCACCGTGACGGCCTGGGCCTTGCCCCCCAGCGAGGCCCCGCCCTCGAAGAGGGTCACGTCATGCCCATCCCGAGCCAACAGCCCCGCGGCGGTGAGCCCGCCGATGCCGCCCCCCACCACCGCGACTCTCTTGCGCGCCTCACCCATGACGCCGCTCCTCCAGCACCCCCGGAAGCAGTGGCACGCGCGTGCCCTCGGGAAGCGTGGGCAGCACGGACTCGGGACGCAGGAACGACGCCGCGGCCAGCACCAGCTTGCGCTTCGTCGTCACATGCGCCCGCGCGCTGAACACGTCGAAGTCCCGCGCCTCGATGTCGCGAAGGATGTCGCCATAGATGGCGCCCATCAGCCGCACCATCCGCTGGCTCCCGAAGCCCGTCAGCGAAGGCACCCCTTGCGCCGCCCTCGCGTAGTACGAGCGCGCCCGAGCCACCTGGAAGCGCATGAAGTCCCGCCACCGCGCATCCACCGTGCCTCGCCGCAGGTCCTCCTCGGACAGCCCGAACGCGGCCAGCTCCTCGGCGGGCAGGTACACCCGGCCTCGCTCCAGGTCCTCGCGCACGTCGCGCAGGATGTTCGTCAGCTGCATGCCCCGGCCCAGGTCCGCCGCCGGCCGCAGCGCCGTCACATCCGAGCACCCCAGCACCGGCGTCAGCATCAACCCCACCACACCCGCCACGCGGTAGCAGTAGAGGTCCAGCTCCGCCCACGTCGCATAGCGGTGCTTCGTCAGGTCCATCTCCATGCCGGAGATGAGGTCCTGGAAGGGCTGCTCCGGAATCCGGTAGTGCCGCACCGTATGCGCGAGCGCCGCGAACTCCCCCGCGTCCCACGGCGAGCGTGCTCCCCCACCCTGGAGCCGTTCCCCCGGCGGCCCCAGCTCCTCCGATGCCAGCTCCGGCATGGACACATACAGCTCCGCCACCCGGCTCCGCGCCCGAGCCAGCCGCACGGACAGCTCCTCCATCCCCGGCCCCGCCTCATCCACCAGGTCGTCGAGCCGTCGGCAGAACGCATACAGCGCGAACGCCGCCTTCCGGCGCTGTCCGAACAACAGATACGACGCGAAGAAGAAGCTCTTCGCGTGGTGACGCGTCACCTTCCGAGCCAACGCGTACCCCTGGCGCACCAGCGCCCCATCCGTGGAGGTGCTCACGCCGCCTCCTTCTTCGACACGGACGTCGGCGCCCGCTCGCGAGACACCAGCGTCACGCCCCGCGCCCGCGCCCAGTCCGTCAGCCGCTCCGTCACCAGCCGCGCGGAGATGAGCACCGTGGGCAGCCCCGTCCCCGGCTGGGTCGAGGCCCCGACGAAGAAGAGGTTCTTCACCTTCGCGTCCTGGTTCGACGGCCGGAAGGGACCAATCTGGAAGAAGTTCTGCGCCAGGCCGAACGCACTGCCACGCGCCAGGTTGAACGTCCCCGCCCAGTCATCGGGCGTGAAGACACGCTCCACCTCGATGTCCGACTCCAGCTTCGGAAAGCCCAGCTCCGCGAGCCGCGCGAAGACCTTGGCGCGGACCTTCGGCCCCTCCACCTTCCAGTCCAGCGACGGATGCTGGTGCGGCACGGGCACCAGCACGTAGAGCGAGTCCTTGCCCGCGGGCGCCATCGACGCATCCGTGCGCGTGGGCGCGTTGACGTAGAAGCTCGGGTCCTCCGGCACGCGGAAGCGCTCGAAGATGTCGTCGAACGAGCCCCGGTAGTCGCGGCCGAACACCACGTTGTGGTGCAGCAGCTCCGGGTACTTCCGCCGCAGCCCCAGGTAGAGCATGTAGCCGCTGGACGTGTAGCGCAGCTTCTCGCGCCGCTTGAGCTGGGTGGCCTCCGGGTCCAGCAGCTTCTCGTAGGCGTAGGGCAGGTCCGCGTTGCACAGCACGGCATCCGCCTCCATCACCTCGCCGCCCTGCAACCGGACCCCCGTGGTGCGCCCGCCCTCCGTGAGGATGCGCTCCACCGGCGTCCCGTAGTGGATGCGCACGCCCTCCTCCAGCGCCAGCCGCTCCAGCGCCTGGGGAATGGCGTACAGCCCACCCTTCGGAAACCAGATGCCCACGCCCAGCTCGGTGAAGGGCAGGAGGCCATACACCGCGGGCGACTCGAAGGGAGACACGCCCAGGTACATCGTCTGGAACGTCATCGCCGCGCGCAGCCGGTCATCGCGGAAGTAGCGGCTGACGTCCGAGTACATGCGGCGGTGCGCGCGCACCTGGAAGATGCGGGCCAGCACTCGCGGCGAGAGGTAGTCGGTGATGCCCGCGTAGTTGCGGCCCACCAGGTGGTCCAGGCTGGTGCGGTACTGGACACGTCCCCGCGCGAGGAAGGCGAGGTAGCGCGCGTAGCTGCCGGGCTCCACCCGCTCCAGCTCGCGTCCCATGGCGCACAGCTCGGAGGTGAAGGTGACGTCCGAGCCATCCCGGAAGTGCAGCCGGTAGTTCGGCTCGCACTTGAGCAACGTCAGGTAGTCCTCGATTCGGCGGCCCAGCGCGCGGAAGGTCTCCTCGAACACCTCCGGCATCAGCACGATGGTGGGACCGAGGTCCCAGGTGAACCCGTCCACTCGCAGCCGGCCGCAGCGCCCACCCGGCGCCCCTGTCTTCTCGACGACCTGCACCTCGAAGCCCTGGTGCGCCAGCCGCGCCGCCGCGGCCAGGCCTCCCACGCCCGCGCCCACCACCACCACCCGTCTGCCTTGCGTGCGTCCGCTCATGGGTTCCTCAAGACACACGCCGCGAGAGGTGGACGATGAGGACATCCAGCAAGTCCCTCACGCCATGGGAGTTGGGCAGCGACTGGAGCGCCCGCCGGGCGGCGCGGGTGCTCCGCTCCACCATCCGCTCACACGCCGCGCGACCGCCGAACTGCTCCACCAGCGCCCGTGCCCGCAGGAGCGCCTCCGCGTCCTTGCCCGACTCGGGCAGCGACCACAGCGCCTCCAGCTCCGCGCGCCCGCTCGGCGTGGCCCGAGCCAGCGCCGCGAGCACCGGGAAGGTGCGCTTGCCCTGCATGAAGTCCCCGTCCGACGCCTTGCCCGCGACGCGCGAGTCTCCGAAGAGCCCCAGCACGTCGTCCTGGAGCTGGTACGCGAGCCCCACGTGGCGGCCCACGCGCTCCAGGCCCTCGAGCACCTCCGCGCTCGCGCCGCCCAGCATCCCGCCGCACACCAAGGGCGCGCAGAAGCCGTAGCGCGCCGTCTTGAGATAGGCCACGCGCAGCACCTGGAAGAGCGACACCTCCGACAGCGGCGCGTGCCCCAGCGCCAGGTCCAGGTACTGGCCCGCGGCCGTGTGCCGACACACCGCCAGGTAGTGGCGCACCACCTTCGCCACGCCCGGCAGCCCCGACTCCAGCATCGCCTCCAAGGAGCGCGCGAAGAGGTGGTCTCCCACCACCACCGCCAGGTCCTCGCCCATGCGGCCCGGGGCCAGCACGCGGTGCAGCGCCGCGCCCCCGCGCCGCAGCGAGGCGCGGTCCGCGATGTCGTCGTGGATGAGCAGGAAGGTGTGGAGCAGCTCCATCCCCGCGGCGAAGCGCCACAGCTCGGAGGGAACCACGGGCGTGCCTCGCGCCAGGCAGTGCCCCGCCATCACCAGCAGGGGCCGCACCCGCTTCGCGGGGCGCAACGTGAAGGCCTTCGCCTCCTCCATCGCCCGAGACCAGCGCGCGTCGATGCCCACCTCATCGGGCAGCTCGAAGAGCTCCCCCAACGACGCCTCCACCTGCGCATGGATGAGCGACAGCCACGCCCGCTCCAGGGGGACTTCCGCCGGGGACGGCAACACCGCGAGACGAGGAAGGGCCACGGGTGATTCCTCCAGTTTCACAGCTGTCCGTCCTTCCAGAGGTAGCGTTGCGTCCATGGCTTGTCAAGGCTATGTCTAATGTCTGTATAAACCTTGTCCACTAGGGGTCACCTTCCATGAAGCTGTGGATCACCGGCACGCTGGCAGTGGTCCTGCTCACGCAGGCCGCTCTCGCATCCAATCCACCGGACGTCCCACCCGATGCCGCGTTACGAACTTCCAGCGGGGACCCGGTCCGGCTGTCCCGGTGGCGGGGCAAACCGGTCATCTTGTTCTACGAGGACAGGGACTCCACCACGCTCAACGCGGGACTGAAGGAGGACCTCTTCGCGCGGGGGCGTGAGCGGAACCTGCTGGGCTCCGCCTGGGTGGTGGCGGTGGCCAACCTGAAGGCGTTCGACTTCTTCCCCGCACGGCAGATTGCCCTCTCCTATGTGAGGGATGAAGAAAAGAAGGTGGGGGTGCCCATCCTGGTCGACCTGGACGGAGCGATGGGTGCATCCCCATGGTCCCTGCCCATGAAGACCTCGAATGTCCTGTTGCTCGATGCGCGAGGCGCGGTGGTCTACCGGCACTCCGGGCGGATGAAGCCCGAGGAGCAGGTGGCGTTCTTCTCCGCGCTCAGCCAGCTGGTGGGCGTGGACCTGACGACCCCCGTGGCCCCGGGAGCCACGCCATGAAGGTGGCTGTCACGGGGGCCACGGGCTTTCTGGGCGTGGGCGTTGTCCAGGGTTTGTTGAGGCAGGGCCACCACGTCCACGTGCTCGCGCGGGACGTGCCCAAGGCCCTGGAGCGGCTGCCTCCGGGGGTGACGGGGGCCGCGTACGACACGGGGACGGCGGTGTCTCCGGAGGCCCTGGCCGGCGCGGAGGCGGTGCTGCATCTGGCGGGTGAGCCCGTGGCGCAGCGGTGGAACGCGCATGCCAGACAGCGCATCCACGACAGCCGGGTACAGGGGACACGGTCCTTGGTGGAGGCGGCGAAGGCGGCGGGCACGGTGAAGCGCTTCGTGTCCGCGTCCGCCATCGGCTACTACGGAGGCGCGCGCGAGGCGGAGCCGCTGACGGAGGAGAGCTCGCCCGGGGACGACTTCCTCGCGCGGGTGTGCGTGGCATGGGAGGCGGAGGCGGCGCGCGCGCGGGAGGCGAACATCTCCACGGCCGTGGTGCGCATGGGCGTGGTGCTGCACCCCGAGGGCGGCGCGCTGCACAAGATGCTGCCCCCTTTCCGCCTCGGCGCTGGAGGGCCCGTCGGCAATGGCCGGCAGTACGTGAGCTGGATTCATCGCGAGGACGCGCAGGCGCTCCTGTGCTTCGTGCTCGGGGACACGCCGCTGGAAGGCCCCTTCAACGCCACGGCGCCCCAGCCCGTCACCAACGCGGCCTTCGCGCACGCGCTGGGCCATGCGCTGGGACGGCCGTCGGTGATTCACGTCCCCGCCTTCGTGGTGAAGGCGGCCCTGGGGGAGATGGCGAAGGTCGTCGTGGAGGGTCAGCGCGTGCTGCCTTCGCGCGCGCAGAAGGCGGGCTTCACCTTCCGCTTCCCCGAGGTGGAAGGAGCACTGCGGCACCTGCTGTCATAGGTTGACGAGCCATGGACGCCAGGGAGCTGGAAGTACGCGCGCGCGCCGAGGGGACGCCCGTCATCACGGGAGACACGGCCACCTTCGTGTGGCGCGGCCGGGGGCCCGTGTTCCTCCAGGGAGACTTCCAGGACTGGCGGGGGGAGCCCCTCGCCCTGGAGCGCGTGGCGCCGGGGCTCTGGGTCCGCTCGCTGGCGCTGCCTCGCGATGCCTATGTCGAGTACGCGCTGTTCGACGCGCGCGGACAGCGGCTGCGCGACGACTTCAACCCCCGCGTCTCCGACAACGGCTTCGGCGACGTGAACCATGCGTTCTACATGCCGGAAGGGGGGCCTTCGCTGCCGGCGCGCAGACCTCGGGGCGCGCCTCGGGGACGCGTCACCCAGCACCGCGTGGACATGTCCGACGTGGGCCTGGATGGCCAGCGCACCGTGTACCTGTACACCCCGCCCACGCGAGAGCCCGTGCCGCTGCTGGTGGTGTTCGACGGCGAGGACTACCTGCGCCGCGTGCGCCTGCCGGAGCTGGTGGACACGCTCGTCGCCGATGAGCGCATGCGCCCGGTGGCCCTGGCGCTCGTCTCCAACGGCGGCATGACGCGAGGCGTGGAGTACGCGTGCAGCGAGTACACCGTGGCCCTCCTGCTGTGGAAGGTGCTGCCCCTGGCCCGCGCCCACCTGCCCCTGCTGGACGAGCGGCACCACCCCGGCGCGCACGCGGTGCTGGGGGCGTCCCTGGGGGGACTCATGGCCCTGTTCACCGGGCTGCGCGCGCCGGAGGTCTTCGGACAGGTGCTGACCCAGTCGGGCGCCTTCGTCGTGGAGAATCACGAGTTCGTCGTCTTCGACCTGGCCCGGCACGTCCCCCGCCGCCCGCTGAGGGTGTGGATGAGCTGCGGTCGCTTCGAGGTCCTCTTGGAGGGGAACCAGCGGCTCGCCCCCCTGCTGACGGCCTCGGGGCACCGCGTCGAGTACCGGGAATACAGTGGGGGACACAACTATCCAGCCTGGAGGGATGACGTGGTGCGTGGGCTGGAGTGCCTGTTCCCCCCTGTCCTGTCGCCCAGGCGCCGCTAGTTTTCGACTTGGGACGCAACTGGAGCCGGGGGGGCCCGATAACCTCCTGGAGACGTCCCGGAGCCATGCCCCCAAAGGGCTCCCCGTCTTCCTGGAGCGCATGCATGTCGCGCATTGATGGTGGAAACCGCACGTCCCCGCCGAAGGGCTCCTCCACGGAGCGCTCCAGCACGGAGCGGCCGGACTCCGCCTCCAAGAGCGCCCAGCAAGTCCCGGGAAAGAAGGACCTCCCGACAGCTCGTGCGGTGAGCCCCTTCCAGGGACGCAGCGACTTCGAGCCGGACCGCCGGACGCCTCCGCGCGGCACGCCGGACCTGAGCGGTGCGCTGACGTCGCTCGCCGCGGACGCGCACGCCCAGGCCATCGCCGGAGCGGACGCGGAGCTGGAGCTGCTCTCCGAGTTCCCCGACGCCGACGCGCAGGGCGGGATGGCCTCCGCCATGCTGCACGCCCACGCGGATGAGCCCATGTCTCAGACGCGCATCGTCGAGCGGCTGAAGCAGGACGGCCGCCTGGAGTCGCTCTTCGGCGAGGTGTTCCGCGAGGGCAACCCCTACGTCGAGCAGCCGCACCGCGCCGCCGTCGTGCGCGCGCTGGACACCGCGCTGGCGCGAGGCGCCGTGACGAGCGAGGACCTGCGCGCCTTCACCCGAGGCGCCTACGCGCAGGAGTGGCGGCAGATTGGCTCCGAGCTCTCCGCGCCGGCCGTGAGCCCGCGCAAGCCGTAGTCGCGGCGGAGGGCCCGGAGCGTCACGCCCCGGGCCTCTTCTTCAGGGCAGCGTCACGGCCCCCGGCACGGTGCGCTGCCCCGGGAGGCCGATGCCCAGGGTGCCGTGGACGTTGGTGCCCCAGCTCATCGCGCTGCCATCCGCGCCCTGGGCCACCGAGAAGTCCCCACCCGCCAGCACGCTCGTCACGCCGTGCAGCCCCTTCACCACGGTGGGCTCCAGCCGGTCGGAGCTGTCCCCCGTGCCGAGCTGCCCGTGCGAGTTGCGCCCCCACGCCCAGGTCTCCGAGCCCACCGCGAAGGTGTGCGACGTCCCGGCGCCCACGGACGCGACCCCCGTCAGTCCGGGCACCGGCGCGGGCACCCGCCGCGTCGTCACCGTCCCATCGCCCAGCTGGCCCTGGCCGTTGTGGCCCCACGTCCAGACGGTGCCGTCCTCGCGCAGCGCGACGGAGTGGTAGCCGCCCGCGCGCACCGTCCGCACCTGGTCCAGCTGCACCACCGGGAAGGGTGACAAGCGGTTGGTGAAGGTGCCCTCGCCCAGCTGGCCGTGGGCGTTGTTGCCGCAGGCCCACAGCGACCCGTCGAAGCGCAACACCAGCGAGTGGTACTCGCCACCGGCCACCGCCACCGCGCCCTCCAGCTCCAGCATGCGCGTGGGCACGGCGCGCGCGTCCATCGTCCCGTCGCCCAGCTGGCCGAAGACGTTGTAGCCCCAGGCCCATACCGTGCCGTCCTCGCGCACCGCGAGCGAGTGGTAGCTGCCCGCGGCGATGGCCGTCACCTTCTCCAGCCCCACCACCTGGACCGGCAGCGTGCGCCGCGTGTTGGAGCCGTCACCCAGTTGCCCGAAGGTGTTGTCGCCCCAAGCCCACACGGTGCCATCGGCGCGCAGCGCCAGCGTGTGGCGCGCCGCCGGAGCCACGGCCACCATCGACCCCAGGCCCGCCACGGTGATGGGCGTCGCCCGGCTCTCCGTGGTGCCATCTCCGAGCTGCCCGTCCGCGTTGTCGCCCCACGTCTGCACCGTGCCGTCCGAGAGCAGCGCCGTCGCGTGCTGATGCCACGCGCTCACGGAGACGACGGGCACCCACATCTTCGAACTCGGCAGCTTCACGCCCACGGGCTCCAGGCTCGGCCCCGACTCCGCGTCCCCGAGCTGGCCGTACTCATGGCTGCCCCAGGACAGCGCGCGCTCGTCCCCCAGCAGCGCCAGCGAGTGCTGCTCGCCCGCCGACGTCTCCACCGCGTTGGCGAGTCCCTCCACGCGCACGGGACGGAAGCGCCAGAAGTGCGAGCCATCCCCCACCTGGCCGAAGGCATTGGCGCCCCAGCCCCACACCGTCCCGTCATGGCGCACCGCCACGACGTGGTGCGCGCCCGCGGTCACCGCCTTGACCTCGGACAGGTCCTGCACGGGCTTGGGCGTGGTGCGCGCCACGTTGGTGCCATCCCCCAGCTGTCCGCTGTCATTCGCGCCCCAGCTCCACACCGTGCCGTCGGGGAGCACCGCGAGGGAGTACGCCTGTCCGACGCTGACGCTCATCGCGGCGGACAGTCCCGCCACCCGCACGGGCGACGCGCTGGAGGTGGTGGTGCCATCGCCCAGCTGGCCTCGGCCATTCGCGCCCCAGGCCCACACGGTGCCGTCCTGGCCCACGACGAGCGCGTGGGACTCGCCCATCACGCCGGTGGCGATGCCGGACAAGCCCTTCACCTCCAGGGGCGAGGCGCGGTCTCCCAGCGTGCCGTCACCGAGCTGGCCGCTGTCATTCGCGCCCCACGTCCACACCGTGCCGTCCGCGCGCAGCACCATCGAGGAGTCTCCTCCCGCGAGCACGGCCACCACGCCCCACAGTCCCTCCACCTTCGCGGGGTACGCGCGCGACGTGACGCCGCCATCGCCCAGCTGTCCCTTGTCGTTTCCTCCCCATGCCCACACGGTGCCATCACACGCGAGCACCAGCGAGTGCCGCCTGCCCGCCGACGCCGCGCGTGCGCACGGGAGGTCGCGCGCGCGCACCGGCGCCGTGCGATGGGTCGTCGAGCCATCCCCGAGCTGACCGGAGGTGTTCTGTCCCCACGCGAGCACGGTGCCATCCGCGCGCACGAGCAGCGAGTGCGCACGTCCCGCGGAGAGCCTGCGCCCCTGCCCCAGTCCCCGCACCTGCATCGGCAGCGAGCTCCAGCCCGCCGCGCCCAGGCCGAGCTGCCCGAAGCGGTTGTAGCCCCACGACAGCAGCGTGCCGTCCTCGCGCACGGCGAGCACATGCAGGTAGCTGGCGCCCAGCCGCTTGATGCCGGAGAGGCCGGGCACCGCGCCCGCGACGACGCGCGGCGCGACACCGCCATCACCGAACTGGCCATACGCGTTGCCACCCCAGACACGCAGCGTCCCGTCCTGCGCCAGGGCCATGGAGTGGTACAGCCCACCGACGACGGAGGACACGCCCGTCACGCCGTAGACCTGCACGGCGCGGAACCGGTCGGACCACGAGCCGTCTCCAATCTGTCCTTCGGTGTTGTCCCCCCACGCCCACACGGTGCCGTCGTCCCGCACGGCCAGGCCATGCGCGGCGCCCGCGGCCAGCTTCATCACCCGCGTCAGCCCCGTCACCTGGACCGGCGACGCGCGCTGGACACCCGCGCCATCGCCCAGCTGTCCCTCGAAGCCGTCGCCCCACGCCCACACGGTGCCGTCCGAGCGCAGGGCCAGCGAGAAGTAGGCGCCCGCGGCCACGGACACCACCCCCGACAGGCCGGATACCTGCACCGGCGCGCGGCGGTCGGTCGTGGTGCCATCCCCGAGCTGCCCCGTGCCGTTGTAGCCCCACGTCCACACGGTGCCATCGGTGCGCAGCGCCACCATGTGGCTGCCGCCCGCGGCCAGCGCCTTCACGCTGCTCAAGCCTGCCACGAGCACGGGCGAGGCGCGGTCCTTCGTCGTCCCGTCCCCCAGCTGTCCCTGCGCGTTGCGGCCCCAGCCCCACACCGTCCCATCCGCGCGCAGCGCGAACGAGTGATGTCCCGACGCGCTCACGGAGACCACGTCGGAGAGGCCCGGCACGCGGACGGGCAGGTGGCGCTCGGTCGTGGTGCCATCACCCAGCTGGCCGTTGGTGTTGCGCCCCCAGGTCCACACCGAGCCATCCGACAGCGAGGCCACCGAGTGGAAGCTGCCCGACGCGACCGAGGCCACGTTCGACAAGCGCGTGACGACCTCCGGCGAGAGCAGGCGCTCGGAGCTGCCGTGGCCCAGCTGGCCCGTGGCGCCGTTGCCCCATGTCCACAGCGTGCCATCGGCGCGCAGCGCCACCGCGTGCTGCGTCCCCGCCGCCAACGACGTCACCGCGCCCAGCCCCTTCACGCGCACGGGGAGCGGGCTGTCCGTGGTGGTGCCAGTCCCCAGCTGTCCCTGCGAGTTGAGCCCCCACGCGAACACCCCGCCGTCATCGAGCAACACCAGCGAGCCCGCGTCCTGCGCGGCCACGGCCTTCGCTCGCGCGAGGGAGGTGACCTGCACCGGCGTAGGGCGGTCCGTCCACGTCCCATCGCCCATCTGCCCGGAGGAGTTGGAGCCCCACGCCCACACCGTCCCATCCGTGCGCAGCGCGAGCGCGTGATAGAGGCCCGCCGTCACGGCGGAGACGCCCTGGAGCTGGGACACCTGCGTGGGTGCCAGACGCTGGATGTAGGTCCCATCCCCCAGCTGTCCGGAGCCGTTGGCGCCCCAGGCCCACACGGTGCCGTCCGAGCGCACGGCGAGCGAGAAGTCGAAGCCCGCCGCGAGCGCCACCACGCCCGTCAGCCCCACGACCTGCGCGGGAGAGGGGCCCGGCTGCGAGTGGCCCCGTCCGAGCTGGCCATAGAAGTTGCTGCCCCAGGCCCACACGGTGCCATCGGCGCGCAGCGCCAGCGAATGGAACTCACCCGCCGCGACGGCGATGACGTCGAAGAGCCCCGGCACCTGCCGCGGCGTGGGGCGGTCGACGTTGGTGCCGTCCCCCACCTGGCCCGCGTTGTTGCCTCCCCACGTCCACACCGTGCGGTCCGCGCGCAGCGCGAGCGAGTGGGCATCTCCCGCGGCGATGCTCGTGACGTCCGTCAGCCCCGGCACCTGCCGGGCGACGACGCGCTGGAAGGACACGCTTCCGATGCCCAGCTGGCCGGAGCCATTGCCACCCCACGCCCACACGGTGCCGGCCTGCGTGACATAGAGCGAGTGCTGCGCGCCCGCGGCGACCTTCGACGTCGCGGACGCGAGGGCCTGTGAGCGCGTGGCCGAAGCGAGAGACGGTTCCGCGGAGCTCGAGGTGCCTTCACACCCCAGGGCGAGCCAGGCGCTCAGCACCAAGACCTGTGCGAAGCCCGGCCTCGCCATCACGTTGTCCTTCCGCATCACTTGCCTCCAGCACGAGAAAGCGGCCGTCCATACTCGTCTCCCCGGCGAATGAGAAGCCTGGGGGCGCGGAGCGTCGCCCCGAGAGGCCGCCGCGAGAGAAGGACCCCGCCACGAGAGCCCGAGCCACCGCCATCCGCCAGAGGGGTTCACGTTTCTTCACGCGGAAGCCATTGCGACGCGGCGGCGGTCGGCAAGGATGGGGTGGACATGAACTCATGGGTGCGTTTCGTCATCTTCGTGCTCCTCACGAGTGGGCCCATCGTGGGAGTCCACATCTACCTGTACCGGCGCCTGTTCTCGGACACCTCGGAGAACCGCATGTGGCGCCTTGTGGGAATGGGCGTGATGGCGGTGCTGTGCACCCTGCTGCTGTTGTCCTTCACCCTGACGCGCGTGCTGCCGTTGGACTTCACCTTCAAGGTGGCCACCGCCGTGTGGATGTGGATGGGCCTCTCGCTCTATCTGCTCTTCGCCTTGTGGCTCATCGGCGGCGCTCGACTGGCGACGCGGCTCGTGCGCCGGGCGAAGGCCGCGCTCGTCTCCGCGGAGCCCGGTGTGGTGGCCGCGAGTGGCGCGGGGACGGCGCCCGCTGTCGCCGTGCTCGCGGCGCCCGCCGAGGTGCCCGCGGTGAACGTGGAGCGGCGGCGCTTCCTGGCGCGTGTCTCGGCGGGAGGCGCGGCGCTCGCCGCGGGAGGACTGTCGGGTTACGGGGCCTGGAACGCGTTCCATCCTCCCGTGGTGAATGAGGTGGCGGTGCGGCTTCCGGGGCTGCCTCGGGAGCTGGATGGCTACACGCTCGTCCACCTGAGCGACATCCACGTGGGGCCGCTCATCCAGCGCCGCTTCATGGACGAGCTGGTGGCGCGCTGCAACGCGCTGCACCCGGACCTGGTGGCCATCACCGGGGACCTCGTGGATGGAAATGTGCCGACGCTGGGGCCCTCGGTGGCCGCGCTGCGGGAGCTCCGCACCCGGGACGGGACGTACTTCGTCACCGGCAACCACGAGTACTACTGGAACGCGAACACGTGGGCGGAGGCGCTGGAGGGCATGGGCGTGCAGGTGCTGCGCAACCGGCACGTGCGCGTGGGTGACTCGGCGGCCTCGTTCGACCTGGTGGGCGTGGACGACTGGGCGGCGAAGGACATGGGCCCTGGCCGTGGCTATGACCTGGAGGCGGCCGTGCTCGGCCGACAGCCGGACCGGGCCGCGGTGCTGCTCGCGCACCAGCCCGCCAACTGGCGCGTGGCGGCGCGGGCGGGCATGGGGTTGCAGCTGTCCGGGCACACGCACGCCGGACAGTTCTTCCCCTTCACGCTCGTGGTCTCCGCCATGTGGGAACACAAGGCGGGGCACTACGAGGAGAACGGCCAGCACATCTACGTCAGCCAGGGGACCGGCTTCTGGGGCCCGCCCCTTCGCGTCGGCACCGGGCCGGAAATCGTCAAGGTGACGCTGCTGGCGTGAGGCGCGCCTGACGCCTCGAAAGACTTCGGGCGGCCCTCTTCATCGAGAGAGCCGCCCGAGCCTGGACCTCCGCTGTCACGGAGCGCGAGGCCCCGTGGGTCTCACTAGGGCAGGATGTTCTGCCGACCCGGCGTGAGCGTGGGGGAGAAGCGGAAGTCATCCACGTTGTCGTTCGTGTCCGAGCTGTCCGCCTTGCGACCCAGCGAGCCCTGCGCGTTCGCGTCCGCCAGACCCGTGGGGCTCCGAGGTCCTTCCACGAAGTTGAACGGCCCGCGCGGCGCCCCGCCCTCCCACTGGATGGTCGCGCTCGAGACGGACCCCGTGTAGGAGACCGAGTCCATCAGGATGTTCTGGACGCTGTCGTAGATGGCGATGGCATCCCCCACCGGAGCGCCACCGTTCTGGATGGACTTGCCGACGGGCAGCTCCACCACCTTGACGCCCGTCTGGTTCCCGATCGACTCCAGCACGTTCGGGTGGCCCAGCACCAGGTACTCACCCGGCTCCAGGACCTGGAGGTCGGTCAGGTCGTACTTGTCGTAGCTCGTCGGCTGGGCGCCATTGCCGTTGATGAGGACGATGTACACGCCCGACAGGGAGACGGGGGCGCTGGTCGGGTTGTAGATCTCCACGAACTCCCTGAGCACGGACGAGTCCGTGCCCACCGGGTCGTAGTCGAACTCGTTGACGACCAGGTGGCCGGTGGCCGGGCGCTCCTCGGTGGTGATTTCCGCCACCTTCGTCACGCCGGCATACGTCGCGGACAGCGTGCCCGTGCTCGCCGTGGTCCCCGCGGTGAACTGGACCTGCACCTGCGTCGCGCCTTCCGGCACCGTCACCGTCGCGGTGGGCAGCGTCCCCAGCCCCGTGGCGGGAGCCAGCTCCAGCGCGATGACCACGCCGCCCGCGGGAGCCTTGCGGTCCAGCGTCATCGTGAAGGCCTGGGTCGCACCGAAGTACACCGTCCGACGCTCGGGAGAGATGGACGCGAGCTTCGGCGGCGGCGGCGTCACCGTGACGTCCGTGCTCCGACGCACCCCGAGCAGCGACGCGGACACCGTGCCCGTGCCGTCACCCAGCGCATCCGCGGTGAAGAGGAACGTGGCCTCCGTCGCCCCCGCGGGCACCGTCACCGTCGCCGGCACCGTGCCGAAGTGGGTGACGCCCGTGCCCGGCGTGGCGGCCAGCGTCACGGAGACATCCTCCGTGGGCGCCGAGGACATCGTCACGCGGAACTCCTGCGTCTGCCCGTAGCCCACCGTCACCGGCGCGTCCGGGGTCAGCGTCGCGAGCCTCGGCGCCGTCAGGTCCAGCGTCACCGTGGCGGTGGCGCTGCTCGAGCCGATGCCCGCGCTCACCGTGCCCGTGGGCCCCACGGCCGCTTCGTCAACCGTGAGCGAGAACGACGCCTGCGTCGCGTTCAGCGCCACCGGCAGCACGCCATTGGCGGGCGTCAGCGTGCCGAAGCCCGTCGTCGGATTCACGCTCAACGCCACGGAGGCATTCGCGGGAGCCGGACGGTCCAACTCCACCGTGAAGGACACGGTGCCGCCCGGCACCACCGTCACGTCGGAAGGCGTCACGCCGACCACCGCTGGCTCCTCCGCCGCGCCCAGCACGCGGAACGATGACTGGAGCGAGGTGGCTCGCAGCGTCGCGGTGAGCGTCACGTTCGCCGCCGACGCCAGGGGCTCCACCTTCACCTCCACGGAGCTCTGGCCCTTGGGCACCGTCACCACTCCATTGGGCACGCGCAGCGCACTGCTGTTGCTCGAGGTGATGAAGACCTCCAGCGCCTCCGTGTACGGACCCGACAGCGTCAGCGTCAGGGCCTGCGGGAAGGTGCTGACGGGGCTGGTGCCGCCCATGCGGACGTACCCGCCGGGCCCGAAGCCCGTCAGCGTCGGCAGCGGCGGCGCCAGGTCCGCGAGGCTGCGGGGCACGACCTTGGAGTCGCTGAAGTTGTACGTCAGCACGCCGCGCAGCGAGCCGTAGCGCGTGCCCACCACCGGCGGGTCATACGAGTACGCGGCGTCGTCCACCATCAGCGACGGCTGCCCCGCGTCACCGCTCTCGTTGACCAGGAACTGGACGAACCGGTCCACGGCGGTGTTGACGACCACGTCGCGCACCTCCACCAGCACCCCCTCCAGCGCCGCGGCCCGAGGCCCCCCCGTGCGGACATCCGCCGAGGTGACCACCACCGGCGCGGGCAGCGCGTTCTTGCTGCTGCGCTTGGCGTACTTCACGTCGATCAACTCCGGCAGGCCGTTGTAGACGGTCAGCACGCCCGTGGTGATGTCCACCCGGTCACCCACCGCCAGGTCCGCCTTGGGCGAGTACACGTAGATGCCCGAGTGCTCCACGCTCGTCCCCGACGGCAGCGGATGCACCTGGAGCCAGTAGCCCTCGTTCGTCGACGTGCCCTTCACCACGCCCGTGACGATGGCGTCGGTGAGCGCCACCTCCTTGCCCTCCAGAGGCAGGCGGTCGCCATCGGGCGTCTTCAGCGCGTGGATGGTGGAGGGGCAGCCCAGGTTGCCGGGGTTCGCCACGTCGCACGCGTCGCACACATCGCCCTTGCCGTCGCCGTCCCGGTCCGCCTGGTCGGCGTTGGCCGTGAACGGGCAGTTGTCCTGCCACGTCGGGATGCCGTCGTGGTCGTCATCGCCCACGACCTTCGGCGTGCACGAGGTGGAGTTCGCCGCCAGCGGGCACACGTCGCACGCGTCGCCCACGCCGTCGCCATCCGAGTCGGCCTGCTTGCCACCATCCATGGGACGGATGGGGTTGAAGACGAACGGGCAGTTGTCGGCGCGGCCCTTGAGCCCGTCGCCATCCCGGTCATCCGCGCGGGTCTCGCCCGAGTAGACATTGGAGCCCGTCACGGACGCGGGCCACTTCGGCTCGTTCGCGATGCGCTGGGGCAAGCACACGGGCTCCCCTTCCGGGACACCACAGGCGAACAGCGGATACGCGGTGGCGTTGGCCGCCTGCAGCGCCGCCAGCGCCTTGCCCAGCTCCGACTGGAGGCAGGCCGACTTGGGCTTGCCGCACACGTCCACGGTGTCGCAGGCCTCCGAGGTTCCCTTGAGGGCCTCCACCAGCGTCCTGTCACCGTAGAGCGCCTTGCCGCCGCGCATCGACAGCACGACGTCCGCCGGCTCGGCGGTGATGACCGCGCGGTGCGGGGACTTCGCGAACGTGCGCAGCGAGAAGACCGCCAGGTCCCCCAGCATCCCCGGGGCGATGCGGCCCAGGCGGCTCTGCGCGTTCAGCGCCTCCGCCGCGTTGGCCGTCGTCATGCGCCAGAGCTCCTGGTCGCTGTAGGCCCGGAAGAAGTACGTCGAGTTGAGCGAGTCCGCGCACTTCAGCTCGCGCAGCATGTTCATGGAGCCGGACTGGAGCCACTCCGTGCTCAGCGCCACGCTCACGCCCATGCGCTTGAACGCGGGCAGCATGGCCGTGTCGCCATACAGCGCGATGTTGGAGCGCGGCGTCCACACGAGGCCCGTGCCCCGGTCCGCCATCAGCCCGATCTCCCGCGCCGTCAGCGCGATGCCCTGCACCAGCGCCGTGCGCGCCATCAGCACGTCGTTGGCGCCCGCCGACACACAGCGGAACTCGTTGAAGGCCTCCTTGTTGATGCCCTCGGCGATGTGCGGCAGGTACGCGGCGTAGCGAGGCAGGCTCGACGTCCTCGGCAGGAAGGAATAGCCACAGCCCTCCGCATAGGTGTCCGTCTCCGTGTCGCCCAGCGGGTAGAGGCTGGAGACGACGGGCCACAGGTCCGGGCCCTCCTGCCGGCTCACCAGCACGATGTCCAGGTTGCGCAGGAGACCCGCGGAGCCGCCCGACCCCGCGCCCGCGATGGACGTGGTGCCCGCCATCAGGTGGCGCAGCTCCGCGAAGCTCACCGCATCCACGCCCGCCGCGCTGCTGTTGTTGAGCTCCGTGTGGTTGCGCAGGCCATGGTGCCAATCCAGGCGCTGCTCGTAGCGCTCATCCGACGAGGCGAGCGGCGGCGACCGGTAGTTGACGTGGTCATGCGCGTTGATGAGGCCCGGGGAGATGACACCCGTCGGGCACGACACGTGGGTGGCCTCGGCGGCGCCCTCGGCCGTGGAGCAGTCACACGACGAACAGGTGATGACGCCCTGCGCGTTCACGAGCACCTGCCCGCCCGCGAGCGTCTCCTTCTCCATCAGCACCAGGCCGGTGATGAGCCGCGCGCCATTGCCGGACTTCGTCACCGCGCACGTCGCGCCATCCGCGAGGGGAGGCGCCTCCGCCGCCGCGCAGCGAGTCACCGTCAGCGAGCAGTCCGCCTGACAGCCGTCGCCGTCCACGGTGTTGCCGTCGTCACAGACCTCGACGTCCTCCACCTTCCCGTTGCCACAGACGGGCTTCTCCGGCACGGGCGTCGTCGAGCAGTCCGCCTCGCAGCCGTCCCCCCCCACCTGGTTGCCGTCGTCACACTGCTCCCCCTCCTCCAGCGCGTTGTTTCCACACGCCGCCGTGACAGGGGGGTCACACTTCTCACCAACGCACCTGCCGTCGTCATCCGAGCAACCGATTTGTACCAACAGCACCGCGCCAAGCGCGGCCAACCATAAGCGAGGGGACTTTCGCATCTCGTGGGTCTCCCGGAGACTCCGGCCAGGGGTGAAGCGGCACGTCCTACGACACGCGCGGAGAGTATCCCGTGAAACATTTCAGCGACAGGCGACCCCAGGGGTCCTCGCGACGAATCCCGGGGCAGTCGCGAAGGCCCCATGGGCACACCCGTGGGCTCGGCGGGGTGCGCCAAGCGTCTGGCTCCCACCTTTCTGTAGAGTGCGACCCGCGATGACGGCCCACACCCTGACGAGCCCCGTTTCCCGCTTCCTGGATGGACACCTCCGACGCGACGCCCAGGCCCAGGAGCGGTCCGTGGCGCGCTTCATGGCGGGGCTTTGCGGGGCGTCGGTCCTGGTGGCGGCGTCGCTGGGCTCATCGCTCGGGTGGGGTTTGACGCAGGCGCTCATGGGGTTGGCCGCGGCGCTGGCGATCTACTACTTCGCGCTGTGGCGGGTGCTGAGCGCGGGGGTGTTCCACCCGGTCATCCCCTGGTTCAACGTGGCCATCGAGGTCAGCATCCCCGCGGTGGTGCTCGCGGTGGACCTGCGCTTCCAGGGGCCCATCTACGCGCTGACGGCGCCCACGCTGGTCATCTGGCCCACGCTGATTACGCTGGCGGCGCTCCGGAGCAACCCCCGGCTGGCGCTGGCGGCGGGCATCCTGGTCGCGACGGAGTACCTGGCCATCTACTTCTTCGCCGTGCTGCCGCTGTTGCCGGAGTCGGCGCTCCTCACGCTGACGCCGCGCTTCATCGCCATCCGCTCGTTCTTCTTCGTGGCGGCGGGAATCTTCACGGCCACGATGGCGCGGCACTTCATGAAGCTCACGAAGGGCGCGCTGTCCGCGCTGCGCGAGCAGGAGGTGATGGGGAAGTACGTGCTGCACGAGCGCGTGGGCGCGGGCGGCATGGCGGAGGTGTACCGGGCCACGTACTGCCCGGAGGGTGGCTTCCAGAAGCAGGTGGCGCTCAAACGCATCCTCCCGTCCGTCGCGGACGACGACGAGTTCGTGACGATGTTCCGCCGGGAGGCGGAGCTGTGCTCGTCGCTCAACCACCCCAACATCGTCCAGGTGTTCGACCTGGGGCGGCATGGTGGGACGTACTTCCTGGCGATGGAGTTCGTGGAGGGGATGCCGCTGAGCGCGCTGCTGCGCGGCGTGGGGCGCAGGCCGCTGCCGGTGGCGGCGGTGGCGTTCCTGGGGGCGGAGCTGGCGTCGGCGCTGGACTACCTGCATCGGCGCACGGGCGCCGATGGGCAGCCGCTGCGGCTGGTGCACCGCGACTTGAATCCGCCCAACATCCTGGTGTCGCGCTTCGGGGACGTGAAGCTGTCGGACTTCGGCATCGCGCGGGATGCGGCGCGCTCGCAGCTCACCGCGGTGGGGAACGTGCGGGGGAAGCTGGGCTACATGGCGCCGGAGCAGGCGGCGGGCCGGCCTTTCGATGGGCGCGCGGACCTCTTCGCGTTGGGGCTCACGCTGCACGAGGCGCTCACGGGGCGCCGCGCGCTCCAGGGCTCCACGCAGGAGGACATCCTGCGGGCGACGTTGGACAAGGAGCTGGAGCCGCCCTCGCGCTACAACCCCGAGGTCCCCGCGGCGCTGGACGCGGTGGTGATGAAGCTGCTGGCGAAGGAGCCGGAGCGGCGCACCCCGAGTGGCGCGGTGTTGCGGCAGCAGCTCCTCGCGCTGGAGGGCGAGGCGACGCCCTATCCTCGGGGGCAGGCGTTGCTCGCGGGGGTCCTGCGCGAGGCACAGGAGCGGGCCCAGCAGGGGCAGGCGCAGGAGTCGCGGGAGCAGCCGTCCGCTCCCGAGGCATCCGCGCGGCGCTCGGCCTGACGCCAGCACTGTTGGTGTGAGGGAGCGTCGGCCGCTCGGACAACCGGGCTGGCTTGCGGCCACTCGAGGAGAGGGGGCTCGAAACTCCTGCGCGGGTGGAGGCTTCGCGATAACTAGGGCTCGCACGCCTCATCAGGAGCCACACCATGGACGTCGCGATTCTCACCTACTCCGGTCTGCCTCAGCTCGACGCGTACGACGCGCCGCTGTTGCCTGCGCTCGCGGAGCTGGGGGTCGACGCGCGGCCTGTCATCTGGGACGACCCGGCGGTGGACTTCCGCGAGGTGAAGGCCGCGGTGGTGCGCACGGTCTGGGACAGCCATCTGCGGCGGGACACGTTCGTCGCATGGGCGGAGAAGGTGGGCCGGATCACGAAGCTCTTCAACTCCGCGGAGGTGCTGCGCTGGAACACGCACAAGTTGTACCTGCGTGAGCTGGAGGCGAAGGGGGTACCCGTGACGCCGACGGTCTGGGTGGAGAAGGGCGGCGGGCTGGACCTGGAAGCGCTGATGCAGTCGTTCGGCTGGGAGGCGCTGGTGCTCAAGCCGGCGGTGTCGGCGGGCGCGCTGAAGACGTACATCATCCCGCGAGCGGAGGCGGCCTCGGCGACGTCGCTCGTGACGGACCTGACGGCGAGCTGCGAGCTGATGGTGCAGCCGTATCTCAAGGCGTTCGAGACGGAGGGTGAGCGCAGCTACATCTTCATCGACGGGGCGTTCAGCCACGCGGTGCGCCGGCCTCCGACGCTCCAGTCCGCGCCCCGGGGCTTCGCGAAGCCCACGGTCTTCACTCCGGACAACAGCGAGGAGATGAAGCTCACCGAGCGCGTGCTGGAGGCCATCGACCGGCCGCTGCTGTACGCGCGCGTGGACGTGGCCACGGACAACACGGGCGTCACGCGGTTGCAGGAGGTGGAGGTCACCGAGCCGTCGCTGTTCCTGTCACTGGACGCGGAAGCACCGCGCCGGCTCGCCCGCGCCATCGTCGCGAAGCTGTGAGGGGGGTCAGACCTCTTCGAACTCCGCGCCCGTCACCCGGGCGCGCTCCATGGCGTTCTTGATGTCCTCGGAGACGATGAGGGCGACGGTCCAACCCCAGGTGCGGAACACCTTGGCGTCGCCCACTTTCGACTTGTCGATGCGCATGCCGTAGACGCCGCGGTACATGCCGAACTTGTCCGGCCGTTCGTCCTCGGGCTTCCAGCGCAGTATCTCTTCCGAGGCCTGGTCATCGATGCAGCGGATGCGCCGGGTGGCCACGAGAATCTGGTACTCATCCGGGCAGCCTTTGATGTCGACCGGGATGAGTTGCACATCATCAGGCGCCAGCTCCGCGAAGAGGGTGGCGACCTTGATGTGGACGACAGGGGTCCTACCGGCGCCCGCCATGTTGAAATCACGCCGACGCCCGGACTCACTGATGGGAATCATCATGCCGCTCCGCGCATGCACGGGTTCGCCCGACGAGAACTCCCTCATGTCCTCCAATTCCTCGCCATGCGCATCCAGGGGAGTCCCCAGATACCAGTTCCCAGCCAGCACCTCTTCCTCAAGCCTGAAGTATCGAGTCGACATGGTGGACTTCCCTGCGGCCTCACTTGCCCTGAGTCAGCAGCTCGTGGAGCTTCGAGCCTGGGGTCTGGGCTTCCTTCGCGAGGCTGCGTAGCTCTCTCGCAAGGGCTTCGCGGCAATCTACCACCTTCCGACATGCCCCCAGCGCTTCCTCCAATCGGTCAAGAACGCGCCGGTGGTACTGCTGAGGATGCGGACCCTTGTGACCCACGACCTCGACGATGTTCTCGGGGTCCTTGAGCGTCATCCCTGCCCTCGCGAAGAGCTGCCGGAACCTGGGCGTCCAAGGTCCTCCCCGCGCCGAAGAGATGTCGTTCTTGTTCGTGGCGATGTGGTGGCGATGCCCGCCCTTCATCCCCTGACTCACCATCGCCAGGGCGTTGGGCGCGAGCGCGAGGGTGAAGCCATCCGCCACCACCGCGACGGAGCGCACGCTGCCCACCGCCGCGAACTGGAAGCCCGCCTGCGACTCCACGGCCAGCGCCGCCTGCGCGGAGCCCGGTAGCCTCGAGGCCTTCGCGGCCAGCCCCACCGTGTTGCCGATGGCCGCCGTGGCCAGCATCACGAAGACGCGTGCCGCGTTCTCCCCGAGCACTTCGCCATACGCCTCACCCGCAGCGCTGAGCTGTGCATACGTCGTGGCCCGCTCCACCTCGCGCACCAATGTCAGCCACCCGTCCAACAGCCGCCACACCGTGTCTACGCCCAGGTAGGCGATGGCCAGGGCCGTCAGCGTCGCCGCCACTCCCTTCGAGAAGGGCTCGGGCAACACCCACAAGAGGAGGTACATCGTCGCGGCCGAGGTGATGGTCGCCATGACCGCGCCCGGGTCCGCCAGGTCCTCCAGCGCCTCGGCCGTCTCGTCCCACACGGAGTCCATCGCGATGGCGAAGGCCCACGTGTACTTGCCATCACTGGCGAGCAGCGGTCCCTCCACCAGCAGGCGCAAGCAGTCCCCGGGCTGGTCCTTCCGCTCACACCACTGGCCATAGGCCTTCGTCAGCCCGTCGTCCGCGTAGGACTCCAGGAGATGAAGTCCCTCCTCGTCCGTGCGCTGCGGGATGAGCCGACCCGGATGGCCCTCAAAGCCGAACACGCCGCTGCGAGAAGGCACCCCGAAGAGCTCTCGCGCCCGCTGCATGGGATTGCGAACCGGCCGCACGTCTCGGCCCAGCTCCGCGATGGCCTCGGTGAACTCGTCGTCATCGAGCTCCGCTGCATCCACCTCCGCGCCCGGCTCCTCCCGAGGCGTGATGACGAAGGAGTCTTGCCCGGACTCCAGTCGCACGACTCGACTCGTCGCGCACCCTGTCATGACCGCGAAGAGCAGCAGCGCCCCCCAGCGAAGCAACATGGAATGTCCCCCCGGCATGTGCCCGCGCACCGCGAGCACCTTCCAGCCTTACAGGGGCACTCCGACATTCGGCCCATCTTGCCCGCACCGGACAAAGGGGCGAAGTCGACCTACCTCACTCAGCACCCGCTGCAACCAGCGGATGCCTCAGAGCCCACACACTCGCGGGTCCGTGTTCCGGAACGCGCAGAGCATCTTCGGCAGTCGCTTCTTCCAGAAGCCCCAGTCGTGTCCCCCACGCACTTCATTCACATGGGCCACCGAGTAACCCCGCGCGCGCAGCGCGGCCACGAACTGGAGATTGGACTGACAGTCGTCAGCCCCCTCCTCCCCATCTCGCGTACAGCCGGACTCGGGCGAGCCATGGTCCACGTAGAAACGCACCGGCACCACCGGCTCCTGCCCCGCGCGCACCACCATCGCGTTGCCGTCGTCCCGGTCCACTTCGCCATCGTGCGGCCAGAACATCGTCCCGGACTGCGTCCCCACGAAGCCGAACTCCTCCGGATACCGGAACCCCGCGTACACGGAGATGAGCCCACCCAGTGACGCACCACTGATGCCCGTGTCCGCCGCCCCCGTCTTCACCCGGAAGCCCGCCTCCACCTTCGGCATCAAGTCGTCCTTCACGAACGCCAGGTACTCATCCCCTCGCGGCGTGGGCCACCCCGGTGCTCGCGCCGGAGGAAACGTGTACTGCGCCAGTCGCACGTCCTGACTCGGCAACGCCACGAACACCAACACCGCCGCGTCCTCGGGCCGGGCCGCGTAGTGCGCATCCGCCGCGTCCACGAAGGACTCTCGCGTGAGGCTCTCGTTGCCATCATGCACATACATCACCGGCAGCACCGGACACTCGGGACCGTCGTAACGCGCCGGCGTGTAGACAAACACATCCCGCGCATCCCCCAACCCCGTCGCACGCACGTCGTACCAGGCCGTGAGCCGCCCCTTCGTCGCGTCCTGCGCCCCCGGGTACACCAGCGAGTTGAACTGCCCCACGCCGTTGCGGTTGAGCCGGTCCCACGTCACATGCCGCGCCCCGGGGTCCTCGACGTACGAGTCTCCCTTCACCAGCTTGTACGGCTGCGGCCCCGTGCGCGGAATCACCACCTCCGCGAGGAACAGGTCCGTGTCCCGGACCTGCGTCAGCGGCGTCGCGCTCGAGGACCACGCATTGAACTCGCCCGCCACGAACGTGTCGCGGCCAGCGGCACCTCGGACGAAGAACGCCACCCGCTGCTGGCCCGCGCTCGCGTCACTCACGAGCGGCGTGCCGCCCTTCGCCTCCACCTCCGCCACGAAGCGGTCGATGGCCTGCGTGCGCGCCTCGGACGACGTGGCGCGGCTCATCGCGAGCTGCAGGTCCGCCAGCAACGAGATGGGCGCGCCGTGGACCACGGCCCCGCGCTGACACGCCCAGCTCACCGGCCCCGCATCCGGAACCACGCCCGCATCCGGAAACGTCTGGGTGAACGGAGGGGGCCGCATGTACCGCGGCCCCTCATTTCCCTCACAGCCGGACAGCAGACTGGCCCACAGCACGACGGCGGACAGACGGCGCATCACGGCTCCAGGGGCTGGAGTGAACCCGCCTTGCCTTACGGCTTGGGCGTCGCGGCGGTGACGGTGGACACCGGGAACTCACGCCCCCACAGCCGCACCTTCTGCGCCTTCGCCGCCTCACCATCGAAATAGATGCTCGCCTTCACCTTCACCGACGGCGGCACCTTGATGGAGTCCGCCGACTGTCCCGGCGAGCGCGCCTGCAGCGGCGTGGCGAAGCCTTCCTTGTCCAACAGCTGCGCCCCACCACTCTCATGCAGGCCCAGCAGGTGCAGCGGGTGCTGCGTCTTGTTCGTCACCGCCAGCACCACCTCTACCCCGCCCGACTCGGAAGGCTTCGCCTCCAGCACGGACAGCTCCGTGTTGGCGTAGACCTCCTCCGGCGTCGACAGCGTCTGCGAGCCATCCGCGCTCGCCGCGCCCTTGCGGCCCTCCTTGAACCCCTCCACGACCCCACTCCCCGCGCCCTTCGCCACCTCCACGGTCTTTCCCACCACCGTGGCCGTGACGTCCTTCGCGGTTTCACCCTGGCACGCGGGGACCAGAAGCAGGAGCGGAGCGAGCAACAGACGACGCATGGAACCTCCCAACAAATGTGGTCAGGGGTGTACTACAGGCTCCCGGCTGGGTGCGAGTGGGCCTCCCCGGCCGGTTTCCGACCATTCGTGGACACCGATACCCACCTTCTCGCGCCCATCGGCCGCCGAAGAGGTTATGAGTCTCGCATGGCTCGCGCACTGCTGCTCTCGCTGCTGGTGAGGCAGCACATGGCACTGAAGGAGAAGTTTCGCGCCAAGTACCCACACCCCTGGCTGGTGTGGGAGGCCGGCGCGTGGAACGTCCCCGAGACGACGGAGGGGAACGTGGGCGCTACCCGCCTGCCCCTCTCGGACCTCCGGGACTGCCTGCCCGCAGGAGACGCCATGTGCTTCGAGCTCGTGGCCCTGGCCGAGCGAGGGCCCATGCGCCTGGGCCGCGCCTCGCACAACGCCCTGGTCGTCAACGACGCCACCGTGTCGCGCGAGCAGCTCATCCTCACGCCGCGCCCCCACCACGGCTGGCATGTGGCGCGCGTGGCGGACTCGAGGCCCGTGAGCATGAACGGACAGGAGCTCGCCGCGGACGGAGCCCTCCTGCACCCCGGCGCGAAGCTGGAGGTGGGCGACGTGCGCCTCACCTTCCACGACGCGGACGGCTTCGACGAGCGCATCTCCCGCATCGCCGCGCAGGTCCTCGCGCAAGCCATCTCGCGCTGACCCGCCGCGCCACCGCGTCGTCGCTCAGCGCGCCGCGGGCTCCGCGCTCGCCGAGCGGACCGCCGCCTTGCGCGACGAGGCCTTGCGCGACGGGGCCTCGCTCCGCGTCGCCTTCTTCTCGGGGGCCTTCGCCTTCGGCTTGGGCGCCGTGAGCGACTTGACCAGCGGCAGGTCCAGCTCCGTGTGCGCGTTCAGGTTCACCGAACGCTTCAGCGGCACGTAACCCGACAGCTCCACGCGCAGGTCCAACGGCACCTCGCGGCGCGGCAGCTCCCGCACCAGCGGGGTGAGCCCCAGCTCCTCACCCGTGTCCGCGCGCACCACCTTCGCGCCCTCCGGGAAGGAGCGCACCGTGAGCGTGACGGGCGGCGCCATGGGCTTCTGCTCCGCCGTGGGCGCCATCTCCGCCACGGCCTCCGCCAGCCGCCCCGGCGCCACGACGGAGAGCGCCTCGGTCTCCGCCACGGGCGCGGTCGACGAGCGCGCCCCCGCCCACACCATCGCCGCCAGGAGCAGCGTCGCCACGCCGCCCGCGGACGCCATCGCCAGGCGGCGGCGCCCCATGATGCCCGCCACCGAGGGAAGCTTCTTCGTGGGCCGCTCCGACGCCTCCAGCGCGGCGGGCGCCTGCACGGGCACGAGCAGCAGCCCCGTCATCACCTCGGCGAGCGACTGCGGACGGCTCTCCGGGTCCTTGGCCAGGCACCGCATCACCAGCTCCGCGAGCGCGGCCGGCAGCGGCTCACCCGAGGGCAGGTGCGAAGGCAGCGGCGGAGGCGGCTGGGTGATGATGTGCACCACCAGCTGCCCGAAGGCCTCCACCCGGAAGGGCGGATGCCCGGTGAGCATCTCGTAGAGGATGTTGCCCACCGCGTAGATGTCCGAGCGCGCATCCACCGGCAGCCCCGCGGCCTGCTCCGGAGACATGTACGCCGGCGTGCCGACGATGGTGCCATCCAACGTGCCGGTGTGAGCGCCCTCGGCGGCCATGTGCTTGGCGACGCCGAAGTCCAACACCTTCACGAAGTCCGACTGGCCGGAGCGCTGCGTGAGGAAGAGGTTGTCGGGCTTGATGTCCCGGTGCACCACGCCCACCAGGTGGGCCGCGCCCAGCGCCGCGCACACCTGAGCGGCGATGCGCTGCACACGCGCGAGCGACAGCGGCTCCTGCTTGAGCAGCTCGCCCAGGCCCCGTCCCCGCAGGAGCTCCATGACACAGTAGACGTGGCCGCCCTCGCCCTCGTCGACGAAGTCGAAGATCTCCACGATGTGCTCGTGGTTGATTTGATTCACCGTGCGGGCTTCCTGGAAGAAGCGCTGCACGAAGCCGCTGTCCCGGGCGTGCTCCGGCTTCAGCACCTTCAGCGCCACCTGCCGGCCCAGCCGCGCATGTCGCGCCTGGAAGACGCGCCCCATGGAGCCTTCGCCCAGCAGCGTCTCCAACTGGTAGCTCCCCAGCAGGGCGCCTTCCCGCAGCTCCCCCCCCACCTGGAGCTCTCCGCTCACGGAGCCTCCCGGTGACAACGGGTTCCGCGAGAAGTGGTCATCTTGTCCCATGGGGGGGAGACCTTTCCATGGTCTGGCGCCGTGGCAACCCACCTGGCGCCCTCTGTCTTCCATGCGACGTCAGCCACGCCGCCAGGCGCCCCGCAAGAAGACACGCGGGCCCCCACCACCGTCCACCGATGGACAGCCTCGTTCGACGAACATCGAGGTGGGAGCTGGTTTCTCACGATGAGAGTCGAACACCCGCCTGGCGGATGCCAGGCAATCAGTTGCCTCCGACGAGACGCGTGCCAGCCGTGGTGTCGGGGCAGTCCAACGGGTCCGCGCAGTCCAGTGACAGGTCGCCGTCGTCAACGGGCTTGGTCACCGGACGGCGCTGGCAGACGCCCTCCATGCAGTCGAACTGCGCGCCGCAGCGCGTGCCGCACGTGCCGCAGTTGAGCCGGTCCGTCATCAGGTTGAAGTCCTCGTCGACCTGACCGTCGCAGTCGTCGTCCAGCCGGTTGCAGATCTCGGTGGTCGGCTTCACCTCGTTGAGGCAGACCTCCCCGCCCTGACGGCACGCGGGCTGACCGTCGCGGCACACGCCCTTGCCGCGCGCCTCCGCGGGGCCGGTGAAGCACGTGCCCTCCAACTCGTCGATGACGCCGTCGCAGTCGTCATCCACGCTGTTGCACTTCTCCACGGGCTCCGGGAGGCAGCAGTACTTCGGCCCGTTGTTGGGCAGCGACGTACAGACATAGCCGTCCCCGCCGCAGTCCCCGTCCAGGTCGCACGTGTAGGGCGCGTCATTGGGGAACTCCACCGAGCAGCCCACGCTCCCCGCCACCAGCACCAGGGAACTGAGCGCGCACAACCAGGCATTGAAGGTCTTCATAAGCCTCAGAAACTCCCACCGACGACGACGTGGAGCGCCATGGACGAGGCACCGCTCGAGGCCGGGCTCGCGGACGCCGGAGCCTCCGAGCGCGCCGGCACCACCAACAGCCACGTCACACTGCCCGCCGTCGCCACACCGCCGCCAATCAACAGCGCGGTGGCGAGGTTGGCCTTCGACTGCGCGTCCAGCCGCTCCTTGCGCGTGATGTCCATCATCCCGTCGCCATCCGCGTCCGTGGCCCGCTTCTCCACGTCCTTGGCGCCCTTGCCCATCACCAGGCCCACGCCCACCGCCGCCAGGCCCACCAGCGCGGTGTAGAGCGCCGGCCGCTTGTAGAGGGGCGTGCCGCCCTCGCGCGTCGCCATCGCGCGAGCCACCGCCTCCTCGGGTCCTTCCGGCGCCGGGCCCGAAATCTCCATGCGCACCACGACCTCTTCACGGCCACCGGGCTTGAGCGCCACCGTCTTGGTGAAGGTCGCGTACTCCTCCGCGGACACCTCCACCTGCACGGTGCCCGGCGCCACGCGCGCCTCCACGCTGCCCACGCCCAGGATGCGCTCGCCCACCTTCACCACCGCCGTGGGGACGTTGACCGTCACCTTCAGCAGCGCGCGCGGACGGGCCAGCCCCATCAGCCGGTTGCCCAGCTTCGTCGCCGCTTCCTTCTGGAAGGCCGCGTCCTTCGGGTTGCGCCCGGTGACGGCGTCCTCGTGCACCACGTTCTTGTCCCGGTCATACGTCCACGTGCGCAGCGTCCAGCCCGCGTCCTCCAGGGACAGCCGCGCCGCCGTCATCAGGTCCGCGTCCAGCGCCTCCGCGGGGCCCGCCATGCAGGCCGCCTGATTGCAGCGCAGCGCCGCGTCGTAGCCCGCCTCCAGCCGCTCCCGCACCTCGCGGAGGTTGCCGCCGAACGCCACCATGCCGGAGGACACCGCGCCGCGCGCCAGCTCCCGCAGCCACACGGTCGCCTGCTGCGCGCCCGCCCGCTCCGGCGTCTCCAACCCCAGGAGGATGTAGCGAGGCGTCAGCGAGACGGTGTTCCCGTCCCCCTCGCGCAGGTCCAGCCCCACCGACTGCTCCTGCGGCGAGGACGTTTGCGAGGACGTGTCGGAGCTGAGGTCCAGCCCCAGGCCCCCCTGCTCCTGGGCCCACGAGGGACGGGCCAGCAGCACGAGCGCCAGCATGGCGACAGGCAGAACGGCGGGAATGCGCATGCCGCTGTTCTACTCCTTTGCCAATCCCAACGGAATGATTGGTCAGGTTCACAACAGCGAGGTGGAACCCAGGGTGTCAACCGGGTGCGACACGCCCGCCTGCCCTGCGCACGACGGGGGAGCGCCCGGGGCTGGAAGCTTGCCGGGCGTCTCCGGGGTCCTCATCTCCCACCCTAAGGAGGCGTGACACATGGCGGACGCAAAGCTCTGGATTCTCGTGGGGAACGCAAGCCGGGCGAGGCTCTTCGCGACGGACGCGAAGGCGGAGGCGGACTGGAGTCTGGTGGAGGAGTTCCACCACGAGGAGAGCCGGGCCAAGAGCGAGTTCCTGCGCGACCAGCCAGACAACCCGAACGCCGGCACCCTGCACGGCCCTCCCGGGGAGAACGAGCCCCAGGGCCGCCGCGAGCTGGAGCATGAGCGCTTCGCCCGGGAGCTGTCCGGCGTCCTGGACCGGGGGCATGACCGGCACGCCTTCGACAAGCTCGTCATCGCCGCGCCGCCGGAGTTCCTCGGCCGGCTGCGCAAGGCCCTGAGCACGCGGGTGAGACAGCGGGTGCTGCTGGATGTGGGCTCGGACTACTCCACGGTGCCGGCCCGGGACCTGCCGGAGCGGGTCCCCCTCCTGTAGGCCCGTAGGCCCCGTCCTGGATTTCCAGGACGGAGACACGCTCCGTCGGCGATGATGCTCCGCGTCGGTTTCCGGCTTTTCCGGCGCGAGGCGGGAGGTGCATCCATGGCGGAGGTGAAGGCGGTCCTGCTGGACCTGGGCAATGTCCTCGTCTTCCACGACAACGTGCTGCTGTTCTCCCGGCTGGGCGCGTGCGCGGGGATGCATCCGCATGAGGTGTCCCAGCGGCTGATGGGCGCCGGGTGGACGGCGGCGAACCGGGGTCTGCTGGACGCGGAGGGCATCCGGCAGAGCGTGTGCGGGGCGCTGAACATGAAGCTGCCCATGGCGGAGTTCGCGCCGCTGTGGAGCAGCCACTTCACCCCGCACGAGGCGGTGCTCCCACGAGTCGAGTCCCTGGTGGGCAAGGTGAAGCTGGTGCTGGTGTCCAACACCAACGCGCTCCACGCGGCCTACCTGCGCCCCCGGATGCCGCTGCTCAAGCACTTCACCTCGCTGGTGATGAGCTGCGAGGTGGGGAGCGTCAAGCCGGAGCCGGACATCTACCGCATCGCGCTGGAGCGCGCCGGGTGTGAGCCGGGCGAGGCGGCCTTCTTCGACGACCTGCCGGAGTTCGTGGAGGCGGCCAACGCGCTGGGGATGCGCGGCCATCTCTTCACCACCGCGGCCGCGTTCGACGCGCAGCTGGGAGCACTCGGACTATGAAGTTGGGAGGCTACGTCCTTCATCGCGACAATCGCGACACGCTGGAGCCGTGCCTGCGCTCCCTGCTGTCGCTGTGCGACGAGGTGGTGGCGCTGGACACGGGCGCCACGGATGGCTCCGCGGAGCTGGCGCGCTCGCTGGGCGCGCGCTCGGTGCCACATGCGTGGCGCGGCTATGGCGCGGCGCGCGTGGCCGCGGTGGAGGCGCTGTCGCCGTGTGACTACGTCTTCTTCCTCGACTCGGACGAGTCGCTGGAGCCCGAGGCCATCGAGGCCCTGCGCACGTGGAAGCAGTCCGCGCCCACCGCCGCCGTGTACCGGCTGCCCCGGCGCGACTGGGCGGAGGTGGAGGGACGGCGCTTCCTCTTCCGCACCCAGTGGCGCGCGCGGCTGGTGCGGCGGGAGAAGGCGGTATGGCACGCGCGGCACATCGTGCATGAGGCGCTGCCCAAGATGCGGGGGGGCCGCGTGCAGGCGCCCATCGACCACCGCTTCGCCACGTCGGTGGCGCGCAGGAGCGCGAAGGAGGACCGCTACGCGCTTCTGTGGGCCCTGCGCGCTTTCTCGGAATCGCGCCGGCTGAAGCCCGTGGCCGTCCAGCGCGTGGCCTCGTGGGTGCGCGACTGCGTGCTGAGCGGCGCGCTGTTCCGCGGAGGCTCGAACGCGTCGCGGCTGGCGTGGGCCGTGGCCGGCTACCACTCCGCGAAGTACGCGTACCTCCGCGAGCTGCGCCAGGGCCGTTATCCGGAGCTGGCGCGCACCTACGCGGAGGGGCGCTACGACGAGCTCTTCACCCGCGTGCGCGAGGGACGGCTCGACTGACGGCGCGCTACTCGTACTTCGGGACGGGGGGCTCGTGCCGGGCGGCCTCGGCCCACTTGAGGAAGCCGGGGTGGGAGAGCAGCGCGTCCCGGTACGCGTCGCACACGGGGTCCAGCGACACGTCATAGGTGACGAAGCGCGTGGCCACGGGCGTGTAGAAGGCGTCCGCGATGGTGAACTGGCCGAAGAGGTACGGGCCGCCCTTGCCGAAGCGGGCGCGACAGTCGTTCCAGAGCTGCTGGACGCGGCGGACGGCCTCCATGGCGCCGGGGGTCCGGCCCTGCCCCGGCTTGCGCGCGCGCAGGTTCATCCCCATGTGCTCGCGCAGCGCCTCGAAGCCCGAGTGCATCTCCGCCGTCACGGCGCGCGCCACCGCGCGAGCCTCGCGCGACTCGGGCCACAAGCGGGCCTCCGGGAAGGTCTCCGCCAGGTACTCACAGATGGCCAGCGAGTCCCAGATGAGGAGGTCCCCGTGCTTGAGCAGCGGCACGCGCCCGGTGGGCGAGACGCGGGCGATGCGCTCCGCGGTGTCCGGCCGGTCCAGATGGATGACCTCCTCCTGGAAGGGCTGCCCCGTCTGGGCGAGCGCCATGTACGGCCGGAGCGACCACGAGGAGTAGTTCTTCGAGCCAACGACGAGGGTGAGTTGGGTCATGCGGCGCACCGTAGCGCCACGCATGAGCGGACACCCGAGATTCAGTGGGCGGCGGAGCCGCGACTCAACAGAGAGCGCATGCGCGACAGCCAGGGCTTGCGGTGGCTGCTGTCGGGCGGGTCGATGCGGTAGACGGCGACGGGGAGACGGATGTTCTTCATCTCGCCCCGGCCCAGGCGCACGGGCGGAGAGGTGAGATGTCCTTCGACCTGCCTCGCGACGGACTCACTGACGTAGAGCGTGCCGGGCCTCGCGAGCGCTTCGATGCGCGCCGCCAGGTTGACCCCCTCACCGAAGACGTCGCCGTCGCGGTGCACCACCAACCCCAGGTGCACGCCCACGCGCATGACGACGCGGCGGTCGGCGGCCACCACGCCATTGCGCGCCTCGAGCGCGCGCTGAAGCGCCAGCCCGAAGTCCACCGCGGACGGCCCGCCCTCGAACTCGAGCAGGAAGCCGTCATCGAGCCGCTTCACTTCACGGCCGCCGTGACGCGGTAGCAGCTCACGGACGAGTAACGCGTGTTCCTCGCGCACCACTTGTTGGAGCGCTTCATCACGCCAGGACTGACGGACCACGGCCTCGATGCCCGTGAACAGGATGGCCGCCAGTTTTCCCAGCTCGGGTGCCTCCACCACCATTCGTTCGTCTCCCATCCCCCCGATGCCGAATGTTGAGAACAATACTCCAGGACGAGGTCTCCGATGCCAGCCCCGCCCCCCGCCATGGCGCGGACTGGAATCGGATGACCCCTCGCCCTGGGAGGGCGCGGCCATGCCACGTGTGTGTGTGAGTCCCTCCCCCTCCCCCTCAAGGGCCGCCACGAGCGCCTCGTCCCAACGAGCGGGCTCCTGTGTGGTGAGCGGCACCCGTGAACAGGCCCTGTTCAGCCCTATCAGGATAGGTTCAGTGAGTAATTCGCGCAAAAACCACCCATGAGGATGGATGGTGCCGTGTTTGACGCACAACGCGATGAGTCAGGTGGGTTTCCGCCATTGGACGCTCACCGACACATCCGCGGCGACCGACATGTTTCACGGTGGCTCGGATGTCTCACCGCGAAGCACACGGTGGGCTCAGGCGTTGAAACCCGTTCCGTGAGACACGCGGTGGTCAGGAGCGGCTCTCGATGTGGCGCCCGTCGACGGCGCGACGGGTGACGCGCTCGAGGAGGCGCGGGAGGCGCGAAGCATCCAGAGCCCCGCACCCAAGGCCGCGAGCACGCCCATCACCACCGCGACCCGGACCCAGCGCTGACGCGGGCTGAGCGCGGAGCGTCCGTGCGCAGGCGAGCGAATCGTCTCCGGCTCGGGAACCGAGTCGAGCTCGTCCGGGACGGGCGGCGTCGCGACGGGGGACTCACTCACGTTCGGGCGCGTGGGGAGCGGCTTCGCGGCCGCCGCGGGGCTCAGTGAGAGCGGACGCGGCGACGGGACTGGCAACGCGTCGTCCGGCACGGGCGGCGCGAGCGAGACATGCGGGACCTTCGGCGGAGAGACCCGCACCGACTTCCCGAAGAGCCCCACCGGGGCGGACTCGGGCGAGCGCGAGACAGGTCCATGCGGTGCTTCCACCGCGTGCGCGGCGTCGCGCTCCAGGCGTCGCTGCCCATCCGCCGCGTGGCCGGACTCATCGCGCGTGGCGCGCTGGACGGGCTCCGCCACCGCATGTGCCGCGCCTCGCTCGGGAGGACGGCGGGGAGCAGCGGGCACGGTGGGAGGTCGCGACGGTGGAGACGCGATGGGCCGGGGCTGCACCGTCGCGGTGGGGCCCTGCGGCGCGGCCTGGACGGGGGCCAGCCGGGGCGCGTCCGGCGGCGGCGTCAGCGTCCGCAGCGGCGTTCCCGTCAGCGCCGCGATGAACGCGCTGACATCCGCGAACCGCTCCTCCGGCCGCTTCGCCAGCGCCTTCTCGATGGCCCGCACCACGTGCGCGGGCGCGTCCGGGGCGAGCGTCGCCAGCGGCTCCGGTGGATCATAGACGATGCGGTAGATGAGCTCCGGGAGGATGCCCTCGTCCTTGAAGGGCAGCCTGCGCGCCAGCATCTCGTAGACCATGCACCCGAACGAGAAGATGTCCGTCCTCGGGTCCACGTCCTTGTTCTTCCCCGTCGCCTGCTCCGGGGCCATGTACTGCGGCGTGCCCAGCAGGATGGCGTCCTGCGTCTGCACCGTCTTCGAGTCGATGATTTTCGAGATGCCGAAGTCGAGCAGCTTCACGTGCTCCACCGGCATCCCCGCCACTTCCGTGGGCACCAGGAACACGTTGCCGGGCTTCAAGTCCCGGTGCACCACGCCCGCCCCGTGCGCCGCCTGGAGCGCGGAGCCCATCTGCCTCGCAATCGAATACACCTCCGCCAATGTCAGCGGCGCGCCCTTGCGCAGCCGCCGCGACAGCGGGACGCCGCGCAGGTGCTCCATCACCAGGAACGGAGAGCCGTCCTCCAGCGCGTCGAAGTCAATGACCTCCACGATGTTGGGGTGCCCCAACCGCGACGCAATCTCCGCCTCCCGCCGGAAGCGCAGATAGACTTCCTTCCCCAACGACGCGTCGTGTCTCAGGACCTTGATGGCCACCTGCCGGCCCGGAAGCCGCAGATGGCGCGCCAGGAACACCGTGCCCATGCCGCCTCGGCCGAGCACCCCCGAAATCTCGTACGTGTCCCTCAGCACCGTTCCGAGGGGGATGTCTTTCGTTGTCGAGGAACTCATGAAAGGACGGCCTTCACTCCAGAAACCGCATTCTATCCTGGAGCCCCTGACACGCCTTGGCCAGTCACCTGACGCGTTGCCTCGTCCTCGGTCCCCACGGGAATCCGCAGGGTCCCAACCTACCAGCACCTCCCCCACCCGCGCCCGCTATCGACTTCTCACAGCGTGAGGAAGCCGGGGCCACCGTCGGAGTCCGTCCCGGGTGGCCCCGCCTGGGAGGCCCTACTTCGCGGGTGAGGTGGCGGCCTCGCTCGCGGCGCGCAGCTCCCGGACCACGTGTCCAGCACCGTACACATGCTCCAGGGCGGCGATGAGGCCATCCCCGTGCACGGCCACGGCGCGGTGGGTCTCCGGGACGTACGCATAGCGGCTGCCCAGCGAGTGCAGGTTGCCGTCGAAGATGAGCCCCACCACGCGCCCGTCCCGGTCCACCATGGGGGAGCCGGAGTTGCCGCCGATGATGTCGTTGGTGGTGGCCATGTCCAACGGCGTCGAGTCCGGCACCTTGCCGCGCGCCTTCAGCCACGAGTCCGGCAGCTTGAAGGGGTCCTTGCCCGTGTGCCGCGCATACGCACCGCCGAAGGTGGTGAGCGGCGCGACGGGACGGCCATTCTCCTCCCAGCCCTTCACCTGTCCCGCGTTGAGGCGCAGCGTGAACGTCGCGTCCGGGTAGCCGGAGGTGCCGTACACCGCCAGGCGCGCCTTCGCGAGCCGCTCGCCGTTGCGGCGGAGCACCGCCTCCACCGAGTCCTCGTAGCGGCTGCGCACCGCGCGCGCCTGCGCATCGACCTTGCGCGCGAAGAGCACCATCGGGTCCTTCGACGCGTCCACCGCCGCCTGGCCGCCCTCGAGCAGCGCCTGGCGCGTCTTCACGTCGCCCAGCTTCGTGCCTCGCACCAGCGCGCGGGCCAGGCCCTCCGGAGACTCGGTGCCCAGCACCTCGCGCACGAACGGGTCATCCGCGCCCAGCGTCTCGCGCAGCCGGCCCAGGCCGAACGCCAGCGTCGACTCGTCCAGGTCCTTGGCGATGGGCGCCGAGCGCAGCAGCTGCTGACGCAGCGACGGCACCTGCGCATCGGTGTACTCGCGCAGGCGCGTCGCGTTGGGCTTGGGCAGCTCCTCCGCGGCGCGCACCAGGTGCTTCGCGATGGCGTAGAGCTCCGAGGAGAACGCATCCCCGGCCTCCTTCATGCGGTACTCGGGCATCAGGCGGCGGTACTCATCCAGCGCCTTCGCCGTCTCTTCCCACGCGCCCGCCGTCGCCGCCTTCAGCTCGGCGTTGGCCTCCACGCGCTGACGCAGCTCCGCCTCCTCCTGCCGCTTGCGCGTGAACAGCGCGGGGTCCGCCAGCGCCTGGTGACGGCCGCGCAGCGACTTCAGCCCGTTCTCCACCGCGCGCAGCTTCGCGCGGGTGACGCGGTAGCGCTCCGGAGAGCTCGCCGCGAAGGACCGCAGCATGCCGCGCGACTCCGAGAGCATCATCGTCATGTACGGCAGGTACACGTCGCGATGGGACTCCAGCTCCGCGACGGTCACCTTGCGGTCCGTCCCGCCCGGGTGGCCCGAGACGAAGACCAGGTCGCCTTCCTTCGCGCCCTCCTTCGCCCACGGCAGGTAGTCCGGGCTCTTCGCCGGCGCGTCGTCCTTCCACACGCGCATGAAGGCCACGTCGTAGCCGAAGCGCGGGAAGTTGAAGTTGTCCGGGTCCCCGCCGAACGCGGCCATGGAGAACTCCGGCGCGAACACCAGGCGCACGTCCTGGAAGCGGCGGTACTCGTAGAGGTGATACTTGCCGCCGTTGAACAGCGTCACCACGTCACAGCGCACGTCGGTGGAGGTGGTGCACTCGGACTCCACCGCGGACATCTCGCGCTTGAGCGCGGTGTTGAAGGCCGCGCCGGTGAGCCCCTTCGTCGCCGTGTTCATCCGCGCGGTGACGTCCGTCATCTTCACCAGCTGGTTGGCCTCCACCTTGGGGCAGCGGCGCTCCTGCGCGGGAGTCCGGGCGAGGAAGCCCTTCGCCAGGAAGTCCTCCTTGGGCGAGGACAGGTCCTCGATACATCCCCGGATGCAGTGGTGGTTCGTCATCACCAGGCCCTCTGGCGACACGAAGCTGGCCGAGCAGCCCCCCGCGAGCCGCACCGAGCCGAGCCGGACCTTGTCCAACCACGCCTGCGTGGGCGTGAAGCCATGTGCCTTGCTCACCGCCTCGACGGGGAAAGCGTCATAGGTCCACATGCCCTCGTCCGCGACAGCGGGGAGGGCCATGAGCAAGCCGAGTGCGAGCAATGCACGGTCCACGAGTGTTCGTCCTTCTGGAAGGCGGTTGAGAACAGCGCCGGTCAACGTGTGCTCGGCGGGAGCATTCCCGAGGGGATTCACGCGGCGCGTCAGGTATGGTGGAGACAATGGCCGCGAAGCACCACATCTATCTCGTCCCTGGTTTTTTCGGGTTCATCAACCTGGGCGAGCTTGTCTACTTTGGACACGCGCTCGACTACCTGAAGGCGGAGCTGGCCCGACGGGGGATGGGAGAGTCGGAGGTCGTCATCGTCCTGTCTCATCCGACGGCATCCATCCGGACTCGGGCGGCGGACCTGCTCAAGGCGGTCCAGGAGACGGCGGGTGGAGATGACGGCCCCATCCATCTGGTGGGGCACTCGACGGGTGGACTGGACGCCCGGCTGTTCGTCAGCCCAGGGGCGCAGCTCGCGGAGGGACTGGAGCTGGAGCCCTTCGCGCGGCGGGTGCGCTCGGTGGTGACGGTGTCCACGCCGCACGCGGGCACGCCGCTGGCGTCGTTCTTCCTGGGCCTGTTCGGGCAGCGGCTCTTGAAGCTGCTCTCGCTGTTCACCGTGTATGTGCTGCGCTTCGGACGGCTCCCGCTGCGCGTGGTGTTCCGCTTCGGGCACCTGATGTCTCGCGTGGATGACCAGCTCGGCTGGAAGCAGACCCTGCTGGACCAGCTCTATGACCAGCTGCTGGGCGACTTCTCCTCCGAGCGGCGCGACGCGGTGGCGAAGTTCCTGAGCGACGTGGGCAACGACACGTCGCTCATTCCGCAGCTCACGCCGGAGGGCATCGACCTGTTCAACGCGAGCACGGTGGACCGGCCCGGCGTGCGCTACGGCTCGGTGGTGACACAGGCCCGGCCGCCGTCGCTGCGCACGCGCCTGTCGGCGGGACTGGACCCGTACGCGCAGCTGACGCACACCATCTACGCCTTCGTGTACGGGCAGACGCAGCGGATGCCGCTGACGGCGCTCCCGCCGCACACGCCCGCGCAGTCGGCGGCGCTGATTCAGGCGTATGGCGCGATGCCCGGCCCCACCGCGTGTGACGGCATCGTGCCCACGCGCTCGCAGGTCTACGGACGGGTGCTCGCGGCGGTGCGCGCGGACCACCTGGACGCCATCGGCCACTTCGACCAGCCCGCGCACCAGCCTCCGCACGTGGACTGGCTCATCTCCGGCTCCGGCTTCCGTCGGCCCCAGTTCGAGGCCATGTGGAAGAGCATCACGGACTTCATGCTCGAGGACGAGAAGCGCTGAGCCTCGACGTGGGCCGCCGCGGGGACGGGAGCAGTCCGCGCAGCGTCTTCACGGCCGCGCGCAGTCCCGCGGGGCTCGCGCCCGAGAAGCCCAGGAGCAGGCCCTGCTCCGCCGTGCGCCCCAGGTAGAGCGGAGACAGTCGCCGAGCCCCCAGGCGGCGCTCGTCCGCGCGGGCGATGAGGGACGCCTCGGAGACGCCCGGGGCCAGCAGCGCGGTGAGGTGCATGCCCGCCTCCGAGGGGCCTGGCCGGAGCGCCTCGACGCCCTCGCGCCGGAGCGCATCCAGCAGCGCGTCACGCCGCTCCGCGTACACCCCTCGCATCTGCCGCAGGTGCGCCGCGTAGTGCCCCGCCTCCATGAAGTCCGCCAGCGCGGCCTGGGGCAGCGGTGGGGCATGGCCGTCCGTGGCGGCCCTCGCCGAGGTGAAGACGTCCACCAGCGACTCGGGGACGACGAGGAAGGCCAGCCGCAGCGCGGGGAACATCACCTTGTTGAAGGTCCCCGCGTAGAGCACCCGTCCCGCCAGGTCCATGCCCTGCATCGCCGCGAGGGGCCGCGTCGCGTAGCGGAACTCGCTGTCGTAGTCGTCCTCGAACAGCCACATGCCGGAGGCCCTCGCATGCTCCAGCAAGGCCAACCTCCGCGTCAGGCTCATCGTCACGCCCAGCGGGTACTGATGCGAGGGCGTGACATAGGCGAGCCGAGCGCCCGGCGCCCGCGCACGCCCCACGTCCACGCGCAGCCCGTCCTCGTCCACGGGCACCGGATGCAGCCGCGCTCCCGCTGACGCGAAGGCCACGCGGGCGCCCAGATACCCGGGCTCCTCCAGCCACACCCCTTCCCCTTCATCCAGGAGCAGCCGCGCGGTGAGGTCCAGCGCCTGCTGCGTGCTGGAGAACACCAGGACGCGCCGCCAGTCGCAGCGCACCCCACGCGAGGGGCCCAGGTGCGCGGCGATGGCCTCGCGAAGGACCCGCAGGCCCCCAGGCGCTCCCGCGGTCATCCGCGAGGGCTCCAACAGGCGCGCCTGTCTGGCCATCACACGCGCCCACGCCTTCACGGGGAAGAGCTCCAGCGCGGGGAGGCAGGGCGTGAAGGGCCGCACGTCGCTGGGCTCGGGCGGCAGCACCTCGCGCGCCAGGTGCCGTCCCCGCCGGGACAAGCCCGCTCGCGATGAAGCCCCTCCACTCCGGACCGGCGCCGTGCGAGGTCGCCGGGCATGCTCTGGCAAGGCCACCACGCTGCCCGCGCCCACCCGCCGCTCCAGGAAGCCCTCCGCGTCCAGCTGCGAGAAGGCGAGCTCCACCGTGCCTCGGGACACGCCCAGCTCCGAGCAGAGCCCACGCGTGGACGGCAGGCGGCTGCGAGGCGCGAGCGTCCCCGTGAGGATGGCCTCGCGGAGCCGCTCGTACAGCCGCCGGTGGAGCGGCCCCTCTCCCGCCTCGGGGTCCAACGACAGGAAAGGCAGGGACACCCCCGCGGAGCGCTTCGGCATGCACACCCTGTAGCCGTGGCACCGTCCCATGACAACCCAGCCCCCGTTGAAAATGGTCCAGTCCCTTGCATCAGAATGGTGCTGTCACCTGGACCACTCCTGGCGCACTGTTCCTGGCGACGTCAGCCCTCACGGAGTCCCGCCATGCCCCCCGTCAGCACGCCCTTCTCCTTCGTCCTCGAGACGCCCCCCGCGCCGCCCGAGGAGGCCCGCCGCCACTTCCTGGCGAAGCTCTCCGTGGAGACGGACTCCGCCGACCTCCACCTGGACCTCGAGCGCGGCAAGCCCGGCATCGTCGTCGTGGATGTCCGCTCGCCGGAGGCCTACGCGGAGCGCCACATCCCAGGCGCCCTGAACCTGCCTGCGCGGACCCTCTCCGAGAGCACGACGGCGCACCTGAACAAGCAGGACGTCCTCATCACCTACTGCTGGAGTCCCGGCTGCAACGGCTCCACCAAGGCCGCGGCGCGGCTGTCCGCGCTGGGCTTCCGCGTGAAGGAACTCATCGGCGGAATCGAGTACTGGGTGAAGGAGGGCTTCCCCACCCAAGGCACCGCGCCCCAAGGCCAGGCCGTGTACCCCGAGCGTCCGCCGCGCTGAGCCCGGCCGCGCTCAGTACACGCCGATGAGGACGACCTTCACGCGCGGGTTGCCCAGGTACTCCTCCAGACGCCACCGGCTGCGCAGGCCGTCGTCGCGCAAGCCCCGGCCCGACTCGGGCGGCGGGTCGGCGCTCGCCAGCGCGTCGCGCAGGTGCGTCACGGCCCACTCGTCGAACTTCGGGTCGCCCGAGCCCTCCAGCACCTTGAGGTCCAGGAGCGTGCCGTCGCGCGCCTGACGCACCTCCAGCACCGCGGCGAGCGCGAGCACCGGCGCGGTGACGTCCATCATGAACATGTTCGCCGCGCGCCCCGCCTCCACCGCGGCTTGCAGACGGTTGCGCTGCTCCAGCCGACGGTCCCGCTTCTCCGCGATGAAGGGCGTGCCCGTCTCGCCAAAGCGCTTGATGGCGTCCACCTGCTCGCGCTTCACGCGGGAGCCCAGCACGTTCAGGTCCGGCGACGGCGGATTCACCAGCTTCTTGGCGAAGCGGTCCTGGAGCGATGAGAAGTACGGATGCACCGCGCCGCTCTCCGCGCGCGCCGTGGCCAGCGCGTCCGACGCCCACCCCTCCACCTTCTCCTTCGCCTCCGCCGCCTGCTGTCGGGCCACCTCGCGCGCGTCCGGCACCGTCCCGTCGTTGCGCAGCGTGCGGCCCGACTGGAAGGGCTTGCCCGTGGGCTCACCGCTGCCCCACAGCCCCTTGGGCACCAGCGAGAGCTTCGGCGTCTCGGTCGCGCGCGGCGCGTCCGGCGAGGCCTGCCCCTCTGGTGCTCCCTCCCCCGCCGGGCCTTGCGCCAGCTCCGAGGGCTTCGGAGGCGCGGGGGGCTCCGGCGCCTGCGCCACCTCGGAGGGCGGGCGCTCCGGCTTCCGCGTGGCGGGCGTCCGGCTGGGGGCGGACGGGCGCGCCTCCTCGGCCTTGGGCGCGGGGGGCTTCACCGCCTGAGGCGGGGGCCGCAGGTAGACGAGCTCCAGCTCGGTGATGGAGGAGGTCTGACGCGCGGGCGCCTCCACGCGCATCCGGGACAGCGCGAAGAACAGCGCCCCGTGCAAGAGCACGGAGACCAGGACCGCGACCATCCACGAAGAGCGCCGAGACACCCCGGGAGTCTGCCTCCAGACACCCTCGGGGAGAAGCACCCTGTCGTCCGAGCGAGATGATGCCCCTTCCACCCTCTTGGGTGACTCTCGCGATTTGCCCACCTTCACGCCCCGGAGGGGGTGCCACGCGACGCGGAGAGGGCCGCCCGCCCGTCAGGCCGCCCCTCGGGCGTGATGCCGGCACATGGCGCCTGGGGGAATCCATCCCCACCCTCCGGAAAGCCTTCTCGGAGGGAGCGCGGAACCATGAACTTTCCCAGCCATGTGAATGTCCCCAGTCAGACGCGCGAAGAGATTGTCGAGCTGCTCAACACCCTGCTCGCCGACGCCATCGACCTGCACTGGCAAATCAAGCAAGCGCACTGGAACATCCGGGGCACCCACTTCTACAGCCGGCACCTGCTCTTCGACGACCTGGCCAAGCACGCGCGCAAGCAGGCCGACGAGTTCGCCGAGCGCGCCGGCACCCTGGGCGGCTACGCCGAGGGAACCATCCGCCTGGCCGCCAAGAACAGCGAGCTGCCCGAGTACGACCTCAAGGCCGTCGAGAGCGAGGACCACCTGAAGGCCCTGGTGGACCGCGTCACGCGCTACGCGGCCTCCCTGCGCAACGGCATCCAGCGCTGCGACGAGCTGGAGGAGCCCATCACCGTGGACCTGCTCACCCAGGTCCTGGGCGACGTGGAGCTGGACCTGTGGTTCCTGGAGAGCCACCTCAACGGCGGCATTCGCCCCGGCGGCACCCGAGGCAAGAGCGGACGCGAGGAGAGCGCGCGCTCCTCCGACGCCTGAGCGCGTCCCCCCCTCGGGACCTGCCCTCCCGCGCGGGCCTGGCGCTTCCACGAGCGCCCAGGCTCGCGCCAGCGTATAGAAGGCGTCCTCGAGAGCGAGGGGACACCACATGCGCGCGGAGACACGGCTGGACGGGAAGGTCTGCCTCATCACCGGAGCCACCGGAGGCATCGGCCTGGAGACGGCCAAGGCCCTGGGTCGCATGGGCGCCACCGTGGTGCTCGTGGGTCGGGACCCGGGCCGCACCCAGGCCGCCGTGGAGGCCGTGAAGCAGGCCGTCGCGGGCGCACAGGTGGACACGCTGCGCGCGGACCTCAGCTCCATGCAGTCCGTGCGCGCGCTGGCCGCGGACTTCCGCTCGCGCTACTCGCGCCTGGATGTCCTGCTCAACAACGCGGGCCTCATCATCGACCGCCGCCAGACGACGGTGGACGGCTTCGAGGCCACGTTCGCCACCAACCACCTGGCGCCCTTCCTCCTCACGCACCTGCTCCTGGACCTGCTCGAGGCCAGCGGGCCCTCGCGCGTCGTCAACGTGTCCTCGGACGCGCACCGCGTCGGCAAGGTGGACTTCGACGACCTGCAGAGCGAGCGGAGCTACGACGGCTTCCGCGTCTACGCCACGTCGAAGCTGGCCAACATCCTGTTCACCCGCGCGCTCGCGAAGCGGCTGGCGGGGACGGCCGTGACGACGAACGCGGTGCACCCCGGCGTGGTGCGCACGGGGTTCGGCCACAACACCCAGGGCTTCTTCCGTTGGATCGTGAAGCTGGGCGCGCCGTTCATGCTCTCCGCCGAGGGCGGCGCCAGGACTTCCATCTATCTCTCCTCCTCCCCCGAGGTGGAGGGTGTCTCCGGGCAGTACTTCATTCGTCGCCGACAGAGGAAGCCGTCCGCCGCCGCGCAGGACGACGTCTCCGCCGAGCGGCTGTGGCTTGAAAGCGCGCGGCTCACGGGAGTCACACCATGATTGACCTGTACACGTTCGCCACGCCCAACGGGCGCAAGGTCTCCATCGCCCTGGAGGAGCTGGGGCTGCCGTACACCGCGAAGTCGGTGGACATCACGAAGGGCGAGCAGTTCAAGCCCGAGTTCCTGGCCATCAACCCCAACAACAAGATTCCGGCCATCGTCGACTCCGAGGGCCCGGACGGCCGCCCCATCACCGTCTTCGAGTCGGGCGCCATCCTGCTGTACCTCGCGGAGAAGACGGGCCAGCTGATGCCCTCCAGCCTGCGCGGCAAGACGGAGGTGACGCAGTGGCTGATGTTCCAGATGGGCGGCGTGGGGCCGATGTTCGGCCAGTTCAACCACTTCCACCGCTTCCTCTCGACGAAGATTCCCTACGCGGTGGACCGCTACACGCAGGAGTCGAAGCGGCTCATCGGCGTGCTGGACGGACAGCTCGGCAAGGGTGACTACGTCGCGGGCGCGTACTCCATCGCGGACATCGCCCTGTACCCCTGGGTGCGCGGCGTGCGCGACTATGCCCCCGACCTCTTCCACGGGACGCGCGGCGTGCCGCAGTGGCTGGAGCGAGTGGGCAGCCGTCCCGCCGTGCAGCGTGGCATGAAGGTGCCCTGAGTCCCGCCCTCTCGTTTGTTGTGCGCTCCATGTCCACGCTCGAACAGCTCCGCTTCGACAACACCTACGCCCGCCTGCCCCCTGGTTTCGGGGCACGGGTGGAACCTCGCGCCCTCTCGAACACCCGGCTGGTGAGCGCCAACCCCTCGGCGCTGCGCCTGCTGGGACTCTCGCCAGAAGAGGCGCGGAGGCCGGAGTTCCTGGAGGCGATGGGCGGCGGACGTCCGCTGCCGGGCATGGAGCCCTTCGCGATGGTGTACGCGGGGCACCAGTTCGGCGTGTACGTGCCCCGGCTCGGGGATGGACGGGCGATGTTGCTGGGCGAGGTGCGGGGCCCCTCGGGAGAGAAGTGGGACCTGCACCTCAAGGGCGGCGGGCCCACGCCCTTCTCGCGAGGCGGAGACGGCAGGGCGGTGCTGCGCTCCTCCATCCGCGAGTACCTGTGCGGCGAGGCCATGCACGGGCTGGGCATCCCCACCACGCGGGCGCTGTGCCTCCTGGGCAGCGACGCGCCGGTGTACCGGGAAGAGGTGGAGACGGGCGCGATGATTGTGCGGATGGCGCCGTCGCACGTGCGCTTCGGCACCTTCGAGTTCTTCCACTACACCGAGCAGCCCGAGCACGTCGCGCGCCTGGCGGACCACGTCATCGACGCGCACTTCCCGCACCTGTCCGGTGCGCCGGAGCGGCACGTGCGCTTCTACGCGGAGGTGGTGGAGCGCACCGCGCGGCTGGTGGCGCAGTGGCAGGCGGTGGGCTTCGCGCACGGGGTGATGAACACGGACAACATGTCCATCCTCGGGCTCACGCTGGACTACGGACCCTTCGGGTTCCTGGACGAGTTCGAGCCGGGCTTCATCTGCAACCACTCCGACCACCGAGGCCGCTACGCGTTCGACCAGCAGCCGCGCATCGCGCTGTGGAACCTGGCGTGCCTGGGCGAGGCGCTGCTCACGCTCATCTCGGAGGACGACGCCCGCGCGGCGCTCGCGACGTTCGAGCCGGGCTTCAGCGCGCACTTCCTGACGCGGATGCGCGCGAAGCTGGGGCTGACCGAGACGAAGGAGGAGGATCGCGCGCTCGTGGGTGACCTCTTCGCGCTCATGGCCGAGGCGCGGGTGGATTACACGCGCTTCTTCCGCGCGCTGTCGCGGGTGGACGCGGTGGTGGAGATGTTCCCGGACCGCGCCCGGTTCGAGGCGTGGGCGGAGCGCTACCGCGCGCGACTGACCGCCGAGGGCAGCGTGGACACGGAGCGGCGAGCGCGCATGGAGCGCGTCAATCCCCGCTACGTGCTGCGCAACTGGATGGCACAAGACGCCATCACGCAGGCGCAGCGCGGGGACTTCTCGCGGGTGGACCGCTTGCTGACGGCGCTCGAGGACCCGTTCACCGAGCGCCCCGACCACGCCGACCTCACCCAGGAGCCGCCCTCGTGGGGACGGCACCTGGTGGTGAGCTGCAGCTCCTGAGCGGAGGACTTCAGGGGGACGTGGCCACGTGCGGCTTCGTCCCCGCGGCGGGCGCGGCCTGGAGCTTGTGCTCTCGCAGCCACGCCACCGTGTCGCGCAGCGTCTCCTCCAACGGACGGAACGACGCGCCCAGCTCCCGACGGGCCTTCGCCGAGTCCACGCGCAGCTTCGCGTGCATCACCTGGACGCCCTCCACCGTCAGCGACGTCGCGCCTCCCGTGAGCCGCGCCCACGTCTGTCCCACCACCGCCAGCGCCAACGCCAGCCCGTGCGGCAGCGTCCGGCGCGGCCCCTTCACGCCCGACACCCGCTCGAGGGTTTGAGACAGGGTCGCCAGGTCCACGAACTCGCCGCCCACGACGTACCGCTCGCCCGCGCGCCCCTTCTCGGCCGCCACCACCGTCGCCCGGGCCACGTCGCGCGCATCCACCAGCGCCGAGCCTCCATCGAGCAGCGCCGGCATCTTCCCCGCGAGGAAATCCAGCACGAACTGGCCCGCGCCCGTGGGGCCCGCGTCCCAGGGGCCGAACATCCACCCGGGCAGGACGTAGACCACCCCCAGCCCCGAGCGCGCGCTGAACGCATTCAGCTCCCGCTCCGACTCCACCTTGCTCTTGAAGTACAGGTTGGAAGAGGCGACGGGCGCGGGCGGCGTGTGCTCATCACCCGGCGAGCCGTCCGGCTTCGTCCCCACCGTCCCCGAGGAGCTGATGTCCACGAAGCGCTTCACCCCGCGCCGGTGGGCCTCCTCGGCCAGCTCCACCGTGGCCTTCACGTTGATGGCATACAGCTTCGGCCAGTGGTCGCCGGGCGCGTAGTATTCACGGAAGTAGGCCGCCGTGTGGATGACCACGTCGCAGCCGTCCAACGCCGCCGCGAAGCCCTTCACCTCCAGCATGTCTCCTTCCACCACCTCCACGCCCTCCAGTCCGCCCAGCACCTGGCGCGCCTTCGACGCGGAGCGGGCCAGCGCCCGCACCGTGTGCCCCCCGGCCACCAGCGCCCGCACCACGTTGCTCCCCAACAGCCCCGTGCTTCCCGTCACGAACGCGCGCATCCCGTGTCTCCCAGCAATATGAACACTGCTCAGATAAGAGCCCGTCTTAACAGTGTCAAGATTATCGGTGTGCCCGGAAGGGGGCAGGGGCGATGACGACCCGGGGCGTGAGGAAGAAGGCGGCGGCGCCGCGACGGCGGGCCTATCACCACGGGGACCTGCGGCAGGCCCTGGTGGACGCCACCCTGAAGCTCATCGAGGTGGAGGATGTGGGCGCGGTGTCGCTGCGCGAAGTCGCGCGGAGGGCGGGAGTCACGGCGGCGGCGCCCTATCACCACTTCCGGGACAAGGACGCGCTCCTGGCCGCCGTGGCGGAGGAGGGCTACCGAGCCCTCAACCAACAGCTGGACGAGGCGCTCGCGAGCACCCGCCCCGCGCGCACGGACCACCAGCTGCGCGCGCTCGCCCGGTGCTACGTGCGCTTCGCCGTGGAGCACCCCGCGCACTACCGCGTCATGTTCCGGCGCGAGTGGAGTGACGAAGAGAAGTACGCGGGCCTGCACACGGAAGGCATGCGCGCCTACGGACGGCTCCAGGTGCTGGCCCAGGAGGCCAAGGCGGCCACGGGCGACAAGGTGGACATGGACACGCTGGCGTTCACCATCTGGGCCTGGGTGCACGGCCTGGCCGCGCTGTGGAACGAGGGGCCGCTGCGCAAGAAGTCCCGGAGCGACTCCATCGAGCCGCTGCTGGAGCGCTCCACGGACCTGTTCGTCGGGTGGGTGATGGCGAAGTAGCGCCAGCGTCCGGTGGTCTTGTGAGGCCGTGAGCCCGAACGGGGAGCCGGGCGCTCGCCCAGCGGGAGGTTGCCTCGCGGGGGAGACGTTCCGACCTTTCAAGTCCATGACGGACTTCTCCCGCTTGCCCATGCGCGGACGCCGGGGCGCATTCCATGTCGTCATCGAGTCGCCCCGGGGCTCGACGGTGAAGCTCAAGTACGAGACCTCGCTCGGCGCCTTCTCCCTGTCCCGTCCGCTGCCTCGGGGCATGCGATATCCCTTCGATTGGGGATTTGTTCCCTCGACGAAGGGACCGGATGGGGACCCGCTCGACGCCATGGTGCTCTGGGACGAGGCGACCTGGCCGGGAGTCGTGCTGCCCTGCCGCGCGCTCGGGGTGCTCCAGGTGGACCAGCGGCGCACCGACGGCCAGTCCGACGATGAGCGGGAGCGCAATGACCGCATCCTCGCCGTACCCATGGTGGCGCCTCGGTACGAGTTCCTGCGCACCTACGAGGATGTCTCCCAGCTCGAGCGTGAGGAACTGGCGTACTTCTTCCTCGCCGCCGTGCACTTCGAGAACAAGGACACACGCATCCTCGGCTGGGAGGGCCCGGAGGCCGTCGAGGCGATGTTGTCCTCCCAGGGGGGAGGTTAGCGACATGGCCCAGCCCACACCCGTTCGCGGGCTGAGCGCGGACAGCGAGCTCGGACTGGCCGCACGGCGCATCCTCGTGGCGCGACTGGCGGACATCCGCAAGCCCGAGGCGAAGCTCTCCGACACGTTCGACGACGAGGCCGTGCACGACATGCGCGTGGCCACGCGGCGGCTGCGCGCGGCGCTCCAGCTGTTCCAGCCGCTCGGGGGCTGGGTCACCCGGATGGAGCCGGAGGTGAAGCGGCTCCAGGACGCGCTGGGCGGAGTGAGGGACCTCCACGTCCAGTCGGCGTGGATTCGGACGGTCGCGGCGAAGACCCGGAAGGAGACACCGGAGGCTCGGGCCGACATCTCCGCGCTGGGCAAGGCGTGGCTCGCCGGACTGGCGGACAACGAGACGCGGCTGCGCGAGGAGCTGGAGCGGTGGAGGTCTCGCACGCTCCCGCGACTGCTGCGCAAGGTCGAGGCGCTGGAGGATGCCCACCGCTTCGTCGGCCGCCGCGTGAAGGAGCCCCTGGACTGGCGGGTGCGACGGGTGCGCAAGCGCATGGACGTCTACGCGGACTCGCCCGATGCGGCGTCGGCGCATGCGCTGCGCAAGGACTTGAAGAAGCTGCGCTATGAGCTGGAGATCTTCCAGCCGGCGCTGCGCCGCACGTTGGGGGCGCTGGTGAAGGTGTTCGCTCCGCTCCAGGAGGGGCTCGGCGAGCTGCATGACGCGGATGTGCGGCTCGAGATGTTCGAGCGGCTCGCGGCCCGAGGGAAACCTCGGGAGCGCAAGGCGGCCCGCGCGCTGCTACCGCTCATCCGCGAGGGTCGGGCCAAGAGCTCCGCGGAGGTGGCCCGGGAGCTCCAGCGCTGGCACGCCGAGGCGATTCCCCGGCGGCTGCGTCAGGTGCTCGCGTAGCGGTCACCCATCGCAGTCCAACGGGCAGCTCTGGTGCGACTCGAAGCTGTCGCAGAGGCCATCTCCGCAGGACACGACGGGGCCGTCACAGTCGAGCGGGCAGGTCGCGTGGGTCTCACCCGCGTCGCAGACTCCATCGTTTCCACAGACGTCTGGCGTCGAGGCGTCGCAGTCCGCCGGACAGACCTGATGCGACTCCGCCCCCGTGCAGAGGCCATCTCCGCAGAACGGGAGCGGCGCATCACAGTCCTGGGGACAGGACTGGGGTGACTCGCCGGGGTCGCAGGTGCCGTCTCCGCAGAGCGGGTCGGGACCGTCGCAGTCGAGCGGGCAGGTCGCGTGGGTCTCGCCCTCGTCGCAGCTGCCGTCCTCTCCGCACACCCACTGGAGTGAGCCTTCCTCGGAGAGGGCGGCGCGAGACGAGACTCCCTCCCGCGCCTCCTCCGTGGGACCACACCCCATGAGCACACCGCCGAGCCCCAGACATCCCAGGATGACCACCAGTCGCCGATACATGTGCGCCTCCTCGTGTGGAGGCGGGAAGTACCACGTGTGGACTTCCGGGGCTCGAAACTGTTGTTACTGAGTGACGGCTACTCTGAGGGCTGCGTCTCTTGGGGGGACGTGTTGGTTCCGGTGGTGGAGTCCTGTGTCGTCGCCTCGATGCGGATGGCGCGCCCTTGGCCCGTGGTGGCATCCGTGGTGTAGGCGGCACGGACCTGGGTGCCTTCCCGGATGTCCTCGGCGACGGAGCTGAAGCCGTTCAGCGTGACGTAGGTCTGAGGGTCCACCGACAACTGGAGCTGCGCTTCGCCACTCCGGCCGAGCAGCACTTCGTTTTCGCTCGCCTTCACCAGCTCGCCGACGAACTCCTTCTCCGTGTTCTGCTGGGGCATCTGGGTCTGCGTCTCCGAGGTGGTCGTGCTGCTGCTCCCTTGTTGGGAGTCCGTGGAGAGGTACGGGAGCATGACCAGCGGCGACTGGAACCCTGGCTGGGTGAAGGTCCCGGTGGTGCCCGTTCCCCACTGCGTGGGCTGCTGCTCGGACGTCGAGGGCGCGGTGGCGAGGGGTTGTTGGGGGACCTGTATCCCTTGAGGAGTGGTGGCTCCCGTCGAATCCGAGGGAGAGGAGCCGGTGTACTGCTGCTCCGTCCCACGCTGTGGCCAGGCGTCGAGCTGCTCCAGCGGAGAGAGCGCCTGTGGAGCGTCTTCCGTCTGCTGCCCCGTGGTGGAAGGCGAAGAAGATGACGAGGAGCTTTGCCACGACGGTGGCTCCGTCACGGTCGGCGCGGAGGCCATCGGTTGTTGCGACGGTATGTCCATCGGCGAGGAGGCCACGGGCTGCTGCGACTCCGTGCCAGTCGAGGGCGAATCGGACTGCGCGGATTGCTGCCGAGCCCGTTGCTCCGCTCGCAGCGCGGCCTCGCGCTCAGCTCGAAGCTCGGCCTGCGTGTCCGTGTCGCGTTCCTCGTCGTCGGCGGAAGCACTCGATTGCGACTGGGCGACTTGTTGCGACGCGTCCTCTGTGCCCTGTCCGGGCTGTCTCGAGGCCGTCTCGGGCGACTGCGCGGTGGCTTGAGGCTGTGCTGTCTCGGACTCCGTGGACGGCTGTGCACTCTGGGTTGCCTGCTGTTGTGCCGTTTCGGTGCCCTGACTTGCTCGGGCGGACTGTTGCGCGGCCTCGGCGGCCTGCTGACTCGCGCTCTTCGCGGGTTGATTCGCCTGTGCGCCTTGAGCCGAAGCACTCCCCGCTTCTTGAGAAGCGCCAGGAGACTGCGCTGCACCAGCCTGCGCTGAGGCTTCCGACGATGGCTGCGGCTCCGCACCGGCCTGCTGCTGCGCCACGCTTCGCTGTGCCGCCTCGGTGGACTGCTGGTTCGCCCCCGTTGGCTGTTTCGTCGCGGCCTGCTGCCTCGCAGCGCCTGGCTGAGTCGTGGCCTCGGCCGCTGGCTGCTTCGCCGCTTCGGTCGCTTGCTGTCGCGCGCTCGCCTGCTGCTGCTGTGCCTGGACGAGCTGTTGCTGCGCCTGGGCAACCTGCCGTGCGGCCGGGTCCTGGATGGACTCCTGCTCCGCGCGAGCCTGTGCCTCCTGCTCCCGCCGAGCCGCATCCCGCGAACTGTCCACTTGCTGCTGTTGCTCGTCCGGGGTCGCGGCCGGTGCCTTCGTGTCCTGGCCTCGCTCGCGGCAACCCGAGATGAGCAGCGCGGCGGTGGCCCCCGCCACCACCCATGCTCTCGTCCGAAATGTCATGAAGCCCCCTGTGGGTAGCCCTTCCGAACTAGAACAAGGGAAGCCACCCGACCCCACCACCGCATTCACTCTCCGAGCGTTCGTCCCGCCGCCCGTCCTCCACCAGGCGGGCCAGCTCACGATGCCCTACCCTTTCCCGGGCTTTGGGGATAAGGGGCGCACCCCCATGCACGCCTGCGGACTCGACTTCGGAACCAGCAACACCGCGGCGGCCCTGCCCGACGGCACGGTGCTGTCCCTGCAACCCCACACCTCGGAGCCGCGCCTCTATCGCTCCGTCATGTTCTTCCCGGACGACGAGCGCGAAATCTACACAGGCGCCGACGCCATCAACCGCTACATGGAGGACAACACCGGACGCTTCATCCAGTCCGTGAAGTCCTTCCTCCACTCCTCCTCCTTCCGCGCCACCCAGGTGAAAGGCCGCACCTTCACCATCGAGGAGCTGGTCGCCATCCTCTTGCGCCGCGTCCGCGAGGCCGCCGGTGCCCACATGGGCTCCCCCCCGGACGCCGTCATCCTGGGCCGCCCCGCCGTCTTCACCCCGGACCCGGAAGCGGACGCGCTCGCGCAGAAGCGCCTCCACCGCGCCGCCGAGCTCGCTGGCTTCCAGCACATCGAGTTCCTCATCGAGCCCATCGCCGCCGCACTCGCCTACGAGGCTCAGCTCCAGCGCGATGAGCTCGTCCTCGTCGCCGACTTCGGCGCCGGCACCACGGACCTCACGCTGATGCGCCTGGGCCCCTCGCACCGAGGCGCCAAGGACCGCCGCCCCGACGTCGTCGGCTCCACCGGTGTGCGCATCGGCGGTGACCGCTTCGACGCCGAAATCATGCGCCACAAGCTGCTGCCCCGCTTCGGCGCCGGTTCCACCTACCGGGTCCGAGGACTCAGCGACAAGCGCCTCCCCATCCCCCAGCACGTGGTGGCCAAGCTGCTCTCCTGGCATGAGATGTCCTTCATCCGCGAGAAGTCCACGCAGGACCTGCTCGCGACCATGCTGGAGACCAGCGACAAGCAGGCCGAAATCCAGGCCCTGCATGACCTGGTGATGGACAACCTGGGCTACCGCCTCTTCCGAGCCATCGAGGCCGCCAAGGTCCGCCTGTCCCGCGAGGACGTGGCCACCGTGGACTTCGAGGAGGCACGCATCAGCCTCCACGAGCCCATCACCCGCCAGGAGTTCGAGGCGTTCAGCAAGCCGCTGCTCGACGAGCTGGAGCAGTGCACGGAAGGACTGCTCGCGCGCCACCCCGAGGCCCAGAACATCGACGCGGTGTTCCTCACCGGTGGTTCCTCGCAGATTCCCGCCGTGCGCCAGCTCTACGTGCGGCGCTTCGGAGAGGACCGCGTGCGCACCGCGGACGCCTTCACCTCCGTCGCCGAGGGCCTCGGTCGCGCCTCCGCCGCACTGGGCTGAAGCGCGCCTCCGCGTCATTCCGTCCGGCCAGGGGGGCCCCGTGGAATCCACGGGGGTTCCCCCGCGCGGGCGATGCGAACGCATGCCTCTCGGGCCGCCCTTCTGTTGTCGCGCCCCCTCGCCGTCTCCAGCTTCCGCCAGGGGAGGCTGTTCCCAAGCCCCCCGTGGACCTCGGGAGGCGAGACAGTGGAGGGACATCCCCAGCGGCCACAGGAAGGGCAGACCGTGCGCGGGTGGGTCCGTCACCAGCTCTGGATTCCGCCCATCGTCGGCGTCGGGGTCGGCGCGGTCCTGGGGGTCCTCCTCGTGCAGCCGACCTTCTTCCTCGGCCGGCTGCTGACCGGGGCCGCCTGGCAGGCCACCGCCGCCGAGGCACGCAGCACCCTCTCCGCGGTGCTGGGCATCGCGCTCACCTCGCTCAGCATCATCCTGTCGCTGTCCATGCTCGTGGTGCAGAACGCCGCGGGGCAGTACTCGCCGCGCCTGCTGCGGATGTATCTGCACAGCGCGGGCGTGCGCGTGGTCATCCCGGTCTTCGTCGGCACGAGTGTGTTCTGTCTCGTCGCGGCCCACGAGTTCGGATTCCTCTCCGACGTCGAACGCGCCCCGCGCCCCGCCCTCGCGCTGGCCATGGTGCTGCTCGTCCTCTGCGAAGGCTCGCTCATCTACTCGGTGTTCCAGACGTTCCAGCTCATGCGCGTGGAGAACCTGGTCCGACGGGTGCGCGAGGACACGCTCGGCACCGCGCGGACCCTCGAGCGCTTCCGCGCCAAGGACCTGCCCGAACCCCCTCCAGCACGTCCTCGCTCAACGGCGGCAAGAGCGCTGCGCGCCCGACACCCTGGCTTCATCGTGGCCATCGATGCCCCGGCGATTCTCGACGTGGCCACGGCGCGCAAGCTCGTCGTCCACGTGGAGCGAGCCATCGGCGAGCCCGTGACTCGGGATGAGGACGTGGGCTGGTTCGAGACAGAGGCCGTCGCCTCCCCTCCGCAGTCGGATGACTCCGACGAGGCGCTCGTGCTCCGCGCCATCCGACTGGACCGCTGGCGCGACGATGACCGGGACCTCCTCCTGGGCGTGCGTCAGCTGGTGGACGTGGCCATCAAGGCCCTGTCCCCCGGCATCAACGACCCGTACACCGCCGTCGAGGCCTTGGACCAGCTCACGTTCCTGCTGTGCGAGCTGAGCGGGATGCGGCTGGGGCCGCGAGTGTTGGCGGATGCCTCGGGGACACCTCGCGTGTTCCTGCACGGGCCCACGCACCGAGACCTGCTCACCCTGGCCTCGGACCAGGTCCTCCGCTACGGCGCGGAGGAGCCCGCCGTGGTGCTCCGGCTCCTGCGCATGACCGCCGCCGTGGGGCGGAACCTTCGTGAGGCGGAGGACCGGCAAGCCGCGCGCGAACAGCTGCGCGCAATCCTCGCTGTCTCGGAGCGGACACAGGCAGGTGCCTCGGGGCAGTCGCTCCTGCGCCGCCACGCGGAGGCGCTCGAGCAAGCGCTCGACGGCGGACCGTGGCCTCCCCTCCCCGCTATCGGCTTCTGAGCCACGCGGGGCGCCGCCACGTTGCGAGCGTCCCAGGCCACGACCACCTTGGGCGAGGGAGTGCAGGATGGCCGCGGAGTTCGGAAGTGGAGAGGTGCTCGTCCGGCTCCTGGTGGCGGGGTGCGCGGGACTCGTCCTGGGCCTGCCGTATCGCAAGCGGCCGGGCGGGGTGCGGACGCACTACCTGGTGACGCTGGGCGCGGCGCTCTTCTGCACCTCCGGGGCGAACCTCACGAGCGTCCCCTCGGAGACACTGCGCATCATCCAAGGTGTGGCGTCCGGCATCGGCTTCGTCGGCGCGGCGAGTGTCCTCAAGAAGGGCAGCGCCATCTTCGGCATCACCACGGCCGCGTCCATCTGGATTGCGGCGGCGGTGGGCTGCGAGGCGGCGCTGGGCAATCCGCTGCTCGCCGCCTGTGTCGCGCCCGCCATCTCCCTGACGAGCTGGCTGGTGGGCCTGCTGGAGCACCGGGTGTTCCACCGCAAGCGCATCATGCGCACCTCGCGAGAGCTTCGAGAGCTGCTCGGCGAGGAGAAGAAAGACGACCCGAAGCGGTGACGCGGAGGGCTCGGACCGCCCCCTCCGCGCCGTCGTCAGACGAGGTCAGGCATGGCTCTGCTGGAGGCGGTGGATGGCCTTCTCCACCTCCTTGGCGAAGGCCATCACCTGGTCACCGACCTCGGACTTCCCTTGCTTCTGGGCCTCCTGCATCTTGTGTCTCACCTGGTCCTTCAAGGGGCCGATGCTGAGGCTGCCGGGCGCCTGGCTCGGGACGAAGTCGAGGAGGCTCTGGGCGAACTTCTTCACCAGCATCTGCGCCGGGACGAAGAGGAACATCCGCTCGCCATACCAGCGGGTGTAGAGGCCGGAGTAGAGCGACTCCTCGAACGGGTCCGAGCGGAGGTTGATGAGGTACGGCCACGCGGGGTCGAAGCGCTTGCCGCTGAACCACATGTCCGGCCCGTGGCCATCCTGGTAGGCGAAGATGACCTTCCAGTCGTCGTAGCGCACCGCCGCGATGTTGCCGCTGTCGAGCACGTACACGAACTCGTGCCGCTGACCGGGCTCCTTGCCGGACAGCAGGCCGCGCTGGTCGTACCCGTCCAGGTGGACGCGGAACTTCTTCCCGCTGGCGCTGTAGCCCTGCTTGCACTTCTCCACCAGGTCCGTGGGCCCGCCCGCCGCCGCGACGAACGTGGGCATCCAGTCCTCATGGGCGAAGATGTCGTTGATGACCGTGCCCGGCTCGATGACCCCCGGCCAGCGCACGACGCAGGGCACGCGCACGCCGCCTTCCCAGGTGGAGCCCTTCTCGCCGCGGAAGGGCGCGTTGCCGCCGTCCGGCCAGCTCATCTTCTCCACGCCGTTGTCGGTGGAGAACACGACGATGGTGTTGTCCGCGATGCCCAGCTCGTCGAGCTTCGCGAGCAGCATGCCCACGATGTCGTCGAGCTCCGTCATCGCGTCCGCGTAGAGCCCCTTGCCCGTCTTGTTGCGATACTTCTCCTGCAAGAAGGTCCAGACGTGGGTGCGCGTGGTGTTGTGCCAGATGAAGAAGGGCTTGTCGGACTTCACCGCCTGCTCCATGAAGGCCAGGGACGAAGCGAGGAACTCCTCGTCCACGGTCTCCATGCGCTTCTTGGTGAGCGGGCCGGTGTCGACGACCTTCTGCTTGCCCACGCGGCCCCAGCGGTGCTCCTCGGTCGGGTCGTCGCGGTCGGTGGCCCAGGAGTGGAGCACGCCGCGCGGGCCGAAGTGGTCCTTGAACGCGGGGTCCTTGGGGTAGTCAGGGCACTCGGGCTCGTTCTCGGCGTTGAGGTGGTAGAGGTTGCCGTGGAACTCGTCGAAGCCGTGCACGGTGGGCAGGTAGCGGTTGGAGTCGCCCAGGTGGTTCTTTCCGAACTGTCCGCACGTGTAGCCCAGGGGCTTGAGCATCTCCGCGATGGTGGGGTCGGAGTCCTGGAGGCCGTAGTCGGCGCCGGGCATGCCGATGGTCGTCAAGCCGGTGCGCAGGGGGTTCATGCCGGTGATGAAGGCCGCGCGGCCGGCGGTGCAGCTCTGCTGGCCGTAGCAGTCCGTCATCAGCGCGCCTTCCTTGGCGATGCGGTCGATGTTGGGCGTGCGATAGCCCATCATCCCCTGGTTGTACGCGCTGATGTTCCACAGGCCGATGTCATCGCCCCAGATGACGAGGATGTTCGGCTTCCGCCCTGGCTGCTTGCCGCCGTGGCCGTTGCCGTTGTGCCCGTTGCCGTTGCCCTTGGATTTGCCGTTGGTCGCCATGCGCGCGCTCCCCAAGTCCCTCGAGTGATGGTCTCGCCGAGGGGAAGGTGCGACGGGCTGTTGTTGGGGGTCAGTGGTTCATGGGGAGGGGGAGGCGGGCTGGCACCCCCTCGTCCCCCGCGGCGAACTGCTCCGCATGCGCCCTACGGCCCCACGTCCACGTCGCGCTGGAGCCAGCCCACGCCTCCGCGCCCGTCCCTCACCACCACCCAGACCGAGATTCGCTGCGCCTTGTCCGGCGTCTCGTACTTCGACGTGGGGTCTCCGGGCCGTCCATCCACCGGCTCCTGCGAGCGGAACTCCTTCACCTCGCCATCTCCCGACGCGAACCAGCTGTAGAACACCTGCTCCGTGCGCGGCCCGTCCTCCGCCGCGTACACCTCCGCGCTGCCCTGCGTGAGCACCGGCCGGAACACCACCTCCGCATCCACCGGCAACGGCCCCACCAGCGGCGCGTCGTTCCACAAGATGTCCGCGACCTGGGGGTTGTGATTCGGCGCCGTCGTCGACCGCACCAACACCTGCCGGATTCCCCGCTCCACCCCCTCCGGCGTGCCCGAGCCGTCCGACGCCTCGTACCCCACGAAGAGCGGAATGCCCTTCTCCAACGCCTCCCGCGTCCTCGGGTCATTCGGGTCCGGCGTCGGCCCCCCATTCGGGTTCGCCGCCGTCAGCGCCTGCGCCAGCACCGCCTGCACCCGCGGGTCCTGCAACGACAACACGCCCTCCTGCAGCGCCACCCCGTTCTCCCCAGGGCAGCGGCCGTCATAGGGATTCCCGTCCAACCGGCACAGCGCATACGTCACCGTCACGGGACGCGCGTCAGGCGTCACCGCCAAGGCGCTGAACGACACCGGCCCCGGCAGCTCCCCCGTGTCTGGATTCAGCACCAGCTCCGGAGGCTCCGCGCGGATGCCCAGCACCCGCACGCGCCGGATTTCACTCTGCAGCTCGAAGTCGGGACCACAGCCCAGGTTCGCTCCCAGCAACGCGGCCAGGGTGATGAAGACTCGCGCGCGCATGCTCTAGAAGCTCCCCTTCGCGCCGAGGACGGGGAGGATGGGCAGTCCCTCGAAGTAGGCGCTCTGGCTGTAGTTGTAGTTGTAGGCGATGCCCTCCACCGCCGGGTTGTGGTACGCGTTCGTCAAGTCCAGGTAGAGGTCCAGCGTCCACGTGTCGAAGACGAAGACCTTGTCCACGCGGACATCCAGCTGGTTGAACGACGGCAACCGGTTCGAGTTCACCGCCGCGAACAACGGCAGGAACACGTCGTTGGTGTCATCGCGCACCGCGCCCACCACCGGCGTCGTCGGATTCCCCGACGCGAAGCGGAAGCGCGCGCCCACCTCCCAGCCCCTCGGCAGCTTGTAGGACGCAATCGCCGTCAGCACGTGCGTCTGGTCATTGTCGAACTTGCGCCACGCCGCCCCCGGCGCGTCCCGCCGCTCACTGCGGCTCAGCGTGTACGAAATCCAGCCGAACAGGCGCTCGGTCAACGAGCGGCGGATGAGCACCTCCAGCCCGTAGATGCGCCCCACCCCGCCGTTCTTCAGCCGCTCCGGCACCCGCTCCCCGCCGCGCTCCACCAGCGCATCCGAGCGCACGATGAGGTCATCCAGGTCGTTGTAGAAGACCTCGCCGCTGACGAACCACTCCTGCCTCGGCTGCCACTCCGCCCCCACGCTGTACTGCAGCGAGCGCTTGGCCTTCAGGTCCGGATTGCCGAAGTCCACGCTGGCCTCATCCTGGATGGGGGGCCCGTGGTACACGCCCGCGCCGCCCTTCAGCGTCACCGCGTCCGTGAGCGCGTAGCGCACCGCGAGCCTCGGGTTGAGCGTGTACCGGGCCTCCTTCTGGTCCGTGAACACATACCCCTCCGCGCGAACGCCCGGCACCACGAGCAGCCCCTTCACCGGACTCACCCGGCCCTCCACCCACAGCGAGGGGAAGAACTGCACGAAGTCCCCATCCGCCGTGACGAGCGCCTCGTTGATGAGCGGCCGAGGCGGCTCCCCTTCGCGCGGCGGACGCTGGATGAGCGCCTTCACCCGCGCGAGGTTGCTCGTCACATCCACGCCGCCCGCCAGCGTCAGCGACTCGCGCAGCACGTACTCCGCCGTGGAGCGCAGGCTCAGGTCCGTGGACGCGATGCGCAGGTTGCGCGCGCCCACCGCGAACTCCACCAGCGTGTTGCCCACCAGCGCCTGCGTGTCCAACGTGAGCGCGTCCGCGCGGTACTGGTGCCGCAGCCGCAGCTGGTTGAAGCCCGTGGTGACATCCAGGCCCCCCGTGACGGTGGGGTCGTTGTCCGACGGCCGGTCGAACACCAGCCCCAGCCGGTCGCGCGACGTGAGCCCCTGGAGCGAGAACGTGTGCCGAGGCAGCGCCTTCGGCTTCCACACCAGCTTCAGTTGCGCGTCGTAGTAGCGCGGCGCCACCTGGAGGCTCGGCCCATCTCCCTCCGGCACCAGCCCCAGCACCAGGTCCACGTACGAGCGCCGTCCGCCGATGGCGAACCCCAGCGTGTCCGTGATGGGCCCCTCGACGACCGCGTTCGACTCGATGAGGCTCACGCCCGCCGTGGCGTGGATGCGGTCCATCTTCGGATCGCGGCTGCGCACGTTGATGACGCCACCCGTGATGTCGCCGTAGTACGAGGAGAAGTTGCCGGGCAGGTAGTCGAGCGCGTCCAGCAGCTCGGAGTTGTAGACACTCGTCAGGCCGCCGAAGTGGAACAGCAGCGGGATGCGCTGGCCGTCCAGGAAGACGCCGGACTCCTGCGGACTGGTGCCCCGGATGACGAGCTGGCCGCCGTTGAACGCGGGGCGCGCGACGCCCGGGAGGTTCTGCACGACCTTGAGCGTGTCGCCCTGCGTGCCGGGCACGCGCTGCACCTCCGCCACCTGCAGCGTGGTGCTCGTCACCTCCTTGCGCTCGCGCTCGCTGCGCACCACCGTCTCGAAGGCGCTGAAGATGCGCTTCTGCACGTAGTACGTGGCGCGCGTCTCCAGGCCCTCCGCCAGCGTCTCCTTCGTGCGGAAGCGGTCATACCCGCCCAGCACCACCAGCACCTCGTGCGTGCCCAGCGGGACGCCTCGGAAGGAGAAGCGCCCGTCCTCGTCCGCGACGGTGGACAGGCCCAGCTCCGGAATCACGACCTCCGCGCCCGCCAGCGGCTTGCGCGAGCCACGCTCCAGCGCGCGGCCACTGAAGTTCACCGGGGCTTCGGGCGCGGCGACGCCGCCGTCCTCGGTGGGCTCGGGCTGCACGGGCCGGAAGACGAACTGGTACGCGTACTGGATGCGCACCGGCGCGGGGACATGGTCCACCTGCGCGGGCTCGAACTGGAACTGCTTCACCGCCTCCACCGCGGCCTCGTCGAAGCCGTGTCCCGCGGGCTCGGTCACCTCGACATTCGTGACGGTGCCCGTCTCCGAGATGTCGATGAGCATCACCACCGTCCCCTCCAGCTGCTGGGCGGCGGCCTCCGGTGGGTACGGCGCTTCCACCTGGCGGAGCAGCTCCGGGGGCTTGGTCAGCACACCCGTGGGGACGCCCGCGTCGGGGTCGGCGACGCCACCATCCGGAGCCTGGGCCAGCGCCCCGGTGGCGACGAAGAAACAGAGGACGGCGAAGAGCGTTTTCATGTGGGGAAGGGCGCGTGAAGCATGCCCTTCCCCGAAGCTCTCACAACTTGGGCGCGAGCACGATTTCGATGCGACGGTTCAGGCTGCGGTTCTCCGCCGAATCGTTCGCCGCGATGGGCTGGTACTGGCCATAGCCCGCCGCCGACAGCCGGGTCGGGTCCACGCCCGCGTCCTGGAGCGTGCGCACCACCGCCATGGCGCGCGCCAGGCTCAGCTCCCAGTTGGTCTGGAACTGCCCGCCGCCCGTCGGCACGTCGTCCGTGTGGCCTTCCACGCGGATGATTTTGCCCTGCACCGTCTTGAGCGCCTCGGCGATCTTGTTCAGCGCCGCCGTGCCTTCCTTGCCCACGCGCGCCGAGCCGGAGGCGAAGAGAATCTTGTCCTTGAGCTGCACCGTCATCCGGCCCTTCAGCTCGGACAGCTCGATCTTCCCTTCCGAAATCTCCTGCTTGAGGCTCTGCGCCAGGTTCTCGTACTCGGAGCTCTTCTTCTCCAGCTCCTCCTTCGCCTGGGCCAGCTTCTTGGAGTTGCGCGCCAGCTCGTCGTTGAGCGCGGAGAGCTTCGCGTTCTCGTCCTGCAGCGCGCGGCGCTCGGCGGCGCCCGCCGTGAGCCGCGACTCGGAGGCGGTCAGCCGCGTCTCCAGCGCCTGCTTCTCCTGCGCCTGCGCGGCGATCTGCTCCGACAGCTCCTTCACCTTGGCTTCGGCGGCGGCGCGAGCACCCTTCTCGTCGTTGAGCCCCTTGGAGAGCTGGTCCGCCTCCTGGGCCTTCGCGTCGAACGTGCCTTGCGTGACGCAACCCGTGGAGAGCGCCACCAGCGATGCCAGAATCAGCCGTGTCCGCATGTGTATGATTTCTCCCGACAACAATGGTTGGAGCACCAGCGTACCGCTCATGGAGCGCCAGGTCAGGAAGAACCCACAGAACTTCTGCGGTCTTGGGGCAGCCAGGCGGCCCCGGGGGACGGCTCAACGCGGAAAGATAGGGTGCACGTCCAGCCACGCCGAAAAGAGCGCATCCGCAAAGGATTTCCCGGGGATGAAGACACCCCCGCTGGCCTCCCCGGCGATCTCCAACCCGCCCCCGGGCGTGTACGTGATGATGAGGTCCCCGCCCTTCTCCACGTCGCGCAGCGAGCCCAGCATCACCCCCACCTGCTGAGCCAGCGGCCCCTCGCGCAGGTCCGGGTTGCGGTGCAGGCCGTTGCGCAGGCTCTCCACCAGCTGGGAGCGGCTGATGTCCCGCAGGAAGCGGAAGTGGAGGCGCTTGACGCAGTTGGAGGCGATGGCCTCCGACGCGCTGCGCGGGTGGTCCTCCAGGTAGAGGCTCCACACGTAGACCTTGAAGATGAAGCGCTTGTGCAGCTCCATGTGGGCCAGCGGCACGGTGCGGCCCTGCAAGGTCAGCGAGTCCGGCATGCGGACACCGCCCACCTGCTTCTGCCCCGCGAACGCCACCCCGGACACCAGGGTCAGCGACAGCACGAGCCCCCGCGCGACACTCCGCAACGCCTGCTCCTTCATGCGTCCGACCCCCGCCCTGCCCGAGTCCGGTTCCCCCAGAGGTGCGCACGTCGTCGGCATTCCGCCAGCCAAAGCCCCCACCGCCCTGTCGCACAGTGGACGGGGGAGACGCGAGGTGAGGCCCGCCCCATGCCAGGCGTCAAGACACCGGGCAGGCCCGCTCTCGGAGCCAGGAGCAGGGACGAAGGAGGGAACTCGCGGGGACGTAGAACCATGACGCTCGTTGGAGAACATACCAGTGCTCTCTGACGTGTGCGCCAGGGACCTTTGGACAAGTGGCCGTGAGCCCTCCCGGGCTACGGCGTGCCGGGCTGGACCCGCTCCAGCAGCGCGCCGGACCAGGTGAGGCCGCTGCCCACCACGCTCAGCACCACCGCGTCCCCCAGCGAGGCGTCGTCCCAGTGCTCGCTCAGCACACCGGGTGCCCCCGCGGCGCCCGTGTTGCCTCGGACGTGGACGTTGTAGAGGTGGCGGGCATCGGGCACCTCGCAGCGGCGCTGGACGGACTCCAGCATGCGCAGGTTCGCCTGGTGGCCGATGAAGGTGACGTCCTCCGGGCCCTTGCCTGGGTGCCGGGCGAGGTAGTGGCCTCGCAGGTCCAGCAGCGTCTCTCCCGAGCGGCGGATGGCGAACTTCTGCACCTCCGCGCCGTGCTGGGTGAAGTGGCCCACGCGAGGCACCCGCACCTTCTCCGCGCCGGACGGGTCTCCGGCGAGCCGCGTCTCGGTGACGCGCCAGCGGCCGGGCACCCGAGGCGACAGCACCGCCGCGGAGGAGCCATCCCCCCACAGCACCGCCGAGGAGCGGTCCGAGTAGTCCACCACGCGCGTGGAGTTGTCCACGTTGACCACCAGCACGTACTCGGGCAGCCGCTCCGGGCGCATGCCGGTGAGGAAGTGCAGCTGCGTGCAGAACGACGAGCAGGCGCTCTGGAGGTCCACCGCCGGCGCGTCGATGCCCAGCTTCTCCGCCACGCGGTTGGACTCCGCGGGGATGCACTCGTCCGGGCTGCACCCGCCGCCCACGACCAGGCCGATGTCGGACGGCTTCAGCCCCGCGCGCTCCAGGGCCATGCGCGCCGCGCGGGCGCCCGTCTCCGCGTTGCTGAAGAGGGCCGCCTCCTGCGCCACGCGCACGTCCCGGTTGCGGGTCTCCCGCAGGTATTCCAGCGGCAGCACCGTGTGACGGGAACGGATGCCCACCCGCTCCAGAATCCAGGCCTCCGACGTCTCGAGCCCCAGCTCCTCGAGAAAGCGATTCGTCAGGAGGTTGGGGGGATGGAAATGACCGAGCGCGTGCAAGTACATGTCAAACCTCCAACCCCGTACCCTGCCCATTCTCTGTCAGCGGCCTGTCACGCCCGCGCCGCTCCGCAAGGCCGCCCGCGCTGCGTGCGGCGCTCCGGACCAACCCAGCCTCCCTTCCTCCAGCTCTGACGCGGCGTGTCGTCAGCTCACTTCTTCGACGCGCGAGGCAGCACCTTGGAGGTGAGGTGGACGCGCATCTCGCCCTTGCCCTGGACCTCCATGCCGCGCTGGCGCAGGACCTCCTGGGGGATGAGCTTCACGGGTCCGCCCATGGAAATCTCGGTGACGACGGTGCCATCGGCCAGGACGTGGAGGGAGCCCTTCGCGCGAATCTCCATCGAGACGGGAGACTCCTCGCTCTCCACGGCCACGATGGTGGTGCTCACGGCGAAGACCCCCATGGGCCCGCGCGCGTCGTCGCGAACCTCCGTCAGCTCGACGCGGGTGTCGTTGTAGCTCATGCCCTCCGGAGCGGTGGCTTGGAGCTCCTCCTCGAAGGCGTCCGCCACGGCCTGCACGCTGTCGCCGACCTTGAGGGGCTCGGTGGGGAAGGCCGCGACGAGCGGGTCCTCGCGGCCCAGGCCCTTCAGGTCCTCGCGCACCTTCGCCTGCTCCGCGTCTGGCACGGGCTTGCCCTGGGCGTTGGTCACCACGACCGAGCCCTTCTTGAACTCACCCACGTAGGTCTTCTTGCTGACGGGGGCGGGGGAGCGCACCTCCTTGCCGTCCTCCATCTTCACCTCGTCCATCTCGCCGTAGGCGACCTGCGCGCGCGTCACGGCGTTCCCCTTCACCGCGAGCACCGTGAAGACCTGCGTCTCAATCACCGTGGTGGAAGCGACGATGGGGATGGGCTCGATGCTCGGCGCGGTGGCCTTGAAGTCGAAGGCCATCTCCATGCGCGTCTGGTTCTCCTCGCGCGAGCCCACCACGGGCGCCTTCTTGGTGAAGCGAAGCGTGCGGACCTCCGCCTCGGCTCCCAGGGCGACCGGCGATACCAGCAATCCCATCACGACGACCCAAGACCCCATGTGGCGCATTTGTTCTCCCCTCACCCCAATCCTTTCATGCGGCTGATATGCCCGTCAGTGAAAAGAGGACCGCCCTCCAAGGCAATGACTCGCACGAACGGGCTACAGTCCCGCGCATGAGCACCACGGAAGCGTCCCGGGTTCATTTCCGCACGTGCAACCTGTGCGAGGCGATGTGTGGGCTTCGCATCGAGCTGAAGGGCGAGCGCATCACCTCCATCCGAGGCGACGACGAGGACCCGTTCAGCCGAGGCCACGTCTGCCCCAAGGCGCTGGCGCTCAAGGACCTGCACGAGGACCCGGACCGGCTGCGCCACCCGCTGCGGCGCAAGGCCACGGGCTGGGAGCAGGTGTCCTGGAGCGAGGCGCTGGACGAGGCCGCGCGCAAGCTGCACGCGGTGCAGGAGGCCCACGGCAAGGACGCGGTGGCCACGTACCTGGGCAACCCCAACGTGCACAACCTGGGCAACATGGTGTTCGCGCCCGCGCTGGTGAAGACGCTGCGCTCGCGCAACCGCTTCTCCGCGACGTCGGTGGACCAGCTGCCGCACCAGTTCGTATCCTACGCGATGTTCGGCCACCAGCTCCTCATCCCCATTCCGGACCTGGACCACACGAAGCACCTGCTGGTGCTGGGCGCCAACCCGCTCGCCTCCAATGGCAGCTTGATGACGGCGCCGGACATCCGCGCGCGGCTGCGAGCCCTCCAGGAGCGCGGCGGCAAGCTCGTCGTCGTGGACCCACGCCGCACGGAGACGGCCGCCATCGCCGACACGCACGTCTTCATCCGCCCCGGAACCGACGCGCTGCTGCTCCTCGCGCTGGTGCACGTGGCCCTGGTGGAGCACCCGCCGCGCCCCCATCACTTGAGCACGCGGCTGGAGGGGCTCGACGCCGTGAAGGCGCTCGTCCGCGACTTCCCTCCCGAGCGCGCCGCGCGATACACGGGCGTCTCCGCCGAGGTGATTCGCGGGCTGGCGCGCGACTTCATCACGGCGGAGAGCGCCGTCTGCTACGGGCGCATGGGCCTGTCCACCCAGCCCTTCGGCTCGCTGTGCCAGTGGCTCATCAACGTCCTCAACATCACGACGGGAAACCTGGACCGGCGGGGCGGCGCGATGTTCACGCAGCCCGCGTTCGACATCGTCGGAGGCCCGCGCGCGATGGCGCTCGGCCGAGGCAGCCTGGGCCGCTGGAGGAGCCGCGTGCGCGGGCTGCCGGAGTTCGGCGGCGAGCTGCCCTCCGCCGTCATGGCGGAGGAGATGCTCACCCCGGGCGACGGACGCATCCGCGCGCTCGTCACGCTGGCGGGCAACCCCGTGCTGTCCACGCCCAATGGCGCGCGGCTGGAGCGCGCGCTCGCGGGCCTGGACTTCATGGTGAGCCTGGACCCGTACCTCAACGAGACCACGCGCCACGCCCACCTCATCCTCCCGCCCGTCTCCCCGCTGGAGCGCGGGCACTACGACGTGGCCTTCCATGCGCTGGCCGTGCGCAACACCGCCAAGTACTCGCCGCCCCTCTTCGAGCCCGCACCCGATGCCCACGAGGACTGGCAGACGACGCTCGAGCTCCAGCACCGCCTCGAAAACCTGCGGCGAGGCCGGCCGTCGCTGAGGAAGACGCTCCTGCACCAGACGCTGCGGCGCATGGGGCCGGAGCGGCTCCTGGACATCGGCCTGCGCATGGGGCCGTACGGCGCGCGCTTCAATCCCCTGCGAAAGGGCCTGTCCCTGGCGAAGCTGCGGGAGTCACCTCACGGCGTGGACCTGGGTCCGCTCCAGCCGTGTCTGCCAGGCCGGCTCCAGACGAAGGACCGCCGCATCCACCTGGCCCCCGAGGTCCTCCTCGCGGACCTGCAACGGCTGCGCGACACCTTCCCGGAGAGCCCCGCGCCCGGCGTGGAGACGGCGGACGGACGGCTGCTGCTCATCGGCCGGCGCCACCTGCGCGACAACAACTCCTGGATGCACAACGTGCGGGGGCTGGTGAAGGGCAAGCCGCGCTGCACGCTGATGATGCATCCAGATGACGCGGCGAGGCTGGGGCTCTCCGATGGGATGGACGCCATCGTCACCTCCCGCGTGGGCGAGGTGACGGTGCCCGTGGCGGTGACGGACGACATCATGCCGGGCGTGGTGAGCCTGCCTCACGGCTATGGCCACCGGCGCGAGGGCACCGGTCAGCGCATCGCCGCCGAGCACGCGGGCATCAGCCACAATGACCTCACGGACGAGCTGGCCGTGGACGCGCCCAGCGGCAACGCCGCCTTCAACGGTACACCGGTGACGGTGAAGCCGGCCGAGGCGCCGCGGGCTGCCGCCACACCAGCGGCGTGAGCGCGCCCGCCAGGACGAAGACGAGCTGCACCAGGTGATTCAGGAGCGCCACGGACATCGCGCGCGCCGTGGTGGTGTCCAGCACGCCCGCCGCCAGCGCGAAGGCCCCGTCGCTCACGCCCACCTGCCCCGGCACCAGCGAGCCCACCGCCAGCGCGCACAGGTAGAGCCCCTGGGAGAACAGCGCCTGCACCAGGGACGTGTCGATGCCCACCGCGTGCGTGAGCACCGCGTACTGGGCCACCTGGAGGCCCCGGCTGCTCAAGAAGGCCAGCATGGGCCCCCACGGGAGGAGCGCGCCGTGGCACGCCGTCTCGCGGAACTGCTCCGTGTGGTGGGCCAGGCGCTGGGAGCGACGCGCGAGCCAGGAGCACGGACGCCGCGCTCGCATGCACGCGCGCATCCCCACCGAGGCCCCCACCAGCAGCACGCCATGGCCCAACATCGCGAAGGTGAAGGCGGACCACCCCGTCAGCACATAGGACGCCGCCGCGCAGGGAAAGGAGATGAAGCCGCCCGCGGCCAGTGACGCGGCCTGGGAGGTGGCCGCCGCCGCCGTCGCCGTGGCGCCGCCCATGTGCGGGGAGAGGAGCGCGGCCTTGGTGGCCTCCGCCGCCGCGCGGCCCGCGGGCGCCATGCTGGACACCGCGGTGCCGATGAGCTGCGCGCGCGCCAGGTGCCGCAAGGGGACGTGCTCCGCCTTGGCGCCATACGCGGCCCGCGTGGCGAGCGCGTCCATGGCCTGACGCCCCACCTCCAGCAGCGCCACCCACGGCAGCCACGGCGCCGCGTCCAGGAGGACCTGGCCCAGCTCCCTCGGGCCCACGCGGCGCACCAGGAGCGCCAGCATGCCCAGCCCCATCATCGCGAACAGGGGCCTGAGCCATCCCGCCGCCCTTCGCTTCCAGGGCACCCCCACCGGCGGCGCCATCACCGCGGCCCGCATCGGCCGCCCCAGGGACATCTCCCCGCGCACGTTGTCCACCGTCGCCTCCTCGCCGCCCAGCCACCGTGGAAGGTGGACAGCCTCCCGCCAGATGGCGAGGGCCGCCCGCCGCCCAGGGGCTCGAGCGCGGGGGGCTCGCGTCGAACGGTGGACACCGAGTGCCGCCCGCCCCACCCCCTGGCGCCGGTTGCCATGGCAACCTGGAGTGTGGGCTCGGCTCCGGCGCCGAAGGTCGCTAGGGTGACACCCGCTTTTCCCACGCACTGGAGCGACACATGAAAGCGGTCCGCTTCTCGAAGTTCGGGCATCCGTTGAAGGTGGTGGAGGTGGTGGAGGAGCCCGACGCGGAGCTCAAGTCCGGCGAGGCGCGCCTGGAGGTGCTGGCCACGCCCATCAACCCCTCGGACCTCCTGACCCTCACGGGCCAGTACGGCTCGCTGCCCAAGCTGCCCGCGGTGCCCGGCAACGAGGGCGTGGGCCGCGTCGTCGAGGTGAAGGACACGACGTCCGTGCGCGTGGGGGATGTGGTGTTCCTGCCCCTGGGCTCGGGCACGTGGCGCACGAGCCTGGTGGCGCCCGCGGAGGGGCTCCAGGTGGTGCCGCCGGGCACGGACCTGAAGCAGGCGTCCATGCTGTTCATCAACCCGCCCACCGCCGACATCCTCCTGCGCGAGTTCATCTCCCTGCAGCCCGGCGACTGGGTGCTGCAGAACGCCGCCAACTCCGGCGTGGGCCGATACCTCATCACCCTGGCGAAGCGCGCGGGCTACAAGACGCTCAACGTGGTGCGCCGCGAGGAGCTGGCCAAGGAGCTCACCGAGCTGGGCGCGGACGTCGTGCTGACGGACACGGATGAGCTGCCCAAGCAGGTGCGCGAGGCGACGGGCGGCGCCAAGGTGCGGCTGGCCATCGACGCGGTGGGCGGAGACTCCACGCGGCGGCTCGGCGACTCGCTGGCGCCGGGCGGCACGGTGGTCAACTACGGCGTCATGTCCGGCAAGGGCCCCAAGCTGTCGGCGGAGGCGTCCATCTTCAAGGACATCACCCTGCGCGGCTTCTGGCTGGTGCTGTGGCTCAAGCGCGCCTCGCGCGAGCAGCAGGGCGAGATGTTCGGCCGGCTGGCGAAGCTCGTGACGGACGGCACGCTGAGGACCCCCGTCGAGGGCACCTTCTCGCTGGACGCCATCCAGGAAGCGCTGGCCCGCGGGATGGAAGGGGGCCGCGGCGGCAAGGTGCTGCTCACGCCCAACGGGCCTGTCTGACGAACACCCCCACGGGAGACACGGCCATGAGACGCGTGGAAGGCAAGGTGGCACTGATTACGGGCGCGGCGGGCGGGCTGGGCAGCGCGGCGGCGCGGATGCTCGCGCGCGAGGGCGCGAGGGTCGTGGTCACGGACCGGGCCGCGCAGGCGGCCGAGGGACGCGCGGTGGCCGAGTCCCTGGGAGACGGCCAGGGCCTCTTCCTCGCGCTGGACGTCACGCGCGAGGAGGACTGGGTCCGCGCCATGGAGGCGACGCAGCAGCGCTTCGGCCGGCTGGACGTGCTCGTCAACAACGCGGGCATGGGCATCCCCAAGGACGTGGAGAGCCTCTCCCTGGAGGAGTGGCGGCTGGTGCACGCGGTCAACCTGGACGGCACGTTCCTGGGCTGCAAGCACGGCATCCGCGCCATGCGCCAGTGCGGAGCGCGAGGCTCCATCATCAACGTCTCCTCGCAGGCGGGCCTGATGGGTGTGCCTTCGCTCGCGGCCTATGCGTCCGCCAAGGGCGCCGTGCGCATGTTCACCAAGACGGTGGCGCTGCACTGCGCGGAGAAGGGCTACGGCATCCGCTGCAACTCCATCCACCCGACCTTCATCGAGACGAACATGGTGAAGGCGCTGCTGGAGGCCAGCGGCGCGCCGGACCGGGCGCGCGAGGGCATGCGCCGCTCCATCCCCCTGGGCTCGCTGGGAGAGCCGGACGATGTCGCCCACGGCATCGTCTACCTCGCCTCGGATGAGTCGAAGCTGATGACGGGCGCGGAGCTGGTGCTCGACGGCGGCGGCACCGCGTAGCTGGCGACGCCCGAGTGCATCAGCGCCAGGGGGTCTCGGACCAGGGAGCCTCCAGGAGCTGAGCGAAGCGCAAGCACAGGTCCCGGCGCCGGGTCATGACCTCGCCCCACGCCTTGGCCTGTGCGCCCCACTCCTCCACGGAGAGGCCGTGCGAGGCGAACACCTCCAGCGCGTCGCTCCGTGCCCTGAGCGCCTGAAGCACCCGCGCGAAGTCCAGCAGCGTCTCCAGCGCCACGCCCGGCAGGATGACCTCCACATCCAACGGCTCGGGCTTCAGGTCTGGCAGCGCCCACCGCGCCAGGCCCCCACCCAGGCGCCTGGGCGAGGTGGAAGTCCCCGAAGCAGAGGCTGCTGCCTGCTGTTGAAGGGCCTGCTGTTGAAGCTCCCGGTCCTTGATTCGCGACTCGGAGACCCGCCGCATCAGCGCCGCCTGATGCTCCGCCTCCTCCGCCTCACGGAAGCGCTCCAGCCACTCACGCATCAGCCGCACCTCGACGTGGAGGTCCGAGAGCAGGTCGTTGTGATAGCCGGACTCGGCGGCGTGAGCCTGGGCCTCACGCACGCGCCGCTCGAAGTCCGGGAACCACGCCAGGAAGCGCTCGACGTCGGGGACCACGAGCGCGTGCCCCTGGCGCAGCGCACCACACAGCGGCGCCGCCGCCAGGAAGACCGCATGGGAGGTCGAGCGAGGCCACGTGTCCACGCGCGCCTCCGCCGCAGCCCAGACGGCGGGCAGCCTGCGACGCAGCTCCTCGGGAGGCACCTCGCCCACGAACCACTCCACCAGCTTCGGCAGCCCGAGCTGTGAGTCCACGCGCCACCACGTCTCGAAGGTGACGACGGCGTCCGGCTCCGAGGCGAGCTGCCGCTCCCAGAAGAACGTCCGCCAGGGCTCGAAGGTGGAGAGCAGGTCCGCGCGCTCCTCGGGGTAGTGGAGGAAGCGGGACCACAGGGCCTCGAGGAACACCTCGCGACCGGTGATGCCACTCCAGGAGCGCACCGCCTTCGCGAGCGGCGCCAGCACCGCGTCGCGAGACGGCCGCTCCCATGCCGCCATCAGCAGCCGGGCGCAGCGCGCATGCCCCTGCCCTGTCTCATCACGCCACCCCGGCATCGAAATCAGCAGGTCCAGCAAGGCCTCGGCGCAGGCCGCATCCCTCGCCCAGGAATGCACGAGCGCGAGCTCCTCCACGTCGCCGCGCAAGAGGAAGCGCCGGAAGGCGCTCTCGCCCACCAGCTGCTTGCGCTCGGCCGACGGCGCGAGGGAGAGGGCACGCACCGTGGCGCCTTGAAACGCGGCCGAGACCTCCGGGTCGAGAGGCTCCCCCTCCCGCGACTCATGGGCCCACGCCCACAACTGGAGCACGCTCCCCGCGGGCCAGTTCCCCAGTGTCTCGCGCGCGCACCGCACCCAACGCAGCCGCACCGAAGGCTCAAGCCGCTCGAAGGGCGTGCGTCGGGCCCACGACACCACGGTCTCCACCAGGACGCTCCCCGTCCTCGCGGCCAGGGCGAGCACCGCGTCCAGGGCCTCCAGCGAGGGCGGCGACGGCAGCCGCTTCATCACGTCCCGCGCGAAGCTCTCGTCCCCGGACGACACCATGCGCTCCAGGAGCCTGGAGGACTCGAGGGAGGCCAGCGTGAGCCTCGCCAGCGAGGCCTTCTCGGGCTCGGAGGAGTCCACCGCGGCGAGCAGCCCCGCTTCATCGTGAAGGCACAGCGCACACTCGAAGCGGAGGTCGTCGTCCGCGGAGCGCAGGCCCTCGCGCAGCGCGAAGAGCAGGTCCACCTCCGGCGGCTGACCGGTGATGCGCACCCACGCGACGGCGGCGCGGGCTCGCTGCTCCGGGAAGTGCTCGAACGCGAGGCGCGCGTTGCGGGTGATGACCTCGCGCTGGGCGTCCCAGAGCCGCGTGTGGTTCCACACCCGCCAGCGCGTCAAGGTGAGCGCGGCCTCCAGGCCGATGCGCCCCTGCACGTCCAGGGCTCCCATCACCGAGGCGAGCAGGTCGCGAGCCAGGTTCCCCTGGTTCACCTCGGCGAGCGCGGCGAGGTGACGCACCTCGGGGACCTGGCTGCGGTGGTGCAGCTGCTCCAATGTCTCGTCATCCGCGCCATCCTGTTGTCCAAGCGCTGGAACGGACGCCACCGCCGGGTTTGCCCACGGGAGCACCTCCGCCCAGCGGTCCTCCGACTCCTCGGCGAAGCCGGAGAGCGACAGGAAGGGCTCACACCGTCGGACGTCCTGGACGATGCGCCGGGCCTCCAGCCACTGCGCGGCGTATTGCAGCTCGAGCTGCTCGGCCAGCGAGGGCTCCAGCGCCTCCAGCCGGCCCACCAGCGCGAAGCGGTCCACGCCCGCGCGCAGCAACATGCGCGCGGCGCCGTAGGACTCGGCGGGCACGGGGCCACAGGCACAGCGAGGACAGCGGATGCCGGGCGACTTGAACTGGGTACAGCCCGGACATCGCACCTGTGTGCCACGCAGGGCACCATTCTCCAACGAAGGAGCCATACCCTCTCTCTACAACGGCCCGCCCCCTGATTTCCTCTCGCTCAGGGCGGGCACTCTCCATCCGGGCGGAAGGGCAGCGAGTACAGCCGACGGACGCCGCTCCCATCCGCCGCCGAGAAGAAGACGCTCCAGCCGGCGCGCAGGAAGCCCCGCGGCGACGAGGACGCGGGCCCCGGCGCCAGCTCCGTCAGCGCCACCGTGCCCACCCGCAGGCCGTTGCTCATCCACGGCTCCGCGCCGCGCCCGTAGACATCCGCGCTGAAGAACAGGTGGTCCTCCACCGGCGTCAGCTCCGACGGAGACGAGCCCCCCGCGCCCAGCTCCAGGTCTCCGAACAGCCGCGTCCTCACCGCCGTGCCGTCGCTCTCCCAGGGCTCCACCCCATGCGTCCCGTCATCCGCGGCGAAGAAGAGCCGGTCTCCCAGGACCGCGAAGTTCTCGGGATGCGAGCCCATCTCGCCCGCCCGAGCCTCCTCGACGAGCACCGTCCCCACCGTCGTGCCGTCGCTGCGCCACAGCTCCATGTTGCCGCTCCCCTCGACCTGGGCGGCGCTGAACAGGAAGAACCCATCCACCGACGCCCGGTCCCCCACCATCGAGAACACCCCCACCTCCACCGACGGCGCCCCCGAGTCCGTCACCCTCAATGACACCGGGTCGCCGCCATGCGTTCCCCCCGTCGCGAAGAACAGCTTGCGCCCCACCGCCACCAGCGGACGCTGGATGCCAGGGTCGCTCGTCGTGCGGAACACCTCCGTGACGCCCAGGTTCGACCCCAGGCGCATCAGCCGGCTGAAGAAGCCACTCTCCGTCGCGAGGAAGTAGAGCGCGCCATCCCCACCGCGCGTGAGCTGGTCCGGCGCGGAGTCCTCGACCCCCTGCACCAGGTCCACCACCAGCGTCGTCCCCCCGGACGTGCCATCGCTGCGCCACAGCTCCCGCCCGTGGGCCTCGTCTCCCGCCGTGAAGTAGAGCAGCCCGCCATAGGAGAAGAGCGAGTTCGGGAACGAGCCGGTGGGGCCCGGCCAGATGTCCTTCACCCGGTGCGTGCCGCCCACCGTCCCATCCGTCACGAACAGCTCGCGCCCCGCGGCCGGGTCATCGGCGGAGAAGAACACCCGACTCCCCACGCGGGTGAACCACCGCGGATTCGACCCCTGCGGCCCCGGGAAGAGGTCCTTGAGCAGCCGCGTGCCCGCCCCCGGACTCCCGTTGCTCACCCACGGCTCGTGGCCCGACGCCGCGTCCTCCACCCCGAACACCATCCCTCCGCCACTGACCGCCATGAAGGGTGAGAACGGCTGGTCCTCCACGGGCGAGACGCCCAGCGACAGCGGCGTCCTCGAGCAGGCATCCCAGAGGCCCGAGGCCATGAACGCCACCTCCTCCACCGGCTCGGGTGCGCCCGTCGAAGAGGAACAACCCACGAGCAGACACACCACCCCCAACCGGACACGGCTCCAGAACCTCATCAGGACCTCTCTTCCATCCGCGCGGGGCGACGGTGGCTGTACGGCGCGGACCTCCGCGCCACACCCGCTCGCACGGAGCGCGCACACCAAGCCACTTCACCCCCTCGGACAACGGCACTCCGGTGGGAGCGGCACGTCGCGCAGCCGTCACCCCCTGCGACGCGAGAGCCACTCCCCACCAAGCCCGCCGCGCCTAGGTTCTCGCCCGCCTGGACGGTCCACGCCCGGAGCTCCCCATGTCGAAGCACCGCTTCATCCCCTGGCCCTTGTTACGCACCGTCTGGTGGCTGGGGCTCATGGTGCTTCCCCTCCAGGCCCAGTCCCAGACACCCGACCAGGTGGGCCGCTGGGCCAGCGTCATGAACTGGCCCATCTCCGCCACGCACATGGCCCTGCTGCCCGACGGCAAGGTGATGTTCTACGGCGAGTTCGCCGAGGGCGCCCTGCCCCCTCGACGCTGGGACCCCTCCACCGGCGCCCTCTCGTCCTTTCCCTCCGTCGGCTACAACATCTTCTGCTCGGGGCACTCCTTCCTCTCCAACGGCAAGCTGCTGGTCACCGGTGGCCACGTCGCCCGCGACGTGGGCCTGCCCGACACGAGCTTCTTCGACTTCAACACCACCAGTTGGACGCGCCTTCCGGACATGAACGCCGGGCGCTGGTACCCCACCAACACCACGCTCAACAACGGCGACGTGGTGGTGACCTCGGGCGAAATCGACGGGCCCGGCGACATCAACGAGATTCCCCAGCGCTTCATCGCCGGCACCAGTTCCTGGCGCACGCTCACCAACGCGCGCAAGAACGTGCCCTTCTATCCGAAGATGTTCCTGGCCCCCAACGGCCGGCTCTTCTACGCGGGCTCCCTGCGCGCCTCGTTCTGGCTGGACCCGGCCAGCAACGGCGCGTGGAGCAACGGCCCCATCAGCAACTTCGGCTCCCGCAGCTACGGCCCCGCCGTGTACATCGACGGCAGGGTGTTCCTCATCGGCGGAAGCGAGCCGCCCACCGCCACCGTCGAGCGAATCGACCTCGCCGCGGCGAACCCCACCTGGCAGTACGTGGCGCCCATGAGCATCCGCCGCCGCCAGCACAACGCGGTGCTGCTGCCCGACGCCACCGTCGTCGTCATCGGCGGCAGCAGCGGCAGCGGCTTCGACGACTCCAGCGCGGCCGTGCGCTTCGCGGAGGTCTACAACCCCGCCACCAACACGTGGACGTCCTGGGCCAGCAACGTGCGCTACCGGGGCTATCACTCCACCGCCGTGCTCCTGCCGGACGGGCGGGTGCTCTCCGCCGGCGGAGCCAACGAGCGCACCGCGGAGGTGTTCTCCCCGCCCTACCTCTTCAAGGGCGCGCGCCCCGCCATCACCTCCGCGCCCACCGTCTCCCTGCCGGGCGCCCAGTTCACCATCACCACGCCCGACGCGGCCAACATCAGCCGCGTGAGCCTCATCGCCCTCAACTCGACGACCCACACCTTCGACATGAACCAGCGGTTCCTCACGCTGAGCTTCACGCGCGGCGCCGGCAGCCTCAACGTCACCGCGCCGCCCGACCGGAACATGGCGCCACCGGGTTACTATCAACTCTTCATCGTCAACAACGCGGGCGTGCCCTCCTACGGGCGGCGGCTGCGCATCCCCCCTCCCTGAGAGCCCGGAGCTCGCCTCCTGGGAGCCCGCGAGGGTTTCATGGGAGGATGCTCCACGCATGAACCGCCACTGCCCCATCTGCCCACAACCTGCCCCCACGCTGCGCGTCATCGACATACGAGGTGTCTCGGTCGACACCTGCCCGAAATGTATCGGGCACTGGTTGGACGCCGGAGAGCTGGAGCGCCTGGCCCCCGGGTGGAAGACGGAGGCGCTCGAAGCAGCCCTGCCCTCCGCGTCGCGGCGCTGTCGGCACTCTCGCCATCATGTTCCAGCCACGCGCGAAGCCTGCGGCCTGTGTGGCTCGCCCGCGTCGCGCTGTCCCGATTGCGAGACGTACCTCTCGCAGGTCCGCACCGAGGTCTGCGCCGTGGACCTCTGCGGGCACTGCCATGGCATCTGGCTGGATGCGCAGGAGCTGAAGGCGCTGGTCGCCTGGTTCCAGCACGCCCGGCGGCCTCTCGCGGTGGGAGCGGCGGTGGCCGGAGGCGCCGCGGCCGCGGCGGCCGCGGCCATCGCGCTCGCCCAGGTGACAGGCGAGTCGACGGGCGAATCCAAGGTGACCAAGGCCGTGGTGACCACACTGGAGCATGCCGGCAACGCGGTGGACGTGGCGGAGCTGGGCGTGGATGTGGTCGACGCGGCGGGCATCACCCTGGAGAGCGTGGGCAATGCCGTCGACGTCGCCGTGGATGGCGCCAGTGCCCTCGGTGAAGCGGTGGGTGGGGTCCTGGAGGCGGTGGCGGGGTTGTTCCCATGACCCACCTGCACACGGAGGCTGAATCCCTTATGCTGGGTCACAGGCCCGTGAAACCCACCGGATTGTGAATGGGGGGAACGCCGATGATGAACCCTGTCAGTCTCGAGAGCAGCAGCATGGCGGATGACCGTCGCTTGTTTCCACGCCTCCAGGCACCGCTGTACGCGCGCCCGGCCCGGCTGAAGTTCGGAGACAAGCAGCGGGTGCTGGATGCCAGCCTCGGTGGCGTGCGCATCTACTCCGACGAGCTGTACTCCGAGGGCAGCCAGCTCGAGGTGGACCTGTATCCCGGAGATGGCTCCACGCTGGAGTGCCGCGCCCGCGTCGCCTGGCTGCGCAAGCTGCCCAAGGACGCCGTGGCCCGGTACGAAGTCGGCCTCGCGTTCATGGACGTCTCGCCGGAGACGCTCGAGCGGCTCAAGTCGGTGCTCGTCGCCGAGGACTGAGCCCCTCCGCCGAGCCCTCCGCGAACTCATCCCAGAGGGCTCGCAGCTCCTGCTCCACGCCTGGCACCGACGCGGAGGCCAGGCTGCCGCCGCCTCGGAAGAGGGACAGGCCCTCGAAGAACGCCATCAGCAGGGCCGCGCGCCGCTCCCTCCGAGCGGGCGAGAGGTCCGGCAGGGCCTCCTGCAACAGCTCGACGAGCCCCTCGCGATATCCCGCGTAGAACACGCCCAGCGCGTCCGCGACCATCGCGTCCCGCGCGGCCAGGGCCCACAGCTCCGCGAAGAGCTGGAAGTGCCGGGGCGAGTCCTGGTCCTCCAGGATGGAGTCCAGCGCGTGACGCAGCCGCCGAGCGGGCTCGCGCGCTCCCGCCTCCATCCGCTCCCGGACGCGGCGGATGGTGTCCTCCAGGTAGCGCGAGAGCAGCGCACGCACCACGTCCTGCTTGGTCGGGAAGTAGTACTGGAGATTGCCCAGGCTCAGGCCCGCGCGCTGGGCCACGCCGCGCAGGCTCAGGCCCGCGTAGCCGTCCTCCACCAGCACGTCCATGGCCGCGTCGAGGATGCGCTCCACGCGCTCGTGCCCCTTCGCGTGGACCGCCGTGCCTTCCCGAGGCTTCGCGGAGGGGAGCTTCCCCACCGGGGACTTCTCACGCCGCGCCATCAGGCGGCCTCCTTCACCCGCGCCTCGTCGATGCTCACCTGGACTCCACACGCGCGCAGCGTCGCCAGTGTCTCATCCGCGCGGGGCTCGTGCTCGGGGAACCACACGCCCGGAGGAGGCGGCGGCGCGCCGTCCAGTCCCAGGAGCCGCTCCACGCCCAGCAGGGCCCCCACGGCCGTGAGGTGCGCCTGGCCCTTCGGGTCCACGACCTCGATGCGGGTGTGGCCCTTCGCGCCTTCCACGTCGGCCAGCCAGGCGGCCTCGCCCCCGGTCCCCTGGGTCGCCAGCAAGGAGCGGCGCAGCGGTGTGAGCCGCGGGTGCTGGAGCAGCCGCAGGATGCCCAGCCGCTGGAGCAACACCATCGTCCACGTCGCGGAGCCCGAGTCGTAGCCCAGCCGGGTCGCCACGCTGCGGGCCCCCAGCACCGCCGGCAGCGTCGCCTGCTCGGGCGTGTCCAGCCGGTACACGCGGGTGCTCCGGCCATCCGAGAACGTCACCCGGCGCCCGTCCGTCAGCGGCAGCACCTGCCGCTCCCGTCCCTCCTCCGTCACGTCGAAGGACAGCCCGAGCCGGTCCACGTACTCCAGCGAGTCGGGCCCCGCCGCGTCCGCGAGCGCGAAGCGGATGCCCACGTCCACGCGCTCCAGCGCCCCCACGCGCGGCGCCACCATCGCCACCATGCGCGGCACCAGCCCCGCCATCCACGCGGAGCCCAGCAGCACGGGCGCTCGCGGCGGCGTCCCCGACAGGCGCATCAACGCGGCCCGCACGCGAGACGTCCAGCGGGTGATGTCCAGCAAGGGCACCGCGTCCCGCGCGGCCGACATCATCAAGTGGTCCTCCGGGTCATTGACCAGCGACACCACCGCCCGAGGCCTCCCTCCCAGCACCGACAGCGGCGATGGCGCGCGGATGTCCAGCGCCACGCCCCGCGCCCGCCCCAGCCGCTCCGCCAGCGCCTGGGCGGGCTCGCTCCTCCGGCCCGCGATGATGAGCGGCAGCTCGGGATGCCGCTCCCTCAACAGGCTGGCGAGCCGCAGGCCCACCACGCCGTAGCCTCCCACCAGGACCACGCTCTCCTCGGTCACCATGACGACTCCCATGCGCGAAGCAGGGAGGGATTCCCCCCGCGCCGGGACAATATAGGTCAGTTGACCTAAATTTCAGCGGAATCGTCCGCGAGGTTTCCGGGCGCGGGTGCTACGCTGCGGCGCGACATGTCCGCGACTCCCACGGGCTACTGGGGCCCGAGCACCTCGACCGTGGATTGGTGCGAGACGAACTACCAGCACCTGTTCCACGTCGGAGAGCTGTTCAACTCCGCCTCCAGCCTCGTCCTCGTGCTCACGGGGCTCCTGGGCATCCTGCTGCATCGACGGGTGCTGGAGCGGCGCTTCCTGTTCGCGTTCGGCCTGCTCGCGCTGGTGGGCGTGGGCAGCACGGCGTTCCACATGACGCTGCGGCGCGAGCACCAGATGCTGGACGAGCTGCCGATGCTCTACCTGGCCATCGTCATCGTCTACATCCTCCTGGAGGACCGCCCTCAGCGGAGATTCGGCCCCTGGTTCCCGCTGGTGCTGTTCAGCCACGCGCTGCTCGTGACGTACCTGAACGCGTTCATGCAGGGCCCCGTCCAGTTCTTCCTCTTCCAGGTGAGCTTCGCGTCGCTGGAGTTCTTCGCGCTCGGGCGCACCTACTTCCTCCAGAAGCGCAGCCCGGACGCGGGCACGAAGCGGCTGTTCCAGCTCGGCATCGCGTCCTATGCGCTCGCCATCGTGCTGTGGGTGAGCGACATCCAGTTCTGCCCCACCCTCAACGAGACGCTCCCCTCCCTGGGCGTCCCCAATCCCCAGTTCCACGCGTGGTGGCACGTGCTGGTGGCCTTCGGCTTCAACGCGCTCCTGCTCGTCATCGCGAGGGAGCGGCTGAGGACGCTGGGCCAGGAGGCCCGGCTCCAGCCCGTGATGGGAGTGATTCCGCGCGTGGCGGCCTCCCCCCGGGGCTGAAGCGCCGGGCCTTCCTCCCGCATCAGGGAACGAAGCGGGCCGCGAAGCAGCTCCGGGCGTCGTTGCTCCCGTGGAGGCCGTCATCGAAGACGAACGGCCCTCCGGAGACGCCCAGGAGCGTGGGCGCGCCGCTCGCGTCCACGGCCAGCCCGCGCATGCGCAGAAAGGGGGAGCGCGCGCTGGCGTCCGCCACATGCGTCCTGGACGTGTGCACCACCGTCCCGGAGGCGTCCCGCTTCGTGTAGTGGAATGACTGGGTCGACTCCTCCCGCGCGAGCCCCACGAACGACGGGCCCGACACATCCGCGGCGATGCCGAAGACACGCTCGCCCGCGTAGCGCTCGAAGGCGGCCGCGTTCGACAGGTCGGGGCGGAGCGTGCCCACGAAGCCGAACGTGCCCTGCCCCACCACGCCATCACCCAGGTCCAGGTTCCCCGTGCCCTGGCCTCCCACGAGGATGCGGTCGTTCCCCACGAGCACGACGTCCTCCGGCTCGCAGTCCGTCTCCGCGGCGCTCCCGCCCAGCACCCGCCGATGAAGCGGCTTCAGGTTGGCGCTCAGGGAGGCGACCAGGCACCCGGGCGCCGTCAACGCGAGCGGCGTGCTCCCCTCCGAGTCCACGATGGTGCCTGGCCTCAGCCGCGCACCGAACACGACGCCTCCCGCCTCGGTGAGGGCCACGGTCCGGAGGACCGACTCGGCTCCCCCCAGGACGTAGGTCGCGCGCGGCTGGCCGCTCGCCGGGTCGAACGAGAGCACGACGCCATTCGCCCCCAGGCCCACGGGCCGCACCTCCGTCGCTCCCGTGCGCGTCACCAGGAGCAGGTGCTCCAGCGCCACATCGCGCACGGTGAACACACAGCCCAGGACGCCGGCTCCGCCGCGCACCTGGAGCTCCTTGCGGAAGCTGCCGCACTGGGGCTTCACGTACCGGTCCCCCGAGAGGATGCCCGTGGCCCAGAGGGCCTTGCCATCCGAGCCGCGCAGCTTCACCAGGAAGCTCGTCAGCTCACCCGGGCCCACGTCCACCGAGACGCCGTCCCCGAAGTCGAGCCCGTCCTGGTTGTCCTTGAGGAGGCCCGCAACATAGACATCCCCGGCCTCATCGAACGTCACCGCTGTCGCCGACTCAATCTCCGCCGTCGAGAAGGTGCGCCTCCACGCGAGCTTGCCCGTGGACTCCAGCACCGCCACCAGCAGGTCGTAGTTCGTCCTCACGCCTCCCGGGCCGTAGTGGGTGAAGGGAACTCCCGACACCGCGCCCTCCCGGAGAGGGGAGAACGCGAACGCCGTGCGCCCCGACTGGCTCACCGCGAAGGCATCTCCTACCGGGTCGCCAGGCGTGAGGTCCGCGTACCAGCGAAGCTCCCCCGGCGAGAGGTCGTCCGCCTTGGGTCTCTCATTGGCGCACTGGACGCCCAACAGCAACACCACCAGCACATAGACTGAACGGGTACGGTGCCTCATGTAACCCCCAGGTGTCCCTTGCGGGACTCGACCGCTCCGGCCCACGTCGAGCCGGGGGTACGCGACCCTCGATTCAAGGCACGCGCCAGTAGCACTTCCACGTCATGGCCATGTCATTCCCAGACGTTGACGTCTGGCATTGCCATCCCCACCGCGAAGCGCGCTTCGCACTCCGCGCGAGGTCGCGGTGGCAGACGGTCCTCCGCGACCCGGCATGTCTGTTGAGAGGTCTACTTCTTCTTGCCGCCCCTGGCCGCCTTGGCCTCCTGCGCCTGGATGCGCTTCACCACGTCATCGACGATGTCGTTCGGGATGGGCACCGACAGGTGGTAGTGGGCAATCTTCCAGGTGGCGCCGTCCTTCACCAGCACACCGCTGCCCCGGCTGGGCCCCAGGTTGGGCGTGTCCAGCATCTCGTCGAACCACGCCACCGCGCCGTCCTTCGACAGGGAGACGTGGCGCGAGACGGCCTTGAACTTCCAGGCCTGGCCCTTGGAGAAGTAGGGCTTCGCCCACGCGCGGAACTCATCGCGCGTCCAGCGCTCGGTGGCGTCCGTGCCCAGGTAGACGGCGTCGGGGGTGAAGTGGCTGAAGTAGCGCGCCTCGTCCGCCTGGGCCGCCGCCTGATGCCAGTCATCCAGCACCGCCGCGATGGTGGCCTTCGGGTCTTCGGTCTTCGTCTCCTTCACGGGAGCCGACGCCAGCAGGAGCAGCAACAGGGAGACAGTGGACACGCGCAGCCACCTCGGGGATGAGAAGTTCGCGATATGAAGCGGCACGGCCTGCCTCGGGTCAAGGCTCCGGGCTGGCCAGAAAGGTTTGACGCACGTGGTCCTCGAGAGCTTCCAGGTGGGTGAAGGAGATGTGCCCACGGTGCTGCTGCATGGCTTCCTCGGCTCGGGGCGCAACCTGCGCTCGCTGGCGAACGCGTGGAGCGCGGCGGACCCTCGGCGCCGCTTCCTCCTGCCGGACCTCACCGGCCATGGCGCCTCCGCCGTCCCGCCTCCCAACGCGGACCTCTTCACGCTGGCGCGCGACGTGGTGGCGACCGCGCGCGCCCAGGGCTTCACCGGCGCGCTCGACTGGGTGGGCCACTCACTGGGCGGACGCGTCTCGCTCGCCGCCAGCCTGCACGTGCCGGAGTCCGTCGCGCGCGTGAGCCTGCTCGACATCGCGCCCGGCCCCGTGCCGTTCGACCTGTCCGACAGTGGCATGGTGCTGGGCATCCTGCTCCAGGCCCCCTCGCGCGCGGCGAACCGCAAGGACATGCGCGCGGAGCTCTCCGGCCGAGGCCTCTCCGACGGCCTCACCGACTGGCTCCTGATGAACCTGGTGACGGAGGGCGACAGCGTGCGCTGGCGCTTCGACCGCCAGGCCCTGGCGGAGCTGCACGCGCGCGTGAATGGCATGGACCTCTGGGCCGCGCTGGAGCGGCCGGACCACCCGCCCATGCGCTGCGTCCGAGGCGGCCGCTCGCGCTACGTGTCCGACGCGGAGGCCGCGCGCATGGAGGCCGCGGGCTGCCCGGTGACGACGCTCCCGGGCGCGGGCCACTTCGTCCACGTGGACACGGCGAAGGAGCTGCTGGAGTGGCTCTTGCGCGGCTAAGGGCCGCGCGCGGGCGTCAGATGCGCACGCCCAGGAACAGGCCGGGCCACAGGCGCGAGCCGGTGGCCCCCTTCCCGATCTTCCACTGCGGCAGCCACGTCACCTCGCGGTCCTCGTCGTCCGGCGGCGGCTCGTAGATGTTGACGGACAGGCCCCCGAAGAGGGCGAAGCGCCGCTTGAGCTCCCAGCCCACGCTGGTGCGCAGCTGGTAGATGCTGTTGCTCGACGTGTCCCCGAAGGACTGGAACTGCCAGCTGCCCGTGGAGAGGTCCACGTCCACGTAGTAGCGGTCCGCGTCACCGAAGGGCAGGTGCACGCCCACGCCCAGCGACTTGAAGGTGCGCCAGGTCTCCGCCTTGGAGCTCACGCCGATGCTCGCGACGACGTGCACCGTGCGGCTGCCGTACTTCACGCCCACCGACAGCGGTGAGATGTCGTCCGTCCAGACCTCGAAGGAGATGCGCCCCTTGCGCACCAGGCTCAGCAGGCCGATGGGCACCGACACGTCATCCGCGATGTTGATGAGGCCCAGCTGGAGTCCCTGGACGTTGTCGGCCACGTTGATGAGGCCCACCTGCGCGCCGGACACGCTGCCCGCCAGGTTGAAGATGCCCACCTGCGCGCCCATGAGGTTCTCCACCATGTTCACGGCGCCCACGAGCTGAAGGCCGCGCATCTCATGGTCCGCGCGGTTGCCCACGAACGAGAGCTGGAGGCCGGAGAAGGCCCGCTCCGAATAGTTGAGCACCGCCGCCACCTGTCCGCCCGTCGCCCCGCCGAACGCGAGGTTGCCGCCCATCGCGACCTGGAGCCCCAGCACCTCGCCGCCCGTGACGTTGGCGATGCCGGACACCTGCCCGCCCTCCATCGTCCCGTCCACCCAGCCCACGCCGCCCGCGAGGCCCACGCCCCGCAGCTGGTACGAGCGCACCGCCAGCCCGCCGAGCGCCACGTGGTTCAGGCCCGTGCCTCCCCACAGCGCGGAGGTGGACACCGGCGGCACCAGCGACAGGTTGAGCGCCACGGTGGGCAGGTCCTCCCGCGCCGTCCCGGGCTCCTTCACCAGCGGCACGTCCTTCGCCGGGCCCCCGCGCGACGCCGTGCGCGTGAGCGTCACCGGGACGAAGTCGCCCACGCGCAGCTCCACGTCGCTCTTGGTCCCGACGAGCAGCTCCGCCTCGAAGCGCTGCGAGGGCCGCTCCAGCGTGATGTGGTAGCGCCCCGCGTCCAGCCCCAGCGAGAGCCTCCGCCCGGACGGCTTCTGGAGCTCCGCCACCAGCTGGTTGCCCCAGTCGCGAACGAAGAGGCGGCCCTGCACGTCCTCGGCGACGCGCACGCGCGCGGCGGAGCCTCGCAGGTCCGTCATCACCAGGTCGCCGCTGCCCGCCAGCTGGATGTCATAGGCCGCGTGCTGCGGCCCGCCCTGCGAGCGCTCCGTGCGGGCCAGCGTCTCGTGGAAGGCGAACTGGTAGGCCTCGTGCAGCGTGACGCGCCCGTCACCCGTGGTGTCCGCCGCGCCGCGCAGGCCCGTGACGAGGAAGTGCGTGAAGAAGGACGCGCCGATGACATCCGACTCCTGCGCGACTTCATCCGCGGAGCTGGAGGCTAGGTACGCATGGCCGCGCACCTGCGCGGACGCATCCGTGAGGAACGCGGGGCGGCGCAGTCCGCCCTTGTACCGGGTGAGCGCGCCGGAGCCACACGAGTCGAGGATGGCGATGCGCACCTCCACGGGCACCAGGCCCATGAGCTTGCGCAGGTCCTCGTAGGGGACTCGCTCGCCGCGAGGCAGCAGCCCATCCGCGTCCGAGTGGCCCGAGTAGTACACCACCAGCTCGCGCCGCACGCCCGGCGTCGAGGCCGCTTCGACGAGGGCGCGCAGCCGCTCCAGCGCCGCGAGCAGCGCCTCCCGGTCCGCCTCCAAGAGCAGCACCCGGTCCGTGGGCTGCACACCGCCCAGGTCCTCCAGGACGCGCGACATGGCCAGCGCATCCGAGCCCGCGTACCGCAACCGCTCGCGCCCGGGTCCGCCCTCGCTGGAGCCGACAATCAGGGCGAAGCGACGAAGCGTGGCGTCAGGCTCCTCCATCCGCGCGGCGGCGTGGGAGTCAGCCCCCCACGCCACCAGCACCAGCGCGGCCAGCACTCCAGCTGTGCTCCTGCTCATCATCCGCGTCCCACCCACTCCAGCCTCGGCCCGGCCTCACGAGAGCACCGCTGGCATATCCCGGATGGCCGCCCCCTTGCGAGCCATCCGCCACTGCGTCAGGGCGACCAGAGCGCCTTCCGGACGAGCCAGGAGCTGCCTCCTCGGCCGTCTCGCACCACGGCCCAGAAGGTGACCTCCTGTGCCACCGCGTCCTTCTCCGGCGGCTCCCACTCCGTGCGGTGACGTCCAGGCCCGCCCGCGAAGTCCGAGCCACCCGTCTGCTCCGGGCTGAACTCGCCCAGCGTCGCGTGCCAGGAGATGGTCCACGACTCCTGGAGGTTCACCCGCTCCTCGCGAAGGCCGGGCACCACGTAGGACTCCTCCAAATCCGAGATGTCGTTGGCCCGCACCACGAACGGCCCCTTGCCCTTCAGCGTCAGCGGCACCGCGGCGTCCCACGCCTGGTCATCCAGCGTGAGGCCACGAAGCACCGGCTGCACGTTGGCCACCATGCCGGGCACGATGGGGCAGGAGAAGACCATCAGCTTCTGCGCGTGGACGGACTCCGAGCCCGCCGTCACGTGCAGCACCAGCGGCATGCGCAGGCTCCCGTAACCCTTGTAGGGGTCCGCCTGCCGCACCTTCTCCAGCAGCAGCGTGCCGTCCCGGACCTGGGACGCGCCGGGGCGGATGCGCACCTCCATGTCGCCCGCCGTCGTCGTGCCCTGGGCCAGCTGGATGCGCGTGGACTCGTCCTCGCACCGCGTGTCATCCGGGTTCGCGCACGCCCACAGCGTGTAGGCGATGGAGCGCCCCTCGCCCTTCGGGTCCGCCAGGAGCGCGCGGTAGGTCACCTCTTGCGTGAGGACCTCCAGCGCCTGCCCGTTGAGCTCGCACGTGGGAGCCATCAGCTCCGGCGCGTCCACCGCGACGCCCAGCACCCGCAGGTCCTTCACGTTCGAGGACACGTCATCCGCGTCGACACACGCCACCGCGCCCGCCGCCACCAACAACAGTCCGCCCAACTTGAGCCAGGTGTTCATCTTAGAAGCTTCCTTTCACGCCCAACACCGGGAGGATGGGGATGCCAGGAATGTCCCTGAGCTTTCGATACCGGTAGTCGTTGAAGACGAACTCGACGTTCTTCGCGTTGTAGAGGTTCTGCACGTCCATGTAGAGCGCCAGGGACCAGTTGTCGAAGCGCCAGCCCTTCTCGATGCGGACGTCCAGCTGGTGGAACGTGGAGGCTCGAGCGGAGAGGTAGCGACCGTACGTGGGCCCGAAGTCGTTTGCATCCGAGTTGTAGATGTCACCGCGATTCGCCAGGGGCGTCGTCGGCCGGCCGGTGGTGAGGCGGAAGCGGCCGCCCAGCTCCCAGCCGTTGCCCAGCAGGTAGGTGCCCACGAGCGTGAGGATGTGCGTCTGGTCCCAGGCGCTCAGGCCGTAGGTCTCCTCGCCGAAGCCGCCCGGCGGGCCGCCGTTGCCACCGAAGGAGTCGTCACGCTGGGGCTTGGCGCCCGCGCGGCCGTCCTCCGCGTGGCTGAGCGTGTACGAGAGCCAGCCGTACCACTTGTCCGTGGCGGAGGCGCGCTCCTTCTTCACCATCAGCTCCACGCCGTATGCCTTGCCGATGCCCGCGTTGACGTAGCGGTCCTGGACGAAGCCGCCGTTCTCGGTGGGCCGCACGTCGCCGGGCGCCACCACGTTCTCGAAGCGGCGGTTGTAGAAGCCGGTGACGTCCACGTTCCACGACTCCCACAGCCGCTGCTCCACGCCGAGGCTCGACTGGAAGGCGCGCTGGTAGGCGAGGAGCGGGTTGCCGTAGGGCGAGTAGATGAACTGGAACGTGTCCGCGGGCTGGCTGTAGAGGCCCAGCGAGCCCTTGAAGGCGGTGTTCTCGCTGGCCGCGTAGCGGACCCACAGCCGGGGGTCCAGCAGGACGTTGCGCGTGTCGCCCACCTTCTGGAGGTTGCCGCGCACGCCGGGGGTGATGGTGACGGGACCCAGCTTGAAGTCCATCTCGGTGAAAAGGGCCCCGTCAAAGCCGTTCATCGTGAGCTTCTCGTGAATCATCTCCGCGACGGGCTCGGCGCCGGGGAAGGGCACGTACTCGGTGCCGCCCGGGGCGGGAGTCCGCGCGTCGATCTTCACGTGGTCGAAGTAGACGTCCAGGCCCGAGCGCAGGACGAACTCGGGGGCCAGCTCCACCGTGACCACCTCGCGTGCGCCCAGCGAGTAGATGGTGTCGTGCTCGGTGAAGGAGCCGACGCTGAAGTCGGTGTAGTCCACGCCGACATAGGGCGTGAAGACGGAGGTGAAGTTCCCCTTCCGGTATGTCCAGTCGCCCTTCAGCCGGTGGAAGCGCGTGCGCGAGTCCAGCGTGATGTCGCGGTCCTGCTTCTCACCGCCCGACACCAGGCGCAGCTTGTCGTCGCTGCCGAAGGCCATGAGGTAGCCCGTGCTGCGCGCGGCCCCGGGCTCCGGCGTCTCACCGCGCTTGGCGCCGAAGTCCAGGCGCAGCTGGTAGTCCCAGTACACGGGGACGATGGAGAGCGTGGTGCCCTCGTCCTTCGGGAGGAACGCGGGCAGCAGCGCATCCACGTACGAGCGCCGCGCGGCGGCCGCCACGCTGATGCCCTCGGTGATGGGGGCCTCCAGGAAGAAGCCCGCGTCGAGCACGTCCACCTTGACGGAGCCGTGCACCGTGTCCGCCGCGCCCTTGCGCGTGCTCACGTCCACCACGCCGCCCACCGCGCGGCCGTACTGGCTGCCGTAGCCGCCCGGGTAGAAGTCGAGCGAGTCGATGAACTCGCCGTTCACGACGGAGGGGCCGCCGAGCAGGTGGAAGAGGTTGGGGATGCGGACCCCGTCCATCATCGTCGCCGTCTGGCCCGGGTTGGAGCCGCGCACCAGGAGGTCGCCGGAGATGAAGGGCGCGCGCGCCACGCCCGGCAGCGTCTGGATGACGCGGATGGGGTCGCCGAAGGTGCCCGGCGTCTTCTGCGCCTCCTCGCGCGTGACGGTGCGGCGGACGACTTCCTTCTTGGGACGCGCGGAGCGCACCACCGTCTCGAAGGCGCTCCCGGCCGGAGCCAGGTAGAGCTTCACCTCGGTGGTCTCGTTGGCCTTGAGCGTCTCCTTCGTCTGGTAGAGCTGGTAGCCGGAGGCGATGACGCGCATCGCGCACTCGCCCGGCGGCACCTCGAGGGTGAAGCGGCCCTCTTCGTCCGACACCGCCTCGGGGGCATCCGCTTCGTCGCCGCAGCGCACGGTGGCGCCGGCCACGCGCGAGCGGCTGCCTCGGGAGATGAGCTGGCCGGTGAGGGTGGCCTTGGGGGCCTCCGCCTCCGCGGCGGCGCCCTCGGCGGGCGGCGGGGTGTTGAGGGTGAAGTGGTAGACGTACTCCACCTGCACCGGCGCGGGCACGCCGTCGACTTCCGCGGGCGAGAACTGGAACTGGCGCACGGCGGCGAGCGCGGCCTCGTCGAAGCCGTTGCCGACGGGCTCGGTGGGCTGCACGTCCGTCACCGCGCCGTCCGCGCCGATGGTGATGAGGAGGCGCACGGAGGCGGTGAGGCCCTGGGCGAGCGCGGCCTCGGGATACTGGGCGCTCACGGACCGCACCAGCTCCGGGGCCTTGGTGATGGTGGGCTGCGGGGCCTGCGCGGCGGGGGCTTCGGGCTGCGGAGCCTGCGCGAGCGCCGGAGTGGCCACCCACATGGAGGCGGCGGCGAGCGCGGCGCGGGCTTTCACGTTCGAGGACATGGGTCTTTCAGGGACGGCTGCGTGAAGAAGGGAGTCAGGCTCCCGCCGGCAAAGGGACGGAGCGAGGAAGGGGTGGAGGAACCAGTGGGCTTGCTCGGGCCGTGGAAGTGAGAGGCCCCCTGGTGCACTCCCCCGCTCCGGCCCTTTCCCGGCGGGAGGGTGTTTCAAGCGCTCATGCTCAGTCGAGGAGGAACGTATAGGCGTACTTCATCTCCGTGGAGACCGCTTCCCCTCCCTTGTAGGCGGGGCTGAAGCGGAAGCGGAGGATGGCGTCGCGCGCGGCCTCTTCCAGGCCATAGCCCGGCCCCTTCAGCACACGCGCCGCCACGACGCGCCCCTCGGGGTCGATGGTGATGGACAGCGTCACCGTGCCTTCGATGCCCGCGCGGCGGGCCTCCTCCGGATACGGAATCTTCACCTCGCTGGCCAGCCGCGGCTCACGGTCCACCTGGTAGATGGGCGTGTACTTGGGCGCGCTGTACGCCTTCACTTCCTGCGGCGCCTTGGCCCGGTCCGCGGTGCGGCCGTAGAGGGTGTTGCCCACCGGGGCCGCGAAGCCGCCGGCGCTGGTGGTCGAGGACATGGACATGCCGACCACCAGGGGCGTGGGCTTCGCATCGGGAGGCGGCGCCTCGTTGGGCGGAGGCGGCGCGTTCTCGGGCGGAGGAGGCAGGGGCTTGGGGGCCTGGGCCACCTTGATGGGCGGAGGCTTGACGCGGAGCTTGGGCGGAGGAGGCGGAGGAGGCTTGGGCTCCTCCTTCACCTCGGGCGGAGGCGGCGGGGGTGGCTTGGTCACCTCCACCATCACCAGCTCCACGGGCTTCTGCGGGGCGGTGCGCTCCGGGGGTTTCGTGTGCAGCACCACCAACCCCAGCCCGTGCAGCGCGAGCGAGCCCGTGACGAACCCCACCAGCAACCCACTGCCGCCCCGTCGGGGCAGGACCAGACCATTGTCGAGCGCGCTCGTCGTCATTGCGTTCACATCAGCCCCGCGGCGCGGGGGCGACGTCCTTCTCGATGTTGAGCGCGAACTTGGCGATGCCCTGGCCCTTCACCGTGTCGATGAGCCGCATCACCTGTCCGTACGCGATGCTCTGGTCGGCGCTGATGATGGCGCGGGTGTCCTTGTCCTTGGCAACGGCCTCGGCCACCTTCTGGGTCAGCTCCACTTCCGTCACCTGGGTGCCGTCGAAGTAGAACTTCCCTTCCTTGTCGAGGACGACGTTGACCAGACCCTGCACCGTCTCGCCGCCGTTGGCCGCGCGGGGCAGGTCCACTTCCACCGTCTCGCGGACGATGAAGTTGGCGGTGACCATGAAGATGATGAGGAGCACCAGCACGATGTCCACGAGCGGCGTGACGTTGATGCCCGTGATCTCCTCGTCGTTGTCTTGAGCGCTGCCGGCCATGACTAGCGGACCTCCGCCTTCAGGCTGCCGACCAGGGCGTGGCCCAGGGCGTTGGCGCGGCTGGTGAGCGTCTTGAGCTGCCGGTTGAAGATGTTGAAGGCGACGACGGCGGGAATCGCGACGGCCAGGCCCACGGCGGTGGCGACGAGCGCCTCGGAGATGCCCGCCATGACGGTCTGCTGGATGGCGGCGCCCTTCGCGTTCATGGAGCCCAGGTCGTGGAAGGCCTTGATGATGCCGAGCACGGTGCCGAAAAGGCCGATGAACGGGGCGTTGTTGCCCAGGGTGCCGAGGAAGGACAGGAAGCGCTCATACTGGGGGCGCTCACGGGCCATGGTGGAGGCGATGACCTGCTCGACGGAGTCGGCGCCTTGCGCGGAGGAGGCCAGGCCCTCGCGGATGATGGCGGCCTCCATGCCCCGGCGTCCCTGGATGGCGGCGCGGACCGCCTCGAGCTCGCCGCGGGCCAGCCGCACCGCGAGCGCCTCCGAGTCCGGGAGGCGGTTGCGGGCGAAGTACACCGCGCGCTCCAGCATGATGCCGATGGACAGCACCGACAGGCACACCAGGATCCACAGCACCCACTCGGCGGAGGTGAGCGTGACGCCGAGAAGCTTGCTGCTGAGCCACCCGAGATTCTCCGCGGGAACCTGGGCGAGGACGGCGATGGACGACATGGTGTTCTTTCCCCTCTTGAATGCGTTGGCGGGAAGGGAACACCGGCGTGGTGGAAATGTGTCACTCGCCTCTTCGTGGATCTGCTCCGGGCTGTAGGCGGGTGTGGGCCCAGGGTGTTCTCGACGGGTGTGCGGGGGTGGGGAGAGAATGTGCGCCATGCAAGGCAAGAGCGTGGTGATCACCGGTGCGTCCATGGGGATTGGCGAGGAGCTGGCGGTGGCGCTGGCGGCCCGGGGGGCGAACCTGGTCCTGGCGGCGCGCAGTGAGGACGCGCTCCAGAAGGTGAAGCAGCGATGCGAGGCGGCGGGCGGGCGGGCGGTGGCGGTGGCCACGGATGTGGGGGACGCGGAGGCGTGCCGGCGGATGGTGGAGCGGGCGGTGGAGGCGTTCGGGGGTGTCGACGTGCTCGTGAACAACGCGGGGGTGTCGATGGACGCGTTGTTCGAGGAGGTCACGGACCTGGGCGTCTTCGAGCGGCTGATGCGCATCAACTACCTGGGCGCGGTGTACAGCACGCACCATGCGCTGCCGCACCTGAAGGCGCGGCGCGGGTTGCTGGTGGCCATCTCGTCACTGACGGGGAAGACGGGCGTGCCGACGCGCACGGGCTATGCGGCGAGCAAGCATGCGATGCACGGGTTCTTCGACTCGCTGCGCGTGGAGCTGATGGGGACGGGGGTGGACGTGACGGTGGTGTGTCCGGGCTTCGTGGATACGAATGTGCGAGCCAACGCGCTGGGCAAGGACGGCAAGCCGCTCCAGCAGAGCAAGCACAACGAGGCCGAGGGGAACAACATGGCGCTGGGCACGTGCGTGTCCATCATCCTGAAGGCCATGGACCAGCGCGAGCGCGAGGTCGTGATGACCGCCAAGGGCAAGCTGGGCCAGTTCCTCAAGGTGTTCACCCCGGGCCTGCTGGACCGCATCGTGTTCAAGACGATGAAAGACCGGCAGCGGTGAGCGAGTCCCGAGGGGGGTCTACCCCTTGAAGCCGGGGACACAGAGTCCTTGGTAGGGGCCGTTCAACCCGCAGGTCATTCCGCCGGGACAGGTCCCTTCCGACACACAAAGGATTTCGCAGGTTCGTCCAAGCGACCACCAGGCTCCGCTGCCCGTGTTCACGCAGTCTTGTCGCTTTCGGGGACAGTGCGAGGTGGTCAGGCAAGGGCCGCCAGGCTCCAGGGCTCGCTCCATGTTCTGACGCGTGGCTCGTTCGAGCTCCACGACGAGATACGAAGCCAGGGCCACAAGCAGGGCAACCGACAACCCGACCCACCGTCGCGTCGTCACTCGAAGATGCGCCCTCACCTTCATGGTCATCAGCGCACACCACTTCCTCTGAACATCGGTACGCACATCATGAAGAGCCCCTCTCCCCTCGAACCACACGCGGTGTCATCTGGACATTCCAGGTCCGAGATACACGTGAGTTCGCAGGTCTTCCCCAAGGACCACCAACGCCCTCCCCCAGTCGGCCTACACCTCTCGTCCCCGTGACATTGGGAATGGGTCAGGCAAGCGCCGCCCAGCGCATGGGGCGTCCGGCGATTCACGAACGTCACAACGCCCATCTCCCCGATGAGCATCACCACCGCCGCCACCGCGACCCATCCCCACAAGTCCCGCTGCCTCATCACACGCGTCCCTGACCTTCAGGCACCGTCGCCTGTCCCGCCTCGTCGCTCGACACGGGTCAGCAGACCCGTGAGGCCCTCGAAGCTGGCGTTGCCCACCTGGTGCAAGCCGAAGCCCCAGAGGAACGCCGTCATCCCCGCGCCGAAGCCTCCCCACGTGGGTGAGAAGACATTGAGCAACTGAAGCCCCAGCACCACCGCCACGCTCGTCAACAACACCAGCATCACCAACTCCACCATCCACAGGTGCCGCGCCGACGGCAAGGGCAGCGCTTCCAGCGCCATCAGCCCTCCCATCGAACCCTCCGCCGAAGCCTCCGGCAAGGACGTCCAGACACCTCCCGTCGGTGCACTCGGCAAGGCCCCTCCAGGCGCCGATGTCGCGCGCGGGGGAGCCGGCGCACGCGGCGCCGCCCCGGGCTCGTCATCGTCATGTGACGACGCATCGGCCGCCGCCTCTTCCGTCGTCTCCAACGCCGGCGTGGAGAACGGCGGCATCCGCGTGGACATCGAGACCCGACTGACACTCGGATAGCTCGCCAGCGCCATCTCCGCCTTGTCGACCCGCGACTCCGCCTCCAGCAGCGTCTCCGGCGTGAGCACCTGCTCCGCCTGGTTCAGCAACACATTGACGTGCCCCAGCTCCGCCAGCTCGTGCTGCTCCCCCGTCTCGCTCCGCTTGCGCGCCACCTCTTCCCGCAACGTCCCGATGCGCCGCCGCAGCTCTCCCGTCTGCGCGCGCTGAAGCGCATCGCCCACCTCGCGATACTTCGCCGCCGCCTCGTGCGGCGACTCCGCCGCCAGCGCCAGCATCGCCTCCCGCAGCTTCGCCTCGGCGATGTCCAGCTCCGGCTTCTGCGCCTCCGTGGCCCCGCCGCGCGCCTCCACCACCACGCCGCGAAGCTCCATCAACAGCCGCCGCACATAGTGCGCATACGCGCCTTGATACAGCCGGAAGCCCTCATCCACGTTGGCGTCCGCGCGCGCTCGCGCCTGTCGCAGCCGCTCCTTCACGTCCGTGGTCAGCTCGCGCCACTCCTCCGGCGAGAAGCCCCTCGGATTGCGCGGCGACGCCACCGCCGAGGACAGCTCCGCGCAGAGCACATCGAAATACGAACGCCGCGCCATCTCGAACTGCTGCCGCGCCGCCCCCAGGTCTCCCTGCCCCAGCCTCGTGCCCATCTCCTGGAGCAGCGGCAGCAGCTCATACGTGATGCGGAACCCCAGGCTGTCGTCTCCCAGCTTCTGCGCCAGCGCCCGCGCCTGCGTCTCCAGCTCCTTCAGCTTCGCCTTCAGTCCCGCCCGCGCCAGCTCCTGCACGTTCTGCCCACGCAGGTCCTTGAGCTGCTCCTCCAATCGCTCCAGCGGCACGTTGCCCACCCGAAGCGAGGCCTCCGCGTCCGCCAGCGCCTGGCTCGCCTGCGAGGGACGCATCTCCGACGGCAGCGCGTTCAGGTCCTTCGCGCAGACACACCACGCCTCGAACAGCCGCAGCTCCGACTCCCCCCGCATCAGCTCCCCGTCCGCCGCCCGGCTCCCGCGCACCGAGCCTCGAATCCTCGGGATGACCGCGTCGATGCGCCCGCGCACCTCCAGCCCCACCTTCCGCTCCGCCTCCCCCTGCCCCTCCAGCAACACATTCGCGCGCTGCCACAGCACCCGCGCCCGCTGGAGCTGCTGCGCCCGGGGCCGGATGCTCTGCGTGTACAGCCGCACCCCATACGAAGACACCGCCCCCGCCGCGATGAGCAGCGCGCCCCACAGCCACGGCGTCCTCACCCACACCGTGAACGGCTGCTCCACCGCCGCCCCCTGCGGCACCGCGAGCCGCACCGTCCCCGTGTACTCCCCCGGCCCATCCAGCCCCCGCAGGTGCAACAGCAACGTGCCGCTGCCATTCGCCGCCACCTGCACCGCGCCCTCCGCCGCCGCGAGGACCCTGTCCTTCCCATCCTTCCCGCCCCCCTCCAGCGAGAACGAAGCCCCCGAGAACCGAGGCTGCACCACCGTCGCCCCCAGGTCCGGCTTCTTGTGCTGGAGCTGAATCAACTGCGGCACGGCCACCTCCCCCGTCACCCCCGCCGTCTCCTTGAAGGGAAGCCGCACCACCGCGTCCACGGGGCCCAGGCCCCACCCCGACTCCGCCACCGCGGGCGACGTCGCGATGAACTGCACCGCGGGCACCGCCTGCACACGCGTGACGATGAGCGTCGTCATCTCCCGCCCGCTCCCATGCACCAGCACCACCTGCCCCGTGTAGACCCCCGCCTGCGGCAGCGCCCCCGACAGCTCGATGTACAGCGGAGACCGCGAGGAGATGGGCGCCCCCAGGCTCGTCTCCGAGGGCGCCTTCTCACGCACCACCGTGGACAACGTCACCTGCGTGCCGTCGCTCGCCTGGAGGGGGTCCACCAGCACCGTCACCCCACCCTCGAGCGCGGCCTCCGACCCCGATGGCGGAGCCACCAGGTCCACCCGCAGCACCGTCCGGAAGTCCTCCGTCGTCGTGCGCAGCTTCACCTCGTTGTTCGCCGTGGCTCCGGCCACACGCAGGCGCGCCTGGGCTCGCGCCGGACTCCACGGCGCAACCACCAGCACGAGCACCACCAGGCACCAGAAACCCTGACCACGAAGAAAGCGGGGCATTCCCCGACGATAACAGGCGAGCCCCCCGCCTCCAGTTCGCTCCCCTGCTTGCTACCGCCAACCCAGCAACAGCTTCACCTCGGGCGGCAGGCTGCGGCGGATGGTGTCGGCTGGAATGCCTTCGTTGTGCCCGGTAGAGGACGGCAGGCGGGGACCGCCGCTGTGGTGCAGCGCGGCCAGCAGCAGGTCCTGCGTGAAACACGGCGCCCCCGAGGAGCCCGGGCTCGTCGACGTGCGATACGTCACACGCGTGCGCGACGCGTTGACGCCCAGGAACTCGTCCAGCACCACGCTCATCGGCTGCCCCTCCGGGTGCTGGACGATGAGCGCCAGGCTCCCCGGAACGAAGGGCACCTGCTCCTCGGGCAGCTCCAGCCACCCACGAGACTCTCCCTCCTCCACCTCCTCCTCGCCCGGCAGCCCCTCCACTTCCAGGAAGGCATAGTCGAGCTCGTCCGCGGTGGCCTCGCGCGGGCGCGGGTGCATCAGGTCCGCGGGGCTGTAGGAGCTGCGCGCGATGCAACGCTTCACCGCGTACTGCTTGCCCGGCTGCAACAGCGTCCGGTCCGGCAGCACCTTGTGGTCGAAGCGCACGCGCAGCGACTCCAGCAGCCGGTTCTCGATGACGTGGAAGTTGGTGAGCACCACGTCTCGAGACACCAGGAAGCCCGTGCCCAAGGAGGCCCCCACGACGGGCTCCACCCGACACACGCGTCTTTCGATGGCCGCGAGCCTCCGCCGCCAGCCATCCGCGCCGCCGCGGTCCCACGCGGAGCCGACGATGCGCTCCAGGCTGCGGCGCGGAATGCTCCGCTGCACCGACGCGAGATACCCCTGAACAAAGCGATGCAGCCGAGGATGCCGGGGCTGGGCTCCATGCACGCCTGTCACCAGCTCACGCGTCCACCCTTCCGACTCGGCGCGATGTATCAAACCCCGCGCGCGCTCCCTCGGGCCGCCCGTTGGAACGAGCGCCTCCAGGTCCCGATGGCAGACCGAGGCGACCACCCGGCGAAGCTCCTCCACCGAGGGGAAAGCGCCCAGCAATGCCAGCAGCAACTCGTCTCTCTCCCCGCCGTCGAGCTCCATGGTGTCACCCGTGAAGAACCACTGACGAAGCCTGCACCGGCATGTCGACGCTGCTGTGAATCTTCCCGTATTCCTAGAGCGGATTCCCACCAGAAGCAGCCCCCCTGCCCCGACGTGCAGGGTCTTCCCCACCCGGAAGACCTCGGGCCGACAATCCTCCCCGGGCCGGCTTTCTCACCGGCCGGGGTTTGCAGTCCACACGGACCCGTTTCAGCGCACCGCCCAGGTAGCGGGAGGTACGTAGGAAAGTCGGACGGGTTGGTTCTCCACCCACAGCGAGGAGGCCCCCGTCTGGAACGTTCCCGCGAGCGTGGGGATGACCCGGAAGGTCCCCTGGAACGGCTCGGCGTGTCCACGCGGAGGCAGCTTCAACGTCACCGCGCCGTCCTCGGACGTCCAGGAGGACACGCTCCCCTCGGACACCAGTGCATCCAGGCTCGCGGGGTCCACCTGCACGCCCGCGGGCAGGCTGTGGCGCAGCTCCAACGAGAGCCCCGCTGGCGTGGACGCCTGCACCGCCACCTCCACCGGCTGGCCCACCCGTGCCTCGCGAGGCGAGCGGATGACCAGTTCTCCACCATCGGTCCCCTCCGCCTTCCACGGCACCGCGGCGGACAGCGCCAGCGAGTATCCCAGACCGGGCACCGCGGGCTCCGCCCTCACCGTCCAGGAGTGGGCCCCCGCCGAGCCCGCCGCCGAGGTCTCCAGCACCCGCACCTCGCGCAGCGCCTGGGCGTCGTACGTCCCCTCCGTCACCACCTGGCCATCGCGCTCCAGCACCACGCGCACCTGGGACGGCAGCGGTGCCTTGAAGAGCCGCACCACCGCGCGCAGCGCCACGCGGTTCGCGCGCCCGCTGCCCCAACCCCGGGCCGGGTGGTAGCCCGAGAGCAACGACGCACCGAGGTCCGCCAGCGGCGCCTTCTCGTCCCCCTCCAGGCCCAGCACCGCCAGCGCGGTGGCCTCCGCCTCGGAGGGCGCTTCACCGTTGGCGGCCACCACCCCCGTCGCGACGGGCAGGTACGCGGAGCCATCCTCGCGCGTCTTCAGCGCCTCGCGAACCTGGGCCCGCAGCGAGTCTCGCAGCGAGCCCTTCGCCAGTCCGCTCGCCAGGAGCGCCGCCGCCGTATAGCCGTCCTTCACGTGCGCCCGGTTGCGCTCCAGCGCCCCCGACGCCAGCGTGGTGAAGCGAGCCGAGCGACGAAAGCCCGCCGGCGTGCCACCAGCGGAGACCACCGCCTGGGCACAGTCCGCCGTGGCCACCAGCAGCCGCTGCAGCGACCAGCCCTCGCCACCCTGGCACGTGCCGTCCGGACGCTGCGCTCCCGCCACCACGCCCGCGAGGCGCTCGCCCAGCCGCGCCAGCACCGGGTTGTCCGGGTGGAGCAGCGCGCCCTCCACCAGCAGCGCCGCCGACGCCACGTCCGGAGCCCGGCTCAGCCGCAGCGCCCGCTGCGTCGACTGCGCGACGAGGACCCGCACCGCGTTCCCGTCCACGAGCGCGCCCTCGGGTGACCGCGAGGTCGTCAGCCGCCCCTCCTTCTGGGAGAGGGCCGACTTCACCATCGCCGCCGCCGCGGGCTCACCCAGCGCCGTCAGCAACTCCGGCATGCGTCCCGCCAGGAGCAGCGCATACGCCACGTCCTCCGAGCTCGTGCGCCCCCCCGCCGACGCCAGCTCCGAGCGCAGCACACCCACGCCACCTGGATACACCTGCAACCGGACTCGCTCGCTGCCGGGCTGCGCATCCTCGGGCCCGGAGAGGGACACCGTGCGCGGCGCCGCCAACGTGCCGCCCCGCGTCTGCATCACGGGCATCCCCGTGGGCCACACCTCGAGAGAGCGCTCCACGCGGTCCGCATCTCCCAGCGCCGCGCGCACCGCGACAGGCCCCGGTCCCGAGGCCCGCACCGTCACGTACTCCACCACGCTGCCTCGCGCGGGCACGCGCACCGTGCGCGGGGCCCCTTCCACGGCGACGCCCGTCGCCTCGAACTTCAGCGGAGCCTCCACGACCGCGTCCGTCGTGTTCACCACCTGCACCGGCACTCGCGCCACGTCTCCGGCGCGCAGGAAGGCCGGCAGCACCGGGTCCACATACGTGGGCAACGTCCCCACGAAGCTCGTCACCGCTCCGGACTGCGCGCCGGAGCGGGAGTGAGCCAGGGCCAGCACGCGCCAGCGCGTGAGCCGGTCTGGCACCCGCACCGGAAGCGTCGCCAGGCCGGAAGCGTCCGTCACCACCAGCGGCTCGAAGAGGAACGTCTCCGGGAACCAGGCGCGGCCCGGGGCCCCCGACGAAGAGGGCTTCTCATCCTCGTCGCTCGGAGAGAAGTCATCGGCCTCCGCCGCACCCGGCGCATCCGCGGAGATGCCTCCCTCCACCACGGGGGAGACGCCCCCCATCGCGGGAGGAGGAGGCGGCGGTGGTGGCGCGGGCTCCGCTGGCATCTCCTTGAGCACCACCTTCGCCAGCTGCTCCTCCTCGGGCTCGTTGCGCTGGAACGAGGCATCCCCCGCCAGCGCGGACGCGGATGAGCCGAACGCACTCCGCATGTTCCCCGCCAGGAACACCGCCAGGCCAAACCCGATGACGAGGCACACCGCTCCGATGATGACCGTGCGCTTCATGGCGCCTCCCGGGCAACCCACTCGTTCCAGTTCTCCACGTCCTCCGGCAGCCGCGTCCCACGCGACACCACCGCCCGAGGGTCCGTCAGCTCCAGCAGCTCCCTGGGCAGCCGCGACAACCTGAGGCGGTTGCCGAAGGCATCCGTCACCTTCTCGCCGCGCTTCTCACACGCGAGCAGCGCCTGCGACCACAGCTTCGCCACGCCCGAGGGGACCAGCGTCTCGCCCTCCGGCGCCTTCTCCTCCCACTGGCGCACCTGCTCGTGCAGCTCCGAGAGCACCGCGTAGAAGGGCTCGACCACCTCCGCCTCCGCGTCGAAGAGGCTCGCGCCGCTCGCGCTCACGCGGGCCTCCACGTCCTGGAGCATCGGCACGGAGCTCACGCGCACCAGCGTCGCGGCGGCGGCGTTGGAGCCTCGGATGCGGCCCTGCGCCAGGGCCATTCCATCCAGGACCCCGAACGCGGGCTGCGACATGGCCGGCGCGGGCCGGACACTCGCGAGCACCTCTCCGCCCGGCAAGGGCACCAGCTGCCCCAGCGTCTCATCCACCCCGAAGAGCCCCACCGCCGCGGGCCCGTCCTTCCCATCCACCTGCGTGTGCACCTGCAGCCGCGCCAGGTCGCCCGGGGCGTAGACGGGCTTCTCCGGCGACACCTCCACGGAGAGCTTCGCGCGCGGAGCCACATACACCCGCGCCGTCGCGCCCATCCAGGACGACTCGGCCCAGCCCTCGAAGTCCGCCGGCAACCGGAAGCGCGCGGACGTGGCGCCCTTCTCCAGCTTCACGACGAGCTCCTCCTTCCCCGCTTGCAGCTTCAGCTCCTCGGGGAGCGTCCCTCGGTACCCGGGCCCTCGCATCAGGTCGATGCGCACCTCGTCCCCCGCTCGCGCCAGCACGGGCGTCGCCCTCAAGCGCAGGGGCGGCAGGCTCGCGGGACGCAGCACCCACTTCGTGTCGCCCACCGGCTTGCCGTCCACCTTCGCCGCCACCTTCAGCTCGTAGCCGAGGAACGTCGTGGCCTGGCCCGCTTCCTTCTCGAGCGCCTCGTTGCCGGAGTGCACCGTGAGCCACATCACCCCCATCGACTGATTCACGGGCTCCTTCTCCTCGACACGCACCCGGGCGAAGCGCTCCCGGATGCACGCCTCCACGGAGGCCCCCAGTCCGCCCTTCCCTCCTGGCACGGTGGACCAGGACGTCGTCACCTCCTTCGTCGCGCTCAGCCGCCAGGACAGCGCCAGCGGGAGCCGAGGAATCGACGCCACATTCATCGGCAGACACGCGCGCGCGTCATTGGCCGCCGTCATCAGCGCGACCACCATCGGAAGGCTCACGCCAAACGCGGACTCGACCGACAGCTCGAGCCACGGCGTCCCCGGGTCCTCCACGCGCAACGACAGCGACAGCATCCGCTCCCGCCCCGCGGGCAGCGAGCGTGAACGCACGACCTGCGCCAGGCACGCCGGGAGCGCGCCCTCTCCCGCCATCACGTCCACCACCGCGCCACCCGCTCCCGAGCGCACCCCCAGCTCGACCGCGGCGTGGCCATCACTCGGCAGGACGAAGCGCGCACACGGATGGAGCGCCGGCAGCCAGGACTCCACCGCGAGCCGCTCCTGGAGCGTCGGCTCGTTCCCCGGCTCCAGCAGGCTGCGCATCGAGCTCAGCTTCACCGGCGGGGGCGGAGGCGGGCGACGCACCGGCATCGGCGGCACCACCACGTTGATGGGTGGCCCCGGGTCCAGTTGGAAGGCCGCGACGCCGTCCTCGTCCGTCACGCCGCGCACGCCCTCATCCCGCTCGTCCCACGCCCGCGTCACCGTCAGCTCCGCCCCCGGCAACACCCGGCCATCCGGCGTGGTGGCGCGCAGGTAGACGCGGTTGCTGAAGCCCTCGACCAGGCCGTCCTCCAGCTCCGTCACCGACGAGACGGCCAGCGCGTCCTCGCTGAGCAGCAGCGACACGGCGCCCTCGACCCGGTCTCCCGCGGCGTCTCGCGCTGCCACTCGCGCCGCCAGCGACACCTGTCCGCGCAAGTCCTCCGGCACGCGAGGCAGCGTCACGGTGAACTTCCCCATCGCATCCGCGCGAGCGCTCGTGGGCAGCCCGCCCCGCGTCCACTCGGGAGGCGGCGGCCAGTCGCCATGGACCCGCCATGTCAGCTCCACCTCGGCGTTCCCCACGGGAGCCCCCGACGCGTACACCACCTGCCCCCGCACCTCCGGCGACTCCCCCGCGCGCCAGAAGGGCTTGGGGCTCAGCGCCTCCACCTGGAAGCGAGGAAGGGTGAAGGGCTTCACCTCGAACGTGGTGTTGGCCTGCGTGGCGCCGCTCCGCCACGACAGCGTCCACGTGCCCACGGCCGCGCCCCGGTCCAGCGGGAAGCCACCGGCCACCACGCCCCACGGGCCCGCGGGAGCCCGCTCCTCCAGCACCACCTCGCCCGACGCGTCCATCAACAGCCACGTCCCGGGCCGACCATCCAGCGGGGCCAGGTCCTTCGCGCGCAGCACCACCGCGCGGAAGCGCACCTCGTTGCCCGGCTCGTACAGCGGCCGGTCCGTCAGCACGTGCGCCACCGCGGGCGCATAGAGCGGCAGCGCCGCGTCCACCGTGTCCGTGCCCACCGGCGTGGAGAGGCGCGCGCGCAGCCGGTAGTCACCGTCCGACACCGCCGGCAGCTTCACCTGCGCCACGAGCACGTCGCCGTCGGAGCGCGTCCAGCCGTCCTTCTTCTCGACCTCCAGCGGCGTCTCCTGGCCCTCCGCGTCCACGAGGAACAGCTCCGCCGAGCCGCGCCGCACCCGCGCGCTCATCAGGGCCCCCACGGCGTTGGGCGCATGCGCGTCCGCCCAGACACGCACCGTGCCCGGCAGGCCCCGCCCCAGCTCCGTGACGCTCACGGCCACCGTCTGTCGGAACCGCCCATCCGGGCACTGGGGCACCTTCACCCCACTCAGCACCCAAGCGGAAAGACATACGTCCCAGGCCACGAGGACCCAGACGCCCAGCAGCACCAGCGCCCCCAGCCCACCCGTCTTCCATCGACGGCGGAACCGCTCTGTCATGCGACCTCCCCGAAGCCTCACTCTATGCCGAGACTCCCTCGAACCGCAGAGCCCGTCTTCGCTAGACACTCACCCGTGCGGTAGCGTTCCGCGCCCCATGCCTCCATCGCCAGCCAAGACGCGCGCGCCGCAGGACGCCTTGCCCTCCCGTCTGGAGGCGCTCCTCGAGTCGCTCACGGACCGGCACCTCGCGGACCGACTGGAGCGCGTGCACCGCGCGGCGGCGGTGGCCATCGACCGGCTGGGCCACCTGAGCATCGCCCGGTACGAGCCCACCAGCGTGGAGTCGGATGGCGGCGCGGACCTGGCCCTGTGGGAGACCATGGCCCCGGCCATCGGCGACACGCTGGTGGGCGTCAACCAGCTCGTCACCGCCATCCACCAGCAGTTCCCGCCTCCCGCGCGCTCGACCTCCAGCGGAGGCTGGGCCCCCCCTCCCGCCAGCTCCGACGAGCGGCTGGCCCAGGAGGTCGAGGCCGTGCTCCACGCCTGCGCGGAGCGGCTGTCGAAGCAGGTGTCGGAGCTGGGTCAGCAGATGCGGCGGCCGGAGGTGGTGAGCGACCGGTGGACGTTGATGGCGGAGCTCCAGTCGTTCCGCGCGGACTTCCGCGTGCGCATCGGCGACCTCGTCTACCTCACCGCCGCGGCCTTCGAGCACGTGCGCCGCGAGGACGTGGTGCCCGGCTACGTCCACCAGGTGGGCGCCCGCGCGGCCCTGCGCGCGGCGGCGGCGGACCTGCGCCGCTCCCTCCAGGGCCGGCTGGAGCGCGCGGCCAAGGCGGAGCCGTCCTCACGTCCCGCGCTGGCGCGGCAGGTGACGGAGAGCCTGGCCGCGTTCATCACCCTCCCCGCTTCCGTGGCGCTGCGCACGCCGCAGAAGCACCACATCCTGAGCCTGCGCTCCCGGCTCCAGGACACGGCGGGCCAGAAGGAGCTCGCGCAAGACGTGCTGCCCTCCCTCGTGGAGCCCTTCCTCGCCTTCCTGGACGAGGCCATGGAGGAAGTCACGCGCACGTGGCTCATCGTGCATGACCGCGGCGTGTGGACGTCCTGCGGCGTGAAGCTGGAGCAGGCGGAGATGCACCTGGCGCTCGACTCGCCGGGCGCGGCGCGGGTGCTGGCGGACGCGGTGGAGGCGGCGGGAGCGCTGTATGGACGCTCGGCGCCCTTCGACGGCTTCCTTCGCAAGGCGCGGCAGGAAGCCGCCGACGGCCTGGATGAGGCGAGCTCGCGAGGTCTGCTCGAGCGCTTTCGCGAGCGCCTCGCGGCCCTGCCCTTCAGCTAGCGGCTACTTCTGGGTGTCGGCGGGGAGCGCGGGAGCCTGGGGCGCGGTGGGCAGCACGCGCAGCTCGTTGAAGCGCTCGGCCAGCGTCAGCGGCGTCATCTCCTCCTGCCACTGCTTGGGGTTGGTGTTCCACCCGAAGTCCGCCGGCACCTTGCCGCCACCCTGGCTGGTGTAGCCAATCATGTCCGGGAACTTGTTGGACCAGCGGCCCGCGGGGTCCGGCTCCTGGGTGATGTGCTGACGGTTCGGCCGGTGGAGGAAGTTCTTGCTCGCGTCGCTCATGACGCCGAAGCCTCTCCGAAACCCGCCCGCAAGGGTAGAGGGAAGCCGACGTCATGACGCCCAAAGGCCCCGTCCCCCGGCCCCCGCCCCCTCAGGCGGCCCGCCGGCCCTTCACCCGGCGCACGGGGGGCAGCACCCGAGGCCCCAGCGCGAAGACCGCGGCGAAGTAGCGCGCCTGGGCCTCGCTCTCGTACCGGTAGCGCCGCACCTCACCCTCCAGGGTGGCCACCTCCACCTTCCAGGTCCCTCGCTCCGCGCGCACCGCCACCCGCAGGACACCCTTCATGCCGTGACCCTCCTTCCCCGTTCTCGGCATCTTGGAGATCAATCCATGTGCCAATCACTTCACCGGAATGTGGACGGTTGCGGTGTCCAGCGGAGGTCAGTGGGACCTGGAGCGGTAAGGACTTCAGGAGGGCTTGCCCGCTCGCCTGCTGACAGCGGGCTGGGCGGACGACGCCCTGCGGGGCCCGTACCTCGGTACAGGAGCGAACAGCTTGTGCCGCGCGTTTCCTGCGTTAACTCAGAAGCATGACTGAATTCGAGAGCAACCTCGGCGAGCGATTCGCCGAATTCGTCCTGCCCGACGGCTGTGTGCTCTGCGGTGGTGCCGTGAGCGTGCGTGCCACTCCCGCTGGAGCGCACAGCTACTGCGCTCGGTGCCACTGGTTGTCCAAGCCGCGCATGCGCGTGAAGGAGAACGGCGTGGAGCTGTCCTTCGGCGCGACGGCGACCGCCTGAGTCGCGTGAAGCGCACCGCGCGCGTCGAGCCCCTGGATGGGCTCGGCGCACGCGACGCGTGAGGTCTCTCTTCAGGGCGTGACGGTGCAGGCCCAGGTCCCGCCAATCATGCAGTAACAGTTCCCGGTGGGCTTCCGGTTGATGCAGCACTTGCGCTCGCTGCCCACGGGCGAGCAGGTCTTTCCCGCGAGGTTCGAGCACCAGCTGCTGTTGAACAGGCAGGCCGAGTCCGGCGCACAGATTCGATAGAAGCCATCACACTCCACGGACTCCCCCGGGAAGGTGGAGCACGTGTTTCCCGAGCACGACACCGTCGACCCGTTGGGGCAGGTGGTGGAGCAGGTGACGAGCTCGCTCGACTCCTGCGCCAGGGGCTCACTGACTTCGGGGGCCTCCGTCCCGCCGCAGGCGAGGAGACCGGACAGCACGAGGGCCGACAGCACACTCCAGCACAGCTTCATGGGGGACTCTCTTTCCATGGAGAATGGGCAGGCGCCCATTCACGCGCGCGGAACACGCGTGAGAGAGATTGAATCACGTCCCACGAAGCCCCAGACAGGTGCGACGACAGCGATTGCGCTTCACTTGCACGTTTCCGCGTGGAGCGGCGTCACGGCCGCGAGCCTTCATCCAGGCCTGGCCCTTCGAGGGTGCGTCCACTGTCGGAGGCATCGCGCGGAGGCGCGGGAGGAAGGCCCGCCTCGGAGAGCAGCAGGGACAGGAGCACGGCCTGCTGCGTCTCGCCGAGCGCGCGGAAGTTCTCGGGCAGGCCCAGCGCGACGGAGATGGGCTCGCTGTCGGGATTCGGCTGACACGTCCTCCAGCCCGTGTAGTTCCCTCCCGCCACGGTGAGGGAGTAGCTGCACCCACCCACATCTCCGGAGAGCCCCACGGGAGAGACGACGAGCGCGGCGGGCCAGCCCGCGAGCTCGCCATCCACCCGGAAGCCTTGCTGCGCGGAGTAGCGCGAGAGCTCCAGTCGCGTGTCCGCCGAGCCCACCCGTCCATCGACGCCCGCGCCGCGCCAGCGCAGGTCCACGTCTTCTCCGTGGAGACGTCCTTCGATGGAGGTCCGCGTGCTTCGCAGGTCGAAGCCCCCGCCGCGCAGCCGGTCCTCCTCCAACGTCACGGCGAGGAACCGGTCGCCCACGCGGAGGCGGATGTCGCCCGTGCGCTCGGGGGAGGCCACCTGTGCGCTCGCGGGGGCGGAGACACCGAGCGACAGCACCACCACGCTCAGCCTTCCGAGCGCTTGTCGAAGTCCGGACTCAAGGCGTGACACGGAGCACCTGCCTTTCCTCCGGAACAGTAGGGGCTCGAGTCCGGGGGAGGCATGGCATGGCCCCACGGGGGCTCGCCTGACGGCACGTCGGGCATCTCAGTGCGGCCCATGAGGGCCTGGTGCCTCCGGGGCTTCGCGTGGGGAGTCCTCGCGTTGGCGCTGGCGCGCGTCCCACGCGCCGCCGTCCGCGTATCCCCACTCGTCGATGTCGACGCGATAGCTGACGGGCGAGAGCAGCCGGCCACGGCAGATGCGCTCGCTCCAGTTGCCCGCGTCCACCGACGCATCCGCCCGGGCCAGCAGCTCCCGCATCACCCACGACGGGACGATGTCCCGGTCCGAGGGGTAGGCGAAGCGGAAGAAGAGCAGGTGGGAGAGCAGCACCTCCCAGTAGCGCTCGAAGCGCCGCATCAGGCGGGGCCAGTCGAACGTCGCGCCTGTCTTCAGGAGCAGGTGGGTGAGCTCATGCCCGTCGAAGCGCTCGCGCTCGAGGACGAAGGCCTTGCTCCAGAAGATCTCCTCGGCGGGAGGCACGCGGCACGGGCAGCCCAGCACCTGCGCGGGGACGGCGTGCTGGAACCAGGCCTCGTCGATGGTCGTCAGGCCGTTGCCCGAGCCGTAGATGAGGTCGACGAGGAAGTCCTCCCAGAAGGCCTTGTGCAGCCAGCCGTGGACCTCGCTCTCGGTGCGCCACTCGTTGCGCGCGAGGAGCTCCAGGGCGCGGTCGCCGTCCGCGCGGCGGAGGAACAGGTCCAGGTCCTTGGTGTCGCGGTAGATGCCCGTGTAGTGGGCGAAGGCATACGCACCGCCCACGAGGAAGGGGATGCCCGCGTCGGAAAGCAATTGGATGGCGTAGGTGCGCGCGCCCAGCTCCGCCACGGAGCGCCGCACTTCCATCCGCCTCGGGTCTCCTCCAGGGAGTCCGGAGGCCTTCGGTGGTTGCTCGGCCATGAGAGAAGATAGAGGCCCATGGCCTGCACGTCAGCGAGCCGTCCGCGCGCCCGCCCACCGAGCACCCGGGCGGACAAGGCGCTGCTTTTCGCGGGGCCTGCCTGCTCCTACCGGACGAGCCACAGCATGAGCGGCGCGGAGAGAAAGGACAGGGGAATCCCCACGCCCACCATCAGCACGGCCAGGTCCGGGTCCAGGCGGTGCTCGGCGGCGAGAATCGCGGCGCTCACCATGGGGGCCATCGCGGACTGGAGCACCGTCGCCTGGACGACGACGGGCGGCAGGCTCGGCACCGCCAGGAGCAACAGCACGACCACGCCGGGCACGAGCACCAGCTTGTAGAGCAGGCCCAGCGACAGCGCGGGCAGGCGCGCCTTCAGCCCCGAGAAGCGCAGCTGCAGGCCCACCGAGAACAACGCCAACGGCGTCAGGAGCGAGCCCAGCCGGTCCAGCACGGACTCCACCCACGCGGGATAGCCCACGGGCCGCAGGAGCAGTGACAGGACCAGGGCGACGAAGGGAGGAAACGTCGCCACCTTCTTCACGAGCGCGCGGAAGGGAAGCTCCGCTTCCGCGCTGGCTCGCGCCGCGCCCAGGGTCGCGAGGGTGGACAAGGCCAGGAACGAGCCCAGCTGGTCCACCACCACGGCCACGGCCAGTCCCTCCGAGCCGAGCAGGGCCTCCGCCATGGGAAGCCCCACGAAGGCGGTGTTGCCCAGGCCGCCGGTCAGCACCAGCGCCGCCACCGTCTCCTTCGACCACCCCAGGCGTGAGCCCCACCATCGGAAGAACGGGCCCGCCGCCAGGAAGTACAGCCACGGCACCAGCGCGGCGACGAGGAGGGAGGGCACGAACTCCAGCCGGTGCATCACTCGAAGCACCAGCGCGGGCAGCGCCACGTACAGCACGAACGTGTTGAGCGGCCCCGCCGAGCCCGGAGGGAACTTCCCACTGTGCCGGGCGAGGATTCCCAGCACCAGACATGTCCCCAGCAACCCGATGACCTGACTCATGACGCTCGCGCCTTAGCAGCCCGCGGCGGCCCGTGGCCACTCACACCCGCATCAGCGTTGGCGGCGCGTCACACTCCATGAGCCCATCCTCTCGAGTCGCTCGCGAAGAGGCCATGGAGAGGTCGCGGCCCTACCGAGGCGGCGCCATCCGGTTCTCCTTCCCGCGCTCCTCGTAGTCGGGCCAGCCGAAGTGGCCTTCGTACTCCTCGACACACAGCTCCGCCGTGGCCGAGACACGCAGGGACTCGAACTGGCCGCTGTCCCGCATCTCCAGCAACGTCGCGACGAGCATCTTCCCCAGGTGCACCTCGAGCCGTGCGTGCGCCTCGGGCGTGCCCCAGGTCCCATCCTCGCGCGCCGCGAGCTTCACCCCATCCAGCCCCACCACGGGCGCCTTGTGCTCCTTCACGTCGGGCCAGCGCGGGACCAGGAGCTCCGCGAAGCCGAAGTGGGTCATCGCCTCCCCCCGCCCCGGCTCCGCCGCCGGGTCCAGGTCGATGCACACGCTCAACGTCCCGTTGTCCGTGGAGTAGTGAAGCTCCAGTCGCTGCATCGGCCGCTCGTCCCGGACCCGGGCGAAGTCCTTCACCGCCTTGGCGACGAACTTCGCGACCCGCTGGCGCTCCTTGCCCAGGTCCAGCGGAGCGACCTTCTTCTTCGGAGGAACATCGACGTAGTACGAGGCACGGAACACCCCCTCCTCCCCCTCCCACGGAGCCAGGGCGATGAAGGCCTCGGTCTCTTGGCCCTTCTCGTTCCTCAACACCAGGTCACACCAGTACGTCGGGGCCGGGTGCAGGCGGCTTGTCCGGAAGATGGACCACCGGGGCTGCACGAAGGGCTTCAGCTGCGCGCTCTTCACCCGAAAGCCGCTGTTGCCAAGCCCCCGGATGAAGCTGTCGTTCTGCCGAGGAGGACCCGACACGGGAAAGTCGGGATGCTCGTGCGCCCGCAGGCCGGACCAGTCACAGGCATCGAACAGCGCGCGCCAGCGGGCCACGAACGCGACCGCACCGGGAGGAATGGGAGAGGACGTCATGCCTCCGCTCTACCCCAATGACCGCGCCACGGGGACGCCACCTCACCGCCCGGACACATGGCTTCCAGACTCATCTCGGCATCCGGCTTCAGGCCCCGAGCGCCGTCACTGAATTCCTCTGAACTCCAAGCAACGCATCCGCTGTCAGGGACCAGAACGCCCTGCGTGCATGCGCATCTCCCCTGACACATGCTGGCCCTCAGCCCTATGTCTTTTCGATTCGTCTTCTGGTGTCCCGCACCTCGCTGTCTGGCACGACTCGGAGGGCGGCCTTGATGGGCGCGCTGCGACGGGCGTTGCACGACATGGCGGGCGGTCTCCCCCGCACGTACTGGGTGCTGTGGATCGGCACACTGGTCAACCGGTTGGGAAGCTTCGTCGTCCCCTTCCTCGCGCTGTACCTCACCCGTGAGCGTGGATTCAGTGTCGAGCGCGCGGGACTCGTCGTCTCCCTCTACGGCGTGGGCGCCGTCATCGCGAGCCCCCTGGGTGGCATGCTCGCCGACCGCGTGGGCCGTCGCATCACCCTCGCCGGGGGCCTGTGGCTCGGCTCCATCGGCATGGTGTGCCTCGGCTTCGCCCGAGACCCCATCGCCATCTCCGTCGCGGCCTTCTGCCTGGGCATCATGGGCGAGCTCTACCGGCCCGCGGTCTCCGCCGCCGTCGCGGACGTCGTCTCCCCCGAGGACCGGCAGCGCGCCTTCGGCCTGCTCTACTGGGTCGTCAACGTGGGCTTCGCCATCGCCGTGCCCATGGCCGGACTGATGGTCCGCTTCGGCTACCTCACCCTCTTCATCGCCGACGCCATCACCACCTTCACCTACGGCTGCTGCATCTGGTTCATGCTCCCGGAGACGCGCCCCGCGCAGCCGCCCAGGCAGGACGCCCCCGCCGCCCCCAGCGCCGCCAGCTCGCTGCTCGCCCCCTTCCGGGACCCGGCCTTCCTCGCCTTCGCCGTTCCCGTCTTCGGCGTGTCGGTCATCTTCTACCAGTCCCAGGTCGCGCTCCCCATGGACCTGAGCGCGCGCGGACTCACCGAGGCGCAGTTCGGCACCGTGCTCGCCGTCAACGGCGCGCTCATCGTGCTGCTCCAGCCCTTCACCAGCCGCGTGCTGAAGCACCTGCGCCGCGCCCAGGCCCTGGCCATCGCCGCGGTCCTCACCGGCCTGGGCTTCGGACTGCACAGCGTGTCCGCGCACATGGGCCTCGCCGCCCTCGCCGTCGCCGTGTGGACGCTGGGCGAGATGATCCAGGCACCCGTCGCCCCGTCCGTCGTCGCCGACCTGGCCCCGCCCGGCCTGCGCGGCAGCTACCAGGGCGCGTTCCACATGCTCTGGGGCATGGCCTCCGGCGCCGCTCCCGCGCTGGGAGGCTGGATTCTGGGCCGCGCCGGCTCCTCCAGCCTGTGGATGACCTGCCTCGCGCTGGGGCTCGTCTGCGGCGTGTGGCAGCTGCTCATCGCCGACTCCCGACGCCGACGCCTGGATGCGCAGCGCTCGCTGCGCACGGACCTGAGCCCGCTGGTCGACTGAAGCTCCCAAAAACCACGGGCGGCCTCCCTTCCAGGAGACCGCCCGCGCTTCAACCTCACACCCCGCCGTCGACTACGGCTTGGTGTAGTTGATGGTCAGGTTGTACGTGCCGGCCGTGTAGCCGCGCACCATGACGTGGGCCTGCGTGACACCGGCGGGCACCGTCAGGTTGCAGGACTCGGTCGCGCCGCTCTGGTACGGGCGGCAGTCGTAGGCCGTCGTCGTCGGCGCGGAGCCGAAGCGCACGTACAGGTCCGGGTCGCCCGAGCCCGTCATCGCCACGCTGAACGACGTGCCGGCCACCACGCTGTACGCGGGGAGCGTCACGTTCGTGTTCACCGCCACGCTGCCGGACTTGGTGTCCGTCGTCGGCGTGCCGCCGCCCGACGTGCCCGGCTTGGTGTAGTTGATGGTCAGCGTGAACGTGCCGGCCGTGTAGCCACGCACCATGACGTACGCCTCGGTCACCCCGGCGGGCACCGTCAGGTTGCAGGACTCGGACGCACCGCCCAGGTACGGACGGCAGTCATAGGCCGCCGTCGTCGGCGCGGAGCCGAAGCGCACGTACAGGTCCGGGTCGCCCGTGCCCGTCATCGCCACGCTGAAGGACGTGCCGGCCACGACGCTGAAGGGGCCGAAGTTGGAGTTGGCGCTCGCCGCCACGCTGCCCGTCTTCGTCTCCGTCGTCGGCGTGCCCGTGCCAGGGCCAGGGCCGCCACCGGGCTGGCCGTAGAGCAGCGCCGCGCCCTGCGCGTCCTTCGCCGTGATGACCAGGTCACCCGACTGCGAGCCGTTGCACTGGGGGTAGTGCATCACGGAGGCGGAGTCGTACGTCGTCAGCGCGCGCCAGTTGTTGTCCTCGAAGCACGTGCCCGACTCGGGGCGGGTGTGCTCGTGACGGAAGCCCAGCGTGTGGCCCAGCTCGTGGCGGAGGATGCCCGTCAGCGTCCAGGGCGGGTTGTTGCCGAAGGCCGTGTTGTCGATGAGGACGTTGCGGTCCGCGCGGACGTCATCCGGGAAGAACGCGCGCGCCAGGTACTGGCCACCCGAGTTCACGGGGCGCACGTCGAACACCACGTTGTTGTTGGTCGCGGTGCAGCTGCCGTCCTGCGCGCTCACGTAGACAAACTTCACGTCCGCCACGGCTTCCCACGCCGCCGCCGCGTTCGCCATCGCCGTCACGGCCGAGTTGTAGTTCGAGCCGAACGTGGAGCTCACGCAGTACGTGATGTTCTTCTTCTGCGTGTCGCTCCACTTCGCATCCACGCCGCCGCTCGTGTGGACGATGAGCTGGCCGTTGCGGATGTTCTTCTCGTAGAACTCGCGCAGCTTCTTCTCGTTGGAGAACGTCGTGTCGCCGTTGGCGACGAAGATGCCGGTCTCCGGCTCCTGGTAGACCATCGACAGGAACTGCTCGTAGGTCATTCCCTGGCTCGTGGTCTCCGGAGCCGGGGTGGACGCATCACCGCCGCCGCAACCCGCCAGCAGCGCCAGGCCCGTGACTGCGCCGATAAACTTGGACTGAGACATGAACATCCTTCTTCGCAGAGGAGGGATACTCCCGGACTCCCACAGCCCGGAGCGCTCCTCCTAAGCAGCCGTCATGCCAAATCCATAACTAGCGGATTTCCCTCAGAATACTCCCGAAAAATCCGGACATCCTCGGAGCACCAAGACTCCAGGCTCCGTGTCGGAATCGTAAAGTCTCCTGCCGTTCTGAAACACGTGCCGTGATGTTTCAGTGGCTTACGCGGATGTCTTGGGGACGTCCTGAAACAGGACACCCCCGTCGCGAACTGTCGCGGGTCAGGCCGGACTACAGGCCCAGCAGTGTCTCGGGGCGGTTGAGGCCGCGCGCCCGGGCCAGGGGCTGGAGGATGTCGGGCGGGGGCGCGTCGGCGGTGAGCAGGAGCGCGCGCACGGCGGTCTCCACCACGTCCTCCGCGCCCGGGCGCACCATGCCTCGGCGGGCGTCCTCCACGCGCTTGCCCCGGTACTCGTCGAAGCGCTCCTTCACGCGGCGAGCCAGGTCGGCGACAGCCTTGTCCCCCACCTCCACGCGCAGCTCCAGCTCGTTGCGCAGCTGCACCGGGTCCGCCAGCACGCCGTACCGGTCGTAGCCCTTGTGGGCCAGGTCCTCGTGCGTCGCGGCGAAGTCCTCCGTGCGAGGCGCGGGGACCTGCGACTTGAGGAGGTCTCGCATCACCGCGGTGACGGAGGCCGTCACGGTGAGGCGGTGCAGCTGCACGTCGTAGACGAAGTCCGAGTACATGGGCTCCTCCACGGTGACGGGCTCGCGGAAGACGGTGTCGCGGTGGCGCCGCACGTCCACGCGCTGCGTCTCCGCGCGCTCCAGCGCGGCCTCCAGCTGCTTCTCCTTCTCCTTCACCGCGAACACCTTCTGCGTCAGCAGCTGCTCCTCCTTCGCGCACAGCCCGCTGGCGCACCGCGCGGGGCTGCAGTCGCTGGGGAGCTGGCCGGGGCTCTTCGCGTCCATGGCGGCCTCGCCGCACTCGCGCAGCGCGTCCAGGCACTCGCGGCGCTCGCGGTCGCGGCAGCGCTCGGCGCCCTCGCGCAGCGTGGTGAGCTCGCCCTGGAAGCGCAGGTACTCGCGCAGGGCCGCCGCCTGCTTGCGGTCCACCTCCTCCTGCTGACGCTCGGCCTGGAGGAGCTTCGTCTCGAAGCTGGCGCGGCGGGGGTTGGGCACGGACATCTTCCCGGCGAGGTAGCGGTGCGAGCGCTGTGCCTCCTCCATCGCCTTGAGCGGCAGCACCCGCTCCAGCGACAGGTCCAGCTTCACGCCCTCGCGGCCCTCCGGGGCCTCCGTGACGACGCGCAGGGGGAGCTGCGTGGGGAGCACCGACGCCAGCCGTCCCGCGCCCAGCCGCTGCGCCACGTCCGGCGCGCCCGCATGGTCCTCCACGGGCGTGGCCACCACGAGGAAGGCCACCTCGTCGCGCAGCTTCGCGCGCACCACCTCCGCCCGCTCCCGCGCCGCGGTGGCGCCCACGCGCTCCTGGTCCGCGCGCACGTAGGCCACCAGCGCGTTGCCCAGCTTGCCCGCCTTCTCCAGCCCGTCGCCCGTCGTGAACCAGCGCTTCGCCCACGCCACCTGCACCGCGTCCACGCCCTTCTTCGCGCCCGCATGGTCCGGCGCCACCGCCAGCACCGCGTCCAGCTCCGTGCGCGCCTCCTGGAGCTTGTCCTCCTTGAGCGCCGCCAGGCCCACCGCCACGCGCTCATCCAGCGTCGTGCCCAGGAACTCGCGCGCCACGGCGTTCTCCGCGTCCAGCTCCAGCGCCCGCACCAGCCGCTTCATGGTGCCGTCCAGGTCCCCAGAGACACGCACGCTCCGCGCCTCCTCCAGCACCACCTGGCTCCATGCCTTGCGCACCTCGCGCAGCTTCACGGTGACTTCGGACGCCTCCGGGTCCGCGGCCAGCGCGCGCAGGTAGGCCGCCTCGGCGTCCGCCCACTTCTGCTGCTCGCTGGCGGCGTCTCCCTCCTTCACCGCTCGCGAGAAGGCCGAACAGGCCGTCAGGGCAAGCAGCGAAGCCAGGGCCAGCGCACCCAGCGCGCTGCGAGGATTCACGAAAGCGGGACGAGAAGGGGGACGAGGGGGGGTGAACACGCCTCCCATCTTCGGGAAAAAGACCCAGCGGGTGAAGTGTTCACATGGCCGACACGCCCACCCCCGCTCCCCGGGCCCCTCGTGGCCAGGGAGGCACTCCCGGGGGTGACCGGCGGCTCGCCCCTCAAGCGGCCCTGGGGGCGCGCGATGCGAGGACCCGCCGCCGTCCTTATGAGGTCCACCGCGTGTCCTGGGGCCGTCGGGCCCGCACGGGAATGACGCATCGCAACAGCCGGTAGACGATTCAACGCACCCTGGAGGGGGGCAAGAGAGACATCATGTCCTGTCCACAACCACGTCCCACGGAATTCCGCCTGCCCATGCGCGCGGAGTCCTTCAGCGTCGAGGAACACCGCAACGTGCACTGCCGCTTCTACGCGGGCTGCATCGACGAGGCGGTGCGCGAGGACTGGGACAGCTTCACCTGCGCCAAGTGCCCCCTGTTCCAGCAGGACGCGGCACCGGGCGCGGACCAGTACGCCTTCAACCAGCCCGCGGACCCGGGCAGGCCCTAGCCTGGCCCACCGGGCTGCCTGCCTCCGGACGGGGAGCCCGCGCACGGGAGGTCCGGGACGAAGCACGGGGGACTCCCGGGTTCTTGCCCCACGGTGGCGACCCGGGAGCCCGGACCCGCGCGCCACCCGTGACTTCCTTCCGGACCCGTGAGCCTCCCGAATGTCCCAACGTCCCGTCGTCGTCCTCGCCGAGGATGACGCCCTGCTTCGAGAGATGGTGGCGGAGGCCATCGAGCAGGAGGGCTACCGCGTCGTCGCGTGCGACAACGGCTTCGGTGCCCTGAAGGCCTTCTTCACCGAGCCTCGCGTGGACGTCCTCGTGCTCGACTGGCTCCTGCCCGACATCGAAGGGCAGGACCTCATCCGGATGCTGCATGCGCAGCGCGAGCTGTCGGAGCTGCCCGTGGTGCTCACCACCGGACTGGAGAAGGAGCTGCCCGTCTTCGAGGGCGCGGTGTGCCTGTTGCGCAAGCCCTTCGCCGCGGACGAGCTGTCGCGAATCCTCCACCGGCTCACCCAGTCGACCCCGCCCGTGGCCCCTCCTTCGGCCCGGAGCACCGCGTCCTTCTGACACCGCTTCCCTGGCGGACCGGGACACCCCATCTTGGGACGAGCGACCCGGCGCCCTGTGGAGCGGGTCCCTCCTCATGCGAGAGCACCGCGTCACCACGTGGCTGGAGCTCCAGGACGCGCTGTTCGCGGGCTCCTGGAACGAGCAGCTGGGGCGTCACCGCTCCAGCTTCGTCTTCCGGGGCATGCCCTTCGTCGAGCATGACCTGTCCACCGCGCTCAACCGCCAGGGCATGTTCATCCGCCAGGAGCGCGACCTGCTGCGCGCCTTCCGCAAGTACGCGCGGGGCACCACGCACGAGCCCCTGGACTCCGTCTGGGATTGGCTGGCCCTGGCCCAGCACCACGGCCTGCCCACGCGCATGCTCGACTGGACCTTCAGCCCCTACGTCGCGCTGCACTTCCTCACCGAGGACGCGGAGCTGAGGAAGGAGGACGGGGTGGTGTGGTGCGTGGACTACCGCGAGACCAACCGCCTGCTCCCCCGTCCGCTCAAGGCGCTGCTGCGGCGCGAGGGCGCGGATGTCTTCACCGGGGACATGCTGGCGGAGGTGGCCGGCTCCATCCCGGAGCTGGACCGGCTGACGGACCACCCCTTCGTCCTCTTCTTCGAGCCGCCCTCGCTGGATGCGCGCATCATCAACCAGTTCGCCCTCTTCTCGGTGATGAACGGGCCGGAGCTGAGCCTGGACACCTTCCTCGAGAAGCGGAAGAAGGGCGTGCGCCGGCTCATCATCCCCTCCGCCCTCAAGTGGGAGGTGCGCGACAAGCTGGACCAGGCCAACGTCACCGAGCGCGTGCTCTTCCCCGGGCTGGACGGACTGAGCCGCTGGCTGCGGCGCTACTACAGCCCGCGGCCTCTCTGAGCCACCTCGTCACGCGGGCGTGGGCACGTGGGGCCCCGGACCGCGCGGGACGTCATCGCGGTCCTTCCTCGGGACATCGTCCAGCAGGCCCTTGCGCTGCTCCCGCTCCGTCAGCTCGCGGGCCTCGTTGCCCCACTTGTTGGCCGCCGCGCCGAACACGATGACCAGGAAGATGGCCGCGAGGAAGAGGAGCGTGCCGACAAGAGCGGAACCGATGATGGTCATCGCGAGACCTCCGGCTGGGGCCATCCGACGGGACGCGGAGGCACGGTGGAAGACACGCTTCGAAGATGCGTGCTCCCGCGCTCTTTCGGGAGAGCGGGGCCATGAGCCCGGCCGCCCTGGTGATGCCCGGCCTCCCGGGCGTGCGCCCGCTCAGCCGACCGGCGCCGGGGTGACGAACTGCCGAGGCAACAGGAGCCAGAAGCACGTCCCCGCCTCGGACGAGGACGACACGCCCACCAGGCCGCCGTGGGCGCGCACGATTTCGTGGGTGATGTAGAGCCCCAGCCCCAGGCCGTTGCGTCGCGCGCCGCGCAGGTCCTGCGCGCGCACGAAGGGGTCGAAGATGGACGTCAGCCGCTCGGCGGGAATGGGCAGGCCCCAGTTGTGGACCTCCACCCGCACGCCGTCCTCCGCGTCCGCCACCGCCACGCGCACGGTGGTGTCCTCGGGGGAGTACTGCACGGCGTTGCCCACCAGGTTCGACGCCGCCTGCGCGATGCGGTCCGCGTCCCAGTCTCCCCAGCCGTTGCCCATCAGCCGCAGCTCGAACTGGCGCCGAGGGTGCGCCACCTCCAGCTCCTCCACCACCTGCCGCAGCACCTCGTGCAGGTTCATCCTCGCGCGGTCCAGCACGTAGCCCGCGCCCAGCCGCGTGCGCGTGAAGTCCAGGAGGTCGTTGATCATCCGCGCCATGCGGTCCGCGGAGATGGAGATGCGGTTGATGGCCTTGCGCTGCGGCTCGCTCAACCCGCCGTGGCGCAGGAGCAGGGACGCGTTGCCGGAGATGGCCTGGAGCGGATTGCGCAGGTCATGACCGAGGATGCCCAGGAACTGCTCGCGGAACGCCGCCGTGCGCCGCGCGGCCTCCTCTCGCTTGAGGCCCTCCTCCACCCTCTTGCGTTCGATCGCATACCGCAGCGCGCGCACCAGCAGCGGGCCCGACACCTGGCCCTTCACGAGATAGTCCTGCGCGCCCTCGTGGACCGCGCGCACCGCCAGGCGCTCGTCATCCGTGCCGGTGAGCACCACCAGGGGCACCGACGGCGCGGCCTGGAGCAAAGGAGGGATGTTGCCCAGCCCGTGCCCGTCCGGCAGCGACAGGTCCAGCAGCACCGCGTCCACGCGGCCCTCCTGGCTCACCATGCGCACCGCCTCCGCGAGGCGCTCCACGTGCAGCACCTCGAAGTGCGTGGTGCCCACCTCGCGCAGCTCCTCCTGGAGCAGCAGCGCGTCCCCTGGGTTGTCCTCCACCAGGAGCAGGCGCAGGGGTCGCTCCACCGTGCCAATCTCGTTCATGCGGGCGCCTCGCCTTCCCCGGGGGCGATGGGGAGGGTGAACCAGAACGTGCTCCCCTCGCCCGGACGCGACTCCACGCCGATGCGCCCGCCCAGGCGCTCGACGATTTTCTTGCAGATGGCGAGCCCCAGGCCCGTCCCGGCGAAGGCCTCCGGGCCATGCAGGCGCTGGAAGATGACGAAGATGCGCTCGAAGTCCTCCGGCGCGATGCCGATGCCCCAGTCCCGCACCGTGAAGCGCGCCTCGGCGCCCCGCACCTCCGCCGCCACCTCCACCCGAGGCGGCGCGGCGCCGTGGAACTTGAGCGCGTTGCCGATGAGGTTCTGGAACAGCTGCACCAGCTGCGTCTCGTCCGCGAGCACCCCCGGCAGCGGCCCCGCCCGGAAGTCCGCGCCCGACTCGCGCAGCGCCACCTGGAGGTTGGCCTTCGCGCGCTCCAGCGCCGCCCCCGCGTCCACCGGCCGAGGCTCCCGCCCCTGCGTGCCCACGCGGGAATAGGCGAGCAGGTCCTGGATGAGCCGCTGCATGCGCGCGACGCCGTCCACCGCGTAGTGGATGAAGGTGTCCGCGTCCGCGTCCAGCTTGCCCTGGTAGCGCCGGGCCAGCAGCTGCGTGTAGCCGGCCACCATGCGCAGCGGCTCCTGCAGGTCGTGCGAGGCCACATAGGCGAACTGCTGGAGCTCCTCGTTGGAGCGCGCCAGCTCCCGCGCGCGCTGACGCAGGGACTCCTCCGCGCGGCGCCGCTCCAGCCCCTGCGCCAGCGCGTCCGCCACCGTGGCCAGCGCCGCCACCGCGTCCTCGCCCAGCGGGTTGCGGCTGTAGAGCCCCATGACGCCCACCAGCTGCCCGCGCACCTGCAAGGGAATCCCGGCGAACGAGCGCACGCCCAGCGCCCGCACCCACGTCCTGTCCAGCACGCGAGGGTCCTCCTCCAGCGGCTCCACCCAGACCTGCTCGCGCGTGCGCGCCACCTCTGCCACCAGGCTGGGCCCGTGAATGGACAGGCGCGCCCACTTCTCCCGAGGGGGCGCGGACGGTCCCGCGTTGCCCACCAGCTCCAGCATCGCGGTGTCTCGCGAGTACAGCCACAGCCGCGCCACTTGTGCATCCAGGTTGCGCACCAACGCCTCCGCGCAGCTCTGGAGGATGTCGCCCACCGAGCCCTCGCGCCCCATCGCGCCGCTCACCTCCGCGCGCAGCGCCTCCAGCCGCCGGGCCCGCTGCTCCCGGTCCAACCGGCGCAGGCCCTCCTCCACGCGGCGCTGCGCCGTCATGTCCGTGTTCGTCCCCACCCACTCGCGCACCGCGCCGTCCGACGTGAGCACCGGCACCGCGCGCGACAGCGTGGGGGAGTACGAGCCATCCGGACGGAGCATCCGGCACTCCACCTCATAGGGGCGCACGTCCGTCACCGCGGCACGCCACGCGCGGGCCGCCGCCGCCCGGTCCTCCGGATGGATGGCGTTGAGCCAGCCCTCCCCCTTCCACTCCTCGAACGTCTGTCCGGTGTAGTCGCGCCACGAAGGGCTGTCCTCGGCGACGAGTCCATCCGGCGGCGTCACCCACACCGCCTGCGAGGTGGCCGTCACCAGCGAGCGGAAGCGCTCCTCGGCTTGCAGCGCGTCGCGGTACAGCCGCGCGTTGTCCAGCGCCACCGCGGCCTGCGCCGCCACGCCCTCCACCAGCCGCACGTGGGGCTCGCGGAAGTGCGCCGGCTCCGAGTGCCCGAAGAACAGCCCGCCCAGCACCTCGCCGGAGCGGCCCTTCACGGGCACGGCGAGGAAGCCTCGCACGGGAGGTAGCCCCGCGGGCGCCGGCACGAGCGCGTCCCGCGTCACGTCCTCATACAAGCGCGTCCCCTCGCCTCGGAAGGTCGGACCGAACAGGGCCGTGTCGCGCGGCCTGGACAGCGAGGCCAGCACCTCCGGGGGCGCGCCGCTCAGCGCATCGAGCCGCTCCCCGTCCCGGGGCCCCGCCTCGCCTCGGCGCTCCAGGAAGGCGCCGAACTCCGCGCCGGTGAGCGCCACCGTCTCATCCAGGATGCGGCGCACGAGCACACCCGGGTCCAGCTCCGAGGCCAGCGACGCGCCGATGCGCAGCAGCGTCTGCGCGGTGCGGCGCTCCTCCTGGCTGCGGCGCAGCGCGACCTGCGTCTCTCGGTGCAGGCGCGCGGTGTCCACCGACAGCGCGGCGCGCGACGCTAGCTGTTCGCCCAGGGCCAGGTCCTGCGCGCCGAAGCGCCGTCCGGACTCGGCCGTCACCAGCGTGAGTGCCCCCAGGATGCGGCCTCGCGCCTTCAGCGGCAGCACCATCGACGAGCGCAGCCCCAGCTCCCGCAGGATGCGCAGGTGCTCGGCGCCCCAGGACCCGGCCGACAGGACCTCCTCGGAGATGGTCTCCAGCAGCACGGGCTTGCCGGTGCGCAGGACCGCCACCACGCCATACGGGTCATCCGGCTTCGGCGGATAGCGCTCGCGGACCTCCTCCGCCAGCCTCACCCGGCTGGGGTCCACGTGGGCCACCGCCACCTGGCGCGAGCCGCCGTCCTCCTCCTTCAGCTCCACCGTGCACCAGTCCGCCAGCTGAGGCACCACCAGCCTGGCGAGCGAAATCAGGGTGCCCTCCAGGTCCAACGCTGACGAGGACAGGAGCGCCCCCGCCTCCGCCAGGAAGTACATGGACTCCGAGGCGCGCTTGGGCTCTTCGATATCCGTCACGGTGCCGAACCACTGGAGGATGCGTCCGTCCGCGTCCTTGAGCGGGTTGCCGCGGACGAGCATCCAGCGCCACGTCCCGTCATGCCGGCGACAGCGCATCTCCACTTCGTAGAGCTCGCCGGTGCGCAGCACGTGGGCCCACCGCTCGCTCGCCGCCCCCAGGTCATCCGGGTGGATGACCCTGCGCCAGCCCTCTCCCACGGACTGCTCCCGGGTCAGCCCCGTGAAGCTGTACCAGCGCTGATTGAAATAGATGTGGTGCCCGTCGGCACGGCTCATCCACACGAGCTGGGGGAGGTTCTCCAAGACCTGCGAGGAGAGCTCTCCTTGGAACAAGTCCTCGGACAGAGACATGGAGCGCACGTCACCCTATCAACACTCCTCCCGCCTCCACTCATCCGTCCCAGGCCTGCTTTCCACCATTTGACAATCGTCCGCTGGGACGGGCCCCTCCGAACCGGGGCCCCGTCCGCCACTGACTGGAGCTCCTTCCAGGCCCGTGAGTGGCCCTACGTACTTGCCACGATGTTGCATGAACCACTGTCTGTCGTTTTTGGAAATCGTCGCGACCTCAAACGACAAGCATCGTTTCCATTCCAGACAGGTCGTCCTTAGAATCTGGGTACATTTGCAAGCGGGTGGCGAGGGCCGGGGGTGCAGCAAGTCGTGCCCGAGGAGGGCCATGCACTCGTACAATCAACCCAGAATCTCTTCCGGACAGTCCGGACAGGCCGCCGTGGAGACGGCCATCATCGCGCCGATGATGGTCTTCATGGTGCTCGGCATCATCCAGTTGGGCATGGTGCACAACGCCCGGCTGATGACGGAGTACGGCGCCTATCGGGCCGTGCGGGCCGGCATCGTCAACCACGGCGACTGCATGCTCATGGAGAAGGCGGCGCTCGCCTCGCTCCTGCCCACGCTGCCGCCACTGCCGGGGCAGAGTGGCCGCGTAGACACCGTGGACTTCGCCGTCCAGGTGCACAGGAAGTTCAGCGCGCGGCTGTTCTCCTCCCGCCTGATGAAGACGTTCTACACGGACGTGGGGCTGCCCCTGTTCCGGGTGGACGTGCTCAATCCCAGGAAGAGTGACCTGGAGGAGCTCTTCGGCACCTACGGCTCGGCGATGAGCGCGCGGGAGATTGACTACGACGACGTCCGGGACGACCGCGTCATCGACGCCAACCTGCTCTCCGTGCGGCTCACGTACTTCTACGAGCTGCGCATCCCCTTCGCCAACTGGCAGCTCCACAGCTTCTACCTGGGCCGCGAGTACCTGGACCAGCTCAAGGGCTTCCAGTTCGAGAACCAGCGCGTGGGGGGACAGTCCGCCACCCGGTTCCTCCAGAACCAGGGCCGGAGCAAGGACGCGGACCACGCGCGCATCGTCTCGCTGGCGCAGCTGGGCGGCACGAAGCGCCGCTATGTGATGCCGCTGGTCGCCACCTGGTCCATGCGCATGCAGTCCAACCTCTTCAACAACGACCAGACCGGCCCGGGCCGGTGCGCCGTCGACGGCTGAGCCCGCGGGCTCGCGGAGGGTGACCATGTTTTCTCTGCTGCGAAGACTGCGCCGGGACGAGCGAGGCCAGGCCCTGGTCATCGGCGCGGTGGCCATGCTCGTGCTCGCCGTCACCGTGATGGCCTCGGTCAGCATCGGCCACGGCGTCTACGAGAAGATCAAGCTCCAGGACGCCGCCGATGCGCAGGCGTACTCCCTCGCGGTGAAGGAGGCCCGGGCGTACAACTTCCTGGCCTACACCAACCGCGCGATGGTGGTTCATTACTCGGCCATGCTCACCTTCATGTCGTACGTGAGCCATGCCCTGTACCTGGACATGACCATCGGGAAGATTGCGTCCATCGCGCAGTACATCCCTGGCATCGGCGCCGTCTTCGCGGCCGTCAGACAGGTCATCAAAGCCTGGAAGGCCGCCGTGGAGGGGGTGGCCAGGGTCCTCATCCCCCTCCTCTCGCTCCTCAACCTGGCGCTCTGGCTCGCCCAGGAAGCCATGATGCTGGGGACCCTGAAGGACCTGATGCTGGCGGCCAACGCGGACACGCTCCGAGGCACGGACCCTCGAGCGAAACCCGGGGCCTCCATGAGCAAGGGGGCGCCGCTCGATGTGCTGCGCGGCAAGCCCAGCCTCAACGCCGCCAACATGAAGAACTTCCTGCACATCATCGACGACGGCCCCTCGAGCCGCGCCGCGAGCTTCGACCTGCTGGACCCGACGGGCCTCACCAAGCGCGCCAACCTGCTGAACAAGAACAAGAACAAGCTGTCCGACCCCGACATGGCCAAGTACCGGCTGCTGATGGGCAACCTGGTCAACGGCGCGCGGCGCGAGTGGACCGCCGTCGGCAAGAACGTCTTCCTCATCGGGCGCAGGTGGTATCTGGGGATTCGCATCCCGTACCTGCCTGGAGTCACGATCAACAAGGTGGCGGACAGCCAGGTCAAGAGCTTCGACGAGAACTTCGAGGACAACCGCCGGGACCAGCTCTACGCCTCCGACGACATCCGCATCCAGTTCACGCCCATGTTCAATCCCCTGAGGCCGAACAAGGGCTGGAAGGACCTCCTCAACCTCAACTTCCGCGCCGCCGCGGACAACCAGGGGGGCTTCCACCAGACCTACGGCAACCGCAAGACGAACGACCACCACCAGTGGATGGGCCTCACGCCCTTCTTCACGGCGGACACGAGCTTCGTCGACCCGTGGCACAACCACTTCAGCTACCCGTGCAACATCACCGTGTTGTCCAAGGACATGATTCCCCAGGGGGCCGGAAGCCCGAAGCAGCCCTTCCACCTGGAGAACCTGCGGGGCGGCGATGGCTTCATGACGGACTCCCGCTCCGGCAAGCTCGATGACGCGAGCACGAACGTCCGAGGCGGGTTCCTGGACATCACCTGGGCACTGGCGGGCGGCAACGGCAAGCGGGCCGAGAACTTCCGCGAGCAGACCGGCGGCATGATGGCCCTCTCGGTGGGCCGCGCCATCTACCACCGCCCCGGCGACTGGCAGGAGGAGCCCAACTTCTTCAACCCGCTGTGGACCGCGCGCCTCGCCCCCGCGAAGACCCACTGGGAAGAGCAGGCGCTGCGCAACGTGATTCCCGGGCTGCACACCGCGCAGTCGGACTTCGCCGACGCCCTCAACTACTGATGGAGCTGGCCATGGCGACTCGAGACGTCGTGAAGCAACGAGGCCGCACACGCGGACACCCGCGAGGAGCGGCGACCACGGAGTTCGCCATCCTGGCGCCCGTCATGATTCTGCTCGTCCTGGGGGCCCAGTACTTCTGGGAGGTGCAGCACGTGCGCCTCAAGGCCGCGGAGCTCGCGCGCTACGTCGCCTTCGAGCGCACCGTGCGGTCGGACGTGAACCGCATCGCCACCGAGGCCCAGGAGCGCTATCAGGACCTGGACGGCTCCACCAAGACGGGGCGACTGCCTTCGGGGCTGGGCTACAAGAACCGCCTCACCCTCACGGTGAGCGCCCAGGACACCGACGCCCCACTCCAGACCGAGTCCCTCTCGGAGCGCGGCAGCAGCGGTGGCGTGCAGGCGGTGCTCGGCAAGGTGCTGGGCGCGCTGGGCTCCACCGCGGGACTGGTGGCGAAGGCCATGGGCCTGGACCCGAAGAAGGGCGCGGTCCAGGCGCAGGTGGAGGTCCACATCGAGAACGGCATCATCCCCTCGCAGCTCGCCTTCCTCGCCAGTGGACTCGATGACGACCGCCTCGACCTGCGCTTTCATGAGTCCTACTTCCTGGTCCACGACACGTGGCGGACCTGGGGCCCCGGAGACGCGCCCGGCAACACCTATCCTCGCGTCCAGGAACTCACCCACGCGCGCGTGAAGAAGATTGCCTATGCGGGCCTGGTCTCGGAGGGCGGCGTGCTGGATGCGGTGGGCGCGGTGCTCTCCGTGCTCGGCTTGGACTTCCCCCTGAAGTCCGACTACCTGCGCGACTCTGTCTACATCAGGGCGGTGAGAGACGAAGGTCGATTCATGGCCGTGAGGAAGGAGCGCGACGGCAAGAACGACACGCGCACCGTCCCGGGAGACCGGCTGCTCGCTGCCTATTGGAAGAACGACAAACGCTACTGCTACAACAACTGCGAGCCGGACGAAATCAAGGAGAAGCGCGGGCTCAAGGCGTCGTCGAAGGACGGTCACTTCAACTGGCCCATGCGCGCCTACAACTGCCGAGGCAACTTCTTCCAAGGCGCGACGCAGTCCAAGCTTCCTGAGTCCGAGTACGCCCTCTCCAAGAACAAGGGCGAGGACTACTTCAGGTACGGTGACTTCGCGTGCGCGGAGGGCCGGGGGCTGGACCACGGCCAGGACAAGTGATGAAGCGGCTCAAGGACCGGACAGGCGCCGTGACGCGCGTCCTGGGCGTGGGCGGCGTGTTGCTGCTCGTGGCCTCCGCGGCCACGCTCCGCGAGCCGCCCCCTGAGCCCCCCGCGCCCCCCAAGCCGCCTCCCGCGACGGGCACCCTCCTCGCTCCGCCCGCGAGCGCGGAGCCCCTGTCGAAGCGCTTCATGGGCCTCATCCCCGTCTATCCCCGCGCGAAGACGATTCCCATGGGACGGCTGGAGGCCAACGGCAACCCCACGGAGATGGCGTACTTCGAGACGACCGACGCGCCCGGGGACGTGATGGAGTTCTACGCCCGCGAGTTCCACCGGCAGGGCCACCGCACGGCCACGGAGCCGGACGGCGCGGGGGGCGGCGCCATCAGCTACTACGACGCGAAGCGAGGCGCGCTCATCGCCGTCACCACCGTGGGCGTCGACGGCAACCCGCGGCGCACCCAGGTCTTCCCCTCCATCATCGACACCCCCGAGGGCATGCACCTGAAGGCCGAGGCCCCCACCGCGCTCCCTCGCGCCCCGGGTGCCACGACGATGATGCGCATCGAGGACCGCAACCCCGGCCCCACGCTGGGCAACACCACCGTCACCGAGGTGGCCCAGGGCACGCCCGCCTCGCTCGCGAGCTTCTACCGTCAGCAGTTCCAGCAGCGCGGCTACGTCGAGAAGGACTCGCGCGCCGAGCCCCAAGGTGTGGAGCTGCTCGACTTCCAGAAACCCGGGGAGCGCATCACGCTCTCCCTCTCTCCCATGACGCAATCGGAGGCACCGGAGACACTCGTCACCGGAGTCATCGAGTACGTCGACACAGCGCAGGAGCGTGGACCATGAATGGCTGGCTGACTTCCGCCTCTCGCTGGCTGCGCCGCCCCCGGACGCGAGGACAGGCCCTGACGGAGCTGACCTTGCTGATGGCCGCGCTCCTCCTCGCGACCATGGGCATCGCCACCTTCGCGCCGGACATGTTCGCCGCGTACACCATCTACGTGCGCGGCTTCTACGTCGTCCTCGGCTATCCGCTGGGCTAGGAGCCGCTACTGTCCGGGCACGCGCGGGATGGCGATGGGGACCATGTCCAGCGACGGCTTCGCCCCCGTGCCCGTCGCCGTGACGGTCCACGTCGTCTCCGGGTCTCGGACGGACTTCACACCCAACAGGGGGACTCGCTCCGTGCTCATCACGACCACGGGCGTCTTCCCCTCTCTGGCGTAGGCACGCATGCGGACCTTGCCCGCGAAGAGTCCATGGCGGACCTCCATGTCCTGCTCCTTCGTGAGGAGGCCCCTCAGCTCGGGCTGGTCGATATGAAGGTCCACGGGAATGGAGAGCGGCGCATGTGGCGGCATGGAGACGGCAAGGCGCTCGACGAACGGGCGCGCGCCACCACGCAGCCACAGCACCACCAGCGAGGGCGGCACCGTCTCGTTGTTGAGCTCGAGCTGGTACAGCGTCGTGCCGTCCTGTCGCTTCGTCTCGCCCACCAGCGAGATGCGGACGCGCGCCAGGTGCTCGTGGCTGATGACCTCGTAGTCCACCCAGGTGCCCATCACCGGGCGCCAGTCGCCATACAGCAGCGGCGCGGGAATCAGCGCCCGTGCCTCCTGGAGTCGGGATGGGTCCACCACGACGGATGCATCCGACGCCAGCGTCCCCGCATCCTCCTCGCTCACGCTCGCGGCGTCAGGCGGCGCGATGGGCGTCTGCGGCAGCGCCGTCAATCCGAGCTCGGCTCCGGCATCCCGCTCACCGCGCCGAGACTCCGTGCACGCACCGGACAACAGCAACGACACACCCAGGATGGTGGAGAGGCGGGCCATGGCCCAATCCTATCAGCCCATGTCTGGGTTTGCGGAAGCCCTCCACGAAAAGGACGACGATGATGGGAACCGCGCTGCTCTCGCTGCTCGCATTGCTGATGCAAGCCCAGGTGGCCTCGCCGCAAGGACTGCCCGAGCTGCCGCTCGTCGTCCGCGAGGGAGGCTGGGCCCGCTATGAGGCGGTCGCCTCGGATGGCCCCGCGCGCTTCGTCATCAAGGTCGGCGCGCCCGGACGGCATCAAGGCAAGCGCGGCCGCTGGTTCGAATTGGAGGTGGAGGTCCCCTCCGTGGGGCGCACCTCCGTCCAGTTCCTCGTCGCGGGCGAGCGCTTCACCGCCGACAACCTCCTCCTGGTGCGCGCGACGGCGCCTGGTCAGAAGCCTCGCGACACCTCCGGCCCCTTCCGGGACGAGACGTCCACCCGGCGACAGGGACGCTTCCTCCAGAAGAAGACAGTGACGGTCTCCGGAAAGGTCCTGGAGGTGATGGAGTACTCCTTCCCCGGAGGCACCACCGCGGAGTGGTCCTCCGCCGTGCCGGGCTTCGGGCTGGTGAGCCAGGGGGGAGAGAACCCCTTCCACCTCCTCGCCTTCGGCGTGGGCGGAGACCCCTGGAAGGATTTGTAGGGCTTCAGCGCCCCCGCGCCCTGGCGGACAGTCCCGCCTGGAGCAGCCGCCCCTTCACGCCCTCCACCGCATCCTGGGTCAGCCGCGCTTCCAGCCGCAGGCTCGTGCCCCGTCCCACCTGGAGCACCACGCGCGGCGGCGCGCCTTCACCCTTCTCGAGCGAGAACCACTCCAGCTCCGCGAAGCGCGTGCGCCTGCCCAACAGGTCGATGAATCCGTCCTGCGCGAGATACAGCCCCGGCACCAGGTGCAGCCCCAGCGCCCCCAGCCACACCGCCAACCCCAGACAGAAGCTGCCCAGCGCCGGCCGCGCCTCCGAGTACACCAAGTGCACCCCCAGCAGCATGAGCAGCCCCACCACCGCGAGCGCTTGCAGATAGGCGCCCACCGGCGCCCGGATGCCCAACACCACCAGCGCCCGAGCCCGCAGGAGCGCCACCAGCGTCGCCAGTGACAGGAGCGCGGCCCCCACCGAGGCCACCGCGACGGCCACCGCCATCCACCCTCGGCGGCCTCCCAACATCTGCGATTCCAGGACGAGCCACGCCGCGCAGCCGCCGAAGAACACCAGCGCCAGGACGTGGAACACCACGGGAGGAAGGGGGAGGGAGGTCGCTCTCATGGACCCGGAGAGCGCACCACATCCGCGAGGCTTTGGGGAGGACCCCGCCCCTCAGCCCGCCCCCTTCCGTCGGGTGGCCAGCGGACCCGGCGTCTCCAGGACGAGCTGTCTGTACTGACGGGGACTCAACCCTGTCACCTGCTTGAACTGTCGCGACAGCGCGCTCTGGTCACAGAAGCCCACCGCCAGGGCGATGGCCGCGATGGGCTGGGCGTCCTCCACCAGTCGCTCCGCCGCCGCGTCGATGCGCGTCTTCATGATGAACTGCCCCGCGGACAGCTGGAAGATGCGCCGCATGCGCCGCTCGAACTGCGCCGCGGACATCCCCGCCCGGCGCGCCAGCGCGTCGATGCGCAGCCGCTCGCCATAGTGCGCCTGGATGTGGTCGATGGTCGCCGCGAAGCGCTCGTCCACCAGCCCCGCGCGCCCCGGCTCATGCACGTCCTTCGACAGGCACGCCAGCCCCATCACCTCGCCAGAAGCGTTGAACAGCGGCACCTTGCTCGTCAGACACCAGCCCGGCTTGCGGTTGTTGAACAGCGTCAGGTCCAGGTTGTCGACGAGCGCGCGTCCCGTCCGGAACACCTTCTCGTCCTGTCTCACGTACCGGTCCGCCATGTGCTGCGGGAACAGCTCGTGCGCCGTGCGCCCCACCGCCGCCGCCTTGTTCTTCAGCCCACACCGCTCGGCGCAGGCCTCGCTGATACACACATAGCGGCCCTGGATGTCCTTCACCGAGAAGACGATGTCCGGCACCCGGTCGAACAGCTCCTCCGCGAAGAGCGGATTCGCCACGCGTCCCATGAATCGAACTCTCCACTGTTCCTGGGTTTCGCGTTTTTTGGTGGTTTCCATACGTCTCCACGGAGGAAAGGCACAAGAACGTCAAACTTGCTCACGAATACCGTGAACTCCACGTGAAACCCACGTCGGTGTCTCGTAACGGCGCGACACCGTGTAGCAGCCCCCCGCTACCGAGGAGTCCGAAGCCATGCACAGTCCAATCACGGATGCGTGTCGCTGTCATAGTGTCCTCGCCGTTTGCCTCACGCTGTTCGCACTGGGAGCTGACGCTCGCCCCGGTGGTCCCCCTCCCTCCGAGTCCGCGCGGCGCATCCACGGTGTCGAGAAGTCGCACGCCCACGAGCGCCTCTCGCCCGATGCACGAGCGCCCCACTTCTCCCCCGAGCAGCTCCGCGACGCGCTGACCCCTCCAGCGCCTCGCCGCGCCGCGCTCGCGGCCGCCTGTGACACCGCCGCCTTCGGGTCCGCCAGCGGCAACGCCCTGGTCACCCTGGTGAAGGGCTCCACGGAGGAGTGCGTCAACACGCTGTTCAGTGTGACGGGCACCCTCGCCCGCCAGGTGTTCATCGAAAGCAAGATGGTCACCATCGCCAACGCGCTCACCACGAGCGCGGGAAGCTATCCCGGCAACAACAGTACCCAGACGCTACAGCTCATCATGTTCCTCCGGGCGGGCTACTACGTGCAGTACTACAACCCGGACGTGGTGGGCAGCTACGGCACCGCGCTGCGCAACGCCATCCGCCCCGCCCTCAACGCCTTCGTCGCCAACAGCCACTTCCGGGATGTCAATGATGACCACGGCTCGGTGCTGAGCGAGTTCGTCACGCTCATCGACAGCTCGAGCGAGAACGCGCAGCACCTGGGCACCTTCAAGGGGCTCCTGGACCGCTTCAACGCCACCTCCCTGTCGTACTGGTACATGCGCAGCGCCACCAACAACGTCTTCGTCGGCCTGTTCCGCGGCCACTACAACGACGACTTCGTGGCCGCCATCCAGTCGGACACGTCCATCATCGACTCGCTGGACTCCTTCGGCCTGCGCCATGAGAGCCTGCTGGGCACCGACCACCAGTACCTGGTCGTCAACGCGGCGCGCGAGATGGCCCGCTTCCTCCAGTACCCCGGCGCGGTGCAGACGAAGGTGCGTCCCAAGGTGAAGGCGCTCATCACCAACCACTCCATGACGGGCCCCACGGCGGGCGTCTGGGTGGGCGCGGCGGAGATGGCCGACTACTACGACAACGGCAACTGCTCCTATTACGGCATCTGTGACTTCCGCCGCGCGCTGGAGCAGGCGGTGCTCGTCGTGACGCACAACTGCGGCGCCACGCTGCGCATGCGGGCCCAGGACATGACGGCCGCGCAGCTCACGCAGAGCTGCGGCGCGCTCGCCACGCAGGAGGCCTACTTCCACGACAAGCTCAAGACGAACCGTGTGCCCGTCGCCAGCGACAACAACACGTCCCTGGAGATGGCCATCTTCGACAGCAGCTCCGACTACCAGACGTACGCCGGCGCGCTGTTCGGCATCGACACCAACAACGGCGGCATGTACCTGGAAGGTGACCCGGCCGCCTCCGGCAACCAGGCGCGCTTCATCGCGTACGAGGCCGAGTGGGTGCGCCCCACGTTCAAGATCTGGAACCTGGAGCACGAGTACGTCCACTACCTGGACGGCCGCTTCGACATGAAGGGTGGCTTCGGCGACAGCGTCAGCCAGCCCACCATCTGGTGGATCGAGGGCCTGGCCGAGTACATCTCCAAGAAGAACGACAACGCGGACGCGGTGGAGCTGGGCACGAGCAAGGCCTTCCAGCTCAGCCAGATTCTGCGCAACGACTACAACAGCGGCACGGAGCGCGTGTACTACTGGGGCTACCTGGCGGTGCGCTTCATGTTCGAGCGGCAGGCCAGCACGGTGAACACCTTCCTGGGCCAGTTCCGCGCGGGCAACTACACCGGGTATCGCCAGTCTCTGGACGCGCTCGGCACGTCGCGGGACGCGGAGTTCCACACGTGGATTGACTGCGTCGCCACCGCCACGGACCCGAGCACGTGCGGCGGCACCGACCCAGGCCCCGGCACGGGCACGCCCTGCACGGACCCCAACCCGCAGGTGCTGGGCAACGGCTGCTACCGCGGCCCGTTCGCCTCCGGAGACGCGCAGTACTTCTACCTCTGGGTGCCCCAGGGCGCGCGCAACCTGAGCTTCAAGCTGAGCGGCGGCACCGGCAACGCGGACATGTACATCCGCGCGGTGTCCTGGCCCACGACGACGGCGTACGACTACCGGCCGTACCTGGCGGGCAATGACGAGACGGTGGACATCCCGTCGCCCCGCGCCGGCAACTACTTCCACGTCATGGTCAAGGCGCGCACGCCGTACACGGGCGTGAAGCTGGAGGCCCGCTTCGACGCGGCGCCGTAACCGGTGACGGGTGACTCCCGGGTGGGCCCGCGTGCCCCCTGGGAGTCACTCCCGCTTCAGCACCCCATCCACGGTGCGCCACAGGTTCAGCGGGTTCTCCGCGCGCAGCTCGGGTGGGAGCAGGGAGTCCGGCACGTCCTGGAAGCACACGGGCCGGACGAAGCGCCGGATGGCGCCCGTGCCCACCGCGGTGAAGCGACCATCGGAGCTCGCGGGGAAGGGGCCGCCATGCACCATCGCCGGACAGACCTCCACGCCGGTCGGGACGCCGTTCATCAGCACACGCCCCACGCGGTCCGTCAGCGTGGGCAGCAGCACCGCCGCGAGCGGCTCATCCGCCGCGTCCATCATCACCGTCGCGGTGAGCTGCCCCTCCAGCTTCGAGGCCACGCGCACCAGCTCCGAGACATCGCGAGCCCGCGTCACCACCGCGCAGCTGCCGAAGACCTCCTCGGTGAGCGCGTGCTCGGCGAGGACGTGGGTGGCGTCCGCCTCGAACAGCGCGGCGGCCCCGCGCGCCGCCTGCGACTCACCCTTCACGCACGTCCGCGTGTCCGAGCGCGCGGCGAGCCGGCCCACGCCCTCGCGGAAGCGCTCCGCGATGGTCCGCGTCAGCATGGGCGCGGCGGGCGCGGCGCCGAGCTTCTCCACCAGTCGCTCGCGGAACGCCTCATACCCCGGGCCGTCCACGGCCACGAGCAACCCGGGCGAGGTGCAGAACTGTCCGGCGCCCTGGAGGATGGACGCCGCGAGCGCATCCGCCATGGCCTGCGGACGCGACGCCAGCGCGGAGGGCAGGAGGAAGATGGGGTTGATGGAGCCCATCTCCGCGAAGACGGGAATGGGCACGGGCCGGGACGCGGCCAGCGCCATCAGCGCCTGACCTCCCCCGCGCGAGCCCGTGAAGCCCACGGCGCGGATGGCGGGGTGGCGCACGAGCGCGGCGCCCACCTCCGTGCCCGCGTCGAACAGGAGGGAGAACACGCCCTCGTGCAGACCACAGGCGACGACCGCGGCGCGGATGGCCAGGGCCGCGCGCTCCGACGTCGCCGGGTGCGCGGGGTGGGCCTTGGCCACGACGGGACACCCGGCGGCCAGCGCGGACGCGGTGTCACCTCCGGCCACGGAGAACGCGAGCGGGAAGTTGCTCGCGCCGAACACGGCCACCGGGCCCACGGCGCGCAGCATGGAGCGCAGGTCCGCGCGAGGCAGGGGCTTGCGGTCGGGCATCGCGCGGTCGATGCGCGCATCCACCCAGCTCCCCTCCTCGAGCAGCTTCGCGAACTGACGGAACTGTCCCGCCGCGCGCGCCAGCTCTCCCTGGATGCGGGCGACGGGGAGGCCCGTCTCCTTCGGTGTCACGGCGAGGAAGTCCGCCTCGGCGGCGAGGAGGGCCTCCGCGATGTGCTCCAGGAACACGGCGCGCTGACGCGAGGACAGCGCCGCGAACGACGGCGCCGCGGCCTCCGCGAGGGCGCAGGCCCGCTCCACTTCCTCGGGCCGGGCCGCGTGGTAGCGCGGCTCCAACGCCACGCCCTCGGCCGGATTCCAGCCGGTGAAGGTCGGCCCACCGGGCTCGCCACGTCCGGCGCCAATCAAGGACAGTCCCAACCCACTCATGCCGACTCCTCGCTCCTCACTTCGATGCGTGACGTGCTTCGTACGACGATACGGTGGCTACAGCGAGGGCCGGTTCGCCAGGGCCTCGCGCAGCACGCGCAGGCACTCCTCGCGCTCGGCGCCCACCAGCTCCATGCGAGGACCGCGCACGCGCTCGTGCCCCCAGCCAACCTCCTGCTGCACCAGCTTGATGAGCTGGACGAACTTGGGGACGGTGTCCAGGCGCAGCAGCGGGAGGAACCAGCGGTACAGCTCGAAGGCCTCCTTCTTCTTCCCGGCGAGGGACAGCTCGAGCAGGCGGACCGACTCGGCGGGGAAGGCATTCACGAGGCCCGCGACCCAGAAGCGGGCGCCCGCCTCGACACCCTCGACGAGACAGTCGTCCACGCCCACGCCCAGGGTGAGGCGGTCTCCGAGCAGCGCGCGGATGCCGGTGACGCGGCGGGCGTCGGTGGAGGACTCCTTCACGGCGACGGCGTTGTCATGCTCCGTGGCCAGCTCCGCGAGCTGCGCGGGGGTGAAGTCCGTCTTGTACGCGACGGGGTTGTTGTAGAGCAGGCACGGCAGCTTGGTGGCGCGGAGCACCGCGGACACGTGCGCCTTCATCTCGCGCCAGTCGCTGGAATAGACATACGGGGGCAGGACCATCAGTCCGGCGCAGCCCGCGTCCTCGGCGGCGCGGGCCAGGCGGACGGCCTCGTCGGTGGAGAGCGCGGCGATGCCCGGGACGACGGGCACCTTCACCGCCTCCACACAGGTGCGCATCAGGTCGGCCTTCTCGGCCGAGGTCAGCGTGGCGCCCTCGCCCAGCGAGCCGCAGGGGATGATGCCCGTGCAGCCCTGGGACACCAGCCAGCGCACGTGCGAGCGCACCGCGCCGTGGTCGATGGACAGGTCCGCGTTGAAGGGAGTGGTGATGGCGGGGAGGACACCGGTCCAGATGCTCATGATTCTCTCGTGGGGGTAGAGGAGGAAACGTCCGGGGAAAGTCGAAGGCTGCCGATGCGAGCGGGGAGGCAGGGCGGGCGCACGTCCTCACCCGACCAGCCGAAGAGGGTCTGCGCCGCCGCGCCACAGGTGCGGCCCTGGCATGCGCCCATGCCCACGCGTGCGTAGAGCCGCGCCTCGCGGAGGTTGGTGCAGCCCTCCAGCGCGGACAGGGGCACGTCTTCACAGCGGCACAGCAGCGTGTCGGGAGTGGCCAGCCGCCGCAGCTCGTCGCGAGGCGTGTCGTGCCGGGCCAGGTGCGCGGCGAAGGTCCGGATGCCCTGGAGCGAGCGCTCCAGCGCGGGAGGGACGGGCTGCTCCGCTGCGACGAGCCCGGCCAGCTCGCCCGTGACGAGCGCCTGGTCCACGCCGCCGATGCCGAGCAGCTCGCCCACGGCGTGCACGCCGGGGACTCGCGTCTCCAGTCGCTCGTTCACGACGACGGCGCCGTCGGAGACCGCGCAGCCGAGCAGCCGTGGCAGCTCGAGGTTCGGCACGAGGCCGTAGGCCGCGCCGAGGTAGTCACAGCGCAGGTGTTCCTCACGGCCGCGCACGGACAGGCGGACGGACTCCACGCGGTCCGAGCCTTCGGCGGCGAGGACCCAGGCTTCGGTGGAGGTGGGGACGGTGACCAGCTTCGCGGTGAGCGCGGCGCCCTGGAGCAGCTTCGAGGGATGCCGCCAGAGCTGGAGGGCGAAGGACCAGTGGTTCGCGGCGGATGCCTGGTCGGCGATGAAGAGGACATCGCCTCCGTGCGAGTGAATCGTGGCGGCGGCGGCGAGGAGCAAGGGCCCTGTGCCCGCGAGCACCACGCGCTTGCCCTCGATGGGGAAGCCGTCCTTCACGAGGACCTGGAGCCCGCTGACGCCCATGACGCCGGGGAGCGTCCAGCCCGGGAACGGGAGGAAGCGCTCGCGAGCACCGGTGGCGAGGACCGCGCGGCTGTAGCGCACGGCGAAGGACGACGCGCCCTCTTCGACCAGGAGCACACCGCGCTCGGGAGCCGCGATGACACGGGCCCCTGGACGGAAGCGAGCGCCGGACGCGGCGAAGCGATGGAGCCAGCGGCGCGCGAGGCGGTTGGAGCCCTTGCGAGCTTCACCGCGCCAGACCTGTCCACCCGGCTCGGGCTGGGCATCGAGCACGAGCACCTTGAGCCCCGCCTCGGCCGCGACACTCGCGGCGGCCAGGCCACCCGGCCCCGCGCCGATGACCACCAGGTCGCAAGTCTCACGCATGGGTCACCTTCTCTTCCCCGACGCACATGCGCGACCGAGTCGCGTGCACCTTGCGCGCTGCCTCAACCGCGACACTCGCAGAGGCCATGCCGCCGGGCCCCGCGCCGTCGACCACAACGCTCAGGCGCGGCCAAACCGCGTGCCCCCCAAGACCGGAGGCGAAGCCAAAAGCCCTATCCATCGGTCACCACCTCGAGGTCGTCTCGGCAGGGGACAAGACACGTCAGCGTCTCGGCGACGCCGTCGATGGTGGCGCGACACTCGAAGCAGACTCCCATGCCACACATCGGGCCACGGGGCCGCCCGCTCAAGTCCGCGCGGCTGATGAACCGGCCCGTCATCGCGAGCGCGGCGGCGACAGAGGTCCCCGCCGGAACCGTGACGGCATGTCCGTTGATACGCAGCGTGACCGGGGCCTTCTTCGACGAAGCCTCACGCATGAGCCACCCCACGGGAAGTCGCCGCCAGGAAACGCGAGGGGGAATAGGGACTCGGGTCGATGGCGCTCACCCGCCCGAGCATCTGGTCCGCGACCAATCGCGCGCTGCCCGTCGCGGTGGTGATGCCGAGCCCCTCATGGCCACACGCCAGCCAGAGCCACGGCTTCTCCGGATGCGGCCCGAGCAATGGCAAACCATCCGGCGACGCGGGACGCAACCCCGTCCACACCCGCAGAGCCTGCAACCCATCAAGCCCCGGGAGGAACACCGCCGCGCGCTTCAGCATGCGCTCCAGGATGGCCGCATCCACCTCGCGACTCCCCTCCCCTGGCTGCCGCGAAGACCCCAGCAGGAGCTGTCCCGTCACACGCGGCTGCGCGTTGAACGCGACAGACGCCCCTTCCGTTCCATGCGCGCTCTTGAGGTAGCCCAGCTCCACCAGCTGGTGATGCACCACGGGAGCGCCTCGGCCCGTGATGAGCAGATGCCCCTTCCGAGGCGAAATCGGGAGCTCCGGGCAGAGCGCAGGACTGGCCACGCCCGCCGCGAGCACCACATGCCGCGCCGCGAGGACATCCCCATTCGCGAGCACCACCCCACCCGGGCGCAGCTCACGCACCGGACACCCGGTCATCAGCCGAGCCCCTCGCGCCTCGGCACGGAGCGCGAAGGTCCGCGCGGCGACGGGCGGATACAGCACGGCGTCATCCGGAACACGCAACGCCCCGACGAGCCCCGGCGCCAGCGAAGGCTCCGCCTCATAGAGCGCCGCGCTGTCGAGCACCTCCGCGCGAATCCCCGCGGCGCGGTAGTTGGCCACCTTCGTGTGGACGGCGGCCATCTCCTCGTCATCCGCGGCCAGCCAGAGCGTGCCGCACGCGTCGTACTCCACGGTGCGAGGCAGTCCGTCCCTCAACTCGCGCCACAGGGAGACGGACCACGACGTGAGCGCGAGCTCCGCCGCGTTGTCATCCATCGCCACCAGATGCCCCATGCCGCACGCGGTGGTCCCCGTGCCGATGGAGCGGGCTTCGACCAGCGCCACGGACAGGCCGCCGGCGCTGAGCGCATCCGCCAGCGCCGCGCCCACGATTCCACCGCCCACGATGACGCAGTCGAACGCGCTCATCCAATGCCCCACGCGAACGGGTCCGTCGCGTCCACGAGCAGCGTGGCCTCCGCGTTCACCGAAGCCGTGCCCGTAATCGTCGGCCGGATGCGGTCGCCCTCCCGGACGTAGCGCGCCTCGAAGCGGCTGCCGATGATGCTCTCCTGCACCCAGGTCTCGCCCTCCGCGAGCACCTTCTCCGCCGCGAGGCACGCCACCTTGGCACTCGTCCCCGTGCCGCAGGGCGAGCGGTCATAGGCCAGCCCCGGACAGAGGACGAAGTTGCGAGCGTTCACGCCCGCGTTCGGCGACTTCGAGTACAGCTCCACATGGTCTATCTCGGCGCCACCCTCACCCGTGATGCCCTGGTCCACGAGCACCTGCTTGATGGCGGACGTGTACGCGAGCAGCGCGGGGATGTGCTTCGACTCCAGGGGAATCTGCGTGGCGCGAGAGAGGAAGAACCAGTTGCCACCCCAGGCGATATCGCCTCGGACCTCGCCGTGGCCGGGCACGTTGACGGCGACGTCGTGGGCGTACCGGTAGCTGGGGACGTTGGCGATGCTGACCCGCCCGTCGGGGTGCAGCGTCGCCTTCACGGGCCCCACGGGCGTGTCGAGCGAGTGCACACCGGGGCCGATGCGGCCCAGGTACTCCAGCGTCTTCACCACGCCGATGGTGCCGTGGCCGCACATGCCCAGGTAACCGACGTTGTTGAAGAAGATGATGCCCGCGACGCTCGCGGGATTGGAGGGCGGACAGAGGAGCGCGCCCACCATGACGTCCGAGCCACGAGGCTCACAGACGATGGCCTTGCGAAACGCGTCGAACCTCGTCCGGAACCGCTCGCGAAGGCTCGCCAGGTCGCCCGCTCCCAGCTCCGGGCCTCCATCCGTCACCACGCGCGTGGGCTCTCCACCAGTATGACTGTCGATGACTCGAATGCGCCGCATGCGGACCACTCCCTCCAACCCGGGCCTCCCAGTTGCCACCCTAGGATTCTCGAGGCGCGGTTTCTTGAGCGATTCGACCACACTCGCGAGGCAATCGCGCAAATGCGGCCAAGACGCGATGCCACCGTGGGCGAGCACCTTGAGTGCGCCACGAACGGAGGCCCCCTAAGCGCACGGGCCCTCGGCGGCAAGCATCGCCCTGGAGAGGCGGTGACTCGATGCCCTCCCGCTTGCGCCATGTCTGGTATCCGATGGCCGACGCTTCGCGTCTTGGGGGCCTGTAAATCCTCCCTGCTTCTGGTCGCCTGTCACCGGGACTGTCCGTCGAGTGGTCCGGGGGGAGTGGCAAGCGCGATGTTGCCAGGAAAGGTCATGGGCACGGTGCTTCTAGGAATGCTTGTCGGCGGGTGTTCGGGAGGGAATCGGCACTTCTGGCGAGACAATCGGAACCGACTGATTGTCGCGGGCCCCATGATCGGCCCCTATGACAGCTTGACCGACCTGAGTCCCGACCTCTGTGAGAAGGTGATGGAGTTTCCCGGTGCTCGCGCAGGCCATGACAGGCCCGGCCAGGAGTACTGCGGCGCGGTCTATCAACGGAACTTCGAAGCGCCGTTCTACGCATCGTTTCCGTCGAACTCGAGCTCTCCCGTTCCGATAGCAGGGCGCAAGAAGAACTGCGATCCAGTTGACGGCGTCCAAGATGCCGCAGCCACCAGAATCAACATCTACGCGGACTACCATAGCCCCCCAGGGAAGACGATGTTCTCGGAGGATGACCTCAAGCTCAAGAACCAGCCCTATTACGTCCGGGTTCAATTCAATCCGTACTGCGAGGTCTATCTATACGAGGTCCAGACGCGCACTGTGTTTCAGCTACGGGATGGTAGGTTTGTCCAGGTCAAGAAGGTGGCGCATGACGACTTGGGGTTCTAGTCTCAGGGTGTTCGTGATGATGGCTGCAACCTTGAGCACAAGCGCTTGTGTGAGGCCTTGGCGCGCGACGTTTGCACCTCCGGAAGAAGCCCTCAAAGTGGAGTTTCCAGAGTGGAAGAAGGAAGGGACCATCGTCCTCGATGGCATCACGCTCCGGGCGCTCCAGATAGCGGCGGAAGACTTCATCCCAGTAGGCACGACGCCACCCGAGGGCGCGGACGCGAAGACAATCTGTCAGATGCGATGGGAGAGTTTCGACACGTGGATTCGTCGCGGAGAGAGGGTGACGTTCATTCACTTCAGCCCCATCTGGGAGCGCTGCGGCGTGACGCGTCCTCCCGTGGATGGGGGAGCCGACTACGCCATCAGCGACGATGGCATCATCTTGCGACGAGAGTAGGCGCCAACCCCATCCGTTCCGCCTGGCCGTCGTCCCAGGAAACGCTCGTCCCTCCCCGTCACTCAGACTGACAAGCCTCGGCTCTGGGCGCGTCAACCGGCCGGCCGTGCCCCCAGCGCATCCGAATCGAGCGCCTTGCGCGCCGAGCCGGACATGCTCTCCGCGAGCGTCTGCACGGAGCGGCTCACCTTGCGCGTCTCCTCCACGACGCGCAGCGTCTGCTGCATCTGCCCGGACAGGTCCTGGATGGCCACGGCAATCTGGGACGTGCCCGCGTCCTGTTGAACAACGGCCGCGGATATCTGCCGCACGCTGGTGCTCGTCTCTCCGATGATGCCCGCCAGCTTCTGGAGCTGGGAGCCGGAGATGCGCACCGCGTCCACGCTCACCCGGACCCGGTGCTCGCCCAGCTCGCTCATCTTCGCGGCCTCGCGCATGCTGGCGCTCACCCCTTCGAGCACCTCGCGGATGCGCTGGGTCGCCAGGATGGACTGGTCCGCCAGGCTGCGCACCTCGCGAGACACCACCGCGAAGCCTCGGCCGTGCTCACCGCTGCGCGCCGCCTCGATGGCCGCGTTGACCGCCAGGATGTTGGACTGGTCCGCCAGCCCCTTCACCGTGTCGACGATGCCGGCAATCTCCCGCGTGCGCGCATCCAACGCGAGGATGCGCCGAGCCATCTCCGACACCTCGTCGCGGATGGCCTCCAGGTTCGTCAGCGTCTTGTCGATGGCCGCGCCCCCATCGCGCCCCGCCTCCTCCGCGACGACGATGGAGCTGGCCAACAGCCGCGTCTTGTCCGCCGTCACCAGCGAGCCCTGACGAATCTCCTGCACCGTCTGCTCCAGCTCCTTCAGCGCCGCCGCCTGCCGGGTGATGCCCGCCGTCTGCTCCTCGCTCGACGTGCGCAGCTGCTGCACCACCGTCGCCAGCTCCCCCGCGCCGCTGCCCATGCCCTGCGCCAGCTCGCGCACGTCCTTGTGCCGCGCCTCGAGCTGACGCGTGTGCGACGCCAGCGAGCGCATCACCCGGAGAGACCGCCGCGCGACGACCCCCACCAGCGACAGCGTCAGCGCCAGGAAGCCCCAGTGGACATACGTCCCCGTCGCCTCCATCACCCCGAGCAGCGGCAGCGTGCTGTGCACGAGGACCAGGGACAGCGCCGCGAGGCCGATGACGAAGATGCGCGCGTCGACGTTGCCTCGCCACGCCTCGCGGGCCGCGACGATGACGCAGACGAGCAGACACGGCAGTGAGTAGAGCGTGAAGGGCTGGAGCAGCCGGTTCGCCGTGCCCAGGTCCACCATCACCAGCGCGCACTGGAGCGCGGCGGGCACGGAGACGATGACGACGCCCCAGCGGAACCACCGCAGCCGGTCCTCCACGATGCTGTCCGCGATGAACCACCCCAGGCCCGGCAGCAGGCAGTACGCGCCCACCAGCGTGAGCTGACTGCCCAGCAGGTCCGCGCCCCACAGCGAGACGAACAAGCCGCTGGAGCCCAGCAGCAGCACCCCGGAGCCTCCGGAGAAGAGCGTCAGCCCCACCAGCATCCGCGCCTGTCGCCGCACCAGCACGGCCCCCACGCAGACCGCCGCGATGACCAGCAGCAGCGCCCCCATCACGAAGGGCGCCAGGCCCTCACGCGTCATCGCCGAGACCAGCTCGTGTCGGGAGCCCACGGAGGCGGCTCGGCTCACCCCGATGGTCGGCCCGCTGGCCTGGATGCGCAGGAGCACGCGCGAGCCCACCGCCGAGGACGGCAGCGGCACCAGGTGCCACGCCATGCTGTCCATGGACTCGGGGCCCGAGGGCCGGAGCTTTCCACTGGAGAAGATGCGGCGGCCTCCCGAGTAGACCTCGAAGGCGTTGGCCACGGTGCCCAGGTAGAGCGCGGGCTCGCGCCAGCTCCCCTCGACCACGGGGATGCTCAGCCAGAGGAAGGTGTGCGAGTTGCGACCCGGCGGCTCTCGAAGCGCGTCCACCGGCGCCCAGCCCTCCGCGTCCGCCTCACGCGCCCAGGTGGGGACACCCTCCGCGCCCATGGGGGAGTCGCCCCAGCGATAGCGCCACCCGTCCTTCAGCTCGACGCTGCTGGAGCCCGTGCTCGCCCACGCCGTGGGGACCAGCATGAGCGCCCAGAGCAGGAGCAGCGGCGCGGCCCCTCGCGGGAACCCCCTACTCCGGGAAGCACCTGGGGAAGAACTCGAGACACGACACACTGTCGACACCCGGCGCGAGACACGGAGCAGACTCATGGATGAGGCATGCTCGGACTTTCAACGCACCCATGTAAATGGGTCGTCTCAGCCCCGCTTGCCCTCACTCGGAGACACGCCGCTCCGCGACACAAGACGAAACACGAAATGGCACACCACCCCCGAGGGCATGGGCGATGTGCTGCCTTTCCCATGGCGATGTATCAATGCTCGCCAGGCGGACCCGCTGGGACATTTCCAGGTGCGGGTCACCCTCTTTCGTACCGCCAGGAGAGAAGGTTGCCGCGTGAAGGACACTTTCCGGAGGCTCAAGATTTTCAGACTAAACCGTCGTTAATGTAGAGGGCGGCCAGGACGTCCTCGTGGGGCGTTGGGCCGCGAGGGGGGCACATGAGCACGGCGGAGCTGACGATTTTGCTGGCGGGGGTACGCGAAGGGGACGCGAGCGCCAGGGATGCATTGATGGCGGCGACCTACCAGGAGCTGCGGTTGATGGCGCTGGCGGTCGACCCCAGCGACGGGACCCACGCGTCCCTCCAACCCACCGCGTTGGTGCAGGAGGCCTGGACGCGGCTGCTCGAGGACGGCGCGGCGCTCCAGGACCGAGGCCCCTTCTTCCGAGCGGCGGCCCGAGCCATCCGACGGGTGCTGGTGGACCGAGCGAGGGCAAGAGCGCTTCAGCGGAGCGGCACGCGGCACGAGCGAGTGAGCCTGCATCCGCCGGACGAAGAGTCTCCCGCGAGCCTGGAGCTGGACGTGCTGCGGCTGGAGGAGGTCCTCGTGGAGCTGGAGTCCTTCCAGCCCCGGCTCGCCCGCTGGGTGGAGCTGCGCTACTTCACGGGCCTCAGCCTCGCCGAGGCGGCCCACGCGCTCGACGTGTCCCAGGCCACGGCCTCGCGCGACTGGTCCTATGTGCGCACGTGGCTGACGGAGCAGCTCAGCCACTGAGGGGACACGGGAAACAGTCCGCGGCCCCCTTCACGGGCCGCGAGGGCACCCGCGCACCAACGGGGTCAGTCAGGCGACGCTGGCCCATCCACCTCCCCGAGCGCCTTGGGGTCCAGCGTCTCCTTCCGAAGCGGAGGAATGAGCGTCGACGAGATGAAGGACTCGAGCTCCTCGCTCTTCGAGGAGTCATCCAACAGCCCCGCGTGCAGGAACGTGCCCAGGGCCTTGTGGGATGGGTCCGACGTGTCGTTGCTCAGGCGCTGGATGAGGTCCGTCGCATCGCTCTTGAAGAGCTGGGTGAGGCCCTGCACCAGCTCCTTGCGCGCCGGATGGGCCTTGTCATCGCCGAGGAGCAAGGCCGCGTCCCGGAACACCCTCGTCTTGAGGTCGCGGTACCGCGGACCCTGGAGCTGTGCCAGTTGGCCCAGCACCTTCAAGGCCCCATCCTGCCGTGTGCCCTGCTTGTTCAACTGAGCAGGGTTCAGGGGCGGCTGGCTCAGCGCCTTCGTGAGGACACGAGCCACCTTGTCATCACCCCACCTGGCCGCGAAGTCCTCGATGAGCTCGGGGTCGGAGGAGAGCACGTCACCGACCTTCTGTGCGTCGATGAAGGACTCGCTCTTGTCGAAGGCCGCGGACGCCGTGTCCAGGAAGGTGCGGCGCATGGCCTCGCTGGCCTCGGGCTGCTTGAGCACCGCCGTCAGGGTGTTGACGGAGTCCTGTGCCCCCGCGGCCTTGGCCAGCGTGTCCGCGACGGCGGGCGGCAACTGCCTCGTGCTCTTCGCCAGGGCCTTCAGCGCGGCGCACTGTTCGGCGGCCGAAGAGTCTTCGCCCCGGGTCCTGCGATGGGCCACCTGGGCGGAGGCGTCCTTGATGAGCTGCTCCGCCTCCTTGTCGCCCAACCCCTTGTAGAGCGCCTGGAGGTAGGCGGGGGTGTTCTGATGCGCGCGAATCGCGTCGACGAAGTCCCGCGTCCGATGGATGCGTCCCTCGGAGCCAGGATACGGGCCTCGGTTGTTCAGCCGAGCCGCCGCTTCCGTACCCGTCGGAGCCTCCTTGGCGGGACCGGGGGTCTCCCCGCTGGGGGATTCGAACTTGGCCATGGCGCGCTCCAGACGAGGGTGACGACGCCCCGGATACGCAAAGCACCGCCGGTCGGTTACATCCCCCACGAATGTCGGCCTCACGGCTCGCGGCCTCACCGCTGGTGCGAGCTCGCGGTGCGACATGGCGCATGAACGACCGTTGATGAAGGCAACCGCCAGCCCCTCATGGGGCGCGGAACGGGAGCCCCCTTGTCACCCCAGAAGAAGCTGTCCCAGCGGGACACCGCGCTGCTTGCCGCCCTTGAGAAGCCCAACGCCAAGGCCGTCGCGAAGCTCCTCGCCGAAGGGGCCAACGCCAACGTGCTCGGCCCGAAAGGCTATCGCCCGCTGCACCTCGCGGCGGCTGAGAATCGTCCCGATATCGCCACCTTGTTGCTCGACGCGGGCGCACAGGTGGATGGTCTGGACGCACAGACTGCGACCGCCCTCAACTTCGCGACCGCTCACACAGGCGACACCGCCGTCACGCTGGTGAAGCTGCTCATCGCCCGCGGCGCCAACGTCAACCACCGGTGGACCCAGGAGCCCGGCGACACCGTCCTCACCGACCTGCTGAACCAGGACAACAACGCGGCCCCCTCCGTGGAGATTCTAAGAGTCCTCCTGCAAGCAGGCGCGGACCCGAACGTCGCCAACGACCAGAAGGAGACGCCGCTGATGCTCTCGGTCGACTACCCACAGCAACCCGAGCTCATCGAGCTCCTGCTCGAGCACCGCGTCGAAGTCGACGCGGTCGACCTTCTCGGACGCACGGCGCTGATGCAGGCCATCCAGTCCATGAGCGTGCCCATCGCGAAGCGCCTCATCAAGCAAGGCGCCAACATCCACCACGTCAACACGACCGAAGAAGGCGACACCGTGCTGACGCTGGCGCTCAACCCGAACGAACTCTTCGGCGCCCCGTCTGCCCCGGTGTTGGCCGAGCTCCTCCGCGCCGGAGCGGACCCGAACAAACCCAACCTCGGAGGCTGGACGCCCCTCCACCTCGCCGCCCACCACGGAGACGAGAAGCTGGTCCAGGTCCTCCTCGAGGGCGGAGCGGACCCGAAGACAGGCCGCGCGAATGGCTACTACCCCATCGACACCGCGAGCACCCACGGCCACTCGAAGGTGGTCAAGCAACTGCTCGAGGCCGGGAGCCCCACGGTGGAGCAGGTCACCGACCAGCGCCTCCTCCACATCTGGAAGCGCATCCAGACCTGGTACGAGGCCCACCAACCGTCCTTCGCGGAGCACCTCGCGAACGCGCGGCCCGCGACGACGGCGCAAGTCGACACCTTGGAGAAGAACCTCGGGATGGAGCTCCCCCTGGAGCTCCGCGCGTTCCTGCTGCGGTTCGGAGGACGCACGAAGCCGGGCCACCGACCCATGTCCATCGCCGAGTACGACGTGCTGCCCGTGGCCCAGGTCCTGGAGCGCTGGAAGGGCCTCCGGGGCCTCGTCGAGGAAGGGGCGTTCAAGAAGGCCCGTCCCCACGAGCTCCCCAAGGACCAGCAGGAAGTGAAGTGGACGTGGTGGCACCCGGGCTGGGTTCCGCTCGCGGCGGACAGCGGTGGGAACCTCTACTGCGTGGACCTGGACCCTGGCCCCCAGGGAAAGCGCGGCCAGGTGATTCAGTGGGAGATCCACGGCGGCCCCTTGCGTCTCGGGACGGACTCGCTCGAGGAGTTCTTCGAGCACTACCTGTCCAGACTGGAGCGGGGCCGCGTGGACTTCTGAGCCAGCCCAGGCCTCCGCGTCAGCGCGCGTTGGGCATGCCCTCGAAAGGCCAGGGCTGCCCGGCGCCTGGAACCCCCAGCCACAGGTCCGCGACCTTCTGCGCGAGCGACCACGGCGCCCCGCCCGCGCGGTTCGTCAGGACGATGACCGTGAGCCGCTGCTCCGGGTACTTCACGATGGCGTTGGTGAAGCCACACGTCTCGCCATGGTGTGACAGGCGGCGGCGCCCCTGGTCCTCATCGACGAACCATCCAAAGCCATAGCGCCCGGAGCTGCCATCCGGGAGCGTCACGGGCGTCCAGGCCCGCGCTCCCGCCGTCGCCCCCACCAGCGTGTGCGAGTCCAGCGCCCGGTCCCACGCGGCCAGGTCGAGCACCGACGCATAGATGCCCCCGTCCCCCAGCACCGCGCTCGTGTTGCTCTGGTCCCGGGGCACGAACCCACCCTCCCCGCTCGCATAGCCGAAGGCGCGATGCGGCACCGTGGAGACCCCCTCTTCATGGGCCACCGCCGAAGCCATCCCACCGGGCGAGAACACCCGCTCCCGCAGGAAGGTCGCGTAGGGCTTTCCACTCACCTGCTCCACGATGAGCGCCAGCACCGCGTAGCCGGAGTTGCTGTAGCGCACCGCGCTCCCCGGCGGAAAGTACGTGCGGTCCGCGCGAGCCAGGAGCGGGAGCACGTCGCGGTCCTTCACCTGCTCAGTCTGCGTCGCCGGAACGAACGCCTCGTAGTCCCAGATGCCCGACGTGTGCTGGAGCAGATGGAGGACCTGGACCTCGCCCAGGTACGAGGGGAACCCGGGCAGCACCTCCACCACGCGGTCCTCCAGCCGCAGCTTCCCGTCCTTCACCAGCACCTGCACCGCCATCGCGGTGAACTGCTTGGAGAGCGATGCGAGGCGGAAGTGGCTCTCGGGCGTCGCCTTCGTCCGGTGCTCCAGGTCCGCGAGCCCGTAGGCGCGGCTGAGCACCACCTGCCCCTCGTGAACCACCACGACGCTGGCTCCGGGTCGCTCCGGGCTGTCGTAGTCCGCGAAGAGCGCGTCCACCTCCGGAGCCCTCCGGACCCCTGGCGTGGAGGCGGCACACCCCACGAGCATGCACAGCACGGACAAGGACACGGCTCCCAGCGCGGGGCGGTTCATGTCCGCATGATGGACGAGAACGCCCCGCCTCCGCGCGGACATTCAGCTCCGCTTCACGGACCTGCGCCCGTGCAGCGAGGCCTCCGCCACGCCCGCAAGCAGCAGGATGGGCGCCAGCAGCACCGCCGCGAACCAGGACAGCGCATAGGCGATGCCGAAGAAGAGCCCCAGCCGGTCCGTTGCTATCGTACCGGAGAGGATTCCAACGTACTGGCGCCCCCCGAGCAGATGAAGCACCAGGAAGACAGCGAACAACACCAGCGCCCCCAGCACCGTGGGCGCACGCAACACGCGGGTGAGCATCATCGAGCAGCCTCCATCCTTCGCGCGAACTGAACCTGCCGCCACAGCGGCCCTTGAGTGAGCGAGTACAGCAGCACCGCGTCCGACAGCACGTTGCCCGCCGCGAAGCGCAGCCCCGTGTCGTCCCGCACCGGGAAGGCCGCGAAGTTCAAGCTGGTGAGCAGCCCCTCCATCAGCGCGGTGTCCTCGAACGCCCCCGCCGCCACGAACGCCAGGCCGCTCGAGCCCGCGTTCACGTTCACGAATGGAATCGTGGGCCCCGAGTCCACGTCGGCCACGGACTTCGGCGCCGCCTCCGGCCACTCCCCCGCCCAGGCGAAGCCCCACAGCGCTCCAACGAGCTCCCGCCGCGCGCGCTCGTACTGCTCCCGCGCGAAGTCCGCGTCCACCAACTGGAGCATGTGCGCGGCGAGCCACAGCGTGGAGCCCTCCGGCCCATCCAGCGTGCGGCCCTGGTAGGTGAACTCCGCGACGAGCAACCCGGTGCGCGCATCCACCAGGTGCTCGCGCGCGGACGCCACCCAGCGCGCACGAAGCGCGGAGTGGTCCCGCCCGTCCAGTGCATCGGAGATGCGCACCGCGGCGAGCGCCATCGTGTTGCAGAACGTCCAGCCCTGGTCCGGGTAGCTCTCCGCCGCGAGGATGGGCGAGCGCTCGATTTGCGCCACGATGCGGTCCACCCGCTCGCGCAGCAGCGGCGCCCAGTCCTCCCGAGGCTCCACCCACTGCCGGGCCGCCAGCATCAGGGCCAGCTCCCCCTCGATGAAGAGGCTGCGCGCCCGCGGGTCCTGGAAGGGCTTGCCGTGTCCGTACGGCAGCAGGAAGAACTCCGGGCCCCGCAGCTCATCCTCGAGCGTGCGTGACACCAGCGCGTCGACGACGGCCAGGTGCTCCGCCTTCCGCTCGGGCTCCCGCAGCGCCAGGTTCGCGAAGGCGAGCGCGGAGAAGGTGCGCGCCATCAGGTCCCACTCGGGGTTGAGGTGCCGGAGCATCGCGCGCTCGGGGCCGCCCACCTGGGAGCCCCACCCCCGCTGACGGGCGGCGAGCGCCGGCACCCACTCGCGCACGTCCGAGGGCCGGAACCACAGGTGCAGAGAGGGGACCCACACCGCCGTCGCCACGAGGAGCAGGCCCAGCAGAGAGAAGACGCGTCGCATGGTTGAAGTATCCAGCGTCCAACGAAGCGTCGCGGCGCGACGGCCATGGACGGTCGGGACGTCGCGGTGAGCGGTCGCGGGAGTGAGGCAGACGAGCAGACAATCGCTCGCTCCTTCCGTCGCCCTCTCCACGGATGCTGTTTCGACCCACTGGCTTGGACCTCGGTCCATCCCCAGTTTCAGCCTCCAGACGTGCAAGCACATAAGGCCACTTCCGAGGGGCAGGGGTCTGTCATGTGGAGAACACCGTCGGCTTCGTGGGAGCCCTGTCCGAGGAGGTGGCGAATCCTCGGGGTGCTCCGCCGCGCATCACCCGCCGAGGGCGCGCTCCGCACCTCCGCCCTGCTGCGCTTGCTGGGCCAACACCACGCGTCGCCTCGGGGCCCGGGGAAGCGCTGGCGCGGCGGCTCGACGCGGATGTCCCGCGCGCCCGTGGACGACGACGAAGCCGTCGACGACGAGGCCGCTATCGCCTCCTGGTAGGGCGCCTGCTAACACACCGGGGATGAACGCGCCCCGCCCCAATGCCTTGCTGTCGGACCGAGACGTGGACTTCCAGCTCGACGAGGTCGTGCGCGTCTCCAGCCTCTGCGCGCTGCCCGCCTTCGCCGAGCACTCGCGCGAGACGTTCGGCCTGCTGCTCGACAGCGCGCGGCGCTTCGCCCGCGAGGTGCTCTACCCCACGTATCGAACGTTCGACCTGGAACCTCCCACGTTCAAGGACGGCCGGGTGCTCGTCCATCCGAAGATGCGGGAGCTGTACCCGCGCATGGTGGAGCTGGGCATGCTCACCGCCACCCGGCCTCCGGAGGTCGGCGGACAACAACTGCCGCTCACCGTCCACGCGGTGGCCAGCGCCTACCTGATGGCGGGCAACCTGAGCGCCTATGCCTATCTCGGGCTGACGCAGGGCGCGGCCCACCTGCTGGAGGTCTTCGGCACGCCGGAGGTCCAGGCGGCCTTCATGGAGCCGCTGTACCGGGGCCAGTGGACGGGCACCATGGCCCTCACCGAGCCGCAGGCGGGCAGCAGCCTGGCGGATGTGCGCACGCGCGCGACGCCCGCGCCGGATGGGACGTGGCGCATCCAGGGCTCGAAGATCTTCATCAGCGGCGGCGACCAGGACTTCACCGAGAACGTCGTGCACCTCACCCTCGCGCGCACCGAGGGGCTGGAGAGCGGCACGAAGGGCATCTCCCTCTTCGCGGTGCCCGCGCGTCGGCCCCAAGGAGGCACGCTGGTGGACAACGATGTCCGCGTGGCGGGCGTCATCCACAAGATTGGCTGGAAGGGCATCCCCAGCCTCGCGCTCAACTACGGCGAGTCGGGCGACTGTCATGGATGGCTGGTGGGCCCGCCCGGACGGGGCCTCGCGTGCATGTTCCAGATGATGAACGAGGCGCGCATCATGGTGGGCCTCAACGGCGTGGCCACCGCGTCGGTTGCCTACCATGAGGCGGTGGCCTACGCGCGCGAGCGTCCACAAGGTCGCCCCGCCTGGGCCAAGGACGCCACCCGTCCCCAGCTCCCCATCATCGAGCACGCCGACGTGCGGCGCATGCTGCTGCGCCAGAAGGCCATCGTGGAAGGCGGGCTGTCGCTCCTCGTGGCCGCGGCGTTCCAGGCGGACCTCGCCTCGCATGCACCGGACGAGGAGGCGCGTCGGCGCGCGGGGCTGCTCGCGGACCTGCTCACGCCCGTGGCCAAGACGTTCCCCGCGGAGCGGGGCTTCGAGGCCAACGCGCTCGCGGTGCAGGTGCACGGCGGCTACGGCTACTCCAGCGAGTACCTGCCGGAGGCGTGGCTCCGGGACCAGAAGCTCAACAGCATCCACGAGGGCACCACGGGCATCCAGGGGCTCGACCTCCTGGGTCGCAAGGTGGTCGCGGGCGGTGGCGCGGCGCTGACGCTCTTCGCGGACGAGGTGGGGCGGAGCGTGCGCCGGGCCCGCGCGGCCGGCGTGGCGTCCGCGTGGTGTGACGCGCTGGAGCGGACGCTGGGCGAGGTGTGCGAGCTGGTGACGGAGCTGGGCGCGCGAGGGATGGCGGGCGAGGTGGAGCTGATGCTGCGCCACAGCGCGGACTTCCTGGAGCTGTTCAGCGTGTTGGGGGTGGCGTGGCGCTGGCTGGAGCAGGCCGCGGCGGCGAAGGAGGGCCTGGCGCGTCAGCAGGGAGACACCGACTTCTACGAGGGCAAGCTCGCGACGGCGCAGTACTGGTTCGCGGTGGAGCTGCCTCGAGTGCCCCTGCTCGCCTCGCTGTGCCGCACGGGCGAGGACTCCTACGCCCGGATGCGCCCCGAGTGGTTTTGAGGACACTCCGGGCGCACGGCCGGGCACGGGCCCCCCGCGCCTGGCGGCCCCCGACTCGAGGGCGAATCGGCGCCTTTCCAGTGCAGGATGCGAGAAGCCTCGTAGAATGAGGAGGTGACGGTTTCCTTCCACCTGTGTCAGCCCGGTGGAGGCGCCTCGTGCGGCGCCTGCTGCGGCCTCTACAACTTCCAGGACCACTCCCGCGGGGCGCTCACGGAGCAGCTCGCGATGCAGACCGAGCGACTGCGCCGCGTCCCCCAGGAGCCCGAGGTGTGGAGCGCGGCGGCACGCGAGCTGACGGACGCTCGGCGCGTGGCGCCCCTGTTCCCCGCCGTGCGCGTGTGTCCCCTGCTGGGCTTCCTGGACCGGGAGCGCAAGCAGGTCGGCTGCCTGGGCCACCCGAAGGTGACGGGCGGCAAGGACCTGCGCGACTGCGGCGTCTACCGCGCGTCGGTGTGCGAGACCTTCACCTGCCCTTCCTTCGGCTGGCTCTCGGATGGGCAGGCGCGGCTGGTGCTGGCCGCGTGCGCGGACTGGTACCTGTACGGCCTGGTCATCACCGACGTGGAGTTCGTCCGCGGCTGCATGCGCCTGCTGGAGTGGGAGCTGGCGGGGCCCGCGCGGCCGGAGCAGATGCTGGAACAGCCGGACGTGCTCGCGGCGGTGCGGCGCCTGTTCGCGCTGAAGGAGACCGCGCCTCGCAGGGACCCGAAGGCGGCGATCTTCGGCCGCTTCACCCGCGACACGGAGGGTGAGCCCGTGCCGCGAATGCTCGACTACATGAAGCTGGAGATGCGCGCGGCGCCCGAGGACGACGTCGTGCTCTGCCTGGGCTACACGCCCGACAACGCCCTGGAGCTGCTCGCCTCGCGCGAGCTGGTGCGCTCCCACGTCAAGGCCGTGGCGCGCGCGATGACGGCGTGGCCCAAGTGAGCACCTCCACCCCTTCCGACTCCCGCGGCAAGGTGGGATAACGCTCCCCGTCACGCGCTGAATGCCCTTTCGGGCCAGCCGTCGAGAGCCCTAAGGACGTGCGTGGGACTTCGCGTCGAGCTCGAAAGGAAAGCGGATGGATGGCCCAGGCCCGGCGGCAGGCGGAACCCACCCGAGGTGGCGCGGCCGTGGGCGCGTCCTCTGGGCCCTGCTGGGACTGCTCACCACCTGCACCCCGCGAGGGGTGAGCACGCCCACGCCCTCCGTGCCGCCTCCGCCCCGACTCACGCAGCAGCAAGTCGCGAAGCTCATCCCGCCCCACGTGAAGGAGCGTGAGGGCTGGGCGCGCGACGTGCTCACCGCGCTGGAAGCGGAGGAGGTGTTCCCCTCGCCCATGACGGTGTGCTCGGTGCTCGCGGTCATCGAGCAGGAGTCCGGCTTCCAGGCGGACCCGGCCGTGCCGAACCTGTCGCGCATGGTGCGCAAGCGCCTGGAGGAGCACGCGGACACGCTGGGGCCCCTGGGACGCAAGGCCCTGTCCTCGGTGCTGAAGGGCAAGGCGCCCGGACAGAAGCGCACCTTCGACGCCCGGCTCCGCGCCGTGCACACCGAGCGGGATTTGGACCGGCTCTTCCGCGACATGCTCGCGTACTACGAGGCCGAGTACCCCACGACGTTCGCCACCATGAACCTGGCGAGCTCCCTGTTCTCCTCGCGCCGGCTGGAGGACCTCAACCCCGTCACCACCGCGGGCTCCATGCAGGTGAGCGTCCGCTACGCGGTGGAGAAGGAAGGCGAGGACGCGGACCCGGTGAAGGTGCGCGAGTCCATGTACACACGCGAAGGCGGCGTGCGCTTCGGCACCGCGCGCCTCATGGGCTACGAGGCCGCCTATCCCCAGCCCCTCTTCCGCTTCGCCGACTACAACGCGGGCCTCTACGCCTCGCGCAACGCGGCGCTCCAGGCCCAGGTGAGCCAGCTCACCCAGGTCCCCCTGACGCTGGATGGCGACCTGCAACTCTATGACAAGAACGGCGTGCCCCGGAGCGAGGACAGCAAGTCCCTGACGGCGCTGCTCTCCTTCCGGCGCCAGCACGCGCCGGAGCTCAGCGAGAACCAGGTCCGCCGCGACGTGAAGAAGGAGAAGCGCGAGGACTTCGAGTCCACGGAGACCTTCCGGGCGGTGAAGCGCGTCTACGCGAACCAGACCGGAGAGGCCCCCGCCTACGCCCAGCTCCCCCAGGTGACGCTCCAGAGCCCCAAGCTGAAGGGGGAGCGCACCACGGCCTGGTTCGCGCGCTCCGTCGACGCGCGCTTCCAGAAGTGCCAGGCGCGCTACCGGGAGCTGACCCGGGAGCCGGCCAGGCCCCCCGTCGTCACGAACACGCACTGAGGCCCCGGCGCCAGCCAGCGCGCCGAGGCCCCAGACACGTGTGCTCAGCCGCCGCGCCTCACGGCGTGGTGAACAGCGAGCTGATGGCGTCCGCGTTGTAGTGCGGCATCCGGTCCAGCGACTTGAACGGGCTGCGCTTGGGGTCGTACCGCGGCGCGGAGACGGCCGTCAGCCGCAGGAAGTAGATGCTGTCCGGCTGCAGCATGTCGGGAGGCAGCCGCACCTGGTTCACGGAGCCCGGCATGTAGATGTACCCCGCGGGCATCGTCAGCCCCAGGCTGGTGTCGTAGCGGAAGAGGCCCAGCCGGTAGGAGTCGGGCGCGCCCAGCGCGGGAGGCTCCCACGCGACCACGGGGCTGGCCGTCCCCACCTCGCGCGGCGTGCTGGCCTTCAGCCCGTCGATGGTGAGCACCCGAGGCGGAGACACCCGCGGCACCACCGGACCCGCGATGACGCTGTCGAGCGTGTCGAAGCCGCCGTTCGTCGCGGACAGCGACACGGAGCGGCCCGAGCCGTCCGGCACCGTCTCGGTGACCCGGTAGGTGAAGGACATGTTGCTCAGGACGCCCCAGCTCGCCGGGTACGGGTTGCCGAACTTCAGCCGGCCCGTGTAGTCGAAGAGGGAGCCCGAGGGGATGCGCAGGGAGAGCAGCTCACCGGCATACCCCAGCCAGCTCTCATCCACGCCGTACGGGGTCGGCGAGACGTAGAAGCTGGCCGAAGAGGGTTGGGCGTTCGGGTGGACCTCCGAGGTCCACTGCGCATAGGTGGGCAGGCGCCACTCGATGGGGAACTCCCGCACCTTCGCCGGCATGAGCCGCCCGGTGACGGGCAGCGGCGAGAAGCCATCCGGGACGAAGTCGAGGGGCGCCACCTCCAGCGAGCGGTCCACGGCGTAGTACGTCAGCGCCCTGCCGTCCGGCGTGCGCCCCGCGGGGAACGGGCTGACCTGGTTGACGTAGAAGCGGTCCCCCTTGTCCCCCTCCAGCACCGGGAGCGTCATCGCCACGCTGGAGGAGAAGTCCGCCGCGCTGGTGTTGAGGGAGGTCGACCCCAGCGGAACATCCTCGAAGAGGGACACCTCGCCCTGGAACTCCACCTGCGTGGAATTCAGGTGCAGCCGCGTCCCCACCTGCCACGGCGCCAGGTTCAGCAGGTTGAGCTGGAGCGGCATCGAGCCGCCATTGCCCGTCTCGACATTGACGACATCCGGCCGGCCGATGTGGTTGGTGCCGATGTCCACCTCGCGCGCATCGGTGACGACGTAGCGGGTGCCGGAGCTCAGGTAGTAGCTGCCCTCGGGCACGCCCGAGAACCGCCAGCCCCCGGGCGCGGCGGAGCCCTGGATGACCCGGAAGCGGGCCCCGTCATGCACCATGATTTCGGGCGGGTTCGCCGACAGGTCCTCGGCGCGCTCGGCGATGCCCACCGACGTGTGGAAGCGCGTGAGGCGCTTCACGAAGACCACGTCGCTCGGCGTGCCCGCGTCCGTCGGCGTCCCACCATCCGAGGGAACACCCGCGTCGGGCGCGCAGCCCTCCGTGACGGGCTCCCCCATCCACGTCCCATCTCCAGGAACGCTGGGGTCCGTCACCACCGGCGTCACCCCATCCTGGAACTCATTCGAATCACCCGGGCTGGCGCCGCACCCCACCAGCCACGAGGCACACGCTGCCCCCAAGACCCAAGACTTCCTCGGCAAATGCATGACATCTCCACTCGATGAGAGACTTTTCAATGGTCACAACGAAAGACTTCACACACCCACGGCCACCCGACGTCAGGGCGTGGTGAACAGGGAGCTGATGGCGTCGGAGCTGTGATGGGGCAGTGTCTCGTTCGTCCTGAAGGGACGCCGCTTCACGTCGAACCCAGGTGCTTCGATGGCCGTCACGTTCAGGTAGTAGATGCTCCCGGGCAGCAACATGTCGGGAGGCAGCCGCACCTGGGTGATGGAGCCGGGCACGTCGACGAACCGCACATTCAGCACGAGGCCCGCCTCGCGGTCATACCGGTTCAGACGCACCCGATAGGCGGAGGGCGTGCCGAGCGCGGGCGGCTCCCAGGCAATGACGGGGCTGGCGGTCCCCACCACGCGCGGCGTGCTCGCCGGCACCCCGTCGATGGTGAGCGAGCGGGGCGGCGACACGCGCGGGACCACGGGGCCCGCGATGACGTTGTCCAGGGTGTCGTGCACGACGTTCGACGCGGAGAGCCTGAGGAGACGTCCCGAGCCATCCGGCACCGGCTCCATCACGCGATAGCTGGCGCTCGCGATGGCCACGACGCCCCAGTTCGACGGAAAGGGATTGCCGAACCGCAGCCGGGTCGTGACGTTGGCCATGGGCGCCGCGGGCGGGCGCAGCGTGAGCAGCGTCCCGGAGTAGCCAATCCAGCCCTCCGACACGCCATGGGCCGCCGGCAGGAGGCTGAACGTGTTGGCGGAATGCTCGGCGCGCGGGTGCGCCTGGGTGGCGAAGGGGGTGAACTGGGGCAGGCGCCACTCGAGGGGGAACTCACGCACGGGGGCGGGCTGCAGCCGCGCCGTGACAGGCATCGGCGAGGCCCCATCCGGCAGGAAGTCGAACGTCCCCACCTCCACCGAGCGCGTCAGGGCCGTGTACGTCAGCGGCCGTCCATCCGGCAGCGTCCCCGCGGAGGACGGGCTGAGCTGATTGACATACAGCCGGTCCCGGTACGCCGACTCGAAGAGGGGGAACCGGCTCCCGGTGTAGGAGGAGTAGGAGGCCCCGTCGAAGTTGAGGGAGATGGCACCTTCGGGCAGCGCCTCCGCGGGAACGTACACGTCGCCGCTCATGTCCACCTGGGCCGAGGCGAGCTCCAGGATGGACCCCCGCCTCCACGGCTCCAGGTTCGACAGGTTGAGGTTCAGGGACTGGATGCCACCGACCTCGGCATAGACCGCGTCCGGCCGGCCCAGGCGGTTGGAGCCCACCTCCACCTGCCTCGCGTCGGTGACGACATAGCGTCCGCCCGCGTTCAGGTAGTACGGCCCCTGGGGCACGCCCTTGAAGCGCAGGCCCTCGGGGGACGGCGTGCCCTGGATGGCCAGGAACCGGGCGCCGTCGAACACGAGAATCTCAGGGGGATTCGTCGCCAGGTCCCCGGGGCGCTCGGCGATTCCCACCGCCGTGTGGAAGCGCGTGGTGTTCGTCACGAGGACGCTGTCATCGGGTCCGGGCCCGCCATCGGGAGGCGGCCCCGCGTCCGGGGAGGGGCCTCCATCGGGCGCGCAGCCCTCCGCGACGGGAGCCCCCATCCACGTCCCGTCCCCGGGGGATTCGACCCCCACGGCCGGAGGCCCTCCGGACTCGCCGGGGCCAGCGCCACACCCCACCAACCACGCGACACACATCAGCTTTGAAGCGAAAGAGATACGAGACAGGCGCACACATTCCCCCTATCCACTCGAGCCCCCAAGGGATTTCCGGGGAGCTTTGGACAAACCCCGACACGTGCGGATTTGCGCAAACCTGACGTGGCAAGTGTTGGAGCGCCCCGAAACCGATTCACAGACGCCTGGCGTTGCGCAATCCACCCGTGACAGGTGTTGCGCGGCCTCGGCCTCGGCGCGAAGGGGGTGATGCGCCATCCGGACCCGCGGGTGATGCTCGGCGGCGGGCCCGGATGGCGGTGCGGCGTCAGCGCGGGGCGGGCGCCGGGGAGAAGCGCTTGTCGGAGATCTTCATCTCCGTGACGGGGCCGTACTTGCGCGCCAGCTCGCGAATCGTCGCGGCCTTTCCGATGAGGACGAACGTGAGGTCCTCCGACGCGGGCAGCGTGCGCCCGATGACGGTGGACACGTCCACGCGGGTGGCCCGCGTCACCGCGGCGGCGAAGCCATCCACGTCGCTGGAGTCCAGGCCATAGAAGGCCAGCTCCGACAGCTTGTCGGCCACCTGCCCGCCCGTCTCGAGCTCGGGCGGGAACTGGCCCAGCACGTAGGCCTTGGCCGACGCCAGCATCGCGTCATCCATTCCAGACTTGCGGTAGCGCGAATAGACATCCAAGGCCATGTCGAGGGCCTTCTCGGTCGTCTCCGTCTGGGTGAAGGAGTACATCGCGAACGCGCCGGGGTGCGTGCTCTGCGAGAAGGCCGCGCGAGCGCCGTAGGTGAGGCCCGACTTCACGCGCAGCTCCGTGTTGAGCAGCGAGGTGAAGCGTCCGCCCAGCACCGTGCCCACCAGGTCCACCGTGACGCGGTCCGCGTCGCTCCGGGAGATGCCCGTGTTGCCCACGGAGAAGTACGTCTGGGTGGCGTCGGGCTTGTCCACCAGCAGGACGCGGCGGCCCTTGGTGACGGTGGTGACGGGCGCCTGCGGAGCGGGGCTCGCGGCCTTGGCCCAGCCGCCCAGCGCGGCGCTCAGCTTCTCGGCGAGCTCCTTCGTGTCGAAGTCACCGACGACGGAGAGGATGAGCCGGTCTCCGCCCAGCTGGTTCTTCGCGTAGGCGAGCACGTCCTTGCGGCTCAGCGTGGGCAGGGAGGCCTCGGTGCCCCCCACGGGGGTGCCGTAGGGATGGCCGGAGAACTGGAACGCCTCGAAGTAGGTGTTGATGAGCGCGCGCGGGTCTCCGTCCTTCGCGGCGATGATTTCCGAGGCCATGCGCTCGCGCGTCTTCTTCAGCTCGTCCTGGGCGAAGCGCGGGCGGGTGAGCAGGTCCGACAGCAGCTCCACCATCAGCGCGCTGTCGCGGGACATGAACTGGCCGGTGATGGCCAGGTGCTCCAGGTCCGCGTGTGTCTTCAGCGTGGCGCCCACGCCGTCCACGGCCTCGGCGAACTGGCGCGCGTCCCGCGAGCCGGCGCCGCGCTGGAGCAGCTCCGCGGTGAGCGCCGCCAGGCCTTCCTTGCCCGCGGGGTCCGCGAGCGCTCCGCCGCGCACCCACGCGCTGAAGGAGATGAGCGGCACGTCCCGGCGCTCCACCAGGAGCAGGCGCGCGCCGTTCGGGAGCGTGAGCGTGGTGGGCTTGGGGAGGGTGACGCCTTGCGCGGCGGGAGCGGCGGTGGCCGGCGGGGTCGGCTTCGCGACGCCCTGGGCCAGGGCCGGGCCCGAGGAGAGCAGGACCGTGGCGACGACTGTCTTCCAGGAGAGGGGGGCAATCATCGCGTGGCGTCCTTGCGGTCGGCGGGGGTGGCGGCGGCGGCTTCCTCGGTGGGGACGAGCCAGCCGACGGTGCGGCGCTGGGTGGCGAAGATGCGCGCGGCGACCTTGCGGAGGTCCTCGCGGGTGACGCGCTCGTAGCGGGCGGGGGCGTCGAAGAGCTGGCGGTAGTCGCCCCGGAAGGTCTCCGCGGCGCCCAGCGCGTAGGCGCGGGTGTTGATGGTCTCCAGGGAGCGCCAGAAGTTGGCCAGGGTGATGTTGCGCGCCTTGGTCAGCTCGGCCTCGGTGACGCCGCTCTTCACGACGCGGGCGAGCTCCTCGGTGATGAGGGACTCGACGCGGGCGAGGTTGCCGTTGGGGGCCAGGTCCGCGGTCACCCAGACGAGGGACGGGTCGAAGCCGGGGCTGAAGTAGGTGGCCACGTTGATGGCGGCGCGCTCCTCCTCGACGAGGCGGCGGTGGAGCCGCGAGGAGTCACCGTCGCCCAGGATGTTGAGCAGGAGGGTGAGGGCCTCGACGTCGGCGTCCTTGGCGGCCATGCCCTGGTAGGCGAGCTGGAGGAGCGGGGACTGCGCGAGCTTCTTGAGGACGAGGCGCCGCTCCCCCTGCTGCTCCGGCTCCTTCGTGCGGACGGGCTCGGGCGGAGGCTGCGCGGGGATGGGCTCCAGGTACTTCTCGACGAGGGCGAAGATCTCCGCCGGGGTGACGGCGCCGGTGAAGACGAGGGTGCCGTTGTTCGGGGCGTAGTACGTCTTGAAGTAGCGCTGGAGGTCCTCCATGCGCCACGACTCGATGTCCGACGGCCAGCCGATGACGGGGAACTGGTAGGGGTGGGCCACGAAGGCGGTCGCCTGGACCTGCTCCATGAGCGCGACCATGTTGTTGTTGTCCACGCTGGAGCGGCGCTCCGAGTAGACGACGCCGCGCTCGGACTCGACGACCTTGGGGTCGAACGAGAGGAATTGGAGGCGGTCGGCTTCGAGCTGGAAGATGACGTCGAGCGCGGTGCGCGGGAACCAGTCCTGGTAGACGGTGACGTCTTCGGAGGTGAACGCGTTGTTGGAGCCGCCGTTGGCCTCCATGACGCGGTCGAACTCACCGGGGCCGTACTTCTTGGCGCCGTTGAACATCATGTGTTCGAAGAAGTGAGACAGGCCGGTGATGCCTGGGTATTCGTTGCGGCTCCCGACGCGGAACCAGTTGTTGAGGGTGACGTTCGGGATGTCGTGGTCAGGCCAGACGATGACCTTGAGACCGTTCTTGAAGGTGCGGCTCTCGACGTTGGCGCCGAGCTTCTGGGTGGTGGTGGCGGCGGGTTGGGAGGCCGCCCTGGCGGGTGCCTGGGCGATGGCGGCGGGGGCCGCCAGCAGCGTCAGGCACGACGTCCAGAGGAGGGACTGACGGAACATCCGTGCTCCTGTCGTGGAGGAAGGCGCCCGGGAACGGGCGGCCGAGCACGATATTCCACTTGGGAGCCCACCCGTGAGGGTGGGCCGGGCCTCAAGCGCCGAGCACGCCGCGCAGCACGTCCTGGAAGTAGTTGATGCTTCCGACGTGGGTCTGGTGGTGCCTGGCGGACTGGTGGAGGCGGAGGACGACGGCCTCGAACTCCGCCTGGCTGACGTCTCGCAGGGACATGTAGAGGCGGACGGCGCCCTGGAGATAGGAGAAGAGGGGGTTGCGGTCGGTGCCGTCGGGGCGGCGGACCAGGTGGCGGTAGAGCCGCTCGAACTCCTGGTCCGTCTCCGTGTTGCGCACGGCGCGGCAGTAGCCGGCGGCGGTGGCCTCGATGAGGATGAAGAACGGGTGGTACTCGAGGGGGGGGGTCTTGGCGAAGCTGGGGGGCTTCGTGTCGCCGGTCCACAGCTTGGAGATGGGCTGGAGGTGGACGTGCGCGAGCTGCTCGCCGGCGCGAACCTGGGCGCGAGCGCCCACGGGAATCACGCGCTGGTTCTCATCCCACTCCACGGCGACAAACAGCCGGTCCGGGGCATCGACCTTCACGCCCGCCTTCTCCAGCTCCGCCACTGCGTTCGCGTCCATCTCGTTTCAACCCTCCGAGCCCCCTGTCTACCCCGCCCCGGGCACTCGATGCACCCGGCTTCGTGAGAAGACGTCCGCTCGCCCCCTCTCCACACGGCGGGTGTGTCCGAGGGGCGAGGGGGCTGGGCTAGGGTGTCGCGGTGTCCTCCCCTTTCCTGCTGATTCCTGAATCCCGGTGGGTCGCCTCGAACACGCTGGCCTTCGCCATCCGAGACGGCTTCCCGGTGAGCCCGGGGCACACCCTGGTGGTTCCGCGCCGCCCGGTCGCCACCTGGTTCGACGCCACGGCCGAGGAACAGCGCGCCCTCTTCGAGCTGGTGGAGGAGGTGAAGCAGGGCCTGGACACGGAGCTGCGCCCGGATGGGTACAACCTGGGCATCAACGTGGGCGCGGCGGCCGGGCAGACGGTGTTCCACCTGCATGTGCATGTCATTCCCCGCTTCCAGGGGGACGTCGCGGACGCGCGCGGTGGCGTCCGGCATGTCATCCCCCACCAGGGGAACTACCTGGCCACGCCACAGGCGAAGCCGCTCGCCACGGGGGGATTGGGAGACCCGTTCCTCTCGCACCTCGAGCCGCTGTTCTCGCGCGCGACGGATATCGCGGTGCTCGCGGCGTTCGTGCAGGACAGTGGATTGGAAGTGTTGCGGCAATCCGTGGACGCAGCCCTCTTGCGAGGCGCGCGGGTGCGAATCCTCACGGGTGACTACCTGACCATCACCCAGGCGGAGGCGCTGCGACGCCTGCTGGATTGGATGGACGAGGACAGCGTGCTCCAAGGCGGAAGCCGAGGACACTTCGAGGCCCGCATCGTGGAGGTGGAGAAGGAGCGCGTGTCCTCGTTCCATCCCAAATCCTGGCGGTTCGTGGGGGATGGGCTCGCGGTGGCATACGTGGGTTCGAGCAACATCTCCCGCTCCGCGCTGAAGACAGGCATTGAGTGGAACCTGCGCGTCGAGCAGGGCCGGGACCCTCGGGCCTGGGGTGAAGTGGTCGAAGCCTTCGAGGCGTGGTGGGAACGGGCCACGCCGCTGGAGGCGGACTGGGTGGAGGCCTATGCACGTCGCGCGAGCCTCACGCAGCGGACGCTCGCGCCCGTCGAAGTGGAGCCGGTGGTTCCGCCTCGCGAGCCACACGTGCTTCAGCGCGAGGCCTTGCGCGCTCTCGCGCGAAGTCGGGAGGAAGGTCGTCGGCGTGCGTTGGTGGTACTGGCGACGGGGCTGGGGAAGACGCTGCTGGCCGCCATGGACGTGGCGGCCTTCCATGCCGAGCAGGAGGTCCCGCCACGCGTCCTCTTCTTGGCCCACCGCGAGGAGCTGCTGGTCCAGGCCGCGGAGACCTTTCGTCGTCAGTTTCCTCGGCTGCGCTTTGGTTGGTACGTGGGCGCGAAGTCCTCGCTCGAAGGCGATGTGGTGTTCGCCTCGGTGCAGAAGCTGTCGAATCGCGATGGACTGGAAGCCCTGCGGGGAGCAGCGCGCTTCGACTACGTCATCGTGGATGAGGTGCATCACGCCGCGGCGGCGAGCTATCGGGTGATTCTCTCGCGGCTGGAGCCGACGTTCCTGCTGGGGCTGACGGCGACGCCCGAGCGCGCGGATGATGGAGACATCCTGGGGCTGTTCGATGACCACCTCGCCTATCGGGCGGACCTGGGGGAAGGCATCGAAGCGGGTTTGCTGACACCGTTCGCGTACCTGGGGCTCAAGGATGACGTGCCCTACGAGAACATCCCCTGGCGCAGCCGGAGCTTCGAGCCGGAGGCCCTGGCGCAAGCGGTCCAGACGGACGCGCGGATGCGGACACTGTGGCGGGCTTGGGAGGAGCACGCGGCGAGCAGGACGCTCGTGTTCTGTGTCTCGGTCTCCCATGCGAACTATGTCCAGCGGTGGCTGAAGGAGAAGGGCGTGAGGGTCGCGGCGGTCTATTCGGGGCCGGGCTCGGCGGACCGAGCGCAGGCGCTGCGAGAGCTGGCGGCGGGAACGCTGGACGCGGTGTGCTCGGTGGACCTCTTCAACGAGGGCGTGGATGTGCCGAGCATCGACCGCGTGGTGATGCTGCGCCCCACGGAGTCTCCCGTCGTCTTCCTTCAGCAGCTCGGCCGAGGACTGCGCAAGTTCGAGGGGAAGACCCGCGTCACGGTCATCGACTTCGTGGGCAACCATCGCTTGTTCCTCGACCGGGTGCGCACGCTGTTGGCGCTCGGCCGAGGGGCGATGTCACTCCGAGACTTCCTGGTGCATGGCAAGCAGCCCGAGCTGCCTCCGGGTTGTTCCGTGCAGGTGGAGGTCGAAGCGAAGGAGCTGCTGCGCCACTTCCTGGCGACAGGTGAGACAGAGGTCGCGCGCATCTACCGCGAGCTGCGAGACAGCCGGGGTCAGCGCCCTACCATCGGGGAGCTGTACCGGCTGGGCTACGCGCCCGCGTCACTGAGCAGGCATGACGAGCACTCTGGCTGGTTCCAGTTCGTGGAGGCGGAGAAGGACCTCACGGACGCGCAGTCCCGAGCCCTGAAGCAGGACCCGGCGTGGTTCCGGAATCTCGAGCTCACGCCCATGAGCAAGTGCATCAAGATGGTGATGCTGGAGGCATTGCTCGAAGCGGATGCACTGGAGCGAGGACTGTCCTTGTCCGAGCTGACGCAGCGGAGCCTGTCCATCCTGCGGCGCAATCCCGAGCTGCTTCGGGACATCGAAGGGGTCGAAGCACTCGACAACTCGCTCCCAGTCCACGAATGGACGCAGGACGGGAAGTGGTTCCGAGTGGAGGGAGACAGGTTCGCCCCGCGCTTCGTGCTGACCGAGGACGCTCGGGAAGCGTTCGAGGAGATGACCCGAGAGCTGGTCGAGTACCGCCTGGCGCAGTACCGCCGACGGCAGCTCAGCCAGTCGCAAGGGCCCGGGATGCCCTTCGAGGCCCAGGTCATCACCAACCAACACGCGCCAATCCTCAAGCTTCCGGACCGGAAGCAGCGGCCCGACCTCCCGCAGGGTGTCACCCAGGTTCGGCTCCCCAACGGTGAGTCGTGGCAGTTCCACTTCGTGAAGATCGCCGTCAACGTCGCGAAGCCAGCTGGAGCGGAGAAGAACCAGCTCTCGAAGCTCTTGAGAGGATGGTTCGACGACTTCGCGGGGAAGCCAGGCACGGCCTTCCGTGTGCGCTTCACCCCGCGAGCGGATGGCTGGAGCGTCGAGCCAGTACGAGCCGAGGTGCTCGCCTTCAAACGCCCCATGGGCTGCATCTCCTTCCCGACGCTGCGAGCCGCGGCAGGGGCCGCGAGTCATGCACTCGCGCTGGAGCAGGCCCCTGAAGCGGAGTGGGTGCGCCTGCCGATTCAAGCGAGAGGTGAAGGACTGTTCGCGGTGCGCGCGTCAGGCGATTCGATGAATGGAGGAGACCGCCCCATTCATGATGGAGACTGGCTGGTGATGCGCTACGCCCGCGACCTCTCGCCGAGGGACCTCGAAGGCAAGGTGGCGCTCATCCAGGTGCCAGACGCGGCGGGATATGCCTATCAAGTGAAGCGGCTGGTCCGTGCCGATGGTCAGTGGCGATTGCGGTCCGATAATCCCGACCACGCCACGAAGGACGTGAACGAAGGCGTCATGCCCATCGCCCAGCTGGTCGAGGTGCTGACACCCGAGAGCCTCGCACCACCGCGAGGTGCACGGCTCACGGAGTCACAGGTCATGGACCACTTCGGCTTGTCCACGACACCCAAGACGGGGCGACAGGATGGTCACCTGTTCCTCGTATCCACAGGCAGTGATGGGCCTCGACTCGACACTCGCGTCGCGGACCGCAGACCTGGCGAGACGGCCTTCGTCCTGACGCGCGAAGCACCTCAGGACCTCTGGCGCCATGATGGCGTGGCACACTGGGATGACACCAGCAATCGCTGGACACTCGGAGTCCCGACGACGTGAGTGGTTGCCGCTGTCCGAAGGGACATGGCATCGTTTCCATCCGAGAACAGCAACCGCAGATAGGTAGGGAGCAGGTGCCTTGCTGACCGATGCGCAGGTGCAGGAACTCTGGGAGAAGGCCCAGCCTTTTCCAGGGTGGGAGCAGTGGCAGAAGAACTACTGCAACTTGCTGATGCTGATTCGTGGCCTCTCTGACGCAGAACTCGCCCGGCCAGAGAACCAGGAGCTTCTCTGGTCAGCGAATGCCATCACGCCCTTGGGGCCGGGCGGCTCGGTCAAGGTCAGCGGGGCGTTTACCGACCCAGAGGTCGTCGACGCCATAGTTACCCTCCGGCATGCCCTCTGGCCTACGGAAGTCGTCGAGCGCGCGGTGGTCATGTCCGAGGAAGGGGAACGCATCCTCGGCCTCGTCTCGCCGCGACACGGGCCTCGTCGCCCCCAAGCACGCCTGTGGCGCCTTTTCGCAGCGCTTCTCCCCTCCGACTTCCACTGCGTCTTCAACTACCAAGCACAGCAGAACATCACGGACCTGCTGTTGCCCAAAGGGACCGCTCACAATCACATTCTCATTCGAGACAGGTTGCGAAAGGCACTTGGTCCCGAGCAAGACCTGGTCGACCATGTACGCCGGTCGGTGTTTTGCTGGTGGCTCCACGAACGATACGAAGCCATCAAGTCAGGGCAACTTGACGTGGCGCAGCCGAACCCAGTCCCTGTCGAGCGTGGCAACCCCATCGCACTCTGGCCCTACGGAAAGCAGGTCAAGGCCAACGCCGCGCCCAAGCGCCTCATCGAAGCCTATCGCGATGTGGTTCAAGCCACGCTCCCTGGCATCTCGCGCAGCGACCTCGTGGAAGACCTTGGCGACATGGAGGAGTTCAAGGCCCTGTCGCTGTCGTCGAGACGAAGCCTCGTCTCACGAGTCACGGGACTCGGGCTGGTTGAGGAGCGTGACAAGCTCCTTCGCCCCACCCAGGATGGCCATGAGCTCCTCGAGCGCGATGTGCCCGATGTCCTGGTTCACCGGATGCTCGAACGAGTCTTCCCGCTCGCGTCCATCTTGCGCTTCGTGAAGGCCGAGCCGCGAACCCGGGGACAGCTCATCAGCTACCATCAAGAGCTCTACCCCGCCTGGACAGGCGAGATGGCCCCCTCCTCGAACCTGGCATGGCTCAGGGCCCTCGACCTGTTCGACCGCGAGAAAGATGGGAGGTACCGGCTCAGTGAGTATGGAGCGGCGTGGGAGGCCCGGTTGCCTCAGAAGCTCCCCACTCGCCCCCCCGAGGTCGCGCTCTCCGACACCTTGTTCGAAGAGCTCGAAGCAGGACACGCCGAAGAGGGTGCATCCGCCTCCGACGCGCCCCTTGCTCGCCCGTGGCCTGGACTGAGTACGCTGCGCCAGAGGTTCCAAGAGGACGCCGAGACACGAAGCTTCGTGCTCGACAGCTCGCAACTGACCGCGCTCCACCACGCGTGGCACTGTACCCCTCAGAAGCGCTTCGTCATCCTCGCGGGACTCTCGGGGACGGGAAAGACCGCGCTCATCCGGCACTACGCGCGCGTCTACTGCGCCGCATTGGACTTGGATGTGGAGAAGCATCTGGAGGTCGTGGCCGTCTCTCCCGACTGGAAGGACCCCACTGGACTGCTCGGCTATTACAACGCCCTGCATGAGACGCCGACGTTCCAGGTGGAGCCCACACTCCGCCTGTTGCTCAGCGCCGCGCAGAACCCATCCAAGCCCTACTTCCTGCTGCTCGATGAAATGAACCTCGCGCGGGTCGAGCAGTACTTCGCCCCCTTCCTCTCATCGATGGAGTCCGGGCTTCCCATCGCACTGCATGGCCAGGACGCGCCCGTCAATGGCGTGCCGCATCGCCTCCCCTGGCCGCGAAACCTGTTCATCGCGGGCACGGTGAACATGGATGAGACGACCTTCCCCTTCAGCGACAAGGTGCTGGACCGCGCCTTCACCCTGGAGTTCTGGGACGTCAACCTCCGCGCCTTCTTCGAGGCCCGACAGGCCGAACGCCAGCCGGAGCTGGAGCGCACCATCGAGTCGCTCCACCAGGCGCTGAGGCCCATTCGTCGACACTTCGGCTACCGCACCGCGGGCGAGCTGCTCGCCTTCGTGGAGGCCGCCGGCACCGAGGCGCTCCCCGAGGAGCGAATCCGCCTGCTGGACCAGGGAATCTTCTCCAAGGTCCTCCCTCGCCTCCGAGGCGAATCGAGCCCCGAGCTGCGCACCGCTTTCACGGTCCTCAAGAAGCTCTGCGAGGCCGAGTCCCTCAAGCGGTGTGGCGAGAAGCTGAGCCAGATGGAGGCCAACAACCCACGCACGGGCGTCATCCGGTTCTGGTCGTGACATGCACTTCCGGGATGCCAAAGGTCGTCACCTCGAAGGAATCATCCAGGACGGTGTCGTCGTCCTGGAGGAGGACCGGACCTACAAGCTCGCCCTTCAACTGAGCGAAGCGGCGCAGGTGGAGTGTCGCGGCTGGCTCGGTGAGCTGGAGCTGGAGTGGGACTCCGCCTCCACCAGCTTCACCCTTCGCACGAGCTACTGGGTCGGGACGCAATCGCTGCGCATCCAGGGCCCTCAGGGAGAGCAACACCTCTCCGTAGAGGTGCTCCCTCACAAGAACAAGCTCCAGAGCGAAGCCTGGGCTCATCTGCTGCGCGACCTGGACGCCTGGATGCCCGGCACCACGGTTGGCCAGGAAGGAGGCCGGCACGGACGCGTGGGACACCAGGGCTGCGACATCGCGGGAGTGGCCTCGGTACTCGGCGACCTGGTGCCTGCATTCGAGGCCGCGCTGACATCCGTGCTCCGTGCCCCCAAGGAGCAGTCCGTCGAGCTCTGGACCGAGGTCCCCATCCACTCGGTCAAACAAGCAGACCGAGGAACCTTGCGTTGGCTGGCGAGCCATCCGAACACCTACCAAGGTGTCCGCGGCTACGCGGAGAGCTTCGGCACGGGCCCTGTCCCACGAGTCCCCAGTCGCGCCTGGCAGGGCGCCCTGGACCACGCAGCCAATCGCCACGTCGCGTGGCTGACACGACAGGTGGTGCTCAAGCTCCGAGACACCGTGGAGTGTGTCGAGCGAGGACTCCAGAAGACGCAGTCACTGGACCCGGACCTGGAGGATTGGTGCAAGGGCCGCGTGCGGCAGCTGGTTCAAGGAGCCCATGACCTCGAAGCGCTCCTGCTCGAAACACCGCTGGGCGCGATGACGCCCGAGTACGCGTCGGACTCGGCGATCCTCACCTTCGTCGATGACCCGCTCTATGCGCGGGTCCACGCCTTCGGCCAGCTCTTCCTCTCCCCTCGGTTCCAGCTTCCCACCGACGACGCTCACCTCTCCGCCCCCGTGCGGCCGTCGTACGAGCTCTACGAGCTCTGGACATTCCTCGCGCTGCGGCGATTGCTGGCGGAGCTCCTCCCTGACGCCCAGTGGAGCGAAGACAACACCGACACACTTCGACTCTTCGACGAGTCACCTCACGGTGCCAGCTACACCGCGCGATGGCCGGGCCACGGAACCCTGACCCTCCACTTCAACCTCTCGTTCCCGGGGTTCCTCACGCGAGAGCGAAAGCGGAGTTCTCACTGGAGCATCTCGAAGACGAGGCGTCCGGACCTCGTCGTGACGTGGCAACCTGACGTGGGCCAGGCGCGCTGGCTGTGTCTCGATGCAAAGTACCGCACCGACACCCGAGGCATCGCCGACGCCTTCGAGTCCGCGCACATCTACCGCGACTCACTCCGCTGGCGAGACATGGGTGAACAAGGACGTTGCGCGGGCGCGGTGCTGCTCGTTCCCACGCGACTCCCTCAGACAGCGCCCTGGTTCGAGAAGTCCTTCCGCGACGAGCACCACGTGGGCGTCTTCTGCCTGACGCCCGGGCAGTCGCCGCCCACCGAGCTCATCGAGTGGCTCCGTCACACACTCTTCACTACTGAATCGACAGCAGGTGGATGAGGCCCCAGGCCGACAGCGCCAAGGCGGCGAAGCCCACGAGGCCCGCGTAGACCACTCGCATGCCCGCACGGCGCAGCATGCTGACGTGTGTCCCCAGCCCCATCGCCCCCATGGCCATCACCATGAGGAAGACGCTCGCCGTGGAGAGCGCGGCCTTCCCCGCCGCCGGCACCACTCCCACCGAGCCGAGCACTCCCACCGCCAGAAACCCCAGCACGAACCACGGAATCGGCGGCTCCTTCCACGAGTAGCGCACCTTCCCTCCCGAGCCGGACACCAACCCCAGCACCACCAGCGCCGGCGCCAACAACACCACCCGCGTCAGCTTCACCAGCGTCCCCAAATCCCCCGCCGTGGTCCCCCAGGTGAACGCCGCCGCCATCACCTGCGCCACCTCGTGCAACGTGGCTCCCGAGAGAATCGCGAGCTGCGCCGTGGTCAACCCCAACAGCGGCCCCACGAAGACGTAGAACAGCACGCCCATCGTCCCCAGAATCCCGCACAGCCCCACCGCCAGCGTGGTGTCCTCCTCCTCCGCTCGCGTGACGGAGCTCGCCGCCACCACCGCGCTCGCGCCACAGATGGACGTCCCCACCGCCAGCAACGTCCCCAGCTTCTCCGGCACACCGAAGCGCTGCGTCACCCACCGGATGCCCAGGATGCCTCCGACGATGACCGCCATCGCCAACACCAACACCCTCGGCCCCACCTTCGCCACGAGCGCGAAGTCCAGCCGCGCCCCCATCAGCACGATGCCCAACCGCAACACCGTGCGCGCCGAGTAGCGCTGCCCCTCCACCAACACCGAGGGAATCCCCGCCGCCATCGTCGAGCGCAGCGCGATGCCCACCAACAACGCCACCGTCAGAGGCCCCACCACCTTCAGCCCCGGCAGCGTGGCGAGCCAGTAGCTCCCCACCGCCAGGCCCGCCGCCAACACCAACCCCGGCAGGCGCCTCCTCCAGACCTCTCCCGTCGAGGGTGAAGCAGCAGGTGTCACCGGGCCCGCCGCCGCGCCACTGCCAGGCGCGGAGACCGTCGTGTCGGGTGTCGCTAGTGGAGCAGTCATCGTGTTTGTCGTTCCTGTCCAGAAGGCACGGGCCCGAGGCCCAGTGCCCTTCCGGCTCGATGTCGTTTCACGCCTTCACGGAGGGCATCCGCGCCGGCTCGACCACCCCACAGGCGAGGTTCGCGGGCACGGACACGGCGAGCTTCTTGGGCGGCGGCAGCTGGAGGCCGTTCATCAACTGGATGAAGTCCTCGCGACTCCGTCCCGCCGCGCGCGCGTTGTGGCGCTTCTCCTCGTCGATGCTGCTCACCGAGTGCCCCTTGTAGTCATGTCCGGGGTACACCAGGGTCTCTCCAGGCAGCGCGAAGAGCACTCGTGTGATGGAGTCATGCAGCGCGCTCGCGCTCCCATTCTGGAAGTCCGTCCGCCCGGCCGAGCGCACCAGCAGCGTGTCGCCCGTAAAGACCCGGTCTGCCATCCGGTAGCTCACGCTGTCGTCGGTGTGGCCCGGTGTCTCGAGCACCTCGAGACGAACCTCCCCCATCTCGACCACGTCACCGTGTGACACCTGCCGGTCGACACACGGCGCCCCCAGGCGACTCGCGACGACCCGTGCTCCCATGCGCTGCCGCAGCACGCCCGCCGCCGTCACATGGTCGGCGTGGACGTGGGTCTCCAGCACGAAGCGCAGCGTGAGCCCCAGCTCGCCAATCAGCTTGATGTCGCGGTCCACCTGCTCGATGACCGGGTCGATGAGCAGCGCCTCCCGCGTCCGCTCATCCGCGAGCAGATAGGTGTACGTCGAGGACTCTGAGTCGAAGAGTTGTCGGAAGAGCATGTTGAGTGCCTTTCTGAGTACAGGACTCGGTTGAGAGAAAAGATGCGTCACTGGACCTGCTGGGTTCGCAGCACCGCGGGAAGGTCCTCGCCCACCGCGCGACCTTCCAGCTCCGCCTGGAGTCGAGGCTTGCCAGCGAGGAAGCGACGCACCGCCTCGTGTGCATCCACTTCGAGGACACGCGGCTCCTGGATGCCCGGGATGCGGCACACCATGTCCGGAGCATCCCCTTCACGCTCACACGCCGTCACCGTGTAGAGCCGCTCTGCCTCCACCGGAACGCCCCCCACCTCGAGCGCGAGGAGGCGCTGTCCCTTGGGTGCATCCGCCTTGAACCGCAGCGTCATCCCCGAAGGCCGAGGCAACCACCCACCAAAGCGCTTCTCCGGGTCCTTCGCGAAGACGTTCTCCAGCTCCTGCTCCCAGAACGCCCGAAGCTGACGCCCGCTCACCTTCCCCGTCTTCAGCTTGTTCACGATGGGGAACATGTTCCACAAGTCCGCCTCGCGAACCGGCCCCGGCATCAACGGCGTGCCGAAGCGGAAGCCGTTCGACAACCCGATTTCCGTGCCGCCGGCGACGCGAATCGCATCCGCCAGCACGTTGTCGAGCGGGTTCTCCACCACTGCGTAGCGCGCGAGCGTGACGTCGGTATGGCCCACGGGAGACGACAGCGCCTCCTCGTGCGGAGCCAGCGCCTCGTCCACCAGGCGTGCCACCTGGGGGTCCTCGGGGAAGCGCGAGGCGGTGAGCTCGATGAGCTCCCAACGGCGGTCCACCACCCGGCCGCCCTCCACCCACACATCCAATCGCCCGAGGAACGAACCGAACGCTCCCGGCTCCACCACCCAGCTCCCGTTCTCCACCACGGGCTCATAGGTGCGCTCGTGCGTGTCCGAGGACAGGTGGACATCCACCCCTGGGACTCGCGCCGCGAGCCCCACCGCCTTGGCCAGTCCCACGTGCGACATCAACAGGACCACCTGCGCGCCCTCGCGCTCACGGACCTCTCGCACGAGCGACGGCAGCTCCTCGGGACCGTCGTAGCGCAGACCCTGGCTGTACCCCGGCGGCTGACGGCGCGGGACGTCCGGGTCGGTGAAGCCCACCACCGTCACCTTCACTCCGCCCACCTGCTTCAGCAGGTACGGCGGAAAGAGGCGCTCACCGCTGTGCGCATCCCGCACGTTCGCGGCGAACAACGGATGCTTCATCTCCCGCGCACGCTCCCGCAACACCGTGGGGCCATACACCACCTCCCAGTTGCCCGGCACCGCGCCATCCAGGCCCAGCGCGTTGAGCGGCGCGATGAGCGCTCGGCCCTCGGTGAGCGCGGCCGCGCCCGAGCCTTGAATCGTGTCCCCCGCGTCGAGCACCAGCACCTCGCCGCCGCGCTCGGCGCGAATCCGATGGATGGCGGCGGCCACGCGCGCGAAGCCTCCCGCCTCCTCGATGCGCTCCTGGCCATCCCGCCAGAAGAGTTCGGGATGAGCGCGGAGCTGGGCATGCAGGTCCGCGACATAGAGCACGGTGAGCTGCTGACGCGCGGAGGCCGTCGTGTCGACACCGGCCCGCGAGGTCGCACAGCCCGAGGCCAGGGCCCACAGGGCCAGACACATCGCGGGCGCGCGGAGGAGACGATTCATCGTGAAGCACCTTGAAAGGAGGAAGAGCGCCCTCGCAGGACACCAGGCCCGCCGCGCGAAGTTCCCGTGCGGGACTCACGGCCGGCGGCGCACCGCGCCATCACTCCCAGGCCGACATGGGCCCGAGGTTGAGGACCTGCTGGAAGCCTCGCTCCTTCAGCATCGTCTCCGCGCGGGTGCTGCGCTTGCCGCTGCGGCAATAGACGACCACGGGCTTCTCGGGTGAGCCGAGCTCCCCCAGCCGCTCCGAGAGCTGGTCCACGGGGATGTTCAACGCACCGGGCAGGTGGCCGTCCGCGAACTCCTCCGGCGTGCGAACGTCCACCAGCAGGGCGCCGGACTCCACCCACTTGTGGGCCTCGGCACGGACTTCCGGCCGCTCGCGCGTACATGCGACTCCCAGCACACCCGCGAGCACTGCGACAGCAACGAAAACAAGCTTCATGGCGTGACTCCAACCCGCGCCGGAGGCTCGAAAGCCTCCAGCAGGTGATGATTCAGCGAGGTGAGAGTCACGAGGGGGGCGAAAGGATTCACCCCCTGGACACCGGCCGTCAGGTGCCGGCGCTCCCCTGGGGCGCCGTCGGAGCCCCCGACGGGAGGAGCCCGGCACAACGCACGCCGGCAATGGTCTCCAGCCCCTCTCGGAGCGAGGCCAGAGGCTGCTCGCCCACTCGGCGCGCGACCTCCTGGCCAGCGCCGTCCAGGAAGAGGAACGTGGGCACACCTCGGACACCATGGCGGTTCGCGGCCTGCCGTCCCTCGGCGGTGCCGACATCCAGACGCAGGACGTCAACGCCCTCGTGCGAGCACACCTGCGCGGCCATGGCCACCACGGGCTCCATCCGCTGACACACGGGGCAGCTCTGGCTCACGAACTCCACCATCGTCGGGCGCTTGACGCCCGCGAGCACGGAAGGGGCATCGCTCGACGGAACAAAGCCCTGCTCCGGGAGCGCACACGCGCCCTCCGACTCCGCGCCACACGTCGCGGCCTCCGCCGTCACATCCCCCGCGGGGGTGGACGACTGCACGGGCGCGGCGACCTCCACGGCCTGCACCGAGGGCACCAGCTTCTGCAGCGAGTCGGTGAAGAGCAACACCCCCACGCCGACGAGCAGCACGCCCGTGGCCATCTCGAACTTGCGCAGGTGACGCTTCGCGCGCTCCATCCACTTCAGCGCCAGCGGCGCGATGGCGGCCGTGAGCACCAGCGGCACGGACAGGCCCGCGGCATAGGTGCCCAGGTAGAGCGCGCCCATCAGCGGCTCGGAGGTGGAGGCGGCGGTGTACGTGAGCACCGCCCCGAGCACGGGGCCGATGCACGGCGTCCAGCCCAGCGCGAAGGCGCCGCCGAACAAGAAGGCTCCCGCGACACTGCCTCCCTTGCGCACGCGGTCCAGCCACGGCCGCGACTCCCGGTCCACCCAAGGCAGCTTGATGAGCCCCAGCTGCTTGAGTCCAAGCAGGAGCAGCGCGACACCTCCGAAGCGCAGCAGCCAGCTGCGACGCTCCGAGAGCGCCCCACCCACGGCGGTGGCCGCCATCCCCAGCGCGATGAACACCGTCGCGAGCCCCAGCGAGAACGCCAGCGCCACGCCCCAGGGACGCCGCGCGGTACCGCCCGTCTCGCGCAGCTGCGACAGGGACACGCCCGCGAGGAACGACAGGTAGAAGGGGACCAGCGGAAGGATGCAGGGGGACAGGAACGTCAGCAGCCCCGCGAGGAAGATGCCGGGAAGGCCCAGGCTCATCGCGAACCTCCCACACCGTGGCGGAACAACCGCTGAAGACAATCACTCATGCGCGCGAGGACACGGCGGGAACCCTCGAAAGTTCCCGGCCACTCGACGAAAGGTTCAAGGAGACAAGCGAGCCAGGGCCTCGAGGAGCACCGGTGACTCCGCCTCCGAAACAGCCAGGGCCGCGTGCCCGCTTCCCCGAGGAGCCACGCAGATGCGCTCGCCCACCGGCCCCTGCGTGCAGCGAGTCCCGTCTCCCGCGAAGCGCGCGGCGGCCTTCGCCACGGGCGACCCGGGCTCCGGCAGGAAGAGGGTCATCGCCTTGTCCCCATGCCTGTACAGCAGCGAAGCGGAGACCTCGCCGTGCAGCTGGCAGCGGCGAGCGCCCAGGAGCTCCGCGCCCGGCACCGACGGCACGTCCACCTCGTAGCCGACCTCCCGCTCCACCCACGCCTTGACGTCCTCCGGATTCGAGGACTCGAACTCACACGGCGCCGCGCGCGAGAACGCCTTGAGGTGGTGCCGCTCCAGGTCCATCGCGAGCGCGTCGGTCAGCCCTCCCGCGACGCCCAGCCGCGAGGCCCCGAACACGCCCACGGTGAGCAGCGCCGCGATGGCGCCTCCCGCCGCCCACGTGCCTCGAGCGAAGGCCCAGCGAGGACGCGAGGCCAGCCGGTCGACCCGCGCCTTCAGCCCGGCAGACACGCCCACGTCCAGGTCGGCCTGCGCCCTCAGCGCGACGCGCAGCGAGTCATAGCGAGCCAGCTCCCGGGCACAGCCCGCGCATCGCTCGAGGTGCTGCTCCAGGGCCCGCTGCTCATGCGCCGGATTCTCCCCGTCGAACGCCGCGGAGAGCCGCTCCTGCCACTCCAGGCTACAGGCTTCCATGTGCCTTCTCCTTCTCGAGGACCTCGAGCATCGCCAGTCGAGCCCTCGCCAGACGCGAGCGCACCGTCCCCACGGGGCAGCCCTGCACCTGGGCAATCTCCTCGTAGCTCAGCTCCTCGACTTCCCTCAGCCACAGCGCGTCGCGCCAGTCCGGGGCCAGCGAGTCCAGCGCCTTGCGCATGCCCTCACTGAGCGAGCGCGCGTGCAGCTCCGCCTCCAGGTCCGCGCAAGGCTCCGCGACGTCCTTCCCCAACCCGCCCTCCAGCACCTCCAGCCGAGGCCGCAGCCCGCGACGGGAGTTGAGGTACACGGTGCGCTGCACGGCGAGCAGCCAGCCCTTGAGCCGCTCCGGCTCCCTCACCTCGCCCCGCCGCTCCAGGGCGCGCGCGACCGTCTCCTGGACCAGGTCATCCGCCTCGGCCGAGCTGCCCGTCAGCCGACGGCCCACCCGCCGCAGGGCAGGCAGGTGCTCCAGGGCACGTTCGATGAAGGACCGGGGACTCACGCCCACCGGGGACACATCGGCCGCATCGAAAAGTTCCCAGCGCGAGAACCGAGGTGCTGTCGGCCACCGAACCCGGGCCCGGAAAAGAGAAAGGGCCCTCGAGGAGTTCCTCGAGGGCCCTGAGATCTCTTCAACTGCGATGTGCCCAGGGGCGGAATCGAACCACCGACACGGGGATTTTCAGTCCCCTGCTCTACCGACTGAGCTACCTGGGCGTACGGGTTGCCGCGAGAAGCCGCGCCCTCATATCGAGCCCGTCCCGGGGCCGTCAAGCACCCATTTGCCGGCCCCCGTTCTCCGCCTTACGCCGCCCGCGGCATCGCCTCCGCGTCCCAGGGCGTCAGACTCGCGGTGAGCCTGCGCTTCAGCTTCGCCCTCAGGCCCTGTTCGATCTGCCGGATGCGCACCGCCGTCACCCCGAAGCGGCGCGCCAGGAGCTCCGCGCTCGCCCCCTCCTCCACCAGCATCCGCTCCTCCACCAGCGCCCGCTCCCGAGCGTCCAGTTCCGGCCACGCCGCCTCCACGCTCGCCCGCAGCCTCGCCGCCCACTGCGCCTGGTCGACCACGTCCTCCTGCGAGGCCTCGTTCCCCTCCAGCACCTCCAGCCGCGTCACCTCCCCGTCCTGCGTCACCGGCGCGTCCAGCGACAGGTCCCGAGCCAGCGACTCCGACGCCTTGGCCACGTCCTCCTCCTTCTTGCCGAGCGCGTCCGCCAGTCGGCGCACCACCTCCGGGTGACCCTCCCCCCACCGGGCCTCCAGCCGCGCCCGCTCCCGCCGCAGCTGGAACACCACCCAGGGCGCACGCCCACCCGCCATGCTCCAGTTGCGCCCGACGTACGCCCGGATGCGCGCCCGGATCCACTGGCTGGCGTACACCCCGAACGGAATCCCCCGGTCCTCGAACCGGCCGGCCGCCTCCATCAAGCCGACGTTGCCTTCCGCGACCAGCTCGTCCTGGGGCAAGCCCGTCCACCGGTATTTCCACGCCAGCCGTTCCACCAAATCGAGGTGCTCCCGCACTCGCGCCTCAACCACCGCGCCGGGAATCTCAAGCTCAGGGGACTCGCAGGACATGTTCTCCGTGACGGCTTCCATGGACCTCCTCCGATTCACCGCGGCAACACACTCGCCCGCGGACCCCCAAAGAGATAAGGCACCGGCATTCTTAAAAAAATGAGGTAGTTTGAACGCAACCCATAGGTTATCTCTATGGTCATGAGCTGGCTCAACTACCACCATCTCCTGTATTTCTGGACGGTTGCGCGTGCGGGCAGCATCGCCAAGGCAGGCGAGGAGCTGCACCTGGCTCAGCCGACCATCAGCAGCCAGCTGAAGCTGCTGGAGGAGTCGCTGGGCCACAAGCTCTTCGAGCGGCAGGGCCGCAAGCTGGTCCTCACGGACGTGGGCCGCACCGTCATGCGCTACGCGGACGAAATCTTCCGCCTGGGCAACGAGCTGAAGAACGTGGTCGCGGGCCACCCCTCGGGCCAGCAGCTCCGGCTCAACGTGGGCATCCTCGACGTCATCCCCAAGCTGGTGGCGGAGCAGTTGCTCAAGCCCGCGCTCGAGGCGGGACCGTCGCTGCGCATCATCTGCCGCGAAGGGCCGCTCCCGCAGCTGCTGGCCTCGCTCGCGCTGCATGAGCTGGACGTGGTGCTCGCCGATGCGCCCAGCTCCGAGCCGGTCAGCGTCCGCTCCTTCAACCACTTGCTGGGCAAGTGCGGCGTGTCGTTCTTCGCCGCCAAGCAGCTGAGCCATCTCAAGAAGGACTTCCCGCGCTCCCTCGACGGCGCCCCCATGCTGCTCCCCTCGGATGAGTCCTCCGTGCGCCGCTCGCTGGACCTCTGGTTCGAGCGACAGAGCCTGCGCCCCCTCATCGCCGGAGACTTCGACGACAGCGCGCTGCTCCAGGCCTTCGGGCAGAGCGGTCACGGCGTCTTCGCCCTTCCCTCCGTCATCGAGTCGCAGGTGGAGCGCGACTACAACTGCTCCGTCATCGGTCGCACCGATGAAATCGAGACGTGCTTCTACGCCATCACCGTCGAGCGGCGTCTGCGCCACCCCGCCGTCGTCGCCATCGCCGAGGCGGCTCGCTCGCAGATCTTCAGCGTCTGAAGCCTCGGCACCTGAAGCTCATGGCACGGCGCGGAACACCTCCACGCCCGCCACCACCGTGGCCAGGATGCGCGCGTCGACGAGCGCCTTCGCGGGGCCCTCCACCGGGTCCACGGACAGCGCCACGAAGTCCGCGTCCTGGCCCGGCGCCAACCGGCCGCGCCGCGCCTCATCGAAGGACGCCCACGCGGGCCCTCGCGTGAAGCCCTCCAGCGCCTCTCGCCCCGACAGCGCCTCCTCGGGAAACCATCCCCCGGCCGGCCTGCCCAAGACATCTTGCCGCGTGCGCGCCGCGTACAGGCCCGCCAGGACATCCGGATTCTCGATGGGGAAGTCGCTGCCCAGCGCGAGGTTCGCTCCCGCGTGCTTCAAGGCCCGCCACGCATAGGCGCCCTTCAGTCGCTCGCGGCCCAGCCGAGCCTCCGCCCAGGGCATGTCACTGGTCGCATGCGTGGGCTGCACGCTCGCCACCAGTCCCGCCGCGCCCAACCGGAGGATGTCCTCGGGCCGCAGTATCTGCGCATGCTCCACGCGGTGCCTCAACGCCCTCGTGCCCGTCTCCTCCGCGCCGCTCAGCAATACGTCCAGCACCAACGTATTGGCACGGTCTCCAATGGCATGGATGCAGACCTGGAAGCCCCTGGACATGAAGGCGCGGGCCCTCGCATGGAGTTCCTCGGGCGACATCAACAGCAGTCCGCGCTGTCCTGGCTCATCGCAGTAGTCTTCGTGTAGCGCCGCGCCTCGGCTTCCCAGCGCACCGTCCGCCAGGAACTTCACCGCGCGCATCGTCAGCATCCGCCCCGACCAGGGTCCCTGCTCCAGATAGGCGTGCCGCTCCTCGCCCTGGCCCGCCGCCATCGCGTAGATGCGCAGCGGCAATGTGCCCTCCGCGTCCCAGGTCTGGAGCACTCGGAACGCGTCCAGGTCCATGCCCGCGTCGTGGACTCCGGTCAGCCCCACACGGGCACAGCGCTCCAGCGCCGCGCGCAGTCGCGTCTCGAGCTGGGCTCTCGTGGGCGGAGGCATCGCCGCCTCCACCACGTCCATCGCATTGTCCACGAGCACGCCCGTGGGCTCACCTCGCGCATCCCGGAGGATGCGGCCTCCTTCGGGGTCTCGCGTGTCCCTCGCGATTCCCGCGCGCCGCAGGGCTTCACCATTCACCCAGGCCGCGTGGTGGTCGACGCGAGTGAGGAACACCGGCGTCGAGGGGAAGCGCGCATCCAGCTCCGCTCGCCCCGGGAAGGCGCCGCCGGGCCACTCGTTCTGGTCCCACCCTCGCCCCAGCAGCCAATCGCCCTGGAAGCTGGAGGCAGGAGCCCGTGTGAGGCGGAGCAGCACGGCCTCCACCGAGGGCGCCTTCTCCAGCCGCACCGTGGTCAACGCGCGCCCCAGGCCGTGCAGGTGCGCGTGTGCATCCACGAGTCCCGGCACCACCGTGGCGGGCCCCAGGTCCACCTCCCGGGCGCCCTTCACCGAGGCCCGGACCTCTTCGCGCGTGCCCACCGCCACCACGCGACCCGACTGGACCGCCAGGGCTCGAGCCCAGGGGCGCTCCGCGTCCAACGTCCAGATGCGCTCCGCCAGATAGACCGTGGTCTCCACGAGGCTCCTCCGCGTGCTCGCGCGAACTGTGCGCGAGCCGCGGGCCGGTGTCACCCGGACTGTCCTCCCCCGCCGCTAGCCCTCCGTGCCCGCGTCCACTCCCGCGTCGGGAACGGCAGGCACGGGCGTGGCGGGGCCGGGCGGGTCGTCGGGGACGGTCTGCCCGGTCTCCCTCACCTCATCCGGCCCTCCGATGGGCATCTGGTTCTCCGCCTGCGGCGGAGTCGGCGTCTTGCACGCCAACGGCACGGCGGCCAGGCACAGGGCCACGAGGATGAGACGGCGCATGAGTCCTCCCCTTCGAGGTTTGGCACCGGAGCAATCTGCGCCTCGCCTCGCCTGCTCACCACCCGACGAGCATCCCGACGTGCAGGCGCCTCCTTCCGATGCCGGATACCGGACACGCAAGAGCCCCCTCGGGAAGCCCGGGACACGCGTGCGCACCGTTGCCGCGGAAGCGCCCTCACATGCTGGGAGCCTGAAGCCATGCTGGATGTCGTGGACATCGGCAAGCGTTCACTCGCCACCTACCGTGGCGTCGCGCCTGACGAGCAGCTCGATGCACTCTCCCGCTGCGCCGAGCGCCTGCGCGGCGCGCGCTGCCTGCACCTGAGCGCCACGCCCTACGGCGGCGGCGTCTCCGAAATCCTCCGCTCGCTGGTGCCGCTCTACAACGACCTGGGCATCGTCGCCGACTGGAAGCTCATCCACGGTGATGACACGTTCTTCCAGGTCACCAAGCGCATCCACAACGGCCTCCAGGGCGCCTCCGGCTCGCTGACCGAGTCCGAGAAGGCCATCTACCTAGCCAACTCGCAGCTCAACGCCCGCCGACTCATCGCCGACTCGGAGGACTACGACTTCATCTTCGTCCATGACCCACAGCCGCTCGCGCTCGCCACGCTCAGCGGCAATCGCGACGCTCGCTGGATATGGCGCTGTCACATCGACACCTCGCGCCCCAACCCCTCCTACTGGGAGCTGCTGGCGCCCTACCTGCTCGACTACGACGCCGCCATCTTCACCCTCCCGGAGTTCATCCCTCCCGCGCTGCCCATCGAGCATGTGCGCGTCTACGCGCCCGCCATCGACCCGCTCAGCCCCAAGAACCACCCGCTGCCCCAGCCGCTCGCTCGCGACGTGCTCGAGTGGATTGGCATCCGCACCCACCGCCCCCTCGTCACCCAGGTCAGCCGGTTCGACCGGTGGAAGGACCCGATGGGCGTCGTCCGCGCCTATCAGCGCGTGCGCCCGCATGTGCCGGACCTGCAGCTCGCGTTGGTCGGCTCGCTCGCGATGGATGACCCGGAGGGCTGGGACTGCTACGAGGAGGTGCGCGCGGCCACCGTCCACGACAGCCTCATCCACGTGCTCACCAACCTGGTCGGCGTGGGAAACATCGAGGTCAACGCGCTCCAGGCCAACTCGGACGTCGTCGTGCAGAAGTCACTGCGCGAGGGCTTCGGACTCGTCGTGTCCGAGGCGCTCTGGAAGGGCACGCCCGTCGTCGGTGGACGCGTGGGCGGCATTCCTCTCCAGCTTCGCGGGGACTCGGGTGGAATCCTCGTGGACTCCGTGGAGGAGTGCGCCGAGGCGATGCTCCACCTGCTGCGCCAACCCGACGAGGCTCGGCTCCTGGGGGCGCGCGGACGGGAGCACGTGCGTCAGCACTTCCTCATGCCTCGCTTGCTGCTGGACCACCTGCACCTGCTCGACACCTTGAGCAGCGCTCGGCCCATCGCCTCGCGCGACATCGTCCCCTCTCCTCTCACGGCGATTCAGGGGGTGTGAACGTGGACTCGCGCCACAGCGGGAAGTGGGCAGCACGGATGCTCCTGCCGCTGCTCGTCCTGGGCCTGCTCGCGGCGACGGCTCCCACTCGCGCTGCTTCGGGCGAGCCCTCCGTGGCCCGGTGCGAGCTGGAGGGAGTGGTGGATACGGGCTCGGGTGCCTACCTGGCCGACTGCGTGCGGCGCGCGGAGCAAGGGGGTTACTCCGCGCTGCTCATCCGGCTGGATACTCCCGGAGGGTCGCTGGAGGCCACGCGCACCATCGTCCGTGCGTTCCTCGGTTCGACGGTGCCGGTGCTCGTCTGGGTGGGGCCTTCGGGCGCACGCGCGGGCAGCGCGGGGGTGTTCATCACGTTGGCCTCGAACCTGGCCGCGATGGCACCGGGCACCGACCTGGGCGCGGCCCATCCGGTCATCGGCACGGGGGCGGACCCGGAGACCGTGGGCGGCTCCCAGTTCGCGCGCAAGGTGGAGAACGATGCGGTCGCCTTCGCGGAGAGCATCGCCCACCAACGCGGACGCAACGCCGCGTGGGCCGCGTCCGCCGTGAGGGACAGCACCGCCGCCAGCGCGGAAGCGGCGCTCGCGTCGCGCGTGGTGGACCACCTGGCTCCCAGCGAGGCGGAGTTCCTCACCTGGGCGGATGGGCGCTCCGTGGAGGTCGCGGGGGGAGACAGCGTGCGGCTGTCGACGCGCGATGCACGGCTCGTGGAGCTGGCGCCGGGTCTCTCGCAGCGCCTGGTTCATGCGCTCGCGCATCCAGCCCTGGTCTACCTGCTGTTCCTCATGGCCGCGCTGGGCCTGGTCATCGAGCTGTCGCATCCGGGCGGCATTGCTCCCGGAATCATGGGCGCGGTGGCGCTGGTGCTCGCGCTCATCGCCTCGTCCGTGTTGCCCGTGCGCACGGGTGCGCTGGTGTTGTTGCTGCTGGGCGCGATGTTCATCGCGGCGGAGCTGTTCGTCACCAGCGGGCTGCTGGGACTCGCGGGGGTGGTGCTCCTGGGGTTGGGAGGCTTGTTCCTCGTGGATGAGCTCAACCCGAACTGGTTCGTGGACCGCTCCTTCCGCGTGAGCTGGGCCTGGCTGATTCCCACCACGGTGGTGGTCGCGGGGGCGGCGGCGTATGTCGCCTGGCGGAGCGCGCAGACCCGGCGGTTGCCTCAGCGCGGTGGAGACGCGGGACTCGTGGGTGAGGAGGGGACGACCCTCGCGCCCGTCACGCCCGAGAGCGGCGAGGTGTTCGTCCATGGCGAGCGCTGGCGCGCGACGTCTCCCTCGAACATCCGGCGCGGTGCCCACGTGGTGGTGCGTCGCGTGGAAGGACTCACGCTGTTCGTCGACGAGGTGAAGACATGACCGACCTGTTCGGACTGCTCGGGTTCCTCATCCCGCTGGGCATCCTCCTGCTGTTGTTCCTCTCCGGCGTGCGCATCGTCAACGAGTACCAGAACGGCGTGGTGTTCCGGCTCGGGCGCTACGTGGGACTCAAGCGCGCGGGCTTCCGGTGGCTGATTCCCTTCGTGGAGCGCATGGTCATCATCGACCTGCGCACGGTGGCTCGGGATGTGCCGCCGCAAGACGTCATCACTCGCGACAACGTGAGCGTGAAGGTCAGCGCCGTCGTGTACTTCCGCGTCATCCAGGCCGACAAGGCCGTGCTCCAGGTGGAGGACTACCTGTACGCCACGAGCCAGCTCGCGCAGACGACGCTGCGCGCGATTCTGGGGCAGGTGGAGCTGGACCAGTTGCTCAGCGAGCGGGAGCGCGTCAATCGCGACATCCAGCGCGTGCTCGATGCGCATACCGGCCCCTGGGGCATCAAGGTCTCCAACGTCGAGGTGAAGCACATCGACCTGCCGCTCGAGATGCAGCGGGCCATCGCGAGACAGGCCGAAGCCGAGCGCGAGCGGCGGGCGAAGATCATCGCCGCCGAGGGTGAGCACCAGGCCGCGGAGAAGCTCTCGATGGCGGCGGATGTGCTCAGCCGCAACCCGGCCACGCTGCAACTGCGCTACCTGCAGACGCTCGTGGAGATCACCACGGGAGGCAATCACACCATCCTCCCCATCCCCCTCGACATCCTGCGCGCCGTGGGCGCCGCGGCCTCACGCAGCGGCTTCGGCGCACCCGAGGACGAGCATCACTCCAACGGACACGGCGACGAGGAGGGCCCACCCGCGGGTCGACTGACATAGGCTCATCAGGCAACGCTACCTGACCGAGCCATTCGATGACGCCGCCCAGCCGATGGAGTCATGTGCCCAGAAGGTCGCATCCACTCCACCGTGGCGCGGCGCTCGTGCTCGCACTCTCGTTGGCATGCGCCCCTTCACGCCGCTACTTCCTGGGCAGTGAACTCTCCTCACTGGAGGGCCATGAACTCCTGCGCATCGCCCCGGGTCCTTGGGAGCATGAGGATGTTCCTGTCGTGTACTCCGACGAGGCCGCCGCTCCGGACGACCTCCTGATTCCCGCGCTCAAGACCTTGATGTCCTTGCCAGGCGCGAGTGACGCGTGCGACCCGAGCACAGGGCGCCCCCGTGGAGATGCCGCGGAATACTGCCTCGCGGTGTACCGCACGCCCGAAGACTGGCGAGTGTCCTGGCCCATCCGCAACCTCCAAGGTGAACGCAGCGCCTGCACACCCCCCTTCGGCGGAGTCGAAGACAAGGACTTCGGTCGAAACCTCCCCCTCTTCGGCTTCGCCCACAATCATCCCTGTGGCACCAGCATGGGCAGCTCAGACCTGAAGGTCTTCCCCGCGATGAAGACCACCGAGGGACATTGGACGATGGTTGAATTCGCGGTAGCTCCCAATGGAGCACCTGCTCGTGACTCCCGAGGCCAGCTCATGCCCGCCTGGGCCTGGCTCGCGACGGGCCGAGCGGCGGCTCCTCGCATCTACAAGTGGAACCCGGCGGGACAGGTGTACCGTTGGAGTGAAGCCAGCAAACAATGGCGCTTCGAGGCAACATGCGAACCGCAAAGGCCCACCAACCTCTCGGCGACACTGCCTCCTCCGCGATGTGTTCCCGAGCTGGACGTCAGGGATGATGCCCCGCAGGAGTGATGCTCATGCTGAAACCTCTCCAGCTCGCCTTGCTCGTCTCGCTCATGGCGGATGCGAGCACCCTGCCCCCGAAGGCCAAGCCCGTCGCGGTGAGCCCTGATGCGGGCCCCACTCCTGATGCGGGACCTCGCCCCAGCCCACCGAGCGCCGAGTCCATTCCCTGGCCCAAGGACCTGAAGCCACTCGCGACCCTGGATGGCACCGCGGTCCTGGCCGCGCATGCTGTCCTTCAACAGGTGCTTGCAGGGTTCCCCAAGGGCGCGGCGAACGCGTGCGAGTTCTCCGCCAGGTCCCTGGATGTCGTCGTCGGCCAAGAGGCTGGCATGTACTTCGTTCGCGTTGATCGCCGCCCTGAGCGCTGCGGGTGGAACCCCGGCGCCAGCCTCGAGTTCGACTGGTTCGAGCTCTACGCGGTCTCCGCGGACGGGCGAGTCCTCGCCCGTTACCCGCACAGGCCTTAGCTCGCCGACGGCGGTCGGCCGGAGCTCCCGAAGAGCTCGTCGCGCTCCAGCTTGATGGCCAACCGGCTCAGCCTCAGCGAGGCCAGGGCGAGCAGCGCCACCGCGCCCAGCAGACACACGCCGACCGCGAACGACACCACCGGCAAGGACTCCGGGATGTCGAGCTGCCGCTTCGTCAGATACAGCAGCGACGTCACCACGAATGACAACAGCGCCGTGTAGGCCAGCGTGATGGCCCTGGCGAGAATCGCGTGTCGCCGGTCCAGGATCTCCACCTCCTGGCACAGGATCTCCCGCCGCGAGTGCCCCTCCGGCAACTGCCGCCCCTCCTTCAACATCTCCCGCATCCGCGTCGTCATCCGCGCAATCTGATTGTCCAACCCCGTCGCCACGATTCCGCACGCCGACACCATCACCGCCGGCGTCACCGCGGTCCCAATCAGCCGAATCGACGACAGGTCCAACCCTTCCGACACTCCGTTCATCCCCCTTCTGTTCCACCCCGCCCCTCCCCACGCAACCTCCCCACGACTCGCCTGCCTTCCCCCTATCTCGACACCACAACTGTTCCATCCCCTCTTAAGCAACAACCAGACAGTGACGACTTGACACTAAACATGTCGAGTCTTACTGTCAGGACCATGAGCCTTCGGAAGCCAAGGACAGAGTGGAAGCTGGCGGAGCTCGCCGAGGAGGCGGGCGTCTCGCCTCGCACGGTGCGCTACTACGTCCAGCGCGGCCTGCTCTCCGCCCCGAACTTCCGGGGCCCTGACACCGTCTACGGCGAAGAGCACTTCATCCGCCTCAAGGCCATCCGCGTCCTCCAGGCCCGCTTCCTCCCCCTGGATGCCATCCAGGCGGAGCTGCAACGGCTGTCGCTCGACGAGCTGCGCAAGCTCGCGGAGTCGGACCCCACCCCGGCCCCGCCCCTCGCGCCTCCCGTCCCGCCCCCCGTCACCGGGAGCCACTCCGTGGCACCGCCAGCCCCCGGCAGACGTCCCACGGAGATGAACCACTACCAGCGCTGGGAGCTCATGCCCGGTCTGGAGCTGCATGTGTCGGACACGGCGGATGCCAAGGTTCGCGCGCTCGCGGAACGCGTACGCGCCCTCATCGAAGAGTTCCAGGACAAGGAGAAGCCATGACGAAGGTGCCTGCAGGGCTGATGACCAACAGCGGCCTCCAGATTCCCCTCCAAGGTGTCGAAGTCACCGGCGAGCTGCTCGGCGGACATGCGCGCGTGCGCGTGCGCCAGCGCTACCGCAACAACGAGACCTCCCCCGTCGAGGCCATCTACACCTTCCCGCTCCCCTCCGACGCCACCCTCTCCGCGTTCACCATGACGTGCGCGGGCCGCCGCGTCGAAGGCATCGTCCAGGAGCGTGAGGAGGCCTTCCAGACCTACGACGACGCGCTCGCCGCGGGCCATGGCGCCGCCCTGCTGGACCAGGAGCGCTCCAACGTCTTCACCGCCCAGGTGGGCAACCTCCTCCCCTCCGAGGAGACCGTCATCGAAGTCGAGTTCCTCCAGGCCGTCACCGCCGAGGAAGGCAGCGTGCGGTGGATGCTCCCCACCCTGGTCGCGCCTCGCTACATCCCCGGCGCCACCTCGGGAGACCGCACCGGCCACGGCACCGCCGAGCCCACCGCCAGCGTCCCCGACGCGGACCGCATCTCGCCTCCCATCGGCCAGGTGAACTACGGCCTGAGGATGGACCTGCTCATCGACCTGGGCCGCGAGGTCGTCGTCGAGAGCCCCTCGCACGCCATCGCCCTCACGAAGGAGAGCCCCACCCGCACCCGCGTGAGCTTCTCGCGCGGAGAGGTGTCCCTGGACCGGGACCTCGTCCTCTCCCTGCGCAGCCCGGACACGAGCGCCGTCTTCACGCCGCTCGTCACCCACCGACAGGGCGACAAACCCGGCACTTTCGCGCTCACCGTGGTGCCCGACCTCCTGTCCCACGCGTCCGCGCCGCCCAAGCAGGAGGTCATCTTCCTGGTCGACGTCTCCGGCTCCATGGACGGCGAGAGCCTGCCCCAGGCGAAGGCCGCGCTCCGGCTGTGCCTGCGCCACCTGCGTGAAGGCGACCGCTTCAACATCATCGCCTTCGAGAGCAGCTACACCTCCTTCCAGCCCCAGCCCGTGCCCTTCACCCAGCGCATGCTGGAGGACGCGGACCGGTGGGTGAGCGCGCTCGCCGCCACCGGTGGCACGGAGCTGCTCGGCCCCATGGAGTTCGCCGCGCGCACCGCGCCCGACGGCGTGCTCGTGCTGCTCACCGACGGACAGGTCGGCAACGAGGACCAGATTCTCCGCGCGGTGCTCGCCGGGCGGAAGACGGCGCGCGTGTACTCGTTCGGCATCGGCACCAACGTCAGCGACGCGCTGCTGCGGGACCTGGCCCGACAGACGGGCGGCGACGTGGAGTTCATCCACCCCGGCGAGCGAATCGACGAGAAGGTGGTGGCCCAGTTCTCCCGCGCGCTCGCCCCGCGTGTCACCGAGCTGCAGGCCACCTTCGAGGGCATCGAAGGCGTGGAGCTGGCCCCGGCCGAGCTGCCCGCCCTGGTCGACGGCATCCCCTGGACACTCATGGGCCGCTACCCCACGCCGGGATTCGGCAAGGTGACGCTGCGAGGACGCTCCGGCCGCGAGCCCTTCGTCCTCAGCGTCAACGTGCACTTCCCCAGCGAGTCGGACCGCCCCGCGGTGGAGAAGTTGTGGGCCGCCGAGCGCATCAAGGGCTGGCAGGACGCGGGCCTCACCGGCCGCCGCGCCGAGTCCATGAAGAAGCGCATCGTCGAGCTCGCCGTCGCCCACCAGATTGTCACGCGCTACACGTCGTTCGTCGTCGTGGAGCAGCGCACGGGTGACCGCCGCGCCTCCGGCCAGCCCGAGACGCGCGTCGTCCCGGTGAATGCGCCCGCGGGCTGGGCCATGTTCGGCTCCAAGGCCAAGGAAGAAGCCGCGAGCAGCGGCGTCGTCGCTCGACCCGGTGCACGTGGCGCCGGTGGATACGTCGGAGGGCCTCCGGCCCAGATGCCTCCCGGCATCATGGTGCCCGCGTCCCCCAGCCCCATCGTCGTCGCCGGCGCTCCGCCGAGGCCCGCAGCGCCCGCGCCAGCCTCGGCCGCCGCCCCCAGCAGGTCCCGGCGCGACATGGCCGCCGCTCCGGAGAAGCAGAAGAAGGGCGGCATCCTCAATCGCCTCTTCAGCGAAGGAGGCTCCAGCGAGGCCGAGTCCGCCAAGAGCGCCCCCGGCATCATGGACTATCTCCCCATGGACTCCGGCACGGAGGAGGAGGAGTTCACGCCTCGAAAGCGACGGGAGCAGGCGCACTCCGGCGCGGAGGCGCTCCTGGGACAGCAGCTCGCCAATGGCCTGTGGGCCGGGTCGGGCACGGGGGCAGAGCCCGTGCGTCAGGCCCGAGCCACCGCGCTCGCCCTGCTGGAGCTGCTGCGCGAGGGCATCACCAGCAGCCACGCGCTGCACGGCGCGCAGGTGAAGAAGGCCGTGGAGGCGCTGCTGACGCTCGCCAGCCAGCTCTCCAGCGCCCCGGAGGTCGCGGAGCTGGCGCTGGGCGTGGCGTGGCTCGTCGCGGCGGGGCCTCGCACCCGAGGACGTATCGAGCAGGCCGCGAAGCCCTGGGCGAGCCTCTCCGGCCGGTTGGGAAATGACACCGAGTTGAGACAACACGTCGACGCCCTGGCGTCCCGCTGACCCACCCGACGACCCCGGCCCCCATGGGACGCGCCGGGGTCGTCGCATAGAGTGGCGAGGCCCCATGACGCTCGCCACCCTCCTGCTCGTTGCGCTCACCGTCGGCCAGGTCGGAGAGGAAACACCTCCTCCCGCTTCGCCTGCACCCGCCGCGGTCGACACGCTGTCCGCGCCTCCGCTGATGCCCACGCCGGACCCGTGTCCCGAGGAGGCGGAAGCGCTCTACACCCGGGGCTTCGACGCGTTCACCCGAGGCAAGGACCGCGAGGCCGCACGGGCCTTCGACCAGGTCCTCGAGATGTGTCCTCAGCACCCGCACGCCACCGAGCTCGGTCGGCTCGCGAAGGCGCGACTCGTGCCCGGCGCGAAGCTCGCGCGCGCCGCCGCCGCGCCCGTGAACCCCGTGAATGGAGAGCGACGCTCGGGCGGCGCCACCGCCTCGTTGATGGTGGTGCAGACGCTGCACGGGGCGACCCAGGGCATCCTGCTGTGCGCCATCGCGGAGTGCTCGAGTCAGGGCTACGCCACGTCGGCCATGTTGGCGGCGGGCCTGGGAGCGACGAGCTCGGCGCTGCTCGCGCAGGGCGGCATCACCTCCGGACAGGCCGCGGCCGTCAACTCAGGCACCGTGTGGGGCCTCTGGTTCGGCATCTCGTCCATCTACGGGTTCGACATGAACGAGGAGCGCGCGCTGGCCACCGCGATGATTGGGGGCCTGGCGTTCACGGGCGTGGGAGCCCTGGTCGCGTCCACCGTCCAGCCGACCTCGGGACAGGTCTCCATGGTCAACTCGGGCGGGCTGTGGACCGGCATCGTGACGGCGCTGTTCCTCAGCTCGTACAACGATGTCGACACCGAGAAGATGTTCATCGCCGGGATGGCGGCGAGCTCCGCCGGCATCCTCGGCCTCTCGTTCCTGGCGCAGGACCTGCCGGTGTCTCGCGGACGCATCCTGCTCATCGACGCGGGCGGCGTCCTCGGGGGCCTGCTGGGGGCCAGCACCATGTTCATGTTCACCCAGAACGACGAGGACGCCATCCTCTTCAGCGCGGGGCTCGGCGCCGTGGGCGGGCTGGCGTTGGTGACCTATCTCACGCGCGACTTCGACGGCCCCGCCCTGCCCCAGGCCGTGTTGACCCCCGCCATCATGGGACGCAATGGCGCGGGTCTGGCCATGGCCGGGCGGTTCTAGTCACACGGGCCGCCGGCGCTGGAATGCGAGTCCCAGCGCCGCGACGAGCCACATCCACGGTCCCCCGTCCGCGCAGCCGTCCGGCCCCAGGTTCCGCACCCGTACCGAGACGGTCGCGGGTGCACTCGACGCCTTGCCATCGCTCACCACCAACTGGAAGGTGAGCGTCGTGTCCTTGCTCACTCGCGGCGCGGTGAAGCGGGGGCTCGCGGCCGTCGCATCGCTCAACGTCACCGGTGGCCCCGCGGTCTGCGTCCACGCGTAGGTCAGCGGGTCTCCGTCCTCGTCGTGGCCCTCGCCCCTCAGGCTCACGGAGTGGCCTTCGGGCACGGACTCGCGCGCCTTCGCCTCCGCCGTGGGCGCGTGGTTCAGACACCGCCCCGCGTCGTCGACCACCTTCGTGAAGGGCGTATTCACAATGCCCTCGAACTGGAGGTCGTCGACGTCCCAGCCGTTCGGCGTGATGAAGAAGACATCCAGCCAATCCGAGCCGTAGGCGAAGCGCACGCGCACCGTCTGGCCCGCGTACCGCATCCCCAGGTCCACGCTCACGGTGTCGAAGCCGGGGTACGCGCTGTTCTTCCCGCCATACACGGGACGATGCGCGAGCGGGTTCTCATACCCCCACGCATCTTCGATGACGGCGTTGTACGTCGGAGTGGCCCACGCGCCGATGTCCGTCCAGGTCCGCCCGTCATCCGTGCTCAGCTCGAGCACCGCGCCATCCATGTACATGAGGGGCGTGGTCTCGCCCTCGAACACTTCGATGTCGTGGCGATGCCGGAACGTGAAACGAAACGGCTGGTCCGTGGCCACCTGGAGCGGCGGCGACACGAGCATCCGCAGGCCCGGTGCATCTCCCTGGTTGGGGACATGGAAGAGATGATTCCCTTCCTCCAAGCGAAGCTCACGACGCCACGGACGCCCCAAGCCCGGCGGGGACTCCTCGAAGCTCCAGGGGAGGCTGTCTGTCTCCACCGTCTCCGTCCTGCTCGCGGCGGGTGACTCGTCCTGACTGACCCACAAAGGCAATGAAGCCGTCTGTGCCCCCGGCAGCGTCTGGTCTTCGTCCCGGAAGGCCATCTTCAAGAAGAAGCGTCGCGGCGACGTCCCTCCCGTCAGGCTCACGGGCACATCCACGCTCACCTGCTGGAACGGCTCCGAGGGAGGAATCGACCACTGCGTTCCCGAGGGAAACACGAGCCCCTCGGGCTCGCTCGCGACCTGCAAGGAAGACCGCTGGAGCCTCGCCGTCCCGCTGTTGCGCAGCGTGACGCGAACCAGGGCCTGCTCCCCCGGGTCCAACGCGCCATCCTCGTCACAGCTCCGCGCCCCCGGAAGCAGCTCGGCACGGACGAAGGACAAGTCCTTGCCCGAGTCGAAGCTCTCCACCACCCCGACGTGGTCGAGGGAGTCGCGATGCGGAGCCACCGCGCGCAGGCCCGCGCCCCGCTTCGCGAACGCCTGCGCGAAGAGCTCGAAGTCCCGTGAGTCCCTCACGCGGGCCACCGCCAGCAACGCGTCCCGGGCCTCCAGGAAGGTCGGCGCATGGGGTGTCAGCTTGAGCGAGGCCACCAGGTAGTCCTTCATCCGCGTCCGGGCCTGCTCGAAGCTCAGGCGCTCCGAGTCCCGGACGAGCGCCACGAAGCACTCCCACAGCAGGCTCGCCCAGACCTCGCCGGAGGAATGGGCCTCCGAGTTGAACCGAAAGTCGAGGGCCTGGGGATTGACGGGGATGCCCTCCGGCCAGGGGACTCCATGCTGGATGTGGCGGAAGGTCAGCGGGTTCTTACTCAGGTTCGTCGAGTACGGATAGCGACGCCATCCCCAGTAGTAGCTCTGCGCCACTCCGCCGAGCACGTAGCTGGCCACGGTGTAGGCCCCGGAGAAGTCCTGGTTCGAGGGAACCTGGGCGTCCTCTTCGCGCGCCAGCAGCAGCATCGCGCCGAAGTCGGACCAGCCCTCGCCCATGCCCCGCCCCTGGTTGTTGTTGAGCCCGTTGCCATCACCGATGAGCCGGTTGCTCAGGTAGTGCATCCACTCATGGGTCAGGACTCCCGTGTCGAGCGCGGTATCCCGCGTGGCTCCTCCTCGAAAGAGCCGCACCGTCGTCTCTCCCTCTGACAGCGCCGCGCGAAGCCGCCCGGCCGCGTCGACGTTCACGGACACCAGGGGAATGGTGAGGGTGGAGAGGCGTCCGGGAGTGCCTTCCGTTCCGTTCCTTCTCCAGGGCGTCAACACGAGCACCCCCGCGGCTCCCGCCTGCTGGGCATGAAGCGCCCTGAACGCCCTGTCACACGTTCTCGAAGCATCCAGCAGCACGACCTTTCCTTGGACCTCCGCGCCGTTCACCAGCGGCTCACACCCATCGTTCGGAGTGCCGTCGGGTCCCGTCACGCCATCCACGCCCAGCACCGCCACCCGCGTGAGGTCGAACGACTGCGGGCCGAAGTCCGCGTAGCCCAACGGAAATGACTCCTGGGTCCCCGAGGCCGTCGTCACCGTGAGCGCGTTCTCACCGTTGTAGTCAAAGAGGAGCATCGACATCCGAGGCCGTGCGCCATCCGCGGGCGTCTCCATCCAGGCGTTGTTCCGCGTCTCGAAGGGGTTCTGCGTCTCCACGGTCATGGAGTCCCCCTCCTGTCCCCCGCGTCCGAAGTTCGCGTCCTGGGCGTTCCCCGCCGCTTCGTCGAAGCCCGAGTCGTAGTACCAGTCATGCAGGAAGTTGGTGACGTAGAAGGCATGCGTGATGCCCGCCATCACCTGCTCATCCGTCACGCCGGGTGAGTAGCGAGGGTCGTAGCCGTGGTCGAAGGTCCCCGCCGCCGTGACCTTCGCGTGCAGGTCGCCTTCGCTGGAGCCGTCCGGCTCCACGAGGTCCGCGAAGGCCTCCACGTTGTTGCCTTGGGTCCGCGTGGCGTCCGGTGGCAACCACGGGTCATTCCGGCTGAACGGCGCGTTGCGCAGCATCACCCTGTTCGGCGCGACAAGGGGCGCCTGATATCCATCCGGCAGTCCCGTGGGGTGCGGCGTCGCCGTGAGGCCCTGCGGCCCATCCCACGGAAGGTAGGGCGCCTCGGCGTCCGCCCAGACCTTGTAGGTGAAGGCCCCCGAGTCCTGTACCAACGAGTGCCGGTACAACATGCGCCCGTCATCCGCCGCGATGGCATAGGCATACAGGCCACTCGGCTCGCCCCCCATGGGCACCGTGCCCAGCTCCACGTAGTACGCCGGCACCAGCGCGTCCGGCATCGCGTAGTAGATGGGCTTCGTCCTCGCGGGCCGGGCCAGCGTCACCGCGCGCGGTCCCGGGGACAGCTCGAAGGAGCGGTAGCGCCCCTGCGCCCGCCCTGTGTCCACGAGTCCCTGGATGGGCAGCACATGGCCCTCCAGGTCTCGATACGCCACCGCGATGGCCTCCCTGGGCTCCAGCCGGAACACGGCGCCCTTCGCGTACCTCGCGCTCGACGCCACCGGGCTCAGGTGTCCCGACACCGCCACGGGCAGCTGCTTCGCATCCAGCAGCACCTTCATCGACTGGCCGAACACCTCGACGCCATCCACCTGCTGTCCGAAGGTGATGATGCCTCCGCCCTCTCGAAGTCGATGCCTGCCCGACACGGGCATGTGCGCCGCATCCAGGCGCTCCAGCCGGTACACGGGCGCGTACCGCTCCAGCACGTCCCGCGCGGCCTGCTCGGGAGACTTCACCCCCGTCTGGAGCGGTGCCACCCCTGACTGTCTTTCCACCCAGGCGAAGCTCGGTACCCCCAAGCGCTCCTGCTCATGTGCAATGGTCAACCCTGGCACCGAGGGCCGCGCCTGACGACCCGCCGCCGACCCAGGCGCGGAGGAGAAGGCATCCACCGTCGGCAAGCGCTCTCGGGACTGAGCAGGCATTGGGACTGCCATGGCCGCGAGGACCAGACTGGCGAGGAGACGGGACACACTCGTCATGCGCAAACCCCCAGGTTCTGACCAGGAATTCCAGAAAGTCACACAAGACAGACCTGGAAAACCATCCGACCCCAGTCGGCCCCGGGAATACTTGCACCTTGAACCACATCCCCTGTCAGGGGTTGACAATCCCAGACACGCGCTCAGCGCCGCTTCAATCCAAACATGGACATCAGGATGCCCTCGAAGGTCTGCGAGGGCAGGAGCGGCTTCGCCACCACCGCCACCCGCTGCATCCACTTGCCCACCGAGTAGCGCACGCGGGGGTCCTCCTCCTCCATCACCTCCGCCACCTTGCGCGCGACGACCCCGGCGGCCACCCCTTCGCGCTCCTCCTTCTCGATGATGGACAGCACCGTCTCGAAGGACTCGCGGTACGCGGAGGACTCGCCCGAAGCCGCCGCTCGCACCCGGCTCTGCGTCAGGCCCGTGCGCACGTCCCCGGGCTGCACGAGCGTGGCCTGGATGCCGAACGCCTCCACCTCCTGGCGCAGGCTCTCCGTCAGCCCCTCCAGCGCGAACTTGCTGGCGCTGTAGAAGCCCTGGAAGGGCAGCCCCACCACGCCTCCCAGCGAGCCGATGTTGATGATGCGGCCCGCGCGCCGCTCCCGCATCGAGGGCAGCACCGCCCTGCAGACGCGCAGCACGCCCAGCACGTTGGTGTCGAGCTGCCGCCAGGCCTCCTCGTCGGAGGTGTCCTCCACCGCGCCCGCCAACGCGTGGCCCGCGTTGTTCACCACGACGTCGATGCGGCCCTCACGCTCCAGCACCGTGCGCACCGCGGCGCGCACGGACTCGTCGCGCGTCACGTCCAGCTCCAGCATCCGGTAGCCCACGGACGGCTTCACCCGAGGCTGGCGGCTGGTGCCGTAGACGATGTGCTCGCGCACCGCCAACAGCTCCGCACACGCCTCGCCAATCCCCGACGATGCGCCCGTGACGAGGACCACCTTGCTTCCCTGCGACGTGCTCATGCACGCGCATGATTCCGCGTCCTCGCCACGCGCACCACGAGAACCCGCGGGAACACGGCATCAGACGTGCTTGCGAACGGCCTCGGGGATGCGCTCGCGTCCCTCGGCGTCCCGCGGAAGGCCATCCAAGGGCTCGTCCGGCCGGTGGCGCTGCACCTCGCGCACCATGAAGAACGCCGCCGCCGACAGCATGCCCAGGTCATCCAGCCACCCGAGCACCGGGATGAAGTCCGGCACCGCGTCCACGGGCGACAGGAAGTAGACCACCGCCAGCACTCCGGCCAGCTTGCGCCAGAGCGGGACGCGAGGGTCTCTCACGTACCGGATGAAGCGGGTGCCCATGCCACGAAGACCTGCGATGTTCATACCCACCTCTACGCGTGAGCAGCCCCGGTGATTGCGCTTCGGCAGCCACCCATAGCGTACGCCGTTCGCACGCCCGGAGGACAGGCGGCCTAGTCGGGAGTGTCTTCCAGCACGCCCGCGCGTCCCACCACCTCCAGCCGCGCCCTGTCTCCCGGCCGCAGCGGCAGCTCCGCCGCGCCGCGCACCACCAGCTCCAGGCCCCCGCAGGCCACGGTGAACTCGGCGAAGGCGCCCTGGAACTCGCGCGACAGCACCTCCGCGCGCAGCGCGCCGCCCACCGCCACGGCGTCCGTGTCGGGCACCAGCCTCAGCGCCTCCGGACGCAGCGAGAGGAGCACCTTGCCCTTCGCGCTCCCGGCCACCGGCAGGTTGCCGAGCATCGTGCGCGCGCCTCCGCCAAAGCCCACGCCCGGCAGGAGGTTCGTGCCGCCCAGGAAGTACGCCACGAAGGCCGTGCGAGGCGAGGAGTAGACGGACTCCGGCGCCCCCACCTGCTCCACCTTGCCCGCCCGCATCACCGCCATGCGGTCCGCGAAGGCCATCGCCTCCGCCTGGTCATGCGTGACGAGCAACACCGTGGCGCCGAGCGACTTGAGCACCCGCCGCACCTCGATGCGCGTGGAGGCGCGCAGCGCGCTGTCGAGGCTGGAGAAGGGCTCGTCCAGGAGCAGCACCCGAGGCCCCGGCGCCAGCGCCCGCGCCAGCGCGACACGCTGCTGCTGTCCTCCCGAGAGGGCATGCGGCATGCGCGCGGCGAAGTCGCCCAGGCCGAACAGCGTCAGCATGGCGCGCGCCTTCTCCTCGGCGTCGCGACGCGAGAGGCTCGACAGGCCGAACATCACGTTGTCGAGCACGGACAGGTGCGGGAAGAGGGCGTAGTCCTGGAACACCATGCCCACGCTGCGCTGCTCCGGGGCGACGAAGGTCCCAGGCCCCACGAGCACCCGGCCGTCGAGGGTGATGGTGCCCGCGGCGGGGCGCTCGAAGCCCGCCACCAGCCGCAGCGTCGTCGTCTTCCCACACCCCGAGGGGCCCAGGAGGGCCACGACCTCACCGGGCTCCACGGACAACGACAGACCATCCACGGCGGCGGAGCCACCGGGGGCATAGCGAAGGGACAAGGCGTCGAGCGAGAGCAGGGGCATGGCGAAAGCGCCACGCACCCTACCGCGTTCCGCCGCTACTTCCAGGGCGGCCGAGCGGCCATCAGCTTCGCGACGTCCACCACCGGGTCCTCATCGACGATGGAGACGATTCCATCCGCGAGGACCCTCGACAGCTCCGCCTTGTGCGCGGCCCACCGGGCGTCGAAGACCTCCGGGCCCCACGGCCCGCTCTCCGTGGGCTTGTGCGCCGCCGTCTTCGGCTTGCCGTAGATGAGGTGGTCGTTGCTCACGATGATGCCCGCGGTGAGCGCGCCCAGCACCTCCAGCGAGTCGTCGTTGTAGCGGCCATGGAGTGCATGCTCCACCGCCAGCCCCCCGACGAGGGTCATCCAGCCCGAGGTGTTCAGCGCGCGGCAGCGCACCTCGCCCATCACCACGAGCTTCGTCTCGGCCCCATCCGTCAGCACGTCGTCCACCGTGAGGTTGCCCACCACCACGAGCGACGCCTGGAGGGTCAGGTCCCCCTTCACGTGCAGGTCCCCCACGAGCCCCGTGGGCTCGGTGATGGTGAGGGGGCCCTCCACCGTGGTGCTCCCGCGCGGCGCATCCTTGTAGAGCGAGGCCACGAGCGCCAGCGTGGAGCTGCTCGAGCCGCCGAGCACCTTCACCAGGCCATCGAAGGTGGTGGGCTTCTTCTCGTCGAGGACCGACTGGAGCCAGGCCGGCGAGTACGACGGACCGACGGGGAGCTCTCCCAGGGCCTGGGCCGTGAGGGAGAGTGCGTCCGGAGCGAGCGGAGGAAGAACGAAGTCGGGGAGGGACATGAAGCCCTCCGTGATAACCCACTCGAAGGGTCGCGAGCACGCGGAAGGCGCTTCGACACTCGCGGCTTTCGGACCTCGCATCACCCCCGAGGCGCGTCCTCCTCCTGAGACACGAGCAGGCCCACGCCCAACGTGGAGACCGCCATCAACACGAGCGCGGGCAGCGCGGCCTCGGCGAAGCGGCCCTCGGCGGTGGCGCTCCAGACGCGGGTCGCCAGGGTCTCGAAGCCGATGGGCGCGAGCAGCAGCGTGGCCGGCAATTCCTTCATCGCCGTGAGGAACACCAGCGCCGCGCCCGCCAGCAGGCCGGGACGCAGGAGCGGCAGCGTCACCCGGCGGAACACCGAGGAAGGGGCCTGCCCCAGGGACGCTGCGGCCTCGCCCAGGTGCGGGTTGAGCTGGAGCAGCGACGCGCGCACCGTCCCCACCGCCTGCGGCAGGAAGCGCACCACGTACGCCAACACCAGCATGACCAGCGTGCCGTAGAAGAAGGGCACCACCTGCACGCCCAGGAACACCAGCGACAGCGCCAGGACGATGGGCGGCAGCGCGTAGCCCGCGTAGGACGCTCGCTCCATCACCAGCGTGAGGCGGCTCGGGTAGCGCACCGCGAGGAAGGCCAGCGGCAGCGCGCCCACCACCGACGTCACCGCGCCCAACACCGACGCGAGCACCGAGCCCAGCGCCGGCTCCAGCAGCGAGCCGCCCTCCTCCGCCAACCCGCGCGCGCCCCAGTAGAGGAGCACGCCCACCGGGAGCACCACGCCCGCCAGCACCACCGCGCCACAGAGCAGGAGCGCCGGCACGCGCCAGCGGCCCAGCACCACGGGCGAGACCGCGCGCGCCGCGCCCTTGGAGCTGCGGTGGTAGCCCGCGCGTCCACGCAGCCACACCTCGAACACCAGCACCACCACCGTCACCGCCACCAGCGCCAGCCCCAGGAGCGCGGCGTAGGCGCGGTCATACGCCCCTTCGTACTGGACGTAGATGGCGCGCGAGAACGCGTCGTACTGGAGCAGCGCCACCGCGCCGAAGTCCGACAACACATACAAGCCCACGAGCAGCGCACCCGAGACGAACGCCGGACGCAGGAGCGGCGCCGTCACCTTCCAGAAGGCGCGCGCGGGACTCAGGCCCAGGCTGCGCGCCCCCTCCAGCCACGCGGGGTCCTGCGAGAGCAACCCGGCTCGCAGCGCGAGGAAGAAGTACGGATACGTGGACACCGTCAGCGCCAGCAGCGCGCCGGGAAAGCCATACACCGGCGGCACCGGCAGCCCCCAGCGCGTCAGCGCCTCCTCGAGCACACCGCCCGTGCCGAAGGCCGCGAGCAGCACGTAGCCGCTGACGAAGGTGGGCACCGCGAGCGGCACGCACAACAGCACCGTCCACACGCGCCGCCCCGGCAAATCGCTGCGCGTGGTGAGCCACGCCAACGGCAGGGACACCGCGGCGGCGAGCACCGTCACCGCCGCCGCGAGTCCCAGCGTGCGCCACAACAGTCCCCACGTGCGGTCGCGCAGCAGCAGGCCCCAGGTGCTCGCGTCGGCCTCCGCCGCGCGAACCACCAGGTACACCGCCGGCAGCACCGCGAGCGCGGCCACCACCCACCCTGACACCCACAACCCCACGGGAGGACGTCGCGTCACTTCAACCTCAGAGGACGCCCGTGTCCTGGAGCAGCTTCACGGTGCCGCGCAGGTCGTCGAGCTTCGACAGGTCCAGGTCCGGCGAGCCCACCTTCGACAGCGCGGGCAGCGACGCGGCCGTCTTCACGCCCGCCACCAGCGGGTACTCGTACGTCTCCTGGGAGAAGTACTCCTGCGCCTGCGGCTCCAGCAGGAACGCGGCGAACTTGCGCGCCGCGTCCGCCTTCTTCGCGCCCTGGAGGATGGCGACCCCCGCCACGTTCACCAGCGCGCCCGGGTCCCCGGCCGCGACGAAGTAGTTGTCCACGGGGAGCGCCGCGTTGCTCTTCTTCGCGGCGTATAGGTAGTAGTGGTTGACGAAGCCCGCGTCGATTTCACCGCGGCCCAGCGCCTCGATGATGGCCGCGTTGTTCTTGTAGACGCGCACGCCGTTGGCCTGGATGCCCTTGAGCCACTTCGACGCGGCCTCCTCGCCCTTGAGCAGGCGCAGCGCGGTGACGAACGCCTGGAACGACGCGTTGGTGGGCGCCCAGCCCAGGCGGCCCTTCCACTTCGCATCGGTGAACTCGAGGATGCTCTTGGGCAGGTCGGAGGCCTTCACCTTCTTCGTGTTGTACGCCACCACGCGCGCCCGGCCGCTGGTGCCCACCCACAGGCCCGTCGGCGAGCGGAAGCGCGCGTCCACCTTGTCCAGCGTCTCCTTGGGCAGCGCCTGGAGGCGGCCCGCGTTCGACAGGGCGCCCAGCGCTCCCGCGTCCTGCGCGAAGAAGACATCGGCGGGCGTCTTGTCGCCCTCCTCCAGCAGCGTGGCGGCCAGCTGCGGCGTCTCGCCGTAGCGCACCTTCACCTCGATGCCGGTCTTCTCGGTGAACTTCTTGAGCAGCGGGCCCACCAGCTTCTCGTTGCGGCCGGAGTAGACGGTGAGCGTCTCCGCCGCCGTCGCCGTGGTGGACAGGGTCAACAGCAAGGTCAGTAGGAGTTGGCGAATCATGGCGGGCACCCTAATGGACGGGCCCGTGGGGTTCCACCCGTAGACATTTCTCGTGAGCCCGTCGGCCCCCCTCAGGCGGCTCCGAGGCGACCGGGGTAACCTGCCGCCCGGTGCTTCCTCGACGTCCTGGAGGGCCAGCTCATGCCCAGACTCCTCATCGCCGTCCCCGTCACCGCCCTGCTCGTCACCTCCTCCGCGTTCGCACAGACCGCGGCTCCCCCCGCGCCGACCGCCAAGAGTGCGCCCACCCCACCCGCGCCTCCCTCGCCCATGAAGCTCGCGGCCGAGAGGACCCAGGCCGCGCTCAAGCAGGTGCCCCCCGGGCGCCCCACGGACGTGACGTCCGTCGAGGACGTGGTGACCGCGCTCTACGACGTCATCAGCGGCCCCGCGGGCAAGGCTCGCGACTGGCAGCGCTTCCGCTCGCTCTTCTATCCCGGCGCGCAGATGGCCTCCGTCCAGCGCCCCAGGCCCGATGGTCGCCCGGGCGTCGCGCCCGTCACGCCAGAGGACTACGTGACGTGGGGCGAGGAGTACTTCAAGGCGCACGGCTTCTTCGAGCGTGAGACGCACCGGCAGGTCTCCGGTTACGGCGACCTGGTCAACGTGCTGAGCGCCTACGAGATTCGCACCTCGCCCGAGGCCGCCCCGCTCGTGCGAGGCGTCAACAACATCCAGCTCTCATTCGACGGCCAGCGCTGGTGGGTGCTGCATATCTCGTGGACGGATGAGAAGGCGGCGGGAGCACCGGTGCCCACCGCGTTCACCCGGAAGTAGGTCCGTCGTGCCGGCCCGGTCCTCGTGCGATGCGCTGGTGGTGGGCAACTACTGCCATGACGAGCTGTCCCGCGCATCGGGCGGGGTGGTGCACACGCTCGGGGGCTCGGCGGCGTACATCTCCTCCGTGTTCGACGCGACGGGGGTGGACCACGCCGTCGTGTCCGTCGCGGGCGAGGACTTCGCCTACGCGGACCGCGTCCGGTATCCCCCGCTCATCATCCCGGGGACCCGCACCACGCGCTTCATCGCGGAGTTCACCTCCGTGGAGCGCGTGCTGCGCGTGGGGGCTCGCTCCGCGGCCATCCGACCCGAGGACATCATCTTCGATGCCCGCGTGGCGCTCGCGTGCGGGGTGATGGCGGAGGTGCTGCCCGAGACGCTCATCCGGATGTCGCAGCACTCCGGGCAGGTGCTCGCGGATGCGCAGTGCCTGCTGCGGACGGTGGATGCACACGGACTCGTGAGGAACCGGCCGCTGGAGGACACGCCCTTCGCTCCGCTCCTGCGCCACCTGTCCGTGCTCAAGGCGAGCGAGGACGAAGCCGAGTCCCTGGACGTGGCCGCCGTCCGCGCGAAGACGTGCCTGGTCGTCACGCGGGGCCGCTCGGGCTGCTCCGTGCTCACCGCGCGGGAGACGCTTCAGGTGCCCGCGTGGCCCGTGGAGGAGGTGGACCCCACGGGCGCGGGAGACTGCTTCCTCGCGGGCTTCACGCTGGGCCTGCTGCGCGCATGGCCGCTGGGGCGCTGCGCGGAGCTGGCGAACTGGTTCGGGGCGCAGGCGGTGACACAGGTCGGTGTGCCGACGCTCGACCTGTCGAAGCTCCCCGCCTCGCTGCGGTGACGTCGCGCCCGGTCCGCGCGGAGCCTAGAAGCGGCCTCCGAGCCCCATCATCATTCCGCCTTGGGTCACCGACACCAACGGTTGCACGTGGGTGTCCGCCGGGTCTGGCGGCTTGCTGTTGATGGAGTGAGACACCTCGTACCCCACGAAGGAACCCAGGAAGGACCCCGCGAAGGCTGCAATGGGGATGACGGCCTCATCGCCCTTGTTCACCAGGAGCAGCGCTGTCACCGCTCCAGTCCCGGCGCCAATCCCCGAGCCGAGGAGCGTTCCACCCCACGTCCCCTTTCCCCCCAAGAGACGCGCACCCCACATGATGCCGATGGGCGCACCCACCGTGGCGCCCGTGAAGAAGCCCGCCAGCGCCTCATCGAGGCAAGGGATGAACGCCGAGTGGTCCGAACACGCCACGCCCCCGATATAGGCCCCAGGGGCCCCCACGGCGAGGGAGGTCGCCGACATGGCGCCGAGCTCCACGAGGATGCGCGCGCTCGTGTGAAGCACCGAGAGCACCGCTGACCTGGATGATGGCTCCGGCGCCTGGGACGAGGCGTTTCGCGGCTCGACCGGGAGTGCCCCCTCGGGAACAGGGACCTCGCTGTTCGCGAGCGCGAAGCCCGGGGTGAAGGACAACAGCGAGAACACCAACGGCAACATCCGTGAGAGCCCGGCCCTGATTGCTTTCATGCGCGCGCGGAACTGCAAGCACGAGACCTGCTCCCGGGGGCGCGGAGTTTCCAGCGGATGCATCGCGCGAGCACGGGGAGCGTGTGCAGGTCTGTGCACCGTCCTGCACAATCCCTCTCGAGGTGCGAAGCCGGTTGTGCGGCGTGCCGCCAGCAGTCACACACCTCGGACATGAAGAAGCCCCTCTCCCCGAGACAGGGAAGAGGGGCTGGAACTTCAGCCACTCAGGACGACGTCAGGCCTGCGGCTCCTCGGAGCCACCGCCCTCGGCCGGAGCCTCGGAGGACTCGGGCGCGTCGGCGGGGGCCTCGCTGGACTCCGCGGCGGCCACGTCCGTGGCACCGGCGTTGGCGGCGGACGCCTCCGTCGGCTCGTCCTCGGACTCCTCGCCCTCGGGCAGCTTGGAGAGCGCCATGACCTTCTCCTGGTCGTTCTCCAGCGCGATGAGGCGCACGCCCTGCGTGTTGCGGCCGATGACGGAGATCTCCTTCACCTTCATGCGGATGAGCATGCCGCCGTTGGTGACGAGCATCACCTCGTCCGACTCCTTCACCTGCACCACGCCCACCACCTTGCCGTTCCGCTCGGTGGTCTTGATGTCGATGATGCCCTTGCCGCCGCGGCCCTGCTGCCGGTACTCGGTCTCCTCCGTCCGCTTGCCGTAGCCGTTCTCCGTCACCGTGAGGATGGCGGAGCCCTGCTCCACCAGGTCGGCGCCCACCACCTCGTCGCCCTCCTCCAGCGTGATTCCCTTCACGCCGAAGGCCTGACGGCCCATGGAGCGGACCTCCGACTCGGGGAAGCGGATGCTCATGCCCGACGCCGTCGACAGGAGGATGTCCTTCGTGCCGTCGGTGATCATCACCGCCACCAGCTCGTCACCCTCGTCGATGCCCAGCGCGATGATGCCGCTGGAGCGAACGTTCTCGAACGCGCTCAGGTCCGTGCGCTTCACCACGCCCTTCTTCGTCACGAAGAAGACGTAGCGGTTCTCGGGGAAGTCCCTCGTGACGAGAATCTGCGCCAGCCGCTCGCCCTCGCCGAACTGCACCAGGTTCACCATGGCCTTGCCGCGCGACGTGCGGCTGGCCTGCGGAATCTGATGCACCTTGAGCGAGTACAGCTTGCCCTTGGTCGTAATCGGCATCAGGTACGCGTGGGTGCTGGCCACGAAGAGCTTGCTGACGAAGTCATCTTCCTTCGTCGCCGCGCCCGTCTTGCCGCGCCCACCGCGCTTCTGCGCCCGGTACTCCGACAGCGGCGAGCGCTTCACGTAGCCGGTGTGGGACAGCGTGACCACCATCGTCTCCTCGGCGATGAGGTCCTCGCTGGTGATGTCGTCCACCGCGCCGATGATCTGCGTCCGGCGCTCGTCGCCGTAGCGCGTGCGGATCTCCATCAGCTCCGTCTTGATGACGTTGAGCAGGCTGCCCTCGTTGGCGAGGATGTCCTGGAGGCGAATCACGTCGCGCACCAGGCCGATGAGCTCGCGGAACAGCTCCTCGCGCTGGAGGCCGGTGAGGCGCTGCAGCCGCATCTCGAGGATGTTCTGCGCCTGCTCCTGGCTGAAGCCCGAGCCCTCGTACTTGTGCGCCAGGCCCTGGTACGCCGGCTCCTCGTTGCGCGCGCGCGAGACGAGCAGCTCCATCTGCGCCTTCGCCTTCGCGTAGTCGATGCGCTGGAGGTTGGCGAAGCGCTCGTGCTCGTACAGCGTGGGCGACAGGATGTTCATCAGGCCCCAGCGCGCTTCGTCCGGGTCCTTCGACGCGCGGATGAGGCTGACCACCAGGTCGATGAGGTCCTGCGCGACGAGCAGGCCCTCGACGATGTGCATGCGCGCCAGCGCCTTGCGCAGCTCGAAGCGGCTGCGCCGCGTCACCACGTCGCGGCGGTGGGCGACGAAGCGGTCCAGCAGCTCCTTCAGGTTCAGCGTGCGAGGCTGCCCGCCGTCGATGGCCAGCATCACCGCGCCGAACGTCGTCTCCAGCGCCGTGGACTGGTACAGGTTGTTGAGCACCACCTGCGAAATCGCGTCGCGCTTGAGCTCGATGACGATGCGCATGCCCTGACGGTCGCTCTCGTCACGGATGTCGCTGATGCCCTCCAGCTTCTTCTCGCGAACCAGCTCGGCGATCTTCTCGATGAGCCGGGCCTTGTTCACCTGGTACGGAATCTCCGTGAAGATGATGGACTCGCGGTCCCCCTTCTTCGACGTCTCGATTTCCGAGCGCGCCCGCACGGTGATCTGCCCGCGCCCCGTCTCGTACGCGCGGAGGATGCCCTCGCGGCCGGTGATGAACGCGCCGGTGGGGAAGTCGGGGCCGGTGATGAACTCCATCAGGTCCCGGACGGTGCACGTCGGGTTGTCGATGAGGTGCAGCGTCCCGTTGATGACCTCCGTCATGTTGTGCGGCGGGATGTTGGTGGTCATGCCCACCGCGATGCCGCTGCTGCCGTTGACGAGGAGGTTGGGGAAGCGCGCCGGCAACACGAGCGGCTCCTCGAGGGAGTCGTCGTAGTTGGGGCCGAAGTCGACGGTCTCCTTGTCGATGTCCGACAGGAGCTCCTCCGCCAGCCGGTCCATGCGCGCTTCCGTGTAGCGCATGGCGGCGGGCATATCGCCGTCGACCGAGCCGAAGTTGCCCTGGCCGTCCACCAGGAGGTAGCGCAGGCTCCACGGCTGCGCCAGGCGCACCATGGCGTCGTACACCGACGAGTCACCGTGCGGGTGGTACTTACCGATGACGTCACCGACCACGCGCGCGCTCTTCTTGTAGGGGCGGTTGTGGTAGTTCGCCAGGTCGTTCATCGCGAACAGCACGCGGCGATGCACGGGCTTGAGGCCGTCGCGGACATCAGGCAGCGCGCGACCGATGATGACGGACATCGAGTAGTCGAGATACGAGCGCCGCATCTCGTCTTCGATGTTCACGGGAATGAGCTCTCCAGCGCCGTCAGGAGGCGGGGGCGCGGAGGGCGATGCCGGCTTGTCGGTGGTGTCGTCAGCCATGAGCTCTGAAGGTGTCGTGGAGGAGCCCCGTGAAGGACCGCCATCCAGTGAGGGAGCGTTCGTAACCCCCGGATTTCCCTACGTCAACAAGGGAAACGCCCGGGAAAAGGCCCCAAGGTCGAAGTGACTCAAAAACAATTCGGTGGGGCGCGAAGAAGCGCCCCATACTGAACGCTCGAACACCCTGTTTTCAGCCCGTTTCCGGGCCCGAAAAAACGGGGTCCGACGAGCCCGGACGGGGGGCGGTTTCAGGTGGGTCGCAGGGGGGCGGCCAGGCGCTCGGCCTCGGCGCCGATGGGGCCGTTGGCGTCCTTGGCCCGAGCCTTCTCGAAGGCAGCGAGCGCGCCCGCGCGGTCGCCCTTGAGCTTGAGGGCCACGCCCACGTTGAGGTGCGCGGAGGCCAGGTCGCGGTCCATGGAGACGGCCTCGCGGAACAGCTCCAGGGCCTGGTCCACGTCGCCCGACAGCAGGGCCTCCTTGCCGGCCTGGACGCGCTTCTCCGCGTCGTTCACCAGCTCCACCTGGAAGACGCTGCCGCCCACCACGTTGGCGATGAGCACGCGCAGGATGCCGCCCCAGTAGAACGTGAGGCCCTCCGCCGCCACCACCGCCGCGAGCGGAAGGTCGGGCAGCAGCTGCTTGCCCCTGAACTTGAAGCGCACGCGGGTGTAGCGGCCCTTGTTGGCCCAGTGCACCACCTCGCCCTGGAGCTTGCGCAGTCCTTCCTCCATGCGCTTGGGGTCGATTTCGAACGGAAGCACCCGGCCCGTCCCCTCCTCCCCCGCGGGGAGCGCCTTGGGCGCCGTGTCCACGGGCTCGTCGTCGAAGACGGGCTCGGCCTCCAGGACGGGAATCGGCGGCTCGGCGCGGGTGGGCTTCGCCTGGCTCTTCCTGGGGGCGGCGGAGCGGGCGGCGGTCTTCTTCACCTTCACCTTCGTGGCGGGCTTCCGGGTGGTGCTCTTGGCCATGGTCATCACCTTAAACGAGCCACGGGGCCGACGCTTGCGTCCACCCGGCCGTCGGGCCCAGGCGGGGGCTTCTTCACGAGGGCTCGACAGGACTTCACACGGGGGCGGTCCTCGACGGCCGGGGGCTCGGGGATGATGGAGTCCCCCCTCGAAAGGACCTCCGACGCATGAGACGCGCCCGGCCCGCCCTCCTCGCCGCCCTGCTCCTCGCCGCTCCCCTGGTGAGCGCGGACCCCGTCGTCACCGGCAACCCCTGGCCCCGCATCCGCAAGGAGCGCATCCAGAAGCTGCTGCCCCAGGCCATGGCTCGCGCCCACGTGGAGGCCTGGGTGGTGTTCTGCCGGGAGAACGACAATGACCCGCTGGCGCAGCACGTCGGCGGAGAGAACGCGGGCGGCACCGCGGCCTTCCTGTTCCTGAGTCAGAAGGACGGCACGATGCGCTCGCTCGCGCTGTCTCCGGTGAGCGAGGCCACCGCGCTGCGCGAGGTCGCGCCCCTGGATGAAGTCGTCGCGCTGGAGCGAGGCCAGGACCTCTACGCGCAGGTGGCGTCCAGGCTCGCCGCCGCGAAGCCCGCGCGCATCGCCATCAACGCGTCAGCGGCGGTGACGGTGGCGGACGGGCTGTCCTCCTCGCAGCGCACGGCGCTGGAGAAGGCGCTGTCGCCGTCGCTGCGCAAGAAGCTGGTGTCCTCCGAGGACGTCGTCTCCGAGTGGCTGTCCGTGAAGCTGCCCGAGGAGGTGGACATCCTCCGCGAGGCCGCCGCCATCACCGCGCGGCTGGAGGTGGAGGCGTATGCCACGGTGGTGCCGGGCAAGACGCGGGACTCGGACGTGGCGCGGTTCCTCAGGAAGCGCATGGCGGAGCTGGGCGTGGGAGACGCGTGGGCGCCGGACCAGAACCCCGCCGTCAACAGCGGCCCGCTGCGAGGACACACGCACGCCACCGAGCGCGTGATTCAGCCCGGGGACTTCATCCAGACGGACTTCGGCATCCGCGTGGGCGGCATGTGGGTCACCGACATCCAGCGCTTCGCCTACGTGCTGGCCCCGGGGCAGACGCAGCCGCCGCCCGAGGCCCTGGAGCGATGGGAGAAGGGCAAGAAGGGCAACCGCGTCGCGCTGGCCGCCCTCAAGCCCGGCGTCAGCGGATGGGACGTGGACAAGGCCCAGCGCGACTGGATGCGCGAGGCGGGCTCCGAGCCCATGTCCATGTTCGGCACGGGCCACCCCGTGGGCTACTGGGCCCACGACGTGGGGCCCGCGCTCTCCGGCGGCATGAAGGAGAAGCCCGCGAAGGGCCAGTCCGCCCGCATCGTCCGGCCCGGCCAGGTGTTCGCGTTCGATGGCTTCTTCGCGTGGAAGGACGGTGGGCCGGACGCGCTGCGCGTCATCTCCGTGGAGGAGATGGCCGTCGTCACCGAGACCGGCGCCGAGTACCTGATTCCGCCTCAGGAAGACCTCGTCTTGATTCCGTCACCGGACACCCAGGGGCCCACGAGACCCGTGGCCCCCGCGCCGCGCTGATGTGACAGATGTTTCACGCTCTACTCTCCCGGTGGGCCGGACTCGTAGAATGTGTCCAGCCAACCGGGAGCGCTCGCGATGCAGACGGTGCTGGTGATTGACGACGACGTGTTCGTGCTCTCGATGGTGACGGACATCCTGCACAGCGCGGGCTACGCGGTGGTGAAGGTGCAGTCGCCGGATGACGCCTTCAAGCTCGACCTGTCGAAGGTCTCCGCCATCCTCTGCGACTACAACATGCCGCAGATGAATGGCGCCGACGTGCTCATCGCCATGCGCGAATTGAAGGAGTGCCACGCGCCCTTCATCTTCCTCACGGGACATGAGCAGCTCGATGACCTGCTCTCCGTCGCCATCCGCTACGGCGCGGAGCTCCTGCCCAAGCCCATCCATCCGGTGGAGCTGATTCGCTTGCTGGTGAAGCAGCTCGCCACCGCCGCGGCCTGAAACCTCAGCCCATCACCGCGAAGAGCTGACGGCACTGTGCCAGCAGCACGCCGTCCTCCGTCCAGAGCTGCTGGGAATCCTCCGCGTACCCCTGCCCCGCCTGACGCGAGCGGCCCGTGCGCAGGAACTGGGCATCCGGCGCGAGCCCCGGCTGGGGAAACGCGTGGAAGAAGTGGACGGTGAAGTCCACGGTGGCGGCCGGGCGGAAGCCCTCCACGCGCGACAGCACCGACGGCGGATACGCATCCATCATCCCCACACACAGCGGCGCGTCCAGCACCGTCGGGTCGCGCGGGCGCAGCCAGCCGCCCGTCTCCGCGATGTCCGCTCCCGAGTACGGCGCCGAGCCCAGGCAGTAGCGGTACTCGAAGAAGCGGCAGAAGTCCGGCATGGGCACGTCGTCCGGAATCATGGGCACCTCGTGCGGACGCGGCACGGGCGGAGGCGTCATCTCCTGGTACTCGATGGCGCCTCCTCGCGCGGCGCCGAAGGTCGCGCTTCCGAGCGCCACCACACCTGACTCGTTCTCCACGCGCACCGTGGCGTGGGTCACGAGCTTCCCCGCCCGCTCGATGCGCGTCACCACGTGCGCGTCCCCCTCCACCGCGGGCGAGCAGAAGTGCATCGTGAAGGAGCGCACCGGCCGCGACGCATCCCCCAGCGTGTGCTCCAGCGCGCGCAGGGCGGTGCCCGCGACGACGCCCCCGTAGGCCCCGCGCCCCTGGTACCAGGGGGCGGTGAAGCGGATGAGGTAGCGATGGGGCTCGAGCGGTTCGGGCGTGGTGGCGGCGAGGAAGGCGGCGGTCATGTCGCGCCGCACCGTATCAAGCCGCCCCGTGAGCGGGGGCCGGTCCGAAGCGGCCGGCCCGGCGACCGCGTGTCACCGCGACAGGCGCCAGTCCACGGGCGCGCGGCCCTTCGACTCCAGGGCCTGGTTCACCGTGCTGAACGGCCGACTGCCGAAGAAGCCGTTCTTGGCCGACAGCGGTGACGGGTGCGTGCCCTCGATGACGACGTGGCGCTTCGCATCGATGAGCTTCTTCTTCTTCTGCGCGTACTTGCCCCACAGGAGGAACACCACGGGGTCCTCCTTGGCGCTCACCGCGCGGATGACCGCGTCCGTGAAGTCCTCCCAGCCGTGCCCCGCGTGGCTGTTGGGCTCCGCCTGCCGCACCGTCAGCACCGCGTTGAGCAGCAGCACGCCCTGCTCCGCCCACGGAATCAGCGAGCCCGTCTTGGGACGGGGCTCCTTCACGTCCGTCTCCAGCTCCTTGAAGATGTTCACCAGCGAGGGCGGCGGCGTCACCCCGGGCTGCACCGAGAACGCCAGGCCATGGGCCTGTCCCGGCCCGTGGTACGGGTCCTGCCCCAGGAGCAGCACCTTCACGTCGGCGTAGGGCGTCAGCCGGAAGGCGGAGAACAGGTCCTCCTTCGAGGGGAAGACGGTGGCGGACTTGCGCTCGGCCTCCACGAAGCGCTCCAGCTCCTGGAACGACGGCGAGTCCAGCGCGGCGCCCAGCACCTGCCTCCAATCCTTCGGCAACCCGTCCTGCAACATGGCGTCTCTCCCCGGCCCGGAATCGGGCGCATTGAAACACTCCCCGCGCGTGTGGCCCACCTCTTTCACCTGCCTGCCCAGGGGGCAGCGGCCCTCGGGAAGCACTCAGGTGGGACGGGTTCTTGGGGGGAAGGCACAGGCCGCGCTAGCCTGTGCGGCGCCATGACGATGTACACCGAGTCACTCCGCGCCTTCCTCAAGCCCGTCCTGCCCTATCTGGACGACGAGTCGGTGTCGGAGATCATGATCAACGGTCCCACGGACGTGTGGATCGAGCGCAAGGGCCGTCTGACGAAGACGGACGCGGCCTTCACCGAGGAAGGGCTCATCGGCGCCGCGCGCAACATGGCCCAGTTCGTCGGCCGCATGCTCACCGACGAGCGCCCCCGCCTGGACGCCCGGCTTCCGGATGGCAGTCGTATCCACGTGGTGATTCCGCCCATCGCCCGGCGCGGCACCACCATTTCCATCCGCAAGTTCTTCAAGGAGAAGCTGACCGTCCAGTCCCTGCTGAAGTTCGGCTCGCTGACGCCGCAGATGGCCCGGCTCATCGAGGCGGGCATCGCCACCAAGCTCAACATGCTGGTGGCCGGCGGCACGGGCTCCGGAAAGACGACGCTGCTCAACATCGTCTCGTCGCTCATCCCCGACGAGGAGCGCATCCTCACCATCGAGGACTCGGCCGAGCTCCAGCTCAACCAGACCCACGTCGTCGCCTTCGAGAGCCGCCCGCCCGACAAGTTCGGCAAGGGCGGCGTGGACATGGGAGACCTGCTGCACTCCGCGCTGCGTCTGCGCCCCGACCGCATCGTGGTCGGCGAGGTGCGCGGCGGCGAGGCCTTCCACCTCATGCAGGCCATGAACACGGGCCACGGCGGCTCGCTGGCCACGACCCACGCCAACACGCCCACGGACACGCTGCGCCGCATCGAGTCCCTGTGCCTCATGTCCGGCGTCGAGCTGCCCATGGTCGCCATCCGCGCCCAGGTGGCCAGCGCCATCAACTTCATCATCTGCTGCGAGCGCCTCCACGACGGCAGCCGCAAGACGATTGCCCTCTCGGAGGTGCTGCCCCTCAACGAGAAGGGCGACTACCGCACCCAGGACATCTTCGTCTTCACGCCCGTCACCAAGGACGAGGACGACCACATCATCGGCTACCACGCGCCCACGGGAATCATCCCCAACTTCGTCTCCAAGGCGAAGGCGTATGGCTTCACCGACCTGGACGACTCGTTCTTCGACCCGGCCACCTACGGACTGCCGCCCCCGCCCACCTTCCACGCGGGTGAGGCATACACCGTGCGCTGGGCGCCCTCGCTCAAGCACCGCGAGGAGGGACGCCCGGACCCCGCGCACTTCAAGCAGGAGTGGGCCCAGTTCGAGCAGAAGCTGAAGCAGGACGCCCGCGACGCCAAGGCGGCCAAGGCCGCTCCGGCTCCCGCCCAGGTGCAGGTGCCCGCGAGCCTCCCGGCGTCCATGTCCAAGCCCTCCGCGACGCCCGCGGCCCGGCCCGCCGCGACGGCGACACCTCCCGCCGGCCATGCCGCGGCGCGGCCCGCCATCACCCAGCGACCGCCGCCCCCTCCCGAGTCGGGCGATGACGACATGACGCCGCCGCCCACGCGCAATCCCTTCGCGGGGGGCTCGGACGGAATGCCCTCCGAGGCCAAGGTGGAGGTGGACGAGGAGCTGCTCACCGACGCGGGTCGTCCTCCCCCGCCTCGCCGCCCGGCGCCGCCTCCGGCCCGGCCCGCGCCCGCCGTCGCGCGTCCCACTGCTGCTCCGCCCCGGAGGCCGCCGCCCGCTCCCGCCGACGAGGATGAGGACGGGGACACCGGGAGCCCGGAGAAGACCCAAATCCGCCCCGCCCCGTCGGAGCGCCCTCGTCGCTGAGCCGGCCGGATGTTCGCCCGGCGTGACACCGTGAGCCTACCCAACGAGTGGGGTCAGCTCCCACCGCACGCACCCGGAGCAACCGCATCGCGACCCGAGGTGAGAAGCCCCTGATTCCCGGCCTTGCGAGGAGGTCTAGTCAGGGGGAAAGTGTTTGCGTGTTGATCTCCCTTGTCGCCGTTCTCACCGTGCTCACCCAGGCGCCCGCTGCTCCCCAGCCGCAGGGGCCGATGAGCGTGTTGATCGCCCCACCAGACGCAACGGGAGTCCCCGCGCACGTCGTCGAGTTCGCGCAGGAGCACGTGGCGGACCAGCTGGAGGCCCGCGGGCTGCGCGTCATCCGCATCGAGAACGTCGTCCGCAAGCTGCCCGCCACCCGTCGCCGCGCGCTGCTGCGCTGCAAGCGCACGGAGGCGCCGTGTCTGCAGTGGCTGGGGACGGTCAGCAAGGCGGAGGTCATCCTGGTGGTGGAGCTGGGCCAGCCGGCCTCGGGTTATCGCGCGGGGGTGCGCACGTACGCGGCGAAGGATGGCTCGCTCGTCTCCGAGAAGTTCGCGGCGGACGCGGTCGAGGACCGGCTGCTGGATACGTTGACGCAGCTGTTGGACACGGTGGTGCCCGCAACGCTGCGCGCGGTGCGGGGACTGCCGCCTCCGCCTCCCATCGACGATGTGCCCCCGCCGACGCGAGTGACGCGGCCGAAGGAGCCTGTGACTCCCGGGAAGGGGCCCGTGACGCAGGACCCGGACCCGCTCGTGCCGGTGCGCCCCGTGGAGAACGTGGCCTCGGCGCCGTCGTCGCTGCGCAAGTGGGCGTGGCTGCCCGCAGCGGGAGGTGTGGCGCTGGCGGGAGTGGGGACTGTCTTCTACCTGAAGGCCAAGGACCGCTTTGACACGCTGGACAAGGGTGGCTCGGATATTCCGGTGAAGGACTCGGAGGCGCTGGTGTCCTCCGGGAAGCAGGCGCAGACCGTGAGCCGCGTGGCGTTCGGGTTGGGCGCCGCGGGTCTTGTCGCTGGCGCGGTGATGTTCCTGTGGCCCGAAGACCCACCCGCGAACGTTGTCCCCACCGCCGCCGCGACTTCGGGTGGCGCCCTGGTGGGCCTGTCCGGGACGTGGCCATGAGCTCGAGGGAACAGATGCGGAAGATTTGGACGCTCGGCGCGGCCGGTGTGGCGATCTCAGCGGTGCTCGCCGGGGGTGGTTGCTACGACTTCGATGCGGCACAGAAGCGCTGCCGCGAGCAGGGACGATGTGAGCTGGCCGTGCCGGAGGACGCGGGCTGTGTCCCGTCGTCCTCGGGCGAGGATTTTCCGGATGATGAGTTCAAGGACACGGACTGCGACGGCATCGATGGCCGGGCCAGCGCGGGGTTCTTCGTCGACCCGGTGAATGGTGATGACAGCTCCGGCACGGGGACGCGGGAGGCGCCGCTGCGCTCGTTGAGCGCGGCGCTGACACGGCTGCGGCAGTGGGATGGGGGCAGCGCGCCCACGCGCATCTTCCTCGCCGGTGGCACGTATGCCGAGGGGCACGTGGAGCTGGATGTGCCCGTGTCCCTGCATGGTGGTTACGCCGGTGCGGATGCGGGATGGAGGCGCGCGGGAACACAGCTTGCTCTCGTGGACAGCAGTGGCCCCACCGCGTTCACGGTTCGCGTTCCGACGGATTCAGGCGTGGTGTTGGAGTACCTGCATGTCCGGTCGGCGGATGCGGTGGAGAACGGGCAACCGTCCATCGCGATGCGGGTCATCGATTCGTCGAACGTGCGCTTGCGGCACACCATCCTCGAGGCGGGGCGCGGTGGGCCGGGCAAGGAAGGCTCGACAGGCAGTCCTGGCATTCCAGGCGGAGCAGGCCAAACGACTCCGTTCGTTCAGCCAGAGATTCCAGTCGCCGGAGGAGTCGGCGGCACTCGCATCTGCCCACTGGGTGACGGCAACGCCGGAGGCACAGGGGCTTCTGGGGTGACCCATCGCGGAGGGAATGATGGCGGCGTGGGCCAGCCCACCCCTCCTTTGGGTAGCGTTTCGGGAGGAAACGGCGGGCGAGGTGGAGATGCAATCATCGTTGATTGCTCGAGTGGCTCATGTAGTTGCGTTGCCACACTCGGATCGCAAGCTGGCGCCGAGGGAGGCACAGGCACCACAGGCGCCACAGGCCAGTCAGGCGCGGGGGGAGCGGGAACCGGCGCGCTGGACTCATCAACCTGGGTGGTCACCCCTGACATGCAAGGACAGGTCGGCCTGCTGGGCTCAGCGGGTGGGGGCGGGGGTGGAGGTGGAAGTGGGGGCTCTTGCCTCGTGGCGCCCTCCGAGGCCGTCAATGTCTCTGCCGGCGGGGCTGGCGGCGGCGGCGGTGCGGGAGGCTGCGGAGGAGAAGGAGGAACGGGAGGGCATGGAGGAGGAGCATCCATTGGATTGCTGTTGTTCCAATCCCACGTGACCGTGGAGACGGGCTCTCGCATTGCCACACATGGGGGAGGCATCGGAGGAGCGGGAGGGCGGGGAGGAGCAGGAGGTGACGGAGGAGTGGGTGGCCCTGGCGTCACGGGCTCCGTTTTCGCCTCCAAGCTTGTGGATGGGGGGGCTGACCTTGGGACCCATGGTGGATCTGGAGGCCCTGGCGGCCCAGGCGGCCCCGGTGGCCAAGGGGGTCGTGGCGGCGGTGGTGCGGGTGGCCCCTCCGTGGGCATCTGGTGCGCGCCAGACTCACAGGTGACCCTGGACGGCGGCGTCATCATCGACGCGGGCCCGGGGGGTCTGGGCGGCGAGAGCACCTCGCAGCGCGGCTCCAGCGGCATTTCCGAGCGCAGTTTTTCCTGCACCCCCATCCCCTAGGTAGACTCATCCGTCGGCTGTCCGACGCTGGGAGACAAGCAGTCCACGTGGGGTGAGCAACGCCTGAACGCTCACCCTGCACTCGGGTCCCAACCACATCGCGTCAATCACCTCGTCTTGTTACGCTGACCCTTCCTCCTGGCGCGAGATGGCTTCCGAGTTGAACTGTGAAACCTGTGGTCTTCCCGTCCCCGCAAGCACTGGTGTGTGCCCGAGGGACGGCACCGTGGCACTCGCAGCGTTCCATGTCCCACCGCCGGTTCCGGCATCGCCGGTGGCCGACGAGCCGAAGGTCATCGTGCAGAGCACCCTGGAGGCCCAAGCAGAGGTCCTGAAGGATCCGCTCATCGGCCTGAAGCTCGGTGAGTACGAGCTGCGCGCCCGCATCGGCGTGGGTGGAATGGGGCTGGTGTACGAGGGCATCCAACCCCTCATCGGCAAGCGCGTGGCGGTGAAGGTGCTCCGTCCGGAGCTCGCCCACTCCACCGAGCAGGTGGAGCGCCTCCTCGCCGAGGCCCGCGCGGTGAACGCCATCCGCCACCGCGGCATCATCGACATCTTCGGCTTCGGCCAAGTGCCCGACGGCCGGCAGTACATCGTCATGGAGTACCTGGAGGGCCAGCCGCTCGACGCCGTGCTCGTGGAGAAGAACCGGCTCCCCCTGGACGAAGCCCTTCCCATCCTCGACGAGGTGCTCGCCGCGCTGGCCGCCGCCCACGGCGCCGGCGTCGTGCACCGGGACCTCAAGCCCAGCAACATCTTCCTCGTGCGACAGCCGGACGGCTCGCGCTACGTGAAGGTGCTCGACTTCGGTCTGGCCAAGCGAGGCCAGGGCCCCACCGGCCGCACCGCGCAGACGCGCACGGACATGGTCGTGGGCACGCCGGAGTACATGGCTCCGGAGCAGGCGCGTGGCCAGGAAGTCGGTCCCATGACGGACCTCTACGCGCTGGGCGTCGTCACCTTCGAGATGGTGACGGGCCGGCTGCCCTTCACCGGGACCTCGCCGGTGGACCTGCTGATGAAGCACGTGGAGGCGCGGCCTCCCAGGCCGTCGGAGTTCGTGCCCGACCTGCCGCCCGCGCTGGACGCCTTCATCCTCCAGATGCTCACCAAGGACCCGGAGGCGCGCCCCAACTCCGCGGACCCCTTGCGCCAGCAGCTCAACAAGCTGCGCCGCTCCCTGCGCGCCACGCGCTCCAACCCCAGCGCACTCTCGCCGATGCACGAGAAGCCACGGGTGTCGGACGACGCGTCCTCGCGCCGCCCCACCACTCCCGTGGCGGTGCCTCCCGAGCTGAGCGCGAAGGCGCCCGAGCAGACCTCCGCGCCCACCCCTCCGCCTCCGCGCAGGCACCTGCCCATCGCCATCGCCATGGGCGCCGGCGCCCTGATGCTCGCGGGAGCCGTGGCCCTGGTCTTCCGAGAGCCCGCGCGCGCCGTGCCGCTCACCGCGACCCGCGAGTCACCGCCCATCTCCGAGCCCCAGGCCGAACCTCCCGCCCCGCGCCCCGCTCCGCCTCCCGCGCCTGTCGACAAGGGTGAGGCCATCACGGCCGTGGTGGACACGAAGGAGCCGCCCTCCACGGAGCAGGCCTCCCCGGACGAGCCGACAGAGACGGCCCCGGCGCCGAAGGAGCGCCCGTCCCTCCCCGAGAAGCTGGGGGGCGGCGCCCTGGCCAACGCGGACACGAAGGAGACCGGGTCCCAGGCTCGGACTGTCTCCGCCGCCAAGCGCGCGGAGGGCCGGGACTCCTCGGAGAAGCGGCAGCTCCTCAAGCGCATCGACGCGCTGATTGAAGCGACACCCGACCTCATCGCGCAGGACCGGGTGACCAGCCCCGACACGATGCTGAAGATGCTGGAGAAGACCCGGACCGAGGTCGAGCTCTCCAGCGACACCGAGGAGCAGCGTCAGCTCAGCCGGAAGTTCGACGGCTTGAAGAAGATGTTCCTCAAGCGCTGAGCGCTACTCCAGGCAGCCCAGCCGCTGGGACGTCGCGTTGCGAGCCCGGTCCTCGCTCACCAGCTTCCAGCCCGCGAGGTCCGCCAGCAGCGTGTCCCGGTCCTGCCGCAGCACCGTGGGGTTCTTGCACTGGCGGATGTCCCAGTACCGGTAGAACGGCGGCAGCGCGAGCTGGAGCTCCGCCAGCTCCGGGAGCTGAAGCTCGTTGAGCTCCTTCTTGAAGAGCGTGAAGGCCGCGTCCTCGACGCCCACGACGCCGCGCTCGAAGTAGAGGATGGCCATGTCGTACGCGACGAGCTGGTCCTTCTGCATGAAGGCGTGCAGCCGGTGCGCGGCCACGGTGAGCTGGAGGTTGCCCTTGATGCCCAGGCCCTCCGCGATGCGCATGGCCAGGAGCCGCTCACAGGCGCCCTCTCCCGGAGGAGACGAGCCCACCGTCGCGCCCACGAACAGGCGCCACGCCCACGCCGTCCCGTCCTCGCGCGGCGTCTGGAAGTAGCGCGGGCAGTCCATGTGCCGGATGTACAGCGCCACCAGGTCCTTCGGGAGCCGCGAGAAGTCCGGGCGGTTGAAGGTGACGGGGCGGGGGTTGCGCTCGGATTGCCCGGCGCGGAGACTCATCCGCTCCCCTTCGATGCTGTGCTTGAGCAGCTTTTCGACGTCGAACTCACTCTCCAACTGGGGAAGCTTGCTCGCCGTATAGAGATACGTCAGCGGAATGAGCACGCCGGCCAGGCCGAGCACGAACAGGATTATCCAAAGAAGGCTCTTCACCCCCACAGGCTACCAGGGGCAGCACGCTCCCGGCACACGGGTTAAAACCGTCATCACCATGCCCGACTGGCATTCCGGCGTTGTCACATCTCGCTCTCCCGCAGCCGACGGGCTCACCGACCTCGTGCTCGACATCCAGGGCACCCCGCTCGAGGGGACCCATCTGCACCCTGGCCAGTACGTCCGCCTGAGCCTGCCCGGGCTTCAGGCGAGCCTCTTCGCCATCGCCTCCGCGCCCGAGCCTCACGGCACCCGGTGGGAGTTCCTCCTCAAGGACGGCAGCCCGCTGCCCGATGCCCTCATCCGGCTGCCCCTGGGCGCCAAGGTCCAGGTCACCGCCCCGGAGGGGGCGGGCTTCCCGCTCGAGCGCGCGCGAGGCCATGACGTGCTGCTCTTCGCCACCGGCTCCGGCATCTCCGCCATCCGCCCCCTCATCGCCAGCGTGCGCCGTGAGCGGGACACCTTCGGACGGGTGAAGCTCTACTTTGGCGCGCGCACCCCCACCGCCTTCGCGTACCAGGGGGAGCTGCACGCGTGGGAGGGCGGCGACATCCAGGTGGTGCGCACCGTCAGTCAGCCCGGCGCGAGCGGCTGGCAGGGCCTCACCGGCTACGTGCAGGCCCACCTGGGCGAGGAGTCCGTGCAGAACGCCCGCGCCTTCGTCTGCGGGCAACCGGACATGGTGCGGGGAGTCCTGGACGCCCTGAAGGAGCGCGGAGTCCCCCGCGAGCACATCTTCTTCAACTACTGAGCGGCCGCGGCACCAGGCGCCACCACGGTGGCGCCCTCCGCGTAGCGCACGTCGAGCAGCACCGCCGACGGGTCGCTCTCCCCGGAGCTGCTGGCCACCTGCGGGGTCCACGCCGCTACCCCCACCCAGCGGCCATCCGGGCTGAAGCGCACGCGGCGCACGGCCCAGTCGAAGGAGTGGGTGCCTCGCGCGGACGACTCGCCCTCCGTGAAGAGGTGCACCTTCTTGTCCCAGCCCCCGGAGATGAGCGAGCGGCCGTCCGGAGAGATGGCCGCGGTGGACACCACGCCTCGGTGCACCGGCCACTTGTGCAGCACCTTCCCTGTTGCCGCGTCCACCACCGCGCCCGCGTTGAAGGGGCCTTGGGGCTCCTCGAAGCCCTGACGCTCGCGCTCGTACACGGCGCGGTCCCGCTCCGGCTTCTGCTCGGAGAGCCCCACGCCCAGCCGCTGCCCGCGCGCGTCCACGGTGACGTCGCTGACGTACGCGGGGAACGTGAAGTCCGAGCGCGCCGACAGCACCAGCGTCTCCACCGGCGCGGAGCCCTCGGGAGCGCCCGACGTCAGGGTAAGGCGGGCCTCCTTGTGCACCTCATCGAAGGCCACGCCCACCCGCTGCGAGAACGGCGCGCCCAGCACCCCGCGCAGCCCCTGCGGCACACACGCGTCGCACACCGCCACGTCCACGTCGCGCACCACCAGCGACTTGAAGCGCAGGAACTGGCCTCGCGCGAGCCGGGCCTGGGTGGTCCCCAGCGCGCCGGGCACATCCACCGTCTCCTTCAGCGACGCCACGTCGATGCCCGCGGCCGAGGCCACCTCGCTGGTGACGACGATGGCGGGCACACGCGCATCCAGCGCGAAGCTGCCCATGGCCTTGCCGTTCACCGAGCCCGACACCACCGCGGAGCCGCTCGTGCGCTCGAAGCGCGTGCGCGCCTCATGCGAGGATACCGCCTCCATCCGCGCATCCCACGCGCGCACGTGCTTGTCCCAGCCGCCCGAGTACAGCGTGCCGTCCGGCGCGAAGGCCAGCGCGCTCACCGGCCCCTCATGCCCGCGCTCCTCGGACGCATGGACGAGCCCGTCCACCGCCAGCACGGTGATGAGCCCCTTCACGCTGCCCACCACCAGCCACCGGCCATCGGGGTGGAAGGCCACCACGGAGAGCGGCTCCTCGGTGATGCGCACGCCTCGCGACTCACCCGTGGCCGCGTCGAACACGCGCACCGCGCCATCGCGGCTCGCGGTGGCGACCCGCCCACCGTCCGGAGAGAAGGCCACGCCCTCCACGTCGAACTCATACGGGTTGACGGTCGGGTCCGCGAGCAGGCGCGGCGGTGACTCCAGCGACCAGATGGAGAGGAAGTACGAGCGCGAGCCCAGCCGCGTGTACGCCACGCGCCGCTGTCGGGGCGAGAAGTCCAGGCCCCAGATGAAGTCCGTCTTGTTGAGCACCGACGCCCGGCCCAGGCCCGCCGTCGCGCCGGCGAGATAGCCGCCCTGCGTCTGGGCGAGCCGCGTCTGCGTCTCCGCCGACAGCCCCGCGGACTGATGCGCGCACCCGCCCGCCATCGCCAGCAGCCCCGCCGCCAGCACTCCCGTCCCCCACTTCATGAACCGGAGCCTCCCGTGGCGGCCTTCTCGCGCTCCTGGTCCACGTTGATTTCGGTGACGCCCTTGTTGTCGATGGAGAGCAGGAACAGCTGCTTCACGGCCTCGCGCTTCTCGTTGAACGAGGTGCGGCCCGTGGCGCCGTCGAAGTCCTTCAGGTTGGCCAGCGACTCACGCATCTGCGCGCGCGTGCGAGGCGCCCCCTCCTTCTTCTCCACGAGCTGGCGCAGCATGCGCCCGGAGTCGTAGCCGATGGCCTCCAGCAGGCCCGGGTCCTTGCCCGTCTCCTGCTTGTACGTCTCGCGGTACTTGCGCACGAAGGTGCGCGTGGCCGGCCGCTGCGAGTCCACGAAGAAGCCGTCCACGTACACCGAGCAGGTGACGAACTTGCCGCCGCGCTCAATCAGCTCCGGCAACCCCGAGCGCCCCTTCAGGCTGCTCCACTGGTTGGTGCCGAAGAGCGTCACCGTCTTCAGCTCCTTCTTGCCCGTCGTCTTGCGGATGCGCTCCAAATCCCTCGCGTCGCACGCGTTGGTGACGATGTCCTCCACCGCCAGCGCCGGGGCCACCAGGCTCACCCGCCGCCAGTCATCCGGCATGAAGATGGCGTCGAAGTCGACGATGGGCTCGACGTTGCTCTTCACCTTCTCCAGCGCCTTGCGGCGGCGGAACGCATCCAGGTTCTCCCCCTGCAGGTCGCGCACGCCCTCGACGTAGTCGCCGCGGTCCTCCAGGTAGTAGCGACCCACCAGCTTCTTGGCCTCGGTGGTGAAGGTCGTCTGGTCATGCGAGTAGCGCTCCGCGCCGCGCACCACGCCGCCGCGCTCCACGACCTGGTCCCAGAACGCATCCGCCAGCTCCACGCCGTAGGGGATGTTCGGGTACAGCAGGGCGAAGCGCTTGTAGCCCCGCACGTTGATGGCGTAGTCCGCGATGGCGTCCGCCTGCGCCGTGCTGGTCAGCATGTTGCGGAAGACGTACGAGCCCAGCTCCGTGACGCCATCCTGGCGCGTCATGGTGAGCAGCGGCACCTGGAGCTCCTCGGCCACCAGCGCCGCGCGCTTGGAGTCATCCCCCAGCAGGGGCCCCAGCACCGCGATGGCGCCATCGTCGAACGCGAGCTGCTCCATCGCCTGGCCCGTCTTGTTGACGTCGCCCTGCGTGTCCTTCACCACCAGCTCGATGTCGCTGCCCTCCAGCCCCAGCTGGATGCCGCGCAGCACCGCCTCGCCCACAGGCTGGAAGCGGCCCGTCATGGGCAGCAGCACGCCCACCGTCCTGGGCTTCGCCTCCACGCGCCGCGTCGCCCGCGCCAGCAGCTCCCGCGCCTGGGGCGCGAAGGGACTCTGGGGCGCCTCCGCGAGGAAGCGGTTCAGCGTCTCCTCCAGCCGCGTCCACTCCCGCAGGTGGTAGTAGATGCGCGCCAGCTTGAAGTGGAGCACCGGCCACGCGGGATTGGACGAGGGCAGCCCCTCCGCCACGCGGGCGATGTCCACGAAGTCCGCGCGGCCCTCCACCAGCGCCTCCACCCGAGCCACCGCCGCCTCGCGCTCCGCCTCCGTCCGCGCCTTGCCCGCCTCCTCCACCGCCATCGTCAGCGACTGGCCATACAGGCCCGCGCCCTCGGCGGCCCGCGCGGCGTCGCGCAGCAGCTGCTCGCGCTCCGCGCCCTCGGCGTGCTCGGCCAGGCTGGACAGCGTCTGGTACGCGTCGCGGTACGCCCCCACTTCCATGGCGGACAGCGCCAGCTTGCGCTTGGCGTCGTCGGCCTTGCCGTACAGGGGGTTCTCGAAGAGCAGCTCGTTGAAGGACTTGCGCGCGTTGGCGTAGTCCCTCGACTCGAAGAAGAGGACGCCGGCCTGGTACAGCGCGTCCTGGCCCGCCGTCGTGGCGGGGTACGCCTTGCGCACCGACAGGTAGGCCTCCGCGGCCTTCTTCTTGTCGGGCGAGGACTGGGCTGTGCGCCGGGCCTCGGCGAGCGCCGCGTCCGCGGAGGCGTCCTTCCTGGCCTCCACGGCGGGCCGCTTGGGGAAGGGGTCACCCGTGGGGACGTCCTCCCCCGTCGTCCCTCCAGCGGGGATGCGCGAGGGACGGGGACAGGCGGTCAGCAGCAGGGCCAGCGCGACGAGGAGCGAGCGGCGCAAGGTGGGCAGGACTTCCATGGCAGTGGGGTGCATAGCAGCGGCGACGCGCCTCCGTCGACAACGGAGCAGGGGAAGATTCCGAGAGGAACCCCACCCCTGGTGCACCTCGCGTGCCCGCCCCCTCACCACCGGAAGAGACGTCCACTTCCTCACGTCACCGTGGCGCCCGGACCACGCGCGTGTGGCCTCCAGGCCGCGACCCCGGCCTCGCCACCCCGTGCCCGCTCCCCGCGAGGGAGCAGGCGGGCGGCCAGAATCCAGTCCAGCTTCAGCCGAACAGTTCCTTCACCTTCGCGAAGAAGCTCTTCGACTGAGGGTGGGACTCCTCGCCGGACAGCTCCGCGAGCTTCTCCAGGAGCTCGCGCTGCTTGGAGGACAGCTCCGTGGGCGTCTCCACCACCACGCGCACGTGCTGGTCGCCGCGCTGCTGGCTGTGCAGGTGGGGGATGCCCTTGCCCTTCAGCCGGAACACCTTGCCGGACTGCGTGCCCGCGGGGATGGTCATCTTCACCTTCCCGTCGAGCGTGGGGACGTCGATCTTCGCGCCCAGCGCCGCGTGCGTGAAGGAGATGGGCACCTCGCAGAAGACCTCGTACTCCTCGCGCTGGAAGAGCGGGTGCTCCTTGACGATGACGGTGACGTACAGGTCTCCGGGAGGACCGCCCCGGTCTCCGGGCTCGCCCATGCCGGACAGCCGCACGCGCGTGCCGTTGTCCACGCCTCCGGGGATGGCCACCTCGATGACCTCCTCCGACGGCGTCTTGCCAGAGCCCTTGCAGCGGGTGCACGGGTCCGGCACCACCGAGCCCGAGCCACTGCAATCGCCACAGGGCCGGGACACCGCGAAGAAGCCCTGCGTGTAGCGCAGCTCACCGCTGCCGCCGCACGTGCCACACGCCCGAGGGCCCGCGCCGCTCTTGCTGCCGGAGCCGCTGCACGTCTCGCACTTCTTGGGGCGGGGAATCGTCACCTTGGGACGGCTGCCGAAGGCGGCTTCCTCGAAGGTGATCTCCAGGTTGTAGCGCAGGTCCGCGCCGCGCGAGCTGGTGCGGCGCCCACCCCGGCCACCGCCGAAGATGTCGCCGAAAATCTCGCCGAAGATGTCGTTGATGTTGACGCCCTGGAACCCGCCCCCGGCGCCGCCAAACCCATCGAACGGATTGCCCGCGTGCCCGAAGCGGTCGTACTTCGCCCGCCGGTCAGGGTCGCTCAACACTTCGTAGGCTTCCGAGGCTTCCTTGAACTTCTCCTCGGCCTCGTTGTTCCCCGGGTTCCGGTCCGGGTGGTACTGCAGCGCCACCTTGCGAAACGCGCTCTTGAGCTCCTGCGCGGAGACGGTCTTGGTGACCCCCAAAATCTCGTAGTAGTCGCGCTTCTGACCCGCCGCCGCTGGCATTCGCTTCAACCCCTGGAAATTGCTGGACTTTTTGACGCAGACAAAAACTCTGAGTCACTATAACGCAGCGGAACGCGCCAGCAATCCGCGGGGGAAGAACGAAGGCCGCCCGGGGACCTGGGAGGCCACCGGGCGGCGCGAGGGCTTGATGAAGCGAGCGTGAGGAAGGCCCTGGGGCCTAGACAGTCCACACGCGGTTGGCGGTCAGCTCCATGCGGGCCAACCGGCGTTTGAGCGAGGGGTCCACCGGACCATTGGTGGCCCACTTGGGCACCACGAAGTGAAGCTCCGCGTTGTAGAGCTTGGCGGCGCTGGCCAGCAGGCTCCAGCGGTTCTCCGCGGTGGGCTCCTCCACCATGCCTGGGGTGACAATCTCGAGGATGATGGGCGTGCGCGCCGAGTCCGACTGGCGGCAGGTGAAGTCGGGCCGATGGTCCTCGATGGTGCCCGACAGGATGGGGGGCGGCATGAAGCCCGGCAGTCGCGCCTTGATGTCCGTGTACCCGATGGTGCGGAAGTACTCGGCCATGAGCCACAGGAGCCGACGGCGCTCCTCGTCTTCAACGACCGGCTCACAGCCCGGATTGAAAAGGACCTCTTTTTCGTTATTGGTGTCCATGGCTCCCCTGAACCTGTCCGCAGCGACGGAGGGGGGCAACGGAACGGGCCTGCTTGCCGCGCACGGCCGGTGGCAGGGCAGGCGGCAAGGCTCGGCGGGTCCCGTACCTCTGGACTTGGACGTGCCGGCGACTCGGTGACAGAGTCCGCCGCCACACAGTGGCTCCTCGTCCTCGTCCCTCCGCACACGTCTATCGCCGGCTCCTCGGCTACCTGCGCCCCTACCGCCCGTTGATGGCGGCGGGAGTCGGCGCGTCACTGGTCGCCGCGGCGGCCACCTCCGCGTATGCCTGGGTGGTCGGCCCGCTCCTGCGCGCGGTGCTCACGAACCAGCCCGTCACCGTGGCGGGCGTGTCGCTGCCGGGCGACGAGCTGCTGCGCAAGCTGCCGCTGGTGGTCGTCGCGCTCGCGCTGACGAAGGCCCTGGCCCAGTTCCTCCAGGGCGGACTCATGCAGCGGCTGGGCCAGCGCGTCATGGCGGACCTGCGCGGCTTCCTGTACGGACGGCTGCTGGGCCAGCCGCCCGCGTTCTTCGAGAAGCGTCACTCCGGAGAGCTGCTCGCGCGCTTCACGTCGGACGTGCCGCTGGTGGAGTTCTCCATCACGCAGGCGCTGTCCTCGTACGTGAAGGACGGGCTGCAGGCGCTGGCCCTGCTGACGACGTGCTTCCTCATCGACGCGAAGCTTTTCCTCTTCACGTTCATCGTGGTGCCCGTCACCGTCCTGCCCATCAACCGCTTCGCCCGCTCACTGAAGAAGGTGGCCGCGCGCTCGCTGCAGAGCCTGGGCGCGCTGACGTCGCTGACGGCCGAGCAGCTGCAGAACCTGCCCGTGGTGCAGGCCTTTGGCGGACAGCCCCGGGCGCTCGAGAGCTTCGACGCGGAGGCGGACAAGTACCTGGGCGAGATGCGCCGCTCGCTGTTCCTGCGCGGCGCGGTGAGCCCCACGGTGGAGCTGCTGGGCATCGCGGGCGTGGCGATGGCGGTGGCCTGGGGCGCGCGGGCGGTGTCCGCGGACCCCGAGCTCGCCGGGCGCCTGTTGTCCTTCCTGGCCGCGGCGATGCTGCTCTACCAGCCGGTGAAGTCGCTGAGCGGCACGCTGTCGCAGGTGCTCACGGGGCTCGCGGCGGCGGAGCGGTTGTTCGCCATCGCGGACGAGCCCGCTCCTCCCGACACCGGAGACGCGGCGCGGCCGCTGTCGCAAGCGCTGGTGCTGGAGGGCCTCAAGGCCACGTATCAGGACGGGCGCGAGGCGCTGCGCGGCGTGGACCTGGTCGTTCCCGCGGGCAAGCGCGTGGCGGTGGTGGGGCCTTCGGGTGCGGGAAAGACGACGCTGTTCTCCGTGCTGCTGGGCTTCCTGCCGGCGTCGGGTGGACGCGTGCTGTGGGACGGCGAGCCGCTGTCGTCGCTCAAGCCGTCGAGCGTGCGCGCCCAGGTGGCGTGGGTGCCGCAAGAGCCCGTGCTGTTCTCCGGGACGGTGCGCCACAACCTGCGGCTGGGCCGTCCGGAGGCCACGGACGCGGAGCTGTGGGAGGCGCTCTCGCTGGCGCACGCGGAGGACTTCGTGCGCTCGCTGCCCCAGGGGCTGGACGAGTCCGTGGGCGAGCGCGGCAGCCGGCTGTCGGGTGGGCAGCGTCAGCGGCTGGCGCTGGCGCGGGCGTTCCTGTGCAAGCCGTCCGTGCTGCTCCTGGATGAGCCCACCAGCGCGCTGGACGCGGCCAGCGAGGCGGCGGTGGGCGCGGGGCTGGAGAGCCTCATGCGCGGCCGCACGGTGCTGGTGATTGCCCACCGGCTGTCCACCGTGCGCGACGCGGACGTGATTGCCGTGGTGGAGGAAGGCCGCGTGGTGGAGGCGGGCACGCACGCGGAGCTGCTCGCGTTGCGCGGACGCTACACACGTCTGCTGGGAGAAGGTTCGGTCGCGGCGTAGTCGCGCGAAACGTCTCCAGAACAACCCCGTCCGGGCCCGCGCTTGCCTCGACGGGGCGGCTCTGCGAGCGTCCCTTCCCGCATCATGCGTCTTCGGGAGCCCCTGTCCTCCACCGCGTTGTTGCTGGTGCCCGCGCTCGCGCTCGCGGGCCTCGCGTGCGTCGCCGTGTCCGCCCGGCAACTGGCGCTCGCCGCGGCGGCCACCGGAACGCTCCTCCTGCTCCCGGTCGTCTTCCGGTTGTGGACACGCACCTGGTACCGAGGGCTCGTCCTGCGCGGCGTGGGCGTGTTCCTCGTGGGAATGCACGTCCCGCTGCTGTTGGGTGGAGCACTCGCCTACAGCCGCATCGGCTGTGAGGAGGGAGGGTGTCCCAAGCTCTACCTCCTGGGTGTGCTCGTCTCGCCCATCGTTGGCACGCTCTCCAGCGTCGTGTACTGGCTGGTCGGTCGTCCCCCAGTCTGAATTCCAAGAATTACCCGGAGAGACTAGCCTGTCGTGGAATGCTTGTTCCTCTGCGACTCCGTTTCGCTCCAGGGCTGTCGGTGGCCTCCACCGTGCCCATCACCGTGTTCTTGTGGTGCTTCACACTCGCACCCCTGATGCACGGTCCGGAGGCGCTTGCGGGAACGGTGGACGCGGCGGGTCCGTTCGCCGCGGTGGTGGCGATTGCGTTGCTGGTGGAGCTGCCGCTCCTGGCATTGGCGCTCGCGGGCACGGGCATGGGCCGTCGCGTACCGCTGGCGGTGATGCTGGGCATGGCCACGCTGCCGTGGATGGTGGGGCTTTTGGGCACGGAGGTGCTGGTGGACCGTGCGATGGCGGGGCTCACGCGGCTGTCCACGCAGGACACGGCGTTGGATGTCGCCGCGCGCACGGGCGAGGCCATGGCGCCGCGGCTCCTGGGCGCGTGGACGAGCGCGGCGCTGCTGTTGGGGCTGTCCTTGGGATTGCTCCTGGCGCGCTTCGGGCGCTCGTGTGAGGACGCCATCTTCGGGCCTCGGCGGGCGCAGGGGTTGTTGCTGGCCAGCGGAGTGACGGCGGCACTGGCCTCCGTGGCGGCCGTGGGTGCACTGGAGGCTCGGCACTTCCTGCTGATGCTCACCCGCCTGGGCCAGGTGCCCGTGGCGAAGCGTCAGGAGTGGGTCGTCTCCGGCATGGAGGCGGCGGCGTCGCTGCGTGACGTGCGCTGGCTGTGCACCTCCGTGCTGGTGGTGCTGGGCCTCATGCTGCTGGTCCGGGGCCTGCGCTGGGACGTGTCACGCCCCGCGCCGCGCTGGATGCCCAAGCTGGTGCCCGCGGCCGCCGTGGTGGCGCTGCTCATCATGGACCTGCACCCCGTGCAGTCCATCGCCGGCAACACGAACCTGGCCCTGCCCAGAGACCAGGAGGCGGTGCCCACCACCCTGGACATGCTGCGGCTGCTGGGCCTGGACGTCGCTCCCGCTCAGAGCAGCCAGATGAGCAGGAGGAGGCCCACCACCACGCCCACGCCGAACACGGCGAGCATCACCAGTCCCTCGGAGCCGCGCGACACCGGAGGCGCCACCTCTTCCGGGTGAGGCTTGCCGTACTGGTACCGCGGCGGGGGCGCCTCGACGGTCGCCACCGAAGGCGTCGTGGGCGCCGTCGTCTCGAGCGAGGGCAGCGTGGGCTCGGACGGGGGACGGTGCGTGTCGCGCGCGATGACTCCCGCGCCCGCCATCTCCAGGCCCTCGCGGGCCAGCGCCAGCACGCGCTGCATGTGGAGGATGTAGCGGTCCTGTCCGGTGTACGTGCCCAGGGCCTGCGCCGCCCGCACCAGCCGGTGCGGGACCAGCTGCGGGTCCTCCTTCACCACGGAGGCCGCGGGACGGGCGCGCTCGCCGTCGGACTCCACGCGGCCGGTGCGCACGCCCTCGCCGCTGGCCCACATGTAGTGGTCCTCCAGCAGCGTCAGCTCCTGCCGCCGCACCCGGCCTTCGGCGTCCACCTGGGACATCAGCTCCGCGCCGTCCGTCCCCATGTGCCAGACGGTGCGCAGTCCGTTCTCACCCGGTGGGCCCTCCACCGCATGCACTCGGGAGAGTGCCTGCACCGCGGTCTTCAACGTCTCTGGCGAGGACTCAGACATCAGGCGTCCGAGACTAGGTGCGAAGACGGGGAAACGGAAGACGGCCGTGCCCCCGTCCGCCCGCTTCCCACCGCTCCCGCGTCGGATGTCGCCTGCCCAGGTTTCACGTTGAACGAGAGGCCCTCGCGGGCCCGTGCGCCAACGGACATCCGGTGCCGTGCATTGGGACGCGCCTCTCGCGGAGGTGGAGCCATGGCCATCATCATCCCCGACGAACCCCTGGACACCCCCTTCACCGTCCCCGCCAACCGCGGCGAAGTGACGGAAGAGCCCGATGAGCGCTTTCTCCTGGGACAGGTGAGCTGGGACGGTGAGCGCCAGCACGGCGGCGGCCATGTCCCCGAGGACTTCGAATGGACGTCCAACCCCAAGGAGGAACAGGACGCGCTCATGGGCGAGTGGCCCCGGGAGCACTGATGCCGCGTGCGCTCGGCTGCCCGCCGGGGTAAGCGTCCCGCCGCCATGAGCCGCTCCAAGAACCGAGACCGCGACGACTTCCAGCGCCAGTTCGAGGGCGCGCCGACACTCGATGGATTGCTGGAGCTGTCCGGCAGCACGCTGGACAGCGCCCAGGTGCTCGCCCGCATGCAGGAGGCCCATGCCCAGGGCCGCCCGCACACCGACGTCATCCCCTCGCTGTTCGAGGGCGAGCCGCGCTTTCCCTCGCCGGACATCGCCCGGCGGCTGTACCAGAACCTGCTCGGCCTCTGGGATTGCGTGGAGGCGGGGCAGACGGTGCGCCTGGACGACGGGCCCCGGCCGCCCCGGCCCAAGAAGGTGAAGCCCGTGCCGCCCCAGGCCTTCCACCCGGGCGAGCCCACCCGCGAATTCGTCGAGGCCGCCTGGCGTTACCTGGAGGACGACGAGAAGGCGCGCACGCGGCTGTCACACTCCTTCGAGAACCGGCAGGACACCTTGCTGGGCGAGCTTGACGGCGCGGGGCTCACGGACGAAGGATATGGAGTCGCCCGCCACCTGCTCTTCGAGCTGTACGCCATGCTGGAGCTGGGTTGGCCGCCGGGAGTCGCTTCGGTGCGCTCGGCGGCGCTGGTGGCGGACACGACGGCTCCACCCATGCCCGAGTCCCTGCGAACGTACGTGGACGAGGTGCTCTTCGAGGCGGAGCAGGACGAGGAGCAGCCCCTGGAAGGACAGGAGCTGGAGGCGGTGCGCGCCCTCGTCCAACGCGGACTCGCTGCGCTCTGGAGCGCACGCAAGGGGAGATGAAGGATGGCGAAGGACAAGGACGACAACGGCGGCGGCTTCTCCGGGAAGCGCAACAAGTCGTGGCGCGAAATCGACGCGGGGCGCGCCAAGGGCAGCAAGTACCACTCGCGGCAGGATGACCCCGCGCAGCAGAAGATTGAGCGCAGCGCGAGCTACCAGAAGTACAAGGCCGCGGCGGACGCACTCTTCACCGGCGGCGAGCTCCCGGAGGGCCTCGCGAAGACGTTCGACCCCGAGGGCAAGCGCAAGGCCCAGAAGCAGGCCATGCAGAAGGTGACGGAGTCCGAGTCCCGCGCCGACTGGGTGAAGGCCGTGGTGGACTACCTGGAGAAGTACCCGGAGCTGCCCGAGGACGCCTACTTCCTCGACAGCCTGCTCGACCATCCGCGCGAGCGCATCGTCGACAAGGCGCTGGCCCGGCTGGAGGTGCTGGCCGACGAGGGCAAGCTGCAGAAGAAGCCCCAGAGCCTGGACCAGCGCCTGAAGTCGGTGGAGCTGACCAGCATGGACCCGGACATGCAGGGCCGCGCCAAGGCGCTGCGCGAGAAGCTGCGCGCGTGAGCCGCGAAAGACAAACCTGACACAAGGCTGACAGGTGGAAGGGCCAGGATGGTGTCCCTCGGCGATGAGCGCCGAACAGGAGACACGTCATGGCCCACCGAGTGAACTGGTTCGAGATTCCCGTCGTGGATTTGGCGCGCGCCACGCGCTTCTACGAGAGTGTGCTGAGCACCACCCTCAAGGTGGAGGACTTCCACGGCACGCGCATCGCCGTCTTCACCCGGAAGCAGGAGGGAGACGTGACGGGTGCGCTGGTGCAGGCGCCGCACGCGAAGCCTTCGCTGGAGGGCAGCCGGGTGTTCCTGGACGCGGGGACAGACCTGGATGGAGCCCTGGGGCGCGTCGCGAAGGCGGGCGGCAAGGTGCTGGTGGAGAAGACGTCGGTGGGGCCCATGGGCTCGTTCGCCGTGTTCCAGGACACCGAGGGCAACGCGGTGGCGCTGCATGCCCACGCGAGCCCGCGCTGACGCCGGGCCCCCTTGGCTCAAGGCACCGGGGAGCCCTGCGCGGCGCGAGCACGGCCTCGGAGGATGAGGACCACCGAGCGCAGGCCGCCCTCCGCGAGCTCGTGCACGACGCGCAGCTCCTCGTTCGCCCGCGTGTAGCTGGAGGCGTCGCCGTCGGCGCGGCGCCAGCCATCGCGGCCGAGGACCTGGGCATAGAACGTGTCCACTTCGCTCGCGGACATGGGGACGAGGAAGGACATCGTCCGCGAGCCCTCGTCATTCACCCGCAGGACCTGGTGCGCACCGGGAGGAAGCGTCGCGACGTCGCCCTCGGCGCTCGGCTCCCGGCGGAGTGTGTGATTGGCCTCGCCCAGGTAGACGAGGGTGACGCCGCCTTCCTGCGGCTGGAGGATGACGGTGAAGGTCAGCCCTCGGTACATGTCGACGGCGGTGAGCATGGCCGCGCCGCTGGCGAGCTGGGGCTGCTCATTGCCGGGCGGGACGTGCAGCCCTCCGGCGCGGAAGGCATCCGCGAAGCGCTGCACCAGGTCCTGCACGCTGTCCTTCACCACCACCGCGCGGAGGACCACGGGGACGCCGCCGGCCTCCACCACCTCGCTCGCGTCCACCTGCTCGAGGACTCGCAGCGAGGGCCACACGAAGCGCGGTGCGCTCTGCGCATCCGTCTGCGCCGGGGGCTTGTTCGGGACGCCTGCCTTCGACTTGGGCACGGAGGGAGGCTTCGAGCCGCGCACAACAGCGGACGTGGACGAGGGAGTCGGCTTCACCAAGGCACTCGAACCAGCGTCTTCGCCGGAGCCCGCGGACTGCCCGCGCGCGAGCGCGGAGCCGGGCGCGGCCAGCAGCACCCCACAGCCCAGCACCCACGCGGCACTCCCGCGCTTCATCGCACCCTCACACCACCGAGCCACCGGTTCTCCCGGGGCACGTCATACGTGCGCGACAAGTTCGACGCGCGAAACGGCGTCGTCTCCCAGACCGACTGCCCACCCGCGTGCGTCGCGCCGATGTTCTCCTGGTAGCGGTCCTCCTCGCCTCGGAAGCTCATGAAGAACTGGTCCTCGTTGACCGACTCCGCGCCCACCAGCGCCGCCAGCGCCGAGCCCGCGCCGCCTCCTCCCCCGTTCGTCCGGTACACCCGCTCCGCCCAGCGGTAGTAGTCGGCATTGGCGCAGACCGTCCCGCTGTTCCTGCTCAGCGCACAGGCCCGCCCCTCCGCCACCGTCGACAAGCCCCAGTCATCGAGGAACAGGCCGAAGCGCCCCTCACACACGCCGTTGGTCGCACGGCCCGCCGCGCACACGCGAAAGGCCGCACCCGCCAGGCGATGCGAGGTCCGGAAGGTGTCCGGCTCCATGAAGCGCCCGATGCGCTCGGCGCGCAGCTGCGTGGACGCCGTGCACCGCATCCCCGGCGACTGGACCGACATCGCCGCGAGCGGCCCTCCCGCATGCTCCGGCCCCAGCGTGGGCACCCCGTTGGGGAGCTCCGGCTCACACTCCACCCGGATGGGCCGCGCCCGCGCAATCGCCTGCTGAATCTCCACCCCACCCCGCCCGTTCACCTGGCCGCGCCCGTCGAAGTCCACGTAGCGCCCGTTCGCCTCCGCCAGCGCGCCCGTCACCGCCGACGCCCGCTGCCACTCCTGCACCTCGGGGTCGTGCACCACGCGGCCCGTCGCATCCCAGAGCGCGAAGTTCGCGGCCTCCTGCACCTTCAGCGTCAGCGCGCCCACCTCCGCGAAGTAGATGCCGAACAGGAGGATGGTGATGAACACCATCAACCCCAGCGCGGTCTCCACCAGCGACTGGCCTCGTGCGGTCCTCGAGCGCATGTCAGTACCCCGCTCCCCGCCGGCTTCCGCCGCGATAGCCCACCTGCTCCAGCGCGCGCAGCACCTGGCCGTGCTCCGTGAAGCCCGCCGCCTCCAGGCTCGCCGCGGGCTTGTCGTCGATGGAGCCCTCCGGACTCACCAGCGTCGCGCGCCAGAAGGGATTCAAGAAGTTGGGCGGCTCTCTCCACCCACCGCCCTGCCCCGCCGCGCGAGGCCGGTGGTAGTAGATGATGCCCGCCGACAGCGCCACCTGGTTGCGCTGAATCCCCTCGCGCCCCGTGGGACGCGAGCGGCCCAGCGGAATCGAGAGGTCGAACTCCGTCGTGTTCTCCGCCGAGAACGGGAAGCGGAAGAAGAGGTTCCACGGGTCCGGGCTCTTGCGGCGCGCGTCACTGCCGTAATCGCGATGCAGGATGGAATACAGCTTCGGCTGCCCGTAGTGGTTGGCCCGCCCCCGCTGCAACTCATCCACGTTGTAGCCCATGGCGAACGGCCAGATGCCGGGGCACGACACACACGCGCCCAGCGTGTGGCGCTCGTAGAGCGGCTCGCCATCCTCGGGCGCCTGGCCGGGCGGCAGGCGCACGCCGTACACGTGCTGGTCCTCCGGCGTCTGCTGCTCGTCGGACATCACCCACGCATCCGTCACCGGCACCGGGATGGGCGGAGAGTTGCTCACGCACCGCGTGGGCACCACCACCGTGGCGTGGTCATGCCCCGTGGCGTTGCGGCCGGACACCGTGTTGTACGTCGAAGGGTCCATCTCCGCGGCCGCGCCGTAGCGACGGAAGGCCGTGGACCGGGCCGCGCCGCCCGTGCCGAACCCCGCGCTGCCCGTGGCCCGGTTGTGGACCCATGTCCACCCCAGGCTCCCCATCGTCGCGTTGAGGTGCGCGGACGTGCTGCCTCCCACCGCGCACACCGCGCCCGCGCCACACGCCACGCCGCCGCGCCGCACGGCGTTCATCAAGTCGCCGTGGTTGGGCACGTCGTTCTCGCCGTTGAGCTCCATGAAGCTCTTCGCCGCGCCCTCGGGCGTCGCCTGCAGCTCTGGGTTTGCGCCTCGGGCGATGCGGTACGCCAGCCGCTGGTCCACGACGTGCTCGCGCAGCAGGTGCGCGTAGAGGTTCAACCCCGCCCGATAGAGGCTGCCCGCGCGCCCTTGCAGCTCCTTCACCTGCGTGGCGGCCGCGCCATCGCTCAGGCCCCACTGCGCGGGGGTGAAGGAGGGCGTGCAGACCATGTGGGCCGCGTACACCTGGCTGCTGCGGCTGATGAGCGCCTGCGTGCCGGCCATGGCCACCATGTGGGCCACCTGCGCGCGGTTCATCACCGAAATCGCGTTGAAGGTCCGCGCCGTCGCCACGGCCTGGCTGTAGGCCGCCGCGTCCGCGGCCATCTGGATTTCCACGCGCTCCTTCGCGCGCATGCCGAAGCCCAGCGTCATCAGCACCATCAACGCCAACAGCAGCAGCGTCAGCGCGAAGATGACCAGGGCCTGCCCTCGCGAGGGCCTCAGAAGCCGGTGACGGGACATTCGGCGCCTCGCAGGAAGTTCTCGGCCATCACCGGCGTCATCATCCGCATCGCCGCGTGGACCTGGATGGGGAAGACGAAGTGCCCCGCCGCGCTCCACGCCACCATGCGGTCATCCAACGGCCCGCCCGGCCAGTCATCCGGCCCCAGCGGCACCGGCTCGTCGTTCCACCAGTCCGAGCGCTTCTGCGCCGGCATCAGCGGATTGGTGGCCGTGTACGAGCGCAGACCGAAGTGGGCCAGGAACATCCGGCTCATCACCCAGTTCGCGAAGGGGATGCGCATGTAGTACCAGGCCACCATGCGTATCTCGAGGGTGCGCGAGTCCAGCACCGCGTCCTGGTTCGAGGGCTGGTCGAAGAGCAGGTCCTCGTCCCCCGCGAGGCCCCTCACCCACGCGGGGTCCGGCGAGTCGCGGACGATTTCCACCAGCGGCCCCATGAAGACGTTCCCGTAGGAGCTCATCACCCGGTACTGGTTGTCCCGCCGCAGCCGGAACGCATCCGCCAGCGCCGCGGAGCTGTCCGTGCGCACCACCGATGGCAGCATCGTCACCATCGCCGCGTGCATCATCGGCAGGCAGTCACCGTGGTTGAGGCTGCCCGCCCGCACCGCCCGGTAGGCCGCCACCTGCGCCAGGATGCGCGCCTGCAGCATCATGAAGAGCTGCAGCGTCCCCAACACCAGGAACACCACCAGCGGGAGCGTCAACGCCGCTTCCACCGCTGCCTGTCCGCTTTGCCTGGATGTGGGAATCGTGGCGGAAGGGACCATACATGACTCAATTCACTAATTCTTGTTGATTAAGGAATCGGTCAACTGGACTGGTGCGCAAAGACAGCACACAGCCCCACTGCCCACGACACAGTGGAGCGGTCTGTTCTCCGAGGGAATGACACTTCACGTCATGACCTGGCGCACCGTCGCCACTCCCTTCAGCGGTTGATGACAAAGCCACAAGCGGAGTCGAGAGTCACCTTTGCCCCACCCAGGGCCTGAAGGAGGCGCTCATAGTGAACATGCTCCGCGCCCAGCTGGGCGGCGAGGGCATCGTCCGACAGGCCCTGGTGGTCCAGGGACAGGCGCAGGCGCTCCATGGCCGCGTCGCGCTCGGACTCGATGGCCTGGCGGGCGGAGGTGGCGAGCTTCTCGAGCGCGGCCTCGGCGGCGCGCTGGCCCACGGGCACCGCGTCGTCCAGGAAGGCGCCGAAGCCCGGGAACGCGCGGGACACCTCGTCGCCCTTGAGCGTCTTGCCCTCGGCCTCGAGCGAGGCGCGCACGGAGTCATCCGCCCTGGGCCCCGCCGCGCCGCCGTCCACCACGGCCACGTGCAAGAGGGTGCGCTCCAGGAAGCGCGCGAGCTGACGGCTGGGCACGCGAGCCCCGGGAGAGGTGTCCTCCGGCTCCGGCAGCTGCACGTGGTACAGCAGCTCCACGCCTCGCGCCTTGAGCGGCCCGCGCTTCTCGATGAAGCGGAAGGCGCTGCGCCCGTAGGGGCCGTCGCGCAGGAAGCCGAAGAGGGCCTCCACCAGCGGGTTGCCGGTGGCGAAGTACTCCAGCTCCTCCGCCTCCACCGCCGTGTCGCGCCAGAAGGTCCCCAGCTGCGTGCGGTCCTCCATGACGTCCAGCCCCGGCAGGCCGTCCACCTTCAGCGCGTGGCCGAACTGGAAGGCCACCTGGAACGCCTCCACCTGCTCGTCGGTGTCCACGCCGATGCCCACCCGGCGCGCCAGCTCGGTGACGGTCTCCTCCAGCCGCTCGTCCAGGTCCCGGGCGACGCTCCACAGGCCGTCCTCCAGGCCCGGCGCCTCGCTGTCCTCGTCCTCGTCGTCGGACTCGATGCCCATGCGCGCCTGCGCGCGCTTCACCAGCCGCTCCACCGCGGGCCGGTCGAAGCTGCGCACGTCGAGCAGCGGGTCATACGCGCGCTTCACCTGCTCGCGCGCCGCCTCCACCTTCTGCTTCAGCTCGGCGCCGTAGGACACGCGGGCCTCGCGAGGCAGGAGCGCCAGCTCCGCGAGCCGGGTCTCCACCTCCTCCAGCACCGCGTCCAGGCCACCCACCGTCTCGCCGAAGACGCCCACCGCGTCCGCCAGCAGCGACAGCACGTCCGACGCCAGCGTGCCCGCCACGTCGAAGACGTGGATCTCCACCGGGTGGTTCTGCCCGATGCGGTCCAGGCGGCCGATGCGCTGCTCCACCGTGGCCGGGCTCCAGGGCAAATCGTAGTGGACCAGGTGGTGCGCGAACTGGAAGTTGCGGCCCTCGCCGCCCACCTCCGTGCACAGCAACACCCGAGGCCCCTCCGGGTCCCGGAAGCGCGCCACCTGCCGGTCCCGCTCCACCAGCGGCAGGTCACCGTGGTAGCCCAGCGCCTCCACGTTCTCCCGGGACAGCTCCGCCTGGAGCATCTCGAGCGTGTCCCGGCTCTCGGTGAAGACGAGCACCTTCGCCGCCGGCTCCGCCTGCCACACGCCGCGCAGCACCCCCACGAAGGCGCTGAACTTCGCGTCGCGCGAGGGCAGCCTCAGCACGTCCGCCTTCGCCTTCAGCGACGGGTTGGACTTCACCGCGCCCGAGAACGCCGCGGAGCTGGACTCCAGCCGGCGCAGCACGTTGCCCAGGGGCGCGCCTCGCAGCGAGCCCTCCGCCAGCGTCGCCAGCGCCGCGTCCCGCACCTTCAGCTCCTCCGCGGACAGCGTCACCGGATGCCGGTGCAGCCGCCGCGTGGAGAAACCACCCACCACCGCACGCCGGTTACGCACCAGCCGGTCGCTCAGGCTGTACGTCTCCGCCAGGTGCTGCAGCAGCACCTCCGGCTCCTTCAGCGTCTTGAGCCGGGCGTCCTCGGGGAAGCGGCGGGAGAGCGCCTTCACCGCCGCGTCCGCCTTGCCCTTGCCGCCCTCCATCAGCGCGCGCACCGCGGTGGACAGCTCCTCCTGGCGCGACAGCCGCTCCTCGAAGCCCCGCACGCTGGGCGCGGTGGCCGCGTCAATCAGCGTGAGCAGCCCGTGGTACTCGGCGGGGTCCAGCTGCATGGGCGTGGCGGTGAGCAGCAACAGGCCCCAGGAGTTCTTCGCCAGCACGCTGGCCGCCTCGAAGGCGCGCTCGCCCTTGAGGTGGTGCGCCTCGTCGATGATGACCAGGTCCCAGAACGCGTCCTCGCCCGCGAGCTCCTGGCGGTGCTCCTCGCTGCGCGCGAGCAGCTCCAGGCTGGTCACCACCAGCGGGAAGCGCGCCCACGGGGAGACGCCCGGCGCCTCCTTGAGCGACTGCGCATAGCGGTCCGAGTCCATCAGCGTGAAGAGCTGGTTGAACTTGTGGAACAGCTCCACCAGCCACTGCACCGTCAGGTGGCTGGGCGCGACAACGAGGCAGCGCCGCGCGAGCCCCGACAGGCGCAGCGCGCTGAACACCATGCCCGCTTCAATCGTCTTGCCCAGGCCCACCTCATCCGCGAGCACGAAGCGCGGACGGCGCGCGGACAGCACCCGCTGCACCACGCCCACCTGGTGCGGCTTCACCATGATGCGGCTGGCGAACAGCGCGCCCAGCGCGTCGCACCGGCGCTCGTCGTCCAGCACCAGCGCCTGCTTGCGCAGCGTGAAGGCGCGGGCATCCCCCACGCGGCCCTCGCGCAGCGTGGAGAGCAGATCCAACCGGGGCGGCAGCGCGCGCACCTCCGACTCCGGCAGCTCGTCCTCCTCGCCCGTGTCCGCGTAGCGCAGCACGTAGCGGCGCAGGCCCCGCGCCCCCGGCTCCTCCGCCACCACCAGCGCCAACCGGCCCTTGTACGTCACCACCGGCTCGCCCGCGGGGAGCGGGTACGACACCAGCGCCCCTCCCTTGGTGGACACCAGCACCGGGGCATCCTCCCGTGCGGGGAAGGCCACCAGCGCCTTGGCGCCGTCTTCCTGGAGCGACAGCAGGTGCCCCACACCCCATTCGGGCTGCGGGAGGTAGCGGACCTTCAGACCTTCGACGAGAGGCATATGCAATGCGGGACAACCTGATGAAGTGAGGGGGCTCGCCTCATAACCCCCCGCCCCGGCAATGGCTATTCGAGATGCACCTGGGAGAGTCCTGACGCCCCCTGGGGTGACTCGGACTTTGTCCAACCGGGCAATGTTCGACTTCCCTCGCATCAGGGATGCTGGCCGTTGCCTTCCTGATGCGGTTTCCCACTATGGGATGGGGGGGAGTGCCACATGATGCGACGTTGGACGTTCGCTCAGCGAGTGGCGGCTGGTGTCTCCGCCTGCGTGCTCGCCGGTCTGTTGCTCCTCGCGACACTCCTGTCCGCGGTGCACGGATTGTTGACACATCCAGAGACCTCCCGGGCCGCCCTGCAGCAGGCGCTCCTGGCCGGCTGCCTGGGCCTTGCGGGCGTGGGCGCGCTGGCATGTGTGCTCCACCATGCACTGCGCCCCCTCCACGCGCGAAACGAACACAGTGAGCAGCGTTTGAGCCTGCTGATGGAAGCCGTCACTGATTACGCACTGTGTTTCCTGGACAGGCAGGGCCGTGTCACGGCCTGGAACGCCGGAGCCGAGCGCCTCACCGGGTGGGCCGCGACGGACGTCACCGGCTGCGCGCTGGAGCGCCTCCACCCCGAGGACGCGGTGGCCGCGGGGGTCCCCCAGGTCCACCTGGAGCGCGCCGCGCGCGAGGGGCGCCTGCTGTCCGAAGGCTGGCAGGTGCGCCGCGACGGCACCCGCTTCTGGGCGGAGACGCTGCTCACCGCGCTCCAGGACTCCACCGGGAGCCTGCGGGGCTTCGCCAAGGTGACGCGCGACATCACCGAGCGCCGCCGCATGGAGCGCGCCCAGGCCCTCTTCGCCGAGGCGGGCCGCGTCCTCCAGCCCCTCTCCGGCGCGCGCGAGGTGGGCGAGGCCCTCACCCGGCTGTGCGTGCCGGAGGTGGCCGACGCCTGCATCCTCTTCCTGCCCTCCTCGGACGGCCAGGTGCGCCCCCAGGCCGTGGCGTGCGCGGACGCCCAGGCCGCCACCCGCCTGTGGGAGCCGCTGCTGCGCTGCCCCAACGCGGACGAGGTGGGCCCCGGCCACGTGGTGTGCACCGGCCGCGCGGAGCTGCTCCCGGAAGTGGACGCGGCGCACCTGCCCCAGGCCCTGGAGGGCAGCGCCCACGGCGAGCTGCTCCGGGTGCTGGGCGTCACCTCCGCCCTCACCGTGCCGCTGGCGGTGGGGCCCCGGGTCCTGGGCGCGCTGTGCCTGCTGTCCACCGGCTCGCGCCGCTATGGCGAGGTGGACCGGGCCTTCATGGAGGAGCTGGCCAGCCGCGCCGCCCTGGCCCTGGACAACGCGCGCCTGCTGACGGAGGCCCAGGGCGCGCTGGAGCTCATCGGCGTGGCGGCGCATGACCTGGGCAACCCGCTCAGCTCGCTCCAGCTGCGGCTGCGCCGCCTGCGCCTCATTGACATCTGCACCCGCGAGCCCCGGTTGCGCGACGGGCTGGTGGGCGCGGAGAGCGAGACCCGGCGGATGGGCCGGCTGCTGCACAACCTGCTGGACCTGTCCCTCCTCTCCGCGGGCCACCTCACGCTGGACCGCGAGAAGGTGGACCTGGCCGCCCTGGTCCGGGAAGTCACCGAGCGCCACGTCGACCAGGCCCTGGCCGCCGGCTGCACCCTCACCGTCCGCGTCCAGGAGGACGACACCACCGGGACGTGGGACCGGCTCCGCCTGGACCGCGTGGTGACCAACCTCCTGAACAACGCGCTCAAGTTCGGCCACGGCCACCCCGTGGAGCTGCGCGTCCACGGCGATGACACCCGCGTCCGGCTCACCGTGAAGGACTCCGGCCTGGGCATCTCCCCCACGGACCAGCAGCGCCTGTTCCACCGCTTCGAGCGCGTCCACGGCCACAACGGCCACCCCCCCGGCTCCGGGCTGGGCCTCTACATCGTCCGCCAGCTCATCGAAGCGCACGGCGGCGCCATCCAGGTCCACAGCCGAATCGGGGAAGGTGCGGAATTCACGATTGAACTTCCCCGCACCCTCCAGGACAGGGGCCACATTCCCCTCCAGGTGAGCGCCTAAACCCCTGTCATTCCTCCGACATTTTGCTAGAAACCAGACAAAGAGAGACTTCGCGGGTATGGGTATGTTGGATTATTTTCCCAGAAGTTGAAGGCATCTGTTCAATCCAGATATTCTTCGTACGGCTAAAAAGGCTCGAACCGGGGAAACCCGGAACCGGGAGAGACCCGGCCCACATCGTCCCCCCAGACGACGGGCTACAGGGTTCGCTGGCCGGGGCGCCAATGGCGGTGCCCGAAACCACACGTACGAGGAGAGTCACCCATGGGCGGACTTGGAGCCCCCTGGTCTCAGCGCGCAGCGTGTACCCCCCGCTCGCTCGGCTGCCTGACGGCCCGTCGGGCATTGCTCACCGTCGCGCTGGCCGCGGTGCTGTCGGCATGCGGTGGTCCGGAGGACGCCGGCTCGCCCGACGACGACGCCCTGGCCACGGCGGACCCGGCGCACCTGGACGTGGAAGCAGCGCGCCGCCCCGTCCTGTCCAAGCCCATTGGCCTGGCCCTGGAGGTCGACAACGGCGAGGGCAAGCCGTTGAGCGTGCGGGCGGGCGCCACCTTCTACATCAACCAGATTGATCTCCGCGCGTCGGTGCGGTCCACGTTCGACACCGGCATGTGGGCCCTGCGCACGACCAGCGACCTCGCGGGCGTGGGCTGGGTGGGGCTGCGTCCCGTGGACGAGGAGCCCGTGCTGCTGGGCGGCCCGGGCCGCTACACGCGCCGGCGCTTCTACCGGGGCGCCGCCTGGATGGACCTCCCCAGCTTCTTCATCGTGGAGCCGGTGGACTCGCGCGGCGTGCTCACCGGCCCCCCCGTGGTGCTGAACATCGGCGCGGAGCACCAGCGCCGCCCCACGACGGACGACTTCTTCGTGCGCCGCCTGCGCGCCATCCAGACGGCCTACGACTGCACCACGCCCCGCGACTGCACCAGCGCCCGGGACTACGAGGAGGAGGCCCTCCTGGAGGTGCGCAACGCGTACCAGCATGCGCAGCAGCGCGCGTTCAGCCTGAGCCCCCGCACCACCTCCCTGCGCCTGCGCTGGAGCCTGCGCCCCTTCGCGCCCTACTCCATCCCCGTGCAGCAGGTGAGCGCCCCCGAGTTCGCCTACGGCTTCGGCATCGACGTGGAGGCCCGCACCCCACCCCGCCAGGATGGCACCTACGCCCCTGGGTCAGAAATCACCTTCCAGGTCACCCTTCGCGATGGGGAAGGCAAAAGGCTCCATCCGCAGGGAAGTCTACCGTCCTACAATGACGTCGTCCGGGGCTTCAACGCGGCGGGCATTCAGTACTATCGGGCCTTCTTCGATGCGACGACGACGTACTACCGCCGCAAGCACCGGGAGCGGATGTTGATGACCCAAATCATTGGGCCCGCACAAAACATCCAACCCATCCGCTCCGTCATCGACCTGGACGCGTTCCTGGACCCGGAGGTCAACGAGCAGACCGTGGCGACGGAGAAGCGGGACGGGGTGTTCTCCCAGTTCTCCATCCTCCCCTACGCCAACATCGTCTTCCGCGGCGCCTTCTTCCCCGAAGAGGGCTTGTGGGACCGCCCCAACACGGACACGTGGCAGTACAGGATTCCGGCCAACGCCACGCCGGGCACGTACCTGGTGACGGTGAAGGGCCGCCGCGTGTACCTGGGCGAGGACCTCCCGGCCTCGCGCACCATCGAAATCCAGGTGGGCACCCAGCAGCGCACGGAGGCCAAGCTCACCACGGGCCCGTGCAACAGCTGCCACAGCCAGGGCGCGGAGCTGTCCCAGGTGCTGCACGGCAACGACAACCGCGCCGCGTGCGCCGGCTGCCACACGCCGCTGGGCTTCGAGCTGGAAGGCCCCATCTTCGTGCGCACGCACTTCGTGCACTCGCGCTCCAACCGCTTTGGCGCCCCGCTGGAGAAGTGCGCCTCGTGTCACCTCACGAAGGAAAGCATCCAGCGCACCAGCCAGGCCGCGTGCCTGTCGTGCCACAAGAGCTATCCAGACAGTCACGTCAAGAAGTTCGGCCCCATCGAAAGCATGTATGTCGGCGGAGGACGAGAGTCCTTCAAGCAGTGCACCGACTCGTGTCACACCCGGCACCCGAAGAGCGGCCTCTAAGCCGCCGCTCCACCTCTGGAGGACCTCCATGGCCCAAGTGAAGATGCAGACGGCTCGCACCACGCTCCAGGAGCCGGCTGCGGCCGCGGAGGATTTGCTTCGCCAACTGGGCCCCACCCCTCCCGTGCTGGTGACGATGTTCGCCTCACGGGAGCGCGACCAGTACGCGCTCAACCGCGCCGTGCGCGAGCGGCTGCCCAAGGGCACGCGGCTGGTGGGCGCCACCACCGCGGGGGAGCTGGACAACACCGGCATCCACGAGGGCAGCGTGGTGATGGCCGCGCTCTCCGGTGATTTGGAAGTGGGCCTGGGCCTGGGCACCGGGCTGTCCGTGGACGCCATCAACGCGGGGCAGATGGCCATCAAGCGCGCGTGCGAGGAGCTGGGCGTGCGCCAGCAGGACCTGGACTCGCGCCGCTGCGTGGGCCTCGTCATCGATGATGGCTTCCGCTACAAGAAGGAGGAGCTGCTGCTGGGCATCCTCGAGAAGAACCAGACGCTGGTGCTCGTGGGCGGCGGCGCCAGCGACCACAACCGGGACCCGGCGCGCCAGTCCGCGCTGGTGCACGTGGACGGCGAGGTGGCCACCGACGCGGTGCTGGTGGCGCTGTTCCGCACCAACGCGCCCTGGGCCGCGCTGCGCTCGCACTGGTACGTGCCCACCGGGGAGAAGCTCACCATCACCAAGGTGGATGAGAGCCACACGCGCGCGCTGGAAATCGACGGCTTCCCCGCCGCGAAGCGCTACGCGGAAATCCTGGGCGTGAAGGACGTGAGGGATTTGGAGTTCGGCACGCCGCAGGGCTTCGCGGTGCGCCCCACCGCGCTGCGCGTGGGCCGCGAGTACTTCATCCGCGCCGCGTGGCGGCCCAACGAGGACGGCTCCATCCTCTTCGCCAACCTGCTGGAGGAGGGCACGGAGCTGGAGCTGATGAAGCTGGGCGACATGGCCGGCATGACGCGGGGCTTCTTCGCGGACGAGCTGCCCCGGCGCGTCCAGAATCCGCAGGCCGCGCTCCTGTTCCACTGCGGCGGGCGCATGTGGTACGCGCACGCGACGAACACGGTGTCCCAGCTCGCGGAGACCCTGAAGGCAGCGCCCACCGCCGCGGGGATGAACGTGCACTTCGAGATCTATTCCGGGTTCCACATCAACACCACGCTCACCACGCTGGTGTTCGGGGCGAACTGAGCCATGGTCAACACCCTCACTCCCCCCGTCCCGCCCACGGACACCGCCACCCTCCTGGTGGTGGGCAGCGAGCGCGAGTGCCAGCGCGTGGAAGAGGCGCTCGGCCACGCGGGTGTCATCGCCAGCTCGGAGCGCGCCACCACGCGGGCCGCGCTGGAGGCCGCGCTGTCGCGCTCCTGGTCGCTGGTCGTCTGTGGCTCGGAGGTGCCGGGCCTGGGCTTCGCCGAGGCGCAGGTGCTGTGGCGCAAGCAGCAGCGCGAGCTGCCCTTCGTGGTGCTGTCGCGCGAGTGGAGCGACGACACGCTGGAGGCCAGCACCCGCGCGGGCGCCCGCGACTACGTCAGCGAGGACCGCTTCAACCGCCTGGCGCCCGTGCTGCGTCGCGAGCTGCCGCTGGCCGGCGCGCAGCTGCGCCATGACGCCACCACCGAGGAGCTGCTGCGCACCAACTGGATTCTCGGCAACATCCTGGACGCGCTGCCCTTCGTCCTCTTCGTGAAGGACGCGAAGACGCGCCGGCTGGTGGTGGTCAACAAGACCTTCGCCGACGCGTTCAACGTCACCAAGGAGTGGCTGCTCGGCAAGCTGGACCACGACTACTTCCCGCCGGAGCAGGCCGACTCGTTCATCACCATCGACTCGGAGATTCTCGCCTCCAAGAAGATGCGCGCCTTCGAGGAGGTGGCCCGCGCCGGCGGCGTGGACCGCATCTTCGCCACGCGCAAGCTGCCGCTCATGGATGGCTCCGGGGAGGCCAGCTACCTGCTCGGCGTCACCGAGGACATCACCGAGCGCAAGCAGAACGAGGAGATGCTGCGCGCGTCCAAGGCGGAGCTGGAGGCGGCCAACAAGCAGCTGGCCGCGAGCCTGGAGGAGATCAAACGCACGCGCGCGGTGTCCGCCCGCTCGCTGGCGTCCTACCAGCAGCGCGCGCTGCAGATGGAGATCATCCGCCAGCAGAACGAGGACCTGGACCGGCTGGCCCAGGAGCTGGCGGTGGCCAAGCGCAACGAGGAGGAGCGTGCCCGCGAGGCCGAGGCCGCCGCCCGCCTCAAGAGCGAGTTCCTGGCCAACTTCAGCCACGAAATCCGCACGCCCCTCAACGGCATCATCGGCTACTGCGACCTCTTGATGCGCGAGGAGGGCTCGCGCCTGACGGCCCACGGCCGCCGCGACCTCAACGTCGTGAAGACGAACGCCAAGACGCTGCTGGCGCTCATCAACGACATCCTGGACCTGTCGAAAATCGAGGCGGGCCGGGTGGAGGTCGTCAGCGAGGCCGTGGACGTGCGCGAGCTGGCCGACGAGTGCATGGCCACGGTGAAGGAGTACCTCAAGGGCAAGGACGTGGCCCTCACCACGCACATCGACGTGGCCGCGGGCATCCTCCGCACCGACGCGCTGAAGCTGCGGCAGATCATGCTCAACCTCTTGAGCAACGCCGCCAAGTTCACCGAGACGGGTGAGGTGGCGCTGAGCGTGGTGCCCTCCGGTGACGAGGTGGTGATGACGGTGGAGGACACCGGCGTCGGCATCCCCTCCGACCAGCTGCCCTTCATCTTCGAGAAGTTCCGCCAGGTGGACGGCTCCACCACGCGCAAGGTGGGCGGCACGGGCCTGGGCCTGGCCATCGTCCGGGAGCTGTCGCGCGTCCTGGGCGGCAACGTCTCCGTGACGTCGACCCTGGGCCGCGGCACCACCTTCACCGTGCGCCTGCCCAACATGGCGGACGCGCCCACCGACGCTCCGAATGGCGTGGAGCGCGCGGTGCCGGTGGCGGAGGTGGCCCACCACCTCAACGCCGTCGCGCAGCCGGGCAGCACCGTGCTGGTGGTGGATGACGACCCGCTCATCCAGCAGCTCGTCACCGGCCAGCTGGCGCCCGCGGGCTTCAAGGTCGTCGTGGCCGAGGACGGCATCGCCGCGCTCAAGCGCGCCCGCGAGCTCAAGCCCCAGGCCATCCTCCTGGACATCCACCTGCCCAAGCTGGACGGCTGGTCCGTGCTCAGCCAGCTCAAGAGCGAGCCGGCGCTGGCGGGCATCCCCGTCATCCTCATCTCCGTGGAGGAGCAGCGCGCGCGCGGCTTCTCGCTGGGCGCGTGCGAGTACCTGGTCAAGCCCGTGGAGCCGGAGCGGCTGGTGGAGGTGGTGCAGCGCTGCCTGGGCCCCACCAACGGCACCGCGGCCGGCGTGGGCGAGGTGCTGGTGGTGGACGACGACGCGGCCACGCGCGAGCTCGTCAGCCGCAACCTGCGCCGCGCCGGCTTCAGCACCGCCGAGGCGCGCAACGGCGAGGACGCGCTGCTCAAGGCGCGGGTGTCTCCGCCGTCGCTCGTCGTGCTGGATTTGATGATGCCCAACCTGGATGGCTTCGAGGTGCTGCGGCGCCTGCGCGCCGAGAAGCTCCAGGTCCCTGTCGTCGTGCTCACCGGCAAGTCGCTCACGTCCGATGAGGAAGCACTCCTGCGAGACGGCTTCGCGGGCTTCGTGAAGAAGGGAGGCCACGCGCTCGAGGACGTCATCGCTCAAGCCAAGGGCCTCCTGTTGTCACAGCGCGCGGCGACAGCGGGAAGGCTGCCGCGCATCTTGTATGTGGAAGACAGTGCCCAGAATCGGGACATCGTCCGGCGATACCTCGGCGGATTGTTCGAGGTCATCGAGGCGGAGGATGGAGAACACGGTCTGGAGCGCGCGACGCGCGACAATCCAGACCTCATTTTGATGGACCTGTCCCTGCCGCGCCTGGATGGTTGGGAGGCAACACGCCGCTTGCGTGCGGTGCCCTCCGTGGCCAACGTGCCGGTCATCGCGGTGACGGCGCATGCGGGGCGGGAGTATCAAGACAAAGCACACGCGGCGGGCTGCACCGCGTACCTCACCAAGCCCCTTGATCGTGACCAGTTGCTCGAGATGATTCGCAAGCATCTAGGGAGAAGCCATGGCTGAAGAAAAAGCACGCGTCCTGGTGGTGGACGATGACCCGGACCTGCTCGACCTCGTCCAGCGCTCGCTGAGCAGCTACGGCTTCGAGGTGCTGACACACACGTCGGCCCTGGGTGTCTCCAACCTGGTCAGCGCATCGGAGCCGGACTTCGTCCTCATCGACGTCAACTTCCCCGCCCTCAAGGGCGACAAGGTCGTCAACCTGGCCCGGCAGTACGCTTCCGCCAAGACGAAGTTCATCCTCTACTCCGCCTCGGATGAGTCCAAGCTGCGCTCGCTCGCACTGGCCTCCGGCGCGGATGGATACATCTCCAAGAGCGTCCAGGGAGAGGACCTCGCCAACCGGCTGCGCACCTTCCGACTCAAGCCTCGTCCACCCGCTGTCCCCTGAAGTCGCTGTGTCCTTCCCGGGCCTGGGAGCCCTGAACCGTCCCAGGCTCGGCGCACCTCCTCGCTGCATCCCGTAGCGAGTCACGTCCGCCGTCACCGACAGGCACAACTCCTTCGCACCTCATCTTCGAGTGCCCACCCCGACCCTTCTGGAGGGCCCCATGCACACGTCACCCGGTTACAGTTTCGCGGAAAAATTGCGGCAAGAATTGGATACCCCTCTCTTCAACCCCCTGTTGAAGAAGTGGGTGGGCCGGGGGGAGCTGGACTACGAGGTCTACCTGAAGACCCCTCAGCTGCTGTCCCTGCAGTCGGGAGAGGGCGAGCGCGTCGCCCACGACGAGCTGATGTTCCAGGTGGTGCATCAGGCGCAGGAGCTGTGGCTGAAGCTGGCCTCGCGGGAGACCGTCGAGCTCGTGGCGGAGCTGGACCGGGACGCGCTGTGGGCGGCGTCCGCGCGGCTGGAGCGCGTGGTGCGCATCGTCCGCGGCCTGTCCACCGAGCTGGGCGTGCTGGAGACGATGACGCCCGACACCTATCAGGTCATCCGCCGCAGCCTGGGCAATGGCTCCGGACAGGAGTCACCGGGTTACAACATGTTCCGCAAGGCGGCGGAGGGCCTGGCGCTGGCGTTCGAGCGGCTGCTCGCGCGGCGCGGCCAGACGGTGCTCGGCATCTACCGGGGCGGGCCGGATGACTTGAAGCGCCTGTGCGAGCAGCTGCTGGATGTCGACGAGGCGTTCCAGGGCTGGCTGCACGCGCACTTCCAGCTGGTGCGGCGCACCATCGGCGTGGACCGCTCCGTGAAGGCGCTGGACGGCCTGCCCACGCAGGTGCTGGCGGGGCGCATGACGCTGCCCTTGTTCCGCAGCCTCTGGGACGCGCGCGTGGAGCTGACCGCCAGCTGGCGGCGCGAGGGCGGCCATGCCCCGGGCGCCAGCCGCGAGGGTTGCATGGAGGGCGCCATGGGCGCCTACGCCACGCCCATCGTTGGCGGCGCCTGCCCCATGCACGCGGGACTGACCTCCGCGCCGAGGGGCGACTCGTGACTCAGTCGCCGCGCGCGCTGTTGCACCTGCTATACAATGGCGCGAAGGCGGTGGACGTGGTGGAGGCGTCGCTCCAGCTGGGGCTGCTCGACTCGCTGGAGGGCCCCTCCCCCATCACGCTCGCGGAGCTGTCCGCGAAGCACTCGCTGGTGCCAGGCCGGCTCTACAAGCTGCTGGACTGCCTGGAGAGCCTGGGGCTGGTGAAGCGCGAGCAGGACACGGACGCGCTCGCGTCGGCGCGCTACCGCGCGGTGCCGGGCCTGCGCGAGGCGGCCCAGGCCGTCGTCGGGCCGCAGTCTCGGGAGCGAGACCGGGAGAAGTTCGCCTGGCGCAAGCTGCACGGGCGCCTGCCCGAGGTGCTGCGCGGCCAGCACTCCATCTCCCCGGACGACTTCGACTGGCCCCTGCGCACGCCCGAGCAGCTGGAGGGCTTCGAGACCAGCATGGCCGTGGGGCTGCCGCCCATCCTGGAGTCGCTGCGGCAGCACGCCCGGCACCTGTGGCGCGACGGCATGCGCGTGCTCGACGTGGGCGGCGGGGATGGCAGCCTCGCGGCGCACCTGACGCGAGAGCACCCCACCGCGCGCGTGGACGTCTACAACCTGCCGGCCACCCAGCCCCTGGTGGAGCGCACGCGGGAGCGCTTCGACCTGGGGCCCTCCCGGCTGGGCTTCGTGCCCGGGGACTTCCTCCAGGAGCCGCTGCCCGGTGGCTATGACGTGCTGATGTTCGTGCGCGTGCTGCACGACTGGTCCGCGCAGACGGCGCTGCACCTGCTCAAGTCCGCGTGGGCCGCGCTGCCGTCGGGCGGGCGCGTCATCATCTGCGAGGAGTTCCGGACGCAGGAGCGGCTGGCCGCGCAGTTCTTCTGGACGTACTTCCTCATCGGCGTGGACTCGTGCGTCAGCCGGCTGCGCGAGGTGGAGCTCTACCAGCGGATGCTCGACGAGGCGGGCTTCGAGCAGACGCGCGTCCTCGGCGGTGGGCCCTTCGAGCTGGTGACGGCCGTCAAGCCCTGACGCCGCTCACGAACAGCAACGGGCCAGGGCAGGCGCTGCGTGTCACTGCCCTGGCCCGCCGGAGTTCTGTCACGTCACGCCCCTGGCGCGGGGGGAGGGGAGGAGCGCCACGGGCTTTCACACCCTGCCACGCCCGCCAATTCCTTCCCATTGCCTGCAAGTGCCGACCCTGGAGTCTCACACGCCTGCCGGGCGGTGAACGCCCAGCTGGCACGCCAGGACAGCCAGCTGCGTGCGGTTCTCCGAGCCCAGCTTCTTGTAGATGCTGGTGATGTGCGCCTTCACCGTGCGCTCGGTGATGCTCAGGCACGCGGCGATCTTGAGGTTGTCCGCGCCCGCCGCCACGTACCCCAGCACCTCGCGCTCGCGAGGCGTGAGCAGCCCCAGCTCCACGCCGCCCAGGGGAACCTCCTCCTGCGGCAGGAACCCCGGCACGGACGGCCCCCAGGACAGTCCGGTGGGCATCAGCCGCTCGCCCCGCGCCACCCGGGTGACGGCCTCCACGACGTCCGCGCAGCCCACGTTGTGTTTCCACAGGTAGCCCGCCGCGCCCGCGTGGAGACATTGCTCCACCACGTCCTGCTCGTGATGACTCGACAACACCAGGGCCTTCACCGACGGGTAGAAGTCGTGCAGGCACTGCAGCACCGTCAGCCCCGTCTCCGTCCCATCCTGGTCCGGAGGCACCAGCCTCAAGTCCAGCACGGCGACGTGTGGCATGTGCTCCCGCACCCGCGCCAGGAAGGGAGGCGTCTGCGAGCAGCGCGCCACCACATCCATCCCCGCGTTCTCCAGGACCAACACCAGACTCTCCCTGAAGACCTGCTGGTCCTCCAGGAGGGCCACTCGGATTCGCTCATTGGAAATGTCTGTCGTCATCATCACTCCAGATGCAATCAAAGCCCTAGCGATTCACCGTGACGAGCGGCACCGGCTCTCACGTGTTCATCAGGCGATGTTCAAACCGTATTCAGGGAATGTTCAAAGCTGGGATGAATCCATGCCGGGCCGCCGTGCGTAGCTCAGACATCCAGACTCCGTGCCGCGGGGAAAGGACACGCGGTCCACACAACACAACACCTTTGCGGGCTCCCTGTCCTCTCCCGAGGGCCCCGCGCTTGCCGCGTCTCGCGGCCTGGGTTACTGCTCAAGTCATGTCACCCGATTCTTCGTCTGAGAATGAGCTCAAGGCCATCCTCGAGAAGGTGAGGAAGACACATGGGCCGGACTTCCTGCATGAACCCCGCGAGCCCGCCCGCCATACCTGGGCACTGGAGGGGCTGGCGGGCGCGCTCGCGGTGCTGCGCGGTGACGAGGTGTTGCTGGTCAACCATCGCTGGCAATCCCTGACGCTGGCACGGGGGCCCTGGCGTCACCTGGCGGACACTGGCCACGAGTCCGGCCCGGAGCTGCTCACCCTGCGCAGCGCCGCGGCCGCCGAGGCGCGCGCGCTGGAGCACCTGGACGACGACGGCGAGCACACCGCCCGCTACACCTATGCGGGAGGCCACCAGCGCCTGGAGATGCGGGTGCGGCGGGTGAGCCCGGGACTCACCCCGCCGGTGGTGCTGGTGCTCGCGCGGGACATCACGGAGGAGTCCCTCACGGAGGAGTCCCTCGCGAAGGAGCGCCGCGCGCTGGCGGAGCGCGAGCACCTGCGCACCTTGAGTGAGCAGGCGTCTGGAATCGCACATGACCTGAGCAGCCTCCTGGTCGCGATGAAGCTGCGCCTGGAGCTGCTCCAGATGAACAGCGCCAAGGCCCGGATGCCGGAGCCTCCCGCGCACGTGGACACGCTGCTGCGCATCGTCGCGGACGCGAGCACGCGGCTGTCGCGCCTCCGGGACTACGCGCGGCAGCAGCCGGAGTCCCCCATGGAGCCGGTGCAGCTGGCGGAGGTGGTGAACGACGCGGTGGAGATTGCACGGGGGGAGCTGGAGAGCCGCGCGGCGAAGGAGGGGCTCAGCTTGCGCCTGGAGGTGGACGTGCCTCGGCTGCCGCTGGTGGAGAGCTCGTCGGCGGACCTGCGCTGCGTCTTCCTCAACCTGCTGCGCAACGCGCGCGACGCCATGCCCCACGGCGGCACCGTGCGCGTGAAGGGCCGGCGCCTGTCGGGCCAGGCCGTCATCACCGTGGAGGACGAGGGCACGGGCATCCCCGAGGAGAACCTCCACTCCATCTTCCAGCCCTTCTTCACCACCAAGGGGCGCCACGGCACGGGCCTGGGCCTGTCCATGGCCCACGACGTGGTGAGCCGCGCGCGCGGCACACTGGTCGCCGCCAACCGCCCCGAAGGGGGCGCCATCTTCACCCTCACCTTCCCCCTGCTGCCCGGGAAGCTGTCCCCCCGGGTCCCTTCGACCGAGTACCGTTCAAGTTGAGAACCCACGCCGTCCCCAGGGGATGGGGCGGGTGGACAAGCACCCTGACGGCCCGCTATGGGCCAATGCCTCACGCCAGGCCCGGGCCCTGCCCTGACAACAGGTGGCGACAGCAAGCCTGTGCCTAGGTGATAATTCGTAGGCCACCCGGCCCGGTGGCGACTTCCGGTGGGCCGCGGCACTCAGTCCGCGCTCCCTTTGGGGGAGGAGTCATGTCGGAGATGAAGATCCGCGTGCTGGTGGTGGACGACGACCAGGAGCAGCTGACCCTGGCCGAGCGCTCGTTGTCGACGTACGGCTTCGATGTGCGGACGCACCGCTCCTCGTTGGGCGTGTCGAACCTCGTGCGTTCGACGCTCCCGGACCTGGTGCTGCTGGACGTGAACATCCCCGCGCTCACCGGGGACAAGGTGCTGACGCTGGCTCGCAACCAGGCGCCCCCTGGCACGCTCTTCGTGCTCTTCTCCGCCTCGGACGAGTCCACGCTGCGCCGGCTGGCGAAGGAGTCCGGCGCGGACGGCTACATCACCAAGAGCACCCAGGGCGAGGACCTGGCCAAGAAGCTCCACGCCATCCACGCGAAGGCGCGGGGCACCCTCGCCTCCTCCGCGCCGTGAGCGCTCAGCCGAAGCGCTCCGCCATCTCCAGGTAGACGCCCCGGAAGTCTCCACGGGCGCCGATGAGTCGCAGGTTCTGCGCCAGGCCGCCCGTCGCGCGGAAGAACATCACCGCCTCTGGCGGAGGCTTCACCTTGAGGAAGCGCGCCGCGTTGCGGCTGAAGTGGTTGCGCATGTCCCGGGGGATTTCGCAGGTGGCGTAGTCGTACGGCGACTGGCGCATGGGCCTGCCGGCGATGTGGAGCACCTCGCGGATGAGCTCCGCGGCCTCCGCGCCCGGCAGCTCCACGGTGAAGCCCGCCTCCAGGCTCAGCCCCAGCACGTCCATGGACTCCATCCGCAGGGCCTGCAGGAGCATGCGCCGGTTGGCCTCCACGAAGCGCGGGCTGAAGCGCTTGATGGAGCCGAAGTCGAGCACCCCCAGCCGCCCGTCCGGCATCACCATGAAGTTGCCCGGGTGCGGGTCCGCGTGAATCCGCTCCGCGCCGAAGAAGGGCCCGTACGTCGCGCGGATGAGCTGGCGCGCCACGCGGAAGCGCTCCTCATTGGACGGCTGCGTCGTCACCCAGTCCTTGAGCGGCAGGCCCGGCAGGAGCTCCATCGTCAGCACGCGCCCGGTGCTCCACTGGGAGCGGATGGCCGGCACGCACAGGTCCTCCAGCGGGCTCACCGCGCGCGAGAACTCCTCCGCCAGCGCCGCCTCGCGGCGGTAGTCCAGCTCCAGCAGCAGCTCGTCCCGGAACTCCTGGAAGTACGCCGAGCCATCCATCAGCCGCGAGGCCTTGGACACCGTCTTCACGACGAGGCCCAGGTTCTCCATGTCGTGCGAGAGGGACTCGGCGATGCCGGGGTACTGCACCTTCACCGCCGCGCCGCCGCCGTCGTGGAGCACGGCGGAGTGGACCTGGCCCAGCGACGCGGCGGCCATGGGCTGGCGGCTGAACTCGCGGAAGACCTCCTCCGGGGGCGCGCCCAGCTCCTGGCGCACCACGCTGGCCACGCGCTCATAGGACATGGAGGGCGCCTGGTTCTGCAGCCGCGCCAGCACCTGCCGCACCTCGGGGGTGACCAGGTCCGGGTCCATGGAGAGGACCTGCCCCAGCTTCATCGCCGCGCCCTTGAGCTCGCCCAGGGTGGAGACCAGCTTCTCCGCGGCCCCCTTGCTGAGCATCTCCGACGAGCCGCCCGTCAGGCGCTTCGCCCCGCTCTTGAGCACGTCCGTGCCCACCTGCATGGAGAGGCCGGCCAGCTTGCGGAATCGCGTGAAGCGGCCTGAAGGCGGAAGCGAGTCGTCGGAGTCGGAAGCCATGGGGTCCGGGTGGATTAACGAGGAGCCACCCCTGGGACGCAAGGAACGACCGTCCGTCGCGCCAAAGCCTGGCCGCCCGCCCCCGACTAGCGGGGGGTGAGCGTGTTGCGGATGCGAACCCGGAGCGAGCGCCAGCGCTTGAGCCCCTCCAAATCCAGCGGGTCCATCCGCACCGCCTGCTCGTAGGCGGCGAGCGCCTCCTCGAGCCGTCCCACCGAGGCGAGCGCATCCCCCGACAGCCGCTGCACCACCGCGCGGCCATCCCGCCCGGGGTTCTCCGCGAGGAAGCGGCGGCGGCAGTTCTCCAGCGCGGTGACGGTGAGCCCCGCGGCGAGGCAGCGCTCCACCCCCTCCACGTTGCCCAGGCCCGCGTCGTACTCCGCGCGCCGCTCCACCTGCCCCAGCACGTGCAGCGCGGAGGTCACCCGCTCCTCCGCCCGCTCCAGCAGGGCGCGCTGACTCTGGGAGAGGCTGCGCGACTTGAGCGGCTCCAGCGCCGCGCGAGCCCGGTGCCCGCCCGCGCGCAGCGTCTCCGCCGTCGCGTCCCGGGGCACCTCCAGCACGGCGTAGTGGTCTCCCGCGAGCCGGGCCCGGAAGCCCAGCAGCACGCGCTCCGCCACCGAGTCCTCGCGCAGGGAGGACGGCGGCGGCGTGGGCGGCTCCAGCCGCGCGCCCGACTTCAGCCGCGCCAGCGCGTCATGGAAGGCCGGCGAGGTGTCGCGCAGCTGCACGCCGAAGCCCGGGGACATGCGCCACGCCTTCGCCTGCTCCTCCGTCACGTGGCGCACCACCTGCCCGGTGCAGGCCAGCTCCCCGCCCGGCAGCTTCAAGAGGAGGCCCACGTCGGAGAGCAGCGGCGGCGGCAGCGTGTCCGTGTGGAGGAAGAGCCCCGCGCGGCCCACCCACTCACAGCGCAGCTCGTGCGAGTGCGGCGCGCCCGCCACCCGGACGCGCGCCGTGAAGCCCGGCGGCGGCGAGGCCACGGGTTCCGGCTCCGGCTCCAGCGCGGTGGCCAGCGCCGCGCGCAGGTCCGACGCCTGGGCGAAGCGGTCCGCGGGGCGCTTGGCGAGCGCGCGCAGGAGCACGCGGGACAGCGCCGCGGGCACCCCTGGCTGCACCTCGTGCGGCGGCACCACCGACTTCTGGAGGTGACCGATGAGCACCTCCGCCGCGGAGCGCCCCGTGAAGGGCACGCGGCCGGTGAGCAGGAAGTAGCCCAGCACGCCCACCGCGTAGAGGTCCGTGCGCGCATCCACCACGTCCTCGCCGCACTGCTCGGGCGCCATGAACTCCGGCGTCCCCAACAGCACGCCCACTTCCGTGGTGTGCAGCCCCGCGGGCCGCGACAGGAGCTTGGCGATGCCGAAGTCCAGCAGCTTCACGCGATGACGGCCCTGGGGGCCGGGCACCAGGAAGACGTTGGCCGGCTTCAGGTCGCGGTGGACGATGCCGTGCGCGTGCGCGGCGCCCAGCGCGTCACACACCTGCGAGAGCAGGTCCACCACCAGCGCCGGCGCCAGCGGCCCCTTGGCGAAGGTGGCCAGGCTCTGCCCCTCCAGGTACTCCATCACCAGGTAGGGACACCCGTCGCGCGTGTCCAGGTCGTAGAGCGCGACGACGTTCTCGTGCTGCACCACCGTCAGCGTCCGGGCCTCCGAGAGGAAGCGCGCGACGAGGTCCGGGTCCTGCGCCAGGTGCGAGTGCAGAATCTTGATGGCGACGCGCTTCTGGATGAGCGCGTGCTCGGCCAGCATCACCGTGCCCATGCCACCGCGCCCCAGCTCCTTCAGCAGCTTGAAGTGCCCCAGCTGCTTGCCCACCAGCGACGTCCCCAGCGGAGAAGGAACGGGCGTGGGCTCCAGCAACATCATCGGCGGAGGCGTCCCCGCGTACAGCATCGTGCTCGCCTCGGCGGGCGTGTTCCGATGATGAGGACGCACCCAGGTCGGGCACTCATTCGGGTCGGAGTGCGGGGGGATGCAGGAGCAGGTGACGTTCTGGACGTACACGGGAAATGAGCGGGGGCGACTGGACGGGGACTGCGGGACGACGTCGTTGCTTTGCGAGCCGTGTGCCACCTGCATTCAGCCATGCTGGCACCGGGGTGACGCGGGGAAGGTGGCGTAGAACCTCAGGTTCCGTACCGTTGTGGGAAGACATCTCCCACGTGGCTGAAAGTCTCCCCCTCTCTCACGATAGAAACTACAGCCATTCGGTTGAAAACTTTACCGCCTGCCTCGCATTTCACGGCGCACTTACGGGGATTCCACTTCTCTGTTTTGCGTTCTCTTGTTTTCCTTGAGACGTTCCAGGCAATCCCCGTGCCTGCGTGGCCTGGAGACAAGACGCGCGAGGTGGGGTTTCTTGAGCGGCCCTCCGACGCGGGCGCGTTCCGCGGCAACGCAAAGAGGCCGCCCCGCTCGGCCAGATGAGCGGGACGGCCTCTGAAACAGCAGGGGGCTGGGGACCCCCGGGGGCTCAGCCGATGATGGGCTCGCAGATGCCCGCGGCGGAGCAGCTCAGGCCCTGGCAGCACACCGAGGACGGGCCGCAGTCGGCGTCGATGGGCAGGCACACGCCGGCGTCCGTCGGGCTGCCCGCGTCCTGGCTGGTGCCCGCATCCGGCGGGGTGCCCGCGTCGGGCTCACCACCGGCATCCGGCTCGCCACCGGCATCCGGCTCCGTGCCCGCGTCCGGCGCGCTGCCGCCATCCTGCGAGGAGCCACACGCGCCCAGCGTGTCGCCATGCTTGAGGTGGGCCTTCACGGCCGGGGCGCCCACGGTGATGGTGTGCGCGTTGGCGGGATTGCCCGGGGGAATGTGGCAGATGGTGACCTTGTCGCGGCCCTGACCCTGGCCCTGGCCCTCGCCGCTCGTCGGCTCTTCGCTTCCCTCGACGCCGGGCGAGCCCTCGAGACCACCCGCCTGCGGATCTCCACCGTGCTCACCGTCCGCCGTCGGAGCACCACCGCAGCCGCTCGCGAGCAACACACACAGGGCCACCAAGAGAGAAGACTTCATCATGTCGCCACGACTTCGCATGCACGTTCTCCAGGTCCAGATGTCCGACGGGCGTCGAGCGCCACGCGAGGCATACCACCTCGTGAGGAAGACCCGTGCCCCCGAATCTCGGCCACCGGATTCACGATGCGTGGACCCCTCTCAACGGAGTGAGTCAGCGTGAGCCAGGATGCGACAGCGTGATGAAAACATTCCTCACGTGGGCGCGCGTGGCAGGTGCACGGTGAAGACAGAGCCCTCACCTTCGCGGCTCTGCACATCGATGCGGCCACCCATGGCCTCGACGATCTGACGGCTGATGTAGAGCCCCAGGCCCAGTCCACCGTAGTGGCGCTCCGACACCGCGCGCTCGAAGCGGCCGAACAGACGCGGCAGGTCCGTGGCGGCGATGCCGATGCCCTCGTCGCGCACGGACAGCTGGACCAGCTCCGGGTCGATCTCCGTCGCGGAGATCTGCACCGGGCGCCCCGCGCCGTACTTGGCCGCGTTGGTGAGGAGGTTGACCAGCACCTGGTCCAACCGCAGCGCGTCCCAGCGGCCCAGCAGGGGCTCCGGGATGTCCACGCGCACCACGCACCCGGCCACGGTGAAGACCTCCTCCATCCGCTCCACCGCGTCGCGCACCGCCTGCCCCAGGTCCACCTCCGTGGGCTCCAGGGTCAGCCGCCCCAGTGAGACACGGCTCACATCCAGGAGGTGGTCCACCAGCGAGGCCAGCCGCTGCACCTGTCGCATCGCCGTCGACAAGCGGGGGACGACTCGCGCGCGAGACTCCGGCCCCAGCGCGCGGTCGATGAGGCCGTGTTGCAGCTTGAGACTGGTCAGCGGTGTCTTCAATTCATGGCTCGCCACGGACAGGAACTCGTCGCGCAGCCGCACCGCCGCCTGCGCGTCGCGATACAGCGACGCGTTCTCCAGCGCCACCGCCACGCGCCGCGCCAGCTCCTCCATCATCGCCACGTCCGACATGGCCAGCGGACGCTGCGGCAAGGAGGTGCCCAGCGTGATGACGCCCAATGTCCGCCCGCGCGTGCGCACCGGCACCGCCAGCAGCGACGCGGGCCGCAGCGCCTCCAGCAGCGAGCGGTGTCCATCGCTCGCGGCCATCCGCTCGCACAGCGCCGCGTCCACGTCCGGCACGAAGCGCGGCTCGCCCGTGAGGAAGCACTCGCGGGACAGCGACAGCGCGCCCTCGCCTCCCAGCGCCTGGAGCACGGACGCATCGCGCGAGGGCTCCTGGTGCGCGGACGCCACGCACCGCAGCGAGCCATCCGGCCCCACCAGCTCCACCAGGCAGCTGGACGCGACGCTGCTCGCGGCCACCCGCGCCACGTGCTCCAGCGTCCACTCCACGTCGTCCAGGTGCTCCGCCAGCGCGCGGCTCGCCTCGAGCAGGAAGAACAGCCGCTCCTCGGCTTCCTTTCCCATCTGGAGCGCGTGGTGCAGCCGCTCGCCGCGCTCGCGCAGCGTCCCGTACAGCGCCGCGCGCTCCAACGCCTGGGAGCACTGCTGCGCCAGCGCCTCCAGGAAGGCCTTCTCCTGCGGCGTGAAGACCCGAGGCGCGCTCCAGGCGAGCCCCACGAAGCCCAGCACGCCCTGGTCCGTCACCAGGGGAAGGACCGCGCGCGCGCCCTCGCCCATCAGCAGGAGGTCGTTCACCGCGATGCCCGCCATGGGCAACAGGTCCTCCAGCCGCTGGAACCAGTGCGCCTCGCGCCGCTCCGCCGTGCGCACCAGCACCGGGACGCCCTGGATGTTGCGCCCCTCGAAGGCGTTCATCCACTCGCTCAGGTAGCCGAAGCACGACAGCAGGTGCAGACAGCCATCCGAGGACAGCTCCGCGACCGAGCCGCGCGCCGCGCCCATCGCCTGCAACCCGTCATGCACCACCACCCGCGCCACCTCCTCCGCGGTGGCGGCGCGGCACAGGGCCGCCGTCACGTTCTGCAGCCGCTCCGAATACGCCTGCGCGGTGCGCGCCTCCTCGTAGAGGAGCGCGTTGTCCATGGACAGGCTGGCGCGGCGGGCCAGCTCCAGCGCCACCTCCAGGTCCGTGTCGCCGAAGCACGCCCCGGCCTCGCCTCGCATCAGCGACAGGGCCCCCAGCACGCGGCCTCGCGCGAGCAACGGGAACACGAAGCCCGACTGGAACCCGAGCCGCTGAATCACGTCCGACGGCGCGCCCTCGCGCTCCGGGGGCATGGGCACCGGGCGTCCGGTGCGCAGCGCCTCGGCGATACCTCCGGACGCGCTCCAGTCCACCGGCGACACACGTGACAGCTCATGCACCAGGGACACCTTCTCCGGCTCCCGGTGCGCGGCGGCCACGCGCTCGACACTCCCCACGTCGGAGAGGATGTCCACCGCGCACCAGTCCGCCAGCACGGGCACGGCCAGCTCCGCCAACCGCTGCAACACCGTGCGCCACTCCAGCGACGCACCCATCAACTCCCCCGCGCGAGACAAGAACATCAGGCGCGCGGCCTCGGCGGACCCATCATCCGCGCGAGGGCGAGGCCCGTTCATACCGTGAGATGTTTCAACGAGAGACGGTGGCTCGGCGGACATGGATGCGACCCATGAAGGGAGAAATGCGCCGCGCATCATGGGGACCTGAGCAAAGGACGTCCGGGACGCCACAACAATGCCGCCCCCCTCGATGGACAGGGTGACTGTCCAATGCCAGACCCGCCAGACGTTGAGTGCTTCGCGCGAGCACCGCGACGCATGTTTGTACGAAATGACTCAGGACGTGGGACCGCGACGACCTCCACCCGCGGGGGACACCTCCGGAGGGTCCCACCACACCTTGCCCTTTCCCTGGATGGCGGCCCGCGCGCGCTCGCGCACCTGGGCCAGCTCCTCCGACGCCAGCGGACGCCACGCATGGGCCGCGTGCAGCGCCGCGTCCTGCTCGTCGGGGTGGCTCATCCCCATCAGCATGACATCCGGGTCCAGCGTCAGCGTGTAGCGCACGCACTCCTCCACGCCCAGGCGCGGCAGCGGGGCGGCCCCCGGAGGCCGCGTCTCCAGCGGCCGACCATAGCCCTCCGTGTCGCCCAGGAGCTTGCCCGCGCCGAACGTCTTGAAGGACACCACGCCCACGCCGCGCGAGCGCGCCAGCGGCAGCACGTCCCTCACGTAGCGCATGTCCACGAAGGGCCCCAGCGGGAACATCACCACGTCGCACCACCCGGAGCTCACCGCGGCGAGCAGCACCTCCGGGTGATGGCTGGAGATGCCTCGGAAGCGCGCCTGCCCCGCGCGCACGCAGGCGCCCAGCTGCTCCAGTCCTCCTCCCGGCGCGGCCAGCGCGTCCCACGTGGACAGCTCCGACACGCCATGGAAGGCGAACAGGTCCACCGTGTCGTGCCCCAGCCGGCGCAGGCTCGCCTCCACCTGCGGCGCCACCGGCGCGTCGAGCTCATCCACCTTGTCGATGAGGAAGACCCCCTCGCGCCGGCCGCGCAGCGCCTCGCCCACCACCTCCTCGCTCAAGCCCTCTTCATAGGCAGGCGCGGTGTCGATGACATTGAGCCCCGCGTCCAGCGCGCGGCGCAGCGTGGCGACCAGCGAGGCCCGAGGCACCGCGCGGTCCGCGATGTCTCCAATCCCCACCGGCGTGGCGATGAAGCCGGTGCGTCCCAGGGCACGGCGAGGCGTGAAGCGGGGAAGCGGTGCGGTGGACATGCACCTCGTTGTGCTTGAGCCCCTCTCCCCCGTCAAGGCGCGCCCTCCCGCGCCCGTTCAGCGGAAGGGCCCCGTGACTTCGAAGGTGACGCCCGCGAAGGGCGAGTTCGTCGGCCCGCGCTGCGAGCTGAAGTACAGCCGCTGACCGTCCGGACTGAAGGCGGGCCCGGTGATTTCCGAGCCCGCGTGCCCATGCACCCGGAGGAACGTCGCCACCACGCGGTGCGGCGGCGGTGTGATGAGGCAGAGGTCGCGGTTGCGGCCGTCCTCGGCGACAAAGAGGTCCCCGGAGCGCGACACCACCGCGTTGTCCCCGCCGGACAGCGGCGAGCCCGGGAACAGCGAGGCGGCGTAGATGACCTCCAGCCGCCCCGTGGAGGGCGTGTGGGCCCAGACGCGGTTGTCGCCCTTCGTCGTGAGGTAGACGACGCCGCTGTCGTACCAGCACCCCTCGCCCCCGTTGAACACCGTCGTCCGCGCCGCGACGCCGGGCTGGCGCGAGGCGGGCAGGCCCTTCGCGCACGGCACCCAGCGCACCGTGGCCAGGCCCTTCATCGCATCCCCCGTCACGGACGCCGCCTCCAGCACGCCCGACGTCAGCAGGGGCCACTCCGCTGGCGTGAAGCGATACAGCCGCCCGTTGACCTGGTCCTCCGTCAGGTAGAGCCGCTGGCCGTCCGGGTCCACCGCCACCGCCTCGTGGGGGAAGCTGCCCAGCTCCGCGCGCACCACGCCTTGCGAGGGGCGCCGCGGGTCGCACTCCCACACGCGGCCCTTGGGGCGCTCCTCGCACGACAGCCACGTCCCCCAGGGCGTGGGCCCTCCAGCGCAGTTCATCTCCGTGCCGGACAGGATGGCATGCGCCGACTCGAGGGTGCCGTCCGCGCCGAAGACCACCGCGCTGGCGCCACCCGGGCGCCACTCGCAGTTGGAGACGTAGATCCATCCCCCCTCGGGCCTGGCGAAGCACGCGCCGCCATCCGGCGCGGCGTGCCACGTGTAGTCCGTGCCGGCGACGACCTCACTCGAGCGGGCGATGATGCGCGACGAGAAGCCGGGAGGAAGACGCAGGCCGTGGGCATCCGGCCGCGAGGAGATGGGGCCATAGGGACTGGGCCCGGGCTCGGCGGGCATGGCGTAGGCCTGCCGCCAGAAGGTGGAGCCCAGCGCCAGCGCGCCTCCTCCCAGCGCGGAAAGACGAAGGAAGTCGCGACGGCGCAAGCGCATGGGTGCTCTCTCCTGTCCTCCCAGGAGAAGCATCCCTCCGCGACGTCACCATCGAACTGGACGCGGACAGGGGCGTGCGCCGTGAGACACTCAGCGGCGCCGGTTCCCCCGGTTCTTGTCCCAGATGGCGTAGAGGATGATGAGGAAGCCGACAAGCCGCGCCATGTAGATGTAGTTGCGGCGCTCATCCTGCGCGTCGATGAGCCCGGACGCCGCCGAGGTCAGCGCCTGCATCAGGAAGGACAGCGAGAAGAAGCCGAACAGGCGCTCGTTCGACTGCTTCCAGAAGCGCAGGAAGAACAGCGCGCACGCCAGCCACCCCATTGCCACCGCGCCGTTGAGCATGGACCGGAGCATGGACAAGGCGACCTCAGGTGGCGTCCCAGATGAGCCCGTAGAGCAGGACGGAGACCGCGGCCAGCGTGGACAGCTGGCGCGGCATGTACAGGTCGATGGTGGGAGGCAGGAGCCCCAGGTCCACGAAGAGCAGCACGTTGCTCACCGCCAGGCCCACGAAGCACAGCCCGCTCCACAACAAGAGCCGGGACTGGGTCCGCTTCCAGGCGCGCAAGAGCAGCACCGCGCACGCCACGCTCGTCAGGGCACACAGGATGTAGACCGCTTCAGCCATGGTCACCGTCCTTGTCCTTCTTGAGCACGAAGGCCTCCGCGAAGCCTCGCACCTTGTCCAGCGGCCTGGAGAAGATGAAGGTGATGACGCTCACCCGCCGGGCCGCGTACACCGACGCGAGCTCCGCCACCGCTTGCGCGTCTTCCGAGCTCGCCGGGCCGAAGCGATAGACGGGCACATCCCCCCCGTCGCTCACCACCAGGCTCCTCGCGGCGAGGTCCGCGAGCCTCATGGCCGCGGAAGGTTCTGCGATGCGCAACTCCAGGCTCACCGATGACGCGGTCCACTCTCGCCCCGGCTGGGCGCGAAGCAGGAGGAGCACCTCCAACTTCTCCACTGAGTCGATGTGCGTCGTGATGAAGCGCTGGACCCGCGGAGGAAGTCCGGCGTCGCTCACCACGCCACCTTGCCCACCTGGTTCGATGCGTCAACACATTCTGACCGAAGTGTTCAGCTTCGAGCGTGTGACTGTCCCTCGCCTGGCCGCTCCACATCGCGCGGAGCAGGCCCCGCCCGCCGCCCTCCCCTGGGCGCGTGCAGCCAGACGCGCAAGAGGCTCAGCAACTGGTCGATGTCCACCGGCTTGGTGATGTAGTCGGACGCGCCCGCCTCCAGGCACTTCTCGCGGTCTCCCTTCATCGCCTTCGCGGTGAGGGCGAGAATCGGCAGGTGCGCCACGCGCTCCATGCCCCGGATGGCGCGCATGGCCTGGTAGCCGTCCATCTCCGGCATCATCACGTCCATCAGCACCAGCTCGATGTCCAGGTCGCGCGCCAGCAGCTCCAGCCCCTCGCGCGCGCTCTCCGCGAACGCCACCGTCATGCCGTAGCGCTCCAGCACGGTGTTGAGGGCGAAGATGTTGCGCACGTCGTCGTCCACCACCAACACCTTGCGGTGCACGAGCAGCGGGTCCTTCTCGCGCGCCTTCTCCAGCATGCGGCGCTTGGGCTCCGTCAGGTGCTCGGGAGAGCGGTGCAGGAAGAGGCTCGTCTCCTCCAGCAGCCGCTCGGGGCTGCGCGCGTCCTTGACGACGATGGCCTCCGTCACGCGGCGCAGCTCCGCCTCCTGCGCGCGCGTCAGCTCGCGGCCCGTGGAGACGATGATGGGGGGACCTCCCGCGCCATGCGCCTGGCGCACCCGGCGGATGAGCTCCGTGCCGGACATGTCTGGCAGCCCCAGGTCCAACACCACGCAGTCGAAGCGGTGCTCGGCCAGCGCGGAGAGGGCGTCGGCCGCCGTGCCCACCGCCACCGTCCGCACGTCCTCGCTGCCCAGCAGGTCCACCAGCACCTGGCGGTGGGTGGCGTCGTCCTCGACGATGAGGAGCCCCCGGCCCGGGCACTCCACGAAGTCGCGCAGCGAGGCGAGCGCCGCCGCCGCCGCGTCCGGGTCCGCCGCCGCGCGCAGGTGGCCCAGCGCGCCCAGCCGCAGGGAGCGCTCGCGGTGGTCCTCCTCGGACACGGTGTACACGGGCAGGGCCCGCGTCGCCGCGTCGTGCTTGAGCCGGTCCAGCATCACCCAGCCCGCGAGCTCCGGCAGGTCCAGGTCCACCGCCACCGCCACGGGCCGCGTGCTGCGCGCCGCCTCCAGCGCGCCCTCCACCTCCGTGGAGACCAGCAGCTTGAAGCCCACGACCCGCGCCGCCGCGCGCAGCCTCGCCGCGGGGTCCGGCGCGTGCGTCACCGCCAGGAGCACCCGGTCTCCGGGCTGGATGGAGGCGCGGTCATCCTCGATGCCCAGCACCTCGAGCGACGGCGCCGCGGGGGCCACCTCCTCGAGGTGCAGCGGAGGCAGCAGGGAGACGGCATGGGCCAGCGACAGCGCCGCGGGCCGCACCTCCAGCCCCGGCCGCTCGGCCCGGAAGTCCAGGGGCAGGTACAAGGTGAAGACGCTGCCCTGCCCCGGCTCGCTCTCCAGCCGGATTTCTCCGCCGAGCAGCCTCGCGATTTCGCGACTGATGGAGAGGCCCAGGCCGGTGCCGCCGTACTTGCGCGCGGTGGAGCCATCCGCCTGCTGGAAGGCCTCGAAGATGATGTGGTGCTTGTCCTTGGGGATGCCGATGCCGGTGTCTCGCACGGAGAAGGCGACGACGCAGGGCGCGGCCGACAGCACCGGGTGGTCCGACGACCAGCCGCCTCGGGCCAGGCCGATGTGCAACGACACCGAGCCGGACTCGGTGAACTTGAACGCGTTGGAGAGGAGGTTCTTGAGCACCTGCTGGAGCCGCTTGGCGTCCGTCTCCACCTCCCCCGCCATGTCCGGCGCCAGGTCGATGTCGAAGAAGAGGCCCTTCGTATCCGCCACCTGCCGGAAGGTGCGCTCCACGAACTCGCGCAGGTCGATGAAGCGCAGCGGCCCCACGTCCACCGCCATGGTGCCGGACTCGATTTTCGACAGGTCCAGGATGTCGTTGATGAGCTCCAGCAGGTCCGCGCCGGAGGCGTGAATCGTCTTGGCGAACTCCACCTGACGTCCGGTGAGGTTGCCATCCATGTTCTCGCTGAGCGTCTGGCTGAGGATGAGCAGGCTGTTGAGCGGCGTGCGCAGCTCGTGGCTCATGTTGGCCAGGAACTCCGACTTGTACTTGGACGTGAGGCTGAGCTGCTCGGCCTTCTCCTCCAGCGCGAGCTTGGCCTGCTCCACCTCGCCGTTCTTGCGCTCCACCTCCGTCTTCTGCTCGGAGAGCAGCTGCGCCTTCTCCTGAAGCTCCTCGTTGGTGCGGCGCAGCTCCTCCTGCTGGCGCTTGAGCAGTTCCTCCGACTGCTGGAGCGAGGCGGCCTGCAGCTCCAGGCGCTTGTTCGTCTCGGTCAGCTCCTCCTGCTGCTTGCGCAGCTCGTCGGTGAGCGCCTGGGACTGCTTGAGCAGCGCCTCCGTCCGCATGTTGGCGGCAATCGTGTTGAGCACGATGCCGATGGACTCCGTGAGCTGCTCCAGGAAGCCCATGTGCACGTCGCTGAAGCGGTGGAACGAGGCCAGCTCGATGACGGCCTTGATCTCCCCCTCGAAGAGCACCGGCAGCACGACGATGCTGCGCGGCACCTCCTCTCCCAGCCCCGACGAGACGCGGATGTACGAGTCCGGCACGTCGGACAGGAGGATGGGCTCCTTCTCCAGCGCGCACTGCCCCACCAGGCCCTCGCCCAGCTTGAAGGTGTTGGAGAGCCCCTTGCGCTCCCGGTAGGCATAGGACGCGAGCAGCTTGAGGATCTGCTCTCCGCCCTCCGCCCGGTCGGAGATGAAGAACACGCCGTGCTGCGCGTCCACCAGCGGCGCCAGCTCCGAGAGGATGACCTTGGACACCGTGAGCAGGTCGCGCTGTCCCTGGAGGACGCGGGTGAACTTGGCCAGGTTCGTCTTGAGCCAGTCCTGCTCCGTGTTCTTGCGCGTGGTGTCCTTCAGGTTGCGAATCATCTCGTTGATGTTGTCCTTGAGGGCGGCCACCTCGCCCTGCGCGGACACGGTGATGAAGCGCGTGAGGTCGCCCTTGGTCACCGCCGTGGCCACCTCGGCGATGGCGCGCACCTGCGTGGTGAGGTTGGCGGCCAGCTGATTCACGTTGTCGGTGAGGTCGCGCCAGATGCCCGCCGTGCCCGGCACCCGCGCCTGTCCCCCCAGCTTCCCCTCGATGCCCACCTCGCGGGCCACCGTCGTCACCTGGTCGGCGAACACCGCCAGGGTGTCGATCATCCCGTTGATGGTGTCCGCCAGCTCCGCGATTTCCCCCTTCGCGTCCACCACCAGCTTGCGCTTCAGGTCTCCATTCGCGACGGACGTCACCACCTTGGCGATGCCGCGCACCTGCGTCGTGAGGTTGGAGGCCATGGAGTTCACGTTGTCCGTGAGGTCCTTCCACGTGCCGCCCACGCCCTTCACCTCGGCCTGGCCGCCCAGCTTGCCCTCCGTGCCCACCTCGCGCGCCACGCGGGTCACTTCCGAGGCGAACGAGTTGAGCTGGTCCACCATGGTGTTGATGGTGTTCTTCAGCTCCAGGATTTCACCCTGCACGTCCACGGTGATCTTCTTCGACAGGTCGCCGCGAGCCACCGCCGTGGTCACCTCGGCGATGTTGCGCACCTGCGCCGTGAGGTTGGAGGCCATGGAGTTCACGTTGTCCGTGAGGTCCTTCCACGTGCCACCCACGCCGCGCACCACGGCCTGACCGCCCAGCTTGCCCTCGGTGCCGACCTCGCGCGCCACGCGGGTCACCTCCGAGGCGAACGAGTTGAGCTGGTCCACCATCGTGTTGATGGTGCTCTTGAGCTCGAGAATCTCGCCGCGCACGTCCACGGTGATCTTCTTCGACAGGTCTCCGTTCGCGACAGCCGTGGTCACCTCGGCGATGTTGCGCATCTGCGCCGTGAGGTTGGAGGCCATGGAGTTCACGTTGTCCGTGAGGTCCTTCCACGTGCCGCCCACGCCGCGCACCACCGCCTGACCGCCCAGCTTGCCCTCCGTCCCCACCTCGCGCGCCACGCGGGTCACTTCCGAGGCGAACGAGTTGAGCTGGTCCACCATGGTGTTGATGGTGTTCTTCAGCTCGAGAATCTCGCCGCGCACGTCCACGGTGATCTTCTTCGACAAGTCTCCGTTCGCGACGGCCGTCGTCACCTCGGCGATGTTGCGCATCTGGGAGGTGAGGTTGGAGGCCATGGAGTTCACGTTGTCCGTGAGGTCCTTCCACGTGCCGCCCACGCCCTTCACCACGGCCTGACCGCCCAGCTTGCCCTCCGTGCCCACCTCGCGCGCCACGCGGGTCACCTCCGAGGCGAAGGACGAGAGCTGGTCCACCATGGTGTTGATGGTGTTCTTCAGCTCGAGAATCTCGCCGCGCACGTCCACGGTGATCTTCTTCGACAAGTCGCCCTTGGCCACCGCCGTGGTCACCTCGGCGATGTTGCGCACCTGGGAGGTGAGGTTGGAGGCCATGGAGTTCACGTTGTCCGTGAGGTCCTTCCACGTGCCCGCCACGCCCTTCACCTTGGCCTGGCCGCCCAGCTTGCCCTCCGTGCCCACCTCGCGCGCGACACGCGTCACCTCCGAGGCGAAGGCGCCGAGCTGCTCCACCATCCCGTTCACGAGGCGGGCGGTGCGCAGGAACTCCCCCTTGAGGGGGCGGCTGTCCACCTCCAGCGCCATCGTCTGCGACAAGTCGCCCTTGGCCACCGCGCCGATGACGCGGCCCATCTCCGTGGTGGGTTGCACCAGGTCCGCCACCAGCGTGTTCACCGACTCCACGCAGTCCGCCCAGGACCCCAGCGCGCTCATCAGGTGGGCCCGCTGGGTGATGCGGCCCTCCTTGCCCACCACGCTGCCGATGCGCTCGAACTCGTGCGCCATGCGCTCGTTGAGCTCGATGATTTCATTGAGCGAGTCCGCCACCTTGCCGGCGTTGCCCACCTTGTCCACCGGCATGCGCACGGAGAAGTCGCCCTTGCGCACGGCGGTGAGCACCCGCAGGAGCTGTCGTGAGTCCAGCGTGTCGGAGTCGTCCTCCACCGGTCGACGCGGCGGGCGGGCCACGACGCGGCGGGATACATCCTTCTTCTCGGCCATGAGGAGCCCCTGGCGTGCGCGGAGTTTCCAGCTCGGAACACCTCCGTTCTCGCGCGACTCCAGGGATGGAGCAGCCCCCTCGGCCGGTGCCGATGGTGGGCATCCAACACCCCGCCCCCACCGCGTCGCACAGCCAACACTTGAGCGCCCGCCTCACCTCACCGGGTGAGACCCGAGGCGACCCGCGGCGTCAGTTCCGCAGCCGCGGCGTGGGGGCCCGCACCAGGACCTCCATGCGCGCATCTCCCGCCACCACGCTGCTGAGGACCTCCGGCTGGTCCGGCGTCAGCCGCGCCACGGCGCGCAGCGCGGCCACCAGCACCAGCGACTCCACGGAGGACGGGATGCCCACGCCCTCCTTCCCCGTCTTCAGCGGCATGGGCAGCCGAGGCACCCGCCTGGCTGCGGCCAGCGCCTCCACCGCGTAGACGGGCGACGTGTCCAGCGTGACGGCGATGGCGGGCAGCTCCTGCGCGGCCTCGGGCTCTCCTCGCGCCTGCATCTCCATCAACCGCTGGAGCGCGCCCGACTGGAAGTACAGCGCCAGCCCCGCGCGGCCGTCCTCGCCGTGGAAGACGCAGCCCTCGAAGGTGTGCGCCAGCGGGCCGGACACCGTCACCGCGAAGGGCTGGCTGTCATCCCACCGCGCCCACGGACGCGCCTCCCAGTATTCGGTGGCCGCCTGGACGAACAGCAGCGCCTTGTCGGAGCCCAGTCCGGACAGCCCGCGCTGTCCCCACGCGAGGAACGTCGCGATGGCCGCGCGAGAGGAGAGCGCCGCCGCCGGAGGCTCGCCCACTTCCAGCCCCAGCGCCGCGCCCGCCTCCGCGAGCTGCGGCTCACACCGCACCGCGCCCAGGTCCTCCACCTCCCGAAGCAGCGCGCGCAGCCCGGAGGTGTCGTCAGGCTCGAAGACAGGCTGGGAGGGCTCCCCCAGGTCGGAGATCCGCAGGTACACCTGCGTGCTTCCATGGGAGAGCGGCACGGGGCCGAGCTTGAGCAGATAGAGCATGGAGCATCCAGGAACGGCCGAGGTTCAACCCGAGAGCGCGCGCTGACCGTCCAGGGCCTTGCGTATCTGTTTCATCAACGCGGGGATGTCGAAGGGCTTCTGAAGAAACGGGATGCTCGGATACTGAGCCCGCAGGGAGCCCACGTCCACCGCGCTCATCCCCAGGAGCGACACGCCGCTCCAGCCCGGCTCCGCGCGGATGCACTCGACGAGGGCCGGGCCATCCAACACCGGCATCATCCAATCCGTGAGGACCAGGTCCGGACGCAGCTCGCCCATCCGCGCCAGGGCCTCCGCGCCGTGCGTGGCCGTCAGGACCTGGTAGCCCTCTTCCCGCAGGAGGTCCGCGAGGGCCTCGAGGATGCCCAGCTCGTCATCCACCACCAGGACCGTCTCCATACGGGCAGGCTCTGCTCCTCGTGCATCAGGGATGGCCAGCCATCCATTTCCGCCCGTCCTCGTGGAAACCCCCGACCCGGTGAGCCACCCCGCGCGGAACGGCCTCGTGGTCCCGCTCACCCGTCGAGGCGTGAGCATCGCTCCCTGGCCATGGCTCGATGGGGGACATGAAGCGCTCATACCGCAAAACAAAGCGGACGCACCCCTGGAGAGGTTACAGGGCCACCACGACGAAGTGCTCCTGGATGTGCCGGTTGTCTGAAGCATGAGACACCCGGAACTCGTAACGGCCTGGCTTGTCGATGAGCACTCGCAACGGAGTGGCGGAAGCGCCGGTGCGCGCGGTGAATTCATGGACGCAACGCGCTTCGTCACAGCCCACCAGCTCCAGCGACGGCAGCTCCCGCAGATGCGGATGCGAGTCCAAGGGGGGTGACGTCTCCAGCCACACCGTGGCGGGTTCCCCTGAATGGACGTCATGCGTCCAGGGCAGCTCCAGCAGGCCCGCGCCTTCTCCTGGGATTTGGAAGGTGACCTCGCGGGCCGGGAACAGTTCCGGGCCCGCGCCCTCATTTCCGCGAGGCAGGAAGAGCAGCGCCAGCGCCCCGGTGAGCACCGCGCCCGCGAGCACCCGCGCGCCGGGCTGATTCACCCAGGAGGATGCGGTCCGGCGCGGCGCGGCGGGGCGGGTCCGCTCTGCATGGGCGAGGGAGGCCTGGAGTCGGGCCCGCATCCTCGGCGAGGGCTTCTCACCCCGCAGCGCCAGCATCGCGGCGCGGAGCTCCTCCGGGAGGGCTGGTGATTCTTCATCCCCCATGCTCATGGACGACCTCCCTCACCGAGAGCGTGAGCCTGCCGGTCCACGGCGGAGAGGAACAACTCCCCCAGCCTCGCGCGGCCTCGGGAGTGTCGACTCTTCACCGTGCCAACGGGCAGCTCCAGCACGCGGGCCACCTCCTCATAAGGGAGGTCCTCCACGTCACACAGCAGCACCACCAGCCGGAACTTCTCCGGCAGCCCGTGCAGACACAGGAGCAGCAGCTCCGCCTCCTCGGAGCGACACAGCCGGGCTTCGGGGTCCGGCTGCTCCACGCCGCCCATGAAGAGCGAGCCCAGCACCGACGTCGCGCCCTCCAGCACCGACTCCAGCAGCGAGCGGCGCCGCGCCAGTGAGCGGCGGTTCTCCAGGAACTGGTTGCGCGCGATGCCACACAGCCAGCCCAGCCGGGAGCCGGGCTCGCGTGCGTCCCCGCTCAGATAGGCCCGCACCAGGGAGTCCTGGAACAGGTCCTCCGCTTCCTGACGGCCGCGGCACAGGGCGAGACAGAAACGATGCAGCCTGGGCAACAGCGGTTCCATCGCGGCCTCGAACCGCGCCTGCTCGCTTTGTTCCATTTTCGTTTCAGACACGACACCACCACCCGCGGCCCCATCCCCTGAGAAACCAAGACATCTCAGCCAGAAATGGCCAGCTCAACCGAGACACGTCCCGCATCAGCGGCAAAAATCCCAGACAAAGCAAGCACGGGAACCCGCGCGCGTTTCGTTCCATCCCTGGCCGTCGACGGGTGGGGTTCGCTCCTGGCTGCGATGTCCACCCCTGTACACGGGAGGACGCGCCCCCATGCAAGGCATTCAGTCCAATGTCAGTCATTCCCCCGATTCCCCGGGGCATTCATCCTGGAAACAGGACGTGGTCTCGGGATTTCTCGTCTTCTTGCTGGCGCTGCCGCTGTGTCTGGGTATCGCGATGGCCAGCGGCTTTCCGCCGGTCGCCGGCATCCTCACGGCGGTGGTGGGCGGGCTGCTCTCGTCCTGGCTGGGGAGCGCCGCGCTGACCATCAAGGGGCCCGCGGCGGGGCTCATCGTCATCGCGCTGGGCGCGGTAACGGAGCTGGGCGGAGGCGACGCGGTGCTCGGCTACCGGCGGGCGCTGGCGACCATCGTGGTGGCCGCGTGCTTCCAGGTGCTCTTCGCGGTGCTGCGCGCGGGGCGGCTGGGGGACTTGTTCCCCTCCTCGGTGGTGCACGGGATGCTGGCGGCCATCGGCGTCACCATCTGCGCCAAGCAGGCCCATGTGCTGCTCGGCGTGTCACCGGTGGCGCGCGCGCCGCTGGGGTTGCTGGCGGAGATTCCGTCCAGCGTGGCCCGGCTGAATCCAGAAATCGCGCTCATCGGGGCGCTGGGCTTGGTGCTGCTGTTCGGCCATGCGTCGCTCGCGAAGCGCGTGGCGTGGCTGAGGCGCGTGCCGGCGCCGCTGCTGGTGTTGGCGGTCGCGGTGCCGCTGGGGTTGATGTTCGACCTGGAGCACTCGCACACCTTCACCTTCTCTCGCACGCTCTTCACGGTGGGGCCGAGCCACCTGGTGAACCTGCCGGACAACCTGCTCACGGCGGTCACCTTCCCGGACTTCTCGCGGGTGCTGTCGCCCACGGGGCTCAAGTACGTCGCCATGTTCGCGCTGGTGGGGAGCGTGGAGTCGCTGCTCACCGTCAAGGCGGTGGACCTGATGGACCCGCTGAAGCGGCGCTCGGACCTGGACCGGGACCTGTTCGCCACGGGCCTGGGCAACCTCGTCGCGGGCCTGCTGGGAGGGCTGCCGATGATTTCGGAGGTGGTCCGCAGCACGGCCAACCTGGCCTCGGGAGCGCGGAGCCGAGGGTCCAACTTCTTCCATGGCCTGTTCCTGCTGCTGTTCGTGGCCTTCGCGCCGGGGCTCATCCACCGGATTCCGCTGGCCGCGCTCGCGGGAATGCTCATCTTCACGGGCGTCCGGCTGGCCTCGCCTGGGGAGCTGGTGAAGGCGTATCGCGTGGGCGCGGAGCAGGTGCTCATCTTCTGCGTCACGATGTTCGTCACGCTGGCGACGGACCTGTTGGTGGGCGTGGCGTCGGGCATCGTGCTGAAGACAGGCATCCACCTGCTCAACGGGGCCTCGCCTCGGGAGCTGTTCCGGCCGGACATCCAGGAGCAGGTGCGCGAGGACGCGGTGGTGCTGCGCGTGCGCGGCGCGGCGGTGTTCACCAACTTCCTGGCGCTCAAGCGGCAGCTCGCGCGGCATGTGGAGGCGCCGTGCATCGAGGTCGACCTGACGGAAGCACGGCTGGTGGACCACACGGTGATGCAGCGGCTGCATGAGCTGGAGGAGGAACACGCGCGGCAGGGGCGACGGTTCCGCGTGCTGGGATTGGGGCAGCACCGAGGGATGTCCGCCCACCCGCTGTCCGCGCGCAAGAAGGTGCCGGGCGGCGACCTGGGGCTCACGCCATGAGCCAGGCACCGTGTCGGGTGTCGTCTCCGGAGAACCGGGGCTCGCGCCTTCGTGCCGCGCTGGCGCGGGCGAGCCAGGTCCTCCCGGCGCAGGGGCCCATCGGCGTGTTCGTTCATCACAACACGCTGCATGCCTACGAGCACCTCCCGTTCCACGAGGCGGTGGCCATCGCGAGCGAGACGCTTGGCGCGGAGGGCTATCTCTCCGAGGCGCGGTTCCTGGAGCTGTATCGACAGGGGCGCATCACCGACGAGGACCTGCGGGCGGTGCTCGCGCGGCCTGGGGCATGGAGTCCGCCACCGCCTCCGGCGCTTCTGCTGGAGGAGGTCTCCAGCGTGGACCGGGCGGCATTGGGTGCGGAGGCGCTGACGCTCCTCGCGTTGCTTCACCCTGTCGAAGAGGAGACCGAGGCGTCCTTGAGATGGAAGCTGGAGGAGCACTCCGCTGCCCGGCGATTCCGCGCGGACCTCGCGCCGGCGTTGCACTGGAGCCTGGTGGAGCGCTCGTCGCGAGGGATTCATCTCTGGCTGGACCGTGTCGGCCGCGACTGGACGATGACGGAGCTCGCGTGCGCGCTGCTCACGCCCGACATGGAGTCCACGGTCCGCGACGTCGCGCTGCACCTCTCGAGGCCGCTGCCGCGCGATGTCTCGCTGCGATTGCTGGGCGTCCCGGCCACGCGAGGGCAGGCGTATGCCGCGCGTGTCGCCGCACGGCTCGACGGCGCGGCGGCACCGACGGTGGAGGGGTGGCTCAGCGCGGAGGTGACGTGTGTCCGAGCCGCGCTCTCCTCCGCGTTCGGAGGAAGTGGGAGCCTGGACTCGCTGAGGAACCGACTGGAGAGAACGCCCGAGACCTTCGCGGTGAGCGCGCTCTGGTCCATGTGCCGTACACCCCCGCTGTCGGAGGAGACACGTCCGAGCGCCGCCACGCCCCAGGTCCTCAGTCACCGGGAGCTGCTGTTCCGGGCTACGGGCGAGGACGTGAACGACCTGCTCCACCCGCACCTCATCCGAGCCTGCGCGGCCTTCCTCGACGAGGGCCAGGCGCACTGGTCGATGCCCGAACGCGAGCGAGGCTTCCACGCGGCCTGGGTCTCCCTCATGCGCGAGGGGCTCGGCGCCAGACCGGACTGGATGGAGGGATTGGACTCGGAGCTGTCTCCCTCTCGCTCGGCGGATGACACCGTGCTGGAGGCACTCGATGCGCTGGGCGTCCCCGAAGCGGAGTGGGAACCCTATCTCTCACGCGTGCTGCTCGCGCTCCGAGGCTGGGCCGGGATGATGCACCGCCTGGAGCAACATCCGGCGGACCGAGCCCCCAACGCGCCCCCGGCGCGACTGATGGACTTCGTCGCCGTGCGCCTCACGCTGGAGCGATTCGCGCTCCTCTCCGTGGCCAGGAGGAGGCTCGGCTTCTCTGGAGCGCTGTCCAACCTGTCCGAGGCAGCGATGCGCGCCCTCGCGTCCGCCCCCCGCCCGGCACGGCCCCAGGTCTGGGAGAGCTGGCGCTTCTTCCAGTGGGCCCAGCTCCTGGGCCTCTCCGCGCTGGACGTGAGTGTGATTCCAACCAGGGAGCGCCAGGTGCTGCGCTCCTGGCTGGAGGACTTCGACACCCGCTCGCGACAGCGCGTCTGGCAGGAGGCGTACGAGCACCACTACCGGATGGAGCTCTCTCGCGGCCTCGAGTGCAACCGACTGCGCCCGAGCCATGAGCGCACCGTGACGAAGCCTCGCTTCCAGGTGCTGTTCTGCATGGACGACCGCGAGGAGTCCTTCCGCCGCCACTTCGAGGAACTGGACGTGAAGCACGAGACCTTCGGCATCGCGGGCTTCTTCGGCGTGGCCTTCGACTACCAGGGGCTCGACGACGCGGGCGCCGTCGCGCTGTGCCCGGTGGTCGTCACGCCCGCACACGCCGTCGAGGAGCGGGCCTGTCCGGAACATGAGTCCCTCGCGAGCATCCGTGCCCGCCGACGGACCCTGTGGGCTCGACTGGAGCACGTGCTGCATCAAGGCACCCAGGCACTGGAGCTGTCCTGGTTGCTCGCGCCACTCCTCGGACTCATCTCCGCGCCGTGGTTGCTCCTGCGGCTCCTCTTCCCTCGCGCCATGAGCCGGTGGCGACGAGCCCTCTCCACCAGGCTCCTGCCCCGCCCGCGCACCCGACTCACCAGCCTCCGAGACACGCCTCTCCTCTCCCACGCGGGAAAGCCACGCGGCTTCACGCTCGATGAGCAGGCAGCCCGCGTCGCCGCGTCGCTGGAGAGCATGGGCCTGACGAAGTCCTTCGCGCCCCTGGTCGTGTTGCTCGGCCACGGCGCGGTGAGCGTCAACAATCCCCACCAGGCCGCCTATGACTGCGGCGCCTGCGGTGGGCGACACGGCGGACCGAACGCGCGCCTCTTCGCGGAGCTGGCGAACCGCCCCGAGGTCCGCGCGAAGCTCCAGGAACGGGGGCTCCTCATCCCCTCCTCCACGTGGTTCATCGGCGGCCTGCACAACACCACCACGGACGAGGTGACGCTCCACGACACCGACCGCGTCCCCCCGTCCCACCATGGAGAGCTGGAGGCACTGCGCGAGGCACTCGACCGCGCACGCGCCCTGTCCGCCCAGGAGCGCTGCCGGCGCTTCGAGTCCGCGCGGCCCGGCCTGTCTCCCGCGATGGCGCTCCGTCACGTCGAGGAGCGCGCGGAGGACCTGGGCCAGCCCCGCCCCGAGCTGGGCCACGTCACCAACGCGGCCTGCATCGTGGGACGCCGCGCGCTGACGCGGGGACTGTTCATGGACCGGAGGGTGTTCCTCATCTCCTACGACCCCTCGCAAGACGCGAGCGGAGTGCTCGTCGAGCGCATCCTCCTCGCGGCCGGTCCCGTCGGCGCGGGCATCAGCCTGGAGTACTACTTCTCCTGCGTCGACAACGCGCGCCACGGCTGCGGCTCCAAGCTGCCTCACAACGTGACGGGGTTGCTTGGGGTGATGGACGGCGCCGCGAGCGACCTGCGCACGGGGTTGCCCCGGCAGATGATCGAGATTCACGAGCCCATGCGGCTGCTCCTGTACGTGGAGGCCAGCACCCAGGTGCTCTCGGCCATCCTCGAGCGACAACCTCCCCTTCGAGACCTCATCGGCAACGAGTGGGTGCGCTTGGCCAGCATCGACCCGGTGACAGGCGAACAGCAGCTCTTCACCGCCCAGGGGTTCCAACCACTCGAGCCGTCCGCGCGCTCACTGCCCCAGGTCGCGTCGTCGCCCGACTGGTGCCGAGGGCATCACGACTTCCTTCCTCCCGCCCTCATCCGGGCACCTTCGGGCTGGCCTCACCCCCTCACGCCGGTTCCTCCAGGAGGAGCACGCCATGACACCCACTGAGCTGCCCGAAGGCTGGTTCGCGGCGGCGGTCCCCCTGTGCCCGCTGGTGGCGTTCGCCGGCCTGGGCGCCGTGATGCTCCTGCACCGGACGCCCAGCGAGCGCTGGGTGGCGAGATGGGTCCTCGGCTCCTTGTGGCTCGCGCTGGGCTGCGCGGGCGTCACGGCGGCCCGCTACGTGTCACGGTCCTGGACGGTGCTGGAGGTCAATCCAGGGCCGCTGCTCACGCACGGCCTCGCGAGCCTCGAGCCCTCGCTGCGCATCGACGGGTTGTCGGTGACGATGATGCTGCTGACGAGCACCCTCACCCTGCTCCTGGGGCGCTTCTCCGTCACGTATCTGCATCGCGAGCCGGGCTTCGCGCGCTTCTTCCTGCTGCTGGCGTTGTTCGCCTCGGGCATGTCGTGGGTGGTGGAGAGCGGAAGCCTGGCCATCCTCTTCGTGGGCTGGGAGTGGGTGGGCCTCGCCTCGGTGCTGCTCATCGGCTTCTTCCAGGAGCGCGCCTCTCCCGTCGACGCGGGGCTCGTGGCCCTGGGCACCTATCGCTTCTGTGACCTGGGACTCGTGGTGGCCGTCGCCCTCCTGCACCACCTCCTGGGCACGACGCAGTGGAGCAGCATCTTCGGGGCTCGCGCCGCGCTGTCCCTGGGCCCGAGCCTCGCGACCCTGCTGAGCCTGTGCCTGCTGCTCGCGGCCATGGGCAAGTCCGCGCAGCTTCCGTTCAGTCCGTGGCTGCCTCGCGCCATGGAGGGCCCCACGCCCTCCAGCGCGCTGTTCTACGGAGCGCTCTCCGTGCACGCGGGCCCCTACCTCCTGCTGCGCGCCGCGCCCCTCCTGGCCCAGGCGCCACTCGCCCGAGGCACCCTGGTGGTGGTGGGCCTGCTCACCGCCCTCCACGCCACGCTGGTGTGGCGCGTCCAGACGGACGCGAAGGGAGCCCTGGCCTACGGCGTGCTCACGCACCTGGGCTTGATGTTCGCGGAGGTGGGGCTGGGGCTCTACACGCTCGCGCTCATCCACCTGGTGGCCCACGTGTGCCTGCGCAGCCTCCAGCTTCTCCGAGCCCCGTCCGTGCTGCGCGATGCCCAGGCCCGACGCGCGGCCCTGCGCGACACACCCGCGCCCGCCATCGCCCGCGCCCACCGGCTCATCCCCTCGCGGCTCTATCGCCTCGCGCTGGAGCGCTTCGCGCTGGACGTGTTGCTCCAGCGCGGAGGCGCGCACCCGCTGTCGCGAGCCGGCCGCTGGCTCGACGCGCGGGAGCGCCGGTGGGCCGGCACGGTGGAGGGAGTCACACCAAGCCCCGCGCTCCCACGTCCCGCCGAGCCCGCCCCCAGCAACCCCTCCACGGGTGCAGCATGAACTCCGCCCTCGTGCCGACGCTGCTCCCAGCGCTGGGCGCCCTGCTGGTCCGCGCGCCTCATCGCGCCCCTTCCTGGCCGAGGATCACCGCCGCCCTCACCACGGCCCTCACCTTCTGTCTTTCGCTCACGCTGTCCACGCGGCTGGAGGCGCCCTTCGTTTCTCTCCTCGCGCTGGGCACCGTGCTGGCGGCAACTCGTCGAGCGATGAGCCGGCGCGCGCTCGCCACGCTGCTCCTCACCCAGAGCGCTGCGCTGGGCTTCTTCCAGGCAGACACACTCCTCGCGGCGCTCCTCTTCTTCATCGCCATGACGGCGCTGCCGGACCTCCACCTCTCGCGCGACTCCGGTGGCTCGCGGCCCCGAGACATCGTGCGCGTGTATCTGCTCATCGGCACGGCGCCCCTGGGTGTCGCGACGCTCCTCCTGGGCTGGCTCGGCTGGAGCCCTGCGCTGGGCATCCTGCTGCTCGTGAGCCTCTGCACCCGGCTCGCGATGGTCCCCCTCCACACGTGGCTTCCCGCGTGGATGGCTCGCAGTCCCTGGGGCTCGGGGCCACTCTGGATGAGCCTGGCCGCGAGCCTCCACCTCCTGCACCACTGGCTCCTGCCGCGCCTGCCCCCGGAGTGGGGCACGGACACCGTCGTCCCCGTGCTCGCGACCCTGGGGGCGGTCACCGCGCTGTATGGCGCGCTCCTCGCGTTCATCCAGAAGGACCTCCGACGCATGCTCGCCTTCGCGGTGATGAGCCAGACAGGGCTGATGCTCACGGGAGTGGCCTCGACGAACCCGGAGGGCCTCCACGGCGCCTGGCTCCACTGCCTCGCCGCGGGCCTCGCCTTCACGGGCCTGGACCTCCTGGTGCGCGCCGTCGAGGCACGCACCGGCACCACGGACCTGGAACAGCTCGGCGGACTCACGGCGCGCGCGCCGCGCATGGCCACGCTCTTCCTGCTGCTCTGCCTCGCGGCGATGGGACTCCCGGGCACGCTGGGCTTCGTGAGCGAGGACCTGCTGCTGCGCGCGACGCTGGGTGCCCACCCCTGGCACCTTCTGCTGCTCCCGCCCGCCCTCGCGCTCAATGCCTTCACCCTGCTGCGCGCCTGTCACCGCGCCTTCCTCGGCCCCGCGAACCCCGCGCCGCTCCAGGACCTGTTGCCCCGCGAACGCTGGGTGACGACAGCGCTGGTGTTGACGGTCATCGCGGGCGGGCTGGCCCCACCAGCGCTCCACCGCTCCCTCGCGACTCCCGAGGCCGGCCCGCCGAGCACGTCCTTCTCGAGAGCGCTCGCCCCCACGCCCGCCCCGGACGCGAGGGAGGACCCGTCTGGCATTCCGCCTCGGCGTGCCTACCGTGAACCCGAATCCTCACGAAATCGGAGGGAGCGACATGTTCCAGGCGAGCGGACGAAAGGTGTGGGGCGGAGTTCTCGCGGCGACGCTGCTGCTCGGACTGGGCGGCTGTAGCTCGAGCCGCTCCAGCACGAAGGTCGACGAATCATGGATGGCCCGAGTCCCCACCGGCGACATGGAGGAGGTGAGGCAGGCCCAGGTCGTCGTGAACACCGCCGAGGAGAACCTCACCCGCGCGAAGGTGGCGCTCCAGGACAGCAAGGAGGAGCTCAAGGTCGCCAAGGAGCGCGAGAAGATCACCCACCAGCAGCAGAAGGTCGCGCAGAAGGCGCTGGAGCTCGGCAACACGACGGACCGGAGCCAGGACATCACCCGCGCGCAGAACGAGCTCCAGCAGGCCGAGGAGAACATGACCGCGGCCCGCGCGGAGACGGAGTGGAAGGAGAAGGCCGTCACCACGCGTGAGTCCATGGTGAAGATGCGCGAGCGCGAGGTGGACGTCGCGAAGGCGCAGCTCAACCAGGCCCGCTACCGCACGCTCGAGCGAAACGGCGACGCGCGCGCGGAGAAGATGGACAGCGGGAAGGTCAACGACCAGGTGGCGAAGGCGCGCGCCGAGGCGACGAAGGAGCAGGACCGGGTGAACATGAACGTCAAGCTGGAGCGCCAGGCCGAGGCCCGGTGGAAGGAGGCCAGCGACAAGGCCCGCTCCTACGGCGGCAGCGGCCGGTAGCCCTTCCCTCGCGGACAGGAGTGGGCACCACGCGCGGGGATGCCGTAGAACGCGGCAGCCCCGCTCCCTTCCGGATGCGGGAACAGCACCGGGAGCATCCGCCGCGTGGAGACCCTCGTCCGCATCGCTGAAGCCCTAGGCCGCTTCTCCGCGCGCTTCGTTCCCAGCGCGTTCTCCATCGCCGTGCTGCTGAGCCTGCTCACCATGGGGCTCGCCATGGGCTGGGCGGATGCCCCCGCCACGAAGGTGCTGGACTCCTGGGGCGGCGGCTTCTGGGAGCTGCTCACCTTCTCCATGCAGATGGCGCTGGTGATGTTCACCGGCTACCTGCTGGCGCTCACCGCCCCCATGCGCGCGCTCCTGGAGAAGGCCGCCGGGCTCGCGCGCACGCCCCGAGGCGCCGTCGCGCTGATGGCCTTCGTCTCCATGGCCCTGGCCTACGTCAACTGGGGCCTGTCCCTGGTCGCCAGCGCCATGCTGGTGCGCTTCGTCGCGCGGCGCCGCCCCGACGTGGACTACCGCCTGCTCGTCGCCTGCGCGTACTTCGGCCTGGGCGCCACGTGGCACGCGGGGCTGTCCGCGTCCGCGCCGCTGCTCGTCGCCACGCCGGGCCACTTCCTCGAGAAGAGCATGGGCCTCATCCCCATCGACCGGACGCTCTTCTCCCCCTTCAACGTGCTGCTCACCGTGTCCGTCGTCGCGGGCCTCACGCTGCTCGCGTGGGCGCTGCACCCCAAGCCGGAGAACGTGGTGCGCGTGGACCCGGCGGTGCTGGAGAAGCTGGGGGACTTCGTCCCGCCGGAGCGGCCGTCGGAGAAGAGCTTCGCCATCTGGCTGGACCACGCGCGGCTGCTCAACATCGTCTTCGGGGTGCTGGGGCTCCTGTGGCTGGGCCGCTACCTGTGGCTGAACGGGGGCTGGCGCGCGCTCAACCTCAACGTGGTGAACTTCACCTTCCTGGTGCTCGCGGTGCTGTTGCACGGCACGCCCGCGCGGCTCATCAAGGCGGCGGAGGAGGCCGGGAGCGTGCTGCACGGCATCGTCCTCCAGTTCCCCCTCTATGCGGGCATCTACGGCATCTTCAAGGCCACGGGCCTGACGGACCGCATCGGCCACCTGTTCGTGTCGCTGTCCACGACGAGCACGTTCCCCGCCATCGTCTACCTGTACAGCGGCGTGGTGAACTACTTCGTCCCCTCCGGAGGCTCCAAGTGGGCCATCGAGGCGCCCTACCTCCTCGACGCCGCCAGCCGCCTGGGGGTCGCGCCCGAGAAGGTGGTGCTCGCCTACGCCTGGGGCGACATGGCCACCGACCTCATCCAGCCCTTCTGGGCCCTGCCGCTCCTGGCCGTGGCGCGGCTCGAGTTCAAGGACATCCTCGGCTTCCTCCTGGTGGCCTTCCTCGTGTACCTGCCGCTGGTGACCCTGGCGTTCTTCCTGCTGGGCTGACGCTGGGCGAGCCCCAAGGGTTTCGTGCTACATCAACATCCGCTGTACTCACCAAACGAGGGGACCCCGAAACATGAAGAAGCTTCTCACGCGGAGCATGGTGTGCGCGGTGTTGGGGATGTCGTCGCTGGCCTTGGCGCAGGATGCCGCCGCGGAGGCTCCGGCCAAGGAGCCCGTGAAGGCGCCCACCGCTGACGCCGTGCGGGAGACCTGGAACTACTTCTACAAGGGTCAGACCCAGGGTCCCGTGCTGGTGGAAGCGAAGCTCTGTACCGAGGTCGCCAAGGAAGGCGCCAACAAGTACGAGTGCACCGTCGAGGTCGGCGCCGACGGCGTGAAGGCCAACACCCAGGTGATGCTGTGGCAGGCGTACCTGGTGCCCCAGGGTGACTCCTACGAGGACATCATGGTGCAGACCAAGCAGGGCAACGTGGTGCGCGAGACGAAGGACGTGAAGCTCAAGGGCGACGGCTGGCGCGCGCGGCAGTGGACCGGCGTGCGGCTGAACAAGCCGGGCAACTGGACCGTCACGGTGATGCGCGGCGACCAGGTCCTCAAGGAGCTCCAGGTCAAGGTGAACTGAGGCCCTCCGCTTCAGCCACACACGACGCCCGCTGGCGGCCGGACGAGGCCGCAGGCGGGCGTCGGTGTTTTCAGCGCCAGCGCCAGCGTCTCACGGCGGCGCGGGCAGCGGGCTGAAGGTGGCGTCATTCGGCCCCGACGAACCCCAGGCATTCAGCCGCGTGTTGAGGGTGCGGTACGTGAGCGAGCCCTCCCACTCCCCCATGAGGATGAGGAAGGAGGGCGTGGTGAGCACGCGGCCTCGGATGGTGCGCTCCACGGGGGAGTCCCCCGTCGTCTTCAACCCCAGCCACGTGTACGCGGGCGTCGTGGTGGAGGCAGGCGGCGTGAAGGACACACCGGCGACGGGCTGCGAGGGGAGCGCGTGCGAGAGCCCGGTGAGCAGCGGCGTGAAGGTGTCCCGGCTGGAGCCATCCGCCTGGAACGAATACGCGCCGAAGTCGAGCGGCCCCGGCGCGCTGGCCGAGCACGGAATGATGCGCAGGAAGGGCGACTGCGGCGCGTCCAGCGCGAACTCGTCCTTCACCACCGTGAGCGTCGGCGACGCGCCCTGCCGTCCGCACAGCACGCCCAGGTAGCGACGCCCCGCCTCCAGCGGGCCCACGTCCGCGGACTCGACCACCCCTTGCGCGGGCTGGCCATTCACGGTGACACGCACCGAGAGCCCCGAGGCCGTCACCGGCAGGTCCGCCACCTTGGGCGATGCGCCGTGTGAGATGGCGGTGGCGACGTTGACGGCGCCATGGATGACCTGGAGCGCGGGAGGTGTCCCGCCCGGTGTCGAGGGCAGCACCCCGTTGAAGAAGTAGACGAGCGGCCCGCGCTTCAAGCGGACCGTCTCATCCCGCTTCGCGCGGATGAGGAGCAGCGCGGCGGCGCCCTCGTCGGGGAGCGTGCGACGGTCCTCGCCGGTGTTGATGGCGTAGTACGCCTGTCCCGCCACCAGCGTCCCCTCCGGCAGGGAGTAGTAGAGCCAGCCGCTCTGCGCGGGGGTGAAGGCGGGGGTCGTCCCGACGATGGCCACGCGCGAGGTGTCCGAGGGGAGGGTGACGCCGTTCTCCACTGTGTCCGCCGAGTACGCCTCCACGGTGTTGTTCTCGAAGGGCACGCCCGCCTCGTTCGCGAAGCGCCGCCGCGCCGTCGCGGAGATGACCCGGTCCGCGGACATGAAGCGCACGCGCACGGAGTCCGGCTCCGTCACGGGAGTGAAGGCATGGTCCTTCAGCACCACGAGGCGAGGCTTGTCCGGACGCTCCTGCCCCACCTGGAGCAGCGAGCCCGCCCCCACCACCGTCACCCAGTCCCCCGCCGCCAGCGTGACGCCCTCCTGCACCGCCAGGTCCGGCGCGGACGCCTCCCCCTCCGCGTCCCGAGCCACCAGCCGCACCGCCTGCGTGGGCCCCGTCAGCTCCACTTCCTGGAACCCCGTCACCGCCGCGTTGCCCGCCGCCACCGAGGCGAAGCGCTTCGTCCCCGCCACGTACAGGTCCACCTGGAAGGGGGCCCAGGGGCGGTCCACCTGGTCGGAGGGATTGCCCTTCGTGCCGAGGAACGCGTTGACGAAGCGCACGTGCGCGCGGTGACTCACGCTCGGCCCGGCATCCCGGCCCGCGTCGGGCTCGCCCGAGCCACCGTCTCCACCGCCGTCCATCGTTGCGGGGCCGCTGTCACGTCCCGCGTCATCCCCTCCGTCGAGGCCCGAGTCCGGCACCCCATCGGCATCCCGGCCTCCGTCATCATGCCGGGGCCCTCCATCCCGCCCCGCATCGAGGACGCCCGAGTCGCGCGGCGAATCATCCCCTCCGTCATCGCCACACCCCACGGCGCCCAGCGACAGCAGACCGCCGCACAGCAACAGCCATACCCCCAGGACGTTGCGCATCATGTCGGCTCTCCCGATGGAAGGACTCGCACCCGCGTGGCGACTCATGGCGCCCCTCGGCGCTCACACTCGGTCCGCAGGGGGTAGATGCCGTCGGCCCCTCGAGACAGCTCATCTCGCAGGTAGAAGTAGGCCATCACCCCCACGTTGAACTGCGCATGCTGGAGCCACTCCGACAGCGCGGGCTCCTGGCCCGCGCGGATGGCCGCCGTCAGCGGATTGTCGAGCGTGCAGACCTCTTCCCACATGCGCACGGCGCCCACCGCGTTGCGGTTGCCACTGGGTGGCTCGGCGGAGGCAGTGCCGAAGTTGCCGGTGCGGATGAGGTCACACGCGCCACGTCCGGCGCCCAGCATGTTCGCGCCCCACCGGGTCCAGTCCGAGGTGCGCGGCGAGAAGTCGATGTCCACCTCGCCGTATTTGATCCACGCGCTCATGAACTCCGGCGTGAACTGGATGGGCGTCCCACCCGACGCCATGTACGCGAGGTAGCGCGCGCCGCCGTGAGGGTTGAGGCTGTCGAACAGCGAGAGGTGGGACGTGCCATTCGTGGCGCCGAACATGCCGCTGACGAGGTTGGCCACGCGGCCGCCGTTGAGCGCCACCAGCACCTTCGCCGCGCCCGTCTGTCCATCCCCCGTGCGGCCGTGGCAGTTGGCGCAGATGCCCTGGAAGGCGGTGGCGCCGGGAGTGGAGTGGTAGAGCTCGCCCCAGGGTGCGCGGGGGTTGCCCAGCGCGTTCACCATCCACGCGTCGCGCGGGTCGTTCCACGGGTCATGTCCCTCGGGCGGACTGTTCTGTGTGGGGAAGCGGCAGGCGCGCTTGGGCAGCCACCAGTTGGTGGGGAAGCGCTTGTGCGCGAGCTGCTCGTGCCGCTCGGTGATGGCGTAGCGGGTGAGGAACTCGAAGGGGCCGTGTCCGATGGCCTCTCGCCACGAGGGATTGCGCGGCGTGTAGGGCACCTTGTCGGTGAAGTCCTCGGTCACCCACTGCACGTCCGCCGGGTCCGAGCAGGAGCCCGCCACCACGGTGTCCGCCTGACGCAGCCGCGCCTGCACGACCGCGCGCTTCTGCTCCGGGTCCAGGCCCTTCTCGGCGGGCCACTCCAGCGTCGCCAGGTAGCGCGCCACCAGCAGCGACGCGCGGCAGTCCTTGCCCGGCACGTTGGTGGGCATGTGGATGACGCGGGCATCCGTGTCGCGCGCCACGCGCTGATACAGGGTGCTGGAGGGCGAGCGCAGCAACAGGTCCTGCTGGAAGTCCGCCACGGCGCAGTCCGCGTACACGCGCTGCCCGTTGCTCTCCTTGACGCCACACGGGTTCCAGCCGAACAGCGTGCCGCCCGCGGAGAAGTCCAGCGAGGCGATGGCGGGGTTGCTCGCCACCGCGAACCCGGTCGGGTTGTGGCATTGGGCGCAGTTGCCCACGAAGTACCCTTGCAGCTCCAGCACCGCCTCGCGCGCCTCCTCCGATGCAGGCAGCGCCTGGGCCGACGCGTGCTCCAGCCGAGGCATCAACGCCTCCAGCGCCTCCGGCGTCCGGTACGCGGGCACTCCGGTGATGACGCCGTAGCGCACCAGCCGGTCCAGCTGGTTCAGCTCGTCCTCTCCCATCGCGGTCTTCTCATCCACGCCCGCCTCGCCCGGAGCGCGGCGGTTGAGCTGCAAGGGCGTGAAGCCCAGGACGAAGTTCCGTGCCTCGGCGCCGGTGTGACACTGGATGCACCGGTGGGCACCAGGGACCGCGTAGTTCCGCGTGGCCCCGCCCAGCTCATAGGCCGTGTAGACGAGCACGCGGTCGGAGAAGGGCTCATCGTTCCGGTAGCGCAAGTCGTGCAGCTCGGCGACGGTCTCGTCCTCGTTCCAGAGATAGGTGCCGAAGAGCGACTGGTTCCACGGCTCCCGCACGACGATGAGGCGCGTCTCCACCTTGCGGTAGCGGCGCTGGCCCTTCTTGTCGGCGACGGCCTTGAAGAAGGTCTTGTAGAAGCGCGTATTGGGCGGGATGTGGAACTTCCCGGTCTCCGCGTCGTAGCGGATGGACTGCCCCGCCGGCACGTGGACCCACCGCAGCTTCTTGGCGTTGTCCGAGAAGAGCGGATAGGTCGGCGCGAAGGCGACGGTGCCGTGCTCCACCAGCTTCAGCGCGTCGAACGTCATGATGTCCGTGTCCGTCTCGGACAGCAGGCGCGGCAGCTTCGTGAGCCCGGCGAAGAAGGCGTCCTTGGGAGCATCCGAGCCCAAGGGGGCCTGCGGATAGACCTCCGGGACACAGTGCCCCAAATCCGTCATCCCCTCCCCCACCTCGCGCGCCACCGTCACGCCCCCTTCCGAGGACGCATCACACGACACGGGGAACGCTCCCTCGGGAGTGCCCCGCGCAAGCCACGCCCTCAGCGCGCACGACAGCTCCACCGCCTCCTTGAGCTGCTGGGGCGAGGCACGCGGCGGCATCTCCCCCTGCGCCGCCTTCAGGGCCATCCGCGAGCCGTCGCGCTTCAGTCCCTCCAGGTCGGCGGTGAACTGGAAGCCCCCTTGTGCGTGGGGCGCGAGGTGACAGGCGCCGCATTGCGCCTCCGCGCGCGCCCGCAGGCTGTCGAAGCGCTCCGTCACCGCGGGGCGCGCCGTGGCCTGCCACAGCGGAATCCGCTCACCGGAGCGCGCGGGACGGCACATGCGCGAATGCGCGGGCGCCTCCACGGGGATGCCCTTCACGTCGGGGGGCTCGGAGGAACAGGCCAGGAGGACTGATGTGAATGCCAGACACAACACCCGCGCTCGGGTTGGGACAGGCCCAATCCGTGTCATCCCCATGTGCATGTCCCTCCGCATCCAGTGGATGCGCTGTCATCACCCCCGGGCCCTCCCATCAGGTCCAGCCAGACAAGGGGAACCCCCCAGGATGGGCGCACCCTATCCGCACGCACCGTCCGTCAATGACAAGTCCTTGCAACAAAACCAGACATGGCCCGCACCCGGCCGTGTCATGAAACGACGCGCGCGAGAATCCTCCTGGGCGATGTCCGGGGATGTGGGCGGCTCCAGAGAACTGAAGTACACCGGGAGCCGAAGCCCGTTGCGCCAGGAGCCTCGGATGTCCCTCATCGACCAGTTCAACAACATCGGCACCCGGCTGAATCTCCTCAAGAAGAAGCCCCTCTTCCTGAGCATCAACCACCGTCCCACCGCCGCCTGGTACAACCGCACCAGGCCCCGGGCCGCGAATGCCCCGTTCGCGGGCCTCACCCGGGCCGACGTCGCGGCGATGGTCGGCGCGACAGGTGCCGCGGCGCCCGACAACGCCGTCCTCCACCAGAACAACATCACCCTCTACCTGGACATCACGGCGGAGACCCAGAGCGCCTACGACGGCGCGCCGGTCAACGAGCTGCACGCCTACCAAGCCAACCCCGGAGGCGCGCTGGGTTGTCAGTACCTGAGCTGGGAGGACTCCTGCATCGTCTCGATGGAGCTCTCCAACGCCGGGCCGCCCCTGATGATGTCGGGTCCCTTCAACGGCTGTCATTTCTATGTGACACAGGACACCAACAGCCAGCAGGTCCGGGTGCATCACGTGAACGCCAACAAGATCGCCGAACCGCCCGACATCGGCCACGGCCAGCCGGGCCTGTCCGAGGATTACATGGACCGTCTGATGGAGGCGGCGCGGCGAGACACCGAGGCGCTCACCCACCAGATGCGCAAGGCCGACTATCTGGCCAAGGTCTGGGACGATGCGACGGGCGCGAAGGTCGAATCGACGGTGACGCGTGACTACCGCACGCGCAAGGAGGGACAGGGCCGGAAGGGTGTCTCGCTCCAGGAGACGATGTGTCTGGTCTTCGGCATCCGCGCCGCCCCGAACACCTGGGACTTCTTCTTCCACGTCGCGGGCGTCGTGGACTACCAGCGCTCCGGTTTCCGCTCCAACCGCCAGGGCCACCTGAAGACCATCCTTCCCTGGGAGCGGATGTGAGCGAGCACGAGGACCCCACTCTCGAGCGTTGACGCTCGCAAGGGTCCTCGCGTCCAGGCCCCGCCACGGGCCGGCCTGCGCGCACCTTCCCCCCGCGCCCACGCGGAGACTTCGCGACGGGCGGTGCGCGCGGGCACAGGAGGCGATTCAGGAGCGCTTCACGGAACGGCGAGCGCTCGAATCTTCCCGAGCTTGTGGGTGCCCCGTGCGGTGAACCACAGGTGCGCATCCACGCACCAGCGCCCCGGAGGCGCCACGACGATGCCCGAGGGCCTGCTGCCGGCCGTGGGCAGGGCATACTCCGTGATGATCCCCGCGGAGGTGATGCGACCAATGCGGTTGCCAGCGAGCTGCGTGAACCAGAGCTGGCCGTCCGGCCCCACCGCGAGGGCATTCGGCTGGCTGCCTTCCGCCGGTAAGGGGAACTGCGTCACCACGCCGTCGGACGTGATGCGGCTGATGCGGTTCCCCGCCTGCTCGGTGAACCAGACGTTGCCATCCAGGCCCGCGACGATGGCGGAGGGGCCGCCCTTCGCCACGGGCAGGTCGAACTCGCGGATGACCCCGTCGGGGGAGATGGAGCCCACCTTGTTGGCCGCCTGCTCGACGAACCAGAGGTGGCCGTCGAAGCCCTGGGTGATGGCGCGCGGCTGGGCGCCCGGCGTCGGCAGGGGGAACTCGGTGATGACGCCGTCGGGCGTGATGCGGCCGATGCGGTTGCCCACCAGCTCCGTGAACCAGACGTTGCCATCCAGGCCCGCCGTGATTCCCGCGGGGCTGGAGCCTCGCTGCGGCAGCGGGAACTCCGTCACCGTGCCATCCGGTGCGATGCGCCCCACCTTGTTGGCGGCCAGCTCGGTGAACCACAGGTGGCCGTCGAAGCTCACCGCAATCTGTTGCACACCCGCGGCGGGCGTGGGGAGCGAGAACTCGGTGACGACACCGTCACGCGTGGCCCGGCCAATCTTGTTGGAGCCCGCCAGCGTGTACCAGAGCGCCAGGTCCGGCCCCAGCGCGATGCCGAGCGGCCCGGAGCCCGTGGGCAGGGCCAGCTCCTCGATGGAGCCGAGCGTGCCCTGGGAATCACGGCACACCCACGGCGGCACGGCCTGCCCATCCGAGGCCAGGGCGGGCGCGCCCAGGAGGGAAGCGCAGACGGCGAGCAGCGACGAGCGAGGCACGAAGCGTTTCTTCAGGTGCATGGCAAAGAGACCTTTCAGGGAGGTGTGGACCCAAGGCCGGAGGAGCGGACGCGCCTCCGGCCCGGGCCGAGCCCCGCGAGATGGCCGGGGCGAGCGTCCGCTCACGGCGCGTTGCAGAGGCCCGGGCCGCAGTCCAAGGCGGTCAACGGGTCGCACGCGATGAAGCCCTGCTCCACGAGGATGGCCTCGAACTCGTCCCGGTTGCTCTCGAAGGCCCAGGTGTAGAGGACGTCCTCGTCGAAGGAGCGCGGAGGCGTGGTGTTCTCGTTGAGGAAGATGCGGCGGGACAGCGGATAGGCGTCCGTGGCGACGGGGTCCAGCAGCTTGCGGATGTTGGCGACCGTGGGCGCCACGTAGGTGCTGGTCGTCGGGGAGATGGGAGCCACGGCCTTCAGCGCCAGCTTCGCATTGCCAGGACGGGACGCCGGGTCTCCGGCATAGCCGATGACCTTGTTGTCCGCCGCCGTCAGCTTGCCGATGCACGTGGTCGCGTTGTCCGTCGCGACGCAGGGGCTGGGGTTGGAGGCGGACTCGTCGACGATGACCGTCACGCCCGGGCAGAAGGTGCCGCCCTTGAGCAGCGACTTGAAGGTGTCCGTGGTGCCGGACAGGTCATCGCGGCGGTACTTCACGATGGGCGCGGCGGGCTGCCCCAGCGCGCTCCAGTCCGTGGGACAGGCGCCGGGGATGGCGACGCCGGAGCTGTCCGTGGCGAAGTAGACGCGGCGGAGCTCCTGCGTGGTGAGGCCGTTGCTCGGCAGCGCCGCGGCTCGGGCAGCGCTCACGTATGCATTCACCGCGTCCAGGGCAATGACGTTGCTGCGCTCGCCCGGGCAGCAGCCCTTCGCGTCGGCGGCGGCACCGCCGAGACAGGCCGCGCCCGACGCCGTCTTCGGCGCCGCGAAGTCGCGCGACATGGGGGCCAGCTTCTGCGCTCCCGCCGCGCAGAAGCCGCTGGAGCCCACGCCGTTGCGCAGACAGGCCTCGCCCACGCCGGAGCCCTTGCCCTCGACGACCAGCCCGGAGCCCGACTGGATGACCGCCGCGATGACCGCCTCCTTCAGCGTGTCCGAACCATAGAAGGACGGCAGCGCGAGCCCCTCCTTCGACGCCCGCGAGTCCGTCGGCGCCTCCACCGCGGACGCACGACCACAGCCGACGACAGTCATCGCCACCACCGTGGCGGACATCACCCACTTCATGCTGTTCATGGACGACTCCTCGGATGTTGCTGGATTGAAAGGCAAGACTCTCGCTGGAGAGGACCGTCGAATCAGACGGCGCCGGATTCGACGACAGCCAAGGTGCCTGAATGGACAGACATGCGCTGACTCAACTCTGTCAAATCTTCGCCAGCACCAGGTCACGCCCGCTGTCGTGACGGCGCGCCCGCTCGCACCCCAGCGGCGCCTGCCCCGCGGGGCTGCCTGTCATCCACTCAGGTGTGTCGTTTTTCCCGCCGCGTTGACGGCTGGACAGTGATTTTTTCAGACGAGCCGACACCTTCCTCGTCCCACGGGCCAGTCCCCAGGCAGTGCTCCGAGGGAGGCCCCCGAGGAGAGCCCCCCTGGCAATCACCTTGCAGTGACGTCTGTCCGGTTGAAAGGCAGGGTGTGGCCGGAAAGCCGGGGCGGGTGGGGCGGCGGGGAACGGGGCTGGGGACGGGCGAGGCGGCGGGAAAACGGGGTCGGCATGGCGAGGAGGCGCGTTGGGCGTGCGCGGCCCCCTGCCTTTCAACTGGAGGGTCCGGGCGGTCTCGGCCCGGACCCTCTATTCACTAACAAACACTCCGAGCGAAACAGGAATAACCGGGGCTTGCATGACACAAACACCCCTGTAACCGCCTTGAATGGAGAAATACGCCTCGGCTCACCGCGCCGCCGCTGGCGCGCCGCGGCGCTCTCCGAGGGAATGCCACCCCGGGAGTAGCCTCCGATGGCAACCCCCACTGAAGTTGGAATTTGCCGACAGGTAGGTCAGCTTGGAATTCGACTTCCAAGTCAGACCCATGCTATTCGCCGTCTTGCCTTCACGGTGCGTGCAAGCGCACCAGGAAGGGCGAGGCTGTGCTGAAGCGTCGGCGCGCGGCAACTTCGCTCGCAGGCGGCCAACCCCTCGACACCACTCCCTGTCATCCCGGGGCGCGGCGTTGTGGGTCGCGCTTCCGGCCGAGTTTCGTGAGGAGTTGCACCCCTATGACAAGCACTGTTTCACGCATGGATGCTCTCTCCCGGAGCATGACCGGCGTGGCCGTCAGGGCCCTGGGGCTCATGACGGTCCTCGCCGCCAGCGCCGCTCACGCGAGTGAAGCGGACCTGGTTCTCCCCGACTTCGCCTCCAAGACGTTCCTGGGAGGCGGGCTCAATGGCCATCAACTCCTGCTGTCCGGCATCGCGGTCTGCGTGCTGGGCCTGGTCTTCGGCTTCATCCAGTACGCCAGCCTCCAGAAGATGCCCGTGCACCGGGCGATGCTGGAGATTTCCGAGCTCATCTACGAGACGTGCAAGACGTACCTCGCGACGCAGCTGAAGTTCATCGGCGTGCTGTGGGCGCTCATCGCGGTGGTGATGGTGGGCTACTTCGGCTTCTTGCGTCACATGGACGCGGGCCGGGTGGCCATCATCCTCGGCGCCAGCCTGGTGGGCATCGCCGGCTCGTGTGGCGTGGCGTGGTTCGGCATCCGCGTCAACACGTTCGCCAACAGCCGCACGGCCTTCGCCAGCTTGCGCGGCAAGCCCTACCCCACGTACGCGATTCCGCTCCAGGCGGGCATGTCCATCGGCATGGTGCTCATCAGCACGGAGCTGTTGCTGATGCTGGCCATCCTGCTGTTCATCCCCGCGGACTTCGCGGGCCCCTGCTTCATCGGCTTCGCCATCGGTGAGTCGCTGGGCGCCTCCGCGCTGCGCATCGCGGGCGGCATCTTCACCAAGATCGCCGACATCGGCTCGGACCTGATGAAGATTGTCTTCCGCATCAAGGAGGACGACGCGCGCAACCCGGGCGTCATCGCCGACTGCACGGGCGACAACGCGGGCGACAGCGTGGGTCCCTCCGCGGACGGCTTCGAGACCTACGGCGTGACGGGCGTGGCGCTCATCACCTTCATCCTGCTGGCGGTGGGCGAGGGCTTCCGCGTGGAGCTGCTCGTCTGGATTTTCATGATGCGCATCGTGATGGTGCTCGCGTCGCTGGCCGCCTACGCCATCAACAACGTGTTCCAGTCCGCCAGGTACAAGAACGCGGACCACATGAACTTCGAGCACCCGCTCACCGCGCTGGTGTGGCTGACGTCGCTCATCTCCGTGGCGCTGACGTTCCTGGTCAGCTACGCGCTGGTCCCCAACCTGAACGGCGACCCGACGCTGTGGTGGAAGCTGTCCGCCATCATCACGTGCGGCACGCTGGCGGGCGCCATCATCCCGGAGGCCATCAAGGTCTTCACCTCCACGGAGAGCCGGCACGTGCGCGAGGTGGTGACGGCCAGCCGCGAGGGCGGCGCGTCGCTCAACGTCATCTCCGGCCTGGTGGCGGGCAACTTCTCCGCGTACTGGATGGGCCTCATCATCGCCGGCCTGATGGGGCTGGCGTTCTGGTTCAGCGGCGCCGGCGTCCCCGGCGAGGGCGTGGGCCAGCTGATGATTGCCGCGCCGGTGTTCGCCTTCGGCCTGGTGGCCTTCGGCTTCCTGGGCATGGGCCCCGTCACCATCGCCGTGGACTCCTACGGCCCGGTGACGGACAACGCGCAGAGCGTCTATGAGCTGTCGCTCATCGAGAACGTCCCCAACGTGAAGGAGGAGGTGCAGCGCGACTTCGGCTTCACGCCCGACTTCGAGAAGGGCAAGGAGTACCTGGAGGAGAACGACGGCGCGGGCAACACGTTCAAGGCCACCGCCAAGCCGGTGCTCATCGGCACCGCCGTGGTGGGCGCCACGACGATGATCTTCTCCATCATCGTGTTGCTGGTGGGCATCAACGGCAACGCGCTCAACGCGGAGAAGGCGCAGTTCCTGTCCCTGCTGCACGCCCCCTTCCTCCTGGGCCTCATCACCGGCGGCGCCATCATCTACTGGTTCTCCGGCGCCTCCATGCAGGCGGTGTCCACCGGCGCCTACCGCGCGGTGGAGTTCATCAAGGCCAACATCAAGCTGGAGGGCGTGGAGAAGGCCAGCGTGTCCGACTCCAAGAAGGTCGTCGAAATCTGCACCCAGTACGCGCAGAAGGGGATGATCAACATCTTCCTCGCCGTCTTCTTCAGCACCCTGGCCTTCGCGTGTCTGGAGCCGTACTTCTTCGTCGGCTACCTCATCTCCATCGCGGTGTTCGGCCTCTACCAGGCCGTGTTCATGGCGAACGCGGGCGGCGCCTGGGACAACGCGAAGAAGCTGGTGGAGGTGGAGCTGAAGGCCAAGGGCACGGAGCTGCACGCGGCCACCGTCGTGGGCGACACTGTGGGCGACCCGTTCAAGGACACGTCCTCCGTCGCGCTCAACCCGGTCATCAAGTTCACCACGCTCTTCGGCCTGCTCGCCGTGGAGCTGGCGGTGGAGCTGGAGGCGGCCGGTCAGGGACAGCTCACCCGCATCCTGTCGGTGGTGTTCTTCGTCCTGTCGACGGTGTTCGTCTACCGCAGCTTCTACGGCATGCGCATCCAGAGCGTGGCGGGCGCCAGCGTGGCCCCCACCTCCAAGCCCGAGGCCGCGGTGAAGACGGCCTGAGGCCCGGCGTGACGTGACGTGGGAAGCGGCGGGTGCTCGAGACGGGCCCCGCCGCTTCGCGTTTCAGGCGCCAATGCCTTCCGGGTCCGTCCGCCGCACGCCGCCCAGGTGCAGGCCCCGCTGGCCCCGGTAGTCCGTCACCAGCGCCACCCCCAGCGTGCTCAGCCCCAGCAGCGCGTGCACCGCGGCCACGCCGGGGCTGCGCCGCGCATAGCCCAGGGCGAAGGGCGCGAGGAGCAGCGCCGCCCCGTGGGCGTAGTCGGAGAGCTCGTGTGTCTCGATGGAGAGGCGCCGCGACAGGCTCAGCCGCGTGTCCGTGAAGAGCGCCACCGCGAGGGAGGAGAGGCCCAGCACCCGCCCCACCCGCCGCGCCACGCGGTCTGTCGACAGCTGGCCGGACACCAGCGCCACCGCCCCACCCCGGTAGTCCAGGAGCGAGTGCACCGCGGAGGGCACCCACCGGCGCAGGGGGAGCCTGTCCAGGAGCGGCCGGGACAGGATGCCCGCCCGGGCACTCTTGTCGAACAGGTGCCGCACCCAGCGGCGTGGGGGGCTCTCCGCATGAGGCGGGACGGACACCAGCAAGGGGGCGGTGTCCTGAGGGGTCAATCCAGCCATGGGGGGCTCCTTCCATTCCAGGTGAAGCGAGGGGCTCCCCTTGAGGGTAGGCACGCGCCTGGCGACATCCGTCTGGAGGCCTCGGCCCCGGACGTAGGGAGCCCGGCTACTGCTCCTCACCTCGCCTGGGGAGCAAGCGGCCGAGGGGGCTTCCACTCAACCGGCCGCCCCAGGCAGACTACGCCTGAATTACGGCCTCTAGTTTCTCACAGGCCAATAACCGCGGCGCGCCGCACCACCCGAGAGAACGCGATACATGGCAACTGGTACCGTCAAGTGGTTCAACGATGCAAAGGGCTTTGGCTTCATCGTGCAGGATGGTGGCGGTGAGGACGTGTTCGTCCACCACACGGCCATCAACATGGATGGGTTCCGCACGCTGCAGGAAGGCCAGAAGGTGGAGTTCGAAGTCGGTCGCGGCCCCAAGGGCCTCCAGGCGCAGAACGTGCGCGCGGCCTGAAGTCTTCCTGCCTCGGCAGCCCTGAAGCCCGACTCCGCTCGTGCGGGGCCGGGCTTCTTCCTTTTCACCTGGCCCGTGCTTCATGAGTTCCCTCACGCCATGCGACGACTGCCCCGCTTCCCCAGAGTGATTGGTTTCGATGATGGCCCCTTCGCGCGCCGCCCGGGCTCGGCGGTGCCGCTGGCGGGGGTGGTGTGTGGCGGCACGCGCTTCGAGGGCCTGGTCTGGGGGCGCGTGCGTCGCGATGGTTGGAATGCGACAAATGAAGTGTGTCGCCTGCTGGAGGGAGGGAAGTTTCTGCCGCAGGTGCATCTGGTGTTGCTGGATGGCATCGCGTTTGGTGGTTTCAACGTGGTGGACCTGCCGGAGCTGGCGGCGCGGCTGGGCAAGCCATGTGTCGCGGTGATGCGGCGGCACCCGGACCTGGCGGCGGTGGAGCAGGCGCTGCGGCGGCTGCCTCGGGCGGAGGAGCGCTGGGCGCGGCTTCAGCGCGCGGGGCCCATCCATCAGCTCGAGGGCTTCACCTTCCAGGTCCAGGGCGCGGAGCCCTCGCTCGTCGCGGAGGCGCTCACCCGAGTGACGGACCGGGGCCGCGTCCCCGAGGCGCTGCGGCTGGCGCACCTGATTGGCTCCGCCGTCATCACGGGTGAGAGCAGCCAGCGCGCCTGAGTCCGTTGCGACTCGATTTCTCACGGCGCCTGCAGGATTGCACCGGCACGAGACACAACCCGGTGGGGCGGGGTCTGTCTCGACACAATGTCTTTCCATTATTTCGGGGATGACAGAGTGTCTGAGGGGTGGTTTCGAGTCAGCGGGGTTGTTTGTTATTATTTGGTCTCCCTTAGGAAGGGGGGGCCATGTTCGAAGTCGCCAACGATACGAACCGCCGCACGGTCACCGTTCGGTTGAAGGGCTTTGTCCGTCCCAATGAGATGAAGGATTTCGCCGCGGCCTATCGGGCCGCGACGGACACGTATGCAGGAGGCCGGCACCTGGTGCTGGCGGACATGAGGGGGTTGAAGGCGCTGGAGCCCGAGTCGGCCGCCATCTTCGGGGAGGTGGTCCTCTATGGGCGGCAGCGGGGGTGTCTGATGTGCGCGCACGTGTCGGACTCCACCATCGCCCGGCTGCAGACGGCGCGGGTGGCGTCGGAGGCGGCGCCCAATGACGACATCACGGTGGATTGTGTGTCATTGGAGGAGGCGGAGCGGCAGCTGACGAAGGCCCGCACGCGCCACTTCCTGATGAACGAGCAGGGCGCGGCTCACGCGCGCTGAGCCCCGTCCGAAAAACAAACCGGGCCCGAGAAGGACACTCGGGCCCGGCGTCTCACAGCGGTGTGGTCACGCGGCCTGGCTGGGCCCGTGGTCCGAGGCCTGCGCCACGCTGGCCGGCTCTTGCGGCTTCGCCCGGCGCTTGCCGCCGATGCGCTCCATCGCCGCGAACACCACCGGCACCACCAGCAGCGTCAGGAACGTGGAGGTGATGACGCCACCAATCACCGAGATGGCCATGGGCGCCCGGAACTCCGAGCCCGTCCCCGTTCCAATCGCCGTGGGCACCATGCCAATGGCCATCGCCGCGCTCGTCATCAGAATCGGACGCAGGCGCCGAGGCCCCGCCTTCATCATGGCCTCGTCCACCGTGTCTCCCTCACGCAAGTGCTGGAGCGCCCCGTCGATGAGCAGAATCGCGTTCTTCGTCACCAGGCCCATCAACAGGATGACGCCAATCATCGCGCCCATCGACAGGTGATACCCCGTCACCACCAGCGACAGGAGCGCGCCCACCAGCGCCAGCGGCAGCGACGCCATGATGGTGAACGGGTGCTTGAACGACTCGAACTGGCTCGCCAGCACCATGTAGATGAAGACGAACGCCAGACCGAAGGCCATGCCAAACGCGCTGTTCTGCGACTCCATCTCCTTCATCTGCCCGTCGTAGATGACCGCGTACCCCGGCGGCAGCGGCTGCGCGGCCACCTGCTTCTTCAGGTCCACCACCACGTCCCCCAGCGCCGCCCCCTTCGCCAGCTGCGAGAACACCACCAGCTGCCGCTCCCGGTTCTCGTGCTCGATGACGCTCGGCCCGTCCTTCAGCTCCAGGTGCGCCAGGTCCGACACCGGAATCAGGCCGCGCGCCGTGTACACCTCCAGCTGGCTCACCCGCTCCGGCGTGCTCCGGTCCTTCTCCGCCAGCCGCACCCGGATGTCCGTCTCCGTCGTCCCCTCGCGCAGCTTCGCCACCACGTCACCGTCGATGGCCAGGCGCAGCTGCGTCGCCAGCACCTGCGCGTTGACGTCCACGTCGCTCGCGCGCGCCCGGTCGATGCGCACCTGGAGCTCCGGCTTGGGCGGATTCGCCTCCACCCGCACGTCCTCCGTCCCCTTCAGCCCGCGCAGGATGCCCGCGATGCGCTCCGCCTCCTGATTCACCCGCACCAGGTCCGGCCCCGTGACTCGCACCATGATGGGGTAGTAGTCGCCCAGGCCCTCGATGGTCGGCGGATCGCTCAGGTTCACCTGCGTCGCCACCAGCGAGGACAACAGCGCACGCGCCTCGTCCTTCATCTCCGGGACGCCCTTGGCGCGCTGATTCTTGCCCAGCGTCAGCACCCGCATGCGCGACTTGTTCACGTCTCCGTTGGTGCCGACGATGGAATAGACATCCGTCACCTCCGGAATCTGGCGCACCAGCGCCTCCGCCTCGGCCGTGCGGGCCTCCGTCTCCGCCAGGCTCGCCGAGTCCGGCAGCTTGAGGTCCACCAGGAACTGCGAGCGGTCCTCCGGTGAGATGAACTCCGCGCCCAGCCGGCTCGCCGCCCCGAAGGACATCACCAACAAGAGCAGCGTGATGCCCGCCGTCGTCCACTTGTGCGAGAGCACCCACCGCAGCACCGACGCATAGAAGCGCTCCGTCCCGTCCAGCACGCGCCGCAGCGCCGCCGCCACCGCGTTCTCCCGGTGCACCTCCCCGGGCACCCGCCGCTTCGCCAGCCGCGCCGACAACATGGGGTCCAGGGTGAAGGAGATGAACAGCGAGACGAGCACCGCCATGGAGATGGTGATGCCGAACTGCTTGAAGAACTGCCCGACGATGCCGGGCATGAAGGCCACCGGCACGAACACCGCCACCAGCGACAGCGTCGTCGCCAGCACCGCGAGCCCCACGTCCCGCGTGCCGTTGGCGGCCGCGCTCATCGGGTCCTCGCCCTTCTCCAGCCGGTGGGTAATCGCCTCGCGCACCACCACCGCGTCGTCGATGAGCAGACCGATGGCCAGCGACAACCCCAGCAGCGTCATCTGGTTCAGCGTGTAGTCCAGCACGTACATCACGAAGAACGTGCCGATGACGGACGTGGGCAGCGCCAGCGAGGAGATGAACGTGCCGCGCCCGTCCAGCAGGAACATCAGGATGATGAGCACCGCCATCGCGCCACCGAAGATGAGCGCGACCCACACCTCGTGCGCGTTCTCCCGGATGAGGTCCGACTGGTCGATGAGCAGCCGCGCCGTGAAGCCGTGCCCCACCTCCGGCCCCATGTCCTTCAGCACCTTCTTCACCGCGTCGCTCACCGCCACCGTGTTCGAGCCCGGCTGCTTCACCACCTCCAGGATGACGGCGTCCTTGCTGTTGAGCCGCGCCACCGTGCGCCGCTCCGCGACCCCGTCCGTCACCGTGGCGATCTCCTCCAGCCGCACCTGCGCGCCCGTGCGGCTGCGCGCCACCGGCAGCGCCCGAATCTCCTCCACGTCCCGGAACTGCCCCAGCGAGCGCACCGTCAGCTCGCTGGCCCCCAGCTTGAGCCGGCCCGCGGGCAGGTCCAGGTTCTCCGCCCCCACCCGCCGGGCGATGTCGAACGGAGACACCCCCGCCGCGCGCGCCTTGTCCAGGTCCAGGTCGATTTGAATCTCGCGCGTGTCGCCACCGGTGATGCGCACCTCCGCCGCGCCCTCCAGCTGCGAGAGCGCCGGCTTGATGCGGTCATCGATGAGCCGGCGCAGCGCCTGCGACGGCAGGTCCGCCGACACGGCGTAGGTGAGGATGGGCGTGGCGGACAGGTCCACCCGGCCCACCACCGGCGCGTCCGCCGTCTGCGGCAGCCGGTTCGCGATGCCCGCCACCTTGTCGCGCACCTCCTGCACCGCGCGGTCCAGGTTGGTGGACAGCTTGAACTGCACCACCACCGTGGCCAGGTTCTCCCGGCTCCACGAGTGAATCTTGTCCACGCCGCTGATGCCCGCGACGGCGTCCTCCACCGGCTTGACGACCTGGGTCTCGATTTCTCCCGGGCCCGCGCCCTTGTAGACGGTGGTGACGACGACGACGGGGAAGGACACGTCCGGATAGAGGTCCGTGCCCAGGCGGCCCAACCCCATCAGTCCGAGGACGATGAGGCCAAGCGACATCATGGTGGTGAAGACGGGCCTGCGGATGGAGACGTCGCTGAGCAGCATGGCGGCGCCCCCTCACTTCACCGTGACGCGCGAGCCCTGCGACAGGCTCGGCGTGGGGTAGTCGATGACGGACTCGAGCGCGGGGCTCGCCAGCACCACCACCTCCCGCTCCCGCCGCTCCAGCACCCGCACCTCCACGCGCCTGGCCTCGCCCCCGGTGCCCACCACCCAGACATGGTCCCCGTTGGACGATGACAGCGCCGTGCCCGGCACCACCTGCGCGTCCTGGTCCTCGCCCAGGGGCAGCACCGCGCGCGCCAGCGTGTGCGCGACGAAGCGGCCATCCGCGTTGGGCACCGCCAGCTCCACCGGCACCCGGCGCGTCGCGGGGTCCGCGGACGGCAGCACCGTGCGCACCACCGCGTCCTGCGTGAACACACCCGCGCCGCCAATGGCCTCCACGCGCACCTTCGTGCCGGGCTTGAGCCGACCGCGCAGCGACTCCGCCACCGTCGTCCTCAGCACCAGCGTGTCCAGGTGCTCCAGCGTGAAGAGCGGCGTGCCCGGCCCCACCGTGGCCCCGGTCTGCTCCGGCGCGTCGATGAGCGTGCCCGCGAAGGGCGCCTTCAGGTCATGCCGCCGCCGCGCCGCCCGGGCCTGCGCCAGCTGCGCCTTCGCGGCCAGCAGCTGCGCCTGCGCCTGCGCCGCCTGCGCCGCCGAGGCGCGGTTCTGCAGGTCGCTCACCCCACCCTCCTTCTGGAGCGTCGCGTTGCGCGCGGCCACGTCGGAGGCCATCGTCGCGGCGGCCTCCGCGGCGGCCACGGCGGCCTCCGCCTGCGCCACCTGCGCGTCGGAGATTTCGACGTCGAGCTGCCCCAGCACGTCCCCCTTTTTCACCGACGCCCCCTTGCCCACCCTCACCGCCGCCAGCCGGCCCCCCACCTCGAAGCCCACCTGGAGCGCCTGCGCGGGAAACAGCGTGCCCGTCACCTCCTCGCGAGGCGCCGCCCGCACCGCGCGCGCCGCGACCAGCGTCACGGAGGGCAGCGCGGCCGCCACCTTCGCGTCGACCGCGGCCGTCTTCGACGACGCATCCGCCTTTCCACAAGCAGGCAACGACAGGACAGCCGTGACGACACCCGCCACGGCCAGCAAGCGCGGGGCGGAGGGTTTCCGATAGGGATTCACTGGCGTTTCCTCGGGGTGTGGTGAGTCTTCGCGCGGGCACGCTGCTGCCCGCGACGGGAGGTCTTGGAGGGAGACGTCTTGGGTCGCGAAGCCTTGGAAGGAGGGGCCGGGGATTCCAGACGCGGCATCGTGCCGCCCTCGAACACGCGGTGGAGCGTGAGCGCCCACGCGGACAGGTCTGGCTTTTCCGTGTGGTAGACCATGCGCTGTGACAGCAGCAGGTAGGCCCCCACGATGACGGACGCGAGCAGCCTCGGGTCCATCTTCGGGTCCACCGCGCCCGCCACCTGCAAGCGCTGGAAGTCGCTGGCCAGCCGCTCCACCTGCGCATCCGTCATCTGCCACAGCAGCGACTCGTAGGGCGTGCCCTGGCTGCCGCTGACGAGCACCGCGACGACGTCGCGGTAGGACCACATCAACTCCAGCGCCTCCACGTCGAAGGTGCGCTCCAGCTCACAGAAGCGCTGATAGCGCTCGCTGCGCTGAAGCCGCTCATCGGGCTGGACGGTGCCCTGCTCCCGGAAGAACGCCTCCGTGGACCGCATGCGCCGCGTGTTCACCTCGCCCAGCCGCTCCTCGAACGCGGCCAGCACCTCGCCGAACAGCGCCTCCTTCGAGTCGAAGTGCAGATAGAAGGCGCCCTTGGACAGACCACACGCGGCGGTGATGTCCTCGATGCGCGCACCGCGCAATCCCTTGCGGGCGAACTCCGCCCGGGCCGCGGTCAGCAGCGTTTCCCTGGCATGAGGGTCCGCGGGTCTTGGCATGGAAGCCGGTTACTAACCCACGGGTCATTAATAGGCAATATGACTGACCCGCTGGTCAGAAACCCAGGCCCCGGAGGCGTTCAGCGGTGAATCTCAGGCCTCGCGCGCACCGCCGCCCACACGCGCCAATGCGGTGCACAGCGGACACGCGGAGGGCCCATGCGGGACATCGCGGCGGTGCAGGTCCAGCACGGCGCGGGAGATTTCCGCCAGCTCGCGGCGCACCTCGCGCCGGGCGCCCTTCACCCGGGCAATCTTCAGGTCGTCGTAGCCCGTCGTCTGGTGGCGCATCCACGCGATGACGGCGGCCTCGGCGCGGCGCTCCACGGGGATGCGCTCGGTGCGCGCGACGGTGCCGCTGCCCACCGGGGTGGCGTGGGCGGAGACCAGCACGGCCAGCTTCTTCGCGTGAGGCAACCACGCGGGTGAGAACGCCAGGAAGCGCAGCACGCTGTTGGCGAACTCCACCTCGTACTCCTCCTGCTCGCGAGCGCGGCGCTCGCGGCCGGCGGCCAGCTTCTTCGCGTACGCGGGCGTGGCGCGCTCGGACTCCAGCGCCGCGCGGGCCTGGAGGATGTGCTGCTCCGGGGCCCAGACCCCCCGGGAGAAGAGCTTGCGGCCCACCTTCTCCACCACCGTCCAGGTGGGGCCCGCCGCCTTCACCCGCCGGGTCAGGCCGGCGTCACCGGGAGGCAGCAAGGCCCAGCCCTCCGGCACGCTGAGCACGCGGCCGTCCGGGGCGCGCACGCGCTTGGGGTCCGAGGTGGGGGCGAACGTCAGGGATTCAGGCATGGCGGTGTCCGGGAGGGCGGCCCCACATAGCACGGGCGGGTCCAAACCCTGCTAAATGGCGCATCGCGCCGCGCCCCCCAAGCGCGGCCGCCCCTCTTCGCGTGGGAAGTGCCGGCATGTCTCTCCTCAGGCTCACCTTCCTCGGCACCTCCGCCGCCCAGCCCACCCTGCACCGCAACCTGTCCGGACTGGCGGTCAAGGTGGACACGGACCTGCTGCTCTTCGACTGCGGCGAGGGCAGCCAGCGGCAGATGGTGCGCTTCGGCACCGGCTTCACCGTGGATGCCGTCTTCTTCACCCACTTCCACGCCGACCACTACCTGGGAATCATCGGCTTCCTGCGCACGCTGGGAATGATGGGCCGCGAGCACGCCATCCACCTGTATGGCCCGCCTCCCGCGCGGCGGCTCCTGCACCAGGCCGTGCACCTGGGCCTGGAGTCCATGTCCTTCCCCATCGAAATCCACGAGGTGAAGGACGGCGACGTCATCCCGCGCAACGGCTACTCGGTGCAGGTGGTGGGCGTGGACCACCGCATCAACGCGCTGGCCTACGCGCTGGTGGAGGACGGGCGTCCGGGCCGCTTCCACCTGGAGAAGGCGAAGGAGCTGGGCGTGCCCCCGGGCCCCAGCTTCGGCAAGCTCCAGAAGGGCGAGGCCGTCACGCTCGAGGACGGGCGGACGGTGAAGCCGGAGGACGTGCTGGGCCCGGCGCGCTCCGGCCGCAAGCTGGTCATCTCCGGGGACACGCGGCCGTGCGCGGCCGTGGTGCGCGCGGCGAAGGACGCGGACCTGCTGGTCCACGAGTCCACCTTCTCCGACGACGAGCAGGCGCGCGCGCTGGAGACCCATCACTCGACGGCGCGCGAGGCGGGGCGGGTGGCACGCGAAGCGGGCGTGCACAGGCTGGTGCTCACCCACCTGTCCAGCCGCCACGACACGGAGCCCGCGAAGCTGCTCGCGCAGGCGCGCGAGGAGTACAAGGGCCCCCTGGAAGTGGCCTACGACGGCTTCACCCTGGAGCTGCCGCTGCGCGACTGAGGCCTCGCGCGCGGCGGCCCCGGGAAGCGGGTGCTACTGAATCTTGTCGGCCTCGGCGCGCAGCGCGGTGGCGGACTCGGCGTCCACGCGCTGGAGCAGCTCCCACTCCAGCTCCGGGTCGCGGTTGAAGTTGGTGGCGTTGCCGCGCGACGGCGCATCGGTCAGCTCCGGAGGGCGCCCCTGGCTGCTCGCGCCGCGGGTCTCGGAAGCGATGTGCTTGTGGAACTCGATGACGCACTGACCGGGGCCCTTCTCGATGCCCCGAACCATGTAGCGCACCTGGGTCGTGCCCAGCGACGAGGGGGCACCGTGCATCAACCACTCGGTGGCGGCCTCGAAGCCCTCCTTGCCCTGACGAACCGAGTAGCCCTTCTCGGTGAGGAGGGCCAGCGCCTGCGGCCACACCTCCGCCACGGGCTTGCGGTAGACGTGGTCACGCGACTTCTCCAAGAGGAAGGCCTCCTTGCGGCTGGCTGCACAACCAGCGACGGAGACCACACAGGCGGCGGCGACCACCAGCATCGACAGAGCCCCAAGCCGGGACTGGGACGGGTTCATGCTCATGACTCCAAAGGGGGAATGAGGGACACGCGACCATCCCTCACCCCCGGCCCGGCGCCAAGTCCCCACCCGGAAAGGTTGCCTCACGCAAACATCCGCGCCGCCGCCACCCGCGCTCAGTGTACGGCCCGCCTCCGGCGGGACTTCACGTGCTCCACGATGCGCGTCGCCACCTGCTCGGGTGCTTCCAGGGGAGCGAAGTGGCCCACGCCGGGGAGGTATGAGACGTCCGGCGCCTCTTCGAACCAGGGCTCCAGGTCCGTCGTCAGCTCCACGCCCAGCGCGGGGTCCTCCTCCGCCCACACCAGCCGGAACGGCGCGCGGATGCGGGGATACTCCCAGAGCATCCGCCGCGCGTGCGCGGGGTTGAGCAGGTCCCTCATCGACTGGCGGTAGTACTCCACCGCGGCGCGCGCGGCGGCGGGATGGGACAGGTTCGCCGCATAGGGAGACAAGCGCTCGTCGCTCACCTGGGTGCCCGGCGCCATCCCGCGTCGGATGAGCCAGGGCACGCGCTGACCGCCATGCGCGGACAAGAGGCGCTCGGGCAGCCAGGGGAGCTGGAAGAAGAACATGTACCAGGAGCGCCGGAGCTGGGCGGGCTTCCAGATGCGGCGGAGCATGACGGAGGGATGGGGGCAGTTCACCACCGTCAGCGTGTCCACCACCTCCGGCCGCAGCGCCGCCAGGTGGTAGGCGATGGCGCCGCCCCAGTCGTGCCCCACCAGGTGCACCGGGTGCCCGGGCTGGAGGTGGTGGGCGAGCTGCTCGATGTCCTCCGCCAGCGTGTCCAGGTCATAGCCTCGCGCGGGCCGGTCCGTGCCGCCGTAGCCGCGCAGGTCCGGCGCCACCGCGTGGTAGCCCTCCTCGCCCAGGAGCGGCAGCACGTCCCGCCAGCTCTCCGACAGCTCCGGGAAGCCGTGCAGCAGCAGCACGAGCGGCCCATCGGCGGGCCCCGCCTCCAGCGCCTGCATGCGCAGCGAGTCCAGCGGAATGGACAGACGGGTGAGCGGCGGGGAGTCCATGCCCGGCACGTTACGCGCCTGCCCAGCGCGGGTGAGGCCCTCACGGCCCGGCGCGTTGGACGGCGGACGCTGGCCCGGGCGCGCCGGGTGCGCCAGAGTGTCGCGCGCTCGTCCCAGGTCCGGGACAGCCAACCAGACAGGTGCGCGAAACCATGCTGAGACGACTCTGCGGGCTCGTGGGTGCGGTGATTGTCTTTTCGGGCCTCGGCGGCTGTACCCGGAACACCCCGGGCGCGGGAGCGTCGGGGACCTCTGTCTATGTGGCGCAGCGCATCCGCACGCTGGACGCGGCGCGGCCGGTGGTGGAGGCGCTCGCGGTGCGCGACGGCAAGGTGCTGGCCACGGGCACCCGCGGGGAGGTGCTCCAGGCGGCGGGCCCCGACGCGCGCGTGGTGGACCTGGGCGGAGTCACGGTGGTGCCGGGCCTGACGGATGCCCACGGACACCTGGCGGGGCTGGGACAGGCGGAGGCGCAGGTGAGCCTGGTGGGCGCGACCAGCAAGCAGGAGGCCCTGTCGCGCATCGCCTCGGCGCCGGGGACCTCGTACCAGGGGGCGTGGCTCATCGGTCAGGGGTGGGACCAGAACGACTGGCCGGAGAAGGCGTTCCCCACGCGCCAGGACCTGGATGCCATCCACCCTGGCGTACCGGTGATGCTCTCGCGCATCGACGGGCACGCGGCCTGGGTCAACAGCGAGGCCCTGCGGCGCGCGGGCATCACCCGCGACACGAAGGACCCCACCGGCGGCCGCATCCTCCGCGACGCCAGTGGTGAGGCCACGGGCATCCTGCTCGACAACGCCATGGACCTGGTCGGTGTCGTGGTGCCGGCGCTCTCGGACGCGGAGCACGCCACGCACCTGAGCGCGGCGCTCGCCCGGGTCGCCCGCGTGGGGCTCACCGGCGTCCACGACGCGGGCATGGACCTGCGCACCTTCCGCCTCCTCCAGAAGTGGGACAAGGAGGGGAAGCTCCCCTTGCGCGTCTACGCCATGGCGGCCGGACAGAGCGCCGAGCGCGACACCTTCCTGCGCGAAGGGCCCTATCAAGGCAACCGCCTCACGCTGCGCGCGGTGAAGCTCGTCCTGGACGGCGCGCTGGGCAGCCGGGGCGCGGCGCTGCACCAGGACTACACCGACGAGCACGGCCACCGCGGCCTCTTGATGATGCCGCCCGACGAGTACGAGCGGCGCGTGACGGCCTTCATGGCCGCGGGCTTCCAGGTGTGCACGCATGCGATTGGAGACCGCGCCAACACGCTGGTGCTGGACACGCTGCTGCGCGCGGCGGAGGTCACCGGCTCCAAGGACGGGCGCCACCGCGTGGAGCACGCGCAGGTGATGCGGCTGGAGGACATCGACCGGCTGGGCAGGAGCGGCATCGTCGCCAGCGTGCAGCCCATGCACGCCACCAGCGACATGCCCTGGGCGGAGGCACGCGTGGGCCCGGAGCGCATCCGGGGCGCGTATGCCTGGCAGCGCCTGAAGTCCTCCGGCGCGGTGCTCGCGCTGGGCAGTGACTTCCCGGTGGAGCGCCCGGACGTGCTGGCCGGCCTGTACGCGGCGCGCACGCGGCAGGACGCGAGCGGTGCCCCCGCGAACGGGTGGTACGCGGACCAGCGGCTCAGCGCCCAGGAAGCGCTGGAGGGCTTCACCGTGGGCGCCGCCTACGCCTCGTTCGCGGAGTCGCGGCGCGGCCGGCTCCAGCCGGGCATGGACGCCGACTTCGTCGTGCTGTCGGTGGACCCGGTGGACGCCCCCGCCTCCGAGCTGCCAGGCGCCCAGGTGCGCCTGACGGTGGTGGGCGGCGACGAAGTCTACCGCGCCGAGGAGAAGTGAGGCGCGCCTAGAGGTCCGTCACCGCGCTGAGCGACTGGACGCGGCGGTTGAGCTCCTCCGTGGCCGACTGCCGCTCCTTCGCCATCCGCTCCAGCTCGCGGGTGATGGTCTCCAGCCGGTCCTCCTGCTCGTTGAGCTTGGTGACGAAGCGCTCGACCAGCTCACGCTGCGAGGCGCCGCTCTTGAGGGACTCGATGTTGGAGCGGATGCGCTCCTGGTCCTTGAAGAGCTGCGCCCGCTCGGAGTGGAGCTGCTGCTCGTCGCGGGTGAGCGCGGCCACCTTCTCGCGCAGGGCCATCACCTCGCGCAGCGCGTCCCCCATGGCCTTGTCCACGTAGCGCTGCGACAGGAAGAAGGCCACCTCGTCCGAGCCCAGGTTGCTGATGGCGTACTGGCGCTGACCGCGCGTGCGCTCGGCCACCACCAGCTCCTCCTGCGCGCCCGCCGCCAGCTCGCGCTTGAAGCGCCAGAAGCCATCCGTCGTCTCCGCCGGCGCGGGCATGTCCTTGTCCAGCTCCCAGCCCATGCGCGGATGCTCCACGTAGAGGACCTGGGCCCGCGGGGACTTGTTGCGCACCAGGTACTTCGTGCGCCGGACGTGGAAGAACTCCGTCACCAACAGCCCCCGGCTCACCACCGCGCGGAACACCGGCCCGTCGTCCGTCTTGTCCTCCACCGAGACGACGCAGCCCAGCTCCACCGCGAACGGGACGAAGCGCGAGTCCTGCGGCTTCATGGTGTCGAGCATCGCCTCGCCCACGTAGCGCTCGTCCTCCGTCACCGTCACCGGCCCGCCCTCGAGCGTCAGGCCCGTGGTGTTCTTCAGCTCGATGCAGGCCATGGGGTTCTTCTCGCGCGTGGCCCGGTTGTAGAGCAGCACGCGGCGCCCCTCGAAGGGCCGGTGGAGGATGGGCACCAGCGCGCTCTGGTTGCGGTGCACCGTCACCGGGCGGTCCACGCTGTACTCGAAGAGGTCGCCCACCTCCTTCGTCAGCGTCGTCACCGGCGTGCTCTGCGTCATCGCGTCGCGCAGCCGGGGGCCACCCCCGCCCCTGGCGCTCGCCAGCTCCTTGCGCATCAGCCCCTGCGAGCGCATGGGCGCGGGCGGCGGCGGCGGCGCGGCCATCTCCACCTCGTCCGCGATTTCGGCCATCATGTCCGCTTCGCGCTCGTAGCTCTCCTGCGGAATCACCGGCGCCGCGGCGGCCTCCGTCTGCACCTCCACCACGGGCCGCTGCATGTAGCGGGGATTGTAGAGGTCGTGCACGAAGGACACCGGCAGGCCGGCCACGAGCGACAGGTTCACGTCCACCCAGTCCTCGTCCCCGGTGTTGTCCACCAGCGCCCAGCCCTGGAGCAGCGGCGGCTCGCCCTCATCCAGGAGGATGCGGTAGCTGGTCTTCCACACCGGTGACTCCAGCACGTAGCTGACGAAGACCTCCCGCTCCCCCTCGCCCGAGGTGAGGATGGTCATCCGCTTGCTGTCCTTCTTGTACGAGGACAGCACCGTGGACAGGTAGAACTCCAAATCCTTGCGCACCGCCTCGTCCAGGAACTCCAGCTCGGAGATGTCCAGCACGTCGAAGGTGCGCAGCGAGCCGCCCACCAGCAGCGTCAGGAAGGGCCGCACCAGGCTGGTCTCCCCCGCCGCGAGCGCCAGCGACTCCAGGCCGATGATGGCGCCCTCCACCTGGCCACCGCCCACGCGGGCCCTCACGCGCGCGCCCTTGATCTGCCCCAGCAGCGCCGTGAGGCTGCCGTCCTCGGGAATCCGGATGGTGGCCTCCGCGAGCAGCTGCTCCAGCGGCTTCGTGGAGTCGTAGCTCACCGCCGACACCGAGCCACCCGACAGGTCCAGCACCGTGAGCGACTTGAGCACGTCGTTCATGTCGCGCGCCTTGAAGTCCAGGTGCAGCGGGCTGCTGCCGATGACGCCTCCCCTGCGCTCGAAGTAGCCGACGCCGTGCTTGTAGAGGACGACGCGACGGATGGACAGGGGGCTGGGCATGGGCGCTGGACCTCTGGGGAAGTGGGCGCCCCAGGTCTATCAAGCTCCGCCCGGGGTCATGCAATGGCATGCGGGCCCCGCGTCACCCGCGGGTGATAGATTCGGGGCACACCTGGATGGAGTCCTCCTCGAGATGATCGTCAAAGCCAACGTCGAGAAGCTGATCCGGCGCGGAGTGAAGCTCGGACTGATTCGCCTGGACTCGCCCCTGCCCGACTCGAGCCAGGGCGAATACAAGGCCTTGCTCGACAACATCTCCGCCCTGCTGGAGCGACTGCGTCACGGGGCCACGATGCGGCGGATGATGTACGAGTACGCCGAGGTCTGTCAGGCGCCGCTCAAGGAACAGCTCGCGGCCCACAAGTCGAGCATCGACCGCACGCGGGGCAAGCCCGGCCGCTTCGACGTGGACCAGCTCCGCGGTCTCGAGCGGCTCCAGTCGGCCTACAAGGCCATGAAGCAGGAGCTCCGGTCCTCCGCGCCCTCGGACCCCACCGCGCCGGACGCGGCCGAGACGCTCAAGCGGCAGAAGAACGACAAGATGCACAACCCGAACGTGATGGTGAACTGCGGCTCGGGGACGGACGGGGAGCTCGGCTGCCAGCCAGGACACACCAAGGTGTACCAGGCCGTGTTCGGCGCCTCCTATGGACAGGCTCCCGAAGGAAAGAAGCCCTACAAGGACGTCTACGTACACAATGTGCGGGGCCAGGAGCAGATCCTCATCTGTCCCGCCGGGGGCAAGTGCAACGTCAGCATCGGCAATCCCTACCGGAGCCTCGGCTGGTTCTTCAATTACACGACGCAGGGCTCCCGCACCGCGCTCATCCGGATGTGGGAGATTCCCGCGAGCTACTTCGAAGAGCTGCTGGCCTGCACGGGGACCGAAGCGCAAATCAAGGACATGAAGGACTTCTACGAGGCGGAGAGCAGGAGGCCGGGCGGAAAGACAAACAAGCGCTTCCACGTCGAGCTCTGCGACCACCGCGCCACCAACCAGTTCGGACTCTGGACCCACGACGAGGGCGGGCGAATCACGGACTTCGGCGAGCGGTTCCAGAAGATGAGCTCCCGGCTGGTGACGTACTACGACCCGAACGGCAAGCACGTCCCCAGCAAGCGCGACGGGGAGTGCCGCGACATCCAGCGCCTCATCGACCACCTGGGCATTCCCAGGGGCATCGAAGACCGCTTCGAGAACCTCAGCACCGCCGTGAGCGACGCGGACGGCAACCTCACGATGAACAGCGAGGCGGCGAAACAGGACCTCGTGTTCCTGGACCTCATCAACCTGCTGAGCGACGAATCACCGGACGCCCTCGGCAAGGTCAAGGAACTCTCCGACGAGCAGGTGAGGTCCTTCTCGAACCTGCTCCTCTACAACGGCCTGAGCCCCCAGCGCTTCAACGAGAAGCGCCTGTACACCAGCACGGGCCTCGTCGTGGCGAACCTGGAGCGGGAGAGCGAGTTCATGGTCGCGGTCCACAGGTCGACCGTCTGGCATCCCGCGCTCCGGCAGGTGGTGGAGGAGCTGCGACAGGGTCTCAAGTCCTCGACGCACCCCATGCCCGAGGACTGTGCGGCGAACGTGAAGCTGCTGTTTCGCGCGCAGGCCCGGGAGCAATTCCAGACGGAGACCTACGACGAGGCGCTCACCGCGCTCGGCGGGCTCATCGCCCCAGGGAAGTCCGACCGCAACTTCGCCTTCATCGAGGGGCTGAACATCCTGCTGCGCTACCTGTGCTCGGGGAACGGGAACTTCAAGAACACCTTCAAGGCCATCAGCACGAAGGGAGAGGTCCAGGGCGACGTGAAGTCCCCGCCCGAGAAGTTCCGGTTCCGCCCGCTGAACGGGCACAAGTATGAGATTGGCGCCTCCCACCGCACCACCACCCAGGGCATGGACGGCCCCGTCGACTCGCTCGACGGCTTCAAGCAGACCGGCTTCGCCTCCGTCTCCGGCTTCAAGGCGCAGCCCTTGAGCGAATCGCTGCTCACGAGCAACACCCGCTTCCAGGTGTTCCAGCACTCGCCCGTCATCGCCCAGCTCCACGCGGCGGGCCTGCCCGTCATGGGTGGAATCTCCGGCACGACGCGCGACATCTTCCGCTACTTCGGGCACCTCACCGGAAAGGACTTCTGGCACTTCTTCGCCGTCGTCGCCGCGTTCATGGTCAAGAACCACTTCCACAGCCTCGCCGAGTGCTACATCGCCGCCTTCCAGTTCTACGACCGCGACAACGCGACCTCGACCCAGCGGTACTTCGAGAAGACCTTCAGCAAGCTCACGCCGCAGAAGCTGTACGGCCTCATCCGCTACCAGACCGACATCGCGTTCTGACCCGGGCCCTCCATGGACCCACCGCGCCATGCATCCTGTAGCCGACGCCGCGCGGGCCCCTCTCAAATGATGGAACTCCAGGAAGTTGGGGACAGCCCAGCGGCCGGTGTATCTACCCACGCCGTGGGCCGCGCAATCCCGCGTCCAGGCCCCGCTCGCGAGGTGTCGCCCTGATGCTGCGAAAGCCCACCGCATCCTTCCTGTCGCGGTCCACGCTGGTCTGCGCGGCGCTCCTGCTCGGTGCGGGTTGTGAGAGCACGAAGCCGCGCGCCGTGAGCCCCTCGGATGGAGTCCCCGTCGCGCAAGGCAACCCGGCCGAGGAGCCGCCCCCGGGCACCCCTCCCACCGAGGCCACCGCGCCCACGAGCCCCACGCCCTCCACGCCGCAGAAGGGCCACTCCTCCTGGCAGAACGCACGCGTGGGGGACCGCGTCGTCTACGCGTTCTCCGCGAGCCGGGGCGGCGGCCGAGGCAACGCCGAGACCTCCGCCGCCGCGGGCATGCTGACGGTGGAGGTCTCCGCGGTGGAAGGCCCGTGGGTGTGGCTGACCCTGGCCTTCACCAGCGACTCCGGACAGCCGCTGGAGCTGCCGCGCCTGGCGAACAAGCTGACCGTGCCCGTGCGCACCGACACCACGCGCACGCTCGAGGCGCCGCGCGAGGGCACGCAGACCACCGAGCAGCCCACCGCCGCCGGCCGCACCTGGGAGGCCAAGCGTTACCTGCGCGACAATCGCCCCGTGGACGGCCCGCTGGAGAACCGGCTGTACGCGCTGGACCCGGGCCCGCTGTACCTGACCAATGGCTTGCTCGACGCGAGCACCACCCTGTCTGGCTTCGGCGGCGCGGGCAGCTACCAGCTCACGCTGACCGAGTTCCGCCAGGGCGCGGGAGGCAGCGGCAAGGCCCCGGGCATGGAGTGGCCCCTGGGCCCCGGGACGTACTTCGACCGGGAGATTGAAACCGACGGAACGAAGTCCGTGCTGCGCACGTGCCTGGGCGCGGAGCGGGGCTTCGTGCTGCGCCAGGAGACGACCTTGTCCGCGAGTGACAAGAATGCCCCTCCGTGCCAGGACTTCTCGCAGGCGAGTGGTGTCCCCCTGGAGGAAGTCCTGCTGTCCTTCGTCTGGGAGGGATTGGACCCCAAGCAGTGGCCGCCGGCCATTCCCAACGCGGCGCCCCCCACGCGGGAGTCGCTGGCGGCGGGCGCCAAGCAGCTCTCCGTGCTCCAGGTGGACTCGCGCGAAGGCGCGGAGGGCGTCAAGCAGGTGGGCACCCGGACGTTCCTCGCCAACCCGTGGGACAAGTCCGCGGACGGGCTCAGCCAGGAGGCGCGCTTCTCCACGCTCTCCGACTTCCTCTACCGCGTCACGCCCAAAGGCAAACGCGAGTCGATGGGCGGCTCGAAGCTGACGGGCTGGGGCTCGTGGCTGCCGTGACGACGGCGCTCTACGTCGTCGTCATCGAGGTGGAGCCCGGCGCGGAGGCCGCGTGGAATCACTGGCACGAGGACACCCACGTGCCGGAGGTGCTGCGCGAGCCGGGCTTCCTGGGCTGCCGCAAGTGGAAGGACACGGAGCGGGCGCCGGATGGCTGGGCCCGCTACGTGTGCCACTTCGAGCTGTCGAGCGAAGCGGACTTCGCCCGCTACACCGCGAGCGACGCGGCGAAGCACCTCCGCGCCGAGTCGCTCGCCCGCTTCGGCACCGTGACGCGCTACGCCCGTCAGGTGCTCACCGAGGTGAAGCGCTTCTGAGGCGCTTCAGGCGCACAGCCGCCGCGACACCCCGCGCGGAAAGTACCCCGGGGTCGCGGCGGGCAGGTCCAACCGGAGATAGACATAGCTGCCGCTCGGCGCGTTCTCCGTCGGAAACCCTGGCACGTCCAGCGGCCGGAAGCCCAGCGACTCCAGCAGCGCGCGCGAGGACGTGTTGCCCGCGCGCACACACGTCTCCAGGCGCCGCAGCCCATCCCATCGCACGCCCCGGCGGATGAGCTCCGTCATGGACCAGTGCCCTGCACCATTCTGGCGATGCTCCCCCAGAATGGCGCAGCTCACCCGGGCGTACTGCTCCTCCCTGCGGATGTTCGTCAGCGCCGCGAGCCCGATGATGCCCACGCCTCGCTCCGCCACCGCGAACAACCGCGTCCCCTCCGCCGCGCTCCATCGCCCAGGCGGCCGGCCCCCTGTCTCGGGCCTCCACCAGCCGAAGACCTCTTCGATATCCGGCTCCTCGAGCAACATCCGCACGGCCCCTGAAACCTCCGCACCCGCCATATCCATTGGAATGAGCTGTCGCTCACGCATGCTGACGTCCCCCCTTCGCCGGGACCTACTTCAAGGGGCATGCCAGCAAGCCGTCGTGGGAGAACCCCGCACCCGGCGCCTCGCGTGGGCGCGTCGAGACACGACGCACCCGCGTGCCGCGCGCACGCGAGCACCGCTACGGGGAACCCCGTGAGTCACCCGGAACACATCGCGTCCGTCGCGCCGCGAAACGTTTCACGCGGCGCGGTGCCCGCTTCGCACTACTCCGCGACAGAGAGCTTCACGTCGATGTTGCCGCGCGTGGCGCGCGAGTACGGGCACACCTCGTGGGCCGCGTGCATCAGCCCCTCCGCCTCCTGGCGGGGGATGCCCGGGAGGATGCCCTTGAGCTCCACCGACAGCCCGAAGCCCCCATCCGGCGTCTTGCCGATGGTGACCGACGCCGCGATGCCCGCGTCGGGGCCCAGCTTCTTGCCGGCCTTCCCCGCCACCAGGCGCAGCGCGCTCTCGAAGCAGGCGGAGTACCCCGCGGCGAAGAGCTGCTCGGGGTTGGTGGCCCCGGCCGCCGCCGCGCCGCCCAGCTCCTTGGGCATCGACAGCTTCAGGTCGATGACGCCATCCGAGGACTTCACTTCACCGTTGCGGCCTCCATGGGTGGTGGCGTGGGCGGTGTACAGGGGCGAAATCGTGACGGGGGCCATGGATTCTCTCCTTCGAGACCTTCGGGATTGGGAACAACCAGCCTTCGCCCTGAATAATGCGCGGGGCGCGATTGGGTTGCGCGCAATTCAATTGGCCCCGAAAAAGCCCCCTGTCCAGGCCCCTCGCTCCCACCCGGGGAGAGGAGAGGCAGGCCAGGGGGCGGGGGCTCCTAGCGCCCGGCGACGGAGGTGGGAGGCGTGGTGACAGTCTCCTTCGCGGCCTTCACCGCGGCGGCAATGTCCAGCTTGCCACTGGTGCTCACCTTCCCCTTGAGGTCGGGGTCCACTTCCACCGTCTTCACCAGCAAATCCCTCACCTGGGCGGCCGTCAGGTCGGGGTTCGCGGCGAACATCAGGGCCGCGGCGCCCGCCACCGTCGGGGTGGCCATGGAGGTGCCGCTCATCTTCTCCCAGTCGCCGCCCGGCACGGTGGAGAGCACGTCCTCGCCCACCGCGGCCAGCTCCACCACCTTGTCGCCGTGGGAGGAGAAGCGCGCCAGCTTGTCGTTGCGCTTGTCCATGGACGCCACGGTGATGACGTTGGGCAGGTCGATGTTGGCGGGCATGTCCGCCACGTCGTTCAGGTTGCTGCCATTGCCGTTGGCCGTGGCCGCCACGAGCAGGATGTCCGCGTCCGCCAGCTTCTGCACAGCGGCCTTCCAGCGCGCCTGCGAGGCCGCGTCCCGGTACTCGTCGCCGAAGCTGGCGTTGAGCGCCCGGACATTGACGCCGTGGTTCTGTTTCATGTTGACGATGTAGTCCACGCCCCGCTCGAAGTTGGTGAGCAGGTCCGCCCCGTCGTACAGGCCGCCAATGCTCATCACCTTCGCCTTGCCCGCGGCGATGCCCGTGTTGCCCTTGCCGTTGTCGTCGGCGGCGATGATGCCGGCCACGTGGGTGCCGTGGTCCGTGCCCTCCCCCTTCATCACGTCGCCGCTGTTGAAGCCCACGTTGTAGCCGTGGATGTCATCCACCACGCCATTGCCGTCGTTGTCCTTGCCGTCGCCCGCGACTTCGTTCGGGTTGGTCCACATGCCCGTGGACAGGTCCGAGTGCTTGAAGTCCACACCGCCATCGAACACCGCGACAACGGGCGGGCCGGAGGGACGCGGCTTGGGGTCCACCGGGCCCTGCGTCTTGCCGGACGCCTCCAGGCCCCAGCTCTTCAGCGTGCCCGTGTCCGCGCGCGCCTTGTCCTCCACCGACAGCGTCCAGGTGCCCTTGGCCGACTCGCCCTTGAAGGCGGTGCTCAGGTCGAACGCGCCCTTCACGTCGTCCGCGCTGCCCCCCTGGCGGTCCGTCACCGTCGCCGTCTTGCCGGACGGGCTGGTCAGCTTCACCACCAGGTCGCCCCGGTACGAGTGCGCCAGGTCCAGGTTCAGCTTCAGCGACTCCAGCGGCACGTCCTTGTCGAAGCTCACCGTGGACGTGAGCGTCTGCAGGTCCTTCACCGCCGCGTTGGGCGTGGCGGACGCCGTCAGCGTCACGGGCGTGGCGGCCTCGCGCGAGCCCACCGCCACCTTGTTGCCGCCAAAGGCGAAGGCCGTGGCCGGCAGCACCGGCGCGCTCGGGTCCGGACGCTGGCCCGTGGGGCGGTCGACGAAGTTCGCGGGCCGGCCCATCACCTTCCCGGAGTCGAAGCCGTCCGTGCCCCCCTTGCCGGGCCGGGCCACCCCGCGTGAAGGCGCGGTCGACTCGGAACGCGCGGCCTCGCTGGTGCGAGGAAGGGACGTCGGGAGCGACAGCGGCTTGCGGTTGACAGTCATGAAGGGGCTCCGTGGGGGGACGGATTCAACGGCCTGTCACCCATTGTCGCACCCCGCCACGCACAGTTTCTCGCGGGCTGTATTTTCTACTGCGGGTGAAATCCCAAAACTACCGGCCCGTGCTAGAGCGCGGCGCGGGAGCAACGAATGCCAAGGACCATTGTCGCCACGCGTTACGTGACGCCCCTGCGCGAGGGGGGTTCACTGCCCGCCATCGTCGAGGCGGAGGACGCGGGGCTGTATGTCGTGAAGTTCCGGGGGGCGGGCCAGGGGGCCAAGGCGCTCATCGCGGAGTACATCGCGGCGGAGCTGGCGCGGGCGGCGGGCCTGAGGGTGCCGGAGATGGTGTTGATGGAGCTGGACCCGGCGCTGGGGCGCAACGAGCCGGACAGCGAGATTCGCGGCCTCATCAAGGCGAGCGAGGGGCTCAATCTGGCATTGGACTATCTGCCGGGCTCGGTGACGTTCGACCCCGTGGCGGGGCCGGCACCGTCGGCCGCCGAGGCGTCCGCCATCGTCGCGTTCGACGCCTTCATCACCAACGTGGACCGCACGCCGAAGAACCCCAACCTCCTGTGCTGGCACCGGGAGCTGTGGCTCATCGACCATGGGGCGTCGCTCTACTTCCACCACGCGTGGGTGGACTGGGAGGAGCGCAGCCAGGGCCGCTTCGCGCCCATCAAGGACCACGTGCTGCTGCCGTGGGCCAGCCAGCTGCCGCAGGCCGAGGCCACCCTGCGCGGCGCCCTGACGCGCGAGGTGGTGGAGGCCACGGTGAATGGCATCCCGGAGGGCTGGCTCGGCGCGGCCGAGTCCCCCTTCCCCACCGTGGACGCGCACCGCGCCGCCTACGTCACGTGGTTGCTCAAGCGCGTCCAGGCCCTGCCGGCCTTCATCGAGGAGGCGGCCCGTGCCCGCGCACAGCTCGTTTGACTACGCCATCATCCGCGTGGTGCCCCGCGTTGAGCGCGAGGAGTTCATCAACGTGGGCGTCGTCCTCTTCTGCACCACCCAGCGCTTCCTGGGCGTGCGCGTGGAGCTGGACGAGGCGCGCCTGAAGGCCCTGGCCCCCGACATGGACCTGGACACGGTGCGAGACCACCTGGAGAGCTTCCGCCGCGTCAGCGAGGGCGGCAAGGGCACGGGCCCCATCGGCCAGCTGCCCCAGAAGGACCGCTGGCACTGGCTGGTGGCCCCGCGCAGCACCATCCTCCAGACGGGGCCGGTGCACTCGGGGCTGTGCCAGGAGCCCGTGAAGGCCCTGGAGCACCTGATGGACACCGTGGTGCGCGTGAAGCGCGCGCGGTGACCCACACGAGACCCGCGGCTACTTCACGCGGGTCCCCGTGAAGCGCAGCGTGGAGGTGCAGACCTCCTGCTCCTCCGCGTCGGAGCCCAGCCCCGCGGCCCTGGAGCCGCGCAGGGCGATGGTGCCGTGGATGGCGTCGTCCTCCAGCGACTTGTTGTCGATGGAGACGCGCAGCGTGTACGTGGTGATGCCCGTCCCCACCTCCAAGGGAATGGCGCGGATGTTGATATACAGGAAGGGCCCCTTCGAGGAGGTCGTCCCCTCCAGCACGTCGAGCCCCACGTCTCCCACGTCGAAGTCGACGTCGGCGCCCAGGTGGTTCTTGAAGACGACGTCGGGCATCTCCAGGAGGGTCGCCCCGAACTCGTCGGCGCGCACCGTCCAGCGCTGGTGGTGGGCCAACCCCGAGGGGCCTCCCGTCCCCGTCGTCGTCACGTCCTCCTCGCCAGTCTTGTCCGTGCACGCGTAGGGGACGGCCAGCGCCTCGGCCTCGTCCAGCACCACGTCGTACGCCTCCTGCTCGAAGCCGCCGCAGGCCGCCAGGAGCAGCACCAGCGGCAGTCCCCTTGTCCTCAGCATCACCGTTCTCCTCTGGGGAGTCCCCCGCGCCCTTCGCCGGCCCTTCGCGCGCTGGCACGCCCGCTGGCCCTCCGGAGGGGGTGGCGGACGCCTTCATCCCGAGCGGGGGAGCAAAGCACGGGGAGGCCAGCGGGGGAACACGGCCGCCCGGGGAGACGGACTGTCCGGCGCAGGCCCCTCCTCACGGAATGAGGGGCGCGCGCGGCGGGAGGTGAGTAGCTTCCCTCTGTGCCCGCCTGCCTGCGGGCACGGACCTCGTATGCCCGACCCTTCGTTGCGAATCGTCACGTACAACGTCCGCTACTTCGGCCACATGCTCCGGGGGCTGGCCAGCACCATGGGCCCCAAACGCCGCGTGGCCGCGGCCCTGGCGGCCCTGGACCCCCTGCCGGACATCGTGTGCCTGCAGGAGGTGGAGACGACGTCGCTGCGCAGCACCATCGCCGACCGCCCCAAGCGCCCCGGCGAGACGCAGCTCATGGCCTTCATGGGCCGCATGGACGAGACGTTCTCCGCCCAGTCGCGCGACATGCCCTACGAGGCGTTCTACTTCCGCGCGCACCACTACAAGCTGGGCGACGTGTCGCTCTACACCACGGGCCTGGCGGTGCTCGTCAACAAGCACACGCTCCAGGTGGACAAGCACAACGTGGACGCGCCCCAGTCCATCACCCACCACCACGTGCTGCGGCTGAAGGACCGCAAGCAGAGCCGCATCTGCGCGCACATGCGCCTGTTGCGCCGCGAGGACGGGCGCCCCTTCCACGTCTTCAACACGCACCTGAGCCTGCCCACGCCCTTCTCCCGGGAGTTCTGGTCCACCAAGGACAAGATGGGCTGCGGCGTCAACCAACTCCACGAGGCGCGCAAGCTCACGGACTTCATGAACGCGCACTCGAACAACGAGCCCTTCGTCGTGTGCGGGGACTTCAACTCGCCGCCGTCCTCGCCCGTGTTCCGCTACCTCACGGGCGACGCGCGGCTGACGTGCGCGCAAGCCGCGGTGGGACAAATCGACCCGACCGTGTCGCGAGGCTTCCCCACCGCGGGCTTCATGCACATGCGCATGCACCTGGACCACATGTTCTCCGGCGCGGGCGTGCGCTGGCTCGACACGCAGGAGACGCATCCCTTCGGGGACCTCAAGAGCCGCTTCCACGGCCTGTCGGACCACACGCCCATCGTCGCGCGGTTCGCGCTGGACGCGCCGCCCTCGGCGGGCTGAGTCCGGCCGCTCAAGCGCGGGGCTTGAGCTGGCCCTCCACCTCTTCCCACGCCTCCAGGATTTCGCGCGTGCGGCGCTCGGCCAGCTCGCGGAACTCCGGCGCCAGGTGCGCCACCTTGTCCGGGTGATAGCCGGCGATGAGGGTGCGGAACACCTTGCGCGCCTCGTCCAGCGTCATGTCCCGCTCCAGCCCCAGGAGCGCCCACGCGTCCTTGCGCTCGGGCACGTGCGGACGGCTGCCTCGGGGCGGCGTGGTCTCCGGGTCCGGGTTGTCCCGCCCGCGCGGCTCCTGCTCGACCCGGGCGCGGCTGCTCGCGGGGCGGCGGGGGGCTCGGGGCGCGGGCTCCGGGCGCTTCTTGCCGGGCCGCCTCGCGGGGTCCGGCGCGGGGATGCGTGGAGAGCACTGGCTGAGCGCGTCCTCCAGGAACCACAGGTCGTCGGCGGGCAGGCCGTGCTTGCGCACCACGGCACGCGGGTGGCCGTCCTCCAACAGCAGGTAGCCATTCGTGACGGCGTAGGCGTCATCCCGGCTGTCGGGGTAGAGCCGGTCGGCCAGGTCACCCAGCGGGTCCCGCCACATGCCGTCCGGGGTGCCCTCGTCGGCCACGAGCACCTGCGTCAACACGCGGCCGTGGAGGAACTCCAGCGTGGCGAAGGGCTCGCGCGCCTCCGGGGAGCGCATGGTCGGGCCATGACGCACCCCGGTCACCAGCAACAACCCTCGCGTCCCGTCCACATGGGCGAAGAGCTGCTCGCGCACCTGCCTGTCTGAAAAGTAGAGGACGAACTGCACGGTGGACAACGTAGTCCGAAGTGCCCCGCCCAGACAGGGCCTCGTCACGGCCCGCGACGAGGGTGCAGGGTGAGACAGTGCGACGAAACACAGCCTCGACGCTGACTCCGCCTTGAGAAAGAGTCGTCCTTGCTTATGCGCTGCTGCCACCGTCACGCCTCCGAGCCCGCCCTCCCCCAGTCCCGTGCCTTCAGCCTCCCCGGCGCCACCGAGCACTACGCCGCCGAGCGGCCCATCCGCGCCGAGCACGTCCGCATCGAGCTGTCGCTCGACTTCGACCAGGGCCGCATCACCGGCGTCTGTACGACCCGCGTCTCCGCGGTCCGCCTGGTGTCCACCCTCAGCTTCGACGCGGTGGACCTGGATGTGTCGAGCGTCACCGTGGAGGGCCGCCCCGCGCGGTTCTCCAACTCGGGCGCCCACGTGCGCGTGGAGCTGCCCCAGCCGCTGACGCCCGGCACCGCCGTGGAGGTCGCCATCCACTACGCGGCCCGTCCCCGCCGGGGCCTGTACTTCTGGGGCCCCGAGGCCGCGTACCCGGAGCGCCCTCGCCAGGCGTGGACGCAGAACCAGGACACGGACGCGCGCTGCTGGTTCCCCTGCCTGGACACGCCCGCGCAGAAGGCCACGTCCGAGCTCATCGCCACCTTCCCCGAGGGGCTGACGGCGCTGTCCAACGGCGTGCTCGTGGCGGACACCGTCCAGGACGGCCGCCGCACGCAGCACTACCGGATGGAGCAGCCCCACTCGCCCTACCTCATCACGCTCGCGGTGGGTGACTTCGAGGAGCTGACGGACACGGTGGGCACCGTGCCGCTGCGCTACCTGTTCCCTCGGGGCCGCCGCGAGGACGCGCTGCGCTGCATCCGCCGCACCCCGGAGATGGTGCGCGTGTTCCAGGAGGCCACCGGAGAGCCCTTCCCGTGGAGCGGCTACGCGCAGGTGTTCCTCACCGAGTTCATCTTCGGGGGCATGGAGAACACGACGGCCACCAGCCTCACCGACTCCGTCCTCCACGACGCGCGCGCGCACGCCGACTACAACGCGGAGCCGCTCATCTCGCACGAGCTGGCGCACCAGTGGTTCGGGGACCTGCTCACCTGCCGCGACTGGCCGCACGGCTGGCTCAACGAGGGCTTCGCCACGTGGTTCGAGGTGCTCTGGAAGGAGCGCGCCGACGGCGTGGACGAGGCGGACCAGCATCGGCTCACGGACCTGGAGGCGTACCTGTCGGAGGTGAAGGAGCGCTACGCGCGCGCCATCGTCTCGCGCCGGTTCCACGCGCCGCTGGATGTCTTCGACCGGCACCTCTACGAGAAGGGCGGGCTGGTCCTCCACGAGCTGCGCCGACGGCTGGGCGATGACCTCTTCTTCCGCGGCCTGCGGCACTACGTGTCGCGCCACCGCCATGGCTCGGTGGAGACGGTGGACCTGGCGCGGGCCTTCGAGCAGGCCACGGGCCACAACCTGGATGGCTTCTTCGACCAGTACGTCTTCGCGCCGGGCCACCCCGAGCTCAAGGTGGAGGTGCGCTACGAGCCGGAGGAGGCGCGGCTGCGCCTCAAGGTGAGACAGGTGCAGCGCACGGACGCGGGCACGCCCGTGTTCCGGCTGCCGCTGGATGTCGTCGTCCACACGGAGGGGCACGACGTGCTCCACCGGCTGGAGGTGACGGACGCGGAGCACTTCTTCCACCTGCCCTGCCCCACCGCGCCCACGCAGGTGCGCGTGGACCCGAGGCGCGACGTGCTCGGCACGCTGGAGGTGGACAAGTCCGTGGGGCTCTGGATGGAGGAGCTTCGCTCCGCGCCGGAGTCGCGGGCTCGCACGGAGGCCGCGCACGCGCTGGGGCGGGATGGCGGCTTCCGCGCCGTGGAGGCGTTAGGGGTGGCGCTGGCCGACGCGCGCTTGTTCTGGGGGACGCGGGCGGCGAGCGCCAAGGCCCTGGGACGCATCCGCACGCCCGAGGCGCGCGCGCGGCTGCTCGCGTCCTTGCGGGCGGAGCACCCGAGGGTCCGCCGGGCGGTGGTGGCCGCGCTGGGGGAGTTCCGCCGCGACGCGGAGGTCATCGCGCTCCTGCGTTCGTTGTTGCAGTCGGGAGACACCAGCTACTTCGTTGAAGCGGAGGCCGCGCGGAGCTACGGCAAGCTGCGGGCGTCGGATGCGCTGACGGTGCTGGAGACCGCCGCCACGCGGGCGTCGTTCCAGGATGTCATCGCGGTGGGGGCGATGGACGGGCTCGCCGAGTCGCAGGACCCCGCGGCCTTCGCGCTGGTGGAGGCGCGCACGGCCTATGGGCAGCCGCCCTTCCTGCGCCGCGCGGCGACGCAGGCGGTGGCGAAGCTGGCGGAGGTGGCGGGCCGGCAGCGCGAGGCGGTGGACCTGCTGGCGGAGCTGCTCCGAGACCCGATGTTCCGGGTGCAGATGGGCGTGTTCGAGGCGGCGCGGACGCTCGGGGACCGGCGCATCATCGGTGCGCTGGAGGGCACACCGCTGAGCGACGCGCGGGCCCGACGGGCCGCCAGGGAGACGGTGCGCTCGCTGCGCGAGGGAGAGCCACAGGCGCGCGAGCTGGCCGCGTTACGGGAGGAAGTGGACGCGCTGAAGGAGATGACGCGCGCCATGCGAGAGCGCCTCGAGGTGCTCGCGCCGCCGCGTACGCCCGAGAAGCCCGCGAGCGGTGGAGCCCGGCGCGCGAAGGTTGCTGGCAAGAAGGCGCCCGTGGCCCGCAAGAAGGCGGGCAAGCCGCGCAAGGGGCGTCGGTAGTCGCAACGGTTCGCCCCGCGGACTGTCGCGCGGGGCCCGCCCCCCATCGCGTGCGCGAGAGCGGGTCGTGAGGAATGGAGCGCCCCTCGCGACGCCTCGCAGGGCACCGCCGCGACGCTGGAGCGCCCCTCGATGGCTGACGCGCGGGCCTGCCCGCGCGGAGAGGCGTGGAATGTGCGCCGCGACACCTCGCCTCGGGCTCACGTCGTGACGGACGGCCCCCAACCCTCTCCTGCTTACCCGCCAGCACGACGCGCCCTCGCCCTCCTTCCTCCCCTGCATCCAGGCGCGCCAGGCATGCGCCCGCTGGGGAACGCGGACGGACGCGCCCGCTCTCCCTCGTGGACATCCTTCACGCGGGAGGCGGCGCCCTCACGACAGCCCCAGGGAGACCATGGCCGGAGCCAACGAGGAGGTCAGTGCCTGGCTGGACGCAGCCGTCGACCCCTTGGTCGCCTGCGACGGCGACGAGCGCATCTCCTTCCTCAACCGCTCCGCCGAGCGCCTGCTCGACTGGAAGCGCGAGGACCTCCAGGGCCAGCCCGTCTCCCGACTCTTCCCTCAACGCCTGCACCAGCACGGAGACCAGAGCCTCGTGCGCTACCTGCTCTCGCGCAGAGACGCGCTCGGAGGTCGCCCCACGCGCGTGCTCGCCCACCGCCGCGACGGCGTGGAGATTCTCGTGGAGCTCACCGTGGGCGCCTCCGGCGAGGGCGACCAGGAGCGCATCATCCTCAGCCTCCGTCGCCTGCACGAGGTCATCGACACCCTGCGAGAGCCGCTCGAACAGTCGAACCCCCAGGACACCGCCCGGCTCGTCGAGACCCACAGCAGCGGAGACGACCTCTACCGGCTGGTCGTCGCCAACGCCCCGCTGGGCATCTTCCACTACGACACCACCCCGGTCATCACCGCGTGCAACGAGCTCTTCGTCAATCTCATCGGCGCCCCCAAGCGGGTGCTGGTGGGACTGAACCTCCTGTCCCTGCGCGACGAGCGGATGATGCGCTGCGTGCGCGAGACACTCGCCGGACGCAGCGCCCACTTCGAGGGGGACTACAGCTCCGTCACCGGCCACAAGCTGACCCCCGTCCACGTACGCTTCGCGCCTTGCTACAACGACGCGGGCGAAGTCGAGGGCGGCGTGGGCATCGTCGAGGACGTCTCCGAGCGCCGCCACGCCGAGCGCCAACGCGACGAGAGCCTGGCCCTGCTGCGAATCCTCTTCGACAGCGCCCCCGTGGGCCTGGGCTTCCTCGACACGAACCTGCGCTACGTGCGCGTCAACGAGCGCCTGGCTCGCATCAACGGACTGCCCGCCGAGGCCCACGTGGGAAAGCGTCCCCTCGAGGTGCTCGGCCGAGGAGGCCCGGCCACGGAGGCCATGCTGCAGGAGGCCCTGGACTCCGGCGCCCCCGTCGTGGAGCGGGAGGTGGACACCGAGGCGGTGGGCTTTCCCGGCCCTCGCCGGCTGATCACGGGCAGCTGCTACCCCGTGCGCACGCCCGACGGGCACCTGCTCGGCGTCGGCGCGCTGGTGGAGGACGTCACCCAGCGCAAGCTCGCCGAGGAGGAGCGTGAGCGGCTGTATCGCGAGGCCCAGGAAGCCATCCGCGTGCGCGACGACTTCCTGTCCATCGCCTCCCATGAGCTGAAGACCCCGCTGACGCCGCTGAGCCTCCGGCTGGCGACACTCGAGCGCAAGCTGGAGCGCGGCGAGCACGTGGACCCCACCACCCTGCGCCACGCGCGCCAGCACCTGCTGCGCATGACGGGGCTCATCAACGACCTGCTGGACGCCTCCCGCATCGAGGCCGGCCGCCTCATGCTGCACCCGCAGCCCACGCGGATGGACCACCTGGTGGAGCACGTCCTCCAGGCCATGGAGGCCCAGCGCGGCATCCACGAGCTGCGCTTCGAGCACCCCGAGCAGGCCGTGCAGGTTTTCGCCGACCCGTACCGGCTGGAGCAGGTCATCTCCAATCTCGTGGAGAACGCGCTCAAATACAGCCCCGATGGCGGCCTCATCCGCGTGACACTCCAGATACGCGGAGAGCTGGCGTTGTTATCCGTCTCCGACTCGGGCATCGGCATTCCCGAGGACCAGCAGAAGCTGTTGTTCGAGCGATACTTCCGAGCCCGCAATGTCTCCTCGCGCTCGTACGGCGGCCTGGGCCTGGGGCTGTACATCAGCCGGGACATCGTCGAGCACCACGGCGGCAGAATCTGGGTGGAGAGCCAGGTGGGTCAAGGGTCCACCTTCCACGTGGCGCTCCCCCTGCTCGGCACCTCGGCGGCGCACCCGCCCGCAGGGCCGTCCGAGCGTCGCCTCCACTGAATCTCCGTCACCCCGCATTCCGAAAGAACTACAGCCACGGCTGTCCAGCACCTCGCATCCGGCGGTCTTTTCCGCCTGGATTCGTACGCTCCAGGCGCTGGCACGACGGCTGCTCTCTCCATGCCTCGAGGCCGAAACCAAGAGGAACGAACACATGATGACGGAGACTCCAGCCTGGACTCGTGACAATGACGGGTGGCTCGTCCGCGTGAAGCTCGGTGGACGGATTCAAGAGGTCCGTTGCAGCACCGAGAGTCAGGCGCGATACATCGCGGTCATGCTGGCCCTCAACCCGCAGCAGCCCTCGAAGCTGCGCAACTGAAACAAGACGTCAGTGCGCCGCGCGAGGGTTGCGACGAACGACTTCGCCATTCAGGACGTTGGCGAAGCCCACCCAGGCCAGGTACGGCGCCACCAGCCACGCCGCGGGCCGGTCCACCTCGCGCGTCGCGGCGACATAGGCGCCGATGCTGCCCAGCAGGGCCACGTTGTCCACCAGGGCCTCGCGCGGCCGCTGCCTGCCGAAGAACAGCCAGGACCAGGCGGCGTTCAACCCCAGCTGCACGCCCCACCAGCCCAGCGCTCGCGAGCGCGCGGCTCCCGCGGGCGCCGTCCAGACTCGCCAGCCGGAGACGGCCATGAGCACGTACAGCGCCGTCCAGACGGGAGCGAAGAGACGGGGCGGCGGCTGGAAGGGTGGCTTGCGCAGCCGCCGATACCAGCGGGTGTCTGCGTGGCTCTGACGGGCGCCGAGCCACGCCGTGCCCGCGGTGAGCGCGCTGAAGGCGCCCAGTGCGACCACGGCCTCGGTGCGCAGCGTGGGATTGAGAGCCGTCCGTTTCACGGGCCCCAACCCTCGGTGAGTCGACGGCTCCCACGGGTTTTTCATGGTGCTCTCCAGGTCGCGCGGTGCGCCAATGTTCGCTGCAAGGTGGTGACGGCTCGCATCGTCGGCCACCCCGTTGACTGTTGACGGTTGCTCGCTCTATCGAGACCCTGGGGAGGAAGACATGGAGAGTGCGGAGGGAGTTCTCGACTTCTGGTTTGGTCAACCCGCGGACCCGGTCCGCAACCCCGCCTGTATCCGGCCTCGCGCCGTGTGGTTCGAGCGAGACCCGGCGTTCGATGCGGAGTGTCAGCACCGCTTCCTGGAGCTTCATGAGCGTGCGGCGGCGGGTGAGCTGTGTCACTGGCGCGATGAGCCGCGAAGCAGCCTGGCGTTGATACTTCTGTTGGACCAGGTGCCTCGCAACCTCTTCCGCGGGACCCCGCGCGCCTTCGCCACGGACGCACGCGCGCGCTCGGCGGCGCGTCACGCGCTGGCGCGGGGACAGGACCTGGCGCTGCCCTCCGTGTGGCGCTGGTTCATGTATCTCCCCTTCGAGCACAGCGAGGAGCTCCACGACCAGCGGCTGTCGGTCTCCCTCTTCGAGCTGCTGACGATGCACCACTCCGGCAGCGACGCGTCGCTCGACTGGGCGCGCAGGCACCTGGTCGTCATCGAGCGCTTCGGGCGCTTCCCGCACCGCAACACCGCGCTGGGGCGTACATCGACCCCTGAAGAAGCACGCTTCCTCCAGGAGCCGGGCTCGGCCTTCTAGCGCCCTGTGTCGTCCCAGCCCTGGAACATTCCCGGGGCGGGGAGAATAAGGCGGGGCATTCCACGTCCGTGGCCAGGCGAGCAGCCCGACGCTCGCCGCCCGGGTGTGACACCCGAGCGTCACTTCAGGGTATGCAGGGCGCCGTGGGCATCCATCCGGCCGGGGAGATGCCTGGCGCCACGGTGGCTGCGCTAGTGTGGCGACCCACGCATTCCTCATGAGGGGCCGTGGCAGGGGACACCTGGAAAATCATCCGGCTGCGCTGGCGTGAACACGGGCTGCTGATGCTGGGCGTGGCGGTGCTGTCCACCGCGCTGGCGACGCTGGCCTGGTGGGGCGGGTGGCTCCATGACCTGGAGCGTGGTGCCTATGACCAGGCCCTCAACCGCTTCACCGATGGACGCGGGCTGTCGCCGAACGTGTCGGTGGTCGTCATCGACCAGTCGAGCCTGGACGGCATCCGCGCCAATGAGCGCTACACGCTCAACTTCGGCAGCTGGCCCTACAGCCGCAACCTGTGGGCCCGCGTCGTGGAGCAGCTGGAAGCGGAGGGTGCGCGCGCCGTCGTCTTCGACGCGGTGATGGACGAGCGCTCCTCCGACGAGTCCACCGACCTGGCCCTGGCCGAGGTGCTGCGCGACACGCGTGTCCCCTTCTTCCTGGGCGTCTCCACCAACGCCAACGCGCACGCCCTGCCGCGCGTGGACTTCGCCGCCCATCCCGCCTCCGCGCTCGCGCCGCCTCCTACGCGCCCCGCGGCGCCCGTGGCCTCCGCGCAGGACGCACTGCCCCAGGAGGCGCTGCCCTCCAGCGCGAATGAGGAGACCTTTCCCACGGACGAGCGCGGCGAGTTCGCCGAGGCTCCCGAGGACAAGGCCGTCGCCTCCGTCACCCCCGAGCAGCTCGCGCATGCGCTCGCCTTCCCCATCCAGACGCGAGGCGTGACGCCACCCCTGCTGGAGGGCCCGGACTTCGAGGGAGAGTCCTCCACGCCCACCGCCGAGGACCCCGCCCACGTGCGACGCCGCCCCGTCCCGCCCATCCCCGTGTTGGTGGGCGCGGTGGACGGCTTCGGGTTGGTGGACACGGAGACGGACCCCGACGGCTTCATGCGGCGCACGCGCTTCGCGTACACGGATGGCGTCAACACGTACCCGACGCTGCCGCTGCGGGTGCTCGCGGGCCTGTATGGCGCGAACGAGGTGACGCTCTCCAGCGGGAAGCTGCGCGTGGGGACACGCACGTACGCGGTGGACGCGGACGGTGGCGCGGCCATCGACTACGGTGGGGGCGAGCTGCACGAGCGCTTCCACACGCTGCCGCTCCTGGAGGTGCTCGACGGGTGGGTGAGGCGGGAGAACGGGCAGCCCTCGGGGCTCCCCGCCGAGGCCCTGCGAGGCAAGGTGGTGGTCATCGGCGGCACCGCGCTGGGACTGGGCGACATCAAGGCCACGTCCTTCCGCGCGGAGGTCCCTGGCGTCATGAAGCAGGCGGCGGTGCTGGACACGCTCCTGGGCTCGGGGCGCTTCATCACCCGGACGCCGCTGGTGGTGGATGTGTCGCTCACGCTGGTGGTGGCGCTCATCTCCGTGGTGCTCTTGATGACGACGCGCTGGCTGCCGCTGGAGATTGCGTGGCCCGTGGCCCTGCTCCTGGGCATGTACCTGGTGACGGGGCGCTTCCTCTCCTCGGGGACCCACGTGCTGACGGCGCTGCCCGCCATGGCGGGCCTGGTGGCCAGCGTCACGGCGGTGGCCTTCAACCACCTGGTGGCCAACCGCGAGACGGAGTTCGTCCGCACCGCGTTCAGCCGCTTCATGGAGCCCAAGCTCGTGGAGCAGATGATTTCCGAGCGGAAGCTGCCCCGGCTCGATGGAGAGAACGTCGAAATCAGCGCCTTCTTCAGCGACATCCGAGGCTTCTCCACCTTCAGCGAGCGCTTCAAGGAGGACCCGCGCAGCCTGGTGCGCATCCTCAATACGTATCTGACGCGGGTGAGCGGCGCGCTGCTGAAGGAAGGCGGATGCCTGGACAAGTACATCGGCGACGCCGTGGTGTGCCTGTTCGGCGCGCCCATGCGCCAGGACGACCACGCGGTGCGCGCGTGCCGAGGCGCGCTGGCGGCCAAGGCGGAGGTCGACAAGCTGCGCGAGGAGTTCCGCGCCAAGGGCCTGCCGGATGTGTACACGCGCATCGGCGTGAACTCCGCGGTGAACTTCGTGGGCAACTTCGGCAGCGAGCAGCTCTTCAGCTACACGGCCATCGGCGACGGGATGAACCTGGCCGCGCGGCTGGAGGGCGCGAACAAGGCATATGGCTCCGTCATCATGATTGGCCCGCGCACGTACGAGCTGGCGCGCGAGCACATCGAGGTGCGAGAGCTGGACCGCGTGCGGGTGGCCGGGAAGACGGAGGCCGTCACCGTGTACGAGCTGCTGGCGCTCAAGGGGGGATTGGATGCGGGGAAGCGGGCGACGGTGGAGCGATATCACGCGGCGCTGGCGCTCTATCGCGAGGCGCGGTTCGACGAGGCCGCGTCGAGGTTGGAAGCACTCAAGGCGGACGCTCCGGATGACGGGCCCACGCAGGCCTTGCTGGAGCGTTGCCACAAGTACGCCAAGGCGCCACCGCCGGACTTCGACGGTGTGGCGAGCCTGGACAAGTGAGCGGGAAAGGAGTCGACGCGCGATGAGGACGAGAACGAGGGCGGCCTGGGCCGCGGTGATGCTGGCGCTGGGGGTGCCCGGCGTGGCCTCGGCGGTGGCGGTGGGGGGCTCGCTGTATGTGAAGGCCAAGAACACGCGAGTGATGGAGAGCCCGTCTCCCACGGCCAACGCGGTGGTCATCCTCCAGCCGGGTGAGCAGGTGAAGTGGGAGGGCGCGGACACCAAGAACAAGCAGTGGCACAAGGTGAAGACGGCCGCGGGCAAGCGCGGCTTCGTGTTCCAGTCGAACCTGTCCACCACGGCGCCCAACATGGAGCTCGTCGTCGAGGACAAGGGCAAGCGCAAGGTGAACCCCGCGGGCTTCGTCGCCAGCGGCGCGGCGGTGAAGGCGCTCAGCCCCGGCGCCATCGACTACGGCAACAAGAAGGGCGGCAGCCACAAGCAGGCCGTGGCGCAGCTCCAGCAGCTCGAGAAGACGGCGAAGGATGTCTCGACGGCGGACATCGCGCGGCACGTGACGGAGGCCGGGCTGTTCCCCGTGGTGGGTGAGTCCGCCACGGCGAAGTCGAGCGGCTCGAAGGGCAAGTCGAAGGGAGGCTCGTGATGAAGACGCTCTGGAAGGCGCTGACCTTCGCGGGCCTGGGCGTGCTGTCGGTCTCGTGCAAGGGCATGACGATGGACCAGGTGGCGCGGGGGGTCGGACAGGTGGTCGACAACTCGGTGGCGTCACAGAAGCAGCGCGACGAGTGCAAGAAGCTCGACGTGGAGCCGACGGTGAAGGAGGAGTACGCCATTGGCAGCGCCATGGCGGTGCACTGGGTGCAGAGCGGCGGCGGACTGATGGCCGAGGGCTCCAGGGGCACCGGGGTCCACTCCGTCCACGAGTACCTCAACACGGTGGGGAAGAACCTGGGCGCGCAGTCCGCGAGGCCCACGCTGGAGTGGACGTTCGGCGTGCTCAACGACGACAAGAACTTCAACGCGGTGTCCACGCCGGGGGCGTATGTCTTCGTCACGCGCAAGCTGCTCTCGGAGCTGGAGAACGAGAGCCAGCTCGCGGGCGTGCTGGCGCATGAAATCGCGCACATCGTGCTCAAGCACTCCATCCAGCAGTACAACTCCGCCAAGGTGAGCCTGTGCCAGGTGGCGGTCACGATGGAGAAGAACTTCCCCGGCTCGGGGCAGCTCATCGCCGCGGGGGGCAGTGGTGGGAACCTGGACCTGGACAGCGACTCGGCGCTGCTCGGCAACTTGACGGAGAAGGTCATCGGGCTCGCGGAGAGCGGCAATGACAAGGAGCAGGAGTACGCCGCGGACAAGATGGCCGTGCGGATGATGATTTCCGCGGGCTATGACCCGAATGAGTACCGCGCACTGCTGCGCAAGACGGAGGACGGGTCGAGCATCGGCTCGCGCCATCCGAAGAAGGAGGACCGCGAGAAGCGCATCGTCGCGTTCCTCGAGGGGCTGAAGGCGCGCGAGGGAGAGTTCACCGAGCTGTCCCTGGAGGGACTGCGCAGCCCGCCCCTCAAGCCCGAGCTCGTCGCCGCCGTGAAGGGCGCGGGGCGGAGCGGCGTGGCGAAGGACTCGAAGTAGCAAGGGAGGGCGCCCCATGCAGGGCGCCTCCTCAAGGCCAGCTCAGCGCGCGGCGGCCTGGCTCAGCGCGCGGTGCACGGCTTCCAGCGCCTTGCGCGCCTCGAGCAGCTCGGCGCGCTCGGCGGTGAGCGAGGCCACCTGCTGGGCCAGCACATCGCGCTCCCCCTGCAACGCCTCCACCGCGCGACGCAACGAAGCGGACTCGTCCTTCGCGGACTCCAGCTCACCCGCGAGGCGCTCCTCCTCCGCGAGGCTGTCCACGAGGGCCTGCTTGCCGCGCGACACCGCCTCCTCCAGCGCCTCGTGCTCCTTCGCGGACGCCTGGAGCGCCTGGCGGTTCTCCTGGAGGGACAGGAGCGCCTCGTCACGCTCACCCTCCAGCGCGGCCAGCTCCCGCTCCAGGTCCGCGAGCAGCTTCACGCGGCCTTCCATCTCGGAAGACAGCCGGCGCGCCTCGTCCATGCGCAGCCGCGCTTCCTCGGTGGCCTTCTCCGCCTGACGACGCGCCACCTCCAGCTCCTGCGTGAGCGCGAGGTTGGCGGCCTTCACCTTCACCAGCTCCGCCTGGAGATGGGTGATGCGCTCCACCGCGCGCTGCCCCGCCTCCGCCACGGTGGCCGGCAGCGGCTCCGGGCGCGGATTCTCACGCACCGCCTTGAGCCGAGCCTTCAGCCGCTCACGGCGCGCCTCGGAATCCCCCGTGTCATCACGCGGCGGCGTCTGCACCTCCACCTCCTGGGGCGGAGCCTCGACGCGAGCCATCGGCTCGGCGACCATCGCGGTGACCTGCGGAATCGAAGCGTGCGACGAACCCTGCGACATGGGGTGGGCCTCCGTCGAGTGCCCGGCCACGAGGCCGTCCAGGTGGAACGCCACTGCGGGAGGTGCCGCGAAGGTGACCGGCGTCTCGGCCGCGCCCTCGTCGAACTGCGCGGCCTCCGGCTCCGGCGATGCGTACGTGACGGGCTCGGCGACCTGCGCGGTGAACACCGGCTCACGCACCGCCTGCGCACGCGGGGCCTCGGCGGCCAGAGCGGCCTCCATCGCCTCGGCGGCGCTGGGGCGCGGGGCGCGGGCGCGCTCGACGCGGTTGCGGACCTCCGCGGACAGGTCGGCGGCCGGTGGCTCGGCCGGGGCCTGCGGCTCCGGGGACTCAGCGGAGGCCGAGGACTCGGCCGGGTCGGCGACGCCCGTGAACGCCCCCAACCGGAGGCGCGGCTTGGCGCGAGACACGTTTTGTTCGAAGGCTTTCTTCATCATGTCGAATCTCAGCCGGCCTGCTGGGAGCCGTTCTTCGCGGTGGCGGCCGCCGCGGCGACGAGACGGGGCAGGACGTTGTCAATCATGGCCTGGATATCCGCCGCGCCCTTCGACGTGGGGTCCGCGACGAAGACGGGACGGCCCTCGCTCGAGGCCTGGGCGAACTTGGTGCACTGCCGGATGATGGTGGGCAGCAGGAACTCCGGGTAGTGCGTCTGGAGCGCCTCCAGCGCCTCCTTCGCCAGCTTGAACGTCGCATTGAAGGAGTTGACCACGATGTAGACGTGGTCGAGCACGTGGTTCAAGTCCTCCTCCAGGCTCTGTACGGTCTCGAAGAGGAGCTTGAGGCCGTGAAAAGAGAGGAAGTCCGCGAGCACGGGGACGAACAAGTCGTTCGCCGCCATGAGCGCGTTGAGGTTGAGCAGGCCGAAGGACGGCGGGGCGTCGAAGACGATGACGTCGTACTGCGCTTCCACTTCCTTGAGCGCGTTGCGCAGCTTGAACTCGCGGCCGGCCATGGGCATCAGCGAGAGGTCCATGGTGGACATGCTGAGGTTGGACGGGACGAAGTCCAGGTTGGGCAGCGTGGACTTCTGGATGACCTTCGCCAGCGGCGTCTTGCGCACCAGCACGTCCAGCAGCGTCTTCTCGAACTCCTCGCCCTCGTAGCCCAGGCACTTGGTGGCGTGGCCCTGGCTGTCCAGGTCGATGAGGAGGACCGAGTAGCCCAGCTCCGCGATGCGCCACGCATAGGACGTGGAGAGGGACGTCTTGCCGGTGCCGCCCTTGAAGTTCAGGAAGAGCTGGCGGCGGTGGCCAATCTTGTCCGGGAAGCGGTTGAGCGTGGCGCGAAGGTCCCAGACGTCGTCGGGCGTGTAGAGGTCCTTCCTCGCGTCCTCCGGGATGGTCTTCGGAGACACGCCGAGCATCTCGGCCACCTGCTTCGAGCTGTATGTCGGCGCTTCCATGAACGACCCTTCGTAAGGCGTGCGGGACGGATACCTTGCCTCAAGCGGCGAAGTATTTGTGCCCCCTTCGGACCACGGTGCCTCGGGCGGACAGCAGGGTGAGTGCTTCCTGGGCGAGCTCCACGGGAGCCCCCAGGGCCGCCGTCAGCTCGGCGAGCGAGCGTCCGCGCACGGCGACGCGGACCTCGTGGAGCATCTGGCCACAGAGTGCCTCGACAGGCGAGGCGCTCGAGCGTGCCACGGGAGGACGGGCCTCGGCGCGAGGAGGAGCCGCCGGGGCCGGGGCCGGAGCGGCCTGAGGCGCCGGGGCACCCATCGCCACCAGGGCCGCCTGGACAGGAGACAACCGGGCGGCGGGCGGAGCAGCCCGAGGCTGCGGGGCCGGGTGCGCGGCGACGGGGGCCTGCGGCGCGCCCGGCGCGGAGGAGACCATCATCCGGATGCTCGATGCACCCGCGAGGCTCGGAGGAGCGCCCTGCCCGGAGGCGGCCGAAGCCGTCGGAGGCTGAGCGACAGGCGCGCCGTGCATCGCGACGGCGGAACCCTTCTGCACCGCGCCCACCATCACCACCTGCTGCGGCACACCCGCGCTCGCCACCTGCGCGGAAGTTGTCTTCTGCGCCGCGACGACGACCTGCCCGGGAGCGGCCGCCTGCGCCACGGCCACCGGAGGCGCGGCCACCACCGCGGGCCGGGCCGCATCCTCCAGCCGGGCGCGCACGGGCTTCACGGGCAACGTGGCCAGCCGGCGGATCTCTCGACGCCGGTGTGTATCGTCCAGCGCCACGACGGAGGACACATCCTGCCCCAGGATGCGCGACAGGCTCTGCGCCGCGGACTTGCGCACGCGCGGCTCGCGGTCTCCCAGCGCCTCCAGGAGCAGCGTGCGAGCGTTCTCCCCGCTCCCCGCCCCCAGCGCGAGCGCCGCCAGCGAGCGGACCTCCGAGTCCGCGTCGTGAATCGCCTCTTCGCCCAGCCGCCGCGCCGTCTCCCCTTCCAACCCCAACGCCAACAGCGACGCGCGCCGACGGACCGAGCGGTCCGGGTCCTTCATCGCCTGCGCCAGATGCGGCGCCGCGTCCCGAGGCGCCAGCGTCAGCAGCGCCTTCAGCGCCGCGATGCGCACCTCCGGCACCGGAGACGCGAGCAGCGGCGACACCACCTGCGCGCCCTCGTCCCGGCACAGCGCCGCGAACGCCTGGAGCAGCGCCACCTGCGCCACCGGGTCCGTCTCCGCGTGCAGCGCGCTGGCGAGCGCGGGAGCCGCCGCCGGCTGCGACAGCGCCTTCAACCGCTCGGCGGCACGAACCCGCGCGGCCGAGTCCGGCGCGGACAGCTCCCGCACCGAGAACCCGAAGAGCGTCTCGTCCGTGGCCGCGCCCAGCCCGCCCTGCCCGGACAGCTCCGCGAGCTGCGCCGAACTCACGCCCAGCCGTCCCGCCTGCAGGAAGCGCTGCGCCTCGCGCGCCACCGGAGACAGCCCCTCCAGCAGCGGCGCCAGCAACTCCGGCTGCACCACGGCCACCGGGGCGCTCGGCGCCAAGGGCACCACGGCCTTCGCCACGGTCGCCGCGAGCGGCACCGTCACCGCCCTGCCGGGCACCTTCACCGAAGGCCCCACCCGGCCCGTCTCTCCCCCCAGCAGCGCCTCGCTGCGAAGCTGCGAGATGAACGACGCCAGGTCGAACCCCAGGTCATCGTCCTCCGGGTCGCGGACCTGCGTGGACGCACGCAACCGGCTCGCGTCCAGCAGCCGGTCCATCAGCTGGTCGCGCTCACCGCGGAGCGCCTGCGTGAGCCGCACCGCCTCCTCGCGCTCGGCCTGGGCGCGGCCGACACGCACGCCCAGCTCCGCCACCTCGCGACGCAGCTCCAGCTCGCGCTGATGCTTCTCCGCCAGCTCCCGCTTGAGGTGCTCCATCTCCTCGCGCGTCGACCCGAGCTCGCTGAGCAGCTGCTCGGCGCGCGCTTCGAAGTAGACAATTTTCTCGAGCGCGCTCTTGAGCAGCGCGTCCGGACGCTCGTCGCTCACGACCTCAACGGCCCTCCCCGCGAGGCAGCGCGGTGCATCCCCGACCCACCGGGGGGCGCCCACCCTACGTCAGACGTCCCGCCTTCGTAAACCACGGAAACACCAGGGCTTTTCCGTGAACTCCCGGGCCGTCCATTGACAACGCCGCGCAGGCCGATTTTTCGGCCCCGAGCGCAAACCGGCCCCACCGGGCACCGCGCCCGCCCCACCCCGCCCACCACCACGGTGAGTGCGACCTTCCAAGCGAGGACGTCCACCATCGGACGTCCCCGCGGTGAACCGCGCGCGAAGCACCACGCACGCCCTCCCGCGCGCCACGTGAACGCGGCCTCACCCGTGCGACAGGCAACCTCGTCGCTGATCCACCCCGAACGCCCGCGCGCCGATTTTTCGGCCTCGCGCGGCGATTCGAGCATGCCCCCGGGCACCGCCGGCGCCCCGCGCCACCCCACGCGCGAAGCCCGCCGCGCGAGGCCTTCCCCACGCATCCGCGGAGGCCTTCACGCGACCCCGTTTTCAAGCGCTTTCGCACGCCCTTCCGGATGCACCGGAATGTCAGACCCCACCCGTAGTCTGTGTTCCACGAGGCACCGAACCCGCAGTCACTTCTCCCCGGAACCTCTCCGCCTGAGCGCGGGGGGAGAGACCCTCTTTCGACAGGTTTCCGCACGCCATGGAACAACGACTGGCCACCATCATTGGAAATGCAGTTCGCGCGGCGCGGCAGCGGCTGGAGCTCACGCAGGCCGACGTGGCCGAGCGCGTGGGTATCGCCACCGAGGTGTACGGACGGCTGGAGCGCGGCCACATGCTCCCCAGCGTCCGCACGCTGAGGAAGCTGTGTCTGGTACTCAACTGCTCGTCCGACGTGCTGCTCGGCATGTCCGGCGTCGAAGGCGCTCCCGCCCTCGCCGAGGACCCGCCGGAGTACCGCGAGCGCCCCGAGGTGCGCCGGCTCCTGCGCACCGTTCGCAAGCTGGACGCGCCTCAGCTGCGGCTGTTGGGACAAGTCGCCCACGCGCTCGAGTCGTGAGCGCGGGCCCGCCGCCCGCGACGCGCGGCTTCCTCACGGAGGCCAGCGCCGAGCGGGCGGAAGTCAGACGCCGGGGCGGGGTGGACCCGGGTTGAGAGGGATGGGGGGACGACGCTTGAGGTTGCGCGTTTTCGCAAGCGCTTGGCGCATGGAATGAAGCAGCCAAACAGGGCCGGGCCTACTTTGGCCCTTCATGAATCGCCCCCTCGCCGCCCCCACTCTCGATTTGCCGCAGCTCGCGGTGCACGCGTTGTGGTGGGCCTGGTTCCCCGCCTTCTTGCTGAGCTGGGACCACCTGGGCCTCTGGGGCCGCGTGGGGATGTGCGTGGTCGGCTGGGCGGTGCTGTTCTGGAACTACGCCGTGCTGCACAACCACATGCACGTCACCATCGCGCGTCCCCGGCCGCTGCACTGGCTCTTCTCCAGGACGCTGGGGATGGCCTGTGGGTTCCCCTATCGGGGCTACTTCATCCACCACTTCAACCACCACCGGTTCAACGACGGCCCCGGTGACTGGGGCCAGCGCCGCCCGGGGGAAGGCGCCCTGCGTTATTGCCTGCGCTCGGCGCTGACGCCGTGGTTCTGGCCCTTCGAGGCCGTGGCCAACGTGTGGCGTTGGGCCCGCCGCCACCACCAGCGGACGGAGCTGGTCCTGGACTTCCTCATCGTCGATGGCGCCCTCCTGGCCGTCATCATCTGGCGGCCCGCGCTGGGCCTGGCCTGGTGGGGCGTGCTGCTGGTGGGCCAGGTCTGCATCCACTGGCTCAACCTGGCGGCCCACTTCGAGACGGACTCCACCCAACGGGGGGCCCTGGGCACCACGTCCACCTCCCGTCTGTACAACCTGTTCTTTTTCAATGCGGGTTACCACCAGGCCCACCACCTGAAGCCCCAGGCGCCGTGGCGGGTGCTGCCGGCCATGACGCAGGAGCTGTCCGGCAAGGCCCTGGTGCGTCCGGAACTGGTGACGTCCCAGGCCCCCATCAATCCCTTGTGGGTGGTCAAGGTGGCGAAGCGCTATTCTGCCGAGCCGTGCGATCGGCAGACGGCGTCGACGATTACTTCCAGGACCCACTCGGCCGCTACCTAGTCGGGGAGGGCTTCCTTCACTGGTACGCCTCGGCGGACCTGTGCGGCTTCATCCTCTGGGGCCGCCCGTCCGAGGCCCACGTGCGCCGGCTCGTGCACGTGCTCGACGTGGAGCTGGCCCCGGCGGCGCCGCATGCCTCGCTGGTGGACGCGCGCCGGCTGGAGGCGGCGGACCCCGCGGCCTTCGGGGTGCTCGTGAAGTACATGCAGGCCCGCGAGAAGTCCTTCAGCATCTCCGTCCAGCGCCAGGCGCTGGTGCGTCCGGAGGGCGTGGCGGGCGCGGTGGTGGGCGGCTTCTACACGCTGCTCACCGGCGCCTATCCCAGCAAGGTGTTCACCGACCCGACGTCCGCGCTGACGTGGCTGGGCCAGCCGGAGAGCCGCGCCGCGCCGCTCGTGTCCAAGCTCAATGACCTGGTGGCCGAGGCCACCGGCCAGTCTCCGCTGCTGCGCGAGCTGCACCAGGTGATGAAGGGCAAGCTGCCGGACATCCACCTGACGGAGGTGGCCCGCGAGATGGGCATGTCCGAGCGCACGCTCCAGCGCCGCCTGAAGGAAGCGGGCACGTCCTTCCAGGCGGAGCTCAACGCCGTGCAGGTGCGCATGGCGCAGGCGCTGCTCCTGGAGACGGACATGAAGCTCACCGCCGTCGCGGTGGAGGTGGGCTGCGCGTCGCTCCAGCACTTCAGCAGCCTGTTCCGCAAGCTCGTGGGGGACTCGCCCAGCTCGTGGCGCGAGCAACAGCAGGGCAAGTCCACGCCCGACGACTCCCTCCTGGTGCCCCCCGACCACACCGAGGGCCCCCCGCGTCACAGCCCGGACAAGTAGCCCCAGGGCGACTACTGCTCGGCGCGCCGCGCCGCCGGACGCGAAATCTGCCGCGCCACGTACGCGCGCAGCCCGGGGAAGTCCTCGAGCAGTCCCATGCTCGCGCCCCAGTTGAGGATGGACGCCATCACCACGTCCGCCGCGGTGAAGCGCTCCCCCACGATGTAGCTGCGCCCCTGGAGCTTCTCCTCCAGCATCCTCGCGATGTCCGTGAAGCGCTTCCGGCCGCGCTCCGCCTCGCCGGGCACCCGGTCCACCTCCGGCAGGAAGCGGCTGTGCGCGGAGTACGCGGACAGGGGCGGCTCCATGGTGGCCATGCAGAACATCATCCACTGGTAGTACTCGGCGCGCTCCACCGTGCCCGCCGCGGGCGCGAAGCCCTTCTCCGGGAACTTGTCCGCCACGTGCAGCAGGATGGCCGCCGACTCGAAGATGGCGTGCCCGTCATCCTCCAGCGCGGGCATGGAGCCCATGGGGTGGATGCGCAGGTACTCGGGCGTCTTGTGCTCGCGCTGGTGCACGTCCACCGGCACCAGCTCGTAGGGAACCCCCAGCTCCTCGAGCAACCAGCGGGGCCGGGTGGCACGCGTGTTCTGGGCGAAGTAGAGCTTCATCATCGTCGTCGGGGCTCCGAGGTGTGGCGCTTGAGCCGGCGGGCCTTGCCCAGCCGCGCGGCGCCGCGAGAGCTTCGCATCCCGCCCTTCTTCGTGGGTGCGGGGATTATCGGGTCCGGGCACACCGCGCGAAGTCTGCACGCCCGGCACTCCGCCCCACTCCACACCGCTTCGTAGAGCGCCGTCACGCGGTCGATGACGTCGAAATCCTCCGTCACGAAGCCCAGCTCGAAGTTTCGCACCGCGTCGCCCTTGGCCCCCAGCCCCGCGCCGGTGAGGTTGGCGCTCCCCAGGTAGGCCCACGCCCCGTCCACCACCACCGCCTTGAAGTGGACGCGCGGGCAGACCTTCAGCTCCAGCCCTCCGGCCACCAGCCGCGCCCGCGCGTCGAACGCGGCTCGGAACGGACGGCTGGGCAGCTCCGCGTGCAACAGCCGCAGCGAGAGCCCCTTCGCCGCCAGCCCATCCAGCACCTCCACCAGCGGCACGAAGCGCCCCTTCGACTCCACGTACATGGCCTTCACGTTCGCCGTCGCAATCCACACCGACTCGCGCGCGTGCAGCAGCTTCTCCAGCACCACCTCCCGGTACAGCTCGCGTCCGGACAGCAGCTCCGCCTGGATGGGTCGCATGCGCCCATCATCACACATCCACCCACCACCCTCCAGGGGCCGCACAGTGTCTGCTTCTGGAAACTGACCTCCAGTCACTTGACTGCTGACCTGGAGTCACTTAGCACTGACCCATGGTCAGCAATCTGAGCGCGAAGGAAGGCCGGGCAGGTCCCCTGCGTGCGCGCAAGGACGAGGACAAGGAAGCGCGGCGGCGGCTGCTGCTCGACGAGGCCTTGGCGCTCTACGCGGCCACGTCCTATGCGCAGGTGAAGATGGCGGACGTGGCGGAGCGCGCCGGGCTGGCCAAGGGCACGGTGTTCCTCTACTTCCCGACGAAGGAGGCGCTGTTCCTCGCGCTCCTGGAGGACCTGCTGTTCTCCTGGTTCGAGCGGCTGGAGGCCCGCCTCGCCTCGCCGGACGCGGCGTGGACGGGGGCGTGGCTCGCGCGCACCGTGGCCCAGTCGCTGGAGGGCGAGACGCCCCTGACGCGGCTGCTCGCGCTGCTCCAGACGGTGCTGGAGCAGAACGTGTCCGTGGAGCAGGCGCGACGCTTCAAGGAGCGGCTGCTGGAGGCGCTGTCGCGCACGGGCGCGACGCTGGAGGCGAAGCTGTCCTTCCTGCGTCCGGGAGAAGGCGCGCGCTTCCTCGTCCACCTTCACGCGCTGGTGACGGGCCTGCGGCAGATGGCGGACGTGGCCCCCGTGGCGCGCGAGGTGCTGGCCGCCGAGCACATGGCGCCCCTGCGCGTCGACTTCACCGCCGAGCTGACGGCGGCGCTCACCACCCTCTTGCGCGGGCTCGAGTCCCGCTGAACCACCCCACCCAGGAGCAAGCCATGCTGGAGCTCGTGCCCGCTGTTCCGGAGTCGAAGCCCGAGGTCGACGTCTCGCGCATCCAGGCCGTGTTCGAGGCCCAGCGCGCGCACCGCTGGACGATGTCCCGCACGACGGCGGCCGAGCGCATCACCCGGCTCAAGCGGCTGCGCGAGGCCATCATCGCGCGCCGGGGCGAGCTGGCGGAGGCCATCCACCGCGACTTCCGCAAGCCCGCGCTCGAGGTGGAGCTGACGGAAATCCACCCCACGCTGGAGGAGCTGAACCACACGGTGAAGCACCTGGCCTCGTGGATGAAGCCCACGCGGGTGGGCACGCCGCTGCTTCTCACGGGCTCGTCGTCGCACGTGCGCTACGAGGCGCGCGGCGTGGTGCTCATCCTGGCGCCGTGGAACTACCCCTTCCAGCTCATGATGGCGCCGCTCATCGCGGCCATCGCCGCGGGCAACACCGTGGTGTGCAAGCCCAGCGAGAAGACGCCCCACACCTCGCGCTTCCTGGCCCGCCTGGTGCGGGACATCTTCCCGGAGAACGAAGTGGCCCTCTTCGAGGGCGGCGCGGAGACGGCGGAGGCGCTGCTGGAGCTGCCCTTCGACCACCTCTTCTTCACCGGCAACCCGCGCATCGGCCGCAAGGTGATGGAGGCCGCGGCGAAGCACCTGGCCAGCGTGACGCTGGAGCTGGGCGGCAAGTCGCCCGCCATCGTCGACGAGACGGCGGACCTCCAGGCGACGGCGGAGCGGCTCGCGTGGGGCAAGTTCCTCAACGGCGGCCAGACGTGTGTCGCGCCCGACTACGTCTTCGTCCACGAGTCGCGCAAGCAGGCGCTGGTGGACGCGCTCAAGGCCGTCATCACCCGCTTCTACGGCGCGACGGAGACGGAGCGACAGGCGAGCGCGGACTTCTCGCGGCTGGTGGACACGGTGGCGTGGCGGCGGGTGAAGGACCTGGTGGACCGCTCCGTGGCGTCGGGGGCGAAGGCGGAGGTGGGCGGAGTGGCGGACGGGCCCTCGCGCTACATCGCGCCCACCGTGCTGACGGACGTGACGCCGGACATGGCCATCATGTCGGGGGAGATTTTCGGCCCGGTGCTGCCCGTGATGACGTACCGCTCCCGCGACGAGGTGTACGCGCACATCCAGCGGGGCGACAAGCCGCTGGCCCTCTATGTCTTCAGCGAGGACAAGCGAGCCGTCGAGGACGTGTTCCGCCACACGACGTCCGGCGGAGCTGTCATCAACAACGTCCTGGTCCACGTGGCCAACCCCCACCTCCCCTTCGGAGGGGTGGGCATGAGCGGCCTGGGCAACTATCACGGCCTCTACGGCTTCCGGACCTTCAGCCACGAGCGGGCCGTGTCGGTTCAGTGGATGAAGTCCATGGTCGCGGTGTTCTTCCCGCCGTACCGCGGGAAACTGCAGGAAATGGCCTCCCGCTTGACGCGGCTGTTGGAGTAGGCAGGACAGCCGGTGCGAGGAGTGTCCGGTGAGGGGACACTCCGAGAGGAGCCGGGATGCGCGTGGTGAAGCTGGAGGAGGAGCTGGTTCCCCGAGGGCTTCGGGAGGCATTCGACCGCTTGCGGGCCCGGCGCTGGGAGGTGGCGCGCCGGGGAGCCAGCGAGCGGCTGGCCCGGCTGGAGAAGCTCAAGGCGCTCATCCTCGAGCGGCGCCAGGCGCTGGCGGACGCCCTCCACGCGGACTTCCGCAAGCCGCGCGCGGAGGTGGAGGCCACCGAGGTGCTGCCCGTGCTCATGGAGCTGGAGCACGTGCGCAAGCACCTCAAGGGGTGGATGAAGCCCCGCAAGGTGGCGACCCCGCTGCTGCTCTCGGGGACCTCCAGCCACCTGCGCTACGAGCCTCGCGGCGTGGTGCTGGTGCTGGCGCCGTGGAACTACCCCTTCAACCTGCTGATGCTGCCGTTGGTGGGCGCGGTGGCCGCGGGCAACACGGTGATGTGCAAGCCCAGCGAGAAGACCCCGCACACCTCCGCGTTCCTCGCCGCGCTGCTGCGCGACGTGTTCCCCGAGGACGAAGTCGCGCTCGTGGAGGGCGGCGCCGAGCTGGGTGAGGCGCTCCTGCGGCTGCCCTTCGACCACTTCTTCTTCACCGGCGGCCCGCGCGTGGGGCGGCGGGTGATGGAGGCCGCGGCGAAGCACCTGGCCAGCGTGACGCTGGAGCTGGGCGGCAAGTCGCCCGTCGTCGTGGACGCGACGGCGGACCTCGAGAGCGCCGCGGAGCGCGTCGCGTGGGGCAAGTTCCTCAATGGCGGCCAGACGTGTATCGCCCCGGACCATGTCTGGGTGCATGCCTCGCGCGAGGAGGCGTTCCTGAGTGCGCTGAAGTCCGCGGTGGAGCGCTTCTACGGCCGCACCGAGGAGGCGCGCCGCGCGAGCCCCGACTTCTGCCGGATGGTGGACGACGGCGCCTTCGCGCGGGTGCGGGGGATGCTGGATGGCGCGGTGGCGGCGGGCGCGCGCGTGGTGACCGGAGGCGGCGTGGACGCGGAGACGCGCTACATCGCGCCCACCGTGGTGGCGGACGTGACGCCGGACTCACCGCTGATGGAGGAGGAGATTTTCGGGCCGGTGCTGCCGGTGCTCCGCTACGAGTCGCTCGACCAGGTGGTGACGCACGTGCGCGCGGGCGGCAAGCCCCTGGCCTTCTACGTCTTCAGCCAGGACGAGACGGCGGTGGAGCTGCTCCTGCGCGAGACGAGCGCGGGCGGCACCTGCGTCAACACCGTGGTGCTGCACAACGCGAACCCCCACCTGCCCTTCGGCGGCGTGGGCCCCAGCGGCCTGGGCGCGTACCACGGCGAGACGGGCTTCAAGACCTTCAGCCACGAGCGCGCGGTGCTGCGCCAGGGGCGGGCGTCGCTGGCGCACGTGTTCTTCCCGCCCTTCACGGGCAAGGCGATGAAGCTGGTGCGGCTGGCGAGCCGGCTGTTCGAGTGAAGAGCCGGCCCGCCCGGGCCTCGCCTCAGGTGCGGAGGCCCGGAGCCTCGTGGCCCGTGCGCGCCACGTACTCGGTGTAGCCACCGCCGTACTGGTGGATGCCGTCCGGCGTCAGCTCCAGCACGCGGTTGGACAGCGCGCCCAGGAAGTGACGGTCGTGGGAGACGAACAGCATGGTGCCCTCGTAGCGCGACAGCGCCGTGATGAGCATCTCCTTCGTCGCCATGTCCAGGTGGTTGGTGGGCTCGTCCAGCACCAGGAAGTTGGGCGGGTCGAAGAGCATCTTCGCCATCACCAGACGGGCCTTCTCACCACCGGACAGCACGCGGCACTTCTTCTCCACCTCGTCGCCGGAGAAGCCGAAGCACCCGGCCAGGGCGCGCAGCGAGCCCTGCCCCGCGCGGGGGAACGCGTCCTCCAGCGACTGGAACACCGTGCGCTCGCCGTCCAGCAGGTCCATGGCGTGCTGCGCGAAGTAGCCCAGCTTGACGCTGCCGCCCATCGACACGGTGCCCTGGTCCGGCGTCGTCGCGCCCACCACCAGCTTGAGCAGCGTCGACTTGCCCGCGCCGTTGATGCCCATGATGCACCAGCGCTCGCCGCGGCGGACGAGGAAGTCCATGCCGTCGTAGATGCGCTTCTTGCCGTAGGCCTTGTGCACCGCCTTCAGGCTCACCACGTCGTCGCCGGAGCGAGGCGCGGGCTGGAACTCGAACAGCACCGTCTGGCGGCGCTTGGGCGGCTCCACCTTCTCGATTTTCTCCAGCTTCTTCACGCGGCTCTGCACCTGCGCCGCGTGGGAGGCGCGCGCCTTGAAGCGCTCGATGAACTTCAGCTCCTTGGCGAGCATCGCCTGCTGACGCTCGTACTGCGCCTGCTGCTGCTTCTCGTTCTGCGCGCGCTGCTGCTCGTAGAAGTCGTAGTTGCCCGAGTACGTCGTCAGCGAGCCACCGTCGATCTCCACCATCTTGGTGACGATGCGGTTCATGAACTCGCGGTCGTGCGAGGTCATCAGGAGCCCGCCCTCGTAGCCCTTGAGGAAGCCCTCCAGCCAGATGAGGCTCTCCAGGTCCAGGTGGTTGCTCGGCTCGTCGAGGAGCATCGCGTCCGGGCGCATGAGCAGGATGCGCGCGAGCGCCACGCGCATCTTCCAACCGCCGGACAGCGCGCCGACGTCGCCGTCCATCATCTCCTCGCTGAAGCCCAGGCCCGCGAGAATCTCCCGCGCGCGGCCCTCCAGCGCGTACCCGCCCAGCTCCTCGAAGCGCGCCTGCACCAGGCCGTAGCGCTCGACGAGCTTCTCCATCTCGTCCGCCTTGTCCGGGTCCGCCAGGTCGGCCTCGAGCTGCTTGAGCTCCGCGGCCACCGTGCTCACGGGACCCGCGCCGTCCATGACTTCCGAGACGGCGCTGCGGCCCTCCATCTCGCCCACGTCCTGGCTGAAGTAGCCGATGGTGACACCGCGGTCGATGGCCACCTGCCCCTCGTCCGGGTGCTCCTGGTTGGTGATCATCCGGAACAGCGTCGACTTGCCCGCGCCGTTGGGACCGACCAGCCCGACCTTCTCCCCCTTGTGGAGAGCGGCCGAGGCCTCGATGAAGAGAATCTGCTGGCCGTGCTGCTTGCTGATGTTGTCGAGACGAATCATGTGCGATGGGGGGCCCAGGAAGCGGGCGCGGCGCCCTTATGCCACGGGGGACGCCAGAGGAGGACTCTTCCGAACCCCCCGGTCGCGCTTCCCATGCCCGGGGCCTGCCAGCCAGGGTGGCGCCCGCCCCCGGGCCGGCAGGGAGACCTACATGGGCCCCCCAGGGCTCACGGGGTGATGACCAGGCGGATGGGGTTGCCCTCCTTCTTCACCAGCCGCTCCACGCCCTGGGCCACGTCCTCCAGGGACAGCGTCGCCGTCACCGAGCGCGAGACATCCAGCCGCTGCGTCCCCACCAGGGACACGAGCTGGTCCAGGTGCTTCTTCTCGTAGCCCAGGTGCCCGAGCAGCGCCTGGGAGCGCACGCCGAAGTTCACCCCGGACCCCAGCTGGATGGGCTCCGGCGACAGGCCCACCATCACCGCCCGTCCATGCCGGCCGATGCTCTTGGCCGCCTGCGCCAGCACCACGTTCGCGCCCACCAGGTCCACGGCCACGTCCAGTCCCATGCCGCCGGTGTGCCGGAGGATCTGCTCGCGCACGTCCGGGGCGCGGGGGTCCAACGCCACGTCCGCGCCGAACTCCAGCGCCCGCTGGCGCGCGGCCTCGTTCGTGTCGAAGGCGAGAATCGGCGTGGCCCCCATCATGCGGGCAATCTGCACCGCGTGGACGCCCAGCCCACCGATGCCCCACAGGCCCACCGACTGCGCGGGCCGCAGCTGCGCCGTGTCCACCAGCCCCGCGTAGGGCGTGGCCACCGCGTCGGCGAGAATCGCGGCCTGCTCGAAAGGCAGGTGGTCCGGAATCGCCGACAACACGAAGGCCGGCACCACGACGTACTCCGCCCACGCGCCGTCGTAGTGGAAACCCATGATGTGGAAGTCGACGCACTCGGCGGGCTGGCCGTTGGTGCACTTCACACAGCGCCCGCACGGCTTGCCGCCCGCCATGGCCACGCGCTGCCCCACCTTCCAGCGCGACACGCCCGGGCCCACCTCGTCGATGACGCCGGACGACTCATGCCCCGGCGTCACCACCGGCAGCGGCGACTGCAAGGAGCCATCGAGCAGGTGTGCATCCGAGAGACAGATGCCACAGGCCTTCACTCGCACCCGGACTTCACCGGGCTGGGGCCGAGGCACCGGAACGTCCATCACCGCCAAGGACCGCGCCGCCGTGTCGAAACGTGCTGCCCGCATCGTCCGCTGGTTCGCGTCTGCCATTGCGTGCTCCCCGCCAGGGCCAGGCCTCGAGGTTCAGATGGGCGGCGAACCTACCACGTGCCCACCAGGCCCTCGCGCGGACGCGGCGGGAATGGCATGACAGTCCACACCATGAGCGTCTCCGCGACGAAGACGAAGCAGGTCATCGAGCACCTCCAGCGGCACGGAGGCCAGGGCCAGGGCTGGTACCACGCGCACCGGGACCCTCGGCCCCTGGATGAACAGACGCGCGCCTCGCTCACCCTCCCCGACGGACGCCCGCTCCCGCCCAGCCTCCATGCATGGCTCGCCTTCGATGCGAGCTGGTTCGGCCTGCTGACGGACACGCCGCCCCGGCGGCTGAAGCTTGCCCCCTTGAAGGACCTCCTCCGGGCGCAGGCCCGCGCCATGACGAACACGCCGCACGGGCAGGAGGTCCCCTCCGAGGAGGCCTTCTCCGATGAGCAGATGGTGCAGGTCTGGGTGGGCCTGCTGCCACACCCCGCCATGGCGGAAGCCCTCGCCGTCGAGCTGCCTCCGTCCGGCAGCCAGCAGCACTTCTTCGTCTTCCACCAACCGAACCCGGAGGGCGAGTACCCCATCGTCGGCTTCGCCAGCGCCTTCGAGTTCTGGGTGAAGTACCCGGACTTCGGCGCGTACCTGTCACACTACTTCGGCCTCTCGAAGCCAGACTGATTCACCTCCCGACCTCGGACACCGGGGAGGGCGGCGCGCGGCCTCCGTGTGGCGTAGAGTCCCCCTCGTGCTGACCGTCGACCCGCATCCGTCCCTGGACACCCTGGCCTTCACCGCCGTCTTCCCGGCGCCGCTCGGCTCGCTGCCGTCGCCGGAGTGGCTGGTGGCGCTCCTGAAGCCGGATGCCTCCGCGCCGCTCTCCAGCGACGACACCGTGCGCGGCGCCGTGCGGGACATGCTCCGCCACGGCGGCTACAAGCCCACGGGGCGCGGCAAGCCCGCGTCCGAGTACCTGGTGCGCGCCTCGGGCGACGGCTCGCTCGGCTCCATCAACACCGCGGTGGACCTGTGCAACGCGGTGTCCCTGCACAGCGGCCTGCCCATCAGCGTGGTGGACCTGGACCGCGCCACCGCGCCCTTCCGCGTGGGCATCGCCCCGGAGGGCGCGGCGTATGTCTTCAACGCCTCCGGCCAGAGCATCGACCTGGCGGGCCTGCTGTGCCTCTTCGACGCCCAGGGCCCGTGCGCCAACGCGGTGAAGGACGCCCAGCGCACCAAGACGAACACGGACACGCGCCGCACCCTCACCGTCCTCTGGGGCGCCAAGGCCCTGGGCGACCGCACCGCGCGGGCCTTCGCGTGGTACCGCGAGCTGCTGGAGCGCGCGGGCGCCACCGTGGAGCCACTCCCCTGAGCGCCCCAGACCTCGAGCTGCTGCTCGCCGACGGCGCGCGCTCACTCTCCGCGGCCTGGGGGCGCCCCGTGCTGCTGGCCGAGCCCCAGGTCCTGCGCACCCAGTCGCGCTGCCACGTCGTGCGAGCCCGCGTCCGAGGCGGCGACGTGGCCACCGTCGTCCTCAAGCACTTCCACGAAGACCCCATGCTCGGCCTGGATGAGTGGGCGGGCCTGGAGCTGCTCGGCCGCCACAACCTCATCACCGCGCCGGGCCTCATCGCGGGAGACATCTCCTCGCGGCTGCTCGTCCTGGAGGACCTGGGCACCGGCCCCAGCCTGGAGGACCTCTTCCGCGCGGACGACGCGAGCGCCGCGACGGGAGGGCTGCTCGCCGTGGCCCGCATCACCGCGCAGCTCCACGCGCGCACCCGAGGCGTCCAGGGCGACTTCGACCTGCTCCGGCACTCGCTGAGCCCCCGCCCCATGCGGGTGCGAATCGACAACGCGCGCTCCCTGCTGGAGCACGCGGACCGGCTCCGTCGCTGGGCCGAGGCCGTCGACTCACCCGTGGCCCCCGGCACGCAAGAAGACCTCGAGCGACTGGCGCGCGAGCTGGCCGAGCCCGGCCCCTTCCTGTCCCTCACCCATGGGGACATGGCCCCCGGCAACACCCTGTTCACCCCCAGCGGGCCCCGGCTGCTCGACTTCGAGTACTGCGGCATGCGGCACGCGCTGTACGACGCGCTCATGTGGCTGCTCATCGTGCCCCTACCCGACGAGCTCATCACCCGCGCGGACCTCACCTACCGCATCACCCTGGCCCCCGCGTGCGAGGCCGCGCAGGTGGACGCCACGTGGACTCGCGCTCGCGCCATGGTGGCCACCGCGCGCACCGTGAACATGTTCCAGTGGATGTCGCCGCGGACCTTGGAGCGCAACCGCGACTGGGCCCCGGGCTTCTCCGAGCGCGCCGCCCTGCTGCGCCACCTCTCCCGCTCCCGCGTCCTGCGCGAGCCCTTCGACCCCGTCCCCGACCTCTCGCGCACGCTGGACGCGCTGGAGGAGCGGCTCGCGGAGCGCTGGGCGGGCACGCCGTCCTTCACCTGGCCCGCGTTCCGGTAGCGCGTCGCGCCGGAGAGGCCCACCGCCCTCTCCGGCCTCGACACGACTGCGTCAGAGTCCCAGGCCGAAGTGGTCCGACGCCTCGACGATGTCCACCAGATACACGGGCGCCTGGACCCAGCGCTGCTCCCGCGCGCGGGAGAGCCCGGAAGCCCCCGCGCTGTAGAGCACCTGGACCGCGCCCGCGTCGACCACGCCCCCGACATCTTCGTAGGGCGCGGCGACCGCGAGGTCGAGAGCGCCATTGCCGTCGAAGTCCCCGGCCGCGAGCCGCGAGCCGAAGACATCCAGGGCCTCCGCGCCTTCATCCACCTGCGAGCCCTCCTGCGACCAGCGCTGCTCTCGCACCCCAGACAGCCCGCTCGGTGAGCCATGCATGACGTGGACGATGCCCGCGCCCACCACCGTCCCCACCGACTCCCGGGGCACACCGATGGCCAGGTCCAGGTGCCCATCCCCATCGAAGTCCTCGGCCACCAAGGTGGAGCCCAGGCCATCCCCCGCCTCGGCCACGTCCGAGATGCCCGCCGAGTCCTGGTTCCACGCCACCGCCCCCGTGGACACCAGCCCCATCGCCGAGCCCGTCAACACCGTCACCGCGCCCGCCCCGGGTGAGAGCCCCACCGTCTGCCCCGGCGCGCCGATGGCCAGCTCACTCCGGCCATCGCCATTGAAGTCCCCCGCCGCCAGCGCCGAGCCGAAATAGACCTCCCCCATCACGGCCCCGGGCAGGCCATCCATGCCCGGCACCCACAGCTGATTCCCCTCGCTCATCAACCCATCCAGCGAGCCCCACAGGACATGCACCGCGCCGACGTTGGCGACGCCCTCCACCGACTCGAACGGCGCCCCCACCGCGAGCTCGTCGAAGCCATCCCCGTTGAAGTCGCCCGAGGCCAGCGCGGAGCCGAACCGGTCCCCCGTCTCCGACACATCCAGGATGCGCGTGGACGACTGGCTCCAGCTCTGAGCCCCAGCGCCCGACAGCCCCGTGGGTGAGCCGAACAACACCGTCACCAGTCCGGAGTCGAGCGCGGAGGAGCCGTAGTCCTCACCGGGCACCCCCACGGCGAGGTCGTCATGGCCGTCGCCATTGAAGTCTCCCACCACGAGCGAGGAGCCCATCGCATCGAACGCCTCCGCGCTGTCCGGAACACCCACGGTGTTCTGGTGGAACACCCTGTCGGTGCTCCAATCCAGGCCCAGCGCCGAGCCCAGGAAGATGTGGACCGAGCCCGCGTCGACGATGCCATTCACGTCATCGCCCGGCACCCCCACGGCCACGTCCGCGAAGCAGTCGCCATTGAAGTCCCCGGTCGCCACGGCCGCGCCGAACAGGTCCGCGTCCACCGCCACGTCCTCCACGCCCTGCGCGTCGCGATGCAGCCACAGGCCCGCCGGCACCAGCCCCGACGCCGAGCCCCAGACCACGCTCACGGCGCCCTGGTCCGTGCCCTGGCCCACGTCCTCGTGCGGAGTCCCGATGACCAGGTCCGCGTAACCATCTCCGTTCACATCCGAGCGGCGCCCGTGGCCATGCAGGCGCTTCACCGCGCAGATGTCCGCCAGGGTCGGCGCCTCCCGGTTGGCGGAGAACGGCGAGCCATCCAGCCGCGTGAGCGTGGACTCCCCGTTGGCGGAGAAGGCGTCCGATGCGTAGTGCATGAGGGAGTCGAGCCCATAGGGGCCCAGGTTCCGTCCCGTCTCACCGCGCTGGGCGAAGGTCTCGAACGCCTGGGTGTACCCGGGCAGGATGTTGCCCCAGTGCACCAGGACATTCCGGTCCCGGTCTGTCCGAGCCTGCTCGTGCCACAGCCCCAGCACGTGCCCCACCTCATGCAAGGTGTTGCCGGTCGTGCAGGTCGGCGACAGCGTCACGAACTGCTGGCCCCCCATCCGACCGACATGGGAGGAGCACCCCGAGCCCGGCCGGAACGTGACGAAGTCCGCCTGCGTGGTGCGAGGCACGAAGCGCAGCGGCGTGACGGACTCCCATTGCCTCAGCGCATCCAGCACCCGCCCCGTGTTCGTCAGCGCCGGGTCCAACGTGTACGGCACCACGCTCCCAGGCCAGCGGGAGATGGCGCGGATGGCCCCGGCCCCGTGGGCCTCCACGGACAGCGCGGACGTGCCGCCGACGGAGACCTCGGGTGGCAGGAGGATGTCCCCCTGGAAGACCCGCTCCCCGTCGATGTCCTCGTAGGAGAGCTCCTGGATTCCTCCCGCGACCCGGAAGCTCCCGCGCCGCGCCTCGCCTGTCCGCCCCGGATGGGCCAGCTCCTGCGGTGCTCGCGCCCGCGAAGCCTCGTCTCCAGCGGGGCTTCCACAACCACTCGCGCACCAGGCCAGCACGCCCAACACCACGCCGGTGCGCGTCCAACACGGTGAAACACAGCCCTTGTCTCCATGTCTCGACATCGAAGGTCTTCCCCCTGAGAGCGGGCACATGGCCCGCGCGACGCGGCGCTCTCTCGTGAGTCGAGATGCACCTGCATCTGGATTGCGATAATGCGCGAGGGGTCTGACACACGGGCGTGTTTCATGGTGGCCTCCCACCGGCGGCTCGACACCGGCGGGAGCCTTGACCTGCCCGTTGTTCGCACGGCGCGGCGGACGACTCAGGGGCGCTTCAGCACCTGCCCCTGGCTCCCCACCACCCAGGCGCCCGCACCCGTGCTCCACGCGCCCACGAGCGCACCGGACGTCCCGCTCTCCTGACGTCGCCAGCGCGTCCCGTCGTAGTGCAGCACCACGCCGCCATCCCCCACGGCCCAGACGTTGTTGCTCGCGGAGCCCCAGACATCCTTGAGCGCCACCCCCGCCGCGCTGGTCGTGTCGACGTCGAAGACGACGCCGTCGTAGTGGACGATGAGCCCCTGGTCCCCCACGGCCCAGACGTCACCCTCCCCCGCGCCCCAGATGCCCCGCAGCGTCGCGGGAGGCTCGACCGACAGGTCCAGCCAGTCCCCTCCGCCGAAGAACTCGAACCTCCCGCTCGCGCCCACGGCCCACGCGTGAGTCGAGGACGCCATCCACACATCCTGGAGCGTGGTGCCCCCGCGTCCGCCATCGAGCCAGGACGTCCCACGCCACAGCGCGCGCTGCCCGTGCTCGCCCACAATCCACACATCGTCCGAGGCCGTCCCGTGAATCCCCCGGGCCACCAACCCCGCGGGCAGCACGTGCCGCTCCCACGTCCTGCCATTCCAGCGATAGGCCTGGGCCCCCACCGCCCAGACCTCATCGGGCGACAGCGCCCAGGCCGCGACCACGGGCTCCGGCGGAGGCTCCGCCACCCGCCAGCCCCGACCATTCCAGACCAGCGCCGCGCCGCTCGAGCCCGCGCGCCCCAGAACCCAGACATTGTCGGCCGAGGAGCCCGTCACGACACTCCAGCTCGCCCCGGACACGGCGCTTCCACCCAACCGCTGCCAGCCGCTCGGTGTCTTGCGCAGCAGCCCGCCCCTCGCCCCCGAAATCCAGACATCGTCCCCAGACGTCCCCGAGATGGCGAGCAGGTCCTCCCCCGTCCCCGAGTCCACGCTCGCGAGCGCCTGTCCATCCCAGTGGAGCAGCACCCCTTGATGCCCCACGAGCCAGACATCATCCGCACTGCTTCCCCAGACCCCCGTCAGCGGAACCACCCGAGGACTCCGCACGGAGACCCAGCTGGACCCCGTCCACCGCGCGATGGCGCCCGAGGCCGACACCGCCCACCCCGCGCCACCTCCCGGCGCCACCCAGAGCGCGGCGTACTTCTCCCCGGAGGGACCGGGGCTCGGCAGCTGCGCGGTGTAGCGCCACCCCTGCCCCTCCCACCGCACCAGCCGCTCCGTGCCCCCGAGCGCCCAGACCTCCGCTGCCGACGTGCTCCACGGCGACGACAGCGGGGCATTCGCGAGCCCCGCGGCCAATGCCCATCCCGTGTCACCCCGCCGCCACACATTCCCCTGGGGCGCGTCATTCGTCGGTGCTTGGGTCAGCCAGGCCTCCGTGGGTGACACGACGGTGAGCCCGCTCACCTGCCCCGCGCGCGACAGGCTCTCGCGGCGCCACTCACGGCCATCCCAGCGCGCCACCGCCGCATCTCCCCCCGCGAGGACCACGCTGTCCGCGCCGGAGCCCGAGAGGAACACCGAGCCACCCGCGACGCCGCTGGCCCGGCCCGTCCAATGCGCTCCATTCCAATGGAACACCTGGCCCTCTCCCGCCGCCCACACCGCCGAGGGCCCCGCGCTCCAGACCGCCTTCAGCGGCTCGCCCGTGGGCGTGGGATGCGCCCAGCACCACGCATCCCCGGTGCACGCTCCCTCGTGAAGGCTCGCGGGCCCACCATCCGGCGTCCCCGCATCCGTTCCCGAGTCCTCCGGGACTCCGCCATCCTCCACCCCTTCGTCACGCGGGTCGGACGTGCAATTCATCACCGCCAGTCCCAGCCATCCCAAACCCAACCAGCCCCACGCGGCGCATCGAGTCTGACGTTGAAGCGAACGTCGGCCAGCCGACATTGCAAACATAAGCGACCTCGCAAAGAAAGACATCCACCACAGCCATGCGGGAAAGCACTATTGCCAGCCACCATGCCAGGGATTCACCATCCGTGAAAATCGCGCACTCCCGAAATGGCGCGACAGAACAGACAAACTGAAGTCTATCGAGGACGAAGAGGGGGGTTCCACAACATCTCGCCGACCCTCAGCGCGCGCCTCACGGGAGGCGGGTGCCTCCCGGCCGCTGTGCATTTCCAGGCAAGACAATCGCTCGCATGGCCACACGTGTATCCGTGACCCGCGCGCGATGTCTGTCCTGCCGATGTCGTCGTCAACCCAGGAGGAGTCAAGATGAGTGCATTCTGGAAGCAGAAGGCCCGGCTATTGCCTCTCGCCGGTGTGGTGTTGCTGAGCGCGGGCTGGAGCAACACGCTCAATGCCCCCGCGGAGGACCGTCCCCGGGCCCAGCGACTGGTGGAGCGGTTCGACAAGGAGACGGAGGGGAACGACGCCCTCCACATCAACCTGAACCTCGCCGACGACGGCGACTATCAATTCCTGGTCGGCCGGCTGACGTCGGCCGGGAAGGACGAGAAGAACGCGCCGGAGCTGTTCAACCGCCTGGGCTTCATGCGCGAGCGGGCCCTGACGCGCGCCGCCCAGGCCGCGACGCCCGCGGACGAGCCTGCCTGGTGCAATCACTTCCTCAAGTACAAGAACCCGCCCCTGCCCTCCAATGGCTACACCACGTTCTTCCCCGTCGTGGAGGTGGCCTGCAAGGACGGCGCGGACTACGTCTACGCCGACCTCTTCAACTACGACGAGGATGAGAACGGCGCCAACTCCGTCCTCGTCTCCTCCAACTCGGGCGAGGAATATGGAGACGGCCGGGCCTTCGACGACGTCGAGGCCGTCGCCACCATCGCCACCGGGAAGGGCCGCGTCCTGCGCATGGAGTCGCTGGTGATGGCGCTGGGGCCCAACCTCGACCAGACGACCTACGTCCTGGTGCGCTCCGCCGTCATCAACTCGCCGCCGACGATGACCTTCTCCCATCCTCGGAAGATTCTCGCCACGCCGACGCACGCGGAAATCTATGCCTGTCAGCTCCGCGGCGGGAATGACTGCGACTATGCCGTCGCGGGCTACCGCAACGGCGTGCTGAGCCCCTTCGTCTCTCCCGCCACCAGCACCGGCGTGGCGGCGAGCTATGCCAATCAACCGGGCACCCTGAACCCGGCGGACTACTGGACCTTCGGCGCGCCGTATAACTACGAGAACCTCTACGTCCCGGTGCGCGGCGTCCTGAGCGCGGGCGCGGTCAACAACTTCCAGTGCATCGTGTCCAAGATTGAGAAGGCTCGCATCCAGATGATTCTCAACGACACGGGCCGCACCTGCCTCAACAACGCGGAGTTCATCCCCAGCATCCCCGTGGGGGCGAACACGAGCAACCTCAACGTCCTGACGAGCATGAGCCGGCTGTTCAACACGCCGGGCCCCGGACAGAGCCCCTCCAGCTGCGCGGCCTCCACGGTCGTCAATGAGATGACCCGCTTCATGGTCACCATCGTGGGCAAGATTCGCTGCAACACGCCCACCGCGCCGGAGAAGCCGTTCGTGGTGATGTATCCGACGGGCGCCTCCGGCCTGACGTCGAACATCTTCTTCCACAACAGCTGCATGGCGGCGGGGACGCGCGTCACGCTGGCGGATGGCAAGGTCCTTCCGGTGGAGCAGGTCAAGCAGGGCGACAAGGTCCGCGCCAACGACCACGGCGCCCTGCTGTCCGTCGTGGACATCGCGCAAGGCAATGAGGTCAAGCCGCTCCTGCGCCTGCGCGACAACCAGGGCCACGACGCGACGCTGACGGAGATGCACCCCGTGGTGATGGCCACCGGCGAGGTGGTCACCGCCAGGAGCCTGAAGGTGAAGGACCAGGTCCGCACCGACAAGGGTGTCTCGACGCTGACGTCCATCACCCCCGTCTCGAGCGAGAACGCGCGGGTCTACAACCTGCGGCTGGGCACGGACCAGGAGCTGCTGGCGGTGAGCAAGAACGGCCGCACGCTGTTCGCGGGCGGGTTCCTCGTCGGCGACCTGAGCATGCAGGACGCCCTGACGCGGCCCGCGCGCGAGCAGACCTCCGTCACGCAGACGCTCCCCAAGGCGTGGCACCAGGACTTCCTCAACAGCCTGAAGCCCGCCGTCCAGCGCTGAGTCGCCGGGCGACGCGCGCCGCCACTCTCCTGCGTGGGAGTGGCGGCCCGCCGCGCTCCGGTTTCATCCGTCGATACACGTGTCTGTTTTTCACTTCATGGAAGCGGAGCGGGCACCGGAGCGCCTCCGGAAATGTCAGACCGCATCGATATTAAGACCCCTGAGCGGCGCCATCCTCGGCGTCGCCGAAAGGGTTTTCTTCATCATGAAGAAGTCATTGATTTCCATCGGGCTCATGGCCGGAATGACCGGGGTCGGCTGCGCGGGTCTCGACGATGTCGAGGCGGACGCGACCACCCAGGACACCCAAGGCCTGGTCACCCAGGTCACCGGGACGAGCCCCGTCACCTTCGTCACCGCGGCGGGCAATGTCACGACGCCCTATGACCAGTCTTCCTCCTCCGTGGTGGCCTACACGCGGGATTCGACGACGGGAGCGTTCACGGCCTATCCGGGCACGGGTGCCGCGGATGGCACCATCTCCGTGCCGAACGTCCCGTCCGGCCGCATCTACCTGAAGCTGGGCTCGCGCTACCTGGTGAGCACCGACCGCACGTTCGACCTGGGCTCCACGGAGTGGGGCCGCAATGCCGCCTACGTCTCTCAGCACACGCCCGTGACGGTGTCCGCCACCGGCCTGTCCCCCTGGCAGCCGGAGGACTACCTGGACATGTATTCGTTGAACGCGGGCGCGTTCGGCTTCATGGGCAGCGCCGCCACGGGGCGCCCCCTCACCGGCGCCACGTCGGTCTCCGCGATGAGCTTCAGCTACGCGGACATGACCAACCCGAAGCTGCTCAACAGCAGCCTCGGCGATGTCTTCTCCCTGGCACAACTGCGGTCCCAGACGACCGTGAATGGCGTGCCCTACCGCGCGATGCACAAGGTGCTCAACGCGAACGTGACGCTGGTGCCGGGCCAGTCCACCACCATCAACGGAACCTTCACCCAGCCCGCGGCGACGGGCACCTTCGCGGTGGACTGGAGACGCTCCGCCTTCGAGGCCCTTCGTACCCAGGTGAACCCGAGCGCGGTCAGCGAGTACAACGAGATTCTGATGTCCGCCCGGCCCGCGTCCCTGAGCACGGCGGTCGCGTCCATCAGCGGGCCTCCCTTTCTCCTGAGGCTCAACCCCGATGCGCAACAGACCGACCTCATCACGGGGACCATGACCTACAACAACCCGCTCCCGGCGACGTGGCCGAAGGTGGCGAGTGCCGTCGCGAGCTTCACGAAGAGCTACGCGCTGGGCACCGCCACGCCCTACCTCATGAGCGTGGACATCCGCATCGACCAGGACGCGAGCGCCTTCACCGCGGCGCCCGTGGAACCCCTCATCGGGCCCGTGCAGGCGCCCATGGTGAACACGCGGGGCGCGTTCCAGAACCTCACGGGCGTTGGGTTGGATGCCTCGCTGCGCTGGTCGAAGCCGCTGGTCGGAACCGCCACGAACTACGTGGTGAACATCTTCCGGCTGGGCACGTCCAACGGCGCCACCACCGCGACCCGCGTGGCGATGCTGCACACGGACCTCCAGAGCGTGTACCTGCCCCCGAACGTGCTCCAGGCGGGCCAGACGTACTTCGCTGAAATCCAGAGCTGGTACCAACCCGGCTCGGACCTGGCGCAGAGCCCGTTCAAGCGCTCGCTGCCGCGCGCCCGCGCCAGCGTGCTCACTGGCACGTTCAGCCCGTAGTCGGTGAAGTCACGGGGAGGGAGGGAGTCCGCTCCCTCTCTTCCCGGCGGTCGCGTCAGAGGCCCAATCCCTCACGGATGTTCTCCACCACCACGTCCGGGGGCGGGGTGACGTCCACGGACAGGGCCTCGTCCGGCACCTCCAGCGTGGCGAGCTGGCTCTCCAGCAGGGACGGCGGCATGAAGTGGCCTTGCCGGAGGGAGAGTCGCCGCGCGAGCACCTCCCGAGGCGCATGGAGATACACCCAGCGCGTCTGCTCGGGCTCCACCTCCAGGGCCGCGCGGTAGGACCGCTTGAGCGCGGACGAGGCCAGCACCACGTCCTCGCCCTTCCCCACCGCCGTCTCCAGCTCGGCGCGCACGGCGGCGAGCCAGGGCCAGCGGTCCTCGTCGGTGAGGGGGCTGCCCGCCGCCATCTTCTCCACGTTGGCGTGCGGGTGCAGGTCGTCCGCGTCCAGGAAGCGCCAGCCGAGGCTCCGGGCCAGGGCCCGCCCCACGGTCGTCTTCCCGGCGCCCGACACTCCCATGACGATGACCACCATCCCGGACGGCCTCCTCGCACCGTGGACCTCCGGACATGGTGCGACGCCTCCTCGCCTCCCGCCACTCCCCCGCGTGACGATTGCCCACCGCCCCACGTCCCCGCGGGCATGGACGGATGTCCACTCCGCGCCGTCGGGAGCCCCGTCTGTCTCGCGGACGTTGTCTCGTGGACGTCTCGTCGCGAGCCCCTGCCCCGCTTGGAGCAGGGGGAGCAGCGGCGTATAAGACGAAGCTGTCCGACCCCCGGCCGCAGGACAGACACCGCTCGTGACCCAGTTCGACCTTCGATGGTGCGTCCGCGAGGGCCAGGCGCCTTGCACCGCGGTGGTCAAGAGCACGGACCCCGCGCTGCCTTCTTCCGCCGTCGAGCCGCTTCGCGAGCTGGAGGCCCATGCGCGCGACGCGGCCTCGTTCTTCGCGGACCTCGGCCTGGGCGACGGCAGCGCCCCTCCCAGCCTCCTCCTCATCGCGAACCTCGCCGAGACGGACGCGCGCAGCATCACCTCCGCGGATGAGCTGGGCGGGTGCGACGGCGTGCTCCGCGATTCCTCACTCTGCCAGGGACACGGGGCCATCCTGTTCGGCGTGCGCGCCCGACAGCTCTGCACCGATGCGGACGTCGTCACGCACGAGCTCTCCCATGTCTGGCTGCGTCCCCGGCTCGGGGAGCGCCGCTGGTTGCTCGACGCCGCGGGCACCTCCAACGACCCGGCGCTCATCAAGGAAGGACTCGCGGACTTCCATGCCGCGCTGAAGAGCGGAGACCCGCTCTGGGGCGAGCACTCCGCGCTCCCCGCGGAGCCCGCCCGCTCCCTCCGGGTGAAGGTCACGTTTCCGGAGAGCCGCACCGGCTTCGCCCATGCGGATTCGCTCGCCCTCTCGAGCGCGCTGTGGGAGGTGCACTCGCACGACAAGGCCCTCTTCGTCCAAGGCCTCACGCGCTACCTCGTCCAGACCGCCGCGCCTCCAACGGCCCTCGCGCCGTGGGCCCGAGGGCTCGCGGCCGAGCTCGACAAGCTCGACCCAGCACTCGCCGCGACATGGCTCCGGACCGCGGAGCAGCATGGGCTCTTGATGGAGGAGCGCGTGCTCGACCTCCACGTGGGAGCGATGACCCGCGCCGCGTCGGATGCGTTCCTGGTGCCGGGGCGACGGGAGGTACCGGAGGCGTCCGTGCCGCGCTCCGTCCTCCAGTTCCGAGGCGACTCACCCACCGCGGGGAAGGCCCTCCTCGCGCTGCGAGCGGGGCCCCGCGCCGAGCAGGACCTGGAGGTGGTCCTCCGGCCGGGAGCACCCGTGGATGAAGCCACGGCGCTCGGCCCCCGCGCGCGGTTCACCCAGGTGGGCGGGAGGCTCGAGGCCTCGCTGGTGCTTCCGCGAGGCCCCTACTACGTCCAGCTCCTCCATCACGGGGAGGCGGCCACCTGGGTGGATGACCTCTCCCTCCGCATGGTGGAGTCACCACCGCCGCCCGCCCCGAGCCTGCTCGCGGTCGGCGTGGGACTGCTGGCGGCGAGCACCTTCGCGCTCGCCGCCCTGCGATGGCGCCGTCGAAAGCGGGCGGCCACCGCTCGCTCCCGTCAGGGCGAGTAGACGAGCTGGATGGGCTTGATGTTGACGATGGGATTGCCACCGACCACCGTGTTCCAGCCGCAGTAGCCGCCGCCCATGAGGTGCACCCGGCGCCCATCGGCGCTGTAGGCGGTCGTCCCGCTCGCCTCGAAGCCACCGACGGCGAACTGATTGGGCGCCACCGCGAACGGCAAGCCGGAGAGGTCGATGTCTCCGACGCCGCTCCTGCTCATCGACGCCACGCAGTCCATCGCGGCACCGTAGGGAAGCGACGTCAGCGTCGACTGACTGTGGACCAGGCTTCCGCTCGACGCGGCGAACGTCAAATCACCGGGACTGACCTGGAGCGTCGCGGGATTGAGCCGGACCTTCAAGAAGCGCGTCCGCACGTTCGTCCCAGGAGATGCCCCGCCCGCGGTGTATTGCGAGTAGTTGCCGTTCGTCGTGTTCTGGAGCGTGAGGTACTCCTTCGGCGTGCCCGCCATGTCCGCGCAGTAGGCCGTCCAGCCCTTCTTCGGGTCGCCTCCGACGTAGAGCCTGGAGTGGCCATCGGCCAGGGCCGGGTCGGCGGCGCGGCGCTCGGCGCACGTCGAGAACCACTGGTTCTTGCAGATGCCCGCGACACAGCTTCCATCTCCACAGTCGGCGTCGCCAAAGCACTTCTGCCCCTGCGCGCAGCCGGTGAAGCAGGCAGCCCCGCAGTCGATGTCCGACTCACCGGCGCTGAGCTTCAGGTCCTTGCACGTCGCGTCGACGCATTGATAGCCATTGCTGGCCCCGCTCGCGCATTGCGCATCGATACCGCAGTAGGTGCCCAGGCCGCAGGCACCGCAGGTGCCACCGCAGTCGGCCGCGCACTCCCCATTGTCCTTGGCGTTGTCCTGGCAGGGGTCCGCCACGCAGAACCCCATCGCGGAGCCGCTCTGGGGCTGCAGCTTGCAAGCGTTGCTCTTGCAGTCGCCATGCTGGTAGCAGGCGCGGCCCACGGAGCACTTGCCGCAGAGCGCTCCGCCGCAGTCCGTGGCCGTCTCATCCCCGTCGATGATTCCGTTCTTGCAGTGGTCCGTGTTCGAGCACGTCCCGTCCGCGCAGAAGCCGACCGCGCAATCGCTGTTCTTCGCGCACGTCTTGCCCTCGGCGCAGCCGCCACACTGACCGCCGCCGCAGTCCTCGTCGGTCTCGAGCCCGTCCTTCGCGAAGTTCTTGCACTTGGGCGTGCAGTAGCCGAGCCCCGGTGACACGTCCCACGTGTTCTCGTACAGCGGGAACTCCTTGCTGTAGAGCTCCGGCGGATACCACGTCGCGCCCAGCTTGGTGCCAGAGGTCCCGAGGAAGCTCGAGCCCGGGAGCTGCCCGCGCGCTCCGACCTTGAGGCCCAGGCCCAGCGCGAGGCCCAGCTTCACCTCGCCCTTCGGCTGCCAGGTCGTCGCGCTCTCGTCGCAGGACGTCGCATACGACGCGCGGCCGATGACGGAGGCTCGCACGCCCGCGTTCAGGCCCACGGTGTCGTAGATGAACGCGTTGATGCGCGGAATCAGTCCACACGTCGCGACGAGCGCGCCGCCGCCCGTCACCTGGACCTCGAACTTCTTCGCGGTCCCCACCGAGGGGCCCGTGTGCGTGAGCTTCCCCTTCTCGTAGCGCGCCGTGTACTTGAACGTCAGCGACTGCTCCAGCACGAGGTACGCCTCGATGGCGGCCTTCGCCTCGAAGCCACACTCGAGGTCCAGCTGGAACGTCTCGGTGAAGACCACGGGCACCGGGCCCGCGGCGACCGTCTGCGTGTATGGCTTGGAGATGAAGAGGGTCTTCTTCCACGCCGTCCCGGGCTTCAGGTCCGGGTGGTTCATGAAGAAGTCCTTGGTGTGGGTCGCCACCTCCTCCCGCGTCGTGGGGGCCTTCTTGAACATCTCCTCCAGGTCCACCCCCGACTTGCCTCCCGCCGAGGCCAGGGAGGCATCGAGGTTGACGTCCATCCGCTCGGTCGCGCGCAGATAGCTGTCCGCATTGAACCAGAGCGCGAGCGGGTTCTCTCCGCCGATGGAGCCCAGGCCCGGGACCCGGAACCCCACCTGGAGCTTCGGGTTGAAGGCCAGCGAGCCGGAGACGGTGCCCTCGCCCTTGAGGTTGAGCTCCATCGGCAGCTTGCCGGACGGGTTGAAGGTCTTCGAGTAGTCGCGGGAGAAGAGCTCGGCGGAGACGGACTGTTTGATCTCCTTCGAGAGCGGGATGCTCTTCTCGAAGCTCTTCGCCGTGACGGTCTGCCACACCTTCTTGGCGGCCTTCACCAGCCACCCGAACGCCGGGTCGCCGGGCGCCGCCGGAGGCAGCGGGTTGCCGTCCTCGCCGATATCGCCTCCCTCGAGCGGATAGCTGTCCTTCAACAGCTCGGGGAGCTCGCTCGCGAAGTCGGTGTCCGCGTACAGGTTCGCGGCGGCCCACTCCAGGTCCAGCTTGGCCAGGTCGACGGGCTGGGCCTTGTCGGGGTCGAACGTCATCTGGACTTCGCCCTCGAAGAGCTCCTGCAGGACGGGGCTCTCCGTCGTGACGACGATGTCCTCGCCCTGCTCGGCGATGCTCACGACGCGGCGGGCGAAGCCCAGGGGGTTCTTGCCCGCACCCGCGCCCGGCCCCGCGACGACGATGCGCCCCGGCTTCCACGCGAGGACCTCCGCGTGCGTCGCCTTGGGGAAGATGAGCGCGGTGGGCGTCACGATGACGTCGTCCGTCTGCGCCTGCGTCGCGGCCTCGACGCCGGGCCGAGGGACGAGGGTGTTGTAGTCAGGGTCGAACGCGGGCTGCCAGTTGGCGCCGACGGCGTCGAGCGCCTCGGGGGTGTCGCCTCCGGTGATGACCGTCCCCGCGGGCAGGGACATCGAGGGAGGCGGCTTCGATGGCTTGTCGCTACAACTCGTGACGCCAGCGGCACTCAGACAGAGAAGCGCCAGCGGGAGATATTGTCTTGTTTTCATGAAGTCCTGTTCGAGTGGCTGTCTCGGATTGGCCCAGCCGGAGAGACGGGTGCGCACGGAGGGCCTCTGGAGCGAAAACGGGGGCCCACGCCGGCGGGTGAGATGAGGTCCCGGGCTCTTGCAGTCCAGGTGCCAGGGGGATGGCGGAGTGAAGCCGAGGCGCGGCCTTGGTCCCGAAGCCGGCGCTGACACGTCAGTCCCCCGCGCTGACGTGTCAACCCCTCTCGATGTCCACGGGGAAGAGGTCGCCCCAGACTCTTGCGGCGACAAGGAACTGATTAGCGTCTGGCGCCCGGGTGCTACGGTTTGCGCGGGCAATTTCCCGGAGGACCCCCATGCGCTGCATCAGTGAAGGCGACCTCGTGAAGCTGCGGCAGGGTGAACTCCCGGCCGAGCGCCTCGCTGACGTGAACACCCACCTCGGCACCTGCCTCGACTGCCAGGCGCGCCTCGCCACGGTGGCGCCCACGCCCACGCCCACGCCCGGCTCGGACGGTGAGCACGCCCCGCCTTCGGAGGACCTCGTGCTGGAGAAGGGCACCGCCGTCGGCCGCTACCTCCTCCTGGAGAAGCTGGGTGCGGGGGCCATGGGGGTCGTCCATGGCGCGTACGACACGGAGCTGAACCGCCGCGTCGCCCTCAAGTTCCTCCGTGCGCGGGCCTTGAACTGGCCCCCGGAGAAGGCGCGCGCGCGGCTGCTCCGCGAAGCCCAGGCCATGGCCCGCGTCTCCCACCCCAACGTCGTGGCCGTCTATGACGTGGGCACCTTCCAGGAGCGCGTCTTCCTGGCGATGGCCCAGGTGGAAAGCCAGACATTGGAGGACTGGCTGAAGGCCACGCCTCGCTCGTGGCGGCAGGTGCTCGACGTCTTCCTCGACGCGGGCCGAGGCCTCGCGGCGGCCCATGACGCGGGGGTGGTGCATGGCGACTTCAAGCCCGCCAACGTGCTGGTGGACTCGGCGGGGCGCGCCCACGTCACCGACTTCGGCCTCGCGCGGCTCGCCTCCGCGCCAGGGGAAGACGCACCTCCGCTCGCTCGAACCGGGGACCTCTCCCGAGGAGAGGCCCGGACGTCCTCCCTCCACGGCGGCACGCCCGCGTACATGGCCCCGGAGCTCCTCAGCGGCGAGTCGCACCCGAGCCCCCTGAGCGACCAGTACTCCTTCTGCATGGCGCTGCATGAGGCGCTCCACGGCACCCGCTCACCGCCGCCCGCGGGTCCCCCGGTGCCCGCCTGGCTTCGGGCCCTCGTCCTGCGCGGGCTCTCCCCCGCACCGGCCGAGCGCCACCCCTCCGTGACGGCCCTGGTCTCCGCGCTCCAGAAGGGCCCCGCGCGCCCCTGGCGACGGGGGCTCCAGGTGACGGGAGCCCTGGCGCTCCTGGCCGCCGCCGTGGGGCTGACGCACGCGCTCCACGCCCGGGACTGCACGCGGGCGGGCGAGGAGCTGGCCCATGTCTGGGGGCCGGCGCAGCAGTCCTCCATCCAGGCCGCCTTCGTTGCCTCCAAGAAGCCCTATGCGCTGTCCGCCTGGGAGCGCGTGCGCCAGGACCTGGACGCCTACACCCGGGAGTGGGTGACGGCGCGCACGCTCACCTGCGAGGCCTCGCTCGCGCCCGGCACGCAGCCTCCAGAGCAGGTCGACCAGAAGATGCGCTGCCTGGACAACCGGCTCGCGGACCTCGCCGCGCTCACGCGCCTGCTGTCCCAAGCCGATGGAAGGACCGTGGACTCAGCCCACCGCGCGGCGCAAATCCTGCCCTCACTCGCGGACTGCGCCTCGGCGGGCCCCGCGCCCTCCGTCCCGAAGAACGCCGAATGGCAGGAAACGCTCACCAAGGGCCGCGGCCTGCTCGCCACGGGGCGGTACGCGGAGGGTGTCGCGCTCGTGGAGCCGGTGGCGAGAGCCGCCCGGGAGGCTCGCAACCGCCACGAGGGCGCGGAGATCTTCCTGCTGCTGAGCGAGCTGCTCGAGGGCGCGGGCCGATGGCGCGACGCGGAGGCCGCGCTCTTCGAGACCCTGGACGCCGCGGAGGCCACCCGCCAGGACGCGCTCGCCACCCGCGCCTGGACGCTCCTCGTCCGCGTGTCGTGCATCAGCCTGGATGAATACGACAAGGCCGCGCTGTGGAAGGACCGCGCCACCGCCGCGCTGGAGCGGCTGGGTGATGGCCACCCCCTGGCGCGAGTCCAGCTCCTGACCTACACCGGCACCCTGTTTCGCATGCAGCGCGACTACGCGCGCGCGGAGGAGAAGCAGGAGCAGGCGCTCGTGCTGGCGGAGAGCACGTTCGGCGCCAACAGCATGGCGGTCGCCGAGGTGCTGCTCGAGCTCGGCTCCACGCAATTCCAGGCGGCCCAGCTGGCCAAGGCCCGCGCCACGCTGGAGCGTGCCGCCACCATCGCCCGGGACCTGCTGGGCCCGGAGCACCCCGACGCCGCGCAGATGCGGGCGGCCATCGCGCCCGTGCTCCACAGCGCCTCCATGGCCAACCCCTACACGGACACGCGCTATACCCAGGAGGAGCTGCTGAAGCTGGCGGAGAGCATCTGCCGCGAGGCCCTCCACATCGTGGAACAAGCGCTCGGCCCCGAGCATCCGCGCGTCTACGACGGCCTCAACGACCTGGCCACGAACCTCGCGTTGCAGAGTCGGCACGAGGAAGCACTCCCCCTGTTCCAGCGCGCGATGGATATCGCCGTGAAGACAGACGGCGCCGAGAGCTATGGGGTGTCCGTCCTCCACGACAACATCGCCTCGAGCTACTACATCCAGAAGCAGTTCGGCCCCGCCCGGGAACACTTCCTGCGCGCCATGACCATCCAGGAGAAGATTCACGGCCCGCGCTATCCGGGACTGCCCATCTCGTTGAGGGTGATTTCCCTCACCCTCGTCAAGGAGGGCCGCCACGCGGAGGCCCTCCCCTACGGTCAGCGGGCCGTCGAGCTCCTGAGCACCCTGCCGGACGACAGCGCCTCGGCGTGGACGGGCATCCTGATAAACCTGGGCCGGCTGTACCTCACCCTCGAGCGACCCGACGAGGCCATCCCGGTGATGGAGCGCGCCGTCGCGGGTTGGGAGAAGGCCCAGCCCAGGACAGGCCAGCGGGCGACAGCGCGATTCCTGCTCGCGCGGGCCCTCTGGGAGTCGGGCAAGGACCGCAAGCGCGCGCTGCGGCTGGCCTCCGAGGCCCAGCGCATGGCCAGCCTCGACGACCCTTCTCCCACGGTGCTCCAGGAGATCCACGACTGGCTCGAGAAGCGCTCGCGGCCCTGAGGTCCGAGTCCCATCGGAGCTTTGGGAACGTCGGACCCCAGGGGTACGATTCTCTTCGTCGCCGCGAGCACGCGCGGCGCGGAGGAGACATCCTTGGCGGACATCGCGGACGGCGAGCAGGCGCAGATGCAGGGCTCGGGCTCCAAGCCCTACATCCTGAAGAACACGGGGGGTGTCTATTCCTGTTCGTGCCCCGCGTGGCGCAACCAGTCCATCGCCATCGAGCGGCGCACGTGCAAGCACCTGCGCAAGCTCCGGGGTGACGCCGCGGAGGATGCGCGGGTGGGTGGCGACGCGCCGCCGGCCCGGGCGACGCGCGCGAAGAGCGAGGACGGTGACGCCGAGGCGTCCGCCGAGAAGGCCCCGCCGCTGCTGCTCGCGCAGTCGTGGGAGAACGACGTGGACCTCACGGACTGGTGGATGAGCGAGAAGCTCGACGGGGTGCGGGCGTATTGGGATGGCAAGCGCTTCTGGTCGCGGCTGGGCAATGAGTACCTGGCGCCGGAGTGGTTCACGGCGGGGCTGCCGGACTTCCCGTTGGATGGGGAGTTGTTTGGAGGGCGCAAGCGCTTCCAGCGCACGGTGAGCGTGGTGCGTCGGCAGGACAAGAGCCAGGACTGGAAGGAGCTGATGTTCGTCGTGTTCGACGCGCCGGGCGTGGACGCGGACTTCGAGCAGCGGCTGGAGCGGTGCCGGGAGTGGTTGGGGACGGCGAAGCCGGCGTATGCGCAGTGGCATCCGCACGAGCGGTGCCAGGGGACGGCGCATCTGCGCGCGGAGCTGGAGAAGGTGGAGGGGTTGGGGGGCGAGGGGCTGATGTTGCGCAAGCCGGGCTCACGCTACGAGGTGGGGCGCTCGCACACGTTGTTGAAGGTGAAGAGCTTCAAGGACGACGAGGCCATCGTGGTGGGGCACGTGGCGGGAGCGGGGCGGCACAAGGGGCGGCTGGGGGCGTTGGAGGTGGAGCTGCGCAACGGGAAGGGCTTCAGCGTGGGGACGGGGTTCTCGGATGCGGAGCGAGGAGCGCCGCCGCCGGTGGGGACCATCATCACGTTCCGGTATCAGGAGCTGTCGAATGACGGGGTGCCGCGCTTCCCTTCGTACATCGGCGTGCGCATCGACGCGGCGCCGTTTCCGATGAAGGAGAAGAGCAAGACGAAGCGCTGAGGTGGGGCGGGCGGGGTGTAAATCGAGCGACATCCCGCAAGCTGGGTGTTACGAGAACTTCCGACCCTCGGGGCACGATGTGCCTAGGAGAATCGGATGAGTCTGCTGGTGTTGGTGGAGTTCAAGACCCGGGCGGATGGGGAAGCGACGTTCCTGCGGGTAGCGAAGGCCCTGGCCGCGGAGGCGGCGACGGAGCCGGGGACGCTGCGCTACCAGTGGTGCACCACGCAGAAGCCGGGGCACTACTCGATCATCGAGGAGTATGTTGACGCCGACGCGGCTGAGACACACAACCACCACGTGGAGCCGCTGCTGCGCGAGCTGTTCGGTGTGGCGGACCTGGTGTCGATCCAGTTCTTCGGGGCGCTCAACAAGTACCTGCGCGACTGGAGCACGGGCCGCGAGGGCGTCACGGTCAATACGCCGCTGTAGGGTGGATGGAGCGGCGGCGCTCTCGGAGATGGCGGGATGTGGAACCTGGGCCTGAAGGAGGCTCAGGGTGGTCGGATTGAGTTCAGAAGAAATCGAGCTCCTTGCCGAACTTCTCATCCATGACGACTGCGGCCACTCCGCCCATCATCAGCACAGGGTCCCCGTCCTTCACTTCCCGCGGAATCCGCTCGGGCCGTTCGAGGATGCGCTCGTAGAACGCTCGGCCTTGCGCAACCGACCAGTACGCGATGTCCATCAGCCCATCCTCCGAAACATCTGGGCCCATCATCCTGTCAAACGGCTCCCCTCTGAGCACCGAGGCCGTCCGCACGAACTCTTCGTGGAATTGAGCGACCTCCGCCTCGCTCATCTCCCAGAGAATCCGCTTCAACTCCTCTGCCTGGCCATTCGCACGGTGGATGATCTCCCAGAACGAATCCGAGACCTCTTCACCGAGCTCCACATCCGCCATGACATCATTAGCCCCCGTGGACAATAGACTCACATTGAAAAACTGATGTGCATATCGAACCACCTCGTCCAGGTTCAAGAACACAAACTCATCCACATAAGCCTTTCCATGGAGAGCCCTGCTGACAACCCAGCGATGTTGATCGCGACGCAGCAGGAATGACTCCCTCCAACCATAGAGCCCATCCCTCGCCTCGAAGCGAAGATCTCTTCTGCTGACCAACAAGGCCCCTTCCATGGAGAACGGAGTCGGGCGCACATAGAGTCCGTTCTCGACAAGGATCCGACTCACCGCATCCAACTCCATTCATCACCTCGTTCGTGGTCACTGCATCCCTGCGGCAACGACCCAGTCCACCCGAACACCCAAGTGTGGGTCAACGCGTCGAGGGATTCGGTCGCGCTGCTCGAGAATGTTCGCGAAGAACTCTCGGCTCCGCGAAACCGACCCGTACGCAATGTCCATCAGCTTCACCGAGTTCCACATCCGCCGTGGCATCAGCTCCTTTTGCCGCGTCCACCCGACTCATGTTGCCGTGCGAGTTCCCGCTCGTGGTTGAGGAGGATGCTCTCCACCTGTTCCACGGAGACCTCAAGCTCATCGCGATTCGCGACGTCCTCCAGCTTTTCACCGGGGCACAGCTCGTACATCTGATGTTGGACCCCTTGCTGGTCGAGCGCACCTAGCAACTGCCTGAGGCGCCGAGCAGTCTCCTTGTGGTCATTGCCGAAGAGAGTGAACTCCGCGAGAGGGGAAGACTCATCTCGTCCCAGGATTTCAACCAGGCTCATTGGCAAGACCTGTCGAACTGCCCTGGCGAGACGTGCGATGTCGCTCCCTTTGCGTGGAACCACGGCGATCTTCGACATCTTTCTCCCTCACGCAACACCGTCAGAGGAACCCTCTCAGGCTGATTGAGACCCGCCTCGCAGAAATTTCAACCATGGCATCACCCAAAATAGAAGTTCACGAACGCATCGAAGCTCTCCCACGTCGGGGACAACTTACCAGCGAGCAAGTCCTCCAAGCCCCCTTCAAAATCAACACCATAGACCGCGCCTGAACTCGAATCCCAAACCAGAACGCCCCCACCCAGAAGTTCGGTCAGCACCAGGTAGCCCTTGGGCACCCCAAACCGTTCACGCAGCGTTCGCGTCATCCCTTCCACCGACATGGCCCCCTCCTCGTACAGGTCCAGAAGCTCAAAGCCAGTTCTTCGACTCACGAATGGGCCTACGAACCGCCGATAGAACTCAGGCAGTGCTCCTTCACTGGCGACCTCCAAGCGGGACAACGCGGCATCCACACCGGCGACTTCAGTTCGCCGGTAATTCTCCGACGCAAGCTCAACAAGCGCCAAATCAGACAGCATCATCGCCTTCGTCGAAACGGGTCGCGGCAAGGACATCCCCCTCGTCGAGGCCGTGATCATCTTCACCCGACAGCACCAACTCCGCGGTCATCCCCGCCTCCAGTTCATCGAAAGCGTGGCGATAGGCCTGGATGGATTCCAAGCGAAACGACACGGCACGCTCGCCCGTTCGCCTGGACAGTTCATACCCATCCGGCCCCTTCGCGGGAACAAGCCTGAACGCCACTGAGAACCTGTCCCCCACTCGAAGGGGGCCGGAATGAATCCGCCCTCTGACGAGGGTTCTCCCATCGACATGAGAGACTCCCGCCACACCAAACTCGAGGGTCCTGCTACTCATGGCGTCTTCATCCGAATCATGGCCTCCCCAGTACGCCACACATCCACCCGGCCCGACACGTCACACCGCTGACGAGTCCACACCACACAGTCTCTGTGCGCTATCCGTCACTCCACCAGCGCAATCACAGTGACGCACCGCGAGACACCGTCACACCCGCGTCCTCAAGCCTTAGACTCGCCCCTCCACTTCCGCCCCCGCGGAGTGGACCTCGCTCGAGGTGACCATGCACTGCGAGCTCTGCCACTCGGAACACGCCGCCGATGTGCGCTGCCCTCACCCACCGCACAGGCACCGCCCCTCCTCCCACCATCACGGCACCACCCAGCCCCACGGCCAGGTCCACCTCTCCTCCAACCCGTGCAACCTCCGCGTCCATCGCCCCCAGGGCCTCCACACCCATGGCGTGGACATCGACCGGGGTGGCCTCTTCCTGAGCTGCGAGGAGCCCTTCCCTCCCCTCTTCACCCGCCTGGAGCTCACCCTCCACCTCGCCGGAGAGGACTTCTCCTGCACTGGTGAAGTCGTGCGCCACGTCGACGCCGCCCACGCCCGCACCTGGGGCAGCACCTCCGGCATCGGCGTCCAGCTCCTCCCCGCCCCACCCCGCCTCCGCGAGCTCCTCTCCCGCGCCCGCGCCGCCCCCCTCACTTCACCGTGAAGGCCCGAGACGCCCCGTAATACGGCCGCACCCGCCCATCCCAACCCGACTTCCAATCCCCCTCATGCAGGATGCGATACGTCCCCGGCGCCGCATCCCCCGGAATCCGCCACTCCACCGTGACGAGCGAGCACCCCAGCGTGGGCACACAGTTCTCCCGCTCCCACGAATACCGGGTCTCCCAATCACTGTCATCCGCCACGTCCACCCACGCCCCAATCAATCCCTTGCGCTGGACCCGCAGGTACGTCCCCTCCAGCCGCAAGTCATTCTTCGGATGCGCCCCCCAGAACGTCACGCGCACCGTGTCCCCTCGCCCATAGGACGCCTGCGCATCCGCGTACACCTCCCCGAACTCCACCCAGAGCAGCTTGTCGTCGAACACCACCCCCGGCTGCAGGCTCGCCTGGACGTAGCGCAAGTCCCTCGGTGTGGGCCCCGGTGACACCGCCTGCCCCTCCCGCATCGCCGCCGCCATCGCATCGAAGCCCTGTTGGATCGCCGCCAGCGTCCACGGGCCGAAGTGCGTCGACGCCCCCTCGTAGTCCTGCCGCGCGTACTCCTCACGCGTCGCCACATACCCCGCGTAGTCGTTCGACAGGCCCGCGATGATGACCTCCGTCACCCCCACCGGCGCGAGCTGCTCCAGCACCGTCCGCCGCAAGCGGCGCCCCGCCATCGTCGTCATCTCGAACGGCACCCCCACCAGCGCGAGCGGCCCCACCGTCACCAGCTGGAACGGCAACACCTCCGGCGACCACGGATGCGGCTGCATGGTGCCCATCTCCAACACGATGGGCTTCTCCCCCTGACACGGCGTCGTCGTGAGCGCACACGTGAACTGGCTCCACAGGTCGTGGACCACCGAGCACGACGCGCCCTCCACGCCAAACCCCGGCCCATCCTCCGCCCCCGCGAGCATCGACAGGCCGATGGCCGCCGGGCACGTGCGACGCGGCCGCCCATCCGCGAACGCGGGCGCCACATCCACCGCGTCCATCTTCACGAACGTGTGCCGGTAGTCCACGCCCCCCGTCAGCGGCGCTCCTGTCTGCCCCCACAGCCGCGAGGCGAAGTCGAACTGCCGCCGGGCCGAAATCTCCGTGTCCTCGAAGTCATCCGCCCCGCCCCCGTTCGTCCCGCCCAGCACGTTGGGCGTCACATCCCCCTCGTTGGACTGCGCAAAGGCAGCCACGAACGTGTCCCCCGCGTCATGAGCCTTCTCGAACCAATACGAAGCCAGCCCCTTGTTATCACCGCTGATGAAATGGTGCGTATTGCCCATGGACGTGGCATGCACCGCGAACCAGTTGATGAGCCCCACGTCGCGCCCATCCGTCCGCGTCAGGCGCAGGAGCGTCATCCGCGTGTCCACGTCCTGCGCGTACAGGGCCCGCTCGGCCGCGGGGTTGAGGCGGTACGCCTCCGGAGAGCGATTGCGGCTGGCCCCCAACAGCTCCCCCGACGCCAGGCGCAGCGTCCCCTCCCCCAACCGCGAGTGCGCACGGACAATCGACGTGACGATGCCGGAGACAATCGCGTCGAAGTTCTGCGGCACGAAGCCGAACGAGGTCAGGTTGTAGAGCGTGTGGTGTGAGAAGCCCCCCGGCCCCGAGTGCGTGTGCGTGGCGCTGATGAGCACGTTGTCATCGCCGTACACCTCCCCGAAGCGCGCGCGCAGCCGCTCCACCACCTGCGTCTTCACGCCCTGGAAGACCATCCCCAGGTCCGCGCTCACGAACACCACGCGGCGGCCGTTGCAGGGGGACTCGATGACGAAGGCGCGCGAGCGCAGCCGCTGGTGGATGCCGGCCGTCTGCTGGGAGAGCTGGCCGTAGCCCATCATCCCCACCTCCGCGGCCGGCCCGGTGATGTCCCCCATCCCCGCCCCCATCAGGAAGCGCGTGTTGCCCGCACAGGCGTCCTGCGAGCCCGCACCCGCCCCCAGGGCCACCGTCCCCACGACGAGCCCCAGCACCAGGGCGAACCGGTTGAGCTGTGCACACATGCCTTCCTCCACGGCGGGTGGGAGCGGACTCTCCAGCGGGCCTCCCTCAATAAGAACTCTCCCGAGCCCCTGCACTCGTCCAGTGACAGCGCGTCCGGCGTCCCACATCGCCGCTGGCACCCACCGGCAGGGCCTGAGGGGAATCCACACCCCAAGTGCCTTCCATGCGGCCATCTGCCTGCCCGAGAGGGCCCCTGGCGAGAATTCCACGCCAGCGCCACATCTTTAGAATTGTTTTCATTCGCTGCAAATCAATAACACTCAACACTCACGGCGCGGGCACCCTCCCAAGGCTGATTTTCACTCGACTACCCTAGGTGAAAAGCAGCCCCGGCCCCCGCCATTCCAGACACCAGACACTGGCCCCAGCCCTCAGGAGCGAGCCATGAAGCGACTGTCGTCTCTGCTTGTCCTTGCGTGCGCGATGCTCTCCACGGCGGCATCGGCGCAGCTGTCCACCCGCTGTTTCACGGATGACCAGCTCACCACGCCCACCCTGGCCCAGGGTCGCAACAACTGGGCGCACAAGTGCGGGTACATCACCGTGGCCAAGCGGGACTTCCTCAACTCCGAGGGGGAGTACCAGGTCTTCTCCGGTGGCTGCTTCGCCTTCGCCTCCTCGGGCCCCACCCCGACCTGCTCCTTCTTCATCCCCGCCGACATCAACGCGCCGTGCATCGCGGACCTGGTGAAGCTGGGGACGTGCGTGACGGGCTGCTACACGGCGCGGGAGAAGGTGGCCTTCCAGGGGAAGTACTGGCCCATCGAGGACGCCTACCACGCGGGGGTGCGCACCGTGACGGCGCTCGGCAAGGACGCGACGCTGGTGTCGCCCACGTCGGCTGAGCAACCCATCCGCGCCTTCGTCGCGGGTGACACGGTGGAGGACGTGTTCGCGCTCGAGACGGCGGATGGCCGCCGCGTCGAGGTGACGGCCGAGCACCCCATGGTCACCGCCTCAGGAGACATGGTGAAGGCCAAGACGCTCCAGAAGGGCGACGTGCTGCTCGGCGTCCACGGCGAGAAGGTGGAGCTGCGCGACGTCTCCGTGTTCCGCTACGAGGGGAAGACCTGGAACGTGCAGCCCACCAGCCACGAGAAGATTGAGAACGTGCTGGATGTGGAGGGGCTGCTGACGGGCTCGGTGCGCTTCCAGAACGAGTGGGCGGAGGACCACTTCCGACTGTCTCTGCGGGACGAGGTTCGCGTCGACGACCTCTGAGCCGTCCCCCGGAGCCTCCCGTCATGCGAAGCCTCCCACGTGGGTCCACGACAGCGATGACACAGGGGCTCGCGTGGGCGTGGGGCCTGCTCTCGCTCTCGCTGGCGGCGTGTGGCCCGCTGGAGGCTCCACCCCTGCCGGTCGACGAGGACGGCACGCTGTCCCACCGCTACGGGACGCTGACGCCGCGAGGTGACTTCGCGGCCACCGTGACGCGCTACGAATACGAGTTCGCCACGCAGACGGGCGCGGCGCGCTCCGTGTTGATGCTGGATGTCGCCCCGCCCGGAGGCGACTGCTTCGTGGTGAATGCCCCCGAGGGGCTCACCGACCTCCACTGGAATGGCGCCATCCCGCTGCGCGCGGAGTCGACTCCCGGCGGCATCCGCGTCTGCGGTCCGGGCCTCTTCGCGGGACAGGTGAAGCTGGAGGCGCGCTTCACCGTGCCCCTCCAGACGTATGACTTCACCCAGGTGGGCTTCTCCCGGAAGTTCGACCGCGCGGGAAACCTCTTCACCTATCTGCTCGGCTGGGTGGGCGCGTGCGACCGGTTCGGTCCCTGCGACGACCGCACGGACCAGCTCACGCAATACATCTTCACCATCAAGCACGGCGCCAGCGAGCGGGTGCTGTGCCCGGGCAAGAGGACACGCCCGAGCTCCACCACCACGCGGTGCGAGCTGACGGGGCTCACCAAGGCGCCCACGTACTCGTCCTTCGCCGTGGCCTCCAACCCCGCGTGGCGCTCGAGCATCCTCACGGAGGTGGCCGGCAAGTTCAGGCTGGAGCTCCACGAAGTGCCCGGGGGCAAGCTGGCCTCGGCGCTGCACGGCTCGGAGGTCCGGGCGTATCTGAACTGGGTCATCGGCGAGCTGGGTCCGCTGCCGTACGGCCCGGAGCTGCGCGTCGCGAGCGCGCCCACGGAGTGGCTCGGCGCGGAGCACCCCGCCAACCTCATCCTCCGCGAGGACCTGCCGGACCTGCGACGCGACTACGCGAACATGACCATGCACACGCTGATGCACGAGGTCGTGCACCAGTGGGCGGGCAATCGCACCACGCTGTCGAGTCCCCTCGACTTCGTGTGGAAGGAAGCCATCGCGGAGTACCTCACGTACCGCTATGAGCTCCTGGCGCGGCCCCCGGGCGAAGCGGAGCAGACCCGGGCGCACTGGGACCGGCTGGCGCGCACCGCGTCCTACTACCCGCAGCCGGAGGACGCTCCGCCGCCTGTCTTCCTCTCGTATTCGGCGGATGTCTACGGCACCGGGCCCCTGATTCTCTTCCTGCAACTGGAGCCACTGCTCGGCGAGGATGTCGTCCTCCAGGCCATCAAGGACTTCCTGCACCAGCCCGGTGACCGGAGCGTTGAGGACCTGCGCGCCGCGCTGGAGCTCGCGTCCGGCGAGGACCTGGGGCCCTACTTCGACGCCTGGGTCCACGGCAGCGGCGACCCGGACTGGCCCTACTTCGAGGTGAGCACGGAGGCCCACGACGGAGAGCTCCTCGTCACCGCCGTGCAGCGCTCGCTCTCCGGCACGCGCTACCCCATCTCGGTGGATGTCCTCGTCGAGGGCGCCACCGAGCAGCGCGTCGTCACGCTCGACTACGGACTGGCGCCGGAGTCGGACACCTTGCGCGTGAAGGTGCCCTTCGACGAGCCCGTGACGCAGGTGACGGTGGACCCGGAGAACCGGGTCGTCAATCGCAGGTTCCTCGGGCTCGACCGTGAGCCGACTCCCGAGCGGTGGCGTTTCTAATCCCTCTTCTTCGCTTCATCGCGCCGTCATCCACGACAAGGAGTCGAGCCCATGAACGGAACTCCTCCCGGCCCCCCCAGGCCGACGCCGCCACCTCGCTGGCGGATGCTGGGGCCGGGACTCGCGATGCTCGTCCTGGGAGCCGCGGGCCTCGTCGTGTCCACCACGCGGCCCGACACTCCCCAGCCTCCTGTTCCCCAAGGGCCGCCGCCGAGCCCGATGCGCCCCGCCGCGCCGCTGCCTCCGCCTCGGCCAGCGCCCTCCCCGCCCGCGCCAGTCACCCAGGCCCCCGAGGCCTCGGAGCCCGAGGACACCGCGACACGAGAGCAGCGCGAGGCCGCGCGAGCGTCCGCGCGTCAGTACCGCGCCGGGCGCTTCAATGCGTTCTTCCGCAAGGCGGCCTTCATCGAGGAGCTCTCGCGACAGGGGCCCACGCACATCCATGGGTTGAGGGATGAGCTGGCGGACCCGTCGGCCCTCCGACAGCTCCCCGCGGATGCGCGGTTCCTCGAGAACAAGCCCGAGCCCGTGCTCGAGCGCATGGCGATGATTGACCTGTTGTTCGAGCTCGCGCCCTCGGAGCCCGCGGCTCGCGACGCAATGACGTCACTGGCGTTGTCTCCCATCGACCGAGGTCTGCCCGACTCGGTGAAGAAGGGGTTGGTGGGGGAGAAATATGACCTGCTGTTTCGCCTCGCGCAGGTGGACCGCCAGTTGGCGGTCGACACCTTCGCGAAGCTGGAGAGTCCCAAGCTCAAGAACCTGCTGCGAGAGGCGCTCATCGCCGGCCTGGTGGAGTCGGGGGCCAGCCCCGATGAAGTCCAGCGGATGACCGCACACCTGTAGTCGCAGCCGTCATGGACCCAGGAGGACCGTGTCTGCCCGAGGCGGACAGGGCCTCGTGTGTCCCGCAGTACCAGCCCAGCCGGTGTCCGACGACGACCCGAACGACTCGCCCGTGTCCCCCACCCGTCGGCAACACATGGCCACCCCACCTGCGCTGGAGCCAGCCAGCAACACCCACCTGTAGACAAGGAGCGCGTCGTGACTCGGACTTGGAAGAAGGGATTGATGGGAGCGTGCCTGGCCCTGCTGGGCGCCGCCTGTGGCGACGCACCCGTGGACCCGGCCCCACCCCTGGACAGCTCGGCGCACGCACTGTCCTCCGCGGGAGACATCGAAGTCGTCCACGCCGGAAAGGACGGCACCCCCACCTTCATCCGGGGACAGCTGGGGCGGCTGAGCCCCTCGCTGACGGCGCGAGGAGCCCCGGACGCGCTGCGCGCGCTGGCCCCCCGGTTCGGCCTGCGCGCGGAGGAGCTGACGGTGCGCTCCAGCCGCACGGATGCCCAGGGCACCACCCACGTGCGCTACGACCAGACGCACCACGGCGTGCGTGTCATTGGCGGAGAGCTGGTGGTCCACGTCGACCGTGAAGGACAGGTCTACGCGGCCAACGGCTCGGCGCGAGGTGCTCGCGAGTCCGCGTCCCTGATGCGGCTTCCCCTGGCCGCCGTGAAGCGCGCGGCGCTGGAGGGGCTGGAGCAGGTGTCCGTCCGCGGCGAGCCGCGCTTCGTCTACTTCCTCGAACCCGAGGGCCTCCTCGCCTCCGCCTACGAGGTGACGCGCGTGGGCTTCCGCGAGGGCGACCCCGTCCGGGACCTGGTCTACGTGGACGCCGCGTCGGGCCGGGTGCTCGACGTGCGGCCGCAAATCCATGCGGGGATGAACCGCCGCGTCCACTCGGCCAATGGGAGCTGGGTGACGCCTGGCACCCTGCGGCGCGCCGAGGGCTCCAGCCCCACGTGGGATGAGCACATCGACCGGAACTTCGACCACATCGGCACGACGTATGACTGCTTCGAGACCATCTTCGGCCGCGACTCGTTCGACGACCGGGGCGCCGCCATCACCAGCACCGTCCACTACGGTGACGGGTACGTCAACGCGTACTGGGATGGCTCGCAAATCGTCTTCGGGGATGGAGATGGCTACAACTCCGTCGAGCTGGGCCTGGACCTGGACGTCGTGTCCCACGAAATCGCCCATGCCGTGACGCAGTACGAGTCCGGGCTCGTGTACCGCAGCGAGTCCGGCGCGCTGAACGAGAGCCTGTCCGACATGGCCGCCGCCCTCTGCGAGAGCTGGACTCGCGGCGGGGCGGTGGACGCGGACGTCTGGAAGATTGGCGAGGATGTCTGGACGCCCCACGTCGCCGGGGATGCGCTGCGCTACATGGACAACCCCGCGCGGGATGGCTCGTCTCGGGACTACTACCCGGAGCGCTACACGGGTGCGTCCGACAACGGCGGCGTGCACTGGAACTCCGGCATCCCGAACCTGGTCTTCAAGCTGCTCGTGACGGGCGGCCCGCACCCGCGTGGCAAGACGGGCACGTGGGTGAATGGCATCGGCATGAACCGCGCGGCGCAGACCTTCTACTTCGCCGCGACGAACTACTTCACGTCGACGACCACCATGTCCCAGGCCAAGGCGTACACGATTCAGGCCGCGCAGGACCGGTACGACGCGACGGTCGTGAACGCGGTGCGCGATGCCTGGAATGCCGCGGGCGTGCCGTAGGCCGCCGTCTTCCCTGTCACCCCAACACCTCAAGGAGTCACCATGAAGTCTGTCTTCATCAGCACCGCTGTCTTTCTCTTCTGCCTTGCCCCGTCCGCTCGCGCGCAGCTCTCCACGCGCTGCTTCCAGGATGACCAGCTCACCACGGTGGAGCTGGCCCGGGGCCGCAACGCCTGGGCGCGCAAGTGCGGCCTCATCAGCGTCGCGCGGGAGGCGTACCTGAACTCGGAGAACGAGTACCAGGTGTTCACCAATGGCTGCCATTCGTTCCCGGCCGTGCCGGCGGGCTCCTCCTGCACCTTCTTCGTCCCCGCGGAGGAGGCCGCCGCCTGCGTGGGCAACCTCAACAAGCTGGGCACCTGCGTCGCCGGCTGCGTCACCCCGTCGCAGAAGGTGGCGTTCGGTGGCCGGATGCTGCCGGTTCCGGAGGCGTATGCGTCCGGGCTCCACACGGTGTCGGCGCTGAGCGCGGACTCGGAGGCGGGCCTGCTGCGCTTCGGCGAGCAGACCATCCGCAGCTTCGTGGCGGGTGACACGCAGGAGGACATCTTCACGCTGGAGACGCAGGAGGGCCGTCGGCTGGAGGTGACGGCGGAGCACCCCATGGTCCTCGACGACGGGACGATGGTGAAGGCGCGCACGCTGAAGCCCGGTGACACGCTGCTGGGCGCGGACGGCGCGAAGCTGCACCTCACCCGCGTCACGGTGTTCCACTTCAAGGGACAGGTCTGGAACGTCCGGCCGGAGAGCCAGGTGAAGCTGGAGAACGTCATGAACGCGGAGGGCTTCCTCACCGGCTCCGTGCGCTTCCAGAACGAGTGGGCCCAGGACGACTACCGCCTGTCGCTGCGCGACGACGTGGACGTGGGTGGGCTCTAAACCCAATGCCGTTCACTTTAGGAACGGACATGACGTAGCGGCCTGCGGGAGCGTACTCGACGGACTGGGCGGGGACGCTTCCGTGGGTAGCTGCTCATCTTGATTTTCACCGCACGCGGATAGCGTCTATGGCTTCGCCGCAGCGGGAGGATGAAGCGTTTTACCTCTTCTCGCAGGCGTCGCAGATGTTTGGGAATCGCTCCGGGGCTCGCGCCGGCCAGCCACATCCACTCGTCGCGGATGAGACGCAGGGCCATGACGAAGCTGATTCGGGTGGGAGGCACACTGGCCTCTTCGGCAATGCGCTCCATCTCCAGCCGCACCAGATTGTAGGCCAATCCCACGCCCCAGAGTTCCTGGGCGACCCCACCGGGCTTCTGGCTGCGGATGGCCTCTTGCCTCTCCAGCATCTCCGTCTTCACCTCGTCATAGCCGAGTTCCAGCTCCCACCTCTCGTGGTAGAGGGCCACCACTTCGCTGGCGGGGAAGGCTTCGGCGTCCAGCAACGAGGTCAGCAACCACTGGGGCTGAAAGCCTTTGCGCTGGTAACGGATGGCACGTGCCACGAAGCGCATGGGCAAGGAGTCGTCCTTCTGACGGGTGCGGTAGCTCACCTCCATTTCCACCACTTCCTCTCCTTTTCCTAAACGCTTTACCGTGCGCCAGGCGGTGTTCTTCTTCGCGCGCAGCAGCCAGTGGCGGTTCTTCCCGTCCCTCGCCAACGGCACGAGGATGTCGGCGTTGAGAAAGTGGCGGTCCAGCACGCACAGCGAACCGTCCGGTACCTGGGGCCACACCTTCAGGGCGTACTCGCGCTCATCCGTCCCGTAGGGCCCGAAGTGCGCCGCCGCCAGCAGGTGGCTGCGCAGGGCCATCAGCGTGACCAGTCGAACCATGGGGTAGCCGCTGAGGCCTCCTCCCCGGCCGACCACCTGTCCTCCAAAGTGCTTTCGGTTTTCCTTCGAGTCCGGCACCCGGGCTGTCGTGCCGTCTACTCCATACAGGGCCAGCCCCCTCCATGCATGCCGACGCGCGCTGGCGTGGGCCCACGCGTCCGCGCTCTTCTCGAAGAGCCACTTCAGCGGCTCCTCTCCTACTCGAGAGCGGGCCTGCGCCACCGCGCTCCTCGCAATCGGCTTCGGCCTGGCACCAGGCAATGCCAGGTCCAGCCGCTCCACCAGCTCGGCGATGGGGCGGTGCCGGTACAGCGCCATGCCCAGCACCAGCCAGATGACCTGCTCCGCGGGTAGCCGACGTTTCCGGACGGTGGCTGTCCCCGTCGCCTCCAGCGCCGCCTCCACCCACTCCGGGGCGAGACTCGCGCACAGCCGGTCGAACGCCCCCTCATCCGCAGAGGGCAAGTACCCGAATGGACCTCTTCCCACGCGACCGCCTCCTTGCTCGCGGTCGCGCCAGTATGAGCCTTCTCATCCTTATCTGATCGGCATTGAGGCTAAACCAAGGATCGTGAATCTCGTCCGGCCTCAGGTGGTGCGCCTAAGGTCGGCGCGGCGCAGGGATGGACTGGCAGAGTGCTGGGCTGAGCGAGCTGTGAGGTAGGCATGCACCCGGGCCATGAGCCGGTCCATGGTGCGGCAGCGGTGATTGCGGGTGACATTGGCGTGCAGGTCGAGCCACACCTGCTCGATGCGATTGCCCTGAGGGCAGTAGGGCGGCAGGAAGTGGAGGACGAATCGCCCGCCGAACTGCGCGAGCGCCTTGCGCGTCTTCCTGCTCGAGTGGACGGCGGCGTTGTCGAGGACAAGGTGGATGCGGCGAGCGCGCCGATAGGTACTCGACAGGCGCCAGAGGAGCTGGATGAAGAGCATGCTGGCTTTGCTCCTTCCCTCTACCCACGTCAGCTTTCCCGTGCGGACATTGAGAGCTCCAGCCAGGTAGCGCTTCTGATTGTTGCCGGGCGTCACCACAACTCGCCTGTGCCCAGGCAGGCACCAATCACGTCCCACCTTGGGATTGAGATGGATGTCGACTTCGTCCACATGGAGAACGGGCTCCTTGGAAGGGCCGTAGACCTCGAGACACCTCAACTCGTGGAGCTGACAGCGTCGCCTCCACCCGGGCCAAGGGCACTCGACGATGGGCCTGGCCGCCTTGAGCCGGGCGCCGAGCGAGGCGAGTGCGCGCCCCATGGTGGCAACCGACACGCGCACCAGGCCTCGGCGGGCCAACTCCTGGCACAGCAGCTCCCGAGTCCAGGTAAGACGACACCAGCCCCAATCCTCGGGCGTCCCCGCAAGCACTCGGACCAGACGCTCGCGAAACCGCTCATCTACCTTGGGCCGACCGTTGCTCTCCCTCCTATCCCGAAGGGCTTGCCGACCACCTTCCCGGTAGCGGCGTACTGCTCCCACCACCGTCGAGGTCGCGCACTCCAATGCCCGGGCGATGGCGTGGCACGAGGCGCCTCGCCCCACGGCCGCCACGGCCATGCATCTGCGGTAGGTGAGCGGGCAGCCACTCCTGGCTGCCCACCGAAGCAGCGCTTGCCGCTGCTTTCTCTTCAACCACTGCCTACCTTTGCCCTCGGGCAGGGCCTTCTCGCTCTCAGGTTTTCTGCGCACACAGAGCCGAACGAGAGGTGCCCCTGCTCCCTCTTCCCGCTCCGCTCGGGCCTGCTTGCCCCTCTGCCTGATCGCGAATCACGACCCTCGGTTTAGAGCCAATGCCGATCAGATAAGGATGAGAAGGCTCATACTGGCGCGACCGCGAGCAAGGAGGCGGTCGCGTGGGAAGAGGTCCATTCGGGTACTTGCCCTCTGCGGATGAGGGGGCGTTCGACCGGCTGTGCGCGAGTCTCGCCCCGGAGTGGGTGGAGGCGGCGCTGGAGGCGACGGGGACAGCCACCGTCCGGAAACGTCGGCTACCCGCGGAGCAGGTCATCTGGCTGGTGCTGGGCATGGCGCTGTACCGGCACCGCCCCATCGCCGAGCTGGTGGAGCGGCTGGACCTGGCATTGCCTGGTGCCAGGCCGAAGCCGATTGCGAGGAGCGCGGTGGCGCAGGCCCGCTCTCGAGTAGGAGAGGAGCCGCTGAAGTGGCTCTTCGAGAAGAGCGCGGACGCGTGGGCCCACGCCAGCGCGCGTCGGCATGCATGGAGGGGGCTGGCCCTGTATGGAGTAGACGGCACGACAGCCCGGGTGCCGGACTCGAAGGAAAACCGAAAGCACTTTGGAGGACAGGTGGTCGGCCGGGGAGGAGGCCTCAGCGGCTACCCCATGGTTCGACTGGTCACGCTGATGGCCCTGCGCAGCCACCTGCTGGCGGCGGCGCACTTCGGGCCCTACGGGACGGATGAGCGCGAGTACGCCCTGAAGGTGTGGCCCCAGGTACCGGACGGTTCGCTGTGCGTGCTGGACCGCCACTTTCTCAACGCCGACATCCTCGTGCCGTTGGCGAGGGACGGGAAGAACCGCCACTGGCTGCTGCGCGCGAAGAAGAACACCGCCTGGCGCACGGTAAAGCGTTTAGGAAAAGGAGAGGAAGTGGTGGAAATGGAGGTGAGCTACCGCACCCGTCAGAAGGACGACTCCTTGCCCATGCGCTTCGTGGCACGTGCCATCCGTTACCAGCGCAAAGGCTTTCAGCCCCAGTGGTTGCTGACCTCGTTGCTGGACGCCGAAGCCTTCCCCGCCAGCGAAGTGGTGGCCCTCTACCACGAGAGGTGGGAGCTGGAACTCGGCTATGACGAGGTGAAGACGGAGATGCTGGAGAGGCAAGAGGCCATCCGCAGCCAGAAGCCCGGTGGGGTCGCCCAGGAACTCTGGGGCGTGGGATTGGCCTACAATCTGGTGCGGCTGGAGATGGAGCGCATTGCCGAAGAGGCCAGTGTGCCTCCCACCCGAATCAGCTTCGTCATGGCCCTGCGTCTCATCCGCGACGAGTGGATGTGGCTGGCCGGCGCGAGCCCCGGAGCGATTCCCAAACATCTGCGACGCCTGCGAGAAGAGGTAAAACGCTTCATCCTCCCGCTGCGGCGAAGCCATAGACGCTATCCGCGTGCGGTGAAAATCAAGATGAGCAGCTACCCACGGAAGCGTCCCCGCCCAGTCCGTCGAGTACGCTCCCGCAGGCCGCTACGTCATGTCCGTTCCTAAAGTGAACGGCATTGGGTTTAGCCTCAATGCCGATCAGATAAGGATGAGAAGGCTCATACTGGCGCGACCGCGAGCAAGGAGGCGGTCGCGTGGGAAGAGGTCCATTCGGGTACTTGCCCTCTGCGGATGAGGGGGCGTTCGACCGGCTGTGCGCGAGTCTCGCCCCGGAGTGGGTGGAGGCGGCGCTGGAGGCGACGGGGACAGCCACCGTCCGGAAACGTCGGCTACCCGCGGAGCAGGTCATCTGGCTGGTGCTGGGCATGGCGCTGTACCGGCACCGCCCCATCGCCGAGCTGGTGGAGCGGCTGGACCTGGCATTGCCTGGTGCCAGGCCGAAGCCGATTGCGAGGAGCGCGGTGGCGCAGGCCCGCTCTCGAGTAGGAGAGGAGCCGCTGAAGTGGCTCTTCGAGAAGAGCGCGGACGCGTGGGCCCACGCCAGCGCGCGTCGGCATGCATGGAGGGGGCTGGCCCTGTATGGAGTAGACGGCACGACAGCCCGGGTGCCGGACTCGAAGGAAAACCGAAAGCACTTTGGAGGACAGGTGGTCGGCCGGGGAGGAGGCCTCAGCGGCTACCCCATGGTTCGACTGGTCACGCTGATGGCCCTGCGCAGCCACCTGCTGGCGGCGGCGCACTTCGGGCCCTACGGGACGGATGAGCGCGAGTACGCCCTGAAGGTGTGGCCCCAGGTACCGGACGGTTCGCTGTGCGTGCTGGACCGCCACTTTCTCAACGCCGACATCCTCGTGCCGTTGGCGAGGGACGGGAAGAACCGCCACTGGCTGCTGCGCGCGAAGAAGAACACCGCCTGGCGCACGGTAAAGCGTTTAGGAAAAGGAGAGGAAGTGGTGGAAATGGAGGTGAGCTACCGCACCCGTCAGAAGGACGACTCCTTGCCCATGCGCTTCGTGGCACGTGCCATCCGTTACCAGCGCAAAGGCTTTCAGCCCCAGTGGTTGCTGACCTCGTTGCTGGACGCCGAAGCCTTCCCCGCCAGCGAAGTGGTGGCCCTCTACCACGAGAGGTGGGAGCTGGAACTCGGCTATGACGAGGTGAAGACGGAGATGCTGGAGAGGCAAGAGGCCATCCGCAGCCAGAAGCCCGGTGGGGTCGCCCAGGAACTCTGGGGCGTGGGATTGGCCTACAATCTGGTGCGGCTGGAGATGGAGCGCATTGCCGAAGAGGCCAGTGTGCCTCCCACCCGAATCAGCTTCGTCATGGCCCTGCGTCTCATCCGCGACGAGTGGATGTGGCTGGCCGGCGCGAGCCCCGGAGCGATTCCCAAACATCTGCGACGCCTGCGAGAAGAGGTAAAACGCTTCATCCTCCCGCTGCGGCGAAGCCATAGACGCTATCCGCGTGCGGTGAAAATCAAGATGAGCAGCTACCCACGGAAGCGTCCCCGCCCAGTCCGTCGAGTACGCTCCCGCAGGCCGCTACGTCATGTCCGTTCCTAAAGTGAACGGCATTGGGTTTAGCCTGCTGGACGCGACAAGCGAAGCCGGTAGAGATGAGCGCTCCAGCAATCAAGGAAGTAGACACGGTCGAAGCTTGATTCCACTTCCAGTTCTGCGAGGCCCTCACGGTCAACAAACCCTGAGATTCCTTCGCCATCAGCAACCAGCAGTAGCCATACCTGGGAGCAACTGCGGCGATACTCCGGAAGTTTCTGCGTCTTCTGAGCGACTACGCTGCAGACGATGTCAGCCCTAGCATCGATCCAGCCTCCGTCCGATGAAGCCCAGAAGGAGGGGACGCCAGGGAATCGGATGATGTGGACGGAGTGAATCAGATGGTTGAGGCTTGATGCCCGCAGTTCGTGCCACCCCAGTTCAATAGATTCAACTTTGCCTGTGTCCTGTGGAATGTGCCGCCCAACGAGGTCTGCGAGGCGCAGCCCCAACGGCCTGCACTCTGCCCCCTTGCTGGGCGACTTGAGCCTCCCCGGGTTTTGTGGACACCGGAGATGAGGTGACCGAAGGATGTCCACGACGATGCCGAGACGCGAGCGCAGGAAGTACACGCCCGAGTTCAAAGCCCGGGCTGTGAAGATGGTGCTGGAAGAGGGCAAGTCGCGAGCCCAGGTGGCCAAGGACCTGGACCTGACTCGCAGTGCGCTGGAGGCATGGATGAGGCAGTCCCGAACGGACGCGGGCCAGGGGCCGTCCGGGGCGCTGACGACGGGTGAGAAGGAGGAACTCGCTCAGTTGCGCCGCGAGGTGCGCCAGCTGCGGATGGAGCGGGAGATACTAAAAAACGCGGCGGCCTTCTTCGCCAAGGAGAGCACGTGAGGTTCACGGCCATCCAGGAGGAGAAGGCGAACTACCCGGTGGCGATGCTGTGCCGTGTGCTGGAGGTGTCCCGAGCGGGCTACTACGCCTGGGAGGGACGTGAAGCGTCGGCACGCCAGAAGGCCAATGCGGCGCTGGTGGAGCGAATCCAGCAGGTGCATCAGGACAGCCGCCGCACCTATGGTAGCCCACGCGTCCAGGCCGAGCTGAAGGCCCAGGGGCTGCCCGTGGGCCGGCACCGCGTGGCCCGGCTCATGCGCGAGGCTGGGCTCCGCGCTCGTCGACGCAGACGGTTCGTGCACACCACGGACTCCAAGCACGGCCTCCCGGTGGCGCCCAACGTGCTGGCTCGCGACTTCAATCCACCAAGGCCCGACCGGACGTGGGCGACGGACATCACGTACGTGCCCACGCGGGAGGGCTGGCTCTACCTGGCAGTAGTGCTGGACCTCTTCAGTCGGCGCGTCATCGGTTGGGCCATGGACCGCTGCATCGACCGGCACCTGGTGCTTTCGGCTCTCGACATGGCGCTCAAAGGTCGCTGTCCCCCAGCGGGACTGTTGCACCACTCGGATAGGGGCAGCCAATACGCCAGTGAGGACTACCAGCGAGCGCTGGCCGCCCGCGGCATCCGATGCAGCATGAGCCGCAAGGGCAACTGCTGGGACAACGCCGTGGTGGAGAGCTTCTTCTCCACGCTGAAGACAGAGCTGGTGCACGAAGCGGACTTCTCGACGCGCGAGGCGGCGAAGGGTGGCTTGTTCGAGTTCATCGAGGTGTTCTACAACCGCAAGCGGCGGCACTCCTCACTTGGCTACGTCAGTCCCGCCGAGTTCGAGAAGACCGCCTCGCAGGTGCCACTGGCTGCTTAACCCACCTGTCCACAGAACCCGGGCAAGCTCAACTTGAGCCAAAGGAAGTGCACTTCCACGTTGGGGCGGCCGCGCCGCATATACTCAAGGCGGCCAGCTTCAACTGCCATATCCCGCAGGGTCTCCTGCTCGCGAAGTGGGCCCTCGATAATCCGGGCGTGTTCAATTCCGAGGGGGTAACCGTCCGGCGAGCGACGTGGCGCGAGGCATTGCAGGGGTAGAGGTGGTGGTGGACCCTGGCCGGAATGTCGAAGCTGGTTGAGAGTGAAGAGTGGTTCCAGGTCGCCGAGGCGTTTGAAGCGAGCGGCCTGACGCAAAAGGAGTTCTCCGCGCAGCGCGGGTTGAGGCTTAGCACGCTGCAGTCGTGGGTTTACCGGCGCCGACGTCAGCGGAGCAGGAAGGCCCCCGCTGTGAGACTGTTGCCGGTGGAGGTGGCGAGCACGACGCAAGCGAGCGCGGCGATGCTCGAGATAGTGCTGCCCGGCGGAGCGCGAGTGAGGTTCGCCCCAGGCACCGACGTCGGGTACGTGGCCCGGCTCCTCACGGCGCTGGGCAGGTGAGCGCGTGTTCACCCTGCCTGCGTCCGTGCGCGTGGTGTTGGCCACGGAGCCAGTGGACATGCGCAAGTCGATTGATGGGTTGATGGCCCTGGTGCAGTCGGGGTGGGGAGAGGACGTGTACTCCGGGCACCTCTTCGCCTTCGTCTCGCGCAGAGGGGACCGCATCAAGGTGTTGGCGTGGAGTCGTGGCGGATTCGTGCTGCTGTACAAAAGACTGGAGACGGGGCGCTTCCGGTTGCCCAAGGTGGAGACCGAGGCGCGGACGGTGGCGCTGGACGCGACGCAGTTGGCGATGTTGCTGGACGGCATCGACGTGGCCGAAGTCCGACGCCCGTCTGCCTGGGCACCTCCCGGCCGCCCGGCCTCCTGACGGCCCGGCGCGGGCGCGGGGAGCGGCAGCGCGGTATGGGCTGGAGGTGCCTCGAGAGCTGCCGCAAGACCACTTCTGCCCCTGGCGCGAGGAAGCCGAGGAGCTGCGTGAGCGGATGACTTCGCTGGAGGCGAAGATGGCGGCGTTGGAGCGCCGCGTCTTCGGCAAGAGGACGGAGAAGCTGCCGCCCGTGGCCCAGGAGCTGAAGGCCCGCCAAGACTCCCCAGAGGAAGAGCGGGCCCGGGCGGCAGCGGCCCTCCGGACGCGACGCGCACGAGCGGCCCGCAAGGCCGACGCCGCGGTGGAGCGTGAAGTCAGGCACGAAGTCCCCGCCGAAGACAGGCACTGCCCGGCCTGCGGCAGCGAGGAACTCAATCCCCTGGGGGAGGGGCGCCGGACGGTGGTGTACGAGCACGTGCCGGCCTTCTTCGAGAAGCAGGTGCACGTGCAAGAAGTGCTGGCGTGCACCTGCGGCCGAGGTGTCGTCACCGCGCCCGCGCCACCCAAGGTGGTGGACAAGGGCGAGTACGGCCCGGGTCTCCTGGCACACGTCGTCGTCTCCAAGTGCGCGGACGCCATGCCGCTGCACCGCCTGGCACAGCGGATGGAGCGGGGCGGAGTCCCCATGAGCCGCAGCACGCTGACGGACCTCTTCCACCAGTCGGCCTCGGCGGTGCGGCCTCTGTCCTCGTACCTCTTGCAGCGCATTGCCTCGGCCGAGGTGGTGTGGGCTGACGAGACGCCGCTGCGCGTGCTGGACGTGAAGAAGACGCGCCGAGGCTACCTCTGGACGTTTCTCACCCAGACGCCCCAGAGCGAGTGGCTCATCGGCTACCGCTTCAGCCTGGGCCGCGCGGGCAAGACGCCCAAGGACGTGCTGGGCGGCACCACGGGCGCGCTCGTGGTGGACGGGTACACCGGCTACAACGCGGTGACACTGCCGGAGGGCCGCACGCGCGTCGGCTGCTGGGCCCACCTGCGCCGTCGCTTCTTCGAGGCACTGCCCACCGCGCCTGAGGCCCGGGAGGCGATGGACCTCATCCTGGAGCTCTACCGGGTGGAGGCCCAGGCGCGGGACGCGGGCCTCGTGGGCACTGCGGCGCATCGCGCGTTGCGCCAGGAGTCCAGCACTCGCGTTCTCGTGCGTCTGCGCACGTGGCTCGAAGTCCAGACGCCGCGCCACCCGCCGAAGAGTCCGCTGGGGCAGGCTCTCTCCTACGCGACGAAGCAGTGGGAGGCGCTCACCCGCTTCGTCGAGGACCCGCGGCTGCCCTTGGACAACAACCGCTCGGAGGCGGCGTTGCGAAAGGCCGCACTCGGCCGCAAGAACTTCCTCTTCGTCGGACACGAAACCGCTGGCGAGAATCTCGCGGGTCTCTACGCGCTGGTCGCTACCTGCGAGGCCAACGGCGTCAACCCCGAGGCGTACCTGGCTGACGTCCTGCTCCGCGTCCAGACGCACCCGAACTCGCGCATCGCGGAGCTGTTGCCTCACGAGTGGAAGCGTCAGCAGACCACCGGTCCGCCCGAGTCACGCTTCCAGCCCCAGCCCTGAACTCTCCTCCGGTCGCGGCATCTGCCGGGCACGGACCTCGTCCATCTTCAACTGCTCACGCCACGTCGCTGACCGGACGGTTACCCGAGGGGCCCCTGCGGAGTGTCCACGCGGAAGTCAGCAGCAGGAGGGGCCACCTTCTGCACTCGACCCATTGGGAAGTCAGCTAGCTCCCGACGGAACATCTCAAAGTGCTTCCATTCCGTAGCGTCCTTAGCCGATGCATCCCTTCTGAGTGGGCTCAATCGAGGCAACCTCCGGCTGTCTGATGCAGACGGTTAACTCTCCCCTATCTGACCGCTCTTCACGTATTACTACCCCGCCCTCTTTTTAGGGTAGCCCTCGTGAGGTCACTACACCGAAGGTCACGGGGTTCAACCGGTTGAGTCTCTTTGTGATATTAGGCACTTGCCGCATTAGGGCCGAAGCCAGTCCCCAACTCTGGAGACAGTTGGCTCGCCCCCTTAGCGAGCAGGACGCCTGGTGCCGCAGGCCATTCGAGAATCGAGATCGTCCGTTTAGCGCTCGGATGCAGCGGGGCTGCCCGGCCACCGAGGGCAGCCCCTGTCATTACTGTGCCTTGCCATCCATGCGCGCCCCTGTTCGAGCGCCACGTTTTGGAACAGCCGGTGCAGACTTGGCGGGTGCTGGGCACGTGCCACCGTCCGTGCGCTCCTCGCATGTGACATAAGCACAGAAGATTCCGAGTGGATGACGCTCGGAAGCCGGTAGCTTCTTCACGAGTTCCAAACACCGATGGAGCAGCGAGCCAGAGCTGCTCTCTCCACCCGCTTCCTGTGGCAACTGTGCCTTGGCCTCCATGGCGCGTTGATAGAAATCAATCGCGTCGTGAGTATTCCCCTGCCGCTCGGCGAGCTCAGCTCTCTCGACAAGACACACCAGCTCGTCTGGCGCTTGGGCGAGGGCGGTGTCGAGTGCACTTGAAGCCGCGGAGAGTTGGCCAAGTGCGCTGTGATATTCCGAGAAAACGTACCCCTTCTTGCATGCCAAGCCATTGCTCGGGGTCGTCGGAACATCCTTGAGATCAAACTCGAGGCGTGAACTCGACACTCCTTTCCAGCTCGCGGCAGTCGTTCCATTTCGGCTGTCCAAGAAGACTTCCACGGAGTAGCGCCCAACTGTCGGCACGGCCATTGCCTCGGGCGACAATACGACGGTCAATCCTCCTCTGCTCTCCACATCCAAAGTGAGGGACGAGCCCACTGTCGTCAGCAACCGATAGGGCCATGGCTGGATATCCCCCTGTGCGTTCCGGATGACGAGCTTGACCAGTGTCGTCCATCTTCCACTTGGGACAGCAACGACGAGGGGTTGGACCGTTTCGCCCTTGATTGCCGCAAGGTCCGCTTTCGGGTGGGCGATGGAAATCTCGATGACGATGGGCCACCCCCGGTAGGTTCCCCCCTCGCCTGCGGTGACAATCCCCAGGTCGACATCAGGATCCTCCGGTCCAGATGGCTGGGCGAAGACACCTCCCGACAAGGCCAACGCCAGAACAACTCCACACGCAAAAATCCTGCGATATTTCGTCATAATAATCACCGAGTTGGCGCAGGGACAGCATCATTGACGAGCAATTGATGCACGCAGTTACCGCGCCCCACTGCTGCGTTTCCATGGCGCGAGGGACGAGCAGCAACTCCAGTCTTGTTGAACGTCTTCCCCAAACCGTCCGAACAAAGCCCCGCCCCCGGGGTTTCGGTTGGAGCAATCCAGTATCGAACATCCGGCTGACCAGCCCGCACGACGACGTTCGCGTCGTTGTACCGCATGACGCAATTCTCGTCGCCACTATGTTGCTTCTCTGGAAGGAGCGACACCTTGACGGGCGTACTCTTCACAGGGCCAGGAATTCTATTGGCATCATCATGAAGAACACCTTGGGTCACCTCATCGACAAGCTGCCTGATAACGACAGGATTCACCGTCCCCAGCTTATCATGGGCCTCCACAAGGCTACCGTCGGGCCTGAAGACCAAGTACCGGACAACCTCTCCTCCCTCGCCATGGTGGCTGACATTGACGGTATGACCCAACTCGTGGGCGACATCACGAACCAGTTGTTGGTGGCTGAGTTGTCCCATCGCCTGCTTGGCAATTTCAATTCGAGAGAAGGCCTTCGGAGTCCCCAGAGCATTCAAATTAGAACGCCTTGAATGAGAATTACCATCCAACGTCCATTCCGATGTCAAAACAACCAAGTGCTGATCGACTTTATGATTGACGCTGTCGTGATTGAAGTTGATCACCCGACGATCCGGGGAGAAGTCGGTCCCGCTTAATGGTGGTACAAACTCTCCACGATCCAATCGATGCACGACAAGAGCCGTGACGCTCTCAAACAGCGAAACCCCTTTCGCAGCAATGGATTTCGCTGAGGATGAGCTCAGACCTGTCGGGTCGATATGAACGAAGAAGTCTTTCTTGTTTGGATCTCCCTCAACATGCTTCCCCTGGACCCAGAATCCGCGATATTCCTCATACAGCGTCAAACCGTCGCCATTGCTTCCATCACCCACGGGCGTGGATTCATTGTCGTCGGAATCAGCTCTTCCGCTAGCACCTCTCTGACTCTTCCAGGAGGTCGCGATATTCGAGCCAGGAGCGCGCTGAGGAATACGCAACTCTGTTTCATTCGAACTTGAAAGGACTGCAACGACAGCAGTTCCATCCTCCATTGTCGCCCCTGCCTCGATCTTGCCATATGCTCCCCAGTCTTGGGCAAGAACTTCGACCGAAGCCATCCGGTACTGCCCATCTGGGGTCGTTCCCACTTGGAGCTCACCAACCTGAGAGAGCACCAGAGCCGTTCCGGCCGACTGGGTCAGAGCAAGGTCGAAGTCACTGTTGGCCTGGCCTGGAAGCGGCGAGTTTCCAGCAACACCTGGCACTCTCGATGATGTCAGGCGAAACCTCATGGTTTTTGCCTTCTTGTCAGGGGCTGCGACCAAATGGGCCTTGAAGATGGCACTGCTTCCCGGCTTCACGACTGGTGGAGCACTCGACGCAACGTGACTCCCCAGAACAAGAGATGTCGAGATGCTATTATCCAAGGGCGGGACTTCAAAGACATCAGGAGTGAGTCCAACGATATTTGCCTTGGGACGCCAAGCATCATAGCCAGGCGGTGCCTCAAGAATGAGCCTGACCTCGTCGACGCCAAGGGGAACAAGGTCGAACTTGAATCGCCAGGTGATGAGCTCATCCCCCTCTCCGCAGGAGGCCACCTGCTCGTCGATATCCTCGCCATGCAAGGCAAGACCAGAATCCGGCAACTGCCAGAAATCAAAACTGGGAATTCCCCGCCATCTAATCAAGTACTCGTCCTCAAGTTCCTCGCGAGGACCACCGGAAGCTTCAGGGAACTCCTCGTGCTTCTTTGACACGGGGATGAAAGTCGATGGATTGAGGTCATCTCCGTAGACGAATGCAAATCGGGTTGCATCATCGATCGTCTCTGGAGGAACGAACGGGTCAAGAAAGACACGTGCATTTGTTTCAAACTGATGACTTGGCCCCGTCCAAGTGTCCTTGTACGTAACGGTCTTTCCATCAGGAAAGACCAGCTTCTTGGTTCGAACACAGAAGAGACTCGCCGTCCCTCTGAAATTCCCGGACCAATAGAAAACAGCCTCAGGGTCCTGTTCGAGATAGACAGCGCCAGATGCCTCGTGGCTGCATGACAAACGGACCACGCTTCCATTTTCATCGGTGAAAGTCTTTTCCGAAGCATCACTTGAAAAACTGAGAGTACCACCAAAAACCTGCACATTCGCAAAGCGACTGGCCCCAAGAGCAGCGTCGGAACTCATCGACTCAGGAACACCCACTGCAGGGCTAACTGTCGTACTTGAGTTGCACGCAATGACATGCTGCAGCAACACCACGGAAAGAACCAGACGCCTCATCCCATACCCCCCCTCTTATATCAGACACTAATACCATCGCATCCACTCCGGGTCAACCCAGACAACTCATCTGCATTTCTCCGCGTTCATTGGATGCCCGGGCGAGGAGTGACATTCCATTGAGTCTCGATTGGCGGCGCACAACGAATGTCAGACCACATGAAGATGAAAAACGTGACAAGCGAGAAAAATATCCTCGCTCGTCCCGAGCCCTGCGGCGCCCCACCGTGCCATCACGCCTCGGTGGGCTTCCCGAGAGCCCGCTAGACTGCCTCCGTCCTGGAGGCTGCATGCACCCGAGAAGACTTCACCGGTCCCCCGCGTCCCCGCTGTTCTCTCTGGTCGCCAGCGTCGCGCTGGCCTGCGCCACGGGCTGTTCGGGCGAAGACGGCGTGGAGGTCCCCAATCCGCTGACCCAGCCCAAGGACGGGCCGCCGGCTGGCAACCCGAACGCGGAGGCCACGTGCAGCGTGCCCGCGGAGGCGGGGCTCGCGGACGTGTCCAAGCCCACCACCGTCGTGGGGACGGGGACGCCCGCAAGCTGCACCTCGGATGCCTTTGTCGATGCCGTGGCGAAGGGTGGGGTCATCACCTTCGACTGCGGCCCGGAGCCCGTCATCATCACGCTGGACCGGACGGCGAAGGTCTTCAACAACACGGGGCCCGAGGTCGTCATCGACGGCAAGGGCCTGGTGACACTCAGCGGAGCGGGCAAGCACCGCATCCTCTACATGAACACCTGTGACAAGGCGCAGGTGTGGACGACCTCCCACTGCCAGGACCAGGACCACCCCCGGTTGACGCTCCAGAACCTCACCTTCGTGGACGCCAGCTCCAAGGGCGAGACGGAGTTCGACGGAGGCGGCGCCGTCTGGGTGCGCGGCGGGCGGGTGAAGGTCATCAACTCCCGCTTCTTCAACAACGTCTGCGCCGACACGGGCCCCGACGTCGGAGGCGCCGCGCTGCGGGTGTTCGACCAGTCCGGCGACCAGCCCGTCTACGTGGTGAACACGACCTTCGGCGGCAAGGAGGGCTACGGCGGCGTCGGCTCCAACGGCGGCGGCATCAGCAGCATCGGCGTGTCGTGGACCGTCATCAACAGCCTCTTCTCGCACAACCGGGCCATCGGGCGCGGCGCCAACCCCGCCAGCCCCGGCACGCCCGGCGGTGGCAGCGGCGGCGCCATCTACAACGACGGCAACCGGATGACGCTGTCCCTGTGCGGCACGCGCATCGAGCACAACCAGGTCAACGCCCACGGCAGCGCCATCTTCTTCGTGAGCAACGACCACTCGGGCGACATCCGCATCGACCGCTCGGTCATCCGGAACAACCAGGGGGGCTCCTGGTACGTGACGTATCCGCAGATTTCGAACCACACGGACACGCCCATCCGCGTGACGGACTCCATCATCGAGTGACGCCGTCCGTCCTCGGAGGGGCCGGCCGAGTCAGTCAGCCCCTCGAGGACTCACTCGCGGCGGCTCAGGTCGCGTCGGTCCGCTGGAACTCGTGCACCAGATACAGGTCGAAGTTCCGGCCCTTGTAGAACTTGTCCCCGAGCTTATCCAAGAACTCGCCGAGCTTGGGCGTGTCCTCGACAGACGTTCCTGGCGGGCGCGGGAACCTGAACTCGCCCGCCTTGGGGTCCATGATGAGGACCTCCGTGGGCGTTTGATGCACGGCCAGCGCGTGGTCGAAGCGCTTGTCCTCGCCTTCCTTCGTGCTGGAGATGTTGAGCAGGAAAGCCCCCGGCCTGTTGCACTCGGGGCTGCCCAGCACGTCCTTCATGAGTCCACCGTAGGTCTTGGACTCCCCATCCTTGAAGAACACACACCCCGTGGGCTCGATGTCATTGAGCTTGTGGGTCTTCAGTTTCTCGACCGTGAGTCCCGCGGTCCCACCGGCTTGGGCCTTGGCCTCGATGGCCTCCTTGTAGCCAGCATGGGTCAATTTCTCGCGCTCGCCGAGACTCTCCTTCGTCACGGGAAACTCGCCGCCAGCGGCCATCCCCGTCTGGACGCGCCCACTGAGCTCGTTCCAGACTTTGTTCTGCTCGTCGTACCGTTTGTACTTGTCCTGCATCCGGCTGTGAGCGGCCGTATGAGGCATCTTCTCCGTCAAGGTGAGCGCGGACGTCGTGCCCGATTCGCCCGGCGGCTTCGAGAGCCGCTTCGCCTCGGCCTGCGCTTCAAGATGGATGAACGTCTCCGCATTCTTCGGGCCGACATCCGTGAAGCTGTGCTTGTCTTTCGTCACCGAGCGGCGGAGCCAGTCCGCCGACGCCGCCCTGCAGGCGCCAATGGAGTTGGCGGGGAGATAGAATTGCTGGGGCGCGAAGGAGACAACGTTGTCCTTGTAGGGCTCGAAGATCTTCTTCAAGGACGACTGCAGCATCAGATTCGCATTGAGCTTCTTCCCCTGGATGGCATTGAACTCTTGGGCGCTGATGGGAGGAGGCGCCTTGTGGAAGGTGGGCCTCGTCGAGAATCCGTCCGTGACCTGCTGTTGAGCCTGGGGATTCTGCGCCTGCTGCGCCTGGGTCGAGCTCGTCGAGGAAGAAACCTCGTTGGACTGGGGCGGCTCGGCGCCCGCCGCCTTGGGCGGATTCGAGCCCGTCGTCGTGCGAGCAATGGATGGGGGAACACGCGTCGTCATCGTGGGGGGGCCTCTCCTTCCGGCCCAGCATCCACCTGTCCGCTTTCCGTGAAAAGCCTTCCAACTGGCACTGACGGTGTGACGAAAGCGACCACACCCAGGTGGCGGCCTTGGATCCGGGCGGGGGGAGGCTCGGGCGCTTCCACTCCAGGCGAACCCGCGTTCGACACGGGCGCCGCGATTCCCCCGCGCGAATGAGGGAGCTGTCCCGGTAGGGTGAGACGGAACGCCGAGGAGAAGTCGCGATGGCAGAGACGCAGCAACCGACGATTCATGAAGCAGCAGCCGCGGGCGACTTGCAGGGCCTGACCCAGGCCCTCCAGCGCGGTGAGGGCATCGATGTGCCGCGTGACGGAGGTGTCACGCCGCTGATGGCCGCCGCGTTCAACGGGCAGACCGCCGCCGTCCAGCAGCTCATCTCCCACAAGGCCGCGCTGGACGTGCAGAGCGCCGCAGGATGGACGGCCCTGCTGTACGCCGCGAAGCGTGGACACGCGGAGACCCTCCGCGAGCTGCTGAAGGCCGGGGCCAATCCGAACCTCACCGCGAAGGAGGGCGAGACGGCCATCATCGAGGCGGCCTTCAATCGCCACGAAGACGCGCTCATGGTGCTGCTCCAGGCGGGAGTGACGTCCGGCAAGCCCACGTCCATCGGCCTCACGGACCTCATCGTCTGCGCCGACAGCGGCTTCCTCCCCGCCGTCCGGCTCCTGGTCGAGAGGCAGGCGTCCGTGAACGACGCCAACGTCTATGGCGAGACGGCGCTCATCCGCGCGAGCCTGCGCGGACACACCGCCATCGTGGCCTTCCTGCTCCGTCACGGCGCGGACCGCTCCCTCAAGGACTCGTTCGACAAGACCGCCAAGGACTGGGCCGTGGAGAAGGGGTTCCCCCACGTCGCCGCGCTGTTCGACGCCAACGACGCCGCGCTGGATGCGGCGATCACGTCCTCGGCTGGACAGGTGAGCGCCCCGGTCACGAAGTCCGAGGCGCGCGAGGTGGACTTCACCGACTTCGCCTCCTGGACGCAGGGCTACCTCTATGGCTTCGCCGCCTACGCGCCGATGAAGCACTCCAGCGATGCCGCCGCGTTCGTGGAGCTCATCCAGCGCGTCACGCAGCGCCCCGTCATCACCATCGGCGCATCGCTCCACCCCTACCAGCTCCTCCGGCCCGAGGGCCTCTCCATCTGGAGCTACACCCTGCTGCGCCTGCACTCGCAGCAGCAGGCGGCGCTCCTGGAGGTCGGCCACGGCCGCTCCTCGGTGCACACCGTGCCGCCCGTGGACGCGTTCCCCATGAGCCAGTGGTCCGACAAGCGGCTCTTCACGGACGTCAATCCCGTCTTCGGCAAGTACGTCCCCTTCGTCATCCCGTACCTCGTCCCCAAGGAAGACGGGCCGCCCTACTGGGAGAAGCGGATGGCCGCGGAGGTGGCGGCCCACGGCCACGCCACGCCCTACCTCGAGTCCATCAACGAGGCCCTGCGCTTCCTGCTGCCCCATCCGGCCTTCGTGGTGGGCATTGACGTCTTCGACGAGAAGAGCCCCCACGCCGTCGTCCAGAACTTCGTCCACGTCGCGGAGAAGCTCCTGAAGGCCACCATCCGCCAGGGCTGAGCCCGCACCAGGCGTCCCAAGGGCCGGTGGCCTCCCGGGTCACCGGCCTTTGCCTTGACCGATATATGCACCGATGTGTATATACATGACCATGCAATTGGACGTCTTCCAGGTGCTCGCGGACCCGACGCGACGCCTCATCGTCGAGACGCTGCTCCAGGGTGAGCAGCAGGTCAGTGACGTCGTCGAGAAGGCCGGCATCCACCAGTCCGGTGTCTCACGGCATCTGCGCATCCTCTCGGAGTCGGGCTTCGTCACGATGCGGCCGGAGGGGCAGCGCCGCCTCTACGCGCTGAAGTCGGAGCCATTCCAGGAGCTGGAAGGGTGGCTCGGTCCCTACAGGCAGCTGTGGGAGGAGCGGCTGGACCGCTTCGGGGCCGCGCTGAAGAAACGACAAGAGAAGAAAGGACCACGGACATGAGCAACGAGAACGTGAAGGTCGTCGTCGAGCGCACCTACCGGGCAGGAATCGAAGACATCTGGTCGCTCTGGACCACGAAGGAAGGCTTCGAGTGTTGGTGGGGGCCGCGGGGCTTCCGCGCGGACGTGCGGGAAATCGACGCGCGCACGGGCGGCACGCTCGAGTACGAGATGGTCGCCGACACGCCGGAGATGATTGCCGCGATGAAGGAGATGGGACGGCCGCCCTCCCATGCGACCCACTCCCGCTTCACCGAGGTCACGCCCTACTCCCGGCTCATCCTCACCAACCTCATCGACTTCATCCCCGGCGTCGCCACCTACAAGAGCAACATCGTCGTGGACTTCATCCCCCAGGGCGACCGGGTCCGCATGGTCGTCACCATGGACCCCATGCACAGCGCGGAGTTCACCCGGATGCAGGAGGAAGGCTTCACCAGCCAGCTCACGAAGCTCGACTCGCGCTTCGGCGCGCCCTGAGAGGGACTCGACGGGGCCCGGGTTCACCGACGCCCCGTCACCTCCCTCAGAAGAGCCACTCGGGCCTGTCCAGCGGCGCGCCCTCCAGGTACGCCAGCAGCGAGCCCTTCGGGGGCGGCGGCGCGAGCGCCACACACGAGCCCAGCATCACGAGCCCGGTGATACACGGCGCGCTCGGTGAGACGGGCACGAAGAACTGGCAGTTGTTCTGCGAGCACGGGAACTGGAAGCACCCGTTCGCGAAGACTTGATACTCGTTGTCGGCGTTGAGGATGGCCTCCTTCGCCTCCGAGATGTAGTTGCACTTGCGTGCCCACGCGTTGCGCCCAGGCGCTTGCTGCGGCGTGAGATTGTCATCTCCCCCACAGCGCCCGCTGAGCTGGGCCTCCGCCGGACTCGCGAAGCCCACGACCCCAAGCCAGACGACGCCCCAGAGCAGCTCCTTCATGCCCACCTCCTGGTGGATGCAGCTCCCAGCTCGACAAACCCGTGTCGCGGGCCCACCGCCCGCCCCGCTCCGCTACGGCAGCCCGCCCACGGTGGAGCCCAGCAGCACCTCCACCGTGTCCTGCGTCGTCCACGCCAGGTCCGGGAAGCCGTCCTCGTCCAGGTCCTCGGCCACCAGGGACGTGGGCGTCGGCGACGAGGCCACACGCACCGGCGGCCCCAGCTCCCCGTCCTCCTGCCCCAGCAACAGGTACACGCCGCCCGACAGCCCCGCGTGCGCCACGTCGCTCCGCCCGTCCCGGTTGAAGTCCGCGACCACCACCTCGCCCGGCTCCTCCGCGCGGATGGACGTGCTGGAGAAGAAGCCTCCCCGCCCATCCCCCAGGTGCACGGACAGGTAGCCCGCGGTGGAGAGGCCGTGGGAGATGACGAGGTCCAGGTTCCCATCCCCGTTCACATCCGCGGGGGCCAGCCGGAAGGGCTCATCGTCCGCGGAGCCCGAGAGCCGCAGCGGCGGAATGGACGCCAGCAGGCCGTCCTTCTTCGAGAGCAGGATGTCCACGGTGAAGCTGTTGGTGTTGAGCACCAGCACATCCGGGAGCCCGTCCGCGCTCACGTCCGCGAGCATCAAGTCCCGGGGCAGGCCCGTGACGGCGTGAGGCACGGCCGCGCCGAAGGTGCCGTCGCCCTTGCCCTTGAGCGTGGTGATGTTGAAGAAGCCCCCCGAGCCCGCGTTCTTCGTGATGGCGTCCAGGTGCCCGTCCCCATCCAGGTCCGCCACCCGCACCTGCTGCGAGTGATTGCCGAGCGAATAGGGGGTTCCGTTCCGGAAGCCGCCGCGCCCATCGCCCAGGCGGACCGTCATCGCGTTGGAGAAGTGCCCCACGATGAGCAGGTCCTGATGGCCATCTCCGTTCACATCGCTGACGGCCACGTCCATGGGCGTGATGCCCGCTGACAGGCACTCCGGTGACGCGAAGACGCCCTCCCCTTCACCGTGGTGGATGCAGACGCTCTCCTCGCGCGCGGCGACCACAACCAGGTCGAGCAGGCCGTCACCATCCACGTCCGCGACATGCAGTCCTCTTGCGAATCCTCCGCCCGCCGCCAGGGACCTCTGCTCCGTGGCGAAGCCCTGCCATCGGGCGACCCCGAAGGTCCGCGGGGAAATCGTGTACGAGGTACACGCGAGCCCGACACAGCAGCTCAGCAAGAGGACTTGGAACCGGGGCATGACGCCTGCCTTGGGGGGAGGATGGGAACGGCGATGGGGGCCGCCGCGGGGCAGCCGCAGTCGACGGGGCAGGTATGAACTGTCTCGTCGACACACGCTCCGTCCCCGCACCAGCAGTCGACGGGGCACGTCGCCTCCGTCTCACCGTCCTGGCAGACGCCATCGCCGCACCCCAGATGGCATGCATCCCTGCAGGTGGCCAGGGACCCTGAAGTCTGCGGGACTGGACAGGTCCGAACCGCCTGGCCCCGCGAGCCCATGCCGGATGCATGCGCGCCCTCCTCGCGCGCGCCACACGCTGTCAGAAGCCACGTCAGGGACACCGCGAGCGCCACGCTCGCGCGCACGTTCGACACTCGTCGAACCGCACAGCCCTTGGGGATGAGACGCCCTGGGTTCAGTGGACTCGCCATGCCGGCCCCCCGCCGAATGGTTTGCTATATCCTCCAAAAGCCCCCACCGTTCCTACCCACCACAATGGCAAGCGTGGTTTGGGCCACACATCCGCGTCAAGAAACCAACCCCGGAGGACCTCATGCGCCGCCAGCGGCCGTTCGTCATCGCGTTGGCTGCCACCCTCGTCCTGGTCGGCCTGGGTGGAGTGTGGTGGAAAAAGAACGCGGGGAGTCCGTCTCCGGTTTCAAGCACACCGTCTGTTTCCCATTCACAGACATCTGGGAGCCCGCCGCCCTCGGGTGCTGCGGGCTCCGCGCGGGCGGAGTCCCCGCGTCTCCCCTCGCCCGGAGCCATCCACCGTCACGCCCTGAGCCTGACGACCTCAGTGTCATTCGAGCAACAGAGCTCGGGCATGCGCTTCGCACTCCAGGGGGAGTGGGACGTGGGCGTCGTCTCCGCGAAGGCCGATGCCGTGCTGCTCCGCCTCCAGCTCCGGCCCACCACCTTCACCCTGGACGTCGAGGGCCAGGGGCCGCTCGCCCCCGAGGCCCACCAGGCCATGGTGGCCGCGCTCTCCCTGCCCTTCTTCGCGACACGCGACGAGCGGGGCGCGGTGACGCTCACCCACTTCGAGCGAGGCGTGGATGAGCTGGCGCGAGGGCTGCTGCGCTCGGTGGTCGCGTCCTCGCAGTTCGTCGTGGATGGCACTCCACCGTCACAGTGGAGCACCGAGGAGCAGGACACCTCCGGCCAGTACGTGGCCCGGTATGAGCGCGTGGAGGCGCGCCGCTACCGGAAGCACAAGGAGGTCTACACCGCCACGGCGACACCGGAGGGACTCCAGCCGCTGAAGGACTCGCCGCGCATGAGCGTCAGCGGCGGCGCCACCTTCGAGCTGACGGAGGACGCGTGGCTCCAGACGCTCCAGGTCCGCGAGCGGCTGCTGGTGGACCCGGGCGAGGGCATGCCCCGGGTGACGAACACCACGGAGCTGTCGCTGCGCCTGCTCGAGCGGCGGCTCGAGCCCACCCTGGTGGATGCATTCGCCGCGCGCGCGGCGTTCCTGGACACCTCCGCGCTGGCCAGCTTCCAGGGGCCCGCGCCGGACCCGCTGGCCCATCACCGACAGGTGCTGGGCTCGCGCAAGCTGGAGGACCTCCTCGCGGACCTGCGCGCGCTGCCCGCCGACGAGAAGGCGCGGGATGAAGCGAGAACTCGCGCGCTGGAGCAGCTTCGCGCCCTGCTCACGCTGCGCCCCGAGGAGGCCTCGCGCATCCCCGCGCTGCTGCGCGCCAAGGACCTCTCTCCGCTGGCCGCCAGCGCCATGCTCGGCGCGCTCTCCGCCGCCAGCACGCCGGAGTCCCTGCGCGCGCTCGCTTCGGCCACCGGAGACACGGCACTGACGACGGACGTGCGCATGGACGCGGTCTCCGCGCTGGGCATGGCGGACCACCCCATCCGCGAGAGTGTGGACACCCTGCGGCAGCTCTCCCGGAGCGAGGACGCCCGTCTGCGAGGCACGGCGACGCTGGCGCTGGGCAACGCGGCCCTGCACCTGAATGGCGCCGACGCGCGAGCCTCCGAGGCGCTGGTCCAGGAGCTGGAGAACGACTACCGCGCCGCGAAGGACGCGGAGGCGCGCGCCCTGCTGCTGCGCTCGCTGGGCAACACCCGGGCACCGGCCGCGCTCGACACTCTCGCGGACGCGCTGCGCTCCGACTCCGTGCGCGTGCGCGAGGCCGCCATGGTGGCGCTGCGAGGGATTCCCGGCCCGGACGCGGACCGGCTCCTCGCCGAGCGCCTGATGAACGACCCCATCGCGGAGGTGCGCCGAGGCGCTGTCTTCGCCTGTGGCTTCCGCCCGCTGGAGCCCCTGCTGCTGCCCATGCTGGGGCAGGCCCTGCGCGAGGACGCGTCCGACGGCGTGCGCTCCGACATCGTCCACCTGCTGGGCCAGCACCGAGGCACCACGCCCGGCGCCCTGGCGCTGCTGCGGTGGGCGGGACAGAACGAGCGCCACCCCGAAATCCGTCGCATGGCCATCACCTACGTGGAAACCCCCACCACGCCCACGCCGCAGCCGTCGGGTCCTCGACCCATTCGCTGAGTTCCCCGCAGTCCGAGCGTGAAAAGCCAGACACAGCTCCCCGGGGGCCGACGCGAGCCCTTGAAATCATCCCATATAGACAGACCTCCCCGTCCTCGGAGGTCCCCTATATGCACAGGGTGGTATCGCGCGCTGTCGCGCTGATGCTGGTCGTGATTCCCGGACTCGTCGCGGCGCAGAGCTACGTCGACTCCCAGCCGTACGTCGTCGAGCCCTCGAAGTATCCCTTCTCCGTCTACACCCCAGGCACGTCGCTGGACGACGCGGTGCCCTGGGAGACCTCCGTCGCCCCCTTCATCCCCGGCGCCAGCTACTCCCCCGCCGAGGAGCACGCCATCCTCCAGGACGAGACGAACCGCACGGGAGGGCAGCTCCGCTACGACCTGGCGGACCACACGCACAACCTGGACATCGAGCAGGCCACGATTCCGGAGGCCTTCACGCACCAGGTCCCTCCGCCCATGGAAATCACGCCGTGGACCAACCCGGTGCAGACGTTCAACAAGTCCTACGTGCGCACGGAGCGCTTCGGCAACGGGCTGTTCGGCGCGGGCTATCAGCTCAGCACGCTGCTCACCGCCGAGACGGCGACGGCCGTCGCGGACAAGAAGGTGGTGGCGGTGGCCGAGGGCAAGGTGTTCGCCACGGTGTTCTCGTCGGAGCATGACCTGGTGCGAGGACGCGCCCACGTCGTGGGACAGAACGGAGGCGAAAACAGCGGCCAGGCCGCGCTCTACGTGCTGGGACAGGAGGTCTGGTCCACCAGCCTGCAAGCCGTGTATGAGCCCTCGCCGGTCAACTGGAGCCGCACGTTCTTCTCCGCCTCCAAGTCCTTCATGGTGGGGCCGGTGCCCGTCACAGTGAAGGCCTCGCTCTCCGGCGGCGTGAAGATAGCGGTGAGGGGCGAGGTGAATCCGCTGGTGGCCCGGCTCTCCGCGACGCCCGGCGGCTGGTCCCACGTCACCGCGTCCGCGGCGGTGGACGTCGTCATCGTGGGCTTCGGCGTGGAGGGCAGCCTGGCCCTCATCAACGCCACCCTGCCCGCCTCGGGCGAGGTCCTCTGGCCCGTGTGCAACCTCGACTGGAAGCTCCAGACGGACCTGGACCTGAACACGCTCTCCGGCACGCTGCGAGCCTTCGCGCGCGTCCGGGTCCTCTTCTTCAAGAAGACCTGGTGGGTGACCATCGCCCAGTGGGCCGGCATCAGCTACCAGCAGACCTTGTTCGGCGTGGAGGGCTCGCAACCCCTGGGCGTCTGTAGCTAGGTGACGCGAGCCTGACTAATGCCCTGGACGCACGACCTCGCCCTGCGGGAAGGCGGCGTTCAGGGCCACGCGGAACGTGGTGCCCACGCCCACCGAGGACTCGACGGAGATGTGTCCGCCGAGCGCGGTGACGATGGTGTCGCAGATGGACAGGCCCAGGCCCGTTCCCAGCCCCGCGGACTTGGTGGTGAAGAACGGGTCGAAGATGCGGCGCAGGTGCTCCGGCGGAATGCCCCCGCCCGTGTCCCGCACCTCCACCAACACCCGCGAGCCCTCGTCGGGCCGCGTGGTGATGCGAATCTCGTTCGTCTCCGACTGCCCTTCCTCGATGGCGTGCGCGGCGTTGATGACCAGGTTGAGGAACACCTGGAACAGCTTGCCCTCGTTGCCGCGCACCTGCGGCACCGTGCCGTAGGTCTTCACCAGCCGCGCCCGAGGCCGCACCTCGCTGGCCGCCATCTGGACCACCGAGTCCAGCACGCGGTGCACGTCCACCGGCTCCTCGCGCGTCTCCTCCACGCGGGAGAAGACGCGGAGCTGGCGGACAATCTGCCGCATGCGCTCGGCGCCCTCGCGGGCGTCGTCCAGCACCTGGCGGCACTCCACCATGTCGTCGGGTGACAGCGGCCGCGCGCGCGGGCCCAGCGTGGAGTGGAGGTACTCCAGGTTGGACAACACGTAGGCGAGCGGGTTGTTGAGCTCGTGCGCGATGCCCGCGGCGAGCAGGCCCATGGAGGCCATGCGGTCGGCGAGCATCATCTGCGCCTGGGTGCGCTTGCGCTCCGTGTAGTCGCGCGCGATGGTCACCCACGCGGGCGCTCCGTCGAACACGACGGCCAGCGTCACCAGGTCCGCGACGACGGTCTCTCCGTCGCGGCGCACCAGCGGCACCTCCACCGCGCGCGCCGCCCGCTTCCCCTCCAGCGCCTGCCCCAGGTAGAGCTGCGCCGCGCTCCGGTCCTCCTCGCGCACCAGCTCCAGCACGTGACGGCCCAGCATCTCCGAGGCGTCGCGGTAGCCCAGGTACTGCACCAACGCGGGGTTCACCGACAACAACACCCCGTCCCCCACGTGCACCATCACCGGGTCCGGGAAGGCCTCGATGAGCAGGTGGACGCCGGCCTCGGTGCGCCGGAGCGTCGTCTCCGTGCGCACGCGCAGCGCCTGGTCCGTGCGCTGCTCCAGCGCCAGCGACAGCGTGCCCGCCGCGCCCGACAGCAGGTTGACCTCGATGGGTCCCCAGGGCCGCGCCTCACGGCAGTTGTCGAAGCCGATGACGCCGAAGAGCTGCCCGTGCACATGGACGGGCAGGAGCAGCACGGAGCGGACGCCCTGCGCTTCCAGCATGGGCGCGAGGGTGGGCGTGAAGCCTCGAGGCAGCGCCTGCACGGGCTCGCCGCGCATCAGCGCCGAGGACTGCTCCGGCCGCAGGGCCTCCATGAACGGCAGGCCGTGCATGTTCGGGTCCTCCAGGTTGGGAGGAATCCCCGGCTCGCACCACTCCGCGCGCTGCGAGGCGAGCAGCACGCCGTCCGGGCCGTAGTGCATCTCGAATACGTAGACACGGCTGGCGGCGGAGACGCGGCCCAGGGGCTCCACCACGGAGGCATACAAGTCCCGGGGGAACTGGTGCGGCATCATCCGCCGCTGGACCTCCACCATCGTCTCCAGATACCGCTCACGCGTGGCGACGGCCTCCTCGGCGCGGCGGCGCGAGTCGATGTCCAGCAGCGAGCCCACCACCTCCCCGGGCACGCCGGGCACACCGCGCGCGGACAGCACCACCCAGCGCGCGTCATCGCCCACGGCCAGGCGAATCTCCCGGCGGGCCTCCGGAAGCTGCTGCCCCGCCACCGACTCCAACAGCACGCGCGCCGCGGCGCGGTCCACCGGGTGCACGGCCTCCACCAGCAGGTGCCCGTGAAACACCGCGCCCAATGAGCCGGTCAGCTTCTCCCAGCCCGGGCCCAGGTAGGTGACACGTCCCTGCGCGTCGAGTTGAAACACCACCTCGCTGAGCAGCCCCTCCAATACCTGGAGCCGCCGCGCCATCGACGCCGCGCTGTCGGGGGATGATGACGACGCACCACGGGAGGACAGGCCGCCCGCGCTCGTCTCGGGAACCGGTACCGGGGACTCGACCTGCCCCACGTCCCGCCGCTCGTCTGCCACTTCGACCTCCTGCGCCCACGGTCGGGGGGGCCAGAACCCTGTCCAATGACCCCGTGCCCCTCCCGTGGCGACGTCGGATTCCAGCATAGAACCGGCGAATGTCGGGAAGTCAATGAAGGCAGAGAAAGTTCACCCTTGGTCCTCGGGTTCCCACCCGCCAGGAAAACCCGAGCGAGGGCGGTCTCGACGGTCCCCGAGCACACGGGCGGGCACCCCGCCGACGATGGCCCACGGCGGCACATCCCGCGTCACCACCGCGCCCATGGCCACCACGGCGTGGTCTCCCAGGGTGACGCCGTCCGTCACGCCCGCGTTGGCACCTATCCACACATCCGCGCCCACGGTGATGCCGCGGGAGGTCACGGGCTGTTCACGCACGGGGCGGTCCGGCGCGAGGCCGTGGTCGAAGGCGTAGAGGGTGGCGCCCGTGGCGATACGTGAGCCTTCGCCGATACGGATGCCGCCCGCACCGCCATCCAGGCTCACCCGCGCATTGAGGCTCACCCGAGGGCCCAGGACGACGGGGCCGTGGACGAACGCGTCCGCGGCGATGCTACAGCCGGGGCCGATGACGACGGAGCGACCGGGCTCGGCGAAGACGCGGGCCTCCGGGGCGATGAAACATCCCTCCGCGATTTCAACCGTCTCCAGGTCTCGCAGGCGCTGTTGCACCTCGCGCTGCCAGGCCTCGGCCCACTCGCGGTGGCGCGGCTTGAGGGTGAAGTAGAGCCACGGCATCCAGGAGAGCCGCAGCTTGTGTTGTTCACGGCGAAGGGCGTCCAGGTCCACGGTGTCTGCCTACCATGCCCATGCGGGGTGACGTGTCTCAGCGGCGCGGTTCCACGGTGAAGTGGCAGCGCTCGCGCTCGGCGGCGATGGCGTCGGTGTCGAGCGGCTGGGGCTCCAGGCGCAGGACCATGTCCGCGGGCTCCCAGCGGTAGGGCTCGCCGTCGAGGACGACCCGGCCGTCGGCGACGGCGCGGGTGGCCTCCAGCAGGGGGAGCGGGGCGAGGTCTCGCATCAGGGCCTCGAAGCGGCCTTGTCTCGCGGGGTCCACGAAGCGGAAGCGGGCCTTGGCCACCACGGCGAGGTGGTACCACATGGGACGGAACGCGACGCCGGCGAGCGCCAGTCGCCGGGCCATCAGGACGAACATCTCCGTGGCCTCGCGCGCCAGGCCCAGGCCGGGGACCTCCTGGCCGGGGAGCTGGGGACGGCGCTCGCTGAAGCGCGCGCGCGGGTGGCGCAGGCTGAGCCAGTTGACGAAGAAGTAGGGCTCGTCGGCGATGGTGCGGCGCTCCACGACGACGTCGACCAGGAGGTGCTCCTGGCCTCCGGCTCGGCCGAGCACCTTGATGCGGTCTCCCGCGCCGGTGGAGCCCACCTCGACGCGAGGGCGGCTGTAGCCCAGGCGCTCCACCTGCCACAGCAGGCCGTAGCGGAAGAGCGCGTACTCCAGCGACTGCGCCGTGTAGTAGCCGAGCACGCGGGGCTGCGGGTCTCCGCCCAGGCCGAGCGAGCCTTCGAGGTCCTCGAGGGTGATGGTGATGTCGTCGAGCGGGGTGCCTTCGCGCATGAGCAGGCGGGAGATGCGGCGGTAGCGCGCGCTCAGCGGGTCGTAGCGCTCCTTGATGAGACGGCCGCCCATGCCGGAGAGCACGAGCACGGTGCCGGCGAAGAGCTTCCAGGAGTCGGCGTGGTAGCCGCCTCCGGGGAGCCAGACGCTCGGGACTCCGCGAAGGGCGTCGGCGATGAGCTGGTCGCGGCGTCGCACGCCTTGCACCGAGAGGCCCACGCGGCCGAAGCGGTCTCCGGCGAGGACGTCTCCTCCCGCGATGACGAAGGCGAGGTCGGCCTTGGGCATGCGCGACAGGAGGGCCTCGAGGAGCGCGAGGTAGCCGTCGTCGGAGATGCCGTCGGGGACGCGGGTCTCATCGACGCCTTCGGGGAGCGCGCCCCAGTCGCTGCCGGAGAGCGAGCCAATCCAGACCTTGGGGTTGCCGGCGAGACACTCGGCGGTCCCGTCGGGCGGGTGGGCGTCGAGGTCGAGGACGACGGTGTGTCCTTCGTAGCCATCGGCCTGGAGGGAGGCGAGCGCGACGGCGATGTCGTTGACGGCGCAGAAGCCACCGCCGCGTCCGGGGGCGGCGTGGTGGAAGCCGCCGGCCATGTTGACGACGGGGCCTCGGCGGCCGAAGGCGAGGCGCGCGGCGCCGAGGGTGCCTCCGCAGACGAGGCGGACGTTGGAGAGGAGTGTGTCGACGGGGACTTCGGACGGGTCCACGGCGTAGATGCGCGCGAGGGTCTCTGGCCGGCCGAGGGACTCGAGGTAGGCGGCGTCGTGGACGCGGGAGAGCTCGGCGTAGCTCACGGGGCGGGGGCGGTAGACGTCGGCGGGGCGGACGACGTGCTTCTCGAGGAGGTACCAGGCGGTGAAGTCGACGCCGCGAGGCTCGACGCCGACGGTGTTCTCGATGCCGGTGAGCGGGAGGCGGTAGGCCTCATCGTAGAAGATGGGGACGAACTCGGTCCGCAGCGCGGGGAACCATCGGCGCAGCCAGCTCCACACGCTCATGCCCAGGACCTCGCGAGAGGTGCGGGGGAGCGGGGTGAGGAGCGGAGCGAGGGACGGCGCACGGGGCCGCGACTTTCGCGCAGCGGGCGACGGGGTGGGGCTTTTTCGTGAGGAGGGGGTGCGGCGAAGGTCGCCTCCTCGGCGGTCCGGGCAGCGAGGCGCCCGGCGGGACGACTACTTCTGGACGGAGAGGATGCGGCTTCGGGCGATGTCCACGGCGTAGACGACGGGCGTGTCGGAGCGGCTGGGGCCTTGGAGGTCGCGGCAGGCGCTCGCGCGCGGCGAGAAGCTGACGAAGATGACGCTCGCGTCGGCGGAGCCCGGGACGGCTGTCACGTCGTAGGCGTCTCGGCGCGAGGCACAGAGCTCCATGGGGCTCGCGTCACGAGGGGGCGTGTGTCCGAGCGGGAGGAAGTCCTCCATGGCCAGGGACACGGCCGATGCGATGGGGCCGGAGAGGACCTGCTGTCCTTCCGTGGGCAGGGTGATGGGGAACCTGTAGTGCGCGGCTTCCTCGGGCGGCGCCTTTTCTGGCCGGGACCGTGCGCACCCCGAAAGCAGCAGGAGCATGCCCAGCGAGACCGTTCCGCGGCGCTTCATGTGTCCTCCATGTCCCATCATTCCACCCCACGGTGGGCTTCTTCGCGAAGCGCCGGGCTGCGCCTTCGCAAGGCGCGCGCGGTCAGCGCGGTCAGCAGGGCCCAGGCGAGTCCCGCCACCCAGCCGCCCAGCACGTCCGTGGGGTAGTGCACGCCCAGGTACACCCGCGTCAGTCCCACCAGGAGCGGGAGCAGCAAGGCCACCGTGAGGATGTATGCCTTCAACCGCCTGGGCTCCGCGAGCTGCGCCAACAGCCCTCCCAGCGTGAGGTACACAATCGCAGACAACATCGCGTGCCCGCTCGGGAAGCTCGTCGACACCACGTGCTGGAGATGCGGCACCACCGAGGGCCTTGGACGCGCGAAGAGATGCTTCAGCCCCCCGTTCAACAGCGTCCCACCCACCGTCGCCACCAGGACCAACAACACCGTCCGGTAGCGCCTCGCCAGCGCCAAGAAGCCCAGCACCGCCAGCGTCACCAGCAACAACACCGGCGCGCCCCCCAGTGACGTCACGTCCTCCGCCATGGGACGCAGCCACCAGGGGCCTCGCGGCACCGACAGGTCTCCGGGACTGCGCAGTGCTCGCAACACCCGCTCGTCGAAGTCCTGCGTCTCCCCCTCTGTCACCTCGTCCGACAGCGCGATGAACCCCAGGCAGCACACCAACAGCAACAGCAGCATCCCGTAGAGCCGCGTCACCGCCACGTGCCGCCCAGACATCCGTGCCCAGAGTCCCCGCATATCCGCGAGACTATGCCCTGGCGCGCCTGTCCCTCGGAATCGGGCGCTACTTGTCCTGCTTCGGCTCCACCACCGCGAGCGACACCTTCTCCGCTCCCGTCGCCTTCGCCAGCAGCATCACCTTCATCACGTCGCGGTAGGTCAGCGATTGGTCCGCCTTCAGCAACAGCCGCCGCTGGGGGTCCTGGCGCATCGCTTCCCGCAGCTTCTTCTGGAAGTCCGCGTCACTCGCGGACACCTCCGACTCCACGAACAGCTTCCGGTCCGGCGTCATGGAGAGAATCAGCGGGTCCGGTCCGTCCTCCTCCGTCTGCTGGGCCCGGGGAAGCTCGACCTCCTTCCCCCGCTTCATCATCGGCGTCACCACCATGAAGATGATGAGGAGCACCAACACCACGTCGACCAAGGGCGTGACGTTGATCTCACTCTTCATCCCCCCACGGCCACCTCCCATGGACATACCCATGCGGCTGCTCCCTCTGAATCGAGACAGCCTCTTGAGTACAGGGCCCGCCCCCTCCGTTGGCCGACACTCCGCCCACGGAGGGTCATCGTTTCGTCATGCCGCGAGGCCCGGCTACCGCGCGAACCGGAACCGCTCCTTCCCCGCACTTCCAAACGTGGCCCCCAGCACACACAGGACATGCAGCACGACGCCGGGGACAACCAGCAGCCAGTAGCCCACGCCCACGAAGCAGAACCACAGGATGGCCCGGATGAGGTGCCCCTTGTAGAGCTGTCCCAACCCCGGGAAGAAGAGCGACAGCAAACCCGCGACGATGGGATTGAACGAGCGCTCGCGGACGATTTCGCGCGACATACCGACCTCCATTCTCCTGCATCTAAATGCAGCCAGGGGACCGTGAAAGTCCCGCCTGTTCCTCAGGGACCCGGCCGGGCAGGCGTCTCCGGCGCCAACACCATCCCATCCAGCACGCCGTACGCATAGGCCGCCGCGAACACATACGCCCCCACCAGGTACGTCACATTGAGGGTCCGCGCCGTCCCCGCATCACTCGCACTGTAACGCCCGTCCGCCCCCCGCATCGACAAGGACGCCCCCAGCGAGGCCCCCGCCACCGCGAGCCCCACCCCCTGCGTCACCGCCATCACCGTCCCCATCCGCGAACGCCCGTGCTTGAAGTGTCCGATGCCCAGCGGCGCCAGGTACCAGGCTCGCGAGAGGGTGGGCACCTCGGCATCCTTCGACACCGGCTCGACCAGCGGCGCGGGCGGAGGCACCAGGCGAGGACGCCGCTCCGCGCGCAGCTCCGCGATGCGCGACTGGTGCTGCGTGCGGGCTCTCCCCACGAAGGCGAGAAAGTCTGGCGGATACAAGAGCGGGTCCACGCCCAGGTCCTCGCGCACGGCGAACGCACGCACGACCTCGTCCTCGGCGCGCGCGTTCTCCTCCTGCGCGTGGTAGGTCGCCGCGAGCAGCAGGTGCCCCTCCGCCTCCAGCGACTCTCCCTCCAGCTTCAGCGGGTAGAGCAACGACTCCAGCTCCGTGCGTGCCTGCGTCAGCTCACCGGACTGATAGGCGCTCCGAGCACCATCCAGCGGAGAGGCGGCCAGCGCCACCAACAACCACGCTGCCCCCATCACGGGGACACCTCCAGCGACACCTCGAGGCGACGGCCGGCCACCACCTCCACCTCGCGTTGCACGGGAGCCGCGCCCGGAAGATGCGCGCTCACCCGATGCTTGCCGTGCTCGAGCGACACCGGGCCCGACAGCGGCGCGGTGCCCACCTCGCGGCCATCCACGAAGAGTCTGGCGCCCACGGGGGCCTGAAGGGCGACCTCCGCCTTGCGCAGTGTCAGCACCACATCGCGCGAGACGGTCTCCCCTGCCGCGAGCGTCACCGAGACTTCGACTTCGTCGCACAGCGGATTGACGAAGCGCAGCCGGTGGGTGCCCGGCGGAAGGGAGAGCTCACGCACGCGAGGTGTGTAGCCTCGGCTCTCGCCATTCACGAACACTTCCGCCCACGGACGCGAGGTCACCTTCAGCGCCGCGGGCTTCGGGCTCTCCACCTGCGAGGGTGCCGGTGAAGGGGCCGTCTCCGCCACCGAGGACCGTGGGAGCTTCGCCGGGTCTGACTTTCGACCTGCCTCCTTCGCGCGGTCGCGAGCTTCGCTGCCCGTCGAGCCGGACGCAGACGCCTTGACGCTCTCGCTTGGTGCGTGCTGCCGCGAGTCTCCTGGAGCGCCCCCCGCCGTTCCGCCGGATGCCACGGCCGGCCCATCCGTTGGCACCCGCCCCGGCACTCCTCGCTCGCGCGAGTCCGCTGGAGTCGCCACCGCCGTTCCGCCGGACGCCACGGCCGGCCCATCCGTTGGCACCCGCCCCGACACTCCTCGCTCGCGCGAGTCCGCGAGAGCACCACCGGTGGGCACCACGTCCTGGCCATGCGTTGGCGCCCCTCCCGCGCTCACCGACTGCCGGGAGTCGACGGGAGCCTTCGAGCCACTCGCCGCCGCAGGCTCCGGAGAGCGCCCCGCTACTCCTGTCTCCCGCTCGCCTCCCGTGGGCACCTTCACCGCGTCTGGAGGACGCATCGGGACTTCGGCTCGGCGAGGTTCCCCCGCCTCTTCCACTCCTACCGGCTTCCGCATGGCGGCGGGACTGACGGGCCCCGCGCCCAAACCTTCACTCGAAACCAGCGTCCACCCGCCCCACCCCACCACCGCGCACCCCACGAGCCCCGCCGCGAGCACCCCGCCCTTCCACCGGGAGCGCTTCGGCCCCTCGCGCAGCAGCGCCAGCACCTCCGTCGACCCGGGCTCCAGCACCAGCGCCGCGTTGAGCACCTTCGCCGCCCGCGCCCCCTCCCCTCGCGCCAACAGCCCGCGCCCCTCCTCCAGCAACCCCTCGAAGCGACCTCGCCGCCACTTCGCTGCAACAGCCACCGGATTTCCGAAGAACTCCCGCGCCACCTCCGCCGGAGGCCCCACCCGCTTGAGCAGCAGCGCCTCCAGCGCCGACGCGAGCACCGCGCCATCCTTCGGCCGGTCCCTCGCATCCCTCGCCAGGCACCCCGCCACCAACGTGGCCAGCGGCTCCGGCGTCCCCGGTGCCCACTCCGTCAAGGACGGCGCATCCTTCGTCATCACCGACGCGGCCAGGTGCGCCGCACCCTTGCCCGAGTGCGGCGTGGCCCCCGAGCACAGCTCGAACAGGATGACCCCCACCGCGTACACATCCGACGCGGACGAATACGCCCCCGTGTCGATGCGCTCGGGCGCCATGTACGGCAGCGAGCCCGTCACCGCCCCCGTGCTCGTCAGCCGCTCCTGGTCCTCCAGCGCCGCGAGCCCGAAGTCCGCCAGCTTCAGCGGCCCACCCTCGGCCACGAGCACGTTCTCCGGCTTCACGTCCCGGTGGACGATGCCCACCGCATGCGCCGCCGCCAGCGCTCGCGCCAGCTCCCAGGCCAGCACCATCGCGGCCTCGGGCGGCACCGGCACCAGCCTCCCCGCCAACGCCCGCAGGTCCTCGCCTCTCACCCACTCACAAACGAGGAACGGGCCATGCGCTCCGTCCTCGCCGTAGTCGTGGACCTCCAGGACGTTGGGGTGACGGAGCGAGGCGGCCAGCTCGGCCTCGCGGCGGAAGCGCTCCGCGCGCCCCGCGCCTCCCCCCGGATGCATGCGCTTCAACGCCACCGGGCGAGCCAGCCGCAAGTCCGTCGCCAGGAAGACCGTGGCCATTCCACCACGCCCCAGCTCCCGCTCAAGCCGGTAGCGGCCCGAAAGCACCTCACCCGTCATCACCCGGGCATTCTCCGGGAGCCGCCCCCCGCGAGCAACCCGGCCGATTCAGCCCCGCCTACAACCGGCAATACTTCGCCTGCCCCACCGACTCACAGGCCCCCGTCGCACCGCCCGGGCAGTCCCTGTCCAATCGGCACGGCTGGCGGCACCGCAACCCCGGCGCGGACGCCACACACACGCTGCACGGAGAGCAGTCCATCGAGTTCTCACACTCCTCCCCCACCGTGGCCGGCACCCCCGAGCACTCCCGGACGCACAGTCCGTCCGGCGCGCACCGATAGCCCGCCGAGCAGAGCCCGCCCACCTGCGCGTTGCAGGTCTCCTCGCACCGCAGCCGCTCCTTGGGGCAGGTGGCGTAGACCGCGCACTCGAAGCTGTCCCGGCAGGCCTCCCCCAGCCGAGGCCCCTCGACACACACCTGACTGTTGCTGCACCGCCACCCGGCACGACACTGGAAGTCCGTCGTGCAGTCCTCCTCCAAGCCCCCGCCATCCGGCGTCCCACACCCAGCGCCCGTGCAGCCCCCGTCGCTCCCGCCATCCGCCGGTGTCGCCACCGGCACGCAGGCATCGAGCGGCCCGGAGGACTCGGGCACCGGTCCACAGCCATAGCCCGACCGGGTGCAGTGCTCGCCACAGGTCCTCAGGCACCGGCCCAGGCCCAGCGAGCAGACACTCCCCTCGGGACACGGCCGCTCCCGCGAGCACTCCAGGAGGCAGTACCCGCCCGGGAATCCCTCGCCGCAGGTGAAGCCCGGACCACATTCCGCATCCGACTCGCAATCATCCCCCACCCGCTCTCCGAGCAGGTCCTCGCAGCCACCACGCACGCAGACCTGCCCGGACTCACACTCCCGGGAGTCTTCACAGCGGATGCGGATGTCGAGCGGACAGCCGGATGCGAAGAGCAGCACCCACACCGGCAACAGGAACGAGAGGACGCGAGGATTCACCAAGGCGCTGGCCACTCTACGCGGAGCCTCCCGCGGAGAGCAGCCCCCGGAGCGGCGCCTCGCATCCCCGGACCCGGGAACACGAGGCCCGCGCTCCGCGACTACATGCAGGCGCCCATCATTCCGGGCGCGGAGAAGCACTGGCCGCTCTTGCACTGCGCGTTCTCGGTGCACGGCATGCCCATGGTGCCAGGGCTGCAGAAGCCCAGCACCGCGCCCGAGAAGGGCTTCACGCAGTTCCACGACGAGGGGCAGTTGGAGTTCTCACGGCAGAGGCCCTGCATGCAGAAGCGGCCCTTGTTCGCCAGGTAGCCGTCGTTGCACACCGAGCCGCCCAGGCCCGTGGGGCACACGCCGTCCTCGGGGCACGGCGCGAAGCTGGCGCAGTACGGCTTCTGGCTGCCCTGGTCATCCGGGTCCAGGCACACCGAATACGTGTCGCAGCCGTCCTTGAAGTCCGACGTGTTGGGGTTGCAGGTCGGCGGGTTCTCGGGCGGCTTCAGGCTGCACAGGCCCTCGATGCAGATCTGGTTGCTCAGGCACTGGCTGTTGGAGCTGCACGTCCCGGCCTTCTTGTTCTTGCAGAAGGCGGCGGGCATGCCCGTGTCCTCGAGGTCGCAGTACTGGTCCGCCGCGCAGTTGGCGTTCGACTGACAGCCGATGGCGCACAGGCCGTTGAAACAGAACTGGCCGGAGGGGCAGGCCTTGCTCGCGCTGCACAGGCCCTCGGTCTGCTTGCCGGGGTCGTCATTGCCGCCGTCGTCGTCCTTCGTGCCGCCACAGCCCACCACCGCCAGCGCCAGGAACAGTCCCATCACCACATGCTTCATGTCCGTCTCCGTGAGGTTGAGTGGCGCGCCAGCTCTTGCCTCCGGCGCGCGATGCGTCCCCCCATCGCAACGGCCGTGCCGAGCCCTCCTCCGGCACGCGAGTGCCACGATTCCACGGGGTTGCGAGACCGCCCAGGCCCATCTGGGGGCTCGGCGCGCCCCAAACGTGCCAGGACTGGCACGTCCAGGGGGCCTCCCGAGGAGGCGGCGTGTCAGTCCCCCTCGCCGAGGTAGCGGAACAGGGAGCGCAGGCCGATGCCCAGCGCCGCCGCCGCGTCCTTCTTGCTGCCCCCGCTGCGAGCAATCGCCTCCCGGACATAACGCTGCACGAAGGCCTCGCGCGCCTCCTCGAGCGGCACCATGGGCGCGCCATCCCCGCCGAGCTCCAGGTCCTCCGGCCGCAAGAGCTCGTCCGACGCCAGCACCGCCGCGCGGCGCACGCGTGACGACAGCTCGCGCACGTTGCCGGGGAAGGGGTGGCCCCGCAGCGCCTCCGCCGCCTTCTGGGTGAAGCCCTTCGCCTTGCGCGCCTCCTGCGACAGGACGTGGTGCGCGATGAGCAACACGTCGTCGCCGCGCTCGCGCAGGGGCGGGACCTCCACGCGCACCTCGTCCAGGCGGAAGCGCAGGTCCGCCCGGAACGTCCCTCGCCGCACGGCCTCCTCCAGCGAGACATGCGTCGCGGACACCACGCGCACGTCCACCTTGCGCGGCTGGTGCTCCCCCAGTCGGGTCACCTCGCGCTCCTGCACCACGCGGAGCAGGCGCGTCTGGAGCGACAGGGGCATGTCTCCAATCTCATCCAGGAAGAGCGTGCCCCCGTCGGCCGCTTCCACCAGCCCCGCGCGCTCCGGGCCCGCGCCCGTGAAGGCGCCGCGCGCGTGGCCGAACAGCTCCCGCTCGATGAGGCTCTCCGGCAGCGCCGCGCAGTTGATGGCCACCAGTCGCCCGCGACGGCCGCTGCGCCGATGCAGCGCCCTGGCCACCAGCTCCTTGCCCGTGCCCGTCTCCCCTTGGATGAGCACGTTCAGCGGCGTGGGCCCCAGTCGCTCCACCTGCCGATACATCGCGCGCATCGAGGGGGACTCGCCGATGAGCCCCTCGAAGGTCGCCGCCTCGATGCGGCGGGTGAGCCCATCCACCTGCGCGCGCAGCTCCGTCAGCTCGCGCCGGGTGGAGAGCAGCAGCGCCGCGAGCCCGGAGAGCGCCATCGCCTCCTCCAGCTCCGTCGAGGAGAACGCGGGCGCGCCCAGCCTCCGCCCCAGGTACACCACCGACAGGGGCACCGACTCCACACGCAGCGGCACCACCAGCGCGGAGCACAGCCGCAGCGCCGTGAGGCTCGGCGCTCCCGCCAGCGCCGCGTCGGCCGCCACGTCCGCCACCCGCACGGGGGCACCCGACGTCATCACCCGGTCCACCAGGCTGTCCACCACCGCCACGTCCGGGCGCGTCCCCGTGGCGCACAGCACCCGGCGCGGCCCCTCGAGTGACTCCGCGGTGACGAGGAAGCCCACGTCCGCGCGCACCACGTCGGCGAGCCCCCGCATCGCCACCTCCAGCACCTCCTGCGGGGGGCGCTGCACCAACATCCGCGAGGCCAGCTCCGACAGCAGCGACACCACGCGCCCTTCACCGCACCGCGGGGCGGGCTCCTCACGCGCAACGGCGGTGGTGGGCTCGACGGCTTCGATGAGCTCCAGCTCCACCGTGCCCACGCGCACGCGGTCTCCGGGCTCCAGGGGCGCCAGGTCCACGCGCTTGCCTCGCACCCGGACGTCACAGCCGCGTCCCGCGGGGGACACGCTCCAGCCGCGTGCGTCGCGGAACAGCAGCGCGTGGCTGGGCTTCACGCCGGGCGCCTGCACCACGGCGTCGCACGTCGCGTCGGAGCCGATGGAGACCACCGGCTTGTCCAAGGGGAGGCGGCGGCCGTCAGGGAGGACGAGGAGCTGGGGCATGGCGGGAGCCGGGCATTCTGTCGCATTTCAGGAACGCGCGGGCCGCGCGAGTGTGCCCCTGGACGCTCCACGGCGACGGCCATTGTCGTCGGGGGGCCGGCTGCTATCACCCGCCGTGGGAGGAGCCCCATGGCCATCGCGACCATCAACCCGGCGACGGGAAAGACGCTGCGCACGTTCGATGCCCTCACGCCCGCGGAGCTGGAGTCGAAGCTCCAGCGCGCGGCGGACACGTTCCGCGAGTACCGCCGCACCTCCTTCGCCGAGCGCGCCCGGTGGATGCGCCGCGCCGCGGAGCTGCTCGACGCGGAGGCGGAGCGCTACGGCCGGCTCATGACGGAGGAGATGGGCAAGCCTCTCGAGGCCGCGAAGGCGGAGGCCCGCAAGTGCGCCACCGCGTGCCGCTACTACGTCGCCAAGGCGGAGGGCCTGCTCAAGGACCGCCCCGTCGAGGTGGGCGGCGACACGGCCTTCGTGCGCTACCAGCCCCTGGGCCCGGTGCTCGCCGTCATGCCGTGGAACTTCCCCTTCTGGCAGGTGGTGCGCTTCGCCGCGCCCGCGCTGATGGCGGGCAACGTGGGCCTGCTCAAGCACGCGCACAACGTGCCCCAGTGCGCGCTCGCGCTGGAGGAGTTGTTCCTGCAATCGGGTTTCCCCACGGGCGCCTTCCAGACACTGCTCATCGAGACGTCGGAGGTGAATCGCGTCATCGAGGACCCGCGCGTGCGCGCCGTGACGCTCACCGGGAGCGAGGGCGCGGGGCGGGCCGTGGGCGCGGCCGCGGGCAAGGCGCTCAAGAAGGTGGTGCTGGAATTGGGCGGCAGCGACCCGTTCATCGTCCTGCCCAGCGCGGACCTTGACCAGGCGGTGGAGACCGCCGTGTCCGCGCGACTCGTCAACAATGGCCAGTCCTGCATCGCCGCCAAGCGCTTCATCCTCGCCGCGCCCATCGCCGACGCGTTCGAGCGCCGCTTCATCGAGCGCCTGAAGCGCATCACCGTCGGCGACCCCATGGACCCGAAGACAGACATGGGCCCCCTGGCCACGGGCGGCATCCTCCAGGGCCTGCACGCGCAGGTGGAGGCCAGCGTGAAGGCCGGGGCGCGGCTGCTCCTCGGCGGCAAGCCATTGCAGGGCCCCGGGAACTTCTATCCCCCGACGGTGCTCGCGGACCCGCCGCCGGACGCCCCCGCCTTCCAGGAAGAGCTGTTCGGCCCGGTGGCCACGCTGCTGCGCGCACGGGACGCGGCGCACGCCCTGGAGCTCGCCAACGCGACCCCGTTCGGCCTGGGCGCGAGCGTGTGGACTCGCGACGCGGAGGAGCAGCGTCAGTTCATCGACGGCCTCGAGGCCGGCATGGTGTTCGTCAACGAGATGGTGGTCTCCGACGCGCGGCTGCCCTTCGGCGGGGTGAAGCACTCCGGCCACGGGCGGGAGCTCGCGGACCTGGGCCTGCACGAGTTCCTCAACGCCAAGACGGTGCGCGTCGCCAGCACGTCCGGCGCGGCGCCCGTCGCGAGGGCGGGCGCCGTCAGCGAGTGACGCTCAGCGCGTGCGCACCCGGCCATCGTGCGGACGGTGGGCCTCCTCCAGCGCCTCCGTCACCGCCTCCACCTCCGCGCCCAGCTGCTCCACGCTCTGGCGCAGGCCCAGTCCGGCGATATCCTCGCCGGCCGCGTCCGCCGAGCGCACGCGCAGCACCTGCGCGTACAGGCCCTCCAGCGTGTAGTAGAGCCGCGTGTACTCGGCCTCCAGGCGGTCCGCCGCCGTGGCCAGCTCCGCGCGCTGCGTCCGCTGCGAGTCCAACGCCGTCAGCGCGCCCCTCAAGCGCTCACGCACCACCGCGTCCTTCTCCGCCTCCACCCGCGCCGAGAGCGTCTCCCGCTCCGACTCCAGCCGCCGCGCCTCCTCCGGCGTCACCAGCGCCCGCAGCTCCCGCTCCCGCCGCACCAGCGCGTGACAGCCCTGGCGCAGCGCCTCCACCGTGCGCTCCGGCGCGTGCACCACCTCGCGCAGCACCGACGGCCCGTCCTTCAGCTCCGCCAGCAGCCGCGTGCACAGCGCATCCACCTTCGCCGACCTGGGGTCCGCCACGTCCGGGGCCGGAGGCTCCGGCTGTGATTGCGCTTGGGGCGGAGCCACCTGGACGTCCTTCGCGCCCTCGCTCTCCGGCAGGCCCTGCTTCTCCTCCAGCGCGGGGCGCTTCGCGTGCTTCGCCGCCGTCAGGAAGAACCCCAGCGCGATGAAGAGCATCCACCAGATTCTCCGGTCGCTCATCGCCATCGCCGTGAAGACCAACCCCATGACGCCGAAGACGGCCGCCCTCGCCGGGTCCCAGGAGGACGCCTCGCGCTGGGCCTTCTGCGCCGCGCGCACCGAGCGCTGCGCCTCCTTGCGCCACTGCTTCTCCCACTGGCGCCTCACCTTGCGAGGAGGCAGCCGCCCCGTCTTCCGGACCCACGCCTCCACGGCCGCATCCTCCCGGGCGCGGCCCTCCGTGAGGGCCGTCTCCAGGCGGCGCAGTCGTTCATCTTGAAGCTCGGGGGAGGAGGCTGCTGAATCGGGAACGCGTTCGGGCACGCTGTACGATAACGGCTCGGGCCCTCCAGGGAAGGCATCGCGATAGGCCCGCCCAGGTCTGGAAGTACCCCGAAGCACCCCGGGGCGCCTGTCCGTCAGCCGTGGAAATATCCAATCGATTGCATTCTCCCTGGAAAAGGCCCATGAGGCTGTCTCGGCGGGGGGCACAAGGGGTGCGGTGTCGTGGAGAACCTGGAGGAAAAGGGAACGCGCACGGACCTGGGTCCCGATGCCATCCGCGCCCTGCGTGGAGGGCATAGCCGTGCCGCCTTCGCCCGGATGCTGGGCGTCACCCCCCTGACGGTGTACCGCTGGGAGCTGCCGGAGTCCGCGCCCCAGGCCCGAAGGCCCCGTGGACGGGTGGCCCAGTCCCTGCGCCAGCTCCTGGAGGGCGGCGGCCTGACGGGGGTGTCCCGCCTGCCATCCCTCTCCCGCCAGGAGATGAGCGCGGAGGAGACCGCCCGGCTCCAGCCCTGCCTGGACCTGCTGAAGCGCGCGGAGTGGCGCGCGGCGGAGGAAGCGCTCCTGTCCCTGCTGGCCTCGGGGGTGCTGCGAAGCCCCGGCGCCCGGGCCCTGGCGGCGGTGGGGCTGTCCCACCTCCAGCGCTGGGGACGCGAGGACAGCCGAGGCGCGCTCGCCACGCTGCTGCCCCACCTGGGCGAGGCGGAGATGGGGCTGCTGCCCGAGTGGGTGGAGCTCCAGGTCCACGCGCTGGCCGCCAACCTCTACGCCTCACCGGACGGCAAGCTGTTGGATGCCGGCAGATCCGACGCCCATGTCGCGAGGGCGGAGGTCCTGATGCTGGGGCGGCCGGACCCGGACGCGACCTGCCTGGTGCGCATGGCGCAGATGTGGGGCGCCTTCTACCTGGGCGACGCGGAGCGGCTGGCGCGCTACTCGGGCCGGGTGGCGGAGGCGCTCACGGAGGTGAACATCCCCGCGCTGCGGCTCCTGGCCGAGGACCTCTGCGCCCACGAGGAGGCCCTCCGAGGCGAGGCCACCCAGGCCACGCGGCGCTTCCGGGATGTGGCCCAGGGCTCGGCGCGGCTGGGCTATGCGTTCCTGGAGGCGCGCAACCTGGCCTTCCTCGCGCAGCGCCGGCTGGAGGAGGCGTGCGAGCCGGAGGAGGCGCTGCTGCTGGTGCGCCGCGCGCGAGAGGCCGCGTACGGCGGACGCATGGCGCGGGGCTTCTCGTTCATCTTCGCCGCGCGCGCGGAGGCCGAGGCCCTGCTGCGCCTGGCCCGCTTCACCGAAGCGGAGGCCGTGCTGGACGAGGCCGACGCGGTGGTGGCCGAGCTGAGCTGGACGCCGCTGAACCTGGCCATCACCCGCGCGAAGCTCTGGCTGACGACGAACAGGCCCGGGGAGCTGCGGCGGCTGGCGGCGAAGCTGGCCACGCACGACGGCCCCGTCCAGCGCGCCCTCACCAGCGCCTACGCCCTCTTCGTGGAGGCGGCGGCGGACCTGTCCGACGGCCTCACCCAGCGCGCCGCGGAGGGCTTCGCCAGCGCGGGCCTGCGCGGCATGGAGCTGGGAGGCTGGCCCTACCTGCGGCGCGAGTGCCTGCTGTACGAGACGGCCGCGCGCGCCTACGCGGGGCAGCGTGAAGAAGGCCGGGCGGTGCTGCGCCGCACGAGGACCTTCCTGGAGCGGATGCCGTCGGCGTGGCACTCCGCGCTGCTGCACCGCTTCGAGGGGGTGCTGCTCATGCTGGAGGGGCGCACGCGCGAGGCTCGCGAGCTGCTGGAGGCGTCGCTCGGCACGTTCCGCCTCTCGGGCGACGTGTGCATGGCCGCCTCCACGCGCATCCTCCTGGCCCGGCTGGCCCGACACGAGGGCGACCCCACCGCCGCGGAGCTGGTGTCCGCCAGCGAGGCGGAGCTGCGCCGCCTGGGGATGCCCCTGCCTCCCGACTTCACCCTTCCGGCGGCACCTTCGCGCCGGGTGGGGAGCACGGCCCAGGGCGCGTTCGCCTCGACCTGTCTGGGCGCGGAGGCCCTGGTGGTGCCCTTCGAGCGGCTCTCCGTGCGCGGCATCGGCGCCCCCCGCATCCAGCGCGAGCTGCTGGGCGTGCTGGAGGGCCTGTTCCCCGGCAGCGCGCCGCGGCTGGAGGAAGTGGACTCGCAAGGGCGCATCACGCTGCTGGCGGGGACGAGCTCGCTGCCGGCCACGGACGAGGTGGAGTTCGGTGACGGCTGTGGCCGCAGGCTCCGGGTGGGCGTCGCCGGCCCACTGCCCGCCGACGGCCGCGCGCTGCTCACCGCGCTGTCCCGCCTGAGCGGCTTCGCGCTGGAAGTCGCGGCGCTGCGCGGCTTCGCGGCGGAGGAGGAGGTGGTGGAGTCGCCGCCCCTCCAGGCCCCCGTGTCCGCCCCGGAGGAGGCGGACCTGGACGCGGAGCTGCCGGGCTTCATCGCCGCCTCGCCCTCCATGAAGCGGCTGCGCGCGGAGCTGGCGCGCCTGTCCGCCAGCCGCTCCACCGTCATCGTCACGGGCGAGTCCGGCGCGGGAAAGGAAGTCGTCGCGCGGGCGCTGCACGTGCTGTCCACGCGCGCCCAGCGGCCCTACGTCGCCTTCAACTGCGCCGCCGTCCCCCGCGAGCTCTTCGAGGGCCAGCTCTTCGGCTACCGCCGGGGCGCCTTCACCGGCGCGGCCTCCGACCACCCGGGCGTGCTGCGCGCCGCGCACGGCGGCACCCTGTTCCTGGACGAGATTGGCGAGCTGCCCCTCGACGTCCAGCCCAAGCTCCTGCGCGTGCTGGAGAACGGCGAGGTCTTCCCCCTGGGCGAGACGCGCCCGGTCGAGGTGGACGTGCGCGTGGTGGCCGCCACGCACCGGGACTTGAGCCAGCTGGTGCGCGAGGGCCGCTTCCGCGAGGACCTGTACTACCGGCTCCACGTGGTGCCCGTGCGAGTGCCGCCCCTGCGCGAGCGGCGCGAGGACGTCCTGGCCCTGGCCCGGCACTTCGTCCGTCAGCTCACGCCCGAGGGGCAGCAGCCTCCTCAGCTGGGGCCGGATGCCCTGGCGGCGCTGATGTCCCACGCCTGGCCGGGCAACGTGCGCGAGCTGCGCAACGTCATCGAGCGGTCCATGGCCTACGGACCCCTGCCAGCGGTGCTCGGCGCGGAGCAGATGCGCATCGCGGGCTGAGGGCGAGGAATCCTCCCCAACCCGCGATGCGCCCCGCCCTGTTTCCCCACACCCCTGTGGGAACCCATCGAGGCATCGACGCCGACTGCCTCTGAAAGAACGCACCCACGGGTCGAAGAGGGGGGAAGCTTCGACCCCTGGGTACCGGGACCACTCGGAAGCGGTCTCCTGTTCAAGCGGTGTGTCGCCAGCCTCCGGAGAGGTCCGTCGCGCACTGACCAATCGTTAAGCACCATACGTGCCAGCCCGTAGGCGGCCCGAAGTGTTCAATGGAAATCATCCGATTGGGTGGGGGCGTCACACACATATATCCAACGGCGCGACTGGAGCATCCGGCGAGGCCCTTCCGGATACGGCGTGAGCCCTGCGGGGCAGGGGCCGAGCAGCCGGGCTGATGGGCCGGGTGAAGCGGGAGGGGCCGGGCCGGGCAGCGGGTGGGGGCGAAGTGGGTTAAGGGGAGCGCGATGAATCACGCCGCCTCGTCACGTCGGTTCCAGGTCTTCAGCGTCGGAGTGCTGGTCTTCACGCTGGGGGTGATTCTGTGGGGTGCGTTCGTCCGGGCCACGGGCTCCGGTGCGGGCTGCGGCGACCACTGGCCGGTCTGCAATGGGGAGGTGGTGCCTCGCGAGCCCTCCATCCAGACGATGATTGAGTACACCCACCGGGTGACGAGCGGGCTGGTGATGATGCTCGCGCTGGGGTTGTGCGTGTGGGCGCTCCGGGCACACGCCAAGGGCCACCCGGTGCGCAAGGCGGCGAGCTGGGCGCTGTTCTTCATGCTGACGGAGGCGCTGGTGGGGGCGGGCATCGTCCTCCTCAAGTACGTGGCGGACAACGCCTCCCTGGGGCGCGCGGTGTGGATGGGCGTGCACCTGGTCAACACGTTCCTGCTCGTGGGCGCGCAGACGCTGGTGGTGTGGTTCTCCCGAGGCCACGCCCCCCTGACGTTCCGAGGCCAGGGCTGGGTGGGCGCGCTGGTGGGCTTCAGCATCGCGGGCATGTTGCTGCTGGGCGTGAGCGGCGCCATCGCGGCGCTGGGCGACACGCTGTTCCCCTCCGAGACGCTGATGGAGGGCCTGCGCCAGGACGTCTCCGACACGGCGCACGTCCTGGTCCGCCGGAGGGTGCTGCACCCGGTGCTGGCCATCAGCATGGGCGCGCTCCTGGTCTTCATCGGACGGTGGATGGCGAAGCTGCGTCCGTCCGCCGACGTGAAGCGCGCCGCGACGGTCATCACGGGCCTGTACGTCGCGCAGCTCGCGGTGGGCGCGGTGAACGTGGTGCTGCTGGCGCCCGTGTGGCTGCAGCTGGTGCACCTGCTGATGGCGGACTTCGTGTGGATGGCGGTGGTGAGCCTGTGCGCGGCGGGGCTGTCGTCCGACGCACCTCGCGCCGAAGCCGTGGCGGAGACGGCGGCGACCCACCCCTCGCCCGTGTAGTCCCTCCCGTCAGCGAGACTCCGATTCCGCGCGCAGGCGGAGTCCTCGCGGCACGAGCACGCGCCCCGCGGCCTCCACCCCGGCGCTGACGAGCAGGGCCAGCAGGGCGGCGGGAATCGCCCCCTCGAGGATGAGCCCCGTGTCATCCAGGCGGATGCCGGTGAGGATGGGCTGGCCGTAGCCGCCCGCGCCCACGAGCGCGCCCAGGGTGGCGGTGCCCACATTGATGACGGCGGCCGTCTGGATGCCCGCGAGGATGGAGGGCGAGGCCATGGGCAGGTCGATGCGCCAGAGCCTCGCGCGCGGGGACAGGCCCAGCGCGTCCGCGGACTCACGCACCTCCAGGGGAATGCCTGTCAGTCCCGCCGCCGTGTTCCGGACGATGGGCAGCAGGCTGTAGAGGAACAGCGCGGCCAGGGCCGGACGCGAGCCAATCCCTAACAAGGGAATCATCACCACCAGCAGCGCCAGCGAGGGAATCGTCTGGAGGATGCCCGCCAATCCCAGCACGGCCTGTCCCAAGCGGGGACGGCGCGCGGCGATGACCCCCAACGGCACCGCGAACGCCACGGCCACCAGCAATGACAGACCCACGAGGGACAAGTGCTCTCGCGTCCGCCGCCACACGCGGGACGCCAGGCCTTCCCCCTGGACCTTCGTCGCGACCCCCAGTTGGCCGCCGAGGAAGTCCGAGGCCACCTGCGCCTCCGGCACCCGGTCCACGCGGACACGGGCGTTGAGCTTCACCATCGCGTCTTCCGACAGCGCGCCCGACAGCCGCAGCATGGCCTCCAGCGCCTCCGGGGCCCGCGTCTCCAGGTCCGCGCGATAGAGCAGCACGGCGTCGTACACGGGGAAGTGGTGCGCGTCGTCCTCCAGCACGCGCAGGCCATGGGCGGCAATCTCGGCGTCCGTCGAGTACAGGTCCGTCACCTGCACCGAGCCCGCCTCCAGGCCGCGATAGGCGAGGTCATGGTCCAGGCCCCGCACGTCCTTGTGCGGGAGGCGATAGGTGTCGCGCAGCGCGGGCCAGCCGTCGGCGCGCTCCATGAACTCGTTGCTGAAGCCCAGGCGGAGCTCGGGGTGGGCGCGCAGGTCGGAGATGCGACGGATGCCGAGTCGCTCGGCTTCGGCCTCCTTCATGCCCAGCGCATAGGTGTTGTTGAAGCCCAGCGGCGCGCTCATGCGCAGCCCCTCCGCGGCGAGCGCCGCGCGCAGCGCTTCGTCATCCTTCAACTGGAGGCGCGACAGCAATTCCAGACGCAGGGTGCCCGTGTACTCGGGATACACATCCAGCTCATCGCGGCGCAGCGCCTCCCACAGCACCGCGGTGCCGCCCAGCTCACGCCGGTGCCGCACCGACGCCCCCGTGCTCTTCGCGAGCTGCGCCACCATCTCGCCCAGGATGACGGACTCGGTGAACTTCTTGGACCCCACGCGCACCGAAGGAACTCCGTCCGTCGAGCTCGCGCGCCCGCAGGCCCCCATCATCCCCGTGAGCAGGAGGAGTCCCGCGAGGACTCGCCAACACACGCTCATGTCGGGGCCCTCTCGGGGACGGAGGAGGTGGCCCACCGCTGGGCCTGGATGAAGCGCGTGACGAACGGGTCCGCCGGGCGCTCCTCCAGGTCCACCAGGCGGCCCTGCTGCACCACCTGCCCCTCACGCATGAGGACGATGTCGTCTCCGAGGAACGCCGCCTCCGCGAGGTCATGCGTCACCAGGACCACCGTCTTGCGCAGCCGCGCGAAGATGCTCCGCAGGTCCGCCTGCAGCTCATGGCGCACGAGCGGATCCAACGCGCCCAGCGGCTCGTCGAGCAGCAGCACCTCCGGGTCCAACATGAGCGCGCGCATCAACGCCACCCGCTGCCGCTGCCCACCCGAGAGCTGCGCCGGATAGCGCGCGAGCGCCTCGGGAGGAAACCGCGTCAGCTCCACCAGCAGGTCCCTCCGCTCGCGGATGCGCGCCTCCGGCCAGCGCAGGTGCCGGGCCATGAGCGTGAGGTTCCCCTCCCCCGTGAGGTGCGGAAACAGCCCGCCACCCTGGAGCGCGTACCCCACGCGATGGCGGAGCCCGAGCAGCGCCTTCGCCTCCGTGGGCAAGGGCTGGCCCGCGTACAGGACGCGCCCCGTGTCCGGGTGAAGCAAGCCATTGAGCAGCCGAACCAGCGTGGACTTCCCACAGCCACTCGGCCCGAGCAGCACGGTGGTGCGTCCCTCCGGCAGGGAGAGTGTCAGCGAGCGCAGCGCCTGCGTCGTGCCGAAGCGCTTGGAGACATCCTGCAAGGCATACACGGGTCGGCCCCTTCACGCCGTCGAGGTGGGTCAAGGCAGTGAGAAGGCACCATTGCAGACGGCGGGGAAGTCCGGCTCGGACTTCGCGAGAAAAGCACACGAGGCGAACAGCGCCCGGTCCTTCCACTCCACCGCGCCCACCCAGACCACCAGGGGCCCTCGGGCCGACGGCGCCGTGAATCGCAGACACCGCGCGGGGAGCTGCTCCAGCCGACACGCCACCTCCTCCACCGGCCCCGCGCCGGGCAAGGCATCGCGCAACTCGGACACCCCCTGGTCCCGCCAGCGCTCCGTCACCTCGGCGCGCGCGGGGCGATACACACTCCACACGAAGGACGCGTCGTCACACCGGATGCGGCCCGCCCGGCTCGTCGAGGCCGCGGGCTGACACCCCTCGGGCACCGCGAGCGAGCGCCACGGCAGCCGAGGCGGCAGCAGCACCCCCTCCACCTCCAACACATCCCCCTCCGGGTTGCCATGGGCCGCCAGGTACTCGAAGAACTCCAGACACCGCGCCAGGGCGGGCGCGCCATTGCCTCGCGCGACACAGCCCAGCTCCCGCTGTCTGCCCAATGGCTCGGCCACGGAGACCAGGTAGCCTCCCGCGCGACACGCCCCCGGCCCGTCAGCCCCGGACTCACAGATGGCGAAGCGCGCTGCGGGCCACGAGCGCCCCGCCAGCGGCAGCGCCCCGTCCGCCACCACCACCTGCTCCCCCAGGCGCTCCACCACCCGCGCGCGGGCCAGCGCCAGCACCCGCTCCGCGGGCACGTCCTTGCGCTCCACCAGCCACACCGTGACCTCGCCACAGCGATACAGCCGGGACGTCGCGCTGTCGGGAATCGGGATGCAGCCCTCGAAGAGCGCGCGGGCCTCCGGCGCGAAGGGCCCCACGGGCGTGGCACCCTCGGGAGCCACCGGCGCGACATGGGGCGACGGCGCCGTGCACGCGCACAGGGCCACGCACCACCCGGCCAGCACCCACCTCCAGGCATTTGCCATGCGTCGGGATAGGTATTGCCCCGCGCGACGTCAACCCGCCTCCGGACGCGGGGCCGCGGTGTCCTCCACCCGACGCGGGAACGCGGCAACGGCGCGGTGACCGGACGTCACCGCGCCGCGCCGTCATGGACGTCGATGCGCCGTCAGCGCACGAGCTTCTCGAGGTCCTTCGCCTGCGTCTCCTCGCTCTGGATGCCCTGGCGCGTCTTGCTCAGCAGGGCGATGAAGGCGGCATCCGAGCTGTACTTCTTCTGCCCGTCCTTCACGAGGTCCTGCCCCTTCTTGCCGTCATCCGCGACGCGCGAGAGGAACGCCTTGTCGAAGTCCTTGCCTTCCTTCTCCCGGAGCTTGTCCAGGTCCTTCTCGGCCTCGGTGATGGCCTTGTTCAGGCGCTCGTCGACGCCCTCCATCTTCTTGTCGAAGCCCTCCTGCATCGCGGGAGGCGCCGACCCGGAGCCACCCGTCGCGGAGCTCGGGCTGGTCAGGTCGATGTTCGCGACCTCGATGGACTTGGCGTCCGCCCACGTCCTCAGGTCGGACATGTGCTGGCGGCGCGCATCCACCAGCTTCTGGGCGAACGCACGCACCTCCGGGTTCTGGGACTTCTCCAGCGCCAGGTTGCCCAGGGCCACCTGCTTCGCGTCGAAGAGGGCCAGCTTGCCCACGTACAGCGTGCGCTCCGCCGCCGCCTCGCCAATCTCCTTCTGCTCCTTCTTCACCTTCTTGTCCGCATCCTCCGCGAGCGCGGTGCCCGTCATGGCCCCGAACGCCAGCGTCGCCGCCAGGGCCGCCACTCCACCACCACGAATCTTTCGAGCCATGTGCAGTCCTCCTCGTCGACAGGGAATGACGCAAAGTGGTTCACCCCCCGGAGCCCGGCAATCGCCGCTCGCTCGGACGCCCGCCCCCCATGGCACCCCCATCCGTGAGGCGGAGGACACCCCAGACCCCGCCACACGGCCATCGGCCACAATGAAAGACATTTTACATTCACCCCCTCATGACTGGAGCATGAATGTCTCACTTATCCCGCCGTGCGGCGTCAGTCGTACGGGGAATCAAGACAAATTGTCTCATGGCACCATTGACTCGCGCTGCTTTGCTCGGCTATTCGTTGTTTCACCCCCTTCCCTGGAGTTGGCAATGATTGGCATCGTCGCGAAGCGAGCGAGTCGTCTGGCCGTGGTTGCTGGTGCGCTGTTCAGCCTCACCGCGTGTCAGAACGACAGCGCCGGGGAGACGCCGGCTCCGGCGGACCCGACCGCTGAGCAGGTCGCGGGTCTGCGTGGCTGTGCGACCATCGAGCCCTCCGCCGAGGAGCGCGCCGCCATCGACGCCTACGTGAAGAGCCGCAAGATGGAGATGCGCGCGGTGGGCTCCGTGACGGTGCCGACCTACTTCCACGTCATCAACAAGGGCACGGGCCTGGCGAACGGCGACATCCCCGATTCGCAGATCACCGCGCAGATGAACGTGCTGAACGCGGCCTACGCCAACACCCCGTTCCGCTTCGTGCTCCAGGGCACGACGCGCACGACCAACTCCAAGTGGTTCGCCCTGCGGAGCGGCAGCGCCAACGAGCGCGCCATGAAGAAGGCGCTGCGCAAGGGTGGCCCCGAGAGCCTCAACATCTACTCCGCCGAGCTGAGCGGCGGCCTGCTGGGCTGGGCGACGTTCCCCTCCAGCTACAACAGCGCCCCCCTGCAGGACGGCGTGGTCCTCCTCTACAGCAGCGTCCCCGGCGGCTCCGCGGCGCCCTACAACGAGGGTGACACGGGCACGCACGAGGTCGGCCACTGGCTGGGCCTGTACCACACGTTCCAGGGCGGCTGCACCGGCGCGGGAGACTCCGTCAGCGACACCCCGGCCGAGGCCTCTCCCGCCTACGGCTGCCCCGCGGGCCGCGACACGTGCGCGGGCGGCGGCGCGGACCCCATCACCAACTTCATGGACTACACGGACGACTCCTGCATGAACTCGCTCACCGCGGGTCAGATCGAGCGCGCGGACAGCCTCACCGCGACCTACCGCTAGTCTTCCCCCGACAGCTTGACGGCTGGGATGTCGCCGGAGTCTCCACCAGGAGGCTCCGGCGTTGTCTTTTGAGGGGGCCGCGCGGCCGTTACAATCGTTTACATTCCGCACATACCGCCGCGACATGACGGGCGTTGAGTACGACCATCCCATCTACCCGAAGCGCTGGGGGGTCCGATGTCCACGTACCGTCGTCACCGAAGCGGAGTCGCTCGAGCCGTCCTCTCCTTGCTGGCCACGGGCCTGGTGCTCCTCGCGGCGCGTCCGTCCCTCGCCGCGCCGGCCCAGGACCTGCCGCGCGCCGAGTCCCCGGAGGCGGAGGGAATCGACCCGAAGGCCCTGGAGCGGCTGCTCGAGGAGGCCAAGACCACGCACTCCAGCGCGGTCGTCATCCTGAAGAACGGCAAGCTCATCGGGGAGTGGAGCTTCCGCGAGGCCCCCACCCGCATCGAGGCGATGTCCGTCACCAAGTCCGTGGTGGGCATGGCCGTGGTGAAGCTGCTGGCGGACGGGAAGATTCCCTCGCTGGACGTGCCGGTGCACCAGTACTTCCCGGAGTGGAACCAGGGCCGCAAGAAGGACATCACCCTGCGCCACCTGCTCAACCACACCTCGGGCCTCGACGTCGGGCAGGGCACGGGGGAGATCTACTCGAGCCCGGACTTCGTGAAGCTCGCGCTGGCCTCGGAGATGGCTCACGCGCCCGGCACTCAACTCCAGTACAACAACAAGGCCGTCAACCTGCTGGCGGCCATCGTCGAGAAGGCGTCCGGCAAGCGCCTGGACCGCTACCTCGGCGACGCGCTCTTCCGCCCCATGGGCATCACCGACTATCGCTGGGACCTGGACCGGGCGGGCAATCCCCACGCCATGTCGGGCCTGCAGATCCGGCCGCGAGACCTGGCCAAGGTGGGCCAGCTCCTGGTGAACGGGGGCCTGTGGCAACTTCGCCAGCTCCTGCCGCAGGAGTGGGTCAAGCGGATGCTGGCCCCGGGTGAAGGCCCCGCCAGCGCGACGGGCCTCCTGTGGTGGCCCGAGCCCGCGTGGCGCCGGAGCTTCGTGGATGAGGTGCTGCTGTCCGCCTGGAAGCAGGCGGGCGTCCCTCAGCCCATCATCCAGGCGGCGACGGCGCTGCTCGGCCGCGACTTCCAGGACGAGGACAGCTACCTCGATGCGCTGGGGGTCCCCCTTCCGGAGCTCCAGAAGGAAGTCATGGGCCGGAACCAGAAGTGGAGGCGGACGGAGATGGGCCCCCTCGTCGGAGCCAACGCCAATGGCTGGTTGGGACAATTCCTGGTCGTCCTTCCCGAGCACCAGCTGGTCGCGGTGCGCATGTACAACTACGTCGAGGACGGGAAGGGCGAGCCCGACCGCGCCGATTCCTTCGGGAATTTCCCTGTTCGGGTGAAGGAGCTGGTGCATGTGGGGCCGCCTACCGTGGGCAGCACCTCGCGGACCCAAGGCTCCGCGTCCCCACGCTAGGCTGGAGTCACGATGAACTCGCCCCCCATCAACGTGCTCCTCATCGAGGACGACAGCCACCTCGCGCGGCTCACCGCCGAGTACCTGGAACGCTTCGGCGTGCGGACCTGTGTCGCGCGCGACGGAGAGCTGGGCTTGCTGGAGGCCTCGCGGCGCTCGTTCGACGCCATCCTCATCGACATCATGCTGCCTCGGAAGGATGGGCTCACCGTGTGCCGGGAGCTGCGGGCGCGCTCGGCGGTGCCCATCCTGATGCTCACCGCGCGGGGCGAGGAGGCGGACCGGGTGATGGGCCTGGAGCTGGGCGCGGATGACTACCTGGCCAAGCCCTTCTCTTCGCGCGAGCTGCTGGCGCGCATCCAGGCGCTGGTGCGCCGCAGCCGGGGACACCTGGGCCCGTCGCGAGAGGTGCTGCGCGTGGGCGAGCTCGCGCTGGACCGCGCGGCCATGAAGGCCACGCTCAAGGGACAGACGCTGCCGTTGACCCAGCACGAGTTCGCGCTGCTGCTGGGGCTCGCGGAGCGCGCCGGGCGGGTGCTCTCGCGCGAGCAGCTCCTGGAGCTGGCGAAGCCTGGCGACGTGGACGGGCCCGTGGACCGCGCCATCGACGTGCATGTGTCCCGGCTGCGCCAGAAGCTGGGGGACGACGCGCGCCACCCACGGCTGCTCAAGACGGTGCGCGGCGTGGGCTATGTGCTGGACCGAGGGGACGAAGCATGAAGCCACCGAGCTGGTTCCACCCTCGCCGGATGTTCTGGCGCATCTTCCTCTACGGAGTGGTGATGCTGGTGGGCTCGATGGTGTCGCTCGCCATCACCGGCTCCATCCTGGACAGGACCCAGGTCGGAGACGCCATCGTCTCCGAGAACTACAAACGCCTGGAGACCCTGGCCGCTTCGGATTCCCCCGATCTGGAGCCCTTGTTGGACAAGCTCGGAGCGGAGCTCGGAGTCCGTGCCACGAAGTATGACCTCCAGGGCACGGTGAAGTACTCCTCGGCACAGCCTCCCTTCACGGCGCTGGATGCCGACGAGTTCGGCAGGTTCCGGGCGGGCCAGACCTGGTTCAAGAGGGATGGAGAGACCGTCCTCGTCGTTCCGGCCTGGAAGGGCGACACCCTGGTGGGCTACCTCCTCCACTACTCACCTTCTCATCTCAACTACTACTCGTTGATGGGAGGACTCCTGGCCGTCGTGCTGCTCGTGCTGGCGGTGCTCGCGCTGCCCGCGGCGCGGTTGATTGCCGGCCCCCTGGAGCGGCTGACGGCGGTGGTGGAGGAGTTTGGCCAGGGTCGCTTGTCCGCGCGAGTGGGCATCCAGGGCCGAAGTGAAGTCGCGATGCTGGGGCGCTCCTTCGACGAGATGGCCGCGAGGATGGAGGGCCTCATCCGAGGCCAGAAGGAGCTGCTCGCCAATGTCTCTCACGAGCTGCGCACACCCCTGGCCCGGCTGGGTGTGACGCTGGACCTGGTCGAGGATGGAATCCCCGATGAGCTGGCGAAGCGGCTGCCGGAGCTGCGACGGGACATCGGTGAGCTCCAGCAACTCGTGGATGGCGTGATGCAGATGGCGCGGCTGGACCTGGAGGTGAACCAGGCGGGCCAGCCAGGCCCTCGCGTGCAGCGAGCCGACCTCCCGCTCCAGGACTTCCTGAAGGACACCGCCGAGCGCTTCCAGCGCGGCGCGCCCGAGTGCCCGCTCCAGTTGGAGCTGCCGGAGGACCTGCCCTCGCTCGACGCCGACGCGGTGCTCGTGCGACGCGCGCTCCACAACCTGCTCGACAACGCGCGCAAGTACTCGGAGCCCGGCAGCCCCGTGACGCTCCGGGCCCTGGTGGACGCGGACTCCGTGAGGCTGGAGGTCGAGGACCGGGGCATCGGCATCAGCGCCACGGACCTGCCCCAGCTCTCCACGCCCTTCTTCCGCACCGACCGCAGCCGCACGCGCGAGACGGGTGGACTGGGGCTCGGGCTCACGCTGGTGCGCCGCATCGTCGAGGCACACGGTGGAACCCTCTCCTTCCACCACGCCGCCCAGCAGGGCACGCGCGCGACGCTCACGTTCCCCAGGCCCTCCATCGTCCAGTCCGCGGCCTGACGTCAGAGGCCGCGCTTCTCCTTCAGCCGCCGCTCGACGTCGGGGAGGAAGGGGCTGCCTCCCGTCCGTGCGTGCGCCAGCGCCTTGTCGGTGTCCAGCAGACCTCGGGTGAGGACCTCGGGGACGAAGGTCTGCGCGTGGAGCGACAGCTCATCGATGTCGAAGTCCAGCGGGAACTCCCGCCAGCCCCTGCCTCCCACGACGAGCGTGCGGAAACCCTCGGGGACCGAGCGAGGCCCGCCCGCGGTCGCCCAGATGGACGTATGTGCATCGAGCAGCACCGCCCGCGCCGTCAGCGTCCCGCTCACGCCCAGGTTCGCCTCTGAATCCCCTCCCGTGCCGACGATGACACCGGATGCCACCAGGTCCTTGTCCACCGCCACCCGGGCGCTGCCGCCATACCGGACATTGCGCGCCCGCAGACTCCCCGTCACGAGCAGCGAGCTGGTGGCGTAGTCATCCGTCCTGAAGCGGAGGTCCCCCGTCGTCACCAGGTCCCCCAGGATGACCAGCAGCCAGGGCCCGTCGCCCGTCACCAGGTCATGCGTCACCTCGACGCTCCCCTCGATGAGCCGGGGCTGGGGCTCCTCGTCGACCAACGTGCGGTTGTCCATCAACCAGCGCAACAGCTCGTGGCCCTTCAGGCGCTCCGCGAGCTCCTCGTAGGACACCTCGCGCCCCATCGAATCCAACGTCCCCACATCCGCCATCCGTCGAACCTCCGTGCGCCCTACTCTACATCCCCATCGCGAGGCTCCGGCCGCGAGCGGCCATACGCGGCCTCGAGAATCGCATCACTGCGAAGCCCGCTGGCCTTCGCCGCCTCGACGTCCAATCCCTCTCCATGGCCGCGCCCGCGTCCCTCGAAGACGAGCACCCCGCCGTTGAACGAGGCCGTCCGGGGACACGACGCCAGCTTCAGACCCGAGCGCAACAGCTCGCACGGCAGCGAGCGCCCCTCCTCGTACGTCGCCGAGCCATCGCGCTCGGTGAGCAGGTATTGCACCCGCCCCGCCTCGAAGCGCAGCGACACCAGCCCCTTGCCGAGAATCCGCTCGACCTCGCCTCGGGTCCGCTCCTCCTTCCAGGGCTCCTGTCCCCCCTGCGAGAACAACAGCCACTCCCGCCACTTCAGCGCGGGCAGCGCCAGCGCCTTCGCGTCGTCGCGCTGCACCCGCACCGTGCCTCGGAAGGCCTGACAGTGCGTCGTGTCGCAGACGGCGCGGCCCGGGTGACGGCTGTGCCGCTCGTTGTGCGCCACCACTCGCGCCAACGCCAGACGCGCCTCGCCCTTCAGCGACACGTCCTCCGCCGCCACCACGCCCGCCGTGTACTGCAAGCGCGTGGTGCGGAACACGAAGTCCGAGCCCCGCCGCGCCTTCATCGCGCTGCTCGACGTGGGCACTCCAGGGGGTGGCCGGTACGCCGGCGCGGGTGACCACGAGAAGACGCCCGCGTAGTCCCGCCCCTCCTCGGGTCCCTTTGGGAAGCGAAGCCTCCAGGGTGCGCCCAGACACACCGCCGCGCCGCGCGCCGTGAGCCCCTCCAGCCGGGCCCACTCCCCGGGCGCCGCCTTCGGCATCCCCTCCTCCACCGCGAAGCCCACGCCCGAGCACCGCGCCTCCACCTCGCGCGAGGACACGAGCCCCAGCACCTGCACCCGCGCGGCCTCCAGTCCCGCCTGCTTGCGCGCTCGCGCCAGGACCTCCGGAATCTCCTCCGCGAACTGGCGCGGCATCTTCCCGGGGCGCACCGCCACCACGACCAGGTCCCCGTCGACCGCCGCAATCCAGCCGTACTGAGGCCGGCTCGCCGCATCCCGCACCGTGCCCGTCTTCGTCGACACGCCCGAGAGCGCCTTCGACGCGGGCAGCTCCGCCAGCGTGCCTCGCGCCGCGTTGTCCGCCAGCAGCGCGAGCACATCCGGCCGAGCCTCCGCCAGGAGCCGATACGCCTGCGCCATCCCCCACGGCGACAGCGCCAGCGTGGAGCGCAACCCCACCACGTCCGCCATGTCCGCGGGCTTGCCCGTCAACCCCAGCGCCAACAACACGGGCTCCCACGCCCCAAAGCCCCGAGGCGCCGAGCCACTCGCCTCCCAGTCCAGGAAGTACCCGTTGCACGAGCGCAGCATCGCCGTGCGCGCATCCACGCGCTTCGGCAGGTCCGGACCGCACGCCCACTCCTGCACCTCCGCGCGCGGAGGGAGCACCGGGTGCCCCACGCCCGCCGCGTACACGAAGGGCTTCAGTGCCGAGCCATACGGCAGCGCACGTCGCACCTCGCCCTCCGACAGCAGCACCTCGCCCGAGTGCCGGCTCAACACCACCGTGGCCGGCCCCGCCGCGCGCACCTGCACGTCCGCCAGCTCGTCGATGGACAGCGGCACCACCCACCGCGCGCCGTCGTGACACTGGCGCAGCCGGCGAGACAGCGCCTTGGGAAACCCCACCGACTCACTGAGCAGCCGCGCCAGCGCGCGCCGGGCCCGCGTCGAGTCCACCGCGGGCGAGGCCGCCAGCTCCGCCGCCGCGCGTGAGAGGGATTGATAGGCCCCCTCGCGCCACGCGGGCAATTCGCCGCTCAGCGCCACCGCGAAGGCTTCGTGGAACAGCCGGTCCTCGCTCGACTGGGGACAGGCCCACCACAAGAGCTGGTGCGCCAGTTCGTGCCGCAGCGCCACCCGCAGCCGCTCATCCAGCACGCCGGGCGTGTTCTGCCTCAGCTCGACCAGGCCCGGACGGCCCTGCGCGTTGCGCTCGGGCGTCAGGGCCTGGCCCTTCTGGAGGACGATGGAGGCCGGCGCCTTCGCCGGCGCGCCCCCCGCCTCCGCCACATACACCGCCTCCAGTGCCGCCCAGCCGGCTTCCGCCTCGCGGCGAAGGTCCGGCTCGGGCGTCACGTCCCCTCGCGTGACGAAGGTGGGGGTGGCCGCCAGCAGCACGGCCACCATGAAGGCCCACCCCATGCGCTACAGGTCTCCCGTGCCCTTCTTCGACGGGACGACCTTCAGCGAGTCCCCCGCCGTGCGGCCGTGGATGCTCGCCGCGTACATGTCCTCGATGCGCGCGGGAGGCGCGGAGAACGTGCCTGGGAACTGCGCGCGCAGCACGTAGCCCACCGTGCGCGGACTGTCGCTCCAGGGCGCGGGCTCCTCGAAGAAGAACGTGGCCCGCTCCGGGTCCAGCACCCGACGCTTCAGCGCCTCGGGCGCCAGCGGCAGCGAGTGCGGAGGACCTCGGAACGCCTTGTCCTCCTGGAGCGCCACGAAGCCCGCGGGCACCGAGTCCTCCACCACGTAGTACGCCGACCGCACCGAGTTGCCCCCGCGCGCGTCCATCGTCAGCTCCACGTAGACCTCCTCGCCCTGGGACACCGTGTCCCCCGCGCCCAGCTTCACCTTCCCGCCCTCGCGCAGCACGTAGTAGGCGCGCTGCAAGGACATGCCCTCGGCCTGGACACCCGCCGCCGCGACCGGAACCCGCGCGGTGGCCTGGAGCGTCGCCACGCCGTCGAAGCCGCCCACGTCCACCGTGCGCGTCCCCGGCGCCAGCATCGCGACGAGGCCCATGCCGCGAGGCGCGAACTTCACGTCGCCCTTCACCCCCTTCACCTCGGGCGGCGTCATGCCCTTGAACGCCTTCACGTCGCGCTCGAGCAGCCACAGCGAGTGCAGCAGCGCCGTGCTCCGGTCGAACGTGGACAGGCCCGGCTCCGACAGGAGCTCCAGGATGCGCTTGCGCGCGCGGGTGATGTCCAGCGAGCCGAACGAGGCCGCGTGCGCGGCGATGGCCGTCATGCCCACGCGCCGCAGCGGGAAGTGGAAGAACGCCTCGGACAGCGCCATCTCCTGGCCCGGACGGTACGCGGCCAGCGTGGTGAAGCCCTCGGAGCTCTTCTTCACCAGCGCGTTGATGCGCGCCTGCAGCGCGGGCTCCTTGATGATGCCCGCCTTCTCCGCCGCGAGCACCGCCAGCGCCAGCGGGTACAGGTCACCCGACTCGGACGCCTCCACCAGCGCACGCACCCGCGCCGCCTGCTTCGGCCCTTCCAGACGCGCCAGCACGTACGCCCGCGTCGCCTCGTACTCGGGCGGCAGGCCGTCCTGCGCCTCCAGCCACCGCGCGCTCTCCACGAGGCGCGGGTCCGCGCGGTCCACCAGCCCCGCCTCGGACGCGTACGCCAGACCATCCAACGCGATGAGCGTCAGCGGCAGGCTGGGCGTGCTGTAGCCGCCGAACCACGTGAAGCCACCGCCCTTCACCGACAGGTTGAGGATGCGCGCCGTGCCCTGCACCGAGCGGCTGCGCGCCTCCTCCAACAGCGCCTGCGTGTCCGGGTCCAGCTTCGCCAGCGCGTCGCCCTTCTGGAGCACCTGGTAGACGGCCACGTTGGGCACCGTCGTCGACACGAGCTGCTCCAGGCAGCCGTACGGGTACGTGAGCAGCTCGCGCATGTTGGACAGGGACGCGTCGACGATGGACGGCTGGAGCACCAGCTCCACGCTCGTCAGCGTCGCCTCCTTCGCCGCGGGCACCTCCAGCGCACCGCCGCCCCACGCGCTCACCTTGACGAAGTCCTCCACCGCCGCGGGCTCCACCTGGAACAGCTTGCGGTCCTTCAGCGGGTCCTTGCCGCCCGACACGTCCACCGCCAGCTGCGCGGAGCCCGTCGCCGTGGCCTTCAGCGTCAGCGGCACCACCTGCTCGCCGCCCTTCGCCAGCTCCACCTTGTGCCGCGACTGGTCCGCCTTCAGCGCGCCCAGGGACGCGAGCTTCACGTCCAGCACCTGGCTCGCGGGCGACTTCTCCCCCGCGGACAGGCGGACGGAGGCCAGCGCCTCGTCGCCCTCGCGCATGAACTGCGGCAGCGCCGCGTACAGGTTCAGCCCGCCGCGCGTGGCGAACTCGGACGTGCCCTCGCCGAAGCGGCCGGACGTGTCCGCCGCCACCGCCGTCACCACCCACAGCGTCTGGTTGGACGGCAGCGTGAAGCGCACCGTGGCGCGGCCATCGCGGTCCGTCACCACCGTCGGGTCCCAGTGCGCCGTGTCCTTCTCCAGGTCCTTCGTCTGACGGCTCGGCGGCTTGATGGAGGCGAAGGCATGGTCCGGCAGGCCCGCCATCTTCCGCGCGAGCGCCTCGCCATAGCCGTAGCCCTGGAACTCCGCCGAGTAGAAGTTGGACACGTTGTTGCGCGCGGGCGGGTAGAAGAAGTCCAGCACCTTGGGACGGAACTCCGTCTGGATGGCGTAGACCGCCTTGTCCACCACGCCCACGGAGAGCTGCGCCACCACGCCCTTGCCCTCGTGGTCCGTGACGCGCACGTCGATGCTCTGCTCGGTGAGCGGCGTGGCCTCCGCGCGCTGGGGCTGCAGCTCCACCGTGAGGGTGCGCTCGCGCGGAATCACGCGGAAGGACACCGTGCGCTCCTCCCACCGGCCCGTGGCCGTGGGGTACGCGACGGACGCATACACCGCGCCGCCGAAGCGCTTCTCCACGTTGAAGCTGTGCACCAGCGTGCGGCCCTTGAGTTCCACCATCTGCGTGTCATGCAGGCGCCCGCCCGACAGCGTCACCCACACCGGGCCCGTGTCGCGCCCACCCGCGCCCCAGCCGTCCGGCATCAGCGCCACCAGCCGCGCCGTGTCGCCCGGCTCCAGCGTGCCCGACAGCGAGGCCAGCGTGAGGTTCGGCACCTGCGCCACCGGCTCGTCCTCGGCGCCAATCACCAGCAGCGACTCCTCGCCCTGCCACGTCTCACCGCGCTTGTCCTTCACGGTGACTCGCGCGAGCACCGCGCCCACGTCGGACGTCGGCACCTTCTCGCGGTGCGTCCCGTCCGCCGCCGTGGTGAACGAGCGCTTGCCCAGGCTCTTCTCGGAGCCATCCGCGCGGCGCAGCACGAACTCCACCTCGCCCTGCGTGACGCCGTAGGCCTTGCCCGACAGCGTCGTCGCGCGCACGGCCAGCGTCGCCTCGCCGCTCTTCGCCACCACCGCGTCGGAGTAGCGCGCCAGGCCCAGCACCTCCACCTTCGACAGGAAGAAGGCGGAGGTGGAGTTGGCGAACGTCTCCTGGTCATCCCGCGCGCGCACGGTGAGCGAGTAGCGGTACGGCAGCCGGTCCTCACCCGCCTTCAGCTCCGGCACGGCGACTTCAATCTTCGCCTCGCCGCTCGCGTCGAACGCGGAGGCGGAGGACCACGGGTCCTCGGCGGCGCCGCGCTCGGCGACGGAGGAGTACAGGCGCTCGGGCACGCTCAGCTTGCCCTCGTTGGAGGACTGCGAGCCGTACGTCACGTCGCTGCCCTGCCCGCCCTTGCCGGAGTCATCCACCCACGCGGGCGCATCCAGCAGCGTGCGGTAGAGGAACACCTCGTACTTCGCGCCCGCGGGCACGCCGCCCGCGTAGCGCCGCGCGCGCACCGTCACGCGCAGGTTCTGTCCGGGGACCACCGTCTCCGACTCGGGCTCCGCCTCCAGGTAGAACGTGGGCTTCACGTAGTCCTGCACGCGCGCCTCGCCCTGGTGCGGCTGTCCGTCCAGCTCCGCCTCCACGCGCATCACGCCCGTGCCCAGGTCCTCGGGCACCTTGAGCGTGCCGTGGAAGGCGCCGAACTCATCCACCGCGACGCGCGTGGTGAGGGCCCGGCCCTCCTGCGAGATGAGTTTCACCGTCACGTCGCGCTTCTTCGGCGTGAACAGGCGCGCCAGGTACGTGTCCGGCTGGCGCAGCACGCCGCGGAACTTCACCTCGTGGCCCGGCTTGTAGATGGGCCGGTCGCTGTAGATGAACACGTCCGGCGCCACCGCCAGCGTGGAGTAGAAGTCCGTGTCGACGATGGCCGTGTCTCCGCCCACCGACGCGGTGGCGATGATGCGCGGCTCCGTCACGGACAGGCGCACCTCGCCCTTGTTGTCCGTCGTCCCCGCGGGGCCCTTGCCCTTGGGCAGGTACACCTGCACCTGCGCGCCCACGGCGGGCTTCTGGTCCCGGCCCGCCACGCGCACCAGCACCTCGCCATCCGTCTGCTTCAGCTGCACCGTCAGGTCGCTGACGACCAGCACCACCTGGCCCTCCACCAACCCCTGCACCAGCTGGAGCACGTACGTGCCCGCGGGCAGCGGCGCGAGCACCACGCGGCGCTCCTGGAAGCCATAGCCACCGCCGCTGGTGTCGAAGCCCGGCACGTTGAAGTCGCGCTCGGCGCCGCCCAGGTCCAGGTTCAGCCACTGGCTGCGCGCCACGGTGAAGCCCGCCGGCACGCCGACCAGCTTCTTGGGGCCCTCGGACACCTTGGCCAACGGCTCGCTGGAGCCCGGCAGGTTGGGCGCCTGGGGAAGCACGTCGCCCACGGTGTCGCGGAAGCTGGTGTTGAGCGCACCCAACAGCCACTTGCCCGGCGAGCTCACCGCGTTGACGCCCCGGCTGAGCGCGCGGCCCGGGTTGTTCATCGTCGGCGGCGTCTGGTACGCGCGGCGCAGGTCGCCCTGCGCGCGGATGAACGCCTCCAGGTTGTCGGGCTTGAGGACGCGGAGCTCCACGGGCCCCTTGTCCTCGAACGCCACGTCCACCGCCACCGGCTCACCGCTGACATACGAGCGCGGCACCGTGATGTAGAGCGGCTTGGCCAGGGCCATGCCGGACAGCGCCACCGCCGCCAGTACCGCGAGTCGAGCTACCGTCCTCATGACCCGAAACCTCCAGGAACCAACGAATCGCCCCGCACGGTGCCGCGCAGGCCCAGGTACGGCAGCGACTCCAGGTCGCGCCGCGCCGCTTCGATTTCAGGGGGCACCGTCTTGGGCATCGGCGCGTTGCGCCCCACCCGGGCCTCGGACAGGTAACCGTCCATCGTCAGGCCGCTGAGCATCCGCCCCAGATTCACCCCCACCACCACCGAGCCGGGCTCCTTCAAGCCCGCCACCACCGGCCCCGCCGCGTTGAGCAGGCTGGGCTTCTTGCCTTCACACGCCGCGCGCAGCGCGGACAGCTCCGCCTCGCTCGACGCCAGCACCACGTGCTTGCACACCGTCGCCGACACCACCTGCCGCGAGCCCCCCGCGAAGAGGACCTGGAGCGACGTCGCGTCCTCCTGCCGTCCCCACACCAGCGCCACGTCCTGCGGCAGCGCCGAGTCCCCGCGCGGCGTCCACACCACCGCCACCTGCCGCGTGCGCGTGGGGCCCTTGCCGCCCGACTCCCAGAACGCCTTCAGCGTCTCGGTGTTCAGCACCTCCGGCAGCTTCAGCTGCACGGCGAACAGCACCGGCGTCTCCTCGGGCACCAGCTTGAGCAGGTCCTCGGACAGGGGCGCGGTGTCCAGGTGCGCGACGCCCTCCTTCAGTTCACCCGCGATGCCCTTGCCCACCAGCCGGTCCCCCTCCACGCCGAACTGGAGGCGCGTGAGCGGCCCCATCCCCAGCACGTGCCCCAGCAGCTGCGATTCGCGGCCCAGCAGGTCCGCGTAGAGCCCCACCTCCACGTCCACGCCGTCCTCGGGCTCGAGCTTCGGCGACTCCATGCACAGACCCTGGAGCACCGCGACGGGGTGGCGCGCCAGCACCACGCGGTCCGCCGACTTGCCCGCCCACAGCGTCTGCTCCGCCACCAGCCAGCGCTTCACCTCGAAGCCCTCCGCCACCGACGTGGGCGAGCCCCCCGGGCACGTCTTCGCCACCAGCGTGCCGCGCCTGGCCACCGCGTCCAGCACGTTGAAGGCCGTGAGCATCGACTCCTTCGCCTCGGGCACGATGAACGCCGGCGTGCTCGCGCGCGCGTCACCCGCGAACCACATCACGCGGAACGGCGCGTTCCCCAGCTTGCCCACGAGCAAATCCAACACGGCGCCGTTGAAGCCGCCCTTCAGGTCCTCGCCCGTGGAGCCCAGGAACGCGGCCCAGCCGCCCACGAAGCCCTTGCCCAGCGGCTGCGACAGCTGCGAGCGCAGCCACGTGTTGCTCGCCAGTGCGTCGCGCACCTTCGCGGGATGGAGCACGTCCACCCAGAAGGCCTCCGGCGCGGCGTTGTCCGGCACCGTCATGTCCGCCGTGGTCGGCTCGGGCAGGCCTTCCACCTGCGCCTCGCCCTCGGACTTGCCGCCCGCGACCAGCGGCGTGTGCGTGCCGTCACCGGAGTCGGACGACCCCGAGCGGCGGCCGAGCAGGAACGCGCCCACGGCGACAACCGCGACGACGGCGACGACGATGCCCACGAGCAGCCCCTTGTTGGGGCCGCCTCGCTGGGGAGGGGGGCTCGCCGCGGGGGGCGGGCCCGGGGGAGGGCTCGACGGAGATGTCATGGCATCCACTCCTTGAAACGATAGAAGCCGAGGAACGCGCTGTTCGCGGGCACCGGGCGCCACTCTCGAGGCGCCTCGTCGGCGAGGTTGTGGAGGAGCCCGGTGCGCACCGCGGCGCCCTTCTCCCCCGGGTGATAGACGACACGCGCGGGTGCATGCGCCCGGTCCTCCGGGCGAACCACCAGCATGAGATGGAAGATGGGGCCCGAGTCCTGCTCCCGGCGGAAGGCCAGCACGTCTCCGGTGCGCACGCGCTCCCGCGTGGCCTCGTCCCGGCCCAACGGCACCAGGCTGTGCTGCAGGAGCGACTCCGCGTCCGCGAAGTCAGAGGGCCTGCCGCGCGCGTCCAACCACAGCGGTGAAGACAGACGCTCCGGCGCGATGTTCTTGTAGGCGGTACGGAAGACGAAGCGGATGAGGCCCGCGCAGTCGCGCTGGTCCGGATGCCACGCGGCGTCCTGCTTGCGCACCTGCGCCAGCGCCAGCTGCGCCACCTGCCGACGCAGCAGCACGTCGCGCGACTCCGGCGCGGGCGCGGCCGGCGCGGTGGCCTCCAGGAGCAAGAGCAGGGACAGGGCGGCGAGCATGGCGTGGGGACCCGGGCGCGAGAGGCGCGATGCGCGTCAGTACTCGCCGCCGCCGTCGCCGTTCGACTGGAGCTCCTTGAGGGCCGCGTCCAGGTTGTTGGGCCAGCCCGCGCGCGTGGGCTTGGGGTCCTGCGAGGGCACGTAGACCTCCGCCTGACCGTCCCCCAGCACGTTCACCCACGCGAGCACGCGCGTGGTGCCCGGCGTGGCCAGCGGGATGCGCACCATGCGGCGGACCTCGTGCGGGGTGCCCTCGAAGAGCGCGAGGTTGAGCGTGGCCAGGGTGTGGGCCTTGTCGCCGCTGGGCCAGTAGTTGGTCGCCACCAGGTAGACGCCCTTGGGGGGCGCGCGGTGGATGTAGAGGTACGGGCCATACGCGGGCTGGTCGAAGTCGCCGCCCTGCGAGTTGAGGAAGAAGGTGCCACCCGACGGGCTGGACGTGTCCGCCCAGTACACGTGCGCCATGGACGAAATCTGCAGCGCCGAGTCCTTCACGCTCGTGTCGGTGGGCTCGTAGACGTGCAGGTCCGTGTACACGCCGTCCGTGTCGCTGGTGAGGATGACCTTGAAGGGGACGGGCGGAATCTGCGCGTAGCTGGTGGCCTGCGCGCGCGCGGTGCCGGCCTGGTTGGTGGCCATCACCGTGACGATGTTCTTGCCGCTGCCCGCGGGGAACTTGCGGCTGAAGCGCCCGTTGAAGGTGCGCATCAGGTAGCGGTCGCCGTTGATGGAGACGACCACGGGGTCGATGGTGGTGTCGCTGAGGGTGCCCTCGACGAGCAGCATCCGGTCCACCGTCCAGCCTCCGGTGGGGGCGCTGAGCTTCACGGTGGGCAGCGTCTTGCCCTTCCCGATGGGAACGCCCTGCTGGCGCGGGTTGGCGGCAGGCGGCGTCTGCGACAGCAGCAGGGCAAGGATGACGGAAAGCATCGCGCTTCCTTGAAGGAGAAAGGGGTCTGGCTCGGGGGCCGGAGTGGGCCAGACTGCGCCCGATGCACCTTCCTTTTCAAGTCGCCTGCCAATCGTCAATAGGAGCGGAACCCCGCGAAATCACGGCCGGGTGACGGGCCTGCCGTGGGCCGTGAGCCACGTCGTTGAAGTCAGGGCGAGGGCGGACTGCCGCGATTAGAGTCCCGCCAGACTCGGGATTCGAGACAGGGGGGCAGGACATGATTCAAGGGATTGATCACATCCAGCTCGCGATGCCTCGGGGCGAGGAGCCTCGGGCGCGGGCGTTCTACGGAGGGCTGCTGGGGCTGCGCGAGGTCCCCAAGCCCCCCGAGCTGGCGAAGCGGGGCGGGCTCTGGTTCGAGCTGGCCGATGGGCGCGCCCTCCACCTGGGCGTGGAGGAGCCGTTTCTCCCCGCGAAGAAGGCGCATCCCGGCTTTCGGGCGACGGAGCTGGAGGCGCTGGGGGCTCGACTGCACGGCGCGGATTGCGTGGTGACCTGGGACTCCTCGGTGCCGGGGGTCCGTCGGTTCCACAGCGCGGACCCGTTCGGGAACCGGTTGGAGTTCCAAGAGCAGTCAGCCGAGCGATAGGGCGTTGAGGCGCGGCCTGCCTGGCGGGTTCTGTATGTTCCCGCCATGCGCATCCGGAGAGCCGAGGCGGGTGACACCGCTGGAATCGCAGCCATCATCCTCCCCACCATTCGCGAAGGCACGACGTACGCGCTCGACGCGGACATGAGCGAGGCGGCGGCGCTCGCCTATTGGATGGGCCCGGACAAGGAGACGTTCGTCGCGGAGGAGGACGGCGTCATCCTCGGCACCTACTTCATCCGCCCGAACCAGGCGGGGGGTGGGAAGCACGTCTGCAACTGTGGCTACATGACGAACAGGGCCGCCACGGGCCGAGGCATCGCGCGCCTCATGTGCGCGCACTCGCTGGAGCACGCGCGCTCGCGTGGCTATCGCGCCATGCAGTTCAACTTCGTCGTCAGCACGAACGAGCGCGCCGTGAAGCTCTGGCAGGCGATGGGCTTCACCATCGTCGGACGGCTGCCGCTCGCGTTCCACCATCCGACCGCGGGCGATGTCGATGCATTCGTGATGCACCAGCCTCTCTGATGCATGTCTGTCTTCCGGGGGCCGTCAGGCCTCGGTCACGTCCTCCAGCTTCCATGAGCCATCGAGGCTCGCGGGCTCGGGGCCGTAGATTCGGAAGTAGAGGAAGAAGCCTGTCCCGGGGGCGGTCTGGATCCACTGCTGCTCCTGGCCGGCGGGAGGGTGGGGGCCGAAGCGGAGCTCGATGGCGCCATCCGGGCCGGGCTGGAAGCGGGTCTGGAGGGAGCCGAGCACGGCCTTGTCCTGAGGCGTCTGTACCTGTGAGCGCGTGCTGGCGTCGTAGGCGGTGACGGACCAGAACATCTTCGCGGGGACGGGTTGGGGGACGACGAGCTTGTAGTTCTTGCCGCCATCCAGGTAGGCGCCGCGCTGGTCGCGTGCGGCGAGGAAGTAGATGGAGCCGACGCCCGCCTGCCTTCGGAACATGGCGGGGGAGGCGACGATGGCCTGGACGAACCAGCGGTCTCGGGCTTGGAGGTCCAGGTACTCGGGCGTCTCGAAGTTGGCGTCGTCGACGATGAGGCCAATCCATTCCCAGCGGCGGTCCTTCCAGACGACGCGGTCGGGACGCTGGCTGGCGAAGCCCTCGACGCGCATCTGCTCGAGGGCGAAGCTGGCGGCGCGCTCCAGGACGGTGCGCATGCGCTCATCCGGGGCGAAGGGCTTTCCCTTGGCGACGCCGAGTGCCGCGAGGGCGCCGTACATGGGGCGGAACTCGTCGAGCGAGGGCTCGGTGTTGATGATGGAATGGAGTCGCCGCCAATACTCGAGATTCTTCTCCCAGCGCAGCGGGGTGGCATCGAGCGCGCGGGTGGTGCCGTCGACGTAGGGGAGCACGGCGGCGGGGTTCGAGAGGGGATGGACCTTCACCTCGCGGAGCGCGGCCAGGGCGCCGGCGACGTCTCCGTCGATGGGGAGTGCGCGGATGGCGATGAGGGCCTTGTACGTGTCGCAGCGAGCGACGTGGTAGCCGGGAGGCGTGGAGCCCGAGAACCCAGGCGGGAGGACGAGGTACTTGCCGCCCTTGCCGCCATCGGGACCGGGGATGCCCATGTCGACGACCCAGCGCTGGTGGTGGTCATTGACGAGGGCGATGTAGGGGCCGGGAGGGACGTCGATGACGATGGGGCCCATGGCCTTGAGGTCGAGCGCGCCGGAGGCATAGGGCGTGTCGGAGTTCGCGGTGAAGACGAGGTGGCGAGGCCCCGCGGCGAGCACCATGAGGGCCTTGCCGTCCTCGATGCCGGCCTCGCGGTTGCCATTGAAGATGCCCTCCATGGAGACGGAGGGATAGAAGAAGCGGTAGGTCTCCACGGCGCGTTGGAAGTCCTGCTCGTCGTAGATGCTCCGAGCGGTCTCGGGCGTGGGGAACGAGTGCTCGAAGGCGTGGTGCGCGGCGGTCGGAATCTGAAGGGCCATGGGGTCTTGTCTCCAGGGCCAAGGTGGAGACGGTGCCTTGTGGTGTGCAAGACGCCGGCGGCGGGAGCAGGGGGAGCATCGAGCAGGCGGAGGACCGCACGGCCGAGCACTGATGCGTGGCCCATCAGCGCACGTCAGGCTTCGTCGTCGGGCAGGAGCGAGCGAAGCAGCTCGTCATCAGGTCCGAGAGGACGCCAGCCCGCCGGCGGTGGCTGCGCGAGGAGAGCCCCACTGGCCTTCCGGACCCGGTCCTCGTGTGTCACCGGGCTGTAGGACGTCCAGCGCCCCAGCGCCATGGCCACCTCAAATCGGCTCGCGTCGTCCAGCACGGCCGGCCAACCATCGGGGAGGCCATCCGCCAGCTCACGCACGAGCACGTCACGCACGAATCGAGTGACCTGCCTGCGCTGCACTGCTTCACCGAGCAGCTCATTCAGAATCTGCACCGCCGCGACGTCGGCCCCCAGCTCATCCGCCAATGCATGCAACGGAACGGCGGGATGGGCCTCGGCAAAGGCAGTGAGCGAGTCGAAGCCGCGCTCGCGGACCCGCTCATGGAGTCGTGCCCTGATGTTGCCTTGCCAGGCGCCGCTGCCACTCATCGCCCCCTCCCAGGGGTGAAGTTCATCGGGACTCTATAGTCCCGCATGTTCTTCGCGACGAGCTTCAGGATTTCGCTCGGCGTCAACATCCGCCCTGTGCGGGCCTCTGCCTCGCGCAAAGCGGTCATGATTCTCTGATTCCATTCTCCTGGCCACAGGCGCCCCAGCTTCCAGTTCCCGCCTCCATGAATCGCCTCGTGGTCCGCCCGTTCGAGCCTCACGCAGAACTGGTCGATGTCCATGTCGCCCTTGAAGCCCCGCTGCTCGAACCACTCGCGGTGCTCACGCGGCAGGACGTGATGCTTCGGGGCCTCGGACATGCCCGCCCCTGCCCTGCCTGTCACCTTCATCCCTCGCACCTCGGGACTGTCTCCGAGCGCGTCTCGCACGCCCTGGGGTAGGTCCTGATGCGCTTGGGCCATCAACACCTGTCCGCCGTGGATGCGAACCGCCGCGCTGATGGCGGGAAGGGAGATGACGCCCGCCTGCGCGAGCCTTCGCATCATCTCCACCCACTCCGCGGAGACGACGATTCGCGAGCCCGCCATCACTCCACCCGCGCGCATCACGAAGCCCATGCCAACCGTCATGGGTGCCGCCGGAGGCAGTCGGGGCAGCGACATCCGCAGCGTTGAAATCATCGTCAGCATCTCCAGCGCCTGCGCCGCCGCGATGACCTTCTCACCCAACTTCAAAGTGGCGCGGGTCTCGGCCTGAAGCGTGGCGAACTCCTGAGTCAGCTTCCCCATCAACTCGGGCATCGCGGTCGCAGCCGCTTCCACCCGCTCCGGCTCCAATGACGCAAGGTCCTTCAGCGTGGGCTCCATCAAGCCCCGCACTCGGTGCAGGTCCACGAACAACTTCTCCACACTGCACATCGGACAGTGCCGGAGCACGGCATCGGAGAGCTGAAGGAAATCGACCCAGGTGGCCAGCAGCAACGTCCCGAACATCGCGGCCTGGAGTTTGGGGCCTGTCATGCGAAGCAGGCCCAGGTCCATGCTCGAATCACCCACGTCCGCGGCCACATCCACCAGCGTGGTGGCGCTCCCGAGAGCCCCTCGGAGCCACACCACCTGATGCGAGCCATGCTCGACGTAGCGAGCAAACACCCCAGTGAGCCCCCATCCACCGAGAGACGGAGGACGGTTCGCCAACTCGGTAAGCGAACCCTCCACCCCATCCAGCGAGAGCGTCACCTCCCCCACCGCATCAAGAACCGCCTGACGCGTCAGCAAGGCGCCCTGCGCATCCGCCTCCACCGACTCAGCCCCGACACCCGGCCGCACACGCGTCGCACTGTCACGCGAATGCACACGTCGATGGAGGCGCTGGGGTTGCTCAGGGTCCGCACGGGAGCGCGAGCCACGTGCCGGAGCACCCGACTCCGAGTCCGCGGCACTGCTCGGCGTGAAGCCCAGGCTTCGTCCGTTCCCCAGAGCATGTGGAGCCGAAGCACAGCCCGCCAGCAGCCACAGAACCCACAACGAAGCCACCGGACCGCATCGCCTCCAGTGCATGCACACCTCCAGCACCTCCAGACTGCCAGTCGCAGCGCAATGAATGCCCCCGAGTCATGAAGGCCCCCAGCCCTCCACAGGCGCCTCCAACAAGGGGGCATTCACGGGGTTTGCCTTCCCGAAGCGAGAGCCCCGGTGTTCAATGCAAAACGTGACTGTGGACTCCGCTCCCCCTGAAGCCGACACCGCCTCCCCGCCAGAGCTCCCGCGAGTCTTCTGGGTCAACCAGGGCTTCACCTACGACGCCGCGAGAGAGGGGGGCTACATCCGCGCGCCGCAGAAGAACCGCAGTGGCGGTGAGTTCGCGCACTGGACGCGGGTCAGTCAGCTCAGGCCTGGGGATCTTCTCATCCACTACGCGAAGAGGATTCGAGCCCTGGGGCGTGTGACGGCCACAGCCATCACGACGGACAAGAACGAGTGGCAAGTCGCCGTCGAGTACTTCTCCCTGAAGGAGCCCATCGCTCTCAATGCCGTCCTGGCCGACTTCTTGAGGCTGATTCAGCCCTCCACCGGCCCCATCACCATCATGCGCTCTGTCAAACAGGGCTACCTGTGGGACTTCGAGATATCGGGGCTCGCGCTCCTCAGGACCTTTTCTCACGAGCCATGGCCTGCGTGGGCTGAAGCCCCAACCCAGCACCCGCTGGTGCAGCAGTGGCTCAGAGACTTTCAGGGAGCGCCCCCTCCGAGCCCCGACGCGCCCCCGCTGCCGCAGCAGGCCCCCCAGCAGGTGCGCGCACCTGCCCCCTCTGGCTTGGACGTCGCCATCATGACGGTCATCCAGCCAGAGCTCTTCGCCGTCCTCGAAACGCTCGGCATCCGAGAGACGGAGCGCGAAAGAGACGAGCGAGGAACCATCTCCTTCCGCAGCTCGCTGCGCTCCCAGCTGACGCAAAGAGACTATCGGCTCCTCGTCACCTGCATTGGCGGCGCTGGCAACTACGATGCGTCTGCCGCGGCCTCCCACATCATCGAGAAGCACCAGCCGCGCGTACTGATTCTCATGGGCATTGCCGCTGGAATCAGGGGCAAGGTCCGAATTGGAGACGTCGTCCTCTCCGAACGCGTCGTCGCCTACGAGCCTGGGGCCCTACTTCCCTCCGCCCAGGGTGGCGCACCGACTTTCGAGCAGCGTCCTGAGATTGACCGCCTCCCACACGCGATGAACCAGGACGTCGTCACCTATCGCCCCAACGAAGCACGGCTCAACGCGCGCTTTCGTGACTTGGGTGGAGCGCCTCCCAAACCCTCCGCGGGCCAAGAGGCGGAGTTCCGCGACCACGTCGCCTCAAGCCTCTCTGCGCGTGCAGCGACCATCGCCAGCGGCGAGAAGCTCCTGAGAGACCCCTCGAAGCTCCAGTCCGTCCGCGAAGAGCAGCACGGCCGAGTGGAGGTCGGCGAGATGGAGGCCGCAGGGCTGGTGGCCGCATGCCGCCGCGCAGGCATTCCCTGGCTGGTCATCCGAGGCATCTCCGACTTCGGCGACCAGTTCAAGAACGACCACTTCCACCAGTTCGCCTCGCGCACCGCCGCCGTGGTGCTCGTCGACTTCTTGGCCCACGGGCTCTTCATCTCCGAGCCCGCGCCAGCTCAGCCGACAACGACGCCCCAGTACCCGGATGAGCAGACTCGACACCTGGTCGCCCAGCTCGAAGGGGCCAAGCTCCGGAAGAAGCGACTCCAAGCCGCAAAGACCAGCACCACCCACGTCGACCAAGAAATCCTCTCACTGCGTCGCCAACTTCGTGAAGGTGGCCAACTGCGAGCAGGAGGCTCGCTGGGCAAGGATGACCGCTACTTGTTGATTGAGGCCGTCGGCCGCGGCGGCTTTGGCACCATCTGGCGAGCCCTCGACCAGACGACTCAGAACACCGTCGCCATCAAAGTGCTGCACACGAACCTCGCAGGAGATCCCGAGCGACGGGAGCGATTCTTCCGAGGCGCTCGCCGCATGGCGGAGCTTCCCCATCCGTCCGTGGTCAAGGTCCTGGAGCAACACGGCGAAGAGGGTGGCTTCCACTACTTCGTCATGGAGTACGTCGCAGGAGGCAGCCTCCACAGAGCCGTGCTCCAGCGGGCCCTCACGCCGGAGCAGGTCATCCGCATCATCCTCCGTGTCGGCGAAGCCCTCGCGCTGGCGCACGAGAAGGGAATCGTCCACCGCGACGTGAAGCCCGCGAACATCCTCCTCAACGAACAAGCGCAGCCCCTGCTCACCGACTTCGACCTCGTGGGTGCCGCCGACACGACGGGGGGCACTCGCACAGGAGCCATGGGGACACTCGTGTACGCAGCACCCGAGTGCCTCGAACGCCCCCAAGACGCCGACGCCAGGGCAGACGTCTACAGCTTGGGCATGACGGCCATCTTCGGGTTCCACAGAGCCGAGCTCCCCTTCCACCAGCTGATGCGGACCCCCGAGCGCTTCTTCGAGCAGCTCTCGTGCCCCCTCCCCATCAAAAATGTCCTGCGCCGCGCGACCAGCATCGAGCCCGACGAGCGTCACCTGAACGCAGCGGAGTTCATCGCAGAGCTGCAGCGCGCCCACACCCAAGACTGAGCCAGACGACGCTGAACACGTCGTCCGCACTGCTCACGCTGAACGGATGCGGCAAGGCTGTACTCATTCGCGCACGGAGCCCGGCTTCACGCGGGGAAACCGTGGGAGTGCTCGCACCGCGTGCGGTAACCTGCTTCGCCGAGACACTTCCCCGCAGTCTCCCCTGAGCCTTCCATGCCGACCCTGATTCCCACTCCCATGCGCGTGACGGCCGTTGGCAACAAGCCCAAGCTCATCCACGAGTACGTCGGAAAGGCCACCACCAAGACCTCCGACGTCAGCGTCGCGCACATGACCAGCCCCGGCGGCTGGCTGGAGCCCGGTCAGACACCCGAGTTCAAGGAAATCACCCTCGTCCTCTCCGGCGTCCTCCGCGTCGAACACAAGAACGGCTTCCTCGACGTCCACGGCGGCCAGTCCGTCATCTGCGAGCCCGGCGAATGGGTCCGCTACAGCACCCCCGAACCCGAGGGCGCTGAATACGTCGCCATCTGCCTCCCCGCCTTCTCCCCCAGCACCGTCCACCGCGACGAGTAACCCCTCAGCTCGCGTTCACCACCGTCACGAAGTACTCACGCAGCGCGCGGAACAGCCGCTGCGTCACCCGCTCGTACCAGGCCTGGTCCTCGTCGGACTCGAAGAACTCGTCGTTCCACGAGCCCATCCCTCCAAAGACATCCGCCACCGAGCACGCCACCAGCCCCCTCAGCCGCTCCTCCGATGAGGGGAACACCTGGAACAACGCCAGCAACCCCATGCGGCGCTCGAACGCCTCCCACGCCCTCTCCCCCAGCTCCGCCCCTCGGAACACCTCGCGCACCGCCGCCAGCCGCTCCGGCGTGGCCTCGCGAAGCTGGAAGCCCGTCCCCTCCAACACGACTCGCGCCAGCCGGAACGCCTCCGCGAAGAGCGAACCCTTCCGCTGCGCGAAGTCCTCCGCCTCCCGCAGGCCCTGCAACAGCTCCGCGCGCGTGTCCGTCGTCCCTCGCGGCGACAACAGCGGCGAGCGCGCCACCTTCAGCGCGTTGAACACATACACCTGATAGCCCGAGTGATTCGGCACCAGCCGCAGCCGCTCCCGCTCCGGAATCAACCCCGGGTCCTTCGCCCGCTCCTCCTTCGTCGGCCCCGCCGCGCTCACCCGCTCCCGCACCCCCTCCGGCACCACGAGCTCCGCGCCATGCGCCTTGCAGCCCATCTGGAGCTCCTCCATCAGGTTCCCCGACGGAATCCCCTGCAGCGCCGGCCCCTCCGCCGTCCTCAGGAAGTCCCGCAGCGACTCCGCGGTGTACGGCGTGGCCTCCTCCCCCTGGAACCGGTTGAGGGTCTCCGCCGCGCGCCTCCAGATGTCCTCCGCGAAGGGCTGCGCCTCCACCAACGTCACGAAGTCCCGCCCGAAGTCCTCGCCCGACAAGTACACCCGCTCGTCCGACGGCACGAACTCCGCCAGCCGCTCCGGCGGCAGCAGGCTCCGCTCGAAGTCATCCGGGTCCAACGTCTGGAAGAAGGAACGGAAGTCCTCGGCAATCACCACCTCCCGGCCCCCGCGCAGCACCGCCGCCTGGAGCTCCCGCAGCAAGTCGCTCCCCACCAGGTCGAACACCGCCGCGCCCTCGCGAGAGCCCAGATATGTCCCCACCTGTCCCGGAGAGACCGCGGGACGCTGGTTCATCAGATTGGAGTCCGTGATGACATGGGAGAGCGCCTCCATCACCCGCTCCACGCCCGGCTGCGCCCGCGCGAAGTCCACGAACTGCCGCGAGGTGATGAGCGACGAGCCGCTGAACCCCACCTCCAACTGGTACAGGCCCGCGCCGCGCTGCGTGCGCACGTCCAGCACCAGCGCCTCCGAGTTCGCGAAGGCCGCGGAGACATAGTCCGGCAGCTCCCCAGGGCCCATGCCCCCCAGGTCCATGGCGCGGACACTCACCAGCCCCTCGCCATCCAACACCTCGCGCCACGACTCGAGCGACAGCTCCTGCCCCTCCCGCGTCCGTGCGCCCACCGAGAAAGTCCCCGGGACCTCCAACAGCCGCAGCGTCCACCCCGACCCCAGCTCCGTCTCCACCCGCGTCAGCACGTCCAACCACCGCTCCCGCTCCACGCGGAGCAACGAGACGGTCAACGCCAGCACCAGGTCATCCAGCTTCATGTGAATCCCCGGCTACGCCTCTCGGCGCCGCGTCAGGCGAGTCTCCACCGCGCGGTCCTCATGACCCTCGGGTGAGATGTTGAAGGACTCGAGCACCAGCGTGTCCGCGTCCGGCTGATGAATCACCGTGCGCCAGCCCCACCGCTGCGACCGCGTGACGCCCTGCTCGTCACACGCCCCCGCCGCGTAGCTGCCCAGCACGGACACACGCCCATCCTCCCGAGGCGCCCCCGTGGAGACCATCATGTTCGCGCTCATGTGGAAGCTGTCCACCCACGCCACGGTGAACTGCTTCTCCAGGACATCGAAGCCCACGATGAGCTGCCCCGCATGCGGCTGGCCCATGGCCGTGGAGTGATAGTCCCAGCGCACGAACCGGCCGCCGAGCAGCGGCTCGACACGCGCCTGGGTGCGCGACTCCTCGGGAGCACCGGACGGGTCGAACCACGTCCGCGTGGGCCCCTCCCAGCGCCCCACCCACCGGTTCAGCAGACGATGCTCGGCCCCAGAATCAAACGCCGCCGTGGGCGCGTTCGTCGCGTTCCAGTCCTGGCTCATCGTCTCTTCGTAGCCCCGAGCCCCCTCCCCTGTCACCCCCAAGCACGTGACGCGTGTCATCATCCGCTCACAGAGGAGCCCTCATCGTGAGCATCCGCGCCACCACCCCCGCCGAGCTGATTTCCGGCCTGTTCGAACACTTCTCCACCGAGGGAATCCCGGTGCCCGCGCCGCCGCCTCCGCCCGCCTCGCCACTCGAGGCCGCGGCCGCCCTCTTCTCCCTCGCCGCGCAGACGCACACGCACGTGTTCTCCGTGTGGTCGGACGTCGAGGCCGAGGAGACCGTCGCGGGCGCCTCGTTCTTCATCCTCCGCCCGGACGCGCCCGGACACGAGGGCCTGCTGGGACAGGACCGGCGGGCCGTCCGCCAGCCCCTCACCCCGGAGCTGTTCGCGTCGATGCACCAGGCCCTCGCCACCTTCACGCGACGAGGCCATGACGCCGCCCGCCCGGCGCGAGGAACCGTGACGTCCACGCCCGAGGCCCACTTCTGGGTGACCTTCCAGGAGAGCCCCGGCAGCACCACCATCGCCGCCTTCGCGCGCGACGAGACGCTCCGCGCGGCGCAGCCTCCGTTCTCCACCTTGCTGAACCTCGGCGCGCCCGAGGCCGCGTTCCTCACCGAGCGCCTCCTGCGCCTCGACACCCTGTTCCAGGGTCGGCCCGTCGTGTTCTCAGGTGAGCGAGGCTCCGGGCGGAGCACCTCGCTCCACGCCGCGCTGGAGGCGCTCCCGGACTTCACGAACACGCTGGCCGCGCTCGAACATCCGCGCGCGGTGGACGCGAGGTTCGGCACGGTGCGGGTGGGCGATGGCACGACGCTCGCCCAGGTGCTGCGCGCGCTCCTCCGACAGGACCCGGACGTGGTGGTGGCGGACGAGCCTCGCACCACCGAGGACCTCCAGCTCCTCCTCCACTCCAGCCTCACCGGCCACGCGACGGTGTTCACCCTCGAGGCCGCGAGCCCCGAGGCCGCGCTCGCGAAGCTGCGCGAGGCCCTGCCCGAAGCCCCCGTGGCGCCCCTCATCGTCCACCACACGCGGAATGAGGCCACCGGGCAGACCGAACGCTCGCTTCACACCGTCACGCAGGAGGGCCACGTGCAGGCGTGGAGTCCTTGATGCCTCCCACCCGACAACCATTTCGCGCACTGAGCATCGCCGCACGGCCCCTCGGGCTATAAACCCTTCCCGGATGTCATTGCCGCCACTAACACCTTCACGGGTGGGTGGGGCGTCCCGCGAGACCCTTGTCACGGCGGGCGCACGGGGTGGGGAATGCCAGACACACGACCAAAGGACGGCTCCGCCGAGCCGAGGATTTTCAGTTCCATCCTCCACGCGCGTGCCCATGACGCCAGGAACCTGACGCGCGCCTGCGGCGTCGTCCCGCTCATCGTCGCGCTCCATGTCCTCCTGCTCGTCGGCCTGAACGCCTGCTGGCAAGGCGCCTCGCGCTCCACCGCTGACACCGCCCCCGAGGACGTCGCCCTCGTCCTCCACCTGCTCGCCACCGCGCCACCGCCCCCCGCCGGGGCCGCCGCCGTCACCTCCTCCTCCGGGCCTCATCGCGCCACCGCCGCGCGCGCGCGGCCCTTCCCGCTCCCGCGCCCCATCACCCAGCCTCCCCCCGCGACGCCCCTCCCGGACGAGGACCCTCCCAGCACCGCCGCGCTCGAAGACGCCTCGTCCCACGCCCCCAAGACTCCAGGCGGCATGACGGGCGGCGTGACGGGCGGCATCATCGGTGGACTGGTGAGCAACGTGCTCGCCGCCAGCAGCGCGGGCCTCCTCCCCGTCGTCATGCCCGTCCCCTCTGAGGAAATCACCGGCCACGAGAAGGACTACCTCCGGACGATGTTCCGAGACCGCTTCGCGGACCTGCCCTATCCCGAAGCGGCTGAAGCGGCCGGCATCGAGGGAATCGTCCCCCTGCGCATCACCGTGGGCGCCCAAGGCCAATTGCTCGGGCTCGCCCTGGCGGGGGCCTGTCCCCACGCGCTCCTCTGCGACGCCGCGATGAAGGCCGTGCGCGAGGAGGCCCCCTTCCCGCCTCCCCCTCCCGCGCTCGGCGCCCGCATCTCCGTGGTCCTGCCCTTCCGCTATCGCATCATCCGCTAGTCGCGCGTCGGGGAAGGCAACACCCCACCGAAGACCGCACAGGCCCGAGCACGGGACACGCTCCACTCAGGCCACGTCATCTCCGGGCAGGCCTCCACCGGGAGCGCGCTCTCCAGCAGGGGGGTCCCCGCGTACAGCCGCATCAACTCCGGCACGGCATCCGCGGACAACGTGCGCAGCAACGCCGTGTCCACCCACCCCTTCGGCACCTGGCTGGACTCCACCTGGCTGTAGCGCACGATGAGCGCGTCGGGGTTGATGACATTCACGCCCATCACCGCCACCAGCGCCGCGACGTGCGCGCCCATGGCGAAGCGCTCCGGCCGCCACCACAGCGTCACGCCCCGCCACGTCAGCACCACCCCCAACAGCACCATGAAGACATGCGAGAAGATGCGCAGCCGCGTGTAACCAAAGACATCCTCGTACATCACCAGCCGCTTCATCGCCGAGACGACGATGACCAGCGTCAGCGCCACCATGACGGAGGTCCCCACCTGGAAGAGCAGGCGCGCCACGGGCGACTCGCGCCGGGCCCAGCGGGCAAGCCCCATCACCAGGCCCAGCGTCATCACGGTGACGGCGAGCAGCTCGAAGAAGCCCCGCCGCGCGTACTCCGAATACGAGTACCCCGGCGCGGGTGACGACGCGCCTCCGATGAACAGGTACTGCACCTGGAAGCTCGCGAACGCGAGGAACAGCGCGTTGACGGCGAGGATGAGCACCAGGGCCTCGGTGAAGCCCAGCCAGCGCTCGGAGGGCGCCTCCTCCGCGTCCCCCGCCTCACCCGACGAGCGCCGCCGCAGCGCGTGTCCCAGCAGGCCCGCCGCGGCGACCGCGCAGAGCAGCCACCCCAGCACGCGCCGCAGCGACTCCGCCACGAAGTCCCCCAGGTCCACATCGAACACCCGCTCCAGCGCGGCGGCGAAGGCCACGTCCGCGCCCCCGAGCAGCATTCCAAACACCATCAACACCGGCAGCGCGAAGAGCAGGCCCCGCAGCACCGGCACCAGCAAGGGCAGCCGCTTCCTCGGCGAGGCCAGGTCCATGGCCTCGCGCGCCAGCACCCGCGGATAGGCCAGGCCCCGCCCCACGGAGGACAACACCACCGCGGGATAGCCGCCCATCCCCAGCCGCTGCACCCGGCCGCCGCCCCAGAAGTGCATCAGCAACAACATCAACCACGAGGTCGTCAGCACGTTCAGCGTCCGCAGCCACGGGCTGTCGCGCACCGCCACGAAGCCGGCGATGACCAGCACCGGCCCCAGCAGCCAGGCATTGGGCCGCGCCCGCTCCCAGGCCTCGCGCCCGCCCAGCGCCACCAGCGCGCCCAGCGTGGCCAGGATGACCAGGGGAAAGGACACGCCCCAGCTCGCGCGGTCCAACAACCCCTGCGCGACGAGGCCCACCGCCACCGTGGCCACCAGCATCCGCCGCGGGGCCTGGATGAAGGCCACGGGCCGGGCCGGGAACGCGAAGCCGGGGCTGGGTGAAGTCGGGGCTCGCGGCTCCCCGTGCGGGACAGTGGATACTGGGTTCATCGCGGCGCACCTCGTTCGGACGACAGCTCGATTCGTCCGCAAGATGCGCCTTCACGACGCGGCGGGGGGCCTGACGGAGGCGAGCGGTCGGCGCACCTCCCTGGCTGGTCCCCCCTCGAGGCCAGACGGCGCCACTACCCGGCGCGCATCCACCCCTCGCGCTCCAGCAGCCCCGCGACCCGCGCGGCCACTTCATCGCGAATGCGGTGCACCAGCGCCTCCGGCTTCCCCTTCGGGTCGTCCAGGGGCCAATCCTCTCGCTTGAGGCCCGCGACACTCGGGCACGCCTCGCCGCAGCCCAAGGTGATGAGCCATTGCGCGTCACGCGCCATGTCCTCGGTGAGCCGCTGGGGTTTGACGTCGTTCAACTCCAACCCCATCTCACGCATCGCCGCCATCACTTCGGGGTGCACACGCTCGCCGGGCTCGGTCCCCGCGGAGATGGCACACGCCTTCTGAGGGTCCGCCAGAACGTTGAAGAACGCCGCCGCCATTTGCGAGCGGCCCGCGTTGCGCACGCAGGCGAAGATGACCTTGTTCATCGGTACGACTCCTCCCATTCCTTCGTCACGTCACGCCCCTCCCCCTGCGCGACCGCTTATCGGCGCCCCCTCACGAGGCGCCCCGCGCGACGCTGACACATCCCGTGAAGGGATGCTCGCAAAGAGAGCGAAAAGGGCTCGGCCTGTCTGTATGGGTCCGGCAGCCCACATCCGCCTGCCCGGGGGTATCTGGGCACCCCGGCGCTGATGCGGGCGGTGTGGGTCCCCCGCTGCGCGCCCAAAGGGCCACGGCGGGTCCGCCAGCGGACATGTCTGTGATTCCCTGGGAGCATCAAGGACCCCCCGCGCTGGGGAATCCGAGCTCACCGGTGAGGCAGCCCCTGGCACGGTGCGCCAGGGGCTGGCCTCGAAGCGACACGACGCGGCGTCGTCAGTCGGCGGACTCGGCGGAGTCGCCGGAGTCCTCGAGCTCCGGCATGACCATGCCCGAGTCGCTCAGCAGGAGCGCATCCAGGGCGGCGTTCTCCATGCCCTTGACGCGCTCCTCATGCTTCTTGAGCAGCGCCATGTTGGCGGCCGCGGCCTTCTTGGACGCCTCCGACAGCGCCCCTTCCTCGCCGGTGTCGCCGCCCGACATGGCGTCGATGTTCTCCTGCAGGCCTGTGCGCATGGTGACGTAGCCCTCGCGCTCCTCGGCCGACAGGCTGGCGTCCTCCAGCTTCTTGTCCAGGTCCTTGATCTGCTTCTCCATCAGCTCCACGGCCTTCGAGCGGCCCTGGTTCACCTGCGCGTTGATGTCCGCCGCCATCGACGCGTAGACCGTCTGGGTGATGGCCTGGAACTCGTTGGGCGACATCTTGTGCTTCGTCAGGCCGTCGATGAACGCGGCGCGCACGTCCACCGTCAGGCTGGTGATGAGGTTGACGGCCTCCATGGTGCTGCTGAAGTCCGCCTTCGCCTTGCCGTCGCTGCCGTCGCCGCGGCCGTACTTCGCCTGGAAGGCCTTGCCCTTCTCCTCGTAGAGCTTGTACGCGGGAATCGCCGCCTCGCGCACCGACAGGTACGTGGCCAGCCGCGCCTCCTCGAGCTCCAGCACCTCGTTGTCGGCGGGCGCCTTGAAGGGGTAGGCCTTGTTCAGCTCGGCCATCTGTCCCGACTGCTTCTCGACCGCCTGGGCCGCCGCGATGGCGCCGCTGTCCTTCACCTTGCCGAACAGATACGCCCCGCCCGCGAACACCGCGATGAGACCGCCCAGGATGATGACACCACAGCCGATACCCAGCCCAATGAGGACCTTCTTCATTCACCCCTCCGAGGGAAGTAAGTCACGACCCCCGTGCTAGCCGGGCCCGCCGACAGGAGCAAGTGGACCTTGAGAGCTTCCCGTGTCGCCGGGAATCCCGGGAACCGCGCGCCCCGCGCTACGGCCAGGAGCCGGGCCCTCGAGCCCCCGGCACGCCGAGCGCCTGGACCAGGAGCCTGCGAGGCAGGCGCACCACGAAGAGGGTGCCTTCCTTCTCGTCGGAGCGGACGCGCAGCCGCCCGCCGTGCGCATCCACGATGTGCTTGACGATGAAGAGCCCCAGCCCCAGGCCGCGCCCTTCCCTGGGGTCCCTGCGCTCGGCGCGCTTCATGGGCTCGAAGAGACGGGGCAGGAGCTCCGCGGGAATGGGGGCGCCCATGTTGTGCACGCTGAGCGTCACCGCGTCGTGGGTGCCGTGCGTGCGCACCAGCACGGGGCACTCGCTGGGGCTGTAGCTCAGGGCGTTGTTCACCAGGTTGGTGAGGACCTGCGCCAGCCGGTCCGGGTCCCAGAGGCCCGCGCCATCGCCGCTGAACTCGAACTCCAGGCTCCGCTCGGGGTGGGCCAGCCGCACCTCGTCCAGCACCTGCCGCGTCAGCTCGTGCAGGTCCAGGGGCTGGGGCTGCATGGGGATGCCGCCGCCCAGCCGGGCCTGGGTGAAGTCCAGCACGTCGCGCAGCATCCGCGTGGCCCGCTCCGCGCTGGAGAGGATGCGGTCGATGACCTTGCGCTGGCGCTCATCCAGGTACTCGCGCCGCAGCAGCGTGGTGGAGGCCATGGTGATGGCGGACAGGGGGTTGCGCAGGTCATGGCCCACGATGCCAATCAGCAGCTGCTCGAACTCCGCGCGCCGACGCGCCTCCTCCTCCGCGGCCCGTCGCTCGGTGACGTCGTGCATGGCGCCCACCATGCGCAGGGCCGTGCCCTCCTCGTCGCGCACCACGTGGCCCCGGTCCTCGATGACGGCCCACGTGCCGTCCCCGCGCCGGAAGCGGTACTCGTCATGCCACTGGCGGTCCCCCGACGCGATGATGCGCTCCATCTCCTGGCCGACCCGCTCCCGGTCCTCGGGGTGGATGGCGCGCGTCCACCAGTCGATGTCCATCTCCGGCGCATCCGGGGGGAGCCGGAACTGCCGGGCCGCCAGCTCGCTCCACTCGATGTGGCCGGTGGCCAGCTCCCAGTCGTAGATGACGTCGCGCGTGGCCAGCGTGGCCAGCCGGTAGCGCATCTCCGACTGGCGCAGCACCTCCTCGGCGCGGCGGCGCTCGGTGATGTCCAGCGACACGCCCGACACGCTGACCACCCGCCCCGCCGCGTCCACCTCCGGGGAGACGTAGACCATGAACCAGGCGCCATCCAGCTCCAGCTCCGTGGAGAACGACTCTCCCGACAGCGCGCGGCGCGTCGTCTCGCGGAGGTGCGGATGGTTCGGGTACATCTCGCGCAGGTCGCGCCCGAGGAAGTCCGTGGGCTGCTTGCCCATGGCGCGCACGCCTCGGCCCTCCACCAGGGTGACGCGGCTCTCCGAGTCCGTCGTCCACAGCACCACGGGCAGCGCGGTGATGATGCGGCGCAGGCGCTCACGGGCCTCGTCCCGCTCGCGCTGCACGCCCCGGGCCTGCGTCACGTCCGACGAGATGCCGCACACGGCTCGCGCGTGGCCCCCCTCTCCCATCAGCGGGAACTTCAGCGACTGGTAGATGCGCCACTCGCCCTTCCACCACACGCGCTCGTCGGACTCCAACGGCTGTCCCGACAGGAGGACCTGCCGGTCATTGACGACGAACACCTCCGCCATCTCCCGGGGATACAGGTCCAGGTCCGTGCGGCCCATCACCTCCGCCCGCGTCATCCCGGAGATGTCCTCGTAGGCGCGGTTGACGAAGACGTACCGGCCCAGCTCGTCCTTCACGTAGATGGCCGTCGGCGCGTGGTCCAGGATGTCCTGCATCTGCGCCTCGGTGGCGCGCAGCGTCTGCTCCCGCACCCGCGCATGTCGCGCCACCGCGTCGGCGATGCATACGTCGACGGCCCGGTTGAGCGCGCGCACCTGCGCGACGTCCAGCACCCACCCCGACTCCTCGAGCACCTCGAAGAGCACGTCCCGCAGGAGTCCGTACTCGCGCACCACCACCGCGATATCCGCGCCCGCCGGGTGGGGCCTCGTGCCGGGCGGGCTCGCACCAGGGGCCGCGTCCCACTCGGGCACCGCGCTCAGCAGGCGCAGGAGGTCCACCACCGCGTCCACCCACTCCACCGCGCTGGCCGTCTGCTCATGCCGCCCCAGCAGGCCGCTGCCTCCCGCCGTCCCCGCCTTCGCTTCCCAGCGCCGGGCGATGTCCTCCCGACGCGCGGTGAGCAGGTCCGCCAGGGGACCGGGGAGCGTGGAGCAGGGATTCATGCGAGGTGCCTCCCCGCTCCGGGCCCACCGGCCATGGACAGACAGCACCCGCTCCCTCGGGCGCTCGCTTCCCAGGGCTCGCCCTGCTCCCGCCACGTCGGTGCGCGGACCGGGCTGGATGATTGACGCGTAGGCATGGCCGTCAGGATTGGAATATGGCGCTCGCGTCGTCTGGGCTCCCTGCCTCGCGGAGCCGCCTGGAGGGAGCCTCGCCTGGAGAGCAGCCACACGAGCCCCTCATCGACAGGGCACCGGTGAGCACGCGCCCCAGAGCCCCCGCCGCGCGCGTCGCGCTTGCGACTCCAGCGCTCGCAGCTCCGCCTGCCTGGAGGTCCCCGCCGGAGGAACGTGCAGCACACACGCGAAGCCGCGCTCTATCAGGAGCGCGCTCACATCGTGGCCATCCACGGAGACATAGGCGAGCCGCCGGCCGAAGCGGTCCTCGCATGCCTCCGCGTCGACGAGCGTCACCTCGCGCCCCTCGACGAGGCTCCGGTTGAACGCCAGCGCCTCCGGTCCGAAGCACTCGTGCCTTCCGGCCGTGCTCTCCGGCGTGTCCACCAGCACATAGCGGACGCGCTCACCCCCTTCGAGGACGAGCGTGTCTCCGTCGATGACCTCCGCGACCCGCGCCTTGCTGGGGCCACAGGAAGTCGCCGCCTCGCCGCCGCCACCGCAAGCGATGAGCAATCCCAGACACGCCAGGGGCTGAATCAGGGAGCGCATGCGCGGTTCTCCAGGCCCGGTGTCCCTCGGTCCCCCAGGCCATACCGCGCGCTCGCGGGAGACAGGCAGAAGCTTCCCGGCACATCGTTGCGCCAGGGGTCGCTGCTCGCGGGGTCCACCTGCCAGGACACGCCAGGCGTCGCGGCCTGAGTCCAGGCGACGCTGTCCAGCAGCTGCCCCGCCACGCCGAGCCGCAGCGAGCGCGGGCCCGAGGCGTTGGCCAGGTTGAACTGGAACGAAGCCAGCACCGAGGGGAGGCCGCCGTTGACCGAGGCGTCCGCGTTGCGCGCGAGGACACCTCGGCTCCCGGCTCTCATGGACAGACAGAGCGCCGCTTCGAGCGTCGTGCTCGCGCCACCCTCGTTCATCAGGGTGACGCCGTTGAGGTCCACCTCGCGCAGCGCGAGGACCTCCACCCACTCGCCCATGCCATCCGCCACGGCGGCGGGGTCTGCCATGAGCTCCGTGAGCACCAAGGACCCGACGCCGGGCGTCCGGACCGCACGAGCCTTGCCCGTCCCTCGGTCGATGCATGAGGGCCCCATGCTTCCCGCGTCGGAGCCACCTCCATCGCGAGCGCCCCCATCGGGAACCCCGGCGTCGACACCCCCATCGCGTCCGCCACCAGGCGTCCCTCCATCCGGAGCGGCAGCCCCTTCGTCACACGCGAGATTCACCCGCCCCGGAGTGCCCCGGTTCCCACGAGGCCCGTACGGCTCCGTCGCGCGACACCAGGCGGCCGGTGCGTCATTGCCAGAGGCACTCGCCGCCCTCGGTGACACCTGCGTCGCCACCCCCTCCTCCGAGGCGCCATACGCCATGGCATCCACCATCACCTCGCCCGCCCGCACCTGGACCACGCCGCCCGAGTTGCGCAGGTCCACGCCCAGCACGGCCACGGGCGTCGGCAGTCCCCCGTTGAGGACCGCCTCCTCGCGCCGGGCCAGCACCGCGAAGCCACCCGCGGGGAGCGACAGACAATGCGGCGCCTGGAGCTTCGCCCCCGTGGTGTCCGACCCGATGCTCAGCCCATTGAGGTCCACGGGCGCCGTGGCCAGGACCTCCACCCATTCGCCCAGCGTGTCGTCCCCGAGCGGATTGACCATCACCTCCGTGATGACCAGCTCCCCCACCCGAGGCCACTTCACGCTCCGGGGCGACGTGGCCCCCAGCGGGACACACGTCGCGACGCCTTCTCCCACGGACCCGCCATCCTCCGCAGCGCACGGAGCGTTCGCCGCGCCAGGACTCCCGTGGAACGTCCCACTCCCACCGGAGGCCCAGGGCACATCACACCACCGCGACAGGTCATCATTGCCAGCCGAGTCCGGCCACAGCCGCCCATCGAGGGCCCGCGCCAGGCCACTCCTCGCGGGCGCGGAGAGCGGCACCTCGTCAATCACCCGGGAGCCACACCGCACCCCCAGCTTGCCCGACGCGTTCCCCAGCGCGCCGAGCGCATCGCCATACGACAGGTCCACGTGCGCGGGCAGGGGCCCGTCGCGGACATCGCCCAACACCAGGTAGTCCCCCGCCAGGACAGAGCGCGGCTCCGTGAAGGAGAACCCCTTCTCCTGCGAGCCATCCGAGCGCGCCACGTAGAGCGTCAGCGACTCCAGCGCCACGGGCTTCGCGTGGGGATTGTGGAGCTCCACATACTCCCGCCCCGTGTCCGTCCCTTCAGGGTCATTCAGGTACTCCGTGATGACCAGGTCCCCTGGCAACACGGCCGCACACGCCTCCTCCGCCCACTCGTCCGAAGACACACCACACGCACTCAGCCCCAACAATCCCAACCACCAGCCCCAACCCCTCACGTCGCCCCTCCCCACGCACGTCAAAAGCGCGTCTCCACATCCACCTGGAACAGGTGCCTTGGCGCCTCCCGTCCCTTCAAATCCAAGACCCACGCATAGCGGCCTCGCAGCGTCAGGGCGTCCAGCGCGGTCCACCCCCCATCCACCGTCGTGCGGACTTCCCGCAGAAGCCGCGTGTGCTCCGACAGGTCCTCGTCCTTCCACTGGACCCGAGCCCCGAAGCGCGCCGCGTCTCCCGCGCGCACCTTCAGCCCCACGAGCGCATGTCCATCCCACCGGGCCACGGGCCGCCCTCTCTCCACCACCCGCGCGCCCCCATACCGCGCCGTCACCTCCACCGACTCGGACAGCACGGAGCGGGCCTGCGTCACCACCTCGTACCTGCTTCCACGGGAGCAGGAGTCCTGTTCGTCCTGCTCTCCGTCGGCCCCCGAGCAAGCCTCGTCCTGGCCCACGCCCGACTCCCGAAGCTTCAGTTGAAGCGAAGGCTGAAGCCACGTCGGCGTCCGCCAGTCCACGCGCGCGGAGGCTCGCAGCCGCCTCCGTCCCTCGCTCGCCTCCACCTGTCCGCGAAACCGCCACGTCTCCGCCTGCCGATGCACGTAGCGCAGCCGCACGCCCAGCCCCTCGGGCTCGGAGGGTGTCCCCCCATAGGGGTTGATGAACCCTCGGCCCCGGTAGCGCAGTGACAACTCCAGCTCCCGCCCGGTCCCCGAGACGACGGTGCGCTGCAGCGCCGCCCAACCCCCACCACCTCCCGGAGCGGAGTCGAAGGCCCGCGAGCCCTCGACGAAGAGGTCCACGGGCCCCACGCCCCACGCCGCATCCACCCCCACCGCGCCGAACGCGCCCCCCGCCGGATAGCGAGCGCCCGGTCGGAAGTCGAGCCGCCCCACCGCGTCTGGCCAGACCGGGCTCGCGCCCCAGCCCGTCACTCCGACTCGCGCGCGCGGAGACAGCTCCAGCGTCGCGTTGCCACCTCCCGCCCACTCGCGAAACACCCCGGGCACCGTGTGCGCCCGAAGCCGCTCCCGCCGAGACCTCGCCACCGGCACGAGGACCTCGAGCGCCTCGCAGCGCCCCTTCTCCATGGACACGGGAGGACACGTCACCGCGTCCAGCACCTCGGACCGCTGGAGCGAGCGGCTCTGGTAGGAACCAAAGCCCGTCATCGTCAGCAGCAAGCCCTCGCCCACGGCCCCACGCACCGTGCCGGCCACGCCGCGAAAGCCCTCGTCCCAGCGGAAGTCCGGAGTGACTTCGGCCCCGCGCGTCGCCGCGTCACACCCGGCCTCCACGAGCAGACACTCCCGCTCCAGCCCTCCCAGGGGCTTCACGCCATCATCCGGAAGGAAGCCCTCGGGCGCCGGAAGCGATGTCGTGTCCAGCGTCAGCCGCTGACCGAAGCCCAGCCGATAGGTGCCCACCAATACATGGGCATGCGTGCCCATCCATTGTCCATGGAACTTGGGCACCAGCAGCGCGGCCCCCGGAGCCCCCACCAGGAGCGCTCGGCTCCGAGGCTCCCGATGCAGGTCCCCGAGCCTGCGGCGCGCCCAGGTCGCGAGCAGCCCCACGCGAATCCCCGCGAGTCCCCCCGCGCGAAGCTGCAAGGCCACGGGGGGCGCCAGCGAGTCGGACGCGGAGAACGCCGTCATCCACCGCGCGTCCCCCGACACACCCTCCGGCTCCCGCTTCACCAGGAAGGGCGCGAGCCGGCGCGCCTCCTCCTCCGTCAGGACACCGCGACGCGAGGAGGACGGCCTCAACCGCGCATCCACCTCCGAGTACGTCAGCCCCGGAAGCGCATAGAGCGCGCCCCGCGAGGCCCGCTCCACGTCCACACCCGCGCGCCGCAGCGACACGAGCGCGGCCCAGCTCTCCGCGGAGAGCGTCCCGTCCTCCCAGAGCGCGAAGAGCTCCTGCTCATCCTCGAAGCCCTGCTCCACTTCGTAGGGAGCCGCACTCGCGGCCCACGCCCCCAACCCTCCACACCCCAACCCCACCTGGAGCAACACCCCGAGGAACCGATGCACGCGGCGCCACCCTGCACGCCGAAGACCATCGCGACCTCCAGCGGCAGCCCACCCGGGGGCCGTCCGTCACGCAGGCCGCGCGTCCACACACCGGACCCGCGTCACACGCGGTCCACCTGCCGAGGGTCCGCCAGGAGCAGCTCCTCCGTCACCGACTTCGCCGCCACCGCGCGAGCCAGTGCGGCGGCATATCTGCGACGGGCTTCTTCCGTTCCATCCAGCGCGGCCCGGGCCACCCGAAGGTCGGCCTCGGTCACCATCAACAGCGCGGAGAGGTGCAGGCGGTGCAGTTCCATCAAGGGGTCTCCGGAGGGGGCGGTGGCCGCTGCATCGCCATTATGGCAGAGCCTGCCCACCCCCCAATCTCCAAGCTCTCGTGCAGTCATGGGGCCAACCTCCCGAGGCGGTCCGCCGCTCGGCGTGTACGCTCGAGAACCACCGCATGACCCGAGGGGACGAGCACCGCGCTCCCATCCATGCCATGCTTCCTCCCGCATCCATGGGCCACGTCCACATCGTCCGAGACTTCCCCTCCCCCCAGGAGGGCTTCTCCCGCACCGTGCGCGTCTACACGCCGGATGCCTACGACTCGATGCCCTGGCATCGCTTCCCCGTGCTCTACATGCACGACGGGCAGAACGTCTTCGCCCATCCCGAGTCCGCCCTCTTCGACACGTGGTGCGCCAACCTCGCGATGGAGGAGGGCGTGCACCACGGGCACCTGGAGCCGTGGATCATCGTCGCGGTGGACTCGGGCCAGGGCCGGCTCCAGGAGTACTCTCCCTGGAATGACGCGCGAGGCCCGCTGAAGGCCCGAGGCGAGGTCTACGCCCGCTTCCTGGTGGAGCAGCTCAAGCCGCTGGTCGACCGCCACTACCGCACGCGCCCCGGCGCCCAGTGGACCGGGGCCATGGGCTCCTCGCTGGGCGGCCTCATGTCGCTGTACCTGGGCCACCGCTATCCCCAGGTGTTCGGCCGCATCGGCGCGCTGTCCCCCACCGTCATGTGGAGCGAGGGCCGCCTCTTCGCCGAGTGGCGCGCCCACCACCGGAGCTGGACGCGCATCTACCTGGATGCCGGCGCCCAGGAGTTCATCCACGCGGACGGACTGCCGCTGCACTACGGCCAGGCCACGCGCGCCTTCTACGACCACCTCAAGGGCCTGGGCTACGCGGACCACGAGGTCTCCCTCATCCTGGAGCCCGGCGGCGAGCACCACGAGAAGGACTGGCAGCGCCGTCTCCCCGTGGCGATGCGCTGGCTCCTGTCGTGAGGCGCCCGGAGTGAAGCCCGGCAAGCCCGTTCCCCTCGAGGAACGACTCGTCTACATCCAGGTCGTGGAGGGACTCCTCCAGCACGGCCTGCGCGGACGGCTCTCCCCCCGGCTGCGCCTGCGGCTCCGGCAGGCGGGCCTCGACGTGGACCGCCCGCTGCTGCCCGCCTACCCCGTGACGCAGTGGGCGCACTGCCTGCGCATCATCGCCGAGGAGACCTGGCCCTCGGTCCCCCTGGAGCAGGCCTTCCGCAACCTCGCCTCCGCGCACGTGGAGGGCTATGGACAGACGCTCATCGGCCGCGCGGTGTACGGCGTCATGCGGCTGCTGGGGCCCCGCAGGCTGGTGCAGCGGCTGCCCCAGACGTTGCGCGCCACGGACAACTACACGGAGGCGCTGCTCACCGAGCGCGGCCCCACCACCTACGAGCTGCGCCTGAACTCCGCGCTGGACTGCCCCGGCTACGCGGAGGCGCTCTTCGAGGGCCTGGTGCGCATGGGCGGAGGCGAGTCCCCCCGCGCGACGACGCTGTCCGTGGAGGACGGCCACACCACGTACCTGCTCACCTGGACGGAGCGCTGAGCTAGCGCGACACCGTGGCCTGGATGAAGCGCACGGCGTCCTGCATCGCGTCCAGGTCCGTGTGCCGGGTGAGGTACATCTCCTCGCCCAGCAGGCTGTGGTAGATGGGCGGCAGCTCGCGGTGGAGGATGAACGCGGGGCCCAGCCGTTTCACCACTTCGTCGTGTGTGTACTGATAGCGGCGGCCATGGCGGCGCGCGCTGTGACACACATGATATCGCGGCGTGTATCGGAAGTCCGCCACCGGGTCCCCCGTCATCACTCGCGCCCAGAGGCGATACACATCGATGTCACATGTGTAATTCATCATGTCCGGGATGAACCCCCCGGGCGGACGCAGGTTGGCCTCCAGGACGACGAAGCGGCCGTCTGGCAAACGGAAGAACTCCAGGTGGAACCAGCGCTCCCGCAGGCCGAAGGCCGCCACCACCTGGCGGCCGAGCACGTCCAGTGCGGGGGGAATCTCCAGGTGGCTCCAGAAGGAGATGTCCCGGCGCTCCACCACCGTCTCCATGCCGCCGTCGCTGTACTCGTGGCTGAGCGTGAAGACGATGGCCCCGTGCCGGTCCACGATGCCGTCGTAGGTGACGATGGTGCCGCGCACATACGGCTGCGCGACGTACGTCGTGGGCAGCGGGTGGGCGAGCGCCGCGTCCACGTCCGCGGCGTGGGAGACCTTGAAGGTGTTGGCCGCGCCCACGCCCACGTCCGGCTTGAGCACCAGCGGATAGCCCACCCGCGCGGCGAAGTCCTTCACCTGCCCCGCATCGCGCACGCGGATGAGGTCCGGGTGCGGCACGCCCGCCTGCTGGAAGACCTGGGCCATGCCCGACTTCGAGCGCATCCGGTGGATGTCCATGGGCTGAAGCCCCGGGACGTGGAAGTCCTCCCGCAGCCGCGCCTCCACCTCCAGCCACGCCTCGTTGAGCGAGTCGATGCGCTGCAGCCGCCCGTGCCTCCAGGTGAGGTAGCCCGCCGCGCGCAGGAGCGAGTCCTCCTCATGCAGGCTGGGGACGAAGTAGTACTCGCGCAAGGCGTCGCGCAGCTCCGGCCGCAGGGACTCGTAGGGGGCGTCGCCGATGCCCAGCACCGTGACGCCGCGCTCGCGCAGCGCGGTGACGAAGTGGAAGAAGTGGGACGGGAAGTGCGGAGAGATGAAGACGAAGTTCATGGCTCCTCGGGCCGACAATCCCGGCACCAAGAACCATAGCGCGCCACGCGCCTGCGCCCAGTTCCTTCTCCGTCCTCATGCGGGGTGGGCGCCCGTCCGACCCATCGCGGCCGGCGGACGCGCGCCCTCCCTCCGAGTCGAGCCCCCGAGCGCCTTCAGCGCAGGTGCGTGAAGACGCGGGGCGACGCGGGCCACTCCACGTCGGGAGAGGACAAGAGACACCCCAGCCGCATCCCTCCGGACCAGGGGACCCATCCAGCGCCCAACATCAGCGTCGGCGCCACACAGGGGCTGCGCAGCATCGACGCACAGCTCGCGCCGTGCGCCCTCATGTCCTTCATCGCCGCGCGAAGCAGCCGCTTGCGGTCCGCCGACGTGACGGACTCGTGGAACGTCAACAGGTCCACCAAGGCCACCGTCAACGGTCCTCGCGCGTTCATCTGGAGCGTGTAGTAGTTGACCAGCCCTCGCACCACGCCGTCGCGCTCGAGCACCAGCGTGTGCGGCATGTCCCGGTACAGGAGCTGCTGTGCGAGCCGCTCCACCGTGTAGGTGTAGCCCAGGCTCACCGGCGCCATCATCCCCTGCACCAGCGACATGCACGCGGCCAGGTCCCCGGGGCGGTAGGGGCGAATCCCCTCCAGGTCCACCGGGGCCATCTCGCCTCGCAGCCAGGGACGCAGCAGCGAGAAGAGCGCGCGCTCCGCGCGGGTCGAGGCCCAGCGCGCCACCGCCGCCGCGTCGAAGACATGGAGCCACAACCCCAGCGGGTCGAAGGTCCGCGTCCCCGGCATCTTCGTCCAGAAGCGCTCTCCAGCGGAGCCGTCCGCCAGACAGGCCAGCATCAGCGCCGCCCCGCGCTCTTGCTGGCGGAGGGACATGGCCTCCGCCAGCTTCTGCCCCACCCCCATCCCCCGGAACGAGGGGTCCACGCTGAACCAGCTCCCGTACGTCGCATCCACGTCACGGTCCCCCAGCCGCAGCCGCATGGGCTCGGCGAGGAACAGCCCCGCCAGCTTGCCCTTCGCGTACGCCGCCAGCCGGTACTCCCGGGGCGCCAGCGAGTTGCCGAAGAGCACCCAGTCGAGCAGTCCTGGCTGGAAGTCCGTCAGGGGCCCCTGGGCTCCGTAGTACTCGCCCCAGACGCGGTTGACGAAACGGGACGCGTCCACCGCGTCCCCCTCGAAGAGCCGGACTTCAACCATGAGAGAGCTCCCGCCCCAAGGGCGGCTCGGCGCTCTGTGCGGCGGGGTGTGGACCGAACAGGTGCGTGTAGAGCTCACGCGTCGACGCCGTCAGCACGTTCCATTCCGGCAGGTGGACCTGCTCCGGCGCGACGAGCACCTTCGCGTAGAGCGCTTCATACACACGCTTCACCGTCCCCGGTGCAATGGCATCCACGTCGAACGCGGGAACCAATCCCACCAACTTGAAACCTTGGGATTCGGCATTGCGCTGATGGCGCGCCGTCTTCAGCGTCGAATAATAGAGGACCACCTCCGCGCCGATGTTGCGCCCCACCATCTCCAGCGCCGCGGTGCCGATGAATCCGATTCCCATGCCTCGGCGCGTCGGCTCGACGACGCCCAGCCCCGCCGAGAGTTGCAGGCCACGCACGTTCCGCTCCACCGTCAGCAGACCGATGATGTCTCCGCTCGAGATTTCCCGACACACAAACGCGTACACGGAGCGGTCCGGCGACTCGCCACGGAGGTAGACGTCCCGCTCGTAGAAGGCGGGGTCCAGGTGGCGGCTTTCCGTGCCGACCCGGATATCCGGATACCAGGCGGCCAGCAGCGCCGTGAGACGCGGAATGTCCTCACGTGCCAGCTGCTCGGCGGAACACCCCTCCGGCTTCACAATTCCAGACAACATCTCATCGAGAGAGCGCCACGACATTGAGTTCATGCGAACCACCATAATGAGCTTCTTTTTCGGAATAACCCTCTCACCGCTGAAACCTCTCCGGAGTCTGTCTTTGATACATCAGCCAGAGGCATCAAGCGTGGCGTGCCCCACAGGAGCCTCGTCGCGCAGTGAGCAGTCCCGCTCGCGCGCGCCACCGGGCAAGGCGCTCCTGTCTCCAGGCCGACGGGAAAACCGGGACATGACGACGGGGCGAGGACCCCGTATGAAATGGGCTGTGTCATCAACCGTAGAGAACAGCGGCCCACCCCAGAGGGCCCGGCAGCCCGGTGAGCCATCCATGTCCCTTGACCGTCCCGCCACGTCCGCGTCTCCGCCTCCGGGCGCGGCCCTGCCCGTGCAGGTGACTTCGCCGTGGAAGCTGCCCACGGTGCTCCAGCCACATCCGCATCTGCTGATCAGCTACTTGTTGACGTCGCTGCTGACCGGCCCCGCCTTCCCCGTCTTCGCGCTGGTGCGGTACTTCAAGTTCCGCACGCTGCGCTACGCGCTGGACGAGGAGGGCATCACCATGCGGTGGGGCATCCTCTTCCGCCGGGAGGTGTCCCTCACGTACGCGCGCATCCAGGACATCCACCTCTCCAGCAACGTGGTGGAGCGCTGGCTGGGGCTTGCGTGCATCCAGATTCAAACGGCGAGCGGCAACGCCCAGGCGGAGATTTCCATCGAAGGACTCCAAGAGTTCGAGGCGATGAGAGACCTGCTCTATTCGAAGATGCGCGGCACGCGGGAGCGCCCGGTGGTGGCGGGGCGGACAGCGAGCGAGCCGGACGCCTTGACGGCCGCGCTGCGCGAGGTGGCCGCGGAGGTGCGAGCGCTCCGTGAGGAACTGGGCACGGCCCCCGCGCGGGAGAACACGCATGGCTGAGCTCCCTCACGTCTGGCTGTTGCGGTGGCTGAAGGTGAACCCCGAGCCCCGACTCCCAGAGGGCACGGTGCGCGTCTTCCAGGCCGCACCGGCCTATCTGACGTACCGGCGTGTCCTCCTGGGACTCAAGCACCTGGCCGTGGTGATGGGCACCGTCATCGGCTGGAGCTTCTTCGGCAAGCTCTTCCCCGGGTTCATGGACCTGCCGTACGCCCGGCCCGCCATCTACACGGTGGAGGCCGTGGTGTGGCTGAGCTTCCTCGTCCTGCTCCCGGTGAGCTTCCTCGTGGTGCGGCTGGACTACGCGCTGCGCTGGTACGTCATGACGGACCGCAGCCTGCGCATCCGCGAGGGCGTGGTGTCCTTGCGGGAGAAGACGATGACGTTCGCCAACATCCAGCAGATCTCCATCCAGCAGAATCCCCTCCAGCGGATGCTGGGCATCGCCGACGTGAAGGTGGAGACGGCGGGCGGCGGGAAGGGCTCGGGCGGCTCGGACCCGGACGCGGGCGTGACGGAGCACCTGCACGAGGCGCGCTTCCGGGGGGTGAACAACGCGGAGGCGATTCGCGACACGCTCCTGGAGCGCGTGCGGATGCACCGCGACACGGGGCTGGGGGAGCCCACCGAGCTCATCACGGACACAGGGCCTCTCACGGGACCGGCCCCCAGCCTGGACGCGGCGCGGGAGCTCCTGTCGGAGGTGCGCCAGCTGCGCGGCGCGCTGTCCCGAGGAGAGCGGCGGCACAAGCCGGGCGCCTGAAAAGCACCCGCGGGCCGTTGGATTCACGGCCCGCCGGGCATGACACCTTCCAGGAAGTGGACGGTTACGCGTTCGGGCGCACCATCGTCACCTCGAACTGGCGCTGCACCACGTTGCCCGTGCGAGGACCCGGGCGGCTCAAGCCGCCGGTGCGCTCATCCACGTAGAAGCGGTTGTTGGGGTTGGTGTCCGCGCCGCGGCTCTGGTTGCGCGTGGCCGGGTCGTTGAACGTGTAGAAGGTGCGGCCCTGGGCATCCACGCCCTTGCCCGTAATCACCACGAAGTGGTCGGTGATGCGGTCCGCGTTGCCCACGTTGCGGCCCTCGCGGTGGTTGACGCCCACCACCACCGGACGGCCCGCGGCCAGCTGCTGGTCGATGTAGTTGCGGCCGCGCTCCGCCTGCTGGCGGTTCACCGTGATGCCGTTGGGGCCCTCCGCCGTGGCCAGCTGGATGCGGTCGCCGGGCCCCGTCACACGAGCCCCCGCCGCGCGCGCCATCGCCGTGGCGGCGCGGAAGCACGCCTTGTCGCCGGCGTCCACGACGCGGCGGGAGTCGTACTGGCTGATCCACGGCGTGCGCGTCTGCGTCGCCGGGCGGTCACCGGACGCGGAGACGCGCGCGGTGTCGTTCATGTCGGTGGGCGTGGCGCCCTCGGTGGTGCGGCCCGAGGTCTGCTGGCGCCGTCCCGTCGTGCGCTCGGTGGCGGGGCGCTCCTCCGTCGTCCTCGACGTCCGGGCGACGTCGGCCTCGCGGCGCGGGCGCGGCGTGGGGATGGGCACGTCGCGGTCCACCGTGCCGGAGGGCCGCTGCGTGTTGCCCGTGTTGTAGCCGCGCGCGTCCAGCGCCCGGACGAGCGCTCCCTCGCGGCGCGTCTGGTCCGCGCGCAGCCGCCGCTCGCTGTGGTCGAAGCCCGCCGCGCGCAGCTCGCCCCGGTCATTGCGGTACGAGTTCACCCGCGCGTCGACCAGCGACTCGCGCGTCACGCCGCGCGGGTCCTGCGCCAGCCGGGGCAGCTCGCGGTTGATGAAGTTCCGGGCGGCGCGAGGCGACTGCGTGTGCAGGTCCATGAAGGTGGACGCCAGCAGCGCGTTGTTCGGGTCCAGGCCCGCCGCGCGCGCCGCGCGCTCGTAGGCGGGCGTGGCGTTGGTGAGCTCGCGGTTCCAGATTTCGTCCGCCCGCTGCGGCGTGCTCGCGCCGGGGCCCTGGTAGGAGAAGGAGCCGCGGTTGTGCGCGGCGTTGCCCGGGTCCGTGTGGCCGCCGTAGCTGGCCGTGAAGCCGCCCGAGGGCGTGCGGTTGCCCTCGGAGGTGCCCACGATGATGGCCGCCTCGGAGTTCGAGCCGCCGCGCGTGAAGGCGCCCAGGTCCTGGATGTTGCGGTAGCCGTTCTGCGTCCCCGACACCGTGGTCCCCGCCGTCGTGGTCGACGTTCTCCGGGCATCCGCCGGGGTCGACACGCGCGGGTCGAAGCCATCATTGCTCGTGCTCGAGCGACGACGCGTGCCGTCGGTGCGCTGCGTCGTCTGAGCACTCGCGTCAAAGCCATCGCGCGGCGGCGGGATTCGCAGCTTGGCGCCCGCGCGAATCTTGTTCACGTCGCGGATGTTGTTGTGCCGCGCCAGCTCGTCCATGGGGACGTTGAGCCGCTGGGCGATCTTGCTGAGCGTGTCACGGCGACGAATGCTGTAGTTCGGGTCCCGGCCGGGGTTGTTCCTGACGGACATGTGGGTGGCTCCCTGAGTGGTCCGAGTCACCCTCCCCAATCACTGCCAGGTGGAAGAGGGCATCACCAGACATCAAGGGGATTCTCAAGAGCCCCCGACAAAAGTTGCGAATCCACCAGACTTCTCCCTCGCCTCAGAGGGGGAAGTCCGATGACGCACTCCGGGTCCACCTGATAATGCGGTGCATTAATCCCGCAATCCAGGCGAATCCGTTGCCAATCCGACACATCCAGATTTCAAGCTCACGACTATTTTTTAGTCAAACCACCCAACTACAGGCAACAGGAGAAGGTCCAATGCACCGCGCCGCGATAGCGGTTGTCGGGCTGGCGCTCGCAGGGCCCCAGCGTCTCCACCACGTTGCAGTAGCCCGAGGGACACGTGGCGAGAGCCCGCCGCGCGAGCGACTCGCGGGCGTTCTGCTCGGCCTGGGTGCAGCGGAACCCGTACGAGCTCGCGGTGAGGGTCGTCCGCGTGGTGCCGCAGGTGCAGGCCAGCACCTCCTCGGTCTTCTCGGGCGGCTGGGAGAGCGTGGAGACCTCCGGAGCGGAGCCCTCCAGCAAGCCCTGGTCCTCGCCACCCGCGTTGCAACCACTCAGCGCCAGGAGCCCCAGCAGGGCCCCGACAGTCCACATGCCACCGGTGTGTATCCGCATACGAGCCACGATAGAGACCGCGTCACGGCGGCCTCCATCGTGGGAAACCACCAGGCGGCTACCGGCAGTTCAGCGGCTCCTTGCAGGAGAACGTCCGGGTGATGGTCATCCGGAAGCCATCCGTCCGGTTGGGGCCCAGGGGCGTGCAGCGGCCCAACGCGTCGGAGCTGTTGCACCCGCCGGCGGGGCACTGGTCCGCCACCTCGTCGGCGAGGAAGGAGCGCGCCAGGCTCGCCGCCTCGCCACACGTCGCGCCCTCGCCATACCGGGACACCGTGTAGCGCGTGCTCCCGCAGGTACACGGGGGAGGACAGTACGTGCGCACGCCGTCGCACTCCACCCAGCCTCCGTTGTCCGGGCTCGACAGACAGGCGCTGGTCGCCGACGAGCACGTCACCGGCGCGCCGCTCGCGCACGTCTGCTCCACGGTGCACAGCGCGGCCTCGGAGGACTCGAGCGGGTTCGGCTCCTCGCCCGTGCCCCCACCACTGCATGCCGCCAGGCCCAGCACCGCGGCCACCACTCCCGTCCACAGCCAGTCGAGTCGAAGGTTCATGGCCGGAAACTAGAACCCGGAGTGAACACACATCAACTTTTGGAGACCGCGCACTCCCCTCCCTCTGGGAGAAAGGGGAGTGTTTGCCATTGCACTAATTCTTTGTGATGGGGCGGTAACGAATGCGGTGCGGCTCGAGGGCATCCGGGCCCAGGCGCTTCTTCTTGTCCGCCTCGTAGTCCTGGAAGTTGCCCTCGAAGAAGAACGCCTTGCTGTCGCCCTCGAAGGCGAGGATGTGCGTGGCGATGCGGTCCAGGAACCAGCGGTCGTGGCTGATGACCACCGCGCAGCCGGCGAAGCCCAGGAGCGCGTCCTCCAGGCTGCGCAGCGTCTCCACGTCCAGGTCGTTGGTGGGCTCGTCGAGCAGCAGCAGGTTGCCGCCGCTCTTGAGCATCTTCGCCAGGTGGACGCGGTTGCGCTCGCCGCCGGAGAGGTCCTTCACGCGCTTCTGCTGGTCCTGGCCCTTGAAGGCGAAGCCCGCCAGGTACGCGCGGCTGGGCACCGTGCCCGCCCGGCCCAGGTCCAGGTGGTCCAGCCCGCCGCTGACCTCCTGGAAGACGCTGTTGTCGCCGTTGAGCGCGTCGCGGCTCTGGTCCACGTAGGCCATCACCACGGTCTCCCCCACGCGCAGCTCGCCCGCGTCCGGCTTCTCCACGCCCGTCAGCATGCGGAACAGCGTCGTCTTGCCGGCGCCGTTGGGGCCAATCACGCCGACGATGCCGCCGGGGGGCAGCTTGAAGCTCAGGTCCTCCAGGAGCAGCCGGTCGCCGTACGCCTTGCGCAGGCCCTTGGCCTCCACGACGAGGCCGCCCAGGCGGGGGCCGGGCGGGATGATGACCTCACCCGTGGCCTCGCGCTTCTCCTGCGTCTGGTTGAGCAGGTCCTCATACGCGGCGATGCGCGCCTTGCTCTTGGCCTGACGGGCCTTGGGCGACTGGCGCACCCACTCCAGCTCGCGCTTGAGCGTCTTCTGGCGGTGGCCCTCCGCCTTCTCCTCCAGCTCCAGCCGCTTCTGCTTCTGCTCCAGCCAGCTGGAGTAGTTGCCCTTCCAGGGCACGCCCTCGCCGCGGTCCAGCTCCAGAATCCACTCGGCCGCGTTGTCCAGGAAGTAGCGGTCGTGGGTGATGCAGACGATGGTGCCCTTGTACTCCTTGAGGGCCTGCTCCAGCCACGCGACGCTCTCCGCGTCCAGGTGGTTGGTGGGCTCGTCCAGGAGCAGCAGGTCCGGCTTCTCCAGCAGGATGCGGCACAGCGCCACGCGGCGCTTCTCACCGCCGGACAGCTTCGTCACGTCCGCGTCGCCGGGCGGCAGCCGCAGCGCGTCCATGGCCATCTCGATGGTGCGGTCCAGCTCCCAGCCGTTCACCGCGTCGATGGCGTCCTGGAGCCGTCCCTGCTCGGCCAGCAGCTTCTCCATCTCCGCGTCGCTCATGGGCTCGGCGAACTTCGCGCTGACCTCGTTGAAGCGGTCCAGCGCGGCGCGAATCTCCTTCAGGCCCAGCTCCACGTTCCCCTTCACGTCCAGCGACGCGTCGAGCTGCGGCTCCTGCGGCAGATAGCCGACCTTCGCGCCCGGGTCCGGCTTCGCGATGCCGAAGAACTCCGTGTCGACGCCCGCCATGATGCGCAGCAGCGTGGACTTGCCGGAGCCGTTGGGGCCGATGACGCCAATCTTCGCGCCGGGGAAGAACGACAGGTAGATGCCCTTGAGGATCTCCTTGCCATTCTTGACCTTGCGCAGGTCCTGCATCGTGAAGATGAAATTCTGGGCCATCTGGGGCTTCCTGCTCCGAGCGGTTGGGGGGCTCGCGGATAGCAGGGTGGCACAGCGCACTCAAGGCGCTTGACGGGTTTGCATCCACCACCGGTCGCCTCCTAGCGTCTGGGCTTCCCCATCAGCCAGGAGGTAGTGATGACCGCGTTCGCCCGCGTCTTCCGTCCGACGGTGTTGTTGGTGTCCCTGCTCGCTTCCGCATGCGGGGGGCCGCCCGAGGGCGGGGACTCCTCGGCTCCCGAGCAGGTGGCCCGTCAGGCGCTGACACCGGTGACGGCGACCATCACGAGCTGTGCCATGCAGGGCTTCGGCCGGCCCAACTTCACCTGTGATGGCACGGCCACGGGCGGCACGCCGCCCTATACGTTCTTCAACTGGACGGGGGTCGCCAACAGCACCATCTTCACGATGATGCCCATGGGGGACGGCGTCTCCCGCGCCAACGGCCGCTGCACCGCGTCCCTCCAGGCCCAGGTGAACTACACCGTCATGGACTCACTGGGCGCGTCGGCGAGCACGGATGCCTTCTTCACCTGCACGCCGTAACACGCCGCGACACGCCGCGTGGGGCCTGGGGAAAAAGTCCCCGCACGAGACAAGCGCCGCGCCTGCGAAGGTGTTACAGGAGGCGGCGCCATGTCGACCCCCACCCCCGCCCTGGAGCTTCAGGGGCTCACGAAGCGCTACGGCTCGTTCACCGCGTTGCACCAGATGAACCTCACCATCCAGGCGGGGGAGATCTTCGCGCTGCTGGGGCCCAACGGGGCGGGCAAGACGACGATGATTGGCAGCGTCTGCGGCCTGGTGAAGAAGACCGAGGGCGCCATCCGCGTCTTCGGCCAGGACCTGGACAAGGACCCGGTGGGCCCGCGCTACCAGGTGGGCCTGGTGCCGCAGGAGATCAACTTCGACCCGTTCTTCACCGTGGCGGAGTCGCTGCGCATCCAGCAGGGCTTCTACGGCCAGAAGCGCGACGAGGCCCGCGTGGACGAGGTGCTCACCGCCCTCAACCTCCACACGAAGAAGGACTCGCTCACGCGCGCGCTGTCGGGCGGCATGAAGCGCCGGCTGCTCATCGCCAAGGCGCTGGTGCACAAGCCCAGGCTCGTCTTCCTGGATGAGCCCACCGCGGGCGTGGACGTGGAGCTGCGCCGCGACCTGTGGACGTACGTGCGCAAGCTGGCCTCGCAGGGCACCACCATCGTCCTCACCACGCACTACCTGGAAGAGGCGGAGGAGCTGGCGGACCGCGTGGGCATCATCAACGAGGGCAAGCTGCTGATGGTCGAGGACAAGGCCACGCTGCTCAAGCGCTTCGGAGAGAAGCGCGTGGTCGTCACCTTCGACGCGCCGCAGACGACGCTGTCCGAGGCGGTGCGCCGCTTCACCGCGCGACTGGCCGAGGACGGCCGCTCGCTCACCTATGTGGAACGCGAGGGCGTGGCCCCCGCCGGAGACCTGCTCCGCGTGCTGTACGCGGAAGGACTCCCCATCGCCGACGTGGAGACGCGGCGCTCCCGGCTGGAGGACGTCCTGCTGGAGGTCCTCCGCGGCCGTCCCTCCACCCAGGCCGCCTGAACACAGACACCCATGAACATCACCGGGATGCAGACGCTGTTCGTGAAGGAGGTCCGGCGCTTCTTGCGCGTGCCGGGGCAGACCGTCCTTTCACCGCTCATCAGCACCACGCTGTACTTCATCGTCTTCGGCTACTCGCTCTCCACGCGGGTGCACGAGGTGGAGGGCTCGCCGTACCTGCACTTCATCGTGCCGGGCCTGGTGTTCCTGGGCATCGCCAACAACGCCTTCCTCAACAGCTCCTCGTCTCTGTTCATCACCAAGATTCAGGGCACGGTGGTGGACCTGCTGGTGGCGCCCCTGGGCCCCGGTGAGCTGATGGCGGGCTTCATCGGCGGCGCCATGGTGCGCGGCCTCGTGGTGGGCGGCCTCACGTGGATGGTGGCCGGGCTCTTCACCGGCTTCAGCCTGCCGCACGCGGGCGTGGCCGCGTACTTCCTGCTCATCTCGTCCTACGTGTTCAGCGTGCTGGGCATGCTCGCCGCCGTGTGGGCGGAGAAGTTCGAGCAGATCAACTTCTTCCCCACCTTCGTGATGCTGCCCCTCACCTTCCTGGGCGGCGTGTTCTATTCGGTGCGGGAGCTGCCCGCGCCCTGGAACACCCTCAGCCTCTTCAACCCCATGGTCTACATGGTGGAAGGGCTGCGCTACGGGATGCTGGGCAGGAGCATGTACTCGCCGCTGCTCGGCGCCGGCATCCTCGCGGGCGTCGCCGTGGTGGCCACCGTCGTCTCGTACCTGGTGCTCCGCTCAGGTTACCGGATGAAGGCCTGACACCTACCCAGACCTTCACCCCGCCGTCGTCAATGTGGGGTGACAGCCGACTGGTCATTTCCCGCACGGTGAGAAAGGAAGATATTCTCGCCGGACATCATGGCGGTGCCATTCGGTAAGTACGAGTTGCTGCGGAAGATTGCCTCCGGCGGCATGGGTCAGGTCTTCCTGGCCCGTGAGCATGGAACGGGTTTCGAGCGGCTGGTGGTCCTGAAGCTCATCCTTCCCCATCTGGCGGAGGACGATGAGTTCTTGTCGATGTTCTTGGATGAAGCGGGGTTGGTCGCTCGGCTGACGCACCCCAACCTCATCACCATCCTGGACCTGTCGCAGATTGAGGGCCGGCACTGTCTGGCCATGGAGTACGTCCAGGGCGACGACGTACGGAGGCTGGACAAGTTCTCCCGCGCGCAGGGCAAGCCCCTGTCGGTGGGGATGATTCTGCGCATCATCGCGGACGCGGCGGCGGGGCTTCACTACGCGCACCAGGCGCGCGACGTGCAGGGCAAGCCCATGCGGCTGGTCCACCGGGACGTGTCGCCGCAGAACATTCTCGTCGGCTTCGACGGCGGGGTGAAGGTCATCGACTTCGGTGTGGCCAAAGCCGCCACCAGCAGCGCGAACACCGCCACCGGCGTGCTGAAGGGGAAGTATCCCTACATGTCCCCGGAGCAGGCGGGCGGGCTCGCCATCGACGCGCGCAGCGACCAGTTCGCGCTGGGCGTGGTGATGTGGGAGCTGCTCACGGGCAAGCGCCTGTTCAAGGGCGACTCGGACATGATGACGCTGCGGCTGGTGAAGGACTGCCAGGTGCCGCGTCCGTCCCAGCTCAACCCCAAGCTGCCGCCGGGGCTGGACGAGGTGGTGCTCAAGGCCCTGGCCCCGACCCCGGACGAGCGCTATCCGGACTGCGGGGCCCTGCGGCTGGCGCTGGAGGACTTCGCGCTCAACCAGCGTGTGCCCTCCAGCAGCGCGCACCTGTCGGCGTACCTGCGGGAGCTGTACACGGAGCGCATCAACGCGGAGACGGACCCGGCGCGGCTGGACCAGCTGGCCGAGGACGCGGACCTGGACTCGCGCTCCAACTCGTCGCTGAGCGGCGTGGGCGGCGGCACCAGCGGGCGCACGTCCGGCTCGCGGCAGCCGCGCTCGGGCACTCGCTCCAAGCACCAGACGGCGGCGCTGGGAGCCCCGGGCGCGGTGGTGAATGACCGCACGCGTGGCACCGCCCCCATGGACCGCGCGCCCAACGCGGAGGGCCGGCGCGTGCCGTGGGTGCCCGTCATCATCGCGGGCGCGAGCCTGCTGGTGGCGGCCGGCGCGGCCGTGGTCTTCCTGCGGCAGCCCGCGACCACGCCGCCGACCCAGCCGCGGCAGGTCCACGTGGAGCCCGAGCGGCCCGTCACCCCGCCGCCCAAGCCCGCACCGGAGCCGGTGAAGATGGTGGAGCTGCCCGTCATCACCGAGCCCCCCGGCGCCACGGTGAGCGTGGGCGGCGAGGAGCGCGGCGTGACGCCCATGAAGCTGGAGCTGGAGCAGGGCGCGCCCATGGTGGCGGTGACGCTGGCGCTCAACGGCTACGAGCCGGTGACACGCGAGGTCTCCGCCGCCGACGACGAGCTGCGCCTGGAGCTGCGGCGCCAGGGCGGCAAGCCCACCGGCACTCCGAATCCCAAGCGGCCCGGGAGCTCACCGGGCGGCAACCTGGGCATCAAGACGGGCCGCTGAAGCCAGCCCCTCTCGATGGACCTCCGGCGAGTCGGTGGCTCGCCGGAGCCGCAAGTCATTGCGAGACGCGCGCGTCGGACCTCAGCGCTTGAAGTGCTCGGCGATGACGCTGGCCACGCAGCACGTGAGCTTCTTGCCGGTGGGGACGTGCAGGAACTCGTTGGGCCCGTGCGCGTTGCTGCCCGGCCCCAGCAGGCCGGTGATGAGGAACTGCGCCTCCGGGAAGCGCTCGCCCAGCATGCCCATGAAGGGGATGGTGCCGCCCTCGCCCATGGCCATGGCCGGCCGGCCGAAGTACGTGCCGGACGCGGACTCCACCGCGCGCGACAGCCAGCTGGCCAGGGGCGGCGCGTCCCAGCCGATGCTGGCCTTGTCGCCGTCGAACGTCACCTTCGCGCCGTACGGCGGGTCCTTCTCCAGCGCCTCCTTCAGCGCCTTCTGCGCCGCCTTCGGCTCCAGGCGCGGAGGGATGCGCATGGACAGCTTCACCGTGGTGAAGGGACGCAGCACGTTGCCCGCGCTCTGCAGCGACGGCATGCCGTCCACGGCCGTCACCGACAGCGCCGGACGCCACGTGCGGTTGAGCACCAGCTCCGCGCCGTCGTCCGACATGGGCTTCATGCCGGGCACCCACGGGAACTTGGCGAAGACCTCCTCGCCCAGCACCTTCGCGGCGGCGGACGCCTGCTCGCGCCGCTCCTTCGGAATCTCCACGTGCAGGCCCTGCACCGTGACGCGGCCCGTGTCCTGCTCCTCCACCCGCGACAGCACCTGACGCAGCACGCGGAAGGACGACGCGACGATGCCGCTGGCGTCGCCGGAGTGGACGCCCTCGGTGAGCACGTCCACGCGCAGGTTGCCCGCCACCATGCCGCGCAGCGACGTGGTCATCCACAGCTGCTCGTAGTTGGCGCAGCCCGAGTCCAGGCACACCACCAGCGACGGCTTGCCGATGCGCGGCGCGAGCGCCTCGATGTACGCGGGCAGGTCGTAGCTGCCGCTCTCCTCGCACGCCTCGATGAGGACGACGCAGCGCGCGTGCGGCACGCCCTGCTCGCGCAGGAGGCGCAGCGCCGTCAGCGACGCGAAGGCGGAGTAGCCGTCATCCGCGCCACCGCGGCCGTAGAGCTTGTCGCCCTCGCGCTTGGGCGTCCACGGCGTCAGGTCCTCGCGCCAGCCCGTCATCTCCGGCTGCTTGTCCAGGTGGCCGTAGAGCAGCACGGTGTCGTCGCCGCGCGTGCCCGGAATCTCCATGTAGATGACCGGCGTGCGGTCGCGGCCCTGCTCATCCTTGAGGCGGACCACTTCCAGCGTGAGGCCCGGCAGGTGGGCCGCCTGCGCGCGGCACCACTCCACGATGAGCTGCACCGCGGCCTCCATGTGGCCATGCTTCACCCAGTCCGGGTCGAAGGCCGGCGACTTGTTGGGGATGCGGATGTAGCGCTCGAGCGCCGGGAGGATTTCCTTCTCCCAGATGCGGTCGGAGGATTCGGTGGCGGTCTGGACGTTCATGGCCGGCATGCTGAGCACGGGACGCCCCCTCTGTCGACACCAGCGAATCCAGCGCGAAGCCGCCCGAGCCCCCCGCCCCCCTGCCCCCACCTGATGGCCCCCATCGGCCCGCCTGTCGTGGGGCCCCAGGCGAGCCCGGGGCACCGAGGAAGCGCCGCGTCACCGGCCACACCGCTCCGTCAGGCCCGAGACACGCAGCACGACCGCCGCCGGGCCCTCCAGCGTCACGGTCCCATCGCGCAGCGGCGACGCATGCCCGGCGCCTCCGAAGCGCGGGGCCTCGCTCCACAGCACCACCTCCGCGCCCCGGGGGACGGGGTGCGTCAGCGTCCCGCGCAAGGCGAGCAGCACGAGCAGCGTCTGCCCCTCCGCGCGCCGCTCCAGGCACAGCGCATCGGGCCCCAGGGCCTTCGCGTCGTAGGTGCCCCGGCGCGCCTCCCGGAGGGCGGGCTCGCGCGCGCGCGCTTGGAGCAGCTCGCGATAGAGCAGGCGGACTCCGGCGTGCCCGGGCCTTTCCGCCTCGCTCCAGTCCAGGCGGGAGCGGGTGAAGGTCTCCAGGGCCTGCGGGTCGGGGACCTCCTCGCCCGCGAAGCGTGAGAAGTCCGCGAACTCGCGGCGCCGGCCTTCCGTGACGAGCCGCCCCAGCTCCGCGTGGTGGTCCGTGAAGTAGAGGAACGGCGTGCTCGCGTTCCACTCCTGCCCCATGAACAGGAGCGGCGTATAGGGCGACGTGAGCAGCAACACGCTCATCGCGCGGAAGGCCGCGGGGGACACGTCGCTCCCCAATCGCTCTCCCAGGGCGCGATTGCCCACCTGGTCGTGGTTCTGGAGGCAGTACACGAAGTGCCAGGGCGCAAGGCCCTCGGCCGAGGTGCCTCGCGCCTGGCCCTGGCTCTTCGACACCTGCCCCTCGTAGAACCAGCCCTGGCGCAGCGTCCGCGCCAGGTCCTCCGTGTGGCCCGTGTAGTCCTGGTAGTAGCCCTCGCTGTCTCCCGCGAAGGCGCGCCGCATCTGGTGATGGAAGTCATCCGCCCAGATGCCATCCAGTGCGTAACCCCCTTCGGCCGTGGAGAGGACGAGGCGTCGCTCGTTGCGCCCATCCTCGGCGATGAGGAGCACGCTCCTTCCCGGCGCGCTGGCCCGCGCGCGCTCGGCGATGTCGTCGAGCAGGTGCCGAGGACTCTCGTCCACCAGCGCGTGCGTCGCATCCAGGCGCAGGCCGTCCAGGTGGTAGTCGCGAATCCACATCTCCACGTTGGAGAGCACCAGCTCGCGCACGGGCGCGCTGTCCGAGCCGTCGTAGTTCACCGCGTCGCCCCACGGCGTGTGGTGGCGGCCGGTGAAGTAGTGCGGCGAGTACACCCGGAGGTAGTTCCCGTCCGGGCCGAAGTGGTTGTAGACGACGTCCAGCAGCACGGCGAGGCCCCGCGCGTGCGCGGCGTCCACCAACCGGCGCAGCCCCTCCGGGCCGCCGTACACCTGGGCCGGCGCGAAGAGGTCCACGCCGTCGTAGCCCCAGTTCCGCTCGCCGGGGAAGCTGGCCACGGGCATCAGCTCCAACGCGTTGACGCCCAGCTCCACGAGCGCGGGGAGTCGGGCGATGAGCGCCTCGAAGGTGCCCTCGGGCGTGGCGGTGCCCACGTGGACCTCGTAGAGGACGAGCGACGAGGGCTCCACGCCCTTCCATCCCGCGTCCGTCCACGCGAAGTCCGGCACCACCACCTCGGACGGCCCATGCACGCCTTGCGGCTGCGCGCGGGACCACGGGTCCGGGAAGGGGCCTTCGCCATCCACGCGCAGCTTGTAGCGGACGCCCGCCCCCTGCCCTTCCAGCGCGGCGACGAAGAAGCCGCCTGGCTCGGGGGTCATCGGCAACACGCGTCCTGGCACACCCCGCGCGTCGTGCAGGACCACCTCCACGCGCGGGTGGCCGGGGGCCCAGACCCGCCACCGCACCGTCGGACCCGCATCGACCCAGGCCCCCAGCTGCTTCCGCCGCGTGCTCGCCACCGCCTCGAGAGGACTCATACCCTTGTCCGTGTAATGCGCCCGCGCGCAGCCGGGGAGCACTTGTGGACCGGGAAGCCCGCCACGAGGGTGCGAGGTGTTCACGGGTGGGCTTTCGCGCGGCATGGACCCGGGTCAGCCGGGCCCGCCTGTCTCCTTGCCTGGAATGAGGGCGCGAAGAGGCGTGCTTGTGGACACCGCGTCCCCCTTGGATGATGCGCGCTGCTCCGGTGCCCCGCGCGCCGTCCCCCTTGGAGTTGGAGTCGTCTGGAATGTCTGTCGCCCACCCCGGTCTGGAGTCTCGACGTGTGCCTCGTGGAGAGGACGTGCGCGAGCGAGTCGCGGCCATCGAGCTCCTGTCTCCCCGAGACATCGACGCGCGGCTCACGGCGCTGGGCTATCGAGGACAGACAGAGGCCCGGCGCGCGGCCTCCGTCCTGGCCTACCGCCATGTGCGGCGCATCCGCCGCGTGTACCTGGAGGGGCTCTCCGCGGAGACGGGCGCCCGCGAGAACTGCCTGTTCCTGGGGCCCACCGGCTCCGGCAAGACGTTCCTCGTGGAGCTGCTGTTTCGCGAAATCCTCGCCGTGCCCACGGTGCTCGCGGACGCGACCCAGTTCTCCGAAACCGGTTACGTGGGGGACGACGTCAACACGCTGCTGTCTCGGCTGTACGAAGCCGCGGACAAGGACGCCGAGTGGGCCGCGTGTGGTGTCATCTGCATGGACGAGTTCGACAAGCTCGCCACCAGCCGCTCCGACAGCCGCTTCGCCGGACAGCAGACCACCAAGGACGTGAGCGGCTTCGGCGTGCAGCGCGGGCTGCTGCACCTCTTGTCGGGCTCCAGCGCGGACTTCCCGCCGGACTTCGGCTTCACCAGCCGGCTCCAGCCGGACACGATGGAGCTGTCCTGCATCACCTTCATCGCGTGTGGTGCGTTCAGTGGACTGAGCACCACGGCGGACAACATGACGCGGACGGAGCGGCTGGGCTTCGGGCGTGAGCCCAGGCACGTGGCGGGAGAGTCCATCGCCGTGGCCGTCACCCAGGAGCAGCTGGAGCAGACGACGGCCTTCGCGCGCTATGGCTTCATCCCGGAGCTCATCGGCCGCTTCAACCGGCTGGTCTCCTTCACGCCGCTGGACGCCGAGACGCTGGGCGACATCCTCCAGCAGAACGTCCTGCGCGCGTATGAGCGCGAGTTCGAGCAGGAGGGCCTGCGCCTGCAGGTGGAGCCCGAGGTGAAGCAGCACATCGTGGCGCGGGCGCTCAAGCGGGAAACGGGGGCGCGGGGGCTGCGCACGACGTTGGCGCCCCTCCTGGAGCAGGCGGCCTACGACCACTTCGGCCAGCCGGGCGCGGCCTCCACCGTGCGCCTGGTGTTGAATGGCGACGAGGTGCGCTCGCTCACGGATTGACCCCAGGGCCTGCGGCCCACCGGGAGCCTGGTGGCGGCCGCTGGGGCGAGCGGGGAGGCAAGCCCGTCTCTCATCCGGCCCACACGCGCCTTACGGTTTGCCGGTAACAGAACACCGGAGGGCCGCACACATGGCGCACACGGACCACACGCGAGAGATTCCTCGAGAGGGCTGGGCGGACTATCTGGCGCTGCTCAGCACCATGGAGAAGGAGCACCCAGTCCGCATCGAAGTCGAAGGCCTGGACCTGGGAGACCAGCCGCTCGCCGAGAACCTGCCGCTCATCGAAATCAGCCTCGAGGAGAAGGGCAGCGACAAGGGCGTGGTCGAAATCATCGTGGGAGGCCCCGGCGGGGAAATCACCCACCGCATCCAGAAGCCCGCTCGCATCTACGCGGATGAGAGCGAGAGCGGCGAGCTGGAGTGCCTCGACATCGAGAGCAGCGAGGACAACACGAAGACGCTCATCTACTTCGGCCAGGCGACGACGGACGGCGCGCGGCGGATGGACTGAGTCACACGCCAAGGGGCCGGAAGGTGCTCATCCTCGGACAGAGCACCTTCCGGCCTCGCGCTTCACGGGTACAAAGCGCGGGCCCCCGTCCTGTCCAGGGGCGACAAGATGGGCCCTCCTGGATTCGTGCTGACGCAGGTGCTCCCGACCCGGGGATAGTGCATGACGGAGGCCGAGTCGTAGACCGTCAGCGGCCGCAGGTTCGCGCCGCTCCCGCCCGGGCAGCGGTCATGCTCATGCACGAAGCCCAGCACGTGGCCCAGCTCGTGGCGCAGCACCCCCTCCAGCGTCCAGACGCTCGTGCCGCCAAACACCACGGTGTCGATGAGGAGGTTGCGGCTCGAGCGCGGTGCATTCGGAAAGAACGCTCGCCCCAGGTACTGGCCGCTGGAGTTCACCGGACGCACGTCGAACACCACCCCCGTCTGGGACGCCGTGCAGGAGGCGTCGAACGCCGGGTTGTAGATGAAGTCCACGTTGGCCGCGGCCTCCCAGTCCGCCGTCGCGAGGTTCATCGCCGCGACCACCGCCGCCTTGTTCGCGCCGAAGACGTTGTTCACGCAGTAGGTCAGATTCCGCTTCTGCGTCGTGCTCCACTTCACGTCGACGCCATTCAGGAAATACACCGCCAGGGCCTCGCGGCTCGTGCCCGTCCCCGCCACCTGGCGCTCGTAGAAGGCGCGCAGCTCCTCCTCGCTCCCCACCGCCTGGTCCCCGTCGAAAATCCACACGCCCTCGGCGTCCCTCACCGCGCTCGCGCGGAACTCCTCCCATGTCTGGGTTTCGGGCGCCTGAGTCCTCGGAGCTTCCGGCCCACCACACGCGGCCCCCCACCACGACACACTCGCCAGCAAGCACACGGAACGGAAGCCGAGCATCGGGGTTCTCCTCGGAGCCAGTGGAAGACAGGTGACGCCACGCAGAAAGGCCGGAAGGCCCCCCCCTCCGCGGGAGAAGGAACCTTCCGGCCTGGGCCTTGACCCCCACCGTCACTCACGTGACGGCGGGCGCCTTGGCCAGTACGTCAACACTTCACGGATACAGCGCGCGCGCCCCCTGCTGGTCGCGAGCCGTCAGCACCAGGTCACCCCGCTGGGTGCCGTTGCACTGGGGGTAGTGCATGACGGAGGCGCTGTCGTACGTCGTCAGGCCACGCCACTGGTTGTCCTCGAAGCACGTGCGCGCCTCGGGGCGGGTGTGCTCATGGCGGAAGCCGAGCGTGTGGCCCAGCTCGTGGCGCATGATGCCCGCCAGCGTCCAGACGCCCGTGTTGCCGAACGCCGTGTTGTCCACGAGGACGTTGCGCGCCGAGCGGCCCGAGTTCGGGAAGAACGCGCGCGCCAGGTACTGGCCACCCGAGTTCACCGGACGCACGTCGAACAGCACGCCCGTCTGCGACGCGGTGCAGTTGGCGTCGAGCGCCGTGTTGTGGATGAAGTTCACGCTCGCGGTGGCCTCCCAGGCCGCCGTCGCCGTGTTCATCGCCGCGACCACGCGCGCCTTGTTCGCGCCGAACGTGTTGCTCACGCAGTAGGTGAGGTTCATCTTCTGCGCGGCGCTCCACTTCACGTCACCCGCGGGAGCTCCGCCGCCGGTGTTGTAGACCGCCAGGCCATCCTGGTTCGTGGCCGTGCCGGACATGGCGCTGTCGAAGAAGGCGCGCAGCTCCTCCTCGCTGTCCACCGCCATGTCTCCGTCGAAGATGTACTTGCCTTCGGGGTCCTGCACCACGCCCGCCCGGAACTCCTCCCACGTCATCTTGGGCGCCTCCGTCGCGGGAGCCTCCGGCTCACCACACGCGGTACCCAGCAACGTCACACCAGCAAGCAACGCCATGGAGCGAAACTTGAGCATCGGGTCTTTCCTTCGGACTACTGCGGGGAATGCGCCGCCCACCGGGTTCTTCCCCCGCCGCGGACCGGCGCGCCCCGCCCATGAGCAACTGTCGGGCCAAAGACGCGCCATAGCGGGAAAACGCGTCTTGCCAGATTAAACTGGAGTACCCGCACTCCACGTCCATGCGGCCGGGCGTAAACAGACGTGACACCAACGGAGCGAAGTCGGCGCCGCGGTTGAGCATTTTCACGCAGCGTGGAGACTGTTCAATGCACGGACAGTGCTGTCCATGAATCAGTCACCGGCCCCTGAGTCCGATGAATCCCAACAGGGGTCTCCCGCCACTCGTGTGCATCACGGAAAGTGTTGCCCACGTTGCATTCTTCGCCACGGCACGTCAAGCGCGCGACGCATCGCGGCTGAGCCGGGCCCGCCGTACCGCGCTGCGCCGTGAGGCGCATCCATGTATAGGCGAAGCAGTCCGTGCCCACCCTCTCGTTCGACATGCCCGAAGCACTCTCGTGGCTGGAAGCAGCGTGGCCCCACGTCGCGGCGGCGCTGACGGTGCTGGTGAGCGTGCTGGCCAGCGGGCACGTCGTGCTGCACAAGCGAGACGTCCGCGCCGCGGTGAGCTGGGTGGGGCTGGTGTGGCTGGTGCCCGTGTTGGGCGCGGTGCTGTACCTGTTGTTGGGCATCAACCGCATCCGCCGCCGCGCGCGCTCGCTGACACCGCGCCGGGAGCACGGACAGTTTCCGCCCGTCCGAGGCCTGGAGGCGGTGGTGGCGGAAGGGGCCTCGCGCGTGACGGACGCCGCCGCGCACCTGGCGCCGCTGGCCCGGCTGGGGGACGCCGTCACGCACCGGCCGCTGCTGCCGGGCAATCGCGTCACCGTGCTGGAGTCCCGCACGGACGCGTACCCCGCCATGCTGGCCGCCATCGCGAGCGCGCGCGCCTCCATCACCCTGTGCAGCTACATCTTCGACAACGACGTGGCGGGGCGGCACTTCGCGGGCGCGCTGGGCGAGGCGGTGCGCAGAGGCGTGGAGGTCCGGGTGCTCGTGGACGCGGTGGGCGCGCGCTACACGTGGCCCACGATTCTGGGCCGCCTCAAGCGCGAGGGTGTCCGGGCCGCGCGCTTCCTGCCCTCGCTGATGCCCTACCGCCTGCCCTTCATGAACCTGCGCAACCACCGCAAGGTGCTGGTGGTGGACGGCCGCGTGGGCTTCACCGGAGGCATGAACATCCGCGAGCACTTCTGGCCGGGTGAGCACGCCGCCAGGGATTTGCACTTCCAGCTGGAAGGCCCGGTGGTCGCGCAGCTCCAGGAGACCTTCGCCGAGGACTGGGTCTTCACCACGCGGGAGCGGCTGACGGGGGACACCTGGTTCCCGGAGCAGCGGCGGATGGGGCCGGTGCTGGCGCGGGGGATACCGGACGGACCGGACGAGGACTTCGAGGCGCTGCGCACGGTGCTGCTCGGCGCGCTGGCCACCGCGCGGGCGTCGGTGCGAATCGTCACGCCGTACTTCCTGCCGGACCCGGCGCTCATCACCGCGCTCAACGTGGCCGCGCTGCGGGGCGTGCGCGTGGAGGTGGTGCTGCCGGAGAAGGGCAACCTGCCCGTGGTGCAGTGGGCCAGCACCGCGCAGCTCTGGCAGGTGCTGGCGACGGGGTGCCGGGTGTTCCTCACCCAGCCTCCGTTCGACCACTCCAAGCTGATGGTGGTGGATGGGGAGTGGGGGCTGATTGGCTCGGCCAACTGGGACCCGCGCTCGCTGCGGCTCAACTTCGAGCTGAACGTGGAGTGCTACGACGCGGAGCTGGCGCGGCGCCTGGAGGCGGTGGTGGAGGAGCGGCTGTCTCGCGCCCGCCCCCTCACCCGCGCGCAGGTGGACGCGCGCCCGTTGCCCATCCGGTTGAGGGATGGGCTGGCGCGCCTGTTGTCCCCGTATCTCTGACGAGTGCCGCGCCGCTCAGAGGAGCACGCGCCGCACCTTCCAGAAGGCCTCCTTCGCGGTGCGGTAGGCCGCCGAGTCCGACGGCAGCAGCGTGCGGAGCAGCTCCGCCGACTGCGTCTGGAGCGGCCTCACGCAGTGCGCCTCCACCTTGCCGCGCAGGAAGCCCACCGGGTCGCGGCGGCGGTACTCGGAGAAGTAGTTCTTCAGCTCGTTGCGCGAGCGCGCCTTGCCGTTGTCCGCGTACTTGGCCACGTAGGGGCTGAAGTCCGGGTAGAGGCGGCCCTCGCCGAAGTCGCCGTGCAGCGTCGTCTTCATGAAGTTGCCGATGAGCAGGTCGTCGAAGACGCGGTAGCGCACCGCTGTCAGCAGCGAGTTGCGCGGCGCCTCGAAGGTGATGCCCCGGCGGAAGCGGCGCTGGTTGAACTCGATGACGTGGTCCTGGCCGCCCACGCGGAAGCGGAGGTAGTCGAGCACCGAGCCCAGGTGCTCGATGGCCCCGAAGTACTCGCGCAGCGACTGCGCCTCCTCGCGCTCCAGCATCGCGCTCCAGTCGTCGCCGAACTCCTTCGGGTCCACCGGCAGCAGCGCGCGCTCCTTCGGGCGGATGAGCTGCAGGTCGTCCTTGGAGAAGTCGCGGCGGATGAAGGCGGGCAGGAGCGTGCACGTCTCCGACTCGAAGCCGCGGGCGTAGTCCTCGAGCGTCGTCGTGTACTCGGAGGCCCAGATGCTGTCGGCGCGCTGGTACTTGTGCATGGAGCTGAAGGGCACGAAGTAGCGCGCGCCGTAGAACGCCGCCTGACGCGCGATGGTGCGTCCCACGGGCGTCTTGGCCGCGGCGTAGGGCGGGATGCGCTGCCCGTCCTCGGTGAAGTAGTTGATCATGTCCGCGTCGCCGTAACCGGACAGGGCCAACAGATAGGACTCGTCATACCGGCGCACCAGGCTCCGCACGAAGCGGCCCCAGCCCCGGTCCCCCGCGTCGTTGAGGTTGACGATGAGCCGCCCGGCGATGTCGACCAGGAGCACCGCGTCCTGGTTCATGTCGGGGATGCACATGACGCGGATGCGCGGGGACAGCTGCGTCCACACGCGGTCCACCAGCACGTGCACGTTGAAGCCCTGCTCCCGCAGGTCGTCGCGCACGCGGCCACCAAAGTGGTTGGGGACGAGGATGGTCTGCTCACGCAGCTTGTCCATGGACTCGACGCTCAGGTGGTCCGGGTGGCCGTGGGACACCCAGACGTACTGGCAGCGCTGGATGATGTCCCGCTGCTGCTCGGGAATCTCATGGGACAGCGTCCAGCTGCCGAAGTACGCGGAGCCGTGTGTCCAGGGGTCCGTCACCAGCACCGGACCGTCGTCGTGGCAGATGAGTGTGGCGTTTCCGATCGTCTCGAAGCCGAGTTCCATCTTCCGCTCCCCCCTCTTGCTCGCCATCGCGGTAACTGCGCCGAAAGGTGAAGCGCGGCGACAGGGGCCCACACTGCCCCCGCGTGCAGCGAAAAGAAGTGCGCGCCCGGCAGGCTGCTCCTCACTCACGCGATGGGCAGAGGTGTTCCCATCGGAGGGCACTCCAACGACACGCGCGCGGCGAGCCCCGGGCCTGCGTGACGAGGACACGGCGCAGGTCGAGGCGTCCGCGGAGCGAGGAAGACGCCTCTTCGAGCGAGACTTCCCCAGACGCCGCACTCACCCGCGCGAGAAGGAGCCGGTCGAGTGAGCCCGTGGAGCGTCCCTCCTTGCGAAGCGAGGGGCGAGGGCAGCGAGCGCCGGACGCGCGAACTCCTTCGCCCCCGAATCATCGGAGAGGTGGCTCTCCGCACCGGGAGCAGGAGCGCGCCCTATGCCCCTGACGGGCTTCGCTCCCGAGCCATCGGAGAGATGGCTCTCCGCTCCGTCGCGTGCGAGCGGAGGGTGTCCCTCAGCGCTTGCGGGCGATGAGGGAGAGAATCTGGGAACCGTAGCGCTCGGTGAGGGCGGGCCCCACGCCGTGGACGGCCATCAGCGCGGCGCCGTTCTCCGGACGCGCGGCGGCGATGGCCCCCAGCACCCTATCCGTGAGGATGCGGAACGCGGGCACCTTGCGCTTGCGCGCCTCCGCGAGCCGCCAGGCCTTCAGCGCATCGACCAGCCCCGCGGGCGCGGGTGTGGACTCGGCGGCCCCTGTCCCCGCGCGGCTCCGGGAGCGAGGGCTCCGCGTCTCGACCTCGTCCTCGGAGTCCACCTCCACGGAGCGGCCCCGGGACGGCGGCGAGGCCTGGAAGCGCTCCGCCCGAGAGGCATTCCAGGACGAGCGCGACCCGACGTCCTCCGAAGGAGACGAGGCGCGCCACTGCCGAGCCCCCTCGGAGGCCGATGCTCCCGCACCGGCGCGAGTCCTGCTCGCTCGCTTGGAGGACTTCCCACCCGCGGCCTTGCTGGCCTTGCCCCGCTTGCGCTTGGAGGCCTTCTCCAGCGGGAGCGGCAAGAACACCTGCCGAGGGTCCACCGCCCGCGTCCGCCGCCCCTCGTCCGTCAGGGACAGCCGCTGGAAGGAGATGACCTGCCCATCCTTGTCGAACGAGTCGACGTCCAGCCGCGCAAGCCCCGCGCGCACCAGTCCTCCCACGAGCCGCTCGAAGTCACGGCGCGGCAGCGCGTCACCGAACAGCTCGCGATGCAGCCGTCCGGTGGCCTGCCCATCCCGCTCCTGGAGCGACTCCAGGATGCGCTCCAGCCAGTGGCGCTCCGCCGCCGTGGGCTCCGCGAAGCGCAGCGTCGCGCAGGACTCCGGCGCGCAGACGTCGCACAAGCCACACGCCTCACCCGAGTCCTGCGTGTCGCCGAAGTGCGCCACCAGCTGCTTCATCCGGCAGCCGTGGGCCTCCGCGTAGCGCCCCATCTGCTCCAGGTGCAGCAGCTTGCGGTCGCGCTGGGCGTTGTACGCCGCCGCCCACCCGGGCCGGCCACGCCGCACCGTCTCATCCGGCGTCATCACCACGCCGCCGTGAATCCACAGCTGCTCCAGCGCCTTGTCGAACACCTCCGGGTCCGTGCGCACGCGCCCCTGAAGCGAGTCCTTGGGCTCGGGCTCGAGGCTCGTGGACTGGAACAGCCGCTCCAGCACGTAGTCCTCGGGATAGTCGCGCTTGTGGAAGAACTCGTGCGTGCGCCGGTCGATGTACGAGTGCAGCAGCACCGCGCGGGACGGCTTTCCATCGCGGCCCGCGCGCCCCAGCTCCTGGTAGTAGCCCTCCAGGCTCGCGGGCAGCGCGGCGTGGATGACGGTGCGGACATCCGGCTTGTCGATGCCCATGCCGAACGCGGTGGTCGCGACAATGACCTCCAGCGAGCCCCCGAGGAACTCCGCCTGGACCTTGTCCCGGTCTCCCGGAGGCAGCCCCGCGTGGTACGCCGCCGCGGGGAACTCTCCGGCGAGCTGCTCGGCGAGCTGCTCGGCGTGCTTGCGAGTGGCCGCGTAGACGATGGCGGGACGGTTCTCCTCGTCCTGGAGCAACCCTTGGATGGCGTCGCCGCGCGCGCCGGGGTTGAGCTCTCGCACCTCGATGCCAATGTTGGTGCGGCGGAAGCCGTGGATGAAGGTGCGGGCACGACCGCCCGGGCCCAGCAGGCCGAGCTGCTGGACGATGTCGCGCTGCACGTCGGGCGTGGCCGTGGCGGTGAGCGCCACCACCGGAGCGGGCCGCAACAGTGGCAACCGCGCGCCGAGCAGGCGGTAGTCGGGACGGAAGTCATGTCCCCACTGCGAGATGCAGTGCGCTTCATCGATGGCGATGAGCGTGGGCGGGCGGCGCGCGAGCAGCTCCACGAAGCCCGGCACTCCGAGCCGTTCGGGCGCGATGAACAGGAAGTCGAGCCGCCCGTCCAGATAGTCGAAGCACACCTGTCGCGAGGTGGCCCGGTCGCGTCCCGAGTGGATGCGGTCCGCCGCGAAGCCCAGCGACTGGAGCCGCAACACCTGGTCCTCCATCAACGCGATGAGCGGGCTGACGACGATGGTCGTCCCCGCGCGCGCCAGCCCCGGGAGCTGGTAGCAGAGCGACTTGCCCGCGCCCGTGGGCATCACGAGCAGCAGGTCCTCGCCCGCGGTGGCCGCGCGGCAGACCGCCTCCTGATAGGGCCTGAAGTCGGAGAACCCGAAGGTCTCCTTCAGCAGGGGACGAAGCTGGTCCGGGGGCGTGGGCGCGCGGTTCACCCGCTCCGGCCGCTGTCCGGGCTGTGGCGCGGAGACGACTCGGTTCCGCGAGGAGCTCGCCGACGTCAACAGCGAGCCCTGGGGCGAAGTCCGGCGCGGCGTCGTCACCACCGCCGCATCCGCGAACGTGGCACTCGCGGAGCGGCGGGCAGACGACACCCCACCACTCGCGGACGAAAAGGATGAAGGCTCCTGCCACCGGCCTCCCCCCGTCTCCGGGAGAGCCGTGCCCGGCGGACTCCAGCCCCCGGGAGCACTCGAGGACGCGCCCTGCTCCGCGCGCCCGCCCCACGCCTCCTGCTCTCGGCGCGAGCCCGCGCTCGCGCCAGACTCGGGCGCGCGCGACCCCAACGCGCCACGGGCCGCCGTTGCGTCCACCTCCCGCGATGAACCCCACCCCTCCTGCTCGCCACCGCGCGCGGTGGCGCCATCCCCCGCGAAGCCCTCGCGCGAAGGCACCCGCGTCCTGGCGGCCCCCATCTGCGCGGGCGCCGACGAGCCCGGGGGCACGTGGCCCACCACCTCAATCACATACTTCTCGATGCCCCGGATGAACTCATCCAGCCGGCCCTCACCGCGCTCGATGCGCTGGAGCCAGGCCTCCCACTGCCCCGTCATCGCGGGGGTCTTCACGTCCGGATGCACGACCTGGATGAGGTGCAGGCCCTTCTCCGTCGCCTCCAGCACCTTCCCCTTGCGGACCAGGTACTCGCGGTCCAGCAGCACCTCGATGATGGAGGCGCGAGTCGCGGGCGTGCCCAGCCCCGTCTCCCGCATGACGTCCGCCAGCTCCTTCTCATCGAGCGCCCGCCCCGCCGTCTCCATCGCCGTCAGCAGCGACGCATCCGTGAAGCGCGGCGGCGGACGCGTGCGCTTCTTCACCGCCTCCGCGTCCTCCACCTTCTGCGGCTGCCCTCGCTCCAGCCCCGCGGGCAGGGCCTGCGGCTCGTCGTCCGGCTCCGAGTCCTCGTCGCCCTTGCGAACCTCCGCCTTCGGCTTGGGCGCCTTCTTCCCACCCCCGATGTCCAACACCTTCCAGCCCACGCGCTCCACCTGCGTGCCCGTGCTCTGGAAGCGGTCCACCACCGGCACCGCGCTCTGCGCGCCCGGGGACATCACCGCCGTCACCACCGTGGTGACGCGCCACACGTGGTCCTCGTGCCATGCCTGGAGCAGGCGCCGGCACACCAAGTCATAGATGCGCTGCTCGTCCGGAGACAGCCTCAGTCCCTCGGGAGACGTCGGCGTCGGGATGATGGCGTGGTGGTCCGTCACCTTCCCGTCATCCACGTAGCGGCGGCCCAACGGACGCATCCCCGTGCCCGGCGCGAGGTCCTCCTCGTAGGGCCCCCGCACCGCGCCCACCACCTCCGGCAGCGTCTCCGCCACCGTCTGGGACAGGTGCCGGCTGGACGTGCGCGGATAGCTCAAGAGCTTGTGCTTCTCATACAGCGCCTGCGCCACCTCCAGCGTGCGCTGCGCGCTGAAGCCATACAGCCGGTTCGCGTGCCGCTGGAGCTCCGTCAAATCGTAGAGCAGCGGCGGCGCAAGCTTCTTCTCCTCCGCGTCCAGCGACTCGATGGTGGCCTGCCCGCGCTTGACGCGGTCGATGATGGCCTGCGCCTCCACGCCATCCGCGTCCAGCCTGCGCGCCTCGCGCACGCCCTCCATCCCCGGAGGCACCACGGGCCTTCCATCCGGCCCGGAGCGGAACCACGTCCCCGTGTAGCGCGCGCCCACCGGAGCCCCAGGCCCCCGCGGCACGAAGGTGGCCACGACCTCCAGGTAGTCCCGAGGCACGAAGCTCCGGATGGCCAGCTCCCGCTCCACCACCATCGCCAGCGTGGGCGTCTGCACCCGCCCCACGCTCAACATCTCGCCCTGCCCGCCGTGCGCCAGCGTGTACAGGCGCGACAGGTTCATCCCCACCAGCCAGTCCGCCCGGCTGCGCCCCATGGCCGCCGCCGCCAGCGCGTCGTAGTCCCGCCCTTCCTTCAGCTGGCGGAAGCCGTCGCGGATGGCGCGCTCCGTCAGCGACGACACCCAGAGCCGCCGCACCGGCTTGCGGCACCCCGCGGCCTCGTAGATGTAGCGGAAGATGAGCTCGCCCTCGCGGCCCGCATCCGTCGCGCACACCACTCCGCCCACTTCCGGCGAGGTCAGCACGCGGCGCACCACCTCGAACTGGGAGCGCGTCTGGTCGGAGACCACCAGCGGCCAGTCCCCCGGCAACATCGGCAGGAGCGACCGGCTCCACTTCTTCCAGTCCGCGCGAATCTCGTGGGGCTGCGCCAGTCCCACCAGGTGCCCGATGGCCCACGTCACCACGTAGCCATTGCCCCGCAGGTAGCCGTCCCCCCGCTCCTGCGCGCCCAGCACCCGCGCGATGTCGCGCGCCACGGCCGGCTTCTCCGCCAGCACCGCCAACAGGGACTCACGCCCCGAGGCTCGGCCCGCGGCCCGACCTGCTCGATTGTCCTCGCCGGGCGACTCGCCCATCGCTTCCCACCTCATGAAACCTGTCCCTCCCGCCCATCCCGCCACCACCCGGGAAGCTGGCCCGGGCCCACGCCGCAACCCTGTTCCCTACCGCTTCAGGCTGACATGGCCAGCCCCTCACTGTCCCTACCCGTCACGCCCGCTCAGCCCTCGTGCAGCCAAGGCGAAGCGGCCACTTCCGCTCCACGCCCCTCACGCCTCGTCCGCCAACCTCTCACGTCGCCTTCACCTGCAGTGAACTGCTCGACGTTCATCCCGCCGCCAGGACGCCCGGCAGGCTGGCGCTTTCGCGCAAGCGTTTGGCGCTACCAAGGAAAACTGCTTCGTACGTCTTTGCCAGTATGCCCTGGTCGACACGCGCCACGGCGCGGGTCCGGGGGGGAGCACAGTCCGATGGTGCGAAGGAGGGGGGCAATGTCGCACGCCGCACATGAGTCGAGCCAGCGGGTTTCCAGGGGCACCGCCCGGTCAGGCGTCGTGATGCGAGGGGCCAGGGGCCGGGGGGCCACGGGCAGCATCCGGGGGGAGCAGCCCAGCGCGCTTGAAGCACGAGAGGGGGACATCGCGGTGCCGGAGCTGACCGCCTTCGCGGGGGCGAAGCGGATGCAGCTGGCGGCGCTGACGAAGTCGAGAGCGCTGACGTTGCTGCTGGAGGAGATGGACCAGGTGACGCGGGTGGCCTCCATGCGCCCGCAGACATTTGGCTGGGCACAGACCCTGGCGCGGTTGCGAGCGGTTTCGCGTCCCGCAGGCGTCTGGTTCTAGCCGAGCTTCACCGGAGCACCCGTGCTGGGGGGTACGGGGTCGTGTCCGGGCAGTGAAACCGTCGGCCTGTGCACCGGGGGGAGCACGGGTCGCGAAGTGAAGACTTCGCTGGAGGGGTCCAAGGCCCTCCTGACACTCAGGGCGGGATGGAAGGTGACGTCGCGGGGGCGGCGTCACCCGTGGCAGGGGGACCCAGGGGGAGTGCTGCTCGCCAGAGGGGGAGAGCAGACTCCGAGCAAGGGTCATATCCGGGGGATGCTCCGAGTACACCGGGGCATCCCCCGTTGCTTTTCCACGCACCGGGCGCGTCACTCCACGCGCAGCGCCGCGGTGCCCGTCAGCGTGCGGTTCAGCGTGAGCCACAGCACGTCGCCCGCGTCATCCACCGAGGCGAAGTAGTCCGCGTCCGCGGCGAGCACCTGCTCGTCCAACCACACGCGCGAGGGAGGCGTCGCCGCCGTGTAGCCCCGCAGCACCACCAGGGGCTGGTGCAAGGGCTGGGTGCCGGTGTCGAAGCGCAGCCGCGCGCGGTCGCCGGAGGCGAGTGCCTCCCACGTCGCATACACGGGGTTGAAGCCGGGCACGTCGTACGGCACCGCGTCCGAGCGGGCCACGCCGCCCGGGCCGTGGGTGAGCACGCGGCCCTCGGTGGCGGTGAAGCGCACCCGCTGCCAGCCCTCCACCTCCGCGGCCAGCGTCAGCACCGGGTCCTTCGAGTGGAGCCCCAGCACCATGAACACGGAGTAGCTCTGGTACGGGTGGCCGGAGAGCATGCCGTCGTCGCCATAGCGCGCGTACTGGCGCCACCCCAGCGCGCCGTAGTTGCTGCCCCACGCCATGCGGTGCGAGCGCGGGTTCTCCGGCAGCTGGTACTGGTTGAGCTGATAGGTCCAGTTCCAGTCGACGGGCAGCGGGCCGTCCTCGTCGCGCTGCCCCCAGCCCTCCCGATAGAACCAGTAGCCACCGGATGGCTTCTGCAACCACGTCTGTGTTTGAACCACCCCCATCTCCGCGTCAGACGAGGCGGTCCACATGCGCGTGTACGGGACGACGTTGGCCTCGCGGTAGTCCCAGCCGCTCGCCATCGAGAGGCGCGAGCCCAGCGTCACGAAGCGGCGGCGGTCGCCCCACCCCAGGCCCGCGATTTCGGCGTTCGCGTTGCCATCGAAGAGCAGGTCTCCATAGGGCGAGCGCACGTCCGCCTCCAGCGCGTCCGGCGGCACGCCCGAGGCATCGTGGGTGATGGCGTAGAGCGGGTGGTCCCGGCCGGTGGCGAAGAGGTAGTGCACCGTCACCTGCACGGTGTGGCCTCCGAGCGGCAGCGCCCAGCGGAACTCGTGGAGCGCGTGGTGGCGCCCCTCGAAGAGCACGCGGCCCGTGCCGAGAACCCCCTCCGTCCAGTTGCCCCAGGACGCGCCCGTCCGCACATGGCATGTCACCATGCCCCAGCCCGGGACACCGTCGTTGGCGCCGTCACACGTGCGCGAGACGCCCCGCGCCTCGTACACGTAGCGGCGCACGTAGCCCCCACTCCAGCCCGCGGGGTCTCTCGTGTCGTTGCGCACGAGGAAGGCGGAGCGCGGCGCGCAGCCTCTGTCCCGCCACGCGTAGCGGTCCGAGCGGAAGCCCTCCAGGTCCACGTTCCGCGCCAGCTCCAGCGGCGCGCAGGACGGCGGGGGCGGCTCGGGGCGGACCTCCCTGCCGCCACAGGCGGCCAGCGCGGCGGCGAGCAGCGGGAGAACGCCGTGCCTCATCGAGGGTTTCATCCAGGGGCACTCCCATGCGAGGCCCTCGGGGCCTGGGGCTCACCGCGCATCATGCCCCGGGCCTCCAGGCCCACACCGTGGGTTTCTCTCCCCGCGTTGCCCATTTAGAGTCCCGAGACCATGAACGCCGTCGAACGCATCATCCTCTTCGGGAGCTGGGGCCTGTTCATCGCGGGGGGCGTGGCCTTCGTGCTCTGGCTCGCCGCCTCCGCCCGGAAGACCCAGCAGGTCCGCGAGCATGGACTCCCCGCGGAGGCCACGCTCCTGCGGCTGGAGCCCACCTCGATGCTCATCAACAAGGTGCGCGTCTACAACAGCCTGCTCCAGGTGCGCGTCCCCGGGCGCCCGCCCTACGAGGTCTGGCTCAACGGCAGGACCCACGACTGGAACGTGCAGGTGCTGGAGCCGGGGCTGGACCTCAAGGTCAAGGTGGCCCCGGACGACCCGAACCGCGTCGTCGTCATGGGGCCCCTGATTCCACAGAACATGAGCAACCTCACCCGGCTCCTGCAGCAGCCGGAAGGCAGCCTGCCCACCGCGGACCCGGTGAAGGCCCTGAAGGACCTTCAGCGGATGGCCCACGAGGGCCTCATCACGGACGAGGAGTTCGAGCGGAAGAAGGCGGAGATTCTCGCCCGCCTCTGAGGTCTCGACCTCCCGCGAGGCTCAGCCCGCCTGGGCGTTGCCCTTGTCGTGCTCCTGGTGCCACGCGGTGAGCACCTCCTTCTCCCGCTCGGGAGACAGGCCGGCCTTCAGCTTGGCCTGCCGCTCCGGCGGCTCCGCCTTGAACCAGGCCAGCGTGTCGCGCACGGTGTCGGTGATGGGGCGGAACGTGAGCCCCTGGGCCAGCGCCTTCGCCACGCTGATGCGGCCCAGGCCCGCGTCCTCGCCCACGCGCGGCGCCCACGCCGGCATGTCGCCCCAGTGCTCCACCTTGTGCTTCGCCAGGAACGCCGTGTCCGCCCAGACCAGGCGCGCGTCGGTGCCCAGCACCTTCTGGCTCGACTCCAGGAAGTCGCGCATCAGGAGCGGGCGCGTGGGCCCCGTCGCGTTGTACGCGCCCGTCAGGCGGCGCTCCACGCCGAGGATGGTCCACGCGGCCAAATCCCTGGCGTCGATGAACTGCACCGGGTCCTGTCCGTCGCCCGGCGCGAGCACCTCGCCGCCGCGCGACAGGCGCACCGGCCAGTACGTGAAGCGGTCCGTCGGGTCATCCGGTCCGACGATGAGCCCCGGGCGCACGTTGAGCACGCGGCCCGGCATCGCCGCCTCCGCGGCCTGCTCACACAGCGCCTTCAGCGCGCCATAGTGCTTGTTCACGTCCTCCGTCGTCGGGTCCTCCACCTGCGCCAGGGGATAGGACTCGGTGATGCCGGGCGTGGTCAGGTCCTTGTAGACGGAGATGGTGGAGATGAAGGCGTAGTGCCCCACGTTGGGCCCGAGCAATTCCGCCGACGCCTTCACGATGCGCGGCACATAACCCGACGTGTCCACCACCGCGTCCCACTTGCGGCCCTCCAGCGCCTTGAGCCCTTCCGCCTTGTTCGGGTCCCGGTCGCCCTGGAGCTTCTCCACGTTGGGGAACAGGCCCGGGTTCGTCTTGCCGCGGTTGAACAGCGTGACGGTGTGGCCTCGCGACTGCGCGTACTCCACCAGCGCCGGCCCCAGGAACTTCGTGCCGCCCAGGACGAGGATGCTCAGGGGCTTGCTCGCCTTCGCGCCCGCGGCCTCCTGCCCTTGCGCGCCCGGCTCCCCCGCCGCGCCCGTGGTGGCACAGCCCATGGCCCACAGCGACCCCACCGTCACGGCCGCACCCTGAATCACATCCCTGCGAGACAGTTTCATGTCGTGTCGTCTCCCGCTGCTTCGAGGTTCCACTGACTTCAGCGCGACGTGACGTTGTCCAGGACGACGGGCGGGAACTCCCCCGCGGACTCCTTGGACAGCCGCCGCTGCTCGCGCGACAGATAGAGCGAGACCGCCAGCCACAGCCCCGCCAGGGGCACCGCCGCCAGCGACAGTCCCGTCATGCTCAGCCCCAGCGAGGTGAGCCCGCCCTGCAGCCACGCGCTCACCGTGTCGCTGCCCCGGTACACCACCGTGTCGATGAAGCTCTTGGACTTGTAGCGCGCCTCGCGGTCCACCGTGGTGAAGAGGATTTCGCGCGAGGGGCGCTCCAGCGCGTAGTGGCTGGCGCCTCGCAGCGCCTTGAACACCACCAGCACGCCCAGCACCGGCACCGCCGCGAGCCCCAGGAAGCCCAGGCCCGTCAGCACCGGCGCCACCGCCAGCGCCGCGCCCAATCCCAGACGCGAGATGACCCGCCCGGTGACGAGCGTCTGAAGCGCCAGCGTCAGGAGCTGCACGTAGAAGTCGATGTCGCCGAACATCGCCGTGCGCGACGCCGCGTCCTTGCTCACCTCCGCCACCAGCCGCACCTCCTGGTAGTAGAGGAACGTGGACGTGGCCGCGTAGAGCAGCACCTGGAGCCCCAGCCCCAGCAGCAGGGGCGAGGACAGCATCAGCTTCAGCCCCGCCAGCACCCCGCCGCCCACGGGCCCTTCCGCCGACGGAGGCTGGTGCTGGACGTCGCGGGCCCAGCGGCTCAGCCAGCGCACGCATTGCGCGCTCACCTCCAGCATCACCGCGGACACCAGGATGAGGTTCACCGGGCCCACCGGCTCCGCCAGCCGTCCCACCAGGAAGGGCCCCACCAGCATCCCCGTGGTGCCTCCCGCCGCGATGAAGCCGAACAGGCGCTTGCCCTGCTCGCTGGCGAACACGTCCGCCATGAAGCTCCAGAAGATGGAGACGACGAACAGGTTGTAGACGCTCAGCCAGATGTAGAAGACCCGCGCCACGCTCTCCGTCGCCACGCCCAGCTTCAGCACCACGAAGAAGGCCACGAGGCTGACGATGAAGAAGCGGTAGATGCGCGGCAGCACCACCCGCCGGGGCCAGCGCGCCACCAGCGCGGAGAACGCGGGCACCGCCAGCAGCATCACGATGAAGGTCGCCGTGAAGAGCCACGGCAGGCCCTTCACGCTGCCCGCCGTGCCCATCTCGTTGCGGATGGGACGGAGGATGGCGTAGCCGCACATCAGCGTGAAGAAATAGACGAAGGACCCAAGGACGGCGCCGACTTCCTCGTCCCGAACATCCACGAATCGCTTGAGCATTGGCACGAGGTCGCGCGCGTCTCGATGAACTCCGGTGGGTCGAGGGAGGGTCCCGCCGGGCGCGTCCCCGGCTGAACCCCGTCCCTTTTCGCGTATTCCCGCGAAGGCCGTGTCCTACTTCGCGGCCAGCGCCTCGCGCAGCGCCGCTTCCACGCGGGGCAGCGCCTCTTCGATTTCGGACACCGACGTCGCGCCCACCGACAGCCGGAACCAGCCGGTGTCCTCCATCAGCCCGAAGGCCTGGAAGGGCACCACCGCCAGGCTGGCCTTCTCCAGGAGCAGCTTGCGGATGTCGTCATTCGTCTTCAGGCCCCCCTTGCCCACCAGGTCGAACTGGACCGACAGGTAGATGGCGCCCTGCGGCGCGATGTGGCGCACCGGCAGCCCCGCCTCGCGCATGCGCGTCAGGCCCTTGTGCAGCGCCTCCAGCCGCGCGTCCACGCGCTGACGCATCTCCCCCAGGAAGGCCTCCGTGGCGGGCACGTCCTCCAGGTAGCGCGCCACGGCGACCTGCTCGGCCTTGGGCGCCCACGCACCCACGTGGCCCAGCACGTCCCGCATCCGGGCGATGATGGTCGGCGGGCCCACGCCCCAGCCCACGCGCACGCCCGTCGCGGCGAAGGCCTTGGAGATGCCGTCCACGAACACGGTGTAGGGCGCGACTTCCGGCACCAGCTCCACGGGCGTCACGTGCTTCACCGAGCCGAAGCTCAGCACCCAATAAATCTGGTCGTACATCAGGATGAGCGGCTTGCGGCCCTGCTTCTCCCGCGCGCGGTTCTCCGCGACGACGCGCTCGCAGATGGCGCCCAGCGTGTCGGGCGCAATCATGGTGCCCGTGGGGTTGAGCGGGCTGCACAGGCACAGCAGGCGCGCGGAGCCCAGGTGCGGCGCCAGCTGCTCCAGCGTGGGCATGAAGCCGTGCGCGGCGTCCGTCGTCACCACCACGCCCTTCGCGTTCATCATGTGGATGTAGTGGTTGTTGTTCCACGAGGGCACCGGGTAGACCACCGTCTCGCCCTCATCCAGCACGGCGCGGTACGTGCCGTAGATGATGGGCCGGGCGCCGCCCGCGATGACGATTCCCTCCAGCGGGTACTTCAGCCCCAGCGAGCGCTCATAGAAACGCTGCACCGCCTGGCGTAGGTCCAGCACGCCGTCCGAGGGCGGATAGTTCGTCTCGCCCGACTGGAGCGCCGTGGCGATGTGCGAGCGCAGGCCGTCGGGGATGGGGAACTCGCGCGGATTGAAGTCGCCCACGGTGAGGTTGCAGACCTTGCGGCCTTTCGCCGCCAGCTCCCGGACTTCCGCCGCGATGCGGAGAATCTCGCTGCCAACGAGTCCACGCGCCATGGTGCCGACGGTGGCGTCGTCCCGCGAGGGACGTGGGAGGGTGGTGAGGTCGAGAGCCATGACGAAGGTATCTCCGGTTCGTGCGCGTGAAGGGGACGCGAGCTGCGGCCGGGCGCGCACCATACCCGCCACTCGGGCCCTTGTGGGGCATGTCCTGAAAACGTCGGCTGGACTGCCACACCTTCAATTTTCCCGGAAGCGCGACACGCAGGGCACCCGAGCCTGCGGGCCCTCGGCTTCGCGGCCATCTCCCCCAATCCGGGATTGACGGATGAATCGACGATATGTCGCGCGGGGGTGAACGTTTCTGGAGACAGCCGCTCCGAGGGACGCGCTGCCTCCCAGGCAGCACGCGCCTTCCTGTTCCACACGTCACCCAGCCCCGAGGTTCCTCCCACCGGCGAGGTTGCCTTGCCCGGTGACGGCGGAGCCGTCCCCGAGGTCCGTGCATGAAGCCCTTCCGCCGTGGTCTCCTCGTCGCCGCGTCCCTGCTCCTCGCGTCCACCCCGGTCCTGGCGAAGGAGCGTCCCCAGACGAATCCCCGCATCTTCGGCACGCGCGCCGTGGTGGCATGCGACCCCGTGGAGAAGTCGTGCGGCATGGCCGTCATCTCGTTCCCCAGCGGCGTGAGCACGCTGGTGCCCTACGGCCGCGCGGACATCGCCGTGGCCAGCATGGCGCTCCCCTCGGTGGATGTCGCGCAGGCCATCATCGCCCGCATCGACTCGGGCTCGGCCCCGCAGGAGGCCATCGACTGGGTCCAGACGGTCGACCCGTACGCCACCATCCGCCAGCTCGCCGCGGTGAAGCTCCACCCGGACGGCAGCGTGACGGTGGGGCAGACGACGGGCGCGGACGCGAGCTCCCACACCTGCGCCGTCCGCGGCGAGACCTTCGTCGTGCAGGCCAACAACATGACCACGCCCGACATGTGCCGGGCCATGGCGGAGGGCTTCCGTCAGGCGACGGGCAGCCTGCCGCAGCGGCTGTATGCCTCGCTCAAGGCGGGGGCGCGGGTGGGCGGGGACCGCAGCGGTGAGCGCTCGGGGGTCGTGCGCGTGTGGAACACCACGGTCGACACGGCCTTCTACACGCACGTCCTCGCGGACGCGGTCGTCCACGCCAGCTCGGACGCGCTCCACGAGCTGGGCGTCCAGCTCAACCGCTACCAGGGCACGCTGGGAGTCCCCTACCCCGCGGACCAGGTGACGCTCGACGCGGACACCGCGCGCCTCGTCAAGCGCGTGCTGCGCAAGCTCGGGTACTACCACGGCCGCATGGATGGCTCCTGGTCCGATGCCGCGGAGCAGGCCCTGTATGACTTCAACTGGAACAATCTTTTCTTCCTGAAGCCCACCGAGGTGGTGAACGGCACGCGGAAGATTGACGGCGTGCTGGTCAACTTCCTGCGGGACGCGGACCTGCGCGCACTCATCCGCGCCACGGACGCCGCGGAGTAGCGCGGGCCCTGTCCCGGGGCGGAGGGTGTGTTGGATTCCGCGCACCTCGCCCTGGGACAGGTGCTGGCACAGGACGTCCGGTCATGAGAGAGGGTGTTCCTCACGGCCCCACGCTGCGTGGGTCGACACGGGAGGAACGATGAAGCGTGCCGGACGCTGGCTGTCTTCGCTGTGGCTTGCCGGGTGCCTGGGAGTCGCCGGGTGCTCCAAGAAGGAAGAGGCGCCCCCGCCTCCTCCCACGGCGGAGCTGCCCCCCGCGGAGGAAGCACCTCCCTCCGTTCCAGCACCCGAAGGAGCCGTCCCTCGCGAGGGTGAGGCCGCCGCGAAGCCTCCCGTCCATGTCGTGGCGGACGGGAGCACGGCCCTTCCCTCGAGCGAGGCGAAGGAGGAGCCCGCGCCTCCGGCAGCTCCGGCGCCCGGCGGGATTGCTCCCGAGGATGCGAGGAATCGCGAGTGGACCACGAGCACGGTGGAGCTGAAGCGGAGCAGCGCGCCGCAGGCCACGCTGCGCTCCGTGCGCGCGGGGGCCCATCCGGACTTCGACCGCGTGGTGTTCGAGTTCGAGGGGACGCAGCTGCCGGGCTACCGCGTGGAGTATCCGAAGGAGCCGGTGGTGCAGTGCGGCTCGGGTGACGTGGTGTCACTCGCGGGCAAGGCCCAGCTCCAGGTGAGCCTCATGCCCGCGCGAGCGCACACCAACGAGGGCCAGCCCACGGTCGCCACGCGCGAGCAGAAGGTCGCGCTGCCCGTGCTCGTGGAGCTGGAGCGCATCTGCGACTTCGAGGGCGAGGTGTCCTGGGCCCTGGGCACCAAGAGCACCGCGCCCTTCCGCATCATGGAGCTGAAGGAGCCCGCGCGGCTCGTGGTGGACGTGCGGCACTGAGCACCTGACTTCACGGGCGCGGACTACGTTGTGCCCTGGCGCAACTGGTCCGCGAGCCGGTCCAGTCCCGCGAGCAGCTCCCGGTGCTTCGCCACCGAGGCCGCTCCACCGGCTCGCAGCGCCAGGGCCAGCACCGCGGGCAGGTTCATCGCCGCGTCCGTGCGCAGCCGCTCGCGGTACTCGCCCCTCCAGTCCTCCGACGCGCGCAGCGACCAGTTGCGCTCGTCCACGGTGCCCGGCTCGTTGTACGTGCCGGTCATCCCCAGGAGGTCCGTGAAGAACACCATGACGTTGCGCGCGCGACTGGCGAACAGGTCCGCGAGCTTCGCCTGCGCGAGCTTCCCCGGGTCCCGAGCCAGCTCGCGCGCGAAGTCCTCTCGTCGCGGCCCGGCCTCCGGACACAGCCGCGTCGACAGGTAGTCCGCCTGTGCCTTCAGCGTGCCTCGCCACTGCCACTCCCCCACGAGGCGCCACAGCGACTTCGTGTCGTGGTTGCCCACCATCATCCAGTCCTCGGGCGCCACGTTCTCGCTGCGGTACACGTCCGAGGGGTTGCGCAGGTCCGCCTTCTGCGTGACGCGGAAGCGCCCCAGCCCATAGCGCGCGAGGACACGCCCCAGCGGATACGGCAGCGTGCTCAGCACCTCGCCCAGCAGGTCTCCCAGGTCCCGCCCGTTGCGCCGCGCCGCCGCCACCACCGTGTCGAAGAGGATGCTGTAGCGCTGGACCTGCTCCGTCGTCAGCGACGTCACCTCCCCATCCGCGTACCGAGGCACCGAGCGGTCCAGCTGCTCGGGATGCACGATGGCGAAGCGCGCCAGCTCCGGGTGGTCGGACAGGTCCGGCGAGGAGAAGAGTCGCGCGCCATGCTGCACCGCAGCCAACGCATCGGCCTGCCCGGAGCGATACACCCACGGACACACGAGCCCGTGGGGATGGTCCAGGCGCAGCCCGTCATACTCCGCGAGCATCTTGTCCATGCGCGCATCCATGAAGCGCAGCACCGCGCCGTGCCCGAGCCCCTCCGTGAAGTACTGCTCCGGGTCCAGCACCGGGTAGTTCCACGGCTGTCCCTCGGGATTCGTGCGACTGGGCGGCGCGCCCATCAAGTACGTGCGCAGGAACAAGCCCTGCCACGCCCACGCGTCGCGCGGGGAGAAGCCAATCTGCAAGTCCCCGTAGAGCTTCAGGCCCCAGCGCGCCGTCCGCTCGCGCAGGCCCTCGTGCTGTGCATGCACGAGGAACTGGAAGAACGCGTAGCGCTCCAGCGCCTCCGCGTGGCTCGACGCCAGCGCCTGGATTCTCGCGGCCGCCGCGCCCTCCTCGCCAGGACGCGGACTCCACAAGCGCCCATCGAGCGAGTCCGCCCAGGGCCTCCAGTCCGGCACACCCTTCTCCTCGCACAACACCTCGAAGAGCGCGTCGCGCAGCAGCCAGGCCTGGTTCCGCTGTCGGAACACGCTCAAGCGCTCCGCGAGGTCCTTCACCGCCGAGGAGGGACTCGCCTCCGCGCGCTGACGACGAAAGGACGCCCACGCCTCGTCGAGCGCCGCATGCTGCGCGCGGAAGGCCCACCGGTAGCGCTCCCCCGGACTCGCCGAACGCGGGCGAGCCTCCGCGAGCGCGGCGACACGCCCCCGAGGCAACAACGCGCCCCAGACCGCGTCCTCCAGCGGAGGCAGGGCCACATTCAGGACATTGCGCGAGAAGAGTGTCCCGTCATACGGCGAGGCATTCGCCTCCGTCGTCTGTCCCTGCGGCCCCAGCTGGATGCCGGTGAACCCCAGCGTGTGCGCGGCCTCCAGGAAGTCGGCCGCGCCTCGTGAGTAGGGCGAGCCTCGCCCCAGGTCCTCGCCGGGCACGCTGGGGAAGCTGGCGTCCTGGATGCTCAGCACCAGGTTGCGGATGTCGAGCGCGGCCAGGGCTTGGGTGACGAGTCGATGGTGGTCTTCGGGCAGGGGCAGCGAATCTCGGGACATGGCGGCTGACGACCGACCCTAGGGGCCTGGAGCGCCCTCGCCAACCCTCCTCTCGGGCCGACGTTCAACATCCGTCCGAGCCGGACACTCTGGGAGACCTGGCCAACACCCGTGGCCTCACTTCTGTGGGGACTGGGGCGCCGGACGCGGGGTGCCTCCGCCTCCGTGGTGGGGCCGCTCGTCACCGCCCGGGGTTCGCGAGCGGAAGACCTTGCGCACCCTGCGCCCCAGCCACGTCCTCGTGTCCACCAGGATTTCGTACACCGTCGGAATCACCAGCAGCGTCAGCAGCGTGGACGTAATCGTTCCGCCAATCACCGCGCGGCCCAAGGGGGCTCGGAAGTCGCCGCCCTCGCCCGAGCCGATGGCCACGGGAATCATGCCCGCCACCAGCGCGAAGGTCGTCATGATGATGGGGCGCAAGCGGATGCGGCCCGCCTCGATGAGCGCCTCGCGCAAGGGCATCCCCTTCTCGTGGGACCACTTCGCGAAGTCGATGAGGAGGATGGCGTTCTTCGCCACGATGCCCATCAGCAGGATGACGCCGATGAGGCTCATGATGTTGAGCGTGTCCCCGGTGATGAGCAGCGCCAGCACCACGCCGATGAGCGACAGCGGCAGCGAGAGGAGGATGGCCAGCGGGTCCAGGAACGAGCCGAACTGGATGACGAGGATGAGGTACATCAGCAACACCGCTACCCCCAGCGCGAGGAACACCCGCGAGAAGACCTCCTCCTGGTCCGCGGACTCGCCGCCCGTCGTCAGCGTATAGCCCGCGGGCAGCTCCACCGCGCCCAGCCGCGTCTGGATGTCTCGCATCACCTCCGTCAACGAGCGCCCCTGCACGTTCGCCTGCACGTTGATGACCCGCTCCCGGTCCAGGTGCGTGATTTGCGCGGGGCCAAGCGACTGGCGGATGTCCGCCACCTGCCCCAGCGGAACCAGCTGAGGCACTCCCTGAGGACTCGCGCCCACGAGGATGGGCAGGCGCGCGAGGTCGTCCGGGTTGTCTCGCGCCTCGGGAGCCAGTCGCACCATGACGTCTCGAGTCTCTCCCGTGGGGTCCACCCAATCGCCGACATCGAGCCCCGCGAAGGCCGGCCGCAGCACCTGGGCCACCTGCCCCACCGTCACCCCGAGCTGCCCCGCGAGACCCCGGTTCAGGTCCACCTCCAGCTCCGGCTTCTGCCCTCGCGTGGAGAGGCCCACGTCCACCGCGCCGGGCACCTGCTCCACCTCGCGCTGGACGCGCTGCGCCAGCTCCGTCAGCGTCTTCTGGTCCGAGCCGCGCAGCTCCAGCTGGATCTGTTTGAAGGCCCCGCCAAACCCCGAGGTGAAGACGGAGACCTTCGCGCCGCCCACGCGCGCCAGCTCCGTGCGCAGCGTGCTGCCCAGCGCGTCCTGGCTCACGTCCCGCTCCGCCTTGGGCTTGAGCCTCACGTACACCAGGGCCTGGTCCACACCGGGCGCGCTCAAGGGCAGCGGCACGCCGATGGTGCTGTACGTATAGGCCACCTCGGGATGCGCCCGAGCCACCCGCGTCACCTCCTCCACCTTCCGCCGCGTGTACTCCAGGCTGGAGCCCGACGGCGTCTCCACCAGCAGCTCCACTTCGGAGCGGTCGCTCACGGGAACGAAGCCCGCGCCGCCCACCGTGCCCTGGAGCACCAGCGCTCCCACGAGCGAGCCCACCGCCACCAGTACCATCGCGAGCCGGTGGTCCAACGCCCAGGCGATGACGCCCTTGTACCGGTCCGCCTGCCGGTCGAACCACGTGTTGAAGCGCGAGAGGATGCGCGAGATGAAGCCACGCCTTGCGCCCTGCTCCACCTGCGGGTCCGGCCAGTACGCGCTGAGCATCGGGTCCAGCGAGAAGGAGACGAACAACGACACCAGCACCGCGCAGGCGATGGTGAGCGCGAAGGGCTTGAACCACTGCCCCGCCACGCCGTACATGAAGGCCACGGGGACGAAGACGGCGACGATGGAGAACGTGGTCGCCGACACCGCGAGCCCGATTTCCGACGTGCCCTCGCGCGACGCCGTGTAGTGGTCCTTCCCCATCTCGATGTGGCGGACGATGTTCTCGCGCACCACGATGGCGTCATCAATCAGGATGCCGATGGCGAGCGTCAGGCCCAAGAGCGACATCGTGTTGAGCGTGAAGCCGAAGACCCAGACGCTGATGAACGCCGCGAGCACACTCACCGGCAGCGCCAGGCCCGTGATGACGGTGGAGCGCCACGAGTTGAGGAAGAGGAACACCACGAGCACCGTGAGCAGCGCGCCCTCCACCAGCGCCGACTGCACGTTCTCCACCGCGCTCTCCACGCGCACGCCCGCGTCGCGGACGATGGCCAGCTTCACGCCCGCGGGCAGCCGCTGCTCCAGCGCCTTCACGCGCTCGCGCACGGCGTCCGCGACCTCGGTCGTGCTGTAGCCCTTCGACTTCAGCACGTCGATGCCCACGGCCTGCACGCCGTCGTAGAGCGCCAGCGTGCGAGGCTCCTCGGAGCCCACGAAGACCTCGCCCAGCTGCCCCAGCCGGATGACCTGTCCATCCCGCGTGGCCACCGCCATGTCCTGGAACTCCTCGGGTGTCTCGAGCCGTCCCTTGAGGCGGATGGACTCCTCCTCCAGCGGCGAGTTGATGCGGCCCACCGGCGCGGCCAGGTTCTGAGCCCCCAGCGCCGTCACCACCTCCGCCAGCGAGATGCGCGCGGCCTGGAGCGCCTCCGGCTTGAGCTGCACCGTCATCTCCCGCTCCACGTCGCCCACGACGTTGGCCTGCGCCACGCCCGGCACCGAGCGCAGCTCTCCCACCACCAGCGGGTCCGCCACACGCGACAGCGCCGCCACGTCGAGCCGCTCCGACGTCAGCGTCAGCGAGACGATGGGCGCATCCGCCGGGTCGAACCGCGTGAGCACGGGCTCCTCCATCTCCCGAGGCAGGTCGGCCCGCTTGCTGGAGATGGCGTCGCGGATGTCCTGCGAGGCCTCCTGGATGTCCTTCTCGAACTCGAAGAACACCGTGAAGGTGGCCAGGCCGTCCGTCGCGGTGGCCGTCGTCTCCTTCGGGTCCACGCCGCTGATGGCGAAGATGGCGTCCTCGATGGGCTCGACGATTTCGCGCTCCACTGTCTCGGGCGCGGCGCCTGGGTAGACGATGCTCACCGCGATGACGGGGGCCTGGACATCCGGGAACTCGTCCGTCTCGAGCTGCCACAGCGCGACCAGGCCGAAGATGACCAGGGTCACCATGGCGGTGATGGTGACGATGGGGCGCTTGATGGCGAAGTCGGAGATGAACACGGGTGACTCCCTCTCCCGATGAGGAGCGGCTCAGGGCTTGGGTTGCTTCGGCGCAGCGTCCTTCGGCGTGCCTCCGTCTTCTCCGGAAGCGCCCGCTCCGCCCACGCCAAGCGAGTCCTCGCGCGGTGACTCCACCTTGACGCGTGCCCCCTCGCGGACCGCGTCTCGCGCGGAGCCCAGCAACACCACGTCCCCTTCCTGGAGCCCCTGGCGCACCTCCACGCGCTTCTCGACGTCGTCGCGCAGGCCCAGCTGCACGGGGACGCGCTCCACGCGCTCCTCGCGCACCCGGAGGACCTGCGGCTTTCCCTCCGAGTCATCCAGCGCCCCCAGCGGCACGGAGAGCCCTTCCACCGTCTTCGCCGCCACGCGCCCTTGCGCGAACAGCCCCGCGAGGAGCTGGAGGTCCGTGTTGGGGATGGCCACGTAGATGCGCACCTGCCCCGAGCCCGGGTCCACCACCGGGTTGATGTGCTCCACCTTCCCCGTGAAGGAGCGGTCTCCGTAACCGGTGACCTTGAACTCCACCGGCGTCCCCACCTTCACCTGGCCCAGCTGCGCGGCCGGTACCGACGCCTCCAGGCGCAACGTGCGCGGGTCCACCACGGTGAACAGCGCCGCGCCGGGCTGCACGACGTCTCCCTCGCTCGCCTGTCGCTCGCTCACCACGCCGGCGATGGGCGCCACCACCCGCGTGCGCCCCAGCTGCTCCTGCGCCAGGGCCAGACGCGAGCGCGCCTCCGCGAGCTGCCCCTTCGCCTGAGCCACGGACAGCTGGGCCCGCTCGAAGTCGCGCTGGGTGATGACACCCGCCTGAGCCAGCTTCGCGCTGCGCTCCTGCTCGGACTCCGCCACCTGCAAGGCATTGCGCGCCGTCTCCACCGTCGTGCGCGCGGCGATGACCTGGTCCCGCAGCGTCGCATCGTCGATGCGCGCGAGAGCCTGGTCCTTCCTCACCACCTGCCCCTGCTGAGCCTGGACATCGAGGATGGTGCCGCCGACCTGTGCTCGCACCGAGGCCGCCGTGCGGGCCTGGAGCGAGCCGGAGATGCCAGGGCCGGAGCGCAGCTCGCCTTGCTCCACGAGCGCCACGTTCTCCCGCCCCAACGCCACCAGGGGCTCCGCGGGCGTCGCCGCCTCGCTCGAGCCTTGCTTGCACCCCGTCAGCGCGCAGGCCACCGCCAGCAGCAGGCCCGCCGCTCCACCCGGGGCCATCCGCCTCGTTCGTTGGGCTCGTCTCACCGCGCCTCCGTTCTCCGCCAGTTCCTCCCCTGCCCCTGGCGGGCCGGCTAAACGTGGTGTCGACTCCTTGCCTCCGGAAGTCGCCCGTCCCCCTCTCCCTGCCCCAGAAGACAGAGACAGGCCGTCTGCTCCCGGGCGCACCGGGCAGCCAGCTTCAGCGAGCGCTCCTTCGTGCGACGGTCCTCAGTACGGCCCCTGCGTCCCGGCGACCGGGATTTCACTCATCAGCAGCGTGCCCAACAGGAAGCTCGTGGGGAGGCCACAGACTGGAATCACCGAGCGCGACGGGCACAGCACCTCACGCCCCCGCGCCCGCGTCGTCGCCGCCCGGCACCGCGAGCCCTGCGTGTCCCACTCCGCTTCCACGCTCCACCCCTCGGAGTCCCGCTGCACACCCGAGGCGTCGTACAGATTCACCCACGTCCCATCCACCGTGAACGAGGTGCCATCACCGCAGAAGTCCGCGCGCACCATGCGCGTGCAGGACTGGTGCAGCTGCCCCAGGTCATGCCCTCCCGCCATGCCCCCCCAGGGGCGATAGCCGAAGCGCATGCACTTGGCGATGGCCGCGCCCTCGCAAGCGAAGGTGAAGGACTGCGGGTCCTCCAGCTTCGAGCCGCCCCCCGCGACGCCCTGCCGGTAGTCCCAGCGGCCCGACACGGCGATCGCTCCCAACGTGCCGCCTCCGTCCGCCGTGCAGATGGGCCGCCACGCGTCCTCGTCTCGCGAGTAGTAGGAGACGCGGTAGACCCAGAGGTCCCCGCTGGCCCCCGTGGCCGGCTGGATGTCGTCGACGCGCAGCGAGACGGTGGTGCCATCGCCCAGCTCGCCAACGAAGCTCGCGCCCAGGAAGTCCATGCCGGAGACGTGGCCGCTCGCGGACTCGGCGTGGAAGACGCTGCCCTCCAGCCACGTCTGCGTCAGCGCGCTGGCCCGAGGACTCGCGCGGCGCGCACCATCGAAGCGCACCGCCACGAGCATCCCCGACAGGTCCGTGCCGTTGAGGTTGCGGCCATTCAGGTTGCGGCCATTCAGGTTGCGGCCGTTGGGCGCCGATAACTCGGCCACCCGAGTCGCCAGCGTGTCGCGCGACGCCTCCACCCCCGCGCCCTCACACCCCATCAGCCCGACGGCGATGAGCATCGCCCCAACCTTCCACCTCGCCAGCATGACACTGAACCTCCTGAGACAACCGACAGCACACAAGGTTCGCAGGGGCTTGCTCGCTCGCAAGCCGCGGTGGTCAGCCGTGAACAGAGGCATCGTCCGCGCGGAGGCGGCGCATCCACGGCGCAGCGCGGACGCGGGGTTCCAACGTTCGGTGGACGTGCGGCCCTTGCTGCCTCCGACGCAAGGAGCGTCAGGGCGTCGACGACGGCGGGTCCGCGCACACGCGCAGGCCCATGCCCACGTCTCGCAACGACGCCTCCGGCAATTCCCGGTTCGTCGAGCGCGCGGACGTGGCCGCGAAACCAAAGCTCCCGCCTCGCGCCACCGCCCGCCCCGGCTCCAACCACGAGCGCGTCCACTCCCAGACGTTGCCCGCCATGTCGTCCACGCCGAACGGACTGCGCGACGCGGGATGGCTGCCCACCACATCCGGGCCGAAACCTCCCGGCTGCTTTCCGTACGTGGTGTCGATGTTCGCGTCGTCCGGGCCCAGCCTGTCGCCATGTGGGAACTCGCGGCCATCCACGCCGCGCGCCGCGCGCTCCCACTCCAGCTCCGAGCACAACCTCGCCCCCGGCACCCGGCCGCTGAGGGACAACCACGTGACATATGCCTCCGCGTCACGGAACGAGACGCCGCTCACCGGGAAGAGGAGCCAGTCCTGCTCCTGCCGGCGCGAGCGGGCGGCGTAGCGCACGGGCTCCCCGGCGCGGGCTTCGTAGCGCACGTCGCCGGGCTGGAGGCTCAGCCGCCAGACGCCGTCCACGAAGTCCAGGGACAGCGCGCCTCCGTAGCCGCCCGTCCCCACGTACGGCCGACGCGCGGCGCGCTGGGGCGCGGGGAGCGACTCCAGGAAGGCGAGCCAGTCGGAGTACGTCACCTCGTGGCGCGCGATGAGGAAGCCCGGCACCTGCACCGCGTGCTGCGGCACCGCGTTGAAGAACTCACGGACGCTTGCGTCGGCGGCGCTGCCGAAGCGCACCTCTCCCGGCGGCACGAAGACGTAGCCCTGTGGAATCGAGCCTTCATCCGGCAGGCGCAACTCCAGACGCCGGGCCTCCCCGCGCCTCAACATCAGCGGCTGCGTCACCGGCTCCTGATGCGGCGCACGCAGGGTGAGGAGATAGGAGCCGGGGGGGACGGTGATGTCCATCCAGGACTCGGACTCCAGCGGCAGCGGCTCGCCGGGCTCCTCCTCGCCCTGGGCGTCGCGTGTCAGGGGACGCAGCTCCACTTCGACGTCATGGGCGGCGACGTCCAATGTGAGACGCGCGGGCGCGGTCCACTGCTTCCAGCGGACTCCTTGTGCGTCGTAGAGCCGGAGGCGCTGGAGCAGCGTGGGCAGCGTGGCCAGCTCTCCATCCTGCTCGGCCCAGAGGGCGCGCTCGTAGAGGAACCCCGCGAGCGCATCGCGCACGTCGGAACGCTCGGGGGCCAGCGCCAGGGCCCGCTCCAGCCGCCCGGCGACGCCGTCGAAGCGGTGGCGGACCTGTGAGGCCCGCGTGACGCTCTTGCCCCAGAGCCGGTCCGCTTCGACCTTCTCGCCGCTGCCGTAGAGACGGAAGGCCTCGGCGCGCTCGGAGAGGAGCAGGTCCTTGGCCTGCAGCGCGGAGTCGAGGGACTGGCTCGCATCCTCCAGCTCCGCGCGCACCGTGCGCTCCAGGCTCCACCGGTCGCGCAGCTTCAGCCCGCCGTACACCAGCCCGAGCGACACGAGGAAGCCCGCGACCAGGGCATGACGAACGGTTCGACTCCGCACGAGGGTCCGGCGCGAGGCACGCAGGAAGTCCTGCTCCCGGCGGGTGAGCTCTCCGGTGTCCAGCACCGCGGCCTCGGAGAGCTGCCGTGAGCCCCAGAGCAGCTCGCGTGAGTGCCCGTGCTTCTCCCAGTGCGCGGCGGCGGCCTCGAGCAGGGCCTGCACCTCGCGACGCTCGGCGGCCTCCGCGAGCCAGTGCGCCAGCGAGCGCCAGCCCGACAGCAGCGCTTCATGGGCCAGCTCGTAGGACGTTCCTTCCGGGGCTTCTCGGGCCACCAGCAGGCGCGCTCGGACGAGCACCTCCAGCGCGGCCCGGTAGCGCGGGTCTTCTCCGGCCAGCTCCCGGTCTGTCTTTCGCGCGCGCGTGCCGTCCGCGGTGACGAGCCGGAGGAGCACGCCTCGGGCCGCCACGCGCTGGTCGGGGAGCAGTCGCTCCACCGCCGCATCCGCGTGCCGGGCCAGCGCGCCCGCGACCCCGCCCAGGGAGTCGAGCGCGGCCTGCGTAATCACCTGGGCTTTCTGGTCGCGTGCGTCCCAGAGCTCCGCGAGGGCGAACTGGAGCAGCGGGAGTCCGCCCTCCGCGGCCGCCGCGGCGACGAGGGCGTCCACCAGGCGCTCGGACTCGAAGCGCACGCCCTTCACTCGGGCAGGGCCGGTGACGGCTTCGCGGGTCTCCTCGGGGGTCAGGGCGCGCAGCAGGTAGAGCGCCTCGGGCACCTCCGCGCCCAGGCCGGGGACGGTGGTCAGTCGGGTGAGGAAGTCGCTGCGGCTGGAGGCGAGGAGGCGCACGCCGCTGGCGCCTTCCGCGAGCCCGCCCAGTGCTTGTCCCGCCAGCGCGGCCTCGGCGGGGTCCGAGAGGGTCGCCAGCTCCTCGAGCTGGTCCACGTAGATGAGCAAGCCCTCGTGGGCACCCAGCCGCGCGCGCAGCCTGCGCACGAGGCTGGAGGGCTCCGAGCGGAGCGCCTCGGCGAGGGAGTCCTCGTCGATGGACGTCAGGAAGGGAGCGAGCACGGCGGACAGCGCGGCCACGGGCCTGCGGCCGGGGACGAGTCGGACGGTGTGCCAGCGCCGGCCGTCCTCGAGTCCTCCGTCGACGACGGCGGGGAGGATGCCCGCGAGGCACAGCGAGGACTTGCCCACGCCGGAGTCGCCGGTGATGAGCAGGAAGGGCTCGGCGCGCAGACGCTCGAGGACGGCCTGGCTCTCGCGGCGGCGGCCGAAGAAGAGGGCACGGTGTTCGGCCTCGAAGGCTCGCAGTCCGCGATAGGGATTGCCTTCGGGGACGAGCGAGGGGGTGTCATCGCGTGAGAGGGATTCGAGGACCTCCAGGAGCTGGGCCGCGGAGGCGAAGCGCTCGGAGGGCTCTCTTCGCAGGCAGCGGTCGATGATGCTGGCGAAGGTGACATCGACGAGCGGCGCCACCTGGATGAGCGGCGGGGCGTCTTGGTTTCGGACCACGGTCGGCAGCTCGCGCCAGGGGACATCGCGGAAGGGGCCTCGGCCGGCGCAGAGCTCGTAGAGGACGGTGCCCAGGGAGTACACGTCGCTGCGGGCCGTGAGCTCCTCTCCGGCCCAGGCCTCGGGGGACATGTAGTACGGCGTGCCGACGAGCGAGCCCTGGGGCAGCGAGGGGAGGAAGACGCCGTCCAGCGAGCGGGGGGAGCCTCGGGGAGAGTCGTCCGGGTCCAGGTCGGGGGGGAGCTCGGGAGGGACGGGGTTGCGTGGAGGGGCGGGGTCCTCCGAACCCGCGGCGTTGTCGAGGAGCTTGGCGAGGCCGAAGTCGAGCAGCTTCACGGTGCCGCCCTCGGTGAGGACGGCGTTGCCGGGTTTGATGTCGCGGTGGAGGACGCCTCGGCGGTGGGCGGCGCTGAGGCCACGCGCGAGGTCCTGGCCGATGGTGAGGACCTGCTCCCAGCTCACGGGCTTCACGAGCCGGTCGAGGCTCACGCCGCGGATGAACTCGGAGACGAGGTAGGGCTGTTCGTCGAGCTGGCCGACCCGGTAGAGGGTGACGACGTTGGGGTGTTGGATGCGAGCGGCGGCGCGGGCTTCGACGAGGAATCGGGCGAGTGCGTGGGGGCCGAGGGTGGGGATGAACTTCACGGCCACGGGACGCTCGAGCAGCGTGTCGTGAGCCAGATACACGCGGCCCGTCCGCCCCCGTCCGATGGGCCGCACGATGCGGTACTCGTCGAACTCCGGGGGCGGAGTCCACGCGTCCGGCTGCGGGGAGGCGGCAGGGGTTCCCACTCCCAGGGCGTATCCATTCCAGCGGAGAACGGCAACCTGCGACCCGGGAGGAACGGTCTCGGGATGGGAGGAGCCAGGGGGGAGTGTCAGGCGGTGGGCACTCCCCCGGTACGCAGGCGTCAGCCTTCCTGTCCGTCTCTCCTACGTGCCTTGCTGGGCTTGAGCATGTTTCGAATCTTGTTCTCGAGGTCCTGAGGCAGACACGGCTTCGCGACGAACTCGTCGGCACCGGCCTGTCGGGCATGTTCCGCGTTGCCTGAGAGGACATGGCCCGACAGGGCCATCACAGGGATGTCCCGCGTCCGGGAGTCCTGCTTGATGCGCCGGGTCGCCTCCCAGCCATCCATGATGGGGAGGGAGAGGTCCATGAGGATGATATCAGGCTCACTTGACTGGGCCTTCTCCACCGCCTCGGCGCCATCCTTGGCCGTCTCCACCTCGAAGCCGACGAACTCCAGGTACTCCGCATACATCTCGCGGGCGTCGTCGAAGTCATCGACCACGAGGACCCGTTTGCGGCCTGTCCGAGGGTCAACCGACGCGTCGGCCGACTCCAAGGCTTCTGCTGTGGGGGTGGCCGTTCGCCTCATTGAACAGACGCCTCTCGTGTGGGGAAACGAAGGCACACAATCTATGCATGCCCTCTTTGTCGTGCCCACCCCACCCCGCCCCATGAGGCTGATTCCCTGTGTTCAGTGGAGAACGGTGGGCGCCAGAGAGGCCAGCGTCTCCATTCGTCACGGTCATGCGCGACGTCCGCTCATTCGTTCGGGACGTAGACTCGAGCGGGCATCAGAGTGAACGACTTATGTTCAGAGGTCATCAGGAAGGGCTTGCCCGACTTGGACAGGCCAAGGACGCGTTCAGCAGGCTTCTCGTCTGGGAGTTGAGGACGCAACAGCCCTCCCAGCTGCTCCCACTTCCCATCCCGCAGACGACAGACGTACAGAGTGGCCGTCTGTCCCGGGCTTTCAGCTTCGTTCATCAAGACAACGGGCATTCCCGCAGAATCAAAGACGAGTTGCCCGACCGCCCCTATCGGGCCTCCAGGGAAAGGACTCTCCAATACAGGTGCGACAGAGGACCAATTCCCCCCGTCCTCTCTCCAAAGATACATCCCTGGCTCATAGCTCAAAGCATGAAGAAGGCGCCCTTCTCCATCTACATTCCATCCTCCTCCAAGCGTCAGGAGCTGCGGGGAGATGGCTTTCCAAGCCCCTCCTTCTCTTCGCTGAATTCGAACGGATTCAAGATTGTAGTCCCTGCCTTCACCCCAAATCAAAATGGGATTCTTGGCACCATGAAGGAGCATATTCGCTCCCCTGAACATATTCGGAGGATCGATCTGAATCCCTGTATCAAGAGGGTCCCATTGGCCGTTCTGCCACTGCCACATCAAGAGCCGGGTTCGGCCTTCAGTCGTGACTGCCCCTCCAACAAGCCATCTACCAGAGCCATCCATTCCCAATTCTCTGAGATAAGACTCACTGGGGCCTTGAATCGGACTCCCAACCGCCCCCCACTCCGTTCCATCCCAGCGTCGCACATAAATCGTGGCCGAAGCACCGTCTCCCCAGGCAACAACCGGCTGTCCATCAGCACCAATCCTAAGGATCACTTTCCATATGTTGGCAGTGGGAGAAGCCTTCAGGCTGCTCCCCAATTGTTCCCATCGTTCCCCTGACCAACGTCGGACATACACCGAGGCTTGCGACGATTCGGCCCAGGCGACGATAGGACGATCCTCCCAATCGACCTGCAGCTCCAGAAAGGCCGAGGACATGGCCCGGGCGTCCGAAAGCAGTGGCTCCCCGAGCGGAATGAACCCAGGAAACACCCAGCTCCACTCTTCTGTCTCAGGTTGAAGCGCATTACCCGCCAGATCAGTCACTGTGGCACCCACAGTCACCTTCACGCGAACATCGACAGGGAACCGAGACGTGGGTTTCACGATCACAACGGTCCCCGCTGAAGACAGGGACACGTTCGCAGGCGTCGGCTCCGCCCCCACGAACAGCTGAACGGTACTCGCGTTGACCGTCGTCGGGTCCAGCGCTTCCGAAAACACTGCTTGCACCTCGGAGTTCACCGGAACGAAGCGCGCATTCGGCAGAGGCTTGCGTGAGGCCCACGTCGGAGCAGTCCGATCCACCGTGAGTTGACGCGGCTCACTCAGGGCAACCCCAGATTCCAACACCACACGCGCGAACATCTCATGAGTGCCCTCCTTGAGGTCCTGCGTCTCCATGCGGAGTTTGTAGGGAGGAAGCAAGTTCGCGACGACATGGCCATTGAGTAGCAGTTCCACGCTCTGCGGGATTTGTCTGCTCAGCTCGACGGTGACATCGACAGAGTCTTTCGTGTGCGTCCGCGACAACCCCAGCCGCACTTGCAAGGCAGGCGCTCCCGCATCGGGTTCTTCGACCACCTGCTGGATTTCTGGAACGTTGATGCAAGCCCCTATCAGGAGCATCACGGTAGGAAGAAGGAAGAAGGGAGGGAATCGGCGCATGACTTGAACTCTTCGCAATCGCTGTTCCACCGCGACGCAAGTCGTGGAACCTACATGACTCAGGGCAGTAATCGCTCGTGAGAAGGCGTGCGCGAGGCGCAGGTATCCCGCCTCTGGACCCATGTCCACCCACCAGGACTACGATGGCGGCTCGACAACGTGCCCTCAAAAACACCAACGCCCCCGTGGGGGTCTCCCACGAGGGCGCGGTCTTGCTCTGTCGAAGCGGCCTCAGCGCCGCTTCATTCAACGCTCACTGAACTACGGTGCTGGCGGCGCGATCGGGGCAGGCTGGATGGCGAGCCCGCTGACAGCCAGGTCTCCGACAATGGGCTGGCCCCAGATGCTCTCATAGCTGCCGCTGACGCCATTGATTGGCAGCTTGGAGAAGGCAACCACGAATCGCAACGCGCTGCCAGGAGTCAGGACCTTCGGGTAAAGGCTGTAGGTAAACACGTAGCGCGTGCTGTACCCAGACTTGGCGATCCCGAAGACAGGCCGCTCAGGGCTACTCACCTGCGTGATGTAAGGGTGCTCCGGCTCCTCCATGATCAGCGGGTAGCCATCCTTGTTGCCCCACTCGCCAGGAGCGGTACCCACCTTGTTGTCGCCATTGAGATCCGTATCAATGAAGACCTGGACGCCGCCGCCCGCCGGGGGAACGATAGGAGAGCTGAAGTTGATGTAGACTCGTTCCCCTGGGTTCAAATTCTGGGAGTCAGTAGACGACGTCTGGGAAGTCTCCTGATAGCGAGCCTCCGCGATGGAAACCGGAGTCACAGCTCCCTGGTCGCCACCGAAGAAGATCCCACTGTCATAATAGAGCTCACCCGTCTCGGCGGAGACGGCGCGAACGTCGAGGTTGTACTCCTTGCCCACCTGCACCACGCCGTTGCCGGGAATGATGGTGGCGCTATAACCACCGTTGCCCAGGGCCACCGTGACGGGCAGCGACTCCTTGGCGTACTCATCCGTCAAACGCGCCATCAGGGAGCTCTGCTGCACTGGCTGATTGAAGTACAGGTAGATGGGCTCGCCCGGGCGCACCATGTTGCGTAGCGGCTCAATGGCGACATCCGGAACAGTAGGCTGCCGCAGCGTCTCCACATTGGTGGCCGAGATCGTCAGCGCCGCGCCCGTGGGCCGCGAGGGCGGCAGGTTGAGGATTCGCGTGGTGCCCTGGGCAATCACTTCCGACGCCGTGTACGACGCGACGTAACCGTTGCTCTCCGGCACGCCGTCACCGTTGGAGTCCACCGAGGACACCCACAGGCGGTAGCGGCTCGTCACGTTGCCCGTGTAGCGCACCATCTCGTGCGCGTTGGGGATGTTCTGGAACACCAGCGCGCCATTTTCGTCGGACGTCGCCTCGACCGTCACCGTGCTCACGATGCTCAGGTTGACGTCGTTGTTCTCCAGCGTGATGTTGCCCGCCGGATTGGCCTCGAGCGTCGCGCGGACGTTCGCGGCGGGACGGCCCTGCGGGGTCACCAGCAGGAAGCGCAGCGAGCCGTCCAGACGCGTCAGCGTCACCGGACCAAAGCTCACGTTGGCGTTGTTGAGGGGCACATTGCCCGCCTCGCCAGGAATCGTCGCCGTCGCGCGCAGCGACGCGTAGCCCGACTTCGAGAACGTCAACAGCACCTGGGAGCCGCCCGGGACGTCCTTGAACGTGAAGTTACCCTTCGCGTCCGTCGTCGCCGACAGCGGCGCCGGAGAGCTGCCGATGGTGACCTCCACCGTCGCCTCGGTCAGCGGCTTGAGGTCGGACGTCAGCACCTGGCCCGAGATGGTCCCCTTCGGCGTCGCCGGCGTCACCACCGTGACGTTGTCCGGCTCACGCACACCATCGGCGATTCCATCGCCGTTCTCGTCCTTGAAATCGTCCCCGCACCCCAGCGCCAGGAACGGCACCACGGCCATAACCAGATGCTTCTTCATCTTCCCCACCTTGAAAAGAATTGCTTTGGCTCTCACGCCCCAACACGTGAATGAGCGTTGGCGGACACTCTCCGACACTGCCCCTTCACGTCAAGCAGACGACAGTCTCCTCAACGCCCCTCTCGGGACCCCTTCGAGAGTTCGTCGATCACAAAACATCCTCCCATAGTCTGACAATACCGAGGGTCCACTGAGACCCTCCCGGGTCAATCCCCCCTTGTGACATCCACACTCGCGCACGACTCGGCTGGTACGGTGCGCGCCATGATGGATGTGAATGAGCCATGTCTCGGGTGTGCCATCGCGCGCGGCGAGCATCGCCCCGTGGGCGGAATCATCGCCCGGGCCCCTGGACTGGTCTTGCATGGAATCGCCGGCCCCAGCCCCGTGCCCGGATGGGTCGTCATCTCCAGCGAGCAACATGCCCGCGCCTGGTACGACCTCGATGAAGCCACCGCCCGCGAGCTGGGCGGCTTCGCCGCGCGGGTCATGCGCGCCCAACGCGAAGTCCTGGGCGCCGAACACGCCTACGCCTTCGCCATCGGCGACGTGCTTCGCCACTGCCACCTGCACCTGGTGCCCCGCTACCGCGAGACACCCCAGCGCCTGTGGGGCCGCGCCGTGTTCGACGCCCCCCCCGCCGACCACCTCCCCGCCGAGACACTGGAGGCCGCGGCACACAAGCTCGCCGCCGCACTGTCGGACTGAGGCCCCTTCCCCGGGCCTCGTGATAGACCCGCCACCTCCCTCCTCTCGAGAGAGGTACCGCCGTGTCGTCCGAGTCCCGCAACCGCGTCCTCGAGAAGATGCTCGAGCGGCTCTATGCCGCGCTCGCGTCCGGACCGAGCCTCAACTGCCGCCCCCACCACAGCCGCCAGCGACTGGACCTCTCCACGCTGAGCCGCCTGGACGGCACCCCACCCCATGAGGTGCTGGCCTCCCTCCTCGGAGAAAAGGCCCAGGCCCGGCTCTCGGTGAAGCCTCCCGAGGCCCTCAAGACACCTCCCCGCGACGCCACGGGCGTCCCCTCGGACGACACCGTCGCCCTGGATGACACCGCGCCCGCCGCGGAGGGCACTCCGCCCAGGTCCCGCGCCGAGGAGGAACAACAGGCCCTGCTGCGCAAGCTCGCCGCCATCGTCGAGGACGCGCGCATCTTCGAGCAGGACACCGGCGCGCATGTCCTCCACGTCGGCTTCCCCCTGCTGCACCTGCCCCCGAGCGCCAAGGACAAGCGAGGCTTTGGCACCCGGCGGGTGCTTGCCCCCATCGCCTTCGTCCCCGTGCGCATCACCCTGAAGAAGGGGCGCTCGCCCTCCGTGGAGCTGGAGGGCGCCGAGGAAGGCGTGGACCGCGTCGCCCCCAACACCGCGCTGCTCGCGTGGCTGGAGCAACAGACCGGCCAGCGCTTCAGCAACCTCTTCGCCGATGACACCGGCGCGGACCCGTGGCGGGAAGTCCAGGAGCTGGTGACCCTGGTCGCCAAGGCCCTGGAGCTGCCCGCCCCCGCGCCCTTCACCGCCGAGACACTCCTGTCCCCCGTCCCTCGCAACGACGAGGACGGCGACACCCGGGCCTCCATCCTCCCCAGCGCCGTGCTCGGCCTGTATCCGCTGTCCAACCAGAGCCTCGTGGACGACATGCGCGCCCTCGTGGATGGAGAGCCCATCTCCGGTCCACTGGAGAGCTTCCTCCGGGTCGACGTATCACTCGGGCAGGCGCCCCACTCGGGCAGCGGTGAGCGGAACCTGGAGGGACTCAAGCGCGCCGCCGAGGAGCGCCTCGTCTCCATCGCCGACCCCTGTCAGGCCCGCGCGGTGCGCCTGGCGCGCAGCAGCCGAGGCCTCGTCATCCACGGCCCTCCGGGCACGGGTAAATCACAGACCATCGCCAACGCCATCGGCGACCACCTCGCGCGCGGCGAGCGCGTGCTGTTCGTCTGTGACAAGCGCACCGCGCTCGACGTCGTGAAACACCGCCTGGACCACATGGGTCTCGGCAATCTGTGCGCCGTCGTCCACGACGCCCAGCGGGACCAGCGCGACCTGTACATGGGCATCCGCGAGCAGCTCGACACGCTGCCCGAGGCTCGCACCAACGCCGCCATCACGAAGGAGCTCGCCCGCGTCGACGACGAGCTCCAGACGCTCCACGACGAGCTCACCACCGCCGAGCGCGCCCTCTCGGAGCGCCCCGCCGGCGACACCGAGCCGTCCTTCCACGAGCTCGTCGGTCAATGGCTCTCGCTCGAGGCCCCCGCCGAGCTCGCCCCCGTCACGGAGTCCCTCGCCTCCGCGCGGCTGGCGGAGGTCGCTCCGCGCGAGCGCGAGGTCCGCGAGGTCCTGGAGCGGGCCCTCAAGGAAGGTTACCCGGACAATCCCTGGCGGGAGTCGCTGGGGGTGGACCTGTCCACCTATCTGGCCACGCCCCTCGGCACGTACCGTGAGCGGCTGAGCACCACCGTCCATGCGGCCCGTGAGGCGGATGCCCTCGCCTCGCCAGACATCCCCACCTTCGGCGCGGAGCCCGAAGCCGAAGGCGCGGCTCGGGCCACCTTCGCCGAGCAGCTCGCCTCCGTGTTCGAGACCACGAGTCCCGAGTCCCTCGCGCGCTGGGGTTCAGCCTCCGTGGAGGCCGTGCGGACCGCGAAGGCCCAGCTCGAGAACCTGTCGCCACAGGTGAAGGTGCTCGCCGAAGGCCCCCTCGACACGGAGCTCGCGCTGATTCACCGCGAGCAGCCCCAGGCGCTGGGCGCACTGTCCACCGCGCTCGCCGCGCTTGGCGCGTATCTGGGCATCGCGAGCAAGTGGTACGCCTTCTTCTGCTTCGCGCGGAAGGCGGGCGCTCGCAAGGTGCTCCAGCCGTTCGGCCTCACGCTCGGCGCACTCGCCGCCGAGCGCGTCAGCCGGTTCCTCACGGGGGCCCGTGCACGCGCGCTCCTCGGTGAGTTCCACCGCGCCACCCTGGTTCCGGGCGCCTCCGCGAACCCGAGCCTCCCCGACGAGACGTTGTCCCGAGACCTGCGTGCCCACGGCGCGCTCTTCGACGTGCTCGACACCCTGCACGGCACACCCCTCCTCGCCTCGTGCCGCGAGGCCGTGCGCGCGGCCTTGACGGGTGACGCCGCCGCTCGTGCCGCGCTGCTCTCGGGACTGCGCCAGTCTCCCGCGCGCGGCTCCGCGGTGGCTCGGCTGGAGAAGCAGCTCACGGCGACGGGGCTGTTCTCCACGCCCTGGCTCGACCTGCGCTCCCGCGAGCTGCGCGCTGGAGGAAACCTGTCCCCGGTGGCGACCTCGCTCCAGGCGCGGCTGTCGACCGTGGAGGGACTGCTGCGCATGCGCGCGCTGCTGTCCGGCATGCCCTCGGCGCTCGCCACGGCGGTGGAGGCCCTGGCTCGCCAGAGTGGCGTGGACGTGGAGACGGGCTGGACGACCGTGCTCAAGTCCACGCTCGCCGCCGAGGTCTCCTCGCGCCTGCGTGAGAACCCCGGCCTCCAGCACATCGACGCCGACCGCACCCAGTCCACCCAGTCCCGCTACCGGGTGCTCGAGGAGAAGAAGCGCTCCCTGGTGCGCGACGCCATCCTCCACCGCTGGACCCAGCGCCAGCGCGAGCGGCTGCTCGCGGGCACCGGCGGCCGGCTCAACAGCCAAGGCGCGGAGCTGCGCCGTCGCCTCATGCTCCGAGGCGAGCGCGCCATGCGCGTGCGTCAGGTCATCGCCACCGGACTGGAGCAGGAAGGCGGAGACCCGCTCTTCGACGCGCGCCCCGTGTGGATGGCCAGCCCCCAGACGGTGGCGCAAATCTTCCCGCGCCGCCCCATCTTCGACGTCGTCATCTTCGACGAGTCCTCTCAGTGCCGGCTCGAGGAAGCCCTGCCCGTCCTCACCCGCGCCCGCCGCGTCGTCATCGCCGGGGACCCGAAGCAGCTCCCGCCCACCCGCTTCTTCGAGTCCGCCGTCGTGCAGAGCCAGGAAGTGGAGGCCGACACGGAGCAGGGCCTCTTCGAGGACCAGCAGTCGGAGGTCGAGGACCTGCTCTCCGCCGCGCTCAACCTGGACATCGACCAGTGCTACCTGGACGTCCACTACCGCTCGCAGAACGCGGACCTCATCGCCTTCAGCAACGAGCACTTCTACGACAAGCGGCTCCAGGCCATCCCCGCGCATCCCTCACACCGGGCCCCTCACGCGCCCCTGAGCCTGAGGCCCGTGGGTGGCACCTATGAGAAGCGGGTGAACGTCATCGAGGCCCGCGCCGTGGGCCAGCTCGTGAAGGAGCTGCTCGCGCGCCCCGAGCCGCCGTCCATCGGCATCGCCTGCTTCAACCTCTCGCAGCGAGACGCCATCACCGATGTCCTCGACGAGATGGCCGCCGAGGACTCCACCTTCGCCACCCGGCTCGCCGCCGCGCGCACCCGGCGCGGCGCGGGCTCCTTCGAGGGCCTCTTCGTCAAGAACCTGGAGAACGTCCAGGGCGACGAGCGAGACCACCTCATCATCAGCACCACCTACGGCCCCGACCGCCAGGGCCGCTTCTACCGGCGCTTCGGTCCCCTCGGCAGCGCGGGCGGAGGACGGCGCCTCAACGTGCTCGTCACCCGCGCGCGGCAGCAGGTGCACCTGGTCACCTCGATTCCCCGCGACGTGTACACGGCCCTGCCCCCGGTGGAGTCCGGCCGTCAGCCCAACGGCGGCTGGCTCCTCTTCGCCTATCTCCAGTTCGCCGAGCACCTCGCGCAGCTCCACGCCGAGGCCGCGCGCGAGCCGAGCGCACAGACGCAGCCCACCTCCCGCGAGGTCATCGTCCGCGAGCGGGAGACCGAGGCGGGCTCCACGTTCGCCCGCGCGCTGGCCACCCACCTCGCCCGGCGGCACCAGCTCTCGTCCGATGTCCACTGGGGCAACGACGGGTTCTGCGTGGATGTCGCCCTGCAGCACCCCACCTCCCCCGGTGACGTCACCGTGGGCCTGCTGTGCGACGGCACGCGCTACCCGAAGGCCGTGGACCGCGTGGAGTGGGACCTGTTCCGCTCCGCCGTGCTGGAGGGACAGGGCTGGAAGCTCGTGCGGCTCTGGACGCCGCACTTCTTCAGGGACCCGGAGGGCGCCACCACCCAGGTCCTCCAGACCGTGGGAGACCTGCTCATGCGTCAGGCAGCGCCTCCCCAGGGCACGGACGCATCCAAGCCACGCGTCATGCACTGACGGGGAGACTCAGGGCGTCTTCGGCTGCTGCTCCAGCAACAGCCACAAGACGCCCAGCTCCAACTCCAGCGCCTCGAAGGGCTCGGCACGCACCCGCGCATCTCCGTGGTACGTGCCGAGCTCCAGCCACTGGCCGCCAGCCAGGCAGAACACCTCCAGCATCCGCTCCCTCGGGTCTATCAGCCAGATGTGGCCCACGCCTTCCCGGGCGTAGATGCGCTTCTTCTTCACCCGGTCGACGGCCTCGGTGGAGGGGGACAGCACCTCGCAGACCCAGTCGGGAGCCAGCGTGAAGTACGGCGCGTCCGCCATCTCCGGAAGCAGCCGCCCCCAGCGCCAGCCCGCCAGGTCGGGGACCAGCACGTCCTGACCGACGTGGAGCTCCGGCTCCATCAAGAACTGCCACCCTCCCGGACCTCCTCGGCCTCTCCCGAACGGACCATAGAGCTCCCCGTACAAGTGGGAGTGGGCTCTCACATGAGGACCGGCCGGTCTCGGCATCACGATGAGCTCCCCATCGATGAGCTGCCCGACCACGTGCTCCGGCAGTGCGAGCAGGTCCTCGTATGTCGCCGGGCGCTTCGGTCCCTCTCCCACGGCCTTGCTCCTCTCTGCTCCGACGTCCCAATCCCCTGTCCCCCACATCCCGCCGCCTCCCCGAAGTGGAACCCCACCCTCTACCGCGTGTCCACTTCTTCCTACCCCCAGGGTCTGACATGGAACGGCCCACCCAAAGGCCCCCATGGACCTACCATTCCAGAGAAGGAAGAATGTCACCGTCCCATGCTTCCTTTTCGCTCTGGCCTCCTCGTCCTCCTGCTGCTCCTCCTGGCCGTGTCCGCGCCCGCGCACGCGGACAACAACGCGGACGAGGCCGACATCGCCTTCGAGCTGGGCAATGACGCCTACGCCAAGGGCCAGTACACCGAGGCCCTCCGCTCGTACTTCACGAGCTACCGGCTGGTGCCCAACCGCAACGTCCTCTTCAACATCGCCCGCTGCTTCGAGGCGCTGGGCAAGTTCAACGAGGCGTACCGCTACTACAACGACCTGCTGACGGAGGACCTGCCCACCGAGGACGCCGCGGAGGTCTCACGCTCCCTGGACCGGCTGCGTCCCAAGGTCGCGCTCGTCAAGGTCACCACCGTGCCGAAGGGCGCGGACGTCTACGTCGACCGCATGGACCTGGGCAGCCGGGGCCGCTCTCCGCAGACGCTCGCGCTGTCCCCCGGACGTCACAAAATCATGGTGAAGAAGGACGGCTACCGTCCCACCGAGGCCACCATCACCCTGGCGCGCGGCAAGGAGACCGAGCAGACCTTCGACCTGTTCCTCATCACCGGCGGCGTGGAGCTCACCGGCACCCCCGAGGGCGCCGAGGTCCGCGATGCTCCCAACGGCCCCGTCATCGCCCGGCTCCCCGGCCGCGCCCGCCTGCCTCCCGGCCAGCGCATCCTCTACGTGCGCGCCCCCGGCTATGCCCCCGGCCAGTACGTGGTGGACGTGCCCGCCGATGGCAGCGTGCCGCTCGTGGTGTCGCTGCGCGTCCAGGACCGGCCCTCGGGCCGACTCGTCGTCACCGCCAACCGCGATGGCTCCACCGTGCGCGTGGACGGCAAGCCCGCGGGCTTCACCCCCACCGTCGTCACCCTCCCCGAAGGTGAGCACGAGCTGGAGGTCGAGAGCCGCGAGGTGCGCCCGCTGCGCCAGAAGGTCACCGTCGTCGCGGACGAGGAAGTGAAGGTCCACGCGGAGCTGCGCTATGCGCCCCCGCCCGTCCGCGCCGCGTCCAAGAACCTGGTCGCCGTCGACGACGCGCCCGCCTCCACCACGGTGCTCACGCAGGAGGAGCTGCGCGCGTTCGGCTGGCGCACCCTCGCCGAGGCGCTCGCCGGCGTGCGCGGCTTCTTCCTCACCGACGACCGCACGTACACCTATCTGGGCGTGCGCGGCTTCTCGCCTCCGGGCGACCTCAACACCCGCGTCAGCATCCTCTGGGACGGCCACTCGATGAACGACGTGTGGGCCGGCCAGGGCTTCGCCGCGCACGACTTCAACGTGGACCTGCTCGAAATCGAGCGCATCGAAGTGGTGCGTGGTCCGGGCAGCTCGCTCTACGGCACCGGCGCCTTCTTCGCCGTCATCAACGTGGTGCCTCGCGAGTCGCTGGGACAGGACAAGCACCTGGAGGTCACGGGCGCGGTGGGCGCGCTGGGCACCACGCGCGCGCACGCCACCGCGTCCTGGGAGCGCGGCGACCGCTCCGTGCTGGTGAGCGCCGCGGCCCTCACCGCGTCCGGCGCGGACACCACCCGGCTGCTCACGGACCAGAACCAGGAGCACCTGGTGAAGGGCCTGGACTCGGAGCGCGCCGCCTCCGGCACGCTGCGCGCCCGCGTGGGTGACTTCTCCTTCCAGGGCCTCCTCAACGTCCGCACCAAGGAGCTGCCCACGGCGCCCTACAACACCCTGCCCGGCACCGAGGGCAACAAGGTGAAGGACCTGCGCTTCTTCCTCGAGGCCCGCTACGAGCGGGAGTTCTCCGAGCGCCTCAGCCTCTCCGCGCGCACCGCCTTCGACCTCAGCCGCTACGACGGCGTCTACGTGTACCCGGAAGCAGCCGGTGGACCTCGCGAGGAGGGCGGTGACGCGGACTGGGTCAGCGGTGAGCTGCGCGCGCGCGTGGGCATCTTCAAGAACAACCGGCTCACGCTGGGCATGGAGGCCCAGGGCCAGCTTCGCGTGTGGCAGACCGCCGGAAGGACGCCGCTGGAGACCAAGGCGCGCACCCTGTTGTCGGCCTACCTGCTCGATGAGTGGCAGCTGCACCCGAGGCTGAGCGTCTCCGCCGGCGTGCGCCTGGACAAGTACCTGGACCTGGACACCACGCCCATCACCCCGCGACTGGCCCTCATCGCCCGGCCCTACGACGCGGGCCTCACCAAGCTGGTGGCCGGCAACGCCTTCCGCGCCCCCAACGTCTACGAGCTGTTCTACGCCGACGGCATCACCCAGGCCGCGCCGGAGAAGCTGGACCCGGAGACCATCACCACCTTCGAGCTGGAGCACTCGCACGACCTGACGGACGAGCTGCGCCTCACCGTGGCCGGCTACCACAACCGCATCTCCAAGCTGGTGCAGCTCGGCCCGGAGGCGACGCCCTCGGGCGAGTGCGGCTCCGCGGCGTGCCTCGTCTTCGCCAACGACAGCGGCACCACGCTGGCGTGGGGCGCCGAGGCGGGCGTGCACTGGCAGCCCGGGCGCTACCTGCTGGTGGACATGAGCTACTCCTACGTGAAGCTGCGCAACGCCTCGGACGACGTGGCCTCCGCCGCGCCCGCGCACCTGGTCTCCGGGCGCCTGCTGATGCCCATTGGCAATGGAGACATGCGCTTCGCGACCCAGGCCACGTACCAGAGCGCGCGTCCCACCGGAGCGGGCGGCGCCGACAGCGGCGAGGCGCTGCTCATCGGCTTCGGCCTCTCCGGCGACTACGGCCCCCTGCGCTACTTCGCGGGCGTCCACAACCTGCTCGACTCCAACTACCGGATTCCCGTCTCGGACGAGAACTCCATCGCGCCGGTGCCCCAGTACGGCCGCACCTTCACGCTCCAGCTCACCGGAACCTTCTGAGCGATGGGCACCGCGGACCTCGAGCTCTCCTTCATCCAGCCCGGCCACGCGCTCTACCCCGCGGAGCTGGAGCTGCGCTTCCGCGTGCTGCGCGAGCCGCTGGGCCACACCCGTGAGCAGGTGCTGTTTCCCTTCGAGGCACAGAGCCTCCACCTGGTCGCCCACCGCGGCGAGGAGGCGCTGGGGTGTGTCCTCTTCCACCCCGAGGACGCCCACGGCGGGCGCCTCTTCCAGATGGCCGTGACACCCCGGCTTCAAGGTCAGCGGCTGGGCGCCCGCCTGGTCCAGGCGCTGGAGGCGGAGCTGCTGCGACGCGGCTTCACCCACGTCCACCTTCACGCCCGGCAGACGGTCGTCCCCTTCTACGAACGGCTGGGCTATTCCGTGTACGCGGAGCCTTTCATCGACGTGGGACTTCCGCACCGGCACATGCGGAAGTCACTCGGGACGTAGGCCCGGGGCGGGTGCTCACCACCCGACACCGGCGCACGTTCAAGAGCACCCAGGCTGCCCTTCGCTCCTCCGTCCCCTGACCTCAACGGAGGGGGGATGCTGGTAACCTTTCGTGAGACGTCAGCGGGCCAGCGACATCGAGGAGACACGATGAACGGAACGAACGACGGACGCGCCGCGCCCCCTTCTCACGCCGCGGGCCCCTCGAGTGCTCCGGGAGAGGGCGAGCTGGACGGTGAGGAGCCGCGCGCTCCACGGCGCCCTCCCATCCATGTCCTCGAGGACAACACCCTCCACACGCGCCTGACGCGAGAGCTGGGCGTGCACTACCCGTTCGTCAGCGCGGGCATGGCCTTCGTGGCGCTGCCGCCGCTGGTCATCGCCGTGTCGGAGGCGGGAGGCATCGGCATGCTGGGCTCCGCGCCCGAGCCCGCCCCCTTCCTGCGCGCGCGCATCCACGCCATTCGCGCGGGCACGCAGCGGCCCTTCGGCGTGAACTTCATCATCGAGCACACGCGAGCGGGCGACTTCACCACGCGCGAGCACATCGACACGTGCATCGCGGAGAAGGTCCCCGTCGTCTCGTTCCACTGGGGCCTGCCGCCCGCCGACTGGGTGAAGGCCTTGAAGGCCGCGGGCACCAAGGTCTGGGTGCAGACGAGCTCCGTGGAGTTCGCGCGCGACGCGCTGGCGCTGGGGGTGGATGGGCTCATCGCCCAGGGCCGGCAGGCGGCTGGACACAACCGAGGCACCCTCCCCACGCTCCAGCTCGTGCGGGAGCTGCGCGCCCTGACCGGCACGCTGCCCGTGCTGGCCGCCGGCGGCATCGCGGATGGCCTCAGCGCGGCGCGCGCGCTCTACCATGGCGCGGATGGCGTCTGGGTGGGCACCCGCATGGTCGCCTCCGTCGAGGCCTACGCGCACCCCGGCTACAAGCAGCGCGTGGTGGACGGCGACGCGCGTGACTCCGACTTCACCACGCTCTTCGGCCCCGAGTGGGCGGGCGCCCGGCAGCGCGTGCTGAGAAACCGCGTGGTGCGCGAGTGGGCGGGCCGAGAGGCTCGCGCGCCGTCGAACCCCTCCGACTCCATCGGGACGACGCGGCTCTACCCGGGGCTCGCGGGCGGAGACGCGCTCTACGCCCTGCCTCGCTTCAGCGCCTTCGTGCCCACGCCGGACACGAAGGGCGACCTGGAGGAGATGGCGCTGCCCGCGAGCGGCTCCAGCATGGCCCGCATCGAGAGCGTGCTGCCCGCGGGGCAAATCGTGGTGGAGATGATGGAGGGCGCGCACCGGCTGCTCGCCAATCCCTACGAGCTGGAGTCGGACACCGACGAGAACGACCGCTCCTGAGTCGAGCGGCCCGGCGCACCCCATCCCGGATTCCTCGAATGGGGTGAAGTCTCCGAGGGAGTTGGAGTAGGAACCCTCCAGCGGGATGGGCTCCATGACCAAGACAACGACGCGGACGCGCTGGCGGCACGTGGCACTCTCGGGCTGGCTCGTGCTGGCGCTGTGCGGTGGCGTGGCGGTGGCGCGCGCGCTCGCGTCCGAGGTGCGCACGCCCTCCCGAAGGCTGTCCGCCGAGGAGCACCTCATGCTGGGCCGGGCCGCCGCGCAGGCGGAGCCCCACTGGCGCAGGCGCTCCCTGCACTCGTTCCCGGGAGACTCCTGGTCCCAGGACGATGACTTCGGCGCCTCCGAGCGCGGCTGGGTGATGCAGGAGGCGAGGCGGCGGGACGTGCCCGTGACGGAGGTGTTCGACGCCATCGACACCGAGCTGCGCGCCTCCGCCCCCCTCCTTCCTCCGCGCAAGGCCAACGCCAGTCCGTGCAAGCCCCGGCCGTTCTACGACTGATGAACGGCGCGCGAGCCCTCGCGTCGGGGAGTCCCGGGCGCATGGCCGCCCCTCCGCGACGACGGTCCGTCCCACCTCCCTCCTCCGCCTCCCCCCGCGCTCCGGCCTCCGCATGAAGACCTCGACCCACGGACTGCTTCGCGCCGCCCACCGCGCCGCCTCGCTCACGGGGGTGCGCCTGGCCCTCTTCGGTGCGCTCGCGCTCGGCGCGTGCTGGCATGCCCTGTCGCAGGCGGGAGGGCTGAACGACTTCCGCGACGCCCACCTGCTCGACTCCTACGAGGACGCGAGCACGCGCAGCGTGACGGACTACGGGCAGCTGCCCCTGTGGAACCCGTGGTCCTGCGGTGGCCAGTACGCGCTGGGCAGTCCCCAGACGCGCTCCTTCGCGCCCACCCTCATCCTGTCCTCGCTCGTCGGCGCGCGACGCGCGGAGCCGCTGCTGCTGTGGACCTTCCTCGTGCTCGGCATGGAGGGCTTCTTCCGCTACGCCCGCCGACGCGTGGGCTCGGCGCTGGGCGCCCTCGGGGGCGCGCCCCTCTTCGGACTCATCAGCTTCACCGCGCTGTCCTGGTCCATCGGCTGGCTCAACTTCGCGGGCTTCCTGCTGCTGCCGTGGCTCCTGCACGGCACCTCCCTGGCCACACGCGGGAGGCTGTCCGGCGCGGCGATGGTCGGCGGCGTCTTCGCGCTGCTGCTCGGCTTCGGCGGCACGTACCCCGTTCCCATGTACGCGCTCTACGTGGCGCTGGAGACGGGCCGCTCCCTCCTTGCGCTGCGCGGCATGCCTCGACGTCGCCGGGCGCTGTGGTCGCTGGCGCTCACCGCGTGCTTCACCCTGGCCGCGTGCGCATTCCGGCTCTGGCCGCTCGTGGAGACGATGCGCTCGGCGCCGCGCATCATGGCGGGCACTCCGGGCAAGCCCCTGGGCCTGCTCGTCGAGATGCTGCTCCAGCTTCCCGCGCGGAACGGCTACAGCGACCCGGGCAACTTCTACTTCGCCCCCGTGGCCCTGGCGCTGGTCCTCCCCGCGCTCGCCTTCGCGCGGCGCCGCGCCGCGTTCCCCGCCATCGTCGCCGTGCTGTCCGCGTGGATGGCCGCGGGCTACACCGTCACGCCCTCGCTGTTCGCCGGCCTGCGCCAGCTCCCCATCTTCGGCACGTTCCGCTACCCCGAGCGCTTCCTCATCCCCACCGCGTTCTTCCTCGCGGAGCTGGCCGCGCTCGGGCTCGCCGTGCTGCTCGCGCGCTCGTGGCGTGCCCCCGCCAGATGGACGTGGGCCGCGGTGGCCGCGTGCGCGGTGACGCTCGCGAGCTGGGACCTGCACGTGCGCGCCTTCGACAACCTCACGCGCTGGGCGCAGATGATTCCCATGCCCGTCGAGAAGGAGCAGCCCTTCGCGCAGGCGCGAGGCAATCGCTGGTCGCAGGGACACCTGCTCGCGCTCAACCGAGGCTCCATCGCCTGCTTCGAGGCGTGGCCCGTCCCCATGTCCCCCCGGCTGCGCGGGGACCTGGGTCAGGAGGAGTACCTCGAGGACCCCGGCTCCGGCACCGCGCGACGCGTGGAGTGGACGCCCAACCGCCTCACCCTCGACGTGGACGCCACGCGGCCCACCGTGCTGCTCGTGAACCAGAACTGGCACCCCGGCTGGAAGTCCGCGCAAGGCGAGGTCATCTCGCGCGACGGCCTGCTCGGGGTCCAGCTGCCCGCGGGCAAGCAGCAGGTGGTGCTGAGCTTCCTGCCTCGCTCGGGCCTGGGCGGCCTGGGCGTGTCCGCGCTCGCCTGGGCCGCGCTGGGCTTCCTCGCGTGGCGTGAGCGCCGAGGCCAGCGGCTGTCCCCTCCCGCCGCGCTCGGTGTCACGGCCGTGCCGCTGGTGACGTGGGGCCTGCTCTTCGCGCTCTGGCCCGAGCCCGTGGCCCTGCCCGACCCGCGCAACGCGAACGGGACGCCGCTGACAGTGCCGCGGCTTCCGCCCGAAGCGCACCCCGTCAACGCGCGCTTCGACTTGCCCGTGGAGCTGGTCGCCTCGGAGATACCCGCGGAGCCCGACGCCGAGGGCATCGCGTCCCTGGTGCTGTACTGGCGCGTGACGGGGCCGCTGCCTCGCTCCGTGGGCATCTTCGTGCACGTGGTCTCCGCCGAGGGCCTGCGGCTGGGCGCGGACCACGAGGTGGTGGGGGGCACCTGGTTCTTCTCCGAGGCGCCTCGGGACACCCTGCTGCGCGACGCCTTCTCCGTCTCCACGCGCGGCCTGCCGCCCGGCGAGTGGAAGGTGCTCGTGGGCCTGTGGCACTCGGGAGGCGACCAGTCCCGCGTGGCGCCGCGCTCGGCGGAGGTCCCCCTGCTTCCCGACGGTCGGGTGCCCGTGGGGGCGTTCACCGTTCCACGGAAGGTCCCCGCCAACGAGTCTTCCGTGAACCCGTAGTCACGCGGCCCTCGCGCCGCGAGACGCACGGGCTCGATGGGGTTATGAAGCGCGCATGCGAATCCTGCACACCATGTTGCGCGTTGGGGACCTGGAGAAGTCGCTCGACTTCTACACGCGGGTCATCGGCATGAAGCTGCTGCGCCGCCACGAGTATCCCGACGGGAAGTTCACCCTCGCCTTCGTCGGCTTCGGCCCCGAGGACACGCACCCCGCGCTGGAGCTGACGTACAACTGGGGCGTGGAGAAGTACGAGCTGGGCACGGCCTATGGCCACGTGGCCCTGGGTGTGAAGGACATCCGCGCCACGTGTGATGCGATTCGCCAGGCGGGCGGCAAGGTGGTCCGAGAGCCGGGCCCCATGAAGCACGGCACCACCGTCATCGCCTTCGTCGAGGACCCGGACGGCTACCGCGTGGAGCTCATCGAGCAGGGCAGCTGAGCCCCCGCGCTCAACGAGACCTGCGTCCACCGGGCCAAGCCGTTAAGGTGGGAAGGTGACCTCCTTCCTCCCCGGCTACGAACCGCCCGACCGTCCTCGCGACGGCGCGATGCTCTTCCTCACGCGAGGCATGGACGTGCTCATCCACGAGCACGCGGGCACCGTCACCGTTCCCACGGGCTCCACGTTCCCGGAGCTCACCGCCTCCGCCCACTACCTGGGCGCGCTCGACGGAGAGGACTGCTACTGCGCCCCGCTGCCCCGGGACTTCACCCCTCCCGAGGGCACGTCACTGGTCCCCGCCCGCTCTCTCTACAAGCGGCTGGACGAAGCGCGCTTCGCGGTGGCGGGCCGGGCGCTCGCCATCGCGGAGTGGGACGTGCAGCACCGCTTCTGTGGGCGCTGCGGCCAGCCCACCGAGCTCGTCCGAGGAGAGCGCGCCCGCCGCTGCCCCGTGGACAAGACGCCCTTCTACCCGCGCATCTCCCCCGCGATGATTGTGCTCGTCACCCGGGGCGACACGATGCTGCTCGCGCGAAACCCCGCGCTGCCCGAGCCCATGTTCAGCACCCTGGCGGGCTTCGTCGACGCGGGCGAGTCCCTGGAGGAGTGTGTCGCCCGCGAGGTGCGCGAAGAGGTCAACGTCGAGGTGAAGAACATCCGCTACTTCGGCTCGCAGCCGTGGCCCTTCGGACGCTCGCTCATGGTGGGCTTCACCGCCGAGTACGCGGGAGGCGACGTGCGCGTCGACGGCAAGGAGATTGCCGAGGCGGGCTGGTTCCACCCCGACCACCTGCCGCGCATCCCGCCGAGGCTGAGCATCGCCCGCCACCTCATCGACGCCTTCGTCGAGCGCGTGAAGGGCTCACCGTCTCGAAGCTGACGGCCGCCGCGTCCCCGGGGGCCCGCGCCGCGCGCCCCCCTGCCCCATCGGGTAGGCTGCCCGGACCGCTGAAGGGAGCACCGGATGGACCGCTTCGCGCTGAGAGACCGCACCGACCGACTCGACGCCGAGACCCAGTACGAGGACATCGTCCGCATCCTCTCCACCCAGGAGTTCCCCTGGGACATCGAGCAGGCCCTCAGCTTCGCGCTGTTCCGCACCTACGCGGTGCCCAGCATCGGCGTGCTCCTGCACCAGACGGGTGAGTTCACCCAGCGCACCCAGAAGCGCTACGACGACACCGTGCTCATCCTCGACACCATCCTCGAGCACGGCATGCACAGTCCCGAGGGCAAGGGCGCCTTCCGTCGCATGAACCAGATGCACGGCGCCTATGACATCTCCAACGATGACATGCGCTACGTGCTCTCCACCTTCGTGGTGACCCCCGTGCGCTGGGTCGCCGAGTTCGGCTGGCGCCCCTTCACTCCTCACGAGCGCGCGGCGTGGACGCGCAACTACCGCGAGGTGGGCCGCCACATGGGCATCCGGGACATCCCGGAGACGTACGACGCGTTCGAGACCTACCTGGATGACTACGAGGCCCGGCACTTCGCCTTCGACGAGCGAAGCCGTGCCGTCGCCGATGCCACGCTCGAGCTGCTCACCACCTTCCCGCCCACGCACCTGGCGCCCAGGAAGCTGGTGCACCTCTTCGCGCGCACGCTCATGGAGGACGCCCTGCTGGACGCGTTCCACTACGAGCGCCCCTCCGCGCTCAGCCGGAAGGTGTTCCGCTCCGCGCTCCAGCTCCGAGGGAAGTTCGTCCGCTACTTCCTGTCCCCTCGCCAGGAGCCCTATTTCGGACGCTCACGCCCCAACGTGCGCAGCTATCCCCAGGGCTACCAGGTCGAGCACCTGGGCACCTTCCCCAAGGGCTGTCCCGTCCACGCCGTCTCCCCGGTGAAGGACGCGGAGGTGCCCGGGAGGAAGGCCCAGGGCAGCAGCGGCACCTAGCCGGCCCAAGCAGGCCCCCAGGCGGCGGCCCCAGCGGCCCCGTGCAAGCTGGCCCGGGCCCCGTCGCAAGTGCGCCAGATTCCACGGACTTCCCCGCGCCTCGCTCCGAGGAATCCCCGGCCTTCGCCCAAGCGTTTGTTTCAAGACGGGGTCGCGGCTTGACCTGCCGGGCTGACTGGGGTTGAAGCGCCGCTCCCTGTTTCACGAAGAAGCCATGCCCGTCGCGCGTCCTCACATCGAGCCCCGTCTCGTCCCCTCCGCGGATTCCGTGGTGGTGAAGGAGATCTACCTCTCACTCCAGGGCGAGTCCTCGCACGCCGGCCTGCTGTGCGCGTTCATCCGCCTCACCGGCTGCCACCTGCGCTGCACCTACTGCGACAGCGAGTTCGCCTTCCACGGCGGCAAGCGCAGGAAGAACGCGGAGATTCTCGAGGAGGTGAAGGCCCTGCGCACGCCTCGCGTGGAAATCACCGGCGGCGAGCCGCTGCTCCAGCCCGGCGTCTATCCGCTGATGCAGTCGCTGCTCGACGAGGGCTACACGGTGCTGCTGGAGACCAGCGGCGCCATCGACGTGCGGCTGGTGCCCGCGGACGTCCACAAAATCGTCGACATGAAGACGCCTTCCTCGGGCGAGTCGTCGCGCAATGACTTGCGCAACTTCGCGTCGATGAACGCGCGCGACGAGCTGAAGTTCGTCATCGGCTCGCGCGAGGACTACGAGTGGAGCAAGGCGCTCATCGCCGAGCACCGGCTGGCCGAGAAGCCCTTCGCGCTGCTGTTCTCCACCGTGTTCGACAAGCTCCACCCGCGCGAGCTCGCCGAGTGGACCGTCGAGGACCGGCTCCCCGTCCGCTTCCAGCTCCAGATGCACAAGTACCTCTGGGACCCGAACGCGCGCGGCGTGTGAGGCGTCAGTCCAGGTTCGCGGACATGACGGCCCAGGCCACGTAGACGGCGTAGAGCGCCTCGCAGACGAAGACGGCCAGGCCCGCGCCGCCGAGCTTCGTCCCCAGCCGCACGAAGCGCTGGCCTCCTCGCGGACTCTTCCGCTGACGGATGCGCCAGCCCTCCCAGAGCCCGAGCACCAGGGAGGGCACGCTCGCCGCGCCCAGCAGCAACGTCAGCAGCACGATGAGCTGGAAGCCGACCTCCCGGTTCCACCCGGCGTCGCCACCGAGGAAGAAGGAGCCCGCCACCGGCACCAGCAGCACCACCATCAGCGCCGCCAGGCTCCCCAGCACCATCACCGCCCAGGCCAGCCCCGACGCCCGCTCGTTCTTGCGCCGCCAGGCCAGACACGGCTCGCAGTAGGGCGCGGCGTCATCGACCTCCAGGCACTCCCCACACAGGAAGCCCCCGCAGCGCGCGCAGGTGGCCACCGCCGTGGCTTGAGCGTGACTCGCGCAACGCGCCTCCAGACCCTGCCTCATGGGCGACGACTCCCTTCGCTCTTCACGAGGCGAGTCTGACAGAGCGCCCGGCGGCCTAGAACCCGGGAGGGGGCACGTGCGCCGTCGCCGCCGTCAGGGCATGCACACTCAACCCCAGGAACACCGCCGCCAGCACGGTGCACGACATGAAGCCCGCGACGATGAGGCCCTTGCGCCGGTGCTCGAACTGGCTGAATGCGTAGAAGAGCACGTAGCAGGGGATGAGCAGCACCATCACGCCCGTGCCCACGCTGCGGCGGAAGGCATGGATGACGAGGAAGGCGGCGCACACCAGGGCGACCAGGCTGAACAAGATGGCGAGCGGAAGCAGCGGCACGCCCACCCCTTAGCACGTTCCACCTCTGGCCAGGATGCCGTGCACATACTAAGCACGGCCCGTCGTCCTCCCGCCGAGGTGCTTGCGAATGAATGCCGCCAAGACGCTGCTCAACTTCGTCCTGTCGGGGACCCTGCTCGGCGTCCTCGTCGCATCCTGGGCCGGCCCTCACTTCATCGGCTGGTACAACGAGACGCCCCTGGCGACCCAGACGATGTGCAACCTGCCCAAGGTCGTCCACGAGGTGACGTCCACGCTCCTCACCTGGCAGATGGTGGGAGCCGGCATCGGCGCGGTCGTCTTCCTGGTGCTGGGAATCCTCTTCAGCGTGCGCGCCAACCGGAAGGCGCAGCGGGAGGGCACGCACACGCCTCCTCCTCCGGCCACGTCCCAGCCCGCGCCCTGAGCCGCCGGGCGGTTACGGCGTCCGAACCAGGATGGAAGGCGTGGTGCCCAGCAGGCCGCCCCCCTCGTCGTCCATCGCGTTGACCTGCAGCATGAAGCGCGTGGGCTCCGCCACCTCCGGGGCCGTCCACGTGGGCGCGCGGGTGTGGGGGTCGCTGAAATGGCCCGCCGGCTCCGCCGGCACCTGGACCCAGTTGTAGACAATCGGGTCCCCGTCCTGGTCCTTCACCTCGAAGACGATCTCCACGACTCCGCCAGGCGCCACCGTCTTCGGGGACGGGGTCGGCCCGTTCGTGACCCGGGGCGGATGGTTCGGCTCCCCACCACAGGCCGAGGCCAGGACGACCAGCGTCGCGAAGACTCCTGAAAACAACCGCTGCATGAACTGCCCCCTGTGAAGAGTGGTTCCACGGTAACGCTTGAGCGCTCGGCCGGGTATCGGCAGAGCACTCGGCCAGGCCTGGGATTCCTGGATGACGACACATGGGCGCGCCAAGGGTCGCCCATTCACCATCCGCTCCACGCCCGTGCGCTCAGCGCCCACCGCGCCCTCGCTTCCGGACCGCGGAGGAGACCAGCAGCAACTTGTCGCTTCGGGTCAGCCGCTTGATGGCGGCCTCGCGCCGCAGGGCCGCGCTCCGGTCCTCGGCGGACTCGCTCCAGACGAGGGTGACGGGCAGCCGCGCTCGCGTGTACGCCGCGCCACGCCCACGTCCATGGGTGGCCACCCGACGCTCCAGGTTGTTCGTGGCGCCGGTGTAGAGCGAACCATCCCGGCAGCGCAGCATGTAGACCGTCCAGCGGGGGGATTCGTCCGGCACGACGGCGCCACTGTAGCGCGCCCGCCTCGCGTCAGGTGGACGGATGTCCTTGGCGCCGCGCCCGTCCCGTCGCGGGGGAGCCGAGTGCACGGACGGTGCGCCTGCGGCCCCCTCCCGCCGGGTCGACCCACGCCATGACGTCCGACACCGGCGCGAGCGGGTCTCCCCGCCAGGCCGCCAGGATGTGCGCCTCACTCACCAACCCGAGCAACCCGCCACTCTCTTCGACCACCCCCAGGAGCCGCACCTGGTGCCGCTCCATCTCCCGCAGGGCTCGCAGGAGGGTGTCTGTAGGAAAAACGGTGGCGATGAAGGACGACCATGCTTCCTTGATTGCCCTGTTCCGCTCCATCCCGTGGCCTCCGGACCCAGATGGCGCCGGGGTGATGCAACGGCCCTGCCGACGGGGGTGGGTGCCCTCCATTGGACGCGGCAACAGGCCTCGGACCGGCTTAGAGTGGGGGGGTGACACGGCGACAGGTGGCGCGGCTGGGGCGGATGGCGGACCTCTTCTCGCGGACGATGAATCGCGGAACCGAGGGCTTGCTGACGCTGACGTTCCGTCCGGATGAACTTTATCGAGTGCCCACGGACGACGGCGCGGCCATCGCACTGGGGCGTTACCACGCGCGAGGCGAGCGTCGGCACGCCGAGCCCGTCATCCTCTGCCATGGACTGGGCGCCAACCGCTTCCACCTGGACTTCGACGAGCACTACAGCCTGGCGCGCTACCTGGCGCGGGCGGGCTTCGAGACGTGGGTGCTGGAGCTGCGCGGGCGGGGGCTCGCGGGCGACGCGTCCGACTTCACGTTCGACGACCAGGCGGAGCACGACGTGCGCACCGCGCTGCGCACCGTGGTCTCCACCGGAGCCAAGGAAGTGCTCTGGGTGGGGCACTCCAAGGGCGGCCTGACGCTCTACGCCCACCTGGCGAAGAACCCGCAAGCGCCCGTGCGGGCCGCGGCCATCCTGGGCAGCCCCTTCACCTTCGCGGTGCAACCGGGACTGCGCACCTTCATCCAGCGCGTGGAGCCGCTGTTGCGGCTCAAGGTCATCCCCACCGGCCGCGTCACCAGCATCGCCCTCCTGGGCGCGCCGCCGGGCCCGCTGAGCCGGTACATGATGCTGGCGGACAACATGGAGCCGGACGTCGTGCGGCGCGCGCTGGCCAACGTGCCCGCCAACATCTCCGGCGGCGTGGCGCGCCAGTTCGCCCGGTGGATATCCACCAACCGCTTCACCTCGTACGACGGCGGCGTCGACTACCGCGAGGCGCTGGCGCAGGTGCGCATCCCCTTCCTCCTGCTCGCGGGGAGCAAGGACCTCCTGGCCCCTCCCATGTCGGTGGCGCGGGCGAAGGAGGCCCTGGGAGGCCCGGTGAAGTTCCTCGTGGCCGGGCGGGGGCATGGCTTCGGGGAGGACTACGGGCACGCGGACCTGGTGCTGGGCCGCCGCGCGCCGGACGAAATCTTCCCCCTGGTGGAGGCGTTCCTCTCCGCGCACGCCACCCGGCCGTGAGCCGGCCAACGAGGCCGGGGGCTCCCGGTTGTCCGGGCCCTCCCTCCGTGCTAGCCGGAAGCCCTCCTCCATGAGTCTGTCCTCGCGCCTCCTCACCCTCGCCCTGCTGGCACCCGCCGCGTGCGGGAAGACGCCAGCCGAGGCCCCCCCCGGCCAGGCGGTGATGGACCTGCGCCACACCCGTCCGCCGGGTGGGCAGGCCGTGGCGCGCTGGAGCGGTGACTCGGTGACGGCGGAGGAGCTCACCCGGCGCTTCCAGGAGATGAGCCCCGCGCTGCGCGAGCGCTACGTCGACCTGGGCTCCCGGCGCGACTACGTGGAGTCGCTGGCCCGCTTCGACCTGCTGGTGCGCGAGGCCCTGGCCCAGGGACTCCAGGACGACGCGGAGGTGGTGGAGGCCACCCGGCGCGCGCTGGTGGCGCGGCTGATGCGCTCGCGGCTGGAGGAGGCCCCCGTCACCATCACCGACGCGGAGCTGGCGGAGGCCTACGCCGCGCGCCGCGACGACTTCGTGCGGCCGGAGAGGGTGCGGCTGTCCCATGTCTTCCTCGCGGCCCCTCGCGGAGACGCCGCGGCCGAGGCCACCGCGCGGAGCAAGGCCCAGGCCCTCCTCGCCCAGGCGCGGGCGCTGCGCGCGAGTGACTTCGCCGGCTTCGGACAGCTGGCGCGCGAGCACAGCCAGGAGCCTCGCACCGCGCCGCTCGACGGAGACCTCCGCTTCCTCCCGCTCGACGCCCTGTCGCACGAGTTCGGCCCGGAGCTGGCCCAGGCGGCCGGGGCGCTCGCGGACGAGGGCGCGCTGAGCGACGTGGTGCGCACGGACAAGGGCCTGCACGTGCTGAAGCTGCGCGCGCGTCAGCCCGCGCAGCACCTCTCGCTGGACGACGTGCGCGAGGAGTTGCGCGTGCGGCTGGAAGGCGAGAAGCGCACGCGCGCCTGGGCCGACTACCTGGCGCGCGTGGAGAAGCAGCTCTCGCTCTCCGTGGACCTGGACGCCCTGGGGCGGGTGCCCGTGGATGTCCAGGCGCCCATGCGCGCGCACACGGGCGTGATGCCCGGCACGGTGCCCGCCCCATGAGGGCCCGCTTGCCAGCCTGGTGGGCCATCCCCACCTTCGGTGGCCGCCCCCACCCTTCCCCCAGGACCTCGCGCATGCGCCTTTCTCCTACCCGCGCTCCCCTGCTGTCCCTGGTGCTCACCCTCGCGGTGGGCTCGGGTTGCAACACGCCGCCCAAGTCGACGCCGGACCCCACGGTGGTCGCCACCGTGAATGGCGAGGCGCTCTCGCGCGCCGACTTCGAGCAGGAGCTGGGCCGGGAGCTCGCCTCCACGGAGGCCGCGCAGCGCACGCCCGAGGAGATTGAACCCTTCAAGCGCACGCTCCTGGACACGTACATCCAGCGGATGCTGCTGCTCCAGGCGGCGCGCAAGAACAACATCACCGTCACCCCGGAGGAGGTGGACCGGGGCGTGCTGCGCCTGTCGGGCGACTACCCCGCGGGCAACTTCAACGAGGTGCTGGCCCAGGGACAGCTGTCCCTCGCGGAGCTGCGGGCGCGCGAGGCCAGCCGGCTCACCATCGAGAAGCTCTTCTCCCACCATGTCTACTCGCGGGTGGCCCTGACGGAGGAGGAGCTGCGGGCCTACTACGCGGTGCACGAGGCGGAGCTGCACGAGGCGGAGCAGGTCCACGCCGCCCAGATCGTGGTGAAGGGGCTGGACGAGGCGCGGCGCGTCCAGGCGCAGCTCAAGTCAGGCAAGAAGTTCGCGGACCTGGCGCGCAGGTACTCGCTGAGCGCGGACGCCAAGGTGGGGGGCGACCTGGGGTTCTTCCCCCGAGGACAGATGCCGCCCGCCTTCGACGAGGTGGTATTCAAGCTCGGGGTCGGGCAGGTTTCGGACGTGGTGTCCACCGAGTACGGCTACCACCTGTTCAAGGTGCTGGAGCGCAAGCCCGCGCGCAAGCGCGACTTCGCCGAGGCGCGGCAGTGGGTGGAATCCAAGCTCCTGGAGGAGAAGCGGGCGCAGGCGCAGGACGCGTTCGTGAAGGAGCTGAGGGACAAGGCGCAGGTGCAGGTGAATGAGGCCACGCTGCAGGCCATCCGCGGACAGCCCGCGGTGGTCCCGCAGGCGGCGAAGTGACGAGATTCAGCGACGGCCCGGCGGACGGTTGGACGGGCCCGAGGTGGTGCGGAAGGATGCACGGAATGATGAAGCGGGTGGCATTCGTCGCGGTCGCGGCGCTCCTGGGGGGCGCCCCGGCGGCGCGCGCGGAGATGGTGGACAAGGTGGCCGCGGTGGTGAACCGCGACATCATCACCCTGTCGGAGGTCCAGCAGCGGGTGGCGCCGGAGCTGGCCCGCATCAACGCCGGGGACCCGGCCAAGCGCGCGGAGCTGCGCGCCCAGCTGATGAAGACCGGGCTGGACACCCTCATCGGCGAGAAGCTGATGGAGGCCCAAATCGCGGAGCTGGGCATCACCGCGACCGAGGGCCAGGTGGACGAGCTGGTCAACGACGTGCGCCGGCAGAACGACAACATGGACCAGGCGCAGTTCGAGCAGGCGCTCGCCGCCGAGGGCCTCACGCTGGCCAAGTACCGCGACATCCTGCGCAAGAAGATCCTCCGGGACCAGCTCCTGCGCGCCAAGGTGGGCCCCAAGGTGAAGGTCACCGAGGAGGACCTGAAGGCCGCCTACAACCAGTACGCCCGCGCGGAGGGCGAGGACTCGGAGGTCCACGCGCGCCACATCCTGGTGTCGGTGGACCCGAAGGCCACCGAGGAGCAGGTGGCCGCGGCGCGCAAGAAGGCGGAGGGCATCGCCCAGGAGGCGCGCCGTGAGGGCATGGACTTCTCCGCCCTGGCGCGCGCCCGCAGCGAGGGCCCCAGCGCCGCGGACGGCGGAGACCTGGGCTGGTTCAAGCGCGGCGTCATGGTGGCCGCGTTCGAGAAGGCGGCCTTCAACCTCAAGGAGGGCGAGGTCAGCGAGCCGGTGCGCACCAACTTCGGCTGGCACGTGCTGAAGGTGGAGGAGCGCCGCTCCGTGGCCGCCGCGCCCTACGAGGAGATGCGTCCCAAGCTCGAGGGCAAGCTCATCGAGCAGAAGACGGAGAAGTTCCTCGAGCAGTACGTGCAGGAGCTGCGGCAGAAGGCCAGCATCGACGTGAAGATGTAGCCCAAGGCCCGCGCAAGGGGGATGCTCGGGGCGTGAGCCTCATGAGCCTCCCCCTTGTCGGTATCTCCCTGGGTGACGTGTCGGGCATCGGGCCGGAGGTGACGGCCGCGGCCCTGGCGCGGCCCACCGTGCGCCGCGCGCTCATCCCCGTCGTCTTCGGGGATGGGCCCTCGCTGGAGCGCTTCCCCCTCTTCCGCCGCTACGCCCGCGTGGAGTCCAGCGCCCTGGGCCGCGTGGAGTCCCCCACCGTGGTGGAGGTGACGAAGCTCCCCGCGAAGGAGCGCGTCCCGGGCCGCCCCTCGCTCGAGGGAGGCCGCGCGCAGTACGCCTACGTCACGCGCGCCATCGACGCCATGCGCGCCGGACACGTCGACGCACTGTGCACCGCGCCCGTGTCCAAGGAGCAGATTTCGCGCGCGGGCATCCCCTTCATGGGCCACACGGAGGTGCTGGCGGAGGCCTTCGGCGTGGAGGTGATGATGATGATGGACGGGCCGCGCATGCGCATCGCCCTGGCCACCAACCACGTCCCGCTCTCCGCGCTGTCCTCGCTGCTCACCGTGGACGGGCTCACCGCACAGCTCAAGCTGCTCTCACGCGCGCTCACGCCCGTCGTCGGACGCAAGCCGCGCATCGCCGTGCTGGGGCTGAACCCTCACGCGGGCGAAGGGGGCCTCTTGGGCCGCGAGGAGGTGGAGGTCATCGGCCCCGCCATCCGCAAGGCGCGCGCGGCGAAGGTGGATGCCCAGGGGCCCTTCCCCGCGGACGGCCTCTTCGCGAAGCCCGACGCGGCGGGCGCGAAGTACGACGCGGTGCTGGCCATGTATCACGACCAGGGACTCATCCCCGCCAAGGCGCTGGACTTCGAGCGCACCGTCAACGTGACGCTGGGGCTGCCCGTGCCGCGCACGTCGCCGGACCACGGCACCGCCTACGCCATCGCCGGGAAGGGGCAGGCCAACTGCGTGCCCATGGTGGAGGCGCTGCTCAAGGCCGCTCAGCTCGCGCGGCCCGCCGCACGAGGTGCTCGGCGAGGTCCTCGCCGTCCTTCTCCGGGTCGATGAGCCGGGAGTGACAGCCGACGCCGCTCGCGGGAATCACCAGCACGGTGACCTTGCCGACAGGGCACTCGCCGAGACAGCCGGAAGAGAACACGCGCGACGTCGGCGCGAGGCCTCGCGCGGCCAGGGCCTCTCGGATTCGACGCGGCAGGTCCACGCCGCCCAGGCTCGAGTCCACCTTCACGAGGCAGTTGTGACAGACGTGCAGCTCCGTCGGCTGGGTGCCAGGAGCGGCCTCGGGTGGAAGTGGCGTGGGCATCGTCCATGAGCATAAGGCCGGGACCCGCCCCTGTTGACGCTTCAGCGCAGGTGCCTGGCCGCTCGCCCTCCGGGTGTCGACAAAGGGCTTGCGGCCGTGAGTCGTCTCCATAAGCTGGACGTGGGTTCCGAGGGGCACCCACACCCGGAAAGACGACGTCACCCTCACCCGGAACCGCGCTTCCATTCAGGCTCCAGGCGAATTCCTTTCAGGGCCCAGACACGGGTGGGGCCGGCATCGAGGAATTTTCAATGGCATCCCTGAACGAGGGCCGCGGCTCATGAAGGCACCGCTCGGCCGAGACCTGACCACGGGCAGCATTCCGCGCCACATGGTCGCCTTCTCCATCCCCATGCTGCTGGGGAGCTTCCTGCAGACGGCGTACAGCTTCATCAACGCCATCTGGGTGGGGCGGTTCCTGGGCACCGAGGCGCTGGCGGCGGTGACGGTGAGCTTCCCCGTCGTCTTCGTCCTGTTCTCCATCGGCATGGGCCTCACGATGGCGACCAGCATCCTGGTGTCGCAGAACTACGGCGCCAAGCGCATGGACGAGCTGCGCAAGGTCGTCGACAGCTCGACGGTGCTCATCTACTCGCTGGGCCTGGTGCTCACCGCGCTGGGCGAGTGGCTGGCGCCGTCCATCCTCCGGTTGATGGACACGCCGCCGGAGATTTTCGCGGAGTCCGTCAGCTACCTGCGCGTCTTCCTGCTGTCGATGCCGCTGGGCTTCGGACTCTTCCTCACGCGCAGCCTGCTGCAGGGCGTGGGTGACTCGAAGACGCCGCTGTATTTCCAGGCGGGCTCGGTGCTGTTCACCATCGCGCTGGACCCCGTGCTGATGTTCGGCTGGCTGGGGCTGCCCAAGCTGGGGCTGAACGGAACCGCGTGGGCCACGGTGGTCGCGCAGCTGCTGGCGCTCATCACGCTCTTGACGTACCTGCGCATCAAGCAGGCGCCCGTCGCGCCTCGCCTGCCCCGGCTGGACCACCTGGGGCCCACCACGCTGAAGACGCTGCGCATCGGCGTGCCGGCCGCGGTGCAGCAGTCGCTCGTGTCCATCGGCATGGTGTTCGTCACCGGCATCGTCAACGGCTTCGGCGAGGTGGCCACGGCGGCCTTCGGCGCGGCCTCGCGCATCGACCAGATTGCGTTCATGCCGGCGATGACGTTCGGCATGGCCGTCTCCACGCTGGCGGGACAGAACCTGGGCGCGGGCCGGTATGACCGCGTGCAGGAGGTCTTCAAGTGGGGGTGCATCTTCAGCGGCGGCGTCACCCTGCTCATCTCCGCGATGGCGGTGACCTTCCCCGAGGCCCTGCTGAGCATGTTCGTCTCGGACCCGGCCGTCCTCGCGCCGGGCGTCGAGTACCTGCACATCGTGGGCGGCACCTACGTCCTCTTCGCGCTCATCTTCGTCAGCAACGGCGTCATCAACGGCGCGGGCCGCACGATGATGACGACGGTGTTCTCGCTGGTGAGCCTCTGGGTGGTGCGTGTCCCGGTGGCGTACTGGCTGTCACGCCGCATGGACAACGTGAAGGGCGTGTGGCTTGCCATGGCCCTGAGCTTCGCGGTGTCGCTGGCGGTGAGCATGGCCTACTACTTCTCCGGCCGGTGGCAGAAGCCGCTGCTCAAGAACGCCCCCAACGGCCCCGCCGCGCCCAACCCCGGTGAGATGTTCGGCCACGAGACGGGCGAGGCCTGATTAGAAGACGAACGGGAAGTGGATGGGCGCGGGCATGCGGACCGCGTGCATCGGGAACTTCCAGCCGCGCACCACGCCCTCGATGCAGCTGGCGACGGGCGTGGAGCGCAGCGCGGGCGTGTCCATGGCCACGTCCGTCGTCTCGCCACCGGGTTGCACGGACCAGCTCACCACGAAGTGGCCGCCCTTCTCCAACAGGGACTCCGCGGCGTGCCGGTGCAGGCACTCGGCGACAGCGGGCTGGTTCGCCACCACCACCTGCTGGATGTCGTCCGCCGTGAGGTGCTCCTTCGCTCCCAGCTCGGGAGGGACGTACACGGTCCGGGCGGCGGTGGACTCCGACGACTCGGGGGCGGCCTCCTCCGTGAAGCCCAGCTCCCGAGCGAACGCCTCGTCGAGCTCCGACTCCGGGGAGGCCTCCTCCTCCACGGCGGCCTCTTCCAACGAAGCCTCGGCGGAGTCCTCGGCGGGGGCGTCCTCTTCGAAGGTCAGCTCCTGGACCGGAGCCCGTGACGCGTCCTGCTCGGACCGAGGAGCCTCCTCGGTGCGCCTCACGTGAGACGTGACAGCGAGGGTGTCCCGCCGGGCGAGTGCTTCGGTGGCCTCCGTCGTCGCGAGTGCCACGGGCGCCGCCGGAGAAGCCTCCGCTGGCGGAGCTTGAATCGCGCTGGCGATATCACTCACACGCGTTGACGACGGCACGGAGGGAACCGCTCCCATGACGGGCGGAGGAATGTCTCGCGCCTCCGCCGGCTGCGCCACGGGAGTCCCCACGCCCACGGATTCCACGGGGGCATGGATGTCGCCAAGTGCTGGCCGCTGCACGCCCGCACGCAGCTCCGCGACCTCCACCTGCCGGAAGGTGCCGACCTCCCAGAGGCGCACGCTCGCGACCACGAGCATCCCGGCCGCGAGCGCCCCCACCACCGCGACGCCGAGCAGGACGCCCGACACGATGTCCAAGCCTCGGTGCGGCGTCCGCGGGGGGCCTTCCCACATCATCGGCACGCCCCAGGGCCGCTCCTGGAGATTGGGCCGCGCGGGCGCGGCGGAGGCCCGCTGGCTCCACGGGAGGCTCCGCGATGCGGCGGGAGGACTCGGCACCTGCGCGTGAGCCCAGGCCGGACGCACGGGCTCCGCCACCGCGACCGACGGGTTCTCCCGCATCCACGCGGGAATCAGCACCGGCGCCCCCGCGCGCTCCGCATCCGCGAACGCCGTCTCCGGCGACCGCGCGAGCCAGCGAATCTCCTCCTCCGCCAACGTCAGCAGCGCACGCAGGTCCTCCCCGTCCTCCGCCTCCACCTCCGAGTCCTCCTCGGACGCGTCCTCGTCGACCAGCTCCCGGTCCAGATACGCGTCGAGGTCCGCGTCCAGCGCCTCCAGGACACTCAGGCAGGTCGCGTCCCCTGACTCCGGAGCGGGAGTGTCCTCCCCTCGTGCGCGAAGCCCTTCTTCGCCTCCCGACAGAAACCCGCCCATCCACCCTCCCCTCGACCGCGTGGCCGTTCCCGCTCCAGGGCAAGCAACCTAGGGATGGGTTCTGTTGGTGCCAGTCCGACTGTCCCGCCCCGGACACTCGCGCGTCCTCGCGCGGGGCGGATGTCCGCTGTCCCACGGGCTTTCACGGGGGTTCCCCGTACGCCCCTATCGTTGTCCGCTATCCAACCCGGCACATAGACTCACGTCCGTGCGCAACCCCCGGAGCGTCGAGGATGTCCAGGCCCTGCTGTCCTTGGAACAAGCGATTGTCCGCGCCATCCACACGCGCGATACGCAGTCGCTGAAGAACTTCATGGCGGAAGACTTTGTCTTTCGCGGCGCGGGCGCCGTGGAGTCAGACAGGGCCGCGTTCCTCGACTCCGTCTCCACGCTCGAGGCAGACATCCTCTCGCTGGAGACCCAGAACGTACGAGCGCACGTTTTTGGTGAGACGGGAATCCTGACAGGCACTCAGCTCGCGCGGGTCCGCTTGTCGGATGGCACCGTCATCAACGACATCAGCGAGTTCGCCGACGTCTGCCAGCGTCGTGAGGGGCGCTGGTGGGTTGTCCTCGCCCACAGCATCACCACCCCCGAGCCGGCCCCCTCCCCTCCGGCTTGAGACGCTCAGGGCCTGCGAGGACCCTGCGCCGCCGACGACATCCCCAGCGGCCGCTGGGGCAACAGCTTGAACAGGAACGCCAACAACGCCTCGAAGTGGTCTCCCTTCCGGAAGACCGCATCCACCGGCATGTCGATGGCACTGTCCGCGCCGGTGACGAACACGACCTTCGCCCCGGGCATGTGGTGACGCACCAACGGAATCAACCCCGTTCCAAAGCCATCACCCAGGCTCTGATCCAGCAGCACCGCGTCGATGGGTCTGGGGTGGTTGAGCCACTTCTCCGCTTCTGAATACGAACCCGCTGTGACGACCGCGAAGCCCGCTTCCTCCAGCAGCGCCGCGAGCGTCATCCGGTTGGACGGGTCATCTTCCACCAGCAGCAGGCATCGCCCGAAGGTCCAGCTCGTCTCCATCACTTGCTCCCCCATATCTCTTCCTGCACCGCGGTCCGCTTCCGCCCCCCCGCCTCCGGGCGGTTGGGGAAGTGGATCTCGACGTGAGTGCCCCCGGAAGGGCCTCCGTCCAATGCCACCTTCCCCCCATTGCGCAGCACCAACCGCTGCACGATGTTCAATCCCAGCCCCGCATGGCCGGGTCGTGTTGAATAGAAGGGCTCGAAGGCGCGCGAATAGGCCTCTGGCGCCAGCCCCTCTCCCACATCCTCGACGCGGAGGGAGACGCCTCCCTCCCCTTCTTCAACGTCCCAGGTCCGCACCGTGAGCAGACCCCCGCGCGGCATGGACTCCACCGCGTTGTCCACCAGACAGCGCATCAGGAGCGCCAGGTCCTCCACGTCCAGCGGCACCGAGCCACGCGCCCGGAAGTCGCGCTCCACCTTCACGTGCTCCGGCACCCGCGCCTCCAGCAGCGCGCGCTCCGCCGCCTCGCCCGCATGGCACAGCGGCCGCTCACTGCTGGCCACCGGCGCCCTGCGCGTCAGCACCTCCTCCGCCGCCGCCAGCTCCCGGTCGATCAACTGGAAGAAGGCCTCCACCCGGGCATCGGAACTCCAGGCGTCGGTCTTCTGCATCTTCCGCATCAGGTAGAACGACGCATTGCGGACACTGGCCAGCTTGTTGCGGAGGTCATGCCGCAGCGTGGAGGCCACGACATCCGCCACCGCGGCCCGTTCCCGCGCCTGGAGGTCTGCACGCACGCCCATCCGTCAATTCCTCACACCCGGAGGCCCGACGGGCCCCTGCACCCGAGGCTGTCCGCGCACCCGAGCAATGGCTTGCACCAGTTCCCGCAGAGGCACCGGCTTCGTCATACACACCACCGCGCCTTGCGCAGCCACCTTCCGGAGCAGCTCCGGCACCACGTGGCCGGACATGGCAATAACGGCCACCGACAAATCCGCCGCCTTCACCTTGGCCACCAGCTCAGGACCGCTCATTTCTGGCATCACCAGGTCCAACACACACACGTCGAAGTCGCCGGAACGCAGCCACGTCAACGCCTCTTCGCCGCTGTACACGGCGCGCGCACGCAGGCCCACCGTGCTCAGCGCGCGCACCATGGCGCGCGCCACCGGCTCCGTGTCGTCCACCACCAACACCTGCGGCGCCCGCGCCGCGCGGAGGATGGTGTCCAGCGCGTGCGCCACGTCGAAGGGCTTGGGCAACACGGTGAAGGCCCCTTCGGCGAGCGCGTCCTCCACCAGCTCCTCCGCCGTGAAGGCCGTCATCAACACCACGGGCATGTCCGGGCGCGCCTGCTTGATGCGGCGCAACAGGTCCACGCCGTGCAAGCCCGGCATGCGCATGTCGCTGAGCACCACGTCCACCGTGTGCTCTCCCAGGAGGCGCAGCGCTTCCTCGCCGTTGGCGGCCTCCAGGACGGTGTGGCCCTCCAACTCCAGGTTCGCCGCGAGCGTGATGCGCAGCCCCTCCTCGTCGTCGACCAAAAGGATGCGAGCGGGGCCCAAAGCCACGTCCTCCATCATGCGGCCTGCGCCGCCGCGGTTGCCGGAAGGTGAATATGGAATTCACTACCCCGGCCGGCTTCGCTTCGCACAGAGATTGTGCCTCCGTGACGTTGCACCATGTTCGCCACAATCGCCAGTCCCAAGCCCGTCCCACGCGTCTTGGTTGTGAAAAGCGGTTCGAAAATCTTGGGCAGCACGTCCGGTGGGATGCCCGCCCCGTCATCTATCACGCGAATGGCCCAGGGCCCCGCGTCTTGTCCTTCCGCCAGCACTGAAACCTGTCCCGTCCTTCCCGTTGGCATCGCCTCTACCGCGTTCTGCACCAGGTTCACCAGGACCTGACGGAACTGTTCCTTGTCCAGACTGGGCACGGGGAGAGACTCGGGGACTTCATTGATGATGCGCACTCCGTCGCGCGGCGGCACGACGCCAATGGCCTCGTCCACCAGAGGTCGCAACGGACACGGCTGGAGCGCGGGGGGACGCTCCCGCGCGAAGTCCAACAGGTCGGAGATGATCTTGGCGCACGCGCCCAGTTCACGCTCCATGACCCCCAGGAACTGGGGGACCCGTGGGTCATCCGCCGCCCCAATCACATCCCGACTCAGTCGTCGGGAGAGGTAGGCGTGGGCGTTGCGCACGGCGGCCAGGGGATTGCGCAGTTCATGACCCACGCTGGCGGCGAGCTGACCCACCGCGGCGAGCTTCTCCACGCGGATGAGGTGCTCCTGGAAGCCGCTCAGCTCACGCAGCGCGCGGTCCAACGCGGCGGACTTCTCCTCCTCGCGCTCGCGCGCCAGCTCCAGCTCCGCGCGCCGCACCGCGACCTCGCGCATCTCCCGCCGCATCCCGCGTCCGGCGTGCAGCAGCACCATGTCCAGGATGCCGACCCAGAAGCCATGCTCCAGGAAGCGCCACCACTCCGGGTCCACGACGCCATACACGGACTCCGGCCAGAGGAAGCCTCGGATGATGTGGTCCGCGATGGTGGCGCACGTCGCCGACAGGAGCACCCACGGGTCTCTGTACAGCGCGAGGAAGGCCAGCGAGACGAAGACGTGGAAGTGTGTCTCCACGCGCCCACCCGTCAGGTGGATGAGCAGCGAGGACCACAGCATCTGCGCCAGCGCCACCCCGTGCCGCGTGGCCGCGTCTCCCGGGCGCCACCGCGCCAGCGCGATGGGGAACACGGTGAGCGCCGCGCCCAGGAAGAGGGCGGCATACACATGCGCGTGGGGCGCGCCATCCTTGCCTCCCCATCCGTAGGGCGCGACGAAGAGCGCCACGAGGATGCCGAAGGCCCACTGCGCCAGCATCAGCCCCGCGAAGAGGCGGTCGGTGCGGCGGCGCACGGCGCCCAGGTGCTCCCGGAACAACAGGACGGCGCGCTCCTTCAATGCCACCGTCGGGCCGCTGACGTCCTCCGAGAGCTTCATGGGGTGTTCGTGGCCCGGACCCCGGGCGGTTCCTCCAGTGCGCAACCGTAGACCCCGTGCTCTGACGTCCCGCCCGACCCACCTGAATCCCGAAGCAGCGCCTCCACGGCGTCCCGCCCCGGATTGTCTCCTCGGTGTCCTCGCGCCGCGGTGAGCCCACCACTGAAGCGCAGCCGACCTTCCGCATCATAGAGCAAGGAATGTCCAGAAGTGACGGCTCCGAACAAACGGGCTTGTGTCCCACCTTCATCCGCGAGCACGCGGACGCCCGGAATCCCGGCGGCGGCGCGCCACAGGGCCCCTTGAGTCCAGTCGCCGGTCGTCCCCTCCGGACGGAGGAACAGCACGCGCGCATCCAGCCGGCCCCGGGCGTGCTCCATCACCACCGCCAGCTCCCCCAGGCTCGCGCGCGTGCAGGGACAGCGCGGGTGCGCCAGCATCACCAGCGTGGGCCGCCCCTCGACGCGCGGCGGACGCGCCTCCTCGGGCCAGCGCGACGGCGCCTCCTGTCTATCGCCAGGGGTGAGGGAATGTCGGGTCAGGAGCGAGAAGCCCACGCCCATGGCGGCGAGCCACAGCACCCCCAACGCCACCCACATCCCCCGCGCGAACGCGGGACGCTTCATCGAGGACCCCACTTGTGCTCGGCCAGCCCCGACGTGAGCCGGCTCATCTCGCGCTTGAGTCGCGCGGAGGCCGCGGCGCGGTGGATCATCGCGATGAGGTCCGCGGGCTGGTACGGCTTGAGCACCAGGTAGAAGAGGCCCTGCGCATCCAACCGGTCCCTCCAGTCGAGGTACTCGCGACAGCCCGTCACCAGCACCCCCGCCAGGTGCGGGTCCTGCGTGACGGCCTCGCGCAGGAGCAGGATGCCGCTGGGCCCGGGCATGTGGAGGTCCGTGCACAGCACGTCGAAGCGGCTCCGCGCCAGCAGCACCCGCGCGGCATGCGCGTCGCGCGCGGTCTGGACGTCGAAGTCCTCGGAGAGCACGGCCGCGGTGGTGGCGAGGACCGGCGCCTCGTCGTCCACCAGCAGCACCTGGAGCCGCGGGGCATTCATGGCGGGGACAGGGCCCGAGGATAACGCCCCTCCCGCCGAAGCGTGAGGGGATGTGGAGGACTGTTCGCCAATCACTGGCCCTCCAGCACCTCCGCGCTAGAGGGCGAGCACCTACACACGCCAGCGCGCACTCGGGGGCCCGCTCGCCTGGTGGCCCTGGGCCGCGAGCGCGGGCTCACTGGTATTGGGTGAAGCGCCCCTTCGCCATGAACACGTGCGGGTCGTCGATGAGGACCTGGGTGTTCGCGTCCTGTCGCCAGAGGGAGATGAGCTCCTGGATGCGCTCGGCGGAGAGGAGCCATATCTCCCCGCGCGGAGGCTTCTCCACCAGCACCCATTCGAACGCGCGGCCCTCGGGCGGATAGGGCCCTCCCAACGCGAAGATTTCATCCCGGTGCGCGAGCAGTGGCACGAAGTTGCCCCCCAGCAGCGCGGGGCGCTGCTGCTCGCGCGTGAGCAGCTCCACGCCCCGGGAGATGCTGGCCAGCCGCGCCGGGTCGTCCGGGCAGCGGGCCGGGAACTCGAGCGGCGTCACCAGCGTCCGCCACGCGGCGCGCAGGTTGTTCTCGTTGGTGGTGATGAGCAGCACGAAGGTGCTCACCAGCACCCAGGCCGGGGGCCTGCGGGCGCGCAGGACGGGAAGAAAGCTCATCAGCGCCGCGGCCATCAGCGGCGCGACGTAGTGGAAGCGCCAGGCCATGCCCAGGAAGCGGATGCCCAACAAGGGCAGCAGCACCAGCATCCAGGTCCAGTCCGGCTTCAGGCGCTCGCGCCACGTCCAGAAGAGGAGCGGCACCAGGGCCACCATCAAGGTGCCCACGCGCGCGAGCTGCGAGGGATGCACGCGAAGCCAGAGGTAGTGCAGCCAGCCCTCCTCCAGCCCTCGCTCGAGCCGCTCGACGTGGTCCTGCGTGTGCCCCCAGAGCCGGGGCCGCACCCCGTAGACCCACGCGACCCACGCGACGGACAACACCAGGGTTGCCACCGCGTGACGCCTGTCTCCCCGTAACCACAGCGCCACCGCGAGCATGATGCCCACGAAGGCGAACTCCTCCTTGCAGGAGAACAGCAGCACCAGCGCCACCAGCAGGAGCCCGTTGCGGCGGAAGTGGAAGGCCACCCCCGCCAGCACCCACGGCAGCACGGACCACGTCGTGGGATGGATGGGAAATCGCAGCGCATCCACGGCGCCCACCGACATCAGCAGGAGCCCCGCGGCCAGCACCGTGGACTCGCGGCTCATGAGCCCCCGCGCGTGCAGCCACCCCAATGGCACGAGCGACAGCAGCACCAGGAGGGACTCGGCCACCAGCCCCGCCCACATCGCCGGCAGCACCTCCGTCAGGGGCTGCACCAGCCACAGGATGGGGTCGAAGTGGTCGTTGAAGATGAAGATCTGCCGCCCGCTCAGCCAGGGATTGGGGTCCGCGAACGAGAGGCGCGCGAAGGCCTGGGTGTAGATGCCCAGGTCGAAGTTCGGAAAGCAGGCACGCGCGGCCTGGGCCCACGTGGGGGCGACGACGAACAGCCCCCAGGCCAGCACGACGAGGGGCAGCGCCAGGTGCCCCAGCCAGAGGCGAAGCCGCCCGTGCGAAGGGGCGTCGGGAGTGGAGGACGTCATGAGCGAGTGCGCCACGCGGGTGCGGCCACGGCGATGAGCCGCCCCGTCTAACCCACTCGCTCACGTCCTTCCATCCCCAACAGGCCCCCGGGTGGCGGCGGCCCCGCCCTTCCCCTCAGTGCCGATACTGCTCGTGGTGCGCCTGCGTGTAGTGCTGGAGCTGTCGGCGCGCGGCCTCGAACGCCTCCGTCACGGCCTGGTAGGGGTCCTCATGCGCGGCATGCTCCGCCGCGGTGCGGCCCGCGCTGATGTCCTTGCCGGGCACGTGCAGGTCCACGCGCACGCGGAACTGGTGGCCGTGGTGCTGATGCCGGTGCGGCTCGTCCACCACGACATGGCAGCCCACGATGCCATCGAAGAAGTGCTCCAGCTTCGCCGCGTGGTCTCGAATGTGCTCGTTGAGCGCCTCGCTCGTCGGCATGCCCCGGTAGGTGATCTGCAACGCTCGCTTCATCGTTGGCCTCGGGTCTGGCCCCATCCGCGTGGGGTCGGGTTGCAAGCCTTCCCATTGCATCCGGCCGGCCAACGCCAACCCCTCGGAATGTCAGCCCTCGCGCCCGTCACCTCCGCAGCCTTTGCGGCGAAACGGAGCAGGACGCAGTCCCTGCGGGGCGATTCGCCACGGCGCGCCTCGGAAGGCTACGCGCGCGGGTCCAGCACGGCCGCGCCGCGCACCTGTCCCTCGCGCAGCGCGGTGAGCGCCTCGTTCGCGGCGGAGAGCGGGAACACCTTCACCTCGGTGCGCACGGGCACCGACGGCGCGAGCACCAGGAAGTCCAGCGCATCCGCCCGCGTCAGGTTCGCCACCGAGCGCACCACGCGCTCCTCCCAGAGCAGCGCATAGGGGAACGACGGGACATCGCTCATGTGGATGCCGCCACACACCACCACGCCGCCCTTGTCCACGGCGCGCAGCGCGGCGGGCACCAGCGCCCCCACGGGCGCGAAGAGGATGGCCGCGTCCAAGCGCTCGGGCGGCAGGGCATCCGAGCCCCCCGCCCACACCGCGCCCAGCTCCCGCGCGAAGTGCTGCCCCGCCTCGTCCCCCGGCCGCGTGAAGGCAAACACGCGCCGGCCTCGATATCGCGCCACCTGGATGAGCACGTGCGCGGCGGCGCCAAAGCCATACATCCCCAGCCGCTCACCGTCTCCCGCCATGCGCAGGCTGCGAAAGCCGATGAGCCCCGCGCACATCAACGGCGCGGCGTGGAAGTCCGGGAAGCTCGCCGGCAGCGGGAAGCAGAAGCGGTGGTGCGCCACGGTGTACTCGGCGTAACCGCCATCCACCTGGTAACCGGTGAAGCGGGCGTAGTCGCAGAGGTTCTCCCGGCCGGAGACGCAGAAGCGGCACTGGCCGCACGTCCACCCGAGCCAGGGCACGCCCACACGGGTGCCCACCTCCAGCCCCATCACCTCGGCGCCCGCCTCGACGACGGTGGCCACCACTTCATGGCCCGGCACCACGGGCAGCTTGGGCCTGGGCAGCTCTCCCTCCACCAGGTGCAGGTCCGTGCGGCACACCGCGCATGCATGCCCCCGCAGCAGCACCTCCTGGGGCCCCGGACGAGGAACGGGCCACCGCTCCTCTCGAAGCGGTCGCCCGGGTGCGTGGAGAACCATCACACGCATGGTGCCGTCCATGGGGTCGCTCCCTTGCGCCGCCTCGGTGGACTCGCGGCGCTCGAAGGGAACTTGGGGGGCACCTCGCTTCAGGGGAAGCGCCCACCCCGGGACTCAAATCTGGATGCCCGCGAGGATGCCCGGCCAGGTGCGCACGACGGTGCGGCCGCTGTCGGAGGTCTCCTTCCACTCCGGCCCGATGCCCAGCTCCTTCCACGGGTCGCTGCCGTTCCACGTCACCAGCGTGTTCGCGCTCACGCCGCCGAACACCGCGAAGCGGCGCGCCACCTGCCAGCCCGCCATCAACCGCAGCTGCCCCAGCACGTGGTTCGTGTCGTCGTCGAAGTCGAAGAGGCGGTGGGCGTGCACGCTGGAGCCCATCAGGTCCATGTCCACGAAGAAGCGCCCCAGCGGGATGTGCCCCCCCACGCCCACGCCCGTCGTGTAGCGGCGGCGGTCCCCATCCATCGGCGGCGTCAGTCCCACGTTGAGCACCGTGTAGAGGTGCCGCCCGCCCAGCTTCAGGCTCACGTTCGTCAGCGCGATGTCGCTGGCCCACACCTGCACGTTCGCCTGGCCGTTGCCCACGAAGCTCAGCAGGCCCACCGACTCGCCCTCCGTCTCGCCCGCCACGTTGATGATGCCCACCTGCGCGCCGTCGACGCGGCTGGCCACGTTGACCAGGCCCACCTGCGCGCCCTCCACCGAGCCACCCACGTTGATGATGGACACCTGCGCGCCGGACAGCTTGCCCGCGTAGCTGACGCCGGACGACATCTGGAGGCCCGTCAGGTCCGGGGCCACATTGACGCCCGCCGCCATCTGCACGCCGCGCGAGGCGCCCCGCGCCACGTTGGCGCCCACCGCCATCTGCAAGCCATTGAGCGACTCGCCCGCCAGGTTGCCACCCACGCTCAGCTGCGCGCCCAGCACCTTGCCCGTCGCCATGTTGGCGCCCACGCTCAGCTGCGAGCCATCCACCGTGCCCGTCACCACGTTGGCGCCCACCGTGGCCAGGACGCCCGTCGTGTTGCCGCGCACGATGTTGGCGCCCACCGAGGCCAGCAGGCCCTCGGCGTCCTTCGTCGCGATGTTGGCGCCCACCGCGAAGAGCGAGCCGTTCACCGGGCCCTGCGACACGTTGATGCCCGTGGTGGCCAGCACGCCGCTGGTGCCGCCCTCGCCCACGAAGTTGCCGCCCAGCGACAAGCCCAGCGCGCGGATGCGCCTGGCCTGCGTGGCAATCAGGCCGATGGAGACGTCATGCACCTGGTTGCGCTGCGAGAAGCCCGAGGTGCTCAGCCCCGGCACCACCGTGAAGCTGAAGGGGACGTGGACCTCCTCCGCCTCCGGCTTCGCCTGGGCCTGCACCGCCGTGGGCGCATCCGCCGTCGCCGTCCCCGCGCTCGTGTTGCCCACCGCCGCCGCCTCCACCAGCGGAGGCGCCGCCATCGCCCGCTCCACCCCGGGGCCTTCCACCGCCGGAGAGGCCTCCGCCGCCCCACCGTCGGTGCCCACCGCGGGCACGGACGCCTGCTCGGCTCCCTTCGACTCCTCGGCGCCAGCGGACATCGCCACCATCGCCGCCATGACGCCCGCACACACCGAGACCTTGCGCTTCATCGCAGAACCTTCCTGAGTTGTTGTCGAGAGGAGCCGCCCTCTCCCACGCGAGCGCGGGCACCGGCGGCGGGTTGCTTCGCGGGGGCAGCAGCGCCCCCTTTCGCGGAAGGGAACACCGGCCCCACGAATTCGTGTCACCCGCGCGTCTCGACACTCGGGAAGGCTGGGGACCCCAGCCCCCGGGTCCCCGTGCGGTTACAGCTCCGGGTCCGGGGTGTACTGGACCTCTCCCGTCGCGGAGAGCACCACGCCCGTGCCGGGCTCGCCCGCGTCATCGTCGCGGCCGACCTCCAGGACCTCGTCCTTCTCGTCCCACTGGCCCAGGTAGTACGAGCCCTCCACGGCCATGCACGCCCGGCCCTCCGCCACCAGCGTCTCCACCACCTCGCGCTGGTCGCTCACCGCCCGCAGCAGGGTCCACGTCTTCCCGTCCGCGCGGAAGTCGCTCACCATCTCCAGGAGCTCCGCGTCGCTGGGCGTGCCACCCGGCTGCGTCTGCCGCTCCCACCGGCGCCCGTCCTTCACCGGCTGGCGGCCCTTCCAGGTCCGCGCCAGCTCCAGGAGCTTCTCCTCCGCCGCGTCCTGCTGCCCATGCATCTCCTCGGGCAGCTCAATCTCCTCCAGCACCAGCAGGGCCGTCTCGATTTGGAGCGCCTTCAGGCACCACTCGTTCCACGCGGTCTTCAGCATCGTCGCACTCGCTTTCCTTCTCCGGAGCCCAACCTCGCGGAGCCATCGCGCCTCCCCTCCCCCCCGCCGAGAGAGCCCCCGCCACCTACCACACCCCTCGCCCGCCCTGGCGCCATCCCACGCCTCCTGTCTGCGCGTGCCCCCGCGCGCTGCCTACGTTTCAAGGGGCCAGGAGAGAGGCATGAGAACCCAGACACCCGAGCAAGCCACCCGCGACGCCATCGAGCACCTGAGCACCCTCATCCACGGCATCAAGGTCGCGATGATGACCACCGTGGACGCCGACGGAACCCTGCACAGCAGGCCCATGTGGACCCAGGACCATGACTTCGACGGGGACCTCTGGTTCTTCACCCGCGCCCACTCCCACAAGGTGGAGGAGCTGGAGGAGGACCACCACGTGAACATCTCCTTCGCCGACCCCGCTCGCGAGCGCTACGTCTCCGTCAGCGGCCGCTGCCAGCTCGAGAAGGACCCCCGGCGCATGCGCGACATGTGGAGCCCCGCGCTGGAGGCGTGGTTCCCCCAGGGCCTGGATGATCCAGAGCTCGCCCTGCTGCGCGTGAGCGTGCAGCGCGCGGAGTACTGGGACACCCCCACTCTGGGCACCTCCGGCCCCGACGCGAACGCCTCCCATCTCACATTCTCGTGACTTAGGGTTGCGCCAGGATGCGAGCGGCACCAATAGAGGCCCGCAATGGGCATCCCGGTTCCGGACATCCCCTCGCCCCTGGAGGCCGACCTCCCGCCGTCGTCATTTTCCGCAGCATGAGTCAACTGGAACCCTCCCACCCTTCGTGCCTATGAAAGGTCAGGTGGGTCTCAGTTCGCTCGCGCCGTGATGGCTCCCGGACAGGTGCCTGCGCTCCTCCTTGTACGCGGGCCTGGGGAGAGCCATCAGTCCCGCCGATGGGCCGCCAACGGGCGCCCCCACATCACATTGAAGTCACCAACGGTTTAGAGTATCAACCATCCGCATTCAGGATTTTCCGCATACCCCACGGCAAGTGAGTCGGTGCGCGGCGGGAAGCCTGAAGAAGCCTCAACCCAGGGCGGGTCCCCCGTCCTTCGTAAGGAAGCCACGATGGAGAACAAGAAGTCGGTCTCGAAGCCCGAGGGCAGGCTGGCGGTGCTGGTGCCGGGGCTCGGCGCGGTGTCCACGACGCTGATGGCGGGCGTGGAGCTCGCGCGGCAGGGCAAGGGGGCCCCCATCGGCTCCCTGACGCAGATGGGCACGGCGCGGCTGGGCAAGCGCACCGAGGGGCGCACCGTGAAGCTCGGTGAGCTGGTTCCCCTGGCGAACCTGACGGACGTCGTCTTCGGCGCCTGGGACATCATCAGCGAGGACGCGTACCAGGTCGCGGTGCGCTCCGGCGTGCTGCACGACAAGCACCTGGAGGCGGTGAAGCCGTTCCTCCAGGGCATCAAGCCCAAGAAGGGCGTGCACGACGCGGAGTTCGTCCGCCGCATCGAGGCCAATCACACCAAGGCCACCAAGACGCACCGCGAGAGCATCGAGGCGCTGCGCCAGGACATCCGCGACTTCAAGAAGGAGCTCAACGCCAAGCGCGCGGTGATGGTCGTGTGCAGCAGCGTGGAGACCTTCCGTCCCATGCCGGAGGCGTTCAAGACGCTGGCCGCCTTCGAGAAGGCGCTGGACGAGAACAGCACGGACATCAACCCCACCGCGCTCTACACCTACGCGGCCCTGAAGGAGGGCGTGCCCTTCGCCAACGCCACCCCCAACGCGAGCGTGGACACGCCCGCGCTGCAGGAGCTGGCGAAGCTGGAGGGCGTGCCCGTCGCCGGCCGCGACCTCAAGAGCGGCCAGACGATGATGAAGACGGTCATCGCCCCCGCGCTGAAGGCCCGCATGCTGGGCCTGGACGGCTGGTTCTCCACCAACATCCTGGGCAACCGGGACGGTGAAGTGCTGGACGACCCCGCGGCCTTCAAGGCCAAGGAGGTCACCAAGTCGAGCGTGCTGGACACCATCCTGCAGCCGGAGGTCTACCCCGAGCTGTACAGCAAGTACTCCCACAAGGTGTCCATCCACTACTACCCGCCCCGCGGCGACGCGAAGGAGGGCTGGGACAACATCGACATCACCGGGTGGCTGGGCTACCCGATGCAGATCAAGGTCAACTTCCTCTGCCGCGACTCCATCCTGGCCGCGCCGCTGGTGCTGGACATCGCGCTGTTCCTGGACCTGGCCAAGCGGCTGGAGTGGCGGGGCATCCAGGAGTGGATGTCCTTCTACTTCAAGAGCCCCATGGCGATGCCGGGCCTCCCCGTGGAGCACGACCTGTTCATCCAGCTCACCAAGCTGAAGAACACGCTGCGCGTCGTGGCGGGCGAGGAGCCCATCACCCACCTCGGACTCGACTACTACGGGGATGACCTCCCGCTCGCGCGATAAGACGCCGGCCTTCACGTGGCTCGTCACCTTCATGGGGGCGGGCCACTTGATGCTGGTGCTGGCCACCGGTCGGCTGCGGTGGGAGCACGTCGTGGCGGACGCGCTGCTCGTGGGGGTGGCCTGGGCGGGCCCCCGCACGCGGCGCTTCCTGCTCGGCGGCTTCCCCTTGTGGCTGACCGGTATGCTGCTGGACAGCCAAGGGCTCTGGCTGTCGCTCCGGGGCGAAATCCACACGGGCGACTTATGGGCGCGCGAGCGCCTCTGGTTCCCCGCCCCCGGAGGTGTCAACTGGCCCGAATGGTGGAGCACGCGCTCGCACCCCGTGCTGGACCTGCTGTGCGGCTTTGCCTATGCCGCCTACCTTTACGAAGTCTTTCTCGTGGCCATCTTCTTCTTCGTGAAGAAGGACGACCGCTTCCAACGCCTGTGCTGGGCCTTCCTCGCGGTGAACGCGCTGGGCGTCGTCGTCTACATGCTCTATCCGGCCGCGCCGCCCTGGTACATCCTCCAGTACGGCCCGGGTCCGGCGAACCTGGCCGCGCTGCCCAGTCCCGCGGGCACCGCGCGCTTCGATGCGCTGTTGGGCATCAGCTACTTCGCGAGCTTCTACTCGCGCAATCCCAACGTCTTCGGGGCCATGCCGTCGCTGCACGCGGCCTACCCCTTCCTGGTGATGCTCATCGTGTGGCGCAACGGCACCACCTGGCGCGTCGTCACCGGGACGTTCGCGCTGCTCGTGGCCTTTTCCGCCGTCTACCTGACGCACCACTACATCCTGGACGTGCTCGCGGGCCTGACGGCCGCGCTTGCCGCCTACCTGGCGGTGGAGCTCGCCTTCGCGCGGGTCCGCAAGAGCGCACCGCTGCCTGCTGTGTCCATACCGCTGACTCCTGGAGGGGACACCCGTGCTTGAGAACCTGGTCGCCTGGCTGACCGGAAACCTGTCTCCGTCGGCCCGCATCTGGACCGCGCTGGCCCCGGCCATCCTCGCCTGTGCCTACTTCCTGGGCGGGCTGGTCATCTTCTGTATCCGCTGTGCCTTCAAGGGCGTGCCGCGCGACGAGGAGACCCTCAAGCGCGGCAGCACCGTGCTCGTGGGCTTCTTCCTGCGGCACTACTTCTTCTGGGTCATCCAGCCCCTGTGGGCGGTGATTCTGCGCTCGGGGCTGCCGGCCAACGCGCTGTCCATGCTGTCGGGCCTGCTCGGCATCTCCTCCGGCGTGGCGGTGGCGGCGGGGCGCTTCGCGCTGGGCGGCTGGTTGTTCCTCGCCGCGGGCATCCTGGACGTCATGGACGGCCGCATCGCCCGCACGCGCAAGGAAGCCAACCCCGCAGGCGCGGCGCTGGACTCGGTGCTGGACCGGTACGTGGACTCGGCGATGTTGATGGGCCTGGCCTGGTACTACCGGGACACGTGGGTGCTCCTGCCCGCGCTGGGCGCGCTGCTCGGCTCGTCGCTGGTGCCGTACGTCCGCGCGAAGGGCGAGGGCCTGGGCGTCAGCGTGCGCGACGGCGCCATGCAGCGGCTGGAGCGGGTGCTCTTCCTGGGCGTGGGCACGGCGCTCTCCCCCATCCTCGAGGCCGTCTTCTGGCCCGAGGAGAAGCACCCCATGCACTGGCTGGCGGTGGTGGGCCTGGTCTTCGTGGCCATCATGAGCAACCTCACGGCCATCTCCCGCTTCCGCAACCTCGTGAAGGCGCTGGCGCCCAAGCGGCAGGAGGCGCGCTCGGAGAAGGCCATCGTCGGCCTCAACGCGGCGGCGGGCGCCATCGCCACGGCGGTGGACTTCGCGCTGGTGCTGGCGCTCGTGGAGTGGATGAACCTGCTGCCCGCGTGGGCCACGGTGCTGGGCGCGCTCTTGGGCGCGGTGGTGAACTACTCCATCAACCGGGTGCTCACCTTCCGCAGCACCGCCGCGGTGGGCCGGCAGATGGTGCGCTACGCGGTGGTGAGCGGCACCAGCGCGCTCCTGAACGCGGGCGGCGTGGCGCTGCTCACGTTGCATCCGCAACTGGCCTACACGTTGGGCTGGTGGCTGGTGCGCGGGGTGGTGTACTTCGCGTGGAACCTGCCGCTCCAGCGCGACTACGTGTTCAACGACACCACGTCGAACAACGACACGCTGCTGGAGCAGCGCCCCCATGCGGCGTGAGGCGCGTCTCCAGGTCCTGGGCCTCCTCCTGTCGCTCGCGCTGCCCACCGTGGCGGCGGGAGCGGCGCTGGAGCCCACGCCTTCCCCCAGCGACCACTACGGGGAGAGCTTCACCTTCATCGGGGACCTGGAGGACGGCACCTTCGTGCTCGTGCAGTTATCGGTGACGAACATCGGCCCCGGCACGGGCACGGGCATCTGCCGCGCGACGGTGCTGCGGCCCGGACAGCGGCCGTGGACACCCCAGAAGAAGGTCGGCTCGAAGGAGTGGGGCTACGAGGCGGCCACCAGCACGTTGCGCGTCGGGGCGTGCTCGGCGCGCTCCGCGGGCGGAGTGACGAAGGTGGAGGCGGTGCTCGAGGGCGGCCGCGTGGAGCTGGAGTACGCCGCGCAGGTGGCGCCCCAGTCGCCGGAGGGCTCCGAGGTGGAGGTGGGCACCGCGCGCTACCGTCACGAGGTGACGCTGGCGTTCAGCCCACTGAAGGCCACGGTGCAGCCGCCCAAGAGCACGTCGGTGGCGCAGGCCGGAGGCGGCTACGCGGACCACACGCGCTCCACCATCGCCCCCGCGAAGCTGGCCCGCCGGTGGGTGCGCTTCCGCGCCCTGCGCGGCGAGGACCGGCTGGTGCTGCTGGCGCGCGAGGGACAGGACGGTGAGTTCGGCCCCGTGTACTCGTGGGCGGAGGGCAACTCGCCCCACCGCATGGAGTCCTTCACCCTCAGCCGCCAGGGCGCGAAGGAGAAGAGCGCCTGGACGGTGGATGTCTTTGGCGGGGATGGGGCAAAGGCCATGGTGCTGCGCTCCACGTCGCTGCTCCAGCGCAGCGCGCCCGTGGAGGGCCTGGGGGTGCTGGGCGGCCTGGTGAAGCCCGTGGTGGGCTCGCCGGTGACGTACCTGCACCGGGCCGTGCTGGAGCGCGAGGGGAAGACGCCCGTGGCGGGGCTGATGGAAGTGACGCTCGAGGGAGAGCCGTGAACGTCTCGCTGCTGCGCGACGTGCACCATGTCCCCGGAGTGCGCGGCTGGGTGCGCAAGCAGGTGCTGCGCTCGGTGGCGCGCTGCGTGGAGTGGACCACGAAGCTGCCGGGGCGCGGCCTCAACGTGTCGCGCGTGAATGACTGGCTGCACGTGGGCGGCGCGGTGCCACCCTCGCGCTACGCGGAGCTGAAGGCCCGCGGCATCACCCACGTGATTGATTTGCGCGCCGAGCGCGTGGACGACGCGAAGGCCCTGGCCGCGCTGGGCATCGAGCTGTTGAGCCTGCCGGTGACGGACCGCTACCCGCCCACCGTCGAGCAGCTCATGCAGGGCGTCGAGTGGGCCCTGCCCCGCCTGGCGAAGGGCGGACACCTCTACGCGCACTGCGAGCACGGCGTGGGGCGAGGCCCGCTGATGGGCCTGGCGGTGATGGTGGCGCGAGGCTGGGAGGCCACCGGGGCATACCGCGAGGTGCGCCGGGCCCGATGGCAGTGCACGCTGAATGACCGGCAGCTCGGCGGCCTCGCGGACTTCGTCGCCGCGTGGACGGCGCGAAGCCCGGGGCAGGCGGCGTAGCCACTACCAGCGCCGCTGCGGGTCCATCGCCTCGGGACGGCGCTTGTCCGTGGGCGTGAGCGCGTCGGCGGGAGAGCAGCGGCAGACCTCGCAGCCGCGGTCCCGGTCGATGGAGCACTCCGTGCCCGTGACACACGTGAGGTCGCGAGACTCCGCGCACCGCGTGTCACCCTTCTTCTCGTCGCGCTTGTCCCCGTGGCTGCAACCCGACAAGGCCACCCCCACCGTCGCCGCGGCGAGAAGGCCCCGCGCGCCCTTCGACATCCATCCTCGCTTCATGGCCTCACCCTCCTGGCTTCGGAAGAGACGTCACGCCTCTTGCGCGGGCTCGTCAGACGCGGCCCCGTGCTTGCGGCGCCAGCGCTCCACCAGCAGCAGCAGCGCGGGGAAGCCCAGCAGCACGATGATGAGGTTCAACCCGAACCCCAGGTTCGCCAGGTCGCCGATGGAGTTCAGCCCCGGGTGCTTCGCGAGCACCAGCGCCACGAAGCCGATGGCGCTCGTCAACAGGCCGCCCGTAATCGCCCGGCCCGTCTCCGCATACACGGAGATGAAGTCCGCGCCCGGCTCACCCAAGCGCTGCACCAGGTGCACGCCCGCGTCCACCGTGGTGCCCACGAGCACCGGGAGCACCATGATGTTCAGGTAGTTGAATTGCAAATCCAACAGCGCCATCAACCCGACGAGCCCCGCCACCGACAGCAGCGTCGGCACCATGCAGATGAGCGCCGTGCGCAGCCGGCCCAGCGTCAGCCACATCGCGCCCAGCACGCTCAGCACCGCCGCCGCCAGGATGCGCGGCCCCTCGCGGGACACCATGTCCAGGATGTCCGCCAGGATGAGCGCCTCGCCCGCGGCCGACACCTGGCTGCCATCCGGCATCTGCAGCCCGCGCACCTCCTTGGAGAAGCGCCGGGTGCCCTCGCCGTCCGACAGGCTCACGCCGCCGCCCGCGTACACCAGCACCACGCCGCCCGTGCTCCCATCCAGGCTCTCGAACTGGTGGCGCACGCTGGTGGGCAGGTCCTCCTGCGTGAAGGGCTGGGCCTTGGACATGTTCAGCGCCCGCGTCAGCACCGCGCGCGTGTCCTCCGGCAGCCGCTCCGGGTCCAGCTTGCCCAGCTTCGCGTGAATCGCCTCCAGCACCGCCTTCTTCTCCGTCTGCTGCCGAGGCACCAGGTCCTCCAGCGCGCCCACGAAGTCGATGGTGGAGTCCTTGCCGCGCGCCGTCTTGCGCGCCTCCAACTGGCGCACCACCTCGCGCTCCATCTCCCGCGAGTCCGTCAGCACCACCACGGGCGTCTGCGAGTAGCCCAGGATGTCGTTGACCTTCTGGTCCAGCACGGCCGACGCCTGCTTGTAGTCCTCCAGCGTGCGCGAGTCGTAGTTGAACGAGATGCGGTACGCCTGGGAGATGAGCGCCACCACCGCCACGCCCACGCCCACCGCGACGCCCCGGTAGGAGCGCGGCAGCCACCGCCCCAGCAGCGCCATGGGCCCGGAGCTCGACTGGTGCACCCGAGGCGACCAGCCGAACCGCGACGCCAGCCCCAACAGCGCGGGCAGGATGAGCAGGTACGAGAAGATGCTCACCAGCATGCCCACCGCCGCGATGATGCCGAACTCGCGGAACGCCCTGAACTCGGACATGGCGAGGCTCAGGAAGGTGAGCGCCGCCACCAGCGCCGCGATGAGCGCGGAGAAGCCCGTGTGGCGGAAGGACTCATTCACGGCGGACTCGGAGTCCATCCCTTCCGTGCGCAGCGTGCCGTAGCGCCCCAGCAGGTGGATGCCGTGCTCCACGCCCAGGCCGCCCAGCACCGCCGCGAGGAAGCCCGTGAGCAGGTTCACCTGCCCGTACACCAGGCCCACGAAGCCATACGTCCACCCCAGGCCCGCGACCACCGGCAGCATGGTGAAGCCCACCGACAGCGCGCTGCGGAAGTGGAAGGCCAGGTAGACGAGCAGCATCACCATGGCCAGCGTGGACGCCCGCGCCAGGTCGCCGACGATGACGCGCTGCTGGTCGATCTTCTTCTTGAAGGTCCCCGTCACCGCCGTCTTGAAGCCGGGCCCGTACTTGGACAGGTCCTGCTGCGCGAGGAACTCCTCCACCTGCGTGACGACCTTCTTGGAGTAGCCCAGGTCCGCGGCGCTGCCCCGCGGCTTCGCCATCAGCACCACCATGCCCTCGGTGGGGTTCAGGTAGTACAGGTCGCCCTGCCCCGACAGGCGCTGGTTGGCGCGGCCGGTGTACTTCTGCTCGATGTCGGAGAAGTCCACCGACGGCGGCTCCGCCTCATCCAGCCGCACGAAGAGCGGGTTGGCCTGCTCCTTCTCCCAGGCGATGCGCGCGTCGATGCGGCCCTGGATGGTCTTCAGGTCCTCCAGGTCGACGTAGTAGAGCGAGTGCTCGTCGAAGAAGGCGCGCGGGCGCTGGAAGTTGACGTAGCGAATCTCCGACAGCATCGCGAGCTTCGGCGCCATGTCGTCCGCGAAGCGCTTGAGCGCCTCGGGCTCCGCGCCCATGCCCACCACCACGACGTTGCCCTGTCCGCCGAAGCGCTTGCGCAGCTTCTCGATGTCCTGGACGCTGGGGAACGCCTTGGGCAGCAGGCCCACGAAGTCCGCGCTGAGCGTCAGGTTCCTCGCGAAGTAAGCCCCGAGCAGCGTCAGCACCACCGCCACCACCAGCGCATGCACCGGACGCCGGTGGCTCCGCGCGGCGAGTTGGCCCATCGCCCCCTCGAACCGCTCCGACCAACGCTTCTCACCCATCGTGTGACACCTGCTGTGTTGTTAGCGGGCCGACCAGCGGCCCACCTTGCGCACGCGCCCTTCGGCGAGTCAACGCGTTTTATGCCGTGAAACAGATAGTCAGGACCCGAATGACCTGGCGTTCTCTAACAGCCTCCCGATGGGTCCGCCCATCTGTCCGCTCGACTGCTTTCAGGGGTGGGGCTCGCCTGGTGACAGGCGGCCTCCGGGCTCGAGACAGAGGGTCCGCTGGCCTCCCGGAGGACGAACAGCCGGGCGGCCCGCGACTGCACCCACCCCGCTGAGTCCCCACGTTCCTGCCCACATGGGGCCGCTCGCGCGGCACCCCGACGGAGGGGAAGCCGTGCCGTCCCCACGCCCCCGGAAGGACCGGAGGCCCGGGACGGCCCGCCACCGCGACGGATGGACTCGGAACCCACCACCTCGACGCAGTCGGAACGCCGCTGGATGCGGCGCGTGGAGCAAGGCCTGGGCAGCCTGGCCGCGTGTGGCCATCGCCATCCGCTGCTCGCGCTGGGCCTCGCGCTGGCGCTGGCCGCGGTGGGGGGAGTCCTGTCGCTCAATCTCCGCCTCAACGCCAACCTGGTCGACCTGCTTCCGCGCTCCTTCGCGAGCGTGCAGGCCCTGGGTGAGCTGGAGACCCGCTTCGGCGCGCTCGGCTGGGTGGCGGTGGTGGGCGAGGGAGGAGACGCCGCCTCGCTCCGTCGCTTCGCCGATGACCTCACGCCCCAGCTCGAGAAGCTGCCCGGGGTCCGCTTCGTGGAGAAGGAGCGCACGGGCGCGTTCTTCCGCGACAAGGCGCTCTACTTCCTGTCGGAGGAGGACCTGCGGGAGGTCTACCGGCGGCTCGACGCGCGCATCGCCTGGGAGAAGCAGCAGGCCAACCCGCTGTACGTGAACCTGGTGGACGAGCCCCCTCCGCCGCTCGACTTCTCCGACCTGGAGGCCAGGTACCTCGGCGCCGGAGGCCACAAGCTGTCGGCCTCGTCGGACGACTACTACCTGGACGCGGACGCGGGCCGCGTCGTCGTGCTCGTCAAGCCGGAGATGACGTCCGCGGACCTGTCGTACTCGCGCAGAATCGTGGACGAGGTGGAAGCGCTGCTCGACGCGCAGGACCTGTCGAAGTACGGCCCGGGCTTCCAGGTGCACCTCACCGGCACCTTCCAGAAGAAGCTGGACCAGCAGAAGCAGATTGTCCGCGACATCGCCGTCTCGTCGGCGGTGGCCACGGTGCTGATGCTGCTCTACCTCGTCTTCCACTTCCGAGGCGCCCTGGCCGTGGGCCTGGTGCTGACGCCCGTGGGCGTGGGCCTCGCGTGGACGTATGGACTGGTGGCCGTCGTCTACGGACAGGTGAACCTGCTCACAGGCTTCCTGGGGGCCATCCTCGGCGGCCTGGGCGTGGAGCACGGCATCCACCTGGTGGGCCGCTACCTGCATCTGCGCTCGGATGGCGAGTCGTCCGAGCAGGCCACCCGCGAGTCCTTCACCCACACCGGTGGCGCGGCGCTGGTGTCCGCGCTGGTGGCGGCGCTCACCTTCTTCGTGCTGGGCACCTCGCGCCTGCGAGCGTTCCGCGAGTTCGGTGTCATCGCGGGCATCGGCATGCTGGTGCTCATCGCCGCGTACGTGATGGTGCTGCCCGCGCTGCTGGGGCTGACGGCGCGCTGGGGCTGGAAGGCCCGGCGGGCGGCGGTGACTTCGCGCGAGTCTCCCGCGGGGCGCATGCTGGTGCGGCATGCCTCCATCGTCACCGCCATCTCCGTGGTGCTGGTGGTGGGGCTGCTCACGCAGGTGCGCCGCGTGCGCTTCGACTACGACTTCGGCACGCTCGAGGACCAGGACCTGCCCTCGTTCATCCTCGACCAGCAGGTCAATCGAATCATCGGCTATTCCCAGACGCCGGTGGTGGTGCTCACGCGCGACACCCAGGAAGAACACGCGATGGCCTCCGCGCTCACCCAGCGTCAGCGCGAGCGGGGCGAAAGCTCCACCATCGACTTCGTGGCCTCCCTGTCGTCGCTCGTGCCTTCGGACCAGGTGCGCAAGCAGGCCGTGCTGCGGGACATCTCCCGCCTCCTCGACGAGGTGCCGCTGGAGCGACTGAATCCGCGACAGCGCGAGCAGCTCACGGAGCTGCGAAAGCAGACCCACGCCCGGCCCTTCACGATGGAGGACCTGCCCACGAGCGTGCGCCAGCAGTTCATGGGGCGACAGGGGACACCGGGCAGCTTCGTGCTCGTCTACCCCGCGGTGAATCAGTCGGATGGCCAGGCCGTGCGCGCGCTGGCGCGCGAGGTGCGGGGGGTCGCGCCTCCCGGAGGAGGCCAGGTGTCCGCGGCCGGCGAGGCCATGGTGATGGCGGACATCCTCGACCTCGTCACGCACGAGGCGCCGCTCATCCTCGGGGGCACGACGCTGGTGGTGCTCCTGGCCATGTGGATGACGCTGGGGGGACTGAAGATGGCGGTGCTGTGTCTGGCGCCGACGGTGGTGTCGCTCCTGTCCCTCATCGGGCTGATGCCGCTCATCGGGATGGAGTTCAACTACCTCAACATCCTCATCATCCCCGTGCTCATCGGGACGACGGTGGACGCGGGCGTGCATCTGCTGACGCGACTGGTGTCACCGGGCAGCGACTTCGTGGCGGTGTACTCGGAGACGGGGCGCGCGATTGCCGGCGGCCTGCTGACGAGCGCGATGGGCTTCGGCGCCCTCTTCCTGGCCAGGCACCCCGGCCTCAACTCCGTGGGAGTGCTCGCCACGCTGGGCTTCGCCACCAACCTGCTCGTCATGCTGGTGGCCTTCCCCGCGCTGCTGCTGGTGCTGACGGAGCGGCGCAGGAAGCGACAACGCGAGCGCATGGATTCGGAAGTGAAGGAGCGGACAGCGGCGGGGCCGTCGGAGCCCGAGCTGCCCTCTCCGTGAGCCGCAGTAACGCACACCCACGGAAGGAGGAAGCAATGGCGAAGCACATGAAGCGTTGGTTGTGGGCGGGGGCCATGGCGGGAACCCTGGCACTGGGCACGGCGTGCAGCTCCACGGAGTCCAAGGTCCTGGTGGCCCAGGCGGACACGACGACGACACAGCCCGGGACGGGCGGCACGGGGACCTCCGGCCAGGTGCCGGACACCTCGGTGCAGCAGCCGGGCACGGTGCCCGCGACACCCACGGAGAACCCAGGCAGTGACCCCGCCATGCCGGGCGACACCACGAGCTCCGCTCCGATGACTCCCCCCTCGCTCTCGGGGGACGCGGGCATCGGCGGCGCGGGGGACGCGGGCGTCGGCGGCTCTGGCGTCGTGCCGGCCCCCGTCATCCCGGATGACACCTCCGGCACGTTCCAGCCGCCCTCGGGCGGCTCGGTGTTGGACGCGGGCTCGTACTGACGCAAGGGGCGGGGGCGTGGCTTCCACCACGCCCTTGCCTCGCCGCGGACCGGTCGAAGCCGGGGCGTCGCGTCGCTGGACAGGGGCGCGCGCGCCTGCTTTGTCGAGCGAGCGATGGAGACCCAGACGCCCCGCATCCTCTCGCTCCACATCGGCCAGCCGCGCGAGCTGGGCACGCCCGGCGCGGCCCACCCGCTCGAGCGCCCCTGGACCAGCGGCATCTTCAAGGAGCCCGTGCAGGGCCCCGTGTGGCTGTCGCGAACGGGGCTCGCGGGTGATGGGCAGGCGGACCTGCGCGTGCATGGCGGACCGGAGAAGGCGGTGTTCGCCTATGCCTCGCCGCACCATGCGTTCTGGCGGGAGCGGCTGGGGCGCGAGGACCTGGGGCCTGGAGCGTTCGGTGAGAACTGGGTGCTCTCCGGCGGCGCGGAGGACAGCGTCTGCATTGGAGATGTGCTGAAGGTGGGAGGCGCGCGCGTGCAGGTGTCCCAGCCGCGTCAGCCTTGCTGGAAGCCCGCGCGGCGCTGGGGGAACAAGGAGCTGTCGCTGCTCATCCAGCAGACCGGCCGCACCGGCTGGTACTACCGCGTGCTGGAGGAAGGCGAAGTGCGTGCGGGTGACGCGCTGGAGCTCGTCGAGCGGCCCTTTCCTCGCTTCACCATCGCGTTCGCCAACCAGGCCATGCACGGGCAGCACCCCGAGGACGCGGCGGCCCTGGCCGAGTGTCCCCTGCTGACACCTCGCTGGAGGGAGTCGCTCCAGCGCCGCGTCACGGGCACGCCGGGGGATGACCGGCCCCGGCTGGTCGGGCCCAATCAGGACGGCTAACGCAGGTGAACCGGCGCTCGAAGAGCCGGCGCAGCCCAGGCTCGGTACGCAGCAACCCCAGGGTGAGGTCCGCGTGCCCGGGGACGTAGCCATTGCCCATCACCAGCGTGACGTCGCGGCTCACGCCGTCGGCGCCGAGCGAGGCCGCGGTGAAGCTGGTGGCCATGGAGAAGAAGATGGCCATGCCCCCATCGCGGACGCACAGGATGGTCGCCATCTCCGTGTCCTGGACGGACACGCAATTGACCACCAGGTCACAGAGCGCGCCGTTCGTCGCGCGGCGGACGTGTTCCTGCACCTCCACCGCCCGGGTGGCATCCAGCGCCAGGGCTACGTCACAGAGCCGGGCCTCTCGCAGCTCCGCGAGCGCGGCCTCGTCGATGTCGATGACGACCAGCCGCCCTGAAGCGCCCACGCTCCGCCGCGCCTGAGCCAGACACAACGCCCCTCCCTTCCCCGCGCCCAGCACCGCGACGGTCATTCCCGGACGGAGGTGACGCGCGACGAGCGCCGGTGCACCACAGACGTCCAGCGCGGCCAGGGCGAGTGTGTCCGACAGGTCCTCGGGAAGCTTCGCGTAGCTGCCCGTGGCAAAGAGGATGGCGTGGCCCCGCACATCCACCCGGTGGGCCTCTCGTCGAATGGCCAGAATCTCCTCGATGACCAACGGCGTCAGCGTGAGGCTGACGAGCGACGCAATCCTGTCACCCACCAGGAGCTGACCTCTCGAGGGATGCAGGGGTCCCACCTCCCGCACCCGGCCGATGAAGATTCCCCCCGAGCCCGTCCTCGGGTTGTGCATCTTCCCGCACTCGTTGACGATGTGTTTCACGCGCTCGGCGATGAGCGCGTCGTCGTCACCGGCCTCGCGAGCAAGCTGCTCGAAGGAGGCCGCGTCGATGTTGAGACGCTCGACGTCGACGAGAAGCTCCGACGCCCGGCAGGGCAGCGACGGATCGAGGCGGCCAGCTCTCTGGGGAAAGAGCCCTGTCGTACCGACGACGCGTGACAACCCATAGACATCGACCCCTGAATCCATCGCAAACCCTCCTCGTCAACCGCGGCTCCCGAGAGGGTTCGCGACATTTCGAGCGAGGCGTATTTGCAACGAATCGAAGAGCCACGCCACGGCCGGGAGTGCAATGCCAGGCACTCCCGCGGGCTGAAGCCAACACTGAAAGACCACCACGTGCCCGCAAGAGGACCCGCATCCGATATCCACCGTCGCCCAGGGAAGCAGCCGGCCAGGGAAGCGGCCCCTGCGGGTCCCCTCTTCGCTGCACACGTTCTGGCCAACAACCACTCGCCGCGCCACTCGCGGCCATCCACCCCTTCCCATGGAGAGGCTCACCATGAAGACCTTCTCGAGAACCCGGTGTGTCCTGGGTGCGCTCGTCGCGGGCGCACTCACGTTGGGCGTTGCGTGCAAGTCCGACTCAGGCGCCAAGCGCGAGGAGACGCCGCCCCCCACGGACCAATCGACCACGCCGACGGAGTCCGGCACGACCACGCCCCCCACGACCCCGCCCCCGGACTCGAACACGGGCGGCAGCGGCCTCCCCACCACTCCGCCCCCACCGGACGACCCCATCGTGAGTCCTCCCACGGAGTCGGACTCGACGGTGCCGCCAGGCACGGGCGGCTCCGGCATGAGGAATCCCGCGTCGGACCCGAGCGTGGACCCCAGCCCCACCCCGCGCGATGACGACGCCCTGCCGATGCCCGACCCGAGCAATCGCGAGGACCCGTACGCGCCCGACTCCCACGAGTCCCCCGAGCGGCCCGACGGCCATCCCTAGGGATGGGGGTTACCCCGAGCCGGGGCGGCCCCCCCGTGAGACATCATCCTGTCGCCCGCCCCCCGCTTGCCTGGGGGGCTGGGCCTTGGCAGCGTCCCGTGTTCCAGCTTTCCACACAGGAGCGCCACGCCATGCGCCGTCTTCTCACGGTCCTCGCTGTCCTGCAGCTCACTGCCTGCGCCACGACGCACACCAACGACCCGCGCACGCCCTCGGGGCCCGCGCCCCGCCCTGTTCCGCCGGACGCCAGCGAGGCGCGCCGCCTGGGCGCCGAGGCGGACAAGCTGCTCGAGGACGGCCGCTACGAGGACGCGCTGTTCCTCTACCGCAAGGCCTACAACGACGGCTTCCGTCACCCGGACGGCCTCTACTACGCCGGCGTCATCGCGGCCCGAGGCGGCAGCATCGACGAGTCCCTCATCTGGCTGGGCCGCGCCGCCGACGAGGGCTTCGCCGCGCTCCAGACGATGAACCTCGAGCCCTCGCTCGACGCCGTGCGCCAACACGAGGGCTGGGCGCGCATCGCGGAGAAGGTCACCGCCAACGCCAACAAGGACCCCAGCAAGGACACCGCGACCGCCCCCGCTTACTGAGAGGCCATTCACCGGCCGAGGCTCAATGACTCACGGGGGTGGGGTGTGAAGGCCCCTCCCTCGAGCAGCCATCCAGACGAGCACCCGTCCACCCGCTCAAGCCTCCGCGCCACATGGCGCACGGGCCCGCAGGCACGCGCGGTCAGTGGCACTTCCAGGGTGAACCGCGCTTTCCTGACCAAAGCGTGGAGACCTCCTCATCCGAGGGCGAAGCGGGGGGGTCCTGAACCGTGAGAGGCGAAATGAGCTTGAAGGTGTTGCTGGCCGGACGACGTGGTGGGGACGTCTGTCTTCTGTCGCCCTCCTGGAGCTCGGGTTCCTGGCTGGAGCTGGTGGAGCAATGGTTCCAGCACCATGCGAAGGAATGGCTGGAGAGCAGCCGGATGGAGACCGGGCCGCTCGGTGCGCCCGTGTTGAAGCTGCGATTGCATCCAGCCGCGGGAGAAATCTCCATTCTCGCGACCAGCAACCTGCGAATGATTGTCTCCGCGGAGACGTCCGCGGTGGGTCCGGGCTACCACATCTTCGTGTGTGATTTGTTCAAGGCGCTGGGGAAGGCCCTGGACATCGAGTGGGCGGACGCGAACGAAGCCGAGCGCGTGGGAGACCCGACCGGTTACTTCCACACCGGCGACGCGGGCCCCGTGGAAGTCTACATGCTGGCCTGGCTCCAGGAGTCGGTGGGGCAGGTGCTGCGCATGCGCAGCCGAGGCGCCGCGGGCTGCGCGATGTCCATGCGCTTCGGCCACGTCTTCGAGCACCCCGGTGCGCTGCTGACGCCGCTGGGGCCTCGGGATGAGCGGTGGATGCGGCGCGTGTACGAGGACCCTCGGCTGGGCATGGATGTGTTCCCGTGGTGGAAGCAGGGCGTGGGGGCACACGCGCGGCTGGGCCGGGCGCTGTGCCGGCTGTGGACGGAGGTGGTGTGGCGCCCTCCCCTGCTGGACGAGGAGCGCCGGTTGATGCGCAAGGTGGCGCGCACGCTGGAGCAGGCGTGGCGGGAGGACCCGAGCCTCACCTATCCGTGGCGCGAGTGGCGGGAGGTGCTGGGCTATCTGGGCGTGGGCGGGACGCTGGCGGAGTTCGTCCACCAGCAGGCGGAGACCCACCCCGCGCGCGGCCCCTCCCTGGGCTATCGCCGAGGCGCGGTGCACGTGGCGCTGCCGGAGGGCTGGGCCATCCGCATCCCGGGCTCGCTGGCGGAGGCGCACCTGGAGGATGGAACGTGGGTGGCGCGGGACCATCGGCGCACGGTGCGCTTCATGCCGCTGGAGGATGGCGCCCTGCCCTCGATGGCCGAGCACCCCGCGATGATGGAGCTGGAGCACCACGGCCAGCGGGTGAGTGGCCGGGCGTCGCTGCGCAAGGAGGCGGGAGAGTGCCGGCTGACGGCGGTGTGCAGCTCGGGGCCGCATCGAGCGCTGTGCGTGGTGAGCTTCGACGACCCGGAGGAGGAGGACTGGGCGCTGGGCACGTGGCGCTCGCTGGACCACGCCACCACCGCGGCGTGAGCCCACACGGACCGTGGTAGGTTGAAGTCGTGTTGCCGCAGGAGCCAGCACGACATGTCGATGATTCAGTTCACGCGCAATTACACGGACCGCTCGAACGACTACGGGTTTCAGTTCGAGTTCTTTTGTGACAAGTGCGGCAACGGGCACATGTCACCCTTCATCGCGAGCAAGGTGGGCGTCGCCACCGGGCTCCTGCGGGCGGCGGGCTCCTTCTTCGGCGGAACCATCGGCCGCGCGGCGCACGCGGGCACGCACCTGAAGGACGCACTGCGAGGCCAGGGCTGGGACGACGCCTACGCCGAGGCCGTGGACGCCGGGAAGCAGCACTTCAAGAACTGCACCCGCTGCGGCAAGTGGGTGTGTCCGCGCTCGTGTTGGAACGAGGGGCGCGGGCTGTGTGAGACGTGCGCGCCGGACCTCGCGGAGGAGGCCGCCTCCATCCAGGCGCACGTCGCGGTGGAGCAGGCGCGCGAGAAGGCACGCACGGTGGACCACGTCGCGACGCTCGATATGAAACAGACGCGGACGGTGGCGTGCCCGCACTGCGCCGCGAAGGTGGACGGTGGCAAGTTCTGCACGGAATGCGGCAAGCCTCTCGCCGCCCAGAAGCTGAGCTGTGGGAAGTGCGGCACCGACATTCCGGCGAGCGCGAAGTTCTGCCCGGAATGTGGTTCACCCCGGAGTGGGTGAGGCGCGGGGCCCCACCCTTTCTCCGTGGGTGAGGGCGACGCGTGATGACGCCTGGTTGGCAGGAAGACGAGGTCCGGAGCATCTACACGGAGATTGCCCCGTCCTACGAGGCGCTCTTCCCGGTGCTGAGCCGGTATGACGACCGCGTGGAGCGCTTCCTCTCGGAGGCGGTGACGCCTGGGTGTCGCGTGCTCGACGTCGGCTGCGGACCGGGCCTCCACACCCGGGACCTGGACGCCTCCGTGTCCGTGCTCGGCACGGACCTGTCTCCGGAGATGCTCGCGCTCGCGCGCCAAGCCCGACCCTCCGGGGAGTGGCGCGTCCACAGCTACTACCAACCGCTGCCTCCGGAGTGGGGGCGCTTCGACGTGGCGCTCGCCGTGGGCTGCCTCGACTTCTGTGACGACCTGCCCCGAGTCCTCGCGCATCTCTCCGAGGCACTCGCCCCCGGAGGAAGACTCCTCTTCACCGCGCTGGAGCGGCGCCCCGGACATGAAGCCCATGAGGCCCCCACGCGTGAGATTCCCACCGGCGGGCCCCCGGTGACGCTGCACCTGTACTCGTTCGAGGAGGCCGCCCGCGCGGTGCGCACCGCGGGACTGCAACCCCGTGCCTATGTGCACGCGCCGGGTTGGGTGCAGCTCACGGAACAACGGACCTTGTGGTTCGGCTGGTGGAGCGTCGAGCGCCCCTGAGCCGCGCCGTTCGAGCAGAGGCTGTCAGGTGAACTGACGGCCTGGCGTCACTCGCCGCCGAAGCACTTCAGAGGTGCCACGGTTCTATCCCCGAGCTCCCTGGCCTGGGCGGGTGCGCACTGCGCGCCGCGTACCGGGCGGGGTGTCCTCGGGGCCATCGTTCGCGGTGGCTCCCTCACATCGGATGCTTCCGGCCGGCCGCCGCTCAACAGCCAAACCGAGACGCTCCTCTTCGGGGGAGTGGGTTCTCACAACTAGCTCAACGGTAGAGCACAAGACTCCTAATCTTGAGGTTGAAGGTTCGAATCCTTCGTTCGCTGCAAGAGGCTCCACTCCGAGCTGGCGAGCACGCTGGTCCCACGCATCCCCCCTCCTCCACCGCGAAGCCCCACCGTCCGCCAGGGCGACAGTCCCCTCCCGTGTTGCTCGCGGGATGACCTGCCGCCGTCCGCGCCCGGTGCGGCCCGTGATTGCGGGATGCGGGGATGAGCCCCGGACACGTTGTCGGCGTGCTTCGCCCGTGGAGGGTGGAGCCTTCTCTTTTTCAGCTTCCAGCAGTCCCGGGACGCGCGCGTCTTCGCGCCACCTTCGCGCCCCGGTTTCATGTGCCCCTTCGGGGGAAAGGAGGTGCGCGATGAGCTTCTTCATGCGTGTGGATGTGGTGCAGAACGAGCGTGCCTTCGTCCTGGTGGACGAGGTCCCCCAGCGCTACCTCTCTCCGGGCCGCTACCGCCTGAACCATCCGTTCCGCAGCGTGCGCGTCGTCCGCGTTCCCACGAACACGCTCGTCGCCAACCTCGACACGGAGCTGCTCGCCCTCGTGCCTCCGTCGGACCTCCAGGTCATCGACCTGGGCCCCGACGAGCGCGCCGTCCTCTACCACCGCGGCCGCCCCGCGAAGTGGCTGGGCCGCGGCCAGCACCAGGTGTGGCTGGTGGACAACGTGAAGGTGGAGCGCGTGGACACGTCCGGCGTGGCCACGGCCCCGCTGCGTGACGACGTGCGCGCCCTGGTGCCCGCCAACGACTACGTGGAGGCCACGTCCGCCGACGGCAGCGTGGTGCTGCGCTACGTGGACGGCGCGCTGGACGCGGTGCTTCCCGCGGGCCGCCATGCCGCGTGGACGGTGGCGCGCAAGGTCCAGCTCGCCGTCATCGACCTGCGTGAGCGCCTGCTCCACGTGACGGGCCAGGAGGTGATGACGAAGGACCGCGTGACGCTGCGCCTCAACCTCTCCACGGCCTTCCGCGTGGCGGATGCGCGCCGCCTCGCGGTGGTCGCGCGCACGCCGGACGACATCCTCTACCTGGCCATGCAGCTGGCGGCCCGCGAGGCGGTGGCGGCCCGCACGCTGGATGAGCTGCTCGCCTCGCGCGAGATTGTCGCCGAGGGCCTCTTCTCCGAGGTGAAGGGCCGCGCCGAGTCGGTGGGCCTGGAGGTGCTGCACTTCGGCATCAAGGACATCGTGCTCCCGGGTGAGATGAAGAACCTGCTCAACCGCGTCATCCAGGCCCAGAAGGAGGCCGAGGCCAACGTCATCACGCGCCGCGAGGAGACGGCCGCCACGCGCTCCCTGGCGCAGACGGCGAAGGTGCTCGCGGAGAACCCGCTGCTGGTGCGCCTCAAGGAGCTCGAGGCGTACAAGGACCTCGCCGCCAAGGTCGGCCAGGTCCACCTGGTGCTCGGCGAGGGCGCGGTGCCCTCGCTCCAGCTCAAGGGCTGAGACAGTGTCCACCAGCACCCCGCGGACCCACCCCGCGGGGTGCTGGCTGTTCGGCTGACTCGAAAATCAATCTCGGCTACCTTCGGGGCTTTCGTTCCCACGAGGAGTCCGTGATGTCGTCGTCGACGAACCACTACGTCCCCAACCTTCGCGATATCGAGTTCAACCTCTTCGAGTTTCTCGATATCGGCCGCACCTCGTTGGGACACGCGCCCTTCGGCGACCTGGATGAGACGGCGGCGCGGCAGCTCCTGGAGACGTTCGCGCTGCTGAGCAAGACCGAGCTGTCCCCCTCCTTCGACGAGTCCGAGCACACGCCGCCCAAGCTGGAGAACGGCGAGGTGACGTTGCCTCCGGGGCTCAAGAAGTCGATGGCGGCCTACTTCGACGCCGGCATGCACCTGCTGGAGCAGCCGACGCACCTGGGCGGCATGGGCGCGCCGCCCTCGCTGTTCTGGGCCACCTTCGAGCTGATTGTCGGCTCCAACGCCTCGCTGGCCTTCTACACGCTGGGCAACCTGGTCGCGCGAGTCATCGACCGGCTGGGCACGGAGCCGCAGAAGCGCCGCTTCCTGCCGCACATGGTGGACCGTCGCTGGGGCGGGTCCATGGTGCTGACGGAGCCGGACGCCGGCAGCGACGTGGGCGCCGCGCGCACCAAGGCGCGTCCCGTGGGCGGGGACATCTGGGAGATTGAAGGCGTCAAGCGCTTCATCACCAACGGCGACTCGGACATGAACGAGAACATCATCCACATGGTGCTCGCGCGTCCGGAAGGCGCACCGCCGGGCACCAAGGGCCTGTCCCTCTTCGTGGTGCCCAAGTTCTGGGTGAACGAGGACGGCAGCCTGGGTGAGCGCAACGGCGTCGTGTGCACCAAGCTGGAGAAGAAGATGGGGCTGAAGGGCTCCGTCACCTGTGAGCTGACGTTCGGCGATGGCCAGCCCTCGCGCGGCATCCTCCTGGGCGAGGTCCACGACGGCATCCGCCAGATGTTCCACATCATCGAGCAGGCCCGCATGGCGGTGGGCGTGAAGTCCATGTCCGCGCTGTCCGCGGGCTACCAGCGCGCGCTGGCCTTCTCGAAGGACCGGCTCCAGGGCGCGGACCTGATGAAGGCGCGCGACAAGACGGCGCCGCGCGTGCCCATCTTCCAGCACCCGGACGTGCGCCGCATGCTGATGGCGCAGAAGGCGTACTCGGAAGGCATGCGCGCGCTGTGTCTCTTCACCGCCTCCGTCCAGGACGGCGTGGAGATGAAGGGCGGCCACCGCGCCACCGAGGCCGGCGAGCTGGACACGCTCAACGACATGCTGCTGCCGCTGGTGAAGGGCTACTGCTCGGAGAAGGTGTACGAGCTGCTCGCGCTCTCGCTCCAGGTGCACGGCGGCTCCGGCTACCTGATGGACTACCCGGTGGAGCAGTACATCCGGGACCAGAAGATCGACACGCTCTACGAGGGCACCACGCACATCCAGGCGCTGGACCTGCTCATGCGCAAGGTGGCGCGGGATGGCGGCGCGACGCTCCAGGGCCTGCTGTCACAGATTCGCGAGACGGCCGACGGCGACCTGGGCGGCGGAGAGCTCCAGACGGAGCGCGCCGCGCTGGGCAAGGCGCTGGGCGACCTGGAGATGATGCTCGGCACGCTGATGGGGAAGCTGGGCGAGTCCGTGTACCACGTGGGCCTGCAGGGCAACCGCGTGCTGGCCGCCGTCGCCGAGGTGGTCATCGGCTGGCTGCTGGTGCGGCACGCGGGCGTGGCGCTGGAGCGGATGAAGACCAACCCCGCGGACAAGGCCTTCTACGTGGGCAAGTTCGCGAGCGCGCGCTGGTACTGCGCGGAGGTCCTCCCCGGCCTCGCCCACGCCGCGCGCATGGTGGAGGCCGGCACGCTGGACCTGCTGGAGGTCCCCGAGGAGTCGTACTGAGCCGCTGACGGACGCCTCTCCCCGGCCGCAATCACTGGCGGCTGGGGAGCCTGGCCGCGTCGCTCACGCGGGCTTCGCGGCGGAGGCGCGGGCGGACAGCTCGCGCTCCACGTACAGCCGCAGGACGTGCATGAAGTCCTGGGCGTTCGTCACCACGCCGAACGCCTGGTGCGTGCCCCGGTCCTTCAGCTTGCTCACCACGAACTCGGACGAGTCCACGCAGATGGTGGGCAGCTCCCGCAGCGAGCCGTCCTTCTCCGTGACGAAGGCCGGGAGCATGTTGCCGGTGGCGATGGCGTGCAGCGCCGTGGCGACCAGCACCGCCATGGTGGCCTTCACCGCGTGACGGCGCATGGCGTCCTGGCCGCCCACGTTGTCCGTCACCACGTCCGGCAGCGGGCCGTCATCCCGGATGGAGCCCGTGAGGACGAAGGGCACCTTGTGGACGACACACGCGTGCATGATGCCGTTGGTGATGACCCCCGCCTCCACCGCCTTCGCGATGGAGCCCGCGGCGCGGACCTTGTTGATGGCGCGCATGTGCAGGCCGTGGCCGCCGGACGTCGCCTCGCCGGTGCCGCTCATGCCCAGGGTGGTGCCGAAGATGGAGGCCTCGATGTCGTGCACCGCCACGGCGTTGCCCGCGAGCAGCGCGCCCACGAAGCCGTTGGCGATGAACCACGTCATGTCCGCGCGCGCCCGGGAGTGGACCAGCGCGGGCCCCGTCACCCAGATGGGGTAGCCGCCGCGCTCGCGCTCGTCCACCAGCACCCGCGCCATCTGCGCGTAGTCGATGGGCTTCTCGCGAGACACCTCGCTCGTCATGAACTTGAACTCGCCCTCGCCGCCGCCGCCGAGGTACGCGGTGTTCACGTAGACGCCCTCGGAGCCGTCCTCCGCGAAGCCCACCACCACCCGCTCTCCGGCTCGCACGCGGCGGCCCTCGCGAATCCACAGCGCCCCTTGCGCGTCCAGCACGAGCGCGCCGTCCATGCGAGGCTCGCGCGGCATGCGCCACTGGCCGTCGATGCGCACGTAGGTGGGCAGGTTGGTGGTGGTGAAGAAGCCGTCGGGCAGCACGCCGTCCGCGGGCGCTGGCTGGAAGCGCGCGTCCGGACACCGGGTGAACCGCTCGGCCGCGAAGTCAGGATGAGGAATGGAGGTGCTCACGCGCGGCACCATGCGCGGGGGCCTTCCCTGGTTCAAGGAACTTGGCACGCACACACCGCTTCCGTCGGATAGCGGGCAGGTGCGGACTCACACCCGGAGACGCTGACGCAAGGAGCCGAGTCCCCGCGTCCTCGGGGGAATTCCCACGCAGGGCGTGAGGGACTCCGACTCGAGGTGAGCGAACGTTCTGTGTCTGGGAGTGAGAAGTTTCAGGCCGATATTCTTCAAAGTCGCGAAGAAATGCGCCAGCAGGCAACTCGATGTCTCATCCGTCGAGAATAGTCTCAAGTCACACGCGACCTCCCTGGTTCGCTCCCACCCCCCGTTCCTGGAGCATCCCCCATGATCCACCCGGTCAAGTCCGGCGACAATCTGTCCACGCTCGCGAAGCGCTACGGCACCACGGTGAGCGCGTTGATGGAGGCGAATCCGCAGATCAAGGACGCGAACCTCATCTACACGGGCGACACGCTGAAGATTCCGGGGGCGAAGGATGGCTTCGACGCCGCGCCGGGTCGCAAGGGGCCGAACCTCACGGGTGGAATGGAGAACCCGTCCTCCGTCTCGGGCCCGGACTCGTCGGGTGAAGGCACCAAGGGCCCCAAGGGCAGCCCGTTCGACATCGCGAAGTCGCACCTGGGCAAGAACGCGGGCTCGCTGAAGAAGGAGGGCTCGGGCGTGGGCGCGGACATGGAGGACTGGGTCCCCAACAACGTCAACTGCGCCAACTTCGTCTCCGCGGTGCTCGAGCAGGCCGGGCAGATCTCCAACAAGCAGCACGACAACAGCGTGATGGGGCTGATGCGCAAGCTGGACGCGGACCCGAACTTCAAGCGCGTGTCGCTGAAGGACGCGAAGCCCGGCGACGTCGTCTCCATGAAGGTGGGCAGCGGCGAGCACGTGGTGATGTTCGCGGGCTGGAAGAACGGCAAGCCCCAGTTCATCGGCTCCAACAACGTCAACCCGGACGGCTCGCAGCGCATCAGCTACAGCAGCATGAACTACCCCATCATGGCGGTTCACCAGTACCGCGGCTGAGAAGGCAGACAGCTTCGACGAAGGACTCACGGGGCTTCGCCTCCACCCACCCGGTGGAAGCGAGGCCCCGTTTCACGTCCAGGGCGTGCGCGGCGTCAGGGCTTGGGAGCCAGTGACAGCGCGGCCTGGATGAGCGGGCTTCGCGCGGACGACTTCCGCCAGGCCGCGTGGACCTCGCCCGAGCCCGCGCCGGGAAGTGGCCGCGCCACCACGCCTGCTTCTCGAGGCCCCTTGGGCAACAGGGAGGCCAGGAGCGAGTAGCCCAGGCCCGCGGCGACGAAGCCCAGGATGGTCTCGGAGGAGTCCGCGGCGTGGAGCCGCTTGGGTGTCACCCCCGCGCGGGCGAGCTCCGCGAGCTGAAGCTCTCGCAGGTACGCGTCCGTGCTGTAGGCGATGAAGGCGTCGTCCCGGAGCGCCGCGAGCCGCACCTGGCGACTCTTCGCCTGGGGGTGATGCGAGGGCAGCACGAGGAAGGGCGAAATCCTGCCGACGACCTGGACCTCCACTTCCTCGGGCACCTCCGGCAGGTGGTCCACGACGAGGTCCGTGTCGCCGGAGCGAAGGATGTCGATGGCGGGCACCTTCGCCTCGAAGAGGACGACCTCGATATCGGGGCGTCGCGCCTGGAGCCGCCGCAGCCACGCGGGCAGCAGGTGGCGCAGGACGTGGCCGGAGGCGTGGATGCGCAAGGTGCCGCCGACCTCCCCCTTGCGCAGCGACTGCACCACCCCGTCGAGTCCCTCCAGGAACGGCGCGACGTGTGAATACAGCGCGCGGCCTTCGGGGGTGAGCACCACGCGGTCCTTGCCCACGCGCTCGAAGAGGGCGACGCCCACCTCGGCCTCCAGGCGCTTGACCTGCTGATGGATGCCAGGCTGCGTGATGGGGTACGGGAAGGAGCGCACGGCTCGCGCGTATCCTTCGGCGCGGGCCACTCGGTAGAATCCCTCGAGTCGCTGGAGCTGAATCATACACTCCAGGTTATCAACGGAGCCTGGATTAGTTCCATGCGGTGGAGGATGGAACCGGGCATGGTGTCTCCCTGTCAGCGAGTGCGACTCGATTCAGAGGAGGCCGTATGTCCCGTTCCGCGCCGAAGGTCATCGTTCCCCACAGCTCCGCGTGGGTCATCCAGACGTGGCTGTCCTTTGCCCTCTCGGTGGGAGTGATGAGCCTGGGCATCTGGCACCTGCCCGTGGACGCATGGATGAAGGCGTTCCTCGGGATGGGGATGTTGTTCACGGTGGGCTCGACGTTCAGCCTGTCGAAGACGGTGCGAGACCAGCACGAGATGGAACAGCTCGGCACGCGGCTGGATGAGGCCCGCGTGGCGAGGATGCTCTCCGAGCACGACCCCATCGCGCCGCCGAAGCTCTAGCCGCTCGAGGTGCGCTAGCGTCGCGAGGATGTTCCAGGGGCTCCAGTTGTTGATACCAGCAAAGGCCGACCCGGAGCGCGACGCGGTCGCTCGCGCCTGGGAAGTGGGGGGCGGCACGGTGCTGAGAGTCGACCGGTTCTGGAGTCCTCCCGAGGTGGAGCCCGCGAAGACCCGCGTCTATGGGAACGACACGTTCTGCCTCGTCCTGGCCCAGAAGCTGGGCCTCACGCTCGAGTCCCCTGTGGATGACTTGTTGTTGAGCGTGGACGCGTCCTGGCTGGGTCGGGAGGTCCTGGGCTCCACGCTGGAGCAGGTCGTCACCGGCCCCTTCCCGCGCTTCATCAAGCCCCAGGTGCCCAAGCTCTTCCGCGCGCGCGTGTGGAACGAACCCGAGGCGCTCCTCGCGGAGTGCCGGGGGTTGGACCCGAAGACCCTCGTCCTGTCCTCGGAGGTCGTCGACCTGCGCGCGGAGGCACGCGCGTGGGTGCTGGACGGCCACGTCGTGACGTGTGCCCTCTACGAGGGGGAGGGCCATGTCTCGACGGCCCGGTCCTTCCTCGACACCGTGGCTCGACAGACGCGACTTCCGCCCGCCTGTGTCCTGGATGCGGCCTGGGTCGAGGGCTCGGGCTGGGTGCTGCTGGAGGCCAATGCCGCGTGGGGCGCGGGCCTCAATGGCTGCGATGCGAGCGAAGCCGCGCGATGCATCGCCGCGGCCTCACACATCTGAAGCCCTTCACGGTGCGCCGCGACCGGAGCGAAGACTCGCGAGCGCCTCTTCGAGCAGCGGCAGCGCCGCCTCCGACCATCCCCGCAACCGTGCGTGAGAGGACAGCGCGCGGCCCGGATGAATCAGGTCGCAGCGCGCGGCGTCCTCGATGAGCTGCGCCTGCTGCTCCGGATTGAGTTCCTCCCAGCGCAGGCCCTTTTTCACTGCATTGCGCCAGTTGTACCCGTCTCCCGTGAGCTGCGCGGCAATCGCGGCGCTCATGTATGCGGTGCCCCCGTGCTGGTGCTGCCACACGTGCGTCAGCTCATGCACAAGCAAACCCATATCCGTGGCGCGGAGCCTGGGTGGGATGAAGACCGTGTCTCCGTGCACAAAGGCACGCCCCGAGATCCCCAGCACACCCAACGGGCCTTCCTTCAAGCGCACCGCCGCGTAGTCCAGGCTCGTCCCGAAGATAGGCCGCAGGAGTGCCACCTCGAAGCCCGTCAGCCCGCGCCCCGGAGGCTCCACTCCCAACAGCACCTGCGTCGCGCTCACCACGCGCCCCAGCAGCATCAGCACCACGTCCGCGGGGAGCTGCGCCAGTCGCCACAACCCGCGCCGGAGCCTGAAGCGCCCTTCGTGAACCCGCCCGCGAACACACAACACCAGCCCGCGAGCCACCTCCGTGGGCACCACGCGGAGGCCATGTGCCACGCCACGCGATGCACTCACGACGCCCGTGAGCAGCCCTCGCCCCGCGTCCACCATCCGGGCGGGAAACGACGACCTCATGTCGACAGCCTCAGCGCCCCACGGCCGCGCGAAGCGGCGCGCTCGCGCCCAGCACCGACTCCATCAGCGCGAGCAGCGCCCCGGGCCGCCACGGCCGCGCGAGCGCGAAGTGCGTGCGGCACGAGCCACGAAACGCCTCCGCCAGGTCCGGACTCAGGCGCGAGGACACCAACACCCGAGGCCCCGCGAAGTCCCGCTCCACCAACCGCGCCAGGAAGGCGTACGAGCCCGCGCGCTCCACCGAGTCCAGGTCCACGACCACCGCCGCGGGCATCGCCCCCAGCTCCATCCGCCGCCCCGCCGACGCGACGCCCTGCGCGTGAATCAACCCGTAGGCTGGCGCCAGCTCGCGCCCCATCGCCAGCCGCATCAGCGGAGACTCGGACACCACCATCACCACCGGTCCACCCGAGCTCCGCCCCACGACCTCCCTCAGGCGGGGCGCGGGGACCGACTCGAACAGACGCGAGGGGGCGATAGTCAGGGATGGCACACATAGGACAGTAGCCAGCAATAGCGGAAATATCAAGCTACACTTAAATTTTCTGGGTAGTCCGCTCTACGCCAGGCTTCGCCACGGATAGAGCCCCCTCGGCGCGGGCACAAGGTGACTGTCTTTTCGTTCAGCAGGTCGTCCTCGACCCGCGTTCAGCTCGCGGGCACCAGGGTCAGCTCGGCGATCTCAGGGGAAGGCCCCAGTCGCAGCGGAGGCCCCCAGTAGCCCGTGCCCCGGTGCGTGTACACGCGCACGCCGGCCACGGTCGCGAGCCCCTTCACCACGGGCTGCTGCAGCTTGATGAAGAACATGAACGGGAAGACCTGCCCGCCATGCGTGTGCCCGGAGAGCTGGAGATCCACACGCACTCCGGCCTCGGCCACGCGCAGCGCGGAGCGAGGCTGATGCGCCAGCAACACCACCGGCACGTCGCTCGGGGCCTCCGCGAGCGCCGCGGTGGGACGGCTCGCGTGCGCGGGGACGATGTGGCCCGCGTCGTGGTCCGTCACGCCCGCGATGACCAGCCGCGCCCCATCCCGCTCCACCACGCGATGCGTGTTGCGCAGCACCGTGAGCCCCAGCCGAGCCACCTCCGCCTCCCAGGCGGGGCCCCCGTGGTAGTACTCGTGATTGCCCGTCACGTAGAACACGCCCAGCGACGCGCGCAGCTCCGCGAGCGGGCGCACCTCCTCACGCAGCGCCTCCACGCTTCCGTCGACCAGGTCCCCCGTCACCGCGATGATGTCTGGCTTCAGCGCGTTCACCTGCTCCACCACGCGCCGCAGCCACCGACCATCCAGCGTGGGCCCCACGTGGACGTCTGAAATCTGCACCACCCTCAGGCCCCCCAGCCCCGGCGCCAGCCCCGCCATCGGCACCGTCACCCGCTCCACCGTCGCGCGGCCTCGCGCCGTGACGAAGGCGTAGAGCACCGCGGGCACCGTCACCGCGCCCACGCCCACGGCCTTCCACTTCGCGAGCAACAACGGGTCCGCCACCAGGCCCGTCCATCCCGCCACCGCACCCGCCACGTCCGCCACCACCATCGCGCTGAGCAGGATGCCGAAGCTCCCGAGCCACACGAAGGACACCCACTGCAGCACACGCCGCGCCGCCGAGGGCAGGCCGAACCCACCCATCAACCCCACGGGTATCGACACGAACAGCAGCGCCACCAGCGTCGCGCCCACCCCGCCCCACGGGGCGGGCCACTCGGGGCTCGAGAACAAGCGCATCGCCAGGTACGCATGCAGCGAGCCCAGCAACGCGAGGATGCCGCCCAGGGACATCAACCAGCGCAGCACGCGCGGCGGGCCCGTGCGCATCCGCCGTTGCTCTTGTTCAATACCTTCCGACGACCGCGCCAAGGACAGGACCTCCGAACGGGTGGACACACACCGAGGGGAGGCGGAGCATAATGGCCGCCCCCGTCGCCTGCCCGGCAACCCGCGTCCCTGCTCGTTAGTGAGGGGTCCTGGAGACCCGCATGCGCCCGAGCCCCCTCGACAGTCCCTGGCAGAGCTGGGCCGTGGCGGCGGCGCTCGTGCTCGGAGGACTCGGCTGCTTCACCGGCGGGGTGCTCTGGGTGACACGCTCGCTCTTCCAGGACATCGAGCGTGAGCTGCGCCGCAACGACGTCCACCGCCTCGTCCTGCGCACCGCCGAAGCCATGCCTCGGGTCACCGAGCAGCTGGGCACACCGCTGACCAGCAGCTTCCTCACCCTACGCGCCCACGACGGCGCCACCTCCCACGGGGGACGCGTGGACTTCGACCTCTCCGTGCAGGGACCTCGCGGGCGCGGCATCCTGGAGGCCCACGTCGCCTACACGCAGGAGGCCTGGACGCTCCACGAGCTGGTGCTCCACCCGGAGGCGGGTGATTCCGTGGCCATCCCGGCGGGAGGCAGCACGCCCGCCCTGCCTCCTGACTGAACTCACCGGGGCGGGAGGCTGCCTACGTTGAGGACATGAAGACCTCGCTCCTCACTGCCCTTGGCCTGCTCGTTGGCGGCTCCGCTCTCGCCGCGCCTCCCTCCTCGAACCAGGACCTCACCTTGAAGACGCGGGACCGCTCGCTCTCCATGCGTGTCACCGACGACAACCTCTCCAGCTCCGACGTCCAGCTGGCCTTCAAGCACGACACCGTGCGAGGCAACGCCTTCGGCCGCCCCGTCGACCTCACGGAGAAGGACGACGTGCTCCAGGGCACCTATGGACAGAAGCCGGTGAACCTCAAGGTGACCGACCATGAGGACACCATCGTCGCCGTGGGGACGTTCGGCGGACAGGTCTCCAACTTCCAGGTCAGCCCCCAGCAGGTCACCGGCACCGTGGGCGCATGCAGCTACCAACTGCTCATCACGCGCCATGACCGCTACGAGGGCTGGCGCACGTGCGGAGACCGGAAGGACGACAAGGTCTCGCTCTTCATCCCTTCTTCGATTGCGGATGAAGAGACCCAGCTCGCCACGGCGCTCTCCCTCCTGCTGGCGCAATAGCCACCCGTCGCCTCGCGGGTTGAGCCAGGACTGGGGGCGGGTATCGTGCGCCGTCCCTTGTCGATGGAGCGAGATGCCATGGCGCAGATGCACGAGGTCGACTTCAAGATCCACGGTGATGACCTCCAGTTCGTGGAGGTGGAGCTGGACCCGCAGGAGGCCGCGGTCGCCGAGGCCGGCACGCTGATGTACATGGACGACGGCATCGAGATGGAGACCATCTTCGGTGACGGCTCGGAGAAGAAGAGCGGCTTTCTGGGCTCGCTGCTGGGCGCGGGCAAGCGGCTGCTGACGGGTGAATCGCTCTTCACCACCGTCTTCCTCAACCGGGGCAGCGGCAAGCGCAAGGTGGCCTTCGCGGCGCCCTATCCCGGGAAGATCATCGCGGTGAATCTCCGGGAGCTCGGCGGCGAGCTGATCGCGCAGAAGGACAGCTTCCTCGCGGCGGCCAAGGGTGTCTCGCTGGGCATCGCCTTCCAGAAGAAGCTGGGCACGGGCCTGTTCGGCGGCGAGGGCTTCATCATGCAGCGGCTCCAGGGTGATGGCCTAGCCTTCATCCACGCGGGAGGCACGCTGCTCGAGCGCACGCTGGCGCCGGGCGAGCTGCTGCGCGTGGACACCGGCTGCATCGTCGCGTTCCAGCCCTCGGTGGACTACGACATCCAGATGGTGAGCGGCATCAAGACAGCCTTCTTCGGCGGCGAGGGCCTGTTCTTCGCCACGCTGCGAGGCCCCGGCAAGGTGTGGCTCCAGTCGCTGCCCTTCAGCCGGCTCGCGGGCCGCATCCTCTCCGCCGCGGGCCCGGGAGGCTCGAGGGACGAGGGCAGCGTGCTCAAGGGCACGGGCCTGGGTTCGCTGCTCGGCGACGACTGAGTCCCACGGTGTGAAACACGCACGGGCTCACGAGACGAGGGCGCCAGGCACGGGAGAACAGGCCTGGGCTCAAGGCTCGATGACGACAGGGGCTCGCGGCGTGAAACAAGCATGGACTCGCGAGTCGAGGGCACCAGGCACGGGAGAACAGGCCTGGGCTCAAGGCTCGATGACGACAGGGCCTCGCGGCGTGAAGCGCACGAGGCCCGTTTCCGTCATCGGGCTGGAGGCCCACGCTTCGGTCGGGTGGGCGTGACCCGGACGCCAGACTCCTGACGGCGGCGCTGGCGCAACAAGGCCGCGACGCCGATGAGCAGGACCCATGCGGTCGCCGCCCCCGTGGGAGATGCGCCACAGCCACCACAGCCCACGTCCAGCGCGGTGGGGCCGCGGACCTGGAAGCCCGTGTCCGGAGACCTGGGGCCGGGCGTTCCGGACTCGCTGTTGAGCATCGACGCGGACACGGCATGCGCGCCGGACGTCAGCGCGCTCTCGGCCGCCAGCGTGTGACGGAACGCCCCCGTCGCATCCGCGACGACGGTGGCCACACGAGTCCCATCGACATCCAGCGAGACTGTCGCCCCTGGCTGAGCCACGCCCGCGAACAGCGGCGTCGGGTCCACCAGCTCGCCCTCGGCGGGGACCACGAGCACGGGCACATCGCGCGTCACCCCCGAGCCCGCGTCCGGCGAGCCCGCGTCCGGCCCGGGCGTCCCCGCATCCGGGCCCCCCGCATCCGGCGTCGGAGAGCCTGCGTCCGGGTCTGGGAGGACGACCTCGAAGCGCGTGTCCGGAGAGCTCCCGCTGGAGTTGTCATCCACGTCATGGCCGTGGGCGTTGACCTTGTGAGGCCCCACCGCGAGCGGCGAGGCCGCCGGGATGTCGTAGCGGAAGCGGCCCTGCGAGTCCGCAGGGACGATGACCTCTTCGCGGTTGTCGATGTACAGGCCGACCGTCCGCGCGTTGCCCGCGACTCCCGCGATGTAGGGCGTCGGCCCCGTCACCTCACCCTCGGCGGGGACCACGATGATGGGAATCTCGAGGCCCGCATCCGCGGCCTGCGACTGGGCGTTGAAGCTCACCTGTGTGGACGGGAGGCTGTAGGCCCCCATGCTCTCGGAGATCGCCGTCACCACGTGGGTACCGACCTCCAGCTCGGTAGCCGGAGAGTCGAGCACCGTGACGAACTCTCCCCCCGTCCCCGCGCCGACCTCCGCGACCCGGACACCATCGACGCTGATGATGACGCGCATGCCCGGGTCCGCCACGCCGCGGATGGTAGGGCGGGTCGTCACGTTGGAGTTGACGATGGGCTCGGTGATGACCGGCGTGGTCGGCGTCTTGTAGGAGAAGATGAACTGCTTCATCTCGCCGATGGCGCCCGCGGCGGCGCCATAGCTGCCACCCGACGAGCCCGCCGCTCCGGGAGCGCCCCCCGCGTGTGAGCCAGGGCACGTCACGGACTCGCCATGGAGCAGCAGGGCACCGCCCGCGCCACCGCCGCCGGGGCCCGTCTGGAAGGAAGCGCTCGGCGCATTGCCACCCGCGCCGCCCTGGACGAGAGCCTGGCTGCAGTCCAACGCGCCCGTGGCGCGCACGATGACCGCGCCCCCCGCGCCCCCTCCGCCCGCGCCATCCTCGCCGCCCGAGGCCGCCGCCGCCGCGCCATTCGCGGAGAAGGTCCCGCTCCCGGAGACAACGCGCCCACGCACCATCACCACGCCACCACCCGCCCCCCCGCTCGAGCCATCGCCGGAGTCACCCTCTCCCGCGCCACCGCCTCCTCCCATGAGGACGGAATAGACAACCGTGTAGGCCATCTCCGCGCCCCCCTGACCGCCCATGTCTCGCATGCCATCCGTGGGCGCCGTCCTTCCCCCCAGGCCGCCCGCGCCGCGATGTCCACCGCCGCCGCCACCCGCGTCCTTGCAGATGCCGCCACCGCCCGCGTTGACGAGGTTGGCGCGCCCGGAAGCGGAGCCATAGCGATCCACCACGAGCCCTTCGCCCTTGAACGCGCCCCCCTGCGCCGTGGGGAGGTCATCCCCGGTGCAGTTGGTGCGCGTCGTGTTCTGGGTGAAGGCACCTCCGCGAAGGCCCGCGCCGTCGGCGTTGATGGAGCCGTTGTTCGTCACGATGTCATTGGCGAGGAACACGACGATGCCACCGCTGCTCCCGTTCCAAGGAGGCGCCACGAGCGAGCCGGACGAGCCCACGGTGACGGTGGTGTATTCGGGCACCGTGACGGCTTGCGAGCCGGGAGCGTCGTAGGTGTTGACCAACGGCGCGGAGAGCTGGATCACCATCGGGCTGCCCGCGGTGACGGAGCTGACGCGCGCCATCTCCCAGCTCCCCACGCCCCCAGGACTCCTCGGGCTCGAGCCCCCCGAGGGCGTGCTGGAGACGATGCCCTGCGTCTGGTGGATGAGCAGCAGACTGCCCACGGCGGGCGCGGTGACAGCCTCCACCGAGAGCGTCCGCGTCCCCCGCTGCGCGCCCAATGGCATCCGCATCGCGGTGTTGATGGTGCGGCGGCTATTGACGGAGAGCGGGCCGTCTCGTCCGGTTCCCACGCCAAACGAATCCAGCTCGGCCTGGGCGGCGGAGGACAGCAACAAGAGGACGAGAACCAGGGGGGGCAGACGCATTCAGGACATGCTGCCTCAGAAACCCGGATTCCCGCGAGAGTACGAAAGGGCTAGCACCCTCCGTCAACTGGCCGAGCCCTGCAGGGCACGTCCGTTCCACGGCGCGAAGAATGGCTGTCTCAGGAGTCTCGGCAGGAGGCGTTTGTCGATGCACCAGAGCTGGAGCGCGTCTTCCCATTCACCGAGCTCGGCCACGGCGCGCACGTCCTTCGCGTCTCGGTAGAGGTCATTGAGGTTGTGGACGAGGGCGGAGAGGTTCTCGACCTCCCAGCGCTCGGTGACGTCCCCGGCCTGGACGTGCAGCTCGAGGACGGGGCGCTCGCGGACATCCACGACCTTGAGGTTCCGAGCGGCGCCGCCCATGGCGAGGGTGAGCGGGCCCATGAGCTCATCGGGGCGGACGCCGAGGGAGACGGAGAGCCCGCCCTGGAGCAGGCCCGCGTCGCACAGGCGCAGCAGGGAGACGTGGGGAGGCTCGCCCCGGGGGAGCAGCTCCGAGGCGGCGGCGCGGTCCTTGAGGAGGTGCTCCCGGGTGAGGACGTCGAGCAGGGGGGGCATGGGGCGAGAGCCTATCGCTCCTCGCCGCTCCAGTAGTCCACCTCGGCGGCGAGGGGGAGGACGGTGTACAGGGTTCGAGCGGCCTTGTCGCCCCCGGGCGCGGAGCCCGCGGTGACACACACCTTCTTCGAGTCCGGGTACACCATGACGTCGGGCTCCACCATGGTGGAGAACGCGAGGTAGCGCAGCGTCTCGGTGCCGTCGTTGACGAGCTGGTGCGCACACGCGGCGCCCACGGGGAGGGCAACATAGTCCCCCGCCCGCACGGGCAGCGACGCATCGCCGAGGCGCAGCAGGCCCGAGCCGGAGAGGACGTAGTACGCCTCTTCATTGGCCAGGTGGTAGTGCAGCGGGAAGGCGTGCGTGCCGGGTGCGAGCTCCATCAAGCTGCACCCGAGCTGCTGGCCCTTCGCCGCGGCGCCCAATTGCTTGCGGCGATACGCGACGCGAGGGCCCTGTGTGACTTCGGTCCAGGGCAGCGAGGGCTCATGGACGAGGTGTGGGTGTGTGGACATGGAATCACGGGCGCGTGGCGAGGAGGGCGAAGACGCGGTGGGGGATGTCGAGGAAGGGCTGCGGGAAACGCTCGGCGAGGATGCGGGCGAGGGTCTGGTCGAAGCGCTCGACTTCTGCGGGAGGGAGGGTGGCGCCGACGAAGGCGCTGGCGCGGCATCGGCCTCGCCAGGCTTCGTGGGTGTAGGGAATCAGCACGTCGTAGGAGAAGGTCTCCAGGGGCGTGAAGCCCGCGTCGGTGACATCACTGAGCCACTGGGGATAGAGGCCGACGCCGCAGCCGAAGCGGGCGTGGTCGGGAGGATTGGGATTGCTGGCGTTCATGAGCGCGTCGGTGGCTTCGACGACGTTGCCGGGCATGGGGAGCCAGTCGAGGTGGGCGATAATGAGCCGGCCTCCGGGGACGAGCAGTCGAGCGGCCTCCCGAGCGGCGGCGGGGCGGTCGAACCAATGCCAGCACTGGCCCGCGGTGACGAGGTCGAAGGACGCCGAGGAGAGTCCAGTGGACTCGGCGGGGGCTTCACGGAAGTCGATGGACAGACGGGCCTCGGCGGCGAGCTGCCGTGCGCCCTCCAGCATGGACGCGGAGACATCGAGGCCGATGACGGAGCAGCCCTTGCGGGCAAGACCGCGGGCGACGACGCCGGTGCCCGTGCCGACGTCGACGGTGCGGAGTCCTGGGCGGAGGACGTTCTCGCGGACGAGCCGGTCGAAGAAGGAGACGGGGAAGCCGGCGCGGTGCCGGGTGTAGTCGGTCGAGGTACGTCCGAAGTCCACGGTCATGGGGATGCTCCTCTCGAGTGAGTGTCCAAAGCCTCCATGCGTGCGGGAAGGCACACATCGACGTGGGAATCGAGTCGAGTCGACAATGGCTGTCTGGAGGCTGTTGAGACATGAGTAGACGCAAGGGAGGACGCTCTCAATCTCGATTCGTCCATCGACCCGAGGAGGAGCTGGTGACGGCGGTGGAGGCGGCGGCCTTGTTGGGGGTGAAGCGGGCGACGCTTTACACCTACGTGAGCCGAGGTCTCGTGCGGTGTGTGCCGGAGCCGGGGACGAAGGAGAACCGGTATGTGCGCTCGGACCTGGAGCGGCTGAAGACGCGGCATGACGCGAGGGCGGGACATGCGGCGGTGGCTTCGGGGGCGCTGCGGTGGGGAGAGCCGGTCATCGACTCATCGGTGTCTCAGGTGGGAGCGGAGGGACTGGCGTACCGAGGGCACTCAGCGGTGGGACTGGTGTTGGAAGGGAGGAGCTTCGAGGCGGTGGCGGAGCTGTTGTGGTCTGGGGCGTTGCCGGAGGAGGAGCCGCGATGGGAGGCGGGGGAGGCAGTGATTCCGCCCTCGGAGCTGGCGAGGCTGTTGCCGCGAGAGACACCGCCGGTGACAGCGTTGAGCGCGCTGGTGCCGCTGTTGGCGGCGAAGGATGCAGTGCGCTTCGCGGCGCCACCCGAGCAGGAGAAGGCGCGAGCGAGGCGGCTGTTGCGCCAGTTGGCGGCGTGGGTGGGAGTGGCGCACGCGCCGGGGCGGGTTGCGCGGGCGTTGCGGGCGGAGACGATGGCGGAGTCCTTGGTGAGTGCCTGGGATTCCAAGGTGAAGCATGCGCCGGAGCTGTTGAATCGCGCGTTGGTGTTGTGCGCGGACCATGAGCTGAACGTGTCGACCTTCACGGCAAGGGTGACGGCGTCCTCGGGGGCGGACCTGTATGCGTGCGTGAGCGCGGCCTTGGCGGCGTCCTCGGGGCCTCGGCACGGAGGGGCCTGTGACAGGGTGGAGGCGTTGTTGACGGAGGTGGGGAAGCCGGAGCGAGCGACGGCGGTGGTGCGAGAGCGATTGCGCCGAGGCGATGCAGTGCCAGGCTTCGGGCACCGGCTGTATCCAAACGGAGACCCGAGGACCCCGCCCTTGATGGACGCAGCAAGGGAGGTCAGGCCCGAGGTACCGAGGGTCAGAGTGGCGAAGGCGGTCCAGGATGCGATGCGAGAGGCAGGGCATCCGGAGCCCTCGGTGGACCTGGGGTTGGTGATGCTGGCGGATGCACTGGGGTTGCCGCCAGGAGCGGCGGGGACACTGTTCGCGGTAGGGCGCGCGGCGGGCTGGGTAGCGCACATCCTGGAGCAAAGAGAGCAAGGACACCTGCTCCGCCCCAGGGCCCGCTATGTCGAGCCTCCTGCCCCTTCTCGAAAGTGAAGAGTCGCTTGCGGCAAAACCAGGCAACTATAGTCGAGAACCCAATGCGACCTCTCTTTGCATCCAGGCGATATAAGTGGGCCGACCAGCCTGGCTGGATAACGGCTCGCTTCTTCATCCCCTTCCGCTCCGGCACTTCCTACAAATGCCCGTTCACCATCCATGGCATTGGCCGCACAGAAATAGAGAGCTACGGCAGTGGGACCGACTCCCTCCAGGCAGTCATGATGGCCTTCCAACGGCTGCGTGTCTTCCTTGAACCTATCGCAGACAAAATCACCTTCGATGGCACGTTGGGGTCAAACATCCCCCAACACATTCCAAACAGCCTTGGGCCAGAAAAAGGAAGCTCACTTCATCGCATTGATTGAACGCGAGTTTGACCGAATGCTCCGCTCGCATGGCGAAGACCCAAAGCCAGTTCGAGCTAGAGACCGAGAATACGTGCGAGTGCGCCGCGAGAACCTCCTCGAACTGCGCAAGCAGAAGAATCCCAGCAGGAAGACCAAGCCTCGTCGTTGATCACCCGAGTTCCTGCCGTCACAGCCCCCAGCCTTCCGAGGGTCTTCATGCAGCTTCTCCTCAGCCTCCTGTTCACGACAATGGCCTTCGGTGGTCCCTCCACGGACAGCCAGCAACGCACTGAGAATGACCGCGAGATCGAGGAAGTACACGCCGTCCTCCAGGAGTCGGCCTACGAGGTCATGCACCTGGCGGGGAGGTACTTCGTTCGGACGCCCGTCTCCGTGTACGAACTCGACCTGACGGCGGCTTCCGTCAGCCCCCTCAAGGTTCACGGCCTCACGGAGGTCTGGGCCCTTGCGGAATCAGGACAAGGGAAGGTCATTGCGCTAGGTCGCACGAACGGCACGACGCGCCTCCTCATCGACATCTTCGGAGGAGACGTCTCGGACCTACCACTCCCCAGCGAGCTGGCCTCTCACGCCGAACGGCTCACGCTCGCGGCGGGGAAGACCGCGGTCGCACTCGCCTCGAAAAAGAAGGTCTTCTGGTGGAATGGAAAGCAATGGAGCGACGTGCTCCTCGCGCACGCGGTTCCCAGCGACCGAGATCGGGCCTACGTGAGTCCGCACTTCGTGGCTGACTCGCTCTTCGTCGCCCTGAATGAGGGCGAGTGGGCCGCGGGGCTCTTCGCGCTGGACACACGCACGAAGAAGATGAAACGGGTTTGCGCGCCGCCTTCGGACGGGAGCCTTCTGTATCTCACCGAGTGGCGCCTGTCGGGCAAGAGGGCGCTGCTCATGGAGACCGCCTTCGGCACAGCTCGCCTGAGTTCTCTGACCCCGGCGGGCCAATGCCGAACGCTCGCCACCTTGGATGCGAACTTCAGCCAGTCAGCTGGAGCTGACCTCGGCGTTCCACATGTGACCGGAATGGACCTCGGTGCATCGAACGAGTGGGTGGTGCTATCGGGCACCTCAGGACTGTTTCATCAGAGGAAGGGACAGTGGCGTCCGATGGTACCCGGGCTCGACGACTCCACGGGGCGGTTCGGGTTCCAGGGCAGTTCCAACATCCACCTTTCCCACCTGCGAGTGCTGTTCACCACCCTGAAGGTGGCTGGAGATCTCGCCATCATCGGAACGGACTCCGTGGGAGTCTTGCTCGTGGACATGAAGACTGGACAAATTCGGCGAGTCACCCTGCCCCTCTCGAAAAAGTTCATGTAGGCCCCTTTCCTGCCCATGAAGATCTTCAGCCATCGAGTCATCCTCGTATTCACTGTAGCACTCGCCGCTGCCTGCACTCGGGCCGAGAGCATCCCCACCGCGACCGGGAAGAATTGTCGCGTTGCCATCGGTGACTCGCTCCCATCCGTCGTCGCGCGATGCGGGCCACCCTGCGCTACAGGTGAGCTCCCCAAGGGGCCTTGCCGCTCGGATCAATCATTCTTTACCGTCGAGATTTGCTCGAACACCTGCAGCGTCTATGGGGACACAGCCGTCTGCATCGCACGTGACGGCGACAGAGTTGTTTCCATCGTGCGCATGGAATCCGGCCAGCACTCAACCCTCAAGTCCTGCCAATTCACGCAGACACCGCCGTCAACAAGCCCATGAGTCGATCTGGAACAGCGTAAATGCCTGTCTAGAGCAAACGACTGCACGCAAGGAAAATTCTGATGACACGAGACACAGCTCGCCAAGTTTCCGACCTGATGGTTTCCATCGGCGACCAACTCGGTACCTCGGTCCGAGTCATGAAGGAGAATGAGACGGAGGATGAGTTCCTTCGCTACCGCGATGCCGTTTCGAAGCTCCTCTCCACCATGCTGCTCGAAATCATGAACCCGCTGTACAGCGAGCCCCCAGAGCTGAAGCCGAAGGAGCTTCAGTGATTCGCTGAGAACCTATTCAGGAAGGGAAGGAACGTCGTCCTCTTGTCGGCTTGAAAATGAATGGCCACGGCGACGTATTCCGCATGCAGGGCGGCAAAAACAGTCAGGAGCCCCTCCAAACCGAAAGCCAGATAAACTGGGACATCATTGTTCCGTAACATAGGGCTTGAAATGTCCAGAAGACCGCTCGCCTTGATTGCGATTCTCGGATTCTCCATATCAACATGCGCATGCACCCAGCGCTTGCGACATCCCATCTCGTGGCCTGAACCAGGGGAACTAAAACGGATCGAGACCGCGCCAGGCATCAACATACTGGCACCTGAGTCATTACTCAAAGACGAGAACACCGGCAAACAAGCAACGAGGCAACCCTGCGGATATCTGGAACCACAACATTCCAAACCAGCCCCCCTTGTGGCATGTGCCTGGTATGGACCAGATGAAAGGTCTCTGAGTTTATATTGGCTCCCTGGAGTCCTTTCGGAGTGCATGCCCGAAGACAAGCTCGCCACACTGTTTGCCAGCATATTTCTTTCGCACTCCGAACCAGGCGCCGAGGTCACACCGCTGCCCGGGAGATGGATAGGGCAGCGGGTCTCGTTCATCACAGATGACATCCGAATTGAAAACAGGTTCATTGCCATCGGAAGCGGCGTCGTCATGCTGCAAAAGGTCTCGCGCGAAACAGACCCATTCCCTGAGTCAAAGGCTTTCTTTGACTCACTCAGCATTGACTGCGGGGATACCTTCCCCCAGTCTGGCTGCGCCTGGGACGAGTCTGCCTGCCCAGATTCAAAATCATCATCGGGGGCCGCCACGAAACGCCTGATTCGGCAGGAGCGCGTGTCCCCAATTGATGAGGCGCAGAGAGACAACAGGCCATAGCTTCACGGCGGTTGCCTTCCCGCCACCCCGAGCACTTTCGGGTTGGCGGTCCTGCGCATCACGACCGCATCCTCGTGGCGGCACACGGATATCGCCCCGAAGCTCGGGCAGCTCGCGGAGAAACACGGTGTACGTATCGAACTCCTGGAAATGAAATAGCCGGCTACCCGGAAACTATTGTCCCACCTGGGCCGATAACCCTCATGACCCGAGCTGTACGCCATGACGGACTGCGGCATCGGGCCTGTGTCACGAGGGACCTCGAGCGTCCTTGTCCGTCATCTGAGAGCTGCACATGGGTGTCGGGTCCACCAGCGGTTCGAGCCGTTCCTCGAGTAGCTCCAGTCGCTCCTCCAGCAGCCGGAGCACGAGCAGCAAGTCCTCGAGCAGCAAGTCGTCCACCAGCACCAAGGCCTCCAACACCAAGGCCTCCAACACCAAGGCCGCGACGTCCAAGGCGACCAACACCAAGGCCGCGACCACCAAGTCGGTGAGCCTCCCGAGCAACGTCCCCACCCCGACGCCTCGCCCCAACAAGGACACCTTCTCCGCGCGGGCCCTGAGCCCCACGTCCATGGCGTCCTCGTCCTTCGCCGCCGGGCACTCCCTCGGCAAGCCGACGACGTCCTCGCGCACCCTGAGCAACACCCCCATGGGGGTGACCCAGAGCTTCTCCACGCGCGTCGGTCCCCGCGACACCTATACCTCCGTGAAGTCGAAGACTGTCGGCGTCCAGGACGTCAAGGGCGGCTACACCGCGAAGACCCGGCAGACGACTCCCACGGTCAACTCGCGCATGATGAGCAGCTCCTTCATGGACAGCGCGGACTTCTCCAAGACGCCCGCGGCCTCGCTGTCCGCCCCTCGCGTCACCACGCGCACCATCGGCGGCAAGTCCATCGGCCCCGCCCAGTCCTTCACGCAGAACACGAACGCCCTCGGCACGCCCCGCGCCTTCCAGCGCGACTACGAGACCCTCGGCGGCCTGAGCCGCAAGGAAGAGGCGAAGGGCCCTGGCACCGTCTCCACCGGCAAGGGTGACCACGGCGGCGTCTCCTACGGCTCCTATCAATTCGCCTCCAACAACGGCTCGGCGAAGGCCTTCGTCAACTCGCTCAAGACCACCCACCCGAGCTACCACGCGAGCCTCGACGGCCTGACGCCCGGCACCGAGGAGTTCTCCAAGGCCTGGAAGGACCTGGCCGCCCTGGACCCCAAGGGCTTCGACAAGGCCCAGCACGACTACATCCAGCGCACTCACTACAACGTCAGCGCCTCCGAGGTCCGCAACAACGTCGGCCTGGACCTGAACACGCGCTCGCAGGCCCTGCGCGATGTGGCCTGGTCCGCCTCCGTGCAGCACGGCAAGAAGGCGGTCGACTCCATCATCAGCGCCGCGCTCAAGGGCCGCCATCCCTCCACCGTGAGCGACGCGGACCTCATCAGCGGCATCTACGCGGAGCGCGGCCGGAAGAACAAAGCCGGAGAGCTGGTGCACTTCTCCAGCAGCTCCAAGAGCGTCCAGAAGGGCATCACCGCCCGCTACGCCCGCGAGAGCCAGGCCGCCCTGGAGCGCCTCGCCCGCGAGTTCTCCGGCGTCACCCGGAAGGACTGAGCCCCTCCCGGGCACCTGAGTCCCCGGTGCCCGCCCAGGACGTCGCTGTCACCTTCCCGCCAACCCAGACACTCTCTGGTTGGCGGAGGCCCCCTCGGCGTGGACACTGCGCGCCGTGGACCCTCGACGCACCTATCCCCGTCTCGCCATCGCCGCCTTCGCGGGCAACCTCGCCTTCGTCGCCGCCTGGGTCGTCCTCATCACCCGCACCAGCGGCTGGCCCCTCATCGGCGGCGTCCTGCTCGCCGTCTTCGCCGGCCTGCGCGTCGGAGGCATGTGGCTCTACGCCTCCCGGCAGACGGAGAACGTCGAGCGCGCCCGCCGCGCCGCCATCTTCACCACCTTCCTCACGCTCGCCGGCATCGGCCTCTGGGTCTTCGCCGCCTTGCGCGGCCCCCGCATCAGCCTCTGAACCCCCAAACGCCTCGCGGGCGCTCCCGGAAGGCCCATTGGCCCTCCAGAACGCGCCCGCGCGGTACACCCGACTCGCGGCCCTCCAGGGCCGCCACCGTCACACGTTGAAGCGGAAGTGCATGCAGTCGCCGTCCTGCACCACGTACTCCTTGCCTTCCATCCGCAGGAGCCCCTTCTCCTTCACCGCGGACTCACTGCCCAGCTTCACCAGGTCCTCCCAGCGCATCACCTCGGCCTTGATGAAGCCGCGCTCGAAGTCCGAGTGGATGACGCCCGCCGCCTGCGGCGCCTTGTAGCCCTGGTGGATGGTCCACGCGCGGCACTCCTGCTCGCCCACGGTGAAGTACGTCCACAGGCCCAAGAGCTTGTAGCCCGCCCGCACCACCTTGTGCAGACCCGGCTCCTTCAGCCCCGCGCTCTCCAGGAAGCCCGGGCGCTCGCTCTCGGGAAGCTGCTGGATTTCAGACTCCAGCGCCGCGGCGAGCACCACCACCTCGAAGCCCTCCTTCGCGGCCATCTCCCGCACCGCCGCGACGTGCTTGTTGGCGTCTTCCTTGCCAATCTCGCCCTCGCCGATGTTGGCCACGTACAGCACGGGCTTGTCCGTCAGCAGGAAGAGGTCGTGGATGACGGCCTTCTCCTCCTCGGTCAGCTTCTGCGCGCGCACCGTCAGGCCCGAGTCCAGGCCCGCCTTCACGCGGTCCAGCAGCGCGACCTCGGCCTTGGCCTCGTCACCGGCCTTGCCGCCCATCTTCGTGTTCTTCAAGGAGCGCTCGCGGCGCTTCTCCACCGTCTCCAGGTCCTTGAGGCACAGCTCCGTGTCGACCACGTCCCGGTCCCTCACCGGATTCACCCCGCCCTCGACGTGGGTGACGTTGTCGTCCTCGAAGCAGCGCAGCACGTGCAGCACCGCGTCCACCTGGCGGATGTTGCCCAGGAACTGGTTGCCCAGGCCCTCGCCCTTGGAGGCGCCGCGCACCAGGCCCGCGATGTCCACGAACTCCAGCGACGTGGGGACCTTCTTCAGCGGCTTGATGAGCGCGGACAGCTTGTCCAGCCGCTCATCCGGCACGGGCACCACGCCCACGTTGGGCTCGATGGTGCAGAAGGGGTAGTTGGCCGCCTGCGCGCCCGCGGCCGACAGCGCGTTGAACAGGGTGGACTTGCCCACGTTGGGCAGCCCGACGATTCCGATGGATAGACCCATGGTGATTCCCTGGAACAAACGCGCCGTGGGGCGCGCTTCCCCAAAAAGCTAGGCCGACCGACGCGCGCCGGTGTTGGCGCCGCTCAGCGGAAGGCTCTGCACGAACTGCTCGGCCAGCGCGCGGTGCTTGCTGTCGTCCATGCGCTCGTTGATGAGCTTGCCCGCCGCCTCCATAGCCAGGTCGACGGCCATGGCGCGAACCTCGGCGATGGCCTTGGCCTTCTGCTCGTCGATTTCACGACGCGCGCTGAGCTTGAGCTCCTCGGCCTCCTTGCGGCTCTTGGCCATCAGCTCCTCGCGGAACTTCTCCATCTCCTGCTGGTTGCGGCGCGTCTCGTCGGCGGCCTGACGGCGGGCCTCCGCGATGGCCGTCTTCTGGTCGGCCAGCAGCTTCTCGGCCTCGGCGCGCTCACGCTTGGCGCTCTCCACGGCGGCCGAAATCTGCTTCTCACGCTCCTCGACGAGCTGGAGGATGGGGCCCCACGCCTTCGACTTCAGGACGAAGAAGACGATGACGAAGGTGACGAGGGTCCAGAAGATGAGGCCCGGCTGGACGCTCACGAGGTTGCTGGCGGCGAGGACGGAGGGCAGGAACATGGCGGCGTGTCCGGCGTGAGGGAGTCAGACGGCGGAAAGTCTCGGGTTCTACCACCAGGAGGCGCCGACACCTGCACGAGGCAAGGACCGGCGCGCTCCAGGCTTCCTACGGAAAGGCGTTACGCCTTGACGGCCAGAAGCACGCAGACGACCAGCGCGAACAGCGTGGCGCCTTCGATGAGGGCCGCGGCGATGATCATCGTGGTGCGGATGTCGCCACCGGCGGCAGGCTGACGGCCCGTCGCGTCCATGGCGGCGGCGGCGAGCTTACCGATGCCGAGGGCGGCGCCGATGATGGAGAGACCGGCACCGAGGCCGGCGGCGAGGAAGGCAAGAGCGAGGTTGGTCATGGCGGTGCTTCTCTTTTCGTAGCGAAGGACCCGCTTGTGGGGGGGTCGTGATGCCCTTCAGGACTACCTCTGGCGACCTTTCGAATCGCCAGGTACTCAACCGGGGCGCCGGTACGGACCGCGCCCCGTCAATTCGTCGTGGGCCTAGGCGTGCGCCTTGCCGTGGTCGTGGCTGTGGCCGCCCTCGGCGTGGCCGTGGTCATCGTGGTGGTGACCGGTGGCCACCGCCATGCCGATGAACAGCGCCGACAGGAGCGTGAACACGTACGCCTGCACGAAGGCCACGAACAGCTCCAGCAGGTAGATGGCGAACGCGAAGGGCACGCTGATGACCGCGACCGCGGGGTGGCCGAGGATGAAGATGAGGCCGATGAGGAAGAAGAGGACGATGTGGCCCGCCAGCATGTTGGCGAACAGACGCATCGTGAGAGCGAAGGGCTTGGTGAACAGGCCCAGGATCTCCACCGGAATCATGATGATCCACAGCGTCCAGTGGACCCCGCCCGTCAGGTGCTTCAGGTAGCCGCCCAGGCCCGCGGAGCGGATGCCCGCCGCCTGCGTGACGATGAACGTGCAGATGGCGAGGCCCGCCGTCACCGCCAGGTTGCCCGTCGCGGTGGCCATCCAGGGCACCAGGCCCAGCAGGTTCATGGCGAGGATGAAGAAGAACGCGGTGAGCAGGTACGGCACGTAGCGGGGGCCGTCCTCCTTGCCGATGTTCTTGATGGCCATCTCGTCCCGGACGAAGAGGACCAGCATCTCGATGAGGTTGGCGCCCGTGCCGCGGGGCACCAGCTTCGTCTTGTCGCGGTTGCTCCAGATGAGCAGGGTGCCCATGAGCAGCACCGCCGCCAGCCACATCATCACCGTGTGCTTGGTGATGGAGAGGTCCAGGCAGCCCTGGAGCAGGCCGGACCAGCCCGACGGGGCCTCCATCCCGTGCTCCGTCATCACCGGCTCGCAGCTGCCGATGCGGATGGGCGGAATCGCGCCCAGGTGGATGGGCTGGCTCAGGGGGACTTCGAGCTCGAAGTCGTTCGTGTCCGAGACGTGGTGGAGGATGTAATCCGGCACACTCGGCTCGTGCCCCTCGCCGTGACCTCCCGACTCGGAGGCCCACGCGGTGGCCACGAACAGACTGGCGAACAGCACCATTGCCTTGCGCATCACTCGTCTCCGCCCGCCGCGCCCTTGGACGCGGCCATCACGTAGCTCACTTCAATCCATTGCAGCGCGAAGTAGACGCCGAAGAAGCCGGCGACGAACGGCACCGGCGGCATTCCTCGCGACACCAGCCCCACCAACCCCACCAGCACCGCCACCATCCTCAGGCCGAACACCACCCCGACCACCTTCAACGCCGCCTTGAGGTCCTGCCTCATCGCCCGCCGCTTGAGCAGCAGCGCCACCACGCCCGTCACCGCCGCCAGCCCCACGCCCCACAGCGCCGACGCCCGAGTCTCCGCCACCGTCGGGACCAGCCCCGCCACCGCGCCGCCGACCCCCATCACCCCGGCCGCCAGTCCCGCGTGGGACTTGAACGGGTCCTTCGCCTCGACATCCCGTCCCGTCACTTGCGCCGTCCCAGTCGAGCCATCTCCCGGAGGAATCCGTAGAAGCCCACGCAGATACCCAGGAAGCTCAAGCCCACCAACAACCACGGCCCCGACCCCAGCTTCCGGTCCAGCCAGTAGCCTCCCAGCACCCCCACCACCGCCCCGCCCACCAGCTTCCACACCGCGTTGATGTAGGGCTGCGCCGCCCTCATCTGCCGAGCCGTCGTCCCCAGCTCGCTGCCATCCGATTGCTCCCGGGGTTCCTTCGCCGCCATTCGGACGCCTCCCCAAACCCTGGGAAACCCTCGGATTTCCATGCCACCCGATCCAACCCCTGCACGCGCGGGCGCCGCTTAACACCGAATGAGCGGAAGGTGCAACCGCTACAGTGTCACGGGAGGGGGTGGCGCCAGTGGGGGTTGAGGCACCCTCAAGCGCAGCTATCACTTCCAGCGCGAGACGCCTGGCGCGCCCCCGTGGCGACGCCAGGCGCCCGCCCGCTCCGTCCCCCAGGTGCCCGGCGCTCCACCGGCCGGGGGCGTGCTCATTCGTGTCGGACGAGGCGCGTCGCCAGCTTGCTCCTATCCCGATTCTCGGAGGACTCCATGCCCAAGCCGCTCGTGCTGACGTCCCCCCGCTTCAAGGACGGGGACCTCATCCCCATCGCCTTCACGGGCGAGGGCGAGGACATCGCCCCACCCCTGCACTGGGAGAACCCACCCGCCGGCACCAAGAGCCTGGCGCTCATCGTCGAGGACCCGGACGCCCCCGACCCCAAGCGCCCCCAGCGCATCTTCTGCCACCAGGTCCTCTACAACATCCCACCTGGGGCCCAGGGGGTGCCGGAGGGGGCTCGGCCGGATGCGTTACCGCCGGGGACCCGCGTGGGGCTGAATGACTTCGGCCAGCAGGCCTACGGCGGCCCCATGCCCCCCATCGGCCGGCACCGGTACTTCTTCCGCCTCTATGCGCTGGACACCGTGCTGTCCGACCTGGGGCGCCCCACCCGCGCGGACCTGCTGAAGGCCATGGAGGGCCATGTCCTGGGCGAGGCGGATCTCATCGGCCTCTACGAGCGGATCCACCATCGCGGGGCGGCGAACGGCCCTGGCGCCTCGGCTTGAGGAAGACCGCGCCCTGAGTCCCGAGGGCGGGGCCCGAAGCCCTGCCCTCCTCAGGGGAACCCACGACCTGGCATCGTCGTGTGTGGGCTGGTCATCGAAGCGGGGGTCTGCCTGCTTCTCGACGCTTGCATGCGATGGAAGAGTCGGGTGCGCCGTGAACCCATCCATCCCGGGCGGAGCCCCCTACAGCTCCTTCGACGAGATGTCCGTGGGCGTTTGCGTCATCCGCGAACGTCGCGTCGTGTATGTGAATGCGGCCTTGGAAAGGCTGGTGGGCTCCCCCGCGACGCCCCTCCTGTCGGAGTCGAGCCTGCTGCGGGGTGAGCCGGTCTCCAGCACCTACGAGACCACGCTGAGCACGACCACCGGCGAGCAGCGACAGGTGGAGCTGACCCTCTTCCCCTGCGGCCCGGACTGGGTGGCGATGGTGCGCGACGTGACGTCGCGGAACAGCCAGCGGGACGTGCTGCAAAGGCTGGCGGAGCTGGGGGCGGGACTGCCCTCGCTGCGCACCGAGGGCGAGGTGTTGCGGCGCGTGTTCCAGGGACTCGAGGCGCTCGGCCTGGCCTTCGCGTGGCTGACACCCGAGGGCAACGGCGTCCGCCTGGGGCAGTCCTTCGTGCCCGACTCGATGTGGTCGACGCGGGGCGAGCGACCGCGCGACGTGGTGGGGCGCTGGCCCGCACTGTTGACCCGCGCGTGGAAGGAAGGCGCGGCCTGCTCGAAGGACCTGCCTCGGGAGGTGACGCAGTTCCTCGGCGATGAGCGGGCGAAGGACGCGCGAGACGTGCTCTCGCGAGTGGAGTCCCTCCCCCTCCTCGCCGTGCGCATCGACGCGGGGGGACGGCCTCGAGCCGTGCTGGCCTTGGCGGGAGACGGGCTGCGCGAGGAGGAGCTGAAGCCCGTGCGGCTGCTGGGCTCACAGGTGTCGGCGGCGCTCGACGCGGCGCTCACCATCTCCGAGCTGTCCGCGCAGAACTCGGCGCTGGCGGCGCTCAACCGGTTGGCCTCGGAGGCGGCCTCGGCCCCGCATCCGCGCGCCTTCTTCGGCCCCGGCACGGAGGAGATCATCGGGCTGGTGGCGTGTGACGCGGTGGCGCTCCTCGTCTCGCGGGAGAGCGAGCTGGAGCTGGCCTACTCGCGGGGACTCGACCTGAGGGAAGCAGACGAGGCGCGCTTCGCGCGGCTGTGGAGCGTGACGGGCCTGTGCAAGCAGGTCCAACAGGAGGGCACGCCGCGAGCGATGGAGACGCGCGACTGTCCGGAGGGCCTGCGCGAGGACCTGCGACAGCGTGGCTTCCATACCCTGGTCGTCGTTCCCTTGCGCGTGCGCTCGCGCGACGTGGGGACGCTCGGGGTCCTCTTCCGGGAGCCTCGGCACTTCACGCCCCTGGAGCTGGAGACGCTGCAGGCGATGGGCATGCACTTCGCCGCGGCCATCGAGACCCATCGGCTGTTGCAGGAACTGCGCGGACGGGCCGAGGACATGGCCCTCCTTCACGAGGTGGCGCGTGCGCTGGCCACCACACTGGAGCTCGACAAGCTGTTGGCCACGGGGGTCACGAGCCTCGCCCGCATCATCGACACGCCGGATGCGTATGTGCTCATGCCAAACTCCTCGCGCGAGTGGCTGGAGATTCGGGCGGTGAGTGGCAACCACCCGGAGCTGCTCGGGCGCTGCCTGCCCGCGAATGCTCCCGATGCATCCGCCACCGGCCTGGGCTTCCTGTCGCGCGAGCTCATCATGGTGGAGGACGCCGTCACGGATGTCCGGGTGGACCAGAACCTGAGAGAGAGCTCGAACGCGCAGGCCTTCCTCGTGCTGCCCTTGGTGGTGCGCGAGCGGCCCGTGGGCGTGATGGTGGCCACGGAGACGCGGCGGCCTCGGCGCTTCACCCCCGCGGAAATCGAGCGGGCGAGCGCCATCGCCAATCAGCTCGCGCTGGCGTTGGAGGGCGCTCGGTTGGTGGAGGACTTGAAGGACAGCTACGTGGAGCTGGCGCGCACCCAGGAGCAGCTCGTCCGCCGAGAGCGATTGGCCGCGCTGGGTGAGCTGTCCGCCGTGGTGGCCCACGAGGTGCGCAATCCGCTGGGCGCCATCTTCAACTCGGTGGCCTCCATCCGGCGCATCATCGGCCCGGGAAGCCCCGCCGAGCCCCTGGTGGACATCGTCGCGGAGGAGGCCGACCGGCTCAACCGCATCGTCGCGGACCTGCTCACCTTCGCGCGCCCCCCCGCGCCCCATCCGCATCCCGTGCCCCTGGCGCCCCTCGTGGAGGACGCGGTGCGCGGTGCGCTCGCGGAGTCACCGGGCGCGGTGCGCGTGGAGCTGGACCTGGAGGAGGACGTCCCGCCCGTGACGGTGGACGAGCGGATGATGCGACAGGCGTTCCTCAACCTCGCCATCAACGCGATGCAAGCCATGCCGCATGGAGGCCGGCTGCGCGCCGCGGTGCGACGGGCCGCGGGCGCCCCCGAGGTGATGGTGGAGTTCAGCGACACGGGCCCCGGCATCACCGCCGAGGTGCGCGCGCGCATCTTCGAGCCCTTCTTCACCACCAAGGCCAAGGGCACGGGCCTGGGCCTCGCGGTGGTGAAGCGCATCATCGAGTCGCATCAGGGCCACCTCACCCTCGACTCGCAGCCAGGACACGGCACGTGCTTCAGGCTCTACCTGCCGCTGGACTCGCCCGCGACGACGCGGCCCATGCACGCGATGCCGTGATGCCACGAAGGCATCAACGCCACACGGTGAGCCACGCCACGGCGAGCCCCAGCAGGGAGGCCCCCGCGAACACGGCGACCGCGAGCCAGACCCGAGGGCCCTGAGGAACGTCGACATCGACAGCGGGCGGCTCGGACACGACGGCGGGTGCTTCTCCGTCGCCGGTGATGGCGCGCACGAGCGCCAGACGCCGCGCCTCGATGGCCTCCGTGGCCACCGTCTGCGAGATGTCGACCCCGAAGCCCACCTGCGTCACCCGAGGCGTGCGCCGAGGTGGCGGCGGTGTCGCGGGCATGGGAGGCGTCGCGGTGTCCTCGCCGCTCCCAGGGAACAGGGACTCGCTCGACCCGCTGGCACGCACGGCCGTGGCCTGCTCGATGGCCACGAGGACCTTCGCCGCGTCCAATGCCTCGGTGGCCTCGACGACGTGCGCGGGCTTGGGAGCAACGACGGGGCTCGAGTCCCGCTCACCGAGGTCTGCGCCATACTGCGCGGTCCTCGACGCAATCTCCTCCACGCCCAGCGGCATTGTCACCGCGGGGTCCACGGCGCTCGCGCGCGGAGGCGGCGCCACCGCGGTCGGCTCATCCTCGTCGGCGTCGCGCTGCACGTCGGGCGGTGCGTGCTCGACGACGGCCGGGGCGCCGGGCGGCCTGTCGGCGTGGGTCGGCTCGTCTTCTCCGGGCCCGGGGGTGTGCACGAGCTGGACGCGCTCGGAGGGGATGAAGTCGTCCGGCGCCTCGATGGCGTTGTGCTCGAACGCGAGCGCCGTGGGCGGAGTGAGCGTCGCGGCGAGCTCCGGCTCGGTGTGCGCGCGACGGGCCTCCTCGCGCAGCAGCTCCTCGAGCAGCGTCTCCTCCGCCTTCTTCTCGCGGGGGAAGACCAACGCCATCAGCCTCGCGAGCTCCGCGTCGCCCATTCCCGACGACAGCTTCGCCTTCAGGCGCGCGAGCTCCGCGCCCATCGCCGCCCCATCCGGGAAGCGGTTCGCCGGCTCCGGAGCCAGGGCCTTCGACAGGAACGCATCCACGCTCGACGGCAGCCCCTCCCGGAACTTCCCCGCGGGCTCCCACTGGGGATAGGCCGCGCGCCGCCAGCGCTCCACCGGGTCGCCTCGCTGCGACAGCGGCTTCCACGCGCACAGCTCCCACAACAGCACGCCCACCGCGTACAGGTCCGCGCGCCGGTCCACGAAGCGCTTTCGCGCCTGCTCCGGGGACATGTACGTCAGGTTCCCAATCACCACGCGAGGCGCGGTCTGCTGCTCCTTCAGCGTGGACTGCGCCGCGCCGAAGTCGATGATCTTCACCTCGCCCGAGTAGCTGATGCAGACGTTCGCCGGGGACAGGTCGCGGTGCACCAGGTGCAGCCCGTGGCCCTCTTCGTCCGTCGCGTCGTGCGCATAGGCCAGGCCCTCGCACAGCCGCTGGCCCAGGTGCAGCACGATGCCCAGCGGCATCATCCGCCCCAGCTGCCGGAGGCGATACGAGAGGCGGCTGAGCGTCTTGCCCCTCACGTACTCCATGGAGAGGTACAGCTGCCCGTCCACCTCGCCCATCGCGTACACGCGAGCGATGTTGGGATGGTCCAGCCGAACCACCACGCGGGCCTCATCCCGGAAGCGCCCGACGAACTGCGGGCTCTGCATGAGCTGAGGCAGGACCTTCTTCACCACACACGCGCGACGCGGGGACTCCTCGCGCGCGAGGAAGACCTCACCCATCCCCCCGGCGCCAATGCGGCGCACCAGGGTATAGGGACCGAAGCGAACGGGGCCCGCGAGGGGCTCCGGCTCAACCGGTCTGGCCAAGAGCGCGGAAGGCCTTTCTTGCCGCACCCAGCACGTGCGCGACCTCCGCCTCGCCCAGCGCCAGCGAGAAGAAGGCCGCCTCGTACTGGCTCGGCGGCAGGTACACGCCCGCATCCAGCATGGCGTGGAAGAAACGACCGAAGCGCCCCGTGTCCGACGTCTTGGCGCTCGTGTAGTCGAACACCGCCTCCGACGTGAAGAACACCGTCAGCATGCTGCCCACGCGGTTGACCGTGACGGGCACGCCCGCGGCCTTCGCCTCGGCGATGAAGCCCGCCTCCAGCTTCTGGCTGATGCCCTCCAGCCGCTCATACGTCCCCGGCGCCGCGAGCGCCTTGAGACACGCCATGCCCGCCGCCACCGCCACCGGGTTCCCCGACAGCGTGCCGGACTGGTACACCGGCCCCGCGGGCGCCACCTTCCGCATGATGTCCGCGCGGCCACCGTAGGCGCCCAGCGGCATGCCGCCGCCAATCACCTTGGCCATCGTCGTCAGGTCCGGCTTCAGGCCGTACAGCTCCTGCGCGCCCCCCCGCGCCAGCCGGAAGCCCGTCATCACCTCGTCGAGCACGAACAGCACGCCGTACTTCTGGCAGAGCGCCTGGAGTCCCTGGAGGTAGCCGGGCTTCGGGATGAGCACGCCCATGTTGCCCACCACGGGCTCGATGATGGCGCACGCGATGTCGTGCCCCTGCGCCTTGAAGATGCGCTCCACGGCGTCCAGGTCGTTGAACGGCGCGGTGAGCGTGAGCTTCGCCAGCGCCGACGGCACGCCCGGCGAGTCCGGCAGCCCCAGCGTCTCCACGCCGCTGCCCGCCTTCACGAGGAACGGGTCCCCCGCGCCGTGGAAACAGCCCTCGAACTTGAGGATGTGCTCGCGGCCGGTGAAGCCTCGCGCCACGCGGATGGCGGCCACCGTGGCCTCCGTGCCGCTGGACACCAGCCGCACCATCTCCACCGCCGGCATCGTCGAGCAGATGAGCTCCGCGAACTCCACCTCACCCGCGTGAGGCGCGCCGTAGGACGAGCCGCGACGGGCCGCGTCGATGATGGCCTCCACGATGGGCGGGTAGGCGTGGCCCAGGATGAGCGGCCCCCAGCTCCCCACCAGGTCGACGTAGCGGTTGCCGTCCACGTCGGTCAGCCAGGCCCCGGACCCCTCGCGGAAGAAGACGGGGTCCCCCCCCACGCCCCGGAAGGCGCGCACGGGAGAGTTGACGCCGCCCGGGATGCGCTCCTGCGCTCGGGCGAACAGGGACTGGCTGAGAGCGTGATTCATGTCGCGTTCCATAGCATGTGACAGCACGCGGCGCGGCGACTCCCGCCCATCTCCATGCCCGCTGCTTCTTCGTCCCGCAACCCAGGGGCGCTGGAGACGCCTCGTTGACAGGTCGGCAACGAATCCGTGGAGAATCACACCAGGACGCACATCCTCCTGGCCTCCCCCCACGAGGCATCATGAGCCCGGGCGGCAATGGAGATACTGCGGCGCCAAGGCCTGGCCCCCAGGAGAGGACCCATGGACTTCAAGACGGCGGACCTGTGCGATGCGAACGCGGGCTCGGCTCACTTTCAAATCGCCGAGCCGGGCTTCCTGCACTACGGCGGCCGGACCACGTTCTGCGGAGCCATCAGCACCGTCCTCGCGCCCGAGGACAACTCGCTGGTGCGCAAAGCCCTGGAGGAACCGGGCAACGGGCGTGTGCTCGTGGTGGATGGAGGCGGCAGCCGGCGATGCGCGCTGGTGGGGGACCAGCTGGCGCTGCTCGCCCAGAAGAACGGCTGGGCGGGCGTGGTGGTCAATGGCTGCATCCGAGACTCGGAGGAAGTGGGCCGCACCGCCATCGGCGTCCAGGCCCTGGGTACGCATCCGCTTCGCAGCAGCAAGCGCGGCGCGGGACAGCACGACGTGGAGGTGCGCTTCGCGGGTGTCACCTTCCGGCCCGGACACTTCCTCTACGCGGACGCCGACGGAATCGTCACGTCGGAGACAGCGCTGACCTGAGCGCCCCTGTCTCGAAGCTCGGGAGGCAGGCAAGAGCGCCCCATCACACAATCGCCCGATTCCATGGTGAGCCCTCGCGCGAACTATGATGTGAGGGGCCTCCGTCGCCATTCCGCTTCAGAGAAAACGCATGTTCCTGGGCATCGGAGTCCTCGCCGGCATCACCCTCCTCGTGCTCGGCCTGCGGCAGTGGCTGCTGCACCGGGAGGGTCCCGCCTGTCCCGCCGAGCCCTTCGACGGACATGTCTACCGGGTGGGCAAGGCCCTCATCGCCGAACGGAGCTGCGCGCAGCCCCGCGCCACCGTCATCTGCATGCACGGCTTCGTGTCGGACCTGCGCTACTTCACCCGGCACTACGAGGCCGCGGACCTCCAGCTCATCCTGGTGACGAGCTGCGACTATCACCCGCCCATCGCGCAACCCGCTGAACGCCCCGCGCCCTGGGCGCGCGTGCCCACCGAGCCGGAAGGCACCATCCCTCACGACGCGGCCGTGCTGGTGCAGGCCCTGGAGGACCTGCCCAGGACCGAGCACATCCGGGTGCATGGCCATTCGCGAGGCGGCGCCGTGGTCCTCGAAGCCGCGCGCCAGCGGCCGGACCTGTTCGAGCGGGTGGAGGTGGTCCTGGAGGCGCCCGTCCTCCCGCAGGGGCGCCCCTATGCGAAGCCGAACAACGCGCTGCTCTGGCTGATGCCCTTCGGAATCCTGCTCTGGAGGCTCGCCCCCATCTCCCGTCACACCCGATACATGTGGGGACCGCTGGAGAATGCTCGCAAGCGCGAGCTCATCCGGGCCTTCCCGTTCAATCCCAAGCGCGTGTCGACCCTGGTGACCAACGCGCGCGACATCGAGGCCTGGATTCAGGAGCGCGACGCGTCCCTGTTCCAGAACGTGCGACGCGGCACGGTGCTCGTGCCGGGCCAGGACCGCGTGCTGGACTCCGTCTCCATGCTCGAGAGCGCCCGGCGCGCCGAGCCCACGCTCGACGTGGTGACGCTGGAGGAGTGCAGCCACTTCATCCTGTGGGACAGGCCCGACGCGTTCCCCGAGCTGGTCAGCCCGCGAGAGCGTACCGTCGCGAACGGGTGACCCCCCTCCCGGTTACTTCCGGTGGTACCACCGCTTGCGCGCCGCGCGGACGTCGGACCAATCCACCAGACAGTCGTGGACGTTCTCCTGTCCTCGCTGGGCGTCGGGCATGTCGCCGGACTCCACCTTCGCGATGAGCTCCGGGAGCCGCTCGTAGAACGTCGGTGAGCGGTACTGGGGATGCAGCGTCCACAGCCCCTGCCCCGCGCCGAGGAAGTCCAACCGCCACAGCCGCTTGCGCAGCATCACGCGGGTGATGAGGTTCTCCGGCTCGCGGTAGGGGGGATTGCCCGCCCTCAGCGCGCGCAAGACATGGATGGGCGGCGCCAGTCGCGCGCGAAGCGGGCCCAGCCTGCGGGTCAGGGCATCGCGGTCCACCAGGAACACGCGGCTGCTGAAGCGACGGAAGCGGAACGCCTGGGCCGCGCCATCCGGCTCGTACCAGCGAGCATCCACGCCCACCGTGCCATCCGCGCGAGGCGGCCCCGAGAGCGGACTGCAGCTCACCAGCTCCTCACGCGAGGCGAGCTGCTCCATCGCTTCCGCGACCCACGTGTGCGAGCCACCGCCGATGAGCATGTCCGCATCCAGGTGCAGGACGTGCGGGTGCGCGGCCTCGGCCACGCCGAAGAAATACGAGTGATAGGGACCGCCCCGTGAGTCCTTCATGGGGAGGTGGGTGCCTCCGAAGAAGCGCTCCGCGAGCGCGCGGGTGGTGGCGGACGAGTAGTCCACCTCCACCACGCGGACACGAGGGTCCGCCGCACGAAGCTCGTCGAGCAGTCGCTCCATCTTGGGCTTGCGCTCCAGCCAGGCCTCCGCGAATCGGCTGCCCTGGCTGCGATGCAGGTCCAACACCAGCAGGATCTCCCGCACGGAAGGACCGAGCTGCCGGAGCTGGTGCGGGAGGATGAGGCGCGCGTGAGGATGGTCCGTGGGCGCGAGGTTGATTTGAAGCGTGACGGGGTTCATTGGCACGGGCGCGGGAGGCGCATCCTTGCCACAACCAGACAAGCGACTCAACGCGCCCCGCGCGATTCCTCGCGCCGGCTCCGAGGGGTGCGCGAGCCCAGCGGCTTCGCGCGTGGGCCTGGCCCGGTCAGTTCTTGACGACGGTCGTGATGTTCAACGACGTCGGGGTGCCGATGAAGCTCCCAGCGGTGGTGGTGCACGGCATGGGCACCTGCGAGAAGTCCGCGGCGTAGTAGCCATACGTGGAGCCATTGCCCTTCTCGTAGAACTCATGGCCGTCCGGGAGCACCACCTTCCAGACATAGTTGATGCTTGTGTACTGCGTGGACGTCCGTGCCCGGATGACCCCAGTCACCGTGGTGCCCCAATGGTACGGAGCCACGGCCGGCACCTCCACGGTCTGCGGCGCCGGAGCCCAGTCGACCCCGCTCCCGCCCCAGCCGTAGATGAGGAACACGCTCGTCCCCCAGGGCAGGTCATCGTTGCGGTACGTGAGGGTGACCTCCGCCTGAGACGTACTGAAATAGCCACACGTGTTGAGCACGGTCCGCGCCTGCACCCACTGCGAGGCTCCCAGCGCCGAGGTGGAGGTGAGCAGCAGGGCGAATACGAGCGCGGGGCGAGAAAGTCTGGACATGCGAAGACTCCAGGGTTGGGTGTGACCATCGGGGTGTCCTGGACTCTACGCGGCCTGAGACGTGATTGAATGCCCGGTGGCGCGAGCGACCTCGCTCGTCGAGCACGCCCCCACATGCCTCGCGAGCCCCCCATCGTCCTGCCTGTCCTGCTGCCACTGCTCCGGCATGCGAACCCGTGGGCGCTGCTCCTGGCCAGGGAGGCGGGCTATCCGCTCTCCACCGCCACCCTCCTCTCCGAGCGCTATGTGATGAAGAGCGACGAGAAGCCGTTCGTGAGAGCGCTGCTCGGGCGCAAACGAAACCTCTGGGTCTTCCGCTGCGACCAGCGTCGCTTCGCGGGCGACTTCGTCGTCGTGGACATGGCGGAGCCAAGGCCGGCACGGCGCCAGGTGGTGGTGCTCGACCTCAAGATGGGTGCGCCCCTGGTCCTGGGCGGAGGCGGGGCCGGCGTTCAGCTCACCCACGCGCGGGACGCGGTGGACGGCGTCGCGGCACGCCAGGGCGTCATCGCACCGGGCATGCCGTACATCCTGGCGACGGGCGACAAGGACGTCATCCTCGCATGGCTGCGCGCGTGAGCCCGACGAACACGCGATGGCACACGACGGAGCGACCTTGGAAGTCCACGCCCCGGGAGCCGAAGGGAAAAGGTGGAGGCATGTAACCGCTGAAGCCGCATGCACATACCGAGGACTACAAACACCGCTGTCGCGGAATACTCCTCATGGCCCCCATCCGGTCCGAGTCTCAGGCGTCTGTTCGGAAGAACCCACTCTCAAGCCGTCGCCAGTCGGCGCATGCCCCCGGGCGGCTGACCCAGAAGGCGCTCCCGGCGGCGGAGGCCGGCGCCTCGAACCGCCTGTTGCGCGACGACTCGCGGTTCGAGTCCAGCGCCTCCGCCCGTCCGCCCGTGGCGCTGGCCGAGGGGAGCCGGGGAGCTGTCGGCACCAAGGCTCCACCGACTGGCAAGGTCGACGTTGAAGGCATCGCCAACATGAAGGACCCGGTGGCGCGCAACCACGCCATCACCCAGGGCTACTACGCGCTCTCCAACCAGATGGCGGGACTGCTGGGCAAGGAGAACGCGAACTGGGCCACCTTCGGCGTCTGGGCTTCGAAGCAGGCGGGTGTGAGCATCCGGCAGGAGGACCTCCCGAAGGCCTTCATGGACGTGCTCAAGGGAGACAAGACGTGGCTCGGTGCGCTGTCGACCATCGGCCTGGGCGCCGCCGATCCACTCCTCCCCTTGATGACCGAGGCCCTGAAGCTTCCCATCAAGCACGCGCTGAATCGCGTCAGCGACGCCATCGCGGACGGCAACCAGAAGCTCTTCAGGGACATCGCGCCGGAGTTCCAGCGCTTCACCGAAACCTTCAAGGGCGACAAGAAGTACGACGCCGCGAAGGTGGCGAAGTACCTGGCGGGCTTCCCTCCCGGGAAGGAGAACCTCAAGGCCGCCTTCGCCGACTACGCCAAGGCGATGTTCGAGAAGAACCCGGACAAGAAGGCGGAACTGATGCTCTCCGCCAATGACCGGGTGGGCGTGCATGAGCAGAAGCTGATTCAGGGGGAGGTGGAGCGCGCCCTCAACGCTCCCATCAAGGAGACCTTCGCCCCCATCGTGAGGGGCGTTCTTGATACGGTCGGGAAAACGCTGCCCTTCCCCGCGAACGCCACCTACCTGGCCGCCAAGGCGAGCGGCCTGGTCGACAAGAAGGTGGATGACATCGTGAACCGCCTGTCGGGCTTGTTCCGCCGGTTCACCACCGAGTTCATGATGAGGCTGGGCCTGCCGGACGGCAGCCTGAATCTCGGTGACGACGTGACGCCCGGGGCGCAAGGCGCCTTCCCCGAGCACCTGCGCACCCTCGAGAGCAGCGAGCTGAAGCAACTGCTGTCCCAGTACGACAAGACGCCCGATTCGCTGAAGGGCTCCGCGGCCAATGACTGGTCCAAGTTCGACCAGCGCATGAACTACATCGTCGACCTGTTCCGCTCCCGCCAGCAAGACCCGCGGCTCTTCGCCGCGCCCTGATTGAGCAAGAAGATACACGCCCCGGGAGTCGAACCCGGCGAGTCGGTGTGTCGAACCGATGCCGTCACCGGCTGGCTCGGCGTGCAAGGGAAAGTGGTCCTGGCAAGAGTCGAACTTGCCACCTCTCGGTTCGCACCCGAGCGCTCTCATCCACTGAGCTACAGGACCTGAAGACCTGGCGAGTACCTCGTACGGGAGTCGAACCCGTGGGCAGGGCGATAGAACAACCAAGCAGGACGCGCTGTTACCCGCTATCGCCTTGATTCTCCTCGGGTTCTACATCCCGCCCGTACCATGCAGTTCCCCGGTGTGCCCCCTCGAACCACGCTGGAGGGGCACACTGGGGACACACGGCGGTGATTGCGTTTCCTGACTCGCTAGCTGTCGCGCACCGTCATGCTTCTTCGTCGGGAAGCAGTATGCGCAGAAGCTCGTCATCGGGTCCGAGCGGGCGCCAGCCGGGCGGAGGAGGAGATTCACGGAGGACAACCCGAACCCGCTCGACCCTTTCTTTGTGGGAGTCCGGCGTGTAGTTGGTCCAGCGGGCGAGCATATGGGCGACGTCGAAGAGGTTCGCTTCATCCACGACGGGTGGCCAGCCATCAGGGAATCCATCGGACAACTCTCGAACAAACACATCCCGCACGAAGCGCGTGACGTGCTTGCCCCGCTCCGCTTCATCGAGCAGCCCGCTTAATACCTGCACCGCAGCCACGTCATCCTTGCCAAGCTCGTCAGCCAACGCATGCAGCGGAACGGCAGGCCGCGCGTCGGCAAACGCGGTGAGTGAATCATGGCCTCGCTCGCGGACCCGCCCATACAGGCGCGCCTTCCAGTTCCCCTGCCACGAACGCCCGTCGGTCATCTGCACCTCATCATGACGTCCAGCTTGATGATGACATGGCGACGCTACAACGTGGCGCCCCGCCTCACCCACTGGCAGGGCACCGTCGCCGCTCAGACTTCGTTGTCTGGGAGGAGGGTCAGAAGTAGCTCGTCATCGGGTCCAAGCGGACGCCATCCAGCGGGAGGTGGATTGGCGAGTAGTGCATCACCAGCCAGTTGCACACGGTTTTCGTGCGTCTCTGGGACGATGCTGGACCAAAGCCCAAGCGCCTTAGCGACCCTGAAGCGGTTGTCGTCATCCAACACGGACGGCCAACCATCGGGGAGGCTCCCCCATAGCTCGCGCACGAGTTGCCCACGAACCAAGCGGGTCACTTGCTTGTTTCGCACCGCTTCGGCCACCAATCCGTCGTACACCTGAACGCCTGCAACGTCGTCCGGACCAAGCTCCCCGGCCAGTGCCACCAACGATGCGGTGGGATGGGCCTCGGCAAAGGCCGTGAGGGAGTCGTAGCCTCGCTCACGGACGCGCTCATACAAGCGTGCCTTCCAGTTCCCCTGCCACGAACCTCCGTCAGTCATCGGCTGTTCCCCTTCGTGAACATGAGCGGGACTTTGTAGAACTGCATGCGCTCCGCGACGATGTCCAGGACCTGATTCCGCGTCAACATCCGGCCCGCCCTGGACTCTGCGTTGCGCAGCGCCTTCATGATCATCTGGTTCCACTCACCGGGCCATGTGCGTCCCAGCTTCCAGTTCCCCCCTCCGTGAATCGCCTCGTGGTGGGACTTCTCCAGGCGCACGCAGAACTGGTCAATGTCCATGTCGCGCTTGAAGCCGCGTTGCTCGAACCACTCCCGGTGCTCTTTCGGCATGACGTGGTGCTTCGGGGCCTCGGACATGCCCGCTCCCGCCTTCCCCGTCACATGCATCCCCCTCACCTCCGGACTGTCCCCCAGCGCATCCCTCACGCCCTGGGGCAAGTCCTGGTACGCCTGCGCCATCATCACCTGCCCGCCATGAATGCGGACGGCCGCGTTGACGGCAGGAAGGGAGATGACCCCCGCCTGCACGAGCCTTCGCATCATCTCCACCCACTCCGCGGAGACGACGATGCGCGAGCCCATCATGACGCCCCCCGACCCCATCGCGAGGCTCATGCCGAGTGTCACCGGTGCGGCCGGGGGTAGCTTTGGTAGCGACATCTTCAGCGTGGAGATCATGGACACCATCTCCAGCACCTGCGCCGCCGTGAGCATCTTCTCCCCCATCCGCATGCTCTCGCGGGTCTGCGCTTGGAGCGCGGCATACTCCCGGGTCAGCTTCCCCATCAACTCCGGCATCGCCGTGGCAGCGGCCTCCACTCTCTCTGGGTCGAGTGACTCAAGGTCCTTCAGCGTGGGCTCCATCAGTTGCTGCACTCGGTGAAGGTCCACGAACAGCTTCTCGTCGCTGCATGCGAAGCAGTGCTTCATGATGGCGGCCGAGAGCTGGAGGAAGTCCACCCAGGTGGCCAGCAGCAGGGTCCCGAACATCGTGGCCTGGAGCTTGGGGCCCGTCATCCGAAGCACGCCCAGCTCCATGTCCGGGTCGCCCACTTCCGAGGCCACCTCCGTCAGCCCGGTCGCACTCCCAAGCCCGCCCCGGAGCCACGTCACTTGAGCGGAGCCATGCTCGACAAACCGGGAGAACAAGCCGTCGTCATTGAGGCTCTGCTCACCAAGTGCCCTGGGCCGATGGGCCGCCAACTTCGTGAAGGTCCCTTCAACACCATCCAGCGTGCCCTTCACTTCGTCGATGGCGTCGAGCACAGCCTGTCGTGGCGAGGCACTGGTTTGGGCTCTGCCCCCGACGGCTCCGGATGCGGCCTTCGTTGCACCAATTCGCGCCCCCCCATGACGCACAAATCGCTGTCGCGGCCAGGAGCCCGCGATGGAGTACGGAGACGGGTCGAAGGCACCGGGGCGTTCGTCGCTCGCAATATCCACCCCCTCGGGAGGTGTTGCCGCGCGGGGCGTGTAGTTCAGCGTGCGGCCACTCATGGGAGCGTGAGGCACCGAGATGCATCCCGTGGTGAGTAAGGCCAGCGACAGCCACAGGGCGTTAGCGGACATGGTCCACCCCCAAGCCCACCGAGGCGAAGGCGCCAGGTCGCAACGTTCCTTCAGCGGTGGGGAACAACAGCGTGCCGCCCGTCCCCATCGCGTAGAGGCCGCCACCCAGGAACCTCCACCGGACTTCCGCCGCTCCGAGGTAGCGCGCTCCAGGCTTCCCAGCGCCAACCGCGAGCCCCTTCAACGCCACTTCCAAGCTGCGCTCGAAGAGCTGCACCGCCACACGCCCGTCAACATCAGCGCGGCCCCACGAGAAGACTTCCGCGCCCACCGAGACGTTCAGGTGCTTGTTGGGCCCTCCGTAGCTGACGGCATCCCACTCCACGATGGCCTCTCCGAACGCGGAGTAGCCGTCCGGGAAGTGAGCATCCGCGAGCGGCACGCCGTCAGGGCCCGCCGCCTGGAAGCGCGCCAGCTCGTAGTCAGCACCGAAGAAGCCTTGCCGGAAGCCTCCATGCTGGCGCCTCGCCTCCAGCCGAAGCCGCATGTTGAAGCTGTCGGTGAGGTAGTCCACCCCTCCACCCACGACAGCTCCCCACGCGCCGCCCTCACCAGGACGACCGCCCCACCCGGCAAGCAAGTGGGCCTCCAGGTCGGAGCGCGCCACCACTATCGCCATCGCATCCAGGTGCGCGAGCGTCATCGAAGGCGCGTGACCTCCCGCTCGCCCCCAGTCATGGACAGCGGACAGGGCCAGCGTGTACCGCCCTCCCTTCTCAGGCTGGCCAAAGAAGATGTGCTCTACGTCGAGGGAGAACTCCGCCCCCACCAACCGCGCCCCCAGCACGTCTGACGCGAAGGCTTGGGTGTAGAGCGGCCCCAACGTTCCAGTGAAGATGCCTCCGGCCGGGTGGTAGTTCGGATTGGTCCGGTTGGAGTAGCGGCGAACCAGATGCCCGGAGAGGAGCTTGTGTTCCTCCAGCGGCCCGAACCAGACGCCCACGGGTGCGTCGTCCGAACCCAACAAGAGTCCACGAACGAGCTGCCCCCAGTCCGAGAGCGTGTCCCAGTCCTCGCGACGCACGAGCGCCCCACCATCGTTCCCACCCCACATCCGGAAACGAACCGGAGCCCCCAGGTTGAAGCCGAACTCGGGGCCACCGTCGAGGATGAAGGTGGGTTCAATCTGGATGAAGCCTTCGTCATCACCCACACCAGCGCGCGGCAACAGCGCCAGCGTCGTGGCCTCCAGGCGCATCCAGTAGTGCCACTCGCGAGCGGCTGGTTCGAGGGGAGGGGCTGACGGAGCTTCCTCGGGACTGGGAGACTCCGAGGCCCACCCCAGCATGGGGAACAGCAACAACAGCAACGCGGCGACTCCACTTCGCTTCCTGTGCATACACGTCTCCTGTACGCGCCCCGGAATGAGGCACGACGAACACACGTCTCCCGGTCGGTCTGGACGACTCGCGCCGCGCCGGTGGTGAATCAGCGGTAGTGAGAGGGGTTGGGGGCCGACGTTACGCGGTCGGCTGCTTCGTCAACGTGCGACGGCGCGGACCTGCACCGGGCTCCGTCGGCACTTCATCAGGAGCGCTCGACGACGGGCGCCGAGTGCCACGGGGCGAGGCCGAATCCGTCGAGGGCTCGGAGCGACTCCACATCTCAGTGACAGGGGGCGTGATGCCTCCTTCGTCGCTCGGCAACTCGAACTCCCAGAGTCCCTCACTGGCCTCTCCGAGCGCGTGCTGGGCCTCCTGCAATGCCTCCTCGCGCGTGTACCCACCCAACCGCGCCAACTGCGCACGCAAGACAAGCTCCAACTCGGCCGCCGTCCCAATGCGCTCGGCGGGGTTGCGACACAGCAGCGCGTGGAGGATGTCCCGCAGCGGCACCGAGAGCCCTTGCGCCGCATGCTCGACATCCTCGGAGCCGTAGGCCATGGCGCACCAGATTGCATCCTCCGCGAACGCGGGCAGCTCCATCACCTCGGAGGCCACCGTGGCCGTGAGCGCGCGTTCCCGTTCCTCCTTCGACAACCGCGCCTCCACCTCTTCGATGCGGACATGCCCCGGGTCGTAGAGGTGTCGCCCCGTGGCGAACTCCAGCAGCGTCAGCCCCAGGGAGAACAGGTCCGCACGCGCGTCCACCACCTCGCCCAGCAACACCTCGGGGGCCGAGTAGAGGACTTCACCTTGGGGGCGCGGCAGGGACGTGGCCAATCGCCCCGTGAGACGAGAGAGCGCCACTCCAAAGTCCGTCAGTCGCACTTCTCCGTGGGGCCCCAGGCGGATGCGCGCGGGGTTCACGTCCCGGTTGACGATGCCGAGCGCGAAGCCCGCATCATCCGCACGTGAGTGCGCGTAGGACAGGGCCGCCGCGACCTCCGCGCCCACGTAGAGAATGAACGCCTCGGAGAAGTAGCGCCCCCGAGTCTGGGCAACAGCCAGCAGCGTGTTGAGCGATAGCCCTTCGACGTTCTCCATCGCCACGCACAGGCCCATCTCCGACTCGAAGAGGCCATGGACGCGCGCGATGCTCGGGTGGCGAAGGTACTGCGCCAACCGGACCTCTTCTTCCAGCCGGGCCCGGGTGCGCTGGTACTTCTCCGTCGCGTCCGCCGCTTTCGGCAGGGGCAGGCACTTGAGCACCACACATTCCCCGAGGCCCTTGGGCGTGCGGGTCTGCGCGAGGAGGATTCGCTCTCCAACGCGGCCCTCCCCCAAGTCCCGGAAGAACTCGTAGGAGGTGTCTCCATTGGTGAATAGTGAGCCTCCCCGGGTTTTGTGGACACCGGAGATGAGGTGACCGAAGGATGTCCACGACGATGCCGAGACGCGAGCGCAGGAAGTACACGCCCGAGTTCAAAGCCCGGGCTGTGAAGATGGTGCTGGAAGAGGGCAAGTCGCGAGCCCAGGTGGCCAAGGACCTGGACCTGACTCGCAGCGCGCTGGAGGCATGGATGAGGCAGTCGCGAACGGACGCGGGCCAGGGGCCGTCCGGGGCGCTGACGACGGGTGAGAAGGAGGAACTCGCCCAGTTGCGGCGCGAGGTGCGCCAGCTGCGGATGGAGCGGGAGATACTAAAAAACGCGGCGGCCTTCTTCGCCAAGGAGAGCACGTGAGGTTCACGGCCATCCAGGAGGAGAAGGCGAACTACCCGGTGGCGATGCTGTGCCGTGTGCTGGAGGTGTCCCGAGCGGGCTACTACGCCTGGGAGGGACGTGAAGCGTCGGCACGCCAGAAGGCCAATGCGGCGCTGGTGGAGCGAATCCAGCAGGTGCATCAGGACAGCCGCCGCACCTATGGTAGCCCACGCGTCCAGGCCGAGCTGAAGGCCCAGGGGCTGCCCGTGGGCCGGCACCGCGTGGCCCGGCTCATGCGCGAGGCTGGGCTCCGCGCTCGTCGACGCAGACGGTTCGTGCACACCACGGACTCCAAGCACGGCCTCCCGGTAGCGCCCAACGTGCTGGCTCGCGCCTTCAATCCACCAGGGCCCGACCAGACGTGGGCGACGGACATCACGTACGTGCCCACGCGGGAGGGCTGGCTCTACCTGGCAGTAGTGCTGGACCTCTTCAGTCGGCGCGTCATCGGTTGGGCCATGGACCGCTGCATCGACCGGCACCTGGTGCTTTCGGCTCTCGACATGGCGCTCAAAGGTCGCTGTCCCCCAGCGGGACTGCTGCACCATTCGGATAGGGGCAGCCAATACGCCAGTGAGGACTACCAGCGAGCGCTGGCCGCCCGCGGCATCCGGTGCAGCATGAGCCGCAAGGGCAACTGCTGGGACAACGCCGTGGTGGAGAGCTTCTTCTCCACGCTGAAGACAGAGCTGGTGCACGACGCGGACTTCTCGACGCGCGAGGCGGCGAAGGGTGGCTTGTTCGAGTTCATCGAGGTGTTCTACAACCGCAAGCGGCGGCACTCCTCACTTGGCTACGTCAGTCCCGCCGAGTTCGAAAAGACCGCCTCGCAGGTGCCGCTGGCTGCTTAACCCACCTGTCCACAGAACCCGGGCAAGCTCATAGGACAACGCTCCCGGCAGGCCGAGAGTCAGACGGATTGGACATGGGCTGGAAGCTCCGAGTGCCCGCGCGAGAGGGATTCGCGCAAAGGCAGACTCAAGGTACTGCCAGCCCTTCCTGACTTGAACGACGTAATAGGTCTAAAAAGATCGAAATCTCATTCACCCATAGTGAACAAAGACGAGCCCATTTTGCTAAGTCCCTTTACGTCCCCAGAGGGAAACTAGGGCCAGCGCTCAACGGGATAGGCCGGGAGACTTCGCCCCACCACCGCAGCTCCTGGCTTGGACCAGTCCTCCTTTTCAACGTACCCCCGCTTTCCCAGGACGATGCACACCGGCACTGTGCGGCCATCAGGCAGGTGAGCCTCTGTGTAGCGCCCTACGAGGACCTCCCCTCCGGTCCATAGATATCCCGAGAGCCGCGTTCCTTCTGGCAGGCCACGCACGTCGCTGATGTGCACTACCCCGGTGACAGGGCCGTCGGCATAGGAACCCGCTTCGCCTATTTCCCCAGGCTGGCGGACATCCAATGTCAGCATCACTGAATACCCTTGCCTCAGGCGCAGCCCACCCTTCATCTCTCGACTGAACATGACCTCTCGCGCTTCGGAGGGGCAGTCAGCGGGCTCTGGCCGAACCTGGGCACCCGGGCAGCCCATGGAGAGCGCGGCAACGGCGGTCGCACTCGCGCACGTCTTGAGGAACCCGGCCCACGTAGACGGAGGCCAGCTCAAACGGGAGGCCAGGGCCCTCGGCTTCCTGGAAGTGGACTCGGCGGGAGGGGGCATCGGAACGGGAGCGCGCTTCACGGGAGAGCTTTCTTTCTCGGCAGGTGCAGGAGGGGGCAACGCTACCCCAGGGGACGACGCCAGGGGGGACGGGGGCACGGCAGGAGGCAGAGATGCAGCAGGACCAGCATCCCGCACCGTGGGGGCCGCAAGGGGCGCGCTGGGCCTCTCCGCGTTCGCAACAGGGCGCAGGGCCACGTAGCCCGCCAGCGAGGCCACAACGAGCGCCAGGACGGCCACAGCGCCTGCCACGCGCCGCCCTGGGGGCAGCTTCGACACGGGCGCTGGGGCATCCTCCTGGGGGATGTCGTTGTGGGGTGCCTCGGAGGCGAGCGGAAGCGGGGGCTTCGGGACATGAAGGGGCACCGTCCACGCCTCGCCCCCTTCCGACAGCAACGCCTCCAGTTCGCGCCGCATGACCTCGGCCGTGGGGGCGCGCTTCTCGGGCTGGCGGTCGATGAAGTGCATGGCCGCCGCGCTCAGCGAGTCGGGCACCCTCGAGTTCAACGCATGCGGGGCGGGGGGCGGCCACTGGGCGCCCACCATGGTTCGTGGCGCTGCGCTCTCGGGCTGGGGATTCGTCAGCACGTCATAGAGGCAGACGCCCAACGCGTACACGTCGTCCGTTGCCTTGAAGTCGTAGCGAGCGTCGTGTTCGTCCCCATGCTCACGGAGGAAGCGCGCCGCCTCGGGAGAGCGGTAGCGGCGAGTGCCGGGGGGCAAGGGCGTGTCCGTCAGCTCCGGCGCGAGCATGTAGTCCCCCGCGCTGAAGTCGAGGACGAAGGGCTCACCATCCGCCGCACGCACGAGGATGTTCCCCAGCTTCAAGTCACGGTGAAAGACGCCGCGCGCATGGAGATGGGCCAAGGCTCCCGCGAGCTTGCCGAAGACCCGGACCACTTCATGCGCGGTGGGGTGCGTCTTCTCGACCCACTCCCCCAGCGTGTAGCCCTCGACGTAGTCCACCGCGACGTAAAGCCAGCCCTCGGACGGGTGAGGCCAACGCCCATGCGCGTGAACCCGCACGACATTGGGATGCCCGCTCACCTGGGACAGACAGACCATCTCCCGCAACAGCCGCGCGTCGGTCTGCTCCGCGTCTCCACTACTGGCCCGGTGCATGGCCATCTTCATCGCGAAGCGGTGGCCTTCCTTCTCCACGAGGTAGACGGCGCCGAAGCTCCCCGCCCCCAGCGGCTTCACGATGCGCCAGCCGTCCACCGTCTGCCCGGGTTGCAGGTGTGCCGGGCTCAGTCCAATCAACATGGAAAGCGGTTCTAGAATGCAAAGCGAGGAATGAGAAGGCGCCGACCGCCCTCACTGTCGCGCAGTTCCAAGCGGAGGATCGCCCCCTCGGGCCAGTTGGGCGCCCCAGTCTCCATCACCACGAGGGCCGCTCCCCCCGGTTCGATCCGAGGCTCCCTCATGCGCACCGCGAGCACGTTGATGCGCTCGCCGCTCGCGACCACGGAGAGCCGCGCCTCCACAGGCATCCAGGGTTGAGAGCCAGTGTTGAGAACTCGGAGGGCGACAGCTCCCCACGTACTTGCGCGATACGTCACGACATCCCGAGAGACCACGTGTCCTCCCCCCTGGGACAGCAGTCGCTCCGGCTCACCAGCCTTGACGCCGAGCTTGTCCAGGAGGCCCGCGAAGATCATCCCGGCCGGGCCGCTCGCCGCGGTGCGAGCACGGAGCGCCTCCAACTCGGCATCCTTGGTCGCACAGGAGGCGCGCACCTCATCCAGTTCGGCCTGGATCGAGTCTGCGGTACGAGGGAGGCGCGACACCACCACCTGCGCGTCCACGTCGGAAGGGTGCGTGACGAGCGAGAACACGACACGAGAGGGGACCGCGCCATCAGTGAAGGGAACGGTCAGCTCCACGCCGCGTCCAGGCCCCAGGTCCGTCGCGGGCTTGAGCACGATGCTTCGCGCGTTGACCTCGAACAGCGCGAGTCTGCCCCCCGAGTCCTCTAGCGCCACCGCGTTCCGGTCCACAGGCGAGTCGAACTCCAGGGCCGTGAGGTAGTCCGGAGCAACGTGCAGCTCCACGGGCTTGTCTGCGGTGGCGACCGAGAGCGACACCCGGCGCCGCTTCATCTCACGCGCGCGGGGGACCTCCTGGGACTGTGCCATGGCCGAGAACCCCGTCAGCAGCACGAGGGGCAGGGCAAGTCGGGCAAGCGACTGGAGCGCGCGCAGGGGACTTCCAAAGGGCATGGCGGAACCGTACCAGGAAGCCCACGACTTCCAGTCGCTCTCCGATTGGCCAGGCACAAAGGGGCAGGGGTTTTTCTCTGAACCCATGCCCCGCGCCTATCAAAACCCCGACGCTCCTCGTGTCGAGTTCCACGGCAAGGCGTGGAGCCGATGGGGATTCATTCATTCAGGACCACACCTCTTGGCCTGAACCTTTCCCTCCTCGGGGCGCACGTTTTTCCACTGAGTTTTCTCAGCGTCTACAACCGCCAAGCAAGGTGTTGAGGGGCCACCCATCGGAAATCCGAACCGGGGGGGCCACCCTGAACCACTCGCGGAAACCGCACCATCTATCAGTGGCTGGGCACCGTCGGACGTAGCCGAAATGGCTTGGGCAATTCGTCGCGTGAGCCACTCTCGGAAACCGCACCATCTATTAGGGGCTGGGCACCATCAGCCGTGACCGGAAATGGCTTGGGAAATTCGTCGCGTGAGCCACTCGCGGAAACCGCACCCATTTACTTGAGGTCAGCACACCGCCAGTCGCGGCCAAAGAAGACCCAGCGGAGCCAGTCGCAGAAAGCGTCCCCATTAAGGAAGTTAGAGGAGACCAACGCATGCTTGAACAGGTTGAGCAGTACCGCCCCCACGTCGTCGCCGCTCTCACCCACGCCGCGTCCCAAGGGCTCACCGTGAAGGAGCTGTGCGGCGCGCTCGGAGCGGGAGAGCAGGCCATCCGCCGTTGCCTCGCGGCCCTCATGCTGGCTGGCGTGGTGCGCGAGTCAGCGAGGTACACGCCCGGCGCTCGTGGCGCGGTGCCTCGGGCCTACAGCCTTGCCGCGAGGGCCGCATGAGCGCGCGATGCCCCCTGCCCCGTCACGGTCATGACGGAATGACTGACGGACAGTGGTCCCTGCTCTCTCTTCTCTCTCTTCTTCTTAGGAGTGAGAGGACTCCGTCATTCCGTCATGAAGAGGGGGGCTTTCAGAGGAGAAATGGCCATGACGGAGCTGTGACGGACCCAACACGCGTCCGTCATTCCGTCACGAAAGCGCCCGAGATTCATCGCCTGCCTCAGTCAGCCACGAAGCCCCCCTGCGCCGCCGCTCCCGAACAACACCGCGCCGTTGCCGTGCCTCCATCGAGCCCCCCTGGACTTGTTCCCATGACCTGGACGCTCTGCATTACCCCCTCGCGCTATGACTCGGACCAGCTCTCCGTCATGGAGTTCTCGTCCATTGATGACCTCATGTCGGAGTTCTTCGAGGACGCAATGGACCCGGCGCTTCGCACGGAGAAGGACGGTCACGCCGTCATCCCCGCGAAGCCCTCTCCACCTCGCGCGGATGGTCTCTACGAAGGCAAGGCCGGTCTCCCCACCCCTACGCCCTACCGGCGCAATGCGAACTTCTCTCACGTCAGCTTGGCTGTCGTGGACTTCGACTGCGAGGAACAGTCCGCGCTGGATTCGTGGCTCGCGAGCCTGCGCCAGCGTGGCCTCTGGTTCATCACGTACCCGACCCACTCCTACGGGAACCCCGTCAAGCCCATCCGCTACCGCGTCGCATTGCCATTCAGCGAACCCGTGCCCGTCGGGTCACCCAGCCGGTGGGCTGACCGCCTCTGGCCACGCCTCATGGAGTTCTTGGGCCTCGCCGCGCAAGCCACCGCCGCGTTGAAGGCGGATGCCTCCTGCAAGGACGTGGCGCGGCTCTACTACCTCCCGAGCTGGAACCCCGCGAACGCCAGTCCTCGCCCCACCCCCGAGCATCACCGAGGTCAGCCACTCAACGTGGAAGCGATGTTCGGTCCCATTCTGCGCCAGCCGTTTGCCCGCTACGTCGAGCGTCCCAACGCGCAGCAGGTCACTGGGGCCGCCTCCGTGGACCTCCAGGTCATCCGCAAGCGACTGAGTCGCTTCAAGCGAAAGGGCTACTGCCAGGTCATCGCGCAGATGGACGCGGGGGAAGTCCTCATGGCCGATGGTCAGCGCCACGGGGGCATCAACCGGCTGACGGAGATGCTGGCCAGGGTTGCCTCGCCCGATGAAAGCTCGGAGAGCCTTCTCGCCATCGCCCAGCGCTCACTCGATGCGCTCGGCAAGCTGGAGCCCTCCCGCGACGTCTGGGGCGAAGCACTCCGCGGATTGGACGGCGCACGCGCCAAGCTCCAGCAGTGGGACCTTCAGCAGAAGGCGAATCGGGAAGCTGAACAGGCAGCATGGCGCCGGACTCGCTTGCTCGTGGCCACGTCGAACCACCGAAGCGGGAGCGCCCAGTGACTCCGAACTGCCCTCCTGAAACCGAGGTCACATCGGTTGCCGACTACGAAGCGGCGCGCGCCGACGTGGCGAAGACTCCTCTGGTGAAGGTCGTCCCCCTGGAGCGCTACCTCGCGCGCAGGCCCGGTGGACACTCCTTCAATTCGGACCTCCTCACCCAGAAGGCAGCAGAGGACTACCTGATGCTTCGGGGCCTCCTGCCCTCTCGCGACACATGGCCCCGAGGAGCCAGCCCCCTGGCCATATCGCCCGACGTGCCGAAGCTGTGCATCGGAGTGATGGGGCTCGAATGCCGCCCCAACGCGCCGGAGCTGTTGCTGCGCGAGGACGAGACGTTCGCGGTCAACACCTGGGAGGCGCCAACGCTCACCCCTACGCCGGGGGAATGGCCCGACGTGCGACGCGTCCTTCTCTGGCTCGCGGAGGATGAAGCCGGGCTCGATTGGCTCCTGAATTGGATTGCGTTCAAGGTGCAGAACCCCGGCGCCAGGCCCGGAACCGCCGTCCTGCTTCAAGGCCCGCCGGGCACCGGGAAGAACGTGCTCTATCGCATCGTCGCGCACCTGCTCGGCCCAGCGAACTGCGTGCAGATTGGGGAGGCAGACCTCGCCAAGCCCTATAACCACCACTACGCCACGAAGCTGTTGGTCTTCGCGAATGAGCTGCTCGACAACCACAAGCGCGGTGGGTCGCTGGGCGATGGGCTCAAGGCGACCATCACCGATAGCGAGGTGTTCCTGGAGAACAAGGGCGTTGCCCGGACCCTCGCGGTCAATCGCGTCGCGCTCCTCGCGGCGACCAACCGCACCAAGCCCATCGAGCTTGAGGAGAGCGACCGGCGTTGGACCGTCTTCCACAACAAGACGAAGCCTGCCGAGTACCACCACACCAACCTGGGAATGACTCACCGAGACTTCCTGGAAGCTCTCCATGCTCCGGGCTCGGATGACACCTTCACCCTGGAATTCATGCGGCAAGTAGCCGCCTTCGCCTACGAGATGAACACCCGCGAGGTGGACCTCCGACGAGTCCGCCGCCCACACGAGAACGAATCTCGCGTGGAGCTTCAGCAGCTCAGCGCGCCTGTAACGGAGCAGTTCCTACGAGAACTCGGTGAGAGCCCCGACCCAGACCATCAGATTCGCGATTGGGCAATGCTGGTGCCTCACGCCGCCTCGACCTGGCATGCCCCTCCGGGTCCCCGAGTCGGCAAGACCAAAGCGTTCGTGAACGATGCCCTCTTCGCGGCAATCGTGGGGTTCTGCAAGGTTGTCGGCCAGAAGCATCCTCCCCAGAAGCGGACGTTCCTGAACTCGTTGAAGGCGGCGGGCTGGGTTGAGCAACGCGACAGCAAGTCTCGGGGCTGGCTCCCTCCGTGGCACGCGACAGGTGGCGACGCGCCAGCCCACGAAGGCTCGAAGGTCGTTCCCCTCACCCCACTAAGGGAACCATCCGCTCACGGCCCATCCAGTGCGACTCCCTTCGTGCGTCACCAGCCTTTCCAAACCGAGCCTTCCTGATGAACTCATGCCCACCCTACAGCTCCCTTGGGGGATCTGACTTCCTCACCGTGGAAGAAGCCGCCGCGCTCCTGCGCGTGAACCGGAAGACGCTCTATGAGGCCATCCGGCTCGGGCAGGTGCCTGGAGTCATGCGCCTCGGAAGAGTGCTCCGTATCCGCCGAGTCGCCCTGGTAGAGTGGCAGTCGGGTAACAGCGGTCCTGCGCTCGGAGAGAAGTCATGAGCGTCAGACTGCGGAAGTGGAAGACGAAGGAGAACAAGGTGCAGGAGGCGTGATGGGTGGACGTGAAGTACCAGCACCCCGACGGGCGAGTGGAACGCATCCGCAAGGCGTCTCCGCTGAACACCCGTCGCGGCGCGGAAGAGTACGAGCGTCAGGTCCGCCACGCGCTTCTGACTGGCACCTTCGGAAAGGAGAAGGAGCAAGAGAAGAAGGGGGAAGAAGCGCCACTCACGTTGGCGAAGTTCGTCCCGCGCTTCATGACGTACAGCGAGAACAACAACAAATACTCCAGCGTCGTCACCAAGCGGCAGATTCTGGATGACCACCTGACCCCAGCATTCGGGGACATGGCCCTTGTAGCCATCGGACCGGCGGAGATCGAAGACTTCAAGGCCGCGATGCGGAAGAAGCCAGCAGGTATCCCCGGACGAAAGCCAGCCCCCACCGAGAGAGCCCTCCGCAAACGCCGGAACTCGGCGGTGAAGCTCCTCAGTCTCAAGTCCATCAACAACGTTCTGACCGTGCTGCACAAGTTGCTCGCACTGGCACATGAACAGGGCGTGCTCGAACACGTCCCTCGCGTCAAACTCTTCAAGACGAAGAAGCCCGCTTTCGACTTCCTTACCTTCGAGGAAGCGGAACGCCTGCTCAACGCCGCCGAGCCGAACTGGCGCACGTTGATTCTGTTGGCGCTCAAGACGGGGCTTCGCCATGGGGAGTTGATTGGGCTCCAGTGGGGCGACCTGGATTTGCGGCGCGGCAAGCTCACGGTTCAGCGCTCCATCTGGCAGGGAGCGACGGGGTTGCCCAAGAGCGGCCGAGAGCGAACAGTGGATCTGCCCGGGTCGGTCGTGGAGGCACTCAAGAAACACCGGCATCTGTGCGGGCCCTACGTGTTTTGCCAGCCGGACGGCGAGCCTCTCACCGCCAGCATGACCGAGCACCGGCTCTCGCTTGCGGTACGCCGGGCGGGAATCACCCGTGAGCGTGGGTGCATCACATGGCACGACCTACGCCATACCTATGGCAGCCACCTCGCCATGCGCGGAGTCCCCTTGAAGGTCATCCAGGAGTTGATGGGTCACGTCACCATCGAAATGACGATGCGGTACGCCCACCTCGCGCCAGAAGCTCGGGAGAGCGCGGTGCAGTTGCTTGACCGCCCCGCGCCTCATCAATCCGACGGCGCGCGATACAGCGACGCCGGAGGGGCACACTGAGGGCACATGGAGGGTCAGCAGAAAAGAGAATGCCCAGCAACCCGTTGAGATTGCTGGGCTTCCCTTAGTACCCCGTACGGGAGTCGAACCCGTCTTTCCGCAGTGAGGGTGCGGTGTCCTTCGCCGATAGACGAACGAGGCAGAGGGGAAAGAAAGAGGCCGGGTCCCTTCGGGGAACCCGGCCTCGAGCCCTACCGCCACGTCAGTCGACGCGGCGTGCAGGCTCAAAGTCCGGATGGGGTGCCGCGGAAGGAAGCGATTCCCTCCAGCAGCTCATCATCCTCGGAAGCGGTGTCACGTTCGGTATTCGCGAACAGCACATCGATGCCGCGGACAGTGTCGTGCATGTGCTTGGGATTCATCGGGCTCATCGGAGTCACCATCGGTGGGTCACCGCTCCTTTCGCCGTGGACAGACGCCTCTGGATTTGTCACCTGACAGGGGATGAGTGCCGCTGAGACCTCGGGCGAGTACACGGAGCTGCCAGTCCCCAACGTCCTCGCGGACCGCGTGGATGCCTTCTGGCGTTTCGTGGCGGCACCGCGTCGCGAGGGCACCGCGCCCCTCCTCCAGCGAATCCTCCCCGACGGCTGCACCGACCTCATCGTCCGCTTCCCCGAGGCTCGCGCGGTGGGCCAAGGCATCGAGCCTCGCCTCACCGTCGTGGGCCCCATGGAGCGCTTCGTGCTCACGGCCCCCGAGCCAGGCTCGGCGTGTCTCGGCATCCGGCTCAAGCCCGGGGGGGCCCTGGCGCTCCTGGGCGTGAGCCCCAAGGAGCTGCGCAACCTCTCCATCGGCGTGGAGGAGTGCGCGCCCGCGTTCCTGCACCTCCAGAAACAGCTCGCATCGGCTCGCTCACTGCCCCAGGCGCTGGCCCTGCTTCGAGATGAGTTCTCGAGGCGCAACGCCACTCCCCTCCACCTCCCGAGCGCCCGCACGACCCACGCCCTGCACTGCCTCCAGTCGTCCGCGGGCCGGATATCCCTGGCCCGACTGGCGAGGACCGTGGGCGTCAGCGAGCGCACCTTGCACCGGGACATCCTCGAGGAAGCAGGTGTCGCGCCCAAGCTGCTCGCCCGCGTCCTGCGATTCCAACGGGCGCTGACCCATTTGCGCGCGGGGACACTGGACCTGAGCACCGTGGCCCTCGAGTGCGGCTACGCGGACCAGTCCCACTTCACCCGCGAGGTCCGCGAGCTGGCGGGAGTGTCTCCCACCGGGCTGCGGTCCTGAGCCCTGTCCGATTTCTTCAAGACGCCCGAGCGGGGCCGTGAGAGACCCGGGCGACATCAGCATCGCCCCCTCGTCTGGAGAACCTCGATGAAGCTCGGCTACGTCATCTTCTACGTCGCGGATGTGCCCGCCACCCTCGCCTTCTATGAGACGTGCTTCGGCCTGAAGCGGCGCTTCCTCCACGAGAGCAACAGCTACGGCGAGGTGGAGACGGGCACCACCGTGCTGGCCTTCGCGTCGGAGGACATGGCGGGAAGCAACGGGCTTACCGTGCGCTTCCATCGGCCGGCGGAGACATCGGCCGCGGTGGAGCTCGGGCTCGTGACGCCGGATGTCGGGGCGGCCTTCCAGCATGCGGTGAAGGCGGGCGCCATCTCCGTCCATCCGCCCAAGCAGAAGCCCTGGGGACAGACGGTGGCCTACGTGAAGGACCTCAATGGAATCCTGGTGGAGCTCTGCTCACCCATGGGCCCGTGACGTCGCATTCCTGTCACGCCATCGAGGTAACATGGGCGGCATCTTTTGAAGGGGGATGCCGTCATGCGTGGATGTCTCGTGGCCATCGGCCTGCTGGGCGCGATGGTGGGAGCACAGGCCGAGGCGAAGAGTGTCGCGCTCATCTGGAAGGGCGCGAAGACCCAGGCCGACGCGCAGGCGCACCGGGCCGCATGGGGCAACATCGAGGCGCTCCTCGAGAAGACGAAGTGGGAGCTCCCCGAGGACCATCCGAAGCTGGTGCGCAGCGACACGCTGGCGGGCCTCAAGCCGGGCTTCTGGGTCTGGCTGGTGGGCATCTGCGACGCGGAGGGCGCGGCGACCGCGCTGGCACACCTCAAGGTGTTCGCCCCCGATGCCTACGCGCGTGACGTGGAGGTGGAGGCCATGGACCAGGCCTGTCCGAGCACCGATGGCGCGCCCCTGGTCCCCCGGAAGGAATCCCTCTCCCTGACCAAGAAGGGGATGAAGCTGCAGGTCGTCACCCAGGAGGAGAGTCAGTACCTCGAGCCCGGCGAGGAGTTCGGCGACCAGTTCACCCTGACCCGGTACCACTTCGTGCTGCTGAGCAAGAAGGGGGAGCTGCTCGCGTCGGAGGATGTCGTGGGTGAAGAGGACTTCTCCGGAGACGTGCGCCAGGGCCCGACGGCCTATCGCTGCGAGCTGGAGGGCATCGAGCGCTCAGGGCCCGAGTCCCTGGTGCTCACCCGGAGCTGTCGAGCCGGCGCGGCGGAGTGTGGCTCCGTCGTGAGCGCGGACGAAGTCACCCGCGTGACGGTGCAAGGCTCCACGCTCGTGCGTGGAACCACGACGCGGATGAACGAGCAGCGGCTGGAGTGCGGAGACTGAGTTCCGCGTCCACCCTCAGACCGGCTTGGAGGATGAGTCGGTCTGCTCGGGCGGACACACCAGCAAAGCAACTGTCGCGAACAGGGCGATGACCGACCAGTAGATGAAGCGGAAGTCCGAGCCGATACCGATGAACAGGTAGGCGGACGCGTAGGCCAGTCCGGACATGCCGGTGAAGAAGGCCAGGAAGTGGCGCTTCACCCGGCGAAGCGCGACGAGCGACAGGCCCACGAGCCCGAGGACCCACAGCCATCCTCGGAACACGAACGAGCCATCCACGGCGTCCTCGACACGCTGCAGGGTTCGGAAGAGGAACCCTTCGGTCGGGGGATGCAGGTTCCAGGAGTTGGCGTCGATCTTCCGATGGAAGGGACCCCACACCGGATAACTGTCGGCGCCCAGCATCCGACGGAAGACCGCCACGCGATGCTTCATCCACGTCGTGAGGTGCCGAGGAACCACGCGTTTCCACTCGGCCACCAGCGTCTCGCGGCGCGCCTCCAGCGACGGGAACGCGATGGGACGTGCGCCTTCGACGCCGTCGAAGATGTGCCACACATGGTGGATGTCGTAAAGCTTGGCCAGCTCCGCGGGCGTGGTGTCCTCCACCAGGAAGGAGTCCGCGAGCTTCTCCGGGTGCGACACATAGATGGCCGCCAGGTCATAAATGAAGAGCTGTCCCGCCGCCCAGCCACGACGGGCGTCCAGGGTGCGATTCACCACCGAAGGCGTGAAGACGAGGCCCGCTACCACGACCATGAAGAGCAGGGCTCTCGCCGGGAAGCGCCAGCGCGGCGCGGGCGCCCACTGCGCCACCACCGGGATGGCCAATGGCACCGCCGCAACGAGGGCATTGTGGCGATAGGCCACGCCAGCACACAGCAGGAGCAGCGCCACGAACGGCCGTCGGCTCTTGAGCGCGACCACCGCACACAGCAGCAACGCCGCCACCATGACGTCCTTCCAGAGCACGACCGCCAGCGTCCAGACCGTGGGCATGAGCAGGAAGGCTCCGAAGACCACCAGACCACGCCGGCCCGTTCGGGCATCCATCGAGCGAATCAACACGGCCATGCCGCCGCTCAGCAGGGCCAGCTGAAGCACCAGGACGAGCCAGGGCGACCCGACAAGCCTGCCACTGAGGCCAATCAGCCAGGAGCCCAGGGGCGGATGGATGTCGCTGTAGCTCCCCGCGAGCCCCTGTCCGTACTGGTCGAGCGAATCACCCGACATCAGGCCAGGCTGCACCGCGGCGTAGAGCAGCGCCATCCAGAGCAGCATGCCGACACGGGCCAGCCGCTTCCTCGAGTCCGCCTGGCCGAGGAAGCCACCTGAAGGGCCTCCGCTCGACATCACGTCACGGGGAGACACCCCCGTGGAGGGGCCGGGGACCTGCTGGACCGGGGAGCTCTGCCGCGCATTCATGGAAGGCCCCTTATCGCCGCAAACGCAGGACACTTCCACAGTGGAGCACGCCAGGGCTCTCGGCCAACGCCTGCCTGGCAGGCAGGACGTGGGCAAGGAGGCGCCCTCGAGGTTTCCCCGTGGTACATCGCGCGGCACGGAACACAGGCCCCACCACCGCTCGAGAGAAAGACACCCATGGGAACCCTCACGCTCAGCCTGATGACCACGCTCGACGGCTTCATCACGGGGCCCGACAACGCGCTGGACTGGGTGGTCTGGGAAGAGGAGATGGACCGAGATGCCACGGACCTCCTCCAGTCCGTCGACACCGTGCTGGTCGGCTACGGGGCATACAAGGACATGGCCGCGTACTGGCCCGCCGCGCTCACGAGTCCCTCCAGCGAATCGGAGCGCATCTTCGCGCGGCACTTCGACGAGAAGCCGAAGGTCATCGTCTCCGACACACCTCGAGAACTCCTCTGGAGGAACGAGGAGCTGCGGGTCGTCACGAACCTGCGCGAGGAAGTCCAGGCCCTCAAGGACAGCAAGGGCCACCTCGTGTGCTACGGCGGAGCGGGGTTCGCGCGGTCCCTGGTCCACACCGGACTGATTGACGAGTACCGCTTCTACGTCAGCCCCGTGGCCATCGGCCAAGGCACGCGCCTGTTCCAGTCGCTCACGGCACCCATCAAGTGGGGCGCCTGCACCTCGAAGGCGTATGGCTCGGGCGCGGTGCTTCTGCACTACAAGGTGGCAGGGCCCCAGCAGCCCCGGTGAGCCAGCGTCAATCACAGACACGCGCGCGGGCATTTACCCGGCGGGCGCGCCATGCGACAACGGCGCATGGCCCACTGGAAGCGGCTTCAGAAGCTCAACGGCGGCGACGCCATCCTGTACCTGGACCCGCGACTCGATACGAAGGACGAGGTCTGGTTCTCCTCGGCGGATGGCGAGCCTCGGGTCTGGAGCAACGGCACGCTGTTCAAGCATGACCGCAAGGCGCTGAAGTCCTCGTCACCGGTGTCGGCCCGGTCCTCGCTCTTCCTCCTGAAGAGCGACCTGTTCGTCGACGTGGAGGTGCGCGGCTCGGAGGCCGTGGTCCGCCGCGGCCTCCTCAATGGCTCCCACAACGTGACGCGCATCGACGCCGACGAAGTCGAGGCGCTCCTCGCACGCTACAGGGAGCTCGGCTTCCGCGACGGCACCCCATGGAATGCGACCCGCGACCTGGTGACGCTCCGCGAGTATCGCAAGGGCGCCTCCTCCTCATCCCGATGGACGCTGAAGGTCGATGACACCACCACCGTCGAGGACTCCCGCAAGGTGACGTCCCACCCGGACCGAGACACCGCCATCGCCCACGCGAACAAGCGCATCCTCGCCCGGGAGAAGGCGGGCTATATCCTCTCCAACCTGGAGCTCGCGGACGCCGACCACGCGAACCCCACGCCCAAGCCCGCCAAGGGCGCGCCCAAGCGCACGGCCCTCGCCAAGGCGCCCCGCTTCGACAAGCCCCGGGATGCCTTCGAGGCCGTCGACACCTCGGTCGCGATGCTCAAGAGCCTCCACGAGCGAATCCCCATGCTGCACCTCCTCGTGGAGCTGATGGACACGAAGCAGGATGCGCAGCGCCTGGACGACGTCGTGCCCCACGTCGCCTTCTTCACCCGCCTCCACAAGCGCCGCCTCGGGCGCTGGCGGAAGGCGAAGCCCGGCACACCCAAGAAGGGCGAGTCGAGCTGGCAGTACTTCCTGCGCGTCTACGGCTCCATCACCTGGATTCTCGGTGAGAACGTCGACAAGGGGCTCCCCGGCTTCCCGTGCGGAAACGTCTCCGGTGGTGGCTGGAGCTGCCTCGAAGTGGGCGACGACATCTACGACATCCGAGGCCTCGTCCAAGCCACGCGCAATCCCGCGCTGCGACACCTGGAGGTGTTTCACGGCGGCTGGCACACCGGGCGGGCCTTCGCCTTCGACTCCCGCTCGGTCTCCGCCACGGGAGAGCGCGCCATCCATCCCTTCGACGAAGGGACGCCCACGCTCCCGAAGGAGATGAGGCCCGAACGCATCCAGCCCTTCGGCCTCTGGCTCCACCAGCACGTGACCCGGCTGCTGCGCATCGCGGAGCGCAACCTGCGCGAGCGACTCTGACGACTTCGCCTCCGCGGCCGCGGCGGGCTCCAGCTTCCAAGACTCCTGAAGGGACCGCGGAATCCGGAACGTCACCCGGCCGCCTCCGGTCTCCGAGGAGTGCAGCCCCTCCAGCAGCTTTCGGGACAGCGAAGCGGAGACCTTCGCCGCGAACCCCGACTGGTCCTGCGCCTCATCCGCCAGGGAGAACATCCACCGCATCGGCCCCACGAGGAACCGCGTCCAGTCCGTCTTCTCCAGCCCCACCGCGTCCGACACCGCCTCGCTGCACAGCGCCCGCATCACCGTCACGGTGACGCCGTCCATCAGCTCGCCCGGCATGCGCATCTTCAAGTAGTCGACGAGCGCCCGCGTGAGCGCGACTCCGTCCCGCGAAGGCCGCACCTGACGCGCCTGGATGGCCGCCCACAACTGATGCGCATCGTCCAGGTCCCGAGGCAGCAACGTGGGGTGGATGCCCAGGGGTAGCGGATGGTCGCGTGCAGGAGTCGAATCTCCTGCGCGGTACGGACACCGAAGCCCTTCGGTTCCAGTCCCCCCTTCGACCATGACCTCCAGGACGAACTGCGCCGTCTCGATGATGCGGCGATGCACCTGCCTGTCGATGCCCCCTGTCCAGGTGAGCACCTTCGCCGCCTTCTCCCACGCGGAGCAGCAAGGCAGCGACCACGCGAAGCAGGCCAGGGTCGCGGTGACTCAGGGGCGGACGACATCTTGGATGAAGCGGAGCAGTCCCCGCGCCATCTTCTCGTGGGTGGCGGCGGACGGGTGCCAGTCCTCTCCGATGCCATCAACCGAGGGGTCCTGCACTCGCATCTCATGGCGATGGACGCGCGTGTCGCCCTTGCGCTGGCGCTCCGTCACCAGCGCGGAAATCCAATCACCGACGTGGACGGCCGTCACCGAGCCATTCGACTCGGACCGCTTGTAGCCATCCGTCATGCTCCCCAGCGTGCAGATGATGTGAGCCCGGGGATGCAGCACCCGGAGCCGCTCGAGGAACGTCCGGTAGGCCGACTTGAACGTGGCTTCGTCCGGCAGGAACGCCTGGGTGCCGCTGCCCGCGAACGTGTCATTGGTTCCAGCGTTGAGCACAATCACATCCGGAGACTCACCCGCGAAGTCCCAGGTGTTGGGATGGTCCGGAACCGCGAGCTCATAGAGGGCGGGCACCAGCCCGGACGTCGTCATGTCGAGGTTGCGGTAGATGCCATGTCCTGAGTAGCAGATGAAGACAGGCTCGGCGCCCAGCTGCGTGGCCGTCAGCCATCCGTAGCTCCGCCGGGGATTCTGGTTCCTCGACGTGAAGGTCGGAGCGCGCCAGGGCGGCGTCCCGGGGATGACGGAGACCTCAGTGCCGTAGCCACAGGTGATGGAGTCTCCGACGAACTCCATTCGAAGCGCGGGGCGGATGGGCGGCTCCAGCAGCTCGCCATGGACCTCGAGCGCGACGAGGGTGCTCGCGCCCACCAGGGACTCGGTCCTCTTGGTGAGCTCCACTGTGTGAACACCCACCTCCAAGCCGGAGACCAGCGGATAGGTGGACTCACCCGGGCGCACCTCGAGCAGCCTCGGCGGTGCCCCGTCCACCACGACATCGAAGTAGTTCGTCCCGGTCTCGCCCCCTTCGCCCGCATCGTCCAGCCGCACCCGCACGGCGTCCCCGCGGAAGCGCGCGCGAATCGTCACCCCGGGGTGAGAGAAGACGACGCCGAGGGGAGACCGATAGGTGCGCCCCTGGTACCGCACCTTCGGGTCCGCCGCCGGGATGCTCACCCACGTCAGCGAGGGGGACTCCGACGAGGGGCCCGTCGGTCTGGGGTCCGGCTTCGAGTCACACGACAGCCACGTCACGACCCACCCCAGGGCGGCGGCGCGGCGGAGAGCGGGGCCCAGGCCTCCCGCGACACCACGCACGAAGTGCATCCCCATGTCGCGGCGATAGCACGAAGCCGAGGTTCGCGGACAGTACCCGCCAGGCGGGTGGAACGTGTCCACTGCCGCACAGGCTCACGGACGCTCTGTCTTGACGCTCCGGGGAGCGGATAGTTCCGTCGCGCCTCGCAAGCCTTTCGTCTTGGATGTGCATGCACTGGGGGAGAGAGATGCTGGAGACCTTCGATGCCTCGCGGCTGAAGAGCGCGGGCCCCTCGACCTTGTCGGATGCGCTCGAACATGGACGCATCGTCTACTTTCCCGAGAGCCCCGTGCCGCTGCCCGCCCCCGCGGACATCGCGTTCCTCCGGGAAGAGCTCCCCACGCGGATGAAGCGCAAGAACGTGAGCTTCTACCCCGAGGCGCAGCGGCTGGTGGGACTGGACTCCGGGGGAGACCTCGCCGAGCGCACGCACCGGATTCTGCGAGAGCACTCGGCGCGCGTGACGGACTTCCTGTCGCGGACCATGCCAGGGTTCGTGAGGGATTGGAGTGTCGGCACCTCCAGCTTCCGACCTCTCCAGGAGCGGGGCCGGAAGCTCAAGCCCCATGCGAGCAACGAGCTCATCCACGTGGACGCCGGCGCGTACGGCGCGACGCACGGTGACCGCATCCTGCGCTTCTTCATCAACCTGCATCCGACAGAGGAGCGCAGGTGGGCCACCCGAGGCACCTTCGAGGAGCTCTATCACCGCTATGGCGACGCGGCCGGCGTGGCGCCGGCGCCTGGGAGCGAGCACCCCTTGAGCCCTGGCGTCGCGGGCCGGGTGTACTCGAGCCTGCTGCGGGGCGCGTCCCGCCTCGGACTGCGGATGGCGCGAGTCATCGACACCTCGCCGTATGACCGGGTGATGCGGCGCTTCCACAACTTCATGAAGGACACGCCGGAGTTCCAGGCGTCGCGCGAGGGCTACGAGGAGTTCGGCTTCCCACCGTTCTCCGCGTGGATGGTGCTCACCGACACCGTGAGCCATGCGTGCCTGTCCGGCCAGTACGCACTCGTCGACACGTTCCTCATCCGGCTTTCGAGCTGCCGCCTCCCGGAGATTGCGCCCTATCATCTGCTGCAACAGGCTCCCACCCAGCGCCCTCGCCAAGAGGCAGCCTGAGCGACGCCCCCACGAATCCCACCCAGTGACTGGGAAGAACGGCCCGCCCGTTCGAGCCACCGCGATGAGCGCCCCCTCCACGAGTTCGTCCCCCGCAGCCCCTCTCCCCGCTCCCGTTCCGCCTCCCGACAGCGTGGACGCCCCCCAGGCCCGGCGCGTCGTGGGCATCGATGCCCTGCGCGGACTGGTCATGGTGCTGATGCTCGTCGACCACACGCGCGTGTTCTTCTTCCACGCGCCCATCGGCGACCCCATGGCGCTGCCGGCCACGCCCCCCGCGCTCTTCTTCACCCGACTGTCCACACACCTCTGCGCCCCGACCTTCATCATCCTCACGGGCGTCGCGGCATGGCTCTACGGACAGCGACACGGAGGACCTCGCGCGGCCTCGGGCTTCCTGTTCAAGCGGGGCCTGTTCCTGGTGGCGCTCGAGTTCACCGTGGTCAACTTCGCCTGGACCTTCTCGTTCCTCACCCCGTCGTATTACTTCCAGGTCATCGGGGCGATCGGCCTCTCGATGGTGGCGCTGTCCGCGCTGCTCCACCTGCCGCGCCCCGCTCTGCTGGCCTTCGCCTTGCTCGTCATCTTCGGGCACAACCTGCTCGACCCGATTCGATTCGCAGCGGGGGAACCCGGCCATGACCTGTGGGCGCTCCTGCATGACAGCGGCGACATCCCGCTGCCCTGGGGCGCAAGCATCACGACCGCCTATCCCATCCTCCCGTGGATGGGCGTCATCACGCTGGGCTACTCGGTGGGGCCCTGGTTCTCGTCTCGCGTCTCTCCGGAGGCGCGGCGCCGGAGGCTGTGGCTCTCGGCGGCGGTGTCCCTGTCCCTCTTCGTGCTGCTGCGGCTGCTCAACGTCTATGGAGAGCCCCTGCCCTGGTCCGCGGGCGCGACGACGCTGGAGACCGTCATGTCGTTCGTCAATCCCACCAAGTACCCACCCTCGCTCGCCTTCCTGCTCATGACGCTCGGCGTGGGCATGGCGCTCTTCGCGGCGTTGGACAAGGCGCCACGTGGACTGACCGCGACGCTGGCGGTGTTCGGCGCAGCGCCGCTGTTCTTCTACGTCCTCCACCTGCTCGTGCTGAACGCGCTCCATCACCTCACGCGCGCCCTCTTCGGCCCCAATCAGGGGGAGCTGTTCGGCCTCCCCAACATCCTGTCGATATGGGGCCTGGCGCTCGTGGTGGTGGTCCCGATGGGGTTCGCCTGTCGCGCCTTCTCGAGCGTCAAGGCGCGCACGAACAGCCCTTGGATGAGCTATCTCTAGTGGCTTCGGTCCGAAGCCCTCTAGATCAAGTAGTTGCGCCGCATGACGAAGGTCCAGAAGTCCATGCCGAAGCCCGGGGTGACCGTGGTCCCGACCACGACCAGCTGCCCCGTGTCACCCGTGTAGCACGTCACGTTCTGCACGCTGGCCCACGCGCCATTCCAGGTCACCGAGCGCAGGGAGACGGCGCCGCTGCGCGCAATCCAGAACTGCCAGCGGTCCTCGTCACCGTTGCCACGGCCGGGGAACACTTCATGGAAGTAGCCCGTATAGGCGCTGCTGCCACTCCTGGACGCGATGAAATCCGCTCGGCCCGCCGCCGGCGCGGTGTGCAGCGGCGTGGTCTCAATCTGGAAGGCGTCCTGCATGGTGAAGGACGAGAAGCCAAACACGCCTCTCGAGACCACCCGGGTGCCAATCACTTCCAACCATTCACTGCCCGCATGAACCCCATCCAGGTAGCCCGCGACCACCGCGCCGCAGGAGACAGGCGTCTGAGCCATGGCTGGCGAGGCATGCAGGAGGACTCCGAGGACGACCGCGAGGCAGACGGAGAGATTGCGGAGGAGCGCCATGTCGTTTCCTTTCGGTGACCGGTGTCTCGGTCACCCACGAGCCTGGCTCCGTGTCGACCACTCAACAATTCCCTAGAACAAGGGAATCCCCCGAGGAGCTGTCACCTACCTTGTCCACCCATGGCGGGGGGCGAACTGCGAAGCCATCAGGTGCGCGCGCTGGTGCGGCTGCTCAACGAGGCCCACGAGCTTCCAGCGGAGGGGAGCACCCGCGCGAGCCACCTCATCTCCGGGCTCCTGGGCATCCTCCACGCGGCGGTCGGTGGACTGGTCACGGACTGTGACTTCCGTCCGGGAGGGCACGGCGCCTTCGTGGCCGTCACCCTGGAGGGCTGGGACTCCACCACGCTGCCCGCGCTCCAGGTCCTGGCGCGCGAAGGAAGTGCGTTCAACCCGGGCCTTCGCGCGCTGATGCAGCGCTGTCCCGAGACACCGTCATCGCTGGTGACCGCGACGCGGCGGGAGCTGGTCGTGAACAGGGACTGGTACGGTGCCCCGTACATCGAGGAGCACCTGGCTCCGGCGCACCTCGACGACGCGCTGTACACGTGCCTCCGGATGCACGAGGCGACCGTGGTGCAGGGAATGGGGTTCTACCGCGCCAGGAATGAGCGCCCCTTCGACGAAGCGGACAAGAACCTCGTCCACCTGTTTCATGCCGAGTGCGGGACGCTGCTCCGCCCGCGCGCACTCGAGGTCGATGAGGCGCTCCAAGCCCGACTCTCCCGCCGCGAGCGCCAGACGCTGGAGCTGCTCTTGCGCGGGATGATGGACAAGGAGATCGCCGGACAGCTCGGCATCAGCCCGTTCACCGTGAATCAGTACACGAAGGCGCTCTACCGCCGCTTCGGTGTGCACTCACGCGCCGCGCTCATCGCCCGCCTGCTCGGCCAGCCAAGGCCCGCGGCAACGGGGGCACGAACGTCGTGACGGAAGGAACGAGGGAAGTGGAACCACCGGGAATCGAACCCGGACCTCTCGGATGCCATCCGAGTGCTCTCCCGTTGAGCCACGGTCCCTGAAGGGGTGCTGCCAGCGCTCCGACAGGGAATCGAACCCTGTTCACGTGGTAGACGGCCACGCTGCGATTCCAATCGCATCCCGGAGCAAAGAAGCCACGACACATCTGGATGACAGGATTTGAACCTGCGACCTCACGGATCCGAACCGTGCGCTCTGGCCAGACTGAGCTACATCCAGGAACTCCTCACTGCGTTCAACGAGTCGGGACGACTGGATTCGAACCAGCGACCTCACGCACCCCAAGCGTGCGCTCTCTTCCAAGCTGAGCTACGTCCCGAAACTCACATGCCGCGGGCGGGATTCGAACCCGCAACCTCTGTGTCCTGAGCACAGCGCCTCTGCCAATTGGGCTACCGCGGCGACTTCAACTGCGATTGCGATTGCGAAGGAATGGAGCCGCCGGGGATTGAACCCGGGACCTCTTGGATGCGAGCCAAGCGCTCTCCCGCTGAGCTACGACCCCATGTGATGCGTGTGAAGCAGCCTGCGGGATTTGAACCCGCGTCGTCCTGAGTGGCGCTCAGGTGCCTCGCCTCTCGGCCAAGGCTGCGGATGCCGTGGAGTGAACCACCCGGAAAAGAGAAGGGCCGGGTTCCCCGTGAGGAGCCCGGCCCCGCGCATGCCGTGCCTCGTCCGAAGACGGGCACGCAAGGTCAGGTTCCGGGCGGTAGACCGCCGACGGGCGCATCTCCCAGGAGTGCTGGGTCAAGAGCGGTGAGCAGGCCGGCGAGCGCAAGCGCATCGATGCCACGGACAGTGTCGTTGAGATTCTCGGGATTCATCGGGCTCGTCAGGTTCGCCGTCGTCATGTTCACCGCTCCTTTCGCCGGAAAATGACGCGCGGAATTGTCATCCCTGACATGCGACGGTTCCGGCCCCCGTCCCGGTGCTGACCCGCGCGCCCTTTTCGCGGTATGAGTCCCGAGGAAGACCCGCGCCACCGCGCTCTCCGGCCGGAGAGAGCCTCGGACGTCGGGGAGAGAGCGACACGGATGAAGACCCCCCTCCCCCTCGCCCTGGCGGGCCTGCTCGCGTGCGCCGGTTGTTCGGATGGCAGCCCGGACACGCCCTGCTCCCAGAACGTCGCGGTTCCGCAGGAGGCCGTGCAGCGCTCGGGCACGCTGGTGTTCCCAGTGGACTCCGTCGTGGAGTTTCGGGTGAACGTCGCCGAGCTCACGCAGGACTGCGACACCGACGCGCCCATCCCCCAGTGGCCCACCTCCGCCACGGCGCAGGTCTTCGACCCGGAGGGCCTGCCCATCCCCGTGGAGGTCGCGTGGGATGTGATGAACGCCGTCCCTCGGCTGACCTTCACGCCCACCTCGGTGGGGCGGCATCACGCCCTGGTCGCCTTCACCCCCGTGGGGGGCATCCGCCAGTTCGGAATCCACATGGCCAGCCCCTGGAGCGGCTCGCCCACGCCCGTCACGCTGCCGCTGCCTCGCTGCGCGCAGCTGGACCGCACCCGCCGCGGCCTGTGGCTGTGTGATGGCGTCGCCCTGCGAGACGCGGCGGCGGCCCCGCTGCGCCTGGGCTCCGCCACCTCCCCTCCCGATGTGGCCGTCTCGGGCAACGTCGTCTGGGTGCTGGGGGATGGGCGCCTGCGCCGGTACGTGGACACCGGCACCGAGCTGGCGCTCACCGGCTCGCTGCTCCTGAGCACGACGGAGACGGTGAAGGTCATCCAGTCACGGCTCGCCTCGGAGAACGAGCTGGTGGTGATGGACAACCTGTCCCTGCACCGCTTCGTCTTCACGGACACCGGGGTGCTGGAGGCCACCCCGCCCACCCGCTGGGCGCCCACCTCCCCCCCGCTCACGTTCAGCGTGGACAACGCCGTGGGCCTGCTGGTGCGGACCTCGCCGGACCAGGTGCTCACCGTGTCGATGACCAACCCCAGCGACAGCGAGGCCTGTCCCTACTCGCTCCAATCCAACGGGTCCTACGCCCGGGCCACCGCCACCCCGTGCACGCCCCTGCGCGGAAGACCCGTCGGGCTGGAGGAAGGCGTCGTCTGGACCCACGCCGAGGTCCGCTCCCAGGTCGCGCCAAGCCCCGTGCTGCGTCGTTGGGAGGTCTCTGGAGGAAAGCTCGTCGAGCAGTCCTCGCTCGTCATGGACGGGCGGCTCACCGTCCTGCCCACCCCCCTGCGCACGGGCCTCACCGTCCCCTCCTTCCCAGCGGAGCTCGATCAGGTGGCCGTCCCTCGGAGCAGTCCCCAACGGGCGACCCTGACCCTGGAGCTGACGCCCTCCACGCTCCTGCGCACCAGGGAGAATCGCCTCACCCATCCCGGGTTCCACTGGGGCGGTGACTCGAGACCCTCCACGGGCACCACCATCGTCTACGAGCAGACGCGCCCCCACCCCTGAAACCACTCCCTTGGAGCCCACACTGACGGTGTCGGACTCGAGGACGGTGACGGCCGTGGAAAAAGCGCGCGGAGATGGCTGCCTGCCTCTCGCCGTGCTCCTCGGGCGGGTGTAGAGAGGCCGGCGCGTCGCGACTGGCCGCGTGCGCCCACCCTCGGAGGCACGCCCTCATGATGGACAGCCCTCACAGCGCCTCGCTCTCCATGGAAGAGCTCCATGAGGCGTGGCCGGTGCTCTCCATCGACGAGCGCCTGGAGGGCTTCCGACTGCTTCCGTCCTCGGTGGCGGATGACTTCTTCCTGGGCCTGTCCGCGCGCGAGCAGGCGGAGCTCATCCTCCACCTGCCGGTCTCCGAGCGCCGGACGTGGGTGCGACTGCTGCCTCCGGACGACCTGGCGGACCTGGTACAGGCCCTGGAGCCGGAGCAGGCCGAGGCCCTGCTCTCACAGCTCGACGACGCCAGCCGTCGTGAAGTCAACGTGCTCCTGGCCTACGCGGAGGACGACGCCGGTGGTCTGATGAATCCGCGCTTCGCCCGCGTGCGGCCGGACATGACCATCGACGAGGCCATCGGCTACCTGCGCAAGCAAGCGCGGGAGAAGGTGGAGACCGTCTACTACGCCTACGCGCTGGACGCCGAGCAGCGCCTGCAAGGCGTGCTCTCCCTGCGCCAGCTCTTCCAGGCCGCCAGCGACAAGAAGGTCGCGGACGTCATGCAGCACGACGTCATCACGGTGTCGGAGAACACGGACCAGGAAGTGGTGAGCCAGCTCTTCACCGAGCACGGCTTCATGGCCCTCCCGGTGCTCGACGAGCAGAACCGGATGAAGGGTATCGTCACGGTCGACGACATCGTCGACGTCGTCCAGGAAGAGGCCACCGAGGACATCCAGAAGGTCGGCGGTATGGAGGCCCTCGAGGCTCCCTACTTCGAGGTCGGCTTCTTCGGCATGTTGAAGAAGCGCATCGGCTGGCTGCTCGTCCTCTTCCTCGGGCAGATGCTCACCGCCACGGCCATGAGCAGCTTCGAGGGCGCCATCGAGCGCGCGGTGGTGCTCAGCCTCTTCGTGCCCCTCATCATCTCGTCGGGCGGAAACTCCGGCAGCCAGGCCTCCACGCTCATCATCCGCGCGCTGGCGCTGGGTGAGATGCGATTGAAGGACTGGTGGCGCGTGGCCCGGCGCGAGGTGCTGTCCGGGCTGGTGCTGGGCATCGTCCTGGGCGCGGTGGGCCTGGGCCGCATCATGGTGTGGCAGTCGGTGTCGGGCGCGTATGGCGACCACGCCTTCCTGCTGGGCTGCGCGGTGGCGCTGTCCGTCGTGGGCGTGGTGACGTTCGGCACGCTCGCGGGCTCCATGCTGCCCCTGGTGCTGCGCCGCTTCGGCTTCGACCCCGCCAGTGCTTCAGCACCCTTCGTCGCCACGCTGGTGGACGTCAGCGGCGTCGTCATCTACTTCAGCGTCGCCAGCCTGTTGCTGCGCGGAACACTGCTCTGAGCACGGCGGCACACGCCCTGTGCCGCGAGGGAGTCTGGCCATGATTCGCACCACCCTTCGGCGCACCCTCACCCTCGCGAGCCCTGAGTCTCCTGGCCGTCCCGCGCACGTCTCCGCCGCCAGCGGACTGGTGCGCGTGGGGGAGTGGCTGCACGTCATCGCGGATGACTCGCTGCACCTGGCCACCTTCCCCGCGAAGGGGGACGCGCCGGGGCACCTCTCACGGCTGTTCGAGGGCCTTCTTCCCGAGCAGCCCCAGGCGCGCAAGGCGGCGAAGCCGGACCTGGAGGCGCTGTGCCTGCTGCCGCCCCTGGCCGAGGCGCCGCATGGGGCGCTGCTCGCGCTGCCGTCGGGGTCCACTCCCGCGCGCATGCGAGGCACGCTGCTCACCCTGAGCGCGGACGGCGTGGTCGTGGGCGAGGCCCGAGGGGTGGACTGCTCCGCGCTGTATCAGCAGCTCTCGCGCGAGTTCGGCACGCTCAACATCGAGGGCGCCGCGGTGGTGGGCAACCGGCTGCGGCTGCTGCAGCGGGGCAACGGGGACGCGGGCGTGGACGCGCTGGTGGACCTGGACCGCGAGCGAGCACTGCGCGGTGTCGAGGTCGGCGCGCTGGGCCCCGAGGTGGTGCGGACGACGCGCCGCTGGGAGCTGGGCCGCGCGGGCGGCGTGCGGCTGTCCTTCACGGATGCGTCGCCACTGCCGGACGGGCGCATGGTCTTCACCGCGACGGCCGAGGACACCCGCGACACCTACGCCGATGGCGCCATCAAGGGTTCCGCGGTGGGCCTGCTGGCGCAGGACGGGACGCCGCTGTTCCTGGATGGCGTGGACGCGAAGGTGAAGCTGGAGGGCATCGACGCTCGCGTGGAAGGGGGCCGCGTGCACCTGCTGCTGGTGGCGGACGCGGATGACCCGGCGGTGGCGGCGCCGCTGATGGAGGCGGTGCTGGACGTGGCGGCATAGGGCGAAAGCGCCCTCGCGTCAGTCGTGCTCGTGGGCGGCTTCCTCGGGACGGCCACCCACGGCCTCCAGCGAGGAGCGCGGCGCGGGACGGGCCCGGTCGAAGGCCACCTCGCGCTGCCCCACGCCTTCCGCCGTGGTGTTGGCGATGCGCTTGCGTGCGCGGGCGATGTAGTCCTGCACCAGCGACGGGTCCGGGTGCGTCTTGAGTGTCTCCACCCAGGTCTCGATGGCCTTCTCGTGCTCGCCCGCGTCCGAGCGCAGCTTGCCCATCTCGAACAGCGCGTGCGGCGACAGCTCCGAGTCCGGGAAGCGGGTGCGCAGGTCCGCGAAGGCGCGCGAGGCATCCTGGCGCCGGCCCTCAATCATCGCGATGGCCTGCGCCTGGAGGAACAGCGAGTCGTCCACGAAGGCGCTGGTGGCGAAGCGCTCGACGAGGCGGCGCGTCTCCAGTTCGCACTGCTGATAGTCGCCCAGCTCGAAGTAGAGCTTGGCCACCTGGTAGTGCAGCTCCGCACCCTGGGGTGGGTTGCGCTGGAGCGCCGCGGTGAACTGGTCGATGGCGCCGCGCAGGTCCCGGTAGTGAACGCGCAGCAGCTCCGCCAGGATGATGCGGGCCTCGAGTGCCTCGGGGGACTCGGGGCACTGCTGGATGAGCTCGCGGTAGACGCCCACGGCCTCCTTCACCTTGCGCTGCTCCAGCCAGTAGACGTCGGCGGCACCCTTCAGGGCGCGTGCGCGGAGGACGAGCGCCTCGGGGGTGCTGTCGTGCCGCAACATGTCGAAGGCCTTGCGGTACTCGACCAGGGCCTCATCGGGACGCTTCTCGAAGGTGGCGTCGCGGGCGCGCTGCAGATGGTCCACGGGCTTGTCGCGACACCCGCCAGCCGCCAGGGCCAGCGCCACGACGGCGAGCCGCAGGGCCCGCACTAGCACTTCTCCGGGATGATGGTGACGCAGCGCGAGGACGCGCAGCTCACGCACTCGGCGATGGGCGAGACATCGGTGACGCACACGTTGACGCGGGAGGTCCGGGGGCAGTCCTCGGAGGTCACACACCGATAGACGCTCCCGTCATCGCGGGTGATGTCCTGGGCCGTGGAGCCACAGACTTCCAGGTCATTGCATCCCAACATCCCCGCTCCGATGGCAGCGAGGATTGCGTGCGCGGTGCGTCTCACGGCGGCCGTTCTACCCGGATTCGACCACGCCGTCACGGGCCGGTGTGCTCGCCCGCCTGCTCATATTTGGGACTTCATGTTTCCTCCAACACCACGGGCATTTCAGGAAATCACGCGTGTCATGAAGTACCCGCCCGGACAGTGCATACCAAGGCCCACCGCGCCCAGGAGCAGGCAGTGACTCCCGTCATCCACTTCTACAGCGTCACCGATGACCACGGCTGGTGCTCGAACTTCGCGCCCTACCCCATCAAGCTCGCGGGGCGGATGTGGCCGACCAGCGAGCACTACTTCCAGGCGCGGAAGTTCGAAGACCCCACGGCCCAGGAAGCCATTCGCCAGGCGCGCACGCCCATGCTCGCGGCCCGGATGGGGAGAGACCGCAAGCTCAAGCTCCGGCGCGACTGGGACTCCATCAAGGTCTCCGTGATGCGCGAAGCCGTCCGCGCCAAGTTCTCCCAACACGAGGACCTCACGCGGCTCCTCCTGGAGACGGGCGACGCGAAGCTCGTCGAACACACCGACCAGGACGACTACTGGGGAGACGGTGGAGACGGGAGCGGCAAGAACATGCTGGGGCGCATCCTCATGGAGATTCGCGAGGAGCTCCGCGCGCGGTAGTCCCGTCGGGCAACCCTCGTCCAACGAACGCTCGGCGCCCACGCCAGTCACCCACGCGCCCCACCACTCATCCCGTGAGGGAACCGCTCATGGAGTATCCGGGGCGCCCCGCGTCTCGACACGTACCTTCCTCCTCGCCCGGCACCGCCCTTCCGGCGGCGCCCGTCACCGTGGGAGTCCTCCATGCGTCGTGCCCCCTTTCTGGCCACGCTCATCGCCCTGGCCCTCTTTTCCGGATGCGCCACCACCGCGCCCTCCAGCGCGTCCGCGCCTCCCGCCCCCTTCCTGGTCAAGCGCTCGGGACAAGGGCGCCCCGTGCTGTTCATCCCCGGCCTCGCCTCGGCCGGCACCGTGTGGGACGACACCGTCACCCACTTCCAGGGGCAGTACGACTGCCACGTCTTCACCCTCGCGGGCTTCGCGGGTCAGCCCTCCATCCCCGCTCCCTTCATGCCCACCGTGCGCCGCGCGCTCGCCGACTACATCCGCGCGCATGGCCTCCAGAAGCCCATCATCGTCGGACACAGCCTGGGCGGAGTGCTCGCGCTCGGACTCACCGCCGATGCGCCCGAGCTCGTGGGCGGCGTCTTCATCGTGGACAGCGTCCCCTTCCTCCCCGCCCTGATGTACCCGGGTGCCACCGCCGAGTCCGCCAGGCCCTTCGCCGAGCAGACCCGCACGCAGCTGCGCATGCAGACCGTGGAGCAGCGCAACCAGGGCTCCCGCCACGCGCTGAGCATCTACATCTCCGATGAAGCGCATCGAGAGGTCGCCGCGCGCTGGGGCGCGGACTCCGACCCGGAGACCGTGGCTCAGGCCGTGTACGAGATGAGCGTCACCGACCTGCGTCCAGAGCTGTCCCGCATCACCGCGCCCACCTTCGTGCTCGGCTCCTGGGTGGCCTTCCAGGGACGCGTTCCTCGCGAGACGGTGGAGGCCCTGTACCGAGGCCAGTACCAGAACCTCTCCACCGCGCGCGTCGTCATGCACGACACGGCCCGGCACTTCATCATGTGGGAAGACCCCGAGGGCTTCTTCTCCACCCTCGACGGCTTCCTGAAAGCCCACGCCCCCGTCGCGCGCATGGAGTTCCAGCGCTGAGCATGGTGGACTCGAATCCTCTCGGCGGCAGGAGCTCGCATGTCTTCCCGACGCACCCTGGTCTATGCGGCCTGCCAGCTGGGCGGATGGGGCCTCTACGGCCTGTCGAACATCCTGCTGTCCATCCTGTTCATCGCCACCACGTCTCGCGGCGGTGAGCAGTTCGCATCGCGGACCGCCTGGACCGTGCTGATGTGCCTCTCGGGCGGGCTCCTCACGCACCTCGCCCGGACCTGGCTGCCGATGCGTGAGTGGGTCCGCCTGCCCATGCGGCGCCTGGCCCTCCTCGTCCCGCTCACCTGCTCGGCCTTGGGGCTCGTTCAGCAGGTCATCGGACTGGTGCTCGCCTATCCGGTGCTGCACATCTACGGCGCCTCCGACTTCTCCTTCACGTTCATCATCACCGGGGGCGCCTTCTGGGCGGTGGTGATGCTGATGTGGCTGCTCACCTATCTCACCGTCCACTTCGTCGAGCAGGCGCGCGAGACGGAGCGGGAGCGCTGGCGACAGGAGGTCGCCGCGCAGACCTCCGAGCTGCGCTTCCTCAAGGCCCAGCTCCAGCCGCACTTCCTCTTCAACTGCCTCAACAGCGTGCGCGCCCTCATCGTCGAGGACCCCGCCCGTGCGCAGCAAGCCGTGACGCGGCTGTCCACCCTCCTGCGCCACGCGCTGTCCTCGCATGGCCCGGAGACCGTGCCCCTGTCCCAGGAGCTCCAGGTGGTGCGCGACTACCTGAGCCTGGAAGGCATCCGTCTGGAAGAGCGGCTCCGCGTGCGCGAGGACGTGGCCCCCGAGACCCTCGGCATCGCCGTGCCCGCCATGCTGGTGCAGACGCTCGTGGAGAACGCCATCAAGCACGGCATCGCCCAGACGCCCGAAGGCGGCGAGGTGACGGTCCTCACCCGGGTGCGCGAGGGCGCGCTCCTGCTGGAGGTGGCCAACACACCCGCGCCCTCGGGAACACCCGCGCCCCCTCACTCCAACGGCGAAGGACTGCACAACGCCAGCGAGCGGCTGCGCCTGCTGTGTGGCGCGGGGGCTTCACTTCAACTCGACCAGACGAGCGCGGTGCTGACGACGGCCCGCGTCCGCATCCCCCTGCCCCCATGAGAGTCCTCATCGTCGACGATGAACGTCTGGCCCGCGCGGAGCTTCGCCGCCTGCTGGCCGCATTCCCAGACGTGGAGGTGGTGGGCGAGGCCACCCACGTGGAGCAGGCCCGCCAGCAGGTGGAGGCACTCACGCCGGACCTGCTGCTGCTCGACATCCAGATGCCCGGCGGCACGGGCTTCGATGTGCTCGAGCACCTGGACGAGCCCCCCGACGTCATCTTCACCACCGCGTATGACGCCCATGCCGTGCGCGCCTTCTCCGTCAACGCGCTCGACTACCTGCTCAAACCCATCGAAGCGGAGCGGCTGGCCGAGGCCCTCGAGCGCGTGCGTCAGCGAGGCCACGTCCAACAGCCTCCGGAGACCTCACGCCCCGCGGGAACACCGCTGGAGCGGGTCTTCGTGCGCGACGGAGAGCGCTGCTGGCTGGTGCAGCTGGCCCAGGTGCCGCTCATCAGCTCCGAGGGCAACTACTCCCGACTGCACCTGCCGGGACATCAGCCCCTGCTGCTGCGTTCGCTGAGCTACCTGGAAGAGAAACTGGACCCGGCGCGCTTCTTCCGCGCCAGCCGTCAGCACCTCATCAACCTGGACTTCGTCGAGACGCTGGAGCCGGGCCCTGGAGGCACGCTGGTGGCGCGCCTGCGAGGGGGCCCCGAGGTGGAGATGTCCCGGCGTCAGTCCCTGCGGTTCCGCGAGCGGATGAGCCTCTGAGTCAGTTCGCGCCCCGCTGCCGCTTGGGCACCTTTCCCGAGGTCAGCACCGTGTCCACCGCGGCCACGCTGCTGCGGCGGCGAGACTGGCGCACCCGCTCTTCCATCTTCTCGTAGTGCTTCATGCGCGCGAGCATGTGCGCGTCCGAAGTCTGACAGTGCAGCTGCGTCACTTCCTGGTGGCGACGCCCTAACTCCTGCCACGTCTGGAGCATGGCCTGGTTTCCCAGAAGCCGCTCCTCCACGTTGTCCAGGACCGCGTCCATCTGCTCGGCCTCCGCCTCCAACGCGGCCAGGCGTGCTCGTGCTTCCTCTGAAGGCGTCGAGCATCCCGTCGTCACCGCGACCCCCACACCCACCAACAGCCCGAGCCACCTCTGCATCCCCACATCGCCTCCCGCGTGTCTCGCGCCGGCCGACAGTCTTCTCGCGCGAAGGCCAAGGTAGGGAGCCGCGCCTGGCGCGACAACCCGTGCGGGCCAGGGAGATGACTCATTTTTCGGGGCACCCGGGCTCCTCTCATCGACCACTCCAGGTCGTGCCCTTCTTCGAGAAAAGGGGAGGTCGTCCAGCGGACAGAGCCCTCTCAACGACGCAGCATCCGCACCCCTCGGAGGGATGCCCGCCCGTGCACACGCACCACGGGCCGGCGCGGCCTCCGCTCGACCGACAACGTCCTACGGACAGGGGACGGGGACACCCTGGGCCATGCATTCAGTCGTGGACCCAGGCCACTGACAGTCCCCGTAGGTGTGCTTGTAGAAGTAGGACGTCTCGCCTCGCAGCACACCTCCGTACTGGCCGCAGGACTCCCGGAACTCCCCCACCCGCCCGGTGAAGGTCCCGCTCGAATAGAAGGTGTAGACCCCCCACATGTCCGTGGGCCCCTGCGGCGGCGTCGGCGGATTCTGCAGGGCGGACACACCTCTCTCCGCCTCACGCGCAAGCACCGGAGACTCATCAGGAGCGGGGCTCGCCTCGTCCAAGGGGCCCGGCTCACAGCCCAGCACACCACCGACAACCAGCATCGCCATGCCAAGTCGCTTCATCGTGCCTCCACGAAAGGAGCCACGAGCAAAGCGAAACCCACACGCGCTTTCGCCACCAAACAACCCCTGCGTCCGGAAATCAACAGCAACCGAGATGCATTTGAACCTCAAATGCAATCGAGCCCATTGGATTCACGGCTCGACCACCGACGCCGTCTACTTCGGCACGGCCTTGAGCGAAGCCTTGCCGTCCTTGATGACGACCTTGAACTCCACCGCCTTGGCGTTGTGCTGCTTGAGCAGCTCCGGCACCTGCTTGCGCAACGTCGCCGCCACGGACTCGTAGGACAGCTTCGAGGTGTCCTCCTGGCAGCGCCGCTTCGCGGTGACGTACGCGTCATACACGGCCCGCAGCTTGTCGTCCGACATGCCGCCGCCTCCTCCCGTGGAAGGAGGCCTGGGCGCCGCCGTGGCGGCCGGCGCCGTCACCCGAGGCATCCCCGCGCCAGGAGCACTCGCCGCGGGCTTCGCGGTGGCCATCCCCGGAGGCACCGGCGCGCTGCTCCTCGCCGCAGTCCCCGCCAGCGGCTGCGTCACCGTCGGCAAGCCTCGCGCCGGCGTCCCCGCCACCGGAGCCACCGTGGGCTGGCCTCGAGGAGGCGTTCCCGCCACGGGCGCCACCGAGGGCACCGGCGTCACGGGCGCCACACCGGGCACGACACTTCGCGCGACGGGCGCCACGCTCGGCATGGCCGGAGTCGCGGCGGTGGGGGCCACCGTGGGCGTCCCCCTGAATGGAGTCCCCGTCGGCGCGGACGCGGCCGCCGCGGCGATGGCCGCGGCCAGGGGAGGCTCGTTGACGGGGCGGGGGCGGACGAACTCCTCCACCTCCTCGAAGTCCATGTCGGAGATGTCCTCCGGCAGCTCCACCACGTTCTTCTTCGGGTCCTTCGGCGCCCCACCCCGGGCCTCGGCGCGGCGACGGGCCTTGAAGAGGTCCCGCTTGTATGTGCCCGCCTCAATCTCCTGGAGCGTGCGCATCCAGAGCCGGTCGTAGGTGAGGAACTTGCTGTGCAGCGAGCCCACCCGGAACTTGGCGGCCGTGCTGCGGATGAAGGACGTCTTGAGCCGGTTCACCCGCTTCTTGAAGTCGTCATGCGCCTTGGTGGGCGGATGACGGTCGAGCCCCATGAAGTACTGCTCGAAGAGGTTGCGCAGCGCGGCCAGCTCCGCCTCGAGCGCCTCGCACTCTTGAAGCACAGCCTCGCTGGAGCTGGTGTCCGCCTGGGGCTTCGCGGAGGGAGTCTTGGCGGCGGACTGTCGGGCGTCGGGGGGCGGCATGACGCCTCAGAGTGTCCCCAACCCGCGCCCGAGGATCAACCTCACGCCGCCGTCGGTGTAGGGCCCAGTCCGCCCGAAGGCTCGGCTCCCACCCCTCGCCGCCCCTTCTGGTAGAGCAAGGTCGCCCCGAAGGCGAACATGCACAGCGAGATGAACTGGCTGGTCGAGATGTTGTACCAGGCCTCCAGCGGCACCCCCTCCGCCAGCCCCTGGGCCCCCATCGACTCCAGGAGGCCGTGCAGCGTGCCGCGCTCCACGTCGCCCCGGAACAGCTCCACCGTGCTGCGCAGCACCGCGTAGGCCATCAGCCAGAGCGCGAGAATCTGTCCGTGGAAGCGGCGGAAGCGCCGCGCGTACAGGAGCCCCACGAAGAGCCCCAGCTGCCCCAGCGATTCGAAGAGCTGCGAGGGATAGACGCCCAGCGTGTGCCCGTGCTGGAGCACCCAGTCGGAGATGCGCACCGCCTCGGGCACCGCCTGATGGAGCACTTGCCCCGTCGACTCCACGACGAAGCGCGTGTCCTCCACCTGCGACGAGTACGCCAGGCTGGACGCGCTCCCCACCTGCCCCAGCAGGTCCTGCGCGAGCCCCGCCCCCGGGAAGTGCACCGCGGTCGCCGAGCCCGCCGGCGCGACATCCCCCCAGCAGCACCCCGCACTGAAGCACCCCAGCCGCCCCAGGCACTGGCCCAGCGACACCGTGGGGATGCACACATCCGCCAGCCGCAGGAAGTCCATCCCGTGCGCACGCGCGAAGAACCACGCCGCCACCGCCGCGCCAATCAGCCCACCGTAGAAGACGAGCCCCCCGCCCAGCGAGAGCACCTGCGTCCAGTCCCGCGCGTAGTCCTTCCAGTTCACCAGCACGAAGAGCAGACGGCTGCCGCCGATGCCGCCCACGAGCAGCCAGAAGGCCATGTCCATCACCTGCTCGCGCTTCTTCGGGCCCTCCACGTCCACCCACTGGCCGTCCACCAGTTTGAGCTGACGCCACTCGTCCTGCGCGAGCCGGCCCGCCACCGTCAGCGCCGTCATGAAGCCCGCCGCCAGGAGCACGCCGTAGGTGTGCAGCGGGATGCCCTCGCCCTTGCCTCCGGGGAAGGCCTCCGCGGGCAGCGCGTACTTCAAGCCGAACCACGCCAGCACCGCGCCCGCGACACCGAAGCCCGCGGCGCGCAGCACCCGGTCCGTGGTGTTCACCGGGGCTCGCACCTTCGTCTTCGCGTCCAGCTCCCCCTGCGCGCCCCGCCATCCGTTGAAGACGATGTAGCCCACCGTGCCCAGCGCCACCGCGTACAGCAACAGCTGCGCCCACAAGCTGGTGAAGGTGAAGCGGAAGAGGACGGGGAGCATGGAGACCTGCCGGAAGGCGAGGGAAGCAGCACGACGGGGGACTTCAGGCGGCCTTGGTCGGCGCCGGCTCGGGCTTCTCCTTGCGGACGAAGGCATCCACCAGCAAGAGCCCCACGCCGACGCAGATGGCCGAGTCGGCGATGTTGAACGACGGCCACGCCGCCTTGTCGAACCAGTGTGCCTCGAGGAAGTCGATGACGAAGCCGCGCGCCAGCCGGTCGATGTAGTTGCCCAGCGCGCCGCCCAGCACGAGCGGCAGGCCCCACAGCGCCCACTTCTCCGCCGGGTCCGAGCCGGACAGCTTGCGGAAGTAGAAGACGATGAGGACCACCGCGCCCAGGCTCACGACGTGGAAGAGCGGGCCGCGCTTGTCCGGGGACATGCTCCGGAACAGGCCCCACGCGGCGCCCGGGTTCTCCGCGTAGCGCAGGCGGAAGAAGTTCTCGGAGACCTCGATGCTGCGACGAGGACGGTAGTGCAGGCCGTCGTAGCCCTGCGGGGGCGGCTCACCGAACATGGCGCCCAGGCGCCCGCCCAGCGTCTCCTGCCCCTGCATCTGGGAGGTCAGCTCGCGGACGACCAGATACTTCGTCCACTGGTCCAGCACGATGACGCCAAGGGCGACGACAAGGAGGATGACGTATTTGCGAGGCACGGCCCGGGCTTACACCACGAGGCCCCCACCCGTCACGGATTGGGGCTCTGCGTCAGCGGCGCGCCCACGGCCTCCGGCCGGCGAACCCGCAGCGAGTCCAGCAGCATGAAGGCCACCCCCACGCAGATGGCCGCGTCCGCCACGTTGAAGGTGGGCCAGCGCATGCCCGGCTGGTTGCGCCAATGCCAGTCGATGAAGTCGATGACGTAGCCGCGAATCAGCCGGTCCAGGAAGTTGCCCAGCGCGCCCCCCGTGATGAGCGCCAGCGCCATGCGCACCAGCCGCTGGTCGGTGGAGGTGCGGCGGTACATCAGGAAGATGAAGGACAGCGCCGCCAGGCTCACGACGTGGAAGAACACCCGCCGCACGCCCTCCGGCAGGTTCGCGAACAGGCCCCACGCGGCCCCGGGGTTCTCCACGTAGCGGAAGTGCCAGTAGTCCTCGATGAAGCGATAGGGGCGGGTCACCCGGCGCTCGCCTTCCGGGGGCGGGTCATTGTCCAGGTTGTGCTGGGTGAAGTACCCCGTCACCCGGGAGAGGCCCTCCCGCCCATCCAGGGCATCCGTCAGCCGGGACACAGCCAGATACTTGGTCACCTGGTCGGCGAGGAGCACCGTGGTGGCCACGAGGAAGAGGAGGCGAAGGGAGGCTTTCATGACGCGTCCCTGTCCTCTAACCCGCCCCCAGCAGCCCTGACAACCCAGAGAGCCCAACACCTGGGTCGCGGCCTGCCTGCTCTGTCTCCCGGCCAGCGCTTCTTTGGGGCATGGTGGAGGCATGTCGCCTGTTGAGCCTCCCGTGAATCCCCCAGTCTCCGACACATCCCCACCCGCGCCGACCCAGACGGCATCGGCCGAGAAGCCGTCGCTGATGGCGCGCTTCAAGAACCTGATGCTGGAGTACGGCCCGGTGGCCATCGTGACGAACTTCGCCCTCCTCGGGCTGATGCTCGCGGGCTTCTACGTGGCCATCGAGCTGGGCTTCCAGCCGTCCAGCGCGGGCGCGAAGGCGGGCACCCTCGCCGCGGCCTACGCTGCCACGCAGGTGGTGAAGCCCCTGCGGTTCGCGGCGGTGTTCGTGCTCACGCCGCTCATCGCTCGCATCCCGGTCGTGGCCCGATTCCTCGAGCGCAACAAGCACAAGTGGCAACCCTGACCCGACGCGGCGACCCCAGCATGGGTCGCCGCGCCTGGGTGTCCATCCAGCCGAGCGGCTAGTTCGGGACGACGAAGTCCTTCACCACGCCCATGTGCTGCATGTTGGACGCGGCGCTGTCACCCGCCTGCACCGGGGCAATCTCCGAGAGCGGGGTGTAGACGCGGCTGTCGAGCACCAGGCCATTCGGGAACCGGCTGGAGCCGATGACGGTGGCCGTGTGGTACTGGTTCAGGTCCGCGTCCGCCAGCACGTGGTCATAGGGCTTGGCGCGCGCGGCGTTGGTGCCCGTCTTGCCAGCGTGGTCCGCGGGGTACGGCCCGGAGGCGACGACCACAGCCTCGAACGTGTCGAAGCAGGGCTCGTCGAAGGAGCCGGTGTTGAGGTCGCCACCGATGACCAGGTAGTCGCCCTCGGGGACATTCGCCCGGATGTAGTTGACGAGGTTGCGCGCCTCGGTGTTGCGCACGTCAGAGTTGCGGGTCAGCAGGTGCACGCTCACGGCCCAGAGGTCCTTCGGCCCGGGGATGTCGATGCGCGCCCACGCGAAGTCACGGTTGCCGACCTCCACGTCCTTCCACTCGCCGGACTCGATGATAGGCCAGCGGCTGATGATGCCGTTGGGAATCTGCGCGCCCGGCTCCTGGTAGTACGAGAAGCCCGCGCCGAACGTCGTCTGCACCATCTCGCGGAGATCCGCCGCGGAGTTGCTCTTGTAGTTGAACTCCTGGATGAGCACGACGTCGGGCTTCACGCCCTGCATCAGCCGGATGCCGTGGCCCGGGTCGTAGTCCTGACCGTTCCCGCTGGTGAGGTTCGACGCCATGATGCGGATGTGCGTGGAGCCGCCGCTCGAGCCCGCGTCGGTGCCCGCGTCCGTGGCAGGACCCGCGTCGATGCCCGCGTCCGTGTCCGTGCCCGCGTCCGTGGAGATGCCTCCATCCGTGTCCGTGCCCGCGTCCGTGGAGGTGCCTCCATCCGTGTCCGTGCCCGCGTCCGTGACAGGACCCGCGTCGGTGCCGGCGTCGGTATCCGTGCCCGCGTCCGTGACAGGACCTGCGTCGGTGCCGGAGTCGGTGTTGGTGCCCGAGTCACCCGCGTCAGGCGTCTCGCCGCCGTCATCCCTGCCGGGGCCGCCGTCATCCTGGCCACCCGAAGTGCACGCCTCGGTGGGGAGACAGTAGGACGCCGTGCCCTCGCCACCGATGGGGCAGCACGCCGCCTCCGACGTGCCACACGCGGTCTGCGCATCGCAGGGGCGAACACAGACGGCGCGGTCGTAGTGCGGGACGATGCGGCACTCCTCGCCCGTGGCACACGGCGACGCCAGGCTCGGGTTGCACTCCTTCCACAGGACACCGCCGTCCTCGGTGGGATGCGGGACCTTGGGCGGCTTGGAGTCTCCGCACGCAAGAGCAAACAGCGTGAGCGTCATCGACGCACACGCGAGATAGGAAAGAGTCTTTTTCATGCGCCCGGCCTGCTTCCGAGGTGACGGTTCAAAGGGTTGGCTCCGCCTGCGACCGGCACGCGGATAGGCTGCGCAGTATAGTGGACCTGTCGAGTTACAGTCCCGCGACATACCGCTGATTCGTACGTTTACAGCGGTGAAACATGAGTCACGGTTCACCCTGATGCCCACTCCGCCCAGCATCCCCGTCTCTGCGCCGCGTGGCGCCTGGAGTCCCTGCCCGTGGTGAGCGTGCGCTTCCAGGGGAGGCTGAACGACTTCCTTCCCCCCGAGAAACGAGGCACGGAGCTGGAGGTGACGCCCCTGGGCTCGCCGGCCGTCAAGGATCTCCTCGAGTCACTGGGGCCGCCGCATCCCGAGATGGGCGAGGTGCGCGTCGACGGTGTCCCGGTGGAGCTCGGACACCGGCTTGCGCCCGGCTCACGGGTGGAGGTCTTTCCGTCGCAGGGAGCGGTGGAGGGGGTGCCCCGCTTCCTCCTGGATGTGGGGCTGGGGCGGCTGTCGGGGTTCCTCCGGATGCTGGGCTTCGACACGCTCTGGCGGAATGACTACCAGGACGACGAGCTGGCGCGTGTGTCGAGCTCCGAGGGACGCATCCTGCTGACGCGAGACATCGGCGTGCTCAAGCGGGGAGAGGTGCGCCTGGGCTACTTCCCGCGCGCGACGGACCCGGCGGAGCAGCTGGTGGAGGTGGTCCGGCGGTATGGGCTGGGGGCGCGGATGAGTCCGTTCTCCCGGTGCATCGCCTGCAATGCGCCCCTGAGTCCGGCGGCACCACATGAGGTGGTGGGACGCATCCCAGAAGGCATCGCGGAGCGGCACTCGCGCTTCCAGCAGTGCCCCGACTGCCGCCGGGTCTTCTGGGCCGGCACCCACCAGGAACGGATGCAGGCCTTGGTGGACCGGCTGCGCACCTTGGAAGCCCAGGAAGGCTGATCCACGCCATGCAAACCAAGGGGACCTCGCACTTTTTGCGAGGTCATCGGTGCCTCAGACCCAGGGTTGGAGTTCCTCGCACTCAAAGAATTCCAGAGGGTTAGAACCTTGATGTCGTGGGCACATGGGTTGCTAAATGTACGAGAATTCCACCACTCCCCCGCTTGGGGCGGGGGCAGAGGAGCAGTGAGATGCCGTCCCAGAACAAGGCCCGGAGCCGAGCGAACCGGGGATTCACGCTGCTCGTCGCACTGGGGGTCGTCCTCGTCGTGACCATGGCGGTGATGCTGAGCTACCGGGTGGTGGGACGCGAGGCGGACACCCAGGCGGATGCGCGTCGGCAGAAGGAAGCCTTCTTCGCGGCGGAGGCGGGTCTGGCCGAAGGACGCGAGGCCATCCGGCTGCGGCTGGGCAACGACCAGCGTTATGGGCAGGTGCTCACGGACCTGACTGGCGCCATCGTCACGGACGTCGGAATCGCGGGCGCAAATCCCGCCTGGCGAGAGCTCCTGCCAGGAACAGGCCCGGGCGGCTGGAACTACCTGAGCTTGTCGCCGACCACGCTGCCGCCGGAGGAGAAAGCCAGCGCGGGAGGAGAGCCGTACGTCGACTACCCCGAGCAGAACAACGTGCGTTACCGCGTCTTCGTGCGCGATGACGTCGACGACGGGAGCGAAACCACCGACGCCAATGGGCAGGTGTGGATTGCCGCGGTCGGCGAAGTCGTGAACGCCCAGGGTCGTCCCACGAGAGCCATCGTCCAAGCGCTCGTCTCCAACCAGAACGCCCCCGTGGCCAACAGCCCTGGCTGCACCAGCCGAGGCTGCGGCCCGGACAACACCTTCAATAACAGTCAAGACCAGAGCGCCCCCGACACCAGCGTCGTGCGCACCCTTCCGTAGGACCCGCAGTCCAGCGAGTTCCCCATGAAATCCATCCCTCTCCTCGCGCTCATGTTGTTGCCAGGCCTTTCCCATGCCAATGACACGGGAAAGAACGCCTTCGACAGAGCCTGCGCGGGCTGCCACACCGTCACGCCCCCCGTCGCGCAGCAACAGCAGTTCAACAAGACGGGTGCCCCCGCGACCACTCGGCAACAGGGTGAACGCCGGTACGAGCTGGGTGACCTCGTCCACAAGCGCACGCCCGAGCAGCTCCAGGCCTGGATTCAGGCCCCCAGCCAGGTCCAGAAGAACACCCGGTGCGACACACGAGGCATCACGCCCGCCGAGCGGGACCAGGTGCATGCCTACCTGCTGCTCAGTGCCCGGCCGCCTCCACCGACGCGTGAAGAGCTGTTGCAGCAGCAGCTCGCGGAAGAGCTCTCCACCCGCCGCGCGAAGAAGCGCGCGTCGCCCCATCCCTCTTCGTCCCGCCCAGACCAGGGGAAGAAGTAATGCGAACCCTCATTCAAAGCCTCGCGGTTCTTCTCCTGTTGGGCGCGTCCTCCACGCAAGCCCAGCAGGTCGCCAACCTGTGTGAGTCACACCTGGACCAAGACCGCCAGGCGGGCTTCAAGACACCAGGGTCTGGCTACGGCTCCATGTCCTCCGGAGGCAATCCCCTCAAGGACCCCATCCTCATCCGCAACCCGGGGCCCAACGGATACCTCCAGCTCAATACCAATCAGGTCGAGCTCGACGCCGAAGAAATCTCCTTCCCCTTCGACCAGCGCGTCACTATCAGCTATGTGTTCGAGTCCGCCGGTGCCTCACATGCACTGGGCTATCTCTACCTGGATGAGGCCATCACGGCGGGCTACGTGAACGCCAGCGGGACTCTGCTGGATGCCAACAACAACGGCATCCTCGACCTGCACGAGGACCTCTTCAACGTCCAGTCCGCCACCGATACGGACAGGTACGTCGGCCCTCGCACCGCGCTGGGCGCTCCCAACCGGCGCTGCACGAGGACGTTCACCGACCTGGGCGGCAAGTCCTATTACGAACCTGAAATCGCCATGCGGGACGACTGCGCGGCGACACATGTGGTGAACAACGCCATCGCGGATGCCCGCCCCAACAAGACCACGACCACCATCAAGGCGGACGTGGTGGGCCGGGCGAACGGCTCGGGGAACGCCGCCGCGAACTCCTACTCCGACAGGGGCCTGTTCCCTCGGATTCCGAACCTGCTCGAGCCCAAGGACCCGGCCAACGGAGGCAAGGGCATCGGGCAGATGGTCTTCCTGCTCGCCGATGACGACGGCCAGGAGACCACCTACGGTGGGCTCGCCCCCGTGGGCGATATCGATGAGTACGGAGACAACGGCGTCCCGGACTACGACGTCTCGAAGTACGACAACCGCGGCGTCGTCCGAGCGGTCAACCCCGACCCTGGATTGACGCTCAACGACCGCACCGTGGACCTGGGCATCATCAAGGGTGGGAGGGAGATCGTCTTCTTCCTGGTCGTCTACTACGACTCGAACCACTCCCCGGGTCCAACGGGTGCCGGCAACGTCTACCCCTGCCTCAAGCAAGACTCGGCCGGCAAGTGCCTCATCCATATCCGCTCGCCCATCTCGGTCTTCTTCTCCAAGGCGGAATGGAACCTGGACCAGAACGCCGATGACGACACGGTCGTGGCCGCGCGCAACATTGGTTGCGCCTACGAATCAGGCTGCAACCGGGACGACCCCAACAACGATACGGGGGACTCGTGCCGGGTGGGCACCACCTCAGAGTACCTCTGCGGTTGGCTGGACGGACCGAAGACCTCGGTCGGCACCGCCCTCCACCGGCTGAAGAATGAGGCCACGTACAACTTCCTGGACATGCCCATGGAGCGCGTTCAGGTGACCCGTCCCTCGGGCACACGAAACGCCATGCCTCACGTCATCGTCGGCGCGCCCACGACGGACCGCTTCCGCTGGATCCTGGGGTTCGAGGACATCCCCGGCGGTGGTGACCGAGACTTCAACGACGTGGTGTTCGTCATCAACAAGGTGAACGGCGGCGTCAATACGTCCGGAGACATGTCGGGAGGCATTGGCGGAGACATCTCTCCCCAGAATGCAGAGGACTTCGTCATCACCCGCGTTCGCTTCACGCGAGAGGACGACACGGTGCCCCCCAGCCCTCGGACGTCTCCGGCGTGTCGCCAGGTCGGCACCTCGTGCTGGACGGAGACGGTCGCCGGTGCGTGCACTCGCCCCAACTCCACGCCCCCCAGCATCCAGTACTCCATCGCGGTGGACTGCAACATCTGCACAGGAACCGGTGCCGGCGCGACGTGCACGCCGAATCCCGACCCCTTCTGGATTCCGGTGCCGTTCGACACTCCGACGCAGAAGACCAAGGAGATCGACCTGCTGGAACTCGGCTACACCGGCTCGCAGCTCTGCTGGAAGGTGAACATCACCAGCCCCAACGAGTCGTGTGTGCCTGTCATCAACAACGTCAACGTGGGCTACCAGGCCGTGCGCGCGGGCAGCTACTCGCGCTCCTCGCCGTCCGCGGTGGGCAACGCCATCGTCTGGGGTGTGAATGAGACTCCGGGCAAGGCTTGGGGACAGAACTGGCCAGGAACGGGCCTGCCCGCGCCGGCCGTCCGCGCGTATGACCATCGCAAGGACTATTCGCTGCGCGGCAGGCTCTACTTCCGGTCGCTCTACAACCCGGAGACGCCCAACCAGACGACAGTCACCCAGCGCTGGGATGCGGGCCAGGTGATGGCCCTGTCCTTCCGCAACGGGGACAATCCACTCGACCGCAAGCTCTACACCATGGCGAGCAACGGCAGCCGCACCACCGTCAGCAAGGAGATGGAGGATGGCGACAGCACCAGCCCCCTCTTCCCGGACTCGCTCTGTGACACCTTCGCCAATGGTCGCTACGTCTACGACCTGAACGATGATGACATCTGCGGCACGCCGACCATCACGCTCCCCTTGTCGAAGCACATCACCGGTGAGGAGAACGACCGCAACTTCCTGCGCGAGTGGATTTATGGCTGGGAAGACCGACACACCCCCGCGCCCTCCAACGTGAAGCGCCCCTGGCAGATGGGCGGCATCAACCTGTCGACGGTGGCCATCGCCGTGCCGCCGTACCTGGACACCTGGGCCCTGAATACGCGCCCGACCGAGCGTGACGAGTACCGGCGCAACTTCATGGACCGCTTCAAGGACCGCCCCACGCTGGCCTACGTGGGAACGATGAACGGCTTCCTGCATGCCTTCGATACAGGAGCGTTCCGCAACGGGGCCACGGACCCGTGCGCCGGCACCTTCCAGCTGCGTGGCTTCTTCGAGCCCGTGAGCTCGAGCTGCGCCCCATCCCCCGTCGCGCGCAAGTACGGCTCCGGTGAAGAAGAGTTCGCGTACCTGCCGCGCATGCTGCTCGACCGGTACGTCCACAGCTACGTCCAGCACGTGAGCCTGAACAACCCACCGAAGCCGCAGATGGATGCCTCGCCGACCATCGCCAACGTGGACTTCGGAATTCCAGGCCAGCCCGCGTGGACGCCCCGGACCACCGAGTCGAAGACCGAGGGCGCAAAGACGGTGCTCGTCTCCGCGTCTGGCCGCAGCAGCCCCGTGGTCTTCGCGCTCGACATCACCGACCCGGAGGCGAGCTACTTCCCCTTGCCTTTGTGGGAGTTCAACCTGGCTGACACCGCCCGCCTCAACGCCTTCACCGCGGCGGCGAATGCCAATCCAGCCGTGCAGATTCCGGATGGCACGGGCTCTCGCCACGCCCCCTCCGTGGCGAGACTGAGCTGGGGCTCCGCCGACGAGTCCGTGTGGGCCGCCATTGTCGGCACCGACTACGTCCCCGCAGGGGGCCGTGCTGGCGCGCTCTACATTCTCGACATGAAGACCGGCCAGCCGCTCAGCTACGGCAATGGAGCCACGGGCCAGAACGCAGGCGTCATCACCCTGGACAACGGCTCCGGCGTCGCGGCGGAGAGCGCGCTGGTGGACCTCGACCGGGATGGCAACTACGACGTCATCTACGTCCCCACCACGGCCGGCAGCGTCTATCGCATCAACCTGGTTGACATCTCCACCTCCCGGCTTCTGGGGCGCAGGGTGAAGACCTGCAAGGTGGCCAGTGCGCCGGTCGCCGCCACCGACAGCACGTTGGCGGGCAATCCCGCGGGCACGGCCCACTTCCAGCAGATCTACTCGAACATCGCGGTGCGGGTGGTCCGGGAGGGCACGACGAAGGTGCGCTTCTACTTCGGCACCGCCGACAACCCGGATGAGTTCGGCGACGGACCGTCGAACAAGGCCAACTACCGCTACCACCTGATGGCCTTCGAGGATGCGAACCCGGATGGCACCGGCGCCTGCGAGTTGCTCGAGCCGCTCTGGGTGGAGCCGCTGGACCCCGGCCAGGTTGTCTGGGGTGGCGTGTCGCTCAGTGGTGACAAGGTCCACGCCACCACGGCCGTGGGCACGTCCGCGGACCTGTGCAACCTGAGTGAGACGGAGAGCGGCAAGTTCTATCAGGCGCAGCAGCTGCCAGACGGCAATGGCCGGTCGGCGGTGACCAGCACCTCCTTGCAGGGGCACGGAGTGAGTGCGCCGGTGGTGCATGACCAACATGTGTTCGCGCTCACCGCCACGGGTGAAATGAAGATGATTGGCGATGACAAGTGGAACAATGGCGCGGCGAACCCAGGGAGCATGCGCTCACGGGTTCTCGTGTACGACCCGATTCCGGACGGGAGGTTGCCGCGATGAAGTACGGGCTGTCTCGCGCCTCCCGGGGCGTCACGCTCCTGGAGGTGCTGGCGACCATGGCGGTGATGCTCCTGGGCATCGCGGCGGTGATGACGTTGGTGACGCATATCAGCGCCTCCAACCGCCGCACCCTCACCGCGACCCAAGCGCAGCTCATCGCCGAGCGCACCCTGGAAGATATCGCGTCCAGGGGGTGCTCGGCGGATCCGCCGTGCTCCAATCTGGCTGGGTTCGACAAACAGCGCACCACCCTGTGGCAGACCGCGCAGGGGACGCTTCTGACGGCCGCCCCCACCGCGGGCTCCGGCATCGTCGCGAGGGAGTACGAGGTGGCGGTTGATGTCGACATCAGCACGAACGCGGCCAGCATGGAGGGAGGTGTGACCGGCACGCCCAGCATCACGAGGGACCTGGCCGGTCCATCGAGCAGCGGCAGGCTGGCCAACGTGCGGGTGTCCGTGAGCTGGCTCGAGCCGGCGCGCACGGGGCGACAGGTGGTGGTCTTGCAGACGCGGGTGGCGCCATGAGCAGCGGAGAGTCCCGGGGCTTCACGCTTCTGGAAGTGATGATTGCCAGCGCGATCGGTGTCATCGTGCTGGGAATCGGGTTGGTGGCGGGCATGCAGATGCAGCGGCGCGCCCTCTTCGAGGAACAGACGATGGTGGCGCAGTCCACCGGGCGCGCGGTGAAGGACCTGCTCGCCAGCGATGTGGCTCGCGCGGGCATGGGCATGGGCAACGCGCCCATCACCTTCTCCGACGGAGACAGACGCTTCGCCATCCAGGTCTGGAACGAGCTGGACATGACGACCGCGCATGCCCCGGTCTTCGCCGCGGACCCCAGCTTCGAGCTTCCTCCCACGGGGCCCCTCTACGGAGACATGCGCTCGGATGTTCTTCAGCTCTACTGGGGAGACACTCGCACCCTGGTCAACATGGCCCCGTGCTCGCCCGCCGGAAATCTTCCAGGCGAGACAGGCCCCATCCGAACAGGAAACTCCTCCACATTCTGCACGGCGCTCAACTCGCCCACGACTCTGCAGCCCCCCAATGGACAGACGACCCCCGCCATCCTCGTCAATCCACAGGGCAGTGTTGCCTGCCACATCGAAATCTCACAGGTCCAGCCGGCATCGAACCGCATCAACGCCAACCCTGGAAGGGCGAACAACTCCACCTCCTCGGGGGCCTGTGGTGATGCGGGACACGCGGACTGGAGGAAAGCTGGATGGCTCACCATGGGCACGGTGAGTGCCGCCTATCGGGTGAACTGGGCGAGCGGCATCCCCACGCTCGAGTATCTGGCGCCGGGCGCCACGACCTGGGTGCCCATCAGCCGCGACGTGGAGCGGCTGAAGATTCGCCAGGCGGTGATTGACTTCGGGGCACCGGGCAATCCCTATCGCTGGTTCCCGGATGACTCCGTCAGCCGGCCCTCGATTGATACTTGCACACGAGACAAGGCGGCCTGCGTTGCGGATACCTCGGCGGGCACCAACCCAGGGAGCGACGCGGAGCTGCGCGACATGCTGCGGGAGCGGGTGCGTGAGCTTGAGATCTCTCTCGTCATCCGTACGCCCCGCTCGGACCCGAGCATCGTGAATCCATACCAGAGAGAGGAGGGGTTCCCGATGGATGGCTTCAAGCGGCGCACCTTCACCTTCCGGGTGACGCCGAGAAACTTCGTGTCAGCGGGCAAGCAGCCCACGGGAACCTAAGATGCACACGCGGGGAATGACTCTTCTGGAGACGATGATAACACTGGCCGTCGTGTCAGTGGTGCTGTCCTTGGCACTGGTTGGCATCCAACGACCCATTGAAGGACAGCGAGAGGCAACAGTTACTCGGGAGTTGTGGTCATCCGCGCTTCAAGCCCGACAGAGGGCGCTGGCCACCAATCAGCCTGTGCGCTTCGTGGTGGAGTCCGATGTCACGTTGCCCGACGGGACGCAGCAGACAGTGGCTCGCTGGGAGCGGCTGAAGTGCGAAAATGACTGGGACAACAACACCTGTCCCCGTCCGAGTTGTCGGGATACGACCTGCCGTGGTGACGCCAGCTGCTGCGACGAAGTGGGGCCGGACATCATCATCCCCTCGACGGTCAACGCCCAGTCGGTTCACGGCCTCTGCTACCTGCCTGGACTGGGCCGCGCGGTGAAGCCCGTTCCTCCCGATGCGCCGCTCGGCTGCATGGCGAACCAGCTTGGCAACGCAGCCGCCTTGACGGCCGCGGCACCAGGCAACCTCCGCCTCACCTTCACCTCGGGCCGCCCACGCAGCCTGCTCATGGTGGAGCCGCTGACCGGTTTGTCGAGCCTGCTGGACTGCGACTCCGTGCGAGCCCAGAAGCATCCCGCTCCTGAGTGCACGACGAACTGAAGAGCCCAACTCGCGTCAGGGATAGACGCACCACGGGCCCGTACCTGTCTCCAAGTCCGAGCCCGTGTCATGTCCGGCCGACTACGCCGCCAGCGCCTCGCGGCACTTGAGGCACACGTCGCCCCCCTGCCCCACCGCCTCCGCGTACGTCCAGCACCGCGGGCACTTGTGGCCGTGCGCGGGCTTCACCTCCGCGAACACCTTCACGCCGTCACCAAAGGCTCGCGTCACGTCCAGCGCCGTTGCCTCGGCGCCCTCCGCGTCCACCAGCTCCACTTGGCTGGTGATGAAGAGGCCGGGCAGCTCCTCCTGGTGCGCCTTCAGGAACTCACGCACCGGCTCCGATGCCGTCAGCAGCACCCGCGCCTCCAACGAGGCGCCGATGCGCTTCTCCCGCCGCGCCACCTCCAACACCCCCTGCACCGCCGTCCGCAGCGCGAAGAGCTTCGCGTAGCGCTCCGCCAGCGCGGGCTCCAACTTCGCGCCCGCCTCCGGGAAGCCCGCCAGGAACACGCTCTCCTCGCTCTTGCCCGGCAGGAAGCCCCACGCCTCTTCGGCCGTGAAGCTCATCACCGGCGCGAGCAGCCGCAGCAACACGGACGCGACCTCGTGCAACACCGTCTGCGCGCTCCGACGCCCCTTCCCGTCCGTCCGCCACGTGTACAGACGGTCCTTCAGGATGTCGAAGTACACCGCCGACAAGTCACCGGCGCAGAAGTCCACCACCGTCGCGTAGACGAGGTGGAACTCGTAGTCCTCGTACGCCTGCCGCACCCGGGCCACCACCTCCGACAACCGGCCCAGCGCCCACTGGTCCAAGGGCAACAGCTCCGCCCGCGCGACGGCGTCCTTCGCCGGGTCGAAGTCATACAGGTTGCTCAGCGCGTAACGGACCGTGTTGCGAATCTTCCGGTAGCCTTCCGACAAGCCCTTGAGAATCTGGTCCGACAGGCGCACGTCGTTGCGGTAGTCGCTCGCCGCCACCCACAGACGCAGCACCTCCGCGCCGTACTGCTGGATGATCTTCTCCGGCGCCACCACGTTGCCCAGGCTCTTCGACATCTTCTCGCCCTTGCCGTCCACCACGAAGCCATGCGTGAGGCAGGCCTTGTAGGGCGACATGTCGCGAGTCCCCACCGCCACCAGCATCGACGAGTGGAACCATCCCCGGTGCTGGTCGCTCCCCTCCAGGAAGAGGTCCGCGGGCACTCGCTGCCGCCGCTCGAGCACCGCGGAGAACATGCACGCCGAGTCGAACCACACATCGAGGATGTCCGTCTCGCGGCGGAACTCGCCCTTGCCACACCGCGGACACTGGAAGCCTTCCGGCAGGAAGTCCTTCACCGGCGTGCGGTACCACACCCCCACGCCCTCCTTCTCCACCGCCGCCGCCACCTTCTCCATCAGCTCCGGCGACACGAGCGCCTCGTCACAGCCCTCGCAGTACGCGATGCAGATGGGCACGCCCCACGTGCGCTGACGGCTGATGGTCCAGTCGGGCCGCGTCTCCAACATGCCCCGGATGCGGCTGTGCCCCCACGAGGGCACCCACTCCACCTTGTCCACCTCCGCCAGCACCTCCTGGCGGAACGTCTTCTCCCCATGGAAGGGCACATCCATGGGGATGAACCACTGATACGTCGCGCTCAGGATGATGGGGTTGTGGCACCGCCAGCAGTGCGGATAGCTGTGCGCCACCGTGTCCTTCGCGTCGTTCAAGAGCGCGCCCTTCTCCACCAGGAGGGCGGTGACGAGCGGGTTCGCCTCGAAGACGCGCTTGCCCGCGAGCGCCTCGCCCACCGAGTCGTCATAGCGGCCGTCCGGACGCACCGGGTTGTAGATGTCCAGCCCGTACGACAGGCCGACCTCGTAGTCCTCCTGCCCATGCCCCGGCGCCGTGTGCACCAGGCCCGTGCCCGCATCCAACGTGACGTGCTCGCCCAGGACGATGCGGCCTCGGCGCTCGTAGAAGGGATGCTGGTACGTCAGGTGCTCCAGGTCCGCGCCCTGCGCGTACGCGAGGATGCGCGACGGGTCCACCATCGCCGCCGCGGAGACCTCGCCGCCCGGCAGCGGCACGTTCTTCACCGCCAGCTCGTCTGACTTCACCTCCGCCAGCACCTTGGGCAACAGGTCCTTCGCCACGCAGATGACTCGCGCGCCCAGCTGGTAGAAGACGTACTCCAGCTCCGGGTTGGCGGCGACGGCCAGGTTCGCCGGCAGCGTCCACGGCGTCGTCGTCCAGATGGCGAAGGCGACCGAGTGCCCCTTCAGCGCGGGCACCCGCTCGGCGATTTCAGCCCCCGCGGGGAAGGCCACGTAGACGGACGGAGACTCGTGCTCCTCGTACTCCACCTCCGCCTCGGCCAGCGCCGTCTGGTCCTGGAGGCACCAGTACACCGGCTTCTTGCGGCGGTAGAGCATGCCCCGGCGCGCGAAGACGGCGAGCTCGCGGATCTCCTGCGCCTCGTACGAGAAGTCGAGCGTCTTGTAGGGCGCATCCCACGAGCCGAAGACGCCCAGGCGCTGGAACTCCGCCTTCTGGATGTCGATGAACTCGAGCGCGTACTCGCGGCACTTCTCCAGGAAGGCGTCGCGCGACAGGGTGCGCTTGTCCACCTTCTTGTCCTTCAGCCGCTTCTCCACCGCCTGTTCGATGGGGAGACCGTGCGTGTCCCAGCCCGGGATGAAGTCGCACCGGCGGCCCATCAGGTTGCGGTACTTCACCACGATGTCCTTGAGGACCTTGTTCAGCGCGTGGCCCGCGTGGAGGTGGCCGTTCGCGTACGGCGGCCCGTCCGCGAGCACGAAGGGCTCACCGGCGGCGTTCTTCTCCAGGATCTTGCCCCAAATCCCCCGCTCTCCCCACCAGCCGAGCATCCGTGGCTCGAGCTGCGCGAGGTTCCCCTTCATCGGGAAGTCCGTGCGCGGAAGGTTGACCGAGTCCTTGAAGTCCTTGTCCTGGGAGGGCGTGTCGCTCATGTCGACAGCGCCCGTAACATGCCGGGTACAGCGCTTCAATCCGTGGAGGGGCGCACCTCGTCGGGGGACACCGTCCGTCGCACAACGATGACCGACAGCTTGCCTTCCTTGGCCAGCGCAATCTTGAGCGCAATCTCATCGTGGCTGGAGCGGAAGACGAGCGGGTCCACTTCCTCGAAGCCCGCCTGGGCCAGCTCGTTGCGGTAGTAGACCTCCACGTCCAGCTGCCGGGCGCTCACCGAATAGACGAGCGTGCGAGCCCCCTCCATCTCCGTCTGCATCAGTCCCGCGCCACCGGGATACACCGGCGCCACCGTGGACTGCTGGCGCGGCGCCTGCGACAAGTCCGCCTGCCCCAGGAACACCGTGGTCGTCCCGTCCGGATTCGGCTGGAGGATGGCCGTGTACGAGATGAAGGCCCGCGTATCGATGGCGGTAATCATCGGCTCGCGCAGGAACTGTGGCTGCTCCGACATGGGCGGGATGTGGAAGCCCCACAGCGCGAAGCGGTCCACCATCTTCGAGAGGATGACCCCCGGCTTCTCCTTGCTGCGCACCGCGCTCAGCTTCACGGGGATGCCGCTGGAGATGACCGGCACCGACACCTCGACAACTCCCACCACGCCAGGCACGTCCCACGTGAAGGGCAGGCGCTGCGCGGAGACCGGTCCCGCGAGCAACACCAGCCCCATCACTCCCCACCAGGTCCACGACTTCACATGTGTCATCACGAGCCTTCTTGGATGGGGGCCGGCTCACCCCTGCGCTTGCGATGCCCCTTCCCCGTCGCGGGCTTCGCGCACCCCTCGGAGCACTCCCGAACCTTCTTCTCGACCTTCTCCTGGCAGCGCCTGGCGCAGGAGCGGTAGGGGCCTGACTGTTCCGGGTCCGTGAGCTCGGGGCACTTGCCCATGCACCGTTGCAACGTGTCATCCATCTTGAGGACACATTCCGTGTTGCACGTCGGGCCGTCCGCCATCGCCGGCGGCGCCGCCAGCAGGACCAGGAGTCCCGTCATCCATCGCCACCGCTCAATCACAGTCCAACCCCAGGAAGCAGCCGCCGTCACGCAAGCGATTGACATATGCCGCGCCGTAGTACCCCGAGGTCCCAGCGACAACGGAACCGGGCGATGTGGGCCAGATGAGCGAGATGGGGTCCCTGAGCGGCATCACCTGGATGAAGTTGGTCTCCTCGCCCGCGGCGCTGATCCAGAAGGTCTGCTCCTTCATTCCCAGCCCCACCATCGCGAGCGCAGTGAGAGGCAAGGGGTTGACGTACAAGGCGGCTTCCGCCAGGGCGCTCGCGCCGAGGGGGATGGGCAGCGACGTGGGCGTATAGGTGGACCACGCGGCCGCATGGAAGGCCGGGTTGGTGCAAGGAAAGAGCTGGTCCTGGCTGGCGATGAGGCAGGTGGGTGACTCCCGCTCTCCCGCCAGGCCCCAGTCATCCACGAGCATGGCGAAGCGCCCCGTGCAGGTTCCCCCCACGGGGCGTCCCACCGCGCAGACCTGCATGGTGGAGATGGAGTCCTCCAGGTGCTTCTTCTTGTACAGCGCACCTTCCGAACCATCGTCGAGGAAGGACGAAGGAAAGCGCCAGGCGCTCAACGTGGCCTGGGCTCCACACGCCGTCCCTCCATTGTCCCGGTAGACAGGCCGCGTCAGGACGGCCCCGGCCCAGCCCACCCCCACGTCCATGCCGCAGCTCACCTGCATGCCCGTTCCCTGCGTGAAGACCTGGGTGATGCGGCCCGCGCCCGGCGCGGAGGACAGCCCCTTGAAGTCCGAGTAGCGCGCCTGAGCGTTCGCGGCGGCGCTCCGCATGGAACCTCCCGCCTGGCTGTAGGAGGCGGGGATGAAATGCATCTCTCCATGCGTCCCATCCCACAGCGCCGAGACGGCCGCCTCCTGGACCTTGAGCGACAGGAAGCCCACCTCCGCCAGGTGGATGCCGAAGACGATGATGGTGACGAAGAGCGTGGCGCCGATGGCCGCTTCCAACAGGGCCTGCCCCCGCGCACGACGGGGCGTGGGACGACGAGCAAGACGCGTGGTCATCGTTGAAGCCCCTTGAAGCCCGCGTTGCGCAGCTCCTCGAAGGTATCTGCCGCCACGGGGGAGCTGAGGCGCAGGGTGTTCACCGCGTCATCCACGCCCGTGTTGTCGATGGTCGCGCCCACCAGCGTGGCGCGCCAATAGGGATTGAGGAGGTTGGGTGGCTCGGACCAGTGATTGATGCCCGCGCTCTCTCCCCGGTGGTAGTAGGCGATGCCCGTGGAGAGCGCCGTCTGCGTCCCGTTGGGCGTGCCATCCTCCAGCGTGAAGCTCCTCGAGTCATACACGTTGCCCGCGCCTCCCTTCTCGAAGCGATACCGGAAGGAGAGGTCCCAAGGGTCCAGGGCCCGCGCCTGCAAGTCGCGCTGGACCACCGCGAAGTTCTTGGGCTGGCCATAGACGTTGCCCTCACCGTTGAGCAGCCGGAAGGGGTTGTAGTCGAGGAACGGCGGCCAGATGCCCGGGCAGGACGAAACGCCTCCCAGGCAGGGAACCAGGAAGTGATTGAAGGGGTCGCCACCGGGAGGACCTCCCGTCCATTTGTGCTCGGGCATGGGGAAGCCCCCGGAGTTCACCAGCGAGGAATAGATGGACTGGACTCCCGCGACACTCGCGGGACAGGCCACGGGATTTCCCCCATGCAGCAGATGGTCGTACCTCCAGCCGATGGAGCCCCGGTCATCCGCGACAATGGCCGGCGCATAGGGAGGCAACCACGGCATCTGACGCCCCTTCTTGCCGAAGTACGTCGTGCCGTTGGTGTTGGGGAGAACCACCACATCGTCCGGGAACCAGATGACGAAGTCCAGGTTGGCTTGATGGATGGCGTAGTGCCGCTCCTTCGATGCCACCTGTCTGTGCGTGACGAAGGTGAAGCCGCGACTGCCCATGGCCGCGTTCACGGCATGAGCCACGGTCAAGGGAAGGTCGCAGACCGCGCCATCCCCCGAGCACAGCGTGCCGCCACTCAGCTCCTTCTTGTTGACGCTTCCAATCGCCGGAACCGTCCAACTCGCGTCGTTGACATGCTTCCCCGCCCCCATCGCGTTGCCGACAATCCGGTTGGCGAAGGTCTGGTTGTCCAGGCGGTCGCGCAGGTCACGGTAGACGTCCTGCTGCGCGGCGTAGAGGGCGCCCTGGGCAATCTGATGCCCGAGCATCTGCATCCGCACCATGAACTCCATGGACTGGAAGACGGCGTCCACGCGCAGCTTCTCCGCGCGCAGCTTCGCCTGAAGCATGCTCAGGTCCGCCAGGCCCTTGATGCCGCACTTGCACCGCGCCTTGCACCACGCGTTCTTCCAGGCGCAGGGGCACCCGGTGTTCTTGGCGATCTGGTAGGGCGTCTTGCCAATCCCAAAGCCCGTGTTGGCCGCGTTGAGCTCGGCGCGATAGAGCGTTGCCCAGCTCACCAGGCTGGTGGCTCCCGCCTGCGCCACCGCGTGGCCAATCTGCGCGCGGTTCATCACCGCGATGTTGTTGAACGTGCGCGCGGTGGCCACGGCGTTGGAGTACGCCGCCGCGTCCGTCACCGTCTGCAGCTCGATGCGCTCACGCACCTTCATCGCGAAGGAGACCGTGAGCGTGGCCATCAGCACCATCAACAAGGTGCCCAGGACGAACAGCACCATCGTCTGACCGCGTACGAGAGAGCGCTTCATCGGGGGCAGTCCATGGTGGCGAAGTGGCGCCGCTTGGTGGGCGTCAGCATCCGCATGGTGAAGGTGGTCTCGATGGGGAACACGTACTGCTGCCGAGCCACCCGCGAGGCGAGCTCGGAGCGGATGTCTCCCGCCACCGCGATGGGATTCGAGAACTCCCCCTGGTTCCAGTTCGCGTCCTTCTCCGCGAGGATCAACGGATTGGCCGCCCGGTAGTCCTGGATGCCCATCTGCGCCATGAACATCCGCGACATCACCCAGTTCGCGAACGGGATGCGCATCGGGTACCAGTAGATGAGCTGCACCTCCAGCCGCCGCAGGTGCCCCGGCTCATCGAACTCGCGGTCCTGCGGACTGCCCACCCCACCCCCGATGATGGACCGGTTGATCCACACGATGCTGCCGGTGTGCACCCCGTCCAGCCCCGCCTGGAAGCGGTTGTCCCGACGCGCCCGGAACGCCGCCGCCAACCTCGCGGGAGCACCCCCTCCTCCGCCGTGACGCACTTCGTCAGTGCTGCTCGAAAGCCCGAGGAAGGAATGAAACGAAGGTATCAACGCGAGGATGGCCGCATGCGTCATCCGCTCGCATTCACCATGAGCCACGCTGCCCGCACGGGTGGCTTGGAACGCCGCGTAGTGCGCCAACACCCTCGCTTGCAACATCAGGAACAACTGCAACGTGCCCAGCAACAGGAACACGACGAGGGGAAGCGTCAGAGCCGCCTCTACCATCGCCTGTCCTGACTGGCCCTGGTTTCCGCGAGGGTCGGAATTCATGGCAGCACGTATGCTCCGGGTATTTGCGTCCCCAAGGACATACGTCAACTTGCCCGTGTCGCAAGGTTGTTACCCGGGCCTCGCCACAAGCCATCGCGGTCATGTTTCACTCAGGGGGATACCCCGAGGGCCTCGCGGGCTCAGCGCGGCTTCATGCCCTTCGTGTCGAGCTGATACTTCTTCACCAGCCGCTCGATGGACTTGCGGTGCAGCCCGCTCTCGCGCGCGGCGCGGGAGAGGTTGCCCTCGCAGCGGGTGAGGACGCTGGTGACGTATTCCCGCTCGAAGTTCTCCAGCAGCTGCTCCTTCGCGTCCTTGAACGAGAGGTGCTCGTTGAAGGGCAGCGGCCCCTCGCGCGTCTGTCCCCGCACGCGCGGCGGGAGGTGTGCGGGCTGGATCTCCTCGCCCTCGCTGAACGTCAGCACGTGCGACAGGACGTTCATCAGCTCGCGCACGTTGCCGGGCCACGCATAGGACATCAGCAGGCTCATCGCCTCCGGCGAGAAGCGCTTCTTGCCGTGCTTGAGCACCACCTCCGGGTCCGCGAGCGCCTCCTTGAGGATGAGCGGAATGTCATCCCGACGCTGACGCAGCGGCGGCAGCTGAATCGTTATCACCGAGAGGCGGAAGTAGAGGTCCTCGCGGAAGTTCCCCGCTTGAATCTCCTTCATCAGGTCGCGGTTCGTCGCGGCGATGACCCGACAGCTCACCTCGATGACGTCGTTGCCTCCGACCCGCCGCACCTCGTGGTTCTCCAGCACCCGTAGCAGCTTGGGCTGGAGGTCCAGGCGCAGCTCGCCCAGCTCGTCCAGGAAGATGGTGCCGCCGTGTGCACGCTCGAACGCACCGGGACGCCCGCTCACCGCGCCCGTGAAGGCGCCCTTCTCGTGGCCGAACAGCTCGCTCTCGATGAGGTTGGGCGGGATGGCGCCGCAGTCGAGCACCTCCATGGGCGACTTGTTGCGGCCCGACAGCTCGTGGATGGCTCGCGCCACCAGCTCCTTCCCCGTGCCCGTCTCACCCTGGATGATGACGGAGACATCCAGGGGGGCGATCTTCTTGATGAGCCCGAAAATCTGCCGCATCTTGACGCTCTGCCCCACCATCCCGCACAGCTCGCCGTCGCGGTCGGGCTCGATGGTGACTTCCTCGTCGAGCGGCGCGAAGGTCAGCACGGACGAGCCCGCTCGAATCTGCGAGCCCGGTGAGAGGTAGGCGCGCTCAATCCTGCGCCCATCCAGGTACGTCCCGTTGGTGGAACCCAGGTCCACCAGCAGATAGCCCCGCTCCGTGAACTGGATTTCGAAGTGGTGGCGGCTCGCGGTGCGGTCCTCCACCAGCACCAGGTCATTGCCGGGATGCGCGCCACAGCGCAGGCGCTCCTTGTCGCTGACGACCGAGCGCCCCGTGTCCGGCCCGGAGGCCACCGCGAGGCGACACTTGTGGAGCTTCACCGTGGTGCGTGGGTCCACCACGAGCGTCTCCCCCAACAACGGGGAGTGGGCGAGGTCGAGCCCGGCGGCCTCTCCGGGGCTGGTGTGGATGTCGTCGGGATGCGGATCTGTCGCGCTCATCTCGTCACGAGGATAGCAAACGCGCCCCACACGGCCCGCTGTCGTCCAACGGCCCGTGCTACGCTCGAACGCTCCCGCCCATGTCTCCCCGAAAAATCCAGCAGAAGAAGGCCCCGGCCATGCCTGGGTCCCCGGCACCCGAGCGTCCCGCGCCGCGCCGCCCTCGCACGAAGAAGACGGTGGCCATCCTGTCCCGGAAGCGCTCGCTCTACTCGACGCGCCGGCTGGTATCCGCCATCCGCGCGCGAGGCCATCGTCCCCTGGTGCTGGACACACTGCGTTGTTGCCTGCTGCTCGCCCAGGGCGCGCCGCGCATGACGTACCGCGGGGTGGAGATTCGCGGCGTGGACGTCGTGGTGCCGCGCATCGGCGCGTCCATCACCGCCTACGGACTCGCCGTGGTGAATCACTTCGAGATGATGGGCGTGCCCGTCCTCAACCCGCCGACGTCCATCGCGCGCAGCCGGGACAAGCTGCGCGCGCTGCAGTTCCTGTCGGCCTCCGGCCTGGACATTCCTCGCACCGTCATGGCGCATGACCGCAGCAACGTGCGCCGCCTGGTGGAGGAGGTGGGCGGGCTGCCCGTCATCATCAAGCTCATCAAGGGCACGCAGGGCGTGGGCGTGATGATTGCGCACACGCTGCCGGAGGTGCAGACCATCCTGGATACGTTCTGGGACCTGGGGCAGGAAATCGTGCTGCAGGAGTTCGTCGCGGAGAGCGAGGGCCGCGATGTCCGGGCGCTCGTGGTGGGCCGGCGCGTGGTGGGCGCGATGCGACGTAAGGCGAAGAAGGGCGAGTTCCGCTCCAACATCCACCGCGGCGGTGAAGGGCAGGCAATCGAGCTTCCTCCAGCGTACATGGAGGCCGCCGTGCGGGCCGCGAGCATCGTGGGCCTGGAGGTGGCGGGCGTGGACATGCTGGAGGGCCATGCGGGACCCAGGTTGATGGAAATCAACTCCAGCCCCGGCTTCGAGGGACTGGAGCGCGCGACGGGCCAGGACATCGCGGGAGAAATCATCGAGCACGCGCTGACTTACGCCGAGCTGAAGGCGAGTGCTCCGCGCCTCTCGCGCACGTGAGCCGCGATGGCGCCGCGAGGTTGGCCGCATGCCTTGAAGCAAGCGAGCAGCCTGGGCCGAAGGTGCCTTGCATGCTCCTCAGGAACACAGGAATGGATTTCGAGCTCGCGTGTCGTGGGGAGTTGGCAGCGGCGCGGCGTGGCCTCTAATCTGGCGGCCCCGAATGAAAACGCCGCACAAGCCGCTGCAGGTTACCGTCTACCAGGATGTGCTGTGTTCCTGGTGCTATCTCGCCGACCTGCGCCTGGATGTCTTGCGCCAGGAGCTGGGCGAAGCCGTGCGTTGGAGCGTGAGGCCGTATCCGCTTCGATTGCACGATGTGCTTCCCACGGAGCGCGAGAAGCGCGGGCTCGTGGAGGAAGTGCAGCGCGCGCAACGCGAGTCGGACGCGACGGCGCCGCTGCTCTCCACGGACCTGTGGCTGGGCGGAGACCCGCCGCGCAGCAGCGTGCCGGCGTTGGCGGCGCTGGAGGCCGCGCGACTGCAAGGGCCGCAGGCGCGGGCGTTCCTCGCGCGAGCCATGCAGCGCGCGGCGCTGGAGCAAGGTGTCAACGTGTCGCGCACGGATGTCGTGTTCGAGCTGGCCTCGCGCGTGGGCCTGGCGATGAACGAGTTCTCCGCGGCGTTCCGCTCCGAGGAGACGCGGCGGCTCATCCTCGACGAGCACCGCGATGCGACGGCGCGCGGCGTGCGCGGTGTGCCCACGCTGGTCATCGGCGGGCGGTGGATGCTCTGCGGCCTGCGCGAGCTGTCCGAGTACCGCGAGCACATCCTGGCCTGCATGGGCCGGGTGGCCACGCCGCGCTCGGGCTCCTCCGAGCGGCTGGTGCACTGAAGAAGCACTCCGCCCCGGCGCCCGCATGACGGACGGGCGCCGAGGTGAGACGAGACGTCAGGACTCCCGCTGCTCGCCCCGGCTGAGCGACAGGTAGAGGCCGGCGAAGAGCACGTAGAAGAACCCCATCGCGGGAATCAGGGGCAGACAGCAGAAGAAGACGCTCACGATGAGGATGAGGGTCGCCAGGAAGGTGACTCCGAGCATCGACAGGCGCTGCCCCTTCGCGAGGGCGAAGCACTTGCGGATGACGTCCATGACCTGGGGGTTCTCGGTGTCCGCGAGCGCGACGGAGACAAGCGCCAGCGGCATGCCAATCCAGATGGTCGGGATGCCCACCACCAGGAAGCACAGCCCCAGCCCCGCCAGCAGCACGGTGACCTGGGTCATCTCCATGAGCTGCTTGAAGTCCCCCACCGAGCCCAGGTCGGCCATGCTGACACCCGCCATGGTCACGAAGACGCCCGCCATCACCACCACGGACACCAGGATGATGGGGAGGAAGATGGCGACCGCGAGCAGGTTGCCGAGAACGTAGGCCTTCACCTTGCCGACCTGGCTGAACAGGCGGCCCACGTCCGCGCGCTGTCCCTGAACCACATCCAGGCAGACGCGCATCATCCCCATGATGGCGATGCCCTGCACCACCCACGAGAGCACCGTGCCCAGCAGGATGACCACGACACTCGCGGCGCCGCCCATCTTCTCGCCGATGAGCTTCAGCACCTCGGAGATGCCGCCGCCGATCATCACGCCCACCAGGAGCAGCAGGGCGCAGACGCTCAGCATCACCCACTCGCGCTTGAAGGCCGCCCAGCTCACCTCGAAGAGGCCACCGACGGACCAGTTGTCGCGGTCCAAGGGGAAGCTCCGGCCCTGCCCCTCACGCTCCCGGCAGGAGGGGCACTGAGACCAGGTGCCCTGCTCCCCGCAGATGTCGCACATGAAACTACCGCAGCGCGTACAGGTCCGCTGCGCGAGGTTCTCCGGATGAAGCGGGCACGTTGCCCCTCTCCCCCAACCAGCGTTCGACTCCATGAAGGTGCCCTCTCCTCGCGCGACGGGGCCGGCATGCCCCGGCCTTCGAGTCGCGCCTCTGGCGCACCTACACCATCCCGTGCGCTGTCCACCAGGGCACAGTCCCCTAAACAGCGGGCGGGCGGGCAAGAAGCCCCGGGGTGAATTTTCTTCCAGGCCGGGCGTCAGAGGGCCCGTGGTCGCGAAGTGGGACTGGCTGATGGTGCCCTTCGCACGGGAGACTCGTCACATGCGCCGACTGCTCGCACTCGCCATCCCTCTCGCCCTGATGATGGGGACGGGCTGCTACGCCCACTACCATGGCCCCGCCCGGCACGGCGGCGGCACCGTGGTGGTGGACTACAGCTACTCGGGTGACCACCCCATTCCGGACGACGACGGTGGCGGCTGGTGCCCGTACACCCACGTCCACTCGCACGGCTACCGCCCGTCGACCACGTACTACACCTACACCGACGACGTGTATTACTACCGAGGCCCCACGCTGGTCTGGTACTGGGACTTCCACCTGGACCCGCACGGCTCCTCGTGTCACCAGCACGGGCGTCACTCGCACGACTACTACCCGAGCTCCGGCCGGGCGTATCGCTGGGAGCGCAGCCGCGGGTACGTGTTCGACCGGACCCATGGCGCCTCCGCGGGCTACGGCTACTCCCGTGGCCGCTCGCAGCCTCCTGCGCGGCGGCATGTCGCTCGCGACGATGATGACCGCCCCTCGAACCGTCCTCCTCCCTCCGGCACCGGCTGGGGCTCGCAGCCTCCCCGCGGCGACAACAACGGCGGCGGCTGGGGCGGGGGGTATGGCCGAGGCAATCAGGGCGGCTCGCGGCATGACCGCGATGACGATGACGACCGGGGCTCCGACAGGCCGGGCCGCGGGTACGGCAACAACAACAACGGCGGTGGCAACAACGGCGGCGGGTGGGGCAACTCCAACGGCAACGGCGGCAACTCCAACGGCGGTGGCTACGGGCGCGGTGAGCGCGACAACGACAACGACCGGGGCAACAGCAGCGGTGGTGGCTGGGGCAACGGCGGTGGACGTGGCAGCCGCGGCAACAGCGACGGCAACAGCGGTGGGAACAGCAGCGGCGGCGGCTGGGGCAACGGCGGCGGGCGAGGCAGCCGTGGCAACAGCGACGGCAACAGCGGTGGGAACAGCAGCGGCGGCGGCTGGGGCAACGGCGGCGGGCGAGGCAGCAGCGGCGGCAACAGCAGCGGTGGTGGCTGGGGCAACGGCGGCGGACGCGGCAGCAGTGGCAACAGCGGCGGCGGAGGCAGCAGTGGCGGCGGGTGGGGCAACGGTGGCGGGAAGTCCAGCTCGCAGGGCAACAACGACCGCGGCGGCTGGCGCTGAGTCCGTGAGCCATTCCCTCCCACGGGCCCACGCGGACTGAGCAAGCAGGCGCGCCGCCTCCCCACACTTGATGGATTCCCAACACCGGGCCTCGCAAGCGGCCCGGTGTCTTTGTTTGAGAGGGGCCCCCTGTCTCCAGTCGTCGGACAGGGGACGATGAGCAGGGCGGTGGATTGCCACCCATCCAGGGCATGCCGATGTTGCCCGCGCATGAAGCACCGACTCCTGTTGGCATCCTGCGTCCTGCTCGGCCTGACGTCGTCGGGCTGCGGCTCCGATGATTCCGCTCCGGACCCTGGTTACCGGACCGAGGACTCCGAGCCCATCGACGTGGACAACCTCAGCATCCGCGTCAGCGGCCAGGCCCGCGTGCTCCCCGAGGCCTCGCGCTGGCTCGCCACGACGGGCAGGTCCGAGCCCTCGCTGAGCGGGCTCTCCGTCACCATCGAGGAGCCCCTGCGCGTCGCGGTGAACGACCTGGACGCCACCTTCGGCTCGAGCGCGCTCGACGACGCGGGGGCCTTCGGCGTGGCCGGCATCCTCGTGAAGAACGTGAACGTGGGGCTCGCCGTGGGCATGAGCGGCCCCGGTCTCATGCGGACCAGCACCATCATCTACGACAGCAGCTTCACCGGCTCTCGTCCGCGCACGAACCTCATCGAGACTCGCGCCTACGCGCTTCCCGAGTCCTTCCACGACGCGCTCAGCACGGCCCTCGGAGAGTCGCGCCTGCTGGGCCACACCGAGAACCGGGCGCGGACCCTCCGCGAGGCGGGCTTCGCGCTGGGCCGCGTGGTGGATGAGAACGGGCGGCCTCGCGCGGGCGTGCGCGTGGCGCCGAGTCGGACCGAGCTCGCCGACCGCATCTACTACCCGTCAGCGGACCTGGGCAGCGTCAACCAGGAGGGCACCTCCGAGGAGGGGCTGTTCGTCTACGTCCACACCGGGCTCGCCGTGGAGTCCTTCCACGTGAGCGTGGAGGGCGAGGAGGACGCCGTGCCTCGCAACGTGGTCACCGCACCGGGATTGGGCCTGATGTTCACCCTCCACCCCGGCCTCCATCCGCCCATCGAGTGACGTCCGCCCGGACTCCCCCACGACGGAGGGAGTCCAGGCCGACAGGCTCGCGCCCTCGCAAGCCCGGGCTAGCGGCGCGCCACCCAGCGCGGCAACCAGTCCGGCTCCTTCGCGGTGGTGAGCCGCGTCTGGCCGCTGCCGTCGGCGCGCATGAGGTACACGTCCGTGTTGCCCTCGCGCTCCGACACGAAGGCCAGGTACTTCCCGTCCGGACTCCAGGCCGGCATGTCGTCGCGCCGCTGACCATCCGTCAGCGCCACCGGCACACCGCCCTCCACGGGCACACGCCACAGCCGCGCGCGGGCCTCCGGCTCCCGGCTCACGTACACGAGGTGCTTCCCGTCGGGGCTGAAGACAGGCTCACGCTCATCGCCGGAGAAGGACTCTCCCGACACCGCTCGCAGGTCCGAGCCATCCGGCCGAATCAGATACAGCCGCTCCCGGCTCTCCCGGTCGCTGATGAAGACAATCCACTTCCCATCCGGACTCCACATCGGAGCACGGTCCTCGCGATGGAACGCGGTGAGCCGTCGCTCGTTCGTGCCGTCCGCCTTCGCCACGTAGATTTCAGGGTCGCCCTCGCGGCTGCACACGAAGGCCACCTCCTGGCCGTCGGGTGAGATGGAGGGCTCGAAGCACCCTTCCTTCACCTGCGTCAGGCGCACCTCCGGAACGTCCGCGCGCGGCTCCAGGCGCACCACGTCGCTGAAGCCCTGGGCATCCGACTCCGCCGACAGCCATGAGCCGTCCGGTGCCCAGACCGCGTTGCGAGCCCGCGCCCGGGGCGCATGCAGCGGCACCGCGTCGCCTCCCGCGAGGGGCTGGACGCGAAGCTGCTGGAACTGCAACCCGTCCACCTCGCGCACGGCCACCACCAGCAACGACTTCCCATCGGGAGACACCGGCCCGGGGTAGTCGTCCTCCGGCCCTCGGGTGATTTGGGTCTCCGCCCCGTCAGGGCTCACCTGCCACACATCCTTCTGTCCCGCCCGCTCCGACAGGAAGACCACCGCGCCCGGAATGGCGCGCGCCTCCTCCTTCGACAGCGGCCCGGCGCCCGACGCTCCGCCACACCGGCCGGAGCATCCGACGCCGAGCACGGCGAGCGCGGTCCAACACCACCGCGCCCGCCACGGCCAGGAACGCTGCACCCGTTCGAGGCCTCGCTCCGTCACGTCAGCGCACCCGGATGGCGTCCGCCATGACGACGTAGCCCTCGGTGGCCCAGCGGCTGAGCTGCACCTTGTTCCAGCCCGCGGGGAACGAGTACGTGCCCAGCGCGTTCCACGTGCTGCCGTTGGCCTGCTGGTTCACCGTCACCGTGCTGTTGCCACCCGAGTGGGTGATGATGAACGGCGCGGAGGGCGAGCGGTTCGTGCCCGACACCCACCACGCGTCGATGGTCCGCGTGCCCGCCGCCGGCATGTAGAAGTTGAACACCACCGGCTCGGAGATGGGCTGCGTGGAGGCGTAGTAGTAGCCGCTGCCGTAGTAGCCCGCGCTGGTGCCCGACGCCCACGACGCCGGCACGTCCGTGCGCGCCTTGGCCGAGTCGTTGTTCGCGTTGTGGCTGTCCACGACGATGGTGCCCGTGCTGCCGCCGTCGCCGCAGTAGCTCTTGATCTTGCTGATGTAGCTGCTCCACGGCCAGTTGGGACCCGGGTCCGTGCGGGACGACGGCTGGAGCCGGCCGTGCGCGACGATGTGGTAGCTGTCGCGGGTGATGCCCTGGCCCTTGGAGATGTCGCAGGACAGCTTCGCCGAGGTGTCAATCTGGCCCGCGGGGAAGGAGGCCTGGCTGGCGTAGCCGCCGTGCTCGATGCCCACGGAGAAGTGGTTCACCGAGGTGCCGTTGAGGCCGCAGTCCACGTTGCCGTTGAGGCTGCAGCTGTAGCTGGCACCCACGTGCCAGGCGCGGTCGGACTCGCGCACCAACTGCGAGACTTCGCTGCCGCTCTCGTTGACGACGTAGTGCGCGCTCACGCCGGCCGCGGAGTTGGTCAGCCAGCCCCAGCACCCGGAGTAGCCGCCCTCACAGGTGTGGATGATGATCATCGACACGTTCGTGCCCGAGGGCCGGGCGTTGTAGTTGGGCGACGGACGCCAGATGGCCGGCGCGTAGTCCGGAGCCAGCGCCGCCAGCCCCGCCTGGAGCTTCGGCAGGGCGAACTTCGCCTCCACCTTCGAGCCCTCCAGCGACACCGCCACCTTGCCTCGCGGCGTGAAGGCACCCGCGCCCTCGCGCAGCGCCGAGTACACCTCGTTGTGGATGTAGCTGGCCTGCGCCTCCGCGTCGGTGATGTCCGACAGCTTCACCACCGCCGTGGCCCACGCGCCCAGGTCCTTCCGGTCGAAGCCCTCTTCCGTGGCGTACTTCGACAGGAGCGCCGCGCCCGCGCGGAGGTTGGCCAGAGGCTCGTCGCGCACCGCCGCGACGGACACCCCCGCCAGCGCCGCGCCGTCCGTCAGCTTGTCGCCGCGCAAGGCCATGAGGCCGAACGCGGCGGGACGGCCCTCGAACTCCTCTTCACCCTGGATGTGCTCGAAGCGCGTCTCCACATAGGAGATGGCCTTGAGCAGGCTCACCGGAACATCGAACTCGCGCGCCGCCTGGGCGAACAGCGCGTCCAGCTCCTCCGGCGTGCGGCGGGCCGCGTCGTGGGCCTCGGCCGCGATGTCCTCCGCCGTCTGCGCCGGCGCTTCCGCCGCGGGAGGGGCCTCGGGGGGCGGCGTCTCCTGCTGGGGCTGGGGTCCGCAGGCGGACAACGCCAGCGCGGCGGCGGTCGCCGCGAACGTCTTGCTCAACACGTGCATGGGGATGGAGCTCCTTCGGGGGGTCAAGCAGCTCTGCGTTCCGCACCCGTCATTGGGCGCGGTACAGCCGCCCGCCTTGAGCACCATGCATGCCAACCAGGAATTCCCCGTGTTTCGCCGGGAGACGCCGGGCCAGGTGGTGCATCCATGCTCCACCTCACTCACGGGTTCTCAACCCCCGATTCCCAACTCAACATTTCAACCCCTTGAAATCAGGATGAGCCCCACACCAAACCACCCGCCTCCACCCCCAGAAATGGCCGGAGCTGTCGCAGTGGCGTGTTTCAAGACAGGCGATACGTAAAAAGTCGTTACACATATTTTCATGGCTTCCATCTTTTCGCGCCAGACCGGAAACGAGTCCCGGAGGCCACGTCATCCGCTATGAGAGGCCCATGCGGCTCTTCGGAATCGGCGACACCCACCTCCCCTCCACCCGGCAGAAGGACATGCAGCGCTTCGGGTGGATGGACCATCCCCTCCCCCTCCAGCGCGCCTGGGACGAGCGGGTGAGGCCCGAGGATGTGGTCATCGTCGCTGGTGACATCTCCTGGGCCACGCGCCCCCACGAGGTGATGGACGACCTGGCGTGGCTGGACGCGCGGCCGGGGCGCAAGGTGCTGGTGCGCGGCAACCATGACTATTGGTGGGGCGACTCGGCGTCGAAGCTGCGCAAGCTCCTGGAGCCGTTCCGCACGCTGGAGGCCTTCCTGCACAACAGCGCCGCCGTCATGGGGCCCTGGGTGATTGCGGGAACGCGGCTGTGGACCGCGCCCGAGGCGCCTCCCATGCCCGGCGGAGAGATGGGCGATGAGCCCATGGAGCTGGGCTACGTGGAGCGGGAGACGCGGCGCCTGGCGACCTCCATCGAGGACGCGAAGAAGAAGGAGGCCGCCAGCCCCACGCCGCTGGTGCGCGTGGCCGCGGTGCACTTCCCGCCGCTGTACGCCAACGAGAAGGCCACCGCCTTCAGCGCCCCCATCGAGGCCTTCCAGCCCAAGGTCTGCGTGTACGGCCACCTGCACTCCACCGGCATCCCCGCGGGCTTCACCGGAGAGCGGGCCGGCGTGCGCTACGTGCTGGCGTCATGCGACGCGGCCGGCTTCGCGCCCGTGCTGCTGGATGAGGTGGTGCCCCCGCTTTCGCCGTGAGGCTAAGCTCCACGCCACTTCGTGTCCCAGGGGCTGGAGGAGGAGAGGAGACATGCCGTCCAACAAGGCCGAGCTCGCCGCGAGGCTCGCGGCCACCCAGCCCGGCGACGCGGTGCGCGGGCTGTTCTTCAAGGCCGTGTTCAGCCTCATCCAGCAGAAGGCGGGCCTGGCCGCGCTGGAGAAGGTGCGCGTGGGCGAGCTGGCCAAGGACTACTCGGACCTGCGCACCTATTCCGTGCGCGAGTTCCTGAACCTGCTCTACGTCGCGGCGGACGCGCTCGAGCAGGAGATGGGGACGGAGGACGCCGTGTACCACGCGTGCGGCGAGTCCAACGTCACGCGCTACTCCACCGGCCCGGGGATGCTCATCTTCGGCATCATCTCCCGGGGAGACCCGCAGAAGCTCTTCTCCGGAGCGCAGATGGGCTACAGCGCGGCCGTCACGTACGGCACCCGCGAGTATGTGACGACGGGGCCCAAGTCCGGCACGCTTCGCGTCCGGCGGGACATGCTGCCCCCCGCGTACCACGAGGGCATCCTCACCGGCGCGCTCAAGGTCCTGGGACTCAAGGGCACGGCGAAGGCCCATCCCCAGGGCATCGACCGCGTGGACTACGACATCACCTGGGAGTGACTACTCCACGCGCTCGAAGGTGACGTCCAGCTCCGCGACGACGCGCTCACCGACGGAGGCCTGGCACGTGAAGGTGTGGTCGGCGCCCTCGTGCGAGCGGCGCGCCGCGCCGAACGTCACCGTCTGGCCGGCGTAGGCCAGGCTGTCCGCCTTCAGGCGCACGTCCTTGGCCAGGACGCGGGCCCACGGCGCCCCCTCCAGCTTGCGCAGCAGCGTGGTCGCCACGCGCGTCATGCCGCTGGCCACCACCGCCACGGGCATCACCGGGTGCAGGGCGAAGTGGCCCTTGCACAGGTCCACCGTCACCGGGCCCAGCGAGGCGGTGAGGCTCTCACCGTCCGGGCGCCAGTCGTGCAGCGCCAGCGCCTTCGAGTAGGGGTTCTGCCGCATCCGCGCCCACTCCTCGGGGGTGCGCTGCACGCCGTCGTCGCGACGGGGCTCGCGGCGCATGTCCACGCGCGCCTCGCCGAAGAGGCGGGTGAAGGCGGCGGCGGAGAGGACGTTGTAGTCCACCTCCAGGCGGAACACCGGGGTGCCGTCCGAGTTGGACAGCAGCGTGCGCGCGGTGGCCGTGCGCTTGCCCGTGAGGGACGCCTGCGCCAGGCCCCAGAGCAGATCCGTGGCGCGGCCCGTCGCCCCGCGGTTCAGCCACTCACCGCGCGCGCCGCACGCCAGGTAGAAGTGCTGCCCGTCCTTGGGCGTCACCAGCGCCGCGGCGCACGAGCCCAGGATGGCCATGTGGCGGCCGGCCTCCGCGATGCCGATGATGCCCGCTTCCGCGTCCGGGTCCTGCTGCACCGGGATGCGCGCGACCACCTCGCCCTGCCCCATCACCGTCACGTCCTTCAGCGCGAAGTACGGGTCCCTCACGCAGATGCGCGGGTACAGCTCCGCGGCCGTCAGCACCGTGTGCGGCGCCAGGTTCGACCAGTCGCGCTGCGGCTGCTCCGTCCACGGCGTCACCGCGGGCGAAACCGAAGACAGACCAGAGGAGAGGAGCGAGGCGGCGGCGTGGGGGGCGACGTCGAGCATGGGGGCTGACCTCAGTTCGGACACGGGGGTTCTGCGCGACACCTGAAAGCACTGTAAACGAAGATACTTCCGCCAGTACAGGACTTTTTCTGTCTGGTGAAAATATTCTCGCCGCGACGCGTGATTTGTTGCTGGTGGGCGGTAATTTTACGCCGGAGCGGGACAAAAACACCGTCTCCATGTCACCTGGAGTGACCGCCGAACCTCCAGAAACCCACACTCGCCGCGCAGCATCAGGGCGCCTCACGGGGTAGGTTCCACCCCATTATCGCTCAACCCATCGCCGTGTTTCCGAAGAGTTACACCATCACTGAGGCGTCAGACGCAGTGCGTCTTTCTGGACACCGTAGGAGAAGTGATGGTGATTCAGAACGATTCCAATCCGGGCGGCTTTTCCACCCGGAAGGACACGGGTGGAGGCGCGCCGGCGCGCAAGGAATTTCCCGCGCATTTTCCCGGCCCCGGCCCTCACGAAGAGGGCCTGGGGCCGAAGAAGGCGGGGATTACAGCTCCACCTGACTGCCCAGCTCCACCACGCGGTTGGGGGGAATCCGGAAGTAGGCGGTCGCACTGCGAGCGTTCCGGCTCATCCAGGAGAAGAGGGCCTCGCGCCACACGGCCATGCCGGGGCGCTTGGTGGGGATGAGCGTCTCGCGGCCCAGGAAGAAGCTGGTGCCCATGAGCTGGAACTGGAGCCCCTTCTCCCGGCAGCGCTTGAGCACGTCCGGGATGCTGGGGTTCTCCATGAAGCCGTAGGTGGCCACCACGCGGACGAAGCCCTGCTCCAGGGGCTCCACCACCACGCGCTCGGCGCCGGGGACATGCGGCACGTCTTCCGAGAGGATGGTCAGGAGCACCACCTGCTCGTGCAGCACCTTGTTGTGCTTCAGGTTGTGCAGGAGCGCCGGGGGCGTGCCCTCCGCGTTGCCCGTCATGAAGATGGCGGTGCCGGACACGCGCAGGGGCGGGTGGTCGCCGAAGCTGCCCAGCAGCTCCTTCAGGGGGATGCTGGAGGCGCGCAGCTTCGCGGCCAGGATGGCCCGGCCGCGCTTCCACGTGGTCATCAGCGTGAAGATGACCACGGCCAGAAGCAGCGGGAACCAGCCGCCGTCCGCCAGCTTCATCGCGTTGGCGCTGAAGAGGGCCAGCTCCACCGTGAGGAAGAGGCCCGCGACGGGGATGGCCACGGCGCGGCTGACGCCCCAGCGCTCGCGCGCCACGACGTAGGCCATGATGGAGGTGATGACCATGGTGGTGGACACCGCGATGCCGTACGCGGAGGCCAGCGCGCTGGAGGAGCGGAAGGTCACCACCAGCGTGAAGACGCCCACCATCAGCGCCCAGTTGATGCCGGGCAGATAAATCTGGCCCATCTCCTCCGCGGAGGTGTGCACCACCTCCATGCGCGGGCTGTAGCCCAGCTGCATGGCCTGGCGGGTGAGCGAGAAGGCGCCGGAGATGAGGGCCTGCGACGCGATGATGCCCGCCACGGCCGACAGCGCCACCAGCGGGTAGAGCATCCACGACGGGGCCAGGAGGTAGAACGGGTTGCGCGCGGCGCTCGCGTCCCGCAGGAGGAGCGCGCCCTGGCCCAGGTAGTTGAGCATCAGCGAGGGCAGCACCACGCCGAACCAGGCCCAGCGGATGGGCTTCCACCCGAAGTGGCCCATGTCCGCGTAGAGCGCCTCGCAGCCCGTCACCACCAGGAACACGCCGCCCAGCACCAGGAAGCCGTGCCAGCCGTTGTGCACCAGGAGCATGACGCCGTGCACGGGCGACAGCGCGCTCAGGACGGCGGGGTTGTGCACCAGCTCCTTCACGCCCAACGCGGCCAGCGTGAAGAACCACACGCACATCACCGGGCCGAAGAGGGAGCCGATGCGCGCGGTGCCATGGCGCTGCACCACGAAGAGCATCGTGAGGATGGCCAGGGTGATGGGGACGATGAAGGGCTCGAACACGGGCGTGGCCACGCTGAGGCCCTCCACCGCGCTGAGCACCGTGATGGCCGGGGTGATGAGGCCGTCACCGTAGAGCAGCGCGGCGCCGAAGATGCCCAGGGTGATGAGCACCGGGCGGGCCACGGGCGCGGACTGTCCCCGCTGCCGCTGCATGGCCAGCGCCATCAGCGCCAGGATGCCGCCCTCGCCCCGGTTGTCCGCCCGCATCACGAAGATGAGGTACTTCACCGAGACGATGATGAGCAGGGTCCAGAAGATGAGCGACAGCACCCCCAGCACATTCGTGGGAGTGGGTGCGATGCCGTGCGGGCCGGTGAAACACTCGCGCAACGCGTACAGGGGGCTCGTCCCGATATCACCGTAGACGATGCCCAGGGCCCCGAGGGCCAGGAGCGCCGTGCGTTTGAAGGTGTCCGGGCCTTCCCGAACCGCCTCCCCGCTCGGCGCACCAGTGGAGGTGTCTTTCACGGCCCCCCCTTTAGCCGAACCCTAGGGAGGAGCAACCCACCCGACGCCCCCTTCCGTGGATTCCAACGTCCGGGTGCGCACATGTGCGACACCCTCCCCCGGCCCGTCTCCGCCGGCAGGTGTGCGACGGAGCGTGCGTCCGGAGCGAACAGTCCCGGAAGGGCGGATGTTGTCCAGCCATGAAGGAGGGCCGCAGGGCAACCGGGGACATGCCTCACGCCACCATCCCGTGCTCCCATGCCGGCGCGGGGGCGCAATGACCATGGCAGCATCCCGGTACTCAGATGCGCGGCAGTTCGGGGCCCACGCCCCGGAGGTGGAGGAGCGGCTGGCCCTGCTGGCGGAGGCGTCGCGCGTGCTGGCCGACGCCAGCCTGGAACCCCCCGCCGTCATGGAGCGGCTGTGCGCGCTGGTGGTGCCGCTGCTGGGTGCTGCATGCACGCTGCGGCTGGTGTCCGAGGATGGCCACTGGCTGCGCACCGTGGCCTCGGCCGCCGCCACGCCGGAGGCTCGGCGGTTGTTCCAGACGCTCAGTCCCCCGGCGGTGCGCGCGGACGAGGGGCCTTCCCACGAAGTGCTGCGCACGGGCGAGGCGCTCTGGGTGCCGGACCTGGACCCGCAGTCGCTGCGCGAGTGGCTGCCGCCGCAGCAGCACGGGCTGCTCAAGGACTTCCCCTTCACGCGGATGATGGTGCTGCCGCTGCGCGCGCGCGGGCGGAGCCTGGGGACCCTCACCGTGTGGAAGGACCCGGCGGAGGCCGAGCACACCGTCGACGCGGGCGAGCAGCTCCTCCTCCAGGAGCTCGCGGACCGCGCGGCCCTGGCGCTGGATGTGGCGCGCGCGTACGCGGCGGAGAAGCAGGCCCGGCAGGCGGCGGAGGTGGCGGCGGGGAGGCTGTCGCGGCTGCAGCGGGTGACGGCGGAGCTGTCTCGCGTGCTGTCCGCCGAGCGCGTGGCGGAGGTCATCGTCGAGCAAGGCGTGGAGGCGGTCGGCGCGGCGCGCGGCGTGCTCTGGGTGGTGGAGGGAGACCATGCGCGGCTCCTGCGGTGCTCCGGCTACGAGGACCCCGAGGCGCTCGAGAAGTCCTTCGGCAGGCTCCCCCTGGATGGCCCCCATCCGGTGAAGGACGCCATCCAGGAGGCCCGGCCCATCTGGGTGGAGTCCCCCGAGGCGATGGCGGAGCGCTATCCCGAGCTGGATGTGATTCGAGGCCAGGCGATGCGCGCGCCCTCTCCGGCGTCGACGTGTCTGCCTTTGTTCGCCGAGGGCCGCGTGCTGGGCGTGCTGCTGTTCGCCTTCACCGAGCCTCGCGTCTTCGCACCCGACGAGCGCGCCTTCCTGGAGCTGCTCGCGCACCATGCGGGACAGGCGATGGCTCGGGCCCGACTGCTCGAGCAGGAGCAGCGCGCGCGAGAGGAGCTCGCCGAGGTCAACGAGCGGCTGGCCGCCATCATCCAGGCCTCCCCCGCCTCCATCATCCTGGTGGACAGCGACGGCACGGTGCGGATGTGGAATCCGGCCGCGGAGCGCATCTTCGGGTGGAAGCCCGAGGAGGTGATAGGCAAGGTGCTGCCCGTGGTGCCCGCGGACAAGCAGGCCGAGTTCCGCCGCAACCTGGAGAAGGCCGGCCGGGGTGAATCGCTGGGCGGCGCGGTGATGCGGCGACAGCGCAAGGACGGCACACCGCTCCAGGTCGCGCTGTGGACCGCGCTCGTGCAGCCCGCGGGAGGCGGCCCCGAGCAGGTGTTGAGCATGGCCGTGGACGTCACGGAGCGGCAGCGCAGCGAGGCCGCGCAGCACTTCCTCGCGGAGGCCGGTGGCGTCCTGGCCGCGAGCCTGGAGCAGGAGCAGACGCTGGAGCGCGTGGCCCACCTCGCCGTGCCGTCCTACGCGGAGTCCTGCGGCGTGTTCCTCACGGACCCGGACGGCGCCGTGCGCTGCGTCGCCTCCGCGCATGAGGACACGGGACTGCGCGCCCGGGACGGGCACCCCGCGCCGGGGCTCGCCGTCGCGTCGCGGGTGGTGGCCACCCACGAGGCGGAGCTGCGCACGCGCGCGAGCACGGACACCCCCGAGTGCGCGCGGAGCCCCGGCTCCTCGGGCGTCTGCGCCTGGCTGTGCGTGCCGCTCCAGGTGCGAGGCCAGACGCTGGGCGCGCTCACGTTCGCCACGTCACGGCGCGACTACGACGCGCAGGACCTGTCGCTGGCGCAGGAGCTGGCGCGTCGCGCGGCGCTGGCCATCGACAACGCGCGCCTCTACCGCGAGGCGCGGCAGGCCATCCGCTTGCGCGAGGAGTTCCTCTCCATCGCGAGCCATGAGCTGAAGACCCCCATCAGCGCACTCCAGTTGCAAGTGCAGAGCTTGATGGCGGGGCTGGCGCGAGCGCCCTCGGGCCTGACGCCGGAGCGGCTGGGACGCGCGCTGGAGGTGGTGGACCGGCAGGTGAAGCGGCAGACGCAGCTCATCCACGAGCTCCTGGACGTGTCTCGCATCAGCGCGGGGCGACTGGAGCTGAGCCCCGAGCCGCTGGACCTGTCCGCGCTGGTGCGCGAGGTGGTGGAGCGCTTCGAGCCGGAGCTGGAGCGCACGGGCACGCGGCTGGAGCTGTCGCTGGCGCCGGAGGCCTCGGGGCTCTGGGACAAGCTTCGCATCGACCAGGTGCTGACGAACCTGGTGAGCAACGCGGTGAAGTACGGGCGCGGCAACCCCGTGCACGTGGTGGTGACGTCCCTGGAGGACTCGGTGCGCGTGGAGGTGCGCGACCGGGGCATCGGCATTGGAGAGGAGCACCTGTCGCGGCTGTTCCACCGCTTCGAGCGCGCCGTGTCCGAGCGCAACTACGGCGGCTTCGGCCTGGGCCTCTGGATTTCGCGCCAGATTGTCGAGGCCATGGGCGGCCACATCACCGTGCGCAGCGAGCTGGGCGAGGGCTCCACCTTCACCGTGGAGCTGCCACGCCCCAAGGCCTGAGCGACGGCCCGGTTACAGCGCCAGGAGCAGCAGGGTGGCCTTCTCCTCGGGGCTCGCCGCCAGGAACTCGTCGGGCAGCCACAGCTCCGACTCGGGCACCAGCGACGTGTCACAGCTGCGCTTGCCCGCATAGGAGCGCCCGGGCTCTCGGGCCTTCAGCCGGTACGTGCAGTCGCGCACGTAGACCGTCACCTCGTCCGGGGTCATCTTCACGTTGGCGGGCCGCCCACCAAAGCCGCCCTCCGCCACCAGCGTGTCTCCTTCACGCCTCACGTCCAGGTTCACCACCGCGCCAGCGAGCGCCCCCTTCACCGTGCCGTTCTTGAACGTCACGTCGACGACCCCCGTCCAGGTCCGCCCGCGCAGCCCGTTCTTCAGCCGCGACACCTGGAAGTCCTGCCCCGTCACGCTGTCGGGCGTCATCCTCAGGTTGTATTGCTCCCGCGCGATTCGCAGGTTGATGGCGTCCTGCTTGGGCTCGGACACCGCGGCCCCCGCGCCCAGCAACACCGCCGCGGCCAGCACACCCCTCAGATAGCGCTTCATGAGGAAGGCTCCTTTCGTTCGACTCCCGTGCACCAACGACACTCTGCACATCGCATATCGCGTGGACAGCCGAGGCCCACGACTCGATGCCAAGGAGCCAACCTACCGCACCTGCCTCGAGGCACCAGCCCGGTGGGCCGATGTCTGCTCGCTTCCCCACCGCTGCCCTACTCCGCGCGGAGCAGCACGGCCCCTCTGTCGGGCCCCACGGAGCTGCCCACACACAGACAGTTCGTCGCGGCCGGGGCGCCTCGGAGGAAGGCCTGTGACGCGAGCACCGCCGCCGTGGGCAACGTGGCCGCCCCCAGGTCTCCGAAGCGCAGCGGGAGGAGGTCGATGGGCAGGTCCTCCACCGCGACCGGCCGGTAGTCCTTCCCTCCCGCCATGCCTCCAGGCGCCATCGCCCGAGGGAGCGCCAGCTGGAACTCCTCGATGCGGTGGGGCTCGTTGTTCACATCCCCGAGGAGCCACTCCAGCCGCTGCCCCGCGGCGCTCTGAAGCGCGGTCGCCGCGCGCATCGCCTGCGTCAACCCCATCCCCGTGCAGGGTGTCTCGGAGAAGAGGGAGCCCGACTCCTGGGCCATGCCCACGGACTCCACGCGAGCCATCAGCGACAGCCCGGCGCTCTTCGCCGTGCGCGCGCGGGTGATGAGCAGGAACGCCGCGCCCTCGCCTGGAATCAGCGAGTCGACGTTCTCCCCGTCGAACAGCCGGGCCTGCTCCATCAGCTCATCCATCACCTCGGGCGCGTGGTACGTGTCCACGCCGCCGACGATGGCCGCCTCCAGCTGACCCGCGGCCACCTCCGCGCACGCCTCGGCCAGCGCGAACGCGAGCGAGGCATGGCCTCGCGGCACGCCGATGACCGGGGCGTCTCCCGCGTTCCGCGCGCACCACTGCTTCACGTGGCCTTCCAGTCGCCGGCGCTCGGCGCCTCGTGCCTTGGAGGCCTCGGCCCCGTACCGCTCCGGCAAGCCCAGCCACAGCCCCAGCCGCGCGTCCCCTCGGAAGCCCGCCAACGGAGTCGTCAGCTCCGCGAGCGCCCCGTCCACCAGCGCCACCATCCGCTCCACGCCCCACAGCCGGGGCGACAGCGTGCGAGCGGAAATCATCGTGGCGCGGGTCCCGTTGGCGCAGCGGAACGGGCCCTCCGTCACGCCCACCGCCTCCGCTCGCCAGAAGGCCCACGTCTGATGCGCGTCGAAGGCGAGCCCGTTGAAGGCCCCCATCGCGCACGGCCCCACTTCGCTGCCCTTCGCATTCCACGACATGGGTGAGCGCGTCGTCATCAGACCCACGCCTTCTCGAAGACGTTGATGGCCGCGAGTTCCTGGGCCCGCTTCGGCACGGGGACGACGGAGCGCCACGTGAGCTCGAAGGCCCGCTCGTTGGGCTCGAGCAACACCGTGTCCAGCACGGGCCGATGCTCCACCTCGCCTCGCGGCAGCGCGGCCACCACGCCGAAGGCGAGCTTCGGCAGCTCGAAGGCGACCTGCCCCTGCGCGCTCATCCCCTCCACCTCCACCAGCTCTCCACCACGCAGGTACGACGGACAGATGAGCCCTGGCGCGGCGACGTTGAGGAAGCGCGCATCGAAGTCCAGCGGCGGCAGCGGCATGCGCTCCTTCTGCCAGCGGTCATCGTAGGTCCCCGCGTAACGCAGGCGCGGCTCGAACTGAGGGCCGATGGCGCCCACGCCCGCGGGCACCGGACGCGAGCGCGACGACGAGATGAGGTCGGAGGGGTCCTCAATCTGCGGGGCCTGCTTGTGCTTCAGCGTGTCCGAGTCCGCGGCCACACCGCGCCCCAGCGGATTTCTCGGCTCATGCGCCAGGCGCTGGGGGTTGCTCGTGTCCATGCCGCCATATGCGTACTCCCACCGCAGCTGCACCTCCTGGAAGGGCTGCGGCGAAGTGAGCGACAGGCCAATCACTCCGGGATACCAGACCCGCGTGCCGAACACCTTGAGCCGCTTGCTCACCGGGCCGACGCGCACCGAGACATCCAGCTCCTTCACCAGCTCCCGCCGGACGGCCATGGCGCTGCCGGACACCACCACGTCCGTGCTCGGCTTGCACAGGCCCGTGTCCGAGGGGCGACGGATGCTGCTCTCCTCCGCATCCGGCTCCCACAGCTCATCCACCAGCCGCACCCGGGCTCCGCTTTCGCGCCGCACGTGCCCGACCCGGACGACGGAGAAACGCTGCTTGATGACCACGACGATGCAAGGCGCTCCGTCCATCCCGAACTGGGGAAGGAGCTGGACGGTCGCGGGCGTGCGGGTGTTGAGCTCAGGGAGGGACATCTCGGCTCACCGCGTGAGGTTGAGGGGCCAGGCGCCAGCAGCCACCTGCCGCGCCTCCGGTGACTCGCGCCACCGGGTGACCGCCGCCTGTTGCCGGGCGACGAAGTCTCGAGGGTCGAAGGGATGGGTGGCACCCGTGCGCGCCACCAGCTCATGCCACGCGAGCCGACGCTCACGCATGCTCGCGAAGGCGTGCTCCAGCTCCCACAGGTTGTCCTGCGGGGACCACAGGTGGCCCCAGCGATAGCGCTTCGCCAGCGAGGCCCGCCCCCGGTGCTTCTCCCACCAGGCGGTCCACACCTTCGCGTCCACCGACAGCTCCAGCTCCAACGGAGGCGGCGAGAAGCCACCCGTGAAGGGCTCCTCGCCCTTCTCGTACTCGGGCTCGGGCTCGTCGTCCGTGAGCGAGGCCCCCGTGAGCCGCTGGAGCGCCCCCACCGCGTCCTTCTTTCCCGCACGCAGCCGCGCGAGCAGGACGTCCACGAACGCCAGGCTGCCATACCAACCGAGCGCCTCCACCACGACGGGAGACACCGGCGTGCTCGCCAAGGCCGCCTCGAAGTCCTTCCGCGCCTCGACGCCGCCGCCCACCGCCGTCCACAGCGCCGCGTTGGCGAAGGCACCGCGCCCCTCGGCCAGCAGCGCGTGCGCGTGCTGAAGCCCCGACGCCGAGCGACGCAGCAGGAGCGCCTCGATGGCCGCCGCCACCACCTCTTCCCGCTCATCGCGCAGCAGCCGCGCCGTCTCGCGCAGGTCCAGCTCCCCGCGCGCCCGCGGCAGGGCCCGAGCCCCTTCCAACACCAGCTCCGGTGAGTCACCCCACACGAGCCCCAACGCCTCCCGTCCCTCCAGCTCGCCCCGACGCCCCAGCGTCCGCACCGCCCACTGACGCGCGAGGCCCGGCTCCTTCAGCCACCGGCGCAGCAGTCCCTCGGTTCCAGGATGAGGCACGAAGGTGAGCGCGTCGGAGGCGGCGTCGAACACCGCGGGCTCCTCGAGCCCCACCGTGCGCAGCAGGCGCTCCACCTGGTGCAGCGCATCGTCCCCCGCCAGGCACCCGTGCAGGAACAACACGCCCCACGTCATCTCGGGGTCCGGCAGGGGCCGCTCATCGAGGAGCTTCACGAGCTCGGGCAACACCCAGGTGCCACACCCCAGGATGCCATCCACTCGCGCCAGCAGCCGGTCCTCCACCGGGCGCAGCTCACTCCACAAGTCCCCCTCGTCCGGCTGGCGCATGAGGCTCATCATCGCCACGTCCTCGAAGAAGGACCGGGCCCGCGCGAGCTCCACGTCCTCTCGCCGCAGCGTCTCGCCGAACTGCTCCCGCTCCACGTCCTCCGGCTCCACCGGAGGCTGGGACTTCGCGGCGGCGGTCCGCTTCTTCCGCGACGGCTTCGCGGGAGCCGCCAACGCACGGGCTTGCTGCTTCGCCTGGGCGAGCAGCGCGTCGAGAGACGCCAGCGTGACGGGCTTGCCCTCGGGCAGCTCCGGGGGAGACGCCCCCACCTGCGGGAGCACCATGTCCGGCGGCTCCTCCCACTGGAGGACGATGGCGGGCCACAGCGGCTCGCGCGCCAGCTCGACGAGCGTGGGCACCTCGCCCTGGGCCCGGAGGACGACGCCGGCATCGGGCCGAGGCAACCTCACGGACTCGAGCGGAGTGCGAATCACCGCGTCGCGCCAGCCACGCACCACCTCGTCCACCGCGGAGACGTGCCCACGGACCACGGCATCCTTGCTTCGAGCGGACCGCAGCGACCGGAGCGCATCCTCGGCCCGGACGCGCGCGGTCTCCGTGTGGCGCGTGAACGCGTCCGAATCGCCCTGGGCCGCGAGCGCGCGGTACAGCGCCCCCAGCGAGGCCGTCAGGTGTCGCTCCAGGGCCCGCAGCGGCACCGCGGGGTCCTTCACGTCACGAAGGCCCACGAGCACCCCGTCCAACAAGGCCCGAGCCCGCGACAGGTCCAGACTCCGTGATGCCTCCGCCTTCGCGGGTCCCTTCTTCGCCATTCCCCCTCCTGCCGCCCGAGGCCCCACCTCAGGCCGACCAGTCCTTCGCGACCGCGAGCCGCCGCAGCCAGGCCCCCGTGTGCTGCTTGTCCGTGAACGGCCCCCAGAACTCGGGGAGCTCCGCCGCGAAGTACGGCTCGAGCGTCCGCGCCACCTCCGCGTAGGCCTCTGGATAGGCGAAGCGGTTGAGGTCCCCCATCGTGGGCCTCGCGCCAGCGCGCAGCATCAGCCCGGAGCGCACGGGCAAGGTCTCCACGGGCGGCTTCCAGGCGGTGCGCTCCAGCGCGGCGAGGTCCACCTCGAGCTGCTTCGCCAAGGGCTCGCCGAGGTACGTCAGCCAGTTGCTCCCGGGCAGCCCCACGGGGGCGAAGGGCGCGAACTCCTCCGCGTCCTGGATGTCGAGCCCGAGGTAGCGCTGGGCCCACAGGTAGAACTCACTGAAGGCCAGCTTCGGATACAGCATGTTCCAGCGCGCCGTGTAGCCGCCGACCAGCGAGTACACCGGGCCCAGCTCCGTGAGCGCGACGGCGAGCGCTTGCAGGTCCTCGGGCGTGTGACCCTGGGGCAGCGTGAGCTCCAGCACCGCCGCGCGGGTCGCCCGCCTCGGGTCTATCTCCGTGTACGAGAAGCCCACCGAGGGACAATTGGGCTCGTCCGCCAGCCGGAAGAAGAAGAGGTGCCGAGGCTTCTCCACCAACAGCGCCCGCGAGGTCAGCCCGTCGCGCAGGGACTTCAACATGCGTGGACCGACGTCGTCCCATTCGGTCATCACGGACGTCGTGTAGTAGCGGAGCAGGTCCGCCGTGGGCAGGTCCAACATCAGGTCCAGCGCGCGCTGCGCGCCCTCGCGCGCCCAGAACTCCGGCTCCGCGAGATAGGCGGTCAGCCCGAGCTCCGCGCGGATGACGGCATCCCCGGTGTCGACGTGGCTGAGTGCGGAGAGGAGGGGCTCGGACATGGCGAGGGACGGTCAGCCGTGGTTGCCGAAGCCGGGGCTTCCCGTCATCAGGAAGCTCTTGCCACCGACTTGACAATTGGGACAGCCCACCATGGCGGACCCCTTCTTCATGTTCACGCCAGTGACGATGTCCTTCTTGGGCGTCGAGGGCGGCAGCTGACCCACCCCGGCCTCATTGCCCTTGATGCCGCTGAAGGACGAGTCCGTGTTGGGCACCTTGCCGCCCTTGTGCTTCACCTTCGGCACCGGCTTCTTGATGCTGCCGGTGTCCGTGGTGATGGGGAACGGCACGGGGATGCCCTGCGGGCCCGCGGGCGGAGGCGGCGCGGGGACCAGGCACACGTTGGGCGCCATGGGGACGAAGTTGAGCTTCTGCTTGCTGGTGCCGGCGGACATGCCGCTCGTCGTCAGGGACATGGTCGCCTCAGTTCAGGTTGATCATCCGCGCGAGAATCTTCGCCACTTCCCGAGCGCGCGTGAGGATGCGCGTGCCATAGAGCTCCACGTCCGAGCCCTTCACCTGCACGAAGGCCCCGGAGGTCTTCACCGTGGCGCCCTGGCGTGCCTGGAGTTCGAAGCGCTCCACCTGCGCGTCGACGCGGCCCTGGCGGTCCACGCGCAGCGCGCGGGAGGTCTGCACCACGCCGACCACCACGGGAGTCGGGGAGGCCTCCACGAGCACTCGCGCGCCGTCCTCGAGGGCCTCACGCATCAGCGCGGGGTCCACCGAGGCATCCAGCGCGAGGACGAGCTCGCGAGTGCCGAGCCGCACACGCCAGCCCTGCGGTTCCTCGGCGAGCACCGTCGCGAGTCGCACGGCCCCGTCGAGCACGGGCTGCGCCTGTGCGGCGGGGGCCGGAGGGGAACGCTTCACCGAGGGTCGTCTCGAGCGCTGCCGGGCTGGCTTCATGGCGGATTCCTGGAGAGGTGTGCGTGGCCCACCTGGGAGTCTCCTGGTGGGGGTGGAAAGGGTCAATACCGGGGGGTGGGTCAGAAGCGCGCGAGCTTCTTGCCCTTGCGGAACTTCATGAGGGCGTCTCGTCCGCCGGCGACGAACGTCTTGCCATCCGCGGTCGCCGCGACAGCGTCGTCGCAACAGATGAGCAGGTCTTGACGGGCGTCGAAGTCCACGGCTCGGAGGTTGGGCTTGATGCACTTGAGCGTGTTCTGGTTCTCCATCCACTTGAAGAGCCCGAACCGGCCCCCGGCGACCCAGAGCTTCTTCTTCCATTTGGCCACGCCCAGCAGGGGCATTCCAGGCACGGGCCCTTCCGCCATCGAGTCCCACCTGCGTCGATTGCCGGCCAGCAGCGAGCCAGAACCACCGGTGGCATACAGCTCGTCTTCAGCCGCCACGAAGACGCTGTTGAGCACCTCGTTCGTGGGGGAGCGGAAGTGCCTCCAGACCTTGCCGTTCCACCGCGCGATGCCTCCGCCGACGCCCACCGCATAGATGAAGTCTGGAGCCAGGCCGTGCATCGCGCGCACCGCGAACCTCGGCGCGGGCAGCTGCTTCCACTTCTTGCCGTTGTATCGGAAGACGTGATTCGTCCTCTCGTACGTGGAGCCCCACGTCAGCACGAAGTCGTCATCCAGGCCCCACACGCCATTGAGGGGTGCGCTCAGCTTCGTGCTCTCGAACGGGTGCTTCGGGTCACCGTGGAGGTCCGGGTGGTAGAGCACCTTGGCGTCCGTGATGCTGCTGACGAACACCGCGCCCTTGGGTGAGCGCCAGAGCCGACTGAGCCACCCCGTGCTTCCCAGGTGGTGCATCGCCGTCAGCCGCGTCCTCACCTTGGGGCGCAGACTCATCACCCAACACTCACCCTCGAAGGGCTTGTAGCCCCGCTCTTCGTCGTAGCGCTGACCGAGGAACGCACAGGCGTCCAGCGTCGGACCGCTGGCGCTGGAGTAGTCGGTTCTAATCCATATACGCATGGCTCTCGTCCCCCTCTACTTCGGCGCCGCCGAGTCCCAGTCGGCAGCGGACCTCATCGGCTAAAGCTTCCCGAGCTTCTTTCCGGCCCGGGTATCCAGGAGAAACTCCTGCCCGACAGAGGCGAAAGCCTTGCCGTCCGCCGACTCGGAAATCCTGTCCCTACAGGAGACAACCAGGTTCTTGCGGGCATCAAGGTCCACTGACCAGAGATTGGGCTTGATGCACTCGAGCTTGTTCTGACTCCCGACTCGCTTCAAGAGTCCGAACTGGCCAGCGGCGACCCAGAGTCCCTTCTTCCATTTGGCCACCCCCAGAAGTGGCATCCCGGGTACGGGCCCTTCAGCAATCCGGCCCCAGCCGTGCGCACTTCCCTCCAGCAATGAGCCGGAGCCCCCCGTGGCATACATCTCGTCCTCGTCCGCCACGAAGACGCTGTTGAGCACCTCATCCGTGGGCGAGGGGAAGGTCTTCCACGTCTTGCCGTTCCACCGCGCGATGCCCCCACCCACGCCCACCGCATAGACGACATCCGGTGCCAGCCCATGCATCGCCCTCACCTCGAAGTCAGGTGCAGGCAACTCCTTCCACTTCTTGCCGTCGTATCGGAAGACGTGTCGCGTGCCCTCGAACGTGGCGCCCCACGCCAGCACGAAGTCGTCATCCAAGCCCCACACGCCATTGAGCGGTACACCCAGTTTCATGCTCTCGAACTTGCGGGTTGGATCTCCCTGCAGATCTGGGTGGAAAAGAACCTTGGAGTCCGTGGTGCTGCTGACGAACACAGCGCCTTCTGGCGAACGCCAGAGTCGCGTGAGCCATCCCGTACTGCCGAGCTGGGACGTCACCACTGAATCGTCCCCGTCGCCGCGCTGGATATTCATCACCCAGCACTCACCCTCGAAGGGCTTGTAACCACGCTCTTCGTCGTAGCGCTGACCGAGGAATGCACAGGCATCGAGCATCGGCCCACTGGCACTGTAGTAGTCGGTCGCAACCCGCACAGCCATTTCCCTTGTCCCCTTCTTCTCCGGCGCCGCCGAGTCCCAGTCGGCGGCGGACCTCAGCGATTAGAGCTTCCCCAGCTTCTTTCCCTCGCGACGCCGCATCAGGAACTCCCGTCCACCGGACGAGAAGGCCTTTCCGTCCGCACTCTCGGCAATCTTGTCCCTGCAAGAGATGACGAGATTCTTGCGAGCATCGAGGTCCACGGCTCCGAGATTGGGCTTGATGCACTCAATCTTGTTCTGGCTTCCCACTCGCTTGAAAAGTCCGAACTGGCCGGCTGCGACCCAGAGCCCCTTCTTCCATTTGGCCACGCCCAAGAGCGGCATTCCGGGCACCGGCCCTTCGGCAATCCGCCCCCAGCCGTGCGCGCTTCCCTCCAACAACGAGCCAGCTCCGCCCGTGGCGTAGAGTTCGTCCTCATCCGCCACGAAGACGCTGTTGAGCACCTCGTCCGTGGGCGCGGGGAAGGTCTTCCAGGCCTTGCCATTCCACCGCGCGACGCCTCCACCCACGCCCACCGCATAGACGAAATCTGGAGCCAGTCCATGCATCGCTCGCACCTCGAACTCCGGTGCTGGCAGCTCCTTCCACTTCTTGCCGTCGTATCGGAAGACGTGCCTCGCGCCTTCGAACGTGGAGCCCCACGCCAGCACGAAGTTGTCATCCAATCCCCACACGCCATTGAGCGGAGCCCCCAGCTTCATGGTCTCGAATTCGAGGTCTGGGTCTCCATGCAGGTCCGGATGAAAAATCACCGCTGAGTCCGTGGTGCTGCTGATGAACACCGCACCACTCGGAGAGCGCCACAACCTCGTGAACCACCCCGTACTGCCCAGGTGAGACATCGCCCGCAGGTCGGTCCCGTCTCCGGGCCGAATACTCATCAACCAGCACTCACCCTCAAAGGGCTTGTAGCCACGCTCTTCGTCATAGCGTTGCCCCAGGAATGCGCAGGCATCAAGCGTCGGACCACTGGCGCTGTAGTAGTCGGTGGTAATCCGTACAGCCATTTCTCACATCCTCCCTGTCATCCAACCTGCGACCTGATGCTATTCCACATCCCTGCCGATGCCCTCATCTCCAGCATCACGTTTCGTGTCCGAGCTCGGCACACGTCCCTGCATCGGTGTGTGACTGCCATCGGCCTTGCGATGCTGCTGGAGCCAGTTGGCCTGGTACTGCAGACAGTCCTTCTGCGTGGGCGGATTGTTCGCCGCTCCGGCGGTCTTCGCACCCTTCTTCTCCAACTTCTTCTGGTCCCGCTCGACGGCTGACATCTTCGGGTTGCCCGTCTTCTTGTTCACCGAAGCATCCACCGCCGCCCGCCGCTCCGGTGGCAAATCCGTGTAGCGGATCTTCTTGTTCCGTTGGTCCTTCGGCAGCGACTTCTTGTACTCCTTGATCTGCTTCTTGCACTCGGGCGAGCGCGCCGCGGTCGAGAACTCGTTGATGACGTCGTTGCGCATCTCGTCCAACGACTGCTTCCACGCATCCGAGATGCACTCCACCGCCTTGTCCACCTGCTTCGCCGTCGGCTTCTTCGCCGAGGGCGCATTCGGCTTCTTCCCCTTCCCCTTCCCCGAAGCCCCCGCAGCCGCCGACGCGTTCTCGTTCGCCTTCAGGTCCGCGGCGTGATGGTCCTTCGCCTCATCACTCCGCTTCCCCTCGGCGATGCGCTCCGGCGTCATCTTGCCGAGGTCCTTGTCGTTCTTCGTGTAGCGGCCCTTGCCATTCTGGCGCGCCCCAGCCCCCATCGCCGCGACCTCGGCGGTGCCCTTGGCACCCTCCATCATCACCCCCTCGGTCACCGCCTTCACCTTGCGCCGCTCAAGGCTCGCGGCGAACTGGGACTCCCGATTGGTGATTTCGTAGTGGATGGTCCCCGGATTGTTCGCACGGCCCAGGTGGTCCATGCAGAACGCCTTGTTGTCCCGATAGCCATACGTGCCTGCATGCCCCCCCTCGGGCGGAACGTTGGAGCACGGGTCCGCGCGCTCATTCTGGTAGAGCGCGTTCTGCGAGATGTGGCCCGACTGTGAGTTCGCCAGCATCCACTTCTCGGAGCCCAGCTCGAAGTACGCCTCGTCGCTCTCGATACACATGCAAGTCGCCTTCGGCGTCTTGCCTACCTGGCAGTTGCCCTCGTGCGGCCGCTTGTTCTTCCCCCGCTGCTTCGCCTCCTTGTTGCGTTGCTCGCGGTACTTCTTGCGCTCCGCCGCCTGCGCCTTCGCGCGCAAGTCATACGTCCCGAAGTTCGCGGGGTTGATGCCGCATGCGACCAGCGCCCTTTTGCACGCTGCGCTCCACAACCCCAACGCGCCCCCATGAAGCCACGACCCTGGTGTCTGTCCCGGTTGTCCCATCGCGCCCCCTCCGCCTAGGTACCCAGCGCGTTCTCGTCCAACTCAATCTTCGAGCCCTCGATGGTCACCTCGGTCGCGCCTTCCACGAGGATGCCATTGGACTTCACGATGACCTTCGAGGGACCACACGTCAGCGTGATGGTCCCCTTCCCCTTCAGCGAGAGCTTCGACGCATTCACGACGACGGGGCCGTCCGCGCTCATGCTGTGACTGCCCGATATCTTCTGCGACTGCCCCCCCGCGATGTTCACCGCGATGGCCGCCTTCGCATCCGTGACGTACGACTCCTTCGCGTCCACCATGTAGACGCCCACCGTCTCCATCTTCACCGCGCCCGTCGTCTCCGACTTGCTCCCCTTGATGAGCTCCACGCGCGCCGCGCCCACCAGCTCCTTGGACTCGCCCCCCACCGCGAACGAGACACCACTCAACGAGTTGATGGCCGCAAGCCCTCCCACCGTCTCCTTCACCGAGCCCTCCACCACCGTCGCCCACGTCCCACTCCCGCCCCCCGTCGCGCTCCCAGCCGCCTCGGCCGCCGCATCACCACCACCACCACCGCCGCCACCACTCGCTTCCTTCACCGCATCGATGAGCGCGCCAGAGAGCTTGTCGGAGACCATCGACTCCGCCATGCCCGCCGCAATCTGTCCCGACTCCGCCGCCCCCGCCGCGTCCGACAGCTTGCCCGCCGCCTGCGTGAAGGCGGCAATCTGCGGGTCCCCCCCTCCGAGCAGCGCCGCCGCGGGCCCCGCGAACTGCGCGGCCGGCCCCACCGCCTCGCGTGCCTCCTGAAGCATCGGGAGGATGGGCCCCAGCAGCGTCGCCTCGGCCCGGCTGGCCGCCTTCGCCGCCGCCCCCACGACCTTCCCCACCGCCGCATTCACGAGGAGCTCCAGCACAGCCGCCACGGGATTGCCCACCTGCACCAGCTCCATCCCGCCCACCTGGAGGTCCATCGCCCCGGCCACCTCCTCCGTGAGGCTGCCCGTCACCTTCACGTCGCGCATGGCGCCCACCTTCGTGGACTGGTCTCCCCCCACGTTCACGTTGAGGTTCGCCTCGATGGAGATCTTCTCGTGGCCCCCCACGCTCGCGGCGCGCTTGCCATTGACCAGGTGGCTGGCGTCGTGCCCCACGCTGTAGAGCTTGTTGTTGGCCGCCTTCACGAGGATGTCGTGCTTGCCGTTGATGGTGACCGTCTCCTGGCCCGCCGTGTCGTCGAACAGGACTTCGTTCGCGCCACTCCCGCCCGGCGACGAGAGCGAGCTGTGCCCCGTCACCGTCTTCCCCGCGGGCAACTCCACCGGAGGCAGAAAGGTGGTGTTCCACACCTTGCCCAGACACACCGGGCGGTCCGGGTCCCCCTCCTCGAACTCGACGAGCACCTCCCAGCCGATGCGCGGAATCATCACCGAGCCCGTCGTGTGCGCCTGGCTCACGCGCACCCAGCACGACGTGCGCTCATCGAGCTCCCCCTCCCGGTCCCACGCGAACTGGAGCTTCACCCGCCCGTGGGCATCACAGTGAATCTCCTCGCCCGCCGGCCCCGTCACCCGGGCCGTCTGGAGCCCCATCACCCGAGGCCGAGGCGTGAGCCGCGCGGGCCGGAACATCTGCGTGGACGGAATCGCCTCCAGCGCCACGTCGTACCGCCAGGGCCCCTCGTCCACCAAGGGGCGCCCGCCCGCGGTCTCCTCTTCCAGCCGGAGCTGGAACCCCACCGCCGTGAGGAAGTACTCCCCATCCGAAGCGGGATGCCCCTGGAGCAGGAAGCGCCGGCCCGGTGCCACGAAGAGCGCATCCGTGCGCCCGAGCGCCGTCACCCGAGTCCCCCGCAGCTCATCCAGCCGCACCGCCGCCCGGCGCTTGCCCTCGGCCGGTGCGCGGAAGCCGCCGGGGAACTCGTACCACTCGCGAGACAGCGCCTCCGACGCCTCCGCGCTCGACATGAGCGACGTGCTGGGGCGCAGCATGTCGTAGTCGTTGACGGTCGCCTTCGACGGCCTCAGGCGCGTGCGCAGCCGGAAGTCCCAGACACGGGCGAACGACGCATCCTCCTGGGGGAAGAAGGAGAAGCCCAACACGTCCGGAGAGAGCAGGTCCACGCGGGTGCTGTCGTCCTCGAACCGCATCAGGACCCCATCCGCAGAGTGGCTGAAGGCGAAGAAGATGCCCTCGTCCTCGAGCAGCCGGCAGATGAAGTCCCACTCGGACTCGTCGTACTGCACGCAGTAGTCGCGCTGGAGGTAGCGGCCCGAGACACCGCCCCAGTCGAAGGCCGCCGCGTCCAGCCCCGCGTCCTCGCACACCTTCTTGACGATGTCGGGCACCGTCTTCTGCTGGAAGACGCGGAAGCCCCGCCGCAGGCTCAGCACGAGGTACGGCTCCGGGACGAGCACCGCCCGGTAGCGTCCGAAGGCCTCCTCGCCCGTCTGTCCCATCGCGGCGAGGGAGACCTCCTCCACCACCCCGCCCACGTAGCGCTCTCCGCCACGCGGTGACTCCAGCAATAAAGAGGCGCGAACCCCGGGCGCGGCGTCCACGTCCACGCCCTGCCCGGAGAAGTCCACCTCGAAGCGGTACGCTCGGGACACCTCCTCCCGCCCGCGCACCGCATGCACCGAGAGGCCTCCGTCGTGTCCGCTGAAGAAGAATGTCGCCACGAGGCGCTGCTCGTCACCCATGCTTCACTTCCCCCTCAGTTGCTCTTGTGACTCAGCTTCGAGCCCAGCTTCTTCACACCCTTGAGCTGAATCTTCGACGACTTGATCTTCACCCCCGTGGGAGTGATTTCCACCGTCGAGCCCCCCACCCGCAGCACCACCTTGCTCTTGCCGGAGATGTTGATGTTCTCCGCCTTGACGCTCAGGCCGCCCGCAGCGGTGATGGCGAGCGCGACCTCGGACTTGTCCACGCGGTTGCCCCCGCACTTCACCTTCTCCGACGCCGCCGTGAGCGCATAGGCCGCGCCCGCCGACACCGCGACCGTCTTGGCCTTCACCATCTTCAAGGCCCCCACCGTCTCCGTCCGCGCCGTGCCACACGTGCTCATCCGGCCGTCGGTGCACGCCTCCAGCCACGCCGCGCCCACCGTCGTCTTCGAGCTCCCCACCACCTTGCGCTCGTAGCCCGTCATGCCGGTGACGGCCTGGAGCCCGCCCACCGTGCGCTCTAGCGCGCCCTGCGTGTCCTCGGTGAGGTCCCCGCCCACGGTGAGCTTGCGCGTCGCGCCCACCTCGACGACCAGGTCCCCGCCGATGCCGTCCGAGAAGTCCGCCGCGACGTTGAGGCTCTGGTTGACGCCGACCTCGAGCGTGCGGTGGCTCGTCACCTTGTGGGTGTGGTTGGCGCCGACGTTGAACGTGCGGTTGCCTCCCACTTCGGTGGACTCATCCACCAGCACCTGCGTCGAGGCGTCGTGCTCCACCGCGACGGTGAGGTCGTGTGAGGCATTGAGGAAGATCTCCTCGGAGCCCGTGGCGTCCTCGAAGCGCAGCTCGTTGGCCCCAGGTCCGCCGCCCGTGGTGGCCGTCTGGATGGAGCTGAGCGTGGCGTGGTCCGGCAGCGCGTAGGGAGGCATCGCCTCGCCGTTGTAGAGGTGGCCGACGACGAGCGGCCGGTCGCGGTCCCCCAGCTCGTGGTCCACCATCACCTCGAAGCCCACGCGCGGGACAATCATCGAGCCCCCCAGCGCGAGCTGTCCCACGCGCAGCCACGGAGAGCTGCGGTCATCCGTGATGCCGGAACGGTCCCAGGGGAAGCGCACCTTCACCTCGCCGCGCTCGCTGCCGTGCAGCTCCTGGCCCGACGCGCCCGTGACGAAGGCCACCTGGACCCCCGGCGCCGAGCGCTCCGGCGGCGCCTCCGGCCGGAAGAACGCGGGCTTGGAGGGAATGACCCGGAAGGCGTTCTCGTACGTCTCCTCGGACGCGCCGGTGTCCCGGGCCCGCACGCCGCCTCGGTGCACCACGGAGACGACCAGCTGGTCTCCGTTGAGCGCCACGCGCACGTTGCCCATCATCGTGAAGGTGCGGCCGGGCTCGAGGTGAGGACAGTCGCTCGTCCCCTCGCGCAGGACGACGCGGGACTGGTGCCTCTCGAGGATGCGCTTCGCGCGGCGCTTGCCATCGGCGAGCTCCTCGAAGCCGCCGGGGTGCAGGTACTCCTCGCGGCCTCGCGCCTCGGGGGCCTTCTCACCGTGGCTCAAGTCCACCGCGGGCCGCTTCGCGTCGTAGTCGCGCACCATCACGGTGTCCGTCCGCGCCACGTGGCGGTCGTGCAGCGAGAGGACCGTGTCCTCCTCCATGCGGGTCTCCGCGCGCTCCAGCAGCACGCCGTCCCCCGCCATGGGCACCAGACCGTCCGGGCCGTCGAAGAACGCGAGCGTCTCCCCCGCGTCGTCGTTGCGCACCGCGAAGACGATGCCCTCCTCCGCCAGCAGGCGCCGCAAGAAGGCGTAGTCGCTCTCGTTGTACTGCGTCAGCGACACATGCGCGGGCGTCGACTCCTCGAGCGTCCACGACTGCGCGTCCTCCGGGACACCCGCCTCCTCCAGCAGCGTCTTCACCACGTCGGGGACGGACTGCTCCTGGAACAGCCGCACCTCCTGCCCCAGCTCCAGCAGGTGGAGCATCGAGCCCACCTCCAGCCGCAGCCGGAAGTGCTCGGGCTGGAAGGCCTCCAGGCTGGCCTCGTAGACGAGGCCGTGGAAGCACCGGTCCTGCCCGTCCTCGCCCTGGAGGATGCGCAGCCGGTACGGCTTGCCGGGCATGGACGTCGCGTCCACGGCCTCTTGCGTCTCCGCCTCCACCCACCCTCGGCTGCCCTCGGAGAGGCCCTCTTCCAGCTCGAAGCGGACGACGCGGAGAATCGCCTCGTCTCCTCCGTCGATGGACAGCGCGAACTTCAGGACGCGACCGTTGCTCATGGCCCCCTCGGCGCTACTTGTACTGGATGGTGCCCTTGAGCTTCACGTTGGCGCCATCACCGCCCACGGTGCTCCCCTTGAGCTTCATCGAGGCGGGAGAGGCCTCCAGCTTCGAGCCCGACTTCAAGGTGGCCTTGCCGACCGTGATGGTGACGGTGGTGCCCGACAGGTTGAAGTCCTTGCCGCACTGGATGGACATGGGGCCGCCCGTGGTGATGGCCATGGCCCCGCCCGACGCCAGCGTGAGGTCCTTCCCCGTCTTGATGTTCACCGCGCCGGCGGTCATCACCTTCGCCGCGCCGATGTTCTCGGCCTTCGACCCGGTGATCTTCTCCACCTTCGCGCCGGCCACCATCTCGGTCTTGTTGCCCGCCACCGCCTCGACGATGGCGCCGACGGTGTTGATGCTCAGCACGCCGCCCACGCTCGTGGTGAGGTCCGCGTTGAAGGTCTCCGACACCTTCTGCGCGAGCACGTTGCGCAGACCGCCGACGTTCTCCTTCCGGGCGCCCTTCACGTTCGTGGCATGCATCGCCCCCACGCCCCACTGGTCCATCGCGCTCACGACGACCTTCTTCGTGCCCGCGGTGTCCTCCACCAGCATCCCGGTGACGCTGGCGCTCTGGTTGCCTCCGATGGAGACGTCCTCGGTGGCGCCGATGCTGCTCGTGCTGTCCGAGGTGACCTGCACGGCCTCATCCACGGCAATCTGCTCCGTGAGGTTGTGGCCCGCCTGGAGCGAGAGGTCCTTCTGCGCATGCAGGAAGAACTCCATCGCGCCATTTCCGTCGTTGAGCCGCACCTCGTTGGTGCCCCCGCCCCCCGGCGTCGACGAGGACTGCAGCGCGCTCTGCATCAGGTTGTCCGGCAGGGCGTACGGCGGCATCGTCTCCGCGTTGTAGACCTTCTGCATCACCACCGGCCGGTCCGGGTCGCCGTGGAGGAAGCCCACCTCCACCTCCCAGCCCACGCGCGGGAGAATCTGGCTGCCCGCCGTGTTCTGCTGCTGCACCCGCATCCAGCACGAGGCGGTGTCGTCCACCTTCCCCTCGCGGTCCCAGTAGAAGTGCACCTTCACGCGACCGAACTCGTCGACGTGGATCTCCTCGCCCGCAGGCCCCGTCACCACGGCCAGCTCCTTGCCGTTGACGCGCGGGCGCGGCGTCACCCGAGGCGGGCGGAACTCCACCGCGCCCGGGACGGCGGTGAACTCGGCGCGGTAGCGCGCGTCCCCGTCCGCCATCGTCCCCGCCGTGGGGTCCTCGTAGACGTGGCGAACCTCCAGCAACAGGTACTCGCCATTGAGGGGCGGGGGCTCGGCGTCGAACAGCTCGAAGCGGCGCCCCGGCGCCAGGCGCAGGCACGGCGTCGTCCCGCGCAGGACCTTCTGACGCGTCCGGAGCGCGGTCAGCCGGTCCGCCGCGCGCTGCTTGCCCGCCGCCGCGCTGACGAACCCCGAGGGGAACTCGTATTGCTCCAGCCCGCCCCCCTCGGGCGCCGAGAGCTTCGCCTCGGGCAGCACCTGTGGGGTGAGCCAGTTCCAGTCGCGCAGCATCACCGCGTCCGGCACGACGCGAGCGGTGTACGTGACGCGCGTGACGATATCGCGCAGCGCCTCGCCCCCCTCCCGGGTGCGGAAGGAGAGCCCGGCGGCGCCCTCCATGGGCGCGTGCGCGGCGGGTGAGTCCGCCACGTGCATCACGTGGCCCGACGCCGAGTGCTCGAACCAGAAGAACATGCCCGCGTCCTCGAGCAACCGCAGGACGAAGGCGAGCTCACTCTCCCGCCACTGCGTGCAGTACTCGCGCGCGGGGCCCTCGGCCACGCCCCAGGAGACCGCGTCGTCCGGGAGTCCCGCGCCGGAGAGCACCTCCTTGATGACGGCCACGCTGCTCTGGTCCTGGAAGATGCGGCTGCGCAGCCGGTGCGCGAGCCCCTGGAGCCGGGGCCGCAGCCGCAGCCGGTAGACGAAGAGGTCACCCCGCCGCTGGAGGTACTCCGCCTCCTCCACCACGCCGTGGAAGTGCCGGACCGCGTCCCGGTCCACCACGCTCACGCTCGCGTCCGTCCCTAGCAGCGAGCCCAGGTCCCAGTCGGGGTCCGTGCTGACGCACTCCACATCCGCGACGAAGAGCTGGGAGAGGCCTTCTTCCACCCGGAGGAGGGACACCCCCACCTCCGCGGGGAGCCCCCCATGGGAAATCGTCGCGGACAAGCGCATGCAGCCCCCTCTGGACAACGCGTGACGACAGACACGCCGACAGTGTAGCAGGACACACTTGTTTCGAAGTGTGCTTGCCAGACGTCCAGAGCCCAGACATCCCTCGGAGGCCGACGAGGTGTCAGAATCACCTCACCTGGCCTTGACAGACATCGTGAGATGTCTCGAAGGATGTCTGGAAACATCTCCAGCCGGAGGGCTCAGGGCTTGGGCTGGGCTGGGGCGCTCAGCTGGCGCTCGAAGAACATCAGCGCGGTGAGCTGGGCGAAGTCGCGGTTGGCCTTCTTCTGGAAGCCGTGGCCCTCGTCGGTGGCCAGCATGTACCAGACGTCCGGCGAGCGCTTGCGCACGGCCTGGACAATCTGCTCCGCCTCCGACTGCGGCACGCGCGGGTCATTGGCCCCCTGCTGCACGTAGAGCGCCGCGCGAATCTTGTCCACGGAGCCCAGGGGCGAGATGCGCTCCTGCACCTTGCGCACCTCGGGGATGCGCTCGTCGCCGTACTCCGCGCGCCGCAGGTCCCGGCGGTACGCCTGCGTGTTCTCCAGGAAGCTGGGCAGCGAGGAGATGCCCACCACGTCCACCGCCGCCTTCACGCGCTCGGGATAGAAGGCCACCGAGGCCAGCGTCATGTAGCCGCCGTAGGAGCCGCCATAGACGCCCACGCGCGAGGCATCCAGCTCCTTGCGCGAGGCGATGAAGTCCAGCGTGGCGCCGATGTCCGCGAGGCTCTGCTCGCGCTTCACGCCATCATCCATGGCCCGGTACGCCTTGCCGTATCCCTCCGAGCCCCGCACGTTGGGCACCAGCACCGCCATGCCCAGCTCCGTGGCGGCGAACTGCGCGAAGGTGCTGAACGTGGGCAGGCTCTGCCCCTCCGGCCCGCCGTGGAAGATGACCACCACGGGCACCTTCCCGGTGGCCTTCTTCGGCAGGTACAGGAACGCCGGCACCTGGACGCCGTCCGTGGACGGATAGCGCACGAGCGTCGGCTCCGCGAACGCGTCGGGGTTGAGCCCGCCCACCTCGGAGCGCGTCCAGCGCGTGGGCTTGCGCGTCTTCAGGTCCAGGGTCCACGCGTCCATGGGGCTCTTCGCGTCCCCCATCGTGAGGGCCAGCATGTCCGAGCGCTGCTTCGGGAACTCCACCCCGAACACCAGGCCCTGGGGCAGCGAGTCCACCGGCGAGAGCTTCTTCGTGCGCGTGTCCAGCAAGGACACCTTCGAGTAGCCGTCCTCGTTGAAGGACACCACCAGCCGGCGCCCATCGGGCGACAGCGAGATGTCCGACACGTTCCACCGCACCGACTTCGTCAGGGACTCCGGCGGCGTCGCGGGGGGCGCCTTGTCCAGGTCCACCTGGTACAGCTCCGAGAAGTCGCTGTAGCGGTCCGTCACCACGTACACGCTCTTGCCGTCGCGAGCGAAGCGGGCCGTGGTGACACCGCCCTTGCCCTGTCCCTGGGGCGTGAGCGGACGGCGCTTCCCCGTCTCCACGTCCACCACGTACAGGTCCACGTCGTCGATGGCGCGGTACTGGGACACCAGCAGCTTCGAGCCATCCGCGGAGAACTCGACGGCCCCCCACGAGCCCTCCTCCTGCGTGACGCGGCGGGCATTCCTCGGGTCCGACGTGGGGGCCACGTACACGTCCGTGTCCTTCCCGTTGCGACCCGTGCCGGAGTACGTCAGCCAGCGGCCATCCGACGACACCTGCAAGCTCTGATGCCGGCTCTTGCCGTCCGTCAGCAGCTCCGCGCGCCCCGTGTCCCGGTTCAGGCGGAACACCTGGAAGAACTCACCGCCCCCCGTGTCCTGCAGGTAGTAGATGACGCGCGCGTTGCCGGGCTGGAATTGCGCCTGGTTGATGGGCTCCTTCGTGAAAGTGATTTGCGTGCGCGCGCCCATGGGCATCTCCACGACGTGGAGCTGATTGGTGTCCGCGAACCGCGTGACGATGAGCATCTCCTTGCCGTCCTCCCGGATGTCCGTGAGCGCGGCGGAGCGAGCCTCCAGGTATTGCTCCATCCTGCGGCGGAACGCCTCCGGCACGGCGGGCACGTTGCTCACCCAGAGATTGGGCTGCCCCGGGAGCGGCGCGATTCCAGGCACCTGGGACGGCTTCTCCGGGGCCTGGGTCGCGGCGCGAGGCACCTGCGCCGGAGCGGCGGGCGCGACCTGCCCGGTCATCAAGGACACGACGAGGGGAATCAGTGCAGGGTTCATGACGCTCCACGCTAGCAGCAGCACTCCGACCGGATGCACGCCGCATCGCGCCGCCCAACAGGTCGCGCGCCCTCTGAAATTCCCAGCGCATCAACCAGACGCGCGGGCTCTTCCCGTAATGCCCCGCCACGGACCCGGTCTCGCGCCGTGAGGGCGCGGACCCTTTCCCGAGGAGCGGAACATGCCGAGCAACTCCTGGAGAACCCGCTGTGCCGTCGTCGCGCTCACCGCGGTGTCCTCACTCGTGGGGTGCGGAGAAGACGCGCCTTCGCATCCCACCGAGCCGCCGGCCACGAAGGCGCGGCTGCGCATCATCCACGCCTCACCGGATGCCCCCGCGGTGGACATCTACGCGGAAGGACAGAGCACGCCGCTGTTCAGCAACGTGAAGTATGGAGACACCACGCTCTACGCGTCGGTCCCCACGGGCACGTACAACGTCCAGGTGCGCCCGGTCGGCGCGACGGCCACGTCCACGCCCGTCTATTCCACGGGCCCGCTGACGCTCGGCGAAGGGCACACGCTCAGCGCGGTGGCCGCGGGACTGCTCTCCTCCGCGGAGCCGTCACGGGCCTTCCGCGTGCTGCCGCTCACCGAGGGCTTCAACCCTCCCGCGGAGGGACGCACGCGCGTGCGCATCATCCATGCGGGCGTGGATGCTCCCGCCGTCTCCCTGGACGTCGGTGACGATGGCACCTCCGAAATCACCGGGCTGCAGCGCTTCCAGGACACGGGCGCTGGCGGCGTGGAGCTGCCCTCCGGACAGGCCCTCCAGGTGGGCATCCGCACGGCCACGCACGCGAAGGTGACGTCCTTCACCCTCCCCGCACTGCCCTCGCGCGGGGAGCTGTTCGTCATCGCCACCGGACAGCTCTCCGAGAAGCCCGGCGCGCCCGGAGGCTTCGGACTGCTGGCCGCGGGCGTGGGCCTGGTCCGGCAGAACCCCGTCGTCTACGCGCTGCACGCGTCCCCCGACGCGCCCTCGGTGGACATCTTCGCGGGCAACGCGGAGCTGGTGGATGGCCTGACCTTCGGCAACCTGTCCGCGCCCATCCAGGTTCCCCCGGGCTCGTACACCCTGGACTTCTTCGTCAACGTCTCCGGGAGCACGCGCCCCGCGGGCGCTCCCGCCGCCTCGCGCGCCACGCCGTCGCTGATGGCCGGTCAGCGCTACCTCGCCTTGGCGTCAGGCTTCCTCAGTCCCGCCGCGAACGACCCGGCGGACTCCACCTTCGAGCTCCTCGCCTTCTCCGACGACTTCGTCTCCGATGCGGACAGCCTGCGCCTGCGGGTCATCCACGCCTCGCCCGATGCGCCCGTCGTGGATGTGGCTCCGCTGGAGGCGGGGCTCGTCCCGGCCAGCGCGGCCTTCAACGACGTGCCCTACCGCCAGGCCTCCGCCCCCGGGGGCCTGGAGCTCCCCGCCCTGCAGGCCGTGGTCGGCGTGGCGGCGGCCTCCGCGTCGAACCGCGCGCCCGTGGCCCGGTTCCCGCTCGACACCGCCCCCTTCATCGGCCGAGGCGTCTTCGCCGTCGCCCTGGGCGCCCTCACTCCCACTGTCGGAGAAAACGAGCAGGGCTTCCGGTTGGTGCTCGTGGATACGCGAACTTCACCTTGGGGTGCATTAGGTGTCCACCCCATGCCGTAACGTCTTTTTGTTGCGACCGTTCAATCATTACCCAGGTCATCTGGCGGGCCCCCCGGAGCAGTCCATCCGCGGGGCCCGCTGGCTCGTTCAGTGGGAGTGGCGCTCATGAAGCATCGCGTCGGGGTTTTTCTCGTGTGCACCGCGCTGACCAGCGCGTGTCTGGACCCCATCCAGAGCACCCCCACGCCTCCCCCCGAGACGGACTGCCAGGCGGACGTGCCGCCTTCGTGTCCGCCGCCCCAGCCGCGGGGACTGGCTCGGAAGGTGACGGTGGGGAAGCAACACGCCTGCGCGCTGCTGGAGACAGGCGGCGTGAGGTGTTGGGGCGGCACGGGGCTGGCGGGGGATGGCACCCTCGCGCTGCGCGCCACGGCCGTGGACGTGCGCGGGTTGACCCAGGGCGTGCTCGCGGTCTCCGCCGGCGGTGAGCACACCTGTGCGCTCCTGGAGGGGGGCCAGGTGCGCTGCTGGGGCAGCAACAACCGGTTCCAGCTGTGCCTCCCCGACACGGCGAACCCCGCGCTCGAGCCCAAGCCCGTCATCGACCTGAACACCGACGTCGTGGCCCTGGCCGTGGGAGGCGAGCACTCCTGCACGCTCCACGCGACGGGCGCGGTGATGTGCTGGGGGAACAACGACGACATCCAGCTGGGCCTGCCCAGCATCGACATCCCGAACGACAAGTCCCCCAAGCCGCTCGCCGTGAGGGGACTGCCGAGCAACCTCACCTCCATCACCGCGGGAGACCGGCACACGTGTGTCGCCTCGTCCGACGGCAAGGCCTGGTGCTGGGGCGACAACAGGTACGGGGCGCTGGGGGATGGCAAGTCGGGGCCCGGGGTCCGCTCGGGGCCCGTGCAGGTGCAAGGCCTCTCCGGCCCGGTGCGAGCGTTGACGGCGGGCGCCAGCCACACCTGCGCTCGCGTGGGCGAGGGGACCATCGAGTGCTGGGGGCTCAACGCCTCCGGAGAGCTGGGGGATGACACCGCGCTGAACCGGGCCGTCCCGGTGCGGCCCGTGGGACTGCCCTCGGACATCCAGGTGGTGCGGGCGGGGGGCGGCAGCACCTGCGCGCTGAGCCCGGACGGCCGGGCCCGGTGCTGGGGGGCCAATGGGGAGGGTCAGCTGGGCGACGGGACCCTGCTCCACCGGCCCGCGCCGGTGAGCGTGTCGGACCTGGGCGGTGAAGTCGTGGATGTGGACTCGGGAGCGTCGAACACGTGCGCGGTGCTGAAGGACGGGCGCGTGCAGTGCTGGGGCGGCAACGCCACCGGCCAGCTGGGGGACGGGTCGCAGACGGACCGCAAGACGCCCGTGGTGGTGCAGGGGCTTGGGGCCCCCTGAGAGGGAGAACGGAATGTCGCTGCTGAGGGAGAACCCGAAGTTGCTGGAGGCCTTTCGCCGGGGAGAACCGGAGGCTCTCACCCGCGTGTACCAGGCCTACTCCGCGCATGTGGCGCGCTTCCTGTCGCGCACCTACGTCTCGCATGGCCCCGGGGGCCTGGCGCGCGTGGGGCCTCTCGACCTGGAGGCCGCGCACCAGGAGACCTTCGTGCGCGCCTTCCGCGAGCAGGCGAGGCTGGCCTACGACGGCGTGAGGCCCTTCTCCTCATGGCTGAACGCGGTGGCGCGACAGGCCGCGGTGGACGTGCTTCGCGCCGCCGGACGCATCGCCCGCGAGGCGGTGCCCTTGGATGACACGCTCATGGCGGAGCGGCTGGCGAGCAACGCCCCTTCTCCGGAGGACCGGGCGCTGGAGGTGGAGACGCGGGAGCTGGTGACGCGCTTCCTCGCGGGGCTCGACGAGCCGACGCGCCGGTTGGCGGACCTGCGCTTCGTCCAGGGACTCTCCCAGGAGCGCGCCGGACAGGTGCTGGGCCTGTCCCGCCAGGAGCTGCGGACTCGCGAGAACAAGCTGCGCCGCGCGATGACCACCTTCCTCGTGGAGGAGGGCTGGCTCACCCCCGAGTCGCCCGACACCGTGCCCTCCGCCGCCGCCACCGCCGCGGTGCTGGCCCTTCTCTTCCCCCACTTCGTGCCCTGACTCGAGCAACCTGCCCATGGCCTTGTTCTCCTCACACGTGGACCAACAGCTCGTCCACCTCGCCAACAACGGTGTCCTGCCGCCGCGCCAGTGGAGTCGGGTGCTGCGCCACGCCCGGGCCTGCGCCCGATGCGGCGCGCGCTACGAGCGGGTGATGAACCTGCGCCGCGTCTTCGCGCGCGACACCGTCACGGAGCCCTCCGGCGGAGAGCTGGAGTGGCTCGCGACCCATCGACTGGCGAGTGTGCTCGACACGGTGGACTGGGAATCCCGACACGGCGGCTCCGGGCGGACACCGGGAGAGGCGCGCAGCGACACGGGCGTGCGGCGGGCACGGCGCTGGTGGTTGCAGCGGATGCTCTCGCGGCGCCTGGCGTCGACGGAGCCGTCTTCGCGCGAGCGCGGGACGTGGGCGCGCCCCTTCCTGGACACGCTTCGCCTGAGCCCCGTGGGAGGCGCCTGGGTCGCGGCGCTGATGGCCGCCGGGGGAATCCTGTGGCTGAGCCTCCCCTCGGAGACGCCGGAGTGGGGCGTGCGAGGACAGGGACAGGCCGCGGCCGTGCGCTTGTTCTGCGCCCCGGAGCAGGCGGAGCTTCGCGAGGTCCGCGACGACGGACTCTGCCCGGCGGGGGCATCGCTGGCGTTCGCCGCGGGAGCGCTGGCGCCGTACACCCATGTCGCCGTGACGCTTCGCACGAGCGAGGGCGTGAGCGTGGAGGGGCCGTTCGTGGTGCGGGCGCCGCCGGGCGCGGAGGCGGTGCTGGACCTGACGCCTCGGATGCCCGCCACGGGCGAGGTCGAGCTCACCACCACGTTCGCGAACAGCGCGGCCTCCGCGCTCGCCGCGGCGAAGGGTGAAGCCGTGAGCGACACCGTGCGGTTCAACCACCGCGTGCGCGTGGGAGGCGCCCGGTGAGACCCGCGAGCGACGGCGCCTTGCTTCGACTCTGCGCCCTCTGGCTCGCGTGCGCCGCGACGGGGAGCCTCGCCGGGTCGGCGGAGGCGCCCTCCTCGGCGCGGCTCTCCGTGCGGCGCGCGCTGGTGGTCGCCTTCAACGGCAGCGATGCCCCCGGCATGGAGCCCCTGCGCTACGCGGATGACGATGGCGTGCGCTGGGCGGAGACCCTCCGACGCCTGGGCGTGGACGTCGTGCTGCTCACCGTGCCCGATGCGGACACCGCGAAGGTGGAACGTCCACTCCTGACGGACGTGCGCGCCCCCACGCTCGAGGCACTCGACGAGGCCGTGGCGACGCTGGCCCGGCGCAACTCGGCGGACCGCGCCGCGGGCCAGGAGGTGGACTTCCTCTTCATCTACGTGGGCCACGGCCGCACCGATGAGTCGTCGCGCGCCTACCTCACGCTCGCCGACGGACGCCTGGACCAGGAGAGCCTCTACTCGCGCGTGGTGGAGCGGCTGGACGCGGACTACGTGCACCTGCTGGTGGACGCCTGTCATGCCGCAGGCGTCGTGGGCAGTCGCGGTGGTGACCCGCTGGTGCTCACGCGGCTGCGGCGCGCCCTGGAGCAGGAGCAGCTCGCGGGCCACCCTCGCGTGGGCGCCATCTTCGCGGAGAGCAACGAAGGCGAGACCCACGAGTGGTCGCGCATCCGCGCGGGTGTCTTCAGCCACGCGGCACGCTCGGCGCTGCTGGGCGGCGCGGACGTCAACCATGACGGGTTCGTGGAGTACAGCGAGCTCGACGCCTTCGTGGCCGCGGCGATTCGCGGCGTCAAATCCCCCCAGGCCCGGCTCGCGGTGCGGACCTTCCCTCCCACCCTCAGTCCCTCCCGCCCCCTCATCGGACACCCGCCGGAGGGGCCTCGGCTCAACCTGCCCGCGTCACCCGGTGGTGCGCGCATCTCCGTGGAAGATGCCTCGGGCGTGCGGCTCGCGGATGCACATCAGGCCGCGGGAGAGACCCTCGAGCTCGCGCTGCCCGAGCGCGAGGTGTACTGGCTGCGCACGCCCCGGGGCGAGGCGCGCGTGCGACGCGCCGACCTGAGCGCGGACACGCCTCCCCACTTCACCACGCCCGAGGTGGCCCAGCGCGGCGCCACCGAGGAGAGCCTGCTCCAGGGCCTCTTCGCCCTGCCCTTCGGGCGCGACTTCTACGAGGGCTATGTCACCTCCTCCGGCATCACCGCCGTGGACTTCAGCGGGCCCGTGCTCTCCGCGGAGCCCTCGCGGGTTCCGCGCTCGCTGGGGTTGGAGGTCGGGTTCACGCTCTCCACCGCGCCGCTGGGTGGAACAGGGGTCGCCCGGGGACTGGCCCTGTCCTGGCGGCTGCCCGGCCCCGGACTCGTCCGCTGGGGCGTGCGCGTCAGCTACGCGATGGCGCCGAATGCCTGGATGGACAACGCCTCGCTCCAGCGCGTGAGCGCGCTCGCCGTGGGCGGACTGAGCGGCCGAGGCAACCTGGCCCCCTTCGCCGAGGTGGGCGCGGGGTGGCTGATGCTCGTGGTGGACCGCTCCAACAGCAGGCAAGGCGACGCCGCGGGGTTCACCGCCCGCTCCGCCGCGGGCCTGCGCTGGAGGCCCGGAGACTTCGGACTGCGGGCCGGACTCAGTGTGGACCTGGACGCGGCCCGCGAGGACGGACGTCGCCGTGCGCGCCTGTCCCCCGGCCTGGAGCTGGGACTGGAGCGCTGAGCGACGCCGTCCACGCGGTGGCCAGCGCCCCGTGAACGGCGTTGACACCGGGGGCCTCGCGGCGACGCAAGCCCCTGGAATCAGGTCGCGCCCGCGCTGGCAGGGCCCTTGCGATGGACCCCTTCCGAAAGGGACGGGTCATGGACGCGAGCGGCACGCGATGGGGCGAGGCACGTTGGGACACAGGCAAGGTGGCGCGGTGGAGCCTGCTCCACCTGGGCGCCGCGGTGGGCGGAGCGCGGTGCTTCTCGTGGAGCGCGGTGGCCGTGTTCGCCGGGCTGCTCATCGTGACGCTCGGCCTGGGCGTGTCGGTGGGCATCCATCGCGGCCTCATCCACCGGGCCTTCCGTGCCTCGCGCGGCGTGGAGCGAACCCTGGGGCTCATCGGCACCCTCGCGGGACTGGGCGGGGTCATCGGCATGAACCGGATGCACCAGCTGCGCGACTTCCACCAGAACCAGCCCGAGTCGGAGTGCCCCGGGTACTTCGGCTACCGCGAGGGCTTCACGCGCGCGATGAGCCACGCCCTCTTCCGCACCTGGCACGTGCGCGACGAGCGGCTCTACCCGCCCGTCGCCCAGGACGTCACCGAGGATGCGTTCTTCCGCGCCCTGGAGCGCGCGGGCCCGTGGCTCCAGGTGCCGCTGGGCCTCGTGCTGTACGCGGTGGGCGGGCCGTCGTGGGTGGCGTGGGGCATCTTCGTGCGGCTGGCGCTCACGCAGGACGGCTTCTGGTTCGTCCACTACGTGAGCCACGTCGAGGGCGAGCAGCCGCATGCGCTGGAGGGCCGCGCGGAGCAAGGACGCAACGTGGGCTGGCTCGCGCTCTTGAGCATGGGCGAGTCGTGGCACAACAACCACCACGCCCATCCGGGCTCGGCGCGCATGGGATTCGGCTGGCGGCAGCCGGACCCGGGCTGGTGGATGGTGCGAGGACTCGAGGCGCTGGGACTCGTGACGGAAGTGAAGACAGCCTTTGCCCAGAAAAGGGATGCCAGGGGTTCTCTCGGCACTCATCCCTTTCAACAAGGCCTTCTCAATGGACCTTTCACGTGTGCTGTGCGCCGTCGCGCTCCTGTCGTTGGGTGCGTGTGGCGAGGACTTCACGGAGCCCGAGCCGCCGCCGTACGTGCCCAAGGACCATCGAGGCAACGTCACGGGGACCTACCTCACCTCGGGCTCGATGACCTCGCTCGTTGACGGCGTCCCCCAGACAGCCCTCATCTCCTCCGCCACGCTCCGAATCTCCAGCCCCTCCCGCGACATCAAGGCCCTGAACCTCCAGGTCGGAGCGCTCAACTGCCCGGGCGGCATCGAGGCGAGGCTGGCCAGTGGGCACACCTTCAAGGTCATCCGCGCGAGCTGCCCTGTTCCGACCGACTCACCGAGCTGCGCCTCCCTGCTCGAGCTGAACGACGGATGGGGGACGCGTGAAACCGAGGGCAACCGCGTCGAGCTCTCGCTCAAGGGAACGCTCACGGTGACGTGTGGCGCCACCCCCGCCGTGCTCCCCGTCACCGTGACGCTCAACGGCACCCACACGGGCGCCGCGCTCCCGGACACGGTGGTCGACTCGCTCGCGGAGCATCCGGACCTGTCCACCCTCGTGCAGACGCTCTCCGCCCTGTCGCGGGAGTGACGCTCACCTCCGCCTCGCGCCGGGCCGCGCGCCCCCTCCCGGCCGAAATCGGACGCCCACCGAACAACGAATTGCACGTGAGAAACCGCACCGGAATACTCCGGGGCCAGGCTCCCGATGGAGCGTGGAGGAATCTCACATGACACGCCTGCGCGTGGTGATGGCGGCACTGCTGTGGGGGCTCGCTGGCTGTGGCGGTGACTCGGGCGGGGATGACGACGGAGGTGGAGGCGGAGGCAACAACCCGCCGCCGAAAGACCTCCGCCCCAACGTCACCGGCTCCTACGCGAGCACCGGCAACATCCAGGCCGTCGCCCTGGGCCAGACGCAGTCGATGGACGTCCAGGACACCGTCCACATCCAGGCGGCGGAGAGCTCCGTGAGCAGCCTGAGCATCCGCTCCGAGACCTTGAGCTGCGACCGGGCCCTCCCCGCCAGCATGACGGGGGAGACCACGTTCTCCGTGGGCCAGGGCGCCTGTGAGATTGCGCGCGTCCAGGACGGCAAGAACTGCGTCGTCAAGCTCACCGTCGCCTCGGGCCAGGGCAGCCGCGCGGCCTCGGGCCCCCTGCGCCTCTCGCTGCAGGGCGACTTCTCCACGACGTGCTTCCTGTTCCCCGTCTCGGGCCAGTTCACCCTGGACCTCACGGGCACGCGCTAGGAGACCTGCCGCTCAGCGGTTGTGCACCAGCCGCAGCGGCGCGCGCTCGGCGGAGGCATGCGCCACCGGCGCCAGCGCCTCCACGTGAGGCGCCACCTCGGCCGCGCGCGGCGCCTCCGTGAGGAACGCCACCGCCTGCGACACCACCTGCGGCGCGTACAGGATGCGGTTGTGCCCCAGCCCTTCCGTGAGCGTCAGCCGCGCGCCGGGCCACGCCTGGGCCACCGCCTCGCCGTCCGCCACGGACACCTCGCGGTCCTCCACGTCGTGGAACACCTGCAGCGGCACATGCCCCAGGGACGGCACGAAGTTCGGCAGCGCCAGGTCCGCCATCTTCATGCTGAACTTCTGCTCGAGGCGCTGCTCCATCCGCATCCACACCTCATCCGAGAACCCCAGCTCCCGGGCGAAGGCCTGGATGCCGTGACGCGGGTCCGAGGGCGGCGACACGAACACCGCGCGCTCCACGCGCAGCCCGTCCCGCATCGCCACCGCCGTCGCCGCCGCGCCCAGCGAGTGCCCCACCACCGCGCGCACCCCGCCCACGGACTCCGCCACCTCGGCCACCACCTCCGCCATCTCCGGCAGCGAGCTGGTGCGCCCCGTGGACCGCCCATGCGCCGGCGCGTCGTACGTCACGACCGAGAACCCCGCGGCCACCAGCGGCTCCACGAAGGCCGTGAGCTGCCCGCCGTACCCGCTCCACCCGTGCACCAGCAGCACCCGGGGCCCCTCACCCCAGCTCCACACCGCCACCTCCTCCCCCGCCCACCGCAGCCGCTTCGGCTGCGCTCGCGCCAGCACCCCCTCCGCCGTCTTCGAACGGCGCGGACGCAGGGGCTTGCGGAACAGCCCGTCCGCCCACACCGCCGTCAGCCCTGGCGCCACCGCCCCGGCGCTCATCGCCAGCGTGCGCAGGCCCATGAGCGCCAGTTTCGCTCGAACGTTCGTGCTATTTTCAGCCATGAAGAGGTCCTCCCAGGAGAGACACCAGTCAGCAGAAAGCTCAGCAGTCCGAGCGGCGGGAGTCGCGCATCAGGGTCTCGAAGGCCCTGCGGGTCCGCTGCTCCGCGCGGGGGTCCTTCATCAACCGCGCCGAGTGATGGAAGCCCAGGAACATCGCGTACATCTCGTGGGCGAACTGCTCCACGTCCAGGGTGTCGCGGAAGTGCTTCTCGGCGATGGCGATGCGCGCGCCCTGGGCCAGGCAGTCCAGCCAGTCCCGCTGCGTCTGCACCAGCCTGTCCCGCGCGGGCCCGGGCACGTCATCCAGCTCCGTGGCCGCCGCGACGAAGATGCAGCCGCCCTCCGGAACCAGCTCCTTCTCCCAGGCCAGCCACCCCTCGAAGAGGGCCCACAGCCGGGGCTCGCCTCGGGGCTGCAGGAGCGCCGGGCGGATGACCCGCTCGGTGAACAGCGCCGTCGCCGCGTTCAGGATTTCGACCTGCAGCGAGGTCTTGGAACGGAAGTGCGCGAACAGGCCGCTCTTGGAGAGCTGGAGCTCATCCGCCAGCCCGCCGATGCTCAGCCCCTGGAGCCCCAGCCGGCTGGCGAGCTGGATGGCCCGCTCCAGAATCGCCTGATGGGTGAGCTCTCCCTTGCGCATGGGCGTTTTCTAAACGCTCGTGCTTTTTTGCGCAAGCCGACCTGACGAGGGCGGACTCAGCCCTCCTGGTTGCGAAGGAAATCAGCCACTTGGGCGAAGCGCTCGTCCAGGAAGCGGCGCAGGCCGCCGGTGACGCCCCGGCCGTCCAGGGCCCGTCCCATGGCGCGCAGCCACGCGTCGCGCATGGCCAGGTCCACCGGCACGTGGGCGTGGCGCATCCGCAGGCGCGGGTGGCCGTGCTGGGCGGAGTAGTGCTGCGGGCCTCCCAGCCAGCCGATGAGGAACAGGCCGAAGCGCTCGCGTGTGCCCTGGTTCACCCGGCCCCGCTCATCCAGCTCGTGCAGCTTCGCGAGCGCGGGCTCGTGCTCGTCCATCGCGTCGTAGAAGGCGCCGGCCAGCGCCATCACCGCGTCGTCGCCGCCGATGCGCTGGTACGGCGTGTCCTCCAGCGTGGGGACCCAATCATCCGAGGGGGGAACCTTGAGGTCTACGAGCATGGCTTCCTTCAACATCCCGTGGGCGCGAGGACTTCCTCTCCCGCTCGGGAGGCTCGCCCCGACGCGCCACGCGGGGAAGCAGGAGGTCGACAGGTTGGCAGGAGGTCCATCCGTTGCCCACCGGAGAATCACCCCGGCGGAGACTCAGTCCACCCAGCGCTTCGGCCTGCGCTTGAGGGTGTTGACGCCCAGCGTGTCGCAGAAGGGCTCGAACACGCTCCGAGGCACGCCGCGCCAGGCCACGTCCTCCAGCGTCCGCGTGCCGGGCAGCGGCGCATCCGTCACCAGCGTGGCGAGCCGGCGATACAGGAGCGCGTCCTCGCGGTGCGCGCGCAGCGTCGCCGCGAGCTTGTCCGCGCCGCGCGGGCGCACCGTCCACGTGGAGGCCTCCTCCGGAATCGCCTCCAGCTTTCCGTACGCGGACAGGAGCGCCGACGCGCCCTTCTCCCCGAAGCCCGGCAGCCCGGGGATGCCGTCCGCGTCGTCTCCCATCAGCGCCAGCAGGTCCGGCACGCTCGCGGGAGGCACGCCCAGCTTCGCGCGCACGGCGTCCTCGTCCAGCACCTTCTCCTGACGCCGGTCCACCTGCACCACGCGCTGGCCCCGCACGCACTGGCCCAGGTCCTTGTCCGGCGTGAGCAGCCGCACCTGCTCCACCTCTCCGGCCCACTTCGCCGCCGCGGTGGACAGCGCGTCGTCCGCCTCGTGCTCCCTCATCGACCACACCCGCACGCCCAGCGCCGCGACAGCCTTCTCGACCAGGTCGAACTGCGCGCGCAGCTCCGGGGGCACTCCCTCGTCGCTCTTGTAGCCGTCGAACAGCGCGTTGCGGAACGAGCGGATGGGGTTGTCGAACGCCACCGCCACGTGCGTCACCGCCTCCTCGCCGTCGTGCAGCAGCATGAGCAGCGAGGACATCACCCCCACCGTCGCCTTCACGTCCTGCCCGTCCGGCGAGGTGTGGCCGGGCCGGCGCGAGAAGTGGGCGCGGTACAGCTCATAGGTGCCATCCACCAGGTGCAGGCGCATGCCGACGTCCTACCCTTCCCCGCGGCTCGCGGCCAGCACCGCCTGCCCCGTCACGCCCCGCGCCGCGCGCAAGGCGTGTCTGCCTTCACCCGAGGCCGCCCGGCTCCTCTCCAGTCGGCTTGTGCCCCTGAGGATTGCCGGGCTGTCGGCCCGAGCACACTTCTGGACCTGGGACGCGACACCCGCGCTCCCTGGACTCCGGCTGGAGGTAGACCGTGCGCCCGAAGCTGCTTGCCGCGATGCTGTGCGTTCCGCTGTTCGGGTGCGCCAGTCAAAGCGTGACCCCCACCAAGAACTCGCGACGAACAGAGGCGGTCGCCTCCATGCGCGCCGCGGAGAGCGCCGGCGCCGCGAGCGTTCCCCAGGCCGCGCGCCATCTCGAGTTCGCGCGACAGCAAATCACCAACGGTGACCAGCTGCTGTCGGCGAAGGACCCCGACCGCGCGGACCTGAGCTACCTGCAGGCGGACGCGGACGCGGACCTCGCGCAGGCACTCGCCCGCGCGGTGCCCTTGGAGCAACAGGCCCAGCAGACCACCCAACAGCTCGAGTCGATGCGGCAGAGCCCGCGGTGAGCCCCCATCCCAAGGAGACAGTCATGGTGCGAAGCAAGCGTGGATGGAAAGCCCTCGCCGGAGCCACGATGCTCCTGGCCGCGGGGAGCGCGAGTGCCGGTCCTCCCAAGGAACTCGAGGAGGCGCGCTCCGCCTACAAGCAGCTGGCCGCCAGCCCCCAGGGACGGGAGAGCCCTCGGGAGGTGCATGCGGCGAAGGCCGCGCTGAAGGCGGCCGAGACGTCCTACCAGCACGAGAAGGACTCCACGCGCACGCGCGTCCTGTCCTACGTGGCCTTGCGAAGGATTGAGACCGCGGGCACCTGGGGCAACGCGAGCCTCGCCGCGCGTCAGCAGTCCGAGGCCCAGGCGGCCCTGCAGCAGGCCCAGGCCCAGCAGGCGGAGGGCCAGCGTCGGCAGCAGCTCGACGCGGAGGCGCAGCGGCTGGCGCAGCAGAACGCGGAGATTCAGCGGGAGGCCGAGCGGCGTCAGGCCGAGGAGCTCGCGCGAAGCCAGGCCGAGCAGCAGTCCACCGCCCAGCTCGAGGCCGAGCGCAAGGCGCGCGAGGAGGCCGAGCAGAAGGCCGCCGCGGCCCTGGCGGAGCTGGACAAGGCCAACAAGGACCTGAAGGTCCGCGAGGAGGCCCGCGGCACCGTGCTGACGCTGTCGGGCAGCGTCCTCTTCGCCTCGGGCTCCTCGGAGCTGCTCCCCTCCGCGCGCGACAGGCTGTCCGACGTGGCGGACGTGCTGAAGGAGGGAGACAAGCCCCTGCTCATCGAGGGACACACGGACTCGACGGGCTCCGACTCGCTCAACGAGCGGCTGTCCTATCAGCGCGCCGAGCGCGTGAAGGACTTCCTCGTCACCCGCGGCGTGCCCGCCGAGCGCATCGACGTGCGCGGCCTGGGTGAGTACCAGCCGGTGGCCACCAACGCCACGGCCGAGGGCCGCGCCAACAACCGCCGCGTCGAAATCATCGTCGAGCGCGGGGGCCAGCGCGCCGTCGGCGGCAGCGGTCAGCAGGACTCGAGCGGACAGCCGCAGCAGCAGGCCCCCGACTCGAACCCGGATGCGCAGCAGCAGCAGGAGCAGCAGCCGCACGAGTCGCATGACCCGGGCCAGGACGTGCCGCAGTAACCCAGCGCAGGTTCTCCATGGCAACGTGCTCTGGGCCTTCGGGTGGCTTCATCGCCCGAGGGTCCGGAGCACGGTCACATCCGCGCTAGTCGTGGTACCAGTCGTCGATGAGCTGGAGGAAGTCGTTCCCGAACTCGATGAACTTGGCCTGGTCCGTGCCGCAGTCATTCAACCGCTGACAGATGTTCCGCTTGGTCTCCAGGGGCGCTCCGGTGAGGTTGTACTTGCGCCAGACGCAGTCCAGGTTCACCTCGCTGAACGGCTGGTCCAGGAAGCCCCGCGGGCCGATGGGCGTCGCCTGCTTCGAGACGATGAACTTGGCGCCGAGTCCGCAGAAGTCCGTCAGGACCTGGATGCGAAGCGGCTTGCGCTCCTTGGGCAGCCGGCCGGCCTTCATCTCATCGAAGAGCCACAGGAGCCTTCGCAACCTCGCGCACTGGATGGACTGCTCGACGGTCAAGGCCTGTCGGGTCTCAATCCATTCGCCGAGCGTGTTGAGCTGGATGGGCGAGTCCAGCGGGTAGGCCTCGACGCCCGGCGCGAGCGTGACGATCTTCCCCTTGAACTTCCCGCTGTACATCATCTGGAGCAGCCCGGGGAAATGCAGGCCGTAGCGGACCTCCAGCAGGTCGGACGTCTCGGGGGCGTCCGGGCTCCCGCCATAGACGACGCTCGAGAGCAGGGTCTTGTTCTGGTTCCAGGCCTTGTCGTACGCATCCTTGGGCGCGGCCGACCCGTTGAAGAGGGCCACCTGGTAGATGCTGGGGCGCTGACACGACTTCAGGAACCGGCTGACGACCCGCTCGACGGACCGCCACCGGCCCAGCACCTGGTCCTTCTCGGGCTGAAGGGTGTTGGTGTTGAAGGCGAGGTTCGTGTCCTTCATCTCGATTTCCAGCCGGAGCTGTCGCTCCTCGCCCTGGGTCAGCCCGTGGTGCGCGAGGTAGGCCTCGACAATCTGGAGCCAGCGGTCGAGGGTCATGAACCTGGCCGGCAGGTCGCCTGACGCCACCTCCTTGACCTTCGCGCCGCTCAGGGGCGGGGCCACGTTCCGGGTCTGCTCCTGATGGTGCAGGGCCACGATGTGCTGGGTGTGCGTGACGATGGGCACCGCGTCCTGGCTGAACCAGACATCACACTCGACGCCGCTCAGCTCCTTGCGCCTCCAGGCATCGAGCGCCTTCAGGAGCGCGGCCTCGCTGTTCTCGTCCTCGTGCTTGTAGATGAAGATGCTGTCGAAGGCCTGTCGCTCGAAGACCTTGCGGACCTTCTCGAAGGTCGCCCCGTCTCCGCGGTGCGCGATGACGACGACCTTGGAGCGCAGGTTGCGCTTCTTCCATTGCGCGGTGAGGCGCTCACCGAGCTGCTGGGTGATGGCGTCGTCCGGATGGACCGCGCTCAGCGCCGTATAGATTTGATTGTTGAGATAGAACTGCTGCTCATTGGGCTTCGGCGCGGTGCACCACTGACTCAGCAGCGAGAAGCACCCGAGGATGGCCTGGTCGAGCGACGCGGCGATGGCGGGGGCATTCGGGAACTGCGCCACCGCGCCCCGCTTGAGCCGGCCACTGATGCGGTTGAGCTTGCGCAGCTCCTGGTTGGCCAACAAGGTGCTCGCCACGCCGGCCCGCCACTGGTTGTCGAGCGAGGCCCAGAGCGTCGGGTTCTCCGCGATCTTCACGTCGAGCTTCGCCGGGTCCCACACGTCGGCCATGGATGCACCTCTCTCGTTCGCAGGTCGAGCCGGTGCGTGTTTGCAAGCAGTGCACCACGCGACAGTCCGAGCGGCCGCGCCCGCGCGGGATACCGGCCGCGTGCATGCGGGACGCAATGACAGGTGGGGGCGTCCGGCCAGGACGCGCTAGCCTTGAGGCCCCGCTCCCGCCATGGACTCCGAAACCCCCATCGTCCTGCTCCTCACCGAACGGCTGCGCATCACCCAGCTGCCCCCCGATGGCGCCGCCCGGGTCGTGGCCTACTACGAGGACAACCGGGCCCACCTGGACCCGGTGTCGCCCACGCGCCCCGCCCACTTCCACACCACGACGTACTGGCGCACCCGACTGGCCCAGGACCTGGAGGACTCGCGCCGGGACCTCGCGCTGCGGCTGGTGATGCTCCCCCGCTCGGAGCCGCCCTCCTCCGCGCCCGTCATCGGCAACATCACCCTCACGCACATCCGCCGAGGCCCCTTGCAGGCCGCGGACCTGGGCTACGGCCTGGACTACCGCCATGAGGGCCACGGCCTCATGACGGAGGGCCTTCGCGCCGTCTGCGCGCATGCCTTCACCACCATGGGCCTGCACCGCATCCAGGCCAACCACCTCCCGGAGAACCTCCGCAGCGCCGCGGTGCTGCGCCGGCTGGGCTTCACGGTGGAGGGCTACGCGCGCGACTTCCTGCGCATCGACGGCCGCTGGAGGGACCACGTGCTGACGTCCCTCACCGCCCCCGAGCGCGCCGGATGAAGGAGCCCCTGGCGGTGGCCGGGGCCTTGCGCCTACAGAGGAAGCCAGGAGGTGGAACCGTGGCGTATCTGTTCCTGCTGGCCGCCATCGCCAGCGAGGTCGTGGGCACCAGCCTGCTGAAGTCCACGCAGGGCTTCACGCGGCCGTGGCCCACCGTGGGCTGTCTTGGCGCGTACGCCGTGGCCTTCGCGCTCCTGGCGCAGGCCGTGAAGCAGGTGCCCGTGGGCGTGGCCTATGCCCTGTGGTCCGGGCTGGGGACGGCCGCCATCGTCACCATCGGCGTCGTCTTCTTCGGCGAGTCCCTGAGCCCCGTGAAGCTGGTGGGGATGGGGCTCATCATCGGCGGCGTCATCCTGCTCAACCTGGGCGGAGGCGGCGCCCACTGAGCCTCGCGCTCAGCGCGGCGCGGATGCCCGGGCGCCGCCGTTGGAGCTGGAGGTCAGGTGCGTGTCCAGCCACTCCACCGTGCGCCGCATCCGGTCGACGATGTGCTCCAGCCGGCTCAGGTTGTGGCCTTCGTCCGCGTAGACCACCAGCTGCGTCTTCACCCCCAGCTCCTTCAGCGCGCGGTGGAACTCGAGGCTCTGCGTCACGGGGACCTCCAGGTCCCGCTCGCCGTGCAGCACCAGCGTGGGCGTGCGCGCCAGCTTCACGTAGTTGATGGGCGAGCTGCGCGTGTACACCTCCGGCTCGTCGTACACCGACGCGCCGAAGTACGGCCGCATCCACGTGTCGATGCGGTTGGTGCCGTAGTAGCTCTGCCAGTTGGAGATGCCCGCGCCCGCCACCGCCGCGCGGAAGCGCTGCGTCTGCGTCACGGCCCACATCGACATGAAGCCGCCGTAGCTCCACCCCATCACCCCCAGCCGATAGGGGTCCACCGGCGCCTTCGCCAGCACCGCGTCCACGCCCGCGACGATGTCCCGCAGGTCGCCGAAGCCGAAGTCGCGCCGGTTGGCCTGCACGAAGTCCTCGCCCTGGCCGAAGCTGCCCCGGTAGTTGGGCAGGAAGACGAAGTAGCCGCGCGAGGTGAACAGCACCACGTCGGGCTTGAAGGACGGCACCGCGCCCGCCGCCGGCCCACCGTGAATCATGGTCACCATGGGCGCGCGCGCGCCCCCGGAGGGCGCCAGCGCCGGAGCGGGCGCCACCAGCCACCCCTGCATCTCCATGCCGTCGCCCTTCCACGTCACCTCCCGCGTCTCGCCCACCAGCGCGCGGAAGTCGTCCTCGCGGCGGGTGACCTGCGCCCACTCCCCCACCGGCCCCACCCACACGTTGGGCGACCGCGCATAGGACTCCCGCACCACCGCGCTCGTCTTGCCGTCCCGCGACAGCGACACCCCCACCGGCCCGCCCGCGCTGATGCGCTCCGCGCCCTTCCACAGCGGCGACAGCTCCCCCTTCACCGGGTCCACCGAGGACACCGCCGACTCGCCGCCCTGCTGCGCGCCGAACACCAGCTTGCGCGGCGCCACCCAGTCGAGCGACGTCACCGTCGCCTTCAGCTTCGGCGTGAGGTTGCGCACCTTGCCGCCGTCCAGCGGCACCACCATGACGTCGCCCCCGTTGGAGCCTTGGTCGCTCATCAGCCCTTCGATGACCGCGACGTTCTTCCCATCCGGGCTCCACACCGGCTCGGCGAGCTGCCACTTGGGCGCGTACAGGACGCGCGCGCGGGCGTTCGCCGCCAGCTCCTGCACGTGCAGCTTCGCCACCCACCAGTTCGCATCCCCTGGAGGCGCCGCGGCGATGAAGGCCACCCGCGCCCCATCCGGGCTCCAGGCGTATTCGTAGACGTAGAGCGAGTCCGGCGTCAGCACGCGGTGCGCGCCGTCCGCCACGGACACCAGCGCCACGCGCCGCACGGGGCTCGTCTCCCGCACCACGCCCGTCTCGCGCGCGCCGGGGCCCTGCGGCCCCCTGGCCTCGGCGGCCCCCGCGCCCTGCATCACCAGCACCGACAGCGACTCGCCATCCGGCGACCAGCGGGGCGAGGCCAGCGGCCCCTCGAAGGACGTCAGCTTCCTGGCGACGTTGGCCTTGATGTCGGAGACATACAGCTGCTGCTGCCCCGCCTGCTGCGCGTCGGAGAGGAAGGCCAGGCGCCGGCTGTCCGGACTCCAGGCGAGGGAGTCCTCGTCACAGGCGCGCGACTCGGGACAGGCCCACACGCGCTCGGCCACGGGCCCGCTGCCTCCGGGCTCGAACACGTAGATGTGGCTGCCGCCCGCCAGGGCCGGCTCCACCCACGCCACGCGCTTGCCGTCCGGAGACATCACCACCTGGCGGAAGCGCGACGCACGCGCCACCGCGCCCAGGATGGCCTCCACCGCCGGCTTGCCCGTCTTCGTGGCGCCGGTCTTCGCCGTCATGCCGCCGCGCAGCAGCTCCGCGCCCGCCGCGAAGTCCACCAGCGGCATCGCCTGTGCGGGCGTCCCCGCCTGCGCGAAGGCCGGGGTCATCCACCCCAGCAACACGACCAGACCGACACTTCTCGCCACCATCCGAATCAACACGTCCCCCCACGAGTCAGGAAGAGACCACCACACTACATGAGTGAGACGTTTCCGCGCCTACCCACTTGTTACAGCCACTTCGTTGGACCTCGGAGAATGTGCGAGGAAAGCGGCGTCCATCTCCAGACAGAATCCCAACTTCGTGGCGAGCCCCCGTGCATCCGGTGAAGACTGCCGCCCATGGCACGAACCGAGCTGGAGAAGATGCTGGCGGGGGAGATGTACAACGCCATGGACGCGGAGCTCGTCGCGGGGAGGTCTCGCGCGCGCAAGCTCGTGCGCCTCTACAACGACACGGAGATGGAGGACGCGGCCACCCGACAGCAATTGCTGGGACAGCTCATCGGGAAGCTGGGCAAGGGCGTGTACATCGAGCCGCCCTTCCACTGCGACTACGGCACCTTCATCAGCCTGGGCGACCGCGTCTACATGAACTTCCAATGCGTCATCCTGGATTGCACCCACGTGACGATTGGCGACGACGTGGCCTTCGGGCCCAACGTCCACGTCTACGCGGCCACGCATCCCTTGGACGCGGATGAGCGCATCAAGGGGCCGGAGCTGGCGAAGCCCGTCACCATCGGCGCGAAGACGTGGGTGGGCGGCGGCTCCATCATCGTGCCGGGGGTCACCATCGGCGAGGGGGTCACCATCGGCGCGGGCAGCGTGGTGACGAAGGACATCCCGCCGTATGTCCTCGCGGCGGGCAATCCCTGTCGCGTCATCCGCGCCCTGCGCTGACGGGCGCGCGCGCTTTCAGCGCTTCGTCATGTCGAACAGCGCGCGGGCCTGCGGCCCCAGGAAGCCGTCGAAGTCCGGCGCGCGCTGCGCGATTTCGAAGTACGCGTAGGGCCACGGACGACGGCCGCCCTCGCGCAGCGTCACCGACAGCGGCGCCGCCTGCGTGGCGGTCTGCCGCAGCTTCGTGCCCGGCTCGCCCTCGATGTCCGCCTTCATGGGCACGCCCGCGTCGCGCATGCGCCGCTGCCACGCCTCCACGTCGTCCACCGAGCCCGTGAAGTGGTTCACCTTGCGGCCGAAGGCCAGCAGCCACGCGCCGTACTGCGACTCCTTCTCCAGCTCCAGCAGCGCGGCCTCCGACGGGGGCGGCGGCGAGCAGAACCACGCCGCCAGCGCCTCCACGTCCTCGGGCGGCGGCGAGTCGTCCGGCAGCGTGGAGAGCAGCTCCCGCGCGCGCGGCGACAGCTCCTCCGACTTCAGCTCGGAGATGAAGACACGCGGCAGTCCCGCGGGGTGCGACAGGTAGATGGCGGAGAGGTGCGCGTCCGGGAACGTGTACGCCCCCGCGGGCTTCCAGCCCAGCCGCTCGAAGGGACGCGAGAAGAGCGCGATGCCGCCTCCGGGCCTCGCCAGCGAGCGCAGCGCGACATGGTCATTGCGAAAGCTGCCCCCGGAGAGCTCCACGAAGGTGCGCGCGTACGGCACCTCCGCGGCATAGCGCTCCCAAAGCAGGTCCAAGAGCCGGGTGGCTTGTGCGGTCGTCATGGCCGCGCACTCTAGTCCGCCCGAAAAAGTGCGGCGGCGCGCGGCCCCGAGCCCTTGGAGGGGACTTCGTTCGGAGACGCGCGCCGCCCGCTTAGAGACTCGCCTTGGAGTTTCGAGTCTCTGTGTCCTTGGTATGCATTGACTTCCGTTCCGGCCCACGCCGCGCCACCCCGAAGTCGTGCGGCCAAATAGGGTGTGACGTTGGAAAACGCCAGCGCTACGCAAGCGTGAGCATCAAAGGCGCATTGCGCCACCCTGTAGCCCGGCTAATTGACACAATTGTGAACATAAAGTTTCGCCATTGCTGTGCCGCGGCATCCCCGGGCGCTTGCCCGCACCGCCCGGCCGCCTGCCCCTTCTCCAATGCCTGCTCTCGGATTCTCGGGGGGCGAAAGCGGGGCTTCATCAACCCACGAGAATAAGTACAGGGCCCGGGAGAGGGCTGGCCGCTCAGTGGAGGTGCTCGGGGAGCATGGGCAGGCCGTGGAAGAAGCGGCGGCCGCTCTCGAAGCGGCGGTGGAAGCAGACGCGGTCCTCCAGGTACAGGCGGGCCATGTCCTCCTCGCCGTAGGCGCTGAAGAAGGCGGCGCGGGCCTCGTCGCACGCGGCCTCGTACTCGGCGCAGAGGGCCTCCCAGTCCTCGGGGGCCGACTCCTCGTCATCGCTCCAGTCGCCGTCGAGCATGCCGTACTCGCGCTCCATCAGGTCCAGCTCGAGCGCCAGGCGCTGGACGCGCGGCATCTCCGTCAGGGCCTCATCCGCCATGGTGGTGAGGATGTGGGCCACCAGGAAGAAGCCGGCGTCGGGAGGCACCACGCCCTCCTCTCGCGCGGCACGGAAGGCGACGAGGAGCTGCGCGTCCATCGCGTCATCGCCCAGCTCCAAGAGTCGTGTGGCGAGCCCACGCCACCGGTCCTCCGTCTCTCGTGCCTCCTGGAGGGCCTGGGCCAGTTCGGGGTCGCGCGTCTTCTTCATCTCGTGCTCCTGTCGGGAATGCCCCCGAAGCTCTCATCCGGGTCTGACGTGTGCTTCGCGTCACCACGGACGTAAGCCGTCGCGGTTGCTTCAATGGGCGTTGGGTGTTGAACGGGGTGGGCGGCGGGTGTCCGTCAGTGGACGGGGGCGGCGAGCCAGGGAGGGGAGGGGCCCTCTGGAATGGAGCGCGACATGCCTGGGAAGCACGAACGGGCCTCGCGGCCATTGCGCGGCAATCCCCGGCTCCGTCGGCGACGGAATGCGTTCACCTGGAACGCACCCCGCGTCGACCCCCGACGCATGACGCGTCGGGACGGCCCTCGCGCCGGCACGCCCCGACAGAGGGGAAACCGCCCTGCCACGTGCGCTGGCCGACAGTTTGCTCTGGGCCGACTCCACATCACCCAGACTTCGAAAGGCGTGCCCGTGTCAGATCAGTTCATCGGTGAGATCAGGATGTTCGCGGGGAACTTCGCACCGCTGGGGTGGGCGTTCTGCGAGGGGCAGATCCTCCCCATCGCGCAGAACCAGGCGCTCTTCGCCATCCTCGGCACCACATATGGCGGCAATGGACAGACAACGTTCGCGCTGCCGGACCTGCGCGGTCGCTATCCCATGCAGGCAGGCCAGGGGCCTGGGCTCTCCCCGCGCACCTTGGGTGAGCAGGGCGGCGTGGAGACGGTGACGCTGATTTCGACCCAGATGCCGGCGCACACCCACTCGCTCAACGTCAGCTCGCAGGACGGAGACACGGAGACGCCCGTGGGGACGGTGCTCGCGGCGGACACCACCGCCACCACCACCAACTACCGGTCCGCGCCCATCGACGGGACCATGAACGCCATGGCCATCGGCATCGCGGGTGGAACCCAGCCGCACCAGAACATGTGCCCGTTCCTGGTCCTCAACTTCATCATCGCCCTGGAAGGTGTGTTCCCCTCGCGAGGCTAGGGTCCGGCGTGTCGTGGCGCGGACACTCACGCGGGGGGCCTCGCGGCCGGAGTGGGCGGGACGTGACACTCGCCCAGGCAACGCGGCGGTGAGACTCCCTTCGGGCCGGAGGACTGCATACCCCACGCGACGAGGCGTGCGTCGACCAGGCGTGGGGGAACGGTGGAGGACGAGCGGCGGGTGGTGCAGCACTCCCAGGTGACACCGAAGACAGTGTTCACCGTGTGCTTCGCGGTGCTGGCGGTGATGGCGCTCGTGGTGCTGGTGGTGCGCACGCGCGTCGCGCTCACGCTGACGGGGCTCGCCGCGCTGCTGGCCCTGGCGCTGGAGCACGGGGTGTCGTTCCTGGAGCACAAGAAGGTGCCTCGGCCGCTGGCCATCGCGCTGATGCTGACAGGGGCGCTGACGGCGCTGGCGGCGCTGGCCCTGCTCGTCATCCCCGCCGCCGCGGCGCAGGTCGACGCGCTGATGGTGCAGTGGCCCCAGCTCTGGCAGGAGGTGCGCGAGTCGAGGCTCAGCCGGGTCTTCGTCCAGCGCATCCACAACCTGGGCTGGACGCCGAAGCTCGACATCTCGACGCCGGAGCTCACGGGGGGCACGGTGCCGACGCTGGTGATGCATGCCATCGGCAGCGTGGTGGGACTCTTCGGCGGCGCGCTCAGCGTCTTCTTCCTCGTCGTGTTCATGCTGGTGTTCGGCGGGGGGCTGCTGCGGCGGCTCCTGGAGCTGCCCCGGCCGGAGCACCGGCAGCACTACGTGCGCGTGCTGCGCAACGTGTACGAGGCCACGGGCGGCTATCTGATTGGCCTCACGCTCATCTGCTCCTTCAACGCGCTGCTCACCTCCACGGTGCTGGCGGTGCTCGGCGTGCCGTACTTCCTGCCGCTAGGCATCCTCAGCGGCTTCTCCAGCATGGTGCCCTACGCGGGGCCCGTGGTGGCCGGAGGCTTCATCACCCTGCTGACGTGGGCGACAGGGGGCATGTGGCTGGCGCTCGGCGTGCTGGCGTACTTCGCGCTGTACGGGCAGCTGGAGGGCAACGTGCTGGCGCCGCTCGTGTTCCGGCGCACCGTGCACGTCAACCCGCTGGTCGTCCTGCTGGCGGTGCTGTTCTGCGCGGAGCTTGCGGGCATCGTCGGCGCGGTGGTGGCGGTGCCCGTCGCGGCGTCGGCGCAAATCATCATCCGGGAGGTGCTCCTGTTCCGGCAGGAGCGCCTGGTCGCGCGGCCCCCCTCCTCCCCGTCGGCGCCTTGACGGGCCCGCGAGCGCTCAGCTCCCGGCGACCTCTCGCAGCGAGTCCTCCACGCCCGACAGCAGCTCGTCGAGCGTCGCGTCCGGGATGTTGAGCGCGGGCGCGATGTAGACCGTGTCCCCGAGCGGGCGCAGGTAGAGCCCCCGCCGCTTCGCGGCCTCGTACACACGCCAGCCCCCGCTCGCCAGATACCCTCCGCCCCCCAGGTCCACCGCGCCCACCATGCCCACGGCGCGCGGACGCACCAGGCCCGGAATGGAGGCGGCCATGCGCTCGAAGGCGGCCTTCACGCGCGGCGCCTTGCGCGCCACCTGCCCCAGGATGTCCTCGTCGCGATACACGGCGAGCACCTCGCGAGCGACGGCCGCGCCCAGCGGGTTGCCGCAGTAGGAGTGCCCGTAATACAGCGCCCGCGACGACGCCCCCAGGAAGCCCGAGAAGATGCGCTCCGAGGCCAGCGTCACCGCGAACGGCATCAACCCGCCCGACAGCGCCTTGGCCAGGCAGAGCACGTCGGGCACCACGCCCGCCAGGTCCACCGCGAAGCGCGCGCCGGTGCGGCCCAGGCCCGTGAAGACCTCGTCCGCGATGAGGAACGTATCCACCGCGCGCGTGGCCTCGCGCACCGCGCGCAGGAAGTCCGGCGAGTACATCTGCATGCCCGACGCGCCCTGAATCACGGGCTCCACGATGACGCCGGCAATCTCCTCGGGATGCTCGCGCAGCGCGGCCCGCACCTGGTTGAAGGCGCGCTCCCAGCCGCCCTCCTCCGCGGGCGACGGCACGTGCACCACGTCGAAGAGGAGCGGGCCGAACACCTCGCGGAACAGCGGCACGCCGCCCACGCTGGTGGAGCCGATGGTCTCTCCGTGGAACGCGCCCGAGAGCGTGATGAAGCGCGTGCGGCGGGGATGGCCGTTCTGCGCCCAGTACTGGGCCACCATCTTGATGGCCACCTCGACGGCGGTGCTGCCGTTGTCGGAGTAGAAGACGCGCGTCAGCTTCTCCCCCGAGGGCAGCTCCGGGCGGTCCGAGCCCGGCGCGATGGCGGCCAGCTCCGAGGCGAGCGCGGCGGCGGGCTCATGGGTGATGCCCGCGAGCGAGACATGCGGCACCCGTCCCGCCTGCTCCGTGAGCGCGCGCAGCAGCCGGGGGTGGCGGTGCCCCAGGGTGGAGACCCACCAGGAGCCGTTCGCATCGAGGTAGCGCTGACCGTCGACGTCGAAGAAGTAGCACCCCTCCGCGCGGTCGATGACCAGGGGGTGGGTCCCCGCGATGTAGGCCTCCATGGCCGTGTACGGATGCCAGACGTGCGCCTTGTCCAGCTTGACGATGTCGGCCCGCTCCATGTGGGTGCTCCTGTCTCGATGCGTGTGGGGTGCGAGGGCTTGGTACCGGAAATCGAGCCCCTGGCGGCGCGCGTCATGTGAGGACGCGGTGCGTCTTGCTGATAGGGGCCTGTAGCCAGGGCCCGTTCCACCGCCTGGAGGCCCTGTCTTTCGGCCGCGGCTGACGAAGCCATGACATGGCCGGTGTTACCCGGACACCACTACCGAACCGGGAACCCGCCATGGCCGTCCTTGCCTTCTTCGTCTCGCACTGGCTGCTCTGCGTCTTCTTCCAGAGCTTCTTCCAGCACCGGTACTCCGCGCACCGCATGTACACCATGGGGCCGCGCACGGAGCGGGTGATGCACCTGCTCACCTACCTGGTGCAGGGCTCGTCGTACCTGTCGCCCAAGGCCTACGCCATCCTGCACCGCGAGCACCATGCCTTCTCGGACACGGAGAAGGACCCGCACTCGCCGCACTTCTTCACGGACGTGTTCCGGATGATGCTGCACACGAAGAAGCGCTACGACGACTACACGAACGGCAAGGGCCAGCCGGAGCCTCGGTTCCTGGGTGGCTACCCCGAGTGGCCGCTGGTGGATGACACCCTGCGCACCTCGTGGGTGGCGACGCTCTTCTGGGTGGCGGCGTACTCGTCGTTCTACATCGCGTTCGCCACGTCGCCCTGGCAGTTCCTGCTCCTGCCCATCCACTTTCTGATGGGGCCGGTGCATGGGGCCATCGTGAACTGGTGCGGCCACAAGTACGGCTACCGGAACTTCGACAGCACGGACAAGTCGCGCAACACGCTCCCCGTCGAGGTGCTGTGCATGGGCGAGCTGTTCCAGAACAACCACCACAAGTACGGCAGCAGCCCGAACTTCGCGGCGCGCAAGTTCGAGGTGGACCCCACGTGGCAGGTGATGCGCGTGCTGGCGAAGCTGGGCGTCATCCGCATCGCCACGCCGCAGCGGGCCGTGTGGCCGGAGCCGCGCGAGGCCGCTCGCGAGGCGGGGGCCGCTCGGGCCGCCTGAAGCCGCGGCTGCGCTGAACGCTGGACTCGGGTCCGGTGGAAGGAGACCCAGGGGAGAGGGCCCGAGCAGGTCCACCCCTGGGGCATGAGGCAGGTGACGGGCCGCCCGGGGCCCGTTCCCCCGCCTTCTCCTCCTGGGCCAAGCGGCGCGGAGGTCGTGGGCGCGTTAGAACTGCCCTCCCGTGCCCACCGACACCCCGCTCCGCCTTCGCATCCTCGACGCAGTGACGGACGTCCCGGCCGCTGACTGGGACTCCTTGACGGGGCCGGAGGCGCCCCCCTTCATCCGGCACGCCTGGCTGGCGGCGATGGAGGAGAGCGGCAGCGCCACCGAGGAGACCGGGTGGGCGCCGCACCACCTGACGCTGTGGCGAGGCCCCAGGCTGGTGGCCGCCGCGCCCGCGTACCGCAAGTTCCACAGCATGGGCGAGTACATCTACGACTTCGGCTGGGCGGATGCCGCCGCTCGCGCGGGCGTGGAGTACTACCCGAAGCTCCTCGTCGGCGGGCCGCTGTCGCCGGCCACGGTGCCGCGCCTGCTCATCGCGGAGGGCGAGGACGTGCCGCTGTTGCGCAAGGCGCTGCTGTCCGCGGCGGTGCAGAGCGCGCGGGAGTCGGGGTGCTCGTCGGTGCACTTCCTCTACCCGACGGACGATGAGGCGGACTTCCTGGAGGAGGAGGGGCTGGCGCGGCGGGTGACGCTCCAGTTCCATTGGAAGAACCCGGGGTACGGCAGCTACGACGACTACCTCTCGCGCTTCGACTCCAAGCGCCGCAACCAGCTCAAGCGCGAGCGCGCGGCGGCGGCCACGCAGGGCATCCAGCTGCGCACGGTGCGGAGCGAGGAGTTGACGGCGGCGCATGCGAAGCGCGCGTATGAGTTCTACACGGCCACGTGTGAGCGGCATGCGTGGGGACAGGTGCAGCTCACGCCGGGGTTCTTCTCGCGCGTGTTCCAGGCGATGCCGGACACGGTGGAGATGGTGGAGGCGGTGCGCGAGGGCCGGGTCATCGCGGGGGCGTTCAACCTCGCGACGAAGGAGCGGCTCTATGGCCGCTACTGGGGCAGCATCGAGGAGCACCCCTTCCTGCACTTCCATGTCTGCCTGTATCACTCGGTCGACGACTGCATCCGCGCGGGCCGCAAGGTGTTCGAGCCGGGTGCGGGCGGTGAGCACAAGGTGTCTCGGGGCTTCGAGCCCACGGCGGTGCACAGCGCCCACGTGATTTTCGACCGGCGGCTGGACGGCGCGGTGAGAGACCACGTGCGCCGGGAGCGGGCCCGGCTCAACCTGGCCGTGGAGGAAGCCGAGCAGATCTGCGGCCTCAAGCCCTGGCCCCTCCCCGGGTCCAGGGGGCCCTGACCCACCCGCCCGAATCCCGCTTTCCAAGAGTCATGCGAACCGACCCAGGGGGCAGGCCCCTGTTCCCCACCCGTAGGACGTCCGGGGAGCCCCCTCAGGGAAGTTGAGAAACCGGGGTGAGCCTCTAGAGTAGAACCGTCATGAAAGCCCCGGAGACGGACGAAGACTTCATCCAGTGGTACGAGGACTGCTGGGCGGACCGCGATGAAGTCGAGTACCCCAAGATGTTCGGCGCCATCGACGAAGGCGTCTTCACGCTCGACCAGACCGACGCGATTCAGGCGTGGATGGAGAGCGACATCGCGCAAGTAGAAGGCGACCCGGACCCCAACTGGGGACCCATGGGCGTGCGCGTGGCCCCGCCGAGCACGGACTACCCCTACTGGACCTACGTCACCAGTGGACTGTCCAACCCCTTCACCATCGCGCCCGGAGAGGAGTTCCCCGACGATGCCCCCAGCGGCATCGGCTACGAGATGGTCATCCACACGAAGGAAGAGGCCAAGTGGCCCGTCTTCCGACTGCTGGACATGATGGCCTACAACCTCGTGTGCATGCGGGCCTTCGCCATGGGCCACCGCTACCCCGTGGAGGGCACCCTCGACGGCGGAGACTCCAAGCTCAGCGGCTTCGTCTTCGTCCGGGACCCGTCCCGCCCCGACCACTTCGCCCTGCCCAGCGGCAAGGTGCAGCTGCTCACCCTCGTCGGCGTCACCAAGAACGAGATGGCCTTCGCCCGCTCCAACGGCATGGACAAGCTGATGGAGAAGCTGGTCGCCGCGGGCTCCGGCTACATCACCCACCCGGACCGCGACGAAGTGAAGCTGTAACCCCTCACCCTCCGCGCGCCAGCGGCTCCACGGCCCTGGCGCGCGGCGGTGCCCCCTCCACCAGCGCCCGCAGCGTGCCCGGGTCGAACGGCTTCTCGATTCGAGGCAGCGGCACCGACTGGAGGAACGCCCGAGCCCGCTCCGTGAACGCGCCGCCCGTCATGAAGACGAAGCGCGACAGGAGCTCCGGCCCCCGCGCGGACAGCTCCGCGTGCAGGTCCATCCCCGTCACGTCCGCCATCATCAGGTCGCAGAACACGCGGTCGAAGTCGGCGTCCCGCTCCAACAACGCCAGCGCCTCGCGCCCGCTGTGGGTCACCACCACCTCGTGCTGGCGCCCCAGCAGCCGACGCAGCAGCGACGCGAGCTGAGGCTCGTCGTCCACCACCAGCACCCGCTTGCGCGCGGGGACGTCCGCCAGCGCCCCCGTCGACACCGCGTCCGGCAGCGCCTTCGTCACCGGCAGCCGCACGCGGAACGTCGTCCCCGCTCCCGGCGTGCTCGTCACCGTCAGCTCCCCGCGCATGCTGCGCACCATGCCCAGGCTGGTGGACAGCCCCAGCCCGCTGCCCTCGCCCACGCCTCGCGTGGTGAAGAACGGCTCGAAGGCGCGCTCGGCCACCTCGGGCGTCATGCCGTGGCCCGTGTCGGCCACCTCCGCCACCACCCACGCGCCCTCGACCCGCGTGGAGAGGGTGACGCGGTGCCGGTTGAAGTCGCCCTCGGGAATCGCCTGCGCCGCGTTGACGAGCAGGTGCAGGAACACCTGCCCCAGCCGCGCTTCATGCGCCATCACCGTGGGCACCTGCGCGTAGCGCCGCACCACCTCCGCGCGGTAGCGCAGGTGCGGCATCGCCATGGCCAGCCCGAACTCCAGCGCCGCGTGGACGTCCACCGCGGACAGGTGCGGCTCATCCGCGCGGGCGAACATCTGCAGGTCGCGCACGATGACGCGGATGCGCTCGGCGCCCTCGCGGGCCTCTCGCAGCGCCTCCAGCGCCTCGCTCAGCGGGACCGCCTGCGCGTCCTTCACGGGGTGCAGCTGCTCCAGCTGCTCCAACTGCTCCAGCGCGAACTGGAGGTTGCCGCTCACGTAGGAGAGCGGGTTGTTGATTTCGTGACCCACGCCCTCGGCGAGCTGCCCCGCCATGGCCAGCTTCTCCGACTGCACCAGGCGCTCGCGCGCGGCCACCAGCTCCTCGGTGCGCTCGCGCACCAGGGCCTCCGCTTCCAAGCGCCCGGAGTGCTCACGCGTCAGGAGCGCGTCCCGCTCCGCCTCCGCGCGCTTCTTGCCGGTGATGTCGCGCGAGAAGACGGAGACGTTCTGCCCGGAGCACCAGGCGTGCACCTCGTGCCAGCGCTCGGGGGCGGTGCGCACCTCGAAGATGGTGGACGAGCCCTCGCCGGCGACGCGGCGCAGCTCCCGCTCGAACAGCGTGCCGATCAACTCCGGACACGCCTGCCACAGCACGCGGCGGAAGACCTGCTCCTGCGTGCGGCCGGTGATTTCCGCCGCCTGCCGGTTGACGTAGGTGATGCGCCACTCGGCGTCGACGGTGAAGAACGCCTCCGGGGTGCTCTCCAGCACGTCGCGCACCCAGTCGAGGGTGTCGCGCAGGCCCTCCTCCACGCGCAGCGCGCTGGTGACGTCGCGCACGCGCAGGAGCACTCCGTCGCGCAGGGGCACCGCGGTGCCGAGCAGCCACGCGTCGCCCTCCGAGAAGTTGTCCGCCGCGGGCCGGCCCGACTCCACCACCTGCCGCAGCACCTCCAGCCGGGTGCCCAGCCCCGCGTCCGGAGAGAGGTCCCTCAGCCGGCGGCCCCGCAGCGTGTCGGCGCCCTGGCCCAGGGCCCGGGTGGCCGCGGGATTGGCCCAGAGCCACTCGAAGTCGATGATGGCGCCAGACGCATCGCGCACGGCTCGCAACACCATGCACCCTTCCGAGTCATGGCGCTCCGCCTCATCCAGCGCTTCCAGCAGTGCGTCCGCGCTCGAGGCGGGGACGTCCTGTCTCGTGTCCGTCGCCGACATGCCCCGCCCGCCCCGGGCATCCGCGTCACCCGGAGGCAAAATCTCCGGAACCCCACTAAAGGGCCTCAATTCCAGAAAACGTCCGAAGGGCCCGCATGTCGCCATGAAAGGGCGGCAGGCACAAGCCGAGGATGCGAGGCACACATCCGACTCCCTGACACCTCGGAGCACCGGGTTGAATACGATGAACCTACCTATCGCGTGTCCCCTTCTTTTCCAGGAGGGGCCCAGGATGTGTTTCCAGACATGACGCCCACGCTCATCACCGCCGTCTCCTTCGAGTCCCTGGACCTGCCGCTGACGGAGCCGTTCGCCATCGCCACGGGGGCGCAGCACGTGGCCGAGAACGTCCTGGTGCAGGTGACGCTGGCGGACGGCACGGTGGGCCTGGGCGAGGCGGCGCCCTTCCCCGCCGTGAGCGGGGAGACGCAGGGCAGCACGCTGGCGGCGCTGGAGGCGGTGCGCGCGGGGCTGCTGGGCCAGGATGTCCGGGCCTGGCGCCCGCTGTCGGAGTGGCTGGGGGATGGGCTGGCGCTGGCGCCCGCGGGACGGGCGGGGGTGGAGATGGCGGTGCTGGACGCGCTGGCGCGGCACCACCGCGTGCCGCTGTACGTGATGCTGGGCGGCGCGGGGACGTCGCTGGACATCGACATGACGGTGACGGCGGGAGACGTGGCCCACGCCGCGGAGTCCGCGCGCGCCATCCTGAAGCGGGGCATCACCACGCTGAAGGTGAAGGTGGGGGCCTTGTCACCGGACGAGGACGCCGCGCGGATGGTGGCGATTCACGAGGTCGCGCCCCACGCGCGGCTCTTCGCGGATGCGAATGGGGGTTACGACGTGGCGGAGGCGCTGGCCTTCGTGAGGGAGCTGGAGCGGGCGGAGGTGCCCCTGGCGCTGCTCGAGCAGCCGGTGCCCGCGTCGGACTTCGCCGGCATGGCGGAGGTGGCGGGACGCGCGCGCGTGCGGGTGTGCGCGGATGAGTCCGCGCGCTCGGCGAAGGACGTGCTGCGGCTCATCCGTGAGGGCGCCGCGCACGGCATCAACATCAAGACGATGAAGTGCGGCGTGGTGGAGGCGCTGACGATGTGGAGCCTGGCGCGCGCGGCGGGGCTGGAGCTGATGGTGGGGGGGATGGTGGAGAGCGTGCTGGCGATGAGCGCGTCCGCGCATCTGGCGGCGGGGCTCGGCGGCTTCACGTACGCGGACCTGGACACGCCGCTGTTCATCGCGCGGCATCCCTTCCACGGCGGACTCCGCTACGAGGGCTCGCGGCTGTGGCTGGATGCACGAGCCCCCGGCCACGGGGTCACGCTCGCATGACGGGGCGGAGGGGCCCCGGGCTCGCGCTAGGATGGGCGCATGAACGTGGCCGTCTGTGTGGGATGTGGCGAGACGAAGGAGGGCCCCTTCGAGCCCTGTGACGGATGCGGATTGGACCCCGCTCGCGGCGGGACGGACCGGATGCTCCAGGCGCGCAGCGTGTGGCTGTCCTCGCGGTTCTTCGCCGAGGAGATGCTGACGGAGCTCGGACGGAGGATTCGCGAGGGCGAGCCCGTGGGCTACGACACGGGGATGCTCGCGCAGCTCGTGGAGGAGCTGAAGACGCAGAAGCTCCCCACGATTTCGCGTGCCGCGCCGGGCTGCTCCATCCTGACGTGGAGCCTGCTCGGGATGATGCTCACGCTCGGCGCGGCGGCGGCGTTCCTGTATCTGCGCTGGAGGAGCTGAAGCGCGCCCTCCCCTCGCGGGCTACTGCGAGATGTGGAGGTGCGGGCCGCTCCACTCCGCCTGGCCCCTGGGGCGTGTGCGCTCGTCGCGAACCCGGTAGCCGGCGGCGCGGGCATCCGCGATGAACGCGTCGATGCGCGCCGCGGAGACACCTCGGGTCCGCACGTCGATGGCGCGACCCAGCGGGTGCAGCGAGCCGGGGTTGTGCCGTCCGCCCGTGGTCGACGTCACATGCAGGCCGTGCTGCGCGGCGAGCCGGGACATGGCCTGGTAGGGGCGCTCACCCGGGCGCGCCTGGGTGACCTGCTGGGTGGTCTGGGTCGTGGTGGCGGGCCTCCTCGCGGCGGTGAAGCTCGACAGGCCGTTGAGGGCATTGAAGGTCCGCTGGCCCACCACCCCGTCGACCTTGAGCCCCATCGCGCGCTGGAAGTCGCGGACGGCGCGCTGCGTCGCGGGGCCGAACTTGCCATCCGTGGTGCCGGGGTTGAAGCCCGCGGAGCGCAGGCGGTCCTGCAGGCCCCTCACGGTGTCGTTCGTCGCGCCCCTGCGCTGCGTGCCGCTGGTGTAGCCCAGCACGCTCTGCCTGTCGGCGGCGCGGGCGGCGGCCATGGAGCCGGAGCGGGAGAAGCTGCTGTCGGCGGAGTAACCGCTCACGCTCGCGCGGTCCGCCGCGCGGCCCTGCGCCATGGAGCCCGACCTGTTCGACGTCGACTTCGACGTGCGGCTGTCGGCGGAGTAACCGCTCACGCTCGCGCGGTCCGCCGCACGGCCAGCGGCCATCGAGCCGGACGTCGTCGAGGACCTCGAGGTGGAGGACTTCGAGGAGCGGCTGTCAGCTGAGTAACCGCTGACGCTCGCTCGGTCCGCCGCACGGCCAGCGGCCATGCTTCCCGTGGAGGTGCTGCGGGAGGAGGAAGAGGTGCTTCGGGACGAACTGGTGCTGCTGCGGGACGAACCCGCGCCACCGACGGCCATGAGGGGACTCCGGGGAGAGAGGGGTGATGACCGGGGGCGTGTCATCCAAGCATTGATGAACTTATCGGACGGTCAGTGAAAAAGTTGTCTGTCTCCTCCACACAACCGCCGATACATGGCGGAAGAGCTGGCGCGAGCGGTGGAAGGAGCAGCGCGTTAGGAGAGGGATTCCGTGTTGGATGCCTCCCTCCCTCCGATTCGTCTCGTGCTCGTCGCGGAAGACCCGCTGGCGCGGGGTGCGCTGTCACGGGTGCTGGGCGACCGCGGGGGCGAGCTGTTGTTGATGGGCGCCGGGACGCAGGTGGAGCTGGAGTCGACCCGGGGCGAGGCACCCGACGTGGTGCTCTGGGACACGGGAATGCGGTTACAGGAGGCGGACGGGCGCGTGGAGCTGCCGGACCTGGGCGCGCCGGTGTTGGCCCTGGTGGCGGACGAGGCCGCGGGCGAGCTCGCGTTGGGCGCGGGGGCGCGGGGGTTGTTGTTCCGGGACGTCGGCCCAGGTCCGCTCACGTCGGCGCTGTCCGCGGTGTCGCAAGGGCTCGCGGTGTTCGACGCGGGGCTCGCGGACGTGCGCGCGGCGCCGAGGAGCGCGCCTGTCCAGGCCCCTCACTCACCCGGCCCCGAGGCGCTCACGCCCAGGGAGCGCGAGGTGCTCGCCTTGTTGGCGGAGGGGCTGTCGAACAAGGCCATCGCGGACCGGCTCGCCATCAGCGAGCACACCGCGAAGTTCCATGTGAACGCGGTGCTCGCCAAGCTCGGCGTGCAGCGCCGCACCGAGGCCGTGGTGCGCGCGGCGCGCCTGGGACTCGTCACCCTGTAGCCCCATGCCATTTGCTACGCTCCCTCGCACATGGCCAATCAGGACTGGGTGTCGCGCCTGCTCACGGGGCGGGCTTCGGTGGACAAGGGACTCAACGTCCACCTCTCGGAGCGTGACGGGGGCAGCCTCCACGACAAGATGCGGCAGGCGTACTGGTGGATCACCAACAACGCCGTCATCTGCCCCTACTACGACATCGAGTTCGGAGGCTCCGCCTCCCTCAAGAACTCCGCCGGGGACGAGGTCCACCTCCCCGAGGACATGAGCTACAGCTCCTTCGTCCTCATCCCCCTGCTCACCCTCTTCACCTGCCGCCGCGCCCTCCTCATCGGCGGCCCCGGCCGGGGCAAGACGACCTCCGCCATCCTCATGGCCCTCCTGTCCGGCATGTCCCGCGAGGACATCCGCCGCTCCATCCAGCGCGGCCACCCCCAGCTCTCCATCGCGGACCTGCTCGGCGCCCCCCTCCCCTCCGACATGCTCAAGGCGGATGACCTCTCCGCCGTGAAGGTGAGCTGGCGCAAGTGGATCACCCAGCGCGTCAAAATCATCGACGAGTACAACCGCATCCCCACCAAGACGCAGTCCGCCCTCCTCTCCCTCATGGCCGAGGGCTACGCGGAGATGATGGACCAGTACGTCTACGCGGGACGCTCCTCCTGGTTCCTCACCGCCAATGACGACCAGGGCGGCGGCACCTTCCAGGTCATCGAGGCCCTCAAGGACCGCCTTGACGTCGTCGTCCGCGCCGTCCCCTTCAACTCGAACTTCATCGACACCCTCCTCCAGCGCATCGAAGCCGACAAGTCCCCCGAGGAGATGCTCCCCAAGGACATCATCTTCACCGACGGAGAGCTGGAGCGCGCCTACGCCTCCATCCTCGAGGTCGATGTCCCCAAGGACGTCCTCGAGCGCGTGGCCTTCTTCCTGGGCCAGCTCGACTTCTGCCGCATGGCCTCGCCCCGCTTCGAGTTCAAGCACAAGGACACCCTCAAGCTCGCCGGGCAGTCCGTCTCCGCCGTGTGCAACGAGCAGTGCCCGCTCGACAAGAAGGTGCACCTCTGCACGCAGACGGAGAACGGCGTCAGCGTGCGCGCCTACCAGACCATCCTCCACTACGCGAAGGCGCTCGCCTTCTTCCGCGGACACAAGACGGTGGAGCTGGAGGACTTCCGTCAAATCGCCCCGTGGGTGCTGCACGAGAAGCTGGTCCCCAACACCCGCAGCGCCTTCTTCGAGGCCAAGGGCCACAAGGTCCTCCTCCAGGACCGCGTCGCGTGGATTCGCCACATGTTCGACATGGCCATGGAGCACCACGAGCGCCACCAGCCCATCCGCCGCAAGGTGGCCGTGCTGCGCGAGGAGCTCGACAAGGGCCTGTCCGGCATCGACCTGCGCACCACCGAGAAGCGCATGGCCTCCGTCACCGCGCTGATGAACGAGCTGCTCACCAGACAGGAGCTCTCCGGCCCCGTCTACGAGGACCTCATCCACCTCAAGTCCATGTACAGCCGCTACCGCAACTACGCGACGTGGCTGAAGGACAACCCCGGAGGCCGGCCGTGAGCACCTCCTTCGAGGACGAGCTCGAAGCCCAGGCCCAGGGCCGCTACGTGCGCTGGGACGCGGACCTCTGGCGAGAGCTGCGCGAGGGCCCCGCGCAGCGCCTGGGTGAAGCCCTGTCCAGGTCCGGCGCCTCCAGCACCAGCGCCGCGGAGCTGATGCGCGCCTACCTGCGCCTGGGCTCGGAGGCCATCGGCCTGGGCTACCTCTACCCGTCCACCGCGGGCCGGCAGAACTTCTTCACCCTCGCGTGGTCGGACCTGGTGCCCCGCCTCCTCGCCGGCGTCCCCGAGTCCGCGCGCGCCAACGTGCTCGCGCAGCTGTGGAACGTGGGCGAGAACCTGGAGTCCGCGCCGCCCTGGGTGCAGCGCATCTTCCACCGCGTGGGCCAGCGGCTCGAGTCCCTCTCCGGCATCGAGGAGCGCCTGCGAGAGACCGCCTCCCTCGCGATGGAGCCGCCCACCGAGAAGCTGGGCGACCGCGCCCAGCCCTACCTCATCGACATGTCCCGCGAGGACAGCCGCTTCCTCCCGGGCGCCATCCACTTCCTCGCGCCCACCGTGCTGTGCGTGCACGACCGCCACCGCCACGCCGTGGCCGGACGCGAGGCCGCGACGCAGGGCCTCCTCCTCGTCGGAGACCCGCCCCTTCCGCTCGGCGCCATGGGCTGCCGCGAGACGCCCGAAGTCACTCACGTGAAGACGCCGCACCTGACGGCCATGGAGGAGCACGACCCGCGCGTGGATGCCTTCTTCGCCACCGCGGCCAATGACTGGCGCGCCGCCGGCACGCTGGACACCTCGCGCTTCGTGCTGGTGCTCGCGCCCGCATGAGCCCGTCCCGCTTCACACCGGAGCTCATCGCGAAGTGCTGGCGGGACGCGCTGGCGCTGTGGGACGTGCAGGTGCGCCTGAGCCCTCCGGAGCCCCATGTCCCCTTTCGCGCGGACGCGGACCCCGCGAACGAGCCGCTCGCCTACATCAACATGGTGAAGCGGCAGGTCTTCGTGAACTTCCACCTGCTGGAGTCCATGAGCGCGGAGGCCAGCCTCATGGCCGTGCTGGCCCACGAAATCGGCCACCACGCCCGCTTCCCCCACACGCTGGGCTGGGACGCGGAGCTGAAGGTCATGGAGCAGCGGCTGCTCCCCGGCCTGAAGCAGTCCCTGACCAACTTCTTCTACGACCTCCAGGTCAACGAAGTGGTGGGCCGCACCCACTGGGAAGACCTGTGCCGGGTGTACCGGAACTTCCAGCGCGTCTACGCCCGCCGCGAGATGTCCCCGCTGTTCTTCTTCTACCTGTCCATCCACGAGGAGCTGTGGGGCTGCGAGCCCGGGACGCTGGTGCCTCGGACGGAGCTGCGCGCCATGGAGGAGCGCTTCCCGGGCCTGCGCGTGGAGGCGCGCGTCTTCGCGCAGACCTTCTACGCGCTGCCCGACCCGCGCCTCCAGTTCCTCTACTTCTGCGCCACCTTCCTGCGCTACCTCTCCGGCCCCGACGACGGCACGGGCGCCATGCCCATGGCCAGCGACGTGCCCACGCCGGACGTGGATGACTGGGACTCCGCGCTCCAGAGCGGCGGACGCTGGGAGGACGCGCTGGGCGAGGCCCGCGAGCGCGGCTGGCTGAGCGCGGACCAGGTCTCGTCCGCGCCCGACGCACTCGCCAACATTGACCGCATCACCCGGAGCCTGCCCGGCACCGGCGACGGCAAGCTGCGCCGCGCGCTGGTGTCCCGGCACTACCGGCGCGAGGTCGACAAGCACCTCCTGAAGCTCCCCGCCGCACCCAACCGCGTCGAGCCCTACCTGCGCACCACGCCCGAGGCCTGGGAGTATGGCGATGACCCGTCCGCCATCGACTGGACGCTGACGGTGCTCTCGCGGGGACACCTGGCCGCCGTGTCCCCGCTGCGCCGCGAGCTGGAAGCGGAGGAGCCCCCCGGCACCGAGCCCGGCGTGCCCGAGCTGGAAATCTACCTGGACACCAGCGGCTCCATGCCGAACCCGGAGCTGCAGCTCAACGCCATGACGCTGGCCGCGCAGGTGCTGTCCGCCTCCGCGCTGCGCAAGCAGGCCCGGGTGCGCGGCATCATCTACTCGCACGGCTCGCCGCTCGTCTCGCCCTGGATGTACGACGAGGAGCACGCCCGCGACTTCTTCCTGCACTACATCGGCGGAGGCACGCAGCTGCCCTTCGACGTGCTCCGCCAGTCCGCGCGGGAGAAGCGGGACGTGCTGCGCGTCATCATCTCCGACAGCGACTTCCTGGCGAACGCGACGACCGACGACCACATGGACATGCTGGTGGAGGCGGTGAGGGGCTCGCGGATGCTCGTCGCGCTGCTCTCGCTCGCGGATGATGTCCACGCGCGGCAGACGCTGGCCCCCGTGGTGCGGGAGCGCGGCTTCCGCCTGGTCGTGGTGAAATGGCTGTCGGACTTCGGCCCCGCCGCGGCGGCCCTGTCCCAGGCTTTGCTGGAGAAGTGATGGTCTTCGACATCAAGGACATCCAGAAGCAGCTCTCCGCCGTCCCGCTCGTGTCGCCGTATCCGCACGACCTGTCGGTGGCCATCATCTGCGACGTCTTCCGCGTGGCGGGCCTGCGCCCTCCCTCGCGCGCGGACTGGGCCGGCCTCGAGCACGCCTCGAAGGCCGCCGGCCTCTGGAAGGAGCAGGTGGGGATGCTCGCGCACGTGCTGACGTCGTCGACGCTGGGCGAGGACTCGTCCCAGGCGCTGCGCAAGGACGCCGACCCCAGGGTCCTGCTGGCCCTCTTCTTCACGCGGGTGGAGCCGCTGACGGCGGAGATGGTGCGCTCCAACGCCTTCCGTCAGGAGGAGTTCCTGCGCAAGTGGGTGCACGCGGTGCAGGGCCAGGTGAAGGGCGAGACGGCGATGGAGTCCGACGCGCGGCTGAAGAAGCTCGACTACCGCGCCGCCCTCAAGGAGATGGAGCGCGCGGAGGAGGCCCGGCGCAGGGAGGCCGACAAGCGCCTCAAGGAGCTTCAGGAGGCGGAGAAGCGCGCCGCCGACGCGAGAGGATGGCGCGAGTGACACACGGCCTCTCGCCGGAGGTGCGCGTGGCCCCCCGCGCGAACATCCGCCGGGACACCGGTACCCAGCGCCGCCACATCCCGTGGGCCCGGTCCATCGCCCACGCGCTGTCCCACTTCACCTCGCTCACGGACGAAGCCCAGGCCCGCGCCCGGCTCGAGTCCCGGCTCGGCCCCTTGCGGGACGCGCTGCTCGCCTCGCCCTACTACACCCGGCGCCTGCGCGAGGCGGGCCTGCACCCCGGGGACCTCCAGACACTCGAGGACCTGCGCCACTTCCCCACGCTGGAGCGGAGCGTCCTCGCCCGGCACTGGGACCAGGTCCCCGCGCCGCTGTCGGCCGACGACGAGGGCGTGGTGGTGCGCAGCTCCGGCTCCACAGGGGAGCCCGTGAAGGTGGTGCGCGACAGGCTCGACTGCCTGCACATGTGGGCGGTGCTGCGGTTCTGGCTGGAGCGCGCGGGTGTCACCCCGCCCCCGCGCCCCCGCGTGGTGCTGCTGGACGCGCTGCCGGGAGGGCTGGAGTACTCGGTGCGCCTGCCCATCCTCCACGACGGCGCGCTGCACCGCATCTCCGTGCTGCGCGACGACGCCCGGGAGCGCCTGTGCCGCGTGCGCCCCGCCATCCTCTTCTCGGACCCGGTGGGACTGCGCTGGCTCGCCGAGCAGCGCGACCTTCCGCTGCCCGCACTGGTGCTCACCTCCGCGCAGCACCTGCCCGACGACACCCGCGCGGCGCTCGCGCGCGTGCTGCCCGCCCCGCTCCTCAACTATTACGCGACGACGGAGACCGGCCCCCTCGCGTGGGAGTGCCTCCAGACCCCGGGCCGCTTCCATGTCCTCGCGCCCGACGTGTGGCTGGAGCCGGACACGGACGAAGTGGTGGTGACGCGCCTGCGCCCCAGCGTGCTGCCCCTGCTCCGCTACCTCCCGGGCGACGCGGGAAGGACATGCAGGGAGGTGTGCACCTGCGGTTTCCACGGATGGACGCTGGGGCAATTCGGCGGCCGAGGCGCCTGCCATTACACTCTGCCTTCTGGACGCACCGTGGATGCCTGGGCCCTGGCGTGGGTGTTCAAGCACCATGCGCTGAGAGCCTTTCGACTCACCCAGGTGGAGCCCTCGCGCTTCGAGCTGGAGCTGGCCGGCGCGGTGGACTCCGACGTGGCCCCGCTGTGCGAGCGGCTCACCTCCGCGCTGCGCAACCTGGGCTGGAGCGAGCCGCCCCGGCTCCTCGTGCGCGCCGTGAGCGAGGCGTCCCTGTCCTCGGGGAGCAAGCCCCTCCCCTTCCGCAATCATGTTGCCGCACCAACATCTCCGCGCTCCCGCACCGGGTGAAGTGACGCACCTGGCCGCGCCTGGCGAATCCTCGTTCGCCATACCAAAACAACACCCCTGAAAGTCTTCATCGGCAGCGTCAGGCCTGGCTGGGTCTTCCAAGCCCCGTGCGCCGAGCAAGCGGTAACCACGCAACAAGTGGAAACGAAAAGACACACGTTCTCCCTCGGAGCGTATTCCTTCAATCACTTGCATGCGGGAAGGGCGCGGACAGGCCTTGAGTAGGACCATCATGCGGCTGCCGCGCTGTCCTCCTGGGCAACTCGACTCGGATGGTCGCGGCGCCATCTCGTCGTGAGGAGGCCAACCGCCTTGCCCACGCCCATCTCTCATCTGGAAACCTCGCACCCGTCGGGGACCTCGCACTCCCTGGCGGCGGCGTCACTCGAGCCTCGGCCGGCGCCGGACCCGCGCCGGTTCTGGCGTTGGATGAAGAAGTCGTGGCCGGGCCGCTATGGCGTCGCCCTCGCCTTCTATGGCATCGCGCTGCTGCTCCAGCTGGAGCTGCGTCCGCTCATGTCCACCAGCCCGTTCCTCTTCTTCTATGGCGCGGTGATGGTGGCGGGGTGGTGGGGAGGCTGGGGACCCGCGATGCTCGTCACGGCGCTGTCGCTGGTGTCCGTGGACCACCACTTCCTGCCGCCGCGGCTGACGCTCCAGATGCGCTCCGCGGACATCCTCTCGCTGGGCATCTTCGGTCTGCTCGCCATCTTCATCACCAAGCTGAACGTGACGCTCAACCGGGCCCTGGAGGAGCGCGCCACGCTGCTGGACCGCGAGCACCGGGCCCGCGCCGCGTCCGAGGCCGCCCGCTCCCGCCTGCACACCATCTTCATGCAGGCCCCCGCGCAGATTTTCTTCCTGCGGGGCGCCACCCAGGCGTTCGACTTCTCCAACGCGCGCAACAGCGCGCTCTTGAAGAACCGCGACCTGCTGGGCCAGTCCTTCGAGGAGGGGCTGGTGAAGGTGGCGGACCAGGACGCGCGCGGCGTGCTGGACCGCGTCTACGCCACGGGGGAGCCCTTCGTGGGCAACGCCATCCCGCTGCGCTTCGTCCAGGCGGACGGCATGGAGAAGGAGACCTTCCACAACCTCGTCTACCAGCCCACGCGCGACGCGCAGGGGCAGGTGGACGGCATCGCGGGCTTCGGCTTCGACGTGACGGACCTGGTGCACGCGCGGCAGCGCGCGGAGGCGCTGGCCACGGAGCTGCGGCAGGCGGAGTTCCGCACCCGCGTGCTCGCCGAGGTGAGCACCGTGCTCGCGTCGTCGCTCGACTACGAGATGACGATGCGCAACCTGGCCAAGCTGGTGGTGCCGGCGCTGGCGGACTGGTGCTTCGTGGACCTGGCCCAGCCGGACGGCAACTTCCGACGGCTGGAGGTCGCCCACGCGCGGCCCGAGGACGCGCCCACCGCCGCGGAGGTGCTCAACTTCCAGCTCATGCCGGAGGGCAACCCGCGCCACCCGCCCACCGCGGCACTGCTGCGGGGCGAGGCCATCCTCCTGGAGGAGATGACGCCCGCGCACATCAAGCGCAGCGCCCACAACGAGAACCACGCCCGGGTGATGCTGGCCACGGGGCTGCGCTCCTTCATCGCCGTGCCGCTGGTGGTGCGCGGGCACACGCTGGGCGTCTTCAGCTTCTTCACGTCCTTCTCCAACCGCCGCTACACCCAGGCGGACCTCGCCTTCGGGCTGGAGCTGGCGTACCGCGCCGCGCTCTCCATGGAGAACGCGCGGCTGTACCGGGAAGCGCAGGAGGCCATCCGCCTGCGCGACGAGTTCCTCTCCATCGCCAGCCACGAGCTGAAGACGCCGCTCACGCCGCTGAGCCTCAAGCTCCAGGCGCTGGCGCGCGAGCTGGAGCGGCACCCGGACACCATCCCCTACTCGGTGGTGAAGGGGTACGTGGACACGGGTGCCCGGCAGGTGAAGAAGCTGGCGGAGCTGGTGGGGGACCTGCTCGACGTGTCGCGCATCGCGGCGGGACGGCTCGCGCTGGAGCTGGAGGACGTGGACCTGGGCGCGCTCATCCGCGAGGTGGCGTCGCGCTACGAGCCGCACGCGGCCCGCGCTGGCTCCACGCTCCAGGTGGAGGGGGGCGAGGGAGGACTCGTCGGCCGATGGGACCGGCTGCGCCTGGAGCAGGTCGTCACCAACCTCATCGACAACGCGGTGAAGTACGGCGCGGGCAAGCCCATCCTGCTGAGCCTGGAGCAGGCGCCCTCGCGCGCGCGGCTGCGGGTGAGGGACCAGGGCATCGGCATCGCGCCGGAGCACCTGCCCCGCCTCTTCGGCCGCTTCGAGCGGGCGGTGTCGGAGCGGCACTACGGTGGCCTGGGCCTGGGCCTCTACATCACCCGGACCCTGGTGGAGGCCATGGGGGGGCGGGTGCGCGTGGAGAGCGAGCAGGGCCGAGGCTCCATCTTCACCGTGGACCTGCCTCGGGAGCGGGTCGTTCCAGTTGACGTCCCGGCGGCCCCGCCGCAGTAAAGGGCGCGCGACGAACGGAATGCCACGGCGGTGGCCACAGCGAGGGAGGGACAGATGGAGACGCGGACGCTCGGCAAGCAGGGCCTGAAGGTTTCCGCCATGGGCCTGGGCTGCATGGGGATGTCTGACTTCTATGCGGGACGCGACGACGCGGAGTCGGAGGCCACGCTGCTCCACGCGCTGGAGAAGGGCATCACCTTCTTCGACACCGCGGACATGTACGGCTCCGGGGCGAACGAGGAGCTGGTGGGCCGGGTGCTCAGGCCCCACCGGGCGAAGGTGGTGCTGGCGACGAAGTTCGGCATCGTCCGGGACCCGAACAACCCGCAGGCGCGCGGCATCAACGGTCGTCCGGAGTACGTGAAGCAGGCGTGTGAGGCCAGCCTCCGCCGGTTGGGCGTGGACGTCATCGACCTGTACTACCAGCACCGCAAGGACCCCAACACGCCCATCGAGGAGACGGTGGGCGCCATGGCGGAGCTGGTGCGCGAGGGCAAGGTGCGGCACCTGGGGCTGTCGGAGGTGGACGGGGACTCGCTGCGCCGCGCGTCCAAGGTGCACCCCATCGCCGCGCTCCAGAGTGAGTACTCGCTGTGGAGCCGGGACCCGGAGGACGAGGTGCTCCAGGTGTGCCGCGAGCTGGGCATCGGCTTCGTGCCCTACAGCCCGCTGGGGCGCGGCTTCCTGACGGGGCAGCTCAAGCGCTTCGAGGACCTGGCCGCGGACGACTACCGCCGCAACTCCCCGCGCTTCCAGGGGGAGAACTTCACGCGCAACCTGGAGCTGGTGGCGAAGGTGGAGCGGCTGGCGAAGGACAAGGGCTGCACGCCCGCGCAGCTCGCGCTCGCGTGGGTGATGGCGCAGGGGCCGGACCTGGTCCCGATTCCCGGCACCAAGCGGCGCAAGTACCTGGATGAGAACCTGGGGGCGCTCGCGGTGAAGCTCACGCCCAAGGACCTGAAGGACATCGACGAAGTCGCGCCTCGAGGCGTCGCGGCGGGAGAGCGCTACCCGCCGTCGATGCAGGGCGCGGTGCCGAAGTCCGGCCAGGAGAAGCGCTAGGCGCGAGGTGCCCGTGGCAGCTGCGCGTGTGGCTTCCACGGGCCACTGGCCCCCAGGCAGTAGCGGCACGTGGCCAGCGGCGTGTCCCGCTCCAAGAGGCCCAGCATCCGCTCCAGCAGGTCCGGCGCGTCCAGCCGCACGCCGTCCACCTCCGCGAGCGCGGGCATGTCTGGATACGTGGGCCCCAGCACCGTGGCCACATGCGGTGGACGGGTGCAGGAGTAGAAGCGCCCCTGGTGGACCAGGTGGCAGCGGACCTTCAACCAGCAGCGTGCGTAGACGTCGCGCACCTCCGCGTCCGAGCCCAGCGGCGCGTCCGGTGTGATCTGCTGGAAGGCGTCGATGTTCTTCACCGAGAGGTGGACACCGTGGCGCTCACAGCGCTCGGTGATGCGCGCCAGGGACTTCTCCGGCAGCGGCGCGGAGGAGTAGACGGACAGGGTCATCCGGTCCAGGCGCTCGTACACGGCCTCCGGCGCGCTCGCGGCGAGCAGCCCGTTGGTGGTGACGGAGACCTGCTCGCAGAGACCGGACGCTCGGACAGCGTCCAGCACGGCGGGAAGATTCGGATGGAGGAAGGGCTCGCCCCCGGTGAGCTTGAAGATGTCGGGCTTGAGGACTCGCGCCAGGCGGGTGAGGTCGGCCTGGAGCGCGGCGGGGTCCACGGCCCACGCGGGCAGGTGCGGCGACATGGGGCAGCACTGCACGCAGCGCAGGTTGCAGTGGGTGACGACGTGCGTCTCCAGGGACCAAGTGAGGATTCGGCCGTCGTGCAGCTCGTAACGCACCCGCTGACTATAGCGGGGTTGCCGGGTCCCCCCAGGCCTTGAGACAGTCACCGCGTGTCAGCGTCCTCTGGCGACGCGAGCAGCCCGCTCGCCATCCTGCCGTCCTACCAGTCCCCCTCCGGTGAGCCCCAGGAGTCCGTGTGGCGGTTGCTCCCGCCCCCGCTCCGAGCGAGAGCCACGACACCCGACGAGAAGTCCCGCGCCGAGCCCTCGGAGACACACGGCGCCAGCTCGCCGCTCATGGGGCTGGAGCCCCTGTGCACCGCCGCGTTCCTGCTCCACGCCCTGCCGCCGCACCAGAGCCTGTTCCGAGGCGTGGACCGCGTGGCACCAGCCCTTCCCCGCGTCCATCGCGAAGCCGCGCCAGCGCCATCCCTCTCGACCGAGGCCCAAGCCCAGCTCCACGACGAGCAGGCACGGCGGCTCGTGGCCGCGTGCTCCGACGTGGTGGGCGCACGCGTCGCCGCGGGGGCGCGGGACGTGAGCCTGAGCGGCGGCGTGGACAGCGCCGTGCTCTGTGCCTTGGCGGCCCGCCACGCGCCCGGCCGGGTCCGCGCCTGGAGCATGGAGGTCCACTTCGCCGACGAGACGGAGCGGCGCAACGCCAGGACCGTCGCGCGCCTCACGGGCGTGGACCTGGTGGACGTGCCCATCCCGGACGCCGTGCTGCCCGACCTGTTCGAGCCCACCGTCATCGCCACGGAGACCCCGCTCCTCAACGCGCGGGTCATCGCGAGCTTCGCCTTCTACGCGGCGGCCCGGCTGCTGGGCGCGTCGGTGATGCTCAGCGGGGCCGGCGCCGACGAGGTGCTCAGGGGGAATCCGAATGCGATGGCCGCGACGGCGGCGCGCATCGAGGAGGACCGGCGGCTCGCGCGCGCGGTGCTGCGCCCTCCTGTGGACAACTTGGGGGACACACGCGACGAGATGCCCTGGTCGCTCGCGGACGCGGAGGCCACCGAAGAGGTGCGCCATGCCGCGTGGGTGCTGCGTGAGCTCGTGTTGCCCCCGGAGCTGCGCGGCGCGCGAACCCACCGGCTCACCGTCCACACGCCCTACCTCGACACGCGCTTCGCGGACGTGGCGCTCGCGCTGCCGGAGTCCTCCCTGTCGCGCGAAGGCGTCGGCAAGTGGCTGTTCCGCCAGGGCGTGCGCGGCCTCGTCCCGGACGAGGTGCGGCTCGCGCGCAAGACGCCGCGCTACGGCCACACCGCGCTCTCCAGCCCCATGCGCGCCCGCTGGCTGGAGCTGTACCGCGCGTGGCTGTCCCCCTCTCGCCTGGAGCCGCTGGAGGTCATCGACCCGAAGGCCGCGCTGGCGCTGCTGGAGCACTCCACGCGCATGGCGCCCGACGCGCCCGAGGCCAGCGCGGTGGATCGCCTGTTGATGCGGTTGTGTTCCCTCGCCATGCTCCACGCGCACGCGGCACGAGGCTCCTCATGTCCCGAATCCTGATTGGCACGTCTCCCGAGAAGGGCCACATCAACCCGATGATGGGCGTGGCGCAGTGGCTGCGCCGCATGGGCCACACCGTGGGCTGGCTCTGCATCCCGGAGCCCTCGCCGCAGTTGGCGAACCTGGGTGTCGAGGTGCTCCACCTGCCCCCGCTCACACAGGAGGCCCCCGCCATCGAGACCGGAGGCGAGGCCCTGGCGCGCCTGGTGCGCGACGAGGTGGCGCTGGGGAAGTGGATTCGGGGACTGCTCATCGACGCGGTGCCCGCGCTGCTGGAGCCCGTGCGCCAGGTCGTCCGGAGCTTCCGCCCCGACGTCCTCGCGCTGGATGGGATGCAGTACGCCGCCGTGCTGGCCGCGCACCGGGAGAAGCTCCCGTGGGTGGGCGTGTCCTCCGCGCTCTCGCTGCTGGAGCCGATGGAGGACTACGGCCTGCGCCGCAACGTGCGCGCGCTGGCACAGGAGCGCGCGGCGCTGTTCGCGAAGCACGGCTTCGAGGCGCGCTTCCGCAACTGTGAGTGCCTCTCTCCGCACCTCAACACGATTTTCGCCACCGAGGCCTTCCTCGGCCCCGACGCGGGCCTGCCTCCCGACACGGTGCTGGTCGGCCCCTCCATTCCACCGGAGCCCCGAGGCGACGAGGTGGACTTCCCCTGGGAGCGGCTGGGCTCGAAGCCCGTGGTCTATGTGTCCTTCGGCAGCCAGATTTCGTGGCAGCCCACGCTGTTCCGCACCCTCGCCGAGGCCGCCGCGCCCCTGGGCGTCACGCTGGTCCTCAGCGCCGGAGAGCTGGCCGACACGGAGTTCTCGCGCTCGCTGCCGGGCGACGTGGTGGCCGTCCCGTACACGCCGCAGCGCCAGCTCCTCCCCAAGGCCTCCGTCTTCGTCTCGCACGGCGGCGCCAACTCGGTGATGGAGGCGCTGACGGCGGGGGTCCCGCTGCTGCTGCTGCCCGTCTGCAACGACCAGCCCATCCAGGCGCACTTCCTCCAGGCCTCGGGCGCGGGCCTCACGCGGGAGCTCGACACGTTGACGGTGGAGGGCTGCCGCGACGCGCTTCGCCAGCTCCTGGAGCCGGGCACGCCGCTGCGCGCGAAGCTCGCCACCGTCTCCGCGTCGTACCGCGCCCGCGACGGCGCGAAGGAAGTCGCCGAGCGCATCGTCCGGCTCGTCACATGAGCCACCGTCCTCGCCGCTATCGGGCCCCGGGCGTGACACCGCTGGAGGTCTGGAACCTCTCGGTGCTCGGGCGCGAGCTGTGGGAGCTCTTGAGCGCCCCTCGCGTGGAGGCGGACCGGCTCGCGGGAGTCCCCGAAGCCGGGCTCGCGCGGCGCCTGATGCCCGGCCTCCTCGCCGCCGTGGAGGTGCTGGTCCATCGACACGCGGTGGACGCGGTGTGGCTCACGGGGGGCTTGCTGTGTCTGGAGGACTTCCAGCCCGCGCTCGCTGAAGCAGCCCAGGGACTTCGCTGTCCCATCCACCTCGCGGAGGCGCCACGCTTCGCGCCGGTGCTCGCGGGACTCCGGCTGCTCTCGGCCTCCGCCGCGAAGCCCCTGGCGCTCGATGTCGGGCAGACGAGCGTCAAGTGCGTGAGCCCTGGAGCCCCCCCACGAGTCTTCGAGCGGGATGTCACCGCGCTCCCGCGCCTCTTCATCGGCATGCCTCGGCCCGCGGATGGGCACCACATCCCAGCGGCCATCCACTTCATCGCGGGGGCGCTGCGGAGCTTCGCCCAGGACGCGGGCGCCACGGCCTCCGATGGACTGTGCCTGGCGCTTCCCTGTCCCCTGGATGATGCGCTCCTCCCAGGAGGCTGCACCTACGGCTGGGAGGGACACGCGCCCCTCGTGCATGAGCTGCTCGCGCACGCCGGGTTGCCGGAGTGCGGCGACGTGCTCGTACTCAACGACGCGGAGCTCTCCGCGGAAGCCGCGCGCGGGGAGCCTCGACTCGCGGGACACGCGCGAATCCTGTGCCTCACCCTGGGCTTCGGTCCCGGCGGCGCGCTCCTCGAGCGGGCAGCCCCCGGGGGCTGAGCCCCGCCTGGCGGCTTTCGCGTCGAAGGCTTGCGCAAGAAACACGTCTCGGGTGTGAAGGGAGCGCGAGACCGCTCGCGGAAGGATGTCCAGATGCGCCTGGGGTTGATGAGTGGTGGGGTCTTCCTGGTGTGGGTGCTGGGGGCGTGCGGCCCCGGGCTCGGCAATCCGCCCCCGCTGACTCCAGAGAACCCCGACGTCGAAGTCCCGCCGGTGCAGCCTCCTCCCTCGGCGACGCTGCCTCCCATCTCCCTGGGTGACAGGGTGGTGGTGAACGCGACCACCGTGGAGCTGGACGTCCAGGTGCTCGGCTCGGGCTTCGACCCCAGCAGCATCGTCTACTTGATTCAGCAGCCCCTCGAGACCCGGTTCGTCAGCAGCACGGAGCTGTGGGCCCGCGTCCCTCGCGAGCTCCTCTGGCAGCCCAGGGACTTCCTCCTCTGGGTGAGGACGCCCCCGGGTGCCCCGGGCTACCCCGGCGGCGCCACGTCTCCGTTCACGGCCTTCGTCGAGCCCACGCCCGAGCTTCACTCGCTCACCCCGGAGGTCCTCGACTCAGGGCCCACGGAGTCCGTGCGAGTCACGGTGAAGGGGAAGAACCTCGTCCAGGGCAGCGTGGCCCTCTTCCGGGGAGGCCGCTTTCCGCTCATCGTGACGAGCCCCACGGAGGGCAGGGTGGAGCTGCCCCCCGGCCTGCTGTCCATGCCTTCGGAGACGGACGTGTTCCAGGTCGAGGTCCCCTGGCCCCGGGGCTACACGACCACCCCCGTCATGACGGAGACCCGCCTGCTCCCGGTGAGGCCCCCGACGCCCACCATCGCGGGGATATGGCCTCCCACCTTGAGCGCGGTGGACACGCTCCAGGGACGGGCGGGCTCGGCCAAGAGCTACTCCATCGAGGTCAGCGGAACGAAGCTGCGCGCCAACACCGTGGTGAAGTGGAACGGCAAGCCCCTGAACACGTACTCGTCCTCCTCCGCGGGAAGAATCCGGGCGGACCTCCCCGCCGACGCGCGCGTGAATGCCACCACCATCCAGGTGAGCCTGGAGACGCCCAGCCCCCAGGGCCCCCTCGTGTCGGGGAACTACCCCCTCGCCGTGAAGACCGAGCCGGTGGTGTACGCCGTGTCTCCCGCCCGGGTGAACGTCAACGACCCGGGCACCACCTTCGAGCTTCGAGGAGAGGGATTGGGTGAATACAGACAGCAGGTCCTGCTGTGGAATGGCACGCCCCTGCCTCCCGAGTCCTTCAACGAAACACCGGCGGGCCCGCCGTATGACCGGTGGACCTTCAGGGTCCCCTCCCACCTGCTGGACCAGACCGGGGCGTTCTCCGTGACGGTGCGGCGCACCCACGACGGCGCCGAGTCCGCCCCCCTCTTCGTCCAGGTCGTGAGGGAGTCGCCCGCGCCCGTCGTCGACTCGCTCACCCCGTCGGTGCTGTCCGTCGGTGACGCATCAGGGGCCATCGCCATCAGCGGCGCGGGCTTCACGCCCCGCTCCGTCATCCAGGTCAACGGACAGGAGCGGCCCACGCGCTTCGATACCTCGGGGTATCTGACCACGAACCTCATCGATTCGGACCTGGAGCAGAACGGAGTCCTCGCCATCACCGTGCGGACGCCGCCCCCTGGAGGAGGCCTGTCGCCTCCGCTGCTGCTCGCTGTCCACGCGCAGCGCGCCGTGCCCGTCATCGAAGCCGTCACGGGCCCCGGCGGAGAGAACCCGCTCATGGCTCGCGATGACCCCATGACCCTCCATGTCGTGGGGCAAGGCTTCACCAAGGACTCGGAGGTGCGCTGGCAGGGCGTGCCCATGCCCACGCAGTGGCACTGCCTGGACAATCCGTGCATGGCGGGGCCCGGGACGAGGTCCGAGCTGACAGCCGTCATCCCCGCGGCGCAGGCACGCACGCCCGGCCCCGCCAAGGTCACCGTCTTCACGTCCGGCCCCGGAGGTGGAGAGAGTCGCGAGCGGTATCTCGTCATCACCTCGGAGCTGGAGCCTCGGCTCTCGCTCGACCCCCAGGAGATGAACGTCCGGGCCATCGAAGAGGGCGTGGAGACGCGCCTGTCCTTCGCGGTCTCCGGCGCGAGCGGCGCGCAGGTCTCCAAGCTCTTCGTGAACGGCAGCGAGCGGCCCTTCAACAGCCAGGACGGCTCATTCCTCCTGAACGCTCAGGAGACCGCCACCGCGGGTGTCCTCGAGGTCCGCGTCCAGGTCCTGGGGCGGGGACTGAGTGCTCCGACACATCTGTATCTCAATGGCGCCAGGACGCCGCGAATCCGCACACTGGAGCCCGGAGTCCTCTCGCAAGAGCCGCTGGGGACAGACCTCGTCCCCAACACCCTCTGGGTGAAGGGACAGGACCTCCTGTGGACCGGCGAGCCCACGCGGATGTCTCGGCTCCAGCTCGACGTGAGGACACCGCCCCAGCCGCCCGTGCGGTCGGCCTCGACCATGGGCAGCGGCATCTCCTTCGCGCAGCTCTGGCTCGAGTCTCCGGGCGTCCGCACCGTCACCCTGTCGCGCGTCTCGGAAGGAGGAGGGACGTCCCTCCCCGCGTTCCTCAACGTCGTCTCCGAGCGGCCCGCTCCGCTGCTGACGAAGCTCGAGCCCATGACCGCGACGGCGGGCGCGCCGCGCCTGCGAATGCGCATCTGGGGCGCGGGGCTCCACTCCGACAGCCAGCTGCGCTGGAGGGACTTCCGCTCCAGCGTCCGGCCCGTGCGCTTCTTCTCGGGTGACGCCAACAACTACGAGGCGGAGCTCCCCGCCGCGGCGCTCGCGACGCCAGGAGTGGTGGACGTCACGCTCGAGACGCCCGGCCCCGGAGGAGGCACCTCGCTGCCCATCCGCGTCGTCGTGGAGTAGCGCCCGGCGATTGCGCAAGTCCCCAGGCTCAGGTGTGTAGGGGGGCGGGAAACGGCACACCAAGGGGAGCACCGGATGCGACAGGGGTGGATGAGACTCGGGTTCTGCTTGCTGTCCGTGCTGTGCGCATGCGGGCCAGGCCTCAGCCATCCACCCCCGCCGCAACCCGAGAACCCGGACACGGAAGTGCCGCCGCCCCTCATTCCCCCGGTAATGCTGCCGCCCATCTCCGTGGGCGAGGTCGCGGTGGTGGACGCCATCTCCGCGGAGCTGTCCGTCCAGGTGCTCGGCTCGGGCTTCGCCTTCGGATGCGTCGCCTACCTGGACAACCAGGCCCTCCAGACCCGGTTCGTCAGCGACACCGAGCTGCGGGTGACCATCCCTCGCATGCTCCGCTCCCAGCCGACGCCGTCCCTGCTCGAAGTGAGGATTCCACCGGGCACTCCTGGCTTCCCGGGAGGAGCCCGGTCTCCGTTCGCGCGGGTCATCGACCCCATGCCCGCCATCCTCGCCCTCCATCCACGGACGCTCGAGTCGGAGCCCCCGGGGCCCGTCCGCGTCACCGTGAGCGGTGAGAACCTGGTCAACGGCAGCGAGGTCGTCTTCCGAGGCGGCCGCTATCCGCTCATGCTGACCACGCCCTTCGAGGGCACGGTGGAGCTGCCGCCCGCCGCCCTGGGGGCCACCACGGAACAGACCCTGCTCCACGTCGAGCTCCGCGGGCGTCCTGACCTCACGACGGCGGCATTCCCCCTCACGGTGTCGTCGCCCACGCCAACGCTCTTCGGGGTGTGGCCGCCCTCCCTGAACGCCGTGGACCTGCACCAGGGCAAGGCGGGGCCGGCCAAGACCGACGTCCTCCTGGTGAGGGGCGCCCACCTGCGCGCCAACACCGTGGTGAAGTGGAACGGCAAGCCCCTCGCCACGACCCGGCAGGCCGATGGGAAGCACCTCCGCGCGGAGCTGCCCCCCGACGCACGACAAGCGGTCACCACCGTCTCCCTGACGCTGGAGAGCCCCAGCCTCCAGGGTCCCATGACCTCCGAGAGCCACCCGCTTCCCGTGAAGGCCGCGCCGGTGCTGTACACCCTGTCTCCCACCTGGGTGCGCGTCCGCTCGACGAACACCACCCTGGAGCTGCGCGGAGAAGGGTTCGGCGAGCGCGGGCAGCAGCTCCTGCTGTGGAATGGCACGCCCCTGGGCCCCGAGCTCTTCAGCGAGAGGACCGACGCGGGGGCCGCGGGCGTCTGGACCCTCCAGGTCCCCGATGCGCTGCTGACGCAGCCCGGAGTCATCGCCCTCCAGGTGAAGCGCACCTACGACGGCGCCGAGTCCACGCCGTTCTTCGTCCAGGTGGTCGAGGAGTCCCCCGCGCCCTTCGCCTCCTCGCTCAAGCCGTCGGTGCTGTCCGTCGGTGACGCGCCGGGCGAGCTCCACATCGAGGGGGACTCCTTCACGGCCCAGTCCGTCGTCCTCGTCGACGGAGAGGTGCGCCCCACCCGAGTCCTCAGCGCCTCGAAGCTGAGCACGGACCTCATCCCCTGGGACGTGGAGCGCGCGGGCGTCCGCACCATCACCGTGCGAACCCCCGCGCCCGGAGGAGGCACGTCGCTTCCGTTGTTGCTCGCGGTGCACGTGCAGCGCCCCATGCCGTCCATCGAAGCAATCCAGGGCCCCGAGGGAGGCGAGACCTTCCCGGTCCGCGAGGCCCCCGTGCGCATCAAGCTCCTGGGACAAGGCTTCAGCCCCGCGTCGGTCGTCCGCTGGGGTGGACAGGCCATGCCCACTCAATGGCTGTGCGCCAGCACCCCCTGCCTGGCGGGCGCCGGGGAGCGGTCCGTGCTGGAGGCCGTCATCCCCGCGGAGCTGGCGCGGACCCGCGGCGCCGTGCGGGTGACGGTCTTCACACCGGGCCCGGGCGGCGGAGAGAGTCGCGCGAGGAGCCTCGTCCTCACCTCGGGACTGGAGCCCACGCTCTCGCTCCAGCCCGGCAACCTGGACGTTGGCGCGAGCTCCGCGACGCGGGACGGCGTGGTCCGCTTCACGCTGGCGAACGCGGGCGAGGCCGCCCTCTCCTCGCTCTTCGTGAACGGCGTGGAGCGCCCCATCCTCGGCGGCAACACCTTCCTGCTGAGCCCGGCGGAGCGGAACACGGAAGGCATCCTCGAGGTCCACGGCTATGTCCCGGGACGCGGCAAGACGGCCCCCGTCTACCTGTACATCCACGCGGCACGGATTCCGCGACTCCTCGCGCTGAGTCCGGGAGTCCTCTCCCAGGGCTCCGCCTGGACTCGGGACTCCCAGCAGGGCTTCCAGCTCCAGGGACAGGACTTCTTCTGGGCACCCGAATCGGAGCGAGCCTCCCGCGCGACAGTGGGCCTGGGGCCCTACTCCCTCCCGCTCCGGCAGAGCCCGCCTTCATCGGACGGAAGGGTCAGCGCCCTGCTCCTCACGGTGGATGAGCCGGGAGTCCGCAACGTCACGGTGTCGCGCATCGCGGAAGGAGGTGGGGCCTCCCTCCCCGCGCTCCTCAACGTGGTCCCCGAGCGCCCGGTTCCGCTGCTGACGAAGCTCGAGCCCATGACCGCCACCGTGGGAGCCCCGCTCCTGAAGCTGCGGGTCCACGGCAAGAGGTTCCACCCCACCAGCCTGCTGCACTGGAAGGGATTGCGCATGAGCCTCAAGCCCGTGGCGGGCACCGGTGACGAGGGCGACCACTTCGAGGTCGACCTCCCCGCCTCCGCGCTCGCGGAGCCTGGAGTGGTAGAGGTCATCATCGAGACACGGCAACCGGGGGGCGGCACGTCCCTGCCCGTTCGGGTCGTCGTGGAGTAGCCCTGCCTACCCGAACGGGCAGGTGCGCTCCCTGCCCGATCCGCCGATGTGGCGCGCCTTCGAGGTCTTTAGCTTCCCCCTCGAAAGGAACACGCCCATGTCCGCCGACCTTCTCTCCGCTCTCTCGCAGTCTCTCGCCTCCGTGGTGGAGCGCACCTCACCGAGCGTCGTCCGCGTCGATGCCCGCCGACGTCACGGCACCACCGGGCTCGTCTGGAGCGCGGACGGGCTCATCCTCACCACCAGCCACGCCGTCGAGCATGAGGGCCACCTCCAGGTGGGCCTGTCCGACGGCCGCACCGTGTCCGCCGAGCTCGTCGGCCGCGACACCAGCACCGACGTCGCCCTGCTCAAGGTCGAGGTGTCGGGGCTCGTCCCGCTGTCCCAGGCCCCGCTCGATGGGGTGAAGGTGGGGCACCTCGTCGTCGCGGTGGCGCGGCCGGGGCGCACCGCTCGCGCGACGCTCGGCATGGTGAGCACCCATGGCGAGGGCTGGCGCACGCACGAGGGTGGACGCGTGGACCGGTATCTCGAAACCGACGCGGACCTGCCCCCGGGCTTCTCCGGTGGCGCGCTGGTGGACGCGGAGGGACGCCTGGTGGGCCTGCTCACCGCGGCCTTCTCCCGCACCGCGGCCGTGGTCATCCCGCACGACACGCTGACGCGTGTCACCTCCTCGCTGCGCGAGCACGGAGGCATCCGCCGAGGCTACCTGGGCGTGGGCGCCTATCCCGTGAAGCTGCCCCAGCACCAGTGGGCGGCGGCCGGCACGGAGGCGGGGCTCATCTTCGTCTCCGTGGACCCGGAGGGCCCCGCGCAGCGGGCCGGGCTGTTGCTCGGGGATGTGCTGGTGAGCCTGGGCGGGCAGCAACTGCACGGCGTGGAGGACCTGCTCGGCTACCTCGGTGACGAGAAGGTGGGCACCACCGTCCAGGCCCGCGTGCTGCGCGCCGGCGAGGTGCGCGAGGTCTCCATCACCGTCGGCAAGCGTTCGTGAGGAGCGAGGAGACACCATGAAGTTGCTGCAACAGTTCTCGGACGACCTGGAGACCCTCGTCGCACGCGCCGCGCCCGCGGTGGTGGGCGTGGAGCACGCGCGAGGCCATGGCACCGGCCTCTTCCTCACACCGGATGGCTACATCCTCACCAACCGCCACGTCGTCATGCGGGGCACGCGCAAGCTGACGGTGCAGCTGTCCAACGGCGAGGAGCTCCGAGGCTCGCTGGTGGGCGGAGATGCCCCCACGGACCTCGCGGTGGTGCGCGCGGAGGGGACGAGCTTCCCCACGCTGCCGCTGGCGGCGCCGGAGACGGTGCGCGTGGGCCAGCTCGTCATGGCCATCGGCAATCCCTTCCGGCTGGAGCAGTCGGTGGCGATGGGCGTGGTGAGCGCGGTCAACCGCAGCGTCACGCTGCCCGACGGCGTCATCCTGGAGGGCATGCTCCAGACGGACGCGGCCATCAACCCCGGCAACTCCGGCGGGCCGCTCATCAACACGCGCGGCGAGGTGGTGGGGCTCAACACGCTGGTGCTGCCGTATGCGCAGGGCATCGGCTTCGCGGTGAGCGCCACCACGGCGGCGTGGGTGGCCAGCCTGCTCATCCAGCGCGGGAAGGTGGAACGGCGGTTCCTCGGCATCGCGGCGGTGGCGGTGAACCTGGACACCGAGCAAGCGCGCGAGGCGGGTCAGCCGAGAGCGGTGCGAGTCATCCGCGTGCAGAGCGGCACTCCCGCGGACGACGCGGGTCTCCAGCCGGACGACCTGCTCCTCGCCATCAACCGTCGCCCGGTGGGCAGCGTGGATGACCTCCAGCGCCTGATGGCCCTGGCCACGGACGAAGAGGTGTCGCTGGACGTGATGCGCAAGAGCCGCCGCAAGCAGGTCTCCGCGCGCACCCGCCCGCGCAACGAGCCCGTCGCGGCATGAAGAGTTCCGGCTCCGGGCTCGAGCGGCCCGGAGCCGGGTGTGTCATTGAGGCGGGAGTGATGACTCGCGTGTGACGGGATGACACGCGACCGAGGCGACGCGCGAGGCCGCGCCCCTGTGAGGCAAGACAGGCACTCGGCTTGAAGAAGCGGCGTCGCGCATGAATGCGAATCCCGCCCGAAGGCCGTTGGTTCCAGCGCTCAAGCAAGCCTTGATTGCGTTGCTCGTCGTCACCCCGCCCCTGTTCCTTCTCGGGCTCGGCTTCGTGCCCTGCATCGATGTGACGAGGGCGGACGTCGCCCGCCTCGACCTCCAGAATCTCCGAGGTGCCCTGCGGCTGTATCAGGAGCGCATGGGACGACTCCCCACGAGCGAGGAGGGACTCGGGCACCTCGTCGAACAGGGAGCCCTGGAGGCCCTGCCTCGGGACCCCTGGGGGCAGGACTACGGGTACTCACTCCGAAACGGGACGCTGGAGCTGCTGTCCCTGGGAGCGGACGGGACTCCGGGAGGTGACGGGGACGACGAGGACATCGTCCTCCGATGTGACGTCGCCCCTGTCACCCAGGCCCTGCTCAGATGCGAGCCGAATCCTCCTGCCCGGGGCGGTCCTCCATGAAGATGCGGTCCTCGAAGCACCACACCCACGTCTCCCCGGGCTCGAAGGACTGAACGACGGGGTGCTTCGTCTGGTGGAAGTGCTTGGTGGCGTGTTTGTTGGGAGACGAGTCACAGCACCCGACGTGGCCGCACTCGAGACAGCGCCGGAGATGGACCCACTGCGCGCCCATCTTCAGACACTCCTCACAGCCATTGGTGCGTGGCTCGGGGTTCCCCGCCTGCTCGATGTGCTTGCACTCGGTCGCCATCGTCCTGCTCCTGGAAAGAGGACCCATCGTCCGCGGACAGGGTGTGCATCCGCGCCGCGCGCATCCATGAATCGCGCGGACGAGCGACCGGGCCCTCGCGAGTCAGGACGTGCCCGGGCGTGGGAGTGGCGCGACGGAGGCGCACGTCCCACGGTTGAGCCGTATGCCTTCCGACACTTCCGCTGGCGGCGGCTTCGTCTCCTACGACAGCCCACGAGGGCGCGGCGTCCTGCTGGCGAGTGTGCTCGGCAGCGGCATGGCCTTCCTGGACTCGACGGCGGTGAACGTGGCGCTGCCCGCGCTGGGGCGAGAGCTCCACACGGGCCTGGCCGGACTCCAGTGGGCCGTGGATGCGTACCTGCTCACGCTCGGCTCGCTGGTGCTGACGGGTGGCGCGCTGGGCGACGCCTGGGGACAGCGGCGCGTCTTCCTGTCCGGCATGGTGGCCTTCACCCTCCTGTCCGTGTTGTGTGGCCTGGCGCCGAACGCCTGGACGCTCGCCCTCTTCCGCGCGGGCCAGGGGATGGGCGCGGCGCTGCTGGTGCCCGCGAGCCTCGCCCTCCTGCGCACGTCCTTCCCCGAAGCGGACCGGCAGCGCGCGGTGGCCGCGTGGGCGGGACTGTCGGGTGTCACCACGGCGCTGGGGCCGCTCCTGGGAGGGTGGCTCGTGGACGTGGGCTCCTGGCGCTGGGTGTTCTTCCTCAACGTGCCCATGGCGGTGCTCGCGGGCTGGGCGGCGCTGAGACACGTCCCGGAGGACCGGCCCACGGGGGATGCGCGCAAGCTGGACGTGGCGGGCTCGGTGACGGCGGCGCTCGGGTTGGGCTGCATCATCTACGCGCTCATCGAAGGACCCGCGCGGGGCTGGACGACGGTGTCCCTCCTCGCAGCGGTGGGAGGGGCGATGTTGCTGGCCGCGTTCCTCCTCATCGAGGCGCGGGCCCGGAACCCCATGCTGCCCCTGGGGCTGTTCCGCTCGCGGACGTTCTCGGGCGCGAACCTCACGACGCTCGCGGTGTACTTCGCGCTGGGCGGCGTGAGCTTCCTGCTCGTCCTCGCATTGCAGCAGCAATTGGGCTACTCCGCGCTCGCGGCGGGAGCGTCGCTGTTGCCCATCACGCTGTTGTTGCTGGTGTTGTCACCGTGGGTGGGGAGGCTCGCGGGGCGCATCGGCGCGAGGCCGCTGATGACGCTGGGCCCGCTGCTCGCGGGCGTGGGCATGGCGCTGCTCACGAGGTTGCACAAGGACGGGAGCTACGCGGGCACGGTGTTGCCTGGAGTGCTGGTGCTCGGGCTGGGCTTGAGCCTCACGGTGGGGCCGCTGACGGCGGTGGTACTGGGCGCGGTGGAGGACCGTCACGCGGGCATCGCCTCGGGGGTGAACAACGCGGTGGCGCGCATCGCGGGGCTCCTGGCGGTGGCGCTGCTGCCGCTCCTGGGCGGGCTCACGAACAAGACCGGAGAGGCGTTCCTCACGGGGACCCGCGAGGCCCTGTGGATCTCCGCGGGCCTGTGCGTGTTGGGAGCGCTGTGCTCGTACCTGCTCCTGCCCAAGGGCGTGGGGCGGGTGGAGCAAGGCCCCCCACGGCGCGCGGAGCCGCCTCGGGTGAAGCGGCCCGCGCACGCGTGAGCGATGTGGCGGCTCAGCGGAAGTAGGGAGAGTTCGCCACCTCGATGCGCTCAATCAGCTCCAAGGTCCCCAACCGCGTCTCGCCACTGAGTTGCGGGAGTCGAGCCGTCAGCTCGGCATGGGTGTCTCGGAGCACGCCATAGGCGGTGAGCGTCTGGTGGGCCTTCAGCACCTCCACCATCCGCCGACGCGTGGCGAAGTCCCGCAGGCCATCCGCGTCGAGCAGGATGCCCTTCACATCCGCGAGCACGGCCTGGGTATAGGCGGGGGTGGCGGGAGGAGGGTTCGGGAAGGGGTCGTAGTACGGGGACAGCTCGTCGAAGTAGAAGCCCTCCAGGACTTGCAGGGCCATCGCGTTGACGCGCGCCACGTACGCGGCCCCCTGCCCCGCGGGCACCTGGAGCGGCGGCCGGAGCTGCTCCATCAGGAGGTCATAGGCCCGCACCTGCTCCTCTTCCGTCCCTCCTCGCACGAAGTCCTCGGGACCGGCGAGCAGCAAGTCGAAGAAGGGGTCGCGACCTTCTCCCCGCAGGAAGCGCGCGAGCGCTTCGCGAACCTGTGGGATGTAGAAGCGTGTCAGCGGGTCATTGAAGCGGTCCTTGCTCCTGCACTTCGGGTTCCGCCCCGCCGGGTCCCGATTCGGTTCCGAGCAGAACAGGCCCGTGGGCAAGTCCGGTGACAGTCCATACAAGTAGCGCACGGCCTCCACGTCGAAGGGGCCGGGCCGCAGTACATGGATGGCGTCCAGGTCATGCGTATGGTCCATGACCGAGCTCGTACGAGGTGTCGCGGGTGTTCCGTCGTACGCCAGCGAGCCGGCGAGGTTGTGCGCGAGCCCCAGCGTGTGCCCTATCTCATGCATCGCGAGGCGCGTGACGTACCGCTCCATCTTCTCCTTCCGGGAGAGCGAGCCCAGCGCGACGCGGTCCTCATCCGTCAGTCCGCCCAGGCCCCCTGACGCGAAGTCGTCGGCGCCTTCCTGTTCGCAGTAGGCCTCCTTGGCGGGCCCGCCCCACGTCAACCTGGGGCGAGGCAAGCGCGCGGCTGGCGCGGCGACAGGCGCTCTCGCCGAGGCGTCATCCGAGAAGAGTCGATCCGCTTGGGCAAGCTTGCCCGCGCCGAACACGAAGATGGCTCGGCGCAGCTCGCCCGTGTTCGGGTTCTCATCCATGTCCGCGAACGCGCCGAGATTCTCGATGTACGGGTCGAAGACAGCGAAGTTCTTGTCGTGCTCCCCGAAGTCCATCGATTCGTCCGCGAGGAGCGCCTCGAAGACAGGAAAGCCGAAGGCCTCGTTCCAGCTCTCGATGCCTCGCTCGATGGCGCCCAACAAATCGAGGTCCTGGTAGCGAGGGTCCTTCTTCAGCTCCAGCAGATTGCGAGTCACGTACCAGCGGATGGGCTGCATCCCTCGGTGGATGTTCCACTTGACGACCTCCCGCTGCCGCTCGCCCGTGGTGGGCACCAGGCGCCCCGTGTTGATGAAGTAGTACGGCCGCTCCGGCGGAGGCGTTCGGGTGTACCCGACACCCTCCTGGTACCTGCTCAGCGACACCACCACCGTCCCCACGAAGCGCGTGAGGCTGTACTCCGCGTACATGTCCCGGTCCACGGGGATGCTCAAGCGCCCGGCGAAGACCTCTTCGAACATGACGCCTTGCGAGAAGCGGCGGAAGCGCTGGGCGAAGCGATGCTCCATCTCGAAGCTCGCCCCCGCGAAATTCCGGTCCCCCACCACGCCGAGGCGTCCGAGCCCCGCGACCGGGTCGATGAGCACGTACTGGTCCGAGCCCGGCAGCCGATTGAACGGGGCATAGTCCGTGACGATGGAGTACGCCTCCAGCGGGATGTCTGGCTTTTCGTTCCCACCGAGCACGCGCCCGTCGCGCGCGTCGAGGAAGAAGAGCCGGCCGTTGTACTCCCGCATCCGAATCACCTCGGTCCGCAGGAACCGAGGCATCGCCGAGTCCGCGCCATCCGGAAAGAAGTGCCGCAGCGTCGCCGACCAGAACCAGCGCTGGGACAGCTCGCTGCGACGGATGGCCAGGTAGAAGGAACGCTCTCCATCCCCCACGCCGCCCACCTTGCTCCGCAGCTCCGCGTGCTCCGCGGACAAGGCGCCCCGAGGAACCTCGACGAGGTCTTCCCCCAGGACCAGGTCCAGGCCCGGGGGCTCCGCGGAGGGCCCAACGCCAGAGCAGCCCGAACCCAGCACACCCCACAGAACGGCCAGCACGGCCCCAAGGCTCCGCCGTGGCAGACAGGGCTTCAGCATCGGTTCCTCCTGGAAAGAGAGCCCTTAGGGAGTGCCAAGAACCGCCCCTTGTCTTGAATCAGGGGTTCCCGTGACGCGAGCGACCCTTGCCGCATGATGGGTAGGCTTTGCGCCGCCGCGAGCGCGCCTGCTATGCGCGCGAGCGCGCGACCCCCGAAACACGAAGGGCCCGCCTCCCGAGTGGGAAGCAGGCCCTTGGCACCACACAGATGCGTGCGCTCAGCTCTTGTACTTCACCGAGCAGCCATACGGCGTCGTGGTCGACGCGGGCACGGGCTTGCCGTTGAGCACCGCGTCCACCGCCGTCTGCACGTGGTTGACCTTCTTGTCGTTCTTGCCGCGCGGGTCGTCGTCGATGGCGCCCGCGTAGCGGACCACCCCCTCCGCATCAATCACATACATGTGCGGGGTCGTCTTCGCGCCGTACGCCTTGCCCGTCGCGCCGCTCGCGTCCTGGAGCACCGCGTAGGGGAACCCTTCCGTCTTCTTCCAAGCCGCGGACTTGTCCGGCGTGTTGTGCCCCGTCGAGTCCACCGCCAGCCACACCACCTTCTTGGCGTCGAAGCCCTTCAGCGTGTTGGCCATCGTGTCCGCCTCGTAGTGGCGCTTCACGAAGGGGCACTCGGGGTTGGTCCACTCCAGCACCACCACCTTGCCCTTGTACTGCGACAGCGAATGCTCCTTGCCCGTCTCGTCCTTGAGCGTGAAGGCCGGAGCGGGCTTGCCCACCTCCGCATCAGCAAGAGCGGGCAGACCCACGAACACCGAACCGAGCGCGAGAGCGGCGAAGACCTGCTTCATGGCGTTCCTCCTGACTGCATGACTGGGGTTGCTGGACTGCGGATGACCGGGTGAATCAGGGCCGAGGGAAGCCCGCGGCGCACACCACCTTCGCGCCGTCCTGGCGCCGAGACTTCGAGCACTCCGACGCGCGCTTCACCGAGTCCACGACGGAGTCCACCGTCAGCAGCTCCGACAACAGCTCGGGCTTGTCCGGCGCGCCAGGGCTCAGCATCAAGTACATGGGGACTCCCGCGCGGCCATGCTCCGCCAGCTTCGCGGTGATGCGCGCGTCCCGGCGCGTCCAGTCCCCCACGAAGAAGGCCACCTGGTGCTCCACGAAGGCGGCCCGCACCTCGTCTCGCGAGAGCACCGTGCGCTCGTTGAACTTGCAGGTGAGGCACCAGTCCGCCGTGAAGTCGATGAACACCGACTGCCCCGCCGCCAGCGCGGAGGCCACCGCCTCCTCGCTCCACGGCGCCGCCAGCGCCATCGTCGAGGACGCCGAGGCGGCACGCGCCTCCGGCGCCGTGTCCTCGAAGCGCAGCGCCGCCACACCCGAGCCCAGCAGCACCACCACCGCCACTCCCAGCGCGGCCCACTTCCGCCCGCCCTCCTGGAGCTGCGACTGGCCATACACCCACGTCGCCAGGCTCACGGCCACGAGGAAGGCCAACAGCCGCGTCATGCCCTCCACGCCCGCCAGGCCCCCCATCACCGACACCAGCCACACCGCCGTGCCCAACAGCGCGAAGCCCAGCACCTGCTTGAAGCGCTCCATCCACGCGCCCGGCTTCGGCAGCCTCTGCGCGAGCCCCGGCACCAGCACCAGCAGACAGAACGGCAGCGCCAACCCCAGGCCCAGCGCGATGAAGACCGCCAGCACCGTGAACGGGCCCGCCGCGAAGGCGAACCCCACCGCCGTGCCCAACAGCGGCGCGGAGCACGGCGTGGCCAGCACCACCGCCAGCACCCCCTCGCCCGCGCTGTGCATGAGGCCGTGGCTCTGGTCCACCTTGCCCGCGAGCGCCGTGCCATCCAGGCCCACGTTGAAGACACCGAAGAGGTTGAGCGCGAACGCCACCAGCACCGCGCACACCGCCGCGACGAAGAGCGGCTCCTGGAACTGGAAGCCCCAGCCCACGCCCGCGCCCCCCGCGCGCACCGCCAGCACCGCGCCCGCGAGCACCAGCATGCTCGCCACGATGCCCCCCGCGTACGCCGCCGCGTGCGCACCCACGCGGCCCTGCTCCTGGCGCACCATGCGCGTGAAGCCATACGCCTTGAGCGCCAGCACGGGGAACACACACGGCATCAGGTTGAGCAGCGCGCCGCCCAGGAACGCGAACAGCAGCGCCATGCCCAGTCCCATCGAGGACTCCGCGGGCGCCGCGCTCGCGCCCGCCACCGGCTTCACCGCCGAGAGCGAGTCCTTGATGGACGGAGCCTTGGCCACCGGCGCCACGGGCACGGCGGCCTGCACCACCGCGAAGGGCGCCATGGGCAGGTCCACTTCCAGCGGCTGGTAGCCCGCGGCCGAGGTCCCCAAGCGCAGCACGCCCTTGAACCGAGGCGTCTCCGTCGGCGCGTCCGGCTCCGTCTTGCCCTTGAGCGCATAGCGCCCCGGGGCCGTCTGGGTGAGCGACACCTTGGCCACACCGGGGATGCGCTCGGCGACGAAGAAGTCCTTCTCCGCCGTGGGCACCCCCGCGCCCCCCGCCGACTTCACGGTGACGGTGCCGGTGAACTCCTGGCCGGGCGACAGCTGCTTCGCGTCCAGCTCGAGCGCCACCGAGTGGCCCGTGTCCGCGACAGGGCGCGGCACCTGCGAGCGCGCCGTGTCGAAGAGCGGCGTGGTCTCCGAGTCCGCGAGCGTCTTCGGGCCCACGGGGATGGAGCGCGTGAGCATCAGGTCCGCGGGGATGCAGTGCACCTCGCACACCAGCGCGTTGATGCCGGCCGACAGGTTGAGCGAGCCGGTGAGCTGCTCGGACGCCTTCGCCTGCCCGAAGAGGAGCACCTCGCCGTCGTAGCCGTGCGTGACGATGAAGCCGTCCGGCGTGCGGAAGGTGTTGGGGAAGGGCCACTGGAGCGGGCCCACCGTGGTGCCCGGCGTGTCCCACGCGACGTCCGTCTCCAGGCCGGAGTCCCCCGGGTTCTTCCAGTAGATGTGCCAGCCCGGGTCCAGGCGGAAGCGCACGCCCACGCGAAAGGTGTCGCCCGGCTTCACCTCGGTGGCGTCGACCAGCAGCGAGGCCTCGACGCGAGGGTCCCCCTCATCGGGCGCCCCCGAAGCCACCGCGGACGGAGGCAGCGCGGCATGCGCCACCGCCGCCAGCCACCACATGCCGATACCGCCCACCAGGGCGAGCCTCTTGGACACCCGTTGCCTCATGCGCCTCCCGTTAACCCACCCGGCGCCGGCTCGCCAGCACCAGAGGGGCTCCCGTTCCGCGCCAGAACCTTCCAGGCAACCCGGCATTCCCAAGGCCGCTCGCCTCGGACAGCGCCGCCGAGCGGGGCCACCCCACGAGATGACACGCAGAGGACACCCCACCCGCTCCAGCGGGTCGGGCAATCGACCGGCCAGGCGCCCGGACCTCAGTCCTCCGACTTCCAGGGCGTCTGCGCGGCCACCGGCGGGATGATGCCCACGCGGCTCAGCGTGATGCGAGAGACCTCCGCGTGCGCGCGGCGCATCACCAGCGCGTTGGGGTGCGCGGCGCGACGCTCGATGATGCGGCGCAGGTCGGCCAGCCGAGCCAGGTGACGGTGCGGCGGCACCTCCGGAGCGTTCAGCCGCACGAGCTTCGCGAGCGCCAGGTCCGCCTTCCCCAGCGCGACCTCCGCCACCCCCGCCTGATTGCGCCGGCCCAGGGCCAGCCACGCGGTGCCTTCGTCCTCCGCCATGTCCAGCTCCGCCGACACCGCGCGGACGAAGCGGCCCTGCGCGCTGTCGGGCAGCACGCGCGTCACCTGCACGGGCACCCGACGCGTGTCGCTTCCCTCGACGTAGGAGGCCGTCACGCCCAGGCTCCACTCGGCAGAGTCGAGCGCGCCGGAGAAGAGCACCCACCGGGGATAGGCCGACGACACCGCGCCCAGCGACGCGCTCATCGCATCGCCCTCCACGCGCGAGGGGAACTGGTGGCGGCAGCGGAGGTCCGCGAAGCCCGAGGGCAGCACGTAGACGCGCGCCTCCGACGCCACCTCGCCGAACAGCTCCGCCGCCAGGGAGCCCATCGCGGGCGGCAACCCCTCCGGCCCATCCACGTGGCGATGGCCCGTGCCCGAAGGACCGGTGAGCGCCTCCAGGATGCCGGGCAGGTAGTGGCGCCCCAGCCCCAGCGCATGCACGGAGACACCCGACTCCACGATGCGCGCGCCCAGCGTCTTGAAGTCGGAGACGTGGGAGGGCCCCACGGACGGCTCGCCGTCGGTGAGCATCAGGACCTGCGGCCGAGCCCCCGGCACCAGCACGCGGCGCACCGCGTCCGCGCCGCGCTCGACGGCCTCGAACAGCGCGGTGCCCTCACCGGACTCCAGCTTGGAGAGCGCCTTGAGGAGCTGCGCCTTCGCGGCGGCGTCCATGGCGCACACGGGCAGGAGCTGCTCCGGCTCCGCGTCGAACGTCATCAGGCCCAGGTAGTCGCGAGGCCCCGCGCGGTCCACCAGCGCCTGCGCCGCGTGTATCGCCGCGTGCAGCGGAGCGCCACGCATGGACGCGCTGATGTCCAGCACCAGGTTGATGGCCACGGGGGCGCGAGGAGCGTCCGCGTCCGCCTCCAACGAGACGAGCAGCAGCACCTCCCGGCCCTTCTCGCCGTCGCGCTCCACCGCCAAGGCCGTCTGCTTCATCCGTGCTCCCGCGCGAGCCCACGAGACATTGTGCCGTGAAGCCCCCAGTGGGACGACCGTCCCCCGCGGCCAGAAGTCTCCTGGACCACGACAGCCAGACCTGAATGCTCACGGGAGGGCGTCCACGACGAGGATGTCGGCAGACCTGCCCTGGAAGCAAGAGGGGGAGCCCACACCCTGGCTCAACCCACACCCTGGCTCAATCACCACCCACGGATGCGCCCCCGCGCGTCACCAGCCGCGGGGGCCACACTTCACTCGCCGCCGGCGCTCCAGCCGCCCCAAGACTCCTCGGCGTAGCCCCAGGCCCGGCCTCCAGGAGAGCCATCCACCGGGGTCACGGACTCGCTCTCACCGTCTTCCGCGAGGTCCGCGTACGGCAGCCCCTCATCGTCCATGTACGTGGTGTCATCGTGAACCATGTCTGGCTCCTTCGAGCGCTCCGCTTCACCGACGGTCAGCGGCCTTCCGGCTCGCCTCCTCGCGGGCGCCTCCCTGTTCGGCCCTCGCGGGTCCGCCCCATGCGGTACCCGGCCACCTGCTCGTTGACCGATTTACCGACCATGGTGCGCATGTTGCGGCGCATTGTAAAGCCCTTGGGACGTCAATCTTCCAGCCGCCCCCAGGAGCCCGCGCCTGCCCGCCCGCCCTTCCGAAAATACCCCAATGATTCCAATGAGATGTGGAATCGTCCAGCGATGAACACGCGCCCGGGCCGTCGTACAAGGTAGGACCGACCCGGGCTGGAGGGAACTCCACACGAGTCAACACTTGGCGCTTTTCAGCGGCGGGTGCAGCCGGGGCCTGTTTCAGTAAATCGGTGTATCGAGCAAGCTTGCTCGCTTGTGGCGTTGACTCCGTGCTTCACTCCCGGACAGCTCGCCCGCTCCAAGCTTGATTCGAAAATCACCCCTGTTAGGGTTGACGGGCACTCACGTTTTGCCGCGTCGCGGCAACGGGCCTTCCGCCGCGTACCCCCAGAGGTCCTCCGAGTCCCAATGAGTCCCATCATCACCGGCCTATTGCTTGCCATCGCCGTCCCCATCTTCGTGATGACCCTGTCGGGTCGCGCGGGCGTGTTGCTCGCCATGAAGAAGGAGAACCGGCTCGACAACATCCCGCTGAGGCTCAAGCGGCTCGCGCTGTTCGGGTTGGGCCAGAAGCGCCTGGTGGACCCGGAGGAGTTCACCCCCGGGTTGATGCACGTCCTCATCTACGGCGCGTTCATGGTGCTGTCGGTGCGCACCGTGATGCTGTTCGCGATGGGCTTCTCCTCCACCGCGCTGGAGGTGCTGACGGACCTGACGCACCCGTTCTGGATGGACAAGGCGGCGCTGCTCGGCCTGTATCAGGTGTACCTGCTGGCCAAGGACGTCGTGGCGGCGGGCGCCATCCTGGGCTGCGCGTACTACGTCTGGATGCGCTGGAAGGTGAAGCCGGACCGCATGTCGCAGTCCTGGGAGGCGTACCTCATCCTGGGCTTCATCTCCGGGCTGATGGTGTCGGAGTTCCTCTTCGGCGGCAGCCACCTGGTGGCCGCGCGGGAGGCCTCGCCGAGCAGCCCCATGTTCATCTGGTGGGAGCCGTTCACCAGCCTGGTGGGCATGGTGATGCTGCCCCTGGGGGGCACGGCCGCGCACGCGCTGGGCGTGGCGGGCTTCTGGATCCACCTCTCCATCATCCTGGCGTTCCTGAACTTCCTGCCCGTGGGCAAGCACTTCCACATCATCACGGGCCTGCCCACCGTCTTCTTCCAGCGCACGCACTCCACCGGCAAGCTGCCCACGCCGAACCTGGAGAAGGAGGAGTTCGGCGCGGCCACGGTGAAGGACCTCACCTGGAAGCAGGGCATGGACCTGTACTCCTGCACGGAGTGCGGCCGCTGCCAGACGCACTGCCCCACGTACATCACGGGCAAGCCCCTCACGCACAAGGCCGTCAACCAGGACCTGAAGCATTGGATCTGGGAGCACGAGCGCTGGGTGGAGGAAGGCTACGGCCCCAACGGCGTGAAGGAGCCGCTGCCTGAAATCGTGGGCACCGCGCTGTCCGCCGAGACGGTCTGGGCCTGTACGAGCTGCGGCTGGTGCGAGCAGGCGTGTCCGGTGTTCATCGAGAACGTGCCGCGCCTCATCGACATGCGCCGCTACCAGGTGCAGGTGAAGGCGGAGTTCCCGCCTGAAATCCAGCGCGTGTTCGAGGGCATCGAGCGCCAGGGCAACCCCTGGGGCCTGGGACAGGACCGCCGCGACGAGTGGGCGGAGGACCTGGCGCTGCCCACGTGGGGCGACGGCGGTGGCCCGTACGAGTACCTGTTCTTCGTGGGCTGCGCGGGCAGCTACGACGACAAGCAGAAGAAGGTCAGCCGCTCGCTGGTGAAGATCATGCGGGAGGCGGGCGTCAGCTTCGCCACGCTGTCCAAGCAGGAGATGTGCAACGGCGAGACGGCGCGCCGCATGGGCAACGAGTACCTCTACCAGACGATGGCGAAGACCAACGTCGAGTCGTGGAACTCGATGGGCGTCAAGGCGGTCATCACCCAGTGCCCGCACTGCTTCAACACCATCAAGAACGAGTACCCGGAGTTCGGCGGCGAGTACCGCGTCATCAGCCACACGGAGCTCATCAACGAGCTCTTGCGCGACAAGCGCATCAAGCTGTCGGCGGTGATGAACACCAAGCTGACGTACCACGACCCCTGCTACCTGGGCCGGCACAACGGCGTGTACGACGCGCCTCGCGAAGTGCTCAAGTCCATCCCCGGGCTGGAAGTCGTGGAGATGCAGCGCAGCCAGCGTGAGGGCTTCTGCTGCGGCGCCGGTGGCGGCCGCATGTGGATGGAGGAGCACATCGGCACGCGCATCAACCACAACCGGTTGAACGAGGCGGCGCTGACGCTCAAGCACGCGGAGGACCCGACCACCCCGTACCCCGACGCGGCGGACAAGAAGAAGCCGGGCCAGGTGGGCGACTACAAGGAGAAGGGCGGCACCGGCATCGTCGCGGTGGCGTGCCCGTTCTGCTCCACGATGCTCAGCGACGCGGTCAACGACACCGGCCGCGAGGGGAACATCAAGATCAAGGACATCACCGAGCTGGTCGCCGACGCGCTGGAGCCCCGCGGCGGTGGCGCGGGCGGCGTGACGCCCGGCGCGACGGTGAGCGCCAAGCCGGAGTAGTCCTCTCGAAGAAGCCAGCAGCACCGCGCGGCCCCCGGAGCTTCCGTGGGGCCGCGTTGCGTTTCACACCGACCACTCCAGGAGGTACGTGCCGGAGTCCCCCTCGCGGCACAGCAGCGTGCAGCGAGGCGAGGTGGCACCCGCCAGCAGGAGCACCGCCTCCAGCACGCCCACGTAGTACGTGGGGCGATCATTCAGGTCGCTGAGCCACAGCTCCGCGCGGCACGGGGCAACGGGCTTCACGTGGGAGCGGATGTAGTTGCCGGTGCCCGGAAACGCGTGGTCCAGCTTGGCCAGGGTGAACTGCGGCCCCAAGGCCCGCGCGCCCACGCCCAGCACCCGCCCCAGCACGGTCGCGAGCAGGCCCTCCATCACCGTGTGCCCCAGCCGACGCCAGGCCTCGTCGAGCGGCGCGTCCGGCCACAAGTCCCGCAGCACGATGTTCTGCCAGCGCAGCCACGTGGCCACCGGATACGTCGGCCGGACGGGACGAGAGCGGTCCAGTCCTCCCGCCGACAACGCGCGCCAGGCGCCCTCCGACAGACGCTCCTTGAGCGCGATATCGAAGAGGCCTTGGATGGTCACCCCCTGGACCAACTTCGGCTCGAGTGTCTCCATGCGGAACCCCACAAGGGACCTGTCGTCTGGCCAGCATGCGCCCGTCTCCCCCTGAAGACGCGGCGCCCCACCCCACCTCGCGCGGCCCGACGACCGGCTGACAGCCCTTCAAGGTAAGCGCGAAGGCTCGCGCGTGGTGCCATTCACCTCATGCCTGGAAGGTGGTGAACGTCACGACTGTCTGGCGTCAGACGCGCTCAGGGCTTGCGCGGTTTGCTCGCGCGCAGCAGTCGCTCCAGCCGCTTCGCGGGGCCGTCATCGCCCAGCTTGCCCGCCACGTAGGCCGCCGCCGACGCCAGCTTGTGGCGGAGGTCATCCGGCGGAGGCGCGGGAGGCGTGGACCGGGAGCCCGACGCGTTCGCGTCCATCAGCGCGCGCACCATGGCCGCCTCTTCATCCGTCGCGGAGCCAGCCAGCAGGCGCACGCATTCCTCGTGGCCATGCGCGGCGGCCAGGATGATGGCGGACTCACCGATGGCGTTCGTGAGCGACGGGTCCGCGCCCGCGTCCAGCAGCAGCCCCAGGAGCTCGTCGTGGCCCTCGCGCGCGGCCACCATCAGCGGCGTCTGCCCCTCCGCGTCGAACGGGTTGGGGTCCGCGCCCGAGTCCAGCTGGGACTCCAGGGACGCACGGTCAGCGGCGAGCACGGCATCGAAGAGGGACATGGCGGCCTCCGACAACAAGGACAGCATCGCCCCCGGGCAGGCTCGCTGGCCAGGGGCGACGCGGGGTTTGAGCGGACTACTGCACCGGGCCGTAGGTGGGCTCGGCGGCGCTGGGCACCGCGAGCGTCAAGGAGTTCGACGGGGCGGCCCCCACCGTGGCCCGGTAGATGCCCGGGTCTCCTCCGCCCGCGTCCACGAAGAGGAAGCCCACCTGGGTGGCGCTCGTCCACATGGGCCAGGTCTCCTGCGCGCTCACGCCACCGAGGTTCGTCACGCGGCGCACCACGCCGACGCGGCCGTTCGACAGCGGCGCGACATAGGTGCGCACGCCTCCGGACGAGCCGCGCCCGTCCAGCACCACCTGGGTGCCATCCGGCGACACCGCGATGCGGTTGGCCACGGTGGACACCTCGCCCAGGCCCGTCGTGTAGACGATGCTCCCGGACGTCAGCGGGATGAACGCCACCTGGTTGAACTGCTGCGCGCTGGTGCCCGCGGGCGCCACCACCGCGGTGCCGTTGGGCATGAAGGACGGCGCGCCGTAGGCGATGACATTGTTGGGCGTGAGCTCCTGGAAGCCGCTGCCGTCCGTGTTCACCCGGCCCAGCGCCGTCTGGGAGTTGTTGCCCGCGGTGTAGACGAAGACGACGCTGCGGCCATCCGGGCTGAACGCGGGCGTGCGGAAGTTGGAGCAGCCGCGCGGGCACGCCGGGTCGTTCGCGCTGAAGAGCGTGGCCACGGTGCCGCCCGTGGAGGGAACGGTCAGCAGCGAGGTGCCGGAGGCGCCGCGCTGGACGAAGACGATGCTGCGGCCATCGCGCGACAGCGCGGGCCAGTAGGCCCCGCCCACCGAGGTGAGCCGCTGCGGACTGTTCGGGTCGCCCTGGTTGTCCACCACGTAGACGTTGCGGTCGTCCTCGCGCACGAAGGCGAAGCCCTGGCGGAAGAGGACTCCGCCCGCGCCACCGCCGCCGCCGTCATCGTCGAGCGGCTCGCAGCCGCTCAAGAGCCCCGCCGCCAGAATCCCACCGACAAACCACCGAGTGCTCATCTTCACAGGTGCTAGCTCCACGTCCCCGGCCCAGTTGAAATGGCCCGCAGTACAGGGCGCGGAGACTCGGACGTCAACGCATCCGGAAGCATTCAAGGAGGCTCGGGCGGGATGCCCGCCCGCCGGCCTCACTCACCGGTTGAGCTTGATGAGCTCGTTGCGGCACTGGTTGCAGAGCGAGAGCTGCTTGCGGTCACAGTCCTGCGGCGACTGCGCGAAGAACATCACGCACCTGGGGTCCTCGCAGTAGGACAGACCCAGGAGGTGCCCCGCCTGGTGGACGACCTCCACCTGGATTCGCCGGCGCAGGTGCTCGCCGTCCGCGCCCTGGCGCAGCCGGAACACACTCACCACCGCCGTGCGAGACTCCCGGTCCGCCTCTCCCAGGACGAACGGCGAGTCCGGGACGAAGAGGTCCACGTCCGTCAGCCCCAGCACCATGTGCTGCCCCGGCTCCATCATCGGCGTCAGCCGCCGCATGATGGCGTTGCAGTGGTACTGGGCGCGGTCCTTGTTGAAGGCATAGGCCGGAGTGGGAAGTACCGTCTTCGACGCCACCGAAGCAGTCCCCATCTGCGCAGCCAGCGGATCCTGGAGGTCTTTCAACAGCGGGGCCGTCTGGCTTCCCACGGAGACCAGCAGGAGCGTCTTCTGCGGCATCGGGCCACCGTCCTTCATGCACGCGGACGGACGCGCTGGCTACCGCGTCCCCCCGGAGCGGATTGACTGGGGCGCAAGGATTCGAACCTTGATACTCAGAGTCAAAGTCTGATGTCCTGCCATTAGACGACGCCCCAGCAGGTTCGCACGTGTACTTCTGGCGGCCGATTCTACGGCATCTGCACGAACTCGGGAACCCACTCTGACAAGGGTCGTGCGCTTCTCGTGGATCACCCCCCAGGAGCGCCGCCCGTGGTGCTTCTGAATTCCACCACGGGTGAACTGGCCACTCCTGGGGGCAGCGCCTCAGCCCTTGAGGACGGCGACGGGTGTCAGCCGCCGCACAGGGGTGACGAGGTCCGCCTCATCCTCGAGCACCTCGACGATGTCGCGGTAGGCGGCGGGGGGCCTCCTCCACGAGGGACGCCGCTCGGCCGGAGTCGTGCACCACGCGGCGCAGCGCCTGTGCCAGCGCGGCGGGACGGATGCGTGCACGGGCCTCCCGTCGGGTGAGGACGCGGCCGGCGCCGTGGGAGCAGGAGTGGAAGGCGCGAGGCTCCGCCCGGCCCTCCACCACATAGGAGGCGGTGCCCATGGAGCCCGGGATGAGGCCGCGCCGTCCCGCCTCCAGGCCCATGGCGCCCTTGCGGTGCACCCAGAGGGCCCGGCCGAAGTGCCACTCCCTGGACACGTGGTTGTGGTGGAGATCCACCGTCGACGCCGCGTCGGGCGCCACCTCCAGTGTCGAGGCCAGGACGGACAAGGCCCTCGCCGCCAGCGTGTCGCGGTTAGCGCGGACGAAGCGGCAGGCGAGCTCCAGGTCCGCGACGCAGGCCGCGCCCTCCGGAGTGTCCACACGGAGACCGGGCAGGCTGCCCTCCCCCATCGCCCGGGCCACGCGTTGGTGGTGGTCCGAGATGGCCGAGCCCACGCCGCGCGAGCCGGAGTGCACGAGCAGCCAGAGGTCTCCCACCGCGTCCCGGTCCAGCTCGAGGAAGTGGTTGCCCCCGCCCAGCGTGCCCAGGTGTCGCGGCGCGAGCCGCTCCCATGCGTGGCGCAGCTTCTGGGTGGACAGCGGCGGTGACTCCAGCTCGGGAGGAAGCGCGAGGCCGCGCCCCCGATGCGTGGCGTCCCCCACGGGGATGACCTGGGCCAGCCGCTCGAGCAGCTCTCGCAGCACGTCGGGCCCCAGCGCGGCGGCGGGATGGTCGAAGCGGTACGCGCTCACACCGCAGCCCAGGTCTCCGCCCAGCGCGCCGGGCACGACCTGGTGCTCGGTGGCGAAGACGGTGCCCACCGCGATGCCCTCGGAGACGTGGAGGTCCGGCATCGCGGCCACGTGCTCGACGACATACGGCTGCGCGGCGATGTGCCGGAGCTGCTGCTCCGCGCCCGGAGGAGACCTGCGCGCCCAGACGAGGATGGGCACGCCGCCCGGCTCCGCGGGGAGGAGTCGAGGACTCATCGCGCACCTCCTTCCCCGCCACCGTCCAGGGCCAACCCCAGGAAGGTGAAGCGAAGCTGAGGCACGCGCCTGAGGTCCAGGTGCTGCGCGAGCTGCGAGCGCAGGTAGCCACTGGCGCGGACCAGTGTCTCCTGGACTTCACGCGGGCTCGACGCGGACTCGGGCGCGAGCGTGTAGCCGAGGTGGATGAGCCGGCCATCCGGCGTCAGCTCGAACGACGCGAGCCGGACACCTTCGAGCCTCGGGTCGGACAGCGCATCCCGGAAGAGGAGCGAGACGTCCTGGAACAACGTGGACTGCACACGCAGATGCCGCGCGGAGACGGGTTCGAACGAAGACCCCGAGCGGGAACGACGATTCCTGGAAGAAGACATGAATGGACGAAGATTTCCCGGCGGACACGCCGGGCCAGAGCACGGTGAAAAGCAACTCGCGTGCGGCTCCGTCTCGAACTCCCTCCGCGAGGAAGGAGCTCAGCGTTCGTGAGACAGGCTCGACGCGAAGCGACCCGAGACACCGTTCGTGACAGTCCCCATGACACACCTCCCGCCGCGCGCGGGGTCTCCGGCACGAGCGCTCATCCCATTCACAGCGCGTGGCCCGGACGGCGCGCACCGCCTGCCCGCGTTCCACGGCGGACGCGGACGCGAAGTCCTTCGGGGACCTGACACCGTCGATGTCTCACGGTGGATGACCCCACCCGCTCCCGGGGCCGCGCACCGTCACCTGGGTAACAGCCCATGCGCGCATTCCGCCCCGAGGACAGCAGCGATGTCCGCTGGTGGCCACGCCGTGTTTCCACCAGCCGACGGGCAGACCCGGGTGGGATGGCTCGCGAGCCCTCCCCTGCGTACGCATCAAGGTGCGAGGGCAAACACATGGCGGATGTCTTCGATGTGGTGGTGGTCGGAGGCGGACCCACGGGGGAGAACGCGGGGGCGCGCGCCGCCGCGGCCGGCCTGTCCGTGGCGCTGGTGGAGCACGAGCTGCTGGGCGGTGAGTGCTCGTACTGGGCCTGCATCCCCAGCAAGGCGCTGCTGCGTCCCGCGGAGGCCCTCTGGTTGGTGAAGCAGGTCCCCGGCTCGCGCGAGGCCATCAAGGGCCCCCTGGTCGCCAGCGCGGTGCTGGAGCATCGGGACTCGATGGTGAAGCACTACGACGACGACTCGCAGGCGAAGTGGGCCGAGCGCGCGAAGCTGACGGTGGTGCGTGGACACGGCAAGCTCGCCGGCCCGCGCAAGGTCCGCGTGGAGAGCCAGGACGGCACGACGCGCGAGCTGGAGGCACGGCGCGCGGTGGTGCTGGCCACGGGCAGCCGGCCTCGCATCCCGGACATCCCGGGGCTGCGCGAGGCCAGGCCGTGGGACAACCGCGAGGGCACGGGCGCGCGGCAGGTGCCTCGGCGGCTGCTGGTGCTGGGCGGGGGCGTGGTGGCGGTGGAGCTGGCGCAGGCGTGGCGCTCGCTGGGCTCGGAGGTGACGCTGGTGGCGCGCGGAAAGGCGCTGCTCTCCCGCTTCGAGCCCTTCGTGGGTGAGCGTGTCGCGCAAGCACTGCGCGAGAGCGGCGTCACGGTGCTCCTCGGCACCACGGCCACGAGCGTCAGCCGTCCCGGAGGACAGGGCGAGGTGACGGTGAAGCTCTCCACGGGCGCGGAGCACCGCGCGGACGCGCTGCTGGTGGCCATGGGCCGCGTGCCGCACACGGATGCGCTGGGCTTGGAGACCGTGGGACTGAAGTCCGGCGAGGCGGTGCGGGTGGACGACCAGCTCCGGGCGAAGGGCGTGGAGGGAGGGTGGCTCTACGCCTGCGGCGACGTGAACGGGCGCAACCTCCTGACCCACATGGGCAAATACCAGGCGCGGCTCGTCGGCGATGTCATCGCGGGCAAGAAGGCGAGCGCGTGGGCGGACTCGAGGGCCACGCCCCAGGTCATCTTCACGCACCCGCAGGTGGCCAGCGTGGGACTCACGGAGGCGCAGGCCCGTGAGACGGGGCTGCCCGTGCGCACCGTGGAGTACGACCTGGGGAAGGTGACGGGCACGGCCCTCTTCGGCGAGGACCTGGGCGGCATCACCAAGCTGGTGGTGGATGAAAAGCGCCGCGTCGTCCTGGGCGCCACCTTCGTCGGCCCCGAGGTGGGGGAGATGCTGCACGCGGCCACCATCGCCGTGGCGGGCGAGGTCTCCCTCGATACGCTCTGGCACGCCGTGCCTTCGTTTCCCACCATGAGCGAGGTGTGGCTGCGATTGCTGGAGACCTACGGCCTCTAGCGAGCCCGCCGCGCCAGCAGGCGAGTGGAACCCACAGGCGCCTTCCCCGCGCCGGCCGCCCCACGGAGGCCGTTGCCGGGCAGGGCTTCGCCGTGAAATGGTGAACACCTCCCCCACTCAGCTTGTCTCTCCGAATGACCGTCGACGCCTCGGGCCCCGCCGATTTCCTGGCCCGCCTCCGCTATTGCCGACTCACTCCCACCTCGAACGCCGGAGCCTGACCCCGTGACGAGCTCGTCCCAGTCCGCGAGTGTCTTGAGCGAGGACTCCGCCCCCGCGAACGACCTCTCCACGAAGTCGGCCCGCTGGCTCTGGTGGCTGGTGCTCGCGGTGCTGCTGGTGGCCGCCGTCGCCGTCGGCCAGCACCCCAGGCGAGGCGCGGACTTCCGCGTCTACCTCACCGCCGCCGAGCGTTTCATCGAAGGCACGGACCTCTACCGCGTCTCCGACGGCACCATGCCGTTCAAGTACGCGCCCATCACCGCGCCCCTCTTCATCCCCTTCTCCTTCCTGCCCGCACGCCTCGCCGTCGCGCTGTGGAACGTCGGCTCCATCCTCGCGCTCATCGCCGTGGCCCGCCTCACGCGCCGCGCGTCGCATGGCCCGGGTGAGGCCACGCCGTGGGACTGGGGCCCGCCGCTCGCCACCATCGCGCTGCTGCCCGCGCTCACCTTCGAGCTGTTCTACGGCCAGGTCGACGTCGTCATGCTCCTGCTCGTGGTCCTCGCGGCGACGGGCGCCGAGCGGGGCCAGGTGTGGCGGCCGGGCGCGGCCTTCGCGCTCGCGTTCCTCCTCAAGCCGCCCGCGGCATTCGTGGGCCTCTTCTTCCTGTGGCGCAGGCACTGGCGCGTCATCGGCGCCACCGCGGTCTTCGGCCTCCTGCTCTCGCTGCCCACGCTCGCCCGCTATGGCTGGGATGGCGCCCTCACCCAGTTCCAGCTCTGGAGCGAGACGCTGGCCCGCACCACGCCGCCGTGGGTGCTCCAGTCCAACGCGCAGGGCCTGCCCACCCTCATCCTCCCGTACCTCGAGCCGGCGTCCGCGGGCGGCACCCCGTCCTCCTTCGCCATCACCCTGGCCCAGCTCATCGCCATCGCGTGCTTCCTGGCCGCGCTCGTGTGGGTCCGACCCGGGCCCGCGGACCTGCTCGCGCTGTGCTGCCTGGGCGTGACGCTCCTGTCACCGCTGGCCTGGCGCGCGAACTTCGTGCTCGCCTGGCCGCTGGTGCGGGCCGCCGCGGAGGGACGCTCACGCTTCAACCTCTCGCTCGTCGCGATGATTGCCTTCGTCGGCATCGGGGTGTCCGACTCGACGTTGGGGCCGGAGCTGTCGCGCGAGGTGCTGATGCTGCGCCCGTTCACGCTCGTCTACTCGGCGCTGCTGATCGCCATGTTGTGGCAGGTCCGCCTGCAGGGTGCGCCTCGCGCGATGACACCGGGTGGCACTCTGGCGCGTCTGCCGCGCACGCTGCGTGGCATGCAGTCACCGTGACGCTTCCGTCATCTTCCTGGCCGCAAAGTGTCACGGGGACCGGACACCCCTGAAACATGGCGCCGCTATATGCGGCGTCAGCCATGTTTGAAACGTTCGACAGCGCCACCGATGTCCAGGCAGCCCGGAGGTTCGCGCTCTCCACCACGGCCTCCGTCGGCGTCTTCGTGCTCATCGGAGTCGTCGCCGTCTCCGCCGCGAGCAAGGTGCGCGAGGTCATCCAGGAGAAGAAGGGCACGGACGTCGTCTTCCGTCCGCCCCCGCCTCCCGTCGTCGAGGTGAAGCCCCCGCCTCCGCCTCCACCGCCTCCTCCCAAGCCCAAGCTGTTGCCCAAGGCCGCGCCGCCCGCGCTCGCCAAGGCGCCGCCTCCCGCCGCGCCCGTCGTCGCGCCCGCGCCCATCGTCGCCCCGCAGGCCGTGCCGCTCGAGAAGCCGCCCGAGGCCGCGACGGAGACAGTCGCCGCGGCGCCCATCGCCGTCGGTGGCACGGGCGCGCTGGTGCCCGGGGGCGTGGTGGGTGGCACCGGCAGCGGTGAGGCCCTCGTGGGCGGAGGTGGCCGCGCGGCGCCCATCAACCTTCCCGAGTCGGCCACGCCGCCGGAGCCGCTCGAGTCCAACCTCATCCCCGACTACCCCTCAGAAGCCCGCTCCAAGGGGCTGGAGGGCATGGTCATCCTCAAGGGTGTCGTCGAGGTGGATGGCCGCGTCACGCAGCTCAAGGTGATGCGCGGCGATGAGCCCTTCGCGAGCGCCGCGCTCGCGGCCGTGCGCTCGTGGCGCTTCAAGCCCGCGGTCGTCGAGGGCCGCCCCACCGCCGTGTTCCGCATCTTCAAGGTTCCTTTCCGTCTCAAGTCGTAGGCCGTTGGTCTCACCCGCCCTGCCCCCCAGGAGCACTTCGTCATGAACTTCAATCTCAGGGACATCTACAACCACATGGGCGTGTTCGCCCTGGGCATCGCCTGGACGCTGATGCTCTTCGCCGTCGCGTCCCTGGCGGTGTTCTTCGAGCGTCTGTTCGTCTTCTTCCGCTCCCGCACCACGTCGCGCGCCTTCGCCGCTCGCGCGGGGCAACTGCTGATGCAGCACCAGCACGACGCGCTGGTGAAGGAAGCGGAAGGCACCAAGGGCAGCCACCTGGCCACGCTGCTGGGCGGTGGCATGAAGACGTTCCTCGCCAAGTCGAAGCTGCCCGCGGGCAAGCTGGGCCCGGTGGAGCTCACCCGCCGCGAGCTGGTGCGCATCAACGAGCGCGTCAGCGCGGACGTGCGGCGCGGCATGTCGGTCCTCGCCACGGTAGGCTCGGTGGCGCCGTTCGTGGGCCTGCTGGGCACGGTGGTGGGCATCATCGAGGCCTTCTCCGGCATCGCCAAGGAGGGCTCCGGCGGCCTGGGCGCGGTGTCCAGCGGCATCGCGGAGGCGCTCGTTGTCACCGCGCTGGGCCTGCTCGTCGCCATCCCCGCGGTGCTGATGTTCAACTTCCTGTCCACCCGCGCGGACGCGCTCCAGCTCTCGCTGGACAACGCCCGCAGCGAGCTGATGGACCACCTGGAGGACATGGTCACCGACAAGCGCACCAGCACGAACAACGGCGCGGTGGCCACGGGTCCGGAGACGGTGGCGCGCCGGGAGGGGCTCGATGTCCGCCCGGCGTAGCAGCATCACCCCGGAGATGAACGTCACGCCGCTGGTCGACGTGGTGCTCGTCCTCCTCATCATCTTCATGGTCGTCACGCCGCAAATCGAGTCCGGCGCGTCCGTGGAGCTGCCCACCGCGACGAACCCCGACAAGGAGAACAAGGAGCTGGAGCCCACCACGGTGAGCCTGGCGGCGAACGGGGCCATCTTCATGGACCGCAAGGAGCTCAAGCGCGAGGCGCTGCTGTCCGAGCTGAAGGCCCTGCGCGCGAAGAAGCCCGACTCGCCGGTGGTGCTGAAGGCGGACCGGGGCGTGCGCTACTCCGAGGTGCGCGGCGTCTTCAAGAGCATGCAGGACCTGGGCTTCCCGGGCATCAACCTGCAAGTCATCGACAAGCAGCGCAAGTAGGAGCTCGCCATGGCATTCGACCTCGGAGGCGGCAAGAAGCGCGGACTGAGTCCGTCGATGAACGTCACGCCCCTGGTGGACGTGGTGCTCGTCCTCCTCATCATCTTCATGGTCGTCACCCCGCTGCTCACCAAGCAGATGTGGATGACGGTGCCCGCGAAGAGCGACAAGGCGGAGGAGCAGCCTCCTCCCCCGCCGGATGCACTGCCGCCGGTGGTGCTGACGGTGGACCGGGCGGGCGTGCTGCGCATCAACCGGGATGAGGTTCCGCGAGACCAGGTGGTCGCGCGGCTCCAGCGCATGCTCAACGCGCGCCCGGACAAGATTGTGTTCTTCGACGCGGGCGACGACGTGCCCTACGGCGCCGCCATGGAAGTGCTGGACCTCGCCCGGGGAGGCAACCTCACCGTGGGCGTGCTGCCGGACAAGCTCGCGGACTGAAGTTCCGCCCGGCGGCGAGTCGTGACCTCGAGTTTTCGATTCGCCGCCTGAATCGTCACAAGTCATCCATTCCAATGCCATGCGGCTCGCGTTGTTTACGGCGCGACCGTCGGCAAGGAGAGCCGTGTTGTCTCGCGCACCCTTTTCGCGCGCCCTCGTGGCAGCGCTCACACTCTTCACCTCGCCCGCACTCGCGGGGATGAATGGCTCGCCCGCCATCGTCTCCGTGCTGGCCCTCGGTCAGGCGACCACGCAGCCGCAGGAGACCGCGTCTGGGATTGAGCCCGCTCCCGTGCAGGCACAGCAGGCGGCGCAGCCTCCCGTGTCTGAGATTGCGCCCGCCGCCCCCGCACAGGACCTCGCGCAACCGCCCGCTCCCGCCGCCGCGCAGGCGCAGCAGGACACGGGCGTGGCGCAGCCCTCCACCGAGACCGCCCTCTCCGCCGAGGACGAGGCGATGCTGGCCGAGTCCTCCGCGCCGCCCGCGGGCTTCACCGGCATCCACGGCAAGGTCGCCGACGAGGCCAACGGTGAGGGCCTCATCGAGGCCACCGTGAAGGTCGTCACGGGCGAGCAGAAGCAAGTCCTCACCGACCTGGACGGCAACTACCGCCTCGCGCTCCCGCCCGGCAAATACGACCTGCGCGTCTTCTACGACGTGTACCAGGGCCGCCGGATCACCGGCGTCGTCGTGACACAGGGCAAGGCGACGAAGCTCGATGTCGCGCTCGGCGCGGACGTCGGCGCCGTGCAGGAGGTCGTCGTCGAGGCCCGCTCCGACCGCCGCGCCGAAGGCGCCCTCCTCCAGGAGCGCAAGAAGGCCGCCGCCGTCTCCGACGCCATCAGCGCCCAGGAAATCTCCCGCACCCCCGACTCCAGCGCCTCCGATGCCGTCAAGCGCGTCGTCAGCGCCACCGTCGTCGACGGCCGCTACGTGCTCCTGCGCGGACTCGGCGGTCGCTACAGCACCACGCTCCTCAACGGCGCGCTCCTGCCCAGCCCGGAGCCCGATGAGCCCAGCGTCCCGCTCGACCTGTTCCCCACCTCGCTGCTCGCCAACCTCAACGTGGTGAAGAGCTATACCGCCGATCTGCCCGGCACCTTCGGCGGCGGCACCCTCCTCATCGAGACCAACACCTACCCCTCCCAGTTCGAGTTCAAGCCGCGCATCACCTTCGGCGGCGATACGGAGACGACGGGCCAGGCGCGCAACGCGCAGCGCGGCGGCGGCGCCATGGAGTTCCTCGGCTTCCCCGGCAGCCAGCGCCGCCTCCCCGACGCCATCCCCACCGGCTACGCGCTCGGCGATGGCAACGAGTCCCCCGCGGAGCTGGAGCGCCAGTGGGAGAGCTTCCCCAACATCTGGAAGGCGCGCTCGAAGACGGCGCTGCCCAACATGGGCCTGAGCGCGTCGCTCGGCGACACGCTGCGCTTCGACAACCAGCGCCTGGGCTACCTGGCCACCATCAACTACGGCCACAAGGAGTCCACGCAGAACACCCAGTACAACAAGGCCGCGTTCGACCTGGATGGCACCTTCACCAGCTACGACGACGCCCAGGCGAAGCTCGGCGTGGAGACCGCCAACCTCAGCGGCCTCGCCAGCATCGGCTACCAGCTGGACCGCGACAACGAGCTGACCGTCTTCAGCCTCTACACCCGAGGCACCGACACCCGCACCACCACCAGCACCGGCAGCGACACGCTCCGCGGCGACCGCTACGAGGGCAGCCGCCTCCAGTTCATCGTCCGTCAGCTCTCCTTCAACCAGCTGCGCGGCTTCCACCGCGTGGGCTTCCTGGGCGACGCGGAAATCGACTGGCAGGCCAACCTCTCCCGCGTGGACCGCGACGAGCCGGACACCCGCGACACGCTCTACAGCGACAACCTGGGCAACCCCTCCGGCGCCGTCTCCTTCCCCAACCAGGCCAACAGCGGCGAGCGCTTCTTCGCCGAGCTGGGTGAGACGTCCGGCGGCGGCAGCGTCAACCTCACCGTCCCCTTCACCGACGTGCGCCTGAAGCTGGGCGGCCTCGCGCAGTTCTCCGGCCGCGACTTCCGCGCCCGCCGCTTCCGCTACGGCATCGTCCCCAACATGGACGTGGACCGCTTCCTCCCGCCCGAGCAGCTCTTCAGCCCCGAGTACCTGGGCAACGGCATGCGCGTGCAGGAGAGCACCCGCCCGGACTCGGATGCGTATGACGCGTCGCTGGGTGTCTTCGCCGGCTACGTCACCGCCGACGTCACCCCCACCGAGGCGCTCCGCCTGGTCGGCGGCCTGCGCCTGGAGGGCTCCGAGCAGAAGCTCACCGCGCTCAACCAGTTCACCGGCGTGGAGCAGTCCAACAACCAGGTCAGCTACCTGGACTGGCTGCCCACCTTCAACGCCATCTACGCGCTCACCCCCACCATCAACGTGCGCGCGGGCTACAGCTACACGCTGGCGCGGCCCACCTTCCGCGAGCTGGCGCCCTTCACCTTCTACGACTTCGTGCGCCGCCGGAACATCTCCGGCAACCCGGACCTGAAGCAGACGCGCATCCACAACGTCGACGCGCGCGTCGAGTGGTTCGTCGGCGACAACGAGGTGCTGGCCGCCAGCGCCTTCTACAAGCGCTTCCAGAACCCCATCGAGCGCGTCATCAACTCCGTGGGCGCCGGCGACATGAACTTCGAGAACACCGCGGGCGCGGACACCTACGGCATCGAGCTGGAGGCGCGCACCTCGCTGGGCCGCCTGACGCCCTCACTCCAGCCCGTGCGCGTGGGCGCCAACCTCACGCTCATCCAGTCGCAAATCGACCTGGGCAACGTGCAGGGCCTCCAGACGAACTCGGAGCGCCCGCTCCAGGGCCAGTCCCCCTACGTCATCAACGTCAACGTCGGCTACGAGCACGCGCCGAGCGGGACGGAAGTGGCGCTGCTCTACAACGTGTACGGCCGGCGCATCAGCGAAGTGGGCACCGACAACCTGCCGGACGTCTACGAGCAGCCCTTCCACCGCGTGGACCTGGCCGTCACCCAGCAGCTCACGAAGGCGACGCAGCTGAAGCTCACCGCCTCCAACCTCCTCAACTCGAAGGTCACCCTCCAGCAGGGCGACATCACCCTTCTCCAATACCGCCCGGGCATCGCGTTCTCCGCGTCGCTGGGCCTGTCCCTGTAGTGCCAGTCCCCGAAAGGAAGTCCCGCCATGAAGCGCCTGTTTGCATCCATCCTCACGCTGTCCAGCCTGGTTCTTGGCGCCGGCTGCGGAGACGACGACAAGAAGACGGACAACCCGCCCCCCGTCCAGCCCGACGGCGAGAAGGTGAACGTCACCGAGAACATCACCCAGGACACCACCTGGAAGTCCGGCAACACGTACACGCTGACCAAGTACATCTTCGTGGAGAAGGGCACCCTCACCATCGAGGCGGGTGTCACCATCAAGGGTGAGCGTGGCAGCGCGCTCATCATCACCCGCAACGCGCGCATCCACGCGGTGGGCACCGCGGAGAAGCCCATCGTCTTCACCTCCTCCAAGGAGCCCGGCCAGCGCGAGCCCGGCAACTGGGGCGGCGTGGTGCTGCTGGGCAAGGCCCGCATCAACGTCTCCGGCGGAGAGACCAACATCGAGGGCTTCTTCTCCACCAGCGGCAACGAGCTGACCAAGTACGGCGGCCAGGACGACGCGCACAACTGCGGCACCCTCAAGTACGCGCGCATCGAGTTCGCCGGCTTCGAGCTGGCGCCGAACAACGAGCTCAACGGCCTGACGACGGGCGCCTGCGGCAGCACGACGGACATCGACTACCTCCAGGTCCACAAGGGCCTGGATGACGGCATCGAGATGTTCGGCGGCACCGCGCCCCTGAAGCACATCGTCATCACCCAGGCGGACGACGACGCGCTGGACTACGACCAGGGCTACAGCGGCAAGGTGCAGTTCCTCGTCGTGCAGCAGAGCGCCGCCGTGGGCGACCGCGCCATCGAGGCGTCCAGCAACAAGACGACGGCCACCCAGGAGCCCATCAGCATCCCCGAAATCTGGAACGCGACGTTCGTCGGCTCCAACGCGGACCCGGGCGGCAACCCGTCACAGGAGGGCCTGGTGTTCAACACCGGCGCCGGCGGCAAGCTGCGCAACGTCATCGTCGCCCACTTCAAGGACCAGGCGGTGGACGTGGACGGCCTTGCGTCCGCGGCGCTCTTCAACGAGACGGGCGACTCCCGCCTGAGCATCCGCAACACCTTCTTCTGGGACAACGCCAACCTCACCAGCTCCATCCCCTTCGCGCCCAACCCCCGCGTGGAGAACGGCGTGACGGTGGACCCGGACGTCAGCAAGTTCAACGAGGCGGAGAAGATTCTCGTCGCCTCCAACGCCGTGAAGACGCAGGACCCGCAGCTCACCGACGCGCTGAACCTGGCCTCGCCCAACTTCGCGCCGAAGGCGGGCTCGCCCGCGCTGAACCCCGACAACGCGGCCACGCCGCCCGCGGGCTTCGACGCCTCGGCGCGCTTCGTGGGCGCGGTGGGCACCACCAACTGGCTGGCCGGCTGGACGGCCTTCCCGCAGAACTGAAGCAGACGCCTCACATCCGATGAACCCGGCGTGTTTCGTGGCTGCCCTCGGAACACGCCGGCACCGCGGCCCGGCCGTGGGACACTTCCGGAGGGGGGCTCCGGGAAGGTCTCGCGTCCGGGCCTCGGCTTGTCCGGGGCCTCACGCGCCTCACGCGGTGGGCAATACGCCGTTGCCTTCGTGCGCGACGGCCAGCGACTCCGGCGACACGCCCTCCGAGAACAGCGTCGCACCCGGCGCGGGGCGCACCTTCGGCGGACGGCCCCGGCGGCGCGGCGCGTTCTCCTCGTTGCCGTTCGCGGCGGCGGCGACGGGCTCCAGGCCCACCAGGCTCTCCGCCTTCACGCCCTTGCGCCCCGGGCGCGGCAGGTGGATGGCCTCCAGCTTCGCGTTCAGCTCCGGGTTCTCCTCGGCGAAGACCCGCGCGTACGCGAGCGCCCGCTGCCCCTTCTGGAGCAGGGCGTCCTGGCTGTCCTGCAGCCCCTGGCGCGCCGCCTCCAGCGCCGCCTGCGCACGGGCCACCGCCTCCGCGCCCGCCCTCACCTGCGCCGCCGCGTCCTCGAGCACCTGCCCGCTCATGTCCGGGAAGCGCACCTCCGCCAGCTCCGTGGTGAACAGCTCGAGCAGCGCACGCAGCGCCGGGGAAATGGGGTCGTTCTCGTTCGAGTCGAACATGGCGGGCCTCCTCTGGCTCCTCACGATGGGGCCGCCATCTGCTCACGTGTTCAGTGTCAGATCAAGAGGGTATGCTGCCGGGCCGGAAAGTCGGCCCCACGCGCGTTTTCTCCCACACAGCGCCGGCTGACGCTTCGTTCAGTGCCAGCCTCCCTCGTTCAGTCCACGCGGACGAGGGCGGCCTCGCGCAGGCCTTCGTTCGCGCCGACGTCCACCGCCAGGTAGTGGCGGCCCACGCCATCGAAGGTCTCCGGAATCGCGCCGCCTCCGCCGGAGATGAACGCGGGGATGCCCGCGTTGGTGAAGGAGTAGTACGAGTGGATGTGGCCGTAGAGCGTGAGGTCCACACCCTCTCGCGCGAGCTTGCCCACCAGCCCCGCGGACTCACCCCGGTTCGCGAAGCCTCCGCCGCGCAGGCCCACCGGGTCCTGCGGGGGCACGTGCATGGCCACCACGTGCGCGCCGTTCCGCGAGGACGACAGCCACCCGTCCAGCTGCTCCTCCACGATGGGGTCCAGCGTGCCGTTGCTGGAGTCCACCACGGTGAAGCGCACGTTCTGGAAGACGAAGCTCTGGCTGCCTCGGCCGACGAGCGAGGTGTACTCCTCCGCGTCCTTCGAGAAGGTCTCGTGGTTGCCCAGCGTGGCGTACAGCGGGATGCGTGAGCCCGCCTCCAGCCGCTCCTGGAACTCGAGCAGCTCCTCGCGGGTGCCTCGCTCCGTGAGGTCTCCCGAGAAGAGGATGAAGCGCAGCGAGTCGTCCTTCGCCAGCCGCGCGTAGATGTCTCCCACGCGGGGCAGCGCTTCCTGCACGTCCGCGAGCGCGGCGAAGCGGAACGGCGCGGTGGAGTCCCAGCCCGGAGGCGCCACGTGCAACGTCGCCGAGCCTCCCGCGCGCAGCTCCACCCGCCACGCCTTCACCGTGGGCAGCGCCTGCGCCACGGACTCCACGGGCAGCACCTCGCCGGAGTCCGACCGCACCGACAGCTCCGCGTCCGGCATCGCGTTGCGCACGGTGATGAGCCACTGCCCCGGGGCGGAGGCGCTCAGCGTGGTCCTCGCGGTGAAGACCGGCGCGTTGCCCCAGAGCGTCACCTCCCCCGCGCCCAGGTGCCGCACCGCCGCGAGGCCGTCCTCGACCTGGAGCGACAGGCCACCGCCCTCGGCCTGACCCACCTTCGAGTCGCGCACCGCGCGGTTCTCCGCGGGCCGGAAGCATCCGGTCAGCACCACCGCCAACAACACACCTGGGATGCCCACGCGAATCACGACTCACCTCCCAGCGTGTAGATGAGCGACAGCCGCCCGACGAACGCCCCACCCGCCGCCACCTCCGCGGCCACGCCCCACGTCTCCGTCAGGAGCGCGCGGCCTCGGAGACCGAAGTGGCCCACGACCCCTCCACCGAATGTGCGCAGCCCGCCCGCGAAGCCGTCCTTGCGGTGGTCGTAGAAGAGCATCGCCTCGCCCTTGAACGGTCCGCCACGTCCCAGCCACACGCCGTAGCCGAAGCTGTAGAGGAGCTGCTCATGCAGGTTCCCGTCGCTCACCGGGCCTGGATAGCTGTAGCCCTGCAGGGACATGCCGATGCTCGCCTCCGCGAAGGAGCCGGCCAGTGACGGGCTCACCCGGGACATGGCGAAGCGGCCTCGCAGGCCCAGGTCTCCGCCGATGACGATGAAGCCCTCCGTCGGGTAGCGGTGGTAGAGGCCGAAGAGCTCCGCGTCCAGCGACGAGCCATCCGTGTCGCCTCGCCGCTGCTCCGGGGCGCCGAGCAGACGATAGGCCCCGCCGAACCGCACCTGCGCGTTGCCATCTTCCGGAGCCAGCCGCGCGCCAGCCTCCAGCTTCAGCGAGTCCAGCCGCGCCACCGCGCCCAGCGAGACGAAGTGGTCGTAGTCGAACGAGGTGTCGCTCACGTACTGGTAGCCCATCTCCAGCTCGAGCGGAGGCAGTGACGGCGCGGGGACTCCCGGGTCGAACGCGGGAGAGACCACCGAGTACAGGTTGGCGAGCGCCGAGATGCCAAACACGCTGAAGCCCGCCAGCGTCACCGCGTACAGCGGAGCAATCGTGCGCCGCGAGGCCCCCGTGAGCGCGATGGGCACACCGCCGAGCGCGATGAGTCCCAGGCCCGCGCCCTCCATCGCGAACAAGCGCCTCGCCGTCTGTCCATCTCCGGCAATCGCGGGCGCGAGCCCGTGGAAGAGCAGGCCCGGCACGACGGCGACCACCGCCGGCAACACCTGGAAGGAGCGTGACGTACCCGACGGCGAGGACTCCGCCAGGAGGGTGAGCGGAGCACCGTCGGAGGCACCGGACCGCATCGGCTCGGACGCGCTCAACGCCCGGAACGTCGCCGGCGTGCCCGGCACCTCGAGCCCCGTCGAGCCCGACGCAGCGGTCGCGGGCAGCAGCGCCGAGCCCTCCGCCCCGCCAGGACCTGGCAGGTCACGCGGGATGTCGCTCCCGCCCAGCTGGGGGCTGCGGATCAGCAGCTCCAGGGCGGACAACCGCGCCCCCTCGTCCTGAGCCAGGGCGGGGGCGGGCAGCGCGAGGCACATCCACAGCACCACCCCGGCGAAGGGCCACGAGCGCCTGGACTGCTCGGACTCCATCGGTCTCCCTCTTTCTCTGGGGAAAGCGCGACCGCCCTCACCCCGCGGCCCGTGGCCGCGTCCGCCTAGATAACCGCCCTTTCTCCACATGCACCGCGGCCGACCGTGAAGAAATGTGAAGGAACCCGGCAGCACCTCTCCGGCCTCTGACAACCCCCTGGAATCACAAGCAGCCCCCAGGGCCAATCCCCCGGACCCCGGATAATCCATGCCCATTGACGAATCATTCTGAGATTCGCGGCGCCTCAGAGCGAGAACGGCCCCCGCGGGAGGGGTTCGAATTCGAACTCACCAGAAACTTCGCATGAGACGCGAGCCGTCTCCGGGACTTTCAATGGAAGAGGAGTATGCTCGCTTTTTCCCAACATCCAGCGCTGGCCTTTTGATCGTGGCGGAACCCACTCCCCAGACATTCGGCAAATACGTTCTTCTCTCGAAAATCGCCGCCGGCGGAATGGCGGTGACCTACCGCGCGCGGATGACGGGAGCAGCGGGCGTCACGAAGCCCTGCGTCATCAAGCAGATCCTCCCCCACTTCGTGGACGATGAGGACTTCGTCGAGATGTTCATCGGCGAGGCGCGGCTGGTGGCGAGCATGAGCCACAGCAACATCGCCCAGATTTTCGACTTTGGAGAGGTGGACGGGCAGTACTTCATCGCCATGGAGCTGGTGCAGGGCCAGCCGCTCTCCAAGGTCCTCCGCCGCGCGCAGCGCATGGGCATGGGCTTCTTCCCGGAGAGCCTGGCGCTGCACGTGGCCAGCAAGCTGTGCGACGGCCTGGACTACGCGCATCGCCACGTGGGCGAGGACGGCCTGGAGATGGGCCTGGTCCACCGCGACGTCTCGCCGGACAACGTCCTCATCTCCTACGAGGGAGAGGTCAAGGTCATCGACTTCGGCATCGCCAAGGCCACCAGCGCCGTGGAGGCCAAGACGTCGCCGGGCACCCTCAAGGGCAAGTACCCCTACTTCGCCCCGGAGCAGGCGCAGGGACGCCAGGACCTGGATGCCCGCACGGACGTGTACGCCGCGGGCGTCGTCCTCTACGAGATGGTCTGCGGCAAGCGCCCCTACGAGGGCGAGTTCGTCACCGTCCTGCCCCGCATCCTCCAGGGCGACTGCCTGCCGCCCACGGCGCTCAACCCGTCGATGACGCAGGACCTGGAGAACGTCATCGCCCACGCGATGGCCGTGGACCGCGACGAGCGCTTCCAGACCGCCAAGGAGCTGAGCGCGTCGCTGGTGGAGCTGCTCTACCGCGACAACCCCCGCTTCACGCCGTCCGAGCTGTCGCAGCTCATGGCCTACCTCTTCGCCGAGGAGCTCACGGCGGAGGGCCGCAAGGCGGAGGTCACCCCCGCCTTCCTGGAGCAGGTGGCCTTCTGGCAGGCGAGCGCGGGCGAGTCCTCGCAGTCCCGCGCGCGCCCCCTGCGCCCCTCCAACCCCGGCCTGCGCTCCAAGCCCGGGAGCGACGGCGGCGCGAAGCCCCCCACCGACGCAGCGCGCCGGTCCTCGGTGAGCAATCCCTCCCTCCGCAAGGTGACGAGCTCGGGGAACCTGCGCCGCGTGACGAACACGGGCCTGCCTCGCACGGAGGTCTCCAGCGTGGGCCGCAAGCTGCCCACCAGCGAGCGCCTCGAGCCTCCCGTACCGGAGCTGCCGGAAGAGCCCGACACCGACTCGAGCGACCTGAGCCAGGCGCTGATTCCCACCGAAGTCCCCTCGGCCATGGCCACGCTGGCCGCGCCTCGGGACACGCCCGTGGAGAACCCCGTCGTCACCGCGCAGTCCGCGACGACGCAGCCCGTGTCCTCGGCCCTGGGACGCACGCCCACGGGCACGGGCCACCGCACGACGGCGGATGAAGCGCGAGAGACGCTCGCGAAGGAAGCAGCGGAGCAGCGGGCCCGGCAGCAGAAGGCCGTGAAGACGATGAGCCTCTACGTCTTCGGCGCGGCCGCCGTCGCGCTGTTCCTCGCGCTCCTCTCCTCCTTCGTCTTCAAGTCGGACACGCCCGACACCGGCGCCGCCAACGCCGCCACGCTGTGGGTCACCTCCACGCCCGAGGGCGCCAAGGTGAAGCTCAACGGCCGCGACGTCGCCGGCAAGACGCCCCTCATGGTGGAGGGAATCCTCGTCGGCGAGGCCAACACCCTGGTGCTCACGCTGCCTGGACACCTCGCGTGGACGCGGCGCTTCACGCCCGTCTCCATGATGCTGGAGCCCTTGAAGGCGGAGCTCCAGCCCGTGCCAGCCGCCGAGCCCGCCACACCTCCGCCCGCCCCTCCTCCGCCCGCCACGCCTCCACCCGTGACGCCGCCAGCCGTCGTGGCCGCGGTCGCCACCGGCACGGCGACGGAAGCCACGGTCGTCGAAGCCAAGGCCGTCCAGCCGGCTCCAGCCGAGGACGCGGGTGCCCCCGCCAGCGAGGACGCGGCCAGCGCGGACGCCGAGCCGAGCGAGGACCCCGTCCCCCTGGTGGAGCGCGCCAAGCAGATGAGCGACGCGGAGCGCGAGTTCCTCGAGGTGGACTACCCGACGCGGCTCCTGGTGGTGCGCCCCATGTACAACGCGGCGCTCATCCCCGAGTACATCACCGCCTCCATCGACCTGAACCCCAACGTCGCGTACTCCGTGTGGACGCAGGGCACCGCGTCGCTCGGCGAGGGCAAGGGCACCACCTCCGGCACGCTGGCCTACTTCATCGAGGGGGATGGCCCCGCCGACAGCAGCTTCGGCCTCTTGAGCGCGTCGGCGCGCACCATCAAGAACGCGCGCAAGCTGTACGTCTTCGCGGTGGATGAGACGGGGCCCGAGGACAACAGCGGCTCCATCCACGTCGTCATCCGTCAGTCCGCCTACGTGCCGCCGCGCTCGCTCATGTTCGATGCGCAGCAGCACGCCGTGCAGCTCCGGCCCGAGCAGCAGGTGCTGCTGCGCGGCCTCAACCCGCGCGCCACGTACCTGTTCACCGTGCGGGACGACATCGCGGAGCTGCGCACGGGAGCCCATGGCCGCGTGCACCAGGTGCTGTGCGTGGAGCGAGGCACCTCTCCCGCGTCGGTCCGCGCCACGCACCGCATCCTCGAGACGGGCAAGCGCTACCAGATCACCGGCGCCGAGGACCTGCGCTGCTTCTTCCCGGACGCGACGAAGGGCGACAACCAGGGCGCGCTCGAGATGGACATCGTGGACACCACGTCGCTGTCCCGAAAAGAGCGCGCCGCCGCCCTCCGAGGCTCGCGCCGCTAGGTGCCGCCCATGGACAGGCAACCGGACGAGCCCTCCGGCCCGCTTGCTCCACGAGCCTCCACCAGCACCTCTCGCCCGGAGGCCCGCCCCACGTGGGCCCCCGGGTGCCTAACCTTCCGTTGTCGCACCCCTCACAGGGTCGACCCTCTCAGGGTGGGCAGGCGAGTGGGCGAGGCGATGACGGGTTCCCGCCGTAAGGGCTCATGGGGCCGCGAAGCTCCTCGGCCGGCTCGACAAGACGGGAAAGGCACGTGGGCGCGGGGCCGAGGATGGGCACCGGGCCCACGAGTCTTTTCCGCGCGGGCTCACGGCGCGCACGCGCGCATCAGCGCCGCCAGCTCCGCGTCGCCCGGCTGGCCACTTCGCTCCAGTGCCGCGATGACGCCCTCCCGGTCCGCCAAGCTCTTGTTCTGGCTCAGCTTGAACTTGCCCTCCAGCCGCGTCACCCGCAGCTCGAAGGCGACGATGCCTCCCATCAACCGCTCCACGTAGGCGTCGGCCTGCTCCGGGCGCCAGGCGACTTCGCTGTCGGGCTCGTAGCTGGCGGCGGACGCGCGGAGGATGTGCAGCGTCTCGTCCCGCGAGGTGATGACCTGGGGGCGTCCGTAGGCGTGCACCGTGGCGTAGTTCCACGTGGGCACCTGCGGCGACGTCGCGTACCACCGGGGCGACACATAGGCATGCGGCCCCTGGAAGATGACCATCGCGTCCCGCTCCGCGGGGAACGCGCGCCACTGGGGGTTGGGCAGCGCCATGTGCGCCCTCAGCCGGACGTCGCCCGCCGCGTCGCGCTCCACGAGGAAGGGCAGGTGCGTGGCGAAGGGCGCGCCGTCCTCGCCCACCGTCACCAGCACGGCGAAGGAGTGGCGGCTCATCAGCGACAGGAGCCGCTGCGCGTCGCGCTCCTCGAAGTGGCGGGGGATGTACATGCGCCCCTGCGTCCCTCGAATCCACCGCGCAGTCAATCCAGGCCCCTGAAACGAAACGAGGCGCGGCGCCCTGATGGCACCGCGCCCCGTCGAGAAGGCCCGCCAGGCGCCATGGCCCGGCGAACGCTCCGCTCAGATGTCCAGGTTCTGCACGTCCAGCGCGTTGCGCTCGATGAACTCGCGGCGCGGCTCCACCGCCTCGCCCATCAGCAGCGAGAAGATTTCGTCGCTCTCCACCGCGTCCTCCACCCGCACCTGGAGCAGCGTGCGCGTGAGCGGATTCATCGTCGTGTCCCAGAGCTGCTCCGGGTTCATCTCGCCCAGACCCTTGTAGCGCTGCAGGCCCAGGCCCTTCTGCGCGTCCTTGCGGAGCGCCGCGTGGACTTCCTGCGCGGAGTACGCCGTCACGTACCCGCCATCCACCTTCACCTTGTACGGCGCGTCACCCAGCGCCTTGAAGGCATCGCGCAGCGACGTCAGCTCCACGTACTCCGGCGACGACAGGAAGGCGTGGTCGAACACCGTCTGCCGCATGGCGCCGTTCACATCCGTCTGGAACACCAGCTTCTTCGTCTGGTGCTCGGAGTCGCTCACCACCTCGTGAGACACGCGGCCCAGCACGTCCGGCATGCGCCGCTCGAACTCCGCGAGCGCGCCCTTCACCGCCGTCGCCAGCGCCACCTCGTCGCCCAGCATCTCCGCCGTCAGCCGAGCGCCCTGCACCACCGCGTCCACCACCCGCGCGTCGCGGCGCTTGGCCTGCTTCTCCAGCCGCTCCTCGTACGTAATCACCTTCTCGAGGAGCATCTTCAGGTCGGCGCCGCCCACCTCGCCCGAGGGCGTCAGCACGCGGCCGTGCTCGGTGGCGATGCCCAGCAGGTACTCGTCCAGCGCGCGCTGGTCCTTGACGTACTTGTCCTTCTTGTTGCGCGTGACTTTGTAGAGCGGCGGCTGCGCGATGTAGAGGTAGCCCTTCTGCAAGAGCTCCGGCATCTGGCGGAAGAAGAACGTGAGCAGCAGCGTGCGGATGTGGCTGCCGTCCACGTCGGCGTCCGTCATCAGGATGATGCGGTGGTAGCGCGCCTTCTCCGGGTTGTAGTCCTCCGCGCCGATGCCCGTGCCCAGCGCGGTGATGAGCGTGACGATTTCGGCACTGGTGAGCATCTTCTCGAAGCGCGCCTTCTCGACGTTCAAAATCTTTCCGCGCAAGGGGAGGATGGCCTGGTTGCGCCGGTCCCGGCCCTGCTTCGCGGAGCCACCTGCGGAGTCACCCTCGACGATGTAGAGCTCGCTCTCGTGCGGGTCGCGGCTCTGGCAGTCCGCCAGCTTCCCGGGGAGGCCGCCACCGTCCAGCACGCCCTTGCGGCGCACCGTCTCACGCGCCTTGCGCGCCGCGATGCGGGCCCGGCAGGCATCGCCAATCTTCGCGATGACCTTCTTGCCCACCATCGGCGTCTCTTCCAGGAAGGTGGCCAGCTGGTCGTTCACCATCTGCTCGACCAGGCCCTTCACCTCGCTGTTGCCCAGCTTCGTCTTCGTCTGCCCCTCGAACTGGGGGTTGGGCAGCTTCACGGAGATGACCGCGGACAGGCCTTCCCGGGCGTCCTCACCCGTGGGCGTCTCCTTCAGGTCCTTCCAGATGCCGCTCTTCTCCGCGTAGCTGTTGAGCGTGCGCGTGAGCGCCGACTTGAAGCCGGACAGGTGGCTGCCACCCTCGTGGGTGTTGATGTTGTTGGCGAACGTGTAGATGCGCTCGTCGTAGCCATCGTTCCACTGCATGGCCAGCTCCAGCGACACGCCGTCCTTCTCCACCGTGAAGGCGATGGGCTTGTCGTGCAGCACCGTCTTCGACTTGTTCAGGTACTCCACGAACGAGGAGATGCCGCCGTCGAACTTGAAGTCGTGCTCCTTGTTCGTGCGCTCGTCGCTGATGGTGATGTGCAGGCCGGCGTTGAGGAACGCCAGCTCGCGCAGACGCTGGCTGAGCGTCTCGAAGTTGAAGTCCACCAGCTCCATCACCGTCGGGTCCGGCTTGAAGGCGATGAGCGTGCCGCGCTTGTCGGTGGTGCCCACCACCTGCGGCGCCCCCTGGGAGACGCCCTGCGCGTAGGACTGCTCGTACACCTTTCCCGAGCGCTGGACGCGGACCTTGAACCACTCCGAGAGGAAGTTCACGCACGTGACGCCCACGCCGTGCAGGCCGCCGGAGACCTTGTAGGCCCCGTTGCCGAACTTGCTGCCCGCGTGAAGCTCCGTGAGGACCACTTCCAGCGTGTCCTTGCCCTTGAACTTGGGGTCGGGGTGCGGCCCCACGGGGATGCCGCGCCCGTTGTCCTGGACGCTCAGCGAGCCGTCCACGTGGATGACGACGTTGATGTCGGTGCAGTGGCCCGCGAGCGCCTCGTCCACGGCGTTGTCGACGACCTCGTACACGAGCTTGTGGAGCCCGTAGGTCATCGTGTCGCCGATGTACATGCCGGGGCGCTTGCGGACCGCCTCCAGGCCTTCGAGCTTGGTGATGCTGTCGGTCCCATAGTCACCGGGCGGCGGGGCGACCGCGGCACCGGTAGCGGGCGTCTTTTCCATGTGAAGCTGTCCTTGGGAAAAGGAGCTCTGCAACAGGGCTGTGCCTACCATCTCGAGGCACACTGAACAAGAGTAACGAGCCCTCGCAAAGCTGCGTAAATATTCGTGAAAATCGCTTGGCCGGCCCCTTGGACGGCGGCGCCCGGAAACCGGGAGGTCAAGCGTCGAGTCGCGGTGGCGGGAGGCGGTCCTCCAGCGCCGCGAGCAGCTCATCGAAAACAGCCTTGCGGGCAAAGAGATGCCGGGTGACGAGCACTCGACCCTCTTCCTTCAGGAACAAACCCAGCACGTCACCCTTCCTGCCAAGCCGGCGCACCGAATCAATCTGGCCCCAGTGCAAGTCCAGCTCGCGGGAGCTGAAGGGGCGGGCCACGCGCACGCCCCGGGCGTCCAGGGTGACGCCCCAGCCGGAGCGGGGACGCAGCCGGTGCAGGGCGACGAGGAAGGCGAACATCAGGCCCGCGGAGACCCCCGCGCGGGCCATGTCCTGGACGCCGCCCCCGTCGCGGGCATTGGCCAGGGCCCAGGCGGTCAGCACCGCCAGGACACACGCCCCCAGGAAGAGGGCGATGCGGGTGGCGCGGGGGTCGAAGGCGAAGAAGCGCGGGCTGCTCATGCGTGAGGGCGCACCCTAACCCTCCTGGAGGACGGACGCGCGCTTTTGAGCACGCCGTTGTTCGCCTCCCAGCGGGGCCCGCCTACGCTGTGGGCACCCCATGACCGATGCCGAACTGAACGACCGGCTGCGCGCCAACGTCATCGCCTTCAAGCACCTCCAGCGGGAGCGCGGCCTGCTGCGCCACTGGAGCGCCCCCGGTCTGGACGCCTTCTGTCTCCCCGAGCACCCCACCGAGTCCCACTTCCAGCAGGCCTACTTCGCCTCGCCCCAGGCGCTGGACCGGGGCCTGCCCGCGCTGGAGGCGTACTTCCGGAGCCAGGGCATCCCCGCCTGGAGCGTGAACGTCCTGCCCGGGGACACCGAGGGAGGCCGCATCCTGGGCGCCGCCGGCTACCGCCCGGAGAGCCGCATCCCGGCCATGGGCCTGGCCCTGGCGGACCTCCCCGAGGACCCGCCCACCTTCCCCCTGGTGCACACGCCCCTCCAGGACGAGATGGTGGCGCTCAACACCCGCGTCTGGGGGAAGTGGGAGGACATCCTCACCGTCTGGCAGCGGCCGCCCCTCCTGCCCGTGCACACGCTGGTGGCGCGCGAGGCGGGCGTGCCCCTGGCGTGTGGCTTCGCGCTGGACGTGGGCGACACCGCGGGCGTGTACATGGTCGTCACCGCGCCGGAGGCCCGGGGCCGGGGGCTGGCCTCGGAGGTGATGCGCGGGCTGCTCTCCGGCGCCCGGGAGCGTGGGCTCCAGGCCTCCGTGCTCCAGGCCACCGAGCAGGGCCGGAGCGTGTACCGCAAGCTGGGCTACCGCGAGCTGGGTGACTGGGTGGGCTGGCTCCAGCGCGCGAACTGAGCGCAGCCCCTCTTCAGCGCAGCGCTTCCAGCTCCTCCAGCGCCGCCAGCACCTGCGCGGGCTGCCGGGCCTCGTCCAGGCGCTCCGCCAGCCCTCGCGCCGCCAGCCGCGCCACGTGGGCCATGCGGATGAGCCTCGCGCGGCCTCGCTCGCCGTCCACCGCCGCCACCACCAGGCGCAAGGGACGGCCGTCGGGCGTGTCCACCCGCAGGCCCTTCGCCAGCGTCACCAGCGCCACCACCGACGGCACGCCGGGCAGGAAGACGTGGGGCACCGCCACCCCGCCGCCCACGGAGCACGAGGAGAGGCCGTCGAGCTGGCTCAAGCCCTCCACCAGCCGCGCGGCGTCCACGCCCGGCAGGGCCGCCGCCAGCCGGCCCGCCACGACATCCACCACGTCCTCCCAGCCGCCACAGGAGACCTGGAGCATCACCCGCTCCGGCGCCAGCAGCGGCGCGAGCGCCGGCACCGGCGCGTCCCCGTGGGCGCCGCCCCGCACCGGGAACTCCGCGTCCAGGAAGTCGCGCACGCGGGCCAGCTGCGCGCCCGTCAGCCGGCGGCGCGCCAGCTCCAGGAAGAGGGTGCCGGAGCCCGGCACGTCCTCCAGGTACTCGGCGACATAGGGGCTCACCCGGTTCGCCACGTCCATCAGCAGCGCGGGCGGCACGTCCAGCTCGCGGGCGATGGCCGTCAGCCGCTCCACCGTGGGCGGCGCGTCCACGCCGTTCTCCACCCGGCTCAGGTACGCGCTCGACACGCCGATGCGGCGGGCCAGGTCCCTTAGGGACAGCCCCGCATCCACGCGCAACAGCCGCAGTGTGGCCCCCAGGTGCATGGCCCTCAGCTCCTCGTCGCCACCGCCGGAGCCACCGGCTCGGACTCGGGCACGGGCTCGGTCGCGGCCTCCACGACCGGCTCGGGCTCATGCACCACCAGCAGCGAGCCCGGCGCGTCGCGGACGATGCGCTCGCGGTGGAGGCCGAACAGCCGGTCCTCCAGGCCCCACTGCGCGCCCATGCCCACCACCACCAGGTCGTAGTCGCCCTGACGGACCTCCTCGAGCGCGGCGTCCTCGGGCGTCTCGCTGCGCACGACCTTCAGCCGCACGCCCGGCCCTTCCGTCGAGGGGAACAGCTCCTCCACCTGCGCCCGCGCGTTGTTGCCCTCGCGCGACGTCACGTGCAGCACGGTGACCTCCGCGCCCGCGTGCTTCATGAGCCGGTGCGCCAGCTTCAGCGCCGCCCGGTCATGCCGGCTGCCGATGAAGGGCACCAGCACGCGCTTCACGTCCGTGAAGCCCCGGTCCACCAGCACCGCCACGGTGCCGGACGCGGCGGTCATCACCTCGTGCACCGTGCCGCCGAGCACCGTCTGGCTGAACAAGGGCTTGTGCCAGCCCAGCAGCACCAGGTCCGCGCGCTTCGCCTGCGCCGTGCGGCAGATGTCCTGCGCGGGCTCCGTCGACACGAAGGACAGGGGCCGCACCGACAACCCCAGCTTCCCGGCCCGGCCCAGCAGCGGCGCGAGCACTCCGTCCCCCTCCGGCTCCACCTCCGGGGCGAGGGCGTCCGTCTCCGTGCCGCGCAGCGAGACGCGCTCCGGATGCACCAGGTGCAGGGCGTGGAACTGCGAGGCCTCGCCTCCCGCGGACAGCGCCTTGGCCAGGCTGGCCATGCCCGGCCCCGCCTGCTGGTGGGAGATGCACATCAGCATCGAGTAGGGCGCCACCGTGCCCTGCGCGGGCGGGGACTCGAACGTCACCCGGTCCAGCGCCAGCTCCTCGGTGGGATAGAACCACCGCAAGAGCGGCGTGGTCATGAACGTGGTCACCAGCGCCATCAACACCATCATCGTGAAGAGCGTGGGCGAGATGACGCCCAGGTCCAGGCCCAGGTTGAGGACGATGAGCTCCATCAACCCGCGCGTGTTCATCAGGACGCCGACGGCGCCCGCCTCGCGCCAGCGCATGCCCGTCATCCGCGCCGCCACCGCGCTGCCGCCGAACTTGCCCACGCAGGCCAGCAGGATGATGACTCCGCACGTCAGCCACGCCTCGGGCGTGTTGAGCAGGCCAATCTGCGTGCGCAGGCCGCTGAAGGCGAAGAAGACGGGCAACAGCAGCACCACCGCCACGTCCTCCAGCTTCTCCGCCAGCGCCTCCGCCAGCCCGCCCTCCTTGGGGATGACGGCGCCGAAGAGGAAGGCCCCGAAGAGGGCGTGGATGCCGATGAGCTCCGTCGCCCACGCGGACGCGAGCAGGAGCAGCAGCGTGCCGGCCACCACGTTCTGCGTCAGGCCCTCCCGGCTCGCCACGCGCGCGCCCAGCCGCGCGAGGAACGGCCGCACCGCCAGCAGCATGAAGGCGATGTAGCCCATGGCCAGCAGCGTGGTGAGCCCCGCGTGCATCAGGTCCGAGGCCCGGACGATGGACACCACGAAGGCGAGCAGACACCACGCCGTGACGTCATCCACCGCCGCGCACGTAATCGCGATGGCGCCCACGCGCGACTGCAACAGCCCCCGCTCCGTGAGGATGCGCGCGAGCACCGGGAACGCTGTGATGCTCATCGACACGCCCATGAAGAGCACGAACGAGGAGAAGGGCACGCTCGGGTCCGACAGGTCCTTGTAGAGCCAGAGCGCCGCCGCCGCCGCGCCCAGCGCGAAGGGCACCACGATGCTCGTGTGGCTGATGGCCACCGACGCATGGCCCCGCCCCTTCAACAGCCGCGGGTCCAGCTCCAACCCGATGAGGAACATGAACAGCACCAGCCCCACCTGGCTGAGCATCGTCAGCGCGGGCATCGAGCTGGGGGGGAACAGCGTGTTCATCAGGTCCGGCGCCAGCCATCCCAGCAGAGACGGGCCGAGCACGATGCCCGCCACCACCTCCGCGATGACCAACGGCTGCCCCAGCCAGCGCGTCCCACGCCCTATCAGCCGAGACACGCCGATGATGACGATGAGCTGCACCAGCAGCAGCGTGAGCGCGTTGGCGTGCATCCTACCTCCGTCGAAGACGTGCGTGTTAAGTGGGCACTTACCAGTCCGCATCGCGGGGCGTCAAACATCCATTGCGCCCGCCTGCCCGTCCACCGCGTGCATGTTGGAGACCCGGCAGTGCGAGTGCGTGCTCACGCCGCCTGGTGTTTACGGATGGCCTCCAGCAGCGTGTCCACGTCCACGGGTTTGCGCAGATGTCCACACGCGCCAATCTCCTCCGCCACCTGTCGCGCGTTGGCGGACGCGGAGAAGACGAGCAGCGGGATGTCTCGCCACGCGGGCACCTGGCGCATGGCGCGCGCGAAGCCCGCGCCGTCCATCACCGGCATCATCATGTCCAGGAGCACCAGCCCGGGCAGCTCGCGCGAAGCCCCCAGCACGTCGAGCGCGTGCTTGCCATTGCTGGCGCCCACCACCTCGTAGCCCGCGTCGCGCAGCACTTCTTCCAGGGCCTCGCGCAGGTCCGCGTCGTCATCCACCACCAGCAGCGGCCCAGTCACGCACGCACCTCGCTCTCGCGCCCACTCAGCCCGCTCAGCCTACCGCGAGCTCCCCACCGCGAAGACAGCTCCCCTCCCCTCGGTGCCGCGATGTTGAGCACTGGCCACTTGCCTCGCCGGGGCGCTCGGCCGCCGCTTCCATTTGCTGTCACCGACTCCAATCCGTTGACACGGCCCGCGGACGAACGCCGCCCCACCCTGGAGCACGGGTGGCGCGCGGCCAGGTGTCGCGCACGTGTCGTCCGGGAAAATCCCCCGCGCGCGCGAAAATCCGCGCGGAGCCGTTCGTCGTAGTCCGCCGCAGCCGGGTTTCAGGGGGCACCCGGCGCGCTCTTCTCGACCACCTGTTTGGGATGGATTCATGACCGAAGCACTCTCCCGCCGGGCCGCGCTGCGGACCGCCGCGGGCCTGGGGCTGACGGCGGGCCTGCTCACACGCGGCGCACCCGCGGACGCGCGATTCGCACCGACGGACGTGGACGCGCTCAAGTCGCTGCTCATCGCCGAACGCAACGCCATCAAGACGTACCAGGCGGGCCTCGCCGTGCTCGACGCCGCCGCCAGCACCGACCCGCTGCTGCGCTTCCGGGGCATCATCACGGCCCTGGCCCGCCACTTCATGGCGCACCACGCGGAGCACGCCGCGAAGCTGGCGCGGTTCATCACCCGGCAGGGCGGCGCCGACGACGTGGGTGACGGCGAGGCCCAGGTCCCCGCGGACTTCGTCCCCAGCATCCAGAACGTCCTCGACCTGGCCACCAACGCGGAGAAGGCCGCCGCCATCGCCTACACCGACACGCAGAAGAACCTCGACGCGGCGGACAACGCGGACCTCGCCGCGTCCATCGGCGCGGTGGAGGCGCAGCACTTCGTCGTCCTCCAGCTGGCCGCCCGAGGCTTCGTCACACCCGCCGCGTCCACCGCGAACCAGCCCGCGGACGCGCTCACGTCCATGGCCGCCGCGTTCGTGCCCACCAGCTTCGCCCTCACCGTCGACGGCTCGCCCGGGCTCGACGACGAAACCCTCCTGCCTTTCTACGACGTGACGAAGTGATGGAGACCGCGCCCATGACCACCCCTCTCTCGTCCGACGAGCGGCTGGAGCGCCGCCAGTTCCTCCAGGGGCTCGCCGCCGTGGCCACCACGGCCGCGCTCTCCGGCTGCGAGAACCGCGAGGAGTCGGCCCTTCCGCACGGCAGCGCCATCGACCGGGCCCGCGAGGCCAGCGCCCTCACCACGCTGCTGGCGCTCGAGTACTCGCTCATCGACGGCTACCACCAGGGCATCCCCCTGCTCACCGCCGCGCACGAAGACACCTCGCTGCCGCAGACGCAGCGCGACCTGGCGGGGCTCGCGCTCGCCGTCGCCCAGGCGTTCCTGGAGGACCATGAAGCCCACGCGGTCCTGCTCTCGCAACTGTTGAAGAACCTGGGCGCCACGCCCCTGCGACCGGACGAGGCGCCCTTCATCCCTCCGCCCCAGTTCAAGCCCTCCGTCGGCAACGCCCTCAAGCTGGCCGCCAACGAGGAGCGCCGCGCCGCCTTCGGCTACAACCGCGTCGTCCAGGGACTCAACACGCGGAGCACCCGCTTCGGCCTCGCCTCCATCGAAGGCGTCCAGGCGCAGCACTTCGTGGTGCTCAAGGCCCTCATCGACTCGCTGGTGGACACGACGCCCGGCTTCGACGCCCAGCAGGCCGTGCCCGCGCCCTTCGTCTCCTCCACCATGAGCCTGGGCGGCGGCAACGGGCTGCAGGACGTGCCCGACCTCGCCGTGAACACCCAGGGCTGACGGGCCCTCGACAGCCGCGGCGGGCCCTCCCTCCCGCCGCGTCCGCTACCGCCAGGACATCTCGTACTCGCTCTCCAATAACGCCACCTGCCGGCCCCGCACCCGCACGTCCCGCGCGCCCACCGACTCCAGCGCGCCTCGCAGCACGCCCACGTGGTAGACGGCCGGCATGAAGTCGCGCCGCATGACGAAGCGCACGCTGCGCTCCCCCGTCCACTGCGGGTAGCGCTCTCCGTAGCTCACCGCCATCCGGTACGCGTCCCCCATCGCCTCCACCAGCGTCCGGGGACTGCCCATGGTCTCCGCCAGCAGCTCGCGGCCGAACAGCGAGGACAGGAAGTCCACCGACGCCTGCGCGCCCATGCGCAGGAGCACCTCGTCGAAGCCCCGCGAGCCCGGGCCCAGCAGCCGCGCCGCCGTGGACACCATCCGCAGGTAGCGAGACACCGGGTACAGGTGGAAGGGATTGATTTCCCACACCCCCGCCACCCCCTTGCACCGCGCCACGGCACCCTCGCCGCCCAGGCACGCGATGACGTGCAGCGCGCCCTGGAAGAACATGCCCCGCGCCTGGTCGTCGTCCGTCGCCGCCAGCCGCCGCTGCTCCAGCTCCCACGCCGCGCCACCGCCGCTGACTTCCGTGCTCACGTACATGGTCGTCTCCCCGAGGGGACTCGCGCCGCATCGGCCCAGGGGACACATCCAGCCTTCATCGCGTTTTACAGAGATGGCTGGACTCCCCCCGCTTCCTAGTTGGCAACCCTCTCATATTTTTCCACCCTTGTCGAAGGGTTCGAGCCGACCCCGAACGGAGGGCAGGGCATCGTTCAGCATCCGAAACCCTTGGATTCCGGACACTTTTCTCCCGAGGAGCCCGCCTCGGGAGGAGAGGGTACCCTCGGTGCGGGGTCCTAACGGGAGGTGAGGGAAGACTCAGCGGCGGAGAGCCCCGCACCGGGCTGGAAGCGGTGGCCGGAGGCGAGCAAGGCCCGCTCCACGGCCCCCACGGTGGCCAGCAGGTCCGCGGGGCCCACGCGGTTCATGTGGCCCACGCGGAAGTAGCGCGCCTTGAGGTCCGGGTGGAGCCCGCCGGCCACCACCACGCCCTCCGCCTTCACGCGCCCCACCAGCGACGCGTCCACGCCCTCCGGGTAGTAGACGGCGCTCAACGTGTTCGCCGTCACGGCCTCGGACACGGGCAGCATGCGCAGGCCGAGTGCGGCCCACGCGGCGCGGAAGGCCCGCGCCATGCGCTGGTGGCGGGCGAAGCGGGCCTCCAGCCCCTCGGCCAGAATCAGCCCCAGGCTCACGTCCAGCGCGTGGACCAGGTTGACGGGCGGCGTGGCGAAGTACGCGGGCTTGCCCGCCTCGTACGCCTCCATGATGGGGAGCCACTCCGCGAAGTCGCAGTACACGCTGGCCACGGGCGTGCGCCGCTGGCGCCACACCTCCATCGCCCGAGGCCCCACGGTGAGCAGCGCCAGCCCCGGCGGCACCCCCACCGCCTTCTGGCTGGCCGTGAGGTACACGTCCGCGCCCCACGCGTCCTGGTGGAACGCCTCGCCCGCGGTGGCGCACACGCCGTCCACCACCGACAGCGCGCCGAACTCGCGCGCCAGGCGCGACAGCCCCTCCACGGGCGCCAGCACGCCGGTGGAGGTGTCCACGTGCGTGACGGTCATCACCTTGAAGCCGCCGCGCTCCAGGTGGCCCTTCACCTCGTCGACCGACGGCGCGTCCCCGGGCGCGGCGCGCACGTGTGTCACCCTGGCGCCATGGCGCTCCAGGATTTTCGCCATCCGGTCGCTGAAGTAACCCGTGTTCACCACCAGGGCGGCGTCACCGGGCTCGACGAGGTTGGCCACGGCCAGCTCCATGGCCAGCGTGCCGGAGCCGGAGATGACGAAGGGCTGCGCGCCGGGGGCGAGGCTCACCTCGCGCAGGCGCTTGAGCGCGCGGCCGAAGAGGGAGATGAAGGCGGGGTCCGTGTGGCCAAGCGAGGGCGACCCCAGCGCTTGCAGCACCTCCTGCTCGAACTCCACGGGCCCCGGAATCATCAACAGGTCTCTCACGGCGTCACCGCTCCTCGCATGGCTCGGGCCCGGCGTGGGCCTCGAGCGCGTCATGCGTCACGCCGGGCACTCTACCTCTCCGGACTCACAGCCTCTCGAGCAGCTCGCGCAGGATGGAGAACCCCTGACGGAAATCCCCCAGATGGGCCTGCTCGTTGGGCGCGTGGTAGTACTTCATCTCGCCGAAGCCGGTGATTTGAACGTCGCAGCCCTGACGTTGCAGGTCCCTCACCAGCGGCAGCGAGCCGGTGAGCGAGAAGGGCTGCGCATCCAGGCCACGCACCGCCCTCATCGCGTCCTTCAGCGCGTGGAGCCCGGGCGAGTCCAGGCGGCAGGCGATGCCCTCCGTGCCGGCGCCCTGGAAGCGGAAGGACAGCGTGCCGCGCTTGCCGTCGGCGGTGCGCGTGCGAGGAAACCCCGCGGGCACGTCGCCGCGCTCCAGCCGCGCATCCAGCTCCCGCATGAACTCCTCCGTGGCGCGCCGCACCTCGGCCAGGTCATGGAAGGGCGTCAGGCGGATGTCGCCGCGCAGGGTGACGTCCGCGGGAATCTTCGTCTCCTTCGTGTTCGCGGCCTCGACGACGGTGGCCTTGAGGCTGGAGGTGGCCAGGAAGCCCCAGCGCTTCTCGTCCTCGGAGGGCGGGTAGTGCGCATGGAACCAGCGCGCCAGCTCCAGCGACGTGGCCATGGCCAGCTCCAGCGCGTTGACGCAGTTCTGCGGCATGCCCGAGTGCCCGCCGACGCCGGTGACCTTCAGCTCCCACTGGCTGATGCCCGCGGTGCCCAGCGTGGGGCCGAAGTTGGCGCTGTCCAGCCAGTACACCGGCTGCCCGGAGAGGTCCTTCAGCCGGCCCTGCTCGGCGACGTAGCCCAGGCCCAGGCCCGGCAGGTCCGTGGACTCCTCGTTGGCGATGAGCACCACCTTCAGCGTGCGGCGCGGGCGCGTGCCCGTCTCCGCCAGCTGCGCCAGCAGGTCCGTCGCCACCGCGACATGGCCCAGGCAGTCGGTGACGCCGCGCCCGTAGAGCAGCCCGTCCGGGCCCTCCCACAGCGTGAAGGGGTCATGCTCCCAGCCCTCCGCCTGCCGGTCCGCGGGCACCACGTCGAAGTGCGCGCCGACGAAGCCCACCGCGCCCTCTCCCGTGCCCTTCACGGTGAGCACCAGGCTGGGGCGGGACTCGTTACCCGGCGAGGCCAGGGACTCCGCGTGGATGAAGCCGCTGGCGATGTGCGGCGCCAGCGTGTCCAGCACCACCTGGGCGGCGAGCCGCTCCTGGGGCACCAGTCCCGCGGAGGGGTTGTTCTGCAGCTGGGGCGTCAGGGCGATGAGGCGCCGGAGGACGTCCAGGAATCGGTCTTCACGCAAGGCGAGCGCGGTCATGGGCGCGCGATTGGAGCCCAGGTGTCCGGCGAGGGGATACATAAAAACGACGACGCCGGGGCGTGAGGAGCGCCCCGGCGTCGAGTGCTTCAGGAAGTCAGCGCGTCTGGCTTCAGCGGTAGGTCAGCGCCTGCGAGTCCATGCGGGCCACCTGGCCCGCCGTGAACGAGTTCATGCAGGAGTCGTCCGTGTAGTCCATGAAGTTGGTGATGGGGTCCACACCGGCGGCGGAGCAGGTGTTGCGGCCCGTGGGGCAGCCGAAGGCGGCGGAGGCCTCGGCCGGCGTGTCGCTGACGGAGTCACCCGGGTTGGCGCAGCCGCCCTGGAACGTGTGGTACAGGCCCAGCCAGTGGCCGACCTCGTGCGTGCCCGTGTCGCCCAGGTTGTACGGCGCGGAGCTGCCGCCCGGCACGCTGGAGTGCAGGATCACGACGCCGTCCATGATGGGGTTGCTGGCGTAGCTGGAGGGGAACGTCGCCCAGCCCAGGAGGCCGCCGCTGGGGGCCGCGGAGTAGATGTTCAGCGCGTTCTTGCCGCCCTTGCGCAGGGCCGTCTTGATGGCGCGCTCCGTGGTCGCGTTGCCGATGCCCGTGAACCAGGCGGCGTTCGTCGTGCGGGTCGTCTCCATCCACGTGAACTTGAACGGCGTGTTCGCGTACGCCGCGCTCAGCACGTTCATCTGGTTGGCAATCATCGCCGAGGTGAGGTCGCCGTTCGCCACGCCCGTGCCCTTGTTGATGACATGGAAGTAGACGGGGATGTTCACCGAGCCATTGGGGCGCGCGTACGAGGACACCACGCGCTCCTGCTCGTAGCGGCGCTCCATGTCCGCCATCTCCTCGTGCGTCGGATTCACGCGACAGCCGCGAGCCTCCAGCACCTGCTGCGTGGGCTGCTCCCCACCCGCGGGCGGCTGGGTGTCACCCTGCGACTCCGGGGCGTTGTTGGAACAGCCGGACAGGGCAACCAGGGCACCGACGACCACGGCGAAGCGACCGCTGCGACGCACGACACTGGACATTCCCGACTCCTCGGAAATTGCGGGGGAGCGAGAATATTCATGAAGGCTTTCCCCTGCGTCAATCGAGTCACGGGAACCCCCCGCCCTGAAGGGGCTCGCCAAAGCCTCTCGGCACGCCGCGTCAGCGATAGGTCTGAGCCATCGCATCCATGCGAGCGGCCTGGCCGGGCGTGAAGGCGTTCATGCAGGCGTCATCGGTGTAGTCCATGAAGTTGTGGATGGGGTCCACGCCCAGGGGGGCGCAGGTGTCTCGGCCCGTGGGGCAGCCATAGGCGGGAGAGGATTCCGCGGCGGTGTCGCTGACGGCGTCTCCCGGGCTCACGCAGCCGCCTTGAAACGTGTGGTACAGGCCCAACCAGTGGCCGACCTCGTGCGTGGCCGTGTCGCCCTGGTTGAAAGGGGCGGCGGAGCCTCCGGGCACCGTGGTGTACAGGAGCACCACGCCATCCAGCTTGGGGTTGCTGGCGTAGTCGGCGGGAAACGTCGAGTGGCCCAGCAGGTTGTTCTTCAGGTTCGCGGTGTAGAGGTTCAGCGCGTTCTTGCCACCCTCACGCAGGGCCACCTTGACGGCGGGGCCGAAGTTCTCGAAGGCGACGGGGTCCATCGTGCGCGTCGTCTTCGTCAGCGTGAACTTGAAGGGCGTGTTCGCGTAGGCGGCGTTCAGCACGGCGAGCTGGTCGGTAATCATCCTCGCGGGGAGGTCGCCATTGATGATGCCTCCGCCCTTGTTGATGACGTGGAAGTAGACGGGGATATCCACCGAGCCCACGGGACGCACGGACGCGGACACCACGCGCTCCTGCTGAAAGCGGCGCTCCAGGTCAGCCATCTCCACGGCGGTGGGCGTCACCGCGCAGCCCCGGCCCTCAAGGACCTGCGGCGCGGGCGGCGCCTCTCTCTCGGGCGGCGATTCGCTGGAACAACCAGACAAGACCACGAGAGCACTGACGACGCCCGGGAAACGACCGCTCCGACGACTGGCGATGGCGAACATTCCAGACCCTCTTGAGCAGACAAAGGAACCCATCATCAAGGCTCGCATTGGAATCATCAAACGACGGACCGGCCGCATCCCATGCGAGTCTCCGCGCGGGGACCCGTTCATGCCACGGGGCCGTTGTCCCGCGTGTTCCCTTTCCTGTGAAGGGCAAGCTCCACATGGAGCGACGCCACCGCGCATCCCGCGTCAAGGCTTTCCGGCTCCTTCGTCTGACATATGACATTGTGCCCCCGTGGCGCCGCGCGGACACGTCGAAGAAGAAGAGAATAGGCCGCGCCTGGGATGGAAGCCTTTTGCGCCCCGCGTCTATCTTCAGCGCTTCAAGACAGTCATGCGAACAGCTCGCCCTGGAGGGCCCATGTGGGCACTGCGCAACCAGACGGCCTATGCAGTCGAACGGAACTGGACGCGAGACAAGAGCGGCGCGCACCACTGGCTCGTGGCGGTGAAGGCAGCGTTCCTCGTCGCGCCGGATGGACGGCTGTCCCTGGCCGAGGAGCAGCCCCCTCCCATCCTCACTCCGGAGTACCGAGGTGAACCTGGAAGCTCCAGCCTGCGGTACGACTCGGACCTGCTCGCGTTCAAGCCCGTGACGGATGTGCTGGTCGAAGCGAGTGCCCATGCGCCTGGGGGCAAGCCCACCCCGAGCGTCCCCGTCGCGCTGCGGTTCGCCCAGGTGCGCAAGTCGCTGGTGGTGCACGGCACTCGCGTGTTCATGAATGGCTTCGCGGGTGTAGTTCCCTCGAAGCCCGTGCCCTTCACCGAGCGGCCTATCGTCTACGAGTGGGCATATGGGGGGCATGACCAACCAGGGAGGGATGCGCGCGAGCATCGGATGGACCCACGCAACCCCGTAGGGAAGGGCATTGCAGTGAAGCCCGCGAGGCTGTTGGGGCAACCGGCACATGCCATCGAATATGCCGAAGGGCACTTCGAGAAGATGGGGCCCGCGGGGTTCGGCCCCATCGCCGCGGGCTGGTCTCCGCGCAGGGAGCTGGGTGGGACCTTCGACACAAACTGGGAGCGAAAGCAGAAGCCCCTCCTCCCGACCGACTACGACGAGCGCTTCGCGCTCAGCGCGCCCCATGACCAGCGCCCGGACCAGCACCTTCGGGGAGGCGAGCGAATGGAACTCGTCAACCTGACACCGGAAGGGGTCCTTCGCTTCGACCTACCCAAACTCTACTTCGTCATGACGACCTGGTTCGGCCGAGAGGCGCGGGAGCACCGCGCGAAGCTGGCCACGGTCTTCATCGACACGGTCCGGATGCGATTGGAACTGGTCTGGCAGAGCACCCTGCGTGTCCCGCCGAGGGATGTGGACCATCTCGACCAGACGGACATCGAGGAGAAGCCATTCCTGTCATGACCGCCCCCACACGAATCGTGGCGGTCGCGGCACGAACGCCCATTGGATTGACGGCGAAGAGCAGCGCCGCATCAGCGCGCGCGCGCCTGTCGAGGCTCGCAACCCATCCCTTCATGGTGGACGGGATGGGGCACCCACTCATCTGCGCTCGCGATGGACTGCTCGACGAGGTGTTGTCGGGGCCCGCGCGACTGACGGCGCTCGCTGGCGCCGCGCTGGAGGAAGTGGCCCTCAAGCTGCCGGCCCTCGGGGAGATGCGGCAGCCGCCCAGGGTCCTGCTCGCGCTGCCAGAGACGCGTCCAGGGTTCTCCGAGGATGACGCCGCGAAGGTCGTTGAAGGGCTTGGCATGGTGTTTCGTCCGAGCAAGGCCCCACCCCGGTTCGAGGTCGCGGCGCGGGGGCACGCGGGCGCGCTCCACGCGCTGTCAGTGGCGAACCAACGCATCCACCAGGGCGCCGAGGACCTCTGCATCGTGCTGGGCGTGGATGGGTACCTCGAAGCAGACACGCTCGACTGGCTCGCGGCCCATCGCCAATTGGCGGGCGAAGGTGTTCGGACGGGCTTCTTCCCAGGTGAGGCCGCGGGCGCCCTGGTCGTGACGCGAGCGTCTGTCCAGGAGCGCTCCGGATGGCCTCTGCTTGCGTCGCTGCGCGGGACCGGAACCGCGGTCGAAGCACGAGGCCTCCACGGGGATGCAGAGGTGCTGGGAGAGGGGTTGAGCCAGGCCATCCTCGAAGCGGCGACCAGCCTCCGGCTCCCCGAAGAGCGGTTGGACGCCGTGTACTGCGACATCAACGGCGAGCGCTACCGGACCGAGGAGTGGGGCTTCGCGGTGCTTCGGACCCAGCAGCTGTTGCGAGACTCGGCCTACATCTCACCAGTCGACTGCTGGGGAGAGGTGGGGGCCGCCTCAGGCGCCTTGTCGTGTGTGCTGGCGACACAGTCCTGGGCTCGCGGCTACGCGTCGGGGCCAAGAGCGCTCATCTGGGGCAGCTCGGAGGGAGGCCTGCGGGCAGCCGCGGTCCTCGAAGCAGGGCCATCGAGGAGGAAGCCATGAGTGTCACCGTCCACGCGCCGAAGACACCTGTGACGAAGGGAAGTTCGGGCGTTGCCGTGGCGACGTTGCCCAACGTCTGCAAGATGCCGGGGCCTCCCGCGCCCTTCGTGCCCACGCCGCTCCCCAATATCGGGAAGAGCGGCGACTCACCCAAGGGGTACTCGAAGTCCGTCACCATCGAGGGGGACGCCATCGCCATCCGCGGAGCCAGCTTCGGCTCCTCGGGCGATATGGCCAGCAAGGGCACGGGGGGCGGGCTGGTGTCCTCCAACACGCACGGCCCCACGAAGTTCATCGGCCCCGGGTCCATGACGGTGAAGGTCGAGGGCAAGAACGTCCAACTGCTCAGCGACCCGATGTTGAACAACTGCGGACCGAGCGGCTCTCCCGCCAACTCCGCGACGATGGCCGGCCTGCTCCAGAAGCCGGGCAAACCCGCCATCGAGAAAGACCTCAAGAAGCTCGCCAGGCAATGCAATGCCAAGGTCAATCGCGAGGCGGGATACACGAAAGGAAAGAAGCCCAGTGGAAAGGAATGCACACAACTGGGAACGAAGAAGCACGCCTGTTGTGAGGCCGCCATCAAGAAGGCCAACAATCCCCGGGTGAAGTCCGAGGTGGCCTACGACAAGAAGGGTGGGCTGTCGCCCAAGTCACGGGGACAGGCGCTCGGTGCTGGAAGCAAGGCGAAGGCCGCGGCGAAGAGCGCCGGGCAGAACGCGCAGCAGCAGAAGGCGGCCTTCAGCAAGGCGTTCTATCCTTTGCTCCCCGCCATCTCGCTCGACGTCGTCGTGTTGAAGGACGGCACAAAACCACCCACCAGGGATAACATCGAGAAGATCTATGACTTCAAATTCAACTGCAAATCCCAGGGCGCGATGAGCAGGAAACAACGCCACAAGTACCGGAAGGCCATGAGAAAACCCGTTGAGATCATCCATGCCAGGTGACGCCATGACCAAGGCAATCCGACTGTCCTCCGATGACGACGGCCTGTTCCTTCGTGACAGCTTCATCCTTGTGTTCTTCTGCAAGAAGCCCATCAAGGACCTGGTCACGAACTATGCGAAGGTGTTCGAGCATTGGCTCGAGACGACCCCCGAGGAGGGTCGGAAGTGGGCCTCCATTGGCGGGAATTCGGAGGAGTTCAAGCCCCTGACGACTCAACGTCTCGCGGCGGCTCGCAAGGAACTGGATTCGACCAAGGCCCGTACCCGTGAAGTCTCCACGTTCGAGATCGGCGGCCCCCAGCAGACAAACCCTGACTACCTCTTCGAGTGGTTCGGAGCTCGGGACGCCGAAGAAGACATGACCAGTCACCTGGAGATTCGACTGCCCAGGATGCCGACGACGGATGAGGAGGTCGCCACAGTGCTTTCCCTGGCCCGATGGGTGGGGGAACAGGTGCCCTATGCGAGCGGTTACGGTGCGCCCGCGCTGACGTGGGGCGCGGACAGCCAGCAAGGTGCCTTCGCGGAGGCAGTGGGCAAGCTCGCGTTCCGTCATCCTGGGTACGATGTACCCGACAGCATGGAGACCGCGTTTGACATCGGCACGAAGGTCCGGGGCGCATACTGGCTCAACTTCATCGGTCCGGAGGCGCTCAAGAAGCTCGGGGGCGAGAAGGGCCTGCGGAGCAAGCTGGAGATTGGCATCGGCATCGAGAAGGTCGGCGACGGGCTCTTGCTCCAAGCCGGCCCCCGTCCCGAGATTGGCGACGTGAACAAGAAGGCGAAGCTCCCGCTGCTGCGCTCGCTGGCGAAGGTGCTGGAGCCCGTGACGCTGTTCGACGACGTGGGCATCGACAACAACTTCCCCGAAGAAGATGACTGCAAGCGCTGGAAGCGGCGGCACCTGGAGTAGTCCCCATGGTCACGAACTACGTCCTGCCGTTCCCCTTCGAAGCCCCATCGCGAAATCCCTGGGAGCAGTCGAACGAGGTCCGGCTCTCGCTCGAGACGGTGGCCCCCTTGAGCGCCGCCGACATGGAGGTGCTTGAAGGCTGTGTGCTTCCCTTCTGGTTCCTCGCGTCCAGCGGGGCCCTCTTCGGAGGGACGGGTCAAAAGCACACGTCCATTCCCGAGGCGCCCACCTTCAGTGGCAAGGACCGCTCCTTCCAGTTCACCTTCCAGGGCTGGAATCTGGACGAGCGCGCGAGCCAGTGTCTGGTGTGTCTGTTGCTGGCGGCCCATGAGGACCTGCCGCTCAAGCAGGTGCGGCTCTCCATCGTCGGGAAGGCGCCGCCAAAGCCCGTCACCATCGACCCTCGACTGGACGCGCCCTACCCTCAAGCCCCGTCCCGTCCGCCCTTCGCATGGACCATCGAGGACTCCGAGAGCGAGACGCGCGAACTGCACATCCGCTTCGTCGAACAGCTCAGCGATGCGCAGCGGGAGCTCATCGAAGGAGAGCTGGACTCCGTGGGCATCGCGCTCGCCGTGGGGGCTTACGGGGTGACGCCAGTGCCCCCCCGGGAGTGCGGGTGCCTGCCCTCGGAAGAGGTCTCATTCTCCGGTGACGAGCTGGATTGGCTGATGGAGGACTGCCGTTTCCATCCCGCCGCGCTCGAGGGACTCATCGGAGTCTGTGCCTCACTGCACCACCATGTCGCCGCCATCCGCGAGGTCACCATCTCCTGACAGACCCTCACTCCGTCGTCGGCACGGGCGGTGAGTTCGAGGGCGCGTTCGGCGGGTCCACGCGCTTGACCTTGCCCAGCTGGTCCAGGTCCTTGCGGTTGTCCAACGAGAAGCGGACCAGCGCGCGCAGGATGCGATTGCGCTTCACGTTGCCCAGCACCTCGCGCAGGTCCTCGTAGACGGTCGGGTCGCTGATGAGCCCGCCCACGGTGCCCTCGCCCTTCGCCACCGTCGCGGTGATTTTCTTCAGGTCCGCCGCCGCGCTGCCCAGGTCCGCGAACATGCCGCGCGCGTCCCCATACACCAGCTGGTGCACCGCCCCGTTCTCGCTCTTCTTCGCGTCTTCAATCAGCCCCGCCAACTGCCCCGCCGCCTCGCCCAGCTCGCGCAGCGCCGTCGCGCCCTCGTCGCCGTAGATGAGCGCATGCGCGGTGCCATCCCCCGAGCGCACCTCCGCGAGCAGCGCCTCCAGGTGCCCCACCGCGCCATCCACCCGCTGCGCCGCGCGCGACGCGTTCGTCACCAGCCCGCGCACCTCGCGCCCCGCCTCCTTGTCGTAGATGAGCGCGTGCAGCACGCCGTCGCCATTCTCCACCTGCTCCAGCAGCGCGCGCAGGGACGCAATCCCCCGCTGCACGTCGGCGACCATGCGCGGGTCCCCATACGACTGCACCGTCTTGAGCAAGGACTCACTGATGGCCACGGAGTTGTCCATCACCTTGCTCGCGCCGCTGAGCAGCGTGGACAGGTCGCCTCCGGTGATGGCCACCATCTCCCCGCCCGGCTCCAGGGGCGGCGAGGTGGGCGTGCCCAGCGAGATGTCCACCGCCTTGTCTCCCAACACCCCCATGCTGGTGAGCTGAGCGGTGGAGTCCTTCTTCACGCGGTCCTGGTAGCGCGCGGCGACGCGCAGCTGCACCTCCAGCCGAGGGTCCCGCGGGTCCTCGGAGAAGTAGATGCCCGTCACCTTCCCCACCTCCAGGCCGCCCAGCCACACCGGGGACTTGTCGCTCAAGCCCTGCACGTTGGGGAGGAACACCCGGTAGGTCACCTGCTGCTGGAACAGCCGCGACTCCTGGCCGATGAAGAACACCACCACGCCCGCCACCACCAGGCCCATGGCCACGAACAGGCCGGTGCGAATCGCCAGCCTCCGCTCGCTCGAGGTGGAGGTGAACAGGCTCATGACATGGCTCCCGGCTCCAGCTCCACGCGGCGCGCGTCGAGGAACGCCCGCACCTCCGGCACCGTCGAGCGGCGGAACTCCTCGCGTGTCCCCACCTGGACGATTCTCCGCTCGGCCAGCATCGCCATCCGGTCCCCCACCGCGAACGCGCTCACCAGGTCATGCGTCACGACGATGGAGGTGCTGCCCAGCTTCGTCTTCATCGAGTTGATCATCGCGTTGATGGACTGCGTCGTGACCGGGTCCAACCCCGTGGTGGGCTCGTCCCAGAGGATGACCTCCGGGTTGGTGGCGATGGCGCGCGCCAGCCCCACCCGCTTCTTCATGCCGCCCGACAAGTCGGAGGGCATGAGCTGCTCGGTGCCCGGCAGGTTCACCAGCGCCAGCTTCTCCGCCACGCGCGCGCGCACCTCGTCCGGAGGCATCTCCGGGAAGTGCTCGCGCAGCGGATAGGCCACGTTCTCCCCCACGCACAATGAGTCGAACAGGGCCGCGCCCTGAAACACCATCGCCACGTGGCGGCGTACCGGGATGAACTGCTCCTCGGAGAAGCCCGTCAGGTCCCGCCCCTGGAAGACGATGCGTCCGGCGTCCGGGCGCTGCAGGCCGATGAGGCACTTGAGCAGCACGCTCTTCCCCGTCCCGGAGCCGCCCAGCACCACCAGCGTCTCCCCCGCGCGCACCTCCAGCTCCAGGTCGTCATACACGCGCTTGGTGCCGAAGCTCTTCTTCAGGTGCTCGAAGTGGATGAGCTGCTCACCCGGCGTGGGCCGATGGAACTCGAACGTCGGCGCTTCTCGGCGGCGAAGGAAGGGCATGGCGCGTCACAGGTACAGCGTCACCTTCGTGATGAAGAAGTCCGCCAGACACACCGCCACGGACGTAATCGCCACCGTCTGCGTCGTCGCGCGGCCCACGCCCTCCGTCCCGCCCTCCACCGTCATCCCCTTGAAGCAGCCCACCAGGCCGATGATGAGCCCGAACACCGCGCCCTTGAACACGCCGGACACGAAGTCCTGCATCAGCACCGAGTCCAGCGCGCCGCGGAAGAACAGGTTCAGCGAGATGGCGTACTGCGCCTTCACCACCAGCGCGCCGGCCACCAGCCCCACCACGTCCGCGAACACCGTGAGCACCGGCATCACCAACAGGCACGCCAGCACCCGAGGCACCACCAGCTTGCGCAGCGGGTCCGCCCCCAGCGCGCGGATGGCGTCCACCTGCTCCGTCACCGTCATGGAGCCCAGCTCCGCCGCCATGCCGCTGCCCAGCCGCGCGCCCACCGTCAGCGCCGTCAGCACCGGCGCCAGCTCCCGGAACAAGGTGAGCACGACGACGCGGCCCACCGTGTACTGCACGCCGAAGCGCGCCAGGAAGTAGCCGAACTGGAGCGAGATGACCAACCCCGCGAAGGTGGCCGTGAGCAGCGCGATGGGCATGGAGCGCACGCCCAGCGACTCGACATGAAAGACAAACGCGCTGCCGTTGAAGGGCGGCCTCACCGCGCGGCTGAGCACCTGCCCCGTCATCACCGCCATCGCCCCCAGCGACTCCAGGCGGAAGCGCACCCGCTCCATCAGCCGGTGGCGCTCCGTGGAGGGCATGAGCGTGGCGCCCGCCTCGACCGAAGGGCTCATCCCGAACGCTCCGCCTTGAAGCCCGCGAGCAGCGCGTCGAAGTCCGGCATCCGCTCCTCGGCCAGCCCCGGGGGCGCGACGTAGGTGAAGTCGAAGACACAGTTGTCCTTCTTCAACACCACCAACTCCAGCTCCACCGGCACCCCATCCATCTTCGCCAGGAAGCGGCTGCGCAGCGCCTCGCGCCCATCCAGCGTGATGAGCCCTTGAGACACCTCCCGGCGCTCCGTGAAACCCATCAGCAGGTGCCGCGTGAGCACCTGCAGCGGCGGGTCATCATGTCCCTTGCACGTCGCGTTGACGGAGAGCGCGCGGCCCGTGCCCGCCTCGGCGAAGGCCAGGTCGTTGTCCTCCAGCCAGACGCGACTCCACGCCTTGGGGAGCGGCCCCACGCGGTAGCGCACCTCCGGCTTGGACAACACGGAGTCCTCGAAGGTCACCCGGTGACAGCCTCCCAGAAAGGCCAGCACTCCGAGCAGCAGCGTCATCCTCTGCATGGCACCGTTCTCTTCGCCTTGCCTCTTGCGGCCCCTGCGGGCCAAGTCATGCGTCACGCCCACGGACGCCGCAAGCAATTCCGCGCCGTCTTGAAACGTCCACCCCCACGCCCTCTCTCCCACCCTGGGATGACGAGTAGCTGACACAAGACCTTCAAGGTCCCACCGCCACCCACGCCCCTCGCGCCGGTTATTCCCCCTCTGGGGCGGGCCCGCTCGTCCGGCCCGTCCACAATCAATCTGGCCCGTCTTGCCCGATTGGGGAGTCCCCGGGTGCGATTCGGGTTCGCATGTTCGTTACAGCACCCCACCGGGACGAGGAGGCCAGGCGAGACGCCCGCCCGACGAGGCGCGAGGAGGTCACATGGACGGCGGTCTCGCGGTGTTCGGCTTCGGTCTCTTCCTCTTGTCGATTGCCGCCCTGTACGCGCGCACCGGCTACTGGATGGCGGTCTCCGTGCTGGTGCTCTCGCTCATCTCCATGGGGATGGCGTTCAGCGAATCCAAGAAGCTGCGCACGCTGTCGCTCGGGCTGAGCATCGCGCTGCTGGTGCTGGCGACGGTGGGGCTCGCGGTGGGCACGGTGTGGTGGCTGCCCTTGGCCGCGTTCCTGTTCGCGGTGGCCTACGCCGTGCTCTGGGCCGAGTACCGCTTCGCCTTCTTCGGCAACGTGAAGCAGGCGGACCTGCCCGCGCACCCCGCCACGTCCCGGCGGATGCACGTGCACTGGCCCTGGCAGCGGCGCCGCTCGGTGCCGTGAGTCAGCCCGCGTCGGGGGCCTGCAGGTCCTTCAGGGACACCTGCCCCGTCGCCACGGAGAGCCACAGCGTGTCCTCCGCCGCCGCGCCGCGCACCAGGGAGCCGTCCGTGGTGGAGAGGAAGACCTGCGCGCCGCTCCTCGACAGGTAGTCCATCAGGTAGGCGTTGCGCTCCGGGTCCAGCTCGCTCGACACGTCATCCAGCATGAGCAGCGGCAGGAACCCCATGCACGTCTGGAGGTTCTCGATTTCAGCAATCTTCCAGCCGAGCACCAGCGCACGCTGCTGTCCCTGGCTCGCGTAGGCCCGCGCGCTGCGGCCGCCCAGCGTCACCGACACGTCGTCCGCGTGAGGCCCCACGGAGGTGAAGCCCCGGTCCGAGTCCCGGCGCAGGCGCTCGCTCAGCGCCTCCCGCAGCGCCAGGGCGAGCGCGGCCTCGTCCGCGCCCGCGAAGTCTCCGCCCAGGTGCGCCGGGTGATAGCCGTACGTGGCCGGGTCCACCGTGCGGCCGATGGACGCGAAGGTCGCCTGGGCCCGAGGCGCCAGCTCCAGCATCAGCGCGCGCCGGCGGGAGTAGATGCGCGCGCCCGCCTTCGCGAGCGTCTCGTCGTAGGCCTCCAGGTAGGCGGGGTCCACCGCGCCGCCCTCGCGCAAGAGGCGGTTGCGGTTCTTCAGCGCGCGCGCGTACTCCCGGCTCTCCCGGAGGTAGGCGGGGAAGCGGTTGAACACCGCCCGGTCCAGGAAGCCACGCCGTGAGTCCGGGCCGCCCTTCACCACCTCCAGGTCATCCGGCGTGAAGGCCACCACGGACACGCCGCCGAAGTACTCCTCCAGGCTGGGCGCCTTCTTGCCGTCCACGAAGGCCTGCCGCGTGCCGCCGCCCACCTCCACGGCGATTTCGCGCTCGGCTCCCTTGAGGAGGAAGCGGCCGCTGACGCGGGCACCGTCGGTGCCCCAGCGCACGAGCTCCGACAGCCGCCCGGCCCTCAGCGGCTTGAGCGTGGCGAGGAAGTAGAGCGCCTCCAGCAGGTTCGTCTTGCCCTGCCCGTTCTGCCCCACGGCGATGGTGGCATGAGCACTGGGCGCGAGCGACACCTGCGCGAGATTGCGGAAGTCTTGGACGTGGAGTGCGAGGAGGCGCACGGCGCACCCCGTATACCCGCCTCCGCCGCTCCCCGCCACAGCAGCGGGCAAGGCCCGTCAGGACGCCAGCTCCTTGATGGCCACGGCCACCGGCCCGGACGGACAGAGCGGCAGCTCCACGGTGAAGGTCGCTCCCGCGCCCAGCTGGCTGTCCACGCGGATGACGCCCTCCATGGCCTCCACCAGCGTGCGGGTGACGTACAGGCCCAGGCCCAGGCCGCCGTAGTTCCGCTCCGACACGGCGCGCTCGAACTTGTGGAAGATGCGCGCCTGGGCCTCCGCGCTGATGCCGATGCCCTCGTCGCGCACCCGCAGGCGCGCGCGGCCGTCATCCACCTCGACGTGCACCCGCACCGGGTGGCCCGCGCCGTACTTGAGCGCGTTGGACACCAGGTTCGTCACCACCTGCTCCAGCCGCATCCGGTCCCACGCACCGACGATGGAGCCGGTGCCGGAGACCTCCACGTCGCACTCCGCGCGCTCCGCCTCGGGCTGGAAGCGGGCGGCGACCTCCTGCACCAGCGCGCGCAGGTCCACCTGCTCGTACTCCAGATTCAGCCGCCCCGTGCCGATGCGCGACACGTCCAGCAGGCCATTCACCAGGTCCGCCAGCCGCATCACCTGGCGCAGCATGCCCTCCACGTCGCGCGCATGGCGCTGGGACCAGTCGGAGTCGGGGTCCGCCAGCGCCGCGCGCGCGAAGGATTGCAGCCGCAGGCCCAGCACCGTCAGCGGCGTCTTCAGCTCGTGGCTCGCCACGGACAGGAACTCATCACGCACGCGGATGGCGTCCTGGAGCCGCTGCTCCACCGACTTCAAGCGGGTGATGTCCAGGAAGGGCAGGAGCGTCACCTCGGGGTGCCCGTGCATCGCGGGCAGCACCTCCGAGCAGATGCTGAGCACGAACTGGCCCACCTTCGTGTGCCACATGACCTCCATGCCCTCCAGCCGCTCGCCTCGCGCCGCGCGCGCGGAGGGCAGCAGCTCCGGCCCCAGGCGGCGGCCCTGCATGTCCGTCACATGGAAGATTTCGCCGTACTCGGAGGCGGACACATGCGTGGGCATGGGGCCTCCGTACAGCTGGTCCGCGGCGGCGTTGGAGAAGGTGAGCACGCCCGTGTTGGGCTCGGCCATCACCACGGGCATGGGCATCAGGTCCAGCACCGCCTCCAGCCACCGCTGCTGGTGCTCCACCGCGTGCCGGGCGAGCACCTGCTCGGTGACCTCGAAGGCAAACGTCACAATCCCATCCACCCGGCCCTGCTCGTCGAACAGCGGCTCATGCGAGAGATTCCAGTACCGCGTCTCCACCTGCCCCTTGCCCGCGTAATCGATGGTCAACGCGTACTCACGCGCCACCACCCGCTCGCCCGTCTTCAGCACATTCAGACACAGCGTCACCAGGTCCGGCGCGATGTCTGGAACGGCATCCAGCAGCCGGCGCCCCACCAGCTCGCGCCCGCCCAGCAGCCGCTTGAGCAGCGGGCTCGCGAACTCGAAGCGCAGGTCCGGGCCGCGCAGCAGGTCGATGGCGAGCGGGGCCTTGGTGAGCAATTGATAGAGGCGCCGCCGCTCGAGGTGCTCGGCCTCTCGCGCCATCAGCTCCGCCGTCACGTCCTTGTAGGCCAGGGCGATGTACTGCACCTCGCCCGCGTCGCAGGCGAGCGGGAAGCAGGTGCAGGAGATGGCGATGCGGTGGGCCTGCGTCACCTCGATGTGTTGGAGCTCCTTCACGTCGTACCAGATGGTGGGCGTCTGGACCGTCTCGCCCTCGAAGGCGCGATGCAGGAGCAGGTCCAGCCCCATCTTCGCCACCAGCTCGTCGCGGAAGAGGCTGTACTCGGGCGGAGGCACCGAGCCGAACATCGCCCGGTACGCGGGGTTGCTCAGCCGACAGTGTCCCTCCCTGTCGAAAATGGCATACGGCACCGGCGAGTGGAGGAAGAGTCCTTCCAATAACGCCAGCGGGTCCGACACCGATGCGAGCTGTTCGCGCAGCGGGGGAGCACCCGATGTGGGACGAACGGCGCGATTCGCGCCGTCACCCCGGCTTCGTCTTACCGCGCCCTGCTTCGCACCCCGAGGGCCACGGCCCTTGCGTGTCGCCACGACTCATACGCCTAGCAAAAGGGAGTCTTCCAGGGCAGCGAGGAAAGGTGCGACACGTCTTGTGGGTTACGTCTCGCCGGGCTTTTGTTGACGCCATGGCGGAGCCCCTCAAGTTCTTCTTCGATGCCCAACTGGTGGAGCGATTGGGCAAGACACTTCATCACGCACATCCAGCCTTCCCGCTCGCGACCTTCGTGCGCGAAGCCCGACAGGGATTGGAGGAGCACGAGCTCATCGGCCGTGCCCAACACATCCGTCAGGCCATGCACCGCGCGCTCCCGCGCGACTATCCCCAGGCGGTGGAGATTCTCATCCGCTCACTGGGTGAGGAACGGGAGGTGGACCGGGTGGGCGGCATGGCCGTCTTCTTCTATCTGCCTCACACGATGTACGTGTCCGAGCACGGGCTGGAGCACTTCGAGGAGTCCATGCGCGCGCAGCACGAGCTCACGCGGCGCTTCACGGCGGAGTACTCCATCCGCCCCTTCCTGGAGCAGCACCCGGAGCGGACGCTGGCGCGGCTGCGCGAGTGGACGAAGGACACCAACGCCCACGTGCGGCGGCTCGTCTCGGAGGGCACGCGTCCGCGCCTGCCGTGGGCCTCGCGCCTGCGTGCGTTCCAGAAGGACCCGCGTCCGGTGCTGGCGCTGCTGGAGCTGCTCAAGGATGACCCGGAGCTGTACGTGCGCCGTTCGGTGGCCAACAACCTCAACGACATCGGCAAGGACCATCCGGAGGTGCTGGTGAAGGTGGCGAAGGCGTGGATGAAGGACGCCACGGCGGAGCGGGAGTGGGTGGTGCGGCACGCGCTGCGCTTCGCCATCAAGCGGGGAGAGCCCGCCGCGCTGGAGGTCGTGGGCGCGAGCAAGCCCACCGGCATCGAGGTGCGGCCCACGGGCATTCCCAAGCGCGCGAAGGTGGGCGGCGCCATGGACCTGCGCTTCGTGGTGGTCAACCGCTCCAGGAAGGCCCAGTCGCTCGTGGTGGACCTGGCCGTGCACTTCATGAAGGCGCGCGGCGAGGCGCCTCAGCCCAAGGTCTTCAAGGTGCGCGAGCTGACGCTCGGCGCGGGACAGGAGGAAGAGGTGGGCAAGCGCGTCTCGCTGGCGCAGCTCTCCACGCGCCGTCACTACCCGGGCCCGCACCGCATCGAGGCCCGCATCAACGGCCTGGACCTGCCGCTGGGCGAGGTGGACGTCGTGGAGTGACGCGGCCCTACGCCTGACGCGAGGCCGCGTTCCGCGCGGCCCGCACCAGGGAGGCCAGGTCCTTCACCTCGGGCCCCACGTCGTCGGAGGCGCGGTGCAGCGCGTGCTCCGGTGAGAACAGGCGGGCGGGGGTCTGCGCTTGTCCGCGCAGGAGGATGAACAGGCGCAGGGCGTCGCGAAGCCGCTCCACGTCCGCGCCCTCCTCGCCGCTGGCTCGCCGCGCCGCGGTCCACAGCCGGGCCCACGCGGCCTCTTCGTTCCAGGCCCCCGACGGGCGCTCGCGCGACAGCCGCGCCAGCTCCGCGGCCACCTCGAGCAGGCCCGCGCGCGCCTCGCTGAAGGACGCCCCCGCGACAAGCCCGGGCCCGTCCTCGCCGCCCTTGCGCGCGGCGAACCACGCGAGCAGCTCCGGCACCTCCTCGTCGCGAGGCACCAGCGGAGACAGCCGCTCATCCAGCAGCACGCGCGCGCGTGAGAGCGCGACGCCGTGCCAGAAGGCCGCGTGCAGCATCAGCTCCGGCCCGCTGCGAGGCACGTGCAGCGGCGCACGCGACGCCCGGCGCTCCAGGAAGTCCTTCACCCGCCCGCTGGTGTCGAAGTGCTCCAGCCGCGCCCACAGCGCCGCGAGCGCGGCCCGGGCCAGCGGGAAGGCGCGGCACAGCTCCCCCGCCTCCGCCTCGTCGAAGGGCCAGGCCCCCGAGGACACCGGCCGCTTGAAGATGCGCTCGAACACCTCCGCGGCGGCGCACGCGGCGCGGAGCTCCGGCAGGTTGCGCGGCAGCAGCTCGATGGCGCGCGCCCAGGTGCGCCGCCCCAACAGCGGCCCCGCCTCCAGCACCACCTCCTCCAGCCGCAGCAGCGCCTCCGCCAGCGGCACCGACGCCTCCGCGCCCGGCAGCCGCTTGAGCACCCGCCGCTCCACGGCCTCGCGCAGCCGCTCCACCTCCGACATCAGCTTCACGGGCAAGGCATCCCGCGGCCACCCCTCCGCGGCGGCGCGGCGCTTCAGCGAGGCCAGCGTGGAGTCCACCTCCGGCTGCGCCTGCGCCACCTCGCGCAGCAGCTCGAAGTGGGCACGCACCCGGTCGCGCCAGAAGAACCCCTCCAGCATGCCCCGCAACGTGCCGTAGCGGAGCCGCGCGGACTCCAGCAGGTCCGCGCGGTCCTCCAACCGAGCGCTCAGGCTGTCCGGGGGCGAGGCCACGCCCGCACTCTACCGGAAGCCCCTCCCGCGCCTGTCGGCCCGAAAGGTCCACGGCCCTGGTCACCACCCCACAAACACGAAGCCCATGCGCTCCGAGGGGAGTCGCATGGGCCCGGTGGAACCCGAGACCGGAAGTGCCGGCTCAGACGCGCATGGGCATGACGACGGCGGTGAACGTCCGGTCGCCCGGGGCGTGCAGGACACCGGGGCTGTGCTCATCCCCCAGCTCGAAGCTCACCTCGTCCGTCTCCGTCACCATCAGGACGTCCGTCAGGTAGCGCGCGTTGAAGCCCACGGTGATGTCGTTGCCCCGGTAGGCCAGCTCCACCACGTCGCGCGCCTCACCCAGGTCCGGGTTGCTCGCGGTGATGACCAGCTTGTTCTCCTCCAGGCCGATGCGCACCGCGTTGCTCTTGTCCGCGGACAAGAGGGCGATGCGCTTGAGGCCCTCCAGGAAGCGCACCTTGGGGACGAGGACGACCTTCTCGCCCTCCTTGGGAATCACGCGCTGGTACTCGGGGAACTGGCCGTCGATGAGGCGCATCACCATCGTCAGGCCCGGCTTCTTGAACAGCGCAGAGTTCTCCGCGAAGCCCAGGTGGCACTCCGCATCCGGGGCCTCGTCCAAGAGGCGCTTGAGCTCCATCAAGCCCTTGCGCGGGATGATGACGCCGCTCTTGAGCTTGAAGTCACCCGTCAGCTCGCGCTCGATGAGCGAGAGGCGGTGGCCGTCGGTGGCCACCATGCGGACCTTGCCGCTGGCCTGCGGCTCGAAGAAGACGCCGTTGAGGATGTAGCGCGTCTCGTCGCTGGAGATGGCGAACTGGGTCTTCTTGATCATCTCCAGCAGCGTGCTGCCGCCCACCTGCACCAGCGGGGCGTTCTCCTCCTTGGGCAGCTTCGGGTACTCCTCCGCGGCCATGCCCACGATCTTGAAGTGGGCGGAGCCGCTGGAGATGTCCACGTAGTTGTTCGCCAGCTTCTTCAGCGTCACCTGCGCGTCGGGCAGGTTCTGGACGATGTCGAAGACGTACTTGGCGCTGAGCGTGACGGCGCCAGGCTTGATGACCTCGGCGGGGTGCTCGGAGACGATGCCGATGTCCAGGTCGAACGCGGTGACGGTGATGCCACCCTTCGTCGCGTTGACGAGCACGTTCGCGAGGATGGGCATCGTCGTCTTGCGCTCCACGATGCCTTGGGCACGATAGAGGGCCTTCTTCAGCTCGTCGGCGGCGATGCGGAATTCCATCGGAGGGCGTCCTTAAAAGTCTCGGCTCCGAGGAGCCGATCAGGGCGCCGATGTAGCCCGTGACATGGGGAGCGTCAACGACGCCAGCACGCCCCTTTCGCCCTCGGGCCCCCCGGTTGAGACTCCCAGTCACGCTGCACGGGCTTTCAGTCACCCCCAGTCCAGCTGACCTGCGGTCAGTCGAGCGTGCTGGCCCTGGGCCTCCGGGCAGTGGACACTGGGGCTCTCGCCTCCTTCTTGGAGCATGGAGCCACCCATGAACGTCCGTCCGCTGTTGCTCGCCGCCCTCGCGCTGGGCTTCGCCGCCGGGTGCAGCAAGTCTTCTTCCACGCCGCCGACGCCGTCGAACGAGCCCGGAACCCCCTCCGCCGGGGACTCCAAGCAGCCGTCCACGCCGTCCGCGCCCAGCGGTGACCAGAGCGGCACCCCTGTCCCACCTTCCCCCCAAGGCAACACCAACGAGGTCAAGATGGGTGAGAGCAACGTCTACATCGTCAAGGACAGCGGCATCCGTTGCATCGCCCCGCCCTGCCCGTCCTACAACGCCTTCCTCGCGGACAAGCCGGACATGGACGCGATTCCCATCCATGAGCTGGACCTGTCCGCCGTGTCGGGGGGCTCCGAGCAGCAGCTGGAGTCGCTGATGCAGCGCACCGTGGCGGGGGGCCTGAAGATTCAGGGCGTCCTGGAGACGCGCCCCAAGGCGGGCCCCGCGGGCGACGCCACCGTGCTGCGCGCCACCAAGGTGGAGTAGCCCCGCCTCAGAAGTGCATGCCGAGCTGGAGGCCGGGCCAGTGCTGGATGCGCTGGTCCGCCTTCGGGTGGCTCTCGCTCACGGACATGCGCGTCACGGAGGCGAAGTCCGGCTGCCCCCACACGTACCAGAGGTTGTAGGTGGGCCCGACGAACAGGGCGAAGCGCGACACCACCTGGACGCCGAGCATCAGCCGCAGCTGGCCCAGCACGTTGCCGCCGTCGCCCTCCAGGGGCTTCTGCACCGGCTGCACCGCGCCGCCGGTGATGTCCAGGTCCAGCCAGAGGCGGTGCGACAGCACCATGTGGCCGCCCACGCCCACGCCGAAGTTGAAGCGAGCGTCCTTGCGACCGCCCGGCTCCAGGCCCGCGAACAGCGTCAGGTAGAAGGGGCCGCCTCCCACCTTCACCGCCAGGTTCGCCAGCTGGATGTCGCTGGCCCACAGCTCCATGTGGACGTTGCCGCGACGCAGGCCCCGCTTGCTCGACGAGGCTTCACCCTCGTCCATCGCGAGGGGGCTCATCGCCTCGACCTCGGCGGCGGCCGCCCCCGCCCACAGCCACAGTGCGAGAAGGGCGAAGGGTTTCATCACTTCTACTTTTGAAGTGTGAAGGACACCTGCGTCAAGCCCTCGGGCAACGAGAGAGACCCGGTGTGAGCCTCCGGAGAGGCCGCCAGCTTCCGGGCCGCCTCCACGATGGTCTCCACCTCGAAGGGCTGCTCGGCGGTGACGAAGAAGAAGCGCTCGAAGCCCGGCGCGTCATCCAGCTCGTACGCCCCCGGCAGCCGGTGTGTCCCCGACGGCGCCAGCGCCGCGGCCTCCACGCCCTGCTCCGGCGTGTGCAGCGTGACGGAGCCGCGCCCGTCCACCGACAGGATGACGCCATGCGTGCGTCCGGCCGCCACATAGGCCAGCTGCACCACGTCACCCGCGGCGGCGGCGGCGCCATCCGCGAGCAGCTCGTCGCCGCGCCCCTGCTGACGGTGGACCTCCAGCCTGGGCGTCAGGCCCTTGGAGCGGGTCGTCTCGGTGCCCAGGCCCGCCACGGGCCCCGTCCCCGGGTCCTCCAGCGTGGCCGAGTCCGGCTGCACCACCACGAAGAGCGCCAGCGCGGCGAGCACCGGCACCAGGCCCAGGGCCGACGTGAACCACGGCGAGCGGGCCGGCGCCTTCGGCTCCACGGAGGCACGGCGCAGGCGCGCCTGCACCTCGCGCGTCACCTGCTCGGGCGTCAGGCGCTCCAGGGTGGCGGCCGAGTCCGCCTTCAGGGCGGCGAGCCGGGCCGGGCCATCCGACTCCTGCTCCAGGCGGGCGCGCGCGGCGGCCAGCTCCTCCGGGGGAAGCTCTCCCAGGGCGATTCGCTCCAACAGCCAGTCCGGAGTGCGTCGAGGGGAAGTCATGCGGCCTCCAGTTCCAGCTCTTGCAGCACCGACGTCAGCGCGCGCAGGCGCTTGCGCACACCCGAAACCGACAGGCCCACCTCGCGCGCCGTCTCCTCCAGGGTCATCCCATCCACCAGGTGCAGCACCGCGATGTCCCGGCTGGACGCGGGCACCCGGCCGAAGAGCCGGTCCAGCATCCCCCGCGCGCTGGCGCGGGACTCCGTGTCGTCCGTGGAGGCAATCTGCAGCACCAGCTCATCCTCCCGGTCCTCGGGCCGGCGCTTGGCGCCGCGCAGCCGGTTGAGGCACACCGTGGTCGCGATGCGATGCAGCAGGCTCGAGGGAGCGGCGTCCTTCAACGCCCCCTGGTAGCGCAAGAGCTGCACGAACACGTCGTGCATGGCGTCCACGGCCTTCTCCTCGTCACGAAGGAGGAAGCGGCAGCGCCGGAGCACCTGGGGGCCGTATCGGCGGTAGTAGGCCTCCACATCGATAGACACCGGCGTCGCGCCTCCCTGTTTCGCGGAAAGGAACACCAGTGCCCCGGAAAACTGTCACCGGCATGTTCCGCCTTTGTCCCTACCTCGATTCCGCCCTCCGACCCAACCCCACCCCACCCGCACGCCCCGGCAAAAACGACAGGCCTGTCCGCCCGCCGGGCAGTCGCCTTCGCCTAGAGTCAGTGTCAGGTTGTCGATGAAAACCTCCCGTCGTCAGGGCCCCTGACTGTCGCAAAGCCAGCCCGCGTCACTACCTTCCGGTCCTTTACCTTCTCCGTGCGCGTGACATCCGTGACTGAAGACCGCATCCCCCATCCGCTCGCACGCGACGACGGCCCGCCCCGCGCACGGTCCGCCATGCGCGCGCCCAGGGGTTGAGCCATCGACATGGAGCCGCCTCTCAGCCGCCAGGTGGAAGCGCGCGCCGACGTGCTCGTCCAGTCCACCCTGGAGGCACTGCACCAGGACCCGTTCTGGGAAGCGCGCGAGGGCGCCGAGCGCGCCCGGCTCCTGGGCACCGAGGACGTGCGCGCCCACGTGCGCCACCTCGTCCAGTCGCTCGACGCGCACCAGCCCTCCATCATGGAGAGCTACGTCCACTCGCTGCGCGCCCTGCGGATATCGCGCGGCCTGTCCACGCTCCACCTCGACACGCACTTCGCCCGGCTCTCCGCCGCGCTGGAGGCCCAGGGCTTCGGGCCCGGCACCGAGCCGCAGGAGTACGTGCGCGTCGCCCGGGAGGCGCTGCACTACCCCTCCGGCCTCGCGCGGCGGCTCCAGGAGGACGCGCCGGAGCTGTCCCACGCGGCCACCTCGCGCCTGCGCTTCTACCTCACGCCGGAGGACCTGCCCCGGCTGGAGGAGGAGCTGCGCCTGCAGCTGTCCTATCTCGCGGATGCGCTCGACGAGGGACGTCCGGAGGTGATGGCGGACCACGTGCGCTGGTACGTGGGCTTCTGGCCGCGACGGGGCTTTGGCCTGCTCGCCTTCACCACCGTGCTGGGCATGCTGAAGGCGGTGCTCGCGTCCCGCCACCCGCAGGCGCGCCTGCTGCTCGCCACCGCGGGAGTCTCCTGGGAAGAGACGCGCTCCTGAGCCACCGGCCGCGTCCACGGAGACGAGGCATCCTGCGCCGCGGGTGAGCCTTTGCGCCCGACGCGGGGGGGGGTGAGGTGGAAGGTGAGGGGTGAATCAGAGGTCGGGCGCGGGCCGGCGCCCTTCAACCGGGCAGCGCGCTCAGCGCCGGCCCAGGGCGTTGGCCACGAGCCCCAGCAGCTTCACGTGGGGGGCTTCGAGCTGACGCACGGTGCGAAGCAAGCGACGGACTTCCGGTCGCTCGGGAGGAGACGACGACGGCTCGCTGGAGCGCGAGGGCGCGGCACCCTGCGCGGCGAGCCCCAGCAGCTCGTCCGCGGAGACATGCAGCTCATGACACAGCTTCAGCAGCGTCTGCACGCTGGGAAGCATGCCTCCACGCTCCAGTCGCCCATACACCTCCGTGGCCACGTCGATGCGTTCGGCCACGTCAGCTTGCGTGAGCTCCAGCCGCGTCCGCGCGGCTCTCGCCGCCGCTCCGATGGTGGTTGCCAGTTTCTTGTCCATGCCTTACCGACCCGAAACGTTTGGCCGACGGCATAGGACGTATAGAGGCAGACAGACAGAACTTGTCGGGTCAGCCTCAGGTTGTTCACCCAGCGGGTTACCGTCGTAGAGGGAGACTTTCGGGGTTCGGAGGGCCTCTTCACCCCACCCTTTTCCTCGACGGAAGACCCGTCTTCCAGGCGCTCTCCGGCCCCCTGAATCCAGAGGGAGAGGCCCTGGAGGAGGACGACCTGAGACGTCGGGCGGCAATTTTCCTACGGTGCCGGAGAGTCCTACCGCCAGGGCCACCCCCCAGGGTTGTATCCCTGTTCCCGCGTGTCGACATGCGGCGGGTGGAGTCGCCCGAGCCCGTGTCAATCCAAGGCGCGCGTGGGAGGCGTCGACACGGGCAGGTCGATGCGCGCGGTGGTGCCCAGGCCCGGGGTGCTCTCCAGCGTCAGCGTGCCGCCGTGCGCGTCGACGATGCGGCGGGCCAGGGCCAGGCCCATGCCCACGCCTCCGGTGCGGCGCGCGCGGCTGCGGTCCGTGCGGAAGAAGGGCGTGCCCACACGCGACAGGTCCTCCGGCTCGATGCCGATGCCGTCATCCGCCACCTCCAGCGAGAGCTTGCCCGTCGCGCCCACGCGCGCGCGCAGCCGCACGGGGGTGACGGGCTCGGAGTACTTGCCCGCGTTGTCGAGCAGGTTGTCCAGCGCGCGCCGCAGCAGCACCGGGTCCGCGTCCAGCGTGGGCAAAGTCCCGTCCAGGCTCACCTCCAGCACGCGCCCGGGCCGGGAGGTGCGGAAGCGCGAGGCGGCCTTCTCCACCAGCCCCTGCACCTCCACGCGCTCGGGCCGCAAGGGCGGCGTGCCCGTGTCCTCCGAGGCCAGGTCCAGCTTCGAGGTGGTGAGCACGTCCTCCACCAGCCGCTCCAGCTCGGACAGGTCCTCGGTGATGTCCGCGAGCATCTCCCGCGCCATCGCCGCGTCGCCCTCCTCCGCCAGGTCCAGTGCCACGCGGATGCGCGCGAGCGGCGTGCGCAGCTCGTGGGACACGTTGGCGAGCAGCTCCGTCTGCGAGCGCAAGAGGTGGGTGATGCGGCCGGCCATCTCGTCGAAGGCCTCCGCCACGCGGCCCAGCTCGTCCCGCCGGCGCAGGCCCGTGCGCGTGTCCAGCTTGCCTTCGCCCAGCTCGCGCGCCACGTCCGCCAGGCGCTGGAGCGGCAGGGCCAGCATGCGCGCCAGCGCGAACGAGGTGATGGCCGTCACCAGCACCACCGCGCCCACGAAGAGGGCAATCTTCCCCCGCGCGGGCTCGGGGGTCCGGGAGATGATGGTGGCGTAGGCCTCGATGGGCCCCGTCTCCGGGATGGGCAGCGTGAAGGCGTGAGGGGAGCGGCCTGCCGTGCGGTGCTCGCCCTGGGAGGCCAGCACGTCCAGCTCCGACGGCGTCAGCATGGGCGCGGGCGACGAGGAGTTGGTGGCGATGAGCTTCCCGGACACGTCCCGCAGCGTCACCCGGGCCTCGAGCAGTCGCGCGGCGCGGTCCAGCGACGCCTGGAGCGCCACGGGCTCATCCCGCAGCTCGCCCCACTCCCGGATGTTGTAGGCCGCCTGGCGCTGGAAGCCGTGGCGCAGCGGCCGGTCGAGGAGGAGGTGCCGGGCCAGGTAGAACGAGGTGATGACCAGCACGAACTGCGCGAGCCCCACCAGGTAGATGCGAAGCAGCAGCCGGCCGGGAGTCCGGGGACGGCTCACCCCTCGCCTCCCAACGCGAGCATGTAGCCCGCGCCTCGCACCGTCTTGAGCAGCAGGGGGTTGCGCGGGTCCACCTCCAGCTTCTGACGGAGCCGGAAGATGTGCACGTCGACGGAGCGGTCGAACACCTCGTCGGAGCTGCCCTTCACCAGGTCCAGCAGCTGCTCGCGGCTGAGCACGCGGCCGGCGCGCTCGGCGAGCACGCGCAGCAGGCTGAACTCATACGTCGTGAGGTGCAGGGGCTTTCCATCCAGCGTCGCGCGGAGGTTGCGCGGGTCCAGCACCAGGCGCCCCGTCTGCACCGGCTGCGACGGAGGGCCCGTGCGGCCTCGGGCGCGGCGGACCTGGGCGCGGATGCGCGCGAGCAGCTCCCGCGAGGAGTAGGGCTTCGGCAGGTAGTCATCCGCGCCGGTCTCCAGGCCGAGCACGCGGTCCGCCTCCTCGCCGCGCGCGGTGACCATGATGATGGGGACGTCGGTGCGGCCGCGCAGCTCGCGGCAGACGGCGAGCCCGTCGCGGCCGGGCAGCATCAGGTCCAGGAGGATGATGTCGAAGACGTGGCGCTGGGACTCCACCAGCGCGTCATTGCCCGTGGCGGCCACCGTGACGACGAGCCCATGCTCATGGAGATATCGCGTGGTGAGGCGGGCCAGTCGCTCGTCGTCTTCGACGAGCAGGACCTGGATGGTGCCTTCCTCCAGGCCGGTACGGTTGAGCTGCTCCATGCGCGTGAGCCTCCTACGACCAAGGTCCTTCCCACCCTGAAGGTAGCAGCCAGGGGCCATCGCCCGGGAGCGAGTGGGGAGAGAGCCCGCGCGCCAGCCAGGCCACCAGGGGCCTCGCCGCCCTCCGAGACGCGGCTCGGCTGGGCCCGCTGGAATGACGAATTATTTCCGACCTGGAAGAGGAGCGTTCCTCAAGGCGCACCCTGCGTGGAGGCCAACGCGCGGCGGTCCACCTTGCCCGCCGAGGTGCGCGGCAGGGCATCGACGAAGCGCACCGAGCGGGGCGTCTTGTAGCGGGCGAGTCTGCCTTCACAGAAGGTGAGCAGGGATTCAGCGGAGGGCGTGGTGCCGGCGCGGGGGACGACGATGGCGCGCGGTGTCTCGCCCCACTTCGCGTCGGGCACGCCGATGACGGCGACCTCGGAGACCTCGGGATGGCCCGCGAGGACGCTCTCCACCTCGGCGGGGTAGATGTTCTCGCCGCCGGAGATGATGAGGTCCTTGCCGCGGCCCACGATGCGGAAGCAGCCGTCCTCGTCGCGCAGGGCCAGGTCGCCGGTGCGCAGCCAGCCGTCGGGGGTGAAGGCGCGAGCGGTCTCCTCGGGTCTGCGCCAGTAGCCGGCGCAGACGTGCGGGCCTCGCAGTTGGAGCTCGCCGACATCGCCGGGGCGCTGTTCGTCCTCGATGCGGGCCTCGACGTGGAAGAGCGGCACGCCGACGAAGCCGGGCTTGCGTCGCACGTGTGAGGGCGGGAGCCAGAAGTTGTTGGGGCCGGCCTCGGTGAGGCCATAGCCGGTCTTGAAGGCGACGCCGCGCGCGAAGAAGCGCTCGAACACGGGCAGGGGGCACGGAGCGCCGCCGCTGACGAGCAGCTTGAGGCGGGAGAAGTCCACGGAGTCGAAGCGCGGGTGGCGCTGCATCTCGATGAACATGGTGGGCACGCCGAAGACGAGGCTGACGTGTCCTGCGTGGATGAGGTCGAAGACCTGCTCGACGTCGAAGCCCTTGCAGACGACGGAGGCGCCACCTGCGTAGACGAGCGGCAGGGTGAAGACGTTGAGGCCCCCGGTGTGGAAGAGGGGGGCGTTGAGCACGGCGACGTCGTCGGAGGAGAGGCCCCAGCTCACCACGGTGTTGGCGGCGTTGGCGGTGAGGGAGCCGTGCGTGAGGACAGCGGCCTTGGGGAGGCCGGTGCTGCCGCCCGTGTAGCAGAGCACCCAGGGTGCATCGGCCTCGAGCGACAGGGTGGGGAGCGGCGTGGCGGGGGCGTGCTCTCGTTCGGAGAAGGCGCGCTCACCGGGGCCCGCGGACTCGACGCAGCACCAGTGGCGCACGGAGGGGGCGTGGGCGCGCACGGTGTCGACGAGGGCGCGCAGCTCCGGGCCGTAGACGAGGACGGAGGGCTCCGCGTCCGCGAGGATGCCGATGAGCTCTGGCGGGCTGAGGCGCCAGTTGAGGGGCTGGAGGATGGCGCCGAGCTTCGCGCAGGCGAAGAGCAGGTCGAGGGTCTCGACGCGGTTGTGGGCGAGGACGGCGACGCGCTGGCCGCGTTGGACGCCGAGGACGTGGTGCAGCCAGGCGGCGGTGCGCGAGGCGGAGGTGTTCCACTCGCGATAGGAGATGCGGCGCCCATCCCGGGTGGCATCGACGAGGGCGAGGCGTTCAGGGTCCAGGGCCGCGCGGCGGGCCAGCCAGTCATGGACGATGGGCATGGCCCGCACGCTAGCCGAGCCCCCGGTGCCCGTCCCGCCATCACTCCATGCCCGTCGACGGCAGCGGCTGGAGGCCCCTGTTCTCGGGGCTCACCGTCGCGCGGTAGAGCGCCTGGGCGAAGGCTCGCTCCCCTCCCTGCGTCATCGCGCGCAGCGCATGCTCCAGCGGCTCACGGCCCGCGCCCATCCCTCGCGCATCCACGCCCTGTCGCCCCATCGTCCGCTCGACGAGCTGCCGCGCCTGCGCTTCCGTGAGATTCACCGACAGCGGGTCGCCATTCGTGACTCCCGCATCCCCGCTGAACGCGATGCGCGCCAGCCGCGCCGCCTCCGGATCCTGGAACCGGAGCTGATACGTCGTCGCGGGCTGCCCACCCGGCGGCGTCACCGTCGTCCCCGTCACCATCCCGTTGATACTCGTCACCGACCGCGCCCCCTCCGGCCCCACCGTCGTCTCGCGATTCATCGACCCCAGGCCCGGCGCATCCGTGGACGTCTCCACCCGACTGCCCTCGTCCGTCGTCGTCACGCGGACCCGGTCATTCCCCTCCAGCCCCCTGCGCCCCGCCACACTCCGCCCCGTGTTCGACTCGCGGCTGTCCTCCCGCCGCACGTTGGCCACGCCCGGCCCTCCCGCCGCGGGCAGTTCCCCACCGCGCAGGAACCGCTGGTACGCCTCCATCCCCTGCCGCGTCGAGATATCGAAGTCCGCGCTGTGCGTCCGCGTCAGCGTCTGACGCTGGTCCATCCCCACACCCCGAACCCCCACGCCGTCGTCCTGCCCCACCCGCGACGTCACCGTCGCGCGCACCGTCGTCGGCCCCACCTTCTCCAGCTCATACCGCCGCGTGTCGCTGCGCTCCATCGACACGTCGAAGCCCAGCGCCCCGCGAATCCCTCGCAGCGCCCGGCCCAGCCGCCCCGACCCACCCACCTCCGTCGTCACCTCCGCCGTCGCCCGAGTCCCGACCGGCCACGACGCCGGGTCCCCCGGGTTCGGCACCTGCCCCCGGCGCATCGCCTCCGTCGCCCCCGACATCGGGACCTCCACCCGCAGCCGCCCCGTCGCCTCCGCGGAGAAACTCCCGCCCACGCGCCGCCCACCCGGTAGACGCAATCCACCCCGCGGCGTCCGCCCATCGCGGTCGATGCTCCCCTCCGCCTGCATCACCACCCGGTCCCCCTCCGTCGTCACCCGCACCCGACCTCGAGGGTTGAACGACTGGAGCACCGACGCCGGCGCGGAGGCCGCGTCGAACGTGTCCCGGTCCCTGGCCGCAACCGCGGGCTCCTGCCGCTGCGTCCGCTGCCCCTCCACGGGACGCGTGCCTTGAATCGCGGGCTGCTGCACCTGCCGAGACGAGATGGGAGACACACTCATGGGAGTTCCTATGGAAATGTGAGGAGGCCCCCCCTTCAACGCACCACCTCGCGTTTGGAGCTATCCCTCACGCCACCGCCGCCTCCAGCATCGGGCGGCGGTGACGCGGGGATGGGTTCTCAGACACCCAGGCCGTCAGAGCTCGTTGGGGTCCTCCGGAATATTCGTATACGTCAGCTCCGGGAAGATGAGCAGACCCCGCGAGGAGTCAGCGACGTAGACATAGCCATCCCCCGGGACGCGGATGCCGACGGCGCCATCCCAGGGACTCGTCCCCCGGTTGGCATCCGTCTCCCGCCAGGTGTTGTAGTAGCCAATCTCCGCCGGCTTGGTGGGACCCGAGATGTCCAGCACACGCACGCCATGCTGGTAGTGCGCCACGTAGAGCCGGGAGCCGACGAGCTCCATGTTGTGGATGGAGACCTCCGGCGACAGCTTGTACTCACCGATGAGCCGAGGACTCTTCTCGTCGGACAGGTCCAGCACGCGCAGGTGAGCACCCCACCCCTCGCCGCCCTCGAAGGCCGTGATGCGGCCGTTGATGCGGCCCACGCGGGCGGCATGGCTCGCCGCGCGCGGATACTTGTACGCCCCCACCTTCTTCACGTTCGCCGGGTCGCTCGGGTCGAGGATGAGCATGCCCGCGCTCCAATGACTGACATAGAGCCGACCCTCGAAGCTCGTGGTGTCGTGCGCGTAGCTCTTGGGGCTTCCGACGCTCTCATCCCGGTAGCGCCCGAGCAGCACGGGCTCCCGCGGATTCTTCACGTCGTAGATGAGCGTCTCCTGGGTCGGGTCCACCAGCGTCGCATAGAGCCGATTGCCATCCACCTGGACCGTATGGACATTCTGGGAACTGCCATGGGACATGTCCCGGAGGAAGCGGGGATTGGCCGGCTCCGAGATGTCGAACACGAGGACGCCCCGGTCCCCACTGGCGATATAGAGCGCGTCGCCCTTGGCCCAGACACCGTTCCAGTAGTTCTCACCCGCATGTCGCACGGTCGCCACCCGCCGAGGCGCCTTGCGGTCACTGATGTCGAAGACATAGAGGCCGCCGTCCCCAGCGAAGACGTCATCGATGGCCACCACATAGGCATGGCCCTTGGTGACGAAGACCTCCGTGGCGGTGCCCGTCCCAGTCGCGGCCTCGCCCACGAGCGACAGGCCCCCACCAGACTCCTCCTCACCCGCACGGCGGCGAATCCGCGTGCCCTCGAAGGTGTAGTTCCGGGACTCCACGCCATCGACACACGTCAGCTCGCACCCGCTGACGACATCCTTGCCCCGCGCCGCGCAGCCCACCCGGGCCGTCACGGCCACCCGTCCATCCGGATAGGTGACTGACGACCGGCTGAACATCGGATGCGCCGCGCTCGCGCTGTGGTCCACCGTGAAGTTCGCGGTGCGCAAGCTGGCGGCCGCGTCGTTCTCCTGGATGTCGGAGCGATGCAGGCGCATGCTGAAGAACCCCTCCGTCTCCAGCCCGAGCAGGCTCTTCGAATCACACGCAGACAGGTCGAAGGACTCCAGGGAGCCGCACTCGGCGGTGGTGGACGCCTTCGGACGCACCTTGCACGCGGCCAGGGGCACCGCCGCGAAGTCCCCCTCCTCGGGCAGGATGAAACCAGGAGTCAGAGGCGGCGGCGCCACCTTCCCTCCATCACCGTCCTGCTTGGAAGCGCACGCTCCCAGCAGGCTCACACAAAGACACACGACGACCGTCTCCAACCAACTGTTGGTCATGACACTCCTCGGGGATTGACCAGTTCAATGACCTGGTGGGGTGGCCAGCGGACTGGCCAACCAGGTCCCCAGCGAACGGCGCAACACAGTTGCCATATCGCCCCCGGGGAAAAATCGTTCCCGCGGGCAAACGTTCCCCCGAGCGTGAAGGCAAACGTCTGGACTTCCCCTCAGGGCACCAGCACGAGCTTCCCCACCGTCGTCCCAGATTCGAGCGCACTGTGCGCTTTCGCGACAGCATCCAGGGGGAAGGTCGTGACCTGAGGCGAGACGACCTTGCCCTCCTCCACCCAGCTCAAGAGCCGCGCCATGCTCTCCTCCAGCACGTCTCGCCGCTCGAACAGATAGGACAGGTTGAACGCCAGGACACTGGTGTTGTCGTTGGTCAACGTCAGCGGGTCGAACCGAGGCGTCCGGAGCCAATCCCATGCAAGCTTCGCGTAGTTCGGCCGCCCGCCCTTGCGCGGCAGCATGGAGTGGAAGCCATAGATGACCAGCTTCCCCGGCGAGCCCAGGTGCCGGTAGCTCTCCCGCAGCGTGGACGGTCCATTCGCATCCAGCACCACGTCATACCCGTCCGGCGCCGCGGCCTTCGCGGCCTTCCACAAATCCTCGCGGCTCTTGTCGATGACCACCTCCGCGCCCAGCGCTCGCGCGGCTTCCACCTTGTGCGTGCCGCCCACCACGCCCACCATCCGGCACCCGGCGATGCGACCCAATTGCAGCAGCGCGCTGCCCACGCCGCCCGCAGCCGAGTGCACCAGCACGTTCGCCCCCGACCGGGGATGCGCCAACTCGAACAGCGCGAAGTACGCCGTCAGGAACACGGCGGGGAACCCCGCGGCCTGCTCCAGGGTCAGCTTCGACGGCAGCGCGAAGAGCTGGTGCCTGGGCACCGTGACGTGTGTCGCGTACCCGCCGAACCGCGTCACGCCGAACACGCGGTCCCCCGGGGCCAGGTCCTCCACGCCCGCGCCCACGGACTCCACCGTGCCGGAGAACTCGAAGCCCGGGGTGATGGGCCACCCCACGTACTCCTTCGCGGAGGAGTACAGGCCCATGCGAATGACGCAGTCCGCATAGTTCACCCCGATGGCCTGGGTGGCCACCACCACCTCCCCCGCCCCAGGTGAAACCTGATTCAGGTTTTCAATCCGGAGCTGCCCATACCCACCTGCCTTCGCGATGACGACCTTGCGTGCGCTCATGCGTCCCTGAGTACCACGCGACGCGGCGCGACAACGTCCACGCACGGCCACACGGCTGACGACGCGCGCGCGAGATGTCTCTACACTGCGTCTCGTGCCCGATGATTGTCTTCAATCCGGGCACGCGTACCCCCACAACTCGAAGGATGTCTCCATGCGATTGCAGCATTCGCTGTTCCTCATGGGCCCGTTGCTCGTGGGCGCCCTCTCCGGCTGCGGACCCGGCGTCGAAGAGCCCACGTCCGAGCCGCTCGCCACCGTCGAATCCCCCGTCGTCTCCACCGCGGGCCTCACGCCGCACTTCCGCTCGTGGCTCACCGCCAACGGCTATGACAGCTACGACTTCGTCCGAGCCGACCTCGTCGGTGGCAGTCACGGCGGCAAGGCGAGCGCCACCGACACGGTGGTGAACACGCCGGTCATCTTCATCCACGGCAACTCGGACAAGGCGGTGGGCACCGGCACCGCGGGCCAGTCCGGCTGGAATGCCTCCATCGAGTACTTCCTCGCCAACGGCTACAAGCCCAGCGAGCTGTACGCGACGACGTGGGGCCCGGCCGACGTGATGCAGACGGCGGTCCAGTACCACTCGAAGACGAACGTGATGAAGGTGCGCAAGTTCATCGAGGCCGTGAAGGCGTACACGGGCGCGACCAAGGTCGACATCATCACCCACTCCATGGGCGTGACGCTCGCGCGCAAGGCCCTCATGGGCGGTCCCGCGAATGACTCGGCCAATGGCGGCGCGTACAACGTGGGCCCCGCGCTCACGGGCTCCGTGGACACCTTCGTCGGCATCGCCGGCGCCAACCTGGGCCTCACGTCCTGCTACCAGACGGGCCCGTCCACTCCGACGTGCGGCTCCACCAACGGCCTGTATCCGGGCTACCTCTACTTCGGCGTGGTGCTCGGCCGCTCCGCGTACCTGGACGACCTGCGCTCGCTGAGCAGCTACGAGGGCGACTACCGCTACACCATCTACTCCACGGCCGATGAAGTCATCGGCTACGGCGGCATCGTGTACGGCCAGTACACCTCCCGCATCCCGGGCCAGACGGGCGAGAAGGTGTACTCGGCCTATCCCTACGGGCACTTCAACTCGAAGGACCTGACGGCCGCGGTGCAGTACAGCATGGTGCGCAACCACACCATTCCGTAGCCACCCCGCTTCACCGCCCCCGGCCCGCGGACGTCACGCGCGCCGCCGGGGGCGCCAGGCCCGAGTCCTCGACGCCGGCCCCGGAGCCGACGACGGCCCATCCACGCCGTGGGGGAGTGGATGCGGCCGTCTTCGGCTGCTCGTCACGGCCGGGGGCCGTCCGAGGGCGCCGGCGCGTCCTGCTGCTGGGGCATGGGCGAAGGCTGAGTGCCCGGCGCACCGGGCACGGGCGCGGGCTCGCCCGGCTTCGGCGTCTTGTCCTCGCGGGCCTTCTCCACGAAGGGCCGCGCCGAGGCCGGGTCCTTCACGAACGCGAGCGCCACCTCATTGAAGGCCGCCGGGCAGTCGAGCTGCACGGTGTGGCCACAGCCCTTCATCGGCGCCAGCGACGCGGAGGGGATGTTGGACGCACCGAATTCCATGATGTCGCGCGTCTCGCCGCCGTGGAGGAACGGGTTGGGGATGAGCCGGTCATCCGTCCCGTAGACGATGAGCGTGGGCACGGTGACGTGGCCCAGGTTGTCGCGCACGAAGTCGTTGTGGGCCAGGCCCCGCACGGTGCGGACGTTGGCGTAGGCGTAGGCGTCGAACTCGGGCGTCTTCGACAGCCGCACCCGCTCCTCGATGAGCCACTCGAGCTCGGGCCGCCAGTGCATGAAGTTGGCCTGACGCACGCTGCCCCAGATGTTCGCCTCCGGCGCGTACTTGATGAAGTCCGCGCTCATCACCCGCGCGAACCACGCCTTCTCCTTCCACGTGAACTTCTCGAAGCCGGCCGGAGACACCAGCACCAGCGCGCCGAGCGACTCCGGGTAGCGGATGGCATACGACAGCGACGTCTGCCCGCCCATGGAGTGGCCCATGAGGACGGGCTTCTCCACGCCGAGCACCCGCGTCAGCTCATGCACCACGTCCGCCATGGCCTCCATGGTGTACGGGAACGTGGCCGGCTTGTCGGACTTGCCATAGCCCGGCAGGTCCACCGCGATGACGCGGTAGCCCTGCGCATGAAAGACATCCAGCTGCGCGCGCCAGAACTTCAGGTAGGAGCCCAGGCCGTGCACGAAGACCACCGTCTTCGCCTCCGGCGACGCGGCGGGCAGGTCCACGTACGAGACATGCAGCGCGGTGCCCAGGCCGTAGCGGGCGGACACGTCCGGCAGCGCCACGCGGTGCACGGGCCAGGGCTGCTTCGTGCCCTCGGTGGAGTAGTCCAGGTCCTTGAAGGACAGCGCGGACTCACTGGCATACGAGCGCACGCAACCAGCGGAGGACAGCCCGGCCGCGACGAGCAGGGCGGTGAAAGCGCGGGAGGAGCTCATGGTCAGAACGCGTACCAGGTGAAGGTGGTGAAGGCCGCCCACGGGTCGCTCTTCACGGTGGGAGCGCCGTCGTAGAAGCTGCCGCGGAAGAGGTAGCCACCGTGGAGGCCCACGGTCATCAGGTAGCGGATGTGGTAGCGCAGCTCCGCGTTGAGCTCCGCGCCGATGAACCGGCCGCGCCGCACCGTCGGGTCCCACCGCGCGGGCTCCGCGCCCGCGTTGGCCAGGCCCGCGCCCACCTTGAGGTTGAGCGTGTTGGGCACGATGTCCCACGCCGCCGTGGCGATGCCCGCGCGCAGGCCATAGCCCTGGTTGGAGATGTCCGTCACCGCGCCCGTGTAGTTGTTCACCGTGCTGGTGAACGGGAACAGGATGAGCATCTTGTGGTTGAACCACACCGCGCCCGGCAGGCCGTACTGGTTGAGCGTGAAGGCGCCGGTGTACTTGTCGTCGCCCGGGTTGCTGTCGCCCGAGGAGAACATGCCCTCCACGGTGAGGACGTCGCCGGGGCCGCGGCCCCACTGGTACATGACCTCCAGGTTGGCGGACACGCCGGAGATGCTCAGCTCGTCGAGCACCGAGTTGTCCGGGTCGTCGCTCTCGTACTTGCCGCCGTTGTACATGACGAAGCCGGAGGCCCCCAGGCGGCCCATCCGGAAGTCGATGTTGTGATTGAAGTGCGCGCCCGCCCAGAAGACGCTGCCCGTGGGACGGTTGATGTCGAAGCGCGCCGTGCCCGTGAAGCCCGGCAGGCCCGAGGACGACGGACCGCTCTTCACCAGGCCCTCGAAGGCGTACGCGTCCCCCTTGGTGTCGTCGTTCAGGTACCAGAGCGACACGCCCACGTTGGTGTTGGGCCGCACCGGGTAGACGTAGTCCGCCATCGCCAGCCAGATGTACTTGAGGCGCGGGTCATTGCGCGTGGCGCGGTCCGCCTGCGCGCTGCCCAGCGGCGTCAGCGTCAGGCGGGCGTTGCCCTTGTAGCCGCTGAAGATGGACAGGCCCGTGGCGTCGCTGCCCAGGAAGGCCAGCTTGTAGCCCGTGCGCACCAGGTCCGACAGCGGCGTGCGCGTGGGGTCATAAGGGCTGTCGTAGACGGGCTGCGTGCCGATGAGGAGCGCCAGCTTGCTGGGGCTGCGCGTCGGGTAGAGCGCGACGTTGATGTTCTTCGTCTGGATGTTGACCTGGTCGGCGTTGAAGCCGCCGCCCTCGTTCTGGCCGATGGTGTTGGCCGAGCGGCCCCAGAGGAAGTCCACCTCGAACTGGGCGCGGAAGGACGCCAGGCCGTCCACGAAGAACGGGCTGTATTCGATGACGGGAATCCAGCGCTGCTCCACGAAGTACGCGGAGCGACCGGGCTCGATGCTCACCGCGCTGCCCACGGGCGAGCCGATGGGCCCCAGCGCCACGCCGCGCAGACCAGCGGGGTCACCCACCTGGTTCGTCATCGAGGCGCGCGTGAAGAAGTAGTTGATGAGCGTGAACTCGCGCGGCTCCGCGTCCTCCTCGCGATTCTTGGCCTCCAGCCACTCGCCATACAGGCCCGGCACCGGGGGACTCTGGGCCGCCGAGGACGACGCCAGTCCCACGAGCCCCAGCGCGGCGAGCATCCTCGCGCTCCGCCACACCCTCTCGCGTGCTGCAAACCCACTTCCCGTCATATCGACCTCAGCCCCGCGCCGGACAGACGACTGGAGGGAAGGCGGGAGCGCACCTCCCCTCCAGCGTGAAACCCAGCCAGGACTACTGGATGGCGTAGACCTGCACCGCGTTGCCCGTGAAGGGCTTGTCGCCCATCTTCACGGTGTTCGCCGCGCCCACCGCGCCGCTGGCGCAGCGCATGCCGGTCGCCTGGTTCTTGAAGAAGATCTCCAGACGCAGCGTCTTCTGGTCCGCGGAGAAGCCGCCGCGGCCCTCCTGCACCAGACCGCCCGGGAAGGTGAACGTCACGTCGAAGCAGCTCCCGTCCTCCGTGGCGTTCTCGATGAGGACGGTGGTGGAGGTGAAGGAGAGCGGGTTCTTCGCCTGGTCGTGGTTGCAGACGGCGTTGGTGATGGTGCCCGGGATGCTGTCGACCTTGAAGTTGCCGGCCGCCACCGACATGGTGACCTGCTGGTAGCACTGGGACGACGCGCCGAAGTCGATGTCCTCGCTGTAGCCGTTGGGATGCGAGGGGATGTTGTCCCCCTTCATCACCATCGTCTTGCCATCCAGGAACGCCAGGATGTTGGCGGAGCTGTTGAGCTTGGGCTTGATGGGCGTGGGGTCCTTGTCGTCGTCACCGCCACAGCCCACGAGGCCCAGCGTGCACAGCATCACCGCGGACAGAAGCTTCTTCTTCATGTGCTTGCTCCCCTTCAGGCCGGTGTCACCACCGGCAGGTGTGTCGACAGACGACAGGCATTGAGGGCGCGTGAAACACGCCCCTCTCCGACAGTGTTTTCAGCGCGGTGCGTCGGCGGCGAGGGCCGCCTCGCGCAGCTCTCGCTTGAGAATCTTCCCCGCCGCGGACACCGGCAGGCGCTCCACCAACTCCACCCGCTTGGGAACCTTGAAGCGCGCCACCCGGCCGCGCAGGTGCTCGAGCAGCGCGTCCCCGGAGCACTCCGCGCCCGGCTTGAGCACCACGAAGGCGCGGCCCACCTCGCCCCACTTCGCGTCGGGCACGCCGACGACCGAGCACAGCTGCACCGCGGGGTGCTCGTAGAGCACCGACTCCAGCTCCAGCGGGTACACGTTCTCTCCGCCGGAGATGAACATGTCCTTCTTGCGACCGGCGATGGTGAAGAACCCGTCCGCGTCCACGCGCGCCAGGTCCCCCGAGTGGAACCAGCCGTCCGCGTCGATGGCCTCGCGCGTGGCGGCCTCGTCCTCGAAGTAGCCCGAGCACATCGAGGGCCCCTTGAGGACGAGCTCACCCACCTCGCCCGTCGGCACCTCGCGGCCGTCGTCGTCCACCAGCTTCGCGGCGATGAAGTAGTTGGGGCGGCCGATGGAGCCCGCCTTCGACACCGCGAACTCGGGCCCCATGCTGAAGATTCCCGGGCCGAACTCCGTCATGCCGAAGCCCTGCTTGAAGGGCACCGCGTGGACGGCCTGCCACGCCTGGATGAGCGGCACCGGCAGCGCCGCGCCCCCGCTGGTCATGAAGCGCACGGAGGAGAAGTCCGTGCCCGCGAAGCGCGGCGAGTCGAGCAGCTGCTGGTACTGCGTGGGCACCGCGAAGAAGAGCGACACCTTCTCGCGCGGGATGAGCGCGAGCAGCTCCTCCGGCTCCCAGCGGCGCATGATGACCACGGTGCCGCCGGCGGTGAGCAGCGGCACCGTGTAGACGAGCAGGCCGCCCGTGTGGAACATGGGCGTGTGTGTCACCGTGACGTCGCCGGGGCGCACCTCGTGCACCAGCGTGTTGAGCGTGTTCCACGCCACCATGCGGTAGCTGATGCACGCGCCCTTCGAGCGGCCCGTGGTGCCGCCGGTGAAGAGCAGACAGAGGATGTCCTCCTCGGACACCGCGTCGTTCTTCACGGGCTCGGCGGAGCGGTGCGCGAGTGCCGCCGTGTACGCGGTGGCGCCGGGCAGGCCCTGGGGCTCCAGCGAGACGAGGTGGAGCGAGTCGCCCACGTGCTCTCGCACCTGGGCCACGGCGTCGCGGAAGTCGTCGCCGAAGAGGAGCACGCGCGGGCGGATGGCGCGCACCAGGTCGGTGAGCTCGGCGGCGTGCAGGCGCCAGTTGTAGGGGACGAAGATGGCGCCCAGCTTCCCGCAGGCAAAGAGGACGTCCAGGTACTCCACGCCGTTGTGGGCGACCAGGCCCACGCGGTCGCCGCGCTTCACGCCGGCGACGTCGCGCAGCCAGCCGCCGAGCGCCTCGGCGCGTGCGTTCAGGTCGCGATAGGTGAAGCGGCCGGAGGCGCCCTTGGCCGTGTCCACCACCGCGACGTGCTCGGGCCAGTACAGGGCGCCCCGCCCCATCCAGTCTCCGATGAACATGCGCGCCTCCAAGGCTCAGGCCGTCCAGCGATAGAGGGCGGAGGCCATGGCGAGACCACCGCCGCTGGCACAGAACGCGACCAGGTCACCGCGCCGCACCTTGCCCTGGACGACGGCGTCGTCGAGCGTCATCGGGATGCAGGCCGAGCCGGTGTAGCCCCACTTGTCCATCGTGTAGTGGGCCTTCTCCATGGGCTGGCCCAGCACCTTCATGGTGGCCTCGATGGTGCGCAGGTTGAGCTGGGTGAAGACGAACAGCTTCACGTCATCCAGCGTCTGCGACTGCTTCTTGAGGAGCTGGTCCAGGAGCATGGGCCAGCGCTCGGTGTTGAAGGTCGCGGGGAACTTGCGGACGAACTGCACGGCCGGCTTGCCGTCGGTGAGGGGCAGCGTCTCCGCGGTGGCGGGGCGGTTCGTCCCGCCCGTGTAGATGCCGAGCGCGTCGTGGTACTCGCCATTGGCCAGGAGCTTCGCGCCCATGAAGCCGGGCTTGTCGCCCGCGCCCAGCACCACCGCGCCCGCGCCGTCGGCGAACAGGGTGCAGGTCTTCTTGTCCTTCCAGTTCACGTAGCGCGTCATCGCGTACGCGCCCACGACGAGGATGCGGCGGTAGCTGTCGTCCGCGGCAATCGTCTTGGAGCCCACGTCCAGCGCCGTCACCCAGCCCGCGCACGCGCAGTTGAGGTCATACGTGCCGGCGTTGACGGCGCCCAGCTTGGCCTGCACCACCGAAGACGTCGCGGGGCTCAGGTAGTCGGGCGTGTCGGTGGCGACGATGACGAGGTCCAGCTCCTCCGGCTTCGTCCCGGAGCGCTCCAGCGCCTGGCGGGCGGCGGCGACGCACAGGTCACTGGTGGCCTGGGAGTCGGCCATGACGTGGCGCTGCTTGATGCCCACGTTCTGCTGGAGCCACTCGTCCACGGACTCGCCGAGGAGCTTCTCGACGTCCGCGTTGGTGAGGACCTTCTCGGGGACGTAACGGCCGGTGGAGAGGATCTGCGCGTATCGCATTGCGGTGTTCAGCTCCGGGCGCTCCGCGCGGGACGGCGCGCGGGACGCAGCGTGTTCTTCTTCGGTGTCTTGGAGGCCTTGGACGCGGCGGCGGTGGCCTTGGAGGTGGCCTTCACGCCGTTGCGGGCAGCGGGGGCGGGGCTGGAGTCCAGGCCGTGGCGGATGAGGCTCATCGCGGTGTCGAGCACGCGCTCCAGGCCCGGGTCCTCCTCCCACAGCACCCAGCGCATGCCGAGGAAGTCGCCGATGCCCATGAGGCAGTAGGCGAGCGTCTCCGGGTCCATGCGGCGCACCTCGCCCGCGTCCATGGCGTTGGAGAGGCCGGTGACGTAGCCCTTGGCGAAGCGGTCGTAGTAGCGGCGGTAGCAGTCGGTGTCGACGAACTCGGCCTGGCGCACGACGCGGTAGAGGTTGGGGTGCTGGCGGACAAACTGGAAGAAGGTGCGCAGGCCCTCGCGCTCCACGTCCATGCGGTTGTCGCAGCGGGAGGTGGACTCACCGATGAGGCGGCGCAGGCGCGTGCCCAGGTCGTCGACGACTTCGATGAAGATGGACTGCTTGTCGGGGAAGTAGACGTAGAACGTGCCGAGTGCCACGCCGCTCTTGCGGGTGATGTCCGCGATGGACGCGCTCTCGTAGCCCTTCTCTCCGAAGACCGACTCCGCGGCCTTCAGCAGCTTCGCACGCGTCCGCTGTCCTCGCGGGGTGACGGGTCCGGAGCGGTCTGGAGAAGTTGAAGGCCGATTCATGTTTCACCTAGCGGTAGCACCCGCTCGACGGGGTTGTCAAAGCGCGGACAATGGCTCCGCGCGTCATGGACGACGGGCGACGCGAGGCGTCACCCTTGGAGGCCTCATGCCTCCGCGCGACGAAGCGTACTCCGATTGTGAGAGGGCCCCGAGGCGCGATGTCGGTGCGACCGCGAGAGCTTGATGCAGCGCGACGCGGGACATCCTTGTTCGAAGCCGTCGCGAGCTGGAAGCATCCCTGGCAACCGACCACGCCATGAACGCCCCTCACCCGCCGCTCGTGCTGCTCGCCAGCCTCCTCCTCGGCGGATGCGCGGGAGGAGGTGCGCCCACCACGTTCTGGCGCGACGACCAGGGGCGCATCGTCGTCGCGGGCCCCATGCTCGGCCCGCATGACAGCCTGACGACGCTGGCCCCCGCGCTCTGCGAGGCCATCCGCCAACGCCCCGGCGCGACGGCCGGCAACAGACGGGAAGGACAGGAGTACTGCGGCCTCATCTACCAGCGGAACCACGAGCCGGCCTTCTTCGCCAGCCATCCCGCATCCATCAGCTCGCCACGGCTGCTGCCAGGAGGACGCAAGTCCTGCTCGCTCCCATCGGTGGTCAGCGACCCCGAGGCCCAGGACGTCCGCATCCACGCGGACTACCACAGCCACCCGTCCATCACGACGTTCTCGAACGAAGACCTCCAGGCGGCTCGGCAGCGGTACTACTTCCGGGTCATGTTCAATCCCATCTGCGAGGTCTACCTGTATGACTTCCAGGAGCGAACGGTCTACGAACTGAAGGACGGTGCGTTCAAACCCTCCCGGAGAATCACGGATGACCGTCGCGGAGAGTGACGCCACTCGGCGAGAATCCCCTCACCACCTTTCAGGCTCTTCCGGATGAAACGACTCACCCTCGCCGCGCTCACCCTCACGCTCTGCGGCTGCCATCTCTTCCGCTCGCGCCCCAAACCTCCTGTCGCGCCCCCCGAGGTCGCCGCCAACATCCAGTTCCCCACCTGGAGCAAGGACTCCTCCACCACGGTGGAGGGGCCACAGCTCCGTGCGCTGCAGATCGCCATGGAGGACTTCCTGCCCCCTGGTGAATCACCGCCCAAGGATGCCGATGCGATGACCCGGTGCCTGTTCACGCTCGCCACCTACGACGCGTGGCTCGTGCGTGGCGACAAGATGACCTTCGTCCACTTCACACCCAAGGAGGACGAGCGCTGCGGCCTCAAGCCCGAGGTCATGGACCCAGGCGCCAGCTACGCCGTCAGCGATGAGGGCGTCATCCTGAAGAGGGATTGAACGCGGCACGGGGTGGATGCTTCGATGCGCGGCTCTCCTCAGGGAAAGCAGCCCACACCATGAAGCGCCCGTCGTTCCTTCCACTGTCCCTGCTCCTCGTCGCGTGGCTCGGCGCGGGCTGCGCTTCCACGCCCGTTGCGCGGAAGTACGTCCCCGTCGACTCCGGCAACGCCTTCCTGTGGGAAGTGAAGGACTCGCGCGGCGGCGTCGCGTACCTCGTCGGCTCCATCCACATGGGCAAGCCCGGTGACCTGGCCCTCCCCGCCGCCATGGAGGCCGCCTTCACCAAATCCGAGGTCCTCGCCGTCGAGGTCGACACCACCCGCACCGACCCGACCGAGATGCAGAAGCTCGTGCGCGAGCTGGGCACCTTCCCCGAGGGCCAGGGCCTCTCCCAGCGCCTGGACCCGAGCACCCGCGCGCTCCTCGACCGCGCCGCCACGCGACTGGGAATCTCCGCCCAGGGACTCGAGCGGCTGCGCCCCTGGCTCGCGGGCCTGCTGCTCAACAACCTGGAGTTCCAGGCCGCCGGCTACCAGCAAGGCCACGGCGTCGACCGCGCCTTCCTCGACCGCGCCCACGGCATCCAGAAACAGGTGCTGGAGCTGGAGACCGCCGACGGACAGCTCCGCATGCTCGCGGGCACTCCAGACAAGCTCCAGGACCTCATGCTCCGCGACCAGCTCCGCCGCGAGCAGGGCCCCGCGGAAATCGTCGAGGCCCTCACCTCCGCGTGGAAGGCCGGCGACGCGGACGGCATGGCCAGCCTCCTGCTCGAGGGCGCCAAGGACACCACCTACCGCCCCGTCTACGAGCGCGTCTTCTTCGAGCGCAATGTCCAGATGGCCCACAAGCTCGAAGCCCTGCTCACCGAGCCCCGCGTCCACCTGGTCGTCGTCGGCGCCGGACACGTCGTCGGCCCCGAGGGCATCGTCGCCCTCCTCCAGAAGAAGGGCCACACCGTGCGCCAGCTCCCGCGCGACATCACGCCGTAGCCCCCCGCACGGGCTCTCGCCGCGCCCCCCGTGACGGCGCGGATCCACCTCCCCACAGCACCTTGCCCGACGTGACGGTCGCGCCCACGCGGTGACGCCGCGCGCCATCTCGCGCGCCTGGCCTCACCCAGGTTCCAGGCGCCTGTCACCTGCCCTGCTCGTCTTCGGGCTTGCTCTTTCCGCCCGATTGCCTATTTTGCACGCCAAATTTAATTTAGCAGCCGAACCCTTCCGGGACTTATAAAAATAAGGTCTGTTGCCGCCCATGCCCATGGATGAACTCGACTTCCGCCTGGTGGACCTGTTGCAGCGCGATGGCCGCGCGACGCAGCTGGAGCTGTCGCGCGCGGTCGGTCTGTCCCAGCCCGCGGTGGCGGAGCGGATCCGCAAGCTGGAAGAGCGGGGCGTCATCACGGGCTACGCGGCGCGCGTGGACGCGACGAAGCTGGGCAAGGACATCACGGCCTTCATCGGGGTGAGCATCGAGCACCCCAAGTACTTCGAGGGCTTCGCCAAGAAGGTCCTCTCGCTGCCCGACGTGCTGGAGTGCCACCGCGTCGCCGGGCAGGACTCCTATCTGCTCAAGGTGAAGAGCGCGAACACGCGCACCCTCGACTCTCTTCTCGTGGAGACGCTGCGCATCATCGACGGCGTCACCCGAACGCAGACCACCATCGTCCTGTCATCCATCAAAGAGGACACGCACGTCCGCGTGTCCCTCGAGTACGCCAAAGGAGAGTGAGAGATGAGTGCCGACGCCATGAGCGCCCCCCTTCCCCCGCCGCCGGTCTGGCGTCTCGCGCAACGCATGTCGCGCATCAAGACGTCCGCGGTGCGCGAAATCCTCAAGGTCGCGGAGCGGCCCGACATCCTCTCCTTCGCCGGTGGCCTGCCCGCCCCGGAGCTCTTCCCGCTGGAGGCCATCGCGGACGCCCACGCGCGCGTGCTGGCCGACGACGGCCGCGCCGCCCTCCAGTACAGCACCACCGAGGGCTTCGCCCCGCTGCGTGAGTGGATCGCCACGCACCTGGGCAAGAAGGGCCGCGTCTGCAACGCGGACCAGATTCTCATCACCAACGGCTCGCAGCAGGGCATCGACCTGGTCGCGAAGGTCCTCCTGGACCCGGGCGACCTGGTCATCGTCGAGAACCCCAGCTACCTCGCCGCGCTGCAGACCTTCGGCGGCTACGAGGCGAAGTTCGCCACGGTGGAGAGCGACGACCACGGCATGCGCGTGGACGACCTGGAGCGCGTGCTGGCCACGCACAAGCCGAAGCTGCTCTACATCGTCGCCAACTTCCAGAACCCCAAGGGCACCACCCTGGCGCTGGAGCGCCGCAAGGAGCTGGTGCGGCTGGCGCAGCAGCACCGCTTCCTCATCCTCGAGGACGACCCGTACGGCGAGCTGCGCTTCCGCGGCGAGCACCTGCCGTCGCTGGCCGCCTTCGACGACCAGGGCGTCGTCGTGTCCCTGGGCACGTTCTCCAAGACGCTGGCCCCGGGCCTGCGCATCGGCTGGGTGGCGGGCCCGAAGGACTTCGTGCGCAGCCTCACCATCGCCAAGCAGTCCACGGACCTGCACACCGCCACCGTCGCCCAGCGCGCCGTGGTGAAGCTGCTCCAGAACTTCGACTACTACGGCCACCTGGAGGCGCTGCGCCCCGTCTACGGCGAGCGCGCCAACGCCATGCTGGACGCCCTCAAGCTCCACATGCCGCAGGGCACGAGCTGGACGCACCCCGACGGCGGCATGTTCCTCTGGGCCCAACTTCCCCCGGGCCTCAGCGGGGACACCCTGCTACCGCGCGCCATCGAGCAGAAGGTCGCCTTCGTCCCGGGCAGCCCCTTCTTCGCCACCAACCCGCGCTCGGAGTTCATCCGCCTCAACTACTCCAACCGCCCGCCGGAGCTCATCGCCGAGGGCATGCGCCGCCTGGGCGCCGTCATCTCCGGCGCCCTGTAGTCCGCGCCGCCGACACCTCCAGGATGTGCCGCGCCGCGTCGGGTCTCCCGGCGCGGCGTTTTCATTTCCGTCAAAGTTGAATCCCGATTCAGGTTTCAACTCGTTCCCCGCTGGCCAGGGCGGGCCGGGTTGCGTACCCTGCGCGGCGGGACTTCTGGCGGCGCAGGGGTGCCCCGGGCACTCGCGCCGCCCAACACACCGGAGAGACAGATGCAGCTCAAGGACCTGAAGGTGATTGTGACGGGCGGTGCCCAGGGCATGGGCGCGCACTTCGCGCAGCGGCTCCTGGAGGCCGGGGCCCAGGTGGCCGTGGGCGACGTGGCGGAGGAGAAGCTGGCGGCGCTACCCGCGGGCATCCACCGCCGCAAGCTGGACGTGTCGTCGGAGGAGGACATCGCGTCCTTCGTGAGCTGGGCGCACGGGGCGATGGGCGGCCTCAACGGCCTCATCAACAACGCGGGCATCCTGCGCGACGCGCTGCTGGTGAAGAAGGACAAGGCGACGGGCCAGGTGAAGAAGCTGTCCACCCAGGACTGGAACACCGTCATCGGCGTCAACCTGACGGGCGCCACGCTGATGGTGCGCGAGGTGGTGGCGAAGATGGTGGAGACGGACCAGAAGCCGGGCGTCGTCGTCAACATGTCGTCCATCGCGCGGCACGGCAACCGGGGCCAGTCCAACTATGTCTCCGCCAAGGCGGCGCTCGCGGCGAACACCGTGACGTGGTCGCGCGAGTTCGGCCCCTTCGGCATCCGCGTGGGCGCGGTGGCCCCGGGCATGATTGAGACGCCCATGACGCAGGGCATGAACCAGAAGGCCCGCGACACGCTGGTCTCCGCCATCCCCGTGGGCCGCATCGGCCTGCCCGAGGACATCTGGCTGGCCGTGAAGTTCATCCTCGAGTGTGACTACTTCAACGGCCGCACCATCGACGTCGACGGCGGCCTGAACTTCTAGGCCCCACGTCTCCCCCTCGAAGGCACTTCCGGCGGCGCACCCGCTGGAGCGCCTTCGAGCGGCGAGGCCCCGGCGCGCGCCGACCTCCACGGGGCCGCCGGACTTCCTCAGCGGAAGCCCGGAGACCTTGGATTGCATTCGCCACTCCATGACGGGAGCGGGAAGTGGAGTCTCGCAAGCTCCGCCGCTACCGCCGGCTGACGTCACCCGAGCGCATCGCGTGCAGCAGCAGCGGCTCACCGGTGTAGAGCAGCTTGTAGGCCCCGTAGCTGCCGAGCACGTGCTTCACGTACTCGCGTGTCTCGTCGAAGGTGATGTGCTCCACCCACTCGTCGAGCTCCGCCTCCGGCAGGGCCTGACGCCAGCGGTCCACGGCGGCGGGCCCCGCGTTGTACGCGGCCACCGCGTAGGCCACGTTGCCGTCGAAGCGCTGGAGGAGCTGCCCCAGGTAGGCCGCGCCCAGCCGGACGTTCTGCGCGGGCTGGAGCAGCCCCGCCTCCCCCACCTCGGGCAGCTTCAGCTGGCGGGCCACCGTCCTCGCCGTGTCGGGCATGAGCTGCGCGAGCCCCAGCGCCCCCGTGGCCGAGCGCGCCTGCGGACGGAACCGGCTCTCCTCGCGGATGAGCCCCTGCATCAGGTCCGGGTCCACGCGCGACACCCGCGCGTAGCGCTGGATGAGCTTCCGGTACGTCAGCGGCCACGTCGCCTCCCACACAGGCCGCGACGCGGCGTTGAGCGGGCCCTGCACGTCCTGGCGCAGGGACACCCGGGCCACCTGCCTCGCGGCCTGCTTGCGCCCCGCGCGCAGCATCGTCTGGTAGAGCAGCCGCGCGGGCGCCTCCGGCAAGCCTCGCGAGTCCACCGCGAGCAGCTCCCTGGCCGCGCCGGGGTGCCCCAGCCGCAAGAGCTCCACCCCCGCGGCGAACCTCGGGTCATCGCGCAGGACACCGGGGGGCAGCGGCCACACCTCGTCGGGAGGGACTTCGGCGCCTGGCTCGGGAGGAGGCACCGCCTGCGCCAGCCGCACGGGCGCCACCCGCGCCAGCCGGGAGCGCGCCAGCATGCCGTACCAGCTCGCGGGCCGCTCCGTCGTCAGCCGCACGTAGTCGTCGAGCGCGGCGGCGTTGGTGAGCGGCGCGCCCTCCTTCAGGCGCGCGCGCCAGTACCGCGCCCGCCACAGCGACTCGTCCGTGCGCGAGGCCGCGGGCAGGTGCTCCACCGCGTCCAGCGCGGCCAGGGCCTCCGCGGGCGCGGCCCGCCGCGTGTGGAGCCAGAACGCCCGGAAGAGCGACTCCGCCGCGAAGTTGCCCGCGGGATAGCGCTTCGCGGCCTCCTCGTAGCGCGCGAGCGCCACTTCCGTCTGCCCCGTGCGCTGGAGCAGCCACGCCTCGAAGAAGAGCGCGTCATCCGCGTAGCCGTGCTCGGGGTAGTCGTGCGCGAGCGTCGCGTACGTCTCGATGGCGCCCTTGGGGTCCACCACCGACTGCGAGTACCCCAGCACATAGAGGGCCTGGGGTCGCTGCTCCGGAGACAGGCACTTCTCCGCCACGGGCGCGAGGAGCTGGATGGCGCGGCGGTGCTGACGCTCCTTGCGCAGCGCTCGGCCATAGGCGAGGTGCGCGCGGCAGGAGAGCTCGTCGGGCAGCTCGACCTGGGACATCACGCCCCGCAGCAGCTCCATCGCCGCGACGTTGTGGTGCAGCTCCACCAGCGCCTCCGCGCGGCGCACCTTCCACTTCAGCGGCAGCGACAACCCCGTGAGGCGCTGGCGGGCCCGCTGCGCCTCGCGCGACAGCGGACTCGTCGCCCAGACCTCCAGCAGCGCGCGGTGCTCCAGGTTGTACTGCCCCTGCGCCCGGGCCAAATCACAGACGGCGAGCAGCGCCTTCGTCCGCAGCACGTCCGGCCCCTTCGTCTGTCGGCTGTCGATGAGCTCCTGGAGCGCCTCCACCGCGCCGGGGATGTCGCGCTGGCGCCGCAGCACCCGGGCCAGGCTGAAGCGCGCCTCCGCGTAGAGCGGGGAGCCCGTGCTCACCGCGCGGTACTGCTCGGCGGCCAGCTCCCGCTTGCGCAGCTTCTCGTTGGCCTGCGCCGCCCACAGCAGGAAGTGGTCCTTCAGCGGCGCGTAGTCCACGGCCAGCGCGGCCAGCTCCTCCGACGAGGTGGCGTAGTCGCGGGCCAGGTGCGCGCTCTGCGCCCGCAGGAAGCGGACGGGCAGCGTGGCGTCCTCCGCCGCGAGCAGGGCGCGCGCTCGCGCATGCCGGCCCAGGCGCAGCGCCTCCCGCGCCTTGGCCAGCGCCCCTTGCGAGAAGTACGGCGCGAGCTGCTCGGGACCGAACATCGGCACGGAGAGCTCCGCGCCCGTGGGCTGCGCCGCCGGCGTGTCGAGCAGCTGCTCCAGCTGTTCCTCCGACAGGACCTCACCGGGGCCTTCATCCTCGGGGGACTGCGCCCAGGCGGCGCTCGCGTGGGTGAGGCAGAGCACCACGGCACCCACGCGCAGCCAACGTCGTCCATCCATGCGTGCCCTCTTCTTCGGCGAAACGGGCCGCTAAGGGTTTGCACGACGGCTCGACTTGGGACCGCTCCAAGGACGCGACATCCGCACCCGCGTCGTCCAGGCGATACACCCGCGGGACACGCCCGCCGCCTCTGCCTGAAACCCGACGGAGGACCACCGCGTCCGCTAACCGCGCACCCGCTCCGCCAACGCGCGGTTCATCGCCGCATAGGCGGCCTGGATGGACGCGACGCGCCTGCGTCCAAAGAGCGCTGTCGCCGCGCCCTGGAACTCCTCGCCGTGCACCAGCCGCGTCCCGCGCCCTTCCGCTGTCAGCTGGAAGAAGTGCCGCCCCCGCAGCACCCCGGGCACGCCGCCCGTCCACTCCAACGCGCCTGGTGGCTCCACGCGGACCAGCGTCGCCGTGAAGCGCAGGGCCCACCACGCCGGACCTCCTGGCGGGTAGGCCCGCATCGCCACACGCGCGCCCACCTCCAGCGGCCCTTTCGCCTCCAGCAGCAAGGGATTCCAGGCCGGATAGCGCGCGAAGTCGCCCAGCACCTCCCACACCCTCTCAGGGGGTGCGTCGATGAAGTCTTCCGTCCGGATGAGGAGCATTCCGCTCCCTTACCGCCCGACTCACCCCACGCAAAGACACACCCGTACCCCTTGGCGTCTTGCTTTCGAGACCACCTGACACCCCCCTGCCCTTTGGGACGATTGCGGGATGACAGGACAATCGCGACTTTCTTCGTTAATCAGGAAGAAGCGGAGAGACCGTGGGTTGCTGGTATCAGAACCCTTTCAAGTCTCTCCGGGCGTCAGGCGCGGACGGGACTTGCGCCTGGTGAACGAAGCAAAGCGGGCCGCCCTCCGCGGTATCGGATGGGGAGCCCAGACCAGGGGTGCGAAGGCGAGGGGCACCCACCGCTAGTAGAGGTCGACGGGCATTGTCGCGCCTGCCTCGAACTCCGGAGCGCGGCGGAGCTGATCCAGCACACGCGGCGCGCAGCGCAGGTGAAGCATGGGCAATGAGCCCGGCGGACTCACCGAGCGCACGGAGCCCTGGAGGTTGTGCGCCTCAATCCACCGGATGAGGCTCTCGTGGAAGCGAGCACTCTCCGCCACCCCGGCCCCGTGGACTTCCGCCCGAGACCGGGGCGGAGGGCGGGCAGACGTGTGCCGTCGGGACGCCGCGGGGACCTCTCGCGGCATCACCGTGATGTCTATCCACTCGGGCGGCGTGCGCGCGCTGGCCGAGCCAGGCAACGTGCGCACCGACGAGGAGACGTAAGAACCGCCCGCAGCGAAACCGTCCCCTGGCTCGCCATTCTTCCTGCTCATGGCCTCATCCTCCCCCGGGTCCGGCGCTCACCTGGCGCCGACCCCGGCTGCGACCCACCACCGTCACCTGAATACAGCCAGGCCCTTGCCCGTCCGATGCCCATTGGAGCGAGGGAGCTTGACCGCATTGGCCAAAATCAAATCCCGCACCTCGAGCGCCGTCAAGTCAGGGGCGCGGCACCGATAGAGCGCCGCGATACCCGCTACATAAGGCGCCGCCATGCTCGTGCCACTCATTCGTTCGTAGAACGCCTGATTGTTACAACGTCGCTCTGTGCTGGAATACACATTCACCCCGTAACCCATGACGTCGGGTACGACGCGGCGCTCCACGACGCCACTGGCGGAGAAATGAGCCACGTTGCGCTCGAAGTCGACTGCCCCCACGGCCAGGGACTCTTCAAAGGCGGCTGGATAACCAACCGTGTCGGGTCCACTGTTGCCTGCCGCGACAACGGGCAGGACGTTGCTGTCGAGCAGCCGACGAATCATCGTCTGGAGCGCGCGTTGGTTGAGCCGGTAGTCCGCCTCCGAGATTCCCGGGGGCGGCTTGAGCGGGAAGCCCAGTGAGAGGTTCACCACCGCGGGGCGCGTGACGTTCTGCGGGCTGCTGAACTGGTGCAGCAGCCACTCCATGCCCGCGGCCACGCGGCCCAGGCTGGTGCGGATGGTCTCCGACTCGATGACGGACGCGACATAGAGGTCCACCTCCGGGGCGACGCCATGGTGTGTGCCCGCGGCGATGCCGCACACGTGCGTGCCGTGGCCGTCCGGGTCGAAGCCGCGAATGTCGCGCGCTGGATTGTGGGGCGAGTTGGGGAACAGCGACACGTAGCGGAACTGGATGACCCGGGCGGCGTGCTCGGGGTGGTCCGCGTCCACGCCGGTGTCCAGCACGCCGAGCAGCACGCCCGCGCCCCGGATGCCCTGCGCGTGCGCCAGGGGCACGCCGCTCTCGTCGGGCCACTCGCGCTGGGCCAGCGAGCTCATGCCCCGGTTGCGCGGCCCGGACTGTCCCGCCGACACGGGGCCGGGGAAGGACAGGGGGACGACGTCGGGGATGAACTCGAAGTCGTTGGCCAGCTCGCCCCGCGCCTCGGCTTCCGTGGCGTCCGAGTAGAAGTGCGCCATGGTGGCGCCGATGAGCGGCATGAAGCGGAAGCTGCCCGCCTCGCTGCCCGTCTGCTCCGTCACGGGGGCCCCCGGCAGCGGCGGAATGGTGGCGTCCGCGCCGCGGGTGGTGGGGCGCTTGATGCGCGAGCCCTTCTTGACGCGCTTGCGCGCCTCCTCTCCGCTGACGGGAGGACGCGGACCGGGCAGCGTGGCCGAGCGCATGCCCAGCGACGACAGCGCATCCGGCGCGCGATTGGCGACCGCGAAGCGAAGGGCCGTGGTGCGAGGCAACACGCGCTCGCCCTGCTGCGTACCGCGAGGCCCGACACGGGCCTCCGTCTCGATGGACTCCTTGGGAACCAACAGGTAGGACTTCATGGGTTGTCTACTCCTTGAACCACCGTGCAGCGCGGGCGGCGCACCCCAAGGGCCGCCCGCATCCAAGCCGCGTCCGCCGCGCCCGGAGCCTTACGGGTCCGACGGGAGATGAATGGCGCGCGATGGGTGGCGCGCCGCACCGCCGGGTCCTCTCGCCCGGCGCATGGGCCCTCCTCGTTGCGTGGGGCCGCGGCGCGGCCCTCCATTCCCCACTCAGCCCGTGGCATCAGGCCGGACACACGCCGGCCCCGCGCCCGCTCTGGCTCCCGGCCCCGCATGGCTGTGGTCCGCTGCTCCATGCCTCGCGCGTCCCTCCTGGAATCCTGTCCGCATGGGGAGATTGGACAGGACGGCCCTGACAATTAAAGCAGGGTTTCCAAGTTGTAGACGCATGAGCCCCCCCGATTCGGTCCTAGCGGGACTTTCTGGAGCGTCTGGAAGTATGAAGGAAGGCGGGCGGACTGCTCGGAGCGGCACAGGAGGGGTGTCCGCCACCCGACCCGAGGCGTGGTCAGGGGACGGGCAGGAGGGGGGAAGTTCGCGTCCCCACAATTGTTCGCACCCATCCTCAACGACGGATTAAGTGGGGAAGGACGTACGCGCCCCCTTGGAGCCATCGACGTGATTCCCTACTGGCATGCCCCCTCCCTGAATCTGGGGCCCCTCAAAATCGAGCCCTTCGGCATCTTCGTCGCCCTGGGCATCCTGCTGGCCGCCCGGTTGCTCGGCAAGCAGGCGGAGCGCCAAGGGTTGGACCCCACGCCGCTCGCCGACTACGCCCCGTGGGGCGTGGGCGTGGGCGTGCTGGTGGGCCACTGGGTGCACCTGTTCTTCTACCACCCGGAGGAGCTGGCCAAGTCGCCGTTCCAGATTCTGAAGGTGTGGGATGGGCTGTCGTCGTTCGGCGGCCTGGTGGGCGGCATCATCGCGGCCATCTTCTTCTTCCGGCACCGCAAGCTGCGCTTCAACGACTACGCGGACGCGTTCGCCCTGGGCGTGGCGCCGGGCTGGGCGGTGGCGCGGCTGGGCTGCTTCGCGGTGCATGACCACCCGGGCGTGCGCACCGACTTCTTCATGGCGGTGGCGTTCCCCAACGGCCCCCGGCACGACCTGGGCATGTACGACGCGATGGCCCTGTTCGCCATCTCCGGGCTGCTGTACGCGCTGCGCGACGTGCCGAAGATGAAGGGGCGGCTGCTGCCGCTCTTGGCCCTGCTCTACGCGGCGTGCCGCTTCGGCTTCGACTTCCTGCGCGCCACGGACATGAGCTACGTGGACGCACGCTACTTCGGCCTGACGCCCGCGCAGTACGGCTGCTTCGTGCTGGTGGCCTACGGCGTGTGGGGCCTCTTGCGCCGCCGTGAGTCGAGCGCGACGTCCTCGCCCCCGGGAAACCCGGTGGGCGCCGCGCGGTAGCACCCCTGTCTGGAGCCGCCGGGGCCCTCGCAGAGCCGAGCTCGCGAGGGCCTCGAGCGCGGCTCACCCCGGCGGAGGAATCCGCACCCCCACGAGCTTGCGCGTCGTGAGCACCGAGTGGATGTGCGCGATGCGTCCATCCGGGCCCAGCTCCACGCGGAACACGCCTCGGGTGGCGTGCATCGGGTCCTTGTCCGGCGCGAAGGTCATCGCCAGCGCCGGCAGGCCGTTGAGCGACTGGAGCTCCATCGAGGTCGGCGGACCTCGCTGCAGCAGCAGCTTCGCCAGGAACTGCATCACGCGCTGCGGGCCCACCAGCGGCACCTGCGCCGCGCGAACCTCTCCGCCGCCATCCGACAGGGCGCGCACGTCGTCGGCCAGCAGGGCCTGCGCCGCCGCCACGTCGCGGGACATCAGCGCCCCCAGGAAGGCCTCCAGCGCGGCGCGCGTGCGCTCCTGGAGCTCCTTCGTCGGCACGCACCGCGCGCCGTTGTAGGCCGCCATGGCCGCCCGGGCGCGGTGGTGCACCACCTTCACGTGGACCTCGCTCATGTCCAGCGCGTCGGCCACCTCGCGCACGGTGGAGTCGAACACGTCGCGCAGCAGCAGCACCGCGCGCTGCTTGGGGGACAGCGCCTCCAGCGCCAGCAGGAAGGCGTAGGAGACGCTCTCCAGCAGCTCGTACCGCCCCTCCGTCGAGCCGCCCCCCGGCAGCTTCGCCTCCGCCGCGTGAGGCACCTCCTCCTCACCCGTCTCCAGCGGGGAGGGCAGCCAGGGGCCCACGTAGGCCTCGCGCCGGCGACGGCGCAGGGCGTCTCGGGACAGGTTCACCGCCACCCGCGTCAGCCAGGGGCGCAGGTCCTCGGACCGCGGAGGCGGGGATGTCAGCGCGCGGGCGAAGGTCTCCTGCACCAGCTCGTCCGCGTCCGCCGCCACCCCCGTCATGCGGTAGCACAGCCCCCAGAGGTAGCGCTCGTGCGCCCGCGCCGCCTCCGCCAACGCCCCGTGTGTCCAGTCCGTCATGAGACTCAGGCTCCCGCCGCCATCCGCAGGGGCTCCGCGTGCCGCTCCTGGCGCAGCAGCGCGTGCGCCACCGCCTCCGCGCTGGCGAAGGACGCGTCCACCAGCATGCCCTCGTCGCCCACCCAGTCGCCCACGCGGAACAGCCCGCCGACGTGGGGCACCTGGGGCGTGGGCCGGCCGGACAGGCCGCCCTCCTTCGCGGTGGGCAGCAGGTGCGTCACCACCAGCGAGGGGCGGAACCGCTTCGCCACCAGGACCTCGCGCCACCCCGGCTGGAGCGCGTCCATCACGGACTCCAGCTCCGCCTCACCCGTCGGCCCGTCCGCCTCCGTGAGGTACTTCATGACGTGCACCATCGCGCCTCCCTCGGGTCCCAGCTTCGCGTAGGCCGAGTGCACGGAGGCGTACCATGGACCATCGATGCCCAGCGCGAAGAGCGCCTGCGGCTTCGGCAGCCGGGACAGGCCCAGCTCCAGCGTGGCCGCCTTCACCGGCGTCGCGGCGGCGGCCTGGCGCTCCAGCACCTCGTCGCCCGGCAGCATCGCGGCGACATCCCCGGGCGCCCCCGCCACCACCACCGCGTCCACCGCGTGCACGGTGCCATCCCCCATCCGCAGCCCCACCACCCGTCCGTCCCGCACGACGACGCGCTCCACCTTCGCGGAGAGCTCCACCCGCACCCCCGCTTCCCGCGCGACGGACGTCACGCTCGCGACGAGCGAGCCCCAGCCCTCGTCCACGTACAGCACGTTGGCCTTGAGGGCCTGCTGGAGCTGCCGCACCGCCGCCTGGGCGCTGAGCACCTCCAGGTCCGCGCAGTAGCTGGCCACCCGCACCAGCGCGCCCGCGACCTCGCGCACCTCGTGGCTGGACACGCGCGTGTCCAGCCACGCCTTCATCGACACGTCCTCCAGCGCATCCGCGTCCACCCGGGGCATCCCCCCCAGGAACCGCGCCAGCTCCAGCTTGCCCGCCAGGCCCAGCAGGTCCGACGTCAAGAGCGACACCGGGCCTCGGGGCAGCGTGTGCAGCCGGCCCGCCCTCAGGGCGTACGTCCCGCCCTTCTGTCCGGGGACACTGCCCTGGGGCTTCACGCCCAGCCGCCCGAGCACCCGCATCCCCGCCCCCGCCACCGCGAGCGCACGAGGTCCCAGGTTGAACTTGAACCCATCCACCTCGGAGGTCTGCCCGCGTCCACCCAGGTGCTTGGAGCGCTCGAACAGCGTCACCGAGCACCCGCCCCGCGCCAGCAACGCCGCCGCCGCCAGACCGCCCAGACCGCCACCCACCACCGCCACCTTCTTCGCCGTCATGTCCTGCCTCCGTCGCGTCGCCCGGGAGGAACCCCGAGCTTTCGACGCCTCCACGAAAAAGGCCGACGAAAGGTTACAGACCCCGTTCCTTCCCTCGGAGGCCGCGCGATTTCAGGCGCATTTCCGCGACTTCCGGGGATGCGCCGCCGTCACTGGAGCAGTGCAGGAGGGCTGCAATCACAGGCAGGCCCAGACTTCGGGCCCATGGCCCGGCGCCGTCATTCCTGACATCACGTTTCAGCCTGTCAGTGAATGACTCTTCACCGCGCTTCAATGACGCAGGCCCCCTGTTTGAGACAGGGTTTCGCCCAGGCAGAAACCTTCCGTTCCGAGTGACGAATGCCCGGACTCCGGGTCGGCTTCGCCTCGCACGCTGGAGCAAACAGGACCCCGGACGTCATGACAGACAAAACAATGTCAGGGGTAGGCGTAGAATGATTCATGTCACGGCGGATGAACCGCCGGGTCTCGACAAGGCACGCACCCATGAAGATGCTTCTGGCCGCCCTGCTGACGCTGCCCCTGCTCGCTTGTGGCCCCGCTTCCGAGCCCGAGCCCACCGCGGCACCGTCGGAGGCGCAGACCGCGGAGCAGTCCAGCGAACTGTCGTCCGCGAAGCCTCGCGAGCGCTCCGTCCGCCTGCGCACGGGGGTGACGCTGCGCTATGTGGAGCAGGGCTCGCGCCACGGTCCCGCCGTCGTCTTCCTCCACGGCTACACCGACTCGCACCACACCTGGGACTTGAACCTGTCGCTCTTCCCGCGCGACTTCCACATCTACGCGCTGGACCAGCGCGGTCACGGTGACTCGACGCGCCCCGCGTGTTGCTACACGCAGTCGTTCTTCGCCGCGGACGTGGCGGCCTTCCTGGACGCCGTGGGTGAGAAGCGCGCCATCATCGTGGGCCACTCCATGGGCAGCTTCATCGCGCAGCAGGTGGCGCTGGACCATCCGCGCCGCGTGGAGGCGCTGGTGCTGGTCGGCTCGGCGCCCACGGTCTCCGGCAACGAGGTGGCCCTGTTCCTCAAGTCCGTCGTCGATGAGCAGGTCGGCACCGTCGACCCGGCCTTCGTGCGCGACTTCCAGTCGAGCACCTTCGTGCGCCCCGTGCCCGCGTCGTACCTGGACACGCTCGTCTCGGAGAGCCTGAAGGTCCCCGCGCGCGTGTGGCAGGACACGCTCGATGGGCTCATCGCGGAGGACCACTCGGCGCGCCTGGGCTCCATCCGCGTGCCGGTGCTCGTGGTGGGCGGAGACCAGGACGGCTTCTTCCCCGTCGCGCAGCAGCAGGCGCTCGTCGATGCGCTGCCCGACGCGCGCTACATCCTCTACCCGGACACGGGCCATGCGCCCCACGCGGAGCTGCCCCACACCTTCGTGCGCGACGTCAGCCACTTCCTGCGCCGCGTGGCGCACTGACGCGCCAGCCGCCGCGCCGGGCGCCCTGCCTCAGCCCGGCGCCTGGCGCTCGGCGGCCCCGAGGCTCGCGCCGGGCATGTCGGAGCGGGCCAGCAGCACGGCGGCGCCGAGGATGAGCGCGCCGCCCAGCACCTGACGCAGGCTGAGCCGCTCCTCCAGGAAGAGCACGCTCAGCACCACCGCCGTCAGCGGCTCCATGTTGGACACCAGCGACGTGTTCACCGGGCCGATGCGCGCCATGCCCACGAAGAAGAGGAGCACGGCGACGACGGTGGAGATGAAGGCCAGCCCCGCCACCGCGCTCCAGCCCTGTGTCGTCGCGGGGAAGGACGGCCCCCGCACCAGCACCGCGAGGCCGAAGGTGAGCCCCGCCGACATGAGGATGACGGTGCTGGAGACGAGCGGCCCCGCCTTCCCCGCCGCCCTCGCGCTGAAGACGACGTAGAGGGCGTAGATGACCGCGGACAACACGCCCAGGAAGACGCCCAGCGGCGTCACCTCGCCCTGCCGCAGGTCCGCCGTCAGCGCCGTGCCGCACAGGGCCAGCACCACCGCCACCCACTTGAGCCGGCCCAGGCGCTCGCGGAAGACGAACACCTGGAGCAGCGCCACCAGCGCGGGGAAGGAGTACAGCAGCAGCGCGACGAGGCCCGCGGGCGCGTACTTCAGCGCGGTGAAGTAGACGGCCGCCTCGCTCACGTACCCCACCGCGCCCAGCAGGATGAGGTTCCAGAGCAGCCGCCCCTTGGGCAGCCTCTGGCGCAGCGCCACCATGGCGCACGCCAGCACCGCACCCGCCCCGGTGAAGCGCAGGAAGAGGAGCGTGGGGACATCCGTGCCCGCCGCATAGGCGAGGCGGCCGAAGAGCCCGAGCGCGCCGAAGCACATCCCGGACAGGGCCACGATGAGGAAGCCAGCGGTGCGGTTCATGGCGGAGCGGCACCACGCTGCTCCAAGCCGCCCCTCATGTCACGCGCCACCGCTCCGGACACCGGGCGGGGGGCCTTGCGACTACCAGTTGTTCACGGAGCGCAGGTCGAAGACGTCCGGGAAACCGTTGGCGCGGAGAATCTGCGCGGCCACGGCGCTGCGGCCTCCGGCGGCGCAGTACACCACCACCGGGGTCCCTGGGGGGCCCACCTCCTTCACCCGCTGGGGCAGCTCCTGCACGGGGATGTTGCGGGCGGCCTCCGGGTGGCCCTGCTGAAACTCCTGGGGCGTGCGCACATCCAGCAGCACCGCGCCATCCGCGACGAGCTGCCGGGCCTTCTGGGACAGTTCCTGGGGCGTCATGGGCGGCAGCATGCCTGATTCGACGCCCTGGCTGAAAACTGGAGGGACTGCCCGGGAGGGCTACAGTCCTGTGCCATCATGTCACTCGACAAGCAGGCTCTGTTGCACCAGCTCGCCGAGCGCCTCCAGCAGAGCGACAGGCTGGCCCACCGGGCGGAAGCCGAGGCCCGCGAGGCGGCTCGCAGCCTGGCCACCGAGTCGGAGAAGAAGGAAGACGGCCGCGCCGCCCTGGAGTTCGGCAGTCTGGCCACGGGCCAGGCCCACCGCGCCCGCCGCGTGCAGGAGGAGCTCCAGGCGCTCACCAACTTCGGCCGCGGGCCCATGCCCCGCTTTCCCCGCCAGGGCCCCGTGGGCCTGGGCGCCCTGGTGGACGTGAGCACCGAGGACGAGGAGGGCTTCGCCGAGCGCACCTTCTTCATGCTGCCCGTGGGCGCCGGCACGGAGCTCACCGGCCCCGGAGGCGACGGCTTCCTGTCCGTCATCACCCCCGCCTCCCCCGTGGGCAAGGCCCTCATGGGGCGCAAGGCGGGCGACACCATCGAAGTGACGCTGGCTGGCGAGGTGCGTGAGTGGACGGTGCTCGAGGTGGCCTGACGCACGGTGTCCCACCTGCATCGTCCCGGGTGTCAGGCCCCGGACGAAACGCGCGGGAGCACTAGTATCCATGGGCCCTGACACGCGTGAATCCGGGAAGAAGATGTCTCCACTTTCCGCACCGCGTACACCTCAGGCGCCCTCCCCACCGACGCTGCTGCCCCTCACCTGGCCCGCCGCGCTCATCGGACTGATGTGCGGCGTGCTCATGACGTATGTGCCGTACGAGTTCCGGATGGCCGCGTTCCGGCCGCTGTACCCGTACGTCCGGCTGCTGGGGCTCACGTACCTGGCCGGAAGCATCACCTTGATGGGGGCGCTCCTGTATCCGCGCGCCCCGCGCTGGCTGGACCTGGGGGGCCGCGCGCTTCTGGCCGTGGCCATCGCCCTGTACTGGTGGGTGCTCAGCGTGCTGCCCGGCGGCTTCACGGGCACCATCCTGTACCCGCTGTTCTTCGTGGGCCTGCTGCTGGAGGCCTGGCCGTCCATGCGCCGGCGCCCCATCCTGCGCACCGTGGTGGCCTTCACCGGCGCCGCGTTCGGCGTGGCGCTGCTCTCCGCCCCGGAGCGCTTCCCGCTGTCCGTCTACGCGCACCTGGCGCCGCTGCGTCCCCTCATCGGCCTGCTGTTCACCGCCAGCGCCGTGGGGCTGCTCGTGCCCGCGCGCTGGCTGCCCGCGCGGACGTCCAACGTCCTGATGCTCGCGATGGCCGTGCCCTTCACGCTGCTGGGCTATGCCCTGGCCCGAGGCTCGTCGTGGCTGGGCGCCAGCGTCTACGTCGTGCTGGCGCTGTCGTGCGTGGCCCAGGCGAGCCCGTGGCGGCCCGGCGCGCCGCGCACCGTGGGGTGGAAGCTGCTGCGCGGGCTGGCCTTCGCCGGACTGGTGCCCTTGCTGGCACTGGGGGGACTCGCGGCGTACCTGGCCCAGCGGGCCATCGAGCAGCAGGTGCGCGACGACACGCGCTACGCGGCCGCGGGTGAGGCGGACTTCCTGCGGCGCTACCTGGATGACTCGCGCGAGTCGCTGCACCTGCTGCTGGAGTCGCCGGGCTTCCGCGCGGCGCTCGCCAGCGGGGAGCGGGAGCGGCTGGTGCCCTACCTCACCAACCTGGCCTCGAGGGAGCGCACGTTCCACGCCGCGCTCACCCTGGACGAGCGCGCCCAGGTGCTCGCCACGTCCGAGGGCGTGGAGGGCTGGGGCTTCCAGGCCCATGAGCTGTTTCCTCCATCCACCCTCCCGGGCGAGCTGCCCCTGTCCCTCCCCTTCACCCGCCCGCCCAACCGGCCGCTGGTGGCGGTGGCCCTGCCCTTCGAGCTGGAGGGCTCGCACAGCGGAATGCTGGTGGGCCTGCTGTCCCTGGAGCGGCTGAGCGAGGCCGCCACGCCCGCATCCCAGCGCTTCCGCGTGCAGGTGCTGGACCGGCGCGGGAAGCAAATCCTCCGCGACACCGCCCCGGGCGCGCAGCTCCTGGGCGAGGCCCACCTGCCCGAGGCGCTGGACGCGGAATTGGAGCGCCCCGGCGGCGGCGTGCTGGAGGCGTTCGACGCGGCGGACCGGCGCGTGCTCACGGCCGAGGCGCCGGTGGAGTCCTCCCCGTGGAGCGTGGTGGTGACGCAGGAGCTGGGGGTGGCGTACGCGGCGATTACGCGCATGAGCGCGGCGGTGGTGGGGCTGGTGCTCCTGGGCGTGCTGATGGCGCTGGGGCTCTCGCAGCTCGTCGCGCGCGACATCATCCGCCGCCTGGACACGCTGCGCGAGGCGACCGCCGCGCTGGCCGCGGGAGACCTGACCCGGCGCGTGGAGGTGGAGGAGGACGACGAGCTGGGCGAGCTGGTGCGCGGCTTCAACGACATGGCGGACCGCACCGGCGCCACGCAGGAGGAGCTGAAGGAAGCGGTGCGCGCCAGGGAAGAGTTCCTCAGCGTGGCCAGCCACGAGCTGCGCACGCCGCTGACGCCCCTCAAGGGCTTCGCCGCGCTCTCCCTCCAGCGGCTGGAGAAGACGGCCGACTTCCCGGAGCGCGAGCGGCTGCTCAAGGCGCTGCGCTCCATGGCCCGGCAGACCGAGCGGCTGGCCCGGCTGGTCGACGACCTGCTCGACACCGCGCGCATCCAAGGCGGCCGCTTCGACCTGGAGCGCAACCGCGTGGACCTCATCCCCGTGCTGCGCGAGGTGATGGAGCGCTTCGAGCTGCGGGGCGAAGGAGGCATCACCTTCGAGCTGCGCGTGCCCGAGCACCCCGTGGAGGGCGACTGGGACGCGCCCCGGCTGGACCAGGTGCTCACCAACCTGGTGAGCAACGCCGTGCGCTACTCCCCCCAAGGGGGCACCGTCCACGTGACGCTGGAGGAGGCGCGGGACTTCATCCTCGTCCACGTGAGGGACCAGGGCATCGGCATCCCCCCGGAGAGCCTGGCGGGGCTGTTCCGTCCCTTCGCCCGCGCGTCCAACGCCACCGCGCGCCACTACGGCGGACTGGGGCTGGGCCTCTTCATCTGCCGCGAAATCGTGGAGCGCCACGGCGGCACCATCTGGGCGGAGAGCCCCGGGCCGCAGCTGGGCAGCGCCTTCCACGTCCGGCTGCCGCGCCACGTCGTGCCCCAGCTCACCGACGTGGCCGCCTGAGCGTCACGCCAAGGGCTCCGTCACGCTCAGCCACTCGTCGGGGATGTCGCCGCGCGGCAGTTCCAGCACGAAGGTGGAGCCCCGCCCCACCTCGCTCGTCGCCGTCACCGAGCCGCCGAAGGCCTCCACAATCTGCCGCGTGATGTAGAGGCCCAGGCCCAGGCCGCCGTAGTGCCGGTCGCTCACCGCGCGCTCGAAGCGCTCGAAGATGCGCGGCAGGTCCTGCGCGGAGATGCCGATGCCGCCGTCCTCCACGGTGAGCCGCGCGGTGCGCCCCTCCGCCTCCACCGTCAGGCGCACCGGCTGCCCCGCGCCGTACTTCAGCGCGTTGGACAGGAGGTTGGTCACCACCTGCTCCAGCCGCAGCCGGTCCCACCGTCCCAGCACCGGCACCGGCGCGTGCATCTCCAGCGAGCAGTGGTGCTGCGCGGCGGCGGGCGCGAAGCGGTAGAGGATTTCCGCCGCGACGCTGGCCAGGTCCATCTCCTCCAGCTCCAGCTTCAGCCGGCCCGCGGTGATGCGCGAGACGTCCAGCAGGTTGTCCACCAGGCTCGTCAGCTTGCGCACCTGACGCTGCACCACCTCCAGCGTCTCCGACACGCGCTCCGCGGACACGGGCTTGCCGTGCGCGGCCAGCACCTCCACCTGCTTCTGGAGCAGCTGCACCTTGAGGTGCAGCGGCGTCAGCGGCGTCTTCAGCTCATGGCTGGCGATGCCCAGGAACTCGTCGCGCAGGCGCACCGCCTCGCGCGCCTCGTTCAGCAGCCGCGCGTTGTCCAGCGACAGCGCCACGCGCCGGGCCAGCTCCTCCGCGAGCTGCTCGTCGTCCTCGCCAAAGCCCGGGGCGCCCTCGGTGCGGAACAGCGCCAGCGCGCCGATGACGCGGCCTCGCGCCACCAGTGGCACGCCCAGGTAGCTGGTGAGCCCCAACAAGAGCAAGAGCCGCGCGTGCTCCTCGTCCCGCGCCACGTCCTCCTGCTGGGCCTGCGTCAGGCACGCCACCCGCTCCGTCCGCCCGGAGAGCGCCACGGAGGGAAGGCCTCGCGTGTCCGCCGCCTCCGGCGGATAGCGCCGGAGCATCTCCACCAGGGCCACGTGCCGCGCCGGCTCCGCGTGCACCGCCGCCGCCGCGCGCACCGCCTCGCCCGCGAGCCCCAGGAAGAACACCCCCGCGTCCGCCAGCGTGGGCACCATCAAGCGCAGGAGCGGCTCCAGCCGCGCCTCCGCGTCCAGCTCCGCGCCCAGGAGCGCGCCCGCCTCCGCCAGCAGCGTCGCCGCGCGCGTCGCGTCCAGGCGCGGCGGCACCTCTTCCCTCGCGCGCAGGAGCACGCCCTCGGGCGCCACGCCTCCCTCAGGAGACACGGGGAACACCCCGCCGCGCAGCACCACCACCGTGCCGTCCGGGCGGCGCAGGCCCCAGCGCTCCTCGAACACCGGCTCTCCGGCCAGCGCCCGCGTCAGCGGCGAGACGTCCAGCGGCGTGGCGCCGTCCTCCGCCCGCACCCAGGCACAGCCAGGAAGCTCCCCGCGCTCCACCCTCGAGGGCGCGGCGATGCGGAATTGCCGCCCGGCCTCCGCGTTGAAAACGAGCACGCGGCCCGTCCCATCCACCAGGAGGAGCACCTCGGCCGCCTGCTCGACGAGCAGGCGCAAGGCCGCATCGCTCAACCGGGCCTCCGCCCGTTCCGCGAGCACCTGACGCATCATCGAAAGCTGGGCGCCGCCAGAGGACATGAGTTCAGGGGAATTCCGCTGGCGCATGGTGGCATCCCCACCTGCCTGAAGGAAGACAACAGCCCGCCCTCGCTCAACACCCAAGGGGGCGCGGTCTGAATCCCAACCATCGTGGGGTCACCTCAGCCCCCTTGCCTGTACTGCAGGAAATCCTGAATCGTTGGATAGTTGTACATCGCCCGGACTCCCTGCCCAGGCGACGTGGTTCCCTTGCACGAGCTTCGACATGCAGACGTCGCCCACCAGGCCTGATTGGACTCCCCATGAGCGCCGGTACCGGCTCGTCATCGACAGCCTGAAGGAGGTCGTCTTCCAGACGGACGCGCGGGGGGCGTGGACCTTCCTCAATCCAGCATGGATGGAAATCACCGGTCAGACGGTGGAGGCGTCGCTGGGGAAGTCCTTCCTGGAGTTCGTCCACCCCGAGGACCGGCCCCACAGCCAGGAGGGTTTGCGCCGACTGGTGACGAAGGAGCTGGAGTTCGTGCGCACGGAGGTGCGCTACCTGAACCCCAGCGAGGGCTTCCGGTGGGTGGAGGTCTACGCGCGGCTGATGGTGGGCGAGGACGGCGAGGTGCTGGGCGCGTCCGGCACGCTCAACGACATCACGGAGCGCAAGGCCGCGGACGGCGCGCTGGCGCGGCGCGAGCGCTACCTCACCGCGCTGGTGGAGATGCAGCAGCGGCTGTTGGCCGTGCGCGATGGCGGCGACATCTACGGGCCCGTGCTGGCGTCGCTGGGACACGCGTCCGGGGCCAGCCGCGTCTATGTCTTCGAGATGCACCCGGGCCCCCAGGGGGAGCAGCTGACCAGCCAGCGCGCGGAGTGGTGCGCGCCGGGCGTGCGAGCGGAAATCGACAATCCCTCGCTCCAGGGCCTCAACATGCACCCGGACCTGGAGCGCTGGGAGCGGACGCTGTCGCGCGGGGACGTCATCGAGGGGCTCGTCTCGGGCTTCCCCGAGGTGGAGCGCGTGCTGCTGGAGCCGCAGGGCATCCTCTCCATCCTCGTGCTGCCGCTGCGGGTGCAGGGCGTGCTGACGGGCTTCGTGGGCTTCGACAACTGCTCGGAGGCGCGGCGGTGGGACCGGCTGGAGGTGGACCTGCTGTCCGCCGCGGCGGGCGCCATCTCCATGGCCCTGGAGCGACGCGAGTCGGAGCGCGCGCTGCGAGAGCGCGAGCGGCGGTTCCGGCAGCTCGCGGAGAACGCGTCGGACGTGCTGTACCTGTACCGCCGGGAGCCGCCCCGGGGCTTCGTCTACGTCAGCCGCGTGGCGCACGCGAAGCTGGGCTACGGGCCGGTGGCGCACTACGGCGACGCGGACCTCTGGTACCGGCGCGTGCACCCCGAGGACCGCGACGCACTGGAGCGGCTGCTGGAGGCGCCTCGCGCGGCGGCGGGTGCGCCCGTCGTCGTGCGCTACCTGCACCCGGATGGACGCACGCTCTGGCTGGAGCACGTCGTCGTCCCGGTGACGGACGCCATGGGGCGCATGGTGGCGGTGGAGGGACTGGCGCGCGACATCACCGAGCGCCGCCAGGCGGAAGAGGCGCTGCGGCTGTCCGAGGCCAGCTTCCGCGCGCTCCTGGAAGGCGTGCCGGACGCGGCGGCCATCGAGCGCGACGGCCACATCGTCTACGCCAACGCGGCGCTGGTGGGCACGCTGGGCTTCGAGCGCGCGGAGCAGCTCGTGGGCCGGCAGCTCTCCGAGTTCGTGAAGGACATGCGCGGCGCGGACTCCTCGCGGGCGGGCGCGCTCACGGGCGAGCGGCGGCTGGTGCGGCGCGACGGGCGCACGCGGGTGGCGGAGGTCGTCTCGCTGCCCCTGCGCTTCGATGGCCAGCCCGCCGTCGTGTCGATTGCCCGCGACGTGACGGAGCAGCGGCAGCTCCAGGCGCGGCTGACGCTGGCGGACCGGCTGGCGTCGGTGGGCACGCTGGCGGCAGGCATCGCGCACGAAATCAACAACCCGCTGGCCTTCGTCCTCTCCAACCTGAGCTTCCTGTCGGACGAGTTCCGCCGCCACCTGCCTCCGGGAGAAGGCGCGGCGGCGCTCCAGGCGCGCCTGCGCGGCGAGCCGGACCTGGGCGAGTGGGACGACGTGCTGCACGAGGCCTGCGAGGGCGCGGAGCGGGTGCGGCAGATTGTCCGTCAGCTGAAGACGTTCTCCCGGCCGGACGAGGAGCGCGTGTCTCCGCTGGACGTGCACACGGTGCTGGAGTCGGTGGCGATGATGGCGGCGAACGAAATCCGCCACCGCGCGCAGCTGCGCCGCGAGTACGGCGACATCCCCCCGGTCATGGCGAACGAGGGGAAGCTCAGCCAGGTGTTCCTCAACCTCGTCGTGAACGCGGCGCAGGCGATTCCGGAGGGCAGCGCGCACCGGCATGAAATCCGGCTGGCGACGCGGCGGGACGGGCGCTCGCGCGTGGTCGTGGAGGTGCAGGACACGGGCGTGGGGATTCCGCGCGAGGTCATCGACCGCATCTTCGACCCGTTCTTCACCACCAAGCCCGTGGGCGTGGGCACGGGCCTGGGGCTGTCCATCTGCCACAGCATCATCCACGGGCTCGGCGGTGAAATCACCGTGGACAGCGAGCTGGGCAAGGGCACCACCTTCCGCGTGGCGCTGCCCACCCCGGAGCCGGACGCCCGCGTGGCGCCGCCGGTGCTCGACGTGACGACGCTTCCGCTCAGCCCGCCCCGGGGCCGGGTGCTGGTGGTGGACGACGAGCCCGCCGTGGGCCGCGTCCTCCAGCGCATCCTCCGAGGCCACGAGGTGGAGGTGGCGTGCAGCGGACGGCAGGCCCTGGAGCTCCTGGAGAAGGGGCTGGAGCCGGACGCGGTGCTGTGCGACGTGATGATGCCGGACCTGACGGGGCGCGACGTCTACGAGTCCGTGCGCCGCGCGCACGCGGGCCTGGAGGGGCGCTTCGTCTTCGTCTCGGGGGGCGCCTTCACCACCGGCGCCCGGGAGTTCCTGGCGAGCATCCCCAACCCGCTCCTGGAGAAGCCCTTCGACGAGAGCCGCGTGCGGCACGTCGTGGAGGAGCTGGTGCGGCTGCGCCAGCCCGCCGCGAAGGCGTGAGCTACTTCCTCACGCCGTCCAGCGAGAGCGGGCCGCTGTCCAGGAGCTGCTGACCGGACACGGCCTGGCCGTACTCGAGCGTCCGGTACGACTGGCCCTGGGCCTGGGCCTCGCCGTGCAGCCGCACCTCGCCCGTGTCGGGCAGGTAGGCCACGCGCAGGCGCAGCTCGCGCACCGCCGACAGCGGCCGCGTCACTTCCGGAGACGTGGCGTAGGGCATGGACGTGCGCAGGGGCAGCGGCACCACCAGGCGGCGGGACGCGGTGGCCCCGGGCTCCACGCGGCTGACGGCGGGGACCTCGGGCGCTTCCACGTCCAGGTCCGCCGGCACGGGGACAAGGGCGCGCAGCAGCACCGCGCCGTCGCCGGAGAGGTCCACGTAGGCCCGCTCCGGGGCGATGCCCACGTAGCCCGAGGGGCCCCACTCCGGCAGCCCATCCAGGAGGAAGAGCGCGCGCGAGGAGCGGTTGTGCACCGCGTAGGTGATGCCGAGCGACTCGGGCCCACCCGACACCGACTCCACCTTCAACTCCACATCCGCCTGTGCCACGCGTTCCTCCGGGTTCGCGGGCCGCTCCACGGCCCGCGTACAGCCCACGATTATCGCCAGCGCGGCGCACCAGGCGCCAGCGCGACGCGGCGGAGCTCTCATGGCGCCCAGGGACGGCTAGTAGCGCGGACGGGTGGGCAGGTTGAGGTCGTCGCGGAAGACGTTCTCACCCGGGCGGCCCGGCTGCACCACGTCGGGCGTGGCGGGGTTCTGGTCCAGGTCGATGGGCAGGCCCACCGCGGACGTCTCGCGGTTGTTGGTGCCGTTCTTCTCGCCGAGCGCCAGCGTGCCGTTGTTGTAGTCGGACGCGTGCACCATCTCGTGGAACAGCGCGACGGAGGGCGGACGCGTCATCCACTCCTCGCTGCCCAGCGAGGTGCGCGTGGTGTTGTAGTTCACCGTGCCGTTGGTGCCCTTGCCCGGCGTGCCGTCCGCGTTGAACCAGGCGTCCGCGCGGTTGTCCGGCGCCGCGGAGTTTCCGCCCGTCGTCGGCTTGATGGTCGTCGTCTTGCCGCTGTTGTCCATCGTGGCCAGCAGGGCCTGGCCCGACGGCAGCGAGCGCATCGCGTCCAGGTCCGACTGCACGCGCGCCTGGAAGTCCGCGTCGCCCGACACCGTGATGGAGCGGCCGCGCTGGTCCGCGTCCGTCATGTCCACGGTCGTCCGCTCGGTCTGCGGCCCGTCGGTGGTCTCGTTCGCCTCGACGTAGAGCTTGTCGGTGCCGGCGTTGCCGCGCACGGTGTCCTTGCCCGCGCCGCCCGCCACCGCGTCGTTGCCCGCGCCGCCGCTCAGGTAGTCGTTGCCCCGGCCGCCCAGGACCTGGTCATCCCCGTCGCCGCCCAGGGCCACGTCGTTGCCCGCGCCGCCGTCGATGTAGTCGCGGTCCCCGCCGCCCAGAATGAGGTCGTTGCCGTCCAGGCCGTAGAGCACGTCGCGCCCGGCGCCGCCGGCCATCACGTCGTTGCCCGCGCCCCCCTCCACGTAGTCATCCCCGTCGCCCGCGGAGATGGCGTCGTTGCCGTCGCGGCCGATGAGGGTGTCGTTGCCCGCGCCCCCGACGAGCTTGTCATTGCCCTTGCCGCCGGTGAGCTTGTCGTTGCCCGCGCCGCCGTCCAGCGTGAGGTTGTGCGTGACGCTGTCGTCCACGGTGATGGAGTCATCCCCGTCGCCGCCCTGGATGATGGCGTTGCGCGACTGCTCCGCCGTCAGCGTCACCGTGTCCGAGCCCGAGGTGATGGTCAGCCCGCCGTCGGTGTTCTGCTTCACCCTGGCGGAGTTGTTGCCCGCGCCCAGGTCCACCACCGTCTGGCCGGACGCGTTGGTGCTCACCTGGGGACCCGTGCCCGCCAGGGCCTTCTTGATGGCGTCCGCCGCCGCGCCCGCCGCCTTGCCCACCGACGCCCCGGGGCCACCGGGCGGCCGCGCGCCCTCACCGTCCAGGTTGGGGCGAGCCTCGCGCACCGGACGGGACGCCGTGCCCGTCGTCCGGGGGCCCGCGTCGAAACCGTCCCGCATCCGCTGGTCCACCGCCGCCTTCACCTGGTCGGGGCGCTGCTCCTTCGTGGCCTGCTTCACCGGCTCCTGCTTCACCAGCGACGTGGGACGCGAGCCCGGCTTGCCAATGGTGGTCATGTTCTCTTCTCCCCGGGGGCGAGTGCCCAGTGCGGTCCCGGCCGTCCGAGGCCAGGAGGATTCGTCGGTGTGGACGCCTTCCACGGGTTATCGAACATTCGCGCATCACGGTTGCGTTGCCCCCGCGCTTTATGCGCGGCCGGGTGGCTCCCAGAAGGGCCGGACGTATCCGTCATCGGGGGGACCCTCCTCCCGGTGACCGATGCGGCCTGGGGTGGAGCAGGCGAGTGTGGCGGCCACCTCAGCCCTTCCCACCCCCGAGGCACGCATGAACCGCACCCTGTTGCTGCTGTCCGCCGCTGGATTGCTCGCCCTGGGCGCGCTCTCCCTGGGCAAGCCCCCGGCCCCCGTGCCCCCGCCGCCGCCCCCCGTCACGGACACCAGCCACACGGTGTCCCTTCCCGACGAGCCCGCCTCGACCGCCCTTCTCCCCCTGGTGGCATCCGAACCAACCTCGGGCGCCCTCACCCTGTCGGGTAAGCTGTCGGGTGGATACGTCCAGGTAGGCCCCAGCGAGGCCTTCGCCTGGATGGAGCTCAAGGCCCGCCCAGCACCTCCCGGCCGTCGCGTCCCCGTCAACCTGGCGCTCGTCGTGGACCGCTCCGGCTCCATGGCCGGGCGCAAGCACAACGACGCCCAGCGCGCCGCCATGGAGCTGGTGCGCCGCCTCACCCCCGAGGACCGCCTGGCGCTGGTGCACTACGGCACCGACGTGACGGTCGTCCCCAGCCGCCTCGTCACGAAGGAGGTCCGCGAGGACCTGCTCACCCTCATCCAGGGCATCTACTCGGACGGCTCCACCAACATCAGCGGGGCGCTCCAGGAGGCGGCCACCGCCCTGCATCCCCACCTGACGGAGTTCAAGGTCAGCCGCGCCATCCTGCTGAGCGATGGCCAGCCCACCACCGGCATCACGTCCGAGCCGGAGCTGCTGCGCATCACCCGCGAGCTGAGGGACCGGGGCGTCACGGTGAGCGCCCTGGGCGTGGGCGAGGACTTCCACGCGGCCCTCATGCGCGGCATGGCGGAGCAGGGAGGCGGCTTCTCGGGCTTCATCGACGACTCCGCCCGCCTGTCGGAGGTGTTCTCCCGCGAGCTGGACCAGGCCACCAGCACCGTGGCCCGGAAGGTGGAGCTGCGGCTGGAGCTGCCGCCGCACGTCCACGCCGCGGAAGTCCTGGGCCTGCCCTCCACGCGCGAGGGCGCCATCGTCAAGGTGCCCCTGTACGACATGGCGGGTGAGCAGACCGTCCGCGTCGTCGTGAAGCTGACGCTGGCGGCGCCCGCCACCACCGAGGCCCTGCCCATCCTCGCCGCCTCCGCGCACTACGTGGACGTGGCGCGCGACACCCAGGCACAGACGACGCTGGCGCTGAAGGCGAGCGTCACCGACGACAAGGCCCTGGTGCGCGCGAACCTGGACCGGGACGTGCGCGTGCACGCGGTGCGAGCGTTGGGAACCCAGCAGATGCGCGCGGCCGTGAAGGAGATGCAGCTGGGCAACCGGAGCGCGGCGGTCGGTCTGCTAAGCAACGCTCGCAGGCTTTTCGGCTCGTCGGCCTCGGCGCTCTCGAGTGAGCTTGCGGAGCTGGACCAAGCAGAGGCAGCCTATGGGAACGCGGCCAACGACGGCGACGTCCGCCGGGAGTCGCTGAAGCTCTACAAGAAGACGATGAAGAACTTCGGCGAGAACAACGCGTACTAGGCAGGACGGTGCAGCCCATGGCCTTCTCCATGCAGTTCCTCCACCGCGAGGAGTTCGAGTCCCGCACCGTGCGCGCGCTGGGGGGTGGAGCCTGCATGGGCATCTTCGCGGCGCTGGCGCTCCGACTCTGGGAGCCCTTCCAGCACGTGGTGCACCTGTCGCTGGAGCCCGGCTACTTCGCGGTGGTGGCCGCCGCGCTCGCCGCCGCGAAGCCCGCCAAGGGCTATGGCCTGGGCCTGCGCGCGGCCCTGACGGTGCTGCCCGTCTTCCCCTTCTTCTTCGCCGCCCCCACCCCGCTGCCGCAGAGCGTGGCGGGCTGCATCGCCGCGGCGCTGGTGGCCTGGCTGGGCCATGGCCGCGAGGGCGCGGGCTCCTCCACCTCCGTCGCCGCGAGCGCCGCCGCCGCGGGCGTGCTCACCCCGGTGGGCCTGTACGTGCAGCAGGTGATGGACGCGAACTTCCTGGGCGGCACGGGGCTCTTGTCCCTGGTGCTGGGCTACGCGTGTGTGGCCCTCTTCTGGAGCATCGGCACGCTGCCCTCGCACCTGGTGCTGCACACCGACGCCGTGGAGGCGCGGGGCAACACGCTGAAGGGCTCGCTCAAGGGCGAGGCCCAGGAGCTGACCGCGCGCGCGGTGGGGCTGTATCAGCACTGCAAGACGGCGGTGCTGCGCATGCCGCCCAGCCCCGGGCGCCAGGAGCTCCTGGACGTGCTGGAGAAGATGGCCTCGGAGAGCTTCTCGCTCGCGGAGGCCCACGCGGCGCTGACGGCGCAGCTGGACTCCGTCGTCGCGCACGACGTGGACGCGCAGGTGAAGGAGCTGCGGGCGCGCGCCGCGGCCATCCAGGACTCGGTGGCCCGGCGTCAGCTGGAGCTGGCCGCGTCCTCGCTGGGCGAGGAGCTCAACCACCTGGACGCCCTGAGCCGGAAGCGGGAGCGGCTGCTCGCGCAGCTCCACGCCCAGGTGGCCCTGCTGGAGCGCGCCCGGGTGTCCTTCATCGGCGCGCAGGGGCATGAGCTGGGCGCGAAGGGCGAACAGGCCGCCCAGCTCGCGCGCAAGCTCAAGGGCCTGGGGGACGAGTCCGCCATCCCCCCCGCGCCCGTCGAGCCCCTCTCGGAGCAGGACGCCGCGCGGCCCGCCGCCGAGGGCTCTCGCGTCCCGAACTAGACACGCTCCGCCGCCCTGCCTCCCAGGGCGACGCGGGCGTCCGTCCGCCGACTAGTGCCGGACCTTGCGCGGGTGGGCGCGCCGGAGCGTCTTGCGCCGGGGCGCCTGCTCCCCGAAGCCGCCCGGGGGCACGGGGGGCGCGTGCAGCTCGCTGGCGATTCGCCGCTCGATGGCCTCCCGCGTGTCGCGCGCCACCACGAGCGCCGCCTCGATTTCCTCCCGGACCCGCGCCGCCTGCTCCTCCGCCGCGGCCCGGTACTCCGAGGTAGTCCGACGTAGGGCCAGCGCCCCTCGCCCCTCCGCCTCCGCGCCACGAGTCACCAGGGCCATGGGACTCCGCGCCCGGCTGCTCCCCCGCGACTTGTGTTCCCCGACCTTCTGCGCCATGAGGGCCTCCCCCGCTGATCCTCCGACGAAGGTGGGCCGTGGGTGTACCCTTGGGAAGCCCGCCCGGCGGGCCGCCCCCCGTCCCAGCAGTGGAACAGGCGACCCACTGACAGGCTCGACAGCAGCGGTCCTTCTCTCCGGCCCCAGAAAAACGTAAAAGCGCGCCGGATGATTGTGGCGCGAGCGCGCCGGGCAGCTGCTACTCACAGCGACGCCGAATGCCCCAGGCCGGCGGGCATGGCGCGCCCCATCTGCTCCACTGCCCCTGACGGGCAGCGTCCATCTGCGAGGGATACCGTGGCGGTCAGCGCACCCTTTTCGTTCCTGAAGAACCGGAAGCACCAACTCGACCGCATGACGTTGGGCGACCTCGTCTACTCGTTCTTCACCTACTACGCCGTCATCGCCTACATCACGGTGGGCATCGTCAGCCTGGTGTTCGCGGTGAAGTGGTTCGACAACCCGCTGCGCATGCTCCTGGCCATGTTGGCCGCCAGCGTGGCGTTCCCCTTCGGCTGGTACCTGGTGCACCGCAACATCCTGCACGCGCGCTGGCTCTACAAGTCGCCGCTCACCGCGTCCACGTGGAAGCGCATCCACTTCGACCACCACCAGGACCCCAATGACCTGCGCGTGCTCTTCGGCGCGCTGGCCAACGTGTTGCCGACGGTGGGAGGCGTGATTGCGCCCATCGGCTACCTGATTGGTGGCAAGGCCGGGGCCGCGGCCGCCCTGGGCTGGGCGATGGTCATCACGTGCTTCTACGAGTTCTGCCACTGCATCCAGCACCTGAACTACACGCCCAAGCTCGGCTTCCTGAAGGAGATCAAGCGGCTGCACCTGTCTCACCACTTCCACAACGAGCAGGGCAACTTCGGCATCACCAACTACTTCTGGGACCGCCTCTTCGGCACCTACTACTCGAAGGCCGCCGAGCTTCCCAAGAGCCCCACCGTCTTCAACCTGGGCTACACGGCCGAGGAGGCCAAGCGCTACCCGTGGGTGGACCGGCTGTCGGGAGGCACGCGGGGTGATGGACACCCCAAGCGCTTCTGGCAGGGCAAGGACGGCCAGGGAACCCAGCCGGAAGAGGCACCGGCGAGCCCGGAAGGCTCGCCCTGAAGTCTCACCGGGTGGCGCCGCGTCGCCGCCACCCGGGTGTGCCAGGCAAGGTCAGAACTTCACCGCGCCATTGGGCAGCATGAGCATGGTGCTGGACGCCTTCATGGGCACCATGGAGCGGGCCATGTCGAGCACCACCACCGCGCGGCCACGGATGCGCAGGTCGCTCACCCGGGCCTCGAACGTCACCGGCGCCACGCGGGCATCCAGCTCCGTCGCACGGGCGCCGTTCTTGGCGAAGTTGCCCATGGCGTTGAAGTGCACGGTGACCTTGACCTTGTCGACGCCGGCCGGGACGGTGAAGCGCGCGGCCAGCGGCGAGTGCTCCGGAGTGCCGACGAGCTCCACCATCTTGGCCAGCCCATTCACCGCCACCGGCTTGCCGTCCGCGACGATGTCCACCGCGGAGATGGGCACCTTGAGCGACGTGTAGTCGGCAATGCCCTCGCCCTTGATGCGCAGCTCGAAGGTCTGCGCGGAGGGCGTGCCCGGGTTCTCACCGCCCGGGACAGGGTTGGGGTTCTCACCGCCGGGAATCGGGTTCTCACCGCCGGGAATCGGGTTCTCACCACCAGGGACCGGGGTCTCACCACCGGGAACCGGGGTCTCACCGCCCGGGACAGGCGTCGAATCATCAGCGCCACTGCAGGCGGAGAGCGCGAGGACCGAGGCCCCCAGGGCAGACAACAGGAACTTCTTCATGACGAATCTCCTCAAAGTCTTTGTGTGTTGCGATGTCTTGAAAGGGTTTGACGCTCAGGGCAGGCAGGGCAGGAGCGTGGGAAGGGTGAAGTCCACCGCGAGCGCTTGAGCGGCCTCGGGCGTCGAGGGGCCCGGGTCGAAGCCCGCGGGGAACGGCGCCGTCTCACAGGACGCGTTGTAGGTATCCAGCTGCCCGGTGAGCGTGGTGAGCGTGTCGCAGTCCACCGTGCCGAGCGCGGTCAGGATGAGCGCCAGCAGGTTGGGCGGAACCGTCGCGCCGCCGAAGACGCGCTGGTTGCAGGTGGCCACCAGCATGGCGCGCGCGGCCAGGAAGCGGATGCGGTCCAGCTCGCTGCGCGGCAGGTTGGTGATGGGGTAGTTGTCCGGGTTGCCCCAGAGCAGGCCCTCCGCGTCCGGCAGCGCGACGACGATGCCCAGGCTGGCCACCGGGATGGGCCCACCGGCCAGGCACTGCGTCACCGCCGGGATGTGGTTGCGCCAGAAGTCCAGCCCGCGCGTCGCGTTGGTGCAGCCGGTCTGCGGCCCGCAGGTGACGCGCGCGGTGCACAGACCCGAGCCCAGGTCGAAGCCCGCGGTGAACTGGTTGTCGATGTTGTTGTCCGGCGTGCCATCCAGGTTCGCCAGCGCCTGGCAATCCTCGAGGCTGGTGATGGTCAACGCGAAGTTCGACGTCACCGACGCGCCCACGGCAATCGGGAACGGCGGCGGCGGCGTGAAGACGAAGCCCCGCGTCACCAACAACGGGTCCAGGGCCGTCAACAGGATGGACGGCAGCGTCGGGTGCACGTTCGTGACCTCGAAGCTGTAGTTCGCCGTGAAGGGGAACGTCGTCGCCTCCACCGACGCCTGCCCGTTCACCAGCTTGGTGCACGTCAAATCGTGCGCTTCCGCGATACCCGCGACACTCACCACGGCGGCACAAGCCGCCCCCAACCAACTGCTCCGCACCTTCATGTGTCTGCCTCGTTTTGCGTGTTCTTCTCGGGCCCCGATGGCCCGTCGCGAGGAGGGCTTTTTCACCCTTTGTGCCAGGAGGAGCGCCTGCCCGGCCGCTTCCACGACGACGGACCCACCACCCCGGGGGAGGAGCGAGCAAGACCGCGGGGGTGCTTGTGAGGAACCCGCGTTCCCCTCGGTGGGTAACGGCTTTCCCACCCGCGAGGCCCCCCGCTTCTCCGCGTGGGAAAATCCCTGGAGCAGGCAGGCGTCGCGATGAGCAATGCGGGCCCCTGACTCGCGAAAAACCCACACTCACCGAGCGAGGCCCACCCCACCCGGCGCATCTACGAAGCCCTTCGTTGACATCTACGAACCCATTCGTATGATGACGTCGTGGATTGTCGAGAGGAAGCCATGAGTGAAGCGAAGCTGCCCCGTCCGACGGACGGCGAGCTGGCCATCCTGCGGGTGCTCTGGGCGCGCGGGGACAGCACGGTGCGAGAGGTCCACGAGGCGCTGAACCGGAAGGAACCCGAGGAAGGCACGGGCTACACGACGGTGCTCAAGCTGATGCAGATCATGACGGACAAGGGCCTGGTGGAGCGCGACGAGTCGCAGCGCGCGCACGTGTACCGGGCGCGGGCGACGGAGCAGCGCACGCAGCGGCAGCTGGTGACGGACCTGGTGGAGCGCGCCTTCGGAGGCTCCCCCGCGCGGCTGGCGATGCAGGCGCTGTCCTCCCGCAAGACGAGCCCCCAGGAGCTGGCGGAGCTGCGTCAGCTGCTGGATTCCCTGGAAGGAGCGGACGAATGAGCAGCCTGGTGATGGAGTCCCTGGGGTGGGCGCTGCTGCACTCGCTCTGGCAGGGCACGCTGGTGGCGCTGGGGTTGGCGGCGGCGCTGCTGATGGTGGGCGCGCGCGCGGCGAACGCCCGCTATGCGCTGGCGTGTGGCGCGCTGGTGCTGGCCGTCGTGCTGCCCGTCGTCACGGGTGTCCGGCACGCGACGCAGGCCCGCGCGGAGCGGCGCCAGGAGCAGTCCTCGCGCCCGCACGGGCTTCGCGCCACGCCGGAGGGCTTCGAGCGATGGACCCCGCGAGAGAGCGACGCCTTCACGTCGCGCGCGGAGGGCCGCCCGGGCTTCCTGCTCGAGCAGGCGGAGCACAAGGCCCAGGGCTGGTGGGCGCCCCTGGTGGAGCGCGCCCGCGCGTCGCTCACCGGGCTGCTGCGCTGGCTGGTCATCGCGTGGGTGGCGGGCGTGGGGCTGACGTCCGGCCGGCTGACGGCGCAGTGGGTGCAACTGCGCCAGCTCGCGCGCCGCGCCCTGCCCGCGCCCCAGGAGTGGCAGGAGCGGCTGGACGCGCTCTCCCAGCGGCTGGGCCTGAAGCACGCGGTGCGGCTGCTCCAGACGACCGAGGTGGACGTGCCCTCCACGGTGGGCTGGCTGTCGCCGGTGGTGCTGCTGCCCATGTCGGCGCTGTCCGGGCTCCCCTCGCGTCAGCTGGAGATGGTGCTGGCGCACGAGCTGGCCCACATCCGCCGGCACGACTTCGCGGTGAACCTGGCGCAGGTGGTGGTGGAGACGCTCTTCTTCTACCACCCGGCCGTGCACTGGATGTCCGACGTCATCCGCGTGGAGCGCGAGCACTGCTGCGACGACGTGGCGGTGAGCGCCAGCGGCAACTCCGTCTCCTACGCCCGAGCCCTCACCGCGCTGGAGACGCTGCGCGTGCAGCCCGAGCTGCTCCACGCCATGTCCGCGCTGGGTGGCTCGCTGCCGGACCGCGTGCGGCGGCTCGTGTCGCCTCCCGCCTCGCGCTGCTCGTCCCGGTGGGTGGCCGGCGCCTCCGTGCTGACGCTGGTCAGCAGCCTGGCCATCGCCGCGCCCCTGACGTCGCTGGTGCTGGGCCAGAGCCCCGCCCCCGCGACCACCCTGGCCGCTCCCGCGCCTGTCGAGCCCCCGGAACCCGCCGCGCCTGTCGAGCCCCCGGAGCCCGCCGAGCCTGCCGCCTTCGCGGCCCCGCCGGCGCCCGCCGCCGTGCCGGCGGTGCCTCGCCCCCTGACGCCGCCCCCTGGCTTCCGGGAGGCCCCCACGCCCCGGCCGCAGGTGAAGCTGGCCATGCGCGGCCCGGATGAAGCGCGCGAGGACAAGACGCGCGTGGGAAGCGGCCAGCCGCTGACGGTCGACCAGCTCGTCGAGCTGAAGCTCGCGGGTGTGACGCCGGAGAAGGTGCGGGAGCTGGAGTCGCTGGGCTACGAGGCCACCGTCTCCGACGTGGTGGAGCTGGGCCACACGGGCGTCACCCTCGAGTACCTGAAGCAGATGAACGCGGCGTTCGGCCGGAAGCTCCCCACGGACATGCTGGTGGAGCTGCGCGCGGTGGGCGTCACGCCGGAGTACGTCCGGGCGCTGAGGGAGTCGGGCTTCGAGACGAAGGACCCGGACGAGGTGGTGCAGGCGCGCGCGGTGGGGGTCTCCGAGGAGTACGTGCGCGAGCTGGGCGCGGCGGGCTACTCCAACCTCTCGCTGGAGGACCTCTCCCACCTGCGCGCGGTGGGCGTGGACCCGGAGTTCGTCCGCGGCATGTCCCGGCTGGGGCTGCCCAAGCTCAGCTCGAAGAACCTGCAGCACCTGCGCGCGGTGGGCGTGACGCCGGAGTGGCTGTCGAAGATGCGCGCGGCAGGCCTGGAGATGAAGGACCCGGACGAGCTCGTCGAGCTGCGCGCCGTGAACGTCAGCCCGGAGTTCATCCGTGAGCTGAACGACGCGGGCCTGAAGAACCTCTCCTCGCGCGAGCTGGTGCGCCTGCGCTCCGGCGGAGTGGACGCCGAGTTCATCCGGCGGATGCGCGACACCCGGAAGCAATAGCAGTCCCGACACACCCGTATCACCGTCACGAGTGACACGGGAGCCTCGCGCTCCCGTGTCCGTGGCCCCTCTCTCCCCCTCTCACCTCGCTCCCTCGCGGACGCGTCCCCCGGACGCGCGCCGGACGGGAGACGTGTCTTCAAAGGAGCCTCCCCATGCGCCGCCTGTCGTCCCTGCTGTCCTTGTGTGTCCTGCTGTTGGTGACCACCGGAGCCTCCGCGGCCTCGGAGGTGAGCGGCCCGTGGACGTCCTCTCGCCGGGAGAAGTCGCCCGACCAGGTGCAGCTCAACCTCTCCTACCCCGGCGACGAGGGTGAGCACGACCGCGGGCAGATGGGCCTCTCGGAGGCCCGCGCCGCCTTCCAGGGCCTGCCCACGGCGGACGGCCCCGCCACCTTCAGCCTCCAGCGCGAGGCGGGCCTGTTCTCCTTCACCGGGGCCATCCAGGACGGCGCCGGCGCGGGCCACTACCGCTTCGCGCCCAGCGAGCGCTACGCGAAGGACATGGCCGCGCTCGGCTACCCGAAGCTCTCCTCGCTCCAGCACTTCCAGCTCGCGGCGACCAACGTCACCACGCAGCGGGTGAAGGACCTGGCGTCGCTGGGCCACAAGGACCTGCCGCTGGAGAAGCTGATGATGGTGGGCATCTTCAACGTCTCACCCGAGTACGTGCGGGAGATGGCGAAGGCCGGCTACGACAAGCTGGACATCGACGAGCTGGTGCAGGGCCGCATCCACGACGTCACGCCGCAGCGGGTGAAGGACATGGCCACCGCGGGCTACCCCAACCTGCCGTGGGAGGACGTGGTGGCCATGGCCATCCACAACGTCACGCCCGAGTACGTCCGCGAGGTGCGCGCCATGGGCTACGCCAACACGGACGCGGACCAGATTGTCGCCCTGCGCATCCACGGCATCTCCCTGGAGTACGCCAAGGAGATGCGCGGGCTGGGCTTCAAGGACTTGTCCGCCGAGGACCTCACCGCCCTGCGCATCCACGGCGTCTCCACCGCCTTCGTGAAGGAGATGCGCGGCATGGGTTTCAAGGACCTGGACGCCGACGACTTCACCGCCCTGCGCATCCACGGCGTCTCCACCGCCTTCGTGAAGGAGATGCGAGACCTGGGCTTCAAGGAAATCACTCACGACGCGTTGGTCTCCTTCCGCATCCACGGCGTCACGCCCGACTTCGTGAAGAAGCTGCGGAACGCGGGCTACCCCAACATCACCCCCGAGGAGCTGGTGCGCCTGCGCATTCACGGAGTCGATGAGACGTTCATGCGTTCCATGTCTCAAGGCGGGAGCAAGAACCCAGGCAAGTAGCACTCCGGGGCGAGGCAGGCAGCGTCCGTCCCTTCACGTTCTTACTGGAGAAACCCGGTGTCCCCGCCGACGGGGCACGAGGAAAGGCGGCATGGCATTCGAGGTCAGAGGGGCCGTCGCGCTCGGTGTGTCGCTGTGGTGTCTGGCGGCGGGCGCGGCGGTGGAGGGGCCCGGGAAGGAGCAGTTCATCCGGGCGGCGCGGGCGCAGGAACGGCTTCACGTGGACGGCCGGCTGGATGAGGCGGACTGGGCGCAAGCGCCCGTCTTCGACGCCTTCGTGGAGCGCTTCCCCACGGCGGGCAAGGCTCCGTCGGAGAAGACGGAGCTGCGCATCCTCTACGACGAGGACATGCTGTATGTGGGCGTGGTGGCGCGAGACTCGGAGCCCTCGCGCATCGACCGGCGGCTGGGGCGGCGCGACAGCGCGCCCTTCTCCGACACCCTCCATGTCCTGGTCGACTCGACGCACGGCCACCGCACCGCGTACCAGTTCTCCATCACCGCGGGCGGCGTGCAGAGCGACGGGCTCTACTACGACGACCGCTACTACACGGAGGACTGGAGCGGCATCTGGGCGGGCGCCGCGGGCAGCGTGGAGGACGGCTGGGTGGCGGAGTTCGCCATCCCCCTCTCGCTGCTGCGCTTCCCGGACGCGTCCCTGCAGACGTGGGGCTTCTCGGTGCGGCGGAACATCGCGCGCAAGAACGAGGAGCTGGAGTCCGTCGACAACCCGCGCAACCACAACGCCAATGTGTCGCGGCTGGGCCACCTGACGGGCATGGAGGACCTGCGGCCGCGCAAGCGCCTGGAGCTGATGCCGTACCTGGCCGCGCGCGGCCTCGCACGTCCCCAGTTCTCGGACGCGTCCCGGCCCACGCCCCGGCTGCTCAGCCCGTCCATGGACGTGGGGCTGGACGTGCGCGCGGCGCTCACCAGCGAGCTGTCGCTGGCGGCGACGTTCAACCCGGACTTCGGCGAGGTGGAAGCGGACGAGCTGCTGCTCAACCTGAGCACCTTCGAGGCGTACTTCCCGGAGCGGCGCCCCTTCTTCACCCAGGGCATGGAGCTGTTCCAGCCGGTGGGCACGAACACGGGAGACTCGCCGCTGGCGCTCTTCTACTCGCGGCGCATCGGCCTGACGACGCCGCTGCTGGGCGCGGTGAAGGTGACGGGCTCGGTGGGCGACGTGCAGGTGGGCGTGCTGGATGCGTTCGTCACCGGCCCCTGGCAGGGCCAGGACGAGGCGAACCCGGACCACGGCCTGCGCCTGGACTGGCGCCGTCCGATGCACCTGGGCCCGGGGCTGGAGCTGCCGGACCGGCCCTCCCCCACCATGCACTTCCTGGCGGCGGTGGCGCGTGGGCGCGTGGGGGAAGGCTCCGTCGTCGGTGGTGCGGTGACGCTGGCCCATCCGCTGTCGGGCCCCTGCACGGCGGCGGACGCGGAGCTCGAGGAGGACCTGCGTCCGGCGGCGTGCCGCGCTCGCGGGGGATACGCGGGAGCGCTCGACTTCGACCTGAAGACGCGGGACGGCCAGTGGGGCGTCTTCGGGATGCTGGTGGCTTCGCGCGTGGACGGCGGCCTGCCCGTGCGCATCCTGGAGGATGGCACGCGGCTGCACGACGGAGACTCGGGCGCGGGAGGCTACCTGCGCGCGGGCCGCTTCGGTGGCGAGGGCCTGCGTCCGGAGGTGGGCGTGGACGTGGCGTCACCCACGCTGTCGCTGTCGGCCGCGGGCTTCCAGCGCGCGCAGAACGAAATCACGCCTCGGGCCGTGCTGCGCTACTCGAAGCCCAACGGGATGGGACCCTTCCGCGAGTTCTACGCCCATGCCATGGCCATCTCCCAGTGGACCGCGGATTCGCGCCACGAGCACGTCGTCACCCTGCTCAACGTGAACGCGGAGGCCACGCTGCCCAGCTTCGACCTGCTGGGCTTCGAGACGGGCACGAACCTGAACAGCTTCGACGAGCGGGAGCTGACCCGCTCGGGCGTGCCCTTCGAGCGCCATGACCGCGCCTTCGTGAGCATGTACGTGGAGTCCAACCCCAAGCGCCTCATCGCGGTGGACGCCACGCTCTCCCTGGGTCACCACTTCAAGGGGGGCCCCACCGCCTCCGCCTGGGGCTGGTACGCGGGGGTCTCGCTGTCGATGCGGCCTCACCCGTCGCTGGAGACCGAGCTGTCCGTGAGCAACGACCTGACGGACCACGGGCCGCGCTACGTGGAGACGCGGAGCACGGGCGACTTCCTCCTGGGCGAGCTGGAGTCGCAATACCTGTCGCTCACGCTGCGGCAGCAGTGGGTGCTGACGCCTCGGCTCACGCTGCAGGGCTACGCGCAGCTCTTCACCGCGCATGGCACCTACGGCCCCTTCTTCACCGCCACGTCCGACGCGCGCCGCACGCGCATCCGGCTGGACTCGCTGGTGCCCGTCGAGCACGTGGACGACAGCAGCTTCTACGACACGGCGCTCAACGTGAACGTCGTCGCGCGGTGGGAGTACCAGCTCGGCTCCACGTTCTTCGTCGTCTACTCGCGCACGCAGCAGGGCCTGCCCACCGCGGAGCGCGAGCGGCCCCACGCCACGCTGCGCCCTCGCCGGCTCGCGGCCGGCCCGGCCACCGACGCGCTGATGCTCAAGTGGAGCTATTACTGGGACGCCTGAGGGGACACGCGCCCAGGCTCACGGCGATGAGCACAGGCGCGTGACGGCGGAGCGCGCCTGGTTCACCTCGCGCTCGTAGAGGGACAGGGGGATGCCGGGGCCCACGTGCCCGTCGTCCTCCTCCGACCAGGAGTGCTCCACATGCTCCTGCGTCCTGGCCGCGCGCACGTACGCCTCCGCCAGGACGCCCAGGTGGGTCCCATAGAGCAGCACGGCCCGCTGCAGCTCCGCGTCGCGGATGGCCAGGGACTTCAGCTTCGCGGACAGCACCGACAGCCGGGCCGCGGCCTGGTTCATCGAGCGCGGGTCGCGAATCTTGTCCCGGAAGGCATCCGTCATCCGCAGCTCCTCCATCACCAGCGCCTGCACGGAGGGACACACCTCCGCCTTGTGGGAGCGGCACGCGGCCAGCCCCACCAGCCACGCCGCCAGTCCCCACGCGAGGACGCGGCGCTGCTTCCGGGCAAGAGGTGGAACGGGGTGCACCCGCTCACGCTCGCCACGCCCCCCATGTCTGTCAATTCCCACCAAGGGGGGTGTCGGCGGCGCGACGCGGAGCTCGCGGAGACGCCTCGAGGACGAGTGCGTGGTTTTGGATGAAAGGCGGGGCGCGGGTCGCGGGCGCTCATGCGGGCGAGGGCCCGTCACCAGGGCGCAGCGGCGTTCGCTGGAGGACGGCGCACCCGTGCACGCGCGCGGGCCATGGCCACCTTCTCCTCGGGTGGCGTGGAGGAGGAGGGTGTCATGGTCTCGCTGCGAATCGCCTGTCTCGGACTGCTGATGCTGTCGGCGTGTGCCTCATCGACCCATGCGTCCAGGGGGCGCAAGCCTCGGGAGGCCACGGCCCCCACGGCCTCGTCGGCGGTGAAGGCGCCCGGCCCCGACAGCACCTATGGCTATCGCGCGGAGGACCCGGTGCGCGTGGGCTGGGGCAACCCGGGCGTGATGGCCTTCTTCGAGCTGCTCCGAGGCCCCCAGGGCCAGCGCGTCGCCTGGAAGCGGATGGGGCCGTGCTGCGACAACACGGCCACGCCGGAGCGCTCGGGCCTGGAGGTGTACGAGGTGAGCTACGAGGGGCTCAACCTCCCGGTGCGCCTCTTCATCGACCCGAACCATGGGGCCGCCATCCGCGCGCCCCACGGCTTCACCATCGAGGGGCTCACCGCTCGCGAGCCGCCCCCCGAGCAGCCCGCGCCGCCCGGGGTCATCGAGCTGTAGCTCACTCCAGCGACGGAGCCTCGTCGCCGGGGATGAGCACCTTGCGCGCGAGCGACACCGGCAGGCCCAGCTGCAGGAAGCGGTCGTGGAAGTCCTTCAGCACGAACTTCCGCCCCTTCGCCTCCAGCGACTTCCGGTAGTCCTCGCGCAGCTTCAGGATCTGCATGCGCCCCAGCGCGTAATACAGATACGTGGGATTGGACGTGCCGCGCTCCACCTCGCGCAGCGCGGGGAAGGGCTCGAAGTAGGCAATCTCCGCGAAGCGCTTCGCCACCGCCTCCACGGGCTCGTTGTAGACATGCAGCGCCAGCGCCGCGTACCAGCGCGCGTGACGCTGGAGCGCGCGGCGCAACTGGCCCAGGCGCACCGCCGGGTCGCCCTGCCCCAGGCCCTCGTCCACCATCATCTGCTCGGCGTAGTGGGCCCAGCCCTCCACGACGGAGGCCGGGGCGTAGACGCGGCGCACGTCCGTGGGAATCCGCGCGCCGTAGAGCAGCTGCACGTAGTGGCCGGGCATGGCCTCGTGCACGGTGATGCCCAGGAGGCCCGCGCGGTTGAAGTACGTCAGGTGCTGCGCCTTCTCCTCCGGCGTCCAGTCCGGCTCCACGTTGGTGATGTTGAAGTAGGCCTCCTTGGCCTTGCCCTCGAAGGGGCCCGGCGTGTCCATGGACGCGAAGCCCAGCCGCTCATACGGCGGCGTCTCGCGCACCGACGGCAGCGCGTCCGTGGGCAGCGTGAGGATGTCCTTCTCGCGCACGAAGCGCTGGAGCTCCGCGAGCTGGGTGCGCGCCAGGGGAATCAGCTCCTCGGCCGCGGGATGGTCCTTGGCGAGCAGGGCCATCACCCCCTCGGGGCTCTGCGTCGGGTCCACCTTCGCCGCCTCGCGCGCCACCCAGGCCTTGTACCGGGCGATGGCCCGCTCGTTGATGTCGCGCAGCTGGTCCGCGTCGAGCGAGATGTGCTCCTCCAGCGCGAGCTTCTTCTCGAACAGCGCGCGGCCCAGGCGGAAGTCGCCGTCGGCGCGCGGCAGGAGGTCCTTCTCCAGCCAGGCGGTGAAGCCCTGCAGCTGCACCAGGGCCTCCTCGCGCGCGGCGTTGAAGGCGTCCACCTCCGTCGCGGGCACCTTGTCCACGCCCTGCGCCTGGAGCGCGCGCGGCAGGTCCACGCGCAGGAAGACCTGCGTGCCGCGCGCGTCTCGGATGGCCTGCTGCGCCCACAAGCGGGGCACATCCTTCAGGTTCGCCTTCGCCGCCTCCAGCACGCTGGGGATGCGGGCCATCCGCGAGCGCATGTCGCGCATCCGCTCCTCCAGGGGCGAGAAGTCGCGCGAGGACAGCGAGGACAGGCCGCCGGAGATGATGCCCACGTAGGCGCTGGGGTTGCGCTCCCAGACGCGCTCCTCCACGAGCGTGAGCAGCTCCGCCTGGATGGCGTTGCGCAGCATCTCCGCGTCCAGCGCCTCGTCTCCGGAGAGGTTGGGGCAGTTCACCTGCTCCAGCCGCGTGAGCCAGCCCTGAAGCGCCTCCGCCCGCCGCTTCAGCGCGACGGGCGAGACGTCCTGGAGGTGGGCGTCGTGCTCGTGGAAGCCGAGCTGCGTGGCGCGCACGGGGTTCGCCGCGGCGAGCCAGTCCATGTACTCGCCAATGAAGTTGGAATAGGCCCGCGTCGCCGAGCGCGCCGGCGTGGGCAGGGAGGAGGAGGACTGCGACCCGTCCTTCGAGCGTGATGCACACGCGGAGAGACTGGCCAGCAACAGAACAGCGACACGGATGCGCATGAAGGCTCTCAACGACGAGGTGAACGAGCCCCCAGTCTCGGCATGCTCCCCGCGGACGGGTAGGCGGAAACAAGGGCATACGTGGGATGCCGTCGAGCGCTCAACCCACCGCGTCGCCCTGGGGGCCCCCTGGACGTGTGCTGACGCACCGTCTCGCCGACCCGCGTCCAGCGTCGAACGCTCCGGGGCGCGGGCGGGTGGAGCTGGGACTTCGGGAATCCCTGAGCTGACCGGGTGGTCCGTGGCGACCCGTCGCGTGCTCCGCTTCCGAGGACTCGAGGCCGCTGGGCAGCCGAGCGTGTCGGAGGCGGGCCTCCGCGAGAGCCCCTTCCCTCTCGCCTGCCGCATGCGCACCTGGAGGGATGGACGGGCGCCGACCGGACGGCCCCGGTGCTCGCGAGGCCGTGCATTTCCCGCCCCGGGTTGCGTCGGGGAATGCCATGAGGCCCTTTCGCGCCCACGCCGACGCCCGGGGTTCCCTCGCCGGACGCGTGCGGCAAGGCCCTGGCTGAGCTAAGCGTGTGCCCGCGCAGCAAGGGCCCCGCGCCCGGCCGAGGCCCGGGTCCTGTTCGCTGGAGGAGGAATCAAGCGATGTCCGACGTCGTGAAGAAGAAGCGCCGCTGGCCCTACGTGCTCGGGGGAGTCGTCCTGCTCCTCGTCGTCGCCGTGCTGGGGGTCCTCTGGCGGCTCGACGCCATCCTGCTGAAGACGGCCCGCGAGCAGGCCGCCACCTATTCCCAGAAGCTGGGCCGCCCGATTGACATCGGCGACATCTCCACCCAGCTCTTCCCGCACGTGGGCGTGGAGGTGGAGAAGGTCTCCATCGGCGCGGCCGACGGCGAGGACCTCCCGCTGGTGGAGCTGGCCTCGCTGGATGTCAGCGTCGCGGTGGGCCCGCTGCTGTCCTCCAGCGGCAAGGACATCCAGGTGAAGAACGCCGAGGTGTCCGGCCTCACCGTCAACGTGGTGCGCCTGGCCGACGGCACCACCAACGTGCAGCGCCTGCTCCAGAAGCTGGAGGAGCAGAAGGCCCCCGAGGAGCCCAAGCCCGAGGAGGAGCCGTCGAAGCCCACGGACCTCTCCGGCGTCCACGTGGAGCGCGCCGCGCTGACCGACGGCACCATCCGCTTCGTGGACCGCGCCGGGGGACAGTCCGCGCGCGAGCTGGCGGTGAAGGACCTGGACATCGAGGTGAAGGACCTGCGCGCCGGCAAGCCGCTGGTGGTGGACCTGGCCGCGGCGGTGCTCGCGGAGAAGCAGAACCTCCACCTGTCGCTGAGCGCCGCGCCGCTGCCGCCCACGCTGATTCCCACGCCGGAGCGCGTGACGCTCAAGGCGGAGAAGATTGACCTGGCACCGCTGGGGCCCTTCCTGCCCCCCGACGTCGGCCTCAAGTCCGGCACGGTGAACGCGGACTGGAAGGCGGAGCTGGGCGGCGCGGTGCCGGGCGGCAAGGGCGCCACGCGGCTGGTGGGCGCCATCTCCGCGCTGGGCCTGAGCTTCGCGGGCTCCGAGGGCGGCAAGGCCCTGGACGTGGTGCTGGACACGGACGTCGCGGGCGATGTGGCCACGGGTGACTTGTCGCTCGACAAGCTGAAGCTGGACCTGGGCCCCGCGAGCATCACCGGCAAGGGCCAGGTGAAGGGCATGCTGTCGGAGAAGCCGTCGGTGCAGGGCTTCGAGCTGGTGGGGCGCAACCTCGACCCCGCGGTGCTGGCCGAGTACTACCCACCGCTGAAGAAGCAGCTGCAGGGGATGATTGCCGGCCCCATCGGGCTGGAGGTGCGCGGCAGCGGCACGCAGGACGCGCAGGTGCTCGCGGTGGACGTGGACCTGACGCCGGTGCGCCTGCGGGTTCCCGCGCAGCTGACGAAGGACGCGGGCGGCGTGATGAAGCTCACCGCGCGCGTCTCCGGCGCGGCGGCGAGCGGCGGGGCCCTGAAGTTCGACGCGAAGGCGGACCTGGCGGGCGTGGACCTGCGGCCGGGCCTGCTCGTGGACAAGGGGCCTGGGCAGAAGATGGAGTTCGCGGCGGCGGGCACGTATGCGCCGGGCAAGACGGACGGCGGCATGAAGGTGGACGTGCCCAAGATGTCCGCGCACATCTTCGGCGACACGATGACGGGCAGCGCGGCGTTCGCGGTGGCGGGGCAGGGCAAGAAGAAGACGACGACGTTCTCCGCGGACGTGAAGAGCGCGAAGCTGGACGCGGATGCGCTGCTCTTCGACGAGAAGGAGCTGGCGGCGCGCAACGGCGGCGCGGTGCCCGCGCCTTCCACGGCGGAGGTTCCTCCCGAGGACCCGGCGCGGTTCAACGGGTATCGCGGTGACATCCGGTTCGCGGTGGGGACGCTGCGCTACAACCAGATGGACATGAGCCAGGTCACCGGCGTGGTGAAGATGACGGACGACCTCATCACGGTGGAGAAGTTCTCGTCGGGGGTCTTCGGCGGCAAGGTGGTGGCGGACGGGACGACGGTGCGGCTGGGGCCCGCCGCGGAGAAGCGCCCGTTCGAGGCGAAGGTGAAGGTGGAGGGCATCCAGGTGGCGGATGCGCTCGCGCAGGCCACGCCGAAGAAGGTGATGACGGGCACGTTCAACGGAAACGTGGACGTGAAGGGCGTGGGCTATACGCCGGACAAGCTCCAGGAGACGCTGCTGGGCGCCATCAACGGCAACATCCTGGGCGGCACGCTGCTGGGGAGCGATTTGGTGGCGTCCGTGTCCGAGCCGCTCGCCAAGGCGCTGCCGTTCGCGTCCAAGTCGCTGAAGCCCGGCCAGGGGACGTCCTTGAGCGAGAACCTGCCGTTCGGGGTGCAGATCAAGAACGGCGTGGCGCAGCTGGAGAAGCCCATCACGTGGACGCGGCCCGAGGCGGCGATGAACTTCGCGGGAGGCGTCCGGCTGGATGGCACGCTGGACTTGACGGGCTCGGTGGCGCTGACGCCGTCGACGGTGAAGACGCTGACGATGGGCAAGGTGACGCCGCCGGATGCGATTCCCGTGGGGCTGAAGGTGACGGGGCCGGCGTGGAAGCCGGAGGTGACGGGCGTGGACGTGAAGCCGGCGGTGACGACGCTCGTGAAGCTGGCGGCCTCGTCGCTGGCGGGCAACCTCATCGGCGGTGAGCGGGGCCAGCAGGTGCAGCAGGTCATCGACGGCGGCGAGGAGAAGCTGCGCGCCGAGGCCGAGGCGAAGCGCAAGGAGCTGGAGGCCAAGGCCGCCGAGGAGAAGGCGCGCCTGGAGGCCGAGGCGAAGAAGCGCGCCGAGGACGAGGCCAAGAAGCGCCTGCGCGGCCTCTTCGGCAAGTAGTCCCCCGACGGGAAGGACTTCCAACATGGGAAGTCCTTCTCCTCATGCCATGCGGAGACCAATGCCAGACGCCTTGGATCTGGCCGACGGCATGAAGCAGCGAAGAAGTCGACTGCGCCATCTTGAGCAGGATGAGCAGTCCCATTAGGCTGCGCCCTGCGGAGTGGGTTCTTCACTCAACCCTGGGGGGATTATGACCATTCGGAGTCACCGCGAGCCAGCCGCCGGGCTGTCCGCGAATGTCGTTGTTCGTCCGCAGCAAGAGCGCAACAGCGTACGCACCGCCAAGCCTCAAGCAGCGCCGCTATCCCAGATACTGGAGATGGAATTGGCGACGCGTGGCGTCGCGGATGTGCTCGTCGTCTTGGGCTCCGCCCTGCGGCAAGCGCCTGTGCCCAGAAACATGAAGGTCATGGATCTCGGTGCGGGCTTGAAAAAGTTGACGGCGAGTGCCCCGCAGCCGGGTCGCTCGGCGGCCATGGAGCTCGCGGGCCACTTCACCTCATCTGCGGCCAGCAATCGAGGGGCATTGCTGATGGCACTCGCCGCCAACGTCGAACGCTCACGACTTGCGAACCCCAGACCTCGCGGAGCCTCAAGCAATCTCGCAGCGGGACTCCAGCGCTCTGCGGGAGCCAAGCTTCCCCCTCCCGTCAGATACTTTCCTCGCCTTGGGGTCATGCTCGGCACCGTCGATGCGCGTGGATGTGCCGCGCTCCAATCCGACGAGCGAGTCGCCAGCGTCACCGTGGCGCCCCTGCTCCAACTCATTCGCCCCATCAAGGTCGCCACCGCGAACCTCGGCCATCAGTACACCTGGGGCATCGAGGCGATGCGCATCCCGGAACTCTGGGCGAAAGGGTTCACCGGCAAGAACGTGAAGGTAGGGCACCTCGACACTGGAGTTGACGGGAAGCATCCAGCACTCCGAAAGGCCATTGCCGGCTTCGCCTACTTCGATGACTTTGGGAACCTTCAAATGCCCCCACCCAAGGCGTTTGATACTGAGGACCATGGCACCCATACTGCAGCCACCATTGCCGGACGGCCTGTGAAGAAACAGCATGTCGGCATTGCCCCTGGCGCAATGCTCGAGAGTGCCTGCGTCATTGAGGGCGGCTACGCAACGGCTCGCGTCCTGGGCGGGATGGACTGGGCCATTGGTCAAGGGGTCCGCGTGCTGAACATGTCGCTCGGCTTCCCCGGATACCAGCCTGATTTCCTAACGCTGACCCAAATCCTGCGGGAGAAGAACGTCCTCCCGGTCTTCGCCATCGGCAACGAGGGCCCCGGCACAAGTCGTTCCCCCGGCAACTACAGCGAGGCTTTGTCCGTGGGTGCTACAGATGAAGACCGTCAGGTCGCGGACTTCTCCTCGAGCGAAAGCCTCCCTCGCACCGAAGACCCGAACGTTCCCGACCTCGTGGCTCCCGGAGTGGATGTCATCTCAGCCCAACCCGGAGGGGGCTACCAATCGATGTCCGGCAGCTCAATGGCGACGCCTCACATTTCAGGCTTGGCCGCACTGCTCATCGAGGCTTGCACACAGGCCAAGCGTGAAGTGAGCGTGGACGAACTCGAGCGCGCCATCCTCGACTCCTGCCAACTGGGAACCATCGCCCCCGAGCGTGGGGGCAGCGGTTTTCCCGACGCAGTCCTCGCGCTCTCCAAGCTAGGCCTCTAACGGCCGAACCGAAACAGAGGGCGCCTGCGCTCGCGAGCTTTGGACCGCAGGTGCGCCAGTCCGCACATCCCTCATGATCGGGGGTTGCGAAGCGCGTAACCAGACCCAGCCTTCATGTTTCCGCGTCGATAGTTGGCGGAGGCAGAGACAATCTCGTCCTGCTCAATGAGTCGTCGAACGAATTGCGATTCGGCATCGACCACGAAGTAGCCAAGATTGCGGAAAATATTGACCGCCCGAGGGGGACGCCCCAGCTCTCGCTGAACACGCTCCAGAACCCTCTTCGCAACTGTCTCGGTCTCATCCGGCGGTAGCGCCAGTCGGCCCGGCTGACTGGCTCTCAACCGGACAATGGCCTGAACAAACGGCGCAGAGTCGAGTTGGCGGGCCAACTCGGGATCCAGATTGCTGAAAAGTTCGTCTCTACGCATTTCCACACCGCCCCCATTTTTCCCACTGCTGGCTCCTTAGCATCCCACATGCCAGCCATCGTGCTACAGGAGCCCGAGGAGCGTGGTGGATGATAATGAAGCGATGTTGACGTATTGGAAGATGGTTACCTCCGCAGGGAAAACTTCTTCTCATTGAGCGACTCATCAGCATTGTGCCCTTGAGTCACCACGGGGTCGAGCCCACGAGGCCCGCACCTGGGCGCTGACAGGAGCGGGTACATCAACTCACAGAGGCATGCTTCAATTCGAGAACAGGACCTCGTACCTCGAGAAAAGAGGAGGAACGGGTGCTGAGCCTTGATGTTCCCTGCTTGGACGGGCCCCATTCAAGCAACAAGAGCCTACGCCCCTGTCACGCGCTAGGTGGGCGCGAGGTGCATCAACGTAACCGACCGACGGCGGGCGTCCCGCGTTGAGCGCGCCTGCGGGTTCTTGGGGCATGCGCCCCCTGTGTCAGGGAAGTTGTCGCCTCGGCCGACGTGCCGATCTGACCACCCATAGGGGCGGGAGCAGGCAGGACGCGGTGCCGTACACGGATGCCTTCAAGGCGGAGATGGTGAATCGGATGGTGGGCCCGAGCGCGGTGAGTGCTGCGGCGATGGCCCGACAAGGTGGGAGTGTCCCAACCAACTTTGTCGCAGTGGCTGCGCGAGGCGAATAGGGTGGCGGCAATGACGCCCCCGCCCGAAGAGAAGAAGCCCGCTGCGCCGTCTGGGCCGAAGAAGTGGACGCCCGAGGAGAAGCTGCGAGTGCTGGCGGTGACGCAAGGGCTTGTCGGATAGGAGTTGGGGGCGCTCCTTCGCAGTGAGGAGTTGCACGAGGCTCAGATGAAGGAGTGGCAGCAAGTCGCCGCCGGAGCCCTCTCGGGCACGTCGACGGAGCCACGGCCAGCCAAGGAGCTCAAGCGGCTGGCCACCGCCGAGGAGAGGGGGAAGGAGCTCGAGCGGGAGCTGCAGCGCAAAGAGAAGGCGCTGGTGGAGACGGCGGCACTATTGGTGCTCGAAAAAACTTCAGACAATGGGCTGGGACGAGCGGCACCAGGAAGACGCGAACGACACGGCGGGCGAGAAATGATGCTTGCCCTCATCGACGAAGCGCTCCACGTGGGCGTACGCATGGAGGCTGCCTATGAGCGACTGGGGGGGCGCTGCGCACCATTTCAGCGCAGGAGAAGGCACGCCACGGCCGAAGACCGACGGTGCGGCCCCATACGCGTCCCGCCAATCGACTCTCCGAGATGGAGCGGCGTCGCATCCGCGCCGTGGCCAACAGCGAGGAGTTCCGCGACGCTTCGCCCAAGCAGAATTGCCCCGGCTGGCGGACCGAGGCGAGTACGTGGCTAGAGCAAGGCGAGCTTCGCCCGGGTGCTGCGCGAAGCCGGACAGTTGACCCACCACGGCCATGCCAAGGCGCCCACGCGCAGACCTCGCGGCGAGCACACCGCCACCGCGCCCAACCAAGTGTGGAGCTGGGACATCTCGTACCTGAAATGACCGACAGACACCCATGGAAGGGGAACTGGAAGGTCCGTCTCCATGAGCGCGTTCGGGAGCGTGGCTACAGCTCACTGACTGCGTTCGCGGAGGCCCGTCCCACCGCATCGCTGGTCTCACTGGCCGAAGCGCTTGGCCCCGACGACATCGCCGGCGTGCAGGTGTTCAGCGCGCTGGTCGATGAAGCGGAGCGAACCCATCGGCTCACCCGCTTGGTTCGTGCACAGCTCGTGCGCGAACTCTCCGAGTTCCTCCCCAACGGATGGCCTGCCGAGATGAATGATGACACTCGCGAGGATGTCGCCATCGCACTTGGGCAATGGTCGGCCTACACACCAGAGGTACTTCGAGAGCGCGTCATGCGGGCTGGAGGTGCGCTCATGGGCATGCCGCATCCTCCTGGCTGGCGTCCACTCAGCCCCGACGACGAACTGCTCCGCACCCTCCTCCCTGACGACGAAGCCTGACGAGGAGCGGCGCCCCTCCGCAGTGGGGGCGCCGTTCGTACCAGTCAATGAACCTCCCGCGAGGAAGACAGCGATGACTGACGGACATGCGTGGAGCGGAAACTGGAATGTCCGCCTGTATGAACGTGCTCGTGAGCGTGGCTACACTTCGCTGACCGCCTTCGCTGCGGCACATCCAACGACTCCACTGTTTGCCTTGGCCGAGGAACTGGGAGCGCACGACGTCGCCGGAGTGCAGGTGCTCAGCGGTCTGCGAGCAGAGGCAGAAGCGAGTCACCAGGTCTCCCGGTTCGTGCGCGACGTGCTCGTGCGCCTCCTGTCCCAGAACCTCCCCCTGGGATGGCCAGAGACACTCGACGACGCAAATCGCTTCAAGGTCGCCAAGACGCTGGGCCAGTGGTTCGCCTACACCCCAGAGTCCCAGCAGGAGCACGTCGACCACGCGGGTGACGTGCTCCTCGCAAACCCTCCCCCTCCAGGCTGGCGCCCCCTCAACTCCGAAGACGCCCTGCTCCGCCCCCTCCTCCCCGACGACCCCGCCTGACCGCCCCGCACTCACGCGCCGCTCACCTGAAACGCCCTGAAACACGCTGAAACAGTCCACACCCCCACACCCTCGGGCACCGCCGTCGGGACGGAGGGTGGCACGCGCCCTGCTAATGCTCACCGCCAACGTTTCACGCCTGGCCAGGAGCAAGAGCATGATGACGCCCGACACGGACTGCGGCTGCAAGGACCCGGTGACCACGCCGATGCCGCACCTCGTCCCCGTGAACGAGCGCCACCGCGTCCTCATCATCGGCGGAGGCACCGCCGGTATCTGCGTCGCCGCCCGACTCACCCGCCTCGGCCAGAAGGGCGTCGCCATCCTCGAGCCCTCCGACCGCCACTACTACCAACCCCTCTGGACCCTCGTCGGCGCGGGTGAAGCACGCATCGAGGACACCGTCCGCGATGAAGCCCGCCTCATCCCCCGAGGCGTGAAGTGGCTCAAGGACGCCGCCACGGAAGTCGACCCCATCCGCCAGGAGGTCCGCACCCGCGGCGGCCTGCGCGTCGGCTACGACTTCCTCGTCGTCGCCCCCGGCATCCAGCTCGACTGGGACAAGGTCGCCGGCCTCCGCGACGCCCTCGAGACCGAACACGTCAGCAGCAACTACGACGTGAAGCTCGCCCCCAAGACGTGGCGCATGCTCCAGGCCTTCAAGGGCGGCACCGCCCTCTTCACCCACCCCGCCACTCCCGTGAAGTGCGCCGGCGCCCCCCAGAAAATCATGTACCTGGCCGCCGACCACTTCCGCCGCACCGGGCTCCTCGCCCGCTCGGAGGTCATCTTCGGCTCCGGCGCCAAGGCCATCTTCGGCGTGCAGCCCTTCGCCCGCGTGCTCGAGGACGTCGTGAAGCGCTACGGCATCCACACCCGCTTCGGCCACAACCTCGTCGCCGTCGACGGAGCCCGCCGCGAGGCCACCTTCGAGACCACCCAGGACGGCCGCACCACCCGCGTCACCCAGCGCTACGACCTCCTCCACGTCACCCCGCCCCAGAGCGCCCCCGACTTCATCAAGAACAGCCCCCTCACCTCCCGCGAGGGCACCTGCGTGGGCTGGGTCCGCGCCGACAAGCACACCCTCCAGCACCCCACCTACCCCAACGTCTTCGCGCTCGGCGACGCCTCCGACCTCCCCACCAGCCGCACCGGCGCCGCCATCCGCAAGCAGGCCCCCGTCCTCGTGCAGAACCTGCGCGCCGTCATGGACGGCCGCGCACCCACCGCGCGGTATGACGGCTACGCCTCCTGCCCCCTCACCACCGCCTACGGCAAGCTCCTGCTCGCCGAGTTCGACTACGACGGCAACCCCACCCCCAGCTTCCCCTTCATCGACACCCTCCAGGAGCGCCGGGACATGTGGGTCATGAAGAAGCACGGCCTGCCCCAGCTCTACTGGAAGCTGATGATGCGCGGACGCGGCTGAAGCCCGCCGCTGGGCGCCTCGGCACCCGCCGGGCTATGCAGGCGTCGATGCCCTCGTCCCGCCCGCCTCCGCCGTCCCCACTCGCCCTCGCCGCGCTCGACTCGCTCGCGGGCGCCGTGCTCCTGGTGGACGCGAACCGCCGGGTGGCCTCCCTCACCCCCGCCCTCGAGTCCCTCCTCGGCACGCCCCTCCGAGAAGGCGCCGCCCTCGCCGAGGTCCTCACGCCGCCAGGAGACCTCGACGCCCTGCTCTCCCACGGCCGGGAGACCTCCGCGCGCTTGCGCTCCGGCGCCACCACCGTCCCCGTCCGAGTGCGCGCCGTGCCCCTGACGCGAGCAGGCCGCCTCCAGGGCTGGGCGCTCTCCTTCACGCGGGAGCAGGCGCCTCGGGACACCGGAGGCGAGGAGGTCTTCCACGGCCTGTGGACCCAGGACGCGGAGCTGCGCCGCGTCTTCCGCATCGTCGAGAAGGTCGCGCGCACCGAGTCCAGCGTGCTGGTGCGAGGAGAGTCCGGCACGGGCAAGGAGCACATCGCCCACGCGCTGCATGTCCTCTCCCCGCGCGGCAAGGGCCCCTTCCGCGCCATCAACTGCGCGGCCCTGCCCCCCAACCTCCTGGAGAGCGAGCTGTTCGGCCACGTGCGCGGCGCCTTCACCGGCGCGGTGCGAGACAGCCCCGGCCACTTCCGCCTCGCCCACGGCGGCTCCCTCTTCCTCGATGAAGTCGCCGAGCTCCCCCTGGACCTCCAGGCCAAGATGCTGCGCGTGCTGGAGACGCGCACCGTCATCCCCGTGGGAGGCCGAGCCCCCGTGCCCGTGGACGTGCGCATCATCGCCGCCACCCACCGGGCCCTGCGCCGCGAGGTCGAGGCCGGCCGCTTCCGCGCGGACCTCATGTACCGCCTGCGCGTGGTGCCCATCTTCCTGCCCACCCTGCGCGAGCGCCGAGGCGACATCCTCCCGCTCGCCCTGCGCTTCCTCGACGAGCTCCAGCAGCGAGGCACCCGCCGCGTGGAGCGCATCGCCCCCGGCGCGCGAAAGCTCCTGGAGGCCCACCCCTGGCCCGGCAACGTGCGCGAGCTGCGCAACGTCATGGAGTACGCCTACGTCATCGGCGAGGGCCCCGTCCTCCGCGAGGCCGACCTCCCCCCGGAGTTCTCCGAGCCCCCCGCCGGCGCCCGCCTCGACGCCACGGACCTGGACCCGGAGCAGCTCCGCGGGGCGCTCGCCAAGGCAGGAGGCAACCGCACCGAGGCCGCGCGCCTGCTCGGCGTCAGCCGCGTCACCCTGTGGCGCCGCCTGCGCGCCCTGGACGAAGCGGACGAGTGAGCGCTTCACCCCTCGCGTTTCAGCCGGTGTTTCAACTGTTTCACCCGAAACACCGTCTCGCCCTCGACGCCCACGTCCCCCTCGGAGAAGGCCCCTGGCACGGGGCTGGCAATGCTCCTCCACGACACCCACACCCCCCAGGAGGAAAGCGGACATGCTCTTCCGGCAGCTCTTCGATGCGGAGTCCTCGACGTACACATACCTGCTGGCGGACCTGGCCACGCGAGAGGCCGTGCTCATCGACCCCGTGCTGGAGCAGGTGGAGCGGGACGTGCGGTTGCTCCAGGAGCTCGGGTTGAAGCTCAAGGTCGTCCTGGAGACCCACGTCCACGCCGACCACATCACCGCGGCGGGCCTCCTGCGCGAGCGCACGGGTGCCCAGGTGTTCGCCTCCGCGCGCGGCGCGCCCTGCGTGGACCGCCAGCTCTCCCAGGGTGACGTGGTCCGCGTGGGCGGCATCGAGGTGCTCGTGCTGGAGACGCCCGGCCACACCGACGACAGCCTGAGCTTCCTCTGCGACGGCCGGCTGTTCACCGGCGACGCGCTGCTCGTCCGGGGCACCGGCCGCACCGACTTCCAGAACGGCGACCCGGGGCAGCTCTACGACTCCATCACCCGCGAGCTCTTCTCCCTGCCCGACGCGACGGAGGTGTATCCCGCGCACGACTACGCGGGCTTCACCATGACGTCGGTGGGCGAGGAGAAGCGGCACAACCCCCGGCTGGCGGGCAGGTCTCGCGAGGACTTCGTCGCCCTCATGAAGGCCCGGCAGCTGCCTCCGCCGCGCAAGCTGGACGTGGCCGTCCCGGCCAATCGCGCGTGTGGACTCTCCGAGCCCGCGTCGCCGCATCACGCCTGACGCGCGGGGCGTGACTTCACAACACTGTCCTCGACCTTCCGCCCGCTTCCACTCGAAGCGGCGAACACATTCTCATGGCCTTGCGCGCCCCTGCTGGACGCGAGGAAGGAAGCACTGACTTGAGTCCCCTGTACGACAACGCTCTTCCCCAACCTGGGGGCTATCGCGACGTGGACGCGCGGCAGCTCGCGGCGGAGGGCCCTCCGGGTCCCCACCTGGTGGACGTCCGCGAGCCCGTGGAGCTGGATGGTGTGCTCGGCCGCCTGGAGGGAATCCGCCCGGCGCCGCTGGCCACGGTGCGCGAGGCCGCCGCGCTGTGGCCCAAGGACGCGGAGGTCGTGCTCATCTGCCGCTCGGGCGCCAGGTCCGCGCGGGCGGCCCGGCTGCTGGTGGAGCTGGGCTTCTCGCGGGTGATGAACCTGCGCGGCGGGATGCTCGCGTGGAACGAGGAGTCGCTGCCCGTGGTGCGGCTGAAGTCCGAGGCGCGCCCCACCCTCGCCCAGGTGCGCGACACGCTGCGCTCCCGGCTGCTCGGCCTGCGGATTGCGCGCGTGGACGCCCTGCCCTCCGCGCCGACGCGCGCGGAGCTGGCCGCCGTTCTGGACGCGCTGCGGGACGCCCCGCCTCCGGGTGTCGACGACACGGCCGCCTTCGAGCGGACCCTGCGCGAGGTCCGCGACCTGCTCGCCGTCGCGAGCGAGGGAGGCAGCCGGAGATGATGTTGTTCGCGGGGCTCGCGGGCGCACTGCTCGTGGGCGTGTTGTTGGGGTTGTTGGGTGGCGGGGGCTCCATCCTCACGGTGCCGCTGCTCGTCTATGTGCTCGGCGTGGAGCCGCGCACGGCCATCGCCATGTCGCTCGTCGTCGTGGGAGTCACCAGCGCCAACGGCGCCTGGCTGCATGCGCGAGCGGGGCGCGTGCGGTGGCGCACCGCCTTCGTGTTCGGCGCGGGAGGCATGGTGGGCGCGTTCCTGGGCGGGAAGCTCAACCCGCTCCTGTCGCCCACCGCGCTGATGGTGTTCTTCGCGTGTGTCATGGTGGCCGCGTCGGTCGCCATGCTGCTGCGCTCGGACGCCCCCGCGCCCGCGCCTTCGAGCACGGCGGCGCCCGCCGTGTCCGCGAGCGGCATCGGCCGGGTGCTGCTGCAAGGCGTGGGGGTGGGCCTCCTGTCGGGGCTCGTGGGCGCGGGAGGCGGCTTCCTCATCGTCCCCGCGCTCGCGATGGTGGGCCTGCCCACGCCCGTGGCCACGGCGACGTCGCTGGTGGTCATCGCGCTCCAGTGCGCGGCGGGCCTCGTGGGACACCTGGGCCACCTCGAGCTGCCGTGGGTGCTCACCGCGCAGGTCATCGCGGTGGCGCTGGTGGGGAGCCTCGTGGGAGGCAGGCTCGCGGGACGCGTGGCGCCGGGCCTGTTGCGCAAGGGCTTCGCCGTCTTCGTGCTCGCCACCGCGGCGTTCCTCCTACTCGCGCAGCTCCCCGCCGGGGCGAAGGAGCGCGCGGCGCAGGTGCTCTCGAACGTGGGGGCCTGGCCCTGGGTGGCGGTGGCCACGCTGCTGGGACTTCCGGCCCTGTTGTGGCGCCTGCTGTCGAGCCGTGAGCGCACCGCGAAGGAGGGCTGACCCTCCGCCGTCCCACTGTGCTGGTCCACGCCACCAGCACAGTGTGGAGGGGATGGCGTCCCGGGCACTTCCTCCGTTGACCCGCGACATGCCGCGCATCGAGAGTCCTCGCATGACGCTGAGACCCATCGCAGACGTAGGCGCCGAGCTGGGCCTTTCTCCCGAGGACGTGCACCCGTGGGGCACCCACCGCGCCAAGGTGTCCCTGGGAGCGCTCGCGAAGCAGGGTGGCCGACAGGGGCGCCTCGTCCTCGTCTCCGCCATCAACCCCACGCCTCCGGGCGAGGGGAAGACCACCATGTCCGTGGCGCTGGCCATGGGCCTGCGGCGTCGGGGGCGCAAGGTCGTGGCCGCGCTGCGAGAGCCCTCGCTCGGGCCGGTGTTCGGCGTGAAAGGCGGTGGCACCGGCGGCGGACAGGCGAGCCTGGAGCCCGCGGCGGACATCAACCTGCACTTCACCGGGGACCTGCACGCCATCACCAGCGCCAACAACCTGCTGGCCGCGCTCGTGGACAACGCCGTGTATTACAGCCACCCCGTGGCCATCGACTCCACGCGCGTGCGCTGGCGGCGCGCCATGGACATGAACGACCGGTTCCTGCGCAACGTCATCGTCGGCCTCGGCGGCAAGGCGCACGGCGTCCCGCGCGAGGGCGCCTTCGACATCACCGCCGCCAGCGAGGTGATGGCCATCCTCGCCCTGTCGGAGAACCTCAAGGACCTGGAGGCCCGCCTGGGCCGCGTCGTCGTGGGCCTGACTCCCGATGGCAAGCCCGTGCGCGCCCGGGACGTGGACGCGGCGGCGGCCATGGTCGCCCTGCTCAAGGACGCGCTGATGCCCAACCTCGTGCAGACGCGCGAGGGCGGCCCCGCGCTCGTGCACGCCGGCCCCTTCGGCAACATCGCGCACGGGTGCAGCTCCGTGGTGGGCACGCGCATGGGCCTCGCCTACGCGGACGAGGTCGTCACCGAGGCGGGCTTCGGCTTCGACCTGGGCGCGGAGAAGTTCCTCGACATCAAGTGCCGCAGCACCGGCCTGTGGCCCCGGGGTGTCGTGCTCGTCGTCACGCTGCGCGCGCTGAAGTACCAGGGCGGCGCGCCCCTCGCCCGCGTGGCGGACCCGGACGCGGACGCGCTGGCGCGAGGCTTCGACCACCTGGAGAAGCACCTGGAATCCGTGCGCGCCTTCGGCCTGCCCGCCGTGCTGTGCGTCAACCGCTTCCCGCAGGACACGGAGGCGGAGCTCGACGCGCTGCGTGCCTTCGGGAAGGCGCGCGGCGTGGAGACCGCCGTGTGCGAGGGCTTCACCCGCGGCGGCGAGGGCGCGCTGGAGCTGGCCGACCGGGTGCTCGCCATGCTCGACGCAACGGACGCCTCACCGCCCCAGCCGCGCTTCCTCTACGACGTGAAGCAGTCCCCCGAGGAGAAGGTGCGCGCCATCGCCCGCACCGTGTACGGCGCGGACGACGTGGCCTTCACCGCCTCCGCGCGCAAGGACCTGGAGATGGTGCGCGAGCTGGGCGGCGCGGAGCTGCCCGTGTGCATGGCGAAGACGCACCTGTCGCTCTCGGATGACCCGACGAAGCAGGGCCGGCCCCGAGGCTTCACGCTCACCGTGCGCGAGGTGCGGCTGTCCGCGGGCGCGGGCTTCATGGTGGCGCTCACCGGAGACATCCTCACCATGCCGGGCCTGCCCAAGGAGCCCGCGGCCCGTCGCATCACCGTCCACGAGGACGGGCGCATCACCGGGCTGATGCAGGGCGAATAGGCCCGACGCGAGGAGAACGGGCGGCCCTCGGGCGGGGCCGCCCGGCGCGGACACCCTACACGCGGAACGCGGTGGACAGCGTCTGGAGGCGGCCCAGCGTGGCGTTGATTTGAGCCACGGCCTCCTCGGCCGTCAGGGTGGACGTCACGACGTCCGCCATCATCGAGGAGAGGTGCGTCATCACGTCCGTCATCTGCGCGATGCCCGCGTTCTGCTGGGTGACGGACGCGACAATCTGCCGCGCCGCCTGACTGCTCTCCTGCACCACCGTGGTGATGCCCGACAGCGAGCTGGCCGAGGCCAACACCTGCTCGATGTTCTGCTCCATCTTCTCGCTGTCCTCCTCCGCGATGGAGGTCGTCTGGCGGATGGCCTGGTTGATTTCGAGGAGAATCTTCCCGATGCGCTGGGTGCTCTGGAGCGACTGGCCACTGAGCGCGCGCATCTCCCGCGCCACCACCGCGAAGCCTCGGCCGCCCTCGCCCGCGCGCGCCGCTTCAATCGCCGCGTTGAGCGCCAGCACGTTGGACTGGTCCGCCAGGTCCTTCACGCTGCTGATGATTTCGCCGGCGTGCACGGCCTGCTCGCTCAGGTGCGCGATGCTGCTCACCAGCGCGCTCACCCGCTCGCGAATCTGCTGCATGCCCTCCGCGCTCTGCTCGATGGACTGCTGGCCCGACGAGCTGAACGCGTCCGCCTCCGCCGCCACCTTCAGCACCATCTCCGCGCGGCTGGACGCCATGCTGGAGGTCTGGGCGATTTCGGCGATGGTGGTGCTCGCCTCGGTGAGGCTGCGCGACTGGTTGGTGAGGAAGTTCACCTGGTCCTGGCTCGCCTGCGTCAGCCGCGAAGCCGCCGAGGACAGCTCCGTCACCACCGACTGCAGCGTGGAGGGCACCTCTCGAAGCCGGGCCACCATCACCTGGAGGCTGCGCCCCAATTCGCCCACCTCGTCCTGGCCCACCGCCTCGATGGGCTGCGACAGGTCGCCGTCCTGCGCGATGCGCCGAGCCACCGCCGCCAGCCGGCCCACGGGCTCGGCCACCTCGCGGTGCAGCCACACCGCCAGGGCCACCATCGACCCCAGACACGACAGGGCCAGCGCGCCCACCAGCCAGGAAGGCCCCTCCGCCAGCACCACCGCGAAGAGCACCGTCAGGAACACCGCCGCGACCGCTGGCGACAGCATGACCTTCTGCTTCAGCTTCAAACGCACCGAGCCCCCTCCACCCCATCCAAGCTTCGGCGGTTGAGGCGCGGCTCCCTCCAGAGCCAGCTGCACCAGCGCATGTCGGCATCCTTCCGTGGGGTCGCGGAGACTCCCTGAAGCTTGGACGGACCTGTGATCCGCCGAAGTGCAGGATACCGGACTGAGCCCCCGCTGCTAAGTCTCGGCCATTCCTGGGGTGGAATGGACCCCTCGAACCCGAGGGGTCCTGTCGAGGATCACCCCGGGGTGTCCAGGCGGCGACAGCCCTCCACCCGGAGGACGAAGTCCGCGCCAAAGGCCCCCGCCGGGGTGAGCGCCCCCGGGGTGGGCTGGGCGAGCAGCTCCTCCACGGCGAGGACCGCCGCACGCGCGGTGAAGAGGTAGCCCTCCGGCACCTGGAGCCAGGCCTGGGAGGAGCGTCCATCGGGCGCGCGCGCCTGGGCCCAGATGTGAGAGCGGACCTTCTCACGAGTCTCCGCGGTGGGCCCGTGGACGCGGGAGTCGATGAGGCGCAGCACCCGGTCCCGCACGAGCCCCACCTTCAGCGCCTCGCGCAGCACGGGGGCCGTCCAGCGCAGGGCCTGGGCCGAGGAGGCGCGCACCGCCATCAGGGTGGTGATGTTCCCGATGCCGGTGGTGCGGTACGCGGTGGACAGGTCGCCCCACGGAATGGGCATCACCGTGCGCTCCTTGTCGTCGAAGCGCAGGCGGCGGATGCCCTGGCCCAGGGGATGGGACACCAGGACTCCGCCGCGCCGGACCTTGCCGCCCTCGGGGAGCTGGAGCACCACGGACTTGGCGGTGCCGGCGCTCGCCTGCGAGCCGCCCGAGATGGCGATCTCCAGCTCGGTGGCCCCGGGCACCAGGTCCGCGACGTACCGGGCCAGACAGTCGGTGGGCACCACGTCGAAGCCCACGCCGGACATCAGCGAGACTCCGCGGGCCTTGGCCTCGGCGTCCAGGCGGAACGAGCCCTCGAAGACGGGAATCTCCCCGGTGATGTCCTGATAGTGCACGCCGTGCGTGAGGCACGCCTGGCGCATGGGCTCGGCGGTGCGCACGAAGGGGCCCGCGGCGTGGAGCACCAGCGGCAGGTCCTTCAGCGCGGCGGCCAGCTGGCGCGGGTCCTCCAGCGCGGCGGGGCGGACCTCCAACCCCAGGGCCTCCGCGAGCGGCGTCAGCTTCTCGAGCGAACGACCGGACAACACGGGACGGTGGCCGCGGCGCACCGCCTCCTCCGCGATGAGGCGGCCGGTGTAACCAGAGGCTCCGTACAACAACCAACGAGGCGTGATGGATGAGGTGGTCGTCACCCCCCGACGCTAACAGGCGGACCCGCCCTCCCATGCGACACGTGAGGGCACGGCGCCTCTTCTGTCCGACGTTGGACCTCGTGGGATTTTTACACGCCGCGAGCCTGGACAGGCTCGGAGCCCTGGTTCACGTGTGTCTCCTCGACGCAGAGGAGCAACGCGCGCAGGGCCGCGGTCGACGGCGCGGTGAGCAGCGCCTCGCGAAGCCTCGCGTTGCGCAGGAGCGCGCCAATCCGCGCGAGCACGTTGAGGTGCAGGCCCGCCGTGTCGGGAGGCGACACCATCCCCACGAAGATGTGCACCCGGCCCTGGTCCGCGTCTCCGAAGTCGACCCCCTGACGATGGAGCCCCACGCACGTGACGATGCGAGGCACCCCGGCCACCCGGCAGTGCGGCACCGCCACGCCGCCCATCGTCGCCGTGGAGCCGAGCTGCTCGCGCGCCAACAGGTGTGTCGCCAGCTCCCGAGCAGAGACCTGCGCCCGAGCCGCCATCAATCCGGCCAGCTCCTGCACCACGCCCACCCGGTCCTTCGCCACCATCGACAGGCGGACGCCTTCGGCATCCAGGTAGTCAGTCCATCGCAACATACCGGTCACCTCCTCGGTGCAGCGGCCGCATCCCGAGTCGGCGCAGAGATGTGTCCCCCCGGCGCGATTGCGTACCCCCTCCCTGTTGTTTTCCCGAGGCCCACCACACACTTCCGGGCCGGTCAGGACCACCCCCGTCACTCTTGGCTTCTCATTCTCCGATTCCGAGAGCCTGCCCGCATCCTCTCGAGGACGTCAGCGCCCCAGGGCCACGTCATGGCGAGGCGACAGGTGCTCCTCCTCCGCCTGCACGAGCAGCGCGCGAATCACCTCGGGCGACGACGCCACCAGCAAGTCCGCGCGGAGCCCGGGGTCATGCAACAGCGTGGCGATACGCGCGAGCACGTTGAGGTGGAGCCCCGCGGTGTCGAGGGGTGAGACGAGGCCCACGAAGATGCGCACCAGTCCATCCTCGGCCGCGCCGAACGCCAGGCCGCCTCGGTGGATGCCCAGACAGGTGACGATGCGCCGCGCGTGGGCAAGCCGGCAGTGCGGCACCGCCACGCCTCCCTCCATCGCCGTGGAGCCCAGGTGCTCGCGCGCCATCAGGTTCAGCGCCAGCTCCCGCTGGGACACACCGGCCGCGGGCGCCATCAGCCCCGCAAGCTCGTGCAGCACCTCCGTCGGGGCTCTCGACGCCAGCGAGGGGCGGATGGCGTCCACGTCCAGGAAATCGGTCCACCTCCACATGCCTTCCTCCCAGGGCGGCTCGGCCGCCGCCCGCTCGGTGCGCTCGCGTGTGTGGCGCGTCAGACGGCGGGGGCCACCCGCGCGCGGCCGGCCAGGACGATGCACGCGGCCAGGACACGAGGGGTGAAGCGGTCTCGCTCGTCGTCCTCGAACGCGCGCGCGAGCTGCTCCGGGTCGTCATCCAGGAACAGCGTGGAGCCCAGCCGGTCATACAGATGCGCCAGCAGGCCTCGGCAGCAGGAGCACCGCCGAGCGCCATCCAGCGCATGTTCCGCACGCGTCCGCGCGTCGGCCAGTCGCTCCACGCCCAACATCCGCACCGCCTTGAGTGGCGCCTCACAGAGCGGCGGGGCGGCCTCCCCCTGCACCTGCGGGTGGAACAGGGGCAGCGACTTCACGAATCGGGACAGCCACATGAGAGTCCTCCGCGCCGGGCCTTTCCTGCCCCGGACGACTCCCTCCCATCGCATCCACCATGCCAGGGGGGCCCGCGCCAGGTGCCTGGAATCCGGGCACATTTCCGAGAGGCGCTTCGGGGTCACCTTGCAGTCCGCAACCCGGGCCCCCGCGGCACCCGGCACATCGCGAGGCCCGGGCGGAAGGCGGTGCTCAGCGCAGCGCGCGGCCGTGGAGCCGGGCCAGCTCCCGGCAGTCCCCCTGGCACTCCGGGAAGTTGAGGAGGAAGCGGGCCTGCTCACGGCAGCGCGGGACGAACCCCTGAGGCATGGGCCCGGCGCACAGGCGCTGGAAGCCCGCCCACTCCTCCTGGAACGCGGCGGCGCGCGCCTCGGGCTCCAGCGAGAGGACGGCGCGGCGCTCCGAGGCCAGCCACCCCACCACCGCCGCCATCGCGCCTCCCAGGAGGAAGACGCGCACCAGGTCCTTCCACCAAGGGCTCGCCAGGGAGGTCGGCTCCGGTGGCGTCGCGTCGTCGAGGGGCGGAGGGGGGACTGCGGACAGGTGCGGCTTGGGACGCATGCGCGACTTCAAGGGCAATCCCCGTGCCGCGCGGAGGGACGCAACCTCCCAGGGAGCAGGCCCCCCCCGTTCCGCGGGGAGCCTTGCATCGGGCAAGCACGGCCCCAGGGGAGCCATGCATCGCGCAAGACCTTCGCTGTCGGGCCCCGCGGGTGACTCGGGGCGTCAGCGCACGGCGTTGCGCAGCGCGGGGGCCAATTCCTGACGGCAGGCCTCGTCGCACTCGGAGAAGCGCATGAGGAACTCCGCCTGCTTCTGGCAGCGCATGAGCAGCTTCGGGCCCGCGTCGGCCAGGCACATGAGGCGGAAGCTGTCGCGCGTCTCCATGAAGAGGGCTTCGCGCTGCGCGGGGGACAGCGCGTTGAGCGCGCGGTTCTCTCCGCCCTGGAGATAGCCCCACACCAGCGCGAGCACGACCAACACGATGCCCAGGACCACCGCCTGCCGGACGCGCTTCTGGTTGCGAGTCGGCGCCCGGTCCCGGGTGAAGATGTTCGCCTCTTCCCCCTCCTCGTTCCCGTTCAAACCCATAGAGCCCTCGTTCCACCGCAATCCGCGGAGCAACACCAGCATTCCTTGTCGTCGGTGTGAAGGAAGCGTCACCCCCGGGTGGGTTGCAGGCTGCACGAAAGGGCCGGGCCCGGGTTGCGGACCGCACGGCGGACGCGAGGGGGTGGGCGTGGAAGTCCCCATGAGGACTCGGGTCGTGCAAGTCGCACGGCCCGGCGCGCGGGCTGCACTTAGAATCAAGCCATGGAAGCACGGACGGAAGCGGGCCCTGTGTCGGGGGAGCGCCCCATGCGGGTGCTGGTGGTGGACGACGAGCGGAACATCCGCCACACGTTGCGCGTGTGCCTGGAGGGGTTCGGCTGTGAGGTGCGCGAGGCGGCCACGCCCGAGGCGGCCCTGGCGGCCCTCGCCCAGGGGCCCGCCGACCTGGCCTTCGTCGACCTGAGGCTCGGCACCGCGAGCGGGTTGGACCTGCTGCCCCGGCTGCTCGCTGAGTCGCCCAACCTGGATGTCGTGCTCATCACCGCGTACGCGACCTTCGACACGGCGGTGGAGGCGGTGCGGCGAGGGGCTCGGGACTACCTGCCCAAGCCCTTCACGCCCGCGCAGATTCGACATGTGCTGGACCGCTCGCGGGAGCACCGGGCGCTGTCGTCGCAGCTGGAGAGCCTGGAGGGACAGCTCGCGCAGGCGGTGCCGGAGGCCACGCTGGAGACGACGTCGCCCGTGATGCACGCGGCGATAGGGCTGGTGTCGCGCGCGGCGACGGCGGACGCGGCGGTGTTGCTGCGCGGAGAGAGCGGCACCGGCAAGGGCGTGCTCGCGCGGGCGCTGCACTCGATGAGCGCGCGGCGGCGGCGGCCCTTCGTCACGGTGAACTGCCCCACGCTGTCGGAGCAGCTCCTGGCGAGTGAGCTGTTCGGCCACGTGCGCGGGGCCTTCACGGGGGCGGTGAAGGACCAGCCCGGGCGCGTGGAGCAGGCGGAGGGCGGCACGCTGTTCCTGGATGAAATCGCGGAGATGAGCCCGTCGCTCCAGGCGCAGCTCTTGCGATTCCTCCAGGAGAAACAGTTCGAGCGGCTGGGCGAGGGACGCACGCGCAAGGCGGACGTGCGCGTGGTGGCCGCGACGAATCGCGACCTGGAGAAGGACGTGGCCGAGGGACGGTTCCGCGAGGACCTGTTCTACCGGCTCAACGTCATCGAGGTGAAGCTGCCCGCGCTGCGCGAGCGGCCGGAGGACCTGCTGCCCTTGGCGAGGCGCTTCGTGGCGTTCTTCGCGAAGGCGGCGCAGCGGCCGGTGACGCCGGAGCTGTCGCCCGCGACGGAGCGGATGCTGCTGGCCTATCCCTGGCCGGGCAACGTGCGCGAGCTGCGCAACGCGGTGGAGCGGGCACTCATCGTGTGGCCGGCGGGAGTGTTGGAGCCACAAGCATTTCCGGAGCGAATCGCGGCGGCGGCCGGCTCCGTGGTGACGCTGGGGGGGCCACACACGCTGGAGGAAGTGGAACGAGAACACACTCTGCGTGTCATGACCTCCGCCCCCACGCTGGATGAAGCCGCGAAGGTGCTGGGCATCGATGCGTCCACGCTGTGGCGCAAGCGCAAGAAGTACGAGTCCGGGACCTGAGTCTTGCGGGGCAGCTGCTCCCCGGGCGGGCAGCCCATCAGGAATTCATAGGAATTCTCGCAATTAAATAGGATGGGAGTTCGAGCGTTGTAAGGCCCGAGCGTTCCGCGCCGGGGGATGCCCGCCTATGCAGTCGTGCCCGCAGGAATCGACCCTGTCAGACCTTCTCTCTGGCCTGCTGGCCGGAGAGCAACGCGTCCAGGTCCTCGCCCACGTCGAGACCTGTCCGGACTGTGGCTGGGTCCTCGCCGCGGGAGGAGGGACCGAGACTCAGGTCACGGGTTCGCCCTCCGTAGGGGCTGAGAGCCCCCTCCAATCCCTTGCACCCGGCACCCGCATCTCCCGCTACGTCGTGCAGGAGAAGCTGGGGGCGGGGGCGATGGGGGTGGTGTACGCGGCGGAGGACCCGGAGCTGGGGCGCCGCGTCGCACTGAAGATGTTGCGCCCCGAAGGCAGCCACAGGTCAAAGTTGCAGCAGCGCTTGCTGCGCGAGGCCCAGGCGCTCGCGCGGCTCTCGCACCCCAACGTCGTCACCCTCTACGACGTGGGCACGCACGGTGACGCCATCTTCCTGGCGATGGAGCTCATCGAGGGCATCACGCTGGGGGAGTGGATGCGGCGGCGCCATCCCTGGGAGGAGGTGCTCCAGGTCTTCCTCGACGCGGGCAAGGGATTGGAGGCCGCGCACTCCGCGGGACTGGTGCACCGCGACTTCAAGCCCGCGAACGTGTTGATGGGGAACGACGGGCGCGTCTTCGTGACGGACTTCGGCATCGCCCGGTCCCTGAACCAGGACTCGGAGGAGGACTCAGAGAACCCAAGCGCCCTCGAGGTGAAGCTTCCCCCCGCGGACCCGCTCACGCAGACGGGGCAGATCCTGGGCACGCCCGCGTATCTGGCGCCGGAACTTGTCCAGGGTCAACGAGGAGACGCCCGCTCCGACGAGTTCAGCTACTGCGTCACGCTCTACGAGGCTCTCTTCGGCGAACGTCCATTCCACGGCCACACCATGCTGGAGTTGGCCGAAGCCGCGCGGCGAGGACAGGTGAACCCGCCCAAGGACCGGGGCTCCGTTCCTCCCCATGTCCTGCGCGCCCTCCGACAAGGGCTCAGCGCGAAGCCCGATGACCGCTTCCCGAGCATGCGACAGTTGCTCGAGGCCCTCGCGCCTCCCTCGAGCCGGAAGGTCTCTCGGCTCCTCACCATGGTGGCCCTGACCGGAGTGGTCGGCGCGCTCGTGAGCGTTGGAGTGGCCGAGGCGCGTCGCAAGACGGCTTGCGCGCGCGAGGCGGACAAGTCCTTGGTCGCGTGGGGACCGGAGCGGCGTGAGAAGGTGCGCGAAGCCTTCCTTGCCACGGGCACGAGCTTCGCGTCGCGAGCCTGGACAGAGCTCGCGATGAGCCTGGACGCCTATACCGCGCAATGGCGAGCGCTTCGCACGGAAGCCTGTGTGGCCGCGACGGGAGACAATCCGATCAAGGCACAACAGACCGCCACGTGCCTGGATGCACGGCTCTGGGAGCTCGTCGCCACCACGGAGGTATTGCAGAAGGCGGACGTGCAAACCGTGCAGCGGGCTCCCGAGATTACCTCCTCGCTCGGGAGCCTCAGTGGTTGCCACGAGGCCCTTGGATTCTCCAGCCGCCCGCAGCCGCCAGATGGTCTTCGCAAACAGGTGGACGCGGTGCGAAGCAAGCTGGCGCAGGTCCGGGCGCACCACAAGGCGAATCAGCTCACCGAGGGACTCGCGCTGTCCTCCGCGCTCCTCGAGGAGCAGGAGGCCATCGGCTACAAGCCTCTAGAGGCAGAGGTTCGCTTCGCGCACGCACGCCTCCTTTCATTTCTCGGCAGAGGGAACGAGGCCATCACGTTCCTCTATCAAGCGCTCTGGGCCGCGGAGTCCTCGCGCGATGACGAAATCGTGGCGCGGGCCTGGGTGGAACTCGTCGCCCAGGAAGGACCAAGACTGCAAGCCCGTCCCGACGACGCGGAGAGACTCATCCAGCACGCGCATGCCGCGGTCGGACGGCTGGGCCGTGAGCGATTCCCAGACATCACCACGGACCTGCACGTCAGCACGGCGATGCTGCGGCGGTCGTTCAGTCAGTTCGCCGAGGCGGAGCGAGAAGCGCTTCAAGGGTTGGAACTCGCGCGCAAGCGCCTGGGCCCTGACAGTCTCCACGTCCCCAATCTCATGAACGACCTCGGGCAGATCTACTCCGCCCAAGGCCGCTTCGAACAAGCCCTGACGTATCACCGTCAGGCGATGGAGCTGCGCGAGCGGCTGCTGGGCCCCAACAACCCAGCGCTCGTGACTTCATACAATCGAGTTTCAAGTGCATCGATGGCAACAGGTCAGCGCGCCGTGGCACGGCGTGCCCTGAACAAGGCCCTGGCCCTCCAGGAAGCGTCCTCTGCCCCAGAGACCAGCCCCTTGGGGACGACACTTCTGCAGTTGGGCCTCATCTCACGCATCGAGGGTCGAGCCCAGGAGGCTCGGAGCCAACTTGACCGAGCCCACCGCGTCCTCGAGCGGATTTGGGGCCCCAACCATATCACTGTCGCCTATGTCCTCACCGAGAAAGCCTTTCTCGCACTCGAGCAGGGCCAAGAGGACGAAGCCCTCACCCTGATTTCCGAGGCCGTGAAGCGCATCGAGACCGGCCAGGGCCCGCATGCGCCGGACGCGGCCCCACCCATGGCGCTCCGCGGCTGGATTCATTTCAAGGCGCGTCGCTACCCTGCGGCCAGGCGCGACCTGCTGGCCGCCCTGGCTCGCGAGGAGCAGGGGCATGGCCCAAAGGGCAAGAACATCGTGACAGTGCTGGTCCCCCTGGCTGCTTTGGCCCTGGCGACTCAATCCCCTCAAGAGGCGCAGTCCTACTGCGAGCGGGCACGAAGCATCACGGAGACGGTTCAAGGCCCAGAATCTCCCGAGGCGGCGAACGCCCTGACCTGCCTGGGGGAAGTGCGGCTCGCGATGGGTGCCGCATCGGAGGCGATTCCATTGCTCGAACGTGCACGACAGCTCTACATGAAATGGGGCGAGCCCAAGGACCCCAAGGCCGCGGGACAGGCGTCGTTCCTGTTGGCCCGAGCGTACCTGGAGACGAGCACCTCGCCAGACCGGAAGCAGGCAATCGCGCTGGCAGAGGAGGCGCGAGTCCAGTTTGCATCCGTGGGAGTCCGGGCGCGCGCGGAGATCCAGGAGGTCGAAGCCTGGCGGCAACGCGAGGCGAGGCACTGACCGCGAGCCCGTCCGCCTACGCCCCCTCCACCAGCGTCGCCTGCTGGGGCAGGGTGAACCAGAACGTGCTCCCCCGCCCCGGCGCGCTCACCACGCCCAGCTCTCCCCCGTGCGCCTGCACAATCTCCTTCGCGATGGAGAGCCCCAGCCCCGCGCCCCCCACGGGCGCCCCCGGCGCGCGGTAGAACTTCTCGAAGATGCGCGCCTGCTGCTCCGGCGCGATGCCTTCTCCGGAGTCGCGCACCTCGAAGCGGACCCGACTCCCCTCTCGCGACACCCGCACCTCCACCTCGCCCCCCGCGGGCGTGTGCTTCACCCCGTTCCCCACCAGGTTCCCCAACACCAGGCCCAGCCGGTCCGGGTCCACGTCCACCGACTCCGCATCCAGCTCCACCCACCGGGACAAGCGCACCCCGCGCTCCTCCGCCGACGAGCGCTGCGAGTCCAACACCGACTCCACCAGCTCCTCCGTGGACACCCGCCGCACCTCGAGCTGGAGCTGCCCCGCCTGGATGCGCGACAAGTCCAACAGGTCATCCACGATGCCCTGCAATCGCTCACAGTCCTCGCGGGCCGCGAACAGCAGGTCCGCCTGCTTCTCCGTCACCGGCCCCACCACGCCCTCCGCCACCAGGTGCACGGCCATCCGCAGCGACGTCAGCGGCGTGCGGAACTCATGCGCCACCGTGGCCACCAGGTCGTTCTTCAGCTCGTCGAACCGCCGCAGCCGCGTCACGTCCTGGAGAATCACCGTCGCCCCCACCACCTCCCCCGTCTCGCCATACACAGGACTCCCCCGCGGCAAGAGCCACCGGTCCCCATCCGCCAGCGCCACCCGCACCGCCTCCTCGTACCCGCGAGGCTGATACGCCCCCTTCCCGCCCAGCACGTGCCCGCGCACCCGCTCCAGCACCTCGCGAGCCTCCGGCAGCACGCGCCCCAGCACATCCCCGCCGCCCTCCAGCGACAGCTTCAGCACATCCTCCGCCGAGCGGTTGACGTTGAGCAGCGACCCATCCGAGCCGAACACCACCACCGGGTCCGGCAGGCTGTCGATGGCCGCCTGTGACGCGGACTGCGCCTGGAGCAGCTCCCCCAGGCTGCTCCGCCGGTACTGCTGAAGCGCCTCCGCCATCGAGTTGAAGTCCTGCCCCAGCTGCGCGATTTCATCCTTCCCCTCCACCACGGCGCGCGCCGAGTAGTCGCCCTTCCCCAATCGCTGCACCGCCTGCGACAACACCGACACCGGCCGCAGCGCCCGATGCGTCAGCGACGTGGACGCAAACAAACCCACGCCAAACGCCGCCAGCACCGCGAGCACCATCAGCGTGTTCACCCGGTCGCTCTGCCGGCGCAGCTCCTCGCTCTTGTGCACCATCGCGTCCTGGTTGAGCGCGAGAATCGCCGACGCCGCGTCCTTCACCTCCAGGAAGAGCGGCTCCACGCCGTGGAAGTACGCCGCCTTGCGCTCCTCCCGCGTGGGCATCGCGAGGAACGCGTCATAGGCCACCAGGTAGCGCTCCCAACCCGCGCGCAGCCTGCGCGTGGACTCATCCTCCCCAGGCTCGGTGACGTTGCCCTCCTGCAAGCGCAGCTCGGACTCGAACCCCTGACGCTGTCCGGCCTGCTGCGCCAGCCCGCGCTCGTACTCCCCCGCGACGACGAAGAGCGCCGCGCTGTCCATCCGCTCCAGCTGCTCGCTCATCCGCTGCGTCGCCAGGACGCTGCGGTAGTTGTCCTGGAGGATGCGCTGGCCCGAACGTCCCAGCCGGGCCAGCGTGACGACCGCCACCACGCCCACCAACACCAGCGCGAGCGCCAGGGGCGCCTGGGCCAGGAGCAACCGCTGCCGCAGCGTCATGGGCGCTTCTCCTCTTCGGGAGCGTGGAAGGCCACGACGTGGATGTCGAAGCCCTCCCCCTCTCGCAACAGCCGCACATCCGCCGCGCGTCCCACCGCCCGCTTCCACCACGGCTGATGCGAGCGGCCCACGATGATGTGCCCCACGCCATGCGAGCGCGCGAAGTCGAGAATCGCCTCCACCGGGTCCCTCGAGCGCAGCCGCACCACCTCCGCCCCCAGCTCCTTCGCCTTCTCGATGTTCGTCAGCAGGTGCCGCTGCGCCTCCGAGTCGATGAGGTGCGGCGCCTCGCGAGGCGTCTCCACGTACACCACGAACCAGTCCGTGTTCAGCCGGCCCGCCAGGCGAGAGCCTCTGCGCAATAGCGTCGCCGCGCGAGGAGGATGGCTGGACAGCGCCACCAGCACCCGTCCCCACTCCGCGCCCTTCTGCAGCGCGTCCTCCCCCTGGCGCGAGGACTGCCCGGCCGTGGCGCGGTCCAGGCTCTCCGCCACCTCGCGCAGCGCCAGCTCGCGCAGCGTGGACAGGTTCTCCCCCTTGAAGAAGCTCTCCAGCGCGCGAGGCACCTTGTCCTCCGCGTAGATTTTCCCCGCGCGAAGCCGCTCGTGCAGGTCCTCCACCGCCAGGTCCAGGTTCACCACCTGGTCCGCGCCCTTCAGGAAGCTGTCCGGCAGCGTCTCGCGGACGACGACGCCGGTGGTGCGCTCCACCAGGTCATTGAGGCTCTCCAGGTGCTGCACGTTGAACGCACCGATGACGTTGATGCCCGCGTCCAGCAGCTCCTGCACGTCCTGGTAGCGCTTGCGGTGTCGACACACGGGGAGGTTGGTGTGGGCCAGCTCATCCACCACCGCGACCTGCGGCTTGCGAGCCAGCACCGCGTCCAGGTCCATCTCCTCCACCGTGACGTCGCGATACGTGTGCTTCTCGCGAGGCACCACCTCCAGCCCCGCGACGAGCGCCTCCGTCTCCTGGCGACCGTGGGTCTCCACGAAGCCCAGCACCACGTCCACGCCCCTGCGCTTGAGGGCGTGGGCCTCCTCCAGCATGCGGTACGTCTTCCCCACGCCGGCCGCGAAGCCGATGTAGAGCTTGAGCCGGCCGCGCCGCCCCCGCTCCACCAGCTCCAGGAAGTCCTCCGCGCGCGAGCGTCGCGTCGTCATCGTCACCCTCGGACCTCCACGGCGGAGGCGCGAGCCAGAATGCCCGCGCCCCTCTGTGAATGCATGAAGAGAATCACCCGCGTCACGGAGACCCCGCGACTCCCGTGGGTGCCACCGGCTCCGCCGCGAGCCGCCCGAACTGCCGGTCCAGCGCCAGGTTCAGCAACAGCACATTCACGCGAGGCTCCCCCAACACGCCCAGCGTCCGCCCCTCCACGTGGGAGGCCACCACCGCCAGCACCCGCTCGGGAGCCACCCCTCGCGCCTTCGCCACACGCGGCGCCTGCCAGCGCGCCGCCTCCGGAGACACGTGCGGGTCCAGGCCCGAGCCCGACGCGGTGACCAGCTCCCCGGGCACCTCGCCCGGGGCGTCGGGGTTCTCGCGGCGCAGACGCTCGGACTCCGCGATGACCCGGTCCTTCAGCTTCTGCGACGTCGGCCCCAGGTTGCTGCCCGAGGACGCCGCCGCGTCATAGCCAGCCCCCGCCGCGGACGGACGAGGCTGGAAGTAGCCGCCGCGCGTGAAGCCCTGGGCGAGCAGCGCGCTGCCCACCACCTGGCCCTTCTCATCCCTCACCAGCGAGCCCTGGGCCTCGGAGGGAAAGAGGAGCTGGGCCACGCCGGTGACGGCGAGCGGATACAGCACCCCGGTGAGCACCAGGGTGACGACACAGGCGCGCAGCGCGGTAACGAGAGTGGAAATCATGATGACAGGTCCTTTCGCTGTCCTCAGGACAGGCCCACCGCGGTGAGCAACACGTCGAGCGCCTTGATGCCGACGAAGGGAACGATGACGCCGCCCAGCCCGTAGATGAGCAGGCTGCGCCGCAGGAGCGCCGCCGCGCCGAGCGGGCGATACCGCACGCCGCGCAGCGCCAGGGGGATGAGCGCGATGATGATGAGCGCGTTGAAGATGACCGCCGCCAGGATGGCGCTGAACGGCGACGTCAGCCCCATCACGTTGAGCGGCGCAATCTGGGGGAACACCCCCATGAAGAGCGCCGGGAGGATGGCGAAGTACTTCGCCACGTCGTTGGCGATGGAGAACGTGGTGAGCGTGCCCCGCGTCATCAGGAGCTGCTTGCCCACCTCCACCACCTCCAGCAGCTTCGTCGGGTTGGAGTCGAGGTCCACCATGTTCCCCGCCTCCTTCGCCGCCTGCGTGCCGGTGTTCATCGCCACGCCCACGTCGGCCTGCGCCAGCGCGGGGGCGTCGTTGGTGCCGTCGCCCGTCATCGCCACCAGCTTGCCCTTGCCCTGCTCGGTGCGGATGAGGGCCAGCTTGGCCTCGGGGGTGGCCTCGGCGAGGAAGTCATCCACGCCGGCCTCGCGGGCGATGGCCGCCGCGGTGCGCGGGTTGTCGCCCGTAATCATCACGGTGCGGATGCCCATGGCGCGGAAGCGGTCGAAGCGCTCCTTGATGCCGCCCTTCACCACGTCCTTCAGGTGGACGATGCCCAGCAGCCGCGCGCCATCCGCGACCGCCAGCGGCGTCCCTCCCGCATCACCAATCCGCCCCGCCGCCACCGCCAGCTCCGACGGCACCGAGCCACCCTGCGCCCGCACGTGCTGGATGATGGCGTCCACCGCGCCCTTGCGGATGCTGCGCGGGTGCGGGTCCACCAGGTCGCACCCGCTCATGCGCGTCTGCGCGGTGAACGGGACGAACGTCGCGTGATGCGCCTGCAGCTCGCGAGGCCGCATCTTGTACGTGTCCTTCACCAGCGTGACGATGGAGCGCCCCTCGGGCGTCTCGTCCGCCAGGCTCGCGAGCTGCGCGGCCTCCGCCAGGTCCTCCATGCGGATGCCCGGCATGGGCAACAGCTCCGTGGCCATGCGGTTGCCCAAGGTAATCGTGCCCGTCTTGTCGAGCAGCAGCGTGTCCACGTCCCCCGCCGCCTCCACCGCGCGACCGCTCATGGCCAGCACGTTCTTGCGCAGGAGCCGGTCCATGCCCGCGATGCCGATGGCGCTCAGCAGGCCGCCGATGGTCGTCGGGATGAGACACACCAGCAGCGCCACCACCGCCGTGCCCGACAGCCCCACGCCCGAGTAGAGCGCCAGCGGCACCAGCGACACACACGCCAGCAGGAAGACCACCGTCAGGCCCACCAGCAGGATGTGCAGCGCCACCTCGTTGGGCGTCTTCTGCCGCGCGGCGCCCTCCACCAACCCAATCATCCGGTCGAGGAAGGACTCGCCCGGGTTGACGGCGATGCGCACCACGATGCGGTCCGACAGCACCTTGGTTCCCCCCGTCACCGCCGAGCGATCTCCGCCAGACTCGCGGATGACGGGCGCCGACTCGCCGGTAATCGCGGACTCGTCCACGCTGGCGATGCCCTCCACCACCTCGCCGTCGCCGGGGATGAGGTCACCGGCTTCGCAGACCACCAGGTCGTCCTTGCGCAGGTCCGGCGCGGGGACTCGCTCCTCGCGTCCGTCGACCATGCGGCGCGCGGTGGTGTCCTTGCGCATCTTGCGCAGCGCACCGGCCTGGGCCTTGCCGCGCCCCTCCGCCACCGCCTCCGCGAAGTTGGCGAACAGCACGGTGAACCACAGCCACAGCGTCACCGACACGGTGAACCACAGGGGCGCGCCGCTCGTCGGCGGCGAGACGAGGTCCTTCACCACCAGCACGGTGGTGAGCAGGCTGCCCGCCCACACCACGAACATCACGGGATTGCGAGCCACGTCGCGCGGGTGGAGCTTCTTGAGGCTCTCCACCAGCGCGGGCTTGAGGAGTGACGCGTCGAAGAGCGACGCCGGCTTCGAAGAGAGGGAGCTCATGGCTCAGTAGACCTTTCCGGCCCCGGCGAGGAAGTGCTCGACGATGGGGCTCAGGGAGAGCGCGGGGAAGAAGGTGAGCGCGCCGACGATGATGACCACGCTCACCAGCAGGCCGGTGAACAGGGCGCCATTCGTCGGGAAGGTGCCGGGACCGGTCGGCACCACCTTCTTGCCCACCATGGAGCCGGCGATGGCCAGCGCGGGCACGATCATCAGGAAGCGTCCGCCCAACATCGCCATCCCCAGGGAGATGTTCCAGAAGGGCGTGTTCGCGTTGAGGCCCGCGAACGCGCTGCCGTTGTTCGCCGTGCCGCTGGTGAACGCGTAGAGAATCTCCGTCAGGCCATGCGGCCCCGCGTTGTTGAGCGAGGACACGCCCTGCGGAATCACCGCCGCCACCGCCGACAGCCCCAGGATGAACAGCGGGAAGATGAGCACGTAGAGCATCGCGAGCTTCATCTCCTTCGCTTCAATCTTCTTCCCCAGGTACTCCGGCGTGCGGCCCACCATCAGGCCCGCGATGAACACGGAGAGCACCACCATGATGAGGATGCCGTAGAGCCCCGCGCCCACGCCGCCGAAGATGACCTCGCCCAGCTGCATGTTCACCAGCGGCACCAGGCCGCCCAGCGGGTTGAAGCTGTCGTGCATGCCGTTGACGGCGCCGCATGACGCATCGGTGGTGACGGTGGCGAAGAGGGTGGTGGCGGGGATGCCGTAGCGCACCTCCTTGCCCTCCATGTTGCCCACCTGCGCCACGCCCGAGGCCGCCACGGCGGCGTTGGGCTGGGACTCGGCGGCGTACGCCGCGGTGGCTCCCGCGAAGAAGAGGATGGACATGGCCGCGAACAGGGCCCAGCCCTGCCTCGAGTCCCCCGTCATCCGCCCGTACGTGTACGTGAGCGCGGAGGGGATGCAGAAGATGAGCAGCATCTGCACCAGGTTGGTGAGCGGCGTGGGGTTCTCGAAGGGGTGCGCGCTGTTGGCATTGAAGAAGCCGCCGCCGTTGGTGCCCAGCATCTTGATGACTTCCTGCGAAGCCACCGGCCCCATGGCGAGCGTCTGCTTCGCGCCCTCCAGCGTGGTCAGCTCCTGGTAGGGCGAGAAGTTCTGGAGGACGCCCTGCGAGACGAAGAACAGGGCCACGACGAAGCTGATGGGCAGGAGCACGTAGAGCGTGCCGCGCACCACATCCACCCAGAAGTTGCCCAGCGTCCTGGCGCCCTCCGGCCCAGGGCGGCGCGTGAAGCCTCGCGCCAGTGCCAGCGCGACACCGAGGCCCGCGGCGGCCGAGACGAAGTTCTGCCACGCCAGCCCCACCATCTGCGTGAGGTAGCTCAGGGTGGACTCACCGGCATACGACTGCCAGTTGGTGTTCGCCACGAAGCTCGCCGCCGTGTTGAACGAGAGCTCCGGCCCCACCGCGCCCAGCCCCCGCGGATTGAGCGGCAGCAGGTGCTGCGTGCGCTGGAGCCCGTAGAGGACGAGCATGCCTACCACGCTGAAGGCGAGGAGCGCGCCGCAGTACTCCACCCACGTCTGCTCGCGGCGCTCGGAGGCGCCCGTCAGCTTGAGCAGCACGCGCTCCACGGGGCCCAGGACTCTCGGCAGCGGGCGGGCGTCCGACTCGAAGACGCGGAAGAGATACACCCCCAGCGGCTTCGTCAGCACGAGCAGCAGGGCGAAGAACAACAGGATCTGCAACCAGCCAATGATTGTCATGGAGAGGCCCCTAGAAGCGCTCGGGGCGGAGCAGGGCGTAGACGAGGTAGGCGGTGAGGAACACGGCGAGCACCGCGCCGGCGGCGTATTCGAAGTTCATCGAGGGGACCTCACAGGCGCTCGCAGCCGTGGGTGTAGGCCCACGCGAGCGCGAAGAAACCGACGGTGACGAGGAAGAGGACGGCATCCATGGAGGGGCTCCAGGTTCAGAAGTAGGCGGTGGCGCCGAGCACGACGAGCGTCTCGGAGTCCTTCGGCACGGGCGTGCCGTCATCGGTGGTGGCCCGGCCGGCGAACACGGCTTCCGTCGAGTGGTCGTAGCGGCCCTCCAGCTTGAGGACGAGCGCCGTCGCGGGCTTCACCTCGACGGTGAGGGTGCCCGCGGTCAGCGTCTGCTCGGCGCCCGTCATGAGGCCATCGGCGTCTCGGTAGACTTCCGCGCGGCCGACGAGGGCGACGGGCTCGGCGAGCTGGTAGCGGGCGTTGACGCCGGCCGCGTACCAATACGCGCGCTCGCCTCCGGGGACGTGCTGCGTGCCCACGTCCGCGGTCGCCGCGAGGCGGAGCGCCTCCGTGACGCGATAGGTGGCCACGATGTCCGCGAAGAGGCGCAGGCCGTCACTGCCCTCGGTGCCCTCCTCGCCGATGAAGGTGTTGAAGGACGCGGACAGGCGGTCGCCCGAGTAGGCGACCTGTGTGCCCACGGCGAGCCCGTGGTTGTTGTCGCCGATGGTCTGCCAGCCATTGAGGAGGTGGAGCTGCACGCTCCACTTCGGGTCGAGCGTCCAGGTGCCCTTGAGGCCCGTCTGGTAGTAGGGCGACAGCTCGCCCATCCACGAGCGGGTGTAGGTCCAGTTGAGCTGGGATTGGAACGACTCGAAGCCGATGTGGCTGGGATAGATGCCGGCCTCGAGCACCACGGGGCCGTGGGCGAAGGACAGTGAGGCCTGTTGGACGTAGCGCCACAGGTCGGGGCCGGTGGTGACGCCCTCGGGCTCGGCGGCGTGGACGACCTCCGCGCCGGTGCCGAAGCCGAGGAGCACCTTGAAGCCCACGGGCTCGGGGGCCAGGCTCACGCCGAGCGAGGCGAGGTTGATGGTGATTTCGCCAGCGCGCTTCGCGCTGGTGCCCGTGCCGGGGATGAAGTTGGCCGAGTGCGCGGGCTGGTTGAAGTTGTGGGCGTAGTACACGTCGACGCCTCCCTCCGGCTTCAGGCGCGAGAGGAGGCTCGGAGCCTCCTCCTCAGCGGTGACCCGGGTGTCCGGGCCTGGCGGGGAGACGTCGGCCTGCTGGAGCAGCAGGGAGAGCAGCAGCGGTGAGGTGTCGATGGGCCACATGAGCGTGCTCCCCGCTTGAGCACCGCTCGTACCAATTCCCCCTCATGACAACCCTAGGCATTCCAGGAGGTTGCGCGCAGGAGCAGGTGGGGCGGATTGCAACCTGCACGACACGGCCTCGGGCGTCGTGCAGTCTGGAAGACCTACGCCTCTTCCCAGAGGACCTGGGTGTAGGCCGAAGCCGCCTCTTCCAGAATCCTCCGGCCCTGAACGACCTGGGAGGCAATCTCCGGCCCCGCGTCCAGCGTGAACCTGCGCATCCACTCGAAGCGAAAGCACACCCGGAGCGCGCGGGTGCTGAAGCGCGTGGCGGCACCGAGGAGCGGGACGAGCTCCCGCGTATCGCGGAAGTCCCCCACGATGACCGAGACGGGGACTTCCGCATCTCGACTGAGCACGATGCGCCAGGCCATGTGGTCATGCGGACGCAGGAACGAGTACTCGTGCGTCACCCACTTGCATCCCTCGAAGGACTCCAGCCGCGAAGCCATGGATGGCCCCAGGCACCGCAGGACGAACTCCGGACTCCGGGTGGTGACCTTCAACCATCGCAACCGAGGAAGCGCCTCCAACGTCTCGAGCACCCCCTCCCCTTCCGTGGAGCTCAACTCCACCCGTTGCAGGGCGGACTCTCTCGGCGCCTTCAGCGCACCGACCGTGGGCCCGGAGGCGCGCAGCAGCGTCTTCACATTGCGCAGCGCCGGGGCATTGAGCATCGCCGCCCACAGTTTTTCGTAATGGCTACTCCCATCCAGGGCGAGCTCCTCCACCGTGCTCCAGGCCGGCTCCGGCGCGGTGAAGCAATGCGCGAAGGGCACCGAAGCGGCGTGCTCGAGTTGGACGGCCACCGGAAAGCCTCTCTCGAATCGGATGAGTCCCCGTTCGACATGGGGCCCCAGGGGAGCCTGCCATCGCGCCCGGTGCGCATCGAGGAGCGTGGCGATGCGCGCTTCGTCCGGCGTGCTCGAACACTGGAGCATGATGAACTCGCCCAGCGGGTCTCCCTGCTCGAGCAACACATCCGCCAACACCTTCCGCGCCTCGTCGTCCTCGGGTGCCGCATGGACTCGCGCGAACAACTCCTCACGCGTCGCGGCGGTGCGAGCGGACGTTCCGATTCGCGCCTCGACCGCCTCCTTCAGCGCGTCGCACCGAGCCTGCGCGCTCGCGCCCAACACAGGAGGGACCCAGCGCTCCCCCAGCCGGATGACGGAGTCGAGCCGCTCCGCCTCCCGCCCGAGTCCCTCGGGCAAGCGCGCCCTCAGCTCGCGCAGCGGCTCCACGTCAAAGGGAGCCCCGACGTACATGAGCACAGCGCTGTGCATCCGCAGGTTGTCCAGCTTCTCGGCGTCCCTCTTCCGAGCAGAGGCGAGCACCAGCGGGACCATGCGCGGGTCCGCGGGGAAGCGCCGTCTCAACACGTCGAGCTCATGCCCCGGAACGCAGAAACCGCGACGCGTGACCTCCTCCATCAAACCCGCCAGCACTCGCGGCAGGTCCATCGCATGACGAGCCTCCTCTATCCGCCCCCGAGGCGCGGAGGAGCTCAGCGGCGTCAGCCCCGCGACCCGATGGTCTGAGAGCCGCTGGATGAGCGCGATGATGGGCTCCGCCTGGCACTCCTTCCACGCCTCCAGCAGATGACCGAGCGCCTCGTCATCTTCACACCGGGCCAGCGCATCCTCCGCGCGCTCCAGATGCGTCTCCAGGATGTCACCCTTCTCCCTAGACATGATCGGCCCCCGCCTTGTCGCAACCCGCATTCAGCAATGCCCTACGAGCCCTCCCAGATGACTCGTGAGTAGGCGGAAGCCGCCGCCTCCAGCATGGCCCGGCCCCGGGCAAACAGGGCGGAGACCTCCGCCCCGGAATCACGGGTCTGCCCCAGCCCCCAGTCAAAGCAGAGGCGGACCCGAAGGGCCTGGGAGCTGAATCGCCTGGCGGCACGAAGCACCGGGACCAGCGCCTCCACGTCACGGACGTCTTCCAGGACGAGCGTGACGGGGACCTCCGCATCCCGCTTGAGCTCCAGGCCCCACTTCGAATGCGACGGCCCCAAGACCAGCGGCTGAACGTGCATCGCCCCACCGCGCACCGCGAAGCACTCCAACCGCGACGCCAGGGAGGACTCCAGACACCGGGAGACAAAGTCCGGCTCTCCGGGGTCGACCTCCAGCCATCGCAACCGGGGCAGGGCCACCAACGCCTCCAGCAATCCCTTCCCCTCCGTCGTCCTCAATGACAGCCGCTGAAGGGCGGACGCCTCGGGTGCTTTCAAATCGCACACCGACGTTCCACTCACGCCTCGCAGCGACTTCACGTGACGCAGTGCGGGCGAATTGAGCATCTGCCCCCTCGGCCTGACGCCGCCGTGAGGCCAGCGAACCTCCTCCACCGTGCCCCAGGCCACCGGTGGCTCGGCGATATCGGGGGTCTTCATCAAGACAGACACAGGAAAACCACGCTCGAAGCGAGTGCCTTTCGGGTCGATGTACCGCCCCAGGGGAACGACCCACCGCGCCCGGTTCATCTTGAGGAGATGCTCCATCCGCGCCGTGTCCGGCTCACTCGCGAACTGGAGCGAGATGAACTCCCCCAGCGAATCTCCCTCCTCGAGCAAGACGTCCGCCAGCACATTGCGCGCTTCGTCATCTTCCGGTGACTCATAGATTCGAGCGAAGAGCGCATCGCGAGTCACCGAGGCACGCGCCTTCCCGGAGATGCGCGCCTCGACGGCCGCCGCCAGCACCTCACACCGCTCCTGGGCCCCCGCGCTCAACACGGGCGGCTCCCAGCCCGCCCCTCTCCGGATGACCGTGTCGAGCCGCTCGGCTTCCTTCCCCAGGTTCCGAGGCAGGCGTGCCCTCAGCTCTCGCAGCGGCTCCACGTCATAGGGAGGCTCCACGTAGATGAGCACGGCGTTGTGCATCCGCAGGGCCTCTTCCTGCTCGCCCTTGAGATACCGGGCGGAGGCCACAACCACTGGAGCCATCCGAGGGTCCGCGGGAAACAGTCGTCGCAGCCAGTCGAGCGTCCCTGCCGGCAGAGGAGCGCGATGCCGCGCAACCGCCGACAGCAAGTCCTTCAGCACTCGCGGCAGGTCCATCACATGGCGCCCCTGCGCGTGCCAGTACAGGGTCATGGACTCGTCCAGCGGAGTCAGGTCGGCGACCAGATGGTCCGAGAGCCGCTGGATGAGCGCGATGAGCGGCTCCGCCCGACACTCCTTCCACGCCTCGACGAGATGACCGAGCGCCACCTCGCCATCATTCCGGGACAGCGCGTCCTCCGCGCGCTCCAGATGTATCTCCAGGCTGTCACCCATCCCCCAAACATATCCGCGCCCTCCTCTGTCGCAATCTGATTTCAATAACAACTCATAAATCAATAACTGACTTGACAAAACGACGGATAAATCCAACACTCGAATCAACTGCAGACAGCGAAGCCGCGCGAGACCGCACGGAACGAGGCGTGACTCCCGGATGACCTCCCCCGCCGAAACCTATCTGCGCGACTTCCACCGCCGTCTCCCCGGAGTCACGTCGCGCGAGTTCGGCGGCGCCCCCGTGTGGCGGGATGGCGAAGTGCACCCCTCCAGCTACTCGCTCCTGGAGGCGGAGGTGCCTCGGGGGGAAGCGCCCCTGGTGGTGCTCGACCTCGCCTGTGGCGACGGCCATCTCCTGGAGCTGCTCGCCCGGCGCCAGCAGCCTGGCCTCTCGCTGCTGGGCGTCGACCTGAGCGAACACGAGCTCGCGGCGGCGCGGACGCGACTGAAGGACGCCGCCACGCTGACCCACGGCCGCGCCCAGTCGCTCCCCTACCCGGAGGCCAGCGTCGACCTCGTGCTGAGCCACCTCGCCTTCATGCTGATGGACGACGTGGAGACCGTGCTCTCCGAGCTTCGCCGCGTGCTGAAGCCCACGGGACGCGTGTCCATGGTCATCGGCGGAGGGCCCCTCCGGAACGAGGCGTTCGAGCAATACGTGCGCCTGCTGAGGCCCGTCCTCGCGACGACGCCGAACGCGGCCCTCCCCCTGGGAGACCCACGCGTGCGCACCTCCGAGGGGCTGGCGGAGCTGTTCCGCGACTTCACGGGGCTCCACATCCAGAACCTCGAGGTCCAGGGCGACGGCCCCCCGGAACGCGTGTGGGACTCCCTCACGCGGACCTATGACGCCGACCGGCTCCCCGAGTCGGCGCGGGACTCGCTCAAGGCGGACTTCCTGCGCGCCGTGGAGCCCCTGCGGCTCGCGGACGGCACGCTCCCCTTCCGCTGGAGCATGCGCCAGGTGACCGCCACCCGGCCCTGAGCCCGCTCGTCACCGGACCACGTGGACCTGCGTCCCCTCGAGTCCGTCCCCCTTCGCCTTGAAGGTCAGCTCTCCCGTCCGCGGGGCCTTGAAGTAGAACGAGGCCTCCTGCTGCGGCTTCTCCAACACCAGCTCCCACCCCGTCGCCGCCCGGGCCAGCTCCTGCGTGCACGCCGCGTCCGCGTAGAGCACCGAACCCGGCGCCGAGCTCCCCACCACCTCCAGCACCAGTGACGGCGCGCCCAGCGCGGTCAGGTTCCCTCGCGCGTCCTGGCTCTGCACCACCAGCGCCTCGGAGCACAGCCCCACGCCCACCGTCCGCGCCGGCGTGAGGAACGCAATCTGGGACGCCGCGCCCGCCTCCACGATGACGTCGAACGTCTCGTCGGGCTTGGTCGCGCGCTCATACCAGGCGCCGCTCACGCGGTTCTGGCTGATGACGTTCGCGCCGCCCAGGTCCCAGATGCCCACGAAGAGCTTGCCGGCGTACGGCTCCGGCCACCCCGCGTGCTCCACCATGTTCCGCTGGATGCGCAGCCCCGTCGGCACGGGCGGGCCATTCCCATCCGCATCCGCCTGCGACACGTTGATGCCGATGTCGTTCTTCACCAGCGTGTTCTCGAAGAGGTCGATGTCCTCGCACAGCGCCATCCGGTATTGCTCCCCGCCCGCCACCAGGATGCCCGCGGCCGTGGTCCCCCCGCCCGAGTAGGCATTGCCCTCCACCCGGTTCTTCGTGGCCCGCCCCGTGGCGCCATTGCTGAACTGGATGCCATTGCGCGCGATGAAGGACACCGGCCCCCCTCCCTCCACGCGGTTGTCATCCACGCTCAGCTTCACCCGCCCCGAGCCGACGATGCCCGCCTTCTGGTAGCGCGCCACGAGGTTGCCCCGCACCTCCACCTGCGTCTCCGACGTCGCGGTCAGCGCGTTGCGCACCTCGATGCCCACGCCCTCCTGACAGGCGCCGGCGCCATCCAGCTGGCTCAGGTCCAGCACCTGGCTGTCCACGACGGAGCCGCTCGCGCCGTCGAACAAGATGCCGCGCAGCCGCGTCGTGACGTCGTCACAGACCTGCTCCGAGAGCCCTCGCGCCGTCACCGTCACATCGCGCACGTGCGCCGTGGTGCCCCGGTTGCGCAGCACCGCTCCCAGGAAGCGGCCTCCGCGCGGGTCCACCGCCGTGAGCACATGCCTCGCGCCGTTCAAGGTATACCCATCCGGAATCCACAGGGACTGCTCCGTGGTGCAGTCGTTCGTCAGCGACACCTCCGAGGCCCCCAGCGTCGCCTCGCAGGGCGCGAACTCACCACAGCGAGGCCCCGTCCAATCCACCGAGACCGTCCGCGACGCGGACAGCCCCGAGGTGTTCGTCACCGTCAGGGAGATGGTGGGCACCGTGTCCACCGGGAGGCACGACAGCGCCACCCAGTCCGCCTCACCCGAGCCCCCCGCGCGCGTCGCGTGCCCCAACAGGCCCGTGTTCGCGGACCAGGTGAAGGTGAGCGGCTCGCCCTGCGGGTCCCTCGCCGTGGCCGCCAGCCACACCGGCACGCCGGCCGTCGTATCCGTCGCCGAGGGCGTCAGGGAGCTGATGATGGGCGCCATGGGACTGCGCACGCACAAGCCCGTCTTGCGCTCTCGCGCAGCTCCCTGGCCATCACTCACCCTCACGGTGAGCTCGCAGTTGTTGCAGGCACCAGTGGGCAGGACCGTCGGCGTGAACTGGGTGACCGCCGCGCTCGCATCCCGGAACGTCCCCTCGCAGGTCGCGGACCACGCATAGGTGAGCCTGTCACCATCGTCATCCACCCCGGCCGTCTGGAGCGCGACGGGAACGCCGACTCGCGCATCCGCGACGGGATTGACGCCCAGCTCCATCAAGACGGGCGAGCGATTGAACGAAGCCCCGCGCTCCACATTCAACTCCCCACCGAGCGCCACATCCACATCAAAGCCCAGCGTGGTCGACGCGCCACGGCTCCCCGTCACCACCAGCGTCAGCCTCACCTGTACACGCCGCGTCGGGGCCGTCCACGCCACGTCCTTCGACGACGCATCATCGAAGGAGCCCGCGCCCATGCCATCATCCGCTTTCGCGCTCCACGCAAACGTGAGTGTCTCCGCCCCCTCGGAAGGACGGGCCAGGGCGCCAAGCTTCAGCACATGTCCCGGTGACACCGTCGCCTGAGAGCCCACCACGGCATCAATCACGGGCGCGGTGTTGGCCCTCGAAGTGTCGGAGCGTTGGGGCGCGAGCACGAGGAGCGCGGGCTGATGCCGCTGCAACTCCATCTCCGGGACCTCCACCTTCCCCAATTCCACGCCCGAAGCACCGATGATGCGCAAGCCCACCCTGGCCTTCGGGCCCGAGTGGATGTCGCGCACCTGTGCCCGCCACACAGCCTCATGTTCGGGCACCTGATGCTCGACCAACTCCTCGGTGACAGCCCCGCCCTGTGCGGGCGTGACGGTGACCTCCACACGTTTCACCTCGTCCGAGGACAACGAGCGGGGAAGCACCGCCACCACGAGCGCCGAGCCGACAGGCTCCGCGCGAACATCCGGCGAGTCGGGCAGCCCACACCCCACGGTCAGCAGGAGCGTGCTGGCGAACAGGGCCAGACATGTCGCGTTCGCTCGATTCATGATGACGTCCTCTCGGCGATATCTCGGGGGGGAGAACCTGAACGATAGCGGTAACCGGCCCGTCACCCAAACAACGGGGCCGACACCCCACGAGGCAGCACTCCCCAGGAGACACTCCCCGCGTCGAGCGGACGACACCACCCCTCAGAGGGGTTACCTATCGAGCAGGGCGCGGGAAACACACACACGCAAGGCGCTCCTGCGGCGCCGTGCGAGTCCCTGCGACACGCCGCCCCTCACAGGAACTGCTGCACTCCCTGCGGGACGATGGTGTTCGGGCCTCGCTGCAGCGGCGCGCCGAGCGCGTTGTAGCCCCCAGGGTGCTTCTGCACCGCGAAGTGCCAGTGGTCATGGTCGTCCCGCCACCCCGCGATGAAGGCGATGCCCGGGTTGGGGACCAGCGCGGGGTTGTCTCCGTAGCAGTACCGGCCATGCATCACGGGGAGCGGGCCGCTGACAGCCCTGAGGGGGACGGCGGGAACCGCGGCGGGCACTCCGGCGAAGGCGGGCAGCGGATCGGGCCGCAGCGCCACCGAGCGCACGAACGTCCCCGCCCCCATGCGGGCCATGTAGAAGGCGCGCTCCGCGCTGAGCCGCCGCGCGTCGATGGAAGCACCCGCCAGCGGGGCGCCTCCCCAGTTCGCATGCGCGTTGAGCCCCGGGTCCCAGGCGATGTGCGTCACCCAGACATTGGCCGGTCCCGCGGCGCCCGCGGGCGTGGCGACGCTGAACGTGCAGCCGCTGAACATGGCCGTGAAGAAGAAGCGCACGTTCACATCGTTCAGGTGGAGCTCGTTCGCGCCAGCCGTCGCCCAGGGCAGCCAGTAGGCGCTGTACTCGTTCGTCATCCGCCCCACCGGATTCGCGACCCGCGCCAGCCCGACCTTCAGCACCTGCAGCGCCGCGTAGTTCGCCGCGGGGTTGTCGAAGGCCAGGCCCGCGGGATTCGCCGCGCCCAGGGCCTGGTCAAAGGACTGTCCCGCCAGGATGTTGCCGCCGTAGGCGCCCGCGATGAGGTCGAACTTGAGCACCATCGGCTCGGGCCGGGCGTAGGGATTCGCGACCGCCCAGTTCCCTTGCCCCAGGTCCATCACGCAGTGACACGTCGGACAGGGCTGGGCCGGCAGGGTGACCATGATGAGCCGATTCAAGAAGGCGAGCGGGTCTGCCTTGAACCTCTTGTTGAGTCCGTGCATGGGGCCATCCCTCCAACTGGGCAGGGAGGCATTGCAATGCAAGGTCCAAGACAGACACAGGGGGCCTCCGCCAGGGATGCGTCGTGGGCGCCGGAGCGGATGCGTTCCCCGGGGACGCAACCTCGTACGTCCGGAACGCCGCCCCGGCCCCATCGCACCCGAGCGAATCCGGCACCTCCCCGTCGAACGGACGACACCCTCGACGCGGAGCGGTTACCTATCGTGCAGGACGTCGAGGGAGTCCGCCTCGAGCGCGCGAGCAATGCTCTCCTGCCACGCCGTGCGAGCCGCTCCCCTCCGTCGCCCACAGCCCTGGCCCATCCGCGTGGCCCACTGGGTCAACGTGCCCCTGCTCATCATCATGGCGGGCAGCGGGCTGCAGATTCTCGCCGCCTATCCCATGCTCGGCCCCCAAGGGCGGCCCTATGCCGGATATCCCTTTCAGGGAGTGATTCCACCGGAGTGGGCCCGACTCGGAGACTGGCTCGCGGGCGCGCGACAGTGGCACTTCGCGTTCGGCGGCTTCCTCGCGCTCAACGGCCTTCTATATCTGCTCTACCTCGCCTTCAGCGGTGAGTGGCGCCGCCGTCTCTTCTTTCCCCGCCGCGACGCGCGCAACGCCGCGAGCACCCTCGCCTTCTACCTGCGCCTGCGAAGAGAGCCCCCTTCCCAGGAGCTCTACAACGGCCTGCAACGGCTGGCGTACACCGGCGCGCTGCTGCTGGGCATCCTCGCCGTCCTCTCGGGCGTCACGCTCTACAAGCCCGTGCAGCTCGGCGCGCTCACCTCCGTGCTCGGTGGCTACGACGCCGCGCGCGCCATCCACCTGCTCACGCTCGCGCTGCTCGGCCTCTTCACCTTGGGCCACGTCCTCATGGTGCTCCTGCATCCCCGCTCGCTGGTGGAGATGGTGACAGGTGGGAGGAAGCCCGATGCGCGATAGACGCCTCATCGTCGAGCCGCGCCCCCGGCTGCTCACCCGGCGCACGGCCCTGCTCGGAGCCGGGAGCGCCCTGCTCGCCTCCGCGTGCGACAGCGCCCGTCCTCACGCGGGCTTCCTGGGCGCCATGGAGCGCGTCAACGCACGGCTCCAGGCCGCGCTCTTCGACGAGACCCGGCTCGCCCCCGAGCTGCCTCCGGAGGAGACCACGCCTCCAGGCGCCTTCCCTCAGTACTTCATCTCGGACACGGTGCCGCTCGCGCCTCCAGGCTGGACGCTGAAGGTCGGGGGCAGCGTCGCGCGGCCCATGCGGTTGACGCTGGCGGAGCTCCAGCGGCTGCCGAGCACGCAGTACCGGATCCGCCATCACTGCGTGGAGGGCTGGAGCGCCGTGGCGTCCTGGCACGGCGTGCGCCTGAGAGACCTCGCCGAGTACGTGGGCGCGGACCTGGCGGCGGCCTATGTGGAGCTGCGCTCATTCGACTCGGGCTACTGGTCCTCCTGGGACCGCCCCAGCGCCTTTCATCCTCAGACACTCCTGGCCTACGGCATGAACGGGCAGCCGCTCCCACCCGAGCACGGCGCGCCCCTGCGCCTCTATTCGGCGGTGAAACTCGGTTACAAGATGGTGAAGTACCTGACCGAGGTGAACTTCCTCTCCCAGCCCACCAGCGGCTACTGGGAGGAGCGCGGCTACGAGTGGTACGCGGGCGTCTGAGCGCCAACCACCCAGGAACGCACCAAACCCCCGCCCCCCGAAAAACTCCTGTCCATTCGAGTGTCACTTCGCCCCAGGGCAGGCGGCCCATGTCTGTTTTCACCGAGCAGGTCCTAGCGTGTCCCGGCCTCACGAACATCTCGTGACACATCTGGAGACATCGATGCGTGGACCGTATCTCCGACTCATCCCTCTGGCCCTCCTGCTGTCCTTCGTCGGCTGCGGCGAATCCAGCCCCCGTGAAGTCCCTGGAGAACCCCCTCCGGTCGCCCTGGATGGCGCCTTCGTCTCCATTCCCTGGGAGGCTCACGCGGAGCAGCACCCGCAGCTCCGCCAGGCGCTCTCCGGCGCCATGGACACCTCCGGCGGCACCTTCTATCTGGCCATTCGCAAGAACGAGCTGGGCCAGCGCTGGTTCCTCTCCACCTTCTGGAAGCAGCTCTTCCCCGGCGGCGTCGAGATGGGCGCGGCCGTCAGCCTGGGCACGCGGGTGGTGACCTTCCAGGAGCAGAACGGAAAACTCTTCATCCTCGACGCGGACCACCGCAAGAAGAGCAGCGACCTCTTCGACCCCACCGTCCTGGTCGACGCCTACCCCATCATCCGCGACTTCCAACCGTTCAACCGCCTGCGCGGCGCGGACCAATACCTGCTCATCGACCCCACCGCGGGCCTGAGCCGCATCAACGCGGCCTCCGATTATTTCAGCCGCTACATCGCGGACTCGGCCTTCCGCTTCGAGGAGGAGCTCGCCTTCGCCCAGCGCTTCCGCCGCATCGAGGATGGGGTCACCTACGAGAAGGTCTTCACCGGCATGGCGGACCGGACGCCCTACTTCAACGTGGACAACCCCTTGGAGCCCAACCGCTTCCGCGTCTCCGGCACCCTGGGCATGGCGCTGCGCAAGTATCAGGAGGGCGCGGGCTTCACCTCCACGGAGCGGCCCGCCCGGGACTTCTACTTCCCCGCCGAGCCCGGTCTCATCCCCGACTCCAGCGAGCTGTCGGCCCCGGTGGCGAAGTGGAACATCCACCCCGGCATGAAGCCCATCGCATGGCACATCACTGACTCCATCCTCAAGGTCCAAGGCCAACCGCGCTACCAGCCGTACGACCTCGTGGGCGCGGTGAAGCGAGGTGTCGAGGGATGGAACCAGGCCTTCGGGTTCAAGGTGTTCGAGGTCTCCGTGGGAGACAGTGACCTGGGCTTCGCCGATGACGACAAGAACGTCATCCTCTTCGACACGAGCACGGTGAATGCCTTCGCGTTCGCCGACTGGCGCACCAACCCCAACACGGGAGAGATTCGCGGCGCCACCATCTACATGAACGCGGTCTGGGTCGAGCTGGGAGAGGCGGTCTTCGGAAGCGACGGCGAGCTCCACCGCCCCAGCCCCCTCCCCGCCGGTGACAGGGTGGGCGTGGCCTGGTCCGGCATGGCCCATCAGCCCCTGTGCACGCTGGAGTCCGACCAGGCCCTCGCACACGCCCTCGCGCCCGACTCGACCTCCCACGTCCTGGGGCTCTCCCTGAAGGAGAAGGTCGAGCGCTATGTGACCTGGGTCGTGCTGCACGAGGTGGGGCACACGCTGGGCCTCCAGCACAACTTCGCGGGCTCCCTGCGCTTCGACGAAACCCCCGGCGCGCCCGTTTCCAACTCCGTCATGGACTACCTGCTCGAGCACGACGCCATCCAGCTCACCGCCCCTGGCACCTATGACATCCAGGCGGTGCGATATCTGTATGGACTGTCCCCGTCCCTTCCCACCGAGCGCTTCTGCACCTACCAGGACCTGGGTGAGGACCCCGACTGCAACTCGTTCGACCGGACCTCGGAGCCGCTCACCCGGTTCTATCTGCCGCGCTACCAGCACCTGCGCGACCGGGTGCTTGCGGGCACGCCGTTCGCAGTGGTGTCCTACAGCTTCAACGAGTTCCTGAACCGGACGCTCCAGTTCGTGCTCGCCCCGCGACTGACCACCCAGGCCGCGACGTACGCGCTCGTGATGGAGCGGCTGCGGCCACCGCTCCAGATTCCCGAGGGCGTGGACCCCGTCGCCCACGGCGCGCGCGCAGACGACCTGGCGCGACGCATCCTCTCGCGGCTCTACCTGGATGCGCGGCGGATGCGCGGCAACTTCCGCGGCCAGCCCCCCAACCACGCCGAGCTCAACCAGGCCATCCTCGCCGACGTCCGAGGCATCCTGCTCAACGTGGACGGCGTGCGCGGCTACGCCTCCCGCCGCGCCATGGTGGAGATCCTCAAGGTGCACCAGAGCGCCGCCGCGTACCTCATCCTCCGCGAGGCGCGCACGCAGCTCACCGCGCAGCTGCCCTCGTTGAGCGGCGCGGCCCTCGTCGAGGCCGAGGACCTGCTGGCCCGCATCCACGCGGCCAGCTCGCCCTACTACCTCTGACGAGAAGCCTCCGGAGCCCTGCCCCGCGCTGGACGTGCGGGGCGGGGCCTCTCAGGCCTTGCTGCCCGCGAAGCCTCCGCCGAACGGGGAGGCACCTCGCTGGCGCAGGGCCTCGCGCTCGGCCTTCAGCGCGGCGAGCGCATCCTCGCGCGTGGCGTAGTGATTCACCGCCGCGCCGTTGATGGCGCCGCTGGTGAGCACGAACATGCGCGTCATCTCATCGCCCCCGAACCGATAGGAGCGGTGGGTGAAGCGCTCCAGCACCTCGCGGCGCTCCCGGCCGAAGACGCGCCCGGCGGTGAACCGCACCACCAACCCCTCCAGGTTGATGAGCAGGTCCACCTTCCCCGAGCCCGCATAGCGCGCCAGGTGCCCTTCCACTTCCCGCCGCCACCGCAGGACGTCTTCCTCCGTCGACAACACACAGTCGACGAAGTGCGCCGTCACCACGTCATTGGGCGCGTCGTAATCGAAGGACATGCTCCAGGCCATCGCACCACCTCCCTCGAAGCCGATGTCAGGCGGGCGCGGAGCCGGCCAGGAAGGCGGACAGCACGGCCGCGGTCTCCTGGGGGTGCTCGGCGTTCGGATAGTGGCCAGGGCCCGGGATGTGGGCCATGCGCGCGCGGCGGATGGGCTTGACCACCGCCTCCCGCAGGAAGGCCGGCGGCAGGAACGGGTCGTCCGTCGACACCACCATCGTCGGCGCCGTGATTTTCGACAGCTGGTCCGCGAAGCCACCCTTCGTCCACGCGTCGAACATGCCCTCGATGGCCGCCGCGCTCACGCCCGCCGCGTCCTTCAGCAGGGCCTCCAGCGCGTCCGGCGTCAGCGTCTTGCACGCCAGGCCCAGGATGGTCTTCTGCTTGTCGCGGTCCCCCGCCGACGTGCGGAACAGCCCCGCCGCGTCCGGAGGCAGCGGCAGGCCCGCCGCGGGCACCGTGTTGAGCAGCACCAGGCCCTCCACGCGGTCCGGCACCTGCGCGCCCAGCCACTGCGCAATCTGGCCACCCATGCTGTGGCCCACCACCGTGAAGCGCCTGGCGCCCACCGCGTCCACCACCGCCAGCACGTCCTGCGCCAGCTGCGCCAGCGTGTAGCCGCCCGCCGCCTTCCCCGACTGTCCCGTGCCACGCGCGTCCGGAATCACCAGCCGCAGCCCCGTCAGGTCCAGCCGCTCCACCGTCGCGTCCCACACCGCGCCGGACATCATCCACCCGTGCACCAGCACCACCGTGCGAGGGCCCTCGCCCACGACGCGATAGTGGATCGAAGTCCCGTCAGCTACGGAAAGCGTGGGCATGTCGTCTCCTCAGATGAAATGGATAAAGCAGCATTGAAGAGTTCTACGGGAGCGAAAGCAAGCCACGACATCCAGAGAAGGCCGGTCCACATGTAGGCATTCGCCGCGGGTATGAGCTGGGTTGGCGGCGAGCGGGGGGGCCACTCAGGACTGGCTGGGGACGTCTGGTTTGCCGTGCAGGGTCTTCTGGGCAAGCCCCCGCACCAGCTCCAGCACGTCGGTGGGCACGGCGAAGACGACGGTGTTCGAGGGCGAGGAGCCCAGGCCATCCAGCGACTGGAGGGTGCGCAGCTGCATGGCCCCCGGGCTGAGCGCCATGGTCGTCGCGGCGGCGGCCAGGTTGACGGCGGCCTCCTTGTCGCCCTCCGCCTTGGTGATGGTGGCGCGCTTCTCGCGCTCGGCGGAGGCCTGGCGGCTCATCATCCGCTTGAGGTCCTCCGGCATGTCGATGTCGAGCAGACGGATGGAGTCCACGTGGATGCCCCACGCCATGCTGCGCTCCTCCACCGCCTGGGCGATGCGCGACTGAATCTGGTCCCGCTCGCTGAGCAGCTCATCCAGCGTCATGCTGCCGATGACGTCCCGGAGCGCGGCCTGCGCGTACTGGCTGATGGCGTAGCGGTAGTCCTGCACGGTGACGACGGCGCGCTCGGTGTCCTTCACCATGAAGAAGATGACGCCATCCACCGCGACGGGGACGTTGTCCCGGGTGATGACCTGCTGGTGGGGGATGTCGAGCGTGAGCAGCCGCGTGTCCACGAACAGCGCCGTGTCCATCACCGGGAAGACGAAGAGCACGCCGGGGCCCTTGATGCTGTGGAAGCGCCCCAGCCGCAGGATGACGGCGCGCTCCCACTGCGCGGCCACCCGGCAGATGCGGCTGGCCCACCACGCGGGGAAGAGGGAGACGAACAGCGACACCGGGAACACCAGGCTGGCGCCCAGGGGGCCCGCGACCACGCCTCCCACCAGCAGGCCCAGCCCCAGGAAGAGCGCCCACGTCACGGTGAAGATGACCGTGCGCAGCGGCTTGCCCAGCGACACGTGCCCCGTCGACGGCTGCGCCAGATGCTTGCGCCGCTCCTCCAGCCCCGTCTGCGCCAACTCCTTCACCTGCTTGAACTGTTCCATGTTCATGACAGAAGGCCTCCTCGCGCGGGGCAGCTTGCGGCCTGTCGAGGGAAGGCGCGACTTCTCGCTCGGGCCCCAGCGCCCTGCGGGGCTTTCCGCCTGGGATTGCCCCGGGGCTCTGGCAGAGTGCGCCCCCTCATGGCGGATGAACGGGACGGAACGGGCGGCAGGGCCCTGGACGCGCGGCGCACGGTGCACTGCGAGGACGCGCTGACGTGGCTGGTGGCGCAGCCGGTGCTGACGGGGTGCTCGGCGGTGGCGTCGCTGCCGGACGCGTCCGAGTTCCCCACGCTCTCCCTCGCCGAGTGGAAGGCGTGGTTCATCCGCGCGGCGGCGCTCGTCATGTCGCGCGTGCCCGACGACGGCGTGGCCATCTTCTACCAGACGGACGTGAAGGACGAGGGGCTCTGGGTCGACAAGGGCTACCTCGTGTCCCGCGCCGCGGAGGAGGCGGGGCTCGGGATGCTCTGGCACAAGGTCGTCTGCCGCCGCGCGCCGGGCACGGTGACGTTCGGCCGGCCCGCGTACTCGCACATGCTCTGCTTCTCGAAAGGCGTGCGCCCGGACCTCGCGAAGTCCACCGCGGACGTGCTGCCCGACGCGGGCGAAGTCACGTGGACGCGCGGCATGGGCGTGGAGGCGTGTCAGCTCGCCTGCCGCTTCATCCTGGAGCAGACCTCCACGCGCACCGTCGTGGACCCGTTCTGCGGCCATGGCACCGCGCTCGCCGTCGCCAACGCGATGGGGCTGCGGGCCGTGGGGGTGGAGCTGAGCCGCAAGCGCGCGCGCAAGGCCCGCAACCTCTTCGCGGAGTGGCGCGACGGCAAGCTCGTCCTCGTGGGTGACTCCGGCCCGGCCCCCTCACCCGAATAGCGCGAGGGAGCCCGGACCTCGCATCACTTCGTGGCCACCGCCGCGGGGGCCCTCACGTCGGCCAGCTCCCGCTCCACCGCGGGCTCCAGCTCCGAGATGAACGCGCCGAACAGCCGCTCCTCGAGCGCCAGCGCGTCGTCGAGCGAGGCGCCCACCGCGCTCAGCTTCGCCACACACGCGTCCTCGATGGAGCGGCGGTGGTTCTGCTCCTCGGTCACCACGCGCCCCAGCTCCTCGCGGACGCTCGTGTTGCGCGAGGCCGCCTTGTAGAGCGGATAGAGCACCATCGCGCGGCGCTCGATGGCCGTCGTCGTCAGCAGGTAGTGCAGGTACACATCGGCTGCGCCCGTGTACGAGGTGGCCCACGCGGCCAGCTCGTGGTCCAGCGCCTGGAAGTAGCGGCCCGCCGCCTCCGGGCAGAGGAACGTGGTGATTTCGCCGCCCGCCACCTCGGCCGACAGCCGCTTGAAGGCGAAGGCGTGACGCGTCTCGTCCGTCAGGTGCTCCAGCACCGCGAGCGAGGGGTGACGGTCCGCCACCGTGCGCGAAATCTTCCGCGCCCCGATGAACTCCATGAGGGACAGGGTGTGCAGCCAGCGAGCCTCGAGCTCGGGGGCCTGGGCCAACCGGCGGAGCACCGCCTGGATTCGGTCACGCATGCCGCGCCGTCTAGCGCGACGGCGGCCCGGGCGCGAGCCCCAAGATTCACCCGGGCGCTCCCTCGCTCCACAGCACCTCCGCCACCGGGCGCTCCGGCGCACGTGTCACCGGCGCTTCTCCCTCCAGGAAGCGGAACAACTCCATGGCCACGACATGGGGTGCGTCCCACATGAGGAAGTGCCCCGCCTCCGGCACCGGCATCCACCGCGCCCCGGGGATGTCCCAGACCAGGCGCTCGCCGTACTTCGTCGGCAGCACCTGGTCCTTCGCGCCCCACATCACCAGCACCGGCACGGCCAGGTGCCCCAGCTTGGGCGACACCACCTGCGTCTGGTTGGTGTTGAGCGCCACCGCGTCGCGCGACAGCGACACCATGCCCACCTCCGTCGCGTACGGCGCGAGCAGTCCCTCCACCAGCTCCGAGGAGGGCTTCTTCGCGAAGCCGCGCGACTTGAGCGCCCACGACAACAGGCCCACCATCCGCTCCGGTGACAACCTCCGCGCCATCCACGGCGTGCCGAACTGCGCCATCAGCGGCAGCGGCCACGCGTCGTAGCTGACGCTGTCCATCAGGCACAGCCTCCCCACGCGGCGCGGAAACCGCACCGCGAGCTGCTGCGCCACGCCTCCGCCCACGTCGTGTCCCACCACCGCCGCGTCCACCACGCCCAGGCGGTCCAGCCACGCCTCCAGCGCCTCGGCCTGTCTCGACAGCGAGCGGTCGAACCGGTCTCGCCGGTCGGAGAAGCCATGCCCCAGCAGGTCCGGCACCAGCACCCGGTGCGACGTGGCGAGCCCCCGCGCCAGCCCGCTCCACAGGTAGCCCCACGTCGGCATGCCGTGCAGCAGCACCACGGGAGACCCGCGGCCCCAGTCCACGTAGCTCACGAAGCGCTGCCCCAGCTCCACCACCTCCTGCTGCCTCTGCCACTCGCGCCAGTTCATCGCAGCTCCTCCGCGGCGACCCAGTCCGGCACCAGCCGCGCCGCGCCCGGCATCGGCTGACGCAGGATGTCCGGCACGTCCTGCACCAGCCGGGACAGGTTCAACAGCAGCGAGGGCAGGCGCGTCTCCAGCGCCTGCGTCACCTTCAGGATGGCCTCCACGTTCTCCCCCAGCGCCGCCACGCGCTCGCGGCTCAGCGCCACCTCGAACGGCAGCGCCAAGGCCCGCCTGCGCGCGGACTCGCGCAAGGACTCCGCCGCGGCCCGGAAGTCGTCGTCCTTCATGCGCGGCTTCAACCGGCGCCACGCCGCCTCCAGGTACTCGGGCCAGCACGCCAGCGCGCGGTACTCCCCCGGCACGCCCGGCGGGCCCACCGTCTTCTCGATGTCCGCGAACAGCGTGCGCGTCGTCGCATCCCGGGGCTTCGGCGCCACCCACTCCATCGCCGCCATGCGCGAGGGGATGCCCCGCTCCAGTCGCTCCAGCTCGCCGGGCACGCCCCGGCGCCCGACGACGTGCCCCTCCAGCGCCAGCCGCACCGCCGATAGCATCAACATCACGCGCGGCTGCATCGCCTCATACAGCTCCAGGGCGCCGCGCGCGTGGAAGCGCTGGCTGGGCCCCAGCTCCACCGCGGACCACGCGCCCAGCACCTCCCAGCGCACCGTCGTGTCCAGCACCTCCTGCCACAGCCCCGCCGCCAGCTCCTCGAAGGCGCGTGTCTCCACGTTGGGCCCCAGGGCTTCCCACATCGCCACGAAGAAGCGCGGATGCGCGGCCCACGTGCGCAATGAGACATCCACCCCCGACACACGCAGCGTCTGTCGCAGCTCGTGGTAGACGCGCTCGACGTCGCCTTCGGCGCGGTGTTCGCTGACCTGTTTCACCCTGGCCATGCCGGCACCCCCGGCAACAGTGGGCCCGCCGTGTCGACACGGCCAAGGACTCCACCGCCGCTCGCCCGCATGGCCACGAGACAGGGATACGTCCTGAATCACACGCCCTGTCGACCTCTCGTCACCTCGCTGACCCTGGGTCCGGTGTCGTCAAACACTAAAGAACAATCGCGGCGGGTCGGCGTTTGACGCACTCCTCGGCGGCTCGCTTTGCTGCCCTCCGCGCGATGCATCCGCTGTCGCGCCTGACTGGTTCGCGGGGGGCAACCAGCATGGGGCCTCGACACCTGTCGCACCGTTTACGATTCGACCTCCGGCTCCGTGCCGCGCGAAGGCCACTTCGCGGCGCCGTTCCTCGTGTGCGGCAGGTGCGGCCACCCCGCTTTCACGGCGGCCCGCCGCGCATGTCCGCGAGCCATGGGCGCGCTGCCTCACGCACCACCATTCCGCGCTCGGGGGGGACCGACATGCAGGAGAACAGGAACACCTGGGGGCCGCGTCTCGTGACGCTGCCCCTGGCCAGCGCGGTGAGTGACTACCTCCACCGCATCCAGGAGCTGGGCGCGGTGGAGGGGCCTCATGGACAGGTGGGCCTCACGCCCACGCTCGAGCCCGTGCTGGAGGCGCTCCACCACCTGCTGGCGGGCGGCGAAGTGGAGGTGCGCATCACCCGACGCGGCCACACGTCGCTGGTCCAGGAGTTACGCCAGCGCGTCGACGATGCCACGCGCCAGGTCAACCAGCTCCAGCAACAGGCTGGCTGTTCCCTGTTCACCACCGTGTGAGCACGGCATGAGCATGCGCATCGCCGGTGCCGCCATCGCGGCGTCCTTCCGGCGCTGGACGCGCGCCCAGGACGCCACCGAGGTCCTGGCCGCCGCGGGCGTGGGGCCCTGGTGGGTGCTCACCTCGGTGGTCCTGGTGCTGCTGGGGGTCGTCGCCTGGGCCCCCGGCGCCGGCGACTTGTTCGGCGTCTCGCCCGCCCAGGGCTTGCTGTGCGCCAGTCCCATGCTCATCAACGGACTGCTGTTCTCCGCGGCCCACCGGAGGCGGCGTCACATCGAGACGTGGGGCTGGCTGTGGCTGCTCCTGGGTGTGTCCACGCTGCACTTCTTCCTCGCCGCGATGATGGCCATGTCCCATCTCCAAGGTGCCAGTGTCTTTGCCTCGCTGTTCCTCTTCACCACGGCGTTCCATGGGCGGCTGCACCGCGTGACGCCGCGGCAGCCCTTCGTCGCGGTGGGCACGGCGGTGGCCCTGCTCGCGGCGCTGCCCTGGCGCGAGAGCCCCGAGCACCTGCTGCTCTTCGCCGTCATCGGCCCCGCCAGCCTCACCGCGGAGCTGTACCTGGGCACCTTCGCCGTGACGCACGACCGCGCCCGCGCGCAGGCGGAGCGCTTGCGCGCCGCGATGCAGGCCCAGCTCCTGGAGCGGCAGGAGAAGGACGTGGACCGGCTGTCGCGGGCGCTGGGAGAAATCATCGGCCACCACCAGGAGCTCGACACCGCGCTGATGACCGCGGACAGCGCGGCGGACCTGCTGTCGCTGTTGGGCAACCAGCGCTTCGGCCCCGGGCGCGCGGAGTTCGACGAGCGGGTGCGGACGCTCACCCAGAGCCTCCGGCAGGTGCGCGGCATGGTGGAGGAGATTCGCGCCAAGGGTCGGCGCTCCATGGGCTCGGAGCCGGAGCCGGTGGAGCTGCCGCCGCTGCTGGAGAACGTGCGAGCCAGCATGGCGGTGCGCTTTCCGGACGTGGACATCCAGGTGGCGGTGGAGCCGGACGCGCCACCGCGCGCGCTGATGCGCGGAGGGGCCACCACGCTGCGCCGGGTGGTGGAGAACCTGGTGCTCAACGCCTGCGAGGGCGACGGCGAGCGAGGCGCGTCGCGCGTGTCCATCGAGGCGCGCGTGGAGCCGCTCAGCGGCCGGCTGGAGGTCGTCATCGCCGACAACGGGCCGGGCTTCCCCACCGCGTTCCTCAACGTCCCCGCCGAGGAGCTCTACACCTCCAAGCCGGAAGGCACCGGCCTGGGCCTCTACACCAGCGAATGCCTGCTTCGCGCCAGCGGCGGAATCCTGCACCGGCGCAATGCCCCGGACGGCGGCGCCCTGCTCCGCCTGTACCTGCCGAGGGAATACTCATGAGTGGTGGAGCGCTGTTTCAAGAGTCCCTGCGGGTGCTGCGACGGCTGGAGCTGCCCGAGGAGTCGGAGCGCGACGTGCTCGCCGCGCTGGAGGCCGCGCAGCCCGGCCCCCTGCCCCTCTTCTACGAGGCCGGCGCGGAGGCGGGGCTGGAGCGCGACCTGCTGACGGCGCGCGGCGTGGGCCTCTTCTTCAGCTTCAGCGCGGGCAACCTCGCCGACGACCTCATGGACGGCGACTGCGTCTACCTCCAGGAGCCGCTCCGCGTGGGCCCGTGCGCGCAGTTCCTCTTGCAGAACCTCGCCTGGGCCACGCTCGCGGAGCCTCGCGCGAAGCTGCCGCCGCTCGCGCTGGAGGAAGGCGCGCGGCTGCTCGCGCGGGCCGCCGGGCCCCAGGCGCTGGAGGTGCGCACACGCGAGTGGACCGAGCCGGTGTTCCGCCGCGTGGCGGAGGGCATCGCCGGCAAGCAGTGGGCGGGCTACCTGCGCATCCTGTGGGCGGGGACGTGGCTGGAGGAGCGCGCCGCGCAGGTGGGCGTGGCGCTGGGCGTGGCCGCGCACATCGCGGAGGACATCCGCTCCAAGGACGCGCGCTTCACGTCCCTGCCCCCCGCGGACCGGGTCGCGGTGGTGGCCTGGGGACGGCGCGCCACCGAGTCGCTTCGAGCCCAGGACCTGCGGTGCCTGGACGCGGCCCTGCGCCGCATCGAACCCATCATTCCGGAGGTGGAGTCATGAGGGCGGAATCCCAGTGGAGCGAGTCCCGTCATGACACGGTGGCCGCCTACTACGAGGAGAAGACGGAGCGCATCCTGCGCCGCTACGGGCCGGGCCCTCGCGTCCACTTCCATGTCGGGCTCGTGGACGACGTGCCGCCTCCCGGAGAGCCGGAGGCGCGCGTGCGCGAGCGCGTCAACGCCTCGCAGGAGGTGCTGCTGGCGGAGCTGGCGCGCGCGATGGGGCCGCTGCCCGAGGAGTGCGAGCTGCTGGACGTGGGCTGCGGCCTGGGCGGTGGCGCGCTGTACTGGGCCTCCAAGCACCAGGCGCGGGTGACGGCGGTGACGAACGTGGGGCTGCACGTGGAGCTGGTGCGCACGTTCGCCGAAATCGAGGGCGTGGGCGCGCGGGTGAAGTCCGTGCACTGCGACGCGCTCGCGGTGCCGGGGCGCGCCTGCTTCGACGCGGTGGTGGCGGTGGAGACGTGCAGCTACCTGCCTCGCGCGGAGTGGTTCCGCCGCGTGCGCGGCCTCTTGCGTCCGGGAGGCGTGGTGGCCATCGCGGACTGCTTCCTCGGCAGGCCGGAGCTGGCGGCGCCGTTCGACCGCTACTGGCGCACGTGCATCGGCACGCGGGACGAATACCTGTCCGCCGCGCACGCCGCGGGGCTGGAGCTGGAGGTGTGTGACGACGTGTCCGGGCGCGCGGTGGGCTTCTGGTCCCTCACGCTGGAGCTGCTCGCGCATGAGCGCTTCGCGCCCACCGGACAGCTTCCCGCGCGCATCCTCGCTCGCGGGGAGTCGCGCCGTGAGCACCTGCGGCTCCAGCAGGCCCTGCTCGATGGAGGACTGGAGTACTCGCTGCTCGTGCTGCGCCGCGAGGACTGAGGCGCGTTCGTCCCTCCTCGCGGTCTCGAGCGGGCAGCGGGCCGAGCGCTCGACCCATCCGTGCCCGGGACGCGGCGCGGCCTCAGCGTTGGGCCAGCCTGAAAGGAGGCACGCGCGATGAGGACTTTCACGCGATGGTTGACGGTGGCGGCGGTGGCGGCGGCCCTGACGGTGACGGGTTGCAGGGAGCGGAGCCGGGACAACACCGGCGCCACGGGCGGCTCGGGCCGCGAGAGCAACACGATGCAGCCGGGCACCGGCGGCAGTGGCCCGCAGCTGCATGACACGGACGCGGGGACGCAGCAGCGCTGAGTCGCTGGCTCCTCGGTGGGCTCCGGCTGTTATCCTGACGATTCGACGTCGGACAGCCGGAGCTCATCATGCGTGCATGGATTGTGGGGACGGTCATCGCGGGGGCGCTCGCGCTCCTGCTGTGGCGAGTGCTGGGAGCCCCCTCCGCGCCCTCCCCGGAGGAGCCCGCCCCCACGTCCCAGCACGCCTCCCAGAACACCCTGCCCCGCACGTCCGCCCCCGCGCGAGCCCACGCCCACGGCCTGTCCATCCGAGGCACCGTGGTGGATGCGTGGGGCAAGGGCGTGGCGGGCGCGCGCGTCTCCGCGTCGTGGCCCGAGGCCGGACAGACGCTGTCCGAAATCCCCTGCCCGGACGAGGCCCTGCCTCCCTGGGAGGCGGTGACGGGGGACTCGCCCCAGCGGCGCAAGCTCGCGGGGTGCCTGCCGCAGGCCCAGGACACCGTCCTCGCGATGCTGCTCGCCCGCGAGGGGGAGGCGGCGGTCTCCTCGGAGGCGGTGACGGATGAGGCGGGGGGCTTCGTGCTGGAGGGTCTGCCCGAGGGACCGCAGAACCTCCTGGCGCTCTCCGAGCGCGGCACGTCGATGCGCCCTGGAGTCCCGGCGGGGAGCCAGGACGTGCGGCTGATGTTGGAGAGTCCTCGGTACCTGAAGGGCCGTGCCTTCGGTGACGAGGCGCCGCTCGCCGGGGCCTCGGTGATGGTGGTGGGCCGCGAGTACACCCGCTTCTTCGATGGCGGCACCCAGGACGATGGACGCTTCCAGGTCGGGCCCCTGCCCCCTGGCACCTATCTGGTCCTTATCTCGAAGGAGGGCTGGATGCCCGCGCTCGAGGAAGTCCCGCTCGGCGTCGAGGACGCGGAGATGAAGCTGTACCGACGCCACCGGCTCTCCGGCCGCGTGGTCGCGAACGGCGCCCCGGTTCCCTCGGTCGAGGTGCGCGTGGAGAGCTCGAGCGCCTCGGCGGGCACCCCGCCCCTGCGCGCCACGAGCGATGCGCGAGGACACTTCTCCTTCGAGCTGGGCACGGGTCACCACACCCTCACCGCCGAGCAGCGCGGCCAGTACGCGCTCGCGCAGGTGAAGCTGCCCCTGTCGCCGCCCTCCGAGGTGCTGCTGACGCTGGGCGAGGCGCTCCACGCCGAGGGCACGGTGTTCAACGACGCACCCGGCACCGTGGCGGGCGTGAAGCTGTCGCTGGAGCGTCCGGGCCATCCAGAAAAGGAGCTGACGGTCGTCACCGACGCGGCGGGCCGCTACCGCGTGGGGCCGCTCCAGCCGGGAGCGTGGACCTTCGTGCTCCAGGCCGAAGGCCATCTCGATGACTTGCAGGGCGAGGAGCGCAAGGTGGAGCCGGGCACCACCCGCCAGGACTTCACGCTGAAGCGCGCGGCCTCCATCATCGGCCGCGTCCTGGACAGCGCGAGACGTCCCGTGCCGGGCATCCACCTGGAGCTGGAGCGGGACACACCCGAGGAGCCCGTGGAGTACGAGCTCCACGAGTCGACCTACTCGGGCCGCGATGGCCGCTTCGTGCTGGATGCCAACGGGCCCGGCGAGTACCGGGTCCGCATCCGCGAGGACCACTTCACCCCGGCGCTCGTCCCGGTGAAGGCCCCCTCCACGGGCGTGGACATCATCCTGGGCGAGGGTGCGACCGTGGAAGGGACGCTGACGGATGCGCGCGGCCTGCCCCTCTCCGGGTTCCAGGTGAGCGTGCTGCCCCTGGCCGAGGAGGGCACCGAGCAGACGAACCTGCTGGAGGCCACCACGACGGACGCGCAGGGCCGCTTCCACCGCAAGGGCCTCCTCCCGGGTCGCTATCGCGTGCTGGCGGAGCGCGCGACGGACAGCGTGGACCAGACGGTGTGGACGGACGTGGAGCTGGCGAAGGACGCGGTGGTGAAGGTGGCCCTGCGGCGCCCCGAGGAGCACGCCCTGGAGGGCGTCGTCGTCGACGTCGACGGTCAACCCGTCGAGCGGGTGGGCGTCCGCGCCGCGTCGCTCGAGGACTCCGGCGGCATGGAGACGGGCTGCTTCCGCAAGGACTTCGTGGGGGTGCTCACCGACGCGCAAGGGCGCTTCGTCCTCCAGGGACTGACGGGGGTCCGGCACACCCTCACCGCCACGCGGGTGGGCTACACCTTCCAGCCGGAGCGCTCCGCGGGGGGCACGCCCGGCACGAATGGCCTCGACGTGAGCGAGCAGACGCGACAGGTGCGGCTGGTGGTGAAGCGCCACTCACACGTCCACGGGCGGCTCATCGGTCCCGACGGCGCGCCCCTGCGCGACATCGTCATCAATGAGAACCCGGTCAAGACACGCGAGGACGGCTCCTTCTCCATCCCCAACCATGAGCAGGCGACGGCCATGCCGTTCTACTTCTCCGCGAAGAGGCTCCCCACGGTGACGCGCATGGTGCAGGGCGGCTGGGAGTCGCCGGATGTCCACCTGGGGGACATCCAGATGGAGGCGGGCCGCTACATCTTCGGGCACCTGCAGGTCTCGCCGTGGGGGGCGCATCCGGGCCGCCTCTTCGTCGTGGCCAACCCGGAGGGGATTGTCCCCGATGAGGAGCAGCAGGCGCCCCTGGCGACGGCCGGGGTGACCCCCGAAGGCCGCTTCATCCTGGGGCCGCTGGAGTCCCGCCCCCTCACCCTCGAGGTCCGCGACAGGCAGACGCTCTACCGCACCCTGCGCATCAAGGTGGATGGAACCCAGCGCGAGGTGACCGGACGGCTGGTGCCTCGAATCCTGGTGACGGCGAGCGCGAAGGACCTCAAGGGTCGCCCCGTCGAGGGTCGCGTCGTCGTCGCGAGCGATGCCGCGAACAGCGCGTCCTTCCCCATGACGGACGGCGTGGCGAAGCTGGGCGGCCTCGACACGGGCACACACGAGCTGCTGCTCCAGCCCGACCCGAAAGGCCAGGCGCGAGGGGAGTTCGCGCCCGTGCAGCTGGTGCTACCCGCGGAGGGAGAAGACATGGCCATCACCTTCCAACCCGTGGAGCCGACCGCGCGGTGAAGCGGCGCGGAGCCTCGGGCTCCAGGGAGGCGCCTCGATGCGAGCTGACACGGAAAGACAACAGAGGTCTGGCCGCGCCTCGTGGGTGAGGGTCGGCCTCACCCTGGCCGCGCTGGGACTCTGCGCCTGCGAGACGGAGGAGCTTCGGCAACTGACACGACTGAAGCGCGCCGCGCAGCTCGAGCGCGCGGAGCTGATGGAGCGCATCGCACGTCGGGAGGAGTACGCGCGCGAGCTGCAGACCGTGGGGCACCAGCTTCACACCCACTGCCCCCCGCGAGACGAGAGCGGCCAGGCGAGGCCGCGGCTCCAAGGCGCGGGAACGGCGCGCGACCTCGTCGGGGTGCTGGAGGCGCTCGGGAAAGGCGCGCCCTTTCTTTCGCTCGAGAGGCTCTCCCTCCATCACGAGAAGTGGTCGATGGAATTCTCCTCGGGCCCGGCCTGTCAGACGCTGGAGGAAGCCGCGGCCCAGGTCACCCGGTATCCCCTGCCACCCCGGGGGCTCTTCTGGCCGGGGACCAGCAAGGCGCTGCGGGAGGACATCCTCGCCGCGGAGCGCGACATCCAGCAGTGGGAGTCCACCGTCCTGGCGGGGGTCTGGCGAAGCGCAACTCCCGGGTGGCCCTGCTGGAGCGCCTCCGGAATCAACAGCTGGACGGGATGGGATACCTCACGGGTCAGCGGCCGTTGCTCGAAGCGCTCCTCGGAGAGTCCGTCGGACCCGCGATGACGCTGTCGCGAAGAGAGGACGGCGTGTGGCTTCTCGAAAGAGACCTGGCGGGGATGGACAAGGCTTGGACTGAGCGCCTCGGGCGAGCGGGCTACCAGCTGAGGACCGAGGAGTCAGGACCTTGGGTGCTGACGCATGTGTCGAAGCTGAAGCAGCCCCCGGAGGGTGGCTGAGCCCGGGGCGGGCGGTGACAGCCTGTCGGCGCGGAGCCGCTGCGGGGCGAGCGGTCCACCCCGCTGGGTAGAGCCCTGTCACGCACGCGACAGCGACTGTGGTGACGGCTCGACGCGGCCCCATCGACGGGGCATGCATGTGTCGGGCAGCACGCGGTCGCTGCGGGCTGGCATACAAGCGCGGAGCCGTGCATCAGGTACGGTGCGAGCCCCGCCATGCACTTCAAGTTCGTCCACGCCGCCGACCTGCACCTGGACACCCCCTTCCGAGGCGTGGCCGCCCAAGGCCCCCTGCTGACGCGCTTCCAGGAATCCACCTTCCGCGCGCTCTCGCGCATCATCGACCTGTGTCTGCGCGAGCGCGTCGCCTTCCTGCTGCTGGCCGGGGACCTGTTCGAGGTGAAGGACCGCTCGGTGCGCGCGCGGCTGGTGCTGCGGCGCGAGCTGGGCCGGCTGCATGACGCGGGCATCGGCAGCTTCATCGTCCACGGCAATCATGATCCCCTCAGCGGCGACACGGGGACGCTGGGCCTGCCCTCCTCCGTGAAGGTGTTCGGCCCCGACTGGGAGGAGGCGGAGGTGCGGCGCGAGGGCCTCCGGCTGTGCCGCGTGCAGGGCATCTCCTATCCCGACGTCGAGGTGCGCGATGACCTGTCCGCGCGCTTCCGCCGCACCAGCAATGACTTCAGCGTGGGCCTGCTGCACGCCAACCTGGGCGGCGCGGAGGGGCACGCCAACTACGCCCCCTGCACGCCCTCGGGGTTGGACTCGCGGGGCCTGGACTACTGGGCGCTGGGACACGTGCACACGCGGAGCGAGGTGGTGCTGCCCGGCGGGGGCCTCGCGGTGTACCCGGGCAATCCGCAGGGCCGGCATGTGCTGGAGACGGGGGAGCGCGGCTGCGTGCTGGTGGAGGTGGAGGACGGCGGCATGCGGCGGCGCTTCGTGCCGGTGGACACGGTGCGCTGGCATCGGCTGGAGGTGCCGCTGACGGGCGTGGGCACGTTGGATGGCCTCCTGTCCCTCGCGGGAGAAGTGGTGGAAGCCGCGTGTGCCCGCGAGCTGGAGGGCCACGCGGTGCGCCTGGTGCTCACGGGTCGCGGGCCGCTGCACCGTGAGCTCGCGCGGCCTGGGGCACTGGCGCAGCTGGAGGCGGACCTGCGCGCGCGGCTGGCGTCCGTCCATCCGCCGGTGCTGCTGGAGTCGTTGCGCGATGGGAGCCGCCCCGAGCTGGACTGGGAGGCGCTCCAGGTGGAGGGCGGCTTCGCGCGCACGTTGCTGGAGGAGGCACGTGCGCTGGAAGCGGACCCGGTGGCCCTCGCGCGGCTGTGGGAAGAGGAAGCGCTGGGGAGCCTGGGACAGCGACTGAAGCGGCTGGGCGTGGATGTGTTGGAGGCGCCGAGGAAGGAGTGGGTGACTCGCGCGAGCCAGTTGAGCGTCGAGGCACTTCACGAAGAGGAGGGCGCATGAAGCCAGGGCTTCGCATCGACACGCTGCGCGTGCGGCGGTTCGGACACTTCTCGGACTACGCGCTGGAGCTGGGGCCCGGGCTGCATCTGCTCTACGGCCCCAACGAGGCGGGCAAGAGCACGCTGCTGGCCTTCCTGCGCGCCATGCTCTTCGGCTTCGAGAAGCGAGGACATCCCGAGCGCTACGCGCCCGCCGACGAGGACACGTCCTCGGGCGGAGAGCTCCGGCTGCTCACGGCGACGGGCCCGCTGACGGTGCGTCGCATGGCGACGGCGCGAGGGAAGAAGTCCGAGAGCGTGACGGTGCTGGGGCCGCAAGGAGAGCCCCTGTCCGAGGAGCGGCTGAAGGAAGCGCGCGGACACGTCACGCGGGAGCTGTTCTTCGATGTCTTCGCCTTCCGGCTGGAGGAGCTGGCGAGCTTCGAGCAGCTCACCGAGGCGCGCGGGGCCTCGGAGGCGCTGGTGGCCGCGAGCATGCGCGGGGCGCGGCGTCTGCCAGAGGCGATGACGCTGCTGCGGAAGAACGCGGAGCAGCTCTACAAGCCGGCCGGAGTGAACCCCGAGCTGAACGTGAAGCTGCGCGAGCTGGAGGAGGTGCAGGAGCGGCTTCGCCAGGAGGGCAACCGGCCCGCGCTCTACTTCGCGATGCGCGACAAGCTGGAGGCGCTGGGCGTCGAGTCGCGCGTGCTGGAGGCGCGTGTCCAGGAGGAGCGTCGGGAGCTGGAGCGCCTGGAGCGCCTGGAGTCCGCGCTGGGCGAGGTGACGGCGCTGGCGGCGGCGCGCGCGGAGCTGGAGACGCTGCCCGTGCTGGGTACGTTCCCCGAGGGGGGTGAGGCTCGGCTGGAGGATGTGCTTCACCGCGGCAAGAGCTATCGCGCGGAGGTGGCGCGGCTCGCGGAGCGGCTGGCGTCCACGGAGGCGGAGCTGGAGCGGCTGTCCGTGGCCTCGCCGGTGCGGGGACGGGAGGAGGCATCGCGCGCGGCGGTGGCCGCGTTCTCGGAGCGCTCGGAGTTGATTCGCGCGCTGCCCGCGCGGAGGGCCGCGCTGGGGATGAAGCGGCGGCAGGTGGAGTCCGCGCTGGAGGAGCTGGGGCTCGATGTGGATGGGCCTCGGCTGCTCGCGCTGGACTTGAGCGCGGGGGCTCGCGCGGGGCTGGAGTCCGTGGCCTCGAGGCTGGAGGTGGAGGAGCTGGGGCGGAGGGAAGCGGGGAGCGCGCTGGGGCGAGCACGACTGGAGCGGGAGCGGATGGACGACGCGCTCCTTTGCATGGAGGAGGAGCTCGCGAGCCTCCCGGAGGCTCGGCCGACGCAGGTGCGTCATCAGCAGGCGGGACTGTCGCGGATGCGCGGCGTGCGCGGGGACCTGGAGCGGCTGGGGGAGCAGAAGGAGGAGGCCCGGCGGCGGCTGGAGGGCCTGCGGGGTCAGGAGGTGGAGCCCGAGACACCGGCGGTCGTGATTCCGCTGTGGTGGGTGCCCGTCGCGGCCTTCGTAGCGGTGGCGCTCGCGGTGGGCGCGTGGTGGTTGGGTGGGCTCATCGCGGGAGGGCTGGGGCTTGGAGGTGGACTCCTGCTGACGGGCCTGCTGGAGATGGCCCGGCGCCGCGTGGAGGCGGCGCGAGACGATGCGCAGAGCGCGCGCGAGGCTCGCCGACTGGAGCGGCGGCAGGAGGAGGAGCGGCAGCGCGCGGTGCTCGCGGGGCTGGCGGCGCGGGAGGAGTTGCTGCATCGGGAGCTGCTCGCCTCCGCCATCGAGGCGGGGCTCACGCCCGCGGCGACCCTGGCGGACATGGCGGCGAGGGAGAGCGTGCTCGCCGAGGCCCTGGAGAAGGCCGCGCGGCGGGAAGCCCTCGTGCGGGAGCGGGAGGCCCTGCGCGCCTCGCATGATGTGGCGCTACGTGAGGAGCGGCACGCGGATGAAACACTGCGAGGACATGAGACACGGCATGCCTCGCTCTCCGCCGAGCTGACGGCGTGTCTGTCTTCACGCTGCTTTCCCCCGGGTCTTCCCCCGTCCGCGGCCCTGGCCCTGTGGCGGGATGCCTCCGCGCTGCGCCAGCGCTGGCAGGACGTGGGCGCGGAGGAGGCCGCACTCGTGGTCGACGAGGACGCCTGTGAGGGGGTCATCACCCGACTGCGCACGCTCGCCACGGAGCTGTTCGCGACGACGGAGCCACGTCCTCTCGACGGCGCGCAACGTGCGCCTGGCCACGGCCCGAGCATGTCGCGGGATTCGGCCGAGTCCTTCCCGATGGAGTCACCGCCTCGCGATGGCGGAAGCCAGCCCGCGCAACGTGCGACAAGCAACGGCCCGCTCTTTCCTCGCGCCTCGGCCGAATCCCTCCCCGTGGAGTCCCTGGCCCTGCGCGTGAGCGCGGCGCTGGATGCGGCCCGGGAGCAGGAGGCGGAGCGGCGCACCGTGGTGGAGCGGCACCGGGAACTGCGCGAGGAGAAGGCGCGGCTCGATGAGCTGTCCCGCGCGGAGGAGGCAGCCCTCGCCTCCCTGCTCGCCGAAGGCGGAGGTGGCGACGAGGAGAGCTTCCGCCGGCACGCTCGCCAGGCCCGCCGCGCCTCCGAGCTCACCCACCATGCGCGAGAGCTGGCCCATCGCATCGAGGCCCGCACGGGCCTCTCCGATGCCGAGGCCCGCGAATCCCTGCGGGCCCTGGGCGGCGAGACAGGCCTGCGGGTGACCCTGGGGCAGCTGCGCGCCAGCCACACCCAGGCCCAGGCACAGGCCCGACAGCTCCTCACCGAACAGGGCGCCACCCGCAATCAGCTCGAGCAATGGGAGAACGACGACCTGCTCTCCCGCCTGCGGATTCAGGAGGAGACGCTGCGCGCGAAGGTGGCGGAGCTGGCCACGCGTTACGCGGAGGACAAGCTGGCCCTCGCGCTCCTGAGCCAGGCCCGGCGCCGCTTCGAGGAGGAGCAGCAGCCACGCGTCGTGCAGCTCGCCTCCGAACACTTCACGCTGTTGACCGCGGGCCGCTACCGCCGCGTGTTCATCCCCGCTGGCGACGAGCGCGAGCTGCGCGTGAGCGACGGCCAGCGGGACTGGAGCGCGGCCCAGCTCTCACGCGGCACGCGGGAGCAGCTCTACCTGGCCTTCCGTCTGGCCGTGGTGCGCGACTTCGCGGAGACGCGGGGCGCGCTGCCGCTCATCGTCGATGACGTGCTGGTGAACTTCGACCCCTTGCGCGCCCGGGCCGCCATCCACTTGCTCGCCCAGCTCTCCGAGCACCAGCAAGTGATTGCCTTCACCTGTCACCCGTGGCTGCGCGAGCTGTTCGAGGCCGAGGGCGCGCGCCTGCAACACCTGGAGACGCGCGATACACCGTCCGCGCTCCGCGCTGGCTGACTCACGCGAGGAGCACCCGATAGACCTTGGTACAAGTGCTCGCATGTTCGTACAAGGTTTTGCGTCAATCTCAAACGCGTTCGCATTCCCTGGAGACGTGGTGGGCGTTGAGGACTCGGCATCCTTCCACCTGGGGACTCACGTCCTCTGAGAAGCCTGGACATATCGGCGACCGGCTCGCGCGGTTCCACCGCGCGCTGAACGGAGCATCGCCCCATCATGTCCCGTATCACGAGTACCGAAGTCGTCGTCCCCCAGTCTCTTTCCGCCGAGGCCCGGCGGCGACTGACGGATGCGCTCTACGCCGTGCATCAAGAAATCTTCGACGGCGTGGAGCGCGAGTGTTTCGCACGCTACGTGGTGGACTCCACCGCCGAGCACACCTGGATTCAGCTCCACCGCAACGAAGCCGGCTTGCTGGTGGGCTACTTCGCCCTGCATGTCTTTGAGAAAAAGCTCAACGGCGTCACCACCGCCGTGTTTCGCGCGGAGGCCGGCTCGCTGCGTGCGTATCGCGGAAGCAACCTCAGTCCTCGGCTGGCGTTGTCGTTGGTCCTGAAATACCTCCTGCGACACCCCGGCCGTCCCGCGTATTACCTGGGCGCGCTGGTGCACCCGTCCAGCTACGCCTTGCTCACGAAGTATTGCGGCGAGGTGTGGCCCCGGCGCGAGTGTCCCCTCCCCGCCGAGCTGCGCGACTTCATCGACGAGCTGGGCTCCACGTTCGGCCTGGCCCGCGTGGCGCCGGACACGCCGCTCTTGCGGCAGGTGGGCTGGCGCACCCGGGACTCCGAGGCGGAGCGCGACTACTGGCGCCAGTGCGACAAGCCCTCCGCGCGGTTCTTCCTGGAGGCCAACCCGGGCTACACCCAGGGCCACGGACTGCTGACGCTGGTCCCCATCACGCTGGCCAACATCCTGAGCATCCTGCGCGTCATGTGTGGCCGCTTCCTCCAGAGTCCGGTGGACTCGGCCATGGCGCTCGCCTACCTCCTGCCGGGCGGCGCGCGGCTCCTGCGCGCGACGGTGGCCCGGCAGCTCAAGTCCTCGCCGCTGTTCGCCCACTTCGCGCCCTCCGTGCTGAAGGCGCTCGCGGCGCGCGCCCAGGTGCGGGCCCTGCCCCCGGGCCACTACGTCTTCCGGCAGAGCGACGTGAGCGATGAGCTGTACCTGCTCGCGCGCGGCGCCGCCTACGTGCTCGCGGGGGCGGGGCCCAAGGAGGAGGTGGTGAACCAACTCGGCAGCGGCACGGTGTTCGGAGAAATCTCCGCCTTCGCGGGCGGGCGGCACTGCACGTCGGTGCGCACCGCGTCCGCGTCCACGGTGGTGCGGATTCCCGGCGCCGCGCTGCGCCCGCTCCTCGAGTCGGATGCGGGCCTGCGGAAGAACGTGTGGGGCACCCTCACGGAGCGGCACTTCGACGACTTGATTCGCGCCCAGCGCCGCTACGCGCACCTGGGCCGCAAGGAGCGGCGGGCCTGGCTGTCGCGCGGCGTGGAGCGCGAGCTCGCCGCGGGCCAGGAGCTGCTGCTGGAGCCGGGTTGCCATCTGTTCATGGTTTCCGGTGCCGTGGAGCTGTCCCACGTCACGCCTCGGCTCGTGGCGCGAGGCGCCCTGTTCCTCGAGGTGGAGCGGCACCTGCCGCTGGTGGCTCGCGAGGACACGCGCGTCGTCGTGCTGCCCTGAAGCAGCACACGCCCAAGTCCCTTCCCCGACGCGACAGGGCCTGTGGCACACTGCGCGCCATTCGACTCCTGTTCTCCATCGTCTTCTGGACGTTCCTCGGAATCTCCAGCCTGGTGCTCTTCCTCGGCGCCGTCGTGGTCTGGGCCCTCACCACGCCGTTCGACCGGAACGGGCGGGTGCTGCACCTGTATTCGTGCTTCTGGGCACAGCTCTACTTCTACGCGAACCCGCTCTGGCACCTGAAGGTGGACGGCCGTGAGCACCTGCCGTGGCGGGGCCCGGCGGTGCTCGTGTCCAACCACGAATCGCTGGGCGACATCCTGGTCCTCTTCGGGCTCTACCGCCCCTTCAAGTGGGTCTCCAAGGCCGCCAACTTCAACCTGCCGCTCATCGGCTGGAACATGCGGCTCAACCGCTATGTGCCGCTCGTGCGCGGGGACAAGGAGAGCATCATCCGGATGATGGCGGAGAGCGAGCGCTGGCTGGAGCGCGGCGTCCCCGTCCTCATGTTCCCGGAGGGCACGCGCTCGGCGGACGGGCAGCTCAAGCCCTTCAAGGATGGCGCCTTCGCCCTGGCCTTGAAGATGCGCTGCCCCGTCATCCCCATCGTGCTCACGGGCACCGCCCGCACCCTGCCCAAGCACGGCCTGGTGCTGGAGACGTCCGCGCACTGCCACGTCCAGGTCATGCCGCCGGTCGACTCGACGCGCTTCCAGGACGTGGCCACCTTCCGCGAGCACATCCGCGACCTCATCGTCGCCGAGAAGGCCCGCCTGGAAGCCCTCCCCGCCGGCACCTGAGCCCGTGGCGACTTCGCCCGGAGAGCCCTGCTAGCGTGCTCCCACTGGGAGGGGATGATGCGAAGGCCATCCGCGGTGGGACTGCTGCTCGGTGTGCTGGCACTGGGCTCCGTCGTGGCGCTCCTCTCCTTCCGCGCGCCCTCCCGCGAAGCACCTCCCGCGCCCAGGCCCGAGGCCCCCCGGCCTTCCGCGCCGCGTGAGCCCACGCCGCCGCCGAAGGGCGTGCTGTCCATCCGAGGCCGCGTCCTCCACGAGGACCAGCGCCCCGCGGCGGGCGTGGAGGTCTCCGCCACGCGGTCCATCCCCGGCGAGTCCCTGTCCGGGCGCCCGTGTGGCAAGGACACCGAAACGCCGCTGTCGTCGACCCAGTGCGAGGACGTGCGGACACTCCTCGAGGTGATGGACGAGGGCTCCGGCGCGGCGCCCGTGGTGAGCCGCGCCACCACGGCGGCGGACGGCACCTTCACGCTGGAGGGACTCGCCGAGGGCACGGTCGCGCTGTGGGCCCTCTCGCCCCGGGACGCGGCGGTGGAGCTCGCCGTGGTGGCGGGCGCGCAAGACGTGACGCTGGTGCTCGCGCGAGCGCTTCACGGACAGGGGCGCGTCATCGACGAGGCCGCGCGTCCCGTGGTGAACGCCAGCGTGACGCTCTTCCACCTCGAGCACTCCCGCTTCTTCGAGGCGTTCACCGACAAGGACGGCCGCTTCTCGCTGGGCCCCGTGCCTCCGGGCGACTACTCGCTCGTCGTCTTCAGCCCGGGCCTGCTGCCGCTCTCGGTGCCGGACCTCTTCCTGGAGAGCCTGCACGAGGAGGAGCTCGTGCTGCACCGGCCTCGGAGCATCGTCGGCCAGGTGCTCCAGGACGAGCGCCCCGTCGCGGGGGCCCAGGTCGAAACCCACGACGCCTGGCATCGACAGGTGACGGACGCGCAGGGGCGCTTCACGCTGGAGAACCTCCCGCCCGGGCGCTTCATCCTCTGGGCGCGCCACGGCGACCAGCAGGGCGAGGTGGTGACGGAGCTGGAGGAGGAGCAGGACCGGGTGGAGGTGACGGTGCGGCTGGGGACGCTCTTGCGCGTGGTGGGCACGGTGCGCGACGAGGCCGGCAAGCCCATCCCCGACGCGATGGTGGAGATGAACGCGGCGCAGGAAGTGCTCCGCACCCGCGTCATCCACGCCACCACGAAGGAGGACGGCAGCTTCGTGCTCGACCGCGCGCCCCCGGACCGCATGTCGTTCAGCGCCTGGGCGGAGGGCTTCCAGCAGTCCGAGCCCCAGAGCCTCATGGTGACGGCCGACATGCCGCCCGTGGACTTCGTGATGAAGCGCGCCTTCGTCGTGGAAGGCTTCGTCACGGACCCGGAGGGCAAGCCGCTCGCGGAGGCGCTCGTCACCGGTGTGAAGCGGGAGCGCGCGCTGCGCGCCCGCCATGAGAGGCCCTCGGAGTCGCCATACGAGCAGGACGAGACGGTGGACTCGTACACCAACGAGCAGGGCCACTTCCTGCTCAACCTGACCGAGCCGGGGCTCCACATCATCACCCCCGAGGCCGAGGGGTTCGTCGGAGCCCCCGTGGAGGTGGAGGCGCCCGCCCGGGGCGTGAAGCTGGTGATGGACCCGGGCGCGCGGCTGCAAGGCGTCGTGGTGGACACGCGAGGCGAGCCCATCCCGGAGGTCACCCTCACCCTCCATGACGCCAAGGAGAAGGAGCTCCTCGTCTCCATGGGCCCCAGTGACGAGCACGGGCGGTTCAGCGTGGGCGGCCTGCCCGCGGGAGGGCCGTACTCGCTGGTGGCGGAGTTCGAGGTGGGCGGCGTGCACCGCGCCTCGCTCCCCGTGGAGCTCCGCGACCGGGAGACGACGAAGGTGACGGTGCGCATGGAGACCGGGCTGTCCGTGTCCGGCATCGTCGTGGATGAAGCGGGCATCCCCGTCGCCGACGTCGGGGTGCATGGCGCCTCCCTGGAGCAGACGCTCGCGCGCATGGACGAGGAGTCCCTCACGGACTCCGTGGTGCCCTCCATCGCCACCACGGATGCCCAGGGGCGCTTCACCCTCCACCATGTGCCGCCGGGGACCTGCCGGCTGATGATCCAGAAGCAGGGCTACGTCCTGCGCGGCGAGCCCGTCTCCAGCGAGGCCCCGGCGCCGCACGAGCCCCAGGTCCTCGTGCCCGCTGGCGCGAAGGACGTCCGGCTGGTGCTGCTGTACCAGGGGAGCGTGCGAGGCCGGCTGATGCGCGAGGACTACTCCCCCATCACCCGCTTCAACATCAACGAGGAGCCCCGGAGGGATCCACTCGGCGCCTTCCGCGTCCCGGTGGATCAACCCGGCGACATGACGCTGACGCTGGAGGCCCCGGGCCTCACGCGACTGGTGCGCGAGGTCCACGTGGCGGCGGGCCAGGACGTGGACCTGGGCGACGTGGTCCTCAAGGCGGGGCGGCGGGTGCGCGGCCGGGTGCTGGACGCGCGCACCTCCCAGCCCCTGTTCGGCGTGGAGATTGAAGCCAGCACCCCACCCTCCTCCACGCCAGGCCGGGACCCGGAGGCGTATGTCGCGCCCCTCGCGCTCGCGACCACGGGCGCGGGAGGCGTCTTCGAGCTGCCGCCCCTGGAGCCCGGGCCCCTGCTGCTGAAGTTCCGCCACTCCGACTACCTGTCGCATGAGGAGCACGTCGGCCCGGCGGACACGGAGCTGGAGACGCGGCTCTCCGCCGGCTCGAGGCTGGAGGGCAGCGTGGTGGACCGACGCGGACGTCCCGTCCAGAGCCACGTGGGAATCACGCCGCTGGCGCCCCAGAACGAGGACACCCGCTACAAGTACACCCGAGGCCGGCAGGGGACGTTCATCGCCTCGGGACTCATGCCCGGGGACTACGCCATCGCCCCGACGGAGGCGGTGAACGCCGAGGGCGGCGGCGTCTCCTTCCTTCCGCGGCTCGTGCACCTGGGCCCCTCCGAGAACAAGACCCTCCAGTTCCAGGAGCGGGTGGGCCAGGCCACGCTCCAGCTGCGGCTGGCGCAGGCGGCCCGCAACCCCGAGGACCCCTTCGATGGCATCGCCTTCATCAAGGTCCACCTCTTCCCGGCGCCCTTGCCGCCCATCACCTCCCGGAGGCAGTGGGAGCTGCTCTCCACCGCCCTCGCCGTGCCGCGCCTGGACGACCCCACGTCCCTGGAGGAGCAGCTGACATTCCCCGAGCTGCCCCTGGGCCGCTACACCTTCGTCATGAGGGGCACGAACGTCCGGACGCGTCAGGTCCTGCTCCACCGCGAGGAGGTGGAGCTCTCCTCCTCGGGCATCACCCCCGTCGACCTGCGGCCTCGGTGGGTGCCCCTCGCCGACCCGTGAGGGGGCCTCGCCACACGCCCTCTCTGAAAGCAAGACTTCCCAGGCTCGGGCGTGCGCACACTGTCCACAGTGTCGGCTTGTGATAAGTCCTCGGGCCCATGTCGACGAGCGATGCGCTGAACGCAGCAGACCTCGAGCGGTTGGCCCAGGCGGAGTCACCGGACCTGGCCAGTGCCGTGCTCGCCTTCCTTGAGCAGCCGGAGCCCACGCCCGAGCCTGGCAAGGCACCGCCCAAGGGCGCCTTCACCTTCACGAAGCTGCGCTCCACGCTGTCCCAGTCGTGGTTCCAGGGTGGCGTCAAGCAGCGGCGCGCCTACTCGCATGCGGCGTGGCAGCGCTTCCTCGCGCAGAAGGACCTGCCCATGCCGGCGCGCTTCGCGCTGGCGGACCTGCTCGTCTCCCTCTACGAGCGCAAGACCGAGGCCTCGCGCGCCATCCTCATCGACATCGCGCGCAGCGCGGACCTGAAGTTCGGTCTGTGGGGCGGCCTCAAGCGCATCTACAAGCGGGCCGAGGCCGACCACGACGCGGAGATGTTCGGCGTGCTCGCGTGGCGCTTCGACGTGGAGCGCCGCCGGGCCCACGCGCACGAGGTCTCCATCGGCACGCTCCACTACCTGCGCCTGCGCGCGTGGCGCTACCTGCGCCACCTGGGGGCGGCCGTCCCGGAGCTGTACCCGCAGTTCGCCGTGGAGGTGCTGCGCCACTACGACGAGAACACGTCGTGGTCCTCGCTGTGGGTGGCCCATCACATCTGGGCGCACGACTCCAAGAAGTACTCGACGCGCGCCTTCCCCATCCAGCCGCCGACGGACATGGTGAAGCACCGCGCGTTCTCCGACGCGTGGAAGCGCTCGCCGGACGCGCTGATGCGGCTTTTGGACACGTGCCTGTCGGACCCGGCCGCGCGCTTCGCCATCCAGGGCCTGCGCAAGGACTTCCCGGAGGCGCTGCGCAAGGTGACGCCCGCGTGGCTGGACCGGCTCGCGCGCCGTCCGCTGGCCAGCGCCCACGACTTCCTAGTGGAGACGCTGCAGGGCTCGCCTGAGTTCCACCAGGGCAAGCTGCGGGAGCTGGGGCTGCACGAGGCGGTGCTCGCGCTGCTCATGTCCCCCAGCAACAAGGCGCGCACGTACGCCATCGAGTACGCCCGCGCCCACGCGCCGGACATGCCCACCGAGCGGCTGGTGACGCTGGTGGCCGAAGGCGCCAACGACGTGAAGGCCTTCGCCGCCGCGCTGCTGGAGAAGCGCAACCCGCGCGACCTGGGCATCGAGCTGCTGGGCCAGCTCCTGTCGTACAAGTCCACGGCGGCCTTCGCGGCGAAGTCGCTGGAGCAGTCCTTCGACCGCGCGGAGCTGACCGCCAGCTTCCTGCGCGACATGTACCTGGGCACGCACGAGCAGCTCACCTGGGCCAAGGGCTACGTCGCGTCCAAGTACCCCGGCACGGAGATGCCGGTGGCCTTCTGGAAGGACCTCCTCGAGGACCCTCGGCTGGAGGAGGACCCGGACCCGGTGGAGGACCTGGCGGTGAAGGCGCTGTCGGCGTACACGCCCGCGGCCATCGGCCCGGAGTGGCTGCTGGACAAGACGTCACACCGTCGCATCGGCAACACGGTGGCCCGCTGGCTGAACCGCGCGGACAGCCTGCCGGGGCTGGACGTGGAGAAGGTGAAGGGGCTGGTCTTCAGCGCGAAGCACCGCCACGTGGCGCTGACGCTGTTGGGCAACCGCAAGCTGTTCACCGCGCGCCAGCTCACCGTGCCCTGGCTGCTCGCGCTGGCCCGCCGCGCGGACCCGACGCTGCACGACTTCGCGCACCGCTACCTGCTGGAGAACGTGGCCCCCGCGGACTTCAGCGACACGGGCGACGCGGCCGCGGGCCTGGAGCGTCTGTTCGACCTGGCGCTGGGCGCCAAGCAGCCGGTGCCCGTGCGCACGTTCGCCCAGACGTACCTGCGCTGCCACCACCCGGTCATCGGCCCGGAGCAGCCGGAGTCGAAGTCCTACGACATCAAGCCGCGCGCGCCTCGCAAGTCGTACACGCCGGAGAAGCTGTGGCCCGCGCTGTTCGACGCGCGCGACGACGTGCGCCGCTTCGCGCTGACCATCACCCGCGCGGAGCTGCGCGCCTGGGGCTGGCACACGCGCGTGTACGAGCTGGCCGACTCCGACGCGAAGGAGATCCGCAACCTCGCCTACGACGCGCTCCTGCGCGCGGGTGAGGAGGGCGCGGACGCGCGGCACGTGTTGCACCCGGAGGAGCTGGACCCGGTGAAGGTCTTCTCCCTCACGGAGAGCACCAAGCGCAGCACGCGGGAGGTCGCGGTGGAGCTCATCCGCCGGCACTACGCGCGGCTGGGTGGCGCGGAGCGGCTCGCGTGGCTGATGCAGAGCGCGGACCGCGAGGTCGGCCTGTTCGCCGTGCGCCTGCTCTGGGAGAAGCACCGCCCCACGCACCTGCCGGAGGGCTGGAAGCCGTCGGGCGCGAAGGAGGCCCCCTCGGCGGGGGGTGGCGAGCGCTTCTCGGACGTCGCGGCGCTGCGCGACTTCCTGCGCAAGATGCTCTTCGGCCTGCCCCCGGGCCGCGCGAAGGAAGCGCGCGAGGGCGAGGTGCAGAAGCGCCTGTCGGCGAGCGAAGCCAAGCGCCGCGTCATCGAGCTGGTGCGGGACCTGGGCCTGGAGGACGAGAACTTCGCCCGCGTCGTCGCGCCCGTGCTGGAGGAGTTCACCGGCTCCATGGCGAAGGGTGAGTGGCAGAGCTGTCTGGCATCCTTGGTCCAGTTGCGCACGGCGCACCCGGACGCGCGGCTCGGGAGCTTCTGAGTCCCCGCGTCCGTTGCCCTCCATTGCGCCCCTTCGCGATGTTAAGAAGAGCGGCCCCGAAGGAACATCATGTCCGTCCTCGCCATCGGCAACATCGAGAAGCTCCGTGCACTCGCGGCCAACACGCGGGTGCTGCTGCTCGGCGGCGCTCGCGCCTCCACCGCCAGCCGCGTCACCGCGTTCGAGCCCGGCACCAACAAGGTGCTGTGGAGCACGGAGTTCCCCTCCGCGGTGAACGCCCTCGCCCTCTCGGGTGAGCGCTTCGCCGCCGCGTGCGCCGACGGCGCGCTGTGCTTCGGCACGCTGTCCGACGGACAGGTGCAGGGGCGGCTCGAGGGTGCCCACGCGGGCGGCGTCACCTCGCTGGCCTCCGGCGTGGACGGCAAGCTGCTCTTCAGCGCGGGCGTGGATGGCGCCGTGCGCGGCTGGGAGTGGGAGTCCACGCGCAAGGTGCACGAGTGGGTGGCGGCCTCGCAGCCGCTGCGCGCCGTGGCGGTGGACCCGTCCGGCACGTATGTCGCGTGTGGTGGTGATGACGGCGTGGTGCGCTCCATCACCCGCGCCTCGGGTGAGCGGCGCGACATGGCGGGCCACGAGGGCGCGGTGCGCGCGCTGGCCTTCACGCCGCGCGACGGCCGGCTCGTCTCCGGTGGCGACGACGGCAAGCTGCGCTTCTGGTACCTGGTGGGCGCGGTGGAGTTCGAGGTCCGCGGCGACAAGGACACCGGCCACGCGGGCGCCGTGCTCGCCCTGCTCTTCCCGCCCACGCCCGTCGCGCAGAACGACGAGGAGCCCTCCGACCGCGTCTGGTCCGCGGGCAGCGACGGCAAGGTGAAGGCGTGGAAGCTGGACGAGCGCCGCAAGCCGCGCACGTTCGACTGCGGCGGCAAGCCGGTGAACGCGCTGGTGTTCATGCCGCCCGCCAACCCGCGCGCGGCGAAGACGGCGCTGGGCTCGGTCTTCACCGCGAGCGACGACCGCCGCGTCTTCCGCTTCGGCATCGAGGTGGACGGCAAGCCGGCCAATGACCAGGACACCTCGCGGCACGGCCTGGATGTGCTGACGGAGTCGCTGAAGGCGGGCCGCCCCAAGCGCGAGGCCGCCGTCCGCGAGGCCGTGCTGCTGGACGAGCCGGAGGCGCTGGAGTTCGTGCTCCAGGTGCTGAGCACGGACAAGGAGGCGGAGGTCCGCCGCGTCGCCGCCATCGAGCTGGGCCTGAAGGGCCGCGTCGGCGCGCGCGCGAAGCTGCGGGAGCGCCTCAGCGACGACCACCCCCAGGTGCGCGCGGAGTCCTTCAAGGCGCTCGAGCGCCTGGAGACCGAGTCCGCGCTGGCCGCGCCCCGCGCCGCGCTGGAATCGCGCTTCGTGGACATGCGGGTGGAGGGCCTGCGGAAGCTGGCGAAGCTGGGCGGCACGTCCCCGCTGGTTCCGTCCCTCATCGCGGGGATGCTCGGGCAGAACGACTCCGCGGTGGCGCTGGCCGCCCTGGACGCGCTCATCGAGGTGAGCCCCGCGGGAGACACCGAGCCCCTGCGCGCCGCCTTCGAGCGCGGCCTCTCCGCGCTGCGCGTGGAGGTGCTCATCCGCATCGCCGGCGCGGGCTTCCTGGGCCACCCCCGCCTCCAGCCGCTGGTCGCTCGCGCGCTGGATGACGTGGAGGCCGACGTGCGCCGCGTGGCCTTCACCATCCGCGTGATGGAGCGCCGGGCCCTGTCCCACGCGCTGGAGACCCGCGACGAGGACTTCGCGCGCTCCGTCAAGGACGTGGCCCGCCGACTGGCCATGCGCGCCCGGCAGGGGGCGCCGTCGCTCACGGACGCGGACATCCAGACCGCTCGCGACACCATGCCCGCGCAGGGCACCGTCGGGGGCACGCTGACGGAGAACGACCTGGAGCCGCTGGTCGCCGCCATGGCGTGCCGCACGCCGGACACCGCCGTGCACGGTGCGCGCGGCCTCGCGCTCTTGGGTGACGCGCGGGCGCTGGGCGCGCTGCTGCAGCTGTCCCGCGAGCCCGAGGCGGTCATCCGCCGTCAGGCCGCCCTCTCGCTCCAGGCCCTCCAGGACGCGCGTGCTCGCGAGCGCCTGGTGTGGATGCTGGACGACGAGAACGCGGACGTGCGCGCCGTCTCGCTCGACGCCGTGGTGGCGCTGAGCACGGACGCCCCGCTGTCCTCCGCCGAGGCGGCGCTGCGCTCCGGCCACGAGGACGTGCGCGTGCGCGGCCTGGACCGGCTGGTGAAGCTGGGCTCGGCGGCGCAGGGCGCGGAGGCGCTGCTCGGCGACGCGCTGGAGGACGAGTCCGCCAAGGTGCGGGGCGAGGCCTTCCGGACGCTGTGGGCTTGGAACGAGAAGGTCCCGGAGAAGGCGCTGGACCGCGCGCTCTCCGGCCGCTTCCCGGACCTGCGTCACCGCGCGGTGGAGGTCCTCTCCCAGCGCGGCACCGAGGGCTGGGCGCAGGAGCGCCTGAAGAAGTCCGTGGAGGACCGCGACGCGGGCGTCGCCACCGCCGCGTATGAGGCGTGGGTGAAGCTGGTCGGCAAGGAGAAGCCGGAGCCGCACCTGGCGGCCCTGGCCTCCACGCTCACCTCCGTGCGCGTGCTGGGCGCGAAGGGCTCCGTCCACGCGCCCGCGGAGCCACTGCGCTCCCCGCTGCTCAAGCGCGTGCAGGACGAAGAGGTGGAGGTCGCCGTCGCCGCGCTGGAGGCGCTGGACAAGCTGGTGACCACCGAGAACGGGCCGCTGCTCGCGGGCCTCGCGGCGGCGTCGCTGCTGGTTCGCGTGCGCGCCGCGGAGCTGCTCGCCCCGCGCGGCGCCGAGGACATCATCGAGCCCATGCGCGGGCTGATGGACAAGGAGCTGGAGCGCACCTACCCGCTCGCCTTCCTCGCCCCGCTGCGCGTGCGCGGCGCGCGGGCCCTGGCGTCGCTGGGCTCGCGGCGGCTGCTCTCGTGGTTCGCCACCACGCTCCTGACCAGCGACCAGGGGGACCTGCAGGAGCAGGGCGCCCGCGGCCTCGCCACCGCCAGCCGTCGGGGCGACGAGGGCTACCTGCTGGACGCGCTGGGCCACGCCAACGTGGCGGTGCGCTCGTGGGGCGCGGATGGCCTGTCGCGCCTGGGTGACGTGCGCGCCCTGCCGGTGCTCACCGGCAACCTGCGCCACGACCACCTCCCCATCCGGCTGGGCGCCATCCTCTCCTTCGCGGCCCTGGGCTCGCAGGGGGATGGTGGCCTGCTGCACGGCCTGGAGGACCGCGCGCGCGAGGTGCAGGAGATGGTGTTCGCCATCGTCCTCGCCCGCGACTTGCGCGCCACCCGTCAGGGCGAGCCGCCGGACCTGCTCGCCAGCGCGCTGTCCAGCGGACGGCCGGAGGTGCGCTACGCCGCGGCCCGCGCGCTGGAGCTGCGCACGGAGCCGGACGCCTACCGCGCCCACCTGGTCGACGTGCTCCTGCCGCCGCGCCCGGACAAGGTCGGCGACATGAAGGACTGGCCCTCCGAGGAGGACCGCGCCAGGCGCGTCGTCGGACTCGCCGAGGCGCTCTCCAGCGGCCAGCCCGAGCAGCGCTACGCGGCGGCGCAGGTGCTGCTGCTGCGCAACAAGCCGCTCGACTACTTCCGCGAGGCGCAGAAGGTCGCCCGCCCGCGCACGCTGGAGGCCCCGTGGAAGCCGGAGACGGCGCCCACCACGTCTCCCGTGCAGGCCACGCCCGGCAAGAGCTGGCTGCGCCGGCTGTTCTCCGCGGTGAAGCCCGGCACGAGCGCGCCCGAGCCCACCGCCAACGAGGAGCGTCAGCACCTGCGTCGGCTGGCCTTCGGCGCGTACGTGGGCCTCCTGCGGCAGGTGGCCGCGGGGGACGACGAGAGCCACCGCGTCCGCCGCGACGCCGTGGACCGCGTGGTGAAGCTCACCCAGGAGGGCTACGCGGGCACCCCCGCCGCCGTCGCCGCGCTGCTGCGCGCCCTGGAGGACCCGCACCAGCTCGTGCGCAAGGCGGCCCTCGCGGGCCTCAAGGAGCTGTTCCCCGCGGGCAGCGATGAGCCGCTCTCGCTCGCGCTGGCCTCGCTGTCGCCGGACGTGGCCCGCGCCGCGCTGGATGAGCTGGCCGCGCGTGGTGACGCCGCGAAGGCGCGCATCACCGCCGCGCTCAACTCGCCGCTGGCGGACGTGCGCCGCTACGCCTTCGAGCTGCTCGAGAAGCTCAGCCCCTCCGGCAGCCTGGAGCCGCTGCTCGCCGCGCTCGGCAGCGAGCACGCGGACCTGAGAGTGGGTGTGATTGAGCGGCTGGCGGGCGCCAACGACTCGCGCGTCACCGAGGCGCTCGGTCGCGCCATGGCCAGCGAGCACGAGGACCTGCGCCTGCGCGCGTCCGAGCTGCTGGCGATGCGCGGCGATGACCGGGCGGTGGAGGTGCTGGCCATCTTCCTGCGCTCGGAGACGGCCCCCGTCGCCAGGCGCGCGCTGGAGGCGCTGCACCGGCTGGCCACGCCCGCCGCGGTGAATGCCCTGGCCGCGCGCCTGGCCGCCGCCCCGGACGTCAACGAGCGCCAGCGCCTGGTGGCCGCGCTCGGTCAGACGCGCCGCCCGGAGGCGCTGGAGGTACTCGCGCGCCGCAGCCACGAGGACGAGTCGAGCGCGGTGCGAGTCGCCACCGTGGCGGCCGCCATCTACGTCGCCGGCCCCGACGAGAAGAAGCGCGACCATGCGCTCGCGGTCCGCTTCCTGCGCTCGGCGGTGAAGAGCCCGGACGCGGCGGTGCGGCTGGAGGCCCTGCGCCCGCTGGAGCACGGCGCGGAGGTGGGCCAGTCGGAGATTCTGCTGGGCCTCTTCTCGGACCGGGACGGAGCCGTTCGCGCGGAGGCGGTGGCGCTGTACTCGAAGCGCGTCATCGAGCACGGCGCGCCTGTCGCGCCGCTGGAGGACGTGCTGCGCGGTGGCGCCCGCGAGCTGATGCTGCCGGCCGCCGAAGCCGTCGCGCACCTGCGCGGCGTCAGCGCGCTGCGGCCCCTGCTGCTGTACGCCCGCGCGGGTGAGGATGGACAGCGCGAGCGCGCCCTCCTGGCCCTGGGCTCGCTGGGTGACGTGCGCGCGCTGAGCGAGCTGGAGGCGGTCGCCGCTGGCGGCACGCCCGAGGCCCCCACGGAGCCGTCCATGGTCTGGGCGGCGATGGAGGGCCTGGGCCGGCTCGCGGGCCGCATGCCGGACAGCGACGAGCGCCGCCGCATCGAGGAGAAGGTGGAGGCCGCCGCGGTGGAGGGCTCCTCCACGGAGCTCCAGGAAGCCGGCGTGAAGGGCCTGCGCGCCATCGGCGGCGAGCGCGCCCGGGTGAAGCTGGAGGCGCTGCTGCTGGACCCGGGCACGGACAGCGACGTGGCCCTCACCGTGGTGAAGGAGCTGGCGAAGCTCAAGGACCCGGAGTCCGAGGCGGCCCTGGCCACCACGCTGGATTCCGACGACGACGACCTGCGCGCGGAGGCGCGCAAGGCGCTGGACGTGCTCTTCCCCAAGGAGCGCACCCGCGTCGAGTTCCTCGCTGTGGCCAGCAAGTACGAGGACATCTCCGACCCCGCCGCGGACTACCTCGCGAAGGAAGGCGACCCCGCGCTGCTGGTGCCCCGGCTGGCCACGTTGACCAGCCAGGACCTCCGGCTGCGACTGCGGCGCGGACTGGCCCGGCGCGGCGTCCTGCCCGTGCCGGAGACGGTGGCGCTGCTGGGCCACGACAAGGTGGCGGCCCGCGAGGAGGCGGCCCTCCTCTTGGGCACGTGGACCGGTGAGGCGCGTCAGCCCGGCCAGGTGGACCTCCCCGGCGTGGCCCGCGCGCTGGTCGCGGCCGAGCGCCGCACGGCGACCGAGTGGGCGTCCTCGCTCCCGGGCCCCAAGCGCCACGAGCTGACCTCCGCGTGGGAGCGGCTGCTGTGGGCCGGCTCGCGCCTGGGCGCCGCGGGCATCGCGGACTCCGCGCGAGCGATTCTCCAGGGCGGCGAGGCCAAGGCCCCCGCGTCCGTGCGCCGCGAGGCCGCGAACGCGCTGGAGCGCCTGGGCACCGCGGGCGGCACGCTCAAGCTGGTGGGCCAGGACACGGCCCCCGTGATGTCGAATGACAGGGAGCGCACGGCGACCGCCGAGGTGCTCAAGGCCGCGCTGACGGACCCGGACTCGCAGGTGCGCTCGGCCGTCGCGGACGCGCTGGCGCACCTGGTCCCCGACCGCGCGGGCGCCTGGGCGCTGGAGGTGAAGCCCTTCGACCCGGTGGCCATGGGCCCCATGGGCGCGAAGGTGTCCACCGACGCGCTCGCCACCTCGGAGGGCCGCCGCCTCGCGGAGCCCGCGCTGCTGGGGACCCGGAACCTGGCGCCGCTGAAGGTGCTGTCCGCCCACGCGAAGCCCGAGGTGAAGCAGGAAGCATGGGCCGGCATGGGCCGGCTCGGCGGAGACGAGGCGGCGAAGCTGCTGCACGCGTCCGCCTTCGACAAGTCGAACTCCGTGGAGCTGCGCAAGGCCGCCTGGCGCGCCCACAAACGCGCGCGCCGCGCCGCGGACCGCACGCGCAAACTGAGCCAGAGCCAGACCGAGAAGGAAGGTACCCAGTCGTGACGACCGCCCCCCGTCACCCCGTCGAGCTTCGCTACGCCACCACGAGCGACGTGGAGTCGACCGCGGACGCCTCGCGTGTGCTGCTGGCCCTGGAGGGCTCTCGCGGCACCGTGGGCGTGCGCGGGCGCGTGAAGGACTCCGCGCTCTTCCGCGACACGCTCACCGCCGCGTTCGGCATCCTCTCCAGCGACTTGCGCTACCGGGGCAAGGACCGCACCGCGTACCTCGCCTACCTCATGAAGCAGGGGAAGCGGGCCACGGCGCAAATCTGGGAGGCGCAGAAGGCCTTCCTCGACAACGCGCTCGACGGCGAGGAGAAGCAGGACGCGCTGCTGGACCCGGTGCTCACCGTGGACCCGGACAGCGTCTCGCTGGAGGTCTTCTCCCGCGACGAGAGCGCCTACGCGCGCCTGTCCTTCGACAACGGCCTCTTCGACGGCCGCGAGGCCGCGCACGGCTCCACCTTCCTGGACGTCCCGGCGGACCTGCCGGCCCGGATGGACCGCCTGCGCACGTACCTGCCCGTGTCGCTGGAGGCGCACGTCGCGCTGCCCGCGAAGACGGCGCGAGAGCCTCGCAAGCTGGAGGTGCCGCACGCCTGGCTGCGCGGCTTTCTCCAGGTGCAGTCCGCCGCCACGCTGCCGGCGAGCACGTGTGAGCTGGCCCCCATCGACCTCTACAACCTCCTCTTCGCGCTGCGCACCCGCAAGTCGAAGAAGGCCCCTCGCGCCCTGCGCTTCGAGCTGGTCCCCGGCGCCGCGCCGCGCCTGGTGCTGGAGCCCTGGGAGCTGGTGCTGGAGTGCCACGGCGGCAAGTACACGGGCACCGCCCCCGCCGTGGTGCGCACCTTCGGCCGTCAGCGGCTGATGGCGCTCGCGCGGCTGTTGCCCCACGCGAAGTCGGTGCGCCTGCAGCTCATGGGTCCGGGCCTGCCGGTGTTCTGGGTCATCGACATGGGCGCCGCCACGCTGACGCTCGGCCTCACGGGCTGGACGGAGAGCGGCTGGTCCTCCGCCGCGGCCTTCGACGTCCTCATGCCCCGCGCCGTCCCGGACGGACTGGCGCAGTCGCTGCGAGACCGTCTGCGCGCCGAGGGTCCGCTGTCCTTCGAGACGCTCGTCGCCGGAGCCAACGGCGCGACGAAGGAGCAGGCGCGCGCCGCCCTCCAGCTCGAGTGTCTTCGCGGCCGCGTCCTCTTCGACCTGTCCAAGGGCCAGTACCGCCCGCGCGATTTGATGGCCACGCCGGTGGACGAGTCCGTCATCCGCTTCGGCAACGAGCGCGAGGCCCGGGCCCACCGCCTGCTGGGCGACGGCTCCGCGGGCGCGGGCGCGGTGAAGCTCACCAAGGTCCACGACGTGGTGGGTGAAGGCACCCGCATCCACGGCGAGGTGGTGGACCGCGAGGCGGTGCGCAGCTTCTTCCCCAGCTTCCTGCTGGACCTGGAAGGCCGCGTGAAGGAAGCCACCTGCGGCTGTCCTCACTTCCGCCGCTCCGGCATGCGCGAGGGCCCCTGCGAGCACCAGTTCGCGCTGCGCCTGGTCTACTCGCGCCGCCGCACCGAGGAGGAGGCCCTGCGCCGCACTCCCGAGGGCCGCAAGCTCATCCGCGCGGAGACGCGCTCCTACGTGCGCCGCGACGCGGAGAGCGGACAGGAGATGGTGTATCGCGTCTCGCTGGACGGTCAGGTCGTCGCCGTCGAGTGGGGCCTTCGCACCGGCGAAGCACGCCACCAGCGGCTCTGGTTCGACTCCGACGCGGAGGCGCGTTCGGCGTATTTCACGCGGCTCGAGAAGCTTTCCGCCGACGGCTACATCGACGCGGCGTCGTCCTTGGTGTAAACCACTCAACAACGGCTCGGCCGCCTCGGTGCGGCCGGAAGGGCAGGTGCGACGGAAGACACGATGAGACGCGCTTCAAGCGCGAGCAGCCGAGAGAGGTCCGGAGTGCATCAGCCTGAGCGCCTCGAGCGCGGGAGCGGCGTTGCGCCGCTCCGGTTGGAATGCAGGACACTCTCCGCAAGGTAGCCTGTTCTTGGCTCTCTCCCTCCTAGCCACTGCGGCCGGGGCGGGCAGCGGAGTCAACGACGCGACCGCCGTTCGCCCGCCCCGGCCGCAGTGGCTAGGAGGGGAGAGCCGGTGAGGCTACCGTGCCCCAGGTGAGATGGTGGTGCTTTCCCGGCCTCCCTCGACTGCTCGCGACAGACAGCCGCCTCATCCGACGCCGCCGCCCTCCCCCTCGAAGGTGCTGACATGACCGCCAGGCTGGAGTCCTTCGTCCCCGCAGCTGCGCCGCAGCCCGTTCCCACGCCCGCGCCCCAGGCCCCCACCGCCGCCGCGCTCGTTCAGCGCGAGGCCCGGCGCGTCGCCTACGAAGCGCTCGTCACCCGCTGGAAGGCCATCGTCGAAGCGGGCGGCGCCGACGCCTGGGTGCAGGCGCAGCTCGTCTCGCGCGGCCTCGCCGTCGGCGACCTCGAGTCCGGCGTCACGGAGAAGGAGAAGACGGCCTGGAAGGAGAAGAAGAAGGCCGAGGCCGCCGAGCGCCGCGCCCTCCTCCGCCAGACGCATGAAGCGTGGAAGGCCACGCACGTGGGCCACCTGGGCCCCACCATCCACTGGGAAGAGAAGGATGGCGGCTCCGACAAGTTCGACATCCCGCACCGCGAGGAGCGCGCCCGCGCCAACGGCATGCCGGAGCTGGGCTCGGCCGAAGCGCTCGCGAAGGCGCTGGGGCTGAGCATCTCCAAGCTGCGCGGCTTCGCCTTCCACCGCGAGGTGGACACGGGCTCCCACTACATCAGCTGGGGCATCCCCAAGCGCGACGGCGGCACGCGCACGATTACGTCCCCCAAGCCGGAGCTGAAGGAAGCCCAGCGCTGGGTGCTGGCCAACGTGGTGGAGCGGCTGCCCGTGCACGGCGCGGCGCATGGCTTCGTCGCGGGGCGCTCCATCCTCACCAACGCGCTGGCCCACCAGGGCGCGGACGTGGTGGTGAAGGTGGACGTGAAGGACTTCTTCCCCTCCGTCACGTGGCGCCGGGTGAAGGGCCTGCTGCGCAAGGGCGGCCTGCCGGAGAACACGGCCACGCTGCTGGCGCTGATGTCCACCGAGGCCCCGCGCGAGACGGTGCAGTTCCGAGGCAAGACGCTGCACGTGGCCAAGGGCCCGCGCGCGCTGCCGCAAGGCGCGCCCACGTCTCCAGGCATCACCAACGCGCTGTGCCTGAAGCTGGACAAGCGCCTGTCCGCGCTGTCGAAGCGCCTGGGCTTCACGTACACGCGCTACGCGGACGACCTCACCTTCTCGTGGACGAAGGCGAAGCAGCCCAAGGCCCGCCGCGCCCAGGGCGCCCCGGTGGCGGTGCTGCTGGCCCGCGTGAAGGACGTGGTGGAGGCGGAGGGCTTCCGCCTGCACCCCGAGAAGACGCGCGTGAGCCGCAAGGGCACGCGTCAGCAGGTGACGGGGCTGGTGGTGAACCAGGCCCGCAACGGCGTGCCCGCCGCGCGAGTCCCCCGAGACGTGGTGCGCCGCCTGCGCGCCGCCATCCACAACCGCGAGCAGGGCAAGCCCGGCCGCGAGGGCGAGTCGCTCGAGCAGCTCAAGGGCATGGCCGCCTTCGTCTACATGACGGACGCCGCCAAGGGCCGCGCGTTCCTCGAGAGCCTGGCGCGGCTCGAGGCCCGTGAGACGCCGGACGCCCCGAAGGTCGCCTGACCCGCGGCCACGCCTCAGGGCGTGGCGGTCTCCTCCCGCAGCGCGGCGTCGAAGAAGGCCTGGAGCCTGCGCGGATACTCCGTGGGCTCCACGGTGCTGAAGCCGCCATGGCTCGCCCCCTGGATGCGCCACGTCTGCGCGTACTCGCGCACGTGCGCGAAAAGCTCGTCCGCCAGCGGCTGTCCGGACTCCTCCGAGCCCATGACGATGAACAAGGGCCGGGGCCGGATGTGGTCCACCGCGTCGATGGTGCGCACCTCCTCGAGTGCGATGTCCCGCCGCCAGAACGGCACCAGCGCGGCCGTCTGCGTAAGGAAGCCGAAGCGCCGGAAGTCATACGCCGCCGCCAGCCACAGCGTGTTGAACGGCGACAGCAGCACCACCGCGCGAACCTCGGGGTCCTTCGCCGCGACCTCCGCCACCGCGGCCGAGCCGATGGAGAAGCCCAGCGCCGCCACCCGCTTCGGGTCCACGTCCTCGCGAGCCCGCACGAACTCCAGCGCGGCCTCCACATCCCGCCGCTCGCGGTCTCCCCAGGTGGAGAACTCGCCCTGGCTCTCACCATGCGCGCGCAGGTCGAAGAGCAGCACGCCGTAGCCCGCGTCCGCGAGGATGCGTGCCTCCGGCAGCAGGTCCGCGCGTGTCTGTGAAAGGCCATGCGCCATCACCACGGCTGCGCGATTGCGCGACGGCACATACCAGCCGCGCAACTCCAGCCCATCCGAGGTGAACAGCCGCACATCCTGCGCCCGCGCGAAGTCCGCGGGCTTCGTCGGAGGTGTCCTCGGGTAGTGGAAGTACGCCTCCGAGTGGCGATACGCCCGGGCGAACAAGCCCCCTGAGACGAGTACGCCCAACCCCAGCACGGCGACGAAGACTCGCTTCCACTTCATGAAACAGAGCCACCTTCCCCGGGTCATTCACGCCCGGCTGCTTCTGCCCCACGCGAGTCACACGCGACATGGGGGAGCGTCCATGGTCAATCTCGCGCGGCACAGTTTACACTGAGGACACTTGAACTCGCGGTGAGACACGCCGCGCACCACCTTTGCATTTGCAGGGATGCTGTGAGCACGTCCAAGACGATTTTCGATGCGGTGGTGGTGGGCTCCGGAGCATGTGGTGGGTGGGCGGCCAAGCAGCTCACGGAAGCAGGGCTGAACGTCCTCGTGCTGGAGGCGGGCCGGAGTGAGCGCTCGGACCGGCTGCTCTGGCTGTGGCACCGCATCCGGCAGAAGCTGCTGGGCTATCGCGCGGAGTCGGATGACTCTCGCAAGCAGCGCCAGTCGGTGCAATCCACCACCTTCGCGTGGCCCTTCCATCCCCACGCCTTCGTGGACGATGTCGACAATCCCTACACCACGCCGAAGGACGCGCCCTTCTCGTGGATTCGCGCGCGGCAGGTCGGTGGGCGCACGTCCGTGAAGGCGCACGGCCGCCAGTTCTATCGGCTGTCTGATTTCAACTTCAAGGCGGGCAGCCGCGACGGACAAGGGCCGGACTGGCCCCTCACCCTCGAGGACCTCCGGCCTCACTACGAGACGGTGGAGCGGTGGATGGGCATCCACGGCAACGCGGACGGGCTCGACACCCTGCCCGACTCCGTCTTCGCCTCGCACATCCCGATGAACCCCGCCGAGCAACGGCTGAAGGAGCGCGTCGAGCGCCGCTGGCCGGAGCGCCGCGTGGTGGTCCGCCGCACCGCCTCCGCGCCCGTCACCCTCCCCGCGGCGCTGAAGACGGGCCGCCTCACCCTGCGCACGCACGCGGTGGTGGACCAGGTGCTGTACGACGCGAAGACGGGCCGCGCCTCGGGCGTCACCTACGTCGACACGCGCACGGGCAAGACGCTGGAGGCCCGCGCCCGCGTGGTGGTGCTCGCCGCGGGGACCATCGAGACGACGCGCCTGCTCCTGCACTCGAGGAGCGCGGCGTTCCCCGAGGGCCTCGGCAACTCGTCGGGGCAGCTGGGCCGCAACCTGATGGACCACACGTACCTGCTCGGCATCGAGGCGCGGATGAACCTGCCGCCCGAGCAGCAGCGCGCCGAGCAGAGCTGGGCGTACATCCCCCAGTTCCGCAACGTCACCTCCCAGGAGGACGGCTTCGCGCGAGGCTACGGCGTGCAGGTCTTCACCTTCGCGGACACGTGTCACTTCGTGCCCTTCGGGGAGATGGTGCCGCGCCCGGGCAACCGCGTGACGTTGAGCACCACGGTGAAGGACCGCTGGGGGATTCCGGCGGCGCACATCGACTGCCGTCACTCGGACAACGAGCTGAAGATGTCCGCGGACGCCGTGGCCACGTGCCAGGAGATGATGAAGGAGGCGGGCTTCACGGTGGAGAAGGTGAACGACGCCCTCTCCACCCCGGGCATGGCCATCCACGAGGTGGGCACCGCGCGCATGGGCTCGGACCCGAAGACGTCCGTGCTCAACCCGTGGAACCAGAGCTGGGACGTGTCCAACCTCTACGTCATGGACGGCGCCAGCTTCCCCTCGCAGGGCCCGCAGAACCCCACGCTGACCATGATGGCGCTCGCCGTGCGAGCCAGCGCCCACGTCGTCAGCGAGCTCAAGGCCGGCAGGCTCTAGCCTCCCCGAGCGGCCACCGCGTCACCTCTCCACGCGGGGCCGCCCTCGGCGTCACCTCACGCGCCGGGCTTGGGGGTGCCCTTGCCATTCGGCGGGGTGGGCTTCTCGCGCAAGCTGAGTCGCGAGCTCCACATCGCGGGCGTCACGACGACGATGAGCAGCGTCAACAGCACGGTTCCAATCATCAACTCCCAAATCATGTCCATGGTGTCACCTGGCGAAGCAAAGGGTTCAGGGATGCGTTTGTGAATCCGGGGGGATGCGTGAGGCGTGCCCACCGGGCGGCTCGGCCCCGGCGGGCGGAGCGGGTCAGCGAGCGCGCACGTCAATCAGCGCCATCATCCCGGCCTCGGCGTGCTCGAGGATGTGGCAGTGCACCATCCACGAGCCCACGTCGGTGGGGACCATCGCGAGGTCCACCGTCTCGCGTCCGCGGATGAGCACGGTGTCTCGGAAGAACGGCTCATCCACGGGCACGCCGTTGCGCGCGAGCAGCCGGAAGAACATCCCGTGGTGGTGGATGGGATGCAGTCGGGCCGACTCGTTGACGTAGCGCAGGCGATAGAACTGGCCCTGGTTCAGCGTGAGAATCGGCTCTTCGTGGTGGTGCTGCGCGTGGTCGACGAACGCCTTGCCGTCGATGGTCCACTCGATGCCGAGCGGCCCTCCCCCGCGTGCATTCAGCCGGAAAGTGTGGTGCTCGGGCACCTCCAGGCCCGTCTTCCACGCGGGGACGTGTGCGCGAGCGGGAGACGCGAAGGTGGGAGGCTCCACGGGCTCGCCCTCGATGACGATGTTCGCGAGCGGGTTGGGACGCCGTGAGGAGAACCGGTCCACGACGGTGAAGGGCTCGGCCAGGCTCTGGTTGAAGGTGATGTCCAGGTCGATGCGGTTGCCGGGGGCCAGCTCGATGCCCGCCGGGTCGATGGGCTCGCGCAGATACATCCCATCCACGGCGATGAGCTTCGCGGCCAGCCCGGAGAAGTCCGGCATCACCACGCGCCCGTTCGACGAGTTGAGCATGCGCAGCCGGATGCGCTCCCCCGGACGCACGCTCAGCACCTCGCGCGAGCGCCCGTTCACCGTGATGACGTTGCCCCACCGTCCATCGTGAGACAGGTCATGTCGGGTGTTGAAGCGCGGGTCCACCTGCCCCGTCGAGTCCAGCAGCCAGTCGTCCACCACCCACATCACGTCGCGGCTGTAGGGCGGAGGGTTGGCGTCCTCGACGATGAGCACGCCGTACAGCCCGCGCTCCACCTGCTCGCTGCCGCGCACGTGCGGATGGAACCAGTACGTGCCCGCGTCCTTCGGAGTGAACTCGTAGACGAACGTTCCCCCGGGCTTCACGGGAGGCTGCGTGGCATTCGGCACGCCATCCATGGCGTTGGGCAGACGCACGCCGTGCCAGTGGATGGTGGTCTCCTGCGGCAGCTTGTTGGAGAAGCGGACCCGCAGCGTCTCGCCCAGGCGGATGCGCAGCTGCGGACCCGGCACCTGGCCGTTGTAGGCCCAGACGCGCAGGCGGCGGCCGTCCACGAGCTCGACCTCGGTGGGCTCGGCGACGATGTCGAACGAGCGGACCTTCCCGTTGGGGCGAGCCTCCAACGGATAGGCGCCCGTGAACTCACGCAGCGCGGTCTGCGCGGCGCGGGGAGACTCGGCCGCCCCCTGCTTCGAGCAGGAGGTGGCGGCGGTGATGAACAGCAGCGGAAGGGCGATACGACGTGCGCCAGCCACGAGGGCTCGCACGCACCAGGAAGTAGTCCACACGTTGTCAGGCTCCAGACAGGAGTCAGCGACTGGCCGGAGCGATGACGCGCGCACCCGGCCCCTCAAGGCGTCCTGAAGGCGACGGACTCACGGCCACGGTGCGCGGAGCACACCGAGGGCAGGCGCGTCGCCTCGCGCACGGGGACACGGCCTGACGCCACCTCGAGACACCTGTCCCGAGGAGACGACATGGCTCGGCCCGCGCGCCAGAGCGCTCAGATGAGCAGCGTGCGGATGCGGAGGAAGACAGGCGGCCCCTGCGCGTGGGGCACATCCCAGAGCGCGAGCGACCACTGTGGGCCGTACTCGGGAGCCTGGGCGTGGCGCCAGGCGGCCGGAGGCAGGGCCGGGGGCGCGGCGAGGAAGGGGCTGTAGCTGGAGAGGCTCGCCTCGGTGGGCGCGGGCAAATCCCAGTGGGGCTCGTCACAGCAGTCCGACTGGAACGCCGGCTGGCTCCGGGCGTCGTCCGCCGCGTGTGCCTCCGTGTGGGGGCACTCGCACCTGGACGAGCGTCGCTGGACCTGTCGCTCGCAGTAGTGCCCCAGCCCGGCCACACCGCTGGCGACGACCTGCCAGCCGAGCAGCAGCGCGAGCGTGAGGAGACGCGACAGTCCAGACACGATGGCTCGGGTATACGCCGCGTCCGCCCCCGCCGCAACGCACGCGAACCGGGAGGGCCGTGCGCCGCTGACAGGCGCCATTCGAGAACCTCGGGCTAGAGCCAATGCCGATCAGATAAGGATGAGAAGGCTCATACTGGCGCGACCGCGAGCAAGGAGGCGGTCGCGTGGGAAGAGGTCCATTCGGGTACTTGCCCTCTGCGGATGAGGGGGCGTTCGACCGGCTGTGCGCGAGTCTCGCCCCGGAGTGGGTGGAGGCGGCGCTGGAGGCGACGGGGACAGCCACCGTCCGGAAACGTCGGCTACCCGCGGAGCAGGTCATCTGGCTGGTGCTGGGCATGGCGCTGTACCGGCACCGCCCCATCGCCGAGCTGGTGGAGCGGCTGGACCTGGCATTGCCTGGTGCCAGGCCGAAGCCGATTGCGAGGAGCGCGGTGGCGCAGGCCCGCTCTCGAGTAGGAGAGGAGCCGCTGAAGTGGCTCTTCGAGAAGAGCGCGGACGCGTGGGCCCACGCCAGCGCGCGTCGGCATGCATGGAGGGGGCTGGCCCTGTATGGAGTAGACGGCACGACAGCCCGGGTGCCGGACTCGAAGGAAAACCGAAAGCACTTTGGAGGACAGGTGGTCGGCCGGGGAGGAGGCCTCAGCGGCTACCCCATGGTTCGACTGGTCACGCTGATGGCCCTGCGCAGCCACCTGCTGGCGGCGGCGCACTTCGGGCCCTACGGGACGGATGAGCGCGAGTACGCCCTGAAGGTGTGGCCCCAGGTACCGGACGGTTCGCTGTGCGTGCTGGACCGCCACTTTCTCAACGCCGACATCCTCGTGCCGTTGGCGAGGGACGGGAAGAACCGCCACTGGCTGCTGCGCGCGAAGAAGAACACCGCCTGGCGCACGGTAAAGCGTTTAGGAAAAGGAGAGGAAGTGGTGGAAATGGAGGTGAGCTACCGCACCCGTCAGAAGGACGACTCCTTGCCCATGCGCTTCGTGGCACGTGCCATCCGTTACCAGCGCAAAGGCTTTCAGCCCCAGTGGTTGCTGACCTCGTTGCTGGACGCCGAAGCCTTCCCCGCCAGCGAAGTGGTGGCCCTCTACCACGAGAGGTGGGAGCTGGAACTCGGCTATGACGAGGTGAAGACGGAGATGCTGGAGAGGCAAGAGGCCATCCGCAGCCAGAAGCCCGGTGGGGTCGCCCAGGAACTCTGGGGCGTGGGATTGGCCTACAATCTGGTGCGGCTGGAGATGGAGCGCATTGCCGAAGAGGCCAGTGTGCCTCCCACCCGAATCAGCTTCGTCATGGCCCTGCGTCTCATCCGCGACGAGTGGATGTGGCTGGCCGGCGCGAGCCCCGGAGCGATTCCCAAACATCTGCGACGCCTGCGAGAAGAGGTAAAACGCTTCATCCTCCCGCTGCGGCGAAGCCATAGACGCTATCCGCGTGCGGTGAAAATCAAGATGAGCAGCTACCCACGGAAGCGTCCCCGCCCAGTCCGTCGAGTACGCTCCCGCAGGCCGCTACGTCATGTCCGTTCCTAAAGTGAACGGCATTGGGGCTAGAGCCTGGTGCCTCGGCCGCCCAGCGCCGCGCCGCCCAACAAGAGGACCGCCAGCAGCAGCGCCACCGGCCCCAGCCAGTTGCCCCACTCCAAGGCCAGCGAGGGACGCACCGTCGCCGCCGGCACCCGCATGACCCGAGCTCCCCGCTGGTCATCCCCGATGTCGGTGAGCACCGCCCCGGACGCGTCGATGAGCGCGGAGACACCCGAGTTCGTCACGCGCACCTGAGGCCGACGCGTCTCGATGCTGCGGAAGATGGCGTGGGTGAGGTGCAGCCCGGGCCCTCGCGAGCCGGAGAACCACGAGTCATTCGACAGCGTGAGCAGCAGGTCCGCGTCCTGCCGGACCTCCTCCGCGACGTACGAGGGGAAGATGGAGTCGTAGCAGATGAGCGGAGCGACACGGAGCAGCCGCCCATCGCCCCGCCGCAGCACCACCGTCCGAGGCCCGGGCCCCGGAGTCCATCGCCCCGTCCAGGGAAGCCACGCGCGAAGGTGCTCCGAGTCGATGGCCTCCGGCACCCACTCCGTCAGCGGGAAGAGCTTGGACTTGCGATACACCGCGCGCTCGGGCGCCCCGCCCTTCCCCGCCGAGGGCGACAGGAACATGGCGGCGTTGAACTCGCGCCCGTCCTCCACGTCGTAGGAGCCGAAGATGAGCGGCACGGCGCGCGCGGAGACATAGCCCGAGATCTCCGTGTCGAGCTCCGCGCCCGCCTCGCTCTTCGGCACACCGAAGGGCGTCGGATACACCGTCTCGGGCCAGACGAGCACATCCAGCGGAGCCTCGCGCAGCAGCCCATCCGACAGGGCGTAGTGCGTGTCGAGCACCATCCGCACCACTTCGTAAGTACCCCGCTCCGCCTTGAGCTTCTCGTAGCTCGTGATGTTGGCCTGCACCGCGCCCACGACCAGCAATGGCTCCGCCTGCGTCGCCGCGCGCACCTCGTGAAGCCGCACGGCGCCGTAGCCCATCAACGCCAACACGATGCCCCCCGCGGCCACCAACCGGCGCAGCGCGAGCGCGCTCCCACGCGTGCGGAACGCCACCATCGCCGCGAGCAGACACTCATTGACGAGCAGCAGCGCGAGCGTGAGCCCCGGAGCCCCCGCGAGGTCCGCGCCCTGGCGCAGCCGCTCCGAGTACACGAGCCCCTGTCCCAGCGTGTCCGCGAAGGGCTTGGGCGCAAGCCACTCCACGCCCACGAACATCAGAACACCCGCCACGGGAGGAAGCCACGCGGCCCGCGTCCCCACCGCGCGCCGAGCCAGATGTCGCGCGAGCGCCGTGACGGGGAACTGGAGCTGGAACACGGGCGCGGTGAGCAACAGCAGCGTCCAGCACAGCCAGACGGGCGCCCCCGAATAGGAGTGCAGGGCCCTGGGGAACCACGAGAAGACGACCGCGGTGAACGTGGCGCTGAGCACGCCCCCGAGCACCAGCGCCTCACGCGACGTCCGCGCGTGGTCCACCGACGCGAGCCAGGGCACCAACGCCACCCAGCCCAACCACGTCCACGGCGCCTGGAGCAGCGAGAAGGCCCACAGCGCCACGGTGGTGGCCCCCAGCGCACACACCCAACCCACGAAGCGCGCCGAGCCCGCGCCCGAAGGCGAGACCTCCACCAGCCTGCCCCTCAAGGAGTGTCCTTGGACTCGTCGCCCTTGGGCAGCTCGAGCATGCGCAGCGGCATGCCCGGAGGCGCCAGCTCCTCCGGCACCACGCGGTTCTCGGGGATGGGGATGGGCTGACCATTCGCATCCACCGGCTTGTGGTCTGGATGGAACATGAGGATGGCCTCGACGCGCTCACCCTCGTCCGTGGACTGGTAGTGGCGCACGTAGCCAGGAGGCAGCTCGAAGCCCTCCGGCACGACGAGGCCGACCTTGAGAGGCTTCGTGCCGCGTTGGTAGAGCTGAAGTCCCGTGCGCTCGGCCGGCGGCGGCATGTCTGGCTCCGGAGGGGAAGGAGGCACGCCCTCCGCGATGGGCGGGGACGGGACCACGGCCTGCACGGGGACTCGCGGCGGCGCGGTGGGTGCCTGAGCCATCACGGGCGCGGGGGGCGGCGGCGACGCGACGAAGGGCGATTCCTCCACCACCACTTCTCTACTGCTCCACCACACACTCAACACGACACAGAGGGCCGTGAAGACAAGCGCACCGCCCACCAGCCAGCGGCCGACTCCTCCTCCAGAGGAAGGACGCGGCGCGGCAACGTGGGTGACGCCGTCGGGGTCGACGCGCCGTTCAGGGGATGAGTGCTGCGGCCGCATGCTCGCCGGGAGACCTCCGCGCTGCGTATGCTACGGACACCCTCTCGCCGAGGCAATCGCAGCCATGAGCACGCTCTCCGTCTACCATCGCCCTCTCAGCGAGCCCCTCCCTCCCGCCGTCGCGGACGACGCGCGCTTCAGGCTCCACGCCTGGACGCCCGCGCGACGCGGTGTGGCGATGCTCGCGCAGGCCGTGGCCCTGGGCAGCCTCGTCTTCTTCATCGGCTGGCTGCTGAAGGACATCCTCGCGGGAGAGCAGACGCTCACCCCGGAGCCGCTCGTGCTCGGGCTCCTCGCGGGCGTGGGTGTCCCCCTGCTGCTCGTGTCGGTGCTGCGCTTCCTCGCCCGAGCCACGCTCGAGGTGGGCGACACGGACGTGACGCTCACCCTGCGCACGCGCTCGATGCTGGAGATTCCCTTCCACACGGTGGCATCGGTGCAACCGTGGCGGCTTCCTCTCCCCGGGCCGGGCGTGGTGCTGCGCCTGACATCGGGGCGCGCGCTCGAGTACGCCCTGGAGGCCGAGGACGCGCTGCCCCTGCTCGAGGTGCTGCGCCGTCACGGCGCCACCCTGGGCGACGCGGCCTCGCATCCGGTGCTGCGCTATGGCCAGGCGCGCAAGGCGCTGTGGCGCAAGCGCTGGTACCACCTGCTCCTCAAGCTCGTGGTGTTCCCGGCGGTGCCCGCGGCCATCTTCTTCCGCGCCCACCAGTACATCGCCTTCGGCGGCGCGTTCGGCGAGTACCACCAGCGTGGCCTCGCGGCGTACCTGGGCACGTTCGGCCGCTACTACGCGCCGGTGGCGCTGAGCCTGTTGCTCATCGCGTGCCTCTGGCGCGGGGTGGCGGAGCTGGTGTCGTTGACCGCGGCGTGGGTGGTGCCGTCGTGGACGCGCGGCGCGCGGCGGAGCGTGGAGTGGCTCGGCCGGCTCATCTTCTACGCGGGCATCCTCGCCTTCACCGCGTGGCGCTTCCTCGCGTAGCGCGCGGAGGACACGACAAGGCCCCCGGCTCTCGAGGAGAACCGGAGGCCTTGGGTGCCACTCACGTGCCGCTCACCCGCGGGTCGCGGGCGCGAACATCACGGCGTGGAGGGGTTGAAGCGCGTGCCTTCCCAGCCCATGCGCTCGTGGCCGGACTTGTTCCACTCGGGGTTCTTCCCGTTGACGACCTGGCCATCGGTGAACTGGGGCGCGCCCGTGCCGGAGCCCGAGCCCGAGAAGATGTTCACGCCGATGGTGGTGCCGAAGTACGTCGGGTGGGTGTTGTCCGACTGGATGTAGTCGTAGCTGGTGCTCGCGTTGACGAAGTGCGTGTTCGCGTCGCGCAGCGTGCCGCGCAGCGCGCCGGTGATGCGGGCCACGTACGCGTCCTCGGTCTCACCGGAGACGTAGCGCAGGGCCTCGGAGTCCACCCTGCCGTCGCCGTTGGAGTCGTAGTCGGCGGCCATCATCTCCGCGAACGAGTCCGCGCACTTGAAGCCGTACTTCTCCGCCAGGCTGCACGTGCGCCAGTTGCTGCGCGCCAGCAGGGGGAGGAACTTCACCTGCTTGTTGATGGAGGCGCCCGTCCCGGCGTCCTTGCAGCCCGTCTGCACGTTGTCCGCGTCGAAGCCCGGGTAGTAGATGTTGGAGACAATCTTGACCTTGGCGGACGTGGCGTACTGGTTGATGGCCTGCATGGCCCTCTCCGTGTACGTCGTACAGGCCGCCAGCGCCGCCTCCAGGCCGCTGTAGTTACACGTCCCCGTCTGGTCGGAGAACGCGCTGCGGGCCTGGAGATAGTCATTGCCGCACATCTCGAACATCACGACGCGCGTGTTGGCCGCCTGCATGTACGAGCGCTCGGAGACAATCTTGTTGTTGTAGATGTCGTCCGCGCGCGCGCCGGACTTCGTGCGGCGGATGACCTCCATGTCCGTGTTCCAGACCTGCGCCAGGTACTCGCCCTGCACCACGGGGGCCGCGCGGCGGGCGACACTGCCGATTCCACCGTTGTAGCCCGCATAGATGGAGTCGCCGTACGCCACCACGCGGTACTTCGTCGTGGACGTGGACCGGTCGATGGTCCACGACGTGTTCTGGTTGATGGTGCTCGCCATCGCGCTACCGCTCACCGCGCCAGCCGCGACCACAGCGGCCAAGGACAGCCCATTGCGCCGGAAGGACATGCCCGCTCTCTTTTCTTCCCACTGGAGGGATGTAGGGGGAGCCGGAACGCTACATGGCGTCGATTCGCGAATCACCCGCAAACTAGAATAACGCGGACAGTCAGAATTCGAGGAAGGCTTGAAACCCTGTATGACGCGACCTTGAGGTGTCTTGTTTTTGACGCATCGCGACGAGTGACGCGATGTTTCATGATGTTTCAAAAGTCCGGAAGGGAGGCCTGAGTGCGGTGGGCGGGGAGTGCGCGGGTGTTGGCGCAGTGGCTGGTGTTGGGGGCGGTGGTGGGGGGGGTGTGTGGCGTGGCGTCCGCGGGGTTCTTGTGGCTGCTGGAGGAGGCGACGCGGCTGAGGGGGAGCCATCCGACGTTCGTGTACGCGCTGCCCTTGGCGGGGTGGGTGTTGGGGGCGGTGTACGCGCGGTGGGGGGGGCCGGTGAAGGGGGGCAACAACCTGGTGCTCGACACGGTGCACACGGGGGATGCGCAGGTGCCGTTGCGGATGGCGCCGATGGTGTTGGTGGGGACGGTGCTGACGCACCTGTTTGGCGGCAGTGCGGGGCGGGAGGGGACGGCGGTGCAGATGGGTGGGAGCCTGGCGGACTGGATTGCGCACCGGTTCCGGGTGGGGCCGGACTTGAGGCGGGAGCTGTTGGCGGCGGGAATCGCGGGAGGGTTCGGCTCGGTGTTCGGGACGCCGGTGGCGGGGGTGGTGTTCGGGTTGGAGGTCGTGGTGGTGGGGCGGCTGGGGTACGAGGCGCTCTTGCCGGCGCTGGTGGCGTCGGTGGTGGGGGATTTGGTGACGCGGGGGTTGGGGATTCACCACACGGTGTATCCGGTGCCGGGGGCGTTGCCGTTGACGGTGCCGGTGGTGGGGAAGTGGTTGGTGTTCGCGGTGGGGGTGGCGGCGGTGGCGGTGCTGTTCGTGGAGGGGATGCACCGGCTGAAGGCGGTGTTGGAGCGGCGGGTGCCGGGGTTGCCGTTGCGGATGGCGATGGGTGGCACGGCGGTGGTGCTGTTGTGGCTGTGGGTGGGGACGGACGCGTATCTGGGGTTGGGGGTGCCGGGGATATTGCGAGCGTTCCAGGACCCGGCGCTGCCGGTGTCGGCGTTCGCGTGGAAGCTGGTGTTCACGGTGGTGACGTTGGGAGCGGGGTTCCTCGGGGGTGAGGTGACGCCGCTGTTCTTCATGGGCGCGAGCCTGGGGAACGTGCTGGCGAGGGGGCTCGGGCTGCCGGTGGACCTGGGGGCCGCGGTGGGGATGGCGGCGATGTTCGCGGCGGCGGCGAATACGCCGCTCGCGCTGTCCATCATGGCGGTGGAGCTGGTGGGCGCGGGGGTGCTCCCGCACGTGATGATTGTGGCGACGGTGGCGTATCTGCTGACGGGGCACCGGGGGATTTATCCGGCGCAACGGATTGGGCGCGGCAAGCACGGTGGGCCGCTGCTCGCGCGGTGGGTGGCGCTGCGGGAGATGGAGGAGGCCCGGGAGAATCCCGGGCCCCGTGGGTCAGCGGGGCCGGAGAATCACGGCTCCGGGTAGTGGAAGACGCGGCCCTGGTCTCCGACGATCCAGAACTCACTTCCGGTGGGGTTCATCGCGAGGTCTCTCAGCGGCACATTCGCCGCGGACGGCAGGGGCACTTCCTTCGCCCAGCCATGCGGTGTCCACCGTCGCAGTCTTCCGCTCGAGCTCGAGTCCACCATGTAGCACTGCTCATTCGCGAGACTCTGTGGGTTGGACTGGTCATAGCGCATGACCACGCTGGTGAAGTTGACGGGGCCTCCGGGTACGGCGGGCGCCCGAGACCATACCAGCACGGCCGCTTTGTCCTGACGCCACGCCCCGCCCCCGTCTCCCACCACACACCCGAGCCTTTCCTTCCCCATCCACACGGCCCTGATGGAACCGGTTCCGGGATTGGAGAGCAGAGAGAAGTGGTCGTGAGAAGGTGGCGTCGCCCCTGGGGACGCCTCAAAACGCACAATCTCCGGGCCTACTGGTGAACTCCCACCGCCCGCCAGCAGGAAGTCTTCGCTCAACCCGTGGAGGCCGTGGAAGCTCAAGCCCTCCGTCGCGCCGAGGTCATCCAACACAACGGGGGCTGTACCGACCTTCCAGCGAATGAGCCTGCCACCTGCGTCCGTGAAGTAGATGAACCTCTCGCTCTCCGCCTCGAACCCCACAATTCCTGTGATGTCGAAAGGACTGCCGGAACCTGACCTCGGTGGCGTAATGCCTGGCAAGCAGTCGAGGTTTGGGACGCCGTTGTGCAGGGCAAACCACCCGCCCTTCGCCCCGAGAAACACGCGGCCCTCCGAGTCCACCCAGGAGACGGTCCAGTCGTGATCGCCGCAGTTCTTCGCGGAGACAGGAGGACTTCCATCCGGCGGTGTCGTGGTCGGGTCGTTGAAGCTGAAGCTCCTGAACTTCTCGGAGGGAGCCATCCGCACCGCCAGCTTTCCGCCCGTCCCCGCAATCCACACCGGATACCCGCTCAACCCCATCGAAACGGTCATCCACCCCTGGTTTGCTGACGACAGGTGATAGTCCGTCACTTGCTTCAACGTGCCACCGCACGCCGACAGGCCCTCGTCCACGCCCCCATTGCAGTTGTTGTCGATGGCGTCGCACGACTCGGTCGCTCGTCGATTCGTCGAAGGGTCCGCGTCATCGCAGTCCGTCGCCGCGCTCTCCACATAGCCGGGAGGGACCGTTTCTCCTTGGCAGACCTTGAGCGCCACTTCATGGATGCCCCCTTCGCCGTCCGCATCCACGTCCCGGTAGAACAGCTTCGGAGACAGCGCGCTGCACACGACCCCCTTCGTCTCGGGGCTGCAGACGAACGTCCCACCACATACATCAGCGGAACACGCAGCACCCTTCTGCGCGAACGGCTCATCCACCACTGAGTCACAGTTGTTGTCGACGTCGTCACAAACCTCGGGGTTGCCCGGGAACATCTTCACCGCGGAGGGGTCATCGACCTTGTCATTGCAATCCGTACCGCCTCTGCCGTCAGCGAGCGTGGCGACATACCCATCTCCGTCTTCATCCGGTGTGATGAGCGACATCGACTGCGAGGGCTTCCGTCCCTTGCCCGACATGTCGACAACCAACTCCGCCCGGTCGACCTCCTTGCCTCCACAATCCCGCTCGTACGCACTGACGGTCAGGTGGAACGTGGGCCCCCAGTTCCTCATTTCTTCCGAGGCAAGGACCACATCGAAAGGCTTCTCTCCCGGAGCCCGGAGAAGCCCCAGTCTTATCGGTGGAGACATGGCGCCGAGGCGGCTGCCATCAATCATCACCGGAGAACTGGTATTCGCGGCATTGGCTTCATCGGAGACACGCATCACGATGCAGCCCGTCTTGAAGCTCCGCGTGTAGTTGACCTCGACGGCGAGGCCCGGGCCCTCTGCCCTGAGTTCATCGAGGCTTGGAACAGAACATCCCCCGAGCACCAGCACTCCCGCGATGCCCCATGGTCCCCAGCGGTTCATTGCGCGCCTCCAGCAGCCACGGACGCCTCAGCGGGCTCCATGAAGAACCACGTCGCCACCGCCCCCACGACTGCCGCTGCCGCCGCACCGAAGAAGAGGTTCGCCGTCCGAGCGCTACTCGTGGCACTCGAGTGATGGGACTTCAACTCCTCATCCGTGATGGCGGACCGTGCATCCGCGATTTGGCTCCTGGAGGACAGGCCGAACACCGTCCCCGTCCCACTCGCCGCGACTCCCACCCCCAACAGCACCCAGCTCATCATCGGCACACGTCGCCCGGCGATCCGGACTCCCTCGGAGGTTTTCGCCAGGTCCCCCTCTGTTGCATCAGGGGCCCAGGGCTCCGTTGATCCACCCACGTTGGGACTCGGAATCAAGCCGGGTCGAGCTTCCACCGTACGCCCCGGGGCAGCCTCCAATGTCGCACGCATCTTCGCCCGCTGGGCCTCGAACTCTCGGCTCACCTTGGGCGAGACGCTCAAGGGCAGTTGGACGTCCAACTGATGCTGGAGCGCAGCCTGGAAGTCCTGCCGAGCCGCGTCCCAGCGGCCCATATCCGCCTGGATGATGCCGCGCAGCAGCGAGATGGAGACCGCCTCGCTCGCGCCATGCGGCAAGCCGCTGGCGCGCTTCAACCGCTCCAGCGCGAGCTCATACTCAAGGTCCTCGTAGAGCCGAACGGCCTCGGTGATTTGGCGATGAACGTCTCCCTCGGCACCGTGCGCGCGTGGCGGCAGCGCCACGACCACGCAAACGACAACCGCAAGAAGCTTCCCCCTGAGACATGGATTGCACATACCCCCAAGCCTAGGCGCAGAACATCATCACAGGGAACCCAGACTGCTTTGGCCTGTCACGAAGAGGGAGTTGGCCGAAGGAGATGGAAGAGGCCCGGGAGAAGCCCGGGCCCCCATGGGGTCAAGGGTCACGGCTCCGGGTAGTGGAAGACGCGGCCTTCGTCTCCCACAATCCAGAACTCGCTTCCGGTGGGGCTCATCGCGAGGTCGTGGAGAGGCACGGTTGCGGAGGGCGGCATGACGATGCTCCGGGCCCAGCCATACGGTGTCCAGCGCCACAGCCTGCCGCTCGAGCTCGAGTCCACCATGTAGCACTGTTCGTTCACCGAGCTCATGGGATTGGTGTTGTCATACCGCATCACCACGCTGGTGAAGTCGACAATCCCATCCTGCAGGGGAACCTGACTCCGAGCCCAGGTGTACACCCCATTCCAACGCCAGACACTCCCCTCGTCTCCCGCGGCACACGCCTTGGTCCCGGCGCCCATCCACACCGCTGTCGTGTAATCGTTCCGGCTCCCCCGGTGGCAAGCTGAGTCGTGATGGTCGCGCCTCCCTTCGAGACCACGTTGAAGCCACGAACCCTCTCGCTCGGAACCCCCACGGTGCCGCCCGACGCGAGCAGGAACTCCTCCCGCAACCCATGGAGGCCGGTATGGCGGAAGGTCCCCGCGGAAGGCTCTACCAAGATGGTGAAGGGAGGAGCCCCTCCCAGCGTCCACCGGATGAGCCGGCCACCTGCATCCGAGATGTAGATGTACGTCTGAGTCCCCACCTCGAACCCCACCATCCCCGTGATGTCGTGGGACCAGGCGAAGCCGGGCTGAGGAGGCGTCGCGCCAGGCCCGCAGTCCAGGTTTGGATCTCCGTTGTGCAAGGCAATCCAGCCCTCCCGCCCTCCGAGGAACACTCGGCCCTGCGAGTCGACCCAGGAGGCCGTCCAATCGTGGTTGCCGCAGGTCTTCGAGTAGCGAGGAGGGCTTCCGTCGGGCGGTGCCGGATTGTGAGGGTCTCCATAGCTGAAGCTCTCGAACTTCCGCCCGGGCCCCTTCTTCACCACCAACTTTCCTCCGGTCCCCGCAATCCACACCGGATATCCCCCCGCTCTCATCGACACCGTCTTCCACTGCTGGTTCGCGGAGGACAGGTGGAAGTCCGTCACCCACTTGAGCGAGCCATGACATGCCGCTCCTTCGTCCACGCCGTCCCGACAGTTGTTGTCGATGGAGTCACACAACTCCGGCGCGCCCGAGAATGTCGCGGGGTCCGCCTCATCACAGTCTGAGTGCCGACCGTCCGCGTACTGGTGCGGAATCGCCTGGCCTTCGCAGACCTCCACCGCGGGCGCGCTCGGATTCCCATCTCCATCCCGGTCGGCATCCGGGTAGTACAGCCTCGGAGGCTTCGCGCCGCACACCAGCGTCTCCGTCACCAGGTTGCAGACCAAGGTTCCCGAGCATCCCTGGGTGGTGCACGCGTCCCCCTTCCCCGCCACCCCATTGTCCGCGGCGCCGTCGCAGTCATTGTCCCTGTTGTCGCAGACCTCGGTCTTCCCGGGAGTATTGAACGGCTGGTCGTCATGGCAGTCGAAGCCCAGGTTCGGAGGACGATGGATGAAGCCGGCGAGCTGCTGACACTGGACCATGAGCGTGTTCCCATCCACCGCTCCGTCCCCATCCGCATCCCGGTACCAGGCCTTGTCGAAGCCCTCGTCCGCCCCGGCGACGCAGTTGTTGTCGACCTCGTCGCAGAGCTCCGGTATCCCCGGAGCCACCGCCGCGTTGTTGTCGTCGCAGTCTCCGCTCTGCCTCGAAAATCCCATCGCGGGCAGGCAGCGCTGGACAGCGGCCCCCTGCCCCACGCCATCGCCGTCCACATCCCGGTAGAGGGACTCCACGAGTAGCCCCTCGTCCACCCTCGTGTCATAGTTGTTGTCGAGGTCGTCACAGGCCTCGACCCTCCCCGGCGTGTTGAACGGCTGGTCGTCACGGCAGTCGAAGGCCAGGTTCGGAGGGCGGTGGATGTATCCGGCGGGCTGCTGGCACTGGACCACGAGCGCGGCCTCATCCACGGCGCCGTCCCCGTCGGCATCCCGGTACCAGGCCATGTCGAAGCCCTCGTCGATTCCAGCGGCGCAGTTGTTGTCGATGCCGTCACAGGCCTCTGGTGCGTCGGGACCTATCAGCCGGTTCCCGTCATCGCAGTCCCCGCCCCGGGTCGAATAACCAGCCACCTGCCCACAGCGCTGGGTCGTCTCAGCACCACCGACCCCATCTCCATCCACATCCCGATAGAGCACCCACATCGCCAGCGCTTCGTCCGCGGCCCCCGAACAGTTGTTGTCGATGTCGTCGCACACCTCGACATTGCCCGGGTACCGCCTGGCCGCATTCGGGCCAATGTCCTCACAGTCCGTTCCCCCCCGTTCACCCCTCCGGGCGACATACCCGTCTCCGTCCTCATCAGGAGTGATGAGGCTCACCGAGTACTGACCACCGGGTGTGGTGGAGATCTCCGCGCGGTCCACTTCCTGCCCCTCACAGTCTCGCTCGAGGGCGATGAGGGTCACCTTGATTCTCGGGCCCCAGCCCTTCCGCGAGACGATGGCCATATCGAATGGCGCGTGCTCCCCTTCGTGGCGGAGGACCCCCACCGTCAGCGGTGACGACCGCTCGCGGAGGGCGTCGCCCTGGATGGGATTCGCCTCCAGGGTGTTCGCGGGGCTGGCTTCATCCTGGGCACGCATCACGATGCAGCCTGTCTTGAAGCTCGGGATGTAGTGGAGCTCGACGGTGGAGCTCCGGTCCGAGCGGAGTTCCTCGAGGCTCGGCACGGAACAGCCCCCCTGCATCCACAGCCACGTGACGGCCAGACTCCTCCAACGATTCATGGTGCATCTCCCTCGGCCACGGGAGCCCTGGAGGCTCCACGAAGAATCGAGTCCCCATCGCCCCTTGCCACACCGATGACGCACGTCCGCCGTCCGAGCTCGCGCCCATTCCCTCGGGCACGCGGCCCAGGGGTCCGCCACGTCCGTGTCTGTCTGGATGATGTAGCGATGCAGCCAGGGGAGGGATTGCCCCCGTTTCTCGGTACAGACGAATCTGCGTGTGATTCCCCCCACCCGAAGAGCACTCAGGGCCGAGCACTTCGTGGAGCCGAGCGGCCCCAGAGACATCGCGCTGAGTTCTTCCCTTGCCCCCACTCGCGGCGACTGGGCTTCAACTGCGTAGACGATGCCCGCAAGGAATTCCCTCGCGGGCATGACTTGGACCCGCCGCAATCATAGACAAAATCCACCATGACGATAAGGACAAGTCCTCCGACTTCTGTCCAGAAGACCACGTTCCAGTCCCAGCACATCTGCATCAAGGGATGGCGGCAAGATGCATCATCGCCAGGTCAATGACGACACACCTCGTCCTCTGACTCGACCCACCTTGCCGCGTGAAGATGGAGCACAAAGGGGTTTGATACAGCGGGGCCTGGAGGATGAATGCTCCAGGTCCCCAGCAGGCCCCGTGTCTGGGTTCGAGTGGAACCGGGTCAGGGAATGGGTACTACTGGGGCCGGAGAATCACGGCTCCGGGTAGTGGAAGACGCGGTCGTCGCCGACGACCCAGAAGTCTCTTTCCGAGCTCACCGAGACATCATGCAGAGGCCTGTCAGTGACGGGCAGTCGAGGCTGGGCGGCCCAGCCCAGACGCGTGAGCCGGCGCAGGGCACCCTTCGCGCCGCTGTCGACGACATAGGCCTGTCCGGTGGGCAGTCCCGCGACACTGCTGAAGTTGAGGGTCGCGACCTCTGGAGTCGGCGGCAGCAGAGTCCAGGTCGAGGTATCCGACCCGCGCCACACAGTCCCCTGCTCCCCCACAGCGAACGCCGAGGCGAGCGAGCTTGCCCAGATGGCGGTCACGCGGCCCTGCCTGGCATCGGGACTCAACGAGAAGATGCGTGGGGTGTCGTGGTCCTGAAGAAATCCCACGATGCGTTGTAGAGATGGCACCTCCAGCGAGCTCGCGGCCAGCAACAGCTGGGACTCCCCGAAGACATGGATACCTGCATACGAAGAGGTGGGAGAGGAGCCCTGCGGATGGTCCACATAGGGGAGCTTGGGACTCGCGGGGGTGAATTTCTCCCAGGAGAACAGGCGCCCCGAGGACGTCACCAAGTGAACCTCGATGATGTCGTTGCGCTTCTGTCCGGAAACGCCCGTCACGTCATCTCCTTCGGGCAGGGCTTCGCTGAACAGGCATGTCGCCCCATCATGGACTGCAACGGCTCCCGCTTCGCCACCCAGAAACACATATCCCCTGGGGTCCACCCAGGAGGACAGCCAATGGTGATTGCCACAGTGGTTCGCGCTGGCGGGAGGACTTCCATCCTGCGGCGGAGTGGGGGACGGATTGTAGCTGAAGCTCTCGAACTTCGACGTCGCGCTCTTCCGCACCACCAGCGCGCCACCGCGGCCTGCAATCCAGACGGGATAGCCACTCGGCCCCTGGGAGACCGTTCGCCACTTCAGCTCGCCTCGCGTGTCCTTGAGGTGGTGGTGAGTGACCTCCTTCAGTGAGCCTTGGCAGCCCTCGTCCACGAAGCCATCGCAGTTGTTGTCGATGGCGTCGCAGACCTCCAATCCATGGGGGCGGACATCAGGGTCCACGTCATCGCAGTCCCGGCTGTTCGCCACATAGCCCGTCGAGGGAAGGGGGTTGGTGACGCACTCAGCGTGGGCGGCATCTCCATCTCCGTCCCCATCGAGGTCACGATAGGCGGTGGGAAAGCCCTCGTTGCGAGTCCCATCGCAGTCGTTGTCGAGGGAGTCGCAGAGTTCTTCATGCCCGGGATAGGCGGCTGCGCCGACTCCGGGGGTGTCGTCACAGTCCGTGCCTCCATGTGCGACGGGAACAAAACCATCGGCATCCGCATCGGGGATATCCAGGCCGACCCGCAGCCCGTCACTCGGGCCAGCCCCGAACTCGATCTCCTGGGTGTCGACGATTGCTCCGTCGCAGGACTGCTCGTGTGCGGTCACGGTGAGTCGGCCCCCTTGGACCAGCGTCCCGGTGCGAAAGAAGTCCCAGGTGAAGGGAGGGGCACGGAGCGCGAGGTCGGAGAACGTCTGCTCTTCGCGAAACGAACGGTCGTTGCCGTCCCAGATCACCAGGCGAAAGCACCCCTTCTTGAAGCTGGAGGGGTAGTCGATGGCGACAGACAGGCGCCGCTCTCGCTCAAGCGCCTCCATGCTCGGCACGCTACATCCTGCGAGAAACCCCAGAATCGCGAACGACAACTTCACGCGGTGCATCAAAGCCCCTCCCGATGGGAGCCGCTCTCCATGGCCCACGCCATATCCTGGAGCAAATACACTATGGTTCGGGATAATGGATGACGCGACCGTTCTCCCCGACGATCCAGAACTCAATCCCTGTTGGGGTTGAGGTCAGCGCAAGGTCCTTCAGCGCCACCTCCGCTGTGCTCGGCATCACCGGCTCCTTGGCCCACCCGAACTTCGTCAACCGCCGCAGCCTCCCGGTCATGCGCGCATCCACCATGTAGCACTGCTCGTTCCCCGGGCGCTGCGGGTTCGCCCGGTCATACCTCATCACCACGCTGGTGAAGTCCGAGGTCGCATTCGGCGCGGGCACGGGCACCCTGTCCCATGTCGTCCCGCCAGCCCAACGCCACACAAGCCCAGAATCTCCGACCGCACACGCCTTGTTCTCCTCCCCAATCCACACAGCCTTCGCGAGGGCGTACGGATCGTCGGAAGTGGCTGTATGGGTCGTGGCAGTGCCTCCACCCGTCACTCCATTGTAGGACCGGACTCTGTTCTGATTGCTGTTCGTCGCACCACCCACCGAGAGGAGGAGCTCCTCTCGCAAGGCATGAAGGCCGTGGAGCTCAACACTTCCTCCAGCGGTATTCAGAATCTCCACCGGCGGACTGCCACCCAACGTCCACTTGAGGAGCCGCCCAGAAATGTCCGTCAGATAGAGATATCGCGTCAGCCCATCCGTCTCGAAGCCCACAATGCCTGTAATAGCGGCCGTGGTAGGCGTAGTTGCTGCATCACAAGTGTGGTCCGAGGCACCATTGTGCAGAGCAATCCGCCCATTTCGTGCTCCGAGGAAGACTCGCCCTTGCGAGTCCACCCACGAGGCCGTCCAATCATGGTTGCCACAGTTGTTCGGGTTGACGGGAAGACTCCCGTCACCAGGGACCGGAGACGAAAAATCTCCAAAGCTGTAGCTTTCAAACCTCTTATTGGCCTCTCGCTTTACCGCCAGCTTGCCGCCGTTCCCCGCAATCCATACGGGATACCCCCCTTCCTTCGTCGACACCGTGTTCCAGTCACGACTATTCGACGTTACATAGTAGTCCGTCAGTTGCTTCAGCGTGCCACCGCACAAGGCCGACTCGTCCGCAATCCCGTTGGCGCAGTTGTTGTCGATGGCATCGCACAGCTCCGCTGCCCCTCCAAACGTCGTCGGGTCTGCCTCGTCACAGTCCGTGTGCCGATTCTCCACATAACCGGCAGGACTCTTCTCGCCCGGGCACAGCTTCGTCGCTGCCGCCCCCCAGTCGCCATCCCCGTCCCTGTCCATATCCGGGAAGTACAGCTGCGGCGGCTGCGCGCTGCACATCAGTGTCATTGTCTCAAGATTGCAAACATTCACCCCCAGGCACACGTCATTATTACAAGCCTTGCCCTTATCAGCGAAGCCCTCATCGGCACCGGCGACACAGTTATTGTCCCTGTCGTCGCAGACCTCGGGCTTTCCGGGGGTGTTGTCCTTATCCGCATCATCGCAGTCGAAGGGTTTGCCCTGGGGCAAACGAATGTACTTCTCTGGCATCGTGCACTGGACCTTGGTGTCCCCCTCGTGCACCGCCCCATCGTCGTCCTTGTCTGCGTACCAAACTTTGTCGAAGCCCTCGTCCACGGCTTCGTCACAGTCGTTGTCGACCTCGTCGCACACCTCAAGGTTGCCCGGAGACCGCTTCGCCGCATTCGGGCCGGTGTCATCACAATCCGTACCGCCCTTGTTCCCCTCTCCCCTGGCGACATACCCATCCCCGTCCGCATCCGGCGTCATGAGGACCATCGACTGCGAAGGCTTGCGCCTCCCGCCTGACACGTCGACGACCAACTCCGCCCGGTCAACCGCCTTGCCTTCGCAGTCATGCTCGAATGCGGTGACCATCACCCTGATCTTCGAGCCCCACCGCTCCATTCCTCGCTCGGAGATGCGCACGTCGTGCGGAAGATCATCCCACCCCCGAAGGAGCCCCAACCTCATCGGTGGCTCCCTGTATCTGAGCGCCTCACCCGCAAGGAACATCGGTGCACTGACATTCGCCGCGTTGGCCTCATCCTGGGCTTGGAACTCGATGCAGCCCGTCTTGAAGCTCGGCGTGTAATGGACCTCGATGGAGAAGCCCCGACTCTCCGCTCTCACGTCATCAAGGCTCGGGACTGAGCAACCCAACAGCAGCCAGGTGCCCATGACGACCAGCCTTCTCCAGCAACTCATGGCGCCCCTCCCACAGTGGCCGGAGACGCAGCAGTGCCCACGAAGAGCCATGTCGCCACCGCTCCCACGACTGCCGCTGTCGCGGCACCAAAGAAGAGGTTCGCCGTCCGAGCGCTCCCCTGCGCTCGTGAATGATGGGCCTCCAAGTCCTCATCACTAGCAGCGGACCGTGCGTCATCGAGTTGGCTCCTCGACGACAGACCAAACACCGTCCCCGTCCCACTCGCGGCGACTCCCACGCCCAACAGGACCCAGCTCGCCACAGGCACACGACGCCCTGCAATCCGGATCCCCTCCGAGGCGTTCCCCGCTACACCCCCCACAGACTCCGGTGCCCACGGTTCAGGGGCACCCTCCTTCTTGGGAGGAGGAATCAACTCGGGGCGAACTTCCCTCGCGAGCTTTGCATCCTGTGGGCCCACACCGCCTGAGGGCGAGTCCTTGTGCTCATCCGCCAACGCCCCGCGCACCTTCTCACGCTGCGCTTCGAATTCGCGCGTGACCTTGGGCGATACACTCAACGGGAGCTGAACGTCCAACTGGCGCTGAAGGGCGTCCTGGAAGTCCTTGCGCGCAGCGTCCCACCGACCCATGTCCGCCAGGATGATGCCGCGAAGCAGCGACATGGAGATCGCCTCACTCGCGTCGTGCGGCAGGCTTCTCGCGCGCTTCAGTCGCTCCAGCGCAAGCTCATACTCGAGGTCCTCGTAGAGCCGGATGGCCTCGGTGAGCTCTCGCTGAACGACTCCTTCGGCACCGTGCGCGAGTGGCGGCAGGACCACGAACACGCAAACGATGACCGCAAGGCACTTCCCCCACAGGCATGACTTGGACATGCCTCAACTCTAGGCACAAACCATCAACACGAGAAAAGCCAGACCATTATGATGTACCTAGAACATTACGGTCAGCCCGCGCCTGCAGCACCACGGGGACGATGTGGAGAGGCATAGCTGGGGGTAATGGGAGACACAGTCGAGGCCGTCTTGGGTGTCGTTCAGGGACGCATCCACATCGGCCATGGGCAGCAAGCCAGTCCGCCCCTACTCCCCATGAAGCGCTGCCCACTCGTCGAGTTCAGCGCCTCTTTCGACTGCTCAAGAGAGCATCATGGACCGCAGTGCGAAGCCTGCACCTCGGTACCAGACAACTCCCCATCCTCTCGAGAGCCACGCTCCTGGAGTTCAATCCGAAGCGTGGCAGCTCACGAGGGACGATTACGGCTCCGGGTAGTGGATGACGCGACCGTTTTCCCCCACGATCCAGAACTCAATCCCTGTTGGGGTCGTGGTCAGCGCAAGGTCCTTCAGTGCCACCTCCGCGGTGCTCGGCATCACCGGCTCCTTGGCCCACCCGAACTTCGTCAACCGCCGCAGCCTCCCGGTCGTGCTTCCATCGACCATGTAGCACTGCTCATTCCCCGGGCTCTGCGGGTTGACCCGGTCATACCGCATCACCACACTGGTGAAGTTGGACGTCGCATTCGGCGCGGGCACAGACACTCTATCCCATGTCGTCCCGCCAGCCCAACTCCACACATGCCCATCATCTCCGACCGCACACGCCTTGTTCTCCTCCCCAATCCACACTGCCTTCGCGAGGTCGTTCGTATCGTCGGAGGTGGCTGTGTGGGTCGTGGCAGTGCCTCCACCCGTCACTCCATTGTAGGACCGGACTCTGTTCTGCTTACTGTTCGTCGCACCACCCACCGCAAGGAGGAGATCCTCTCGCAAGGCATGAAGGCCATGGAGTTCGACACTGCCTCCGGCGGAGTTCAAAATCTCCACCGGCGGACTGCCACCCAGCGTCCACTTGAGGAGTCGCCCAGAAATGTCCGTCAGATAGAGATATCGCGTCAGCCCATCCGTCTCGAAGCCCACAATGCCTGTAATGGCAACCGTGGTAGGCGTGGTTGATGCCTCACAAGTATGGTCCGCTGCACCGTTATGCAGGGCAACCCGCCCATTTCGTGCTCCGAGGAAGACTCGCCCTTGCGAATCCACCCACGAGGCCGTCCAATCATGGTTGCCACAGTTGTTCGCGTTGACGGGAAGGCTCCCGTCGCCCGGGGTCGGAGGTGACGAATCTCCAAAGCTGTAGCTTTCAAACTTCTTGTTTGCCTCTCGCTTTACCGCCAGCTTGCCCCCATTCCCCGCAATCCATACGGGATACCCCCCTTCCCTCGTCGACACCGTATTCCAGTCACGATTGTCCGTCGTTACATAATAGTCCGTCAGTTGCTTCAGCGTGCCACCACACAACGCCAGCTCGTCCGCAATCCCGTCCGAGCAGTTGTTGTCAACGGCGTCGCACAACTCCGTCGTCACTCTTCCATTCGTCGACGGGTCCGCCTCATCGCAGTCCGTGTGGAAGTTCTCCACGTAGCCTGCTGGAACCGTCTCTCCTGCACAGACCTTGGTCGCCACCACGCCCTTGTCCCCGTCATCGTCCCTATCCACGTCCGGGTAGTACAGCTTGGGCGGCAGCGCGCTGCACATCAGCGTCTTTGTCTCGAGGTTGCAGACATTCGTTCCTTGGCACACGTCGCTGCTGCACGCCTTGCCCTTATCCGTGATGCCATCATCAGCACCGCCGATACAGTTATTGTCCCTGTTGTCGCAGACTTCGGGCTTCCCAGGGGTGTTGTCCTTATCAGCATCATCGCAGTCGAAGGCTTTACCCTGTGGCAGGCGGATGTACTTCTCGGGCTGAGCGCACTGAGTGCGTTTGTCTGTCTCACTTACCGCCTCATCACCGTCCTTGTCCGCGTACCAGACCTTGTCGAAGCCCTCGTCCACCTGCTCATCACAATCGTTGTCAATCTCGTCGCACTCCTCGCTCTTCGCGGGAGACCTCGCGGCCGCATTCGGACCACTGTCATCACAGTCCGTACCGCCCGCGGTCTTGGCGACATACCCATCCCTGTCCTCATCCGGGGTCACGAGCTCCACCGTCACCCCATCCCTCCGCCCCTTGCCCGACAGGTCGACGACCGTCTCCGCCTCGTCCACCAGCTTGCCTTCACAGGTCTGCTCGTGAGCCTTGACGGTCACCTTCCACCGCGTACCCCACCCATCCTTGTGGATGACCCCCAGGATCATCGGGGGACCCTTCTTCGCGAGCGCATCGGTGCGGATGGGCTCCGCCTCAACGACGTTGCTCGGATTGGATTCGTCCTGAGCCGTCATGACGATGCAGCCCGTCTTGAAGCTCGGCGTGTAGTTGATTGTGACGAGAGCATTCGCCCGTTCCTCGGACTTGGAACAGGCAACGACACACAGGGAGAGCGCTAATAGGAGGATGTGACGCATGGGGCACACTCTACCCCAGCCTCACCCCTTCAACCGCTTCTCGCGACCTCCCGCACCTCGCCAACGCCAGCCCCCGCAGCGCTCTCGCGCCGCCTTCCAGGCATCCAGGCCCTTCTCCCCACCCCACCAGCATTCCAAGGTTCCGAGCAGCACCCGCCTCCGCCCCCCGCATCCTCAAGGCTCTCGCGGACTTACGCGCCCAGCTCCGCCCCCTCATCCCCCGCACCAGAACCGCCACAGCGGCAACTTCGCACCCAGGTGCGAGCCGCTGTCACCCACGCAACTCCCCGCCTCACGGAGCCGCCTGGGCCGCCACCCCACTCCCCAGCGCCGCCCCAGCCCCCGGCACCCGCTGCCGCAGCTCCGACGAAGCCACCACGAACCCCGTCGGCAACATCCTCAGAATCCGCTCCCGCCGCAGCTGGGAGCCCGCCAGCCGCCGCTCCAACGCCCCCCGCTCCGCCTTCCCCTCCTTGTCCAGCCCCCCCTCCCGAGCCGCCAGCGCCGCCAGGCGCTCCGTCACCGCCTCCACCTCCCGGTCAATCAACACCGGCTGGATGTTCCGCGCCTCCTTCCGCTTCCGCCCCACCGCGTTGTTCTCAATCCACACCGGCAACACCGCCACATCCCCCAACATCACCCGCCCCCCTGGCGCCGGCCGCAACAGCGTCACCCTCAACAACATCGAATCCCGCTTGTCCCCCGCCTTCCCCTTCCCCTTCTCCGCATGGCTGTAGAACCGGTCCTGGTTCGCCACCAGGTTCCCCAGCGAATACGCAATCAACCCCCGCCGCCCATCCGCCGTGCTGTACCCCTCCAGCGGCTGCAACACATGCGGGTGATGCCCCACCACCGCCAACGCCCCCGCCTCCAACAACTCCCGCCCCAACTTCCGGTCATCCGGGTGCGGCGTGTCGCTGTACTCCGTCCCCCAATGCACCAACACCACCAACGCATCACACCTCCCCGCCACCTCGCGGACCTTCTCCACGACCTCCTCCGTCGTCAGCCCGCGGTGGAACCGGTGCACCGGATACGGCACGAACGCCACGTGCGGCGCCGCCCCATCCTTCGGATTGCTGAACCCATTCAGCCACCGCGTGAAGGACAAAAACCCCACCTTCATCCCCCGCGCCTCCACGAACACCGGCTCCCACGCCGCCTCCTTCGTCGCCCCCGTCCCCGTGTGACGGATGCCCGCCGCATCCAGGTGCCGCAGCGTCTCCACCAACCCCGCCGGGAGCTGGTCCCTCGCGTGGTTGTTCCCCGTCGACACCACCTTCACCCCTGACGCCGCCAACGCACGCGCCATCGCCGACGGCGCGTTGAACAACAGCTCCCGCGTCACCGCCTTCTTGTTGTCCGTGACGGGCGTCTCCAGGTTCAACACCCCCACGTCCGCCGTGCGCAGCACGTCCGCGATGGGCCCGAAGATGTGGTCCCACCCCTCGTTGTTCAGCGACGGCGCCACCCCACCCTCGGGCGGCACCGCCCCCGTGCGCGCATGCAGCCGCGCGACCTCCTTCACCTCACCGTGCGGAATCACATCCCCGCCGAACACCAGCTCGACGGGATGAGGGGCCGTGGCGAACAGCAGGGGAACGAGCAACAGCGAGGGCGAAAGCACGCCCGAAGCTTAGTCGACTCGTCCCACCCCCACCGAATCCCTGGCGCGCGAAGGCCGCGCGTTCACCTCCACCAGCACCGCCCCCGGCGCCTGGCAGTACACCATCGTCCCCCGGTTGTTCCGAATCACCTCGGAGACCTCCAGCCCGTCGGCCAGGGCCCTCGCGTGGAACGCCAGCACCGTCTCCACGTCGTCCACCAGGAAGCCCACGTGGAAGCCCTCCGGGTACTTCTCCTCCGGGTGCTTGAGCCGCTGCAGCACCAGCACCAGCCCCTCCCCATCGTTCAGGATGGCGATGGCCGGCGAGGCGCGATTGCTCGCGTGCTCGAACCCGAAGTAGCGCTCGAAGAACGCCGCGGTGCGCTGCACGTCGGGGACCTGCAAGTCGATGTGATTCAGCTTCATGGTGAGCCCTCGGGGCAAGCCAATGCCCTCAAGGCCGTGGGTTCTCATCCGTGAAGGAGGAACAAGTGCTCCCATCCTGGGAGTGACCGGGGCTCACCGAACCGGTCCGCCGTTTTTCGACCAACCCCACCATACGTCAACCCCTCGAGCCCCCCTGCAAGCCCGAAAACCCGGCTCGGCGCGAGACACCCCTCCTCGCGCCGGCCGGGACTCTTCACCGCACTACTCCTCCAGCGCGTTCGGGTAGCCCACCGACCCGATGTACGCGGGATGATTCGGGTGACACTCCGCCCCGACATCCGGGCAGGTGATGACACCCGTGAAGACACGGTCTGGTAAGCTGAAGCGCTTCACCGTCACCGTGTAGCTCAGCGGGCTCGCCGCGCTCGGAGGAGGCGAGAAGTTCGCCGCCTTGAGGCAGATGTCATACACACCCGTCGGCGGGATGTAGCCCTCCCGCCAGATGATGTTCTCCGGCCCCAACCCACTCGACGCATCCTGGTCCAGCTCGCCGTAGTCGGTGCTCGGCCCCGGCCCACGATTGTCGTAGTAGATGAACTTCCCCGTCGGAGTGCGGACCACCAGGTCCGCGTCTCCATCGCGGCCCCACATCGCCGTGATCTGCAGCTTCCCGTGGCCCCCACCGCCGCCGCCCGTGCACACGCCTTGCGTACACGTCCGGCCCGGACCACAGACATTGCCACAGCCACCGCAGTTGTTCGCGTCACAAGACGTGTCCACACAGACCTGGCCACACCGGGTCGTGGGCGGGGGGCAGCTCACCGGCGAGCACTGGTAGCTCCCCGGCGTATTCACACACTGCGTCCCCGGAGGACAGTTCGCCGTCCCGTTCGAGCACTCGTCGATGTCCGTACACGTCCGCCCATCGCCCCAGTACCCGGGCCTGCAGGTGCAGGTGTAGCTCCCGGGGGTGTTCGTGCAGTAGGCGTTCGGCGAACACTGCGCCGTGCCGTTGGTGCACTCATTCACATCCACACACTGGCTGGGCTGGCCCTGGCATTGATAGCCAGGCTCAATGACGCATAATGGACTGCATCCGTCACCGGCCGCGCGGTTGGCGTCGTCGCACTGCTCACCCGTGCCCACCTGGCCGTCGCCGCAGACGGCCGAGTTCGCCAGGCTGGTCGCCTCGATGGCATCCACCTGGTAGAGCGAGAGCAGCGCGCTGCGCAGCCGCACGTACCGGTACGGGACGCCGCGGTGGTAGGGAACCATCGCGGAGTGAATCCCCAGACCCAGGTCGATGAGGCTCACCTGCGTCGCGGTGATGACACCCATGTCCGCGCGCAGGAACTCCACCTCCGCCACCACCGCCAGGGACAGGCCCCGGTAGTAGATGCGCAGGGGGCCGTTGCCTTCTTCTCCAGCACCCATGTCCAACAGCAGCGAGCCACCCAGGAGTCCCAGGAAGTTGGCCGTGTTCCCATCCGGAGGGCCAATCGCGCTCTCCGGGCTGCCCACCAGGATGATGCCTCCCTGCACCACTTCGTCCGCGTACGGGTCAGGGGCCATCCTGACTTGCTGCTCCGCTGCCTCCGCCTCGGGAGGGAGCTCTTCGCCCTCGGGTACCGCTCCGCATGCATTCACCACGACGAAGGACAGGACCGCGCTCAACCAACGTGCCACTGAGACACTTCGATGGACCTTCATTTTCGCTCCATTCCACTCGACCGGCTGGACGAAGCCCCTGCCCAGGTTGACTCGCACTGGCGGAGGCTGCGTCGTGCCCCATGAAACGCACGTCCGCATATTCCTGCGGAAGCCCAACTGGGATTAGCTGCATTTCATGTAAAACCAAAAACAAAGCAGACGTCCGGTATCGCCAGGGCGCATGACAGTCGACATCGACTCTGCGGACCTCGTTACACTTGATACATTGGAGTCAACCTCGCCCCAGGTCGGAGCCCGCGTGAGCCGTCTGGCTCCGACCTGGACACGGGGGCACACACACGCGCGAGCCGCCAGCCCGCAGGGAACAAGTCCTCCCAGGCGCTGCGGGGCCCCGTCCCTCCCAGGTGGCGTCTGGAAGAGACGGAGGTGAGCCCGGCGCCGTGTTTCAGGGCAGGTTGAAGGGCCCGACGTTGGTGGGGCTCTCGGGGGTGCACGGCTGCAGGAATTGAGGCGCCGTGAAAGTCTTTGAGAGCTCGACGTCCGGCAGGCCGTCGCGTCGGATGCGGACGCCCACGCTGACGGGGTCCTGCGGCGTCACATACGGAATGAAGCCCGTCACCGCCGCGCAGACCCGGTAGTCCCCCACCGGCGGCGTGGTGTTCTCCGCCCAGAAGATGTTCTCGGGGCCCTTGCCCAGCTGGTCATCCACGTCGAGCTGGCCGTAGTCCGTCAGGGGCCCGGGCCAGCGGTTGGCGAAGGAGATGAGCTTGCCGGAGGGCGTGAGGACCAGCAGGTCTCCATTCCCGTTGCGGCTCCACGTCATGGTGACCTGGAGCTTCTTCGCCGCGCCACACACGCCCGCCGTACACGTCGTGCCCGTGCCGCAGGCGTTTCCACACGTGCCGCAGTGGGCGTTGTTCGACAGCACGTCCACGCACTCCCCACCGCACGTCATCCGGGGTGGCAGGCACACGGGCGTCGTGCACACGCCCACCGTGCACGTCTTTCCCTCGCCGCAGGCGTTTCCACACGCGCCGCAGTGGCTGTTGTTGGACAGCACGTCCACGCAGGCCCCACCGCACATCAGCCGAGGCGGCAGACACGCCGGCATGCAGAGGTAGCTTCCCGGGAGGTTGACGCAGACCTCGGCGGGGGCACACGTGTCCGTCCCGTCGGTGCACTCATCGATGTCCTGGCAGACGCTCGGCTCGCCCGTGCAGCGGAAGCCGGGCTCCTGCTGACACAGGAGGCTGCACCCATCCCCCGGGAGGATGTTCCCGTCGTCACACGTCTCGTTGCCGCCAATCCGTCCGTCCCCACAGAGCGACGGCAGCGACGGCAGCGTCGTCACCGCGTCGACTTGATACATCGAGAGCGACGCCCCCCACAGCCGCACGTAGCGATACGTCATCAGCGGGCGGTCGAAGGGGACCAGCGTCACATGGGTCCCGGGCCCCGTCTCCACCAGGTTCAGCGGCCCCCAGGCCACCACGTCGCCATCCTCGCCCAGGAAGTCCACGTGCGACTGCACCGGCAGCGTCAGCCCTTGGTAATACACAGACAGCGGCGCCCACCCCGGCTCCCCCTCCCCCATGTCCAGCACGAGGGCCGAGCCGAACGCCTCCATCATCGTCGCGCCCTTCCCATCCGGTATTCCCAGCGCGCGCTTCGGGTTGAGCACCCACCACGAGGTCTCCGGGTCCACCGCGTCCGCGTGGTTCACCAGCCCATCCATCGACGTCACCGGCGCCTCACCCGTCGCCTCGCTCGCCGCGTCTCCCCACTGACGCTCCTCCTCCGGCGTCAGCCCACCCCCACACGCCGCCAACGCCATACACGCCAGAAAACTCCAGCCCAGTCGCTTCATGGAACGCTCTTCCCCCTCATGGGCGAGCTCGGCACTTCGTGCGCCAGCGCCCTCTTCAAGAGGAGGGGAAGCTAAGAGCCGGCGTCTCCCGCGGACATCCGCCACGGATTCGCGACAGGTGTCTCGCGCTCAACGCCGCTCGGACCTGCACGACGGGCCCTCGCGGTGGATGTCGCTCGCACGACACCCACCGGGACCCGGCGCTCACCGCGTGCTCCCACGGGGGCCACACACCCCCGGAGCCGCTACTTGGTGCCGAAGAGACGGTCTCCCGCGTCGCCCAGGCCCGGGATGATGTAGCCGTGCTCGTTCAGGCGCTCGTCCACCGCGGCCGTGTACACATGGACGTCCGGGTGGTGCTCCCGAAGCGTGGCCAGGCCCTCCGGACACGCCAGCAGACAGACGAAGCGCAGCGAGCCGGGCTTGCTCTTCTTCAGCCGCTGGAGCGCCGCCACCGCCGAGTTGCCCGTGGCGAGCATCGGGTCACACACCACCACGTCCCGGTCCGCCAGGTGCCCGGGCACGCGGTAGTAGTACTCCACGGGCGTCAGCGTCTCCGGGTCTCGATACAGGCCGATGTGTCCCACGCGCGCGGAGGGCACCAGCTGGAGCATCCCGTCGAGGATGCCCTGCCCGGCGCGCATGATGGCCACCAGCACCAGCTTCTTGCCCTCCAGCATGGGCGCGCGCATGGGCGCCATGGGCGTCTGGATGTCCTCGTCGGCCAGCTTCAAGTCGCGGAACGCCTCGTACGCGAGCAGGAGCGAAATCTCCTGGAGCAGCGTGCGGAAGTTCGCGGTGCTCGTCTCCACCCGACGCATCAGCGTCAGCTTGTGTTTCACCAGCGGGTGGTCCACCACGGTGCAGTTCGGGAACTCCATTGTGTCCCTCCTGGGAGCAGCGTTGGTCAGAACACCGTCCCGTCGCTCTCGACGCGAATCGGTGGCACGCCTCCGGGACGCAGCTCGGCGGCCACCTTGCGGCCCGCCGTCCACGTCCCGCCTTGAAGCACCTTCCCCAGGGGCAGCTCCTCGTTGCTCATTCCCAGCCGCCCCCGCACCAACGCGGCGACACGGTCCAACAGCGCCACCGTCAGCGCGCGCCACTCTACAATGGGCTCCTCGCTGGGGTGCAGGACCTGCTGCGTGAGCCTCGCGTCCCGAGGCACCAGCACGCCCAGGTCCACGAAGAGTCCCCCGTTGCGGTACTCGGGCAGGCCGGTGAGCCCGTCCAGCTCCACCACCCGCACGCCCGCCTCCGCCAACGGCTCCACCAGCGAGTACGTCAGCCACTGGGACAACTTGTGGAAGGGCACCAGCGCGTCCACGCTCTCCACCGGGCCCAGCGCGGAGTGCGGCCACACGTCGCCCAGGTTCACCGCGTCCACCATCACCCGCCCCGGCCAGATGGGGCCCAACAGCTCCAGCACCAGGCCGAGCAGCTCGGAGGCGCGCGCGCTGTGCCCCTGCGCGACGACGATGTCGTGCAGCGCGCCGGGACGGGGCAGCACCTTGGACAGCCCGTGCATCAGGTGCAGGCGGCCGTCCAGGCCATCCAGCGGGTTCGACTCGGAGACCTGGAGCCCGCGGGCCAGGGACTCGCGCGTCAGCCGCCCCAGCGCCTCCGAGTCCGCGCGCAGCGGCCAGTCCGGGTCCGACGAGAACACGCCGTCCATGAACATGCGGAAGCTGGCCACGGCCAGCCCCTCCGAGCGCGCCCACGTCCCGCCGCCCTGCTCGCGGTAGCGCCACCGGGGCCCGCTGCCCGCGTCCAGCAGCACGCTCACCACGGCCAGGTCCAGCTTCGCCCGCGCGCGCTCCTGCGGCGTGGCGTCCTTCAGCCGCGCCTCCAGCTCCTCCACGCGCTTCACGCCCCCCGCGTCGAAGTGACGCCAGCGGCTGTGCAGCGGGATGTCCAGCGCGGGGTAGGCCTCACGCGTGACGTCCAGCACCGCGTCCACCACCGCGGGCAGGCGCGAGGGCTCGACGCGGAAGTGGGTCAGCTTGCCCGCGAGCCCCAGGTCCAGGAGCTGGTGGCAGCGCTCCCGAATCGCCGCCGGGGTGCGCAGCCACGCCACCGCCGGGGAGACATCCGGCCTCGACAGCGAGTGCTCAGGCATCGAGCTCCCTCCCCTTCACCTGCGCCAGCCCGTCCGCGTCCGCCACGGGGCCCTTGGTGAAGTAGCCCGCCGCCTTCTTCGCCTCCATCTCCACCTTCGCGTCGGCGGGGATGAGGCCCTCCGGGATGGGGATGCGCTCGAGGATTTCGATGCCCGAGCGGACGATGGCGTCGTGCTTCATGTCGCTCATCGACACGAAGCGGTGGATGCGGGTGATGCCCAGCCAGTGCAGCACGTCCGGCATCAGCTCCTGGAAGCGCATGTCCTGCACGCCCGCGACGCACTCGGTGCGCTGGAAGTAGGTGGCCGCGGAGTCGCCGCCCTCCTGCCGCTTGCGCGCGTTGTAGACCAGGAACTTGGTCACCTCGCCCAGCGCGCGGCCCTCCTTGCGCAGGTACACGATGATGCCCGCGCCGCCCGCCTGCGCGGTGCGCACGCACTCCTCGATGCCGTGGGCCAGGTACGGACGACACGTGCAGATGTCGCTGCCGAACACGTCGGAGCCGTTGCACTCGTCATGCACGCGCACCGCCAGCGGGATGTCCCGGTTGGACACCGAGGCGACGTCGCCAAACGCATACAGCGTGAGCCCGCCGATGGGCGGCAGGAAGACGTGCAGGTCCGGGCGTGTAATCAGCTCCGGGAACATGCCGCCCGTGTGCTCGAAGAGCCCGCGACGCAGCGCGCTCTCCGTCATGCCGAAGCGCTTCGCGATGCCCGGCAGGTGCCACACCGGGTCCACCGCGGCCTTCACCACCTTGATGTCGCCGTTGGCGGTGAGCAGGTCTCCATCCGGCGTGAGCCGGCCCGCCTCCACCGCGTCGCGCAGCTCCGGCAGGTTGATGTGCGCGCGCGTGACGGCGATGGTGGGACGGAAGTCGATGCCCTGGTCCGCGTACGAGCGGAAGGCCTGCGGCGCCACCGCGCCCCACGGGTCCAGCGAGACGATGCGCTCCGGGTCGCTCCACGACGGGTGCGGCCCAATCTGCGCCGCGGGCGACGTGTCCTTGAGGTCCGCGCGGTGGTCCTGCGGCAGCATGCCCGCCGCCACCGCCAGCGCGCGATACACGGCGTAGGAGCCCGCGTGGGTGCCGATGACGTTGCGGTGCGCGGGCTCCGTCAGCGTGGCGACGACGGGGCCTCGGCGCAGCGGGTCCGACTCTCCCCAGCGGATGGCGACCCCGGGCGTGTCTCCATCGGGATGCGAGGTGAGGCGGATGTGATTGACGGGCTTCTTGTCTGCCATGAAACGCACTCCTTGCGGGCGCGATGGGAGCTCGAGCGAGGCGGAGAGGGGGCGATGGATCAGCTCATCCACGAGCCGTCAGTGCGGGCCGACCACTTGCGGGTGACCTTCTTCAGCTGCGTCCAGAAGTCGAGGCTGGAGGGCCCGGTGATGTCCCCATGGCCGAAGCGGGACTCGCCCGTGCCGCCGAAGGAGAAGGGCTCGCGGGGAACGGGGACCCCCACGTTGACGCCCACCATGCCCGCGTGGACGCCCTCCACCACCGTCTGCGCCACCGCGCCGCTGGTGGTGAAGATGGACGCGGCGTTGCCATAGGGCGACGCGTTCTCCACCGCGAGCGCCGCCGACAGCGTGGGCACGCGGATGATGGAGAGCACCGGGCCGAACAGCTCGCGCCGCGCGGCCTCCATGTCCGGCCGCACCTGGTCCAGAATGGTGGGCCCCAGCCAGTGCCCGCCCGCCCAGGCCTCGCCCTTCGGGCGCTTGCCGCGCCCATCGAGCACCACGCGCGCGCCCTCCGACTCCGCCCGGGCGATGGCCGCCTCCAGCCGCTCCACGGAGCCCTTGTCGATGATGGCGCCCATCCCCGGGCCCACCTCGAGCCGCTCCGCGCGGCGGACGACGTCCGTCAGCACCTGGCCCACGTCTCCTACCGCCACGAGCACGCTGCCCGCCATGCAGCGCTGTCCCGCGCAGCCGGTGAACGAGTCCACCACCGCCTGCGCGGTGAGCTCCGGGTCCGCGTCCGGGGCGATGATGAGGTGGTTCTTCGCGCCGCCCAGCGCCAGCACGCGCTTGCCGCGCTCGCTGCCCCGGACGTAGACGTGCCGCGCCACCGCCGACGAGCCCACGAAGGCCAGCGCCTTCACGTCCGGGTGCGCCACCAGCGCGTCCACCGCCTCCTTGCCGCCGTGGACGATGGAGAAGACCCCCGCGGGATATCCCGCCTCGTGCATGAGTTCGCCCAGCGCGCACGCGGTGAGCGGGACCTTCTCGGAGGGCTTCAGGATGAAGACGTTCCCCAGCGTCACGGAGATGGGGAACATCCACATCGGCACCATCGCCGGGAAGTTGAACGGGGTGATGCCCGCGACGATGCCCATGGGCTCGCGGCGGTACTCACAGGTGACGCCTCGGCTGACCTCCAGGTGCGAGCCGCTGTCCAGGTTCTGCAGCGACAGCGCGAACTCACACACCTCCAGGCCCTTGAGCAGCCCGGCGCGGGCCTCGGCCACCGTCTTGCCCGCCTCGCTGGCGGCCAGGTTCGCCAGCCGGTTCAGGTCCTTCTCGAGCAGGTGCTTGAAGCGGAAGAGGTACTGCGTCCGCTCCCGCACCGGCATCGCGCGCCAGGGCGCCACCGCGGGACGCGCGGCCTCGACCACCTGGTCCACACCCGCGGCGGAGGTGAGAGGGACACGGCCAATGACGGTGCCGGTGTACGGGCTTCGCACGTCGAGCAGCGCCTCGCCTTCCGGCATCCGCCACTCGCCTCCCGCCAGGTTCCGACACAGGACGACGTTCTCGGGGAGATCCACGAACGACAAGCGCGCACCCTCCTGCGGTGAGTGAGGACGTGCGGCTCATCGTATCCGTGAAGACAGACAGGTAAGCAACCCACCCCCCTCGAATGCCCCACCTCGGCGCCATCGAGTGTCCGTCACCCCGGCACTTCGCCTGTCGGAAACAGGACCCGCATCCCCACGAGGCATGCGACGCGTGGGCCGCGGCGCGTCAAGAATTGAACAGGGTGGACCTGGACTCAGGTGGGAGTAATGCCTCTCAAGTCGGAGCGGAGGAATCCAGCCACGATTGAAGCCGCGTGATGACAGCCGTGTCGTCGGCCTCCAGCGGGGCGCCCATCGCCTGGGCCTGGGCGTACAGCGCGAGCGCGTAGCGGAAGCGGGACGCGGCCGTCGCGTGCGCGTCCTGGACTTCGTGCAGGTCGCCATCCTCCGCGACGAGGCGCGCCAGCACCTTCACGCGAGCCGGCTCGCCCAGGAGCCTCGCGGTGGAGGAGGCATCCACCATCAGCAGGGCCTCGTACTCCATGCCCAGGGTGTCGAGCGCCGTGGCGCGCAGGAGCCGGGCCGCGTCGTCGTAGCGCTTCTCGCGGCGGGCCTTGAGGAGCCGCGCCAGCGCGGCGGCGAACTGCTCGATGAGGCGCTCGATGTAGTCCTTCCGGATGGACATGGGAGGAGGCTGGCCTCGGATGGAGGAACACGCAAGCGCGGGCCCCCGTGGAACCGAGCCCCCTCGCGAATGACACCCTCTCCCGCTAACGTGCGGCACCTGACTCTTGTTGGCTGGGGGGCGGTTCATGAGCCGGAGCGGAAGCAGTGCGGAAGGAGCACGCGTGCGGTGGTTCGTGGCAGGGGCGTTCTCCTCCACGCCCACGGGGCGTCGCTTCCAGGTGACGCCGGAGACCTTCGCGGAGGAGCTGGCCAAGGCCGCCCGCCACGTGCGCGTCACCGTGCCGGACCGGCTGGGCGCGCTGGACACCTGCCCGGTGGAGCTCTCGTTCGAGCGCCTGCGCGACTTCAGCGTGGCGGAGGTGCTCCCGCGTCTGCCCAAGCCCCGTGAGCTGCACGCGCTGCGCGACACCCTCTGGGGGCTCGGGCCCGCCGAGGAGGTCATCCAATGCGTGACGCGGGTCACCGGTCCGGGGCGCCTGCCGGACGCCGTGGCCGCCGCCATTCGCGACGCCGCGGCGCCCTCCGCCTCCGCGCCAGCGGCTTCCGCGCCAGCGGCCTCCGCGACGGGGGAGGACTCCTTGGTGGAGAGCCTGCTCCAGCAGGCGGAGAACGCCTCGCCGACCGCGAACGCCTCGCGCGCCGTCAGCGCGTTCATCAAGGCCATCAACCCGCGCCCTCCCGCCGCGCCGTCCGCGGGTCCCGCCAGCGCCACGCGCAAGGCGGTGAAGGAGCTGGTCGACGAGACGCTCGTGCGGTGCGCGACGGACGTGCTCATCGCGGAGCCCGTCGCCCGGATGGAGTCCGCCTGGCGGGGGCTGAAGTGGCTGGTGGACCAGTGCCCCGCGTCCGCGGGCATGGGGGTGGAGGTGCTCGACGTGAGCCGCGCGGAGCTGCCGGGCGCGCTGGAGGAGGCCCTCGCCGGAGAGCCCTTCGAGCGTCCCGATGCCGTCTTCGTGGTGGACACGAACGACGACGTCGCGGTGCTGGCCCGCCTCGCCGCGCTGGGTGAGCACGCGCAGGTCCCCATCATCGCCGCCGTGGCGCCGTCGCTGCTGAGCCTGTCCCCGGACGAGCTCTCGCTGGGCCTGGACGACGGCCGCGAGAAGGTCTCCGAGGCCTGGAAGGAGCTGCGCCAGGACGAGTCCTCACGGTGGCTGTGCGTGGTGCTCAACCGCGTGGCGGTCGCCAACGAGGTGAAGGCGAAGCGGTGGGCCTTCACCAGCCCCGCGCTCGCGGTGGCGGCCCTGCTCGCCTCCAGCTTCCGGGAGACGCGCTCGTTCGCGCGCATCACCGGCCAGCCGGGCAGCGTGCGCGCGCCCGCGCTGTGGGAGGTGCCCGGGGGCCGGGACAAGGGCCTGTCCATCCCCACCGAGACGTTCCTGCCCATCCGCGCGCAGACGAAGCTGGAGGCGCACGGCGTGCTGGGCCTGGGCAGCCGGCGCGACGCGGACGCGGTGCTGCTGGCCGCGGCGCCCATGGCGTTCGGCGGTGGCTACGCGGTGCCCCTGCCCGCGCAGGTGCTCACCGGCCGCATCGTCCGCTTCGCCACGTGGGTGAGGGACCAGCTGCCTCCTGGCTCCGGCGACACGGAGGTGGCCGCCATCTTCTCGCAGGCCGCGGAGGTCTTCCTCTTCCAGGGCTCCACCGAGCACGGACAGCTTCACGGAGAGCTGGTCCGCACGGACCACGGCCCCGGCGTCCACGTCACCGCCACCGTCCGGCCCGAGCACGCGGGCACCCGCTTCCAGCTCGCCTTCACGCTCCCCATGCGAGGCTGACCGGCGGCGACGCGCCTCCGAGCGGGCACACGCGTGCGCCCGGAGGACGACGTCTCGGCGGCTACTTCAGGCGCATCACGTACGCCTCCAGGAACACGGACGGCAGCGACAGGTCGCCCGAGGGCTCCCGCACATAGCCGCGGTTCATGTACATGCGCGCCACGCCCTCGGCGCCTCGGCGGACGTGGAGGCAGATGGCATCCACGCCCCAGCTCCGGGCCTGTGTCTCCGCGGCGTCGAGCAGCGGCCGGCTCAGGCCCTTGCCGTGCAGCTTCACGGAGGTGGCCAGGCCGCGCAGGTCCGCCGCGTTGGGCAGCCACGCCTCGGAGCCCGGCGCCCCAGGGGGAAACAGGGCCACGGTGCCCACCACCTCACCGTCGAGCTCGGCCACCATCACCGAGGCAATCTTCCGCCGCGCGGCCACGTCCCGCAGCTCGCGCTTGCGCTCGTCCGTGTAGACGACCTCGGGAAGCTTCTTCGCGTATTGGGTGATGAAGGCCTCGACCAGCAGCTCCCCCACCACACCATCGTCCTCGGGCCGCGCCTCACGAACCACCACCGGCCCCATCGCATCCTGAGTGCTCATGCCCGCAGCCCTTACCACGGGCCCACGGGCCTCCCAACCCACCGGGTGCATCGGCGGCGCGCGACCTCCACCGCCACCTTCGTCACGCGGCGGAGTCCTTCGCACCTGTGCACGCGTTTGCACACCTCCCCATCCGCCTTGCCTGTCTTCACCGGCACTTCCACGCGGCACAGCCCTTGCCATGGACACACGCCATGGACATCCCCCGCCATCGACCGCCATTCCTTGTCGCAGGACTCCTCACCCTTCCCGCCCTGGCGCACGCGCAAGAGGAGGTCTCGGCGCGGCCGGCCCCGCCGCCGGTGGCCAGGCCCCTGAAGACGGCGCTCAACGTCGGAGTCCAGGGACACACGCATCGACTGGATGCGAAGGGCGGCGAGTCACCCGCCCTCTCGGTGAGCATGGAGCGGGCCTTCGATGACCACGTCTCCGCGTTCGTCGGCACGCTCTTCACGACGAACAGCCTGGGCCTGGGCGTGCAGGGGGGAGCGCGCATCTCCTTCGGCGAGCGGCCCTTGCAGGGCGCGTTCGTGTCCGCCCAGGGCTCACTCACCTGGTTCGACGCCGGCACGGACGCCAACACCGGCTACGAGCACAGTGGCCGCCGCCAGTCCTTGAGCGCGCTCGTGGGCTACTCCCATCCGTTCGCGAACCGCTGGGTCGTCTCGCTCGGCGCGGGAGTCCAACACGTCATCACGCGGGCCAAGAGCGAGCCGCCCCTGCTTCCCGTCTGCATCTACTTCGTGTGCCCTCGGGAGCCCGGAGAGACGACACGGACGGAGACGGAGTCGTTCGAGCCCCTGCTCCAGCTGGGCACCACCTTCCGCTTCTGACGCCCGCGCCGGCTCAAAGACAAGCGCTTCGCCGCACCCGACGAGGCGGGTGTCTAACTTTCCAACCCAGACGTATCTAGGGTGTTTTGATAATTCTCAGTTGTCTTTCATTGCCAGCAACAGCATCCTGTCGGGGCCGTACAGACTCACATTCAGGAGACACACCATGTCGGCTCGCAAGAACCTCCGTGTTGCCGCTGTCCTCGCCGCCGTCGCCGCCGTCTTTACCGTGACGACGGGCTTCAAGTCGGCGGCCCCTGCCTCTGAGTGCGCCCCGATGTGTTACAAGCACCCCATCACCGGCCAGCTCATCTGCACGTCTCCCTGCCCGTAGTCTCGAAGTTCAAAGGGGCCTGGTCCGCGCATGACGCGGAGCAGGCCCCTTCTCACGAGACACCGCGGTATTTCCGGTGGCGCATTTACTCCGTGCGCATGGCCTCGACGGGGTCGAGCTTCGCCGCGCGTGCGGCCGGGTAGATGCCGAAGCCCAGGCCCACACCGCTGCTCATGGCGAGCGACAACCAGACCGCCCAGGCAGGGACCTCGGTGGGCAGGCCAATCACCCAGCGCACCAGGTGGGACGCGCCAATCCCCAGCAGCACGCCCAGCGCGCCGCCCGCGAGCGACAGCACCACCGCCTCCGTGGCGAACTGCGCCAGGATGCGCCGCTTCTTCGCCCCCAGCGCCTTGCGGATTCCAATCTCCCGCGTCCGCTCCGTCACGGCGACCAGCATGATGTTCAGGATGCCAATGCCTCCCACCAGGAGCGAGAGCAGGCACACGCCGAAGCTCGCGGCGGAAATCACCTTGGACATGCCGTTGAACATCTCCGTGGCGCTCTCGTTGGAGAACACGAAGAAGTCATCCGGGTCCAGCGGCGCCAGCCCGTGCCGCTTGCGCATCAGGAGGGTCACCTCGTCCTGCGCCCGCTGGACCACGTCCCCCGAGTGCGCCTGGACGCTCACCCGGTAGTCCCCCACGCCGAACAGCGGACGGAAGGCCGTCAGCGGAATCATCACGCTGTTGTCCTGCCCGCCACCGCCCAGGAAGCTCCCCTTGCGCTGGAGCGTGCCCACCACCAGGAAGGTGCGGCCCTTCAGCCGGAACGACTGCCCCAGCGCATCCATGCCGGGCCACAGCACGTCCGTGATGTTCTGCCCCACCACCGCCACCTGGCGGCCATCCAGGTACTCCACGTCCGTGAAGGCGCGCCCCGTCGCCACCATCACCGAGTTCGTCTGGAAGTACTCCGGCGTCCCCGCCCACACACCGATGTTCGCGCGCGTCTCCCGCTGCGCGGTGTAGAGCTTCTGCCCACCCTTCGAGTCCTCGCCCGCCGCCGTCAGCACCGACGGCATCTTGCGGATGGCCTCCAGGTCCGCCTCCGTGAAGCGAGGCCGCCGCGCCAGCTCCGCCGTGGACAGGTTGCCCGCGCCGAAGGGCAGCCGCTGCACCTGGAAGCAGTTGGAGCCCAGCTCCGACATGTTCTCGTTCACCTCGTTGCGCAGGCCCTCGATGATTCCCATCATCGACACCACCGTGGTGGCGCCGATGACGATGCCCAGCAACGTCAGGAAGGAGCGCAGCGGATTGGAGGCGAACGTCCCGAACGCCAACCGCAAGGTATCCAGCAAGGCCATCATGGAAGGAGTTCCTCAGCTCAGTCGTGGCGAAGTGCTTCCACCGGGTCCAGGTTCGCCGCGCGCGCCGCGGGCCAGATGCCGAACAGCAGGCCCACCGCCGCCGCGAAGCCCACGCCTCCGACAATCGTCAGCGGCTGCACCGCCGCCGCCAGGGGCGTAATCCACGACACCGTCTTCGCCAGGCCCAGCCCCGCCACCGTCCCCATCACCCCGCCCACCGCGGACACACTCGCGGCCTCCATCAGGAACTGGAGGATGATGGTCCGCTTGCGCGCCCCCAGCGCGCGCCGCACGCCAATCTCCCGCGTCCGCTCGCGCACCGACACCAGCATGATGTTCATGATGCCGATGCCGCCCACCAGCAGCGTAATCAAGCCCACGCCCGTGGCCGCGCCGTACAGCGCGCCCGTGAGCTGCGCGTACATGTTGGCGAGCTGCTCCGGCCGGTTGAGCGCGAAGTCGTCGTTGGCTCCCGGCGGCGTCTTGCGCTCGCGGCGCAGCGCGGCGCCGATGAGGTCCTGCGCCTTGAGCACGTTGTCCGGCGAATCAATCATCACGTTGATGACGGGCGAGTTGCGCTTGCCGAAGTGCGTCTGGAAGGTGCGGTAGGGAATCAAGACCTGGAGGTCCTGGTTGTCCCCCAGCACCGTCCCCTTGGACTCCATGACGCCCACCACGCGGTAGGGCTTGCTGCCCAGCACCAGCCGGTGGCCCAGGGGATTGAGTCCCGGGAACAGCGTGCGCGCCACCTCCGAGCCCAGCACCACCACCTGCGAGCGCGTCTCCACGTCCGCCGTGGTGAGGAAGCGGCCCTGGTCCACGTTGAGTGACGAGATGATGGCCACGTCGGGCGTGCTGCCCAGCACCAGCACCGACGCCATGCGCCGCTCCAGGAACCGCGCCTCCGCCCGCTCGAAGTAGATGGGCGCCGCCGCGGCCACGTGCTCGGAGGAGTTGAGGATGGCGGGGACCAGGTCCGCCGACAGGTTCTTGCGGTTGCGGTACTCCCACCAGTCCCCGCCGATGGCCCAGGGGAACTTGGAGACCTGAATCGTGTTGGAGCCAATCTGCGCGAGCTGGTCCGCGAACGACTGGTTGATGCCCTGGATGATGCCGACGATGGCCAGCAGGGTGCAGACCCCCACGCCGATGCCCACCGTCGTCAGCACCGTCCGCAGGCGGTTCGCCTTCAGCGAGAACAAGGCGATGCGCCCGCCCTCCCACACATCGACCCTGAAGCTCACGTAGAAACCTCTCGCACCGGCGCGCGGCACCACACCGGATGCATGCTCCGGTTCCTGCCCCTACGCCAGAGCCCTGGGGTTGATTGCATGACGGATTTCATCCCACCTGCCGCCAGGCGCGGATGAGCACGTCCGCCGCCCGGTCCGCCTCCTCCGCCGACGTCTCCGGCCCCAGCGACAGACGCACGGAGCCCAAGGCCTCCTGCTCGCCCACCCCCATGGCACGCAGGACGGAGGACGCGGTCTCTCCCCCCTCGTGACACGCGGAGCCCGTGGACGCGGCGACCTCGGGGGCCGCCGCCAGCACCGCGCTGCCTCGCACGCCGGGGAAGCGGACATGGAGTGTGTTGGGCAGTCGCTCCGCGTCCTCACCGCTCAAGGCCAGTCCCGGAATCGAAACACGCAGCCGGGTCCACAGCCGCTCCCGCAGCGCCACCTGGTCCGCGAGTCCCCGCGCCAGCCGGCGGCCCGCGAGCTCACACGCGACGCCCAGGCCCACGGCATAGGGCACGTTCTGCGTCCCCGGCCGCAGGCTCCGCTCCTGTCCGCCGCCCAGCGTCACCGCGCGGAGCGGCGTGCCCCGGCGCACGTACAGCGCCCCCACGCCCTTGGGGGCGCGCAGCTTGTGGCCCACCAGCGTGAGCAGGTCCACCCCCAGCGCCGTCACGTCCACCGGCACCTTGCCCACCGACTGCGCCGCGTCCGTGTGCACCGTGACGCCGTGGCGGTGGGCCAGGGCCGCCACCTCCGCCACGGGCTGGAGCACGCCCGTCTCGTTATTGGAATGCATCAGTGACACGAGTGCGGTTTCGGAGTCGAGCGCCCGCGCCGCGTCCTCCACGCGCACGCGCCCCTGGGCGTCCACGGGCAGCCACGTCACGCGCCAGCCGCGCCACTCCAGCGCGTCACAGGGCAGGCGCGTGGCGGGGTGCTCGATGAGGGAGGTGAGGAGGTGGCGGCGGTCCGCGCGGGACTCGGCGGTGCCTCGGATGGCCAGGTTGTTGGACTCCGTGCCGCCGGAGGTGAAGAGGACCTCGGAGGACTTCGCGCCAATGAGCGCGGCCACCTTCGCGCGGGCCTCCTCCAGCGCCTCGAGCGCGCGGCGTCCGTAGGGGTGTCCGCTGGAGGGATTGCCGAAGTGCTCGCGCAGGTACGGCAGCATCGCGTCCACCACCTCCGGGTCCACGGGGGTGGTGGCGTTGTGGTCCAGGTACAGCGGGTGCTCGGGGCTCATGGCCCCGCGAGGTTTACGGCAGCACCGTCACGGTGTCTCCTTCGAGCCGCACCGGGAAGCCCACCGTGTTGGGGTGGACTGTCCCCTCGTCGACGATGTCTCGCGTGTCCACACTGACCTGGAAGGTGTAGGTGCCATCCGGCAGGTCCGTGACGTCCACCCACTGGCACGGCGTGTCGAGCGTGTAGATGTCCGCCCATCCGGGAGAGATGCCCATCGGGTCGAAGGTGTAGTCCGCGGGCGGCGCGTCCGCGCAGTAGCTCTGGAAGTCCACCAGGTAGAAGCCCTGCTTGCGCCCCGCCAGCACCGTCTTCCCGCTGGCGTCGAGCAGCTCGTAGGCGGCGAAGTTGTTGAGGTGGTGGTGGCCGTGGCACTCGTCCAGGACGTACATGTCCGGGTTCTCGCCCATGGGGGGCAGGATGGCGGCCTTGGTGCCCAGGTTCAGGATGGAGGTGCTGAAGCGCAAGAGCTTGCGGCGCCCGGGGGCCGCCACGCACTGCTCCTGCACCTCGCAGGTGTTCGCGTCGAAGGTCCTCCACACCACGTGCGCGGTGCGCTTGAGCACGTCCGCGTCCACGGTCAGGTCCGGCTTGCCGTTCACGGGGTCCAGCGCGAGGCCACAGGCCTTGAGCGCGGGCAGGTGCGGAGGCTCGCCGCGCGTCGTGGGCACCTTCCCTCCGGAGTAGATGGCCACGTCGCCCACGGGCAGGTCGAGGACATCGCCCATCGCGGTGTTGGCCACGATGAGGTCATCGATGCCATCTCCCGTCAGGTCTCCGGGCGCCACCACGGAGTAGCGCCGGTACACCTCGTAGCCGTTGGGGATGGTGTTCTCCTCGGGCCAGGACCAGACGGGCTTGAGCTCCTGCGAGACCCCCGCCGCGGGCGAGAAGAAGTAGAGCCGCCCCGCGGCCCCCATGACAAAGTCGTGCCGATGGCCATCCCCGTCCACATCGCCCACGGACCAGACACCCGTCGCCAGGAGGGGAAAGGCGGGGTCTCCCAGCGTGGCCCAGACGGGTGACGGGGAGAGGGTGCCGTCCGACTGGGAGAGGTGGAGGTGGAGCGGCCCCTCCGCCGACATGACGACGGCCTCTCGATGCCCATCTCCATTCATGTCCGCCAGGGAGAGTCCGCCACGGCCCACCGGCTCCATGCGCCAGGGACTGGCGGAGATGGGACCGTCACAGGCAAAGGCCGCCCCCGTCTTGCAACCCAGGAAGTATCCCTGCCCCCCATCCTCCAGCGACAGCAGCACGTCGCCCGCACCGTCCCCATTGAGGTCGCCCATGGGCGAGGCGGTGAAGAAACCCGGGCGAGTGCGCACCAGGGTGAAGAGGCCCTCCGCCGCTCCGGGTGTGGACAGGTAGAAGCGCTGCTCGTTGGAGCGCGTGACGATGAGGTCGTCGCGCCCGTCTCCGTTCAGGTCGATGAAGTGGCTCCCCCGGAACTGGAACCTGTCCGCGCCCTCCGCGCGGAAGGAAGGCTGGGACAGCATCGCCTCCAGGTTCTCCTGCCCCAGGAAGACCGAGACACCAAAGACGGAGTGCACGAGCAGGTCCGCGTAGCGGTCCCCATTCACATCCCCCACCGCCGTCAACAGCGTCGTCCCGGAGGCGCGCGGATGCGTGCTCGGCCAGGACAGCACCGCGGAGACCTCCTGGGTGGAGAAGAAGGACTCCTGCCCCACGAAGATGGACACCCGGCCCGGGTGCGGAGTCCCACGCATCAGTCGCCGACAGGGCTCCGTGCCCACCACCAGGTCCTTGCGGCCATCCCCGTTGAAGTCCCCGAGCGCCACGGAGCGTCCGAAGCACTCGTTGGTCCGGCTCGGGTCCGCCTTCACCTGCCAGAGCGGCGTCTGGGAGAGCAGCGGCTCGGGCTTCGTGGGGGGTGCGGGCTCGTCCTCCTCGCAGCCCGCCCCCACGCACAGCACGGCAACCACGGCCAGGGTCCTCGAGAACCAACGCATGCTTCCCCCTCTGGGACAGTCGATATCCAGCTACGAATGCACTCAAGCTACATCTCCGCGCGAATACGTCCGGAGGATGCTTGTCTCTTGAAGGGTTTCGGCCGCTTCGGGGGCTACGGAAGCACCGTCACGGTGTCGCCTGCGAGCCGCACCGGGAAGTCCACCGTGTTCGGATGAACGGTCCCCTCGTCGACGATGTCTCGCGTGTCCACGCTGACCCGGAAGTCGTAGGTGCCATCCGGCAGGTCCGTGATGTCCACCCACTGGCACGGCGTGTCGACGGTGTAGATGTCCGCCCATCCGGGGGAGATGCCCATGGGGTCGTACGCGCCCTGCGGCGCGGCGTCCGCGCAGTAGCTGAAGAGGTCCATCAGGCGAAAGCCCTGCTTGCGGCCTGTCAGCACGCTTTGCCCGCTGGCATCACGCAGCTCATAGGCCGCGAAGTTGATGAGGTGGTCGTGCCGGTGGCACTCGTCGTAGACATACAGGTCCGGGTTCTCGTCGATGGATGGGAGGATGGCGGACCGGTTGCCCAGGTTCTGGATGGCGGTGCTGAAGCGCAGGAGTTTGCGTCGTCCCGGGGCATTCACGCACTGCTCCTTCACCTCGCACCCCTCCGCGGCGAAGGTCCTCCACGTCACATGCACGGTGCGCTGGAGCGCGTCCTTGTCCACCGTCAGGTCCGGCTTGCCTGTCTCCGCGCCCCTCCCGAGGCCGCAGGCCTCGAACGCCAGGAGGCGCGGCGGGTCGACAGGCCGCGCGGGTCTCTTCCCTCCTCCGTAGACGCTCACGTCTCCCTTGGATTGGCTGATGTCCTCGCCATAGGACGTGCTGGCCACGATGAGGTCCTCGATGCCATCTCCATCGAGGTCGCCAGGCGCCTCCACTGCGTAGCGCCGGTAGGCGTCATAGCCATTGGGGAGGGTGTCCGCCCTTGGCCAGGCCCAGACAGGCTGCAAGGCCTCCGAGACGTCGCCCCGTGGTGCGAAGACATAGAGCCGGCCCATGGAGCCCACGACGAAGTCATGACGGCGACCATCCCCATCCAGGTCCCCCACCAGGCGGAAGACATTCCCGAAGAGGGGATACACGGGGTCGCCCAGCGTGGACCAGACCGCCGAGGATGCAAGCCGCCCATCCGGCTCGGAGAAGCGGAGCTGGCTCGGCCCCACCTGCGCTCTGAGAAAGGCCTCCGGGTACCCGTCCTCGTTCATGTCTGGAATCAACCGGGACAAGACGTCCTCGGACTCCGTGCGCCAGGGCACCGAGGAGATGGGGCCAGTGCACGAGAACGCGGAGCCGGGCTTGCACCCCAGGAAGTACCCCTTGGGCTGACCATCCTCCATCGACAGCAGCACGTCGTCCGCGCCATCTCCATTCAGGTCGCCCACGGGCAGGGAGGTATGGAATCCCTCGCGGCTGAGCACGTGTGTGAAGAGTCCCGAGGGGGAGCCCGGCGTCGCCAGGTAGAACGCCTCCCGCTCGAGATGGTTGACGATGAAGTCGCCGAGGCCATCCCCATTCAGGTCCAGGAAGGGGCTGGCCGAGAGCTGGCTGTTGCCGGCCACGCGAAAGGCGGGCTCTCGCAGCATCGCCGCCAGGTCCGCCTGTCCCAGGAAGACATTGACGCCAAAGTACGAATGGACGAGCAGGTCCGCGAACCCGTCCCCATTCACGTCGCCGGCCGAGAGGCCAAGGTTCGCTCCGGATGCGCGGGGGCTGGTGGACTGCCACGTCATCAACGCGGAGACATGCTGGGTGGAGAAGAAGGACTCCTGCCCTGGGAAGATGGACACACGTCCGGGGAACTTCGAGGTGCGCAGCTGCACTCGACACAGCTCCGTCCCCACCACCAGGTCCTTGCGACCATCGCCATTGAAGTCCGCGAGTGCCAGGGAGCCGCCGAAGCACTCTCCACTGTTGTTCGGCGCCGCCGTCACCTGCCACAGCGGCGTCTCCGAGAGCAGGCGCTCCGACGGTTCGTCGTCCTTGCATCCGCTGCCCGCGCACATCGCCCCCATGACAGCCAGTCGTATCCACCACGAACGCATGTCGGTCTCCTCGAAGGACCCACCAGCTGGGAACGGAGTCTTTCAACCTAATCCCTGGCACGCCCCACCCCTCCCGATGCTTGTCCCGTGAGAGGCTTCGGGCGCCTGGCTTTTCATTGCCAGACAATCCCAGTCCCCCCGGCTTGACGCCCCCCGTCCGCGCGCGAGCTGTTGGCCGACCAACCTGTCGCGAGCGAGTGCTGGCGCATCCCGGGCGAGGTCCCCAAGCTCGCGTGTGAATGGCATCGCCCGCCGCGTTCCCCACGTTCACCCGCGCGCAGAAGGTCTTCACGATGCTGGGGGCCCTGCTGGGCCTGCTGCTCGCGGCGCTGGACCAGACCATCGTCGCCACCGCGGGCCCCTCCATCCAGGCGGACCTGGGCATCCCCGCCTCGCTCTATCCATGGCTCACCACCTCGTACCTCGTCGCCTCCACGATGATGGTGCCCGTCTGGGGAAAGCTCTCCGACCTGGTGGGCCGCCGCGCCGTGCTGGGCGCGGGCATCACCGTCTTCCTCCTCGGCAGCTTCCTGTGCGGCGTGTCGCGCTCGACCGTCACCCTCATCCTCTTCCGCGCGGTGCAGGGCCTGGGCAGCGCCGCCCTGTTCACCGGCGCGCTGGCCGTGGTGGCCGACCTCTTCCCACCTCGGGAGCGCGGCAAGTACCAGGGCCTCTTCGGCGCGATGTTCGGCCTGTCGAGCGTCGTCGGCCCCCTGGCCGGTGGCTTCATCACGGACCGGCTCGGCTGGCACTGGGTCTTCTTCATCAACCTGCCCGTGGGCGCGGTGGCGCTCGCCCTCGTGCTGCTCCGCATGCCTCGGCTGAGGCCGGAGGGGGTGCCTCGCGGCAAGCTCGACCTCGCGGGCGCGGCGACGCTGGCGCTGGCCGTGGTGCCGCTGCTGCTCGCGCTGAGCCTGGGACACGCTCGCGAGCAGGAGACCCAAGGCATCGGCTGGGCGTGGGGCTCCTGGCCCATCCTGGGCCTGTTCGCGCTCGCGACCGTCGGCATCGTGGCCTTCCTCCGCGTGGAGACGCGCGCCGAGGAGCCCCTCCTGGACCTGCGCCTGTTCAAGCTGAAGACCTTCAGCCTGGGCAACGCGGCGGTGTTCGTCGTCGGCGCGGTGTTCCTCTCCGGCGTCGTCTTCCTGCCGCTGTTCATGGTGAACGTGGTGGGGCTGTCCGCCACGCACTCGGGCCTGACGCTGACGCCGCTCACCCTGGGCGTCGTCGCCGGCAACGTGGTCAGCGGCCAGCTGGTCTCCCGGCTGGGGCGCTACAAGGAATTGATGCTGGGCTCGCTGCTGCTCCTCGCGGTGGGCTTCGCGGTGATGGGCTTCACCCTGACGCCCCAGTCCACCCAGGCGGAAGTCACCGTGAAGATGGTCCTCGTGGGACTGGGGCTGGGTCCCTCGATTCCGCTCTACACCGTGGCCATCCAGAACGCGGTGTCGCCGCAACGGATTGGCGTGGCCACGTCCGCGGCGACGTTCTTCCGCCAGCTCGGGATGACGCTGGGCGTGGCGTTGATGGGCGCCGTGTTCGCGACCACGCTGTCCCACGAGCTGAAGACCCGCGTGGCCCAGGCCACCGAGGGACTCCCGCCCCACCTTCGCGCCGAGCTGCGCTCCGCCACCTCCGGCTCCCACGGAGAAGGCGGCCCGTCACACGCGGCCTTCGAGCCCGAGGCCGTCAAGGCGCGCCTGCGCACGGAGCTGGAGGGCACCCAGCCTCGAGAGGACATGGACCACGCGCTCGCCGCCGTGGACCGGACGGACCAGGCGCTGAAGGAGGCCTACACCACCGCGGTGAAGGCCGTGTACCGCTGCGCCATCCTCGTCGCGCTGCTCGCGTTCCTCGTCACGCTGCGCCTGCCCGAGCAACCGCTGCGGCGCACCCGGTCTCAGGCGGCGGCCGTCCGCGCGGAGGACTCCGACCCCAGTGTGTAGATGCGCATGGGGTGCGGCACGCCCTTGAGCGGATGACGGCCCAGGTCCTTCACGCCGCCTCGGTAGTGGGAGACGAAGGACTCGGACAGCAGCACGGGCTCGTTGAGGCCCGCGCACAGGCCCGCGATGCGGCTGGCCAGATTCACGGCCGGGCCAATCACGGTGAAGTCGAGCCGGTCCGAGGCGCCGATGTTCCCGTACATGACGTCGCCCACGTGCAGCGACGCGCCGAACTCGTAGGGCGTGAGCCCCTGCTCACGGCGCGAGGCATTGTCGCGCGCGGAGGCGGCCACGGCCTCGCGCATGGTGCGCGCGGCGGCCATGCACCGCTCCTCCACGGGCGACTCCGCGTCGATGCGGAAGATGGCGAGCACCGCGTCGCCCATGAACTTGAGCACCTCCGCGCCGTGCGCGTGGAACGCGCTGACCATCGTCTCGAAGTAGGCGTTGAGCAGCTCCAACAACGCATCGCGAGGCAGCGCGTCCGACAGCGCGGTGAAGCTGCGCAAATCACTCAGACAGATGACGGCGGAGGTCGTCTCGCCATCGCCTCGGCGAATCTGCCCCTGGAGGATGCGCCGGCCCGTGTCCCGGCCCAGGTACGTGTCGAGCAGCACGCCCGTCATGTCCTTGCGCGCGATGACCTCCAGCACCAGCTCCAGCAACGGATGCAGCTCCTGCAGCAAGGCCCGCTGCGCGTCGGTGAAGCCCCCGGGCTCGGACGTGGACCAGGAGACAGCGTGGCGCGAGCCGTCGCTGAAGCACACCGGCAGCGCCAGATACTCGGTGAGCCCCTCCTCTCGCAGCCCCTGGAACATCGGGTAGTCGTCCGGGGCCAGCGGCTGCTCCAGCCGGCGATGGATGACGGGCACCCCCTCGCGCAGCGCCTTGAAGGGACTCTGCGCGAAGGCGGGCAGGTGCTGGAGGCCGTGAGGGTGGACCTCCGTGGTGGCGGAAGGATGGCCCGCGCGCCAGCGGAAGCTCCTCGCGTGCAGGAGCGGGTGCAGGGTGAACAGGGAGATGGAGGCGCGCGCGAGGGGAACACCCCGCGCCGTCAATCGCTCACACAGCCCTTCCAGCAAGGGAGCGGGGGTCGGCAGGAGCCTCGCGTCCGACACGAGCCAGCCCACCGCGTCGGGGGCGGCGGTGTCGCGGAGACTCCGGGTGTTTCGAGCATTCACAGTCACGAGGCGCTCATCACTGTCCCGGCAGGGCCGTGGCTGGGACGCGTGCCACGCAACCATGGACCTCTTGGAGCGTCAACGACGAGCACACGCGACGGACCAGGCAGGCGCCTGATCCATCGCATGACCTGGGGCGGCTCAGTGCCCCGTCGCGGCCTTCGGCGGCGCGGCCACGGGCGCGGACGCGGGAGCCTCCGGACGGGCGAGCGTCTCGGGCGACTCGGCCATCGCGTATGTCACCCACGCGGTGGCGGCGGTGCTGCGCGCCAGGTCCTGTGGGTCCACCTTGTCCAACGTATCCGCGTGTGTGTGGTGCACGTCGAAGTAGCGGCTGGCGTCCACCTCCACGCCGAAGAAGGGCACCCGCGCCGGCAGCAGGGGGCTGATGTCCGCCCCGCCCGCCTCGCGCGAGGAGAACGCCGCCGCGCCCAGCGACACCAGCGGCGACATCCACGGCTGGAGCAGCGCCTGTCCCCCCGCGCCCGCGCGCAGGCTCACACCCACCGGGCGCCCGCCGCCCGAGTCCATCTCCATGGCCGCCACGTGCCGCGGGAGCTCCGCCGCGTGCGCCTCCGCGTAGGCGCGGCCCCCCGCGAGCCCGTTCTCCTCGTTCATGTAGAGCACCACGCGCACCGTGCGCCGAGGCGCCTGCGGCAGCTTCGCGATGAGGCGCGCGGCCTCCATCACCATCACCACGCCCGCGCCGTCGTCATGCGCGCCCGTGCCCACGTCCCACGAGTCCAGGTGCGCGCTGATGAGCACGATTTCCTGCGGCTTCTCCCGCCCGCGAATCTCCGCGACGACGTTGTGCGAGTCCGCGTCCGGCAGCTCCGAGCCGCCCAGCACCAGCTTCACGCGCACGGCCCCCTTGGCGAGCAGCCGGTGCAGCAGCTCCGCGTTCTCCGTCGTGATGGACGCGGCGGGGATGCGCGGGCCCGCGTCGTCGAAGCGCGTGGACCCCGTGTGCGGCGTGCTCAGCGACGCGGTGGCCAGCGAGCGCACCAGCGCCCCCGCCGCGCCCGCCTTCGCCGCCAGCGCGGGGCCTCGGCCTCGCAGGCCCGCGAAGCGGCCGTAGTCCGCCGGCACCGACATGGTGTGGTTGAAGAAGACAATCTTCCCCTTCACCGACTCACCCAGCGCGGCCAGCTGCTCCAGCGACGTCACCTCCACCACCTCCGCGGTGAGCCCCTCCGGCGCGGTGGGAGGACTGCCGCCCAGCGCCAGCAGGTGCAGCGGATGGCCTCGCGTGAGCGAGGACGCGAGCACCTCGCCGCGCTCCTCGCCCCGCACCCAGCGCGGCACCTTGACGGGCTCCGTCCACGCCTTCACCCCGTCCGCCTTGAAGCTCCGCAGCGCCCACTGCACCGCCGCCGCCGCGCCCTCCGAGCCAGACAGGCGCGGGCCAATCCCATCCGTCAGCTCCGCCAGCCGCGCATAGGCCCGGCCCTCCGTCAGCGCGGGTCCCACCAGCTTCTCCGCCGTCACCAGGGGCGGCGTGTAAGCCTTCACCGGCGACGCGGGCGGAGGGGGCGCGGGCCGAGCCGCGGCGGGAGCGGCCCCCGACACGAGCTGGAGCGCGAGCGACGACGACACGAGAAGCGAGGACACGGGCAAAGGGACCTCCGGAAGAGGCGCCCACTCTCCGCCCGACCTGGAGGGCTCGCAAGCCGGATGCACGCGAGACGCGGCGCGTCTGAAGCCGCTTGCCCGCTGATTTCAGGAGGATACGGGGAATCCCAGGGGCCACCGCGCGCCGAGAGGGGGAACGCGGCGCGCGGGGCTCAACTGGGACTTCATACGGCGGTATCGCTTTTGGGGGAGGCGAACACCGCCGCTGCGTCTCACTCTTGAGGAGGAAACGTGGCGGGCATGTTGAAGATCATTCGCAACGCCGTCAAGCGCCACGCCTCACTCCGCGTACAAGCGAACACTATTTCCGGAGATGTGGTTCAATTTTACAGCAACACCGCCATTTCCAAGTAAGGAAGTGTAGTCACATTCACCGCGAGTCTGCATTTGAGCGGGGAATCCCCGGCTTGAGCAGGGATGAGGGCAAGCCATTGGCAGCCCGCGCCCAGCCGCGCCGTTTATTTCTGATGTGCTTGTGCTTGCGTTGCCAGCCCGCGCGCGCGTCCGGGGAATGCGACAGGGATTGAGTGGCGCCGTGCGTGTGGGCTCACCGGTTGGACACACCTGGGTCTGCCCTCACGCCCCTGGGTCAATCCATTACGGACATGCTTTTTTTCCCGAAATGGTGTCTATGTCACTGAAGACACGTTTGTCCCCGTCATGCACCCAAGGCGTGCGGTCCAGCCCCCCCTCTGACCGTGACGTCACGCGCCGTAGCGCGTCGAAGGAACGCAATGTTGATGGAGCAGTGGGCTCACCGCTTCTTCGAGCTCTCCACCGAATTGTTCGTGGTGTTGGGCGCGCAGGGCCGGGTGTTCGAAGCCAATCCCGCGTGGACCGCGACGATGGGCTGGTCTCCCACGGAGCTTCGCCTGGGGGGCTACCGGGGCTTCGTGCACCCCGAGGACCTGGAGGGCATGGAGGCGCGGCTGGAGCTGCTGACCCGGACACCGGGCACCACGCGCTTCTCCTGCCGCTGGCGCCGGCGGGACGGGACGTGGGCCTGGCTCGTGTGGAGCGCGGCCAGCGCCGCGGAAGGTGGGCCGCTGTACTGCACGGTGCGGAGGATGGAGTCACCGCCCGCGCTGGAGCGCGTCGAAGCGGCCCGGAGCACCGACGAGGGTGAGTCCGTGCCGTCCTGGGCGCTGAGCGACGGCCTGCCCCTGGGGCTCTACGTGGTGGAGGTGGCGAGCGGCACGGTGCTCTACGCGAACCACCGCTTCTGCCAGCTGTGGGGCATCGAGCCCCTGGAGGGCGCCATCCGCAAGGGGCAGGTCTCCCACGAGGACGTGGTGAACCACTGCCTGCACTCGGGCGAGGCGGCCAACTTCCTGCGCTTGAGTCCCTGTGCGGGGCTGGACGGGGTGCCGCTGCACGGGGACGAGGCGGTGCTCGCCAGCGGCCGCACGCTGCGCAGGCTGTGCTCGACGATGGGGACCAGCGGGGATGCGTCACGCTACCGGCTGTTCGCCTTCGAGGACGTCACGGAGCGCAAGCGCACGGAGGAGGCGCTGCACCGCTCCGAGCAGAGCTTCCGCAAGCTCATCGAGACGGCGCCCGAGGCCATCTTCGTCCACCGCGAGCAGCGCTTCATCTACGTCAACCCCACGCTCCTGCGCGCGCTGCGGTACGAGCACGCGGGGGAGCTGATCGGCCGGCCCATCTGGACCATCGTCCATCCGGATGACCTGGACGTGGTGCGTCAGCGCGTCCACGCGGTGGTGGCGCTGGGGGAGTTCGCCCCGCTGCGCGAGATTCGCTACATGCGGCGCGACGGGACGTGGTTCGACGCGGAGAGCGCGGGCCTGCCGGTGGACTTCGACGGCGAGCGCGCGGTGGTGGTGATGGCGCGCGACATCACCGAGCGCAAGCGCATGCAGGCCCAGCTCCTCCAGTCGGACCGGATGGTGCTCGCGGGCACGCTCGCGGCGGGCGTGGGCCATGAAATCAACAACCCGCTCACCTACGTCATGGCCAACCTGGAGTCCTCCATGGAGACCATGCACCGGCTGGGCGGAGAGCTGGGGCGGATGCTCCCCGACGGCGCGCTCGCGCCGAACTGGTCCCTCACGCTGAAGGACACGGTGGAGCTGCTCAAGGAGGCCCACGAGGGCGCCACGCGCGTGCGCAACATCGTGCGGGACTTGAAGTACATCTCCCGCCAGGACGAGGAGCGGCGGGAGCTGCTCGACGTGCGCGAGTCGCTGGAGTTCTCGCTCAAGCTGGCCTCCAGCGAGCTCAAGCCCCGCGCCCAGGTCATCAAGCGCTACGAGGACGTCCCCGCGGTCCACGCGGACGCGTCCCGGCTGGGCCAGGTGTTCCTCAACCTGGTGGTGAACGCCGCGCAGGCCATCCCCGAGGGGGACCCGAACAACCACCATGTGACGCTGTGGGTCCGCCCCGCGGGGGACGGAGGCGTGGCGGTGGACGTCAGCGACACCGGCTCCGGCATGCCCTCCAGCGTGCTCGCGCGCATCTTCGACCCGTTCTTCACCACCAAGGCGGTGGGCGCGGGCACGGGCCTGGGGCTGTCCATCTGCCACGGCATCATCCGGGGCCTGGGCGGTGAAATCACTGTGCGCAGCGAGCAGGGGCGCGGGACGACCTTCACCGTGCGGCTGCCGCCGGCGCCCGCGGACGCGATGCCTCGCGAGGCGCCGCCCCTGCCCGCGCCGTCCTCCGAGCGCAGCGGGCGCCTGCTCGTGATTGACGACGAGCCCGCGGTGGGCCGCTCGCTGGCGCGCATCATCGGCAAGCGGCACCAGGTGACGGTGGTGGGCAGTGGCGAGGAGGCGCTGACGAAGCTGAACTCGGGCGGCCCCTTCGACGCCATCTTCTGCGACCTGATGATGCCGGGCATCACCGGCATGGACGTCTACGAGAAGGTGCGCGAGCGCGAGCCCGGCTTGAGCCTGCGCTTCATCTTCATCACGGGCGGCTCGTACACCACGCGGGCCCGGCAGTTCCTGGAGCGCATTCCCAACCCGCGCATCGAGAAGCCCTTCGATGCGCAGATGATTCAACAACTGGTCGGCGAAGTCCTGGCGACCGAGACCTGAAGGGAGTTGTCTGGTGATTGGAGATGGCTTTGTCATCGACGCGGTGACACATGCGTACAACCTGCACCCGTCCAACTGGCGCGCGGGGAAGTACGCCGAGTCCTTGGCTCAGCTCATCTTCGGCCTGCACAGCGGGCTGTCGGGCGAGACGCACCGGGTGACGCAGCCGGAGCGGTTCATGAAGAACTGGTCCGTGGACGAGCTGGCCCACATCCTCTTCGTGGAGAGCGACATCGACCTGGCGGTGCACCACGTGCTGCCGCTCCAGACGCTCTACACGGACGGGCTCTGCTCGTACGAGAAGACGGTGGACATCAAGAAGCGCTACCCGGACCGCTTCCTCGTCTACGCGGGCGTGGACCCGCTGCGCGGGACGGCGGCGCTGGATGACCTGGACCGTCAGGCGGAGGAGCTCAAGCCCACCGGACTGAAGCTCTACCCGGCCGCGTGGCTGGGGGACTCCTTCCGTCACACCGGCTGGCGGATGGATGACCCGCGCATCGCCTTCCCGCTGTTCGAGCGCGCCCAGAAGCTGGGCATCAAGAACATCGCGGTGCACAAGGGCCTGCCCATGGGCGCGGTGCCGCTGGAGGCCTACAAGGTCGACGACATCGGCGGCGCGGCGGATGCGTTCCCGGATTTGAACTTCGAAATCGTCCACGGCGGCATGGCCTTCCTGGACGAGACGGGCATGCAGCTGTCGCTGTTCCCCAACGTGTACGTCAACCTGGAGGTGACGGGCGCCCTCCTGGTGAAGCGCGAGCGCTGGTTCGCCGAGTCCCTGGCCGCGCTGCTCAAGTGGGCGGGCCCAGCGAAAATCATGTGGGGCTCCGGCACGGTGTTCAGCCACCCGCAGCCCGCGCTGCACAAGTTCTGGCACGACTTCCAGCTCCCCGAGGAGCTGACGCAGGTGTGCGGAATGCAGGTGACGCCGGAGGTGAAGCGGATGATTCTCTGCGACAACTACGCGCGCTACGCCGGCGTGGACGTGGAGGCGGTGAAGAAGCGCATCGCCCATGACGAGTTCTCTCGCAAGAAGGCGAAGGGGAACATCCAGCCCTACAGCTTCCAGGAGCCGCGCCCGTGATGACGGAAAGCGCGATTCGCGAGCGCATCCAGTCGATTCCCGACCCGTGCAGCCTGGCCACGGGCGTGCCGCTGGGCATCGGCGAGATGGGGCTCATCGAGAGCGTGGTGAACCACGCGGGCAAGGTGACGGTGCGCCTGCACATCACCTCCCCCATGTGCATGATGGCCGCGTACTTCATGCGCGAGGTCGAGCAGCGCCTCCAGGGTCAGGAGGGCGTCGAGTCCGTACACGTCGAGTTCGACCACGACCTGAAGTGGACGCCACGGGACATCCAGCCGGAGGCCCGCGAGCGGCTGGCCGCGCGCCGCATCACCATGCTGGGTGGGCGGCTGCTGCCTCGGGCGGAGTCCTCGGTGAGCGGCGGCTGAGCGCCAGGGCTGCCTGGATGCTCCCTCGCGGTGTGCGGCCGGGCCCGCACGCCGCCGACGGGCAAGGGGGATGACGGGCGGTGGAAGCAGCGGGAGCGATGCCTCCCAGCAGGCGGACAGGTGGGTGCACACGCGGTCCTGGACCCGGACCCTCTTTGGAGGGAGAGAGGGCGCCGAGAGCACCCCATGTCCACGACGGCACCTTCGGAATCCTCACGCGCGACACTCAGCCCCGGGCTGGTGTGGCTCATGGCCATCACGTGCGGCGCCACCGCCGCCAATCTCTATTACAACCAGCCCCTGCTCGGAGACATCGGCCGGGAGCTGAGCGCCTCCGGCGGCATGCTGGGCCTCGTGCCCACGCTGACGCAGGTCGGCTACGCGGCGGGCATGCTGCTCATCGTCCCGCTCGGCGATAGCCTGGAGCGACGGCGCGTCATCGTCACCATGTCCGTGCTGGTGAGCCTGGCCCTCGTCGGCGCGGCGCTCGCCCCGTCCCTCCCCTGGCTCATCGTCGCCAGCTTCCTCGTGGGCGCCACGGCCGTCGCCCCGCAGCTGCTCATCCCCTTCGCTGCGCACCTGGCGCCCGCCGCGCAGCGAGGACGCGTGGTGGGGACGGTGATGAGCGGACTGCTCATCGGCATCCTCCTGTCGCGCACCGCCGCGGGCTTCATCGGCACGCACCTGGGCTGGCGCTCCATCTTCTGGATTGCCGCGGGGGTGATGCTGCTGTTCGCCGTGGTGCTGCGCTTCAGCCTGCCCTCACAGCCACCCATGGCCGCCATGCCCTACTCGGAGCTGATGCGCTCCATGGTCCACCTGACGCGCACGGAGCCCGCGCTGCGCATCTACGCGGTCCTCGGCGCGCTCACCTTCGGCGCCTTCAGCGTCTTCTGGTCCACGCTGGCCCTGTACCTCCAGAGCCTCCCGGAGCACTACGGTCCGCAGACCGCGGGCCTCTTCGGCATCGTGGGCGTGGTGGGCGCGCTGATTGCCCCGCTCGTCGGCCGCTACACCGACTCCCATGGGGGCAAGCGCATCAACGTGTTCTCCATCGGCGTGCTGCTCCTGTCCTTCGTGCTGATGTGGCCGCTGGGACGGTGGCTCTGGGGCATCGGGCTGGGCGTGGTGCTGCTCGACCTGGGCTCCCAGGGCAACCACATCTCCAACCAGACGCGCGTCTACGCCATGCGCCCGGAGGCTCGCAGCCGCCTCAACACCGTCTACATGGTGACCTACTTCGCGGGCGGCGCGGCGGGCTCGTGGCTGGGCACCACCGCGTGGACGCGGTGGGGTTGGACGGGCGTGTGCGCGGCGGGCGCCGCCCTGTGTGTCGTCGGGCTCCTGGTGCTCGCGATGGACCGCAAGCCCCAGGCGTCGCCCGGGCAGGCGCCCTCGAAGGCGTAGGCGGGACTTCAGCCCTGGGGCTTGAGGACCACCAGGAGCTGCTTCGCGGAGACCTGCCCGCCGGGTGAGGCATTCACGGCCTCGACGATGCCGGGCAGGTCCGCGACGAGCTGGAACTCCATCTTCATCGCCTCCAGGACGACGAGCACGTCCCCCGGCTTCACCGACGCCCCCGGCTTCGTGTCCACGCGCAGGATGCGCCCGTCCATCGGCGCGAGCAGCCGGCCCGTGCCCACGCCCTCCGCGGGCTTCGGCGGGCGGAACGTCGCATCCGTGAGCTGGCGCGCGCCGTTCCCCAGGTCCAGCCACACCGAGTCCCCCGTGCGCAGGTAGCGCGCCCGCCCGCGCGCGCCCGACACGGCGAAGTCGAACACACCGTCCGAGAGGCCCAGCACGGTGATGTCCAACACATCAGCACCGGTGACAACCTCGTAGCGCTCCGAGGAGACGGGGCGCACGGAGACCTTCGCGTCCCCCTTCGAGTCCTCCAGCGTCATCGACACCGGGTGACGGTGCGCGGTGTTCCAGTTCACCAGCGAGGCATCCAGGCCGCCGCTCCTCGCCAGGGACTGGGCCTCGTCATGGAAGAGGGCCACCGCCGCGAGCGCACGCTCCCGAGCGCGCGTCTCATACAGCCGCTCCACCACCGAGGCGTCCGCGTGCTGGCCGATGAAGCCCGTGTCGTAGGCCCCCGAGCGGAACGCCTCGCTCTCCAGCACGTGGAGCAGCAGGTCCTTGTTCGTGGTGACGCCGAACACGGTGAGCTCGCGCAGCGCCTCCACGAGCCGGCGCCGAGCCGTCTCGCGGTCCGCCCCCGAGGCAATCACCTTCGCCTGCATGGAGTCGTAGAAGGGCGGGATGTCCTGCCCCTCCCGCACGCCGTGGTCGATGCGCAGTCCCTCGCGAGAAGGCAGACGCCACGTCAGCAGACGCCCCGCGCGAGGCGCGTACTGGTTCGCCGGGTCCTCCGCGCACAGGCGCACCTCGATGGCGTGCCCCTTCCAGGTGATGTCCCGCTGAGACAGGGGCAGCGGCTCGCCTTGCGCCACGCGGAGCTGCCACTCGACGAGGTCCAGTCCGGTGACCTGCTCCGTGACGGGGTGCTCCACCTGGAGACGGGTGTTCATCTCCATGAAGTAGAACTCGCCATGGGGGGCCAGGAGGAACTCGAGGGTCCCCGCGCCCTTGTAGGCGATGGCCTTCGCCGCGGTGGCCGCCACCTGCCCCATGCGCTCGCGCAGCTCCGCGCTGACCGCGGGAGACGGGCTCTCCTCGACAATCTTCTGGTGGCGCCGCTGCACGGAGCAGTCGCGCTCGCCCAGGTGGACGACGTTGCCGTGCTCGTCAGCGAAGACCTGGATCTCCACGTGCCGGGCGTTGACGACGGCGCGCTCGAGGATGAGCTCACCGCTGCCGAAGGCGTTGGTCGCCTCCGAGCGGGCGCCCTTCAGCGCGGCCGGGAGCTGCGCGGCCTCGTGGACCCAGCGCATGCCGCGTCCGCCACCGCCCGCCGCCGCCTTCACCATCAGCGGGAAGCCGATGCGCTCGCCCTCGGCCACCAGCGCCGCGTCGTCCGCGTCCGTGGCCTCGTAGCCCGGGATGCACGGGACACCGGCGGCCAGCATCCGCAGCTTCGCCTGACGCTTGTTGCCCATCAGGGTGATGGCCTCCGCGTCCGGGCCGATGAAGACCAGCCCCGCGTCCTTGCACGCGCGCGAGAAGGCCGCGTTCTCGGAGAGGAAGCCGTAGCCCGGGTGGATGGCCTGGGCCCCCGACGCCTTCGCCGCGTCGATGAGCTTGTCGATGACGAGGTAGGACTCCTTCGCCGGAGAAGGGCCGATGGGGACCGCCTCGTCCGCCGCGAGCACATGGGGCGCGTCGCGGTCCGCCTCGGAGAACACGGCCACCGTGCGGAAGCCCATGCGCTTGCACGTGCGAATCACGCGGACGGCAATCTCCCCGCGGTTCGCGATGAGGACCTTGTTGAAACGCTCCATCCCGTCCGCTCCTCTCACAGGCGTGCGACCCCGAAGGTGTTGGGGTTCAGCTCACGCCGGCCCGCCTCGCGGCAGATGGAGAGCGCGAACCCGAGCACCCGCCGCGTGTCCCTCGGGTCGATGATGCCGTCGTCGAACAGCCGCGCGGACGCGTTGAAGGGGTGCGACTCCTTCTCGAACTGGTCGACGATGGGCTGGGTGAAGGCACGCAGGGCCTCCTCATCCACCGTCTCGCCGCCTCGCGCGAGCTTCTCCGCGAAGACAATCGACATCACCTTCGCCGCCTGCTCGCCGCCCATGACGGCCGTGCGCGCGTTGGGCCACGCGAAGATGAAGCGCGGATGGAACGGCCTGCCGCACATGCCGTAGTTGCCCGCGCCGAACGAGCCTCCCACCAGCAACGTCACCTGCGGCACCGTGGCGTTCGCCACCGCCTGGATCATCTTCGAGCCGTGCTTGACGATGCCGCCCTGCTCCGGCTGCGTCCCCACGAGGTAGCCCGTGGTGTTCTGGAGATAGACGATGGGCGTGCCGGACTGGCAGCACAGCTGGATGAACTGCGCCGCCTTCGTCGCGCCCCGCGGGCTGATGGGGCCGTTGTTGCCGATGATGCCGATGGGCCCGCCGAAGATGCTCGCCCACCCGCAGACGGTGTGCGCGTCGTAGTCGTCCTTGAAGCCCATGAAGTCGGAGCCATCCACGATGCGCGCGATGATTTCGCGGCAGTCGTAGGGCTTGCGGTAGTCGGCGGGGATGGCGCCGCACAGCTCGTCCGGGGAGTAGAGCGGCTCGGCGTAGGGGGCCTGGGCCTGGGCCGCCAGCCGCTCGTTCCAGCCGAGCTTGGAGACGATGTCGCGCGCCATGCGGATGGCGTCGGCGTCGTTCTCGGCCAGGTAGTCCGCGGTGCCCGCGACGGTGGCGTGCATCTCCGCGCCGCCCAGGTCCTCGTCGGTGGCGACCTCCCCCGTGGCCGCCTTGAGCAGCGGCGGGCCCGCGAGGAACACCTTCGCCTTCTTCTTCACCATCACCACGTAGTCGGACAGGCCGGGCAGGTACGCGCCTCCCGCCGTGCTCGAGCCGTGCACCACCGTGACTTGAGGGATGCCCGCCGCGGACAGGCGCGCCTGGTTGTAGAAGGTCTCCCCGCCGGGGATGAAAATCTCCTGCTGGTACATCAGGTTCGCGCCGCCGCTCTCCACCAGCGACACCAGGGGCAGCTTGTTCTGGAGCGCGATGGCCTGGCCTCGCAGCGCCTTCTGCACCCCCCACGGAGAAGCCGTGCCTCCCTTGATGGCGGAGTTGTTCACGAACACCATGCACCGCACGCCGGACACGTAGCCGATGCCCACGATGCTGTTTCCACCCGCGAGCGAGCCGTCGTTGTCGTCGTGGTAGCCGTACCCGCACAGCGTGGACAGCTCCAGGAAGGGCGAGCCCCGGTCCAGCAACATCATCAGCCGCTCACGCGGGAGGAGCTGGCCGCGCTTGTGGAACTTGTCCCGGGCCTTCTCCTCGGTGGCGCGGACCTTGGCCTCGATGCCTCGCAGCTCCCCGAGACGGGCGAGCATGTCCGCGCGCTGCGCCTGGAACGCCTCCGAGCCCGTGTTGATTCGCGATGTGATTCTTGGCATCGGCCTCACCCCTCTCCTTCACGAAGCAGCGACTCGGGAATGTCCACGTGGCGGGAGCGCAGCCACTCGCCCAGCGCCTTGCCCTGCGGGTCGAAGCGCGTCGAGGACGACACGCCCTCGCCCAGAATCCCGTCGACCACGAAGTTGAGCCCTCGGAGCTGGGGGAAGACGTGGCGCTCCACGGGGAAGGCGGCGGCCTCCGGCAGCAGCTCGCGCAGCTTCTCCCCGGTGAGGAAGTGTGCCAGCCAGCGCCAGGCCTCGTCCGTGCGAGCCCACACGCCAATGTTGGCCGTCCCACCCTTGTCGCCGCTGCGGGCCGCGACGATGCGGCCCAGCGGGACCCTTCGCGTGGGCCCGGGCGGCAGCGGCGCCGGGAGCGCGGGCGGCTCCACGGGGGCCAGTGTCTGTGATTGCTCGGGAGGCGTGACGACGGTGCGTGCTCCCTCCGGGAGGACCGCGACGTGCTCCACCTGCTTCGCGTCGACGTAGGCCGGGGTGTAGACGCCATACGGCGCGCCATCCGAGGGCGGGGCCGTCATGGTGAAGCCGGGGTAGCTGCCCAGCGCCAGCTCGACGGCGGCGCCGCTGAAGGCCCGGCCCACCAGCTTCGCGTCCGAGTCCTTCACCACCACGCGCAGGAAGGCCGCGGCCTGCTCCTCCGTGGCGGCGTCCTCGCGGTCCGTCCGCACCAGGGTCCAGTGTGCTTCCTTCGGCTTGCGCGTGAGCGCGGCCTCCAGCTGCTCGCGGATGAGGCGCGCCTTCTCCTCGATGTCGAGCCCCACCAGGATGAACGTCGCCTCGTTCTTGTGGCCGCCCAGGTGGTTGAGACAGACCTTCACGGTCGGCGGAGGCGGCTCGCCTCGCACGCCGGTGATTCGCACGCGGTCCTTGCCGTCGGAGGCAAGGGTGATGGAGTCGAAGCGCGCCGTCGCATCCGGGCCCGCGTACCGGGCGCCGGTCACTTCGTAGAGCAGCTGCGCGAGCACGGTGTCCACCGTCACCACGCCGCCCGTGCCCTGGTGCTTGGTGATGACGGAGGAGCCGTCCGCATGCAGCTCCGCGAGGGGGAACCCCGGGCGGCGGACATCCACGTCCTTGAAGAAGGAGTAGTTGCCTCCCGTGGCCTGGGTGCCGCACTCGAGGACGTGGCCCGCGACCATGGCGCCCGCGAGCCGGTCCCAGTCGTCCTTCTTCCAGCCGAAGTGCGCGGCGGCCGGGCCCACGACCAGCGAGGCATCCGTCACACGTCCGGTGACGACGACGTCCGCTCCCGCGCGCAGGCCCTCCGCGATGCCCCAGCCTCCCAGGTACGCGTTCGCGGTGAGGGGCGCGCCCAGGCCCAGCTCCTCGGCTCGGCCGGAGAGGTCGTCGCCTTCGACGTGGGCGATGCGGGCCTTGAGGCCCAGCTTGTCGTTCAGCGCGCGGAGCGCGGTGGCCAGTCCCTCCGGATTCAAGCCGCCCGCGTTGACGACGACCTTCACCTTCTTGTCCAACGCGAGCCCCAGGCACTGCTCCATCTGCCGGAGGAAGGTCTTCGCGTAGCCGGTGGCGGGGTCCTTCATCCGGTCCCTGCCGAGAATCAACATCGTCAGCTCGGCCAGGTAGTCGCCGGTGAGGACATCCAGCCGGCCCCCTTCGAGCATCTCCCGGACCGCCGAGAACCGGTCGCCATAGAAGCCCGAGGCATTGCCGATACGGAGAGGAGACTCGCTCATGTCGGGCAGTCTGGGAGGCGGGGTCTAAAAAAGCAAGCGCGCTTGCTTTTTTCATGGGTGGCTTTCAAGCTGGCTTCCGTGAGCGAGTCATCCGGCGCGTCGGGCAGACAGGAGCAGGAGCGCAGCCGCGTCACGCGTCAGCGCTTGATGGAGGCGGCCATTGGCGCCCTGTCGGAGCTGGGGTGGGCGGGCGCGACGATGACGGTCATCGCCGAGCGGGCGGGGGTGTCACGGGGTGCGTGTCAGCATCACTTCCCCACGCGCGGTGATTTGGTCGCCGCGGCGGTGGAGTACGTGGGGCACCAGCAGGTGGAGGAGCTGGGCCGGCGCGCGGCGCGGCTGCCGGCGGATGGGCGGCGGACGGAGAGCATCCTGAACATGCTGGCGGGCATCTACACGCAGCCGCTGTTCGCGGCGGCCGCGCAGCTCTGGGTGGCGGCGAGCGCGGACGCGGAGCTGCGGGCGCAGCTGCTTCCGTTGGAGGCGAAGGTGGGCCGGGAGGTGCATCGGCTCACGGTGACGCTGCTGGGTGTGGATGACCGGGAGCCGGAGACGCGCGAGCTGGTGCAGGCGACGCTGGACCTCATCCGAGGGTTGGGGCTCGCGAACCTGATGCGGGACGACAGTGCGCGCCGGAAGAAGATTCTTCATCGCTGGGCGCTCACGCTGGAGGACGCGCTGCGTTCCCGGCGGGGGCGGGACTGACGCCGCCAGGCGGCCACAGGAGACGTCATGGGCTACCGCTCTGTATTCGCACCGGGGTGCTTCAAGGGGCAGAACATCATCGTGACGGGGGGCGGCAGTGGGATTGGCCGCTGCACGGCGCACGAGCTGGCGTCACTGGGGGCGCACGTCGTCCTGGTGGGGCGCAAGCGGGAGAAGCTGGAGGCGGTCGCCGCGGAGCTTCGCGAGGACGGTGGGGAGTGCTCGCTGGAGGCGGTGGACATCCGGGACGAGGAGGGCGTGAAGGCGACGGTGGGGCGCATCGTCGCGGCGCGCGGGCGGATCCACGGGTTGGTGAACAACGCGGGGGGACAGTTCCCGTCGCCGTTGGCGGACATCTCGAAGAAGGGCTTCGAGGCGGTGGTGGCGACGAACCTGACGGGCGGGTTCCTGATGGCGCGGGAGGTGTATCTCCAGTCGATGCGCGCGCATGGAGGGTCCATCGTGAACATGCTCGCGGACGCGTGGGGAGGGATGCCGGGGATGGGGCACTCGGGCGCGGCGCGGATGGGGATGTTGAACCTGACGCAGACGGCGGCGGTGGAGTGGGCGGTGTCGGGGGTGCGGGTGAACGCGGTGGCGCCGGGCTGGGTGATTTCGAGCGGCCTGGACAGCTACGAGGACGAGATGGTCAAGGCGCTCATCCCGATGCTGAAGAAGGAGGTGCCGTTGCAGCGGTTGGCGACGGAGGCGGAGGTGAGCGGAGCCATCGTGTTCCTGCTGTCGGAAGTGTCCGCGTTCATCACCGGGGAGTTCATCAAGATTGACGGTGGGGCGTCGTGCAACACGAAGATCTTCCCGCTGGAGGAAACCTCGGCGTCCAAGCCGTTCCAGGGGTTCCACCGCGCGGCGGCGCCGCGCATCCTGGGTGGGCCGGGCACGGAGTGACGGGCGCGCTCAGCGCGTGACGCCGCCGTCCGTCCACCAGGAAGGCACGGAGTCCAGCGGCGATCCCCAAGTCGTGTCTCCCACGGGAGGAGTGGCGTCCACGGGCGCCACGGAGGTCCCTGCATCGGGCGGGGACGCCTGGATTGAGGGCGTCGCGGGTTCTCCATCGAAGTGCCGCCGGAGGATGCGGCCATCCAGACCGATGGCGTAGCGCACGCCGCCATCCAACATGCGGGGCTCTGGGCGGCACGCCGCGGGGTCCGCGGAGATGCTCACGAAGTAGACGTCCGCCTGCCTCAGCACCCGGTAGCGATAGGACTCCTGCCTGTTCCAGCAGGACCGCTCGCGCAGGTCTGACGGCAAGAAGTCATTGGCGGCGACGTCCAAGGCCCGGAGCATCGCTCCATCCAGGAGATAGGGCTGGCCTGGAGCATCCAAGGAGAGAGCTTCGCGCGCGAAGAAGTCCGGAAAGACAATGGATGGGTCTTCGTGGGGAAGAGCGGAGCGCGATGTCGGCTGACGCGTGCAGCTCATCAAGAGGATGAGCGCCAACAGGAGCAAGCTTCTCATGGGGTCGTGCTCCTCTCGCAAGGACGGTTCTCCTTCTTCACGGTGAATGTCCGTTGCCTCGACTCGGACCACTGAACCCGCCCTGTCTGCTCACACTGCCAACGCTTCCCATCGCGCGTCCATTGCAGGAGCTGCCCGGTCAACGGAATGTACTGATGGAACCCATCGCACGAGGGCTCGGCGACATCCCGTGAGAAGAACGCCACGATGGAGAGTCGTAGGCGGCCATCCTTCGTCTCGCTCTCAAAGCCATGGGCAACGCCCTCGGACACGATGAAGTGGATGTCGTTCTCCGTCAGCTCGCTCCCATACGGGTGATTGTGCAGGGCGTAGATGTACTTGATGGAATCGGGAGGGTAGCGCGGGTCATCCACGACAGAGGGGAGGAGGCAACTCTTGCTGCGATGCAGCGGGTCGACCTTCGACTGGTCCGTCAACTTGCTGACGACGTAGTTCTGGTCCGGCGTGTAGTAGAGCCAGGCGCAATACTCGCTGGAGACTCGCCAGCGCACATCGAAGTCCTGGCGGTCGTGGCGCCCCGCATTCGCATGGGGCTTCCTGAGAATCTTCCGACAAGCGGCGAGCAGCGCGCTTGAAGGGGAATTGAACGGCCCGAGCAGCGGCCCCGGTAGCTTCTCCAGATAGGGAGCGCCTGAGGCCGGACGCACGATGTCGTCGTCCATGGGCGGGGAGGACGAACATCCCCACAGCACCAGAGCAACAAACCCCCAGGTCCCACGCAGCCTCGCCAGCATTCGAGTGCTCCTTGGGTGATTCCTCATCTTACCCGGCCAGGTGACGCAGCCCTCCCTCCATTTATACTTGCCCGCTCGTCCAACAACCATTACTTGAACGCTCGTCCAAGAACCGGTGCGTCCACCGGGCCGAGGAGGAGCGCATGGGCAGACCCAAGACTTTCGATGAGGACGCGGTCCTGGACCGCGCCATCGACCAGTTCTGGACGACCGGCTACCACGCCGTGTCCGTCCGGGACCTCGAGACCAGCACCGGTGTCCTCAAGGGCAGCCTCTACGCCGCCTTCGGAGACAAGCGCGCCCTCTTCCTCGCCTCCCTGCGCCGGTACGCCGACAAGAGCGTCACCGACATCCATGGCCTGCTCGCCAAGGGCTCAAACCCTCGCGCCGGCCTCGAGCACTACCTCCGCGTGCGCGGCAAGGAATGCATCGGCCCCACTCGCATCCGCGGCTGCTTCCTCGCCAACACCGCCGCCGAGGTCGCTCCCCATGACCCGGAAGTCCGCGCCGTCGTCGGCCAGTCCTTCGCCAAGCTCGCCGACGCCCTCGAACCCACCCTCCGCGAGGCCCAGAAGCAAGGCCTCGTCAGCCGCCGCCACGACGCCCACGAGCTCGCCGCCCACCTCGTCGTGCTCGTCCAGGGAATGAGCGTCGTCGGCAAGACAGAGCCCGACTCCACCCTCATCCGCTCCTCCCTCCGCTTCGCCCTCTCCCTCCTCGAACCCGACACCTCCCCATGAGCCACCCCCTCCTCCGCTTCCTCGTCGACCCCCGCCCCACCACCCCTTCCCTCTCCGTGGGCCTGCTCGTCCTGCGCATCCTCAGCGGCGGACTCATGACCCTCCACGGCGCCGGGAAGATGCTCACTCCCCTCTCCTGGATGGGCCCCGACTCCTCCCTCCCCGGCTGGCTCCAGTTCCTCGGCGCCGCCGCCGAGTTCTTCGGAGGACTCGCGTGGATGGTCGGCCTGCTCACACCCCTGGCCTCCCTCGGCGTCGCGGGCACCATGCTCGTGGGCATCCTCATCGCCCACATCCCCATCGATGACCCGTTCATCCGCTTGAGCGTCATGGGCATCCACTCCGGCCCGGGGGAACCGTTCGCCGGTCTTCCCACCTGGCTCGTCCGCGCCGGAGGCCGCAGCCCCTTCGGCTCGGGCTCCTCGGAGCTCGCCACGCTCTACACCGCCGTCTCCATCCTCCTGCTCAGCGCCGGACCCGGACGGTTCTCGCTCGACACCCTGCTGTCCCAGCTCCGGACCAGGAAGCCCGCCGCCGTCACCGGGTGACCCTCACCACGCACCTGCCGGACCTCTCCACCGTCCGGCAGGTGTGCGGCACCTGCCCCTACTTCATGTGCTTCGCGATGAGCGCGTTCGCCTTCTCTGGCGCCCGCTTGCACTCGAGCAGCGCGTTCAGCACCAGCGGCGCGACGATGGTGGCGTCCGACTCGACGACGAACATCGGCGTCGTCTCCGTCAGCTTGTCCCACGTAATCTTCTCGTTCGGCGTCGCGCCCGAGTACGAGCCGTACGACGTCGTCGAGTCGCTGATCTGGCAGAAGTACGCCCACGGCTTCACGGGCTTCTGCAGGTCGTACTTGATGGAGGGGACGACGCAGATGGGGAAGTCACCCGCGATGCCGCCGCCAATCTGGAAGAAGCCCACGCCCTCGCCCTCGGACAGCTCCGCGTAGCGGTCGTAGAAGTCCGCCATGTACTCGATGCCCGACTTGACGATGCTCGCGTTGCACTCGCCCGTCTTCACGTAGGACGCGAAGATGTTGCCGAACGTCGAGTCCTCGTACCCCGGCACCACGATGGGCAGCTTCGCCCGCGCCGCCGCGAGCAGCCAGCACGCCTCCGGGTCACCCTCGTACGAGGACGGCTCCAGCGCCTGGATGACCTCGTAGAAGTACTCGTGCCAGAAGCGCCGCTCACCCTTCGCGCTCGCGTTCTTCCACATGGGGACGATGAACTTCTCCACCGCGCGGAACGCCTCGTCCTCCGGGATGCTCGTGTCCGTCACCCGGCGCATCCGGTTCTCCAGGATGCGCGTGTCGTCCGCCTTGGTGAGGTAGCGGTACTCGGGGAAGTCCTTGTACGAGTGGTGCGCCACCAGCCGGAAGAGCGACTCCTCGAGGTTGGCGCCCGTCACGGAGAGGCCGTGAATCAGCCCCGCGCGGATGGCGGGAGCCAGGGTGATGCCCAGCTGCGCGGAGGACATCGCGCCCGCGACGCTCCAGAACATGCGGCCGCCCTTGGAGATGTGCTCCCAGTAGGACAGGAGCGCATCGCGCGTCGCACGGGCGTTGAAGTTCTTGTAGTTCGCGAGGACGAACTCCAGGACGGGAAGTTCAGAGGTGGCCATGAGTGCCTCCAGCAACGACGTGGTCGAGGCTCGAGTGGCGCTGTCGGGAAATGCCACCCGAGGACACCCTACGGTCACGACCCGGAAGGTCGCGCCGCCATCGGAGCGTCAAGTGGCTGCCGGCTGGCTATCACAGCCAGGCCCGCCCGGCCACGGCATTGCACACGCCTCCCTGCCCGCCCTCACCGGGCTCCTCTGGGATTCACAAAGCAGACATGCGAGAAGCCGCCCCATCATGTCGATGTCCAAGCTTTGTGTCGCGGTGTTGGTTTGGGTGGTCTCCACGGGCTGTGCGAGCTCTCGCGCACTCTGTCCCGCCGAGGGAGGCCGGGTCTGGTCCGAGGTGCGCAGCGAGCACTTCCGCCTTCACACGAACCTCTCTCCCGAGGTCGCCGCGCAGTCCGCCGCCGAGCTGGAGAAGCTCCGCCGCGCGGTGCTGCTCGCCTGGGGCCCGGACTTCAACCCCCAGGGCTCGCTCGACGTCATCCTCCTGCGCAACACGAGCGAGCTGGCGGAGTTCACCCAGGGCCGCTTCGTGGGCTTCGTCGCCTCCACCGAGCGCGGCCCGCTGCTCGTCATGTCGGGCGAGGGCTACGTCCTGGACAACGGCCCGGAGCAGCAACTCCAGACCCACGAGCTGGCGCACTACCTGAGCCAGCACGTCCTGTTGCGCCAGCCGCGCTGGCTCGCCGAGGGCCTGGCCCAGTACCTCCAGACCACCCACATCAAGCCCAGCACCCAGGAGGCGGTGCTCGGCCGGGTCAACACGCACAGCCGCAACTACGTGACGCAGCATGGCTGGCTGGACATCGACGAGCTCTGGGAGTGGGACCAGAAGGAGCTGCTCAGCGAGGCGGAGAACCAGCAGCACTACGCCTCCGCGTGGCTGTGGGTCCACTACCTCATCAACATGCACACCGACCGCTTCGACGAGTTCCAGACGCGGCTGGCCCGCGCCGAGGACCCCAAGCGCGCCTTCGAGGTGTCCTTCCAGGGCGTCAATGACTTGCGCGGGGACGTGCGCACGTACCTGATGAGCGGACGCTCCTCGTTCCTCACCTTGCCGCTGCCGCCCGTGTCCACCCAGGTGAAGGTGCGCGAATTGGGCGGGGCCGAGGTCCACGCGAACCGCGGCCTGCTGTTCCTGCGCGCCCCGGGGGAGCTGACCCAGGCGCAGCGCCAGGAGAAGGCCCGCGCCGAGCTGGCCCAGGCCCTGTCCGAGGACCCCCACAACGTGAGCGCCACGCTCCTGGCCGCGCAGCTGTCCGCGACGCCCGAGGAGCACCTGGCCCGCGCACGCGAGCTGGTGAAGACCCACCCCGAGGACGGGCGCGCGTGGGACCTGCTCGCGGAGCTGCTCCAGGGCCGGGGCGAAACCCAGACGCAGGAGCAGGCCCGCGAGTCCGCCGCGCGGCTGATGCCCCACGACTCCCGCGTCCTGGCGAGCCTCGCCCAGCACTACGCGATGACGCTCCAGCCCGCGAAGGGGCTGCCCTCCGCGAAGCGCGCGGTGGAGCTGTCGCCGGGAAGCCCGTTCGCCCTGGCCATCCAGGCCGCGCTGTTCCTCCAGGTCGACCGCTGCGCGGACGCCATCGCCTTCCAGCGCCGCGCGGTGGACATGGCCCATGAGGCCTACGCCCCCGTCTTCCGCAAGGAGCTGCGCGACCGGCTGGAGACCTTCGTCAAGCAGTGCGCCACCCGCGCCGCGAAGCCCGCGCCCTGAAGCCGTCGTGAAGCCGCGGTGGGCATCGACCCCAGAGGTCCGATGCCCACCGCTCAACCCTGGAAGTCCCGCCTCAATCGCACGCGTGCGTGTGCGTCTGGGCGTTGGCCTTGGGCGTCCAGCCCTCGTTGCCGTCCTTCTCGAAGAAGAACTTCGCGCGCTCGCGCTGACGCGTGCCCACCTCGTTCAGCGTGGCCGCGTCGAACAGCCGCCCGTTCACCATGGTGAAGCGCACGGTGCGGCTGTTGCCCAGGTTCTCCAGCGGGTTCTGGTCCAGCACGAGGAGGTCGGCGAGCTTGCCCTCCTCCAGCGAGCCCAGCTCCTTGTCCATGCCCAGGTAGCGCGCGCCCCCGAGCGTGCCCGCGCGCAGCGCCTGCAGCGGCTTCATCCCGCCCTGGCCGAACATCCACAGCTCCCAGTGCGCCGCCAGGCCCTCGCGCTGACCATGCGCGCCCAACTGCACGTTGACGCCCGCGTCGTTCAGCTCCCGCGCCACCTTCGCCGCTTCGATGTGGTTGACCTCGTCATCCGGCACCATCGTCCGGCGGCGGCTGCGCGAGTCCACCACCCGGCGGGGCACGAAGGACAGCAGCCGGTCGTCCTCCCAGACGTGGGTCTTCTGGTACCAGTAGTTCTCACCCCAGTTGCCGCCGTACGCCACGCCCAGGGTCGGCGTGTAGCCGGTGCCGCTCCTGCCCCACAGCTGCCGGACGTCCGCGTAGATGCGCGCCACGGGAATCGCGTGCTCCACGCCCGTGTGTCCGTCCACCACCATGGTCAGGTTGTGCTGGAGCAGCGAGCCGCCCTCGGGCACCACCAGCATGTCCAGCTCCCGCGCCGCCTGGAGCACCTTCTGCCGCTGGTCCCGGCGAGGCTGGTTGTAGCTCTTCACGCTGAAGGCCCCCATCGACTTCATGCGCCGCAGGTGCGAGCGCGCGTCGTCCAGCGTCTCGATGGGCGCGCGGTAGCCCGCGCCCGCCGCGCCGTACAGGATGGTGCCCGTGGAGAAGATGCGCGGCGCGGTGAGCACCCCCGCCTTGCCCATCTCGCTGGCGGCGAAGACCTCTTCGGTGGAGTTGGACGGGTCATGCAGCGTCGTCACGCCGAACGCGAGCGAGGCCGCGTGCACCCAGCTCTGCTCGGGCATCAGGCCGTCGGCGCCCATGCTCCCGTGCCAGTGCACGTCCACCAGTCCGGGCATCAGCGTCTTGCCCTTCACGTCCACCACCTTCGCGCCCGAGGGCACCTGCACCTTGCCCACCGGACCCACCGCGACGATGCGGTTGCCGCGCACCACCACCACGCCCTGCTCGATGACCTCATCACCCTTCATGGTGATGACGCGGCCACCCACCAGCGCCACCGTGCCCTCCGGCACGTCCGCCTTCACCTGGAACGACAGGTCCACACCCTTCCGCGCGACCTCCGGGAGCTTCTCCGGTGCCCCGTCCATGAAGGCGAAGGACTGCTTCAGCTCCCGCGTGAAGAGCTCCGGCCCCTGCGCCCAGTGCAGCCGGGTGCTGTCGCCGGACCAGTGCAGGTACTCGCCCGCGTCCCGGCTCACCTTCGCCACCGGCATCGCCTTGGCGTCCGGGCCCACCGAGGCCACCTTCGCGCCCTTGGGGAACGCGGTGATGTACGCGTTGAAGTTCTCGCGGAACGCCACCCAGCGCTCATCCGGCGACACGCGCAGCTCCGTCGCCTCCGCGCTCGTCATGTGCGTGCGCTCCGCGCCTCCGTCCAGGCCCACGCTCTTCAGCGAGCGCACGTCCTCCTTCTCCTTCGACTCCACATGCAGGAAGTACACGCGGTCCGAGCGCACGCCGAAGTGCGGCTGCGCGCCGTCCCGAGTCAACCTGCGCGCCGCGCCGCCGGACACGGGCTGCGCGAACAGGCCCATCTCCCGGCTCCACAGTCCGGGCATCAGGTAGCCGTCGCCCGTCGCGCGGTACACCAGCGTCTTGCCGTCGGGGCTCAGCGCGGGCTCCACGTAGTAGCCTGGCCGCGACGTCAGCACCTTGCCCTCGCCGCCCGTGGCGGGCGCCAGGCGGAGGGTGCCCAGCTTCTCGTCATCCCACGTCGAGTAGACGATGGAGCGCCCGTCGCGGGAGAACGACGGATAGAACTCCAGGTGGTCTTCCTGCTTCGTCAGCCGCCTGGGCGCGCCGTTGGGCAGGTCCTTCACGTAGAGCTTGCCCAGCGACTGGAACACCACGCGGTCCCCCGTGGGGGACACCTGCACCCAGCGCAGCATCTTCGTGTTGAAGCGCTCGGGCGCCACCGCGCGCGGCGTGCGCACGGCCTCGAAAATCGTCCGCGTGCCCTTCACGTGGAAGGGAATGGGCGTCACCTTCTTCGTCGCCACGTCGACGCGCTGGAGCTTGCCGCCCGCCCAGAAGACAATGGACTTGTCGTCCCGCGTCCACGCCATCGTCGGGTAGACGCCGTGGATGGCCCACGTCTCCTGCATGTCGCGGTCGAGCCCGTCGTACAGCGGGCGCTCCGCGCCGGAGGCCACGTCCGCGACGTACAGCACGCTCTTGGTGCGCACGCGGCGGATGAACGCCAGCCGCTTGCCGTCGCGCGACGGCGTGGGGCGGATGGAGCCACCCGGCCCGCTCACGAAGGGGTCTATCTCCTTCGTCTCCAGGTCCAGTCGCTGGATGGCGTAGATTTCCGCGTTCGGGTCCTTGTTGTACTCGAACGTCTTGCCCGGCGTGGTGTCCTGGCTGAAGTAGACGAAGCGGCCATCCGGCGAGAACGCCGGCTCGCCCAGGTCCTTCTGGTCATTGGCGCGCTCGGTGAGCTGCACGCCGTCACCGCCGGAGCGGTGGTACATCCACACCTCGCCCGCACCCAGCGAGCGCCGCGCGGTGAAGTGCTTGCGGGCGACGATGAACTGGCCATCCGGGCTCCACGCGGGGCTGTTGAGCAGGCGGAACTTCTCCTGCGTCACCGCCTTCGCGTCGGTGCCATCCCGCTTCATCACCCAGATGTTGTCGCCCCCTCCGCGGTCGCTGGTGAAGGCGATGGACTTGCCGTCCGGGCTGTAGCGCGGCTGCATGTCCCACGCGACGCCGGACGTCACTGCGCGCGCCTCGCCTCCGGTGAGGGGCAGCACGTAGATGTCTCCCAGGAGGTCGAAGACGAGCTCGTCCCCCGTGGGGCTCACGTCCACGTTCATCCACGTCCCCTCCGTGACGTCGATGTCCACCTGCTTCGCGGGGAACCCGGGGGCATCCACCTTCCAGGCGTCCGGGTCCTTCCCCTCGGCCGGGCCTTCCGCGACGGCGGGGGCGTGGGGGTTCACCTCGACGGCGCGGCCCGCCTCGCGCGCGGCGTCGTCCTTCTTCTTGGGAGCGGGCGGGGGGTCCTGCCGAGCAGCGGGAGGCGTGGCCGCGGGCTGCGCGGCGACGAGTGCGCCGGGCACCAGCAGCGCGACGCAAAGAGCGGAGGTCAGTCGTTTCACCGGAGGTCCTCGTTCTGGGGGACTGCGCGAGACACGGCCGTGCAGGAGGCGGAAGACTACCCGCCCCCGGGCAAGCAGGCTCGGCGCCCCTCAACAGGGGTCCAGGCCTCCCTGTTCCTGAGCGTCCGTCGAGAAGGGCCCGACGCGATTCGTCACGCGCCATCCCCTCCTGATTCTGTTATCCGCTCCCCATGTCGGATGACTTCAAGCTCCCCGAAGACAAGGCTGAGCGGATGGAACGCTGCTCCCTGTTCTACACGGACATCGTTCCCCACAACCACGCGCTGGGACTGAAGCTCCTGGACATCGGCCCCGCGGAGGCCGTCGTCGAGCTGCCCTACGCGGACTTCCTCGTGGGCAACCCGGAGACGGGCGTCATCGCGGGCGGCGCGGTGACGACGCTCATCGACGCGGCGTGTGGCTCCGCCGTCATCCTCCGCTTCGGCCGCTTCCTGCCGCTGGTGACGTTGGACCTGCGCATCGACTACCTGCGCCCCGCGCGCCCCGGCATCTCGCTCACCGCCGTGGCCGAGTGCTACCGCGCCACGCGACAGGTCGCCTTCGTCCGCGCGTTGGTGCACCAGGGTGACAAGAGCAATCCGGTGGCCTCCGCACAGGGCACCTTCATGCGGCTGGAGGAGTGACGGACATGAGCGACACGCAACCTTCCCCCACGCTCGCCGAGCTCGTCCTCCAGGTGCGCAAGACGCGCGAGTACAGCCGCCTCACCGACGCCATCCCCTACGCGCGCTTCATGGGCATCGGCGTGGAGCACCTGGCCGGAGAGATGCTCTGCCGGATGACGTACACGCCCAAGCTCATCGGCAACAGCTTCCTGCCCGCGCTGCACGGCGGCACGCTGGGCGCGCTGCTGGAGTGCTCCGCCATCTTCGAGCTGCTGCTCCAGACGGAGACGCAGCGCGTCCCCAAGGTCATCTCCCTCACGGTGGACTTCCTGCGCTCGGGCAAGGCCCAGGACACCTTCGCGAAGGCCTTCATCACGCGACAGGGACGCCGCGTCGCCAACGTCCGCGTGGAGGCCTGGCAGGACGACCGCACCCGCCCCATCGCCAGCGCGAACGCGCTGTTCCTGCTCTCGGAGCCCTGAGCGCCTCGGGGCCCGTCCGAGGGGCGGAGCCGCTGTCCGCTCCCTCGGCGCACCGTGGCCTTTCGCTTCGAGACGTCGCCACCTTCTCCCCCAGGAACCCCTTCTCGGGAGGCAGGCGATGACTCGACGGAACGGTTGGATGTTGGCCGGAATCCTCTGTCTGGGCGGCGCGGCGGTGGCGCAGGACTCCGCTCCGCCGCAGAACGGCACCGGTGACAGCCAGGGCATGATTCGCGCGGGCGAGGCGGATGCCATCGACCAGGGCGAGGACCTCCGCAAGCAGGCACGCGAGGACGTGCCCGCGACGGAGGGCTCGGGTGAGCCCGATGCGCAGGCGCGGAAGTGGATGCAGGAGGGTTTGCTGCCCATCCCCACGGACGAGAAGGCCTTCCTGGAGATGCTGCACCACGGGAACCAGATGGAGGTCCAGATGGGACAGCTCGCCCAGAAGAACGGCGCGTCCCAAGGCGTGAAGGACTTCGGTGCCCGCATGGAGCGCGAGCATGGCAAGGCGGATGAGAAGCTGATGGCATACGCGAAGTCGAAGGGCCTCCAGTTGGGGGAGCCCCCGGCGGCGACGCCGCTCGACAAGGCCATGAACGACTCGGGGCACGCCCTCATGGAGGAGCTCCAGTTGCTTCGCGGCCCCGCGTTCGACCGCCGCTATCTGGCCGTCATGGTGGGAGACCATGACATGGACATCGCCAAGGTGATGGCCGGGCAGCAGCAGTTCTCCAGCAACGCCGGGCTGCGGGGGATGCTCGACGAGACGCTGACCCTGATGAAACAGCACCGACAGAGCGCCTACCGACTCCTGGGACAGGAGACGCCCAGGCAGGCCCGACAGGCTCCCCGCGGCGGGCGCTGACCGCCCCGCTCGGCGCTACTTGATGGACACGTTGTAGCGCTTCTCCGTCCCGTCCAGGTACGACACCGTCATGCGCGTCGCCCCAGGCTTCAGCCCCTTGAGCTGGAGCTTGCCGTGCGACACCTCCGCCGCCATGAGGCCCGGGGACTCCACCGAGGCCTTCAGGATGCCCGGGACCTGCACGTTGCGCCACTCACCCTGGCGCAACTCGAGAAGCTCCCCGCGGACATCCTCCGCGCCGCTCGTGTGGCTCCAGAACACCAGGCCGAGCCCTCCCGCCAGGAGGAGGAGCAGCAGCGCCGCCACGCCCAGCCACCGCCACTCGCGCGACCCGGGGGAGCGCGAGAGCGCCTGGAGCAGCGGCTCCATGGACGTGAAGCGCGCCGCCGGCGAATGGGACAGGCCCCGGGACAGCGCGCTCAGCACGTGCTCCGGAATCCGGCCCGTGCTCGGCCGCAGCCGGGTCGACGAGGGCGGTGGAGCCTCGTCCACGTTCTGCTGAGGGGGGCGCTCGCCATGCAGGGCTTCGTACAGCGCGACGCAGAAGCTGTACTGGTCGCTCCTCGCGTCCAGGCGCTTCCCCCGGCGCTGCTCCGGGGACATGTATGCGGGCGTGCCCAGCGTGGTGCCCGCACGCGTGAGAATCAGCTCCGTCTCATCGAGCGGGCTGGCTTCGGCCTGCCACCGACGGACGAGCCCGAAGTCCGTGACTCGCACGCGCCCGTCCTTGCCCACCAGGACGTTCGCCGGCTTGAAGTCGCGGTGCACCAGGCCCTCGCGATGCGCCGCCGCCAGGCCCGCACCCGCCGCGAGGAACTTCTCCAGCACCTCTTCCCAGGAGTGCGTCTGCTCACGCAGCCACCCCGCGAGCGTCGTGCCCTCCACCCACTCCATCGCCAGGTAGTCGCGCCCCTCCGCGGAGCCCAGCTCGAACACGGGCAGCACGTTGGGATGGGACACCCGCGCCATCGCCTGCGCCTCGCGCAGCAGGCGTCCGCGGCGCTCCTCCGCCACCCCCTGGCGGGCGGGGCGCAGGAGCTTCAGCGCCACCTTGCGGCCCAGCCGCGTGTCCTCCGCGACGTACACCACGCCCATGCCCCCCAGGCCCAGCATCTCGCCCAGCACATAGGGGCCCAGCCGCGTCCCCTTCGGGAAGGCCAGGGCGGAGATGCCGAGCGCCTGCTCCCGAGGCGGCTGGGCGGGCTTGCTCGCGGGGGCCTCGCGCTCGTCCTCCTCCGGCTCCCGCAGCGTGCTCTCCCCCACGAGCGCGCGACAGCTCTCACACGAGTCCAGATGCGCCACCAACCCCACGGCCTTCGCGGAGGGCAACGCCCCCTGCACAAGGCTCATGAGGTCCTTCTTGTCTGGACAGCTCGCGGGGAGAACTGGACGCTGCGGCTTCATGAGATGGCCCGCATCATCGCAGTCTCGTCCCGGAGGAGAAAAGAGGAGACGCCGAGATGCCGCCCCCGCGCTTCATCCCCGCTTACCAATGCTTCACTTCCCTGAAACAGAGACAGTGTAGAGGCGCCGCTCTCCCTGTCGGGTCCACACCAGCAGGTGGGAAGCACCCGACTCCAGCGGTGTGAGCAGCAGCCCATTCTGCACGGGCTGAATATGCACCAGCCCCTGCTGCCCGATGGCGATGCGCGACAGGCGCGGGAGCTCCAGCGTGCGCGGCTCCCCCATCACCAGCGGGAAGAAGATGTTGCCGCCCACCTTCCTCGCGGCCTCCACCTCCTGGCGGAAAGCGGAGGTCTCCGACGCCGCCACGGGCACCGGCTCGCCCCCTCGCCACTTCCAGACGGCGAGCCCCAGGAATACGCCCAGCGCCACCGCCCCCCACTCCAGACGCCGCGACTTCGCTGTCGAAGGGGACTCGAGCGCCTGGAGCAGGGCCTCCATCGAGGGATGGCGCGCGGAGGGCTCACTCGCGAGGCCTCGGGCCAGCGCGGCCTGGAGGTGTCGCGGCACCTTGGAGGACCTCCGCGCGCGGGACTCCGAGGGACGCTCGCCGTGCAGCGCTTCGTAGAGCGCGACGCAGAAGCTGTACTGGTCGCTGCGCGCGTCGACGACGAGGCCCTGGCGCTGCTCGGGGGACATGTACGCGGGGGTTCCCGGCGCGGTGCCTTCGCGGGTGAGGACCGTCTGCTCCAGGTCGTCCGTCGGCGGAGTGAAAGGCGCGGCGGGTGCCTCCGAGTCCGCGCTCCGCCATCTCCGGGCCAGGCCGAAGTCCATCACCCGGGCGCGGCCGTCCTTGCCCACGAGCACGTTGGAGGGCTTGAAGTCGCGGTGCACCAGTCCCTCGCGATGCGCCGCGGCCAGCCCCGCTCCCGCCGCGAGGAACTTCTCCAGCACCTCCTCCCAGGAGCGCGGCTGCTCACGCAGCCACCCCGCGAGCGTCGTGCCCTCCACCCACTCCATCACCAGGTAGTCGCAGCCCTCCGAGGCGCCCAGCTCGAAGACAGGCAACACATTGGGATGGGACAGGCGCGCCATGGCCTGGGCTTCCCGGGACAGGCGCGCGCGGCTCTCGGCCTCCCCGCTTTCAGGCATGGGGCGCAGCAGCTTCACCGCCACCCTGCGCGCGAGCCGCGGGTCCTCCGCCGCGTACACCACGCCCATGCCCCCCACGCCCAGCGGCTCTCGCAGGACGTAGGGGCCCAGCCGCGTCCCCTCTCGAAGCAGCGCGTGCGTCAGGTGTCCGGAGGGCGTGGACACCTGGGAGCGGGTGTTCACGTCGGTGAGGGAGTCCTCGGCCGCCACCACCGCGACCAGGGCCCGGCAGTCCTCGCAGGCATCCAGGTGCGCGGCCACGCCGGAGATGTCCGAGGGGGACAGCGCTCCGCTCGCGAAGGCCGCGAGCACGTTCTCATCGGGACAGGAGGGAGGAGGTGGCACCAGGCGCATGAGGTCCCAGGCATTCTCGCGCAGGTCGCCCGGGGCCACCTCGGGAACGGGGCTATTTCGTCGCGGCGGCGGGCTTCGCGCCGTCCTTCGTCACCACCACCGTGTACGCCTCCCGCTTGCCGCCCGCGCTCCACACCAGAAGCTGGGTGGTCCCCTCCGCCTTGCCCTCGATGTCGAGCTTGCCCGCCCCCAGCGTCTTCACCTCCGCCGTCTCAGGGTCTCCCAGCGCCACCTTGTTCAGCCCCTTCACGGTGAGCACATGGTGCGCCCCCACCTTGAGCTCGATGCGCTCCTCCGCCAGCGCGCTCGTGCCCACCAGCAGTGACGCCAACACGGCGAGTCCCTTCAGTCCGTTCTTCATGAAGTCCGTCCGTCCTTCCGTTCGTGAAGCGAGGCTCCAGTGCCTGGCCTTCATCGAGGGGACACCGGCCACTTCCTCCCGTTGCACGGCCTGGCGAAAAAACACGCGGGGACAGTCCTCCCACCCTCCTGTCGGCCTGAATCCAGGCCCTTGCCGGGAGCATCCTCGTGATGAACGTCGGAACGACATGGGCCACCACCTCGGAGTCAAAGACAACCCTCCCCTTGCCACCGTGTCCGCGACGCACGTGCGTGCCTCAACTGGCAGACAAACGAGTGCGGCCATCGCCCCTGAAAGAAAATCCAAGCAACCAGTGGCTGCCATTCCAGTAGGGAGAGAAGCCTCCCATTTCATCTGGAATCAGGGGTCACACCTGGCTGGATGAAGGACTTCGGGCCTACATCATCGAAACTCTCGCATGAGGCCTGGTGTCCGGAAGTGCAATCACACCGTTTGACCGTTGCGAGTGGAACTTCCTAGCGTTGAGTGCATGTGGGGGTTGAAGAATCGCACGGCATACGCGGCAGAGCGGAACTGGACCCGCGACAAGGATGGAGTCCACTGGTGGCTCGTCGCGGTCAAGGCAACGTTCAACATTGCCCCCACGGGGCGGCTTGCACTGGCGGATGAGCAGCCCCCTCCGGTGCTGGCACCGGAGTACTTTGGCGAACCTGGCCAGTCGAGCTTGCGCTACGACTCCGACCTTCTCGCGGCGAAACCGGGCACGGACGTACTGATTGCCGCGCATGCGCACGCGCCTCGCGGAAGACCTGTCCCAACAGTGCCGGTCTCCCTCCGGATTGAACGGCTCCACAAGGAGCTCATCGTGTACGGGAAACGCATCTATGGACAGGGGATGCTCGGCGCATCAGCGACCCGGCCACAGCCATTCACCACATGTCCGATTCGATATGAATTCGCGTTCGGCGTAACCGTCCGGCGAGCGACGTGGCGCGAGGCATTGCAGGGGTAGAGGTGGTGGTGGACCCTGGCCGGAATGTCGAAGCTGGTTGAGAGTGAAGAGTGGTTCCAGGTCGCCGAGGCGTTTGAAGCGAGCGGCCTGACGCAAAAGGAGTTCTCCGCGCAGCGCGGGTTGAGGCTTAGCACGCTGCAGTCGTGGGTTTACCGGCGCCGACGTCAGCGGAGCAGGAAGGCCCCCGCTGTGAGACTGTTGCCGGTGGAGGTGGCGAGCACGACGCAAGCGAGCGCGGCGATGCTCGAGATAGTGCTGCCCGGCGGAGCGCGAGTGAGGTTCGCCCCAGGCACCGACGTCGGGTACGTGGCCCGGCTCCTCACGGCGCTGGGCAGGTGAGCGCGTGTTCACCCTGCCTGCGTCCGTGCGCGTGGTGTTGGCCACGGAGCCAGTGGACATGCGCAAGTCGATTGATGGGTTGATGGCCCTGGTGCAGTCGGGGTGGGGAGAGGACGTGTACTCCGGGCACCTCTTCGCCTTCGTCTCGCGCAGAGGGGACCGCATCAAGGTGTTGGCGTGGAGTCGTGGCGGATTCGTGCTGCTGTACAAAAGACTGGAGACGGGGCGCTTCCGGTTGCCCAAGGTGGAGACCGAGGCGCGGACGGTGGCGCTGGACGCGACGCAGTTGGCGATGTTGCTGGACGGCATCGACGTGGCCGAAGTCCGACGCCCGTCTGCCTGGGCACCTCCCGGCCGCCCGGCCTCCTGACGGCCCGGCGCGGGCGCGGGGAGCGGCAGCGCGGTATGGGCTGGAGGTGCCTCGAGAGCTGCCGCAAGACCACTTCTGCCCCTGGCGCGAGGAAGCCGAGGAGCTGCGTGAGCGGATGACTTCGCTGGAGGCGAAGATGGCGGCGTTGGAGCGCCGCGTCTTCGGCAAGAGGACGGAGAAGCTGCCGCCCGTGGCCCAGGAGCTGAAGGCCCGCCAAGACTCCCCAGAGGAAGAGCGGGCCCGGGCGGCAGCGGCCCTCCGGACGCGACGCGCACGAGCGGCCCGCAAGGCCGACGCCGCGGTGGAGCGTGAAGTCAGGCACGAAGTCCCCGCCGAAGACAGGCACTGCCCGGCCTGCGGCAGCGAGGAACTCAATCCCCTGGGGGAGGGGCGCCGGACGGTGGTGTACGAGCACGTGCCGGCCTTCTTCGAGAAGCAGGTGCACGTGCAAGAAGTGCTGGCGTGCACCTGCGGCCGAGGTGTCGTCACCGCGCCCGCGCCACCCAAGGTGGTGGACAAGGGCGAGTACGGCCCGGGTCTCCTGGCACACGTCGTCGTCTCCAAGTGCGCGGACGCCATGCCGCTGCACCGCCTGGCACAGCGGATGGAGCGGGGCGGAGTCCCCATGAGCCGCAGCACGCTGACGGACCTCTTCCACCAGTCGGCCTCGGCGGTGCGGCCTCTGTCCTCGTACCTCTTGCAGCGCATTGCCTCGGCCGAGGTGGTGTGGGCTGACGAGACGCCGCTGCGCGTGCTGGACGTGAAGAAGACGCGCCGAGGCTACCTCTGGACGTTTCTCACCCAGACGCCCCAGAGCGAGTGGCTCATCGGCTACCGCTTCAGCCTGGGCCGCGCGGGCAAGACGCCCAAGGACGTGCTGGGCGGCACCACGGGCGCGCTCGTGGTGGACGGGTACACCGGCTACAACGCGGTGACACTGCCGGAGGGCCGCACGCGCGTCGGCTGCTGGGCCCACCTGCGCCGTCGCTTCTTCGAGGCACTGCCCACCGCGCCTGAGGCCCGGGAGGCGATGGACCTCATCCTGGAGCTCTACCGGGTGGAGGCCCAGGCGCGGGACGCGGGCCTCGTGGGCACTGCGGCGCATCGCGCGTTGCGCCAGGAGTCCAGCACTCGCGTTCTCGTGCGTCTGCGCACGTGGCTCGAAGTCCAGACGCCGCGCCACCCGCCGAAGAGTCCGCTGGGGCAGGCTCTCTCCTACGCGACGAAGCAGTGGGAGGCGCTCACCCGCTTCGTCGAGGACCCGCGGCTGCCCTTGGACAACAACCGCTCGGAGGCGGCGTTGCGAAAGGCCGCACTCGGCCGCAAGAACTTCCTCTTCGTCGGACACGAAACCGCTGGCGAGAATCTCGCGGGTCTCTACGCGCTGGTCGCTACCTGCGAGGCCAACGGCGTCAACCCCGAGGCGTACCTGGCTGACGTCCTGCTCCGCGTCCAGACGCACCCGAACTCGCGCATCGCGGAGCTGTTGCCTCACGAGTGGAAGCGTCAGCAGACCACCGGTCCGCCCGAGTCACGCTTCCAGCCCCAGCCCTGAACTCTCCTCCGGTCGCGGCATCTGCCGGGCACGGACCTCGTCCATCTTCAACTGCTCACGCCACGTCGCTGACCGGACGGTTACCGTTCGGCGGCAGCGACCTCTCGGATGCTGATCCCCAGAAGCATCGCGTCGACGAGAGGAATCCCATCGGGCGCGGCTTCGCGCGGCGAGTCCCCCACCTGATTGGGAAGCAGGCCCACGCGATAGAGTATCCACGCGGCGAGCCAGCGGAGATGGGACCTGCGGGGTTCGGTCCGATTGATTCCGCATGGATGCCGCGCCGAAAGCTTGCAGGGACCTATGACGCACGGTGGGCACAGGCGAAGAAGCCCCTGCTGCCGGATGACTTCGACCCTGACTTCGCGCTGAGTGCTCCCAAGGACCAACGTACAAGGAAGCCTCTCGTCGGAGGCGAGCGTGTCGAACTCCTGAACATGACCCCTGACGGTGTTCTGCGCTTCGAGCTTCCGCGCATCCTGCTCCGCTTCACCACGTGCATCGGCACACGCCGCGAGCCTCACAGTCCCCGCCTGGTGACGGTGCTCGTAGAGCCCGAGGAAAGACGCCTGTCCCTGGTGTGGCAGAGCACGCTGCGCGTTCCCGCCCCAGATGCGGACTATCTCGACGAGACGGAGATCGTCGAACAGAGAAGCACGACATGAACGCCCAGGTCGAGGTGGTGGCCGTCGGCGCGAGAACTCCTGTCGGGCTCACCGCCGAGAGCAGCGCGGCGGCGGTGCGCGCTGGAATCAGCCGGTACTCCGAATATCCGTTCAGCGACCCACGCGGCGAGCCGGTCGTGGTCGCCGCCGACGGACTGCTCGGGTCCAGGCTCGAGGGACGGGACCGCCTGGTGTCCATGGCCCAGAGTGCTCTCGATGAGATTCAAGCCAAGCTGGCGCAGAAGCTCCTCGACAAGGGAGGGCTCAAGGTGCTGCTCGCACTGCCAGAACCCCGCCCAGGTTTCTCCGAGGACGATGCGACCTGGGTAGCGAACTCCCTGGCCGCTCATGTCCAGGCGAAGATGCTCAGCGCTCGCGTCGAGGTTGCCGGGCGCGGCCACGCAGGGGCCATTCTGGCGGTGGAACAAGTCATGAGGGAGTGTTCCGAAAGCAGGGACACCCTCTTCCTGGTCATGGGTGTCGACAGCTACCACCAACCCGGACACGTTCGTATGGCTGGAGCGCAACCGCAGGTTCGCGCAGCCTGGAGTTCGCAACGGATTCACTCCAGGCGAGGGAGCAGGAGGTCTTGCACTGATGAGCACGGGGATGCGCCGTCGCTTGCACCTCACTCCACTGGCCATCGTGAGAGGCGCATGTACCGCTCGAGAGCGACTGCTGCGCGACAGTGACACGGGCTCGTTCGGCGTCGGCATGACCCAGGCCGTCCAAGGCGCCGTCGTGGGACTCGACAGTCCTCGCGAAGGCATCGACGCTGTCTATTCGGACATCAACGGCGAGCGCTACCGCAGTGAGGAGTGGGGATTCGTCGCGTTGCGGACGCCGTCGGTCTGGAAGAGATCCGGATACAAGGCCGCGAGCGACAGCTGGGGTGACGTGGGGGCCGCGTCTGGAGTCCTCGGGGCCATCCTGGCGGTCCAGGCCTTCGCCAGGGGCTACACGCAGGGCCCTCGGGCACTCGTGATGGCGGGTTCAGATAGCGGGCTGAGAGGGGCCATGCTCCTGCAAGCTCCGCAGAAGTCGTGAGGAGATCATCCACATGGCGAAAGTGTCTGTGAATGTTCCAAAGACCCCGGTAACGGAAGGAAGCAGCGGAGTCGCCGCCGCGACGCTGCCCAATGTCTGCAAGATGCCGGGACCCCCAGCACCATTCGTGCCGACCCCGCTGCCCAACATCGGCAAGAGCGGAACAGACCCGAAGGACTATTCAAGGAGCGTCACCATCGAAGGCAAGAAGGTGGCAATCAAGGGCGCCACCTTCGGCTCGATGGGGGACGTGGCCAGCAAGGGGAACGGAGGCGGGATTGTCTCTTCCAATGTAGAGGGCCCGACGAGCTTCGTGGGCCCTGGGTCCATGGACGTGAAGATTGAAGGAAAGAACGTCCAGTTGCTCGGCGACCCGATGCTCAACAACTGCGGGCCGAGCGTAACCGTCCGGTCAGCGACGTGGCGTGAGCAGTTGAAGATGGACGAGGTCCGTGCCCGGCAGATGCCGCGACCGGAGGAGAGTTCAGGGCTGGGGCTGGAAGCGTGACTCGGGCGGACCGGTGGTCTGCTGACGCTTCCACTCGTGAGGCAACAGCTCCGCGATGCGCGAGTTCGGGTGCGTCTGGACGCGGAGCAGGACGTCAGCCAGGTACGCCTCGGGGTTGACGCCGTTGGCCTCGCAGGTAGCGACCAGCGCGTAGAGACCCGCGAGATTCTCGCCAGCGGTTTCGTGTCCGACGAAGAGGAAGTTCTTGCGGCCGAGTGCGGCCTTTCGCAACGCCGCCTCCGAGCGGTTGTTGTCCAAGGGCAGCCGCGGGTCCTCGACGAAGCGGGTGAGCGCCTCCCACTGCTTCGTCGCGTAGGAGAGAGCCTGCCCCAGCGGACTCTTCGGCGGGTGGCGCGGCGTCTGGACTTCGAGCCACGTGCGCAGACGCACGAGAACGCGAGTGCTGGACTCCTGGCGCAACGCGCGATGCGCCGCAGTGCCCACGAGGCCCGCGTCCCGCGCCTGGGCCTCCACCCGGTAGAGCTCCAGGATGAGGTCCATCGCCTCCCGGGCCTCAGGCGCGGTGGGCAGTGCCTCGAAGAAGCGACGGCGCAGGTGGGCCCAGCAGCCGACGCGCGTGCGGCCCTCCGGCAGTGTCACCGCGTTGTAGCCGGTGTACCCGTCCACCACGAGCGCGCCCGTGGTGCCGCCCAGCACGTCCTTGGGCGTCTTGCCCGCGCGGCCCAGGCTGAAGCGGTAGCCGATGAGCCACTCGCTCTGGGGCGTCTGGGTGAGAAACGTCCAGAGGTAGCCTCGGCGCGTCTTCTTCACGTCCAGCACGCGCAGCGGCGTCTCGTCAGCCCACACCACCTCGGCCGAGGCAATGCGCTGCAAGAGGTACGAGGACAGAGGCCGCACCGCCGAGGCCGACTGGTGGAAGAGGTCCGTCAGCGTGCTGCGGCTCATGGGGACTCCGCCCCGCTCCATCCGCTGTGCCAGGCGGTGCAGCGGCATGGCGTCCGCGCACTTGGAGACGACGACGTGTGCCAGGAGACCCGGGCCGTACTCGCCCTTGTCCACCACCTTGGGTGGCGCGGGCGCGGTGACGACACCTCGGCCGCAGGTGCACGCCAGCACTTCTTGCACGTGCACCTGCTTCTCGAAGAAGGCCGGCACGTGCTCGTACACCACCGTCCGGCGCCCCTCCCCCAGGGGATTGAGTTCCTCGCTGCCGCAGGCCGGGCAGTGCCTGTCTTCGGCGGGGACTTCGTGCCTGACTTCACGCTCCACCGCGGCGTCGGCCTTGCGGGCCGCTCGTGCGCGTCGCGTCCGGAGGGCCGCTGCCGCCCGGGCCCGCTCTTCCTCTGGGGAGTCTTGGCGGGCCTTCAGCTCCTGGGCCACGGGCGGCAGCTTCTCCGTCCTCTTGCCGAAGACGCGGCGCTCCAACGCCGCCATCTTCGCCTCCAGCGAAGTCATCCGCTCACGCAGCTCCTCGGCTTCCTCGCGCCAGGGGCAGAAGTGGTCTTGCGGCAGCTCTCGAGGCACCTCCAGCCCATACCGCGCTGCCGCTCCCCGCGCCCGCGCCGGGCCGTCAGGAGGCCGGGCGGCCGGGAGGTGCCCAGGCAGACGGGCGTCGGACTTCGGCCACGTCGATGCCGTCCAGCAACATCGCCAACTGCGTCGCGTCCAGCGCCACCGTCCGCGCCTCGGTCTCCACCTTGGGCAACCGGAAGCGCCCCGTCTCCAGTCTTTTGTACAGCAGCACGAATCCGCCACGACTCCACGCCAACACCTTGATGCGGTCCCCTCTGCGCGAGACGAAGGCGAAGAGGTGCCCGGAGTACACGTCCTCTCCCCACCCCGACTGCACCAGGGCCATCAACCCATCAATCGACTTGCGCATGTCCACTGGCTCCGTGGCCAACACCACGCGCACGGACGCAGGCAGGGTGAACACGCGCTCACCTGCCCAGCGCCGTGAGGAGCCGGGCCACGTACCCGACGTCGGTGCCTGGGGCGAACCTCACTCGCGCTCCGCCGGGCAGCACTATCTCGAGCATCGCCGCGCTCGCTTGCGTCGTGCTCGCCACCTCCACCGGCAACAGTCTCACAGCGGGGGCCTTCCTGCTCCGCTGACGTCGGCGCCGGTAAACCCACGACTGCAGCGTGCTAAGCCTCAACCCGCGCTGCGCGGAGAACTCCTTTTGCGTCAGGCCGCTCGCTTCAAACGCCTCGGCGACCTGGAACCACTCTTCACTCTCAACCAGCTTCGACATTCCGGCCAGGGTCCACCACCACCTCTACCCCTGCAATGCCTCGCGCCACGTCGCTCGCCGGACGGTTACGGCCGAGCGGCAGCCCGGCCAACGCGGCGACACTCATGGGGGTACTCCAAGCGACCGGGCTCGTCACTGCCGTCAACGGAGAGGATAGATGTCCTCTATGCAGGCAACGGCATGGTCAAGACAGCACACTGAAAGAGACTCCGTCGACAAAGGTCAGCGCCGGACGACTTGCGCAGAGGGTCGCCAGAAAAGTGCGCAAGGGTGAACTCCCCAACCCCTTTTCAACAATGCTAGGAGTGGTTCAATGCAAGTGCGGAAAGAAAACCTATGCGGACCAATCACGGGTGACACTCAAGGGAGTCTGCGACAGCATCCGGGAACTCAATTGGGTGGCACCCACGACTGGAAATACATCTAGCACCACAAAGCAATCGTTCAAGGAGTTCCTCAAAAAACGATTCAGCCACCGCGCGAAAAACCTAGAGAGCATGTGGGAGAGGCTTGAGGCACGCGCCGATGAAAGCAAGGCTGGCGCCACATCTTCCGCAGCCTACCCTCCTGGGTCTTGCGCCGGCCCAAAGGCACTCGCGCTTGCTCTCTCGGATAAGGCCTATCCAGGTGGCCTGACCGAACGATGGTTCCACAGTCGCAAGCAATCAGTCGAGTCGAAGATCAGATTTCGCGATGGAGAGACCGGACAGGAAGTCGAAGGCTTTTTCGGCCACGGAAAGACCGTCCCACCGTGTTTGACCTGTAACGTCATCCTTCCTTCGATACTCTGCTCAGAGAACCAGGAAACGGAATGTCAGCATCCTCAATAGAATTTGAGATGGAAGAACTGCTCCTGAGAATTGCGCCAGAACTCGCGAAACAGTGGCAGGGAGCGAATCCTGAGCTGATTGCACAGGTCGAGCGGATCGCAGGGAGACCCTTGCCCCCGTTCTATCATTGGTTCTTGAGGCGTATGGGCAAAGACATGGGTGCCCTTGCCTATCCCACTCTAGACTTCTCGGCAGAGCGCATCCTCGCCTGTTACGCCGAGAAGTTGGTCGCGCCCGATTCCCGATTCCTGCTCATTGGCTATGAATCCAATGAGCAAATGCCACTACATGTCTTCTACGACTTCGACGTACCAGCACGGGAAGATGCGCTGGTGACGGAGCGGGACGCCATGGGCGGTGACCTCTATGATCGATTCGAGACTTTACGTGAGATGTTGGCGTGGGGTGCACTTCTAAGGTTCAGGGTCAACAAGATGCCACAGAAGTGTGAAGGCATTCTTTCCAGTGAGGAGCCAGACCTTCTTTCATCTCTTGATCCGCTGATGAGCAGCCTTGGATTCAACAAGCCAATTCCTACCGGGCCTCGCTGTGGCATCTACGAGCGACACGATGCAGTCATGATATGCAAACGGACGCCAAGGGAAGAGCTTTTGGGTTACCAATCCTTCAGGATTGGCGGCCGCGACGCTGGACTCGTCAGGAAGATTCTGGGTCGGATTGCCACCGAATCCGCACTGGAGGTCGAAGTCGACGAATGGAATCCTGCGCTGCGATGACCTTGTGAACGAGAAGGGGGGATTTTATCCATCCCCCACTCCGCATGCACGTGCGGCGTCATCCAACCATTGCCCCTAGCGACTGCGCCCAGAGTGGCTCAGCACTTGCCAGCCGCTCTCTCCTTCGCGCAGAAGGGCCACCGACATGAACGTATCGGGGCCTACGCGGACTCCCGCAGCAGGCCTGGGAGGCTGAGGTCCAGCTGGCCGCCCACCGCGAGCATCAGGCTGTCCAGCTCGCCCACCGACAATCGCAGACGCTCCGCCAGCTGCTCGCGCACCCGCGAAAGCAATGTCTGCCTCGCGTGCGCCACCCAGCGCGACACCGTGGACTTGTGCGCGCGGTACATCGCGCCGATGCGCTCCAGGTTCACCCCCTCCACCACGTGCAGCCGCAGCACCGTGCGCTCGCGCGGAGAGAGGCTCGCGACCGCCGCCGCCAGGGCCTCGCGGAAGTCCTGGTGGTGACGCCGCCGGAGGTAGTCCAGCTCGACATCTCCTCCCAGCACTGCCCCTTCCACCTCCTGCTCCACCCTCGCGCGCCGCCCCTCCGCGCGCTGGAGGTTGAGCGCCGTGCGCACCGCCGCCGCGCGCAGCCACGCGGACAGGGGCGCGGTTCCCCGGTACTCGGCGATGCGCGGCTCGGCGTTCCCCTCCGAGGCGAGCAGCCGCTGGCGCAGCTGCTGGAGCACCTCCTCCGCGTCCACACCGCCACCCCGGACGCGGGTGACCGCTCGCGCCACCTTCGAGAGGAAGTGCCGCTCCAGCGCCGCATGCGCCGCGGGAAGTCCTCTCGCGCAGGCACACGCGAGATAGAGGTCCGCCGCGGGGATGGCCTCGGACGTCCACGAGGACACATCTCCCGGCACCAGCCGCTGGGCCAGGTGCTGCAGGAAGTCCTCCTCCGCGAGTGCCACCTCCGGCCACGTCCGACGCCCTGTGGAAACCCACGACGTCAGCAGCGCCTCGAGCATGGGCGCGTCCACGTCTCTCGTCGCGGACGCGGGCCAGTGCTGGACGAAGGAATGGAAGCGGCTGCGCTGCATCGACTTGCACGCCCCGAGTCCGCTACCGGAAGGATTCCGGCACGGCAGGCTATCATTGTTACAGCGCCGGCCCCCTTTTCTACAGGCCCCGCGCCCACGGTCGGACGAGGACTGCCCTTGTGACGCTGTCCTCGGGTGCAACCCGGATGACCACGCGACAACGCCGGTTCATGCCTGGAGCCACTATCGCCGAAAGGCATGCAACGCTTCACGCCGAGCGCGCCGTGTCGGCACGCTGCCTGCTTCTCTCCCCCTGCATCCGTTCGGAGGGCAGGACGATGAGCGAGCGCGTACAGACCCAGCTGAAGACCCTGAAGGAGACCTCGCGGTCGCTGTTCATCCAGGAACGCTATGCCGAGTGCGCCGAGGTCCTCGCGCGCATCGTCCGGTTGATGCCCAAGGACCCGAACGCACGCGTGCGCCACGCCGAAATCTGCCGCCGCGCGGGAGACCGCGCGGGCGCCGTGGCGTCCTATCGCATGGCCGCGGAGCTGCTGCTCTCCCAAGGCTGCGAGGCCCGCGCTCGCGCCGCCTTGCGCGCCGCGCTCGCGGTGGACCCGAGAGACCCGGAGCTGTCCTCGGATGTCGCCCGTCTTGGACAGACATCCCTGCCGCCCGCGACGGCGCTGGAGGATGAGCGGCTCTACATCACGGCCAATGACATCCTCGAGGAGCCCGCGCGCGCGGAGTCGCGGGGAAGCACGCCGCCGCCTCCACCCCCCGCCTTCGTCCTGCGCGCGGCGGAAGAGGCCTCCTCCGCGGGGCCGCTGCCCGCGGCCCCCACCATCGCTCCCGTGAAGATGAAGCCCTCCGAGTCACGCCTGCCGCCCACCGCGACGAAGGCGCGCCGGGACGAGCGCCCCCAGACGCCGCCCACGTTGGTGCCCGTGACCCAGCCGGACGCGGCGCCGCGAGCCCAGACGCAAGCCACGGGGGCCTCCACCCATCGCACGCCTCCATCGCGCATCACGCCCGAGCCCCCCGCGATGGGCTACCGCCCCGAGCTGCGCTGGCTGAGTCCCAACGCCGTCGCCCTGCGCTCCTCGCCTCAGTCCGCCTGGGTCGTCATCCGCGCCGAAGGCCCGCTGTCCCTGAGCCGCGCGGAGTCCGTCGCCTCGCCCCCGGAGCTTCCCGAGGACGACGAGCCGCTCCAGCTCACGCACTGAGCCCCGCTTGTTCCCGGGCGTCCTCCGAGACCACGATGGGGAGCCCCCATGCTCCCCCTCCACCAACGAGAGACCCACGCCTTCGTCCGTCCCGCCGTGGCCCAGCGCCACCGCGTCCTGGAGGTCGGCTGTGGAGAGGGAATCCTCGCGGGACAGCTCGCGGCCGAGGGCCACGACGTCGTCGGCATCGACGCACGGCTTCGCGACCCACCGCGCCCGCCCGGAGTGCGCTTCGAGCAGGTCCCCCTGCTGCGCTTCTCATCGGCGCCTTTCGACGCGCTGGTCGCGGTGGCCGTGCTCCATCACCTCGCGCCGCTCGACGCGTCCGTGGCGAAGCTGCGCGAGCTGCTGGTGCCCGGGGGCGTGCTCGTCGTGGATGACTTCGACCTGGCCGCGCCGGATGCCCCCACCGCGCGCTGGTACTACGAGGTGCAGGATCTACTCGCCGCCGGAGGACTCTTCCCTCCCGAGGCCGTCCACGGCACTCCCGAGGAAGCCCCGCTCGAGCGCTGGCACCATGAGCACCAGCACCACGACGAGCCACTCCACACCGGGGAGGACATGATGAGCGCGCTGCGCGACGGGGGCTTCGAGCTCCAGCACGTCGCGCGCGGGCCCTACCTCTTCCGCTACCTGGGCAAGCAGCACCCCGGCCACACCCCCACTCCAGGGCGCATGGCCGAATACATCCTCGCCACCGAGCGCCAGCGCATCGCCGAGGGGGTGTTCAAGCCCGTCGGCCTGCGCATCGTCGCCCAGCGGCGCTGAAGGAAGGACTCACTCGAGCGGCATCGCCGCGCTACATCGCCACGGACTTCTTCGGGTCGAAGCGCTTCTTGTGAGGCGGGTTCGCGGGCTTCGTCGACGGCGCCTGCTGGGGCTCGGCCTGCTCCGGCTCGCGGCTCTCCAGGACCGGGGCTTGCGCCGTCTCAGGGGTCTCCGAGGCGGACACCTGCGCCTTCACCGGCGCCTCGCAGTGTTCGCCCTTGCGGTTCGGGTGGCAGTGCCGAATCCCATACACATGGTGGCAACCACATGCGTCCACCCGCTTCTTCGCGCAAATCGACGGGTTGAACACCGGACCCGCCAACGAATCCGCTGGCACGGCTTGCATCGCCATCGCCAGGAAAATCCCACTGAGGAAACCCATCGCCCACCCCCTGCCTGGATGGCCAATGGATGCGCCTGACGCGGGAATGCGGCAAGCCCCGCGTTGATCCAATTCCCACGCATCGCACGAGAGCCGACGCTCGCTCGTCCGTTCGTGTGGACGTGGACGCCCGCGCGGCTCGGAGATCCGCTCGCCTTTCCGCTTCCTCGCCCCGCGTTTTCGGAGACACTCGGAGGCACCCGCACCCGAGCGTCAGCTTGTTTCGGACGTTCGCGTCCCTCGCGCGCGTTTGCCCCCAGGGAGGACATGGTCATGAGCTGGAAACAACGATTGGAGAAGGCCGCCGAGGGCCACTACGTCCTGCCGAAGACCAAGAGCATGCGGGTGGACGCGAACCTGTTCCTGTCCGACAAGCTGCTCTGGGGTGAGGGGCCCGACCTCCCGGGCCTCGAGGACGCCGTCTTCGACCAGGTGGTCAACGCCGCGTCCTTCCCGGGCGTCACCCGAGTCGCCGTCACCCCGGACTGCCATGTGGGCTATGGCGTCCCCATCGGCACCGTGGTGGAGACCGACGGCATCCTGCTCCCCACCGCCGCCGGCTACGACATCGGCTGCGGCATGGTGCAATTGCAGACGACCCTCACCGCCGAGGACGTGGCGGATGTCGCCAAGCGCCGGCAGTGGATTGAGCAGGTGACCCGGCGCATCGCGGTGGGCGTGGGCGCCAGCCGCGTGCAGCACCAGCGCAGGGTGTCCGACAAGGCCTTCGCCGACGTGGTGCGGCATGGCGCCAAGGCCCTGGGCCGAGGCTCCGCCGTCACCGAGCGCGACTTCATCCCCGTGGAGGATGACCGGGTGGACATCCCCGACCGCGCCTACGAGAAGCGCGGCCAGTTGGGCAGCCTGGGCGGTGGCAACCACTTCACGGAGATGCAGGTCGACGAGGAGGGCCGCGTCTGGGTGATGCTCCACACCGGCAGCCGCGGCTTCGGGTGGAACATCGCCAAGCACTTCTTCGTGGAGGGCGCCGCGCGGCTGGGCCTCAAGAGCCGCAGCGAGGACTTCGTCTGGCTGGACGCGGACAGCCCGCTGGGCCGCGAGTACTGGAACCTCCACAACATGGCGGCCAACTTCGCCGTGGCCAACCGGCTCATCATCGGCGAGGCCGTGTGCGCCGCGCTGGAGGACGTGTTCGGCGGCACCGCGAGCGTCTATTACGAAATCTCCCACAACCTCATCCAGAAGGAGGCCGGGAAGTTCGTCGCCCGCAAGGGTGCCACGCGCGCGTTCCCCGCGGGACACCCCTCGCTCAAGAAGACGAACTGGGAGGGCACCGGGCACCCCATCCTGATTCCCGGCTCCATGGAGACGGGCAGCGCCATCCTCTTCGCCGAGGAAGGGGCGTCCAAGTCCATCTACTCGGTGAACCACGGCTCCGGCCGCCGCCTATCGCGGGGCGAGGCGCGCCGCGTGCTCAAGCAGGACGCCACCGACGCGCGCATGGCGGAGTCGGGCATCATCCTCAACACCCGGCACACCCCGCTCGACGAGTCCGGCCCCTGCTACAAGAACCTGGAGGACGTGCTGGAGACGGTGGAGATGGCGGGGCTGGCCAAGGTGGCGCGCCGCCTCAAGCCCGTGGCCTGTATCAAGGGCGCGGATTGACCCACTCCCCGTGGGGCGTGGACTTCCCGGGGAGCCTGCTACAGTGGCGGGCCTCCGGAGTCCCAAGAAATGACCTCGTCGTCCCCCGCTGCCCGTGCATCCACGCTGGGTTCCCGTGAGGCTGAGCTGGCTCGCATCGAGAGCGAGCTGTCCACCCAGGAGTCCCGGCTCGCTGAACAGCTCACGCGCGCCCAGGCGGAGGCCGCCGCGCTCTCCACCCGGCTGGAAGGGGTGAGGGCCGCGCTGGCCAAGGCCCACCAGGACCCGGAGGCCGACCCCCAGGTGGGCGAGCAGGCCTCCAGGCTCCAGGCCGCACGGGTGCCCGCCCTCAACGTGGACACCGCGCGGGAGAAGGCCCTGGAGGCCCGCGAGAAGGCCCTGGAGGCCCGCAGGCGGGTGGGCCTGGAGGCACAGGCCGCGCTGCGCACCCAGCAGGAGCAAGTGGCCCAGGTGACGCGCGCCGTGGCGGACGCCGAGGCGGCCCTGCGGCGACAAGTCGAAGCCTCCACGGCCCGGACGCGCGCGCAGCAGGAGGCGGCCCGCGCGAGACAGGCGGAGCTGGCCCGCGCCGCCACCGAGGCCACCGCCCGCGGCGAGACAGTCCCCTCCGTCCCAGGGCCTGCCCGGGCGAGCGGCGCGGACGGTGTGGAGGCGCGGCGCAACGGGCGCGTGCGGATGCACACGTCCATCGACATGCGCAGCGACTCCAACTTCTTCACCGGCTTCTCCATGGACATCAGCGAGGGCGGCGTCTTCATCGCCACGGTGGACGCGGTGCCTCGCGGCACGCAGGTGGAGCTGGACTTCACGCTGCCCGGAGGCCGGCCCATGAAGGTGACGGGCGTGGTGCGCTGGGTGCGCGAGGCCAACTCCCGCACGCCGGAGCTGATGCCGGGCGTGGGCGTCCAGTTCACCGGGCTGCCGCACGAGGTGGCGTCCGTCATCTCGTCCTTCGTCACCACCCGCGACCCGATGTTCTATCCAGACTGAAGGCGGCGGACGCTTCGTCGGGTAGTCGACCCCGATGCTCGGGGGCCGGTGCAGGAACGGCGATGTCTGGCCATAAAGACAGACATCAGGTTCCTATGAGCGCGCCCACTCGCAGTCCCAACACCGCCATCGCCCGCCCCCCTCGCTGGGATTCCCGTCGGCGCACCGAGCCCTCCTCCGAGGACGCGGGCGCCAACGACGCGACGTCCTCCCCCGCCGAGGTCTCCGTGGACAAGGTCCACCTGGCCCGGGAGCTGACCCTCTTCTCGGCCCACGAGGCCCCTCGGGCGCTGGGCGCGCTCAACGGCCAGCGCGTCCAGCTGATGAAACTCCAGGGTGACGGGCCCTGGCGCCGGCACGCGCATGACGACACGCTGTACCTGGTCCTCCATGGCCAGCTGCGCATGGAGCTGCGCGAGCGCACCGTCGAGGTGGAGCCCGGCGAGCTGCTCGTCCTGCCTCGGGGCGTGGAGCACCGGCCCGTCGCGGACGCGGAGGTCCATGTCCTGGTCCTCGAGCCGTCCAGCGCGCTCCCTCCGCTCTAGGCTCAAGGCGAGACAGGGGGTTCGTTGGCGGGGGGAGGCTCCCGCTCCGAGCCTGGCTGCAACAAGGGCAGCTCCACGGTGAAGGTGGAGCCCTCGCCCGGCGAGCTCTCCACATGGACCGAGCCACCGTGTGCATCCACGAGCTGCCGGACGATGTAGAGCCCCAGCCCGAAGCCCGCATGGCGCCCCTCCGAGGGCACCTGCTCGAAGCGGTCGAAGATTCTGCGCTGCGCCTCCGGAGGAATGCCCACGCCGTGGTCCTTCACCACCAGCCGCGCCCGTGACAGCCCGGCGCGCTCCACGCGCACCTCCACCGGCTGTCCCGCGCCGAACTTCAGCGCGTTGGACAAGAGGTTCGTCACCACCCGGTCCAGGCGCAGCCGGTCCCAGCCGCCCACCAGCCCCAGCTCCGCGTCGAAGACCAGCTTGCTGCCCTGCTCGGAGGCATACGCCGCGAAGCGCTCCACCACCTCGTGCGCCAGGTCCGCCAGGTCCACCATCGACACGTCCAACACCAGACGCCCCGCGGACAAACGAGACAGGTCCAACAGGTTGAGCAGCAGCTGCCCCAGGCGCTGCGTCTGCTTCAGCGCCGCGGCCAGGCCATCGCGCATTTTCTCCGGCTCCATGCCCGGACCCTGCCGCTGGAGCTTGCGCAGGAGCAGCTGGAGCGTGTTGAGCGGGTTGCCCAGGTCATGCGCGGCGATGCCGATGAGCTCCACCGCCTCGCGCGACTCCCGCAGCAGCCGGGCGTTGTCCAGCGCCAGCGCCGCGCGCCCGGCCAGCTCCTCCATGAAGACCTGGTCGCCTTGCGTGAGCCTCCGCTCCGGCGAGGACGTGAGCAGCACCAGCACGCCCTGCGTCTTCTCCCCCGAGCGCAGCGGCACCGCCAGGTACGAGCGGACGCCCACCTGCTCCATCATCCTCAGGTGCTCGGCGTCCTCGGCGTTCTTCGCGAGCATCTCCGGCGTCACGTCCGCGACCCAGTGCGAGCGCCCGGTGCGCATCACCTGCCACAGCCCCCGAGGCGTGTCCGGCGACGGCTGGTGCCGCCGCACCGCCTCCCACAAGAGGGGCTCCTTCTCCTCGTCCGAGTGCTTCACCACGCGGGGCCGCAGCTGGCCGGAGGGGGTCAGCACGTAGAGGACACACCCATCCGCCACCTCGGGCACCATCATCCGAGACAGCTCCGCCACCATCAGGTCCGGCTCCGGGTACTGCTGGAACACCCGGCCGGCCTCCGCGAAGAGGCCCTGCGTGCGCTCGGCGCGACGGCGCTCGGTGATGTCGCGCGTCACCTCCGCGTAGCCCCGCAGCGCGCCGCTCTCGTCGCGCAGCACGTTGATGAGCGCCTCCGCGAAGAAGCTCGAGCCGTCCTTGCGCCGCCGCCACCCTTCCGTGCGCAGCCGCCCGTCCCTGCGCGCTCGCGCCAGGTCCTTCTCCGGTACACCCAGCGCGGCGGACTCGGGGGGATAGAAGACATCCACCGGCTCGCCCACCACCTCCGCGGCCTCGTAGCCCGTGATGCGCGTGGCCCCCGGGTTCCAGCTCGCCACGCGGCCGCGCGCGTCCAGGAGCAGGAGCGCGTAGTCCTGCACGCCCTCGACGAGGAGCTGGAAGCGCCGCGCGCTGTCGTCCGCCTCCTCGCGCAAGGGCCGCAGCCGCCGCAGCAGCACCCACGCCAGCACCGCCGCCACCGCGAGGCCCAGGCTCGCGGCGACGAGGGTGAGGTTGAGCACCCGCTCATCCACGTCCACCGCCCTCTGGATGCCCCGCGCGAGCTGCTCCTCCGCGTTGGCGGAGAGGTGCTGCAGGGCCTCATAGGCGCGCAGCCGCGTGGTGCCCACGCGCTCCTCGAAGAGGCGCTCCAGCTTGGAGCGAGGCACGTTGGCCGCGTGCGCCACGACGAGCTCCCGCACGGCCTGCTCGTGCTCCTGCTCCGCGCGCATGGCCGCGTCCAGGAGCGACGACGCGGGCTCCATGACGAGGCGCGCCTTCAGCCTCCCGGCGATGGAGATGAAGCGCTCACGCGAGGCCACCATCTCCTCGGCGAAGAGCGTGTCACCCGACAGCGCATAGCCCCGCTCGCTGGACACCTTGTCGCTGAAGGCGCGGCGCAGGCGCTCCACCTCCAAGAGGTCCATGGACAGCTCGAGCAGGGCCGCCTTCTGGTGGGTGCGCACGGACAGGAGCGCCACCGCGGACGTCACCGCGAGCGCCAGCGCCACGAGCAGGGACGCGATGAACCCCGCGCCGACGCGCTGTGAGAACGTCCACCGCCGCCCCACGCCGCCCCCCTCCGGGCAGGACGCCCCTCACCCCGAGGCCCCGCGCCCAGCAAGGTGGAGCCGCTGTCCATGGCCGCACATCCCCGCCCAAGGGATGTGCTCGCGTTGGACGGCTAACCCGCCGTCCCGGACGGGACGGGCTCCGGCGCGGGCGGCGGCGTGTCCGAGGCCGGCGCCTGGAAGCTCCCCGTGGCCGGGTCCACGTTCCAGGCGGAGTACTTCTGCTGCTTCACGTCCCGCAGCTTTCCGTCCTGGTAGCAGACCGAGTAGACGAGGAAGAACTCCTTCTCCATCGACGGCGTGCCGTGGCGGTAGCAGTCCGCGCCCGTCGCGTCCTGCTCCCGCGTCATGGGCCGGCCCAGCAGCGCCACCACCTGGTCGGAGGTCATCCCGCCGGTGATGGACTTGAAGCCGTGGGGCGTGACGACGCGGAACGTCACGGCCTCCTCGCGCGCCAGCACCCAGAAGCCCACCGCCAGCGTCACCGGGATGATGGCCGCCACCAGCGCCGCGACCCACCGGCCCTTCTGTGCCCGGCCCTCCTTGTCGTAGGCCGTGAAGAGGTTGCTGGCATCCGTCGGGGGGACGGCCAGGGAGGCACTCGAAGGGTTCTCTGTCGGGCTCACGTCGACTGACATGCCGTTCCAACAGCGCGGATGCAAGAAACTCCACGCGGGATGTCCATGAACGCTCTCTCGGCAACTTCCCAAGCGGCGCCCACCCCTGGTGGGCTTCCTTTCGTGACGTCTAAGTTCACAATCGCCGGGAGGCTGGCCTGCTACATCCCCCGCCGAGGTAGGAAAACCAGGAGTCGCGAAAGATGGCGAAGCGAGGCGTTGCCGGACGCAGCGTCACCCAGAAGCCCTTGGAGCGAGATGTCCTTCCAGCGGGGGTGGAGATGGATGAAGGGCTCTTCTTCAATCGCGAGCTGTCCTGGCTGGCCTTCAACGACCGGGTGCTCCAGCTGGCGGAGTCGTCGGACGAGCCCCTGCTCGAGCGGCTGAAGTTCGTCGCCATCTACGCGCGCAACCTGGACGAGTTCTTCATGATTCGGGTCGCGCGGCTGCACGAGCAGGTGCGCGGCGGCGTGGCCCGGCTGGTGCCGGATGGGGCGGCGCCTGGCACCACGCTGGACAAGCTGCACGAGGGCATCTTCGAGCAGAGCAAGCGCCACAGCGCCATCTTCGAGAAGCTCCTGCGGCCCGCGCTCGCGGAGAAGGGCCTGCGCATCCTCAGCGCCAAGGACCTGGACGCCGAGCAGCGCGCCCAGGTGGACCAGCGCTTCCGGGAGCAGATATTTCCCGTGCTCACCCCCCTGGCCATCGGCCTGGGCCGGCACTTCCCGTACATCTCCAACCTGTCGCTCAGCCTCGCCGTCCTCCTGAGAGACCCGCAGGCCGACGAGGAGAGCGTGGCCCGGGTGAAGGTGCCCAAGGAGCTGCTGCCCCGCTTCCTGCCGCTCAAGGGCCATGTCTTCGTGCCGCTCGAGGAGGTCATCGCCCAGCACCTGGGGGACCTGTTCCCCGGCATGGAGGTGCTGAGCTGGAGCCTGTTCCGCGTGACGCGGGACGCGGACTTCACCGTGTCCGAGGACGCGGAGGACCTGCTCAAGGCGGTGGAGACGGAACTGCGCCAGCGCCGGTTCGGCGACGTCATCCGGCTGGAGGTCCAGGCGGGCATGAGCCCCAAGCTGCTGGAGCCGCTGGTGGAGGCGCTGGGGCTGGAGCCTCGCCAGGTGTACGAGGAGCAGGGGCTGTTGGGGCTGGGCGACCTGCAGTCCATCGCCTTCGCGCCGGGCTTCCCCGAGCTGAAGGACCCGCCGTGGACGCCCGTGTCGCAGCCTCGGCTGAGGCCGGACCCGGACGCGCCGCCCGAGGCCGGCACGGTGATGGCGGCGATGCGGCGGGGCGACCTCCTGGTCCACCACCCCTATGACTCGTTCAGCTCGTCGGTGGAGCGCTTCGTCACGGAGGCGGTGGCGGACCCGGACGTGCTCGCCATCAAGCAGACGGTGTACCGCACCTCCGACAGCTCACCGCTGGTGCCCGCGCTGATTACGGCGACGGAGAACGGCAAGCAGGCCGTGTGCATGGTGGAGCTCAAGGCCCGCTTCGACGAGCGCACCAACATCAAGTGGGCCAACGCGCTGGAAGAAGCGGGCGTGCACGTCGTCTACGGCATCCCCTCGCTGAAGACACACGCGAAGGCCATCCTCATCGTCCGGCGCGAGGGGGAGCGCGTGCGCCACTACGTGCACGTGGGCACCGGCAACTACAACCCGAAGACGGCGCGCCTCTACACGGACATGGGCCTGTTCACCACGGACCCGGACATCGGCGCGGACGTGGCGGACCTGTTCAACTACCTGACGGGCTTCGGCCGCCCCAAGAGCTTCCGCAAGCTGCTGGTGGCCCCCCTCACCATGCGCGAGGGCTTGCTGGAGCACATCAAGCGCACCGTCGTCGCGCACACGCTGGAGCGCCCGTCGCGCATCCAGATGAAGATGAACGCGCTGGTGGACCCGGCCATCATCCGCGCCCTCTACGACGCGTCCCGCGCGGGCGTGAAGGTGGAGCTCAACGTGCGAGGCATCTGCTGTCTGCGCCCGGGGGTCCCCGGCGTGTCCGACAACATCCGGGTGGTGTCCACGCTGGGCCGCTTCCTGGAGCACGCACGCGTCTACCTCTTCGAGTGCGGCACGGAGGTGCGCTGCTACATCGGCTCCGCGGACCTGATGCCTCGCAACCTGGACCACCGGGTGGAAATCCTGGCGCCGGTGGAGGACGCGGGGCTGATTTCACAGGTGCGCGACACGCTGGACCGGAACCTGGCCGACAACACCCACGCCTGGGAGCTCCAGTCGGATGGCACCTGGCGCCGCCTGTCCCCTCCCTCGCACGGAGACAAGCGCTGGGCCCAGGGGGAGCTCATGGAGCGCGCCAACCGGCACGCCCAGTTCCAGGGGGGCCGCCCGCTCCCCTGAGCCCGGGGCGCCGACGGTCCGCCGTCAGTGCACCGACGAGGGCCGCGCCGTCCACCACGAGCACGCGGCCTTGCGGCGCGGCAGCCGGCACAAAGGCCGAGGCCGCGCCCGGGGCGGCGAGCACACCCGCTGGAAGAGGCGGGGAGTCCGGTCCGTCCCCCGCACCCGGGACCACCGGGGAGAGCGCCCTGCGAAACGGATGCACCAGCTGGCCACGCGCGACTCACTTCCCCCCCGAGGGGCGTTGGAACAGCAGACAGCCCAGAAAAACCAGGGCGCCTGTGCCACAACTGGAGGTTTGAATTCAAGCCTTTCTCGTAATTTACATCCAGCCTGAATTTCCCTGCCCTTCAGGGCAGGTGCCTCACGGGGCGTCGTCGCGGCGGTGGGCCTCCACCTCGCGGACCTCCTTCCACTGAATCCACCCGGCCTGGGCGGCGTGCCGCGCGGCGGTGGTGGTGTCGTCCACGGCCAGCAGTTGGCTGCCCGCCTCGCGAACGTCCCGGGCGATGTGCTCCAGCTCCTGGGCCCGGCCCGCGCGTCCGGGCACGTTGCGGATGTAGACGCAGAGGATGCGGCCGGGGAACTCGCGGACGATGGTGCGGTAGTGCTCGGCGTCCTCCTGCCCGCTGTCGCCGATGAGGATGAAGGGCAGGTGCGGCAGGTCCTGGAGCAGGCCGCGAATCTTCTGGAGCTTGTGCCCATGGCCGCCGCCGGGCGCGAAGCCCTGGCTGGACAGGCCCCAGTCGCGCAGCAGCAGCGGCCCCATGGGGATGTGGTGCAGGGCGAGGAACTCGTCCAGGTGCTCGTACAGGTTCCACGGGCTGCTGGAGACGTAGAAGATGGGGTTGTCCGCGTCCCCTTCCGCGCCCGCCTGGAGCGCCGCGTAGAAGGCATCCACGCCCGGGAAGGGCAGGCGCACGCGGTGCTCGGTGAGGAAGAGGGCCCACGCGCGCTTGAAGAGGTCCGTGACGCCCGTGACGATGACGGTGTCGTCGATGTCGCTGATGACGCCGTAGCGCGCGCCCGTGCCGGCCACCCGCACCGGGGCCACCACGCGAGGCACGCCCTCCGGCTCCGGTGAGAGCAGCTCCAGCTCCACCTCGTGCCACCCCGAGCCCACGCCCTCCGGCGGCGCCACCCACAGCTCCAGGAAGCCCTCCTCGTCGGTGGTCCCCTCCCAGCGCTTGTCCCCCCAGCGCACCGCCACGTGCGCGCCCGGGATTTCGCGCGTCATGTAGCGCTTGTAGGAGGCCACCGCGCTGCTCCACAGCGTGTGGCGGTGCCGCCGGGGACGGATGCGCCGGTCCTCCATCACCCGCGCCTTGATGAGCGCGCGCTCCGGCGTGCCGTGGCCGCGATAGGGAACGATGCGCAGCGGCGGGGCGATGCCCAACCAACGGCGGAGGCTCCGGCTCACGGCGTCGTAGTGGGCGTCCACGCGGACAGCGAGGCGGAAGAAGGCGGGTCTCAAATCGGCCATGGCCTGGAGCGTGAGGAGTGGGGGAAGGCCGACTGTAGAGGACTCCGGGCGGCGCGCGGAGCAAAGCCGCGCCGGAATCCTCGAGCCCCCCGGGGCCTTCTCACCCCGGGTGAGCCCTCCTCACGAAGGCCGCGTGACGAGCTCCCTCCGGCCCAGGGGACTCACACCTCGGGAGAGCAACGTGCGGGCGGCGAGCACGGAGACACAATCATCCGTGGCGTGGATGTCGCCGTAGAAGGTGAGCAGCGTGGCCGGGTCCACCACGCGCACCCCCGCCGCCTCCACCGACGGCACGCTCCGCACGAAGACATCCAGGAGGACCTTGCCACCCACGTCGTGCCGCGCGTAGCGGTAGAAGTGGGTGCTCGTCGCGTCGAAGCGCGTCCAGATGCGGTGGTAGCCGCGCGCGGTGAGCACCGCCATCAGCTCCGGGAAGCGCGCGGGCTCCACGAAGAGGTCCACGTCCTTGTGGTCGTGGAACCGCTTCAGCTCCTCGTCCGCGTGGGGCGGGGCCATGAAGTGCCACGCCCATCCCCCGGACACCGTCACCCACGGCGCCAGGGCCCTCACCTCCGCTTCACCGATGCGCAGCCGCTCCGGGTTCCACTGCTCGTGGGCCCGCTTGGGATTGCGTGGATCTCCCATGACCGAGTCCTCCTTCGTGCGCGGCCGGACGGCGGCGGGAGAAAACGGCTGACACGGCCTTGCGCCTCACATGCCCGCGATGCCGCCGATGCCGGGCTTGAAGCGCCAGATGAAGTAGGGCCCGTTCGCCTGGATGTGCTCGCGGGACTGGAGCATCGCGTGAGGCAGCGCGCTGTCCGCCACGTAGAGCCAGCCGTCCGGCCCGTGGTTGAGGGCGTCCGCCCAGCGGATGCGCGGAGACTTCACCAGCGTCTCCAGCCGGCCCTCCGGAGACATGCGCAGCACGGCCCCGTGCTCCACGTCCGTCATCAGCACGTTGCCCGCCGTGTCCGCGCTGAGGCCGTCGTTGAGCGGCTTGCGGCCCACCGCTTGAATCCGCTGCGCCAGCGCCGCGTCGTCGAGCGACGTGTCCCTCAGGTCCGCGGTGCGCACGCGATACATCGTGTCGTGGCTCATCGCGGCGAACCACAGCCACTCGTCCGACGGGTCCAGCGCGATGCCATCCACGCCGCACTTCAGCGCGGCCACCCCGCCGAAGAACACCATGTCCTTGAGCGGGCTGCGGATGATGAAGTCCCGAGGGAAGACGGACTCGTGCTTCTCCAGCACGCGCCGCGCCTGCTTCTTCGCCACGTCGTAGACGACGAGCGCCGGAGAGCGCCGCCAGAAGCCCACGTCGGCGATGAACACCGTCTCGCCCTTCGCATCGACCCGCAGGTCCTGGAGGAACGAGCCCGGCGGAGCCACCTGCGGCGGGAAGTCGAACTCGTGCGCGAGGTGCCCCGTGGACAGCTCGAACGCGAGCAGCCGGGGGACACCCATGCCGTGGTTGCCATGGTCGATGACCCAGAGCCAGTCCCGCCGGTCGATGGTGACGCCGAGCACCGTGTCGAAGAGCCGCTTCTGGAGTGTCTCGGCGGGGAACGGCACGGCCTTGCCGTCCACCCACTCCCACAGCTTCGCCCCCGGAGGACGGCTCTCCGGATGGAGCGTGTAGAACAGCCGCCCCGTCGAGGACACCGCCACGTTGCCGATGGGCTCCGCGCTGCGCACCACCTCTTCGAGCGCGCTGTCCGGCAACAGGGGCATGCCCGTGACGTCCGGGTAGGGCTCACCCCCTCCGTAGCGCAGGCGCACGCCCACCACCACGAGCGCCAGCACGCCCACCACGGCGAGGACGACCTTGAAGACCCGGGCGAGGCGAGCACCAGGCGGAGGAGGCGACATGGGGAAAGGGAGCTCGGAAGCGGCCATGACGTGGACAGGGAAGGTGAGCCCACCGGGGACGGTGAAGGCTCACTCTCCCTCAATACGGATGCCGCGGACGAGTGGTTCCATCTCCACGCGTCGGAGTCGTCAGTCCTTGCGGCCCAGCGTCCGGTCCAGGTTGTACGCGGCGCTGATGAGCGACAGGTGGGTGAGCGCCTGGGGGAAGTTGCCCAACGACTCGCCGGACATGCCCGTCTGCTCCGCGTACAGGCCCACGTGGTTGGCGTAGCCCAGCATCCGCTCGAAGGTGAGCCGGGCCTCCTCCAGCAGGTCCGGCCGCGCCTGGTTCGCCCGCGTCATGGCCTCCACCAACCAGAAGCTGCAGAGGTTGAAGGTGCCCTCGCTGCCGGGGATGCCGTCCAGCGTCGCCTCCACGTCGTAGCGGAACACCAATCCGTCCGACGTGAGCCCGCCCTTCGACGGGGGCTGACGCATGTGGTCCAGCGTGGACAGCATCCTCGGGTCCACCGGCGAGAGGAAGAACACCAGCGGCATGAGGAGGTTCGCCGCGTCCAGCGTGTCCTTGCCATAGGCCTGGATGAAGGAGCCGCGCTCCTCGCTCCAGCCTCTGGCCATGATGCTCTCGAAGATGGTGTCTCGCACGGCCAGCCACCGGGGCCGGTCCGCGGGGAAGCTGCGCTTGTCGGCCAGACGGATGGCCCGGTCCACCGCGACCCAGCACATGAGCTTCGAGTACACGAAGTGCCGCCGTCCGCCGCGCACCTCCCAGATGCCCTCGTCCGGCTCGTTCCAGTGCTCACACACCCAATCCACCAGCCGGCGCAGGTGCCGCCAGAAGTCGAAGGAGATGGGGGCCGCGTACTTGTTGGACAGGTACACCGAGTCCATCAGCTCGCCGTAGATGTCGAGCTGGAGCTGGTCCGCCGCCGCGTTGCCGATGCGCACGGGCCGCGCGCCGCCGTACCCCATCAGGTGCGACAGCTCCACCTCCTCCGGCACCGGGCTCCCATCCAGGGAGAACATCAGCGGCAGCGGCCCGTCGCCCTGCTCCGCGCAGCGCGCCTCCACCCACTGCATGAAGGCCGCGGCCTCCTTCCTGAAGCCGATGCGGATGAAGGCGTAGACGGTGAAGGCCGCGTCCCGCAGCCAGCAGTAGCGGTAGTCCCAGTTACGGGTGCCACCGGGTGACTCGGGGAGGCTGCACGTGGGGGCCGCGACGATGGCGCCCGTGGGGGAGAACGTCATCAGCTTCAGCGCCAGCGCGGAGCGCTGCACCGTCTCCCGCCACCGCCCCGTGTACTGACAGCCCGACAGCCAGTGGCGCCAGTACTCCACGGTGTCCCGGAAGAGCGCCTCCGCGGAGTCGTGGCTGTGCACCAGGTCCTCGCACGACAGGCGCATGCCCTCGCGCAAGGTGAAGACGGCGGACTGGTTCTCGCGCAGCACGAAGCTCGCGGCGACACCGCGCTCCACGCGCCGCAGGGGCAGCGAGGAGGCCAGCGTGAGCTGGAGCTTGTCGGACTCGAAGGCGGCGCCTCCGGAGATGAGGTGTGTCTTGTGCTCGTCCCGGGCGTAGTTGAAGGCGGGGAGGCACTCCATCTCGAAGGCCATCTCACCGCGCACCACGCGCACGCGCCGGAGCACCTCTCGCGTCTCCTTCTCGCCCCGCTTGTTCATGGGCATGAAGTCGATGAGCTCTCCCACGCCGTCGGCCGTGTAGAAGCGCGTCACCAGCACGTTGGTGTCCGGCCAGTAGAACTGCTTGTTGAGGACGCCGTCCGGCTTGGGGTGGATGCGCCAGTGGCCACCCTTCTGCGGGTCCAGCAGCGCGGCGAAGACGCTGGGGCTGTCGAAGTGCGGGTAGCACAGCCAGTCGATGGTCCCCTCGTTCCCCACGAGCGCCACCGTGCGCAGGTCGCCGATGATGCCGTGGTCCTCGATGGGCACGGAGCCCCCCGCCGCCGCCTGTCTGCCAACCCCCATACGCACCTCGCCTCAGGTGAAGGTGATGACGTGCTTGATGCCGCCGCCTGCCTTGCCCGTCACCACGTCGAAGAAGGATTCCGGGGGATGGCGCGCGGTGATGAGCCGCTCGAGTCCCCCTGGCCACCGCGCACGGAAGCGGGCCAGGTCCTCCAGCGCCGCATCGAAGTCCGAGGCCGCCGCGTTCACCGTGCCCAGCAGGACCTGGTTGTTCAACACGAGCTGCTTGAGGAAGTCATCGCCCCCCAGGGACATCTGTTCGGACCTCGACGGCACCCCCGTGAAGATGAAGACGCCATTGGGTGACAGGGCCTTCAGCGCCTCGAAGGCGGCCTTCGCGGTGCCGGCGGCCTCGTAGATGACGTCGGGGGCTCCCGCCGTGCGGACCAGCGCCTCGGGCGAGGTGTCCTGCGTGGAGAGGTAGGGCGCGCCCACGGCCTCCGCGGCCTCGGCCTTCACGTTGGGCTTCCGGCTGTGCGAGTAGACGGTGGTGGCGAAGCCTCGGCGCAGCAACGCGAGGACACCGAGCTGACCCACGGGCCCCGCGCCCAGGACCACGGCGCGCCCGGGCACGGGCCTCCACGGCAGGCGCTCCTGGATGACGTCGAGCTGACGCAGCGCCTTCTCCGCGATGGTGAGGGGCTCGGTGAGCACGGCGACGTCATGCAACTCGGTGGCGACACGGTGGAGATAGGCCACGTCCTCCACGAAGTGCTCCGAGCAGAAGCCGGGGGCTTGCTTGATGCCGCGCTCGGTGAAGTCACCGGTGATGCAGAAGTCGGGGTGTCCGGCCCGGCATGCGGGACAGATGGCGTGCGGGCAAGGCCTGCGCACACGAGGCACCACCCAGTCGCCCTTCTGGAGTCCCTGGACGGCGGGGCCGACCTCCACGACTTCCCCCAGACACTCATGTCCGAGGATGAGGTAGTCGAGGCCCGGAGGCGGTGTGCCGTAGGTGAAGGAGACGATGTCCTTGTCGGTGCCGCACACGCCCACTTCGTGGGTGCGCACCTTCACCTGGGTCGGCGCCTGGAGCTCGGGTTCCGGCGCGTCGATGACGCGCACCTGCTTCTTCCCAGGAAAGACAGCGACGGCCTTCATGCGCGGCTCCTGCCTTGCTCGAGTGCCCTGTGCCTGGTTGTTGAGGTGTTCACCATGAAGCGGAGACACCAGGGCGCGGGGATGGGAGGCGCGCGGCGCATGGTCGTCCGCTCCCCATGGAGCCTCCGGCCGCGCCGCGCCCCAAGTCCCTGAACTTATTGAAGCCGACACCCGGCTTTGCCTGGGGACTCCACCGCTGACGAAACCGCTGCCAGCCCGGGCCCCACGGGTCTATGAGCAGACTTCGTGAGCGAGCCCATCCCCGCCCCTTCCGACGACGACAAGCCCCTCGCCAGCCGCTCCACCGCCATCGGGGCCGTGGCCTTCTTCATCCTGGCCGTGCCCTTCCTGGTGCTCGGCCTGTGGCTCCTCGATGGGAAGTCCCGCATGGACTTCCGCTGCGACGCGGGCGGCCCCTGCACCCTCACCCGCTCCGGCTGGCTGACCCGCGAGGAGGTCGCGAAGCTGCCCCTCGACGCCATCCAGTCCGTGAAGCTGGAGCGCAGCCGCAGCGCCCGCCGCAAGTCCGTCCCCATCTACCGCCCGGAGCTGGAGACGACCCAGGGGAAGTTCCCCCTCTTCGCCCAGTGGGCCACCGAGGAGCGCGAAGCCCTCGCCGTGAAGGAACAGGTGGAGCGCTTCCTCGCCTCACCCAGCGCGGAGGCGCTCGAAGTGACGCGCGATGACCGGCGCTCCTCCCTGCGCGTGGGCGGCGCCTTCACCGGCGTGGGCGTGGCGCTGCTCATCTTCACCACCTGGCTCGCCTTGCGCTCTCGCATGCACCGCCGCGCCGAGCGGGCCGCCGCCACCGCCTGAACCCTCTCAAGTACAAGCACCGCGAAGCTCCATGCTATTCTCGCAAAGCATGGAATCTTCGATGAGTCGGGGACATTGGAGAGCATGGACGGTGGCGCTCTGGGCCTGGCTCACGCCAGGGCTCGCCGCCGCGACGCCACAAGAGGGCACCCCGAGCGCCGAGAGCAGCGCGGAGCTCTTCCGCCATCGGATGACACGTGCCAGCGCGCTGCATGAAGCGCTCGACTACGAGAAGGCGCTCAACTGGCTGGGCCAGGCGAAGCAGGTGGCGTCCACTTCCCAGGAGCAGGTGGAGGTGGAGCTCTACCGAGGCATCGTCCTGGCCGACATGGGGCGGCGAAAGCAGTCCATGGAGGCCTTCCGCGTCGCGCTGTCGCTGCGCCCCGACGCCCAGCTCCCCGTGCCGGTGGCCCCCAAGGTGACGCGGGACTTCGAGTCGGTGCGCAAGCAGGTGAAGCGCAACCCGGTCGCGCCGCCTGTCGAAGAGGCCCCCAAGGTCGTCGCGACACCTCCCCCCGAGGAGAAGCCCGCAGCCACCGCCGCCGCTCCCGAGCCGAAGGCCGAGCCCGAAACGAAGAAGGACCTGCGCACGCGCCTGGGCGAGGCGGGCTCCGGGCTGAAGAAGAACGTGGGCTCGGCGCTGGGGACCGCGCTGGACACGGTGATGGGCTCACGCGAGGAGCCGCCACCCGCCGCGCCCTCTGCGGAGGAGACGCGGTAGGCCGTCCCGCTCAGTCCGCCAGCAGGTTTAGTTTGAAGACATTCGCCGTGCCCGCCTTCACCTCGAAGTCGCGCGTGATGCGCTTGTCCAGGTTCTGGTTCACCGCTGTCACGACGTACTTCTTCGCGGGCAGGTCGATGATGCCCATGGGCGTCTCACCCAGCAGCTTCCCGTCGAGGTAGATGACCGCATACGGCCGGATGCGGAACTCCACCGAGCCCAATGGCAACGGCGCGGCCTTCACCACCTTCCGCGCCACGGGAGCTGGCTTCGCCACGGGTTGCGGCGGCTGCGCGGTCGCGATGACCGGCACGACATCCTCCGGCTTGCCCGAGTCATTCGCCTCCGCGTGCTGGACCCGAGGCTTCTCCACTGTGGGCTCCACCGGATGTGGCGGGGCTTCCACCTTCGCGACCGTGCCGGCCGTCTCCGTCGGCGCAGCCGGATGCGGAGGCTTCTCCACCTTCGCGACCGAGGCGGCTTGCTCCGTGGGCGCAGCAGCCGCGTGCGCGGCCTTCGTAGCCGAGGCAGCCTGCACCGTGGGCGCAGCCGGGCGCGGAGGCTCCTCCCCCTTCGCGACCGGGGCCGCCCGCGCCGCGGGGCCCTGTCCACGCGACTCGGCGGGCGCCGCCGTCCCGCCCCCCACCAGCACGAACGCTCCCGCCGAGGCGACCAGCGCCGCGCCTCCGAGCACGATGGGAAGCCTCCTGCCTCTCACGCCCCGCCGCGCCGCCGAGGGCCGCTGCTCCGTCGGCTGGTCGGACACATCCGTCGTCGCCACCGACGCCTTGTGGACGGGGCCCAGCGGCGCCGTGCGCTCCGGGGCGCTCTCCATCGCCCGCATGGACACGGGCGTCGGGACGAGGTGCTCATCCACCACCTGCGAGACGGCGCGCGCAATCTGATACGCGCCCACCGACTCCCCCGTCGACAACACGAAGCGCTCCAGGTCCGCTTGGAGCGCGCGGCAGTCCGGGTAGCGGTCCTCGCGATTCTTCCTCAGCGCGATGGTGAGGATGGACTGGAGCGCATTGGGCACATCCTCGCGCAGGTGCGTCACCGGCACCGGCTCGCGCGAGATGATGGCTTGCATCATCGCCAGCTCCGAGGCCCCCTCGAATGGCAGACGCCCGGTGAGCAGCTCATACAGCACCACCCCCAGCGCATACACATCCACGCGCCGGTCCAGCGGATCCGCCCGCACCTGCTCGGGCGGCATGTACGCCACCTTGCCCTTCACGATGCCCGTCTGCGTGCGGTGCTTCTGCCCCACCACCTTGGCGATGCCGAAGTCCACCACCTTCACCGCGCCCTGCCGCGACACCAGGATGTTGTCCGGACTCACGTCCCGGTGAATCAACCCGAGCGGCTGTCCCGTGACGGCGTCCTCGAAGTCATGCGCGAAGGCCAGGCCCTCCGCAGCATGCGCCACCACCTTCGCGCAGAGGTTGGGCGGCAGGAACACGCCTCGGGAGTCCGCCTGCTTTCGCCAGCGCCGCAGGTTGGGCCCGTCGATGAGCTCCATCGCCAGGAAGTAGGTCCCCTCCGACTCACCGAAATCGAAAATCTGGACGACGTTCGGGTGGTTCAGCTGCGCGACGAGCTTCGCCTCCTCCAGGAACATCTCCACGAAGGAGGGGTCCTCCACCAGGTGCGGGAGGATGCGCTTGAGGACCAAGGTCTTCTCGAAGCCCCCGGGCCCCTCGGCCTTCGCCAGGAACACCTCCGCCATGCCTCCCGTCGCCAGCTTGCGGATGAGTTGGTATTTCCCCACGTGCATTCCCGGAAGGTTCCCAGGTTTGCCGTTGCAATCCAAATGGGCGGCCATCCCGGGCCCCTGTCCCCAGGTCCAAGGCAGTCAAACAGACACGTCCAGCACGCATCATCGGCGTCCCTACTTTGTAGAAGCCAGACACGAAGCGCCGTCTCCACTTCCCAGGCATGGCTGCCAGGCAGGGAAGCGGAATGACGGGCGCCTCCGAGGAAGCCCTACACCCACTTCCCCCCTGCCCACAGGTGCCTAGCTTGTGGCCGATGCTGCGTGCCCTCCTCGGCCGATGGCGAAGCTCGCTGCGCCTGCTCCGGCCGGCCCATGTGGAAGCCGACCACGCGAAGATTTCCGTCACCCAGCTTGGACATCGCTACGCCAACAGGGTGGTGGCCCTCAAGGACGTGGACCTCAACGTCCGCTCGGGGGAGTTCATCTGCCTGCTCGGCCCCTCCGGGTGCGGCAAGTCCACGCTCCTCTACGCGCTCGCGGGCCACGTACACCCCACGGGCGGCACGGTGTCCATTGACGGACAGCCCATCACCGGCCCCGGGCCCAACCGCCTCCTCATGTTCCAGGAGGCCGCCCTCTTCCCGTGGCTCAGCGTGCGCGGAAACATCACCTTCGCCCTCGCCGCCCGAGGCGTGCCCCGCTCCGAGCGCAAGGAGCGCGCGGACCAGTACATCCGCCGCGTCCACCTCCAGGGCTTCGAGGACACCCTCCCCCACCAGCTCTCCGGTGGCATGAAGATGCGCGCGAGCCTGGCCCGCGCGCTCGCCGTGGACCCCACCGTGCTCCTCATGGACGAGCCCTTCGGCTCGCTGGACGCGCAGACACGCATCCACATGCAGGAGCTCCTGCAGTCCATCTGGATGCGCACGCACAAGACGGTGGTCTTCGTCACCCACGACGTCCACGAGGCCCTCATGCTGGGCACCCGCGTGGTCCTCATGGCGCCGCGTCCAGGCCGCATCGTGAGGGACCTGGAGGTCCACCTCCCCATGCCGCGCCGCCCGGATGACGCGGCCCTCACGGAGATGGTCCGCCACGTCCAGCGGCTGCTGAGTGAAGTGGAGCGGACCAACACCCCCGACTCCCCGCCCCCATCGCGAGCGTCCACGCCCGCGGTGACGGGCCCCGTGCTGGCCCCGCCCGGACTGCCCCGGCCCGCGAGGTGACCCATGAAGCGCGACTCGAGGCTCCAGCGCTACGCCCAGAAGCTCCTCCTCCTGGTGCTGCTGCTCGCCGCGTGGGAGGGGCTCTCCCGCCTGGGCGTGTGGTCCCCGTACCTCTTCCCCGGGCCCGTCACGGTGGCGAAGAGCCTGGGGAAGATGGTCGCCAACGGGAGCTTGTGGGAGGCGACGCTGCGCTCGCTGGGGCGGCTGGGGCGGGCCTATCTCGTCTCGGTGGCCATCGGCGTCCCGCTGGGTTTGTTGATGGCGCGGCTGACCTTCTTCCGCAACGCGGTGAAGCCCGTGGTGATGGGCCTGCAGGCCCTGCCCTCCATCTGCTGGCTGCCCCTGGCGCTCCTCTGGTTCGGCCTGACGGACACCGCCATCCTCTTCGTCGTGGTGATGGGCAGCGTGCTGGGCATCGCCATCGCCACGGAGGACAGCGTGCAGGGCGTGGACCCGCAGCTCTTGCGCGTCGCGAGCACACTGGGCGTCCGGGGCCTCCGCTTCCAGTTCGGCGTGCTGCTGCCCGCGGCGCTGCCCGGCATCGTCACCGGCCTCAAGCTGGGGTGGAGCTTCGCGTGGCGCGCGCTGCTCGCCGGGGAGCTGTTGTTCGTGTCCGGCGGCCTGGGGCAGCTGCTCACCGTGGGCCGCGAGCTGATGGACGTGCCCCAGGTCATGGCCGTCATGGTGGCCATCATCCTCATCGGCATCACGGTGGACCGTGTCCTCTTCCAGACGGTGGAGGGCCGGCTGCGCCGCCGCTGGGGCCTGGAAGGGGCGCTGTAGGACGCTTCGGCGCCGTCCCCGTTGCCAACCCGCCCCGTCGTCCCTCTCTTCAGGTGCCTATGCGTGCCCTTCGGTTGCCCTGGGTGTTCGTGCTCGCCGGACTGGTGGTGCTCGGCGCGGGTTGCAAGCGCGAGTCCTCGCGTGGAGCGGACGCGCCGCTGCGCCTGGGCTTCTTCCCGAACATCACGCATGCGCAGGCGCTGGTGGGAAATTCGGAGGGCGTGTTCGCGTCGGAGCCCGGCGTGGGGAAGCTGGAGGTGAAGCAGTTCAACGCGGGGCCCGCGGCCATGGAGGCGCTGGTGGCGGGCTCGCTCGACGTCTCCTACGTGGGCAACGGGCCCGCCATCAACACGTTCCTCAAGGCCGGGCGCGAGCTGCGCATCATCGCGGGCGCCGTGAATGGCGGCGCCATGCTGGTGACGCGCACGGCGAAGAGCGCCGCGGAGCTGAAGGGCAGGAAGGTGGCGACGCCCCAGCTGGGCAACACCCAGGACATCGCGCTGCGGTACTGGCTCAAGCAGCAGGGCCTGAGCACGAACCTGGATGGCCAGGGCGACGTGCAGATTGTTCCGCTGAGCAACTCGGACATCCTGGTGCAGTACCTGCGCGGCGGCATCGAAGGCGCCTGGGTGCCCGAGCCCTGGGGCACGCGCATGCTCATGGACCCGGAAGGCGGCGGGCAGGTTCTCGTGGACGAGAAGACGCTCTGGCCCGAGGGGCGCTTCCCCACCACCGTCATCGTCACGACCCGCAAGGTGCTGGAGACGCAGCGCCCGCGCATCGTCGCCCTCTTGCGCGCGCACGTGAAGCTGACCGAGCGCTGGAAGAAGGAGCCGGAGGTCTTCGCCACGCAGGTGAACACCGCCTTCGGCAAGCTGACGCAGAAGCCGCTGGCGGCGCCCATCCTCCAGGGGGCCTTCTCCCACCTGGAGCCCAGCCTGGACCCGGTGCCGTCGGCCTTGAGCACCGCCGCGAAGCACGCCCAGGAGCTGGGCTTCATCCCTTCATCGGACATCAGCGGGCTGGTGGACCTGAGCGTGCTGGAGGAGGCCCGCAAGCCCTGACGCGTCACTCGCCGGTGAAGACGCGCGGGCCGCCCTCGGCGCCGTAGAAGCCGATGAGCTCGCGGTGGTGCGCCATCGTGAGGCGGCAGCAGGTGATGAGCCGCTGGCGGATGCGCGCCTGCTCCGTGGCGCTCAGCGGACCGGAGTCCGCGAAGGGCTCCCTCCACTCGCGCAGGTCCGCGTCGTCGCCCTCGTCGGGCTCGCGCAGCCCCACGCCCATGCATGCCGCATAGGACAGCGCATCCTCCGTCCCCAGCCAGCGCAGGTGCTCAATGAGGGCCAGCATGGACGAGAGCGGAGTGGCCTGCTCCAGCGCCTCCTCCGTCAGCCCCGCGGCGAGCAGCAGGCGCTTGAGCCCGATGAGCCGCGAGGTCTCCCGCGAGAATCCCTCGCTCAAGAGCGCCTTGCCGCGCTCCGAGGACTGCGCCGCCAGCACCGCCTCGCGATGCGCCGAGACGGCCGCCACGAGGTGGTGGCTCTCCAGCAGGTAGCCCAGCGTGAGCCGGCGAGACGTCTCCTCCGTCCAGGAGCCCCGCGGCACCCTGGGCGAGGTTCCCCAGCGCCTGCGCGCGATGCTCGCCAGCGAGCGCAGGTGCTCGTAGTACGTCAGCGCATCCACCCGCAGGCCGCCCGTCTGCACCAGCACGGCGCGCTGGTAGAGCTCCCGCGCGACCCACGACACGCGCGTCAGGCTCAAGCGGGCCTCCGTCGCGATGTCCATCAGCGTGCGCTGGCCATCCATCAGGTGGAGCACCCGCCACGCCGCGTCCATGCTCGCGACGTCCAGCGACACCACCTCCCAGGACTCGCCCTCCGTCGAGCCCAGCACCAGCTCCCGCCGCGCGAGCCCCTCCGGCCGCACCCAGCTGGCCAGCGCCAGCCGCATGATGGGCAACAACGGCTCCGGCTCCCGGAAGCGGGGCCTCCCGACACGACCATCGACCGGAGACCGACCACCGTCGTCACGCATGCGCTCCACCTCTCGCGAGAGGGCGCCTCCAGCGCGCACCCTCGCTTACACCCGGCCCTTCCCCCGGCGAGCCTCGTGGGCCGGAGTCCGCGGCGCGCCAGGGCGCCGCTGGTGGCTGAACGGACGGGTGCGGAATCCGTCGGCCGGTGGTCACTTCCCGCGCCCTCGAGGGTGGGTCATCCCGGAGGGGCCGCTCGAAGTCCTCGCGGGGGTTGGCCGCGGGGAGGGGCCCGGCCAGGATGGCGCACCATGAAGATGCAGACCGTGGAGCAGACGCTGGAGCGCATCGCCCGGGAGGTGGAGCACACCCCCGGCGGCGTGCTGGCCTTCGACGGAGACGGCACGCTGTGGAGCGGCGACGTGGGGGACGAGCTGTTCATGGCGGTGACGGGCCATGACGTCGTCAAGGAGGAGGCCCTGCCTCGGCTCAAGGCCATGGCCACCGCGCACGGGCTGGAGGAAGCGGGCGGCGCCAGCACCCTGGCCCGCAGGCTCTTCTCCGCCTACGAGGCCGGCATCGTCTCCCAGCTCGACGTGTGCGAGCTGGGCGCGTGGATGCTCGCGGGCTGGCACGTGGACGAGCTGCGGGACTTCGCCCGAGGCGTCGTGGAGTCCCACGGCCTGTCCCGCCGCATCCAGCAGGAGACGCACCGCGTGGTGGAGTGGGCCCGCGAGCGTGACATCCCCTGTTACGTGGTGAGCGCCTCCCCCCTCCCCGTGGTGGAGGCCGCCGCGCGGGTGCTGGGCCTTCCACCGGAGAACGTGGTGGCCACCACTCCCCAGGAGTCGGGCGGCGTGGTGCTCCCCGACGTCGTCTCACCCATCCCCTACGGGCCGGGAAAGGTGAGCTGTCTGAGGGCTCGCACCGCGCGTCCGCTGTATGCGGCCTTCGGTGACAATGTCTTTGATTTGGAGATGATGGCCGCCTCCCGGGTCCCCGTCGCGGTGCGTCCCAAGGCGCGCCTGCTGGAGCGGGCGGACAGCCTTCCCCCACTGGTCCAGCTGCACCCGGTCCCCACCCCCTGACAGCGTCGTCTGGGGAACTCCGCCGCCGAGCTTTTGGCGACGCCCGCCAGCGCGTCCGTGCTAACTGGCGACTGCACTTTTCTCAATCCCGCCACGGAGAGACACAGTCATGCCGCTCATCGCCCTGCGTCCCCTGCTCGACTACGCCGCCGCCAACAACTTCGGGGTCGCCGCGCTCAACGTCAACAACATGGAGCAGATCCAGGCCATCATGGAGGCCGCTCGCGCCACCCAGAGCCCGGCCATCATCCAGGCCTCGCGCGGGGCGCGGAAGTACACCAATGACCTGTTCCTGCGGAACCTGATGCAGGCGGCGGTGGAGCTCTATCCGGAGATTCCCATCGTCATGCACCAGGACCACGGCAACTCGCCGGACACCTGTATCAGCGCCATCCGCATGGGCTTCACCAGCGTGATGATGGACGGCTCGCTCGAGGACGACGGCAAGACGCCCTCCAGCTACGAGTACAACGTCGCCGTCACCCGCGAAGTCGTGAACGTGGCCCACCGCTTCGGCGTGTCCGTGGAGGGGGAGCTGGGTGTGCTCGGCTCGCTGGAGCACGGCATGGGTGAGAAGGAGGACGGCCACGGCGCCGAGGGCAAGCTCACGCTGGACCAGCTCCTCACGGACCCGGACCAGGCGGTGGACTTCGTCAACCGCACGGGCATCGACGCGCTCGCCGTCGCCATGGGCACCAGCCACGGCGCCTACAAGTTCTCCCGCAAGCCCAGCGGCGACGTGCTCGCCATGAGCCGCATCGAGGAGATCCACCGGAAGATTCCCAACTGCCACCTGGTGATGCACGGCTCCAGCTCCGTCCCCAAGGAGCTGTGCGACATCATCAACGCCAACGGCGGTCGCATCAAGGAGACCTACGGCGTGCCGGTGGAGGAGATCCAGCGCGGCATCCGCGCGGGCGTGCGCAAGATCAACGTCGACACCGACAACCGCCTCGCCATCACCGGCGCCATCCGCAAGGCCTTCACGGCCAAGCCGGAGGAGTTCGACCCGCGCTACTACCTGACGCCCGCGCGCGCCGCGATGCAGGCCGTCTGCGAGGAGCGCATGAAGCAGTTCGGTCAGGCCGGCCACGCGAAGAAGGTGCCGCTCGTCACGCTGGAGCAGATGGCTCGCGACTACCAGGCCGGCAAGTATGGCCCCGAGGCGCGCCCCGACACCGTCATCGGCGCGAAGAAGAAGTAGTCCCTTTCGCGCCGTTGGCTTGGGGGAGCACCGCGCTCGCGTCGCGGCTCCCCCAAGTGCCTCCCGGCGAAGGGGGCTACCGCACCGCGTGGAGCGAGGTGGCCATGTTGTCCACCTCGTTCTCAATCTGGTAGTCGGCCACCACGCGCTCGCCCGGCTTGGGCCGCTCCTTCAGACGCAGCGCCTGCATGTCCAGGGGGACGACGGTGCCCGTGTCGTCCTGGACGTAGAGCACGTCCCCCTTCATCTCCACGACGTTTCCTTCCAGCGTCTGTGTCCGTTTCGGGTCGGGCATGACGTCGACCTTCGGCCCTTGGGTAATCGGAGCCTGGGGCTGGGTGGGCGTCACGTCGACGCCAATCATCCCTCCCAGGTTGAGCGGCGGAATGGCGGGGCCCGTGGGCTCGCCGAAGCGCTCCACGAACTGGTTTCCTTCCGCCGCCTCACCCACGTTGGGGTCCCTGGCCCCTCCCACCATGGGCAGCAGCAGCGCCACCAGGGAGGAGAGGGCCAACGTGGTGGACTTGCACCTTCCACCCTTGCTGTTTCGTGTCATCGCTCGTGCTCCGGCTGGGGGTCCTTGGACCCGACTCGCCAGAAGCTAGGCCACGCCCCACCGCTCACGCCTGGACCGTGCCCCGGACACCACGCGGCGGACCGGGCCGCCGCTGCCATCGAGTGTTCATCCCATGAACGGGCCCACCCCCGCGCCGTCCAGAACAGGCTAGGGTGCGTCCGCAAGGCCCATCAGGCGCCCTCCCCCGGAGGATGCGCCGGGCCCTTCCTTCTTCTGGCGCCGCCCGACGCGGTGCCACATCGCAGAGGCCGCAAGTGAACGGTCGCACCAACGAGCATCGCATCGCGCTCTTCCTCGACTTCGAGAACCTCGTCACCAACACGGGCATCAGTGCCTCCAACTTCGACCTCCAGCCCTCGTTGGACAGGCTCCTGGAGAAGGGCAAGGTCGTCTTCCGCCGCGCGTACTGCGACTGGTCCCGCTTCAGCGACGCGAAGATTGGCCTGCACCGGTTCGGCGTGGAGCTCATCGACGTGCCCCCCTCCACGCGCGCGGGGAAGAACGGCGCGGACATGCGCCTGGTCATCGACGCGCTGGAGCTGTGCTACGCGCGAGAGAGCATCGACACCTTCGTCATCGCCTCCGGCGACAGCGACTTCTGCCCCCTGGCGTACAAGCTGCGCGAGAACGGCCGCACCGTCATCGGGCTGGCGGTGAAGGAGTCCACCTCTCCCCTGTTCGTCAACGCGTGTGACGAGTTCATCTACCTGCGCACCCGCCAGCGCTCGGAGAAGGGCGACAAGGAGAAGGGCCGCCACGGCGCCGCCGAGGAAGCGGGCCACGGCAAGCGCGCCCGCCACGGGCGGGAGTCCACCGGCCGCGGAAGCAAGGCGGAGAGCACCCAGGCCGCGCCGGGCGCGGGAAGCAAGGCGCCCGCCAAGTCGGACGTGCCGCAGATTGCCCGCGAGGTGGTGCAGAACCTGCTCGCCCGCGCGACGGGGCCGGTGAACCCCTCGCTCATCAAGGAGACCATCGTCCGCAAGGAGCCGGACTTCGACGAGAGCGAGTACGGCTTCGCCACCTTCGCCAAGCTCCTGGCCGCGCTGGAGCAGGAGGGCGTCCTGCGCCGCATCCAGCAGGGCCGCCAGTGGTACGTGGTGGGCCCCGACGCCGACCTGGGCGGCGGCAGCGAGGGCAAGGGCAAGAAGCCCGGCCGCGCCCGCGTCGAGGAGGAGGACGAGCTGGAGTCCTACCCCGACCCCGAAGAGGACGACGCCCTCTGAGCGACGTCCCCGCCGCGCCCCCGGCTCAAGCGGCCGGGCGCGGCGTGGTGGCCTCGCAGAGGTGCTCCAGGAACTCCGGCAGGAGCGCGGAGGAGATGACCCAGAGCTTGCCTTCGCCCAGGTCCGCCAGGGCGGCGCGCTCCACGTACTCCACGCACTCGCCTTCCACGTAGTGGACGAACACGCGGCGGCCTCGGGCCCGGTACCAGTCCGCCGCGTGGGCCAGCAGCGCCAGCAAGGCCCGCTGCGCCTCCGGCTGTGAGTCGTCGCCCAGCGACACCATCCGCACGCCGTCGAGCACGTTGAAGAGGTTGACGCCCGGCTGCGCGGACTCCAGCACCGCCATGGCCACCGCGCGGCCCTGCACCCGCGCCACGCGCAGCTCGCGCTCGCGGCCCAGGCCCGCCTCGCCCCACTTCATCCTCGCGCGCGACAGGTCGAAGCGCTCGGGCACCAGGTCCAGCGCCTCGCGGTAGGCCACCGGGCGCGTGCGCTCGATTTCCTGGAAGAAGCGCTCGCGCTCCGCGTCGGTGGGCGGCCCCACCTCCACGTCCTCGGGCACGTCCCACTCGCGGTCCACCTCCGCCTCCATCAGGCGGAAGGGCGTCAGGCACGCCTGGCCCGTGTGCTCGTACCAGCTCGCGAAGTCGAACTTGGTGAAGCGCACCCAGCGGACATTCGCCTCGCAGAAGGCGATGAACCACTTCACGTCCGGGTCCACCTGCGTGGGCTCGTAGCCGCGCAGGTAGATGTCGCGCAGCGCCTCTCGCGCGGAGGAGCGCTGACCGGGCACGTGCTGACGCGCCAGCTGGTGCGCCATCCACGTCCCCTCGTAGGGCTTCACCACCGACAGCGTGGCCTCCAGCGACTCACCCGCGGGGCGCACCACCCGGTAGCCCAGGCGCGTGCGGCCCTCCAGCCGCTCCTGCGTGGCGTCGAACCAGGGGCGCTCCTCCACGAAGTCCTCGGCCGACTTGCCGGGCAGGCCGAAGTAGCCGGAGCCCTGGAAGAGCTTCCACGTGGCATCACCCCAGTCGCCTTCCACGCGGGTGGACGGATGCATCTGCGCCTCCACCAGCGCGCGCCACGCCCGGGCCCCTTCCGCGTCCAGCGGACGCACGGACATGCCGCACCGGCGTCCCGCCGCGGTGCTGGAGATGTTGCGCACCTCCGCGCGCAGTCGCACCGGTGGCATGCCGTCCATGGCCACCTCGAGCACGGGCTGACGCAGGCCCGGGTACAGCAGGTCCTCGCCCGGCTCCGTCATGAAGGCCAGGCCCTCATAGGACAAATCCAACACCGGGCGGCGCACGTGGACCTGCGGCCACATGGGGTGGTTGAAGGACAGCGTGCACGGGCTGCTGGGCGGCGCGCGGCGCAGCCAGCGGTGGCGGTAGCGCACCACCTCCGAGGGCAGGGAGACCATCACCCGGCCGCCCTCCTCGTGCGCGTCGCGCGCCTCCAGGTGCACCACGCTGCTGTAGCCGAAGGCCTCCACCACGAACGGGCCCGACGGCACCGGCCCGTCGAAGCGCCAGCCCATGCGAGCGCCCATCGGGTCGAAGTAGACGGCCGTCACGTTGACCTTCACGCCTTGCGCCGTGCGCGCCACGCCGCGCGCCTGACGACCCACCAGCGCCTCGCAGATGCGAGCGACGCGGTCCTTGCGGTCGATGCGCTCCTTCCACACCGGCCGCGTCTCCGGCGGCAGCAGCAGGCCGTTGTCGCGCAGCGCCTCCAGCACGGTGACGATGCGGCGGCCCGCGTCCAGCGGAGGCGAGACGAAGCGCAGGCTGACCTCCGGTCGCCCACCGCGCACCTCCATCACCTCCGCGTCCAGGGACGTGGCCCAGCGCTCACCTTGTCCCAGCACCACGGACGCAGCCTGTCCTGGACGCGGCATCGCGTCCGAGTCCAGGTGGAGCGTCAGGTGCTCCAACGAGAGTTGCACCAGACGTCCTGGTGTATCGCTGTTGCCGAACGAAGCCACCGCGGTCAGCTCCGTCCCCACCCGGTAGCCCAGCACCGATTCCCGGCCGCGCGTCCCGTCCCGTGTGTCCGCCTGCATGCCAGCTCCGTTGTCTGATGGGAGACGATTGTACGTCTTCGCGCGAAAGGAAGCAGTCCCCCGGTACGGATACGACCTGGGTGAACCGCGGTTCATATAGCCTGACCATTCATCAGGGCCGGGAAACTTGTTCCCCAGTACAAGCGCTGCGTAACCACATTCCGCGCGGCGCGCCCCTGGGATTCAAGGGCAGCGCGGTTCGATGGACCACGACACACCATCTGGACCTGCGTCGGGTCGACTTCCACCCACGAAATGGACACTTCCACCCGCTCCGCCCACGAGGGCATGTCCCTGTCGGGGTGTCGACAGTGACACTGCGGGGGTGAAGCGCTCGGAGGCCGGGTCGAACCAGGCGGCGGGGGCGCCGTCTGTATCTTCAACGTAAACCCAGCCATTTCCCGCGAGCGCGGCGCGAGGCGCTCCCCGAGCCGTGTCCATGGGTGTCAGCTCTCGCATGCGCACCCTTCCCGTATTCCTTTCCAACAAGAAAGCGCGAGCCGAGGGGATGACACCGACTTCGCGGCCTCCGAGGACGAGGGCTCGGCCCGACTTCAGCTCCACCACCGCGGGGGTGGACAAGGACACGGGCAGCAGCGGCCCCGCGCCCAGCACGCCGGACGGCTCCACCACATCCAGCCGAGTCGAGCTCGTGTTGGGGGTGCACCCGCCCGCGAGCACGAAGGCGCCTCCCATGCTCGCGCTTCCGGCGGGGCAGTCCAGGGAGAGCTTCCCCAGGATGGACCAGCTCCCGGCGTCGTCACCGCGAAGTGACACACGGACGGCCGTGTCCGAGACGGCCCCGCCATCCCGCGCCAGGACGAGCTGCCCTCCCGCCACGACGACCTCCGAGCCGCCGAGCGGGCCGGCCTGGGCCCCCTGGATTGCTAATGGCGGCGTGAAGGCGACGCGGGTGGTGCCTCCATCGGGATTCAGCCACTCCGCGCTGGGCTCGGGCTGACCGTCGGCGCGGAGGCCCCCCAGCACCACCACCTGTCCCTCCTCCAGCACCAGCGCGGAGGACTCCGCGCGAGCCACCTCGAGCTGCGCTTGCAGCACCCGGCCCGTGGCGGGGAAGAAGACCTCCACGGTGGAGACGGGACGGCCCGAGCCATCCCGCCCTCCGAGCACCACCAGTCCTCCCGCGTAGGGGCCCGTCGAAGCAAACACAGCCGCGGGATTCAGGCGCGACGCGAAGCCGGAGCGCTCGGTGAGGACGCCCGTGACACCTCCGGGACAGGCGCACACGCTGTTCGCGCAGACGAGTCCTCCGGGCTGACAGCTCGCGCCGGCACACTCCGGGTCGGCGCAGTCGCCCAGCCCGTCGCCATCATCATCCACGCCGTTGTCACACACCTCCTGGGGAAGGCCCGCGTCGGGCCGCTCCGTCACGGGAGGCAGGGAGAGGGACAGCCGGGAGCCCGTGCCCGGCGTGAGCGTGGTCTCTCCCCAGGCCGTGGACTGGATGGCGCCCAGCAGCTCCGCGGTGGCGCGGACGGTGACGCGCGTGCCCTCGGGAGTGGCGGGGCCGGACTCGAAGTTGAACGTGGCGGGGAGGCGCAGCGCCTCGCCCTCCAGCGTGGCCACGGCCAGGGCCGCGCCGTCCGGCAGCGAGGCCACCACCGAGAGCCGGTCGAAGTGCAGTCCCGGGGTCAGCGGCCCGTCCACGGTGACATGAACACCGCCTGGGGACTTCTCACAGGCCAGCAGCGTCGACACCACGGCGAACAGGAGGACCCGGAGCCCGAAGCGCATGGGCGCACTGTAGTGCAGCCCGGCGCGCGAGCGCTCACGCGGGGGGCCTGTCTCCCGGCCTCGCCGCGATGGAACACCGCCTCGTGGCGGGTTAGGGGTGGGAGTCCCCTTCGTCTTCCACCTGAGAGCGTCCATGCCCCTGTCCACCCTCTGCTTGCGCTGCGGCATGTGCTGCGACGGGACACTCTTCACGCATGTGTCGCTCCAGCCGGACGAGGCCTCGGCGCTGCGTCGGCACGGTGTCCCGCTGCTCCAGCGGGAGGAGGGCCCTCCCGTCCTCGCCCAGCACTGCGCCGCGCTGGACGGGCGCACCTGCACCGTCTACGCGGACCGCCCGGCGAGCTGCCGCCGCTACCACTGCCAGCTCTTCTCCGCGCTCTCGGAGAAGGAGGTCTCCCTCGACGAGGCGCTGGGCCTGGTCGATGAAGCCCACGCGCGCATCGCCGCCGTCGAGCGCGTGCTTCCTCCCGCGACGCGGGACGCACCGCGCTCCGTGATGCAGCGGGCCCGACAGGCGGCGGCGAGAGCCACGCCCGAGCACCCGCTCCCGCCCCAGGTCCAGGAGGCCCAGGCGAGGGCCGAGACCTTCCTCGACAAACACTTCCGAGGCCGCTTCGGGCAGCGCGGCTGACGCGGCCGTGAAACCCCTGCGTCCGCGTGGTGCATCGTGGCTACGATGGTGCTCGCGCCGCGTCCGCGTTCATCGTCGCCCGAGACCACACCCCGCGGCTTCCTCCAGGGTTCGGGCCCTCATGAGGTCTGCTTCATGACGTCACACCGCTGCGTCCTCACCGTGATGGCCTTCACGTGGCTCACCGCCCCGAGCGTCCACGCGGAGGAGCAGGCCGCCCTGGTGCGGTCCACCACCGCCGACCTGAACGGCGACGGGAAGCCCGAAGCCATCTCCGTGAAGGGGAACGAGAAGAACGGCGACTTCGACTTCGTCCTCACGGTGGGCACCGCCACCCACCGCATGAAGGTGGGCGCCGAGGTCCTGGGCCTGTCGCTCCTCGACCTGGACTCCAGCGACAAGCGCAAGGAGGTCGCCGTCCACTCGGGCATGACGGACACGGACAACATCGCCCTCGTCTTTCGCTACGACGGCAAGAGCCTCGAGCCCCTGGGCAGCGTGCCCGCGCTCACCGAGGTGAAGGGCAACGGCATCATCCTCTCGGACTCGTGGCACGGCTTCTGGAACGGCCGCGACAAGTACACGGTGGACCCGAAGACGCAGAGGCTCACCCTGGTCCCGCAGGAGTTCTATTACGTGGGACAGGAGGCCACCGTGCGCGAGTCCTTCCCCATCACCCAGACGCGCTCGGACAAGAAGCCCGTGGCCCAGCTCGCGGTGGGCTCGAGGATTCAGGTGGTCGCCGCCACCCGCGTGCCCGTGCCCGGAAGCCCCCACACGGCCTTCGCCTACCTGGTGAAGTCCTCCACCGGGTTGATGGGCTGGACGACGCCGGAGGTCCTCTCGGCGAAGACCGACGGCCTGCCCTGGGCCGGGTAGTCCCATCCAAGCACCGGGCTCCAGGACTCGGAGCCCGAGTCGTTCTGCGTCGCGGGGAAGATGTCCGCCACGCCGTTGCGGTTGAAGTCGAGGTGGGCACCACCGGAGTGAAGGCGGCGGTCTCGCTCACGGCCAGTTCGTTGAAGCTCGCCGTCTGCACGCGCGAGGAGTCCGGCACGTTGGCGAACGCCGTGGTGGACAGGTCCAGGCCTCCAAACCCAAACAACTCCACATGGTCGCTCAGCCTGTCGCCAACTCCTTCTGATTTGGAATCAATCCCTCCCATTCCCAAGACGCGCCGAGCGGGAGGGCGCGTCACCGTCTGGAACCAGGCATCGCGGAGGGAATGGGAGGGATTGATTCCAACCGGGGCCTACGACACCAACGCCAGCTCCACGCGGCCCAGGGACTCATCGGTGGACGCCACCTTCACGTTCACGGGCATGCCCACCGTGAAGGTCCGCTCCTTGCCCACGAGCGACAGCTCTCGCGCATCCGGACGGAAGGGGCCTCCCGGCAGTCCTTCCGCCGGCAGCACGCCCTCCACCAGCATGCCGTCAATCTGCGCGATGAGGCCGAAGGGGCGCACGCGCACCACCCGCGCGGGGAACTCGCGGCCCACGTGGCCCGCCAGCCACCGCGCCTCCAGCACGTGGTGCCGGTCCGACTCCGCGCGGTTCGCCGCGCGCGCCCGCCCGTTGATGTGCACCGCGAGCGCCTCCACCTTCGGGTCCTCGTCCAGGTAGTCGCGGCGCCCGTTCAGGTAGCCCTTCAGCGTGCGGTGCACCGCCAGGTCCGCGTACCGGCGGATGGGGGACGTGAAGTGCAGATACAGGGGCGCCGCCAGGCCGAAGTGCGGCCCCGGCTTCACGGTGTAGCGCGACGGCCCCAGGGAGCGCCGCAGCACCGAGCGCAGCGCCGGCTCCGCCGCCGCGCCCACGATTTGCCGGTCGAACGACGCCAGCGCCAGCGGGGTGAGCTCCCGGCCGAAGCCCGCGGCGAACCCGGAGTGCTCGGCGAACGCATTCAGGTCCGCCACCCGCTGCGGGTCCGGCTGCTCGTGCACGCGGAACACGCCCGGCAGGCCGCGCGCCAGCATCCACGTGGCGATGGCCTCGTTCGCCGCCACCATGAAGCGCTCAATCATCCCGTGCGCGGACGTGGGCTGCTCGCTCACGAGGCCGGAGACCTCGCCCGTCGCCGCGTTGAAGGTGAACCGCGCCTCATCTCGCGCGAACTCCATGCCGCCGCGCGCGCCACGCGCCACCGCGAGCCGCGCCGCCGCCAGTCGGAACCACGGCATGACGTCCCGCACCGGCGCCATGGCCGAGGACACCTCGCCCCGGTCGAGGAAGGCGGCGACTTCGTCGTAGTTCAGCCGCGCCCAGGAGCGGATGACGCTCTCGTACACGTCCGCCGCCGTCACCCGCCCCTGCGGGTCGATGCGCAGCTCCACCGTGAGGCAGCGCCGCTCCGCGCCCGGCACCAGGCTCAGCCAGTCCGCGGACAGCGACTCGGGCAGCATCGGCAGGACGCGGCCCGCCATGTACACGCTGGTGGCCCGCTCGCGCGCCTCCGTGTCCAGCGCCGTGCCCTCCTTCACCGCCTCGCCCACGTCCGCGATGGACACCAGGAGCCGCAGCGCCCCGTCCGGCCCCGCGGGCAGCACGGAAATCGCGTCGTCGATGTCTCGCGTGGACGGCGCATCCACCGTCACCGTGGGCACGTCGCGCAAGTCGCGCCGGGAGCCCACCTCGTGCGGCACCTCGCGCGCGCGCCGCGCGTCCTCCAGCGCCTCCGGGGAGAAGTCCTTGTGCAGCCCGTGCCGGGCGATGATGCGCTCCAGCGAGCGGTCCGCGCCGGGCTCCAGCTTGTAGAGCAGGACGACCTTGCCGTCCGCGATGCTCGCCACCACCGCGTCGCCGTGCTGCACCCGCGTGGTGCCCGCGTCCAACACCCAGTCCGCGTTGCCCACCTCGCGGTCGATGCGCAGGAACAGCGCGCCCTTGCGAGACACCACCTCGCCGTAGACGCGCGTGCGGGGCCGCTCCACCAGCGACAGGCCGCTCGCGCTCCACCGGCCATCCGCGCCCGCCGTCACCGTGCCGGTGACGATGTCCCCCGCGAACAGCGGATTGAGGTCCGGCGGAGGGATGAAGGCGGACAGCACCTCCTGGGCACCGGGCGCCTGCACGGTGAGGAAGCCGAAGCCTCGGGGGTGGACATCGATGCGGCCGGTGACGGTGCGGGGAGAAACAGAAGTATCCATGGAACCTTGGTGCGCGTCTTAGCCCAGGTCCCAGAGGGGACGGGCGGGAGGGACACGCGGAATGTGAAGGGAGAAGAGGGATGCGCGCCCCGGGCCAACGCCACGGGAAGGTGGCCAGTCCAGTCAGGGTGCGCGTGACATCGAAAACGGCCGACTGGACGCGTGCGCCCCGCGCCCCCTGACGCGGCCCGCCTCGGGTACTCCCCCCGCGCACTTCACGGCACATCCCGGTGTCTTCACGCAGGGTGCGTCACTTCCATGGCGCGGAGTAGGGTGCCGCCGGGCAAGGAGGCGCGAAAGACTCGTGGCCTCGCGACGGACGAGACACATGTGAAGACCGAGCTTGGAGTCCACCTGGGCCTGTCCGCGCGGACGGCCCGTCGGAGCCTGGGGATGACCCAGGCCGCCGTGGCGGAGCGGCTGGGCGTGGCCCGAGAGGTGTACGCACGCCTGGAGCGCGGCCACATGCTCCCGAGCATCCACACCCTGCGTGGGCTGTGCATCGTCCTGCGCGTGCCCCCTCACCTGTTGCTCGCCCTGGACGCGAGCATCGAGACACCCCCGGGCCGAAAGCGTCCACCCCTGGCCTCCCGCGCCGAGCCCCCCGTCCTGGGCGACCTCCGCAAGAACCTGCGCGGCCTGTCCCGCTCGGATTTGCGCCTGCTCAACGCACTGGCCGTCACCCTCCCCGCCTCTCAACGCGACGAGACGTCGCGGGGCCGACGCCAAGGATTCACGGAAAAGTAAGCGATATAGATATTCGTGGACTTTTCTTTGAGCGTGACTTTCGCGTCCGTCGGGGTGCCGGTGTAGATTCACTGTCTTCCGATGAGTGGGACGACGCTGCCGCTCGCGACCGATGGCTCCAGGAGCCGGTCGCTGGGCAAGTATGAGGTGCTCAGCCGCCTGTCCACGGGCGGGATGGCGGAGATCTTCCTCGCGTCCCAGCGAGGGCTCGCGGGCTTCCGCAAGCTCGTGGTGCTCAAGCAGATTCTGCCGGACATCCGGGGCGAGGAGGAGTTCATCCGGATGTTCCTGGACGAGGCCAAGGTCACGGCCGCGTTCAACCACCCGCACATCGCCCAGGTGTTCGACCTGGACATCGCGGAGGGGGAGCTGTTCCTGGCCATGGAGTTCGTGCCGGGGGCGACGCTGGTGGAGGTGGCGAAGGCGTGCCGCCAGGCCAACCACCCCATCCCCATGGGCTTCAGCCTGATGTCGGTGCGGGACACGGCCGTCGCGCTGCACTACGCGCACACCTTCACGGACCCGCTGGGCCGCCCCTCTCCCGTCATCCACCGGGACGTGGCGGAGAAGAACATCATGGTGACGTACGAGGGCGTCACCAAGCTGCTGGACTTCGGCATCGCCAAGAACCTGGCGCGCGCCAGCCGCACCGCGGTGGGCATGGTGAAGGGCACCAGCGGCTACATGTCGCCCGAGCAGATCATGGGCGAGCCGCTGGACGCGCGCAGCGACCTGTTCAGCCTGGGCGTGGTGCTGCACGAGCTGCTCACCGGCATGCGGTTGTTCTACGCGAAGCAGGCCGAGGCGATGATGAACGCGGTGCTGCGGTGCGAGGTGACGCCGCCCTCGCGCACCAACAAGCAGATACCGCCGGAGCTGGACGCCATCGTCCTGCGCGCGCTGTCGAAGCGGCGCGAGGACCGGTACTCCTCCACGCTGGAGTTCGCCCGCGCCCTGGAGCGCGCGGTGGGCCCGCTCATCTGGCACCCCGAGCAGAGCAGCGAGGTGATGAGCCGCCTCTTCGCCGACCGGCGCGAGCAGACGCGCCAGCTCCTCATGGCGGGCCCCGCCAACGGCGACGCCACCAGCGAGACGAGCGTGGCGGCGATGCTGGCCAACGGCGGGCTGCCCGCGCCGTCCGCTCCCGAGGCGCCCGAGCCGCCCACCGTCAACACCAGCTCGGGCCCACCCGAGCCGCGCCGTCCCTCGGTGACGGCGGTGCCCACGGTGAAGCAGCCGGGCACGACCGCGCAGGCCACGCCTCCGCCTCCACCGCGCCGGGCCACCACCACCGCGCAGCCGGCGACGACACCTCCTCCGCCCCCGCCGCCCGACCCGGAGCCTCGCAAGCCCGTGCTCCGGGAGCCGCCCCAGAAGCGGCTCGCGTCCCGAGGCGCGGCGGAGCCCGTTCGTCTTCCGCCGCCGCAGGAGACGCCGCCCGTCTCGCCCGAGGCGGCCGCCATGGCCCGCACCCAGCCCGCGCGGCCCGCGCTCTCCTCCCCGCCGGCGCCCGCGCGCACGCCGCCCCCGCCTCCGTCGGCCCAGGTCTCGAGGACCTCGGGAGCAGAGGAGGCCGCGGCCCGGTCCCGCTCCGGACGCTCCGGGGACGCGTTGCGCGCCGTGCCTCCCTCACCGCCGCCGCCCGCCGCGCCCGAGCGCAAGGCGGAGGTCTCCGTGGCCCGTGCCCCCGCGCTCTCCGCGGAGCCCGGTGGACACGCGGGAGTGCCCGCGCGGCGCAACAACGCGTCCCCTCCGGCGCGACGCCGTCCCCAGGCGCAGTTGGCCGCCTCGTTCCCGCCTCCGCAGGCCGAAGCGGAAGTGGGCGTCACCACCCGGCCCGCCCGCGCCTTCCAGGACGCCCGGCGTGCTTCCTCCGAGGAGGAGGAGCACGAGGACGAGGATTCCCACGTCCACACGCAGCGCGGCGTGCCCGCGTTGGGCGCCTCCCGGGGCGGGCGCAAGCTCGTCGCCGCCGTGCTCGTCCTCCTCGCCGTGGGCGCGGCGGTGGTGGGACTGGGACTCGATGGAGGCAAGGTGTCCTCCTGGCTGTCGCCCCCAGCGGAGTCCCCGGGCGACCCGTCCCAGGTGAAGCCCCTCCCGACGCCGCAGCCCGTCCCGCCCAAGGCCGAGGCACAGGTGGCGCCGCCCCCCCCGACGCCGCAGCCGCAGCAGCAGCCCACGACGGAGGTGGCCCAGAACGAGCCCCCGCCTCCCGAGTCCGTCCCCGAGAACAAGGCCGAGGAGGACTCGAAGTCGCTCGCGGCGGAGGAGCCCGAGGACAAGAAGCGCGCTCCGCCTCGCAGACCTCAGACAGGCCGGTCGCGCACCAAGGAGGCGACGGCTCGGACGCCGCGGTCTCCTCCTCCCAAGACGGACCCCGCGGACGAGTCGCGGGAATCCGCTCCCACGGGCGGCCCTCCGGGCTACCTCAGCCTGTCCACGGACCCCTATGCGCGGGTCTTCCTGGGAGGCCAGCTGTTGGGCGTGACGCCGCTCTTCAAGGTGAGCGTGCCGTCCGGCAAGCAGGTGCTGAAAATCGTGGGTGAGGACGGCAAGGCGCTCAAGCTGCCCGTGGACATCAAGCCCGGCGAGACGCGCGCGGTGAATGTCCCCCTGGAGCTGCTCTCCCAGCAGTAGTCCCCGGTCCCGGGGCAATCGTTCGAGTGGCCCATCCGTAAGCCCGGCATGTTGACGGAGCCCATGCCGGGCTCCACTGCCTGACGGAGTCCGCCATGAAGACCGCCCGCATGACCCTGCTCGTCCCCATGCTCATGTTCGCGAGTGCCTCCTTCGCGGATGACTCGCGGACGTCCGAGACGCGCGAGGTCTCCGACTTCCACTCCGTCGCCGTGGGCCAGGGCCTCAAGGCCCAGGTGAAGGTCGGCCCCAAGTCGGTCCGCCTGGAAGGACCCGCGGACAAGCTCTCCAAGCTGCGGCTCGTCGTGAAGGACGGCCAGCTCACCACGGAGATGGACCGGGGGAATTTCTTCAAGGGCATGCAGAACGGCCGCGTCACCCTCTACATCTCCAGCCCCCGCGTGGAGGGCGTGAGCGCCAGCGGCGGCAGCCACGTGGAAGCGGAGGCCTCCGCCTCCGAGGACTTCTCCGCCGAGGCCAGCGGCGGCGCCGCCCTCACCATCCGCGACATCAACTCCGACAAGCTGGACATCGAGGCCAGCGGCGGCTCCGTCGTCAACCTCTCCGGCCGCGCCCGGGACATGGAGGTCGAGGCCAGCGGCGGCACCATCATCAAGGCCATGGACGTCAAGGGCGTGAAGCGGCTGGAGGTGGAGGCCAGCGGTGGCTCGCAGCTGGAGGCGGACCCGTCCGAGAAGCTCTCCGTCGAGGCCAGCGGCGGCTCCACCATCCAGTGCGCCACCCGTCCTCCGCGCACCGAGGTGAAGGCGAACGGCGGCAGCCGCGTCGTCTACACGAAGGACTGAGCAGCAGGCAGACGGGCCTGGCCTTCGGGTGGGCCCGGAAGCAGACGAGGTGACTCGGGCCCCAGGGAATCTCTTCCCCCCGGGGCCCGAGCAGGCCCCCCACGCTGCAACGGAGCCGCCGCACGCCGGACCTCCAAGGTCGTCCGGGCAACCGCACTCCTTCCACACAAGCGCCGGGACCAAGGGGGTGCATCCCGGGCGGGCCTCGCATGGGCAACGTGGAACACGTCCACGTCTTTCAACGTCAACGATGGCCGAAGAATATCGGGTACGCGGGGCATGTCCACCCGCAGGGTCGGTGGCGCGGTAGGTGCCGTGTCAGGCCGGGTTCCAGAGCGGCCAAGGGCGGGTCGTATTCACCACCCGTCCTGAAAATACTTCGTGGATTCCCAGCACGAGCAATTGACAGCGCACCACCACACCCGTTAGCCGCGCGCGAGCCTCACGCGACAGTTGATGCGCGATTCATGACGCACCGGGCTCTCCAGGCCGCGCCTCCGGTGAAACACACCCAGACACCGCGCCCTGTGGAGAAGTTGGGGATGACCTCGACGTTGTCGGTCCTGTCCACGGCGTTGACGACGGCGGTGCTTCGCCGGCTCGAAGTCCTGGCGGATTGAAGGCTTGTATCGCTCCGGAGGCGTGGCCGCGCCGTTGCAATCCCGCCGGGCATGAGCGTCGCCTTCTACCTGCTGCTCCTCATCGGCCTGCTGGGCGCCTTCGACGTCGTCTACTTCCACCTCTGGCGCGGCCGGCTCCACGAGCGTGCCGAGTGTCAGCGCGAGGTGCTCTGGCACACGGCGCGGCACCTCATCTACGCGCTCCAGTTCCTCTGGGTGCCGCACGTGCGCTTCCAGGGCTGGGCGCTGGGGTTGCTCGTGCTCCTCTACGCCGCGGACGTGCTGGTGGCCCTGGCGGACGTCTGGGAGGAGCGCGACAGCCGGGCCTCCCAGGGAGGGGTGCCCCGGGGTGAGTACTTCATGCACGTGGTGCTCAGCGTGCTGGTGGGGCTCTACCTCATGGCCACGTTCCAGGCCGTGTGGGTGGACCGGCTGCTGCCCACGGGCGTGCGCATCGCGCCTCCCCCCGTGCCCGACACCTTGCGCGGGCTGATGACCGTCATGGGGGTGACGGCGCTCCTCACCTTCGCGACGGACCTGGCGCGGTGGCGGGCCTTCCGACGCAACCCTCGGCCGACTCCAACAGGGCAACAGCCACTCCAACGGATTGTCGTGGAGGTGCTCATCCCCGCGCCGGTGGAGACGGTCTGGGAGCGCACCCAGGACCCCGCGCTGCACACGGCCTGGGACATCCGCTTCACGTCCATCCGCGCCCTGCCGGAGCAGGACGCGCGAGGCTTCCACCTCCTGGACTACCGGACGCACCTGGGCTTCGGGCTCGAGGTCGTCGGGTGGGGTCGCTACCTGGCCAGCAGCCTCCACCAGCGCTCCATCTTCGAGTTCGGCGCGGACGACTGGCGCAGCCTCATCCTGCGAGGCCGCGGCCTGTGGCTCTATGAGCGCCGGCCCGAGGGCACGTACTTCAAGACGGTCTTCGACTACGAGACGCGCCATGGGGTGCTGGGGGAGCTGCTCGACGCGGCGCTGTTCCGCCCCCTCATGCGGCTGGGCACCGAGTGGGGCTTCGAGACGCTGCGGCGGTGGTGCGCGGGGGACGTGCACGCGACGCGGCAGCGGCGCTCGCGGTGGCGGTTCGGCGCGTTCCTCGTGGCGCGGTGGCTGGGCAGGCCGCCCGCTCCCGGCGCGGCGCGAAGCTGGCTGGGACGCGGGGACGCCGCCGAGGGACGGACGCGTCCTTGTGGAGAACTTGTGGAGGTCGCGCCATGAGCTTCGAGCGTCGTCACCGCGCCTGCCGTCGGGCCTTGGGGTTGCTCGCGGACTTCTACCGCGCGAATCCGTGCCGCATGGCCCGGGTGCACCTGCTGGCCGCGAGCGCCGTCACGCTGGGCCGCTTCTGGGGCGTCTCGGAGCCCTTCGCCCGCCTGGGCGCCGCCGTCATGCCCGTGGATGAGCGAGGCCAGCCTCGCACGCGGGAATGGGCGTCCTATGCGAGGGCCTGCGAGGAGCACCTCCCCTGGGAGGTCCGGGACGAGCGCTGGATCGAGGCCCACATCCGGGATGTCGCGAGGGCTCGCGAGCAGGGCCACGAGGCCGCGTTCCTCGAGGAGGCCCGGGCCCATGCGCGGGAGCCCTTGTGGCGCTTGCTGGTGCAACACGTGGAGATGACGCTGGGCGCGCGCTTGTTCGACCAGCCCGCCCTCGCGGGGGCCGTCCCGGGCGAGACCGCCATGGCCCACGGCCTGGCGCTGTCCCTGTCACGCATGCTGAGCGCGTGCTGGAGCCTGCTGCGTCACTATGCCTTCGCCACCGTGCGCGCGCTGTGCGTGCCGCGTGAGCGCGACGACGCGGGCCTGGTGGGTGAGCGGCGCGCGGCGTGGCTGCTCTTGGGGAGCTTCCTCACCGCGTGGACCGCGGCCAGCGTCTACCGCCGAGGCGTGAAGGCCGTGCACCGAGGGCAGAGCACCCGGCCTTCGGATGTGTGGCCCTTGCTCGCATCGGCGCTGGGTCCCGAGGTGGCGCGCGTGGACCCTCGCGTCCGCCGCTTCTACGCCAACCCGGGTGCGTGGAACACGCGGGCGTCGGTGACGTTCTCCTCGCTGCCGGCGCGGATGATGGCCTGGGTGGCCACGCGGCTGTTCGGTCAGGGCCTCTTCGAGCAAGGTCCCTGCACCTTCCCGGGACGCTTCCGCACCTTCCGCCGCGCGGATGGCTCCATGCATTTCGTCCGGGAGCTGTACTGCGACGGCGTGCTGCGCGAGTTCGACTCGGACTTCATCGTGCGTGGGGGCCGGCTGCACGAGGTGTTCGTCGAGCAGGGGTTGGACCTGGAGCTGGATGTCCACGTGCTGGAGGACGGCGGCCTCCGCTTGCGAGGCGGGACGCTGCGCTGGCACGGCCTGCGGATGCCTCCCTTCGGGCGCGGCGTCGAGTTCCGCATCCACCCCGCCTCGGACGACTCCGAGCGCGTGGACATCATCGGCACCCTGGGCCGCGGCTCCGTTCCGGAGACAGCGCTGGGCCGCATCCACTACGAGGCCTGGCTCGCGTCGGCCGAGGCGAGCGTCGGGTGACGCGCCTCAGCGGTCCGCGCCCTCGTGGTGGTCATGCCCCGGGCCTCCGAAAGTCCCGGGCCAGGGCTCCTGCGCGGGGAGCAGGCCCGGCATGGGGAAGCGGTGGAAGCGCGCCTGCGCGCTGTAGGCGAAGGGCGGGTCGCATTCTCCGCACGTCTCCGCGCCATCCATCAGCAGCAGTGCCCCCGGTGCCAGCTCCAGCAGCTGCGGAACCGAGTGCGCCCCGTAGTCGAGCCGGCACTGGAAGGCCTCGCGCCCGCTCGTCGCGTGGATGCCCACCAGCAGCGCCTGCTCATCGCGCGTGTCCTTCGCCGTCGTGAGCACCACGGTCCGGGGTGGAAGCCCGGGTGCCTCCGGCCAGGTGGCCAGCCGCAGCTCCTTCGAGGTGAAGGTCTGGTGCGCGCGCAGCGAGTACGTCCACGCCGGCTGCAGCCCTGGCAGCGTGAAGCCCCGGAGCTCCGTGACGAGGGGGAGCGGGTGCACGTCGGCGTTCACCGTGGTGCCTGGCGCGCTGGGCACCACCCGCTCTCGCGTGGCGACCGCGCGGCCAAAGGGCTTCTCCAGCACCGCCTTCACCGAGCCATCCCGCGTGCTCAGGGCCTGCATCCCCCGCTCGGGGAAGAGCAGCCCGTTCGCCACCGCGAGCTCCCCTGACTCCATGGGCTGCGTCGTGCGCCAGCGAGGCACTCCGTCCGAGGAGAACGCCATGAACAGCGACGGCGCACCGGGACGCAGCGGCGCCTCCAGGTTCAGCGTCGGAGCGAAGGAGACATACAGGTCCCCCACCGCGTCGGAGGCGACGCCGAAGGGGTGCGGGTGGTTGCACTCGGACAGCAGCGGGTCGGTGAGCTCCTGCGCGGACACCAGCTGCCCGAGGGCATCCAGCACCACCAGGAAGTACATGCGACAGCGTGTGTCGCGGCCCTGCTCCACGGGGTAGGCCTCGAAGAGCGCCGCCAGCCGGTCCGGAGCCATCACCGCCAGGCGCGCCAGGAAGAGGCTGGAGGTGCGCTGTCCGATGTCCGGCCGCGCCGCCGCCAGGGTGAAGGTCCACCGGGGCACGCCCGTGTAGCGCTCCACCAGCGACACCTTGCCGTCGTCCGGCAGGTCCATGCACAACAGCCGGTCGTTCCACAGCATGCAGCGCCGGGCGGCCTCGCTGCTCAACAGCGGCGAAGGCGCCGACGCATCCAGCAGCGCGGACTCGTAGAAGCCCGACAGCGTCACGTCGCCCTCGGGCCCCACCAGCAGGTCATGCAGGTTCCGGTGCATCGCATGGACGTCCAGGGTCCAGTCCCTCGACAGCGCCACGGCCGGAGGGCGCACGCACACGGCCCCTTTGCAGCGCCCCTCCGCCTGACAGGGACTGGCCCCCTCACACAGGAAGCCATCCGGGAGGTTGCGCCGCGCGCACGTGCCCTCCACGCACACGTCGGCGGCGTCACAGCCGCGCTCCGTCCCGCAGAAGGTCCCATCCGGCGCATCCACGAGGGCACACCCGAGCTTCGGGTCGCACGTGCCCACCTGACACGCTCCGGCCCCGGGACACGGCGGCGCGGGCACCGCGGAGCACCCATCCAACACGTGACACACGTCCGTGGTGCAGGCGTTGCCATCATCACACGGCCGCTCGAGCCCCTTGCACCGCCCCTGCTGACAGGTGGCCGTGGTGAGACACGCGTTGCCCGGGTCACACCCGGTGCCGTCCGGAAGCAGCGTCTCCACACAGCGCTCGGTGACGGGGTCGAACGCCGCGGCGGCACACGTCGAGGCCACGCAGTCCGGCACCGGCCGTGCCTCGCCCCACAGCACCAGCTCCACGCGTCCCCCATCGGACGCGGTGCCGGAGAGCCGCGTCTGGAAGGTGCCCGTGGCACGGGGGCTGAAGCGCAGCCGCACGGGCACTTCGTCCGAGGCCACGCGCACGGGAGGCACATCCACCAGCGAGAAGGGCTCGTCCACCTGCGTCCAGGTGACATCCAGCGGAGCACGGCCCGCGTTCATCACCCGGACCTCGGCCTCGCGGACGCCGCCGGGGTAGGCGAAGGGAAAGTCGAGCCGCTCGTGGGACAGCCGCAGCCGGCCCTGTGCCCCCGTCAGCCCCCCCTCCTCGCGACAGGCCGTGGCGCCGGTGCTCGACATCGCCGCCAGCAGGAGGAGCATCCACCCCGTCCCGACCGCTCTCGTCGCGCGCGCCATGGGTCCTCCCCGAGTCAACGTCCGGCTATAGCCCCGGCCCCAGGGGGATGCGAGGGGTAGGCCCCGCCGAGCTGTCCTCCAACGTTGCTCCACGCCATTCCGGGACCCCGCGGGTTTCAGCTGCTGAACGCTCGCGGCATAGACTCCCCCGCGCGTCCCTCTCCCGTCGTGGAGTCCTCATGCCCGTTCGACCCGTCTTCGTGCCCGTGTCCGTGCTCGTGCTGGTGTTGCTCGTGGTGGGGACAGGCCCCGCGCTCGCGCAGGAGGCGCCTCGGACCATGGCCTTCCAGGGGCGGCTGGTGCGCGCGGATGGCTCGCCCGAAGGCTCACCGCAGGACATCACCTTCGCCCTCTACGCCACGTCCACCGGCGGCGCCCCGCTCTGGCAGGAGAGCCACGTGGGTGTGCCGGTGACGAACGGCTACTACGCGGTGGTGCTGGGGGCGTCGATGCCCCTGCGCGATGACGTCATGAAGCGCAACGAGCTGCACCTGGGCGTCACGCTCGCGGGCCAGTCCGAGCTCGTCCCCCGGCTGCCGCTGACCTCGGTGCCCTTCGCCCTGCGCGCCAATGACAGCCAGCGGCTCGCGGGCGCCCTGCCCTCCGCCTTCGCTCCGGCAAGCCACTCCCACAACGCCGCCACCCCCACGGCCCAGGGCTTCATGAGCGCGGGGGACAAGGACAAGCTCGATGACATCCCGGGCAAGTTCGGCGACGGGCTCATCATCACCACCGTCGGGACGCAGCCCACGTTGAGCGTTCGCCTCCCCGCGACGGGTGGCACCAACGGCACCTCCGTGACGGTGGCCCGCGCGGACCACCAGCACGCGGCACCCCGGCTGTCCTGCACCTACCCGAAGAGCGCCGCCAGCAGCGACTCAGCGGGCATCACGGCCTGGTGCCTTCCAGGCGAGCTCTTGATGGGCGGGGGTTGTGACGGGCTCCATGACGCCGCCACCAGCCCAGGCGTCACGTTCATGCCGGTGGGGGTCACCACGACCACCAGCCCCACGCAGCAACCTCCGAACGCGGTGGGCTATCGCTGCCAGGGTGCCCAAAACGCCGCCTTTCCCACCACGGCCTACGCCATCTGCTGCCAGCTGAAGTGATCTCCTCCCGGAGCAGGGCAGGCGAGCACTCGCGGAGCGCGCCACCCGGTCAACACTTCAGGATTCTCCAGGGAAGGGCCTGTGACTTTTTCAGACAGTCCCTCCGCCCCTGGCCGCAACCACGCGGAATGGTTGAGTCGTCAAAAGGTACGATTCTCGCAGTGGGCGCCCGGCATGACCTCCGTCGCCAACGCGGAACCCACGGCCTGCTCGCATGCCTTCACCGTGCTCATTCCACGAGGCCTGCGAGGCAGCGTGGAGGGCCTGCCTCCCCAGACGCGACAGGCCCTGTATTCAGAGCTGTTCCGCATGGCTTCGCTGGCGCACCAGGAGGAAGGCCCACCTTCCATGCCGCGGATGGCCTGCCTGGAGCTGGAGGGCTGCCACGCCACCGTGGAGGTGGACACGTCCCGCTCCCGGCTGACGCTGGCCGGACTCACCCGGATACGCGTGCTGGGCTGAGGCCCGGTGGCCTGGGGGAGCGATGCCTCGGAGAGCCGGCTACGAGGAGTCCTGGGACCTCACCTACCTGGTCGAACAACTCCGCGAGCTCATCAGCCTGGATTTCCCATGGGATGACACGCTCTCCCATGAATTGGAGGGCACCCTCACGCGACTGGTGACGCGCCACCAGCAGCTGCACGGCCTCCTCCACCAACTGGCCAACACGACGGACTCGACCGAGGACCTCGACGTCCTTCACGAGGACCTCGAGCACACGGACCACGAGCTGCTCACGACCTTGCCCGGGCTCCTGGAGAAGCTGCGCAACGTCCTCCGGTGAGCCAGCGCGCGGCGCTCACGGAACCACGCCGGGATGGAGCGTGTGCGTGGGGCCTCGGGCCGGACCTCCGCCCACGCCGGGACTCACGGCGCCGGGCCCCACCGGAAGCACCCCCGCGCCAGGCGTCAGCCCCTGGGCCTCTGCTCGCACCGGCCCCTCGCACACGCCCGCGCGGCAGCTCTCCAGTCCCTGGCATGACCGGCCCGCGCCGCACTCCACCGCGCGGCATGCACCGTCGCGGCACACCTGCCCCGCGGCACACGGGCCCGTCTTCGCGCAGGCCTCCGTGCCGGACAGGCACGTGCCCGAGCGGCACACCTCCCCGGCTCCGCACTGCGCCGCGCTGGCGCAGGAGAGCACCTGGCACGCACCCTCGCGGCACACCTGCTGCGAGGGACAGCTCACCGCCGCGCACCCGGAGGTGGACACGCACCGGCCATCCGCGCCGCAGCGCTCGTCCGAGGCACAAGCGGAGTCACCCGCGCACGCGACGCCCCGGCACTGCCCACCGGGCCGGCACACCGTCCCTTGAGGACACGCCACGCCTCGGCACGTGTCCTTCACGCAGGCCAAGTCCAGGCAGCGCTCCGTCGGGAGGCACGCCACGGTGGCGCCACAGCTCACGCGGCCACACGCGCCCGCGCGGCACACCTCACCTCCCGCGCACGCCATCCCCAGGCACGAGACCTCCTTGCACGTGTCCTGCTCGCAGTACCGTCCGGCGCCGCAGGCCACGCCCTGGCACGCGGTGGCCAGGCACCGCCCCTCCAGGCACCCCTGCCCCTGCGGACACACCACGCTGGCGCACAGGTCGGGCGGCACCAGGGCGGGGACCTCCTCACACCCGGCCAGCACGAGCGACCCCAGGGCCACGAGCAGCCACCACCCTCGCGAGGACACTCGTCTCATGGCAGGCGCTCCGAGCGGTCGGCCACGGGCAACACCAGCGACTCCGGCCGCGTCAGCACCACGCCCAGCACCACCCCCGCGGCGGCCAGCCCCACTCCGCCGACGACGTAGGGCCAGAGTCCTCGGCGCGGTGACTCCTCCACCGATGCCGCCGAGGCCGTCGAGGCCACCGACGCCGCCGGAGGCAGTGCCCCCTCCCGCGCCGACGCCACCGCCGGGGGCAGCTCGCTCATGGCCTCCAGCCTCAGCGGGGCCCGCGCGGTGCCCTGCTCGAACAGGATGACGCCCCCGGCATCGCGCGCCACCGCGTAGGCCTCCACGGCCCGCTCCGGCGGGGCCTTCATCTCCACGGGACCCGGAGGAGGGCGCACCACCGCGGAGAAGCCCGCCGCGCCCGGCACGCGCACCGCCACCATTACCTCCGTGGCCACGCTCCGGGGCTGCTCCAAGCGCGCCACCACCCGCCCATCCGGCATCCGCGTCACCGTGAGTGTGGCCCGCCGCCCCATCAGGGCTGCCTTCGCCGCCTGGAAGGGCGACTGCACCTTGGGCCCCAGGGAGCCCTTCACCTCGGCGCCAGGGTCCAGGACCAGCAATGCCTCGAAGGCCCCCTGGGCCTCCTCACGCTGTCCCAGGACCGCGTGGCATATCGCCAGCCCCCGCCATGCCCGCGTGCGCTCCTCGCGCGTTCCAGGGGCCTTCAGCGCCGCCTGGAAGGCCGTGGCCGCTTCATCGAACGCCAGCGCATCGAAGAGCTGCTCGGCTCGCGTCAGCGGGGACTCGGCGCCCCAGGCTTGCGTGGCGAACAACCAGAAGAGGAGGGTGAGTGCTCGCACGGCCCAGGACTCTACAACCGTGTTGCACCCATCCACAGGCTCTGTCCCCAGCGACCTGCTGCTTCTTCAAAAGCTTAATGGAGGTATTGATCAAGTGGTGGAAGCGGTAGAGCGCGTGGACTTGGGGACAAGTCAGCAAGCTCGCGAGATAACTCACGAATTCGCTCAATGCTACATGTGGGTAAACTGGCGGTTTCCCCCGGCTTCCCACAGGGGATGATCCACGCCACCGTTTCTCCACAGCGACTCCCCCACTATCCACAGGCCATCCACAGCTCGCCAGTGGATGAGGGGGCGACCTGGCGTGACGCCGCATTCACACCCCACGTCCACGCCCTACAAGCCTGTTATCCTCCGCCGCGGTGCTGCTCCGGTGGCGGGGCGCTGGCGAGGAAGGTGCACCCATCGATTTCTATCGAGGCGAGCGCATCGGGAAGTACGAGGTCGTCACCCAGCTGTCCGTCGGTGGCATGGCCGAGCTGTTCCTCGGCTTCACTTCGGGTCCGGGTGGCTTCCGCAAGTACGTGGTCATCAAGCGCATCCTTCCGGATGTCCGCGACAACGAGCAGTTCGAGCGGATGTTCTTGGATGAGGCCCGCATCACCGCGGCCTTCAACCACCCCAACATCGCGCAGGTCTTCGACCTGGGGCAGGAGGATGACGGGCTCTACCTGGCCATGGAGTTCATCGCCGGGCAGAACCTGAACCAGCTCACCGGCGCGTGCCTGCGCCGCAAGCAGCAGGTGCCGCTGGGCTTCACGCTGTCGGTGGTGCGCGACGTCTGCATGGCGCTGTACTACGCGCACACCTTCACCGCGCCCTCGGGCGAGCCCAGCCCCGTCATCCACCGCGACGTCGCGCAGAAGAACGTCATGGTGACGTACGACGGCGTGGTGAAGCTGCTCGACTTCGGCATCGCCAAGGCGAAGGGCAGCCTGGAGCGCACGCACGCGGGCACGGTGAAGGGCACCACCGGCTACATGTCCCCGGAGCAGGTGCGCGGCGAGAAGCTGGATGGCCGCAGCGACCTGTTCTCCGTCGGCGTGATGATGCACGAGATGCTCACCGGCGCGCGGCTGTTCGCGGGGAGCACCGAGCGCGACGAGATGATGAAGATTCTCGAGGCGCCCATCCCCTGGCCCTCCCACGTCGCGCCCCACGTGCCGGAGCAGGTGGGCCGGGTGGTGATGCAGGCGCTGGAGCGCAGCCGCGAGAAGCGCTTCGCCAACGGCCGGGACATGGCGCGCGCCATCGAGGCGGCGGCGAGCTCGTTGATCCAGGACGCGGACCACCGCGCCTCGATGATGCGCGAGCTCTTCGCGGAGCGGATGGCGGCCACGCGCGCGCTCCTGGAGAGCGCGGAGGGCACGGCCAGCAGCCACATGGTGGACTCCGCCAAGCGCGCCCTGCGAGGGGACGACGGGCCGTACCTGCCCGTGCGCGAGGACACCGCCACGCCCCGGAGCGGGAACGAGCCGGTGCCGGGCAAGAAGCCCTCGCGCCGGGTGGCGACGGTGAAGAAGTCCCAGGCTCCGGCGCCCGTGGACGAGGAGGCGCTCACGTCCGCGCAGCGCACGCGCTCCAACGTGCTGTGGGGCGTGGTGCTGCTCGGCATCCTCGCGGGAGGAGGCTATGGCGCCCTGCGCTTGAGCAGCGCGCTGGACTCGACGGTGGAGCCCATCCCGGAGGTGCAGCTCTACGACTCCCGGCTGGCCGTCTTCCCGGAGCCCGGAGACGGCGGCACGGTGGTGGCGAAGAAGCCCTCGGAGGTCGTCAAGGCGCCGCCTTCGCGCAAGGAGCCGGTGGACGACGAGCCGAAGACGGAGCGCACCGGCACCCCTCGCCCGGGCCGCGCGACGGGGAAGCTGTCGCTCAACGTGAAGGGTCAGTCGGCGCCCATCTACCTCGGCAAGCAGAAGCTGGGGGTGATGCCGCTGCTCGGCGTGGAGCTGCCAGCGGGCAAGCACACGCTGCGAATCCTCGACCCCCAGGGCGAGAAGCGCTCACTCGTCGTGGTGATTGTCGCGGGTGAGACAACCCGGTTGAACTTCGAGAGCTGGCAGGACTTGTAGGCACCTCTCTCGAATGTGCGGCGGTGCAGAGGGGCCCTGTTATCTTCCGGCACCTCTCACCCCCACCCTCCCGAGACCATGGCCGCGCTCACCATTGCCTTCCTGATGGACCCGCTCGAGACGGTGCGGGTGGACCACGACTCCACCTTCGCGCTGATGCTGGAGGCGCAGAAGCGGGGCCACCGGGTGCTCTACTTCGAGCAAGGGTGGCTGCGCTTCAACGGCCGGGCGGCGGAGGCGCGCATGCGCCACGTCACCGTGCGCCGGGAGGTGGGCCGGCACTTCGACGTGCTGGATGAGGTGCCGCGCGAGCTGTCGGACGCCGACGTGCTCTTCCTGCGCAAGGACCCGCCGGTGGACGTGGAGTTTCTCCACGCCACGCAGCTGGTGGAGCTGTGTCCGGAGCGTCCGCCCGTCTACCTGAACCACCCCGCCGGCATCCGCGACGCGAACGAGAAGCTCTTCGCGCTGCGCTACGCGGACTTGATGCCGGACACGCGCATCACCCGCGAGCTGCCCGTGCTGATGGACTTCATCGCTCGCAACGCGCAGGGCACCATCCTCAAGCCGGTGGATGGGTTCGGTGGGAAGGGCATCCTCTTCCTGTCGCCGGGAGACCGGAACGCGCGCTCGGCGGTGGAGCTGCTCACGCAGGGAGGCCGCGAGGCCGTCGTCGCGCAGGCGTACATCCCGGAGAGCCGCCAGGGCGACAAGCGCATCCTCATGGTGGATGGCGAGCCGGTGGGCGGCGTGCTGCGCGTGCCCTCGGGCGATGACCACCGGGGCAACATGGCCGCGGGCGGCACGCCCCACAAGGCGGTGCTCACCGCCCGGGACCGCGAGATTTGCGAGCGCCTCAAGCCCGAGCTCCGCAAGCGCGGGCTGCTGTTCGTGGGCATCGACGTGCTGGGCGACTACCTCACCGAGGTGAACGTCACGAGCCCCACGGGCGTGGTGGAGGCCAACCTCCTGGACGACGTGTGCATCGAGGCCCACGTCATCGACCTGGCCGAGCGCCTCGCCGCCGAGCAGCGCCCCGCCCGCTGACGCGCGAGTGTGGAACCTGAAGAACGATTCAGGTTCCATGGAATTCGACGCGACGCGCTGAACTGAATCCTGGTTCAGGTTTCACCGTCGAGGCGACGCGGCGCGCCTTGAACCGGGTGGAGGCGGGAGAGTCACGTTGCGCCCCGCGGCCGTCCTCCCCTTCCCCTGACGGCCCGGGAGGCACCATGTCCTCGTGGCGTTCTCGACTGGCATTCCTGTGGCTGGGCCTGCTCACCGTGGGCTGTGGCGAGGTGGAGGTGCCGCCCGCGCCGGTGGCTGGGCTCGAGGAGGCCCGGCGGGGGCTGACGCAGGTGACGGGCTTCGGGAGCAACCCGGGAAACCTGCTGATGTATCGGCACGTGCCCTCGGGGATGCCCGCCAACGCGCCGGTGGTGGTGGTGCTCCACGGCTGCACGCAGAACGCGACAGGCATGGAGCTGAGTGGCTGGACGGCAGCGGCCGACGTCTACAAGTTCTACCTCGTGTATCCGCAGCAGCAGGGCAGCAACAGCGGCACCCAGTGCTTCAACTGGTTCGAGCCCGGTGACACCTCGCGCGACTCGGGCGAGGCGCTCTCCATCAAGCAGATGGTGGACGCGATGAAGGCCGCGTACTCCGTCGATGCGTCGCGGGTGTACGTCGCGGGCTTCTCGGCGGGCGGGTACATGACGTCCGCGCTGCTGGCCGTCTATCCGGACGTGTTCTCCGCCGGCGCCATCAACGCGGGCGGACCCTTCCAGTGCGCCACGTCCATGACGTCCGCGCTCTCCTGCATGAGCCCCGGCACGGACAAGACGCCCACGGCTTGGGGGAACCTGGTGCGCGGTGGATACCCGGGGTACTCGGGCCCGCGTCCCCGCGTGTCCATCTGGTACGGCACCAGCGACTTCACGGTGCGGCCCCTGAATGCCACCGAGGCCCTGGAGCAGTGGACGGACGTGCATGGCATCGACCAGACGCCGGACACGGTGGAGACCGTCGCGGGCTTCCCGCACAAGGTCTATCGGGACAGCGCGGGGACGGCGCGGGTGGAGACGTGGGAGCTCACGGGCATGGGCCACGCGGTGGCCTTCGATGCGCAGTTCCACTTCCCGGGCAGCACCACGGCCTGCGGCTCCACGGGCGCGTACATGACCGATGTGAACCTCTGCGCCGTGTATCACCAGGCCGCGTTCTTCGGGCTCACCCGGGGTTCCGGGGGAGACACCACTCCGCCGACGGTGCAGGTGACGTCTCCGACGGACGGGGCGACGGTGCGCGGCACGGTGACGGTGGCGGTGGGCGCCTCGGACGACGTGGGCGTCGCTCGCGTGGAGCTGCTGGTGGACGGGGCCGTGGTGGCGACGGACACGGTGGCTCCGTATGAGTTCGCGTGGAGCAGCGAGGGCGTGGGGAACGGGGCGCACACGCTGGGGGCTCGGGCGTATGACGGCGCGGGCAACGTGGGCCTGGATGACGACACACACGTCACCGTGGACAACACCGGCACGCCCGCGCCCGTGACGGCCACGTTCACGAGCCTCGCCGCGGAGGACGGCTACCTGAAGGCCAACGCGGATGGGAGCGGCGTGGTGTTGGGCACCCTGTCGAACCTGGCGCTCGGGCGAGGGACGGATGGGAAGTCCAACCGCGCGTTCCTCTCGTTCGACACGTCGAGCCTCCCGGAGGGGGCCACCGTCACTCGGGCCTTCGTGACGGTGAGCTACTCCTCGGGCTCCGGGGACCCGTGGTCGACGCCTGTCGGCAACACGCTGGTCGTCGATGTGAACGCGGGGACGTTCAACGGCGCGGCCACGGAGGTCTCCGACTGGGCGGCGCCGGCGAGCGCGAGCGCGGTGGCCAGCATCGACCGCTTCACCTCGGGCGCGAAGAGCTCCGGGGACTTCAGCGCCTCGGGGCTGGCCGCCATCCACCGGGCGGGGAGGACACAGCTCCGGCTGCGCTTCAGCCAGGAGCAGACGGCGACCCAGTACCTCTTCGTGAAGGACTCAACGAATGTCGTCCTCACGGTGGTGTACACACCGTGACGGCCGCGCGTGGGAGCGCGTGACGAGAAGGGGACGTGCGGGCGAAAAGGGGTTGCCCGCGTTCCGTCTCCAGGAGGAAAAGCGGGCCCTGGATTCTCACGTGCCCGACTCCCTCCTTCAGCCCGGTCCGGACGAGACACTCGACTCGATTGGCACCTCGGGTGTCCGGGTGCTCCAGCGCCGCAACGGCTACCGTTTCACGTTGGATGCCGTGCTGCTCGCGCACTTCGCGGCCTCGGAGTCGCTGGGCCACGGTGGTACCGTGCTGGAGCTGGGCGCGGGCAGCGGCGTGGTGTCGTTCCTGCTCGTGAAGCAGTTCGGCCTGGGGCCGGTGGACGCGGTGGAGCTTCAGCCCGCCGTGCATGCGCGGCTCGTTCGCGCCGTGGCGCTCAACACCTGTGAGTCCCAGGTGCGGCCGGTGCTCGGAGACTTGTGCCGCATCCGCGAGCTCGTCGCGGGGGGAGCGTATTCGCACGTCGTCTCGAATCCCCCCTTCCGTCTCGCCGACGCGGGGGTGCGCAGTCCGGATGACGAGCGCGCCATCTCCAAGTCGGAGGTGGCCTGTGATGCCCAGGCCGTCATCCTGGCGGCGCGGTATGCCTTGGCCCCGGGTGGCACGGTGAGCCTGGTGTACCCGGCGGCCCGAGTCGCGGAGGTCCTGGGCCTCCTGGGCCAGGCGAAGCTGCATCCGCGGGTGCTGCGCTTCGTGCACTCGCGGGTGGATGCTCCCGCGACACGGTTTCTCGTGCAGGCGGTGCGCGACAAGGACCGAGGGCTCTCGGTGCGTCCGCCGCTCGTGGTCCATGGCTCGGGGCCTGGAGGGTACTCCGCGGAGGTGGCCGCGCTCATGGACGCGCCCCTCGCGGAGCAGGGCGACTGACGCGGCTACTCGAAGCCGATGGGCCGGGTGTTGGTCACGACGATGCCCTGGTCCGCGGACGCGGTGATGAACACCTCGCTTCGGGGCGGCACGTTCAGTGACAGGCGCCGGTTCCGGTCGCTGAGCGAGAAGGACGCCTCCAGGGTGTGCTGTCCGAAGGGCACGTCCTGGATGACGACTCCGGAGCCTCCCTTCTCGCCCTTGCGCGCGCCATCCAGTCGCACCGTGCAGGACTTGGGGCAGCGGACGTGGAGGCGGGAGGACTCCGTGAGGCCCGCCTTCGCGCGTGCGGCCTCCACCGAGGTGAGCAGCTGCTGCTTTGTGAGCCGGAGCAGGTTCTTGGATTCACCCTGGTAGGTGAGCTCCATGCCCGAGGGCACGTCGACGTAGACGAGGAAGAGCCTGCGCAGGAGGAGCTCGCCGATGCCCTCGATGCGATGCTTCCCGGGCTCCACGTTCCGGAACTCCCACGTCAGTGCGTCCCGGCGCAGCCCGCGTCGCCCGTCGAGCACCACCGAGCAGTCGTCCTGGCAGCGCACGATGACGGTGCTCTTCTCGGGGGGCATCTGGGGTGGAGGGGGATGGGTGGAGGGCGGAGTGCCCGAGGTGATGCGAGCGACTTCCCGCTCCCACTCAGGTGTGCCGGGCTCTGGGGGGCCGCCCTTGCGCGTGACGATGCGCTCGTTGCTGATGAGGTAGACGTTGGCCTGCGCCGTGTCTGGAATCTCGGCGAGGCCGCTCACCAGGGGCTGGCCCTTCGGGTCCACGGCCTCGACGCGGTGAGCACCGGGGGCGATGCCGGGGAACTCCCAGAGGGATTCGTTCACGGCGCGGCCCGGCTTGCCGTCGAGGACCACGGCGCACGGGTCCATGCAGTGCACGCTCACGGTGACGCCCTCGTCGACTTCGGCGAGCGCCGGGGCGGACAGCGACAAGGCCAGGGACAGGAGCAGGCCGCGAGAGAGCATGGACGCGCCAGTCTGGCGCCGCTCGTGCGCCAGGTCGAGCCGCGCGGAGGATGGAGCGCTCCTGGGGCTGCCTGTCCTCCATGGGAGGAGGTGGGGGCTCCTGGGCCACGGGCGCGGGTCGTTCCCAACGTACTCGGGTTTCCCGAAGGGGCTTCTCGCAAGCCCCCAGGAGGACAGGACATGAGCGCGATGATGCTGTCCGAGCAACCCGACATCCTGAAGGCGGCGGCCCTGCTTCCGCCGCGTCTGTCGTTGGGCTCGACGATGGTGGTGCATGGGCTCGCGAAGCTCCGGAAGGAAGGCACCGAGACGCATGTGGGCTTCTTCGAGCAGCTGGGCATCCGGCCCGCGCGGCCCTTCGTGTTGGCCACGGGGGTGACGGAGCTGCTCGCGGGGGTGAGTGCGATTCTGGGGTTCGCCACGCGGCCCGCGGCGCTGGCGGTGCTCGTCACGCAAGCGGTGGCCATCGCCAAGGTGCACGGCTCGAAGGGCTTCGACGTCACGAAGGGCGGCTATGAGTTCAACCTCGCGTTGAGTGCCATCGCCCTGGGGCTGCTCGTCCGTGGGCCCGGGCGCCTGTCCGTGAGCGAGGCCCTGGGTGAGTGGGCACGACGCCGGGAGCGGAGGCGCCTGCGATGGCTGCCCCGTCAGCGGCGAGCCTCACGGACGCTCGACCTTCTGGGATAGGCCCTCGCGAGGACCGAGCCACTCCGGTGGATCCTACCGCGGGTCCCTGTCGGGGCGCGGAGGGAGAGCAGGAGCGACAGCTGTTGCTGTCCCGTCAGTGCCTGGCCCCCGGGTGGGGTGCGGGGGCAGAGCGACCTCGTTTCAGACGGGGCGCTTCGTCCCCTGCCCGGACATGGGTCGAGCACGTGAGGGCTGTCCCCGGACGGCCCGGAGCCTCGTAAGATGCGCGGCACATGCTTCCGTCCGCCTTTGTTCTGCTGGCGCTCGCCACCTCGCCGGGTGCTTCTCCTGCCCACAAGTCCTCCACAGCGCCGCTCGCGGAGAGCGCCGAGCTGTTGTCCTCGGCCGGCTCAGAATCCGTGCGCTCCGCGCTGAAGGGCGAGGACTCCGCCATCACCGCCGCGAAGCGCGCGGGTGACGGAGCCGCACTGGCCGGAGGCGCGCTCGCGGATGTGGCGTCCGCCCAATCGACCCCGGGAAGCGAGTCCTCCCCCGCGAACGGAGGCGACCCCCGCACCGCCGCCCCCGATGCGAGCCCGCTGGCTCCTGTCGAGCCCCCTGTGGCCCCTGTCGACCTCAAGGACCCCGCGAGCGCGGCCTCCCTCGCCGGAGCCGGGGCCCTTCGCGCCGCGGCCTTCACCCTCGGCGCCGAGTCCCACTTCCAGCGCGGCCTCGAGGCCCTCAAGGCCAAGGACACCGCCACCGCCATCACCGAGCTCTCCACCTGCGTCACCGCCCTCCCCTCCCGCGTCGACTGCCGCTGGGAGCTCGGCTGGGCCTACTCCGTCGAGGGCCGCTGGACCGACGCCCTCACCCAGTGGACCGAGGTCCAAAAGCTCGCCCCCGAGCACCCGGACCTCGAGACCGCGCTTGCCCAGGCCCAGGGCCAGGCCGCGCTCCAGTCCAAGCTCGCCCAGGGACCCCAAGCCCAGAGCCGCCCGCCCCCTCCCGCCGACGCGAAGGTCCGCATCCGCGCCGTGGGCGACATGATGCTCGGCACCACCGTGCCCGAAGGGAACCTGCCACCGGAGGGCGGCGGTAGCGTGATTGCAGGTGTTCGCGCGTTGATGGAGGACGCCGACCTCACCTTCGCCAACGTCGAGGGCCCGCTCTGCGACAACGGCAAGACCACCAAGTGCCGCTCGTCGCGCAACTGCTATGCGTTCCGCTCCCCCACCGCCTACGGCCAGTTCTTCAAGGACGCGGGCGTGGACCTGGCCTCCACCGCGAACAACCACTCGGGAGACTTCGGCGAGCTGTGCCGTCGCGAGACGGAGGCCACGCTCGACGCGCTCGGCATCGCGTGGAGCGGCCCGCCGGGCTCCGTGGCCACCGTGGAGCGCAACGGGCTGCGCATCGGCATGGTCGCCTTCCACACGTCGGCCTCCTGCAACCACCTCAACAACACCGCCACCGCCACCGCGCTGGTGCGCGCCGCGGCGGCCGAGCACGACATCGTCATCGTCTCCTTCCACGGCGGCGCCGAGGGCGGCAAGGCCCTCCACGTCCCCAAGGGCCGCGAGCTGTTCCACGGCGAGGACCGAGGCGACCTGCGCCACTTCACCCACGCGGTGGTGGACGCGGGCGCCCACGTCGTCATCGGCCACGGCCCGCACGTCGTGCGCGGCATGGAGTTCTACAAGGGCCGCCTCATCGCGTACTCGCTCGGCAACTTCGCCACCTACGGCCGCTTCAACCTCCAAGGTCCACAAGGCCTGGGCATGGTGCTGGAGGTGGAGCTGGACCGCGAAGGCCGCTTCACCACCGGCCGGGTCCTCCCCACGAAGCAGGTGGACCAGGGCATCGCCATCCCCGACGAGCGCGGCGCCGTCCTCAAGCTCCTGAGGGACCTCACCGCCACCGACTTCCCCGACTCCGGAGCCCGAATCCTCGAGGACGGCACCATCCGCCCCGCGGGCCGAGGCCCCGTCTCCGCCCGCTTCCGCCCCCGCCGTTAGCGAGTCATCACCCCAGCCCTGGTGTCCCGACAGGCGCGCACCCTCGCCCACGCAAGTCCTCACGGGACTTCCGTGAAATGCAGCGAATCAAGGCGCACGAAGCCGCCGCGGGTTCCACGAACGAACACGTCGCGAGCACATCGGGCCTCCCCGCCTTCGTCACCTCGTGCACGTTGAAGCGCGGCTGTTGGTCCCACCGCGCCGGGCGTGATTGCGGCACCAAGCATGACGCGATGCTGGAGAGCGCGGTGTCAGCCTCCGCGTTACAAGTGAGGGTCCGTGCGCGCCCTTCGACTGCCTCAGCTCTCCTCGCTTCGCGCCTTCGAGCACCCCGGCTATCTCGCGGTCTGGCTGGGCGCGCTCATCTCGAACATCGGCACCTGGATGGAGACGGTGTCGATGGGCGTCTACGTCACGCAGGAGACGGGACGCGCCGAGTGGACGGGTGGCATCGTCGCCCTCTCCTTCCTGCCCTCGGTGGTGTTGTCCCCGCTGGGGGGCGCACTCGCGGACCGGTTCGACCGGCGGGCCTACGTCGCGGTGGGCATCACCGTGCAGTTGGTGCTCGCCGCGGTGCTGACGGTGCTGGCCTTCACCGGAACGCTCAGCGTGCCCATCGTCGGGGTCGTCTCGCTGCTCAACGGCTGCGCGAGCACCCTCACCAACCCGGCCTTCTCCGCGATGCTCGCGGAGCTCGTCCCGCCCCGTGACCTGCACAGCGCCATGAGCCTCAACTCGGCGCAGTTCAACCTGGGGCGCATCGTGGGGCCGCTGCTCGCGGCGCTGGTGCTCCAGATGGGCGGCGCGCCGTGGGCGCTGTTCGTCAACACGCTGTCCTTCGTCGCGGTGCTCGTGGCCCTGTCCCGCGTGCGCCTGCCCGCGCGCGACCCGGAGGCGAAGAAGGAGACCCTGTGGGCGGGCATCACCCGCGGCATCTCCGTGGCCCGAGGTGACGAGGACATCTGGCTGGTGCTCTGGGGCACGCTGTTCGTCGCCGCGCTGGTGGCCCCGTTCATCGGCCTGGTCCCCGTCTTCGCCATCAACGTCTTCGGCCAGGGCGCCGCCGCGACGTCGCTGCTCGTCGCCTGCCAGGGCGCGGGCGCGGTGACGGCGGCCGTGGTGGTGGGCACCCTGGCGGATGCGCTGGGCCACCGCAGGCTGTTGGGCCTGGCGGCGACGTCCATCGGCGTGGTGTCCGCCCTCTACTGGCTGTCCCCGACGCTGACGGTGGCCGCCGCCGGCATCTTCGTGCTCGGCGCCAACTACCTGATGCTGATGAGCGGCCTGCACGCCTTCGCGACGTCCCGAGTCCCCCGCGAGCTCCAGGCGCGCGTGAGCAGCCTCTACAGCATGGTGCTGGGCGGAGGGTATGCGGCGGGGGTCTGGGCCCTGGGGGCGCTCGCGGACCGGGTGGGGGTGCGCTTCGTCACCATCAGCGCCAGCGTCCTGTTCCTCGCCCTGGTGCTGACGCTGCGCCTGCTCAGCCCGCGCAGCTTCACAGGACCTCAGACCTCCCAGGGCTGAGACCGACCCCAGAGGTCTACCCGGCAGGTCCTGTGGGTAACTTGGGGATGTGGCTCGCACTCCCCGCATGGCTCCCCCCTCTCCTGCCCTCACGTTCCGGACTAGAGTCCGTGAATCCTGGACTCACGGTCCTCGAACGACTTGGGGGGAAGATGAAGAAGCTCCTGGGGCCCATGCTGTACGCGAAGGACCAGCTGTCGAAGGACACGTGGTCCTTCTTCGTGAACCTGTACCTGGGTGACCTGGACCCGGCGCACCCGCCCCCGCTGAGGCTGCGCTTCCGCACGCTGGAGGGCCAGGAGCTCCCGGACGTGGTGTCCCCGCGGGTGACGCGGGTGGCGGACTTCTCCGGCCTGAAGAGTCGGGTGGCCGGGGTGCTGTGGCGGTGGGAGGTGACGCTGCCCCGCGCGGACACCCATGTCCGGGTGACGTACCGCTTCGAGCCCGTGGAGGGAGGCCCCGCGCTGGAGGAGGTGGACTATTCCGGGCAGACGGACACGGTGAGACCGTGGGGCACGGAGGACGTGAGGACGGTGGTGGTGCCCGCGAAGGGGGCCCTGCCCCGCGCGGCCTTCTTCTCCTGCAACGGCGCCAGCGACGCGAGGACGTGGGGCGCGGTGATGCGGATGAAGCGGCCCTTCGGCTGCTGGATGGACATGCTCGCCCAGCACGAGGAGCCCCGGGAGGGAGGCTTCGAGCTGCTGATGGGGGGCGGAGACCAGGTGTACGCGGACTCGCTCCTGGACCATGAGCCGATGGTGGAGTTCCGCAAGCGGGAGCTGGAGCAGAAGCTCAACCGCGACTTCGGTCCGCCCAAGGGCTTCCACGAGACGATGCTGGCGCGCTACGTGGAGCTGTACTGCGAGCGCTGGAGCGGCTCGGTGGGAATCGCGCCCATGCTGGCGCGAGTGCCGGGCCTCTTCACCTGGGATGACCACGACATCTTCGACGGCTGGGGCTCGCACGAGGGCCTGCAGTCCTGCGAGTGGTTCGAGTCCCTCTACAGCGCCGCCGCGCTCGCCTTCGAGGCCTTCCAGCTGGGCGCGCTGAGAGGCGGAGACGTGCCGACCCGGCGCAAGCCCTGTGACATGCACTACCTCCAGACGCGTCGCTTCATCGGCGATGAGTGCGACGTGGACGTGGTGGCGTTGGACCTGCGCAGCGGGCGCACGTACCGCAAGCAGACCAACGGGAGGATGGCGCACGAGGTGATGGGCCCGGGGCAGTGGGCGACGCTGGACGCGTGGCGGCTGGCGCACGCGAAGGACGCGGGCCTGAAGCCTCGGCATGTCGTGGTGCTGTCCTCCATCCCGCTGGTGCACCTGCGCTTCGGCTCCGCGGTGGAGTCGATGAGCGGGGACACGGAGATGCACGACGACATGATGGACCAGTGGGAGTCCCTGGTGCATCGAGGCGAGCGCATCCGGTTGATGGTGGACCTGCTCCAGCTGGCGAAGGCGTCGTGTTGCGCGGTGACAATCGTCTCCGGGGACGTGCACGTGGGCGCGCGAGGCCTCATCCGCTCGCGCAATCCGGAGCACATCCCCGCGGGGCTCGCGGAGGCGGCGATTGAACAGGTGACGTCCTCCGGCATCGTCCACCCGCCGCCGGACATGCTCCAGTTCATGGGCATGCGGATGCTGGCGGAGGACGCGGTGGATGACCTGCCGTCGTACATGCAGACGGAGATGCTCCCGGTGGGCAAGGGCCGCTACCTGCGCGAGCGCAACTGGCTGTCCTTGAGGGTGGAGCCCGCGCGCTCGAAGACGTCTCGGCCCAAGCTGTGGCTGCGCTGGGAGGCCGAGCACACCGCGCTCTCCATGCAGGTGGTGGTGGAGCCTCCGCCGCTCGCCCCGGCTGCGCCTGCTCCGGGGGCTGAAGTACGGTGAGTCATGCCCTCGTGGGAATCTGAGATTGTTCGCCGTCGCCGGGTGCTCGGCAAGCGTCGCGCGCGCTCGGTGGAAGCACGCGCGTCCCTCGACTCGGCCTTTGCCTTCCTCCGCGTGGCGTACGAGGTGTATCGCTGGCACTCGGAGGCCTCGCTGACGACGACGAAGGCGCAGGTGCTCGACTCCTTGGGACACTTCGAGCGCTGGCGGTCGGAGTTCGAGACCCAGTTCAGCCAGGTGCGCTACCGCTACAGCGCCGACTACCTCAACCCGGATGAGCTGCACCCGCTGGGGCTCTACGTCATCAGCAGCCAGTTCGCCTGGCACCAGTACCGTCTCCCAGAGGCGGGCCCCCACCTGAGGCACTCGCTGGAGCTGGTGCGGTCACTCATCCCCAGGCGCCCCCTCGAGGAACGTCTCGAGGAGGGTGAGTCCAGCCAGCTCGCCGAGAGGCTCGAGGACCCCCGCTTCCACGTGGCGAACCACTTCTACCTGGGCGAGCTGTCGGAGCGCGCGGGCGCCGAGGCCGAAGCCCTCCAGCACTACCTCACGTTCATCGAGCTGGAGCCCGCGTTCTCGCCGCGCAATGCCCATCGCCTGGACAAGGACTTCTACGAGCGGAGCTTCTTCTACCCGAGCACCGTCGAAGCGCTCAAACGCGTAGGGCTCATGTCTCTGCGCTCGAAGGACTCGCAAGGCCGCGAGAGGGCCCGGTCCTGCTTCGAGAAGGCGCTGGCGCTCCCCGCCTCGCACCACGCACCGTTCCGCGAATACGCCACGCTGTTGCGAGAGGACGGCGAGGACACCCGCGCGCTCCACCTCGAGGAGGAATGGCGGAAGACGCTCGCCTCCTACCCTCCGGCAGTCTCCCGGACCTGGGCGCGGCACTACGGCCTCTCCGAGGCGTGAGTCACCCCGCCCACGCACCGGGCGGGCATGCCCCCCGGTCCTCGCCCGGAGCTTGGTGCAGGCCCGTCCCGCTCCGACATTGAGGCCCGTGGGGACATGGACGAGGGGATGTGCTCCTCGCCCGGCCCCTTGATGAGGAGGGCCCATGGGCACCCGCAACCAGAAGAGAGACCCCTCGAAAGGTGGCCACCCCGGGCCGTCCTTCGCCAAGGACCGCGTGGAGCGGGGACTGCAGGCGGACGACACCCTGCCCCTCTACGCGGCGGACTCGATTCACAGCACCCGGGAGATGAAGTTCGCGCTCGACAGCGACGGGCCCGCCGGAGGCGACGTGCCCGACATCCGCAGCCCCATCGACGAGGCGGATGAGCTGGAGCGTGAACGCGAAGGGCGAGAGAAGTCCCTGGAGCGCCAGGTCGAGGAGAGCGACTGACGTGCGTCCAGGAGGGGCCCGGCGCGCGAAGGGGATGCGCGCCGGGTCCGTGTCCGGGCTCAGCGGGTCGCGCGAGGCTTCCCGGGCTCCGTGTCCGGCTCCACCGGCATCAGCTTGCCCAGGTTGAGCGGAGACACCTGCTCCTGGATGAGGAGCGGGTCTCCCACGAGCACGATTTGCAGCGTCGACGGGTCCAGGTACTTCTCCGCCGCGCGCTGCACCTCGGCCGCGGTGGCCGTGCGCAGGCCCTCCACGGTGCGGCTGTACTCATCCAGCGGCTGGCGCTTCATGAACAGCACCGAGGCGCTGGAGCCCAGTCCCTCCACCGTCTCGAAGGAGCCGGGGAAGGCACGGATGAGGCCCTCGCGAGCCGCCTCCAGCTCCTTCTCCGTGATGGGGCGCGACTTCAGCCCGTTGAGCTCCTTCATCGTCTCACCGAGCGCGGGCCCGGTGACGTCCGCGCGCACGGACGTGGCCGCGGTCAGCGGGCCCACGCCCAGCCGAGGGTCGATGCCCGCGCCGGCGCCGTAGCTGTAGCCCTTGTCCTCGCGCAGGTTCATGTTGAGCCGGCTGCCGAAGAAGCCGCCGAACACGGTGGTGGCCAGGTCCAGGGCGAACTCGTCCGGGTTGCCCGCGGCGATGGCGGGCCGGCCCAGCATCATCACCGTCTGGTCCAGGCCGGGCTTGGGCACCACGTAGACGACCTGGCGCGTGGACGCGGGAGGCGCGGGAGGCGCGGGAGGCAGCGCCGCCGGAGCCTTCCAGCCGCCCAGGTGCTTGCGCGCGAGCGCCACCGCGTCCTCCAGGGAGATGTCCCCCGTCAGCACGAGCGCCGCGGCGGCCGGGCCCACCTGCTTCTTGTAGAAGCCCTGCACGTCCTCCAGCGTGAGCGACTGCACCGAGTCGGGCGTCCCCGTCGCGCTATGCCCGTACGGGTGGGTGCTCCCGAAGGTGGAGGAGAGGAAGACGAGCTGTCCCAGCGCATTGGGGCTGCCCAGCCGGCGCACCAGGTCCGCGAGCTGCTGCTTCTTGCGACGCTCGAAGGCCTTGGGCGCGAAGGTGGGCCGCAGGGCCATGTCCGACAGCAGCGCCAGCGCGCCGTCCAGGTTGCGCGTCAGGACCCGCACGCCCAGCCGCGAGCCGTCCGGCGACACATCCTGCATGGCGGACGTCCCCAGGTCGCCCAGGGCGTTGTCCAGCGCCACCGTGTCGCGGGTGCCCGCGCCCTCCAACAGCATCCGGTACGTCAGGTCGGCCAGGCCCGGCTTGCCCACCGGGTCCTGCGCGCTGCCCGCCGCGAAGACAATCCCCGCGTAGACGAGCGGCAGCTCCCGCCGGGTGCTCACCAGCACGGTGAGCCCGTTGTCGAGCGTGGCCTTCTGGAAGGCGGGCAGCACCAGCTCCGGGGGCTTGCCCGGCTGGGGCGCCGTCGCGCGGAAGGCCTCCGCGTCGGCGGGGGCCGCGGGCGTGCTCGGAGCGGGCGCCGGCGTGGGCTCGGTGGGCGCGGGCTTCTGCTGACTGGCGCAGCCGGCCAGCGAGAGGGAGACGAGGGCGGTGATGAGGCGGCGCATCAGTGGCGCTCCTTCGATTCGGCGGGGGCCTGCTTCCGGGGCGCGGGCACGGCGTGGAGGATGACGCGCGCGTCGGGACGCAGCGTGTCTCGGGTGAACTGCTTCACGACCTCGGGCGTCACCGACTCGTAGCGCGCCAGGTCCTGCGCCACGTAGCTGGGCTCACCGACGAAGTGGTTGTAGCTCTGGAGCACGTCCGCCTTTCCACCGAAGCCACCGATGGACTGGAGGCCCGCCAGCATGCGCGTGTCGATGCGGGTGCGCGCGCGCTGAATCTCCTCGGGGGTGATGCCGTTCTTGCGCACGTCCTCCAGCACCGCGTCCACTTCCTTGAGCAGCGCGTCGGTGGACACCCCGGGCCGCGCCGTCACGTCGATGCTGAAGACGGACTGCGCACCCTGGCTCTGCTGCACGACGGTGACGCTCTGGGCCAGCTGCTTCTCCAGCACCAGGCGGCGGTAGAGGCGGCTCGCCTTGCCCGTGCCCAGCACGGTGGCCAGCACGTCCGCGGTGGCGTCGCCATTCTCGAAGTAGCCCGGCGTGAGCCACTGCACGGACAGGAGGGGCAGCGTGGCCACGCGCTCCTCGAAGCGGATGACCACGGGCTTGGTGTGCTTCACCGGGGCCACCTGCGGCTTCGCGGGCTTGGGGTGGCTGGGCAGCGAGCCGAAGTACTTCTCGATGAGGGCCTTCGTCTTCGCCACGTCGAAGTCACCCACGACGGCCAGCGTGGCGTTGGAGGGCGCGTACCACTGGCGGAAGAAGTCCTTCACGTCATCCACGGTGCCGGCGTCCAGGTCCTTCATCGAGCCGATGACGGAGCCATGGTACGGGTGCGGCAGGGGGAACAGCGCGTGCCACGCCTCTTCCTGGGCCAGGCCGTACGGCGCGGCCTCGGTGCCCTGGCGGCGCTCGTTCTTCACGACCTCCTTCTGGGTGGCCAGCTTCTCGGGCGTGAGCGCGTCGAGCAGGAAGCCCATGCGGTCGCTCTCCAGCCACAGCGCCGTCTCCAGGTGGTGGGTGGGCACCGTCTCGAAGTAGTTGGTGCGGTCGAAGCTCGTGGTGCCGTTGAGGTCCGTCGCGCCCAATTGCTCCAGCATGGAGATGTGCACGTCATCCGCCACGTTGCGCGAGCCCTGGAACATCATGTGCTCGAAGAGGTGCGCGAAGCCCGTGCGGCCCGGCTGCTCGTGGTACGCGCCCACGTGGTACCAGACGTTGACGGACACGATGGGCAGCTTGCGGTCCACGGACAGGATGACCTCCAGTCCGTTGGGCAGCGTGTACTTCTCGTAGGGGATGGCGAGCGCTTCGCGCCCGGGCTCCAGCGGCTTCGCCTCTTGTGTCGCTTGGGCGAGTGCCGGGAGCCCGAACAGGACGAGCGCTGCGGCGGCGAGGGCCTTCATTCGGGACAAGGTTCCTCCGGGGCTTCCGTGCCTGGGTCTCACCTCTCGCGCTTAGCACGCGTCCCTCTCCAGGTGGACAAGGAATGACCGCAGGAATGGGCGCGTGGCGACAGGGGTACTCCATGAGACAGTGGCGTCATGGTTCCCATGGTTGGTGTCACGCCGCGCTGCGCGGTCCATCCGAATGTCGAAGCCGACGCTACATGTCGACGATGTGGCGCCTTCGTCTGTGGTGTCTGCTCCACCTGGGTGATGTCCGTGTTGTACTGCGCGGACTGCGCGGCCCGGCCGGAGGTGAACTACCTGGATGTCTTCCGCCAGGGGCTCTGGGGCAAGCGCGACGCGACCGCGTGGTGGGTGGGCATCTTCTCGCTGGGGTTCGTCGCGGGTGGAGCGTGGCTGGCTTCGGTGGGCGAGTGGCTCCTGGCCATGTTGCTGTGGGCGAGCGCGGGGGTGGGCGGATGCTTCTTCCTGGGGCAGCGCTGGGCGAGGACGGGGCTGGCGGTCGCGCCCGTCGTCGTGGGGATTGTGGCTTTTTGGAAGATGGGCCCGGTCGCGCTGGTGTGCGCGCTCCTGCTGTTCATCTCCACGTTGAAGATCTTCCTCGACGCTCGCAACAGGCTCTTCTTCCGGGTGGAGGTGTCGGAGCAGGACCTGCTCCGGCTGTGGGACCTGCACGTCAACAATCCGTTGGCCCGGACCGCGCTGTCCTTGGGAGTCGCGTCGTTCATCATCCCGGTGTTCGCGCCCTTCGCCGTGCTGGTGGGCGCGCTGGCCTTGAGGAAGGTGGACCCGCACGCGCGGCCGCCCATTGGCCGCAAGGAGCATGCGATGGCTGGCATCGGGCTGGGGCTGGGCGCGGTGGTTGTCTGGGTCCTGCTGGTGACTCCCTACTTTCAACGTCTCATCAGTGGGTGGCTGCTCCCCTGAGCGAAGAGGTGCGCGGAGGGCGCCTGTGCCCTGCCTCGCGAGCCCGGCGCGCGGCGGGGGGTGGGTGTCGTCACGTCCGCGGGGTGCCCACGCTGACCAGAGGGAGACAGCCACTCCCTCCGGATGAGCGAGAAAGGGCCACGACATGGCGAATGAAACCGAGGGGCGGGAAGAAGCGGGCGGACGCCCGGGCGCCACTGAGGACCTCCGCGCCCAGCGGCACGAGTCGAGGACGTCGCGGACGTATGAGTTCTTCCTCAGGGACCTGGCGGCGAGGGTGGGAGGCGACCGTGCCCTCGCGCAGCGGGCGGCGGAGTCGGTGCTCTGCACGCTCGAACAGCGGCTCATGGGGACGGAGGTGAAGCACCTGGAAGCGCAGCTGCCGGCCAAGGTGCGGGACTTGTTGAAGCGCTGTCCGCGCCATGAGGGCCTGCCCCCGCGCAAGTTCAAGCTGCTGGAGTTCCTTCAGATGGTCGGTGATGACCTGGACACCCCGCCCAACGAAGCGGAGCGCCTCAGCCGCGCGGTGTTCGCCACGCTGCGCGAGCACATCTCCGAGGGAGAGATTGACGATGTGATGGGCCAGCTCCCCGCGGACCTGCGCGCGCTGTGGATTCCGGAGGCGTGAGCGGAAGGGCCGCTACCGGGTGAGGAAGGACGACGCCAGGCGGCGCACGTCCTCCGAGTCATCCCGCGCGGCCACCTCGCGCAGCAGCTCCGAGACGCGTGGCTCCAGGGCGGGCAGCGGGCCCAGCAGCCGCACCACCTGGGCGCGGACCTGGGCCACGGGCTCCGTGCGCAGCGCCTGGGTCGCCGCGCGCAGGTGGGGCCCGGCCGCGCGTCGCGACATCACCTCCGCGGCCTTCTCCCGGACGAGCGCCTCCGTGTCCTCCAGCAGCACCGAGTCCAGGAGCACGTCCACGTCCGCGCTGGTGATGGCCCCCAGGGCCTCCGTGGCCGCGGCGCGGACGTGCGCGGAGCGATGGGAGAGCGCCTGGCTCGCATAGGTGAAGCCTCGAGGAGAGCCCACCCGCGCCAGCGCGCGCAGACACGGCTCGGCGGCCAGGGGCCTGGCTTCGCAGTGCTTCAACAGGCCCTCGACCTGGTCGAGCGCGTGCCCTGGCTCGAAGCGCTCCAGGTGTCGGGTCACCGTGCCCAGCGCCAGCATCGCCGCGTGCTCCAGCTCCGGCTTTCGAGTGGACGTCAGGACGCGTGTCAGCGCCTGGGCCAGCTCCGAGGTGGGGCGCCCCACCCTCTCCACCGCCGCGAGGGCGCGCAGGCGGGTCGTCAGGTTCGTGTCGCGCCGTGAGGGGAGGACGAGCGACGCCAGCTCGCGCTGAGCCTCGGCGGTCCCCGCGTCCCCCAGCGCGTCGAGGACCTCGCGGGCCACCGTCTCGTTGAGCGGCCTCGAGTGGAACCACCGCGCCACGTCCTTCGCGCTCGAGGGCGCCAGGCGCAGCAGGGCCGACAGCTGTTCGCGGAGGAGGAGCCGGGCGCTCTCGGGCTCGAGCGTCGTGTCCTCCAGGGCCCGGAGCAGGGTCTCCAGCGTCGCGCCTCCCACGAGGGTCCTGTCCCGCTCGGGCGTGGCGGGGCTCTCGGGCGCGGACAGGGGCCCGGCGCTCAGCGAGGCGCGTGTCTCGCGGAACGCCTGCATCGAGAGCGGTGGCCCCTGGCGCGCGTCCCACCGCGTCAGCGCCACGCGCGTCTCCGTGCGCATCAAGGGCAGGCCCAGCGCGCCGCCGCCCGTCTCCACCACCTCCGAGCCGGTGACGTCGCGCACCAGCCCGTCCTCGTCGAGCGCGAAGTCCAGGTGTCCTCGCAGCCGAGGCACGGTGAGGCCCGGTCCCCGAGGCCCCAAGGGCGCCCACAGCGGCAGCGCCGTCCTCAGGTAGCGCCGCTGCGTCTTCACGTAGGTGTTCGCGCTGCCACCGGCGCGGTACTCGGATTCGAAGTCCCCCGTCGTGTCCGTCTCCTCGGTGCTCCAGCCGCGCCCGTCCTCCGCGACGAACTGGGTGGTGGACAAGAGCAGGCTCACCAGCCGCCTTACGCGGGGCTCCGACTTCGCGTCGAGGTACACGGTGAGCACTCGACCTCTGAGGTCCTGTGCCAGATACACGGGGTGCTCGAGCGCGGCGCTCAGCTCCCGCAGCGAGGTCTCATCGGGAAGTCCATCCACCTCCACGCGAGACAGGCTCAGCCGGCCCGAGAAGAAGTGCCGCTCTCCTTCCGGTCCCACGTACGCGAGCTCCAGCGTCCCGCCCCACCCGGAGTGCCGCCAGCTCCGGCCGGCTTCCGCGCCAGGGAGCTGCTCGGCCGTCCGGGTGTCCAGGTCGAAGTGGTAGCGGTGCTCCAGTCCCGGCGTCAGCACGCGGTGCCGGCCCTTCACGCCCTGGAGGACGGGGGCCGGGGGGACCTCGGTGGGGGGCAGCTCCAGCGGGGGCGCGGGGAGGACGGGAGGCTCGTCCGGGAGCTTGATGCTCCATAGGCTGGCCATCACCAGCACGGCGAAGAGGGACAGCAGGCTCTTCAGACGAGGGGTCAAAACCCCAGGGATACGGGCGCAGGGCCCCATCCTGGTCGTCACGACGCCGTGACGCGGTGTCTCAACCGGGCTGCGGGTGTAACAAAAGACTCAGCAAGCGGACTTCAGTGGCCGCCGAGCCGCAGCTCCAGCTCCGCCAGCTCGCGCTTCACGGTGGGGTCCGACTCGCGCAGTCCCTCCACCTTGCGGACGGCGGAGATGACGGTGGAGTGGTCCTTGCTGAAGCGCGACGCGATTTCCGGGAAGGAGCTCTTGGTCAGCTTGCGGCTCAGGTACATGGCCACCTGGCGGGCATGGGCCAGGGCCTTGTGACGGCGGTCCTCCTTGAGGGACTCCACCGTGACCTTGTAGAAGCGGGCCACCTCGCGCTGGATGGCTTCAACGTCCACCGCGTGCTGGGCGGGGAGGATGTCTCGCAGCACCTCCGCGGCGAACTCCTCCGTCACGGGCTGGCGCGTCAGGCTGTGCACCGCGGACAGCTTCACCAGCGCGCCCTCGAGCTCGCGCACGTTCTTCTGGATGTGCTTGGCGATGAAGTGCGCCACCGAGTCCGGCAGGTGGAGGTTCTCCGCCACGGCCTTCTTCTGGAGGATGGCCACCCGCGTCTCGTACGTGGGCTCGCGGATGTCCGTCATCAACCCCATGGTGAAGCGGCTGCGCAGCCGCTCCTCCAGGCCCGGAATCTCCGCGGGCACCGTGTCGCTGGTGAGGATGATGGCCTTGCCCAGCTCATAGAGCGTGTTGAAGGTGTAGAAGAACTCCTTCTGCGTCTCCTCGCGCTTGCCCAGGAACTGGATGTCGTCGATGAGCAGCACGTCGCACTCCTCGCGGAACTTCCGCCGGAAGTCCGTCATGCGGTGCTCGCGAACGCTCTCCACGTACTCGTTGGTGAACTGCTCGCTCGACAGGAACACCACCCGCTGCGAGGGGTCCTTCTCCCAGATGTGGTTGCCCACCGCCTGGAGCAGGTGCGTCTTCCCCAACCCCGTGCCGCCATAGATGTAGAGCGGGTTGTAGTGATGGCCCGGCTTGTCGGAGACGGCCTGGGCCGCCGCCGCGGGGAGCTGGTTGCTGTCCGCCACCACGAAGGTGCTGAAGGTGAAGCGGCTGTTGAGCCGCGAAGGACGGCCCACGCTCACCTTCACGGTGGGTGTGGGCGGGAAGGTGCCTTCGGGGACCAGTCCCTCCACTACTTCGTAGGCCACGGAGGACAGGCCGTCGCCCATCCGGGCGAGGTGTCCTTCGAGCAGGCTCCGGTAGTGGTCATCCACCCAGTCGCGGAAGAAACGGTCCGGGACACCCAGGACGAGGGTGTTGTCGCGCACCTCCAAGGCACGCACCCGATCCAACCACTGGAGCGCATACTGACGACCTTCCTGACGGATGGCCTCCAGCAACTTGTTCCAGAGAATTCCAGCACTTGGAATGGGAGATGCGGCCTGGGCGAGGGCGTTCAA